>CAWCFQ010000001.1:0-23568 GCA_963794965.1 uncultured Acidobacteriaceae bacterium
AAGAGGAGCATATGAGATTGTCAGATTGGAGAAACACCCGCCTTCGCCTTGCCCTCGTCTATGTGCTGGCGATTTGTTCATTCCAGTTGTATCCGCTGGTGTCTCATGCCCAGAACCTGGGAACGCAGCCTGCCACAGGGCAGGCTGTTCAGGGTCAAACTGCGGCCCAACCCGAAGGAACAGTTCTCAATCTCGTGAACTGGGTCGGCAATGTGATCTCTCCTGTCGGTGCGGCTCTGGCGGTGGTCATGGCAGTCGTCTCTTATTCCCAAGGGCGCGGTGTCGCGCGATGGGCGGTAACAGCGGCCGGACTGCTGGTGATCTCCGGCCTCACTCGCCTGATCGAGTTCTGGATCCAGAACGGTACGGCGGGCGTGCAGTAGGAACGCTCACTGCGGAGTGCTCAGGCCATGACGCTGCCCCAAATCATCGTCGATCTGTTGACACTGCTATTCGACATGGCAGTTCCGGCCGCCATCTGCACGATGGTGCTTGCTGGAATCGCATTGCGGCAGGAAGGCGGTGTGAACTTCCAGGCGGGCGGAAGGTTCCAGCGATGGGCCCTGTGGTCGGTAATTCTCTTGACGCTTCCGCAGTTGCTCTCGTGGTTTGCGGCGCAGGGTATCGCCATGCCTGCGCAAGGCGGAGGCATCAGCAGTTCGTGGGTCGCGAGCTTGCAGACGGCCTTCAGCGGTTTTGTTTCGAACGTCGTGGTTGCCCGGTTGGCTCCCGTGCTCGCGGCTTTCTGCGTGCTGAAAGCGGCGCTCGATGCGGCCGAGGGGTACAGCCCGCTCGGGTCCATCGTCTCTGCCATTTTTCTGCTGTCTGCGTCCGGCACAGTCCAGCTTTTTCAGAGTTGGAACAGCGGGTCAGAGTTCGCAACCACGGACATGCTGACCGCGGCCTGGAATTTTCTCGCCGGGACGATCCTGCCGGAAGCAGCAGGATTGGCGATTGTGGGAGCGATCTTCAATTACGCGCGCCATCGGCCATTCATGCCGCTGGTCGGATCGGGTCTTGCGTTCTTAAGTGTTTCGGCCATTTGGAAGCTGGTCCAGGCCATGGCTGGCTGATGAGGATTGGAGGTGATCCTGTGAATCTTTCAAACGGTTTGCTCAACCTGACGAACTGGCTGGGCAACGTCATCATGCCGACCATGGCCGGTTTGTTCGCCGCTGCCGCGATTTACCGCTTCAGCAAGGCGCACCCGTACTCACATCTCGGTTACGCAGCACTGGCTTCTCTGATGTGCTCCGGGCTCTTGCGTGCCATGGAGTCCTTCAGCAACCAAGCATCCTGGAACAACCCCGACCGCTATTGGATCTCGGTCCTGACACTTGTGAACTGGGTTGGAAATGTTCTGCTGCCACTGTACGGGGCCGGCCAGGTAGTGCTTGCGGCGGTGCACTTCGCAGGGTTGTTGGAACGGATGACGATTGGCGAGGCCTGGGTGCGCAACCTGGTCGCAGCGATGTGCTGTTTCGGACTGTCGGGATTGTTGCGCTTAGGAGAATTCTGGATTCAACACGGAACCGCAGGAGTGCGCTAGGAAGGAGTTAGGCGATGCCATTGCAGGTGACACCCGTGAATCGCAATTTGCAGACGCGAGTGACATTCATGCTTCTGGAATTGGAGGACCTGTTCATCGTGCTTGGCGCGGCAGCCATCATGAACGTGGTCGGTCACTTCGTGGGAGGTGAGGTCGCGGGAATGCCCATGAGCATCGTCCTCCAATATGGCGTGCCGCTACTGTTGGTGCCGCTACTGATGGCCTTTAAGTATGGCAAACCGCGAGGCTACGTCCGTGATCTGGCTTTCTGGTACACGAAACCGCATGCCTACTGCGCGATAGCACGCGACCGCGAAATCCGGTCGGCGTATCTGAGGGAGGACTAGCAGTGCCGCTAGCGCTTGAACAACACGAGCGAAAACTCCACGATCCAGCACTGTGCGAGCAACTCCCGGTCCGCGACTACCTGGACAACGTTGTGGTTCGCACCAACGGCGCCTTTGTCGCGGGATACGAGTTGAAGGGTTTGGCATCGTATTTCGCGAGCGACGAAGGCCGAGACCGGGGGAAGTTGATGCTGGAGGCTCTCCTGCGCTCTCTGCCGGAACAGAGCATGAGAGTGCAGTTCCGCTACGAAGTAGTGGAGGACCTAGGAGACCTGCTTGAACGTTATGGCGAAGCGCAGCAATCGGAACGGGCAGAGGTGATTGCACTCGATGAGCTGCGCGTCGATCGATGGCGAATGAAAGAGGAGAACGGCCACTACATGCGGCCTCTCTTACACGTTTACTTCATCTGGGACCCGGTCCTTCATCGCCGTATTGCCGGTAAGCCGCTCAAGCCGACAGGCAATCCCTTCAGCTTATCGGCTCGCAAATGCATCGAGCGCAGCGCGCAGGAGCATCGACAGCTTCTTGCGGAATTCGAGAGTCTGCTGCGTGGCCTCGAAACGACGCTCGAAGCTGCGGAACTCGGCGCGCGCCGGCTGACCGACGAGGATCTGTTTCTTGAGGCAAAACGAGCTCTCAATCCATTGTTTACGGATCATCGGCCATACAGGCGGGGTGACGAGCAACTGGAATACAGGAGCGCCCGGGAGCAGATCGTTGACACAAGCATCGCCGATGAGACGGACTCTTATCTGAATGTCGGTGGAATCCTCTATTCCTTTGTAAGTCTGAAAGAGCTCCCGGACGCTACTTTTCCCGGAATCCTGAGAGAGTTGGTCCGTCTTGATTTCCCACTCATTATTACTGCGCAGATCACCATTCCCGATCAAGCGAAAGTGCTCAAAGGCTACAAGAGCCGATTGCGCAAGATGCAGGCTGTGCAGCGGGACTCGAACGGAGGATTTCGGACCAACGTAGAAGCCCAGGTTGCCGAGTCCCAACTGGTCAGGGTGCAACAGGACATCATCTCGAGTTCGGTTAAAACGGCCAAGCTGAGCCTGGTCATCGGAACGCGCACTTCACGCCCAGCGATAACGACTGCGGAACTGGAGCAATCAGAGCGAACCATCGACAACCGGCGCCAACAACTTCTCTACGCGATTTCCCGCATGAACGGCGCCAAGGCTGTGGCTGAGTCGTTGGCTAAGAAGCGCCTGTTTTTTAGTTCACTTCCGGCAATGGCGGAGCCCGACAAGCGAGACCAAGACTTGCTCACCTCCAATGCGGCGGATCTTGTGCCAGTAGAGACACCTTGGCGCGGAACACCGCGGTCACCACTGTTCCTGCTTGAAACTCCCTACCGCCAGCTCATTCCCTTCTCGCCGTTTGACCCCGGCTTGAGCGACGCGAACATGCTGGTGATGGCCAAGACAGGCGGCGGAAAGACCGTAATGGTGCAGCAGTTTCTGCTCATGGCCGCCAGGAGCAACCCGCTGATTTCGATCCTTGAGCGTGGCGATTCGTATCGTCAACTGGTTGAGTTGATGGGTGGACGGATGATCACCATGTCGCTCGATAGTGACCAAACGATCAATCCCTGGGATTTACCGGAAGGAGAAAAAGAGCCGAGCAAGGATCAGGTCGCGTTTCTGAAAAATCTGACGCGCCATATGCTCGGTGAGGGCGGGGCCGAAGACACGCAACTTCTTGACAACCTCGTCACAGAGGCCATTCTTCGGACTTATAAGAGGGCGGCAATCCGGCCCTCGACTCCCATTCCAACATTCTCCGACCTTCGCGACGAACTCTCACAGTGGCGTGACGAGGAAAAGAACCAACGCGTGATGGACGAAGCCCACCTGGCGGCGATCAAGCTGCGCAGCTGGACCGGCGAAAAGGGAGTGTATTCAAAGCTGTTCGACCGGCCTACAACGATCTCACTCGACAATCCCTGGTTGTTCTTCAACGTGGAGCAATTGAGCGATGACCGCCGGCTGGAAACCGCAATGAGCCTTCTCATCGCCCACGCCACCGCGCAACGGGCAGCAGGCAAGGCGGGCAGACGGAGCATCACGGTTCTTGATGAGTGCTGGTTCCTGCTTGATTCTCCGGTGCTGGCGCCCGAAGTGGTCCAACTGTTTCGTACGGCGCGCAAACGTAACGCCAGCGTGTGGGGAATGAGCCAAACAGCGGAAGATTTTGTAGGGACGGAATCGAAGCCCAGGCCGCACGGCGCGGGCATCGTAAAGAACTCTACAACCAAGATCATCGGCCAGCAGCCGGGAGACATGACCGCCCTGCGGGAGCACCTGCACCTGAACGAGACGGCTTTGAACCAGATCAAGCATTTCAGCGCTCCCATCAAGGGTAAGAGCGCCGACGCGCTCATCGTAATCGGCGAGAAAGCCGACACCACGCACACGATCCGCATGTCACCGACGACGGTCGACTACTGGATCATGACGACCTATGCGCGGGAACGTGTGTATCGGTCGTGGTGGCTGGAGCAGAGGAAAGCCGCGCCTTTGATTGAGGCCTATCGTGCCTTGGCCGAGAGGTTCCCGGCAGGGCTGGCCGATGTCGATCCACTTCCAGAAGAAATCTCAGGAGAAGTCGCAAGAGGCACACGCATATGAAGATGAAAACTTTGGAACTCCTTCGCAACCTTCAACACAGACTCAGCCACAGCAGGCGATCGTTGTTCGTGGCCGTAGTCGCCCTGTGCTTGATCCCGTCGACCACGCGAGCTGACGGAATCGGAGACATTCTGTCCCTCTTTCATACCATCACCAGCACCCTCCAGGGTCCCATAGGCGGAGCGTTGAACGAAATGCGGAAGGTGAGTGCCGAGGTGAACAATTTCCGCCAGAAGATCATCTGGCCTTTGGCCCTGATCAACCAGACGAGATCGTTTGTCAGTGCAACGCGGGCGCACTACACCGGCCTGATGTCCCAGATTGAAGGCCTCAAGAACAACAGCGCGACCCTTGCTCTTCCCATGCAGTTGGAGTCGATGTTCCGAGGCGCCCAGTCGGGCTCCATCGGCCAGATTCCCTCGCTGTACGCGCAGGTCTACCAGCCGGTTGCGCTGGCTGGAATTGCCCAGCCGGGGCAGCGCAACCTCATGGACATTGACGATGCGATGGCCATGGATTCGCTGAAGACTGCCATCGTCTCCGACCAAACGACTCAGGGGATGCTAACCCTCGCCGATTCCCTCGAACAGCAGGCGGCGACTGCGGCTCCTGGGTCGGCGTCCATGGTCACTGCCCAGGCCCGCGTCGCCGATCTTGTGACTCAGGCGCAGCTGGCGAAAATGCTTGCCGCTCAACTGCGCCAGGAAGCAACGAAACTGGCGCACCAGAATGCGACGCTCAAGCACAGCGCCACAACCACGCAGAATCTTTTCAACCAGATCCAGCAAGTTCTAGCTCATCCCTAAGGAGTTCGAAAATGAATCGACCTATGCTCTCTCGTCTTTGGAAGTTCGTTCGGAATGCAGTGGTCGCGGTATGCGGTCTGACCATTGCAGTTGCGCTGCTCCCCAGCAAGGCTCGCAGCCAGCTTGGACTTGATCCTTGCTGCGCCATGATGTCCGTCGGGCTTAACACGATCTCGGGCCTGCTGAAGGGTGTCGTAGCGAAGCCGCTGGGCTCCATTCAGCAGAACCAACAAGACTCGGCAAACTTCGAGCAACAGGTGGTGTTTCCTCTAGCCGCGATTACTCAAGCCAGGAACATGGCTGTTCAGTTCCAGGGACAGTTCGCTCAAATGCGTCAACTCTTCCAGTTGCCGATAACTAGTGCGACCCTGCGCACACCGCAACTGCTGGAACAAAGCCTGCTCTCAGGCAATCCGGGCGCAATGCCGCAAATCACAAGCAACTACTCCGCTCTGTATGGAAACGTGATGCCGCCGGCGAACGCGCCCCAGCTAGTCCGGAACATGGTCGATATGACCGACGCGGAAGCACAAGCTGCCATGAAAAAGGCGGTCGAGATCGATGCCCTGGCCAACCTGGAGCTTCAGGCAGCTGAACAGATCAATCAGCAATTGCAAACTGCCGCGCCGGGCAGTTCCACCATTTTGGAAGCCGAGACCGCGGCGTGGCTGGTGAGGGCGAATGCATACACGCAATCCGCGATGGCAGAACTGGTACGAGTACGCTCAATCGAATTGGCGAACTCGAGCGGTCAGCTCAAGTTCAGCGCTTCTCACGCGTCAACCCTTCACACTACGGGCAACCAGGTCTTGCAACCGGGGGTCCAGTAGCCGTGTTTTATTTTCAGCAACTTCTGAACACGGCGCTAGCCGGGATCGACGGCACCGCGATCATCTCGACGGTCACGAACATCGCATTCGCGATCCTGCTGATTGGCTTCCTGATCGGCCTCTATCAAGCGGCGTTTCGTGGAGGCGATCTGCAGGCGCTGGCGGGAACGGCGATCAAATATCTGGTCGTTGCCATGATCGTTTCCAACTGGGCAACCGTGTTTCGCGGCGTCAACGGCTCCTTTAACGCGATCGCAAATTCCATCGGCAGCAGTTCGGGTGCAGGCGACATGTTCCAGAGCTGGATGGGACAGCTCCAACAGCAGTTCGCAAACAACCCTTCCTTGACGCTCACGGACATCATCACGGGCGATGCAGCGAGCACTATCACGGTGGTCCTGCTCGTAGTTGCTTACCTTCTCTATGCCCTCGCGATGATCGTGTTCTGCTTTTTCTACACCTTGTTTGGCGCAATCCTCTACGTGGTCGGCCCGTTGGTGCTCGCGCTCATTCCCATCCCGGGGGTCGGCCAGATGGGGAAGTCGTATGCCGTCAACGTGATGATCTGGAATGCCTGGGGAATTCTCTACGCCGTGTTCGGCGCGCTCATCACCGCCATTCAGGTCAACCAAGTGAACAACATCCTCGGCAACGGGTTCCTTGGTTTTCTGAAGGGGGCGGGGGACTCGATCATCCTAGGGCTGGTCAGCATCTTTTACGCCCTAGCCATCGCGTTAATTCCCTTCATTGCCAAAAGGATCATCTCCGGTGATGTCGGGTCAACAGCCTTTGCGCTGGTGAGAGCTGGCGGGGTTGCGGCCGGCGCCGCCCTGGCTGGAGTCAGCGGCTTTGCGGCAGGAGCCAGTTCGGCTTCGACGGGCGCTACGGCCTCGGGCGGTGTGGGCGCTTCGTCCACGGCTATAACTCTGGCCTCGTCAACACCGCCGCCTGCTCCTTCGATACCCGATTTCATTCGCTCGGGTGTTGCGAGCGCGATGAACAGCAACAGCAGCCCAGCTATGCCGACGGCCACAGGCCACAACGAAAGCTCTGGTAACCGAGATGTCGCTGCTGCCGTATCGGGTAGAACAAGCCGGCATGGGTCCAGCTATCGACCCCATTCGGTCACCCAAGTCGTCAGTTTTAACGTGGGGAGAGCACTCGGAAGAGCTGCTGGACGGAACAATGCCGAGAACAATTAGATCTGGCGGAGGAGGTTTCTATGTGGAGGCAGCCACCGATCTGGGAACCGAAAGGGACGAAGTTCCGGCCGTACAGCATCACGACCCTGATCTTCTTTTATATCGGAAGGTTTTTCGGCCGTTTGTTTGGCCGGCGTCATTGATTGTCGTTGAACACGAAGAAGGTGCGCGAATATGTGGTTGAAAAAGAAAAACCCGTCTAAAGAAACCGATGCACCGGAAAAGCTCCGCTACAGCCGCTATTACGAGCATGACGGAGTGTTGCGCGCGTACGCCAACCGCGCCATGGTGCTGGCATTCTTGTGCGTGCCTACGGCGATCTTGGCGCTCGCCTTCGCCGCCTATGTCCGCCTACAGCCGCCCACAGTCATTCGTGTAGATGAGAACGGACTGGCAACGGTTCTGGGTGTGACGAAACCGGGTATATCGGTGACGCAAGGCCCGGGATCGGAGCCGACCGAGTTTGAGAAGCGGGCATTCGTGCGCCTGTTCCTGGAACGTTATCTGAATTTTTCGCCGACGAATGTGAGCCGTAACTGGGCCGACAGTTTGAACATGATGACTGCCAATCTGCGCCGCACGGCATACACCGGCATGCAGAAAGATGACTTCATTGGAAAGATCGAAGACGATCAGACGACCTCGGACTTTCAGATGCGCTCCAAGACAGGCGGCGGAAAGACCGTCATGGTGCAGCAGTTTCTGCTCATGGCCGCCAGGAGCAACCCGCTGATTTCGATTCTTGAGCGTGGCGATTCGTATCGTCCACTGGTTGAGTTGATGGGCGGGCGGATGATCACCATGTCGCTCGATAGTGACCAAACGATCAATCCCTGGGATTTACCGGAAGGAGAAAAAGAGCCGAGCAAGGATCAGGTCGCGTTTCTGAAAAATCTGACGCGCCACATGCTCGGTGAGGGCGGGGCCGAAGACACGCAACTTCTTGACAACCTCATCACGGAGGCCATTCTTCGGACTTATAAGAGGGCGGCAATCCGGCCCTCGACTCCCATTCCAACATTCTCCGACCTTCGCGACGAACTCTCACAGTGGCGTGACGAGGAAAAGAACCAACGCGTGATGGACGAAGCCCACCTGGCGGCGATCAAGCTGCGCAGCTGGACCGGCGAAAAGGGAGTGTATTCGAAGCTGTTCGACCGTCCCACAACGATCTCACTCGACAATCCCTGGTTGTTCTTCAACGTGGAGCAATTGAGCGATGACCGGCGGCTGGAAACGGCAATGAGCCTTCTCATTGCTCACGCCACCGCGCAACGGGCAGCAGGCAAGGCGGGCAGACGGAGCATCACGGTTCTTGATGAGTGCTGGTTCCTGCTGGATTCTCCGGTGCTGGCGCCCGAAGTGGTCCAACTGTTTCGTACGGCGCGCAAACGTAACGCCAGCGTCTGGGGAATGAGCCAAACGGCGGAAGATTTTGTGGGGACGGAATCGAAGCCCAGGCCGCACGGGGCGGGCATCGTAAAGAACTCGACCACCAAGATCATCGGCCAGCAACCGGGAGACATGACCGCCCTGCGGGAGCACCTGCACCTGAACGAGACCGCTTTGAACCAGATCAAGCATTTCAGCGCTCCCATCAAGGGTAAGAGCGCCGACGCGCTCATCGTGATTGGCGAGAAAGCCGACACCACGCACACGATCCGCATGTCACCGACGACGGTCGACTACTGGATCATGACGACCTATGCGCGGGAACGTGTGTATCGGTCGTGGTGGCTGGAGCAGCGGAAAGCCGCGCCTTTGATTGAAGCCTATCGCGAGCTGGCCGAAAGGTTCCCGGCAGGGCTGGCCGATGTCGATCCACTTCCGGAAGAAATCTCAGGAGAAGTCGCAAGAGGTACACGCATATGAAGATGAAAACTTTGGAGCTCCTTCGCAACTTTCAACACAGATTCAGCCGCAGCAGGCGATGGCTGTTCGTGGCAGTGATCACCTTGTGCTTGATTCCCTCGACCACGCGGGCTGACGGAATCGGCGACATTCTGTCCCTCTTTCACACCATCACCAGCACCCTCCAGGGCCCGATTGGCGGAGCGTTGAGCGAAATGCGGAAGGTGAGTGCCGCAGGTCAACAATTTTCGCCAGCAGATCATCTGGCCTTTGGCCCTGATCAACCAGACGAGATCGTTTGTCAGTGCAACGCGGGCGCACTACACCGGCCTGATGTCCCAGATTGAAGGCCTCAAGAACAACAGCGCGACCCTTGCTCTTCCCATGCAGCTGGAGTCGATGTTCCGAGGCGCCCAGTCGGGGTCCATCGGCCAGATTCCCTCGCTGTACACGCAGGTCTACCAGCCGGTTGCGCTGGCTGGAATTGCCCAGCCGGGGCAGCGCAACCTCATGGACATCGACGATGCAATGGCCATGGATTCGCTGAAGACTTCCATGGTCTCCGACCAAACGACTCAGGGGATGCTAACTCTCGCCGATTCTCTCGAACAGCAGGCGATGACTGCGGCTCCTGGGTCGGCGTCTATGGTCACTGCCCAGGCCCGCGTCGCCGATCTTGTGACTCAGGCGCAGCTGGCGAAAATGCTTGCCGCTCAACTGCGCCAGGAAGCAACGAAACTGGCGCACCAGAATGCGACGCTCAAGCACAGCGCCACAACCACGCAGAATCTTTTCAACCAGATCCAGCAAGTTCTAGCTCATCCCTAAGGAGTTCGAAAATGAATCGACCTATGCTCTCTCGTCTTTGGAAGTTCGTCCGGAATGCAGTGGTCGCGGTATGCGGTCTGGCCATTGCAGTTGCGCTGCTCCCCAGCAAGGCTCGCAGCCAGCTTGGACTTGATCCTTGCTGCGCCATGATGTCCGTCGGGCTTAACACGATCTCGGGCCTGCTGAAGGGTGTCGTAGCGAAGCCGCTGGGCTCCATTCAGCAGAACCAACAAGACTCGGCAAACTTCGAGCAACAGGTGGTGTTTCCTCTAGCCGCGATTACTCAAGCCAGGAACATGGCTGTTCAGTTCCAGGGACAGTTCGCTCAAATGCGTCAACTCTTCCAGTTGCCGATAACTAGTGCGACCCTGCGCACACCGCAACTGCTCGAACAAAGCCTGCTCTCAGGCAATCCGGGCGCAATGCCGCAAATCACAAGCAACTACTCCGCTCTGTATGGGACCGTGATGCCGCCGGCGAACGCGCCCCAGCCGGTCCGGAACATGGTCGATATGACCGACGCGGAAGCACAAGCTGCCATGAAAAAGGCGGTCGAGATCGATGCCCTGGCCAACCTGGAGCTTCAGGCAGCCGAACAGATCAATCAGCAATTGCAAACTGCCGCGCCCGGCAGTTCCACGATTTTGGAAGCCGAGACCGCGGCATGGCTGGTGAGGGCCAACGCATACACGCAATCCGCGATGGCAGAACTGGTACGAGTGCGCTCGATCGAGTTGGCGAACTCGAGCGGTCAGCTCAAGTTCAGCGCTTCTCATGCGTCAACGCTTCACACTACGGGCAACCAGGTCTTGCAACCGGGGGTCCAGTAGCCGTGTTTTATTTTCAGCAACTTCTGAACACGGCGCTAGCCGGGATCGACGGCACCGCGATCATCTCGACGGTCACGAACATCGCATTCGCGATCCTGCTGATTGGCTTCCTGATCGGCCTCTATCAAGCGGCGTTTCGTGGAGGCGATCTGCAGGCGCTGGCGGGAACGGCAATCAAGTATCTGGTCGTTGCCATGATCGTTTCCAACTGGGCAACCGTGTTTCGCGGCGTCAACGGCTCCTTTAACACGATCGCAAATTCCATCGGCAGCAGTTCCGGTGCAGGCGACATGTTCCAGAGCTGGATGGGACAGCTCCAACAGCAGTTCGCAAACAACCCTTCCTTGACGCTCACGGACATCATCACGGGCGATGCAGCGAGCACTATCACGGTGGTCCTGCTCGTAGTTGCTTACCTTCTCTATGCCCTCGCGATGATCGTGTTCTGCTTTTTCTACACCTTGTTTGGCGCAATCCTCTACGTGGTCGGCCCGTTGGTGCTCGCGCTCATTCCCATCCCGGGGGTCGGCCAGATGGGGAAGTCGTATGCCGTCAACGTGATGATCTGGAATGCCTGGGGAATTCTCTACGCCGTGTTCGGCGCGCTCATCACCGCCATTCAGGTCAACCAAGTGAACAACATCCTCGGCAACGGGTTCCTTGGTTTTCTGAAGGGGGCGGGGGACTCGATCATCCTAGGGCTGGTCAGCATCTTTTACGCCCTGGCCATCGCGTTAATTCCCTTCATTGCCAAAAGGATCATCTCCGGTGATGTCGGGTCAACAGCCTTTGCGCTGGTGAGAGCTGGCGGGGTTGCGGCCGGCGCCGCCCTGGCTGGAGTCAGCGGCTTTGCGGCAGGAGCCAGTTCGGCTTCGACGGGCGCTACGGCCTCGGGCGGTGTGGGCGCTTCGTCCACGGCTATAACTCTGGCCTCGTCAACACCGCCGCCTGCTCCTTCGATGCCCGATTTCATTCGCTCGGGAGTTGCGAGCGCGATGAACAGCAACAGCAGCCCAGCTATGCCGACGGCCACAGGCCACAACGAAAGCTCTGGTAACCGAGATGTCGCTGCTGCCGTATCGGGCAGCAGCAGGCCGACATGGGTCCAGCTATCGACCCCATTCGGTAACCCAAGTCGTCAGTTTTAACGTGGGGAGGGCGCTCGGAAGAGCTGCGGGAAGGAACAATGCCGAGAACAATTAGATCTGGCGGAGGAGGTTTCTATGTGGAGGCAGCCACCGATCTGGGAGCCGAAAGGGACGAAGTTCCGGCCGTACAGCATCACGACCCTGATCTTCTTTTATATCGGAAGGTTTTTCGGCCGTTTGTTTGGCCGGCGTCATTGATTGTCGTTGAACACGAAGAAGGTGCGCGAATATGTGGTTGAAAAAGAAAAACCCGTCTAAAGAAACCGATGCACCGGAAAAGCTCCGCTACAGCCGCTATTACGAGCATGACGGAGTGTTGCGCGCGTACGCCAACCGCGCCATGGTGCTGGCATTCTTGTGCGTGCCTACGGCGATCTTGGCGCTCGCCTTCGCCGCCTATGTCCGCCTACAGCCGCCCACAGTCATTCGTGTAGATGAGAACGGACTGGCAACGGTTCTGGGTGTGACGAAACCGGGTATTTCGGTGACGCAAGGCCCGGGATCGGAGCCGACCGAGTTTGAGAAGCGGGCATTCGTGCGCCTGTTCCTGGAACGTTATCTGAACTTTTCGCCGACGAATGTGAGCCGTAACTGGGCCGACAGTTTGAACATGATGACTGCCAATCTGCGCCGCACGGCGTACGCCGGCATGCAGAAGGATGACTTCATTGGAAAGATCGAAGACGATCAGACGACCTCGGACTTTCAGATGCGCTCGCTTGAAGCCTCCAAGGAAGATCCGCTCACCTATACGGCATTCGGGGTCAAAGAAGTCCATCACATTCACGAACACAACGAAACCATCGACAAGGTGGTCAGCGAATTTCACGTAAGGCTGCTAGTCGAGAGGCGGTCAGAGCAGAATCCCGGCGGTTTGTTGGTTGGAGAGTATTGGGAGCGCGCGATCGAAGGCGAAAAGCGCGACTGGGTGCTGCAGCAAGTCGGCCTCAACAGTACGCAATGACGCGAACGGAAGGAGTTGGAAACATGGAAACCAACGTACCAAACAATTCTGCGGAACCGGCGAGCAGAAGCGTCGGTGGCGCAAATACACGTCGTAGACACCGTAATGGCAGTGACCCAAATCTTCGCTACTTTCTTCCCAAATCAGGGTCTTCTCCGGCAAAGCCGGAGTTGGGCCAGGAGATGGCGAATGAGGGTGAAGCACTGATCGAAGCCTTGAAAAGTGGGCAGACATTTTTCACGGTAGGGGTCTGGAAATCTGTGCCGGAAGTAAATGGCGGCGGCAATCCTGTGATTGTGAAACAGGCTGTCGTCCAGAAACCGGCAAGCTAGTTAAAAGAAGGATCAGCACAAAGAGTTCTCAGATGACCAAGCGTTGATGTTGGTCCTTTGAGCGCCCCGCGGCTTTGTGTGGGGAAATGTGCTGACCGAGGCTTTTTTTCACTTGAAGGCCTGGCCCAGCGAACCCGAAATGGGGGTCAGGCAAGAGCGAGAAAGCTTGCGGTCACGCAAACTCCTTAACTCTTTCCGGGCCTCCCGGAACAAACAGTTAAGGAGAATAAAAAAATGACGAACAATACCAAGACGAAGAACTACAGAATCCCGGCCGATCAGCTCCAGAACCTGGAGATCGACCGCAACGGACGGGTCACTCCGCGGTTGCACGATCTTGACCCACTCCAGAACACGCTGCTCAGCGTGCTCTACCCCGGAATCAAGGTGGCGAGTGTGAACGTGCCGACTGAGCCTCTCGACGATTACGAAGAATCACAGGTCGAGAACGCCCTCGCCCGGCTCGTTTGGAATGGGGTTCACTACAAATTGGTTGGGGCAAGCGGCTCTGCAAAGAAGGGCAAGTTCTACTTTGTCGACCAGGAGCACAGCCGGGTTATCGCCGAGCGGTTTCAGCATTGGCCGCAAGCGGCGATTGTCTATTTCGGGATCCTCGTCTCGCCCTGCAAGGTGATGATGGAGGAACCCGAGGCACATGTGCTCGTCGTCCCCGATCGGAAGCTGGGAACCAATGACTGCCGTGGCTGGATCAGGCGGTCGGTGTTCCAGCGTCTCAAAGAAAAGCATGACCGCGAAATCCTCTCGGTCCAGATTGAACGCCTTCGCCGCGAGCGGCAAGGAAAGACAGGCGACGAAAACCTGGACCGGCATCAACATTCGGCTCTTCTTGAGGACGCGAAGCGGGAAATTGTCCGGAAACGTCTTGCGGAAGGGCGCTTCTATCAGTTCCGCATGGCCTTCGCCGATATCCAGGCGAAAGGCGCATTCAAAATCATGGAGGATGATGTTGCCGACGCGCTGGAAGCGGATTTTGTTCTGCCGGAGAGCGCGGTCAAACCAGGGCTGAAGATACCAGCGGTAATGTATTCGATCTTCGGGCCGGGCAGAAGATTTCGCGGTGATACCGTGGTAGGCATTCGCGAAGTCTCCCGCCAGCTCGAGTTTGAGTCCAGCTACACGCTCGTAGAACATGCACCTGAAGACTCAATTCAGCTGGAAATTTTACCACAGGCAATGAAGCAGGTGGCCAAGCTGAGTGAGGCGGTAGGCGAAGGCCGCTACGAGGATCTTCTCGAAGTCCTCGGGCACCATCCGGATAAGTCTTTGCCGGATGGACTTGAGCAGAACACCAGCGAAGAATTCCGGGTCGTTGAGGGACTGCTCTTGGCCGATGCCAGCGGCGAAATCGTCCGTCATCCTTACGTCAACAATCAACTCAACAAACTGCTTGCGCGCTGGGCGTTCAAGGCAGCGACCGGAGGGGGTTTCCGCCTTCCCGCATTTGCTTTGATGGACGACGGCTATCTGTTCCTTAAAGATGGCGAAGTGTTTTGCGGATCCGATTGGATTGCCGAGCACAAGGCCATCGTCGCACTGGCTTCGAAACGGGGCCTGTGTGTCCGCTACCCCATACGCATGGTTGACGACCTTCTCCCCTTCGTAAACCTCTCGGACGAGGAGATCATCGCGCAGCTCGATAAGGATCTTTGCCGCCAGGAGTGCGCTCTGATCGAAACAGAGCTTCGTGACTTGGTCACGCAGCAACTGCGATTCGAGGGCACCTATGTTCTCCATTCCGAGACGGCAAAAAAGAACGGAGGCGACTTTGATTTCGACTGGATTTGCGTGGTCGAAGAGGATCGGTTCCCGCGGTTTGTAAGAGACCGGTTCTCCCGAGGCCTCGGACAGCAACAGGGGAAAAACAAGGCCAACAAGGCCCGCGACCCCTGGTTCAATCTGGAGCACGTGGCCATGAAGGCCCGAGGAAATCACATCGGCTCGATCACCGACTTGATGACCTCGTGCCGCGCAGTGGGTCAGGAAGAACTGGCTGCGCAATTGGCCAAAGAACTCCAGAACGCGCTCGACAGCCTCAAGTGGCAAGTCCAGCCCGATCTCAAGCTGGTCGCCGAAATACGCCAGCAGATACGTCAGGCGCCCTGGCTCCGTTACAAAAACGAACGCCGGTGCTCTGATTTACCACTCCATCTGGAGGTGGAGAAGACCGACCGCGTCGGCCACCTCTATAACCATGTTCGCAAGCAGATCGAGGATTTGCTGATCAACAAGGCCCCGATTGAGGCATTCAAAGCGCTCGTGGTGGGCGAACAGGTCACCCGCGAGATGCTGGAAGACTGCCGTTTCATCAATCGGGTCTATGCCGCGATGGTCGGCAAGATCGCCGAGAGGCGAGAACAACTCAAACAACAACTGGAGAAGACAAAGGCCGAGTGGGACACGGTACGTCAGAGTTCCGACAAGGAACTGCGGCGACAGAAATTGTTCGCCATGAACCAGGCACGCGGCACATGCCGTTGTGACGAGGAACGTGGCAAATATGAGATGAAGGCCGTCTTGGCCTACATCCGCATCTGGGCGCAGAACAAGGCAGAGAACCGCATGGGCTGGCTGCAGGCGCTGAACCGCGTGGTGTGTAACGGTGAGCGCTCAAGCGGCTCGATTCTCTTTCTTGCCTTTCCTCAGGAACTGATCGTGAAGCTGGCGGAGCGCACGGGAGGAAAGCCGGTTCGCGTGCACATCCCCAGGCTTTACGAGGGACTCGTTCGTACCGACTCTTCCGGCCGAACTTTCCTGGTTGATCCACTCAAGGGAGGAGGACAGAAACACACATTCTTGTTCAAGTACAGGGATGGAAAGGTCCTCCTCGACGACGACAAACCCGAGCAGGCCCAAGCACAACCTTCAAGCGAATCTTGCGCTGAAACAGACATCGCAGCCGATCGCGCAATACCGGCTGCCATTGTCGATGAAGCTGTGGAGTTTCTTCCCAGCACCTTCAGCGATGAGGATGCGAGTGATGTGCCCTGGGTCATGTGAGGGAGCAACCGCTTTGAGCGGAATCCTTTCGGATTCCGCTCAGGGCCTAAGAAGGAATTATGAAAAGATCTGTTTCGCTCATCCTTATATATAGCCTCTGTGCTATCGCGGCATTGTGCCAGCAGTCGGGCACTCCGAACCCGAACGCCGTCGTGCACGTTGCGACCGCCCTGAACCACCTGACGGTTCTGGAATTTCACGAGCCGGTCACGATGGCGGCCGCGGGCAGTTCGGACTTTCAGATCGAGCGAGAGTCGAACAAGGTTTTCGTCAAGCCCGTGAAATCAGGGGCGGCGACAGATCTGTTCGTTTGGACGGCTTCCCGGCGCTTTGCTTATGAGCTTGAAATCACCCAAGAAGTAAAGAACATGAATTTTGCGATCGATAGCGCACCGCCAGCTCCCGCCCCGCCTCCAAAGCCCGCCGTGGAACCCGAGACAAATCAGTCTGCTGACGTGGTGCTGAGCCGCGCGTTCCTGGGGGCCGAGGAGATTAAACACACTCGCGCACGCGCCGCGAAGAACCAGGTGAGCGTGCGCGTGGAACAGGTGTTTCGCACGCCGAGCACTGTCTATATCCATTACACGATTGAGAACAACAGCAATCTTTTCTATCGCGTAAATACGCCAGGGGCGTACCAACTACAGGCAGACGACTCACCCATTTCGTTGGCCAGCCTCGCCCACACCCAACTCGACCGGGCCATGCTCGAAGAGCTAGGCGGTACGCAGGAACTCGCCCTGCCTGTCACTCACGCCGAAGCTGAGGCTGACGATCTTCACCCGGGAGAGACCACACAAGGAGTGGTTTCCATTCGGCAGGGTTTGAAATCACCGGCAGTCGTGCAGTTGGTGTTTGGCGATGGGGTAAAAGCGACCGTCGTGCTCTGAGATGAAAGCGAATGCACAACTCGGCGAGATGCATGATCGCCTGATTGACTGCTATATGCAGAACCCGAAGGAGCGATTTTGTGATGCATTGCTGAGACTCGCGGAGGACCCTCTGAAGCCACGAGACGAGCACGGCCGTTTCCGAGTAAATCCGATTTTGCTCCTTCTAACCTTGGTTCTTGCGCTTGCCTTAGGCACGTTCTTGCTCCTCAGTTTTGTTCAATCATGACTGCAGAAAATGAATATCGGTTGGGCCGCCGCGCCTTCCATCGTAACCAGGAAGAGAGCATTGCCGTTGCCCTGGCCATCGTTGCAGTCATCTTGCTTGCCGGCGGCTCTTACATCCTGGTAAACCGTTTTCACGTGCGCTCGGTGCAATTGCTGGAAGGGTGTCTCTATACATTCTTTGCCTTGGTTGCTGGCATCGCCCTCGCCTGGTATCTGCTCACTCTGCGGGGCCGGCGGGAGGCAAACTGGCCTCATCCTCCTTTATTTATAAGCCAAGCCAAAGACCGCGAGGCCGTCGAGACCGCGTACGCACAGAACGCGATCGTGCTGGGCTACGACGTCCATGGTAAGCCTTGGTTGTGGCCGGACGCGACGCGGGTGATGCAGTCGGTCGTGCTCGGCGCAACTGGTTCCGGCAAGACCACGCTTCTCAAAAACATCATTACCCAGGACCTGTTCCGAGGGCTCGGACCTGCCGAAGACCAGCACCGCATTCCCATGTTGATCTTTGATGGCAAGGGAGACCAGGAGTTTCTCTCCGATCTTCTGCCGGCCATCGAAGCCGCGGGCCGGATGCACCAGTTGAGAGTGCTCAGCCCATCGCGGCCAGAAATCTCAGTGCGCTATAACCCCTTCTTCAGTGACGCTGGACTGTACGAAGAGCATTCAAATCTCGTGTTCGAATCGTTCGATCAGGAGGAAGATTTCTTCCGCGGCCATCAGGGCAACTATCTAACCGACATCTCGCGCGTTCTGACATATACCGGCAAGCGCTACAACTTCTACGACGTGATGGTGATGGCGCTTGACCCGGTGGTCCAACGGGAACAGATTGCCATTGCCCGCGCCAGAGTTCAGACGCTTGAGGGCGTCAGTAATCAGCGCCGCCTGAACTTCGACATGTCGGCGAAGATGTTACTGCAGTCCCTGCAAGACCGCGAGCGAATCACCAAGATCCAGGGCCTATTAAACCAGCTGATGACTTTTCTCCAGGACGAACTTTCGGTCATTACAGGCGCCTACGATGAGATGCTGTCGCTCGACGAAGTCATTGACCAGGAACTGATTCTGTTCGTTTCGCTAAATACCAACAAGAACTCAAAAGCGGTCACGGCCCTTGGCCGGATGCTGCTGCAGAACATGCAATTGATGATTGGCAAGCGTTACGAAAACGAGCAGGAGCGCCGCCGCGAGAACCGGCCGATGGTCAGCGTCATTCTGGACGAGTTTGCGCCCTTTGCTTATTCGAACTTTGCCCAGATCCTGCAGACGGCGCGCGGCACCAACACTGCGTTCCTGTTCGCCCTGCAGGCGCTACCGCAGCTTCTGACTGTGGGCCGCGGCTTCAGAGATGACGTGTCCTCGGCGCCGAATACCAACATGCTATTGCGCACCAAAGATGAGGAAACGGCGCAGTATTTCTTGAAGGCATCGGCGCGCGTTCCGCAGAAGCGGCGCACCTTGACCGTCCAGCGCACCGGAGTGTTCGAGGACAAGTACGAGCCCGTCGGATTCGGCAGTGAAACCGACATCAAAGACACCCGGGCGCAGGACGAGCACATCAAGAACCTGCCCGTCGGCCAGATGGAGATCCTGATGACCGACAACCGGCTCGGGACACTCCATTCCCATCTGCATGTCCGAGTGCCGCGCCAATACCGGTTCCCGGGACTTGAGCCGAGAATTTATCCCAGGCTCCACGCAGTTTCTCACGTCGAGGGCGCAAACCTGCGCTTCAAAGACCCCGAAGTTGTTCGTCGCAATGGCCGCTTGGCCGCGCGCACTGGCCGTTTGACATGGATGTGAGCCGTCCATACCGCATTGTGGTTGCCGGCCTCTTCTTGGCCATGCTGCCATCGCTTTGCTTCGCCCAGGCGCGCCGTTCTGGCTTCGATCCTGCCGCTCAAGCGCAGTCTCCAAGGCAAAAGGATGGCTTCGTCGATTTCGCCCTGAAGCGCATCAATGCTGCCGACAAAGACTATGGACAGTGTCTTGATGAGGGCCGCAAACTGCTGATCGAAGAGACCATGAGGAACGGCTACTTCTGGTCGAACTTGGTTGCTTTGGGGCTGCTGGCGTGCCTGTTCATCATCATTGTGTATCAGCACAGAGTGCAAACCTGCCGGGAATGGGCCACGGCGGAGATGCTCGCACAACACGAGCACGCGCTCGCGCGAGCAAATGCTCAGGTGGAGGAGGCCACAAACAGGAATCGCGGCTTGATGGAGGCGTTAACCACGCTGAGAGAATCCGCACTCCGTTCCCAAGCGCCACCTGGAGAGGCGCAGGACCGTCCGGCACTACAGACCGTTAGCAGTCGGACATCCAGCATACCGGCCAGCCAAGTAGCGACACCAAAGAATGGCGATGCCGCAACAGCGCCTAGCCGCTCTGCGCGGGCAGCGACCACGACACCGCCGGCCAATCAGATCGGACTCTTCAAACCAGAAGTAGACCTGGTCATGAAGGTGAATTCGCTGGAGCAACAGCTTGGCCGGTCCCAGGATGAGGCAAAACTATTGCGTCGTCAGTTAAACGAGTCAGACCGGCGGCTCCAAGAAGAGCAACAGAGGAACCGCAGCCTGAAAGGGGTATAGCTCGGTACTCAGAAATCAAGAAGGAGTTCCCAAAGAGATGTCGAAAGACGAAAAGACGAACCGGTCGCAGCCAAAATCTGGCGTTCTCGACAAGTTCGAGCAGGGCGGCGAGTCGGGCCCGCTTGACGACCGTAACGAGTACCAACAACGGCTGAATTCGTTGCCTGCGGAGCAAAAGGATCTCGCAGAAGAAAGCACGCGCTTGGCCGATCTCTGCCAGTACTTCTCCCAGCAAAGGATGGACATTCCGGCGTCCATTGTCGAGAGGGTTGGAAATGTCTCCAAGCTTCCAGTGCCGGATCGCATTCGCGCCATGAAGGACATCAATCGCGAACTGATGGAGTACCTCAATGATGTTGGTCAAGATCCTCGAATTCGGCAGTAACTGGTGGGCGCGGTTCGGCCGTGATCCGCACGACCGTTACCGGTACACGAAACATGCCGCCTACTTCAATTCCACGGGTGTGCGCTGCGGAAGCAAGATGAGGCGCTACTGGATAATTCCTGGCTTGATCCGGTTCAACGGCATCGGAGATTTTAACCCACAGTTCCCGAACCGGGCTGTGGGGGAGGTGTTTGAATGCGCCGATCTTGTCTTTGCGTGCGGCGGGAATCGGGTGTTGTTTCGACGGAAAATCGCGCAATCGTGCCGGCCAGATTACTTCCTTTTGGTTGTATCGAGCGACAGGTTTGGTGCCCTTAGCTTCGAAGCTTCTGACTGGAAATCAGAGTCTCTGACGCCTATCGCCGTGAGCCATATCGGCGAAAGACAGGAAGCACTGTTGCTCATGCAAGCCGGCGATTGGGTCCGAAGCACCCTCGGCATCTGGCAGCTCAGGGTTGCGCCAAATCTGCGGCACGGTGCTTCCCTGCAATTGCTCGAAGACGGAGTTCTGGACTGAAGGTTACCACGTATGCGTTACGCCAAAGGCGGCTTAGTCATTAACCCGGAACGTGACATCCCTCTATTACGTCAGGTCCGCAACTCGCGGTTCGTCAGCCATAACCAGTTGTTTGAGTTGATGAAGTTTGGCGGCTCGGATCGTTCGCGAGACAGCTTTAACTGGCGCGTCAGACGGCTGCTTAAGGCGGGTCACGTCAGCATCTGTGGCGGCGTCTTTTGCGCAGGTTCGGCGGTATATCGGATCACCAAAGACGGCCTTGTCTTGCTCGAACATCATGGCCAGTTCACCAACGTCTTGCACTCGAATACCGAGCACCTTCCTCACGCTTCCCAGGTCTTTCATGCGCTCGAATTGAACGCAATCCAGATCGCCTTGGCGCACAAGAACCAGCTTGCCAGCTGGCAATCGGAAGTCGAAATCGCTTCCTTCAATACGATTTCGCGGTCCCCTTACGAGAAGGACTATGACGCCATCGTCGACGTGTGGGTTGGAGATAACAGAGCACGTTTCGCGCTGGAATATGAGCGCACTCTAAAGAGCTCCAAGCAATATGAAAGCGTGCGGGCTGCACTTCAGGCTGAGCGCCAAATCGCCTGCATCTTGTATTTGACCTCTGGAATGGAAGTGCTGGTTCATCTCGTACATGAGTTGGAATCCGTGACCAAGAAGCTGGCATTTGCCAACGCCAAGGATTTTACGCAGACACTTCTTGAAACCAGGGTCTTTGTCCGCGGGGACGCCACCGGGATCAGATTCCGGGAGCTGCTTCAATGAAGGTTCAATCGAATCGCGTCAGTATTGCCTTCTCTTTGGCTTGTCGTTGCCGTTTGCGCGCAGTCTTTACGCGGTCTGGACGCCGTAGGTATGCCCTTTTTAGGGAGGCTATAACATGGCTCTGTTCAGCGACTTGCATTCTGACTACCCCCTGAATTTGACTTTGTTAGAACGTGCGTATGCGGGTGCTTTGCAGCAGTCCTATCGGGCTGGACTCCCCTCGGCTGGCGCGATCCCCGTTCCAGTCATTGGCCCCAACCGGTGGTTTCTTGCGCGGCTCCTTGTGGACCGTGCTTTCGACGCTCAGCATTACTCTGGCACCAATGGTCGCCATTGCCATTCGGTTGAGCCCAAAATCTGCACACGGTCCCGCACTAACTTCTGTTCATTTGCGTGCGCCCCATCGGCAAGTGAATCGACGTGCGGATTGACACACGTACGTGCATTGGTTCGCGCGTTCCGGCTTAACATCGACGATCAATTGGCGCATCTCGTCGAACATTCGTGTGCAAGTCCGCGCGGCAACACTGAACTCGATTCCCGCGAGTTGGCGGCTTCTTTGTTGTCGCCTAAATCAGCGGCATGTGTGGTTGCCGAGGTCCACATGCGGTTCACATCGGGACCTCACTTGCCGATAACCAGAGTTCTTTGTCCGGCGTTTCAAATGCGGAACTCGACGGAAGGAGTGCACTTCGGGTCTGTCAGTGTCTGGCGTGCCTGTTCGTGGACAGCAGGGCCAGTCAGATCAACGCAAGTCAGATCAACTAAGGAGGAGCAAATGATGTCTCAAAGCAGAGGAGCAGTAAGTTTTGAACCGTTGTTTACCGCAGAGGACATTGGCCTGCGCAAGGAGGCCAATGTCGAACACGTGATGAAAGTCTTTATCACCCTCGGCGAGGGCGTGGCTTCTCGCTGGATTGAAATGCCGAAAGGCGTTTTGTTGCTGCAGACCGTGCCCGACAATCCCGCGTCCGGTGGGATTTACCTGTACGACCGCGAGCTGCAAGTCTTCTACTTTGTGGTCTTCGACGAAGGACGTGACGACAGCCTAACTGCGGCAGAGTTCGACGACCTTGTCACGGAGTACAACCTTGTCTCATGGACGGCACATCCGGCACTTCTCCGGAGGGCCATTGGAAAACCTGGGATGGCGTGACGGCGAGCTTAGAGAGGGGACTTTTATGAAAGGAGTAGGCCAAGCGAGCGCGGAAATGGCACAGAGATATTTTGCATTGTTCGTAAATCGCCTGGCCTACACCCTGCAGTCTCACAAACCAGGTGCGAACGGGAAGCACTACTACTATCGTCCGAAGCAGGATCGGCGCTTGTCGCTCCAGACCATTCGCGAACATCTGAACGGTCAGCTGACCGCTGGCCTGTACGCGCTGAATCCGAATACGCAGCGCTCCAAGTGGGTGGCAATCGACGCCGACTACGACAATGCGCTGGAGGATCTTCTGAAGTTGCAATGGGAGCTGCGTCAAGATGGAGTGGAGGCGGCGCTCGAAAAATCCCGCCGTGGTGCTCACCTCTGGATCTTCGCGGACAAGCCATTACTTGCAAGACACTGCCGGATCTACATCTACAACCTGGCGCGTCGCTTGAAAGTGCCGGTAAAGGGCGGCGCTGGTCTGGCGGAAGGAATCGAGGTATTTCCGCGTCAGGATCAACTCGGCCCGGACGAATTCGGCAATGCTATTCGTGGGCCGCTAGGAATCCATCGTGCTACCGAAAGGCGCTACTGGTTCTATGGCGCGGACTACCAGCTCGATGCGCAACTTGACTATCTGGAGCGCCTCCGAAAGATCACGGAGACCGAGATGGGCGGCT
>CAWCFQ010000002.1:0-3350 GCA_963794965.1 uncultured Acidobacteriaceae bacterium
GGGCATCCAAGAAGGGAGGCTTGCAGCGTGGTGTGTCGAGCAAGACCGAATCACTGTTGATCGATCCACCACTTCCATCCGTATCGCTGAGCTCGACCGTCAGCATCGAGCCTACATGCTAGCAGTCCGAGAGTGGGCTGACCGCCTCCAGATCGACGAATCGCGGTTTTCCGACGGGCCGTTTGTTAGCCAGCTGTTCTCAACTCTGGTGTCGCGTTGGACTTCTCAGGAAAGCCGCATTGATGAGCTGCATTCCTTGGTCACCTTCAATCAGATATCGGTCGAATGCGAAAAGGAACAGCTCGGCAGCGTTACGTCGGTCGTAACCGGCTGGGAGCCGGCGGGCGAATTGCTAGTCCCACTCTATGAGCGAGCGCGTCTCTCTGCGCTATTGGAGCGGGCTTTTAAGGAGCGAACGGCTCTCGCCACCTTCGATGGCGTCCGGCACGCAAATACTGTTGCGGAGTTCCGCAGGCTGGACCTGCTGCAACTTGAGTACAACCGTGCTTTGCTGGCGGCAAAGCAGGCTCAAGCATTGCCATCGGGTGGTGGATCTGGCGAGATCGGAATCTTATGGCGCGAATTTGAGAAACGCTCAAGGTTCTTGCCGATCCGCACCGTGATGCTGAAGGCCGGCCACGCGATCCAGTCGATCAAGCCGGTGTTCATGATGAGCCCGCTTTCCATCGCAAATTATCTGCCACCAGGCGCGCTCACTTTTGACTTGATCATCTTTGACGAAGCAAGTCAGGTCAAGCCCGTCGATGCACTTGGGGCAATCGTGCGAGGTCAACAGGTGGTTGTTGTCGGGGACAGCAAGCAGCTACCGCCCACCAGCTTCTTTGATTCGCTAGTCGCCTCTGACGACGCGGAGCCAGAAGATGAAGAAACAACGGCCTCCGACATAGAAAGTGTCCTTGGCCTGTTCTGCTCTCGGGGAGCACATGAACGTATGCTCCGGTGGCACTATCGCAGCCGACACGAGTCGCTGATCACTGTATCCAACCACCTGTTCTATGACGACAGGTTGGTAGTTTTCCCCAGTCCCGATCGGGATCGACAGAAGCTCGGGCTGGTGTACCGCCGGCTGGAAAACGCCCCGTACGAACGGAGCCGAACGCGGACGAACCCCGTCGAGGCGAAGACTGTAGCCGCCGCGGTGATGGCTCACGCCAGAAGCCAGCTGCAACTCTCGAAAGAGCAGCGGGAGACATTGGGCGTAGCCGCCTTCAGCGCCGCGCAGATGGATGCCATTCTGAGTCAGGTGGAACTGCTGCGACGGCAGGACCCATCCTGCGAGGAGTTCTTTTCGTATCCGCCGCACGAACCGTTCTTCGTCAAGAACCTCGAGAATGTGCAAGGCGACGAGCGCGATGTGATATTTATCAGCGTAGGCTACGGCAGGACGGCGGAGGGATACCTGGCAATGAGTTTTGGGCCCCTCAATCGTATGGGAGGGGAACGCCGGCTCAACGTGCTCATCAGTCGTGCGCGCAGACGCTGTGAGGTATTCACCAGTCTATGCGCCGACGATATTGATCTCTCCAAGACGAGTTCGGCGGGCGTAGCCGCGCTGAAAACATTCTTGAACTACGCGCAAACAGGGCAAATGGACTTGGCCATTCAAACAGAGCGGGCGCCGGACTCCGAGTTCGAGGAGCAGGTTCTCCGACAATTGACCGCCCTCGGCAACGAGGTCCATGCGCAAGTTGGCAGCGCCGGCTTCTTCCTAGATTTGGCGGTGGTGGATCCTGTTCATCCGGGAAGATATGTGTTAGGAATCGAATGCGATGGCGCCCGATACCACAGTGCCCGATCCGCCAGGGACCGAGACCGCCTCCGCCAAGCGGTATTGGAAGGACTGGGATGGCGGATCCATCGAATTTGGTCCACGGACTGGTTCCACAACCCGAACGAGGAACTGCGCAAAGTATTGCAGGCAATCGAGACCGCAGGGACCATCGGGCCGCCGGCGGCACATCCAGCAGGCCCCAGTCCATCGTTCGAGCCGGCAGTGGCACCGTCGCTCGCCGCCGCTCCCCGCTCCCAGGGTCCATTGGCTGCTCCCTACAAGTGTGCGCAGGTTAGCCTCCGCCTCGGTGACGTTGACATGCATTTGGTCAGCCGCAATCAGCTGGCGGACGTTCTCGCCCAGGTGGTTCACGTAGAGAGCCCCGTGGACTGGACGGAAGCGGCACGCCGCATTCTAACCGGAGCCGGTATCCAGCGCTTCGGGAACCGGATTCAGCAGGCATTCGAAGAAGCTGTGCGTGTGGGCGTTTCTCGAGGGCTGTTTAAGAAGCGGAAGGACTTCCTTTGGGACCCCGCCATGAGCCAGCCGACCGTTCGGGACCGCAGCGACCTGCCTGCGGCATCGCGCAAACTCGAATTTGTCGCCCCCGAGGAGATCCGCGGCGCGATTCTTATGGTGGTGGAACAATCCTGTGGCATGGACCCCGCCGAGGTGTCGAACGCGGTATGCCGGCTCTTTGGATTCTCGCGTGTGACCGACGAGATGAACGCGGCCGTGGAGCCGCATCGGGATGCGTTGCTTCGGGAAGGCTACCTGGCAATACAAGGCGTCAGCTTGGTGGTCTCGGCTGAAAAGCATGAGCCAGGCACTTCACACCAATCCCAGTAAAGTCTGCGGCGTGGAAACCGATATTTCCGTACTCGACGCCCGCACGCCGACGCGCACCTATATCGCTCGCTGGTACATGTGGGGATGCAAGATAGTATACTATCTGCTCGGGATATAAGTCACCGAAATCGTCTTGCGTAGGAGCTAACGTATGGTGGACACCGACCGATCACCGAGCACCAGTGGTAACGCAGGGAACTACGTTTGGATTGCGTGGTTGGTTCTGTGTTCGTTTCTCGTGTGGTCCGCTCTGTTACTGGTGCTAAATCTGTCGCCTCTGCAGGGACACTTTCGCTACTGGCTCGGCGAACAAAAGCCACTATTCTTGGAGTTTTACTGCTGGGGGGCGTTGGGCGGGACTTTATCTGCCTACCTGTTCCTGGCGAATGACAAAGACGCAAACGAGAAGGAAGCCCTGAAAGAGAAACCCGATCCAGCCGAGTTGAGGTATCCCAATTCCGTCGATGTTGGCCTCTACGGAATGAGAATGATCTTTAGTGGACTGCAGGGAATGGCGGGCTCGCTTGCTCTGTATGCCGGCTTGATCTATTTTGACGTGCCAACCGGAGAATCGCCAATCAAAAGAAAGGTGCTCTTTTCTTTGTTTAGCTTCTTGGTCGGTGTGAATCAGAAGGCATTCTTGACGTTCCTGGACAAGCTGACGCAGCGCTTCCTCGCTCCGAAAGAGAAAAGGAAGACCGAGAGTTGA
>CAWCFQ010000003.1:0-4211 GCA_963794965.1 uncultured Acidobacteriaceae bacterium
CGTTTGTGGACCGCGTCAAGTCTGTCTTCGGGCTAGCGACCCCTCGAAGGCGTGGTGGCCACCGAGTCTGTACGGCAGCGGCGTTAGAAAACCTGCCCAGAATTGCTCGCGTGGAAACTCCATAAAGATTGGCCTTCTTTGTCTCCACACATGGCATTAGAAATGGGTAGTTTCCTAACCGACGTTCTTGCGCTGGTCCACGACGTGAGCAACCGTGCGGGCATTGTGGCCGCTGGGAACACTGTGGCACTCCCGGTAGCGGATCCCATGTACGGCGCGATCGTGAATGCTGTGAATTACAATACATCCATTGGCCCTGAGTCGCAGTCTTAGATACAGGAGGACGGTACGGACGACGGAGCTTGGCGTAGTGCTCGTTAGGTTCGAGCATCCCTGCGAGATCTGTTGCGTCACAGTCAGTGCACTTTGATCTCAACCCTTATGCGCTCCAGGTACTCTCGGATGTTAGCACCGGCAGCGATGTTTTTCCTGCTGGTGGGGGCAGGCAGTGGGCAGAATACGACGCGGATCACTCTTGATCAGGCCATTGATCTGGCGCTGGCGCACAACCATTCTCTCCAAGCCACGCGAACCCTGATTCTTCAGAATCAGGCCCAGGAGATCACCGCGAACCTGCGCCCCAATCCGACTTTGGGGATGGACACCCAGTTCGTTCCATTTTTCAGTCCGCAAGACTTTTCCGGCGAGAATCTGAACGAAACTCAGCAGTTCGATATCGGGATCGGATATCTTTTCGAACGCGGTCACAAGCGGCAGCGGCGGTTGCAGGCTGCCCGCGATCAGACGGCCGTCACGCGCGCCCAGGTTGCCGACGCCGAGCGCACCCTGGCGTTCAATGTGGGCCAGCAGTTCGTCAGCGTTTTGCTGGCGGAATCGACGCTCCAGTTTGCGCTCGAGGATCTGAAAGGTTTTCAGCAGACGGTCGATATCAGCGAGGCGCAACTCAAAGCGGGATACATCGGTGAAGGCGATTATCTGAAGATCAAGCTCCAGCTTCTGCAGTTTCAGACCGACGTCTCTTCTGCCCGCCTCGCGAAGGTGCAGGCACTTGTCGGCCTGCGTGAGTTCCTGGGCTACAACGCGGTGCCGGCCGACTATCGACGTGGTGGGCGAATCTGGACGTATCAGCCGCTCAAAGGGAACCTGGAAGACTTGCAGGCGCGGGCGCTGCGGGAGCGACCCGACTTCCGCGCCGCTGAATTGGGGATCACTGCCGCGCAGAGCCAGATCCTCCTGGCCAAAGCGAACGCCAAGGTCGATGTCAACGGCACTTATGATTTCACCCACGTTTCCGGGGAGAACACCGCTTCCATCTTCGCTAATTTTGAGTTGCCGATCTTCAACCGCAATCAAGGAGAGATCGCACGCACCGGCCACGCGCTCACGCAGGCACAGGAGCAGCAGCAATCGGCCAGCGATACGGTTCTTTCCGACGTTGCCAATGCCTATGAGGCGGTCCGGAGCAACGAAGAAGTGGTGCAACTTTACACTTCCGGCTACCTCAAACAGGCGCAGGACTCGCGCGACATCAGTGAGTATGCTTATAAGCGCGGCGCCGCAAGTCTTTTGGATTTTCTGGATGCCGAACGCAGCTACCGGTCTGTGCAACTGGCCTATCGTCAGGCGTTGGCCTCTTATATGACGGCGCTGGAGCAATTGAAGGAAGCGGAAGGAACGAGGAACTTGCCATGAGGAAACGACCATGAACGTTCGCGTCCGGATCGCTGTCGCTGGTTGGCTGCACTCGCTGCCGCGTCGGCGATCATGCTGGTGCTTGCCGGCTGCGGAGGGTCCGGGTCGAAAGCCTCCGCGGATTCGAATAGCGCCAAGAGTTCGGACAATGCAGAACTGTTCACCATCCCGCAAGAGCAGATGGCGCATGTGCAGGTGCTGACGGTTCAACCCGCGACGCTGCCTCGAACCCTCCGGCTAACGGGGGCCGTGGCTTACAACAGTTTTCGCACGACGCCCGTCATCACGCAGGTGAGCGGACCGGTCAGCAGGGTGGTGGTCGTGCCCGGGCAGAAGGTGCAAAAGGGCGAGCCCATGTTGTACGTGGCGAGTCCGGATTATTCGCAACTCCGCACGAATTATCTTGAAGGCCAAGGACGCCTACGCTCTGGCACAAAAAGCCAATGCGCGCGCCCGTGACTTGTATGAGCACAAAGCGATTGCCGAACAAAACCTGGAGCAGGCGCAGTCGGCCGAGGTGCAGGCGAGCGGCGACCTGGCATCGGCGCAAGCCGCATTGAAAGTCATGGGAATTACCGATCCCGACGAACTCGTGAAAGGCCCGCCTTCTTTTGAAGTTCCCGTGAAAGCGCCGATTAGCGGCGAGGTTGTCGAGCAGGATGTGTCCGCGGGGCAGCTCATTCAGCCAGGCACGACCCAATGTTTCATGATTTCAGATACCGGCAGCGTCTGGGTGCTGGTCAATATCTATCAGAAGGATTTGCCCTACGTGCGCGTTGGAGATACGGTCACAATTCAGACGGACACTTATCCTGAAGTCTTCCACGGCCGGATTTCCTACGTCGCGGCTTCGCTCGATCCGAACACGCGTACGCTGCAGGCGCGCATCGAGACGAACAATCCTGGCGAGAAGCTGAAGAAAGATATGTACGTGGTTGCGACCGTAAACGCGGGCACGATTCCCAATGCCATTGCGCTCCCGGATGCCGCTGTTCTGCGCGATAGCGAGAACCAGCCTTTTGTTTATGCGGCGGCAGGCTTCGAACCAGTTTGGCAGACGCGCAGTTACGCTCGGAGAAAGCCTGAACGGACAGACGCAGATTACCAGCGGGCTGAAAGCTGGCGACCAGGTCATCGGGAATGGCAGCTTGTTCCTGCAGTTTGCGAACTCGCTGCAGCGCTAGCGGAATCGCGCAAGCTTTGAAAAAAGTTACAACAACTCTGGCAACTATAAGGATAGTGTCCACCACAACCGAATGATCCACCGAATCGTCCAAGCGGCGCTGCGTCAAAGGTTTCTGGTACTGATGCTGACCGCTTTCATCACGGTCGCGGGAATCCTCTCTTTTCAGCGGATGCCCGTGGACGCCTATCCCGACCTCTCGCCTCCGCAGGTCGAAATCATCACGCAGTGGCCAGACCATGCCGCCGAAGAGGTCGAACGGCTGGTCACGCTTCCTCTTGAACTCGAGATGAACGGCGTTCCGCACATGGTGGTGATGCGTTCCATCTCGCTCTACGGTCTCTCTGATGTCATCCTGACCTTCGAGGAGAGCACGGACGATTACTTTGCGCGGCAAATCGTGTTTGAACGGCTCGCGCAAGCCACCCTGCCCACGGGAGTAACTCCGAGCCTCGCGCCTCTGTTCAGCCCCAGCGGCCTGGTCTATCGCTACGTGCTGGAAAGTCCCGACCGCTCACCGCAGGAGTTAAAGACGATCGAGGATTGGGTGGTGGAGCGAGCCTATCGATCCGTGCACGGCGTGGCCGACGACTCGGGCTTTGGTGGAACGGTGATGCAATACCAGGTGCTGCTCGACCCGGCCCGCATCTACGGATATCACCTGACCATTCCGCAAGTGGTGACGGCGCTCTCCGCCAATAACGCGAATGCCGGCGGCGGATTCTATTCTCAGGGCGGACAGTTCTACTACGTGCGCGGCATCGGACTGGTACGCAACACGGATGACATCGGAAACATCGTGGTTGGCGCCAACAAGGGGGTGCCGATCCGAGTCCGTGATATAGGGGATGTAACGATCGGGCACGCGCCACGCCTGGGCGAATTCGGCTTCCAGAAGAATGACGATGCCGTGGAGGGCGTCATTCTGATGCTGCGTGGGGAGCAGACGCAGAACGTCCTGAAAGCAGTTGAGGCAAAAACGGAGGAACTGAACCGCCAGATCCTGCCGCCTGACGTCAAGATTCATCCTTATTACGACCGCAGTGAACTGGTGGACCTGACTACGGACACGGTGGAAGCGAACCTGCTTCGCGGCATGGTGCTGGTTTTAGTCGTGCTGATTTTCTTTCTGGTCAGTTTCCGGGCTGCTGTCATTGTTGCCCTCACCATTCCCCTCTCGCTTCTGTTTGCCTTCATCGTGCTCCATGCGCACGACGTTGCCGCGAATTTGCTCTCCATCGGCGCGATTGACTTCGGAATTGTCATCGATGGCACCGTGGTCATGATGGAAAACATCTACCGCGAGCTGGCGTTG
>CAWCFQ010000004.1:0-4688629 GCA_963794965.1 uncultured Acidobacteriaceae bacterium
AAGGTCCTCGTCTGGGATGGTAGCGGACTCTGGGTCTGTGCCAAGAGGTTGGAGAAAGGGCGTTTCACCTGGCCGCAATCCGGGGATGCGCAGGGCAAGGTCGTCCTGAGTCACGAAGAGCTTTCTCTGTTGTTGGGCGGGATCGATCTGACCAAAACCAAGCACAAGCGATGGTACCGGAAGGCTTCCCCCGAGGGACACGCTGCCGCATAAGTTGCGTGGTTGTTTGAACGTTTCGATCGACTCTGGTAAATCATTAACTCATTGTGAGTTTAGCTTCCATTCCTTCCGCACCAGCCGATCTGGAACTCATCGCACAACTGAAGAGCAAGCTACAGTACGCGGAGCTGCGGATTCGTGTGCTGGAAGAGCGCCTGCGGCTGCTGCGGATCGAGAAGTATGGTGCGGGCGGAGAAAAACTTTCGCAGGCGCAAATGCAATTGTTCGAGCTTGAGCCTGTCGTCAGTGAAATGATCGAGCAGGCGGAGAGCGAGCACGCGCCAGTGCATCGCTCGACCAAGGAATCCGTCAAGCATCCGGGTCGCCAGGAGTTGCCTGCGAATCTTCCTCGCGTGGAGCGGGTTCTGCCTTGCACGCCGGATCAACGCATGTGCAAACGCTGCGGCAAAGAAACAGTGGTGATCGGCTACGAGGAGAGTTCCAACTGGACGTGGAACCGGCGAAGTACTTCGTACTGGTCACGAAACGAGAGAAACGGGCTTGCCGGTCGTGTGAGGATCTCGGCGTCGTCTCAGCGCCCCTGCCGCCACGGATCATCGAGAAGTGCCTGGCGAGTGACCGGATCGTGATCGACACGGTCGTCAGCAAGTATTGCAATCACACACCCCTGCATCGGCAGAGCATGATTCTGGAACGGGACCTCGGCCTGGAAATCAGCCGAGCAACGCTGGACGGATGGGTTTTGAAAGTTGGCGAGTTGCTGATCCCAATGGTCGCCGCCATGCGGCGCGAGCTGATTAGCGGATCTTACATTCAGGCGGACGAAACCCCAGTCGATGTGCAGACACGCGAGGGCCGAGGTAAGAACCACCAAGCGTACCTCTGGCAATACAGTCGCCCCGGAGGAAGCGTAGTGTTCGACTTCCGTTTAGGCCGTGGACGTGATGGACCGAAGCGATTTCTGGGACAGTTCGAAGGCATTCTCCAAACCGATGGATACGCGGCTTATGACCAGATCGGCGGGGCGAACATGGTACATGCCGCTTGTTGGGCTCATGCCAGAAGACACTTTTTCGAAGCGGTGCAACTAAATCCCCGAGATCCGGTTGCAACCCCGATTGTGGCTCAGATGGACGAACTGTTTGCCGTCGATGCAGAAGCTCGCCGCAAAACGCTGACTACCGCGGCGCGCCATATCCGGCGTCAGAAAACAGCCAAGCCTCTTGTGGATGAGATCCGTAGCAAGATCGAGGCAGCGCAGTCCGCTGCTTTGCCTTCCAGCGCACTTAGCAAGGCCTGCCAGTACGCGCTGGCACTGTGGAAGAAGCTCACCCGCTTCTTGGAGTATCCCGAATTAGAGCTAAGTACTAACCTGGCGGAGAATTCCATGCGTCCCGTAGCACTGGGTCGAAAGAACTGGATCCACATCGGCAGCCCACTGGCAGGACCGAAGGTTGCAGCGATTCTGTCTGTCGTGGGAAACTGCCGCAGGCTGAAAGTCCCGGTGCGCGATTACTTTTCCGCGATTCTCCCTGGGCTGGCCGATCTCCCGATCCGGTGCCTCCCAGACCTTACTCCCGCTGTGTGGGTCGCCCGGCATTCATAGACTCAAACGACCTGGGTATTAGCGCGAAGTGATTTTGCGAACACAAACCATAGTTTCCTGTTTGTCACTTTAGGGCCGCGGGCCCGCAAAACCGCATGAAAATGACTCAGCGATAACATGGCAAGAGCTGGGAGCGGTGAGGTCGAGTCGGCAATGGATAAGTCGAGGCCGTCTGTTTGTCTGATCCGAAGCGTGCGTGATTGAGCGAATAATTGGGCATCGTCTGTTCCCCTGTGGGAGCGGCGTTAGCCCGCGACCCTGGTTGATCGACTTAGCTGCGACGCGTTCCGCCTGCACATCACTCAAAGCGATAGCGGAGAGATAATGCTTAGTCTCTTCGGCACGATCGAACAGAAGTACGCGGCGATAGATGACCTTTTCCTTCCGTGCGAACCGAAATCAGGCAATGACGCAAATGATGTTGATGCGTGATATTCCGCTGAAATCCGATCACCACGGCCTAGCTAACCTTCCAGCTTTGGAACTGCTCGGGGACAGGTGGCCGAAGTGATCGGCTACCCACCCGCTATCGTGCAGCAGCAGTTCACCTTAGCGGCGAATCCGACAACTGGAACCGGACCGGGTTTCGGTAACAGTCAAATTATCGTGTGGAAACGTTCATTCGACAGGATGAATTGTTGCGCAGCATAAAGCGAGACGAATCACGTCAGCCGGACTTGCCTTGACAGAGGCGGTTCCAGTGACCTACGCTGCGATTCGACAAGCGGGTCCACACCCAACAGAGGCGGAATGAATGAGAAGAGTGCTGTTTGCCGAGCTTGGAAACCGAGCGAGGGTACATTCTCACTTGCTAGCTTATTGTTTCGTAGCCCTGACGGTCCTGGCACCAACCGAAGTCAGGGCGGCGGACCGCTACGAAGTGACTGTCGAGCGAGGCGTGCCCGTAAAGATGCGTGATGGCGTTGCCTTGCGCGCCGATATTTACCGCCCCAAGGCAGACGGCAAATTCCCCGTGCTCTTGACCCGCACTCCATATGACAAAACCGGAGAGGCAGATTTTGGCCTGAAGGCCGCGGCCCGCGGCTACGTGGTCATCGCGCAGGATGTCCGGGGAAGATTTGCCTCAAAGGGTGAGTGGTATCCCTTTAAATACGAGTCGCAGGACGGCTACGACACGATTGAGTGGGCCGCTGCGCTTCCCTATTCGAACGGTAAGGTTGGGATGTACGGTGGCTCCTACGTCGGCGCTACGCAGTACCTAGCCGCCATTGCCAGACCACCTCATCTCGCGGGAATTTGCCCCAACTATACCGCGTCCAACTATCACGATGGCTGGACCTATCAGGGCGGCGCATTCGAGCAGTGGTTCAACGAGTCATGGACGACGCAACTAGCGCAGAATACGATGTACCACCGCGTGGAAGTGGGCAATGACGCTATTAATTGGATACAAACACTGCCCCTGCTGTCCTATCCCGTGCTCGAATCACCGTCCCCTGCTGGCCTCGCGCCGTATTTCACCGACTGGCTAGCGCACCCCACCTATGACGACTATTGGAAGCAGTGGTCAATCGAAGATCACTACTCGCAAATTGAAGTTCCCGTGTTCAGCCTGGGCGCGTGGTACGACATTTTTCTGGGCGGGACATTAAGGAATTATGCCCGCCTCAAGAACGAGGCCGGCACCGAGGCTGCGCGCCGCAGACACCGACTTTACCGGCAAACTGGTTGACGTCTGGCCGAACGGATTTGCCCAGAATTTGACGGAAGGCATTCTGCGATTGCGCTACCGCAATTCACAGGAGAAACCGGAACTTGGAAATCCCGGAGAGATCTATCACATCAGCGTGGATCTTTGGGCGACGAGTAATGTTTTCCTCCCACGACACAAACTGCGGCTTGAGGTTTCCAGCAGCAACTTCCCGCGATTCGACCGAAACCTGAATACCGGCGAGGACCAAACGCGCGGAACGCACATGGTTAAAGCAACAAACGTCATCTACCACAACAAATCTCGACCTTCGGCTTTGATTCTTCCCATTGTCCCGTAACCGGCCGACTCAACCATCCAGTCTCTGGGAGAAAATGAGGCGGTAAGCGAATGCCAACTATGCTCCAGCACAAGACAGTTACGCGACGCGAGATGCTTAGGGCGACTGCTCTCGGGCTGATTGCCTTGCCTGTTTTCTCCTGCGCGGAATGGGCGGAGGAGAGGAAGGCGTTTGCGGAGCCGAAGAGAACTCCTTATCGCGGTACTGACGATCAATTTCTAGAAGAGATCGAGCGCGCCGCCTACGACTTTTTCTGGAACGAAGCCAGTAGCACCACCGGCCAAGTCAAGGACCGCGCCCTGCTGAACGGCGACGATCGGCGCCGAGTTGCCAGTATTGCGGCAACCGGTTTTGGACTCACCGGCCTGTGCATCGCTGAAACCCGCGGCTACGGCAAGGCGGAGGCGATCCGGGGGCGCGTGCGGCAGACGCTCCGTTTTCTAAAGGCGAAGTTTCCCCACGAGCACGGCTTCTTCTACCACTTCATCGACATGGAAACCGGGGAGCGGGCATGGAAGTGCGAAGTCTCCTCGATCGACACGTCGCTTTTGCTTTGCGGCGTGCTGACCGCTCGCCAGCATTTCAACGATGCCGAGATCCAGGATCTGGCAACTGCCCTCTACGAGCGCGTCGATTGGCCGTGGATGCTCAGTGGGGGCGATACCTTTTCCATGGGATGGGAACCAGGGGAGGGTTTCTCGCGGTCGCGCTGGAACCAGTATTGCGAGCTCATGATGATTTACCTGCTGGCTCTGGGTTCGCCAACACATCCGGTTTCCAGCGCAACGTGGAAGGCCTGGAAGCGTCCAACCATGAAGTTCCAGGATCTTGAGTACATTTCCGGCGACGATCCGCTTTTTACTCACCAGTATTCGCAGGCGTGGTTCGATTTTCGGCACAAGCGCGACGCGTTCGCCGACTACTTCACCAATTCCGTGACGGCGACCGAGGCGCACAAGCGCTTTTGCATTTCCCTGCACAACGAGTTTCCCGACTACAGCGCGCATCTCTGGGGGATAAGCGCCTCCGATTCGGCCTCTGGATATCAGGCATGGGGAGGTCCTCCACGCGTCGGCCAACTCGATGGCAGCATCGTTCCCTGTGCTGCTGGAGGCTCATTACCCTTTCTTAAAGACGATTGCATGCAAGTGCTGCGGACGATCCGCGAGTGTTATCCGAAAGCGTGGGGACGATATGGGTTTGTCGACGCCTTCAACCCGCTGACTGGCTGGTACGATCCGGATGTAATCGGAATCGATCAAGGCATCACCATGCTGATGGCCGAAAACGCGCGCTCCGGATTCGTCTGGGACACGTTCATGAAGAATGAGGACGCGCAGCGAGGAATGGAAAGAGCGGGTTTCAGGTCCGCGGGAGCTGCGGCAGGCTGATCCCCCTTGTATGCGGTCTTTTGGAATCAAAGACTTAGGAGGAGGTTTCCGGAACAGGCGAGAAGTTTGGTAGTGCGAGCAACATGCATAGGTCCTTCGCTTCGCTCAGGATGACAAAACTTCGCTAAGGAAGACAGAAGAGAACCTATGGGACACGACAACAGGAAGGAAGCTAACAAGAAAAGAAAAGAAGGCGCACTCAAACAGCGAGTGCGCCTTAGGAGCAAACTGCTAGAAGCTGACGCGCAGCCCCATGGTCACGGCGCGGTAAGCCAGCGCCCTCCCGCACGGAAAATACACCTAGAACTCGAAGCGAGCTCCCAGGGTTACAACACGTGCAGCAAGGGCGTTGTCCGCAATGCCGAAGTTAGGATCTGAAATGTTGCGGTCGATGCCGCTGTTGCCGCTGCTCAGGTTCAGGTTGTTGAACAGGTTATAGGCGTCCACGCGGAACTCCAGCTTGGTGCCTTCGCCGAGAACGGGGATCTTCCCCAGGCCAAACGCCTTGGTCAAGGATGCATCCAGGCTCTTGTATCCGGGGCCGGTGAACGAGTTGCGCTGCATGCCTGAGGGCGGAAGCGCATTGCCGTAGTTCGATCCGGTGTAGGTGAACGCGGTGTAGTTCGATGGCAAGGTGAAGTACGAGAGGTGGTCGGCCCCTGACCCGCCAAAATTGGAGCCTGTCTTGTACGCCGAGTTGCTGGTGTTGGTCCCGCCGGTCGTCGCCAGTGGGTACAGGTCGGTGTACCAACAGCCGCCGCAGTACAGGCCGTAGCTATTACCATTGACAGCAGGCATGGGGTATTCCGGGGTCCAGGGGAATCCCGTGTGGATGTTGAAGATGCCGGTGAGGGTCCATCCGCCCAGGGTCTTCTGCATCCAGCCCTGGCCGTTGAACAACTTCGGCGTGTAGGAACCGAAGAACTTCCATGCCCGCGCGATGTTGTTGTCGGAAGGGGAGTAGTTCAGTTTGGGGTTATAGACATAGATTTGCTCTTCGTAGGGGCTGGTGTTGGTATCCAGAGCCCGGGCCCAGGTGAATTGCATGTCATACATCAGGCCGCGCCAGGAGGTGCTCTTCAGCTCGGCGATCATGGCGTTGTAGTTGCCGTAGCCGTCTGAGGCCCAATAGTTGGTCCAGCTGTTGCCAATGATGGAGGGATTCAGAGCATAACCCCTCGAGGCCGCATACGGGTCAATCTGGTAGTTGGCGATAATGTTGCTGGAATGGCTCCCCTGATAGGACAGCGAGCCCATCCACTTGGGCCAGAACTCGTACTGCATATCCGCCGAGTAGTGCAGGACTCTGGTGGTGGGCATGGTCTGGGGGAAGATGAACAGTCCGGCCGATCCGGGGGGGGGTGGGCAGCCCATTTGCACCCAAAGGCGCAATGAAGGCTGGATTCGACGGGTAGACCAGAGAATGCAGGTTGGTCGCGGTGGCATACAGAATGTTCGGGTTGATGCCCGCGGGCCCGGACGAGGACAGGCTCTGCGACACCGCCAATCCCGGATTGCCCGAGATGTTTGCGGAGATGGCTATCTCTTCCTGGTTGTAGTTGATGCCGAAACCGCCGCGGAACACCATCTTGCCGCCAAATTGGTTCGGGCTCCAGGCGAAGCCGATTTCTGGCGAGAAGTTATTCTTCTGCGCGTTAAAGCCATTCTCCTTGACGACGTTAAGACCGGTGAGGAAGGCGTCGCCCGAGCCCGGAACGCCGCGATACATGTTGTTCTGTTTGGAGGACAGCGGCGCAAAGTAGGACCAGCGCAGGCCCAGGTTGACGGTCAGATTGCTGCGGAGCTTGTAGTCATCCTGCACGAAGAAGCCCCAGATGTTCTCGCGCTGGTCCTGGCGTTCGATCGTCGGGATGCCGGTTGCGGGACTCACGTTAGCCGACTCCAAGTTCGGGGCATCGTTGAGGAAATCCCAGATGTTGTAGAAGGCGTAACTCGGCAAGGCACAGCCATAGCAGGACTGGAGGTAAAACAGGCGCGTGAGTTCGCCGCCGAACTTGATGGTATGGCGGCCAAGGACCTTGGTAGCCACGTCCTTGTAGGTGTACGTCCACTGGTCCAAGTCGGAACCAATGTTGGGTCCAAACGTCGTCAGGGAAACGTTGCCCAGCGAGGCAGCGCCATTGGACTGACTGATATTATCGGCCGGCAGGCCGAACGGCATCTGGGGGTTGGTCTTAATTTCGTTCCACCGCCAGCCGGCGGCGTTGACGCGGGCTTCATTCACGAACGACGACGAGATGACGCGGTTCCAGATCAGCGAGAATGCGTCGTTGACCTGGCTGTGATGGAAAAGATCATAGGCGCGGAGGCCACTGGTGGTGTTGGACTGCGGAACCCAGTAGATCGATCCGGAGAGCCGGTCCTTCTGCGTCAGGTATGCATCCACGCGACCAATGTACTGGTTCTGCGTGTAGGTTGAAGTGCTGGCGACGTGGTACTCGGCGATATCGGCAGGACCGCTCGGGTTCAGGCCGCCGCCGACACCAGGGTTGCTGGCGCTGACCCAGCCCAAATCCTGCGTGCCAAGACCAGTGGTCAGCGGGGAGCCGATATTCAGGCCCTGACCCGTGTCGATGCAGTTGGTGAGGCCGTTGGCGTTGAAGCCGGCGGAGGCGCAGCTCACGTCGATGATGGTCGCATTACTCGGAATGGAGCCGGGGTAGCTGAGGTACTGGGAGGCGATGCTGCCCGACGGCGCGAGGGTCTGAAAGGCCGGCGTCTCCATCCATGCGTTACTGTAGGTCGTCGCCCCCGCAGGGCTGCGGGCCGTCTCCCAACTGAAAAAGCCGAAGACCTTGTTCTTCCAGATGGGCGCGCCCAAGCTGCCGCCGAGCTGGTCGAAGAAGGTGTCGTCTCGCAGCGGGAGAGCGTAAGCGGCGCCGAGGGCGTTCCAACGCTGGTAGGCGTCCAGACCGGGACGGTGAGCGGTGAAGAAAAAGCTGCCGTGGGGCTGATTGCTGCCGCTCCTGGAAGTGATCTGAATCTGAGCGGCGGCGAAGCGCCCGTACTCGGCATCGTAGGCGTTGGAGATGATCTTGACCTCGGCGACCGCGTCTTCCGATGGCGTGATGACGGACGCGCCGCCCCAGACCGCGCTGGTGGTGCTGATACCGTCGATCGAAATGCCATTGTGCTGAGTGGCCAGCCCGCCGGCAGTAGCCTGCGGGCCGTTCTCGGTCGCAAAGATTCCCTGGTTTACGCCGGGGGTTAAACCGGGATTGCCCGGGCTGGTGTTGCCAGGCATATTGTTGCCGCCGCCGCTGGCCCCCTGCGAGTTGTCGCCGGTGATGCCGGGCGCCATCTGCGCCAGCATGAAGACGTTGCGTCCGATCGACGGCATGGTGTTGATTTCGGTGCTGCTCAGGGTGCCGCTGACCGTGGCGGTCTCGCGGTCGACGGTTTCGGTGGTGCCGGTAACCTCGATGATTTCCTTGACTTGGCCCATCTCGAGCGGCAGGTCGAGCGCGTTGGGTTGGTCGGGAATGATGCGCACACTCTCGAGCACCTTGGTCTTGAAGCCGGGGTGCTCGACGGTGATCTTGTAGGGCGCGGCGGGGATGGCGTTGAAGATGTAGAGGCCGTTCTGATCGGACGTGGCGGTGATGGCGAAATTGGTGTCGGTGTTGAGCAGTGTGACGGTGGCGCCGGACACGACGGCGCCCGTGGGATCGGTGACGGTGCCACGAATCGAACCGCGGTATTGGGCGTGGGCCAACGTGGTCAACAAGAATGCGCAAACTGCGATCAGCGCGACGTGGGCTGCGAAACGAGTACGCGTCATAGAGTCTCCTCGAATCAGGAACGTTATTTGTAGGGCGCTATCAAAAACCTGTGGCCAAACAGATATGACTCGCAAACCGTCGGCCAACTGTTTTACTAAATCTCTGGAAAAACGATTTAGTAAACACAGGCGGCAACCTTATAGCACGGTTGAAATTAGGCGTCAAGGCGAAAATAGAGTGTCCGCTGCGGGCGCATCTCGCGGGTGTGATTCTATGAAAATGCGGAGATTGCTATGGAAAACGAAAGTCGATTAGGCTTTCAGTTTGACTGGATCTCGCCGTTTCGCGGGCGCCGGACCTGTGGTTTCTCTTATTACCAGTTGAGGTTCCACGGTGTGCTTATCGCACAGTTCGGAACCGGGGCGGTTAATACGCCTTAGGAGGATTTCGGCGGCGGCGCGGCCCATTTCGCGCAACGGCTGCCGCACGGTGGTTAGGCTGGGATTCTGGAACGCGGCGCTCTGGATATCGTCGAATCCGACGACGGAAACGTCGTCGGGCACCTGCCAGCCCGACTCGCGCAGCGCGCGAATTGCGCCCATGGCGGAGACATCATTAAAAGCAAAGAGAGCGGTGAAAGCCTCCTTCGAAGCCAACAAAACCTTGGTGGCCATGTATCCCAATTGAGGGGAGGGCGAATCGCCCTCCAATTGTGCCACCAGGCGCGGATTGATGATCAAACCAAGCTGGTGCGCGACGCGTTCGATATTGGCCCATCGCTCCTGGGTATCGGAGCTGAACTCCTGCCCTTTGATGAAGGCAATTTGGCGGTGCCCAAGGTGAAAAAGGTGCTTTAATGCTACTTCGGCGGCGCGCCGGTGGTTGAGGACAATGTTGGTAACGCCCTGCACTTCGTTGTGTCCAGATACGGTGACGACCGGCACGCCGAGGTGCAGATGCCAGGGCGTGTCTACGGCTATGAGACCGTCGACCGACCGTTCGAGAAGCATGCGCGGGTATTCGTCGATGAGATCGGCGCGGTGACGGTGGCTGGCGACAAAGTAGAAGTAGCCCTCCTGAAGCAGATAATCTTCCACCCCACTCATAACGGAAGCCGAATACCCGTCGCTCACTTCAGGGACAATGACCCCGATGGTAAAGCTGCGATGCGTGCGTAACGACCGGGCAAAGAAATTGGGCCGATACTTGAATTTCTGGGCGGCCGCGAAGATTCGGTCCTTGGTTTCCTGAGGGATGGAGTCGGCAACGCTCGATCGGTTGATGACCAGAGAGACGGTAGCGGGTGACAGTCCCAGATACTCGGCGAGTTTCTTCAAGCTCACGGGCTTTCGGACGGTGCGTCCCGCACCATCGGTGCCCGACCGTGGTCCCTTTGCGGTCACGCACTGCAGTCTCGCACAATGTAATCGCGCGGGCAAGCGGAGATCGTGGAGTCGCAGTTTTCTACACTATTGACATCGGCGGGGGAAACGTGTTTCATACTGACCGTCGACTCATACTAACTCGATTTAGTAAAGCGCATTATTGGTTTCGTGTCTTGAGGTGCCGACTCATGGGGTTCCCGCTGCGACTTGCGCAGTATCTTGGCTCAGTCATTCTCGGTTTTCTATCTACCTTATGGAATCGAAAAGCAAGCGCGCTGTTTTGCGTGGCGCTGTTGACGGGTTCGGTCAGTTTACCGCTGCCGGCTCAGGCGGCGGACTCCGCTTTGGCCGTAAGCGCAAGCCGCACGAGCGGAAGTGGAATCGCGAACCCGGCACTTGATTCGCGCGTCGAATCCCTCCTCCATGGCATGACGCTGGAAGAAAAAATTGGACAACTGGTGCAGTATTCGGCCGGCCAGGCAACCGGACCGGGCACGGGACGGACCGACTATAAAGATATGATCGCTAACGGACAGGTCGGGGCACTGCTCAATGTCATCGATCCAGCGTTGATCAACGAATATCAGCGCATTGCGGTCGAGAAGTCCCGCTTGCATATTCCTCTGCTGTTCGGGCTGGACGTGGTTCACGGATTCCGGACTGAATTCCCGATTCCGCTGGGGATGGCTTCCACCTGGGATCCTTCACTGGTGGAGCGGGCGTCTCATGTGGCGGCTTTGGAAGCCTCCTCCATCGGGATTCGATGGACCTTTTCTCCGATGGTCGATATCGCCCGCGATGCCCGCTGGGGCCGCATCCAAGAGGGCGCGGGAGAAGATCCCTATCTCGGTTCGGCGATGGCCGCGGCTTACGTGCGCGGCTACCAGGGTTCGCGGCTGGATGCGCCCGACACCATGGCAGCCTGCGCCAAGCACTACGTGGGCTACGGCGCGGCGGAGGCGGGCCGCGATTACAACACGACCGAAATATCAGAGCATACGCTGCGTGAATTCTATTTGCCTCCGTTTCACGCAGCCGTCAACGCGGGTACCGCGAGCCTGATGAGCGCCTTTAATTCCCTCAACGGTGTGCCGGCTTCGGCGAATCCTTTTACTTTGACCGAGGTGTTGCGGCGAGAGTGGGGATTTAAGGGGTTGGTTGTGAGCGACTGGTCTTCCGTCGGCGAACTGGTGGCACACGGTATTGCCGCCGATGACGCAACTGCCGCACGCAAGGCTTTTCTTGCCGGTGTCGATATGGACATGGCAAGCAGTCTGTACCACGATCAACTTGCACAACTCGTGCGTTCGGGCGCGGTGCCGGTGGCAAACATCGATGAAAGTGTGCGCCGCGTCCTGCGCGTAAAACTGGCCCTTGGTCTTTTCGAGCATCCGTACGCTGACGAAGCGCGCGCGAGGCAAGCTTTCTTTCTCCCGGAAAGCCTGCACCTGGCGCAAACGGTTGCGGAGCGTTCCTTTGTTCTTTTGAAAAACGCGCCAGGAGCGGGAGGCGGACCTCTTTTCCCGATTTCGAAGGACGTGAAAACGGTCGCTGTCATTGGTCCGCTTGCCGATAATCCTTCCGATCCTGAAAAACAAAACGGATCAACCGCAGCGCAGAGCGGCGTCTTATCGTTTCCCGCGGAGTTAGGGCGGCGACTGGGCGGCAGCAACGTGCTTCGCGCCAAGGGGGCGGGGATTCTTACGGGCACGGATGAGGAGATCGCAGTGGCGGTCGCCACTGCCCAGCGCGTCGATCTGGTGATACTCACGCTCGGCGAGTCTCCCGAAATGAGCGGGGAGGCAGCATCCCGTTCGAATCTCGGTCTGCCCGGACGCCAAGAGGAATTGCTCGAAGCTATCGTCAAGACAGGAAAGCCGGTCGCACTGATTCTGTTCAGCGGCCGCCCGCTCACCCTTCCGTGGGCCTTTGAGCATGTGCCAACCGTGCTGGCAGCATGGCTTCCTGGAACCGAAGCGGGCCCGGCGCTGGCGCGGACACTGTTCGGAGAATCCAATCCCAGTGGCAAACTGGCGGTGAGTTGGCCTCGCAGCGTCGGACAAGAACCGCTTTACTACAACGCCTTGAGCACCGGAAGGCCAGCGGGCAACACTGACCTTACCAAACCGCCAAAAGACTCGGATTCAAAGTACGTGTCTCGCTACATCGATGAGCAAAACACGCCGCAGTTTCCCTTCGGCTACGGAGAGTCTTACACCACCTTCCGATATGGGCCGACTGAGATCAGCAAGTCGCAACTCAGTGCCGCGGACTTGAATCAAGACTTGGCCGGCAAGGCAGGAACGTCAAGCCCGCTGACGGTTGAGGCCACCGTCTCCAACACGGGCTCCCGGATGGGTGAAGAAGTAGCGCAACTTTATGTCCGTCTGCAAGGTACCAGCACCGCTCAGCCAGTGCGTGCGTTGAAGGGCTTTCAGCGGATTGCGCTAGCGCCGGGAGAAACGAAGAAAGTGAAGTTCCACCTGGCGCCGGATGCGTTCGCAATCTGGAATGACCGGAATCAATTCTCGGTTGAGCCGTCCAAGGTTACGGTGTGGATCAGCCCCGATTCGGCCAGCGGGTCGGATGCCAAGCTCGAAATCTTACAGTAAACAACTTTTATGATTCTGGGTCTGAGTTTGTCTCGACGCGCTCTCCGAGTTCTACTTGGGTTGGCGTTTCTTGCTGGTTCAACGCTGGCCCAGAGTTCGCCTGAAAAAGTGACCATCGATGCGCGCGCCCCGGCACGGGCGTTTCCCCACTTCTGGGAACAGACCTTCGGTTCCGGACGCGCCATTCTTGCTTTGCGCGAAAGCTACCTTAGCGATCTCCGCGAAGTAAGAAAAATTACCGGGCTGCGTTATGTCCGCTTTCACAACATCCTGCATGATGAAGTTGGCGTCTACGACGAAGACGATAAGGGAAACCCCGTCTACAATTTTTCCTATGTCGATCAGATCTACGACGGCTTGCTGAGGAACGGTGTACGGCCGTTTGTCGAGATCAGCTTCATGCCCCGGAAACTGGCGCTGCGGCCGCAGGATGTCCATCCCTTCTGGTACAAACAAATCGTCTCGCCTCCAAAGGACTACAAGAAATGGGACGATCTCATCCACGCTCTCGGGCAGCACCTTGTGGATCGTTACGGCATCGATGAAGTGGCCAACTGGTACTTCGAAGTGTGGAATGAACCCAACATCGACTTCTGGACGGGCGAGCCCAAGCAGGCCACTTACTTCGAGTTGTACGATCACACGGCGCGCGCCCTGAAATCGGTGAGCCCGCGTCTGCGCGTGGGCGGGCCGGCGACTTCCTCGGCGCATTGGGTCGACGCTTTCATCCAGCACGCGGTCGCAAAGAATGTTCCCACCGATTTTATTTCCAGCCACAGCTATGGGGACGACACTACGGAAGATCTGTTTGGCGCGACTGAAAACATTCCCATGGATCGCCGCGTTTGTCTCTCGATCAAGAAAGTGCACGATCAGATTGCGGCGTCGGCGCGTCCCGGGCTGCCTTTGATGTGGACGGAGTGGAATGTTCCGTCGTTTGGCGCGCTCAACGCCAGAGATACCGAATATGTTGGCGCAGCGCTTGCCGACAATATTCGGCAATGCGATGGGCTGGTGAACATGATGTCGTACTGGACGTTCAGCGATGTCTTCGAAGAAGGTGGGCCCGGCCGCGAGGCATTTGACGGCAGCTTCGGAGTGATGGCGCTGGGCGGAATCAAGAAGCCGAGTTATTCCGCCTTTGCGCTGCTGCATAAGTTAGGAGAGGAGCGGATTGCGCAAGAGTCCGCAAACGTTCTAGTCACGCGCCGTGGTGACGGTTCGCTCGCCATCGCCGCGTGGAATCTGGTTGATCCCGACAAGAAGGGGACGGAGCAGAGCATCGAATTCGAGATTCGCGGTGTCGCGCCCGGCAGCCATGTGCGTGTGAGCCGCGCCGATGGCGAACACGAAAACGCGCTGGCCGCGTACAAAAGCATGGGCAGTCCGCGGTATCCGACGGCAAACCAGGTGCGCGAGTTGAATCGCGTAGCAGAGACAGAAGCCATCCAAAATCTTCGGCTGTCGAAGGGCGCCATCAAGTTAGCACTGCCCGTGAACGGGCTTTTACTGCTGGAAGTGTTGCAGAAATAATTTCCGCTCACCGCAAGTGGGCCAGAAATGGAGAAACAAAATTCATGAAGGTTGGCGCCAAGTCCCGCGTTCCTCGCAGGCCGCATCTGCTGGTTCTGCCGCTTGTGTTCTGGCTGCTGTATTCGGCTGCGCACGCCAATTCGGATTACTACCGCCACGTCATTTTCGATAACAGTCTGACTTCGGACGACTACTTTTACAGCAGCGGCGAAGCTTTCGGTGAAAGCTTTCTGGAACAGAAAGACCAGCGCTTGCCAGTGGAGACGAAGATATTTCTGACGCCTCCGAATGCAATTCGCCTGCAGTGGCAGTCGGCGACGGGAGGCGGATGGGTCGCGCAGATAAAGGCACCCGACCTGCGTAATCGCTTTCCCGCACTTTCCGGCCACAATCTCTATTTCTGGATTTTTGCTCCTAAGGCGATTGCCGCCGCGGATCTCCCCAAGATCGTGCTCTCCAACGCGGGCGACGGTTCTGAAGCCGTGGAATTTCCCGGCTTCACCGGATCTCTCGATCTCGGCAAGTACACTGGCGATGTGCCCGCCGGGCGCTGGATAGAAGTTCACATTCCACTCTCCGACTGGCGCACGGCATCGATCTATCCCTTCAAGCCCGAGTATGTACAGAGCATCACGTTCCATCAAGGACGTGCCGATGGGGTACGCCACACTCTCATTGTCGATGAGATTCGCGTCGACGACGATCCCTCCGAAACCACGACGCTGCCCGCTCCCTCCAAGGTCCGCGCCACGGGCTACGACCGCCATGTCGAGATCGAGTGGGATGCGGTGGAAGATCCGGCCCTGGCGCGTTACGTCATCTATCGCTCGCTCGACGGCGCGAATTTTTCTCCCGTGGGAATCCAGTTGCCGGGGGTGCAGCGCTACGAAGATTTTCTCGGAAGAAGTGACGCGCACGCCGAATATAAGGTTGCCGCTTCCGGCTGGAAGTACCGGCTGTCCTCGTTTTCCAATGTCGCCAGCGCCTCGACCCACGAACTGAGCGACGACGAACTGCTCACCATGCTCCAGAAAGCCTGCTTTCGCTACTACTGGGAGGGAGCAGATGCGCATTCCGGCATGGCACGCGAAAGTATTCCCGGAGATGACCGCGTGATCGCAACCGGCGCCAGCGGGTTCGGCATCATGGCGCTCATCGTCGGCGTCGATCGCGGTTTCATCACGCGCGAACAAGGGGTGGAGCGGCTGACGCGCATCGTCGATTTTCTTGAACATGCGCAGCGCTATCACGGTGCCTGGTCGCACTTCATGGATGGCGATACCGGCAACACGATGCCGGTCTTCGGCATGTTCGACGACGGGGGAGACCTGGTCGAAACTTCATTTCTCATGCAGGGGTTGCTCGCGGCGCGCCAGTATTTCCACCGGCCCAGCCAAAGCGAGCAGGCGCTCTATCGCAGAATTACGCAGCTTTGGGAAAGCGTCGAATGGGACTGGTATCGCGAGACTCCGGCCAGCGACGTTCTCTACTGGCACTGGTCGCCGCAATGGTCATGGCAGATTCATCATCCTCTCACCGGATTCAACGAGGTGATGATTACCTATCTTCTCGGCATCGCTTCGCCTACGCACGCAGTGCCAGCAGCGCTCTATTACTCCGGATGGGCAGGACAAACGGAGCGGGCGATCAAATATCGGGAGGGATGGTCGGGCAGCGCGGAGGGTAACCACTACGCAAACGGGCACACCTACTACGGGATTAAGCTCGATGTAGGCGTCGGATCTGGTGGTCCGCTCTTCTTCACGCACTACTCTTTCATGGGCTTCGATCCGTACCGCCTACACGACCGCTTCACCAAGTCTTATTTTGACAACAACCGAAACATCGCGGCCATCAATCGCGCCTATTGCATCGCGAACCCGAAACACTTCGCGGGCTACGGTCCCAACGCCTGGGGACTGACGGCCAGTGACGGGCCAGATGGCTACGTTCCACACGCTCCCGACGAGGCCGACGATCGTGGAACCCTGACGCCCACCGGAGCGCTGGCTTCTTTCCCATATACACCGGAGGCATCGATGGCCGCCTACAAGCATTACTATCGCGATCTCGGCGCTCAGCTATGGGACATCTATGGCCCGCGTGACGCGTTTAACGTGAGCGAAAATTGGGTCTCCCCGATCTACATGGGGCTGAATCAGGCGCCCATCGTAGTCATGATCGAGAACTACAGGACTGGCCTGGTGTGGAACAATTTCATGTCCAACCCGGAAATCGGCGAGATGCTGAAGAAACTCGACGAAGTCACGGCCAAGTAGCGAAGCGTTCGCAGGAGTGCAGGCGAAAATTGCGGCCTCGACGGCTGCGTGTAACTCAATTCTCAACCATTTCCAGGGGGACACGTTGAAGCAGATACTTGCCAAATCCCAATTTCGACTCTGCGCGTTCCGACTCACCCAGCGATTTTATTGCGTGCTTCTGGCTCTTAGTATTTTCTGTGCGCCAGCAAAACTGGTGCTGGCCTCCGATGTTGCTCGACACATTCCGCTTACTCTCAAGCCGGATGACGTGGTGCCCACGGGCAACGAGTGGATCGCTTTGCCCGAGATCCGTGCGGGGGATGGCGCCATCGCGAGTTTCAATATGCTCTCGATGCGGGACCGCGGGCTATTGGAAGTAACGGGTGAGCGCGGGACTCCCGTCCTGCAACCTTATTTCACTGTCAACGACAAGCCACTGCAGTTTCGCAACCCGAGATGGGAGTTGATCGAGTACTGGATACCGGTGGCGCGTCTCACAGCTGAGGGACTCGATATCTCCATCACGTATTGCGCCCCGCCCGGATCGCGCGGAGCTTTCATACACATGACCGTCACCAACCGGCGGACGGAGACGGTGCCGATCAGCTTGGGTATGAAGGCCTCGTGGGGTGCTCTGGACCGAGTTACATACCTGCCGATTGAACTGCGGGGAGAACGGACCATGGCTGCGGCACCCTGGGTGGACGCAGCCGAAGTTTTCAGTTTCGTTACCAACGACACGCATTTCGCCTGGTCACTGATCCATGAGGGTTCGGTGGCCAAATGGAGGGTACCGCCGCTGTCTGTATCTCCGGGGCTCGACGCGCAGCGCGCGCTGTCGCTCGCGCCGGGTGAGACGGGCGAGGCAAATTTTGTGTTAGGCGCAGGCATCGAGGAATTCAGCGCTGCGCACTCCGCCAAGGCGCTCCGGGAACTGATTAATCGCAGCGGCGCTGACGCCATCATCGATCAAGCGGCGGCTTGGTGTAAACGGCGCACGCACACGACCGGTCAAGCGGATCTCGACGTGCTCATGAACCGCAATTTTCTTTTCACCGCGCTGTACGCGTGGGGAAGAACAATCGACACCGAAGAGCTGGTTGGCGTCACGTCGCGCAGTCCGCGCTACTACGTCTCGGCCGCGTATTGGGACCGCGATGCGATGCTCTGGAGCTTCCCCGGATTGCTGGATGTTGACCCATCTTTGGCGCGGGACGCGCTGGAGTACGCGCTCACCACGCAACTGAGAAACACAGGAATACACAGCCGGTTCATCGATGGGATCGTGCTCGAGGACGGATTTGAGCTGGATGAGGGAGCGGCGCCGATTGTGGCGATGGCGGAATATGTAAAGCGGACGAACGACGATGCTTTCCTGGCATCGCATCGTGCAGCGCTCGTGACGCTGCGCGAGCGCCTGCTCGGGCGGTTCGACCAGGCATCCGGCTTCTATACCTCGCTCCAGGACTCGCAGGACGAATACCAAAAGAGGCCATTCCTGACTTACGACAATGTTTTGACCTGGAAAGCGTTAGGCGATCTGGCGGCGCTTTTCGATCGCTTGAAAGATACGGCGAGCGCTCGCGAGTTGACGCAACGCGCCGCGGCGCTTCGCAACACGATCATGAAGAACAGCATTTCCGACCAGGCACCCGGCGCCAGCGGCCCGATTTTCGTCTGCGCCACCGACGGCAAGAATCCGCTGTTCGCCGATATTCCTCCGGGCTCACTGATGAAACTTCCCGCCCTGGGTTTCATCTCCGAGGACGACCCTATATTCATTCGTACCTACGAGTGGCTGCACTCGCAGAACTACACGTTTTCATACTCCGGCCGGCCTTATGGTTTGCCGGGCAGTTACCGGCTGCCGTTCACGACGTCGTGGACGACCGCGGACGAGCTATCTCTCAAAAGGGGGCGAGAACAGGCGCTGAAGATTCTCCGCGCCAGTGGTTGGGACGGCGGAATCGTCACGGAAGGCATTGACCCGAACACGGCGGCGTTACAGTCCGGAAGTGCCTTCGCCACGGCGGCAGGTTATGTGGCACATGCAATCTGTCAGAATTTCTGTTCTGGCCGATAGCAGTGGGCGCGGGGAATGTGCAGCACGGCGGTCTCGTTGTTGTGTCACGATGGTGTTTCAGGAGTCGTTTTCATGATCTGCTCAACGCCGACTACACTTCTCAGCCGCCGGGGAGCCAGCTCGGAGAGTCCTCGCCGACGTCGCGGAATTTGTTGCGCTCTATGTCTGATTGCGATCTGCATTCGTTCCAACCCTGTTTTGGCCCAGACGCACATTGCCGCTCAACCGCAAGCCACTGTGGAGACGAGCCGGTTTGGGAGCCTGGATGACGGCACGGCCGTCGAAATGCTCACCCTTAGGAACGCCAAAGGCGCTACTGCCAAGGTCATTACTTACGGCGCCACGCTGACCGAGTTGTGGATACCAGATCGCAACGGGAAACTCGGCGATGTTGTCCTGGGCTTCGACAAGTTGCAGGGCTATCTGGATAATCGCCCCTACTTTGGAGCGACGGTGGGCAGGGTCGCAAACCGGATTGCGAAAGGTAAGTTTACGCTGGACGCCAAGTCGTACTCTCTGGAGATCAACAATCCGCCCAACAGCCTGCACAGCGGACCGAAAGGTTTAAGCCACGAGATGTGGAAAGCGGAGCCGCTACACGAACCGCATGCGGCGGTAGTGCGCCTTACCTGCGTCAGTCCAGACGGCGACGGAGGGTTCCCAGGGAAACTATCGGTCACCGTTGTGTACCGGCTGACGGACGATAACGAATTGCAGCTGGAATACACCGCCAAAACGGACAAAGCCACTCCGGTCAACCTCACCAACCACAGCTATTTCAATCTGGGCGGGGGTGAGGACATCCTGCAGGACATCCTCTATATTCCCGCGGAGCATTACACTCCGGTAGACGCCACGATGATTCCGACGGGCGAAATCCAGCCTGTGAAAGGGACTTCGCTGGACTTCACAAGGCCCATGGCCATTGGCGCCGGCATCGCGGAGATGAAGGGAAATCCGGGCGGGTACGACCACAACTACGTGCTGAGCCGGGAGGCGGGAAAACTAAAATTGGCGGGCCGAGTTTTGGATCCCATCTCTGGCCGTCAGATGGAGGTCTGGACCGCTGAGCCGGGAGTGCAGTTCTACACTGGCAACTTCCTGGATGGAACGCTCAACGGCAAGCGTGGCGTGGTGTATGGGAAGCACGCCGGATTTTGCCTCGAGACGCAACATTTTCCGGATTCAGTCAATCATCCCGGCTTTCCTTCCGTGATCCTACGACCGGGTAGGGTTTACCGGACGGAAACGATCTATAAGTTTTCGACGCTGAAAAACAGTGGTGAAGAAAAATGACAGCACCAGGCCCGCAATCGCAGGACATCTCGTTAGCTTCATCTTCCGCGCCCGGCGATTACCGCCGACCGCTGGCCGTCGTGACCACCTTGTTCTTCATGTGGGGCTTTCTGACCTGCTTGAACGACATTCTGGTTCCACACCTGAAGTCGATCTTCGAACTGAACTACGCCAAAGTCATGCTGATTCAGTTTGCCTTCTTCTCGGCATACTTCATCTTCTCGATTCCGGCGGCGAAGATCGTGGACTGGATCGGGTACCAGCGAACGATGGCCGCGGGCCTGCTGGTCATGAGCGCGGGCGCATTCCTGTTTGTGCCGGCAGCGATTGTGCCTTCGTATCCGCTTTTTTTGACGGCCCTTATTGTCCTGGCCGCGGGAATCACCGCACTGCAGGTGGCGGCGAATCCGTACGTGATTGTGCTCGGGAAACCTGAAACCGCCTCCAGCCGCCTGAACTTGACGCAGGCGTTCAATTCGCTGGGCACGACCATCGCTCCCAAGATCGGCGGCCTGCTCATTCTGAGTGGCGCGCCGCTGGCAATGGAGGAGATTCACAAGCTTGCGCCCGACGCGCTGCGAGCCTATCGCATTCAGCAGGCGGCTTCGGTCAAGGGGCCCTACATCATCATTGGCGTGGCGCTGGTGGTTCTGGCCATTGTGATCGGCATTTCGAAGCTCCCGAAAATCGAGTCGGCCCAGCGCCACCTCGGGGAAAAAGTCGGCGACTCGATTTGGAAGCATCCCAATCTCGTTCTGGGCGCGCTCGGCATTTTCGCCTATGTCGGAGCGGAAGTGTCGATCGGCAGTTTCCTGGTGAACTACTTCAGTCAGCCCGAGATCGCCGGTCTGGAACCGAAGGTCGCCGCCGGATACGTGTCCTTCTACTGGGGCGGAGCGATGGTAGGCCGGTTCATCGGATCCGCGCTCTTGCAGAGGATCCGAACCGGCCATCTGCTTGGCATCTGCGCCATCGGCACCGCCAGTCTGGTTACAATCTCCATGCTCAGCGGCGGCCACGTCGCCATGTGGAGCATCCTCGCGGTCGGCTTCTTCAACTCCATCATGTTCCCCAGCATTTTCACGCTGGGCGTGGCAGAACTGGGCCGGCTCACCGGCGACGCCTCCGGGCTCCTCAATATGGCCATTGTGGGCGGAGCGATTGTCCCCGTGCTGCAAGGGCTGATCGCCGATCGCATTGGCATTCACCATGCGTTTTTCCTGCCCGTGGTGTGTTACCTCTACATCTTTTATTACGCGCTGGCCGGTTCCAAGCCCAATAGCGAACGCGCTTCACGGCAGTAGCGGCGGAGAAGAAACCGGGTGCAACTGGCCTCGGCGGCGCTGCTTCGGCTCGCCAGGCGAAGAGCCTCCAGCCGCGTCCCGCTGTGCAATGGGGCCGGATTTACCAATCTCTAAGGTGGATGAGGAACAGGATCAACGTCGCTGCCAACGGCACTGCGAGACCGGTACGCAAGCTGCCCGTGGCTTTCGAAATCACGCCCACCATCCACCGGTGGGAATGAAGAAACCCAGGCCCAGCCCATACAAGGCTTTCCGGACTGTTGCTGATGGCTTGTGGGGTGGCCACGCTCTACCTCGGATCGCCTGGGTTGGGAATGGTATCGGGCATCCTGCTCGCGCGGGTGGGGTTTCGGCCCGCATTTCGAGATTTGCACGCCTGCGAGCGAAGCCAGGAACTGCACCAAAAAAAGATTGCCGGCCTGCTGGTCGCTCAGTCCCCAGCGTGCGATCAAGATGGGCAACATCGGGCCCAGCAGAGTGGTCAAGATGCCGGTGGGTAAAAAGGCGATCTGCGCCGCCAGGATTAACTGCCGGTTGGACCGGGACTGGGGACGCTCATCCTGAAGGATCGCCATGCGCAGCAGCTATTCCCGAACACGATTTCGAGAACTTTCCAGCATAGCGTAGCAGGAGTGATTACAGCCGTCGCTGCACCGTCAGCGCTTACGGTATACGCAACGGGATCACTTCCACCAATGGCCAAGATGACGGGCAAACCGGCAGTAATCGGCCGTGGACGAAGGAACCAAGACTGGCCGGCTGAGAATTTGCTGATCAAGTGGCGAAGTCACGCTGGCTGCGGATTCAATCTGTCAACCTGTCAACCATGTGTTTGCTCTGACACTTACGTCCAAACAGGACTTAACTGGGCGCCATCTGCGAGGCCTTAACCGGTTTGCTCGCGAAATACTTGCTGGTTGCTTTTGTACAATACGGGAGTCATGGCAGTGACGGTCGAGATGCAGAATACGGGTGACTCCCGGGCGCGCAAGGAGATTCTTGCCGGTGTCGAGCATGTGCTGAGTGACGCGGCGGGAGAGTGGCGGGTGTCGATTGTCGGGTCTCGTGCAAATGACAACTGGGAAATGAAAGTGGAGGGACCCCAGGGATTCGAGCGTTCCTACATTTTGGTTGGCGAAGCTGGAGAGCACCAGCCTGAGGCAATACGGAATGTGCTAATTAAGCTGCTGCCCGCGAGCGCGCGATGATCTACCATACTGGTTCGCGTTTCCGAGGGAGACATCAGGATTTGGCTTGGTCGGTTGTTTGAGGCGGTGGAACCAGCGATGAAGAAGATTCCGAATTCGAGTCGTCGTCTCAGCGAGCACATTTTGCGAGCGTTGAACAAGATTAAGAGACCAAGCACCGCTGGCGAAATCACCGAGTTGCTGAATCGTGACCTGGACCGTGAAGACAGCCCTTTCCAAGCGAAAGACGTCGCGGAGTGGTTGCGAAACACCGAAGACACGGCGTTGACACTGTATTGGTCAAGGGTTCGTCCCCGAAAGTGAGAATTACCGCGCTAGTACCCCGCCGCCATGCTCGCTGACGCTGCCGACCTGCTCCGCGAGTGACTATTGGTCAGGCGCCCCGCCGAATAGCGGAACTGCAGAATCCCGGCACACAACAGGCCCACTGGCTCTTTCTTTTCTTCATTGCCGGTCTCCTTTATCTCTTGCGCTTCGAGCGCGTCGATAACTTGGGAGCGTATCGCATCCCGTCGGAGACCGGCCTTCTCATCCCATCTGTTTGCGACAGTTATCGTATCGTACTCACACTCCATCTCTTCCAACGCCGAAAGAAAACGAGCCGGAAAAGATTTCCTCCGGCTCGTGAAAGTACTGCATTTGATGCGGCACCTGCCTACTGTCCGCCGGTTACCGCATCGATGAAGGCCAGGCCGTAAGGAGTGCCCCATCCGGTTGCGTTGTCCCAGCCCTTTTTGACCGTGAGTGAACTGTCGATCCCGAACCCGAAGTCCAGAACATCGCCCGCGTCCTCCTCCCAGATCGTGCTGGTGAAGCCCTTGTTGCCGTAGAGGTATGGTTCAAAGAGCTCGGCAGCCGAGTACGCGGTGGTACCATTGCTGTCCGTAATCGTCCCGGTCACGTTGTTCGCTGAGCTGTCGGTGGTGGGACGCACGTCCTGAACGCCGCCGTAGGGCAGAGCGGCGATAAGGGGCGCCGCCTGACCGAGAGGAGCGCCGGCCTTCTCGTTAGCGATGGCCCAGAACGCGGTGAAGATGGGGCTGGCCAGGCTGGTGCCGCCCCAGCCGTATTCAACGTACTGTACCCCGTCAACCGTGATGGCGATGACAAAGCCGGTGTAGGGGTCAGCCAGCGCGGAGACATCGGGCACTTGCCGGTTTTTGCCGGGAATCGTCTCCCAGGATGGCTTGGGCCAGAATACGCTCTCGCCGCCGCCACCTCCGCCGATGAGTCCGATCGGGAACGGCGGGTCGAAGAGCGAGTAGCCGCCTGCTAGGAAGGTCAGCGTATCGCCCCAAGAGGTTGTGATTGTGGATCCCGGGTGGCTGACGTCGTTCAGGATGGAGGTACCGCCGATGGCGGTGGCATGAGGAGCGACCGAAGGCACGAGGGGTGCCCCTAACGGAGTGCCCAGCCCGTTGTCGCCACCATCGCCACTCGAGAAATTGACGGAGATGCCCTGGGCGGTTGCGACTTCAATCGCCTCGTCCCAGGAAGTCTGTTCGAGAGGACCGGACTCGAGGTCGAGGTCTTCTTCATAGCTATTGGAGATTGAGTTGCCCAAATGATTGTTGGCCACGTAGTCGATGGAGTACTGAAAGTCTTCGCTGTCCTGGCCGTTGGTGGCGACCACCAGGATATTGGCGCCAGGAGCGATGGAGTGCGACGATTGCACGTCGAGAGCGATCTCGATATCCCAACCGGTCTCTTCCCCTAGTTTGGGATTGGGTTTGCCCTCCGGGTAGATAATGCTGAAGTTGGACTTGTTCAGCAGCGGCACACCCATCAACTTGAAGAGTGCGTTGGCATCCTTCTCGATGGTGGGATAGTCGTAGCCCTCGACCAGAACGACCGTCTGGCCCGCGCCGTTCCATCCCGCTTCGTAAACCGCATTGAGGCCGTAGGCAGTCTGCAACTGCTGCGGCAGATAGACGCAGGGAAGGCCATTCAGGTCATATACGGTGCCGGTGTAGACGCCTTCCGGCAGAGCGTTCCCGTACTCCAGGGTGTAGGTTTGCGGCGCGGTCAGACAGTCCGTGATACTTTGCGCCGGAATATTGGAAGCGGCGAGCTTGCTAAGCGCCACTGGAGGATATGGCTTCTGGGTGCGCGGGTCAAGAGCGCGCACATAGAGCGGCCGCACCTGGTGACTTTCTATACCGGCTACGGTCGAGACGTAGCTCCCCGCCTCACCGTTCAGCCGGGCGTTCTTGACGTTGGCGCGGAAGACTCTTCCGTTGTGCTGGAACTGGTGAATTTCGGTGTTGAAGGCGCTCTCGACATTGGCGATGGTGCCGCGGGCGCGGATGGTGAAGCCGATGGGGTCGGTGGACAGAATGGTAAGTCCGTGGTTCTGGAGTTCCTGACGAACGCTCTGCCGTTGCGCTTCACTCGGCGCGTACTTCCTGAGATCGGCCTTGGTCATCCATTTGTGGAAGGTCGGCGAAGAGGGTTCGGAGAGCGCGTCGACGGCCCTATCGAACGCGGCCTTATCCCTGAGCTTAAGGTGGACTGTGATGTTGATCTCGGTCGATGGATCGGCAAGACCGAGGTCGTTCGAAAGTTGGATGCCAGCAGGTACGTTAGTTGCCGCCACCTGCGCGTAGGTTGAAGAGCCTCCCACGGTGAAGAGCGCGACTATGGAAGCGATGGCGAGATGTCTCAACAGTCTCTGATGCGTCATAATTTTCTCCTTAGCATTTTGGATAAAGCAACAAGTGGAACAATGCGGAACGAAGATGCAGGAGAAAAGCTCTTGTCCGAAGACGCTCACTCTCCACAGAATATGCAACCTGAAGAAGACGCAGCCTGAGGCCACTCATGCCCAGGAACGGGTGCCATTGTCCCCTCAATCCCTGTTCGCGTCAATGTGAAACAATTTTCATCAGCCCCGACAGATTCCTGTCGTGGGTTGTTGGCGTAACATCCCGATTTCACTCATCAACCGCGAGTCAAAATAGTTTTTCCCGTGCTCACTTGTATAATCGCTCGCGGCCCGAGTCATGCGGCTCGTGCCTTCGCAGAGGACAGGCACGCCGTCACCTCACGGAGGACTTGGTCGTAGTCAGCGGCTATCGCCCGCTCCACATGAATACGAGCGCCTTTTACGCCTGCTTCCTGCGCCAACCTCTTGAACTCACTCTGAAGAAAGACTTCCAGCTGCTTCGGTGTCAAGACGGCAATGGGAATAGTAGCGGACTGGCCGGTCTCGATCTCGATCCTCACGCAGTATGGGGATTCGGACTGTTGCGTTTCCGGATTCATGCGAAACACCCCTTTATGGAGCGACGAAAGTGGCAGGCAAAGATGGAAGCATTCTAGCGCGTCCCGCCGTTCCCGTGCGCGATGCGGGGAATTAGTTGAGGCACGTCGTCACAGTTGGCGTAACATCCCGATTTCACTCATGACTCCGAGGGCGGGGTTCTGAGTGTAAACGCCTGTGGGTGTTGAAAAAGTCCCGCCCAAGAGAAGACTGGGACCACGACCACTGCGAAGGCTGTTGGGCCAAGTTTCAGGGAATCCGGTTCGTCAGAAGTGCTGACGGAGGGATATGTCACGGAGGACGGCAGTCGTTGGATATGTCCAGAGTGTTTTCGTGACTTGCAGGAAGAGATGGGGTGGAAGCTGGCGAAACGACTCGTGTAACGGGTTCTGAGTGAAATCGCCTGTTCCTCGTGAAATACTACAAATCATGGCTGTGCGGTTCACAATCGACGTAAATCAGAGACTTGTTGTTTTAACCTATTATGGTGAGGCTTCGGATGCCGATTTGTCTCAAATTGCATCTCTGATTCGTTCCCACCCCGACTTCGACCCGAGCTTTTCAGAAATTGTCGATTTGAGCGGCATCACCGCTGGTACTTTCTCAACCTCCGCACTTGCCAACCTGGAAAGGCAGGCAAGCATTTTCAATCTCACATCGCTGCACGCGATTATCGCTCCGCAGACTCACATGTTTGGTCTCGCCCGTATGGTTCAAGTGCTCGGGGAGGAGACGAGGCCAGACCTTATGGTAGTGAAAACCATGGATGAAGCCCGTAAATTTCTAAGGCTTGACAAAACCGGCTGAGGCTTCAACTGTCGAGAAATCCCGATTACACTCACGACGGGGGGTTCTGAGTGTAAACGCCTGTTAACAGAAGTTACCGCGCTCTCACCTTCGGCGTGATGCAAAAGAAAAGCCGCCCAGACATCGAGCGGCCCAGATTGAAATCGGCAGCCTCTTCAGCCCGGTCCGTTTCAGTCCACCACCTGCTTCACCACGTTCGATGTGCTGCTGGTGAACTTGAAGTCACCGCCGTACACCGCCTTGATCACGTTGGTACCTGCTGGCAGAGCCGAGGTCGTAAAACTAGCCGAACCGCCGCTCAACGTCCCCGTTCCCAGTACCGTTGTGCCTTCCTTAAACGTGACGGTGTCCCCATCAGGTGGCGCGCCAACCACGGAAGTGATCACTGTGGTAAAGGTCACCGCCTGTCCATAATTCGAGGGATTGAGACTTGAGCTCAGGGCAGTCGTTGTCGGGTATTTATCCACTACCTGCTTCACCACGTTCGATGTGCTGCTGGTGAACTTGAAGTCACCGCCGTACACCGCCTTGATCACGTTGGTACCTGCTGGCAGAGCCGAGGTCGTAAAACTAGCCGAACCGCCGCTCAACGTCCCCGTTCCCAGTACCGTTGTGCCTTCCTTAAACGTGACGGTGTCCCCATCAGGAGGCGCGCCAATCACGGAAGTGACCATCGCGGTAAAGGTCACCGCCTGTCCATAATTCGAGGGATTGAGACTTGAGCTCAGGGCAGTCGTTGTCGGGTATTTATCCACTACCTGCTTGACTGCTTTCGAGGCGCTGCCAAAGAAGCTCGAGTCACCGGCATACACCGCCCTGATCACGTTGGTACCCGCTGGCAGAGCCGAGGTCGTAAAACTAGCCGAACCGCCGCTCAACGATCCCGTTCCCAGTACCGTCGTGCCTTCCATGAACGAAACGGTTTCTCCATCAGGTGGCGCGCCAACCACGGAAGTGATCACTGTGGTAAAGGTCACCGCCTGCCCATAATTTGACGGATTCAGCGACGAGGACAAAGTGGTAGTGGTCGCGGCTCTGGTTACCACCTGCTTCACTGCATTCGACATGCTGCCGGCGAAGAGGGCATCGCCGCCGTACAGTGCCGCGACCGCTGTGGTGCCCTTCTTGAGCGCTGAGGTCGTGAAGCTAGCCGAGCCGCCACTCAATGTCCCCGTTCCCAGCACGGTTTTAAAGTTCATGAACGTGACAGTTTCTCCATTCGGCGGCGCACCCGCCTCGCCACTGACCATCGCCGTAAAGGTCGCCGCTCGCCCATAAACGGACGGATTCGGAGCAGACGTGAGCGTAGTCGTGGTCGCGGCCGCGGACGTCAGCAAGTCGAACACCGTTCCATTGAAGTCAGCACCTCCAAGAGTTGTGGTGCCGTACAGGTTGCCCTGCGCGTCCAGCACTACACCTGCTTTGGGATTTCCGCCCCCTTGATAGGGGCTCTTAAAGACTTTGAGCACGGCCTCGTTGCCGCTCGAATCTAGCTTGAACACAAGCCCCGCGTTATTGTAGGGGCCCGACCAGGTAGTGCCATACAGGTTGCCCTGTGCGTCCAACACCACACCCCCGGAGGGGAAAAAGCCATCCGTCCCGCTGAAAAAGTGGAGCACGGTCTCCTGGCCGGTCGTATCCACCTTGAACACCGTTCCGCAGCCACCCGGTGGGTTGCACGCAGGATTCCCGCCAGCGTAGGTGGTGCCGTACAGGTTGCCCTGTGCGTCCAGCACTACACCTGCTTCGGGATTTCCGCCCCCCCACCCCCCAGTGAAGCTGAAGAGGACGGTCTCGTTGCCGGTCGTATCCACTTTGAACACTGTTCCCGGGCCCCAACCGCCCTTGGCGCCGTCGCCGCCCCACTTGGTAGTGCCATACAGGTTGCCCTGCGCGTCCAGCACTACACCTGCTTCGGGATATCCGCCGTCCGGTGTCCAGGCGAAGCTATGGAGGACGGTCTCGTTGCCGGCGGTATCCACCTTGAACACAGTTCCCACGCCGGAGGCGCCCCCGCCATTGGTTGTGCCATACAGATTGCCTTGCGGGTCCAGCGCTACACCTGCTTCGGGATTTGCGCCGTCCGGTTCCCCGGTGAAACTATAGAGGACGGTCTCGTTGCCGCTCGTATCCACCTTGAACACAGTTCCCACGCCGGAGGCGCCCCCGCCATTGGTTGTGCCATACAGATTGCCTTGCGCGTCCAGCGCCACACCGCAGGGATTTGCACCATCCCCCCCGGCCCCGGTGAAGTTATAGAGGACGGTCTCGTTGCCGCTCGTATCCACCTTGAACACAGTTCCGACGCCGTAAGCACCTCCCGCCGAGGTAGTCCCATACAGGTTGCCCTGCGCGTCCAGCACTAACGGCCCAGGGGTTGGCTCCGTATACGGTGCGCCCGTAAACGAATACAGCACACCGAAACTGTAAGTCTGCGCTTGCGCCGATCTGGTCGCTACGACCGTCGGCACAAGCACAATCGCCAAGGCCATCGCGGCCCCCGCCACTCGCCGGCGCATTCCGAGAATCCAGCTCCGTTGTTGCGTTAGGTCATTCATAAGTCCATTCCTTCCTTCTTGCGGAATCGTTCGGTTATGTTTTTCCCATAGTGCTGGCTCATCGTCAGCGATGGGAACCAAGGCTCGTTGCGAAGTCGTAGGTGCACGGAACATTCGTCCGCCAGTTCGCCGGATCATTGCGGATGAGGTGGTCGCTCGTTTGGCTTCCCAGTCGATCTGCGCTCGGCACTTGCGATTGATCGTGCGCGCCATAGGGAACCGCCGTGCTGGCGAATCGTCACTGAAAGCAATTGCTAAAGGAGCCGACGTTTCAAGCTCTCGCCTCAGGGGAGTGCAAACCGTGGGGGAACCTGCTCTTCGTGGAAACGAAACGGAGCAATTAGTCCACCAATGAGCACGTCCTGTCAGTGAAGTAAGTCACATGTTGATGTGCGGTGATCGGAAAGAGCCACGGCGCAAAGCCAGACTGTCGCTGTTGAAACATCCCAATTACACTCACAACCCTGCTCCGTGGGGGTTCTGAGTGAAATTGATTCCATAACAATGTCGGCTTCCACGCCCGGATAGACTTTGGTGGTACCAACCAACCAAGGCCCGGGAGAAAGGAGCCGAACGATGATCATTATAGGATGCGATTATCACCCGGGTTTCCAGCAAATTGCGTTTGTGGACACCGAGACGGGAGATTACGGGGAGCAGCGATTAGAGCACAGTGAGGGGGCAGAAAAGTTTTATCGTGACCTCGCTGCCCAGGGCAAGAAGGTGCGAGTGGGAATGGAAGCCAGTGGGCATGCCCGCTGGTTTGAACGTCTGCTGGCGGAGCTGACGTTCGAATTGTGGATTGGCGACGCCAGCGAGATTCGCGCCAAGCGGGTACGCAAGCAGAAAACGGATCGGCAGGATGCGCAGCATATTCTGCAGTTGCTGATGGAGAATCGTTTTCCCAAGATCTGGGTAGCGAGTGGGGAGAATCGGGATCTGCGGCAACTGCTGTGGCATCGGCATCGCATGGTGCAGATGCGGACTCGGATCATGAATCAACTGCAAGCGGTGGCTCTGAACGAGGGGCTACGCTGCAAAAAGAGGTTGTGGCGGCAGCATGGACGAGAGCAACTGGAGTCGTTTCGCTTATCTCCGTGGGCGAGCCGGCGACGGGAAGATCTGCTGCAACTGCTGGACCGGCTGACGCCGACGATTGCCGAGCTGACCGCAGCCATCGAGCAGGAAGTGGAGAAGTGTCCCGAGGCACGACGCTTGCGAACGCATCCTGGAGTGGGTGCACTGACGGCCTTAGCCTTCGTATTAATCATCGGAAGGGCGGAGCGCTTTCAGTGCGGGAAGCAGATCGCAAGCTATCTGGGATTAGTGCCCTTGGAGAACTCCAGCGGAAATCGGCGACGACTGGGCCATATCACTAAGCAAGGGAGTTCGATGATGCGCTTTCTGCTGGTGGAAGCGGCCCAAGTTACAGCGCGCAGCATCCCGGAATGGCGCAGCAAGTACTTCCACCTAGCGATGCGACGAGGACGGAAGATCGCCAAGGTGGCGATGGCGCGGAGACTGGCGATTGCTCTCTACTGGATGTGGCGCAAGGGATGGAATTACGAGCAGTCAAGAAAGTTCGGTTCGCACGCGGGCCAGCTCGGAACAGGCGATGGTGTGCAGTAGAACACCGAGAAATTGATTGAGCAGCCCGCTCCCCTTCACGGGGGAGTTCGAAGTAGTAATCATGATCGAAAGTGTGACCGAAGAGATGCATGGGTCGGACTGAGTTCCTGACCTGGAACCGATTACGAGGCGAGCCTTGGTTGGTAGAGCAAAAGCAAAACCTTCCACGAGAGCGAAATGGCGCTCTTCGGAGTGCACGGACTGGTGCGCCTCAAAAGTGCTTGACAGCGCCGACATTCTTAGAGACGCCTGTTCTCGACAGTCAGCAGTGACCGTCATCTGCAGCGAGGTAGATGTGGAGCGATGAGCTAACAGGCGAAGCCCTTCCTATCATGGCTCGGATCGCTGCACCGAGCATCAATATGATGCCAACGCTGGTCTCAATTACAGGACGCAGAAGAGGCTCGTTATGCTGCCAAGTCCATGCTTGCAGTCCCGTCGCCTCTGGCGACGGAACAGGCTCGCCTTCGATCCTAACCGCTTGAAGGTCGCGCGTGCGGTAGGTTGCCCGAAGTAGCCAAATCCTGCCGACAGTCCAAACCGCGCCTGGCACTTTACTCCCTGCAGGAATATAGACACAACGATAAGGCGGGTCCCAATGGTGATTGTCGAGGTCGTACAAACAAATCCCAGAAGGGAACAGTCCTAACGGACGGCTCCATCCTTCAACGTAACCCGAGAACACAGCGTGAGGGCTCGATCGCAAAATCGTATCGAAGCCGCCATGGGCCGATAACGCGATTCCTATGAGAAGCAATCCAACTAAGTTTTCCCTGTCCCACAGGGTCTCGCGCTTGGTGCCAGAGAAGAAGCCAACGCCCACGACGACGAAAATGACACAGAGCGTATCAATACACAGGCGCAGTCCGAAGTACAATGCTACACCTCACAATGATTAGACACCATAAGGCGCCCTTTCACCCGTGACTGGCGTAACATCGCGTTTACACTCATTGGGCGCGTTGTGAGTGGCGGGCAGCGCACAATGAAAGGAAAATAAGAATGACATGGCGCGAGCTGAACGAAGAGTTAAGAAAAGCCAAAGACGTTAAAGTGATTCTCCAACTGTATAAAGCGGAGCGGAAGGGGAAGCGTCGTAAGAGGTGGCTGAGGAGGATTTACTGCCGCTACAGCTACCTTCGGCGGAAGAAAGAAATGAAAGCTGTGGCATCAGGTGAAACATTTGTCTGAGACGCCAAGAGACCCACACGCGGTAACTGTTGAAACATCCCCTTTGCACTCACAACCCAGCCCCGGTGGGGGTTCTGAGTGAAATCGCCTGTGGCTGTTGAAAAACTCTTTTTAGGAAATTTCAACGGCAAAATTCGTTCGTAAGTTATTGAATTTTCGTTCGCGGTAGACGCTGGAATTCACAGAAATTACTGCTTTGGTTCCTTTTTCAACACCCAGGCCTGTTCTCAACAGCTACAGTTCCCAGCGGTGGTGTGTGCTTCGTGATGAGCGAGTATGCACGCGTCTATAATAGCGACGAAAGCGAGGCAGATTGCCGATTGAAGTCCACATCGTGCAGCAGGGCATGGGGCGGATCTGGGTGTGCCGGGGCGTGCTTACTGGCAGGGAACTGATTGCTAACAATGAGCGGGTCCTGAGCACAAAGAGCTACGAGGGTGTTCGCTGGTTGCTCATTGATGGGACCGACACCAAGGTGGAGGTCTCGACCGAGGAAATCCGGACGATCAGGCGTCAGGATGATCTTCTTGCAGCCGTGCTGCCCGAACTCGTAACCGCCGTGGTGATCCCCTCCGATTATGGATTCGGCATGTCACGCATGTGGGAGATTCTTACAGAGCGGCCAGGGTGGTCGATTCGCTCATTCCGCACCAGGCCTGAGGCCGAGGCTTGGCTGCGTGACGAAGTGCGGCAGAAGTTCAGGATGGAGTTGCCGGTAGACCTGAACACTCCCTAGTTGACTGCTGCCGTCTCACACACTTTGCGGGCCCCTCGGTTCTGAGCGCTAGTAACTGTCGATAAATCCCCTTTACACTCACGACAGGGGTTCTGAGTGTAAACGCCTGGTTACGTCAGCAATCGAGTCCGCTGTGATCTGATCGGTTTCCGAAGGGAAGCCGAACGGCATTGCGGGATGAACCCGAACACCCTCGGAGCGTAGCGACGGTCGCCATTCCTTGCTAGGCTCCCGCATCGGCGGTACTCTTGCGTAATGCGACCCCTTCGGTATTCCATCAACGTCACATTGGACGGGTGCTGCGATCATCGTGTAATACCACCGGACGAAGACTTGCATCGACACGCGATCGAGAACCTCGATCAAGCCGATGCCCTCCTCTTTGGCCGGGTGACTTACGAAATGATGGAGGCAGCGTGGCGGCCGCCGGCGCTGACAGGAGCGAGGCCTGATTGGATGGAACCCTTCGCCCGGACGATCGACGCGGCAAAGAAGTACGTCGTGTCGAGCACCCTGGACCGGGTCGATTGGAACGCGGAGCTAGTGCGCGGGGATCTAGGGACGGCCGTTCAGCAGCTCAAGCGGGAGTCGGGTAAGGGACTGTTCGTGGGAGGCGTAAAGCTCCCGCTCGCGTTGGCGGAGCTGGGATTGATCGATGAGTACGAGTTCGTGGTGCACCCCAGGCTAGCGGGCCACGGGCCGACGTTGTTCGCGGGGCTATCGAAGCATGTCGACTTGAGGCTCGTGAGCCGGCTGGAGTTCGGCTCGGGGGCGGTGGCGATGCGGTATGAGCCGAGAAGATAGCCATTGGGCTCGTTAGCCCGAGTCGGCCGCAAGGTTGTTGTAACATCGCGGTTACACTCAATGACCAGCGATCAAAACGTGTAATCGGTGAAGCCGCTAACCTCCTGAGAAGTGGTCCGTCTATCTTCCGAGCACATGGGAGACCGCCCTTGATCTCAGAGTCGGAATCGATAAGAGATTCAGCAGCCAAAAGTCCAACCGTGAAGAAGAACGTTGTTCTGGCGATTGCCGTGGGTGCGTTCGTTGGCGGGACTGTGAACATCCTCTGGGTCTGCATCCAGGAGGGCTGGGATATTCCCATCTACATTGCCGCCGGACTGCTCGGACGGCAGGCCATCCAGGGCGGAGCCGGTATCTGGGTTCTTGGCCTCGTCCTGCATTTCTTCATCGCTTGCACTTGGGCCACGGTCTATTACCTTGTCAGCCGCAAACTCTCGTTCCTCACCGAGTATCCGTTCATCTGCGGCCTGAATTTCGGCGTGTGGGTCGAATTGTTTATGAAACTGGTCGTCCTGCCGCATTCCGGACTGCATGCCACGGAGCCTATTACGCTCCAAGGCTTGGCGGTGAAAATGGTAGTCTTCGGACTGCCCGTTGCGTACAGCGTTCGCCTCTTCGCCCCAGCGAGGGCTCCGCGGCAAGTCGTTCCATCCTGACGCCGCCTAGCGAACATGCATCGATTGCCCACGCATTTCTTTAGTTGTCGTAACATCCCGATTACACTCACGACAGGGGTTCTGAGTGTAAACGCCCTGCTCTCGCCAGTTATCGCACTCCGGGGTCTTGAACGACAGCCATTTCGTGCAGGGACTTGCATCCACAGCTGTTCTCGGACGGAGGATTGCCGACTTTCGCACGCTGGTACAGGTCGGTAAAGACACAGATCAAATCCAAGACGGCTTTCGGTATTTCCGGTCGATCCTCTCCGCAGCCAATAGAGGGAACGCGCAGGGTTATGGTTCTTTCAGTGCCTTGATCAAGAATTGTGAAGCGCATCAAAACATCAACCGGCGATGGAGTCTTTATGGCGTTGACGCGTTCAGGTAGGCGAGTAATATCCGTTCGTCGCACGATTTTCTTGAGGTCGGACTGAGCATCCTTATCGATCTCGCCGCTGTATTCCCACTTTATCGGCTCCGGTTGAGCAGCCCCAAAGGCTGGTACTGTGAACAAGTGAGACGCCGAAACTTTTCCGTTATCACACACCGTTAGGGTATCAAGTGTCTCGTCCTTTGTGTCCGCGTACCGCATCGAATCGACCTTCAGGACGGCGACGCACTGCGAGTTCGCATTCTTCTGTTTCGGATGTACGCCCTGAGCGGTACCAATGCCGCTCATCAACAGAAAGAAGCCAGCAATTAGAGTCTTCATGTGGGACATTAAACCACAGCGCTAGTAGTTGAAATTGTGATAGTTGGTGAAAAATCGTAAGCGTCCGCCGGAGACCGTCTGGACGAGAATATAGATAGAAGTCATGCTTCGGATGTGGACACATGCGGTAGTGTCCACTTGGAGCGATGATGGACACTTACACTCAAGCGGTCTCAGGGCCAGTAGTTGGCCCATCCAAGAACCCTAAACGCCAACTCCGGTCGATTGCGGAGAAGCGGCAGATCGTCGAAGAGACGATGGTTGAAGGAGCATCCGTAGCGCGAATCGCTCGGGCGCACGGCGTCAACGCCAATCAGGTTTTCTACTGGCGAATGCTCTATCGAAAAGGACGGCTGGGCGCAGCGACGCTGCTGCCGGTCAGAGTGACATCTGAGAGTTTGTCTCTACAAGCCCCTTCGCTTCCAGAGCGTGCTTGCCCTAAATCCGTCTCTGGTTCTCCTGGCACCATTCACATCGAACTGCGGCATGCACAGGTGCGAATCGAGGGAAGCGCCGATCCGGCGGTGTTGCGGGTGTTGCTGGAGTGTTTGCAGCGGTGATCGCACCGCCCGCCAATACGCGTATTTGGATTGCTGCCGGCGTGACCGACCTGCGACGCGGCTTCATGGGCCTGAGTGCGCTCGTGCAAACCAGGCTGGAGCAAAGTCCGATGTCCGGTCACGTGTTTGTGTTTCGCGGCCGTCGAGGCGATCTGATTAAACTTCTTTGGTTCGATGGCGACGGGCTATGTCTATTTTCCAAACGACTGGAGCGAGGTCGTTTCATTTGGCCGCAAGTGACGAGCGGTACCGTGTCGCTTACACCGGCGCAGCTCTCGATGTTATTAGAAGGCATTGACTGGCGCCGGCCAGAACGGACGTGGGATCCTCACGTGGCGGTTTAAGATCAGGTTCTTTTTCACAGATATTTTCGTGGTGCAAGGATGAATAGACCAGAGTTCATGCGATACTCCGCGCATGGTTACTGCGACGCTTCCGGATCTGAACACGTTGACACTGGATGCGCTGAAAGCGCTCATCGTCGCTCAGCACGAGCGACTGCTCACGCGAGAACGCGAAGTCGAGCATTTGAAGCTGCTGATCGCTCGACTCCAGCGCATGCAGTTTGGGCGAAAGTCGGAGAAGCTGGCACAACAGATCGAACAGCTGGAGTTACGACTCGAACAGCTGCAGTCGGAGCCGGTCGAAGACTCCAGTCCAGAGGCGGAACCTTCCGTCCTTATTAATAAGGACACTGCCTCCACCAAACCAGCCCGTCATCCGCTACCCGAACACCTTCCACGTCAAACGCGGAGACATGAGCCGAAAGAATTGGCATGTCCAGATTGCGGCGGGGTGTTGCGCAAGCTCGGAGAAGATGTGTCGGAGATGTTGGAGTACGTGCCTGCGAGCTTCTTTGTGATTCGCCACGTGCGTCCAAAACTGAGCTGCAGTCATTGCGAACGAATAGTGCAAGCTGCGGCTCCGAGCCGTCCGATCGAGCGTGGCATGGCTGGACCGGGACTCTTGGCGCATGTGCTGACATCGAAATATGCGGACCACTTGCCTTTGTATCGCCAGTCGGAGATTTATGCGCGCCAGGGTGTGGAGTTGGAGCGCTCGACGCTGGCCGATTGGGTGGGCAGCGCGAGTGAGTTGCTGACGCCTCTGGTCGATGCGTTGAGGCGTTATGTGATGGCGGCAGGCAAAGTGCACGGGGATGACACGCCGGTGCCAGTGCTAGCTCCAGGGAATGGCAAGACGAAGACCGGACGGTTGTGGACCTACGTTCGTGATGACCGTCCCGCAGGCGACACGGCAGCAGCGGCGGTATGGTTTGCTTACTCACCAGATCGCAAGGGAGAACATCCGGAGCGTCATCTTCGCGAGTTCCGAGGAACGCTGCAGGCCGATGCCTATGCGGGCTTCAATCAGCTTTACGTGAATGGACGCATTCAGGAGGCGGCGTGTTGGGCCCACGTTCGGCGCAAGTTTTATGATTTGCAACAGGCGCACGCTTCGGCGGTAGCGAGTGAGGCCCTTCAACGAATCGCTGCCCTGTACGGGATCGAGCGAGAAATACGCGGCCGGCCTCCCGATGAGCGCCGAGAAGTTCGCAACCAACAAGCCAAGCCGCTGCTTGAGTCTCTGCGCCAATGGTTCGAGACGACGCTTTTGAAGCTCTCCCGCAAGTCGGACACGACGGCGGCGATTCGCTATGCGCTCGGATTGTGGGAAGCGCTGACGCGCTACTGCGATGATGGTCGTTTGGAGATCGACAACAACGCCGCAGAGCGGGCTCTACGAGCGGTTGCTCTTGGCCGAAAGAACTACTTGTTCGCTGGCTCGGACACAGGGGGAGAGCGTGCGGCGGCAATCTACAGCTTGATCGGTACAGCAAAGCTCAACGACCGTGACCCAGAGACCTATTTGCGAACGGTGTTGGCCCGGATCGCCGATCATCCCGTCAATCGGATTCTGGAGCTGTTGCCTTGGAAGCTTGATACCGATGGAAATCCGAGCTGCGATCACTAGTCCGGTTCTGCGCACAAAGGCCTGATTTCGCGGCGGGCAACAACATCGCGATCTGACTCTGCATGCTTTGATTTAGAAGAGGAGCCAATGGGAGGATATCCCAATCGTGAGCACAACCCGTAAGTCCGCGGTGAATTCCGCGGTGAATTCGTATCGTCTGGTATGGGGACTCTGGATCGGGTTGAGCCTGGTCTATACAGCTGGCTACTGGCACCTCGCCGTTTTAAGCGGGCGTCTGCTGCAAGGACGTGTCCTCGCTTCCGCGTTCCTGACCCAGGCTCTCCTGGTTCCAGCGTATACATGGCGTGAAAAATTCAGCAGCTGCGCGGGGGCGGCGATTCAAGCGGCGAGCGCGGCCGTGAGCATCGTGGGGATCCCCGCGATCTTGCTGGCTTTGACGGAGTCATTCTCCCGGCCAGCCGGGCTCAATCCTCATTATTTCGATTTCGCGTATGCAAACACATATGGTCTTCAATTCGGGTATGTCACCACGATCCTAGTGCTGAGCGGCATTGCAGGCGGGACGTCCTTGGGAATTCTGAGATGGCGCATCCTGCAAGCAGAGGCGGCACAAGCGATCTCTGAACTGAACTCTGAACTGAACTCTGAACTGAACTCTGAACCCTACCGCTCCTGGTGGAATCGGTATTTGAGGTCGGCGATGCCGTGGGCGGCCACCTTGACGTTTTGCTCATGGCTGGTCGATGCGTTTGTCTGGGCTAACAGGTTGCCCTCCTGGGGCATGTCGTATCCCCACCAGAACACGGATTTGCCGGGCGAGGTTCTTCTGGGAATCGGCGGGCTTCTTTTCATCGCCCCGATGCCTATCCTCTCTCGCGCACCGCAAGTGGGGAGCCGAGCGGGGCGCATTCGGAGATATTTTCTGCTCGCGATGCGACCGGTCGCGATCTTTGCGGGAGTTGTGGCGATTCCCTGGGTTTTCTGGGCCCTAGGAGTTTTCATGGGGTACTGCGTCATTCTCGCCGGGCCTTGCTTGCTCTGGGCAATATTGTATGAGCGCTGTGGGCCACTCCCCAAGGAAAGCGCGCAGCCTTCCGAGAAGGAACGAACTCCCTTGCATACGAACCGAGGAGGGATGTCGAACAGGATGATTGTATGGGTCAGCGCAGCCAGCCTGGGATGCGCTTTGTTTGCGGGGATGCTGGCGACGGCGCCGGTTTCGTTAATTGCGCATGGGGTTGGATGTTTGGCCGTCGATACAGGCGCGGGTGCGAACGTGTATTGGTTTTGGAAAGCCTATAAAGGCCTGGGGTCGGAGGTACAGACGGGAACGAAAATGATCCTGCGTCCCTCGGTCGATCGCAGCACTTGCTTGATCCTGAACGAGAGAGCAATGGATGGAATGGATGATCCGAAGGAGATAACCAGGGGCTATGTGGGGGCGGCGCGCATCTGGGCTTGGCTGATCGATCCGGAACAATGGGATGGCGAGCGAAGCAAACAGATTCGCAGAGAGCTGACGCGGTTGCTGGGCCGGGACTTTTCTTCGTATACGGAGCTTGAAGCGTGGTGGAAAGACAACGGCAAGTACCTCGCGTGGTCGGGCACAGGTGAGCTGTTGGAAGCCCGAGAACCGGAAGATTCCGTTCGTCCCGAGCCGGCCGATGACTACCTTCGGAGGCCGTATGTGTTCGTTCCCTTTACGGACAAGAATTTCGAAGTACCTGAGTTCTTCGGTCCTGATCCTTTTAGTGTGTCTAAGTTCCCACGCGAGGGGTACCAACGCTCGTCGTTTGATGAGTTCCGACTGTACGACGACCCTGAGGCTCGCTTGCGGGGAATGAAGTCGGACATAGTGAGTTGCATCGAGATTGTGACTGGCGAGCAGCAGCGACGCGTCCAAGAGTATCTGCATAAGGTAATAGGGGGGAATTTTTCGACGTATACGGAATGGCGGGAATTTTTTGCCCAGAGTCCCCGCCAGAACCCATGGAACGTGAAGCGGAAAGAAGTCCCAGGATGGATCGATTTGCTCCAGCAGGACCGCGGGTTCCCAGGTGTAGAGAAGACCCAGGTTAGGATTCTTCAGTCGAAAACGGGACTGAACTATTCGAGCGCGGATGATTTTATCGAGTGGTTGCAAAATCCGGAAAATACGCGCTACGAGGAGTGGGAAAAAGCGTCAACCGTGTTTGGTGTATACGATGACCCTGAACTGCATAGACACAAAAGCGCTTTAATCTGGCTGAAAATGATGACCGGCAAAAACTTTGATTCGCCAGAAGAGTGGGAGCGATGGTGGCAGGCGAACCGCTCGAATCTCGTCGTCTCTGCGGATGGACTAAAACTCGTGAGCAAGAGAAAATGAAGTGGTTTGGGCCGACTGGCCGAACATTCTCACCGCAAGGGTAAAGTCGCGATATCGCTCACAATCTATCTGGGCACCGAGGCGGCGGCGCGGTATCGACCGTACGTTTACGAAAAATCCCAATTACACCAACAATCAATTTTTCAGTTCTCAGGTGGTTTTGCGGTCGGAATCGTCGGCAGCGGTATGGAGCTGGAACCAAGAGGTTGCTCCGCCGAACGGACTATGGCTGGCAAAATCCGGAACAGGAGGCAAATAACCGCTCTGAATATCTGAAGTCTCTTGCATCCAGCGCGGATTGTATTGAACGCGCTGCCCCACCTCAGACCAGCGGCAGGCGAGGTGTCCGGTGTCTGTTTGCCATGATCTCATTTGCAGACAACCCTCCGTCGTTCCGCTAACCGTAGTTTCCCACAGGTCGGATTCTGATGCCACTTCTACGGAGAACCTACACTCTACCGGGTAGTTGATGAAAAATCGCGTCTACACTCATTGACCCGATGACCGGGGTTTTGGGTGTAAACCCCCGGTTACAACAACTATCGGTAAACAGCTGTGTATTAGGCGGAACTTTTCCCGCACTGCCCCTTCGCGTTCTCTGCCTTGCGTTCCTTCAGAGACGGGAACATCGGGGTCCCTGTTCGTCAGGTACTTGCTGGCGTGCGAACGATCTCCACGGAGCATTTGGCATGGCGCGCGACAAATTCGGCCACGCTACCCAGCAAGAAACGCTTAATGCCTCTCTGTCCATGCGAACCAACCACGATCAGATCGGCACCCCACTCGGCTGCGGAATCGATGATTCTCTCTCTGATGTCACTTACCTCGACGGCGGCGTCCACCTTGAATCCTGCGGTACGCAGTTCCTTCGTAATTCGCTCGACCAGTTCACGGGCTGGCTTTTTCTGATCTTCCAACTCGGGAGCATAACCTGCTGCCATTTGCGGGGGAGCCGGGGTAATCGGCTGCAACACATGCAAAACCCGGATCTCCGTATGCTCAGTCCGAAACTGCGTGACAATAGCCCGTAACACATCCCCGGAGATCTTCGAATCGTCAATTCCTATTAGGAGTTTCATGACTCCTCGTCCTCAAGAAGCAATTAGGGTATCCTCCGCCAACCCGTTCGACATGACCGCCAATGATCGGGTTGTTGGTTCTCATCGTCGAGCTCGAGAACTGACGGCCAGGCCTGTCAACGGCGAAGTTCCGGCATCGGTTCCAACGCTAGTTGCATGACTCTGAGACGGTTCACAACAGACTCGAGAAGCTTTTCCCTCTTAAGCAGTGCAAGCTTGAATTCGCGATGCTCCGTATGTGAGATCTCTATCAGCAGTGCACGATGCCTTTCACCAAGAATCTCCGACAAAAGCTCCCACTCCTCTATGGTTAATGTGAGCTCCATAATTCCTCCTAATAGTGTTAGCGCGACAGTGGCAGATCGCTGGACCATGCGTCCGCAGCAATTAGAGAATTCGGGTCATTCGCCTCAGGGGGTGCTGCGTCTCAACGGGCGGGAACTGCTCTTCGGGGAGGCGAAACCATTCGTCGCCAACAAGTTTACTCCCTTGGCTAATTTCTGCAACACCCAGGCATCGCCGTTCGGTGTGATGTGATTCCGCACGCGAGTTGGAGCACGTGGGAGGTTCGATCGTTGGCGATAAATCCCATTTACGCTCAAAACCCCACGATGAGCGTAATCGCCTGTGGCTGTTGACAAAGGAACCAAAGGAGTAATTTCTGTAAAATTTCAGCGTCTACGGCGAACGAAGATTCAATAACTTGCGAACAGCACCCTAAGAAGCTTTCAAATTTGTTCGGGGCCGCCCGAATTGGGGTATCATCCTGTCGTCCCAAACGCACATCTGCGGAGGTGGGTCGATGTTGCCATTCGAATGCGTGCCAAACCGGCGAAGCTTTCTTAAAACCAGCATTGGACTCGCAGTCGGGATCTCCACTCTGGTATTTGCTCCCGAAGCTGCCGCTTCCGACAATGCATGGATCGTAGGACCCCAGCCCGGCTTTACACCTGAGATTGGAACTTTGACGTCGATGCTCGACTTTACGCGTCGGCAGGTTCTGAACAACGTCAAAGGTTTGTCGCAGGCGGATCTCGATTTTCTGCTCGATGCCAAGGCCAACACCATCGGAGCACTGCTCCTACACCTGGCAGCTACCGAGACTTACTATCAGATGAACACTTTTGACGGAATGAAGTGGGACTCATGGTCGGCGGAGGTAAAGAAAAAGTGGGACATTCCCATGCATCTGGGGGAACCGGCCCGCAAGGCAATCAAGGGCAACAGTCTCGATTATTATTTGGACACTTTGCACCAGGTGCGCGAGAAGAGCCTTGCCGAGTTTCGCAAGCGCGACGATAAGTGGCTGACAACGGTAGTCACCGAGGAAGACTTCTCAGTCAACAACTATGCCAAGTGGTTTCACGTCGCAGAACATGAATCCAACCACGACGGCCAGATCAAGTTCCTGAAGCGTCGCCTTCCCGGCGCAAAAGACACGCCGGAATGAAGCGACCCCTAATCCCAGTTGGTGTAATTGATTCCATGACAATGTCAACTCCCAGACGCGAGCCGCTCGCAGGCACAAGGCGGCGGTGCGGGCCGGGGGTTTTGAGTGCTATCGCCTGTTTTCGTCAACTGAGCATGGTAGCCTTGGTTTGAGTATGACTGACTGGCGCGTCGATAACGCAAAATGGACTCGTGGTACCGTCTTGCATTTCCAGAAGTACGCCCGTCCAAGAGAAGATTGGGACCACGACCACTGCGAAGGCTGCTTCGCCAAGTTCATGGAAGCTGGTTCGCCAGAAATACTCACCGAGGGATATGTCACCGAAGACAATCGTCGCTGGATTTGTCCAGAATGTTTTCGTGACTAGCAACAAGAGATGGGATGGAAACTAGCCTAGCGAGGTTTGAGCAGGTTCTGAGTGTAATCGCCTGTTTGCTTCAACAAGCTGGGCATCGCAACGATAATCTTCGTCAGGGCCCAAAGCCCTTAGGCGGCTTTTGTTTTTTCCCTCTTTCGAAGAACTTAAGAACCGGATAAGTATTCAGCCAGTACAACAGAGCCACGCTAAGAACAGCATTCGATACCATCACTATGTGGGCTGGCGTGGCGCGAACTAAAGGAGATAAATACACACGATTCCACCCGACAAGATTGAAAATGGACAAGATGGAGTATAAGAGAACAGCAATTCTGGCCCAGTTTCTGCCCTGCCAGTAAAACCAAATAAACAGGTACTCAATACAGATCACGACTGTGTAGAACAGAAACAATCTCAGAGAATACGGGGGCCTCCCGGGTTTTATAGTGGCCAAAATCATGGGGTTGCAAAGGGCCATCAAGATGGCTGTCAGGGCCAAACCTTTGGGACGGTTCATGGCGATACATTGTCTGAGATGTATGCGACGAGCGCAAGCCCCTGAGGCCATAGTTGGCGTTTACACTCACGACAGGCGTTCTGAGTGAAATCGCCTGATTTCATCAAGTAAGGCCAACCGAAGTTCTAGACGCTCGGTACAATGGAGCTGGGCAAAGATGACGGACGCATTCAGAGTCGCGCAGTTGGCGAGGAAAAGACGGACAAAGTGGTGGCGCGAGCACAACGTGCTTGCACACGCCGTTGTGATAGGCATTCTCCTCGCTGGGTATTTGATCTTTGGCTTGTTGATCCGGGGAATACCGAGGTGGCTTGGGGTCCTCGGAGTGAGCCCATCAGGGATTAATCTACTTCTTGGAACTGCGTGGTGCGCACTCGGCGTGTGGGGCATTCGAACACAAAGAGCCTACGGAATGGGACTGATCCTCATGTATGCGCTATGCCTGCTGAGCGGCTTGCTGGCTCTGGCAAAGGCCTTCGCATTCATTTGAGAACCAACCGACCGGGTTCTGAGTGTAAACGCCTGGTTTCGACAGTCGCCGAGTTTAAGACGCCGCCTGGCTGAGCGTTTACCGAACTAGCCGAGGTTTTATCAGTTGAATTGGGAAGAAGTCTCATCTATCCCGAGCTTGCTTGGGCCATACCCCTTCCCTTGGCCATCAGTCGACCCACGATGAGAGCAACCGATTTTAGCTTCCGTAGATCGTCAGGAGTGAAGTCCGGCCCTGCCGCGGCTGGGCGTGGGGCCTTGCGGCAAACTTGAATCACGCCAATGACTTCCCCCCTCCCGGCAAGAACCGGCGCGGACATGAGCTTTTGAATTACCTGTGCGTCCAGTCCCGTGTCTCCCAACTTGACGCGTTCGAAAATGCTGAAATGCTTTACTTGCGTGAAACTATTGAAAAGATCCGCCTGCTTGGTTCGCGCTGAGCAAGCAGCTACCGCCAGACTAGAAAGAGGAATCGCCCCTGCTATTTTCAGCTCAGCGGGGTATAGGAAATTCAGCAGACTTCCAGCTAGTTCCAGCAGTGCGACTTCCGTTTCTCTTACGTCGAAGATCTTGGCCACGCACGCGCAAATAGACTCTGGATTGCAGTTCCGTGCATCCAACTTCGCAAGCTGTTCGAGTTCCCACATCTTCTAGAAGCATGGCCGAAGAGGGAGTGACCCGCAAGGTAACTAACGTGCCTCCTCTTCCTCACAACAGGGTAAATGAGGCCTTGTTTTCAAATGGGAAAAGGCTAACCCATGTCAAACACGCTTAGGACTCTTGAAGATCGAACCGTACCTGCCGAAGTTTTGTGGCCTCCTCCGGGTCCATTCCGGGACGCAGATCGGTTTCCTCTAGGAAATAGCGCCACCCCGCGCTTCGGTTTTCCTCGCTCTGACACCAATCGTAATCATTGAGAGTTCTTTGTGCGACCTCAATTCCTTTGATGACGGCCACAACTCTGCCCGGCTGGTAGGTTCGCTCATTAAACCGAACGACCGTGAATGAAGACTCAGATTTGTCTGTCATTTCGCACCCCCAAGGGGTTGTTGATGCGCTTCCTTTTTCCTTGGACCGACTATATCAAGTGCATTGTTTACTGGTCTGTTCAATATTGGTCATTCTTACTAAACCAGTTCCATCTTGGAGCTTCACAGAAGGCCGTTACAATCGTGATCCGGCTGATGCTGACGAGCGTCGGCTAGAGTCCAGACTCGTTGACCTTGGTTCTGAGTGTAAACGCCATGTTACAACAACTATCCGCTCGTTGGTTGTGAACGCAATCCGCTAGGGTGCTTTCCGGGTTTTCCTCACCGGCAAAGTAGTGTAGGACTCGCCTCTGTAATCGTTCTGAAAAGTGTTGATAGCCAGACGCCCCACGCGCGGCCCTTTGCGGCCCTTGGCTTCCGCATTTCAGAGAATTCCCCGGCCAAGGACCTGCGTAATGAAAGTTGTGATGTTGCAAAAGTTTCACTTCAGCGTCACACGACAGTAACAATGACGGAGTTAACTACCGGTGAGCCGCTGCTAGCAAGGTTGCATCGACTCGCAAGGAGAAAATTCTGGTCGATCTGGAGAATTGCATGATCGGAAGACGACTTGCGACTTCTAGCGCTCTGACACTGGCTGTGCTTTCCGCGCTGCTGCTGATTGCAGCTCGCCCAGCGCAGGCCCAAGAGACTGTGCTCTACAACTTCTGCTCGGAAGCGGGCTGCGCGGACGGCTCCAGAGTAGTGAACCTGGGTGGCCTCACGTCTTATGGTGGCAACCTCTATGGGATGACCGAATACGGGGGAGCTTTTGGAGCTGGAACAGTATTCGAGCTTGCGCCGAACGGCAGCGGAGGCTGGAACGAAAGCGTGCTCTACAGCTTCGCCGGGGGCGCTGACGGGAGCTACGGGTACTCTTCCGTGATATTCGACAGCGAGGGGAACCTTTACGGGACAACTTATAACGGCGGCACGAATGGAGCCGGCGTCGTGTTCGAACTCAGTCCCGTGGGAGACAACTGGACGGAAACCGTCCTGTACAACTTCTGTAGTCAGGCGGGCTGTGCTGACGGAGAAAATCCCGTAACCAACCTGATCATGGACACGGCGGGCAATCTCTACGGGGACACCTTGTTGGGCGGCCCCGCCGGATATGGGACCGTCTTCGAGCTGAGCCCGTCCGATAGTGGCTGGACGGAGCAGGTGCTCTACTCCCCCGGTAGCACCAGCAGCTATGGGATGGGTGCCGGGTTGTATATGGATGCCGCTGGAAACCTCTATGGCGCCACATTTACGACGGTACTCGAGCTGTCGCCGAACGGTAACGACGTTTGGACTCCGACTGTGCTCCACACGTTTACTGGTGCCCCCAAGGATGGTTACTACGCATCGAGCACTCCCGTGTTCGACAAGGCCGGAAATCTTTACGGGGTAACCGGCTGGGGCGGCGCACACACATCGTGCCAAGACGGCCTTGGTTGCGGAACGGTGTACAAACTGACTCCTGTAACGAAGGGAAAAAAGAAGGGAACATGGACGGAGAAGATTCTCTACTCCTTTAAAGGCGGCACAAAAGACGGCTATGAGCCACTGGGGGTTGTGCTTGACGGGGCCGGGAACATTTACGGTGGCACTTACTCCGGTGGCAAGTCCGGGGACGGGATTGTGTACGAGCTAGTGGCTCCAGTTGGCAAGGGCAGCTACAAGGAGAAGGTGCTCTGGAGTTTCGACGGCACGGACGGAGCCGTCGCGTACGGCAACCTGATATTGGACAGCGCAGGCAACCTCTATGGCGCGACCGGCAACGGCGGGTCGAGCAACGAGGGCGTTGTGTTCGAAGTGAATCCATCGGCTGCAGTGACCACCATTACGCTCTCGTCTTCGCCAAATCCGTCCACTTATGGAGAAGCGGTAACCTTTACCGCGGCGGTAACCTCCAGCGCCGGTGCGCCGCCGGATGGGGAAACCGTCTCCTTTATGAAAGGAACGACGGTGTTGGGAACTGGGGCATTGAGTGGCGGTTCGGCTAGCTTTATGACCTCCGCCCTGAAGATGGGTACAACGTCGGTCACGGCGGTGTATGGCGGTGACTTGAACTTCGGCGGCAGCAAGTCGAATGTGGTGAAGCAAGTGGTGGAGAAGTAACCGCTCGGGCCTGCTCAAAAACGCCGCTCGGTCTCGGCAGGCTTTTTTTTTGCATCACGCGGAAGGTGTGAGCAAGATAACTGCTGTTAACAGGCGATAACACTCAGAACCCAGCAGCGTCAGGACGCCGACTGAACGTGGTCGCGAATAATACGCAGCTTGTCTTCGCCCAGGCCATGAAGCTCATCCGGGTTGATACGCGCTTCCCGCACGAGGTCAGCCAGGACGAGGAGAAGCACGGAGTATTTGAATTCGTACTTGGCGTCGATCTCTTTCCGACGCTGGGTCAAATGACGTTCAAGTTCCCACGACTCGTCTGGCTCTTTGATCCGCGCTGCCATCTGCCTCGCTTCTTGGATGGTTGCTTCCAACTCCCGATGGAGGGCGCGATCGAAGGCTCGACGTGCAATGGTCTTCTCCTTCGGTGACCAACGCAGGTCGCGCATCTTCGAATAGACGTTTTGAGTCGGCAGGGTGGCCATGGTCGTAATCTCCTCGCCGAATTGTATCTCCAGCCCCTGTCGCCTGCATGCTTTCGGACGGTTGTTGTTCAGTCGAAGCTGCGCTCACGGTTGCAAGGTTGAAGCGGTCGTTTACGGGGTGCCCTAGCAGGCTGCGGAAAAACTCGATTTGAAGCGGACGCAGCACCACGAAACACTCTTGTTTCCACAGCACAACCTGATAAGAAGAAGGCATGCGTGGAAAAGACGAGCAGCAGTTGGATGTGTTCAGCTACGTAAGCCCGGAGCAGCGAGTGCCGCAGGACCACCCCTTGCGTCCTCTTCGTGCCATGACCGATGAAGCCCTGCGGAATTTGCAACCACGATTCCACAAGCTGTACGCGAAAACGGGGCGGCCGTCGATTGCGCCGGAGAAGTTGTTGCGGGCGCTCCTGCTGCAAGCGCTGTACTCGGTGCGCAGCGAACGGCTGTTGATGGAACAGCTCGACTACAACCTGCTGTTCCGCTGGTTCGTGGGCTTGAACATGGACGACGCCATCTGGGATGTGACCGTGTTCACCAAGAACCGCGAGCGGCTTCTCGATGGGGACATTGCCGAAGCCTTCTTCCAAGCCGTGCTGCAGCAGGCGCGGGAGCGGAGTCTGCTCTCGGACGAGCACTTCACGGTGGATGGAACGCTGCTGGAAGCGTGGGCGAGTGTGAAGAGTTATCAGCGCAAGGATGCGAAGAACGCGGTTCCGCCGGACGATCCGGGCAATGCGACGGTGGACTTCCACGGGGAGAAGCGGTCGAACCAGACGCACGCATCGAAGACGGACCCGGATGCGAAGATGGCGCGCAAAGGCAAGGGCAAGGAAGCGAAGCTGAGTTACAACGGGAATCTGCTGGTGGAGAACCGCCACGGACTGATCGTCAACAGCGAGGTGTTCGAGGCCAACGGAACGGCGGAGCGCGACGCGGCGCTGGTGATGCTGGAACAGATTCCAGGAACGAAGCAGGTGACGGTGGGCGGCGACAAGGGATACGACACGGCGGATTTCGTGGCCGAGTGCCGAAATCTAAAGGTCACGCCGCATGTGGCCCAGAACCTGGAGCGGCCGGGTGGGAGCGCCATTGATGCTCGTACGACGCAACACGCCGGATATGCCATCAGTCAGAGGAAAAGGAAGCGCATTGAAGAGTGTTTCGGATGGCTGAAGACGATCGCGCTGTTGCGGAAGGTTCGGCATCGTGGAATCTTGAAGGTGGGATGGGTCTTCACCTTCGCGGCCGCGGCCTACAACTTAGTCCGTATGAGGAATCTGGCGATGCAAGCAACGTAAACCGAGGTCGCAGTGTGCTCGCAGGCCCGAAAATGAATCCGCGGGACACCAGCGGATGCAGCCAGAACCCTTCCCAAATCACAAAATCACTGAGGCTGGAGAGAATCTAAGTCGCGGAGTCCATTTTTCAGCAGCCTGCTAGGTTCTGCTTGCAGCCCAGGTATCGTTCGGTCGTCTGCACCGAGGCGTGGCCGAGCAACAATTGAATCTGTTCGATCTCCCCGCCACTCGAATGACACAACTTCGCGCACGTTCGCCGCAGATCGTGGGGCGCGATGCGCTCCAGCCCCGCTTTTTCGCAGCAGTCCTTGACCACGTACCAGACCACGTTCTGGGAGATCGCTTTGCCCCAAACCTTTCCGGTCCGGCTCACTCTTCGAAAAATCTTTCCGTCCCTGATTCCGGCAGCCACCGTCCACTCATCGAGCGCCCGCTTCGCCCATTCCGGGATCGGAATCGTGCGAATGTGGCCGCCCTTACCGATCAAATCCACGATGGCCCAGTGCTCCTGCCGTTGTTGCACATCGCTCATCTCTAACCCGACCAGCTCGGATCGGCGGAGTCCGCAACCAAAAAGCAACGCCAGCATGGCATAGTCGCGTTTCTCACGCATGCGGTCACCTCGGGCACGGCTCAGCACCTCCGAGCTTTGCTCCAGGCTCAGCCAGTTGCCCGAGTGCTGCCCGAGCTGCTTCACGCCTTTGACTCGACTGATCCCGGCTGCCAGGTCGGGACTCAGCAGCCCGGCGTCGGCGGCCTCGTGCGCCAGTCGCCGCACGACGGCCAGTTGCTGATTGATGGTGTCGGCCGCGAGCCTACGGGATTCCAGGTACATGCGATAGCGCACGACAACGATGCGATTGAAAGCCAAGCGGGGTTCGGAGCAGTACCAGGTGATGAACTGATTGATTGCAAACTGATAGACCCGGCGCGAACCGGGGGAAGTGAGGCTGTTGAGCACGGCCATTTTGGAATGGTCGAGGTCGGGGAGTCGGAGTGCGATCCGACGATAGTTCAGTTTGGCTTTTCGCTTTCGCATGCTGGCGGCCCTCCACTCCGCAGCATGGAATTAAGGCACAGGCGAGCCTGCGCGAAAAGTTGGATGACGCTGTTCTGTAATCGGAACAAGACGTTCTGAGTGAAATCGCCTGATAACAGGAGTTACTGCTCCCACGTTCCGCGTGATGCAAAAGAAAAGCCGCCCAAACAGCGGGCGGCTTGGCCTCTCGTCGGCCTTGTTCTTCGGGCGGAGCAAGTCATTGAGCCGACTTCTCAGCGAAGCTGTCGACTGACACTATCGTCTATTTCGACTTGACCCTAGTGTCGGTTGAGTGGAGGTACGCCTTCCACGCCGTCCCATCCTCCGAGTACTCTCCGACAAAGGTGAGCCGGTCAGAACCCAACCCCTTCACCGTGCCCCGGAACTTGTAGGCCTTCCCCTTAAACTGGAATTCCCACACGGCTGTTAACACGTCGCCAGATATCGACGCCTTGCCGAGGTCGCCACCCCCGCCTTGGCTGTTCACCCCGTACCACGTGTAGGTCTTTGCCGCTTTATCATAGGCGATCACTTCGAGCGCGTGAGTCTCACCGCTGACGCTGAATTTCTCGTCGGTGTGTCTCACGACCGCGAAGTTGCCTGAGAACCACTCGCTCTTGATCGTGCCTGACCACTTCTCCGCCGGGCCGAGCGGGTTCTCGGTCATCTCTCCCTCGGTAGTCCAGTTGCCGACGAGCCCTGCCAACTTCTGGTGTTCCGGGCCAGGCTTCGGCGGCTGTGCCGACGTGCCCTGACCGACAGCCAGACACGTGGCGGCCAACATCAACATCAGAATGCCGATGTGTTTCATGTTGCCTCCATAAAAAGCTCAAGTTGAACTGCGTGATTAGTAAAGAAGTGTGGACGCTCTCGCCTCAGAGGGTGTTGCGCCTCAACGGGCGGTAACTGCTCTTCGGAGAGGCGAGACGGGCTGATGCAAACACAAATGAGCGCGTCCTGTCGGTGAGAAGTGTCACGTCGTGCACATCAAGTCAGTGACATGGGTCACATCTTGATGTGTGGTGTTGGACCGTTGGATCAAGGGTCGCAGCGCAAGGCAAGACTGTCAATTGGTATAACATCGCGTCTCTGACAATGTCGGCGGTGTCAAGCAAATTCAGAACATACTTCACCGTGCACTCGGAGGAGAGCGCCATTTCGCTCTAGTTGAAGAACTGCCGTTCCAACCCAGGCTCGCATCGTAATCGTTTCCAGGTCAGGAACTCGGTCCGACCCAGCCGTCTCTTCGGTCCGCAATTGCGATCATGATTACTAATTCAGACTCCCCGTGAAGGGGAGCGGGATGCCCAATCAATTTACTCGATGTTCTGCTGCACACCATCGCGATGTTCGGGCTGTCCCGCGTGCGAACCGAACTTGACCAGTTCCTCGTAATCCAATCCTTGGCGCCACATCCAGTACAGACGAACTGCTAAGCGGCGGGCCATCGCCACTTTCGCCGTCTTCCGCCCTCTGCGCATCATCAGACGGAAGTAGTGGCTGCGCCATTCCGGCACGCTCCGCACCGTGACCTGAGCCGCCTCCACCAGCAGAAAGCGCAACATCGAACTTCCTTGTTTGGTGATGTGACCCAGCCGCCGCCGATTTCCGCTCGATTTTTCCAACGGCACCAGTCCCAGATAACTCGCAATCTGTTTCCCGCATTGAAAGCGTCCAACGTCGCCGATGATCAGCACGAACGCCAGCGCCGTCAATGCGCCCACACCCGGATGCGTCCGCAGTCGCTGCGCTTCGGACCGCTTCTCTGCTTCGTGCTCGATCGCCTGGCTCAACTCCGCGATCGTCGGGCTCAGTCCATCCAGCAACTCCAGCAGATCACTCCGGCGTCGGCTCGCCCATGGTCCCAACGGGAACGATTCCAGTTGCTGCCGACCGCCGGCCCGCCACAGTCGCTTCTTGCAGCGCAGCCCTTCATTGATCGCCACCGCCTGCAACTGGTTCATGATTCGAGTCCGTGCTTGCACCAGGCGGTGCCGATGCCACAGCAGTTGCCGCAGATCCCGATTCTCCCAGCTCGGCACCCAGATCCGTGGAAAGTCATCCTTCAGCATCAGCTTCAGAATGTGCTGCGCATCTTGTCGATCTGTCTTCTGTTTGCGTGCTCGTTTGCTCTGGATCTCCGACGCATCCCCGATCCACAACTCAACCTGCAACTCTGCCAGCAACCGTTCGAACCAGCGACCGAATCCGCTGGCTTCCATGCCCACACGCACTTTCTGACCCGCAGCCGCCAGCGTACGGTAGAAACTCTCCGCCTCCTCGCGATGCATGAGTCGCTTTTCCTGGAACTCTCCGCTGTCGGCATCTAACCACGCGATCTGCTGAAACTCGGGGTGGAAATCAACTCCTATAATGATCATGTTCGGCTCCTTTCTCCCGAGCCTGTTGGTTGGCTTAGCACCACCAACTTTACCCGGGAATGGGAGCCGACATTGTCATGGAATCAATTACGCTCATTGACCCCTGAGGCGGTTTCGAGTGCTAACGCCGGATTACAACATCAGACTGGGTCCTGAGTCCTTGTTAGCCGGCTGCGACAGCCCCGCGCGGCTCCTAGGCCCGGCGGTCACTGCGGCTTAGCCGTGTCGCCGATGTTGTGCCCTGTGCTCTCGGCACCCTTCTTCACGGGCGTGCCGGTCTTCTTGGCAACAACTTTCTCGGTGCTCTTTGCCGTGTCTTTGGCCACCACTTTGGTTTCGTGGCCGGTCTTGTCGGCAGCGTTCGCGGTCGCGAGGGTAGTATCAGTGGCGATTTTTTCAGTTGCTGCGGCGTTCTTAATCACGCCAGAAGAGGAATTGTCTCTGATCTGGCCTTGCTGTGGAGAACTCGCCAACGGACGAGCGGAGCCACAAATCACAGTAGCCTTCCAAGTAGCCGACCCATTGAGGCATTTGTACGTGCCCGTGATGGTTGCTCCGTCGGGACCAACTGTTCCCTCGTAGGAACACACGTTGCCGTCGCTTCCGCTAGTCCGTTTGATGTAAACCTTGTTGCCGGACGCGGTGACCGTGTTGACAGTCGTCACACGAGCTGTGGGGTAGCTCGCATCGAAGACTCCGCTTGTTCCGCGCCTGGTCCAGGTGCTGGGTAACCCACTTTCCTCCTCGTTCCAGCCGATCCCCAAACCGCATCGAAGGTTTTCCGCGTGTGAGAAAATCGCTGTCGCTACACACAAGAGGAGTAAAGCACAGACCCTGTTCCCCCAACTTCGTTTGTTAAGGCATGGCCGCATGGCGTTCCTTTCTGCGTTTGGAATTTTTACAGGGGCCCGGTCGAGCAAAGGAAGATCAACCTAGAGGTAGGCAGGCACGATTCTGCTCCGCCAGAAACTAGCCTGTCAAGACCGTGTTCCCGTTCTGGATGAAATATCTTGATTGCACTCAGTGACGCCATTTGTCTGGGGTTTTGAGGGTAAAGTCCTGTCAACGTTTAGTCCCAACAAGCTGCTTCCGATCTGCCCGTGGTTCGGGTGCAATGCTTGAGGCCGGCCATCATCGAAATAAACGTTTTCTAGTTCGAGCGCGTTAGCTATGATGTGCTCGACAGATTCGCTGCCGCGAAAAAGGACGGTGAGGGGGCACCCATTGCGAGAGCAGCTCTCTAACAGCAAGATCGCCGGAGCTCTCGGTTTGCGAATTGCCGTCCTTGCGGCGAGCGTCGGTTGCTTTATATCGCTGAGTTCGACCCGATCCCCGGCGGCCACTCACTCACCCTGCAAAGTGCAATCCAGGACTTTCGAAGGGTGGAAGGCGGAGGAGGTCTCAAACGACTGGGTGCGCCTCACTATCGTGCCGCAACTGGGTGGCCGGCTGATGCAAGTGAGCTTCGGGGATCATGCTTACCTGTTCGTGAATTCCCAGTATAAGGGCAAATATTTTCCGCCGGCTGAGACTGCTAAGATGGGCCGATGGATCAACTATGGCGGCGACAAACTCTGGCCGCTTCCAGAGGGACAGGGCGACGAACAACATTGGCCAGGGCCGATCTCAGATGTGCTAGATGACGGCGAATACAAACTCAGCGTGCTGTCACCGGGGGCCACTTGCGGTGTGCGCCTCGAGGGTCCGGCCGATCCTGTGACCGGTCTGCGGTACTCGCGTGAGATCGGCATCGGAAGCGATTCTCCGGCGATTTCTTTTCGTGCAGAAATGCGGAACTCGACTGATCATCCGATTCGTTGGTCGGTGCAATCGGTGACGCAATACGACGTGGCCGATCCCCATGATCCGGCGAGATACAACCACGATTTCTGGGCTTTCGCCCCGATCAGCCCGCACAGCGCGTATATCAATGGATATGCCGTCCAGGCCGGCCTTGCCGACGACCCGTCGTTTTCCGTAACTGGCGGACTGTTCACGCTGCACTGGCTGTATCTGGAAAACGAGGTCTGGCTCGACTCCGACGCAGGCTGGATTGCCGTCGTGGATGACGCCGCCCAGTACGGCATGGTCGAGCAGTTCCAACATGTTTCTGGCGCGGAATATCCGGGAAAGGCTTCGGTCGTCTTTTACAAGAATGGCGCTGCATTGGAACTGGACAAGAACGGCATGCCGAAGCTGCGCTCCGCAAGTTGGCAAGAGGCTCCTTACTACATGGAAGCGGAACTCAACAGTCCGATGATCAGGCTGGAACCAGGCGCTTCCTACGCAATGGAGACCCGTTGGTTCCCGGTACGCGCAGACAAGAAACTGAGCACCGTGACCCCTGCTGGAGCGGTTCTGCGCGCTCTCGCCGTCTCTTTGACCGCGGAAGGATGGCAGCTTTCCGGGAGCTTTGGCGTATTTTTCCCGGGAAAACTCGTCGCTCATGTGTTCGATCCGCGCGGGTTGGAGATCGCCACGGCGGATCTACAGCTCGTGGATCCGCAGACTCCGGTGGAACTAAAACAAACGATCAAAGTACCCTCAGCTGCGTATCGAGTCTCCATCCACCTCGACGACGAACACGGCGTGGACGGCGGCACTCTTGGCGAAGCAGAAATCCGGTAAATCGCAAGCAGGAAACATCCAGCCCTCATTAGCGGCTCGGCTCGGCCCGCGTTGAAGCCGCGAGAAGGTACCAGGCCGCATGCGGCAGCCATTGCTCCCCCCACCGCCAGTCATTGTCAGCGCCCGTCTGCCGGTAGGGCAGAAGGTAGTCGATGTCGCTCTCATCGTGGAACCCGCTGGTGATGCCGTTCGAGATTCCGCCCGGCGCATTGGTGAATTCCCACGAGTCAAAATACATGTACGGAGGATTATTGCGGCCGACGCCATTCAACATGCATGAATCGAAGGGGTTCAATCCCAGGATCCAGTTCAGTTGGCTGACGGCAAGTGTCTCCAGCTGTTTCCGAAATGCCACATCCTGCGGGAAAGCGAGTTCCGCCAGCCGCGCTGCGGCCGCCACCGAAGCTAGACGCGCGTTCTCACCCTGCCACCAAGGAGCCGCATCGCTATTGTGGGGAAAGAAGAAGCTGGTGTGGCGTGATCCCGTCTTGTCCTGCACATATTCACGGCTGTAACCGAATGGATTGTTCACCTCGGAAGTAATCGCAAGTTCAAACGCCAAAGACTTCCTTACGGTGTCCAACACCAGCTGCTTTGCCGCGGGATCGGCGATCTCGGAGTAGTACAGCAGGCTGACGACTGGCAAACCGCCGTCGGATGCATGAAAGAACGGGCGCTGATCATCATCCGCACGCCAGTAGTTCTGATAGCCTCCCGCACTGATCTGGCGAGCCATCAGACTCTTAGCGCGGCGGTCGGCAGCTTGCCTGTACTTTTCGATGTGCGTCGTCCGGTAGAGTTCGGTCGACGCTGTCAACGCGCAATAGTCATCAACGATGTTTTCCTTGCCGTCGTTCGTGAGTTTGAGATTATTCTCCTCTAGGTAATCAAAGGCGTCCTTTGCAGCTTTCAGGTATTCCGAGCCGCGAAACTCGCCGGACACGGGATAAGCGCTCGCCATCGCCAGCGCCGCCACTGCGATTCCTCCGCCTGAGCGATAACTCACTTCATACTCCAGGTCGTTGTTTGCGCTCTCCACCATTTCTTTGGCACCCTGCCCGGGCGCAGCTTCGATGCCAAAGTGCTTCATCTCGCCGGCAATTTCGCGTTCTCCGGGAACTTGATTCACGCTGCCCGTTGATACCGAACGATAGAAGGATCCCCCTGGAACTTTCATCCGCATCAGATAATCCGCCCCAAACATGGCTTCATCGAGCAGGTGCGCTTTGTATCGGGCAATCCCTTGCAGGTTACGACGATTCTCCTGTTCATAGCTTTTGAGCAGGCTGTAGACCACCAGCGGAATCTGTTGAGGATTGAAGTAAGTCGAAAAGGACAGGTGGGAAAAATGTTTGCCGTAGTCGCCCGTGGCGTCCCACCACCCACCGTGCGCGTCGACTGTACCGCCTTTCTTACCCTCGAAGTGCAAATGGCGATCGGCCTTGTCCATCTCGCCCGAACTGCGCTCGTCTTTGAAGTAGTAGATGACGTCGGAAACGGTGCTGCGCTCCAGTAGGTCACTTTGCACCAGGAACGGAAGGGACCGTATGTTCCCTGCATTCGTCGCGCAGTACAGGTAATACTTGCCCTCAGTGGCAAAAGAGTCGAAGTCGAGAGTCCAGAAATACCAGTCCCTCCATTTCTGAACCGGGCCCGTGGCCTTGGGCGTAATCGCCAGATTCACTTGATCGGTAGCTTCATCCTTTAGGACACAAGCGGAGACGCTATCACTTGCCTTGCCGACGATGACTGCATGCTTTGGGCCGCTGGTTTCGTATCCCAGATGATTGGTCAGGACCTTCATCTCACCAGCGGAAGATGGCGCCACGAACACGAAAAAAAAGAGGACAACTAGAAGTAAACCAAGATGCGGTTTCATGATGACCTTTCGCGCAGAACGCCCCCGGCCCAGCAACCATGCCGATCCTTGAGTGTTACCCCAGGCCAGAGCGATCCCTCAGCAGGATTATAAAGGGGTTCTGTGGTCGGAGAACCGTTGGCTATAAATCCCGATAACGCTCACTGAGGGGTTCTGAGTGTAAACGCCTTCCATGAGAAGGCCGGTCGGAGTCAAGTTGGTTCTTTTGTTTTTTCGTTGGACAAGTTTTTTTCTCCCGCCGAGTCGCCACTGTCGCCACCCTTCCATCCGCACTCTCGGTGAGCGATTCTCGCTCGGTGCAAGTTGCGTGTTCTCGTTTCAGCCGGTGCTGCTACCTGATTGTCGACCTTTCCTCCATCTCTAGATGGAAGCGGGCCAGGCGTTAGACGCAGTCACCGGAACTCGGCTTTGGGCTTTTGCTTTCCCTTTCGAAGAGGATTTTGACTTTATGCGGCTGCCGGCATTGCTCTCTGATCGCTGTTGCGCAGCGGTTCGTAGGCTTCTCCGCTTATCCACAAACGATGCAGTAAGACTGCTAACTTTCTCGCCGTAGCAATGACCGCTCGCTTCTTCCCGTTCCTTCCGCCGCGCTCGGCCAGCTTCAATCCCCAACGCCGCAGATCGCTGTCCACTCCAAACGGTCCCAGAGCTAGAGGCATAGCGAGAAAACCCACTTGACGAGTGTCCCAGTTTCCGCAATACCTGCCCGGCCTGTCGGCAGGCCTGCCGAAATGTCGGCGCGGGTTTCGGTTCGATACCCGTATGGTTCCCACATGATCCTTTGGTTTTCAGCGGGATCATTCGGCGTGGCGTCTGGGATCCTGCGTGCCAGTCTTCCTTGCTCGTGTGCAGGAGTGCCCGTTGCGAACCGACACGACTTTGGTTGTTCGCTGCCCATACTGCATAGCAGGAATCGAGTTCAGGCCGATGATCGCCTATAAGGATGGGAGGTTCGTCCGCCGCGACAGCGCCCACACGGTTCGTCCCGGTATGCCAGAGTACAGATGCACGTGCCGCCCCTGCTTGAGGCTGTCGTGGAGGGACGGTTGTGACCCATCGTCCACAACAATGGCTATCAGCTAATCTCCGAACGAACTTCGGTGTTGAACTGCGGCGAAAAGAGTGAAGCTCGTGATGCCAGTCACTGCACTGGAGCCTGCACAACACGTACCGTGATCTTTGATGTCCTTGAAAAAGAGATTGCTGCTCCTCAGTTTCGGAATTCTGGCAGGGCTCGCAGCATTGGCGATTTGCGCCAACATGCAAGTCCGAGCGACTCCTGTTGAGCGAACTGAGGTGCTCCCCGGAGATGACCTGATCCCCCAGCCCATCGGTGCGGTCAATCATGCCATCACGATTCATCGTTCTCCTCACGAAGTCTGGCCTTGGCTGGTTCAGATGGGCTCCGGTCGCGCCGGGTGGTATGCCTACGACTTCATCGACAATGGCGGTCAGCGCAGTGCCGACCGCATCTTGCCGGAATACCAACAGATCTCGGCAGGAAGCGTGTTCCCCGCGCTCCCCGGAGCTAAGGACGTGTTCGTCGTCGCCGAATGTGAGCCGGAGCGGAGCCTCATTCTTTCTTGGCGATTGGCAGATGGTCGTTACCAGACGACATGGGCATTCGTTCTGGAACAGCCTCAGCCAGATCAAACCCGCCTTATTGTGCGTGGCCGCGTAGCATCCGGCTATCGCCCCTACGGTTTGCCGCAGTGGGTGGCTATATTGCTCGGACGCCCGGCTCACTTCATCATGCAACGCCAACAGCTATTGAGCATCCGCCGCCGCACGGAGGCGTACGATCAGCATTAACCCGCTGCGACGAGAGGCGGAAGTAATGGATGCTGGGCTTTTGCATGTTGCTCTTGAGGCTGCGAGCGCCAGAAGAGCCAATAGTTACGGGCGGACACGTTCGGGCTTGTAGCTGAAGTACACCGCTCCTCCGACAAGCAGCGCCCCTCCTGCGAGAGCCATCATCCCTAAAGCTTCGTGCAGAAATGAAACACCGAGAATCGCGCCGACTAGCGGTTCCAAATTGACGAAAATTCCTGCCTGCGATGCGGGAACCAGCTTCAGTCCCCAATTCCAAAAGACCGTTGCGCCCGCAGTAGCAAAGAATCCCTGTTCTGCCAAGGCAATCCATGCGCGTGTTGAGTAATGCAGCGTAGGAACGCCGGACGCGGTCACGACCACAACTGCCAGAAGGAGCGTGCCGATCCAATACACGAAGGCTGTCACCGTCAGTGGGGAATGCCGTCCCATGAGACGTTTCGAAATCAGAATCCATGCAATGGCTGCAAACATTGAAAGCACAACCAGCAGGTCGCCACGTATGCTCGCGTGCGTGCTGCCAGAACCTCCCTTAACTGAACGCTGTGCTGAAGCAGTTGGGGTACACCGCGGTCCGCAGAAATTACGCCGACGCTGATAGCCGCAGGTCGCAAGTATTTCCGCACCATGATGGAGGCCGACAGCGGTTTCTTGCCTCTCAGCTTCACACTGGGAAACACGTAGTCGCTCTCTTTCGCGTACTTTGTTCTCTCGCGCCATGCGAGGAGGAAGTCAGCCAAAAGCGGATGCAGGGGACTGGAGCCTTGGACGCTTTGGACTTCGGCTCCTTGAACCTTCCCCACAAGTAGGCTCGTCTCACGTAAATTACCGACCAGAACGACGATCTACTGCCCACCGTTTCCGATCCAGAACCTGACTCCGACACATTTATTCGCCGCCGCCAGCTCGCGGTCGCCGTCGCCGAACACATCGCTCTCGCGGTTGCCAATCTCAACCTTCGTGAATCTCTTCGCCTGCAGGCCGTCCGGGACCCACTCACTGGCCTTTACAACCGCCGCTACATGCAGGAGTTCCTTAATCGGGAACTTCACTCCGCTCTCGCAAACGCCGCCCCCTCGCAGTCATGATGCTCGACCTCGATCACTTCAAACGCTACAACGACAACTTTGGGCACTCTGCCGGCGACAAGGCCTTAGCCGCTGTCGGAAAAACTCTTGAGCGCTGCGTGCGCGCCGGAGACGTTCGTGCCGCTACGGTGGCGAAGAATTCGCCGTCATCTTACCCGAGTGTTCCCTCTTGCAGGCCACCGTGCGCGCTGAGGAAATCCGCAAGCGCCTTAAGGAATACCGCTCTCAGCGCGACCGGCAACTTACAGATGCTCTTAGCGTGTCGATCGGCGTAGCTGCCTTCGATGAAACCACCGATCGTGTCGATCTGCTCCTCAAGTTTGCCGCCGAGGCTCTTTACGAGGCCAAACGCGCCGGTCGCGATCGCGTGGTTGCCGCCCGCCCCGCGACCGCGTTAAGCGAATCCGCACTCACCGAAACCGATCCGGTCACACGGCTAATTTAGTCGCCTGTCTAAAGTTTGTACATTCATCCATTCATAAGACATATGCCCCGCTTAGCCAATCGGCTTTTCATGAACTTACGTTGGTGGTTCGCGTGCACTCCTGTCCTGCGCCAGTGAGCTGAAGACAGTTCGGTTCTTCCATGGTTGGAGGGAGAGTGAGACCTTTGTGCCGATCTATATGAGATTCGTTGGGTCAGGCTTGTCGCAATCTGGCGGAGCAGGTACTCCCAAAGGACCTGAGGCGCACTTTCCAATTAAAGCGGTGGGGTGCGAATGCCGACGAATATACCAAGGAGTTACCATGACTCGCTATGGCTTGCTGGGATGGATAATCATCTGCGTCGCCTCATTAGCGCTTGCTCAGACAGGTTTACCTTCTACAACGCTTCCTCTGACAAATTCGCCTTCCACAACGGTTGCTCAGACCGATTCACTTTCCACCATGAACGTGCAGGACAGGCGTCCGCGCCTGGAGTTCGAGCCCCGGCTGAGTCTCAACGGTGCCGGATTCCAGTTGGTGAGTGGATCGATGACGGCTGGTGCCGGCATGGAAGACAAGCATTTTGCTTGGCACGTTTATGGAACTTACGATGCCGCGACCAAGGCGACCTACGAAACCGGGAACAGCCCCAGCACGTATGCCGTCGTCACCAACCCGCACGGCGATATCCGATCCGTCGGAGGCTCGGCATGGGGCCGCACTTCCGGCGGCTGGCTGTTCGGGGCGTCCAGCAGTTACGCCAGCCTCCGAACCACCGATTACGACAAAATCAGTTGGGGAGCTGAGGTCGGGGCCGGGCACGACTGGATGCACGCGACTTGCCCGAATTGCAGCGGTCCCCCTACCTCCCTGCGGTTGACCGTTCAGTACGGGCTGCCGCTCGATGGCTGGAATAAGAAAGACACAGAAAACGGGTTTACCGCCGACTTCTATGTGCCGAGTCCCATTGAGACAAACCGACACATCTTCTTTCACGCCACTGCTTTTGCAGGATGGGTTTGTGACCCGAAGTGTGGTCACGATGGCAGCGCGAGCGATGGGGTACTGTTCAGATTCTGAACGACAACCGGATCACGCATATCTAGCTTCAACTTGGCTGCACCTGTCGATTAGACATTAACGACGGTAACCAGGCTAACGCTTTCCCGCAAACCCTCCGATGTATCAGATGAACCCGTGACTGCCAATTGTCGGCAACTGAGTAACAGGTGTTCGAACGGTAATAGAGTGTAGCCTGGCGTTTTAACGCAGGTGGGCATCAGAGAAAAATCGAGCGTGTCCCGAGTGATATGCGAGCTCGCCGGACCCTTTCCGCGGCGGTCGCGGGGGCGCAAAATTTCCAGTTTGAAAATTAGTCAAGCAGAAATCGGTGCAACTGAAGCAGCAAGCATCGTGCTGGGAGGATGAAAAGCCATCGATTGCAATTGCAATTGACACGCTTGAAAGCCTGCTCTATTATTCGCAGCACCAACACAGTAGCACCGAGGAGGCCCGGCGACCCAGATCTCCGCAGTTTATCGGGTCGACGATTGTTTCATGAAGAGCAAGCGGCAAACTGGCCGCTTAGCCCTCCTCTGTTTCCGTGGCGAAGTGAGGAGCGACGATGGGGTTTGCTCAATGAATCCCTCGGTCTTGACGATAGCTACTGTCGATGCATCAGCTGTGAGCCTGAGGCCCGGGTCTCAGGTGGCGCCCAGAGTTGCCTACAATCCGCACCCCCAAAGCGTCCCCCCTCTTGCAGTGGTCTCAAATGATTGCCCGGATGTCCGTCAAAGTAATCCCGCAACATTCGACGTTATTCGCGCCAGTCGTTGCCGACAGCGATTCCACCGTCCTTATTATTACCGGCGAAATCGGGACCGTGCAGCGACGAGTAGCTGTTCGGGAAGGGGGTCGTTTCTGGGGGCGTTTTCCCACTGTGTGATTGGCCACGAAGGAGCTAACGGCCGAGTTCTAGCTGCCGATTCGTGCTGTCAAGCTTGGAGTTCCGATCATACCGGCCAAGGAGGTCTTGCCTAATGATCTCCGCAAATCCGGCCTTGACTGGTTCCTACAACTACAGCGAGGTGGCAAAGTCGATATTGATCGCCATCGCCGCGTCCTATGCCGCACTTGATCTTGCGGGGCGTGTGACCGCCGCCAAGGGCCGGGCTCGCGCGGCCTGGTTGACCGGTGGTGCCTTTGCGATGGGTACCGGCATCTGGGCAATGCATTTCAAGGGGCTGGCGGCCTTCCGTCTGCCTGTGTCCGCCGAGTACCACTGGCCGACAGTTTTGGCATCGCTCTTACTGGCCATCCTCGCGTCAGCGGTCGCGCTGGACGTGGTAAGCCGCCAGAAAATGGGTCCGGTCGAGGCCTTGACCGGCAGCCTCATTATTGGCGCCGGCATCGCCGGCATGTTCTACATCGGCATCGCCGCAATGCGACTACCTGCCATCACCCGGTTTTCCCCCTTTCTGGTGACCGTTTCCATTTTGCTCGCAATTTTATTTTCTCTAATTGCGCTGCTGCTGGCATTCGATCTGCGAGAGGAGACCAGATGGACTCTGCGGCGAATGCTTAGCAGCGCTACGGTGCTGGGAGTCGCTGTCTCGGCGATGCATTACACCGGCATGGCCGCCGTAAGCTTCATCCCTGCTCCGCCTCCGGACCTTTCCCATGTTGTAACCATCACCCCCCTCTCCAACGATGGAGTTGCCCTTGTGACCTTGATCTTGCTTGTGGCCGCCAGTGTGACATCGTCTGTGGACAGGAGGGGGAATGCGGAAGTACGGCGGCTCAACCAAGGGTTGGAGCGTCGCGTGGCCGAGCGGACCCTGCAGCTTGAAACGGTCAACCAAGCGCTAAGAAAGGAAATAGTCGAACGTACGCAGGCAGAAGAGAGTTTGCGGCGAAGTGAGGAGCACAAGCGGCTTGTGATCGACACAACTCCGGCGATGCTGCACAGCGCCCGCCCTGACGGCTATCTGGATTTCTTCAATAAACGCTGGCTGGAATATGTCGGCCTTTCGCTGGATGACATGTGCGGCTGGGGCTGGACTAGAGTAGTTCATCCCGACGACGTTGACGACGAGGTAAGAAAGTGGCGCTCGGCGCTCGCGACTGGTAAAGCCTTCGAGGCTGAGGTACGGGTGCGGCGTGCCGATGGGAAGTATCGCTGGATGTTCCATCGCAAGGTGCCAGCTCGTGACGACCAGGGCAACATCGTTAAGTGGTACGGTTCTGGTATTGACATCGAAGGACAGCACGAGGCGAAAGTGGCTCTGCTAAAAGCGTTTAATGAAATCAAGGATCTGAGAGACCAGCTTTACAAAGAAAACCTAGTGCTGAAAGAGGAAATCGGACAGACGTCGATGTTCGAAGAGCTCATCGGCTTTTCCCCGGCACTTCGGCAGCTTCTCGTGCTTGTGGAGAAGGTCGCGCCAACGGATTCCACGGTGCTTATTACAGGCGAGACGGGAACGGGCAAAGAACTCGTCGCGCGTGCCATTCACCAGCGATCGAATCGTGCGACGCGAGCATTTGTCTCCGTGAATTGCGGTGCGATTCCACCGTCTCTGGTCGCTTCCGAACTGTTTGGTTCTGAGAAGGGGGCCTTCACCGGAGCGGTCGAGCGGCGTTTGGGCCGCTTTGAACTGGCCGATGGGGGAACGATCTTCCTCGACGAAATTGGCGACCTCCCGCCGGAGACGCAGATCGCACTGCTGCGAGTGCTCCAGGAGAGAACGTTCGAACGGGTGGGAGGCAGTCAACCCATTGCTGTGAACGTAAGAGTTCTCGCCGCCACAAACCGCGACTTGCATGCCGCGGTGGAGGCTGGCACATTCAGGCAAGATCTGTTTTATAGACTGAACGTCTTTCCCGCCCATGTACCTCCACTGCGCGAGCGCGTGGAAGACATTCCCTTGTTGGTCGAGTACTTTGTGGAGCGGTACGCGAAAAAGGCCGGCAAGAAGATCAGGAATGTCAAGTGGAGGACGCTTGAGGTACTGCAGGCGTACGATTGGCCGGGAAATATTCGTGAGCTGCAGAACGTAATCGAGAGAGCGGTGATCCTGTGCGAGGGAGACACCTTGGCGGTGGATGAAACGTGGCTCCGGCACGAATCGCCAAGGCTTACCGTTGTCCGCAGGCTGGGTCGGCTGGATGAGAATCAGGAAAGGGAGATGATCGAATCCGCCCTAAAGGAGACGCGAGGCCGAGTCTCAGGTCCAGGTGGCGCCGCTGAGAAACTCGGCCTCCCGCGCTCGACAGTTGAGTCGAAGATACGAACTCTGGGAATCGATAAGCAACAGTTCAAATCTGCATAGAAAACGGCCAGCAGAGATAAAGACTGCTGACGCTCGCCAAAATTGTCGAAAGTCGCCACGGAAGGCTTCAGAGCGGCACGTCGATTCAGTAGCTTACGATTGGCAACCAAACTGCACCGATGAAACGAGAGGGCTGTTGGAGTATCTTTTGCGTCGGTGAATGCGGTAGTTAATGGCCGCAAAATCCCGTCGGCAAACGACTCGATGAATGCCTCGTCTCTGCGCCTCGCCGATTCGTTGATCGAAAGTAGAAGTGGCCCCAGCGATCGGGTTGTTCGGATTTTGTAACAAGCTGGAGGGCTTGCGTGAGGAAAGACTCAAACTATCTATAACGTTTTAGTCTGATTATCTTAGGGGCGGAAAGGTGATGGGTAGATCAGTGGGGAAACTGTTCAGTGAAGAACAGCTCTTGGCCGAGTTTCTTAACAATTCCAATGTAGGTCTAGGCATCGTCGACGACCAACTGCGTTATCAGGCGCTGAATCTTCGCCTAGCAGAGATGAATGGCCGCACGATCCAATTCCACTTGGGAAAGACTTTGCGGGAGGTTCTTGGTGAGGTTGCCTTGCAAGTGGAGCCTGCCATCAAGCTGGTATTTGCCACGGGTCGGCCTATTTTCAACATCGAGCTCGCCGGAACATTGCCCGCCAGAGCCGATGCGACATGCTTTGTTGACCACATACTCCCACTGAAGGATGCGAGGGGCAGGGTGAAGCACGTCGGGGCGGTCGTTGTGGAACTTCAGCCAAAAACTAAGCCGGAGACCGCGAGTGGAATGCAAGCAGGGGAATCGTTGCCGTCTGCCGCTAACAAAATACTGCGATCATGGAAAGAAATTGCCAATTACGTCGGAGCTTGCGTGAAAACGGTCCAGCGCTGGGAACACCAATACGACTTTCCGATCCGGCGCTTACAACGAAGCAAGGGGGCCGTGGTATTTGCTTTGAAAGCCGAGGTGGACAGCTGGATGCAAATGCGAACCCGGCGGGCGAGCTAGGAGGGACGTCCTAGTCTTTGTGTAAACGACGAGAGTTTGGTTTTGATAGGTATGGGAAGATGACAGTTTTTGCTGTCCCCGCCCATCGGTTTAGACGCGGGCTTGCCAAAGCGTCTTCCCGGGTACCTTAGGGGTACTGTCGCTTCTTTACGTTACCTACTCAACCTAGATGCAGGCTATTTCTTATTCATTGTAGGGGTGATAAGAAACAGCCGGACACGCACAAGCCCGCCCTGACCTCGATACTCAAAACGAGGATCAGCCTGAGGAGTACTCAATGTTGCCAGGCGCTTTAACGGTCATAGGGATATTCATGCTGGGCGCGTCGGCAGGCTCACTAGTTACTTACGCTAAATGCAGAGTCACCATCGGCGAGCTTCGCCGCTCGCTCAAATGTTTAGCTGTTAATGACATGCGGCAACCCGAGGACGCTCCGGTCGTGCGCCAAGCCGTAAGAACGGATGCGACTGATCACGTAGAGGAAGAAAGATGGAAAAATCGTAAGAGCAATGCCCCCCGATCGCCATGTGGAAATGACCAGTCGCGAATTCTTTTTGTTGTGGGAGGCAAGCAGTCCTAACCCAGACGATTTAGCACTCATGTGACTACAAGACGGATTTATGTCAACACCTCCTAACACAAGGCCGGCGGAGGAGAGATTCCGAGGCTTGCTGGAAGCAGCCCCGGACGCCATGGTCGTGGTGAACCGAAAAGGCGAGATCGTTCTAGTCAATACCCAGGTGCAGAAATTGTTCGGTTATGCGCGGGAAGAGATACTCGGACGAGAGGTCGAGATGCTGGTGCCGGAGCGCTTCCGAAACCGGCATCCTGGGCACTGCGCCGTTTTTTTCACCGAACCCCGGGTACGTCCAATGGGGGTGGGCTTAGAGCTGTACGGTTTGCACAAGGACGGGCACGAGTTTCCCGTAGAGATCAGCCTGAGTCCGCTGGAAACGGATGAGGAGACACTCGTTTCCAGCGCGATTCGCGACATCACGAATCGCAAACGAGCGGCAGCGAAGTTTCGCGGACTGCTGGAGGCTGCCCCGGATGCCATGGTGGTGGTGAACAGCCAGGGTGAGATCGTCCTGGTCAATTCGCAAACCGAAAAGGTATTCGGGTATCGCCGGGAAGAGCTATTGGGGCACAGGGTTGAGGTGCTGGTGCCGGAACGGTTCCGGAATCGGCATCCTGGGCATCGGACGAGCTTCTTCACGGAACCTGGCGTGCGCCCGATGGGGGCCGGGTTGGAGCTGTACGGTTTGCACAGGGATGGGCACGAGTTTCCGGTTGACATCAGTCTTAGCCCTTTGGAGACGGAAGAAGGTGTGCTGGTCTCCAGTGCGATCCGCGACATCACCGAACGCAAGCGGGTGGAGGAAGCAGCATGGAAGCTGGCGGCGATCGTTGAATCGTCCGATGATGCCATCATTGGAACAGACCTCAACGGCATTATCGTCAGCTGGAACGAGGGTGCCGAGCGGATGTTCGGATATTCCGCTGACGAGGCGATTGGCAGGAATGTGTCCCTCATTTATCCACCCGGGCACGTTGACGATGAGATGGAGATTATGAACCGCCTCAGAAAGGGGGAGCGGATCGAGCACAAGGAAACGGTCCGAGCAAACAAGTCGGGCAAGCTCGTCGACGTGTTGGTGACGATATCGCCGATCAAGGATCGTTTTGGCAGGGTCGTTGGTGCCTCGAAAATCGCCCGCGATATTACGGAACGAAAGCGTGCCGAAGAACAGGTCCAGAAAGCAGAAAAACAATATCGCTTGCTCTTTGAGATTAATCCAAACCCGATGTGGGTTTTCGAGAGCCGGTCGCTGGCAATCCTTGAGGTGAACGAAGCCGCGGTCCGGCATTACGGTTACTCCCGTTCAGAATTTCTCAGCATGACCATTTTCGATATAGTCCCAGCCGAAAATATTCCGGCAATGCGGCAATCTGTGAGTTCCCGCATCGAAGGTCGTCATGCAGCTAAAAAATGGAAGCATCGCAAGAAGGATGCAACCCTGATCGAAGTGGAGATGACCAGTCACGAGGTCTCTTTTTACGGAAGGCAAGCCATCCTGATTCAGGCGCAGGATATTACCGAGCGACAGCTCAATGAGGAAAGTCTTCGGCAATCGGAGGAAAGGTTTTCGAAAGCTTTCCGATCCAGTCCGCTGCCCATCACGATCAGCGCCAAAGCAGACGGAAGATACATGGATGCGAACGAGGCATTTCTGAGGATGATGGGCCGACCGTGGCAGGAAATGGTTGGACATACTGCGGAGGAGTTGAATGTCTGGACCTTCCCGGAAGACCGTACAAGGATGGTCGAAGGCTTAGATCGTGATGGCCGGGTGAGTGCACTAGGAACTGTGTTCAATTCGATGTCGAGCGGAGAAAGGAGCGTTGAGGTTTACGCGGAGCTTATTCATTTGAACGGAGTTCCTTGCGTTCTTGCTATCACAAACGATGTAACCGAGGCCAACCGTCTGGAAGAGCAGTTCCGGCAGGCGCAGAAAATGGAAGCGGTTGGGCACCTAGCGGGGGGAGTGGCCCACGATTTCAACAATATGCTGAGCGTCATTATCGGATATTGCGATCTGGCAAGAGAACGGCCAAGCCTGGAAGAGGCGGTAAGAGACATTAGTCAAATTAAGAAGGCGGCACAACGTGCTGCCACGCTAACTCGGCAGTTGCTTGCTTTCAGCCGGCAACAGGTATTACAACCGCGTGTGCTCAATCTTAATGACGTTGTGAAAGATATTAGTCAGATGTTATTGCGGGTGATTCCCGACGACATTTGTCTGGCGTTTGTTCCAGCGCCCTCGCTGGGCAGCGTAAAGGCTGACTTGGGGCAGATCGAACAAGTTTTGATGAACCTTGTTGTGAATGCTCGCGACGCAATGCCGCAAGGTGGGAAAATTGAGATTGAAACCGCAAACGTTGCCCTTGATGACGCCTACCGCACTACTCATCAAGAAGTAAAGCCCGGACCATATGTTTTGCTTTCATTCAGCGATACAGGTTGCGGGATGGATCCGAAGGCCACGTCTCGAATCTTCGAACCGTTCTACACCACCAAACCTCCAGGAGAAGGCACCGGACTCGGACTCTCGATGGTTTATGGAGTGATACGGCAGAGTGGCGGATATATCTGGGTCTACAGCGAACCCGCCCAGGGCACCACTTTCAAAATCTATCTTCCGCGAATCGAAGGAACGGACGCGCCGTTGCCTGGAGCTGCTTCCGAGAAAACTTTCGCCCGTGGTTCCGAGACTGTCTTACTGGTGGAGGATCAACCGGACCTTCGTGAACTTACGATCGAATTGCTGGAAAGCGGGGGCTATCGCGTGTTAGAGGCAAAAAACGGTGCGGCCGCTATTTCGATCTCAAAAGAGTATGGAGAGACGATTCATGCGTTGGTCACTGATGTTGTACTGCCGGAGATGAACGGAACTGTTTTGGCTACCCGGATCAAGGAATTGCGGCCAGACGTCAAGGTACTGTACATGTCGGGCTATGCGGGTAACCCGGCTGCTCGTCTCGGTGTGCTCGCTTCGGGCAGCGCATTCATTCAGAAGCCTTTCACGAAAACGAGTCTGTTGAATGACTTGCGTGGTGTCTTGGACCAGTAGCACAGAACTGGTGGAAGAGGCGTGTGCTGTTCATGAGCTTCGTATGAGCGTAAGAAAATGGAAGGTTTGGAGTGCTCGATGAACGAATCAAGAATTCCCCAACTACTGGCCATCGACGACAATCCAGAGACCCTGGAGCTGATTACCGCCGCACTCGCAAAGGAACGCCTGGAGATCCTGACGGCCAGCGAGCCCGAGGTTGGTTTCGAAACATTCTTACGCGTTCGGCCGAGAATCGTCTTGCTTGACTTGGTCATGCCAGGAGTTAGCGGGATGGAGTTGCTGGAAAGAATGGTGGGAATTGACCCGGGCGTAGATGTCATTCTGATGACGGCCCACTACTCCACTGACTCAGCGGTCGAGGCAATTCAGAAAGGTGCTTGTGATTACTTGACTAAGCCTCTCGATGTGGAGAAATTTCGCGTCCGCATCGCAAGTTTGATATTGGAAGCAGAGAGGCGTCAAATGACTCTGCGCCTCGACCATGAGTTGGTAAATGCCTATCAGTTCGAAGGGATAGTAGGACGTAGCCCGTTGATGTTGGATGTCTTCGCGAAGATTCGCCGAATCGCGCCTCACTTCAGAACAGTGTTGCTAACTGGCGCTACGGGAACGGGGAAGGAACTGGCGACCCTTGCGCTCCACCGCCTCAGCCCGGCACGGGGGCAGATGGTCGTTTGTAACTGCTCGGCGCTGGTAGAGAACCTTCTAGAGAGCGAGTTGTTCGGCTACGTCCGGGGAGCTTTTACCGGCGCTATACAGGACAAGCCCGGCCTGTTCGAATCTGCCGACGGTGGAACCATCTTTTTGGATGAAGTTGGGGAGCTGTCACCCGCGGCACAAGCGAAACTGCTTCGAGTGCTGCAAAACCGTCACGTGCAGCGAATTGGGTCATCAGTTCCTCGAAACATAGACGTGCGAGTAGTCGCCGCCACACACCGCGATCTGAAAGCCATGGTCCGCGACGGCCGCTTCCGGGAAGACTTGTACTACCGGCTGGCTGTGATCGAAATCACATTGCCAACGCTGGCCAATCGGCGGGAAGATCTGCCGCTTCTGGAGAGGTATTTCATCGAAAAATTTGCGGCGGAGTACAAGAAGCCAATTGTCGGCCTTTCGCGCAAGGCGCAGATGCGCTTGGCAGCGTACCCGTGGCCGGGAAACATCCGGGAGCTTGAAAATGTGCTCGCCAACGCATGCATAATGGCGAATGGAAGTCTAATTGATATCGACGATCTTCCGGAGAGATTTCGCGGCCCTCTGACCGCGGAAGCTGTGATGGACGACAATTTTCTTTCGCTTGACGAAATGCAGAGACGTCACGTGATACACGTGCTGGAGGGAGTGGGAGGCAACAAACTGCGAGCTGCAGAGATCCTCGGTATTGGCCGCGCAACGATTTACCACCTTCTCTCCAAGATGAAGCTCGAAGAACAGAGTGACGAGACTGCGTAAGGTTTCCGCCGCACCCATCGCTTGGGTTGAATGGTCAAGTCTGTCCTACAACTGAGGCGGGTGGAAGTCGGCGCCCCCTGATAACCACCCCTGTCTCGCAGACACGCAAAGACATCCTACGAAGATTCCAGCATTCGACGTTTCAATTTAAAATGGTCGCGCTAACGAACAGCTGAGGTCGCGAGTCCCTGACCCACTCCTCCATGGGTGTAACCAGCATTTTGTTCCTGATAAAACTCTAGATCGATGCCCACGATATACCGCATTCCCGCCGAATTGTGAGTGTATGCGGGATTGGTTAGCCTTTGCTCCCGCGGACCGGCAGCTTTCTGGCGTTACTCCACGGTCACCGACTTCGCCAGATTTCTGGGCTGATCCACGTCGCAGCCGCGGCGGACGGCGATGTGATAGGCGAGCAGTTGCAGCGGGACGATCTCCAGGATCGGCGACAATTCATCGGGTGCCGGCGGAACGAAGAGCACGTGGTCTGCTTCTTCGGCGATTTCTTTGTCGCCTTCGGTGGCGAGCGCAATGACGATGCCGGAACGAGCTTTCACTTCTTTCAGGTTCGACATGGTTTTCTCGTAGCGGACCATCGACTGCGGGCTGTTCACGTCGCGGGTGGCGATGATGACCACGGGCAGATTTTCGTCGATCAGCGCATTCGGGCCGTGTTTCATCTCGCCCGCCGGATAACCTTCGGCGTGAATGTAGGAAATTTCCTTGAGCTTGAGCGCGCCCTCGAGCGCGATGGGATAGTGAATGCCGCGTCCGAGGAAAAGGAAGTCCTGGGCGCGGACATAGGTTTTCGCCAGCTCGTTGCAAGCCTCGTCGTGGGTGAGAATCTGCTCCAGCTTGCCGGGGATGCGCATGAGCTCTTGCACGGCGGCCTTGGCCTGGTCGGGGGTCATGGCGCCGCGCACCTCCGCCAGATACAAGGCGAATAAATAGAGAGCGGTAAGCTGTCCGGTGAAAGCCTTGGTCGACGCCACACCAATTTCCGGGCCAGCGTGGGTATAGACGGTTCCGGCGGCCTCGCGCGTGATCATGGAGCCGACCACGTTGCAGATGGAGAGCGTCTTCGATCCCTTGGCCTTGGCTTCACGCTGGGCCGCGATGGTATCGGCGGTTTCGCCGGATTGCGAAATCAGCAGCGTCATCGTGTCCGGCCCCAGGATCGGGTCGCGATAGCGCCATTCGCTGGCGTAGTCGACTTCGACCGGAACGCGGGCCAGGTTTTCGATCATGAACTTGCCGGCCAGGCCGGCGTGCCAACTGGTGCCGCAGGCGGCGATATTGATTTTCTTGAGTGCCTTGAATTCGGCTTCGCCAACGTGCATTTCGTCGAGAAAGATGGCGCCCGTATCCTGCGAGACGCGGCCGAGCGTGGTGTCGCGGACAGTGCGGGGCTGCTCATAGATTTCCTTGAGCATGAAATGCTTGAAGCCGCCCTTCTCCGCCATGATCGGATCCCAGGTGACGCGCTGCGCCTTGCGCTCCAGCGGATTGCCATCGAAATCGGTAACCTGCACGCCGGCCTGGGTGATCACGGCCAGATCGCCATCGGCGAGAAAGAAAAGGTCGCGGGTGTGATCGAGGAGCGCGGGCACATCGCTGGCGACAAAGTATTCATCCTTGCCGAGGCCGATGACGGCCGGTGGACCATTGCGCGCGGCCACAATCTTGTTGGGATCGTCAACCGCAATCACTACCAGCGCGAACACGCCGGTGAGCTCCTTCACCGCTTTGCGCACGGCTTCTTCGAGGAGTACCTTGTGAGCGTTTCCCGCGTAGTGCTTCTCAATCAGGTGCGCGATGATTTCGGTGTCGGTTTCGGTCGAGAACTTGTGGCCTTCGGCGATCAGTTTTTTCTTGAGCGAGAGATAATTTTCGACAATGCCATTGTGCACCACCACAATCCTGCCGGTGCAGTCGCGATGTGGATGGGCGTTTTCTTCGGTGGGGCGGCCATGGGTGGCCCAGCGGGTATGTCCGATGCCGTAGGTGCCATCGAGCGGCCTGAGGCGGATGACTTCTTCCAGATTCCGCAGCTTTCCCTCAGCGCGGCGGATCTGCAAGCCCTCGCCGTTTCCGGCCACGGCGATTCCCGCCGAGTCGTAGCCGCGATATTCCAGCCGTTTCAGGCCGTCAATGATGACCGGCACCACGTGCTTCTTGCCAACGTATCCCACAATGCCACACATCGCAGTACTCCTGGTTTCGGCTACGGGGCAAACCGAAAGATTGTATAGAAGCGAAATTCCGATGGCAGCGCCCAAACCGCAGCAGGAAATGCTGTCCTTGCGGGCGCAATCTTGCACCCAATCGAAGTCCTCACGGGGTTGGTCAGCACTTCGCCGGCCAACCGGGAAACCTCAGCCTCTGCCTCACCGCTGGTGACTCCACACTGTGAGAGAGACCATCTTTTGCGTTTTCAATTCGTCACATTGTGTTCGACCCTGAATTTCTTGTAGTCAGTCCATGTCACGTTGCCCGCCTGGCATTTGTAGCTGTGAAGGTGACGGTCAGGCATTTGCTGCCGTCTCGCCACGGGGGTGCGCGGCTCGGACAACAGCGGATGCATCTGCGGTGCCAATCCCAAGTTCGTAGCCGAAAGTATTGATTAACAATGCCTTCGGGAACTGGGGGACAATTCGAGGGGAAAGGCGACTGTCTTATTCGTGGAATCGTGATCGATCTCGGATAGCTTCCTTATGTAGGCAACTCAAATCGCGTCCACGCTCTGCGATCGGACACTCAACCATTCACGATGGTCAATCGAAACGAATACGAAGCACGGGGACGCAGCAATTGTCTTGGATATAAACAACAATCCACGATTCATACCCAAGCATCCGAAAACAACCGGCGCTTACCAAGCTCTACCTCATGATTTGCAGCAGTTTCCCTATCATCTGAGTCTGGCAACAATCGTGCATAGTTCAGCGCCGTACGGGTATGGTCACACGATCCTTTAAGTGACGGGGCGAAGCTGTATATATCGCGTCGCGAGGTTCTAATGGCAACAGCTACGGTTTTACCCATGCGCGCTTCGCAAAAGCTCGAGTGGTTCGCAGTGCAGACGCGGTCGAGGCATGAAAAGTCAGTGGGCGATCAGCTTCGCGGCAAGCAGATTGAAATCTTCTTGCCTCTATATCGTTCGTCGAAACGATGGAAGAGTGGCCAACAGCGCGCTCAGTTGCCGCTGTTTCCCGGGTATTTGTTCGTCCGAATTGATATCCAGCACCAGTTGCCGGTGTTGCAAACGCCGGGAGTAGCAAGGTTCGTGGGCTTTGGCGGGAGGCCGGTCGCACTTCCTCAAAACGAAATCGCGCAACTGGAGGCAGTAACCAAGGAAGTCGTTGCATCTCCGCATCCTTTCCTGACTGTGGGGGATCGCGTCCGAATCAAGGGTGGCCCTTTGGCAGGACTCAGCGGGATATTGCTACGAGACAAGCAGGGACTTCGAGTTGTTCTGTCGGTTGAGTTAATTTCGAAATCGATTAGCGTGGAACTCGATGCCGACGATGTAGAGCCTGTGTAGTTCGATGTCGTTGCGTACAGCAACACCTTAAAGCAGACGCCTACCCCCAGGTTTTAAGGAAACAAACGGAAGAAACAAGGGAAAAATGTTATGTTTCACAAATACCCCACTACTATTGTTGTGTTGTTGTCGTTGAGCATAGGTGGAATTGCACAGAACCTGCCCGACGCACCCAGCACAACCTTGGGCAACGTTTCGTCAAACGGAATCGAGAGCAAGCCCGTAATAAAGGGGGCCGCTCCCGCAGGTCGGGGGCCTTGGCTGGATATGGCCGATTCCAGGTACTGGGCTGCTACTACTGCTCTGTTCGGGACGACGATTGTCAACGTGGAGATGACCGCACGTTGCGCAGAACAGCGCACGTGCCTTACCGAGATTGCCCCCGGCTCCAACCGAGCGAAGCTGTACGCTTACACGCTGCCAACGGATGTTGCGTTGTCTATCCTTGCCTACAAGCTCAAAAGCAGAAGTCGCTGGTTGTGGGCGTTGCCTCCACTGGCGTTTACCGCCGCCAACCTGTTTAGCGCTGGCAGATCGTACGGAAGAATTCGATAAATAGCGTGAGATTCTTTCCCTTCACCCGAAGATGCGAAGCGCGTCAGCCGCAAAACTCAATCTTTGTGTCAGGAATGAGCTGCGCCTCAAACTTGTGCCCAGGACTCTGAATCAATCATGACATTCGATCATTCTCCAGAAGAAACCAAGAATACCCTGCAGCGACTCGGGTCTCCCGAAATTCACGCTGTGATGATCCCGGCGCACGACGAGCAGATCTCGATCGTGCAGTTTTGGCGCGTGCTGCAGAAGCGCCAGTGGCTCGTGCTGGGCACGCTCGCCTTCGTGGTCCTAGTGGTAACCGCGGTCTCGGTATTTCTTCCGAAGCGCTACGAGGCTTCGTCGCGAGTTCTCATCGATCTTGACGGGCCTGACGATCTCGGCCTGGGACAAGTCGTGATGCCCATTGGCCTTGACCTCAACACCAAGCTCGAAACCCAGATACGCATTGCACAAAGTGACACGATCGCCGGCATCGTAATCAGGCAGCTCGGGCTTTACCACAATCGCGAGTTTGCCGGCAAGCTGACCGAACCCGCAGCAGTTGACTTCGACCATGTAGATCGGCAGCGGCAAGTGAAGCTGGTCAACTCCTTTCACAAGTCGCTGATCGTGCAGTTGATTCCCAAGACGCAGATCATTGAAGTTCACTTCCGTAGCAGTGACCCCAACATGGCTGCTGACGTTGCGAACGCGGTCACGGCGAGTTATATCGAGCACAATTTCCAAACCAAATATAAGGCGACGCTGCAGACCTCCGACTGGTTGACGAAGCAACTCGACGATTTGAAGAAACATGCGGAAGAGTCCCAGGAATCGCTGATTTCCTTCCAGAGAAAGACGGGGATACTCGGGACCGATGAGACCCACAACATCATCACCGACAAGTTGGAGGAACTTAATAAGCAACTATCGGCCGCGGAAGGGGACCGAATTCTGAAGGAAGCGAGATATCGAATCGCGATGACGGAAAACCCCGAGCTGATCGCGAATATCGCTCCGGAAAGTGTTCTGGGCGCTCTCTACAAGCAAAGAGCGGAAATCAGGGCGCAATATGCGCAGCTAGCGGCAAAGTACGGGACCTCCTATCCCCGTGTGATTGAGCTGCAGTCGGAGTTGAGCGAACTGGATTCAGCAATCAAGCAGGAAGTGGTCAAGGTTGGAGAGTCAGTCCGCGCCGAATACCAGGCGGCGCGAACTTCCGAAGAAATGCTGGCAGCTTCGTTCGCTACGCAAAAGCAGGAAGCCTACAAGCTGAACGAGAGCGCCATCCAGTACGCGATCCTACGCAGAGATGTCGAATCCAGCCGCGACCTCTACGAAGGTCTGTTAAAGAAATTGAAAGAAGCTGGAATTCTGGCAGGATTGAAATCTAGCAACATCAATATTGTCGATCCGGCAAGCGTGCCGATTGAGCCGGTTGAACCGAAGATTCCGATGAACATAGCGCTGGGGTGCATGGGTGGACTGTTATTCGGCGTTGCCCTTGCTTTTGTGGTTGAGAACGTGGACAACTCCATTCGCACGCCCGAGGATATTGAAGGGTATTGTTCGCTTCCTTCCCTGGGGGTTATCCCCAACGTTCCGAACGAAAAGACTGGGCGGAGCGGACCGATGCCGCGCTCTTCCGGGCAATTGATACTGCCGGTCACAATGCAACACCGGAATTCCGGCGGCGCCGAAGCATTTCGTGCGCTAAGAACCTCTTTGATGCTTTCGTCTCCAAGCACGCCTCCGCAGGTAATGCTCATCACCAGCGCCCTGATGCAGGAAGGAAAGAGTTTCACCGCGCTGAATCTGGCCGTAGTGCTGGCCCAGACCGGGCAGCATGTGCTGCTGGTGGATTCCGACCTGCGGCGCCCGGCACTACACAAGTATCTGGGTATTTCGATGAACAGGGGTTTGAGCGCATGTCTAGCTGGAACCGCCGAACCCAATGAGGTCGTCATCGACATCAAGGAGATACCCGGGTTGCACGTTGTCACGGCCGGACACATGCCACCTTATCCGTCGGAAATGCTCGCTTCCGAGGCGATGCCACAGTTGATGCACCACTGGCGTAAGGGCTTTCGCTACATTGTGGTGGATACGCCTCCGCTTCTCGCCGTGACGGATGCAGCCGTCTGTGCCACGTTCGCGGATGTGGTCGTACTCATCGCGCGCTCAGAGAAAACGGGCCGCCAATCTCTGCTGCGCGCGCGTGATCTGCTGAGAAAAGTAAGGGCCAATATTGCCGGGGTCGTGGTCAACGACCTCGCATTCAACTCAGTTGAATACCGCGAATATTACGGTCACTATGGGACGGCTTATTCGCACTACTATCACCACGACAACGGCAGCCAACTGAGCTAAGTTTCAAAGGAAACCAGAATGAAAAACATTGAATCCTGCATGCGATTTCTTGCTGTGCTGGCGGTGGCATTTGTGCTCGCCATCGTACCCGCCAGCGCACAGGACAGAGCGGCAGTTGCGAATACCGTTGTTACGGGAAGCACCGGATTCGGCAGCGGCGCCGCCGGTCCTATCGGCGCGGGCGATCTTCTCGAGGTGAGCGTCTTCGATACACCGGAACTGAGCGGAAAACTACGGGTCAGTAACCTGGGTGATGTTTCGTTTCCGTTGATAGGAGTGCTTCACCTGCAAGGTACGACAGTGGAACAAGCGCAAAGCCTGGTTCGCCAGAAATTAATGGAAGGCGGCTTTGTGAGGGACCCGCAAGTTACAATTTTTGCCGCAGAATACGCCACGCAGGGAGTTTCCGTGGTCGGCGAGGTGCACAAGCCCGGAGTCTATCCGGCTTTCGGAGAACATCGTCTGCTGGATTACTTGTCGCTTGCGGAAGGGCTCACGCCACTGGCGGGCACGACCATCACGATCACTCACGCAGGACACTCCGAGGAACCCCAGAAGGTAAGGGTGACCGGCGGCGCATCACCGGATCCGGAAAATAATCCGCAGATTTTGCCGGGTGACACCATCTTTGTGGAGCACACCGGGCTGGTTTATGTCGTAGGCGATGTGGCCCGTCCCGGTGGCTTTCCCATGGATCACGATGAACACCTCACGATCCTGCAAGCCGTGGCTCTGGCACAGGGAACGAACTACACCGCGGCCAAGGGGTCATCCAAGCTGATTCGCACGACTGCGCAGGGCCGTCTGGAGATCCCTGTGGACTTGAAGAAGATCATGGCTTCCAAAGCAACCGATTTAGCGATGCAGGACAACGACATCCTATTCATACCCAGCAGCACAAGCAAGAGTGCCGTGAAGGGTATTGGGGCCGCTTTGCCGGCCGTCGCTGGGGCCACGATTTACCGCGTACCATGAGCCAGATTTCATCGCCCATTTGGATAGATCGACGCCAACCTCACCCAGTCCAAGCCATGTCTTCTTCCGCACAAACATTAGAGCGCACGAACAGCTTTGACCCAACGGTGGTTACTGGCAGAGCGGCTGTTCCACTAAGCGTCGGTTTCAGTTGGTCATTCTTCGGATGGGTGGGTTACGCCGCGTGTCAGTGGTTGATCCTCTCCATCACCGCCAAGCTGGGGACGACGGCGCTGGTGGGACAATTCGCGTTTGCTACAGCCTTGGCGGGACCGGTGTTCATGCTGACGAATCTTCAATTGAGAGGTGTGCAGAGCACCGATGCGCGAAACGAATATAGTTTCGCGGATTACGTGACCTTACGGATGATGGGGTCGGGGTTGGCGGTGGTCACGATCTTTATCCTATGCCCATTTCTGAAGCTGAAGAGTTCCGCGGCCTATGTTGTTCTGCTGGTGGCGGGATTCAAAGCTCTGGAGTCGCTGGGCGACGTGATCGCCGGGTTGATGCAGAAATACGAAATGCTGGATTCTGTCGCAATTTCTTTAGTCCTGCGGGGCGGCGCATCCTCACTTGTCTTTGCAACTACATTTGCCGTGTGGCACAGTCTGCCGCTCGCTTTAATGCTGTGGGCGGCTGCCGCGGGAGCCACGATTGCGAGTTATGACTGTCGAGTAGCGCGCAGATTGGCATTCCTGGAAGGCGGTTTCAGATTCGCCTTTGATCGTCCACGACTCCAGGCACTCGCACTGACGAGCCTGCCGCTGGGATTGGTAAGCACGGTTACGTCGCTGAACGCAAATATTCCGCGCTACGCTATCGAACGAGCGCTCAGTGTCAGCGATCTTGGGATCTTTGCCTCTATCGCCTATCCCGTGACGGCAGCGACGATTGTCGCCAATTCGCTCGGGCAATCGGCACTGGCACGGCTGTCACGTCACTTTGCGGACGGGAGGATCCATGATTTCAGACGCGTGGTGCTCAAGTTGGTTGCTTGTGGTGTGGCACTTACGGTGTGCGGAATGGCAGCGATTATGGTAGTCGGTAACCGATTACTTGCCTTGCTGTACACGCCTGAGTACGCGAAGCAAGGGCATCTTTTTCTCGTGCTGGCACTGGCGGCGGGACTGACCTGCATCGCTTCTTTCTTGGTATATGCGCTGACCGCGGCCAGACAATTCAAGATACAAATTCCCATCACCCTGGTGTGCATGCTGACGACCTTTGCCGGCTCGGCGCTCTTAGTTCCGCGACTGAGGTTGATGGGGGCGGCAATGGCTTTGGTCGTTTCCGCATGTGTCCAAATCGCGTTGTGCGGCGCCACCCTTAGCCGTACCGTGGCGCGGGCTGCGAGGTCGTGTGGCGATTAGTCAAATCCAACCCCTACGGGTCTGGCCGAACTCCATGCCTCGGAAGACGAGTGCCACGACTGCGTTTATTAGTTCGGCGTTTCTGGCGACCGCGATCGCGTATGGACTCGCAGTGTTCAATCCCGAGCTTCTCCACTGGTTTGTGATTCCGACCGTGGTGTGTGGGGCGTTGATTGGGGTCGACCTGTTCCGCTGGGCCGTGGGAGAGACCGATATCTTCGATCCGGTGGGCTTATTGTCAGCGGTGGGCGCGCACTTTTTCTTCTTGGCGCCGTTGTTGCAGGTAATTACGGATACGAAACTGCTTTATGTGGTAGACCAACCGATAGACTACCGGCCGTGGCTCGGACTGATGGGATGCGTCAACGCTATAGGACTGCTGTGTTACCGGCTTGCGCTCCACGTTTTCTGCAAACAACAGCGCCGGCTGAGTTCGGTCTGGACGCTCAAAGGTTCGCTATTCCTGCCCGTGCTGGGTACGGCGCTGCTGATTTCGGTCGCCGCGGAGGCGTACGTATTGCACACCTTTGGCGGCATCGGAGGGCTGCTGTATTCATTCACAGAGAAACAGTACAAGTTCAACGACACGGGTTGGTTATTCATGCTGTCCGAGAGCCTTCCCATTCTGATCATGATTGGCGTGGCGGGTTTTTGCTGGAAGAAACGGATTAGCTGGGTTCTGTTGGGACCCTTGCTGTCGTTGGTGATCGCGTTGGAGTTCCTGCTGGGCGGGCTGCGCGGGAGCAGGCAGAACGTTATCTGGGCGGTCGTGTGGGCGCTCGGCATCATCCACTTCGGGATTCGTCCTATCTCCCGCCGCACCATCGGCGTATGCACGGTGCTGATGCTAGGGTTCATGTACTTCTACGGCTTCTACAAGTACGCGGGCGCCGACGCGATGAAAGGCATGATGAATTCAGATTGGCGCTCCGAGGTCGTCGAAAAGTCGGGACGCTCGTTTGGAAATGTACTGGTACAGGATCTGGGAAGAAGCGACGTGCAGTCATTCGCACTCTATCGGATACAAGGATGGAACGAATATGCATGGGGGCGAACCTATCTAGGCGCGCTCAACTTGCTGATCCCGCGCTGGATTTCGGAGGATCGTCTCCCCACGAAGGTGAAATGGACCACGGATCTCGAGTATGGGGCCGGCGCGTATGAGTCGAACCACTATCCATCGTCTCGCGTCTATGGTCTGGCGGGAGAAGCCTTGCTCAACTTCGGCATCATCGGTGTGCCCATCGCTTACGGTTTGTTTGGTTACTTGATGGCGAAGATGAGGAGCCTCAGCACTGCAGTCGATCCCCGCGACGGCAGGATATTGATGGTTCCATTTCTGGCCTGCGTGGCGATGGTGATGCTGGCACACGACCTTGACGTGGACTTGTTTATCGCGGTGAAGAATTCGATGTTGCCGTTCGCGGTGATCTACTTCGGATCGACGCGCGTGAGTCCCCGGAGACTGGCTCCGCTCTCCTACACATAAATTTCAACCAAAGATTGCCAATCACAATGCGACTGATTGTCACTACGGATTATCGATTCAGTTTGGCTGCGGATGGCTCAGTGTGGACGAGGGTGACCTATGACTATCCCTTCTGGGAGAGATATCTGGCGGCCTTCGACTCGGTTCGGATCGTAGCCCGGGCAAAGTTCGATCCTCAGCTCGATGATCGATACAAACGCGTGACGGGTCCAGAAGTTACGTTCTGGCCGGTGCCATTCTATCTCGGACCGGAGCAGTTTCTACGTCGCCGCGGTGCGGTACGACATTCACTCATGGCCGCTTTGGGAGAAAGAGACGCACTTCTGTGCCGAGTGGGTTCGCTCTTAGCGGACGAATTGCTGCCCAGCCTGTGGAAGAGGGGGCGTACGTACGGTCTGGAAGTTGTAGGAGACCCCCATGAAGCGATGGGGCCAGGGGCGATCCGGCATCCGTTGCGGCCACTGTTTCGCGCCTGGGCGACCCGGTCGCTGAGAAAACAATGCTCGCGCGCCGTGGCGGTTGCGTACGTGACACGAGAGAAGTTGCAGCGCCGATATCCATGCCCGGCGCATTCCGTGGGAATTTCCGACGTGGCCAATCTCGATTTCATGGCCAGCCCCAAGGTTTTCACTACGAATTACTCCAGCATTGCGTGCGATGACGCTGATTTCGTGGATCATGCGCGCAATTTTCAGGACCGCGAACGGCCCAGGATCCTCTTCGTAGGATCGTTCGCACAGATGTACAAGGGGCCCGACGTATTGATCGGAGCGGTGAAGAGATTGGTTCCTGTTTTAAGCCCCACAGTGATTATGGTCGGAGACGGAAAGCATCGACTGGAAATGCAAGAAATGACGAAGCGTCTGGAACTTTCCGAATACATACACTTCTGTGGCGAATTGCCGGCGGGGAAGGCAATTCGCGACCAGATGGATCAGGCCACATTGTTCGTCATGCCTTCCCTGACGGAAGGGTTGCCCCGAGCCATGATTGAAGCTATGTCCCGCGCGCTTCCGTGCATTGGCACAAGGGTTGGCGGGATTCCGGAACTGCTTGCCGACGAGGATCTGGTAGGAGCAGGCGATCCCGCTGGCCTGGCCAACAAGATCAAGGAAGTGATTAGCCGGCCCGAGCGCCTGTCGAACATGTCAAAGCGGAATCTGGATCGCGCGCAAGAGTATCGTCCGGAGGTACTGGAAAAGCGCCGAGTGGAGTTTTATAAGTTCTTGCGCTTGGACACGGAAAGATGGTTGACGGCACGCAGCCTGTTTCAAATGAAAGGCGGCACGGCATGAGAGCGCTGCACATAAGCAAGAGCCCGGATGGGGCGCACTGGGCGATTCGACAGGTGGCGGAACTGGTCCGGCAAGGGGTTGAAGTACACGTTGCGTTGCCTGACCCTGCGGGAAGCGCGGTGCCAGCGTGGCAGGCTACTGGCGCCGCTCTCCATTTCGTGGAATGCGCACTGCCGGTTCTGAATCCAGCGAGGTTCGTAAAGACAAGTTCTGACATACGCCAACTGGTGCGGCGAGTTAGTCCCGACATAATTCACAGCCATCATGTAACCACGGCCGCAATGCTGCGGCTGGCACTCGGCAAGAAGCACCCGGTGCCGCGGATCTTTCAGGTGCCTGGTCCCTTACATCTGGAGCACTGGCACTCTCGCACGTTTGAGATTTCCCTATCGGGTGAATGCGACTATTGGATCGGCAGCAGCAGGTTTATCAATCTGCTGTATGAGCGGACACGGATACCGGTCAGCAAACTGTTTCTGAGCTACCACAGTGCTGACACCGGACTGTTTTCGGCGCAGCGAACCGGGTACCTGCGAAAGAAGCTGGGCCTTCCTCACGATGCCATTGTGATTGGGAACATCAATCTGATCTATCCGCCGAAGAAACATCTGGGTCAGAAAGTCGGCTTGAAGTGCCACGAAGACGTCATTGAAGCGATCCGGCTAGTGCAGCGAGTGCGCAACGATGTGTGGGGCATATTGGTGGGTGGAACGTTTCAGGGTACACGAAGCTACGAAGCGAGGCTCCGGGATATGGCGCAGCAACAGGGAGCAGGCAGGATTCTCATGCCGGGGAAGTTCACCTCAGAGGAAGTGGGCAGGAGTTGGCCTGATTTTGATTGTGCCATTCATGTCCCGCTCTCGGAAAACTGCGGCGGCGTCACCGAGCCCCTGCTGTGCCAAGTCCCCACCGTCGCCGGGGAAGTGGGAGGACTGCCGGAAGTCATATACCCAGGCCTGACCGGCGAACTGGTGCCGGTACGCAATCCAGGAGAGCTCGCGGTAGCTGTACTGAAAGTTCTTCGCAGGCGGAGCGAGCACAAGCGCATGGCGAAGCGTGGCCGGCAACTCGTAGCCGTGATGTTCGATCCAGCGCGGTGCGCGAAAGAGATTTTGTCGATTTATCGCCACATTCTTTTCGGAGATCCACGGCCGGCAGAGTTCAATGCGCGCCATTTCCTGGAAAATCATGCGGCGCCATTGCCCGGAGAGTCGCGAACCACGGGCATGGCGGCCGTCGCTGGATCACAGGTTTTCTAAAGGCGAGCCGTTCCAAGTCATGAATATTGAAGCGAAGCGCGTCTTTGATTTGCTGGTGGCCGGCAGTGCGCTCGTAATCCTGTCACCCTTGCTGATTGTACTAGCGATCATGGTAAGGATTGTTCTGGGATCGCCCGTGATCTTCCGGCAAGCTCGCCCCGGCCTCCAGGGACAACTGTTCTACTGCTTGAAGTTCCGCACTATGACGGATGCTCGAGACGAGAAGGGCCGTTTGCTGCCGGATGCAGATCGCTTGATGACGATCGGGCGTTTTCTGCGGAGCACCAGTCTTGATGAGTTGCCCGAGCTCATCAACGTACTCCTTGGAGAAATGAGCCTGGTGGGACCCCGCCCACTGCTGGCCAGCTACCTGCCGCGCTATTCGGAGAGGCAAATGCGGCGTCATGAGGTCAAGCCAGGGATCACAGGCTGGGCGCAGATCAACGGCCGGAACGCGCTGGATTGGGATCAAAAATTCGATCTTGACCTCTGGTACGTGGATCACAGGAATTTCTGGCTGGACCTATCGATCCTGGCACGGACGGTCTGGCAGGTATTTCGCCGCGATGGCATCGCGAAGCCGGGTCATGCGACGATGCCAGAATTCTTGGGTGTAACAAAAGAGACTCACAGTACCTAGTACGAACTCCACGATCTCCAGGCCCCCACCTGGAAAGCAGTTACCAAATCTACCTCCTGAAAGAAAAACAAAAACATATGACGACTACAGCCGCTCAACCCGCACGTACGCCGCAATCATTGCCGTTCTCACCCTGGCCCTATTTTGAAGCTGATGAAGTTGAGGCCGCAGCCTCGGTTCTGCGCGGTGGCAAGGTGAACTACTGGACCGGGCAGGAAGGCCGTCTTTTCGAGGGCGAGTTTGCAAACTACGTTGGCGCGAAACACGCCGTGTGCGTTGCCAATGGAACCCTGGCCCTGGAGTTGGCGCTGCAGGCGCTGGGGATCGGGCGAGGGGATGATGTCATCACCACCTCGCGCACCTTCATTGCTTCGGCAAGTTGCGCAGTGATGCGCGGAGCGCGAGTACTTTGCGCCGACGTCGATCGCGATAGCCAGAACATAACCGCACAGACAATCCTCCGCGCGCTTACGCGGGATACGAAAGCGATTATCGCGGTTCATCTGGCCGGGTGGCCCTGCGACATGGACCCGATCATGGACTTAGCCGCGGATTTCAACTTAAGGGTGATTGAGGATTGCGCCCAGGCGCATGGGGCCACATATAAGGGCGCGCAGGTGGGGTCGATCGGACATATGGCTGCGTTTTCTTTCTGTCAGGACAAGATCATGACAACTGGCGGCGAAGGCGGAATGGTAACCACCAGCGATGAAGAGCTGTGGCAGCGTGCCTGGAGTTACAAGGACCACGGCAAGAGTTATGATGCCGTGTTTCGCCGGGAACATCCGCCTGGGTTCCGCTGGCTGCACGAGTCATTTGGCACAAATTGGCGTCTGACGGAGATGCAGTCGACGCTGGGCAGAGTCATGCTGCGGAAGCTGGCGGGTTGGGTGGCGACACGGCGAAAGTATGCGGGGCATTTGACGGAATGCTTCCGCGAACTGCCCGCCCTCAGAGTAACTGAGCCACCATCAGAAATTGGGCACTCCTATTACAAATATTACGTCTTTGTGCGGCCAGAGCGACTTCACCGGGGGTGGACCCGGGATCGAATCATGGCGGAAATCACGGCGAGTGGCGTGCCGTGCTTTTCGGGAAGTTGCAGCGAGATTTACCGCGAAAGGGCCTTCCCGCGAGAGATGCGGCCGAAGCGGCCGCTTCCGGTCGCGCGCGAGCTCGGCAACACGAGTCTGATGTTTCTGGTACATCCAACGCTGACGGAGCAACACATCGAGCTTACTTGCCAGACAGTGGAAAGAGTCATGAGAAACGCAACCGCATAAGCAGCAATTGTCGAGTCGTGAAATCTAGAAAGTCCATTAACGGGGGATTGCCAGTTATGCATGAATTGAAGATCAGGGTGGAGATTCTGGTTAGGGTTGTTGCAGATCTGATTATTTTGAACGCTTCCTTGTTGATTAGTTTGTTGCCGCAACTGCTCGCGAAACATCCTCAAGCTTTCGCCGTGTTCAAGACTTGGTGGCCTCCCGCATGCATGCTGAGCATACTGGGCCCGCTGCTCTTCTATAGCATGGGCTTTTATACGAAGGGCCGTTCGTATATGGGGAAGTACAAGGCTCTGATCATTACGCAAGCGGCGACCCTGTTGTTTATGGTTCTGTCCCTATGCCTGTACTTCTTCCGGCTGCAGCCGTCGTTTCCGCGTTCGTCCCTGCTGCTGGCTTGGGTTGGCGCGTGTGCGCTCTTGCTGGTGGCGCGTCTGTGGGCGGGACTTTGGCGACGCGTCGTGCTCCACGAGAGCCGGGTCGAGAGCGTATCGGTGACGAGAAGCCCGAAAAACGTGCTCGTCATCGGTGGAGCCGGCTACATCGGATCTGCTCTTCTTCCCAAGCTGTTGGATCGCGGATACCAGGTTCGCCTTCTGGACTGTTTCCTCTACGGCCAAGACCCGATCAAACCGTTCATGCAACACCCCAACTTAGAGATCCATCGCGGCGATTTCCGGAATGTCGATACGGTTGTGGCGGCCATGCGGGACATGAATTCAGTCGTCCATCTGGGAGCGATTGTGGGCGACCCGGCATGTGCCCTGGACGAAGAACTGACCATCCAGATCAACCTGATTGCGACCCGCATGATCGCGCAGGTCGCCAAGGGGAACGGCATATCGCGATTCGTGTTTGCCAGCAGTTGTTCGGTTTATGGAGCCAGCGATGAGTTACTGAATGAGAGGTCTACTCTAAATCCGGTTTCGCTCTACGCGCGCAGCAAGATCGCTTCCGAGAATGTGCTGACGACTTTCCGGGGAGATCGCTTCGAGCCGGTCATTCTTCGATTTGGAACCATCTATGGACTGTCGGGCCGGACGCGTTTTGACCTGGTGGTGAATTTGCTCACGGCAAAAGCATTGATGGAAAGAGTCGTGACGGTGTTTGGCAGGGATCAGTGGCGCCCCTTTCTGCATGTTCACGACGCCAGCCGAGCGGCGCTCGCAGCGCTGGATGCTCCATCTCATGCGGTGTCATCCATTACCTTCAACGTTGGGTGCGATGAACAGAATCGCACTCTCGGCCAGGTCGGCGAGCTTATTACAACCATGGTGCCTGGATCCGTTTTGCGCTGCACCGAAGAGAATGTGGATCGCAGGAATTACCGGGTCGAATTTCGACGGATACGGGAAAGTCTTGGATTCCAGCCGGTATGGACCATCGAAGCGGGGATCCAGCAAGTGTTGGACGCAATGCGCAGCGGGAAGATTGCCGACTATCAAGAAGCGCGCTATAGCAACGTCAAGTTTCTGAGCGCGCCGGACGCGCGTCTGCATTTGCCGGTGATGGAGGATTGGGTGGCGAAATGTTTGCGTCAATCGGGCGAAGCTATGGCGAATGCGTAAGGGAGTGAGCGCCACGTCCCCAACGGCGGCGATCGGCATTTGGTTTCAATTTCACAGGGAGTAGACAATGGCAAAACGCAAACTTATTTTCCTGGGCGGAGGTGACTTTTGTCGCGAATTGCTGTGGACAGCAGAGTCAATCGCTGCCGATGCGCGCGACTGGGAACCCGCCGGAATTCTTGACGACAACGTCGACTCTGCGCGCAAGCACATGCAGCATCGCGGCGTGTCGCTGCCCGTGCTCGGGGCAATTGGAGATCACCAGCCGGGGCCAGACGAAGTGTTCATTCCGGCAATCGGGAACACCTTTTACAAGCTCAAAGGCGCCGAACTGATGGAATCCCGCGGCGCCCAGTTCGTCAACCTCATCCACCCCACGGCGCTCATAGCTCCCAACGCTCGGCTGGGTACCGGCATTTTCGTATTTATGAATTCCGTCGTAAGTGTTGGAGCGCGATTAGAAGACTTCGTCACCCTGAATGCGTTTGTGGTGGTGGGGCACGATGCAGTGATCGGCCGCGGGTGCAACCTTAACCCCGCGACCATGGTGACAGGAAACGTGAAGCTCGGACGTGGTGTGATGATGGCGACGCATACCTCGATATCGCCCAAGAATGAAGTCGGCGACTTCGCGACTGTTGGGGCAGGAAGCGCCGTCATCAGTTCGGTTCCGGAAGGAGTGACGGTACTGGGCGTGCCCGCCAGAGTCATATCACCGTCGCGACATGGGTCAGCGGCAACGCAATTAGGTCGCTAACGAACGACTCAAATAAAAGAAAGGGAGATGTTTTCAATATGCAAACGATGGAAGCGACAGAACACAAACTGCGGACGGTGTTTTCCGAGGTGCTCGGCATTCCGCCGTCCGAAATCAACGACGAGATCGCCTATGACAAGAGCAAGGGATGGGACTCGCTTGCCCACATGGCGCTGATCGCCGCGCTGGACTCAGAGTTCGACATCATGCTCGACACCGACGACGTCGTCGACCTCAGCAGCTACGGAAAAAGCAAGGAAATCTTGCGCAGATACGGAGTACGGATCTAATGCTGCTAACGGGGAAATTGATCTGGATCACGGGCGCGTCGCGGGGCATCGGACGCGCAACGGCTCTGGTATGCGCCGAGGGAGGTGCTGACCTGATTCTCAGCGCTCGATCAGAAGAGGGCTTACGAGAATGCGCGTCGGAGATCGAACGGAGAGTCGGCCGGTCAGCGGCGATACTTCCGTTCGACGTGGGTGACTCAGCCGCGATGAAGGCGGCGTTTCAACAAGTGCACCGCATGACGAAACACGTCGATGGACTCGTCAATAACGCCGGCATACTGCGGGATGCCTTGATGGGGATGATTTCCGAGACGCAGATCAACGAAATGATGCGGGTCAATCTCTACGCCCCGATTCAGCTTATGCAGTATGTTGCGCGGCTGATGATGCCGAGAAGGGCGGGATCGATCGTGAATGTGGCATCGATTATCGGCCGCACGGGGAACGAGGGACAGACTGCGTATTCCGCCAGTAAGGCAGGCCTGATTGGCGCAACGAAATCAGCGGCCCGCGAACTTGGCCGGCAAAACATTCGAGTCAATGCGGTCGCACCAGGCGTGATTCAAACCGACATGATTGCCGCGATTCCAGAGGGGAAAATGGTAGAACTGAAAAATTCGATCAAGATGTGCCGGCTGGGGCAGCCGATCGACGTTGCCAATGCCGTGGCGTTTCTCCTGTCGGATATGTCGGCATACGTTACGGGACAGGTAATCGGTGTCGATGGGGGTATGTGGCTGTGAACTTCTGGGATCTCGATCATCCAAGCTCACGTCTTGCGCTCATCGATGAAGCTAGCGGCCGGCGCTGGTCGTACGGCGACCTGAAGCGATCCGCGGCATTGTTCGGCGCGATGTTCGGCAGGAGCAAGCAGAAGCAGCTGGTTTTCATCCTATGTTCGAACGCTGCGCAGTGTGTGGCGGCATATATCGGGTCGCTGCAGTCCAACGCGGCGGCTGCGCTTTTTTCCGCCGACCTTTCGACTGAGTTTCTTTTCCGGTTGCTGACCACCTATCGCCCCGATTGGGTGTTTGCCGCTGCTTCGATGGAGATCCCTGCAGACTACACAATCATTGCGACCATGGGCAATTATTGCGTGTGGGGATTACATGCAAAAGAGCGCGAGATCCATACCGACCTAGGTCTTCTACTTTCGACGTCAGGCTCGACTGGGACGCCGAAACTTGTGCGGCTCTCCTATTCTAATCTGCAGGCGAACGCAGCGTCGATTGGTGAATATCTTGGATTGGACGAGCGCGAAAGGCCCATCACCTCACTGCCGATGGCTTACTCGTATGGACTTTCGGTGATTAATTCTCATCTGCTCGCGGGGGCTACCATTCTCCTGACGAGCAAGGGTGTAATGCAGAGAGACTTTTGGAATCTTGTCTGCGCAGAGCGAGCAACGTCGTTCGCGGGTGTTCCGTACACGTACCAAATGCTGCTTCGTACCGGGCTCTTGCAACGAGAGCTGCCAGTCTTGACGTGGACGCAAGCGGGAGGGCGCCTCGATCCGAAATACATCGAGCGCGTCCATGCCATTGCGCTGGCCAAGGCGCGGCGATTCTTCGTGATGTATGGACAGACTGAGGCCACGGCGCGCATTTCCTACGTTCCACCGGATCTTCTGGCCAACAACGTGGGATCGATCGGCACCCCGATTCCTGGCGGTTATTTGCGAGTAGAGCCGGAGAGCAGTGAGTTGATTTACCGTGGACCGAACGTGATGCTCGGCTATGCACAGAATGTTCAGGATCTGAGCAAAGGCGACGAGCTTAAGGGAGAGCTGCACACAGGGGATCTCGCGCGGCAGGGCGAAAATGGACTTTTCCATATCACTGGTAGGAAGAAGCGCTTTTTGAAAGTGCTGGGGCTGCGTCTGAGTCTGGATGATGTGGAAACCACCCTGGGAAAGCATTTCGATACGCCTCTCGCCTGTTTCGGAACAGACGAAGCATTGCAAGTCGCGGTAGAGGACCCGTCGCTGACTGATCCGGTGCGACGGCTGTGCTGTGAAGTGTTCAAACTGCACCACAGCGTTGTCCGCGTGAGCCATGTCGAGCGGCTGCCGTTGACGAGCAACGGCAAGACGGACTACATCACGCTGGCAACGCTTGCCCCTTTTCCTTCAAAAGTCGCGGCAGCTGGACAGGTCGGACAATAAGATGGATTTCTTGAAAGTTACACCCAGCCTTCAGCTATTGATGGAAGCGCCTGCCGCGCAGACGTGTGAGTCCGATGCTTCGCGACTTCTGGACGAATTGGCAAAACTCACTGAGTGGCATGAGCAGCGGTGCCCGGAATACAAACGCATCCTAAAGGTTCTCTATCCGGCGCAGCGTTCGCTTCAGTCGGTGGCCGATGTTCCATTCCTGCCCGTGCGTTTGTTCAAGATGCTGCGGCTGGCGAGTGTGCCCGCGGATGACATCGTCAAGACACTGACGTCGAGTGGCACGAACTCGCAGACGCGGTCGCGTATTTTTCTCGACCGTCCCACGGCGCTGGCGCAAAGTAAAGCGCTGATTGCCATTGTGAAGGAATATCTTGGGCCGAAGCGCCTGCCGATGGCAATCGTCGATCAACCAGGCGTGTTGCGCGACCGGAGTGCCTTTTCGGCGCGCGGTGCCGGTATAGTGGGCTTCTCGCAGTTTGGGCGTGATCCCGTCTACCTGCTGGACGAGGACATGCGCTTGAACTGGGCTGCTCTTGAACGCTTTCTCGAAGGGAACGCCACGAAGCAGGTTTTTCTGTTTGGTTTCACTGCCATGATTTGGCGGTATCTGTATCGAGCCTGTTGCGAAGCGGGCCGAACCATTGACTTCGGAGAAAGCGTACTGATCCATGGCGGCGGATGGAAAAAGTTGGCGGCCGAGAGTGTATCGAACGAGAAGTTCAAGCAAGCTCTCGCGGAGCGGCTGGGAATCCAGCGGGTACACAACTACTACGGCATGGTGGAGCAAACAGGATCCATATTTATGGAATGCGAACGCGGCTTCTTTCACCCCAGCCGCTATTCGGATGTGCTGGTGCGCGATGCGGACACCCTTGATGTATTACCTTTCGGTGCATCGGGACTTCTACAGCTTCTCAGTAACATTCCGCGCAGCTATCCAGGCCACTCACTGCTGACGGAGGATAGGGGCACAATTGTGGGCGAAAATAACTGCGAATGTGGCCGGCCGGGCAAGTATTTCACCGTCGAAGGCCGGCTTCCGCAAGCGGAGCTGCGCGGCTGCAGCGACACCCACCAGGAGCCGGACGCATGGAGTTTCTAGCGCCCAAATTGAGTCCAGAAGACTGGCAAAAGCGAATCGGCGGGCTGGCGGAGGTTTGCCCATGGCTGCCGTTTGCCGAGCGCGTGATGGACTTTATCGATGCCGTTTCGAGACGAGTCCGCACCGACCCAACGGCGCGAGCGTGGCCCGAGTTGCTGGCGGCGGCGCACTGGATGCGGAAGGCGCATTTGCGAGAGCTAAAAGCGGCTTTCTGCACAGAGCAGCGACTGCGGCTAGCGCGTGGTCTGGTAGTTCACTTCGCACCTTCGAATGTCGACAGCATTTTTCTTTATTCGTGGTTCATCTCGTTACTGGCGGGAAACTCCAATGTCGTTCGCGTCTCTCAAAGGAGAGGACAACAACTGGAGTACTTGATCGCCCGGCTGAGTGAGGTTTTTGAGCTGGCCGAGTTCAAGGAGCTGCGAGAACGAAATCTCCTGGTCTCCTACGAGCATGATGGTGCGGTGAATACAGAGATTTGTTCCAGTTGCGCCGTGCGTGTTCTTTGGGGTGGGGATCACACGGTAACAGCGTTGCGGCGAATCGCCTTGCCGCCATTGGCCACCGAGTTGGCGTTTGCCGATCGTTTTTCCCTGGCGGCGCTTCGTGCCAGCGCGGTCTGCGCTTGCAGCGAGGAACAGCTCCGCCATCTGGCAAAGCGTTTCTACAACGACGCGTTTTCATTTGACCAGCGGGCTTGTTCGTCGCCGCGATTGCTGGTGTGGACTGGATCGGGAGCGGCGATCGCCGAGGCGAAGCTGAGATTTTGGGCGGAAGTCCGCCGTTACATGACGGAACGCCAGGTTTCTTACCCGGCCATCGTAACCATGGATCGGGTGACGGCGGCATATGCGTATGCGGCAACTGCGCAGGCGGGTGGGATGGGGAGCAGCCGCGTGACCGAACTCCCCTTGAGGATTGAATTGCAAGAGGAGGCGCAGGACTATCGCAGCCTGCACTGCGGTGGGGGACTTTTTCTGGAAAGGGATCTGGCTGCACTCGAAGATCTGACAGATTCGCTGACGTCAAAAGACCAAACTTTGTCCTATTTCGGCTACGACCCTGAGGAACTGAAACGGTGGGCGATGCAACTGCCCGGCCGTGCGATTGATCGAATCGTACCCATCGGCGAAGCCCTGGAGTTCTCTCCAGTCTGGGACGGTGTGGACCTGTTTCGTTCTTTCACGCGCTGCGTTGAAATTCATTAGAACGTGTTTCATGAATGGTCCTTTGAAAGGGCCGATTTGAACGTGGTCCCTTCAAGGCATTCTACTTACGGTGCGAATTTATGGGACACAACACTAGATGGATACTGCCGCACCGCGTCCGGCCAGTGTTGCTAGGGGTAACAGTTAGCAAACTGGCGCATGCTCCGCCATCTGGTTGATGGCAAGGAAGTCTTCCGGCTCATCACCGGCTACCGCAAGGAAGAGCTCCAGAGTACATCGGGCACTCGATCAAGTTCACTCGAGGACAGGGGATTTGATGGTAGTGCCTCTCCACATCGTATCCCATAGCCGCCGCCCAAACGCTCTATGGGCGAAAAGGGTAGACGGAATCAAGTAAGCGTGGCTCAACAGCAAGCAGTTCCCAATGGTGAATCGTTGAATTATTCCATGCGGACAGTCATCTATCTTCAGGAGAAGTATTCTTGCGCAGCAACCCGCATTCGCGAGAATCAGGGCGGCTTCTCTTTCAAACATCTAATTGTAGCGTACTGCATCTTGGTGACAGGGCAAGTCCTGGCGCTTGCCAATCTGGGCCACCGGACACCCGGCCCTCTCCTTTCTGAGGGTGCCCAACTTGCGCTCGGCCTGATCTGTATCCTGGCTTGCACAGAAGCATTTTGGCGATCACGTGGCGTTGCACGATATGCTTGGCGATTACTCGCGGTCGCGTTCATAGTGTGGGCTGTCGCTCAAGCCCTCGGAGTTTACTCGGATTTTTCCGGCGACCACTCGCTAGACAGTCTTGATGACCTCATCTTCTTTCTATCCGTAATCCCGTTCGGCATGCTGCCCTTCCTCGATCCGGACGGTGAACCAAATCACTTTGACAAGCTGCACATTCTGGACTTCGTCCAGGTGTGCATCTTCTGGGTGGCGATCTTTCTCTGCTTCTCCCCGAGAATGTGGTCGCTGACAACTGCTTTTCGCATCGGCCACTTCACATGGTCGCGAAATACTTCGTTTGATGGACTCCTGGCGACAACGTTTGTTTTGCGAGCCTTGCTAACGAGTTCGAAAGCAGTTCGTTCATTCTTTGGGCGCATGGCAATCTTTCTAGTGCTCTCTGGCTTGGCCGATTCCTATGCCCTCAGCCCCGGCGGGCAAGACCTGGAACCTGGGGGATGGTTCGACTTGACGTGGAGCGTTCTGCTTGCAATTCCCATCCTGATAGCAGCCACGTGGAAGAATGCGGATAGGGGCCGGACTGACTGTCAGAGGTCACAAAGCATAGTGATTGACCAATTCTTCCCGCTGCTCTATCCACTGTTCAGCTTCTTTATCCTGGCTCGCGTTGATCAAGCGTACCCTCTTCTGGGCCCGGCGGTGTTCGCGCTTGCCATTATCACCTTTGCGGCCCGGGTGCTGATCATCCAGCATCGCCAAGCACGAAACGAGGAAGAGCTCCTGCTCGAAGTGGAGGAGCGCAAACACACGGCAGAAGCGCTATTGTACAAGACTGCGCTGCTGGAGGCGCAAACTGAGACGACAATTGATGGCATCCTGGCCGTCGACGAGTCGGACCACATCGTTCTGGCAAACAAGCAATTTGGGCTCAACTTTGGAATACCGGATGAACTGCTGAGCACACGAGACGATCTTATCGTGCGAAAGCACGTGACGGATCAAGTCGAGGGCCCCGACACCTTCATCGAGAGGGTCAAATATCTCAATAGCCATCGGGATGAAAGGAGCAGGGATGAGTTGAGATTCAAGAATGGGAAAATCTTCGACCGATACTCTGCGCCTCTCATCGACTCAAGAGGCGGGTATCGGGGCAGAATCTGGTACTTTCGCGACATCACAGACCGCAAACGGGCGGAAGAGGCACTTCGACAAGCGGAAGAGAAGTACCGGGCTATCTTCGAAAATGCCGTAACTGGAATTTTTCAGGCCACTCCCGAACTTCGTCCTCTAAGCGCCAACCGCGCGTTGGCGCAAATGTATGGCTACGATTCTCCGGAACAGTTCTTGGCAGAAGTCTCTAATGTGGCAGAACAGCTATTTGTCGATCCCAGCCGCATAGATGAAATGCAACACTTGCTGGTCGAGAATGGCGTGGTGCACGGCATCGAAGTGGAAATCTATCGCAGAGATCGCACGAAAAAATGGGTGTTGGTAAATTTGCGAACCGTGCGTGACACCGGCGGTAACATCTTGCTCCGAGAAGGCACAGTTGAGGACATCACAGACCGCAAAGTCGCTGAGGAACGGGTTCAATACTTAGCCTATTACGATGCTCTTACGGGACTGCCTAATAGGACTCTTCTACAGGATCGATTGTCAACGGCACTCGCCAGTGCTCGTCGGCAAAAGGACAAACTTGCGCTTCTGTTCCTCGATCTCGACGGGTTCAAAATCATCAACGACTCGCTCGGACACTCGCTCGGCGACCTTCTCCTGCAGGACGTTGCAGAACGACTTAAGAGATCGGCGCGTGAACAAGACACAGTGGCCCGGCTAGGCGGAGACGAATTCCTTATTGTGCTGACTCATATACAGGACGTAGCCGACGCAGCAGTTGCTGCTGAACGGATCGTGACTGCAATGACCGCTGAATTCGTTGTTCAAGGTCGCTCTCTTCGCGTTAGTTGCAGCCTCGGCCTCAGCATTTTCCCAGAACACGGTACGGACGGCGAGACTCTGATCAAGAATGCCGATGCCGCCATGTATTGCGCCAAAGAAAATGGACGGAACAACTTTCAGTTTTTTACGGCAGACATGAATGCTCAGGCCGTGGAGCGATTGACGTTGGAGAACAGCTTACGACTCGCGCTCGACAATCAAGAATTCTTTCTCGTGTATCAACCGCAGATGGATGTTGGCACTGGAAAGATCATCGGGTTAGAAGCGCTCCTCCGTTGGCAACATCCGGAGTTGGGCCTCGTGCCACCTGATAAGTTCATACGAATCGCTGAGAACAGCGGCCTGATCATGCCAATCGGTGAATGGGTGCTCAGGACCGCTTGCTCCCAAGCCCGGAAATGGCAAGACGAAGGGCTTCTCGCAGTGCCGGTAGCAGTCAATGTATCGGCGGTCCAGTTTCGTCAAGAGGAGTTCTGCCAAGTTATTAAGAGGGTGCTCCTCGAGACTGGCCTTCCCCCCCAGTACCTCGAACTGGAGCTCACAGAAAGCCTTCTGCTATCTAACGCAGACATGATGTTCTCAGTTCTTCAGAAATTAAAGGCCATGGGTTTGACGCTAGCAATTGACGACTTTGGGACCGGCTATTCCAGCTTCAGCTACCTGAGACAGTTTCCGGTCAGCAAGCTCAAAATCGACCGCTCGTTTGTTCGGGATGTCGCCGTGAATTTTGATGACGCAGCGATCACAACTGCAATCATCAGCATGGCAAAAACCCTGCATCTCAAGGTGATTGCCGAAGGGGTCGAAAACGAAGCACAAATGTCATTCCTCCGAGCCCATCGATGTGACGAAATCCAAGGCTACTACTTCAGCAAGCCTTTAGCGGTTGACAAAGTCGCCGACAAGCTGCGATGCACCATGTCTCAAAACGCTTGATTGGCAAACCAAGGGACGCGATGAACGGCGTGCAGAAGAACAACTGCCGCACTGGCGGTCTCCACGAATCAGGAACAACAGTCCGGGCACAAGCAAGCGGCAGTCATGACACGGAGTGGTACGAAGGGGGTACTTCATTATGCAGCTCGGACTTGCACTTTTGGTGTCCGCTGATCCAACGACGATTCAGCAGTTCAACCATGCCTTACAGGAATTCGCTATTTCGCCTGATGTCTGTCGAGAAGTGCCAGCGGCGATTGGTTTATTGCACCGCCGCAAGTTTGATGCTGTGATAGTTGATGTCCAGGTAGGAGAGCAGTGCGGACTGATCCTCGACGAGGTGCGTCTGTCATCGTCGAACCGAACGGCTGTGACGTTTGCCATCAGTGGCAGTGATGCGGGAAGCACAGCCTTCCGAAAGAGGTCGAAGTTTGTCTTTGAGAGGCCTCTTTCTGCGCAGTCAATCCGCTCTACACTCAAGCCGGCTTACGGACTGATACTGAGAGAGCGGCGGCGCTATTTCCGTTATCCGGTGGCTATTCCCGTCACCATCCTGCGACAAAGCATGCCGGAAGTTCACTGTTACAGCCTGAACATCAGCGAAGGAGGCATCGCCGTGAGTACTCTCGTTCCGCTCAGCTTCGGAGAAGAGGTACAGGTGCAGTTTGCCATACCGGGTCATGCAGTTCCATTCTTGGTGGAATCGACAGTCTGCTGGTGGAAGACAGGTCATCTCGGAGTTCGCTTTGTGTCTTTCTCGCAGGAGAGCAAGTCTGCGCTACAGGACTGGCTGGCACGAAAGCTGGAAGACATGCTTCCAGAATTCGTTGCCGGGAAGTTCCGTAAGGCGGAAGCTTGCTCCCTGCCGACCTCGGCGGACGAAGAGCCGGATTAGGACGTGTCGGAACACTGGAATTTGGTAAATGCACGTTTCGAGTTACGACTAACTGACTGAGGTGGCGACAAAGATAGCACCCACTTTTTCTTGGGTCTGCAGTTCTTTATTTTTTCGGGGATTCCTTGTGGAACGCAGAAAATGCTCGCGTTATTTCGTGAATCTTCAAATTGAAATCACAGAGGCGGGCAGCAGTTTCCCTTTAAGAGACACCACGACTGATGTAAGCCTCGATGGATGCTACGTGGCGACAATCTTCCCACTGGCCGTGGGTTCCCAGATCCAGTTCACCATGTGGGTGGCCGATGAAAACGTTTCAGGGCGCGGCACAGTTAAGACCTGTCACCGGGGCGTTGGCATGGGTATCCACTTTGTCGATCTCACCGGAGAAGACAGGCTCCGGCTTAACGAATATCTCCGCGCCTTGGTGCCAGTTTCATCAGAAAGGATTTTTCAATCTTACTTTCGATGACTGAGGCACGTCACAGGCAACTTGCCAGCTCTTTCCGGATTCGATCCGCCTTCGCAGGCTGTTCCAGCTTTAAATGGCGGTGGTGTTCTTCGAAATAATCAACGACAACAAAGTCCTCTCTTGATCGACTTGACGAATGCGCCGGGTCAACATGCCAGAAAGTTCTGCACATCTGGTCAAGCAGACAGGTTGTTATCTGTAGAGGCTGTAGGAGAATAGTGGGACTGCATGAATCAGCAATCTTTCCAACAAGTGGGTCGGAACAGCCCTGAAGCGATTCCGAACGAGATGCGTCGGATCGAAGGTCATGAGTGGTGGCTGTGGGGGTTCGCCGTTGCGGTAACACTTGCATTAATGGCAGGAATCATCTCGTTCACTTTTCCCTGGTTTAATCGGGAGGCCGACGCTTCGTATTGGTTCGATCTCAGAGAATGGGTACGTGGGCTGGCAGCCCTCGTACTACTTTTCGATGTTTACGCGGTTTATCAGACCCTCCAACTCCACCGCATTCGACGCCAGTTGGCTGAACGAGATCAGCTGTTTCAACTCATCAGCGAAAATGCTGCGGATATGATCGCACTCGTCGACAGCGATGGCCACCGTCTGTACAACAGCCCGGCCTATCAAAAGGTCCTCGGGTATTCTCCCGAAGAGCTGAAAGAAACTTCGTCGATCGAGCAAATTCATCCCGACGATCGCGCGCGGGTATTGCAAGCAGCAGAGAAAGCCCGCCTGAGCGGCCAGGGAGAGCGGCTGGAATACCGGATCCGCCACAAAGACGGCTCCTGGCGCACGCTGGAGTCGACGGCGTGCGCGATTCGAAACGCGAGAGGCGAAACCGACAAACTGGTAATCGTAAAGCCCGTTGTGAAGTGTCGGATACAGCCATGCACGCGAATGCAGTGCGTCGTTTGACGCTCGAGACGGACCTGCGCAAGGCCCTCGACCAGGGAGAATTCCGGGTTTACTACCAGCCCATTGTGTCCTTGCAGACTGGCAAGATCACGGGCTTCGAGGCCTTGTCGCGGTGGCAACGTCCGGAGGGCATCGTTCCACCGATTGCGTTCATTGCGGTTGCTGAGGAAATAGGACTCATAGTCCCCATGAATCGGCAATTATGGCGCGAAGCCTGCCAACATCTCCGATCCTGGCAGTCGGAATTCCCTTCCAGCCCGCCTCTGGCCATGAGCGTGAACATCAGCGCCAGGGACTTCGCCCAGCCGGATCTCGCCAGCGAGATTCGTAAATGCCTTGAGGAGACCGGCGTTGATCCCGGTTGTTTGCAACTCGAAATCATAGAAACGATCGCCATGGGGGATGCGGAAAAGTCTGGCCATGTGCTCTCACAATTGAAGTCACTCGGTGTTCGCTTGAGCATCGATGATTTTGGCACTGGGTACTCTTCCCTTAGCCGCTTACGCCGGATTCCAGTGGACACATTGAAGATCGACCGCGCCTTCATTCTCCACATGGACAGCGACCCGGAAAGCCGCGAGATCGTGCGGGTCATCATTACGCTTGCCCACAATCTCGGTTTGAAAGTCGTCGCTGAGGGGGCCGAGACAGAAGAGCACGTAAATTTGCTCAAGCAGCTCAATTGCGAGATGGCCCAGGGATACTTTTTCTCCCGGCCCGCTGACGACGAGGCTATGTTGAAACTATTGGTAAGCAATCATACCGCTCGCGCCGTGTCCGCTGTTCGTTAGATACAGGCGGTTATCTATACAACGCAGTCGCGGCTTTGTCCAAATTATCCACACCTGTGCAGTATTCAGACTGCCGGAACATTAGCACTCCACTAGATAAGTTTGTTTCGTGGCGAGCGGATCTTTTGGAGCAGGTAAAAGTCTTGACGACGCGCTGCGCACCGTCTTCCCGCAAGCGGCATGAACTTCTGGGCCCCAAGTGACATACAGGGCGAGGAAGTGCTCCCTTTTCCGACGATGGACAAGAGACTCCAAACTGGAGGCCGGACTGCAGAGATGTAAGCCGCTAGTAGCAGTTCGAACGAAGTCACAGCACGGCAGGCAATTTAGCTTCCCGTCCAAATTCTGTACATCATCCATGAATCGAGACGGCTTTATCTCAATGTGATTCGTGTTTGCAGTAAGTTACAAAGGCAATGCACTTGCAATCCTACTCTGCGTTAGAGGTGTGCAAAGAGAGCTAGCGACCATGAGCGACCGTGACCCGAATGACCGTCGCGAATACGCACGCATAAAGGTGAGCGTGCCGGTCCAAATACAGTCTGACGCGGACGGCAGCATGATTCGTTGCGCTACCGCCGATCTGAGCTTGAGCGGCTGCTACATCGAGACGATTTTCCCACTTCCAATCGGGACTAATTTGGATCTGCAGCTCTCCCTCGAAACCATCGTCTTGATTGCCGCCACCGTGGTTACCTGCGATCCCCAAGTAGGAAATGGGATAAAGTTCGTCAGGATGCTCCCCGAGGATCGGGAGGCGCTTAAAGCCTTTCTGCAAACCGTTCAGCAGGCCCAGGACTCAGGCTCCCGGATGTTGAGCCGGACGGACGGAACTGAAGATCCCCCCAAGATGACTCCAAAACCCCAGAACTCAGAGGTCAGAACGCAGTAGATCAAAAGAGAAGAAAAAAGGAGCAGCAATGAAATCTACAACACGATCCCTGTTCGGCTTCGTCGCGACGATCGCGCTAATGAGCAGCGCGCTATGCACCGCGCAAACCGCTCCGGCTAACCGGACCATACCCCAGAATCCCAACCTTACTCGTCAAGTGCAGTCGAATTATGGACAGCCCCCTTTAGCCTTCGAGGCAAACAAGGGTCAGACAGATCCAAGAGTGAAGTTCCTCTCCCGGGGCACGGGATATTCCGTGTTTCTCACCACCGGCGGGATGGTCCTCGCCTTGCGTCCCGAGGAATCCGTCCTTGCACCGAATGCTTCGGGTACTGTTTCGAAAGTTCCACCGACAAGCAAAACAGCCGCCAATGGATCTGCAGACACAGTCATGATTTTTAATCTGGTGGGTGCTGCTTCCAATCCAACAGTGGTGGGCGAAGATCCACTGCCGACGAAGGTGAACTATTTCATTGGGAATGATCCTAAGAAGTGGCAGACCAACGTCCAGACCTACGCCAAAGTGCGGTACCAGAATGTCTATCCAGGTATTGATCTCTTGTATTACGGGAACAATCGGCAGGTCGAATACGATTTTGTGGTCGCTCCTGGCGCCAATGCCAACCAGATCCAGTTCTCGGTGAAGGGCGCCGATGCGCTGAACGTGGACGCGGAAGGCAATCTCGTACTTACCAAAGGGACCAACCAACTTCGCTTTCAGTCACCCGGTATCTATCAGCAAGTCAATGGCTCACGCGTGAAGGTTCCCGGCAACTATTCTCTGAAAGACAGCACACACGTCGGATTCACGGTTGCCCCTCACGACAACTCGAAGGCACTGATCATCGATCCAGTCCTTGTGTATTCGACCTTTCTGGGCGGTCGTGGCTACGATCAGGGCAACGCTATTGCTGTGGATGCAAGTGGCAATACCTACGTAACCGGCGTTACGGATTCTCCTGACTTTCCTTTGGCTGCCATCGGCAACTTCAATCCCAATCAGCAACGCATTTTTATCGCCAAGCTGGACGTGAGCGGCTCGACGCTGTTGTACGCCGACTACTTTGGAGGCACGAGCGGAAACGATTATCCTTACTCAATCGCGGTCGATTCCAGCGGCAGCGCATATGTCACGGGACAAGCCTATTCGTCCGATTTTTCGGTCCTAAATGCCTACCAGCCGGCCTTGGCTGGCAATGCTAACGCATTTCTGACCAAGTTCTCCGCCGATGGTTCCTCCCTCGTGTACTCGACTTATCTAGGAGGAAGCAACTACGACTATGCGCAGGCTATAGGGGTTGACGGCGCTGGCGAAGCAACCATTGCCGGCTACGCAACATCCCAGAATTTTCCTTTGGCCAATGCTTACCAGTCGTCCATCGCCCCCGATCAGAATGGAAATTGGGGCTCCTATAGCTTCTTCTCGCGGTTCTCGGCCGATGGATCTTCTCTGATCTACTCGTCCTACCTTGCCGGTAACCTGGATCAAAGCTGCGGCGAATACTGTGGCTGGTGGCCCTACACAGACATCAATGGTCTCGCTTTGGACAGCTCCGGAAATCTTTACGTTGTCGGTGACACCGATACCACGAACTTCCCGACGACTCCAGGCGCCTACATGACAACCTATCCTGGGAGCAACTACTATTACTCTTACGTCCCTTTCATTTCCAAGTTCGATACCTCGGGGGCAATCGTGTATTCCAGTTATTTTGGCGGAACTGAATATTCGTGGGCTTATGCCGTCGCCGTGGACGCAAGCGACTTTGCTTATGTCACGGGATATGACGAAGGAGGCGACAATTTCCCGATCACGGCAACCACCATCTGTGATCCAAACACGCAAAGCTGCAGTGGAATATTCATCACGAAGTTCGATACGGCTGGCGCGACGCTGGTCTATTCCACTTACCTGGGCCAAAATAACAATAGCTCGGGAACTGCCATTCAGGTGGATGCGAACGGCGATGCTTATGTAGTCGCGAGTGACGGCTCATCAGGCCAATACACGCCGGTCAATCCGATCGAGGGCTACGTCGGCGGCGGCGACATGCTGATTATGGAAATCGATCCCATCGCCAGCACGCAGCTATTTGCAACTTATGTAGGAGGAGGGGAATACGACTACCCGACCGGGATGGTGCTCGATAGCACCGCAGCCATCTATGTCACTGGTGGCACGCAGTCTACTTATTTCCCCGTAACCCAGTCCGCTTTTCAGAGTTCATGGGGAGGGCAGACCGACGCTTTCATTCTGAAAATCGGTCCCGCCGATGCTCCAGCCGTGGCTATCGGACCTTCTTTGCTGCAGTTCTCCACTATTGATGTCGGAGTTGCGAGCCCGCCGCGCTCGACGATCCTGCGCAACATGGGAACGGCGCCTCTGAACATCGCGACCAAAACCATTACTGGTGATTTTGCTGAAAGCGACGATTGCGGCACCAGCGTTGCCGCCGGTTCTTTCTGCACCTTCACCGTGACATTCACGCCGACCGCTCCCGGTTCGCGCTTTGGAACCATTTTGCTCGGCGATAACGCCTCTGGTTCTCCGCACTTCATTAACATGGTCGGCGACGGTTCATCACCCATCGTCACCCTCAGTCCGCAAACCTTGACGTTCTCCAGTTTGCCGGTCGGCCAAACCAGCACAGCACAAACCGTCACTCTCTCGAACACCGGAAATGCCACGCTGAACATCAGCAGCATCACGGCGAGTACAAACTTCGCCGAAACCAGCAACTGCCCTCAGGCGCTAGCCTTTGGATCCAGTTGCCAGATTCAGGTCACGGTTACGCCAACCGTTGGCGGCGCCCTGACCGGAAGCTTGACCCTGACCGATGATGCTCCCGATAGCCCGGAAACTGTCGCTCTGTCTGGAAGCGGCTATGTCACAACCGGGACTTTCACCCCCTCCAGCCTCACCTTCGCCAATACTGCCGTCGGATCGACGAGCAGCCCTCAGGCCGTAACCGTGACGAATACCGGCAGTGTAGCTATGGCAGTGGCCGGCGTGACGGTTACGAGTGGTTTTGCCCAGACCAATAATTGTTCGAGCGTTCCCGTGAGCGGTACCTGCACCATCTCGGTGACGTTCGCGCCAACCGCTTCGGGATCTCAGAACGGAACTCTTACTATTAATGACAATGCGCAGGGTAATCCGCACGCTGTCAGCCTCAGCGGCACTGGGCTGATCGGTACCGCCCAGCTCAGTGTTTCCAGCCTCAACTTCACAGCACTTACAGTCGGCACTACGAGCAGTGCCCAAGCTATCACCGTAACCAATTCGGGCAACGGCCCTCTGACCGTCTCCAGTATCCAGGCGACCGGTGATTTCGCGCAGACTAACAACTGCACCACGGTCGCCGCGGCTGGCGGGACTTGTGCCATCCAGGTGACCTTCACGCCCACTTCATCGGGAACTCGTTCCGGCACCATTACCCTCACCGATTCGGCTGCTAATAGTCCCCAGTTGGTCTCACTGACCGGCTCGGGCATTGATTTCAGCATGCCGTCCTCCGGTGGTTCGGAGACCATCAAGGCCGGTGCCACCGCAACCTACACCATGTCGATCACTCCAGTCGGAGGAACTTTTTCCAGCGCGGTAAGTTTTGTTTGCGCGGGTGTTCCAGCGTTCTCGACATGCACCATTAACCCAACTTCGGTGACTCCCGGCGCTAATCCGTCGGCCGTCACGGCTACCGTCAAGACGTCTGGGACTGCCGCGCAACTCTCCGTTCCCGGTGGCGCGCAACACCCCGTGTTCGCTTTGTGGACACTTACCCCGGGCTTCGGACTGTTCGGCATGTTCCTGTTCGGCAGCAGACAGGGCCGAAGGCGCGCGAACTTTCTCCTGCTCTTAATAGTTCTGATGACTGGGATGCTCTTCTGGGTCGGATGCGGAAGCAACAACACCACCCAGCCTGCTTCGACAGGAAACTCCACTCCCACAGGCACCTACACCGTTCTGGTGATCGGCACCTCTGGCAGTGTGCAACACTTCACTTCGCTCACTTTGACCGTGCAATAAGCGAGTGTGTCGCAGTGATTCGGGGCGCTTCGGAAGAAGCGCCCCTTCGTATGGGCGAAGCCGATCTTCGAATTCGGCTCATTTTGCTCGAACCTCACGGAGCGGCTGTTGCTGCTTGAACAGGTGCCGGTGCAACTACCCCGAAAGTGTTCGACGCTATTCAGGCGATGGGATAGGGGGTTCGCTAAACCGAAGTTTTGGGTAGTGTCTCACTCTCAAAAATGGCCGCCCAATCTGTGGCATACTCGCTTCGTGGCCGAACGTCCGCTGGTCTATCCGATCACGTCTGATCGCTTGGGGAAAATGTTCTTCTAACAGGATAGGATTGCCGCTGTGAGCGAAGAAATAAACGCAGATGCCATCCAGCTCGTAAAGAAAACCGCTAAAGAAAAATTTGGCACAGAGGTGACCGACAACCAGGCTGAACAAGCAATCGCGGATTATTTTGACCCGACGATACCGCCGCCCGACATCCCTCAAGATCAGATCGACGAAATCGTCGAGTCGATGTGGGGCGACAATTCATACTGAAACACTACTAAGTTTTGCAGAGACCAGGAGTTTTCGCCTCGTTCTTGATATCATTTGAGGATCGCTCAGGTTTCTGCTCGTGACCATCCTTGGCATCGTCATTGAAACCCTGCATTTCCCAGTTTCGCCGAGTCGAAAATATGAAAAGATGGTTCACCCGGAGGACCGATGGCCAAGTTCCTTTTTACGATGTTGCCCGCGAACGATCTCGGCTTGCCGACTCGTCTCGTGCCCATTGCTCGAGTGCTCGCCGATCGCGGCCACGAAGTGGCTGTGTTCAACCCTGCACCAGCACCTTCCAAGCTGATCGCTGAGGCGGGGTTGCAAAACCTCCCCATGCCATCGCGGCCTATGCCGCCTCCTGTGATGGATTTGGCTCAAGCTGGGTCCGCCTGGGATGTGGAAGAGTTTTTTGCCGCTCTGCATTTTGACGAGGAATCCACTCGGGGCGAAACGGCGGTCTACCTGGACCTGATCCGCGATTACGATCCTGATGTTGTCGTCGATTCATTCGGGCTTCTTACTTGCCTCGCCGCGCGCGTTCTTGGCGTGCCGCTCGTAACCGTGCTTCAGGGCAATATTCATCCGGCCAGCGATGGATTTCTTTGGTGGAAGAAAGGCCGCCCAGTTGGATTACCCAGTGCAGCCGCAGTGATCAATAAGGTTGCAGCGGAATGCGGAATCGTACCCGTTGAGCGTTGCGTTGATCTCCTGGCGGGGAATCTTTCTCTGATCCTCGGTACGCCGGAAACGGATCCGCTACCGGCCAGCGCGAACGTCCAATACGTCGGACCAATCCTCTGGCAGCTGGAAAAAGTCCTGCTACCCGAGTGGATCGATGCACTGAGTCGCCACAAACCGCTGATTTGGGTTTATTCCGGCAATCCCAGATACGGTAACGCTCCGACGCCGATCGATTCCATCGTGGTGATTCGAGCGGCCATCGAGGCCCTTGGCGACATGCCAGTGCATGTTGTGCTGACCACTGGGTACCAGGGAGTACCGGACGAAGTTGGGGCCTTGCCGCCAAACTTTACGCACGCCGCCTATCTGCCCGGCCTTGCCATGGCTGAGCGTTGCGACCTGATGGTGCATCATGGCGGGCACGGTTCGGTGATGACAGGATTGCAGGCAGGCACTCCGGCGGTGATCGTACCGACCATCACAGAACGGGAAAGTAATGCACGTCGCCTTGTGGCGACAGGCGCGGGTGAGATTGTGATGCCGGTGACCAGAGCGGACGGAGAGAAGACGATTGATGCAGTCGAGTTCGGTGCTGCCGTAAACCGAGTATTGAGAGACGAGGCTTACCGTCACTCAGCGAAGCGAGTATCAGAATCGATGCGACAATACGCCGGTGCCAAATGCGCCGCAGACCAGGTCGAGCAATTCGCATCTGGCATCAGCAGGCGGCCCCTTGCTGCAGCTCGACAGAAAAGTCCGATCGCGGGCCAGAGGTCCACATCCTTGGCTCAAGCAAAACAGAGCCTATCCTGAACCTGGCAGTTCAGTCCCGATAAATGGGATGAGCAGGTCCTTCGGACCGGTGAGACTGTTACCTTTGAAAATCCATCGCCGCACCTGATTGCGGAAGTTCCACGGTAATCGTGAGTCGGTTTCGGAGCAACTCGGCTGCCTGGGTAGCGTGTCTCCGAAGTTCTGTAGGCAATACCCCGCAACGTGGGTAAGAATACCGGTATGGAGAATTTCCGCCTTAAAGTGTTTCGGGCTGTGGCCAAACACTGGAACTTCCGCAAAGCAGCGGAGGAACTCTGCCTCACACAACCTGCCGTCACCCTGCAGATCAAATCTTTGGAAGAGCGCCTTGGAGTGCAGCTATTTGATCGCAGTGGTGCTCGCATCTCGCTGACCCCTGCCGGCGCCATGTTCCTGAAATATGCCCGCAAAATCGAGCAGTTGGAGATAGGAGCGCTGGCAGGCCTATCACAGCTCGCGGGCGAGCAACGGGGCGACTTGCGGATCGGCGCGTCATTGACGATTGCGCAGTACATCCTGCCTCGCGTCTTAGGAGCGTTTCAGCAGCAGCACCCTCTGGTCCGGCCGTACGTCACAACGTGCAATACGGAGCAGGTGCTGGAGGCATTGGTGGCGCGCGAAGTATCGCTTGGATTCATCGAAGGCCCGCCATTGCGGCGGGATGTGCGAACCGAGACTTTCCTCGAAGATGAGATTGTCCTGATTGCGCCGCCAGCTCACGAATGGTGTGAACGCGGCTTCGTTGAACCCGAGGAATTGAAGCAAGAGCGGCTGCTTATGCGGGAGCGCGGCTCAGGGACGCGCCGCGTCGTCGAAATGGCTCTACAGAAGCGTGGCGTCAAAGCCAAGCACCTGAATCTTGTGATGGAGTTCGACTCCACCGAAGGCATCACTACCGCAGTTGAAGCTGGCCTTGGAATCGGATTTGCCTCTCTCTGGTCTATAAGCAAAGAACTGCAAGTTGGTTCTCTGCGAGTCGTGCCGATCCATGGAGTTCGGATCATGCGGCCCCTCAGCGTGGTGTATTCACTGGGCCAAGAACCCCAAGGGATTACACTGGCATTCCTCCATTTCTTGCGATCTCGACAGGATGTCCTGGGCCCAACACGATCAAAGACTCGATCGCTCATCTAGTTATCGACTGTCTAATTTCCCCCGGCCCACTACAACCTACTCACTGTTCGTGAGCTCGCCACAGCATCGCCAAACGATAAGCGACGCGCATGAGCAATAAGAATTACTGCTTGGACAGGTAGGTACCGCTGTAGCGACACTGAAGCTTGACAAACACAAAGAACATCTTCTTCAGCGGTCTTGTCGTCGCAGCCAGTGGCCTCATTTCGACCCCGTTGGCGCTGCTGGCCGGGCTGATCTACGGCATGTCGTTCCCGCACCCTTATCACCTTGACGTCAAGAAGCTCTCGGCGTTCCTCCTGCAGGCATCCATCGTTGGCCTGGGCTTTGGCATGAACCTGCACGAAGTTGTGCGGGCGGGCCGCACCGGGTTCTTATACACCGCTCTCAGCATAAGCTTTGCCATGCTCCTCGGTCTCGGCATTGGACGTTTGTGCAAGGTTCAACGCATACCGTCGCTCCTGATCAGCACGGGAACCGCCATCTGTGGTGGAAGCGCAATCGCAGCGGTCGGACCCGTAGTGAACGCGGGAGAAGAAGAGATGGCTGTATCGCTCGGAACCGTGTTCGTCCTGAATTCGGTTGCCCTCTTCCTTTTCCCGGCTATCGGGTACGCTATTCATCTCACCCAATCTCAATTCGGACTGTGGTCCGCCCTCGCCATCCACGACACCAGTTCAGTGGTGGGGGCAAGCGCGAAATACGGCTCTCAAGCGTTAATGATTGGGACTACGATTAAGCTGGCTAGAGCGCTGTGGATTGTTCCTCTAACATTTGCAGTGGCAATCTTTAAGAAGAGCAAGACCCGGATCAAGTGGCCCTGGTTTATCTTGCTTTTCTGCCTTGCTGCTGTCGCCAGCACGTATCTGCCGTTGTTCGGTCCGCTGTATCCAAAACTCAGCGTGCTGGGAAAGACTGGGTTGACGGTTACTCTCTATCTGATCGGCACAGGCATTTCAAGATCAACAGTGAAACAAGTAGGCGTGCGCCCGCTACTACAGGGAATCTTGCTTTGGGCGATTGTGGCGACCGCCTCCCTCGCTCTCATCCACTTCGGGTTCATTGCAATCTGATCTGCTCCCAAAGCGGAACTGAGAAGTCCCCGCCAACGTTTGGGACGTTGCCAAACGTGGGGGCACATTGCAATCCCATTGCGTTCAAGCGAGCGGCCACAAAGTACACGCCCGCTGCGCCAGTCAGCGATGTCTGCATCGGGGAAACTCCTAGCCCTCACGAGGTTTTGCTGTGGCTTGCTCGTTAACTGTGGCTAGATAGGCACGGAATACCGTTACCTGGGACACATCCCGAAAACGAACCATGCGTGTCCAAGAAAGCCACGTTAGAAAGATTAGGAATAGACCGAAGCTTCCGACACGGACGAAGTAATGACATGTTGGAGCAAAGTGTTGCCAAGCAAAGCGTGCCGCCGGGATAAATGCAAGGACGGCAAGAACCGCTTTGATTAAAGCTTTTACGGGGAGAGCCTCGTCGGTTTTCCAGAAATCATCCCTCGCTTTCTTGAAGTACCTCGGGCCCTTCCATGCTTTTATCGTTACATCCCCTAGTTCTTGAACCAGATTCCCCGCACCGAAGGCAACTAGATCCAGCACCGTGACCTCGGCTCCAGATAGATGTCGTGTGGAGAGAACGAAGGGCGTCCATCCCTTGAGCAAGATCCACCCTTCAAATATCGCATACGGAGCGATCAAATGAAGGAGAGCGAACTGAAATCCCGCCTCGCCCGCTACCGCCAGATCAAGATCAGCGTGATCGGGAGGAAGTCGGGCCACACGATCTCGATTCCGGTTTGGTTCGTGGGGGAGGGCGACAAGCTCTACCTCTTGCCAGTGCAGGGCTCCGACACGCAGTGGTACAAGAACGTGCTCAAGAACCCGTCGATTCAGATTGATGCGCGGGACGTGGACGCGGCGTTCCGAGCAGTTCCTGTGACTGGTGCCACGGCTGTCAAATCCGTGATCGAGAAGTTTCGAGAGAAGTACGGTGCGGGGGACGTAAAGAAGTATTACTCAAAATTCGATGTGGCCGTTGTCGTGGAACTGGGCTGAAAGCTTGACTTTCCAATCAGTACCCGACTGGCTCACAGCCTATGACTCCTACCTATTTTGCTCCGTTTTGTCCAAGATGATGTGCTCCTCTGAGACAAAGTAAGCAACCTTGCGGTGGTCAATGAAGTTCGCTTCGTCCTCGCTAGAGGCTTTCCATTCGGGCGATTGACGAGCCGCGAGCAAGGCTTCCCAGTCGTCAAACCAGAGTTCCGCCATGCCGTCGTAATCAGGTGGGCGGTTGTCTCCGGGGAAGGTTAGGCCGTGGCTCTGTACCAACTTGCGGAGTCGCGGAATTCGAGCACCGATGGGTCCGTGGATATTTTCCCAGTAACGAAAGAATTCCTCATCCGTCAAGCCCGCTTTCTTGGTGATGCAATACACAAGTTTGATCATAGTCATTAACGCGGCTCGAAATCCGCCACCCCTCGGTACGAGATGCCCTTGTCGTACCGCTTCAATTATCGCGTGTACCATTTGAGCATGAGCAGAATACATTCTGAGCGCCCCGGCTCTGACCCTTCTGATCATTCGATAGCCGCCGAGGTCCTCGTTCGAGAAGAGCCCGACGATGACGACAACGAAGAAGAGGACGAAAGGGAAGACGACGGCGAAGATGATTACGATGATAAGGACGAAGACGGCGACAGCTACTCGGAGTGACCGTGCCCCTATTTATTTCAGCGGGTAAAGGATGAAGCGCGAACATTTCGTCAAGGTAGTGGAGGAGGCGCTCGACTCGCTCCCGCAAGAATTTCGCAGTCACGTTCGCAACGTTGCTGTTCTGGTGGAGGACAAGCCGCCGAATCAGCCATCATCGAAGGCGGGGCAGCACAGGCGGCTGCTTCTGGGTGTCTTCCATGGCGTGCCCACGACCAAGCAGAGCATATTTGACCTGCCCACCGGACCCGACCACATCGTCCTTTACCAGAAGAATATCGAGGCGGTCTGCTCCAGCGAAGCCGAAGTCCGCCGACAAATCCGCCTGACTGTCATCCATGAACTGGGGCACTACTTCGGGCTGGACGAGAACCAACTGAAGGATGTTTAGGCTATTCCGGTGGAACTCGCCCAGATTCAGGATCGATTCTCTTGATAGGTTGTGCGGTGCGACCATTGGAAATAGGATTCTGAGTGGGGACTACCTCCACCCAAGGCCGGCCGCGAATCGACGAATTCCTGGCGAATCACGATTTCAGTGCCAGATATGAAATCCGCATCAACGCGCCAGCTTCGGTGGTGTACGAGTGTCTGCTGCGCTCGGACTTCAGCGAACTGTGGCTGCTGCGCCTGCTGATGAGCATCAGAAGTGGAAAATGGCTGCCGCGCAGCTGCGTGCCCACCGATCTACGTCAGCGGCTCCAAGGTGCGGGCTTCGTGATCCTGTCGGAGGTTTTGAACGAGGAGATCGTTATCGGCATTGCGGGGCGATTCTGGCGTCCGGACGGCGGGCGGTGCAAGAAACTTACTGCGAAGGATTTTGCCGGGTTCTGTCGCTCCGGCTTCGCGAAGGCAGCGTGGAATTTCAAGCTGCGGGCAGATTCGACCGGGAGTACAGTTCTTTCAACCGAGACGAGGGTCAAATGCTTCGGTGCGGCGTTCTGGAAGTTTCGCCTCTATTGGACTTTGGTCGGCCCATTCTCTGGCCTCATACGAAGGGCGATTCTGAAGCAAGTAAAGACCGAGGCGGAATCAAAGGCCAACCCCCACCGCCCCTCCGAATTGAAGTGATAGATTTGTTCTTCACTCCACACAAGGACGGTTTCCATGGCGATTCCCCTTTCCAACGAAATCAGAGCATTGCTCGATAGCCCCAACTTCGCCCATCTCGCCACGCTTATGCCCGACGGCTCACCGCAGAGCGCACCCGTTTGGGTGGGCCGTGAAGGTGACCGCATCCTGATCTGTACGGGGGAAGGCTCACTCAAAGCCAAGAACACACGACGCGATCCGCGTGTCGCGCTCTCCATCGTCGATTTCCACGACCCGTATCAGGAAGCCCAGCTTCGAGGTTGCGTTGTCGAGCGCCGTCCTGATGGTGACTTCAAGTACATGGACCCCATCTCGCTCAAGTACACGGGCAAGCCGTTCCCGTTTCGCAGCCCTGAGGGAAGAGTGGCGCTCGTGATCGAGATTGAGAAGGCGCGATACACCAAGCTTCCTTTTGAACATACGCCGCCCAAGTGATGCTTTGCTCCGCATCCTCGGCATTGCTGGTGCTTAAACCTCGCCTTCGGGTCACTCTCCGAGGCGTAGCATTTGTCCATGACCACAATACATCTGGAATGCCCCGAACCGGACCTTTCTGATCAGTCGGTAGCTGCCGATGTCCTCCTTCGCCAAGAGCCAGACGAGGAAGAAGACGAGGAGGAGGAAGACGAACGCGACGGCAAAGAAGAAGAAAAAGAAGAAGAAGATGACGGTGATGACGACACCGACGACGGCTACTCGGAGTGACATGAGCCTGTTTTGCCTCGTTCATGGATCAACGCAGAACGCCTCGGGATGGGGCAAGGCTGGTGCCCGAGCTACAGCGGGGGGGGGCACCGGGCGATTTGCGTGAACCTGCCGACCGACGAACCGGAAGCAAGCGGAATGCGATACGCACAAGTGATTGCGGAGGCGGTGGGAAATTCTACGGAGGTTCCCATCGTCGTGGCCCACTCTGTAAGTGGAGTGTTCCTGCCGCTGCTCCCTACGCATTGCTCGGTATCGAGGATGGTGTTTCTTGCCGCCTTCGTTCCGCAAATCGGCAAGAGCCCGATGGAGCAGCTACAGGCAAATCCCGAAATGTTCTGGCCGGATTGGATCGGCAAAGACCCGACAAAGGACGACAGTGTCGCGGTACATTACCTTTTCCACGACTGCGATCCCAAAACAGCGGCATGGGCATTGACAACTCGAAGTCTGATGCACGCTCGCCGTGTCTTGATCGAAAGTTGTCTGTTACGAAGCTGGCCGGATGTGGCAGCATCCTACATCTTGTGCCGGGAAGACCGGACACTACGCCCAGACTTCTGGCGCGAGCAAGTGCGGAAGCAATTGGGGATTGATCCGATTGAGCTTGCGGGCGGACACTGCCCTCACGTCTCGCGTCCCGGAGAATTGGCGGATGTCCTCAACGGGTTGGCTTAGCTACTCGGAGTGAGCAGCCCTCATTTACTTCAGTGGGTGAAGGATGAAACGTGAACATTTCGTCGAGGTAGTCGAGGAAGCGCTCGACTCGCTCCCCCAAGAATTCCGCAGTCGCATTCGCAACGTTGCTGTTCTGGTGGAGGATAAGCCGCCAAACCAGCAATCACCGAAGCCGGGACAGCGAAGGCGGCTGCTTCTGGGCGTCTTCCACGGCGTGCCCACGACCAAGCAGAGCATATTTGACCTGCCCACCGGACCCGACCACATCGTCCTTTACCAGAAGAATATCGAGGCGGTCTGCTCCAGCGAAGCCGAAGTCCGCCGACAAATCCGCCTGACTGTCGTCCATGAACTGGGTCACTATTTCGGGCTGGAAGAGGAGCAACTGAGGGATGTTTAGAGAAAAAAAATCTCCCTACGCCATGACGACTTCTGCCTCGGGCTCCTCTACCGTGTTGACGGTACGCAGATCGAGACCCCACGTGTCCCTTCCATTCTCAAGGAGTTCAACGCCGACTTGGTATTCTTTCGTTCCTTCGAGCAGCCGCGTCCAAACCACGCGGCAGTGAATCCTGTTCTGACGGTACTGAATGACAATCGTCGTTCCCATCTTCAACGGGTGGCGAATTGCTCCCAGACGCGCACCATGCGGAGCAATATCGAGAGTGTGTGCCAGTTCCTCGAACTGAGCGTCGGAAGCATCTCTAGCTGATACTCGTAGCGGCAGAACCATTTTTCTCCGCTGCTCGCGACGTTTCTGCACGCTCAAGCTCCCGAAATCCATCACTGCCTCCTACCCGTTGGTGTGGGTTCCTGATTACCCTACGGTACGTTCTTATGCAGTTCGATTGCCATCCTCACAACCGTGGGTCAAGCAGAGCAACGCTCTAATGTTGCGAGACGAAAACAACGGATCGTCCGGCACTTAGGGCCATCTTGGTCGTCTTATTTCGGGACGGATTTCCCGGAATCGGATGAAGTGGCAAATTGTGTCACCCGAAATCGCGATGAGAACAGTTTTCGGAGTGGTGGCTATGGAAGGCGAATACGCGGTGCCTGCGGCCGCGCCAAAGAAGATGACGGCTAAGAAGCGGAACTAGATTCCCGATCTTCAAAAGGGTTTTTGCCAGTGCTCCTGCAAGCTGTCCCGATGAGCCACCTTGACTAGATTCCGTCCACCGCTTTTCGCCTTGTAGAGCGCTTGGTCCGCGACGGCTACCAATTCCTTAGCAGAAGTATGCTGTTCCAAAGTTGCCGTCGCAACGCCTACGCTGACCGTCAGGAACGGGGCAACCGGCGAAGAAGGATGCGGCAACTGGAGACCAGCGATTCCCAACCGCACCAACTCCGCAAATTGTGCAGCCCCTGCGGATTCTGTTGCCGGAAGAATCACGGCGAATTCCTCACCGCCATAGCGTGCGGCCATGTCGATCTGGCGCTTGGCAATTCGTTTTAGTTCTGCTCCCACCAACTTAAGGTACTCATCGCCTCGCTGGTGTCCCTCGGAATCGTTAAGCGCCTTGAAGTGATCGATATCGAGGATCACGAGCGAGACTGCAGAACCCGTTCTGTTCAGGCGAGCGCATTCCATCTTAAGGGTTTGGTCAAACACCCGCCGGTTCGCCAGCCCGGTCAGCGAATCGACCGACGAGAGCTGTAACAGTTCCTCATTCACCCGCCGCAGATCCGCTGTTTTCTCCTCCACAATCCGCTGCAGTTCCTGCTCCCGTCTTTGTGCTGCCAGCACCCGCAAGCGAAGGAGACCGAAGACCACCGACAGGGGAATCAGTCCGCAAGCGCTGACAAACCACCACGTCCTATACCACGGAGTTAGGATTTCAAATGGGAACTCAGCCCTGTGGCCACTCCACACTCCATCGCTGTCTTGGGCTTCTACCTCCAGCCGGTATGCGCCAGGCGCCAGTTCTGCAAACCGCAGTTCTTTGTGAACGGTCTCGGTCCAGGTCGAATTCGCGCCCTCCAACCGGTAACGGTAAACAACCCCGTTTTCGCGGGGAGCATTGGGTGCTGCGTATCTTGCTATCAGAGAGTTGGAAGGAATGCCGGAGGATGGGTTGCGCTGCCCGGAAACATCCGTCCGTCCCATGACCAGCTTCGTGAAAACGACCTCGGGCGGCGCTTCCGGCGCGCGCTGCGGACGCGGCCGGAAACGAGAAAGTCCGCCGCTGGTGCCGATCCAGATTGTGCCATCGGGCTCCTCGGCGAACGCGTTCAGATTGCAGTCGTCCCACGCCAAACCGTCCCGGGTATCGTAGTGGGTCCAGCGGGAGCCATCCCACGTGTCCAGGCCCCGCTCTGTGCCTACCCACAGCCGCCCCGAAGCATCAAATTCTAGGAAATACACGAGCCCGTCGCTGCCCCGTCTCTGAACGCCTTTCTCGATCGCTATGCCGCCCGGCTGCGGATGGATACGGTCGATACCGCCCCCGTGGCGATAACCGATCCACATGGTGCCATCCGCAGCCGCGCCCAACGAAAGCACTTCCTGATTGCTTAAGCCGTCGGCGCGCGTCCAATTCTGCCAGCGCCCGGCTGAGTACCCGAAAAGTCCGCCGGCGCCCCCAGCCCAGATCGCTCCATCGGTTCCCTCCGCAATCGCCCAAATGCGAGTGGACGGCAATTCCGTGATTCGCGAAAACTTCTGGTAGGGAGCTCTAGCTACAAATAGTCCCGCTTCCGTGGCGGCCCAGAGTCTTCGTTCGCGATCAAAGCGCAAGGTATAGGCTGCCTTGCCGGAAAGCCCTTGCTCTTGACCAAACCACTGCACCCGGCCGGTTCGCGCATCAATGCGGGCCGCGCCACGCGTTTCGGTACCAATCCAGAGATCCCCGCTCGGAGCCATCTGGAGACTGTGAACCGGGAAACCAGCCAGGCTCGCAACTTTCTTCCACGAAATGCCAAACTGCCGCCGCGTCCCGCGAAACAGGCCTCCTTCGGTGCCGACCAAGAGCGATCCATCAGCCCGCGGCAAGATCTCGTACACGATATCGCTTGCCAGTCCGCTGGCCGACGAGTAACTCTCCCATTGCCGGTACCCTCGCCACTCCGCGAGTCCCCGGCCCGCCAGCCCGATCCATAGTGAGTGCTGCCGGTCCTCGAAGACTGCGTAAACTACCCCGCGCAGGCCGACCGATCGGTCGATCGTCTGCCAGCCTTTCTCATCCTGGAGCAGCAACCCATCTGGCGACGGAATCAGAATCCGCCCTTCGGCATCAGTTGCGATACGTCCCATCGCGCTGCCCGGAATGGGCGCATCGGGCCGTCGAAATCTGGTTTGGCCCGCCGGCAATACGAACACACCAGCATCCTTCGCTCGCACCCAAAGGTTGCCGTCGTGGTCTTTCTGGATCGCCAAATAGGCACGATCCGGAAGCCCGCTGTCTCGCCCGAAAACTGTTGTCCTATCACGGTCCCTGCGGCACAGTTCGTCTCCGCATCCGTACCACAGGATGTCACCATCCACGGAAACGCCGTAGGCGCCCGGCCCGGATGTTCCGGCCGCTTGCGGAAACCTGCGCATGGTGAACCTGTCGTGCCCTGGTTCGGAATAGAGCTCCACCAGTCCGGAGTCCGTGCCAACAAACGTGTGCCCTTTCCCATCCGACTGGATGCCTTGCGCCCAACTGACTGTCTTGAAATCGACTGCAAGCTTTTCGAAATGGTTGCCCGACAGCTGGTAGAGTCCGAAGTCCCCCCCGGCCAAAAGAGAGCCATCCGGAGCGTCGCCAAGGGCAGCGCCCGAAGTGGACGGAATCCCCTGCTCCGGCCCAAATGCCTCAAAGCGTTCCCCGTCGTATCGAAAGATACCGTTTTCCGTGCTCACCCAAATGAAACCCACGCGGTCTTGGTAGATTTGCCGGACCGCGAGGTTATTCAGGCCCTCTGTGACCCCGAATGTTCGGAAATTGTATTCTTGAGCGCACAAGACGCCGGACATAAGCACGAGGAGAGCGAATATGCGCGCCGGTGTGAAGCTTCTTCTCCGGCGGTAAACGAACCTGCCAGTTTTCGCGGACGACCCTATAAAGCCAATCATAAAACCTTCCGTCGATTCCAATTTGCGATTCGGAGATCCGGCTTAAAAGGAGCATCGGATCCCAGGCGCCGGGAATCAAGACGGCCGGGTATACGCTTTAGCGCACACCCCGCTTCCTGCTCGTCGGTTTCAGGCATAATCATCAGGAAACGCCCGGTTTATGGTGGCGGCGCAGTTTCCAAAAGACACTTATCTTCATCGTCACATCTTCTGGTTGGATTAGAGTGGTGACCAATCCTTTAGAGCTCATGTGTACACTGGACTGGCGTGCACCCCTGTTGAACTGGACACGGAACTTATTTGGGATTGGGCCCTCTGCCAGGAGGCGCGAATGAGGCGAGAATATCGAGGGAGCGCTGGCTCCTTCTGATCGCCACATGGGAATGGGCTGTAGCAGTTTCCCCGGTATGCAGCCACACAAGTCTCGAAAAGATGACCCCCTGCATCTAAATTAACGACCGGCGGACGCGGCACCGGCGCTGCGGTTGCTAGCCAACAGCTTCCACATGGCTTGGTCGGGGGCGGGCCGGGAGAAAAAGTATCCCTGCGCCATCTCGCAATCGAGCTGCTTGAGCAAGTTTATCTGCTCTTCCGTCTCGGTCCCTTCGGCGACGACTTTCAAACCGAGATTGTGGGCAAGCATGATGATGACCCGCACGATCTCGCGGTTTTCCGGATCGCTGTCCATGTACGAAATAAAGGCACGGTCGATTTTCAAGGTGTCCACTGGAATCCGCCGCAAGCGGCTGAGCGACGAATACCCGGTGCCAAAGTCATCGATGCTCAAGCAAACGCCGAGTGCCTTTAATTGTGCGAGCACGTGACCAGATTTTTCCGCATCCCCCATGGCGATCGTTTCTATGATTTCGAGTTGCAAGCGGCCGGGGTCAACGCCGGTTTGCTCCAGGGATTTACGGATCGCGCCGGCTAGATCAGGCTGGGCAAAGTCCCTGGCGCTGATGTTCACGCTCATGGTCAGAGGAGGGCTGGAAGGGAATTCAGACTGCCACGATCGAAGATTTTGGCAGGCTTCGAGCAACAGTCGCCGATTCATGGGGACGATGAGTCCAATTTCCTCAGCCACCGCGATGAACTCAAGCGGTGGAACGATGCCCTCGGGACGTTGCCAACGCGACAGCGCCTCGAAACCCGTGATCTTTCCCGTCTGCAATGACACAATGGGCTGGTAGTAAACCCGGAATTCTCCTTGGTCAAGGGCCTTGCGCAGGTCCGTCTCCAGCCGCAAACGCTTCACTGCATTTGCGTGCATGGCCGTGTCCGATACCTCGCAACGGGCCTTTCCCGCCCGCTTGGCACGATACATGGCTATGTCCGCGTCGCGCACCAGATCCTCCGCCCGCGTGTGCGGACTGGTACTAGAGGCAATCCCGATGCTCGCCGAAATCACGATTTGCTCCTGGTTTACTAAGAATGGAACTGACAATTCCTTTTGGACACGTTCCGCAACGCGTACGGCTTCAATGGGGTCACGGATGTCGTCTAAGAGGATCGCGAACTCATCGCCACCGAATCTGGCTAATGTGTCGTCAGCAGGCCTGCCCGGTGCTTCGCTCGCGCGCGGACGCGATACCGTGTCCGCTCGGCGCACCGAGTCCTTTAATCGTTGCCCAATTTGAATCAGCAGCTCATCTCCAGCCGTGTGCCCCAGACTGTCGTTGATGATCTTGAATTCGTCTACATCAATGAGTAATACTGCGAATCTGTAGGTCGTTTGTCTTTTGGAAAGCGTGAGCGCGTGTTGCAAACGGTCCAAAAACAGGGCGCGGTTGGGTAGGTCGGTGAGCCCATCGTGAAATGCATTGTGGGCCAGCATCTCCTCGGCTCGCTTCCGCTCGGTGATGTCGCGGTTCACGATGACCAGTTTGTCGGCCTGGCCTCTCGCGTTTCGGATCGCGCACGCGGTCGACTCCAGGGTGCGCCAGGAACCGTCCTTGTGGCGGATCCGGTATTCCACCCGTTCTCCCTGGCCGGTCAGGCGGGCCTTGTCCGCCGCTTGCAGGACTCGCGGGAGATCGTCAGGGTGAATTTGCTCCGTCGCCGAAGTCCCCTTCAACTCCTCGGGAGAATACCCCAGCACCTTTTGATAGGCGGGGCTGTTGTATAGCCGGCGGCCATCGCTGCCGACGAGCGCGATCATATCGGCGGCATTTTCGCTGATGAGCTGGAAAAGCTGATCGCGCTCCGCCAGTTGGCGTCGAATGCGCTGAAGTTGCAGATGCTGATGGACCGTATAACAGTCGAAAAGCAAAACGAGAGCTGCCAGCCCGCGTACCCATTCTCTGAGATCAAACCAGTACGAAGCGTCCGTCTCCCGATTAAACCAGGGAAACGTGAACGAGATGATCCCCAGGGTTAATGCCAGTGTTACCGTAACGGCGAACCCCCACAGCCACCACTCCCGACCTTCGATCCGATGCATCTCGGCGGGAATCGCCTCTGGGCTGTTCGGGCTCACCTCTGGGAATGATTGCTGATTCATGCCGTGCGCGTATTCTCCTGCAATGCTACGGATTCTAGCCCGCGCGCGGGAGCGTAGGAATGGTTACGACAATAGCGGCGCTCGTGCTGGACCAGTGTTTGGTACATAAAGTCATACGCATAACAAATCGTGATGGCCTGGGAGGGCTGGCACGAAATGTGCGGTTGTACGCTCGAGTCTTTAGTCGGCATTGACGCAACCATGAACTCCAGACGTTCTTTACCAACAAACAGCATCCTGGCGGCCTCACGCTCTAGTTCGATACCGGCATCGATACCTTCCCTGCTTCAGTTTCTTCGCTGCTCTCCTTCACCCGAAGGTGGGCGCGCAGCTTCACAAGGGCGGCGGAATGAATCTGTGAAATTCTTGCTTTCGTCACATCGAAGACAAAAGCGATCTCCTGCGTCGTCATTTGTTCAAAGTAGTACAAGGAAAGGATCCGCTTTTCTCTTGGGGAGAGGTCGGACATCGCTTGCGCCAGAAGCCGCCTCATCTCCGATCGCAGACACTGTGCAAATGGGCTTTCTTCAGAATTAGCAGGTGCAGACTCGACGAGATCGCGAGTTTCCGCGCGATCTTTGCCTGACGCCACTTGCCGATCTACCCAGTCGAGGCCGCGAAGAGTCCTAGCGAGCTTCCGTAGAGCTGCCAGATCCAATCCAACCTCGTGCGCGATTTCCTCTTCCTTTGGTTGGCGCCCCAACCTCAGCGAAAGTCGCTCAGAAGCTCCGTTTATCTTTCGGCCTTTGGCGCGCAGCCGCCGCGATGCGCGGTCGAGCTCTCGCAGGCTGTCGAGGATTGCACCCCGGATACGGAACTTTGCAAATGTCTTGAATTGGATCTTCTTTGTGGGATCGTACTTCTGGGATGCTTCCAGCAGTCCTAGGACGCCAGAGTGGACAAGATCCTCAAGGAGTACAAACGTGGGCAGGCGTCTATGGATTCGTCGAGCAATGAAATCTACCTCGGTCAATTGGCTCAGAACAAGCTCATCGTGTTTTCTAAGAGTTGGTGAAGCCTGGGCACATGAAACGTCCGGCAATGTCATCTTTCTGTCCTCACCGTCGCCGTTCCTTCAACAGCTATGGGATCGGCAAGGATAGGTTCACCTCTCGCAGCAAAGACACGACGACAGACGTGCTGCTGTTGTGCGAACTCCACGCGAAGTACTACGGCAATTCGTGGCCCTTAGTCACGTGACCTAGTGATCTCTATCAAAAGTAAGTACTTATAACGTGAAACAAGGCTGAGGGGTGTCATGGCTGCTGAGCAATTGCTGGAAATGCGTATAAAATCCAGACATCAGAGGCTGAGACCCACATCCGCGGGATGCAATGACGACCCAAGAAGCGCGAGGTTGGATTAGATCTGGCACTACTTGAGCCGCAACTTCTGGGTGGCTTCGCCGGTCTTATGTCACGGCTCCACTAATCCAGTCCGCGCGCCAAACTAAAGTACTTGTCACCGCCCTAATCTTGCCAGGCGAGGTGCCGATAAAGATGGTCCGGATGCACCGAGGTTGGCTCTGCTCTTGAGGCAGTGACTCACCGCAGACTTGACGCGGTGATTGTGGATTGGAACGTCGCAAACGATGCAACACGCGTCGTGCGCAGTGCCCGCACGTCTTCCCCCAACAGCACGTCGACAATCGTCGCGATGGCCGCCGCGGGCTCGGAGACGCACGCTCTTTTGGTTGGGAGGATAGGATTACCGCTATGACCGAAATAAACGCAGATGCCGTCCAGCTTGTGAAAAAAGCCGCTAAAGAAAAATTTGGGACAGACGTGACCGACAACGAGGCTGAGCAAGCAATCGCGGATTATTTTGACCCGACGATACCACCGCCAGACATCCCTCAAGATCAGATCGACGAAATCGTCGAGTCGATGTGGGGCGACAATTCATACTGAGACCCTACTGGTGGGCGGCTTTACGAGTTTCACTGTAGACCCCCGGCTGTCGCAGCCTCGCCGTCGAGCTCTTGCGTCCATGGGGTGATGTCTTGGCGATTGATTGCTGTCGGGTCCGTTGGCCATTTCTGTGGGTGCAGGCGTTTGAACTCGATCCAGAACTCTCTCAGCTCAGGAAGAGTCAGATCAAGCAGGAACTGTCGTACTACTTCTGCGAAGTCCAATGCCTTGTTCTTGCTGGGTCCTTCCATCATCTGGTAGACGGCTGAGACTATCGTGTCGACACTGTTTTCAGTCATCGTGCATTTGAGATTGAAGTGGTTGATCGGTCGCCCCATTGATCGCTCCTCGCTGACCCGGTAGAGTTCTATTACAAGGGGAGTAAGTGCAACTGAGTGGCCGGTGTCAGTGTTCGGATAAGTTATTGATTCGACTGTCCTTCGGGGAGTTGGTCGGAACTCTGAGAGGAACGTGACATCCTGGTCCCGGATTCGGTTCCAGTTTCTGGACAGTCTGGGATTCCTCGTTCATGTTCATCTGGAATATGGTGGGCGCATTAGTTCTGCTTCCATCGTTGGCCGTTTTCCTGCTTCCGAAGGACCCCAGAAAGCCTCCTGAACCGACACCTGCAAAAGACGACCTAAGAGTTGCGCAGTTGGTGTAATGATCCCCGGCTCCGCCGGGGCGTGCATCACGCAGCCAACGACCAGGTTCGCGTAAGCCTGCACAATCCATCTACGCCTCATCGGTCGACTCCATCATAGCTAACGGACTTGGAGTAGAACAGAAGCTCCCGCGTCCCAACAACCGGCGTCAACCTTTGGAGGCCGTCTCTCTTGAATGTGCGTTGCGTTCGTACGACACGTACACTGGTTCCCACGGATTCTGCCGCCAGAACCAGCATCAACGCACAGGCCACCCTAACCACCATTTTGCGCACGAACTCATCGGAAGCAAACTTGTACAGGACTCGCGGCAAGGGAAGAATTGGTCATGCAGAACAGCCACTGCCAGCCGATCAAGCCGCCGACGCATCGCATCCTGCAGAGAATTTTGCCGGAACCAAGCCCTCAAGCCAGAACGATGAGGAGTGTCAATTTCTTTCCGCTTTGCGGGCTTAGGTCGAGCAACCGTGGAAGGTGGCGTGCCGATGCCCAAGCATCGAGGCGGCTCCATTGAACAACCGAGAATAAGCACCCCCGTTTCGCAGGAGGAAAGCCGGACTTGCATCCTCGACGACACGTCCGTCTTCGAGAACGATCACCCTACCAACCGAGAGCAGCGCGGACAGCCGATGGGAAATTACGATGATGGTGCTCCCCGGCAGGAAGTTATCGAGATTGGACAGCAATCGTTGCTCCGAGGCGGAATCGAGGGAGGAGGTGGCTTCGTCCAGAATCAAAATGCGAGGGCGCTGCAGGATCGCTCTCGCGATCCCAAGCCGCTGGCGTTGACCGCCGGATAGGCGAGATCCACCCGGGCCGACCTTATGGCTGAGGCCTCCATCCAGGGTACCGACCCAAGCGGCGAGCCCGACGTCGTTCACTACCTGATCGAGCTCCGAGTCCGAAGCCGTCACCCTGCCAAGCCGGAGATTGCTGGCCAGCGTTGTGTCGAACAGAATCGGGTGAGGCGGGGCGTAGCACACGTGCTCCCTCAGGCTCTCGATTTCGATCTTTCGCACATCGTGGCCGGCAATGGAGACCGATCCCGAGTCCGCGTCGTACAGACGCGCCAAGAGCTTTGCCAGGGTGCTTTTGCCTACGCCGTTCTCTCCCACTATGGCCACATTCTCGCCTGCCCGAATGTTCAGGTGGGGGATCGACAACAGGCCACGAGTTTTCGGATATCCAAAGGAAACGTCCGCAAGCTCGATTGTCCATGGGTGGTTCCGAGGGAATTTGATAGCGGTAGGACTGTTCGTGATCGCAGGCTGCAATGCCAATACAGCCTGCACTTTTCGGATGCTCGCAAACGTCTTCTGCGCCCGCACGTAGGTTTCCGCGGCCCCGCTGAGCGGTTCAAACAGTTGTGTCACATACGTATAGAACGCTACCAAACCACCGACCGTCATCGCGCCAGTCAGCACACTCCAGCCGCCGTACCCAATGACCGCAGACATCGCCACACCGATGGTCACGCTTGTGTAGAAGGTGAATGAGACCCCAGTCTTAAAGAGCCTGTTCAGCGAACGAACCGACTTGCCCAAGAGACGAAATGCCGTACGCTCCTGGTGCCGTTCCTGGCGAAGCAGTTGTACTGCCACAACCGACGAGAGGTGTTCCTGCAGAAAACTGCTCCAGGCTACCTGGTTTTGCTGCACCGTGTCGGAATCGTTTTCGAGCCGATCCCGAAAATGTTTTCTGGCTATGAGAAAGAGAGGAATGAGCGGCAAGACGGCCAGAGTCAGCCCGGCGTTCAATAGGAGCATCGTCCCGAATGTGAGCACCGTTGCCATGAAGGTCCGCAGGATGGCAGGCAGCAAATCGGAGCCAAAATATGACATTTCGTCAATGGGTTCCTTCAGCGGGTACATCGAGGCACCGACCGGTGTGCCTTCGTGGTAGTCGGGTGAGAGCGTGTCAAGATGCCGGAATAGCCGCAAGCGCATATCAAGTGCGAGCCGCTGCGCCGCGAGCATCGTCAAGTAGCCTCCCAGGCTCGTAAGCAGCGCTCTACCCTGGTGACACAGGAAGATCAGTCCCACTGCGCCGATCAGAAGTCCTGTCCGTCGGCTTGGCAGGATCACGTCAATCAGCCATTTCAGCACCAGCGGCGCAGAGAGCGCCAAGAAGCTACCGGCCGAGATGCAAAAGAAGCTGGCTATGTGCCAACGCAGGAAAGGCCGCACCTGACCGTACAGCCATCGCATTTCCGAAGGGATCCACGAGATCATGCTGGCCCCCGCAACTTGCAGAAAGACACCCCGGCGGAGGAACCAGCAGGTTACGCTGACGGTCCGAACAGGTTCCACACTTCGTTCCACATGTTCGCGATCCTGACAACGGAAAACAATTTCCCAACATTCCGTCAGAATTGAGCAATGAACAGTGGCGCTCCGCGTTCGGAAAACTAACTCGCAGCGCATCAAAGCCTTCTTGCCACCATCACGACCTGGCCGATTACCTCAGCCTCGTCGTGGTTCCGCAGTTGTTCGGATCGCTGATAGTTCTGCGACTGCGGATGGATTACGAGCATGCCGTTCTCAGGCCTGCAGCATCCGCATACGTAGGTTCCATCGCGCCGCAAGAGCATATAAAGCGGTTGCTGCCACAGCGGCTTCGATCGGGAGTAGATGGGCTTTTTTCTGTGCCGATTCACGATCACCAGAAGGCCGTTGACAAGAAGAGGGTGGAGAGGGTTCGGTTCTCCTCCAACCCAGAAGAGGTCACGGAGAGAAGGACTCTTCAGGCCAGACAAGTCAGAAAGGGACTCACGTAGAAAGAAGGGCACAGGCTGGGATCGATCCAGCAACTGCTCCAGGAAACCGTTCCCTGTGGGCTCGTCAGTTTTACTGCTAGCGTTGCGAGAGCTGGCCCGGAACCTCGTGGGAACGAGATGGTCAGGAATTGGGTCTTTGCCTGCCTCTTCCAAATCCAGGCCGGCGCTATTGAGGAATGTCGAGAATTGTAGGCCATAAACCGCGCAGAGCGTGATTGCCTTATGGATGTGCCTTGGCGGAGTGTCGAGCGCTTCGTAGTCGGAAAGAGAGCCTGGCGCGGCGAAGTATTGCTCATCGCCCACTTCGGCGGCGACGCGGCGGCTCATTGCCGAAGCCTCGCGGAATGACAATCCCATTCTTAACCTGGCATGGCGCAGCAAATGACTCAGCTTCGTTTCCTGTGGTGCCATTTTCGATGGCCTCCAATGCTTCGCGAATTCCTTCGGGACGTCCGGCTGTTCTGGTTTGAGCAGGGATCGTATCTCCAGATCGAGGACGCCAAGAACCCTGACTTCGTCATGCAACTGCAGTTCGACTTGTGCATAAGGAAGCTGCGCACTCAGCGGTATGACGCGATTCTTGCCTAGTGTTTGCAGCCGGCAGCAACAAAACCCGTTGGCGTGCTCAATGAGGAATAAAGAATCCGGGGCCATATCGTTCCGGGTCGGAAGCATCGCTTCCGCAGTTCGTGTGTCAGCGCGGACGATGGTCCCCGGGAGCAGATCCGGAAACGCTAAAGCATCCTCGCGTCCGACTTTTGCGTACAGGAAGTTGTTCTTCTTGGAGTGGAGGAGTGAGTGGAGGCGCCGTGGCGCTGCGAGGGCCAGGAGCTGTCCAATCGGTGCAATCGCAGGAGCCGGGAAACCTCCGGGCTTGTTTTGAAACCACGGGAACCAGGATTCAGCGTCATCGAGCGAATAATCCAGGAGCATTGTGCGCTTCGAGGGAAGACGAACCTGCAACCGTAAGATGTCCTCGGGATTAAATCCAAAGACTCGCAGCCAGTCACTGAACCGGCAGCCGGAAATCTTGCTCAGAGCAAAGAGCTGATGGAGGCTCGGACTGAAGGTCCGAAGTCCGAGATCGTAGTACAGGTTGTGCGGCAGGAAATAGGGCGACGATCTTCCATAGAAGTTCCTCGTCCTCTGTGAGACTTGGTATAAGGTGAGCCCCTTGCTTGCGAGGATTGCTCTGACCCGCTCCACGAGGTCCGTTTTCGAGAAGCTTCGGAGTTCCACCACCGGGTTCTCGTTTCTTCGTCCACGAGGAATTTGGGGTGCTCGGTCTCCGCTCGCAGCGACGTTGCCGTATATAAACGGCCAGCGTCGTTGCCGTGACAAATTCTTGGAGGGTGACCATTTCTGCGACCAGGCCTCCTGCTAACATGGAACCGCCTTGGAATGGCATTTTCTTACGATGAGGCGGTCGCATTAACGACCGCCGACAAAATGCCGGCTTGGTGGGCAATAGAGAGGAGTATCATTTCGCATCTTCGCCAGTCTCCGGTTTGTCGTATTTTTGTAACCTAACGTATCATTACTGCGCCACGAAGGAAGTTTGGCGTACCATGCCGGCGCCGATGTTGGAGTCGACACTAAGTCCGGAAGCGGGGAAGCGCCTTAGCAGGCTGCTGAAAAATGGACTCCGCGACTTAGATTCTCTCCAGCCTCAGTGATTTTGTGATTTGGGAAGGGTTCTGGCTGCATCCGCTGGTGTCCCGCGGATTCATTTTCGGGCCTGCGAGCACACTGCGACCTCGGTTTACGTTGCTTGCATCGCCAGATTCCTCATACGGACTAAGTTGTAGGCCGCGGCCGCGAAGGTGAAGACCCATCCCACCTTCAAGATTCCACGATGCCGAACCTTCCGCAACAGCGCGATCGTCTTCAGCCATCCGAAACACTCTTCAATGCGCTTCCTTTTCCTCTGACTGATGGCATATCCGGCGTGTTGCGTCGTACGAGCATCAATGGCGCTCCCACCCGGCCGCTCCAGGTTCTGGGCCACATGCGGCGTGACCTTTAGATTTCGGCACTCGGCCACGAAATCCGCCGTGTCGTATCCCTTGTCGCCGCCCACCGTCACCTGCTTCGTTCCTGGAATCTGTTCCAGCATCACCAGCGCCGCGTCGCGCTCCGCCGTTCCGTTGGCCTCGAACACCTCGCTGTTGACGATCAGTCCGTGGCGGTTCTCCACCAGCAGATTCCCGTTGTAACTCAGCTTCGCTTCCTTGCCCTTGCCTTTGCGCGCCATCTTCGCATCCGGGTCCGTCTTCGATGCGTGCGTCTGGTTCGACCGCTTCTCCCCGTGGAAGTCCACCGTCGCATTGCCCGGATCGTCCGGCGGAACCGCGTTCTTCGCATCCTTGCGCTGATAACTCTTCACACTCGCCCACGCTTCCAGCAGCGTTCCATCCACCGTGAAGTGCTCGTCCGAGAGCAGACTCCGCTCCCGCGCCTGCTGCAGCACGGCTTGGAAGAAGGCTTCGGCAATGTCCCCATCGAGAAGCCGCTCGCGGTTCTTGGTGAACACGGTCACATCCCAGATGGCGTCGTCCATGTTCAAGCCCACGAACCAGCGGAACAGCAGGTTGTAGTCGAGCTGTTCCATCAACAGCCGTTCGCTGCGCACCGAGTACAGCGCTTGCAGCAGGAGCGCCCGCAACAACTTCTCCGGCGCAATCGACGGCCGCCCCGTTTTCGCGTACAGCTTGTGGAATCGTGGTTGCAAATTCCGCAGGGCTTCATCGGTCATGGCACGAAGAGGACGCAAGGGGTGGTCCTGCGGCACTCGCTGCTCCGGGCTTACGTAGCTGAACACATCCAACTGCTGCTCGTCTTTTCCACGCATGCCTTCTTCTTATCAGGTTGTGCTGTGGAAACAAGAGTGTTTCGTGGTGCTGCGTCCGCTTCAAATCGAGTTTTTCCGCAGCCTGTTAGGGCAGAACGCCTGCGCGCCCGTCTGTCAACACGAGCCGTGCAAAGGCTGAGCCAGCAGATTGCGCAGGAGAAGGATAACAACCAGGACTACTACATTTCCCACGGCTGGCTTACGGAAGTCGAGAACGGGAAGTTCACCCCCAGCATCTACAAGCTCTACAGCCTGAGTCTCATCTACAAGTGCAGCTACCTAAAGATCATGGGGTTCTTCGGCATCAACATCCTTGATGCCGCCAGGGAACAGAGATTGGTTAGCCTGCCGCACACACACTTGATCGGATCGAATCTGGAGCCGCCTGGACAGACGATCATGCTCCCACTCGAGCTGCGCCAGAACGTCGAGCTTGCCAGGACGAACTTGGTCTCCCGCATGTTTGAAGCCTGGGGTGGGATTCCTATTGCACTTCTGCAGCAGATGGATTTGCGGCACTGTCTTTGTGGATACATCGGTCTTGAGGATTACACTCTTTACCCCCTGGTTCGTCCCGGGTCGTTCGTCGAGATTGATGAACGGCAGAGCAAGGTGAAGCCAGGTAATTGGCAGAACGAATTCGACCGCCCCATTTATTTTGTCGAGCTTCGGAATGGTTACGCCTGCAGCTGGTGTGAGCTAGACAGGAACCAACTAATCCTGGTTCCGTGTCCACAGTCGCGGGGGCAAATCCGGCAGCTTCGGTATCCGGCGGAAGCGGATATTGTTGGCCGCGTGACGGCGATTACCATGCGCATAGCCGAGGTGGAAGGAAGTCGCGCGAAGAATTCGCCAACGCCATGAGTCGGCCGTAGCCTACCGTTCGCCGCAAGAAAGGCTACCAGTAATGGGCAGCGACCACTTGGGGTGAGGCCGGAGCGTTCGCAATCACCTGCATGCGCAACACCAGCTGCAGATTCTTGTGCTGCCATCCCGCCGGAACTCCCCGCAGCGCGCCGGCCAGAAGTTCGGGATTGGTGATCAGGTCGGCTGCTCCCTCGGTCCCATATTGCGTGCAGCCGCTGATCAGGATCAGCATCGCTTGAGTCTGCGGAAGAAACGCCCGCGAAACCACCGCGTAGTCTTCATCGGTGTGAAAATCGCGGGTCACATGGTGCGGATACCATTCCGTCGGTTTGCCATGGTCGCGAATCATACCCCGGTCACTGTCATCCACATAAAATCGGAAATCCTGCGTCACGTCTTTCCATTGTGTGCTGGAATATCCGATCAACACGGTCGGCGAGTTGCGCAGATCCTGAAACGAAATCGCGTTGCCGACCCTTACCTCGGCCGCACGCCCCATCCGGCCGAGCATTCCGGAAACCCGCCCCGCCGCCACCAAATCTCCCCCGCCCACGTACTGGTCGGGCATGAGCATCAAATCGCCCTGGTCGCCGGGCACCCGCGCATCATGCGCGTACACGGGCACGTAGGCCGCCGCGATCAACACTGGGCCCGAACCGCGAAGCATCGGTTCCCAGAATTCGTTCAGCGCCGAAGGTGCGTGTTGTGAATGCCACCAGTAAGCCAACAGGAAGACGGCCGCAACCGCCAAGACGGAGATCGGCGCGATTCTGATCCACGAGCTTTGCGCACGATGTGCGGCGCCGTCGCACGTGACTTGATCCCCGGATTTTTGGGGAGAGCTTTCTGACATTCCCTCCGCGCCGCCGTTGGAGGAACATTCTCGCGCCGCAAAGTTCGGGACGTAACTACCCACCGGCAGATCGATGACCACTTTCGCCGCCTTGCCGCTCCCGGCGTAGTAGAGGCTCAAGCGCTTGCGGACCTCACTGGCCTTGATGCGCACAACTCCGTCGAGATTCGTTTCGTAGTCAGCGGCTCGGCCAAACGCTTCCACGCCAATGGTCCGTTCTTTCAGGCTGTCGGCGTGACCGGCGAGCGATTGCTCCACCACGAAGCGGAGAAACTCCTGGCAGCGCTGGCTCGCGCGAAATTCAGGGCTCGCCGAAATCTGTGCTAATTGGAAGCGAATGGCCTCTGGTTGGAGACTGAGGACTGGTCGAGCGCCCGGCGGGGCGACGTTGGAATCCGTGACCATTAGGGCCGTCTGCTCGAAATTCTAGCACCTGCGGAGAGCAGCTCGTTGCCTTTATGACCGCTCGAATCGGGATTGAATCCGTTGCGCAACCGTTAGGCACTTCACGGATGCTGCAGTTTGACGTCAGACTGAAGCATCGCAGACCGCGAACCTACCGCGAATCTGCTTAGAGGGATCTATGCCGAGGACTTTGCGCTGCACATCCGGAATTCAGGCTGCACTTTTCCACCCGTTCATACTTCTTGCGATCTTCGTTATGATCATGTCGCCGGCGGTGCTGTCGGGCACAGTCAGTCCACCCGCGCTCAAATTAAAGCGAGGATGGCGAGTACAGTCCTCGGCCAAGGTCAGCGCCGAGGGTCCGGCCATTTCCTCGCCAGGTTTCCACATCGAAGGCTGGTATGAGGCAACCGTACCCTCCACCGTGCTCGCCGTACAAGTGGCGAACGGCGAGTTTCCCGATCCGAATTTCGGCATGAACCTGCGCCAGTTGCCGGGCATGACCTATCCGATCGGGCTGAATTCCTTCAACCGTTTCCCCATGTCGAAGGATAGCCCCTACGCGGTTTCCTGGTGGTACCGCACTGAGTTCCAACTGCCACTGGGCTACAAGGGAAAACGCGTCTGGCTCCATCTTCAGGGAATCAACAATCGGGCCAACCTTTGGCTGAACGGACACATGCTCACCGAGAAGAGGGACATCGCAGGCGCCTACCGAATCTACGAATTCAATGTCACGGCCTACGCTGAGCCTAGCAAAGCCAATGTGCTTGCGGCCGAGGTCTTCGCTCCAACCCCCGCTGACTTGGCCGTCAACTGGGTGGACTGGAACCCCACTCCTCCAGACAAGAACATGGGCTTGTGGGGCGACGTGTCTCTGAGCGCCAGTGGCCCGGTTAGCGTGCGCTACCCGGCAGTCATGACGCATTTTGCCGACAATTCTCTGAAGCAGGCGGACCTGACTGTTAGGGCCGAATTGCAAAACGCGACGGCGCAACCGATCGATGGCGTTTTGGAAGCCGCATTTGACGGCGTTCATCTTCAACAGAAAATTCAGCTACAGCCAAACGAGAAGCTCTCCGCCACGTTTACTCCGGAGCAATACCCGCAACTGCGAATCAAGAATCCGAAAATCTGGTGGCCAGCGGAGATGGGAACGCCCAACCTGCACTGGCTCACCGTGCGCTTCCTAGCGAACGGCCAGTCATCCGATGAACAGGAGACTCGCTTCGGCATCCGCGAGGTGACCTCGGAGCTGACGCCGCAGAACTACCGGCTGTTCCGGGTCAACGGCAAGCCGATTCTGATCCGCGGCGGCGCCTGGGACCACGACATGCTGCTGCGTCCCATGACGCACGAGCAATATGAAGCTCATTTTCAGTATGTCCGCGAGATGCATCTGAACACCATCCGGCAGGAAGGCCAACTCGAAACCGACGAGTTCTACGATCTCGCCGATGAGTACGGCATTCTGATCATGGCGGGCTGGTGTTGTTGCGACGTCTGGGAACAGTGGGACAAATGGCTTCCCGGCGCACTCGACGTTGCCACCGACTCACTGCGCACCGAACTGCTCAAGATGCGCTCGCACCCGAGCATGCTTACCTGGCTGAATGGCAGCGACGGGCCGCCACCGCCGGATGTGGAGCGCGCCTATCTCGAAGTCGAAAAGCAGGTGGGCTGGCCAAATCCGGTTGTGTCTTCGGCGTCAGACCAATCCACCACCCTGACAGGAAAGTCAGGTGTGAAGATGACAGGGCCCTACGACTACGAGCCTCCATCCTACTGGCTGGAAGATAAATCGAAGTGGGGAGGCGGGTGGGGCTACAACACCGAGACCGGGCCCGGTCCGGCGATTCCTCCGCTGGAGAGCCTGAAAAAGATGCTGCCCAAAGAGCACCTCTGGCCAGTCGACGAGTTCTGGAACTTCCACGGCGCCGGTGAGCGCTTCAAAGACCTTAGCCGTTTCAACGAAGCGTTGAATGCAACCTATGGGTCACCGTCAGGACTCGAAGATTATCTTCGCAAGGCACAAGCCATTGCCTATGACGGAGAGCGCGCCATGTTCGAAGCCTATGGCCGCAACAAGTACAGATCCACCGGCGTAATTCAGTGGACGTTGAACAACGCGTGGCCCTCGACTTACTGGCACCTCTACGACTACTACATGTATCCAGCCGGCGGCTATTTCGGCACCAAGAAGGCTTGCGAGCCACTGCACGTCCAGTATTCCTATGACGACCGCGGCGTGGTCGTGATCAACGCCAGCCAACAATCCGCCACCGGGTTGACGGTAACCGCGCAGGCGTTTGACTTCAATCTGCAGAAGCTCTTCTCGCGCGAAGTGAAGGCGGATGCCGGACCCGATAGTTCAGCGACTGTGCTGACGTTGCCGGATCCCCCTTCTCAATCGCAGAGCGCCGTTTACTTTCTGAAGCTGGCGCTAACCGATCCTGCCGGCAAGGAAGTCAGCTCGAACTTCTATTGGCTGCCCGCCAAGCTAGCTGTGCTGGACTGGGACAACACGCCCGATTCCGCCTTCACTCCGGTCAAGACGTTCGAAGATCTGACCGTGCTGAACAAATTGCCAAACATCAAACTGCAAGCCTCGGCCACGAGAGAGAAGAGCGCAGCCCGCGACCAGGTTCGCGTAAGCCTGCACAATCCATCGAAAAATCTTGCCTTTCTGATTCATGTCGGAATCCGTATTTCCGGGTCAACAGAGGAAATTCTGCCGGTGTTATGGGAGGATAACTACCTGACCCTCATGCCCGGCGAATCCAAAACCATCAGTGCACGCTACCTCACTAAGGCCTCCCTACAGAAACCCTTGGAACTGGTGGTCGATGGCTGGAATGTCGAAGCCACCACCATCGCGATCAAGGACTAACGGCTTGTACGACCACAAGGAGTGATCAGGCACCCAGTGTGCTCCTATTGGGGACCGACATTTCAACAATACGGATGGTCATTCCGCGGTTCGAAGGAAGACGAAACGTCATGGTGTCGCAACCGGTGTTCGCCCCGCTCACTGCATCTGCCCGATTTCAGTCGCCGGAACCAGAGACTCTCGGATCAGTCCGGACCGACGAGGTAGCTTGGTTGAGAGGATAAGCAGGTCTCACACGTTTCAGGCGACAAACAATCAGCACTCCTCAATTCGCCGCACGATGGTGTCGATCGCCTTCACCAGGAAGGAAAGGCTAACACGCTCCTGGACCGATAGAACCGTGGATCCGCGCCTTGACAGGAGGACATCTTCAACTTCGCAGCGCGCCCCAATTAACTTGGCGATGACACCCGTTCGCCTTTGTCGGTCCTCATCCGCTATCGAGTAATCTCCCACGAAGGTTCTCTGTAATGCGTGATCCCCCTCCATTAGCACCTCCCTTGGTTCGGCCCGTACTCGCATTAAGACTTCTCTGATGCATGTTAAGAACGCTCACTGAGCGCGTCCGCGGATCAGTCAGGCGGCATCACCGCCACGAGCATGCTGGTCAAGGTCTGCGACATAGAGCCTCCAAAGTAGGGGAAGTTCGGTGGGCTCGGCGAGGCCGTGGGTTTCCAGCAACTTGAGAGTTCTGGTGATAACGCGCCTGGTTTCCCGGAAACGAAAGGCTACTTCCGTCACGTCGACTAGTACCACCGTTATGCCGTGGGGAGAAAGCGCACATTGCATTTTCCCATATTCCAAGACAGCATGTGCAAGCTGTTCAAGCTCCTGTTCTCGCACTTTGGCGTTCAGCCCGGATCCACTCAAAGGGAGGGCAGAAACAAGATGACCAACCACATCACGTATACGGCCCAACCGCATGATCCAATGTAACTCCATGGACTTTACCCTTAGAGTTCGGAAGCCTGTGCTTCCGGTAAGACTTTGTTCAAACGGCATTGCCCCCTGCTTTTCCGCTTAACTGTGTTGCCATCCTCAAGAGCTGCTGGGCGCCGGCATTCTCCAGGCAGTGCTTTGGCTCTGAGTTCTACTGCGGCCTGTTCTGGTGTCAGGATTTTGAATTGCGGAGCGTTATAGGTCTTCAGCGACTTGTGGGCGTTGCAGCCACCATTGGCTAACGAGTCTGGATAGGCATTCCCTGTACCCACGCGTGTACCTCCTTGGTCCACAGACAACCAGCTGATGCTTAACAGTATTTGAGACCCTAAAGTGGCGTTCCGAGCAGAAGAATGATTCTTGTTCCAAGAACAGAACAAAGGGCCTGGCTGCCTCCGTGAACCTCACTGGCGAGCGCTTTCCACCCTAGGAAGAAGCGTCCGGGTCACTCATGTTCGGCTTTCTGGCGGGATTAGGCGTTTCGTAGGGCTGACCAGAGCCGCCGCTGGATACGAGCTATGAAGGTCGTTTTCGAGCGCGGTCAAGCGTGCTGCAGCGCAACAGTAAACGGATAGACGCGCGCACCGCTCAAATAGGGAATGCGCGGACAGCATTGGGGTAAATCGGGGAAACTGGCTGCAACGAAGAGTCGCCACTTGCTCTCAACGCATCTAGGCGCAAGCGAACCGCACCGGCGACCATCTGCCGCCCCAGTTCGGCCAGGCGGGGATCCGGCCTGAGGCGCGCAGCACGGTCGAAGTGCGCGCTTCAGAAAGCATTTCAGACTTATGCACTCTCTCGTTGCTTTGGTGCAGAATCGAGCGTCTGCCAGCCCCCGAGACGCATCGCTACTCCCACCACTTGCCCAACGACATCCGCCTCTTGGGGATGCTTGAGAGTGCGAACGGGGACGGGTGACAATGGGTGCGACTGCAGGAGTATGCGATCCCGACTGACTTGGCACCAGGAGCAGACAAAACCATCACGGGTCTCGACGAAGTAGATAGGACGCTCGAACTCGGACCGCCAAACACCTTCAGCGACCCTATTCTTGTCTTCATCTACCTGCACAAAACTACCCGGCGGAAGAATAGGGTACATCGTGAAGTCTTCAGCTCCGATGTACCCGTAGGAGTACCGGCCATCCACGAGTGCGGAAAGATACGCAAGGGGCACTACACCCCATCGTTCGATCATGCGGCCGATGTTCGTGGTTTTGGCAAGCGTGAACGTCGGGTCCAGCCGAACGGGAATGAGAACCTCTTTTACCCCGTCTACAACGTGAGAAAGATGAGAGCGGTTCGGCGCTGCGGGAATAAGATCTGCAGAAAAGTGGCTAAGGTCCACGCCATACCACGACAATAGCTCGCGATAATCGCACTGATAAATCGCCGCCAGGGTGTAGAAGCGAAAGATGCTGGGAACAACTCCCTTCGTCTCGATGTCACATAGGCGACTGGGCGGAATGGCGAATTCCTCGTTTCCAAGCCTGCGCGAAACCTGCAGGCTGCCAGCCTCCACATCCCGCATGGTATAACCAAGCGCTTCTCTCAGTGACCGGAGCTTTTGGCCCCCCGTCGGTTGCATCCTCTCCTCCTTGGGTGGTAATCGCGCATTCGAAATTGTCCCCTTGAAGTTTCACAAATGTCAGCCGAGCTCAAATTTGATCTTCGCAACCGGCAGTGCTGGCCTAATCGCTCGAAAGATATGGTTTCCTAATCATCCTGGGCAGGGCCCATGCGTGCTGATTTTCTGTCCTGGACCCGCCGAAATCCGCCATTTCACGTCTCAGTTCGTTTTTCGTAACAAATTGGGGCGTCAAGTCGGAGTCGAAATAGATGGCCAGAGGAAGGATACTGTAGGGTTCGAGCCCCCAACTTGACCACGAGAAGCCTCGAACACCACTAAACATCCTGAATCAAAGACCGGAATTCGATCGATCTCGAACTCCTCGCGCTCCCTGCGCCAGTCCAGATGTTTGGTGGATCGATAGACGGTCTTCCATCGAATGGCCCCACCGCCTCAATTTTGCGTATATCGTCGTTTTACCCATTTTGAGCGCCCTGGCGGCCTTCGTAACGTCACCATCGCAGAGAGTAATTGCGCGAATAATTTCTCGTTGCTCGACTTCTTCGATGGGCGCTATTTGCTGTCCGTGAGAGGCCGAGCGCCACGCAATCATCATTTTCGCGACGTCGACCAACTGGCCATAGGCTAGCCCGCGAAGCCAATATGGCAATTCGCTCTCGTGGTCATACAGGAACGCCAATGCGTCCAAGTGGGCGATTTCGGAGGTTGATTTCACGCAATACCTGCTGATTGATGGTGCCAGAGGTTTTCGGTGTCCTATTTGCGACTACGATGGTGTTACAAAATCAGGACAAGGAGTGTGGTGCGATCCACAGAAGCGGCTATTTTTGCGATGTTATGACAAGTGGTGATGGCTGCGCGGTAACGGGCCCCGGTCTTCGGAGAATCGATGTGTGATGTCCTCCTTGGCGAAATCGTCAGGGCGAACGCACGCGTGCCTCCGCGCATCAGCGCTACGAGGGATGAAAGATGTTATCCGCACCTTCTCCGCAGTCTCCTGACCGTCGTTCCACACCAGGATCACTTGAGTCGGCAGACTGGCGGTTGCGTTACTACGGGGTTGGCGCCTGTTTAGTCCTGCTCACCTTGTTTGTCGCTTGGTCCAGGCTAAGACAGAGCATCCTCTCTACCGGCTATCTGCCGCACTTCTATTGCTACCTGGGAAGCGGTTCCCTGGTGTGGAGTCACGTCATCACGGACTCTCTGATTGGCGTCTCCTATCTCGCAATATCGATAACTCTCGCCTATTTCGTTTACAGAGGCCGCCGTGAAATACCTTTTCACTGGATGTTTCTCGCCTTCGGACTGTTCATCGTGGCCTGCGGATTTACGCATCTCATGGAAGTAGTGACCGTATGGCTTCCGGTTTACGTCTTGTCAGCAATCGTAAAGGGCTTCACCGCAGCGGCCTCGATGACTACTGCGATCATCCTCCCCCTCATCGTGCCGCGAATTCTGCAGACGGTGCACAAGGCAAAAGAGTCCGAACAATATTTGCGATCCCTGGAGTCAGGGCTGTCAGAAAGAGACGCCGCCCAGAAAGAATTGAGAAAGCTGAACGAGCTTCTAGAGGCTCGAGTCCGCGAGCGCACGCTGGAACTCGGCATAGCGAACGAGACACTGAACGCCTCCGAAAACCAATATCGGCTTCTCTTTGATAGCAACCCCATGCCCATGTGGGTTCTTGACTCCGCCACCCTCAAGTTTCTTGCGGTCAACGAAGCGGCCATCGGCCACTACGGCTACTCGCGAGAGGAATTTCTCTCGATGACGATTACGGATATCAGGCCCGAGGTGGAGGTTCCTAAGCTGATGGACTCTGTATCCAAGAGAGTAGCGGGGCTGAGCGGAGCCGAGCTGTGGAGGCACCGGAAAAGGGATGGAACGGTCATTCTGGTTGAGATCACTAGCCATCCGATCAGCATGGGTGGATACGATGCCGAATTGATTCTCTCCCATGATGTCACGGAGCAGAGGAAGAACCAGGAAAGCCTTCGGCAGTCGGAGGAACGATTCGCGACGGCATTCCTCTCCAGTCCGCTGGCAATCACGATCAGCACCGAGAAAGAGGCGCGGTATGTCGATGCCAATGACGCCTTCGTCAGGATGATTGGGTATCAACGCGAAGAGATCGTTGGCAGAACGGCGCAGGAATTGAGGATCTGGGTTGATCCTGAGGATCGAAGCCAGATGGTGCATCAGCTGGACCAGACTAAACCGACGGAAACTGTGGAAACTCGTTTCCGCACGAAATCCGGCGAGGAACGCCGCGTGCAGATCTCGACCGAACGCATCGTTTTGGATGGGGAACCATGTGTGCTGGCCAACACACTCGACGTCACCGATGCCCGCCGCTTGGAAGAGCAATTTCGGCAGGCGCAGAAGATGGAAGCGGTGGGCCGGCTGGCGGGCGGTGTTGCGCACGACTTCAACAACCTGCTTTCGGTCATGATGGGCTACAGCGAGCTTGCGAAGGACACGACGCCAGCTGGAACAGCCGTTTGTAAATGCTTGGATCAAATCAAGCAGGCCGGAGAGAGGGCGGCGGCCCTTACGCGGCAGCTGCTTGCTTTTAGCCGGCAGCAGGTACTGGAACCCAGAATTCTGAACCTGAACGGCGTCGTGCACAACGTCAGTAAGATGTTGCTGAGGCTGATCGGTGAGGACATTACGCTCAGTCTGAAACCTGGCGAGCCGCTAGGCAGCGTTAAAGCGGATTTAGGTCAGATTGAACAAGTGCTGATGAACCTGGCGGTGAATGCCCGAGACGCTATGCCGGAGGGTGGAAAGATTGCCATCGAGACCGCCAATGTCGAACTGGACGAGATGTACGCGAAACAGCACCCGAGTCTCCGTCCCGGTTCCTATGTGATGCTTTCCTTCAGTGACACAGGCTGCGGAATGGACGCAAAGACCCGATCACGGCTCTTTGAGCCGTTTTTCACGACTAAGGGCCCCGGCAAGGGAACCGGATTGGGTCTCTCTACCGTTTACGGAATCGTGAAGCAGAGTGGTGGTTACGTATGGGCTTACAGTGAACCCGGGCAGGGCGCGACGTTCAAGATCTATCTTCCCCGGGTTGACAGCCCCGCCGAGACGCTGGTTTCCGAACGACTCGATTTGGTATTCGATCGCGGAACCGAAACCGTCCTTCTCGCTGAAGATGACAGCTCTTTGAGGGCGCTCACTGCCCAGATGCTACGGGGCGCGGGCTATACCGTCCTGGAAGCGGCCGACGGTAAGGCGGCTCTCGAAATCGCAAACGGGCACCTTAGTTCCATCGACATGGTTTTGACGGATGTGATCATGCCCGGGATGAGCGGAGGCGAGCTGATCGTGCATCTGCGCCATCTTCGACCAGAACGAAAACTGGCGGTTCTGTTCATGTCTGGATACGCGGGCGATTTCATCAATCGCGCCGGTGTGCCGGAGTCGGACGCATATGTACTGCACAAGCCGTTTACCAGGAGGTCTTTGCTGACCAAATTGCGCTCGGTCCTCGATGAGGCCGCGACCAAATCGTGAAAGTACCGGGCACTCCCCGGGGAGGCCAGCACGGCTGCCTTCGTTTTCCGCTGCTTGTTTTCGCTTCGATCAGGATTGCACTCTCTCGATTGACACACCGCCGTTCCAGCGCTGTTCCGGCGATTCTCCCGAAGTGCGATGGCGGGGAGCAATCGAGCTCTGTCCGGTTTTCGTAACAACACCCAATTTCTGCCTGCAATCTCCACGGCCGCGATCTAAGCATGACGTTATGCGTAGTCGCGAGAAACAGGGCGAGCGCGGCGATGTCGCGGCGACATCCGCGATCTTCTTTCGATGGACCGCTGATTCTCAGCACCAGGACGCGACTGTGCTGGTTGGCGCACTCTTGATATCAGTGTAGCGGAGCTTGGGGGATTATTCGTAGACGGTTCCTGGACAACCGGTGCATTGGTGAGTGTGGGATTTCCCGTGCAATGGGAGACTGTTTCGCTGAAGTTAAGGGCATTTCTTTTGTTGCCGCTTAGGGAATCGCTGCGGATTCGCCATGACCGCCGCCGCCGCGAATGACCTAATTCAAAGAGCCTGCGAGACTCTGGACTTGTTGGAATAACGCTTTTCTGGTGCTTGTGAAAAATGGAACGGTCTTTCGTCCGCATTAAAGCGCGATGTCGCACAGTTCTCGAAGTTTCAGTTTCGGTTGCAGCCCGACGGTTCCTCGCCAAAAGTGCGACCGGAGATCTAAACATCTGAACACGGCACCCGTGCATCCGGGTCATTAACACACGTATTCGCATCTGCGCGTCCAAAGGCGATGCCAACCATGACTTGAAGAATACCTTTTACTTGTTGGGGGGCGAAACGACGAGCCGAGAGACGAAGTCGCACAAAGCCTCGCAGCCGAGTGGCTTTTGCAGCAGTTCAACCGCGCCCAGGCGTTTTACTAGGTCTCGGATATCTGGTCCGGCGTTTCCACTTATAACCAGTACTGGAATGTCCCGAGTCTTGGTTGAATTTTTCAAGCGCTTCAGCACGTCAATTCCCGAGCCTCCAGGCATGTTAATGTCCAGGATAATCATGTTCGGCTGGGTGCGCATGGCCGTCACCCAAGCCTGGATTGCATCGAAGGTGGCTATGACCTCCAGCCCGAGATCCTGCAGCCACCCTGTCAACAGCTGCACATGAACGCGCGAGTCATCGGCGATGAGGACCGTTCCCATAAGCGGTGCGCGGCCGACCCGGTCCGTTTCACAAGGTTTGTTTTGTCTGTCAGTGACCCCGGCACCCCGACCGCACGCATTGCCATTCTTCGTGGTCATGCATTCACCCCTTAGCAATCCTGCACTGCCGTATTGCGAACACGGTGGGGGAGGTGTACCACCGTCCATTTTGGAGACATCGAGTTTGTCCCGGAACCCCCTTCCCGGGTACCACCGGCTACTCTTACTGCAAGGGCACGGCCAATTGTTCCGGGCAAATGGATGAAATTGAAGCTAAAGCATTTAGGGGAATTTCAATGCAGAAATCGAAGGGGCAGAACTCCAGGAACGGGAAGCGCGTCCAGACTCCAGAAGTCGTTAAGACCTAGCCTAAAAGGAACTGGATGAAGCGGCCTGAGCACATCGATCAAGCTTGTACTGTTTGATCTTGGCGTAGAGAGTGCTGCGCGGGATCCCCAGTCGCTTGGCCGCGGCCTCAACCCGGCCTCCCTCAGACAGCAGGACCTGGCTGATGTGGTTGCGCTCCATCTCTTCCAGAGTCTCTCCGAGATGATCGGGTTTTGACTCCGGCAACTCAGTTTCGTCGAAATGCAGATTCTTTTCGCTAATTACTCGATTGCCGGTGAGTAACACCGTACGTTCGAGCACGTTTCTCATTTCGCGGATGTTTCCGGGCCAGGAGTAGCTCTGCAGGCGCCGCATCGCTTCCGGCGTGATCTCGACGCCGCCACAGCCTAGTTCTGCCGACAGCCGTCCCAGCAGGTGTGTTGCAAGCATCGCCATGTCTTCGACGCGCTCACGCAGGGGCGGGACAACGAGTGGGATGGTGCTGATCCGGAAAAACAGATCACTCCGAAAGCGCTTTTCCCGCATGAGGAGGCTCAGATTCTGATGCGTCGCGGCCACCAGTCGGATGTCGACGCGCCGGTCCCGTACGTCGCCTAAGCGCCGGAATTGTTTTTCCTCCAGAACCTTGAGAATCTTGGGTTGGACCTGCAGATCGACATCTCCGATTTCGTCCAAAAAAAGGGTCCCCTTGTGTGCAATCTCCAGCAGGCCGGCCTTGGTCTGGACGGCTCCTGTGAACGCGCCTTTTTCATGGCCAAACAGCTCGGTCTCGAGAAAGTCGCGTGTCAGACCACCACAGTTAAGATCCACAAAGGATTCCTTGGCGCGGCCGCTGTGCTCGTGAATCCAGCGGGCGAGAACGCCTTTTCCGGTTCCGGTTTCCCCTTGGATGAGAATCGGGCTATCTGCGGAAGCAACCCGGATCGCCATCTCCTCCAGTTGCCGGATGGGAGCACTGGTTCCAAGGAAAGGGTTGATTCCATCGCGGCTTCGCCGGCTGTGATCAAGAGCCTGCTTGCGGCGGTTCCTCTGATTCTCGAGACTTCTCTCCAGCATCACTGCCAAGGTTGCCAAATCGACTGGCTTGGTGAGAAAGTGCTCGGCGCCCAGCTTGACTGCTTGCACAGCCAATTCGATCGAGGCATGCCCGGTCATAATGATGATCGGGATGGAAGCGTCCACGGTGTGTAAGCGAGGGAGCATCTCCAGAGCGTTTCCGTCGGGCAGGCTGTAGTCCGTCACCACCGCGTCAGGCTTGGAGCCGCTGTAGATTTCTTCGGCCTGCCGACAGCAGGTGCCTGCAACTACCTCAAAACCCCGGTTTTCCAGAAATCTTTTGACGGCGGCCAACAATTTGGGGTCGTCGTCAACAACAAGAATGCGACCGTCGGCCATACTGTTCTCGACCTGTTCTCGACCTCCCTGCCTCTCTAGACGGCCCTGCAGCCCGGGCGTTAGAAGTCTTTAATAATGCTATTGTGCCGTGTTCGAAGACATTAACGATTTCTCACCCCGTGTGTTACCGATGTAATCTCAGTCAGGACGTAGTTTCACGTGGGGATGTGGTGGCCTTTCTTCCTTCATCGTTTTCTTGATCATGCAGTGCAGAGATTGGCAGACGCCTTTCAGGTCCAAAGCTGACTTGGAGGCGTAGGTTTCAGCGCCCTAGCTACGGCTCTTTGCCCGGCCACCTACTACCCTATCCTTGCTAGGACGGGCCTCGTACCTTGAGGAAAAGGGATGTAGAGCGCTCGGAAAACACAAGAAAACTGCCCCCCGATCGTCTTCCGGTGGTGTTTCCACCTGTGGTTTCTGTCACCATTCCGGCGTCATTAAATTGCCGGGACTTCGCCATCTCCCGAAGCCTAAGCCTGCCAGACGTCGTTAGTCCGCCTTCAAAAACGCGGGATGACCCCCTCCTCAGTCCGCCGAGAACACCGGGAGAAGTTAGACATTTAGGAGGCGGGGACTGCGCGAGGTTGGGCAAAAGAACCACAACCCCTGGCGCACAAGTTTCGATTGGGCGAGAGCAAACGATGTGATCGCGACCACCAGTAGCCAGGCATAATTTTGCATTTCATCGTGCGTGACCCACCGAGAAATTGTGATTGCATGTGGCCACGGTCTGTCCAAGGCGCTTCGCGGGCGGTGAGGTGCCGAGGGAGAAACAGCCTCTTGTTCCAAAAACCGAACAAAGGATGGGCTTTCCTCTTCACTTCTGAATCCGAAGCTATCCTAGGCTTTCTCCACCGAGGCGAAAGCGTAGACCCCAGACCGCATGTCAGCGGCGGCTGGATCTCGCGGGGGGGTGATGACGAAAGAAGAACGAAACTTGACCCCGGACAAATCGTTTGAGGGCAATGGTCCTGGGTCTTACGTCCGCCGGATCGAGCGGCGCCAGTGGTGGCTTTGGTCGTCGGCCATGCTGGTTATGCTTCTGTTGACCTTGGGGATCGTGTCCTTTGTCATCCCCACGCTGCGTCTGGCTGGCGAATCGACTGAAAACTTCCAACTGAACAACGCAGTTCGCGCTTTGGTGGCTCTAGTCCTGATTTTCGACGTCTACATCATTTATCAACAACTCCAGATTTACCGCTTTCGCCGCCGGCTCCTGCAACGTGAGGAGCTTTTCCGCCTTATTACTGAAAACGCTGCGGACCTGATTGCAGTTGTGGATGCCCAGGGAAACCGCCTTTACAACAGCCCCTCGTACCAGAAGGTTCTCGGCTACACCACGGAAGAACTTCAGTCTTCATCGCCTTTTGAGCAAATCCACCCGGACGATCGTGCCGAGGTGGAAGAGGCGTCCAAAGAAGCCTTTCTGGCGGGCGTGGGCCGGAGAATCGAATACCGGATGCGCCACAAAGATGGGAGTTGGCGCAATCTGGAATCGACCGCCAGCGCCATCCTGAATGCGGAGGGCAAGGTTGAGCATGTTGTCATCGTGAATCGGGATATCACCGCGCGAAGGCAGCTCGAAGGGCAATTTCATCAAGCCCAGAAGATGGAGGCGGTGGGGCGGCTTTCCGGAGGCATCGCTCACGATTTCAACAACTTGCTGGGGGTGATCACGGGTTACAGCGAAGTCATGCAGGAGCAGTTGGAACCGGACCATCCTCTTCGGACTTGTGTCGATGAAGTCCTCGGCGCTGCACGTCGGGCGGCCGAGCTCACCCGTCAACTTCTGGTGTTCAGCCGGCAGCAAGTCCTCGAACCACGAGTACTAAATCTCAATGTGGTTGTGTCGGACATGGAAAAGATGCTCTGCCGACTGATCGGTGAAGATATCGAACTGACAACCACGCTCGATCCTGAATTGGGGCGAGTGAAGGCCGACGTGAGCCAAGTCGAACAAACGGTTATGAATCTGGCGGTGAACGCCCGCGACGCCATGCCCCAAGGCGGTAAGCTGACCATCGAGACCCATAACAAAGAAATCGACCCAGCATTTGCCCAAAGCCACTCGTTTCCAGTGCGGCAGGGACACTACGTGCTGCTTTCGGTGACCGACACTGGCGTCGGGATGGACTCGGTCACACAGAGCCGGATGTTTGAGCCCTTCTACACGACCAAAGAAAAGGGTAAGGGCACGGGGCTGGGTCTGTCCACGGTATACGGCGTCGTCAAGCAGAGTGGCGGTTACATCGACGTGGTCAGCGAACTAGGCCACGGGACGACCTTCAAAATCTACCTGCCAAGCGTAGAGGAACCAATCGAGCCGAAACCATCAGCCCCCAGCGTGTCAATTACAATCCATGCGGATGAAACCATTCTGTTGGTGGAGGACGAGGCCTCCTTGCGAAGGTTGACGCGCAAGCTTCTGGAGTTTTGTGGTTATACGGTGCTCGAGGCCAAGAGCGTGCACGATGCGGTCGAGATTGGCCGGCAGTATAGGGGCCCCATTCATCTGCTTCTCACCGATGTCGTAATGCCCGGGATGAATGGACCTGAATTAGCAAGTCAAGTGACTGCGGCACGGCCAGAAGTCAAGGTCCTGTATATGTCGGGATATACCGGGCAGAGTTTCAGCGGAGCAGGTGCGCTTGAATCTGGGTCTCGTTTTCTGCAAAAGCCGTTTACGCGCGAAGGCCTAGCCCAGAAGATCCGCGAGACTCTCGACGATCAGGGCGCCGGTGTCCAACCTGCAGGGCTCTCGTGATTCAATTCGGGAGGAGGAACCTGAATGCCTAAGATTTTGATCGTGGATGACGATCAATCCATGCGCCGACTGTTTCGAATGCGGCTGGCCGATGCATATGAAATCATCGATACCGGCGAGCCGGAACAAGCGCTCTCGTTGGCGCTTGAACACAGACCGGATGCCATTTTTCTTGATTTGATGATGCCGAAGTACTCGGGATTCCAGCTCTGCCAGAGCCTGCGGTCTCTGAGTTACACCTGTCGCATTCCGATCTTCATCATTACCGGCGAGGCTGGAATGAAGTACAGAGAGCATTGTGAGCACCTAGGGGCAACCGCGTATTTTGAGAAGCCAATCGATTTTAAGAAACTCAAGGAGAGACTGTTGCAGGAGACCCAAGCCCCGCGTCCCGAGCGCCGCGCTCATGTGCGCGTGCGCATGCAGATCGGATTGAGGCTGCTAGGGACCGACGCTGCCGGAAAGATGGTTGAGGAGCTGACCGCCACGGAAAATGTGAGCGCAGGAGGTTTCCTCTGCAACTGCATTGCATCCTTGGTGCACGGTGCCATTGTGGAAGTTTTCTTGTCTTCGGGAACGGGATGCTTTGTGGGCAAGGCTCAGGTGGTGCGCCAGGAGGCGCCGGGTGCACCTTGGCAGCGGTATGGTTTCCAGTTTGTAGAGAAAAACTCAGAGTGGGTTCTGCAGTGAAAAAGCGGTTGCGAAAGGGAGGCTCGCCGATGCTGGAACGGTGGGTTGAAGTTCGATCCCAGCAAGGAGTACAAAGATTCTAGGCGGTGGAGTGGAATCCGTGCTCTTCCGACAAGGAAGAGATCTGAGGAGGAAGCGATTCGACGCTATGCCCGTCAGCGGTAGTCGGGCCCTCGATTGCGCCGGAGAAGTTTGCAGCGGGCGCAGTTGCTGCAGATGCTGTACTCGATCCGCAGGGAGTCTACGGGAATTCGGGCTAGTTGGCTTTAGCCGACTTTCCCAATGATTGCTTGAGCGGATGTCCTTGTGATGTGTCTGCGATTTTTTCCATCCTGAACGACGGCGGAGTGTACGGCTTCTTCTTGCTGCCTTTTGAAGATGGCTGACTGGGTTTCATGACTATTTATAACCAAAGTCAGGGTTGCGCAAAGCCAAAGAATCTGATCTGTTCGGCTTTCGTAAAAAACGTCGAGGTAATTACCAACGTCGATTATCTTTGACAATTAGTTTGGCCGTCATTCCATTGGGTCTCTCAAGTGGATAATTCCGCGAAGCGGCCGAAGCCAAGGGACGGCGGGGGGCGACGCGGGTGATACTGGAACAGGTTCCGGGTACTATGTCGATGCCGACCCTGAGCCAATCTGCGCTTCCGCCCGCCTGAGCCGGGATAACGCGCGCCCGCTGAGGTTTGGAGCAAGCCTCCCGGCACGCCATAAAGCCAAGAATGCGATCGCCCAATCCGTCGGGAAACGACCATAGTCATGGTCTCGGGCCAGCGGGTCATTGCTCCTGATTCTATTCGTCTGGCAAACGGAAAGTTTCTGGATTTCAGAAAGAACCTTCTGCCGCCCGCCCCAGGGATCTTGCGATAACACCTTTAGATGCCTCGCTCTCGGGCCTCTCACGGCCGTGGCGACTGGCGTGCAGCAACAAGAGGTAGGGGCACATCTTGAAGACAAAGATACTTCTAGTCGAGGATAGTAGGCTCTTACGGGTCAAGACTGAAAGAGCGCTTGTCAGGGCCGGATACGAGGTTGTCTGCGCCGCAGATGGCGAACAGGCCTTGCGTGTGGTTCACGACAGAATGCCCGACCTCATCCTTCTGGATATGATATTGCCCAAAATAGCAGGGCATGATGTGCTGCGGTTATTGAAGCAAGATCTGCTTACCGCACACATTCCGGTGATCGTGTTCTCCGGCCTCTCTCAAACGAACGAAGAGAAGCTCGTGGAAGCTGGCGCAGCGGCCTATTGGCAGAAGTCCGAGTCGATGTTGGATAACGATTCGGCAGGTCTAGTTCTGGCGGTCGAAACTGCATTGTATAAGTGGAAACGTATATCAGGACCAAAAGGAAAAGGAGCCCTGGGACTCCTATGAAGATACTGCTCGCCGAAGACTCGCCGGTATACCGACGCCTGATCGCCGAGTCTTTGAAAGAATGGGGTTTTGATCTCGTCGTTGCCGAAGACGGGGCGGAGGCTTGGCGATTGCTCAAGCGGCCAGATGCGCCAAGGCTCATTCTGCTCAACTGGATGCTCCCTGGCATGGATGGGATCGAGCTGTGCCGCAGAATACGGAAAAACGAAACATGTGAAGGGTATGCCTACACCGTGATTTTTACCGGCCAAGCTCGTAAAGAAGCCTTGGCAGAAGCGATGGAGGCCGGGGCGGACGACTACCTGGTGAAACCCTTCGAACCTTCGGAACTTCGGGCGCGTCTACTCGCCGGCAAGAGAATCCTGGATCTTCAACGGGAGTTAGTATTCTCCCGGGAGTCCTTCAGGTTTGCGGCGACTCACGACTTTCTGACCGGGATTCTGAACCGTGCAGAAGTGCTCGCATCCCTGGAGCGAGAGCTTGCGCACAGCCGACGCAAGAACGGGCCGGTAGGAATCATCTTGGCCGATGTCGATCACTTCAAGCGAATCAATGATTCCCTGGGACACTTAGCGGGGGACGTTGTGCTGAAGGAAGTGGCGCGAAGACTGAGGTCAGATCTCAGAGTCTACGATAGTGTGGGCCGATACGGCGGTGAAGAATTCCTACTGGTTTTGCCAGATTGCGACCTGAACACCACCGCTCGCCGGGCAAACGAAATATGCAGTTTGGTTTCCAGTGAGCCCATTGCCACATCGGGTGGGAGAATATCGGTGACGTTAAGTATGGGCGCTACAGCATCGGACTGTGCCCCTGACGCAACCATCGGAAGCCTATTGCAAGAAGCTGACACCGCGCTGTATCGGGCCAAGGAAAGTGGCAGGAACCGGGTAGAGTCATCCGCACTCGAATCCAGTGTTGTGCTTGCTAATTGTCTGATCTCCGGCGATTCGCCGGAGCCTGAGTTGTTCTGAGCTAGGGAGGAGGCCGAACCATGATCACGATGCAAGCCTTGAGTACGCCGCGAAATCTTTCGCAAGAAGAGCGGAGACGATATCCGCGCGTGAGGGCATCTATCCAGATCGAGTCACGACCTGAAGGCACGGATGTGCCAATGCGCCTGGAAACTACCGACATCAGCCTGGGCGGGTGTTATGTGGAAATGGTCCTCACCCTGGATGTAGGGACGAGATTGGACATATCGCTTTGGCTCGGTGAGCAAAAAGTGATCACAAAGGGAGTTGTTGTGACGCGTCATGCACAATTCGGAAATGGCATTGAGTTCATGGGTATGTCTCCCCAAGATCAGAACCTGTTGCGCCGTTTTTTGGATTCCCTCGATCCCCTTGTCCAACCCACCCGTCGCCCATTTAACCTGGTTGACGGGTCCGCCGGTCAACCCCATCGACAAGCGAAAACGGATGATTTCTGGCAAACTCAAGCTGTTTCCATGGCAGGTATCGATTCAGCGTCAACGACAGGCGGCGTTCAAGAAGAAGCCGATCTAGTCATCGGCCCGAATGGCAAGTAATCCTGTAAACGATACTCAGAGGCTCCGCGGGCGTCGGTACGAACCCACCCAACGCGATACGGAATTTCTTACCAACTCCGACGCTACGCTGCTGGCAGATCCTTGCGAGCGCTGAAACCAGCTAGGTCCAATTTCCAATATCCGTACCGATGGGCAGGCTCGGCACAACCCATGTCCTCTAGCAGCAGTAGCGCGTTTTCTCATGTTTCGCTTTGTCTCTCTGAACCGATGTTCCAATTCTGCGATCTCGACGATCACCTCGGGCGCGGAGAGCCTGTCGTATGCATGGACCATTCTCCCGAAATCCATGATTGCTTCTGCCAACGAAAGCAGCTCATAAAACTCCTGCAGGGTCAACCGCTGCTCCATCCCCAGGGCGCGCTTGAGATGGCCAAGCACCCGTCGCAAGTGCTCCCCATAGAAGCCCTTGCCCCAAAGCAATCCTGCTTGGTTTGCGTGAGGATCAGCGCGATACATTTCCACCCCGATGATTTAGCGGGAATGGTATATGCTCCCTTTCTTACTGGATGGGCAGCGATTTTTTCTGTTACGAAAACCGCACAGGCGCTTCCCGGACCGGCCTGCGTGGCGCTACAGGTGGTGTCGGTGCAGCTCCGTTAGGAAGGGATCGCGCTGCAACCACGCGCGCTTTTCTGTTCCAAATTCAGGAATCGAAGTCTAAGCTCGTCTTCATTGCGACATCGGAGCCGGTGATAGAATGTCTCCACGGAGGGCAGCGGTTGTGCAACTGAATGGTGGGCAGAAGCTGCGGGCGCTGAGAGAAACCCTCGGATATCGCATGAGGGACGTGGAAGTGGCGAGCACGCAGATCGCGCGAAGATTCGACAATGAGGAATTCGCGATTGCGCCCAGCCGTTTGTCTGACATCGAGACCAAAGGCATAATCCCGAGTATCTTTCGGCTCTATTCGTTTGCGGCTATTTATCGGCGTGAGTATCGGGAGTTGCTGTCCTTCTATGGCCTCGACCTCGATGGCATCACAGCCGACATCAGCTTTGGGCACCCGCAGAAGTCGCACCGGTCCGGAGCTTTGAGCAACGTCAGCCAGGTGCGGATGCCAACCAGGCTCGACCCCGGATTCTCGCTCCAGAAAACAACCGATCTGAAACGTGTCATCGAGCAATGGGGTACTGTGCCCATGACTTACCTTAGCCTGTTTGCCGACGACAGCTACACCTATGGATATATTGGTTCAGACGATTACACCATGCATCCCATTCTTCCGCCGGGCAGTTTCGTGCAAGTGGACGAAGCCAAGAACAAGGTGGCGGAAGGGACATGGCGTTCGGAGTTTGAGCGTCCTATCTACTTTGTGGAAATGCGCGACGGATTTACCTGTTGCTGGTGCTCGGTCAAGCGTGACGCCATCGTCTTGCAACCTCATCCCTTGTCGCCCGTTGGGGTGCGAGTTCTTAAATACCCGCAGGAGGCCGAGGTTCTTGGACAGGTTGTCGGGGTGGCGATGCGCCTCGGGGACTGGCAATATCCTGACTTTCAAGCAACGCCGAAAGTGCGTTCAGCACTGACCTGAGATGCGCCAGGGCAGCTGGGGAGAAGGGCTTAGGCGGCGATTGCATCAGCGCAGCCAGGAACTCCCTTTCCGTCAGATGTTGGTTCGCGCATGACGTTGGCACGTCCTTGAGCAGCACAGCCAAAGGTTTCCGCAAGACCTCATACAGCAGCACCCGATGAGACGCACGGATTGCGCCTTGTGCAGCGTCGTCGCCATACACTCTCGCCAGACCCCAGTGATTGTACCTTCCATTACCGTCGTCCAATTTACCGACATAGGAAAGTCTGCCCAGCAACCCAGGGACCGCCCCTAGCAGGCTGCTGAAAAATGGACTCCGCGACTTAGATTCTCTCCAGCCTCAGTGATTTTGTGATTTGGGAAGGGTTCTGGCTGCATCCGCTGGTGTCCCGCGGATTCATTTTCGGGCCTGCGAGCACACTGCGACCTCGGTTTACGTTGCTTGCATCGCCAGATTCCTCATACGGACTAAGTTGTAGGCCGCGGCCGCGAAGGTGAAGACCCATCCCACCTTCAAGATTCCACGATGCCGAACCTTCCGCAACAGCGCGATCGTCTTCAGCCATCCGAAACACTCTTCAATGCGCTTCCTTTTCCTCTGACTGATGGCATATCCGGCGTGTTGCGTCGTACGAGCATCAATGGCGCTCCCACCCGGCCGCTCCAGGTTCTGGGCCACATGCGGCGTGACCTTTAGATTTCGGCACTCGGCCACGAAATCCGCCGTGTCGTATCCCTTGTCGCCGCCCACCGTCACCTGCTTCGTTCCTGGAATCTGTTCCAGCATCACCAGCGCCGCGTCGCGCTCCGCCGTTCCGTTGGCCTCGAACACCTCGCTGTTGACGATCAGTCCGTGGCGGTTCTCCACCAGCAGATTCCCGTTGTAACTCAGCTTCGCTTCCTTGCCCTTGCCTTTGCGCGCCATCTTCGCATCCGGGTCCGTCTTCGATGCGTGCGTCTGGTTCGACCGCTTCTCCCCGTGGAAGTCCACCGTCGCATTGCCCGGATCGTCCGGCGGAACCGCGTTCTTCGCATCCTTGCGCTGATAACTCTTCACACTCGCCCACGCTTCCAGCAGCGTTCCATCCACCGTGAAGTGCTCGTCCGAGAGCAGACTCCGCTCCCGCGCCTGCTGCAGCACGGCTTGGAAGAAGGCTTCGGCAATGTCCCCATCGAGAAGCCGCTCGCGGTTCTTGGTGAACACGGTCACATCCCAGATGGCGTCGTCCATGTTCAAGCCCACGAACCAGCGGAACAGCAGGTTGTAGTCGAGCTGTTCCATCAACAGCCGTTCGCTGCGCACCGAGTACAGCGCTTGCAGCAGGAGCGCCCGCAACAACTTCTCCGGCGCAATCGACGGCCGCCCCGTTTTCGCGTACAGCTTGTGGAATCGTGGTTGCAAATTCCGCAGGGCTTCATCGGTCATGGCACGAAGAGGACGCAAGGGGTGGTCCTGCGGCACTCGCTGCTCCGGGCTTACGTAGCTGAACACATCCAACTGCTGCTCGTCTTTTCCACGCATGCCTTCTTCTTATCAGGTTGTGCTGTGGAAACAAGAGTGTTTCGTGGTGCTGCGTCCGCTTCAAATCGAGTTTTTCCGCAGCCTGCTAGGGTATTAATCTCAAAGTCCTCGAGAGCGGATTCCAGTCTCATTAAATTTACGAATTCCGAAAAGATATCGGGATTTATACAGAAAATCCCTCGCCGCAGGCAATGTATTAGAGTACGAGATCTTTAACAGAGCACGGGGTCAGTGCGCTCCAAGAGCGCTTGATGCGGCCGCAACGGTCAGAGCAAGCATCGCGATTCATCCTCTCAGGGGGTAACTTTAATGGCGAATGGGAATCCGGAACCTGAAGAAAAGCAAACCGTTCAGGAAAAGAAAACGAAGAAGCCCTACACGAAGCCCGCCTTCCGGTTCGAGCGAGTGTTCGAGACGCAAGCGCTGAGCTGCGGAAAAATCGAGACCACCCAATTCCTCTGTAGACATAACCGCAAGAATTCCTAACAGTCCTGCGGACGCGCCATCTAAACCGGCACCTCCTCAAAGTGTTGCGGCCGCATCAGTTCAGCCCGGACTGCGTGGCTTTGACCAGGTTCGCGCCGGTCTTGGTCGCGTAGTAAATGCTCGAAGCCTCAGTAAGACTGCTGTTGTTGTCCACGATGATGCCGCTTGTGCCTCCAGCGGCAGGCAGCGCGGTGGTGCTGGCATTGACGGTTGGAAAGCCACTGGTGACGTCCAGGCTCATGACGCAGCCGGCAGTTCCGCCGCCAGAGGTAGCGATGCAATTGTCCGTAACCCCCACGAAAAGAAAGTCCTGTCCGAGCGTAGCGTTGTAAAACTCCGTAACCGGCGACGAGTCCGCCGTGCCGGTAGCCAGAGCCGCTGTTGTAGGGTCGGCGCTGCTGTTCATCACGCCACTGCCGTTGAACCCGACGCTGTAGAGGGTCGGAAGTGTCCCAGTGCCCGTTCCAGCAATGTACAGGAGAGGTGTCCCGGATCCGGTGTACCAGGCGTTGTTAAAGTCCGGCTCGTACGGCCCGGTGTAGATCGTGCTTCCCGTGCCCACAGGTACGGAGACGGTGCTCGCCATGCTCGTGGGGGCCTGCACGACTATGGCGCTGCCCCCGTTGGAGTTGAAGGAAGCGTAGACCATCTGATTGGTGCTATCGACGATGACTGCATTTTCGGACGTGGTGCCGCTAGCCAAGACCGCGCCATAAACAACCGACGGTGACGTGCCCGTGTCCGTCACATAATCGATACGGCCGTTGCTATCCGTAAGAAAGACGTTATTCGATACCCAGTCGTACACCGGAGTCGACGGAACTGCATTGATGGGAACGCTCCAAACGAGCGTTGGCGTTGCACTGCCATTGAATACGTTGCTGATCTTGTATAGGTAGCCGGAGCCACCGCCAGCCCAGCTATAGGTAGTGGCGTAGGCAACATCGTTGTCATCGTCAGATGTGTAAACTACCCAGACGGTATTCGTGGAGCTTTGGTTTGTGATGCCGCCGTCCGGCGAAAGCAGCACTGTCTGGTCCACGGCGTTGTTGCCCCCGGCGCTGCCCGGCACAACTGCCGCCGTCGCGCTCGTCCCGTTGGTCCCCGTGGTGCCAATGGTCAGTACGTGGAAGTAGGAGCTGCCCGTAGTGAGGTTCTCAACGTAGGCAACTTGGTTCCCATGCTGTGAGATGGCGACAGAAGCTGGCACCTGTCCGGTGCCTGAGGCGTAGGCGAACATCACAGTTGGCCCGGTCGAGCACAGTGCGCCAGTGCCGCCGCTATAGAGATTGTTCAAACCGATGATGTTGGCCTGACCGCCCGACTCCGCGGTTGCTGGAATACCCATCACCACGAAGTCCCTCGTGCAGCTTGGAGCCGCGGTCACGTCAAACACAAATTTGGCCGGGGAGGTCTGGCCTCCGCCGGGATCCGCGTTCAGGGTGAATGAGCTTCCCGTATGGTTATATTTGTTACTATCGTAAAAGGAATAACTGTCGGGACCATAGGCGAAGAGGTTGATCTCCAGACCGCCGCTGATGAAGAGAAGTCCCCCCACGGTATCAATCGCGGGGTCCACTGAGGGGAAGAGATCATTATCATAATTGAAGAGCCTGCTGGGGCTGAGTACTACGCCTGGCCCACCTGGATACAGCGGGTACACTCCAACATCCGCGCCGCCAGTCACGTTCAGGAAGCCGGCGGTAGCGTTGAATTCACCACCGCCCACGTCGGTCGTGTTGAGGGTACCGTATCCCGTGTCGGGAGCAAGGCTGAAGGCATAGTCGAACAGGGGCTCAAAAGCGGTGGTCCCTAGGGGCACGCTCCAGTCTCTGTGGCTACGCTCGCGCTGCCGGCGATGGTGTTTCGGCCACCAGGCCTCGCGATGGCGGAGATACCAATTCTGCACCCAGCGGGGATCGCTCCGGACCCGGGCTATCGCGGAATCGTCTTTCGAATCCGGGTAGAGGACATGATGGTGCGACCAATCGGAAACGATTCCCAGCGGAACGTGCGGCGCGGTTTGGCCCACGAGCACCTGCGCAGTCAACGCGAACACGATACCAGCAACAATGCCTTTCATATTCACCTGCCGGGTGTTGTCAGATTTTGCATCGCCAGCACTACCATTTTGCACGCCTGGAGCAACTCGGGACAAGGTTACGCGAGTGTCTAACCGCGTTTTTCGATCCCTATCTCATTCCGCTTTCGCAGTTCCGCTTCGATTTCAGCTTTGCGTTCTTGGCGCAGTTCGTAGGCTAAACGGTCACGAGCGGAGATGCTGTCTTGGAAGATCAGGCCGCGATCAAAGCATTCGACGGTTTTTAATTCAGCCTTTAGAATGTCGGTATCGCCTTCCATGACACAAAGAATCGTGCACTATACGACCTAGGCTTTGTGCTGGTACAAGCGCAATTGTTGCCGAAAGCAAGTTGTTGCGGTCAGAAAACGAATCCTGTTACGAAAACCGAAATAATGGGGTGATAACTGCTGTGCTTCTAATGGGGAACCGCAGTTCACGCTCCAAGGTAGCTCGCTCTTGCATTGCGAAAACGGGCTCGCACGCGGATCATTCGCACTGATTCCAGCCAGCACGCGCGAGAACACCAACCTTGCGCAAATCGCGCTCCCGCGTGCCAAGAGTTTCGTATTTTCGCGCGTGCCAGCGAAATCGGTTCGAACAATTCGGATGAATGTCATCGTTGAAAAATCTGCCGCGTTAATAATGTCTCTGCAACCCCATGCTTAGCGCGTATGCTTCTGGTGAGGGTGCGATCATTTTGCACCGTTGTAACCCGACCAGCTCCGAGGCAACCATGCGCGGATCGAGGGCCGAATGAACTTGCAAACTAGAAATGAGCCGCAGCAGCGGAAAAATACCCTAGCAGGCTGCTGAAAAATGGACTCCGCGACTTAGATTCTCTCCAGCCTCAGTGATTTTGTGATTTGGGAAGGGTTCTGGCTGCATCCGCTGGTGTCCCGCGGATTCATTTTCGGGCCTGCGAGCACACTGCGACCTCGGTTTACGTTGCTTGCATCGCCAGATTCCTCATACGGACTAAGTTGTAGGCCGCGGCCGCGAAGGTGAAGACCCATCCCACCTTCAAGATTCCACGATGCCGAACCTTCCGCAACAGCGCGATCGTCTTCAGCCATCCGAAACACTCTTCAATGCGCTTCCTTTTCCTCTGACTGATGGCATATCCGGCGTGTTGCGTCGTACGAGCATCAATGGCGCTCCCACCCGGCCGCTCCAGGTTCTGGGCCACATGCGGCGTGACCTTTAGATTTCGGCACTCGGCCACGAAATCCGCCGTGTCGTATCCCTTGTCGCCGCCCACCGTCACCTGCTTCGTTCCTGGAATCTGTTCCAGCATCACCAGCGCCGCGTCGCGCTCCGCCGTTCCGTTGGCCTCGAACACCTCGCTGTTGACGATCAGTCCGTGGCGGTTCTCCACCAGCAGATTCCCGTTGTAACTCAGCTTCGCTTCCTTGCCCTTGCCTTTGCGCGCCATCTTCGCATCCGGGTCCGTCTTCGATGCGTGCGTCTGGTTCGACCGCTTCTCCCCGTGGAAGTCCACCGTCGCATTGCCCGGATCGTCCGGCGGAACCGCGTTCTTCGCATCCTTGCGCTGATAACTCTTCACACTCGCCCACGCTTCCAGCAGCGTTCCATCCACCGTGAAGTGCTCGTCCGAGAGCAGACTCCGCTCCCGCGCCTGCTGCAGCACGGCTTGGAAGAAGGCTTCGGCAATGTCCCCATCGAGAAGCCGCTCGCGGTTCTTGGTGAACACGGTCACATCCCAGATGGCGTCGTCCATGTTCAAGCCCACGAACCAGCGGAACAGCAGGTTGTAGTCGAGCTGTTCCATCAACAGCCGTTCGCTGCGCACCGAGTACAGCGCTTGCAGCAGGAGCGCCCGCAACAACTTCTCCGGCGCAATCGACGGCCGCCCCGTTTTCGCGTACAGCTTGTGGAATCGTGGTTGCAAATTCCGCAGGGCTTCATCGGTCATGGCACGAAGAGGACGCAAGGGGTGGTCCTGCGGCACTCGCTGCTCCGGGCTTACGTAGCTGAACACATCCAACTGCTGCTCGTCTTTTCCACGCATGCCTTCTTCTTATCAGGTTGTGCTGTGGAAACAAGAGTGTTTCGTGGTGCTGCGTCCGCTTCAAATCGAGTTTTTCCGCAGCCTGCTAGAAGCTGCGCCCCTGATTCCCGCCGCCCAATATGTCCGAATGTCAACCGACGATCAGGAGTTCTCGATCGAGAATCAGAAGACCGCCATTCAGGAGTATGCCGCCCGCCACCACTTTTTGATTGTGAAGACTTACACGGATCCCGGGAAAAGTGGGGTGATCATAAAGAACCGCCCGGCGCTTCGGGAATTGCTGAAGGACGTCGTAAGTGGCAATACCGGATACAAGGCAATCTTAGTTTACGATGTCAGCCGCTGGGGTCGGTTCCCAAACAACGATGAAGCTGCCCATTATGAGTTTCTGTGTTCCAGTTCCGGGATACCACTTCACTATTGCGCCGAGTCGTTTGCAAATGATGGTACGGTGGTCGAGCACAACAAAGTAGTTCCCGCGTCGCACGGCATCCAGCACAATCCCGCGCAGGGAAATTGCTGATTTGCTCTTGACCGCCTGGGGACTGCGTAACCAACCACGGACAAAGCGATCCCCACGAGCTAGGAGAGCAAGAGCAAGACTTTGAAAAACCACCTGGGGAACCGCATTCATCAACGAAGACTTTCCCCGACTAAACCGCCCGGCAACGACGACGGTGAATCGGTCTTCCGCCAAGCGGGTCAGCAGTGTACGCCAGGGCCGTTCCGCGTCGTATCGCCCGTTCGGATCTTGCTCCCGTTCGGAAGCGATGAACTGCCCGGAACGGATCAGTTCGGCCAGTTCGAATTTGATCTGCTCGTATGTTTTCAAGTCCATGGTTTCAGACTCCGCTGTAGTTTCGACCATCGCCCGAGATTGTGCCTTGATTTACAGGCCCGACCACGTCAACTTTCAGCAGGGAACCCTTGCTTTTCTGCCAGTCTGTACTGATCCAAATTTCGTCTGCTACAATTCATTCATGGGGCATGGACAGATGCTCCGGGTCGTAGGGCTCGCATTGGGAACTGGATGGGGCGTGCTTCCTTACAGTTTCCTGTCGATAAAACCCCGGAATTCGGTTATATGGGGTGGAAACGGTTGACACAGGCGACTCTATAGACAGTAAGAAAAGACAGGAAAATCAAGGGTTTCCAGCTAACCCGATGAAACGCAAGAGGGGACGTAGTTCAGTTGGTTAGAACGCTGCCCTGTCACGGCAGAGGTCGCGAGTTCGAGTCTCGTCGTCCCCGCCATTCTTTTCAGTAAGTTGCGAGGAGAGAATGGCACGTTCAACCTGTTTTGTGACGTTCTTTGTGACGTAACCCTCCGATTTCGTCCCTGCCGCAAGAGCATCGAGCGCCTTTCTCGTCGCCTCGATTCGCACGTGAGAGTAGTGAGCTAACATCCTTGGGAAACGTGATCTGCAATGGACATGACCGTCCGATCACTGGCCTGGGACTCTGCCAATTCGGTGATGGCATGGTGTCGTAGATCATGGAAACGTAACCCCGCGAAGGAGCTTTTGATTTTTTCAATGTCCGCACCACACTCGGGGTTGCAGCAAGTCTTGGTCGGGTTTTGTAGTTCCCCACAAGCTGGGCAACTTACGGCGCGGGTGTCGAAATGGCAACTCCAGCATTGAGCTCGCGCCTGCAATCCGCCGTCTCCAAATACGGCGTGTTCTGGCAGCTATGGCCAGCCAAGTACGGGATTCATCATCGGCAATACTGCTGAAGAGGATCTGCCCACATTTATGCAACTGCCCGCATTCGTGCAATCAGCTGAACGTACGCCTGCCAAGAGCTGAATTCTATCAATGAGATAGCGGCAGAAGTCTTGGCACGCAACTTGCGTTTTCACATACGACGGAGAGCAGAACAAGCCGCTGGGCGAAGGACTAGAAGCAATGTTTCGCGCCGAAATTCATCAACTTGCGAATGGTCCGACTCTGAAGATGGAAGGCAGGCTCGTGGGTGACTGGGCAGAGCAGGCAAAGTCCCTGGTCACTAAGGCGTCAGTCCCGAAAGGCCTGATCGTTGATCTCACTGACGTGACTTACGTCGACTCTGTCGGTGAGCAAGTGCTGAATTGGTTTAAGAGTATCGGCGCTGCGTTTTTGGCGAAGGGTATCTACGCCGCCGGTGTCTGTGAACGGCTGCGTTTGCCCTTCCAGGGGAAGCTGCATGCTCCGACCAAAGAGCGCCTTCGACGGGACATTCACAAGCTCTCGCCCGGCCAGAGGCGGGCGAGTTGAGGCTCGCCCCACGGTAGTACAAGGAAGAGAACATGTCTTGGTTTCATACAACCGTGAAGGCTACAGATGACCGAGATCACGCGTCCGTATCAGAGATCGTGGGCTGCTTCTCGGATGAAAGGCTTCTGTTGAGTCGCCTCGCCTTACTGATAACCGGTGACCAAGCGACCGCTGATCAATCCGTCGTCGATGCCTGTGACATGGCGGTCGAAGGACACGGTCCCTTCCGGGATTGGCTCTTCGAATGGGCCAAGACGGTGACGATCACAAGTACGGTATCCAGATGTGGCGCTGCCATACGCAGCTGTGAGACCGCGTACAGGGATCGGCGTTGCTCTCATGCCGATCACCTACAACAGGGCGATCTTGCCGAGCGCGAGTCCAGCCTCAACTTCATTCTTCAAACCGATCCCAGCACAGTGATCGCCGAACTTGATGCTCTCAGTCGCGCACTTCTAGTGCTGAGAGTGGCAATCCGGTCATCCATCCAGGACTGCGTGGTCCGTCTGAATGTTTCCCGCGCCGCGGTGCTTGCCGCCAACTGTCGAGCCATGACGTGGCTTCATGACTTGCGGCTGAAATCACAGTGCGACCAAGCCGCTTCAGCGAAAACCCAACCCGATAATCCCCTGCAGAAAGCGTCGCCAGAGGAACACCGCGAGGCACGAACCGATGCCGGAAAAAAGGCCTGGCAGTAGCCCGAAAGGCAGGAGGAACTTTGATCGGTGTGGTTACCATCGCGCGCGAGTATGGCAGCGGAGGCGCAGAACTCGGACGCCTCGTCTCAGTGAAGATGGGGTGGAAATTGCTGGATCGCCAACTTGTGGACCGCGTTGCACACGTTTCCGGTGTGGATCCAAAACCGGCAGCCAGCCTTGACGAACACACGCACCACTGGTGGCAGTGGGCTATCGCGGGGATGAGCCATGCGTCGCCGTATGGGTACAGTACGCCGGCCCCGGCCTGCGAAATGGATGAAGACTTTGTCCATGACATCACGATGCGCTTAATCCAGAGAGCGGCCTACGCCGGGAACTGTGTGATCGTGGGTCGCGGCGCCATCATCTGTTGCAAGGTAAAAAGCAAGGATGTCAGCGATAGTCGCGGTCAATGTTCAGTCTCTTCATCCGGGACTGCAGCGTCGTCCGTCTCATGCCAAGCCGCGCCGCAGCTCCGTTCGGCCCGCCCACAATGCCATTTGCTTCTTTCAGTGCACGCAGAATCTTCTTCCGTTCGGATGACGAGGACAACTCAGACCCTCTCACTGGCATGACTTCCGCTGAGGTTCGGGACTCTGGTGTGGCGACTTGCAGCACCGAGCCTTGCGTCAGGATTACCGAGCGCTCAATCAAGTGTTGCAGCTCCCGGACGTTGCCGGGCCAGTCGTACTCGGTCAAAGCATCGATCGCCGCTTTCGGGATCGATTCAATGTGCCGATTCATTTGCTGAGCGTACTTCTGTGTGAAGTACCGAATGAACAACGGGATGTCGGACTTGCGATCGCGTAACCGTGGAACCTCGATCGGAAACACATGTAGACGATAATAGAGGTCACTCCTGAATTTTCCTTCCTCCACCATGGCCTTAAGATCGCGATTCGTAGCCGCAATGACGCGAATATCGACCCGGATCGTCCGATTGCTACCGAGCCGTTCAAATTCCTGTTCCTGAATCGCACGGAGAAGTTTCGACTGAAGTTCGGGTGGAATTTCACCCACCTCGTCAAGGAACAATGTGCCGTGATCGGCCAGTTCAAAGCGCCCGATCTTTTGTCCGAGGGCGCCTGTGAACGCGCCCTTTTCATGGCCGAACAGTTCGCTTTCAAGAAGCGTTGCCGGAATCGCCGGGCAGTTCACTTTCACGAATGTCCGCTTCTTCCGTTCGCTCATGTCATGGATGGCGCGAGCGATCAGTTCCTTTCCAGTCCCTGTTTCACCGAGCACCAGGACGGAGGTGTCAGTAGGCGCGACAATCTGCGCGCTCTTCATCAGGGCTCGGAACGCCGGACTCTCACCAATCATGTTAGCGAGGTTCTGGTCGGAGCGGATTTCATCCTGGAGATATAGATTTTCTGTGGCGAGCTTTTCCTTTGTTTCGGCCAGTTCGCGGTAGGAAAGCGAGTTCTCAACCGCGATCGCAATTTGATGTGCCACCTGCACCAGAAGCCCCACATCTTCGGTTATCCATGGCTCTGCATCAATGCGGGCAACTTCCAGAGTCCCCAGAGTGCGGTTCGGAGTTACGAGTGGAATGGAACAGGAAGCGCTAAAACCGAGAGACACAAGCCTTCGATACTCAGAGGATGGAAAGCGCTCAAAATCGGGCTGGCTCAGGACAACCGCTTTTCCTGAACGCAATGCCTCTTCGGAGGGCAGGCCCGAAACTTCGACATCCGGCCGATCATCGTCAAAAAGCTGATCCCCGGTGAAGTGAAGCGCGTAGGGCCTAATTCGACCGGTGCCTTCATCGTATAGGGTCAATAAGGCAAAGTCATGTTTGATGATCCGTGAAAGCTGGTCCGAGATCGATGCAAACAGCTCGTCCCACGGCAATTTCGATACCAACGCGTTGGTCACATCGAACAACACTTGAAGCCGGTCGCGCTGATAGGTGAGTTGTTGCTGCATCAAATACGCGTCAACTGTAACCGCAGCTTCGGATGCGACCCGCTGGACAAGCGCAAGTTCCACTTCGCTTGGCTCATACACCGATCGTAATCCGAAGGCCAGTACTCCCAGGCGTCGAGACCCGTTACTGAGAGGAACGAAGGTCACTCCACGCACCCCCTGGCTAAGAAGGTGGGTGATGAATTTCGGCCACCGCGTCTCAACAGCAAGGTCTGGAATGACCAAAAGCTGTTGCTCCCGCAAAACCCATTCAGCGGGGCTATCCGCAACGGCCACAACCGTCATGGGAGACTCGAGGTCCTGAATACCCGTTGCGCCATGTAACCGTATGACGTTTTGATCCGCATCATAGAGTGCGAGACCGAGATAGTCGAACTCCATTACCTGACGGAGCGACCGGTCGAGGCTTTCGCACAGGCTCTGCAGGTCGTTATGTCCCGAGAGGGACTGCGCCAGCTCGAATAGAGACCGGTAAAGACTGCTCTCGATGGAATCCACAGGTCTGATCATAACAATGTGCGGCTTCAGTGGCGTCTCAGCCGGCATTTTTGAGCTGGCCGACGCCGTCTCCGGGGCATGTTTGAACGCTTTCGAAGGACGTCGAGACGAAGAGTACTGTTTCGCACACAGCCCCAATCTTCTTGGACGTTGGCAATAATGCTTGCGATCTCAGCACCGCCGCTGCCGTATTCTCTGGCAATCGTCAATGCCTTATACAGCATGTTGATCCTCCTCCGAACGCCGGTGAAACCACTGTCGTGCCACAAACACGATGTGTCCATTGCTAGTGCACAGCGACATCCCCTTGATTCACCACCTTTTTCAGCAGGAACGCGCAGGGTACGAAAATCGCAAGCATTACTGTCGTCCAGCGAAAGATGTCGATGTACGACATCGCGGCTGCTTGCTGCAGGAGGATGCCTTGTAGCATTCCTTGGGTCTGGGTGGCCGCCTGAGGCGCTCCAGTAAGCGGCGCCAGACCACTCTGTATCATCTGGCTCTGCTGCTGATAAACCGGGTCATAGATCGTGACGTGTGGAATGAAATTGGAGTAGTGCGACTGGATTCCGCGAGACACGAATGTGTTGGTCATGGAGATCCCTATGCTGCCGCCGAGGTTGCGCACCAGATTGAAGATTCCACTTGCATTTCCCATTTGTTCATTCCGCAGCGTGCCCAATCCCATCGTCGTCAGGGTAGCAAACACACAAGTCATCCCGAAACCTTGCAGGACACAAGGCCAGACAAAGCTATTCATCGATACGCCGAGGGTGATATTGCCCAACTGAAAGGTGCCAATCCCAAAAACCAGGAACCCGAAGAGCAATATCCAGCGGGAATCTACGCGATTCGACAAGTACCCAACGACAACGGCGGCTACCAATGCGGCAAAGCCCCGGGAAGCGGTTGCAATGCCGCTGAGTTCAGCCGTGTAGCCCATCAAAGTCATCAAAAACAACGGGACACCGGTGACGGCGCTGTACATCGCGATCGAAAATGCCGTGATCATTGCGCTTCCCACAAGAAAGTTCCGGTTCAGGAATACCCTGAGATCGACAATCGGGTTCTTGATTCGAAGCTCCCTGATGAGCAGGAAAACAAATGCAATCGCCGAGATACAGACGAGACGAGTAATATACGCGCTGCCGAACCAGTCCTTTTTCTGGCCGTCGTCCAGCGTAAACTGAAAAGCTGCCAGCCAGATTCCGAGAAGAATGAAACCGCCGGTATCAATGCGGCCGGGCTTGGCGTCGCGAATATAGGGCGGATCCTCTACGAAGCGGAACATCATCAACGCCGCCAGCAGGCATACCGGGATATTGATATAGAAGATCCAGCGCCAGGAGTAGTTGTCCGTCAGCCAGCCGCCGATCACAGGCCCAACAGCCGGCGCTACGACCAGGCCAAGCATATACATAGCCATTGCCATTCCTCGTTTGGCGGGCGGGAAACTCTCCATCAGAATCGCCAGCGAAAGTGGCACCATGGCTCCGCCTCCGATACCTTGCAGCCCCGAAGACGCCAGCAGAAAACCCATGGTCGGAGCAGATCCGCACATAAAGGAAGCCACCGCGAATAGGACAGTGCAGATCAGGATCAGCCTCTTCCTGCCGAAACGCAGCGACAGCCACCCGCTGGCAGGCAAAATGATTGCGTTGGCGACGAGATAGCACGTCAGCACACGAGTTGCTTCGTCGTTTGTTGCCGCCAACGCTCCAGCGATGTTCGGAGTCGCCACCGACACAATGGACGTATCGAGGACTTCAACGAAAGTGGCCAACATTACAGCAACTGCGATAAACCATGGATTCGAGCTGGGATGCCACTCCTCCACGGCCGCTGAGTTTTCCTGGCGTGCGCTCATCGGACCTTTACCTCTGGGACTACCGAAAGCCCGGGGCCAAGCCTGTATTCCGGCGATGGAGTATCGTCGATTACGATCTTGACAGGAACTCGCTGTACAACCTTGACGTAGTTTCCTGTGGCGTTCTCGGGCGGCAAAAGACTGAACCGCGCGCCGGACCCGCTCTGAATACTGTCAACGTGGCCACGAAGCCTGAGCTGCGGGTAGGCATCCACCTGTACAGTGACTGGTTGGCCTGCACGCATGTATTCAAGTTGAGTCTCCTTGAAATTAGCCGTGACCCAAAGCCGATCTGAAACCAGCGCCATGAGAACCTGACCAGTCTGCACAAAGTTCCCAGGTTCGACCGACTTCTTTGTGATATATCCGGAATCTGGGGCATAGATTTTTGTGTAGGAAAGATTAAGTTCAGCCTGCCGCACCGCGGCGCTCTGCTGATCTTTCAGAGAGCTTGCGGATTGGACGTCGGATTTCCGTACCTGAACTTGCTCAGGGGCGGATTGAGCTTCCAGTAGTCTTCCCTTGGCTTGTTGAACCTGCTTTTCCGCCAGTTCCAGTTGGGCTTTTGCTGCCGCAACTTCTTGTCGAGCGGCGTCGAGATTTGCAGCCGTAGCGCGTGCTTCAGTTTCGGCGCGATCCAACAGTTGACGGGAGACTTCGTCTTTGTCATGCAGAGTTTTGTAGCGCTGTGCATCGTCGCCTGCGCGATGCGCCTCGGCTTCAGCCGCCGCCATTTGAGCCTGGGCATGTGTAACTTGTGCCCGCAAGACGCTCACCTGGTCGCGTGCCGCATCCAACCCCGCCGTAGCCTGAACCAGTACCGCCCCGGTTACAACAGAGGTCAAATCCATACCCGACTGGGCCCCGGCCTCATGTGCCGTCGTCGTCTTCAGACCGGCCTGTGCTTGATCCAACTGCGTCTGATAGTCGCGGGGATCGATCTCAGCAATCACGTCGCCCTTGTTTACGTGCTGATTGTCTTGAACGTATACACGGAGCACCTGGCCTGGTACGCGCGGACTGATCTGGACAACGCTTCCGTCAATGAAGGCGTTGTCGGTCGACTCAAACGCTCTCGAGTAAAGGTAGTACCATGTACCGGCCACTACCGCCAGAATGCCGCCAGCTAACAGCAGCAACTTCATCTTGTTCTTCCGGCTTGATGTCTCGGCCGGCACCTTTTGATCTTTTTCGGGTTCCATGATTTCCTTCATATGCGAGTCTGTTCCAGCCTTTCCGATCCAGCTACAGACGGAAGTCTTCCACATGGCCAAGCGCGGAGGCCAAGTTCAACCGTGCGATGTTGAACTGGGCAAGGCTCGAAACCACTATCAGCCGTGCATTCTCCAGAGCCGTCTGTGCGTTGACGACTTCAATGTTGTCGGCAACGCCGTTCTTGAAGCGATCCTGCGCCAGTTGCAGCTCCCGGGTTGCCAGAGAAGCAGCCTGTTCCGCGGCCCGGACCTGCTCTTCGCGGGTTTTGACGTTCAGCAGCGCCTGACGAACATCCTTTTCCACGGCGGCGCGGACATCCCGAAGTTGTGCGTCGGATTCGCGTTGCCGGCTCGACGCTATCTTCATCTCGGACAGCGTGCGGCCGCCGTTGAAGATCGGAACATTGAGACTGACACCGACGCTGCGCGTAGGATAGTCAACGTCATTCGGCTTAAGGCCGCTGCTCCCGTAGTCCCCGAATGCACTCACCGAGGGCAGCAGGTCGGCCTTTGTGGCTTTCCGTTGAGTCTCCGCAATCTTCAGCTCCTTTTCCGCAATCGAAACCTCGACACGATCGATAAGCGCCTGTTTCACTGCCTCGTCGGCATCGCGGTCCGGCTCTGCGGTCAAGCGCATTCGATCGCGGAGTGTTACGCGGCTCACGAAAGGCTGTCCGCCAACGCCATTGACGATGCGGAGAAGATCCAGTCGCGCGGTGTCCAGGTTCGTCTGCGCTTGAGATAACTGAACGTGCTGATTGGCGAGACGCGTCTCAGCGCGCGCCACATCAATGCCATCGGCAACGCCGGCTTGTCTCTGGTTGTTCGCCAGCGCAAGGAGCGTTTCCGCCAATTGAACGTTTGACTGCGCGGCGTCAACAGCTTGCTCGGCCTCTAGCACTGCCAAGTAAGATATTGCAGTGGCTGTAGTGACCTGCTGGACAGCTAATCGCTGCTGTTCGCCGGCCAGGGCCACTCCAGCACTGCCGGCCCGGTAGCGAAGGATCGAACTGAGGTTAAAGACGCTCTGCGTCATTTGAAACCGGGCATCGAAGTGATCAAATACGCCAGTGAACGGTGACACCCCTGGTAGTTTGTCCATGGGAAGTCCTATCGAGGCGAGATTGAGCGTCTGACTCGCTTGGAATACCGATCCTGAAATGCTGGGCAGAAGGCTGGAAAGGCTGATCCCCTTTTCCCCCTTCGCCTGCGCTATGCGCTCTCTGGCAATAACGGGTTGCAGGTTATTCTTTAGTGCCAGATCTATTGCGTCGGTAAGGCTCAGTGAAATATCTTCCTTGGGTACAGCCTCTTGCCCATATACAGCCGGCACAGCAACAATCAGCGTTTGTGTGAACAACAGAGAGGCCACTGTGATCGAAATTGCGCACCTGACCCTCCAATACTTCGAACTTTGCATTTGTGCTCCACGTAAAGAGAATCGAGTTCTCGATTCCATAATTTGCAATCGTTGGACCATTAGCGCTTATGGGGCCCAGGCGTAGAGTTTTCCGCCCGTAAGCCCTGCGGATAAGTGGGTCTTGCGCTACAGATGAAAATGCCATCGCGCTCCGCACCGAAGAACACCTCGCGCCGAAATCGGCATTTGCCATCGGCAGGTGCCGATTTCGGCACCTGAGATCACCGGCTGCGAGGCAAGACAATTCGCACAACGGATCGTGTACCCCGGGGCTATGCGGTCACAGTTCGACGAGCGGTTGTCGCAATCGCCCGTCTACCGCTCTATGTACGTGAGCCTTGGATGGGCGCTCGCTAGATCCACGATATCCGCGCGCAAGCAGCGCATTTTCATTCATTTGAAGTAAGCAGATCGGCGCCATGAACCCTCGAGTATGCGTTGACAGACACAGGATTGAATGCCTGATCGGGTCGATGCAAGCGGACGGGAGCCGAGCCATTACCCCAAGATGCAAAGTCTCTTGAAATGAGCCTCCGCAACTATCGCCGCCGATTTGGACCACCTTTACCCCGTGAATAAATTGGACGGCAAAGTGCAACAGTAACCCGGCAGGAGGTGATCCGCCATTTTCAAGATCAGCAAAATCGAACGCCGATCTCGCACGGACGTCACGATCGATGGACGCCTTGCCGGGGATTACGTTCAGATCGCAGAGACATATTGCAAAGAAGCAATCTGTTTAGGGAAGCGAGTTCACGTCTTTCTGCGTGACGTTTCGTCACTGGACGAAGCTGGTCGGGATCTGCTGAAGCGACTGTCGGCAAGTGGTTGCCGCCTGCACGCAAGCGGCACATACAACTCGTACATTGTCAGGACGCTACAGCGGGTCAAGGGCCAACAAACGAACTCAACCGGGGTGAAGCAGGCAAAAGACGATGAGCCTAGGTGACGGATACGAGAAAGCCTCAATAATCCTACACGCCGAGTTCCAGGAGAATCTCAGCAGGCAGAGTACAGAAGCGAGGACGCGGACGGCATGAGCGAAACAATCACGACGGAGCAAGACCAAAATGCCATCGAAGGGGAACTTACCAGATACCGTGCGCTCTTGAAGATCTCTGGCGCCGTCGGATCGCAAGCAACGGTCGATGCAGTTCTTCATAGCCTCGCTGATCTGTTGTCGAACGTAGTTGCATTCGAATCCATCGCTCTCCTTCTGTTTGATACCTCCCGGCACCGGCTGATACTGCGCGCGCTCGAGCGCGGGCGGCACGATCCGGGCATCGAAATAGGTACAGAAATTATCTACCAGGGTACGGCCCTCGAACGCGCCCTTGAAGAGCAAGTCCCAGTATTTGTTCCAGACGCGCAGCAAGAAATTGCCAAGACCCCGGAACTCGCATCCAGAATTGATCATGGAGACGTAAATAGCGCATACATATTGCCCGTTTCAACGGCACGGACAAAGCTCGGAGCGTTGATATTTGGCGTGAAAGAGAAAGTCGAGTTTAGCCCCGCTGACCTAGAACTCATGCGTTCTGTTGCGGGACACGTTGCTGTTGCTCTGGAGAACGTGCTGGCCATCAATTCAGTGGAAGCGTATCAGCGTGATTTGGCACGCGAGCGCGACCGGCTCAGCCTTTTACTGGAGATTAACAACCACATCGTAACTATCCTTGAGATCAACGATCTCTTTCGAGCCGCGTCGATATCGATCCGCAAGTACTTCGCTAACGATTTCACTAGCTTCTGGCTCTTCGAGGAGCGATCCAATCGTTTGAAATGCGTGGTCCTGGATTTTCCGGGAAGTCGCGGATTCCTGGGTGACATTGGGATCACCCAGGTCCCTGAAGAGGATCTGGATAAGCTGCGAACTAGAGCTCCCACAGTGTTAGCAGCTCCGGACATTGCGAGGATGCCCAACGTTGTTGCGGACGTTCTGAGAGCGGAATCCATTGCGACACTGGCAAGTGCCCCGCTGATCGGGGCTAGTGGACCAATCGGAATTATGGCGCTCGGGAGCCGAAAAGCGAATACTTTCGGCCAAGCGGATCTTGATTTGCTATCTCAGATTAGTAGCCAGATATCTTTGACGCTCGACAATGCGTTAGCTTACGGTCGTCTGACCGCGTCTCGTGATCATCTGGAAGATCAGAGGCTGTATCTGGAATCGGAAATCAGCTCTGAATACAGCTTTGAAGATATCGTTGGAAGAAGTTCAGCCTTCCAAAAAGTACTTGAACAAGTGTCCATCGTTGCACCCACCGATTCAACGGTCTTGCTTCATGGGGAGACAGGAACCGGCAAGGAGTTAATTGCACGAGCAATCCACAAGCTCAGCTCCAGGCGCGAGCGCACGTTTGTGAGACTGAACTGCGCGGCCATTCCATCAGGGCTGCTGGAAAGTGAACTATTCGGACATGAAAAGGGAGCGTTTACTGGCGCCCTGATACGGAAAAAGGGCAGATTCGAACTCGCGGACAGAGGCTCGCTCTTTCTGGACGAGATCGGCGATATCAGCCTCGAACTACAGCCAAAGTTGCTGCGCGCCGTGCAGGAACAGGAGTTCGAACGTCTCGGAAGCGCTAAAACAATCCATGTCGACGTAAGGATGATTGCCGCGACGCACCGGGACCTTTCCGAGATGATTCGCGAGGGAAAATTCCGCGAGGATCTCTTTTACCGACTCAACGTCTTTCCGATCGAGATTCCACCGCTGCGAGAGCGGCGCCAGGATATTCCGCTCCTGGTGAATTATTTCGTGTCAAAGCTTTCCCGAAGGATGCGGAAACAGATTAGGTCCATTCCTAAGCAAGCAATGGAGACCTTGACGAACTGCCCATGGAAGGGCAACGTGAGGGAATTGGCGAACTTCATCGAACGTGCAGTCATTCTTTCGCACGGCGCTGAGCTAGCGGTGCCAGTCGCCGAACTCCAAGCCGCTTATTCTTGTGCCGTTTCTGCCCCTGCCTCTACCTTCTATCAAGCAGAACGAAAGATCATTATCGACGCACTGAAGGCGGCATCGGGGAAAATTGCGGGTAAGAGCGGAGCCGCCGAGCGTCTCGGCCTGAACCGTACGACCCTGCAGAATAAGATGAAGCGCCTCGGTATCACCAAAAGTGACTATCAACTCTAGTCGCGGGTTCTGTACAGTTGAGTCGTGTCCTTCCAGGTCGGGCTCTCGCGCACTTGATCCGGTTCGTAAACCGCCCTTAATAATCGCTCTTGTAAGCTGCGGTGAAACTGGTTCGGGGCAGGAAGTGCACACTCCCGCCAAGAAAATCTGGGGACGTTAAGGGGACAATAAGAAGTGACGTGCAACACCTTATGATATCCAGAGATGTCCGCCGACACCGTTTGATATCAATCAGTTACATGAGCCCGAGGCCGTGTCACGGCAGAGGCCGCGAGTTCGAGTCTCGTCGTCCCCGCCATTTTTTTTAAAGGAGTTATCGGATGACGTCGAAAACTCCTACCCCCAAAAGACCTAGCCGATGCAGACGCTAGCTGTAGCCTCCCCATTGCGGGCAGCCGAACTGGCCAAGCCATTGGCCACGGTGTTCTGCTCGCGACGAACGTGGGATATGGAGAAATCGAGCGACCGGGCCAATTTCCGGCAGATCCAATGCAGGGAATAGAGCCGCGGACTGCGGCAGTTGTACTCGCCCCTCATCTGCCTGACCACTACTTCGGAATCTGAAAATACATGAAGCGCCTTGGCCTTGAGCCCCAGGGCACATTGCAATGCCTCAAGCAGCGCCAGGTATTCGGCGACGTTATTGTCCTGATGTCCGATCCATTTGGCGATCCTGATGGTGCCGTTGCTGGCGCCGTCAATCACCACTCCAATACCCGATGGACCCGGATTCCCGAGAGAGCCGCCATCGACGTAGGCTACGAGATCTGACATTGGATACTGATCTGAATCTTCATCATGCGGGACCCGTTTTCCGGCGTCAAGATGCTTACCGGATTCCCCCTACACTCCTTAGTTGTTGGTCGAGTGGTGCCCGAGCCTTGGGGTGGCTTGTGGACGTTTCTGTGGAAAAATGGCAAACAATTAATCTCTCATTCATTAAACGACAACAATTCAATGGGTTGCATTCTTAGGTTTTGATTGAGCGTAGTCGGCCAATTGCACCAAAAAAGGGCATTGACAATCTTTGAGCAAATCTCTAAGGTTGCTCCCGTCGACGGCTGAAAGGGTTGGCTTAAATAAAATTTTGCCAGTCCGAAGTAAGCTGAGTGATCAGCTCGGCGGGGTAACTCGACGAGCAGCCAGACCTGAAAAAACCGACGGCTCTGCGAGGAGTGGTTGGGGTTTGGGACCGCGAAAGCGGTGATCGCATCAAGGGCTGTGACGGTGCATGTCTCCACGCTGTTGGCTCCCTCGCAGGAGTTGGCGGCTAGAGCATAACCAATGTCACAGCCTTTACCTTTCCCCCCAGACTTTTCGTTGCCGCATGGTTGGTCTTCCCGAGAAACATCCTGCGGTATCGTGGGTCTTATCAGCATGAATGATGGTCGTGTCGCCCACGAACGAGACAGCCTACCTACCCGCCTCATCGACAATCTGCAAAATAACTCTCTCGACCTCGGCGGCAATTCCCTCCAGACCCGACGTAGGACAGAGTGCAACCATAGCTGAGGGACGCATGGTGCTGATGAAGGTTTTTGAACCCTCGGTGTAGACGGCGATCGGGCACGGCAACATGAGAGCTATGTTGATGTCTTTGTCCAGGGCCTCGCTGACAAAGCGGGCATTACAAACTTCGATAATCTTCAGAGGGGTTCGAGGGAAGCCCTGCTCGGTCAGGGTTGCGGCCACATCGTACGTGTTGATCACGCGGAACTTCTTTTCCACCACCTTTTGCTCCACGGCCTCGACTGCCGCGTCGAAAGACTTCTTAGTGTCGACAGTGTGGAGAAAGCTCTTCATAGACTGGGACGGGCTACGCGCCCGTTCCTCAGCGTGTAACTCACGCTGGCGTCGAAACTCAAAGCTGCCCCGGGGATACTATCCTCTCGGCCGGCGTGGTTGTCAGTGAGAATAATCACGCATACTTGTGCGTTAAGAGCACTGTGGCTGGATGTGTCGCGTACACTGGGCTGTGGAGAACATGATCGGCGGTATCCGGTGCTCCTACTGAACCGATGCGAGTATGTAGTCACCAAGTAGTTTGTCAGTCTCCTCGTGCATGCCTCGCGTGTTGTAGTTGGTGCTCGTGATTACGACCGCCATATCGAGAGACGGGAAGGCCAGCACCTTATTGCCTCCGTTGCCCGTCATGAAGAAGGCGGGGAAGCTTCTGCCATCGGCTAACCGAAACGACTGCAGCCACCAGAGATAACCGTACTCCTGGTGATCATTAATTGCAGCGTGCGGAGCCGTGCTGGCCTCGACCCATGCTTGATTGATCAACTGCTGCGCATTTGCGGATTTGTCCGGCCATTTGCCTCCGTTGAGATAAAGCTGTGCGATCTTGAGCAGGTCCGGACTCGTTAGCCGGAGACCACCGCCGGTCTGCGGGATGCCGAGCGGCGAATAGACCCATGACACATTCTCCGGCTTGATGCCGAGAGGGGTGAAGAGCTCCTGCTGCGCGTAATGATCGGTCCGCATGCCGGTGGTCTTCTGGATCACCTCGCTCAGAATGAAGACGCCCCCGGTGCAGTAGCTGAAATGGCGGCCGTACTTCGGCGGGTCAGATTTTTCGCCGATTCTCATGTGGCCGGCGATAGGCAGGTCGAGGATAAACTGCGCCCAGTCCTCGATGAGGTACATGCGTTCCTCGTTGCCGCGTGAGGCATCGTTCCAATCGTCGCACTCGAGCGGGGAACTCATGGTGAGGAAATCCTCGACCGTGATCTTGTCCTTCCGCGGATCGGGATTTTCGAGCCTGCGCCCATGCTCAGGGAGCAAGGCGAAAATCTCTGCATCGACGCCGCTGAGTTTCTTTTCCTGGATGGCGAGTCCGATCAGGATGCTGGTGATGCTCTTGGTCGCTGATCGCGTGTCGCGAAGCGTGGTCGCGTCGCCATCAAAATAACCTTGGTACACCAGCTTGCCATGGCGCGCGATGAGCACGCTGCCGATCTTCTTGAAGTCACCGGCCTTGATAGCTGCCTCCATCGCCTGGAGCCTGGCCGGGTTGATTTGGACATCGGCGGGGTTGCCTTTCGTCCATCCCGGCTGGGCACTAGCGGTCAACGATAAGCCGGCGAGCAAGAGCGTCGTGCGGATCATAGGCGGATTTAGACGGTCGAGATGCCAGAATGTCCCGCGCGGATGAAGTTATTTCCGCATCAAGATGGGGCGATCTAAAGGTATAGCCTTTGACGCGGACTGTCGATCAATTAGTATTGTGGGCCGGCCACAACCCAGCCGCCTGCAAACGGCTACTAGCGGTCAGCCCCCCGGGTTGTGACGGGACGCAGCGAACGAGAGGAAATTATCATGGCGATAGCGACCACGAATCCAGCGACCGGCGAGGTCGTGAAGACCTTCGAGCCTCTTACTGGGGCGCAAATTGAGCAGAAACTGCAACTGGCGGCCTCCGCATTCCGAAGCCATCGGCGGACTTCGTTCGCGGAACGTGCGAGCAAGATGATGCGCGCTGCCGAGATCCTGGAGAAGGAAAAAGATGAGTGCGCCCGTTTGATGACGCTGGAAATGGGCAAGCCTCTGAAGGCCGCAGTGGGTGAGGCGCTGAAGTGCGCCACCGGGTGCCGCTACTATGCCGAGAACGCCGGGAAATTTCTGGCGGACGAGGTTGTGGAAACGGGGGCCAAGCGCAGTTTCATCCGCTATCTGCCGATTGGTCCCATCCTCGCTATCATGCCCTGGAACTTTCCCTTCTGGCAGGTGTTTCGTTTTGCGGCGCCCGCGCTGATGGCAGGTAATGTCGGGCTGCTGAAGCACGCATCGAACGTTCCGCAGTGCGCGCTGAAGATTGAGGACATCCTTCATCGCGCCGGCTTTACCGGAGGTGTGTTCCAGACCCTGCTGATCGGCTCAGGGCCAGTAGATGGCATCTTGAATGATCCTCGCGTTGTGGCCGCGACGTTAACCGGGAGTGAGCAGGCGGGGATTCAAGTCGGAGTTTCCGCCGCCAAACGGATCAAGAAAGTCGTGCTGGAACTGGGCGGCAGCGATCCTTTTATCGTCATGCCCAGCGCCGACCTGGATGCCGCGGTCGCGACCGCCGTCGACGCGCGGATTCAGAACAACGGCCAGTCGTGCATCGCGGCCAAGCGCTTTATCGTGTCGGAAAAAATAGCCGCGGAATTCGAGCGCAAGTTCGTCCAACGTATGCAGGAGTTGCGTGTCGGCGATCCCTTCGATGACAGCACCCAGCTTGGACCGCTGGTCAATGCGGACGCGGTTACTACCCTAGATGCGGACGTAAAAAAGACCGTGGCCATGGGTGCGCGGGTGCTGACCGGCGGCCATCCGCTGCCACGCCCCGGCAACTTCTACCCGCCGACGGTCCTCGCCGACATCCCAAAAGATTCGCCGGCTTACAAGGAAGAATTCTTTGGCCCCGTGGCGTCAATCTTTCGCGTAAAGGATGTAGATCATGCCATCCAGATCGCCAACGACTGCCGTTTCGGGCTGGGCGCCAGTGCCTGGACCCACGATCCTGCGGAAACCGAAAGATTCATTAACGAACTCGATGCGGGAATGGTTTTTCTGAACAAGATGGTGGCTTCCGATCCGCGCTTGCCTTTCGGGGGCGTGAAGTACTCGGGCCACGGGCGTGAACTCGCCGTACAGGGTATCCGCGAGTTTGTGAACATCAAGACGATTTGGATCCAGTAGCAGAGGTTGCAGCGCAGGAAAACGGCGGCAAATTCAAGCTGATTTGACGAGGCACTCGGAGCATGACTACTAAAAGAAACGCGGTTCGCAAAACAGCACTCAAGCAAAAAGCGCAACTGATGTCGGGATTGGACATTGAACGCACGCTGGTGCGGCTAGCTCATGAAATCCTCGAAAAAAACGGTGGCGCTGACGGCTTGGGACTTGTTGGAATCCGCCGTCGCGGAGTTCCCATCGCCGAGCGGCTGTGCAAAATGATTCAGCATGTCGAAAAGAGGAAAGTGCCGGTGGGTACGCTCGATATCACGTTCTACCGTGATGATCTTTCGACCCTGGGCCCCAAGCCGGTGGTGCAGGAAGCTGAAATCGGGTTTTCCATCGAGGGCAAGAAGATCGTGCTCATCGACGATGTGCTTTATACCGGCCGCACCACGCGCGCCGCCCTCGATGCCCTTTTTTCGCACGGCCGCCCGAGCCAGGTACAGTTGCTGGTGTTGATTGATCGCGGCCATCGCGAATTGCCCGTCGAAGCCACCTTTATCGGCCGAACCGTGCAGACCACCGATAATGAAGTGATCGAAGTCAAGTTGACCGAGATCGATCAAGCGGAGAAGGTTCTGCTGATGGAGCGCTGATACCTTTCGAGAAATTCACAATTATCGGCTGCTAACCCTTGCCTCTTCGATTCCACTCAGCGTCGAAGCGCGCCCGATCGTAGAAAGATTTCTGTGTCCCCACTCCGGTGGTCGAAAGCCCGGCATACAGATTGGCGCGCTTCACGGCCTCCTGCTCTGGCAGGCCCTCGCCCAGGAAGGTCGCGAAGCTGCCAATAAAAGCGTCGCCCGCTCCGGTACTATCCACGCTCTTCACGCTGAATGCGGAAACGTGCTCCATGCCTTCACTTCCGGCCAGCAGCGAGCCATTCGCTCCCAGAGTGATAATCACGCGTCGAATGCCGCTGGCGAGAAGCTTCGCCGCACAGCGCCTGGCATCTTCGACATCCCGCACCGGCATGCCGGAAATCGCTTCTGCCTCGCTCTCATTCGGAACAAAGTAATCGAGATCCGCTACGGCCTTGATGTCGATGGGTTGCGCCGGAGCCGGGTTCAAGATGCAACGAATGCCGTTTTTCCGGGCAAATTTGATGGTGTAGTAGACGGTCTCGAGCGGGATCTCAAACTGGAGCACGATACAGTCGGCGCTCTTCAGCGTATTCGCCGCAGCATCCACGTCGGCAGGTTTCAATGCGTCATTCGCGCCCTTGACGACGATAATCCGATTCTGTCCGGAAGGGTCGACGAAGATCGGCGCCACTCCGCTGGATACGCCGCTTACCTGGCGTACATGCGTGGCATCGATACCCTGCCTTTCAAAGTTCTTGATGGTTGACGGACCGAACAGATCGTCCCCGACGCGCGCCACCATGAAGACCTCGGCGCCGCAGAGCCGCGCGGCGACGGCCTGGTTCGCACCTTTCCCACCGAATCCCAGGTCAAATTTCTGGCCAAAGATGGTTTCTCCCGGTTTGGGGAACTGGTCTGAGAACGTGGTCAAGTCAACATTGGCGCTACCCACCACCACAATGCGAGGACGCTTTGCCATAAACTCCCGTTGTAGCCGGCACGCTCGAGCAACGGCGCGGCTTTGAAGTGAGGAAGGCAGAGTTTAGTCAGCCGATCATGGCCTGTCAACCGGGGGGCGGAACGAAAAGATAACCACAGAGGACACAGGGGGAACGCAGCAGCCTTCCTTCCGATTTTCCCGTGTACCCCTGTGTCCCCTGTGGTTATCGCCTTTTTTGAGGGTGCAGTCTCATTCGTCTGGCATCCGCACGCGCTCTTGAGTATTCTTTGGGGGATGGCCACTGTCTCGCTGAGCGAACTGTTGGGCTCGACCGTCTATGACGCCTCCGGCGCCGCCAGCGGCCGTGTGCGCGAGGTGGCTCTTGCCCCCCAGGAAGACCGCTCTCACGTTGCCTTGCTGATCGTCAAGACGCCGGCGGGAAACCGCATAGTGCCCCTGACTGCCATTTCCACGATCAATGGCGGCATTCGGGCCTCTACTGCGGCGGCAGAATGGACGTCCGCTGATGGCTCCGAAGGGCTGTTATTGCTCAGTCGCGATCTGCTCGATCAGCAGGTAATTGACGTGCACGGCCGCAAAGTCGTGCGCGTGAACGACGTCGATTTTTATCATGAGATCGCGCAACATCACCCGGTTTTGAAAGTTGAAGGTGTGGATGTAGGCGCGCGGGGCGCCATTCGCCGTCTCCTCAAGGGCATGGTCCCAGGCGTTGCGCTTCGGGCTTTGCTCCTGCGGATCCCGCCCCGCGAGATCCCGTGGGACTTCGTGGATCTCATCGAGACCGACCCCGCGCGGCGCGTCCGGCTGAAGATTTCACATGAGCGCCTGGCCAAACTCCATCCCGCCGACATTGCCGACATTGTCGAGGATCTGGCTCCCGATGAGCGCGAAGCCGTGTTCGAGACGCTCGACGAAGACGTCGCCGCCGGCGCATTGGAAGAACTCGAACCCAAAGTGCAGAAAGCGGTCGTCGAATCGCTCGATTCCGACCGCGCCGCCGACATTGTCGAGGAGATGGAACCCGACGCGGCTGCCGACCTTCTGGGCGACCTGTCAGATGACAAGACCGAAGAAATCCTGGTGCAGATGCAGCCCGAAGAGCGCCAGGAAGTTGCCGACCTGCTCGAGTTCAAAGAGAATACCGCCGCCGGCCGCATGACCACCGAGTTCATTGCCCTGCAGGTAACGGCAACCGCCAACGATGCAATCGCGGCCATGCGTACTTTCGAAGGCCGCATGGAAAACATGAGCACCATTTACCTCACGGATTCTCACGGGACTCTGGCGGGCGCGGTGCCGCTGGTGAAGATTGTGCTTGCGCCCTCTTCGACGCCGCTGCTGGCTTTGGCCCAGGAGCCCCTGATTTCCTGCCATGAAGACACGAAAGAAAGGGAATTCGCGGAACTTTTCGACAAGTACAACCTGCTGACCTTGCCGGTGATCGACGATCGCAATCAACTCACCGGCGTAATCACGCCGGACGACGTGATCGCCATGCTGCGCTCCAAGCTGTAGTTGTCGTTCTTCCTAATGTAAGAACGGGGCTTGCCCCGTCTCACTGCGGCAGGAGGCGCGGCAACCCAAGTCTCTACCAGAAAATTGTCCCAGCTTTGCAGATTCACCTATCCAGACAGCGCTATCAGCATTTATTCTGATCGTTCTGTTTTGCCAATTTGACCGTCCCTATAGCCCGTGCGCATGAAATTTCTGAGGAGTTGGAAGTTCCGGATCCTGCTGTTTTTTGCCGTCGTGGGGCCGGGCTTCATCACCGCGAATGTCGACAACGATGCCAACGGCATCTTGACCTATTCGCAGGCCGGCGCGCAGTTCGGCTACATGCTGTTGTGGACGATGATCCCGACTACGATCGCTCTGATCGTAGTGCAGGAGATGTGCGCCCGCATGGGAGCGGTTACCGGCAAAGGCCTGAGCGATCTGATCCGGGAAGAATACGGCCTGCGAATTACCTTCCTCATGATGATCGGCATTCTGATTACAAATTTCGGAAACGTCGTGGGTGAGTTTGTCGGCATTGCGGGAAGCATGGAGCTGTTCGGGGTCTCAAGGCACTACTCGGTGCCCATCTGTGCCGTGATCGTTTGGCTGATCGCCGTCAAAGGGCAGTACAAAAGCGTTGAGAAAGTGTTTCTGCTGGCCTCGTTCTTCTATATCACTTACGTATTTGCCGGAGTGCTGGCGAAACCTGCATGGATTGAGTCCATCAGGGCCACGATGAAGCCTCCGGGGATCGCGGCCTTCAAGCAGAGCGCGTATGTCTACATGGTGATCGGCGTGGTCGGAACTACGATCGCGCCCTGGATGCAATTTTATTTGCAGTCGTCGATTGTGGAGAAAGGGATCACCCGGCGTCAGTACAAAGCCTCACAGCTCGACGTGATCGTGGGCTGCATCTTCACTGACGTGGTGGCCTGGTTCATTATTGTGGCCTGCGCGGCCACGCTCTACCTGCATGGTGTCCGGGATATTCGTGACGCCGCCGACGCCGCGCAAGCGCTGCGACCACTGGCCGGCGATTGGGCATACATACTGTTTGCGCTGGGACTTTTCAATGCATCGTTGTTTGCGGCTTCGATTCTCCCGCTTTCGACAGCGTTCACGGTTTGTGAAGGATTAGGTTTCGAATCGGGCGTGGATCGCAAATTTTCGGAAGCCCCCGCCTTTTACTGGCTTTATACCGCACTGATCGCCGCTGGGGCGGCCGTAGTCCTTATACCTGGGCTTCCCTACATAAAAATCGCTTTATTTTCGCAAGTGGTCAACGGCGCGGTGTTGCCTTTTGTGCTGATTTTCATGTTGCTACTCATCAACAAGAAGGAACTGATGGGCGAATTCGTGAACCAACGCACTTTCAATATCATCGCCTGGGCGACCACCGTGATTATGATTGGGCTCACAGTGGTGTATGTGTACGGACTGGTGCGCGGCGGTACGGGATAGTTCAGGAGCAGCGTCTGGCTCCTGGCTGCTTGCAACCCCGCACATCGTTTCATCGTTCGTAGAAGGCTGCAGAAAAAGTCACAAATGTCCGCATCGCCGTGGAAGAGCGGCCCTTCAGGGCCGCGTAGGCCTCTGAAATCAGCCTGGGCTTTAGCCCCGGCGGTCGTTCTGTCTCGTCAGATTACATTTTTCCGCAACCTGCTAGAAGCTAGCAGCCAGTAGCTAGAAGCTGTTTAAAGAATTTTTCCCGCCGCCAGATCCTTCACCAGTCCCAAGTCGGCCTCGAGGAAATCCAGTCCCAGCAATTCCCGCCGCGTCACCCATCGTATTTCGCGAAAAATTCGATTCTCAATTTCACCCTGGTAATTGCGTACTTCGAAGAATCGGAGTTCCACCGACCCTCCGCCCGGGTATTCGTGGACGATGCGCGCAACCTCCACGCCTACCTCCGCCACAATTCCCAGTTCTTCCTCCAGTTCCCGGCGCATGGCATCGCGAGGCTGCTCGCCTTCTTCGATTTTGCCTCCGGGAAACTCCCATTTGAGCGGCATGGGCTGGTGCCGTGTCCTCTGGCAGGCGAGGATGAGGTCATCTTTCAGGATCAGCGCGGCTACGACTCGTTTCATGAATAAAAAAACGCTTCTGGCTGCTAGCAAGCAAGGTTTCGCGGAGGATTGCCAACAGCCAGTAGCCAGGAGCTAGAAGCTGGCAGGTCCGTTTCAGGCGCTTTCCAGTCGTTTCCCAACCAACTGCGCGCAATATTCGACCAATGCGCGATCTTCAAAGCCGAATGCCGCCGGGAAATGACTGTCAATATCGAGTTCTCCCGCCACCCGGCCATGCACGAAGACCGGAACTACAATCTCCGATTTGGTTTCGAGCGAGCAGGCAAGATAGCGTTGATCATTGTTTACGTCATCCACAACCACGGTTTTTCCCGATGATGCTGCGGCCCCGCAGATCCCCTGGTTCAGAGGAATGCGAGTGTGCGGAGTCATCGCTCCCTGGTAGTGTCCCAACACCAGCATGGGTGGATTAGCTCCGGGTTCGAGCATATAGAAACCCACCCAGTTATACTTCAGCATGTGTTGGTTCAGTAGAAGCGTAAGGTCTTTCATCAGTTGATCGGCCGTGCGCGCTTCGGAATTCAAGCGGTCCACTTCCTTGCGCACTTCGGCGACCCCGTGAGGATTTGAACTCGTGCCCATAATCCTAATCCTAAACTATGCGGCCGCAATTTCATCTTCGTGGCGGGATTTCGGTCAGAGAATATGCTTGCCCCATTACAATCGTTCTGTGTATTCTGCCGAACTCCTTGACCATTTTCAGAATCCGCGAAACGCGGGCGAGGTTGAGGCTCCCGACTCTTTAGCGCGCTTGCAGAACCCCGCTTGCGGAGACATCCTGGAGCTCACGCTGAAATTGGATGGGAGGCACATCTCCGACATTCGTTTTCGCGCCAAAGGATGTGTGCCAGCGATGGCCTGCGCGTCGGCCATCACCGAGTTGATCAAAGGCAAGAATGTAGACGAAGCCCGGCAGGTGAGCAGGGAAGAGTTGGTTCGCAAAGTCGGTGGTCTACCGCCAGCATCCACCCACGCCAGCCACCTGGCGATGGATACACTCGCCGCGCTTTTGCGGGAGCTATGAGTTTCTTGCCTTCCCGGCATGTGGTCTGTTCTTTGCATCACGCCGAGCTGTGACGTGGGTCACGGGAAGACGCACCCAAGCGGGATAGCGTAGCGCGAGGTTCCGAGTTCTTTTCTGTTCGTAAGTCGGTTGGCGAACCCCTGATCAAGGCAACTCGGAATGTATCGGTTTGCAGTTGAAGGTTCCTGGAGGCTCCAAATGGGGTCCCAATTTGAATTCGACCCAGTGAACAAGGTACTGCTCATCCGCTTTGAGGGGCGGCTCACGGATGAAGCGCTGGGAGAATTCTACCGGAAGGGGCAAAAGTATTGGGCCGCGACCGATGCCCGCGCCGCTATTTCGGACTATTCATCCGCGGAGTGGCACGTGTCCGCCGAATTCTTGCGCGAGCTCACCAATCTGGAACCAGCCGTGACGGAACCGGCCAAACGCCCTCGCATTGTTGTTGCCCCGACTACGGTTGGATTTGGTATGGCTCGCATGTTTCAGATCGTGGGAGAGCGTAAACGCCCGCTGCTGCAAGTCGTCCGTACCTTGGCCGAAGCCTTCGCAGAACTCGGCATTCAATCCCCCCACTTCGAACCTCTAGAGTGACCGCGCGTCCGGCTGATAGACCCTCCAACCCTTGGCGACCGCAATCTCTTTCAAATTCGGATTCGGGTTGATGGCGAACGGGTGCTTCGACATGTCCAGCATCTCGCGGTCCCAGATGGAATTGCCGAAAGCACAGTCAAGTGCGCCATGAATCACTTGGCGAATTGCCTCCGGCTTGCCGGGGCCGCTGGGGACTCGAATAAGGCGGTCGGTGATGATGCCGTTCTCGACTGCCGTTTCAGTGGCCAGGATGTGGCTCTGCGGGATGCCAAAGTAGGGCATTGCGGAACGGATGATCCATTGGCTCGAAGAAGAAACCGCCCAGACGTTGCATCCGGAATCGAGCAAGCGCCGCACCAGTTCCCGCATTTCCGGGAAAATACTGGCGCCGATTGCCTGGGAAAAGTAGGCGTCGCACGCCTGCTGCACGACTTCTTCGCGCAGCCCGCGATGCATCGTGATCATTTCTCCGCACATGACCTCTTCGGCGACCCGGCCCGCTTCGTAGTCGGCATGGCGCGAACGGGCCCAACGCGCGATCGGTTCTGGTACCAGTCCTCGTCCCCGTTCCAGTTCCCAGGCAAAAAAACCTTCCCCGGCATCCGCGGACCAGAGTGTGCCGTCGCAGTCAAACGCGGCGGTGAGAGGTTTGAGGCTAAGTACACTTTCGATGAATTCGGTTTGAGCCAATGTAAGGTTGGTCATGAAGTCGTGGGCCTTGGCGGGAGTTAACTCGAGGGCAGAAGCTGCGGCGGCAAAGCCGCATACTGCTCCGGCGTATCCACGTTAAGCGCGACCAGCGGGTCGTCCACCGGAACGTACTCAATTTCACTTTCGTGCGCGAGTTCCACGTCGTGAGCATTCGAAGTCTCGGGAGCCTTCAGAAACGCTTCGATCATCTCCCGGCCCGCAAGTATTGGATGCCCGTGTTTTCCCTGGTATTCGGGAATCACGATCCATTTCCTGTGCGTTGTGGCCCGTTCGAATGCCGCTTCGAGCGTCACAATCGTTTCCGCCCGCACCGGTGGCCGGTCCACCAGCGTCACCATGGCGGCATCCCGGCCGCGATTGAGAACCTCCTGCAGGCCGACCCGCAGCGAGCTGAACTGCCCTCGCGCCGGATCGGGGTTCACCACCAGCGAGGCGCCGTTGGCATACACGATGGGGGCCAGGGCAAGTTCATTCTTGCCGGCGACGACGAGCACGACATCAACGCGAGAAAGAAAGAGCCGTATGGCAGCGGAGAGGAACGTGTCAGTCGTTCCCAGACTTGCGGCCGAACCTGCGGTCTCCGGAGGCCACGGCAGCAGCGCCTTGTCACGCCCCATGCGTAAGGACTCGCCTGCCGCCAGAATTACTCCGCAAAAAGCCAGGGTTCGCCCCATGTGGGCACGATAACAAACTGCGGCAACTCTGCCAAGGACGCGCGTCACCGAGACGCGTTAACTGAAAGTTGGCAGCTTGACCAGGTCGTCGTGGGGAACTCGTTCCAGCGCGTGTCCAGCCTTGCGCCATGCCGTCAAGCCCCCCGCGATCACGAACACTTTAAATCCGAGTTCCTGCAATTGCTGCGCCACCCGGGCGCTTGTGGCTTCGCGTGCTCAAGTGCAGTAGAGATAAATCTCACGATCCTTGGACAGGTTCTTGACCTCTTCCATCAGGTTGTTGGGCTCGATGCGGATCGAACCGGCAATGCGTTCAGAGTCGGCATCGTAGTAGCCGTGGCTGCGGACATCCGCGATCAACATGTTCTGAGCCGCATCGGACGCCAGCCTTTTGGCCAACTCCTCCGCCGCTACCCGAGGAATCACATCGAGCAGCCGGTACCTGCGGTAAACCCGGATGCGATAGACCACATAGGCGGCGAGCCCAACGCCGAAGACGACCTCGGCGGCAAAGCCTGCGGACCGCAATCCGCGCGTAATGGCGCGCAGCGCGTCACTGAAAAGATATCCCAGGGTCGCGTAAGCGCCCACGTACAAACCCGCCCCAATGGCATCGAATTGCAGAAAATCTCGCAACCGCATTTTCATGCTTCCGGCGAGCGGCGGAGACATGGTGTTGATGCCTGGGACAAACTTGGCGAAAAGCAGCGTCAGCTTGCCGCGTCGGTAAAAATATTCCGCCGAGCGCAGGATGCAAGTCTCCGGATTCGCCGAAAGCCGGCACAGAAGGCCAAGCAATGCCCATCCGCTTACTCTGCCCATGAAATAAAGAATGACGTCGCCACAGACCATTGCTATGACGCCGGCGCCGAAGACGAGATAGAAATGCAGATTTCCGTAGGCAGCGACTGCGCCAGCGGTCAGGATGGCGAGCGCGGCCGGCATGGGAAGACCAATGGCCTCCGCGAAGCAAATGATCGCCAGAAACAGGTACCCATGATGCGAAATCAGTGAGAGCAGGTCGTTCATTCTGTATCCGCGCTCATGCAGGAGTATAAAGTACGCCAATTCGATGTTAGTCGGGTCGACCTCGGTGCAACAAGTCCTGTTAGAGTGGTACGAATCAAGCCCTGGAATCAGGAGAATCCATTGTCAGCTGAGAGCCGCCGCTACATCAATCTTCCCAATCGCCCCGCAGGCCTTCCGTTCAGCGATGCCGTGCTGGTGGGCAATACTCTGTATATCTCGGGACGAATTGGCCTGGACCAGGCGACTGGCGAGGCGCCTGCGAGCATTGATGCCGAGATGGATCTCTTATTTGCCGGCTTCCAGGCAGTTCTCAGCGAAGCAGGGATGACGATGGACGATCTGGTATGGGTGCAAGTCCATTCGCCGGATGTCTCTTTGTGGCCGCGATTCAACTCGGCCTACGTGAAGCTGTTCTCGCGCGAATTTCCCGCCCGCGCGTTCGTGGGATCGGGCACGCTCTTGAAGAAGGGACGCTTTGAGATGCTGGGGATTGCGGTGAAGGATCGCTCCTAGCTACTGGCTGCTAGCCTCTAGCAAGCGAGCGGAATCTCGAGGTGGGGTGCTAGAAGCCAGGAGCCAGAAGCTAGTAGCTACTTCTCTCTGGCCACCACGAACTCCGGCGCCCATAACAGCGCGCGTTTGATCTCCGAGTCCGGAAACGAGCAGATGGCGTTGCGAGCTGACTCGGCGTAGCGAGCGGCCTCTTTGCTGGCGTACTCGAGAGAACCATAGCGATTCAGGATGGTCAGAATCTCGGCATGCGTCACGCCGTTGAACGCGCGGTTGTGTAGGACGATTTCGATCTGGCGGCGCTCCGCCGCCGTGCAGCGCTCCAGCGCGTGAATAACCGCCATGGTGGCTTTGCCTTCACGCAGATCGCTGGCCACGGGCTTGCCCAGCACGCTCTCTGAAGCCGTAAGATCCAGCACATCGTCCACAATTTGGAAGGCCATGCCCAGGTCGCGTCCGTACTGACCCAGGCGTTCTTCCTCTTGCTCGGTGGCCCCGCCCAGGATGCCGCCGACTCGCATGGACACCGAGAACAGGCACGCCGTCTTGCGATAGATCAGATCGAGATGTTCTTGCAGAGGGATCAGTTTGCCGAGCTTCTCCATTTGGAGCAGTTCGCCCTCGACCATCTGCTTCGTCAGTTCGGTCAGCACGTCCAGGATGCGAAAATTGCGCTCCTGCACCGCGATTTTGAACGCCTGCATGTAAAGCCAGTCGCCGGCCAGCACGCACTTCGAATTTCCCCACTGCGTGTTGGCGGAGGGACGGCCGCGCCGGAGTTGAGCCTCATCGATGATATCGTCGTGGACGAGCGTCGCGGTGTGAATGATCTCGACCACTGAAGCAAGCTTAACCGCGCCCTTGCCCTTGTAGCCGAGCAGCTTCGCTGAGAGCAGCAAGAGCGCCGGACGGATTCGTTTTCCCCCGCCCGCGCGCAGGTATTCGCCAATCTCCGTGATCGCGGCGACGTTCGAGACCGTGTCACGTCCGAATTGTTCTTCGATGGCGGCAATGTCGTCGCGCAGAAGGTCGAAGATTTCTTTCCCGTTGATGGACGTCGTTGTGCCCACTGTGCTCAGTTGCTCCGGTAATTCGTGAACTGCAGATCGATGCCAAAGTCCTGCTGCTTGACCAGTGCGATAATTGCCTGCAAAGTATCCCGATCCTTGCTGCTGATTCGCACGACATCGCCCTGAATGGAGGCTTGCGCTTTCTTCTTCGAATTCTTGACCAGCTTGACGATCTCCCGCGCCTTTTCGATCGGGATCCCCTGCTGAATGGAGATTTTCTGTTTCACCGTGCTTCCGGCCGCCGGTTCCAGCGCCCCATAGGTCAAGCCTTTCAGGGGTACGCCGCGTTTCACCAGTTTCTGCTGGAAGACGTCGTTCACCGCCTTCATCTTGAATTCATCGGCGGAGTGCAGCAGGATGGCGTCGTGGCCCTCCATCGCGATCTGGGACTTCGAGTCCTTCAGATCGAAACGCGTGCTGACTTCCTTCATCGCCTGCTGAATGGCGTTGGACACTTCCGCAAGATCGATTTTGCTGACGATATCGAAGCTGTTATCGGGCATCGGATGTAGCTAAGTCATTAGATTGGGCATGCCAAGGAACGGTCGCACGCGCTTCACAGACGCTTTGGATCGGTCGCCCCAAACATGTACACATGAGGGTACCAGAAGAGGCATTATCTGCGAAGGCGGGGCATCCGTTGTGAGGGAGTTTGCAACCCAACTTGAATTGTCATCCTGAGCGAAGCGAAGGACCTGCTTTGCTAGCCGTGTACGCGAGAGCAGATACTTGAGTTAAAGCGCTCGGCCTGCGTTGTCCGGTGCGAGTCCAAAGAATCTGTAGAAATTCTGCGCGGTCCGCGCGCCGATCTCTTCCGCCGGCACGCCGCGCAGGTCGCCGATCTGGCGGGCTACCTCCGTCACAAACGCCGGTTCGTTGCGCTGGCCGCGATGCGGAATCGGCGCCAGATAAGGCGAATCGGTTTCGATCAGCATGCGGTCGAGCGGAACCATTTGTGCCACGTCGCGGATTGATTGTGCCTTGGGAAAGGTGATGTTGCCAGCGAAAGAAATCATGAAACCCATATCCAGCGCGCGTCGCGCATGTTCAACGCTTCCCGTAAAGCAGTGCAGAATGCCGCCCAGACCGCTGGCTCTCCAATGCTCGGCGATCATCGCCAGGCAGTCGTTCCATGCGTTCTCGCTGTTATCGGATGGGCGGCAATGAATGATGATGGGCAGCTTCACCGTCAGCGCCAGTTCCATTTGCTGCCGGAAGACCGTCTTCTGTATTTCCCGCGGCGAGTGGTCGTAAAAATAGTCGAGGCCGATTTCTCCCCAGGCGATCACCTTGGGATGCCGCGCCCATTCGAGCATTTGGGAATCAGCGGCTTCGGTTGCAAGGCTCGCTTCGTGAGGATGAATTCCCACGCTTGCCCAGATTCGCGGGTACTCCGGTTTGCCATCGTACTTTTCTGCCAACTGAATCCCACAGTCGGACATATCCGGGCCATCTCCGTTGCCGATGGCGAGATAGGCTTCAATCCCGTTCTGCTTCGCGCGCCCCAGCACCTGCTCACGATCGCTGTCATAACGCTTGCCTTCGAGATGAGCGTGAGAGTCTACGTACATCAGTTAGATCTCAGTCTTGAATGCTGTTGAGTCATGCTGTTGCGTCAATGGCCGCGTCTCATAAGCCCTTCTGCTCAAGGAAAACTCCGCAGTGGGTGCAGGCTTTATATCTAAAAGTGCGATTCTTGCCGCTTAGCAACTTTTTCCCGCAAGAATTACACTGCATTGCGCCAAACGCACCTCCCCGTCCCAGTGAGGCAGAACCACATTCCGGACAGTATTTGTCAATGTCATCAATAAACTGACCGTGACAGGCGGGGCATTTGAGCTGCTTTTGCAGGGAAGACGCGGCCACCGCGACTGAAATGAGGCCCGCGGCGATGAGAACAATTCCAACGCCAAGCAGCCAGTGAATCGGAGGTTGCGAAGCAAGCAGGTATGAACAAACAACCGCGCCGATACCCAGAAGGAAGACGACTAGCAAGGGATTCGCATATCGCCGGTCAGCCGCTCGATTTTGTTTCAAATCCGCCGCGAAAATCTCCTGAAACTGTTTCAGTTCTTCGGGAGAATACTGCCCAACCTTCTTGAAATTGTTCTCTTGCTCAATTGTCATTTTCCGGTTTCGCCAGTCGCCTCAAGAGCTGCAAGTCAAACTCGGATATCTATTTCAACCTTGTCCCGACCGGCACATCCTCCAGAAAGCTTGCCAGCACTGGCTTTCCGCCCTCCGGCGAGGCGGCGACGATCATCCCGTTGGATTCCAGTCCACGCAGCTTGCGGGGTGCAAGATTCGCCACGATCACGACTTTGCGCCCGATCAGCGTTTCCGGCTCATACGCCTCGGCAATCCCGGCTACCAGTTGGCGCACTTCGGTTCCCAGATCGACTTCGAGACGCAGCAATCTGTCAGTACCCTTTACCCGCTCGGCGGTTTTCACCTGCGCCACGCGCAATTCCACTTTAGCGAAGTCGTCGATGCTGATCTTGCCATCCGGGATCGCGGTGATTGGCTTAGCGGCCGCCGCCTCCGGCTTGGCTGGCGCAGCCGCTTGCTTCGCTTCGCCAGGCTGGACGGGCGAAGCATCCGTCCCCGCACTTGCACTCTGTTCTTCCATTCTCTGCATCCTCTCGACTGCCGATTTGTCTGCCCGCGGAAACACGGCTTGCACCTCGCCCAACTTCGTGCCGAGCTGCAGCTGTCCCCACTGCAACCGCATCAAGTCAAATTTCCGGATGTCTCCCAGTCCCAGCTGCGCCCAGATCCTTGCGGTGGCGTCGGGCATCACCGGGTGCGCCAGCGCTGTCACGATCCGCAAAGCTTCGGCACTGGTGTAGAGCACGGTCGCCAGGCGCGAGCGGCTCTCCTCATCCTTTTTTTCATCCAGCGACCAGGGTTCGTTTTCGACAATGTATTTGTCCACAGCACCGACCAGTCCCCAGGCTGTTTCAAGAGCCCGCGAGAACTGGTCCTGGTCAAAGAGTGTGCCGTAGTCGGCGATCGCTTTTCGTGCCGCATCCGCAATTGCTGCATCCGCCACGGTGTGCGCTGTGTTCGACGGGTACGGAACTTCTCCCTTGAAGTAGCGCGTGATCATGGTCAGGGTGCGGCTGGCGAGGTTGCCGAGCCCATTCGCCAGATCGGAGTTATAGCGTTGCACCAGCGCATCGAAACTAAACGATCCATCCTGCCCAAAGACCACTTCGCGCAGCAGGAAGTATCGCAGGGCGTCGGTGCCAAGCACGTCCACGATGGTTTCGGCCCGCACGATGTTTCCGCGCGATTTCGACATTTTGCTTTCTTCAAACAACAGCCAGCCGTGCGCGGTAATGCCCTTGGGCAGCGGCAATCCGGCGGCGAGCAGAAACGCCGGCCAGTAGACGCAATGAAAGCGCACAATTTCTTTGCCGATCATGTGCACGTCCGCGGGCCAGTACTTGTCGAATTTGCCGGTGTCATTCGACCCATAGCCGAGCGCCGTGATGTAGTTCGCCAGCGCGTCGAGCCAGACATAGACCACGTGCTTGGGATCGTCCGGTACCGGGATGCCCCACGAGAACGTCGAGCGGCTGATGGAAAGATCGCGCAGGCCGCCACGCACGAACGAGAGCACTTCGTTGCGTCGCGTCTCAGGGCGGATGAAGTCCGGCTGCTCCGTGTAAAGGCGAATCAACTGATTCTGGAATGCCGAGAGCTTGAAGTAGTAATTCTCTTCGTGGACGGTTTCAGTGGGGCGTCCGCAATCCGGGCAGGGAGCGCCGGGTTCCGCATCCACATAAAGTTCATCGAACACGCAATACTGGCCGGTATAGGTTCCTCTATAGATGTAGCCGTTGTCGCGAATCTTGCGCCACAGCGCCTGCACTCCCTGTTTGTGTCGTTCGGAGGTAGTGCGGATGAAATCGTCGTACGTCAGACCCATGCGATCCCAGAGAGCTCGGAACTCCGCTGAAATTTCATCGGTAAGCTGCTGCGGCGTTTTGCCTGCAGCCTGGGCTGCACGCTCGATCTTTTGACCATGTTCGTCGGTGCCGGTCAGGAACCAGGTGTCATCGCCCAACATGCGGTGCCGCCGCGCGATCGTGTCGCACGCAATCGTGGTGTAGGCGTGCCCAATGTGTGGACGAGCATTGACGTAGTAGATCGGGGTCGTGATGTAAAACTTCTTACTCATGCTGATGGTAGGCCTGCCGCCCTCTGTGTTCCCTGTGGTTAAGCTTTTTGTTCGCTACGAAGATACTTCTGAATTGCTTCCTGCATCACCGTTCGCAGCGGGACATGTTGCGCTTCTGCCAGTGCCCGGCAGTCTTCGTATTCCGGCGCATAGTTGGAGACGCTGCCATTCATATGGGCGATTTTGATGCGCACCGGGCCCCATGTCGTATCCACCGTTTCCCATCTTCGCGAGAGCGTCTGCCGCTGCTCCTCGCGGCGGCGCACACCCAGAGTCGTGGTCTCGGCAAAGATCGTTCTGGTTAGCCGGTTCGCGTCTTCCAGCTTCGCCAGTACGGTGAGCAACGCGCCTGGACGGCTCTTCTTCATTTGCACGGGCACGCTGAACACATCCAGCGCTCCTTCGGCCAGCAATCTCTCCATCGCGTAAGCCAGCACCTGCGGGCTCAAGTCGTCGAGATTCGCTTCCAGCACGGCGATCCTGTCGCTTGCTGCACTCGGAGACGTACTCACTTCACCCGCCAACACAGCTTCTCCAATCGTCAACCGAAGCAAATTCGGGTGCTCGGGGAAATCTCGAGTGCCCGCGCCGTATCCCGCCTTTTCAATCTTCATCGCGGGAAACGGCGCGAACCGCGTGCCGAGCGTTTTCACGATCGCCGCCCCGGTGGGCGTCACCAGTTCGACCTGCGGTCCGGAGGAATATACTGGCGCATCCCGCAGCAACTTCAGCGTCGCCGGTGCCGGCACGGGAAGCGTTCCGTGCGCGCACTTGACGGTTCCTCCGCCCACGTTCAGCGGTGAGCATGTCCATTCTTCGACCGCAAGAGCTTCCGCTCCCACTGCCGCGCAAACAATATCCACCATGGCATCGACCGCGCCGACTTCGTGAAACTGAACTTGATCGATGGAGGTGCTGTGAATTTCGGCTTCAACCTCGCCCAGTGCCTCAAAGATGCGAATCGCAGTTGCCTTCGCCGTGCTGCTGATCGAGGCCTTTTCGATGATCTCGCGAATTTCCGTCAGGCCGCGACCGCGTTCGTGGCCATGGGAGTCGTCGTGAGCATGATCGTGCTGCTGCTCCCAGAACACTTCTTGCGGCAGGTCTTTTTCGCCGTGGGAGTAGACGTCGACTTTGGTCGCCGAAATTCCACCTCGCAGCACTCGCGAAATCTCCAGCCGCGCACCGACATCGAGCGCCGCAACCGCCTCTTCCAGAAGCTTGGCAGACACTCCGGCATCCACCAGCGCGCCCAGAAACATGTCGCCGCTGATGCCGGAAAAACAGTCGAGGTAGGCTATGCGCATGGGACAATCGTCGTTGGTCGCTGGTCGCTAGTCGTTGGCAAAAGCAGGTTCCGCGAACTTTGGAGGTGAAAAGGCGTGGCTCGCTAACGACCATCGACGAACGACCAACGACCGATCTTTCATCATAGGGAACCCCGTCACCTCCGTCAAACCCGCCGCCCACCTCAAGTTTGTTAGAATCACTGTTTCTTCAATAAGTTAGAGGGCATCCTTGTATCGATATCTGGAACACCGGCTGATCGAACATCTGCGCGAGTTCTTGCGTCGTGCTTACGCTTTGGAAATGCCGAACATTGTCGTCGAGCAGCCGCCGAAAATCGAGTTTGGCGAGTACGCGCTGCCCATTGCTTTTGATCTCGCCCGAAAAGTTCGCAAGCCGCCCCGCAAGATTGCCGAAGAGATCATCGCCGGCGTCGGCGCGATTCCCGGCTTTGAGAAATTCGAAGTGGCTGGCGCCGGCTACATCAACGTTCGCGTGAACCGGGCCGAACTCGCGACGGCGCTCGCCGCAGATCAATCACCGGCCCCCGATGTTCCCGGCGGCAAAGTGCTGGTCGAGCACTCCAGCATCAACCCCAACAAGGCGGCGCATATCGGGCACCTGCGCAACGCCATTCTCGGCGATACCTTCGTCCGCCTGCTGCGCTTTGCGGGCCGGGAAGTGGACGTCCAGAACTACATCGACAACACCGGAGTGCAGGTTGCCGACGTCGTGGTTGGATTTCTCCACATCGAGCAGAAGTTACGCGCGCAGATTGAAGCGCTCGCCGCCGCGCCCCGGTTTGATTACCTGTGCTGGGATCTTTATGCCCGCGTCTCGCACTGGTATGAAGAGGACCAGGCGCACCTGCAGGCGCGGGCCGCGACCCTGCACGCGATTGAGGAAGGGAGCAACGAAACGGCGGCAATTGCGGACTTGATTTCGACCGCCGTCCTGAAGCGCCATCTCGAAACCATGGACCGGCTTGATATTGAGTACGACTTCCTGCCGCGAGAGAGCGAAATCCTTCACCTGCATTTCTGGGAGGCGGCCTTTACCAAGCTGAAGGAATCCGGAGTACTCACCTACGAGACGGAAGGCAAAAACAAAGGCTGTTGGGTGATGCGGCGTGCGGGAACATCAAAATCTGAAACAGCGAAGGAAGCAGAGAACAAAGAGATAGAAGAGGAAGACCAGAAAGTCATCGTCCGCTCCAATGGCACGGTCGGGTACGTCGGCAAAGACATCGCCTATCACATGTGGAAGTTCGGTCTACTCGGCCGCGATTTCGGCTATCGAAAATTCTATCGCTATCCAAACCACCACGACTGTTGGATCTCAACCACCGACGGCGAGAAAGATCATCCCCACTTCGGCGATGTGGCCGAAATTTACAACGTCATCGATGCCCGCCAGTCTGAAGCGCAGAACACGGTGATCGAAGCTCTCCGCGGACTCGGCCACGGCGAGGCCGCCGATCGCTATACGCACTTCTCCTACGAGATGGTCGCGCTCACGCCGCGCTGCGCTGCCGAACTTGGCTACCAGCTTAGCGAAGAAGATAAGGTGAGGCCGTGGATCGAGGTCTCCGGCCGCAAGGGTTTCGGCGTGAAGGCGGACGACCTCCTGGACGCTCTTATTACATCGGCTCGTAAAGAAGTTGACGCGCGTCATTCCGAGATCAGCGAGTTAGAGCGCGCCAGCGTCGCCACGCACATCGCCATCGGGGCGCTGCGCTATTTCATGCTGAAGTTCACCAAGCCCTCGGTCATCGCCTTTGATTTCAAGGACGCGCTGAGTTTCGAGGGTGACACCGGTCCCTACGCGCAGTATGCCGTTGTGCGCGCTTCCAACATTTTCCGTAAAGGTGGATTCGATCCCGATGTCTTCTCTAAAGAGATGGCAAATTGCGTCTCCTCAGAGGATTTTGCTAAGTTCCTCACCGGCGAATCCGGCAACGACATCTGGGAGCTCTGGCTGGCGGCTGCGAAAACCTCTTACATCGTGGGCCAGTGCATCGCGACCACGGAACCCGCTTATCTTGCCAAGCACGCTTTCCAGCTGGCCCAGCTTTTCAGCACCTTCTATCACCGCTATCCCATCCTGAGCGAGGCGAATGAGAGCCGCAGAAGATTCTTGCTGACCACCGCAGCCATGGTTCGCCGCGAACTCATTCGCGTTCTTGCAGCCATGGGGATCAGTGTGCCCCCGGTAATGTGAGGCGAGTTACCGAGGAGTGACAACTCCGGTGATTCAATCAGCATCCTACTTAGTAAGATAGGGAGTAGGACTGTCGCATGAAGAAGAATTTCTTTATCGTGGTGTTTCTAAGTCTGGCCATGGGCACTGCGGCCGCTTCCGAGAATGCTCCGCAGATGCCGCGCATTTTCGCCAACGCCCGCTTTGTGTACGTGGCTGCTTACGATGGCGATCAATTCAACCCCAACCTCCTGCCCGAGGATCGCGAAGCGATTAGTCGCGTCCAGGATTCGACCCAGAAGTGGGGCAAGCTCACCCTCGTGTACCGGCCGCAAGACGCTGACGTCATGCTGCTCGTGCAGTCTCGTTCGTCAGAGGATGTGTTGGCCGTCTATGATGCGCACGGCGGGGATGCGAGCAGCCGGCCTGCGCAAACCTACCTGTGGCGCGTGATGGGACGCGCCGGGTTGCAGAAGGGCGAGATGCCCCTGGTTTCACAGTTCGAAAAAGCCTGGGACAAGATTACGCATTGAGGCTGGCGGATCGTCCCCTACTAATTCCCAGCAAGAAATCCAACAGTATAAAATTTCTACGGTTAATACCGTGATTGCCTTGGTAGGACGGTTATGCATTTCCCACACTCACTTTCCAAGGTATTGATATAGAATGATTTAGCCGTTTCCTTGGCGAGCACGCAATGGCAATCCTCGTGCATTACCAAAGGCCAGGTCCAGTCGAGAGACTTTTAGCAGGACCGGACATAGATTTCAGAACCAGGCAATATTCGGGCAAGGAGCCCTCAAACGCTTATGAATCGCACGTCATTGAACTTGAGATTGACCCTAATGCTGGCGGCTGCACTGGCCGCAACCCTCGGATGCACAACCAAGAATTACGTGCGTCAGCAGACCACGCCGCTGATCAACAAGACCAACGAACTCGACGACCTGACCGCGAAGAATTCGAAAGACATCAAGGACGTCGATCAGCGCGCCCAGGCCGGAATCCAGGCCGTCCAGGCCAAGGCCGCAGAAGTGGATCAGAAAGCTTTGGCTGCGGGAAACGAAGCCGATAAGGCGCAACTGTCGGCGAACGCTGCCACCCAGCGTGTCGACGTCCTGACCAACGCGGTCGTCAACCTCGACAACTATCGCCCGGTGGTGGAGACGGCGGTGCATTTTGGATTCAACAAAGACAATCTGACCAAGGAAGCCAAGGAAGCCATCGACCAGCTCGCCGCCAGCGTAGCCACTACCAAGGGATACATCATCACCGTCGAAGGTGGGGCCGACTCGGTGGGCAGCTCCGAGTACAACTACGATCTGAGCCAGCGCCGCGCCAAGGCTGTGATTCAGTATCTCGCCTCGGAGAAGAGCGTTCCCGCCTACAAGATTTATGTGATCGGGCTGGGTAAGGATAAGCCGGTCGAGTCGAACAAGACTTCAGAGGGTCGCGCCAAGAACCGCCGCGTGGATATCCGCCTGATGACCAATACTGGGGCTGGAACTACGCCGGCGCAGGCGCCCGCCAGCAACCCGGCTCCAACCGCGAGCGCAACTCCGCCGTCATTATAACTTTTTCCCTCCTCCCCGGAGGATTTTGCCAAACCAGGCCGTCCCATGAGTGGGCGGCCTGATTTTTTTGGCCGTCGGCTTTTCGTACACGACCGGATCATGAGTATAATCGCGATGTTTCAACAGTTGCCGAGAAAAGCTATAATCCGTCGTCATTGGCCGAACACCCTTCGCGAGCCATAACTTCTTCAGGGAGATTCCGATGCCGCTTCCTCATCGTTCTCAGCCGGTTCGCCATACACTTCTGGTTGTTCTGTGCACTAGCCTATTCCTGCTTTCCATGCGATCGCGCAGCTTTGCCCAGAGCGATCCGCTTCACATCTGGGTGGGTAAACTGGATGGCCCTGCTGCGGGAAAATGGGTCGGCGAGCATCTGGCCCGGGAACAGAAGTATGTGGACGAATTGCTGGCGACGAAAAGCCCGCGCACGATTGAGAATACGCTGCGACCCTTCGACAACGCCCAGAACGAACTGGGGGTTGCCGGCTCGGAAGCATACCTCATGTATGCGGTGGCCCCACCAAAAGAGGTGCGGGACGCTTGCCAGGCCCTCGCGCAGCAGATCCAGCAGGCCAATACGGTTCTCTATTTGAATCAGGATGTGTACCGTGCGCTCGCATCGGTCGACTTGTCCGCCGCTGATCCCGCCACCCGGCACTACATGGAACGAACGCTCCTGGAGTACCGTCTGGCGGGCGTGGACAAAGATGCTGCCACCCGTGTCCAGATCAAGAAGCTTCAGGATCGCATCACGGAAGCGGCGCTCAACTTCGGCCGGAACGTCCAGGAGAACCCCAATCGGGTCGTCGTCAAGGACAAAGCCGAATTGGCAGGTCTGCCTGCCGACTTCATTTCTGCTCATCCACCGGCGGCCGACGGATCGATCACTCTGACCACGGACGAGACTGACTACACCCCGGTCATCACCTACGCTGCCAGCGACGATCTGCGCAAGCGGATGTACTTGGCGTACACCACGCGAGCCTACCCGGCAAACAAGGAGATCCTGCTCGACGTCCTTAAGACCCGGTATGAATTGGCCAAGATTCTCGGGTACGCGACCTTTGCCGATCTCGCCACGGCCGACCAGATGATCGGCACAGCGGCGAATATGAAGGCATTCTTAAGCGAAGTGGATGTCGCCTCCCGCCCCGCATCGCGCCGCGAATACGACATGCTGCTTGCATTCGCCCGCCAGAAGCAGCCGGGGATCACCGCCATTCCAGCCTACGGCCGCTTTTATTGGGAGGACCAATACGCGCGGACCACCTTTAACTTCGATTCTCAGTCCGTGCGGCCGTATTTTACTTACGATCGAGTGCAGCAGGGAGTCCTCGACACCGCGGCCAAGCTCTTTCATGTCGCATTCAAACCCGCACCGGACGCCCCCGTCTGGGATCCGTTCGTGTCCGCCTGGAACGTCTTTGCCGGCGACCAACTGGTCGGGCGTTTTTACCTCGACATGCACCCGCGCGATGGCAAAGACAAATGGTTCAGCTCAAGCCCAGTCGTGCCCGGCATCAGGGGCCGACAGTTGCCCGAGGGGGCGCTGATCTGCAACTTTGGCGGAGGGAAGCCGGGCGATCCGGGCTTGATGCAGTACGACGATGTCGTCACCTTCTTCCACGAGTTCGGACACCTGATGCACAACATTCTGGGCGGACAGCAAGCGTGGAGCGGCATCACCGGGTTTTCGACCGAGACTGACTTTGTCGAGGCGCCTTCGCAGATGTTGGAGGAGTTCTTCCACGATCCCGGAATCCTCCGTTCGTTTGCGAAGCATTACCAGACGAACGAGGTGCTTCCCCTCGACTTGATCGATCGCATGAACCGGGCCAGTGCCTTTGGCCGCGCGGGATGGGTGCAGGGGCAGCTTTTTTACTCGACCTATTCGCTCGATCTGCACGATCGCGCCCCCGACGCGATCGATCTGGATGCCATTCTGCGCAGCGATTACACGCGCTTTTATCCCTATCCGTTTGTGGATGGCAATCGCTTCTATGCCGGTTTCACCCACCTGATGGGATACACCTCGAATTACTACACGTATGTGCTCGACAAAGTTATCGCTATCGATTTCTTCAGCCAGTTTGACAAGAACAATCTGCTGGGGGGAGAAGCAGCCATGCGTTATCGCAAAACGGTACTGGAACCGGGAGGCTCCAAACCCGGCACGGAACTGGTGCGCGGTTTCCTTGGCCGCCCGCAGAACCTGGAGGCGTTCAAGCTTTGGATGGACGAGGAGTTTCGCGGCACTGCGCAGTAGGAGAACGGAGACCAGCCTCTGTATCACATCGACGTGTGGAGGCATCAACACTGTCGATGGCGCGGCCTCCGTTAACTGTCGAGAACGAGGCGTTTGCGCGATGATTATGCACTTGACACACAAATAGACCTGTGGCATGATTGTATCAGGTGAGGCAAGCCATGAACCTGATAGACGTAACTAAAGCCTTTGCGACCGAAGATCAGTGCTTGGATTTCCTAGAGCAAATGCGCTGGCCGGATGGCGTGCGGTGTCCAGTTTGCGGCAATGACAAAATCTCCCGCGTCACTCGTGATGCCAAGAGCAAGAACAAGCGCACCCGGATTTACACCTGCCTAGAGAAAACCTGCAAACAACAGTTCTCCGCGACCGCTGGCACCGTGTTCCACAATTCCCATCTACCCCTGACGAAATGGTTCATGGCAATCGCAATCGTGATGGACGCAAAAAAAGGCATGAGCGCGTTGCAACTTCAAGAGCACTTGGGGATCGGGAGTTATCGCACCGCATGGTACATGGTTCATCGGATTCGCAAGGCGATGGTAGAGCTTTTCCCTACTAAGCTTTCAGGCATCGTGGAAGTGGATGAAACGTACATCGGCGGCAAAGCGAAACGCCGGGGTATAGCGCGCAAGCCGCATCCGAAAAAAGACATGGTGATCGGGATGCGCGAGCGCGGAGGCCGCGTCCGGTTCTTCCACGTCCAGGACCTGAAAGCCGACACAATGAAAAAGCTTCTGGATCGGCACATCGCAGTGGATACCGACCGCATCATGACTGATTCGGCCATCATCTACGACTTCGCAATGGACAAGGATTTTCAGCGCATCCACAGCGCCGTGAATCACAGCATGGAATGGGTCAAACCGGGAGACATAGACGTTCATACAAACACGGTAGAGTCTGCATTCAGCTTGCTCAAGCGTGGTCTAATAGGCTCATTTCATCGCGTGAGCATAAAGCACCTGCATCGCTATCTAGCAGAGTTCCAAAATAGGTTCAACATGCGGAACGCTGAGGATCGCTTCGAACAGACAGTGCGGCGAATGCTCACTACAGGGCAGATGGAATACAAGCAACTCACCGCTGATCCGAAAGAGGCTTAGGCGGTATTATCGTTCCCGCCTTCTTCTTCTCACCTGTGCGTGCATCGCTGCGTTTCATCGGCCCAGAGTTCAACATATTCTTCACGATGCGGCTGAACTCATTGCGTGGAACTTTTGGAATCGCTTTGTTCTTCAATTGGAGCAGCCTCTGGGTTGGTGGCGATAAATTCTTCATACAACGCTCGTGCTTTCTTGTAGGCTTCAATATCACCCGATCCACCATGAGTGCCTAGGAAAGCCTTAATATCCGCAGGGGGTATAGCGGGGATCGGATTGATGATTCCGGGAGGAAGGCGAACTTTCCCTAATCGAGCTTCGTGCGCGATCATTTGGAATCTCAATAAAAAAATAAGAACTTTTACCTGAGCCCATGAAAGTGAAATTCCTGTATGCTGCGTCACATGATTGGGCGCGATTGATTGATCCACGCTCCCGAAGATAACCTTCAGATCCCATGCACTACTCTCGAAGAAGGTGTTGTTTGCGTAGCGGTCAATAAAATCCTCTCCGCGCTTATGGACAACGCCTGCTGGTTTCTTTTGTTCTTCTTGTGTCTTGGGCTTGGATGCTTCTTCGTTCATTATGTCCTCTCAGGATTTAACTAACCAACGCGACCGAACGAGCTTTATAAGAACCGCTTTCCTTTTCCTCGATCAATAGATATACCGGAATTGTTCCAACATCCTGTTCTTGAACAGTGCCCAGCGGGGAAACACCCGATTGCCAATTGTTACAAACGCTATGCGAATAGGGACTTGCACCAGTTGCAGGTGCATTGACAACATTGTCGGGCAGAAAAAATCTGACGGCTCCCCCTGCCATGAAACCCTGTTTGGAAATATTCCCGTTAAGGGTTTCTGACTCGATTGTGCATTCTTGGGTCGTCGCAAATGTGACGGTTGCTGTGTGAGGACCAGATTGTGATTTTGAGGCAGAATGCATTGGGGCAAATAAGAAATCAATGTCTACTGCTTCGAGAATAGACGAGAGCGTGTCATAAGTCGGATTGCCTTCCGCAGAAAATGAGCGATACACGCTTTCTCGGGAAACACCGGCTTCCCTCGCAACTCTGGCTACTTGATTTGCTTGAATTACATTTTTCAGAGCATGGAGAAAGGCCTCTTTCGAATCCTTTTTAGCCGCATTCAAATAACGTGCAGCTCTGGCAGGATCCGAAAGTTTTTCAAGCCTCCACTCACTGTAGCTTCTAGTCCTCTTCGGCATTGTTAAAATCTTCCCAATGTTGCTTCGCTAATTTAATATCTACTTGCTGCGTCTTTTTCAGACCACCATTTAAGAGGACCACAATCTCTCCGTGCTTCCCGAGTTGACCATAATAAATACGGTATCCTGGACCATCATCCATCACCAATTCAGAGACTCCATTACCAACAGGATTAGTGTCGCCCAGAGTGCCACGCTCCACGTGATCTAGACGAACCATAATGAATTCGTAAATTTCCTGCCCTTCCAGCGTGTCCATAAATTCAGAGAATGGCACGCGGCCATCGACCGTTTCATAAGGACGCAATTCTCTCGGGAAAGCTTCCACTGGTCATTGCAGTTCCATCCCAGTGCGTGTGATATTTACATCACACTTAAAAAACAGGATAGCACTGCCTCCGCGATGATTCAAGAGCAAACTTGCATCAAACTATGATATAAAGCAAGTGCGGAAGCGGAGGGAGTCGAACCCTCAGAACCCTTGTCGGAGTTTTCGGATTATAAGTCCGTGGGGCCTACCGATGCCCAACGCTTCCGTAGTGTGATATCTAAATCACACTACCACGTTGCAGCGTCCAACGCAAATAAAACAGAAGGGTTAGGTCTGACCTGTCACGGCATTTAGAGGCTAAACTAAGCAGCAATGTGTGTCAAGTGCATAATCATCGTTTGCGCTCATTGAGAAATGACCGACCTAGGTCAACGAGTCAATATGGCGATCTTGCAGCAGCAATCGCTGTATGAACGATTCGAAGCTTGCGAGCCGTGGCCGTGTCTGGCCGGTCCGAATGACCTTGGTAATGGACAACGCAGCCGAAATAGGAACTATGATCCACAGAGCAGCGCCATATTATGTCGAGGGGGCGTAAAGCTCTCTCTGGTAATTGGCCGGCCTAACGGTTCTCGGATCCCCTGTCAACCATGTCCGGTTGCTGGCACGCACTATCTAAACGGGGTAAACCTCGAACTACGGTTGTAGTAACTCAACAGTTATATTCCCACCGCCATACTGTTAACCACAAAGCCAGCTTGACAACCCGTGCCTGCACTTTTTAGATTCGCAACTCATTACAAATCAATAACCTATTTTTCGCCTTTTCGCGGTTTTGGTCGCAAACTTCGCTTCACAGAAAAATATTTTTGGCGAATAGAAAGGGAATAAACCGCCGGTCGCGGAAAAATCTCTCGCCTCGCATCCCACTTTTCGAAATAGCAGCCGGCGACTTCAACCTCGCTTGTTGTGGTTTGCTTTGTGGTTTGCTTTCGGCCTCACCCTAAAGCGATACAATAAAGCCGTGCGCATCCGATTCCTGATGATTTGCTTCGTCCTGCTGACGACTCTTTCCCTCGCGCAGGATTCGACAGACAAGACGGCGCCGGACAAGACCGCTTCGGATAAGTCTGCTCAGCAAAGTCGCGACGCAGGGGATGCGGGGAGCTCCAGCCACAACACCAGAATCGATATCACCCCGCCCAGGGACGACGCCAAGAACCATCCCTACAGCAAGTCTGCGGTTGCTGACCTCGACGTTGCCGACGAACCCGATAACTCCGGTGTCCAGGAGTTCCATCCCTGGAACCCGATGAAGGCGAAGAAAGACATTGAGGTAGGAGACTACTATTTCAAGCGCAAGAACTACAAAGCCGCGCTCGATCGCTACAAGGAAGCTCTTTACTATAAAGACAGCGACGCCGTTGCCAGCTTCCGTCTCGCCGTGTGCCAGGAGAAGATCGGAGACAAAGCAGCAGCCAAGAAATACTACGCACAGTACCTGAAGATTCTGCCCGACGGCCCGTTTGCCAAGGATGCGCACGCTTCGCTGGATCGACTCGCGAAAGCGCAATGAGTTCTGCTTAGGGCAGCCGGGGGCTGTCCCTACGTGCGGTTACTGCTCCACCCGCGAAAAATCCCCGGTGGATGCGTTCACAGCCACTCGCAACTTGGCGGTTTCCGGATCCGTTCCATAGATTACGTGCCACACCAGTTGGCCTTTCTGCCGGTTCCAGTCCAGCACATAAGAGACAGGCGTGTCGGGTTCTTTCTCCAGCAGCTTGTCTCCACCGTGTTGTTGGGCAACGGCAAAGGCTTTATCCGTATCCACCTTGAGAAACTGGACGTTGAAAACCTGCGTGCTGGAATTTGTCGGGCTGTAGGTGTCGTCGACGCCGTGAGATATATCGCCATTTTCCCAGGTATAAGGCTTGGTTGCGTGTTGCGACGGCGAGGCGAATCCGACGCGCCACTCTTCCGCTTTGCCGTCGTGACCCTTGAAGTCCGCGCTGGCGTGCGACTCTACGCGGTAGGGCTGAACATCTCCCGCCCAGCCGCGGGCAGAAACATAACATTTATAGAACGCGCCGCTTCCGGTGATTACCTCCGGAGCTTTCACTTGGGGCTTCTCCGTCGTTGCCGGCTTGCCCGGCTCTGAGGAGCACCCCGACATCAATCCCGCTGCTAGAATTGCAACTGCAACGACTAGTTCTTTCATTGGTGATTTCCTGACCCGACCCTTTGGTTGGAACTATTGTACTGAACCAGCGCCATGGATTTCTCTCTCGAACGTTTGCGGCAGGAACTCGAAGACGCAATAGGAGGCGCCAGCCCCAGCGCCCTGGCGCAGGCTCCTGCCGGAAAGTGGAATGCTGTTCAGATCCTCGAGCACCTTTTCCTCACCTACAAGAGCACCAACCGCGGCATGGCAAAGTGCCTGGAGCAAGGTGCTCCGTTGGCTACGCGCGCTGCCTTGAGGCATCGTGTGGCTACGCTCTTGGTCGTGAAACTCGGGTATCTCCCAGCGGGTCGTAAGGCTCCGGAACGTGCTACCCCGCGCGGAATGCCACCGGAAGAGGTTCTGCGCTCCATCGCGCCTGAACTGCAGAGAATGGGTTCGGACCTGAACCAGTGCGAGCGCCGGTTCGGCGTCCAGACGAAAATCATGGACCACCCGTTCCTGGGACCTTTGACGGCCGACGAGTGGCGCAAATTCCACTGCGTTCACGGACGGCATCACGTCCGGCAGATCCGCGAGCGGATAGGGAAACCCTGAAAGATAATCTTCCTCACTGTTTCTCTGTGTCTTTCGGTTGGTCTTTCTCTTGGTCCTTCGCTTGGTCCTTCTCTTCGTCTTTGTCCTTCTCCACGATTCCGGCCTTGCGCGCCTCTTCCTGAATCTGGTCGAGGTCCTGCTTGGCGGCATCCAGCGCCTTCTGCTTGCTGTCGATATCGGTCTTATACTGCGCGTCGTCCTTATCCCACTGGGCCGAGTTGCGCAGACGGTTGCCCGCATCGCTATAGATTTCGGCCGCACGCAGACGATATTCGCGCTGATCGAGGTCAAGGTCGTGGTTCAGGGACTCGATTTTCTGTTGCTGCTCGTCGAGCTTCTTCTTCAAATCGTCGGCGGTCTTCTGGCGTTCGGCAGCGGCGGCCTTGTCGGCATCGGCTCCTGCCGCACCTGCCCCCGCCGCATTGGAGTCTGCCGCCGGCGCCGGGCCGACCACGCTCAGTTTGTCGGTGGTGGGAAGATTGTCGTTGTCGAAGTAGCGGGTGGTTGAACTCGGCTCAGGCTTGTTCTTGCGAACCGCCCGCGCGTAATCCCCGAGAGACTGAGCGGCGGCGCCGCTAACCCCCAACAGGAGCAGAGTGCCGATTGCGAAGTATTTCATGTGCTTCATGTGATCATCCTTTCGCAAGCCGCGATTCCAGTCGCAACCTGCCATCGCTAATATCAAGAACTCGTGGTGGCCGCCCGTGCGCCTCCCAGGAAACTGACAATCGTCCGGTCCAACTGCGCCGCCTCGTGGGCAATACTGTCAGCCAACTGGCGCGCCAATTCGGGGTCCCGGCTGCACGCCAGTTGCTGCGCGTATCCCGCGATCGTCGTCAGGGTATTGCGCATTCCGTGCGCAAGTTCCGAGGAGATTTCCTGATGCATCTTTTGATCGTGCCGGATGTGCTCAAGGTCGGTCTTGTCAGTCAGCAGCAGCGTTGTCCCCATCAGAATCGCGTCTTCGCCAAGCACCGGAGAGGCCGTTACTTCGAGGACATGATTTTCCCCATCCCGCGTGGAGTGGTTAAGCACCAGCCCTCGAACCACGGACGTCCCCGCCAGAGCGGGAGCCAGAGCCTGTTCGACGCTCGATTCCGAATCTGAGTTCGAGTCCCCGTTTTCCGGGCGCAGCGTCGCGGTGCGGAACAGATCGCTGACATGGAGTCCCACGGGCGAGGCGAATCCCAGCAGCGTGCGTGCGGCCGAGTTCGCTTGCCGCACCAGACCGCTGGCATTGAGAAACAGAACGCCGCAGGAAAGGTTCGCGAGTACAGTCGAGCTCAGCGTGTCGGAGGCCTTCGCTTTTCTGCGCTCCGAGAGTTGCTGGGCGGCGAGCTCATGCTTTTGCTGCTTCAGTTGCTGAATCACGGCGTGATAGGCGTGGACGGGTAATCCCTCCGCCGCCAGCGGAACATAATCCAGCGCTTCAGGGTCTTCTACCAGATTCTTTCGCAAACGCCGAATCACGAACAGGCCCAGCCCGAAAGCTGCGAGGGCAGCGAACATGAGCAGAGCCATGCGCAGCACCACGGGATTCATCAGCAGGCTCACAGCACCCTCCAATACCAATGCAGGAGGCGGTCTCCAAACAGGAACGACAGAATTGCCATGCTGCCAAGGAATACGCCAAACGGCATCTCGTAGTAGCGGAGTGCCAGGCGGGCCGATTGCCAGGCGCGCCGCCGCGCGTCCTTCGAAGAAACGCGGGAAGATCGAATCCGGCGAGTGCGCTTCATCCAGACCGCGAGAATCGTACTCAATCCAAAAAGCGAGCCTGCCAGCGACGATGCAAAAATGGTTAAGACCGTGAGCTTGGTTCCGAGGAACGCGCCGATCATCGCCATCAACTTGACGTCGCCGAATCCCATGCCTTCCACCCCACGGGCGCGCAGGTAAATAGCCGCTGCGCCGTAGAGAAACGAAGCGCCGACCGCCGCTCCCAGCAGCGAGTCTGACAGCGACCATAATCGCCACGAAAGCTCGCTGCTCATACTCATCACCGGCGACACCATGCCAGGCATGATTCGGGAAGCCAGGTCATTCACCGGAACCAGGAGGCTGAACCCAATTCCCAAAGCGAGCCCAGGCAGAGTCATCGCGTCGGGAAGCAGCTTGGTTTCCGCATCGGTGAAGATCAAACCCAGCAGCAGGTAGCCGAGCGCGACGCACTTCAGCGCTGCCAGCGTCAAACCGAAGTGCGCGTAACAGCCGAGAAAAAGCACACCCGTGAGCACCTCGATCACAAGGTAGCGCGGTGAAATGGGCTGCTTGCAGGAGCGGCACTTTCCTCGGAGAATCAGCCAGCTCAGCACGGGCAGGTTGTGGTAAAGCGGGATCAGATTTCCGCAATGCGGACACGCGGAGCGTGGCGCAACCACCGACTTGCCCAGCGGCAACCGGTAGATACACACGTTCAGGAAGCTGCCAAAGCACAGCCCCAGAGCGAAGATCGCAGCTGCAAGAATCGGTTCCACGTTGGCTAAGTGCCCAGTCTGATTGGACTTGGATGATTATAAGCCGCTTGGGCTGCACCTTCTAAACACGAAGGTCACTGCACTTCTGATACCTGCAAGTCATTGAGAATAATGAGGAAACGCCTGCTCACGCGACCCAGCTGACTTCCTGCTGGAGGGGCAAGAAAATCAAGAACACCGTGCCGGTCGCGTGCCCGTCGGTCCGGCTCCGTACACGAATCGAGCCGCCATGTTTCTGCACGATGCCGCGCGAGACCCACAATCCAAGGCCGGTTCCGCCGTCCTTCTTCGTCGTGTAGAAGGGCTCGAAGATCTGACCGAGATGGCTGCGGGGAATTCCGCTGCCGTTGTCGGCCACCGTGATGCGGACCCCCGTGCTCCCGCTCGACCAGTCGCGGCCCGCCGCCACGCGCACTTGCAGCGCTCCTCCGTCCGCCATGGCATCCACCGCGTTCACCAGAAGGTTGGCCAGCAACTGCCGCAACTCGCCGGAATAGCCGCTGATTCGGCAATTGCCGCAATAGCGCCGCGTCACCTCGATATGCTTTCCCTCCAGCAAACGAGAATACAACTGCAGAATCTCGTCCATGATGGCGGCAGGATCCATCGAGCCTGGGGAACTGGTGTCGCGGACGAATCCCAAAGTCTGTTGCGCCAACTTTGCCACCTGGCCTACCTCTTGCTCAGCCAAGGTCAGGTAGTCGCCCGCATGGCTGGAGTCATGGCGCGCCAGGTAGAGCAGGTTGGCGAGGGCCTCGAGCGGATTGTTGATCTCATGGGCGATGGAAGCGGCGAGCCGGCCCGTGGTGGCGAGTTTTTCGCTGCGGCGGATGGCTTCTTCGGACAGCTTTTCGGCCGAGATATCGCGCGCGATGACCGACGCTCCAACGATTTCGCCGCGCCTATTTCGAAGCGATGTCACCGAGAGCATTACCGGCCGGCGGGTGCCGTCCTTGTGCATGCGCTCGGTCCGATAGGAAGCCACGTGCCCGCCGCGATTGATGATCTCGCGGTTACGCTCCTGCTCATCGCGGCGTTCCGGTGGCCCCAGGTGCGCTACCGGCATCCCGGCTGCCTCTTCGGCAGTGTAACCGTAAAGACGTTCGGCGGCGCGGTTCCAGCTGGTGATCGTGTCGTCCATACTGACGCTGTAAATTGCGTCAGCAGAGTACTCCACGATGGCAGCCATCTCGCGGGTGGTGCGGTCGGCGCGCGATTCGGCCAACGTTTTCTGCCGGGCCATGCTCCCCGCGAACACGGAAATGGCGAGGAAAGCTACCAACTGCTCCAGGTCGGCCGTCGAGCGGATGCTGAAACTGAAGTAGGGCTGAACTACGAAGAAGTCCAGGCAAGCGGTTGAAACCAAGGAACAGAAAACCGCGGCGCCAAAACCGAGAAAACGAGAGGTGAGCAGCACTGCCGCCAGCAAAAGTGCAAAGAGGTGGCGTTGCAGCACGGGGAAAAGGGCCCAGAGGCTGACCGCTACCCACACCGCCAGCGCGGCTCCTCCGTATTGCACCAGCCGCGAATACCGATTCCGCGTGATCCAACTCCTCAGATTGGCCTCGATTCGCGGCATTTTTCTAGAACGGCTTTCGATGTCCCGGGAAAACTCTAGCAGCAGCAAGGGCGCGCGGCAACCGCCGCGCACATGATGTAGAGACGGGGCTTGCCCCGTCTCTACGGGGGATGGTTTCGTTACTGTGGAGAATCCAACTTTTGGCGGCCTGAGTCGGGACTCTTGCCAGCCAACGTCACCGTCAATGGCGACCGCAAGGTGAAGTTCAGCACAGTCTCCGAGGGCAGCTGAATTTGCTGGCTCTTGCTTGCAGCCTGCGCACCGCCGCCAAGGCCTCCGCCCGCTACCGCCCCGACGCCGGCGCCCTTGCCGCCGCCGATGATGCCACCGAGGATGGCCCCAAGCACTGCGCCCCCTCCCACTTTTTCCGCCGTGTTCGTCGAGCGATTCTTACCCTCGCGCCGGTAGGGGTCCACGTCAATGCCGTACAACTTGCCACCTACTGAGATCGAGTCCAGTTGCAGAACCAGAAGTGACTGTCCCGCAAATTTTCCCGCACTCTTTACATCCTCGATGTGTCCCTTCACGTCGTATCCGGAAGGCACTGCGTCTCCGTCCGAGGGCAGAGGCCCGTCTAGCGTTGCCCGGAAAGTCTGCCCAGGCTGTGCTTTCTCGGAATCAATGGGATCAATCAGCCGAACCGCTATCGAAGTTCCCGACGGTACTGTCACTTTTTTCGCTGGCGGAGGTGGGGGAGGCACCGGCTGTGCTGCCGGAGCCGGAGCCGGTTGTTCCTCCGGCGCTGCCTCTTCGGCTACCGCGGGCGGGGAACCGAGCGGTGGTCCGTTGGCCGACATCTCTCCGAAGTCTGACTTAGTCCCATGCCGCATCGTGCTCGGTCGAGGTTTGGCTGCGAGAGCCTTAGCCGGGGAGTTTTCGGGCGACAGCGTCTGGCTCATTTGATTGGAGGCGGCCATGGCTGCCGTCGACGAGGTTTCGAGATTGTTTACTACTTCCTTGATCCCCGGGACCGCGGCCGCATAGCGAGCTGCTGCTTCCCGTTGCGTTTCATTCTCCACGGTTCCGGAGATGGTGACCACCCCACCCGAGGTTTCGACCGCGATCGGCTTGCCGTGCAGCCCGGAATCCTCGTTAAGCTTGGATTGAATCTGGCGGGTCAACTGGCTGTCATCCGGCGCTTTGGTGCATGCCAAGCCGATGGCCAGGATGCCGGCTAATAGAATCACTAAGGGACGTCTCCCTGCCACGATCCTCATAAGCGCTCCTGATCTCCTGATCTTTATCGACGAGAGGCGAATATGTGTAGTTTAGACGCAGGCGAGGGCGATGGACAGGGAAAATCGGAAAGGAAATTCGACGCGGCCAGTGCCCGGAGAGCACATGTTATTCCAGGCAGGTTGCCGCTCAGTCCTTGTGGAGAAACTTGTAGTCGAGGATGGAGGCTGCCAGCGCGTATGCGTCCTCGACATTGTCAAGTGCGTCCTTGATACGAATCAACCTGCCCTGGCAAAGTACACTGCTGTTCTTCTGTCCGGAGATTTCTTCGGGCATCTCAAAGATCAATTCCACCAGCGCATTGGCCGGCAGTTGCTGCGGGCCGTAAAACAACACGCCCGACTGGCTGATGTTCCGGATCAGGCCTTCATACCAGGTATGCAGATTCTTTCCGCGGTATCGAACCGGAAGGTTCGACCGCAGACGTCGTGCCCGCGGCATCCACGTGGGTTGCTTTTGACCGGAGCGGCGCCGGACGGGCGTAGCCTCCGCTACCGATGCGTCAACCCGATTTCCGCGACGCATGGTCTTCCAGTCGTACTGGTAAGCCGAAGCGCACACCAGGCAGACTTGGTAGTACTCGCCATTGGCTGCGCGGCGCGGCCAGGAGAACTCGTGCGAACAGCGTCCCAGCATCAGAACTTCCATGAGTTTTTGCGCCATGAGGTCGAGTAGTGCCCTGTACCAATCGGACACATCCATCTTCCGACGGCTTCCACGTTCTGGGTAGGTTACTTTCGTGCATCGCTGCTTCAGGCTTATGCTTTTTCATATGTCACCAACCGAACCGTCACGCGCGGGCTTCGTCCTCGCCGGAGGCAAGAGTTCCCGCATGGGCACGAATACAGATAAAGCGTTCCTGGATTTTCGTGGGCGAACCTTGCTCGATCGCGCGCTCACGGTGATGGGCGAGGTCTGCGACCGCGTGACCATCGTTGGCGATCCGGCCAAGTTTTCAAGATACGGATCCGTCGTGACCGACATTTTCCCAGGGTGCGGCCCCCTCGCCGGCATTCACGCCGCTCTCGTGCATTCAACGGCCATGTTGAACCTGATGCTCGCCGTGGACATGCCCTTCGTCTCCAGAGAGCTTCTCGAGTTTCTCTTCGCGGCGGCCATGGATGAAGCAGAAGCAAACGACGCCGTCATCACCGTGCCACGTACCAGCAAAGGATTTCAGCCGCTCTGTGCCATCTATCGCCGCGACTTCTCCACCGCCGCCGAACAGGCTCTGCGGGCAGGAAAGTACAAGATCGATGCGGCATTCTCCGGGGTGTCCGTGCGCGCGATCGAAGAGGCCGAACTGGCGGCAGCCGGTTTTACCGAGCAAAGTTTTTTCAACGTAAACACCCCGCAGGATCGCCTGGCCGCCGAGGGCGGGGATTTTGACTCCCGCTCCTAGCGTAGCGTCCCGTAAGTTGGTGGCAGAACTACCTCTGTCATCCTGAGCGAAGCGAAGGACCTATGCGTTTTGTTTGCACTACGAAACTCTTTGTCTGGCCTGGCAACCACGTCACGACTTTATTCGCCTATTTCCGGAACACGACACTAGATGGGAAATGGATAGGTTTCCGCTTTTCCCCTAACCCGACCAGAATCCGGAGTAGGGCCGTTGTGAGTGGTAGCGCCTGTTAGGAGCAGTTATCTTACTCACTGACAGTGGCTGGCATTCAGGCGTACAGTTATCGGGAGCAAAAACGGCTTTCTCCCGAGTAGGAGGCCCAATGCCAGCGGACTAGTGAAAAACTAGTTGGCGATATAGCTTGGGCTCAGAACAGGAATAGGGGGAGCCATGAAAAATCGTTGGCCGTTCAGAGTTGCGCTATCCATTGGACCCGTAGCTGCGTTACTGTGTGCACTTGGCTGCGGCGGCTCCTTCGGCTCCTCGCCACAGCCGACGGGAACGACGCAGCCAAGCTTCGTGATATCCAGCACCCCGGCAACCAATCCTTGGCCACAATCCATCGCCGTGGCGGACTTTAATGGCGACGGAAAGCTGGATCTCGCCGTTCCGGTCTATAGCATATTTACCCCTTTGACCGATGTGAACATACTGCTGGGCAACGGCGACGGGACATTCACGGCTGGGCCAGCGTTCCCGCTAACGGGGCAGAATGTCAATAACGCCGTGGTAGCGGATTTCAACGGCGATGGCAAGCCGGATCTCGCCATCTCGCTCCCTGACGCCAACGAAATTCAGGTGCTGCTAGGTAACGGAGATGGCACCTTCACCCCAATGCCGGCTATATCGGCCAACGGGGTTTTTGTCGTTGCGACGGGGGACTTCAATCGAGACGGTAAGGCGGACCTGGTTACAGTCAACTGTGGGCCCGGTACTCTGACAATCCTGTTGGGAAATGGGGACGGGACGTTCACAGAGGGGGCGACGATTACGACCCCAGTTACCGGCCCAGGAGGCCTGGCTGTGTGCCCCGTCTCAGTGGCAGTGGGAGACTTCAATCGCGACGGCATTCCCGACCTTGCTGTTGCGAACTGCCCCAGATTTGATCAAGGAGCGACAGGTTCAGCAACAGTCCTGCTGGGAAATGGAGACGGAACCTTTACGGCGGAAGCCGAGAGCCCAGATGCGGGGGGCCAGCCACTGTTTATAACCACCGGAGACTTTAACGGAGATGGCATTCCTGATCTGGTAGTTTCGGACATGAACAGCGGCTACCCTGAGTTGGGCAATCTGACGGTGCTGCTCGGCAACGGCGACGGAACCTTTACGCCAACGGCCGTGAGTCCGCAGACGGGTTCCATTCCCTATTCCGTCGCCGTCGCGGACTTCAACGGCGACGGCAAGGCGGATCTGGCCATTGCAAACGCTGGCAGCAATACGATAAGCGTGCTACTGGGCAACGGAGATGGAACCTTCGCTGCGCCCCTGAATGTTGCGGCGGGCGCAGATCCTGTCTTCGCCACGGTGGGAGACTTCAATGGCGACGGCCTCCCCGATCTGGCCGCGGCGAACAATACCACCAGTTCGGTAACCATTCTGCTCACAAAACACTAAGACCTTGCGGGTCACATTTGGTCGAAGCCAGTTACGCAGAACTGATGCCACTTAAATAGTGATTGTTGTGACATCCCGACATTATTATGGAATCATTACACCCATTGACCCCGGAATCACGCACCCGGCGAACCGCCTAGTAATGAGCCGAAAAGCGGCCCACTGCCCCTGCCTCGCGTGAGCGCTTGAGCCACACTGGCATCTCATGCCATGCTGAGAGCATGGGTGCTGCCGACATACTGTCTCCCTACATCGAATTCAAGGACGTCTCCAAGGCATTTGGCGATCTGGTCGTTCTTAAAGACGTCAGCTTCGACGTGCTGCCAGGTGAGATGGTCTGCATTCTCGGACGTAGCGGGGTAGGAAAATCGGTGGCGCTCCGTAACATCATGGGTTTCCTCAAGCCGGATTCGGGCCAAGTCATTGTCGCCGGCGCGGACATCACCAACTACAACGAAGTGCAACTCGAAGAGATTCGCAAGAAAGTCACCATGGTGTTCCAGAATGGCGCCCTCTTCGATTCCTTGACCGTCGGTGAAAACGTCGCCTTCCCCCTACGCGAAAAAGGAGAGCTTTCCGAAGAGCAGATTTACCAGGTCGTCGACGGCCTTCTCGAAATGGTCGGAGTCAAGGAGATGCGCGAGCTGTTGCCTTCCGATCTTTCCACGGGCATGAAGCGTTCGGTCGCCATCGCGCGAGCGCTCTCCGCCCAGCCTGAGTGCGTGCTCTACGACGAGCCCACCACCATGGTCGATCCCATGATGGGCAACCTTCTCGGCGATCTCATCGCCCGGCTCAAACTGCAATTGCACCTGACTTCAGTCGTGGTCACTCACGACATGCGCCTGGCCAAGAAGCTGGCCGACCGCATCGTCTTCCTCCACGAAGCCCGCGCGATCTTCTTTGGCCCTTTCAAGGACATGGAGAAATCGGCCGCGCCCATCATTCAGGAGTTCCTGGAATTGGATGAGTTGAAGCTGGAAGCGTAGAGACAGTGGCTAGTGGATTGTGATTAGCGAGCATTCCCATCCACTATTCACTGCTTTTAGAACCCCTGCCGCACCAACTCCTCCACGGTGATCGAACTTTGGGCCGACTCGCCTTTCATCATCTTCTCGACGTACTTGGCGATCACGTCGGCCTCCAGATTGACAGGGTCGCCCGGCTTCAGGGATCCGAGATTGGTCAACTCCACGGTGTGCGGAATGATGGCAATCGTGCAGCGGTTGTGTTCGAGTTTCGCGACCGTCAGGCTGATCCCTTCAATCGAGATCGATCCCTTGTACACCGTGTACTTCTCGACCTCAGAGGGGATTTCAATATGCAGCCACCAGTTCTCAGAATCCCGGCCGTCCGAGTCGACGATGCGCTCGAACTCGATCAGCTTTCCGACGCCATCCACGTGTCCCTGAACGATGTGGCCGCCGAAGCGCCCATCGGCCTTCATCGGCAACTCCAGGTTCACGAGCGCGCCTTCGTGCATCCTCGAAAACGAAGTTCGCACCCATGTTTCCGGAGCCAGGTCGGCGCAGAACGATCTTAGTTTGATGTCCAGCGCCGTCAGGCACACGCCGCTGACCGCAATGCTGTGGCCGGTCCCCAATTCTCTGGGAGCATGCGCCGCCTCGACCATGATGCGGCGATTCTCCCCGCGTTGCTCGATCTTTACTACCTTACCTACTTCCTCGACGATTCCAGTAAACATATAAAGATATTTCTCCCCATACAGTGTCTCGCAAGTTCGTAGCATGAATCCATGGTTATCATCCTGAGCAATTCGTTGTCATCCTGAGCGAAGCGAAGGACCTGTTGTCTCATGCGCCGAGTACGGATCGCGGAGATAGCCCTCCAGCGAGAAGTCCTCGCCGAAACGGTGCAACTCGAACCGCTGCACGCATTGGGCTCTCCCGTGCAAACTTTCTCCGGCAAGGAAGGGAACCGCGCCCTCGCCAAAAAACTTCGGTGCGTAGTAGAGAAACACCTTGTCCACTTCGCCCGACGCCAGGGCCGCACCGTTCACCAGCGCTCCACCTTCGATCAGCAGGCTGGTGATCTCCAGTTCTCCCAGGTTCTGGACAATCGCCCCGAAGTCAGGGCGCCCGTCCGCAGTCGACAGTATTTGTCGCACCCGAATCCCCTTTGCTTCCAGCGCCTGTCTTGGCTGTTCCTCCGTCGTGGAGCACAACACCAGCACATCGTTCTCAGCGGTCTGGACCACTCGCGACGAAGGCGGAATGCGCAAATAAGAATCCAGGATCACACGCAGCAGCTTGCGCCGCCTGGGCAGACCGCTCCGGTCGGTGAGCAGCGGATCGTCCGCCATCACTGTCCCCACTCCGGCCAGAATCGCGTCATTCTGATGGCGCAGTTGCTGCACGTGCGCGCGAGCCGCCTCACCCGTGATCCAGTGATATCCGCTGCGTGCGCCCTCGGTTGCTGGCGTTGCCGAGCCAGGCTCAGTACCCGGCTTGGTGGCGTCGGCGATTTTTCCATCGAGGGTCATCGCCGATTTCAGAGTGACCAGTGGTTTGCCCAGCCGAATGTACTTGGCAAAACTTTCATTCAGCTTCTTGGCTTCCGCTTGCAACAAGCCGACTTCGACTTTGATCCCTGAGGCGCGGAGCTTCGCAAATCCCTGGCCCGCCACACGCGGGTTTGGATCTTCCAGGGAGCAGATCACGCGGCTGATTCCGGATGCGATCACGGCATCGGCGCACGGCCCGGTCCGGCCCTGATGCGAGCAGGGCTCCAGATTCAGATAGAGAGTTCCGCCGCGTGCGGCATTGCCCGCTTGCTCCAGCGCGAGAACTTCGGCGTGCTTCACGCCGTCATAGGTGTGCGTGCCCGCTCCGACTTCACGCCCCGAAGCATCCACGACAACCGCGCCCACTGCGGGATTCGGCGAGACTAGACCAACGCCCGCTCGCGCTAAGTCCAGCGCTTTTCTCATGTGTTGTTCGTCAATGGTCATAAGAAGCTGTTAGCTCTTAGCCGTTAGCTTTTAGCCAAAAGCCAAGAACTAAGAGCGGTTCACGCAAACAGCGATTCCACAAAATCCTTGGCATCAAACGGCAACAAATCCCCAGCCTTCTCGCCGACACCCACATACCGCACCGGCAATCCCAACTCCCGCGAAATTGCGACTACTACGCCGCCCTTGGCGGTGCCATCCAACTTCGTCAGCACGATTCCCGTGACTCCGGATGATTGCGTGAACTGTCGCGCCTGCTGCAATCCATTTTGACCGGTCGTGGCGTCCATCACCAGCAGGGTTTCGTGCGGAGCGCCCGGTACGATGCGCTGTGCCGTACGCTTCATCTTCTCGAGTTCGAGCATCAGGTTCTGCTTGGTGTGCAGCCGCCCGGCAGTGTCGACAATCACGTAATCGGTTTTGCGCGCCGTGGCCGCCTGCAGCGCGTCAAAGAGCACCGCCGAAGGATCACCCCCGGCTTTCGTTTTGATCACTTCCGTTCCCGTGCGCTGTCCCCAAATCTCGAGTTGCTCGATCGCTGCTGCGCGGAACGTATCGGCCGCGCACAGCAGCACGGTTTTTCCCTGTGCACGGAACACTTGCGCTAATTTCCCGATGGTCGTTGTTTTGCCCGTGCCGTTCACGCCCACTACAATGATCACTTCTGGCGTGCCCTCCACTTTCGTCACGGGCCGCGAAGCGGTCGACGTCAGAATCGCCAGGAGTTCCTCTTTCAACAGCCGTTTGAGTTCACTCACATCCCTGATCTGCTTCCGGTCGGCTTTCTCGCGCAGTTTCTCCAGAACCTCATGGGTGGTCGTGGTACCGAGGTCAGCGCCAATTAGCGTAGCTTCCAGGTCGTCGAGCGTGGAGCGGTCAATTTCTTTGCCAAGGGAGACGACGTCTTCGATACGCTCGGCCAGGTTCTCGCGCGTGCGCGAGACGGCCTCTTTCATGCGCTCAATAAAACTCGGTTTCTGCTCTTCGTCCAGACTGCCAAAAAGGGTTTGAATCATGAGGGGTCCAGCTCCGATTATAGGAGAATCGACCCAAAGGCGGTCGTTCGTCGCTGGTCGCTAGTCGTTAGCGAGCCCTTGAGTCAAGATTGCTTGCAGGATGCCGAGCAAGAGACTAACCCGAATTGCGAACAGCGAACAGCGAACGACGAACGACGAGCGGCCAACGACTGACTAGGTGCGCGTGCTTTCGACCGTGAGAGGATCGGCGATTGGGGGCGGAACCGGGAGCGGCGCAGGAGTGGGCACAGCCGGTTCCATCGGGATCATCTGCGTCAGGGATTTCAGAATCCGAATTTCTCCCCGCTGAAACACCGCCAGCAGTGCGGCCACGGCCCTGGGGTCCAGGCGCTGTCCTGAGAGATTCTGAATGATGCGCAGAGCTTCCATGGGTTCGTGCGCCTTCTGGTACGGACGATTTGTGGTTAGAGCGTCGAACGTGTCTGCAACGGCAATGACGCGAGCCAACAGCGGGACTTCTTCACCCTTCAGACCGTAAGGATAGCCGCGCCCGTTGAGCGCCTCATGATGCAATTCGATTCCGGGCAGCATTTCGCGCAACTGCGGCACGGGACGCAGGATGTTCGCGCCCCGCGTGGTGTGCGTCTTCATGATCTCGAATTCTTCCGGAGTCAGAGCGCCAGGTTTTTTCAGAATACGGTCTTCAATTCCGATTTTCCCGACATCGTGCAACTGCGCCGAGATGCGCAGGATCTCGAGAAATCCAGGATCCAGCCCCATCTCTTCCGCGATCATCAGCGAGTATTTCGTGACCCGGTCGGAGTGGCCGCGCGTGTAAGGGTCTTTTTCATCGACCGCGCCGGCCAGCATCTGGATCGACCCCATGAACAGCGCCTTGTTTTCATCCGCGGCGCGTTTCAAGTCCTCAACGAACTGTTCCAGTTCTTCCGACATGGTATTGAACGTAGCCGCCAGTTCGCCGATCTCGGTGCGCGATTTCAGGTGCACGCGCTGGGAAAAATCGCCCCGCGCCACCGCTTGGCTGGACTCCGCCAGCACTTGCAGAGGGCTGGTGATCCGCCGCGCCGAGAAAATACTCAGGCCCACACTGGCAAACACCGCCAGCCATGCCAGCAGGCGCCCCGTCCGCTGCATCTCGTAGATTCCGCGATACGCCTCTTCGCGCGGCTTCTGCACCACCACCGCCCAATCCAGCGAGGTCACCGGACTGTACGTTCCCAGCATCTCGGTTGTGTCTTTCCCATCATGAATCGTGAATTCGCGGGTTGCGGCCAACTGGGCTTTTGCGCCTTCGCCCACGAAGCTGCGGACGATGTCGAATTGCGTCATGTCCTGGCCGGTGGCGTATTGCGGCGTTGCCGCCGCTACCAGCCTGCCCTGGCTATCCACGACGTAGGGCATCAATCCACTCTGGTTGACTTGCTGCAAGCGGCGGATCAGGTAGTCCATGTCGACCACCGACCCGATCATCCCCAGAAATCGTTTGTCAAGGATGATCGGAGAACTGACCAGCATGACGGTATGCGCGGATTTCCCACTGCCCACCATCAACGGCTGCCCGCTGTAAACCCGTCCTTCGCGGGCGGCTTGATAGGCCCGCTCCAGTTCCCGTTGCAAAAACGCATCGGGCTCAATACGCCGGGCGGAGATTCCCTTGGCGTCGGAATTGAGCAGGGTGGCGTACGCAATGTCGTTCGACGACGAAACAAAATTCTCCAGCATGGCCCGCAGCTCTGGCGTCAGGAGTTGCTGATCGCTGAGATCGGCTCCATTCGGGCTAGCCAGCATCATCACCTGAATTGACGACGACAAATTGGCGAGCATCATGCGCAGCGCTTCCTGGTGCTGGGAGATGTCGTCGGCCAGCGAACGCGTGACCGTATTTTGCAGCAGCATTTCGTTGGTCTTGAGGCGTTCCCGGTTCATGGTCTCGATCTGCGCCGAGTAGAAGTACATCGGCAGAACGCTGATGGCCAACAGCACGCCCAGGATGACGTACAAGAGCGGAATCCGCGCGGGGATGGGCAGTCTTAGTGGCAAAAGGCAGTCCTGTCGGCCCAAGCGCGGGGGCGCGCTGGTTCCGTCCTGCATCCATTCTAACGGCGCTGCCCTGGTTACCTTAGGTGCTCAAAGTACACCACACCGTTACGGACGTACCCACACTGCCGGTTACCGCAGTCTGGTACTCCCCAGTTCCCGATTCTTCAGTTCTCAGTGAGACGCACCCGGATTTGATACTGAGACCTGCGACCGGTAGTGCCCTGTTTTGCCAAGCAGTTGGTTTTCTCTGTGTCTCTGTGACTCTGTGGTGAAAAAATCAAGGACACTACCCTGGGACCTGAGATCTGGGAACTGATTTTCCCGCCGGTCTATAATTGAAGCAGTCGGCCCGGGGTGTTGCATGCGGTCTTTCCAGGTTTACTCCGCTGCTTATCGGCTGTTGGCCATCGTTCTGGCCTCCACCCTCCTGGCGCTCGCCGAGAATACTCCTCCTCCAAGGATTTCCAAGCAAAGCCGCGAAGAAGTTATTCATGCTTTCAATGAAGACCTGGTTTACATCCGCGCCAATTTCCCGATGGGGAAGACCGGACTGAAACTCAAGAACGGGACCGTAACCCCCAGCGGCGTGGAACTGCAACATCTCATGGCCCTCTGGGGACCGGCCGCAAAACCCGGCGATCTGGCCCGCATCAGCGACGTCATCATCAAAGAAGACCACATTCGCTTTGAGATCAACGGCGGTCCCGTCAAGAAACAGAAGTGGTACCAGCGCATTGAAATTTCAGGAGCAAACGCAGGTGGGCCGATTGCGCCATCGGATGCGTCCGCCAACGCCCGCGGCTCGTTCGTGGACCTCTACTTTGACCAATATGTTCCGGAGCTGACTGGGCCAGAGCTGAAGCAGTTGCTGCGTCCGGTGTTCGATTTCGACTCCAAATCCGGGCTCGATGCTTATCTGGAAACCGTTTCTCCCAAGGTCAAAGAGGCCATCAAGAATCACCATGTGCTGGTGGGGATGAACCACGAGATGGTGATCTATGCCAAGGGACGCCCGCCGAAGAAAGTACGCGAGACTGCGAACGAGGTCGAGTACGAAGAATGGATCTACGGCACGCCTCCCGAGGACGTGGATTTCGTGCGCTTCGTGGGCGACGAAGTCGTCCGGGTCGAAACCATGAAGGTGGATGGCCAGAAAATCGTGCGCGTCGAAAAGGAAGTCGATCTGGGCGCGGCAACCGTTGCCAAAAAACAAGAAGATCGCCCCGCAACTGCCCCTACGTTGCGGCGTCCCGGAGAAGAGATGCCGGAGTCGAATCCCGCAAATCCTTCCAGCATGCCACCGATGGCGCCGGTGCCTCCACCATCAGGCCCCACCTCAGCCCCCGGCCCGAACTGGAGTTCATCGCCAGCCCCGGCGACGGAATGAGGATGTGCGAGTTCACGGGGCTCCCATCTGGAAATTCACGACGTTCCTCTTCCAGTGTTAGCGCCGGTCTCGACCTTCTCCACCTTACCCTCTAAACTGTAAGTGTGAAGATTGCCTTGGGCCAGATCAACCCCACCGTGGGGGACTTCTCTGGCAATGCCGCCAAGATCATCCAGTTTGCGCTGCAGGCGCGGAGCGCTGGCACCGGCCTGATTCTGTTTCCGGAACTTGCCGTCTCCGGCTACCCGCCGCGCGATCTGGTCGAGAGGCCCTCATTTGTGGCGCGATGCCGTGCCACAGTCGAGAGGATCGCCACGGAGACGCAGGGCATTGCCGTGATCTGCGGGACGATCACCCGGGCCGATGCCGAGTCCGGCAAGAGCGTAATGAACTCCGCGGTCCTGCTCCGCGAGGGACGCATCGATTTTGTTCAGTCAAAGATGCTGCTACCCACTTATGACGTCTTCGACGAGATGCGCAACTTCGCTCCCGCCAAGACCCAACAACTTTTCAGCTTTTGCGGGAGCCAGATGGCTCTGACCATCTGTGAGGATGCCTGGAACGACAAGCGTTTCTGGAACCGGCGGCTGTACGGGGTCGACCCGGTTGAAGAATTGGTCCGAGCGGGCGGAAACTTCGTGCTCAACATTTCCGCGTCACCGTTTTGGCTGGGCAAGCGCGAACTGCGCCGCGACATGCTGGCGGCCATCGCGCGGAATCAGAAAGTACCGGTTGCGATGGTGAACCAGGTCGGGGGCAACGACAGCCTGGTCTTCGACGGCTCGAGCCTGGTCATCGCGCCCGATGGACAAGTGATCGCGCAAGCGAAGTCGTTCGAGGAAGACCTGGTCTATTTCGACTCCGATAAGCTCAACGGCGACATGCACCCGCAGATTGCGGGAGAAGAAGCCAGCGCCTATGAAGCTCTGGTTCTGGGCACGCGAGACTACGTCCGCAAATGCGGCTTCCAGCGGGCAATCATCGGCCTCAGCGGAGGCATTGATTCCGCGCTCACCGCCTCGATCGCCGTGGATGCGCTCGGCCCCGAAAATGTTATCGGTGTCGGCATGCCCGGGCCGTATTCTTCGGCAGGATCGATTGACGACGCGCGGGAACTTGCCGACAACCTGAAGATTCGCTTTGAACTGCTCTCCATCCAGCAAATCTATGAAGCCGCGCGCCAGACGCTTGCACCCGTGTTTGCCGGGATGTCGCCGGACGTCACCGAAGAAAACATTCAATCCCGCGCCCGCGGGTTGCTGCTCATGGCCCTGTCGAACAAGTTCGGCGCTCTGGTGCTTTCAACCGGCAATAAGAGCGAATTGGCCGTCGGCTATTGCACTCTTTATGGCGATATGGTGGGCGGACTGGCCGTGATCTCGGATGTGCCGAAGACGTTGGTCTACCGCCTGAGCGCCTACGTGAACTCGCGGCAGAAAGTAATTCCGCAAGCGACGATCGAGAAGCCGCCGTCTGCCGAATTGCGCCCGGATCAGAAGGATTTGGATTCGCTCCCGCCCTACGATCTGCTCGACCCGATTCTTGAAGACTACGTAGAGGAGTCGCGCTCGGCCGAACAAATCGCACGCGATCACAATTTTCATCCTGATCTGGTGCGGCGCGTAATCCGGATGGTAGAGCGCAGCGAGTACAAGCGGCAACAAGCCGCCCCCGGAATCAAGATCTCCGCCAAGGCTTTCGGCTATGGGCGGAGATTCCCCATCGCAGCCAAAGCGGAGATCTAGCTTCCTCACCCAATCATGAATCCTACGGTGGAGCGACGGGCGCCTCGCCCGGCTTTCCACAAGCAGAAATGACAATATCACCGATTTTTGTAACAATCGAATTCCAATCTATGACAACCATGCATCGCACACTGCTCGCTGCCCTTTTGTTGTCCGGCATCACCGTTGCTCAAACCCAACCCACCCTCCGGACAAGACCGGCAGCCAAACCAGCGGTCACTTCGGCCTCTGGCGAAAGCAAGACGGTTCTGCCCGCCGAGGACACCGTCAACTCCTTCCTGTTCCAGATGTTCGGCTACGACGCCACGATTACGTGGAAGGTGAATGAGATTCGTCCATCCGAGATACCAGGGCTGGCGGAGGTTTCCATTGTCATCACGAACCAGCAAGGTTCAAACCCGAACCGGTTGCTGGTGAGCTCGGACGGCAAGCACGCAATTACGGGTGACGTCCTGCCCTTCGGTGCCAAGCCCTTTGAAGATGTCCGAGCCAAGCTGGAAAAAGGAGTGAACGGCCCCACCAGGGGACCGGCGAAAGCTCCGGTAACCATTGTCGAGTTCACCGATATGCAGTGTCCGCACTGTCAGAAGGCCGCGCCTGCGATTGAACAGTTACTCGCGCAGGAGCCCGAGGCCCGCTTCGTTTTCCAGAATTTCCCGCTGCCGCTGCACAACTGGGCGGAAAAAGCGGCGGATTATGTCGATTGCGTGGGGCGCGCTTCCCTGGGCCAAGCTGCGAATGATGCGGTCTGGAAATTCATCCAGAAAACGTTTGATGAGCAGGCCAATATCACCGAAGCGAACGCCGATGAAAAGCTGAAAGCCATCGCAACCGCGTCGGGCGCGAATGGCGACGAAATCGCCGCCTGCGCGGCCAAGCCCGATACCAAGGCCAGGGTCGAGGCCTCCGTTGCGTTCGGAAAGTCGGTGGGAGTGAACAGCACGCCGACTCTGTTCATTAATGGACGTAATTTGCCCGGTGGGGCGCCGGTGGATGTTTTGAAGAAAATTGCGGATTTCCAGGCAAGCCAGGCGAAGGGCGATAAGTAAGATCAGTTCAGCTGAGCACTCGGTAAACGCTTACTGCTTGTCATCCTGAGCGAAGCGAAGGACCTATTTTCTTGTCAGCCTTTCGCTGCGCTATTTGCTCATCCAGATTTCCGGCGTTTCGCTGAGCTCCGGGCTGCGCACAACGTGGGGCGTAATCAGGATCAACAGTTCGTCGTCCTCGTTCTGCTTGGAACTCTGCGATGTGAGCGCGCCAATGCCCGGGATAGTGGAGAACACAGGCAGGCCGCTCAGGCTCTTCTGATCGGACTCGGTGATCATTCCCGCCACAACCGCCGGTTCACCCTCCTTGAGCAGAATGCCTCCCTTGTACTCACGATTCAAAATGTCAGGAATGCCATTGGCATTGGTGCTGCCCAAGGTGCGGAATTGGATCTCCAGTTCGAGGGCTACGTCAGAATTACCGAAAACCCGCGGTTTTGCCTTGAGCGTGAGCCCAATGTCCTCATAATTAACAGAGGGAAATGGCGCCGCATACGACTGGTTTCCGACGACCTGCGCGATGGCGGGATTGTTGTAGATCGGAGCAAAGCTGGCGTTGAGGATGGGATAACGCTCGCCCAGCTTAAAAGTCGCATCCTTCTCCTGCGAGGCGCGCAACTGGACGTGCTGCAGCGACCGGACGGAACTCTCGTTCATGGTAAGCGCGGCGGAAAGCTGATCGAGACTGAGTCCCATCAGCGTGAGCCCGCCGCCGAACGTTGCCAGCGGCTGGCTGAAGATCGAATTCTGCTGGCCTTGCAACTGCGCCAGCAGGGCGGAGATGGACTGACTGCCGGCCTGGTTGATGCCGCCAGAGGAAATCAGTTGGTTGATCAGGCTCTGAATGTTTTGTCCGCCCGCAGCCAGCAGTGCGGCCGCAGGGATGTTGAAAAGATTGAATTGGTCGGGGATGTGTAACCCGATATTCCGCGCGTAGGTGTGGCTCACCTGAAAAACTTTCAGGTCGAGCATCACTTGCGGTCTTTCGTTATTCAACTGTCCGAGAAACTGGGTGGCGGCTTCCAGCGCCGCCTGTGGCCCGCGCAGCGTGATGGTGCTGGACGCGGCGTTGAGGCTCGCGAACTTGAACTCAAACAGAGTCCGCAGCGTGTTCGTCAGCTCGTTCAAATCCTGCGTAGAGCCGCTGCCCGGGATGTAGAACGAGCGCATACCCATGCGGTCGTAGAGGCGGTGGTTCTCGGGATTGTCAAGGGCCGCAAGAAGAACTGTGTCTTCGAGAGCGACGCTGAAGCTCTTGGTGACTGCGGAGGCCGCCCGCATGGCGGTCGCGAAATCAGCATTCTCAATATCGAAGTTCACGCGGCGGCTGGGGAAGTTTTCATCGAAGACTACCGTGAGCCCGTAGCTCGAGGCGACCGCGGTGACGAGACCGCGCGAATCGCCCCGGTAGTGGATGTCACGGCGCCCCTCGATCGGCTTGGCGATCAGCGCGTTGCTGCTGGCGACGACTTGCGGCGGGCTTGCCGTGTGCACGGGCACGGGTCCCAACGCGTCGCTGATGCGCTGCTGCGCGAATTCATTTTGCGGATCAAGGTTCAGCGCCGCGCGAAACTCCGCCAGCGCCTCCACTTGCCGGCCAGCAAGCAGGTCGCTGTTTCCCCGTTCCAGATGCAGCCCGGCCAGATGTTGTCGCGTCATCTCCCGCGCGGTCAGGTACTCCACGTTTTGCGGGACCAGGCGAGCCGCTTCCTCAAATTCGTAAAAGGCCTCCTCCAGATTTTGTGGATTCTCGTTCTGCGATTTCTCAAGCTTGAGGCCGCGAGCGAAAGCCTGGCGGGCCGCCTTCAGATCTTTCTTAGGGCCGTGGCATGCCGGCGCGCCTCCGGAATTGGAGCAGAGCGATGGCGCTGCAGCCGGGGGAGTGTCCGTCGCCCAACCCACTCCGGCGAGCAACAAAGAAATTCCTGCTGGCAGCCATCGCATATTACTTACTATAGAATGCCCGGCTGATGATGTCTTGCAAGCGAAAACCAGAGTCGGGAACTACGGCCGTAACGGGCTTCGTATCAGCGCATCGCTTTAGCGATGCCACAAGTCCTCCGGAATTAGATGCCCCTTCAGGGGCTGGGCATTGGGAATCACCGCAGCATCAGCCGTTCCATCCGCGTGGCGCGGCCCGTCTGGTCATCACACTCGACCACCACCGCGCACAGCCGGACGTCGCCGTTCGCCGGTTCGAAACGCGCCGGCATCCCGCTGAGAAACTTCTCGATCACTAACTCTTTTTTCACGCCGATCACGCTGTCGTAAGGCCCGGTCATGCCGACGTCCGTGATGTAGGCAGTGCCTTTGGGCAGAACGATCTCATCGGCGGTAGGAATATGCGTGTGCGTGCCCACGACGGCAGTTACGCGCCCGTCGACATACCATCCGAAGGCGACCTTTTCGGAACTGGCCTCGCCATGGAAATCCACAAACACGATCTTCGATTTGATTTGTTCCAGAAGCCGATCCGCGTAGCGAAAAGGATCGTCGCTCGACCCCATAAACACACGTCCCTGAAGATTCAACACGGCATAGTCAACGCCGTTTTTCTGGCCTTCGTACACTCCCCAACCGGGCAAGCCCTGCGAAAAATTTGCCGGCCGCAGCAAGCGGCGCGCCGGACTGTGCGGATTACCATCCGCCATCTGGAAATATTCGATGATTTCGCGTTTGTCCCAAACGTGATTTCCGGTGGTCATCACGTCGATCCCCAGATCGAAGAGCTCTTCCGCCAGCGAGGGCGTGATTCCAAACCCCGCCGCGGCATTTTCGCAGTTGGCGATGACCAGATCAACGGCGTGCTGCTGGCGCAGTTCAGGGAGGCGATCTTTTACGATCGTCCGTCCCGGGCGGCCAAAAATGTCACCGATAAAAAGAATTTTCAAAGTCAGGTCTCAGGTGTCAGATCTTAGATCTCAGGGCCATGCTAAGCGTCAAGCAAGTGCCCAATTTTCGATGGTATCACGCTGAAAATGGGGCGCCGGCTACTGGGTGCTGATTTCTGCCGTTTTCAAAAAGTCGTAATTGCCCGAGGGGTTGAGGGCCAACCCCCGCACCCTTCGTGTGTGCACGAGTACGTTATCGAAGTACCACAGATTGATCGCTGGGACGTCGTACGCCAGGATTTTCTGCACTTCCGCGTACAGGTGTTTGCGAACATTCTGATCGGTTTCCCGGCTGGCTTGGTCGATCAGGCTGTCGACCCGCGGATTCGAATAGAAACTGCGGTTCCTCCCCGCCGGAGGAAAGTTACGCGAGTGAAAGGCGGCATCAAAAATATCGGGGTCTTCGTTCCCGCCGATCCAGCGCAGCGAATAGAGTTGGAAAGCGCCGCTGCTGACGTCGGCAAAAAATGTGGCGAATTCGAACGTGCGAATGTCGAGCACAATGCCAACGTCGCGCAGTTGCTGCTGCATGACGGCGACCATCAGGCGCGTGTTTTCGTCGGTTGAGGTTTTCATGGTGATACGAAAGCGCACGCCGTTCACCACGGGATAGCCGGCGGAGTCGAGCAGTTGCCGAGCCTTGGCCGGATCGTAATCGTATCGGGGCACGTCATCGCAGTACGCCCAGCTTTGCTGCGGCAGAATGCTGCTGGCAGGCTGCACCTCGCCGCGCCACAGGTATTCCATCATCGGCCGACGGTCCAGAGCGTAGCCGATGGCTTGGCGAACGCGGACATCTTTCAGGGTAGGATCGCGCAGATTGAATGCCAGGTAGGCCAGCCTGGTACCCGGTCCATGCTCCACCATGAGCGACGGATCGCGTTCGAGAGTAACGACGGTGTCGGGTGGCATCGGCGAGTTGATGGCGAGATCGGCGCTGCCTTTTCGCAGTTCGAGAGCCTCCGTGGTGGCGTCGGGCACCACCGCAAAACGTACCCGGGCCAGATGCGCAGGTGCGCCCCAGTAAGAATCGTTGCGCTCTAGAATGACCTCCTTGTCCGTCTCCGCGCCGACAAACTTGAAGGGCCCGGTCCCGATCGGCTTGCGAGTGATTTCATCGAGCGCTCCATACGGAACAATCCCAATCGCGCCCTCGGAGAGATTCCACAGCAAAGAAGCCCACGGCTGTTTCAGATGGAAGACGACCGTCAGCTCGTCGGGCGTTTCGATCCGATCCACGTAACGGCTGTACGTCGAGGTCTTGGTGCTTCGAATCTTGCCCTCGAGCAGGGAATCCAACGTCCACTTTACATCGCGCGAAGTGAGCGGATGCCCGTCGTGAAACATCACGCCAGGATGCAGATGGAAGACATAGGTGCGCGGATCGGGAATCTCCCAACGCTCGGCCAAGCCGGGCTGAACATTGAAATGCTCGTCGCGCGTCAACAATGCGTCGAAGAGCAGCTCGTCGATACGCTCCGACTGTCCGTCAATTCCCACCCGCGGGTCGAGATTTGTTGGACTGCTCTCGATAATCATGACCAGCGTGTTGGGATCGGGAGCCTGGGAGCAGGAAAGGAGCGGCAGCATCACTCCGCCAGCGACCAGAACCAGAATTGTCATCCTGAAAAACCTTGTCATCCTGACCCTGAGCAAGTCGAAGGGGAAGGACCTGCTTTTGGCGCGCTCCCACGCTGCCGCGTTACGCATACGAAATCTTTCCCAGGATCGCCGCCCGCTTTGCTCCGGTGGCTGACGGCACATTGCTCGGGCGCCGATGCCAGGTCTCATGCGCGAGCAGGGCAAACGCAACCGCCTCCTTGGCTTCCGCCGGAAGGCCGAACTCATCCGAGATATGCAACTCGATCCCCAGAGGTTCGATTTCATTGCGCAACATGGCCATCAGTGTCGGATTCTTCGCGCCTCCGCCCGAGACCATCATTTCGTGACCGCGCTGTTTTCGAGGTGCCCCAAATCGCGGCAGCACGAAGCGCTGGACCGCATCCGCAATCGATCGCGCCGTTAATGCCGTAGCCGTCGCCACCATGTCAGCGCTGCTGGCGCCGCCGCAAATCTGAAGAAATCGGCTGGCGTATTCCCGGCCAAATTCCTCGCGCCCCGCCGTTCGCGGAGGCTTTTGGCGAAAGAAGCGTGCACGCAACAACCGCGCAATCACGCCATCGAGCACGCGTCCCGAGGCCGCGACTCTGCCATCGCGATCGAAGCGCTTCCCGAAAAGCTCTTCCATCACCGCGTCCATCACCATGTTGCCGGGGCCGGTATCAAAAGCCGTCACCTGGCCAAGCGACGCGCCCGCCGGAATCGCCGTCAGATTCGCAATGCCGCCGATGTTTTGAGCAATAACGTTCTGCGAAATGCGATTCACGCCTCGATTGCGATGACGATCGCGGTACAGAAGGTGGTCGACGAACGGTACCAGCGGCGCACCTTTCCCTCCGGCTGCCATATCCGCCGGACGAAAATCAGAAACCACCGGCACTCCCAGCCGCGCCGCGATTACCGCGCCTTCGCCCGTTTGCCAGGTTGCCGTCAGCTTCCGCCCGAGAAATCGCTCCGCCCCTCCCTGGTGATACAGCGTCTGTCCATGACAGCCCACCAGGCCAATTTTCACGCGATGTTTGCGCGCCGTCTTCGCCACCGCCTCCGCGTACAGTTCTCCGAGAAGAAAGTTCAGCCGCGCCAGATCGGCAACGCGAGCCAACTTGGCGTTCATCATTTCCAGAATCGCGCGCCGCACTGGAGCAGGGAACGGATACTCCGCGTGGCCAACAAGCGTGTGGCGCGGGCGCCCCCGCCCGCGTGCCGACACCTGCACCAGAGCCACATTGATCCCGTCCGCCGAAGTTCCGCTCATCACGCCGGCAACAATCATGCTCATGCGCTCTCTCTCTTTTTGTCGGCGCGATCCAGCGCAGCCAGCCGTATCTCTTCCTCGAATTCCCAGAGCTGCCGCGTCAGCTTCTCCATTCGTGCGGATGTGGGAACCGTGTGGCGCGGACCTGCCCTGAGCAAAGTCGAACGGGGCCCTCGCCCGCGTGCTGTCTTCGATTTGAACGCCAGCACACGCGCCGCCGATTCCTGCACTCGCCGGGCAAACTTACCGTCGCGTTCCGCTTCATGAATAAGAGCTTCGTGGCCGCGGACGACCATCTCTTCCTTATGGCAGATCAGGGCCAAGTCTCCACCCGCAAGGATGTGCTGCACCACCGTCTGCTCGATGGGAGCAAAGTTAAGAACAGCTCCCATCTCCATATCGTCCGAGACAATGAGTCCGTTGTACCGGATTCTCTTCCGCAGGATGCCGGTAATCCATTTTGTCGACAACGAAGCCGGGATTCGTTCCCCCGTTACGCCGGGAAACGCGGCGTGCGAAACCATGACCATCGGCAATTGGTGTCGCAGTATCCGATAAGGAAACAGATCCTCGATCAACATCTTCTTGAGCGTCTTCTCAATTACGGGGAGCTCGCGATGGCTGTCAAGCTTGCCTTCGCCCAGCCCCGGGAAATGTTTGCCGCAGCCGAGCACTCCGGCATCGCTCAGCCCGCGCAGAAATTCGCGCGCGTAGATGACCACCTGCTTCGGATCGTCCGAAACCGCCCGCGAACTCATGACCGAACGCGACGCCGCAAAGGCCAAGTCGAGCACCGGGGCGAAATCGACATTGAAGCCAAGCGCGCGGCAGTTCTCGCCGATCACGCGTCCGTGCTTGCGAAAGAGCTCTGGGTTGCCCGTAGCAAAAACCTCTGCCGCAGAAGGCGTCGCTCCAATCACGTTGCGAAACCGGTCTACGGCACCGCCTTCAAGGTCGACGCAAGTGAAAAGAGGCGTGGCCACGCATTTCTGGCAATCGCGCAGAAGCGTGTGCGTCTGCTCAGCTCCGGCGATGTTGCGGGCAAACAGAATCACGCCCGCCGGCTGAATCTTCGTTAGCAGGAAAGCGAGCTGCGGAGACATTTCGGTTCCGTCGAAGCCGATGATCAGGAGTTGGCCGATCTGTGAATGAACACTGGTGGAGGTTGGCATCGCTACTCAATCTGCCTCTTCAACTCCGCCAGCAAGTTTAGCGCTTCCAGCGGCGTCAGCCGGTTCAAATCGACTTCGCGCAGTTTTTCCAGCACTGGCTGCGAGAGCGGCGTGAAGATGGTCAACTGCGTCGGACGCTCCGTGTCTGTTGACGAGCCCGGCGTCAGATAGCCCGATAGGCGGTGCTCGGACGATTCATGCTCTGCCAGCACCTCCCGCGCACGCACCACGACTTCGTGCGGCAATCCCGCCAGCTTTGCGACTTCGATCCCGTAGCTGCGGTCGGCCGCGCCCGGTTCCACGCGACGCAGAAAAACTACGCTTCCGCCAGCCTCTTTGACGGACACGTGATAATTCTTCACGCCACTCAACTGCTCCGCCAATTCAGTTAGCTCGAAATAGTGCGTGGCAAACAGAGTCTTAGCATGGACCCGCGCATGGAGATACTCGATGGCGGCCCATGCGATCGCCAGACCATCATAGGTTGAAGTGCCGCGCCCGACTTCATCGAGCAGGATCAGCGACCGCGCCGTCGCCGTGTGCAGAATCGCCGCCGTCTCCGTCATCTCGACCATAAACGTCGACCGCCCGCGCGCCACGTTGTCGCTCGCGCCAATGCGCGTGAACACGCGGTCAACAATCCCCAGCCGCACGGCGCGCGCCGGAACAAACGATCCGATCTGCGCCATGATCACGATCAACGCCGCCTGCCGCAGATAGGTGCTCTTGCCGCCCATATTGGGTCCGGTCAGCACCACGATGTTGTGAGCGGACGAATCGAGAAACAGATCATTCGGAACGAAGCGCTCGCTCCCCGCCGCCAGCTCCTGCAGTTCGATTACCGGATGGCGCCCCTCGACAATTTCCAGATCGCCCACGTCCTCGGTTTTTTCCGTTTCGTCGAAGCGTGGCCGGCAATAATTTCGCAGCGCCGCAATGTGTGCCAGGCAGCCCAGCACATCCACTTCCGCCAGTGCCAGGGCGGTTTGCCGGATGCGCTTGGCCTCGGCCGCAATGGCAGACCGCAGCTCGCCAAACAGCCGCCGCTCGATTTCGACAATCTTCTCCTGGGCATCCAGAATCTTCGATTCATACTCCTTCAGCTCCGGAGTCGTGAAGCGCTCGGCATTCACCAGTGTTTGCTTGCGCTCATAGTCGGCAGGCGCATGGTGCAGGTTCGCCTTCGAAATCTCGATGTAGTAGCCAAAAATGGAATTGAACTTTACCTTGAGCGAGCCAATCCCTGTCCGCTCGCGTTCCCGCTGCTCCACTTGCGCCAGGTACTGCTTCGAGTTGCGGCTCAGGTCGCGCAGTTCGTCCAGATCCTTGTCGACCCCCGCAGCGATTACTCCCCCATCGCTCAGCGTGAGCGGAGGCTCTGGAACCAGCGTGCTGTCGATTCTTCCTCGCAGATCGCCCAATTCGTCGATCGCTTCATGCAGCGTTGACAACCGCCTCGCCGAGAGCCCGCCCAACACCGTTCGCACCTTAGGGATTCTCGCGAGTGATGCCGCCAGCGCCAGCACATCCCGCGGATTCGCCGTTTCCAGCGTGACCCGGCTCAGCAGACGTTCGAGGTCCAGAATTCCATCCAGCGACCGCCGCAATTCCTCTCGCCGCACCGTGTCTTTGACCTGCGCCTCAACCGAATCCAGTCGGCCTTCGATCTCGACCCGATCCAACGACGGCCGCAGCATCCATGTGCGCAGCAAGCGCTTGCCCATCGGCGTCACGGTGGCGTCGAGGCACCGGAACAGGGTCACTCCGGCGTCCGTCCCAGCGAATAGCGGCTCGATCAGCTCGAGATTCCGCACCGTCACCGCATCGAGCACCAGACAATTCTGCCGCTCGTAGAAGCCGATGCGGTCCACATGGTCGAGTGTGCCGCGCTGGGTTGAGCGGATGTAATACAGAATCGCCCCCGCAGCCGAAGCCGCCGCCCGTTTGCCCGCCAGCCCAAAGCCTTCCAGCGAGAGCACGCCGAAGTGATTCTCCAGCAGCGGAATGGCGTGGTCGGGAGCAAAAATCCAGTCGTCCAAAAGTGTCTCGGCCCAGCCCCCACCCGAAACCCACGCAACAGGTGCTGTGCCCGTGTGCTGACGGACCTCTGGCGAGCCTGCCCTGAGCGAAGTCGAAGCGTCCAGCGGAGCAAAGCTCCGCATCTGCGCTCCCGCAGCTCGCTCCAGCAAAGGCGCCGAAGACCCATACAGCATTTCCTTTGGTCGCAATTGTTCAAGTTCTTCTTGAATGCGACGCCCGGCCGACTCACCGGCAAACTCAGTCGCTCGAAATTCGCCGGTCGAAAGATCCAGCGCCGCAAAACCCACGCGATCTCCCACCGTTGCCACCGCAGCCAGGAAATTGTTCTCCTCGGCGTTTAAGGACGAATCAGACGCCGTCCCCGGCGTGACCACGCGCGTTACTTCGCGCCGCACCAACTTCTTTGCCAGCCGCGGGTCCTCCACCTGCTCGCATACTGCGACCTTGAACCCCCGCCGAATCAACTTTGCGATGTATCCGTCAGCGGCGTGGTAGGGCACGCCGCACATGGGGATGGCCACGCCTTTTTCTTTGTTGCGCGAGGTCAGCGTGATCTGCAGCTCGCGCGCGGCCAGCACCGCGTCATCGAAGAAAAGCTCGTAGAAGTCCCCCAGCCGGAAGAACAGCAGAGCGTTGGGATGCTCTTTCTTGATGGCGGCATACTGCCGCATCAGCGGCGTCGAAGGCTCGGACATAGAACGATTGCTAATGGGTAATTTGTAATGGGTAATCTGCTAATTTGCAATTCGCCGCTGGAACGCGTCTTGAATTACAAATCACCAATTGCAAATTACAAATTCTTTTGTTCTCCTTACGCCATGGAACTCCGCAAAGATCCCATCACCCGTTCCTGGGTCATTACCGGCGACGACGTCATCGAGCCCAGGCCCCAGTCCGAAGCCTGCCGGTTCTGCGGTGCCTCCGCCCAACCAGCGCAAGTCATCGCCAATCTACCGGGTTTAGATGGCGGCCCTTGGTCGGCGCGCTCGGTTGTCCATCCGCATGCGCTGTACCACATCGAAGGCGAGGCGGCCCGCCGCGGCGACGGCCTCTACGACCGCATGGGGTCGGTCGGCGCTCACGAAGTCCTGCTCGAAAATCCCCGTCACGACGGCCATATCTGGAATGCCAGCGACCTCGAAGTGGAACAGTTCCTTCGTCTGGCCGCGCAGCGGATTCAGGATTTGAAGCGCGACATGCGATTCAAGTACATCAGCATTTTCAAGAATCACGGCGCCGGAGCCGGACAGGAGTTCGAACACCCCACTTCCCAGCTCACCGCAACCACGTTCGTGCCGCGCCGCGTCCTCTACGAACTGCGCGCCGGACGCGACTATTTCGAGAGCAAGGAGCGCTGCGTTTTCTGCGACATTCTGGCGCAGGAGGAGCGTCAGAATCTGCGCATCGTAGAAATTCGCGGAGACTACCTCGCCTTCTGCCCCTATGCTCCGCGCGTCCCCTACGAAACCTGGATCATTCCCCGCAGTCACGAGTCTTCTTTTGAACGCTCCGGCTTATCGCGCGTGGGCAGCGTCACCGATCTCGCCGCCCTCCTGCGGCGCACCCTGCAACGCATCCGCACCGTTACCGAGGTCTTTCACCTCGTGCTTCACACCTCGCCCAACAGCCAGCATCCTTCGGCAACTCTCGGATATTGGAAAACACTCGATGACGATTACCACTGGCACATCGAGATTCTGCCCATTCTTCAGGCCAAGGGCAGGTCCTACACCTTCAAAGAGATTTATTATTCTCCCGTCACGTCTGAGACGGCAGTCAAGCGTCTGCGTGAGGCGAAGATCTAGAAACAGCTCTCAGCTCTCAGTTGTCAGCTCTCACTTAAGGCGAATTGTAACTGACAGCTGAGAGCTGAGAGCCGAGAGCTTCCTTAATGACCATCCGCCGCCTCAAAACCTACACCGGCTCCCAAGGCTACGTTTACCAGTACTACTTCGTCGGACAACGTCCCGCGGCGAAGTCTGCGGCCAAAGAATACATCTTCGACATCACCTCCGACCGCAAGCTGACCTATGCGGTCAGCATTTTTCTCCCGCACCAAGCCGTCGCCGCCTGGGCCGAATCCCACGGACGCCCCCTCTACGACCCGGAACAATACGCCGCGGTTAAGATGCGTCTTTTCTGTGCCTTCGACGAACTGGAGAACATGCAGGCGCAAGGCCGCCAACTGCAGATCGACTCGCAGTTTCTCGAAGAATCGCTGGCATCGTTAGGCGTGGACTAGAGGCGGCAGCAGATCCGGTTTGCCGGCACTGCTTCGTGCTACGGCGTCTCCGCGGGGCGTTCTCTGGCTTCAACTTCTATGTGATCCACATCACAATCGCCTGTGACAGCCTCCGTTTCCCCAACATCCCTGCGCCCGGCAAACTATAATCATCCAGGCGGGGTGGGGGAACACGAACCAGCCTGTGGAAGCACCAGGAACTAAAGAATAAAGAATGATGACTCTGGTCTGGCTGCGTGTTGCGCTCGTTTGTTACGCCGCGGGATTGCTCTATGCCCTGGTCGCGCTCACCCGCACCTCGGAAATTCTCAGCAAAGTCGCGCTCCATGCCTCCTACCTCGGCATGGTGTTTCATCTCGTTTCGTTGACCGAGGCCGTGGCCGAAAACGGCCAGCTCGCTACCGCCTCGGTTCACAACTCGGAATCGCTGCTGGCCTTCCTGATCATGGTCGGCTTTATGCTCGCCTATCTGATCTACAAGACCACCACTCCCGGCATCGTGGTTTTCCCCCTGGTGTTTCTGCTGACCTTCGTGGCCGCCACCGGTCAGCAACCGCTGGTCTTCGCCTCCGATGTGGTGAAAAAGGGCTGGCTGGCCGTGCACATCCTGATGATCTTCACCGGATACGCAGCTCTATTCCTCAGTTTTGGCGCCAGCATCCTGTACCTGATGCAGGAACGCGCCCTGAAGTCAAAGAGGAAGATCGCGAGCGGAATGTTCTCCCGCCTGCCCGCTCTCCAGGTCATTGATGACATTGGCTATCGCTCGCTCATGCTCGGATTTCCCTTCATGACCCTGGGCTTGATCGCGGGTTCCGTGGTCGCGGAATCCACCTACGGCCGCATTAATTTTGTCGATCCCAAGATTCTGCTTTCCATCCTGATGTGGGCCGTGTACCTGCTGATGGTCTTCACGCGCCTGAATGCCGGATGGCGCGGGCGCCGCGCCGCCCTGCTCGCCAGCGTGGCCTTTGTTGCGGCCATCGTGGCCTGGATTTCCAACTACTTCAGCGGAATGCACAGGTTTATCGCATCATGAGATTTCAGCTCATCGGCGTCAATCACAAGACTGCGCCGGTCGAGGTGCGGGAGCGCCTGGCCATTCCTGAATCGCGCTTGCCCGATGCCTGCAAGAGACTGTCCGAGCATCCCGCCGTCGCCGAGGGCATGATTGTTTCCACCTGCAACCGCGTCGAATTCATCGCCAACATGAAGAATGGCGCCGGCGACCTGCGTGAATTTCTGCGCGAGTATTTCGAAACCGATCTCAGCCCGTTTGAAAGTCATCTTTATGAATTTCGCGAGGATGAGGCCGTCCGCCACATCTTTCGCGTCGCCGCCAGCCTCGACTCCATGGTTGTCGGCGAGCCCCAGATACTGGGACAGGTCAAGGAAGCCTACGCCACCGCCCGCGCTGTGGGAGCGGTGCGCTCGCAGCTCGACCAGTTGCTCACCCGCGCGTTTGCCGTGGCCAAGCGCGTCCGCACCGAAACCGCGGTCGGATCGTCGTCGGTTTCAATTGCTTCGGTGGCCGTCGAACTGGCGGAGAAAATCTTCGGAAACCTGGCCGGCAAGAGCGTCTACCTGGTGGGTGCGGGAAAGATGAGCGAGTTAGCGGCCCGGCATCTGCTGGCGCATGGTGCTTCCTCTCTTTTTGTCGCCAACCGCACCTACGACCGGGCCATCCGCCTGGCGCAAAAGTTTGACGGACAGGCGATCGAGTTTAGCCGCCTCTATGACACCTGCGAGCGCGCCGACATCGTGATCACCTCGACCGGCTCGCCCCATTTCATCTTCCGCCGCGAACACGGCGAAAAGCTGATGGCGCGGCGCAAGAACAAGCCCATGTTCTTCATCGATATCGCGGTTCCGCGCGACGTCGACCCCGAGATCAACAAACTTGATGGCATTTTCGTCTATGACATCGACGATTTGCAGCAGGCGGTCACTTCCCACGTCGCCGATCGCAAGAAGGAAGCCGAAAAAGCCGAGGCCATCGTCAACGGCGAGGTCGAGAAATTTCAGGCTCGCTTGCAGACTCTCGATGTGGTTCCCACCATCGTCAGCTTGCAGGACCATCTCGAAACTATTCGCCAGGCCGAGATTGATCGGGTTCGCGGCCGCCTCGGCACCATGACCACCGACCAGGAACTCGCCGTCGAGGCGCTGACTCGCGGCATCGTCAACAAAATCATGCATACCCCCATCAGCACTCTGAAAACGGCGGCGCGCGATCCCGAATCCACCACCGTCATCGACCTGGTGCGACGCCTTTTTAACCTCAACCTGCACGATACGGAAAAGGAATCTGCCGCGTCGAAGTCTACCCGCGGACCGAGTTCAGGAAAAGGAACCGACAACTGATGGCCCGCTTGCGCATCGGCTCCCGCGGCTCGCAACTCGCTCTCTGGCAGGCTCATCACATCTCCGATCTGCTCCGAGTTCACGGCCATACCGTGGAGCTTGAGATCATCAAGACCACCGGCGACAAAATCACCGACGTTGCGCTCGCCAAAGTCGGCACCAAGGGCATGTTTACCAAGGAAATCGAGGAAGCCCTGGTCGAAAACCGGGTTGACCTCGCCGTCCACAGCTTGAAAGATTTGCCTACGGAACTGGCCGCCGATTTCGAAATTGCCGCCATCACCACCCGCGAAAATCCACGCGACGTCTTTTGCTCGGTGAAGTTCGCAAATATCGAAGCTCTGCCGCGGCAGGCGAACGTCGGCACCAGCAGCCTGCGCCGCCAGGCCCAGTTGAAGGCGATTCGCCCCGACCTTCAGATTCACCCGCTCCGCGGCAATGTGGACACACGCCTGCGCAAGCTCGAATCCGGCGACTACGATGCCATCATTCTGGCCGCCGCCGGCCTGAATCGTCTGGGCAAGACGCAACTGGTCCGGCAGGTAATCCCCGCCGAAATAATGACCCCCGCCGCCGGACAAGGCGCCCTGGGAATCGAGATTCGCAGCGGCGACACGGCAACCCGGGCGCTCCTGGCGTTTCTTGACGACGCTTCCGCCCGCGCTACCACTACCTGCGAGCGCGCTCTGCTCAACAAACTCGGCGGCGGCTGCCAGGTTCCCATCGGAGCTTTCGCCGAAGTAAAAGGGAATCGCATCCGTTTGAACGCGCTCGTAGCCCATCCCGATGGAAGCAAAGTTCTGCGCGAAACTCGCGAGGGCGATGATCCCGTGCGCCTGGGCGAAGAAGTCGGCGAGACCCTTCTCCGCCGGGGCGGCGACGCTATTCTCGAAGAAGTTTACGGAGAAGGTTTTGCTCTGCCGCAACAGCCGTAGAAACAGGTCTTAGGTGTTAGGTCTTAGGTCTTAGGAAACCCCAGCACCTGACACCTAAGACCTAAGACCTAAGACCTGACACCTGATCCATGAAGCCCAACGAAAAACGCCCTCTCGCCGGAACCAGGATTCTAGTCGGACGTGCCCGCCACCAGGCCGGCAGCCTTTCCGCCAGCCTGCGCAGCCTGGGCGCATCGGTAATCGAAATTCCCTTCATCGAGATCAGCAAGCCGCAATCGTACGGGCCGCTCGACGATGCCCTGAAGAATATCCGGAACTATGACTGGCTCATTCTCACCAGCGCCAACGGCGTTGAAGCGATGTGGGAGCGCCTCCGGAAACTTCGCATCGCGCGCCGCAATCTCAAACATCTCCAAATCGCCGCCATTGGGCCAGCCACCAAAAAGGCGATTGTGAAGCACGGCCTGAAGGTCAAGATGGTTCCCGAGGAGTACGTCGCCGAGTCGGTGGTGAAGGGCCTGCGCGATAAGGTCAACGGCAAACGGGTCGTGCTCATACGAGCAAAAGTTGCGCGCGACGTGATTCCAGAGGAACTGCGTGCCGCCGGGGCGCAAGTCGACTTGGTCGAAGCTTATGAAACCGTGGTGCCCGAAAGATCGCGTGCCCGCCTGCGCGCGTTGATGAAAAATTCCGCTCGCCGTCCGCACATTGTGACCTTCACCAGTTCCTCCAGCGCGAAGAACTTTGCCGAACTGCTCGGCAAGGTCAAGACGGGTTCACCCAGTCCGGATTCACCCGGCCAAGGTTCACCCAGCCCAGGCTGGCTCAAGCATGTCCAGTTTGCTTCGATTGGCCCCGTGACCTCCGCGACGCTCCGCGATTTGCAGATGCCGGCCTCAATCGAGGCCCGCGAATTCACCATGGGTGGATTGATTCGCGCGATTGTGCTCGCCCGCTACGCTGAGCCTTCGGCATAATTCGGAGGATGGTTCGCAGCATGTTTCCAGCCGGGAATTCTACTTCGGTTTGGGCTTGGGATGCGAGATTCCCATCTGCGGGTCGATCGCGTCCAGATAGGCTTGCATGCGTGACTTGCCGTCGAGGGGCAGACCGGTGAACTCGATCCCATTACCCACGCCGGGATCGCAGGTCCGCACCACCGCCGTGATATTGACATGCTCCGAGTCCAGCCAGAAATCCACTCGCAGCACGGTTCCGAGCGGCAAAGGCGACATGCTCTCGACGTAGCATCCGTTGCCGCTTACGTCGGTGGCATTAATGCGGTTCGGCGCGTTGACGCGCTCGTCGCGCAGTTCAATGGGAAAGGAAATTTTATGCCGGTGCCAGCGTCGCCGGTTGGAGTAGGGAATCGTCACCTTCGCGCCGTCGAGTGGCAGATAATTCTTCCACGGACACTCCTGATCGGCGAGCAACTTCACCCCCACCTGATTTTTCTTGGCCGGGCCGGTGTTGATTACCCAGATCACCGTGCAGCGCGTTTTTTTCTCCTCGCATTGCACTCCGATCATGTCACCCACTTTCAGTTCGCTCTCGACGCCCGAGATCAGCGCCCCCTCCGAACTGATGTTCAACGCACGAGCATGTTGGGAAAACGGGCGGCCCTCCGCGCTCATTCCCCAAATACGTACGGGCAAGTCCACGGTCAGGCGTGGTTCGGTTTGATGATCAGCCATGCCTTCTTCTCGTCTCCGCCCCATCCGATCATACCGCCCTCTGGCGCCCGATGGCATTACAAAGTTGGCCAGGCACGGTAATCAGCGAAGCACCACCTGCGGACCTGCCCATCCTCACGCAGGGGCGGTTTTCCGCAAAACTTCTGCGGACTTCTCCGCGAATTCTCGATAACTGATCACCCGTATCTTTTGCTCCTCCAGAAACTGCCGCAGTTCCGCCGAAGTCAACAACCGCCGCTCCTCCTCGCGCGATTCGAGCAAGCGTGTCCCGGCGGTGCGCAAGTCAGCGTCGTTGTACCCTGGATGGCAGACCAGTTCCCACGTTCCTTTCGGCAGCTTGGCAAGCGTCTGGCGCAGCAGCGAACCGTAGCCCGAGCCGTCGCCGCGACGATCGCTCCAGCCCGTCTCGATCACTCCAATTGCGCCGTCGGGCGTGCGCAGTCCAGCGCGCTTGGTCCGCTGGAGGAACTGCCCGGAGAAGGTATGCAGCATGCGCACCTGGCTATACCTCTTCCACAGATCCGGCTTGCCCCTGAATTGCCGCGCCGGCATCGCTGACAAGGGAACAAACGGATTGCGGATCGCGCGCACGCCGCAAATTCGCGCCGCTCGCACCAAGGCTGCAAGAATCTCCGGAAACATGTGCGCATGCTTGTGCGTATCGAGGTGAGTCACCTGCAGCCCGCTGGATTGAAGTTTCCGGATCTGCGCAGTGATTTCCGCCACCAGTTGATCGCGATCGAAGCCTCCCAACATGGCGCGCGCGGCAAAGGCCGAAAGGCTGGAGTAGAACTTGTCCGGCTCCGCCGAGCGAATGGCCAGCAGCGTATCCACGCTTTCCGGTGCTGACACCGGCGTTCCGTTTACCAATACGACGTGGCATCCCACCGAAAGCTTTGGCATCGATCGGGCCGCGCTCAGCGCATCCGCGAATGCGGCGCCGTTCGCCATCAACGTCGCCGACGATACAACTCCGCCGCTGTGGGATTCCACAATGGCTCGATTCACTCCCACGGTAAGACCGAAATCATCGGCGTTGACGATCAGCGTTCGCACCCAGAAAGTGTAGCAGCCGGGCCTGCGAGGTGCGTGCGTCAACACTCGTTTTCGGACAAATCATCTTCCGGCGAATCAAGGGAGCAAAATGCTCGCGAGTCCAGCCCCGCAGGGGCGACTGACCTTAGCCCAGCGCTTCAGCGCTGGGTAGGAAAGCGAAATATCGATGAAGTCCCGGAGGGACGACCCCATGCTCGTGCTAATCTGCCCAATGCGTTGTTTGACCTCACCGCGAACCGTCCAGTATCCTCAGCATAAGTTCTTTGACGAAGTCGCGGACGCTGCCATCCACGCCGCGAAGGCGTCCGCGCTGAAGCGGGCGGTTAGCTCAGCTGGTTAGAGCGCCTGCCTTACAAGCAGGAGGTCGCAGGTTCGAGTCCTGCACTGCCCACCAATTCCTAGGGCAACAATCGTTTACGGCAAATCTTGCATTCTTCCAAATTCAAAAATGTCGCCTGCCTTCGAGCAGGTGTTGGAGGAGTGTATGAGTACAAATTTGAGCACGCCGAGCTTCGAGCGATTCATTCGTGAACGCCAAATGCTGCACAACATATCACCTGCAACTGCGGAATGGCATCGCCAGAGTTTGAATTGGCTGGCAATCGAGCAGCCCACACAAAAAGACCTGAACGACTTCGTGTGCAGGCTTCGTGAAGCGAGAATGTCTCCTGCTTCGTGCAACAACAGAATCAGGAGTGTTAATTCGTACCTCCATTGGAGTGCTATGCACGACTTCGCTGCTAGTGGCTCTGATGGCTTCGAGACGCAGGCGAGCTTCGATTCCAAATGCGGCTCTGGTTGTCGTCATCTACGCTGCTCGAAATTGAAGGAACCACAGAACGTCGTTACCACATACACACCTGACCAAATCAAAATGCTCATCGGCTGGAAACCTGCAGCAAAGAACTTCTACCAGCGTCGTCTGTGACCTGACCGGGAAAATTTGTACCAAGTGGAATGAGAGAGAATCCACTTGGAGGAAAAGCAGGTCATGCCCATCCAGAGGTACAAGCCAGAGCAAATCGTGACGATGCTGCGGCAGATTGAAGTGAGCATCGCGAACGGAAAAACCACCCCACAAGCCTGCAAGGAAGCCGGGATCACCATGCAGACGTTCTACCGCTGGCGGAAGGAATACGGCGGTTTGAAGATGGACCAGGCCAAGCGGCTGAAAGAACTGGAGAAAGAGAACGGCAAGTTGAAACGGCTGGTCGCGGAGCTGTCGTTGGACAAGCAGATCCTGAAGGATATTGCGGAGGGAAACTTCTAAGCCCGGAGCGACGTCGGTGCGCCGTAGAGCATGCCCGCGAGGAGTATGAAGTGAGTGAGCGGCGGGCGTGCCGAGTGGTGCGGCAATGGCGAGGAACACAACGCTATGTGCCGCTGCGGCGCACGGACGAAGACGAGCTAACGCAGGCGATCCTGGCCCTGGCGGCGAAGTATGGGCGGTACGGCTACCGGCGCATCACGGTGCTGTTGCGGGATGCGGGGTGGCCGGTGGGGAAGGATCGAGTGCAGCGGATCTGGCGACGTGAAGGGCTGAAGGTACCGCAGAAACAGCGGCCACGAGGGCGGTTGTGGCTGGGCGATGGTTCGTGCGTACGGTTGCGACCGGAGCGGGCGAATCATGCGTGGAGCTACGATTTTGTGAAAGCGATGACGCACGATGGACGAGCGCTGCGTATCCTGGTGCTGATCGACGAGTATACGCGGGAGTGCTTGGCGTTGCGGGTGGCACGGCGCTTGGGGAGTTTGCAGGTGATCGAAACGTTGGCGGATGTGATGTTGCTGCGCGGGATCCCAGAGCACATCCGTTCGGACAATGGGCCGGAGTTCATTGCCAAAGAGTTGCGGAAGTGGCTGGGAAAGCTGGGCACGAAAACGCTCTATATCGAGCCTGGGAGCCCGTGGGAGAACGGGTACTGTGAGAGTTTCAACGGGAAGCTGCGAGATGAGTTCTTGAATGGCGAGATCTTCTACTCGCTGAAGGAGGCACAGATTCTGACGGAGAGGTGGCGCGTGGAATACAACACGGAACGGCCGCACTCGGCACTGGGCTACAGACCACCGGCGCCACAAGCCATCTTGCCGAACCAAGAGGGGCATGGAGATATGGAAAACGCTTCGCGTTTCCCACATCCCCACACCCCCGGCGACGACTACGGACAATTGTCCAAAGAGGCGTTACACTAACATTCCACTTGGTACAAAAGATCGGTCAGGTCATCTGCACTTGCTGATTCTCACACTGCTCGACTGTGGGCTTCGCATCAGTGAGGCTCTCACTTTGCATGTGTCGCAAGTCTCCATGGATGACCTGTTGCTGCTGGTGATAGGGAAGGGAAGCAAGCAGCGTCGTGTGCCGTTTAGTTTCGCCCTGCGAAAACGCATCTATAAATTCGTGCAAGACTTTCACCTGAGTCCAGACACGCTGCTGTTCTGTACCAAAGCACATACTTTGCTCGACAAGAACATCGTGCGACGTGATGTGAAACTCCTGTGCCAGCGTCTAGGCTTCGCTCCACCAAAGCGAGTGCTGCATTCGTTCAGGCACACGTTTGGCTCGAACTACGTAAGAAAGGGTGGTGTAGTGCACCCCAGTAGAACTGGACAGGGAAGTTGGTTAGGCTTGGGGCCTCCGCCAGGAGGCGAGAATGTCGAGAAAGCCGAGAGTCCAGAGAACCCCGGAAGAGAAGTGGCAGATTGTGTTGGAAGCTTTGAAGAGCGGGAACGTGGCCGAGACTTGCCGGAAGTACGAGATCGCTCCCAATCTTTATTACCGCTGGAAGGACGAGGTGGAAGCAGGAGCCAAGGCTGCGCTTGGGGGAAGGGGCGCGGCCGCGCAGCCCGATGCCGAGCAGGAGAAGCGCATCAAGCAGTTGGAGCGGGCGCTGGGCCGATCGCATTTGCAGATTGAGATCTTAAAAAACGTGCTGGGCGAGTGAGTTGCGGGCCAGCGCATTCGTCGGCACGGGAGTTAGTGGCCCAAGGGAACGAAGCAAAACTGGTGGCAGAGACACTGGCGATCAGCCGGTCGAGCCTCTACTATCAGCGGCAGCCGCGCTCCAGTCGTGCGGATCGCTCGCGCGACCAGGAGATCATCCTGGCCTGCGGCGAGAAGCCGGCCTACGGTTATCGTCGCGTGGTCTGGTGGTTGGGGCGTAAGCAAGGGCTGGTGGTGAACGGTAAGCGCGTGTTGCGCGTCATGCGGGAACGCGGACTGCTAGTACGCCAGCGCCGCTTTCGGGTCTCGCGGAGAAAGGACTGGGGCAAGGTGGAAGCGCCACATCCCAATCACGTCTGGCAGTCGGACATGACCAAGGTCTGGGCGGGGCCGAGCGTGGGCTGGGCCTACCTGGTCTCGGTGATCGATTGCTGCACCCGCGAGATCGTTGGCTGGGACTTGAGTCTACGCTGCCGCACCGACGAAGCTCTGGCGGCGCTCAACCGTGCCGTGCTGGAGGTTTTGCCTTTCGGTTCTCGTGGAACGGGTTTGACTTTGACGACCGACAATGGCACCCAGTTTACCTCCGCCCGTTACGTCGAAACTCTGAACCGGCTGGGCATCACCCATCGGCGCACAGCTTACAACCATCCCGAGGGCAACAGTTACATCGAGAGGTTCCACCGCAGCTTAAAAGAAGAGGAGGTGTGGCTTAGCGAATACCAGAACTTCGATCAGGCCAAACTGAGCATCGCACGCTGGATCGAGGAGTACAATCACGACCGTCCGCATCGCGGACTCCGGGGCAGAACCCCGCACGAATCCCGTGCTCAGTTCTTTGCCCAAACCCTTACTTCAAACATGGCCCCATGTGTCTAGTTCTTGGGGGTGCACTACAGTGGAGACGTTTTCAGGCTCCAGAAAGTTCTTGGTCATTCCAGTCTGAACACCAGCAGGATTTATGCGAACCTGAACACCGCTGATTTGTCATCAGTGCATGAGCGGCTCAGTTTGTTAGGTTAGCCTGATGCCAGAAAATGAGCCTGCCATCTTCGGATGGTGGGCTATTTTTGTTCCTCACTCCTTATATGTTCGCTGACAGTATTCTCAATCCTTTTCATCCCTTCTAAGTTTTTGTCTGACACAGAGCCATGCTCGAATAGTTCTCGCACCATATCATGCATCAGTGGCAGTAGCGTAAATTCTGCTATTATGCCAAAATCCTTCGAGACGCTGGTGAGGCGCTCTATGTATGTCTTGGTTAATTCAACGGAGACTTTGAGCAGGAGTTCTTTCTGTCGAGCGACTCGTTCACGCCACTGAGCGAAGGCAGTGATTGCCGCAGAGAACAGAGCACCGATGACTGCTGAACTCAGCACCAGTGCGGCGATTTCTTTCTTGTCCATATTCACCGTTCAGATGAAGCCGCAGACTTCCTAAAATTCTCAGTCATCTTATCCGATTTGTTCTTGCGGCGTGCCAGCGATGCTGTTGAGTACCAGCCATACTGCGTCGTGAATGAGGATGCTTCTATTCCTGTAGTCAGAATAGAAGGTGTTCAAACCGTCGGCAATCTGGATGTTCGTAACGTTTTGACCATATTTCTGCCAGTACGTCTTGAACGACTCGATGGTATCTGTGACACACGCCCCCTTCTCTTTCGTGTTGGTGAAGTCCCAGAAACTAAACTCATGCCCTAGTACAGTTCCATCGAAAAAGCCAGTCATGTACATTGTTTTTTGTTCTTCCGTTTGGTTTCTCCACCAGTTTCCGTCACGAGTGCTGGCGTGCAAGTCGAGCGAAAAAACCAAGAGGACAAATAGCGTCACGCCTGCTTTGAGTGTATTTTTCATGCGTGAATGATACTGCGGATGGGCGAATTCGAGCATTACCTGAACAGCCACTTGACCAGACTGAAACAGTGAGCGACTCGCTTGCTGAATGCGAGCACGCTTTCTATTTCGTCGGCTGTCCTGCTGAGTCGCCTGTTCATGCTTAGTCGGTTCGGTATATGCAACGTGAAACTGGTGTTGTGTACGGATACACTGAAAATTCGAGCAAATCGAGCCAGCGGAATCCTAAGAGAACAGAAGCAGGAGCAGGAGCAACCAGCAGGAACAGCACCAGTGTGCCTGTGGTAGTAGTGTACAAGTACAGTCCAATTTCCCATGTTCCCAAGTCCCGTGACTACGCACGCCGATTACCAAGACAAAATACTCAAATCAGTCAAAAAGGAGACAATAGCAGGTAGTGTCTCATCGTTGATTCTAAAGGACTTGCACAGGAAATCTACTGTTTAGCTTCTACAGCCATGGTGACCAGTCGCACGGGTACGGCGTACGTTGCTCTTGGAACACCGCTCGCTTTTTGTTCTCCTAGGTTCCCCTCCTTCCCTGTTCGAACCAAATCCCATAAGTGTAAGAAAACAAAAAGGTACTAGGAAAAAGGAGTCTCTTTAAAACCACCCTTTTACCCGGCACCCGGCAGGGTCCGCCCGGTATCCATCCGTGGCAGAAACGCTGGGCTAGTCAAACAAAAGGGATTAAATAGGGTGGTAACGTCCCTAGGATTCCAGCCTTTCCCTAGGTGCTTCGTTCTGTATAGGTTCCATCTATTTCATTACAAAGGGCATACTATATTTTTTGAGAGATATATCAAATATCTCTTGACAATCACATGAAACTATGGTAACCTATATATCAGATGGGACAAAAGTAACAAAGGGAGAGCCGGAGGAACAACTTATGAAACGAGTTCTAGTGTCGCTGCCTGATGACGTGTTTGACGAACTAAGCCGCAGGCAGGAGGAGTACGGGGCACCTCTAAGCACTCAGGTGCGTCGGCTGGTGGAAAAGGGACTGGCACAGCATGACGTGCATGGAGTAGCGCCACAGGCTCCTATCCCTATCGCTGGAGAAGAAATAGAAGAAATCGAAGCAGAGCAAAGCCAGCCACCCACGAAGGGCGAGCAACCGGTGGTAGACGAAAGCACGTTGCCAAAATGTGCCTGTGGTGCGCCGGTACGCATTGAGTGACGATGGGCTATGGCGAACCCATAGCTGGTGCATGAAGAAAAAGACAATCGTTGAGACGACAGTTCCTTTCAGAAAGTATTATGGGGTTCGGATTCCACGAAAGTCGAAAGGAACAGAATGAACATCACCATGGGAGCAAGATTCGGCAAGCTGCTGGTGTTGGACGACTGTGGCACGATAGCGGGTCACCCGGCGTATCTTTGCCGCTGCGACTGCGGGGCATTCAAGCGGTTGAAACGCAGTAAGGTTCTGCGGGACAAGTCCTGCGGGAACTGCACCGGAAAAAGAAGGGCTACACCAGCACTGACCTGACCGGGAAAATTTGTACCAAGTGGAATGAGAGAGAATCCACTTGGAGGAAAAGCAGGTCATGCCCATCCAGAGGTACAAGCCAGAGCAAATCGTGACGATGCTGCGGCAGATTGAAGTGAGCATCGCGAACGGAAAAACCACCCCACAAGCCTGCAAGGAAGCCGGGATCACCATGCAGACGTTCTACCGCTGGCGGAAGGAATACGGCGGTTTGAAGATGGACCAGGCCAAGCGGCTGAAAGAACTGGAGAAAGAGAACGGCAAGTTGAAACGGCTGGTCGCGGAGCTGTCGTTGGACAAGCAGATCCTGAAGGATATTGCGGAGGGAAACTTCTAAGCCCGGAGCGACGTCGGTGCGCCGTAGAGCATGCCCGCGAGGAGTATGAAGTGAGTGAGCGGCGGGCGTGCCGAGTGGTGCGGCAATGGCGAGGAACACAACGCTATGTGCCGCTGCGGCGCACGGACGAAGACGAGCTAACGCAGGCGATCCTGGCCCTGGCGGCGAAGTATGGGCGGTACGGCTACCGGCGCATCACGGTGCTGTTGCGGGATGCGGGGTGGCCGGTGGGGAAGGATCGAGTGCAGCGGATCTGGCGACGTGAAGGGCTGAAGGTACCGCAGAAACAGCGGCCACGAGGGCGGTTGTGGCTGGGCGATGGTTCGTGCGTACGGTTGCGACCGGAGCGGGCGAATCATGCGTGGAGCTACGATTTTGTGAAAGCGATGACGCACGATGGACGAGCGCTGCGTATCCTGGTGCTGATCGACGAGTATACGCGGGAGTGCTTGGCGTTGCGGGTGGCACGGCGCTTGGGGAGTTTGCAGGTGATCGAAACGTTGGCGGATGTGATGTTGCTGCGCGGGATCCCAGAGCACATCCGTTCGGACAATGGGCCGGAGTTCATTGCCAAAGAGTTGCGGAAGTGGCTGGGAAAGCTGGGCACGAAAACGCTCTATATCGAGCCTGGGAGCCCGTGGGAGAACGGGTACTGTGAGAGTTTCAACGGGAAGCTGCGAGATGAGTTCTTGAATGGCGAGATCTTCTACTCGCTGAAGGAGGCACAGATTCTGACGGAGAGGTGGCGCGTGGAATACAACACGGAACGGCCGCACTCGGCACTGGGCTACAGACCACCGGCGCCACAAGCCATCTTGCCGAACCAAGAGGGGCATGGAGATATGGAAAACGCTTCGCGTTTCCCACATCCCCACACCCCCGGCGACGACTACGGACAATTGTCCAAAGAGGCGTTACACTAACATTCCACTTGGTACAAAAGATCGGTCAGGTCAAGGGAACCACGCCACGCCTACATTCTGTGAACGACGTGCTCTATCGGAATTTGAAGAAATTCGAGCCAAATGCAATACCGACTAGCATTCCTAGTGAGCGAGAAGCCAACATCGTTTCGAAACGAGTTGCTGAGATTGTGTGCGGTGTCGAAGATGTAAGGAGATTCGCAGACGAGCGTATTGCAGTGATGGAACAGGCTGGCGAGCAGGACGAGAAAGCCAGATGGATGTTCTTTCGAGACGTGCCATCGTCAGTTGAATACGACTTTCAAGCAGACACGCTGCGGCTAGTCGATAAGTACAAAACGAAGATGAATTTTGGAATGGACGTAAACCAGTCTGAGTGGTGGTCAAAGCCACTCGAAGAATGAATCTGGAGCACCATGTTATCCTTCTCAGTCCACGAAAGGAGCACAGTGAGCAGAAAAAGTATCATCGCAGAAATTCGGAAGGATGTTGCTCTGATGGAGCACGTCATAAAACTGCTTGGTGGAGTCAAGATGGTTTCAATTGATTCGATAAAGCCACGCAAAACACGCACTATGTCAGCGGCTGCTCGCAGGCGCATCAGCAAAGCACAAAAGGCTCGTTGGGCGAAGTGGAAAGCAGCGAAAAAGGGCTGATTGTGCGTTGTAGAACGTCGCCTGCCATGCTATTCTGACGCTCGAAGGAAGGCTGCAAGAGCCTTCGCTGCAACGATTGCATTCTGCTTGAAACATTTGCCTTACAAGCAGGAGGTCGCAGGTTCGAGTCCTGCACTGCCCACCATCAAGTCCACTTGGCCGTGCCCGCCCGATAACCCTGTCTATAATCAGCAACGGTAGGAAAACTCGCAGCCAGGTGACGCTATGAAAATCGACAAAATGCTCAAGCGCTACCGCATCGACCATGGGAAACATTTCAGTCTTAAGGATCACGATCCGGCCGACACCCACGGCCTGGGCTCGGAACTGAAGCCGCAGGCGAAGCAGTTGCTGGCCGACGGCGTCCAAGAACTGAGCCGCCTGCAGGACATTCTCGCCGCCCAGGACCGTTGGGGCCTACTGCTGATTATTCAGGCCATGGATGCGGCCGGCAAAGACGGAACCATCAAGCACGTCATGTCGGGCGTGAATCCTCAGGGCGTGCAAGTGACGTCATTCAAGGCGCCGTCGGCCGAAGAATTGCACCACGGCTATCTGTGGCGCTGCATGAAATGCGTGCCGGGGCGTGGGCGGATCGGCATCTTCAACCGGTCGTATTACGAAGAGGTGCTGGTCGTGCGCCTCCACCCCCGGATTCTGGAAAGCCAGAAGATTCCGAAAGTGCTCGTGACGAAACATATCTGGCAGGAGCGCTTCGAAGATATCAATAATTTCGAGCGCTACCTCACGCGCAACGGTATTGCGGTGGTGAAGTTCTTCCTGCATCTTTCCAGGAAGGAGCAGAAACGCCGGTTCATGGAGCGGCTCGACACGCCCGACAAGAACTGGAAGTTCTCCGTGTTCGATGTAAAGGAACGCCAATTCTGGGACGAGTATCAGGAAGCCTATGAGGATATGATCCGGCACACGGCGAGCGAGCATGCACCTTGGTATGTCGTGCCGGCCGATAACAAGTGGTTCACACGACTCGTGGTCGCGGAGGCCGTGGTGCATGCCTTGAAGCGTATGAGCTTGAAATATCCGAAAGTGAGCGGCGCCCAGCAGGCTGCGCTGGCCGAAGCGCGTCAGCAACTCCAGAATGAGTGAGGCGTGAATTGCTAGTGGAGAGCCGGACGCCCCCACCCGGCCTGCGTCATTTCAGCACCACCGGCAATACCTGGTCATAGGGTTGGATCGTGACCGTCAGCGCCTTGCGCTGATCGAAGGCTTCTTTTGTGACCTTGAAACTGACGATGATGGTGCCTCTCTGTTCAGCTCCGGCCGGCAGCTTGGTTTCGGGCGAAAGTGGCGGCTCGGAGCTTTCTTTCAAAGCCGGGAAAGCCTGGTAGTAGCGGTCGAGATCCACAGCCGAGGCCGCTTTATCGTCGAACGTCTTGTCGTCGGCGGTGGTGAGTTGCGCCTGGAGGGTCTTAATCCACAGCGGTTTTTCCGTGGTATTCCGCAGGGTCATGGTAATAGCCGCCAGGATCATGTCTTGGCCGGGGACTTCGGCCGCAACCACGAAATTGATCGCACCCGCGCCCTGCGGTTTCGGCCGTTCCTTGAAAGCGTAAATGCCCACAATCGCCGCGACGGCGGCGATGCAAATCAGGACAATACCGGCGGGCGGAAGATTGCGCTTGGCCGTTCCGAATTCGTCGCCGATGTGAAACTCAGTGGCCGGCTGGGCGGCCGGCTGGGCGGTCGGCTGGGCGGTCGGATTAACGATCGCTTCGGAGGATGGCTGAGACGGCCGTACCGGAGGGTCGGACATAAGCTGATTGTAGATTCAGCAGGCTTGCGGAAGAAGTCGATTTGCGCTTCCAACCCCGGAACTCCTGATTTCCCGTAGAAACGCGCCAAGCCCCATCTCGGCAGGCAAAAGGATGTTCAGTCTCATGACATCCTTTACAAAATGTCTCTGGACATCCTTTACACTCCGGCGCGAGCGCAGCGAGCGCTGGAGCGTAGGCTTCGATGGTATGGAAGACGATGGATGTTCGAGAACAGCGAGTAAGTTTTGTCGTGACAGCGAATCGGGGCGAGAGGTCGTTCACTGCCGTATGCCAGGAGTTCGGGATTTCGCGTCCGACTGGCTACCTGTGGTTGTCACGCTATCGACAGGCGGGACTGGCCGGGATTGCGGAGCGTAGCCGGCGTCCGGCGAGGAGTCCGGATCGAACCGCGGCCGAAGTGGAAGAGCAAGTGGTGGGGCTGCGGGCGCGCTATCCGGACTGGGGTGCGCGCAAGCTGCAGGTGCTGTTGCGGCAGCAGCGTGGCCTGGAGGTAGCGCGCAGCACGATCCATCGCATTCTGTTGCGGCAGGGGCTGGTCCAGGACCCCGACCGTCATGGCGCGGCGTCGCAGCGGTTTGAGCGCAGTACGCCCAATGAGTTATGGCAGATGGATTTCAAAGGTCCGCTCTGCCCCGCCGAGCGGGTAGGGCCGCTGTCGGTACTGGACGATCACAGTCGTTACCTGGTGGTTTTGCAGAAGGTGGCGGACAACCGTGGCGAACTGGTGCGGGAGCATTTGCAGGGGGCATTCCAGCACTGCGGTGTACCGGAGGGGATGCTGATGGACCACGGGATTCCGTGGTGGAGTGGGCAGGCGCCGCAGGGTTTTACGAAACTGTCGCTGTGGCTGATGAAGCAAGGCATCGCGCTGCACTGGGGGCGGATACGTCATCCGCAAACCCAAGGCAAGGTGGAGCGCTTTCATGGGGAGTTGCAACGGGCTTTGCAGTGCCGGCCACCGCGCGGGGACCTGCAGAGTTGGTTGGATGAGTTTCGCTGGGAACACAACCACGTGCGACCCCACGAAGCGCTGGGCATGCAAACTCCGGTCACGCGCTGGCGGCGCAGCGAACGCCGATACGATGCGAACCCGCCCGCGTGGGAGTATCCGACGGGCTCGTGGGTGCTGAAGGTGGACAGCGATGGAAAAATCAAGCTGAAGGGAGAACACTGGCTGATCAGCCGGGCTCTGAGCGGGGAGCAGATCCGGCTGGTCAGGATGGAACTGCGGGTTCTGGTGTACTACTGCCGAACCCTGGTGCGGGAACTCGACCTCGGCAGCCAGCGATCGACGATCGTCGATCACTGGCTGCCAGACGAATCTTCCCACCCAGAACTGTAAAGGATCTCCCGGGACACTTTGTAAACCATGTCGTGGGACTAGACACAAAAGGACACCCGATGGGGCACAGCTTCTACGCCCTTACAGTGCCGTGACTTTGGTTACCTTGTCACACGTGACGGATGCTGCGACGATGCGGAAGATTTCCTTTTGGAGGTACTTGGCGGTGAATCGTAAAACTATCTTTGCCGCGTTGGCTTGCGCCCTGCTCGCGTTCAGCATGCTGGGCTGCGGAACCACTAACAAATTGCAGACCATCACGCTCACTTCCGGCAATGCCACCGGGACCTTTAACGTGCAAGGCATCGGCGGGACTCTCCAGTTGGTTGCGACTGGGAACTACAGCAGCGGTAAGACCTACAATCTGACGAACGAGGTCACCTACAATGTCGCCGTCGATCCGAATCCGCTCCACGACTTCGACGCGTTCGGCAACACGCTGATTCCTCCCTGCCAGACTCCGTGCAACGTTGCGGGTCAAGGGACCCTCGAATACAGCGTCACCGGCTTGCTCACGGCAGTTCAGCCAGCGACTTGCACATACGTCGATGTTGCGGGAATCATACCGCCGGCGACCACGGCCCCGGCACCATCCTGGGCCCTCAGCGGCGACTACATGGTCACGGCTTCATTTGAAGGCATTACCTCCCAGCCGGTTTTCGTGGGTGTTGCGTCGTCGGTTGGTAACCCCGACAACCCCAGTCTTCCGGGCAACGAGGGCGTCAACAACAACCCCGACGAACTGTGCGACTGACCGTGGTATGACGGTTCCTGATTCTTGCTCTACAGGGGACGGCGGTTCCACCGCCGTCCTCGTCTCGTTTTGGAGCTTCTTTTCTCTGCTCATAGCCGATCGTCTTCTGCTCCCGTTTGAGCGTCCTGCCCGCCAACCTTTATAATCGAAACCTTGTCCGCGATTGCGATTGTTACCTATGTTCGTCATTCCTGTAAATGAAGTCGTGCCCGGATGAAGGTTCGCGCCGGAATTGAAGTATCGAGCCTGTCCGACCTGGGCTGCCAACGCACCAACAACGAAGACTCCTTCGGCTATTGGGAGCCCGAGGACGACCAGCAGTTCCTGCGCAAGGGGCGATTGGCCGTCGTAGCGGATGGCATGGGCGGCTACGAGGGCGGTCAGGAAGCGAGCCGTCTCGCCGTGGAAACGCTGGTGGCGGTGTATCGCGACTGTGCTGGCGACGACCCGCAGCAGGCGCTGGTCGAAGCTTTGCAGGCAGCTCACGAGCGGGTCCGGCAATACAGTTTTGCCCATCCCGAACTGCGGGGCATGGGAACAACCTGCACCGCGGCGGCGATTGTTCAGAACGCGCTCTATTACGTGCATGTGGGCGACACCCGCCTTTACCTGATTCGCGACGGCCAGATTACCAGGGTCACGCACGACCACTCCTATGTGGAACGGCTGGTGGAGTCAGGGATCATCAGCGCGCAAGAAGCCGAGAACCATCCGCAACGCAATATTCTGACTGCAGCCTTAGGAACGAACCCCGATCTCATCATGGACTCGCCCGGACGTCCCGAACCCCTGTGCGCCAAGGACGTTCTCGTGATCTGCAGCGACGGATTGTGGGGCCAGGTTCATGACTCGGAGATTCTGGAAACCGTGGCAAACAAGAGCGCGGAACAAGCGGCCCACGAACTGGTCGAACTGGCTCGGGAACGCGGTGGGCCGGATAACATCACCGTCCAGATTCTGCGCTTGCGTTGAAGCGTTTGGTCTGAAAGCAGCGTCCAGCGAGGGAAGTCCGGCCTTCCGCCCCAATCCCAAAAGTGCAAAGCCTTGCACCGGAGCCCATTCTTCGAAGCCTCCTTATAGCCGTAACCTATTGAAATCACACGGCCAGTCCCGGACGTGAAATTTAGCGCTTTGGCAGTACGCTTGCATTTTCTATAATGCCTATTAGGACAATAGAGATACTCGGAAGTGAGCCACGATGAAGATTTCTCAAAAAGGGCTCTACGCGTTGCAGGCCATGATGGCGCTGACCCGGCGTCATAACCAGGGGGCCATCCGGATTCGAGACATTGCCTACGAAGAGAATCTGCCAGAAAAATTTCTGGAGCTGATTCTTCTCGAACTGAAGAACGCGCGCATGGTGGAAAGCGTGCGCGGTGCCAAGGGTGGATATCGCTTGCGCCGGGCGCCGGCGGAGATCCCCTTGAGCGAAATCATCCGTTTGATTGACGGGCCCTTGGCGCCGTTTGGAGATGCGGAACAGTTACGGGTTCTGATTGATCGCGATCCGGATCACAGTGCCCTGTACAAAGTGTTTCTGGAGGTGCGCGATGCCGCCGCCAGGATTCTGGAAAATACGACCCTGGCCGACCTGATCGCCCGCAAGCCCGCTGACTCCGCTGCGAAGACTGGCAAAAAGACCAGTCACAAGAAGACCGGGAAGAAGAAAGCCGAGCTCACGGTGCTGCCGATGTTGATGCGAGGCGAAGGCTAATGCTAATGCTAATGACCGGGCGAAGCTTCCGCGCTTGTTCCTGGTTAATCTTTTTGCTGGGCGCACTGGCCGGGGCCGAGACCGTGATGCGCGTGGGCGCGTTTCCCAACATCACGCACCCGCAGGCGATGGTGGGGAAGAACAACGCGTGGTTTGAGAAAGCGATGGGGCCCCAAGTCAAAATTGAGTGGAAAAGCTTCAACGCCGGACCTTCGGCGATTGAAGCCTTGTTTGCCGGGGCGATCGACATGACCTACATCGGCCCCAACCCGGCCATCTCCGGCTACGTTCGCTCCAATGGAGAAGCGCTGCGGATTGTGGCGGGTGCGACCAGTGGCGGCGCGGCGCTGGTCGTACGCAACGATTCCGGCATTCAGAAGCCGCAAGACTTTCACGGCAAGAAGATCGCTTCCCCTCAAATGGGCAACACGCAGGACGTCGCGCTGCGCGCGTGGTTGCAAGCGAACGGCATGAAAACCACGGACAAGGGCGGCGACGTGCAGATAATCCCGCTGGCGAATCCTGACCAGTTGACGCTGTTCATCAAGAAAGAGTTGGATGGCGCCTGGGCGCCCGAGCCTTGGGCGACGCGACTAATACAGTTAGGGAACGGTCGCCTGTTCCTGGACGAACGGACCCTCTGGCCAAACCGTGAGTTTATTACTGCCCACCTGATCGTCCGAACCCAATTCTTGAAAGAGCACCCCGACCTGGTGAAGAACTGGATCCGCGCCCACGTGGAATTGACGGACTGGATTAACGGCCACTTACCCGAGGCCAAGAAGCTTCTCAACCAGCAGATCGCGAAAGAGACCGGGAAAGCGCTGCCCGATGCCGTGCTCGAAGAAGCATTCGGGCGCATGACGGCAACCTATGACCCGCTGCGCGGGTCGCTGTTGAATGCCGCCAAGTCCGCATTTGACGCGGGTTTTCTTGGACGCCAGATGCCGGATCTGTCAAGTCTGTACGATCTTGCGCTCCTCAACCAGGTCTTAGCGGAAAAAGGGAAGAAGGCAGTCCAATGAGCACGAGTCCCCAAAACACTTATTCTCCGGCGGTTCCAGTCGGCCCTCGCTCGGGAGCGCGCGCCAATGTATTTCACGGGAAACCGGCTTCTTCGGTAACCATGTTTCCATCGCGCCCCGAAATCGTGGTCCCGAAAGTTGCGCTCGATGGGATTTCCCTCAGCTACAAGACAACTTCGGGCGAGAGTTTACTGGCGCTCGACAAAATTGATCTTGAAGTGCGGCCGGGAGAATTCCTTTGCATCGTCGGTCCCTCGGGATGTGGCAAGTCCACGCTACTGCACTTGATCGCGGGACTGCAGGCCCAGACCTCGGGCAAGGTCATGGTGGATGGCAAGCCAGTCAGTGGGCCAGGTACCGATCGCATCCTGATCTTTCAGGAACTCGGCCTTTTTCCCTGGCTGACGGTTGGCGGGAATGTTGAGTTCGGCATGAAGATGAAGAACATCCCGAAAGCCGAGCGTGAGGAGCGGGTGCAGTACTATCTGCGGCTTGTCCATCTCTTGAATTTTCGGGACAGCTATATTCATCAACTCTCGGGCGGCATGCGGCAACGCGTCGCGCTCGCGCGCGCCCTCGCCACCGAGCCCGACGTCCTGCTGATGGACGAACCGTTCGCCGCGCTCGACGCCCAGACTCGCGACCTGCTCCACGACGAGTTAGAGCGCCTGTGGGCTGAAACCACCCGCACCATCATTTTCGTAACCCACAATGTGCGGGAAGCGGTAAGGCTGGGGGATCGCGTGGCGCTGCTGACCTTTCGTCCGGGACGGGTCAAGCAGGAATTCTCCGTGAAACTGCCGCGCCCACGTCAAATGGAGCAGCCCGATGTCGCCCGTACCGCGGGAGAGATTCTGGGTTACTTGCGCGAGGAGATCAACAAGTCCCTGGAAGAGGAGTACGCCGATGAAAAAGCTCGCTAAGCAAGTCATCTTCTATTCGATGCTTCTCGGCCTCTGGGCCCTTCTTGCGAAACTGCGCGTCTGGCCGCCCTACCTTTTTCCTCCGCCCTGGGGAGTTGGACACGCTTTGTGGGATGGCTTTGCCGATCATAGCTTCTGGATCGGCATCGCCGTCACCATGAAGCGCATGCTCATCGGCTACAGCTTGTCGGTCGTGCTCGGCATGATTCTCGGTCTGGCCGTGTCCAGCAACAAGTTTCTGGAAGAAACGCTGGGCGGTTTGCTGGTGAGTTTGCAATCGTTGCCCAGCATCTGCTGGATTCCGCTGGCAGTCCTCTGGTTCGGATTGTCGGAAAAAGCTATCCTCTTCGTCGTGCTCATGGGTTCGCTGCTCTCGGTGACGATCGCCATGGAGGACGGCCGCAAGCAGATGCCAAAGATCTACGGCATGGCTGGGCGCAACCTGGGGGCGAGCGGCTTCCGCCTTTTCTGGTCAGTGCTGTTACCGGCAAGTCTCCCATTTATCGTGAATGGGATGAAGCAGGGGTGGGCCTTCGCCTGGCGCTCACTGATTCAGGCCGAAATGATTTTTCTCAGCCTCGGACTGGGCCAGTTGCTGATGATGGGCCGCGACTTGAGTGACATGAGCCAGGTCATGGCAGTGATGATCCTGATCATCATTCTGGGCTACATGGTGGACGGCCTGATCTTCCGCACCATGGAACGGCGTCTGCAAGTGAAATATGGACTGACGCCGGCGTAGGAGATTCGTATCAGGGCATCGCTTCAGCGATGCCGCAGCCCATTGCCTCTTTCACTTTCCCGCAAATTCATTTCTAATTCTGCCCTATGGCTCGCAGACTAGGGTGCTTGGGGTTCATTTTCTTTTTTCTGGCAATTTTCTCTTTCGCCGCCGATCATGATTCAGATCGAGAAACCACCGATCGTCTGATTGCGGAAGCACTCAAGCCTTCGCCGCTGGAGACGAATCTTCGCCGCTTGAGCGATGAGATTGGCGGCCGCATTCCCGGCACTCCAGCCTTCCAGCGTGCCGTGGATTGGGGCCTGGCGGCGTTCCAGGAGGCCGGCGCCGACAGCGTGCACACCGAAGAGTTCAGCATCCAGAATTCGTGGGCCGAGGGTGCGACCGCGATGACGGCGTCGCTCTATTCCGGAACCACTTTTCCGGTTCACGCCGTGTCCGTCGCCTGGGCGCCGGCCCTGCCTGCTGCTACCCATGTGCCCATCGTCGATGTAGGAGAAGGTTCGGCCGCCGAATTTGCCAAGGCTGGAGATATTGCGGGAAGAATTGTGCTGGTGCACAGCAAGGTGCTGGCGAACTGGGACGATCTCTCCGCCGAATACGAGCGGGCGCCCGCGATTATTGCGCTCGCAGTGAAAGGGAAGGCCAAGGCCATTGCGTTTATGGCCACGCGCGAGCACGGCATCCTTTATCGCCACACGAACTCCGGAGCCGGCGAGATTGACGCACTGCCGCAAGTGGTCGTGGCGCGCGAAGATGGGCAGCGGATCGCCCGCTTGCTGACATCGGCGAATCCGGTATGGGCGGATCTATCAATTCCCAACAAAATTGGCGGTGCCATCAAGACCTGGAACGTGGTGGCGGAAATTCGCGGTAGCGAGAAGCCCGACGAGTTCGTGGTGCTCGGCGCGCACCTGGATTCCTGGGAACTGGGTACCGGCGCACTCGACAACGGATGCAACGCTGCGCTGGTGATTGACGCGCTGCGCGCAATTAAGGCGGTGGGTCTGAAACCAAAGCGCTCCATACGCTTCATCCTGTTTTCGGGAGAGGAAGAGGGACCGCTCGGCTCGCGGGCCTACGCAGTGTCGCATCGCAATGAACTCGACAAGGCGGCAGGCGTCATCGTCTTTGATGAGGGTACGGGGGAAACGACGGCGTTCTCAACCGGAGGGCGCAAAGACGTCCTGGCGGCGGCTCAGGCCATGCTGGCACCCTTAGCGCAATTCGGCGTCACGAAAGCGGTCGCGACCGCTGAGACTGGCAGCGATCACTTCGACTTCATGCTCGAAGGCGTGCCGACGTTTCTTGCCGACCAGGAGGAAGCGAACTATCTCGAGAATTATCACGCCACAACCGATACCTTCGATAAAGTAGATTTCGCGCAGCTCAAGAAGAACGTAGCCGAAGCAGTGGTGCTTAGTTTTGGACTAGCCAATGCCGCCGATCCTATCGGTCCACGTCTGAACCGCGCCCAAATCGAGCAGATGTTGCATGAAACTCATCTCGACCAGGAGATGAAGGATATGGGGGAGTGGGACGAATGGGCCAACGGAAAACGGGGAAGAGAGCAGTAAAGCAGGTCTCAGGTGTCAGGTCTTAGGTCTCAGGAAGATCTGTTGTTTCACTAGCCCGCAAGTGCGATGCGTAGGCAGCGCCTTTCCTAACACCTAAGACCTAAGACCTGCCACCTGCCACCTGTCGTACTATTCCCTGTGCTCGCTTCTTGGATTCTTTTCAACCTGTTTGTGCTGGCGATGCTGGCGCTCGATCTGGGCGTGCTGCATCGCCGCTCCCGCCGGGTTAGCTTTCGCGAAGCGCTTGTCTGGTCAGGGCTCTGGATCGCCCTGGCGGCTGCGTTTGCGGTGCTGGTGTTGTTCTGGCATGGACGGACTCCGGCGCTCCAGTTCGTCACCGGCTACGTAATTGAGCTGTCGCTTAGTGTCGACAACCTGTTCGTGTTTCTCGTCATCTTCCGCTATTTCAAGGTGCCCGACGAGCACCAGCACAAGGTCCTGTTCTGGGGAATTCTCGGGGCGCTGCTGATGCGGGGCGTGTTCATCGTGGCGGGCGTGGGCCTGATCTCGCGCTTCAGTTGGATTACCTACGCATTTGGCGCTTTGCTCGTCTATTCGGGACTCAAGTTGTTGCGCCAGGGCAAGACCGAAATCCATCCCGAGAAGAACCCCGTTCTTCGCCTCTTCCGCCGCGCGTTCCCGGTGACCCAGGAATATGTGGAAGGGCAGTTCTTTACCCTGAGGGACGGCCTTTACGCGACTCCGCTGCTGGTGGTGCTATTGGTCGTCGAGACCACCGACATACTTTTTGCGGTAGATTCGATCCCGGCCGTGTTCGCCATCACCCTGAATGCCTTCATCGTCTATACGTCGAATGTGTTCGCGATTCTCGGCCTGCGCTCCATGTACTTTGCGCTGTCGGGCATAATGGACCTGTTTCACTACCTTCACTACGGACTGTCCGTGGTGCTGATGTTTGTCGGGATCAAAATGCTGGCGTCCCGCTACGTGAGCATTCCAACCGGATGGGTGCTGCTGTTCGTGCTTTTTGTTTTGGGAGCTTCGATTCTGGCCTCGCTGCTGAATCCCGTGTAGCGCGGACACTCCTGTCCGCGAAGGCATGCACTACAAAGAACGTCCGCGGACAACCCTGTCCGCATCACATTGGCGCCCTCATGCGTAGTGTCCTGGTTTGCCTTCTCTTACCACAGAGTCGCAGAGTCACTGAGAAAAGCTTGAACCTGTAAAAACCGGGAGGCGCCGGGTTTGCCAAGCACTTGGTTTTCTCTGTGTCTCTGTGACTCTGTGGTGAAAAAACCGAATTCGGACACTGTCTCCTGACGATGCGCCAAGGAAGTCGAACACTCCATACGCTATGATGAACCTTCATGATTAGCATTCCCGTAGCCACACCGTCGCGCTCGTATGAAGTGCTCATCGGAAGCGGCCTGCTTCCTCGCGCCGGAGAATCCCTCGGTAAGATTCTTGAAGGCCGCCATGCGTTTGTAGTCACCGTCCCGCCGGTGCGGCGGCGCTGGGCAAAAGTCCTGCTGAAATCGCTGGCGGCCTCGGGAATCGAAACCGACCTTATCGAGATGCCCGATGGCGAGCGCTCCAAACGTCTGTCCACCCTGGAGAAGCTGGCGGAGAAGCTTGTAAAGAGCGGTGCCGATCGTGGGGTAACGTTGATCGCGCTCGGCGGCGGCGTGGTCGGCGACGTGACTGGCTTCCTGGCCTCGATCTATATGCGAGGCGTGGATGTCATTCAGGTGCCAACGACGGTACTGGCGCAGGTGGATGCGGCGATCGGCGGGAAAACCGGCGTCAATCTTGTGTCCGGCAAGAATCTGCTCGGCACCTTCCACCAGCCCCGCGCCGTGCTCGTCGACCCCGCCGTTCTGGAGACGCTGCCTTCCCGCGAATATTGTGCCGGCCTCTACGAATCGCTGAAGTGCGGCATCATCGGAGATCCGGGGCTGTTCAAGCTTTTTGAAGACCGGCGTCGCGAAATTCTGGACCGCAATCCGGCTGTGGTTGAGAAAGTCATCGCCGATTCCGTGCGCTTGAAGGCGTCGGTCGTGAGCGCCGACGAGCGGGAAGGCGGTTTGCGGCAAGTGCTCAACCTCGGCCACACCATCGGCCACGCGCTGGAAGCCGAGACCCGCTACGCGCAACTGCTACACGGAGAGGCAGTGGCGTGGGGCATGATCGCAGCCACCCATATCGCACTCTCCACCGGCAAACTGGATAGCGTCACGGCCGGACGCATTTCGAACGCGGTCCTTGGCTTTGGCAGGCTGCCGCGCATGATGCTGCGGACCGCGAGCATCCTGAAGCGATTGCGTTCTGACAAGAAGACACGGCAGGGAGTGGTGCACTTTATTCTGCCGCGGGAAATTGGCAAGGTTGAAATCACCAGCGACATTCCGGAAGCCATCGTCCGCTCAGCCATCGACGAGATTCTGGAACTGGCGCGGAATTAGTGGTTTTGAGAAGGGCGTGGCTTCACAGGTTGCGGACAAAGTCCGTGTTGTTCTGATTTTGGGTGGCGCAGCGGTTTACCGCTGCGATAACTGAGCTCTTTTCAGAATCGGCTTTAGCCGCTGAGGGCAACCGCAACCCGGCAACGCGACTTGTTCCGCCGTGCCGTTCAGGACTAAAAGATGGTCGCATGAATCAGGGAATAAATCCTCGCATCGTAGGCGCGGCTCCAGCCGGTGCGCGAGACCGCGAATCGGCGGCCCAGGCGGTCCGGGAGATGTTCACTTCGATTGCCCCTCGCTACGATCTGCTGAATCACGTTCTTTCCTTCAACATTGACCGCTTGTGGTGGTGGCGCACCGCGCGCACGTTCGATGGAATCCTGAATCGTCCCGGCGCTCGCGCGCTGGATATCTGTTGCGGCACTGGTGATATGACTTTCGCACTGCGCCGGCGCGCCGCCTCAGGATCTGCGCAGATTCTAGGCGCCGATTTTTCTCACGCCATGCTGCAACGCGCGGCGGAGAAGACGGCAGCAAAGAAAAGCGGCGGGACGGTGCGCGCGACGGTCCAATGGATCGAAGCCGACGCGCTTCGACTGCCGTTTCCCGACGGGCATTTCAACCTGGTGACCTCGGCCTTCGGCTTTCGCAACCTCGCCGATTACGACGTCGGCTTGCGCGAAATTGCGCGGGTGCTCGCTCCCGGCGGAGAATGCGGCATCCTCGATTTCGGAGAGCCAGGCGGCTTGCTCGGAGGCTTCTACCGCGTCTATTTCAAAAAAGTTCTTCCAAAGATCGGCACGGTTCTCTCGGGAGTGCGTGGCCCCTACGCCTATCTGCCGGCGTCGGTCGAGCGCTTTCCGCCGCCAGATGAGATGCTTGGGCGTATGCGTCAGGCAGGATTTCGCGAGCCTTCCTGGACTCCCTACACGTTCGGCATAGCGGGGTTGTATCGGGGAGTGAAGAGCATTTAACCGCCGAGACGCAGAGAACGCCGAGAAATCTTGAGTCAGGACCAAGCTTCCCCTGTGTTCCTCAGTGCTCCCTGTGGTTCAGGATTTTGATCTTTCTCGGCGTACTCTGCGTCTCGGCGGTGATTAGCTCTTCTTGAACGAATCTGCGAACGCCTCGAAGTTGGTCTTCTCAATCACCCGCGCGTAGTCGCTGCCAAGAAATTTCTTCAGCCGGTCGGTGTTCATGATGTACTGGCCGGTCATGTAAGGGACCGCGTCCGGCGGAATCGCCGAGATCTTCCAGTTCCACAACAACTGCAGAACGCGCCGCATGCCCCACCGCCCTGGAACGCGCAGTAATTTGGCGCGCGCCAGTTCGATGCACTGTCCGAAGGTCAAAGCATCGCCGCGTCCGGCAACGTTCAGGATGGTCAGCCGCTGCGCTTCCGGTTCCCGCCTCAGTATCCAGGCAATCAGCCGGGCCATGTCGTCGACGTGGATAAACTGAATTTTGTTGTCTACATACTTCTGGCCGAAGGGCAACATGCAAGGCAATCGCTTGGCCGCCTGGCGCATGCGGGTGGCGCGCTTTCCCTTTCCATTGGGCGTTCCGCGGAATGCTCCCATCAGGTAATTTTCCACCGTGGCTCCCGCAAAAATGTGGGGACGCAGAATGAAGACCCCGCACCCGCGCAGAGCCGGCGCGCGCTGCTGCACTACCAGATCGCTTTCTTTCTTGTGGATCGCGTAAGGCAACGTGTGCGCCTCAAGCGGCGCGTCTTCGCTGACCGGCGCGGGCAGGTCGGAGCCGTACGCCGACACGCTGCTCGGGAAAATAAATTGCCGAATGGTGGTTCCCGGAGTCCGGTTGGCTTCCGTAATCGCTTCCATCACCCGCGCTGTGCCCGTCACGTTGATCCGCCACATCCGATCAACGTCCAGAACCCCCGTGCGCTGGGGATCGATCACAAACGCCAGATGTACAACCGACACCGGCTGCAACTCGCGCAGCAGCAGCAGCAACTCGCGGGTCGCATCCTCTTTTCCCAGGTCAAGCGGCACAAAGCGATCGATCTGGCAATGAGTTGGGGGGGTGACATCAATGCCCACAATCGTGCAATCCGAGAGTTGCCGTACCAGTCGCTGGCCAAGATTACCCGACACGCCGGTGACGAGGATGGTTGGTTTTGCCGTATCCATTTAGTCGGAGTCTTCGCCCTTTTCCGGGGGTTTTGCTCCCCTGGGGGGCATTGGCATGGCAGGATTCCGCGTCGGGCCGAAGTAAGCATCGTTCAGGTCAACATTGCCCTGAAACCCCTGCATGCTATCCCGAAAACGCTGGCTGGAAATTACCCCGCGAATCTCCGCTTTCACGGTATCCAGAGGTAAGGTCTCCTTGCTCACCAGCTTGTAGATGTAGTGGTCGCTGTTGGGAGTGGAAAACACTTCCGACACCTCGCCCGGCTTCAAATCCATGACCGCGCGCTGATTCACAGGCAGCGTGGTGGCACGCACTTTCTCCATCTTCGTATTCGGGGGATTTCCCGGCAGTCCAGCCGCCGTGTAGGCCTCCCTTTCCAGTTTGTCGAAGTCCTCACCCTTAACCGCGCGGTCGTGGAGATCATCTGCCAGCTTCGTCATTGTTTCTTCAGCAGCTTTTCTCTGCGCCTCGGTCGGTGGTTGCGGCGCCGCGGCCTTTACCGTGGTCTTCCCACCAGCCTTCTCATCGGGTTTCGGAGCCGCCGCCGAAGGCGCAATCTGCTTTGCGCGCGGAACAACAATCCGTGCCAGGGTAGCTTGCTCGTAGGAGGCTTCATTCTTCTTGTAATAGTCCTCGAGATCGGCGTCGGAGCCCTTGCCAGAATCTTCCTGCAGCGCGTCGCGCAATTCCCGGGAAAGAATTTGCATGCGCGCGTAGTGCATCATTTCGTCGTACTTGGGCTCTTTGTCGAGGCCGCGTTTTTCCGCCGCGCTCGACATCCTCAGCATGTTCGCATAAACGTTTGCGAGGTTGCGGCGAATGGCGGGCGACATGTTGGGTTGCAGCGCATCGGCCAGCTTCTCAAACTGAGCGCGAGTGATTACGGTTTTGCAGGCGTCGCCCTGCCGCGTGGCATCGGTGCAGAAGCCTTTCAGCGTGATCACCGGGTCATCGGGTCCGATCTTTACCTCGGGGGCCTTATCAGGAGCGGCGGAGGCGCTTGCCTGCGCCTTGGCTCCGGCGGCGGGTGGCGTAGCTGGTTGCGCAGCTTGCCCGTAGGCTAAGCCTGCGAGCAGGAGACACACAAGGTGCTGGGAACGCATGAATCAATATCCTCCAGTGGAGAAATTCCGACGAATGTCATCGTAGCATGTCCCGCCACAGGCCGGGCAAGGGGGTGTGTAGTGGTGCGGTTTCAGCCCTCCGGGTTTTCTTTGCGCCCTTCGCGAGTCCTTCGCGCGCTTAGCGTTTAATATCTTTACCCACTGCCCGAGGTACAAGGGGTTGGCGGCAGACGATTCCAAAGCGATAATGACGTTGATGTCCGAAATGCAGGCCACATTCAGTTCCGGTTCCATGCGCCGGGAAAAACGAGCCGTTGCCGGGAACTCGGTGCTGGCGGCGCTGGTGATCACCAGCCTGAAAATTGTTGTGGGCATCACCACCGGCTCGCTCGGAATTTTGTCGGAGGCGGCGCACTCGGGGTTGGATCTGATCGCTGCTCTAGTGACGTTTTTCTCTGTGCGGGTGTCCGACATGCCGGCGGATGCCGATCACCAGTACGGACACGGCAAGATCGAAAATTTTTCAGCGTTCATCGAAACCGGTCTGCTGCTGATCACCTGTATCTGGATCGTCTATGAATCGATAACCCGTCTGTTCTTTCACCGTGTGGAAATTGAGCCGAGCGTGGCTGCGTTCCTGGTCATGTTGCTCTCCATGGCAGTCGATGCCTGGCGCTCCCGTGCCCTCGGAGAGATAGCCGCGAAATACGACAGTCAGGCGCTCGAAGCCGACGCGCTTCATTTCTCGACCGACATCTGGTCCAGCGGCGTAGTGATCGTGGGCCTCGCGCTGGCTTCGCTGGGGCACAGCAATTTAGGGCGCAGCCATCATGTGGGATGGCTGCAACAGGGGGACCCGATTGCCGCGTTGTTCGTTGCAGGAGTGGTGATTTTCGTGGGTTGGCGGTTGACCAGGAAAACCGTGGATGCGCTCCTCGACGCGGCGCCGGTCGGCGTGCGCAGCCAGATTCTCGACAGGATTGCGACCGTCAATGGTGTGCTCGAAGTGGAGCGGGTCCGGTTCCGCAGGGCAGGCAGCCGCTACTTCGCGGACGTTTCGGTGGGACTGGAGCGTAATTTCACCTTCCAGCGCTCGGAGCAGGTGTCCGACGCGGTGCGGTCGCGAGTGCGTGAAGTTTTGCCCGATGCCGACGTGATGGTTCATTCCGTTCCAAGGGCGCGCCGGACGGAAAATATTTTTGACCGCATCCGCGCCGTAGCTACGCGCCACAACTTTAATGTCCATGACATCAGCGTGCAGAACCTGAACGGCCGGTTGCACGTCGAGCAGCACCTGGAACTCGATGAGCAACTCAGCATGAAGCAGGCGCACGATGAAGTAACCAGGCTGGAAACCGAGATGCGCGCCGAGGTTCCGGAAATCGCAACCATCCTTACTCACATCGAAAGTGAGCCGGCGACCATTGAGACGGGAGAGGAGGTTGTTCGCGAACCGGAACTGGAACAGCGCCTGAAGGATATTGTGAAGGAGTTCCCCGAGGTAATGGACGTGCACGAATTCCAGTTCAAGCGGGTGCGCGCGCGGCTTTACGTTTCCTGCCATTGCACGCTGCCCGACGAGATGCCGCTTGCGCGAGTGCACGACGTTCAAACCTCGCTCGAGATCCGCTTCAAACACGACGCCCCGGAACTGTTTAGGGTGCTAATTCATCCCGAGCCCATGACCGACAACCGCCGCTAGGGAGCGTCTTTGAACACGAGCCCCGGAGGGGCGACCGATCTTAGCCCAGCGCTTCAGCGCTGGGTAGGATGCAACAAACGATTGAAGTCCCGGAGGGACGACCGAGCTACTCAAGGACGAACAAACAATGATTGAAGCATCAGTCAACTGGACAGACAAAGACCGATACGTAGGCGCGGCCACCTCGCGCCACTCCATCGTGATGGATACGGCATCCGAGAAAACCGCCAACACTCCCATGGAACTGGTGCTACTAGGCCTGTGCGGCTGCACGGCATCGGATGTAGTCGGAATTCTCCGCAAAAGACGCGAGCCCTTCACCGGGCTCGAAGTGCGTGCCAAGGCCGAAAGAGCGGACGACTATCCTGCTGTCTATACCTCGATTCACTTGACTTACGTCGTTCGCGGCGAGGTCTCGAAAAAAGCCATGGAAGATGCCGTGCGCCTTTCGAAAGAGAAGTACTGTTCCGTTTCTGCCATGCTGGAGAAAACGGCAAAGATTACTTACACCATCGAGCACCTCTCGTGAAGGCTGGTCCTCATCCGCTGCGGGGCTACTTCTATATCGGAAGTGCGGCCCTGCTCTGGGGTATCTCGGCCACGCTCGGTCGCGCCGCCTTCACCGGGCATTTGCTTCCCGGCGGGGCGCCTCTGGGAAAAATCAATCCGCTGATCCTGTCGCAGAGTCGCGCCACTCTGTCGCTGGCGGTGCTGGTGCCGGTGCTCCTCGCACGCCGAGGAGCGTCCGCGCTGCGCGTTCCGCGGCGCGACTTGGTGCAGTTCTTTCTGCTTGGAATCTTTGGAGTCGCGGTGTCGAACTATTTCTACTACCTCGCGATTCAAAGGACAAACGTAGCGACCGCCATCATCCTGCAATACACGGCGCCGGTTTGGGTGCTGCTCTATACCGTGGCGCTAGGAGCAAAGCGGCCGTCATTGCGAAGGGTCGCGGCCGTGGGACTGGCCGTGGCTGGTTGCGCCCTGGCCGTCGGCTTTGTCGGCGCAGGCCGCTTCCGCATGGACGTAATCGGAGTCACAGCCGCCATGCTCGCTGCCTTTTCTTTTGCATTTTATAACGTCGGCGGACACCAAGTGCTCGCCCGCTACGACCGCTGGAAAGTCTTGCTGTGGGTCTTAGTGGCGACTTCAACCTTCTGGGTCTTTGTAAATCCTCCGTGGAAAATTGTTGCCGCTCACTACGACCGCCAGCAGTGGGAATTCATGCTGGTATTTTCGCTGGTGTCCGTACTCGGGCCATTTTCCTGCTACTTTGCCGGCTTGCAGCACCTGGAGCCAACCCGCGCCATCGTAGCCAGTTGTCTGGAGCCGGTATTCAGCATCTTGATCGCGGCGCTTGTGTTGGGAGAATTACTGCGGCCCATGCAGACTGTCGGCATCGTCCTCGTGCTGGTAGCGATTGTGCTGATCCAGCTCCCAGAACGTGCCGCGCGAGGCGAAGAATTGCTGGTAGAGCCGATCGAGTGAAGCGACGATGATGCGTGCTTCAAGAACCGCCAGGGTCCAGCCCCGGAGGGGCGAACTAACTTAGCCCAGCGCATCAGCGCTGGCTCCATCGCCCTGCAGATATTGCAACCACAGAATCGGGTAGCCGTGGGCTTGTAGATCTCCTTCGACTTCGTGGCCTATCGCCGTATCCATGTGGTTGGAGTGCCTCGACCTCACGGTTGTCGTTAGCAGAACCTCCATTATTAACAATAGCTTATAGGTCATAGGGGCCTGCTCGCCCCTCGCACCATAGTTCACGGCGAAAGGGGGATTTGGCCCCTGTGCAGCTTGGCCTTTCGCAATCTATGGCTTGTGGCGACCGGGAGCGACACTAGTCTTAACCGGAGCTGGAATAGTTAGGGCATCCGGCACAAACAATCCCCCACCGTTGCGCTAGCATGCGGAGAGGGCACGCAGAGGTCGCAGTGAACGGTTATCGGTTGCTTCGTCGCCTGGCCATTTTCCTCGTGATTGCTGGCGGCCTGTTGCTGCTCAGCGGATGCCAAGGCCTAGCTGGAGGTTCGAACAGCGGAGGCACTGTCGGGCTCGGAAGCGGCAGCCTGAACTTCGGGTCGGTGCCGATCGGCAGCAGCAAGACGCTGTCGGACACGATTTCGAACAACACCTCGTCTGCCGTTACCATCAGCTCGATTCAAGGATTGGGCTCCGGCTTCCAAGTCACTGGCATCACAACCCCGCTGTCGTTGGCTGCGGGACAAACCGCTTCTTTCAACGTCCAGTTCCAACCTACAGCTGCCGGCGATCCGACAGTCACGATTTCCTTTGATGGACCGAATGCGCAACCCTATGCTTCCCTATCCGCCTCGGCCACCGCCGTAACGCTGGGCCAGCTTTCCCCGAGTCCCTCGCCGGTGTCTTTTGGAAACGTGAGCGTTGGCAGCAACCAGACCAGCACCGTGACTCTTCAGAACAGCGGTGGGACCAGTCTCACCATCACATCCGCGACCTTGAGCGGCGCAGGATTTTCGATGAGCAACCTGGCCGTGCCACTCACGCTGAATCCCGGAACATCGACTTCGGTGACCATCACGTTCGCGCCCACCACAGTGGGAAGTTTCAGCGGCGGCATCACCTTTGCGACCACCTCAAACCAGACAAACAGCACGGTTGTGCTCAATCTCTCGGGCACGGGAATTACTCCCGGAACTCTGAGTCCCAATCCTGCCAGCCTGGCATTCGGAAGTGTGCAGGTGGGCAGCAACAGCAGTAAATCCGAAACTTTGACCAACACCGGCACAGCTACCGTCACGATCTCGCAGGCAACACCGAGTGGAGCTGGTTTCTCAGTCAGCGGGCTGAATCTGCCAGTGACCCTTGCCGCCAACCAGAGCGTCACTTTCACGGCGGCCTTTGCTCCGACCAGCGCGGGCGCTGTCAGTGGAACGTTGAGCGTTGTCTCCAATGCATCCAACTCGCCCCTCAGTATCCCGCTCTCGGGCACGGGTCTAACGCCGGGCACGCTGACCGCAAATCCAACCAGCGTGAATTTTGGAAGTGTGACGGTGGGAACCAATCAGAGCGTGTCCGTGACGGTTACGAATACGGGTGAAGAGAGCGTTACAGTATCGAGCGCGGCGGCCAGCGGCAGCGGGTTTAGCTTCACGGGTCCGAGCCTGCCGATCACACTCAGCGCCGGGCAGGGCACTACTTTCAATGCGACCTTCGCACCGTCGGCTGCGGGTGCGGCGAGCGGCACGCTGACCATCAGTTCCAATGCGAGCAACCCGACACTCTCCGTACCACTTTCCGGGACCGGGATTGCGCAGGGAGCACTGACTGCGAACCCCACGAGCCTGGCGTTCGGTAGCGTCCAGGTCGGCAACAGTAAGAGTTTGTCCGAGACGTTGACCAACACCGGCGGGTCGTCGGTCACTATCACGCAAGCGAGTTCCAGCGCCGCAGCTTTCTCGATCAGCGGACTGAACTTGCCCCTGACTCTGACGCCCAATCAAAGCGCGACCTTCACGGCCATCTTCACACCGACCAGCGCCGGTGCCGCGAGCGGGAACCTGTCCGTGGCGTCGAACGCATCGAACCCGACCCTCAACATCGCGCTCTCCGGAACGGGAACCGCTGCCGGTACCTTGGCCGTGTCGCCCACCAGTCTCAGCTTTGGCGACGTGACCGTCGGATCGAGTTCGCCGCTCAGCGGCAGCCTGACCGCCAGCGGCGCGTCGGTCACGGTTGCCTCAGCAAGTCTGAACAACAATGAGTTTGTGCTCTCCGGAATTTCGCTGCCGGCCACACTCACCGCCGGTCAATCCGCTTCTTTCACGGTCACTTTCACACCCCAGTCCAGTGGAGCCACTTCCGCCTCTTTGTCGTTCTCGAGCAACGCCTCGAACTCGCCCACCGTGCAAACCATGACGGGCACGGGAACGGCGGTAACGCAGCACACGGTGGATCTCACCTGGGATGCCTCGTCGGGTGCCGCCGGCTACAACATCTATCGCGGCACCGTGTCGGGGGGCCCGTACACGATGATCAACACGTCGCTCGACAGCACCACCGCCTACACCGACAGTACGGTCGTCTCCGGCCAGACTTACTACTACGTAGCCACGGCCGTAAATAGCGAGTCCCAAGAGAGCGGATACTCGAATCAGGCCACCGCCGTCATTCCGAGTCCGTAACGTCGCGTTCGGAACCTCCCACTAGTAGCCCCACGAGGTAAGCGGGACCTGTGTCTTGGGCTTGCCGCGATGCGAGTTGCTGATGTTGCATTTTCGTGCAACTGTCGCAAAAACTATCATCTTGACAGTGTGTTAACAAGGCGGTTCAATGCAACCAGGCTAAAGAAGAACCCTAGGGAAATTCCCCCAATCTCCCCATCCCACGTGGTTCGGAAATAGCGGAATGTATAGGGAGTACTACATGAGGAACGGTAGGGGAAAATGGTGGCTGGCAATCGTTGTGATCGGTTGCCTCGCTCCTGCTGCATTTGCTGGCCAAGACAACGGCCGTAGTCGCGGATGCGAACCGCACCAGAAGAATTGTCAGCCTGTTCCTGAGGGTGGCTCGCCTGCAATCTATCTTCTCGGGGCCGGACTCACGTGTATCGGGGCCATGTTCCTCCGGTCCAAAATGTCCAAGCCAGCGCAATCGTAAATTTAGCCGGCAAGAACAATGGGCCACCTTGCGAGAATGTTCATTCGCAAAGTGGCTTATTTCTTGCGCCTGTTCTGGTCTTGCTTCGTGATGGATTGATGGGTTGGTTCAGCGGTTTCCAAAGCGATACACGATACTCGTGGTCAAGCGTAGATTGTTTTGTCCCTGCATCGCGCCGGTTGGGTTAACAAATGTCGTGCGCTGATAGTCAGCCTGGGCGCGGACGGCAAGCGGTCGGAACAGGTAACGCTCGACTCCTCCGCCAACTGCGTACGATGGACGGGTCACCCACCCACCTAGGTAGTAAGTTCCACTAACAGGAACCGCGCTGTCGACCCAGCTGGCGCCGGCCAGGGCGTGAACGAAGATCCCGGTCTGCCCGTGCCCAACCGGATAGAATACGGGACCGGCCAGACAGCTCAGGACATTGCCGCTGTGCCCGGTGCCAAGCACGTTGCCGGTACCGGCATAAATAGAGTCTATCGTCGCTCCCCAACGCGAGGTGAGCCTAACAAGACCGTTGGCATCCAGGCCGGTGAGCCCTACACGTTGTGATGGCGTGGCCATGCTGAGGTAGACGTAGCCGAGACTCGCCTCAAAAGTCGGACCTGTAGCCCCGGCTGCCGCTTCGCTGGTTCCCAAGCGAGCTTGCGCCAGAAGCGGCGCAACGAGCAAGAAAACGCAAGCGAATATTCTTCGCATAATTCTAATTCCGGTCGCTATTCGACCCCTCACGTTCAGCGTAGCTCGGTGCAACAGAGTGCCCGAGGAGGCTCTGACGGTTACCGAGGCGGTAGCGCCTGGCATGAAACCGTATCTCAATCAAAAGCCTACATCTGTTTCTGTTTGATCTCAGGTTACCTTGGTTGCTTCCCGCTAGTACTGAGAACGTCTCCCGCGTGAGTTGATTTGTAGGTCTCGGTGATCACCAACTGCGCTAGGGCTCCAATCCTCAGTAACATGGATCACCAGCTCAATATATTTTGAGGAATCGAGCAGACGTGGAACCCGTTCTCAACCGTTCTTGGATATCGGATACTCGGTTCTGTGCAGCACCCATAGCAGCACGCCCACCGCGACCACCGAGAGACCGAAGAAGAGAATCCCTCCATGATGATGGAGTTTCCCCGTGAGGAACCCCGGGTCCACTCGCGTTCCGAGTTCCACGATCGTGAAGATTCGCAATCCATTTTTTGCCACAGAAAGCGGAATGACCGCCGCAACCAGCAACACCTGTCGCCACCGGGACCGCAGAAACAGATGGGCCAAAACCAAGGCGGTGACGAGCAGCATTAGACTGGACCGAATACTGCTGCACTCGTGCGCAACTTCGATATCCAGTCCCGGGACCGACAACATGATGCCATTCTGCGTCACCGGAACCCCAACCGCCCGAAACATCATCCGTGCCGCTATCGCAGACTGTTGTTGTAAGAATTCGACGATCCAATTCAAAGCAAACTCTGGGATGGGGACTATCAAGAACAGAAAGCAAAGAGGAAACAGAAACCGCTGAAACGTGGTCGCGCCAAAACAGAGTACTACGCTGGCGATCCACCAGATCGCAAGGGCGAACATACCGAGCGACAGCCGGATATCGCCGGGCGCGGCACCTATCCCCCATCTCGCAGAACAACCCATCAGCAACGCGAGAGCCAGCAGAGCCGAACCGAGGCGGGGGCTGGACTGCGGATCAATCCGGAGCGCTTTTGAATCTCCGTATTTCGAATCCATGTAAATGAGCGCGGCGCTCAGGGGGAGAATCAAAAGGATGTGAGTGTAGGCATCGTTCGCCAGCGCCAGGTTCAACGATGTGACAAGAGGATGCCACCAGAACAAGATCGACACGGCACACAAAAAGGCGAAGGCCAGAGCTGGAGTTCGTGTGGTCGGGTTCATGACTTGCTTTCTGGACTTAATCTAACGCCTGCGGACAAGCTTCCAGTTTCTATCCCAACTGCAAGTTTATGAGAAACCGTTGCTTGCGTTGCCGGCAAAATTAGCGTCCCGGTCAATGGCCGGAAGGGCACGTAACCGAACCTCGGTGTATTGGCCGATCGGCCCCTGTCTTGATGTACTGTCGAAATCTGTTCGCCTAGCCGCAAGGCTTGCAGACTAGATGCTATGCGACTCCCCCAGTCCATCATCCGGTCTCTCTCCGTCCGCACAGTCCACTTTCTAACAATCAGCATGGCCATCCTGCTCCTCGGGATGGTGCCCGCGCTCGCCGCCGCAGCTACTTCGCAACTCGCGTCCACACCCGCGAGCCTTCGATTTGGCGGTATCGTCGTCGGTCAGACCGAAACCTTGCTTGTCACCGTGACGAATAATGGACAGACGAGTGCGACGATCTCCGGAATCACTGTGGGCAACTCCGAATTCACCACGTCCTCCTTGAGCCTGCCGCTGGTCTTGCCGGCGGGACAGAGCGTCGATCTGAGTGTAAGCTTCACTCCCACGGCGAAGGGATGGACCGGAAGCACGATCAAATTTTCCAGCAACGCATCGAACCCTACTCTTACGCTTGAGGTTGGGGGTACAGGCCTGAGCAAGGAGCTCGTGACCGCCAGCCCGACGATTGTGTCGTTTGGTCAAGTGGCGATAGGAACCGACTCCACCGTGCCGATCGTGTTTACGAACGCTTGTTCCTACAAAGTAACCCTGTCGGCAGTGCAGACAACGGGCGTCGGGTTTTCGATGAGCGGGCCCGAATTCCCTTTGACTCTGGGCGCCGGGCAAAGCGTTACGTTGAACGTTGCCTTCGCTCCACAATCGGCCGGCACGAACGGAGGTAGTCTGTTTGTTTCTGGTCCTCAGCTGGCCATACCTCTCACGGGAACGGGCATAGCTCCTGGTCAACTTACCACCAGTCCAAGCAGCATGAATTTTGCAAACGTCCAGGTCGGTAACAGCACGAGTTTGTCCGAGACGTTGACCAACACCGGCGGATCGTCGGTCACTATCACGCAAGCGAGTTCCAGCGCCGCAGCTTTCTCGATCAGCGGACTGAACTTGCCCCTGACTCTGACGCCCAATCAAAGCGCGACCTTCACGGCCATCTTCACACCCACCAGCGCCGGTGCCGCGAGCGGCAACCTGTCCGTGGCGTCGAACGCATCGAACCCGACCCTCAATATCGCGCTCTCCGGAACGGGAACCGCTGCCGGTACCTTGGCCGTGTCGCCCACCAGTCTTAGCTTTGGCAACGTGACCGTCGGATCGAGTTCGCCGCTCAGCGGCAGCCTGACCGCCAGCGGCGCGTCGGTTACGGTTTCCTCGGCAAGCCTGAACAACGGTGAGTTTGTGCTCTCCGGAATTTCGCTGCCAGCCACACTCACCGCCGGTCAATCTACTCCTTTCACGGTCACTTTCACACCCCAGTCCAGTGGAGCCACTTCCGCCTCTTTGTCGTTCTCGAGCAACGCCTCGAACTCGCCCACCGTGCAAACCATGACGGGCACGGAAACGGCGGCAACGCAGCACACGGTGGATCTCACCTGGGATGCCTCGTCGGGTGCCGCCGGCTACAACATCTATCGCGGCACCGTGTCGGGGGGCCCGTACACGATGATCAACACGTCGCTCGACAGCATCACCGCCTACACGGACAGCACGGTCGTCTCCGGCCAGACTTACTACTACGTAGCCACGACCGTAAATAGCGAGTCCCAAGAGAGCGGATACTCGAATCTAACGTCGGCGGTCATTCCGAGTCCGTAAGCGCCGGCTGCTCCAGGAGGGGTGCGATTCCCTATCAGAAGCCTTGGCGCGGTTGGCATGGTAAAAACATAGGTCATTGATAATAAATGAGTTGTTGGGTTCGTTTGGGAAAAATCGTTTGCGCTCGTGCTGCCTAACCAGCGCAACCCTTTCACCAACCTCAGGTTGACATGTAGATAACATGAAAGTATGCTTGTAGCATGTCCAAGATGATTCAGCTTCGCAATGTGCCCGATGCCCTCCACCGCGGCCTGAAAGCTCGTGCTGCCATGGCTGGCATGTCGCTTTCGGACTATCTGTTGGCGGAGATCAAGGAACTCGCGGAGAGGCCAACGCTCGCAGAATTGCGGGAGCGCCTGCACAAGCGTAAGCCGGTTTCGGCGCAGATCGACACTGCTTACTTGGTACGAGAAGAGCGCGAGGCGCGGTGATCGTCCTCGATGCCTCCGCCGCGGTTGACTGGCTTCTTCAGACATCTGCCGGGCAGGGCATCGAAAAGCGAATTTATGCGCGCAACGAAACCCTACACGCGCCTTACCTCCTGGATCTTGAGGTCGCGCAGGTATTGCGGCGTCTAGCACGGCAAGGAGTGGTTTCTGTGCGTCGTGCCGACGAGGCGGTCTGCGATCTGCTGGATCTCCGCATCACTCGATATGCTCATTTCGTACTCCTGCCCCGGATCTGGCAACTGCGGCACAATCTTTCCGCCTATGATGCTGCCTACATCGTGCTCGCCGAGACACTCGGAGCCGCGTTAATCACAAGGGACGCTCGACTCGCGTTTGCTTCTGGCCATGCGGCATCCGTCGAGCTCTTTTGATGCGACGGACCCCTGTACGCACTCGTACGTTGCTGCACGGGATTCGCTGACACGGGCTGGGCCGGATCACGACAACAGGCCGTGCTCGCGCAGCTTCCGGTACAAATTCCGCTCGCTGATTCCGAGAATTCTGGCCGCGTTTCCGCGGTGACCCTTGCTGGCCTCGAGCGCCAATCGGATGTACGTGCGCTCCGCTTCCCCGAGCGTCGGTAACTGCGCGTCCTGCGCTAAAGGACCGGCGGGCGGAACAGGCTTCGAATTCCGCAAGGAGGCGGGGAGGTGCTCGGGCAGAACCTGCGATCCCTCACTGAGGACCAAGGCGGCTTCGACCACGTGCAGAAGTTCGCGCACGTTCCCAGGCCAGTTGTGCCGTCGCAGCAGTTGCAGCGCCGCTTCGCCGATCTGTTTGCTGGAGCCGAAGCGCCCGTTGAGCACGGTCACAAAATGCTGTGCCAGTAAGTCCACGTCGCCGCTTCGGGCGCGCAAGGGCGGAACCTCCACGGTGATCGTGCTCAGGCGATAAAACAAGTCCTCGCGGAAAAGACCCTGCCGCACCATGGCGGACACATCGCGATTGGTCGCAGTTAGAATTCGGACATCCACTCGAATCTCCCGGGTACCGCCAACATGCCGGAACGTAGAGGTATCGAGAACGCGCAGCAGCTTGGTCTGGGTCGCTGGGCTCACCTCTCCGATCTCGTCAAGAAAAATCGTTCCACCATGGGCGACTTCAAACAATCCGGGCTTGGCGCGGTCCGCTCCGGTGAATGCGCCACGCTCGTGGCCGAACAGTTCGCTTTGCAGCAAGTTTTCCTGCAGCGCGGCGCACTCGACTACCACGAACGGTCGCGACCGGCGGGAACTGCGCGCGTGAATCAGCTTGGCCACCCGCTCTTTTCCTGCGCCCGTCTCGCCGGTGATGAGCACGGCCGAATCGCTGGGCGCTACCCGCTCGATCAGATTGAGCAAGCGGCGGAATTCCGGGCTGTCGCCGATGAAACTGCCGAGATCCGGGGGAGTCAGAACACGATCGAGAAGATTGGCTCGCTGGCGCAGTGATCGCCTTTCGATCGCCCTTTGAATGCGAATTTGCAGTTCATCCAACGGGCAAGGCTTCACCACGTAATCGAAGGCGCCGATGCGGATCGATTCGATGGCGGTATCGATGGAGCCGTGTCCAGTTAACATAATGACTTCCGTTGTGGGCGTCGCGGCTTGGATGGCCTTCAGCGTCTCTAGCCCGCCCATGCCGGGCAAGCGCAGATCGAGCAAGACAACTTCGGGTTCCGCCGCCGCGACTCGCCGGATTGCGTCCTCGCCCGTGCCTACCGCGTCCACTTCGTAGCCGAGACGACTCAGTTCCCCCGTCATCACCTGCCGGAATGCGGTATCGTCATCGACCAGGAGAAGGGAAGGGGATTTCATAGTCCGTCCTTCGCTTGCGGACTGGGATCGATTGCCGGGATCACGACTTCGAATATAGACCCTTTCCCCGGTGCGCTCTCCACCACAATGTCGCCTCCCCAGTTCCGGACAGCGTTCAGCGATAGGAATAGACCGAGGCCGGTGCCGCCCTGGCGGAGGCTGAAAAAGGGCTCGAAGATTTTTTGACGGTATTCCGGGGCAATCCCGCATCCTTCGTCAGTGACGCGAATGTGCACCGCATCGCCGCCTTCGGTGGTAACGACGACCTTGCCGCCCGGCTTCGATGCCTGAATCGCGTTGAGCAAGAGATTGACCAGCAGGTTCTGCAACTCAGCCTCGTCGGCCCGAACATGCAGGGTAGTTGCGGACGGACGCACCGCGACGTCCACCGAGCTGGCGCGGGCCGTCGGATCGACGAGCTTTCGGGCGGAGGCGATGGCCGCATCTAGGTCCACGATATCTCCGGCATGCCGCTGTCCGCGCGACAGGCGCAAGAAATGCTGGGTAATGCCGCGACAGCGCAGGATTTGTTCGCGGGCGATCGTCGCATTCTCGCGGATTCTGGCCTGATCCATTTGTCCCACCTGGCCGGCTGGAGTCTCGCGGAGAATTCCCTCCACGCACATCAGGGTGGTTGCCAGAGGAGTGTTCATCTCGTGCGAAAACCCAGAAGCGAGGACTCCGACTGACGCCAGGCGATAAGACTCGGCCAGTTTCGCCTCGGCCGCCCTGCGCTCGGAGATGTCGCGCCAAACTTCCACTACTTGAACCAAGCGCCCCGAGGCGTCGAGAATGGGAGAAGCGTGGATTTCTTCCCAAGCCACCGTGTCGTTGCCGGCTTTGCGTTCACAGATCCGAACCTGGCGCCCGCCAGACCTCAAGCACGCGAGAGTGGGGCAGTCGGACATATTGCACGGCCCCGGTCCGAGTTGGTAGCAGCAGCAGCCCAGAACCTGCTCGCGAGAGACTGCGGCTCGTTGCAAAAAGGCGTCGTTGGCCGCCACAATCTTTCGTTCCGCGTCGAGGACTACGATCCCGTCATCAATACTGTTGATCACCGTTTCCAGCCGCTCCCGCTCGGTGCGTACTTCGCCCACCAGTCCTGAGACCGAGTCGGCCATGGCATTGAACTCCTTTGCCATCCACGCTAACGTGTCCGAACCTTCCGCGGGCACACGCCGTTCCAGATCGCCCTGGGAAATCAGGCGCGCCGTGGTTTCAAAACGCTTCAGACGGCGCAAGACTGACACCCGGATCACCAGCGCGATCGCCCCCACGATGACGAACGTCAAGGCGCCGGTACCGGCTACCATCCAGCGCAGGTCCCGAGTCATCGCGGTGCGCACCTCTCCGGCGTTGTAGTCCAGAATCAGGATGCCGTTGATTTTCTGGTTGGGATCGTGACATCGGTAGCACTCCTCGCGATTACGAATCGGCACCACGGTCCTCAGTATCGTTCCACCCCGGGTCTCAATGACGCGGCTGGATCCACGGCGTTCCGGCGGATCCTTATGGCAGGCTTGGCAGGTGGGAGAGTCGATGTGAAAATCATTCCCCACTGCCCCCGGCTTACTCGAATAGCGCTCCACGCCATTGCGGTCCAGCACTATGAGTTGTTCGACGCGCGACTGTTTGCCGAAGCTCTCGACCATTTGCGCGATCAGCGTGCGGTCATTCCCTACCATCTGGTGTTCGAGAGCGGTTCGGATCAATTCGCCTTCGGCAACCGCGCTGCTGTGCGCGGTTTCGAGAAGGCTTTGAAAGTGACGAACCGAGAAGACATAGGCGGCGGCCGTGCAGGCCACCACCACTGCCGCCGTGACCCCGAGCGCGAGGCCAACCGTCATGCTGGCAAAACGCAGCTTCATCATGATGGCACAGAGATGGCGGGATGATGGCACACGCGCTGACCGCCGTCAACGACTGACAAATCGTCAGGCTCGACCTGACATACTGGCAGTCCGCTTGTTTTCTGCATCCTTACCTCGTCTGAAGGAAAAGGAGTTAGGCCCTGGTCAACGCTGGCATACCACGTGCGATGAGAAATGTTGCAGGAGGATTGCCATGGAAATGCTTTTGATGGGCTTGTGTATGGCCGTATTTGGGATGGGTGTCGCCGCGGTTGCGTTTGGAGCGGCCACCCGTTCGGAGTCATCCGATTCAGCAGTGCAGCCCCAGCTTCCGTTGGTCAAAGCGGCCACCCCGGCCCGCTTCTTCTCAGACCGTGCTGCGGCTACGCCAACGGTGCCGCCGGTAGCACCACGGCAGGTGCCCATTGAGGTCTTGTTGCTGCAAATCGAAAACCACGTTCGCATGGAGCAGGCTGCCGCGGAGGTGTTCATAGCGTTTCCCTCGCAAGCCCATTTGCACAGTAAAACGGCTTCGCCGTTTGTGAACTGAGAGAGTAGCCATGACGCATGAACTGTTGAACGGTCTCTCATCCGCCGAGGCCGAGCAGGTTCTGGAACTTGGCACCAGGCTGATGGTTCCCGCCGGAACCGAACTGTTTCGGCTGGGGGATCCGGCCGAGCGCCTGTTCCTGACCGAACGCGGCCGAATCAGGCTTACCATGCCAATGCAGGTCCGGGGCCGGGAAGAAGATATCTTCGTGGAAGAAATGGCTCCTGGTCAGACCGTGGGTTGGTCGGCCCTGATTCCACCCTACCGCTTCACGCTCACCGCTACTGCGTCGCTGCATGAAGCAAGAGTCATCGCCCTGCCGCGGGAGGCGTTGCAGGGCTATTTTGCTGCGAATCCGGCGGCTGGCTACAAAATCGCTTTGAATCTGGCAGTCGTCATTGGACATCGCCTGCAACTGTCCCAGACGATGTGGGTACGCGAGATGCAGCGAACTGTAGAAGTGCGTTCCGCCTGAACCCGGAAATGCGCCCATGAGAATGACCATCCAGATCACGAGTGTTCCTGCGGCAGGAGGCGCAGTGAATGACCGCTGACCAAATTTCCCAACCCGAACCTACGCGCCGCCGCGTGATTGGATTTTTCCTCGGTGGCGGCCTGCTTGCCTCTCTTGCTTCTTTCATCTATCCCGTGCTCCGCTATCTTGTCCCACCGGCGGTGGCAGATCTCGGTGGGGACGAGGTCGTCGCCGCCAAGCTCACGGAGTTGAAGCCGAACAGCGGAAAGATTTTCCGGTTTGGGAATCGCCCTGGTCTGCTGATCCGCACTGCCAGCGGAGAGTACCGCGCCATGTCAGCGACCTGCACGCATCTATCCTGCACGGTGCAATACCGCGACGATCTGCGCCAAGTCTGGTGCGCCTGCCATAACGGCAAGTACGACCTCAACGGTCGAAATATCTCGGGCCCCCCGCCGCGCCCGCTAGAAGGCTTTGAGGTACAGGTGCGGGGGGACGAAATCTTCGTAAGGCGTCGGCGGGAGGCTTAAGATGAGTCCTCTCCAAGACGTACGCAACTGGCTGGACGAGCGGTTCGAGTGGGATGACCTGATCGCCCCGTTGCGGAAGAAAACTGTTCCTCTTCACCGGCTCTCGTATTGGTACTTCCTCGGGGGTATCACTCTCTTCTTGTTCGTCATCCAGGTGCTGACCGGGATCCTGCTGCTGCTGTATTACCGGCCTGGAGCGAACGAAGCCTTCGAGAGCGTGCAGTACATCATGACCCGAGTGCAATTTGGGTGGCTGATTCGGTCGATCCACTCCTGGTCGGCCAATCTCATGATTTTTACCGCTTTTGCGCACATGTTCAGCGTGCTCTTTCTCAAGGCCTACCGCAAACCCAGAGAGCTGACCTGGGTGAGCGGTGTGCTTCTTCTGTTTCTTGTCATGGGATTTGGATTCAGCGGGTATCTGCTTCCCTGGAACACGCTGGCCTTCTTCGCCACCAAAGTCGGCACCGAGATTACTGGGCAGGTCCCGATCATCGGTAAGCCCATGATGATTTTTCTACGCGGGGGTGAAGATGTTACCGGAGCCACTCTGACCCGGTTCTTTGGATTCCACGTCGCCGTTCTACCGGGAATTGCAACCTTGCTGCTCCTGCTGCACGTGTTGCTGGTGCAACGCCTTGGCATCAGCATTCCGCCGAAACTGGAAGTGCAATGGACTGCAGACCCGTCTGCCAAACGCGAAATGAAGTTCTTGCCTAACTTCGTGCTCCGGGAATTGATGGCTTGGTACGTGGCGCTGGGAGTACTGGGCGTGTTGGCAGCAGTCTTCCCGTGGAACCTCGGTGTCAAGGCAGATCCTTTTGTGTCTGCCCCAGCCGGAATCAAGCCCGAGTGGTACTTCCTCTTCATGTTTCAGACGCTCAAGCTCATCCCGTCCAAAGTGTGGTTCATCGACGGGGAGGTTCTGGGCGTACTTGCATTCGGCCTGGTCGGATTGTTGTGGCTTCTGCTGCCTTTCTTTGAGAGTGACCAGCCCTCACACATGAAACGGTGGATCACTGGGCTTTCGGTCTTTGCTCTTGCATATGTGGTAGGGATGAGTGTTTATGGCTATCTTGCGAAATAGGCTTCGACTATTCCGCGCAGCCCTTGTCGGGCTGGCCGGTTGCGTCGTGCTCGCAGTGTGTCTGGGGTATGGGCAAACTGCGGGGCAAACCAAAAACTCATGCTTGGATTGTCACTCCGCCTTGCCCGATCCCCTGGGCGTGACCCAGGAGAAATTCAGCGAGGATATCCACGCACAAAAGGGTTTGACTTGCGCCAGTTGCCACGGGGGCGATCCCAGCAGCGACGATCCCGACAAAGCCATGAGCCGAAAGACGGGCTGGAAGGGCAAGATCGATCGCAAGCAGATCCCCGAGTTGTGCGGAAGTTGCCATTCCGATCCCGCCTATATTCGGCAGTTCAACCCCAGCTTGCGCACGGATCAGTTGGGCCAGTACCGGACCAGTGTCCACGGCAAGCGCTTCGCGGCTGGAGACACGAAGGTCGCGGTATGCACGGATTGCCATAGTGTCCACGATCTAAGAGCGCCGAGCGATCCCCGCTCCACCGTCAACCCGGTCAACGTGGCCAACACCTGCTCTCGCTGCCATGCCGACGCGAGTTACATGAAGGGATATTCCATTCCCACGGATCAGTTCGCAAAGTACAGCACCAGCGTGCACCACGAAGCGCTCATGGTGCGAGGCGATCTCAGTGCGCCTACCTGTTCAACGTGCCATGGAAACCATGGTGCGGCGCCGCCCGGAGTAGACAGGGTTCAGAATGTTTGCTCGAACTGTCACGCTTTTCAAGCCCAGATGTACGAAAAAAGTACGCACAAAAAGGCCTTTGAAGCGGCTTCTCTTCCGGGATGCGTCGTGTGCCATAGCAATCATGGCATCCGCCATCCCTCGGATGCGTATCTTGGCACTGGGCCTGACGCCGTCTGCATGCAGTGTCATAATCCGGGTGACGCTTGTGATCAAGCCAGGGTAGGACTACTGAGCGGTTTGACTCGATTGGAGCAGGCCAACAAAACCGCGGACCAGATTCTCCGTGTCGCCGAGTCTTCTGGTATGGAGGTGAGCGAGGCTCGACTGGGACAGGATCAGGCACGGGATTCGCTGACCAAAGCTCGAGTCACAATCCACAGCTTCCGGACGGACCTCGTGGATCAGGATATTCAAGCTGGCCTGAAAATTGCGGCCGGGAATCTGCAAGCGGGGAAAGCGGCAATGGTTGAGCGCAACTATCGCCGTCTCGGGCTCGGAATTTCACTCATTGCGATCGGGTTCGTGTTAACTGGCCTTCGGCGGTACATCAAGAAGATAGAAAGCTAGACCCCAAGATGGGAGGAGGGATCTGTTCGCGGAACCCCCGTCGCCCCTGCAATCATTCCGGATGACATCTTGTTCCGACGCCTTCGGACGGGTGGTCGGCAAACCTTACCTAATCGCGTTACGTCAGAGTTGTCCCTCAACCAACTGCAATCGGCAGACGCTAGAGATTTCTCCTTGAATTTGGGCAACACAACCTGAAGTGGTGTATATTGCCCGGAACTAAAGGCATGCCTCTCGGTTTCCCTTGAACTATGAAGCGAGCAGGCCCGCAACCACGCACGGCCTGCCCTGACGAACCTGGCTCGATTCCGCCTAATTTGGAACTCGCTGTGGACTCATTGGCGTTTTCCTTTTCCATCTGTGTTTCCCCCTTATTTTGCCGATGACTCGGACGCATATAGGGTTGCACGACCTTCGCCAAACGCCGCTGCCTACTCTAGCTTATAACTCGCTGCGCTCGCCTCAGATTATGCTTAGTAACATCTTCCTCGCCAGCTTGAAACGATTCTAGTCGGGCCTGTAAAAAAAACGGTTCGGAGGACCTGAAGTGCCCGTCATATAGGATGGACGTTGTAGTCCTAGAATATTTTCCCAATCGACCCAATCAGACAGTGCTTTGTTAAGCAACACGTCTCGGCTCAATTGGGAAATGTCTTACTCAATTGTGCAAGCTGTTGCACGACATAGGGATCGGTACGCTGCTCTGCGGGTGGTTTCCGAACGATCGCCAACAGGCCGCAGGTTACCTCGATTTGGGGACCATCCATCCCCAAGAAAGTGCAACATCTTCAGCGCCAAGCGGACGTGCTTTGCCGCCGTGCAACACCACGCCTCGGACCAGTGATGCTTTGCGTTTCAAAGTATCTCGGAACGCACGAATCCCCATCACATCACTCGCGGTCACCTGGCTCCCCGCCTTAACTTCCAATGCTATGAACTTACCGGCTTCTTCCAAAACGAAATCCACTTCGTGCCCATTACGGTCGCGCCAAAAATGCAGCTTGCGTCGTTGTGAATCAAGGGCACGCCACGTGTCCAGAGTCTGAAACAGGGTTTGCTCCAACCACAAACCAGCATCCAGGCGTTGCGTGGCGTCGGCAGACGACTTGATCCCGGCAAGCCAGGCGGCAAGGCCACAATCTGTCCAGAGCAACTTTGGGGCTTTGACGAGTGCGGCCGAGGGATTGGTCAGCAGCGGGCGTATGCGTGTCACCAGACAGCCGGTTTCCAACAGGTTCAAGTACCGGTGCGTCGTCGGGTGACTGAGCGCCGCGTCGCGGGCCAAGTCGGCTTGGTTGAGCAGCTTGCCGGTCCGTTGCGCGGCCAACATCATCATGCGCTGAAAATCAGGCAGGCTGGAGACGGCGCTTAGCTGGCGCAAATCACGCTCCAGATAGGTTTGTACATAAGCGGCGAACCACAGGCCGCGATCCGCTTCGGAATCAATTTCCAGCGCGGGCGGGAATCCTCCACGCAGCAGCCATGTCGGCCAGTCACCGGGTTCATCAGGCCATTCACGCCAGTCAAAATCTGGGGCGAACAAACGTTCCAGAGGCAGTAATGCAGCCTTACGCTCCTGCCACTCCGTGGGACAGAACGACCGAAGCTCCAAGTAGATCGCGCGGCCCGCTAATGTGTCGGCCACGTGTTTCATTAGCAGGAGGTTGGCTGAACCGGTCAGTGTGAAGTCGCCTGCCCGCCGGTGCGTGTCCACTGCACGTTTCACTGCTAGCAAGATCTGTGGCGCTCGTTGAACCTCATCCAGGATTACAGGGCGCGTAGCGAGCAGCGAGTCGGGATTGCGCTCGGCCTGATCGAGTACACCTACATCATCGAGAGTGAAATATGCCCGTGTTGGCTTAATCGCTTGCGTTAGTGTGGTCTTGCCGGTCTGTCGTGCACCCGTTAATACGGTGACGGGCAAGAGCCGGAGAGCGGTTTGGAGATTGTGTCGAAACCAGCGTGGCTTAATTCTTTCCATATCGTGAAATAAATCATTTCACACAATGAAATGCAATAGGAAATTTTTTCGGATACCGGGTCCCTAGGGAATGACGTGACCGGCGAGCTTTGTACCAGGGGGAAAGTTAGAGAAACTGGTACGAAAGGGGCTTCCTCCGGAATACCGGTTGTAACGTTTTTTGCAAGGTGTCAGGATCGCGCACCCCTTTGAGACAAGCAACCGCTCCAGTCGACCGGCAAATCGGCCACGTGGATTTCTGGTCACCCTGCAAAAGGGGCGCACAAATTTGCGTCCCAATCGACAATAATTATTCTATAGGATTGATATTAATAGCACTTACCATAAGAACCAGATCCCGATCATCGAACAGGCGATCGAGACGGCGGCTCTGATGCTAGGAACAGCCAAGTCGCGTGGTTACTGCCTGGAGATGATCTGCGCCGACTTTTTTGGGGGAGCGCACTTGGACAATGGCAACCCGGAGATCCTGCTCCACTCGATCTCGCGTTATTACAAGTTCTTGCCCGGCGAACAGCAGCAGGTTTTCCTCGAAAACCTACGCGAGAAGGCGTGAGAATGATCCGCCAAAAAACCGCACTCGCGCGGCTGGATCCCTTGTCGTACGAAAGTCTGCGCCAGCAGGTTCTGCATCGGGACGGCTGGAGGTGTCAATCCTGAGGCACGATGACGAATCTTGAGGCGCACCACAGGGAATTCCGCAGCCATTCGGGGGACGACACAGAGGAAAACTTGATCACGCTGTGCACGGCATGCCACGCCAGAGTTCATCACTGCGGCAATACAATTCATTGTGCGGGACCCAGGCGGAAATGATCACCAGCAGCAAAACTATCTGTCTTCACGGTTTTTCTCACCAAATCGTGTGAAGAGCCCGTGACCGTCGGATCGCGCGGTCCGCAGTTAGCAGAGACAGTCCCTCGACCAGCGCAGTGGCTCCAATGAGGCGATCCGCTGGATCCTTAGGATAGGTTGCCGGAAGTCCGAGGGCGCGTACGCATGCGCGCCCGTTGATCGGTAGGATGATGAAGCGCGCCTCGACCTCCTGCAGGAAAGATTCGAGGCTGATATCGAGCCGGATGCGTCCTTTACTCCAGAGCGTTGCCAACTCCAGGAGCGTAATGTCGGAGATGGCTAATCCGTCCCCGTTCTGACGCGCATCGTCGATGGCCGCTCTTGCGTTCTTGGAGAGGTGAGTTTGGTCAAGCGCCAGCCAGACGACGACATGCGTATCGACAAGAATCACCTGAGCTCTCCCCAGTATTCACGCGAAATCGCAGGGGAAACGACATCGCCTGTAATAGCACCCTTGCCAGCGAGAAAATTGTAAATGTCGCTTGAGTCTTTGTCGGCGGGGATAAGCTTCACTACTGGTTTGCCCCGTTTTGTGATCACAACGGTCTCGCGCTTAGCCTGAACTTCATCCATGACCGCCAGACAATGGATCTTAAAAGAACCTGCGGCCATTTTCTTCATGCGAAAGCTCCTTAAGCATGGTCATCATACCATAGTCGTAATTGTTTGTTAGGCCGGGCAAACAAGGTACTCCTGACGGATCAAGCGGCGAAGGTGGCGCGCAGGGACGGGCAGCACTTCGATTGTGTACCCTGGTTGCGCAAGGCCCGGGAGTCGCCGAAGGAGGACTTTCGGCGGGAGGTGGAGAAGGTACTGACGGGAAGGGAAGAGGAACCGTCGGAACTGATCTACTTCAAGGTCTACAAAAGCCAGATTCCAGTGATCGGGTAGTCACCGTCGCGCAACAGCCATCGACGACACTAAGAACTGCCAGAAACCACTCTTTGCTAGCCTCGGGGTTTCCTCGTCGGATTTGTTCGATGGCGGGATCGAGGTCGGGATGGGTGGTCCCGGAAGAGTCCCCCAGTGGAAAAGAAAGTCCGGTACCGGTCGCTCTCAGGAAGGAGTCCTTACGCGTCCAGCAGACAAAAGAAGTCCGGGCTCTTGCCTAGTCCTGGTCATTAGTCATAGTCATGCCAGAACCGTGCAGTACTGCGCTTAGAAGATTTCCGGCCATTGTTGTGCACCGTGGTAGACGGCGAGGATCACGATGCGGTCTTGATCGATGGCGTAGGCTGCGATAAACGGCGTATTCGAAATAACCAGCTCACGAGTACCTGGAACCCGGCCTGATCTGCCCGACATGGGGAATGTGGCGAGCTGTTGAACGCTGGTAACGAACTGCATCGTGATCCGGTCGGCAACCTCCTCGCTGTTAGAGAGCGCGATGTAATCATGAGCCTGATCCAGTTGCCGGGTCGCCTGCTCGGTCCATTCGATCATTGGCGAGCCCGCCTCGCCCTCTTGAGCCGCTTTACGATCTCCTCATGGCTTACGACACGGCCTTTTCGCATCTCTTCAAGCCCCTTGCGAACGAGCGCGTCCTGGTAGGCGTGCAGCTCGATGTAGTTGGTGATCGCCTCGTTGATGAGATAGCTGCGCGAACGATCCTGCGCGGCGGCCAGCGAATCAAGCGTGTCGATCTTTGCGGTCTCGGCGCGGAAGCTGATAGTTTTCTCGATGTCGCTCATAATGCCAGAACGATAACATGTATTATTATATATTACAAGACGTTTGCCTCAAGCCGCGGCCCAGTGTAGCTCTGCGCAGCTCAATTCCGCCTATGCCGATGCTGCCCAAGCTCAATCGCAAGCGCGCCCTGTTTGTCCTCACCAAGATTGACGAGATCCTGGCGTGGGAACGGCAGAAGGAGGCAGAGCGCGACACCCGGTTCGTCGATCTGGGCAGGTATCTGTGCGAGGTGCGGGCGGGACAGTACTGGAGGCTGGAGAACCTGAAGTCGTTTGACGAGTTCCTGGCGAGGCGGTTCCCGGAATCAAGAAGGAAGGCGTACTACCTGATGTCGATCCACGAACACTTGCCGCCGCAAGCGCGGAAGGATCTGAAGGCAGTGGGGTGGGCGAAGGGGCCGGAGTTGGCGAAGCTTGCGCGCCGGGACGGGCAGCGCTTCGATTGTGCAACCTGGTTGCACAAAGCCCGAGAGCTGCCGCAGCCATTCGGGAGCAGACGCAGAAGAGAACTTGATCACGCTGTGCACAGCATGCCATGCCAGAATGCATCGCGGCTGAGCCGATCACATGCGCACGAACGCCAGGGAGACACGAGCCCGTTCCCGCACGGGAGGCTACAACCGAGGCGCATCGCGGGTCTCAAGCGCAGGTCTGGTCTGTTGGCAGTCCCTACGCGGCCTTTTTTACAGGTGTGGCCGCCTCGTTTCCGGGCAAGGCATGGGCTCGGACTTCCGAGGCTATGCAAATCAAGAAGCACACTACACTGGCCTCAAACAGATTCCGCTGCGGTAGACGCATCGCCATGAACAGCTTCGTTGCAATGTTAAGATGAAACAGGCCTCCACATACCAATGCAACCCAGCCGACGTAGTAGGTAACCCTTCCAATCAACTGCAGTCGAATGACGTGACTCATGCTAAGACCCTCCTTGGATATACAGGGCAGCGAACGGGCCGCTTCGATTCTTGGGCCCGCCACGGACAACACGACTTTATCTTACTCTCCCTCGCGAGTTTTCTGATCAGACAAGCCTTTTGCCAGACCACGCCCTCAGAAGAAAGCCGGTCAAAAGCCTTTTTTCAGCGCGAGATACGGAACCATAAGGACTTCAGCCAAGCTAGGGATTAGGTCGTCCTGGCTGAAAACTGCTTCCACGTTGCAATTTATTAACGTGCGTACGTAGCTTTTCAAATCCGTGTCTCCCGCAAGTAGCGCCACAAATGCCGCAGGGAGATCCGTCGTCATGCGCATCCAGCCAATTCCCGATTGCCCCTTACAGTACGAAACTGGCAAACCAACCTGATCTGCATAAAGCATGTAGCTGAAGTCAACTCCAGCATGGGCCCCGAGAGTGTGATATCCCCAGGTGCGAGCATTGACGTCGAGTAGTTTGTATTGGCCGTCTCGAGCATCGAGTTTGTACTCCAGTTCGACGAGCCCGTAGTAGTTGCTCGCTCGCAAGAAACGTTCTGACAATTCCTCCAGAATTGGAACATCAACCGTCTCTACATAAGTGCTAGCTTTTCCGAATTCAAGTGGGTGCTGGCGCCGGCGTTGCACGACCATTTTGCCAATCGCCTCGCCATCTCGAAAAAACGCGCAGTACGCGAATTGCTGCGTACCTCCACCAGGAATCAACTCCTGAACCATGACTTCGCCCGGGCCAACCAGTTCTGACGCCTTCTGAAACAAGATTTTCAAATCTGCATGGGTGTTTGCGCGCCAGGCCTTTGCTTTGGTGGCATAGATGAAGTGCTCTTTAATCGCGGGCTTGACAGCGAAGGGCGGTGTAAGACCGTCGAGTTCAGCTAATTGATCAATATTTTCAGGATAGTGCGTGGCCGGCGTCGGAATCCCGAGTTCGGTTGCCAACCGGTATGTGTTGCGCTTGTCCCAGGCCCACTGCACACTGCTCCACTCCGGCGTTGGCACGCGAAATAGTTTGGTCAATTGAGGACGGTTGCGAGAAAAAGCGGCCACTAACTCTTCTCGGGTTGGATACAGGACCCATCCCTGCAAGCCTAGTCGCTCTCCGACCTCGATCAATGCATCTACCGCTTTGCGCTCATTTCGCAAGTCCGCCACTCTCACAAAATGGGTGCAGTATTTTGAAAAGCGGGAAATCGATATTTCGTCATCCACAACGCAGACCGGCACTCCGCGACGCCCGAGGCTGCGGACGATACCCAGGCCCTGGTAGTCACCGCTGACGACCAGTGCGCCAACGACCGGTTCGGCGGCGTCTTCGGTGGCAGGGTCTAGAAGGGGTTTAACTAAGTCATTACTCATTGGATCAGTTTTCCGGTCAGCTCTTGCCGCGCTTGCTAGTTATGGAATGAACTAATTCGTTGGCTGCGAACTCAGTTCCCGAAACAAACCCGACCAGCGGTCCAAAACTCCACGCAGCAGGCTTGCCCAGGAAATGCAGTCCCGGAATTGAGCTCTCGAGGCCGCGCTTGAGCACCGGGTAGCCGTCCACCGTCTTCAGTTGTTTCAACAATGACTGGGACAAGAATTGGTAACGCGAGATATCCACCCGGAAACCAGTCGCGAGTAGAGCATGATCGATGAGCCGTTCTGTGCCATCGTCAAGTTTCAGGGACAGTCGACTACCGGCGGTGGTGGCAGAGACCACTTTTCGCCCAAGCGTGACCCGAACATCCGTCAGTCGAGGTCGCAGCCAACTTGCTACCGCCGGCCGAATTGCACGGTACGCCATCCGGTCCTGAAACCACCGGGGAGATCTACGGAATACGTGCGGCATTGCCACCAGACGACTGATCCCAGCTGGGCCGACGTCCCGTGTCGAATAGAGCAGCTTGGAAACGTGTCCTAGATGATGCAGGCTAGGATGCAATCCTACCCAGTTGAGAACTGTTTGACGCGCGATTACCTCGACGTCAGTGCCTGCTTCCTTGAACAGAGCCGCCGATTCAAGAGCGCTCTGCCCCGCACCAATGACGACTACGCGCTGGCCCTTGAACTTCCCAAGATCGTTGTGCTCGCTCGAGTGCGATGCTAATGCAGACGGAATTCCTTTGAACTCAGGGGGCCGGCTAGCGAAGGTGCTGATTCCCGTGGCCACTACCACATGCCTCGAGGTAAATGACTCTCCGCCGGCCACGGCAACCTTGAATCCCAATGGATCGGTTTCAACACTCCGGATGAGCCGCCGATCCACGTCGGGAGCCGCCTGGCGTTGGTACCATTGGCCGTAGGCAACAAACCGGTCTAGCGGAATCGGTTTCGTTACATGATTGCCGTTTTGACGACAATACTCGTCAAGCGTTAACGCTTGCTCGGGGTCGGCAATGTGTGAAGCTCCCCAGTTTGATCGCAGGCACATGCCCGCGGGCATTTGGTTCTCCCAGAATGACATCGGTTCGCCGAATACCCGGGTTTCTATGCCAGCTGCCCGCAGATATGCAGCTGAGGACAGACCATAAGGACCAGCCCCGATGATCGTCACATTACAATCGGCTGAGTTACTCTTCATTCTCTCCCATTCTTGTCCTACTGATTCTTGCCCGCGACCTGTAGCGCGTAACGAGCAAATCGCCTTAGCGTTATCTCTAAGCGCCCCCGCCGCCGACATCTGACGCTCCTGTTAAGACGCTGCATTTCCTCCGTAGACAACTGGAAGTCGGGGACAGCACAATTTTCTCTTACATGCCGGACTGAATTTGCCTTAGGAATGGTCACGACTCCTTGCCCGGACAAGCACCAATTGATAGCAATCTGTGCCACTGTCCGACAATTCGAAGTCGCGAGACTGTCAAGCACTTTCCCTGGGTCCATGGCTTGTATGCTGGGTAGGCTTGTAGCGAGGGGACTGTGAGCTATCACTGTAATATGCTGCTCCTGACAATACTTTAACAAGCCACTCTCAATTGTTCGGTCGATCAGGTTATATCGCACTTGATTCGCCACAATTCTGTGTTGGCCCATCGCCTTCTGCGCGTTTTTTAGGTCGCGCAGCATAAAGTTGCTTACGCCAATGAATCGAACCTTCCCTGCGTCCACCAACTCCTCCATGGCCTCCATCGTTTCTTCCAGCGGAATTGTGTAATTGGGCCAGTGAAGCTGGTATAGGTCGATATAGTCCGTTCTGAGCAGCCTGAGGCTTTCGTTCGTGGACTTGATAACGTCAGAATGTCTGAAGTGTCTGGGCGAGACTTTGGTCGCAAGGAAGACGTCTTTCCGAATTCCCTTAATAGCCCGCCCAATAACATCCTCAGTGCCGTATGACTCAGCCGTATCTATGAAGCACGCCCCTAACGCCACGCCGGTTCGAAGAGGTTCAATGCCACCTTGATACTGCCAAGTACCGAGACCGATGACTGGCAGCTTGATACCGGTCTTGCCCAGTTCGCGATATTCCATGTTTTCCGAAAGGCAGAGCTTAGTTCTCTGGCGTGGCCCTTATCACGATGTTCGGCTCACACAGTGACTTGTCCTCTGGTTGTGCTTGCACAGTGAGAACAAGATGACCATCTTGTTCACTCGCGTAGACGGTGCTCTCTGTTTACCTAATCCCTCGATCTGCCAATCCTGACCATTGTCAACCAACCTCATTTCTGTCGGCTGTCTTCGCCAATTGCAGAAGAACGCGGCGAATCGGACCCGCTTGCGTGAGCGCGGCACCCAGAGCAGCACCCAGAGTATTCGTGATGATGTCGGTCGTTCCAGAACCTCGCTGGGGAATGTAGTATTGCAGTACCTCAATCACAAAACTCAGAATCCCGCAGGCGACAGTGGTGATGAATATTGCCTTCCAACGGCTTCTCGTCCACCCGAAATATAGGCAGACAATCAACCCTAGCGGAACGAAGCCTGCGATGTTCACCAGCACGTCACTTGCGTACTTCCAATCGGCCCTGAATTCCTCCGCCGGAGACCGCAACAGGCTTTTGTACGGGACTGAGAAGGTCGTTGGTATTTCCAGGTTCGGTCCGGAGATGACCTCGTTGCGAACCTCACGCCCCGCTGCCTCTGCAAAAGCGTACCGAGCAATGGCGCCATCAAGGTCGGGCTGTCCGCCCGGATCGGTCCATTCTTTGTAGTGTCGGAGCGCGTCCGCAGGAGTCAGCTCTTTCGAATAGATAGCGAGGCCGCGCAGTTCCCCCGGCCATGGCTGATAGGTCACCGGCGACGTCCCGAGAACAATCTCGGCCGACAGTTCACTTCGGGAAATCTTGAATCTGGAGAAGGACTCCGCTGGTTGGCCATCCAGATAGACGGTTGTCCCGTTCGGCCCTGACGAAATTGTCACGAGCACGAGTCTTCCCCGACGGAAGACGTGATCGACGTCAAACTTGATCGTTCTGGTTTTGTCGTTCTCGACAGACGCATCGTGGGTCACCAGTAAGCCGTCCGTCCACTGCCGCACCAACAGTTGTCTAGGGCGAGTCGGCGTGTAAAAAGCCAAGATCGTATATAGCGATTTCGTACTGGCGGGCTGAAGCAGGAGTTCCAGACTGTACGATTCGGCTTCGGCGTCGGCCGGTCTTAAGGGCCCTCTGCTTAGGACCAAGCCAGCTTTCTCGAACTTGAGCCCGGTGGTTCCATGCAACCAAGTGACGCCGTTCCGCGGAGAAGCGTTGAACGGCCAAAGAGTAGCGATCAGGACCGCAACGACAGCCACAATGCAAAGGGCTTTCGTCCTCTTTCGTAAGGCCCGATTGAGAAGCATTCAAATGTTCAGACAGAAAGACAAAAAGCAGAGAGAAAACGCACCTTCGCAGTGGGGGAGGCACGGAGGGAAATCAGCAAATGCGGGCCGGAGTATAGGTTTCTAGCAGACCTCAGCGTTTCCAGATGAACAAAAGCACTTTCGACAGCTACTGTCGCGCGGTAGCCATCGGCGCCGCAAAGCTTTCACCGTCGTGGCCTAGTCGTAACCCCGCTTGCGTGCACACGCCGCTTTACGCTGGCCGCCACCACAAACGGCACCCTGCTCCATGCGGTTAAGGTCTCTACCAGCGGTTCGGGATCAATCTCAAAGAACTTCAAAGGCTGCTATTGGGGTGCGCCGAATGCAGATACGCTAAACTATCTGTAGTATGCATGGTTATCTTACGGCGCGTGGATTTTACCAAGCACGCCCTTAGCGTCCATCAGCAAGACGGTACCAAGTGACGGCGATGCGATCAGTTCGAAACGCGATGAGGGCGACCAGAGGAAAACTCCCAAACCATGAGAGCGACGCAGAAAGCAGAAGCGTGAGATGAAGCAACGACTGCGGTTATCGTTGGATGCATGGCAGCGTCTGGCCAGGAAGGTCGACGCCGACCGTGCCCTCATCGGTTTTGGAACTCGCATGCTGTATTCCGCCGCCAGCGCGAACAATTCGCTGCTGGCGAAACTCCAAAACCTGAGTCAGGCAGAGGCCTTGGAAAGGGCGGAAGTTCTACCACCCATTTTTTTGCTCGGTTTTTGGCGGTCGGGCACAACTTTCCTGCACGAGTTGTTCTGCTGTAACGCTCGGTTCGGATTCCCAAGCACTTATGCCTGCATGAACCCTGCCTATTTTCTGCTTACCGAGAAAGTGGTCCAGGAACGGGCGGGGAAACAGCAGACTCGCCGCCCGATGGATAACATGCAGTACTCCTGGACATCGCCTCAGGAAGACGAGTTTGCGCTGCTGTCCATGGGCGCGCCCTCACCTTACGAAGCGTTACTTGTTCCTTCGCTGATGCGTGATCCTCGACTGCTCCTCGATCTGCGATATCGCCCCCGCGAGGAGCAGGATCGCTGGACACAAACGTTTCAGCTCTTCCTGCGCTTACTTACCGTTCAGCAAAGTAAAGCGATGGTGCTTAAGTCGCCGCCACACGGCTTCAGATTGTCGCTGTTGCCATCTCTGTTTCCTCAGGCGCGCTTCGTGATTATCGAACGCAACCCGTACGAGGTATTTGCTTCCAATCTCAAGCTTTGGCAGACGCTCCTCGACATGTACAGTTTGGAGTCTAATTCGTCACAGCAAATCGAAGCCTTTGTCCTGGCGGCCTACCTTATCCATGAGGAGGCAATCATGGAAGGGATTCGCCATCTCCAGCCGGGAATGGTGTCACGTGTGCGTTATGAGGAACTGGTCGCCGATCCGCTCGGCCAAGTGAAGCGTATGTATTCCGAACTTGAGCTAGCGGACTTCGAGGCTGCGCGGCCAGGGTTGGAACGGCACATTGCGAGCGTGTCTGCTCACCAGCGCAATCGTTTCGTGCTTTCGCCGGCACAGAAGGCGACCGTGGACGAGCTATGGGGTTCGTTAATCCGCGAAAAGGGCTATGCGTGGTCGGAGGCCTGGCTTAGCTTGAAACCATCGGCTTAGTCACTGGGAGAATGGTGTCGTACGGGGTTTCTCAGGCAGATGGTTTGTCAGGCCCCGATCCACGCAACTTATGCAAGAAACCCCCGACCGTGCGCCGCACGCGGTTGGCGAATATCATACATGTCGCCCAAAGCGCGGCCAGGATCGGAAACAGAATTTGAAACAAAGCTCCCCCGGTCGGATCGCCGTAGGCATAGGCAGGAACCCCCAACAGGAAAAACAGTGTTATGAAGAACACGATCTGGGTGCGTCTCATGGTCGTACAGCCCTTCCCTCGACACATAGAGTGTCTTCAAAGGTATGTTTAATATAACCTAGCCAGGGACATCTGTCAGGAAAATGGGCTCTGGCTCTTAGAGCTTCCTCCCGAGCCGCTACTTTGACGGAAGCGGGCGTTGGTTAATCTCCTTGAGTTTGTTGAGCAGTGCCTCGTCCAGATTCTTGGCAACTTCTGGCTCAGACTGCACCAAATCGTGCTCGTCCGAGGCGTCGGTCTTGTATCGATACAGAGCGTTGTGTTGCGGCTCTGGTCCAAGCCACCGCACATACTTGAACTCGTCGTTGAGGATCGCAAGCGTACCGCTCGAGATGGGTTCGAAGATGCTACTTCCTTCCAAGTTCATACTAAAAATGAAGCGGGTTGAAAGAGGCTTGCCCTCCAGAGCTGGCTTGAGAGATGTCCCATCGGTCCAACTTGGTACTTCGCCACCGATTAGATCGATCAGTGTCGGAAGCAAATCTGCTTGCTGGGCAAGTTGGGTCACGTGCGCGGGTTTCTGTTGTCCAGGCAGATGGATCAACAAGGGAATGTGAATCAAGTCATTGTCCAAGTTTGGTCCGCCGTGAAAAAACCAGCCTGGCTCGAATGACTCGCCATGGTCTGCCGTAACGATCACAATAGCGTGGTCCAGACGACCTGTCTGGTCGAGCCAGTCAAGAAAGTGGCCCACGACATCGTCTGCATACAAGACCATCTCATCATACCGGGCACGCAATTCGGAGGGAGATACCCCTCGTGGTAGCTGCATGTAATCCTGCCTGCCGAGGAAGTCACGATAACTTATGACCTCGTTCGCGGGTGAAAACCGATTGTGGTAGGGTGGTGGCGGTAGATAAGGGTCGTGGGGTGGAAATATATGTGCCCATAAAAAACGCGGCTGTTTGATATCGGAGCGCTCCAGCAAACTACGCGCTCTATCGAAAACTGGTTCCGGTGGATATGGATAGCGGTGAGGCCGCACCAGAGCATCAAAGATAGCCCTGGCGAACCCTAACCGATTTGGCAGAGCGGCGTTCAGAACATATTGACGCTTAGTACCGACGAGGTTGGCGAGACGTAACCAGTAACCTTCTAGACCCTGCGGTGGAACGTATTCCACCGCATCGTAGCTGGCCAGGGTTCGGTGTAGGATCGGAGTTGCTGCGTAGTTGGAAGAAATCATCGCGGTGTAGTAGCCACGTTGACGCAGCAGAGTGGCTAGGTTTTCATGTTCAGCCTCGCCACGCAGAAAGCCGTTAAACCTAAACACGCGATGGGACCACGGTAGCTTGCCGGTCTCGATCGAAGTCGTTGCCGGAGTGGTGAAGTTGCAGTTCGCGAAGAAGTAGTCGAAGGTGAAGCTGCGCTCGGCAAATCGCTGCAGATTCGGAGTCGTAGGGCGCCCGTAACCGTATAGAGAAGTGTCCTCTGCGTTCAGAGCATCGAGGGTGATCAAGTAAATGTCAGGCAACTGCTCTGCCGTCGAACGACCCGGGTGCGCATAGTCATGAAAAAAATGAGTGCCGTCGCCCAACAGCAAGACCAAAGTCACAGCCGCCACAGCAAAATGGATCAAGAAAATTGGCAACAACACGTGTAGCCCGAAACGCTGTAAACGATAAACACCAACCCGCAACAACGGAACGGCGCAGAGAGCTAGCAATCCTGTGAGGATCAGTAACCGTAACAACACTGACAAGTCCCATTGGGGAAGGAGCAGCAGTTTGACAGCCCCAAAGATTCCGATGATCAAACAGCAAAATCCTGCTCCAACCCCAAGATACCAAGCTAACGCGGGCCTGTGTCGTCTCAGCGCAGGTATGAAACTTGTGATTTGAACGAGAAGCAAGACGCATAGCCAGTAGGCGAAAGTGGCAGACAAGAGAATTACGAACACGATGCCGGCCACGACTGCAATCTCGGAGTAGGTCAGATACTGGGTGAGGCTGTCGATGTGTTCTAGAACCACAACTTCGCTGGCTAGACAGAACAAGGCGGCCATACTTGTCAACATGACCCAAGGTCGCAGTTGTTCCTTTCTTTGCTGGGCTGGTTGCTCGAATGGTCCGGCCGTTCGTGGCATCATATATTCATTGTAAGTCGGGATGTCGTTGAGGGGAAAGAATAGTTGATACCGGACACACATCCCTTCTCGTGTTGTCGCCGATCGGCCGAACTTCGCATCTCTCGCCCACTCCCTCGATCGCGCCAAGGGCCTGGTCCTGGTCGATCTTCCTCTCCTCGAAGAATCGCTTCAACCGGAGGAATGGCCTCTCGAGAAACTTCCAGGACAAGGCAGCCATGGCGTAGGTGGCGGCAGTAGTGAGCGGCAGCGCCAAAAACTGGTGCTTGTCGAGATGGAAGGTTTTCACAACGTCCAACGGAATCTTTTCGAGCAAATAGATCCCATAGCTGATCGTCCCGGTGTAAACCAGAAATCGGTTCGTCAGAATCAACTGCAACCATCGCTGCGTCGAGAATAGTGCGAGGTACACGAATGAAACCGAGGCCAGCGCCACCAAAGAGAAAACGATCCATCTTGCATGAAGGGTCTCAATTATAAGCGCGAGTGGGGCCGAGAGAAGCAATGTGATCCACGCTCGCGTTACAAACTTCGATGAAAGAAAGCTACCCGAACGGATCACTACTGCCAAGAGTACCCCGGCCATCAGGCCGTCCAAACGGCAGAATATGTTTGAGTAAATATCGACTTTATGCAGTGACAGGTAAAAACGCAGTGCCGGAGAACAACAAATCACCGCGATGGCGATCTTGCGAAGCTGGGCTTCGCTACAGAATCGCACTACCAGCGGCCAAACCAAGTAGAACTGCTCCTCGACAGCGAGCGACCAGGTGGCACCTAGTGGCCCTGCGGCTCCTGTTGAAATCGGAACCAGGAAATTCTGAAGGAAAAGCGGATAGGCCCACCACGGTGACGACCGATCGAAAACGACGTGGGCTTCGGATGGACGCAGGAACGGGACAATCACAAACATGAAAAGCAGTACCGAATAATACAGAGGCCAGATCCGGAGACAGCGCCGGGCATAGAAATTCTTGAAATAGCCTTCTGATTGCTTCGTGTCGAGCAGAATCCCCGTGATCAGGAATCCAGACAGCACAAAGAAGAGATCCACTCCCATCCATCCATTGTTCACGATCAGCCCCAAATGGAGAGATGGATATCTGTCGGTGTTATGTACCAACACTAGCAGCACGGCCAACCCGCGAACGGCATCCAGTTGAGGAATTTTCTTCATGTTTAGTTCTCGATTAGCGCTTCTTGAGAAGGTACACGGCCGTCCACGGATAATTGTCGGGATTACCTTTAGAGCTTCGGGTTTTGCTGGCGCCGCTGTTCTTGGTAGTCGGGATGTTCGTCCTACCACTGCTTCTGGCTGTCGCGGACGACCTGCGATACTCCGGATTGGTCGTCACCTTCTTCCGGTTATAATCGGTGCGGCGCCGACGTTGACACGCCGGCCGGCCGCATACGCTTTTGCTGAGGACGATAAACGGAGGGCAGGAACAGACTTTGGCAGTAAGGACAACGGCGAGACTGGCTCAAGCCAACTCCTCAGGGATCATGGAATGAGTCTCTGAGGAGAATCGAAACGACGCGCGGCACGCAAGGCAGCAAGGCAAAAACAATTTAGAAGCTACTGCAAAGTTCTTACCGCGTTCCCGCCAACCGGGGCTCTCTCTGGCGGATCATTGGCTCCGGCCCCAACCGGCGAATATCGCTCCCTTTATCACCGGCCCTGACACTTCCGGCAGTTCTGTCCAAATCGCGAATCAGAATACTCCAAGGTCTCGTGTAAACCGTTGGAGTTGTGATCAAACCTCCAAGTGTGCTGGGAATCAGGCAGATTAAGCGTATAACTCCAGTTAGTGAGCAACTCAAAGGTCTGACTATTCTACGGACGCGAAGACAACTGGAGGCATATGCAGATACTGCGCGGCCCTACGCTTGGAGTCGATCATATCGTATATCCGACCGATCCGATCGGTTTGCATTCCGATCATGCGGCCCAGTTCTTCCGGTAAGATTCCGTGATCCTTGCCGTACAGGCAGATATCCATTTTGTCCAAAGGCAAGGAAAAATAAAACTCCTCTTGCGATTGAGGGAGCGAGTAGGTGTCCGTTGTAGGTGGTCGCCGCTGGATCTCCTCCGGTACGCCCAAATAGCGCGCCAACTCGTATACTTGCGTTTTGTAGAGATGAGCAATGGGTTTAAGGTCTGCCGCGCCGTCTCCATTCTTGACAAAGAACCCTTGGTCGTACTCCAGGCGGTTTGGTGTACCGGCAACCGCAAATTGCAGCAGATCTGCGTAGTAGTACTCCATCATTTTACGAGTTCTCTGCTTGAAGCTAGTTGCCGCGACAATACCAAGATACTCTTTCAGCGGTAGTCTAACCTTTTTCATTTCTCCTGTGGGCGACTGAACTACGATTGAAAAAACCGGGTACCCGCCCGCATCAAGCATGTTAGGAAGGACTAACTTGCACTTGTAATCGTCGGTAAACTCTGGAACCACGCTGTGAATGGCTTCGTCTCTACGGCGGTAGCAACCGGCGGCCTTGAGGATGGGACTAATATCCTCGAGGGCCGAGGAAACCTGGAGCCAATCAGCTACCATTTGGCCTAATCGTAAGCTCTCGTTGGAAGAGTCCATTTCTGGGGTAAACAGCGCTAAGACGCGCTCCTTACCGAGTGCTCGAACGGCTAGGCCGGCCACAACGCTACTATCAATGCCCCCAGAGACTCCCACCACAATCCCTTTACGTCGGAACTGACCAAAGACCGTGTCTCTTATGCTCTGGCAAATGCGCGCCACTTCGGCACCGGCGTCGATTGCCAACAACTGCGATATTCCAGCACTTTCCAAGAGATCTCCTCCACACTATTTAGCCGCAGGAATCATGCGTTTACTGATCTTACCGGATTGAGTCTTCGGCAGCGATGGCTCAAACGACACCAGCTTTGGAATCATGAAATCTTCCAACTTCTCGCGACACCGGCTTAATATGTCCTTTTCGGTAACGGTTGCCCCGGGCCGCAGGCTGACAACTGCTTTGATTGCATTGCCCAACACGGGATCCGGCACACCGATGACAGCGACCTCGGCTACGCCATCCATCCCATAGATAACATCTTCAACCTCACGCGGACTGACCTTCTCGCCTCGTGTTTTGATGATGTCGTCTTTACGTCCTACAAAATACAAATACCCTTCTTCGTCGGAACGGAACAGATCTCCGCTATAAAGCACTCTCTCTCCCGGGAACGGACCAGGCTTCAACACTTTTTCCGTTTCCTCCGGGAGCTCCCAATATCCCTTCATCACGTTGGATCCACGAATTACCAACTCCCCGACCACACTGGGGCCAACGTGCTGGCCCGCGTCGTCGACGATGTACACTTCCTCATTCGGCATGCCACGGCCCACAGATGTTGGTCGCACATCGATCTGGCCGGGCGGTAAGTACGACACGCGCTTGCACTCGGTTAATCCATACATGGAGTAAATCTTTACCTCAGGAAACAGCCGACGGAGGTCCTTGATGTGCTGGGTGGGAAGAGCTGCGGCGGTATTTGTAATATATCGCAGGCGGGGAAAACGGTACTTGGACAAATCGAGCTGCAGCAGCATGGCCGACACCGTCGGCACTATGGGAAGGCCGGTGACTTCCTCTTCAATCAGGCGTTTCACTAGCTGGAAGGGGTAATTGAACGACTGCTCAAGCACGACTCGGCCGCCGACCTTAAACATCATCAACACTTGGTAGAGCCCGTAATCGAACGAAAGGGGAAGCACATTGACAACTACATCGTCGGCCGTATTCTCCAGGTAAGTGGTAATAGAGGTAGCTGCCGAAACCATATTCAAGTGGCTTAGCATTACTCCCTTGGGACGCCCCGTTGAACCGGATGTGTATATCAGTGCCGCAAGATCCAGATCGATACACTGCTTTTCCGGCGGACTATCGAACCCCTCCGCAGAGAGAGCGGCATCAACCAACGTTAATGGTTTTCCAATCTTTTGGCATTCTTCTGAACACGCTTCAGCAGCTCCCACACCGAAGACTGCTCGCGTATAGGGAATGCCGTCAGCCATGGCAGACAGCTCTTTCAGCTTGCTATCGCATGTGACCAAGGCAACAGCGCGGCAATTGTTCAGAATGTATGTCAGCTTGTCGGCCTTGGTCGAATGATTGACAAGAACGAACACTGCATTCGCCTTCAGAGTAGCGAACACCGCCAGAACTGCCTCTATACAATTAGGCAGGCATATCACCACTCGATCGCCACGCCGGACCCCGGCGTTAATGAGGGCATGCGCTAGGCGATTGCATGCTCGGTCAATCTGGCCGTACGTCCATCTCTCTTGTTCAAATACCAAGGCCAGTTTCTCAGGATACTTGCCAGCGCTGGACTCCAGAAATTGTTCAAGTTGCATGAAGTTACCCCTATTGCGCTCGGCGGGTTTTCCTCTCAATAAATCGGCACAGTTTGTTGATGGAATCGAGGTTATCAGGCACGATCTCGTCATCCTCCACCCTGATGCGGTAACTCTCCTCAACCCACGAGATGAGTTCGACAACGCCGGTGGAGTCGATGATTCGCGTCTTCAGAAACGACTCGTTGTCAGAGAAATCAGTGGACTGTCCGAAAAGAAAATTCTCTACGATGAACTTACGTAGTTCGGTGCTGAGTTGCTCCATGAAATGCGGGCTCCTGGTTGAAAGTGGTCAATAAAACACTCGGTTAGCAATTGTGTGGAAAGTATTCCGACCAGCGCCATATTGTCTTTGATTCCGATGGCGCGGCCAGCTTTGAATTTGTTCACTAGCGCAGTCACGGCGCCGGGATCAAAAATTCCGCCGCTAATGATTTTGTCGAGGGACAGTAACTCTTCGACGTACGGCAACGCGCTGGGCTGCAAGAAGCTCTTGCCGTCGGGGGCGCGGTAAGGCTGCTTGGGACGACGAACGATTTCCGGCGGGATCAGCCCCTCCGCCGCGTGCTTTAAGAGGAATTTCTGGTTCAGGACTTTCATTTTCAAGGAAGGCGAGAGTTGTCCGGCAAATTTCACAACACGGTGGTCCAAAAAGGGATACCTTCCTTCGATCGAATGGGCCATGGCCATTCGATCGCCTTGAGAGGATAAAATGTAGCCGGGCAGGAGGTAGGCAGTCTCTAGGTACTCCGCTTGGCAGAAGTGTGGCCAGCCAGCATACTCACGTGGAAGAGCGCCCTGCATATCTCTGTAGACATCGTGAGACGCCAGTTGTGAGCGCACGTCCTGCGAGAAAAACACCTTGAGCATCGAAGTAAGCTGCCAACGCGGCAGATGCGAAAAGAAAGGGCTCTGTTGGTGTGACTCCGTGACGTGGAAGAAACTCCTCAAGTATTCGCCAGACTGTGTCTGGAGGTTCTGCAGATAGGGGTACAGTTTTTTCAGCAGGAGCGGGCGTTTTCGGGAATTGGGATTCGCTGCCCAGAATCTCCGGATCTTAGCTTCCATGAAGATGTCGTACCCGCCGAGAATCTCATCCGCTCCTTCTCCCGTCAAAACGACTTTGAATCCGGACTCACGAACAAGGGAAGAAAGGCGAAACAAAGGTGCTGGAGCTGTTCGCAGAATTGGCTGCTCGGCGTGCCATATGACTTCGGGAAACACCTGGCCAATGTCCTGATAGGAACAACGAATTTGTTGGTGGTCCGTGTTGAGGAAGGCACTCGCTTGTTCCTGATATGAGCTCTCGTCAAATTCAGCATCGTCAAACGCAATGGAAAACGTTTTCAGACTGCCTTTATGCACGCGTTGGATCAAAGCAGTGATGAGCGACGAATCGATACCGCCGCTGAGATAGGCTCCGACCGGTACATCCGAACGCAGCCGAATTCTCGTAGCGTCTTGCAGCAAACTCAACAACTCCTCGGTCCGGATCTTGACGACTGCCGGAGAATCTTCAATCCCTTCGGGGTCATAGCTCGGCTGCCAATACTTAACGATTTTTGTTACCCCCTCGTGGACGATCATCGAGTGCCCAGGAGGAAGCTGGGAAATTCCTTCGAACGCCGTCCTAGGCGGCAAGGTAACCCAGAACGTAAAGATCTGATCGAGCGCTTCAAGATCAATCCGACGGTCCAAATCCGCACTGCCTGCAAAGAGGGCTTTGATTTCGGATGCAAACAAGAAGCGGTCCGCAGTGCATGCATAAAACAGTGGCCGCACTCCCATGCGATCGCGTGACAGGAACAGTTTATTCTGTCGCGTATCCCAGATCGCGAAGGCCCATTGACCGTTCAACTCGTGAACACAATCCTCTCCCCTCTCTTCGTAAAGACGCAAGATCACTTCGGTGTCCGACTTCGTCGTGAAACACCACCCACGGTTCACCAAGCCAGCGCGGAGCTCGATATAGTTGAAGATTTCTCCGTTGAAGGCGATCCAGATCGTGCCTTCGGGGTTAGACATCGGTTGTTTGCCCCCGGCTAAATCGATGATACTGAGCCGTGCGTGTCCCAGCCCGATCTCACCGTCGATGTGGACACCTTGCTCGTCAGGACCCCGGTGTTGCAATGTGTTGACCATGCGCTGCAACATCACACGGTCGACCACTCCACTCTTACGTTCTAGAATGCCAGCAATTCCACACATCGGTTGCTCATCTCCAAAAGCTATTGAGAGTCGTGCGTCTAGGGGCACGTCTCGGCTCCGACAAACGACCCAGGCGGTCAGATTGGGTGGAAGCATCGGTCATTGTGGTTATCCCAGCTTGTGAGGAAATAAATCGGTCGGCAGCCAACCTCAGCGCGACTCAGGCTTGGTGCCAGGATCATTAGTCCGGCGCTTGAGCCGCATTTTCAGGCCGCCCACAAATTCCTCGTAGGGATGTTCTGGGGTTAGTGGGACGCTCGCCACTCCCAAGGCTTCAGCAGATGGAGATCCCCAAAAAGTGTGCGGCGGCACATTGCGGCTCACTACCGTGCCGGCTTTGATCACTGCCCCTTCACCGATTCGCACGTTAGGCAAGATCACACAGTGCGGCCCAATGAAGACGTCTTTTTCAATTACAACTTTCCCATTGCTCGTCGGCCTTCTACGTCCCCAGTAAAAGTGAGTGAAAATAGAAGTTCGGAGCCCGATAGTGCAGTTGTCGCCGATTGTGACATCGGTGGGATGCACTTCGTCGATATATACAAGCTGGCTAATCCAGACGTTTTTCCCGATTCCAACTCCACGCAGCCGATGAAGCCACGGCCGTACACTGCGCCCTCCAGGGGCGGCGAACGCTATTCTGCCCACAAGCCTTGCGAGCAGTGGCGACAAGGTCACCGGTGCTCACCTCCTACACAATGCAAAACGCTGATATTCAGGCATGTAGGTTGGGATATCAATCGAGTTACCTCTCCTTAGGATTCGAGCTAGCGTAGATTGCAGCATCGCTCGTTTCGGAAGTCGTTGACTCACACTGTGTCAGTCCGCTCGGTGAACGTTGAGGCGGTTCGGCGCGTTTGACAAGGTCAGAACGAGCTTGAGTATATCGATCCGGTAGCTCTCCGATTGGAGCATCTACCAGTCGTAGAGCCTCCGGCAGCGCGTGGAAGGCACCCCAAAAACGCTGGCGGCCGTAGGTAGTATATGTCTGTAAGAGATATCGAACGAGCTTGTAGTAAAGATATGTTTTGAGCCTTCTGCGGGCTGTCGACCAAGGCAGCGAATGCTTGCACACTACATAAGTCCTGTTCAGAATTGCCATCATTCCGAATTCCGAACCGCTGACGCGTTCACCTGGGACACGATAATGGAACACTCTTGCCCGCCTTGCACATACATTCATGTATTTCCGCAGGCTGCCAATGGATGCGTCGCTATCCTCGAACATGCTATACCTGCCCAACCGCTCGTCGAATCCGCCTAGGTCGCGAATCACTTCTGTTCGAAACGAGATGCGATATCCAAAAACAGGCCCGCACAGTTCGCCATCGTCTTCCTCGAGCCACATTGGAGGTATCTTTCTACTCCAGACTTCCATCCATGAGCGACCTGGTTCCATGGGGTCCGGGAAAAGCTTGTCTTCGATTGGCGCTAAGATTTTGCGAATGTTCTTGGACACCCGGTCCCGCAGTTCGAGCTGATACGGACCTTTGTTCGAGGGAAACACACCCGCTGGATAAACGGGGGCCACCGATGCAGCAACGCAGCCGACTGTCTTAGCCGTGTCCTTCTCGTATATTCGCATGATGGCATCTGCTACACCCGGGTACCACAATACATCGTCGTCTGGAAAGATCACCACCGGCGATTCCACATATTGCAACCCGATATTACGCTGGTAAGAGCTACCGGCGATTGGAGACTCCAAAATTAGCAGTTGTGCTCGTGTCTTTGTTCGTTCAAAGGCATCCTGCACCACACGACGCACCGCGGAATGATCATCGCTGGCATCCACCACAATAAAACGGCGTGGCAGGCGATTCTGTGCAAGCATAAGTGGAATCGACAACTGTAAAACCTGTTGTCGGTTGCGGGTTGCAAGTACGATATCGAACTCAAGTTCCTGTGTATTCGTCATCCAGCGTCTCCAACACTTTGAAGCCGTAGTGAATACTCGGATTCGGGTACCGATTAGCCAACAGATTGTCGATTACGACATACTAACTTTGGGTCTAAACGTTCGAGTTCCGAATGCCCAGCGTATTGTTATTGAGGTCGGTCATGCCTGAGTCACCGAATAATTAACATGTTGCTATCTCGATGATTCGACGAAGCAATCCCGTTGCTGGATTGCGATTGACTCACTGGAATTATGATTCTCACTAACTGAGAGTCGGTCACTCTTACCGATATGCTTACCGTATGTTGCGCAGGTTCTTCCACAGAAACCAATGCCCCACCCGTAAGGTTTACGGATTCCCCTGCGTACGAAGATCCCCGCGGCAAGATGATCCGTATCACTAGTTCCGCTGCGACCCGAGCCGTCGGGCGGCGACTGGACTTGCCAGCCGCAGGCAACGTAATCCTCACTTCTATCCTTGATTCCTGGATTGAGTAGTGAGCATCTATTTGAGAACAGAGCGACGCTGCGAGACTGTTCAGAGATATGTACCGTTTGATCCCGGCTGCCATCCATTTTCTGATAACGCCACGGAACTGGTCGAGGCTTGGTTTGACCTCATAGTCGTGAACGACCCCGACGACCGGGTATCCGGCCTTCGGGATCGAGGTGGACGGCTCCTTGAAATAAAGCATTAACGCAGGTATCTTCCAGTTTCGTACCAGGGATCCACGTTTGATGATTCCGGTATAGTCTGCCGAGAACAGGTCGTAGCCTGCGTCATGAGCAAGAGCATCGCACTCGCTATCATGTTTATGACTCGAAGGTGTTAATACCGCAACAGGCGCATCAAACAGGTCCTCGATCTTACCCTTTGACCTCTCCATTGCTGCCGCCGAATCCTCAGGGCTGACCGGCCTGTCCTTTCTGGCGTCGAAAAATTCGATGTACCAGCGCGTGTCGACGCGCTTGTCCGAAGCGGCCGCCCAGGCGGTATGGTCGGGAATGAGATGCGTGAGGCCGTGTGAGTGGACGTCGACGAGGTGCTTCTTGACCAGCGTCTCGAGTCCACGGAACTCCGAGACATGATCGTGCGGGGGTCTCTGCGAGTCGGAGAATACATATTTGACGCGCGCAGAATCGTGCAGAGCCCCAGGGGTTCTCGCAGAGAGCAACTCGTCATCAATAAATACGGTGCCTGACTTATGGTCTCCATCGTCCACCCATCCGGGTGTGTACATTACGCTCAACGGCGCGTGCTCTTCTGCGAGCAAAGTTCCCAATTCATTCCATTCCTTTTCAGTCAAAAGGCATCCACCGTCTACATACTCTGCTTTTGACGCGCCGGGATCGTCGAGCCGAAGAACCATCGTCTTATCAAGATCAGCCGACACCATTCCATGGCCGCTGTTGGCATCGAGGGCGGATCGAACAAGACGATGCATTTCGTTGTACTTGTCAAGAAACAAATCTCCGTGAAGCGCGAAATAGTAGTTTGTGGCATTGCCGAACTGGTATGACCAAGCCAGTGCCTCGCCGCTCATCGTGGTCGACAATACTTGTACCTCAGGTGCACGGGCGGCCCTCATATACGGTAGTTTGAGGCTACTCACGAGGCTCAGGCCCTTGGTAAACGTTTGCTTCCATGACAGTTTGCGCAACCCGCGGCGACGGATGCCAGGAAGGCCCGACTTGAGCCCATAATCCGCCACGCAAGCAGGGCCATTCTCATGCGGCCAATGGTTGATGACAGCTTTTAATGGCCAGAGCATCCGCTTGCCAGTGAAGCGCTCGATTCCGAACCACGCGCCACTTCTGTCGTCGGGATGATCGTACGCCGCGATGAGGCTGACGCCGAGTTCATGGGAGACCTGCCGGATTACAGACAGCGATGCGTCGCTCAGGCTGGACAGCGCCACAGTTATCACAATGGTTGAGTATTTAATTGAGTCTGAATCGACGAAGACGTGCGCTGCTAAACCTTCCGGAGCGACGATGTCGAAGGCATAGTTGTAAGCGGACAACAACTCGACATAGTCTATGTGCTCGGCGTCGGACAAAGACGGTATCGCATCCCCGAGAATCGCCAAGTCAGGGCGCACAGACACCTCAGGCACAACGAGGAGAACTGCGAGTCGTCTTGACCTGCTGTAGGAAGTCGTCATGTAACACTAAATCTTGTGAACCGGGGCCGGCCGATGCAGCGATGCTGTCAGCTTAAGCGGGCGGCAGCAGCAGTTCCAGCGTCCTTCCCCGATAGGAAGGAGTCTTCCATTGAGTGATAATCCCAGCAGCCAAAGCGGCCTGACGGAAAGATTCCCGCCTGGTCCAGGAACGCTTTGATGGTGCTGAGTGCCTTCGCTCGAGCATGATCGAAAATGACGTACGCGTAGGGAATGTTCAACACCTTGGAGCTGACGATTTGATTGCGGTCCTGAAGTACGCCCATGCGCACGAGGTCGGCAGCGCAGCGGTTCTTGATGCACTCCTGATCAATGGCCTCCCTCGGGTCATAGGAAACCTCTACGTAGATCGAACTGTGGCCCGCAGGCACCATGGCGCTAGAGAAATTATGTGGAAAACCGACGCGATAGAACACATACTCCGCTTCGGGAACATACACCCAGTGCTTGCTTCCCAAATCGCCCCGAACTCCGAAGTTAATATTCAGAACAGAAACGTGAGCCAACTGGCTGGCGGCGGCGATGACCTCCGGGGGGGCGTCTTCCAGTGATCGGACAAGCTCCGGAAGCGGCTGCGTCGCGATGAGGGCGTCGTAAGGAATGGTTTTTCCTTGCGCGTTGATTACAGTGCGCGCGGCGGGTCTGACTCTGACGATGGCTTCGTTCAGGCACACGCCGCTCGCCAGTTTCGCCATACCACGGATCAAAGTTTCCATCCCCCCCGCATTGGGATAGTAGAAGCTGGCGTTGTAGCCGAGGTGTCCTTCGACGGGGGTCATCGCCCCTTGCAGCAGCAGCTTCAAATCCGATGACGGCACGAACCGGCCCCCACAATCCGCCGCCAATTCGCGGGGATGCCGACGATAAAGCTTGGAGTTATAAGGGATCATGAAATGATCTGCAATGCCCCGGCCAAAATGACCGAGGATCCAGTCTTCGAAGTTATTGACGGGCCTTTTCTCAGCACGGAAGTGCTCTTTGGCGTACTCATAAATGCAGTCGGTGATGACTTCCCGCGGCAGACCATACAAGTTCGCTTGAAAGGGATAATTCGTATAGACGCCCTTCGAGAACACAAAGGAGTGACGGGTCCGCTGTTCAAGCTGGTTTCCAATGAGGCCCAAAACCAACTCGCGGAAGAAGTCAGTTCGAAAGTGGAGAGCATGCCCGGTATAGTCGAAATGAAAATCGCCCGCTGTTTCGGTACGGCAAAGGCCGCCCAAGCGGCTCTCCTTCTCGTACAACTCCACCGCGGTTGAATTGCCGCCGTTTTGCCTGCGCAATTCCCACGCGGCTCCCAGCCCGGCCAAACCGCCTCCAATAATGACGACTCGCTTCATAAGAGATTATTGCTTCCAGCCAGGGGCATGAGAAGGCATGTCCGGCACAGAAACGGTTGATTGGCCGTTGCCAGCCCTGGTGTTGCAAGCGGACAGAGAGCCTTTCCCCATTTTTCGTTCATAGAGCTGTTGATAAAGATCCTGCAAGTGCCGGGTGAACAGACTCGGGTGGAAGTGTTCGAAAGCGCGCTGACGTCCATTGGCGCCCATCTGTCTCGCCACGTCATTCACGGTGAGAATCTTCAGAACAGCCTCTGCCATAGCCGCCGGATCATTGGGGGGAACGAGCAATCCACTCTCACCATCGGCAACTAACTCGGGACTGCCGCCAACGCGGGTGGCCACGACGGGCAAGCCCATGGCCATAGCTTCCAGGATCACGATGGGACAGCCTTCCGTGCGTGAAGGCAGGACAAACAAATCGAATTCCTTCAAAGCCTTGAAGGAGTTTGGCAGGTGGCCGGCAAAACGAATGTACTCGGCGACGCCCAAGGTGGTCGCATACGCTTTCAATTGCTGTTCCAGCGGGCCGGTGCCCACAATGGTAAGAATGGCGTTCTCCAGACGCTGCCGGACACGAACGAAGGCCGCCATCAAGATCGGAATGGCTTTCTCGTCAGACAAACGTCCGACAAAGCCAATATTCTTGGCTCCGCCGGTCACGGATGTTCGTGGCGTACGCAAGGCGGATTGCTGCTTCTCCAGGTTAAAGGGGGGATAAACTACTTCGAAACGTTGCGGATCAATCCCGCGCGACCATTCGTTCCTGATGAATTCGGAAGTGACCACATATTTGTCGCAGCGATTGATGACGCGTGTGACGACGGGATGCAATACCCGGTCCCTTATGCGTCTACGGCTGGAGGGTGCCGTATCCTTGAGGGTCATTTCCGTGGCGATAATAACCGGCACGCGGGCGATTTTCGCCGCTAAAATCCCGAGCAGATTGGCCTTTAGAACGTGGGTCTGCACTACGTGGGGACGATAACGCTTGAGAAACCTCACAAGTTTCACGAAGGCGGAAAGTTCGCCGAACAGGCCGTGTCCGGTGTTCAACGAATGGATGCGGCCGCCTAACTGCTGGAATTTTTCACCGAAGTAGTTTTGGCCGTACTCATTGACGCAGACGCCCAATTCAAAGCGCGAATGGTCGAGATCCTGGCCCATGATGGTCAGGATTTCGATCAAGCCATTGAAGACATTGAACGACTTATAAATGTGAATGATCTTCAGTTTTTCCATTGCCGGTTCGTCTGTGTCATTCGGCTGCACAATCTACGAACGTGAAGAAGGAGTGTATCCAGGTGGATGCTTGCTCTCTATGTTACGCGCCCCAGTTACGCGGATGGAGGCTCCCGAGTCTTCCGGCGAATTGGAAAGTCCTGAAGAACCTCTTCTTCAGGAGGGGATTTTGGACCCGTTGTCGCGAATGCCGGCCGTGAAAATCCACGAGACTTAAGTGAGCAAGAAGCGAAAAGACCTGATGATCTTCCGCACCGGGCAGGCCAACGGACGTGCCCCGGAAAATGGGATTGTTGCGAAACATAAGCCGGGTCGCTTCAAAAAGAAACGCATTCGGGTTCGTATTCGCCTTCCCGGCATAATCGAGGTAGGGGCCATCCTGTACCCGCTCACCCGGTTTTATGAAACCCTCGATGGCGATTTCTGCATCCGCCGGTACCTCCAAATCCACGGTCTGACATTTCAGGAGCTGCACGGGCTTTGTTTCAAGACCTCCAGCGAACTCATACTCATCGAAGCCATAGGGGCAGGCAGCGCTGGCCGCGATCATCACTGCTTCACTGACGCCAATCGCGACTGTCATCTGCAGCGCCCGGCCCGCCTTTTCAGCCTTGGCGACGTGGCGACCCAGATCACTTGTGGGAGAGGTGCTGACAGTCGCATGTTTAGGCCCCAGAACCTGCATCCGGTACACACCCACATTGCGGGCCCCGGTTTCCGGATCCTTCGTCACGTTGATGTGCCATGTTCCTAAATACCGGCCGGCATCCTGGGTGCTCCACTGAGGAACCGGAAAGGTGAGGAAATCAACGTCAGGCGCCGAAACCACATTCTGCAGAACCGGGCCGGACTCCACGATCGTGGGCGCCAGCGGGTTCTGCAGTCTTGTTTTGGCTTCCGTGATTATTACCTTCGGGTCTTGTTTAGGGTCGAGACCCAGGGCGAGTGCGATCAACCCCGCATTGCTCAGACCATTGGTGAAAACACGACCTCCGGGATATCCCTTTACATTTTCGAAAAGGAGCGGCACCCGGTGTTCTCGAGTGATACTCCCAATCTCAAATTTCCAGTCAACCTCCCGCTCGATTCGCTTCAGATGACCTTGTGTCGAGAGCAGGTCAATAAAGGCCCGCAGATTCATTATTTATTTCTTCCGCTTACGCCCTTAGTCTGTGCCACTGGCTTCTCCCACCCGTTGCCTCCCTGAGCTCGATTCACGCTCAGGGGTCGGAAACTTGATGGTTTTTCGACTTGATTCGACGTCGGATTGCGCTGGCTTGCGGTCTGAGACATCAAACAAGCGCTCCACCAGCGGAAGTAAGACACCTGCTTCGGCCTGTCGGGCCGCCGATTTCAACGCGCTGATTGGACTATGCATGAGTTTATTGACGATCCCGCGCGTGATGGCATCGATGGCCGCTTCCTGCTCCGCTGAAAGCTTGCCCAAACGACCGCGGGCGTGATCAATCTCGCTTTGCCGGATGCTCTCCATCCGTTCCTGTAACCATACGATGGTTGGCACGACGTCCAGGATCTGCAAGCCGGTCTGGAAGCGTCCGACTTCGGCGGAAACGATGGCCTCCGCCCGCTCAGCTTCCTTCCGACGGTTCTCCACATGCTCGGCCACTGTCTGCTGCAGATCATCCATGTCGTACACAAAGATGCCATCCAGTTTATTCATTTCGGGATCCACGTTGCGTGGAACGGAGATATCGATAAAGAACATGGGCCGATTCTTCCGCCGTTTAAGAAAAAGCTCACCGTGCTCGCGGCGAAAAATAGTGTGCGGCGCAGCCGTCGAGGTGATGACGATATCGCCGAGATGACACGTATCATAGAGCTCTTCGAACCGGATAGCCTTGCCGTTCACGGCCGTCGCCAGTTTTTTCGCTCGATCGTAGCTGCAACTGGAGACAAAAATTGAGCTGGCGCCGCGCGCGATCAAATGCCGCGCCGCCACTTCGCTCATCTCTCCTGCACCCACCAGATACACATGCTTGTTCTCCAGCGACCCGAAGATATTTTGCGCGAGTTCGACGGCAACGGATGCAACGGAAACGGCGCAGGATCCCACCGCGGTCTCAGTCCGAACTCTCTTCGCTGCAGCAAACGCCCGGGTGAGGAGCCGATCGAGCTGGGGGCTAATAGTGCCGGCAGCTCGCGCAGTTGCGTGGGCCTCTTTTACCTGACCAAGGATCTGCGGCTCTCCCACGACCATTGAGTCGAGGCTGGCTGCGACGCGGAATAGGTGATGGATCGCATCCCTCTGCCAGTATTCGTAGAGGTGAGGCTCCATCTCCACGAGGGCAATGCCAAAGTAGTCGCCGAGGAAGCTGCGCAGATCCGCGCTCGCGCTCTTGGTTTCCACCATGAGCTCTACCCGGTTACACGTGGACAGGATCAGTCCTCCGGCAACACCCGGGTGCTGCGCGAGTTGTTGCATCGCTTCGGACAGTCGAGATTCCGGAATGGCCAGTTTCTCGCGCAGGTCGAGCGGCGCGGTGTTGTGGTTAACGCCGATAAGCTGAAAATTCATGGATATCCCGTAATTGGCTGAACAAAGTTGCCTGATAGGCTCTTGAACGGTTCATGAGGGGAGGGCCGTCAGCAAAGGAAGTGTAGCGCTCAGAAGGTTTTGAGTACCGCGTTCGGGGTCTCCAGCGGTGAGCCAACTTCGTCCACCGGCACTTTTCCGGAGGCTTCTCTTTGCCGCTCGGACAACAGTGTGGCAGCCCGTTTGGCAAAGTAGGTAATGATCAGATCCGCCCCGGCGCGCTTCAAAGACGTTAACGCCTCAAACATGATGGCGTCCCGGTCCAGCCGTCCCATCCTTGCCGCGGCATCGATCATGGCGTACTCGCCACTCACGTTGTAGACGGCAAGCGGCATCTGGAATTCCTTCTTCGCGCGGTAAACCACATCGAGGTAGAAGAGCGCGGGTTTCACCATGATGATGTCCACGCCTTCCTCGATATCGAGTGCGATCTCCCGCATGGCTTCATCAGAATTGGAGTAGTCCATCTGATGCGTTCTCTTGTCGCCAAAGGACAGGGTCGAATGGGTACCTTCCTTGAAAAATGGATCGTAGAGCTTCGAAGCGTATTTCGCGGAGTAGCCCATAATCGGCAGATTGTGGAAGCCGCGCGCGTCCAACGCCTGGCGCATTGCCTGAATCTCCCCGTCGAGCATGGCAGCGGGAGCAACCATGTCGGCGCCGGCTTCGGCGTGAGAGACGGTGATCTTCGTGAGCACTTCCAGAGAGCGGTCGTTCACCAGGTAGCCGTTCTCAATAATTCCACAGTGACCGTGCGTGGTGTACTCGCAGGGGCAAACATCGGTAATGATCAGAATGTCTGAAACGGTGCTCTTCAGCGCCCGCACCGCCTGCTGCACAATTCCGTCCCGCGCGTAACCGCTCGATGCGTGCTCGTCCTTTGTTTCCGGAACACCAAACAGAAGCACGGCAGAAATGCCCAAGTCTCGCACCTGTCGCGCTTCCTCGACCAGGCAGTCCACCGAGAGATGGTAGTTGCCCGGAAGAGCACTGATCTCCTGCTTGATCCCAGTGCCCGGAACCACAAAAAGCGGCAGAATAAAATCTTTGACGGAGAGATTCGTCTCGCGAACGAGTTCCCTGAAATTGCTGTTCTGGCGTAACCTTCTAAGCCTTCGCACTGGAAATCCCATACAGTAAGCTCCTTTAGACTCTTAGATGTTGACGACTTGTGGTTTCTTGGTTTTCAGCAAGTAAAAGGGGAGAATCTTTCCACTGGCAGTTGGAATTGGCAAATCGCGCTTAATTTTCACTATCTTCGATTGCTTCCACATCTCGGTTCCGGATTGCGCCCAAGATTCCGGGCTATCCTCGGCGGTTTTCAGAAGGGTCATGAATGTCACAAGTACTTCGCTCTCATTTACCGATCCGATGCGCGGGCTGACCAACAACTGCAATTGCGTCAGTCCCCTGGCATCCTCTTCTTCGACAAGTTGGTAATCCGTGCTCCTGCCGCCGAATTTTTCGGGAAGCTCTTTTTCAATGATGCGGAGGAAATCCGTGTCCACGAACGTCACGCCCTCTCCGGTGAGTTTTTCGTAGCTGCGAATGTTGCTGACGTTTGTGTCAAAACCAATACCTGCAAATTCGCAATCGCATCCACCGGTTGAGACCTCGCCGTAATCCCCCATCCCGACGTTGAGAAGCAGCTTTGGGGACTCATACAAGAGGCTGGTAAAGAGAAAGGAATCAACTGTCATGTCTGAATGGGGAACCTGATGCTTGTGGGTAATAATCGCCGTAGTGTCCTTGTAGATATGGCAGTGATCGCTCGCTGCGTGGGCCTTGTCACAACCCGCTGCGATGACGCCGGCCTCCGAGATGCCATAGACCGGCACAGCGGAAGCTCCGACGGACTCGATCTCCTTTTTCTTCTGAGGAGTAAGCGGCTCCCCGGTCACGAAGAACTTTGTTCCTTTGATGTTGAGACCTGCCTCCGCGGCAGCAATACATACCCGGACGGCTGACGCCGCGAATGTGTAGATCATGCACGTAGGGTGGTCGTTGAGCACTTGCGAGGCCCACTCCGCAAGCTTGTGGGCGTCGTTCAAGCTTGCATATTCGGGTTCCGCCAGAGGCAACCCGTAAAAGCTATGCAGTAAGAAGATCAGCTTCGTGCCCCACCTTTTTTCCCAGTTCACCTTGAGCTGATCTTCAGACACTTGCGAAAACCACCGTTGCACACGATTGCCAATGTGCGCAAAGCGAAGGCTGGAGTTTATTCCGGGGGCTCCGGGAAATACCGGGAACCAGTTCGCGATTGGCGCAGTCAGGCAACCATGGATCTGCAGCAGGAATGCGTCATAGAGACAGCGTTGATGCAGGTAATCGAAATCAATTCGGATTCTTGTTCCTGCGCTGCGCGTGGCGCCGCTTCTGACTTCGTAGGCATAAGACAGAAACGGATTATCGAACAGCGGCTCCTCGCAAAAGAACTGAATACCGTTGCGGACTACCGGAATTTTTCCTTTGAATTCATCGACCGTGAAATAGATCCCCTCGCTCTGAAGAATGCGAAGGCTGGCTTCAATTCCGTGTTGGCCGACCCACGACTTCAAGTCGTGAAAGGAGATTCGCTTAGGCTCCAGCAATTTGAGATACGGGCTGCGCGGATAACCGAAGATGCTCTTATCCACAAGATTTAAAAAGTTCTCTTCGCGCGCGGCCATTCGCTTCCTCAAAAGCCGCCGCGAAGACTCAATTGCTTCTTCAGGCTCCATCCGGGACTTGATGAAGGTCCTGAGACCGTTGACAAATCGAATGTACTTTTGCACGTTGTCTCTCAGAAAGTGATCGCAGGCGGACTATCGTTTGATGGCTAGAGTGCAGACTGAAGCCGACTGATCCGCTGCTCCGGTTTGCGCAGCTACAGCCGCGCAATAATTTCAGCAATCCTCTCGCCTGCGTGACCATCCCACAAAGGCGGTACTGTTCCCCTCTTCGCTTTGCCCTCTAGCACATTCCCCAGCTCGGAGAGCAGCTTATCCCTATCCTGCCCAACCAAAATATTCGTCCCCATAGTGACAGTTACCGGCCGTTCGGTATTGTTGCGTAAGGTCAAGCATGGGACACCCAAGTATGTGGTTTCTTCCTGAATGCCGCCGGAGTCAGTGATGACCACAGCTGCACGTTGCTGGAGCGCTAAGAACTCAATGTAGGGAGTGGGCTCAAGCAGGTGAAGCCTTTCGACTTTGGTACCGAGGTCGGCAATTCGCTGCCGCGTCCTTGGATGAACGGGAAAGACCACGCTCAGACTCTCGTTCACTGTACACAGCGCGTCCAGGATGCTCTTTAGACTCGCACTGTCATCGACGTTCGAAGGCCGATGCAGCGTAACCAAGGCATAGCGCTCCGGAAATCCATTCCTGGGGCACTGCATCGCGGAAGGCAGAAGCCGAATCACGGAGTCGATCATTACATTTCCAACCCGATAGATCCTTTCTGCAGGTACACCTTCCTTTAGAAGGTTTTCATCTCCATCCTCGGACGGCGTAAACAACAAATCCGCCAAGCGATCCGTAACAATCCGATTAATTTCTTCCGGCATTGTCCGATCGAAGGAGCGCAATCCGGCCTCTACATGACCGATCTGCAAAAGGAGCTTCGAGCAGACTAGCGCCGCAGCGACTGTGGAGTTCACATCTCCGTAAACCAAAACAACGTCTGGCCGGTAGTCGTGGGCGACCGGCTCAAACCGCCTCATGATTTCCGCAGTCTGTTGCGCATGACTTCCCGAACCAACTCCGAGGTTAACGTCGGGCACTGGAATCTCTAACTGGGAGAAAAACACATCCGACATGTTCCGGTCATAATGCTGGCCCGTATGAACAAGTGTCTGCTTGATGGCCCGACTCCCGAGAGCCCGGATAACCGGCGCAGCTTTCATGAAGTTCGGTCTGGCACCCACTATATGAAGAACATGCATCGAAGCTCCAACTGATCCCTTTGGGAACGGCCTACCTTCAAAAGTACAACGTAGTCGCGTTCAGACGCCCTTTTTCGCGGCTAGACAGGGGAGGAGAACCAGTGCAACAAAACCGGGGAGCGAATCGGAGTGAGGGCAGTCGTCACGACGATTACCTCTGCCGTCCCAACACTGCTCGGCATATTTCGTGAATCACGCGCTGCTCGCGATGCGGGATGACATCGCGATATCACTACCCCATGTGTCGATACAGTAGCCTGCCTGTCGCAGGTAGCACCGCCGTTGGCAATATCGAGAAGACTCTCCTCGCGGCCCTTAAATTCCAGCAATTCAAATCAGGCCGTAAAGTGGCGGGGTATGCCCAATAGACCAGCTCGCTGCGTTCTGCTCCCCAATGTTCCTTAAAGCGTATCAAGCCGGAATTGTCACAGTCCGAACGCCCCATATCCAGCTCATCGAGGCCGCTGTGTTTAGCATCCTGAATCGCTCGCCACAAGAGAAGCACCATTCCGCCCAGACTGTGGTATCTCGCGTCCGAACATCCGTACTTGTAAACCATCGATTGCTTATAAGTCAGGGTAATGATGCTAGCCACAGGAACACCGCGCATCGAAACAACTCGAATCTTGATGCTCTCCCCCAGACAGTCGATCAAATTACGAAACCATGAGATTGGCTGCGGTACAACCCGGTGACGACGATTGGTAACCAGCAGAAGCCGGTAGAATTGCTGGAGCAGCTCCTTGGATGTTCCCTCTGCATAACTTAACCCCTCTTTCTCCGCACGGCGTATCTTTCTTTGCACACAGCTCTTGTGAAAAGACCTATGGAGAGCACCCAAGTCTCTGTCAAGGCGTAGCCTGTGCGAATAGAATACAGCGCTCTTGCCAAGGCCGTTTGGGTCCTTGTCCAGCGGCGCCCCAGGTCGGATCTCCAGGTACTTGCAGATCCTTGCGTCTACCTGCTGCTTTAAGACACTCAGCAGTTGTTCAAGGACCTTTTGATCGTCGCTCAGGAGGGCCGCGTGGTCAGAAAAAGGAACAGACACGAGACGTTTCCCTGCAATCCAAGTCTTGATCCGGCAGAAGACTAGGCACTCCTTTAATTCTGCTCCTGGCGGTGAGATCGTATAGACAATAGGTTCGTAGCCATAGGTGCGCCGCAGGGCCTCGAGCCATCCAGCGGTATGAAAAACCGATGCGTCATCGCGGCTCTCAAGAAATCCGGACCACCGTAGATCCGTGCACGGGTCAAGACTATAGAGGTTATACAATTAACCCCTCGTTTACCTTTCCTTGATCGTTGAATATCACTTGACAGTCAGACCTTTCTCTGGCCAGAGCTGCCCAGATCGTAGTGTTGTGATGCGGCACGGATTGTAACCCAGCACGTCCAGTTCACATTGTGCACACTGACGAGTCCTGCCTTTCGAGCGTAAAGACCAGGCGACCATCCTTCTCACTTGCATAGGCTATGCGGGCTCGCTCCCTGCCGGGTCCTTCGATCCGCACGTCCTCACCATCCTCAACGATGTTCATCATTGCCCTCTGTCTCCACCAGCGGTTAACCTCACTCGGCTTTGCTATCCATACCCCCTTGTCCCGCCGTAATCCAACCAGGTGGGCAAGCAGGGCTTCATAAATCCTCCGCTCTCGCAAGCCGGTGATGTAATCGGGATGGATGATAAAACTGATGAGCCCGTGCTTTGCCATGATGAGCTCGATCTGTTGTTTCCAAAGGGTGATCGAATAATCTTTCAGTATGTAAAAGAGCGGGTAATCCTGCGTGGTGGTAACAGGAAGTTCCAACAACCGGCCGACAGCATATGGCATCACGGTGCAGCATCCACCACGCTGCGGGTCGAGGTGGGCCACGTTTGGAACGGACATATCGTAGGAAAAGTCAAGAGCGTCGAACCACTCTTGCCTGCGATACAGGACTCCGGCGCGAAACCCGTCGGCTCCCCACTGACGAGCGTAAGAGTTGATCTTCGCCGCACGCCTGATGAACTGTTGCCGATTCCTGTACAAATGTCCGTCGTGGTTCAGGTCCTGGACACAAAGATCGAAACCGCGCTTGGTTATTGACTCCAAGTACGTTGGCGTGACTTCATATCGCCGTTCCGGCACGACTTGGAATGATGCGGTGATCCCAAACGAGTCATCGATGTCCATCAGAGTCGCCGAGAAATTTATCCCTCGCGTCGTTTCGACGTCATGCGTCATGATGGCGCAACTCTGAGCACCCTCAGGCCAAAACCAGATAAATGGAATCCTATTCGCCCCGGTCGCCCTGAGTGACAATAAAAGTAACTGCTCAAATACGTTGTCGACAGTTCGATCCACTGGCCAGACCGGGAATGGCAGCTTGTTCCAATCGTTCAGGTGGAATTTTTGGAGATGCTTTCTAATTGCAATATGTAAGAGTGGGCGCACAAAGTAATATATGGGTCTTATTGCTGATCGAATCGCTGAGCCCGCGTCTGCGGAAGCGTGCGCATACTGCTCATACCGAAGACTGTCGATTACTTGGGCAACGTCGAATGGAAGGTATATTTTCCCGTCTTCTACGGTTGTCTCCAAAGACGCATCCTGTAAGGATCCTAACGGAGAGTTAGACGGGTTGCCCCCGCAGTATCGGCCGTAAACTGTGTCTGCGCCAAAACGGAAATATCCGCTGGTCCTCGAAAGCGATCCCTTCAGAGCAAATAGAACGTAATGCTCTGGGCAGCGAAAATATTGGATGACGGGTTCATTCATTTATTCAGGGGCTCCAACCAGCTAGTTGGCCAAACGGCCTGGATTCGCTTCAGCTTTGATGGTACGGTGCGGGAGGTGTTCGAGACCGAGTAGTGATCTCAGCCTTCGCTTGAGGGCAATCGCCGCGGGCAGCCAGCTGTACGCCCCGGTAATCTTGAGGTAAAACTCCAGCGGCCAGTCGGTTGGGTCAACACGAACTCGCCCCGAGACAAACTCGTGCGATGTCTCGAGGGCATTTCCGGGTAAAGTCGTAAACACGCGTTCATATCCAGCCTGGCGGCACCACTCAACCAGATCGGTGTTGAAATCGCCGTACGGAAAACAGAACAGGGTGACCTTTCTCTGCAGGAGAGTTTCCAGCTTCAACTTCGAGTTGCGCAACTCCGCCCGGGCGGACGACTCCGTCAGTGTAGGCAGTGAGGGATGAGAGACGGTGTGGGAACCGATTGTCACCAGGTCGCTTTTGCTTAGAAGTTGCAGTTCATCCGCTGACATCAGGCGCTCTGGAGCTGGTTCCCAGCTGACTGGCTGGCTAAGCATTCCCGACATAGCGAAGACGGTAAAGGGAATGCCGCGCTTCTGCAATTCTGGGAATGCCTCGGTCAGAACCGTTAGGGATCCATCGTCGAATGTGACGGCCACATGTCGCACTGTCGGTTCCACTGGAGTCGCCACATCGGCCCTAACAAGTTTCGCCCAGCGCAAAAGAGCGTCTAGTTGAGCGGCAAAACGCTTGCGATGCTCAGGCGCAACTACGTGATAGTAAATGACGATCGACGGGACCAGAGGACGAACTCCAATTGCGCGCAGAAGCTTGTCGCGTGTCTGGCAGACTGCGAAAAAAACCGCGCTAATACCGAAACGACTGGTCCTTCTCAGAATAGCGAACATGTCGATGAAGATTGGAATAAGCAACGCTGACAACAAAGCCTACCAAACGCATAAACCGAATGTACCCAGGCGGCCAATACCGTGGTCCCTCAGTTCTGGTGGTGGCTGCCGTGCTGACGTCCTATGTGCAATTTGCGAATCTGCTCAGATCTTAGAAAACGCACTAGTTCGAAGGGGACCTGCCTCTCTTCCTGGCGGCAATACCCAACCACAAAACCTGTCAGTCTGCTAAGAGCACCCACAACATAAGGACGGTGACGCAAACGCACGATACACTTGGCTATCTCAAAGAGCGGGTGGCTGCCTAGAGAGTAGGCAGACAACCCCGACCGGTACAAGTACCGTAAGCGTCCGCTAACATTACCTGTCAGTCGGTGATGAAATGCGGGCACGTCAGGAAACGACTCTATTCGCCAGCCGTGCATCCGCGCGGAGACCTCAGCACACCAGTCCGGGGCGCCGTATCGCAACGGAACATATCCCCCGATCTGCTCGAAACACGCTCGCCTGAAGAGTTGGATGCCGTGAGGAACCGATCCAGATTGCCTCCTCTGTCTGGGCTCAAACTCAGTCTTGCGCCGCTCATACAACCAGCCTCCGGCAAGTCCCAGAGCAGGATCCGCTTCGAACTTCCGAAGCAGATCGCAAAAGTACGAACCGCCAAACGAAATGTCCGAGTCCACGTTCCCAATGAAGTCAAAGGCAACATCGGTCCTTCGCAGTAGGTCACAACCGTTGTTGATCGCTTTCACTTGCGCCCCGAAATCGGGAGCGTGACTCTTCACCAGGTCCAGCAATTCTATAAAGTTATGCTTTAGCGCATAGGACTTCACAATGTTACTTGTTGAGTCGGTTGATCCATCGTTGACAATAACCCATTTCGCTGGCAACCACGTTTGGGAGACTATCGAGAGGATTGTCTTCTCAATGAACGCCTCCTCGTTGTGCGCAGCGGTCACCAACACGTACCGAGGTGGCGATGCCGAGTTACAACTCATCGCAATGGAACCTCCGCAGCCTCCGGACTAGAATGTCTCTCTAAACGGCACTTCATGACACAGGAGCAGCACCAAAAAGCCATCTCAGACAAGATAAACTCTTTCCTATCTTGAACGCAGCCGCGGACCGCCCTCCTGGACGATAGCAATACACGAGGCTGTATCCGACAATTCTAACCACCTCGTGCAGCCACGTTGCGAATAAGTAACCGAAGCTGCCGATACGTCCGTGATACTTCCTGAAATACAAAAGATTTGCACGGTGCATCTCAATATAGAAGCGAGTGGGCGCCTTCGCGGAACTTGCCGCTCCATAGTGCAGCGCTTCAGCATCTGAATAGAAAACAACTCGCCACCCCGCTTTTAGAAAGCGATGGCACCAATCAATATCTTCTCCATACATAAAGAACCGTTCGTCTAACCCGCCGACTTGTTGGAGGGCGATACGTGGAACCATCCAAAACCATCCGGTCAGCACCTCTACATCCTCTGTACGGTCGTATTCATAACCTTCCATTAGGAATCCACTGAACAACTGTGAAGCTGGAAAAATGCAGTGAAGTCCCAGCGCGCAACAGATTGTGTTCGACACCGTTGGAAGCCGCATGACTGAGAGTCCGATCCCGCCGTTGGGACTGAGCATCTTAGGCCCAAGAAGTCCGATATCAGGGTGCAATGCAAGATATTGGACCATTTTGTGCAGGCATCCGGAAGGAATCACAACATCGGAGTTAACCAAGCAGACGTACTTCCCACGGCTGCGGGCGATCCCTATATTGTTGGCTCTTGCAAAGCCAAGGTTGGCGTCATTCCTAATCAGTAAAACGTGCGGAAACTGTTCACGGATGGCTTCTGGTGTGCCATCGGTCGAAGCATTGTCGACCACGATAATCTCCATCGATAGAGCGTTCCCTCGCTCTAACAGGGATTCGAGGCATTCCAGGGCATACTTCTTCCCATTCCAAGTCACGATGATGACGGAAACAACAGGATCAGCATTACCTGGATTCATTTGAACAGCCCCGTTGGGCCGAGCTCTCCGACTGGAACGCCAGCCGGGGCCGCCGGCACCGGCAAAGGCGAGATACTCGCATCAGAGAGGTCGAACTGGCGCGAAACGCTCTTTTCCTTAGCGACAAACGTCGTTGTAACCGATACCATCGCCAGCAAGGCATACCAGGCAAGGATACCCTGATCAAAGTAAAATATCCCGAAGAACGCCACGGTATTGGCGAACAAAACGGCGCCGATAGACCATATCAGATGCGCATCATTAGGGGACTTCTCAGCGAGTCGTCTTGCGATACCGATTTTCTTGTACGCATAAACCAATATGGCGATAAATAAGATAAACGTGATCAGACCGCCCCCAACGCCAGCGCCCACATAAGCGTTGTCCACGTCCCACATGAAGTATCCCCAATCGGCGTTATTCTGAGTTCCGATGAGCCACCATTCCCCGAAGTGCCGAACGAAATTGTCGATCAACGAGGCTCGATGAAATCCGCTTCCCCCCGTTGCGCCGCCGACGTGGGCGATAAGAAACCAGACTGGAGCCTTCATTACCAGTTGCAGCGCAACCAGAATGATGACGAGTCCCCAGCGGAACACCCGCATTTGCTTCCTCGCGCGCCAAAGCAACAGGGCGAGTATGCCAGCGGCATAGGTCATCAGCGGAGTACTTGAGGCCGACGCTATCGTCATCGCCGTCGATCCGAGGATCCCTAATCCCAACAGGATCTGGTTCCGATCGCCACGCCACCACAGGCCGACGAACAATGGCATCAGCATCGCACCAAATGTGCCGGCGATAATGGGATGGGCAAAGGGCCCCTGCGCCCGGATCGACCCTTCGCGCACCTCTGCAAGATCTCGAGCGCCCACAACCGTGAATCCGTTGTGTCCGGTAACGTGTTCGGCCAACATAAGGGGCGCAATGATCGCAACGATAACTGCCAACACCTTGATGGTGCGTACCACACCTGCCTTGTCACGGATTAAGATCCGAAGAAGGAAGTACGCTCCCAGATTTGTACACAGGAAGCCAAGCCGGTTGGTCACGGCGCCCAATTCTCCCCAAAGAAGCGAAAACGCGACCGCATTGCACACCGCCCACCCTAGGACTACCTTGTCGAGCGAAGTCATGCGGCCGGACAAAAACTCGCGCCGAAGCAAACAACGGCTCAACCCGATCAATATCAGGATGCGCAATATAGGAAAATGGAGGCCAAAAGCAATTATGTCTTGTCTAAAGGAGATCAATAAACCCGCGGCGAGCAAGGGTACAATCGCGTATCTGCGCGGAAGCGCAAAAATGAGAATCGCCGCCACAAGCAGGATGCCGATGGACAGCGGGGTAATGAAAGTCTCCCCCGCGGAGCCAAAGTAGTAGTTATTCGGCATCTCGAATCGTGAATTCATTTTTCTCCGCGAACCAACGGAAACGGCGCTATCCGCACCGTGCCTATGCAATAGCCTTTCGGCTGACTACCTCGTCTGCGTTTAGATCGATCAAGATTGTCGTGCGCTCCCTACGACGCCCCGGAGGCAACGTAGTTCGTTGCTACTCTCGGCGAACAGGAAGACTAAGTCTGGGTTGTTCGAACAAAATGGACGAACTTCCAGGGTTCAACTTTCTGTGCCCAGCTGCCGCAGAAGCACCCTTCCGCAACAACCAAGCGCCAGTATGCACCCGGACACACCGAACAAAAGATTCACGAAAGGTTGGTTCGTCACTATCAACTGGCGAACACCCCACAACGCCCCAAGCACTCCGCAAGATACAGCTAGCACGAACGGGAATGATTTCGCGTAACCAGCCAAGTCCAGCCTCGTCAGTCGCCGCACGCCTACAAGCTGTGATAGATAGCCGACGACAATTGACGCGAGCGCAGCTAATTGTCCGCCGACAAGCCCGAAATGGCGCGCCGCGGGGTAAATCGTTGCAACCATCAGTATCGCCATAATCAAGACGCAGCGGCGGTGAAGGTACGGGCGCCCCGTCCCATAGAAAACCATCGTGATCAGGTTGTTCGCCAGGTTGATAATCGCGACTATAGCAGCGACCGTGAAGGACAAAGAAGCCGCTGCATAACGGGAGCCATAAAGCAACGAAAGCAGACTCCGGCTGCTAAGGACGATGAAGACGAGGGTCGGCATTCCGAATATGAGAAGCAGGGATGTCACTCGTACAAGAATACGGTTTATGCGAGCGGAATCCTCCTGGATCCGTGCAAAGCTGGACATCAAGGTCTGATTCAGCACGCCCATGATGAACCCGGTGGGAACCTGGATCAAATAGACAGCCATGGTATAGATGCCCAATTCAGCGGCAGGATAGAGCTTACCCAGGACAAAAATATCGGCTCGAGAGAAGATAAGATTTAAGAATGAGAGGCCAAACACTCCCTTTGAAAAGTGAAGCAACGCCCTGAGGGAGTCCTTATCGAGTTGTAACCTGGGTCGAAACGGGCAGATAACATAGGATGCTATACATCGAATACAGTACTCCGCGGCATACCCGATTGCGAGGGCCCAAACGCTTCTAATAAACAAAGCCAGAACGACCACAATCAAAGACCCGCAGACCCCGCCTCCGGACTGAATCATGACCCACTGCTTGAACTTCATCTCCTTTAGCGCAACATAAGCCCTCGAACTCTGTGCTCCCCGGAAGACTATGGCCAACAAAGCAACACGCATCAAGGGCGCCACTTCCGGGTTCCCATAAAAGTTTCCAACCCAGGGAGCGGCCGCAAAAAGAAGCACGTAGATCCCAACCCCCCGGCAAAAAGCGAGCCACCAGGCCGAGTTTACGAACTGCTCGTCCTGGCCTTTCGGATTTTGAATAATCGCTTCTTTCACACCGATCTCTGCAATCATGTCAACAACGGAGCTCGCCGAATAAACGATTGCCATGACTCCGAACGCTTCAGGAGCAAGCAAGCGAGTAAGCAACACACTTCGTCCGAAACGGAACACCTGTTCAAATGCGGCACCGATGCCCAGCCACGTGCCGCCGCGGAAGGCATGGCCCCTGAGGCCACCGCCGCCCAGGAGCTTTTTCCGCAGATTCCCCACGAAGGAGGAGCTGCCGTTAGATTGTTTGATTTCCACGATGTCTTAAGCCCTAGCTATTAGACTTATTGAACTTGGAGGGTGAAGGAGGCGCATTCCCCTTGCTGGTCCCGATTTCGCGCCTTATTCGGAGAATCGACGGTTGCTTCTCTGCCGCATTAACATCTCTGTTCTGGAAAGTGTCCCAGAATGGCGGTCAGAATCTTCTTTTACTCACAACTAGATAAGGTCAGTGCACTACCGCAGCAAGCCCCATGTAAAGGTACGCTCCGGCATCCCAGGCTGCGGTCGAGGAACGGGACCATCCAGCCTTGTCCAGGTCGAGGGCAGGAAGGCCGAGACTATTTAGATTCACTCCCAGAGCTTTCGCGGGAGAACCTGCGTTTAGCATATAGTTCGCCGCTAAGCTGGGATCGCTGTTCACGCTGTTGGTATCGAACCCATCACTTTGCCATGTAGCAAAGGAAATTGACGTGCTGTCATTAGTTGACATGTTGGGAGCAGCGCCGGCCCCTGTGCGCCAAATATTCCGATCGGATGCCACAATATCCGAGGTTAGGTTTTGGTAGTCATGAAGACCGCTCCCAACATTGATGAAAATATTATTCTTGACGGTCAAGGCAGAACTCGTCGCCGAGCCAGGGCCGGGGTCACCCAGCGTCACCGCTATGTTGGAGGCAGCGCTTGAACCTACAAGAGTGTTGTTGTAAACCGAATCCGGTCCGTTATGACCGTACAACCATATATATCCGTAGCAGGCATTCGTTCCCGTATCCACCAGTAGGTTATTGAAGATGGCACAGGTAGACATTAACCCGCAAGCGATGTATCCGGTAGGTGATCCGGCTCCGAGCGTGCCCGTGAAGTAGTTGTTATAAATCTGGAAAGTGAGAAGCGAGCCGCCTGTCACATCGTTATAAAGGATGAGACCGTCTGTGTGGTACGTCGAGTATGGGAACTGCCAGTTGGTCCAATTCGAGATATTGTTGTTGGCGATTACCACGCCGGCAGCGGTTGACGCGGCGTTATCCGCACCCATATTCACAGACCAACCGTTGTCGCTGATCGTGTTCCCCGAGATCACGAAGTTGCTGGCATCGCCCCCGCCGTCGAAATCGACATTTATTCCAGTACGAGCGCTGCTGAGCTTGTTGTTTAATACCTGATCGTTGGTCGACTTGCCTTCATCAAAGAGAATGTCATCGGAGTTCACGCCGTTTGTGTCAGTCGCCCCGGAGCTGCTTCCCAGGTTGGCATAGATGTTCTGGATAGTGAGATTCTTGGCGATGACATTTGTGCAGTTGACAAAGTAAAGCCCTTGACTGGCCTGATGATTCGCGAGCCCGGTTCCGTTCGCGGTATTTTGAATGATGCCGTTCGTGCCACCGTCAACGGCCACGTAACTTTTGCCGCTACAGTTGAACGCTCCCGAAGAAGCACTGCCCATGGCAGGGGATTGAATCACTGCGCCTGTGTCCAGTTGGAAGGTAATAAGGTTTGCGGCAGTGCCACTGCCCAAAAAGCTCGCCAGGGATGTCCCTGTCGTTAGCGTGAACGTGCCACAAAACAAGACTGTAGTTCCTGGCCCAATCTGGGATCCACCTGTTCCCCAATTCGCCGCATTGGTGACAAAGGCTGGCGTCTGCACGTTGGTGGTACAGTTCCCGCTGGGGCTGCCGGTTTGGGTGATGTAGATGTTGGCAGCGGAGCCAAAGGCTGATCCAGCCGACACGATCGCGATGAAACCGACAATAAACAGGAGCTTGCGAACTGCGCGCATGTATTCCTCCGGGGGTGAGCTGTACACGCTTAACTCATTGTCGGCGAAGGGGATTTCGCGGTCTAGATGCCAGAAGTACATGCCACGGCTCCCGTTGGCCAAGCTGCCGGTTGTCCAGATTCACACACAATCACACACTCACGGCATCCTGGCTGTGGCCCCTATCTGCCTATCTGGTTGGTTCCACAGGAAACGCCCCTCCACGATCGAGACAATGTCGCGAACAATCGTTTCGAGCGCAGGACTGTTAGACCCGTTCAGAAGCTGCCGCGGCCGTTCCCGGCGCACAGCCTTGATTTTCGTCCTGACATCTTCCACGGTTTCGAGCAGCACGAGGCGCCCCTGCTCTGCAAGGTAATGATCCACGGCCCCAATTTTTCCTCGGAAGATACTATAGACAGGAACACCCATGGCGGCCGCTTCCCGGTTCATCGTTCCTCCACCACTGATCACGAGATCAGAGTTCCAGATCAGGTTGAGCCCGTCTTCGACATGTTCCGGAATCACAATTTTGCCGGACGCAATGTCCTCAGCCCATGCCGACCGCAATTCGGCTTCCTGTCTCTTGTTTCTGGGGAGAAGAAGCACTCTGCTGCTGGGTTCGGCCACAGCCCAGTGGAGTGCCTCGATTAGCAACTTCTCTGCTTCTGGATTGTGATAATGAGCTTCGGTCGCGGGAGGACGCACCGTGATGAGCAAGTCGTCCGGCGCTATACCGAGACGTCTTCTCAACGTCTGATCAGGAGAGAACCTCGATAGATAAACATCTTCTTTGATGCCTGGGTACTTAATGACTCGGCGACCGGGTCCGAAGGCGTCTTCCGAGACCACACTGGGAACCATGAGCCAGGTCGCGCGGAATAATGGTACTTTTGCAGTGAATTCGTAATCAACCATTACCAGGTTGGGAATCTTCAGGAGTTGGGATGCTATTAACATTCCACGCGACCCGTGACAAATCGCGAGGTCTGGTTTTTCTTTTCGCACTATGCTAGCCAATGCCAGAGCGCGCCTGCAGGTTCCCAGTGCTTTCCAGATCTTGTGTTTTCCGTAATGCTTCCCCACAACCCTCGCCGGGACCCCGTAAAATTCAATAAGCTCTCGCACCTGGTACGCGTCCCGAGCGGTCACCAGTACCTCATAGTTACGGCTTCTCAGTTCCTCGATGATTGGCCGAAAGAAAGGAACGTGGGGAGAATTATCCAGATCCACCCAGATCTTCTTGCCTGTTGACTCAATTCTTGCCATGTTCTCCAGACTCGTTGCTCGAAAATCAGCTAATTTCTCTAAAGGAGACATCTTTGCATCGCTCGTTGAGTTTACGCTTATCGCAGGGTATGGTCGCCGTTGGCCCTGCACTGGACTGGACACTGTATCCAAATGTCGGCAAAGTCAGACCCGTCAGCGCCGTTACAAGTAATTTGTGCATCGGCCTCATCGCTGTGCGCCATTTTTCGTCAAGTGTCAGTTGCACTGGTCCGGTGTCAAACCGCACGGGGTTCCCTGACACGCCGTGAGTGGGCGCTAAGGACACTGTGTGGTGAGACAAAAAGGGAAGACGCGTTGCAGGTTGTCCGACAAACTGAATGATCCGGCGTACGCTATCCTCGGGTTGAGCAATAAAGTCCTCGTAACGTACGACGAGATATCGTCCTTCTGAAGAACCCCAGAGTTTCCTGATTGCGCTGTTGGTGTAAATCCAGTCCAACGAGGTTACTGCCGGGTGCAATTTGGGGAGCTCACCAATCGCGGAATTGGGATGGCGTTTGCTCTTCAGCCAGGAGTATGTACATCCACGCGGATCGCGCACGAGATGTACGACAAACAAGTCAACGGCGCCGGTTAGCTGCAACAGGTAAGCATGGGAAGGTCTTTTCGAGGAATCGACCACGACTTTCGCGCCTGCAACCGCGTTGACAGCCTGATAAAATTTCCTCGTCAGATCTACATATGCATCGAGTGAAGGCTTTACAAATCCTCTCATTAGCGAATTCGTAAGAAGGAATAAGTGGCGGGATCGAGCGCAGCGATTTTTCAAGGTTGAAGCCGCTGCAAAATCAAACCGGTCAGGAGTCGTCTGAAAAGCTTCTATAAAGACCTGCCGCCAGAAGTCACAATCCTTGAGGACGCGGCCGCAGCCGCACAGCTGTAGGGGTCCCCAGCCCCAAAAGTCTGCAAGCTCGCCAACGGTAAACCAGCCCGGAATTTGTCCCAATATTTGATCGAGGACGGTGCTGCCGCTTCGATCATAGCCAGCGATGTAGAGGATCGGTGTCTTCTTACAATCCATAGTTGAGGGCTCTCCGAATAAACATGGAAAAATGAACTTTCGGCGCCCGGATCAGCTCCAGATCTTCCGGATCGAAACCGAAAAGCATCGAGCTCCCTATCAACACTGTAGCTGAAGTGCCGAATCGCATATATTTCTTTTCCATGGTTACGGCACTGCTGGTTCTGTTTTGTCTCATCGATTCTCGGTAGAGAGGATCGCTTGTAGTGTCTAGGTCGCGCGCTCTCCCGCCCCCACTTCAACTCCCTGAGCCTTCCACAGCTCGGAACCAGCCGGCATAACCCTGAACTTCCGGATCTCGTCCACGACGCGAACCTGCTGCTCCGCGGTCAGATGGGGGAACATCGGCAACGAAACGATCTCCGCGCTCACCTTCTCAGACATCCGGAAATCGCCCAGACGATAGTTCAACGAACCATAAGCCTTCTGGAGATGCAGCGGAATTGGATAGTGAATTCCTGTCCCGATGCCGGCCTTCTTCAAGTGGTTCATCAGGCCTTCGCGGTCGCTGCTGCGGATCACATAGAGGTGATACACGGCGCGAGACCAGGAAGGTTCGAATGGAGCCTCGATTCCGCCTTCCGAAGCCGCAAACAGGCGCTTGTACTCGTCAGCTCTCTCGCGACGCTTGGCATTCCACTCCGGCAGGTGTTTCAACTTCACACTCAGGATTCCAGTCTGGATTGCATCGAGACGCCCGTTGTATCCCTCGACGTCGTGGTAATACTTCTTGGCCTGGCCATGATCGCGCAGCATCTTGGCGGCATCGGCAATGCGCGCATCATTCGTGGTGACTGCCCCACCTTCGCCACAGGCTCCCAGGTTTTTCCCCGGGTAGAAGCTGAAAGCAGCGGCGCGACCCATTGAACCGGCTTTGAACCACCGATTGTGCTTTCGTGAGAAGTATTCGGCGCCGTGGGCCTGGCACGCGTCTTCGATGACGATCAGGCGATACTGCTCCGCCAGTTCGAGAATCGGGTCCATATCCACCATCTGCCCATAAAGATGAACCGGGACAATGGCAGTGACCGGCCGATTGCTCCGATTGCTGACGAGTTTCCCATCCGCAGAAACCGTGCATTGCGTCTCCAGGTACTCGTGCAGTTTCTTGGGATCCATGTTGTAGGTGCGTTCGTCGATATCGACGAACTCCGGCAGTGCGCCTGCCTGCGAAATCGCTTCCGTCGTCGCGATGAACGTGTTTGGAACGGTAACCACGACGTCGCCTGATCGGATACCGGCCGCCATCAGCGCGAAACGGAGAGCATCGGTGCCGCTGTTCACTGCAACTGCGCGTTCCGTGTTGCAGAACGCGGCAAACTCTTTTTCAAAATTCTCGACCATCGAGCCACCGATGAAGCCCGCGGTGCGCAGTGCCTGTTGGAAAACGGCTGTGAGCTCCGCCTCGAGCTCAACATGTGGAGTGACAAGATCAAGAAAAGGAATGCTGGAAACGCTCACTTGGTGACCTCCGTAGTCTGTTCGATATAGCGAAGAAATCGTGCCGGATTGCCGGCGACGATGGCATTGGCAGGAACATCTTTGGTTACGACGCTCCCGGCGCCTACCAAGGCGTTTTCGCCAATGGTGATGTTCGCCAGGATGGTGCAACCCGAACCGATCGAAGCCCCCTTCTTCACCAGGGTCCTCTCGACTTTCCAATCGGACTCGGTTTGCAGACCGCCTTCGGCCGTAGTCGATCGCGGGTAGGAATCGTTGATGAAGGCGACGCTATGGCCAACGAATACGTTGTCTTCAATGGTCACGCCTTCACAAATAAAAGTATGGCTCGAAATCTTGCAGTGCTTTCCCACGCTCGCATTTTTCTGGATCTCGACAAAAGCGCCAATTTTGGTTTCGTCGCCGATTTCGCAGCCATAGAGATTGATGAACTTTGAAAGCTTCACGTCTCGCCCCAACTTCACGCTCGGAGCGATGCTTAGATACGTATCCATAATCTTTTCCCGTATGTCTCTAGGATTTCGCTGGTTACAAGGCGAAAAACAACCAGGCGTGGAGGAGTGCGACGAACGTCAAGCTGCGATCTCCCGAGCGGAGGATTGCGGCCGACCGTCGCGGTCCAGGTAAACCAACGTCCCCCGTTTGGCGAGCGACTCGCTGGCTGCTTCGAGCATCCGAACCACCTTCAGCCCGGCGCGGCCGTCGTTAAACGGCTTTTCGCTTTTCCGGATGCACTCCACGAAATACCCCAATTCCAAACGCAGCGCCTCGACCTGCTCCACTTGAGGCGCCCACATATCCCCGGAGCGGTAACTGACCAGCAAGTTGTACACACCTTCCCGGCTCTTCACGTCCACACCCTTGTCGTAAATCTTGAGCTTTTCGTCCACTTCAAGATCGTTCCACACCAGCATTTTCTTTTCGCCGCCAATCAGCGTGGTTCGAATCTTGACCGGCGAAATCCAGTTCACGTTGATATGTGCAATCACATTATCGGGAAAGTACGCCGTGAGGAAGGCGATATCTTCGTGCCCGTTGAGGTGCGCTTGCCCGGTGGCCGAGATGGCCTCCGCGTCTTTGTCCAGCAGGTGGTTCATGATCGAGAGGTCGTGCGGCGCGAGATCCCAAATCACGTTGCAATCGTGCTGAAAGAGCCCCAGGTTAACTCGGGTCGAATCGTAGTAGTAGAGCTTGCCGAGCGTCCCCTCCGCGAGCAGCTTCTTTATTTTGCGGACCGCTCCCGTAAAAAGAAAGGTGTGGTCCACCATGATCTGAAGATCTTTCCGCTCCGCGAGGTTGATCAGTTCTTCCGCTTGCGATGCGTTGCTGGTAAACGGCTTTTCCACGAACACATGCTTGCCGTTCTCAAGAGCGGCCTTGGTTAGTTCATAGTGGGTCCACACCGGGGTGATGACCGCGATGGCATCCACGTCGGGCGACTTTATCAAGTCGTTTGCGTCGCTGTGGACTGGAATCCCAGGATTTGCCGCCTGTATGCGTTTGCGAGCTGCGGGAGTCTGATCGCAGATCCCTACGACCTGGCAATCTTCCAAGGCTCGTAGATTGCGAACGATATTCGGCCCCCAATATCCGTAGCCGATAACACCAAACCTAATCATAAGATTTCACCCTGATGAGTAACTGTGTAGAACCGAACAAGAGGGGAGTGTCGTTGTATGGACGATGACCTATTTGGGGGAAGAGTCAAAAGGAAGTTCGGGGACAGCTAGCAGGCCCCGTTCCCGGCAATCACTGCTTTTGGAGTCTGCAGCAGAATTTTCAAATCGAGCCAAGGCGAGCAATTGCGCGCATAGCGCAAATCCAGGCGGACCATGTCATCAAAACCCACCCGGCTGCGCCCGTGAACCTGCCAGAGCCCCGTAATTCCCGGCTTAGCTTCGAGCAAGCGGCGGCGATGCCAAGTCGCATAGGCTTCCACCTCGTAAGGTACCGGGGGACGAGGCCCGACCAATGACATGTCACCTCGCAGTACATTGAGGAATTGCGGCAATTCATCCAGGCTGGTGCGTCGCAGGAAATTCCCCACCGGAGTAATACGAGCATCGTTGGTGAGCTTGAAAATACCTTCGCCCGTGCCATTAGTCGGTTGCTTGATTGCCTGGCCGGCGATCAGTTTGCGGACGTATTCCTCGTGTTGGCTGGCATCGTTGTTTACGTACATCGACCGGAACTTCAGGAAGGTGAATGGCGTTCCGTGTTCACCGATGCGCTGCTGACGGAACAGAACCGGTCCACGCGAAGTCAGCTTGATGGCTGCGGCAATTGCGAAAAAGACCGGCGACGATACGATGAGAAGCACAAGGCTTCCCAGAACGTCCATGCCTCGCTTCATTGCGCGTCCCAGTCGGTTAGCTCCGTCGCGCTTGTACAGATCGGGATAGAGTGTCGGGTTGCTCTGGCGCTCGGGATTGTTCGGATCCCACTCCTCCGGAAATAAATGAAACGAGAACTTGATCTGGCTGAACTGCTCGCTCGTGAGCCGATCTCGGAGGACTTCACTGATCCTGGCAAGGATGGTACTGAGGATGAGATTGTTTTCCAGCATGATCTCGGTGAACATCACCCCCACGGCAGAGTTCGTTTCGTACCAGCCCATGACGTCGGTTTCGCGCGTGGCAGTCTGTAGCGCGGAAAGAATGTCGAGCAGAATCCGGCCATTCTTTTCTGTCGGCTGAGTGCGCCCCGTGTCCATCAGCAACAGGACAAATGGTCGCTGCGTGCGCTCGCTACGCTTCCGTTCCAGCGAGATCATCCGGCGGAAAACCTCTTCGGTGAGGACTTCGCTTAGGTCCAACCCATTCTGCGGTTGAGACAAGCCTTTCGCGGATCGCGGTTTTGTCGATGTAGTTGACACGGATCGATCTCCTTGGGCTACCGATGGCAAGAAGGCCAATGTAGCTTTACTGACAGATTGAGTTGATGGGGGAGATTGAGTTAAGGGGAAGAAGAAGCTAAGTCTCAGTTTTCGGCTACGGGTGAGGGAGACTCCTCATCGTTCGCCGCCGTACCGTACCGTGCATAATAATACTTCTGCTCATTGCTGCTACAGCTGTTCACAACCAAACCCAGCATCGTAGAACGGTCAATGACCTCCATCGCCCGCTCGAGTTGTTTCTTCTCGCACACACCCTCGCGAGTTACTAGCAACACTCCGTCGGCCATCTTTATCCACACTGGGGTGTCCGCCAAGGGACGAATGGGAGGGGTGTCGACGATAATCCAATCGAAAAATGTTTCGAGTTGTTCCAGCAACTGTTGGAGCCGTCCCGATTGCATGAGCTCAATTGGATTCTCGGGAGTCATGCCTGCAGGCAGGAACCAGAGGCCGGAGCCCTCGAGCTTGTAGACAACTTCTGACAACTGTCGTTCTCCACGGAGAACCTCGCTGAGTCCCGCCAGGTTACGATGGAAGCCGAAACGGCTTGCCAACTCGGGCCGCCTCAAGTCTCCATCGATCAGCACAGTGTTGAGAATCCTGCTTCGGGATTGATTCAGCGAAAGGTTGGATGCGATCAGACTTTTCCCTTCTTCTGGGATGCAGCTGGTAATGACGATACGTTTGAGCTTGCGGCGTTCGCGCAGGTGTCGCAACTTCAATCCCAGGACGCGAAACTTTTCGGCCGCCAGGCTGCCCTGATCGGTCAGGCACACCAGCCTGGAATCTGCCGCGGGTGCTGGCAAGAGTACTTTCGCGGAGGCAAACGAACCTGCATCCGGAGACTCAAATTTCGCCGACGCCGGCAATCCGGAAATAGATTGCTTGATATCGATTTCCTGTTCAACCTTTTGCAGCAGATCCGCGACCGAGTCGGCGTTTGTCGGCAGGCTTCCCCCTGACCGCTCGGCCTCCGCTCGCTGCAACGCTTCAAATATATTGCTCATGTGGAAGAAACCTGTTCCTACTGCAGCCTGCCCTTCGTCTGCGCTTGCTGCAGACGGTCACGCACTTCGAGCAGGGTCTTCACCGCCAACAGGAGTTCCTTCTGCTCCAGTTCTTCCGCCACGCGGGCCCCGCCATTGCCCCTCGGGTCCACGGACATCACTCCCAGCCGCAAATCCCGCGCGACGCCTTCAATGATCTCGGATGTAATCGTAGGCGCGTGTTTGGCGTAGCCGGAAAGCAGTGCATTCTCACAGATGGTGTTGATCAGCCGCGGAATGCCGCGTGAGTGGACGAACACAGCCTCGATCGCAGGCCCGGTAAAAATCTCGCTGGCTGCCGGCGCTCCCGCAATCCGAAGACGGCGGCGCATGTACTCCCTGGTTTCGTTCGGATTGAGCGGGTCGAGATGGCAGCGCAGCGCGATCCGCTGTTTGAGCTGTCGGAGTTCATGGGAATCGAGTTTTTGATCGAGTTCCGGCTGACCTGCCAGCACGATCTGCAGCAACTTTTGCTGCGAGGTTTCCAAGTTTGTCAAAAGTCGAATCTCTTCCAGTATTTCCGGTGACAAGAGGTGAGCCTCGTCCACCACCAGAATCGTCGTCAATCGCTTCTGATGTCTCTGCAAGAGGAAGGCGTTCAGCACGTGGATCATCTCGTCTTTGGCCTTGCCCGCAACCGGCAACCCGAAATCGAGCGCGATATAGCGCATGAATTCCAGAGGCGAAAGCGTCGGATTAAAAATCAGAGCGAAGGCAACGTTGCGTCGCTGCAGTAACCCCAGCAGCGAGCGCAGGATGAGCGTCTTCCCGGTGCCCACTTCGCCCGTCAAAACTACAAATCCGCGGTGCGCCGTCACTCCGTAGTACAACGAAGCGAGCGCCTCGTTGTGCCGAGTCGTCGGAAACAAGAAGGACGGGTCCGGTGTGATTTCGAACGGGTTTCGCTGCAGGTTGTAGAAGCTCTTGTACATGATTTCTAGCCGTACAAATACGTTACTGCCGATCCTAACAGGATGAAACCCACGATCACGACCGCTGCCGCGCCCGCGATCCAGGCGCCGCGCCGGTTGGACGACTGTTCCCGCTCGCTCTCGATCGGCGGAATTTCCGCGATCACCTCGAAGGGAACCAGCTTCTTGATCTCGCGCTCACTGTAGATCTTGCCGCTCAGCTTTTCCTGGCCGAAGGCGAAGCCTCCACCGAGAAGGAGGCCGACCGCTAGTCCGGCGCCGCACAGCAGCAGACGGTTCGGCTTGTAGGGTTTTACCGGAAGATTCGGCGGATCCAACATGCGGAAATGCTCGCCTTGTTGCGTTTTCTCCAGGTCGGTCGACATCTCCGACTGGTTCTTCTTGGCCAGCAGCGATTCGTAATCGATCTTCGACTGGTCATAGTCGCGGGTGATATCCGCGAACTGCTGTTCCATCACCGGGGCCATATTCAGCCGTGCCTGATATTCGCCGATCTTGCTTTGCTCGTCTTTAATTTCCGCTTGCCGATTCGCGATTTCTACACGATTGGCCTTCAGCTGACTTTGCAGCTCCAGCAGCGGCGCGCTTTTCGGATCGAGCGGCGCATTCGCGGCCGCTTCCGGACTGGGACTGTTCGCCGGACGATTCATTTCCGCGACGACCCTTTCACGCATTGCTTCCATCCGGGCAATCTGTTCCTTGGTCTTGCGAACGTCGGGATACTTGTCGGTGTAGTGAGACGTCAAATCCGCTAGCTGCGCCTTCAGTTGATCCAGCTCTTTGTCAATTTCGGCCAGTCCGGCTGGCCCGTCAACGCTGTGCTTCGCAGTGTTATCTAGGGCGCGATATTGATTGATCAACGACTCCAGATAGGTGCTTTGTTGTTTGGCCCGGTTCAGCGAGTCTTCGTTCGCTTGCACCTGATTCTGCAAGCCGGTCAATATCTGGAGATTGCTTTGCGTCTGGCTGGGCAACTCGCCCAGATGCTGATCTTTGAAAACGCGTACTTTAGCTTCCTGTTCCGCCAGTTTCGCGCGCGCCTGCTCGAGCTGATCTTCGAGGAAGTTGGTCGTATTTTCCGAGCGTTGCGCCCGCTGCTCAAGATTCTCCGTGATGAACAGGTTCGCGAGCTCGGCCGTCGCCAGTTGCGCCATCTTCGGATCGCGGCTCGCGTAATAAATGTTGAAGGCTGAGAGCTTCCTGTCATCGCCGTGCGAGAGTTCGATCTCGATGTCCTTGCGCATAATCTCGACCAGATCGTCCTGGCTCTTGTGCTTCCGCTCCTGAGCGTAGAGACCTAAATGGTCAATAATGCGGAGTAGACGCGTGCGGCTCAGAATTTGCTGCGTAATACTGTCCAGTTGCTGCTGAATGTCGCTGTCGATGTTCGAGACAACATATTTCTCCGGCACGGAAGGCTGCTCGACCAGAATGAGCGTGCCCGACCGGTAGGTTGAAGGAATCAGCCAGCTGGCTCCCCACACCAGCGCCCAGCCGCAGAAAAAGGGCACGAGAAATTGCCATCGCCGGCGGCGAATGATTCCCTTGATCTCGGCAAAATCGGGTAGCTCGGTTGATTCTTGCAGTTCTTCTTCCATGGCTACATTCCTAAAGGTTTGGCCCACTGATACGAGAGCGTCACAAAGAATCGATTCTTGCTCGCATCCTGCGCCAGGGTTGGTATTGTCGATACAAAATGCTGCTCTTGAAAGTCGTGAGCGTAACCCAAGTGTAGCCCGAGACTCTTCCCGACGTTACGCTCCAGAGAGATACCTGCCGAAGTTAAATTGATTGAACTCGCGCTCGTCGCCGAAGGCACGATAAGCGATTGATTCGTTCCGTAGCTCGCGGTGAGAGCAGCCGCCCAACCCGGAACCAGTTCGCGACGGAAGGAGCCATGAACGGTCTGCAAACGGACCGCACCCAAAAGACCGCCGCCATCGCTAATGTTTCGAGAGAATCCCGCCGTCGCACTCGTTCTCTGGTTCGCCCAGCCGCCTTCTATTCCGCCTGCAACCGCCCAATTGTTGGATTGGCTAATCGGCATCCCGCCCGGTGCCAAGCCCTGATTCTCCAGATACTGAGGACCTGCAAAGCCAGTCAGTGTGAATCGGTTCGAAAGGCTCAGTGTATTCATCACGAAAAAGCTATGGACCTGGGTTTCGCTGCTGCCGGCATTGAAGGTGATCCGATCGAAACGGTAGCTTACGCCGCCCCAGTCTTCGCCAAACAGCCGATGCAGCCAAAACGCAGACCCCGAGGCGGCTTGCGAATCCGTCAGCAGCGTTCCTGCGGGAACGTTCGTGAAATGTAAATCATAGAACGACCCGCTCGCCCCAATCAGATCGTTCAAGGCAAAGTGGTAGTTCGTCTCGACGGTCGTCGTGCTGGATCTTTGTGTGGACAATGGAGCAATCAAACTGGCGTTCGGCCCGCCAGAACCGATGACCCCGGCGCCATTACCTGCGTCAAAGAATCCAGTGGTCATGGAAAAGTTTTCTGCCACCCGTAGATTAACGTGCGGACTTAGCCGGTATTGCGAATCGAAATTCAGGTTCTGCGATCCTTGGTTCTGGCTCGTGATCTTCTGATTCACAGTCAGGCCACCGGCGTAACCAAGCGTCCAGCGGGTTCGAGACGTCGACTCCTCAATCCTGATGCTGGGGAAGATCGTTTCACTGGTATTACTTTCCACTCCGCTTGAGAGCAGCAGCGGGTTGTCGTCGTATACCGCGCCCACATTCAACCCGGCTCGCAGGTAATTTGATCGCTCTAACTCGGAGAGGAAGGCAGAAGATATTCCAGCTCCCCCAAGCAGTGCCGGTATTTTGGGCAAATCGCTGCTCGCATCCTCGGTGCCGCCTTCGGGCTGCATTCCTGCTATGGCAGAGAGTACCGGGGCAGAGAGTGCCGCGGCCGGAGCCTGTGCGTTGCTGTTATCGCTGGGACTCTGGACGGGGGGGGCTTGCGGAGCCGAACTCTGCCCCGCCGAGAGGACCTGCAACCCGGCCACCAGCCACCCGAGAATCAAACAGCGTCGGATACTCATCGCCACTACTACGGAATCACCACTGTATCTCCGGCTTGCAGACGGATGTTCTGGTCCGGGTTTTGGCCTTTGATTACTTCTTTGTAGTTGAACGGAATCCGTTTCTGCGTTCCGTCCGAAGCCGGTCGAAGAACATAGATCGATTTCTGCTTGGCAAAGTCTTTGAAACCGCCGGCCATCGCAATGGCGTCGAGCACCGTGGTCGAACTCGTCAACAAGTAAGCGCCGGGTCGCGCCACCATACCCAGGATGTTCACCTTCTGACTCTTGCTATCGGTAACAATGACCGTGACTTCCGGCTCGGAGATATAGTTCTGCAAGCGTTTGGTAATCTCTTGCTCAAGTTGTAGCGGGGTTTGACCGCTCGCCGTCAGTTCGCCAACCAGAGGCAAAGAGATCTTTCCATCGGAACGAACCGGAACGGAACGCGAGATGTCTGGTTCTTTCCAGACATTGATTGCCAGGACATCGTTGGCGCCGATCACGTAAGCGCTGTCCGAATGTGCGCCTGGTCCTTTTTTGGCGCCTGCTTGCTGATCGGCTGTGGGGGCGGCGGGTGCCGGAGGTTGGGACGGGGAATTGGATTGCGCGAACGCTCCGATAGACAGCAGCGCCAGAAGCGTCAGGACTGGAATGATTCGATGGGTCGTCATGGGTTGCATCATAGCCAATGCTTCTCAGCCTTTCCCTGGTTCAACTTTGCTCGTAATCGTAGCTGTTCAATGCCACTCGGTTCAATCGCAACAGTTCCAAGGGAATACTACTTCGGTTGCCGCATAACAAGAAGTCGCGCGGAGTCGGCCGGCGGCACCAGGCCGTATTCCTGGATCTTATAGAGCAGCGCGCGATAGCTGACATTCAGTAACCGAGCTGCCGCTTTGCGGTTCCAGTGTGTCTGTTCGAGCGCGTCGGCAATTGCCCCACGCTCGGCTTCGCCTTTTGCATTTCTCACCAGCAACTTCAGAGGCGGCTGGTCTGTCGATGTCTGCGCGCTTGAAGGGTTTATGCTCGAAAGCTGACCGTTGGTTTTCGCGGTTCCGTTCTTGGTCCCGTTCTCACTCTTATTGGCGAACCCGTTTTCTGGATGCGAGTGCAATTCTTGCAGCGCCGCGCTCTCATCGCCGTGTGCCAGGAAGCGCTTGGCAAAGTTCTCCAGTTCGCGCAAGTTCCCGGGCCATGTGTACTGCTGGCACGCATCCAGCAACCCGCTGGAAAAATGCGGGGCCGGAATGCCATAGCGCCGGGCCAACCGGTTCATCAGGTGCCCCAGCAGCATCGGAATTTCCGCGTGCCGCTCCCGCAGGGGTGGCACGCGCAATTCGAAAACGCTCAAACGGTAGAACAGTTCTTCCTCGACTCTTTTCTCTGCCGCCGCCAATTCCAGGTCGTTGTAAGCGGCCGCGATGATACGCACATCGGCCCGGATCGGGTTCTTGCCGCCGCAACGGACAAACTCGCCTGTCTCCAGCAGTTTCAGCAGTCGCCGTTGCACTGCAACCGGCATGGCATCGAATTCGTCCAGTACAATCGTTCCCTTGGCGCACTGCTCGAACTTTCCTGGCGTCGATTCCGGCCGCCCGTTGGCGGAAGTGTGCTCATAACCGAATAGCTCATTCTCCAGCAGGTCCGAGGTCACCACCGCGCACTTCACCCGCATGAAGGGGAAGCTGGACCGAATCGAAAGTGAATGGATTAGCTGGGCAGCGGTCGTCTTCCCGCTCCCTGCCTCTCCGGTAATCAGCACCGGCACGTCGGTGTGCGAGAGCAATTCCGCTTGCATTCGCAGCCGGCGTGTGATGGGGCTGGCCGCAATGAAATACAGCTCTTCGTCGATTCGCTCGATTTCTGCCTGGTACATGTTTAAGAGTTACAGCCGGAAGGTTATAAGGAAAATCTCGGATTGCTTGCCAGGAGACGGGTTAAATTGCGGACTGCGACCGGTTTTTCAGACGGGCTCGACGTCGTATCCATCGATTCGCACGGCCATCGATCTTTGAATCGCGTCGATGGAGATAATCAGGCTGTGATCGCCGTTCTCCGACAGAAACACGCCTTCCACGCCGTCCATCGCTCCGCCGCGCACCCGGACTCGCTGCCCGACCTTGAGAAAGGGGTACGAGCGCCAGGGCGCAGTTTGGGTGAGAACTTTCTGGATGCTTTCGATCTGTTCATCCGGAATCGGCAGGCTCGAACCGCGCATCCCCACAAAACCGTGAACACTTTCCACTTGGTACACGCGGGTCCGGTCTTCCGCGCTCAAAGCGCTGCGGATGAACACATAGCAACTAAACAGCGGCACTTCTACTTTCTTCTTGCGATCGCTCCAGCGATGCACCTGGATCGTGGTCGGCACAAACGTTTCCATACCTTGATCGCGCAAGCGCCGCTCGATCGCTTTTTCGTGGCGCGCTCTAGTGTGCAGCGCGTACCAGCGCAGCGCATCTTGCGAAACCGCTTGGTTCAGCCCACTGTCCACTTCGTAACTCTGATTGGCACTACTCACAGCTTCGCCCTCTGGGTCCCATGGAACTGGGTCCGCCTAAATCGCGCGGGAAATTTCGTCAACACCTTCAGGGGAGGGAGTATCGTGAACTACTTGGGGGAAGTTACTTGTTGCCTAACCTTATGGTCACGTGCAAGAGCGTGCAAGTGGTAGGACTACTTAGGCCAGATCAGCCCTATTCACGCGAGGGCTGGTCTTCTCATGACCAAGCTATACGACTGGGAGAAATTATTCTATGGCACAACCGTGGCATACCCACCTGCGGGGTGGAACAGTCCCCTCCGAAGATTCAATCTATCTGTCGAGGGCTCTTCTTGTATCTTATTGATAAAATGAATGTTAGGTTATTATGTTTCTCCTCGATTAATAATTAGATCGACGCGGGAACTGGAGGTGGCTGGTTCGCATCGTCGTAGAACCGGTCAACCTGCACCGGGGCCGCGACCAATAGTGCATTTTTTTGCATAGGTTGCAAGCCCCTTGCTTGCCGGTTCGTAGGTTTAGTGGTACATTGTCGGCTGTAGTAAGAGACTGTGGTCGGCTTTGTTGACTTGATTTTCTCTTCCTCCCCGCGGCCATAGTATTGACGAACGGAGCGTTTTCAATTTCCTCCTTCCGCTTCGTACAACTAAATATCAGGAGACCCGATGCCATCCGATGGAGAAGTGGGCTCAGATTTTGTCAGTATCGTTGTTGCCGACAGCACGCGAATGCATACCCAGCTCTTGGCCGACGCTCTGCGCAACGATCGCGGTCTGCAGGTCGTAGCTGAGACCTCGAATTCCGAGGAGTTGTTGGCGGCCATCACTCGCGTGCCCATCGACGTCGTGGTCATCAGTCACAATTTGGACGATCAGCCGGGCCACGGCACTCAAGTGTTGCGCGAGATGCGTGCTCTCCGGCCTCGGATCAAGGGCGTCATCTTGCTCGACTCGTCCAAGCCACAGGAAGTTCTGGAGTGCTTTCGCGCCGGCGCGAAGGGTATTTTTTCCAAACAAGAGCGACTGGAAAGCCTTGGCAAATGCATTCGCAGCGTCCATGAGGGACAAATCTGGGCACGGAGCATCGATCTGGATCAGGCGCTCGAAGTCTTTGCCAACCTGCCGTCCGTCCGCGCCACCAATCACAAGGGAATCGAACTGCTTTCCGATCGTGAACGCCAGGTGATCGAGCACGTGGCCGGGGGCATGTCCAACCGCGAAATTGCTCGCGCTCTCAACCTCAGCGCTCATACGGTCAAGAACTACCTCTTCCGCATTTTTGACAAACTGGGTGTCTCCAGCCGCACCGAGTTGCTCTACCTGACCATGAACAACTCACAAGCCCAGCCTCGGGACCCCGCTGGAAAAAGCAGCCCGCTCTCTGAGATCATCGAAGACGCCGAGGCCGGTGATCCCTCGGCACAACTTCGTCTGGCCGAGCATTTTTCCAAGATTAAGGATTTTCCGAACAACACAGATGGGAAAATCGCGGGATTCCAACCCGCGTCCGTCTCCGCTTATATGTGGTATCTCCTTGCAGAAAGAACGGCTGCCCCGATGCTTAAACAGATCGAGGAAGGCAAGAAAAACATCGGCCAGACAATGTCTCCTCAACAACTGGCAGATGCCCAAGCCGGAGCTGCCGCGTGGTTGAAGAACTCCAAGAAACAACCTGGTTTCGCCGGCGCTGGCCAGGTACGGACCGTCGGAGAATGGCCGATACGCGTGGGCTCTCGATAGTGCTTCGCACGCTGATCGAGTGGCCTTGACGGCGTTCATTGGAAAGAGATGGCTTCCACTTTCGGTCGCGCCATGGCGTGTCCGATACGCATGATATCCACGCGCGACGCACACTTGCGATTGTCACGATGCACGCGCTCGAGGTCGGGAAGAATCGCTCCCTTCCATTAGCTCCAATTCCTGTGCAACAGCAGCTGTCGATTCTCTGCCGGCGATCCGCCGGCTAACACCGATCTAGCGGCAGGTGCTGTCGATAAGTCCGGCCAGCTTCGGAAGTAGCGTCCCGAAGTCTGCCGGAAATGGATGCCAATTTTCGGTGTATGTCCGTGCTGTTGACGCGTTTCCTACCACCGCCGTTAAGAAGAGATTACTGCCCATTCAACTGAAATACGACCGACAACTATCTATTTAGAACGCCTGACAAAACCCGATTGCGAGCCGGATTCCTCAACACAAGAGACAGCGTTTTCGCGAAGCGCGTATTCGCAGCGCCAGCGGAAACCATTGGCATCGTGCTGCCCGTATCCCCACACTCTCAAATGGAGCCTGTCTTCCTCCACCCCCGAAGCTTCAACGAAGACGTGGTCATTTCCCCGTAGAGCGGGTCGGAGCTCCACGGGAACCAGGCGCGTCAGCGTGAGCTTATCGAGCATAACGGGATCGTCCAGGTCAGCTGCAGAAAAAACCCAAGCTCGTGAAGTCCTTTTGCCTACATATTCCGTTACGACAAGAGAGCCCTTGCTAGACCAAGCTACAGCGGCCACGCCGAGGTAGTCGCAGAGTTTCCGCGAACGCCCGGTAGCCAACTCCGTGAGCCAGAGCGAGTGGAAGGTACCGATAAAATCCGATGCGGCGCCCTGGTGTTCCACATTGCGCACCACCAGTCGGCCGTCGGGAGACATTAGTTGACCGGCCTTTGGAAGCACGACAAATGGGGTCGCGAAAGCAGCGACGCACCATAAGGCGGCAGCCACAGCCGCACCGAGCCTAATCCGCCAGGAACGCATGTCGTCACCCTCCACTTCCATTTCAGTTGGTAGGCTCAGAATAGGTAAGATAAACACGGTGGTACATGGCCCAATGTAGTGGGCTGGGTGGCCTTCTGGTAACGGTGACTGTGGTGGTCGGTGAAGGTTACTTGCGGCGCTCCGCGAAGCTAAAATCCGCCATTCCGCGGCTACTCCATAGGGCTTTCCTCTTCGATCGCATCGCGAAACAGCTTGCTGGCCTCGGCATGGTGCCGATTGCCCGCAAACAAATGGACCTCCTCCGCCTATTCTAAACTCCTCCCCTTCGTCTCCGGCAACTGCGTCGCCATCAAACCCGCCAGAAGGAAACCTGCCCCGCACAAATAGAAGGCCCAGCTTAGCCCCTTGGTTTGTCCGACCCATCCCATGATCCAGGGAGCGACACAACTCAGGGCGCGTGCGCCGTTGTAAGTAAAGCCCAAGGCACGCGCCCGCACCCGCGTAGGAAAGATTTCGCTGCCGATGATGCCCGAGCCGGAGAAAAATCCCGTCCCGAAGAAGGCAATAATCGTCCCCAGCACGAGCAGCGCCGCCTGCGAGCGAGCCATGGCGTAAAGCGGCACCACAAGCGCGGCGGCAAGAAGGTAGAGCATAAAAGATCTGCGGCGGCCGAGGTGGTCCGCAACCCAGCCAAAGCTGATGTAACCGGGAAACATGCCAAACAGGTTGAGTACGATCAGCAAAGTGGTGGTGCCCATCACGCCGAAACCGCGCCCGCCTTGCGCCACGGGAAGCGAAAGATAAGGAGGAATCCAGGTAAACAGCCCCCACCACGCAAACAGACCGAAAAAATTGACCAGGAGAAGGACGAGAGTGCTCTTCCCATAAGGCGCGCGAAAAATGACAGAGAAAGATTCATTCCCCTGTGTCCTCTGTGCCCCCTGTGGTTCAAGCTTTTGATCTTGCGCTGCCAGCCGCCGATGCTCTTCCCACATCTGCGATTCCGAAACGCGATTCTGGATCCAAAGCGTGACGATAGCCGGCAGGATTCCAACGAAGAACACCATCCGCCAGTTGGCATAACGCAGAACGATCCCCGCGACCAGCGCCGCCAGCGCATAACCGATTGCCCACGAGCTCTGCACGATGGCAATCGCCTTGGCCCGCAATTCATCGGGCCAGGTTTCCGCCACCAGGGTCGCCCCCGTATTCCACTCGCCGCCCATTCCCAGTCCGAGGATGAAGCGAAAGACTGCGAGCATCAACACGGTTGTGGACAGGCCTGAAAAAAACGAGCAGACCGAGTAAGTCAGGATGCTGAGCATCAAGGCGCGCTTGCGTCCAATGCGGTCGGCAAGGAACCCGAAAAGCACGCCGCCGATGCCCGAGGCCAGAAGTGTGAGCGTGTAAAGAAATCCGGCCGTCCTCTTCGACATGCCCAGATCGCGCATGACGTAAGCCAGCACCAGCGCGTAAAGCATGGCGTCAAAAGCATCCAGCATCCAGCCCAAACCCGCCGCGAGCAGGGTGCGGCGCTGCTCGGGAGTAGCTTGCTTCAGGAGCTGGATTGGGCCAATCGCCACGCGGAGAGCGATTGTATCAGGGGAGCTGGAGTGTGGATTACAGGACTTAAGGTTGACGTTTCAAAAGACGCTATTTTGGGATGGGGAATACAACGAAGAGCCTATCCGCCTTTCCGTTAAACCAATAATCCTCTCCCTTCAGTGTGTTGGGATCGAAGAAGATCCCACAGAACGGCTCTAGATCCCGCGCTTCAATGAAATGACCTTTGAATGGCCAAGACCCAAAAAATCCCCTGCGCGGATAGGTCCGCCCGGAGATTAACACGCCGCCTTGCCACGAGATGGCTTGGAATATGTCGGCAACATCGACCTTACCCAAGTCTACCTTCTTGCCATCGAAGTAAATGTCACTGTGTTTCCTCGAGAGTCGTGGGAGTAGCGAATGCGCACGGATCCATTCGGCAGAGGCCTTCTCGTCAGAGTCAGTAAGGGTAGCTACCTGTCCGTCCCACGTTACCTTATTACGAAAGCCGCTCGTCTGGTCGCCGGTCCCCTTGATACAGACCTCCTCGACCACAATGTGCCCGTCACGGACCATGACCGCATCACAATATGAAGCGTCGCCAAGCAGCACTCGGGGTTCCATCCTTTGTGGAGCGGCTAACGCCAGGCCAACGCATGCAAAAATTACGAACAGCGATCTCATAGCGATTGCCCGCACGACCAAATAGCGCACAAAAAGTTCAGCCTCCATTTTAGAATGAACTCAGGTCTAGGAGCTAACCCCCACCCCTCCCAGCCTCCGCAAATACCTCTGCGCCTTCCCAACATCCCGCCCGATCTGCTCCTTCAGCGCTTCGACCGACGGAAACTTGATCTCATCCCGCAGACGATCCAGAAAATGTAGTTCAACTTCAGTTTCCGCTGAAAGCGCAATCGGATGAAAATTCAGCAGGTGCGTTTCAATGGCAAAAGAATCGGTGCCAAACGTCGGCCGGTTTCCAAGATTCGTAACCGAATCAAAACACTCCTGCCCGATTCGCGTGCGCGTAATGTACACGCCATCCTTGGGCACGAGTTCTTCATAGTGCGAGAGATTGATGGTAGGAACCGTATATTTCGCCCCATATCCGCGCCCGCGTCCAGCGGTAGAAAGAATGCTGAACGGACCCGCCAGCAAATGCCGCGCCCGGCTCACTCGGCCTTCAGAAAGCAGTTTCCGAATATGGCTGCTCGAAACCCGCTCCCCGCGCAGCCGCATCTCCGGATAATCGTGCACCTCAAATCCCATTTCGCGCCCCAGATCCCGCAACAATTCAATGTCCCCCGCTGCTTTGTGTCCGAAATGGAAGTTGTAGCCTTCGTGAACTTCACAAGCGTGCAGCCGCTTCTTAAGAATTTCGTGGGCAAACTGGTGCGGCGTCATCAGCGAAAGATCGCGCGAGAAGGGAAGTAGCACCACCGCGTCAATCCCGGTAGCTTCCAGCAACCGCAATTTCTCCGGCAGCGGGGTCAGCAATTTCAAGTTGTGATCGGGACGCAGGATGCGAGCTGGGTGCGGCTCGAACGTGACCACGACCGCTTGAGTTTTCCCCGTCTTTGCCCGTCGCACGATTTCGTCAAGAACATGCCGGTGCGCGCGGTGCACCCCGTCAAAGTTCCCGACGCTGACCAGCGCGGGCCCAAAGTCGCGGGGCACATCGTCGAGTTTGTGAAAAGTCAGCATCAGAAAAAAGTCGTTCGTCGATGGTCGTTAGTCGTTAGCAGCTCTTCCCTAGCTTCGCGGTACGAACGCCAACGACGAACGACCAACGACCAACGACGCCTTTCGCGAAGTCAAATCTCAAACTCCAGTTTCATTCCGTCGTACGCCAGCTTCACCTCAGGCGGCAACGAGGCGTTCGTCTCTTCATGCGGCAGATCGTGGCAGATGTGCGTGAAAAACGTGCGCTTCGGCTTTACCTCTTCCACGATCTTCAGCGACTGCGCGACCGTCGAATGCGTCGGATGCGGCTTGTAGCGCAGCGCATCCAGAAAAAGAATTTCGAGCCCGCGCAGCTTCTCCAGCGTTTCCGCCGGAACCTCGCTGTGATCGGTCAGGTAGGCAGCCGATCCGAAACGGAAGCCAAGAATCGGGGTTTCGCCGTGGATCACCGTCATCGGCTCAAACCGCGCGCCGAACAGTTCGACTGGGCCCGAGATGGGATGCAAATCCAGCAGCGGCAGTCCGCCAAACTTGTACTCCGCTTCAAAGATGTAACGAAACATCTTGCGCAAAAACTCACAAGCGTGCGGCGTGGCATAAAGCGGCAGCTTGCCGGGCTTGTGCCGATACGTCAATGGCCGAAGGTCGTCGATTCCCAGAATGTGATCAGCGTGCGTATGAGTGTAGAGCACGGCGTCCAACTGCGTGATCTGTTCGCGCAGCGCCTGCTCCCGAAAATCAGGCGTCGAGTCGATCATGACATGGCGGACATTGTCTTGAGGATCACGGTAGCTGATCATCACCGACGGCCGCGTGCGCCGGTCGCGCGGGTCAACCGAGTGGCAAACGGCGCAATCGCAGCCGATGGTGGGAACTCCCATCGACGTGCCGCTGCCCAGTACCGTCAGAGTCGCCTGCATCAGCCGTTGGTTCCTGTGCTTGGACCGGGCGCCTGCGGAGGACGCGCCAGAGCGTTGGTGACTTCCACATAGGCCATGCGCAGCTCGTAGAGGCAGTTCTGCAGGAACGTCTGCTCTTTCGCAGTGAGGTTGCCCTTCGTTTTCTCGCCGATCATGCCCAGCGTGTCGATGGTTTGCCGCGCGCCAATCAAGTCCACTCCAGGCTGCCCGCCCTGTTCGCGCATCAGGCCGAGCTGCATCATCGCAGTCATGTAAAGCGAAGCCATGAAGCGCTCAAAATTCACTTCCAGCTCTTTGGCCGAGTGTCCGCTCAATTCGACGCGCGTGTCCAGGTCGCGCGACGACTGCTTATAGGCATCATGCTGCGCCTGCTGTTCCGAGGCAGACGGTGGCACGGGAACGTCCGATTCGGCAGCGGGTGCTGTAGGCGCGGATTCTGGAATCGTCGAGACCGTTGTTGCAGCAGCCGTTGTCGCCACTGCAGGCGGTGCTTGTTCTTCCGCGATGTCGCGAAGTTCTCCGTCGGCAGTGAACAAGCGCTTGTCGCTTACTTTGAATTCGCTTTCTTCTCTTCGTTTTTGAGCCATAGGTTTTACCAGATCTTGGAATTTTTCTTAGAGCTAGCCGATGGGGAGCGAAGCCGGCTTCAGTTTCGCCGCGCCCGCGCGCAAGTCTTTCCCCACAGCCTCGCGTCGCAGGTAACCCAAGGCGACCGGTCGATCTCCGCCGGCCAGAGGCAAGATCGCGCCGCTGGTGACCTCCCCAGCTTCTTTTTCGTCCGCCAGAATTTTCGCGCCCGCTTCGGGCAGCCGACCCTCGACAACGAACGCCGTAAACTGCCGGTGCACGGCCCCCCGCGACCGGATGCGTTCCACGATCTCCTGCCCCAGATAGCATCCTTTGGTGAAATTCAACGCCCGCATCTGCCCCGTCTCCTGCGGCAGATCGCGCTCCCGTATGTCCACGCCAAATTGCGGAATACCGCGCGCGATGCGAAACAGATTGAGCGCAGCTGTGCCCGTGGGCCGCGCACCGGCCTTAAGCAGCGCATCCCAAAGTTCGCTCAGACGCTCGGGAGCAATCCAGATTTGCCACGACTCGCCAGCTTCCTCGCCCGACCGCAGGAGCGTTACAGTCTGCTGCTGCCAGCCAACCTCCGCGAATTGCAGATACGCGAGATCAGGAACGGCGACACCGGCACGTTCAACGACAGTGTGCGATTCCGGTCCAGTCAGCCCGACCGCGATAAGTTTGTCGCTGATGTCCGCAATCTCAACATCATCAGCAATGATGTAGTGATCGAACAGCTGCATTATCTTGTCTCGCTGCCCGCGTTCCGCATCCACCAGCAGCAAGTCGCCGCGCTGAAAGGCGTAGAGATCGGCCTGAATATGGCCCTGCGCGCTCAGCAGGAAGGCATAGACGCCGTGGCCAGAGGCAAGATCGCGAACGTTGTTCGTCACCATGCCGTTCAGCCAGCGAACGCGGTCTCCGCCAGTCACCGCGATTTTTGCCCGCCAGCTCAGGTCATACAGGCCGCAACCCGAGAGCAGCGCCCGGAACTCCGCACCAGCATCGCCGAAGTCAGGCGTAGTACTCACGCCGCGCGCACTCGGGTTCGCCCCAGGAAGTGTCGTCGAACTCATAGGTTCAATCTCTGATTATAACGAACCACCGACGCTCCCCGGCGCCGAACCAATTCCCTGTAGAGACGCGGCTTGCCGCGTCTCCCTGCATCCAGCGAACATGGCACAAGCCCCGTCCCCACACAACCGGTTTCTGAATGCTGCAAGCCTGTGCTAACGTTGCCAGCGTGACTGCTAAAAAGCGCATTGCCGTTATTCCGGGCGACGGAATCGGAAAGGAAGTCATCCCGCAAGCAGTGCGCGTGATGGAGGCCGCCGGTGCAGATTTGGCCCTGACCCACTTCGACTGGGGAGCCGACCGCTATCTGGCCGACAAAGTTGCCGTCCCGCCAGACGGCTTTGTGACCTTGGCCCGTGATTTCGACGCCATCCTCGTCGGAGCCTTCGGCGATCCGCGCGTGCCCTCCAACCTTCATGCCAGGGAAATCCTGCTCGGCATGCGCAGCAAAATGGACCTGTATGCCAATGTGCGCCCCGTCCGCTTGCTGGATGCGTCGCTCTGCCCGCTCAAAGGCATCGAACCAAGAGATCTCGATTTCGTCGTCATCCGCGAAAACACCGAGGGCGTCTACGGCGATCTCGGAGGCGTCTTCAAGCAGGGAACGCCCGACGAAGTTGCCATCCAGGAAGACATCAACACGCGCCAGGGAGTCGAGCGCATTATCCGGTATGCGTTTGAGTACTGCGCCAGCCACAAGAAGCTCGATGCCTCGACGGGCAATGGTTCGCCAAGGCGGCGCGTGCTGATGTGTGACAAATCCAACGCCATGACCCACGCCGGCGGCCTGTGGCAGCGTGTCTTCAAAGCAGTGGCTTCCGAGTTTACGGACATTGACACGCAGCACATGTACGTCGACGCGCTCGCCATGCAGATGGTGCATGATCCGCGCGGCTTCGACGTCATAGTCACCAACAACATGTTCGGCGACATCCTAACCGATCTAGCCGCAGGATTGCAGGGCGGCCTGGGGATGGCCGCCAGCGCCAATCTTCATCCCGGAAAGACAAGCGGGATGTTCGAGCCCGTGCATGGTTCCGCGCCCCAGATTGCCGGGAAGAACCAAGCCAATCCCTTCGGCGCGATTCTGTCCGCAGCCATGATGCTGGCGCATCTGGGAATGACCGGCGAGTCGCAAAAGATTGAAGCCGCCGTGCAAGAAGCCGTGAAGCAGAAAAAAACGACACCCGACATCGGCGGCACTTTGGGGACCGAGGAAGCCGGCGAGTGGGTGGCCGAAAAGGTTAGTAGGTTATAGAAGCCGGGTGCCCCATCCTTGCGCGTTTTTTGCGCAAGGGTGGGATTCCACAAAAGTGTGCAGCACGGCATTTTGCCTGCACTTGATTTTGGGTGGCGCAGCGGTTTACCGCTGCGGTAAGTGCCCTGTTTTGAATTCGGCTTCAGCCGCTGAGGGGCAAGGTCCATTTTCGAGACGGACATTGTTTAAAGTAGAGGGAAGTTTAAAGTAGAGGGAACATGAAGTTGTGGAAGTCCACCGTAGTTATCCTGCTCTTCACATTGCTGGTTTGCGGAGCCTGGTCGCAAAACCAGCCACCGGCTCCAGCAAACAGCAAGAACGTCGATAACCTCGGCCTCCAGGTTGAGACTCAAAATCAGAGCCAGCCGCAGGCCGCCCCAGCCCAGAATCCTCCTACCCCAGAGGCCATCGTCTCGCCCGAAGAGGCGAAGCAACTGTTCCGCTCCGTCGACGACATCCTGCAGTTTGCCAGCCAGGATACCGACCTTCCGATCAAACACAATGTGAAGCGCAGGCTGACCGGGCGCGACGAAGTGCAGTCCTACATCGAGAAAAGCATGAGAGACGACAAGGACGCCAAGCGACTGGAACGCTCCTCGGAGGTTCTGAAGAAATTTGGGTTGATCCCACGCAACTTCGACCTGTCCAAATTTCTCGTGACCATGCTGCGCGAGCAGGTGGCGGGATACTACGACGCCAAAACGAAAACTGTGAATTTGCTGAACTGGGTAGACCTCGATCAGCAGAAGCCTGTGCTCGCGCATGAACTGACCCATGCCCTCCAGGACCAGTCCTTCGGCATCGAGAAATGGATGAGAGGATCGAAGGAACATACTGATAATAAACGCGATGCCCCAAGCCAGGCCGATATTGAAACCGACGAGGAAGAGTCCGCTCGGCAGGCGGTAGTGGAAGGCCAGGCGATGGTCGTGTTACTCGACTATTCGCTGGCTCCGGCCGGAAAGACGATGCTGGATTCGCCCCAGATTGTCGACGCGCTCAAGCAGGGTATGGTGGAGGGAACGCCCGATTCTCCTGCCTTTCGCGACGCTCCCATCTTCTTGAAAGAGGAACTGACCTTCCCCTATCGCTACGGCCTCGACTTCACCGGCGCGCTCTTGCAGGCGGGCGGCAAGGAACTGGCCTATGCGGGAGCGTTCAAGAATCCACCCAAGACGACCCGCGAAATCATGGAGCCGAAAACCTATCTGGCGCACGAGAAGCTGGAGCCGATGAAGATGATCGACCTGGAGAAAGACTTCCAAAACTACGATCCCTTCGATATCGGCGCCATGGGCGAGTTCGACGTCGATATTTTGGTAGAGCAGTACGCTGGCCAGGACGAGGCTACAGCTCTCTATCCGGAGTGGCGCGGTGGCTATTACTTTGCCGGCAAGCCCAAAGGCGACAAATCGGCAGAGAAATCGGCGCCCATCGGTGTCCTGTACGTTTCTCGCTGGTCGACCCCATCGAAAGCGGCGGAGTTCGCGGCCGTCTATGCGAAATCTCTCGCCCAGCGCTATCAGAAACACCAGGGCCTGGGCAGCGGCAGCGACGGCAAAGTTGCCGAAGAGGCGCCGCCGGTGGATTCCTGGCGAACGTTGCGTGGGCGCCACGCCTGGCTGACGGAAGAGGGAGTCGTCCTGATTGAAGTCCGCGGCGACGCGGTATTGATCAGTGAAAGTCTGGATGACGACACCACCAAGCGAGTGGAGGCAGACTTTTGGCCCGGAGAAAAAGCCGCACCCCCGAAGCCATGATTTTCCCTCCTGTATAATCACCAGTTCCGCAGTCATTTCCAAGGGTAGAACTGGTTTCGTGAATCAGTTTTGGGTAGGGCCCGGCTTCGCAGGCTGCAAAAGAACTCTGGTTTCGTATCAGGGTATCGCTTTAGCGATACCGTACGTTCTTCGAAACCGGATGCCCCTTTAGGGGCTGGGCATCGATGTCCTACCCCATCAGGAGCGCATTTGCAAAAGGCAGAGATTGGCATTATCGGCGGCAGCGGTCTGTATCACATGCCGGGTTTCATCGACGCGCACGAAGTCGAACAGAAGACTCCCTTTGGAAACCCTTCCGATGCCTACATTGTGGGGACGCTGGAGGGCCGCAAAGTAGCCTTTCTCGCGCGCCACGCCCGCGGTCATAAACTGCTGCCAAGCGAGTTGAATTTCCGCGCCAATATTTACGGCTTTAAGCAGTTGGGAGTCGAGCGCATCGTTTCAGTTTCGGCCGTAGGCTCGTTGAAAGAAGAGCACAAGCCGCTCGACTTCGTAATCCCAGACCAGTTTTTCGATCGCACCCGCCACCGCGTGGACACTTTCTTCGGCGACGGCATTGTGGTCCACATTGGATTCGGCGATCCGGTGTGCGGCGAAATGGCGAAAGTGGTCCGCGACGCCTGTAAGGTTGCAGGCGTAACCGGGAAACTGGGTGGCACTTACGTCTGCATGGAAGGTCCGCAGTTTTCCACCAAGGCCGAGTCAAACGTATATCGCAGTTGGGGAGCGGATGTCATTGGCATGACCAATTTGCAGGAGGCCAAGCTCGCCCGGGAGGCCGAGATTTGCTACGTCACCATCGCCATGGTCACCGATTACGACTGCTGGCATCCGCACCATGATTCCGTGACCGTGGAGCAGATTGTTTCCGTGCTGGTAAAGAACGCCGAGAACGCCGCGAAAGTGGTGAAGGCCACGGTGTCGGCCATGCCGAAGGCGCGCGCCTGCAAGTGCGGGTCGGCTCTAGCGCATGCCATTCTCACCGATCCGGCGAAGGTTCCAGCAGCAACAAAAAAGAAACTGCAGTTGATATTGGGAAAGTATCTCAAGTAGTCGTTGGTCGCTGGTCGTTTGTCGTTAGCAACTTCTAGTGCCAGTGGGATTCGTATCAGGGCACGCCTTCAGGCGTAAGAGCCATCGACCAACGACCATCGACTAACGACCGCCTTACGGAGCCTAATGAGCATCCTAGTAGTAGGTTCAGTTGCCTTTGACACGATCGCCACGCCTTCTGGCCGAGTGAACGACATTCTCGGAGGGGCTGCGACTTATTTCGCGCTGGCCGCAAGTTACTTCACGGAAGTACGAGTGGTAGCGGTGGTCGGTGATGACTTTACCCCGGAACACGAAGCCGTGTTTACGAAACGCGGCGTGGATACCCGCGGCATCGAGCGCGTCGAGGGCAAGACCTTCCGCTGGGGCGGCCAGTATCTCGACAACCTCAACGAAGCCAGGACCGACTTCACCGAGTTGAATGTGTTCGAGAAATTTCAGCCGCACATTCCTAAGGAGTATTCCGATACCCAGTTTCTGTTCCTGGCCAACATTCATCCCACCCTGCAATCGGCCGTGCGGCTGGAGATGGAGGATGTGCGCTTGACTGGCGGCGACACCATGAATTTCTGGATCAAAGGCACGCCCAGGGAATTGGCCGAAACTTTGAAGTTGGTGAACGTTCTCCTCATCAACGATACCGAGACCAAGATGCTGGCCGGGGAGACCAATCTTCCCCGCGCCGCCAGAAAAGTTATCTCCATGGGACCGAACGCGCTGGTGGTGAAGCACGGCGAGTACGGAGCGACCATCTTTTTTCGTGAAGGCGCCTTCGGCATTGGAGCGCATCCTTTTCGCGCGCCCGCATTGCCCATCGAAGAAGTTAAGGATCCCACCGGCGCCGGCGATTCCTTTGCCGGCGGATTCATGGGATATATCGCCTCGCAGGGCGACGGCGCTATTAATCGCGAGGTGCTGAAGCGCGCCTTGTTTTACGGCGGGGTCATGGGATCGTTTGCCGTAGAACGCTTCGGCACTGAGCGGTTGCAGAATCTTACCCGCGGCGAAATTGACGCGCGCTTTCAGTTGTTCCGCGAACTGACTCACCTGGAGTAGACCATCTCTCCAGCAGGTCGCGAAACCGTGGCTCCAGTCCCGGAGGGACGACCGAGTTTTCAATTGTTTTTATAAATGCGGCGGGTGCCCCATCCTTGCGCGTTTTTTGCGCAAGAGCCTGCCCTGAGCGAAGCCGAAGGGGTGGGATTCCACAAAAGCGTCCGGCATGGGATTTTGCTTGCACTAGATTTTGGGTGGCGCAGCGCTTCAGCGCTGCGGTAACTGCACGCCTCCGGATGCGGCTTTAGCCGCTGAGGTCAACAAACATTGAACGCCAACTCAGGCCCCGATCGAGACCGCAGCCCGGCCCGCGTGGCCGGCATCGCCACTCTCGTTTCTCTGTTTTCTTTTTTTTATTACTTTCAACGAAGCGATCTTCTCCTCTATGGCGATGCCGTTGCCCACATCAATATTGCGCGGCGCGTCTTCGATTCTCAGACTCCCGGCCTGCTGCAATTGGGAACCGTCTGGCTGCCCTTGCCTCATCTGCTCATGATCCCCTTCATCTGGTCAAACTCCATGTGGCAGAGCGGCGCCGGAGGTTCGATTCCCTCCATGATCGCCTACGTATTCGGCGTCATGGGGATATTCCGCCTCACGCGCGGCATGCTGGAAGCTGGTCCTTTCTCGAAATCGGCGGCTGTCGTGGGCGCGTGTGCCGCGGCCTTTGCCTATGGAGCGAACCCGAACCTGATCTACATGCAGGCGACGGCCATGACCGAGTCACTTTACCTGGCGCTCTTCATTTGGGCCGTCGTGTACTTCGCAGAATTTCTCCGTGCGCTGCAAGAGAAAGAAAATGACGCGCAAAGAAACGCGGACGCTGCCGGGCGAGAGCCCAGCCCCGGAGGGGCGAACCATCTTAGCCCCGCGCTTCAGCGCGGGGTGGGGCGGAAAAAATCACCGAAGTCCCGTAGGGACGACCCAACTCCTGCGCGGTCGCTGTTGCCCTGCGCCGCGTGCCTGGCGGGCGCGGAACTTACCCGCTACGACGCGTGGTTTCTCGCCGGCGTGATGGCCGCCGCGATCGTCCTCATCGCGCTGCTCCGATGGCAGGATCGCGCCTGGCAAGATCGCGCCCTCTTCCGAAATGCCGCGAAGTTTCTGCTTTCGATCGCGCTGGTTCCCGTCCTCTGGCTGGCCTACAACGCGGCGGTGTATGGCAACGCGCTGGAGTTCGCGAACGGCTCCTACTCGGCAAAGGCAATTGAGCAGCGCGTGGGCGCTCCGAATCCCGCGCTCCACCACGCCGGGGTCGCCGCCATCTACTTCCTGAAATCGGCGCAGTTGATTTTGGCCAACGGGAACTGGGGCCGCTTCTGGCTGGCGTCGGCCTTCTTAGCGCTGGCCGTCGCGGTCTGGAAGCTGCGCGCTCAATTACCGTCGCTATTATTGTTGTGGATTCCGCTGGCTTTTTACGCGTATTCGATCGCCTACGGCTCCGTGCCCATTCACGTCCAGACGTGGTGGCCCTTTGCCACTTTCAACCAGCGCTACGGGCTCCAGTTGCTGCCCCTGTTCGCGGTTTCGGCTGGAGCGTTGGCCGGAGCGTTGGCGGGAGTGACGACCGCTTCTGTCTTTCTCCTCGGCCCCGGCGGACGGCACCGCCGCAAACTGCTGGTGGTGACGCTGGCGCTGCTGTTTGCGCTGATGATCCTTAGTTATGCATCGGTCTGGAGGGCGGGACCGCAATGCTTGCAGGAAGCGCAGAGGAACTGGAAGATCGGACATCCTTTGAATTCCGCGGTCGAGAGCGTGCTTGAGGAATTACCGCGAAACTCACGGTTCCTGATGGACATCGGGGAACATGTGGGCGTCATGCAGGCGGCGGGCATTCCACTGCGTCAGGTGGTGAATAACGAGAACCACCGCCAATGGAAACGTCCGTCGGATCCCGAGGGTCTGTGGGAGCGCGCTCTGGCCGATCCGCCGCGCTACGTCGATTTTGTGCTCGCCTTCGAGGGCGATCTGGTGGACCAGGGCGTGAATCGGACCCATCTCACGCTGCTCGAGGAAATTCACTCGACCGGACAGCCGCATGCGCTCCTTTACGCCACCCGGCGCGCCCCGAATCAATCGCGTTAACCCTTCCCGGCCCGCAACCTAGGGAGCGGCCGGATGGCGGTGTTAGAATCCGCTCGGGCCTCGAAGCCGCGCGTTTTTCACGGGCTGCGGTGGTCGAAGCTGGGGCGCTGTGTGATGACCTTATTCCATCAAGTCGCTGAACTGCTGCGGAATGAACTGGGCGTGGTGCTCAGTTCGACGCTGGCGCGACTCGTGCTGGCCGCGATTCTCGGCGGCATTATCGGTTTGGAACGGCAACTGCGGCATAAGCCGGCGGGGCTGCGCACGAATATGTTTATCTGTTTCGGCGCGGCGATGTTCACCGTCCTGTCCGGCGAACTCGCGGGCAAACTGGGCGGCGATCACACGCGCATCGCTGCCCAGATCATCCCGGGCATCGGCTTCATCGGGGCAGGCTCAATTCTGCACGCGCGAGCCTCGGTCACCGGCCTCACCACCGCGGCCACCCTGTTTGTAGTGGCCTCGGTCGGAATGGCAGCGGGCGGCGGCCTCTATCTGACGGCGATCTTCGCCACTGGCATCATTCTACTTGCGCTGGTGTTGCTGGGACGATTGGAGCACGCCTTCTTGCTGAAGTCCTTGATCACCACCTATGAGGTGACCGGCAACAACGTGGATGCGATGTTGCGCGAGGTGAACCGCATCCTCGACACCGAGCAGCTCACCATGCAGAGCGTGCACCTTGCGTCCTCCGAGCCCGATTTCCGCATGGTGTTCGCCGTGGATTGCGAACGTGAACAACAGAGCGTATTCTCCACCCGGCTCCACGAGTCGAATGTATTTGGCTCCGTGACGTTACTCGGGGCGATGGAACACGAATGAGTGCGTCGCGACAGAGCCCTGCGATCCCCTTCACCAAGGCGTCAGCCTGCGGCAACGATTTCTTGCTGGCGGAAGGCGCGCACGCTTCCGGCGACTTGGCGGCCCTCACCCGCCGCTTGTGCGATCGCCATCGCGGAGTGGGCGCCGACGGCGTGGAGTGGCTGTATTCCGATGCGGAAGCCGATGTAAGGGCGAGCCTGATCAACGCGGATGGTTCGGAGGCGGAAATTTCCGGCAACGGCACGCGCTGCGTGGCAGCCGAGATTTGCTCGCGTAAAGGCAAAACGGAAATTGTGGTTCGCACCGGCGCGGGGCTGAAGACTTGCCGTCTTACGGGCCGGCAAGGCTCCACGTTCGAGTTCGAAGCGGATATGGGCAAGCCGGACGTCGGCGGGCAGTTGTCGATCGAAACCGGCGGCGTGCGGGCAGTGGGGACGCAGGTTTCCATGGGCAATCCCCACTACGTAGTTTTCGTAGAGAGCTTTCAGGATGGATGGCAGCGCCAAGCCGCGCTGATCCAGGCGCAGCCCCAGTTTCCGCAGGGCACAAATGTGGAGTATGTGGTGGTACACGGTAAGAATGAAATCGAGATCCGGCTCTTTGAACGAGGAGTGGGAGAGACCGAATCTTCGGGTACGGGATCATGCGCCTCGGCAGCGGCCGCGATTTCGAGCGGGCGGGTCGCTTCGCCCGTGACGGTGATTGCGCCCGGAGGCCAGCAGACGGTGCGCTGGGAGAATCAGGTTTACTTGCGCGGTCCGGCGACCCTGGTCTGTCGCGGAGAATTCTTCGTCGTTTAAGATCGAGTTCAGACAGCTATGCATGATTGACATTTATGAATTGTCATCCCGAGCGAAGCGAGGGATCTGTAATTCGCCGCAAAAGGCACATTCTTCACTTCGCTACGGATGACAGACTATGAAGATGATTTCCGCTACCAAGAATTCTCGAATCAAGCCCCGAGCCCTCCGTCCGGGCGACAAGGTGGGAATCGTTGCGCCCGCGTCGAACGTGAAGCGTGAACTGCTGGAGGCTGGCTGCGACGGTCTTCGCCGCGCCGGCTACGAGCCCTTTTATTTCGATTCGATCCTGGAACGCGATCTCTACTTTGCCGGTTCAGTGGAGCGCCGGACGCGCGAACTGGAAGACATGTTCGTACGCGACGATATCCGCGCCATCGTCTGTGCGCGAGGCGGCTACGGATCGAACTACCTGCCGCTGACGCTCGATCCGGCGAAGATCGTTGCCTATCCCAAAATTCTGGTGGGCTACAGCGATATTACGACCTTGGTTTGCTGCATGGCCGACGCAGCCAACTTCGTGACCTTTCATGGCCCGATGGTGGCCAAGGATTTTGCCGTTGCCGATGGCGTGGATCTTGCCTCGTGGCAGAACGCATTGGGCGGAGCCGAGGAGTGGCAGATTGGCGACGCCTCAGGCGCGAAGCCGCTGGTAACCGGCGAAGCAGAGGGAATCCTCTATGGCGGCTGCCTCTCCATGCTGGCGGCGTCGCTCGGCACCGAGCACGAGATTCGGACTGCGGGCACAATCCTCTTCGTCGAAGACGTAGCCGCCAAGCCCTATCAGATCGACCGCATGTTGATGCAATTGAAGCTGGCTGGCAAGCTGAAAGCTGTGCGCGGCATGATCTTCGGCGAAATGCTAGATTGCCGCCAGAGTCCGGATCAGGACTACACGCTGGAAGAAGTGATTCTGCGGATCGTAGAAGACTTGCGGATTCCCGTGGCCTTCGGGCTGCGCTCCGGCCATGTCTCGCGAGCGAACATCACGCTGCCAATCGGCGTCCGAGCCAGACTGATCGTCGACGACACGGTAGAACTAACGATTCTCGAATCGGCCACGACCAAATGACCAACCCCAGGCACATTCACCTGATCGGCATCTGCGGCACGGCGATGGCTTCGCTGGCCGGAATGCTGCAGGAGCGCGGCTTTCGCGTCACCGGCTCGGACGCCGCGGCCTATCCGCCGATGTCCACGTTTCTGGAATCGCTGGGCATTCCCGTCGCGCAGCCCTTTGCCGAGTCGAACCTCGATCCCAAGCCCGACCTGGTGGTCGTGGGCAACGCGCTTTCTCGCGGCAATGTCGAACTGGAGCGCGTGTTAGACCAGCGCATTCCATTCTGCTCCCTGCCGCAGATTCTGCACGACGAGTTTCTGCTAGGGAAAGAAGTTCTGGTGGTTGCCGGAACCCACGGCAAAACCACGACCACCTCAATGCTGGCGTGGATCTTCGAGACCGCCGGGTTTCAACCGTCATTCCTCATCGGAGGCATTCCCGAGAATTTCGGCCGCAGTTTCGGCCTGGGCGAAGGCAGGCACTTTATTCTCGAAGGCGACGAGTACGACACCGCATTCTTCGATAAGGGTCCGAAGTTCATGCACTACTTTCCGGATTCAGTAATTCTCACCTCGGTCGAATTCGACCACGCCGATATCTACAAGGATCTGGATGCGGTCGAGACCGCCTTCAAGCGCCTGGTGAATCTCGTTCCAGCACGCGGCCGAATTGTCGCCTTCGACTCCGGTCTGAGCCAAAACGACAGCATCGACCGCTGTCTGCAGAAAGCATTCTGTCCCGTCGAGCGCTATGGCGCTTCCGATCGCGCAAGCTGGAAGATTACAAATCTGAAGCTGAGCGTCGAGCGAACGTCCTGGTCGGTACTGCGCGATGGAAAGGCTTGGGCAGACTTCGAATTTCCGCTAGGCGGAGAATACAACGTCTGGAACGCAACGGCTGCCGCGGCGTTGGCTGCAAATTACGAAATTCCAAGAGATGTAATCGCGCAGGCTCTCAAAACATTTCGCAGCGTGAAGCGCAGGCTGGAGGTGAAGGCCCAGGTCAACGGCATAACCATCATCGACGATTTTGCCCATCATCCCACGGCCATCGGGCAGACCATTCACGCGCTGCGAGCTCGCTATCCCGAATCGCGCCTCTGGGTGGTGCTCGAGCCGCGCTCCAACACCATGCGCCGCAACGTGCTGCAGGATGCGCTAGCCCGCAGCCTCGCCCTAGCCGATCAGATCGTGGTAGCGGCCATCTTCAAGTCGGAAGCGATTCCCGAGGCGGAACGTCTCGACCTGAATCGCGTGATCGGCGAAATCCAGAAACGCGGCAAGCCAGCGCGCATTCTAGCCGATGCCGATGCCATAGTGAACGCAATCGCACCCGAGCTGCGCCCGCCAGACGTGGTTGCCATTCTCTCCAATGGCGGATTCGGCGGCATCTATGAGAAGCTGCCCCAACGCTTGCGCGGGCTCGGGGTGAAGGTCTAAGTGTTTCGCTGGGTGCCGGGTGCCCCATCCTTGCGCGTTTTTTGCGCAAGGGTGGGATTCCACAAAAGTGTCCGGCACGGGATTTTGCTTGCGCTTGTTTTTGGGTGGCGCAGCGGTTTACCGCTGCGATAAGTGCCTTGTCCTGAATACGGCTTTAGCCGCTGAGGGCGCTGGATTTCGAACTTCAAGTTTCACCACAGGCCAATAAGTGATTCGCACCATTCTCATGCTCATGTTTTGGGCCGCGGCGCTGCCGTTCGCAGCGATCTTCGCCATCCCTTGGACTTATCTCACCCGAGACATCACCTTCTTGTACAAAACCAGCATGTGGGCGGCTTTCACCGGAGTGCGCATTGCGGGCGTGAAGGTGCGGGTGCTTGGCCTCGAAAAAATTGATCCCTCACGAACCTACGTCTTCATGTCGAATCACATCTCCAATCTCGATCCGCCGCTCACCCTGCCGCTGATCCCGCGCCGCACTTCAGTGATGGTGAAAAAAGAATTGTTCAAGGTTCCCATTCTCGGCCAGATCATGTTGATCGGATCGCTGGTTCCGGTGGATCGTGGCAATCGCGAAGCCGGCATCGCCGCCGTGCGCGACGCGCTCCGAGTCATCGAGCAGGGAGTCAACATGACCATCTACGTCGAAGGCCACCGCTCCTACGATGGCAAGCTGCTGCCCTTCAAGAAAGGTCCGTTCTATCTCGCCGAGGAGTGTAAAGTTCCGGTCGTGCCCATCACAATTTCAGGCACTGAAGACTGCATGCCTAAAGCGCGGTTCGCGATACGTCCGGGAACGGTGACCATAGAATTTCACGATCCCATCGAGCCCCAAGATTTCGGAGAACGCGAGTCCCTGATGGCCAAAGTCCGAGCCGCCATCAACCGCGGCCTTCCCGCCGAACTGCAGGAGTAGCCGTTCCTGCAAGGGACGGGCCACCTGTCCCGGAGGGACGATTGGAAATAGCCCGGCGCTTCAGCGCCGGGTCAGGAAGCCGAAAGGAGCAAGCCCCGGAGGGGCGACTGAACTGCCCTACAAGCTGTCATCCTGAGCGGAGCCGGAACTTTACGAAGTGAAGTCCCGGAGCAGTCGAAGGACCCCTACCCCTTCACACTGCGAGCACCGATTAGCGGGGCTGGGGCAGCTTCGATGGCCGTCTCCCGAAAGACGGACACACCTCGGCCCCCGGCAAAACAGGTCAATCCCATCGTCGCCGACGGGCGGTTAGAAGTCTGTGATAGTGCGCACAGGAATTTTGTGATGAAAAAAGAGGTCAAAGGCCCCGCCCTTCGCTTCGCGATGGGACGGGCCACCCGCCCCGGCAAACCCCGCTACCCGCGAGCTTGAGCGATCAAGGCCTTGACTATCTTGCTCGTCTCTTCGGCCTTGAGGATGGTCGCCAGCATCTGGCGGAATTCCAGCTCGTCCTGGCACTGCTGGGCCTTGCCACGATAAGCAACTGTCACCGGATAGAGAGCTATCGGGTGATGTGTACTGAACAGCTGGTAGCTAACCCAAGGCCGGCGACTCCAAATAAAAGTTGTGAACTATTTGCGGCCCTTGTGCTGCGGTTCGGACCTCCGCAGTGACCAGGTTCCCGGTCTTCTGGCCAAGCAGCACGGCTTGCTCGCGCATGATTGAGACAGGTGTTACCAAGTCCGACTGCCCGATGTCGTCGGGCCAAAGACTTTGTATAGCCAAGAGTTCACCTCCGCACTAGAAATCAAGCTCGACAACTATCGGAAGGTGGTCAGATCCAACGGATCCATCGGGCCTGCCATCCTCTCCCAAGAGTGAAACGTCCCCTATCGACCGCACTACTTGAACGCCGGCTGTGCTGTCAAAGCCTTCAAGCAACTGCGGCCGGACCAAGACTTGGTCGAACATGTTCCAAAAGTAAACGACATGCTCAGCCTTCTCATAGTAGTACGTTCCGGGCGGCCGACCCGCGCCGTCGCCAAGGAGACCCCACATCGGGTTGTAAAAGAAATCGTAGCTCTTCGCCTGCACAGTCCTCTGGTTGCGTAGCGCGACATCCCTGCTCATGACGGCGTGCAACCCACCCGTTCCGACCATCCCAACCTCAAACGGGTTCATGTTAAGATCACCGAGGACAATGGTCCTCTTGTGACCGACTAGCCTCTCCTGCTCCGCTATCGCGCTCGCCAAGCTGGTGCACTCAAAGACGAGACTGTCATCCGAGAAGTGTATTTTGCTCGGCAAATGCGCTGCCGCTATCAAGATGTCCTCCCTCGCGGGCAGCGCCAGACGACGAATCGACACACGTGCGCTCTCGTAGACAGGCCTAATAAAAGCAGGTTGGAAGTTTGCAAAGATCAAAATGCTCTCGCAGAATCCCTCGCAAAACTGATAGGCGGCCTCCGGCTTGTTCAGGGTTTCGATCGCCACGCCTAGAGAGGTCTTCGATTCCGCAAGTACTATGACGTCCACTGAGCGCTCTCTAGCGAGCTTCGCCACGAGCGAGTAGAGATCCCTGCCATGAATGTTCCAAAACAAAAATCTCGGCACGCAGCGTGTCTCAACCTCCAGCACCCGAACGCCAAACTCTAACACAAAACTCCCCGCACCCTCTCCGGCGGCGGGTGGACCGCGGGGTGGCCCGTCCTATCGCGAAGCGAAGGGCGGGGAGGCAGTCTGTCCGCACCACAGTCCTATCTCATTCCCCAGATCCCTTTCTCTCGTCCATCATCAACTTTCGCAGCGCGCGATTGATCCTGGTCTGGTAGCCCCGCCCCTGTCTTTGGAACCACGCCAGAACGTCGGCGTCCAGACGCAAGGTAATCGCCTTCTTGATCGGCCGGTAGTATCCTGGCCACTCCGGCAAGGCTGGGATCGGACGCATGCCGCCCCCCGCCGAGGCCTGCAGCCGGGAGATCTTCTTTTGCGCTTTCTTCTGTACTCTGCGACGCGTAACCCGTTTTCGTTTCTTCATAATCCAGCTCATATACGTACATCAGTATACATATAGTATCACAAGTACAAACTGTATGTACGTAAATACATTGGCATTATAGCAAGTACAAAATGTTCCACGTGAAACACTACCGCTCCGACAGCTTCCTTACTGCCTTGGCGATCTCCGGCAGCTTGGCGTAGGCGGCGCAGCACTTCAGCCACAAGCGGTGATCGATGGCAGGCGCGCCGCTGACCATGGCTCCGGCGGGAACGTCGTGCGGGATGCCGCTTTGCGCGATGGCGATGGCTCCGTCTCCAATTTTGACGTGGCCAGAGACGCCCACTTGTCCGGCGAGAATCACGTTGTTGCCTACATCGGTCGTTCCAGCCAGGCCGACCTGCGAGATGAGCAGCGTGTCGTGGCCCACGGCACAACTGTGGCCGACCTGGACCAGGTTGTCGATCTTCGTGCCGCGCCCAATGCGGGTTTCGCCAATGCTGGCGCGGTCAATGCAGGTGTTGCCCTGGATCTCGACGTCGCTTTCGATGACCACGTTGCCCGACTGGATGATCTTGTGCCAGTGTCCCGAGTCGTCCTTGGCGAATCCGAAGCCGTCGATGCCTACGATGGCGCCATTCTGCAGCAGGACGTTGTCTCCGATCCGGCAGAATTCCCGGACTACGGCGTGAGCGTGCGCAAAGAAATTACTGCCGATGGCTACTCCGCGATAGATGACCACGTGAGCCAGCAGAACGGCGTTGTCTCCGATGACCACGTCTTCGTCGATCACTACGTAGGGACCGATGTGCGTATTCTTGCCCAGCTTCGCTTTAGGATGAACTACGGCGGTGGAATGGATTCCGGGGGCGTAGCGCGGCGGTTGGTAGAAAAGTTCGATGGCTTTGGCCCAGGCCAGATAGGGATTCTTGCTGCGCAGCATTCCGGTGGAGATCGCCGGAAAGTCTTCGGCGACGATGACCGCCGAAGCCTTCGTCGTCCTCGCGGCAGCGTTGTACTTGGGGTTGGAAACAAAGGTCAGTTGGCCGGGACCCGCGTGTTCGATGCCCGCGACTGCGGTGATCTTAGTGTCTGGAGAAGCGTTTTCGATGCGGGCGTTGAGAGCGGTAGCGATGTCGGAGAGTTTCATAGGAGCGTCCGGGAGAATTGTAGCAAGCAGCTCTCAGCTCTCAGAAATACAAGATATGCCAGTGTCCCTATGAATCTGAAATTGCTTTTCCTGAGAGCTGAGAGCTGACAGCTGAGAGCTTTCTTCTACTGCTCGAACAACGTGACTTGCCGCGTATCCGGCGCTCCGCCTTTGCGGCGGCGGCTGGCGGAACCTATAACCGCTAGCACCGTCACTGACGTCAACGCTTCGCGGGGCACGAAAACCCGCTGCGTATTCGACCGCAGGTCCGGAGGGTTCATCAAAAATCCTTCGGCGGGATTTTGCGTCAGGTCGTTGGGCAGGATGCCTTCGATCACCTCGTTGTCCTTGAACTTCAGGCGCACCCACAGGCCTTCGGTTCGGGGACGGGTGGTGAAGGTCTTGCGGAGCATCAGGTCGGTGTCGGAAAACTCGCGGACGAAATAAACGGCCTTGATTTCTCGCAGGTCGATGGCGACCACGTTGCCGGACGTGTTGAGCAGCTCGAGCTTGCCGTCTACCACAAAGTTGGCGGGAGCTACGAAACCGCTGACCGAGTCGCGGTCGTGTTTCCGCACGATCACTTTCTTGTGGGTCGAGGGCATGGGTCGTGGGACACTTCCAAACTCCGCACGGATAGCGACGTGCGCGGGGGCAATGGAAGCTCCAGATGGGATTCTCGCACTTTCCCGATGAATTCGCCCACTTTGTGCCTTCGTAGTAGCCAAACGGTAAACGTTGTGTTATTTTCTGTAGTTTGCTGAAATCTTAGGTTTGCGGTATAAGTCTCATGTCTAGAGGGATTTAGATTCCGCCGCCGGGCCGCTGATCAGGTTTGCCGCGGCCTCCCTGTGGAAAACCTGTGAAAAACGCCCCGCCAGGCGACTAGGAAGGCATGGCCGATTACATATACACGCTGGAAACCCGGCTCTCGCCGGACCAACAAAAGGCAGTCACCCTGGTCCTAGACGCCGCCAAAGCGGCGGGGATGAATTTGTATCTTACGGGTGGCGCCATCCGCGACATCATTACCGGCTTCCCCATCCGTGATCTGGATTTCACCGTGCAGGGCAACGCGCTCAAACTACAAAAGGACCTGGAACGCGCGGGAGCGGTGGTGGGCGATGCCGACGAGGAAACGCGCGCCTTGCTGCTGACGCTGCCGGGAGGCGTGCGCGCCGAGATTGCGATGGCGCGTTCGGAGCAGTACGACAAGCCGGGCAAGGCTCCGCAGATGGCTCCGGCTACGATCATTGAAGATCTTCGCCGCCGCGATTTCACCGTGAACGCGATGGCCTTGTCGCTGAACGAGGGATCGCGTGGGCTGCTGATGGATCCGTTCAACGGCTCGGCCGACATTGAAGCCAAAGTGATTCGCGTGCTGCACAACTACGCGTTTCTTGAGGATCCGTCGCGGTTGATTCGCGCCACGCGCTTCAGCACGCGCTTCCATTGGCCGCTTGAGGAGCGAACCCAGGCGCGTTACGAATCGGGGAAGGAAAACGGCTACATCGAGAACATCCGAAGTTCGAGTATCGGATACGAGATCGAGCAGTTGGCGTACGAGGACGATGCGCTCGGCGTCCTGAAAGCGTACGAAAAAGAGGGTTGGCTGAAAGTGCTGAATCCGCGCTGGAGCACGGCCAAAGTGGACACGGCTGGGTTGGGCGCGCTGATGAAGACTCGTCAGCAAATGAACGAACTTGGATACACGCCCGACGTTGCGTCGGCGGTGCTGCATTTCCTTACCGAGCGGCTGGGTGACAAGGACATTTCGGATTTGCGGCGGGCGATTCCACGCAAGGATCTGGTCGAGTCCTGGAAGGATCTGGATGCGAATGCTCACAGCCTGGCCAAGCGCCTGACCGGGAAGGAAGCGGCCACGCCGTCACGGACATGGCAATTGCTGTCGTCGGCGCGTCCGGAGATGATTCTGTTTCTCGCGATCACGGCGCGGCAGCAGGCGGTGGCGCAGAAGATCAAGAATTTCTTTACCAAGTGGCGGCAGGTGCAGCAGAAGATTCCGTTGCCGGAGATGACGGAACTGCGCATCACCCCGCAAATGCCGGAGTATCCGAAAATCGCGAACGATGTGTTTATGCTGTTGTTGGATGGCAAGCTGCGTTCGCGGACGGAGACTCTGAAATATCTCAAGCCACTGGCGCCACCACCGCCGCCGCCGCCACCGCCTCCTTCGGCCAAGCGGGGCAGAGGAGCGAAGGCTGCGGCTGCTCCGGCGGCGAGCGGCAAGCCGGGCGCCAAGGGGAAGGGAAAAGCTGCGGCTGCTACGGCGACTCCGGTCGCGGCGGTCCCGGTGAAGCCGGCAGCGGGCAAAGCTGCGCCGCCAACGAAACCTCTCCCTCCCGCAAAGCCCGCGGAGGTTGCCAAGGTGATCAAGCCAGCCAAGGCTCCAGCAGGCAAGAAGCCGAGCAAACCTGCCAAAACCAGTAAATCGGCCGCTAAGAAGAAAGCAAAGGCCAGCTCCAAAGGCAAGAAAAAGCATAAATAAAGGGCGGTTGCGGGACGTTGAAACTCCGGCTTGGGGCCTTATTCTATGGCGGCTCTGGGCCCAGTTTCTGCGCCTGAAAACAAGTCAAAACTGGGCTATAATGTAGCCATGCGGCGCTGGTTGTCCATAGCGACCCTTAGCCTGATATTGCTTGCGCTGCCGGTGTGGGCACAACGGCGCGGCGGGGGCGGCGGGGGTGCTCACGTCGCTTCGCGTGGCGCGTCCGTCGGACACTCCTCTGGCTCATTTCACAGCGGAAACTCTGCTCGCGGCTCCGGTGTCCGCGTGCGAATCGGGAATCCCTACTATCGAGGTTCCTACGGACGCCGATACTATCCTTACGGGGCCTATTACCCTTATTACGGCTGGTATACCGATCCGCTCTATGACAGTGGAGATCAGGATGCGTATGCAGACGAGTATCAACCCGCTCCCTATCGCCAGGATGACAGCGAGAACGAGGGATTGCAGCGCGACGTGGAAGCGCTAAACGGAAAGATCGACCGCCTGCAAGCCGATGTCGAAGCGCGCAACCGGCCGAAGCCCGAGCAGGAACCGGCGACCGCCCTGGTTTTCCGCGACAAGCACGTGGAAGAGGTGCGGAATTATGCGATCTCCGGTGGAACGCTGTGGGTGCTCAGCGAGAGTGCGGCGAAGAAAATTCCACTCGCCCAGCTCGATCTTGATGCCACGGTCAAGATGAACGACGATCGCGGCGTGGATTTTCAGGTGCCGGGACCATCGCTCTCGCTCCAGATCGTGCGCTAAGCGCGCTCAACCAAACTGCACCACTTTCAGGCGTTGCGCGATATCCTCCAGCCAGTAGAATGAATCCGATCCGCTAAGAGCCAAAGGCCAAGCCAGCTGTCGTTTTGCGCTGGCGGGGCATCCGGTGCTTTGAAGGTCGCTTTATGAAAACGCTCCTGTCAATCTTCATTTTGATCGCCACGGCTGCGCTTCCAGAATTCGCGCAACAGGCGGTAGCGCAAGAGCCATTGCTGGATCATCTAACGGGTAATTGGATCCTTCAGGGCACGATTGCAGGACGTGAGACGACGCACGACGTCGAGGCCGAGTGGGTGCTTGGGCATGAGTATGTGCGGCTGCACGAGACCTCGCGCGAGAAGAAGGCGCAAGGACAGGCTGCGCATGAAGCGATCATCTTCATCGAGTGGGATGAATCGTCGAACGAATATCGATGCCTGTGGCTGGACTCAACCGGCGGGGGTGGTCTCTCAGCACAAGGCATTGCCCATGGGAAACGCAGCGGCGACGAAATCGCATTCTTGTTCAAGGATAAGGACAGCAGTATCCACAACACCTTCGCGTACAGTAAGAGCTCCGATACATGGCAGTGGCTTATCGATAATGAGGCCGGTGGCAAGGTGTCGGAATTCGCGCGGGTGAAACTCACCCGGAAGTAGGAACCGCAGAGCCGCATGAGCCAAAACCAATTCGTCCATTTGCATCTGCATAGCGATTACTCGCTGCTCGATGGCGCTTGTGACGTCGAGAAACTGGTCGATCGGGTTCAGAAACTCGGCATGCCCGCGGTGGCCATGACCGACCACGGCAATATTTTTGGCGCCGTGCATTTTGTGAATGCCGCGCACAAGGCCGGGGTCAAGCCGATCGTGGGATGCGAGCTCTATATCTGCAAGAAGGACGACCACGACATCTCGCGCACTCCACCCGAAGGCGATACCTATAACCACCTGCTGGTGCTTGCCGAGAATGAAGAAGGCTATCGCAACCTGGTGAAGATCACGTCGGAAGCCTCGCTGCACGGCTTTTACTACAAGCCTCGCATCAGCAAGAAATTTCTGGCGGAGCATTCCAAAGGGCTGATCGGGCTTTCCGGATGCCTGAAGGGCGAAGTTGCCGAGCGGTTGATGGAAGGGAATTACGACGCGGCACGGTCGGCAGCCGGATTCTATCGCGACCTTTTCGGCAAAGAGAATTTCTTCCTCGAAATTCAGGATCAAGGCCTGGAGATGGAGCACCGCATCCACTCGGGTTTGTTCCAGTTAGAGAAGGATCTCGGGTTGCCCCTGGTTGCCACCAACGACAGTCACTACCTCTGCGAAGACGACGCGCACGCCCAGGATGTGATGTTGTGCATTCAGACCGGAAAGTCCATCCAGGAAACCAACCGGATGAAGTTCGAGGGCACGCAGTTCTACGTCAAGAACGCAGACGAGATGTTGCGCGTGTTCCAGAACGCGCCCCAGGTACTTTCGCGCACGCTCGATATTGCCGAGCGCTGCAACCTTCGCTTGGAGAAAGTTCCCAGCCCCTTTCCCCGCTTCGACGTGCCCGACGGATTCACGCTCGACACTTATTTCGAACATATCACGCGGCAGGGATTCGCCCGCCGGATGGAGAATCTGCGCACGGCGGCGTCGGCCGGCCGGCTCAAGCATTCTCTGGCGGACTACGAACAACGATTGGCGCGCGAGATCGCGATCATTCAGCAGATGAAGTTCTCGGGTTATTTCCTGATCGTTTGGGACTTCATTCGTTACGCTCGCGAACGCGGCATTCCGGTGGGCCCGGGGCGCGGATCGGCGGCCGGCGCAGTGGTTGCGTATTCGCTTGGGATTACTAACATCGATCCGCTGCAACACGAGCTTCTGTTCGAACGCTTCCTGAACCCGGAACGTATTTCCATGCCGGATATCGACATTGATTTCTGCATGAACCGGCGCGGCGAAGTGATCGAATACGTCACCCACAAATACGGGCGGGAAAATGTGGCGCAGATCATCACCTTCGGCACCATGGCGGCCAAGGCCGCGATCAAGGATGTGGGCCGCGCCATGGACATGCCCTACAGCGACGTGGACCGCATCGCGAAAATGGTGCCGACCACGCTGAATATCAAACTGGACGACGCGCTGCAGGAGTCGGTGGCGCTGCAGGAGGCATACCAGAAAGATCCTCAGGTGCGGCAGTTGCTGGACACGGCGCGGAAGCTGGAAGGTCTGGTGCGGAATTCCGGCGTACACGCCGCCGGCGTCGTGATCTCTCCGCGGCCACTGATCGACCTGGTGCCGCTGCACAAAACCAAGAACGATGAAATCGTCACCGCCTTCGACATGGTGGCCATCGAAAAAATGGGCCTGCTGAAAATGGATTTTCTCGGGCTGACGACGCTCACCATTCTTGACGACACGTTGAAACTGATTGCGCAGAGGGGGACGGGCGCTAGTCTGACGCTGGACGACATCCCACTCGAAGACCAGGAGACCTACGAGAAAGTCTTCCACAAGGGATTGACGTCCGGCGTATTCCAGTTTGAATCGTCTGGCATGCGCGATGTTCTGCGCCGCTATCAGCCGAACTCAATCGAAGATCTCACCGCGTTGAATGCGCTTTACCGCCCCGGGCCGATCCAGGGCGGAATGATTGACGACTTTATCGAGCGCAAACATGGGCGCCGGAAGATTGAATACGAGTTACCGGAACTGAAGGAGATTTTGCAGGAGACACTCGGCGTCATCGTTTATCAGGAACAGGTGATGCAGGCGGCGAACAAACTTGCGGGCTACTCCCTGGGAGAAGCCGACCTGCTGCGGCGGGCGATGGGCAAGAAGAACGTCGAGGAGATGGCGAAGCAGCGCGAGCGCTTTGTGCAGGGAGCGACGCAGCGCGGTTTTCCGCCGAAGAAGATCGAGAAGATTTTCGATCTGATGGCGCAATTTGCCGGATACGGTTTCAATAAATCGCACTCTGCGGCTTATGCGCTGCTGGCGTATCACACGGCGTACCTGAAGACGCACCATCCACTCGACTTTATGGCGGCGCTGCTGACTTCGATCACGGGCGACACCGATAGCGTGGTGAAATATATCAACGAATGCCGCGAGATGGGAATCGCGGTCGAGCCGCCGGATATCAACGTCAGCGATGCGAACTTTACTCCGCACGGGCAGGCGATCCGGTTTGGGCTGGCTGCGGTGAAGAACGTCGGCGGCAATGCGATCGAGTCGATTGTGGCGGCGCGCAAGAAGGTGGGCCGGAATTTCCGCTCGTTCTACGAATTTTGCGAAGAAGTGGATTTGCGGTTGTTGAACAAGCGCGTGCTGGAGTCGCTGATCAAGAGCGGGGCCATGGATTACTTCGGCCGGCGGGCTCAGCTCATGAAGGCGCTCGATTCGGCGATCGAGCAGGCGCAGAAAGCGCAGCGCGACGCGGAATCGGGACAACACGGGTTGTTTGGCGTGTTCGCGGATGAAGCCGACCAGCAGGCCAACGGCGCGCTCCCCGATGCGCCCGACTGGGATGAACACACCCGGCTCCAGGCGGAGAAAGAAATTCTTGGATTTTTTATTACCGGGCATCCGATGGAAAAGTACAAAGAGAAGCTTGCCGACCTGAACGCGCTCTCCACCGAAGACATTGCCGCCATGAAGAAGTCGACCGCCAAGGACGAGAACATAACGACCGCGGGTTTGATTTCGGGGCTGCGCGTCGCCAAGTCGAGAAGAGGCGAGTTGTGGGCGCAAGCCGCGCTGGAAGATATGTCAGGGAAAGTGGAGCTGCTGGTCTTTCCCGAGGCCTATAAGAAACTTGCGGAGAAAGTGAAGCTTGAGGTCCCGGTGCTGGTTCGTGGCGGCGTGCGCATTGAAGAAGGCGCGAATCCGAAAGTCACGGCCAACGAGATTATTCCGCTCGACGAAGCGCGCGTGCCGTTGCCGAAGGCGCTCCGTATACGAATTCCTCTCGGGAGCGCGACCGGCGGCACGGTGGATGCGTTGCACGAACTTTTCAGCGCGCGCAAAGGCGAGGCGAAGGTGCTCTTCGACGTGGAGCGGGAAGGCGATTTCATGGTGGTGATGGAGGCCGAAGGCTATAATGTAATGCCGGACCGCAACTTTATTGGGCGCGTGGAAGAGCTGTGCGGGCGCGGCAGCGTGCGCGTCATCAATTGAGGGGCAAGCTCTAGCCGATGAGAAGGGCGAAAATAAAGCGGACGGAAAAGTCCGGCACTGGCGCGAATAACGCCACGGAGAATACTGCCATCGCCAGTGCGGACTTTATGCTTTCGATGGTGGAACAGCACCATACCCGAAAGAATGGGAACGTCATCAAAATGGATTCTGGATTGAAAGCGCAGCAGGAACTGGAAAAAATCGAGGAGCAGATCACGCGACTGCGGGCGCTGGAGGGTCAGAACGCGGAAACGCAGCGCCAGATCCAGCAATTACACGAACGCGTGGACGGCCTGCGCCGCGAGATTTCCTCGAATCTGAACGCATGGGAGCGCACGGAACTGGCGCGTCATCCGCAGCGTCCTTACACGCTGGACTATATCGAACGGATTTTCACCGATTGGAGCGAAATTCACGGCGACCGCGGTTTCCGCGATGATCCGGCAATTGTTTGCGGTATGGCTCGCTTTCACGGCGAAGAAGTCATCGTGATCGGCCAACAGAAGGCGCGCGACGCGAAACAGCGCGTGTATAGAAACTTCGGAATGCCGCACCCGGAAGGGTATCGAAAAGCGCTGCGCGTGATGAAGATTGCGGAGAAATTCAAGCGTCCAATTCTGACCTTCGTCGATACGGACGGCGCTTATCCCGGACTGCACGCCGAAGAACGCGGTCAGGGAGAAGCCATCGCTCGCAACCTGCTGGAGATGGCGCGGCTGGAGACGCCGATTATTGCGACCGTGATTGGCGTAGGCGGCAGCGGCGGAGCGCTGGCGATTGCCGTGGCCGATCGCGTGTTGATGATGGAAAACGCCGTATACTCCGTGATTTCGCCGGAAGGCTGCGCGTCGATCATGTGGCGCGATGCCACCAAGAAAGGTCTGGCGGCGGAAGCCATGAAGATCACGGCGACAGACTTGAGTGAATTGGGATGCATTGATGCCATCATCCCGGAACCCGCCGGAGGCGCGCACACCGACCATGCGCAAGCGGCGGAGTTACTCGACCGCGCCCTGCAGGAGCATTTATCCGTGCTCAACCGTCTGCCGCTCAGCGAGTTGCTCGAAACCCGCTATCAGAAATTCCGCAACATGGCGCAGTTCTTCCAGGTGGAAGTGTAGCTTTCAATTCCTGCCTACAAAATCGGCAAATGCAAGCATGGCTGCACCAGGAAATCGAGCGCGTTGATTTGTTGTAGTGCTTGTTCCACCAGTGTCGCCTTGCATTCCTCGAGGGTAATCAGGAAGGGCAGATGTGATTTCGGGCAGTCCGGTTTCTGCAGCACGGAATGAATGTTGATGCCGCAATGGGAAAGAATGGTGGCGAGGCTGGCGATGATGCCGGGACGGTCCCGCACGAGAAAGCGCAGATAGTGCTTGGCGGTGAAGTCGGCGGTGACGACGGGCGTTTTCTCGGCCGACTGTCCGGCATGATTCATTGCGGCTTGATGGGAGCGAGCGATCGCTAGAATGTCGGAGACGACGGCGACGGCAGTTGGATGTCCGCCTGCGCCATGGCCTCCAAAGACGGTTTCGCCGCCGTACTTTCCCGTTGCCACGACCAGGTTTTGGCTGCCTTCCACGCGTGCCAGGGGCGATGACAGTTCGACCAGCGCCGGCTGGACGGCGGCAAACAGCTCGCCATCCTTCAACTCGGCCCAGGAAATCTGGCGAATCGTGCAGCCCAACTGGGTCGCGTATTCAAAATCAATCGTGTCGATGGCGGAGATGGAGCGCGCCACGATGCTCTCGGGTTTGACGTCGCAGCGCAGTCCGACTCGCGCCAGGATGGCGAGCTTGGCGCGGGCGTCGAGGCCTTCGATGTCTTCGGTGGGATCGGCTTCCGCGAAGCCCAGCTTCTGCGCCTCGCGCAGAGCGGTGGCGAAGGGAATGCCGTGGGTCTCGATCTGGCTGAGAATGTAGTTGCAGGTGCCATTCAGAATGCCGCGAATCTTGAACAGTTCATCGCCGGCCAATCCCTCATGCAATCCGGAAATGACCGGCACGCCGCCCGCCACCGACGCGCCAAACTGGATCTGCTGATTCATCTTGCGGGCCAGGCTGATCAATTCGGGACCGCAACGCGCGATCAACTGCTTGTTGGCGGTGACCACGGATTTACCCGACTGGAGCGCGCGCCGGATCCAGTCTTCGGTCGGCTGAAGTCCACCCATTACCTCGACCACGATATCCAGGTTCGATGACAAAATGTCGTCGATGTTCTCCGTCCACGTCACCGAGGATGGGAGCCAGCCTACTTTTTTTCGTGCCACGTTACGATTCAGGATGTGCGTCAGACACAGGTCGGTATTCGAGCGCTCACAAAGAATTTTAGCCACTGAACTGCCGACCGTTCCGAAGCCGATGAGAGCCACGTTGCAGGTTTGTGCGCCGACGGCAGTTTTGCTGCGGGTGGCATTGGGTTTCGAGGGACCTGTCATCGTTCTATTATCGCCGAAGCGGAGCGGTGGCCGTGTGGCGCCGCTCGCTAGGCGCTGGTTTTGTGTTCAGTGATACAAGGAAACGACCTGCCTGGTGCCGCTCTGATTAACTCCCACCCTCTTCGGACGCGTATAATAAAGAGTTTTCCTGCTTCACTCCGCAAGACTTCCGGGCGAATGGGGTTTGCCCGGTCATGACAAGGGAAGGTACAAGGGATGGCCACTACGGATGTCGTGCCCCAGCAATCATTCGGGCAACTGGGGCACAAGCATGTTGTTAATGACATGAGCATTCAGGTTGCTACCGTGAATGGCTCGGGGTCGCAGAGCTCCAACACAGTTTTGTTGCGCAGCATTTTCCAGATGGGGGTGCCGATTTCTGGGAAGAACCTGTTTCCTTCGAACATAGCGGGGCTGCCGACCTGGTTCACGATCCGCGCCAGCAGAGATGGTTACATCGCGCGCAAGAAAGAGATCGACCTGCTCATCGCCATGAACGCGGAGACTGCGCAGGACGATGTGAAGACGCTGTCGGTCGGCTCGGCCGTGCTCTATGACGAACCGCTGGCCCTCGACAAGGTGCGCGACGATTTGATTTATTACGCGGTGCCTTTCGATAAGCTGGCGGCGACAGTGGGTGCAGAAGCCAAGCTGCGCAAGCTGATCAAGAACATGATCTATGTCGGGGCCGCGGCCCAGTTGCTGGAAATTGATTTTGCGGAAGTGGAGAAAGCAATCCGCAAACAGTTTGCGACCAAGGCGAAAGCGGCGACCTTGAACCTGGCTGCGGCCAAGGCAGGGCACGATTATGCGGCCGCGAATTTGAAGAAGCGCGATCCGTTCTACATCCGGCGCATGGACAAGACGAAAGGCAAGATCATCGTTGACGGAAATTCCGCGGCGGCCCTGGGATGCATGTTCGCCGGTTGCACGGTGGTGACCTGGTATCCGATCACGCCGTCTTCGTCGCTGGTCGAGACCATGATTGATTACATGAAGGAATATCGCGTCGGGCCGGATGGCAAAGCAACTTTTGCCATCGTGCAGGCGGAAGACGAACTGGCGGCGGTGGGCATGGTGATCGGGGCGGCATGGGCGGGTGCGCGGTCGATGACGGCGACTGCGGGTCCCGGCATCTCGCTGATGGCGGAGTTCACGGGACTGGCTTATTACGTGGAAATTCCCGCGGTGATCTGGAACATCCAGCGCGTCGGGCCATCGACCGGCCTGCCTACGCGTACTGCGCAGGGCGACGTGCTCTCGACGGCATTCCTCAGCCACGGTGACACCAAGCACATCATGCTGTTTCCGAACTCGGTCAGCGAGTGTTTCACCATGGCGCAGGATGCATTTGATTTGGCGGAGCGATTTCAGACTCCGGTATTCGTCATGTCGGACCTTGACCTGGGGATGAACAACTGGATGTCGGATCCGTTTCCGTATCCCGAGAAACCGATTCAGCGCGGAAAAGTGCTGAGCAAGGCGGATCTGGAGAAGCTGGGTAGTTTTGCTCGCTACAAGGATGTGGATGGCGATGGCGTCGGTTATCGCACATTGCCGGGAACGGATCATCCAGCGGCAGCTTATTTTGCGCGCGGCAGCGGACACAATGAGAAGGCACAGTACAGCGAGCGTCCTGACGATTTTGAATGCAACATGGAACGGATCAACAAGAAGTTCGAGACCGCCCGGTCGTTTGTTCCGCGGCCGGAGCTGGTGGGCAGCGGCAAGGCGGAGATCGGCATTCTTGCGTATGGCACGTCGCACTGGGCGATCATCGAATCGCGCGATCAATTGGCGAGCGAGCACAAACTGGATACGGATTATCTTCGGGTGCTGTCTTATCCGTTTACGCGCGAGGTGCATGACTTTATTGAGCGGCACGACCGCGTGTATGTCGTCGAGCAAAATCGCGACGGGCAGATGGCTAGCCTGCTGAAGCTCGATATCAAGCCGGAATTGGCGCCGCGTTTGCGGTCGATCTGCCATATCCACGGATTGCCTATCGATGCACGGTCGGTAACCGACGAACTCATGATGATGGAGGGCAAGTAACATGGGGACGACCACGACTAACCCGCCAGCTCCGGCACCGGCTCCGAAGATAAACCGCATTGGGTTGCAGGTGATTGACTATCGGGGCGGGAAGACTACGCTCTGCGCCGGTTGCGGGCATAACGCGATCTCTGAACGCATCATTGATGCGATGTATGAAATGGGAGTGAAACCCGAGCGCGTCGCCAAGTTTAGTGGCATTGGATGCTCGTCGAAGAGTCCGGCGTATTTCATGAACCGTTCGCACAGCTTTAATTCCGTGCATGGACGCATGCCTTCGGTGGCAACGGGAGCAATACTGGCTAACAAGAACCTGATCGCGTTGGGTGTGACCGGCGATGGAGATACGGTTTCGATCGGTGCGGGACAATTTATCCACCTGATGAGGCGCAACCTGCCGATCATCTACATCATCGAGGACAACGGGTGTTACGGTCTGACGAAAGGGCAGTTCTCGGCGACCGCCGATATAGGGTCAACGCTGAAGAGCGGCATTGCGAACGACCTGCCTCCGGTCGATACCTGCGCCATGGCGATTCAGTTGGGAGCTACGTTTGTGGGCCGGTCGTTTTCCGGCGACAAGCGGCAGCTTCACACCATGCTCAAGGCTGCCATTGCTCACAACGGGACGGTCATGCTGGACGTGGTTTCTCCCTGCGTTACCTTCAACGATCATGAGGGGTCGACGAAGTCTTACAAGTACATGCAGGCGCATGAGGAACCGCTGCACGAAGTGAGCTTTGTGCCGGCGTTTGAGGAAATCAACGTTGAGTACGATCCGGGGACGACGGTTGAGGTCACCATGCACGACGGGTCGAGCCTGCGCCTGCGAAAGCTGGAAGAGGACTACGATCCGACGGACAAGGTTCAGGCAGTGAAGCGTTTGATGGAATCCCATGCGAAAGGCGAGGTGCTGACCGGCGTGTTCTACATCAATGCCAAGGCGCCCAGCTTTGTTGACATGCTGAACGTCACGGATGAACCGCTGGCGACTTTGCCGGAATCGCGGACGCGGCCGAGCCGGGAAGTGCTGGCGAAGTGCATGGAAGAGCTGCAGTAGGCCATGTCAGCGGGAAGGGGTTGAGCCTTCCCCGCTCGGGGCGGGACCAGGCTGTTCGTTGACTACACTAGTTAAGAAATTAGTTGACTGGCCCAGCAAGTACATTCGGGAGATCATCGTAGACTCCGCAAGGTGGGCGAGCTACACTGCTTCTAACTCTTGCACCGTTATGTCGTTCCAATTCTGTCCAAACGTGACCTTGAATGATAGGTACCCTGGTGGGCAGTCTGGCGCTCCGATTCGAACATCGAATCTGAAAACGTCGAACGGCGCAGAAGATAGTGCCATCCTGAATGGAACTCGACTAGAGGCGAAGTTTATATTGCGATTAATGTTCTCAAGAAAAAATACATTCAATCTCCTGTTAACATTTTGTTCCAGAAAAGTGGTCGGCAAGTCAAGGATTGACCAATTCAAATCCAGCGGCTCGTCAACCTGTGTCAACTGCCAATCGTTATCGACCCGCTTCCATACACGCAGAAGTTGCCCCCCACAGTTGTCAAGTCGGGTTTGTGTCAAACAGGTCGCGGGGATTTGAACAAATCGCCTATTTAATTGGGCTATATTCGTAGTGGTATCGACGATCAGTGGAGTGTTCAATTCCAGCCTCGGCATCAAGCGAACATGATATGCACGCCATAGATAGTAACCGGTCAGATAAACAACAATGAGTACATAGGCTAAGAACCAAACTCGCGCAGGGGAATGCCATAGCGTGTAGATGCCAAATATTATGCCTAGCAAGGTGGGTCCCCAAAAAATCTCCCATCCTTTTTCCTTGAAGGCGAGCCAATAGGTCCAAAACAGCCTGCGATCCAATCCTTCTTTGAACAATCGGAAGCTTTTTGAGGGTGACGGCATGTGAGTCCTGCCGGATGGTACCCCGCCTGAATGGTCGAGGCAAGTTTATCCTTGCCCTAAATGGTCAGCACCACGCGAAAGCGGGCGCGGCCGCTGATCATCTGGTCGTAGGCCTCGGCGGCCTTTTCCAGCGGATACTTTTCGATCATCGGACGGACTCCGGAGAGCGCACTGAACTGCATGGTGTCTTCGGAATCTTTGGCGGTTCCGGAAGCCCATCCCTGGATGGAGCTGCGGCCCCCGATCAATTGAAGGGGCGAGACCGTGATCGATTCGGAGCTGGCGCCTACCACGACAAGCTTGCCGTTTTTGGATAATCCATTGACCACCGCCGAGATCGATTTCGAATCTGGCGCGGTGGCAAGAATCACGCGGGCGCCGCCGAACTTCTGCAGTTCCACGGCTGGATCTGTAGCGGCGCCGTCGATGTAATGAGTGGCGCCGAGTTTTCGTGCCAAGGCTTCCTTGTCTTTACCCCGGCCGATGGCGACGGCGCGGAAGCCCATCTGCCGTGCATACTGAATTCCTAGATGGCCTAATCCGCCGATACCTTGAACCGCCACCAGATCGCCGGCGCGCGCGCCCGAGTTGCGCAGCGCGTTGAAAACCGTGATGCCGGCACACAGCAGCGGTGCGGCTTCAGCAGCCGGGAGATCGTCCGGGATGGCGGCGACCGCCTCGGCGGGCGTGACCATGTATTCCTGGTAACCGCCGTCATGGCTGATGCCGGTAATTTGTTCGAATTGGCAATTGATGAAATCACCGCGGCGGCAGTAATCGCAGGTGAAATCATGGCCGCCGTGCCATCCGACCCCGACGCGCTGGCCGGGCTTCCAGTTGGTGACGTCGGCGCCGACGGCGTCGATGCGGCCGGCGATTTCGTGTCCGGGAACGCGTGGATACTGGATGCCGGGCCAATAGCCTTCCTTAACCAGCGCGTCGCTGTGGCAGATGCCGCAGGCTTCGACTTTAATTCTGACCTGGGCGCGGCCGGGTTCGGGAATGTTCCTTTCGACGAGTTCGAAATTACCGCCGGCTTTGCTGACTTGGACAGCCTTCATCTTTGACATAGACATAGTTCTTTCCTCATGAATTCAGGTTGGGGAAATGCTAGTGGAATTAAACAGCGCAAAGAAATAGATGCGAGAAGAGATGAAAAAGACTCGCGCTTCAGTAGAAGGCGCTGCCGGGACAGACGTCCGGCTCTCCACTAGACCGTCTTCTTCAACTCTCCCTCGAAGGAGTGCTCGGGACTGTGGCCGGGCTCGGGGAAATCACTATCGGCGCCGTCCTGCATGGGGTCGGGGTTGCGGTGCGAAAGCTGGTCCTTCATGGAATTGTTGCCGGATTGGCTGCGTTCGTCCGGCTCCTTGGAACCCTTCCCGCGGTCGGCATCATTGTGAAGATGGTCGCTCACACTTTTGGGCATGGCAGGCCTTTCCATGTACACGCTAATAAATTAATGACAACACGTCAGCTTACGCCGAATGCGGGCAGTGGGCAATATGTCGCCCGTCCGTTTCTATCTGCAAGTTGTTGCAATGGTTGCGATAGGTAAATTTAATAGTCGGTTAACCCGATCTTGAATCTACAATAGAACATGGTTAACAAATTTAGGAAACACTATCTGTTTGCCAGCGACTTCGATCAGACGTTGACCTTTAATGATACGGGTTACGTGCTGAGCGAGTTGATCGGCATTTCTGTTGCGGAATTCGAGCGCAAGGCCAAGGGCATGGCCAAGCTGAACCTGGTTCAGCAGGGCGCCGAACTTTCTTATCTGCTCTTGCATGATCCCGAATTCCATTCGCGCGTCCGGCGCGACCACCTGTTCGAGGCGGGCAAGCGCATTCGGCTCAAGGACAACATCAAGCAGATTTACGAGATACTGGACCGAAAGATCGACGGATTCCATTTCGATTTTTACGTACTCTCAGCGGCGCCGGTGGAGGTGATCCAGTCGGCGCTGGAGGGGATCGTGCCGGTGGACCACATTATTGGTACTGAGTTCAAGTACAAAGCCTCGGGTGAGATCGAGAGCCTGGTGCGGGCCACGGCCGGTTACGGCAAAGTCACGCATCTGGATCAACTGGAAGAACAGCTGGGCATTCCGGCGGACCATATTGTGTACGTGGGCGACGGCAGTTCCGACATTCACGTGATGCTGCACGTGAACCGGCGTGACGGTTTCACCATCGCCGTTTCGGAATCGAAGCTGGTGGCGCAGATCGCAAAGCGGACGGTGCTCAGCGATAACGCTCTGGCCACGCTGGTTCCGATCCTGGAAGAGATTGCCGGATGGCAGCGGCCGCAAATCCGCGCGCTCTTCGAATCCTATGGCTTCCTGATCCAGGGATGGGATCGGGTGCAGACCGATTGGGTCACGCTGCGTCCCAGCGGCGTGGGTGTGGAGAAGGTGACCGCGGCCGACGCGAACCAAACTTCAAACCACGTCTAACGCAGAGACGCCGAGAGCGCTATGGTGCTCTACGGATCAGGTTCATCAGCACAGCGAAATCCCACTCATCGCAAAAAACGCGACGAGTGCGCCACCCGCAGAGCTTCGTACAACTATTTGCCACGCGCCGGGTTCTTACTGAGCTAAGGGTTCTGGCTCATAGCTTGGTGCAGGACTCCGTCTGACGATTCATTCTAGGTATTGAGGCGTTCTATGAAGCTGTCCCGCATTCTCCTAATAGTCTTGATCGCCACCTCTGCCGCTCAATCAGTCATGGCGCAGCAGCGCGAGTCGATCTCCCGAGGTCTTGAGGCCTTGCGGCAAGGCGCGTCCTCTAAAACCGAGTTCACGCTGGACCACTCCATGCTGGTCTTCATGGCCAAGATGGATCCGGACAACGAGGACCTTCGCCGCGTGATCGCGGGCGTCAGTGGGATCTCAGTTCACAGCTACCATTTTCCGGGAACCTGGAGCTATGATCCGCAAGCCCTGAACTCGGTGAAAGAGGAGTACGGCGCGGCAGGCTGGAAACACTTGATGAACAACCATGAGAAGGATGGAGGCCCAGGTTCGACCGACCTCTGGATTCGCCTGGAGAACAACGCGATCAGCAATGTTGCGGTTCTTCTTGCCCGCTCGAATGAGGTCACCTTTATCATGGTTTCCGGGTCGATTAGTCCGCTCGATCTTTCTCATCTCGGCGGGCACTTTGGCATCCCGAAGATTGAAGGCGGGGTCACGGTGCCGAATACTACGCGACGGCCCTGACGTGTGTCCGCATTCCGCGGGCTAGCGACTCTTGGGCGCTGCGCCCACCCTCCGCAATCTCTCCCGCGCTTGCGTGGCTTCGGTGGTGCGCGGATAGCGCTGGATGACGTGCTTCAATTCCTGTACGCCGTCTTCTTCTTTCCCGAGTTCCAGCAGTGCGAATCCCTTCTTCAGTTGTGCGGAGGCAGCCTTGTTTCCGCTGGGAAAGTTCTGCAGGACCAGATCATAGTTGGCGACGGCTTTCTGGTAATCGCCGCCCTTGTACTGCATTTCGGCTAGATAGAAATAGGCGTTTCCGGCCAGATCGGTGTTCGGATAAAACTTGATGTAGTCGTTGAATTCCTGGGTGGCCAGCTCGTTGTTGCCGCCGTTGTAGTCACGCAGAGCGTTGTTGTAGAGCACGTCAGGAGGAGGAGCCGTCGCCATTGCCTTCTGTTGGGCGTCCGCGGCCGCCTGCTGCGCGGCCAGGGACTGCTGCGCCGCCTGCATGTCCTCAAACTGTTTGCTGAGCTTGGCGAGGCGGACCTTGAGTTCGTCCATGGTGTCGTTCAAGGCTTGAATCTGTCCGGAGATCTGGTCAACCTGACCGGCGCGATCCTGCTGCTGTTTGTTGATGGAGGCTTGCAAATCGCTGATTACAGCAGTCACTTTGTTGGCGGCGTCGGTATTTTGCTCGAGCAAGTTCTTCATGATGCCCATGCGCTCGTCAAAGGACTGCTTCATTTGGGTCATCTGCTGCTGCAACTGTTGGACCTCTGTTTGCAGTTCGATGATGTCCTTGTTGGCGCCGTAGGCGGGAGCGATGCAGATCACGAAGAACAACACGAGAACCAGCGAGATGCGATTGAATTTCATAGTTACCCTATTGGATGTGAGGTGTCATCTTGAGCGAAGCGAAAGACCTATGCACTTGCGCTTTCAACTACATAGGTCCTTCGCTTCGCTCAGGAAACAGTTCGTACACTTGCCACGAGTGTGCGGGACGCAACACTAGAAATCAAGGGCGGCCGCAGCCGCCCTTGGATGAATCATTTCTCGTACACGAAATGGCCGCGGCGATTTTGCTGCCAGCAACTTTCGTTCGACTCGGTGCAGAATGGTTTCTCTTTGCCGTAGCTGATGGTCTTGATGCGATCGCCGCCCACTCCCGCCTGAATGAGCGCGTTTTTCACGGTGTCTGCACGATTGGTGCCCAAAGCCAGGTTATATTCCGTCGAGCCGCGCTCGTCGCAGTGTCCCTCGATCGTGATGCGGATGTTGGGATGCTGTTGCAAGAATGCCGCATCGCCCTGCAATGAGCCTTGCTCGCTCGCGCGGACATCGTACTTGTCGTAATCGAAGTAGATGTCCTTGACGTTCTGCGCGAACAGTTCTTCCTCGGTCGCGGAGGGAGCTGCCGGAGGCGGAGGCGGAGGCGGAGCGTTGACGGTCACGCGAGCGGTAGCGTCCTGGGTTCCGCCGGCGCCTTTCGCGATCAGGTGGTACGTGGTCGAGTCAGCCGGAGTTACCTGACGCGAGCCGCTCGTAGCCACCGGGCCGATTCCGTCGATGCTGACGTCGGTTGCGTTCGTGGTCTGCCAGGTCAGAGTTGTCGATTGGCCGCGGTCAATAGTATTCGGGTTCGCCGACAGCGAGGCCGTAGGAGCCGTGGGTGCGGGTGGCGCTGGTGGCGGCGGTGGCGCGACCTTCTTGTGGCATGCGCCCAGGAATAGGATGGTGCCGAGTACGAATACCAAGGTCCCCCATCTCCTCATGATTACGTGTTTCACTGGATTCCTCCATTTTTCTGTGCGCCCGCATTGTGGCGTGCAATTTGCAGCTTCGCGGTAGGGCGCTCTTGGCCAGCCGCTAAGCCGTTCCATTTCTAAAATCAGTCTACTTCCAACTCCAGTTGGGCTGCGTGTTGACGCCCTGAAACGTCAATTGCTTCACATTGGTGCCATCCGCCAGCATAGTCCATATCTGGTCGCTGCCCGAGCGGTGGGACTGAAACACAACGTGGCGGTTGTCCGGCGACCAACAGGGAAAATCGTTGCGCCCCGCGTCGTGCGTGAGCTGCACCCACTGCTTGCTGGCGACGTCCATTAAATAAAGGTCGTTGGAACCTGGCTCTCCCGGCCCGTACTTGCGCTCCCAGGAAAAGGTCAGAAACTGCCCGTTGGGCGACCAGTTGGGAGAAACCGCATAGCCTTGATCGGTGACACGCTGCAAGTTGGTGCCGTCCGCCTCCATGGTATAGATCTGGGGCAGGCCGGTGCGTCCGCTGACGAAAGCGATTTGGGCGCCGGTCTTGCGATTCCAGGTGGGCGAGACATCCGGCCCATGGTCATTGGTCAAGCGCCGCAAATTTCCTCCAGATTGATCCACGGCAAAAATGTTGGGGTAGCCATTTCGCGATGACGAGAACGCTATCTTGCCATCGGGTGACCACGATGGCGACAGATTCATACCGCCAAAACGCGCGAAGGCGACCATGCGGTTGAGATCGAATGAGTACATCATGATTTCCCAGCCGCCCTTGTTGATCGAGCTGAAGGCCAGCCGCGATCCATCGGGCGAGATGCGCGGCGACAGGGAAATGCTGCCCAGGTGGGTGACCTGCTGTTGATTGGCGCCGTCGTAGTCCATCATCCAGATTTCTTTGTGGCCGGTACGCTCGCTGACGAAGTAGATCTTGCTTTCGGCGATGCCGGCTACCCCTCCGCCGAGGCGGAAAATGATTTCGTCGGCAAAGCGATGCGCGATGACCCGCACCGCGTCGGTGGTCGCATTGTCGGTGTACTGCTTACCGAGCACCTGCGGCGATTTTTCATTCTTTACGTCGTAGAGCCACCCCTGCACGGTGACTTTGCCCGCGGCTGCGCCCAGATTGCCGAATGCGAGCATGGAGGTGTTGGGCGGGGGAGAGTTCCATGCGGAAAAGTTGACCTCGGAGGGTTGCCCCGGCTCTTGCAGCGGATAAAAGCTCTTGGAGACGAGATCGAAGATTCCAGCGTTATCGAGGTCGTTCCAGAGCACGTCATTGAAGGTCTTCAGCAGATCGCCGTTCTTGGCGTCGGCGGTCGAGGGTTTGAAGTCGGATGCGGCCAGCCGCACACGCTCAACGCCCAGCCCGGTGCCGGTGCGAATCCAGTCCTGGGCAAAGGCGGAGTCCGCCGACAAAAGTAATAGTGCGATGACGATGAGTGCCAAGGATTGGCGTCCCAAGCGGGGTTTTAGATCGTGGCGCGATGTAATCCCCATGCGTTGCGAACGAAATTGTCCTATTGGTATCAGATGACACATGGGGCGAGCTGGGTTGCTCAATTTTAGCTCCTGTGTGGTCGGCAGTCGTTGGTCGCTGGGAATCCTGCGAACGACCAGCGACGGACGACCAACGACTAACCTACCTCTTGTAATCGAACCAGAACTCTACCGATACTTTGCTTCCCGAATAATCCGAAGGCAGCGGGCCGAAGTTATCAATGCGCTGAAGCGCCCGGACCGCCGATTGGTCGAGCGACGGCACCCCACTTGACTGCTCGATCTCGACATTCGACGGATGTCCATTGCGTGCGATATCAAACGTCAGATAAACGCGTTTCGCCTCCGTGATTCGGGGATCGACTTCATACTTCAACCAGTTTTCAGTGACCTTTCTCTGCACGGCTTCGACGTACCACGAAAAACGGCTGCCGAAATCGCCGCCGTTTCCGGTGAATCCAAATCCACCCTTGGCGCCGCCGGCGTTCATAGTGTAGGGCCCGCTCACCGGACCACCCTCACCATACGGTATTTGATTCGACTCGGGGGGTTCCGGTTCCGCCTTCCTCTTAGTGGCGCTGGTCACAGGTTTAGGTTTTCCCTTCGTGTTCTTGTCGGGAATCGGAATCGCCTCCGGTTCTTTTTCGTGAACCGTGGGCTGCGACTTCGAGAGTCCTTTCGACTCCGTGGCCAGCACATTTGTCGTCTGCACTTCACTCGCGGGCAAGGGAACTGCGCTCACCAGGGTCGCTCCCATCGCATCTCCGCCCCCGCCGCTGCCCCAGGCGTTGCGGCCGAACCCGGGGATAAAGGTCGCATAGAGCACGACGAACACCGTGAACGCGATGTGCAATCCGAGCGACCAAACCAAAGGCCGGCGCAGTTGGCCGTGTTCGGAATAAATGTCGAAATTAGCGATGGCCGCCATGACTATCCATTGGCTGCGTAACGATGCTCACGTTGCTGATGCCCGCCTGTTTGATCGCGTCCATCACGGTGGCGAAGGCGCCAAACGGAACATCTTCGTCGGAGCGCAAAAAAATCGACTGGTGTTGCGGATCGCGAATCTTCCTCTTCAAGGTCGCTCCGATCTGGTTGATGTTGATGGGATCGTTGCCCAGAAAAACTCTTTGCGATTTGTCGATGCTGATCACCAGCCGCTCTTCGGTGATCTCTTTGACGGTGCGAGTGTGGGGCACGTTAACTTCGATGCCAGACTGCAGCACCGGAGCGGTCACCATGAAAATAATGAGCAGCACGAGGACGACGTCGACCAGCGGTGTGATGTTGATGTCGGCAAGCGCCGTCTGAGTGCGTCCATTGGCGGAGGTAAAGGCCATCAGCGCCGCGCCTCGGTCATTTGTGCCGCGTGTTGGCGCTCGGCCGTCTGCCGCTCAACCAGATTCAGCATCTCCAGCGTAAAGTCGTCGTTGCGCGCGGCCATTTCACGAATCGAGCCAATGATTAAGTTGTAGGCGATCACCGCCGGGATCGCTGCCGCCAAGCCGGCGGCGGTGGTAATGAGAGCTTCGGAAATTCCAGGTGCGACCGCGCGCAACGTCGCTGCACCCGCCGTGCCCAGTCCGTGAAACGCGTCAATGATGCCCCAGACGGTTCCGAACAGTCCAATAAACGGCGTGACGGCGCCCGTGATCGCCAGCCATGGGACGCTGCGTTCGAGACGGGTGATCTCTTCGGAAGACGCGATCTGCATGGCCCGCTGAATTGCGACCAGGTTGTGGATACCCCCCGTCATTCCCATCTGGCGTTTGAATTCCTCGACTGCGCCCTCAAAAACTCCCACCAGCGGGCTGGGACGAAACTGTTCGGCAACCGAGGCGATGTCCTGCATGCGCTGCGCCTTGCGGAAGGCGCGCACGAAGCGTCCGCTCTGAGCGCGGGCGCGCTTGATCAGCCGCCACTTGGAAAGAATCACGGCCCAGGAAAGCACACTGAAAGCGATCAGCAGCAAAAGCACGGTTTTGGCGACCGCACCGGTCTGAAGGACGAGATCAACGATTTCGCCGCCGACGAACGAGAGGAGAAAGCAAGGAAAATGCATTGGTTTCGGGAAGTACCCTAGTCGAGATTATAGACCAAGGTAGCGGCGCGCCCGGCGAGGGTATCGCATCGGTCAATGTTCAATGTCAATGTCAATGTCAGTGCGATGTTAGGTGGGCATCGGGCTAGGTACTCGGAATTACTGCCTTCGCCACATTGGAATACCCGCTTTCCTCACCGAGAGTGTTCACCTCAGTCGTGACGTAATAGTAGGTTGTCCCCGAGACAACGGTAGAGTCTGTGTAATTGGTCGAAGAATCCAGTGCGGTATTGATTTGCTCGTAGGGGCCGCCCTGAACCGTGCCGCGGTACACGTTGTATCCAACTATATTTTCGGCGCCCGTATCCCAGGAAAGATCGACGCTATGGGAAGCCGGAGCGACGCCCGTACCGGTCAACTGTTCGATAGTTGGGGAGTTCGCCGCATTGCCGATGAATCCCGCTTTAGCGGATGCGGTGCCGGAGGAGCTCGGCGTGAATTGAACTGTGACAGGAATGTCCTGTCCAGCTGGAATCGTCACCGGCAGATTCAGCCCCAGGATTGCAAACTCCGAGCTTGTCGACTGATCGGACGAGATGGTCACCGCGGCGTTCGAGGCCGTGAGCGTAGCTTGCAGGCTGGCACTCGATCCCACCGCGACGTTACCGAAATTGAGGGTCGTCGGCGTCACTTTCAGTTCCGGGTACACGCCGGTACCATCGAGATGGATTGTAAGACTGGGATCCAAGGCAGTACTCACCAGTGTCATGACGCCAGCGGCGTAGCCCTTGGCAGTCGGCTTGAAAATGAGGGGCAACTCCACGCTCGCCCCGGGCTGGACGCTCACTGGCAACGGGAATTTTCCGAATGAGAACTCGCTCCCCTGTTTCGACTTGGAAGTGATGCGCAGCGTCTGGTGCCCAGTGTTCGAGAGTTGAACGGAAAAGGAACGAGAATCGCCGACCTCGACTTTCGCAAAATTATGCCAGCAAGGTTGGCAATGGAGTTCCTGTGCCCAAGCGGGCGCAAGCGCGAGGCAACAGAGCAGCCCTGCGACTAGGGGGAAGGGTCGCATGAATCAATTTTCAGGAGGCGCATGCTTTCGATGCAAAATCGAAAGTGCATTCGTCACAATCTCTGGTACCAGTTTGGAACGAGCAGTTCGTTTTGGCACCCGACGGCGGAGTCTGTGCTATGCTGCGCGTAAAATACAGGTCGCTGTAAATTACAGATCGTCCCGAATTTAAGGATCGCAGGACCTTTGTGCTGGCTGAACTTCGACTGGAAAATTACGCGGTGATCGACAATGTGGTCGTCGAATTCGCGGCCGGGTTGAACCTGCTGACGGGCGAGACCGGGGCGGGGAAATCCATTCTGATCGACGCGCTGGGATTGCTGCTGGGAGACAAGGCATCCACCGATGTGATCCGCACCGGCGCCGAGCGGGCCGTAGTGGCGGCGGTGTTTGAGAGCGAGGGAGCTGCGGCACGTTGCATCGAAGAGATACTCGAAACCAACGGCTTGGATTTGGATGCGGAGAATGGCTCGCTGATCTTGCGGCGCGAGATTGCTCCTGGCGGCAAGGGACGGGTCTTCATCAATAATCAGCCCGCGACCGTGGCAGTGCTGAAACAGATTGCGCCGCACCTGGCGGTGATCCACGCGCAGAATGAATCCATCGTAAACTTCGATGCCGCGGCGCGGCAGGAACTGCTCGACGCTTATGCCGGAGTCGAGTTGAAAGACGTGTCCGCCGCATTCACGCGCTGGAAGCAGATTCGCGAGCGCATTGCCGACCTCGAACAGGACGAGCAGGATCGTATGCGGCTTCTGGACCTGTGGAACTTCCAATCGCGTGAAATCGAAGAAGCGCGGCTTCGGATCAGCGAAGATGAAGAACTGGAAGCCGAGAAGCGCGTGCTCGCCAATGCCGAAAAAATCTACGGCGCGGCCATCAACGCCTTCGACCTGCTATATGAGGGCAATGCTTCGACCTCGTCGAGCCTGCGAGCTGCTCAGAAACACCTCGAAGAACTGGCCCGTTATGAGCCGAAGTTTCAGGAAGCGCTCACAGCGCTCGAGTCGGCGCGCATCAGCGTCGAGGATGTGGGAGCGACGCTGCGCGATTATGCCGGAGGAATCCAGGCTTCGCCCGAGCGTCTAGCCGAGATTGAAGAGCGCTTGGCGCTCTTGGATCGGTTGAAGCGCAAGTACGGGCCAACGCTGGAACAAGCCATTGTCTTTGGCGAAGATATCCGGCGTAAATTATCTGAGATGGAGAACAAAGATCAAGTGCTACTTGAACTGCGAGCGATGCTCGCCGTGGCTGCCGAGGAGTATGGTAAAGCGGCCCACGCCCTCTCGCGCAAGCGCCTGGAAGCGGGACGGAAACTGGAGAAGCTGGTCGAGGCCGAGATCAACGACCTCGCCATGCGCGCCAGTTTTCGCATTGCGATCGAAGAAAACGAAGCCGAAGCCCATTGGACCGCTTCGGGCATCAACCAGGTGATTTATCGGATTACGACCAATGTGGGCGAGACCATGCGCCCTCTGGAGCAGATTGCATCGGGAGGCGAGCTTTCGCGCGTCATGCTGGCGTTGAAGGCGAGTGTTGAGGCGGGAACCAATCCGGCAGGGAAAAAGAAGTCGGCGGCCGCGCAACGCACTTTGGTCTTCGACGAAATTGATACCGGCATCGGAGGCCGCGCCGCCGAGGCTGTCGGGAAAAAATTGAAGGCACTCTCCAAAGGCAACCAGGTGCTTTGCGTAACCCACCTGCCGCAGATCGCAACCTTCGCCGATCACCACTACCTGATCGAGAAGCGCGAGACCGGAGGCCGCGCCAAGGCCACCGTCCGCCAAATAACTGGCGAAGAGCGTACCGAAGAAGTGGCGCGCATGCTGTCGGGGGCCAAGCTGACCGAGACTTCTCGGAAACATGCGGAGCAGATGATAAGGGCGAATGGGTGAATTCTGCGAATATAGAGAGGCCCTGTGAAATACAACATGCGTCAGGCCAAGAAACTTATCCAGACGGGCTTCCTGAAAAGATTCTTGTAGCAGACGCAGTCCCCCAGACTTCCTTGCACCGAGATCGGCCCTGATGGCGTGCTCGTCGGTACATGAGCGTCCTTCGATCTGCGTCCGCAGGCTCGCTCCCCGCCAACTTTAGCTCGGTCTTCCGAATCATCTGCGACCACAAGGAATCCGGATCCGAATTGAAAACCGCGCTGGCATCCGCCGGAAAAATGAACCACGCGCCCAATTCCACTTCCCTCCGCAGTTGATCGTTAGTCCATCCGGCGTAGCCCACATAAACATGAAAAACACCAGGGTCAGGTCGAGACGAGAAGGTCTGTTCGAAGAGGGTCGGCGTGGAAATCAGGTAAACCCCGCCGAAAATGTGCTCAGCTCCTTCGAGCTTTGCCGGCGACTGCAGCAACGCAAACGCCGCTGGAGTTTCTACCGGACCTCCGAGATAAACTGGGTCGGAACGGCCTTTCGCCGCCTTGAGCCCCTCAAGCACCTGTGAAAGCGGGACATGTGTGCGCCGGTTGAGAATCAGTCCGACCACACCTTCGTCATCGTAGTGAACCAGCAGGACTACCGTCTCTGCGAAACTCGGATCGGCGAGGCCCCGGCTCGCCACCAGCAATTTTCCGGCACCCAGATCCTTGGCGTTCTTCGATTGGACCGGAAGAAAAACGGTCGGCCGGAGTTTGTTTTTCGCGTCCAATGCCTTAACCCAGTGCCACCGGCCTAGTCCATTCGCCGGCTGGCCCATGTACCAGAGTGACCCGTCAGGCGCAAGCGCCGGATCGTGCGGCCGCGAATTCGGCTTCGCTACATCCAATCCCTTGATCTGAACGTTTAATCTTCCTACTGCAACGAAAACAACAATCGTGGCCAGCATGGTGACAAAGCGCAGTTTGCGCACAAACATGGCTGCTCTCCTCACTGGGAATCACGTTCTTTGTTCCGAATGCCCTCGCACCCCGATGAAATTATAGTCAGTAACCTGCAGGAGGCGTGATTTTGTGAATGATCCGCTCGAAGCGCGTACGCTTTACTGAAGGTCAATCCTGGAAAGAGGCGACGGAAGCACATCGTACAGCGGCTGAACAGGTTTCACTCCCGGGTTCTCCTCGGCTGCTGATATTGCCAGAATGCGGATCTTGTTGTTGTCCGGCAACTGAATGGTTTTCGCGCCGGATTGCAGGTCGATCGGATACGCGAAGAGATAGGAATAACCGTAAGGCACGTTTTCCCCGGCGGCATTGTGGTGATGCGAGCAGTACCAGGCCAGGTCCGCTCGCTTGATATAGCCGGACTTGATTCCAGCCATTTCGGCATAATCATCGTGCTCAGTTTTTCCAGGCTGTCCTTCGATAGGGATGTCCTTTGCGACCCATTGCCGATCGTCCCACTGGCCGATGAATCCACCCCAATCCTGAATAGTCAAGTCGACGTTCTCGCTTCCAGTCTTGAAGCTCGCTTTCTGGTCGCCTTCGGCCGATGCCGCCAGCACATAGACGCGGTTGTAGCGGCCAGTCGGCAGTTCGAGCGTCTGGCCCTTGGCCACGACCGCGTTGGGCGCGGCGCTTGTCGTCGATGCGAGTGTCGACGGCGCGAGGCGGAACTGCACATCGTTAAAAGTGATTTGCGCGGGCAGCATCTCCGCCGGCAGCGCGTTGCCTTTGCCATCAAATCCATCGGACGAGTGAGCGCCATCATTGCTGGCAACCGCCAGGTCATATTTCAGCGACACTGGTGCGGAATGCACGCCCGCAACTTTGGTCCGCGCCGCCGCCAGCTTTACCGCAAACGTTCGTGGCTGGTACGCCGTGAACGAAGTCACCAGCACTCCACCAGCAACCTTGGCGGCTCCGACCGGCTGTTCTTGTCCGTTCACTTCGCGAGCGGAGGTGATCGCCGCCGCGAATGCAACTTTGACATCCGGCTGGGGTTTGCCATCGAGTTCCACCAGGCGCACGATGATTTCGTCGCTCTGCTCAGCCTTCTTCAGCGCCAAGAGTCGAATCCTCGGGCTGCTGACCTTCAGCAAAGAAAACTCCCGGCCGAGCGCGCCCGCATGGCGTGACGTCTGGAAGGCGATGAGCGGATCATTCAAGCGCTGCCCCTGCCAGTCACTCCCGGCTTGGCGCCAGCCGCCACCGTGCCCTGTGACGCCGTAGATGAACTCGTGATGTCCAATATCCTGCGTGCCCTGGTCGGCATAGCCGCCGCGAGTCCCCGGCGTCCGGATCAAGGTCAGCCTGATCGTGTTGTCATTCGGCTTATCCGATCCGTTCTTGCAGTCGGTCAGGATGGTCGCGCCGAAAGCGCCGGTCATGTCGGTTAAGTCGATCCACTGGTGCGACGGGACCTCGAATTTCTTCGGCTCGGCGGTGGGGCGATCGATGGTTCCGATGTCCCAGTTGTAGGTAGCCGTGCGATTCGAGGCGGTCAAGGGGAACGTCGCCTTCAGGTTCGACTCCCGAGTGTTCCAGTCGATTGCGTTTTCGAACTCGACTCGTTTGCCCGCGTCTCCCGCCGAAAGCCGGATCGTTTGCAAAAATCGTGAGCCCGCAGTCTGGCGTGCAACTTCCACGGCCACACGCACCGGGCCGTTTTCCGCTACACGAACCCTCGCCGGTCCGCTGACGTACGCTTTCGGCGCTGCCTGCTCTTGGTTCCAGTCCATGTTCCAGGCCGGCCACTGCTCGGGATTGTCGTAGGAGATGGCGAGGCGCGCCGGACCAGCGAGCAATTCGCGGCCGATCGATTTATCGAAAATACTGGAAACGTCTCCGTCTTGATTGAGCTTCACCCGGTAGTACTGATTCTCCAGTGAGTTCTCGGACACCTTCAGAGCAGATGCAAGTCCGGCCGCGGCCCCGGGCTGCACATCGTAAACCGCATAGCCCACGGATGGCACTCTCGCAACAAAAAGCACCTTACCGTTTGAGATCTGCGCCGGAGTTTCTTTGCCATCAGGTCCAATCACGTGGAGCGCTTTCGGCATACTGCCCGGGAATTCGATGCGAGCTTCAACCACCTCTTCCCGGGCGATGTTCAAGGGGTTGAAGATGACGAGCGGAACGCCTTTGGCTTGGGTGTCGAGCGCCGCTGCGACTGCTTCGGATGCATTGTTCAACACGCCCGCGAATTGGTTCATGGCGATGACGTCGTCGTTCCATGCGAATTCGTAGGCTTTGGGAGTGGCAGTCCCAGCGGCGATGTCGTGGAAGTGGCCCCCCATGACGAGCGTCCAAGCATCATTTAGCCGCTGCTGAGGATAAGTTCGTGTCCCTAGCCATTCCGCGGCAATCGAAGACTTCTCCGCCGCGTCGGCCAGCAATTCTTCTTTCCGAAGCCAGCGTTTTTGGTAGGCCTCGGAAGTCAGCGAGCCAGCGGCATGATTCGTCAGCTCCATTTCGCCGGTATAGCGTGGAAGTCCGCCGGCCTCGGAGGGCGTGATGTCCAGAAACATCTCCTCCGCGTTCGCCGAGACTACATGGACGGGACCCTCGCCCGCTTTAACCGAAGGCCATTCCGGATGTGCCTGCGGTTCCACGTACGATCCGTTTCCGCTCTGTGGCGGAAAGCTTGCTGACCCTTTCGTGACGATCGCTTCAAGGCGCTTTACGGAGTCCTCATCCGGAGATCCGCCGATGTCCCCGGTGCCGTAGTAATGATAGTCGGTGTACACGCCACTGGCTTTGCCGTTCTGCTCTACGCGCGTTGCCCAATCGCCCTGGTAACGGTCAAGGTCCCGATCCGATTGGATCTTGGCCAGGCTTCTCTCCTGTGTACGCAGCTCGTAGTATTCCTGAAGGTCCTTCGGATCGAGCGCTAGGTTGGCGTTCTCGAGCTGGCGAATTTTCTGCTGCAGCGGTAGAAATCTTCCCCGAATCTCTTCGAGTGCGACGTTCGGAGGAGTCGCAGGCAAGGGCTGGCTGAGATCGGTGTAAATGCCGCCGCTGTAGTCACCTGGGTTAAGACCCGCCAGCACGCTCTCTCCATCCGGTCCCACCCAGACGCCCACGTTGAACGGTGTGCCTTCCGGCGTCTTCTCGCGCGATTCCGGACCACCAGCGTTGGCGGAAGAGCCCCATACCAACTTTTGCGTGGAGAAACCTTTGACGCCGGAGTGCGCGAGAATCGTCGGCAGCGAAGATGGAAAGCCGAAGCAGTCAGGCAGCATGTACTCCGCGCTGGCTTTGCCGAATTCCTGACGAAACCAGTTATTGCCGTAGAGAACCTGCCGGATGATGGTCTCGGCACTGGGGGTGTTCACGTCTCCCTCTTCCATGGAAGAGCCCGCCGGGAACCATCTGCCTTCCGCGACATATTTTTTCAACCTCACGAAATCCGCGGGATAATATTCCTTCATGAAACGGTAGCGGTTGGCGCCGCTGAAATTGAAGACGTAGTGGGGATATTTGTCGAAGAGAGTGAAATTGTCCTCCATGGTCTTGCGCAGGTATTCGTTGATGACCTGCGGATACTCCCATCGCCACTCCGTATCCAAGTGGGCATACCCGACCACGTAAAGAGTTGGCTGCTTGCTCAAGTCAGGCTTTTCGGCGGTTTGTGCGCTGGCCACGCACAGCAGGACCAGACAGCTTAGTGAATGCGCTACCAAAGTCGTGCAGCATCGTCGCATCGCCACTCTCCAAATATGTTCTGTTAAGAGCCAGCACCACGTGCCGTGGCGCATGTGCCCGAGATAGCTGCATGCACCTTACCGGGCTTTGTTTTCCGCTAGCGCCTTCTGAATCGCCTTCTCCGCCAGGGACGCCATGATCTTATACCCGGCATCAGTCGGGTGCAGCCCGTCGTCAGCCAGAGTGCGCTTCAGCATGCCGCGCTCGTCTACGAGGGCGCTGAAGTAGTCGAGATACACGAGGTGGTTCTTGGCGCAGTAATCTTTAAGCCACTTGTTCAACGCCAGGATTCTGGCGCGCGGACGCAGCGCAAAAGACTCCTCAGCATCGTGCGTGTAATTGTGCACGGGGAGGACGGACGCAAACACCATCCGGATGCGGTGGGAGCGTGCCAGCTCGGCCATGGAGGCGTAGTTGGCCTCGATGTCCTCGTTCAACGTGGGTCCGGTGACGCCGGCGATGTCGTTGGTCCCCGCCAGCATGACTACGACTTTGGGGTGCAGGTCAATCACATCCTGGCGAAAACGCACCAGCATCTCGGGCGTGGTCTGCCCATCGATGCCGCGGTTGATATAAGGCTTACCAGGAAAATAGTCTGGTAACTTCCAGTAGTCGGTGATGGAGTCGCCAAGAAATACGACTCGTTTTTCGCCCGCCGCTGGTGGCGCGAGCGCGGCGTCGGCCTCCCGATAGCGTGCCAGTTGCCCGAAGTCGTCGGTGTAGATCGCAATCCGCGACGCCCTGTACTGATCCAGCCCGGCGAAGCCTGTGGAAGGGATGGAAGGAGCGGGTTGTTGGGCCAGAGTTGGCAGGGAGAGAAGGATTGCAAATAGCGGTTGCGATATGGTGCGGATGATCGGCTGCAGGCTCATGTTCTCCTCCGAAAACAGGATAGCCTAGCGTAGTACAACACTGCGGGCATTTCCTTTGAGGGGAACGATTGTCCCTCAGTTGGGAAAGAGCTTGCTCAACCGTTCTGCAAGTGTGCGCACCGCCTTGTTCAATTCAGGAAGCCCGGGTGTGTCGAAATCTACATCCAGGCTCTCCAGGTCGCGTGCGACGTCGTTAACTAGCTGGGTCGCCATATCCACACGCTGGCTTGTGACCTGCAACATCAACTTGTAGGGATCGTTTCCTTTCCCTTGCGCCTCTAACCATTGCTGCACGGCAGCGCTTGCCTGCCGCGCCCGTTCCGTGGCGTTCCGAAAGTCCATAAGAGCTTTCACATTGATCATTCCGGTTTTCACCGAATCTTGCAGGTCCTTAAGTTCTTCGTTGGTCTTTTTCAGGCGGGATGAAAGTTCCGGACCTTGGGGCGGAGTCTGGGCCATAACTGCAACATCCTTTCGCGCCGGGCAGGCCGAAGCTCCGCACAGCTGCTTTGTACAGCGTAGAGGGAGGTCTGACCATTGTCGATGTTACGCCAGTCACGATCCTGCGGCGTAGGTTAGCGCCCATCTGACCGAGCGCCGCGCCGCGCGACGACTCTCAAAACCACGAGTCGGCGACGCCACGTTTACAGTCTTGCAGCGACGGGCACAACGAGATTGAAACGATCGTGCAAGAATTTGGCGGCTTCGTCACGCTCTGGAGACGAAGTTTCAGGGGTGGAATTCAAATACATAATGTACTGTTCGGCAGCGTTATCGGGGTCGTCACGCTGCGCGAAGAGTCGCGCCTGCTGAAGGACATCGGCGGGCAACTCCGATGCTCGTTCCCGGACAACCTTGACCATGGCCTTCCGGGCTTCAATCTCGAGGTCGGCCAGAAACTGAGCCTGGTCCGGCTCCACGCCCATGTTGGTAATACCTTCGGTATCTTGCGGATTGACATCTTGCAGGACAACCGCACTTGTGTGGTTGCTTCTGTGAACCCGGATAGGCTCGCCGATGACGTTGCCCGAGCGGTCACTAACGTGGAAGGTCAGTTCTATAGAAGCGCTCAGATCAATGGCCTTTTTCGTATAGTGATAAGGTTCAACGATTGCTTCCGAGCGGTTCTCTTCGGTCGTGTCCAATTTGCTGTGCAACTCGTCCGCATGCTTCTGCGCTTCCTGCACCGCGTCATTCGCCGTCGCAACCACGTCCTTCTTCTTGCGCTGGGCCTGGGCATCCGCCAGCGCGCGCTGCGCGGCGGCGAGTTGCTCTTGCGCGGATTCATAGTCGCTCTCGGCTTGCAGCCACGCCGGGTTCTTGATCTCGTGTGTGCCGGCCCGATATTTCGATTCGGGTGTTTCCAGATTCGCATTCTTGACCACCCGGTGTTCCAGAACCTCTCCGACCAGCATAAAGTTGGGCTGCATGGCGTCGGCGGCCTCTGCGGGCTTGCGCACGACCTCAACCGACGCCCCGGAAGATTCCAAGCCGTTAGCTATGGCGTCAGCCATTTGCTCGGCGAACCCCGGGCTGTCGCTCCTCGAAGTCTGGTCGCGGAGCACGATGCCGACCGAAATGTGGGCCCGGCGCTGATACAAGGAGGCATGCTGGGCCAGCTGATCCTTGAGATTGTCGAGATTGGTAATTCCGTAGCGTTGTGCCTCTTTAAGGTAAAGCCATGCAACGCCAGTGCCCGACCCTGAAGGCTTTTCCAGGTATCGACTGGCCTGGTCGACGTAGTAAGCGCTGATCTTGGCAGAAAGAAAATCGCGCTTGAGGGTGAGGGCCGAGTCGTCGCTTAAGGAGCTGGCGCGATCCAGCAAAACGTAGGCCTCCAGCGCCGCATCCTCATCGGCCCTGGTCTTGATTGGAATATGTGATTCCTGAAGTTTCTGTGCACGTCGAGGCGCGGCGCTCACGTAGTTGGGTGCCAACGCCGAAAGCTGCGATGTCACCAGAGCGCGCTGCTTCTCAGGCAAGTCGGCCAATACGTTATAAGCCTCGACTAACTGGTTCGTGCTTGCATACTCATTGCTCTGGATGACAGCAAGGTTGGCTGCCAGTTGATCGCGCTGGGCGCTCAGTTGGAGCGTGGCGTCATTGAGGGCTGCGCCTGCTTCCCTGCTGTCTGGCCGGATGGCCGCCGCCTTGCGAAATTCTGCTGCGGCCTGCTCCCAGTCCTGCTGAAGGGCCAGTATGTGTCCGCGGTCGAAGTGATGTTTGTAGGCTGCATTGACAATGGCATCCACGCGTGGCATTTCCGAAGCAAAGGAGATGTAGGGGCCCAGCGAGTTCAGCGCATCGTCGTAGCGCCTGGACGCTGCCAAGGATTCCGCATTGCTGACAGTTGTTTCGAGCTTCCGTTCCTCGGCGGCGACCTCGCGGCGAAGATTAAGCAAAGGCGCGTAGTCTGGGCGGATCGTCGATAGCCGCTCCAGATGCACTCTAGCCGCAGCCAGTTGCGAGTACCCCGGGCTGTGGTCTTGCAGTGCTTTTTGGAATGCCTGCAGGCGCGCGCGGTCCGGTTCCAGCAGGCTATCGAGCTCTCGACCGATGGTATCCATCAGCTTGATGGCCGGGCTATATCCGGGAGACGCCTGGTTCGCGGCTTGTGCCTCCATGGATGCCTGCCGTAGCATGAAAATTTCCCTGCGAGGCCCGCTCAGCTTTTGATACTGCGCAAAAGCAGCTTCCGCCGCCTCTTGGTGAAGCCCCGCGATTGCGTTTTGCGCACCGGCCAAACGGTTAGAAGACGGATACCGGACCACGAAATCCTGCCAGTCTTTGAGCGTATTCGCCCGCTGTGCGCGCAGAAAGTCTGCCAGTTCAACGTCTGGCGACGGGACAAACACTACTTGTACTCCGGACTTCAACGCGGGTATTCCGAGATCGAGTCCAGAGGAAGAGACAGGAGTGCCCTGGAGCACAGCCTGCTCGGCCGCCTCCGCCGGAGTGAGTTCAGTTTTTCGGTCGAACTTGAGGTTGCTGGGAACGACGCATTCTGGGTTGGCATTGACCGTCATCGTGAGCACGCCGTCTTCGCGAAACTGAAGCGATGAGGCTCCGGCGAAGGGGACGCGCGAAAGCGCGTTGTAGGCGTTCTTGTCGAATTTCGAAACGCCGTCGCAGACACGCACTTCCGTCTTGCCGTTCAGACTGACTCCCGTAATCTGAACGTAAGCGGCGCCTTGCGTCCCGTCAAACAAGACGATCGCCGTGGCTGGAGCATCCTTGGCGGAAGCAAAAACCGAGCCAGCCAGGATGCCCACCACAAACAAGCAATGCCTTCCGAAGCGAACACATACGCTGCCCTGCTGCGTAGGTCCAGATAGCGTCGATGAAAATGCTTTTCGCAACTTCATGATATGAACCGCATTATATTCTCGCGGAAGATGGCAGCGTTGTGAGGCTTGCTCAAGTTGGTTAGGACACTAAAGTAACCTTTAACAATCAGGTCCTGCGGCTATCATTAACCTTGTGGTCCCAGGCCCAAAAATCTGTGTGTCCACACATGTTTGCGAAAGCCAACGGGTTCATATTCTGCGATGGAATTCTCCGAGTCGCTACAGAATCGCCGTGAGCAAATCGACTCTGCTTCCGACAGGGAGGCTCTCGGCGGTAGTGTCTCGCTCTTCTTGCGCCTATGGAGCTATTGCGGTCCATCGCAACCGCCGAACGGCCTGCCTCTGGAACAGGATGCGGAGGTCGCAGAGCTCATTCGCGGGGTCATTCGCGACGGCAAGGGAGCAATCGCTGAATGCCAGCCCGAATTGTGGTCGGCTTGCTTCGATAATGCTTTGCACGCCCTGTCGGCGGCCAAGGCACTGCAGCGGCGCTTACTCACGTTCCATCGGAAGGCAGAACCCCAGCAGGTAGTTCCGTCGATCCTGATTTACAGCACGAAATATGAAAGAGCTTCCGGTGATGACGCCGGCGCTCCTGAGGACATGCTGGCGAATGTCACCTCGGCGCAAATTCTCGTCTCCAGCAGTATTTACGAGATGGTCAAGAGCGCACCGGGGTTTCAGTTCAACCCCCAGCCGGTGCGTGAAGCGGGAGAGACCTTCGGACGTGAAGCGATTTACGAGTTACTGTGGACGGATGAATCAACCTATGGGCACCTGCGGCAGGCAAATCGTAGCGGCCTCGGCAAGGTAGGCCGCTACCAGATCCAGGAGGAACTAGGCCGCGGCGCCATGGGAGCCGTCTATAAAGCCTATGATCGGCTGATTGGACGGACCGTCGCGCTCAAGACCATCTCAATCAGTCGTAATACTCCCGACGGCGACGACCTGATGGGGAGGCTCAAGCAGGAAGCCAAAGCAGCCGGAAAACTGGATCACCCCAATATCATCACCATATATGACGTGGCGCAGGAGGACGACGTTGTCTACTTGAGCATGCAGTTCGTGGAAGGAAAGACGCTGCTCGCGTTGCTGGCGGAAGATGGAGTCCCTTCGCTGCCAACCTTCATTTCCTGGGCCGACCAGATCTCGAGTGCGGTCGGGTTTGCTCACGCTCACGGCGTGATTCACCGCGATCTCAAGCCGGCCAATCTCATGCTGACCAACCAGGGCGTCATCAAGGTCCTGGATTTCGGCATAGCCAAAGTCGGGAATGCGACGCTCACGCAAACCGGGCTGGTGGTGGGCACACCCAGCCATATGGCTCCCGAGCAGGTGGCGGGCAAGAAAGTTGACCATCGTGCCGACATTTTCGCTCTAGGCTCGGTTTTCTACGAGCTGGTGACTCGGGAAAAGCCCTTCCGGGGCGATGTCGCGACTGTTCTTTATAAGATCATGAGCGAAGATCCGGTGGCGCCATCGATCATCAATCCGGCTCTTCCGGGGGGCGTCGACGCCATCATCCGCAAAGCTCTGGCCAAGGACCCCAAGGAACGCTTCCAGACCTGCGAGGAGATGCGCAATGCCTTCCTTGAGCAAGCCGCGCTGTTGAACATTACACCGGCAGCGGGCGTCCCAGGTGTTCGGCCAGTCGCCAAGCCAGCGCCTCGCGCGTCCGCTACCATTCCCAAATTCCTTCTCCAATACAGTACTCCGCAGCGATCGGGGCGCGTCTGGCCGAGTATGGCTTTGGGACTCGTACTGGCGATCATCGGGGCCACGAGTTGGGTTTTCTACACTAGGTCGCACACGGGTGCTTTCCCCCCGTCTATAACAAAACTCGTGGCGGCGTTTCATGGCATACGGCTGCCGCAGCCTGCCGGCAGCGTGAGCAATCAGACTACTCAGAAAAGTGCCGTCAACGACCCTGACAGTGTTGCGACGACCGCCGGTACGCAGGCATCAGAAGCGACCAACAAGGTGGATGGAGTGCACACGCAGACCGCTCCCGAGAGCTCTGGGGTTTCCGCCGCACCATCTTCCGCCACACCAGCGCAAGGACCGGTCGAAGGGGAATCTTTAACCGGTCAGCCCGCAAGTGATAGTGCTGACGCATCCGCGGCGGCGACAACATCAGGGCCTTTCACGCCGAAGCTGACACAGGCTGTTCAAAGTTCCAGCGCCTCTGGCCAGCCAGTAGTTGCGCCATCTCCCACGGCTTTTCAGCAGAATGATAAGAACCAGCCCGAAGCGGAGAGCGCCCGCGCTCCGAATGCGCCTGCTGCAAACGGAGACTCCGCGGAAGCTCCTGTTCCCTCAGGGGCCAAGGAAAGTCAGGCTGCCGCACCACGGTCCCCATTCAAGCCTCTGAGAAAACCAGGGCCCGAACCCGCTTTGACTGTGGACGGCTTCAGCCGGCATGATCTCCCGGAGTTGCTCCGCCAGGCCAATGCTGCGGAGGGGCGCAGCGATTATCGTCTGGCACGGTATGAGTACAACCTTATTCTGAAGCTTGACCGCAGCAATACCATGGCGCGCGGAGGCCTGCAACGCGTCCAAGCGGCCGAACAATCGCACTGATCGCTGCGGACCGTTCCTCTGCGCCGAAGTTGTTTCGAGCTGAGGCGCTGGGCGAAGCCCGGTCGCCCCTCCGGGGGGCTGGATTTCTGGCTGTTATCGGTAACTCTCCCGTTCACATGCAAGAAATCCCCGCTCGCTGCTAATCCCCACACCCTCAAAGGCTTACATTGACCTAAGGGTGCATCTTTAGGTACTCTTGAAGAATCTGTTTCGAACGAAATGTGTACCCTAGTGGGTGGGGGATGGAACTTGTCTGAGACCAAGAGTTTGCTGTTGTTAAAGCCACGCGGGTTCTGCGCCGGGGTGGTGCGGGCGATCGACATCGTGCGGATTGCGCTCGAGGCCTTTGGGCGGCCGATTTATGTGCGCAAGGAAATCGTCCACAATCGGTTTGTGGTGGAAGAATTGCAACAGAAGGGCGCAATTTTTGTCGATGGCGTGGACGAGGTGCCGGAGGGCGAACGCGTCATCTACAGCGCTCACGGCGTGTCTCCGGAAGTGCGCGAGCACAGCAAGCTGCGGAAGCTGCGAGTGATCGATGCCACGTGTCCGCTGGTCACCAAGGTGCACGTGGAGGCGGTAAAGTTCGCCAAGGAAGGCTATTCGCTGATCCTGATCGGGCATCGCGATCACGACGAAGTGATCGGCACGCTGGGCGAAGCGCCCAAGGTGACTCAGGTGGTAGGTTCGCCTGCGGAAGTCGCGGCGGTGACCTTGCCCGATCCCAACCGGGTGGCTTATTTGACGCAGACCACGCTCAGTCTGGATGAGACGCGCGACATTATTGCCGCGCTCCGAAAACGCTTCCCCAACATCAAAGGCCCGGCCGCTCAGGACATCTGCTATGCCACGGAAAACCGGCAGGTTGCGGTGAAACACGTGGCCTCTGATGCCGATTTGCTGCTGGTGGTTGGCTCCGACAATAGTTCAAATTCCAAACGATTAGTGGAAGTGGCTCGCAGTTTAGGCACGCCGGCGCATCTAATTGATGATTGCCAGGACATTCAGCCGCAGTGGTTGAACGGCGTGAAGACGGTGGCCCTGACTGCGGGAGCATCGGCTCCGGAACATCTGGTGCAGGAAGTGGTCGAATACCTGGCGGGAAAGGGTTTTGGCGACGTGCAGGAATTGGAAATCATGCCGGAAAATGTTCGCTTTGGATTGCCGCCGGAGATCGTGGAAACGATCGCCGCGGCACCGGCCGTCGCCGTGGAGTCATGATGGAAGAATCCTCCCCCCGTAGTGCGGAATATAGTCCGGCCTCCGCGCCGCAGATGCGCTTTGGAAAGATTGACGACCTGGGGAGCCGGGTCGCCGTGGCCGCCGACGCGGCGCGCAAGTATCTTTTCTCGCAGCAGCACCCAGACGGGTACTGGTGCGGGGAACTGGAAGCCGACACCACCCTTGAATCCGATTACATCCTGCTACACACCCTGCTGGGGACGGGCAGCCAGGAACGCTTTGACAAGGCCGCGCGCCACATCCTGAACCACCAGAACGATGACGGCGGCTGGAGCATTTACGCCGGCGGTCCTTCCAACGTCAGCGCGTCGGTAAAGGCCTACTTCGGCCTGAAGCTGGCGGGATTCACGGCCGATCATCCCGCGCTGGCACGAGCCCGCAAGAAAATTCTTGAAATGGGCGGCGTGACCGAAGTCAACACATTTACCAAGATCTATCTCTGTTTCTTCGGGCAGTACGATTACGACGCGGTCCCGGCAATTCCGCCGGAGATCGTGCTGTTTCCCAACTGGTTCTGGTTCAACATCTACGAGATTTCTTCGTGGTCGCGGGCAATTCTGGTGCCGCTTTCGATCTGCTATGCCAAGAAGCCGTTCAAGAAGATTCCTGGCGAAATGGGAGTGGAAGAGCTTTTTGTCGGCGGCCGCGACAAGTCGCGTATGCATCTGCACTGGGCGAAGAAGTGGATTTCCTGGCGCAATTTCTTCCTGGTGCTGGATCGGATTACCCACTGGGCCGAGCGCGTACACATCCGACCGCTGCGTTCCTTAGCTCTGAAAAAGGCCGAGAAGTGGATTCTGGAACGCTTCGAGATGAGCGACGGCCTGGGAGCGATTTATCCCTCGATGATGAACGCCATCATCGCGCTGCGCTGCCTGGGATATTCGGTGGACGATCCGCAGTTTATTCGCGCCTTCGACGAGTTCGAGAAACTGGGCATTGAAGAGGACGACACGTTCCGCATGCAGCCCTGCATGTCTCCGGTATGGGATACCGCGTACGCGCTGTTTGCCCTGGGCGAGGCGGGGGTGCCGGCGGCCGATCCGCGACTGGTGAAATGCGCCGACTGGATCCTGCAGAAGCAGGTGCGCAGGCCCGGCGATTGGAAGATCAAGAATCCGAAGGGCGAGCCGGGCGGTTGGTACTTCGAGTTCAACAACGAGTTCTACCCTGACGTGGATGACAGCGCCATGGTTTGCCTGGCGTTGAGCCGGGTCGAACATCCGAATGGACGCTATCAGAGCGAGTCCGTGCAGCGGGCGATCGATTGGATTCTGTCCATGCAGTGCAAGGACGGCGGCTGGGCTTCGTTCGACAAAGATAACGACCGCATGGTGTTCCAGTACATACCCTTTGCTGATCACAACGCCATGCTCGATCCCGCAACCGTGGACATCACGGGGCGCATTCTGGAATGTCTTGCCGCTTATGGATACGACCAGAACCATCCGGCGGTGAACCGGGCCATCAAGTTTATTCGTAAAGCGCAGGAGCCGGATGGCAGCTGGTTCGGACGCTGGGGCGTGAACTATATCTACGGCACGATGCAGGTATTGCGCGGACTGGAAGCGATGGCCGTGGATCGTAACGAGCCCATGATCCAGCAGGCGGCGGAATGGCTGCGCTCAGTGCAGAACGCCGATGGGGGCTGGGGCGAGACCGTGGGATCCTATGACGATCCCAACCTTCGCGGGCAGGGCGACAGCACGGCTTCGCAGACGGCATGGGCAATTATGGGACTGCTGGCTGCGGGTGACACGCGCAGCGAATGCGTGGCCCGTGGCATGGCGTACCTTCTGCGCACGCAAAACAAAGACGGTTCCTGGGACGAGTCTTTCTTCACCGGAACCGGCTTCCCGCGCGTGTTCTATCTGATGTATCACCTGTACCGCGAGTATTTCCCGCTGCTTGCGTTGACAACTTACTCGAAGGTGATGGCGGAGAAAAGCAGCTGTTAGCTATTGGCTCTTAGCTTTTGGCTAGACCCAGTTTCACGAGTGGATTCTGCAACTGGGCTTGACCGGCTAATGGCTAACAGCCAAGAGCCTGATATTGAAAGCTTTTGTCACAGGCGCTACCGGATTTCTAGGCAGTCATGTTGCGCGCGTCCTGGCGGAACAGGGAGCTGAGTTGCGGCTGCTGGTGCGGCCCACCAGCGATCTGCGCAACCTTGAAGGCCTGAATGCAGATCGAGTAGGCGGTGACCTGCGCGATGCGGCTTCAATTTCTAAGGGGCTTTCCGGCTGCGACGTCGTGTTTCACGTGGCGGCGGACTACCGGCTGTGGGTGCGTGGGCGAGATTCGAGCGAGATGTATCGCTCGAACGTCGAAGGCACGCGTTCTTTGCTCGAAGCTGCGCGGAAACATGGCGTACGGCGTATTGTGTACACGTCGAGCGTGGCGACCATGGGTTTCACTTCCAATAGCAATGGGAACGTGGCCGACGAACAGAGCCCGGTCGGCATCGGAGATATGATCGGGCACTACAAGCGGTCGAAGTTCATGGCCGAGCAAGTCGCAGTCGAGGCGGCGAGATCTGGAGTCGATGTGGTGATCGTCAATCCGACGACGCCGATGGGCGAGCGCGATATCAAACCGACTCCAACCGGACGCATAGTGGTGGATTTTCTGAAGCGCAAGTTCCCGGCGTACGTGGAGACGGGATTGAACGTGGTGGATGTGACTGAATGCGCCCGCGGCCATGTCCAGGCGCTGGAGAAGGGAAGATCGGGCGAGCGCTACATCTTGGGCGGAGAGAATCTCACGCTGAAGCAGATTCTGGACCGGCTGGCCGCGATTACGAACTTGCCCTCGCCAACCGTGAAGCTGCCGTACATTTTTGCGCTGGCTGCGGGAGTCGTGGACGAGACGGTGACGGGCCGGCTTCTGGGCCGCGAGCCGCGGGCCACGATTGATGCCGTGCGCATGGGACGGAAGATGATGTTTGTGAGTTCAGCAAAAGCGGAGAGAGAACTGGGCTGGCGGACGGTTCCGGTGGACGGAGCGCTACGGCGGTCGGTGGAATGGTTCCGCGCAAACGGCTATGTCTGAAAAAAAGATTGCGATCATAGCTGCTATGGAACGAGAAGTCGGACCGCTGATCAGGAGTTGGAAGGTCAGGATGATCGAACACGGCGGACGACGTTATCGCCTTCTTGAAAATGGTGAAATAGCTCTGGTTTGTGGCGGAATTGGAGCCGAAGCTGCGCGCCGCGCTACCGAAGCCGTGATTCGCGAAGTTAGCCCGGCGCGAGTGATCTCGGTTGGTTTTGCCGGAGCGCTGGATGGATCGCTCGAAGTCGGGAGTGTCTTGGAGCCGCGCGCCGTGATCAATGCTGCCGACGGCGTCCGCACCGAAGTCGGCTCGGGTGAGGGAATCTTGGTGACTTCGAAGAGCGTGGCCGACAAGGAGCAGAAACTCCGCTTCCGCAAAGCTTATGGCGCGATTGCGGTGGATATGGAGGCCGCAGCCGTGGCGCAGGGAGCGCAGGCGCGTGGCGTGGAGTTCGCAGCGTTCAAAGCTATCTCCGACGGCGCTGATTTCAGCTTGCCGACGCTGGATCGCTTTGTGGCACACGACGGGAGTTTTCAGTCCGTCAGATTTACGTGTCATGTTGCGCTGCGTCCGTGGCTTTGGAGGAGTACGATTGCTCTCGCGCGCAACAGCGCCAAGGCAAGTGAGGCTCTTTGCGGAGCGCTCATTAGTTACCTCGGTCGTGAAAAGCTCAATGACCAGGTTTTGTCGCCTGAGCCCTTGGCGGCTGAATCGAAGCAATAGGGGGGCCAATACAGTCTGCTATGGCGATTGCTCGGACATCGACGCTGGCTGTTGAAAGCGAAGGGCACAAGATTCCTTCCACCATGCAGGCCGCGGTGTATCGCGGCGTGAACGATGTCCGGATGGAAGAAGTGCCCGTGCCTGAAATCGGACCCGGAGAGATTCTGGTTCGCGTCCACACCTGCGGGATCTGCGGGACCGATCTGAAGAAGATTTCAAGCGGTTCCCACTCGGCGCCTCGTATTTTTGGTCATGAGACTGCGGGCGTCGTTGCGAAAGTGGGGGAAGGGGTTCGAAAGTTCACGGTCGGCGAGCGCGTGGTGGTGTTCCACCACATCCCCTGCGGAGAGTGCTATTACTGCCGCCACAAGACCTTTGCGCAGTGCCCCACCTACAAGAAAGTGGGCTGCACCGCGGGGTTCGAGCCCTCCGGTGGAGGATTTGCCGAATACGTCCGGGTGATGGACTGGATTGTGCAGAAGGGAACCGTACGCATAGCGGACGGCGTGAGCTTTGAGCAGGCATGTTTTGTCGAACCGGTGAATACTTGCATCAAAGGAATAGAGACGCTTCGTCTGCAGGCGGGGGAGACCGTGCTGGTGATTGGGCAAGGTCCGATTGGTCTAATCCTTGCGATTCTGGCAAAGCGGACGGGGGTTCGGGTGATTACTTCCGATTTGTATCCGGCGAGGCTTACAATAGCAAATAGCTTCGGCCTGAAACTGACAATTGACGCTTCCCAGGACGACGCCGGACAAGCGGTGCGCGGAATGACGGAAGGGCGAGGAGCCGATGCCGTAATACTGGCAGTCGGCGGGAGCGGTATGATCCGGCCTGCCATGGATGCGACGCGTCCGGGAGGCCGTGTATTGCTGTTTGCGCAGACGGTGCGGGGCGAGGCCACGATTGATCCGGCTGCGGTGTGCGTCGACGAAAAGGCTTTGCTCGGATCCTATAGTGCATCGGTTGAATTGCAGGAGGAATCAGTGCGGTTTGTCATGAACCGTGAAATGGAAATGGAACGGCTTATCAGCCATCGTTTCCCGCTCGAAGGCGGTGTCGAAGCGCTGAAGCTGGCTGCCCATCCTCGGCCGGACTCGATGAAGATTGTCATCCAGCCGGGTAGCGCGTGGGAAGGACATCAACTGTGACGGGCAAGATGACGGCTGCCGTCCTCTACGGCAAAGAAGACGTCAAGATTGAAAGAGTCCCGATCCCGCGTGTGGGAGAGGGCGAAGTTCTGGTCAAGGTCCACGTGGCGCTCACCTGCGGCACCGATCTGAAAGTGTATCAGCGCGGCTATCACGCCCGCATGATTGTGCCGCCTGCGTTGTTCGGGCATGAACTGGCGGGCACGGTCGAGGAAGTCGGTGAGGGCGTTCGCGGCTTCAAGAAGGGCATGCGCGTGGTCGCGCTCAACTCGGCTCCCTGCGGCATGTGTTTCTATTGCTCCAAGCACCAGTTGAACCTTTGCGAAGATCTGCTCTTCAATAATGGGGCCTACGCCGAGTACATCCGGATTCCGCGACGCATTGTGGAAACCAATATGCTCGTGGTGCCTTCGAACGTGAGCTTCGAAGATGCCGCGATGACCGAGCCGCTGGCCTGCGTTCTCCGCGGCCTGCATGAAACCGGAGTTGAGATCGGCGACACCGTGGCGGTCATTGGCGGCGGGCCGATCGGCCTGATGTTTGTGCAGGTGGCGAAAGCGATCGGGTGCAATGTGATTGCGGTGGTCAAGCGCGATTCCCAGGTTGCGCTGGCGCGCAAAAAGGGTGCGCACGAGGTGCTGCAGATTACCAAGGTGAAAGATGCAGTAGAGGCGGTGCGCGAGTTGAGTCCGGAAAGGCGCGGCGCCGACGTCGCCATCGAAGCCGTGGGCCGTCCGGAAGCCTGGGAGTGGGCCGTGCAGATGGTGCGCAAGGGCGGCACAGTGAACTTCTTCGGCGGGTGTGCTGCGGGGACCAAGGTGCAGTTGGATACCAACCGCCTGCATTACTCGGAAATCACTTTAAAGGCAACTTTCCATCACACCCCGGAAACGGTGCGCCGGGCCTTCGGTTTGATTGCCGAGAAGAAAGTTTGCGGCAACGACTACATTACCGGCGAAGCGCCGCTTTCGCGTTTGCAGGATGTGTTGCGCCACATGCTGAACCGCAACGGGGATATCAAAACCGCGATCATTCCGGGTCACTAATGCCGCGCCCCGTAAGTTCGGGACATGGGTTTGCTTTGTCATCCTGAGCGAAGCGAAGGACCTCCTGCATAGAAAAATTCAAGGACCTAACTCCTTTCCCTTCGACTAGTTCAGGGTCAGGATGACAATAGGAATTTATTGAAGATTTGATGATGACGGCTGCCAGCCATCCCCCGACTGCATCGCTCTCCTCCGCCTGGAGTGCGCTGCCGCCGGATTACGCCATCCCTGACCATGCGCCTTCGGAAGTCGATGCGCGCGAATATTGCCGCCGCCTGGCGCGCTCGCACTACGAAAATTTTTCAGTCGCGTCCTGGTTTCTTCCCGAGCCGCTGCGCCAGCACTTCTTCAACGTTTATGCCTATTGCCGGATCTCCGACGATCTGGGAGACGAGGTCGGCGACGCCGCGGCATCGTTCCAGTTGCTCGATCAGTGGGAGACGGAATTGGATGCGTGCTACGAAGGTCATCCCCGGCATCCCGTATTTGTCGCGCTCGCCGAGACCGTGCGCAAGTTCGAAATTCCGAAGCATGAATTCGCGGATTTGCTGGCCGCCTTCCGGCAGGATCAAACCGTCACCCGCTACGAAACCTTCAACGATCTTTTAGGCTACTGCCGTTATTCGGCGAATCCGGTTGGCCACCTCGTGCTGTACCTCTGCGGATATCACGATTCCAAGCGCCAGCTGCTTTCCGACTACACCTGCACCGCGCTGCAACTCGCGAACTTTTGGCAGGATGTGACAAGGGACTTTGCCAAAGGACGAATTTATCTTCCCCTCGAGGATCTGCGGCGTTTCGGGGTGAGCGAAGAAGCGATTCGGGACGGCGAAAACACTTCGGCGTTTTGCGAGATGCTGAAGTTCGAGGTCGAGCGCGCGCGGGAATGGTTCGCGCAAGGCCTGCCACTGGTCGCAAAGGTTGACCGCGCCCTGGCCATCGACATCGAACTGTTCAGCCGCGGCGGGCAGGAGATTCTGAACGCCATCGAGCGCCAGCATTACGCGGTGCTGGGGCAGCGGCCCGCAATTTCAAAAACGCGGAAACTGGCGCTGGTTGCTCGCGCCGCGCTCAGGAGACTGCGATGAGCAGCGTTGCGGGAAATGCGCCCGCGCAATTTGCGCCGACCGCTTCGCAGCTCGATATGGCGTACTCCGTCTGCCGGAGCATCGCCCGTTCCGCCGCCAAGAATTTCTACTACGGTTTTGTGGTGCTTCCGCGACGGAAACGGAATGCGTTGAGCGCGGTATACGCCTTTATGCGGCGCTGCGACGACATTACCGACGACATCACGCTCAGCCCCCAGGATCGTCATATCCGGCTGGCGGAGTGGCTCGATAAAGCGCACCGCGCCTTTGCGGCACAACCCACGGATGACCCGGTGCTGCTGGGCCTGACCGATGCGCAGCGCGCTTACCAGATTCCAATTGGGCTTCTCGATCAACTGGCCTACGGCACGGCTGCAGATCTCGATTACGGCCACCTGGAGACCTCTGGCGCGCCGCTGGCCGCGCGTTACCAGACTTTTGAAGAGTTGCGCCAGTATTGCTACGGCGTAGCGTCGGTGGTTGGACTGGTGTGCATCAAAATTTTCGGATATCACGATCCCGCGGCCGAACCGCTGGCCGAGCGCTGCGGGCTGGCATTTCAGCTTACGAACATTATTCGCGACGTCAAGGAAGACGTCGCCACGGGCCGGGTTTATTTCCCGCAAGAGGATCTGGCGCAGTGCGGTCTCACGGCTGCCGATCTGGCCTCGCCGGGCACCGATGCCGATGTTGCCCGCATCCGCCCGCTGCTCGAGATGGAGGCCGACCGCGCCCGCGACTGCTATCGTTCCGGAGAAGAACTGATCCCGATGGTGAATGAAGACAGCCAGCCCGCCCTGTGGGTATTGATCACCATCTATCGCCGCTTGCTCGAAAAGATTGCGGCCAACCAGTACGACGTCTTCCGTGAGCGCGCCCGATTAACGGTTCGCGAAAAGCTCGCTGTCCTCGGAAAAGGAATGCTGAAGCGTCTGTTGTGATGCCGCCCTCGATTAATCCTAATACGACAAACTCTTCTACCGTCGCCATCGCCGGCGGCGGGCTGGCCGGCCTGGCCGCTGGATGCGCCTTGGCGGAGGCCGGATTTCGCGTCACGCTGTTTGAGCGCCGTCCCTACCTCGGCGGGCGCGCCTCGTCTTATCAACACCCCGGCACCGGAGAAATTGTCGACAATTGCCAGCATGTGTTGCTCGGTTGCTTTACCAACCTGCTCGATTTTTATGGTCGCGCCGGCGTTCAGGACAAGATTCGCTGGTATGAGAAGCTGACGTTCCTCGAGCCCGGAGGGCGCGCGTCGGTGATCGGCCCGTCGCCGCTGCCGGCTCCACTGCACACCGCGCTGGCATTTCTTCGGGCAGACTGTTTGACCTTTCGCGACAAGATGGCCATCAGCCGTGCTATGGCCGTGCTCGCTCCATCCACTCCCGCGGATCGGGGTGAGACGTTTCTCGACTGGCTCAAACGCCACGGGCAAACGGGGCAAGCCATCGAGCGTTTCTGGAAGACAATCCTGGTCAGCGCCTTAAACGAGGACCTCGACCAGGTTTCCGTCTCCTATGGAGCGCAGGTGGTGCGCGAGTCGTTTCTCAAATCGGCCGCGGCCGGGCGCATGGGAATTCCGACCGTGCCGCTCACCGAGCTCTACAGCACCGCCGGAGACTACATCCGCGCTCGTGGCGGCGAGATTCAGTTTCGTGCCGGCGTGGAATCGTTTCAGACCGTGCCGTTTGCTGTTAACGTGACGACGAACGGGCAGGCCCAGAAATTCGACTATCTGGTTCTGGCTGTTCCTTTCGATGGGTTGGAGCGCATATTGCCCGACACTCCGGCGGCTGCGCCCTTGGCCGCTGCACTTGGGAAGTTCTCGACCTCGCCGATCACCGGCATCCATCTCTGGTTCGATCGTCAAATCACCGACCTCGACCACGCCGTCCTGCTCGACCGCACGATTCAGTGGATGTTCCACAAATCGCGGATCATTGAATCTCGGGTGCAAGAGGCTCGCGAAAACGAAGCTCAGGAAAACGCCAACGCAAACGGCAGCTACATTGAACTGGTCGTAAGTTGCTCCCGAAGCCTGGTGGATAAATCGAAAGCCGAGATCGTCGATTTGGCGGTGCGAGAAGCGCAGGAATTTTTCCGCGACGCGCCCGACGCTCAACTGCTGAAGTCGACCGTGATCAAGGAAGTGCACGCGACGTATTCCCCGCGTCCGGGAATGGATCAGTACCGGCCCAAGCCCGACACGGCATGGCCGCGCGTCTTCCTGGCCGGCGATTGGACCTCGACCGGCTGGCCCGCCACCATGGAGGGCGCGGTGCGCAGCGGTTATCTGGCCGCGGAAGCGGTGGCACGGTTCGCCAGCGGCAAACGCACCAGCTTTCTTGTCCCCGATTTGGCCCCGCGTGGGTTGATGAGGCTGTTTGGATGAGATTCGCCACCGCGCCTTCAATTACCTCGGTTCAGAATCCTGCGTTACCTTGATGCCATTCTCAAGCGTTTCCGCTCGACATACGATCTTATAAACATGCCGGAGCGTGGTAACCCCGAAGAAGATCGCCGCCGAAGCCCGCGATTCACCTGCGGTGGCCAGGCGAAGGTCAATTGCCTTCCGTCCAACGGCATCGTTCTCCCGGGGACGATCCGCGACCTGAGCCTCCACGGCTGCTGCCTCGATATCCCGCAGCAGTTCGATTGCGGCGTGCGGGCTGAAATCATCGTGCGCGTCAACGCAGCTTCATTCCGCGCCGTCGGTGAGGTGAGAGCGATTCGCGGCCCTTCCACAGCAGGCATGGAGTTCGTCCACTTGAGCGCTGGCGGAAAGGAGTTGCTTGCGGACCTGATCGCAGAGTTGGCGAGATTGCAGGCGATCATGAATCAGCTCAAGTCTGCCCGGCGCGACCTGGATGCGGAGTCGTTTCGCAGGCAACTGGAGGCTGGCAAACTTCAAGCTGGGATATTGAGCGCCCGGATTCCTTTCCTGCGAACCAGTCTTTGCGCAGAGAGCTTGGGACCGGACCAGGCCGCATCCGAAGGCGAGGATCGGATCGTGGAAATGCAGACGCTTGTGATTCCCGTCGATCTATTCGGTTAGGGAGATCAGACCGCCATCAGCACCACGCCTGCCGCCACCAGTAGGGCCGCAACCCAACGCCGCCTCCCAACTCGTTCATGCAGGAATATGCGTGCGGCCAGCGCATTCGCGACAAAGGTGAGCGAGGCTGAAGCCGGTACGACCAGGCTGAGGTTTCCCCAGGAAAGGCCAAACAGCAGGCTGTAAAACGCGACCGCCATCGCTATCAGGCCAAGAGCAAAGGTTGGCGTTCGAAGAATACGCCCAATCACCGCCAACATTCCGCGCCGCTCCCACAGCTCACCTACGTGGCCAACTCGTTTCATGGAGTAGGAAAGCAGCACGTCTCCGGTAGTTGAGGCCAGAATGATGAGCCCAATCGCTGCCCAGGCGTAGAGCTCATTCATAACTACTCCACCTCCTGGGAAACGGTATCGCGTGCAACCTCCACCGAGTTGTCGCGGTGGAGGCCAGGCGTAACCGAAGGGCCGGCAGCTACAAAGCCCACGCCCGCGGTGATCAAGGCGATGCCCAGCCAGCGCGTGGGCGAGATTTCTTCATGAAGACGGAAGTGACCAACCAAAGCCACGAGCACATATGCGAGCGATGTGGCAGGCAGAACGTAAGTGAGGTCAGCCCACGATAGCGCGGACATGTAACAGGCGAAGAAGGTGAGCAGGAAAAGGACTCCCAGCGCAACCCAGGGATTGAGGATCGCCAGCAGCAGTCCGGAAAGATTGTGCAGGGAAAAGCCGCCGAGGTCTTTCATGCCCCGCGCCAGCAGGGAATCGCCCGCCGTGCTGAATGCGGTGATTCCCGCCAGGACGAGATATTTTCGGAATGTCACTCGCGATCCAACTCCCGCCTAACAGCTTGTAGTGATGAGGGCCCGCTCTTTGAACGTCAATGTGCGAGAAAGTTGTCATCCTGAGCGAAGCGAAGGACCTGCTGTCATGTGCGCCGAAGAGAAAGCAGGTCCTTCGCTTCGCTCAGGATGACAAATCGCGGGCGGCGTAAGCACACGAACATTCAAAAGCGCTTCTAGGCCTTGGCCGGTTCCGGGGCAGGCGTTTCTTCCTTGCGGTTTTCCTTGACCCACTGGTGGCGCTGGGCGCGCAGTTTCAGGAACGCGCGCGCCTCTTTGTACAAACGCTTGCGTTCGCCGCCGTCGAACATGGCCCTTCTCAAAATGCGGTACGCGGCCTTGGGACGGAAGTAATATTCATCATAAAAGTGGTGGACCGCCTCCAGCACTTCCGCGGCGGGCAGGCCCGGATACGCGATCTGCACCATCTGGTGTCCGGCATCGTCCACCATTTTTGACTCGCTGGTGACAAAGCCGTTCTTCATGGCATACTCGTGCAGTTCCGTTCCAGGGTAAGCGTGCGCCACCGAAACCTGGATTGTCTCCACGTCGAGTTCCTTGGCGAAATTGATCGTGTTCTTGATGGTCTCGCGAGTTTCCCCAGGCAAGCCGAGGATGAAGTCTCCGTGGACCACCAGCCCCAGCTTGTGGCAATCCTTGGTGAACTGGCGGGCACGTTCAACGGTCGCGCCTTTCTTGATGTTCTTCAGGATCTGGGCATCGCCGGATTCGTAGCCCACAATCAGCAGCCGGCAGCCCGCCTCTTTCATGGCCTTGAGGGTTTCAAAGTCGGTGGTGACGCGCGAGGTGCACGACCAGGTCAGGCCCAGCGGTTTCAGCTTGCTGCACAGTTCGATGGTGCGAGCCTTCTGCAGGTTGAAGGTGTCGTCATCGAAGAAAAACTCCTTCACGTACGGCCAGTAATCTTTCGCCTTAGCCATTTCCCGCGCCACGTCGTCGCTGGAGCGTTTGCGCCAGGGGTGCCCGCTGAGTGTCTGCGGCCAGAGGCAGAAAGTGCACTGTGCCGGGCATCCGCGCGACGAGTACAGCGCCACATACGGGTGGAGCAGGAAAGGCACGTTGTAGCGGCGGACATCGAGGTCGCGCCGGTACACCTCGGTCACGTGGGGCAGGGAATCCAGATCCTGAATGGTCGGCCGGTCGGGATTATGCACCACTCCGCCGTTCTTGCGGTAGGAAATGCCCAGAATTTCTTCGATGGGCTTGCCCTGGGCGTACTCCACGATGGAGTAGTCGAACTCCTTGCGGCAGGCTACGTCAATCACCTTCGCATCCAGCAACGACTTCTCGGGCAGCACGCTGACGTGGGGTCCGACGAAAGCGATCTTGATGTGAGGGTTGCTGTCTTTGATCGCCTCGGCCATGCGGACATCGCCGGCGAACCCCGGAGTGCTGGTGAACAGCACCAGCAGTTCGTAGTCCTTGCAAGTGCTGATCGTCTCTTCCGCCGTGATGTGATGAGGCGGAGCATCGAGCAACCGTGCGCCTTCGAGCATTCCGGTCGGATAGGCAAGCCAGACCGGGTACCAGTACGATTCAATCTCGCGCGTAGCCGGCCAACGCGAGCCCGCGCCTCCATCGAAATTCTCAAACGAAGGCGGATTCAAAAATAGTGTTTTCAATGGCATAAGTGTGAGTCTCTATTTTAGCATTCTCGCGGGCGCACAAATCCCCGCCGACGCTACCATTCAGGTTCGTCCCCAATTGCGTTGAAAGCGTGGAAAGCGTTGTCCAAGTATGCCTTAGCGGGGCTCAGATGGCAAAACAACCGCGCCGAACGTAGTTATTGCGCATTGAGACGCGAGAATCGGGTAGCGGCTGGATGAGCTGCTTATTTTGACGCGGGACCCGGCAGCGCCCAATTCTCCAAATCTCCGGTGGCTCGCAACAGGGTCATGCGGACGCGCTGATACTCAAAGTCGGCGTCCTGAAAAAGCAGAAAACGTTCCGCCGCCTGCGCCCGCGCATCGGCCAATTCGTGCAATGTGCCAGTCTTGGCGTCGATCCGGGTCTGAGCCGCTTCCAGGCCCGACTGTGCCAGTTGATACTCCAACTGCGCCACCTCGCGGGCGGCTTCGAGTTGCTCGGCGGCGCGTTGCAGTTTGAGTGTTTCCTCCGCCACCTGATCGCGAGCCGCGTCCGCTTGTTTCTTCGCCTTGATAGCCTCGGCTTCAGCCGCGTCCGCCCGAGCTCGCTGGCTGGCGTTGAAGAGAGGGATGCGGAAGGCAAAGCCGATCGTGGCATTGTCGCGCTGGAAGGTGCCCGCCGGAAAGTATCGGGTGTAGTTATTGAAGGTGGAAAACCTCGCATACTGGGCAGAGAGATCGATGGACGGTAATAACGAGCGATGCTCGCCCGAAGCCCGCATCGCTTCCGCCAGAGAATGTTGTTCGGCAATCTTGACCGTAGGGCTGATGGCAATCGCTTTTTCCGAAAGATCCTGCTCCGCAGCGACCGGCGGCAAGGCTGGAATGGTTTCGGGTTCGATTTCGATGGAGGAAACCGGCAAACCGGTCAGGGTCGAGAGATGCCGCCGCAGTACATCGGCGGAACCACGCGCCTCGGCCTGATGAAGCCGCACGCGGGCGGCGACCAGTTTTGCTTTGTTCAAGTCCACCGCGCTGTCCACGCCTCCCTGCAGGCGTTCGACCACTGCTTGTTCCATCTGTTGCGCCTGGGCCTCGTCCTGCCGCAGGCGCGTGAGTCGCGCTTCCCACTTTGCCAGTTCGGCATAGGTCAAGGCCACGTCTTGGATGACGGCACTGCGCTGGTCTTTGTTCTGGAGCTCGGATGTATGCCAGTCAATCTTTGCCGCACCCAGAAATTGCCGCTGCGCCGGATTGTAGACTGAACTCTGCACGACGACATTCCCCAGCGCCGGCGCCGAGCCTTCTATGCTGAGCGGGTATCCGTACGTGTAGCCGAGGCCCGAACCCGCGAATAGCTGCGGCAAGTAGTTGTCGCGGAGTTCGCGATAGGAGGCAAAGGCGCGCTGCACGTCGGCATTGGCAATCGCCGAACTCGTGCTGTGGTCAAGCGCCAGCCGAATCGCGCGCTCGAGCGGCAGCGGATCAGCCTCGCCGCGCGTCATCATCAGTAGCACGGCCGCAAGCGAGGCCAGCAGATTGGTGCAGTGCAACTGCGGCAATCGGAGTCTCATCTTGTCACCTTCATCTGGTCACTTGGCAGATCGCGGTTCCACCGTGACGCACAAATTGTAGTGCGCCGGACGCGGGATGCGCAGTAGCTTTTGAAGGTCATTGGGGAAGCCTGGGGCGTGGGAGGAATCTCGACATCCTCAGTGGACAACTCGGTTGAGCGCTTGCTGGGCGAGGCCGTAACTTTGGACTAATGCCAGGGAAGCCCGATACTCGCGCGCCGCGCCTGCTTTATCGCCCTGTTTTTCCAGCAGCGCGCCCAGCAGATAGTGCGCTTTGTACGCCGGAGCTGCCTCCACCGGCCCCGTGGCGAAATAGCGATGCAGCAATTCAGTGGCGAAAGGATAGCTGCGCCCGGCGCGAAACAACATGCCGGAAGCTTCCTCCAGAACCTCGAGTTTGGTCGTAGGCGCCTGGCTGACCTTGACGATGGCTTGTTCCATTTCGTCAAAGCGCTTCTGGTTGCGGAAAAAAATAGCCAGGTTGAGCCAGGCTTCCGCGTCGCCCTGACTGAGCTCGATGTACCGGCGATACTCCCGTTCGGCGGTGGCGTAGTCCTTTTTCTTTTCGGCGATGCGGGCGTAAACCCAGTGTTCACGGCCCGTGTTCACGCTGGCGATGGACTGTGCCTGCTCGCGGGCCTTCCGTTCGCCCCCGCCGAAAATGCCGGGCGCTGAATAATAGAATTCTGCCAGATCGAGCCGGGCATCTATGTCTTTCGGATTCAGTTGCACCGCGCGCTCGAATTCTTCGCGAACTTTTCCCGCCAAAACTGCCTCGGCGATAGGATTAGCCCGTTCCGCCTTTTCTCCATACACGCGTCCCAGCCAAAGATGGAAACGGCTGTTGTCGGGGTCGAGCGACACCGCTTTTCTGCACGAGGATTCCGCGCGCTCCCAATCTTCGAGCGCGAAGTAGGCGCGGCAGAGCAGGTTCGAAGATTCCGCGTCGGCCGGAGCCGAAGAAAGGCGGCCGCTCAACGCGGCGATGGTTTCATCGATTCGGCCGGCAGCCAGCAGGTCTTTCGCAGAGTCCGCCCCGCTGGCGGTCAACGCAACAAGCAACGTCAATAAAACCGGGAAGATTCTGGAAGGGCGCGTGATCATTTAAAACTTGACCTGCATCCGGTCGCCGATCGGTTTGCCGTTTAACGAGTTGATCGCAATTACATCCTTGGCGGAGAGTCCGCGCGTGATTTCAATCTGGGTCAGATTGGAAAGGGAAGTCTCCACATTCCGGCGCTGGAGTTCGTGGCCAGCCACCAGCAACACATAAGGCTTGCTGTCATCCATGCGCACCGCCTCTCGCGGTACCACCAGCACGCCATCGTGCTCAGCGGCGACGATGGTGACTCCGACGTTGATATTCGGCAGCAGCTTCAAGTCCTTGTTATCTACGATGCTGGTGGTCTCGCCGACGTTGCGCGAGCCACGCAACTTCACCGTCGATGGGATGCTGGTCACGGTGGTTCGCCACACGCGGTCGGGAACTGCGTCCCAGGTAATCTCAATCGGATCTCCGAGAGCCAGTCGGGCCACGTCGGGCTCATCGACAAAAGCGCGAACCATTACCTTGCGCAGATCGGCCACCTGCAGCAGAAGATCTCCCGCCGCGACGAAGCCGCCCTGCTTTGCCGGCAGGGAGTACACGATTCCCGCAAAAGGAGCGCGGACATTCGATTTTGCGAGCACGTCCTGCGCCGCATCGTAGGCAGCCTGCGCTTCGGCCTGCTGTGCCGAGACGCGCGCTAACTCCGCATTGGAATATCGTTTGGTCTGCTTTTGCCGGAGAAAGGTAAGTTGTGCATCGGCGCGCGCCAGAGCGTTTTCCGCTTCCCGCACTTCTCCCGCGGAGGCCGCGCCTTGTTGCTCCAGTTTTTTCAGGGCGCCTAAGTTGCGTTGTGCTGCATCGCGGTCGGTACGGGCTTTCACCAACTGGGCTTCAAGGCTCAACACTTCTTCCTGGTTCCCGCCGCGTTCCGCCGCGCCCCGCTCGGCCTTCGCCGCTCTCAATTGGGTCTCGGCGTGCGCTGATTGGGCGCGCGCGTCAGCGTCATCCAGAACGACCAGCAATTGCCCTTTCTTTACGGAGTCGCCTTCCTTGACAAAAACGCGTCGCACACTGGTCGAGACCGGGGCGTGTGCCTCGAAGTTGTTGACGGGCTCAATTTTCCCGTTGGTGGAAACCAGGCTGCGGATCGCGCCTTGCTCGACGACGGCGGTTCGCACCGGCACCGCGTCATCGCGGTGGAAAACGAAAGCTGCCAGTAGGATCACCGCCCCGAGGACCGCAAGCGCCGTCACCCACCAGCGCCGCGGCTGGCGTCCCGAACTGTTTCCATTCAATGGCATACGGAGAAAAGCGCAAGCCTCAATGTATATCATCCGCGGGCTGCGGAGCAGGTCAGTATACGCTTGGCCTTGCCTCTTTAGATGCTCGCGCCGCCGCTTTGCGGCTCTGGGTACAATAAGCAAATGCTGAAATCTCCCCGTTCCAGGTCACCCCGCTACACCGCGAAGCACGCCAGCGCCGGGCTCGATCACGATTTTCCGGAAATCGAAACCTGGGCGAACCAGTTTCCACCTTCTGGCCAATCAGGATACGAGATTGTTGTGGAGGATCCTGAATTTACCTCCGTCTGCCCGAAGACGGGCTTGCCGGATTTTGGCAATATCGTGATCCGTTATGAACCCGATCGTCTGTGCCTCGAATTGAAATCGCTGAAGGAATATCTCCAAGCGTATCGCAACCTCGGCATCTTCCAGGAAAACATCGTGAATCGTGTGCTGGAGGACGTTGTCCGTTGGGCGAAGCCGGTGTGGGCCGAGGTGAAAGGTGAATTCCGTCCGCGCGGGGGAATTTCGACCGTCGTGGTTGCGCGCTGGCCGCGGGGAAAAGGTCAGAAGTGACCTGGCCTGCGGGATCTAGCGCGACGCTGCCGCAGCTCTTGGCTTAATGAGTTCGATTTCGGAGGCGTGTGTAGCCTTTACGCGGCTGATCTCGTAGGCTCCCTGCAAGTTCAACCAAAACTGTTCCGTCGTTCCGAAGAAGCGGGACAAACGGACAGCGGTGTCGGCACTGACCCCACGGCGTTCGAGAACGATGTCATTGACGCGGGGCGCGGGCACGCGCAGCCGCTTGGCCAATTCATAAGCCGATATGCCCAGCGGCTTGAGAAACTCCTCGCGCAGGATCTCGCCGGGATGAACTCTCCAGTTTGGTGTGCCTTTTCTGATAATGCTCATGCTAAGTAGCCTCAATGATAGTCCGTGATTTCCACGTCGTAGGCGTCAGGTGCGCGCCATTCGAAGCAAATTCTGTACTGATCGTTGATTCGTATGCTGTGCTGCCCCTGCCGGTTACCGTGCAGTTTCTCCAGCCGGTTTCCGGGAGGAACCTTTAAGTCGTCCAGGGTCAGGGCCGCGTCGAGCATGGCCAGCTTTCGCTTTGCCACGCTGGCGGGCGGTGAACCCCGGGTTCTGCCGGTCCTCCAGATTTCCGCCGTTTCCCTGTTGGCGAAAGTCTTGATCACAAGACAATCATAACGATAAGCGTTAATAACGTCAAGCGTTACTAATCCGAGACGAGTTGTTATGGTGCGCGTCCATCATGCTATATTCGCTCGACCGTGACTCCGCAGAAACTCCACGCCCCGACCGCGCTGCTCGTACTCACCGCGCTCAATTTACTCAATTATGCGGACCGCAATGTGCTGTTCGCGGTGCAGCCTTTGGTGCAGGATGAGTTTCACCTGAGCAAGACTCAGATTGGATATCTCACCAGCGCGTTCCTGGGTTTTTACATGATCGCCGCGCCCTTCGTGGGGCCGCTGGCGGATCGCTATTCGCGCAAGCTGATCATCGTTCTGGGCGCGGTCTTCTGGAGCGGGCTCACGCTGCTCACCGCCTTCACGCACAATTACACCGAACTGCTGATCCGGCACACGCTGGTGGGGATTGGTGAAGCCACTTTCGTTACCATTGCGCCGACTTTTGTGGCCGACCTGTTCACAGAGCAGGTGCGCGGACGAATCTTAGGCGTGTTTTATCTGGCGATTCCGGTAGGATCGGCTGCGGGTTATCTGCTGGGGGGTAATCTGGCTCCGCACTACGGATGGCGGTTTCCCTTTTACATCGCAGCGGCTCCGGGATTTCTGTTGGCGATTGTGGTGTTGTTCCTTAAGGAGCCGGAACGCGGCCAATTTGACTCGCTCAAGGAAACTCCTGAGCGTGGAACGGTCTTAGGGCTGGCCCGAAATCCGGCTTTTTTGACCGCGACCTTGGGCATGGCGGCGATGACGTTTTCGCTGGGCGGCATTCAGGTCTGGATGCCGCAGTTTCTCTACAGCGAGCGTCACTACTCGCTCGCCCAAGCCAATTTTGTTTTTGGCATCATCATCGTGGTCGATGGGATCGTTGCTGCGCTGGCGGGAGGATGGTTGGGCGACTATCTGCTGCCGCGGATGAAAAGTTCCTACTATCTGGTTTCAGCCGCCAGCATGGCGCTCGGCGTTCCCGTGATGATTGTGGCTCTGTTCGTGAAGGGACGCGCCATGGTGCCCGCCATTGCCGTAGCAGCCTTCTTTTTGCTGCTGAATACTTCGCCACTGAATGCGGCGGTGATCAATTCAGTCGGCGCCCATGTTCGTGCTACGGCCATTGCCGTGAACATTTTCATCATTCACATTCTCGGCGACGTGCCCTCGCCGACTATGATGGGATGGGTGGCCGACCGGCGCTCGTTGCAGGCCGCTTTCCTTTTGCCCGTGATTGCCATGGTCATCTCGTCGGTGATCTTGTTCTACGGCATGCGCTTTGCCCCGCCATTGTGCGTTCAGGGTAAGGCGGCAGCCCAACTTCCCTCAGGAGCATCTTCCTAAGCAGAATGCATTGGCAAACAATTAATTGGATTGCAGGCGGCATCCTCGCCCTGGCCTGGTTTTCGCGCATCGTGGAAGCGGCATTCGGCATGCCGCGTATCGCCGACATCACGCAACCCGAATGGGACCGCAAGCCAGCGACTGCCACTGGCGATCCCAGGGTCAGCATTATTGTTCCGGCGCGCAACGAGGAAGAACATATTCGCGATACGCTGCTGCAGCTTCTTGCCCTCGACTATTCGAACTACGAAATTATTGCCGTCAACGACCGCTCGACGGACCGCACCGGCCAGATCATGGATGAGGTTGCGGCCCGTTCCCAGACGCATGGCCGTCTGAAAGTGATCCACATTGCGAAACTGCCCGCTGGTTGGTTAGGAAAAACCCACGCCATGTGGACGGCGAGCGAGCAGGCGAGCGGGGACTGGTTGTTGTTCACCGATGCCGATGTGCTCTTCAAGCCCGATTCTCTGCGGCGCGCCGTGGCCTATGCCGAAGCCGAGCATGCCGATCACGTCATCCTCTTCCCGCGCATGATTATGAAGAGTCCCGGCGAAAGAATGATGATCGCTTTCTCCCAGGCTCTTTTCGTTTTCGGACATCGCCCCTGGAAAGTGGCCGACCCCAAGGCGCGGGACCACATGGGTGTGGGCGCTTTCAACCTGGTCCGGCGATCGGTCTATGACGCCGTCGGCACCTATCGGGCCTTGCGCATGGAGGTGCTCGACGACATGAAGCTGGGCAAGGTAGTCAAGAATGCGGGTTTCGCCCAGCGCAATGTTTTTGGAGAAGACTTGATTTCCCTGCGCTGGGCCAAGGGCGCTTTCGGCATCGTCAACAATCTCACCAAGAACTTCTTTGCCGTGCTTTCTTTCCAATGGCCGCGAACTTTGGTTTGTATCGTAGGTCTGGGCATCCTGAATCTCGGGCCCTTTCTTGGCGTCTGGATGGCGCATGGATGGGCGCGAATTCCGTACGCTATCGCGCTGGGTTCACTGTTTTCGATTTATTACGGTATGTCGTCCATGTCGGCGGTTCCGGCCTATTACTTCTTTCTGCATCCCGTCAGCACCAGCCTGTTCATGTATACATTGCTGCTTTCGATGGTCCACACGCTCGCGAACGGGGGCATTGTGTGGCGGGGGACAAAGTATGAGTTGGAAGAGTTGCGCAAGGGAATGGTGTGAGAGCGTGGATTCCAGAGCCTAGGCCCTTCTCAGTGTGCACCCGACGGTCTTGGGCTTTTGGGTGGCGCAGCAGGTCCAGTGTGTGCGTTGGGCCGCACTTGGTTTTGGGTGGCGCAGCGGTTCACCGCTGCGATTCAGGCGCTCAATTCCGAGGGCTTTAGCCGCTGCGGTATCTATTGTGGCTCGCCCGGATCTTCGATCGAAACCGGCTCGCCCTGCTTGGTCGTCGTCTTCTTCGCGGCCTTGGCGTGCGTAGACCCTCCGGCACGATTGTGGCCCGCACGCTCCACGTCATAGTCCGTGGGCACCCGGGGGAATAACAGGAAGGCGGCGTCGCCCCGGAGCTGTTGGGTGCGGCGCAAGACAATCTGAGCGCGTCCGTTGTAGTCCTCGATCGTCCCCTTGATTTCAATCTGCTGGCCTTCGAGCTGGCGAACATCCCCCACCTTCTTGAGGTCGCTGGGCAACACGACCACAGTAAAGGGGCAGGCCTTGGCATCCTTGCAGAAATTGAGCAAGGTAACGCCCTCGCTCCCGTTCTCCACGTGCAGCACGGTTCCCCGGACGCATTGCGTCCCGCCAACGTGTTGGCTCGCTTCGGCGAATGTGACGCAGTCGTGCTTGGGCGTATTGCTGGCGAAACCGGCCTCGCTCATCGCGAGAAAAGTTCCCAGCAGGCAAGTCAGAGAAAAAAAGCGCATGGCTACGGAGGAGCGGTAGAGCGCATCCTCAGTTTCATTCTAGGCGTGGAGGGTTGGAACCACGCTAAGCCGAACGAAAAATTTCTCGATAATTTCCCGAAAAGGGAACCGAGGCCCCGTGCCCCCAGCACGCCGTTGTCGGCGCGCCGGGGTATGAGCTTGGTACTCCAGAGTTCTTGCGCTCTTTTACTTGCCGAAAGACTTTACGCCTGCGGCTTCGTCTTCCTTGACGTCGAAGACGGTATAGAGCTTCGTGATCTGCAGCAGGTCGTGCACCTTCTTGGTGAGGTTGAGCAGCTTGAGTTCACCGTTCTGGTTCTTGCACGTAGTGTAGGCGCTGACGAGTTCGCCGATGCCTGAGCTGTCGATGTAGTTCACATCGGCGAGGTTCAGCAGGATTTTTTTCTGCCCTTTGGACAGCAGATCGCGCACTGTATCGCGCAGAACCACACTGCCTTCGCCGAGGGTGATCCGGCCGCTGAGATCGACAATGGTGACGCCATCGACCTGACGAGTACTGGACTTCATGGTCACTGGAGAGCCTCCTTGGAGTCCGCGGGGTTGCCGTGGACATGCTTGATCATTCTAAGTTCGGTGCCGGTCGTGGAAGGGTGGATTTCCACCACATCCATGAACGAGCGTATCAAAAATATACCTCTACCCGATGTTTTCAGCAGGTTGTCCGGCGCCAACGGATCCGGAATCCTGCTGGCGTCGAGACCCTTGCCTTGATCGCGGATGACGATCACAAGATCGTGGGCAGTGCGTTCAAACGCGAGTGTAACTTTCTTGTTCGGGTCGTAGGCATTGCCATGTAAAACTGCGTTCACCGCGGCTTCTCGCACCGCCATGGAGATCTTCATGATCTCCTCGTCGTCAAAGCCAGCCTCGGCCGCCATGCGGCCAGCCGTCTGCTCGGCGTCGTTTACCGTCTCCAATGTCGAATCCAGCGTATAGGAGACTCGGTCTGCGGACATAGAGCGAACCGTTCCTCAGTCGGGCCTTTGCTTTGCGTTACGATGCTGACGCCGGGCTCCTCGTGCTGACCCGAAACGCCGGTTGACGGGCGAATTGAGAGTTTGCCTGTAGAGCCAACAAAAGTCAACGCGAATCCCTGCTGGTGCATCTCATTGAGCGCCCGCGTTGCGCACCGCTGAGAAGAACCGCTTCAGTTTGGTCGCATCCAACTTGCCGTCCGTGCGCACGCCGGAACACACATCGAGCCCGTACGGACTCACCTCTTCAATGGCCCGGCCTACGTTCTCCGGCGTCAGTCCTCCAGCCAGAAACAGCGGGATGCCAATGCGTTCCCGGATCGCGCGACTGAGGCTCCAATCGTGAGTTCGGCCCGTGCCCCCCAATTCCTTGACTGCAAGCTTCTGGTTGCCGGAATCGAGCAGGATGGCATCCACATGCGGCGCAACTTGTGTGGCCTCCTCGACCGATTCCGGCCCAGTCACGTGAACGACCTGAACCAAAGAAATCCCGGGCAACGCGTCCTTCAGGGCGCGATGCGTGCCGACGGTGAGATGATCGCAGATCTGGATCGTATTCGTGCGGCAGAAGCGCTGTTGCTCGATGATGTCGGCAATCCTCCGCCGCGAAGTCAGCAGGAATGTCCCAATGGCCGGTGGAACGGTCGCGGCAATCTCGCGGATCCGCTCATCGCTGATAACGCCCGGCCCGCTCGGCATGGTGGAAACCAGTCCCAGCGCGGAGGCTCCGCACTCGATGGCCAGAGCCGCTTCATCAATGCTGGCAATGCAGCAGATTTTTACGCGTGGCGCGCGCGCAGCGTCCATGAGATTTCCCCTGTGAACCTCTGTGTCCTCTGTGGTAAAGACCTCTTTCAACCACAGGGAGCACGGAGGTACACAGGGTAAATCCTACTCGCCGTAAGGAACCCAGATATTTTTCACCTGGGTCGCGTGCTCAAGGAACCAGCGGCCCTCGGCGACCTTCGAGTCGAACCAGTCGATGGCGCGGCCTTCGTTCGTCCAAACCTGCTTCAGATTGCCCACCGACATGGCCTTGGCTGCCGCGGCGCCGGCTTCGTCGCCAAAACACCAGATGGCATCAACATCATCGTGTTCGGCGAGCGGCTTCAGAAGCTGCGAAGTGTATCCGGTCACAATATTCAGCGCACCGCCGGGCAGATCGCTAGTGTCGAAAAGCTGGTAAAGGTCACTGGTGATTAGAGGGTAAGCTTCTGAAGGAACCGCGATCACCGTGTTTCCCACCGCCAGCGCGGGCATCACAAGAGAAAGAAAACCGAGCAGCGGCGCCTCCCGCGGACAGATGATTCCAACCGTCCCAATCGCCTCGTTCATCGCGATGGCGACATTCCGGAACGGAGGATTGTGCACCGCGCCGTCAAACTTATCGGCCCACGCCGCATAGGAGAAGATGCGCGCGATGCTGTGCTCCACTTCCGTGGCAGCCCACTTTTCACCAACAACGGTGGCGAGGCGGTGCGCAATCTCCTCACGCCGTTGGGAAAGATTCTCCGCGCAGTAGTAAAGAACCTGGGCGCGATTGTGCGCCGTTGCCTTTGCCCACGCTACGGCTTTTCGCGCCGCTTCAACCGCGTTGCGGATGTCTTTGCGATTCCCCAACGGAGCTTCGCCCAGCAGTCGTCCATCGGCCGCGTGTACTTCCATGCTGTAGCCCGAGTCAGGCCGCGCTTGCTTGCCGCCGATGTAGAGCTTTACGGTGCGATCGATTGCGGGAGTATCGACGCCAGAAGACTTGGACTCCATGTCCAACTCCGCCTCAGGTGGCGCGGCCGTCTTTTCAGCCGGAAGCAGCGGCGCGTTCTTGAACCATGCTGGCTCCATATATTCCAGCAGACCTTCGCGTCCGCCCTCGCGTCCGTAACCGCTCTCGCGATAGCCGCCGAAGCCGCAGGAAGCGTCGAACAGGTTCGTGCTGTTGACCCAGACCACTCCAGCTTTAAGTTGCGCGGCGACATGCAGGGCAACATTGATGCTCTCACTCCAAACACAAGCCGCCAAACCATAAACTGTATTGTTCGCCAGTTCCACCGCTTCTGCGGGCGTGCGGAACGTCATTGCCGCCAGCACCGGCCCGAAAATTTCCTGCTGCGCCACAATCGAGGTCGGATGCACGTTGCTCAGCAACGTCGGCGGATAGTAGAACCCACGCGACGGCAACGCGACCTGCGGCTGCCAGCAGGTTGCGCCATCGGCCACACCCTGATCCACTAGCTTGCGGATTCGATCGAGTTGCACCTTCGCGACGATCGCTCCAATATCAATCGCTTTGTCAAGCGGCGCGCCGATGCGCAGGGTGCTCATGCGATCCTGCACTTTGGCGATCAGCGCTTCGGCAATGCTCTCCTGCATCAGCAGCCGCGAGCCCGCGCAACATACCTGCCCCTGATTGAACCAAATCCCATCAACCAAGCCTTCCACTGTGCTGTCGAGGTCGGCGTCTTCAAACACGATGAAAGGAGATTTGCCGCCGAGCTCAAGCGAAAGCCGCTTGTGGCTCGTCGCCGTGGCGGCACGAATCGCGCGTCCGACCTCGGTCGATCCGGTGAATGCGATCTTGTCCACGTCCGGATGCTTGACCAGCGCCTCGCCAGTCGAGCCGTCTCCGGTAACGATGTTGACCACGCCGGCGGGCAAGCCAGCTTCCTGGCAGATTCCGGCGAAGGCGAGCGCGGTCAGCGGCGTAAATTCCGCCGGCTTCAAAACCACGGTGTTTCCGGTCGCCAGAGCTGGACCAATCTTCCAGGCCAGCATCAGCAGCGGAAAGTTCCACGGAATGATCTGACCGACAACTCCGCAAGGAATGTAGTCGGGAAACTCCCGGTCGAGCAGTTGCGCCCAACCCGCGTGATGATAGAAATGTCGCGCCACCAGCGGAATATCAATGTCACGGCTCTCGCGGATGGGCTTGCCGTTGTCCATCGTCTCAAGCACGGCGAGCAGCCGCGAATGCTTCTGCACCAGCCGCGCGATCGCGTAAAGATAGCGCGCGCGAGAATGGGGAGTGAGGGCTTGCCATTCAGAAGACGCGGCCCGCGCGGCCTTGACTGCGGCATCAATGTCCGCCGCTGACCCTTGCGCCACCGACGCGAGCCTTTCCCCGTTCGAAGGATCGACGGTGTCGAAGTACTCTCCCGCCGCGGGCGCCTGCCATTCACCGCCGATGAAATGTTGAAAACGGTGCCCATAACGCCCCAGCCAAGCCACTGCTTCTTTCGAATCTTCTGGAGCCGGGCCGTATTCCATGCTCACGAACTTCTCGGCAATACTCATTGGCGTTTGCTCGATTCCTTCTTCGCTGTTCCCACGCAATCGGCAGCAGCAGGCAGTTGACGCTCGAACTGTTGCAAGTCCCAGTAGTCACGCCAGGCCGCGATTTTCCCGCTGCGGAGCTCGAACACACCCATGCAGGGCACGCGGACTCGCCTTTCTCCGACGATGAAGTTGTCCACCCGCTCTACCATCACAATGTCGTCGTCCGCCACGATGTGGAGAATCTCCCATGGCAACGCAGCCATGCTCGCTGCTCCCCGGCGCAATGTCTCGCGGATCGCGTCACGGCCCTTGACAGGTTTCCAGGGCATATTCCACCACGTCGCATCCTCGGTAAAGTAGCTCCCGAACTCCTCCGGGTCAGCTCGGACGCACGCCTCCATGAATCTACGGATGAGAGCGATGCTCTCCGCATTCTCCATTCGTCCACCTATCTATGCTATCGGATGCCGATAATCGGCCGAATACCGCCCTGTAGCATGATGCTCCAATTGCCGCTCGATGTCGCCGAGCAAACCGCTGGCTCCGAGGCGGAACATCTCCGCCCGCAGCCACGACTCTCCCAGTTCTTCTTTGATCATCGCCAGCCAATCGATGGACTGCTTGGCCGTGCGGATTCCGCCCGCCGGCTTAAAACCCACCGCCATCCCCGTTTGCTGCGCGTATTCGCGGATGGCGCGCGTCATCACCAAGCCCACCGGCAAGGTCGCGTTGGTCGGCTCTTTGCCCGTCGAAGTCTTGATGAAGTCTGCCCCCGCCATCATGGCCACCACGCTCGCGCGCGCCACGTTGCGCAGCGTCAGGAGGTCCCCGGTACCAAGGATCACCTTCATGTGCGCGGCTCCACAGGCTTGCTTGAATGCTGCGACTTCATCGTAGAGCGCCTGCCAGCGGCCGCCGAAAACATGCGCCCGGGTGATCACCACGTCAATCTCATGCGCGCCCGCCTCCACTGATCGCCGAATCTCGTTGACTCGCTCCGCCAGTGGCGAAAGGCCCGCGGGAAAGCCGGTGGACACAGCCGCAACATGCACTCCGCTGCCTTCGAGCGCGTGCAGAGCCGTCTCGACAAATGTGTGATACACGCAGATGGCGGCGACCTTGATTTGCAACTCTTCGATTCCCAGCTTATGTTCCAGGTCCGGCTGAATGGGATGACGTCCCTTGGCGCACAGACGGCGAACACGCTCGTCGGTGTCATCGCCGGAAAGAGTCGTCAGGTCCATGCAGGTAATCGCGCGCAGAAGCCACGCCGCCTGCCATTCTTTCTTCACCGTCCGCCGCGCGATTTGGGATTGAGTGCGCCGCTCGACTGCGCTGGTGTTGACCCGCACTTCGCGGACCCAATCCAGGTTGAGGGGAATGCCGGTATTGCGGAGCAAAGGCCGCCCGGAGAGAATCGCAATCGCACCGCCCTGCGATTCGTGGCGCGCAACGCTCCGAAACTCGTTGTGTTCGACCGGCATCAATGCGCTCCGAGCCCGTCCTTTGCCGTTCGATTGTACGGCAGATAGGATGAAAGATGCATTCCCGGTATTGCCTTGACACTGGTGACTCCGTACCGCTACGCTCGGCGCGGTTCTTACATCCTGCAATTTGTCATCTGGAGGTTCAGTTCTAATGAGCCCGAGCCCTCGTTTTCGAGCACGCCAACAGTTTTTCTTCGCCGCGATCCTCCTCGCATGCTTCGTAACGACGCTGGCCATCCCCGCGTCCAGTACCACCAGAAAAATTATCCTCGATACCGATCCCGGTTCTGACGACGCTATGGCCCTGATGCTGGCTCTGAACTCGCCCGAACTGGACGTCAGAGCCGTCACCGTAGTCCCGGGCAACGTAACCGCCAAGCAGGGCCTGGAGAATGCCCTGCGTATGATGTCGCTGGCCAATCGCTGCGACATTCCCGTTGCGGCCGGAGCGCAGCACCCGCTCTTTCAAAAGCTGATCACCGCCGAATTCTGGCACGGCAAGAATGGGCTGGCCAATATCGAATTGCCGCCCAGCAAATGCAAAGTCGATTCGCGGTATGGCCCCGACCTGATCATCGAGCTGGTGCACGCCGCCCCGCACGAAATCACGCTGGTGCCGGTCGGCCCGCTCACCAACATCGCGCTCGCCGTGGAAAGAGACCCGTCGATTGTTCCGCTGGTCAAGGAAGTTATCCTGATGGGCGGCTCGATCACCGGTGGAAATTCGACCGCCGCCGCCGAAGCCAATATCTACAACGATCCGGAAGCCGCGCAGATTGTTTTCCAGGCCGGTTGGCCGCTGACCATGGTGGGCCTCGACGTCGGCGATAAGACGTTGCTTTCGCCGAAGTATCTCGAACAACTCGGGCAGACCCACGGGCCGGTGAATGATTTCATCTACCAGGTGGCTCACTATCTGATCGATCTGTCGGCGCAATTTGGCTTCAACGGCACGCCCATGTATGATCCGCTCGCAGTCGGAGTCGCCATCGATGCCACGCTCGTGAGGGCGCCACCGATGCATGTGGAGGTCGAGACTCGAGGCGACTTCACGCGCGGCGAGACCGTCGCCAACCGCCGCAATGCAGTCGAGCGCAACGTGCTGCACGGTGACCGCTACATCATTGAAGGTCTCGATAAAGTCGAGCCCAATGCGAAGGTTTGCGTCGACGTCGATGCCGACCGCTTCCTGCAGCTGTTTGTTTCCAGGATTCGTGGCAAGTAGGTTTCGTATCAGGGTATCGCTTTAGCGATACCAGAAGTTAAAAGGTCGAACGCCCCTTTAGGGGCCGCTCATTGCAAGGAGAACCGATGTTCACACCCCATACTTTAAGTATTGCACTATTCATGATGATCACCAGCGCCGTCTGCTGGGGATCCTGGGCCAACACCTACAAGGGCGTCAAGAAGTATCGCTTCGAGTTGTTTTACTGGGACTACGCTATCGGGATTTTTCTGATCTCGCTCATCCTCGCTTTGACGATGGGAAGTACGAGCACTGATGCTTCCAGTTTCTTGAACAACGTGCGGTCGGCCGACCGCAACAGCATCGTCTCCATGATGATCGGCGGAGCCATCTTCAACCTCGCCAACCTTTTGCTGGTTGCCGCCATCGACATGGCTGGACTCGCCGTTGCTTTCCCCGTCTCGATCGGGATTGCGCTCGTCGTCGGCGTGATTTTCAGCTACATCCGCCAGCCCAAGGGCGACGCCGTGCTGCTCGCCGCCGGCGTTGTCTGTGCGCTCATTGCCGTTATCCTCGACGGCAAGGCTTACGGAAGCCTGGCCATCGCCGGTCGTTCGGTCTCGAAGAAGAGCATTGTCACCTGTGTCGTTTCTGGCGTCCTGATGGGCCTCTGGCCCTACTTCGTAGCACGCGCGATGACCCATGGCAACCCGCTCGGTCCCTACAGCATTGCCGTCTTTCTGACGCTGGGCGCGCTGCTCTCCTGTCTCATCTGGAATGTTTATTTCATGAAGAATCCGCTGGTCGGCGAACCGGTGAGTTTCGCAGGATATTTCAGCGGGCCAATGTCTGGCCACGCGCTCGGACTGCTCGGCGGATTCATCTGGGGCACCGGCATGGTTTTCAATCTGGTTGCCGCCAGCTTCACCGGCGTAGCCATCTCCTATGCCATCGGACAATCCGCGCCCATGGTCGCCGCTCTCTGGGGTGTTCTCGCCTGGAAGGAATTTGCCGGCGCACCCGCCAAAGCCAAGGTGTACCTGGTCCTCATGTTCGTCTTCTACGGTCTGGGAATCTTGCTGGTGGCCAGGGCCAATGGGTAAAACTTGGTGGAGCGCCGGGCGTCCCCGCCCGGCCGCCCAACCGTCCGTGGTTGTAAGATTCTCCGTGGGACACGGACTCATGAATGGCAAGCTGGCCGCGGTTGTTGTCGCACTGTGGGCACTAACAATCACCCTCGCAGCCGCGCAACCGCATTCCGAGTCTGCTCCGCCCCCGCTCGCTCCTCCCAAGGTGAACTTCGTCGACGTCGCAGAACACGCCGGCCTGACCGCGAAAACCGAAAGCGGAGGCGACAAGACCAAGCGTTACGTTCTCGAAACTACCGGCAGCGGCGCCGCCGTCTTTGACTTCGACAACGACGGTTGGCCTGACATTTTCTTGGTCAATGGCACTCGCCTGGAAGGTTTTCCCAAGGCCGGGGTCCCCAGCACGCCCGGTGTTGGCGTGATGGGGCGGAAGGGACAGGAGCCCACCAGCCACCTCTACCGCAACAACCACGATGGCACTTTCACCGACGTCACCCAAAAAGCCGGCGTCGGCCTGGTCGGTTGGGGACAGGGAGTCTGCGCCGGCGATTACGACAACGACGGATTCGTCGACCTCTTCGTCACCTTCTGGGGTCACGACGTTCTGCTGCACAACAACGGTGACGGCACCTTCACCGATGTCACGCGCAAGGCTGGCCTCTGGCACGACGATGTCCGCTGGTCCACCGGCTGCGCGTTCGTGGATTACGACCGCGACGGCCGTCTCGACCTCTTCATTTCCCACTACGTCGATTTCGATCCTCAGAACACACCCGAGCCCGGCAGCAGTGCCGCTTGTCTGTGGAAGGGGATGCCGGTCTTGTGCGGTCCGCGCGGTCTGAAGGGCACGCACAGCGAGCTCTACCACAACAACGGCAACGGCACTTTCACCGATGTCAGCGAAGCCTCCGGAGTCGCGAAGACCGACGCTTACTACTGCTTGACCGCTCTCACTGGCGACTTCGACAACGATGGCTGGCCCGACATCTACGTCGCCTGCGATTCCACTCCCAGCCTGCTCTTTCACAACAACCACGATGGCACCTTCACCGAAACCGCCGTCGAGGCCGGCGTAGCCTTCAACGATGGAGGCCGCGAACAAGCCGGCATGGGAGCCGATGCCATCGACTACGACGGTGAAGGCTGGCTCGACATCGTCAAAACCAGTTTCTCCGACGACACCGCCACGCTCTATCACAACAATCACGACGGAACCTTCACCGATGTCACCTCCGCCGCCGGGCTCGCCAGGAATTCACAATTCCTGGGATGGGGTACGCTCTTCGTCGACATCGACAACGACGGCTGGCCCGACCTGTTCATGGCCAACGGCCACATCTATCCCGAAGTCGACAACAAAGGTCTCAACAACACATTCCGCGAACGCAAAATTCTCTACTGGAATGAACACAACGGAAGATTTCGTGACATCTCGCTCGATTCCGGACCGGGCATCACCACTCCGTTCAATAGCCACGGAGTAGCCGCCGCCGATTTCGACAATGACGGAACCGTCGGAATTCTTGTGAACAACAGTCACGATCGCCCCAGCCTGCTAAAAAACTTGGGCGAACATGGCAACTGGATTCTATTGAAATTGGAAGGAACGAAGTCCAACCGCGACGCCATCGGCGCCAGAGTCAGCGTTCGCGTAGGCGATCACCAGCAGACGCAGGAAGTCCGCAGCGGTGGCGGATACATCTCGCAAAGTGACTTCCGCCTGCATTTCGGGCTGGGCAAAGCCACCAAGGCTGATGCCATCGAGATTCGCTGGCCGAGCGGCCTCGTGCAGCATCTGGAGAACGTCGCCGCCAACCAGATCGTAAAAATCCGTGAAAGCATAGTTACGAAAAACGACGGTATGAAAAATTGAATTTCCACCTCGTCACCCAACATTCGCGAAGAGCACGAAAACTCTTGACTTTGCATATCTAATCTATTTAGATGACCAGTCAATACGAAAGGGCGTTCCATGTCTCAGCGGCAAATCACTGCCGCTCCGTCAGCTCGCTAAGAGAGAAGAGAAGCGAGAAGAGAACAGTGGCCGCCAAAGGGGAAACCGATGCTGAAACGAAAAGCGCTGGTCGTAGCGGTTCTGGGTTCCGTGTTTTTCCTCTGTCCACTTCTATATAGCCAGGCGAACGGCAGTCTTTCCGGAACCGTTGCCGACAAAACCGGCTCCGTCATCGCTGGAGCGACGGTGAAAATCATCGCGCAGGAGACAGGCGCCACGCGCGAAACGAAGACCGATGGGTCAGGGCACTACCTCGCACCACTGCTGCCGGTAGCGCACTACACCATTCGAGTGGAGTCGCAGGGATTCCAGACCACCGAGCAGAAAGACATTCGTCTGCAAGTCGACGAGCAACGCGAGATCGACTTCTCGCTCAACCCCGCGTCGGTTAGCCAGACTGTGGAAGTCAACGCCACCGAAGTAGCCGTTGAGACCACGAATCCAACCCTCGGCCAGGTGATCACTTCCGAGGAAGTGGCGGACCTCCCGTTGAATGGGCGCGATTTCGTACAGTTGGCGACGCTGACTCCTGGCACAACCCAGCAAACCAGCCCAAACAGCTTCTTCACTCAAGCGGCCAGCAGCGAAGTTGCAGCGCGCGGCACGTTCTCGCTTTCAGTCGGCGGTTCGCGCGAGCAGAGTACAAGCTGGCTGCTCGATAACAACGACAACTCCGAACTCACCTCCGGCGGCATCTCGATTCTCCCGACCATCGATTCGATCGATGAGTTCAAAGTCCTCACCTACAACTACTCCGCCGAGTACGGAACCCACGCCGGTCCGACCGTGCTGGTCACGACCAAGTCCGGAACCAACAAATGGCACGGAGCGCTCTATGAGTACCTCCGCAACACCGATTTTGATGCCAGGAGCTACTTCGCCCAAACTGTTAACAGCTCGGGCGTCTTAGTCCCGTTCAGAGAGCAGTTCAATCTGAATCAGTTCGGCGGGCGGATCGGCGGCCCGATTCAAAAGGACAAGACGTTCTTCTTCGTCAACTACGAAGCCAAACGCCAGCGCCACGGCATTCCGTTCCTTGGCCTGGTGCCCACGCCGGCGATGGCGGGCTTAACGAATCCGAACTATGCCGACTACACCCTTGACCCGTTAGGCCAGCCGCGCGGAGCTCTGTACAACAACCAGGTTCTTTTCCCGAATCTTGTCAATCCGTACGCCAATACCAACACTACCGGTGAGCCTACAACTTTTCAGTGCGACGCCACCGGAAACCCTATGACAGTGCTACCCGATGGTAGTCAGCCGTACGGTCCCGGCCCGGCGAACGTCGGCAATCCCTGCAACAAGATACCGATCACCGGGGGACCAACCGGTTACGGTTTGGCCGATCCGATTGGACTGGCAATGATGTCCCTGTTCCCAACGAGCAGCACTCCAAACCTCTCGACGCTCACGAACTACGCCAACGTTCCAGTCCGGCGATTGAACGAAGGCAACGCAACCATCCGGCTAGACCACAACTTCTCCAGCAAGGACGCCTTGTTTGCCCGGTTCACTTATGATCAGGCAAATTCGTACGTTCCCGGCGGCTCGCCAACCTGGGCCGAGCAGAATCCCTTCGGCAGCAACCAGCTCATCGCCAATCACGCACGCAACGCTGTTATCTCCGAAACACACATTTTCTCGTCCCACAACATCAACCAGGCCTACTTGGGCTTCAATCGAATCTTCGACTACATCACCTCCTACGGCGAGTTTGGGGGCAGCCCTTGCGAATCTGCAACTCTGGGTATCGTCGGAGCTGACCTCAACAGCAAGTGCGCGAACGCGCCCCCAGGACTGACCCAATACACCGAGGCCTGCCTCAGTTGCGGGTTGAGTTCCACTGAGTTGAGTACGTATTGGTCCTTAGGCGACCGCGGATTTGCGCCGTTTGTCGGCGGAACGAACGTGTTTTCATTTAGCGATACCTTCGACATGATCCGAGGACATCACGATGTCCGCGTTGGATTTGGCTTCCGCGACAACCAAATGAACGTGATGACCAACGGCTTCCAGGATGGATATTTTCTGCTTGGCGGGCTCGCGACCAACGACAGCGCCGCCGATCTGCTCATCGGGCAGCCCTACGGCGCGATTCACGATCAGACGTTTGATGGCGCGATGACCGGGCGTCGCTGGAAGATGTTCCGTCCGTTTGTACAGGACGACTGGCGCATAACCAGCAACCTCACACTCAACCTGGGTGTCGCATGGGCGCTGGTAACCCCGATCACTGAAGCCCTCGACAAACAAGCGAATTTTGACTGGACAACACAACAGTATCTGATTGCTGGCAACGTGCCCTTCAGCGGGTGTACGAACTGTATTCGTACCGGCTCGGATGTGGGAGTCAACTTCGACAAGACCGCACTGGAGCCGCGCATCGGATTGTCATGGAAACCATTCGGCAGTCAAAACACCGCAGTCCGTGCGGGCTATGCGATCTATCATGATTCCGGCTGGAGTCAGGGCGCCCAGGGACTTTGGCAGAACCCGCCCTATTACGCCGAAGTCGACCAGTTCAACTACGGTTACCCGCAAGATGCATGCCCGTTCGGCAACAGTGAAGCTGGGGCTTCCGCCACGAACTGCGGGCTGAAGTACGGATTCTTGCAGCCCGGCTTGGCGCCCTTCACCTCGCCCCCGAATCCAGACACCTTCACCGGCACCTCGCTCTCGCAAAATTCGAACTTCAAGCAGGGAATGGTGCAGCAGTTCAATTTGAATGTCGAGCGCCAACTTCCGGGAGACATCGTTCTAACTGCTGGCTACGCTGGCACACGCAGCACGCACATCTTGTTCTACGGATTGAACATGAACGTCAACGCACCCTACGCGTGCCTCGGGGGGCCAGACTCGACTCCAGGCTATACACTCGGCTGCGGCGCCGGTGGGGCGTACTTCAACGCTCCTTACCAGAACAACGAGTTCATCAATATCTCGAACATCACGGATGGCGCCCGGGCCCGCTACGATGGCCTGCTCATCCGGGCGGAAACGAAGAGCTCTCATCATGGACTCTACGCTCTTGTCAGCTATACCTGGTCGAAGACATACGACTCAGGTATGTCCGACGGAGACGGCACCACGCCCGGCGCCCAATTCTGGCCGCTTCCAAATACGCAGAAGGCGGATTGGGGTCTGTCGCAACTCAATCTAGACGATCAGTTCACCGCCAGCGTGCTCTATGAGCTGCCCTTCGGTAAAGGCAAGAACTGGGGCGGCGGCTGGAACGGTGTCGAGGACGCCGTTCTTGGCGGCTGGCAGATGAACCTGATCGAAAAGGCAACCTCGGGTTTCCCCTTGTTCATTGTGGACACAAATAATCAGTCGGGCGTGAATTTCGAGTGGAACGGAACCCCCTTGAACCGTCCCAACCAGATTTGCGACCCGCATCTCAGTCATCCGACACTAACGGAGTGGTTCAACACCAGCTGTTTCGTGCCGGCGCCAGCTGGAGAGCTCGGCGACGCATCGCGCGCCCCGGTTTCCGGGCCGCGCTTTGTGAATACGGACTTCTCGGTCTTTAAGAACTTCCGTATGGGCGAGCGGTACGCGCTGAAGTTCAGGGCCGAGTTCTTCAACCTCTTTAACCACGCGCAGTTCGGCTTGACCGGTAACGGTGTCTTCATGCAGGACATCAACAGCCCGTCGACCTTCGGTACGGTAAACGAGACCGTCAACAATCCGCGCGTAGTGCAGCTCGCTCTGCGACTTGATTTCTAGGGTTGGAATCAGGCGAACTACTGGACGCCATCGAGCCGAGGCTTACGCTGACCCGTAAGCCTCAGCTTTTGTTGTCAACTCAGGTAATTCATGGGTTTGCACGTATCTGCAAATGAGGAATCAGCTAGGTCGTCCTGCGCTAGACTCGCAACTCCTTATTCCTCAAAGACCTGGAGCAGTAGGTGCGAAAAATCGCTTTACGGCGATGGCTATGTCATTGATTTATAAGTATCTTACAAACAACTCCTTATTTCTCAAAGACCTGGCAGGAGTCGCTTCCTAAGTCTTTGAATTTGAAAGACCGCCGCGAGGGGGGAAATGATCCGTTGAGTGATCATCACAAGCTTACCCAATGCATTCATTCTTGAACCGAGTCCTCAATTTCCGATGGCTTGCGGCAGCAATCACTCTGTTGCTGCTTTCGATCCCGTTTTCCGCCGACGAATGGAAGCCGCGCCATGACCTCGTATCGCATACGGGTGTCATGAATCTCACGGAGTTGCCTTCTCCGAGCGAGGTGTTTTTCGCCGGTCCTGCCAGTCCGTCCGACCAACCCGCATGGTTGGATGGTCTCAAGGCTTGGCGCAACGATCGCCGCAAGCTGCTGCGCTACAACGGCGCGCAATACGAACGCGCGGACCTGCTATGGACGCAGCACATCTTCTCCCAGGTCCAGTTGCTCATCTGGGACCGGAGTCTCTACGACCCCGACAAGGGCGAGTACACCGTTGACCGCTTCCTCTCGGAAACTGAAAGCCGCATCGGTCCCATCGATGCTGTTCTTATCTGGCATGTGTATCCGAACCTGGGTATCGACGATCGAAATGAATTCGATATGCTGCGCGATCTTCCCGGTGGAATTCCTGGCGTGCGGCGCATGGTGGAACAATTTCACAGCCGTGGCGTGAAAGTATTTTTCCCGCGGCTAGCGTGGGATGCGGGAACGCGTGACGAAGGCGCAGCGCCAGCCACAGTCATGTCGCAACTCCTTAAAGAAGTGGACGCCGATGGCATCAACTTCGATACGCTGGAGAGCGTCCCGCCAGGCTTTCGCGAAGCCTCAGACGCGATCGGCCATCCCCTCGCGCTGGAGCCCCAATTTCAACCGCGCGACGCTTCGATCGCCTGGACCAACCTCAGCTGGAACGACTGGGTGACCTGGGAAGGGAAGCCGTATCCCTTTGTTCCGATGGTCAGCAAGAACAAGTGGATGGAGCCGCGCCACTCCGTGAATCTTACGGACCGTTTCACCCGCGACAAGACCGACAGTTTGCAGCACGCCTTTTTCAATGGCCAAGGCTATGCCACCCTCGAAAACCTCTGGGGTTTCTGGTACGAAAATAATCCGCACGATGCCGAGGCCATCTTGCGTTTCACCCGCATCGAGCGCGCCATGGCCGATTACCTGTTCAGTCCTGATTGGGAACCGCATGCGCCGGTCTTGCAGGCAGGCGTGTTCGCCAGCCGGTTTCCCGCGGCCAAGGGGACGTTGTGGACGATCATCAATCGCAACGAATACGACGTTGCTGGATCTCAGCTCGAGGTGCCGGACCGGACTGGGATGCACTACTACGATTTGTGGCGCGGGTCGGAATTGACGCCCGCCATCGCAAACGGCAAGGCTACGCTGAGCTTCGATCTCGAAGGCCTCGGCTACGGCGCGGTTCTGGCCACGGCCGAGAAACCGGACGGAAATGTTCAGAACCTCCTGTCCTTTATGGCGGAGCGTTCTAAACGTCCTCTCGGGAGCTATTCGCGGGAGTGGAAACCCGTGCCCCAGACTCTGGTTGAAATACCACTGACCGCCGCGTCGCAGTCACCGCCGGAGGGAATGGTGCGCATTCCCGATGGCGACTACGACTTTCAGGTGAGCGGCATTGAAATCGAGGGCGGCAATGATCCCGGGGCAGATGTGCAGTATCCCTGGGAAGATATGGCGCGCCGCTTCCATCGCCATCGAATGCATATTCATGGTTTCTATATCGATCGAACCCCAGTGACCAATGCGGAGTTCAAAAGATTCTTGAACGCGACGCACTATTCACCAAAAGACGATCACAATTTCTTGCGCGCCTGGAAGAATGGCAGCTATCCCGAGGGTTGGGATAACAAGCCTGTCACTTGGGTTTCAATCGAGGATGCCCGCGCCTACGCAGCCTGGATCCGGAAGCGCCTTCCCCATGAATGGGAATGGCAATACGCAGCGCAATCTACCAGCGGTCGTGCGTATCCTTGGGGGAACGACTGGGATTCCCAGGCTCTTCCCCCGGTAGATTCTGGACCTGCTTTGCGTCCACTCGCCGACGTAACAGCTTTCCCGAAAGGCGCAAGTCCATTTGGTGTTCTCGATCTGGTCGGCAACGTGTCTCAGTGGACAGACGAATATCGCGATCCGCATACTCGCGCGGCGATCATTCGCGGCGGCGCATCTTATCAACCAAGTGGTTCGATTTGGTACTTCCCGCAAACTTACCGGCTGGATGAACACCAAAAGTATCTCCTGATGTCTCCTGGCCACGACCGATCGGGAACGGTTGGCTTTCGCTGTGTGGTGGATGCGCCATGAAGGAACGTGACCTTCGGAGAGCCACCTCGACTCGCTGACCGCTTTAATTCTGCGGCGGCGAGGGGGAATTCTTGTCTCGCAGCGAGATCACAAACTGCTGAATCTCACGCCGCTTACGTTCAGCATCCTCTTTTGTTTTCATAGCTAACTGATTGTGAAGTTGAAGTTCTTCTTGAGCTCTCGCTTTGTCCCCGGTCCGCTGATACGCCTGCGCCAGCCGATAGTGCGCCTCTTCGAGCGTCTGATCGAGTTGCGGGCCGATTTCCACCGGACTGACTTCGATCGCTTTTTGATACGCCGAAATTGCCCCCGAAAAATCCGCGCGCTGCGCATAGAGAATCCCCAGTTGCAGATACGCGGCGCCAAGCTTCGGATCGAGATCGACCGCCTTCTGCAGCAGCGCTTCCACACGCGCTGAGCGCTCCGTGTCACTACCCTCCGAACCAGCCGATTGTTTCGCTGATTCCTTGGAAAGACTGACGGCGTAGTAATAGTTAGCAAGCGCGTTGTCCGGTTCGAGCTGCGCGAATCGCGCCAATCTCTCCACCGATCCTTCTAACGCTGTGGTTTCCACCGTCTGCATTCTCCCCAGAAACAGATACGCAGTCGGATTGTGCGGATCGAGATCGGACGCACTCACCAGACTCTGTGCAGCCCTATCGCTCGACCCGCGGGCATACCAGGCTACGCCAAGCGCGACCAGCATCCGCACCGACTTTGGAAATAGTCGATTGCCCGTGGTGAAAACCTCAGTGGCCGGTTCCAGCGCGCGATGAGTAAGAAGTTCGGTTCCCCAGTCGTACAGATACAGTTCGCTCGGATCCAGTTCCGCCGCGCGTTGGTATTCGCGCACCGCCTCCAGTGGATGGCCGAGCTTCTCTTCGACGTCGCCCAGCTGATGATGCAGTGCGGCATCTTTGGGATTGAGCGCCACTGCCTTCAACAAGGAACTCTCGGTTGCTGCGGGAGGCAACTTCGAGTCGCCAGCCGGTTCCTTGCTCACGGGTTCCTTACTTAATGAAACCGTTGCCCGGGCGAGCGCCTCGGTGGTTCGAAGCACGGTATCGGAACCGTGTCCCCCTGAGGTTGTGGCTTGGGTTACACCAGCTACCGTGAATTGAGGTTCGTCAAAGAACTCGGGCGCCTGTGCCGCCGCTCCTGAAGCCTTCGTGAGCACGAGAGGGAGATCGATCTTCTTCGTCTCTTTCGGAGCGAGACTCACGGGACCAACGATTGCCCGGTCGTATCCGCTCATCTCTGCGCGCAAAGTGTAAGTGCCCTCGGGAAGCGCCGCGAAGCGATAGGCACCTGCCGAATCCGCGTGCGTGATCTGGATCTGCGCCGAGGGAGTCCCGGCTCCAGTCGCGGGCTGCAAGAAGACGGTCGCATTCGCCAGCGCCCGTCCACCAGAATCTCGCACACACCCCTGTATCGTCGCCAAGGCAGCGTTGCCAGCCGAGTCTTGAGGCTTCGCGAACGCCGCCGTCACCGCCAAAACGCAGGCGGCAACATAGATACCAGTTTGTCGGAAGTGGCCGGAGGTCACGCGAATTGGCTCCTGATGAATGGGCTTTACAAATGGCCCGCCTTCCATGCGATCCTACATCAATTGAATGAGGTGCACGAAATGAAACTGGGCCGATTCCTCTCGACGGCAAGCATAATTCTGCTGACCTGTCTCGCTTCTGCAGGCCAAGACAAACGCAAGATCATCATCGATCAGGACGCGGCTGGACCCGCAGGCACCGACCAGCAGGCGATCCTGCTGCTCATCCAGTCTCCGCGGACGGAAGTCTTAGGCATCACTGTGGTGACGGGCGATGCCTGGCTGACCGAAGAAGTCGCGCACACTCTGCGTATGCTCGAACTCATCGGACGAACCGACATTCCCGTCGTGCCCGGAGCCGAGTATCCGCTGGTCAGAACCAAAGAAGAGACGGAGGAGTCGGAGCAGCGCTACGGCTTCGTGGATTGGCTGGGAGCGTGGACTCCGAGCGTGTATCACGCGCCCCGCGACCTGGGAGCGATGCCAGAAGGGAAGCCCACCACCAAACCCGCCGACGAAGACGCTGCCCACTTTCTGATCCGCATGGTTCATAAGTATCCGCACGAAGTCACCATCTATGAGGGCGGACCCATGACCAATCTGGCGCTCGCCATCACCATCGATCCGGAGTTTCCGACACTTGCCAAGGAGTTGGTGTTCATGGGAGCCAGTCTGAATCCGCAGACCGAAGATCCCGAGTTTGCCGACATGCCCCGCCACGAATTCAATCTCTGGTTCGATCCGGAAGCGGCCCACATTGTGCTGCGGGCTCCGTGGAAAAGAATCGTCTGCACCACAGTGGATATTTCGGTCAAGACAAGAATGACCAATGAACTGATCGACAAGATTAGGACCAGCAACACGCCGTCCGCGCAATACATCGGCAAGTATGCCCGCCTGCGGGGCTCCTACAACTATCTGTGGGACGAACTTACCTCCTTGGCGTGGCTTGAACCATCACTGATTACCAGGAAGGAAAACCGCTACATGGACGTGAATCTGGATCGTGGCGCCGGTTACGGAGATACGCTCATCTGGACGGATCGCGATAAACCCAAGCGCGATGTGCAGTCGGTGGAAGTGCAGGTCGACTTGGACACCGAGAAATTCTACAAGTTGTTTGTGGAGCTGCTGAAAGCACCGACGCCGCAGCCCGCTCACTAAGGTTGTCATCCTGAGCGAAGCGAAGGACCTGCTTTCTCATGCAGCGCGAATAAGGCAGGTCCTTCGCTTCGCTCAGGATGACAAATCAAGTTCTATATCGGACACGCTGTTACTGCCCTAACCGCTCCAGCATCTTCTGCGCCTGCGCATGTCCCGGATGCTGCTTGAGAAGGTCAAGCAGCACGGATCGAGCTTTGTCTGGCGCATCCTCGATGGCGTAGACGCGGGCCAGATTCAGATAAGACTGGTCGAAAGCAGGCGCCACGCGGATGCACTCCTCAAAAGTTGCCACAGCCTCATCCCGCCGCTGCGTGCGGAGATAGAGAATCCCCAGGTTGTTCAGCGCCTCGGGGTAAACCGGACGCAGCTTCAGCGCTCTCTGCAGAGAATCGAACGCTCGCGGCGTGTCGTTCTTTTGCGCAAACACCATGCCCAGACCGTAGTTCGCCTCGGCATCGTTGGGGTTGATTTCGAGGGCCCGCTCATAGGTTTTGCGAGCTTCATCCCAGCTCTTCTGCTGCCGATAGGCACTGCCCAGATTATCGAGCGCAATCCTGTGATCCGGACTCAGCTTGAGCGCCTCTTGAAAGTAGCCGACGGCCTCGCCCGTGCGCCCTTCACGCCCCGCCAGCAAACCGAGATTGTTCCAGGCATTTGCCAAAGTATCGGGATAGCCCGCCCGCAGTTTGAGTGCACGTTCAAAGCTCTCGCGGGCTTCGGTGTTCTTTTGCTGGTCCAGATACACGCTGCCAATGCCGTAGGCCGCCTCCGCGCTCGTAGGGTCGTCGCGCAGAGCAATCCGAAAGCAAGCTGCGGCCTGCTGAAGATAGCCTTGTTGAAAAAACACCGAGCCGGAGGAGAGATAGTTGCGTCCAAACTCGATCGTATCGGTCATGCCGGGGAAGGGAAGGGCTCGGACGAGTCGTTCCGCGCTGGTTTGGGGGATGTGCCGGAAGTCCTGCTCAAGGTGCTCCGGGTTCACGGGACCCTGATAAACCTTGACGATTTCTCCTTTAGTGTTGATCAGGAACGATGCTGGCAGCGAGAGATCGCGGTGCCGGTCAAATAGATAACGAAAAGAAATGTTGTAGATCGCCGCCACGTCGTCGGAGCCAAGGAGGATGGGGAACGAAAGACGATGCTCCCGCACGACTGTTCTGACGCTTTCCGCATCGTTGGGGTCGTCCAGATTTACCGCAAGCAGTTGAAGCCCCTGAGCCGCCCAGGCTGCGTGCTGCTGATTGAAAGCGATCCAGTCTTTCTTGCACTGCTCTGCTCCGACGGCCCAAAAGTTAAGCAGCACCGGCTTTCCGCGCAGCGAAGACAGAGTCTGTATCCTTCCAGCGAAATCGGGCAAAGAAAAATCGGGCGCCTCGATTGGAGCCAGGAACCACGTCTCAGCCGTGGTCGGCAGGATCTCGACTTCCCGTGGCGTGACGCCGTTCAGTTCCACTTGAACGGACTGACCTCGATCCCCCGGCGTTGTGAAAGCCTCGATTCGAGACGGTTCGGAACCCTCTTCAATCCACACGCGATGGTTAACCGGCAAATCGTGGACTTCCTGCACCAGTCCGCTCGGCCAGCGAATCGATGCGCGCACCGGGCTCTTCGCTGCTCCCAGGCCGAAAAAGACATCCTTGCTGTGCTGCGAAAGAAATCCCGACCCAGCTTGTAGCGATCGGGTCTGACGGCCCAGCTCAGTCTCTACCGTGAGCACCGCGCCGATGGCGTCACGATTACTCTTCGTTCCGCGCAGACGGAAGGCGATCGATGGGGGCAACTCCTCCATGACATTCTTTAGAAGCCGCAACTGCGGGCCGTTGCGATTCTTCAGAAACAACTCCTGACGGCCATCATGATCGAAATCCGCGAGTGCAAACGACCGGCCATCTTCCCAATAGTCGAGCCCGACCACGGCGGAGATATCGGAGAATGTTCCATCGCCATTATTCGCGTAAAGGATATTCCGCTCGTATCCGCTCCACGTGCCATCGGCACGGATCAGTTCGTTAATTGCGCTCCATCCCTGCTCGTAGTCGTGAGACGGCCGTGGCTCCTCGGGCGATAAGGCAACCACCTGCCGCCAGAAAAAGCTATTCAGATCTTCTTTGGGCGAGGGGCCGCTAACCATGCCGTTGGCGATATAGAGGTCAGGGAACCCGTCATGATCAAAATCCCAGGCGTCGCTCGACCAAGCCCAGCGCCCGATCCCTACGCCGGCCGCGCCAGTCTTTTCCTCGAAAGTGCCGTCATTTCGCCGCGAATTTCGAAACAGAGCATTGCCCATGGCATGTTGGTGATAGAGCGCTCGCGTCTCTTCGACCGCATTTTTCTTGAAAACATCCTGCATCGTGATGCGTTCGCCCGCTGCCGTCCACATGTTTGCCACGTAAAGGTCTTCCGCGCCGGCATTGCGGAAGTCCGCCCAGCAGACGGCCATACCCGCGCCAATATCTTCAACTCCCGCCTGCGCAGCAACGTCGGTAAAAGTTCCATTGCCATTGTTGCGGTAAAGATTCTTACGTCCAAAATCATTTACTACGTAAAGGTCGGGCCAGCCATCCCGGTTGAAGTCGCTCCACCCGCAGGCAAAGCTATAGCGCGTGTTGTTCCGGTTCAGGCCCGTCTCCCTGGTTGCGTCGCGAAACGTGCCGTCGCGGTTATTGCGCAGCAGGAAATTGGGCGGCCCGTTGTCGGCGTCATAATAAGGAGACGGATACTTGTACTGGTCCGTGCCCTGGTAATAGACGTAGAGGCAGAAGTAGATATCCAGCCAGCCGTCGCGGTCATAATCGGCGACCGCCGCTCCCGTAAAAGTTCCTTGCGGCGGACTCGCAAATTGAAATGCATTAGCCTTCTGGCGAAACTTGCCGTCGCCTTGGTTCAGGAACAGCATCGGCCCATTCGCCCGCACCACGATCAAGTCCTGCCGCCCGTCATTGTCGACGTCAACAATAAGCGCGCATGCCGTGTTTTCGAGGACGCCGACGCCCGCAGCTTCCGTGATGTCCTCAAACGTTCCATCGCCTCGATTTCGATAGAGCCGGTTCGGAAGTCCGCCCGGCTGGCAAACATAAAGGTCGTCATATCCATCGCCGTCGATGTCTCCAACGGAAACGCCGTTGTGCCCATAGATATCAATGCCGCAAGCGCCGTCAAGTACAGACCGCCAATAATCCGTTCCGTGCACAAGCTGCGAAGCATACGAGGCGTTGCCCCCAAGCGCCGCCCCCGTGATCTCGACATAGCCTGGACGGGCGGACCGGCTCAGCGTTTCGTCCTCCGCCTGCCAGTTCCTCACTCGAAGCTCATCCGACGCGGACCGCTCCCAGCTAAGCTGCCAGTAGCCCACGCGCTGTTCACGGTAGAAGCCGTGGCCTGTCCCGACCAGTTCATAGCGGATGCGAGTGCGCAGTTGACCGGAAGATAGCGCCGCGCCTGGCATGGAACCAGCGTCAATCGCGGTCACCTGAAATTCCGCTGTAAGAATTTTCGAAAAGCCGCTCAGGTCAGACCGCAGTTCTCGTAGAAATGCGTCTCGCCCAAGCGTGGTTTCCCGCTGGAATGAGTTGTGGCGGACTTCGAGTGCCGGGCCCGGGCGCAGAACGCGGGAATCAGCAGGCTGCGGGGAAACCCCAGAGAAATTCGGCAGAAGAACGTTGTCGATCGCATTCAGATTCTGCGCAGACTCGAGCAGACCAGAACTCCACTGCGCGAGGATGGCTGCAATCTGCTCCACGTATTTTTCCGCGACAAAATCGTCGAGACCAGCCTGCGTCTTGAGGAACAGAGGATCGAGAGGCCTGGGCATCCGATAATGAGGATGAAGGTGGAATTCAGGACTCGATGGAAGCTCGCCGGCAGAGTCGGAGCCGTATAGACGGAGCCAGCCGAGGCCGCGCAGTCCGGCAGGAATCAGAGCCGCCGACGCTCCCTGACAGCACCGAAGCAGAAAGTCGCGCCGGCGAAGGTCCACAGGGCTCGGGGCGGCCGAACTTGGTATTTTCTCTCGCCGGCTCAGAGCGATATCTCCCGGATACCCATGTGTGGCCTGAAAGTAACACTCGCACGTGAGACCGTCAAGATTGGTGGCAGGCCCGGTTCGCAATGCCAACCAGGAAAGGTCGCCACGTGAAAATCTCTGCGGGCGAAGCCAGTCAGGCGCTACAATGGCCACTCTTATTCTTCAGTTTCTTCAGTACAATCGACAAGGACATGCAAAAGCCAAGCCTGTCAGCTGCAACGCGCGAACGCCTGCTCCGTGCAGCGCGCAAGGTCATGAAGAACGCCTACGCGCCCTTCTCACACTTCAGAGTGGGCGCAGCCATCCTCACTTCCAAAGGTCAAGTCTTTGCGGGCTGCAACGTCGAAAACTCTTCCTATGGAATGACCAACTGCGCCGAACGTACCGCGATCTTCTCAGCGATCGCTAAAGATGGCCCAGAACTCGAGATTCGCGCCGTCGCCGTGGTCGCCGCCCCTGAGAATAACGATCACGGAGTTCCATGCTCTCCCTGCGGCGCCTGCCGCCAGGTCATCTATGAATTCGGGCCGCGCGCCGTCATCTTCTACCAAGGCAAGAAAGGATCGAAGCAAAGTCTCATCACCGATCTTCTGCCGGAGGGTTTCCGCCTCAAGTGAACGAGCCGAATGTTTCCGAATCTTCGTTCCGCGTCGTTGATCTCATCCGCAAGAAGCGCGATGGAGGGGCGTTATCCGCCGCAGAAATCGGATACCTCGTCGCTGGCTGCACCAACGGCAGCATTCCCGATTACCAGATGGCCGCGTGGTTGATGGCCGTCGTGCTCCGAGGAATGACGCGCGAGGAAACCGCCGCCCTTACCAACGCCATGCTGCATTCCGGCGAAGTCCTCGATCTCAGCTTTCTTCCCGCAAGAAAAGTGGACAAACACTCCACCGGCGGAGTCGGCGACAAAACCTCACTGGTGCTGGCCCCGCTGGTCGCTGCCGGTGGTCTTTACGTACCCATGATCAGCGGTCGCGGGTTGGGTCATACCGGAGGAACGCTCGACAAACTCGAATCCATTCCCGGATTTCGCGTCGGCCTGACCGTGTCCGAATTCCAGCGCGTTCTCAAAGCCTGCGGATGTTGCATGATTGGCCAGACCGAGAAGGTCGCTCCCGCTGACCGCAAGCTGTACGCCCTGCGCGATGTCACTGGCACGGTCGAGAGTCCGTATCTCATCTGCGCCTCCATCATGAGCAAGAAGCTGGCCGAAGGCACTGACGCGCTGGTGCTCGACGTGAAGACCGGCTCCGGTGCGTTCATGAAAAAGGAGGAAGACGCCGTTTTTCTCGCCCAACTCATGGTCGAAACCGGCGAGCGCATGGGCAAGCAGATGACCGCACTCATCACCGACATGAATCAACCGCTGGGGCGAATGGTGGGCAATGCGCTGGAAGTGCAGGAATGCATCGAAGTATTGCATGGCGGAGGGCCGGCGGACCTGCGCGATCTCTGCATCGAGTTGGCGGCTTGGATGTTCTTTCTCGGCGGCGCGTCCAAGACAGTGGCGCAGGGCAAACATCTTTCTGAGGAAATCATCGCGTCCGGCAAGGCCTTCGATAGATTCCGCCATATGGTCGAGTTGCAAGGCGGCGACATCAGCGCGATTGACGATCCAGCGCGCCTTCCGGGCACCGAGCACCGCGTCGAGGTGTTAAGTCGCCAAGCCGGGTACGTGACTGCGATCGCATGCGAACAGGTGGGCACCGCCTGCGTCATCCTCGGCGGAGGCCGCGAACGCAAGGAAGATTCCGTCGATCCTTCTGTTGGTGTCGAGGTTCATAAAAAGACCGGCGACAAAGTTTCCGCCGGCGAATCGCTCTGCACCATTCACTGCCATTCCGACGCGCAGGCCACGCGCGCCATGACGCTGCTCGAAGAGAGCTATCAGATCGCGGCCGCTCCACCTGCGCACAAGACACCCATGGTTCATCGCGTGATCTATAAAGGGGAATACTGATTCATCAAGGGGATAAAGATGGGACGCTTCACTGGCATTCTCGGACTGCTCACCATGTTGGGTCTGGCCTACGCTTTCTCCACCAACCGGCGCGCCATTCGCCTGAAGACGGTGGCCTGGGGGCTTGGGCTGCAGGTTGCCTTCGCTATTTTTGTTCTGAGGATTGACCTCGGCCGCACGCTCTTTCAAAAAGCCGGAGACGCGGTGAACCGCCTCCTCAGCTACGCCTTCGCCGGGTCGCAGTTTGTCTTTGGAGATCTAGGTAAACAGGGCTCGCATTTCGGTTTTTATTTTGCATTCCAGGTTTTGCCGACGGTGATCTTCATCTGCGCGCTTTTCGCGGTGCTCTATTACCTCGGGGTCATGCAGTTGGTAATCAAGGCCGCTGCGTGGCTGATGATCCGGCTGATGGGGGTTAGTGGCGCGGAGTCATTGAATGTGGCCGCCAGCATTTTCATGGGCCAGACGGAGGCGCCGCAGACGATTCGGCCTTTCCTGCCCGACCTCACGTATTCGGAGTTAATGACGGTGATGACGAGCGGCATGGCGCACGTTTCCGGCAGCATCATGGCGGCTTACATCGCCTTCGGGATTGAGCCCAAACACCTGTTGAGCGCCGTCATCATGACCGCTCCCGGCACGCTCGTGATGGCCAAGATGCTGGTGCCCGAGACCGAAGAGCCCAAAACCGCGGGCCGCGTGGTGATGAGTGAAGAAGAAGTAGAGGTGAAGAAAAATCAAAATCTGCTGGGCGCCATCGCACGCGGCACCACCGATGGTTTGCACATGGCCCTGAACATCGCCGCCATGCTGATTTCGTTCCTCGCGTTAATTGCCTTGCTCGACGGAATCATGGGCGGAATTCACGCCCACCTAGCGTGGTTTCCCTCGAGCCTCGAGGCCATACTCGGCGCGTTGTTTGCGCCCATCGCATGGGTGATTGGAGTTCCGTGGCATGACTGCCGTCTGATTGGCAATCTTCTGGGCGTACGCATGGTGCTGAATGAACTGGTGGCGTTCTCCATGCTTGGACCGCAGAAAGCGGTGCTCGATCCACGCTCGTTCACCATCGCGACCTTCGCGCTTTGCGGCTTTGCCAACTTCAGTTCCATCGGAATTCAAATGGGTGGCATCGGCGCGTTGGCTCCCAACAAGCGCGGGGAACTGGCCCGACTGGGTATTCGCGCCATGCTTGCCGGAACCATGGCCAATCTGATGTCGGCTTCGATTGCGGGGATGCTCTTGTAGCCGACCGATCTGGAGGTTTGTCATCCCGAACGGAGTGAGGGATCTGCAGGTGCTACTTCTGTGCCCTCGCCACTTGTGCGAGCACCTCGTCGGTTGTCACCACCCGTGCCCCGAGACCCCGGAACTCCGCCAGCGTCTTCTCCCCAGCTTCCGGCGCCAGAGCTTGAATCGTGTCGCGGACCACCGCTACCCGCCGCTTCCGTTTCAGCAGCCCCTTCACCGCGCAACTTACGCAGTACTCCGTCACGACGCCAAATACCACGAATTCCGCGGCGTTTCCCAGGCGCTCCACTAAAGCGTCCGCGTGGCGAGACTCAAAAATGTCCAGCGTCTGCTTCTCCAGGATGATCTGCTGGTATCGGAAGAGATCTTCCGGCAACTTCGCGTTGACATCGTTCTCCACACGAACAAAATTGGCTGCCAGCGCTTCCGGAACCAACTCTGCCCCAGCTGTTCCCTTCAAGCAGTGTGGCGGAAACTGCTTGAACTCAGGGTCGTTGGCCGGATGAAAATCTCCATGCGAAACCAGAAACACTTCGCCGCGCCGCGCCGCGTCCGTCAGCTTGCGGATGTTGGGCAGAAGTTTCTCAGCTCCGGGAACGTAGAGCTTGCCGCCGGGAAGCATGAAATCGGCTTGCACATCCACTTCCCAAAAAATGAAGTCGCGCGACTGCATTCCACTCTCCGTCATTTTGATGCTTGTAGCAACGCTTGCAGCAACTGTTGGCCCAGTTCACCCGCCTTCAAGAACGGCTGCCAACGCACCCTTCCGGCAACCATCCTCCCCTAGAATTAGTTTGCTCCGCAATTCGCGGTGTGTAATGCTGTTCAGCGCAACAAAATCAGATAGCACCAGGAGAGTGCTGATGCGTAACAAGCTTCTTCTTGCTCCAATCGTTCTTTGCTCGCTGACCTTTTGGGCCGCCGACAATATCACGCCCCTCAACGTGAAGGAGGGTCTGTGGGAAGTTACCGTGACTCATTCTATGACTGGAATGCGAGCCATGCCAAACATCCCTCCCGACACTCTCGCCAAGATGCCTCCGGAGCAGCGTGCTCGCATGGAAGCCTTGATGAAGGGTACGCCTACCACCGATGTGCGCAAAGAATGCGTCACCAAAGAGAAACTTGAAAAGAATATGGCCTTCAGCAACGACCCCGCGGATTGCACTCACACCGTTGTCACTTCGACGGGCCACAAGCTGGAGATGAAGATTCATTGTGAAGGAAAGCAATCGTCGACCGACGGACAGTTTGTGATCGAGGCCATCGGTTCGGATACCGTCAAGGGAACCAACCACATGGTCAGCAACAGCAGCAGCGGTCACACCATGACCATGGACTTCACCTTCAGCTCCAAATACCTCGGACCGGCCTGCGGAGACGTCAAGTAGAGTCCCCGGTTAGGCCTCGAACTCGACGACCGATTCAAGGAAGGCCGTGCTTGTCTATGCCTGTGCCGCCTTCTGGTCCATAATGAGCAGGGGACGCAGAGGGTCACTCAATCCGCGCATCACGCGCTCGAACTGGGGAAGGTCGAGAGACTGCGGCCCATCGGAAAGCGCCCGCTCCGGGCAGGGATGCACCTCGACGATAATGCCGTCGGCTCCGACGGCAATCGCAGCGCGTGAAACCGGCCCAATCAGGCTTTGCTTGCCCGTGCCATGCGATGGGTCCGCCACCACCGGCAGGTGCGACAGTTCCTTGGCGAGGGCTACGGCGGCCAGGTCAAACGTGTTGCGCGTGGCGGTCTCGAAGGTTTTGATCCCGCGCTCGCAAAGCGCGACCTGATCGTTCCCGCCGGAAAGCAGGTATTCGGCTGCCAGCAGCCACTCTTTCACCGTGGCAGAGGGGCCGCGCTTGAGCAGAATAGGCTTCTTGACGGTTGCCAGCCTGCGCAGCAGCGCGAAGTTCTGCATGTTGCGCGCGCCGACTTGGAGCATATCGGCGTATTCGCAGATCAAATCCACGTCTTCGGTACTCATGACCTCGGTGACCACCGGCAGGCCAGTGAGTTCACGAGCTTCGCGCAGAATCTTCAGTGCTTCAATTCCCAGGCCCTGGAACTCGTACGGCGAGGTGCGCGGTTTGTAGGCTCCTCCGCGCAACATGGTGGCGCCCGCTCGCTTCACTCCCTGAGCGGTCTCCAGCAGTTGCTCGCGCGACTCCACCGAGCAGGGACCGGCAATCACGACCACTTCGGGGCCGCCAATCTTCACCTCAACGCCACCATTCTTTTCGCCGCCAACGCTGACCACCGAAAGGTGCGGCCGGGTTTGACGGCTGACGAGCTTAAAGGGTTGGGCGATCGCGACCACATTGTCTACGCCGGGCGCAACCGAGAGCGCTTCGATTTCATGGCGGCGCCCGCCACTGCCAACGGCGGCAACGATGGTGCGCTCGGTCCCACGGGTAACGTGCGGCTGAAAACCGGCTTCGCGAATGCGTTGAATGATGTGATCGATCTGCTCTTCGGTGGCGTTGTCGGACATGTTGACGATCATGGCGATGACCCTTTCTATGTTGCCGCCAAAAAATAAAAGCCGCGATTCTATCGCGGCTTTGGCGGAATCTTTGAGCTGTCTCTATTGCTTTGCCGACTGGCTCCGATTCTGCACCTCCGCCGCGCATGAAAACCAAAAGCGGCCAAATAGGCGGAAGTTGCTAAATCGTGTCATGGAGACGCTAACACTGGAAATCCCGATGTCTTCGAAAACTTGTCGTACCCACGCTACTGCAGCGAACTGGCCACGCTGGAGAATGCGTTGTTGGCATTGCCCCCAATCAAACGCACGGTGCCGATCACCAATACCAGGATGACCGCGAGCATGACCGCGTATTCGGCGATGTCTTGCCCCTTTTCGTCGCGGCAAACATTGCGGAAAAACTCAACCATAGATCCTCCGGACCTAATCGGGATAAATATCCCGGCAAACTTGCGTAGCTAATAATGCCGACTTGGACGGCGATTGTCAATGACGGCAGAAGGTGTTTTTTCCACTGCCGCGTTCACCTGCGCCGCCTCAAAACCCAAGCTACTAGCGAGGTTTAAACCTTGGCACCAAGCAATTGCTGCGCACATTCGACTCCGCGGCATGAGCAATCTACTTTTCCACCGCGAGAGTACCGGACGATGCTGCGGGCACTGTGACGCGCACAAACTGGCGCGCCGAACCAGCCCCGTAATCGAGCACGCGTCCCGGCAGCACTCCCAGGTAAAGCGTGGCCAGCACGCAAACTGTCATGGCGAGCATTGCCGCAGCGGGCACAGGAGCAACGGGGACCTCGCCCCGTGGCTCCCGCATGTACATCATCACAATAATGCGCAGATAATAATAGGCGCCTACGGCGCTATTCAGCACCAGAATGAGCGTCAAGCCAACCAGATTCGATTTCAGCAAGGCACTCAAAACATAGAATTTCGCAAAAAAGCCGCCCGTGATCGGAATTCCAATCAAAGACATCAGGAAAAACGTTAAGGTCGCGGCCAGTGCCGGAGATCGCCTGCCCAGGCCCGCGTAATCTTCCAGCGCGACATACTTTTCGCCCGCGTTCGCAAAGTGGCTGACCACGGCAAACGCTCCCACGTTCATTGCAGCATAGGCGGCGGTGTAAAACATGGCCGCGGACGCTCCCAGCTCGGGTTGTGCAGCAAACGCAGCCAGCAAGTATCCGGCATGGGCAATCGAAGAATACGCCAGCAGGCGCTTGACGTTGTTCTGAACCAAGGCTCCCAGATTCCCCAGCGTCATGGAAAGCGCGGCCGAGACCCAGATCAGCCAGAAGCGTCCAGGCGCATTCGCTTCGAACATAATGCGCAGCAAAACCGCAAAAGCCGCAGCCTTGGGGCCAGTCGACATCAGTCCAACGACCGGAGCCGGAGCCCCTTCGTAGACGTCAGGAGTCCATACATGGAAAGGCGCAGAGGCGACCTTGAAGCCCAATCCCACGAACATGAAAGCCGTTGCCACGTACGCCAGAACTGGCACGTTGCCGGAGCGCAACACTTGGCTGATGGCGTCAATGTTGGTCGATCCGGTCGCGCCGAGCATGAGGGCAACGCCATAGAGGAAAAACGCCGTGGCGAACGATCCCAACAGAAAGTACTTCAGCGAGGCTTCGCTGCTCGAGGCATCGCGCCGCCGGAAGCCGGCCAGCACGTAGGTTGAAATCGACGAGATTTCCAGCGCGATAAAAATCAGTACAAGTTCGATCGCCGACGACATCAAACACATGCCCACTGTGCCGAACAGTATGAGCGCGTAGTACTCCCCGGCGCGAATGCGCTGCACCGCCAAGTATTCGTAAGAAGAAAGGATCACCACCGCCGCAATCGCGATGACGAGGAAGTGAAAGAAGACGCTGAAGCCTTCCACCCGAACCATGTTCCAGAATGCGGTTCCGGGATACTGCGCCATCCAGAATGTCGACGCCAGCGCGGCCAGAGTACCGGTCAGCGCGATCGTGCCGAGCGACTGATGACTGCTTTCCTCGTCGAGCAGTGGGTCAATGACCATGATCAGCATCCCGAAGAGCGAGAGCACCAGCTCCGGCAGAATGCGCATGTAATCGGCGGCTTGCGGTAGTGAAGGTTGCGCCTGCGCCAGCAGGGTCGGCAACGAATGCAAGATTACTCCCATCATTGGCCCACCATCCTGCTGGCCAATTGTGTGAAGGGGGCAAGAGCCGCTTGCACCGCGGTATCAATCGGATTGAGCCAGATCAGCGGAGCGACGCCCATGACCAGCGCAGCAACCGCAATCGGATAAAGTGCGGTCTTCTCCCGCAGGTTCAGATCAGGCAGCGTGGTATTAACCTGGTGCGTTACCTTGCCGAAAAACACTCGCTGATACATCCACAGCAGATAGCAGGCGCTCCAGATCACACCGGTGGCTGCGAGGATTCCATAGATCGGGCGCGCTTGGAATGCTCCGCTAAGCACAAGAAACTCGCCGATGAACCCGTTCAGCATCGGTAGTCCGAGTGAGGCCAATACAGTAACCAGAAATAAGGTGGCGTACTTGGGCATGGGTGTCGCTAATCCGCCAAACTCGGTAATCTCGTAAGTGTGACGGCGTTCGTAGAGGATGCCCGCCAGCATGAAGAGACCGCCGGTGGCGACTCCGTGCGCCAGCATGACAAAAACGGCTCCATTCAGTCCGGCCGCGGTGAAACTGAAAATTCCCAGGACGACAAACCCGAGGTGGCTAACCGAGGAGTAGGCGATCAGCTTCTTCATGTTCGGCTGCACCATCGAAACCAGGGCTCCGTAGATGATGCCAATCAGCGCCAGCACCATGATCCAAGGCGCATTGCGATGCGCTTGCTCGGGAAACAGGCCGACGTCGAAGCGCAGCAGGCCGTAGGTGCCCATCTTCAGCAAAACGCCAGCCAGCAGCACCGATCCGGCGGTAGGCGCTTCCACGTGCGCGTCCGGCAGCCAGGTGTGGAGAGGGAAGAGCGGAACCTTTACCGCAAACGCAATGAAGAAGCCGAGGAAGAGCCACAGCGAGGCGGTCTCGAAACCGGGCACGCTTCCACTGCGAATCGCGTTCTGAATGACGACGAAATCGAAACTGCCAGTCTTGGCATACAGCCACAAAATCGCCGCCAGCATGAACATCGAGCCGATGATGGTGAACAGGAAGTATTTGACCGCGGCATAGACCCGGCGTCCGTGGCCAAAAATGCCGATCAGCAGCGCCATCGGGATCAGCGTTGCTTCCCAGAAGAAATAGAACAGGAACAGGTCGAGCGAGGTGAATACGCCGATCAGAGCGGTTTCCAGGATCAGCAGCAGAATGAAGAATTCCTTGACCCGCTCATGAATCGAAGTCCATGAAATCAGCACGCACAGGGGCGTGAGGAAAGTAGTCAGCACCACCAGCCAGACGGAAAATCCGTCAACGCCCATGTGGTAATGAATGTTGGGGCTGGTGATCCAGATTTTGTCGATCTCGAATTTGAAGACGCCAAGCTCGCGGTGCAAATGCACTGGCAAATGCAGCGAGGCCACAAATGCCAGCACCGAGATGACCAGCGCAAATAGCTTGATGTCGCGATCGCGGCGCGGGATCAGCAGAATCATCAGACCGCCTGCGGCCGGGATGAACGTCACCAGCGAAAGAATGATGGGACTGAGGCTCTCCAGATTCATCGGACCCATATTCATCGCACTCCCATCCAGACCATGTAAGCGATCACCACCGCCGCTCCCGCCGCCACCCAGCCGGCATAGGAGCGCAGATTCCCCGATTGCATGTGGCGCACGTTGTCCGACACGTGGCGCGCAGCGTCGGCCGAGTCGTTCACCGTGGCGTCGATCACTCCCTGGTCGACGCCATGCCACAGAATCGTGGTCGAGCCCTCGACCAGTGGCTTAACGAAAAGGACCGCGTAAAGTTCGTCGATATAGTACTTGTGGACAACCGCCTGGTAGAGCCCGCCCAGGCTGGCGGCAATGCGCGCCGGCAGTTCGGGCCGGCGACTGTAGAGCAGGTGGGCCAGCCACCATCCCAGTCCAGCCACGGTGATGGAAACGCCCATGAGCAGATACTCCGTGCTCTTCGCGGGTTCGGGGGACGGCTGCAGCGCGATGAGTTCCGCCAACGTAGTGTCGCCGCGAACTTCATGGAAAACTGACGGTTCGAGCACCGGAGCCAAGAAATGTTCGAACCGGTTCTGGTACCCACCGAGAAATCCCCCAACGACGGACAGAAAAGCAAGCACCACCAGCGGCCCCAGCATCACCCAGGGGCTCTCATGCGGCTCGCCGTGCCCGTGGCCCTGTCCATGCCCATGAGCACCATGTCCATGCGCGTCCGGCGCTGGTGCACCCCGGTATTCGCCGCCGAAGGTCATGTACATCAGCCGGAACATATAGAACGAGGTGATGAAAGCGGTAATCACACCGAGCAGCCAATACACCCAGCTCGCACCAAACGCTTTCCACAGAATCTCGTCTTTCGACCAGAACCCGGCGAACGGCGGGATGCCCGCGATGGCGAGGGTGGCAATTCCCATGGTGGCAAATGTCCACGGCATGTATACTCGCAGTCCGCCCATCTTTCGCATGTCCTGCTCGCCGCCTATGCCGTGAATCACCGAGCCAGCCGCCAGGAACAACAGGCCCTTGAAGAAAGCGTGTGTCATCAGGTGGAAGATGCCCGCCGAGAACGCTCCCACGCCGCAGGCCATAAACATATAGCCAAGCTGCGAGACGGTCGAGTAGGCCAGCACTTTCTTGATGTCAGTCTGAGCAATGCCGATAGTCGCCGCAAACAGAGCGGTGAGCGTTCCAATAATCGCGACCACGGTCATCGCCATCGGCGCGCGCTCGAAGATGGCAGACGACCGCGCCACCATGTAAACCCCCGCCGTCACCATGGTCGCTGCATGGATCAATGCTGAGACTGGAGTTGGGCCTTCCATGGCATCCGGCAACCAGACATAAAGCGGAATCTGAGCCGACTTGCCGGCTGCGCCCACCATCAGCAAGACTCCGATCGCGGTGAGCAGTCCAGCGCCAGCGGTCTCTGTCGGCAGCGTCCGCACCGCGGCAAAGACGTGCGTGAAGTCGAGCGATCCAAAATGCTTGATGATCAGGAAAAGGGCAATCAGGAAGCCGAAGTCGCCGATGCGGTTGACGATGAATGCTTTCTTGCCCGCCGCCGCCGCCGAGTCCTTAGTGAACCAGTAGCCAATCAGCAAGTAAGACGCCAGGCCCACGCCCTCCCAGCCAATGAACATGACCAGATAGTTCTTGGCCAGCACCAGCATCAGCATGAAGAACATGAACAGGTTCATGTACGACATGAAGCGGTAGTAGCCATCGTCGTCCCACATGTAGCCAACGGAGTAGATGTGGATCAGAAATCCCACGCCCGTGACCACCAGCAACATCACCAGCGAAAGCTGGTCGAGGTAGAAATCAAAATCAACGCTAAAACTCCCCGCGCGGAGCCAGTGGGCGAGGTGGAAAGAATAGGGCGCGGATGCGGATGAGAAATTCGCCGCGATGAATAGCGCCATCGCGAACGCGGCGCCGCAAAACACCAGCGCGACGGCGGAGATCGCGTTTTTCGACGCTTTCCGCCCAAAAAAGCCGTTGATCGCCGCCCCGGCCAGGGGAAGGATCGGAATTAGCCAGAGATAAGGATTCGGCGTCATAGCTTGAGCAGGTTCACCCGATCCACATTCAAAGTTTCACGCGTGCGATAGACGGCAATGATGATTGCCAGGCCGACCGCGGATTCAGCGGCGGCCACGACCATTACGAAGAAGACGAAGACCTGACCACTCAGCGCGTGCAAATTGCCCATCATGTGCCAATGGGCCGCGAAGGCCACGAACGAAAGGTTCACGCCGTTCAGCATCAGCTCAATCGACATGAAAATCGTGATGATGTTGCGCTTGATCAGGAACCCGAGCACACCGCACACAAACAGAATCCCGCTCAGCACGAGATAGTAAGAAAGAGGGATCATCGTCCCTCCTTGCTCGCGCCCTGGGCCACGCCTTCAGGCCGGCTGGCGAGCACGACGGCGCCCAGAATGGCGATCAGGATCAGTACCGACGTGACTTCAAAGGGCAGCAGGAAATCGTGGAACAGAAGCCGGGCAATAACTTTGGGTGCGCCCCATAGCGCCCCGATCGGCACCGACTGCGTAGTGGAGGAATGTCCTACGAGCGTCCAGGCGACGAGCACCGCGCCGATCAATACTCCGGGGATGCCGAGCAGGATTGCGACACGGCTGCCCTGGGTGCGCTCCTCTTTGCCGGCATTCAGCAGCATGATGGTAATCACAAACAGCACCATGATGGCGCCGGCGTAGACGATCACCTGAACCGCGGCCACAAATTCCGCGCCCAGCAGAAGATACTCGGCAGCGAGCGAACCCATCACCACGATCAGCGACAAAGCGCTGTTGATGGGATGGCTCTGCACCAGCAGGTTGATGGCTCCCGCCACGCAGATCGCTCCGAAGAATAGAAATAGAATTAGATGAAACATTTTTGTCAGCAAGCTACTGGCTTCTGGCCGCTAGCTAGTAGCTAGAAGCCAGTAGCCAGAAGCTGATTCTCAAGCTCTCCACGCCACAATCAGTGCTGTCACCACGATGTTCGCCACCGCCAGGGGCAGCAGAACCTTCCACCCGAACGCCATGAGCTGGTCATAGCGAAAGCGCGGAAGAGTCCAGCGCACCCAGACGTACAGAAACATGAAAAAGAAAACCTTCAGGCAGAACCAGAACACCGGCATCACCGCTTGCAGGATAGGCGGACCAAAGATTGGTCCGTGCCATCCCCCCAGAAACAGCAGCGTGGCCAGACAGGCTACCGTGACCATGTTGGCGTACTCGGCCATGAAAAACATCGCGAATTTCATGGCGCTGTACTCGGTGTGGTATCCGGCTACCAGTTCCGACTCGGCCTCCGGCAGATCAAAGGGCGTGCGGTTCGTTTCCGCATAGGCGGAAATCAGGTAAATGAAAAACGCCAGCGTCTGCCCGTGGAAGATGTTCCAACGCGGAATGAAGCCCCAAAAAACTCCTCCTTGCGCATCCACGATCTCGCGCAGGCTGAGGCTTCCAGCCATGATCAGCACTCCCACCAGCGACAGCCCAAGCGAAACTTCGTAGCTGACCATCTGGGCGCTGGCGCGCAATCCGCCGAGCAGCGAGTACTTGCTGTTCGACGACCATCCGGCAAGCGCCACGCCGTACACGCCCATCGAAGTAATGCCGAGAACCACCAGCAGTCCGATGTTCAAATCGGTAATCTGCAGATAGGTGCCCCAGGGACCGACATTGACCCAGTTGCCGAACGGAACCACCGAAATGGAAGTGATGGCAAAGACCAGCGCGATCATCGGCGCCGCGATGTAGAGCGGCTTGTAGACATGCGGCTGGGTCAGGTCTTCTTTGAAAATGAATTTGACGCCGTCGGCCAGCGGTTGCAGCAGTCCGAAAGGCCCGACCCGCGTGGGTCCCCAGCGGTTCTGGATGCGCGCCGAGACTTTGCGCTCCAGCCAGACGCTGTAGGCCACCGCCGTCAGCAGCACGCCGACTACGGCCAGCGACTTGATGATCGAGATGATGATGAACGTCGTTATGCTCAATTTGTCCGTGTGGCGCGGGCATTCCTGCCCGCGTGGTTTTGATCTTAGGTTTTAGTCCGCTGCAACTTCCGCGTCCGCGGACTTGTTCTCGTAAACCGAATTCAAAGTCTTGGAATACCGTCCCAGCGTGCCCGAGCTGAACAAATCGTCATTAGCCGCAACGATGAGCTCCGGCGGTTGCATCGCGCCCGCCCCGCTTTCGGCGATTTCAAGATGCTGATCATTGCCCGCCAGCAGATTGACCCGCGAAACATCGTAGCCGGCAACCACGCGCTGCACTTCGTCAAGAATCGCCATGGGATCGAAGGGCGTCATCTTCGGTTCCAGGTTATGCGCTTCCAGCCACACTGCATGACGATCCGCCTCGCCCGCCTGCGCGCCGCGGGTTTGGCCCATGTCGGAGTGCGTCCCGCTCCCAAAGGGCACCAGGCTGCGCACATCGAAGCCCATGGCGTCGGCGATGCGAACGATCATCTCGAAGTCCGGCTTGGTGTCCGTGACTTCACCAGCCTTTTTGACAAGTTGCAGATCGCCGCAGGTGTTCGTATACGTTCCCGTTTTCTCGTACGCATTGGCTGCGGGCAAAACCACGTCGGCGATGTTCGCGGTTTCAGTCAGGAACATGTCCTGAACCACCACAAAAGCCTTCGAGAACACAAAAGGATCGATGCCCAAACGCCCGACCGGATTGGAGCCGACCACGTAAAACACTTTCAACTTGCCGGCCTTCGCCGCTTCCACCATCTCCGGCAGGCTCAGGCCCTTTTCGGTGGGCAGAGCGCCCCATTCGCGTTGGAATTTGTCTGCGCTAGTTCCAATTCCAATGATGGGTTCGTATCCCGGCAGAAGATCGGGATAAAGCCCCATTTCGCTGGCTCCGCGGGAATTCGCATAATCGCCCAGACAAATTAGCTTGGCTCCGGCCAAGGTTGAGGCAAAGCTCACCAACTTCTCGATGTCATGGCCGCGCAGCTCAGAACCGAAGGCGATGACCAAATTCTGTTCGGCGCGGATTTTCTCGCGCAGCGCGATCCATGCGTCGCAGCTTGTGCGGTCGCTCACAAGGGAATCGAGCAGGGAATCGTCGCCGGCCAGAAACGCGACTGCTTTGGATTCCGCGCCTGCCGGAAGCAAGCCGAATCCCGCTGCCTGACGCCGCAACTTGATGGGCGCAGAATTGATGACGTAAAGTTTCGCGCGCCGCAGCCGTACGTTTGTCCGAATCTGCCAGGCCAGCAGCGGATGCTGATTCGTAGGATCATTGCCAATCAGCAGAATCGCGGGCGCAGTCAACACGTCGCGCATCGATGCCGTTCTTCCCGGTTTGCCATGAAGCGCCGCCGCCAGGGCAGGGTAGTCTGCCGTCCGATGATGATCGACGTTATTGGTCTTGAGCACAACCCGGGCAAATTTCGATAGCAGATAATTTTCTTCGTTGGTTGTGCGATTCGACCCGATGACGCCGATCGCGCTCCCGCCATCGCGGTTGCGAACGTCTCGAAACTGTGTGCCGATCAGCTCAAAAGCATCTTCCCAGGTCGCAGGGGTCAGCTTGCCATTCTTGCGGATGAGCGGGTTGGTCAGGCGGTCTTTATGATGCGCAAAGTCGAAAGCGTAGCGGCCCTTGATGCAGAGGAAATCGTTATTGATTCCGCTCTTGTCGCGGTTGTCGCCGCGGACGATCTCCATGCCCGTGTCGCAGCGGCGCACGCCCAGCGTGGTCTTGCAGCCATCGCCGCAGTGGGTGCAGATCGTGCCCACATGGTTCATTTCCCACGGCCGCGTCTTGTAGCGGTAGGCTCCCGAAGTCAGCGCGCCGACCGGGCAGATATCTATGCACATGCCGCACTCTTCGCACTCGAGATGATCGCTTTGATTGGGCGCAATGATCGAACTCACGCCGCGGTTCTGCACCCCCAACGCCCAGACGTCCATGCCTTCGCCGCAGACGCGCACGCAGCGGTAGCACAGGATGCAGCGCGGACGGTCGAAATACACAACCGGAGACCATTGCTGTTCTTCCCGGTGATTCTTGATCTCGATGAACTTCGACTCGGGAGCGCCATAAGAGAACGCCATATCCTGCAGTTCGCATTCGCCGCCGGCATCGCACACCGGACAATCCAGCGGATGGTTGCCAAGCAGCAACTCGACCATCGCCTTGCGAGCCTGACGCACCTCATTGCTGTCGGTAGCAACGATCATGCCCTCGGTCACCGTTGTAGTGCAGGCGGTCTGGAGCTTGGGCATCTTCTCGATCTTCACCACACACATGCGGCAAGCGCCCTGCAACGAAAGCCCGGGATAGTAGCAAAAAGAGGGCACCTCAATGCCCGCGCTCTTGCAGGCCTCGATCAGCAGCGACCCCGCGGGTGCCATGATCTTCTTGCCGTCGACTGTGAGTGTGACGTCAGCCATAGAATCGTCGTTGGTCGTTCGTCGCTGGTCGTTCGCAAAGCGCGCCAGTGTCCGTCCGGTTCTGCCAACGACGAACGACTAACGACCAACGACTTTTCTTCTCAAACTAGTACCGGCTCCGCGACCTTCTCGAACGGGCACGGCTTGCCATCCAAATGATCTTCAAATTCTTTTCTGAATTTCTTCACGAACGCCATGGTGGGCATCGCCGCCGCATCTCCCAGCGGACAGAAAGTCTTCCCTAGCATGTTTTCCGCGAGGTAATAAATGTTGTCAATGTCTTTCTTCAGTCCTGCGCCCGCATGGAACCGCGTCAGTGTCTTCTTCAGCCAGTCGGTGCCTTCGCGGCAGGGAATGCACCAGCCGCAACTTTCATGCTGATAGAACTTGATGGTGCGCAGCGCGAATTTCACAATGCAGGTTGTATCATCGAGCACCACCACGCCGCCGGATCCCAGCATCGAACCCGCTTTAGCAACGGAGTCGAAGTCCATGGGGATGTCGATTTCCTCAGGCAGCAACACCGGCGTCGACGATCCGCCCGGAACCACCGCTTTCAACCCGCGCCCGCGGGGAATACCGCCGCCGACCTCGTAGATCATCTTCTTGAGGTTGTATCCCATCGGAAGTTCGTAAACGCCCGGCTTGTTGAGATGTCCCGCCAGGCAGAACAGACGCGTTCCGCCATTCTTCGGTGTTCCGAGCTTTGCGTACCAATCCGCGCCACCCAGAATGATGTGCGGCACGGCGGCCAGTGTCTCGGCGTTATTAATGACCGTCGGACCGCCCCACAGGCCCACCACGGCCGGGAACGGTGGACGAATGCGCGGAATGCCGCGCTTGCCTTCGAGCGACTCCATCAGCGCCGATTCTTCTCCCACTTCGTAAGCGCCCGCACCGCCATGCCAATAAATGTCGAGATCATATCCGCTGCCGAAAATGTTCTTGCCCAGGAAGCCTTTGGCGTACGCATCCTTGATCGCTTTCTGCATGATTACCGACAGATAGCGATACTCGCCGCGAATGTAGATGTATCCGGTATGCGAACCAACCGCGAGCGCGGCGATCATGACGCCCTCAATGACCGAGTGCGGATCGTGTTCGAAAATCAGACGATCCTTGCAAGTGCCGGGCTCGCTCTCATCGCCGTTGCAGAGCACGTATTTCGGTTTGGCCGATTGCTTGGGGACAAACGACCACTTCATCCCCGCGCTGAACCCTGCGCCGCCCCGTCCGCGCAGGCCGGAATTCTTCACCTCATTAATGATGGCGTCCGGCTGCATGGCGAGCGCCTTCTGCACGGCCTGGTAGCCGTCCAGCTGGAGATAGCGATCAATATCGGTCGCGCCCTGGCCAAAGCGCTTCGAGATCACGCGTACCTCGTCGGGATGGGAAACCAAGTCCGCCATGTCTACTGCGTGCCCTTCTTCTTATACTCGTCCAGAATCTGATCCATCTTCGCGTTCGTCAGGTTCTCATGAAAGTCGTAATTCACCTGTGCTGCCGGAGCCCAGCTGCACGCGCCGATGCATTCCACCTCTTCCAGCGAAAACAAGCCATCTTCGGTCGTGCCCTTATGACCGATGCCCAGCCTCTTCTTGCAGAAGTGGAGAATTTCCTCGCCGCCGCGGAGCATGCACGCGATATTCGTGCACACCTGCACGTTGTATTTGCCGCGCGGTTTGGTGGTCAGCATGGAGTAGTAGCTGATCACGTTGCGGACTTCGAGTACGGTCAGGTCCAGCCGCTGCGCGAGTTCCGCAATCACCTCGTCAGTCAGCGCCCCCGCTTCATCCTGCGCATAGAGCAGGGTGGGCACCAGCGCCGAACGCTTGGTTGGATAGTGCGTCAGCATCTCGGCAAACCGCGTCTCGAATTCTTCGGAAAAACGCATCAGCGATCGATATCTCCGAGAACCACATCAATACTGCCAATCGCCGCGACCACGTCGGCAATCAACTGTCCTTCGCACATCTTGGCCAGTGTCTGTAAATTCGCGTAGGAGGGCCCCCGCATGTGCACTCGATACGGCTTTGCCGTTCCGTCGCTGACGATGTAGTAGCCCATCTCGCCGCGCGGCGATTCGATCGCCTGATAAACCTCGCCCGCCGGAACCGTGAAGCCCTCGGTGATGATCTTGAAGTGGTAAATAAGGGCTTCCATCTGCGTCTTCATCTTCTCGCGATCGGGCAACACGATCTTGGGCGCGTCGGCTTTGATCGCGCCTTCGGGCATCCCCGCCAGCGCCTGCTGCACGATGCCAATCGACTCCCGCAACTCCTCGACGCGGCAAAGATACCGTGCAAACACGTCGCCTTCGGTGCGGACCGGCACTTTGAACTTAAAGTTCTCGTACCCGGTATAGGGAGCGTCGCGGCGGAGGTCAATATCGACGCCGCTGCCGCGCAGCGTTGGACCGCAGGCGCCCAAAGCAATCGCGTCTTCCGCGCTCAGGCGAGCCACGCCCTTGGTGCGCATCATGAAAATCGGATTGCCGGTCAGCAAGCCTTCATATTCATCCACGTTCCCCAGGAAGCGATCGGCGAACTTCTTCACCTTTTCGAAGAATCCCAGCGGCGGCTCCAGCGCCAACCCGCCAATGCGAAAATACGAAGTCATCATCCGCTGACCGCTGACCATCTCGAAGAAGCGCAGAACGTCTTCACGCTCGCGGAAACAATACAGAAAGACGGTCATTGCGCCCAGGTCCATGGCATGAGTTCCCAGCCAGACCAGGTGCGAATTGATGCGCGTCAACTCATTCATCAGAACCCGCATCCACTGCGCTCTGGGAGGAATTTCCAGCCCCAACAGCTTCTCCACGGCCAGGCAGTAGGCGAGATTGTTGGTCATGGGGCAGAGATAGTCGATGCGGTCCGTCAGCGGCACAACTTGCTGGTAGAACTTGGCTTCGCAGGTTTTCTCAATGCCGGTGTGCAGGTAGCCGACCTCCGGCCTAAGTCCGACGATGGTTTCCCCATCAATTTCCAGCACCAACCGCAGCACCCCGTGCGTCGATGGATGCTGCGGCCCCATGTTCAGGACCAGCGTGCGGTCGCCTGAGATAGTTTCTCGGCCGGACTCAGCGATAACGGGGGGGAATTGCGTCATGGCCTACCGATAACCCTCCACCGGGTAGTCCTTCCGCAGAGGATGGCCTTCCCAGTCATCGGGCATCATGATGCGTTTCAGGTTGGGATGTCCAGTAAAGCGCACGCCAAAGAGGTCGAACACCTCACGCTCATAAAAATTGGCTGAGGGCCAAACCGACGTGACCGATTCGATCGCCGGACTTGATCCGTCCAGCCGGACCTTCAAACGCACCCGCTCCCTTGTCGGTATCGAAAGCAGATGATAAACCACCTCGAACCGCGGCTCGGAGGGATAACAATCCACACAGGTGAGGTCGGCCAGATAGTTAAATGGGCAATCTGGAGAGTCGCGCAAAATAGCACAGGCGTCGCGGATCGATTCCTTCGCAATCCAGATCGTAAGCTCGTCGCGATCGAACTTCACCGCCTGCACGACGGAGGCATTCCATTCCACCATGCGGCGCACCGCGGGATGCGATTTCAACTGCTCTACATCGGTGATGGGGGGAGCCAGCGGCATCAGAAATTACTCCGCTTGGCGGCTGTCAGTCCCCAGTCGAGCACGCCTTTCTTCCATACATAGAAGAGGCCGACCAGCACGATCCCGATGTACACCATCATCTCCCAGAAACCAAACATCTTCAGTTCCCGCAGGATGACTGCCCATGGGTACAGGAAAACGGCTTCCACGTCGAACAGAATAAAAAGCATGGCCACCAGGTAGAACTTGACGGAGAATCGTCCCTGAGCGTCGCCGATGGGCTGAACTCCGCACTCATAAGGTGAAACCTTAGCCCGATTGGGCTTGTGCTGGCCCACCAGCCATGAAAGGATCACAATCGCGCCGGCCAGAGCCGTGGCGATGCCGAAATGCATCAGAAGAGGCAGGTAGCGCGCGAAGTAATTGTCCGGCATAGGACGAGCTATATATAATTTGCGGCAAGCACAACAGTAAACGTTCTAGATTAGTTTTGCCCGGCGGAAGTGTCAAGCTAAGTGCGCGTTTTAACAGCAGTTTCATCCGGCGGCACGTCTTGCCGGACTTGGGAGAGCCTGAACCGCATGATTTTTGGTTTTAATACCGACATTCGGCACGCAGATACCGTTTACCACGTGCAGAGCGAAGCGCGTGAAGGCGAGCAGTTGCTGCAAACGCAAGTCTTCGTGCGGGGGCGTTGCATCGGGAAGCGCGCGGTTCCCTATGGCGCGGGCGCGCCGGAAGGCAAAGCCGCCGCTCAGAACAGCGATCAGGATCGCGAGAAGATGCTGCGCGAGCTGCACCGCGAAGTGCTCGACGCCATCCGCGACGGCAAGCTCGATTCCATCCTGGACAAGCGCGATGCGCCAGAAGCGCTGGCCGCGGTGAAAGAGCTTGATCTGGAATGGATCAATGCCGGGTCCGTGCATGCGAGCGGCGCCTTGACCATGCAGATCCGGGTCACTGACGGAGGCGCTACCGTCGAGGGTGCTCGCCTCACGCTCCGCTTCGTCCGGCCAGATGCCCCGCCCTACTACGCGCAGGTTCTCACCGACGCCCAGGGCAAGGCCGCAATGAGTGTTCAAGTGGATGAAAAGTCGCTCGCCGATTCCTCCGTGACCGTGCAAGCAAGTTTCGACGGACGAACTGCGACCCGCAAGTTCCAGCTGCGCGCCGCCACGTAGAGACGGGGCTTGCCCCGTCTCCGCCCGCGCGACAATTGAACCCATGAATTTAACCATCAATGGCGAAACCCAGGTCCGCTCCGCCGAAACTCTGGGCGCGCTCGTCGAACAGCTCGGCATGAAGCCCGACCGTGTGGCCATTGAACTGAACCGGGAAATCGTGCCCCGCGAGCAGTGGCCGCAGACTCCATTGCACGATGGCGATCGGCTGGAGATCGTCCATTTCGTCGGCGGCGGATCGGGTTCAAGTTCGCAAAATAAATTCCAACTGTCATCCTGAGCGAAGCGAAGGACCTATGGATTCGGGCGCTATAAAAAAGTGGGTTTTTGGTAGGATCGAAGCGTGGCCCCGTCGTTCAACGGATAGGACTTCAGTTTCCTAAACTGACTATGCAGGTTCGATTCCTGCCGGGGCTACCAGCACTTCGCCCAACGTCCGGCGCTGGACGTTACTGCGTCGCGTTCTGCTGCGCGATCGGACGGATTGAAGCAGTTGTTCGCGTTCGCGGCCCTATCCAAGCTGTCATCCTGAGCGGAGCAGGAACTTCACGAAGCGAAGCTTCTGCGGAGTCGAAGGACCCCTACGTCTCTCTGGCAGACCAAGCGCAGTAACGGCGGTATCGGCGGTTCCGCGGGCCACTTCTCCAAAAGCGCGAGAAGTGGCGCACCCGGCCGGGTACCCCACCCTTGAACTCAACTACTCTGAGTGGAACGTCTTCGATCCCACTACCTTCGCGTACATTGTGCTGTTCAGCATGACGTTCTCCATGTGCACTGGAAGTACGTACTGGCGAACCTTTCCGCCAATGGAAACTGTCACGCCCATCTTTGCGGGACCAGAGTGGTCGTAATGATTTCTGTCGGGGCGCGGTACATTCCAGACCCTCCTCACCAGATCGTGATTCAAAGGAATCCCGACCGCTTCGCCCTGAAGCGAAACATCCTCACCAACGATGCAGGTCCCACTGCTCAACATATATTCCAAGCGGATGATTTTGATGGGAGTACTCGCGGCTACTTTTATCGTCTGTGATGGTGGCGTACCCTCCGCGGCAAGAGACATGCTGAACTCGCGAGTCGGCTCGACCGTCGATTCGCCGCCTTGCTCCTGCCGGATGCGTTCTGCCGCTTCGTATCCCGCGTGAGTGATCAAGAAGACCTCACCTTTTTCCCCGAATGGTTCTAGGAATCCTAGTTTAACCAGCTCCCCAACCGCCGCCTTCCACCTCGCCTGCGAACGCGGGCTATCGCTTCCGGCGAAGGACCTGTTGTTCGTGCCAACCACTAATCCCTGCAAAGTGGCGACGCACATAATGGTGCCACCCGGATCCTCAGAGCCGGCCAAGAGAAGCTGCCGTGCCTCAGCGGACAGTCGCAGGCCGGTCGTGAGAACGGGTCCGACCTCGGCATGCACTTCAGGCGCCTTCATGTCCCCGGCTGTTTGCCAGTCTGTGCCGGTCAGGTTGATAGGGCACCCTGCGGTCTTGAGCCTCGCCGCAAGGTCGTTGCGTTTCTTTGGAGAATTGTCCATTCGAACCATGTGTCGCCCACCTACATCGCTGAACGGACGTAGTCCGCCAATCTCAACCAAGATCGTCCGATCGGGGTCGCGCGCCATTGCCATACCGGATTCAAAAAGAACGTTCGGTCGAGCTTGAGGCGTCAAACTCGTTTCGTGCTCCGGTTCCTTGGGGCCGCATAATTCCGGACGTAGTTTTACCAGGTCGTCTGGAGTGAAGAGCACCACGACCGCCTGGGCGCGAGAGAATGCCGCGTCCAGAACTTCGCCGACGTAGGGTGCACCTTTGCCGGTAAGCTCCACCGCGTGCGCCCACTCCATCGGGTTTAGGCCGAGGGATCGTAGGAACTCAAACATTCCGGCTCTCAGGCGTTCATCTCGTCCGTGGATCACAAAAACGTCTCGTGAATTCACTTGCGCATTCTCCGATCTCGAAGCGTCATCGCGGGAAAAGAGGATGTCGCTCTCCACAGGGGGCTCCGTCACCGTTATAGGTCTCAACCATCTGCCCATTACTCTATCCCACTCGGTGCCCGGGTCAGCCATGCTAATGGCACCTTCTCCAATCTGAAACCGAGTTATCTCTGTGCCATCGGGTGGTCCGTACGATGTAAGCACGTTAAAATCCTTGGCGAGATAAAGGCCGAGTTTCAGCGTAGTGGTGTCAAAGATGCGGTTCGGACATAGCCGCTCCACATGGCGCTTGAGGTCGTCGAAAGCAAACCCGTCCTTCCTGCTCTCGCCGATCGACATCTGGTGTAGGGTGTGAAGGACAATGGTTGTGGCCAGTTTTGCTGGTTCGCGCAATTGAGGATTCGTGCAAAGCTCGAATGCTGCCGCCGTAGGAAGGTACTGCTCATCTTCGGTTGCCGAATTCGGATCCCGGCGGCGGAGTACGCTTCGGTTCAGCAAATTAGCAATCGACTGCCATGCAGGCAGACCCCTGAATTTGATCAGAAGGGCCCGCCGTGGCGTCGCTTCTTTGAGGTTCGCGAACGTTGTAACGACGTCTAGGGCAATAGCCGACTCGAGCTGCTCGTTCGTCATCATCACAGATTACCAATTCTAGTATGCGGCCCCGCGGGTGGCTCGTCCTATCGCGAAGCGAAGGGGGGACTCTCGGCGTAAAGACTCTCCGCGATTCTTCATCACGTCCAACGGTGATTCGGAATCCGTTGACTTAAGCCCCGTCAAGCGTAACGATAGAGATACTGATCGGGGTGGTTCCGAGGAACTTCCCAAACCCATTTTCAGCGCTCTTTGACAACTTAACTCGTTGGTTCTTAAAGACTTTACCAGCAACCCCTTTTAAACCCAAAGACCTGGCGGGAGCCACCGCCTAAGTCTTTGATTCCAAAAGACCGAAAAAAAGGGGGGGTAGGGGGACATAAACCAAGCGTTAACGCCTCAGGAGTAAACATCCAGAATGGAGTTTGCGTCGTGTTAGTTTAGCCGCATGGCGAAGGCGAAAAAATTCCACTTAGAGAATCCCGCTCCTGTCGTCGATGACGAAGACGAGGAAACTCTCGCTGCCATTGACGAAGCCTTGCGGGATGCCGAAGTCGGTCGAACCGTGCCAGCGGAAGAAGTGCGGCGCCTCTTGCCAAAGTGGACTGCCTCTTCTACACGCAAAAAGCGCTAAACGACTCGCCGAAATATTCTCACCGAGCTGCGTCTCACGAAAGTTACTTCGAACGCAACGCCCCGTTGCCGTATAATCAAAGCGACTGATGCTCAAATATTCCATCGTAGTTCCTCTCCACAACGAGCAGGAGAACGTCACCGATCTGTACGCGCGGCTTAAGGCGGTGATGGAAGCGAGTGGTGAGACGTTCGAGATGGTGCTGGTCGATGACGGCTCGATCGACGGCACGTTCGCCCTGCTGCGTGAGATTGCCGCTGTTGACAGCCGCGTGATCGTGGTCAAGCTGCGCCGTAATTTTGGCCAGACAGCCGGCCTCGCTGCTGGTTTCGACCATGCCCGCGGGGAATACATCATCGCCATGGATGGCGATCTGCAGCATGATCCCGCCGACATTCCTTTGTTCCTGGAAAAAATTGCCGAGGGCTACGACATCGTGAGCGGATGGCGCAAGAATCGCGTCGACAATTTCTGGCTGCGCCGCTTCCCGTCGCGCTGCGCCAACTGGATGATGGCCAAGCTGAGCGGCGTGGATATTCACGACTTTGGCACCACGTTTAAGGCTTACCGGCGCGAAATCCTGGGACAGATTCCGCTCTACGGAGAACTGCACCGCTTCATTCCTGCCCTGGCTTCATGGCACGGCGCCACTATCGTCGAAGTTCCCATCAAGAACATCAACCGGGAACGCGGGGTCTCGCACTACGGCATCTCGCGCACCTTCCGCGTTTTCTTCGACCTCATCACCATCCGCTTCCTGCTCAAGTATCTCTCGCGTCCTCTACATTTCTTCGGAACGGTGGGAATGTTCAGCATCTTCGCCGGCAGCGCTGTTTCCTTTTGGCTGATCTGGCAGAAGATACTGCATCACACCGACATCATGTATCAGCACGGCCCGCTGATGGTGTTCTCCATGGTTTTGTTGCTGGCGGGCCTGAACATGCTTGCCGTGGGTCTGCTCGGAGAAATGCAGGTACGTCACTACCACGAGCCCACCCAGCGCGCTCCGTACTCGGTCGATCGCGTCTTGCGCGCGCCGAGCGAAGAAAGCACGATCTCGGAATAAGGTCAGAGGTAAGAGGTCAGATTGCAGAGGTCAAAACCAAAGGTCAGAGGTTAGAGGTCAGATTGTAGAGGTTAAAATCTTCAGGCTTCCACATCCGCCAGACGATAGGCTTTTTACCTCTGCAATCTGACCTCTTACCTCTGACCTCTGACCTTGTTATCCCGTCACAACTTGTTGTGATCTGTGCAATTGACCCATCCCCGTCCCTCGCGTGACAATTCAATAAGGGCCAATCCAGCCTCCGAGGGCTATAATGCCAACCGCTACTATGCCAACTACTCAGCTCGAATTGCGTCTTGCCAGCCGGATGTCGCGGCTTGGCACCGAAACCGCCTTTGAAGTCCTGGTCCGCGCCCGCGCGCTCGAGAAACAGGGCAAGAACATTATTCACCTCGAAATCGGCGAGCCCGACTTTGACACGCCTGCCAATGTGACCGAGGCCGCGGTTGACGCGCTCCACAAGGGATGGACCCACTACGGCCCCTCCGCCGGCCTGCCCGAGCTGCGCCAGACCATTGCCGACTACGTCAGCCGCACTCGCAATGTTCCAGTGGCGAGCGAAGAGGTTGTTGTTGTTCCCGGCGGCAAGCCAATTATTTTTCATGTCATGCTCGCTTTGATCGAAAAGGGAGACGAGGTCATCTATCCCAATCCCGGCTTTCCCATTTATGAGTCGATGATCGAGTATGTCGGCGGGCGCGCGGTTCCTATTCCGCTGCGCGAGGAGCGCGATTTTGCTTTCGATGTCAACGAATTCGCCTCGCTGATTAACGACCGCACCAAGCTCATCATCCTGAACTCGCCGCAGAATCCGACCGGCGGCGTTCTCACCAAGAAAGACATTCTCGAAATCGCCAAGGCCATCGGCGACCGCAACATCCTGATTCTGTCGGACGAAATCTACAGCCGCCTCATCTACGACGGCCACGAACATTTCTCCATCATGAGCCTTCCCGGCTTCAAGGAGCGGACCATCCTGCTCGACGGCTTCTCCAAAACCTACGCCATGACCGGATGGCGCATGGGCTACGGCGTGATGCGTCCCGACCTGGCCGCGCAGATTTCGCGCCTGAACACGAACTCAATTTCCTGCACTGCCAGCTTCACGCAGATGGCCGGAATCGAAGCGCTGCGCGGCGACCAGTCGTCGGTCGACAAGATGAGCGCCGAGTTCAAACGCCGCCGCGATGCCTTCGTCGCCGGCCTGAACAAGATCAAAGGCTTCTCCTGCCGCACCCCCAAAGGCGCGTTCTACGTTTTCCCCAACATTACGAAAACTGGCTGGCCTTCCAAGAAACTGGCCGACGCGCTGCTCGACGAGGCGGGCGTGGCCGCGCTCTCTGGCACCGCATTTGGCAGATACGGAGAAGGCTATCTCCGCTTCAGCGTCGCCAACTCGCTGGAGAATCTGAACACGGCTCTGGGTCGAGTTGAAGAGTGGGTGGGAAAGAACCTGCGCTGAGCTCGGTTGTAGGTGTAATAGATTTTGCTCCAAACGACAGTCTTGCCTAGCCCTCCGCCCTTGGCGATCACCTCACATCAATAGGTGACAGGCCTCACTGACAATATGCGTAAATTGGCGTCGCATTAGCCTGCTTCGCCTCTCCGAAGCTTACTTCCCGCCTGTTGATACGCAGCACCCCAGAGGCGAACATGGTCTTCCCCGTTGACAAACACTCTGCTAAGTACGGCAGATTCACCCGAGCGTCGGAATTACGCAGTTCCCAAGTACAACCCAGACCCATGGAGGATGATTTATGAAGAATCTATTCTTTGCCGGACTATTGGCGTTGTTATTTGTACCGGTGGTCGCGATGGCGCAGAGTCCTTTCGACGGTACGTGGAAAGTCGATATGAGCAGCGCTCAGTGGTCCACGAAGCCCGATGTGTTCTTGCTGCAGAATGGGATGTATGAATGCAAGACCTGCGTGCCGCCGATCAATGTTAAAGCCGATGGCACGGACCAGAAAGTGACAGGGGACCCCTACAGCAACGCTCTGAGTGTAAAGGTTATCGACGACCACAACATCGAGAATACGTTCAAGAAAGATGGCAAGGTAGTCTTTACCGAGAAACAGTCGGTCTCCTCCGACGGAAATACGCTGACGGCCAATTGGACCTACAGCGGCAATCCGAGTGGAGGACCGCAAACCGGCACAGACACATTCAAGCGCGTTGCCAAAGCACCGGCAGGCGCGAACCTGATCTCCGGTTCGTGGCGCAGGGAAAAAGAGGACATGTCGGCCGAGTCCCTCACTTATACCTTCAAGGTGAATGGCAACGAGCTGACCATGACCACTCCGACTGGCCAATCCTACATCGCCAAGCTGGATGGAACGGACGCTCCCGTCAAGGGCGATCCGGGAACCACCAGCGTTTCGGTGAAGATGCTTGGCAAGGATACGCTGGAGGAGACCTACAAGCGCGATGGCAAGGTCATCGTCGTTGACAAATCGACTCTTTCGGCCGATGGCAAAACCTTGAAGGTGATCGCAGACGACAAACTGCAAGGAACAACTAACAAGTTCGTCTCGCAGAAACAGTAGGCTGTCCGGAATCGAAAGAAGGCCCGGCTCGGCGCCGGGCCTTTTGGCAAACAAGGGAAGCGATTGTTGCTCTAAGCAGGCGTTTGCACTAATCAGCAAGATTTGAACTCTCAATTGCGCTGGCGCTTGTTCCACGTATTTCTGGAGAACGTCAGCGGTTCGCGACGGAAAGAATTGCGTCCAAGAACTCCGCGATCTCTGCGATCTCCGCGGTTAGAGTTTCCCGTTTCATATCCCGTTGACAATCCGCTACCGAAATTTGGTGTAAACTTCTGCCGCTATGGCAAACATCGATCAGCATCCCTCCGGTTCCTTCTGCTGGATTGAACTTCACACCTCCGACCAGCCCGCCGCTAAGAGCTTTTACAGCTCTCTCTTCGGCTGGGAAGTACACGACAATCCGATGGGCCCGAACGATTTTTACACCATGTTCAACCTTCAGGGCCGCCATGCCGCCGCTGGATGCACGCTGCGTCCCGAGGAGCGCTCGCACGGCGTGCCTCCGCACTGGACGATTTACATCAAAGTAGAGAGCGCCGATGCAGCCGCCGCCAAGGCGCAGCAACTAGGCGGCAAGGTCCTCGCCCCAGCGTTCGACGTCATGGATGCAGGCCGCATGGCCGTCATCCAGGATCCCACCGGCGCGACTTTTTGCGTCTGGCAGGTAAAGAAGGACCCCGGAATCGGAATCGCCCACGTCGCCGGCACGCTCTGCTGGGCCGATCTGAGCACGCCCGATGCAAAACGCGCCTCTGCCTTTTACTCCGGCCTCTTCGGATGGCAGTTGACCGCAGACCCCAAAGATCCCTCCGGCTACCTGCACATCAAGAACGGCGATCATTTCATCGGAGGCGTTCCGCCCGCGGCTTATCGCCAGCCCGGAGTGCCTCCGCACTGGCTGGCCTACTTTCAGGTGGATGACGTGGATGCGTCCGCGAATAAGGCGAAAGGGATGGGTGCGAAGTTATACCTCCCGCCAATGAGCATGGAAGGAGTCGGCCGTTTCTCGGTGATCGCCGATCCGCAAGGCGCGGTATTCGCGATCTTCAAATCGGCGCGCTGAAAGCCCGCGCAGCATGCCTGAGATTTGCCCCGTGCTCCCTTGTGTCCTCTGTGGTTAGGCTCTAATGCGATAACCACAGAGGACACAGGGTTACACAGGGGTTATGTGTTTCTCTGCGTCTCGGCGGTTAAAGACCGACCGCCCGGACGGGAATGCTGTCATGCGTCACGCCCCCGCGTGATGCCGCTCACTGCTCGGTGCAACCGCCCCGCTTACCCTCATGCTGTAAGCCTATGCGCCGTTTTCCGCCCTGCCCGGATTGTCGTCCGAATTTCGTTCAAACGTTCGGCGTAAGCGAAGGAGCAACCCCATGTCTATTCAAAATTCTGCGACCGGCGAAGTTCTGCGTTCCTACAACATTGACGAGCTGAAACAGCAGGCCAATTTGATGCGCGGCTACGACTTGGCCGCTTTGTGCGCCGCCACGTCAGGACACGCCGGTGGGACGCTCTCCATCATGGATATCACCGCCGCGCTCTACCTTCGCGTCGCCAACCACGATCCCAAGAATCCCAACTGGCCCGACCGCGATCGCATCATCTGGTCCACGGGCCACAAGGCGCCCAGCCTTTATCTTGGATTAGCCTTCGCCGGTTTCTGTCCGAAAGACGACGTCGCGCTGCTGCGCAAACTTTATTCGCCGTATCAAGGGCATCCGCACTGGCTCAAACTGCCGGGCGTGGAAGTCTCGACTGGGTCGCTCGGCCAAGGTCTGAGCATCGCCGTCGGCATCGCTCTCGCCGGCCGGCTGAACGGGAAAAACTACCACACCTTCTGCATCATGGGAGACGGCGAGCAGCAGGAAGGCCAGATCTGGGAAGCCGCGATGGAAGCGGGCCATTTCAAGCTCGACAATCTGATCGGCATCGTGGACCGCAACCGCCTGCAGATTGACGGCTGGGTGAAAGACGTGATGAACGTCGAGCCGCTCGAAGAAAAATATCGCAGCTTCGGATGGGAAGTCCTCACCATCAACGGCCACGACATGAAGCAGGTGGTCGAGGCGCTGGAGAATGCCAAAGCGAAAACCGGCTCGGGCAAGCCCAAGGTCATCATCGCCGACACCGTGAAAGGCAAAGGCGTCAGCTTCATGGAAGATCAGGCTGGCTGGCACGGCAAGGTCCCCAACCTGGAAGAGTTACACAAAGGCCTGAAGGAACTCGGCCTTGATGAAGCAGGCCAGATTCCCGTCGAGCAACTCTTTGCCCACGCCCGGCAATACCAAGCCGAAGTCGAGCGCAAACTCGATGCCAAGATGCCTCACTTTCACCGTAATTACTGGTGGAATGCCGCCGGAACCATGAAGGTTCAAATGAAACCCACGCGCCTCGGTTTCGGCCAGTCGCTGGCTGCCAACGGCGACGACCCGCGCGTAGTCTGCCTCGGCCTGGATATTTCCGGCTCCATCACCATCAGCGAGTTCTACGCCAATAAGCCCGAACGCAAGGGGCGCTGGATCAGCCTGGGCATCGCCGAGCAATCCGCCACTTCAGCCGCTGCGGGAATGGCCAAAGAAGGGAAGCTCCCCGTCTTCGGCACCTACGCCACCTTTGCCGCTGCCCGCAATCTCGACCAGATTCGCACCTCCATCTGCTACGGCAACTTCAACGTTCTGATCGCCGGAGCCCACGGCGGCGTCAGCGTCGGCCCCGACGGCGCGACCCACCAAGCGCTCGAAGATTGTTTCGCCATGTGTGGGCTGCCCAACATGAACGTGGTCGTCCCCTGCGACATGGTAGAAACCCGCAAGGCCACCGACTACCTGCTGCTCAAGCATGTCGGCCCGAAGTACATCCGCTTCGCGCGCGAGGCCACGCCGATCGTTACCGACGAAAAGACTCCTTTCGTCTTCGGCAAAGCCAACGTGATTCGCCTGCGTCGCGAAGCCACGAATTTCATCGAAGCTTTCGAGACCAAGCTCGAATCCGAGTACCGTGATGAATGCGAAGATCTCACCATCATTGCCTGCGGCCCCATGGTACCCGAAGCCATGCGCGCCGCCTGGATACTGAAGCAGGATTTCGGCTACGAAACCCGTGTCCTGAACATGCACACCCTCAAACCGCTCGACACCGAAGCGATCGTGCGGGCCGCTCGCGATACCAGCGTTGTCCTGACCGCAGAAGAGCACCAGATCGGCGCGCTCGCCTGGCCAGTTGCCAGCGCCATCACGCAATCGCCTGCGCTCTACGGCATCCCCATCATCACCGGCGCCATCGGAGTCAAAGACCGCTTCGGAGATTCCGGCGCTCCGTGGGAGTTAATCAAGGAGTTTGAGGTATCCGCCGAACACATTGCTGCCAAAGGAGTTGAGCTAATGGGCGTGAAAAGATCACAAAGCGGTCCGCCGGTCTCCGAAGTGCACTTGCTGGGTACGAAATAATTGGGAAATCAAGAATGGTGATGTATAATATACATCATGCGACGAACCCAGCTCTATCTTGACGACGATCTGTGGAATGCCCTCCACACACGGGCCCGCAGCGAGCGGACGACCATCTCCAATCTGGTTCGTCAAGCGGCTCGAGAGCGTTATCTCGGTAATTTGGAGGAGCGTCGTAAAGCCATGGAGGGCCTCGTCGGAATCTGGAAAGATCGTACCGACTTGCCCGACTCTACCGAAGAATACGTGCGCAGCCTGCGGCGCGACGCTCGCATTGAGAGACTTAAGAAGCTGTGAACGTCCTGGTCGATTCCGACATCGTCATCGAAGTTTGCCGCGAACGAGACAGCGATATTCTCTCGAGGTGGCGGGAACTTGGTCAATCGGGCAACGCAATCCTGTACTCGCCGGTAACCGCGGTCGAAGTGTGGAACGGGGTGCGACCGCGCGAGCATGAGGTACTGACGAGTTTCTTTCGCGCACTACTCTGCGTTCCGATCGACTATGAGACGGGCCGCCGAGCTGGCGATTATCTCCGTCAATACAGCAAGAGCCACGGCCTGCAGATCGGTGATTCGCTCATCGCGGCCACAGCGGTATTGAATCGCGCCGAACTCTGGACGCGCAACTGCAAGCACTATCCGATGAAAGATTTGTCATTCTACTGAACTTTTCTGAACCACCAGCCGTCCACCCTAATCGATGATCGCCTGGTATGCCAGTTCGTGGGTTTGACGGTTGAGGGTCAAATCGCCGTCCGGATGCAGTTGCCCCATGAAAATCACGATCATCTGCTCCTTCGGGTCAATGGAGAAAGCGGTATAAAAGAAGCCTCCCCAGTTGTATTCTCCGGGCGATCCAAGTTCGGCAAGCGGTCCTTTCACTCCATCGATGCCGAAGCCGAGTCCGAACCCCTGGTCCGGGCTTATTTTTCCCAACTGATCTTGAGTCATCAATTCCACCGACTTGCGGCTCAACAAACGAGCGTTTCCCACCTTGCCGCCGTCGAGCATCATCTGGCAGAAGCGCATGTAATCGGCCGCCGTGGACACGAGTCCAGCGCCGCCAGAGAAGAGTTTCTTCGGGCCGCGCACCGGGTAGTCCGCCGAGTAGGTGAAGGGGCCTTCCGTGATCGGAGTATCGGGGAAGCGATTCAGACCCTTCCCGTCGTAGTAGGTGTAGGCCGTAGTCAGCCGTTCCAGCTTGTTGTCGGGCGGATAGAAATAGGTGTCTTTCATGCCCAAGGGTTCGAAGATGCGGGTGCGGAAAAATTCGTCCAGCGGCTTGCCGGAGACAACCTCCACCAGCCGTCCTAATACATCCACGCTCAGGCTGTATTCCCACTTTTCGCCGGGGTTGAAAAGCAGCGGAAGCCCCGCAAGGCGCTTGACGCTGTCTGCTATGGTGCCATCGTATTGCAGCATTCCGTTAGCCACGTTCGCGTCTTTGTACAGAGGCCCGAGGTCGGCGTTCCAGTTGTAGGTAATTCCGGAAGTATGCCGCAACAAATCACGAATGGTGATCTCGTTCGTAGCGGGAATCGTGTAAGGCGGCGCGCCAGACGCGGGCTTTACCAGCACTTTCGGATTCTTGAACTCGGGCAAGTACTTGGAGATCGGGTCCTCGAGCAGGAACCGGCCCTCCTCATATAGCATCATGACCGCCACGGTCGTGATCGGCTTGGTCATGGAGCAGATGCGGAACATCGAGTCGGGTCGCATCGGCTTGCCCGCCTCGCGATCTGCCATGCCCTGCGCCTTAAACCACGCCACGTGACCGCGACGGGCCACCAGCGTGACCGCACCAGCAATGCGCTTGTCGTCGATGCTGCGCTCGACCGCGCTCGAGATCCGCCCCAGCCGTTCCGACGACAGGCCGACGGTTTCCGGCTTGACTACTGGCAAGTCCTGGGCGACCGCTGCGCAGACGAAGAGGACACAGAAAAAAGTTGGAACCGCGATTCCGCGATTTATGATTTGGCGATTCATGTCGAACAAAGCTCCTTATTCTGGCGAAGGTGACTGAGACACCAAATTGTACAGCGCAGGAAAGCACGGTGAAGGAGCCAAGCGCCAGGGTCTTCTACCACGGCTCTCCGTTTGCCGGAGAGACGATGCGGATGGTACAACCGTCCCGAGGGTATCCGCTCGTGAAAAAACTTGCTGCCGTTTCCCTCCTTGCTTTTTCCTTGCTGCTGGTCGTATTCGCGGTCGCCCGCGCCGCCGACCGCTCGCGCCGCATCAATCTTCCCACCAGCAAGAGCCTGACCCTCCCTGTCCCCGGCTATCTAGCCCGCACCAACAGTTTTCCGGCGACCATCGCGCTCAGCCCCGATGGCCGCTACGCCGCACTACTCAACCAGGGATACGGCACGCAGGAAACCGGCGCTCGCCAGTCGATTGCCATTCTTGATCTCAGTAACAACCAACTGCACGACTTTCCCGATGATCGCCTGAGCGACGACTATTCCACGCGCCAAAGCTATTTCATCGGCCTGGCGTTCTCGAGCGACGGCAAGCATCTCTACGCCTCGATGGGCTCGATCACCGATCCCACCGGCGAGAAGCCGACCAGCACCGGCAACGGCATAGCTGTATACAAATTCGCGGACGGACAAGTCGCTCCCGAGCGCTTCATTAAGATTGCGCCGCAGCGGATCGCCGAGGGAAAAGAAGTCGCGTTCGGCCTGCGCACAACTCCCGCCGGAACCGCCATTCCGTATCCGGCTGGGTTCGCAGTGTTGCCGGGCGCGAAGGGCGACCGCCTGCTGATTGCCAATAATCTTTCTGACAATGTAGTGCTGCTCGACCTCAGTTCCGGCAAGATTGAGAAGTCGTTCGATTTGAGCCGCGGTCGCTACATTCCGACCGAGTATCCGTATACCGTGATCGCGAACAAAGCGCGAACAAAGGCGTGGGTCAGTTTGTGGAATGATCCCACGATTGTTGAGCTGGATCTGCCCAAACTCGAAGTGAGCCGACGGATTGATCTGAGAAGCGTAACCGGAGAGAAGCAACTTAGTCCGCATCCAACGGCCATGGTCTTCGGTCCGGACGAACAGCTGTATGTCGCGCTTGCAAATGCTGACTTAATCGCGACGATCGACCTGCGATCCGGGAGGGTTACCTCGATTTGGCCCGCGGGACATCACCGCGGCAGCGTGCTGCAGGCCCTCGCGATCTCGCCCGATGGCAAGTATCTTTTTGCGGCGAGCGGATCGCTCGACGCAGTTGCGGTGTTCCGGACAAGTAGTCCGTGGGAACGCACCGGCCCACATATTTCCGGTGCGCCTATCGCGGTCCCTCTCAGCCGTCCCTTTGTAGAACCCGATTTCATCCCCACCGAATGGTATCCCAGCGCTCTGGCCATCGCCGGCAACGATCTCCTCGTCGCCACCGCCAAAGGAGAAAGCAGCGGCCCCAACAACATGCAAGGCAAGCTGAAAGGCGAGCGCAAGAGAAAAGAGCATCCTTACATCCCGACGCTGGTCGGGGGCTCCATCCAGCGCCTCAGTCTTGCCGACATCGACAAGAATCTTGCCGCCTACACGCATCAGGTCGAAGAAGACAATCTCGTCCACTCCGACGGCGGCAAGTTCGAATTTGTTAGCGGAACCAATCCGATCCGCCACGTGATCTACGTGTTGAAAGAAAATCGCACCTACGATCAGATCCTCGGCGACCTTTCCTTCGGCAATCAGCCCGTGGGCGACGGCGATCCGTCCCTCACCATGTACGGCGCCGACGTCACTCCCAACGAACACAGACTCGCGCTGCAGTTTGGCGTGCTCGACAATTTCTACGACAGCGGCGAAGTTTCCGGAGACGGCCACATCTGGTCGACGGCCTCGACGACCTCCGACTACAACGAAAAAACATGGCCCATCGGCTATCGCAGCAAAGAACGCACGTACGACTCCGGCGGCGCTGTCGCTGAAGAATATCCGCTCGAGCAGGGCATCCCCGACATCGACGATCCCGGAACCGGATTTCTCTGGGATGACCTGGCGAAAAAAGGCCTCACCTATCGCATCTACGGAGAGTTCATTGCAGCCGTCTGGTGCCAGAGCGAGACAGCGAAGTCGCCGAAAATGGGGTCGCCAAAGGAAGGAACGCCGTCTCCCTCGTCGGCGGCCTGCCCAGTTTCCGAAATCAGGAAAGGCGATCCACTACCCGCAAAAGTTGGCAACCCGCGCGGTGGGCCGAGCCCGTGGCCGTGGGCCATTCCACAATTCAAGCGTATGCGTCCAACCAAGGCCGCTCTGCGCGATCACTACGATCCGCAATTTCCCGACTTTAATACCGATTACCCCGACCAGCTCCGCGCCGACGAATTCCTCCGCGAATTCGACGAGTTCGTGAAGGCCAAAGGAACTGCCAAAGAACTCCCGCAGTTCACGCTGCTCTACCTTCCGGACGACCACACCGGAGGCACGCGTCCCGGCAAGCCAACTCCGCAAGCTTCGGTCGCCGATAACGACCTGGCGTTAGGCCGTGTAGTCGATGCAGTTTCCCACAGCCCCTACTGGGACGACACTGCCATCTTCGTTCTCGAAGACGATGCGCAGGACGGCGCCGATCACGTCGACGCCCACCGCTCCATCGCCTTCGTCATCAGCAAATACGCGCCGCGCACGCCGCAGCCGTTTGTCGAGCATAACTTCTACACCACCGTCAGCATGATCCACACCATGGAGGCTCTGCTCGGCCTTCCCCCGATGAATCTCTTCGACGTGCACGCTCCGCTGATGGCTCCGCTGTTCGCGGGTCCAGGAACTCAGCCGCCCTATCAGGTTGACGACAAGAATCTGCGCAGCGGGCTCATCTATCAGGTGAACACCAAGACAGCCCCGGGAGCGAAGGAATCGTCGCAGATGAATTTTTCCCGACCGGATGCGGTCGACGCCGAAAAGCTGAATGCCATTTTGTGGCGCAACGCCAGGGGCGACGCACCCTTGCCGGTTACAAGCCATTCACATTCCGCACCATAGACCTGCGCTAGAATGCCTTCGTGGGATCGCCTACCGAAACAACGATCGAGTGCACCAACCTGCGCAAGACCTACGACGGCAAGGTCGAAGCCGTCCGCGGCCTCAGTCTGCGTATCGACGCCGGCGAATGCTTTGGCCTGCTCGGTCCGAACGGAGCAGGGAAGACCACCACCATCGAAATCCTGGAGGGCCTGCTCGCGCCGACTTCCGGAGAAGTTCGCATCTTCGGACACACCTGGGACGACAATCCACGCCAGTTGCGCGAATGGATTGGTATCTCGCTCCAGGAAACGCGCCTGTCGGAAAAGCTGAACGTCCGCGAAACCATCGAACTCTTCGCCAGCTTCTACAGCGAACCGCGCCCCGCCGCCGACATCCTCGAAGAACTCCAACTCACGGAGAAATCGGGCGCCTGGGTCGGCAAGCTTTCCGGCGGGCAGAGGCAGCGCCTGGCTGTCGCCACCGCGCTGGTCGGCAATCCGCGCATCCTTTTTCTCGACGAGCCCACCACCGGACTCGATCCCCAAAGCCGGCGCCAGCTTTGGGACATCATCCGCGCCTTCCAGAAAAAAGGTGGCACCGTCCTGCTCACCACGCACTACATGGACGAAGCCGAACGCCTCTGTGATCGCCTGGCTATCGTCGATCACGGCGTGATCATCGCCGAAGGAACTCCTTCCGACTTAATCGACCGGCTCGGCGGTCATCACGTGGTGGAGTTCCAAGTAAGTAGCAACGCCAATAACAGCGCCAAAAACAACGGAGACGACAACGACAGCCTTGACCGCTGGCGATCGCTGCCCAGCGTGGAGTCCGTCCGTCACGAGGATTCGTCGGTTTGCCTGAGTGTCCGCGAGCCGCACCTCACCATCCCCGCTCTTCTTGATGTCATAGCCAGCAATGGCCATCGACTCGAGCACCTGAGCACGCGCCAGGCCAGCCTGGAAGATGTGTTCGTGCAACTTACCGGACGCCACTTGCGAGAAGACTGAATGGCAATCACAGAGACCAATGCATCCCGGCTCGACGCTGATCGGAATCGGCAGTCGCAGCCCGTCGTACCGGCACGCCGCAACGGCCGTTGGTCCGGATACCGTCACTTGCTCTGGGCGCGCTTACTTGAACTCAAACGAGAGCCTGAAGTCGTATTCTGGGTCTTCGTCTTTCCCTTGTTGCTGGCGGCAGGCTTGGGCATTGCCTTTCGCAACAAACCGGCGGACATCACCTCCGTCGTCGTGATCGATGGCGCTGGCGCACAGAAGACGCTAGCTGTGCTGCAAGGCTCAACCGCGCACTCCCCGATCCGAGCCACCGTGCTCGATCGCGATGCCGCGCTCAAGGCCTTCCACTTCGGCAAATTCGATCTAGCAATCGAAGCGAATCCCGACGGCAGTTACACTTATTACTACGATCCCGCGCGCCCGGAAAGCGTGCTCTCGCGCGCCGAAATCGACGCTACGCTCCAATCCGCCGCCGGACGCAAAGATGCGCTCGCGACTTCCTCCGAATCCTCCAGCGAGCCCGGCTCCCGCTACATCGACTTCCTGATTCCCGGCCTGCTGGGGATGAACCTGATGAACTCCGGCATGTGGGGAGTAGGCTTCGCGTTGGTCGAAATGCGTCAGCGCAAACTGTTGAAGCGCTTCGTCGCCACGCCCATGCGCCGCAGCGATTTTCTTCTGGCACTAACCAGCAGCCGCCTCGTGCTAATGGTGATAGAAGTAGAACTGCTCTTGGGCTTCGGTGTGCTCGTCTTTCACATGCGGGTGCAGGGATCGATCCTCTCCGTCATCCTGCTCGGATCGCTCGGGGCCGTAGCCTTCGGAGGCGTGGGCCTGCTGACCGCTTGCCGGGCGCAGAAAATTGAAACCGTTTCTGGTCTCATCAACGTGGTTATGATGCCGATGTGGATTTTCTCCGGCGTCTTCTTCTCCTACCAGAGATTTCCTGCGATCACACTGCCGTTTATCAAAGCGCTTCCGCTAACCGCGCTCAACGACGCTCTGCGGGCCACGATCTTAGAAGGCGCATCGCTCGGCTCGCAATCGGGGCGGCTGCTGGTGCTCGCAGTTTGGGGCGGAGTGTCGTTCGTCCTGGCCTTGCGCTGGTTTCGGTGGACGTAAACCGGCTTTCGGAGTGAGGCGTTAGAAGCCAGGCTTCCCCGCCAGCCTCCAGGACCACATAAGAAACGATGTCGCAGTCAGGTCGATGGCCGGCTCCGTTGTGCTGTAAGACTGCATGTTGTCCTGATACACCGCGACTTGCGAGCGATCGAACGCGCCATCGTTGCCATTGAATTTCCGGAACGTATCCACTCCGTTTGCCGGACATAGAATCATGCCGTCGACCACGCCGGAAGAGGCATAGCCGGCCGGGCCCTCGACCGCCGCACCCCAAAGCACCGGCGTGCCTCCGGAAGTCCCATCCAGCGCGCCTGCCAGGTTCGCCACCTGGTGCTGGATGCAATTCGGAAACGTGCTGCCCTCGCCCACGATGAAAGACGATCCCCAAGAATTCGCGCCCAGAATGTTGGCCAGCCAGCGCTGCGCATAGGTGTCATAGCGTTTTGCCTGAGTGAGATACGCAGCCTCACTAGCCATCACCGACAGGCCCGCGCCGTGCGACGTAGTGTCACCGTAACTCCACACATAGCCGAAGCCCCAAGGGTCCGTGCCCGATTGAGTAATCGCGTCGGCTACTTGCCGCAACAGTTGTGCGCGGATGCGCGATGCAGAAACCGCCAGACCCTGCGGATTCCCAGCCATGTCCAGCGCCCGATACAACTCAAAATGCGCCAGACCGCTGATGTCGTACAGGTTCAAAGTGTCGGTGTACCCGTTGTTGTATATTCGCGTGATGTAATTGTGAGCGAACTTGGCCGCCTGCGCCAAGTAGTCGATCGGATTGGTGTGTGGCAATCCCTCAGGAAGATCCTTCGCCCCGGCCGCCAGTTGCAAAGCAAAATACAGCTCGGTGGTGCCCAACTCCATGTCGTCGTCCCAGACGTTCTCGGGATAGCCGTCGAAGGGAGCAATGGTAAGCAGGCAACTGCTGCACGTGCCCCCATACTCCGCCGGAGCCGGGTCGGGAAAAGAAGTATCCGCCAGCGCGAACACGTCCTCGGCGTCCTGGAGGCACTGATTCGCCAGCGCAGGATGGGAATCACGTTGCAGTTGGTAGCACAATGCAAAGTCCGCCGCCAAGCGCCCGGCCAGATTCGGGCTGATCGGCGATCCCGCAGGCCCCGCCACATATACCGGACGATTACAGATGTAGTAAGTAGTCAGCGGATCGCATGCGCGCGGATCGCTGGGTTGCTGATAGTGATCGGCCGCCTGCGGCAGGGTCCAAATGTCGTACTCCGTGATCAGGCAGTAAGGACTCGGATAAGTGCCACCGCAGTTGGGGGCGGCCGAAGTCGGATTGCCGAACCCGTAATAATCCCAGTCTTGCGTATTGTCCGCCTGGTAGTAAAGCGTCTTCGTCTTGTCATCCCACATCTTCATCAGCCAGTCCACGCCAAACCTGGCTTCGTCGCCAAAGTCGGACGAGTTGGGCGCGCCCGCTCCGCTGTTTCCCGCATAGGAAATCGAACCGGGCGGCGCCGGAGGATTAACCGGAGCGCCCGCGCCCATCTGTTCGGGGAAGTCGCGAATTCCAATCTCCATCAACGCTGTCGTATAGCTGACCGTTTCCACGTATTTCTCGTAGTCGCCCGCGTCCCACCAGCCGCCAGCGGCATTGATATTCGGAACACCCGCCGAGACTAGCGGCGGCGCCGGCGGCACATTGTCGATGAAGTCGTTGCTGTCGAGCGGAGGCGTGTCAAAAACATGTGCGTTCGTGTCTTTCAGGTGCCCCGGCGCGGTGCGCAGTGCGTTAGGGATGAAATGTTTCCCGTCGCGCTCGGTTTCATAGAAAAACAAAGTGTTCAGCAGCAATCCGGAATACAGCGTCTCCACAGAATCCACCGCAAAGGCCGGCGAAGTCGCCGTCACTGGCCCCGATACCTTGATGGTGTAGAGGTCCCCGCCGGGAACGTTGAAGTCCAAGGCGTATACGTTGTAGGTCACCGTCTTGCTGTGGCTCCACGTACCGAGCAGAGCGCCAACATGGCCCGAATCCGCTGTGTCGCCCTCCGAATTTACCACCTGGAAGGTTGCGTGCGTTACCGCAGACTGGGTCATCAAATACGCTCGAAAAGGCGCATGGTCAGCTTCATAGCCGGCCTGACTGACTCGCACGTAAGCGGACTCCGCCAGCAGACCCGGCGCGCACGCCAGCAGTGCCAGAAAAACAGGGACCATCAAAACGAATCGCGGGCTGGGGTAAGAGCGGGAGCCGGAGGGTACCATCGTCTTCTCCTGGGCGGGGGACGACCTACATTAAAACCATTTAATTGGGCAAGATACGCTCCCGGGTTTCTGCTGTCAACTGGGGATGTGGCCAAAGACAGCTTGGGTTAAGCGTTTTCAGCGACTCGCGAAAAAAGTTGCTACGCCTTCGACTTCTTGTACTGGCCGAACGCGTCCAGGAACCGGTCAATGTCTTGCCTCGACAGCAAAGGGCGCAAAATAACAGGTAACTTTCGGGCATGGGACCGCGTCCAACCAGGTGGGAAAGTCCGCCCAGCCCGACTTGCTATCGGGAGTATAATTGTGTCATTCAACCGGGTTTCCACGGGGTGCGAAATGTCTTTCCGTAAATTGCTGATTTCCCTGAGTTTACTCGCGCTGATGGCGGTGGCCGCGCTGGCGCAGAATCAAACCACGCAACCCCCCAGCCAGCAGCAGACCTCTCAGTCTCAAAGCACGCAACCGCAAAGCACACAGCCGTCGACTGCGCCGACACCCGCTCCGCCGCCGAACCCGTCGGCGACCCCTGATTCAACCCAAACTCCGGCTGCGGATTCTTCTGCAAGCGCTGACAGCCAAACGGCTCCCCAAGGTGAGCCTCCCATCCAGGAGCCTGACCCCAGCAAGGTCAAGCACACCGGCGGCGAGGACGATGTGGACGCCATCGGCAACCGCAAGGTCGGCGGGCGCGGCTTGGGCGATTGGTACTCGCTCGAAACCGAAATCAGGATAGGCAAGCAATACTCGATGCAGGTCGAGCAAAGCGTGAAGATGGTGCAGGACCCGGTGGTCAACGAGTACGTCAACCGCATCGGCCAGAATCTGGTGCGTAATTCCGACGCGCAGGTTCCGTTCACCATCAAGGTGATTGACTCCGACGAGATCAACGCGTTTGCGCTACCCGGCGGATTCTTCTACGTGAACTCGGGCCTGATTCTGGCGGCGGACGAAGAGGCGGAACTGGCCGGGGTGATGGCGCATGAGATTTCGCACGTTTGCGCTCGCCACGGGATGCGGCAGATGACGCGAGCCAATTGGGCGCAAATCGGCAGCCTTCCTCTGATCTTTATGGGGGGTGGGTTAGGCTACGGACTCTACGAAGCAAGCGGCTTGGCTTTGCCGCTCACGTTCATGAAGTTCCAGCGCAATTTCGAAGCGGAAGCGGACTACCTGGGCCTGCAATATATGTATAAGACGGGATACGATCCGCAGGCTTTCATCAGCTTCTTCGAAAAGATTCAAGCGAAAGAGAAGAAGAAGCCGGGCACGATCGCCAAAGCCTTCGCTTCGCACCCGCAGACGCCCGACCGCATTGAGGCGTCGCAAAAGGAGATCGCGACCATACTCCCGGCGCGCCCGCAATACATCGTTACCACGTCAGAGTTCGACGACGTGAAGGCGCGGCTTGCGGTGATCGAGAACCGGCACAAGGTGCTCGAACAGAAGGATGGGAACAAGCCCAGCCTGCGCCGCACGTCAAGCACTGACAAATCCACCGGCACGGACACGAGCGACGACGATCGCCCGACCCTGAAGCGGCGGGATGATAACCCGGACCAGACTCAACAGCAGTAATGGGAATTGCAAAGAAAAGAAAACCGGCGGGCAATCCGCCGGTTTTTATATTTGTTCCCACTGACCACTAGCCACTAACCACTGGCTCTAAGACCCGGCCGCTACCGAGTTTACTGTGATCGTGGTTCCATCCACTTCTCCGGTTACCTTTGCTTTCGCTCCCGCCAGATCGTACAGCTTAGCGAGAGCGGCTTTATCCGAGGTCTCCAGGGTGTAGACCTTGTCTCCGACCACAAGCGCGTATTTCGATCCATGGCTTACGCACCCGCGTGTGCACGCGGCAGCGTCGGGCATTTGATGTTTTGCCCCGCACATGGCGTCGCTCACTACGCCGTTCAAGGTCTGGCGCTTACCGGCAGCCAGGGCCGGAACCGCTCCGAACCCGACCAACATCAGCATTGCAAGAACCGCAGTCGCAATCCGCTTTGTTTTCATGCCGCCTTCGTCTCCTTTGAAAAGAATGATCGTTCCCGAGTCCAGATCCCAATGTCACATTCTACATAGGATTCTCCCGCCAGCTTTGCGATACAGAAATATTTTGTCCTTATCGAAATCAAGATCCTCAGGGCTACTGCTGCTTGAAGCGGATCTCCACATCCACGGTCTTGTCCTTCGCATCCAGCGATTCATGAATGCTGATGTTCCACGGCACACCGCGGGGAACAAGTTGCCGGGTATCCTCGAGAAATTTCCTGGGGTAGCCGGCGTCGTAGGGCTGATCTTCGCGCAGAGTCCACGCTGCCCGCATCCGAGCTGTGGCCTGCGTGTCGAGCCCTGCGATCTCCAACTCTCCCATCTTGTAGAGGTCGCCTTCGACCACGTTCAGGTCGTAGTGCACAGCGCTATGCTGGTCGTCGAACTGGGCTTGGGGCTTGATCTGGGCTGTCATGTATCCGCGGCTGCGGTAAAGTTTGCCAACGTTTTCAATGTCACGGAGCAGGCGCACGGCGTCGGCGGGCTGGCCGGGCGGCAGGTGGATCAGGGGCGCGAGTTCGCTCGTTTTAATGGCAGAATTGCCCTTCCATTCGACGCTGGAAGTGGAATAGATCTTGCCCGGCATCACCGGCAAAATGGCAGTCACCTGAACATCGGCGGCAAGTTGCGCATCCTCGGCAGGTGCAGGGTGGATCAGCACGCGCGCGTCCGACTGCCCGAAGGTGGCTTTCAAATATCCGCGTTGCTGGAATACCGGCAACAGGTCCAACTTAGCGACCGCAGCGAGAGACGAGCGGACGTATTCTGCTCCCGTGAGGTGGCGCGCTGCGGTGGAAAGCAGAGCGGCCTGCTCGGGCGTTGCTCCGGGGAATTCGAAGCCGCGAATTCTGATGCTGACTTCTTCGGCCCGATAAACGATTGCGCTCACGGGTCCGCTCGACTCGTCACCCTCGCGCAGGTAATTGACCCGTCCTGGAAACCGCTTTTCGGTGAGCATGGCTTGCAGCGCCTCGGAAACTTCATCGGCAAGATTGCCGGCAAGGGGCAACAACTGCTTGAACAGCGGAACGCGGCGTTCGAGTGCAGTTCGCAGTTCGTCGTCGCTAAACCAGACGAAGTTTTCGAAGCGTGCCGGAACCAGCTTGTTGTGGTCGGTATCGGCGAGCTGCAGTTCGAGTTTTACGCCGGTGCCTGAAGAGGAATAGGAATAGACAACGTTGCTGAACAGGCCGGAAGCGCCCAAGCGTTGCACCGCTTCCTTGAAATCGCCATCGGCTGCGGGCTGACCCATCTGCAGGCCGCTGGCAGCCAGAATTTCTTTGTCGGAGTAGCGCGCCGTCCCTGTGACTTTCAGTGCGATGAGCTTGGCAGGGCCGATGGACGAGGCTTTGCTGCTAGCCGACTGCCTCTGGCCCGCGGCAGCCGACAGGAGCAGACATAAGAGGATCGCAACAGGCCTGCTCCGGTTCATTTCGATCGCTTCCCAGCCCCAGCCACGGACGTCGAAAAATTTTTTTGCTTGACCGCAATGTCCATGAAGGCCTTGGCGGCGCGGCTGAGCGACTTGTCTTTGCGGAACACGATCGCCAGGTCGCGCCGGATTTGCGCATCGGCGAGCGTGATCGCAACCAGAACCTTGGCTCGGATGTCTTCCTCGATATTGGAGCGGGCGATAAAGCCCACGCCGACATCGGCCGCCACGAAACGTTTCAGCAGTTCGCTCGAATCAAGTTCCATGGCCAGGTTCGGCTTCAAATGATGGTCATAAAACAGGGCGTCAAGTGCGTCGCGGGTGTGGCCGAGCTTGGGCAAAACGAGAGGATAGGCCGAAACTTCGGCCAGGGTGACGCTCTTCTTCGCCGCCAGCGCATGACGCGGTGCCGTGATTACGACGAGTTCGTCGCGGTGAATCATCTGCGCTTCGAGCCGGTTGTCGGTGACGGGCAGCGAGACCACGCCAAAATCCACGACGTTTTCGATGATCGATTCGAGAATCCTGGAGTAGTCGGAGCGCCGGATGCTCACAGCAACTTTAGGATAGTCGCGCTTGAATTGCGCGAACACCTCGGGCAGGATGTGCAGGCAAGTGCCTTCATTGGCGCCAACGACAATTTCGCCGCGGGGCACGCGCTCGGTCTCGGCAATTTCGGTAAGGATCGTTTTCCGCCGTTCCAGAGTTTCCTCGGCGTACTTGAAAAATAATTTGCCGGATGCGGTGAGAGAGACGCGGCCTCCGGAGCGGTCGAGCAGACGAGCGCCAACTTCTTCTTCCAGCGCCCGTATCTGGGAGGAAACGGCAGGCTGGGTGCGAAAACGCTTCTCCGCCGCGCGGGAGAAACTGGAGAGGCGCGCCACTTCGAGGAAAATTTCGAGCTGGTCGAAATCCATTAGAAGCTAGGTCCATCGCGTGCTGGTCTCAGACACTATAGCGAGCCTGGGGGGATCACGAAAGGGAAATCAGAGCAGCTCCAGGAATCTCCAGTAGGGACGCGGCTTGCCGCATCTCAGGCAGCGGAGAACGTTCGGGAGTATTTCCTCACCTCACTTCCTTTGACCTACAAGGCTCTATTGTCAGATGCTTCACTGGGGTGAGCTCTCCCCCGCCGCTGGTTCAGGGGCCACATTCACCGGTTCGTTCTTTTCATGCTCAGGATCGTACTGGTGCTTCTCCATCCATTGCTTGAATGTCGCCACTGGCTCCGTGTCCACCGTGCCATCATGTTTGTAATATGCAATGTCTTTCATCTCCACCCGAAGCTCGCAGGCTACCATCGCTCCCGGCTTGCCCATCTTCGGAAGAAGAATCTCCAGCGTCTGGTCGCGTTTCTTCCACCGCGCCAAGTACGTCTCATACCCCGGCGAGTTCCTTAACCGCTCCGAGCAGCGATAGCTATAGTCGAAGCCCCGCGGCTCGCCGTTCTCATAGAGATTCGCCCGGCCTTCACCGTCGACCGTCTCCAGAGTCTGGTGGTAGTAATGCGAATGGGTGTTGTGCTGAAAGATATGCACCCGCAACGGATAATCGGCGGCGCTGTGGCCACCCGCAAGCACCACCATTGAAAGCAGCGCGCAAGCCGCAAGACCAAAGCAACAACCTAAGAAGACACGAAGCATCGAAGCCTCCTAAGAAACTGATGCCTCACCGCGCTATCCTAACTCCAGCCGGTGAGAACCCCCGGCTAGACGTTGATTACCGCAATAAGTTCCTTCACTGCGGCTGCGCTCTTATCCAGGGCCGCTTTCTCTTCCGGCGTCAGTTTGATCTCGATGATCTGCTCGATCCCCTTGGAGCCGAGTTTTACCGGGACGCCTACAAAGAGTCCGTGAATGCCGTACTCCCCATTGAGGTAGGCGGCGCACGGGAGAATCTTCTTCTTGTCTTTGAGGATAGCCTCGATCATCTCGGTGGTGGCGGCTGACGGAGCATAGTAAGCCGATCCGGTCTTGAGATATTTGACGATCTCGGCGCCGCCGTCGCGGGTGCGCTGGACGATGCGGTCGAGCGTGGCCTTATCCAGAAGTTCGGTGATGGGGATGCCGGCCACGGTGGAATAGCGTGGCAGCGGAACCATAGTGTCGCCGTGCCCGCCCAGCACGAAGGCGGTTACGTTCTCGACGCTCACTTTGAGCTCCAGGGCGATAAACGCACGGAAGCGGGCGGAGTCGAGGATGCCGGCCATGCCGATGACGCGCTCGCGGGGGAAGCCGCTGATCTTGTAGGCGGCCTGAGCCATGGCGTCGAGCGGGTTGGAGACGACGATGAGGATGCAGTTCGGCGAGTAGTGTACGACCTTGCCGACGACGTCACTCATAATTTTGAAGTTAGTATTCAGAAGGTCGTCGCGGCTCATGCCCGGCTTGCGTGGAATTCCGGCGGTGATGACGACGATGTCGGAGTTGGCGGTATCGGCATAGTCGTTTGTCCCGAGAATTGCGGAGTCGCGTTTCTCGACGGGCATGGCTTCGAGCAGATCAAGGCCTTTGCCTTGCGGGACGCCTTCGATGATGTCGATGAGGACGACATCGGCCAGTTCTTTCGATGCAATCCAATGGGCAGCGGTAGCGCCCACGTTTCCGGAACCGACGATCGTTACTTTATTGCGCATGATGTTTCCTCTCTTAATAGGTAATTTCCTGTAGAGACGCGACTTGCCGCGTCTCGGGCAGCGCCGATACGTTAAAAGAGACGGGACAAGCCCCGTCTCTACATATCAGTCAGCCGCCACTGGGACGGTCATGTTGTCAATCATGCAAGTGGCAAACTCGCTGGTCTTAACTTTGGTTGCGCCCTCCATCAGGCGCTCGAAATCGTAGGTTACTTTCTTCTGTTCGATGGTACGCTCCAGGCTGTGCTCAATCAGATCGGCGGCTTCCGTCCATCCCAGGAAGCGGAACATCATGACGCCGGAAAGAATGACGGAGCCAGGATTGATTACGTCCTTGTCGGCGTACTTGGGGGCGGTGCCGTGGGTGGCCTCAAAGATGGCGTAGCCGTCGCCAATGTTCGCTCCGGGAGCGATGCCGAGGCCGCCCACCTGCGCCGCGCACGCATCGGAGATGTAGTCGCCGTTCAGGTTGGGTGTGGCCAGAACACTGTATTCATCGGCCCGAGTCACCACCTGCTGGAAGATGGAGTCAGCGATGCGGTCGTTGATCATCAGCTTCTTCTTCCATGCGCCTTTGCCGTGCGTAGCGTAGATGGAATCGAGACAGAATTTTACTTCCTTGTAAATTCCCTGGCGGAACTCGTCGGTGGCGAACTCCAGGCCGGGTTCGACGAGGTTCGCGTTCTCCTCGACAGTGAGATTGGGATTCTTGTCTTTGTTGCCAATGATCCAGCTCTCGCGCTCGGTCACGACTTTGTCGCGGAATTCTTCGGTAGCGAGTTCGTATCCCCACTTGCGGAACGCGCCTTCGGTAAACTTCTGGATGTTTCCCTTGTGGACCAGAGTAACCGCTTTGTTCTTGTGTTCGAGAGCATGCTTGATCGCCATGCGCACCAGCCGCTTGGTGCCCGTCACGGACATGGGTTTGATGCCGATGCCGGAATCGAGGCGGATTTGCTTCTTGCCGCCTTTCAGCATGTCTTTATTGAGGAATTCGATCAGCCGGGCGACCTCGGGCGTGCCCTGTTCCCATTCGATGCCAGCGTAAACGTCTTCCGTGTTTTCGCGGAAGATGACAATGTTCATGCGCTCGGGATGCTTCACCGGCGACGGCACTCCGGCGTAATACTTCACGGGACGCACGCAGGCGTAGAGATCGAGGATCTGGCGCAGGGCGACGTTGAGGGAACGGATGCCGCCTCCGACGGGTGTGGTCAGCGGCCCTTTGATGGCAACGCGAAATTCGCGAATGGCGCTGACTGTGTCGTCAGGCAGCCAGTTCTGAAAGCGGGCCTTCGCTTTCTCGCCGGCAAAGACTTCGTACCAGGCCACGGCGCGCGTCCCCTGGTAGGCCTTTTCGACAGCGGCGTCGAATACCCGAGCCGAAGCTTTCCATATATCACGGCCAGTGCCGTCGCCCTCAATGAAAGGGATGATTGGGCGATCGGGAACACGGTACTTGCCGTTGCTGTATTCGATCCTCTGCCCCTTGGGTGGGAGAGGGACTCCGTTAAATGATGCCATGCGACTTGCCTCCGAAGGCTAGAAATTTGTCCATCATTATAGATTGGAGAAAGGGAAACTAGGCTGACCGTCACAGGTCGATGTGACGAGGCTCACAGCCGTTTGGTGGCACAACCCCACATCTCGAAAACCGCGAGACCCTTCGACAAGCTCAGGGCAGGCTGTGGAGCACCTGTCACTATTAGCGTTCGATCCTGACCGACTTCACCACTACGTCCTTGTTGGGACGGTCCTGCCGGTTGCGTGCGGCTTTCGAGATGGTTTCGACGACCTCGTATCCCTCGACAACCTCGCCGAAAATCGTGTGTTTGCCGGTCAGCCAGTCGGTGGCGCCAACGGTGATAAAGAACTGCGAACCGTTGGTGTTGGGGCCGGCGTTAGCCATTGCCAGCTTGCCAGCCTTGTCGAAACGATGGGGCGAACCTTTGGTTTCGTCTTCGAACTGGTAGCCGGGACCGCCGAATCCGGTGCCCATCGGGTCGCCACCCTGGATCATGAAGCCGGGAATCACCCGATGAAAAATAGTTCCATGGTAAAGAGGATCTTTAGTCTTTTTGTGCGTGGTGGGATGCGTCCACTCGCGCTTGCCTTCGCTCAATTCGACAAAGTTGGCGACGGTCTTGGGGGTGTCCTTCTCAAACAGGCGGCAAATAATGGTGCCCTCGCTGGTTTCGATCACGGCGTAAGTTCCAGGTGTGCGGGTCATAGCTTCCCTTCAACTTCTCAAATTTAGTCTCGTGGTAAGACGGGGCTTGCCTCGTCTCAGACGCGGCAAGCCTCGTCTCTACATCGGTTTCTTCGTGCCAGCCGACGGCTTTGGCGCGGCAGGTTCGGTGGCCTCACCGGCGCCATGGATCTCGATGTGCGTGATTTTGACGGGATGCGCAGGAAAGTCCCGGGAATCGCGGGGCATGCGGGCAATCTTCTTGACCACTTCGACGGCGGCATTATCACACTGGCCGAAGATGGTATAGCCGCCATTGAGGCTGGGGTAGGCCTCCTCAGTGATGAAGAACTGCGACCCGTTGGTGTCAGGTCCGGCATTGGCATAGGCCAGACGCCCGGGGCGGTCGAACTTGACGGCGGACGAAGTTTCATTCTGGAACTTGTAGCCCGGATCGCCTCCGCCGTTGCCGGCAGGGTCGCCGCCCTGAATCATGAAATCCGGAATCACGCGGTGAAAGATGGTGCCGTCATAAAGTGGGACGCCGTGCTTCTTGGCGTGACCGACGGGGCTGGTCCAGTCTTTGGTGCCAGTAGCGAGGCCGATGAAATTGTCGACTCCGATCGGAGCTACCTTCGGAAACAGGGTGCAGTGCATGTCGCCGGCGGTGGTGTGGATGATGGCCGTGGGCTCGGCGGCAGCCGCTTTGGCCGCCTGTGCGGCGCCGAGCAGGGATGTGGCAATGATCAGGATAAGCGTACAGATTAGAGTTCGCATGGATGCTCCTGTAAGGTATTTTGGTCGGCCTTAATTGTACGACAGTCGATCCCGTCTCTCCATCGCATCACTCATCCCGTGGTCAGAGCGCCCAGAGCTTGCTTGACGCATTCCTCCAGCGGCTGGTCAGTGGAAATCATTGTCTTCGGATATGTGATCGGTTCGAAGCGCGCTTTCACTTCCAGGTAAAGCGCAAACGTCCGGTTGTGCGCCGGGTGCGAGGGATCGGGCGCAAGGTCGAGCCGGCGTCGGGCAGATTCGTCGGAGCAGGTGCACTCGATGATCGTCCAGGGCTGATCGAGGTCGCGGGCGAACTGGAGAACCCGGTCGATCTGGCAGCGGCGCGAGAAAGTGCGGCCGTCGAAGATGACCTTGCGCATGGGAGTTTTCTGCAGCAGGAAGCGGGCGGCTTCGAGCATCACCTCCATCACGAAGTCGTCTTGCGCGACGGAGTATTCGACGTCTTCGGGCGAGAACAGGGCGGCGCGAATCTCGTCTTTGCTAAGAATAGCGCCAGTACCTTGCGTGCGCCGAGCCAGTTCGCGAGCGAGCGTGGTTTTACCGGTCCCCGGGAGACCGGACATCAGCACAATCATGCTGTAGAGATTGTAGCGGAGCCATGGTCCGGAGAACCGCTCAGTTGGCAGCGGTCGTCGCCGTTGCCGTTGCCGTGACGTTGACCGGAGCCGTGCCGGGCTCTGGCGCTGGCGGACGCGGGAAGACCGTCTGTGTCTCCCGCCAGTCGCTATAGCGTTCGGAAACCATCACGTGGAAGCACCAGTGGCGGCGCTCTTCTTCGGGCTCGACCAGGTCGAGCGCCTTCAGATAAAACAAGTAGTGTTCGACGAAGCGCATTTGCTCGATCGTCAGGCCGCGGCGCTGGAGATCGACCGTGATGCCCGCAAGATGAGAAGAAGCCGTGTCGCCTTCCGCCGGAGCCGCGTTGCGATTGCGGCGGCGCAACTTCTTTTGCACCTTGACGGTGCGGACGGCCGAGTTTACCTGGATCTGAGCGTGGAACTGGCGGTAATAAACTTCAGAAAGATCCTGCACAAAATCGCGAGTCCAGGGACGGCAAAAACGGCGTGAGGGATCGAGACTCGGCTCAATCTTCAGAGCCTCGCTTGCTTCGATCGGCACCAGTTCGCCTGAGGCCTTGAGCGCCTCAAGTTGCGCGTCGTCCTGAATGCGGGGCAGGCCGAGGCGGTCAATCTCTTCGTTTTGCCGTAGCTGGGAATCGTGCGAAGGACGGAACATCGGATACCAGAGCAAACGGCGAATGCCATTCAGGATGCGGTGATGGTGGCCAGCGCGGCGCAGGGCAGAAGCGGTTTGTGGCGCTGCCAGCGCAAGGACGAGCGCGAGCATGATCGGTGTGATCAGCAGCGTTGCCGGCGTCTTGGAGCCTCGCGTCATTGCCATTGTGTCGGTGCCTTGGGCAACTTTCGGCAGCGGGAAAGTGCCCATCTGCCGAGAGGAAACACGATTGTAAACCACAGATGAACAAATTTGTGAAGCAATTCGGCCTAACCCCCCTTACTTAAGGGAGTTACCGATGGTTACCAGCGGGCAATCTGCTGCTTTCCAGGCGCCGGAGTGGGAAAAAAGTGCAGTTTGGAGAACGGTTGAGCTAGCTCTGCTTTCCAGTAGAGACGCGGCTTGCCGCGTCTTGCCAGCAGCAACTCTCGGGACGGTGCCAGCGGAGACGGGGCAAGCCCCGTCTCTACAAGGATGCGCCCTTATTTCCGGAACAAATCGCCAAGCGCTTGCTTCATGACCTGCCCGCCGACGTCGGCAATCGACGTGGTCAGCGGAATGTCCTTGGGGCAAACTTCAACACAGTTTTGCGCGTAGCCGCATTCCTGGATGCCGCCATCCCCCATAAGCGCCGTCAGTCGCTCGCGCTTGAGGGCCTTGCCGGTAGGATGGGTATTAAACAGCCGCACTTGCGAGATGGTGGCCGCACCGACGAATCCCGTATCTTCGTTGAATTGCGGACAGGCTTCCATGCAGCAGCAACACGAAATGCAGCGCGACAGCGGATAGGCCACTTCTTGCTCCTCGGCGCTCATGCGCGGACCGGAGCCGAGGTCGTAAGTACCATCGACCGGTATCCAGGCTTTGACTTTCTTTAAGTTCTCGAAGATCACGCTGCGGTCAACCGCCAGATCGCGCACCACGGAAAACTTCGAAAGTGGCTCGAGCTTGATGGGTTGATCGAGATGATCGATCAGCGAAGAGCAGGCCATGCCGGCGCGTCCATTGATGAGCATGGCGCAGGAGCCGCAGATCTCCTCCAGACAACACGAGTCATAAGTGATGGGCGTCGTCTGCTTACCTTCGCGCGTGACCGGCTTGGCCGCGATCTCCATCAGCGCCGACGTGATGTTCATATTCGGCTTGTAAGGAATCTCGAACTCCTCCCACGACGACTTGGCGTAGGGAGTGAGTTGGCGTTTGATTTTGATGATTACGGTTTTATTGTCAGCCATTAGCTTCTAGCCTTTAGCTCCTAGCTCAAGCTTTGTCATCCTGAGCGAAGCGAAGGACCTATGCATTCTGCCGGCGCGGACGAGATGCAAGGGTCCTTCGCTTCGCTCAGGATGACAGCGTAGTTAAGTCATCGAACAACTACATTCACTTCAGTACTTCCTCGGCCGCGGCGGAATCAGCGCCGCATCCACCGGCTCGAACTCGAACTTCGGCTCGTCCAAATCGGGCGCGAAGGTTGCCTTCGTGGTCTTCATCCAGTTCTTGTCGTCGCGCTCGGGGAAATCGGGCTTATAGTGCGAGCCGCGCGACTCGTCGCGCATGGCCGCTCCCTGCGCGATTACCCGCGACAATTGCAGCATGTTGTAGAGCTGGCGCGCGAACGCAATCGTCGTGTTCGCCCACAGCGAACGGTCGCTCAAATTGATCTTCTGGTAGCGTTGCAGCAGTTCCACCACCTTGGCGTCCGCCGCCTCGCACTTCTTGTTGTAGCGGATCACAGTGCAGTTCGCGGTCATCAGTTCGCCAAGTTCGCGCCAAAGCAGGAACGGATTCTCATTGCCATCGGCTTTCATCAGCATGGCGTTGATTTCTTCCTGCCGCTTGCGCTCTGCCTCAAAATGACCATTGCTGGGCGCGGCCTGCAGGTTCTTCGCGTACTGCACAGCATTCGGGCCGGAGACGAAGCCTCCAAAGATGCACGACACCAGCGAGTTCGCGCCCAGCCGGTTCGCGCCATGATATTGATATTCGGCTTCTCCAGCGGCGTAAATGCCGGGGATGTTCGTGGCCTGTTTGTAATCGATCCACAATCCGCCCATCGTATAATGCATGCCGGGGAAAATCTTCATGGGCGTGTCGCGCGGGTCGACGCCGACAAACTTCTCGTAGATTTCGAGAATTCCTTCGAGCTTGCGGTCGAGAGTCTTGCGGTCGATATGCGTGAGATCGAGATAGACCATCGGCTGGCCGTCGATGCCGAGGTTGTGCTTGTAGATGACCTCGAAGATTTCGCGGGTGGCGACATCGCGCGGGACCAGGTTGCCGTATTTCGGATAGCGCTCTTCGAGGAAGTACCAGCGCTCTTTCTCAGGAATGGATTTGGGATCGCGCTTGTCGCCCTGCGTTCTGGGCACCCAGACGCGTCCGCCTTCACCGCGCGCCGATTCCGACATAAGGCGCAATTTGTCTTCGCCGGGGATGCAGGTGGGGTGAACCTGAATAAACTCGCCGTTGGCGTAATAGCAGCCCTGCTGATACAAAGCGGACTGTGCCGATCCGGTGCACACGACCGAATTGGTGGACTTGCCAAATATGGCGCCAATGCCGCCCGTGCAGACGATGATGGCATCGGCCGGGAAGGTGCGAACTTCCATCGTCCGCAAATCCATCGCGCAGATGCCGCGGCAGACGCGCTGCCCATCAAGCACGGCCGAGAGAAATTCCCAGTGCTCGTACTTCTTCACCCTGCCTTCCGACTCGTAGCGTCGAACCTGCTCGTCGAGCGCATAGAGAAGCTGCTGGCCGGTAGTGGCGCCGGCGAAGGCGGTGCGGTTGTATAACGTGCCTCCGAAGCGGCGGAAATCGAGCAGACCTTCCGGCGTGCGATTGAAGGGAACGCCCATGCGGTCGAGCAGATCGATGATTCCGGGAGCGGCCTCACACATGGCCTTGACCGGCGGCTGGTTGGCCAGGAAATCGCCACCATAAATCGTGTCGTCGAAATGGATCCAGGTGGAATCGCCTTCGCCCTTCAGGTTCTTGGCGGCGTTGATCCCGCCCTGCGCGCAAACCGAATGCGAGCGCTTTACCGGGACGATCGAGAACAGGTCAACTTCACCGCCCATCTCGGCGATCTTGATCACAGCGGATAAGCCCGCGAGGCCTCCGCCTACTACGATAATTTTCGGAGCTGCCATGCTGTATGAGTCCTTTTCAGTCGTTGGTCGTTAGTCGTTGATCGTTAGCAAGAACATTATCAGCAAAAGCCTTCGATGATCCTCGATTCGCCACATGCATCGCGAACGACTAACGACAAACGACCAACGACTATCTATCGCATTACGATATTTTCCGAACTTGAACTTGAATCCAGGGGTTGTAGCGGTGTCTTCAGGAATCCATACATGCTGGCCGCGCCAATTGAAACCAATCCCAGCGCCAGCAACAGGCAAAGGTATCCAAACCAGCGGCGCGCCCTTTCGCCCGTAGTGATGCCCCACTTCGCGGCGAACAACCACAGCCCATAGCTGAAATGCCAGGAAGCGGCGATGATGCCGACCGCGTAAAAGGCGATCATCCACGGATTCTGAAATTCTCCCTGAACTTTCGCGAACGACTGCATCGGGTGCGTCGGCAGGTGCACGCCAGTGAAGCGCAGGTAATACGTGTGCTGCACCATGTAGGCCAGTGCGATAATGCCGGTCCAGCGCTGCGAGGTATAGAGCCAGTTGCCCTGCCACGGATAAGCGCCGACATTGGTCTCGCCTTGATACCAGATGTAGATGCCGTAGAGGCCGTGGTAGAGGATCGGAATCCAGATAAAGAAAATTTCGAGGCCGAGTACAAAAGGCAGGCTGTTCAGAAACTCGACTTGCTTTCCGTAGGCCAGCGGACCTTTGAAGGCTTCGAAGTTCGAGACGAAGTGTTCGAGAAGAAAGGCTCCAATGGGTACGATGCCGGTGAGCGAATGCAGACGGCGCAGGAGGAACGATGTTCCCTCGCCGGCACGCAGCGGAGCGACGCCCGGTTTGATCTTTGGTGCGACGTGAACTGGAGCAACGGAACTGGCGGATGATGCCACGATGACTGCTCCTTACGTGATCCGATATGAAAACTAAACATTATCATTTTCCGCGCGAAGGGAAGTCAAGGAGAGCTTGCACCTTTTTTACCGCAGAGATCGCTGAGTTCGCAGAGAATACTTGGCGGTGAAGGGCAAAATGCGGAGTCCCGCACACAGAGAACTTGAATTTCCTCTGCGATCTCGGCGTACTCCGCGGTTAGAGCTTCTGTTAGTCGGCTACCCGATACCACAACAGGAATGCGCGGAAAGCTGCACCGCGGTGGCTATACTGCGCCTTTTCTTCGGCGCTCAGTTCGGCAAAGGTTTTGCCGATTTGCGGAAAATAAAACAGCGGGTCATATCCAAAACCGTTTTCCCCCCGGGGCGCGTCAAGGATGACGCCCTCCGCGGTGCCACGAAAGGTGTGCAGCGTCAGGCCGTCGTGGGCCACAGCCAGCACGCAGACGAAACGCGCCGTGCGCTCTTGTTCCGGGACCCCTTTCAGTTCATGCAGCAGGCGCGCGTTATTGGCTTCGTCGTCCGTATTGCGCCCAGCGGTGTGTGGTTCGTCAGCAGCGTAGCGCGCGGAATGCACGCCGGGCACGCCGCCGAGCGCGTCAATCTCCAGGCCGGAGTCATCGGCCAGCACCAGTTCTCCGGGAACGGCCATGCTGTACGCCTCAGCTTTCTTGCGCGCGTTCTCCTCGAACGTGGTCCCGTCTTCGACCACCTGGGGCAGAGATGAGAAGTGCGGGATGCTGGCAATGGTGATGCCGTAGGGTGCAGCGGCTCCAGCAAAATCGCGAAGCTTACCGGGGTTCGAGGTTGCCAGAAGAACTGTGCGTGAGGTCATGCGGGACTCGCGAGTCGTATGTGGGATGGTCTCGTTTTAATCCAGGCGACAACCAGCAGAGCCAGGCTGATCAGCGAGACGACGTCTCCAACCCAACGATCGCGCGTTCGCCGGAAATGGACCTGCACATCATTGTCTCCGGCGGCAATGGGAACGATTAGCAGGCCGGTGACATCGGTTGTCCGGGTTGTGGTTTCTCTGCCGTTCACAGCCACCTCCCACGCCGGGTAGTTGAACAGGTGCAGGGTTAGATTTTGCGGTGCGGCAGCGTAGACCCGGAAGTGCTTCTCCATCGGCTGCCATGCCAGTATCGCGCTCGGAACCGGTGCTCCCGCGTCGTCGCTGATCAGTGGCAGACCTTTGTTCAGCTCGTAGGAGTCGGCTCCGGCGGGCACGTATTCGTCGGTGCCTTCGTAGCCGGCGCTGCCCGCGACGGCATTCCTCATCGCGCGGATATCGCCGGCTGTCTCCCACCAAGGCGGCTGGATAAGACACCCAGCGACGATCACCGCAGCCAGTAGAGCGGCAGACGCCAGCCAGCGCCAGGTCCAGCGCTGGGCGCCGAAGGTCAGAAGCATTGCCAAAGCGGCATTCATCGAAAGCAGCCAGCGGAAGGGAAGTTGCACGAAGCGGAATTTTGGCAAGTGCTGCCAGAGCAAGTTGCTCACTGAAAACATCAGGAGCGCGCTGCCGGCTCCCCAAACGGAAAGCAGCGTCCACGAGCGTTGGCCAGAGGCCACCCCGATGCGTTTCGTCCGCCAGACGCGAGAACCCCAGATCGCGAGGGTGAGCACGCCGATTTCGGCGAGCGCCACGGTCGAAACCAAAAGATTGAAGCGATTGTGATTAGGATCGGCGGTGGTGGTCAAAAGAAAATTGTCCTGTGGACGCACGCCCGGCGAGAGTACCTCGCCGATATTGATCCATCGTGTTTCGTGAACGGCGGGAATCAAATAGAACGATGCCAAGCCTGCGCTGAGCGCGATGGCAAGCGCCGTTCGCAACAGCGGACGCCAGGATCGCTCCAGCACCGCCAAAACCACCGCTAGCCCAGCCACCGAGTAGTGAATCATGACGGCTGCGGGTGCGTTCGTCAGCCAGGCTGCGGCCAACGTGAGGCTAAGCCATAACACCGGCCTAAGACCCGATTTCGTCAGCTGTAGAACACAAAGCAGCAGAAGCGGCAGCAGGGCACTGGCCAGCAGTTCGGCGTACGCGCTTCGCCAGTAGACGATCAACAAGTGATAAGGATTCAGCGCGTAGAACACGGCTGCAAACAACGCGTCGGGCGTGGAGAGCCACTCACGGGCCAGCCGGTACATGGCCGCTCCGGCAAGCATGAGTACCACCCAGCAATATGCGCCCGGCACCATCTTCCAGGGCAGAGCCGCCCCGAGCGCGGCGCCCAGAGTCCAGGAGGCGGGCGGATAAAACAGAAAGCGAGCCTCGCCATACCCCCAGCACGCCGAAGCCGCCCAGCGCGGATAGACGATGCCGTGCCTCCATTGGCCGAGGACCTCCATCCACGAATACATGTGGAACTCGAAATCATGTCCGGACGGATTGCCCCAGCGGAAGAACGGGCTGATGGCGAGCAGGCAAGCGCCAGCCAGCATCAATGCACGCGAAATCGGACCTCTGGGCAACGGACCTTTACCTTGGACTAAGACAGCCAGGCCAATTCTATTGCATTGGAAAATTCTCGGAAAATTAACCGAACCGAAACCATTCAGGAGGGGATGTCGAGGTAGTCTGCGCCCAGCGACGTGGAACAGACCACCGGGGACTGGGCCGACACTAAAGACGGGGCGCCGGTCTGGTTCCCGGTTCTTCTTGCTGCGCTCAGAATACTAGGGGGCGAACGTCAATGGGCGGGCGTCTATTGATTGACGCTCTCCGGATTTCGCTGGCGGCGCAGTTCGTCGAGAAAAGCTTCTTCCTCGAGCCCATTGCCGGTCCGCAGTAATTCCAACAGAGGATCGTCCGCATCGGTTGCGGTGCTGCTATCCGGGCTGAGATCGACCACGTTGGCGACCAGAGAACGCGGAGAAATTTCCAGTTGCGGAGTGGCGCCGGGCTGGCCGGTGAGGAATTCGATGAACTCGCCGACGCTCTTGCGCTGCTCTTCCGTGCGGGCAGGGAATTCAATGCCCATGCCATGTCCGGGATGCATAACCCGGACCAAACCTTCGGCGTGAATCTCCATCCCGGCGGCCCGCAGGCAAAGGTCTACGGCGGAGGACTGCGGGAAGGGAGACTCGGTCTCCACATAGCACCCGCCCAGACTGAGGTCGGTCAGTTTACATTGGGTGACCGCGTCCGGCTCCTCGGGTAAGGCATCGTGCGAACGGGTCGCCAGCCACTCGCTCAGCTCGTCGCGCATGTTGGCGTCCATGTCGAGAAAGCGCAGGCCGGTTTGACCGTTGGGAGTACTCCAGGCAACTTCCGCGTCGCCTTCGATACCACCCCCATCGTCGGGAAGCTGGAAAGAGGCGCGAACCAGGACCCCAGATGAAAGTGGCTTGGCGGTCAGCACATCCATGCCGCCAGTGCTCAGGTCGAGCAGGATGCCTTCGACAGTATTGTTGTCATCGATGCGGATCGAAACCTCCGCTTGGACAGCAACCCGCAACGATTGCCGCCGTTCGCGTTTCAGCAGAGCGGTGGCGGCGCGCAAGGTGGTTTGAGCCTGCTCGGTAGTGATGGGTTTCGTGAGGATGAAATGGGCTCCCGCGCCCAGGATCGAGCGGATCTGCGAGGCATCGTGCAGCAAAGCAACGGTGACTGGCGGCTTGCGGTCGGGACCGACGAGGTGACGGCAAGCATCGAGCAGCAGAGAGGCCGCTGCGGGATCATCGAAGTCCACGATGACCTGATCGAACCGCTCTTCCTGCAGTCGCGTCATGGCGACATCGGCGTCGTTGGACCGATCCACTGCCACGCCGAACTGCGTCAGAACCTGTATCAGCGTTTCCGCCGTCGGTTCATCCTTGGACACCAGTAATGCCTGCAATGTCATCCGCCCGAGCCTCCCGCCTCGCGCTTTGCCTGTACCTCAGGCGTCTACGGCCAGCGCGGAGTTGCGCTACGTCCTGGTTTGGACGCGGCGGGCGCGGCTTGAGCGCTGGCTTTTGCAGCCATCGCATTGGTTTCGTCGTCCACTTCCGCCAACACGGCGCTATCGTCCTCGACATCATTTTCCGCAAGCAAGGGCGCGACTTCGCGCAGTTTTTCGGCAGCCTGCTGCAACATCTCAATCTGCTTGCCCAACTGCGTGTACTGCGCCTGCTTGCGACGCAAAACCTCATGGATATCCTTCATACATCCCCCTGCGCCTGACTGTAGGTTTGGACGAAGGTAAGGTCAACGCCAAAGGCATCGCTGGCCGTTACGGCAGTAACCGAACAAAACCGCCCGGCGCGGACTTCCAAGCCGCGTTCAGGTCAGGCTCGCTTTAGGGCACAAACCGGTTGAAGCCGTCTTGAGGAGGGACGGTTTCGTGCAGCTGTCGTGAGGGCGCTCAAGGAGAGGTCTTGGCTCAAAATCAAAAGCCCCGCCTTGCGGCGGGGCCATGAGTTGAGTGTTCTAGGCGAATCAAGACTTAGGTTATCCCCCGATCAGCTTGCGACGGAACATTCCAGCAATACCCACAAGTCCGGTTCCAAGCAGACCCAACGTTCCGGGTTCCGGGACGACGAGGTTCGAGGTGCCGGAACTGATGTGCCCGATACCCGCAGTCCATTGAGCTTGAGAGCTATGGAGGTACTCCGTGGTCGTTCCAGTCAGGCTCCGACCGTTATACAGCGAGCCTGCGATAGCGCCGCTGAGGCTCCAGGTAAGATCCAGTTTGCCCGGCGGGCTGGTCAGAGCCAAAGTAACCGGTCCGACGAAGCTGCCGGTAAACAGGGCACAAGGTGAGCTGCATGTTCCCCCTGTTGCTTTTTTTAACCAGGAGCCGACGCCGGTTACGTCAAAATACCCGCCCCCATTAAACGTTCCGCCCGTCGAGAGCGAACCAGTGGCGAGCGAACCGGTCGCGAAGGTGACATTACCCAGGCTTGCTCCCGGGTTCAATGGTTTGAAACTGCCCCACTGCTCTAGGTGTGATTTTGTCTTTGCCCCGACAACGATGCCTGCGTTCGACACCGAAATCGAGCCATACTCGTTCGTGACAATGATGTCCGCCGATGCGGCAATTGGCAACGCCAATGCCAGCAATGCTAAGAGAAACACTCGCCTCATCTGAATTTCCTCCACAAAATTTTTGTTTTTTCCCCAAATTGCCTTGGAACCTGGCCTCCAAGGTATAGATCGCCCATTGCGTTTAATGCACTTGTCCTTCCAAAACTACGAAGGCTTGTCTGCCATTGTTTATCAATAACTTACAAACCTGTTCCACAGATGATTCAAATCTCGGGATGCAATCTGCTGCATACTAGCAACACTCGCTTTCCCCAAGATCTCCAGAGGCTCAGTCCCGCAGGCAGCCAGGCCGACCACGAAGCCGAGCAACTGTCGGGTTCGGAATCGGCTGGAGGGAATCTCGCCCCACGAGAAAGCAAACACCACGTTGCGAAGCCGCTTCCAGAACCTGGCGACCGTTAGTAACCAGTCGCGAAGTGACGGATGTTACCACGGACCTGGGGTTCGGCAAGTGGCCCTTTTGTGCCATTCCTACCCCTCAACAGTGGCATTCCGCTCTCTGGCGAGTTGCCATACTTTCAGGAGTGAGCAGTTCTGGGGAGGGCTGTTCGGGCGTCCCGCGATCCTTTGGATCCGGGGCGCTTCTTATTTGGGGGCAGTCGTTGGTCGGTGGTCATTTGGTCGTTAGCAAGCACTGGAACGATGGAATGGACACCGCGAAGGACTGGCGACCAAACGACTAGCGACCAACGACGAACGACCAACGACTAGGCCGGCACTGCTTCACTTTTTCCCGACGATAGGCTGCGATAGGCCGCGTCCAGAATGATCTGGTTCTGCCAGCCTTCCCAGCCAGGTACGGGAAACATTTCGCGGCCCTCGACAGCGGCTGCGAAGGCGTCCACCTGCCTCGCGTAGGCGAGGTGGTTGGAAACAGTTTCTTCCGCGACCACTTGGCCTTCGCGCAACAGTTCCAACCTCACCGGACGTTCAACATTCAGCGCATTATCGGCCCGGAGAACGCCGGCCTCACCGACAATCTCCAGCGGCGTGCGATAGTGCGCCTGAGTTGAAACCAGCACCGTGGCCAGCGTGCCTCGCTGAAACTCCAGCGTCACAGCCGCTGCTGCTTCCACGTCGCCCGATCCTTCGGATGGGCGGCCGACGGCGGTCACCCGCCGGGGTTCGTCCTGCAGGATGTAACGCAAGGCGTCGATGCAGTGCACGCCCACGTCGGAAATTGGCCCCCCGCCCGCGATTGAGCGGTTATAGAGCCAGGTCCGGGCCTGGCCCGAACCTGGATACGAGAACTCCGCACGCGCAAAGACCGGACGACCGATGTCGCCAGCAGCAACGCGCTCGCGAAATCTCGCCGTGGTGTCTTCAAAGCGGAAGACCTGCGCGACCCCGAGCAGAACACCGGCATTGTGCGCCGCTTCGACCATCTGGCGGCATTCGTCCGCGTCCATGCCCATGGGTTTTTCGCACAACACGGGCTTGCGGGCAGCCACTGCCGCGAGGACGTCCTGCAGATGGCAGGCGTTCGGAGTCGTCACCAGCACGGCATCGACTTCAGGGCAGCGACTGAGTTCTTCGGTTGAGGCAAAAACGTGCGGGATCCCGTACTGCGCAGCCGCCTCGCGAGCTTTGTTGGGGTCTCGGCGCGATAGACCGGCCACTTTCGAATTCTGAGCCAGAGCAAAGCCCGGCATCAGGCGGCGGACAGCGTGCAACCCGAATCCCGCGATACCAAAACGAATCATGCGAATTTCACCGTCTTCTCTAAATGGCTACGTGTAAGGATAAAACATGAAGAACAGCAGGGATAAGGCGGTTAACCCCCAGAGCGCTGGACGAACATCCCGCAACCGCCCGGAAACCAGTTTGCAGAAAGGATACAAGATAAAACCCGCCGTCATGCCAATGCCCACGTTGTAGGTGAAAGCCATCAGGACGATGACGCCGAAGGCTGGAACCAGTTCGGTCAGGTCATCGAAAGGAATCCGGGTGATCGGAGTGAGCATCAGCAGGCCGACGAAAATGAGCGCCGGTCCATAGGCCTGTGGCGGAATAGCGGAGATGAAGGGCGCGAAGAATAAAGTCCCGACAAAGCACAGTGCCGTAGTGACCGCGGTCAGGCCGGTTCGGCCACCCGCTTCTACTCCCGTGGCGGACTCGATATAGGCGCCGGAGGTCGTGGTTCCAATCACCGCAGCGAAGGTCGTGGACAAAGCGTCGGCCATCATTGGGCGTTCGATCTGCGGCAGGTTGCCGTCCTTATCGAGGAAGCCCGCGCGCGCCGACACGCCGATGAGCGTGCCCATGGTATCCACAAACGCCATGACAAAAATAGTCAACACGACAGGGAAAAATCCCCAGGTAAATAAACTGTGCAGATCGAACTGGAAAAAGACCGGCTGCAGGCTGGGTGGACGGCTGACCCAACCTGCTGGTGCGGGAGCGACCCGGGTTACGAAACTGAGCAGGGCGGTGGCCAGAACTCCGCTAAGGATCGCAGCCGGGAAACGGCGAATGGTCAGCACTGTCATCAGCAGAAAGCCGAAGACAGAAAGCAGAACCGAGAGCGAAGTGAGATGGCCCGGCCGCACCGGTGCCCCGGGAGATCCTATGGTGACGATGCCGGTCTGATTCAGTCCGATGAAGGTGAGAAACAATCCAATGCCGACCGCGTAACTGTAACGAAGAGTGGCGGGAATGGCGTCGACCATCCACTGGCGGAGGCGGAACAGAGTCATCAGAATAAACAGGACTCCAGCCAGAAATACCGCGCCCAGAGCGCTTTGCCACGTGTAGCCAAGCACATGAACCACGGTGAACGCGATAAATGCATTCTCCCCCATGTACGGACCGATGGCGAACGGGCGCTTGGCGTAGAAGCCCATCAGGAGCGTTCCGAAAATGGCAGTGAGAATGGTGGCCGTAAGCGAGGCGCCGGCAGGCATGCCTGCAGTTCTCAGGATGGCGGGATTGACGGCCACGATGTAGGCCATCGTGAAAAAGGTGGTGAATCCGGCGACGATTTCGCGGCGCACGGTTGTCTGGTGGTGCGCGAGTTCAAAGAACTGATCAAGCCAACGAGTCACGTTGCCCTCAGGGGAAACTCAGGATTGTACATTCACGGGGATCGAAGGACGAAACGAGCCCGAATGGTTTCCCCGTGTGACCCTGTGTTCCCTGTGGTTATCGTTTTTCGTAGCGCGGGCAAAGAGCGGCAACCACAGGGGGCACAGAGGACCACAGGGGAAAGCCAGGGCCGCCCTCCGTTTCTGTGCGATCAGCGAATGCGTAGCTCCGCCAGCAACTTGGGGTCGATGTTGCCGCCGCTGATTACGGCGACATTGATATTGGTCTTGGGCAACTCGCCGCCATGGAAAAGAAATGCGGCTACGGCTACAGCGCCGCTCGGTTCGGCCAGCGTTTTCGCGTTCGTACTCAGCGCCCGCATGGCCTCGCGAATCTCGTCTTCGGTCACGCTGACGATGTCGTCCACGTAGGCGCGGATGTGTTCGAAATTGATGGCGCCGACGCTCTGGGTGCGAAGCCCGTCGGCCACCGTCTGCGAGACTTGCTCGGCCGGAAAGGAGACGATACGACCGGCACGCAGGCTGGCTCGCGCGTCGGCGGCAAGTTCCGGCTCAACGCCAATCACCTTTACCTTGGTATTACTGGAACGACTGCTGAGCTTGATGGCGGCCGAGATGCCGCTGATCAAACCACCTCCGCCGACGGGAGCCAGCACCGTTTCAACGTCAGGCATCTCTTCGAGGATTTCGAGCCCGACTGTTCCCTGGCCGGCGATGATCTTCTCGTCGTTGTAGGGAGGCACGATGGCGTAACCGTACTCGGCGGCCAGTTGTTCGGCGCGCAGGCGGCGTTCTTCGCTGCCGGGACCGACCGTAACGATCTCCGCTCCGAGAGCAGCGGTGGCCTCAAGCTTGTTCTTGGGAGCATTGCCGGGCATTACGATGATGGCCTTCACGCCCAGCGCCCGCGCCGCGTAGGCCACGCCTTGCGCATGATTGCCGCTGGAATAAGAGATAACTCCGCGCCGACGTTCGTCGTCAGTCAAGGATGAGACCTTGTTGTAAGCGCCGCGCAGCTTGAAAGCGCCAATGGGTTGCAGGTTCTCAAGCTTGAGGAAAAGCTTGCTCTGATCCGTGGCGCCCGTCCATTCGAGCAGGGGAGTGCGGACGGCAATGCCGTCGAGGAGTTTTTGGGCTGCGCGAATATCGTCGAGAGAAACCATCGTGTTTGAGACTGCCTTGTCCAGACGTTTTTTGCAAGGACGGCGACGGGTACATCATGACGTTACAGAGATTGACATCATGATGCCTACTGATATAGCATCATGACATGCGGACTACACTTTCGCTGGATGATGACGTGGCCCAGTTGCTGAAGAAGGAAATTCGGCGAACTGGCTCCTCTTTCAAAGAGGCGGTGAATCGATTGCTGCGGATGGGATGGATGGCTTCGAAGCAGCCCGTCCGGAAGCCGTTCCGGGTAAAGCCCTGGAATCTGGGCCTCCCTCCGTTTGAAAAAGTGGAAGAGCTATTGGAATACCTGGAAGGACCGGACCATCGGTGATCGTCATTGACGCCAATCTCCTGATCTATTCCTACGATCTCGATTCGGCCTACCACAAGAAGAGCCAGTCCTGGCTGGAGGAAGCGCTTTCGGGAGTAGAAGCCGTGGGACTGCCCTGGCAAAGCGTATCTGCGTTCCTGCGGGTTATCACGAATCGGCGACTATCGGGAATGCGTGTCAGCCTGCAGCAAGCCGTGCAAGTCGTAGATGAGTGGTTGCAACAACCGAATGTACAAATACTTGTGGCGGCGGATCAGCACTGGTCGGTGCTGAGGCAAATGATCCTGGAGGGACAGGCCTCAGGCCCGTTGGTGAGTGATGCGGAGATCGCGGCGATCACGATTGAGCATGGAGCTGTGCTGCACACGGCGGACCGGGATTTTGCCCGCTTTCCGGGGCTGCGCTGGAAGAACCCGCTGAGCTAGGCTAATTCTTGTTTCCAACTGTGGAAAGGTGCTATAGTGTTATGAGGTAACACCAAGGAACACCTGCGATGGCATCACCCTCTACCACCAGCCTGAAGCTAGATGTCCAGACCAAAGAGCGCGTACAGCGGCTCGCCGCGGCCCGGCGCCGGTCGGCCCACTGGGTGATGCGCGAAGCCATCGAGCAGTATGTCGAACGCGAAGAGAAGCGCGAGCAACTCCGGCAGGACGCGCTGGCCGCCTGGACCCACTATCAGACGACCGGCCTGCACGCCACCGGCGAAGAGGCCGATGCATGGCTGGCCAAGCTCGAAGCGGGCAAGGACGCCGCTCCTCCTAAATGCCACGACTGAGATGGTCGCAACCCGCCTTGCCGGATGTGGCCCGTCTTCATGCCTTTCTAGCTCCGAAGAGCCAGGACGCAGCCAAGCGTGCCATAAAGTCGATCCGGCAAGGCGTAAAAGCGCTCGGCAAGCACCCGGAAATTGGCCGTCCTGTCGAAGAGCTGCCTCCGGAGTTCCGCGAGTGGGTGATTGAATTCGGAAGCGGGGCCTACGTTGCGCTGTATCACTACGACGGGAAAGAGATCGTTATACTGGCAGTGCGGCATGGGCGGGAAGTGGGCTACTGAGTGACGGATGTCTCACTGCCGGTGTTGGAGGCAGCCTGATCGCTTCCATAGCCGAAAAGTGGCATGGTGTTACCCTTTTAACTATATCTCCAGTATCACCGGCATAATCAGCGGCCGCCGCTGAGTCTGGCGCGAGATGTAGCGCTTCAGGTCGGTGCGGATTTTCTCCTTGATCACGCCATAGTCGGCTTTCTCTTCGGTGCTGGAGGCATCGAGGGTTTCCATCACGATCTCGCGGGCGCGTTCGATCACACCGTTTTCGCCGGGCGCGAAGCCGCGCGTCACAATCTCGGGAGCAGTTTCGACCAGTCCGCTGAGCTTGTTGATGGCAATGATCGGCATGACGAAGCCGTCTTCGCTGAGGTGGCGACGGTCTTTAATTACCAAGTCTTCCACCACGTCGGTGCGCGATCCGGAATCGATGCAGACGCGGCCCACGTTGATGCGTCCGGCCTTGCGCGCGCCCAGTTCGTCAATCTCCAGGACGTCTCCACTCTCAATCAGCATCACGTTGCCAACGGCCCCCGTCATGGACCCAGCCAACTCCGCATGTAACTTCAGTTGCCGGTATTCGCCGTGGATCGGGACGAAATACTTGGGTCGCACCAGGTTAATGATGAGCTTCAATTCTTCCTGGCTGGCGTGTCCGCTGACGTGGATTGGCGGGTAAGAGCCGTCGTCATAGATGACGAATGCCTCCCGGCGGAACAGGTGATCCACCATGCGGTAGATGGCCTTTTCGTTGCCCGGAATGATGCGTGAGGACAAAACAACGGTATCGCCCTTTTCGATCTTGGCGTGTTTGTGATTGTCCACCGCTGCCCGCGACAACGCCGACATCGGTTCGCCCTGGGTGCCGCTGATGAGGACGCAGACTTTTTCGCGTGCGAAGTTCTTCATTTCTCCGGGATGGATCAGCATGCCGTCGGGAATTTGTATGTAACCCAGATCCTCAGCGATCTCGGAAGAACTGTTCATGGAGCGGCCGATGAAGCAAATCTTGCGCCCGTGCTCGTGCGCCATGTCGACCGTCAGCTTGATGCGGTGAATCGAGGACGAAAAACAGGAGATGAACAGACGCCGCTCAGTGCGGGCAAACACCTCCTCGAATTTGCGTCGCACCGCGCGCTCGCTTGGCGTGTAGCCCTTGCGCTCGACGTTGGTCGAATCCTGCAGCAGCGCCAGCACTCCTTCTTTCCCGTACTCGGCGAAACCGTGCAGGTCGAAAAGCCGGTTGTCGGTGGGCGTCGGATCGACCTTGAAGTCGCCGGTATGCAGCACCACGCCGAGCGGCGTGTGGATGGCAAGCGCCACGCAATCGACCAGGCTGTGCGTCACCTGCAGCGGGTGAATGGTGAACGGCCCAACTTTGAAACGCTCTCCGGCACGAATCTCGCGCAAGTCGGCATCGTCAAGAAGCTGGTGCTCGTCGAGCTTATCTTCGACGTAGGCCAGCGTGAACTCGGTGCCCCAGACGGGCACATTCAGCTCACTGAGAATCCAGGGCAAAGCGCCGATGTGGTCCTCGTGCCCGTGCGTAAGCACGATGCCGCGCACGTGCTTGCGATTCTCGAGCAAGTAAGAAATGTCGGGGACGACGATGTCAACGCCCAGCAATTCGGCTTCGGGGAACATCAAGCCGGCGTCCACCACGATGATGTCATCGCCAAAGCGGATGGCCATGCAGTTCATACCGAACTCGCCCATCCCGCCCAGCGGAACGATGTGCAGTTTTCCTGTTGGCATTATCAAAGTCGATGCTAGCACACGGTGACGCTCGTGTAGAGACGGGGCTTGCCCCGTCTGCTTTGCCCGGCTGATAAACTCAATGAAAATGCCCGCCGAAAAAAAATCCTGGCTGCGGAGGCGCGTCGAGGGCGCCATCCGCGGGGGCCTGACTCGCGCCTACGAGACCATCAAGGTCGATCCCGGACGCTTCCTCATGCAGTTGCGCGTGGCACACGATCTACCGCTGGCCACATTTCAGGGTGTTTACACGCTGCCGGTTGACCGCCTCGACGATGTGGCGGAGTCGGTGATCCGCGGCGGCATGAAGCTGGCGGCGGCGGAGGGTGCCGGATTTGGTCTGGGCGGGATCCTTACGATCGTGCCCGACCTGGGTATTCTTTCTGCGATTACCATGCGCACCATCCAAAAGCTCAGCTTGACTTATGGCTTCGAGTTGAACACCGACGACGAAATCGCCGAGCTTTGGATTGCGGCGGCCAGCGCCGCCGGCGTCGACATCAGCCGTGAGCTGCTGGAAAAAGAAGTCGTCAACCGCTTTGTGCCGAAGGTGATTCAGCGCATCGCGGTTCAGGCCGGAGCCGATGTGGTAGAGAAGTGGGCCGGACGCCTGATTCCCGTGGTCAGCTCGGCCATAGGATGTGCGCTGAACTATTACTTCGTACGTGCGTGGGGTGAGCGGGCGCGGGCGCATTTCCGCGCCAAGCACCTGGAAGCGCGCAGCAGGTTTGCCGCGGAACAAGCACAACTTTCGGGCACGCCGTGATAAACATCTTAACCACAGGGGACACAGGGGGAACCGCTTCTCAGTCGCTGTCCCCTGTGTTTCCCTGTGCTCCCTGTGGTTAGGTTTTGGCTCCCGGCAGAGGCGCGGTCTCTACCGCAGCCACTCCTCCAACTCAATCCCGCGCTCGGTCTTCTCATCGCGATACTTTACGATCACGGGCGTGTAGAGCGAGAGGTTCCATTCCGCTCCCTTGCCTTTTTTCACGGCCCGCGAGCCAGGCACGACGACCGCATTCTCCGGGACTTCCAGCGGTCGCTCCGCTGACGCCCGGTAGACTACGCCGCGCACCAGATCATAGAGCGGTGTGGATCGAGTCAGGATCGTTCCCGCTCCCAGGACGGCGCGAGCGCCAACCAGAGTGCCTTCATACACTCCACAGTTGCCGCCGACCAGCACATCGTCTTCGATGACGACCGGGGCGGCGTTGACCGGTTCGAGCACGCCTCCAATCTGCGCGGCGGCGCTCAGGTGCACGCGCTTCCCGACTTGCGCACAGGAGCCGACCAGCGCATGCGAATCGATCATCGAACCTTCATCCACGTAGGCGCCGACGTTGATGAACATAGGAGGCATGCAAATGACCGACGGCGCAACATAGGCCCCTTCGCGGATGGACGATCCGCCGGGCACCAGGCGAACACGATCGGCGAGAGTCAGACGGCGGGCAGGGAAAGTGTCTTTGTCGACGAAAGAAAGCACCTCGCCGTCCGACATTTCCTGTAACTCGCCCAGACGGAAGCCGAGCAGGATGCCTTGCTTCACCCAGGTGTTGACGACCCACTTCCCGGCGACTTTTTCAGCGGCCCGAACCTCACCGCGAGTCAAAGCCGCGCGGAAGTCGAGAAAGGTGCGGCGCGCTTCGTCGGAGTCGCTGATCGTTTCGCTCGCCGCTAGGCGTTCAATGGCCGACTTCAAAGTAGATAGCGAATCTGACATAGGAGAGCAAGAGAAACAAAGAGCCAGAAGCTAAGAGCTAGAAGCCAACAGCTGCCCTTACGCCATGCACTTGCATTCGCTGCGGATCAGGACTCCCGGCATCTGGTGGCTCGCCTCGCGCGCCTCGGCGAGATTGCCATACGGTCCGTGCCAGCGCGAATGATTGGGATCGTGCCCGCTGGGGCGTCCTTTGCCGGAGCTGCACTGTCCACAGGATGCGCGGTGCAGAATCGCCTTGTGCGGGCCCGCCGCCCAGTTCTCGTAAACATAGAATTCGGCGGCAACGGCCGGCGCAGCCGCAGGCCGGGTAATCAATCCGGCGTCGGTCGCGATCTTCTGCAGCTTCGATCGCGTGTCGCGCCGCATGGGAAGCAAGGGCAGGCGATAGACCTCTTCAATTTTTCCCATCATTGCCAGCACGGCCTTCACGGGCAGCGGACTCGATTCGATAAAGTTGGCCAGCATCAGCGGCAGATATTTACGATGAAGGGTGCGCGCCGCGTGCCAGTCGTTCGCCAGGGCGGCGCGCGTCATCTCCGCCATTTCATGCGGAATTTCATTCGATGCGACCGAGATGACTCCCGCGCCGCCGAGCGCGATCACCGGCAAAGTAACGGAATCGTCGCCAGAGAGCACAAGAAAGTTTTCGGGCACCGAGTTCAATACCTCGGCGATTTGCGTCATGTTGCCGCTGGCTTCCTTCACGCCAGCGATATTTGGAACTTCGCACAGGCGTGCCAGGGTGGCAGGTTCGAGATTGGCAGAGGTACGTCCGGGCACGTTATAGAGGATGACGGGCTTGTCGACCGCCTCCGCAATCGCGCGGAAATGCCGGTATTGGCCTTCCTGCGTCGGCTTGTTGTAATAAGGCGAAGCGGTGAGGATGGCGTTGACGCCCGGCCGCGCTGCCACTTCTTTCGCTTTGGCCACAGCCTCCTGCGTCGAGTTCGAAGTGGCGCCGGCGACGATCGGCACGCGTCCGGCGGCGACTTCGATGGTCACGTCGATGACGCGCAGCCACTCATCGTGCGTGAGCGTGGGAGTTTCTCCCGTAGTGCCGCAGGGAATCAGAAAATTAATTCCCGATTCGATCTGCCATGTCACCAGATTGCGCAGTGCGTTTTCGTCGAGAGCACCGTCCTGAGAGAACGGAGTGACCAGAGCGGTACCACAGCCTCGCAGTTGCATGGCTAAAATATAACTCTTCTCGTGCGCGATTGCATAAGCAGAGGGCTCGCTCGTGAGGACGTTCGTGTGGGGACGGGCGCCACGCCCGTCAAAGCCGAGCGAAGCTCGGCAGTGCCAGCGGCTTGGTGTTGCATTTGATTTTGGGTGGCGCAGCGGTTTACCGCTGCGATAAAAGCGTTGCTCTTGGACACGGCTTTAGCCGCTGAGGTGACGAGCACTTCTTTAGCCTGCTAAAGCTCGCGCCAGACGTTGCGAAACTCGTAGAATCCCGTTTTCCCCGCCAGCCACTCGGCCGCGCGCACCGCCCCTTCAGCGAATCCCCGGCGCGACTTGGCGTCGTGGCACAGATAGATTCGATCGCCGGCAGAATTGAAGACGACTTCATGCATCCCAACCGCGTCCCCTTCGCGAAAGGACACAATCTCGACTTCCTGCCCTCCCGATTCGCGCACAATTCTCTGAAGCGTGAGCGCCGTTCCCGAAGGCGCGTCTTTTTTTGTCACATGATGACGCTCGAAAATCTGCCCTGAGTAATCGTATTTCAGGGCAGCCCCTGCGGTTGCGGCAATTTCGAAGAACAGGTTCACGCCAATGGAAAAATTCGATCCATAGAGAAAGCCCGTCTTCGCCGAAAGCACCATCTCGCGCAGGCGCGGCAATTGCTCATACCAGCCGGTGGTTCCGATCACGAGGTTTTTCTTTGCGAGGATGCAGGCTTCAGCATTGGCGATGACTGCCATTGGCGTGGTGAAGTCAATGGCGACGTCGAAGGGACCAAGAAAAGCCGGAGTGAGGGCGCAGGCGCCCGCGTTTTCCTCGACGTCCAAGGTGCGGACGTGGTGTCGGCGCTCGCGCGCCACTTCCGCCACTACCGATCCGGTCTTGCCGCAGCCAAGAATCAGAAGATTCATCTTGAAATCCTTAACCGCAGAGTACGCCGAGAGCACAGAGAAAATACGTAAAAACAAATACTTCAGCCCGTCTTGGTTTTCTCCGCGTCCTCGGCGTCTCGGCGGTGAGAACGACGCTACGCAAATACTTCCGGATCCGCCTCAGCAAAAAATGCGTGGTGCAGTCGCCGCACCACCTCACTCGCGTCGTCCTCTTCAATCACAAAAGTCAGATTGATTTCAGACGCGCCCTGCGAGATCATGCGAATCTTCACATCCTCAAGGATGCCAAACACCTTGGCGGCGATTCCGGGCGTGTCACGCAAATTTTCCCCCACCAGGCAGACGATTGCCTTCCGCCCCTCGTACTTCACGTCCGCAAGCTTCGCCAGATCGGCCGCCAGCGCCGGAATGGCTTCGTTGGTCTCGGCCGTCACCGAGACGCTGACTTCGGAAGTCGAAACCACGTCCACGGCCACTTCGTGTTTGTCGAAGGCTTCAAAGATGGACTTCAAATATCCCCGCACCAGCAGACGACGCGGCGCAGCGACCTCGACCAGAGTGATCTTCTTCTTGAGCGCGATGGCTTTGAAAATATTCGAACAGCGCGGGGCACGCGCCGTAACCTTCGTCCCTTCGCAGGCCGGGTTCAGCGAGTTCAGAACATAGACCGGAATATTCTGCTGAATCGCGGGCAGCACGGTCGCCGGATGCAGCACCTTGGCCCCGAAGTAGGCAAGTTCGGCGGCTTCGTCAAAACTGATGACTTTGATGCGCCGCGCCTCGGGAGTAAGTCGCGGGTCCGTGGTCATCATGCCATCGACGTCAGTCCAGATTTCGATGCGTTCGGCCTTGAGACCAGCGCCGAAGATCGCGGCCGAAAAATCCGATCCGCCGCGGCCGATGGTGGTAGTGATCCCAACCCGATTCGAACCAATGAAGCCGCCCATCACCGGAACCTTGCCGGCATCGAGCAAAGGCTGCACCCTTTTGCGCAGGCGCTCGTTGGTTTCCTCCATCTGAGGAACGGCACGGGTGTAGCTGCTGTCGGTCAGCAGACATTGGCGTGAATCCACGTGCGTGCCCGGCAGTCCGCGGGCCGTGAAAGCGGCCGCCACGATCTTGCTCGAAAGCACTTCGCCGAACGACGCAACGTAGTCGTAAGTTCGCGGAGTGATTTCGCCGACCGCGCCAATGCCGCGCAGCAATTCGTCCAGGTCTTCGAAGTCGGAACCCAAGTCGCCGTGAAATTCCGTGAACAGAGCCGTCCCCAGCAATTCTCCGGCTGTTTCATAGTGGCGTTCGCGCAAGGCGCGCGCCATCTTGAGAGCAGTTTTGCGATCGCCGCCGCCGGCAGCCTTTCCCATGGCCAGCAGGGAATCGGTGACCTTGGCCATGGCACTGACCACCACCACCGGGCGGTCCGCCAGTCGCCCCTGGACAATGTGGGCGACCCGGTCAATCGCTTTCGCGTCTTGTACGGAGGTCCCGCCGAACTTCATGACGATCATGGGCGGGGGTACTCCTTGCGGGCAGATGCGTACTCACCACAGAGACACAGAGTCACAGAGAAAACCATGGAGAAGAAATTTCGCTTTCCTCTGTGTCTCTGTGACTCTGTGGTGAACACGTTTCTCACCCGAGGCATCCCTTTGCCTTGAGAAGTTCGGCATTGAGCAGAGCAGCGCCGGCCGCGCCGCGAATCGTGTTGTGCGACAGCACGGTGAACTTCCAGTCGAGCACGTTGCACTTGCGCAAGCGGCCGACGGCCGTGGTCATGCCTGCTCCGAGGTCACAGTCGAAGCGTGGTTGCGGACGGTCCGCCGCGGTCATGTACACGACAGGTTGATCGGGCGCGCTAGGCAGGCGCAGCCGCTGTGGTTCCGCGCGAAAAGAGTTCCAGGCCGCGATGATCTCTTCGGCCGACGCTTTCTTCTTCAGCTTGACGGAGACGGACTCGGTGTGACCATCTTCTACCGCAACGCGATTGCATTGTGCGCTCATGGCAAAGCGAGCCGGCTCGATGTGCGAGCCCTTCATCGTCCCTAGCAACTTTTGCGTCTCCTCCTCCATCTTTTCTTCTTCTTTGGCGATGTACGGAATTACGTTGCCGAGAATATCCAGCGACGCAACTCCGGGATATCCGGCTCCGCTCACCGCTTGCATAGTGACGGCCATCACGGTCTCGAGCGTGAAAGCGCGATGCAACGGGGCCAGCGCCAGTACCAGGCCGATCGCCGAGCAATTGGGATTGGTGACCACATAACCGCCCGACTTGGTGTACCACAATTGCTTGGCGATGAGCTGAATATGATCGCTGTTGACCTCCGGAATCACCAGCGGAACGTCGGCCTGCATGCGCAAGGCGCTGGAGTTGGAGACGACCGCACAGCCCGCGTCGGCAAACTGCGGCTCCAGTTCGCGGGCGATGGCGGCATCCAGAGCGGCAAAAATTATCTCGGGCGCGCCTTCGGGCTTCGCGGGAGCGATCTTCATCTTCGCGATCTTGGCCGGGATGGCGGTTTTCAAACGCCAGCGCGCGGCTTCGGCATAAGTTCGGCCTTCCGAACGGTCCGACGCCGCCAGCCACGACACCTCAAACCACGGGTGATCCTCGAGCATTTGGATAAATCTCTGCCCGACGATGCCCGTGGCACCGAGAATTCCTACAGGAAGTTTGGTCGACATATTTTGAGAAACAAGGTAAGTTTTGATTTTATACCAGCAAAATTTCCACCGGGGATGACACTGCCGGTGCGCACACGAATCCCATGCGCCTCGCAGCCCCTAAGCCGTGGGTGCGACCCTCGGTGCCTGTTCAGCTCGTGAGCTCGGGTGTACGCTTCTTCCAGGAGTAACGCATGTCAGAACTGCGCCAGAATTTTGCTACTAAGGAATGGGTGGTAATCGCAACCGAGCGCGCCCGCCGGCCGGAAGAAATGGCGCGCCACAGCGAGCGGAAACCTCCGGCGTCGTTTGTCGCGAGCTGTCCTTTTTGCCCGGGAAACGAAAAGCTGACTCCCCCGGAAGTAATGCGGGTACCCACCTCGCTGGATGTTCCGTGGCAGGCGCGAGTGGTGCCGAATAAGTTTGCGGCTGTCTCCCGCGATGTGCAGCCGACGCGCACTGTACACCGTTCGCGCCGGACGGTAAACGGCTTCGGCGTCCACGATGTGATCGTGGAGACGCCCGACCACTCTCAGGTGATGGCCCTGATGTCCGATTCCTACGTGTCGGAAATCCTCCGCATCTACAAAACTCGCTACGATGAACTCAGCCTCGACCCGCGCATCGCGCTCATTACCATCTTCAAGAATCACGGAATCGACGCCGGCACCAGCCTGGAACACCCGCACTCCCAGATGATTGCGACTCCAGTGATTTCGCTGCAGGTGCGCGAGCGCTTTCAACAGGCTTTGCGACACTATGACGACTATGGCGAATGTATGTTCTGTCAGATGCTCGAGGAGGAATTAGACGAACAGACTCGCATCGTGATGGTCTCCGAGCACTTCGTTGCGCTCGAACTATATGCCTCGTCGGCTCCGTTCTCTACCCACATCTATCCGCGCCGGCACATGGCCAGCTTCGGCGATGTAAGTATTTCGGAGATGAACGATCTGGCGCGCATGTTGCGCTCCATGCTGGCCAAGCTCTACCACGGGCTCGCGAACCCGGACTTCAACTTTACGATTCGCAGCGCTCCCGCCGAAAGCGTCGGCGTGAAGTACTTTCACTGGTATCTGAGTGTGATTCCACGGTTGACGCGAGTGGCTGGATTCGAGCTGGGCTCGGGAATGTTCATCAATACCGTTCTGCCCGAGGCAGCGGCCGAGTTTCTGCGCAAAGTCGATGTGGAAACTATGAAGAACAGCCCCGCAGCGGCCACGTCCTAGAAGACCGGGTCATCTGACCATCGGGTCATCGAAAATCAAAGGCATTTGAACTTAGATCACCCGATGGCCCGATCAACCGATTTCTACGTTCTCTCTCTTCCCAACTCATGTGGGAACGAATACTCGTTGAGCGGCCCGAACTTGCGTTTTTCGGCATAGATGCGCCAGCGCCGCCATACGATGCGCAAACTGGCCATCACCGGAATGGAAAGATAGACGCCAAGGATTCCGGCGATTTCGCCGCCGGCGAGAATGCCAAACAGAGCCGCCAGCGGATGTAATTCCACCCTGACTCCCATGATCCGGGGAGAGACTGCGTAGTCCTGCACCATTCGCCATGCCAACAAAAACAGCAGCAGAATGAGCCAGTGCTGGTATCCCGTCAGAACCGCGACGATCATCATGGCGGCGCCTGCCAGCAGGGGTCCGGCCACGGGGACAAATTCGAGCGCGCCTCCGGCGGTACCCAGCATCATCGCGTACGGAACTCGCATCGCACCTAAGAATGAGGAGTAAGCCACGAACGAGAACGCGGCCAGTGTCAACTGGGCGCGAATGAATTGGGCGAGCATCTGGTTCAGATCCTGAAACACATCCTGCAGAAACTCTCGCTGCGAGCGCGACGGCACCAGCGAAAGCAGCACTTCATTGAAGCTCCCTCCATCGCGTAGAAAGAAAATGGCCAGGATAGGTATCAGAAACAGCACCCACACTTCCTGCGCCGCTTCGGCCGCGCGAATGCCGATGCGTTGCGCCAGGCGGGATAAGTCTTCGCGATGACTGAGCAAGAAATTCTGAATACGTTTCTGGGTGGCGTTGCTCCAGCCGTGCTGGGTGCCGATCTGTGCCGTGAACTGGCCGATCTGGCCAGAGAGTTGGCCGTTGCTGACCTTGTCCATCAGTGCAGGCAGCGATTCTCCCAAGCGAGCGCTCTGCCGGGCAATTCTCGGACCAACCAGGAATCCGAAGAGCGCAAGACCAACCAGAAGCAGCAAGTAAATGGTCGTGATCGCCCAAGCACGGCTGCGCAACAGCTTTTCCAGCCGCACCACGGCGGGATTAATGAGATAGGCAAAGAAAATGGCGAAGAGAAAGAGGATCAACGTTCGCCGCGCTGCATACAGAAAGCCCAGCCCCATGGCGAACAGCAGTCCCGTGAACAGTACGCGCGACGTGCGTGAATCAAGAATCGTCAAGGATTATCCGGCCCGGTGAGACCTGCACTTCAATCGCGGTCCACAATGGTATTCTCTCCCACAATGGACATCCGCATCACTTTAAATTGATCGTCGAGCCAGAGTTGCCACGTCCCCGCATCGTTCCTCAGTTCTAATTTGATGAGGTCCTGCGCACCGCTCTTCAGGCTCACCTTTTCCCGGCCCAGGAACTCCACGCTCAGCGACGCCGAAGTCTGTTGGTGCGGATCCATGGTTCCGAACAGGGTGCGCTCCTTCATGGGGCACTGCAGCGGTCCTTTGTCCTGTTTACAGACCATGCCCAGAAACTTCCAGGCCAGCACTTCGCGATGGATGAAGAAATAGTCGTCCAGGACGCTCGTGGCTGCCGGCAGCAGGTACGGCTTTTCGTGCTCTTTATCTCCCGCTCCCGCGCTAAACTTCTGATTCAGGAACTCACCATTCGGAAGCACAACCGACCGCGCTGACCCAGGGCTCAATTCCTTCCACTCGTACCGGCGGAGTTCACCCTTGGTGGTAAGCTCCATGTCGGAAGTTTGCACGTCCGGCGGGGTATTCTCGCTCTTGAACTCGGAGTGGATCGCGCTGCCGCTGCTGGTCTCATAGATCGAGAACGTCTCGGTTCCTACGTGATGGCCATTCTGGAAAACGCTGAAGGAGCCGGAGTCGACTGCCTTCCCCTCGTGTTCCTTCTCCTTTCCTTTGGGAATGGGAGCGGCCAATGCCGCCATGCACAGCGCCATCATGAAAACAAGCAGCCGATAAGACAACTTCACTGTGGTTCTCCTGTTTAGAGACTTGAGTGACCCATCCGGGACGAGTCAGAACCCGCGTCTTCCGGATTTCTTCTCAGTTGCAAAGAACTTTCGATCTCGGCACAAACCGATGCCAGCGCCTTGCCCGTGGTTTCTACCAGAACGCTCGCCCGGCGATAGAAGGGGAGGCGTTGGGCGTACAGTTGGGCAAACTGATCCGGATCTCCCCGGAGCGGCCGTTCTACGCCGTCCGTCAGGCTGCGTTGCCAGAGTTCGGACGCGGGCGCCTCCAGGAAAACCGAGGGCCACCGCCGAAGCAATTCGCGGTTCTCTTCTTGCGCGAAAGCTCCGCCACCGAGCGCAACCACCGTGTCGCGGTTCAGCGATTCCGTCAGATCCCGGAGTGCGCTGGTTTCGGCGAACCGAAAACCGGATTCCCTTCGCTCTCGAAAAATCTCGGGAATGGTTTGCCGCTCGCGGGACTCGATTCGGGCATCCAGATCCACAAAATCCCAATCCAGCCGCCGGGCAAGCTCTTGCCCCACGCTGCTCTTGCCCGAAGCCATAAATCCCACAAGAAACACCGCGCGCACTCCCATGGCGCTCCATCAAGGTCTTAGGTCTCAGGACAATCGAGCCCTTCCTAAGACCTGAGACCTAAGACCTGATTCTTTCTGATTCAGCGTTGCTTGAGGCGGATTCTACCACTGAAAGAGCGCAGCACGACCTTCGAGGCCGCCTTGCCGACCGTGCCAAAGAAGGAACGTCCCGCCTCAACGGAAAACCGGGAGTGCTGCTTCGGTTGCAGAGGGAAATCGTTGTGCACCCGGCCCAGCACCGAGTGCGCGCTGAAATCGGCCGAGACATCCGCTGGCGCTACGGCTTCGATGTCCCCGGTGTGGGTGGTGAACTTATAGTCGCCGCCGGAGCCGAAGTCGCCGTCGTAGAAAATCTTTCCGCTGCCCGAATTCACCTGCACCAGCGGTCCCGTGACCGACTTCAGATGGACGTCGCCGCTGATGGAGGCGATCTCCACGTGGCCGTTGCGTACATCGGTCAGCAGGATCGGCCCGCGCATCGTCCGGACGTGCACGTGTCCATTCTCGACGTTGCTAACATTCACCATGGCATCGGGACCTTCCAGGGTTAAGTCCCCTTGCAGGTGTTCCGCCGACAGCGGACCGGTCGAGGAATGGAGACTGACGGTAGCGTCGGGCGGAATCAGCACTTCGTAGTCAACCTGGCCGGTTTGTTCGTCGGCGCCCGATAGGAGGTGCGACGCGATTTCGATCCGGTTGCCATTCTGCTGGAGGTCGACTTCCACCTTCTCCGACTTGAGCGTGGCCCTCACCAGCACTTGACTGGCGCTGCCCGGCCTTACCGAAATCGCACCGTATTGCGTATCCACGGAAATATTGGCGTTGGGACCGACCGCAAAACTGTATTCCTTCATGCTCTCGGCGAAAGCCGCGGAAGACAGACAAGCTGTCAGAACCAGAGTTACGACCGTCGCCTTCCGAAGATTCGCTTGCCCAAGATTTGTCTGTCGCAAACTTACTGACTGAACGCTCGCGCCATGAAGACTCGCCATAAGATGCCGCCCCTGCGGCCGGGAATGCCGGTCGCCCTTGCACTATTGAATACGATCCAACGCTATCTGGTAAAGAAGTGCTTTTTGTTGATATGCATCCATCAAATGCTGCCGAGCGTCCATATCTCCCGGATTCCGATCCACATAAGCCTGTGTTTCCCGGATGTCGGCATTCACCGCCTGCAGCTGAATTTCATAAGTGGTCCTCATTGCAGGGGAAAGCGTGGAAACCGCGGTAAGAAACTGCTGATCCTCCACACTCGGCGCTGGCTCTACCTCGTGTCTAGACACAGCCGCTGTTCTAACGGACTCTGGCTTAGCGGACTTCCGTGCCACTTGCCGAGGGGCCGAAACAGGCACGGGAGCGGGGGTGACCGCGGCAGTTACTGCAGCCGGGGCGGTCACTGGAATTGCCGGAGTCTGCTGCCTCGCTACCTGGGAAACTGGCTTATGGCTTACGACGTAAGAGCCTGCTGCCAGCATTGCCGCCGCCACGGGCGCCAGCCACCAGGCGCTCCATCGCCGGCCAGAAGATGTGGGGACTGGGACAACAACGGGCCGGGCGGGCGCAACCCCGGCATCGCGAATCAACCCTTCGGCCCTCAACTCGGCGGCAATTCGCACCCACACCCTGGGCGCCGGTTCTTCGTTTGCTGCCAGTTGCCGCGCTTCGCTCGCGATCAGATTCAGGTCCGACACAAGCTCCGAGCAAGCGGGACAGCACCTCACATGCCCTTCAACCTCATCGGGAAGCGCACCGTCGCGGAGCTCGGACAGAACTCGCTCTACCTCTGCACACGTCATAGCAACCTCTCCCCAATACCGCAACTTCCCTTATCCCGTCTTGGCCTTTTCGGCTCTCATGAACTTCAGATAATCCCGCAGCTTCAACCGTGCCTTATGCAGTTGCGACTTGCTGTTACCCACCGAGCAGCCCACCATTTCGGCGATTTCGTTGTGCTCGAATCCTTCTATATCGTGCAACACAAAAACCGTTCGATAGCCCGGCGGCAGCCGGTCAATCGCCCGTTGCAATTGCAGACGGTCGATGGAACCCGTCAGCTTCACGTCTTTGGAACCAAATTCCTTTCTGGGAGCTTCGTCCTCGCCTTCCAGAGTTTCTTCCAGCGACACCACCGGCAGGCCCTTCTTGCGCAGTTGCATCAAGACGACGTTGACCGTCATGCGATGCAGCCAGGTAGAGAAGGCGGACTCGCCGCGAAAGGTTCCGATCTTGCGAAATAGCTGGAGAAATGCTTCCTGGGCCAGATCTTCGGCCTGCGCGGGATTGGAAACCATGCGCAAACATAGCGAATACACCCGGCGTTTGTGCAGGTGATACAAGACTTCGAAAGCTGCTTCGTTGCCTTGCTTGGCCTGCTCAATCGCCTCTCGTTCGGAGATGCCTTGCGTCGGGTCGGTCAAGTCGCCTTTTCCGGCCGCTACTGGTTCAGATGCGGCTTCGAACTCTTTCCGTTGTACAAATTTGCCGAGGGAGTCGCAGCAGAGCTCTCGACCGTTCCTAGGTCGTCAGAATACCAAAAACCGTAGTTTGCCGGATGACCGATCCGGCCAAAGTACCCAAGACGGACGCGGCAAAGATCACCTTCGTAACCAGTGTAGCGCGGACACTCCTGTCCGCGTGTCTGCAGCGCCGCAGCTCTTTGCGCGGATTGGACAGTCCGCGCTACCCAACCGACCCTTACCCCTTGGCCGTGATCGTCTCCAGTCCGTGCCCGTGGGGTCCGGTTTCGCGAATCCGCAGCAGAATGGCGAAGGTCAGCCCCACGAAGCCGAGGATGGAGAAGATCCACATGCCCAGCCCGTATCCCCTCGGGTTACCCAGCCCGGCATGGGTGTAGTCGTTGGCGGTGCCGATCAGCAAGTTCAGGATGAAGAAACCGATCTGCTGGATCAGGGTCATCAAGGCGTAGGCAGTGCCCAGCCGGCTCTGGTCGACGATGTAAGCGACCGAAGGCCACATGACTGCCGGAATCAGTGAGAACGCCACCCCCATCATGCAGACAGGCACGTAGAGGGTAACGTTGCTGTATCCCATCAGCAGATAAACCGGCATGAGCAGGACAGACCCGAACATCATCAAGAGTGCACGCTTACCGATTTTGTCCGAGAGCAATCCGAAGAGCGGAGTCGCGATCATGGCGGAGAAGGGAAGCAGGCTGTTGAAGAAGCCCGCCTGTTCATGCGCCAGGACGCGCATCGCCTCCGTAGCGCTCACGCCGCCATGGACTGCCAGAATCTTATTGGTGAAGAAGTCGATCGCAAAAGTCCGAAAGGGGAAAATCGCGGAATAGAAAGTGAAACACAGGCCGACCACGAACCAATACGATGGGTTGAAGCGAAAAATCTGTCCGAACTCCAGCTTGTCAATGGACCCGGCCTGTCCAAGTTCATAGCGGCCTTCGGCCCGGCTTTCGAGCACCCAGTAGATTCCCGAGCAGAACACGGCTAGTACCGCGGCGCCGACAGCGATGAATAACGGTCCTTGCCAGCTCGGTTCGCCTGTGGGCCCGTTAGGATAAAACGCTCGGTGAGCCCAGGTCGGCGAGTTGTCGGCCGCCACCGATGCCAGACGGGCAATGGTCAGGTTGATCCCGAAGGCGAAGCTGAGTTCTTTGCCCTTGAACCACTTGGCGAGCACAGTCGTGACCGCAACGATCATGGATTCCGCGCCCAACCCAAGCACGGTGCGGCCGGCGATCATCACTCCGGGCCTTCCCCGAGCCGCTGTCAACGCGGCGCCCAGCAGGCAAAGGCAGGCAAAGAACGTAAGCGCCTTCTTCGTCCCAATCCGGTCAATGACGATGCCGCCGATCAGCAGCGTCGCCACTGCGGCTACGCTATAGGACGAGTTCAACCAACCGAAAGCCGTGGCCGAAAACCCTAGCTTGTCGATAAAAATGCGTTCCAGCGGATTAATACTGTCGTAGATGTAGTAATTGCCGCCCATCGCCACGCTGACGAACAACAGCACTGTCCAGCGATAGAGACGGGAAGGTTCAGGACGAGCAAGCTCAGGCATGAAGGCACGTATCCTCGGCGCCGACCGGCGCCTGCGTAGCATGTGTGGAGAGAATCAACCGACGAAGATAGCAGATTAGATTAGAGAATGTCTGGCTTTTGAAGAGAAGAAGAATGTCATTCGCAAAAAGCAACGGCTCTCGATCGCGGCAAGCAGCCGTGAGCAAGAGCCGAAAGCTAAGAGCCAAGAGCTAAAAGCCAGAAGCCAGAAGCTGCCCTTCTACATCTTTTCCGTCTTGCCGCCGTGTTTTACGGTGCCGTTGGCGTCGTTCTGGCGCGCGACGTCGTCGTTGGTATAGACGCGGGAAGCCTTCTTGAAACCCTTCGCTTCGTTCGCTGCTTGTACGGCGCTCGCCGTGTGCTCCCGTCCTGGGAAATAGTTCCAGCCGCCGCGTGCTTCTGCGCGGGGGCCATGTTCTTCAGTTAAACGCCCTTCCCGCGGACGTTCTTCCCGCACAACTTCGTGCATCACGTGTCCCTCGCGTCCCAGCCGCTCGGGCTGCAGATGGACTTGCGGCGTCATGATTGGAGCCGCGCCGCCCTGGTACCACACGGGCGCGGTGTACTCCGAACTCGTCGACCCCTGAGTCTCGGAAAGCGTCGCGTTGGTCGCGCCAGCAACTAATCCTGTAGTGGCGTTGCTCGCGCCCACCGGATTCGGGCTAACCGCTTGCAGGGAGATCTCCGGCGTGGTCACCAGCGGGATGTACGGGCCGCATCCATAAAGGCAAGGGCCGTAAGCTGGATGAGGAAAGGGCTGTTGCCCGAAAGCTCCCACCGCCGTCAAAGCTACCGCCATCAGAACCAAATAGGGTCGCATACTGCCTCCACTGGGCCTAACACCTTCCCTTTCGACTGCAGTTTTCTGGCCAGTTGGCGTAGTGTCGAAGACAGCTAGGATGCCCGAAGATTCACGGTGCTCTCGGCTAAACCGCTGTGATTCAGGCGAGGACAGTCATCGAGCCCAGTGAAAACTGCTGCGCACAACCTGCAACGGATTGACACAGCCGCAGTTCCTCAACTCCCTACATATCGCGCATACAAACTGCGCGCAACAGCCGTGTCGGTCGTCCCCTTGATGATGGCCCGCCCGTCCGGAAACAGCGTCATCTCATACGGCTCGTGCCAGAACTTCAGCACAAACTCGTTGTGGCGAACCTTGCCATGAGGCTGAAGCCTGGTGCTCATCTCGGCAAAGTCCACTGGCCGCTGCCGCTCGTGGATCTGCACCGAATTTCTGCCGCACAACGTAATGTGCGGCCGTCCTTCCCCCGCCAGGTGAACAAAGTCTCCCGAGCAAGCGCGGCATCCGGCCCGCGGAGCGATCGCCGCCATCTCCGCCCGTTCATTCGTCCAGCAATCCAAAGAAAGCAGCGTCCGCCGCATCTTCGAACGAGCGCCCACCAGAAACTTCAGCGCCTCAGTTGCCGCAATCGACGCCACCAGGTTCACGGCAGAATTCAAAATGCCGGCGGTTTCGCAGGTCTCCACGGTTCCACTCGGGGACTCCGGGAAGATGCATGCCAGGCAAGCCGTTTCGCCGGGCAGGATGTTCATGGTCACGGCATAACTGCCGAGCGCGGCGGCATAGATCCATGCCACGGAATTTTTCACCGCATAGTCGTTGATCAGGTAGCGAGTTTCGAAATTGTCCGTACCATCCAGGATTAGGTCGCAGCCGCCCAACAGGGAATCGACGTTCGCCGGGATCAGGTCGGCAACGTGGGGCTCGACGACAATCTGCGAGTTGAAGCGCGCGATTTGCCGCGCCGCTGCAATCGCCTTGGGCACGGAATCGCGTGCATCATGTTCGTCGAACAAAGCCTGCCGCTGCAAATTGCTCGGCTCGACATAGTCGCGGTCGAGAATCCGCAGCGTCCCGACGCCCGACCGCGCCAGCGACGAAGCCAGCGCAGAACCGGTGGCGCCGCATCCCACAATGACCACGCGCGCCTGCGCCAGCTTTTTCTGGCCCTCCGCCCCGATCTCCTGGAACAGCACCTGCCGCGAGTAACGGTCGTCTATTTCCAAAGGCTTACCTTGGAGATTACCCTTTCAAAGGCTTTCCAGCCAGTATTATAGGTTCCGGTCGTCAACTTCGTTCTTGCGAGCAACGTGTGCTGTTTCGCGATTCATCGAACTCGACCTGGGGTTGCGTAGGGACGGCCGCCCCGGCCGTCCAGGCCGAGCGCAGCTCGACGGTACGCTGCGGTCGCTGCAATTCTGGATTCGTTATATTCAACATTCCTGGGTTTGTCTTCGCACTCCTGCTGCTGGTTCTTGCGCACGGCACAAGTTCGGCGCAGGGCTTACCCTCCGCCGCGCAGCAACCCGCCGAATCGTCCGCGCAGTCCGCAGCGCAATTCGGAACCATCGCGCCCTATCTTGGATTAACGATTGATCAAATCGAGTTGCCAGGCGTCCCGCCAGATGAAGCAGCGTCGCTGCTGGCGGCCACGCCCCTCAAAATCGGCGAACCTCTCACCCGTGACGCACTGCACGACGCCATGCAGGCTCTTTATGCCACCGGACGCTTCTCCGACATTCAGGCCGAAGTAGATCGCACCGAGACCGCCGGCATCCGGCTGCGCTTTCTGACGGTTGCCAATTTTTTTGTAGGCATGGTGCTGATCGAAGGCGTCTCTACCAATCCATCCGCCAACCAACTGGCCAGCGCCACCCGCTTACAACTCGGCGAACTCTACTCTCCGGAGAAACTGGACCGCGCTCTGGCAGGCATCCAACGAGTGCTGGAAGACAATGGATTCCACCAGTCGAAAGTGACGATCTCTGAACAGCGCGACGCCGAGCAACACCAGGTCAACCTGACCTTCCATGTTGTCCGTGGGCCGCGGGCTATCGTCGGAGAGATTACCCTCGAAGGCGATGCCGGCTACTCCGTAGCGGAAATCAAGGAGATCGCCCAGTTGCATTCTGGCGACGGCGTGGCATCGAATCGCATCACGCGCGCTCTGCAACGAATTCGCGCTCGCTATCAGAAGCAGAACCGCCTGCTCGTCCAGGTCGAGTTGGCCAGCCGCACTTATCATTCCGAGCACAACGCGGTGGACTACTCCTTCAAAGTGGATCGCGGTCCGGTGGTGCAGATTTCCGCCGACGGTTTCAAACTCAGCCAGCGCGTGCTCCGTCGGCTGGTGCCAATCTACGAAGAAGGCGCGCTCGACGATGATCTGCTCAACGAGGGCCGACGCAACATCCAGAACCATCTTCAGACTCTGGGTTATTTCGAGGCCGCGGTTAGCGTGTCCCAGCACCGCGCCGGGGACGGCAAGAATTTGCAGGTGGTGTATGCCGTCAATCCCGGCGACCGCCACAAACTCGCTGCCATTCGCATTGCCGGCAATCATTTTTTTCCCGACGAATTGATTCGCTCGCGCATGCAGGACCAATCCGCCGGGCGCTTGTTCGCTCACGGGCGCTACAGCGAATTGTTGCTCGAAGAGGACGTGCGCGGCATCCAGGATCTCTATCGCGCCAGTGGCTACCGGCAGGCCGAAGTTACCAGCAAACTCCTTACCAACTACCAGAACGATCCGTCTCTGCTGGCCATTCAGATCACCATCAAAGAAGGTCCCCAGACGCGCGTTGCCTGGGTGCGTATCGACGGCAGTTACACCCTTCCGCAGGAACAGTTACCAGAAATTCAAACTGCCGAAGGACAGGGATTTGATGAATCGAGCCTGGCCGATGACCGCGATACCATTCTCGGAAGGTATTTCGATAACGGCTTTCCCAATGCCTCCGTCGACGTCGCCTATGATCCGGTTCCTTCGACGGATAACTTGCCGCGGGTGGGTGTGACTTTCACGATCCACGAAGGTGAACAGTTTTTTGTCAATCAGGTTTTTCTCGACGGCTTGCACTACACCCGCTCCGGAGTCGCCCGCCGGGAAATGCGCGTGCAACCGGGCGTGCCCCTCAGCCAGCAGGACATGCTCGAGAGCCAGCGGCGTCTCTACGACCTTGGCCTTTTCAAGCAGGTGGATACCGCCATCCAGAACCCGGAAGGCACCGAATCGCGCAAGAACGTGCTGGTTACAGCGCGCGAGGCGGAGCGTTACACCTTCGATTACGGCGTCGGTTTCGAGTTTCAGACCGGACAGCCCTCATTCGGAACCAACCAGCCACTTGGGCAGACCGGTGTCAGCCCCATGGTCTCTCTCGGCGTTAGCCGCATTAACGTAGACGGTCGCCACCAGACCATCACCATGAAGGGCAATCTCGGACGATTGCAGCAGAGAGCAATCATCAGTTACACCATTCCCAAACTCCTGAACCTCGACAACCTCCGTTTCACCGCCACCGGGGTTTACGACAACACCGTGGACGTCTCCACCTTTACCTCGAAACGCCTGGAGGGCACGTTCCAGGTCTTGCAAGTCCTGTACAAGAAAGAGGACCGCGAACTGACGACGTTCGCCTACCGTTTCAGTTATCGCCGCGTGGAAGCCAGCAATATTGAGGTCACCGCCAACCTCATTCCGCTTCTCTCCACGCCCACCCGGGTAGGAACACCTAACTTTCTGTTCATTCGCAACCGCCGCGATAACGATCTGGAAAGTACTCGTGGCAGCTACACCACGGTCGAAGGCGGCGTTGCCTCCAGCTATTTCGGCTCCGAGGCCGACTTCAGCCGGGTGCTGGTCAAGAATTCCACTTATTACACTTTGTATCGCAATCGCAGCACCGGACAAAGACTCGTCTTCGCCCGTTCCACCAGCGTCGGAATTGAGAACCCTTTTGGAAGCACGGTCGTACTGGATCCAGCGCAAGCGGCTTCAGCCGGCGAATCTCTTATCCCTCTGCCGGAGCGTTTCTACAGCGGCGGCGGCAACTCTCATCGCGGATTCGGGTTAAATCAAGCAGGACCACGCGATCCATTCACCGGGTTTCCCGTCGGCGGCAGCGCTGTGTTCCTCAATAATCTGGAGCTGCGTTTTCCAAACGTTACTGTGCCTTACCTTCAGGATAGCGTCGGGTTTACCATATTTCACGATATGGGCAATGTGTTTGCGCGCCCGCAGGAAATGCTTCCCAGCCTGGGGCGCTTTCACCAGCCCAACCAACAGTTCTGTTTTCAAGAGGTCACGCACCTGAACTGCAATTACAACTACGCTTCCCACGCGGTTGGCCTGGGAGTGCGCTATCAGACGCCCATCGGACCGTTGCGCTTCGACTTCGGATACAATTTGAATCCGCCCTACTTTCCCAGCTACACCAACATCGTGACAGGTACGAATGGGCAGACGGGGCAGTTTGGCTATCAACGCGCCGGGCATTTTAACTTTTCATTCAGCGTCGGGCAATCTTTCTGATGATGCTCCGAAGGATCCAATTCGGAATGACCAAACTCGGAAACCATGGCGCAGTGGCGATGTCGCTATGCATGGCCCTGGCGCTCTCGGCCATGGCCGGTCAGATCGTGGATCGCGTGGTCGCCAAGGTTAACGAACACGTCATTTTACAGAGCGATTGGGAGCAGGAAGTAGCCTTCGAGGCCCTCGCGAATGGCCGCGATCCGGACTCGTTCACTTCGGCCGAGCGCAATGCGGCTCTCGATCGTCTGATCGATCAGGAACTGCTGCGGGAACAGGTTCGGCCGTCTCAACCAGCCCCTTCTGACGAAGTCGCTGCCCGCGTTGCCGAGGTGCGCAACGACCTTCGCAAACTTCATCCCGATTGTGCCACCGACCAGGGATGGCACGCCCAGTTGCAACGTTATGGGATTACCCAAAGCGCACTGGAGAAGCGTCTCGGCGACCAGATCCAGTTGATGAAACTGGTGGAAGACCGTCTGCGACCCACAATCCAGATTGATCAGCATGCGGTCGAGACTTACTACCACGATCAGTTGCTGCCGCAGATGAAGCGGGCTGGCGCCAGCGCCACCCCGTTAACCGAAGTCTTTGGTCGAATTAAGGATTTGCTGGCCGAGCGAAAAATGAACGAATTGCTCTCGGGATGGCTCGCGAGTCTGCGCTCGGGGAGCCATATCCTGACTCCCGAATCCACCGCCGGAGAGCGGAACCGTTGACCGAACCCTCGACCGAACCCCCGAACGAACCGTCGCCCGAACCTTTGATCGAACCCTCAATCGAGCTCATTCCTCCCGTGCGTCGGCGCATCCTGAGGCACCTTTTCCTGGGGTTCTGCGTCTTCAGCCTGATCGGTTTCAGCCTGCTCGCCTGGTACGTTACTACCGATTCCTTTCAACAGGTGATGCGCCGCCGGGTGGTCGCGTCCCTGGAGAAAATCACAGGCGGCCGCGTTGAACTCGAGGAACTGCACATCACTCCATTCCGCCTGCGCGTGGACGCTCGCAACCTGACCATCCATGGTCGCGAATCTTCGGATCAGGCCCCATTTGTGCGGGTCGATCGTTTACAGGCGGAAATGAAAATCATTTCCTTCCTCAGCACCACCATCGGACTGCATTCCCTGACGCTCGAGCATCCCGTCGTCCACATCGTTGATTATCCCGATGGCTCTACCAACGTTCCGGCGCCGCAAATGAGCCCGTCGTTCGGGCGTTTCATCGGGAGGGCGGAATCCGAAGGGCCGGTGGAGCAACTCTTCTCGCTTGCCGTCGCACACATCGAAGTGCAGCGCGGCGAGCTTCTGTGGGAGGACAAGAAAATACCGCTCGATTTTTCCGCCCGCGATCTGGCGCTGATTCTGAATCACTCCTTATTGCAGCGGCAATACGAGACCCAGGTAGTCGCCGGAAGCGTCACCACTCGTTTTCAGCATTATCCCTCGTTGGTGTGGCGGGCGAATGCATCGCTGAATCTGGCCCGCGGACATGCTGACATCAGCACTTTGACGATAGTGTGCGGAAAATCTGAAATTCATTTCACCGGCCGCCTCGAGGACTTCCATGACCCCCAACTGAGTGGCGATTACCATGTCCTCGCGGATCTCGGCGAACTTGCCCCCTGGGCGCGGCCAGCACAGAGCTTCATAGGCGCCGTCCACAAGGGTACGGCCCAGTTCGACGGCAAAGGTTCTTGGAACCTCCGGACTTTTTCCACCCAGGGAACGGTGCAGGCGAAAGACATCGAATGGTCGAACGAGAAGCTGTTGACGCGGAATGGCCGCTTCGGCGCAAAGTTCTCCATCACTCCAGACCGCTTCCGCGTTTCTTCGATCAAGGCGAACCTGTTCGGGGGCGACCTGGTGGGCGACGTCGATGTGAGCAACTGGCAGAGTCCGCTCTCCCCAACTCCAGTGCGGCACCATGGGGCCGCACCCGTCCCGCCGGAAACTCTTCAGCGCGGCTCGGTGCGCCTGCAATTAACCGGCTTCCCGCTATTACCGGCCTTGGAAATGCTGAGCTCGAACAAACTCCCTCTGGATCGCCTCAACGTTTCCGGAAGCACCAGCGGCAATGTCGAAATGCTCTGGGCGGGCTCGATCCGTGACGCGGAGACTCATCTGAACCTTGGGATTGCGCCCCCGCTTAATCCGGTTCCGAACGAAATTCCGGTACGCGGCCAGATTGATTGCACCTATCGCGGATCGAACGACGAATTGGAAGTGAGCCAGCTTCACCTTACAACGCCCGGCTCGGAAATCACTGCCTCCGGCAATCTGTCCACGGCCTCATCCCTGCGATTCTCGTTGTCCACCCACAACGTAAAGGAATGGACGCCGCTGCTCGAAGCCGCCTATGGCTCGAAGCCCTTGCCCTTTGCCATCCACGGCTGGGCCAGTTTTACCGGCACTGCCAGCGGCAGACTCGCTGCCCTTTCTGTCAGCGGAAATCTCGAAGTCTACGACTTTGACGCTACCTTGCCTGCGACCGAACGTATCCCGGCGCGAGTGGTCCATGGGGACGCAATCTCCGCCACCCTCCAGTACTCCAGCAGTCACTTCGGTGCGCGCAATGGCTCGTTCATTCATGGGCACACCACCGCGCACTTCGAAGGCAGTACCGCGCTCGCTGAGGGCGTACTCTTCGAAGGCGCGCCTTTTACCCTGCACTTTGACGTTCGCAATGGCGACGTCGCAGAGGTGGTTCAGTGGGCCGGAATAGCGCGGCCGCTGACCGGCACTCTGAATCTATCGGCCAGCTTCTCGGGCACGCCGGCCAATCCGCACGGCGATGGACACCTCGACATCCACGATGCCACGGCCTACGAAGTGCGGGTGCCTTTGTTGAAAAGCGATCTCCGCCTCTCCGGTGGCGAGCTCCAGTTCAATAACATCGATGCCAGTGCCTACGGCACTCCTCTTTCCGGAAGCGTCGCCGTCAGTACGGCGAACCTCGGCACGTCGAAATACGAATTTTCGAAAAACGAGTTTCGCTTGAATCTTTCCGGACGCAACCTCGATCTTGCCCGGTTCCCGCGCTTACAGACGAGCCGGTTCACGGCGGATGGGGTCGCCGATTTTACCGTACGGGCCAGCGGTACTGCCGCGCAGCCTTCACTCGAAGCGCACGTTCATCTCAGGGATCTCGCGCTCGACAAGGAACGCACCGGAGATTTCTACCTCGATGCGGTCACCCATGGCCGGCAACTCGATCTCAAGGCGCACTCCGACTTCGAGCATGCCGACTTGACGATTGCGGGGAACGTCGCCTTAGAGCGTGAATTTCCCGCGGATCTCAACCTCGCCTTCCATCATCTCGACACCGATTCACTACTTCGCGCTTACCTGCCGGGAAAGATCACCGGACACGCGCCCGTGGACGGGGCGCTTCAGGTTCGCGGTCCCCTGCGCAATCCGCGCGATTTGAAAGTGACCGCCGAACTGCAGTCGTTCAGCGCCGAGGTCGCCCACGTGCAAGTACAGAATGTCGAGCCTATCCGCTTCGAAGTCGCGGATCAAACCCTGCTGCTCGAAAGCTTCCACCTGGCGGGCAGTGAAACCGATTTCACCGCACACGGCCGGGCCCATTTGAGCGGCGCGCAAGAGCTCGATCTCCGTCTGGACGGCTCCGTCAATATGACGCTGTTGCAATCCCTCAACCCCAAAATCCTGGCGCGCGGCACTTTAGGCGTAAGTCTCAATGCTGGTGGTTCGCTCTCGCAGCCCGTTCTGCAAGGTCGTCTCGACGTGAAAAATACCTTCGTCAGTCACAACGATTTTCCCAGCGGTCTGAGCGATTTGAACGGCGTCCTGCGGTTCGATCGCAACCGGATCCAGATCGAGAGCCTCAGCGGCTCGACCGGCGGCGGCACCGTGGCCCTAACCGGCTCCGCGACTTACCAGGGCGGCGATGCATTCCTAATCGATTTCGGCGCGACCGCGCATGATGTTCGCCTGCGTTATCCCCCGGGTGTAAGTTCTACGGCGAACGCGGATCTCCGCCTGACCGGCACTACAAATTCCGCCGTGCTGAGTGGCGATATTGTGGTCACCAAGCTGGCCGTCACTCCCGGATTTGACTTCGCTGCCTATATCGAGAAGAGCAAGCAGGTGGTCGCCGTGACTCAGAGCAATAGTGTGCAAAGCCGGCTGAAGCTCGATGTTCACGTGCTGACGACGCCCGAACTGCAGATGCAAACCGCCATCGCCAGGCTCTCAGGTAACGCGGACCTCAGGGTACGCGGCACGGCTGACCGTCCGGCAATTCTGGGCAGGGTAGAGGTTCTGGAAGGAGAGATCTCTTTCAACGGGACTAAGTATCGCCTTGAGCGTGGCGACGTCACCTTCGCCAATCCGGCCAAGACGCAACCCATCATCGACCTGACCGCGACCACGCGTGTGCGCGACTACGACATTACCGTGCAGCTCCGCGGTGACGCCAGTGTTCCCAACGGCCTGAAGCCCTCCTGGCAATCCGAGCCGCAGCTTCCCGAAGCCGACGTCATTGCTCTTTTGGCGCTGGGCCGCACCCAAGAAGAGTCCGCCTCGGCGACGTCGGCCGGTTCGTTTGGGCTCGGCGGAGAGGCCTCCAACCTGCTCATCAATCAAGCTCTCAACAGCACCGTCAACAGCCGCCTCCAGCGTTTGTTCGGAGCCAGCCGGGTCAAGATCGATCCTCAGGGCTTGGCCAGTGAAACCAACGTGGTTCGAGGACCGCAGGTCACCGTCGAACAGCAAGTGGCGAGCAATGTCACTCTCACCTACAGCACCAACGTCTCCGTTTCCAACCAGCAGATCATCCAGGTGGAGTACAACATTACGCGGAACATTTCGATCGTGGCCTTGCGCGACCAGAACGGAGTAGTCAGTTTCGACTTTAAAATACGGCGCCGGAAGAAGTGATAACGGACAGGTTTCAAAGTTTCAGAGTTTCACGGTGTCCTTTCCTTGAAACCTTGAAACTCTGAAACCCTAAAACTTTGCCTCTCCGCTCAACATCTGCCCTTGACATAATTCTCCAAACCAGCAACTCTATTTGTTTTTCACTTCACATCCGGAGAAACGGGTAAGGAAGCCAATTTGCGAGTGCGGGTCTTTTATCACGACAAATGTTTTGATGGGGCTTGCTCGGCCGCCCTGTTCAGCCGTTTCTACCGGGAACGAATCCGCAACGATGTGGACTTCGTTTATTCCGGCTTGCTGCATCGTGCCGGCGCTCTCTTTGACGAGAAGCAGTTTGACGGCGACGAGAATGCCATCGTCGATTTTAAATATTCCAGTTCGCCCAAGATCACCTGGTGGTTCGATCACCACGAAAGCGCTTTTCTTTCCCCCGCCGACGCCGCCCACTTCGAGCAGGATCAGAGCAATCGCAAGTTCTACGATCCGGCGTTCAAATCCTGCACCAGTTTTATTGCCATGATTGCGGAAGAACGCTTCGGTTTCGACCCAAGCTCAGTCGCCGAACTGGTGCACTGGACCGACATTGTCGACGGTGCCTTGTACCGGGACGCGAAGTCGGCGGTGGAAATGAAGGCTCCGGCCATGAAGCTGACCATGGCCATCGAATCCTCCAGTGACCGGGATTTCGTCAAGAAACTGATTCCTCTGCTCGCTTACCATCCGCTCTCGAGCATTCTGGAGGAGCGCTTCGTAGCCGCCCTCCTGCCCGCGTTGCTCGAACGCCACCAGCGTTCCATCGACATTTTGCGGCAGCGCGCCGAAGAAAAAGACGGCACGATCTTTTTCGACATTACCGACCTGGAACTTGAAGGCTACAACAAATTCATCCCGTACTATCTGCATCCCGATTCGGTCTATAGTGTCGGCCTCAGCAAGAGCTCGTTCCGGGTGAAAGTTTCAGTCGGGTCGAACCCTTGGGCGAAATTCCCACCCACCGTCAATCTCGCCAAGATCTGCGAACGCTATGGCGGCGGCGGGCACGCCCGCGTCGGGGCAATCTCGTTCGACGTCACACAAAATGACGCCGCCCGCCAAGCCGCGGCCGAGATCGTCGCCGAGTTGCGGGCCACCGTTCGCCAGCAAGTTTGAGAACTAGGAGCCTTGCGTCAGGGGCTTCGTATCAGAGTATCGCTTTAGCGATACCGCAAGTTCTTCGAAAATCAAGGGCCCCTTTAGGGGCCGCGCTTTAGAATGCCCCCTAGGGCCCATGTTCGACATCCATCATTACCGAATCCACGATCCCGGACACATCAAAGGCGTGCGCACGGTCGCTACCGTCGAGTTCGCGAAAGGAGTCATCGTCGTTCTCGTCGGCCTGGGTCTGTTCTCCATGCGGCACAAAGACATCTGGGGAGTGACCGAGAGCTTCCTGGAATTTCTCCACGTTAGTCCACATCATCATCACCATTTGTTCGGGGTCTTCATCAACCTGATGCATAGCGTTAGCGACGTTCGCCTGTGGAAGATCGCCACCGTGGCGGCTATCTACGTGACAGGCCGGTTCGTCGAGGCCTACGGCTTGTGGCATATCCGTCCCTGGGCGGAGTGGATGGCGATCGCTTCGGGCGGCATCTACATCCCCTTCGAAGCGGTCGACTTTCTCCGCCACTCAACCTGGTTTCGATTGGCGATTATCGCGGTTAACGTCGGGATCGTTCTCTACATGCTGATGCTGCGCCTGGAAGCAGTCAAAAAACGCCACGCAGCCCGGGCCTAGAGCGGACACTCCGGTCCGCTGCCCTTGACCTTGCTGTTGGTCTCAGCGGATCCCGTCTTTGCGCTTCTGTGAGGGCGGGATCCCACGGCTCAAAATGTTTGCTTATTACAGCGAGCAACTGCAATCCGCCGGCGGAACGTGCGCTTTCAGAAAGTCCGCCACGCGCTTGTAGGCGTCGATTTGATTTTCAACGCGAGCGAAGCCGTGGCCTTCGTTTTCATAGACTTTGTATTCGACCACGCCGCCGCGCTTCTTCACCGCGTCCACCACCTGCTGCGCTTCTTCCTTGGGGCAGCGCGGATCGTTGCCGCCCGCCAACAGGTACAGCGGCGCCTTGATCTGGTTCACAAAATTGATGGGCGACCGATCTTCGTAGAGCGCCTTGTTCTTTTCGGGATCGCCCATGGTAGCCAAATCCGACTGCTGTAGTACCGGGTCTTCGTTCTGAATCTCGGTAAACCAGTTCACAAACGGCACAATCGGAACGCCCGCCGCCCACATCTCCGGAGCCTTAGTGACGCCCATCATCGTCATGTAGCCACCATAGCTGCCGCCCATCAGAATGAGTTTCTTCGGATCGACGTAGCCCGTCTGCTTGATCCAGTCAGCCGCCGCCAGCACGTCCTGCAAATCGCCTCCGCCCATATCGAAAAGATTCGCCTGCTGAAATTCTTTTCCGTACCCAGTCGATCCACGATAGTTAGGCGCGATCACGATGTAGCCCTGATTGGCCATGTACTGGACGAAGCGATTGAACGTATTCATCGTCTGCGAAGTCGGACCGCCGTGAACGTAGACGATCGCCGGATGTTCGGCGTTGTGCGGCAGGTTATAGGGCATGTAGACAAACGCCGAGATCGTCCATTTGCCATCCTTGCTGGGATAGTGAACAAGGTGAGGCTCGACCATGTCCTCCGAGCGCACGCCGCCCACCAATGAGTGTGTAAGCTGATGCGATAGTTCATGTGGTGAAGGCCCGTGTGGCGCGGGCATTCCTGCCCGCGTGCCTTTGACCTTCGCCCCTTGAGCGGCCAGTGTGTAAACCCACAAATCGCCGGGAGCAGTCGGCCCCGTGTGGTAATAAAGCAACCGGGAACCGTCGCGGCTGAAAGGCGAAGGTCTGCCCGCAACCTGATTCACTCCTTTGGGCAAGGGCAACGCACGGGCCTTTCCGGATGCGACGTCATACAGGTAAATGTCGGTGTTGCCATCTACGTTCGCGGTGTAGGTCAGAAACTTGCCGTTGGGAGAAAAGTTCTCACCCGAGATTTCCCACTTGTCCTGCGTAAGCCAGTGAATCTTCTTGCTCGCGATGTCGAGCAAGCCCACGTTGTTGTAGCCATTTCCCGCATTGGAGGTAATCAGAACGTGCTTGCCGTCGGGCGAAACGTCACTTGCCGAGTATGTGCGCTCACCCTCATGCGGCGTCAGCAACACGCTTTGCGCGCTGGCAACGTCGACCAGAAACACATTCGAGTCCGTCCCTTTCGCCTGTTCCTGCGTATAGACGACGAGCTTGCCGTCCGCCGACCAGATAGGCGCAACGTTCATGCGGTCTTTCGCAGTGCCGGTGGTCAGGTGCTGCACCTCGCGCATGACCGTGTCATAAACATCAATCTCGAACACGGACGACGTCTTCGGCTTGACCATGTAAGCGAGATAGCGTCCGTCGGGCGACCAGGTGGGACTTTCCTCAGCGATCTCCCGTGTGTTGGTCACGTTCACCACCCGCCCGGTCTTCGGCGACACCAGAAAAATATCCCATTGCTCGTCGCCGTCGTAATCCGACATGTAGGCAATCCATTTACCGTCCGGCGACCAGGTCGGACTGGTCTGGCGCTGCTCGCTCACCGTGAGTTGCGTCGGCCATCCCCCTTCCGAGGGTACGAGCCAAAGATTGTTGCGGCCGCTCATATTGCTGATGAAAGCTACCGTTTTGCCATCCGGCGACCAGGTCACACCGCCCACCTGGCGCGTCATATAAAGCTTTTCGATGGAAAGATTCTTCTCCACCCGGGCATCGGGCTTGGAGGTAATTTGTTTCGGATCGGTAATAGCCTGAGGTGCAGGCAAAGTCTGGGATGCGGTCAGAACGCTCATCCCTACGACCATAACAAACAGGTAAAGAATGCGCATGGTGCCTCGAATCGAATTTATGAGCAGGGAAATTCTAGCAGCGCCGCTCGGAAGTGGGCACTGCGCTACTCGACGGTTACCTGGTAGTCGCGTCCTTCCCAGCGGTCGGCATTCTTCCAGTAGAACGTGAAGATGATCTGTCGCCCCGTGGCGAGAGTATCTGTCGGCAGATCGACATGCTGAAGATCGCATCCGCTGTCCTTGGAGCCGCTGTCCTGGCTGCTTTGCCAGTCGTCGAAGCTCCAGTGCACGAGGGCGGGTTCGATCATCAGAATTCGCAGCTTTTTTCCGCACGGCATCGTACGCGGCTTGTTGTTGAAGCGCCAGTTGTAGTACGTCGCCGACACTTTCTCCAGCAAGTACCGTTCTACCGTCTGCAGCGGTTGATCAAAAATCTTGCCGTCCGCCAGCGACCGCCGCAGCTTGATGTATTCGGAGTGTGCCCACACCAGCGGGCACGCCGAACCCGACGCTTTGCCTGGGAATAACTCGCGCTCCGGGATGTCGCCGGTGTCCCAGACTTGTTCGGGAATCAGGCGGCTGGTTCCGGTCGAATTTTCCATCACACTCAACAGGGCCTCGGCGGAAGCCGTGCGTCCAGCGGCCAGTTCGTAGTGCGCGCGTTCACCCGTCAGCAGCGGCCACGGGCGGCCGATGCCGGTGCCGTCGAACGGAGACCCGTCCTCGTGTTCGCCGTATCCATCGCAGTTGTAGCGATACCAGGCCGGACCTTGGGGAAGGTTTACGCGCAGCAGTTCATCGATGACTTTGACCGTGTTCAGCATTCGCGGATCGTCCGGCGCGCGCAAACCGAAACGCACCAGAGCCAGCGCATCGGGACTAACGATTTCCACCGCCGACGCATTCGTTGTGCTCAGGGCTCTGTTCTTGATCGGAACAAATCCCTGCAGGGGCGAAGCGGCGCCGTCTCCGCTGGGAGGCGGCGTGATGCGGACGTAATAGCCTTCGACACCGATCTGCCGCGCCAGATCGGTGTTCACGGCGTACGTGCGTCGTTCGATGTTGAAGTTCCAGGTGTCGGCCATATGGCGCAGAAATTCCGCGGCTCGAGACTGACCCATCGACTGCGCCAGATCGGCGGCAACCAGCAAGGCAGCAATTTCAGCGGCCATGGTGAACGGTGAATAACCACCGTCCTCCTCCCAGCGGTCCTGCTGTGTCACCGGGCCGTTGACGACAATGAAGGCAGCGGCTTTGCGCACCATCGGCCACCAGCGGCCGCTTTCGCCGAAGCAGCGCGGCGATTCGCGGCGCAGCAGATCGACGAGCAAAATCGGGAAGGCGGTCTCATCCATCTGCGAACCGCTCCAGTAGGGACGCCCATCCAGCCACATGTTCTGCGCCCAGTGCCCATCGGCTTCCTGCGTGGCCTCGAGGTAGTGCAACACGCGGAGAGCGTCGTCGTCAGCGCCCGCGGCCAGTAATCCACTGGCACTCTCGACCAGATCGCGCGGCCAGATGAGATGGTAGCCGCCAAGGTCCTCGTCGCCTTTGTTGAAGCCCCAGGGAACCGAGAGGCTGGCGATGATTCCGCCCAGGAAATCCTTGGATTCGTGCGTGCGCAGAACCGCCACACTGGCCCGGTACAAGTCTTTTTCCCGCGGTTTTTCGTCAAGCTTTTTCAAGTTCTTCTGCCAGTTCTGCCAGTGAAAGACGTAATCCTTGCGAAGCGTTTCGTAAGAACTGAGCAGGGAAGAGAGAGCTTGTTGACCAGCTTCTGCCCAGATGCCGCCGAAACCAAGCGCGAGGATGAACGAGCCGTTGCAGGCGGCCAGGTCGATCTCGGCGGTTAAGGCGATGTTCCCGTTTTCCGCGCGGTCGTACTCCCAGGTCATCTGGAAATGCTGCGAAAGGTCCTGCCAGCCGTCCGATACACCGGCAAACCCGACAGAACGTTGTAACAGCGGAGCGGAGCACGCCAGGGCGAGAGCGCAAGCATCGCGTTGCGCAAAAAGCATGGGTTTGCCCTTGTAATCGCCCGCCCACCCGGTATTGCCATATCCCATATTTGCCAAGTGTGAAGCCAACAGAGCGTAGAGGTGATAATCGCCCAGATTTCCCTGTAGCGGCACGAACCGAATGTTCTGCAACACCACGTTTCGCCACGGGTCAGTCAGCACTTCCTTTTCGATCCGGTACCGGCCCTGCATGTCAGTATTGGTCAGTTCGTAAACGGGCACGCCCGGCTCGATGGGAACGTTCTGAAAGTTGCAATGGCGTTTTTCCTCTGAGAAGAACCCACGACCATCGGTGATAATCAGGCCCAAGTCGCGAGTACAAGCCTGGTCCACCCGGGGAAAATAAATTTCATTCAGAATGCCATGACTCAGCGTGAACCAAACCCGGCTGTGGAGGTTCAGCGCCGTGCCCGCGCCGGTCTTGGCGCTCGAAGTCCAGCGCGGCGGGATTCCGGGCCAGCCCGGCGCATAACGAAGCTCATCGCTCAATGGAGGTCGTCCTCACCGTCAAGCAGTTTGCCAGAAGATTCGGATTTGTGCTCGCTTTCCACCGAAAGGTGGGAAAAAGCGCATCTAATGCTACACGTGTTTAGATGCCGCCTCATGCACGCTCTGTTCCGGTTCGGTCGCCGCTCGAAAGGAATCGAAGTCGCAATCCTAGCGGCTTTCATCCTGCTGACGACGATTCCGCTGGCGGCTGGCGAGCTGCCTCCGGCGAGGCTTGATGGCGGATTCCGCCGGCTCTACGATCTGGATTTTACCGGCGCGCAAAAAGAATTCGAGTCGTGGGAGAAACTCAATCCCGGGAATCCCATGGGACCGGTGAGCGAGGCGGCAGGCGTTCTGTTTTCGGAATTCAACCGGCTCGGCGTGCTGGAAGCGCAATTCTATGAAGACGACTCGATCTTCGCCGCGCGCAAAAAATACGACGCCGACCCGCAACAGCGCGCCCGTTTCGAGCAACAGCTCAGTCGCGCGGAAGACTTGGCAAAAGCCAGACTAAGCCGGGACTCTCGCGACCGCGACGCGCTTCTGGCGATGACCTTCGCCGCCGGCCTGCGCTCCGATTTCACGGCGCTGATCGAAAAGCACAATCTGGCCTCGCTGCATTACACCCGGGAGGCAACCGCCTGGGCGCAGCAACTGCTCGCCGCCGATCCGAGTTGCTACGATGCTCACCTGGCCGGCGGCGTCAGCCGTTACATCGTCGGATCAATGGTAGCTCCAGTGCGCTGGATGCTCCGCCTCGGGGGCGTGCCAGGAGACAAGGTTGGCGGCATCGCTGAACTCCAGATCACCGCTGCTCAAGGGTATCTACTTGCTCCGTTTGCGCGTATTTTGCTGGCCATCGCCTACGTCCGCGAGAAAGAATTGCCGCAAGCTCGCCAACTACTGCTGCAGCTGCAAAAAGACTTCCCCGACAACGCACTCTTTAGCCGGGAACTGGCCCGGCTCGACAAGATGCGCCGCTAAGTGCTTGCAAAACCAACTGGGTTCATCAGAAATTCACTCCTTTGTAACCTTCCTTTAACAATTCACTCTTAAAACAAGACTGCACACCTAAATCAACTAAGCACGAGGAGGACTCGTCGAGTGAAATATCGCATCGCGCTGCTGTTATTGGCAGGTCTCGCATTGGCGCTGCCGGTCATGGGGCAGACGCAACTGAACGGAGCGGGCGCCACCTTCCCGTATCCCATGTATTCCAAGTGGTTCAGCGATTACAACAAGCTGCACCCGGACGTGCAGATCAACTACCAGTCGATCGGCAGCGGCGGCGGCATTCGCCAGGTCTTGAATGGCACCGTCGATTTCGGCGCCAGCGATGGCCCCATGACCGATGAACAACTGAAGGAAGCCAAAGTTAAGATCCTCCACATTCCCACCGTGCTGGGCGCCGATGTTCCTGCCTACAATGTTCCTGGTATAAGCGGCGAGGTCAAGTTTACTCCCGCAGCTCTGGCCGGCATTTTTCTCGGAAAGATCCAGAACTGGAACGATCCGGCCATCACCAAAGTGAACCCGGGTGTGAATTTTCCGAACCAGCAAATTATTGTTGTTCACCGTTCCGACGGCAGCGGAACCACCTACATCTTCACCGACTATCTCTCCAAGATCAGCAAGGAGTGGGAAACGACGGTAGGCAAGGGAACCTCTGTTAAATGGCCGGTTGGTTTGGGCGGTAAGGGTAACGAAGGTGTCGCCGGACAAATACGGCAGTTGCAGGGCTCGATCGGCTATGTAGAACTGATCTATGCCGTGCAAAACAAAATCACGTATGGATCGGTCCAGAACGCGGCCGGGAATTTTGTGAAAGCTTCGCTCGACAGTGTGACCGAAGCGGCGGCCTCGTCGCCAAAAATGCCTGCCGATTTTCGCGTCTCCATTACCAATGCTCCGGGTAAGATGGCGTATCCCATCTCCAGCTTTACCTGGATGCTGATTCCGGTGCAAGCGCAAGACCCGAAGAAGGGCAAGATCATCGCTGACTTTCTGAACTGGATGGTCACCGACGGCCAGAAGATGACGACTCAGCTCAGCTACGCGCCGCTGCCGCAGAACGTGGTCGAGAAGGTAAAAGCAGCCATTAAGCAAGTCCATTAAATCAGGCGTAGTGGTCAGTTTGAATTTGCTTTGAAAGGGCACGGCTTCAGCCGTGCCATAACTGTGGCAAAATCAATAGCGGCTTTAGCCGCTGTGGGAATACTGGTCCCGCGTCAACCGTGGCGCGGGACCTTTTCGCTTCTACGGCAAGTAGTAGCGGAACGAGGTGAACACCATCCCGTCGAGCCCGTTCGGTTCGAGGCCGCTGCTCCCTGCAGCCAAGCCCCCGTCGCCCGACCAGGTATTGCGAGTCACGTACGAGTACTGGGTACCGAACTGGAACCTGCCCATAGGTCCGCTGTAGAAGCGGTACCAGAAGCCGATGGTTCCCTCGATCAGGGCACGAGTGTCCGCCGTGCAATTGGCCAGAGTGCCAGGGGCAAAACCACCGGAACCGGGTGCGACTTCGCTGGTGCAGCCGGTATTATTGAACGTCGGCGCGCCGTACCCCACATTCGCCCCTGCACCTTTGGCCGCAAGCGGATCGAAGCCATAGGACCGGCCGGCATACTCGACTCCACCGTAGCTGTAGATGTCAAGTTTCTTGAGGTGCAACTCGAGCGTGCTCAGCCCGTGCAAATTCCTAATCAAATGGATTGTTCCGTCGGGATTGATCGAGGCATCCGAAAGCCCGCCCGGAGCGTAGCGTCCGACTCCGCTGCCGCCGAACCCTTTCAAGCCAAAAGTGACGTGCTTGGCAAAAGTCCAGCGTGCGCTGGCGCCGACGCCACCGCCTTCCTTGGAAGCGTTGTAAGCCCCGGTCACGGAAGTGGCGCCCGTGGCGGTGCACAGGGGCGAGCCGGCGGCAAACTCCACGCAGGGGAAGATACGGTCAGTAAAGCGGTCGACCAGACCGAAGACCTCATAGTGCCCAAACCCCGGATCGAAGGCGACCTTGGCGATGATATCGGGTGCGGGATTGAAGGAGTAAGTTGCACCGGTGTTGTAACTATTGCTAGCACCACTCTCGCCGAGCAGGAAATTGCCCGCATTCCCGTGTGTGGTCAGCGTGGCCTGCGGATTCTCGATTGCGAATGCGACCGCAACCTTGTCCCCGAAGTTCTTGGTCACGCGAATGCCATACTGCCGCGCGAAATCGAAACCGACGTTATACGACGGGTCGATCGTCTTCGGCCGAACATCGTTGGTTTTGCCCATGTCATCGTCCGGGGAAATTCCCTTCGCATCCTCCGTCACCAGGCTCCATGCCTGGCCGCCGAGGAAACTCCAACCATGCTCAAGTTTGACTTGGCCCCACGCTTGGCGAAGACGCAGAGTGTAACTGTTGGTTTCCGTAGATGTGGAGGTGACGCCGGCCGAGAGGAAGTCGGCGGAGACGTAGCTGGAAAGATCCACGTGCCCCACGCGGCCCTCAACAAAGGTGGTTACCTTAGACTGGCGGGCTGAACCGAAAAACTCCGACATCTGGCTCTGCGATGCGCCCGGCATGGTCAGGGAGTTAAACGGTGTAGGCAGGTCGGCTCCCAACGCTCGCGAGCGCCGTACAAACGCCGCTTCGGCATATCCGCCCGGCGTAATGTTGATCCCCCGGAAGCGGATCGTAATCGGGCTCTCCATCTGTTTGTTGAATACTTGCGGTGACTCTCCCCCGGAGGTCTGGGACGAGTCCTGCAGTGGGAACACAGCGTTTTGCAGTACGGCGTGGTTTGCGGCCGTATTGCTTACCATCTTGAGATCGGCCACATCGCCTTTCAGCTCGTCGATGGTCTTTTCATCCATGGTCTGCTGCTCTTGACTGGCCTGGGTTTGAACTGCGGCGGCTTTGCTGGCAGCGTCGGAGGCCTCAGCCTGCGCCTGGCGCCAGTTGAGCTGAGCCGCCTGGAGCTGCTGGCTGAGCTGTTGGATTTGCAGCTGCTGCGCGGCTAGGGCATCTTTCAAGGCCTGAACATCAGCCGCTGTTATCGCCGCGGGTGCCGGCGCCGTCGGCGCTGCCGCTGCGGCCTTGTGCTTCTTCTGGGGAGCCGGAGGGGCTGACGTTTGTGCCCACAAGCCGGCGGAAAGCGCCGCCAGTATCAGAACTAGGAAGAACTGCTTGGCTGATTTCATAGAGTGCACTTCTCTCCTTTTTGAGACCTTCGCATTCGAGGGCTGCAATGGGTTCGCAACCTTTCTGAGTAATATGCCCTAAAGTCTATTGTAGTAATAGACATTATTGCAATGATAGACATAGCATTTGCCCCTCCCTCCTGCCCTGGCTTCACGGAATTCGCTAAGCGTCGTGTTTCCGCCGATTTACATACATCCTCGGGAATTCAAGGCAAACCGGAGTGTGCATTCGATTGCAGTTCAAAGCAGCAAAGATTCCCAGGCCGGGAGGCTTTCCTCAGAACATTCCAGGGGGCAGTGGCGCAGTTTGAATCGGTTTTGAAAGGGCACGGCTTCAGCCGTGCCGTAAGCATCATATTTTCACTGCGGCTTCAGCCGCTGAGGGACGGCAAACTGCACCACTGCCTTCCAGGGCGCCTCTGGGCGCGGTTCGAGGGTAGGTTGGTATACTATTTCATCGGTCGCCTCGCGAAGTCCTTCCCGGACAGCCGTAAACGTTTTACCTTGAGTATATGGTTCGACAAACTCTGAGCAATCGCGCCCCACTTCTGAACCGCGAAGCATCGTGGCTGAAGTTTAATTGGCGCGTGCTCGAAGAGGCCGGGGATCTTCGCAACCCGCTGCTCGAACGTGTGAAATTCCTGGCCATCACCGCCAGCAATCTGGATGAATTTTTTGAAGTCCGGGTGGGCGGCCTGTTGCAACAACTCGAAGACGGTCACAACTCCACTACGGCCGACGGGCTCACCATGCTGGAGGAGCGGGAACTGATCAAAGAAGCGACCCACGAGTTCGTCGAGGAGCAATATTCTTGCTGGAACCAACGCCTGCGTCCCGAACTGACGGAGCAGGGAATTCGCGTCCTCGGCATCGAAGAACTGGATGAAGCGGCACGGGCGTTCGTCGACGACTACTGCGAGCGTGAACTCGATCCGCTACTCACTCCGGTCACGGTAGACCCGGCGCATCCCTTTCCTCGTGTGATCAACAAGGCTCTGTGCGTGGCCTTGTTGCTCCGCCGCCGCCGCCGCTCCTCGCTGACCTATACCGGAGTGGTAACCGTTCCCCGCGCTCTGCCGCGACTGGTCCGCCTACCCTCCCAGGGAACCATCGATTTCATTTTCCTCGCTGACCTCGTCGTTCACCATGCCATGCGCATGTATCAGGGCTACGACATTGTTTCTTCCGCCGCCTTCCGCGTCACCCGCAACAGCAACCTCTATTTGCAGGAGGAAGAATCGCGCAGCCTGCTGGAATCGGTGCGCGCCGAATTGCACAACCGGCGCAAGGGAGACGCAGTTCGCATGGAAATCGAGTCCGAGGCCGACCCCGAGATTATCGAGCGCCTGGGCACGGTGTTCGAACTTGACCCCTGGCAGATTTTCCCGGTCAACGGCCCGGTGAATCTTTCCCGGCTGTTCAACATTTACGATGCCGCAACCCGTCCCGACTTGAAGTACCGCCCCTATGTGCCGCGGGAGTTGCGCCTGACCGCGAAATCCCACGATTTGTTCGAGGAAATAAGGCGCCACGACATTCTCCTGCACCATCCTTACGATTCGTACGATTCGGTGCTCTCGTTCATCCAGTCGGCCGCTGAAGACGAGCGCGTGCTCTCCATCAAACAGACGCTTTACCGGACCGGCGAGCATTCTATGGTTGTTTCCTCTCTGATGGCCGCCGCCGCGCACAAGGAAGTCACCGCCGTCGTGGAATTGAAAGCGCGCTTCGATGAAGCGTCGAACATTCGTTGGGCGCGCGATCTGGAAGATGCCGGCGTCCAGGTTTTCCACGGGCTGGTCGGTTTGAAGACGCACTGCAAGCTTTGTCTCCTGGTGCGCAAAGATCCCGATGGCGTAACCCGCCGCTACGCGCACCTGGGCACGGGAAACTACAACGCAACCACCGCCCGCATCTATACCGATCTCAGCCTGATGACCGCCGACCCGGAAATTACCAGCGCGGTGCATGATGTTTTCAGTTTCCTGACTGCCTACGCCGAGCACCCGAGCTACGGGCCGCTGCTGGTGGCGCCTCTGGATCTGGCCGCAAAGTGCCTGAGCCTGATTGAGCGCGAGGCCGAGCACGCACGCCTGGGCCGTCCGGCGCGCATCATTGCCAAGATGAACGCTCTCCTCGACAAAGATGTCGTCCAGGCTCTGTACCGCGCCTCCCAGGCGGGAGTGGACATTGAGCTGCTCGTGCGCGGTATGTGCGCGCTCCGGCCGGGGATTCGTGGCATCAGCGACCGCATCCGCGTGCGCAGCATCGTCGGCCGGTTCCTCGAGCATAGCCGCATCTTCTACTTCGAGAACGGCGGCGAGTCCGAAATCTATATCGGCAGCGCCGATTGGATGCATCGCAATCTGCACGAGCGCGTCGAAGTTCTGTTCCCGCTCAAGAGCCCGCTGCTGCGCGACCGTGTACTCCATGAGATCCTGGCCGCCTACTTCGCCGACAATGTGAAAGTGAGATTTCTGCAAAAGGACGGCAGCTACCTGCGCCCTTGGCAATCGCCACGCGGACGCAGCAAGCAGCCTCCTCGCGGCTCGGCTGTCTTCAGTTCGCAGGATTTTCTCGTCGGGCTGGCCGAAGGCGCGAAAACTCCCGAAGATATTCCGGCTAGCGTCCCGCGCCGCTCCGCACGAGCCCGGGTCGGACGAGCTGTGCTAGGAAAGGAATAATCACTCCGAAATGTTTCTCTATTTCTTGCGCCACGCCAGTGCCGGGCAACAGTTGACTTCCGCCAAGAAGGACGAAAAGCGCGGCCTCGATAAAGACGGCATTGAGCAATGCGGATACATCGGCCGCGCCCTGGCCGCGCTCGGCGTGCAGGTGGAAATCATCGTCTCCAGCCCGCTAAAGCGATCTACGCAAACCGCCGCGCTGGTAGGAAACGAAATGGGACACGAAGGCAAACTGGTGACCGAGAACGCGCTGCGTCCGGAGGCCAGCTTCGCGGATTTTCAAAAGATGCTGGAGAAGTACGCCCGCCAGGATTCCATCCTGCTGGTGGGGCACAATCCCAACCTGCGCGAATTTCTTGGACGGGTGATCTGCGACAGTGGATGCGAAGCCGTTGTGGACCTCAAGAAAGGGGCTGTGGCCAAGGTCGAAATGCGGCGCAACTCCGGTTCGATGAGCTGGTGCATCACGCCCCGCATTTTGCGCACGCTTCACGCCGCGGCGACAGAAAGTTCGCGGCCGAAAACCTCGCGGAAATAGGCCCGGTCTTTTTCGATCGACCAGACCTCCAGATCCACGCTCGCCTTTCCGCGCGGAGTCAGTTTCATGGTCACCCTGCCGCTGCGCGCCGAGACTGCAACTTTTTCCACCGCTTGCATTCTGCCCATATTCAAGGCTCGCGCAATGCGCAGCAGTACCGACGCTTTCTCCACATTTTCCTGCTCTTCGGGGCTTAAGCCGCTCATCGGGCCATCTCCCGGCGTGGGGCGCGATTTTCCCAGGTAGCGCGCGATCGAGCCAATGATCCGCCGCTGTTGCGGCGTGTATCCCAGAATCTCTGAATTCGCGATGATGTAATAAGTGTGCCGGTGGTGTCCGTTACGGTTCACGTAGTCGCCGACTTCGTACAACATGGCCGCGGCCGAAAGCCATTCGCGATACTCCACCGGAAGTTGGTGCACCGACTTCAACGCAGAAAACAGCAGCAGAGCCGCGTCGCGCACATGCAACGCATGATGCAAATCGACCCGGTAATGTTCCACGGCGCGTTTGATCGACTCCCACCGCTCCGATTCAATCGCCCGCCCTGATCGCGTGCTGCGATCGTAGTCCGCCGCCATCTGTGCGAGAATGCCGTCGCGCAGCCCCAGAGCGGAGTAGCGAAAACCGGCAAGATGGCAGCGCTCCAGCAATTCGGCATACACCACCGCGCCGGCGCAGATAATTTCAGCACGGCGTGGTCCGATTCCGGGAACCTTCCGCCGTTGCTCCAGTGTCATACGCGCAATCTGTTTGGCAATGCGCCGGATCATTTCGCGGGTAACATAAGTCGCCGGCCGGCTTCTCCTGAGGTGGCTGGCGACGCCCACCAATGCGGCCGCAGTGCCCGAGGTGGCGATGACCGCGCCCACGCGCGCCGCCTTGATCCGGTTTTGGATGCGCCCAATCTCGCGCGCCACAAATCCCTGCAGCCGCTGCAGTTCGCTCCTGCGTGGCGGATCGTGTTTAAGGAATTCACCGGTCAGGCGCACCGCCCCGAGCGACAAACTCACCGTATCCCGAAGCCGTCCTTCGCGCGAAAGCGTGAGCTCGCAGCTGCCGCCGCCCAGGTCCACCAGCAGAAGGCTGTGCGCACCCAGCCGCCCGGCTGAGACAATACCGAGGTGAATAAGGCGGGCTTCCTCCAGTCCGGAAATGATCTCAATCGTCCAGCCCGTCGTGGAGCGTACCCATTCCACAAATGCACGCGAATTGCGGGCATCGCGCAGCGCCGCCGTGGCCACCACCCGCACCGAATCCGCACAGCATTCCTGCATGGCGCGGTGGAAACGCCGCAACACCTGCACCGTTTCCGACATGGCCTGGGGCGAAAGCAGTCCGCCACTGAAGACGCCATCCCCCAGGCGAGTGACTTCGCGGTCTTCGTGGATTTCTTTCAGCCGCCCCGCTTGCAGGCGCGAAATCTTCAGACGAACAGAATTCGATCCAATGTCGATGGCGGCAAAGGTGGGCATGAAATTGGCGACCTAACGGTGACGATCAGTATTCTCACAACCAGGGCCCGTCGCGCAAGGTCAGCCTCGGGTCCGTTGCCCGCAGCTACCGGTACAACCCGGAATCAGCCTGCTGCCGAGAATGGGTCAAGCCCCGCTTTTTAACAGATTTGTAACAACGCCCTGATAGTCTTAGCCGGAATGTCCAATCAAGCCCTGCCCCGGCCGCGTTTCAACGCTCCCGAACCGGAGCACGGGCCACACGAGCAAGGATCAAAGGTCGACCTGAAAATCGAAGCCAGAACGATGCCGCTCCTGCAGGGGAAAGTCAGCGAACTCCCCGACGCTTTGTTTGGCAACGCGATGCGGCTTTGCGGCGTGGCCGTGGTCGCGCTGCTGGGCTTGATTGTTTACCAGTTGGTGGTGGGATCCACGCTTTCCTGGCACGCTTTTGGCTGGAAGTTCTTTGCTCAATCGGACTGGAATCCGGTTGAGGATTCCTACGGCGCGCTGCCCTTCATCTACGGCACCCTTGTCTCTTCGCTGCTGGCGCTCGTCATCGCTATCCCCTTGTCTCTCGGTGTGGCAGTTTTCATTACCGAGATGTGCCCGGTCGGGTTGCGCGGAATTCTTTCGTTTACCACCGAACTTCTGGCCGCCATCCCCAGTGTGGTCTACGGACTTTGGGCTATTTTCGTTCTGGTTCCTATCCTGCGCGAATATGTTCAACCGTTCCTTGCCAAAACGCTCGGTTGGACGGGCCTGTTCAGTGGACCTCCCTACGGCATCGGAATGCTGGCTGCCGGCGTGATTCTGGCCATCATGATCATTCCCATCATCTCGTCCATCACGCGCGAAGTGCTCACCGTCGTTCCTCAGCATCAGCGCGAAGGCGTGCTGGCGCTGGGTGCTACGCGCTGGGAAATGATCCGCATGGGTGTGCTCCGCAATGCGCGGGCCGGCATCGTGGGCGCCATCATTCTGGGCCTCGGCCGCGCCCTCGGTGAAACCATGGCCGTCACCATGGTGATTGGCAACCGTCCGGAAATTGCCAAATCCCTGTTTGCTCCCGGATACACCATGGCCAGCGTGCTGGCCAACGAATTCACCGAAGCGACCGGCGATCTCTATCTTTCAGCATTAATCGAGATTGGCTTGGCGCTGTTCTTTGTCACCATTGTGGTTAACGCGCTGGCACGGCTCATGGTGTGGAGCGTTACTCGAGGTCAACCGTCCCGAAGCATTGCCTGAGGCAAGATTGATCTGGTACGAAGTTGTTTGATACGAAATTGTTTAATACGAAAGTGACGGATACGAACTCCAACCCGGCAGCGGTACAGGTTCCGCCCATCAGCTTGCGGCGGCGCGTGGTGGACCACGCGATGACCGGCCTCGCAGTGCTCACCGTTGCCCTTGTGCTTTTGCCGCTCTTCGCCATTTTTGCCTATCTCGTTTACAAGGGCATCGGCTCGATTAACCTCGCCTTCCTGACCCAGACCCCCAAGCCGGTGGGCGAACCCGGAGGCGGCATGGCGAATGCTATCGTCGGCTCCATAGTCATTCTTGGAATTGCCAGTCTGCTCGGCGTGCCGTTGGGTATAGGCGCCGGCATTTTCCTTTCCGAATACGGCCGCAATCGCTATGGCGACATCGTGCGCTTTGTCTCCGATGTCCTGAACGGTGTACCCTCGATCGTGATTGGCATTGTGGCCTATGGGTTGGTCGTGATGCGCCAGAAACACTTCTCGGCGCTGGCCGGCGGCGTTGCCCTTGCCATCATGATGGTTCCGACCATCGCCCGTACCACCGAGCAGATGTTGCTCCTCGTGCCGCAGGCGATCCGCGAAGCCGCCTACGGTCTGGGTGTTTCCCGTTGGCGCACCACGCTCTCGATTACCCTGCGCACGGCCACCTCCGGAGTTATTACCGGCGTCATGCTGGCTTTCGCCCGCGTCGCCGGAGAAACTGCGCCGCTGCTCTTTACCGCCTTTGGAAACCAATTCTGGAATTGGAAGACGGACCAGCCCACCGCCGCCCTGTCGCTGCAGATCTTCACCTATGCCATTTCGCCTTTCGACGAGTGGCACCGGCAGGCCTGGGCGGGAGCGCTGGTATTGATTATTCTTATCGTCGGCGCCGTTGCCGCAGTCCGCATCGCTGTACGGCACGGGACTTTAGCAGGAGCTTAACAGTTATGGGCGTCGGAATTACAGTCGAGCACCTCAATGCGTATTACGCCAAAACGCAGGCCTTGTTCGACGTCAACATCATCGTGCAAGCCAACCACGCCACCGCGCTGATCGGTCCTTCGGGTTGCGGGAAATCCACGTTCATTCGCTGCCTGAACCGCATGCACGAAACCATTCCCGAGGCCCGGGTAGAGGGCACAGTGCGCATCGGCGATCTCAGCGTTTATAACGGAACCTCGGCCACCCAACTGCGCCGCCGCGTGGGCATGGTGTTTCAAAAGGCGAATCCGTTTCCGACCATGTCCATCTACGACAACGTGGCCGCCGGCCTCAAGCTGAACGGTTTTCGGAATCGCAAGAAACTGGATGAGATCGTCCATAAATCCCTCCACCACTCCGCTCTTTGGGACGAAGTAAAAGATCATCTGCACAAGAAATCCGGCGCCAGCCTCTCCGGCGGCCAGCAGCAGCGCCTGTGCATTGCCCGCGCCCTGGCCGTTCAGCCCGAAGTTTTGCTCATGGATGAACCCTGCTCGGCGCTCGATCCCATCTCCACCGGCAAGATCGAAGAACTGATTTTTCAATTAAAAGAGCAATACACCATCGTGATTGTGACGCATAATATGCAGCAGGCTGCCCGGGTAGCGGAGTTCACCGGGTTTTTCCTGCTGGGCAAGATGATTGAATTCGATAAAACGGAAAAGATTTTTACCAATCCATCCGACAAACGGACGGAAGACTACGTCACCGGCAGATTCGGATAGGTGTAAAGTCAGAGGTAAGAGGTCAGATTTTAGAGGTCAAGACCCATCCCACAAAGGACTGGCTGCGGTCGTGGGATTTTCACCTCTGCAGTCTGACCTCTAACCTCTGACCTTCCCGGAGACGCGATTCTGATAACGAGATTCGGAGAATGAGGTTCGGATGATGCGCACGCGCTTTCAACAGCAAATGGAGGATCTCCGCGAGCGGCTGCTCCGCATGGGCGGTCTCGCTGAATTGGCGGTTGATCGCGCCACTCAGGCCTACACCCAGCGCGATCTCTCGCGCTGCCAACTGGTCCTCGAAAACGAGAGCCACATCAACGCCGCCGAGCGCGAGATTGATGAAATGGCCTTCGACATCCTCGCCACGCAGCAACCGGCGGCCGTGGATCTGCGCTTCATTCTCGCCGTCACCAAGATCAACGCCGACCTCGAGCGCGTGGGCGATCAGGCGGTGAACATCGCCGAGCGCGTCATGGACCTGATCGAATTGCCGGCCGTCGAGCTGCCCGTCGATATCGCGCGCATGGCTACCGCCGTCAGCGCCATGGTGCGGCGCGCCCTGGAGGCTTTCGTGGAAGGCAAAGCCGAACTCGCCCAGGCCGTGCTCGAAATGGATCATGTCGTCGACCGGATGCGCGACGAAGCTTTCATTATGCTCGTGCGAAAGATGAACGAAGAGCCGCAAGTGACTCAGCAGGCGCTGGATGCGCTCTTGGTAGCACGCAATCTCGAACGCGTTGCCGACCACGCCACCAACATTTCCGAGGATGTCATCTTCTGGGTTCTGGGAGCCGACGTCCGCCATCATGCCCAGGCAGCATCCGTAGCTCCGCGCCCCGAAAGAACCGAACAGTAGACTCGGGCCAACCAGATCAAGATTTCCCCTGTGAACCCCTGTGTCCTCCGTGGTGAAGACTTCTCTCAACCACAGAGAACCCAGGGGTTCACAGGGGAGAAACTGGGCCCTCCTTCACCCCGATGGGACCCTGCGATACACTAGTCAAACCGCATGAGCCACAGAATCCGCGTTTTTGCCACCTGCGACATCGGCGACGCCCTCAACCTTCTTCGCCACAAGGGATACGACCTCGAAGTCTATCCCCAGCCCGAAGCTCCGCCGAAGAGTTTGATCATCGAAAAAGTAAAGTCGGGCATCGACGGCCTCATCACCACCCTGCGCGATGCCATCGACGCCGAAGTTTTCGCTGCCGGAAAAGGCACGCTCAAAGTGGTCGCGCAGTATGCCGTCGGATTTGACAACATCAACCGCGCCGACGCCAACCAGTACAAAGTCCCGTTCACGCATACTGCCGACGTCCTCACCGAAGCGACCGCCGAGTATGCTTTCTTCCTCTTGGGATCGCTCGCCCGCAAACTCTGGCCCGCCGAACACTTGACCCGCGAAAATAACTGGGGCTATTGGCATCCCTACCTTCCGTTTCTGGGCGACGAAGTCACCGGGAAAACCGTCGCCGTCATCGGCACCGGGCGCATCGGCCTTGCCTTCATCAAGAAGTGCGCCGGGTTTGACATGAATATCCTGTGCTTTGATCCGGCCTATGAGAATCATGACTACATCCGCGCCACACAAGAGGTAAAGGATCTCCGCTTCAAGCACGGGATGACTCGCGAGCGAGCCACAATTCGTTACGCCACATTGCACGAAGCCCTAAGCGCCGCCGATTTCATCAGCCTGCACGTTCCCCTCCTGCGCGAAGGCGAGAGCGCGACGCCGACCTATCATCTGATCAACGAAACCACGCTGCGCATGATGAAGCCCACCGCCATGATCGTCAACACCTCCCGTGGTCCGGTGGTGGATGAGACCGCCCTGGCCCGTGCCTTGCGCGAAAACTGGATCGCCGGCGCTGCTCTCGATGTTTACGAAGAAGAGCCGCTGCCCCCCGATTCGCCGCTCCGCGATCCCGCTATCGCCGACTGCTGCCGCCTGATGCCTCACTTCGCCAGTGCCGCCCGCATCACCCGCCTGTCCCCCGACCCCAATAAAGGCATGGCCGGCCGCTGCGTACAAGGACTGATCGACGTATTGGAAGGGAACTACGGCGGCGACATCACCAAAATGCCATATGTAGTAAACAAAGAGGCGTTCGCGAAGTAGAGATAAGGCTGTGTAGGGAGTCGTGTGGGGACGGGCGCCCCCGCCCGTCCAGGCGGAGCGAAACTCCGCAGGCTCTCTGCTTCTGAGGCAACAGATGCCGGCGTTCGTTAAGGGGAGTATTTTCGGAGGTTGTTTGACCGGAGGAGAAATGAACTTGCGTCGTGCAGTTCGGTTGGCGGTATGGTGGGCGATCCCGGTACTGGCGTGGGCGCAACCACCGGCGGAAATGAAGCCGGTGACCGACCGCCTGGCCGCTTCGATTTACAACGGGCCGTCGATGACAACTTTGGCAGAACTCGCGGATGGCATCGGCGGTCGGCTGACGGCGTCGCCAGCCTATGTTCGGGCGACCGAATGGGCGGCGGCAAAGTTTCGCAGCTACGGCATCGAGAATGTGCGCCTCGAGCCGTTCACGATTCCGGCAGGCTGGCAGCGAGGGACGGCGACCGGGGCAATGCTCTCGCCTCTGTCGCGTCCGCTCCACATGGCATCGTTGGGATGGGCGCCGTCAACCCCGCCGGGAGGCGTGCAGGGCACAGTGGTGATGGTCGCCGACATCGGGCCGGACGTTTTGAAATCCCGCAAAGACGAACTGCGGGGGAAGATTGTTTTTCTGGATACGGCCAGGATCAATGCCGATGGCTATGCGAAAACCCTGGCGAAGCGGGAGGCAGCGTGGCCCATATTTCAGAAAGCGGGCGTGCTCGCGGTGCTCATGCCGGATCGTGAGAAGAACAACGTATTGAATGCACACGCCGGCGTGTGGGGAGCGAAGTTGCTTCCACTGCCGGCGGCCGAAATCGGCATGGAAGATGCGCAGCTCATTCAGCGTGAACTGGAGCGTGGGCCGGTCACCATCCAATTGGCGATTGAGAACAAAATCTCGGGAGAGACGACGGTCAACAACGTAATAGCCGAGATTCAGGGCAGCGAGCGGCCCAAGGAGTGGATCCTGATTGGCGCGCACCTGGACTCGTGGGACTTCGGCACCGGCGCTCAAGACAACGGCACTGGCGCGGTCAGCGTCCTCGAAATCGCTCGCGCCATCAAGTTGCTGGCGAAAGCCCCGCGGCGCAGCATTCGCTTTGCTCTTTGGGGCGGAGAAGAAGAGGGCCTGCTCGGATCCTATGCCTACACCCAGGCGCACCAGAGCGAGTTGGATCAGTGCATCGCCGTTTTAAATACCGATAACGGCGCCGGCCATCCCAAGGGATGGAAAGTGGAAGGCCGTGAAGATCTTCGAAAAGCGATGCAGCCGTGGAGCGATGGCCTCTTGAAGAACTTGAACGGCGGCGATCTTTCTTTGGAAACAACCTACGACACCGACCACGGTCCCTTCGTGTTGCAGGGAGTTCCGGCACTCGACCTGTGGGTCGATATGACGCACTACATGGAAATCCATCACAAATCCAGCGACACGCTCGATAAAGTCGATTCGCTCGACTTCAAGGGCGGAGAGGTGATTGTGGCCGTGACTGCCTACGCCATCGCCCAAAGCGAAACCCCCATCGCATCGCACCTCGATCACCAGGCAGTGGGCGAAATTCTGAGGAAAGCAAACTTGGAGGAGAGGTTGGAGAATGTGGGAGTGTGGAGACCCTGATGAAAGGCCGTCAGCCATCGGCTCTCGGCCTTCAGTTTTGCTACTCTTTTCTTAGAAACAGCGCTCCCAGCGGTGGCAAAGTCAGCCGCAGCGAATAAGGGCGGGCGTGGGTTTTTATGGGCAGGGCCTCGGTGCCTCCCGCGTTGCCCATATTGCCGCCGCCATATTCGCGGGCGTCACTGTTGAGAAGCTCCTTCCAGTAGCCCGCCGTCGGTACACCCACCATGTATCCCACTCTCGGCACGGGCGTGAAGTTACATGCAACCAGGATTGGGTTCTCGCCCTCCCGGCCTTTGCGCAGCAGTGCGATGACGCTGCCCGGCGCGTCGTTGCAATCCACCCATTCAAAGCCTCCGGGATCGTTATCGAACCAATGCAACGCCGGCTCGCTGCGGTAGAGGCGGTTGAGTTGCCCGACCCAGTTCATAAGCCCACTGTGCACCTTGTATTGCAGCACGTCCCAGTCCAGGCTGCGATCATGTCCCCACTCGCTCACCTGCCCAAACTCGGTGCCCATGAACAGCAGTTTCTTGCCTGGCTGCGCAAACATGTAGGCGAAGAGCAGGCGTAGATTCGCGAATCTCTGCCATTCGTCACCGGGCATTTTCCCGATCAGCGAACCTTTTCCGTGCACAACTTCGTCGTGGCTCAAAGGCAAAACAAAATTCTCGTGGAACGAATACAGCATGCGGAAGGTCAATTTGTTGTGGTGATACTGGCGATAAATGGGGTCCTGGCTGAAGTATTGCAGCGTGTCGTGCATCCAGCCCATGTCCCACTTCAGGCCGAATCCAAGACCGCCCAGATGCGTGGGCCGCGAAACCATGGGATAGGAGGTCGACTCTTCCGCGAAAGTCTGAATGTCTGGGTGTTCTTTATAGGCTTCAAGGTTGAAGCGGCGCAAGAAGTCGATGGCTTCCAGGTTCTCGCGTCCGCCAAACTGGTTGGGAATCCATTCGCCCGGCTTGCGTGAGTAGTCCAGATAGAGCATGGAAGCCACCGCGTCCACGCGCAGGCCATCGACGTGATATTTGTCCAGCCAGAACATGGCGCTCGACATCAGAAAGCTGCGCACTTCGGCGCGGCCATAATTGAAGATGTGCGTCTTCCAGTCGGGATGGAAGCCCTGCCGCGAGTCGGAGTGCTCGAACAGGTGGGTGCCGTCGAAGTAGGCAAGGCCGTGGCCGTCGGAAGGGAAGTGCGACGGGACCCAGTCCAAAATGACCGCGATATTCTTTTGGTGCAGGTAGTCCACCAGGTACATGAAATCCTGCGGCGTGCCGTATCGCGCCGTCGGAGCGAAGTAGCCCGTGGTCTGATATCCCCACGAGCCATAGAAAGGATGCTCCATGATGGGGAGCAGTTCCACGTGGGTGAATCCCAGCTGATTCACATGGTCGGCCAGCCGGGGCGCGATCTCGCGATAAGTAAGTGAGCGGTTGTGCTCTTCCGGCACGCGCATCCAGGAACCGAGGTGAACCTCGTAGATCGACATGGGCGCATGCAGCGAATTAACCGCAGCTCGTTTTTCCAGAAAGGCTGCGTCGTTCCACGTGTAGTCAAGGTCCCAGACCACGGAAGCCGTGCGCGGCGGTTTCTCCGCGAAGAGTCCAACCGGGTCGGTTTTGTCAGCTAGGTGCCCATGTTTCGTGGACCGGATATGGAACTTGTACAAACTGCCCTTGTCAACGCCAGGAATAAAGCCTTCCCATATCCCCGACGAACCGCGAGGCTGAAGTGGATGGGCCTGCGGATCCCAGCCATTAAAATTCCCGATCACCGACACCTGGCGGGCGTTGGGAGCCCAGACGCTGAAAACGGTGCCCCTGGTTCCATTGGATTCCAACGGGTGCGCGCCCATCTTCTCGTAAATGCGATAGTGACTGCCCTCGTTGAATAAATAGAAATCGTCGGCGCTTAGCAGGGAAACGTCGTAGCGCACCGGAGAAAGTTCCTGAGTTGGAGGTTTAGCCGTCATGATTTCGCTATAAGTCTACGCTTGTCATCCTGACCCTGAGCGGAGCCGAAGGGAAGGACCTGTGTATTTGAGGCCGGGTGCCCCATCCTTGCGCGTTCTGTGCGCAAGGGTGGGATTCCACAAATGTCGCACGCTTAGGATTTTGATTCCGCCGGGTGCCCCATCCTAACGCCGCGCATTTCGGCGTTAGGGTGGGATTCCACAACGGTCTCCCCCTTGGGATTTCTCTCTGCTCCCACTAGCGCGATTTCTCCTTCTGCGCCTCACGCTTCGTCCTAGCCCATCCCTCTTTCACGCTCTGTCGTGCACGCCCCAGCGCCAGCGCATCCGCCGGAACATCTTCGGTGATGCAGCTAGCCGCCGCCACGTACGAACCGCGTCCAATCTTCACCGGCGCTACCAGCGTAGCGTCGCTGCCAATGAACACACCATCCTCGATGACCGTCTTATACTTGTTCACGCCATCGTAATTACAAGTGATGGTGCCCGCCCCGATGTTGACGCCTTCACCAATTTCCGCATCGCCCAGATAGCTGAGGTGATTGGCCTTCGAACCTTTGCCCAGCTTGATTTTCTTGGTCTCGACGAAGTTCCCCACGTGAGCGCCTTCGCCCACCTCGCTTCCAGGCCGCATGTGAGTATACGGCCCAATCACCGCTCCCGCGCCGATGCGGGACTCTTCCATCAGCGTCCCCGGCCGCACCGTGACCCCATCACCCACCACAGAATTCCCGATCACGCTGTAGGAGCGGATGCGGCAATCCTCGCCAATTTTCGTTTTGCCCAGCAACTGCACGAAGGGCTCAATCACCGTGTCGGCCCCAACTTCCACATCGCTGTCAATCACGCAGGTATGCGGATAATAAATCGTGACGCCTTGTTCCAGGAGTTCACGGCACTTCGCCAGCCGCAGTCGCGCATCCAGCATGATCATTTCCACCCGCGTGTTGCTGCCCAGCACTTCTCCCGCATCCGCAGTCTTGATGGCGACCACCTTCTTGCGCGCCCGGTGAAACACCGCCGCCATATCGGTGAGGTAGTACTCGCCGTGTGGATTCTCGGTTGAAAGCTGGTCAATATACTCGTACAGGGCGGCCGCATCGAAAACGTAGAATCCGGAGTTGATCTCGCGGATTTTCTTCTGCTTCGGACTTGCAGATTTTTCTTCGACAATCGCCTGCACTCCCGCTCTTCCGCCTTTGCGGAGCACGCGCCCATAGCCATAAGGATTGTCGAGGTCAGCGCTCAGCAATGTCATGGTTGCCTTCTGTGCCGTGTGGAAGTCGCTGAGCTTCTTTATGGTTTCGGCGGTAATCAGCGGAGCGTCCCCGGAAAGCACGATCACCTGGTCGTAGTTCTTGCCCTTGCCCGAAAGCGCTTCGCGCGCCACCATGAGCGCGTGCCCAGTGCCATGCTGTTCGGCTTGCAGCACGAAGTTCACGCCCGAGCCGGCGACCGCCTCACGCACGCGCTCCGCCTCATGGCCGATGATCACGAAAATATCCTGCGCGGGCACGACCTTTTCCGCCGTGGCGATCACATGCGCCAGAATCGGCTTGCCGCCAATTTCATGCAGAACCTTGGGATGTTTCGATTTGAGCCGCGTGCCCTTGCCCGCCGCCATAATCGCGATGGCAATCCGCGGGAGCGCTGGAGAAGCTTTCGACTTGGCGTTTTGCGCTTTAACCATGTTCAGTCAATATACCGCGAACGAACTTCACTGTAGAGACGCGGCTCGCCGCGTCTCCCACATCTGGCATGCGTCCCGAATCCGTTACCGGTCCGGAGCTTGCGACATCAGCGCCATCAGATCGTGCGCGACCCGGTCGGTAGCGTGCCGTGCCACCGCGCCCTCCTCCAGATAATCTCCCAGCACCGGGCAAACCCCAAGCGCCTCGATCGCTTCCAGATCCATCGCTATCTGTGACGCACCCTCCAGCGCGTACTTCGCCTTCATCTCCGGCGATGCCGTCTTCTGATTGATCAAGGCATAGTCGAACAACTGCCCACCAGCGTGTCCATTAAGGGCCCGGATGTGATCTGCTGCACTTAAACCAAGACTTTCATTTGCCTGCGTCATGAGATTACAAACGAACACTGTAACCGCAGGAGATTCTAGAATCGCTTCGGAAATGCCCCGCACCAGCAGGTTCGGAATCAAGCTGGTGAACAGCGATCCCGGTCCGACCGTGATCAGGTCCGCGCTGGCGATCGCTGCCAACGTCTGGGGAAGCGGCTCCACGTCGGCAGGTATCAGACAAAGCTCTCGAATCGTGCCCTTGCTCGCCGTGATTCGGGTTTCGCCGCGTACCTTCGTCCCATCTTGGAGCGCAGCTTCCAGCTCCACGCTCGACATGGTTGCCGGATAGATACGCCCGCGCGTGAGCAGAATTTCCGACGAGAGCCGCACCGCCTCGGCAAAGTCTCCGGTTATCGAAGTCAGCGCCGCCAGAAAAAGATTTCCGAAGCTGTGACCTTCCAGTCCCGATCCCTTCTGAAAACGGTGCTGGAATAATCGCGAGAGCAGGGCTTCGTCTTCGGAGAGGGCAACGATGCAATTGCGCACATCGCCCGGCGGCAGCATATTGAGTTCTTTGCGCAAACGCCCGCTCGACCCGCCATCGTCGCTCACCGTCACCACGCCCGACAGTTCCCGAATAGTGGGCTGGCCCGGCGTGGCCAGCGCCGGCGTCATGACGTATTGCTTCAGCCCCTTCAGCAGCGTGGAAAGTCCTGTGCCGCCCCCGATTGCCACCACGCGCAGTTCGGGGCCCGTCTTGCCGGTATCGGGGGAGTTGGTGGGCATTACCGCCTCATGGCAACTATCGCGGGCAGTTAGAGATTGCCGAGATCAGAATTCAGATTGCAGAGGTTGGAATCACTCAGTACGAGCTACAGGGTTTCACCTTTGCAATCTGACCTCTGACCTTCAATTAGTACGCGCTCGCTTCTTCTTCCTGCGGCTCCGCTTCGGCGCCCGGGTCCGGGTACAGCAGTTCGGTGAAGCGAGGGTCTTCCGCCAGATTCTGGAAGTCGGTATCGTTTCGCGCCTGAAAGCGCAGCCCGGGTTTCACTTGAATCGCTTCGTCGAGCGTCTTCAGCGATTCCTCGACGTGCCCGGTCAGGCAATGCAAAGCGGCCAGCCCGTACAGAACGAATTCCGCTTTCGGATTCTGTTTCAACAGTTTGTCCAGATGCTCCCGTGCCGTCACATAGTCGCCCGTGTTGATCAGCGATACCGCATAGTCGTAATGCTCTTCCGCGGTCTTGAACTGCAACGTGGGCGTTTCCATGTGCTTGTCGCAGGTGAGGATATGCACCTGCGCCCGGTCGACCAAAGACTTGTTCGGCCCGCTCAGTACTTTCTCCAGACAACCTTTGGCTTTCTCGAATTTGCGCTCCTGCAACGCGCGCAGCCCTGCCTCGTAGTTCTGCACCGCCTGCACGTGCCGCGGATCTTCGACGACTTGTTTCTTCGGGGTTACCTTGAGTGCCATTAAACCGCCTTAAGTTCAGAATTGAAGATCGAAAAGCTAGAAATCGCAAGCGCCTTTCCCTGTGTGCCTCTGTGTCCCCTGTGGTAAAGACTCTTTGCGCCACAGAGGGTACAGAGCGGAACTTTCAATTGATGCTGGCCGCTGTCTCCAGATCGACCGACTTCCACTCGCCCTTGATGATTCCTGCGCGAATCTGCCGCGCCGTCTTGTGCTGCTTGTACATAGTGTAAGTGTAATAAAGCTCTTTGAGGCAGGTTCCGCACTGCGCGCCGTGCGTGCCCGAAAAACAACTGTGCAGGCTGGTGTGGCCCATGCCCCGGTCGCAGTAGCAGTAGCACGGCTGCTGGTAAAGCACCTTCGGAATCTTGGCCGCCAGTTCGTAGGCATGTGTTTGATACGAAAACTGCGCGCTCTCGCCCCAAAGCTGATCTTTGCTCAGGATCGGCGGAAGCTTGGCGTCCGCCGGCGGAGGACCTGCATTGAAATGAGGGACTCCCTGATCGGCTTCAGACTGAAGCCACGGCGCCGACACCATCGTGACCATCAAAAACAGCATCGCCGACGCGAAAACCCGTGCTCGCATGCCCCTCAACCTCAAACCCTATATTTTACCTGAAGGCGCGGGATTGGCGAGTACCGGGTGGATTCGGGGAGGCGTCGCGGCTCGCACGTGCTCCCAAAAACTTGTCATCCCGAGCGAAGCGAGGGATCTGCAGTTCGCGGCAAAATGCAGATCCCTCGCTTCGCTCGGGATAACAATTCAAGAGAGGCTATTCCAAAACTCTTCCTTTACCTTACCCCAGCTTCTCAAAGAACAAGCAGATCGTCTCAATCCCGCGATAGAAATTCGGGATATGAAACTTCTCGTTCGGAGCATGCAGGTTGTCGTCGGGCAGTCCAAAGCCCATCATCACCGATGGAATCTTCAGCACGTCCTGGAAATCGGTCACAATCGGAATCGACCCGCCGGAGCGAATGAATACGGTCTCTTTCTTGAACGTGTCATGCAGAGCCTCGGTCGCCGCTTTGATGTAGCGATTGTCGGTGCCGACCACGCAGGCCGGCCCCTTGCTCCAAACCTTGATTTTCGTCTCGATCCCCTTGGGCGTGAGTTTCTTGACGAACGCCGTGTAGCGCTTCAGGATGTCGTCCGGATCCTGGTTCGGCACCATCCGCATCGAAACTTTTGCCGCCGCCTTAGCCGGAATCACCGTCTTCGCCCCCGGAGCCACAAATCCTCCCGGCATGCCGTGCACTTCCAGCGTAGGACGCGCCCACGTCCGGTAGAGCACCGAATATCCCGGCTCGCCGGTCAGCACCTTCGACCCGACTTCCGTCTTGCGATAATGCTCCTCGTTGAAAGGCAGCCGCTTCCACGCTTTCAGCTCATCCTTGCTGGGCGCTTTGACGTTCTTATAAAAGCCCGGGATCAGCACCTTGCCCTTGGAATCTTTCAGCTTGCTGATGATCTCAATCAGTGCAAAAAATGGATTCGGCGCCGCGCCCCCGTACATGCCGGAGTGCAAATCGCTCTTCGCTCCGAACGCTTCAATCTCCGTGTACACCAGGCCACGTAAACCGACGCACAGGGTAGGGAGGTCGGGCGCGAATAGTTCCGTGTCGCAGACCAGCGCGAAATCCGCCTTCAACTTCGCTTTCTGTTTGCGGACGTACTCGGCAATCGATTCGCCGCCGGTTTCTTCTTCGCCTTCAAAAATAACCTTGACGTTGACCGGAAGCTTGCCGCCGTGTGCCTGCATCAACGACTCGAGCGCCTTCACTTCCATCCAGAGCTGTCCTTTGTCGTCAACCGCGCCGCGCGCATAAATGTTGTTGTTGCGTTCGGTCGGCTCAAATGGCGGCGTGTGCCATTCGTCCAGGGGATCGGGCGGCTGCACATCATAATGCGCATACATCAAAACGGTTGGCTTGCCGGGCGCATGCAGCCAGTCGGCGTAAAGCAGGGGATGTCCTTTGGTAGGGATGACCTCGACGTTGTCCATACCAATACGCCGAAGTTCAGCGGCCACAAATTCCGCCGCTTTCTGTACGTCGCCTTTATGTTCATCCAGCGTGCTGATGCTGGGAATGCGGAGAAGGGTCTTCAGCTCGTCCAGAAAACGCGGCTGATTATTGCGGGCAAAATCGACTGCCGGGGAAGCCATACTTTGTTGCCTTTCTGGCGCGCGGGGCGCGCTCCGTAGAGATGATTCAACAAAAAAAAGATCGCCGAAAACGTTTCAGTATATACCTGACCGGCACTTCACCACAGCCGAGGAACCAGCCGAAACCGGGTGTGCAGGCAATATTCCGAATAGCCGGGCAGCTCTTGGCACGTCCAGCCAAGTATCTGAATCGCAATTGACAGCAACCGATATCTCACCAACAATAGGCTCGACAGTTCACATTCAACCGGAGACCCATTATGTCTGAAGGCGAACAACCGCACGTATACCACCCCGAGCCACAGAGCAATGTCGGCAAATGGATTCTTATCATTGTGGCCATTGCCTATGTCGGCGCCTCGGCGTATTTCATTTACGACCAACACAACAAGCTCGATAAGCTCACGCAAGACCAGACCGCCAGCCAAAAGCAAATTGGCGATCTCACCAAGCGCATGCAATCCGCGGAAGCCGATTCTGAGACTCTGGCCCAGAATTTGGGTATGACCAAGAAAGAATTGGCGCAGCGTGCCGCCGAGTTGCAGCACGAGCAACAGGTCGCTGCGGCTCGCATTGTGGCCCAGGCGGCGGAAGAGAAGAAAGATGTGGGCGCCGTCGCCGGAGAAGTTGGATCGGTAAAGACCGACGTCGGCGGCGTGAAGACCGACGTGGCCGCCACCAAGGCGTCGCTCGAAGCCACCATCGCCAAACTGCAAAACACCATCGGCGATCTCGGCGTGCAAAGCGGATTAATCGCCAACACGCGCAGCGATCTGGATGCCCTCAAGCATAAGGGCGACCGCCAGTACTATGAGTTCACCTTACTGAAAGGAGCAGGGCCGCAGGCCTTCTCGACCGTGGCCTTGCAGCTCAAGAAGACCGATCCCAAGAAGGGTAAGTACACCCTGAACGTCACCGCCGACGACAAAACCATTGAGAAAAAGGACAGGACCCAAAGCGAGCCGGTCCAGTTCTACACCGGACGCGACCACATGCTGTATGAACTGGTGGTCTGGACGGTCGACAAGAATAAGATTACCGGCTATCTGAGCACGCCGAAAAATGCTCCGATACCGGTCACGGCAACGCCGCAGTAGTAATGAGGTCAGAGGGCAGAGGCTAGAATCTGATTTCACCTCTGCAATCTGACCTCTGACCTTGAACTTCCGAAAAAGAATTGAGTAGCTGGGTGCCCCATCCTTGCGCGTTTTTTGCGCAAGGGTGGGATTCCACAAAAGTGTCCGGCTTGGGATTTTTGCTCTAGCTCTTGCGCCCCAGCACTTCTCGCAGCTTCTGCGTCAAATCGACCAACTGGAAAGGCTTCTGGATCAGCACTACCTCGGAGCCCGAAATTGAAGCATGGCGAAGCTTATCGTCCGTGTACCCCGATATATAAAGCACCTTCATGCCCGGACGGCGCGGTGCCAGCGACCGTGCCAGTTCCGGGCCGCTCATCTGCGGCATAATCACGTCCGTCAGTAAGACATCGATGGAACCAGGGTGTTGCTCAGCAACCCGTAGTGCGTCCACGCCGTTGGTTGCAATTAGAATTTTGTATCCGTCCTCCCGTAAACCCGCCCCGATCAGTTCGCGCAGCACGGAATCATCTTCCACCAGCAGGATCGTCTCCGAGCCTTGCTTGGTTGCTGCCGGAACCCTCTGGGGCGCCGCTTCCACGGCCTCATCGACCCGCGGCAGGTAAATCCTGAAGGTCGTCCCCTTTGCTGGCTCGCTCTCGCAAAAAATGTAGCCGCCGCTTGCTCAACAATGCCCAACACCGTTGCCAGACCAAGACCCGTCCCTTCCCCCACCGGTTTGGTTGTGTAGAACGGCTCGAAGATGTGGGCCTGAGTCTGCGCATCCATACCCACGCCGGTGTCGCTGACCGCCAGCATCACATACTGTCCGGGCCGAACGGATACGCCCTGTTGAACCGCGCAATCCCCGAACGTGGCGTTGGCGGTTTCTATGTGCAACTGGCCGCCCTTCGGCATGGCATCGCGAGCGTTGACCGCCAGATTCATGATCACCTGCACGATCTGCCCGGGGTCGGCCTTCACCGGTCCCAGCGTCGGATCCAATACCACTTTTTGCTCGATGTCCTCCCCCAGGATCCGCTGCAGCATTTTCCCGGTCTCAGAGACCGTGGTGTTGAGGTTCAGCACCTTGGACTGCGATATGTGCCGGCGGCTGAAGGTTAGCAACTGCGCGGTCAGCGAAGCGCCACGCTGGCAGGTGGATTTGATGGTTTCGATTCTCTTGTTCCACGCCGGATTCCACACCACGTCCTTGCCCAGCAGTTCGGCGCACCCCAGAATCACCCCGAGAAGATTATTGAAATCATGCGCCACCCCACCCGCCAGCTGCCCCACCGCTTCCATTTTCTGAGCTTGCCGCAGTTGGCGCTCCAGCATTCTATGTTGAGTGACGTCGTGGGTAATGGACAGCAGGCAGGGTTCGCCCTGGAGTTGAATGCTCTCTACTGAAATCTCTACCTCACGAATCTGTCCCGACTTGGTTCGAAAGCTCGCGGGCACATCGCGAACCTGTCTCTTGTGAAGCAGCTGCTCGACCATACGCCTGCGTTCTTCCGGATCGCACCAGACATTCAGTGCCAGAACCGTCTTCCCCAGCACCTCCGATCGTTCGTATTCCATCATCTTCAAATAGGCATCGTTGACCTCGATGTAGCAGCCGTCCGATTCCGCAGTGATGGTGATTCCTTCCGGGCTGGAGTCAAATGCCTTGTAGAAGCGTTCCTCGGAAAATCGCAGGTTCGCGGCGATCGCGTCCACCAGTTCGCGGTTTGCGATCTGTTCCTTGGCAAAGAAGGCAAAGGCCATGAATACAAAGGAAACCAGGACCGCCAGCAGTCGAAACTGGTGCATTGCCGGCACCGTCGCCCCGTGGAAGACTTCCCAGGCGCCGAGGACTGGAATCGCAAGCACCACCGCCAATGCCAAAGGAGAAAGGTATTTGCGCGGAGGCATCACTGGCTGGTCCGTTTCCACCAGTTGCGGCGCCAGCCGCATCCCCACGAGCGGCACCCAGACGAACCAGCAACAGGAAGCTACCGCGGGTACGTCCAGCCACCCTCCCAGGCGGTATCCCTGGTTGTGCAGAGCGAAGTTCTGCATCTGCGTGCTTAACGTCCAGAGGCAGGATGCGCCAAACAGATGCCAATAGAGCGTCTTCCACGGAGATCGCGATCGTACAATCAGGCTGCCGAGAATCACCAGCAGAAACAAGTTTTCCCCAAAGTAAAACGCGTCGTAACGCTGGCGGAAGACGGCGAGATCGAGGAACCTGTAGGAAGCGACAAAATAGGCGTAGAGAAAGACCCAAAAAAACAACAGCAGAACCAGGTTCAGGGTTGCCCGATAGAGGATTTGCGGCGACTGTTTCCAGTGGGGATACGTGATCGCCGCCGCCATCAGCGGAACCGGCCGAAGGAAAAACACCGTCAAGTGAAATGCACTGAAGGGATTTTCACGGTGCAGAACGAAAACGTAATACACCCACAACCAATCGACCAGCCACAACAAGCCATAACTGCTGGCGATGAACGCCCAGAATATCTGGCTCGCTCCGTCGTTCCGAACGGCATTAATGGTAGCTGCGGCAGTAGCCAGAAAAATAATTGCCAGGTAAACGATGACCGTGTACTGAAGCTGGGAAGCGCCCGGCTTCAACGTAAGCGCTGCGATGACTTGGGCAACGACCACTCCAACGGCAATAGCTGGCCATCGCCGGATCAGTTGGTTCATACTTCGCATGCGTCAGCTGTTGCCGATTTCTGAACCGATTTCTGCGAGGAAAGGTTACAGTGTCTCTAGGATATCAGGAATATCCACTGCCGCTATCCCTCCGCAATCTCGCAGTGGTGCAGTTTGGATCGTCCACTAATTTTCTTTGCGCTCTTCGCGAGTCCTTCGTGTACTTTGCGTTTAAGATCTTTCCAGCCGCAACGCAATTGACCCACTAGCCACAATCGCAGCCGCCTGCAGCCGCCGCTTTCTACGGATGCGTCATCTTCTCCGGCTTGACCAGCGCATCAAATTCCTCGCCGGTCAGATGTTTTAGTTTCAGCGCCGCCTCGCGTAGGCTCGAGTGTTCGACGTGCGCCGTGTGCGCAATCTGCGCCGCCTTGTCGTATCCCACCTTCGGAGCCAGCGCCGTGACCAGCATCAGCGAATTCTTCACGTAGAAGTCCACCTTGGCGCGATCCACTTCAATGCCCTTGAGCATGTATTCCACGTAGCCGTGGCAGGCGTCGGTGATCAATGTGACCGAGTGCAGAAAGTTGTAGATCATCACCGGCTTGAATACGTTGAGCTCAAAGTTGCCCTGCGATCCGGCGAATCCCACCGCCGCCGTAGCTCCATGAACCTGCACGCAGACCATCGTCATCGCCTCGCACTGCGTGGGATTCACCTTGCCCGGCATGATCGACGATCCCGGCTCATTCTCCGGAATCACCAGCTCGCCCAGCCCGCACCGCGGACCCGAAGCCAGCCACCGTATATCGTTCGAAATCTTCATCAGCGAAGCCGCCAGCGTTTGCATCGCGCCTTGCGCAAACACGATCTCATCGTGCGCTGAAAGCGCGGCAAACTTGTTGGGATGCGAGCGGAAGGGAAGCCCCGTCAGCTCGGCGATCTTCTTGGCGGCCCGCTCGGCAAATTCCGGATGCGTGTTCAGCCCCGTCCCCACCGCCGTCCCGCCAATCGCCAGATCGTAAAGTCCCTCGAGAACCTGCTCCAGCCGCCGGATGTCGCGGTCTAAAAGACTGGCCCAGCCGCCAAATTCCTGTCCAATGGTCAAAGGCACAGCATCCTGCAAGTGCGTGCGCCCAATCTTCACCACCGAATCGAACTCCTTAGCCTTGGCCGCAATCGCATCGCGCACCGTCTTGATCGCCGGAATCAAAGCATTCTTCACCCGCTCCGCCGCCGCAATGTGCATCGCCGCCGGAAACGTGTCGTTCGACGATTGCGACATGTTGACGTGATCGTTAGGATGCACCGGCTTCTTCGACCCCATCTCGCCGCCAGCAATCTCGATGGCCCGATTCGAGATGACCTCATTCACGTTCATATTGGTCTGCGTGCCCGAGCCCGTCTGCCAGATGCGCAAAGGGAACTGGTCATCCAGCTTCCCGGCAATCACTTCGTCGGCCGCTTCGACGATGAGCTTAGCTTTGTCCGCCGGAAGTTTCCCCAGATCCTGATTCACCAGCGCGCAAGCCTTCTTCAGCGTGCCAAACGCCCGAATCAGCTCCGGAGGCATGGTGTCGCGCCCTATATTGAAATGCAAGAGCGAGCGCTGCGTCTGCGCCCCCCAGTAAACATTGGAGGGAACTTCAATCTTCCCCATGCTGTCGGATTCAACGCGGGTGTGCGTGACGGGCTCGGTAAGAGTAGCCATGATGAAATCTCCTGTGCGAAGGAACTAAACATTATACGGGGCGATGGCCCACCCCTTCGCTCATCTCAACTCCCGCGGGTGCCCCGTCCTTGTCGCGTTTTCAGCGACAGGGCGGGGATTCTGACTTTCCTACCTCTACCAAGACGGACTGATTAGATAACCGCCGGGTGCCCCACTCATCGCGCACTTTGCGATGAGCGGGCTTCGTGCATCAACTTCTATTTGTTGCAACTCGCACTGACCATCTTCACGCTGGATACCTGCAAATCGTCGTGTTGCCTTCCTCCCATTTCTTTCTGTTCGAAAGGTTGGCTTTTTTCTTCTTGCGCTTTCGATCTATGCGCCACAGTACCGGTCACAGTAATGGTATGGCCGATATGATCCGCAAGAGAGACTCCAGGGTTGGTGTAAAGCTCCCAGTGCTTATTGTCCGTGCTAATCAGAAAGAATCCTCCCGCTTCAACACCCTTCTGGAGGCACCCTGTTACGGTCTGCGCTGCCGGCGTCTTTCCCTCTCCCATTTGCGCGGCGCCATACAACAAACCTGAACTAAGCCCCACGAACAAAGTCAGCCATACAAGTTTTTGAATCATGATCTATGTCCTCCTTACAGGAAGGCCAGTATGATCTTTGTTTACTGAAAAGCTGTGACAGACATCACAGCTGTTTTCCAGGTTTAAGGGGCGGTTGGGTCGCCTGCCTATCGCGAAGCCAAGGCCGGGGGGTGCGCCACTTCTCGCGCTTTTCGAGAAGTGGCCTCCCAAACCGCGAACAGCGAAAGCTCCCCGGAATGTCCCCACCGTGACACCTCCTCAGCGCTGGTCTAACATGGCGAAGGCGGCGCTTATGGTCCTCAAGGTCTGCGTAATTTTCGTAGCGGAGGTCCTCTTTTTCTCGGCCCTGCTCTTCGGCGCTGCGGGAACCCTCCGCTGGCCTGCCGCGTGGGCCTACCTCATTCTGTTTATCGCCGGAGCTCTCTCGATCATCCTTTGGCTGGTGCGCCGCGATCCCGCGCTTCTGGCCGAGCGCCTCAAGTCGCCAATCCAGAAAGGCCAGCCCTTCTGGGACAAGTTCTTCATCCTGCTCATGATGATTGCCTGGTGCGGCTGGCTCGTGCTGATGGGCCTGGATGCGCGCTTCCGCTGGTCCGTCATGCCGCTCTGGCTGCAATGTGCGGGCGCGGCGCTCTTCCTCTTGTCATTCTGGATGATCGGCCGCGTTGTTCGCGAGAACCCATTTCTCACGGCCGTCGTGCGCATCCAAAGCGAGCGCGGACAGAGAGTGGTTTCCACCGGACCCTACGCCATCGTCCGCCATCCGCTCTACGCCTCAATGCTGATCTACCTGCCGGCGACTGCATTACTGCTCGGCTCCTGGGCCGGCTTGGCGGCTTCGGTGGTTTTCTTGGGCGCTTTCGTTTTTCGGACCGCGATGGAAGACCGCGAACTCCACCACGGACTCTCCGGCTACCCGGAGTACGCCGCCCGCGTTCGCTACCGGCTGATACCGTTTGTCTGGTGAGTGGCACCCCGCCGTTTCTCTGTACGCCACGGTCAGAGGATATGTGGCAACAGCGCAGCTACCTGTCGAGAGTAGGCTTCGTACGGCTCACCGAAGTGCGCGCGCATCCATTTCTCCTCAAGTCGTAGTTTGCGCCACAGGACGGCGAAAACCAGGGCGACAGCCAGTGGCCCGCGCCACTCCCCAAGGGCCACCGCGCAACCAAGAAATCCCAGCAGAAGTCCGGTATAAATGGGGTGGCGAACCAGGGCGTAAGGGCCGCTGGTAATGAGTTCGTGGCCTTCCTTCACCGTGACCGACTGGCTCCAGTTGCTCCCAAGGTAACGACGCCCCCAGATAGAAAACAGTAGCCCTCCTGCCGTGATCGCCGCACCGATCCAAAAGCACCAGGCGCTGAGCGGAAGAAATCGTTCTTTCAGCCATGGCAGCGGAACCTGTGGGAGCCACAGAAGCGCCAGCGCGCAAACAATCGCAACCATGCGTATAAGCCGCGACGGCGCTCGCTCGCTGCGCTCGGCTACCTTAACCTTCCTCGACATCGCCCCCCAGTAGGCAAAATAACCAATCCACATTGCGGGGAAAAGATACTTATGTAGAAGTGGCATCGCACCTCTTACTCAATTGCTCACGTTTCATCGGGCCGGGAGCTCCTGCAACGACTTCAGCACATTTGCGGTCGTGTCCGTCTCACCCAGCCGGGGAAAAGTCTTCTCGACGCTATGGCGGTGCGCGTCGGCGTCCCGATCCGTCATCGCATCCACGACCAGCGCCACGTTGTAACCCAGATCGTAGGCGCTGCGCGCCGTCGATTCCACGCCGATACTCGTCGCGATGCCCGTCAGCACGATCTGGGTTACGCCGCGCTGGCGCAAGTAATCATCCAAAGTTGTGCCCAGGAATGCTCCCCATCGTTGCTTGGTAACCAGGTGATCGCTGGGGTGCGGCTGCAATTCAGGAACCAGTTCGGTCCAATCGGCCGGAAACGAAAACTTGGGGAATCCGGCCTCGGTGCGCCCCGGAGCCCTCCCCGCTACGTTGACCAGAACGACCGGCAACCTGCGGTCGCGGAAAGCGCGCGCCAGTTGGGCAACTCGGCCGATGATCTCTCCCGCTGGATGCACCGTCGGCATGCCGACAATGCCTTTTTGCAGGTCAATCACGACTAGGGCAGCGGTAGTGTCGAGTTTTGTGAGAGGCATAATGTTCTCCTTTCGGTGAGGGGATGTTTTCGCCGTTCTTCATCGCTCAGATTGACTTTACCGGAATCCTCATCACATCCTCCACCAGCCCCACTTCCTTTTGCACGAACGGCTCAGCATAGGTGACGCCGCCCATCATGCCGTAAAAACGAGCCATGGATTCCACCCGCGCTCGAATTTCGTTTTGCGCCGGGAAAATCTCGCTGCCAGCGTGCTGGTCGGTGAATTGAGACTTATATGCCATCAGCGCGGCAAAGCGGGTTTCGAACTGGTCGCTGATGTCGACCACAAACGTAGGCCGCACGTCGCGATACAGGCTGGCATAAATAATCTTGAAGGGCCGATGAGGCGCAGCCGAGTCGCTGGAGGGTTCACTGAGAACTGAAAACTGAGAACTGAGAACCGGCGTCTGAGAGCTGAGAGCTAACTTAGCCAATCCCGATATAAACGCCGCTTCGTATCCCAGCACCGAAGCCGTGTAGTGATCGGGATGCCGCCCCTCCCAATAGGGAAGAATGAGCACCCGCGGCCGCTGTTCGCGCAGTACGCGGACGACCTTCAATCGATTCTCCCAGGTATTTTCGACCCGTCCGTCGGGAATATCGAGCGCGTGCCGCCACGAAACTTTCAGGATGCGCGCCGCCTCCGCCGCTTCGCGCTCGCGGTCCTCAGACGAACCGCGCGTTCCCATCTCACCTTGCGTGAGGTCGAGGATGCCGGTGCGGTATCCCCGTTCCGCCATCTTGAGCAGAGTTCCGCCGCAAGTTTGTTCTACGTCATCGCGGTGCGCGGCCAGGGCAAGAATGTCGAGAGGCATAAATGCGTCGTTAGTCGGTGGTCGTTAGTCGTTCGCGCCGCCTTCCTATCGCGGAGTCGTTGCACCTTGCCAGAATTAAAGAATGCCACGACTAACGACCATCGACCAACGACGGTTTCTAAGCTGCCGGCTTCGTCGTTCTCCGGTTCGCCAGCACGAAGGCCAGGCCGAACATAAAGAGCGCAAACAGCACCAGCGTCAAAATCGATGCGGTCAGCGAGAAGTCAAACGAAAATGAGCTGGGCGCCGCAGGATACATCAGCGCGCGCAGCGCTTCGACGCCATAGGTCAGAGGATTGGCATACATGAGCCAGCGAATCCATGCGGAAGCCTTGGACACAGGGAAGAGCGCTCCCGAAAGCAGCCACAGCGGAATCAGAAATAAATTGATGATGGCGTGAAAGGCTTGCGTCGAATCCATGGGCCAGGCGATGGCGAAGCCAAGCGCGGTCAGGGCAAACGACACCAGAAACACGGTGAGCGCGATCAGCCCGAACGAAGCCAGCGTCATGTGGATGCCGACAAACGGCGAGAAAACCAGAAAAATCAGCCCTTGAATAGTGGCGAGCGTCGTGCCCCCTAATACTTTTCCCAGAACAATAGCTGCGCGCGGCACCGGCGCCACCAGCACCGAAAGCAGGAAACCTTCATTGCGGTCTTCGATCACCGACATCATGGTGAAAATGGCGGTGAAGAGCACGATCATCACCAGCGTGCCGGGATAGAAGTAATCCAGATAGTGCTGTTGGCCCGCGCCTTGTCCGGAATGAAATGAAGTTCCGAAGCCCGATCCGATCACCACCCAGAACAAGAGCGGAGAAAGGATTACGCCCACCACCCGTGCCCGCTGCCGATAGAAGCGCACCACCTCGCGCCACCACAGCGTGAAGGCAGGCAGCAGAACTCCGGCGGATGCGGGAGCGGTTGCGGGGAAGCTCGCGGTTTGCGTGGCCATTCTTCTTAGTTTAGCAGCGTTGGCGGCTCGGGTCGCAGTTTGGGAGCAGGGATCGGGGCAGGGGATCAACTCTGAGCCGTCAGCTCCCAGCCGTCAGTAGTTCTCGCGAAATGTAGCGACAATTTGAGTCGCTTCTTATTCCGGCTACGGAGTGGTCGAGTAGAAGCCGGCGATGCTTGACTTTGCCAAAATGTGTCTAGCCTCTCCCGCTTTAATCAGCGCCTGATATAGAGTCTCCGCGTTTGCCGGAAAATTCACTGACGAGTCGAGGTGAAGGACTATATCGAGCGCATAGACCGTGAACACGTAGTGATGGGCATATGGCCGATAGCCCGCTGGCGGGCATGGACCGTCATATTCATAGCCGACATAGAAGTCGTTGAGGATCTGCTGTCCGTACGTGCTTCCGGCAACTCCAGCGTTCTCGGGCAGCCCCGTCGCGGTGGCAGAGATGTTGTACATCCCCCAGTGCGTAAAGGCTGCGGTAGTGTCGTACACGGTCACAACGAAACTAGCGGTGCGCTGAGGAGCGTTGCTCCACGACAGCTCGGGAGATTGATTTCCACCGGGGCTTCCATCGAGCGAACAGGCGTTGGAGCCGTCAACGATGTCGTTATTGATCATGCTCAGGGGAAGGGTCGCGCCGTTTGTGAAGGTGGTACTGCTTAACTGGAACGACTGCCCCGCGGGGGTCGCTTGTTGGCCACTGGCTGGTGCGGCGGCGGACAATGACAGTGACAACAGCAAGAGCGGCAAACAGCCAATTTGAATTTTCACTGATGTTTCCTCCTAGGCGTCGTAAGCCGGAGGCATTTTACACCGGTTTTGGCTTCTGGCAAGCGGTTAGGAGCGTTTCTTCTTTGCCTTCTTGTTGCCAGTTTCTGGAGTCGGTTCCGCATCCTCGCTCCAGAAGCGGTGGCCCGTGCGATGGATAAACACGTCCTCCAGCGTCGGTTTGCTTACGCTTAGCGACTGGATTTCGCCGGGAAACGCTTCCACTACGTCGGGTACAAAGCGATGTCCATTTTCGATTTCCAGACGGACCTGGTTGTCCATGACCGTAGCCTCGACATGAAACCTGTCACGAATGCGGTCCGCCAACGCCTGCGGGTCGCGCGCTTCGAGCAGAATGACGTCCCCTCCGATCTCGCGGGTCAGGGCTTCGGGCGTGCCCAGCGCCACCAGGTTGCCTTCGTTCAGGATGGCCAGCCGGTCGCAGCGTTCGGCTTCTTCCATCAGGTGCGTCGTGACGATGACGGAGACGTGCTCCTGATCGCGAAGGATCTGAAGATATTGCCAAAGGTCGCGCCGGGCGCCGGGATCGAGGCCGGTCGTGGGCTCATCCAGTAGCAGAACTTCGGGATGGTGGAGCAGGCCTTTGGCGAGTTCAATGCGACGCTGCATGCCCCCCGAAAAAGTCTCCACGCGATCGGAAGAGCGGTCGAGCAACCCGACCCGGGTGAGAATCTCGTTGATTCGCGTCTTCAACTCGGGTCCGCGCAGGCCGTAGAGGTGTCCCTGATGCCAAAGGTTTTCGTAGGCGGTGAGTTTGGGATCGACGCTCTGCGCCTGAAAGACGACCCCGATATGGCGGCGCAGGGCTCCGGGCTGGCGCACGGCATCGAAGCCGGCGATGGTGGCGCTGCCCGAGGTCGGAACCATCAGCGTGGAAAGAATGCGGAAGAGAGTAGTCTTGCCGCTGCCGTTCGGCCCGAGCAGACCAAAAAGTTCGGCGGGCCGAACGTCGAAAGAGACGCCGTTGAGCGCCGTGCGGTCCTGGTAGCGATGGACCAGGTCCCGAACTGCAATAATCGGTGGACCTGCAGGATTAATCGTCTGGGCGGGCGCAGCAAAGTCGATGGCAGATGAATTCGGGGTCACAGTTCATTCTACGACGGGAGCGGGGGGATTATCTTAGCTTTTACCTCTGCAATCTGACCTCTAACCTCTGACCTCAACCTAAGCGGCAACTGGATCCTGTCCCGGCACGCGCTCCTCGAAAGCGACCGGCACATGGCGCCAGACCTGGATGGCCAGAACTACAGCAGTGGCCAGCAGCAGCGCTCCAACGGCGACGTGAACCACGGTCGAAATCACCATGGGCAGTTCAGGCTGCGCGGCGTCCCGTCCCCACATGACGCGGGTGACGAAGGCGAGGAAGCCGAAGCAGAGTTGTGCCACCATCAAGCCGAGCATGGCAATTGCCGGACGGCGCACGGCGTCCACATGGTGGTAAACCGAGATGGCGCGAACCGCCGTCCAGGCAAGGACGAAGGCCACGACGCCGGCGTTGATCACGTGCGGCCACCAACTCAAGCCATGGTGTCGAAACATGGCGCCGAGGATCAGCTGCACATAAAGCACAAGAATCGAGAGCAGGGTCAGAGTGAACAGAGTGGGACGGCGCGGGTCGGGTTCGGTCCGCGGGTGCTCTTCGATCCAGTGGCGGCCGGTGAACATGGCAATCGCGACCGCGATGCAGAAGAACGTCTGCGCCACGGCGGCGTGCGCGCTGGAGATCGGTGCAGGTAGAAAGAATATGACGGTCAGTCCGCCGAGGATGCCTTGCGTGATCACGGTCGTGAGCGCTCCCAGGCCCAAAAGGCGCAGCCAGCCGCGCTTCTCGACTCGCCATGTCCAGATGGACAGGATGATGGTGAGCAGCCCTACGAACTCCGCCACCATGCGATGGCCGTGTTCGTATTTAATGCCGCCAACCATTTGCGGCATTTTGTAGAAGGAGCCAAAACTGGTGGGCCAGTCCGGGACGGATAACCCCGCGTCATTGCTGGTGACAAGCGCTCCGGCGACGATCAGGACGAGGGTGGCGCAGGCGGTGAAAACAGCGAAGCAGTGCAGTCCGCGATGATATGGAACTTCGATGCGGTTCAGATTGGCCTCCAGATTGGCCTCCAGATCGGCCTCCAACGACAGCCCCCAGTGAATCGGTCCGAGCAGCGGCGCCCGCCACGATTCCCAAAACGCAATAGTCTATCACCGCACCGAGCCGCGTCTCTACTTTTGCTCTGGCACCTGCGGTTGTTCACCCGCCGCCACACTTTGCGTTTCCATGGCCTGGATAATCGCGTCGGCGAATTCCGAGGTTCCGGCCGTACCGCCCACGTCGCGGGTAAGTTTGCTGCGGTCGCGGTAAACCTCGTCGATGGCGTTGCGGATCCTCCACGCAGCGTCGGCCTCGCCCAGATGGCGCAGCATGAGCAGCGCCGATCGCAACACGGCGGTGGGATTGGCGATATTCTTTCCGGCAATGTCGGGTGCAGAACCGTGGACGGCTTCAAAAATGGCGCACTCGTGCCCGAAATTCGCGCCGGGGACGAGGCCAAGACCGCCGACCAGTCCCGCGCACAGATCGGAAATAATGTCGCCGTAAAGGTTCTCCAGCAGCAACATGTCGTACTGGTAAGGGTTCATCACCAGTTGCATGCAGGTGTTGTCGACAATGTGCTCGCCGTAAAAGATCTCGGGATACTCCTTCGAGACGTTGCGCGAACAGCGCAGAAATAATCCATCCGACAACTTCATGATGTTGGCTTTGTGGATGCAATGAATCTTCTTGCGCTGGTTCTTGCGGGCATATTCGAAGGCGAAACGCGAGATGCGGGTCGAAGCCTTCTCGGTGATGATCTTCAGGCTCTCGACCACTCCGGGAATGACTTCGTGTTCAATGCCGGAATAAAGTCCCTCGGTATTTTCGCGCACGATGATCAGGTCCACTCCCGGATAGCGGGTGGGAATATGCGGCAGGTTGCGAATGGGCCGGAAGTTGGCGAAGAGTTCGAAGCGCTTGCGCAGTTCGACGTTGATGCTCGAGAACCCGCCCCCGATGGGCGTAGTCACCGGCCCCTTCAGTCCGACGCGCGTGCGCTCGATGGATTCGCTGAGTTCCTTGGGAATGTATTCGTGGTACTTTTCAAAAGCTTCAGCGCCGGCGGCGAAGGGTTCCCATTCGAACTTGACTCCGGTGGCTTCAACCATGCGAACCGTGGCCTGGATTACTTCCGGGCCGATACCGTCGCCGGGAATGAGGGTTACTTTATGTGCCATAAGTGTCTACGTAGGGACGGCCGCCCTCGGCCGTCCAGCGAGCGAAGCTCGCAGCCCTTCATGTCTTCGTCGTCTTCGCCTTCGGTTCCGGCGCGTCCTTGGTCTTCAGCAGATCCTTCAGTTCGGTCATGAACTCCTGCACGTCTTTGAAGTCGAGATAGACGGAGGCGAATCTGACATACGCAACTTTGTCATAGCGGCGCAGGCGGTTCATGATGAGCTCGCCGATTTCGCTGGTCTTGCGCTCGCGCTCGGCCGACTCGATGACGAACGTCTCCGCTTCATTGACGATCTGCTCGAGCTTGCTGATCGGCACCGGTCGCTTCTCGCAGGCGCGCATCAGGCCGTTGAGCACTTTCTGCCGGTCAAAGCGCTCGCGGCGTCCGTCTTTCTTCACCACCATGTAAGGGATTTCGTCGATGCGCTCGTAGGTGGTGAAGCGCTTTTCGCACTTCAGGCATTCGCGGCGGCGACGGATGGAATCGGCTTCCTTGCTCTCGCGCGAATCCACGACTTTGTCATTTTCAAACCCGCAAAAGGGGCATTTCATGCTTGGCACTCAGAGGTAAGGGTAAATTGTAGCAGGGAGGGGCTTCAGGTCTTAGGTGTCAGGTCTTAGGAAAACCAAGTGATGAGGACTTTCCTAAGACCTGAGACCTGCCTTACGTTGCTTCCTCCATAGCTGCGCCTTCTTCCGCCTGTGCGCTCTCCGCCGAAAGCTTGCACAGCGACAACCGTTCGTGATGAGAGAGCAGCAGTCCAACCGGAACGACGGAGACAAAAGTCACCAGCCACAGCATGATGCCGCAGCTCACGGTCAGCTCTTTGGGAACAATGCCAAAAACGTGATCCATCGCGCTGATCGTGGCGAGCTGCGATCCACCCCCCACTCCCGGCAGTTGCACCATCGATCCCAGCATGCTGCAGAACATAAGCAACAGGACCCTCGTGGAGCCTAAGGATTCCATGGCCGCGCCGTAGCTCGTCGTCACTTGCACATAGGCCAAGGCGATGATGCCCCACATCATTATCGACACGGCCGACAGTTGGATGAATTCGGATGGCCCGTGAATCGTGTTGAGTCCGACGGTGAATTCCCGAATTTTATGCGCGATCCGATGCCCCATCCCTTCGGAAAGATGGGAGAAGTGCTGCTCCACCCACCGGGCAATGCGCTCGCCACGCTGTGAAAACAACAGAGCCCCAGATAGCAGGCCAACCACCAGCGCGATCAGGAAATATCCTGTGAGATGAATCCAGTGCCTGATTTCCGGTGTGGCATTTTGTGTGAACCTGTGCAGATCGAATGGCGGCAGGAAAATGGCGGAGACCAGTAGAACCGCGAAGCCGCCGAAATCGAATATTCGTTCTACCGCCCAGACGCCTACCTGCGATGCGAAACTAAGATTCTGATGCTTTGCAATAAGGTAGGGCCGAATCAACTCTCCGGGGCGCCCCAGCAGGGCGAGTCCTGTAAATCCGATAACCGTCGGCGGAATCAGTCCGAGAACCGATGCTTCTCTGCGCACCGGCCGCAGAAAGATCTTCCATCGAACCGCGCGCAGCACATAGGCGAAGTAAGTGAGCACCACCCCATACACGATGTGATGCCATGCGATATGCGATTGACGAAACAGCAGGGCCCAGTCGAAATGCTGCCAGGTGCGGAACTGCAAGTAAACCAGCACCGCCAGCACCACAAAGACAATCGTGTACGCTACGTATTTTTTCTTGTTCATGAAGTACGAAATTCAATCCCAATGTCGATTATGGAGACGGGCACAGCTCTGGCGAGCACAGCCCCACTTGAAGGTAAATGAGGAACCAAGCAGGGTCAACGCGAGAGGCAATTTCGCAGTGTCTCAGTTTGGATAATCCTAAACCATTGTCATCCTGAGCGAAGCGAAGGACCTGCTTTTGGCTGCCGGCAATTCCAACTTGCTTCGCTAAATTTTCAAACTGCGACACTACCGGCAATGTAGTCATTGAAACATTGAAACATTGAAGCATTGAGTCATTGAATTCAATCTCTCAATACTTCAATGATTCAATGACTCAATTTCTTTTCCATGATTCAATTTCTTTCTCGCTTTCGCTTCTTTTTCCTGGGCGATTTTCTTCACGTTGTACTCGTGCACAATGCGGGCCACGTAGGCGCGAGTTTCGCGAAACGGCGGCACTCCCTGATACTGCTCCACGCGCTCCGGACCCGCGTTGTAAGCGGCCAACGCCTTGACCAGATCAAAGTTGTAGCGCTCCAGAAGTTCGCGCAGATAGCGGCTTCCGCCTGTGACATTGGCTTCGGGATCAAAGGTATCGTTCACGCCCAGCCGACTGGCAGTGCCGGGCATCAACTGCATGAGTCCGCGAGCGCCTTTCGGGGAAATGGCGTGCGTGTTGAATCCGCTTTCGGCGTGAATCACGCTGTTCACCAGGTCGGGATCGAGATGATAAGTGGCGCTGGCCGAGTCGACAACCTGATCCAGAACAGGCGCGGCTTTCGCGGGCTGTCCCCGGAAAGAAACGGAGACTTGCGGCCCATCAGCCGCCGGCAAAGAAAGGTCTTTCTCGTAGCTGGTGATTTCTTCCGTGGGTACGTCGGCGAAGCTGGAATCGTCGGCGGCAAAGAAAAGGCGAGTCGTTGCTCCCATTACCAGGCGATGCTCGTGGCGAATGCTAAAGCCGTTGCGCAGGATCGCCAACTCCGCCGCGGTTGCGGGATGAGCGCATAGGACAATGGCTGCGACACAGAAAAGTGCAGCCGCTTCCGCCGCAATTCCTGCTGCCCACTCCGTCGCTAATCGCTGTCTGCGAATCATCACAAGCTGCTCACGATCGTTGATCCGGCAACCACTGGTCCACTGCTTTGATCCGCCAGCGCCGGTTCCAGCGCTTTTCCGTCGAGCACGTGCTCGATGGCGGCGGATACGCCGCTTTCGGCATTCGAGCGCGTCAGCGTCCAGCCGCGGCTACGCAATTCTTCCGATGCATTTCCCATGATAAAAGGGTGGCCGGCGAAGGCAAGCATTTCAATGTCGTTATAGTTATCACCAATGGCCATGACCTGTTCGCAGGTAATCTGCCGGTAATTGGCCCAGCGTTCGAGCGCGTGTCCCTTGGAACAGCCGGCGTTCAGCACATCGACAATCGATAGATCGCGTCCCGGATACTCCGTGCGCAATACCGTAATGGGCAGCCCGCAGCTTCCGAGGACTTGTAATACGCGCTGCATGTGCGCGACCGCTCCGCAGAACATGGCTTGCACTGGGTCGGTGGTGAGCGCCTTCTCGATCGGAACCACGAACTCGATATACTGCCTGTTCTTCTCCAGCCAGCGCTGGATGCTGGCTTCCAGCTCATCCAGACGCTCGACCACGATCGTACCCGCACCTTCACTGTCAAAAGTTAGAACGGTTTGACCGCGAAATTCTTGCATCACGCGCAGCAGTTCGCGGCAGGTCTCCTCAGGCAGCAGATCGCGGTGAAAAGTTTCTCCGCTGAGCGACCGGGTGACGGCGCCGTTGGAACTGATCAGCCACAGATCAAATCCCAGTTGTTGAGCAATGGGCAGGGCAAAGGTGTGTCGGCGTCCGGTGACCAGGATGACCTCGATGCCCTGGGCATGCACGCGTCGGAGGGTGGCCAGATCGGTCCCGGAAATCCGAAATTCCGGGCTAAGCAGGGTACCGTCAATATCAATAGCAATCAGGCGGATGCAATCGGCAGGCACAATTGATTTTATCACTCGCCTCCGACGCCTCCATGATCACGAAAGTCGGTAGTGTCTTGGTTTGCCAGCTGTTGGTTTTCTCTGTGCCTCCGTGACTCTGTGGTGAAAAGATTTGTCGCCCATGCGACAATCATTCCCCACGGAGACCCTCCATGAAACTGAGATTCCTTCTGTTGTTCCTGACGCTCCTGCCAATCTCTCTTCCGGCGCAGCCGGTGCCTGAAACGGGCAAGCCCTTCGTCATCGAGTATTACTACAAGGCCAAGTGGGGACACGCCGACGAGTTCCTGCAATTGTTCAAGAAGAACCACTACCCTCTGCTCAAGAAACAAGTGGAGATGGGCCGCATGCTCAAGGTCTGGATGGACCAGCCGCGCTACCACACCACCGAAGACGGCCGCTGGGACTATCGCGTGACCATCGTATTCAAGAACTCCGCGGCCGCAAACGAGCCCTTCGACGAAGATGCGCTGAAGAAGCACCTCTGGCCCGACCAGGCCACGTATGTCAAAGAAGAGCAGCGCCGCTTTGAAATCCTCGACGGACATTGGGACTTGCCGGTCAAGACCGTGGACCTGGATGGAAAATAAACGGGCAGGGAGGACCGCCTGAAATCCGCACTGCTCATCATCGATGTTCAGGTTGGCCTGGTGAATCTTATCCCGCCCGAGGTGCAGAAGCGTGTGTTGCCGAATATCACGGCTTTGCTGAGCCAGGCACGCTCCTCCGCAATACCCGTCTTCTTCATCCAGCACGACGGTCCCAAGGGCCATCCCCTCGAAGCGGAGACCCCGGCGTGGGCGATCCATCCTTCGATCCTTCCGAGGAGTGGAGAACCCGTTATCCGAAAGAAAGCATCCGACTCTTTCTTCGAGACGCGACTCGCGGAAGAACTTCAGCGCGCCGAAATCAGCCATCTCATCATTGCGGGTGCCATGACCGAATATTGTGTCGATACGACTTGCCGCCGCGCGGTCACGCTGGGCTACAACGTAACGCTGGCAGCCGACGCGCATCTCACCCGCGACACTCCCGGCCTGACGGCCGCGCAGATTATTGCGCACCACAACCTCGTCCTCGACGGCTTTGCCGCGGGAAGTCATTCCATCAAGGTCACACCGGCGGCCGAGATTTCCTTCTGAAACGCATCAGGCCCGCCACCGCGAACGCCATCCAATGCGCGCTAGACGCCATTGAAGTCCTTTTCCTGCGGATTCAAGCGCCCGCGTTTGCCAAAAACTCACCGGATACGAGAACATAGTGAGTTTGCATACATCCCACGGTTCCCATAAGGAAGCACTCACAATATGGCAAAGGCAAAAGCAGTGAAGAAAGCGAGCGTCGAGGTGAAGTCCGTTGAGGTTAAATCCCCAAGCAAAGCGCTGAGCAGCGCCGGCCGCGCGGGAGCAATCGAGCCCGCCGAGGGCAAGCTGGGCGTGATGATCCCCGGCATGGGCGCGGTGGCTACGACTTTTGTAGCGGGCGTGGAAGCGGTGCGCAAAGGAATCGCGCACCCCATCGGCTCGCTCACTCAAATGGGGACCGTCCGTCTGGGGAAACGTACCGATGGCCGCTCTCCCAAAATCAAAGAATTCGTTCCTCTGGCCGGGCTCAATGATCTGGTGTTCACCGGCTGGGACATTTTCGAGGACAACATGTACGCCGCCGCCCGCAATGCCGGCGTGCTCGAGCGTGACCTGCTCGATAAAGTCAAAGGCCGGCTCAGCGCCATCCAGCCCATGAAGGCCGTCTTCGATCATAACTACGTCAAAAAGATCGACGGGCCGAATGTGAAGAAGGGAAAGAACAAGCTCGACCTCGCCGAGCAGCTTCGCCAGGACATCCGCGACTTCCGGAAGTCGAGTGGAGCCAGCCGCCTGGTCACCATCTGGTGCGCCTCGACCGAGACCTTCATCGAGCAGAGTGCCGCCCACCAGAGCGTGAAAGCGCTCGAAAAAGGGATGAAAGAGAACGACGAAAATATCGCCCCCTCGATGATCTACGCCTACGCCTCCCTCATGGAGGGTGTGCCCTTCGCCAACGGCGCGCCGAACTTGACCGTCGACATACCCGCGATGCACGAACTGGCCCACGAGCGCGAACTGCCCATCTGCGGCAAAGATTTCAAAACCGGTCAGACTTTGATGAAGACCGTGCTCGCTCCCGCCTTCAAGGCGCGCCTGCTCGGCCTGCGCGGATGGTATTCGACCAACATCCTCGGCAACCGCGACGGCGAAGTGCTCGACGATCCCGGCTCCTTCAAGACCAAGGAAGAATCAAAGCTCGGAGCGCTGGAGCATATTCTGCAGCCCGGTCTGTATCCCGAACTTTACGGCAATATCTTCCACAAGGTTCGCATCAACTATTACCCGCCCCGCGGCGATAACAAAGAAGGCTGGGACAACATTGACATCTTCGGATGGCTAGGCTATCCCATGCAGATCAAAGTCGACTTCCTCTGCCGCGACTCGATCCTGGCGGCGCCCATCGTGCTCGATCTGGTCCTGTTCCTCGATCTGGCGCAGCGCTCGCCTGAGCTCCGCCGCCTCGGCATCCAGGAATGGCTAAGCTTCTACTTCAAGTCGCCCATGACCGCCCCGGGCCTGTATCCCGAGCACGATTTGTTCATCCAACTGATGAAGCTGAAAAACACGCTGCGGCACTTGAAGGGCGAAGAGCTGATCACGCACTTGGGGCTGGAGTACTACGACTGAGGAATCTCGTGTGGTGACGGGCCTCTGGCCCGTCTAACCTCCAGGGAAGCAATGCGCCGTCACCACACGGTCTTGAGCAGCGGACTCCGCCGTATCCGCTCATCGCGCGTCACCAGAGTCAACCCTTCGGCGCGTGCTGTAGCGCCAATCAGGCGGTCGGCCGGATCGCGCGGATAATCCTCTGGAAACTGTGCCGCCAGCGCCGCAATCTCCGCAGTAATTGGCCGCATCGTCACTCCCTCGAGAAATCGACGGACCGAGGTTTCGACCGTACCGTACCCCTGGATCCTCCCAGACGCAATCTGCCAAGCCACCTCGTAAGCAGTTATGGCTGACACTGCCAGACCATCGCCACGGCGCGCCCGACGAATCGCCGAGGCTGCGGCCTTCGAAAGCCGCTTCGAGTCAGCAACCGCCCATATCAGTACGTGGGAGTCGAGCAGGATCACGAGGATTCCCACCCATCGATGGGGGACACGACATCGCCGACGACGCGGAACACTCCCTCCAGCCTCCCGATAAAATCGTCCTTGTTATCGTCGGCAGGAACGAGTTTCACCACAGGTTTCCCGCGCTTCGTGACCATCAGCGGCTCGCGCGTAGAGCGCACGTCCTCCATGAGCATGAGACAGCGCGCCTTAAATTCTCCCGCAGCTATTTTCTTCATGGACAGATTATAGCATACATGGTCATGTAAATATGACCAAATCTGTTCATGGGCAGCATAAACCGTCTTCGAGGCAAGCTATTCATCCAGTTCATACGCCTTCTCCAATCCGGCGGCCCACTCGCGATAGAATCTTCCGATGCCTGCCAAAAAACACGAAGCTGGACACGACACCCGCTACGTACAACTGCAGAAGAACTACTGCTTCGCCTGCGGCAAAGATAACCCCGACAGCATGAAGCTGCGCTTCACCTACGACGAGGAGCGCGACTGTTTCGTCTGCCGTTTCCGCCTCGGCAAGCGCTACACCGGCCCTCCCGGACACGCCCACGGCGGCATTATCGCGACTATCCTCGACGAAGCCATGGGCAAGGTGAACAAACTCCGCCATGTGGTGGCCGTGACTTCCGAAATGACCGTGAACTACCTGAAGCCGGTGCCGCTGCGGCAGCCACTCCGCGTCGAATCGCGCGAGGTTAAGGTCAAAGGCCGCAAGCACATCAATATGGCCGAGATCCTGAACGAAAAAGGGGAAGTGCTGGCGCGCAGTCAGGGTCTGTTCATCGCCATCGATCCGCACAAGATGTTCGCCAGATTTGTGGATCGCTAAACGCTCGTGTAGGGACGGGCAGTGTGGGGACGGGCGCCCTCGCCCGTCCAGGCCGAGCGAAGCTCGGCTCCTGCCTCCAACGCCGAAATCCAGATCGCTGAACGTGCGATGGGGGTACCGCGAATCCCAAACGGGCTGTAAAATGAACTCCAGAAAGAGGGTAGCCCCATGTCGCAAAACAACGGAAACACCACCAGCCTTCGCCTGAAGACCGGCCTAGCCGAAATGCTAAAAGGCGGCGTCATCATGGACGTAACCGACGCCCGCCAAGCCGAGATCGCCGAGCGAGCCGGCGCGGTTGCAGTGATGGCGCTGGAGCGCGTCCCCGCCCAAATCCGCGCCGAAGGCGGCGTGGCGCGCATGGCCTCGCCCAAGAAGATCCGCGAGATCATGGCGGTGGTAGATATTCCCGTCATGGCCAAGTGCCGCATAGGCCATTTCGCCGAAGCGCAGATCCTGCAGGAGCTGGGCGTAGATTACATTGACGAGTCCGAAGTTCTAACCCCCGCCGACGAAGCCCATCACGTCGATAAGCACGCCTTCACCGTCCCCTTCGTCTGCGGCGCGCGCAACCTGGGCGAAGCTCTAAGGCGCATAGCCGAAGGCGCAGCCATGATCCGCACCAAGGGCGAAGCCGGCACCGGAGACGTAGTCCACGCCGTCCGCCACATCCGCCAGATCGTGCAGGAGATGAAGATTCTAACCGTCCTAGGAGAAGAAGAACTCTACGCCAAAGCCAAAGAGCACCAGGCTCCCTACGAGCTAATCAAGATGGTAGCCAAAGAAGGCAAGCTGCCCGTCCCCAATTTCTCCGCCGGAGGAATCGCCACTCCAGCCGACGCCTCGCTGGTAATGCAACTGGGAGCCGAAGCCGTCTTCGTAGGCTCCGGCATCTTCATGAAGAACTCCACCGAATTCGCCGAGCCCGCCGAAGCCGAGAAACGCGCCAAGGCGATTGTGCAGGCCGCCACGCACTTCAAAGACCCTAAAGTGTTACTTGAAGTCAGCGAGAATCTGGCTGGGGCGATGAAGGGGCTGGCCGTGTCTACGCTGGATGAATCGCAGATGCTGCAAACCAGAGGCTGGTAGCCCAGGAGCGTTTCAGGCGTGCGTTTTGGTAGAGGGCCGCCCTACGCTACGTTTTCTCCCACTTGCGATTGTCCGCCGGCGAATTCCTGACTGGCCATCCCAGCCGCCTTATCAGGTCTTGCTCTGCCCTGAGGAGCGCCGATAGCAACGCGTCCGAAGTCACTACGTCTCTCAGCCGATGTACAGTGCCGTCTTCATATCCCCAGCGCTGTTTTAATGCGTGGAATACCGGCACCGTCAGTTCGTCCGGAGGTTTGCCTCCAAAAAATGCCTCAAGATCCGCGAGTAGTTGGGCAAAAATCTCCTCTGCTCTCGTGACTTTCCGCACGCCAACTATCTTGCAAATATCCTTCGCTGATGGCGATTGACCATGCACCTGCCGCCACTCTTGCGCGCCTACCATAAAACCAATAACCATCTTCACAAATGAGGAGTCGACCGGGTCAATAACATGATCTCTAGCAGACTCGATCAGATATTCCGCTTCGAACTCCGCACCGCGCTTCTGATTACAGGGTCCGCAAAGCAGTCTTAATATTATGTTCTTCTGTGGGGCCACCTTTCGCCCATGGAATAATATGGTCGAAATGAATGTCAGCATCGAGCACTGGTCTCCCGCATACGCCGCAAATCTGGTTGTCGCGTTTCAGTACCCTAAATTGAATCGGCCTGGGAATATGCCGACTGATGTTCCTTAGTTCCTTGGTCTCGGTGAATGGCTCGGCGACATAGAATACGGGACAATGATGCCCGAAAATCCGGCAGCTCCGTTCGTCCTCCGGATCCAATGGAAAGCGTTCTACGAGGGGGCCGTACGGGCAGTACTTGATTTCCCAGCACGGCTTACAGACGGCTTTGACTCGCTGCTTCCAGCCGACCTTTTCGCCCCACGCGGCAAAGACATTAGGGCCAGTCTTTGTTCTCGTAGTCTTCATAATCCTATTGTAATTTGATTGTATGGTAGGTGGTCCCACCGAGCTAAAGTGTGATTCTGTAGTGACACGCCTTCCAGCTCGCTAATAAACCTCAAGCCACTCGTCCATCTCATGCTATCTTTCTTCGTGTAACTTCCCGCCACTCTTCCCTGGTTTTTCGAATCTGGTTAGTCGGGCCCTGCTTGTCCAATTCTTTGCACAGGAGGCCCTCATGGCAAAAGTCACCTTTGTTCCCGACCCGCAATCCACGAGCCCAGAAAAGCCTTTCATCCTTTCTTATCTCGGCATGCGGCAGATCGCCGGTTGGGTCGGAGTGATCCTGCCCGTCGCCGTCGCGCTGGGAAACTGGCCTTGCAGCCACGCTCTCGAAGGCTCCATCAGCGCCTACTACTTCACCCGGATGGTCGGCTGGTTTGCCGGCAGTCTGTGGGTCATCGGTTTCTTCATGGTCTCCTGCCGAGGCTACGACAAGTGGGATGAACTCTCTGGACGGCTGGCTGGCATCTTTGCCCTCGGTGTCGCGCTCATCCCCATGAATATCCGCGAGGTGAAAGAAGGGCGGGTGGGCCCTATCTGCGCGAGCATCAGCGCTTTGGTTGTCGATGACATCAAATCAACCGGGGGTGCGCCACTTCTCACGCTTTTTGAGAAGTGGCTACCGGACAGTGCGCAGTTTGGCTTTTTCTGCGTACGCGGAACTTTCGCGGTGCCCCGCAGAAATCAAAAGCCCCGCTAGTCAGACGGGGCTCGGCAAAATTGCCAGTAAGTACGCTGTTTATCAAACACCGTCATTATAACATAAGAAGCCTTGCGCCGAGTGGTCGTGCGGAGGACGACGGACTTGAACCGTAATGGCTGACTAGGCCACTCGACTGTTTGATAAACAGCGTCCAGTACCCACTGGCAACGCCCTCCAGACGCGGTCTATCCTCCGAGAGTATCGGACGCGTCCAAAGCAGGCGCAAGCCCACGAAAGTAGGGACTACTAATGGGCGAACCCGAATGGTGGTAGAGGAGAAGTTTCGTTTGAGGAGAGAAAGCAGAGATATCTCCTCAAGTAACTCGACTCCACCCCGCTGTTCGCCGATACTGAACCCGACAGAGTGCCTTACACTACGGTTTTTCAGAATGGCTCCGCCCGCGCGGGGCCATTCGTTTTTCGTGACCGCGTTCCCCACAGCCTGCCCTGAGCCTGTCGAAGGGTTTCGCGGTTTTCCGAAACGTGGAATTCCCGCCAGCACACCTTGTCAAGCCCAGTTTGAGCCTCCAGAAACCGCCGAACCCCTTTCGTATGTTGTCTCTACACAACCTGTACGTACATATTTGTAGGGTAAACAATATTTTGTTCGCCTATTGTGCGCCAGCGCGAAGCTAAGAAAAGGCGAAGGCTTTCTCCCATTGCCATCCAAATTCTTGACACCTTCTCTTATAATTAAGAGTATCGCGGACAATTAATTTCGAACGCCCGGCCCTCCACCCACTTGAGTCGAGATCCGCGACCAGTGCTTGGAAGAGAACGGGCGAGCCCCGCAGGGAACGCTCATAACTTATTAAGAAATAAAGACTTTACCCGTAACCCATGTAATCTCAAAGACCTGGCGCGATTCATCCTCCAAGTCTTTGATTCCAAAAGACCGAGGGAGGGGGTCTCCAATTCCGACGACGACCATGAAAATCGGTGTTCTAGCCCTGCAAGGCGATTTCGATGCCCATCGCCGCCGTCTCGAAGAACTCGGCGCGGAAGTTGTTCTGGTGAAGAAAACCCAGCAACTGAATGAGATCGACGGCCTGGTAATTCCCGGAGGTGAGTCGGGGACATTTCTCAAGCTCCTCGGCGAAGACGGGCTAGCGAAGCTGAAGGATTTTGTCCGCACGAAGCCCTCGTTTGGCACCTGCGCCGGATGCATCCTGCTGGCCAAGGAAGTGGAGAATCCGAAGCAGGCGGGCCTCGCAGCGCTCGATATCACCGTGCGCCGCAACGCTTACGGCCGCCAGATCGATAGCTCCATCCGCGAAGGACGATTTCTTAACGAGCCTATCGAGATGGTCTTCATCCGCGCGCCCAAGATTGAGCGCGTTGGAAAGGGCGTGGAAGTGCTCGCAACCGAAGGCAAAGATCCGGTGCTGGTGCGCAAGGGAAATACCCTGGCGGCAACGTTCCATCCCGAACTAAGCGACGACACCCGCATACACCAGTACTTCGTAAAGTTGGTGGCGAACGGAAATCGCTCGGAACGTGATTGACCAGCGTCAAGAAGTTTGAAGTCGGGGAAGTGGTACCGAGGGGGCTCTCGGCAAAACGAAACTACTCGCTCAGGCGGCGCCGAATCAGCGTAGCCAAGCCAACCAATCCGCCTCCAAGCAAGGCCAGGAGACCGGGTTCCGGCAGGACCGAGGATCGTAACACGGCAGTTGCCGCGAAACCATTCGCGGCCAGGATGAGAATTAACAGAACGACAGGGCCCAACTTTCGCATTCGGGGAAGACTCCTTTCGCTTGTCAAAGTGGCAAGCCGTTCGCCAATCGGTCGTCTTTCACAATCAATTTACAGAAGTTGTTTTCCCCGGAAAAATCGCCCCGAATTCTTGCGGGTTCCACGCTTTTCCACAGCTTGAATTTCTTCGTGTGCACCGCTTTGCACAATTAGGCCGACTGGCGGGCTGTTTCGGGCTCAGGCTGCGGGGTTTGGCTTCATCCGGTATGCTGTCAAATTCCGATCTCACGCCCGTATGGAACCTGCTCCTGAACTGGAAGTAAGTCCGGTATCGTTTGCGTCGTACGCGCGCCTGCTGCGCGGCAACCCGAATTTCCGCCGCTTGTGGAGCGCGCAAGTCGTCAGCGAGCTCGGCGACTGGTTCTACACACTGGCCATCTACAACCTGCTGCTGCACCTCACCGGACGCGCCGGGTCGGTGGCGCTGGCACTGGTACTGCAAGTTCTGCCGCAAGCTCTGATCGGTCCAACTGCGGGCGTGGTGAACGACCGCTTGCGGCGCAAGCACGTCATGATTGCATCGGATCTTGGCCGCATGCTGATCGTCCTCTGCATGCTGCTGATTCGCACCCAAGATAAAGTGTGGATGATCTATCCGCTGCTCATGGCGGAAACCTTGCTGGTCGCTTTCTTCGAACCGGCGCGCAACGCCGTGGTTCCGAACCTGGTGAAGCCCGAAGACGTTGTTGTGGCGAACACGCTGTCTTCGACCACCTGGAGCGTGAATCTCATGGTGGGCGCGACTCTGGGAGGCGTGGTCGCGGCCCTGCTGGGCCGCGATGCCGTCTTTCTGCTGAATGCCCTGTCGTTTGTGGCCTCCGCCGCGTTGATTTGGGGGATGCGCTTCCCCGAGCCCCATGCCGAAGGCGGACATCCCTTCCGGGCGCGAGAATTGATCGATTTTTCTCCGATCCTCGCGGGCATCCGCTACGTGCGGGCGCAAGTTCGTTTGCGCTCGACGATTCTGGTGAAATTCGGAAACCTCATCATCGGCCCAGGCTGGGTGCTGTTCACGGTGATGGGGCAAAATGAATTCGCCGTCCGCTGGCGCGGCATGGCGCCCGAACGCGGCGCGTTTCTCGGCATGAGTCTGCTGCTCGGAGCCCGCGGACTGGGCGCGCTCCTCGGGCCGCTCTCGACGGCTTCGTGGGCAGGGCATTGGAGACGTCGCTTGGAAGCCGGGATCTTCTGGGGATATCTCGCGGCCGCTGCCGGCTATGCGCTACTGGGGATTTCCGGCCATCTCTGGCAGGCCTGTTTGTGTGTGGCGCTGGCGCACTTTGGAAGTTCGATCATCTGGGTGTTCTCGACCACGCTCCTGCAGTTGCAAAGCGACGATAAGTTTCGCGGGCGCGTCTTTGCCGCCGACCTTGGCCTTTCCGTCCTCACGATTGCCGCGGGCGCGTATCTTGCCGGACGGTTTGTAGATTGGGGCTTCGCCGCACGGAACGTGGCCAGTGTCGCAGGACTGTTGATGCTGATTCCGGCGAGTCTCTGGGGATTGGCAATCCGTCGCGATCCAGCCGAGGTTGGTTAGGGGAGACCCGATTCACAAGAGCTGATCGATCTTCGCGGCCAGAATGAAATCCGACTCGGTCAGCCCGTCCACTGCGTGTGTCCAAAGCGTGACCTCAACCCTGCCCCATCCCAGCAGGATGTCGGGATGATGCCCCTGCTCCTCGGCCAGTTCGCCGACTCGGTTCACGAAAGCCAGGGCAGATCGAAAATCGGGGAACTTAAAATTGCGTGTGATGTGATGTTCTTTGACCACATGCCACTGCGCAGGCTCCGCCAACTGGCGATGAAGGTCGCTAAGATCTTTTCCCTTCAACGACGGAACGCCGCCGCGGCAGGGGACGCAATTTCGCTCCGCAAGCATAGGACCGCCTAGGTTGAGCGTTTCCGTTAGAACGGAATGTCTTCATCCGTAATCGGAGACCCACCCGCTGGCGCGTGCTCCGGTTCGGGCACGCTCTGGTCGAAGTTGTTCCCGCTTGACGAGGCTGCGACTCCGCGCGTGCTGCCGGTGTGCTCGCCTCCGCCTTCGCCGCGTCCGCCGAGCAGGACCAGATCGTTGGCCACAACCTCAGTCATGTATTTCTTCTGGCCGGTCTGTTTGTCGTCCCAGGAACGGGTCTGCAGGCGGCCTTCGATGTAGACTTTGCCGCCTTTTTTCAGATACTCGCCGGCAATCTCCGCCAGCCGCTGCCAGAGCACCACGTTGTGCCACTCGGTGCGATCCTGCCAGTTGCCGTCTTTGCCCTTGAAGCGCTCGTTGGTGGCCAGGGTGATCTTCGCGACCGGCGTGCCCTGCGGCGTGTACTTCACTTCGGGGTCCTTGCCAAGGTTTCCAATCAGGATGACTTTGTTTACGCTTTTCATGAGTGCAGGCTCCTTCGAGATGCTCACTATAGCAGAATTGGGCGACCCCTTGGCGGTGTCGCACGTACAACGAATATGTGATGAATCGGGCAGGCGCGGAAGCGGCCGATTTACGCCAATCTTCCTGTAGAGACGCGGCTAGCCGCGTCTCGGACCATCACAGAATCTAGGGGCGCGGCACGCAGGAGACGGGGCAATCCCGGTCTCTACACGAAGATCTGATACAGCATGAGATAGACGACCACGCCGGTCACTGAGACGTAGAGCCAGAGTGGAAAGGTCCAGCGCGCAATCGCCTGATGCCGGTCAAATTGCTCACGCAGGGCGCGGGTCAGCGTAATGATCACCAGGGGCACAATGACCAGCGCCAGCGTGGTGTGCGAGATCAGGATGCCGAAATAGAGCGGCCGAGTCCATCCCGTGCCGCGAAAATGCACCGACCCGACGTGATAGTGGTAGTAGAGATACGAAACCAGAAAAAGCGACGAAGTTCCGAGCGCGGTCAGCATCACCGCGCGATGCGCCGCCATCTTGCCGCGCGCGATCAGCATCCGCCCGGTAACCAGCAGCACCGCACTCGATCCGTTGAGCGTCGCGTTGATCTTCGGGAAAATTGAGTAGTCGGCCATCGGAAATCTAGTTGTACGGGGAATGGAGCGGTTTGGCAAGGTCAGGCAAGGGCATCCCTCTCGCGCCTCTGCCGCGCTTGCGTATAAAATAAGTCCACGATGCCTGACGTGGGGAGCACTCAGCCGCCGATCTCGGCGGCCACAAAAGAATCGAGCGCGCACCCGTTGCCGGTGCTGGCGGTCTGGGTAAGGGATCTGCTGGTCTCGCTTGCCATCTCCGCTTTCATTATTATCTTTCTCTACCAGCCGGTGAAGGTTGAAGGCACCAGCATGATGCCCGGCCTCGAAGACCAGGAGCGAATCTTCGTCAACAAGTTCGTCTATCGCTGGGAGCCCATTGAGCATGGAGACATCGTGGTCTTCCGCTATCCGCGCGACACGTCGAAGAGCTATATCAAGCGCGTCATCGGAGTTGCTGGCGACCGCATCCGCATCGACAACGGCCAGGTCTTTGTGAACGGAGAAGCGCTCGACGAAGATTATGTTCCCAGCGAGTACGCGGACGCCCGCTCTTTTGGCGAGGTCGTGGTTCCGCCGCATAGCTTCTTCGTGCTCGGCGACCATCGCACCATGTCGAATGACAGCCGCGACTTCGGCGCCGTTAACGAGCGCTACATCTATGGGAAAGCCGTCTTTGGGTATTGGCCGATGGAGAAGCTGGGAAGGCTACGATAAGGCAGGTCTCAGGTCGTAGGTGTCAGGTCTTAGGAAAACGTTAGGCCGTAGAGACTAGACGATTTTCCTAAGACCTAAGACCTGACACCTAAGACCTTCCTTCAGATCTGCTGTGCTGCTAGAATCTCTAAAATCCACTCCCAGGAGTTCCAATGCAAGCGATCCTTGCGCTCGAAGACGGCAGAGTCTTCCGAGGCAAAGGCTACGGCGCTAAAGGCGAGTGCTCCGGCGAAGTCGTTTTTAATACTTCCATTACCGGCTACCAGGAAATTTTCACTGACCCCTCTTACGCCGGGCAGATTGTCGTCCTGACTAACCCTGAAATCGGAAACTACGGCACCAATCCCGAAGACAGCGAGGCGGTGCGTCCGTACATCGAGGGGCTGATCGTGCGGGAGTTCTCGAAAGTCAGTTCCAATTGGCGCTCGCAGCAGGTCACGGACGAGTTCATGGAGCAGTTCAAGATTCCGGTTCTAGCCGAGATCGACTCGCGAGCCTTGGTCCGCCATCTGCGCACCTATGGCGTAATGCGCGGCGTGATCTCGACCCTCGAAGAGGATACGGACAAACTAGTCGCCAAAGCGCGTGCCATTCCGAAAATGGATGGCCAGGATTTAGCCAAGGTCGTCTCGACCAAGCACACCTACGTGTGGGAAACGGGCGAGCGCTCGCACCTGCCCGATGAAATTGTCGGAGTAAAAGACGAGCCGTCGCGCTTTCACGTGGTCGCCTACGATTTCGGCATCAAGCAAAACATCCTGCGCAAGCTGCGCGGAGAAGGCTGCAAGGTGACGGTCGTTCCGGCGCAAACAACTGCGGAGGATGTGCTGGCCCTGAAGCCCGACGGCGTTTTCCTGTCGAACGGCCCGGGCGATCCCGAGCCCTGCACCTACGCGGTCGACAACATTCGGCGCCTGATGGGAAGGCAGCCGATTTTCGGAATCTGCCTGGGACATCAGCTCACCGGCATTGCGCTCGGAGGCAAGACCTTTAAGCTCAAATTCGGCCATCACGGCGGAAATCATCCGGTGAAGCAGTTGGCGAGCGGCAAGATCGAGATCACCGCGCATAACCACAACTTCGCCGTCGATCCTGATTCGCTGCCGCAGAGCGAGGTCGAATTGACCCACATGGATCTAAACGACCAGACGCTCGAAGGTATGCGGCATCGGAATTTGCCGCTGTTCACCGTGCAGTACCACCCGGAAGCGGCGCCGGGGCCACATGACTCGCACTACTTGTTTAAGGATTTTGTGCGGATGATGGAGGAGTGCAAACCTAGTGGCCAGTAGCCAGTTGTCAGTGGCCAGTTTCGTCAGATTTGCTGTAGCGACGGCTGTGATGGTCAGTGCCTCTTTAGCACAAAATGTGGGCAACTGGTCCTGTGCAGACGAGAGTGTACAACCTAATCTCGCATTGAAAACGAAGGTCCACATTTACGGAGAGCTGAAAGACCCTACTGGCGCAGCATTCGAAATTTCAAGGGTGTCCATAAGGAAGCAGAATCAGAAGGGGCAGTTTGTCGATTACCGCAGTGCCTTGACCGACAAGGATGGGCATTTCGATCTGAAGATAGTCGAACCGGGAAAGTATCGCTTTTTACCCGGACCTAATCGTGGATGGAAGCAGCCAAAGGAAATTGGATGTAACGGGTCGTCGGATTGTGAAATTAGGCTTGTTTTGGAGATCAATCCAACGGATATGCCATTCGCACAATGTCCAATTCAATGAAAAACATGAGACGATCCAGCGCGACTGGCAACTGGCCACTGGCCACTGACAACTGATTTCAAATGCCAAAACGAACTGATATCTCGAAAATCCTGATCCTCGGCTCTGGCCCCATCGTCATCGGCCAGTCGGCCGAGTTCGATTACTCCGGCACGCAGGCTTGCAAGGCGCTTAAGGCGGAGGGCTTTGAAGTCGTGCTGGCTAATTCGAATCCGGCCACCATCATGACCGATCCCGAGTCGGCCGACCGTACTTACATCGAGCCGCTGACGCGCGAATACCTCGAAGAGATCATTCGCGTCGAGCGCGAAATGTCGCCCAGCGCGGGCTTTGCCATTCTGCCCACGGTTGGCGGACAGACCGCGCTCAATCTCGCTATCGAACTCGCTGACGGTGGCGTGCTCGACAAGTACAACATAATTCTTATTGGCGCGCAGATCAGCGCCATCAAGAAGGCCGAAGACCGTCTGTTCTTCAAAGATGCCATGCAGCGCATCGGGCTCGACGTGCCGAAATCGGCGCTCGTCAACAACCTGAAAGACGGCGTCGAATTCGCCGGCAAAATCGGTTTCCCGGTCATCATTCGTCCGTCCTTCACGCTCGGCGGCACTGGCGGAGGTATCGCCTACAACCGCGAAGAACTGATGGAAGTCCTTGCCCGCGGCCTTGACCTTTCACCGGTGCATGAATGCCTGATCGAAGAATCCGTTCTCGGCTGGAAAGAGTACGAGCTCGAGGTGATGCGCGACACCAAAGACAACGTCATCATCATTTGCTCGATCGAGAACTTCGACCCCATGGGCGTGCACACCGGCGATTCCATCACGGTTGCCCCGGCGCAGACGCTCACGGACCGCGAGTACCAGATGATGCGCGACGCCTCGATTGCCGTGATTCGCGAAATCGGCGTCGAGACCGGGGGATCAAACATTCAATTCGGCGTCAATCCGTCGACCGGGCGCATGGTCGTGATCGAGATGAACCCGCGCGTCTCGCGGTCGTCCGCGCTCGCATCGAAAGCGACCGGCTTTCCGATTGCGAAAATTGCCGCCAAACTGGCCGTCGGCTACACGCTCGACGAGATTCCGAACGACATCACGCGCAAAACTCCTGCTTGCTTTGAGCCCACGCTTGACTACGTAGTCGTCAAGATTCCGAAATGGCAGTTCGAAAAGTTTCCCGGCGCCGACGAATCGCTTGGCCCGCAAATGAAATCGGTCGGCGAGGTGATGGCCATCGGCCGCACCTTCAAGGAAGCCTTGCAGAAGGGAATCCGCGCGCTCGACACCGGCAAGCGAGTCGGCTCCGGAAAAATCGAGCCCAAAATTCTCACGCAGCGCCTGGTCACACCGCATCCCGAGCGCCTGACCTACGTTCAGTACGCCATCCGCCAGGGGCACCCGATCAAACAGATCGCAAAGATGACGTCGATCGATCCCTGGTTCCTCTACCAGCTCAAAGAAATTAACGACATGCAGCTCGAGCTGGAAAAGCATCCGATGGAATCGGTCCCCACCGAGGTGCTGCGCGAAGCCAAGCGCATGGGCTTTTCCGACGGACGCCTCGCCGGCACCTGGCGTCTGGACGGCAAAGGCGGCCAGGAACAAGTGCGCCACTTTCGCAAGAAGCACGGTTTGAAACCGGTCTACAAGCGGGTCGATACCTGCGCAGCGGAGTTCGAAAGCTACACGCCGTATCTCTATTCCACCTACGAAGAAGAGGACGAGGCCGCACCCACCGCAAAGAAAAAAGTAGTCATTCTCGGTTCCGGCCCCAACCGCATCGGGCAGGGAATTGAATTCGATTACTGCTGCTGCCACGCCAGCTACGCTCTGCGCGAGGATGGCTACGAAACCATCATGATCAACTGCAATCCGGAAACGGTCTCGACCGACTACGACACCAGCGACCGCCTCTACTTCGAGCCGCTCACGCTGGAAGATGTGTTCGCCGTATGCGAACACGAAGCCTCGGGCGGAGCGCCCGTGGGAGTGATCGTGCAGTTCGGCGGGCAGACGCCGTTGAATCTTTCACTGCCGCTCAAGGCTGCAGGCGTCAACATTATTGGCACCACGCCGGAATGTATTGATCTGGCCGAAGACCGCAAACGCTTTGGAAAGCTTCTGGAGGAACTCGACATCCCGCAAGCACCCGGCGCCATGGTCGCGTCGGCTGATGAAGCGGTGGAAGGGGCGAAGAAAATCGGATTCCCGGTGCTGGTCCGTCCTTCGTATGTCCTCGGAGGCCGCGCCATGGTCATCGCTTACGACGAAGACACGATTCAGCAGTATATGAAGCAGGCCGTCGAGTATTCGCAGGACCGTCCCATCCTCATCGACAAATTTCTGGAAGACGCGATTGAAGTCGACGTGGACGCGCTTTCCGACGGCGAGGACGTGGTGATCGGCGGCATCATGCAGCATATCGAGGAAGCCGGGATCCACTCCGGCGATTCGTCGTGCGTACTGCCCGCCGTCGACATTCCCGAGCCGTTGCTCCAGCGCATGCGCGACTACACGTTCAAACTGGCGCGCGCCCTCAAAGTGATCGGCCTGATGAACGTGCAGTTCGCGATTCCGCGCCCTAACGGAGCAAAGGGTGCCGATTCAACGAGTGCTGCGTATCCCGAAACCAAGGTCTACGTGCTCGAAGTCAATCCTCGCGCCTCACGAACCGTGCCTTTTGTTTCCAAAGCAACCGGCGTACCCATGGCCAAGATTGCGGCGCGCCTCATGACCGGCCGCAAGCTGCGCGAGTTCCTTCCCGAGTACGTGGAGCGCGGCGCGGATTTGGATACGGGCCGCTGCTTCCACGTGAAATCTCCCGTCTTTCCCTGGTCGAAATTTCCCGGCGTCGACACGGTGCTGGGCCCCGAGATGCGCTCCACCGGAGAAGTCATGGGCATCGCCGATAATTTCGGGGAAGCCTTCGCCAAGGCCCAAATTGCCGCCGGCCAAAAACTGCCGACCGAGGGCACGGTCTTCGTCAGCGTGACCGACCATGACAAGCCGCACGTGGTCGCGGTGGCGCGTCGTTTCGTCGACATGGGATTCAAACTGGTGGCCACGCAGGGAACGGCCGACGTCCTGGGAGAAGCCGGTTTGACGGTGGAGCGCGTGTACAAGGTGAAGGAGGGACGCCCCAATGCGGTGGATCTGATCAAAGCCGATCGCATCCAGTTGATCGTCAACACGCCGCAAGGGCCCGACCCCTACTTCGACGAAAAAGCGATCCGCCGCGCTGCCGTCAGTGGCCACATCACGACCATTACCACACTCTCCGCCGCCCGAGCCGCCGCCGAAGGTATCGCCGCACTGCAGCGCGGAGAAGTGCGGGTGCAAGCTTTGCAGGCGCTGCACGCGGAAAGAGTCGCTACCAAGTAACGTTGCATGACCAGAATCAATTTTGTCCTCGCGGCGGTTCTCGGCACTCCTTTAGTCATTAGTGCGGTCGTGCTGGGTCCGACCGCCTTCGATCTGGTTTTCCATCGCCGGCCGCCCGAACGTTTTCTGATTCCCACAGGATACAGCGGCTGGGTGCGCATTGATTTTCGCCAGAAAGGCGCTCCGCCACTGCCCATGGAAGATGGCCGCCTTCTGCTTAAGCTGGATGAGCATGGAACGCTGAAGACTTCCTCGGCTCCATTGTCCGGCCACGGCAGAGACGATTTCTTTTACTACGCAGGCGATCGCCGTACTCCGCTCTCCAATGCCGGCGTTTGCAAAGGTGGCATGGTCTGGCAGATCGAGACCATGGTTGACGAGCCTACTTCGACGCCGTTTGTCCGCTTCTTCGTCGGAACTGAGGACCAGTATCGTCGTACCGTCGACCCCACCGGCAAAGAACCCGCGTGCGAGTAGCTCTTCCTCGAACTGGTCCGAGGATGACAAACTTTCATCCAAACTCCATAATTGATTTTGCAGCTGCCAACGACCAACGACGAACGACCAACGACTGAAAGGTCCACCATGCTCTTATCCGGAATCTTCCCGCCCATTACGACGCCTTTCTATCCCGACGGCGAGGTCTATTACAAGAAGATCGAGGCGAACGTCGAGCGCTATTCGCGCACGCCGGTCGCCGGCATCGTTGTCCAGGGCTCAACCGGCGAGGCCATTTTGCTCTCCGACCAGGAGCGCCGCGACGTGTTGAAAGCCGCGCTCGCCGCCGCCGCACCCAACAAAGTCATGATCGCCGGCACCGGCATCGAATCGGCGATTGAAACCCTGAGGCTCACCGAGTACGCTGCCGGGCTCGGCTATGACGCCGCCATGGTGCGCACTCCGCACTATTACAAGAGGCAGATGCTCCCGGCGAACCTGCTCGCTTTCTATCGCACGGTTGCCGACCGGTCGCCGCTGCCGCTCATCATCTACAACTTCCCGCAAGCCACCGGATACGACATCCCCGCCGAAGTTGTAATCGAGCTTGCCGGACATCCCAACATCGCCGCCATCAAGGAGTCGAGCGGCAACCTCGACAAAGTGAAACAAATGGTCGAGGGCACGCGTCATGTGAAGAGGCAGGCCACCGTGACGGAAACGTTCGAGGCCGTGACGCCGCGCATGATCAAGGCTGCAACCGCGGAAAGCGAGAAACAGAGCAGGGAACTGGTCAGCGTAGCCTCGCTAGCGGGCACCGCCGAGTCAGTGGAGAGACGGGCGCTCACGCCCGTCCAGGTAGACGCGAAGCCCTCATCTTCCGCCGTGACTGTTGTAGGAAAATTGAAGACTCGCCAGAAAGAAGTTGGCTTCCAGGTCATGGTCGGAGCCGCGCACCAACTCGAACCATCACTCGGGCTGGGAGCCGTCGGCGCTATTCTCGCCTTCGCCTGCCCTGCACCTGGAGCGTGCTACGAAATCTATGCCGCGCTCAAAGACGGAGACACCGCTCTGGCCCGGGAAAAGCAAGAGCGCGTGAAGGTAGCGGCCCAACGAGTGGTCAGCGAACTCGGCGTCCCCGGCGTGAAGTATGCCATGGACCTCAACGGCTACTACGGAGGCCCGTCGCGCCTGCCCTTCCTGCCGCTCTCGGGCGAGCAGAAAGCGGAGATCGAGAAGTTGATGGCCGGAATTAGGAGCTGAGCGAAGTCGAACATTGGAATTGTGCACGACCGCAAGCGAGGCAGAAAGAGTTACCGCAGAGCGATTAACGTGCAATAAAGGAGCAGCCTATGGCGACCACCACGCAGCCGATTACCGGCGAAACCACCAAGCAACTCATCAACTATCGCACCGACGCCGGCGTGGCCGTGATCGAATTGAACGATCCTCCGGCCAACACCTACACCTACGAAATGAACCGCCAACTGGACGAGGCGATTCTCAAGGCGCGCATGGATAACGATGTGTACGTGATCGTCCTCACCGGCGTAGGCGATAAGTTCTTCTCCGCCGGAGCCAATATCAAGATGCTGGCCTCGGTCGATCCGACGTTCAAGTATTACTTCTGCCTGCACGCCAATGAGACGCTGCTGCGGCTGGAACACACACCGAAGCTCGTGATCGCCGCCATCAACGGCCATTGCGTTGGCGGAGGCCTGGAGATCGCGATGGCCGCCGATCTGCGAATTGCCCGCAAAGATGCGGGCAAGATTGGGCTGCCCGAGGTCAACCTCGGCGTGCTTCCTGGCACCGGCGGAACGCAGCGCTTGTCGCGCCTAGTAGGGAAGAGCAAGGCCATCGAACTGATGATTACCGGCAACACCTTCTCGTTCGAAGAAGCGCAGGAGTTCGGCATCGTGAACGATATTTTCGAGCGCGAGGGCTTCATGGAAAACATCATGGAGTATGCGCGCCAGTTCACGCCGCCGAACAAGGCCGCCAAGGCTGTAGGACGCATCAAACGGGCGGTGCAGACGGGTTGGGAGATTCCGATGGAATCGGCCTTGGCCGTCGAGCGCGAGAATCAGCAGATTCTATTTCAGAGCGACGACGCCAAAGAAGGTCTGGCCGCGTACGTCGAGAAACGCCCAGCGAATTTTACGGCGAAGTAAGCAAGAGCGTGAACCACAGGGGACACAGGGTTTCACAGGGGAAATCTTGATGTGTCTTTCCCTGTGTTCCGCTGTGACCCCCGTGGTAAGGATTTGAGGTCTTATGCCAGGCAAAGTAGCCAAAATCGGAAACTTCAGCGACTGGATCGGCCTGTTCAACGAGTGGCGGAAGGAAGTGGGCGTCGACAAAGACGACGTCGAGGCCTTCCACTTCGATACCCTCTACGGGGCCATCGAGACCGGCGAGATACAGTTCGGTTCCTACAAGGGCCGCAACAAGTGGGAGAACCTGCGCCAGGTGCCCACGCAGCAGATGCGCGACGCGCTTATGAACATGATCGTCTACCAGGGCGACACCGAATTTGCCAGCGTGGAGCAGCAGCGCAACCTGTTTGAAACCGCACCCACGGAGTGGGATCGCCGCGCGCTCACGCGCGTCATGATCGAGGAGATGCGCCACGGCTGGCAGATGTGCGCGTTGCTCATCGACTTCTTCGGCTCCTCCGGCAAGGTGGAAGCACAGAAGATGCTGGAACGCCGTGCGTTCGAAAACAAACGACTTCTCGGCACCTTCAACGTCGACGTCGACAACTGGCTCGACTTCTTCACCTACACCGACTTTGTAGACCGCGACGGCAAATTCCAGCTCCAGATGCTGAAGTATTCGTCGTTTGCGCCGCTCGGACGCTCAACCTCTTACATGTTGCGCGAGGAGGCCTTCCACATGGGGACCGGCCACGACGGGCTACGCCGCGTGGTCGAGGCGGGCGTGATTCCGCGCTGGCTCATGCAGAAATATCTGAACAAGTGGATCTCGAGTTCCTTTGATCTTTTCGGCACGGATCATTCTTCCTCGGCGCACTGGGCCTACGTCTGGGGAATCAAAGGCCGCTACGATGAACTGCAGAACGACAAGGCCGCCGACCTCGATGACCTCAATGACTACAGCCGTCATCTCTATCGTCAGGAAGTTGCAGGATTGGTCGAGCGCCTGAACACGTTTCTGAAGCCGGGCGAGAAAAAGTTCTACACGCCCGACATCCACTTCAACCGCAACATCGGACGATGGGCAGGGAAGAAGTGCCACTGCGAAACCGGCGAGCCCTTGGACGATCGCACTTACCAGCAGCATTGTGAAGAAAATCTGCCCGGCGCGAAGGATAAAGAATTGCTGCTCGACATCATCCGCAACGAAAGGAAGTGGATCAAAGAAAAAGAGGGAGCGCGCGATCCGCTATCCACCATTGGCGAGCCGCGGAAGTCGGCGATTAACATCTAGCACGTGTAGGGCGGACACTCTTGTCCGCCCGAACTGAACGACAACTGAAGCCAGCAGAAAAGCCTTTCCCAGTCAATGCCAACTGCATCCCCAATTCGAATCTCGGTAGACATCACGGCGCCTATAGCTCGGTTTAAGCTAATTAATCCTCCGCTGAACGTCATCGATCTGCGCATGGCGAAGATGGTGGAACGGTTATTGGCAGAGATAGAATCCCGCCCGGACATTTCTGTCGTCGTCTTCGAAGGTGACGCAGGAAACTTTTCTGCCGGAGTGGACATCAAGGCCCACCTTCCTGAGCAGATTCACGAGATGCTGACCAGCTTTCACGCCATGATCAAAGCAATCGTCGCTTCGCGGAAGGTTACCATTGCCGTCGTCGGCGGCGTTTGTCTTGGCGGAGGCGCGGAACTCGCTGCCGTCTGCGATATGGTTTACACCGCGCGCGATGCCACCTGGGGATTTCCTGAGATCAAGCTGGGCTGCTACCCGCCGGTCGCGACCGTCGCTCTGCCCACTTTAGTCGGTCAGAAGCGTGCCGCTGAACTCATCCTTACCGGACGCCAGTTCTCGGGTGACGAAGCTGCAGCAATGGGCTTAGCGAACCGATCTGTGGCGGCTGAGGAGCTGGAATCGGTGCTAGAGCGGACCCTCGCTGAGCTGCGCGTCCTGAGCCCGGCCGCGCTCGCCCATGCCAAGAAAGCCATCTACGCCTGGGATGCGATTCACTTTGACAAGGGGCTGGCGCGGGCCGAGAAGATTTACCTCGACGAGCTCATCTCGACCGGAGACGCGCGCGAGGGTATCATTACTTTCCTCGAAAAACGCGCACCGAAATGGACGGGAAAATAGAAAACGGGAAAATTAGGACGGAAGCGAAGCCCCCCAGTTCCGGTCACCTGATGTGCCGCACGCCACTGTGGGGTCTAGCCGGCTTTCTCGGCTGCGCATACTTCGCGTGGATTTCGTTTGGCCACGTCACGAACAACGAGTATGAATGGCCGCACGACCTCTGGACCGCCGCCACCTACATCGTGTGGATCGTTTTGCTGGCCATTCTGGCGTTCGATACGCGCTGTCTGCGCGAGCGCATGTTTTTCGGCGTGCTCGTTATTAATTTTATTGTCGGCTGCGCATTGACGCTGTGGCGCAACGTTCCACCCATGGATGTGCGCATGGCTCGGATCGGAACCGGCGCTCTCTGGACGCTGGCCGCGCTGGTGAGTCTGACAACGCTGAGAAGTGCACCCGAGTTACGAGGGACTGGCGCGAAATAGCCCAGGGGAGAACATGTTCTTCCTGCGACCTGAGACCTTAACTATGGACTTCGAAATCTCCCCCACTCAGGTCAAGGCGTTGCGGCAGCGCGGAGAAGCATTCACGCTCCTCGATGTTCGCGAGCCCTGGGAATACGAAGCTTCCCGCATCGAAGGGGCAAAACACATTCCGATGGGCGACATTCCGACGCGCGCTCACCAGGAACTCGACCCCGACGATTACATCGTGGTCATGTGCCATCACGGCGTACGTTCGCTGTCGGTCACGAACTGGCTTCGCCAACAGGGATACGAGAAAGTTCAATCCATGCGTGGCGGGATCGACGGCTGGGCAAGGACGGTGGATCCGAAAGTACCGCTGTACTGAACAAGCTTCTGGCTGCTAGCTCCTGGCTTCTAGCGAACCAGTTCGTGATTGCCAGTAGCCAGTAGCTAGAAGCCTGGAGCCGGTCATGATCACTGACTGCCACATCCACATCGACCCCATCGAACTGTTCAAGCCGCAGGCGCTGGAACTGATGAAGCGCAACCGGGCCAATTTCGACGAAATTGCCGAATATTGCCGCTCACCCAAGGCCTTCCTGAAATATCTGGACCGTTGCGGCGTGGACCGGGCAGCGCTGATCAACTACGTCGCGCCGGAAGTGATCGGCTTTACGCCCGAGGTTAACCAGTTCGTTGCCGACTACGCGAACTACGATCGCAAGCGCCTGATCTCCTGCGGCAGCCTGCACCCTCGGCACACCACCAACATCATGGCCGATGTCGAACACATCCTGCGCCTCGGCCTGCGCATGATCAAGATCCACCCGCCGCATCAGTTATTGTTCCCGAACGATTACCTGCACGGAGTGAAGGAACTGGAAATCATCTACCGGGCGGCCGAGGCCAACGGCATCCCAGTCATGTTTCACACTGGAACATCGATTTTTCCCGGCGCGCGCAATAAATACGGAGACCCGATCTACGTTGACGACGTTGCGGTCGATTTCCCCAAGCTCAAGATTCTGCTCGCACACGGCGGCCGGCCGCTGTGGATGGACACGGCGTTTTTTCTCATCCGGCGCCACCCCAACGTCTATCTTGACAGCAGCGGCATTCCTCCCAAAACGCTGTTGAAGTATTTTCCGCGGCTCAATGAGATTGCCCACAAAACGCTGTTTGGCACCGACTGGCCGGGCCCTGGCGTTCCCGACGTCGGGCAGAATTTAGCGGAATTCAAGGCGCTGCCCATCAGCGCAGCAATGCAAGAGCAGATCTTGAGCAAGACGGCGGCCTCGCTCTGGCCGGAATAAAAGCTTAACCACAGGGGGCACAGGGGGTTCACAGAGGAAAGTTCGTCCTTTCCCCTGTGTTCCTCTGTGTCCTCTGTGGTAAATACGGTTCTATTCGCCGGCCGCCTGGGCTGCCCCTTTCGAGCCGCTCAGTTCATTGGCCAGGGCATCAGCGTCGTAAATGTGGCGCAGTGCTTCGATGATGCCGCGTGAATCGACGTGCACTGCCCGCGCCCGGCGGTCCTGGTAGTAGAAATCCAGAACCAGCGACTGGATATTTCCGTCGAAAATAATGCCGACCACTTCGCCCGCCTTGTTTACCGTCGGACTGCCCGAGTTGCCGCCGATAATGTCGGCTGTGGAAACAAAGTTCAAGGGCGTCTGGAGATTTAGTTTTGATTTTATCTTCGGCCAGCTCGCGGCCAGATTGAATGGAGGCTTGTTTCCGTGCCCCGCGGCATGTTGGAAGGCCCCGGCGAAGGTGGTGAAGTAAGGAATCTTTTTTCCATTTTCCTCGTAGCCCTTCACCGTGCCATAACTGAGGCGCAGCGTGAAGGTCGCGTCCGGAGGCTGGGTAGATCCTGTTTCGGCAAAACGCGCCCGTGCGATGGTTGCGCCGTCGTGCTTCACCACCGCGTCGACCTCGTCGTCGAAACGCTTGCGGACCGCTCGTGCCTCAGCATCCTCGTTGCGCATCAGGACGATCAGCGGATCCCTACTCGCATCGACTGCGACCTTCCCGCCGTCATAGAGTCGCTTACGGAGTGCCACATCTTCCAGTGTGGTACCGCCGATCAGCGCCTTGGCTGCATCTTCGGGTGACTTGCCGCCCAGCGACGCGATCACTGCTGGATCTTCGGCTCCCACCGCTTCCTCCATCTGCGCGAGGAAGACGGCCAGCGATGCGATCTCAAGACTCTTGTAGATCGGAGCAGTGCTGAACAGTCGCTGCTTCAGCGAGGGCAGGGCAGAATCACGATACTCGCGCAGACGGTCGCCGTTCGGTTTCGACTTTTCCTCGGCCGCGCGAACCAGAGTCCGTGCGTAGTACATCAGCTCCGAGTTGAACCGCCTGGGCTCGAGGTAGGTAAGGGGTTCATAGATTTCCCGGTTCACCTTCATGGCGTTGGAAACCGCTTCCCAGGGGTTGGGCTCGCCCCGGTGTTTGTTCATGTAAGCTTTTTCCCGTTCACGTTCCGCAGTGTTCATCTGCGACAGGAGGGCCATATCCTGCAGCCCTTCATACTGGCCGTTAATCGCCTTCTGTGAGTTCTGCAGCCCGAAGATGTCTTCCTGCGCAATGCGCGCGTTCTCCGCCGACTCCGCGCTGAACTTCTCGAGCCTGGCGATCCGCCGCTTGTAGCTGGCGAGGCGGGACGGATATTCCACATTCTTAAGAAACAGTAATTGCGCCACCGTTTTCAGGCGATCCGTGCCTCCAGGGTGCCCGGAAACGAAAATCAGATCGCCATCCTTGACTCCTGCTTTCGACCATTGCAGGTAGTGGTCGAGATGCACCGGTTTGTCGTTCTCATAAATACGAAAAAAGGTGATGTCCAGGTCGTAGCGCGGGTAGGTGAAGTTGTCGGGATCGCCGCCGAAAAATGCCGCGTCGAACTCCGGCGCAAATACCAGGCGCACGTCGGTGTACCTCCTGTATTTATAAAGGTTGTACACTTCGCCCGAATAAAGGGTGGCCACATCGCAGCGCAGGCCGCTCGAAGTCGCACAATCGTTTTCGATGGAGCTCATGGCGGACCGCTGCGCCTGGCCTGCGTCGGCAGCTGACATGGTCGGCGCGGCAGCAGCTTTCACTTTCGCGGTGACGTCGTCGATACCGACCAGCACGTTCAGTTCAAGATCGGGACACTTGGCTTCGTCCGCCCGGGTTTTGGCATAAAACCCGGTCTTCATATAATCCGCGCCCGAGGTGCTGAGCTTTTCGATGCAGTCGGCGCCGACGTGATGATTGGTAAAGGCCAGGCCGTCAGCCGACACGAACGAACCCGAGCCTCCATTGTTAAAGCGCACCGACGACAGCCGGAGATGGTCCAGCCATTCCTGCGTCGGCAGAAAGCCGTATTGCTTCTGGACTCGATCTTTGGGGAAAGCGTTGTATAACCACATACCCTCGTCGGCGAGTGCCCATGGCGTTGCCAGGACAAAAATGAGGATGAGGCCGAGGCTAATAATGAGTAGGCGTGTCTTCATGAATTTCTCCGAATCGTTCAGGGAGTTCTGCCGGAGGCACACGTCTTCCAGGCGCCAAGGGCAAACCGACTAGTTTACGCCGCGCACCCATCCCGGCCAAGGCGCGCTTGGAACCTGCCGTTCGATTGGCGTATAAAAGAAAGTTGCTTTGCCGCGCTTCTTTGCACAGACGAGGAACATAAATTCATTCGCACCATAAGTGAGGAGCCATGTCCAGCCTTACGAGCCTGCACGCCCCCAAGGGACTGGAAGGGGTCGCCGCAACCACGTCCGGCATCTGCTACATCGACGGTGAGCAGGGAGTGCTTGCCTATCGCGGGTATGACATCCACGATCTGGCCGACCATTCCACCTTCGAGGAAGTCTGCCACCTGCTTTGGTTCGGGCATTTGCCCAACGCCAGCGAACTCAAGGCTCTGAAGCAGCGCTTGGCGGAAGAACGCAAGCTGGATGCATCCATCGTCTACAGCTTGCAACTGGCGCCGAAGCACGCTCTGCCAATGGATGTGCTGCGCACCACTGTCTCAGAGCTTTCCTTTTTTGACCCCGAGTACGACCGCAACGATCACGACGCCAATGTCAACAAAGCCATTCGCCTGACCTCCCAGCTCGCCATGATCGTGGCGACCTATGACCGAATTCGCAAAGGGGAGCCGGTGGTTGAATCGGATCGATCGCTTTCGCACGCGGCCAATTTCCTGCTCATGCTGAACGGCGCCGTGCCCTCGAAGACTGCCGAACGCGCTCTCGACATCGCACTGATTCTCCACGCCGACCACGAACTGAACGCTTCCACGTTCGCGGCCCGGGTCACAGCGGCTACGCTTTCCGATATGCACTCGGCCGTGACTTCCGCCATCGGTACCCTCAAGGGGCCGCTGCACGGCGGCGCCAACGAGGCCGTTTTTAAAATCCTTAAGGAAATCGACGCCAACGGCGCTGATCCCGTCGAGTATGTCAAAGGCTTGCTGGCCCAGAAGAAGAAAATTCCCGGCTTTGGACACCGCGTCTACCACACCGAAGATCCACGTGCCACCCACCTGCGGCAGATGTCCCGCGACCTCGGCCATTCCAGCGGCGATCCCAGGTGGTTCGAATACTCGCAAAAGATCGAAGAATTCGTAAGGGCGGACAAGAAACTCAACGCCAACGTGGACTTCTATTCGGCTTCCACGTATCACACCCTGGGAATCGATGTAGATTTGTTCACACCCATTTTCGCGGTCTCGCGGATTGGCGGCTGGACCGCGCATATCATCGAACAGCTCGACGACAACCGCTTGATTCGCCCACGCGCCGATTACATGGGCCCCGTCTATCCCCAGGAATATCTGGCGCTGGAGAAGCGCTGAGTTTGCTGGTCGAGTGCGGGGCGTCGTCGCCGGCTTCCCGACGTGTCGGGCCAGCTACCTGTCGCTCCATCGTAGGACTCAACCGCTATTCCGATGGTCCCTGTCCTGTGGTCATTTGCTCGACCTTTGGGATATGCCCTAAGGTCGTAGTCAAGCAGCGTGGTTTAGTGGGGAACCGCGAAAGTCAGCGATAATCCGCTTGGCATCCTCCGCCAATTGGGTGTTTCCCACTTGTGCTGTACCGGGCTCGTCTACCCCGCCGACGCCTTTTTGAAGGTGGTGTGTATGAAGTACCTGTTTCGCCTGCTCGCATTGGCCGTGATCGCTTTCGCGCCGAACCTTTCTGCCGCGCAAACGGACTACCAGGTTGTCTCCGTCGAAAACGGAGGCACGATCAAGGGGATGGTAAAGTGGCAGGGATCTCTGCCGCACTTGATGGCCTCCGAGATTAACAAAGACCAACAGATCTGCGACCCGCTGGGTGAGAAGCGCCGTGACCTTGAGCGCTTGCTGGTCGCCCCGAACGGTGGCGTAGCCAACACGGTAGTGTTCCTAAGGAATATCACCCGGGGAAAAGCCATGGACTTGCCTGCACCGCGCCGGTTCCTCGACCAAAAGAACTGCCGCTACGAGCCCCACATTTTGCTGGTGCCGCTGCGTGCTACCTTGACCGTGAGGGACAGCGATCCCTTGCTGCACACCGTGCAAATGACGGGCAGCGCCGATTACAACCTTCCCTTTGTTCTGGCGGGGCAAGAGGCCACGCGGTCCATGACCCGCGAAGGCAAGGTCAGCCTGCGCTGCAACGTGCATGTGTGGATGAACGGCGAAATGATGGTAGCGCCGCATCCCTACTACGCGGTGACCGATCGGGAGGGCAACTTCGAACTCACACAGGTTCCTCCCGGCGATTATGAAATCGTGGCCTGGCATGAAGGATGGAGGGTGGTTGGCGAGAACGCGCTCTATGATATTGCGACCCAAGTCCGCGTGAAGCGACCGGTTTTTTCCGATCCCGTAATCTGGAGTCAATGGGTCACGGTCCGTCCCCGCGACACGGTGAATGCGAATTTCACTCTAGGCGAACGCACCCCGCAGATGGCCCAGGGACACTGAGGTTCTACGGCAATTTTCCCTAGAGACGCGCTTGCCGCGTCTCCACTTCCTCGACCGAACCTCACTCCAACCCCGGTACAATAGCAGCAGCATGATGCGCCGGGTCTATCTCGATAACAACGCGACGACGCCGGTTCTCCCCGAGGTCCTGCAGGCGATGCGGCCGTACTTCGGCGAGCACTTTGGCAACGCGTCGTCCATCCACCATCATGGACAGGAAACGCGCGCCGCGGTCGAGCGTGCCCGTGAATCCGTGGCCGCATTGCTGGGCTGCCGCGCCTCCGAGATCGTGTTCACCAGCGGCGGTACGGAGGCCGACAATCTCGCGATATTCGGCCTGGTGCGGTCGGGAGATCACGTCATCACCTCGACCATCGAACATCACGCCGTACTCAATGCCTGCAAGCATCTCGTGGAGCAGGGATGCGTAGTCACCTGCATTCCGGTGGATGGCCGCGGCCTGGTGGATCCGGCGGACGTCAAGCGCGCTCTCCGGCCGAACACGAAGCTGATCACCGTCATGCTCGCCAATAACGAGACCGGCGTGGTGCAACCTGTAGCGGAAATCGGAAAGATCGCCGCCGAAGCCGACGTGTACTTCCACACCGACGCGGTGCAGGCGGCGGGGAAAATTCCACTCGACGTCGGGCCGGTCGAATGCGACCTCCTGACGATCTCCGGCCACAAGTTGCACGGGCCGCAAGGTGTCGGCGCGCTCTACGTCCGCAAGGGAACTCAGATTTTGCCCATGCTCTATGGCGGGAGTCATGAACGCTCTCGCCGCGCCGGGACGGAGAACGTTCCCGGCATCGTGGGTCTGGGCAAGGCAGTCGAGTTGGCCCGCGCAGGCCTGGAACGTGACAACGATTGCGGCAACGGTTTGAAGATGGCTGCAGCGCGTGACCACCTGGAAAGGGAACTGCTCAAAATCGAGGCCACAGGCTTGAACGGCGAAGGCGCGCCCCGCGTGCCGAATACGACGAACATCCATTTCGACGGCATCGCAGGCGAAGCGCTGGTCATTGCGCTGGACTTGAAGGGCCTCGCGGTTTCAACCGGTGCCGCGTGCTCGTCGGGAGCGATCGAGCCGTCGCATGTGCTGCTCGCGATGGGACTACTTCCCGAGCGCGCGAAGGCCAGCATTCGTTTCAGCCTCGGCAAGCAAAATACGCCGGAGGATATAGACTTCGCGCTGGGTCTGGTCACAGAAACCGTAGCGCGGTTGCGAGAGTTGTCGCCCGTGTGGAACAAAGTGCCAGCAAGAACGACGTAGGGGCGGACGCCCTCGTCCGCCCCGCCGAGCGAGACTTGGCAGGAAGCTGAGAGCCAGAAGCCAGGAGCTAGAAGCTGAATTCCGAAACCATCGCCGTCGCTATGTCGGGAGGAGTCGACTCCTCAACCGTTGCGGCCATGCTGCGTGCCGAAGGGCGTAACGTCATCGGCCTGACCATGCAGCTCTGGAACCAGCGCCGTCTGGCCGGCTACGAAGGCATGCCCGAATCCGTCCAAGGACGCTGCTGTTCAATTGACGATGTTTACGACGCTCGCCGCGTTGCCGAAACCCTTGGTATCCCCTACTACGTGGTCAATCACGAAGAACGCTTTGAGCGCGATGTGGTGCGCCCGTTCGTCGAGGAGTATTTGGCCGGGCGCACACCGATCCCCTGCAGCCTGTGCAACAATCACTTGAAGTTTGATCAACTTCTGATTGTAGCGCAACAGATTGGAGCCGATAGAATTGCCACCGGCCACTACGCTCAAGTCGCCTTCGACAAGCAGCTCAACCGCTGGCTGCTGAAGCGTCCCGCCGACAAGTCCAAAGACCAGACGTACTTCCTTTTCGGCCTGACGCAGGAGCAATTGAGCCGCACCCTGTTTCCGCTCGGCGGCATGACCAAGCCGGAAGTGCGCGAACTAGCCCGCAGGCACGGTTTGGTGATCGCTGAAAAGCCCGATTCGCAGGAAATCTGTTTCGTCCCTGGCGGCGATTACAAGCGCTTTCTCGAAGCCTATGTCTCCGAGCAGGGAAACAAGCCTCAGGAAATTGCTGGCGAGATGGTTGGCGGCGAAATGGTGACCACCGGCGGACAGGTGATCGGCGAACACGACGGCGTTCACAACTTCACGGTCGGCCAGCGCAAGGGACTCGGCGTGGCCACCGGCTCGCCGCTCTACGTTATACAAATCAAGAATGACACGAGGCAAGTCGTGGTTGGTAAGGATGAAGAACTTTACTCGCGCACTTTGCGTGCCCGCCGCGTGAACCTGATTTCAACGGCCGAACTGCCTGAGCCGAAGCGGATTGCAGTGAAGATCCGCCACAAGCATCAACCGGCACCCGCCATCATTGAAGTCGCTGGGCCTGATGAAGTCCGCGTTACCTTCGACGAACCGCAGCGCGCGATTACGCCCGGCCAGGCCGCCGTCTTCTACGATGGTGACATCGTCGTCGGCGGCGGTTGGATCGAAACTTCCCAGTAGAGACGCGGCTCGCCGCGTCTCGGCCCTGCCGCGCTGACCGCGTTCTGATTACTCCGCCTCGTTACCAACAGGTACTTTTGTGCGAATCCATAGCACCTTCGTGGCCTAGACCTGCCGATGGAGCAGAGTTAGGGTTAATTCACGACGGGCCGTTCGTGGTCTCTCCCCGTAAAAGGTCCGGCGTGGGGAGCGATTGTATGAAGATCTGGCATCTGGCTTATGCGGCATTGGGGATTGCGGTGGCGCGCTGGATTTTTAAGCGTCAATCCATGCAGGTAGCCGATCCGATCGTCCGTTTTCGTACCTCTGGCCTGCTGTAGTGTAAATGGGTTGAAGGGCATGGGCGTACTCTGTTGCGCCTCACTCCGATCACAATGCTCGTCCATGCCCCTTTCCCATCCCCTTGTTGCCAACTCCGGAAGTGCTAGCACTACCGTGTCCCTTCGGTAACTTCTTTTCCCTTCCATCTCGCCTAAACTTTTCATGTGGACTCGTTGAGCGCGCCGCTCAACCAGCGAAATCATGCGACCCAGATTCTCCAACTTGCGCTTGCTCGCGCCCGTCGTGCTGCTCGGGGTACTGTTCTGCCCTGCAGTCGCTCCGGCGCAAGACGACGCCCCGTCGCTCGGCGACCTGGCTCGCAACCTGCGTAAGAGCAAAGCACAGCAGCCTCAAGCACCGTCGGATCCCGCTCAAACCGTCATCGATAACGACAATCTGGTCCAAGTCATGGAAGACGCCAAGAATGCCAGGCCGCTCAAACAAGACAAGACAGTGTTTTCCATCGACCCTGCCGGCAATACCGTAAAAGTATCGTCACCTGACGTAACCTGCAGTCTCTCCTTCAACGCCCGGGCCAGTTCGCTGCTGATCAAGCCCGTACTGATAGAAGATTTGCCGCTCACCGAACTGCTCAAGATCGACGGCCCCGGCTCCATACAGGATGAAGCGTTGCAACTGGAAGTATTCAACGGAACCGACTGGGATCTGCGCGAAATCACGATTGGCCTGACGCTGGAACGCAGGCCCGGAGAGAACGCCGAATTGGCTGCGCGTGCGCGGGTGATTCCCGCCGCGGAAGGCCTAGCGCCCCTCGCTGTCGAGCGGCGTTCCGACGTGACGCTCCTCTATCACCTCAAGGCCGAGGCCAAGCCCTTCAGCACTACCGCCTTTCACGAGAATATCGGGATCGCACCCGGCCCCGATGAAGATTGGCGGTGGTCGATCGTAGAAGCCAAGGGAATCCGGCCGTCGCAAGAACAGTCGCTGTCCGATGCGCTGCCCGACCCGCTGTTTGCTACTCCTTCATCGCTACTGCCAGGCCCGACCGAGCCGCAGCTTGTACCCGGAACGCCGATAATTCCACCCGCTCCCGCCGCGCCCGCGACCCCAAGCCCAACTGCACAGTAGAGACACGGCTTCTGACGGGCTTTAGTTAACTGCTCGAACGAATAAGCGGCAAACGCCGGGAACACTGCCAGGCAAAGCGGTCAAGGGACCGTTGTCTTGCCCAGAACGGAATGGTAGTCTAGCCAAGTTGAGCGGGAGTAGTTCAGCGGTAGAACGCCAGCTTCCCAAGCTGGATGTCACGGGTTCGATCCCCGTCTCCCGCTCCATCTTTCCAGTCAGTTAGCGATGGGGCCTTCTTGGTTGTGTGCTAATTTGTGTTCAGAACCCCGGAGGTTTCACTGTATCCGCCCGCTGATCGGTTCCGGAGTACTGCCCATCACGTCGTCGGCCACGGCATTCACAAGCTTGCGCACGCTCTCTGGAATGGCTTGCGTGTATACGTTCATTGTTGTCCCGATATCGGTGTGTCTCAGATGGGCCTGCACATCTTTCGCGTTTCCTTGGCCTTGGGCGTTTGTTGCGAATGTGCGCCGTAGAACCTGAAAGTTTACAGGCACGGTGATCCCTATAGCTTTTGCTGTGGGCTTAACTCTACGGCGCAACCAATTTTCCGGACGCATCGGCGTGCCTTTCTCGCTCGGGAACATCAAGGCATCTGGAGAGGCACCCGCGTGTTGTTCTCTCCACATTTGGAGCAAAGGGACCAAGAGATTCGGGACGGTCACCGGTGCCTTGCTACCCTTCGTTTTCGCCTTCCCTGGTCTCAAGCTACCCCGCCAAGCTGTTCCTTCGATCTGGAAGTGGTCGCCGCGCCAAGATGACCATTGAAGGCCGAATATCTCGCCGGGTCGCATGGCACAGAAAGCGGCGATCATCGCCATAAGGCGGTCACGAAAGGGAAGGGATTCGAGCATCTCGCGTGCTTGCAATTTTGGCAGTACAGGTTTTTCCGATTCCCGCGTCTCCGGGTTCACCAACTTTCGGGCCGGGTTCTTGCCGATCAGGTCCGCCTCAAGCGCTTCCTCAAGAACCGCTTTTAGCATCGTGCGGCAATGGTCAACTACTGTGAACGAGAAGCCCTCTTCTGCCAGACCATTCAGAAAGACTTGGCAATGGAATTTGTCAATTTCGCAAAGTGCTTGACTCCCGAGCTTCGGCAGTATGTGCCGATCCAGATGATAAAGATTAGTTTCCCGCGTAGAACTCGCCCACTGAGCCTGACGCATGGGCAGGAATCTCTCGCGTACAAACCACACAAGGGTCTGTGCGCTTGGCTTCGGCTGTGCTTTCGTGACGCTGGTAATGATCTTGCGGAGTTTGTCTGCCGCCTCAAACTTTCGCATCTTCGATTTTTCGCCAAGCTGCACGCCAACATGGACACGAGTCTCCTTGCCTGACTCGTCGATCAGGTAGCGGTAATAGTGGCCGTACCAGCGTTTCACACGGCTGCCACGTTCCTCAACCCAACCGTCCTGATGGCGAATGCGCATTTGTCTTCTCCACAGTTTGGAATTTGTTGTCACTATATACCCCTTTCTTCTGTGGAAACCAAGTGCTCACTGATGAACCGAGTGACATCTTCCCGACGAAAACGCAATACCGCGCGCCGCCCGCCAAAGCGCACAACCGGAATTCGCGGGTTACGCCTTGTTGCGTGATCACGAACCCAAGCTTTTGATACAGCCAGCATTGACGCTACGTCGTTCAGGGTGAGCAGTGGTGCCACAGTAGCTTGATTAACGAGTTGGGGCCTCCCTAGAATCATCTTTGCCGGTGTCGCCTGGCTCGCGTTCTGGACTGATTTTTTACCGAGTGACTCTGCACCCATCACTGCCTTCCCTCGTGAAACTATCGTCGATTCTGCCGGTCAAAATCAGAAGCCCAAACCTATGCCCATACCCATCCCCAGATCCTGCCCTGGCTGTTGTGACCTGGCAGCGTCCTGATGCCGCATTGGTGCAATCGCCTGTTCTGGCTTATGTGCGCACTGGTGCGAGGCATCGTGACCAAGAGCCTGCGGAAGCTTTCTACGGTCGTTTGTGAAAATCTGTGCGTCCCACTGTCCGCGCGAAACAGAAACATACGCCATACGGCTATTGAGCAGGTCTTTCGCCGCAAGCTCCGTGTCTACGTGAATGAGGACGCGGTCGGCGGTCTGCCCCTGGCTCGAATGGCTGGTGACGGCATAGCCGTGGTCGAGATGCGGATGACGCTGAGGCTCGTAGTCCATGCTGCGCCCGTTATCGAGCTTCAGCCGCATCGCTCCGTCTGACGCGATGTTTTCCACGGTAACCAGTTCACGGTTTGCAATCTTCAACTCATGATTCGGCGCGGTGAACTGGATGCGGTCTCCGACCGAAAATACTTTCTCCTGCTCCCGATACACAGCAACACCCATCTGGCGGCGAGGGTCATAGGTCGTTTCACTCCCATCCACGCGCAGCACCGTGAGCCGATTGTTTTGCGCGTCGATGCCCGTTACGCGCGTGTATTCGCCCTTCTGAATGCCAGTCTCCCGCGAACTGCGCGAGTAGCGCAGAATGTCGTCGATTTGGTATTGCTGCACCCAGGAACGATCTGCGCCGGTCATTTCCTGGCGCGGCACCAGCGTTCGTACGGAGCGCTCGTCTCCGCTCACCGCACCGTGCGCTTGCAATTCTGCATGAATGCGCTGATTGATCTCTGTGCGTGACAAATTGTCCGGCGACACCACCAGCGTACCTTGCGGCGATTTGGCATACTCGCGCGCGATGGCCGCGATGCGCTCCTCATGCCCTTTCACTTCATGCACGCGGCCCTGCCGGTCGAGACTTTCGATAGCCGCGCCAATCTGACCATGCGCCAGTTGCTCGACGGCCTGCTTCAGTTCCGTGTCCTTCTGCCGCACGATGTCTTCGAGCCGCATCGTCCGCATCCCGGCTTCCTGAAGTTGCGCGAAGGGACGGCCTGCTTCAACGGCCTCATGCTGCCGCGTGTCGCCGACCAGCAAAACCCGATCTCTCGCGTGAAGCCGTTCCAGAAAATCGTGCATCTGGCGCGTCGAGGCGAGTGAAGACTCGTCGAGTACATAGAGTTTCTTCTCACCTGTGTCCGGCTGCTGTCCCCGCGCGAGATGGCGTTGTAGAGTTGAAGTCTGTATTCCTGCCTCGGCCAGCTTCTGCGCCGCGCGCGACGTGGGAGCAAAACCTTCGACCTTGTAGCCTTCGGCCTCCACTCCTTCCCGGATCACCGCTAATGTCGTTGTCTTGCCCGTACCGGCGAGGCCATCCAAGCCGACAATCTTCTCGCGGCTCACAAAGATGTCATCGACCACCTCGCGCTGCGCCCGACTCAACTCGGTATGACAGTCCTCGGTTGCGATCCGCAGCGAAGGCGAAACCAGCATAGGATCGTTGTAGGTGCGTTGATTACCGCTCTGCATCCATCCGACGATCTCCCGCTCCATGCGGACCATCTCGGCAGTGGTATAGAGCGGCGCGGCTCTTCCTTCAACCGGGGCGACGGCGAGAAACTCTCCGCGCTGGACGCGCTGCGCAAACTCGTGCCGTACTTGTTCGTAGGTTGCTTGCGCCATGCTGCGGCTGATTGCCGCCTGCAAGATGCTTCTCTCATCCTGAACGGCCGAGCGCTCAAAGACATGATTGCGGGCATAAGTAAGGGCCTGTCGTTCAGTTTGTTGTTCGGTTTTCTCAGAGCGGCATGCATGAATCTGTGCATGTTCGCGCGCCTGGGCGACAACGCGATCTGCCTGATGGCCGTGCTGTGCGGCCAGTTCGCGGTGCCGCTGCAACACTTCTTCCGGGGAATGAATTTCCTTGCTGTCCCGCGTGCGATGGGCAGCAACCTGCGCCGCGCCTGCGCCTTCTCGTCCAATCTCCTGCAAGTGTCGCTTGATCTGTTCTCGCCTTGGACTGGACGCATCGAGATACTCCTGCGTGTAGCCTTTGATCTCCGGCTGGCCGTGCTTGCCGCGTTCGATCTGATAGCCGAGCTCTTGCAGCCGCATCGCAAGCGCGGAGCGATATACGCTGGTCGCATACTGCTGCGATTGGAAAAGGCTTCGCTCCTGAAGCGCCCGCGTCTGGCCGTTCTCGCGCTCGGTCAGATTGAAAATGACGGCATGAGTATGAAGTTGCGGCGCGGCATAGCCATCCACCGGGCGGGCAGTGTCGTGCTCGAAGCTGGCGGCCATGAACTTGCCCGTGGTCTCCGGCGCGTGGATATTGCCGATGCGCGCTTGCGTATACCGCTCCAATTCGCCAAGTGCGACGCGGACGCTTTCGCGGTGCGCCATGCGGACACGCTCATCGCCGCCCACAAGCGCGGTCAGAGAAACGGATTTCGGCGCGGAGAATGTCGCGTCCCACCCAGCGCGATGTTCGACGCTAGTGATTTCCTTCCCATACTCGTTCTCGTAGGTCTTTGCGGGCTGGTGCTTGACGAGCTGCGCGCCATTTTCAGGATGCTGTCCTTCGCTCAGCCGCGCGAATTCTTGGGCACCAACAGAACCGCGCAGTCCCCACTCCTGGGCAAGCCTTCCCTGCCACTCGCTGTATACCTGTGCGTCGCGGCTCCAGTAGTTCTGCTTCTCCGACACAAATTCGCGCGCATGGTAGGTTCGCGCCGTCCTGCCGATAATGCTTTGGAGATGGTCAACACGCGATTCAGCTCTCTGCAACGAGTGCGGTAATATCTCGGCTCCTGTTTTCTAACTTAGACCACCTAAGCCTCGCAAGAGATGCTCACTGTTTTATTATTTGTTGCTGTATTATTCAAGGTTGCTATATGTGGAAACTTATATTTCTGTAGCTATCTTGCCTTCGCGCTAGTGATTGGACTTACAATAGCGATCCGAATCGGTACGCGACAGCACGCTCATCGGTAGTGTTTATCGAGGGCAAAAGCAAGGCCAAACCGCTGGGCATCGGTATCTATTGACACTGCTCATTGGGAGCGGGAAAGCATGTGATTCGCGAGGCTAAGTAGAGGCACATAGATAGCGAGTATCTGACCGGAAATAACTGGAAGTGGAGGGAAGTTACACCGCCTTATCAGGCACGCTGGCCCGCGCTTCATCGGCGCGCTTGTCAGCCGTCAAGGTCGTGGTTCGGGGTCCTGCAAATAGAGCACATAGGTGCCGTCTGTTCGGGCTGAGTCTCTTGCGATTAGAGCGGCCATTAGCTCAGTCGATCCACTGCGATTCGTCCCAGCCTTCGGCCTTCTCATTCCCAGCCCTTTGCCTTGATGTTCCTGGAAAGATCGTCTGCCTTCGGTGGCCTGCTTCGGAAGGCTAGATAGTGGTGTCTTCGCATCCGGTTGCGGACTCGAATCTGCCTCCGGTACTGCGGCAGAAAGTGGCGCGATAGTCGCCGAATGCGGTGTATGATCGCGTCTGGTTTCACCTGGCTAATAAGGGTGCGGTTGGCTTCGAGATTGCGATGGAGTTGGCGAGTCCATTGGCCCACGTTGGCGGGGGCTTCTGAGCCAATTGAAGAAGCCACTTTGAGAGTGCAATTGCCCCAGGATACCGTACCGATCCGCCTTCCAATTCCGCTGGAAATCCGAAGGCGATACCAGCCCTTGTGAGTGGCGTAGGGGCGTCGATGTGATGCCCACCGATTTGTCCTTCTGTGCGAGTACGCATTGCCTGTTCGTGCGCGACGGCAAGCGAACCTTGAGAGGGAACTGTGCTCGCCGTATCCTGCGCGTGCATCTCTGTGAAGCCAAGCGAGATTGAACGCCGTTTTGTTAAGCCGCACGGATGCTAGAAAGTTCCTCGCTGGACTCGGATCGCCGCTCTGAAAGAGACTGCCCCGCTGGGGCAGAGAGAGCCATTCCGAACATAGCGGGAGGGCCTTTACGGGCGTGGGCGCGGCCTGTCAACGCCCCGGAGCGCAGCGCAGCCGCAAGGCGTTCCGCGCTCTTTGCGGAACGGGGCTTGACGGGCCGTGATCCGCGCCCGTACTCTCTTCCCGCTTCGGAGTGGCTCGGTTCCTGTTGCCGCAAAGCCTACCGCTGACGCGCGTCCGGTTCTTTCTTGCCGAAGTGTTTCTCGAACAGCTCGCGGGATCGCTGCACGCCTTGCACGGTCACCACGACCGACTTGGCCTTGCTCTTGGGATCGGAGACATAGCCCTTCGCGTGCAGCCGATCCATTGCGACCCAGTCGTACCCTTTCCACGCTCTCGCCCCATCTTGGTCTTCCTCGAACATCGTCAGGGAGAGCAGCGCCAGCACCATCTCGTCCACTTTGTCTTGGTCGTATTCCATCGCGCACTTGGCTTGGAGTTCACCGCAAGGGTAGCACTTCGTGACTCGGACAACCACCGGACAGACGCCGGACAAAACCCGGACGCACACCGGATGCCGCGCGTACGGCGACAACGCCTCAGATGCCGCATCCTCGCGCAACCCTCGATGGATCAACACGTTTACGCACAGAGCGCCCTACAGCGCCCAGCGGGAACCCATTAGTTCCCGCCGTCCCGCAACTGCTTTGTTTTCTGTGGTAACCAATAAGCTCCCAAAGGTAGCTGTGCAGCTCCCCAACTGGGGATGACGTGTCGAAGCGTCAACCCGGTGCGTAAGCACCGAATCACCGATGGCAGTACCAATGCACATTGGAGGTCACGATGCTGTAGCACCGAACCGGCAAGATGTAGCGAATGAAAGAGTCGTACGGCGAAGGCCTAGCCAGCCACGCCGGCTCCGAGTCTTGCGGGCACGGTCGTAAGGCCGGATACGAAGCGTAGACAGGAGGAACTACGGGCCAGGTTATTGAGCCGCGAAATACCCCAAACTTCAGGACGCCGACGCCCTGACACAACGCGGAAGGCAACATCCTGCCAAGCGCCATCGCGAGCTTGGTTGGAGTCCTGCGCGGTCTGTGACCCTGGCACGTGGGGACACATCTTGCACGGTAGTTGAGAGATCCCGGGTTCTCCCGAAGGCCAGCGTTTTCGGGACGCATCGGGAAGTCCAAGGACAGAAGACGATGACGAACGAACACGGGAAGTCGGACAGACCCATAGTACCGGGGAAGTCTCCGAACAAAACCAGAGCATCGGCGGCGGAGGAGATGGAGGGAAGGGGTCTGGCCAAGGGGAACCTGAGCCAGCAAAACGCGTTCCGGACTCAGAGCCGGGTCGACGCGCCCAGTGCGCTGGCGCAGGTACGACAAACGGCAACATTGAACAAGGATGTGAAGTTCACCGCTCTGTTGCATCACATCTACCGGATCGACACTCTGCGGTTTGCTTACTTCCAGTTGAAGAGGCATGCGGCGGCTGGTGTAGACGGTGAGACGTGGCAGCACTACGGCGAGGCCCTTGAGCAAAATCTCCAGGACCTGTCCCATAGGCTGAAGCGCGGAGCGTACCGGGCGAAGCCGGTGCGTAGGGTGTACATTCCCAAGGCGGACGGGCGGCAGCGACCGCTCGGCGTCACGGCGCTCGAAGACAAGCTTGTTCAGCGAGCGACGGTGGAAGTGCTCAACTCCATCTACGAAACCGACTTCCTCGGCTTCTCTTATGGGTTCCGGCCAGGACGCAACCAGCATAAGGCGCTGGACGCCCTGTTCTGTGGACTCCATCAGCGACGTGTGAACTGGGTGCTGGACCTGGACGTGCGCAGCTTTTTCGACCGGCTGTCGCACACATGGCTGGTCCGGTTTCTCCAGCATCGGATAGCGGACCGGCGCGTCGTGCGGCTCATCCAGAAATGGCTGAACGCAGGCGTGCTGGAAAAGGGAACGCGAACGTTTGTAGATGCGGGCTCGCCGCAGGGCGGAAGTGCATCGCCATTGCTGGCGAACATCTACCTTCATTACGTCTTTGATCTCTGGGTTCAGGCATGGCGGAAGAAGCGGGCGCACGGCGATGTAATCGTGGTGCGCTACGCCGATGACATCGTGGTTGGATTCGAGCACAAGGACGAGGCCGAACGGTTCTGGGCGGAACTGAGCGAACGAATGCTGAAGTTCCAACTGGAACTGCACCCGGAAAAGACGCGACTCTTCGAGTTCGGACGCCACGCGGCGGCGAACCGAAAGCGCCTCGGTCTGGGCAAGCCGGAGACCTTCGATTTTCTCGGCTTCAAGCACATCTGCGGAAAGACGAAAAAGGGACGGTTTCTGGTGCTTCGGCAGACGGTTCGCAAGCGCATGCAGGCCAAACTGCAGCAGGTGAAAATCGAGTTGCGGCGACGCATGCATGACCCTGTTCCTGAAGTCGGTGGGTGGTTGAAGTCCGTTGTGAGTGGGCATTTCCGTTACTTCGGAGTACCGGGCAACGGACATGCTCTGGCTCACTTTCGTTTCACCGTGAGCAACCTCTGGTACCACGTCTTGCGACGACGGAGCCAGAAAGGTCGCATTCTGTGGGAGCGAATGAATCGGCTCATCCGCCGCTGGCTGCCTCCGGCCCATATCTGCCATCCTTATCCCTCGCGCCGTCTGCGCGTCACCACCTGAGGCAAGAGCCGTATGCGGGAAATCCGCCCGTACGGATCTGTGCGGGGGGTACGGCGAAAGCCGTATCCCTACCGCGACTCTACCCCCTCCCCATGCGAAGCATGGCCAGGTTTTGACTTTCAACGTTTCCACGCCGAGCCGCAACCGGCACCCCGCATCGGCCTCCGCACGCCCTCGTCGCATAGCATTCGCCAAGCTTCCGGGTAGCGAATCGGTGGTCTAATAGGCATCGCAAAACGCGGCCAATCGGCGGGCTAATTGGGGTAGGAAACGGCGGCCAATTGGATCGGGATCGGGCCACGAATCGGGAGCGCAAAGGACGGCGAATCGGATCGGGATCACGGCAAGGATCGGCGGCACATCCCCTCAATGAGCGCTATCGCGATGTTTCACCAATTGACAGTCTTGCTTGCCCTGCGGCTCTTGGCGCCATTACCGCACGTCAATAGGTGACAATTCTCACTGACAAGGCGCGCTCATTCGTGTCCAATTACCGCGAGTCGCCTCCCCGAAGAGCAGTTCCCGCTCGTTGAGACGCAGCACCCGCCGAGGCAAATGACCCAAATCAGAAGCGACGGAGGTTACCCTCGTCGCCGTTGTCGCGGCCAGAAAGGAGATTCCAGATTATGACCCTCAGGCAGTGCGCTCTAATTTCGCCGTTGTTTGCATTATTGGTGTTGGGTTCGGGAGCAAGAGCACAGAACTGCTCCATGGCGGGGCAATGGGTTGGTTCGTATTCCGGAGATTCCAGCGGTAGTGTTGCGGCGTCTTTCACTGAGACAGGAACATCCGTGAGCGGAACCGTCAACGGCTATTCGCCAGTTACGGGAACCAATAGCGATGGGCAAGTCAGTCTCGGATACACAGGCAAGCATGGCTACGGTTCGGCCTCAGGCTCATTCTCTGACGAGTGTTCGACACTATCTGGCACGTGGGAAAGAATCAAGCCAAAGTCGAAACAGCCGATAAAGACCGGTACTTTCACCATATCCCAATGCGGGGCCCCGACCATGATGTTCAATGGGGCGAATATAGCTGGCCAGACAACGTCCGTCGTCGCCGGACAAGAGATTATGCTCACGGGGCAGGCCCCCAACGCGACGTGCGTGTCAGCGACGGTGAGCCAGCAATGGTCATTGCCGCTGGAAAATGGGACGCCGACGAAAAATGCAGTGGGCGGCTACACCCCAACGCCGACGTCTTACGCCACCGCATCGGTTACGCCGCTGCCCAAGGACACCAGGACCACCAGCTACGGACCTTTTTATTTCACTTCCCCGGGAACATACACCATGACTTATCAGTACACGTTTAACATGAATGGCGCCTCAAAGACCAGTCCGGTTTCGACGGCTACCTTCACGACAGACGGGCCCACCGACGTATCGCTCCTTATATGCGGCGGCGACGTAGACGAGGCGGGTGATGCCGACTGCACGGAGAACGGGCCGTTGGGCAAGGTGGCGATAGTCGCCGGCTTGCTTTATTTTGGAGGTACGGTTGGCAACGTCGGGATCGCAATGACCGCCACGGCCACTGCGCCACCGGGCAATTTTACATGGGTTCAGCGGATAACGCGCGACGTCGTAACAGAGACGCCCACCGGCGGCGGCGCGGTCCAGACCTGCTACCCCCCCGAGGTACCTGCACCTGGCGTCTTCCCCGGGCTCGACACTTGGTATACATATCGAATCGTAAACCCGGATCTAACGACGGCATATGACAACCCTTGGTATGTGTTGGCCGGTGGTTATAATAAGGTGAGGCGGGCGTTTTCTGCAAAGATGAACCTAATGTGGACGCCGACCGCGGATCCCGATTGCCCGCCTGGTGGCGCTGCATGTACGATTCCGGTTCCACTCGGCTACGTAAAGTGGAATGTTGATATGACTGCCAAACTTGATAAAAGCGGCACGTGGGTGCCTTCGGGCAATAGCAGCGCCAGGGATTTTGTCGCGAGTAGCTCTTACCCTACTTGGACAAGCTGGGTTACCTACGTGGGGCCGTATGTTTGCCACTAACTAACGAGTGTTAGGAGGAATTATGAAGGCTTTTAGGATGGTTGTCTGTCTTGGGTCCTCTCTGCTTTTGCTGGCGGCCGCACTTGCGGAGTCGACGCCGCCGTTTTCACTTACGATCACGGCCCCCCAGCCGGGGGTAAAGGCGGGATCCGGGGTGATAGTGGACCTCACGTTGACGAATAATTCCGACCGTGTTGCCGAGTTGCAGTTTACTGGTTCGCTCTGCGATTATGCTGCTGTGGAAGTTCGGGACAGCGCCGGCAACCTGGCGCCGGATACGGAGGTCAAATCCAAGTCGGATTGCGCGCACAGAGAGGGAGCGGGCTCAGCCGGGTTCTACCGGCTGAAGCCGAATGAGTCCAAGAGAGATTCGATCGTGGTTAGCATGTTCAGCGACATGTCGCAACCCGGAGAATACTCCGTGCAAGTAATGTGGAAGGCGCCGAAGGAGTTTGGAGGAGTGGTGGTGAAATCGAACACGATCACCGTGACTGTGACTCCATAAAAATGGCGCGGCTCCACTCCTTCAGGAAGTATGTGAAGGGTGCTCGCATGGCTGTTTGTCTTGGGTCCTCTCTGCTTTTGCTGGCGGCCGCACTCGCGGAGTCGACGCCGCCGTTTTCACTTACGATCACGGCCCCCCAGCCGGGGGTAAAGGCGGGATCCGGGTTACATCAGTGAGCTTATCGAGTATTCTGACACGCTCTGGGATGTCTAGACCTCCAAACTGTTTGTTTCCGGTGAAGCATCAGACCAAGGCTACCACGCTCAGGTGACGAAATCAGGCGTTTGCGCTCATTGACCTGCGACTGGGGGTTTTGCGTGCTATTGATTTTTCGCCAGCTATTCCATTTGCAAGAGGTCGAAGACCCCCTCGCGGTTAGGAATGATGCAGCGAACGGTGTTCTGCCCGACCTTCTGCCATACGGTGGGAAGCAGTTGTGCGGTGCTGTCACATCCTCCCCATCTTGTGAGACATGTCGTATTCATTCCGAAAGCTTTCTTTCTTGCAATGTCTGGAGCACTAAGATCAATTTCGACATAGCCCGTAAAGGAGGTTGAGGCGTTTTCATACGGGTACATATTCGGCGGATCACAAGCCCTGCAATATTTCACCAGAACATCCACCATGCCGTGCGGCATCGTGTAGAAATAGACGCTGTTCGATTGCATGATTCCCTTTTTTTCCCAGAACTGGGTCCGCAGATTCGTGTATGGCACAAGGTGAAACGCATGAAGCAGGCCGTTTGACACGTTCACTTCGTATCCGCAGCCATCGTTGCTACATGGGCCGAGCTGCTGTAGGTCGGAACCAAAGACGTTGCGAATCTCTTCCAAATTAGGCGGTTTCCCGCGCTCTGAAAACTCGTAACAAACCCGCACAAGACGGTTGGCTCGATACTCTAATTCAAGTGAATATGCCCAAATAAAGCACAGTGCGGTGAGAGAGCAGACCGCTGCGATGATGGCGAAGCGAACTTTCCTCATAGCCCATTAGACACCGCGACTTCGCCTGACAGCTATGTGTTGTGAACAGGCGTTTACACGTTTTGACCGCTGGTCAATGAACGCTATCGGGATTTTACGACACCTACAACTTGATTGACCTAAATCGTCACCGCAAATCGCCGAAAACCGCGACTCCATCTAGAAGATTTCAGATTAGTCGCCCGCCTCAGACCGTTCTATGTAGACAAGGGGCATCGATTTCAGGATCTTCGTCTTGTCGAAGGTCTCCTCCAAAAGGGTCACAGAAAATTTTGTCATCCCGCGCGTATCGGTGCTAACAAAGTGTAGCTCGTAAGTTCTGTCGGGACGATCAACGTCCCCTATCCAGACATGCCAATCGCCCGTTGTCCCTGCCCACGGTCGTCCCTGCCATTTGAGTGATCCCTCCCTGAAGTGGAGGGCAGCGGGTGTAGGCCCGGTTTTGGGCAAGTTGAGTTCCTCCGACTGCTCCAACTGGACCGTTCTGGGACTCTGGGCGTGCCATTGCACGGTGTACAGAGGCATGATTAGCCGACGGGATTCATTGTCGATAACGAGCAGTTCGATTTGGTCCTCGCTGCACATCATGCCAAAAACGTCGTCGGCTCCAGTCGGAAATGTTTTTGGTGCCTCGATTCCATAGGCATCAATTGGTATAACGATCAACGGCGCATGGTGGGTGATCCCAGCCATCGCAATGAACCCGCCACCTACGCATAGGAACGGCGGGTAATCGGTAAAGAATGGCTTGCTGCTCATCTGGGCGGTGGCAGCGCTTGTTGCTATGATGCACGTCGCCAACAGCGCTGAAAAAACGAAGGTTGTGCAGGACGACTTCATTTCGGGATCTCCAAAACCGGGCGCTCCGATGTCAGCCAACTTCTCGCCCGACTTGACTTCATTTTCCGCGCAATCCGAAGCGCGTGCGAGTAACTTCTGTAATCCAAGCTGCTGCACAATGAAGGCTCTGCGTCCGACAGTCAGGCTGTATTACTAATCTCCCTCCTCGAAGCACACGTATCGCTCTTCGGGCTGGATACCGGCTAAAAGACGCCAAGCCTGCCGCCAAGCATCTTGCGCATTTTGTGAAGCATTATCCACGGCCAGTCCGGCGCGATAATGTTCCAGAGCCTTGGCACGATCAACCTCGGATTCTCCTCGAAACTTAGTTGCGTCGGGGGAGCCCTGGGCATTTAGCCCTTGTGCAGCGAGTGCCACGAAATCGGAATAGGCATCCCCCACCATGAAATGGACCTGGGCCGCAATTGGAGCGTCCAGCCCCCCACTTAAAAGCTTCCCACCTTCGAGGATCACTTTTCGGGAAGGATCATCCGAATCTTGCCAATCGCACGACGCGTGGGCCATAGATCCGATTATTGCCATTTGTCCCGCCACTCCAGTGGGGTCAAGTTCCCGCGCTTGCTTCGCCCAACTTCGGGTGTAGTATCCGTTCTCGGCCTCGCTTGGGGTAAGTTCAGCGCTCAATTTTTTGAGGGGCAGCCATTGCTCCGTACCTGCTCTAGGCCACCCCGCCATTTCCCCGGCGGTTTGGGCTGCCAATAACAAGTGATCGGCTACCAGCAGACCTGCCGCGCGCCTTTCCGCTGGAAAAGTTTTTAGCTGGTTCAGCCATTCTCGCAGTAAAGGCAGTAACAAAGCCAGCCAAGTCGGAGGCTGAACGGCCTGTGCAAGTGGGGTGCCCGCATCAACAGACCGCTGAAACAGGTTTTGTAGTCGCTCGGCGTTGCCACGAAGAATCTCCTTGTATAGGTTTTGCAGTTTATCGGCGAGGATGGGATTTGCTCCTGCGATGGCGAGTGCCCGGTGGAATTGTGAATCCTCAATTTCGCGATAGCGATAGCTGCGGGCAAGATCTAGTTCCAGCCGTCGCACCATAGCCGAATGAGCGCAAACAAACGCAGTATCACCCATTGCAAGCAGCGGCCCATGCAGGTCATTGCAGTGGCTCACGTCGGAACTGTGCCCGGAAATAATCTCCGCATTGCTGATCCACCTTGCTGAGTTGGGATAGTAATACGGTCCCCAGAAAGGCACGTTTTCCCCACCAATACTCTGCCCGTATCGGCGTGCAAACAGCTCTCGGGCAGCACCATCCATTAGATTCGCAAGATATGGGCCGTGGGTTTCCGCTTCCACCTGGACTGCGCCAAGAACACAATCGTTGGTTGAGCCGTGATCCGGAAATTTTATTGGAGATGGGATTGGCGGAGGATAGAAATAGAGCTTCCACACAATGACCGTCTTGGACGGTAACGTTTCCGCCGTAAAGTAGCTCCTGCACTCTTCTGCATTCTCCGCCCATTGGTCGGCGGGATTCCTCGTATCCAGCCAATGGCCGAGCGTGGTTCCTTCATGGAGTAATGAAACGTAATGGTCGGCGGCAGCGACGAATGGGACTACGTCGGAACTGTAGTCTGAGGTTTGAGCAGAACAGGGCAATGCCATTGAGCTGGCGATCAGAAGTCCCGCTACAAAGCCCGCACACACTGGTAAAGGCCGTCCCACGATGCCTCCTCGCAATTCGCTGAGAGAATCGTAGCCTTAGCCGGCTGCCCAGTCCACGTAACTTCCGTGCCGAAAGGAGGCTTGCCCGAGCTGGAGGTCATCGTGATCCTTGACATGACCTCGGTTATCTACGCTTCACAAAATCCAGAGTAGACAATAGTTTGACGGATTTTCGCATTTTGGTCGTCCAAGCGGAGGGATGCGTGAAGCAGTTTGGACTGGTCGCCACAGGCAAGTGTGCTGTGGGGATTCTGTTGGATAGGCTGGAAAGACTGAAAATTGCTCGGAGGAGGAACGCATGCTGAAGAAAATTGTGATCAGAATGACGCTCTCGCTCTCCACGCTCTTCGCTCCGTTCCTCTTGAGCGCTCAGGGTTTCGATCAGTGCATCAGTGACCAGACTTCCGGGGATGCGGCGCTGCGGTCCTGTACCGCGGTGATCGAGTCCGGAAAATGGTCAGGCAAGGATCTTTGCCATGCGTTCTTTAACCGCGGTACCGCTTACGCCAGTAAGGGCGACTATGACCGCTCGATCCAGGACTTTAGCGAAGCCATCAGACTGGATCCGGAGCGTGCCAATTCGTTCCTTAATCGCGCAAGCTCCTACTCCAACAAGGGCGACTTCGACAGCGCGATCCAGGACTATAGCGACGCCATCCGACTGAATCCGGAGTTCGCCCAGGCGTTTGATGGCCGCGGTACCGCCTACTTTCTCAAGGGCGACTATGACCACTCGATCTGGGACTATAACGAGGCCATCCGACTGAATCCGCAGTATTCCGCTTCGTTCTTTGGCCGCGGTAATGCCTACTTGAGCAAGGGCGATTATGACCGCTCGATCCATGACTATAACGAGGCCATCCGACTGAATCCGCAGTATGCCTCTGCGTTCTTTAACCGCGGTACCATCAGCTTTCGCAAGGGCGACTATGACCGCTCGATCCAGGACTATAACGAGGCCATCCGAATAGATCCGCAGTATGCCCCAGCATTCGTTACTCGCGCAAGCGCCTACTCCAACAAGGGCGATTATGACCGCTCGATCCAGGACTATAACGAGGCCATCCGACTGAAGCCGGAATTTGCCGCTGCGTTCGAGGGCCGCAGTAGCGCCTACTTTGCCAAGGGCGACTATGACCGCTCGATCCAGGACCATAACGAGGCCATCCGACTGAAGCCGGAGTTTGCCGCTGCGTTCGGGGGCCGCGGTAACGCCTACTTTGCCAAGGGCGACTACAACCGCGCCGCTCAGGATCTGGAGCGTGCGATCGAATTAAACCCTTCTTATCCCTACGCAGCCATCTTGCTGTACTTGGCGCAAGCCCGGAGTGGCGGAGCGGGGACGAACGAGCTCAGGAAAAATGCGGCTCGACTGAACCTTGCCACGTGGCCGGGACCGGTGGTCCGCCTGTACCTTGAAAACATCCCGCCGGGAGATGTGTGGGTGGGAGCCCGGGATGCGGATCCTAAGAAAAACGGTGACCAGACGTGTGAAGCCAACTTTTACCTTGGGGAGTGGGCAATTCTTAAGGGTCAGCGGAGCGAAGCAATCGATCTGCTCCGCAAGGCTCGTGAGGGGTGTCCCCAGACCTTCATTGAACGCACATTAGCCCTGTCGGAATTGACACGACTCCATCCGTGAGTCGCAGGTGTTCAAGGGTTTCGTTGCGTACACGCCGCAGGTGCAATTCGGCCGAATCATTTCCTGGGCACCTCGACTTTCCGGGCCGGGTACACCTGCGAGAACAGAAAGTAAAGATTGTTGAGCCCAATCTCGTAGAGTGAGGAACTCGCACCACACGTAAGCTCAACTGGCGCTAACAGCGTTAGCACAAGCTTGCGCCGTCTGTTCGCCCCTCCGCGATTTTGAAGGGGGATTTTGAGTGATATCGGGAGTGGCTGTTGAAAAAGTCACTTTTCGTCCCAATTAGCCAAAATCTGGGGGATAGAAAATGTCTAGGCGACCCGAGAAAATCGATTGTAGGGCTTCCTGACGCGATTTTATTTTTGCTGATTTTGAGAGAAGGAGTTTTTCAACAGCCACGGGATATTACGTCAACATCGAGCGTCGGCATGCCCCCACGGCGCATCGGGCGGTGTCTATAGTTGGGGGTGCTTTTTTTAGCGAGGAAGGGATGATCGTATCAAAGATCGCGATTGGACGGTGATGTGGAAGCTTTTCCACTATCAATTCTGCTGGATTTACTTGATTGTTGGCGTCCCGATCAGACTTTTTTTCGCGCGGCGAGCCAAAGCAGTCTCGCTCGGCAAGGCGAGTCTCTACGCCGTTGCTGCTAGCTCGTTGACCTCGCTTCTAGGTACTTGGTTGCCAGTTGTCCCACTCGTTGGCGGTGCAATACTGGAATCCGTCGCTGGGCATACTGCTATCGAATCCACGCTGATTAGCGTGCCGATCGTCGCAGCGTCAATGGGCGTCGAAACGGCACTTGTCGATGCAATAGTTTTCCGAGTGCTGTTGAAAGGCTCTGTCCGTGAGCGGTCCGGCGCATTACTGATCGCAAACATACTGAACGCCACAATTGCGCTCGCACTTGGACTGGCGTGGGCATTCCACCATATGCCGATTTTCATCGCCACGTTGGATGACTGTCACTAGCAGGCGATTTCACTCAGAACCCCCACCGGGGCCGGGTCGTGAGTGTAAACGGGATGTTTCACCAATTGACGTGGTAGATTAGCGCGAAACGCAATGTCGGCTTTCCAGATAATCCGAGTTGTTCTAGTTAGAGCGCTGAAGTTGGCTATATTGACGGTCGGAGTTTATGCGATCTGTGCAGCAGCTCTTAGCATTCAACGGGCGAGTTCCCCAACCTCGAAGGACGTGTGCGATCGCGTTAAACTCGGCATGACGGTAGACCAAGTCGATAATGCAACGAGGTCTTTTGAAGGATGGCAATTTCTGCGGGCCGATGGCGTGATGGTGATTTCCACTGGTCCGCACCGTGACAGTCCAGTCTGTAGAGTTGCGATTGACCCCCAGACACATCGAGCCGTCTCCAAGTCTATGGGGCCGCTGCAACAGGGCGATTGGCCTACCCTATGAGAACATTCTGGCCGAAACCTTCAGGCTGGCTTCTGTTCGGGTTGGCGACGATCATTGTTCTTTGGCCCAGCTGATTATTCCTCTTCGTGGCTACGGAACGCTTTCATTCGCGTCGGCCTATCGCGAGGTCCGTATCGGCATGACTTGGGATGAATGGCAGCAATTGCAGCGCCGACAAGGAGTTCAGTGCGTCTGTGATGCGACGAGCTGTTATGTGGACGATCTGTTACGAACCTACAACGTGACATTCAGAAACGGGGAGGGTGAACCGCTGCGAGTCTACTCAAAACAAGCCTACGTACATTTCCCAATTCGACCCTCTTGGAAACTGCTCCATCGTTGACGCTATCAGGAAATCAGGAATGAGATCGCAAAGCTGAATCAGGTACTGCATCTGCTGGGAGGTGGAGCGAAGACGAAGGTCAAGCGGGTTAAAGCACCACGGCGGAAGATGAGTGCAGCAGGCAGACGACGCATCTCGATGGCTCAAAAAGAACGGTGGCGGAAAATACGGGCCGCTAAGAAATAAATAATGGCAGGAGGAGTCTTCTAGCCGTTTGCGCGGGTCGGTTGCGGACAGGGGCAGGATGAGGGACTCCGATCGCCAGTTGAGCAACGGGCAGCCGGGTGGGCTACCAATCAGAAGCAGCATTCTCAATGGCATTCAAGCGCTGGGTCGGGATCACACCCAGCGGATATCGCTTTCGACATTCTCGCCCGCCGGAACGAAGTGGTAACTTCAGCAGCACCAAGGTCACATCCAAAACATCGTGCCGCAGACTAAATTTAAGGCTGTGGTGTCAGTGTGATTAGGAGTGTGTTCAAGACCAATGCGAAGAGCGGCGTTGAGCTGGCTGGCGGTGGGGGTGGGACTTCTATTCGGATTTTTCGCGCTTGCGAGATTCGGGATGGCGTGGCCCCCATCTAACGACGATTGGCTGCCTCGTTGGATCGGATACGGCGGTGGTGCGCTTCTGGGGCCGGTATTCCTTGCCGGCTCCATCGTCGCGTTACGGAATCGCAAGCGAGCGGGAATCATCTTCCTGACCTGCATGCCGGTTACAGTTTTCTGTCTCGCATATCCGTCTTCGGGATATCTGGTTTGGCATTCAGATGGCGGTTGGTTCGAAGTGCCGGAGATTCCGACGGCCATTGGGCTGACGGCCATCTTCTTCCTGGCGATCTTTGCCACGCTGCTGGCAATCCGCTACAGAAGACGCGCCGTCAAGCTGTTTGGTGCGACAGTGGCGTTGGCGGCGTTTGTGTTTGGCCTGTCCCACTGGACAAAGGCGTTTCTGCCACCTTTCGGGGGTTGGTCAGCGCTGTTTCTACTGTTTGGACTGTTTTGGCGTGGAACAGGCAACCGAGGTTGGCCTTCTCTGCTTCAACCTCGCTCGCGCCCGTTGAGCCAGCGAGCTGCAGCATTCGTCTTTACATGCATTGTCGTCTTCTGCGTGGACGTTGTTGCAACGCTGGGATTCTCCGCACTGGGTTCGTCGCTCTTCAGTGGAGATTGCCGCGGCAAGCCGCTCTTCGTTCACCCCGAGTCTCCCTATCATGCGGTATTCACCGCACGGGTCATTTTTGTGGGACGTTCGATTGAGGCTTTAACTCGCGATAGGGGCATCCTACGTGATCCGCAAATTCCAGGATCGCGCGACCCTCGCGTCGGAGATTGGGCCGTCGGTGTTGTTCAAGAAAGATTTTGGGGACTGCCCCTCTGGTCGCGCCTTGTGCTTCTCAAGAATTTAATTTACTGGGATGACCAGACGTATTTTGTCGATGGATCTCGCGATCGCGGGTTGTTGAGCCGTGTACTTCCAATCGTGGACGGTAGAACCAATTGCAGCCGTACAAAACCTGCGCAGGACGCACTCGTTGATCTACGCGCTCTTCGGGAACCGCCCTCTGCAACCGGCACCCGCCTCTTGGGTTACGTGCGAGAACCGGAAACGTTTGTAGGAGGACTAGCGCCGCCCCCGCAATCAAAGTATGCCGCAGGTGCGAGGATTAAAGTCACCGGGCCAACGGGCACAAGAATCATCACGACGGGCCAATCGGGAGTTTACCAAATAGACGATCTGCAGCCAGGCGACTACACACTGCAGTTGCTCATACCGGATAGCGAGGTGGCGGGCTTCTTTGAAGAAGATGGTTCCCCGGCGAAGGTGCATCTAGACAGCGACAAGCTTGTAGAACGAAGCTTTGATTTGTTCTGGAATGGGCGAATTGAAGGCCATGTCACCGACGATTCCGACAAACCCGTCCAGGCCTCGGTGTCGCTTTTGAGTGATAACGGGAATCAGTTGCCCGGTTACGTGCAAAATTTCATCCTGACTGATCCCGATGGTTCTTATCAAATCAAGAGAATTCCTGCAGGGCGTTATAAGGTCATGATCGATACCAGTGGCCGTGAATATCGATGGCCTTCTGAAGTCCAGTTTTATCCATTAAAATCGCGCGCTGAAGATGCCAAAGTCTTGGAACTGTCTGAAGGGCAGAGAATCATGGGAATAGATTTCAAGGTTCCTCATCTCACAGAAGGAACCGTTCAGGTCCGGGTTACATTGCCGAATGGTAGTGCGGTTGGGGGCGCGCAAATTTGCATTGCGTACGAGCATACGGAAGACTATGAGCCTTTGGAGGCTAAGCACTGCTCCAAGGAGACCGCGCAGGATGGACTCGCCGTGATCCACGTGTACGGCAACGCGCGAGTGCGCGTATTTGCCCAGCAGTCTCTCTATAGAGATCAAGAGAAGGCTTGGGCTGAGTATCGCAGCTACCCTGTGGAGTCGGAGGCCAACAAGATGCCAGCGAAAATCAGTCTGGTGCTGACCTCGCCTAAACCGTACGCTCCATGATCACAAAGCGCTTGCTACACTTTTCGGGGGGCAGGTCAGCCCCACGTCAATCTGGTAAGTGTTGAAATCAGGCCTTTTTATAGAACTGATTGACCCCGACCGGCCAATTCTCCATGAGTGTAACGCCTGGTTAAAGCCAACTGAGAAATGGCTTTCTCCAACCTGGCGTTCCGGTGTCGGAACCGAAAGTAATGTGGACTGATCTGCGCCCATAAACTACGCTTTACAAGCAGAGTTATCGAGCATAGTGGCCCTTCGCTGCTAGTGGAGAACCCAAGGATGGCGGACGCAACCGACAAAGGAAATCGGTTTAACTGGTGGCTGCCACTATTTGCCGCAGTAGGAACCTTTGTTGTGTTCGTCGCAGTGGCGATGTGGACATCGGATGCGTTTTTCTACGCCCTTGCAGTTGTCTCCCTAGTCAGCCTCGTTTTAATTGGCTCCTCGGTAGGCTCCGCGATCGCCAAGAACCGCCGCATCTCGCTGGCAATCCTGTCAGTGCTGGTTATCTATTGGGCAATCTCAGCGGTATTAGTAATGAACTATTCCGCGATCCGCACATCCGCAAGATGGCTGATCTGGTCTCACAAATATAAATCCGAAGTTCTGGCCCAACAGGCATTCTCAAACGAAGAGTTGAAGCATATTAAATGGGACGACTGGGCGGTCCCCGGAATAGGAGACGTCTGGGTATATCTTGTTTTCGATCCGACAGATGCGCTCTCGGCTGCCGCTCGAAGCCATAATCCCGGCAAATTCGGCGGCCTACCTCGCGAGGTGACTCTCGTACGTCGTTTGGAGAGCCATTGGTACGCCGTTCAATTCCATACCGATGAAGCGTGGGACCAGCGCAATGTACCATCTGCTCAGGAGCCAGCGCCTTCCAAAACCACTGCGGAGGAGCCGCCTCCAGCTGACCCAATCCCACAGGATTCTCCGTGCGCTGATCAGCCAAGGTCTCTCAGCGAACTAACTGCGTCTTTTGACGAAGGAAGGGAACCCTCGGCACAGGAGGAAGTGGGGACATGGGTCGAGATCGGATATTTTGATAACGGAATTGAGCCTCACTACCAGAGTCTCAACTGCACAGGCATTATGAGAGGAAAAAAGTTTGAGTTTGCGATGATCGGTGAAAGCTATGCCTATGTGATGGAACTCCACGAAATCGGGAACCCAGTCTTTCGAGTTAGGCTAGAGCCAAACGAAAAGGGCAGTTCGGAATACTCCGTTGGCGACGCCGAAGATGGCGACGCTATGGACGTGTACACGTGCCGCCTCACGCAGCGCGGGACGCTGGCATGCCTCATTGGCGTCCGCGGCGAGGAGTTTAAGAAGATGAAGGTAGAGAACAGCCAGCTCTTCGGTGTAGTCATGCCTTAGAAGGGTCGCGGATAGTTGGCGAAAAATCCCGTCTCACCGACCCCGTTCCGAACTGATGTATCGCGACCCGGTCGGCTTCAGGATTACTTCACGGCGGACTTCTGCGGAGAGATCAGCCGGAATTCGGCCGACTTGCCGTCCTGGTGGACCGCGAGTTGAAAAGTCCACCCCGTGGGCGAGAAGTCGGGCACCGTCACGATGATTTCGGTGCTGCTCCATTGGACAACCTGCGCTTTGATGTCGGCAATGGTCACGTAACCGCTTCCCCACTCGGATTCGAAACCGGAGCCGTGGATGTTGATTTGGTTGCCGGGCGTTGGCATGCCCGAAATGGCATCGATGAATAGGCCGGCCGGAGTGAATGGGATCGCGTTGCTGTGTTGGCGCTCCCGCCACACAGAGACCTCCCCGCGATGCGCATGCTCGTCGACGGTAGCGAGGATTTCCGTGTCGGTCCAGTGCTTCACGATTCCATTCAGGTTGCCGAGGGAGACGATGCTATTGCCTTGGGTCTCGCCGAAGTGCCGCCCACGGATGGTGATGTCGGTGACACCGGGAACACCGGTTTCAGGCGTCACGCTGTCGATTTCTGGCGGCGGCCCGGTGGGTGGCGGTTGGCCTACCGTCACAAAGATTGCAGCTGAAACGCTGGACTCTCCTTCGCCGGCGCTCAACACAATCGTAGTAGTTCCCGCGCCGACCGCAGTGGCGGTAAGAGGGCCGATTTGCGGGCGAGTCCCGTTGACGCTATGTGCGTGCTGGCCTCGGACCGAAACTATAGAAGTGTCATTCGAATGGTAGGACAGTTTGGTGGAATTCGAGAGGCACAGCTTGGTGCCATCCGCGTATTTACCATTAACTTCGAGCCACGTGTGGTCGCCGGGGCCTTGAAGTGTCGCAATCGGGTGCACCGAGAGTGATATCGGCGTATCCGCTCTTTCGACGTCGATAAGTACAGGTTCCGATTCCACGTCGCCACGAGATGTGAAGCCCATGGCCCCAATGCTGTAAATGCCGGGCGGAATGTTGGTGGCCAACGTTAGGGTGAACTCCAGGGGATTTGAAGTGGGCTTAGCATCCCCTAATGGCCATTGTGCTAGGACGGCGATGTTATGAACGGAAGGGTCGGCCGAAAGCCCGATGGTGTAGGTCCGGCCCTCTGTGAAGAGAGGGAACGATATTGCTGCGACGGGGCTTGTGATTTGCAATAGTGTTTGCGCAAAGGCCGGAGCAAGCGAGAAAAGAACAGGCACCACTATTAGCAGGTAGGAACGAAAGTTCTTCCAACAAGTCATCTTTAAAACCCCCGCCTTCTGCGGCCCACGCAGTCTTTCAACACCAAAAGCGTATCTTTCTCGCGTATCCTCGTCCACGTTACTTCCGCTCAGGGTACTCCGTTTAAGAAGAGATCCATCTCAGGGATAGAATCTTCGCAACTCGGACGATTAGCGATAAATCCCGATAACGCTCATTAAGGGGTTTTGAGCGTAATCGCCTTATAATTGGTCAGACCGCAGAAATTCCGACATAGGACTTGCACAGCAGCCTGCCACCAAAGGCACAAGAGCCAAACCTGGCCTGCAAAACCGAGTGTTGTTGCCATGGCGGAAACAAGGCACCGTGATCCCCGCTACTGTACCGAAGCACCCGTTTCTTCCCGCCCGGCTTTACCGCGCGGCCCTAACACCGAAGTCATCGAATGCTGTTAATTCTGCCCTATTGGGGGTAGACTATTTCCATGGAGACCATCGAATATACTCCGGCACAGGCTTCGGCGGTTGCAAATCTGCCGCTGCCTGCCGTTCATAAGCTTATCGAACGTCGCCTCATTCGGCCGCGCCGGCTCCGCACTGGCCGTTCGATACAACGAATGTTGAGCCGTGAGCAGGTTTTATATCTGCGCCTCGAAGCGGAAGGCGTTCGCCTATTGCCGATAGCCGCCCGTCGGGCAATCGCCAAGAAGATTGAGTCATCTCCCGAAATTGACGCCGTAGTTCTTACCGAGGGTTCAGCCCTGCTAATTCAGGTGAAGTCGGTGCGACTGGAACTCGACCAGGAGCTGAAGAAACTTGAGCGTGCAGCGAACATAATTATTTCCGACCATGAGATTATGCGCGGTACGCCCGTGTATCGCGGGACGCGCATTCCGGTTGAACTTATTGCTGACATGTTGACGCAAGGGGCAAGGCCAGAAGAGATCCTAGAGGGTTACCCAGCTCTTGATAGAGAGAAAATCGACCTCGCTCCTCTTTATGTCCAAGCCTTTCCACGCCGCGGGCGCCCGGCTTCTCGCCCGTGGGCGAAGCAAAAACCGATTCATGCAACCCGGCGCTCCCGTGCCCTTTCGGGGGCACGGTGAAACTTTTGATCGATGAATGCCTGCACACTTCTCTGGTTGAACTGGCGCATGCTGCCGGTTACGTAGCCGATCACGTCAACTATCTCGGTCTCGGTAGTTCGAAAGACTGGCAACTCATGGCTACCATTCGCGCACAGGATTACACGTTTGTAACGAACAATCGTTCCGACTTTCTTGCTCTCCATGGACAAGAACCGTTGCATCCTGGGGTGATCGTTATTGTTCCCAGTGTGACGCCTCTTCGTCAGCGAGAACTCTTCAGCGCGGCACTCAAGCATATCGGCGCAAGAGATCTGACCAATACCGTGGTTGAGGTCAAGTACGCAGGAAATTGGATTGTATGTTCTGAGTATGCGCTACCAGAAGCAGCCGGATAACACCCCTCAGAACGACTCAATTGCAATCAACCGTACACTGTCGGAACAAGGCGCGAAGTGGCTAGGCGGCGCCTCCGATAAGATCGAGTCGATCAAGCGACAGCCCTCTTATCCGCCGCAAATAACCTCACAACACCGCGGGACAAATTAGGCCCGACCGTCAAGGCTCACTTAGGTATCTGATTTTGCCAGCGTGCAATAGCGTGCAATGGTGCGCGCGGCGAGAGTGGTAAATTTGGCATTCTTGGCAATGTAGTTTCTACAAGTTATGGAAGCCATTGGGCGGGGCATGGTTCGAATCCCACTCTCTCGGCGACCAGATTACCGCGCAAAAACCAACGGCTTTTGATTGTCGTCCAAGGTGGACCGTTGTTACCGTTGTTGTGTTCAGAATTGTGTTCAATACGCGCCAACAGTGCCGCACTTGACCCCTGTGGACCCGCTCTATGTGCATGATTTATCGTTGGCCGAAGGGTTGACTATAGCTTCCCAAGCTGGATGTCACGGGTTCGATCCCCGTCTCCCGCTCCATCTTTTCACACACTTTTCCTCTCAAAGCAGCATCAAGTTTACTTGCAGCTTTGCGTATCCGTGCTGTTGCGCCCAGAGATCGAGTGGGATCGAGGCAATTTCATCTACCACCGGATCAGCCAATCCATTGCGAGTCAGATCCACGGTCTTGATGTACTGGCGGCAGCTGTCACAGCATTCCACCCGCACATGCTTGAACTCTTCTGCCGTATAGACCGGAAGCTTCACATGGTCTTCTTCCCCGCATCCCGGACAAACGATGCGCCGGAACTCCCACTCGCCCAGGCAGAATGAACATACCAGCGAGCGCTGTCCGCCGTCTCCCAACGGCCGCAAAACTCCCACTCCCGGCCGGCGCGAGCAGAAGGGACACAGACACGGCGTGGGCCCAGTCTGTTGTTTCCCAGCGCGCTCCCGGACAAATTCCGCGTAGGGTTGCAGAAACGCCCGGGCAAAGAATTCCTGATTTCCACCTCCCAAACTGGCGACCGGAACCCCGACTCCGTCCCAAAAGCCACTCAGCAACTCGCGGTGAGCGTCCGCGGTCTGATTCCGTAGGTCGCGAGCTGTTGCCGCCACCGGGCTGGGACCGATTCCCACAACCAGCGACAGAAATTCAGGAAAGCGCTCGACCACTCCAGCCGCGAGCGGTTGTGCGAACGAAACGCTCTTCTCCTGCATCTTGAGCGCTTTCTCGGCAGCACGGTATGACTCGTCCTGAAAGCGAGCGACCGGCACGAAAAAGCGGAGCACCTCGGCCGCAAGCGGGTATTGAGTAGCTAGCTCTTCAGCCCTCACAATCCGCCGCTGGCGCAAGTTCTGCGACATGGCAGCGATTATCGGCCACCAGCGCCTCGGCGTGCAATGCCCACAACGGGAAACGCCATTGACGCTTCACAAAACTATGAGGTATAGTTTTGCGCATTCTGCTGTGCAGGCTGGCCGTCATCGCGACGGTCGCAACCACAATCTCCGTACTTCTCCGATCGCAACACGGAGGCAATTATGGAGTTTTCCCGCAGGACCTTTCTGAAAGGGACTCTGGCAGGGGGTGCCGGACTCTCCGCTCTTGGATTCGACCTGACCCCTCTTCACGCCCAGACCCAGGGCCTGAAGATTTCCCGTGCCAGCGAGACTCGCAGCACCTGTCCCTACTGTTCCGTCAGCTGCGGCGTGATTATCTACACCCTGGGAGACAAGGCGAAGAACGCCATCCCCCAGGTTGTGCACGTCGAGGGCGATCCCGATCACCCGATCAACCGCGGCACGCTCTGTCCCAAGGGATCGTCTCTGGCGCAGGACATTCTCAACGATCGCCGCCTGCTCAAGCCGCAGGTACGGCGTCCGGGAGCCACTGACTGGGAAGACATTTCCTGGGAGCAGGCCTACGCCGAGATTGCGCAGAGGGTGAAGAAGACGCGCGACGACACCTTCGTCGAAAAAGATGCCGCCGGCCACACTGTCAACCGCTGCGAAGGCATCGCCTTTACCGGCGGCTGCACTGACACCAATGAGTTCAACTATCTGGTCGTGAAGACCATGCGCAGCCTGGGGGTCTGCTACCTGGAAAACCAGGCCCGGGTTTGACACGGCCCCACGGTCTCCAGTTTGGGGCCCACCTTCGGACGCGGCGCAATGACCAATGGCTGGATCGACATCAAGAACACCGACTTGATGCTGATCATGGGCGGTAATCCGGCCGAAAACCATCCCTGCGGCTTCAAGTGGCCGATCGAGGCGAAACTTCACCGCAATGCCAAGATGATCGTGGTCGACCCGCGACTGACGCGCACCGCCGCCACTGCCGATCTCTTCCTTCAGATTCGCGCGGGGACCGATATTGCCTTCCTCGGCGGCGTGATCAACTATGCCATTCAGAACAACCGCATCGCTCACGACTACCTGGTCAACTACACCAATGCCGCCTTCATTATCAAAGACGGATTCAAGTTGCCCGAAGACGGCCTGTACTCGGGTTTCGATCCAGAAAAGAAGACTTACGACAAATCGACCTGGAACTACGAAGAGGGCGGCGACCTCACCGGAAAGGCCGTAAGCGGCTCGCCTCACGAGAAACCGGCTGTTGCCAAACCCGGTGCTCCTCCACCTGCGGCGGCGCTTCCTCCGAAAACTGCCTATGATCTCTCCCTGCAACATCCACGCTGCGTGTATCAGTTGCTGAAGAAGCAGTATGAGCGCTACACGCCGGAGATGGTCGAGCGCATTACCGGAATTCCGAAAGATCAATTCCTCAAGGCTGCCGAGTTGTTCACCTCCATCCGCAAAGATGGTGACATGAAAAAAGTTGCCACCATCATTTACGCGGTGGGCTGGACGCAGCACAGCTTCGGCACGCAGATCATCCGCACCGCCGCGATGCTTCAACTCCTCATGGGCAATGTGGGACGCGCCGGCGGCGGAGTCAATGCGTTGCGCGGCCACTCCAACATTCAAGGCGCCACCGATATGGCGGGCATCTTCGACATTCTTCCCGGCTATCTCAAGATGCCCAACCCCGCGGATGTCGATCTTGCCGCTTACCTGAAGCGCATCACGCCAACGCAAGCCAAGCCTGACGCCTGGGATTCCTTCAACTACTGGTCGAACACGCCCAAGTTCGCCGTCTCGTTGCTCAAAGCGATGTACGGCCCCGCGGCCACCAAAGAGAACGACTGGGCCTTCCACCATCTGCCGAAGATCGACCGGAATCACTCGTGGGTGAATATCTGGAACGACATGTACGACGGCAAGGTCAAAGGCCTGTTCGCTTTCGGCATGAACGGCGTCATGATTGGCCCGGACTCGCAAAAGAACATCGAAGCTCTGAAAAAAGTTGATTGGCTGGTGGTCTGCGAGATCTATCCCGACGAAACCAGCGAATTCTGGCGCGCTCCCGGTATCACGCCCGAGGAGTTGAAGAAGATCAACACGACGGTCTATCGCCTGCCGGGCGCGGGTTTTGCAGAGAAAGACGGGACGTTCGTCAACTCCGCGCGCTGGCTACAGTGGAAGAACGTTGCTGTCCCGCCACCCGGCCAGGCAAGGTTGGACCAGGAAATTCTGGCCACCATCTTCTTGAAGGTTCGCGCGCTCTACCAGAAGGAAGGCGGCAAGTTCCCCGATCCCGTGCTGCACGCATGGTTCCCGTACACCAACCCGTACAACCCGTCGCTCGCCGAGGTCGCGAAAGAGATCAACGGCAAAGCTCTCGCCGATATCACCGACCCCAAGACCAACACCACCATTAAGGCCGGGCAGCAACTCCCTGGATTTGCCTGGCTGAAAGACGACGGCACCACCCTCGCCGGAAACTGGCTCTATTGCGGTTCATGGACCGAAGCTGGCGCCTTGATGCAACGGCGTGGAACCGACGATCCCTCGGGTCTTGGCATTTATCCGAACTGGGCCTGGTCGTGGCCCATGAACCGGCGCGTTCTTTATAACCGCGCCTCTTGCGATCTCAACGGCAAGCCCTGGGATCCTTCGCGTCGCCAGGTTTGGTGGGATGAAGCGAAACAGAGCTGGGCGGGCGTTGACGTGCCCGATTTTAAGGCCGATTCTGCTCCCAAAGATCACATGGGGCCGTTCATCATGAATCCCGAGGGCGTGGGGCGGTTGTTCGTGCCCCTCGGTCCGATGAACGATGGCCCTTTCCCCGAGTACTACGAGCCCATCGAAAGCCCCATTTCAAATCCGCTCCACCCCAACCAATCCACCAATCCCGTGGTGAAAAAGTACAAGACTGCCTTCGATAAGTACGGCACCGTGGCGGACGGCTTCAATGTCATTTGCACCACCTATCGCCTCACCGAGCACTATCACTACTGGACTAAGAACAATCCGATGAATGTCCAGCTGGTCCCCGAGCCGTTTGTGGAGGTTCCAGTCGAATTGGCGGATCAGATGGGCATTCGAGGCGGCGAGAAAGTCAAAGTCACCAGCGCGCGCAGCCACTACATCGCGAAAGCCATGGTGACGCGCCGCATCCGCCCGATGAAGATTGACGGCAAGGAAATGTTCCAGATCGGAATCCCCATTCACTGGGGCTTCCGCGGCATTGCAGAAGATGAAGGCAAGACCGCCAAGACATTGGCTAACGAGCTGACCCCGACCGTGATTGATCCGAACGCATTCACTCCGGAATTTAAAGGCTTCCTGGTGAAGATCGAGAAGGCCTAGGAGGGAGGGACGAGATGCCAGAGCGACAGATATTGCAAGAAGAAATGATCTCGGCCCATCCCGGGCCGGTTCCTGGCCAGGGTATGCAGCGGGATCTGGAAGTCTGCAAGCTGGTGGACACGACCATCTGCATCGGCTGCAAGGCCTGTGAAGTCGCCTGTGTCGAGTGGAACGACATGCCGTTCTCTCCCACCACCTTCGACAACACCTACCAGACGATGCGGGAGACGCGTTGGAACTTCTGGAACCTGATCAAGTTCACCGAACATCCGCAAGCGGATGGAACGGTCCAGTGGTTGATGCGTAAGGATCAGTGCATGCACTGCGCCGATCCCGGATGCCTGGCCGCGTGTCCGGCCGACGGCGCCATCGTGAAGTATTCGAACGGAATCGTGGACTTCAACCAGGAGAACTGCATCGGGTGCGAGTTTTGCGTCTCCGGATGTCCCTTCGATATTCCGAAGTTCAATCCGCTGACCAAGCGAGTTTACAAGTGCTCGCTCTGTTCCGATCGTGTGAGCGCGGGGCTGGAGCCGGCGTGTATCAAGGCGTGCCCGACCGGCTGTTTGAAGTTTGGCACGAAGGACGACATGAAGTTCATCGCCGGGGAACGCGTTACGCAACTGCGCGACAAATTCGGCATGGAAAACGCTGGCATCTATGATCCGCAATCCGTGGGCGGCACGCATGTCATCTACGTGCTTCACGATGCCAGCGATCCTGAGCGCTATGGCGGTCTGCCCAAGAATCCGCAAATCCCCTGGAGCTATACCGTGTGGAAGTGGCTGTTTAAACCCGTGCTGGGGACATTCGCCTTGTTTGGCATGGTAGGAGTTTTCCTGCACTACGTGGCCGCCGGCCCGCGCCGAGTACAACCCGAGCCGCCGAGTTCCGAGCCAACGGGGAAGGAGGACGGGAATGGCCAGCGCGGTTGAGCGTTTCGACGACAAGGTGCGCCAGAACTTCGAAGCCGCAGGCCAGACCACGGTCTACCGCGGAGAGTTGCTCCGCCATCCCGTGTACACGCGCGTTCTCCATTGGATGGTTGCGCTGTTCTTCTTTCTCGCTCTGTTCACAGGCTTCAGCATCTACCTGCCTTGGTTGTTCCGCTGGTTTACGCCCATCTTCGGCGGAGGCCAACTCTGCCGCACCATGCATCCCTGGTTCGGGGTGGGCTTTGTCTTCTTCTTCGCATTACAGACGTTGAACTGGCTCCAGCCGATGATTTGGACCGCAGCTGATTCCAACTGGATGCGCAACATCCACAAAATCGTCGGCGGCAAAGAGAAAATGGAGTCTCCGGATACCGGATTCTTTAATGGCGGCCAGAAAGTTCAGTTCTGGGAGATTGTGATCGGGTGCGTGGTGTACCTGATCACGGGTATCGTGATGTGGGCGGGCGCCAGGACGTTTGGAAGAATTCCGGTCGCCATCAGCTACGTGCTGCACGACATCTCCGCGCTCATCATGCTGGGCGGAATCTTCGTTCACGTCTATCTCAGCACCTTCGGCCAGCCGGGAACTTTTCAGGCAATGACCCGCGGCGCGGTCAGCGAGGCGTGGGCCTGGACCTTCCATCCTGCCTGGTACAAAAAAATTACTGGACGCGATGCCCGGCAAGCCTGCGAAGCAGAGCGTGCACGAATGGCAGGGAAATAGCGGACGGAACTCCAGCTTGCTTCTTCATGCAAGGCTTCGTACGCGTGTGCGGATCTTCCCAAACTCATAGGTCCCCAGACCGCGCTGGGCCGCCATCTTCAAATAGGGCAGGGAAGAAACTTCCAAATTCCAGTAAGCCTTCGCCACGTAAGCGTCGAGCGCCACCGGATCGGTTCCGGCTACCAGCGTCTTCTTGAGCAGGACATCGTCCAGACTGCCTCCAATGGGACCATTCCGTATCAGCACGCGATAGCAATCGATGAGCGTAAGAGTTGGACGAATGAAATCGGCGAGGTCCACCAGGCTCTCATGGATCTTCTGGTGCAACTGATGGCGTGGTCCACCCAGAATGCCATACCAGTTTTTCATCCCCAGCGTCGTGCCGGTCAGGCTGTGGTGTTTCGCGATGGGGACGTTGATAATCTTGTCGGCATTCAGGAAGGGGTCGAAAATCGGCCACTCCCGCAGAACTTCTCCCTGCAAGTCCACATCCTTGAATCGGGAGGGTTCAGGCAGGATCACTTCGGCGCCTACACCCCGCGCCGCCTCGGCAATGCCCGACCTTTGAAAACACCGGCGCGGGTCGTTACAACTCACGTCGGTCACGATGACACGCTTCGCCCCAGCGTTCCAGCATTGCCGGACAATCTCTGCGACGATTTGTGGATTCGTGTTAGCGGCCTGTTCTGGAGTGCGGTCCCAGCCGATGTTCGGCTTCACCAGCACAACGTCGGCGCGCGAGACAAAGCGACGGATGCCGCCCAGTTCTTCGATGGCAGTCCGCGCCAGTTCTTCGGGGTCGTCTCCCTGGATGACCGCCATCTCGGGCAAACTCGCATCGGTCGCCACCACGTGACTGCGCTTTGCATTGATGGCCAACACGTGCTCGGGCCGTTCGCTGTGCTCGCTAAGCCAGAATCCGAGGCCGGCCGTTCCAGCAGCGACTCCTCCCACACGGAGCAGTTTGATTAACGCTTCACGACGGTTGAGTATGGTGCCTTCGGTCGGCGGCATTGTTTTGACCTCTTTGCTTTTGCCCGACAACTAAATTCTAATCTCGTTCTGGTGCCGGTATCCATGCAATCCGTCACAATGCCGTGTGTAAAGCATCCGACGTTGGCCGTGAGGACGGCTCTGGCGCTGATAGGATTCAGCGCCGTCATCGGCCAGATCGTTCTCATGCGGGAGCTCATCGTCGTCTTCAACGGCAACGAGATGTCGCTGGGAATCATGCTAGCCACCTGGCTTTTTTGGACTGCCGCCGGCAGCAGCCTGAGCAGCCGTTTTGCACTGGGTGCGAACCACGCTCGCCAGGCAGTCGCCGCGCTCGAATGCCTGCTCGGTGTCAGCCTCCCGCCGACGATCTGGGCATTGCGCGCCTCCAGAGCTTTTTTTCAAACCGTGCCGGGCGAACTGGTTGGTCCAGTGCCGATGCTGCTTACATCCCTGGCATGCCTGAGCCTGTTTTGCGTTATCGCGGGGTCGCTGTTCGTGGTTGCAACTCGTATGTACGAGCAGGAGTGCGCCGTCTCGGCTCGCGTCGCCACCAGCTCGGCATACTTGCTGGAGGCCGCGGGTTCCGCCTTCGGAGGCATCCTGGCCAGCATTGTGTTGCTGCGTTTTCTCGAGTCCTTCCAGATCGCGACCGTCGTCGCCCTGCTTAACCTGTGTATGACGACCGTCTTGTTGCTCCGCATGACCCGCAAGCAATTGGCGGCCATGACCGCAGCAGCAGCGTTCTTGGCTGTTCTTCTCCTTATCTATGTTGCACCGGCGTTGGACCGGTCCGCGCAAGCGCGCCTGTGGCGGGGATTCCACTTGGTGGGATCGCGCGACTCGATTTACGGTAACCTCGCCGTTATCGAAACCGGCAACATCCGCAGCATTTATGACAACGGCGTGATCCTGGCCAACGCGCCCGACGAGAACGCTGCCGAAGAGGCGGTACATTACGCGCTGTTGGAGCACCCGGCGCCGAAGCGCCTTCTACTCATCGGCGGCGGCGTCAACGGCAGCATCACCCAGGCGCTGAAACATCCCACCGTCAAGCGGATCGACTACGTTGAGCTTGATCCCGCGCTCATCGACATGGCGCGGCGGTTCTTTCCCGTGCAGTCCGCTCCGCTTGTCTCGGATCCTCGCGTGCACGTGCACTACGCGGATGGCCGGTACTTTCTTAGAAACTACCTCAAGACGAAGGACGACACATTCGACGTCATCATTCTGAATGTGCCCGATCCGCAGACCGCGCAGCTGAACCGCTTCTACACGGGCGAGTTCTTTCGCTCCGCTCGCGATCACCTCTCGCCCGGCGGACTACTCGCCTTGCAACTGCGCTCGTCGGAGGATTACATCAGCCCCGACCTCGCGGAATTCCTGCGCTGCATTCACCACACCTTGCAGGGAGTCTTCCCGCACGTCGTCGCCATTCCCGGCGAAACCATCCACTTCTTCGCCGCCACGCGACCCGATGTTTTGACCGACAATCCCCAAACGCTGATCACAAGATTGCAAGAGCGGAATCTGAAGACGCAGTATGTTCGCGAATACTTTATCCCCTTCCGCATGATGCCCGATCGCATGGAGCAGATTCGCGAACAACTGCAGCCTCTGCCCTCAACGCCCGTCAATCGCGATTTCGAGCCGATCGCTTATTACTTCGATGTTGTGCTATGGAGTACGCAGTTCAAGCTGGGCTATTCCCGCTGGTTCCAGGCTGCCGCGCACATAGCCTTCACCCGTGTTATCGACGCTGTGCTTGTGATCACATGGTTTGGGGGGGTTCTTCTGGTGCTTGTGCCCAATCGCGAGAAACGTGCCCGTTCTGCCGCGGCGTACTGCATGGCTGCAACCGGATTCACATTGATGGCTCTTCAGATCTTCCTGCTGCTGGCATTCCAATCCATCTACGGTTACGTTTACCAGCAACTCGCAATCCTTATCGCCATGTGCATGGCAGGCATTGCTCTGGGAAGTTGGCTGGGCATCCGCCGCATGAGTTCCAGCGATCGTCCACCCGACCGCACCATGGCAACCACGCAGTTTCTGCTTGCTCTTGCTGCTCCTGCGCTGATATTTGTGGTGAGCCTGTTGTCGAGGATTTCTGGGATGGCGGCAACGTGGCTGGCCGCACAGTTTGTCTTTCCTGCGCTAGCCGCTCTCTGCGGAATGCTGGGCGGTTATCAATTTCCGGTCGCCACAGAAATCTACCTGCATAGCGATGCCCGCAGCGGCGGCTCAAGACTGGGCACACTCTATGCCATCGACCTGCTGGGCGGATGCGCGGGCGCGCTTTTGGTGAGCACTTACTTCATCCCGGTGTTCGGTTTCTGGAGGACCGCATGGCTCAGTGCGGGGGTAAGCCTGGCGCCGTCCCTCCTGGCCGCGTGGGTAAGCCTTGAGGCAAAGCGGTCTCGGGCGTAAGCTCTTGTGGCCGCTTTTCGCCGAATACCACCGCGGTAAACATGAAGATGTCTGTGTTCTCGTCCTTCCAGCAGCCGGAGCGCATGCCCGCTTTGGCGCAGGTTTCTTCCAGAAACGTCTGTCGATCCCATTTTTCGTCGACCGGCACCTGCGGCAGCAAAAGGCCCTCGGACACGCCGTTCTTCATCAGCAAACCGTGCTGGCCAACCTTGATCTGCCGAACGTCCAACACGCGCCGAAGCGGCGACAGCACCGAGACTTCATAATCGATTTGCGGCAACTCTGAGGCGGACACCTGCGGGAATCGGGTGTCGCGCAGCGCGGCCAGCGTGGCTGTATCCCGCACGGTCATGTAGAGAGGTTTTGCAGCGGACGTATAGCCAATGCACCCCCGCAGCTCTCCCGATTTGCGCAAGGTCACGAACGCACCGCGCTCCTCATTCAGCACTTCGCTTGCGCTCGCGGTTGGTTCATACGGCTTTCTCTCCCGTACCGCGTATTCCACCGACTTGCGCGCCAGAGCGAGCAATTCGCTTTTTTCGTGGCCAGTCAGTGAGAATTGCGGTTCCACTGTCTTTCCGCTTGGAGCTTTCAAAAAGACGTCTGCGCTGTATCCGACCACGCGCGAGTGATCGCCAGTGGTGTCGCCTGAATTGGCGTACTTGAGCACCACGGCCTGGTTCGCTCCCATGCGCTCGGCGGCAATCATGGCGGCTACGATGGGCGCGCCGCCGCAGGCTTCCCAAATCCGCGCCTGGAAGTTTCGCGACATGCTGAAGTAGTCCCAAGCCTGCAGCGCATTCAGCGTTTTATGGTCGATCTTCACCGCGTCGTCGTAAGGGTGATAGTGCGACAAATCGGAACTGGCCAGGATCAGCGTATCGCTGCTGCCGTGGATCAGCTTCGCCAGAGCCACTCCCAGCGCGCGGCTGCTCTCATAGCTTTGGTCTCCCATGACGACGGGCACGAGTTCGAAATCGCCCAGCACGCGTTGCAGCCACGGCAACTCCACCTCGAGCGCATGCTCAGCACCCTCTTTAGTGGGAGTGTGTCCTTGGCTGGAGAATTTGATGGTTGGACTCATCTGCACAAGTTGCTTGGCAAACGCCTTATCTATCGGGACTGTCCCGAGGGGCGTCGCGTAAGCGTCGCCCTCATAGACGGAAGTGAAATCAAAGGCCTCATAGTGTGAAGGTGCAATCACGACCACGCGCGAAAACCTGCGCCCTTTCAGCGCCGCATACGTGTAGGCAGCGACGGGGCCCGAGAACTGATAACCGGCGTGAGGCGCGACCACCGCCAGGATCGGCTCGTTGATCGGCGGCTGAGACGAAGCGGCATGCGCCAGCATGTCGTCAATCATCGCCGAAAGTGTCTTGGGGTCGGCGGGATAGAAGCCACCAGCAACACCGGCTTGTCTCACGCTCTCTTGTCCGACGTTCTGCGGACCGGCAGCCCGGACGCGCCACACCGCTGCAATTGCCAGGATCGCGATGAAGAGCGCGATGAAAAGGGCCGCCAGCCGATACATTTTGGGACGCATCTTGACCTTCATATGCGAAAACTCCTCTCAGGCTTTCATGCGTGCCAAACGCCGGGGATCGGCTGCCCGCAGATCGGGCAACTGCCCTTGCGGATGAGCACCTGACTCGCCGTGAATCCTACGCGTTCCACCAGCATGTGGCGGCACTTCGGGCAATAAGTATTTTGCGCAGGATGTCCCGGCACATTGCCGATATACACGTAGTGTAGTCCTTCCGCGTCGGCAATCGCTTTGGCACGCTCCAGCGTCGGCACCGGCGTTATAGGCAGGTTCTTCAACAGGTATTCCGGATGAAATTGCGTGAAATGGATTGGCACGTCCATACCCAAGTTGGTCTTGATCCAGCTTGCCAGGCCGCGGAATTCGGCATCGCTGTCGTTCATTCCCGGCACAACCAGGTACACGATCTCGGTCCACTTGTTCATCTTCCGCAACGTGACCAGCGAGGCCAACACCGGCTTCAACTCGCCAACGACCACATCTTTGTAGTAGGACTCCGTGAACGCTTTCAGATCGATCTTGACCGCGTCCATCTTTCCGTATGCCTTCTTCAGCGACTCCTCTTGCATGTAGCCATTCGACACGACCACGCTGCGGACGCCGGCTTCGTGCCCGGCGTCGGCTGCATCCATCAGGTATTCGCTGAAAATCACCGGCTCACTGTAGGTGTACGCAATCGAAGGGCAGCCGCGCTGTTTGGCCAGTTCGGCGAGTAATTTCGGGGGCGCAAACTCGGCAGGGACCTGCTCCGGACGCACCTGGGAGATGTCCCAATTCTGGCAAAATTTGCAGTTGACGTTGCAGCCCGCCGTGGCCACCGAGAAAGCCAGCGTCCCCGGCAGGTAGTGGAACAGGGGCTTCTTCTCGATGGGATCAATGTGCGCGGCGCACACCCGCGAGTGCACCAGCGTGTAGTAGATTCCTCCGCGATTCTCCCGCACGCCACAATAGCCGCGTTCCCGGTCTCCCACCGAACATTCGCGCGGACAGAGCTTGCACTTGATCTTCTTGTTGTTGGGAAGTTTCTCGTAAAACTTTGCTTCGACGGTGAATTGCGAATCGTCCTGCTTCTGCGGACCCGCCCACGCGGGGATAGCGACGGGGAACTGGGCAAGCTCGCAGACGCCGAAAGCCGCTCCCGACGCCAGCGCGCACTGCAAGAACGCCCGCCGATCGAGTTCGCGTGCCATGTTGAACCCTCAAATGAGCAGCGGCCTACACCTCGGCGACCGCGATTCTCCTCGGATCGTTCGTGCCCAACCGATGCTGCGCATCGGCAGCGGTCGCGATGTAATGAGGTTCTCTTTTATCGCCTTCCAGCGTCTTCAGTCCCTTTTCGGCTCGTTTGCGCTCGATGATTTGCCAGCCCGTGTAGTCGAGCGCAACCGGATCCTGCGAAACCAGCAGGGCATTGTTCTTCCAACTATATTCCGGCTTGTATCCCGGTCCGCCTTCGAAGCAGGCCGTGGTCGCATCGCAAATGGTCAATCGCATCTTCGATCTAATTTCCGGCAGCATGTTCAGGTCCGCGATGTACGGATTGCAGCCGTTGGGGTGGTACTTATTCGGATTATGAATGACGCCATACATGTTTTTCAGGGAGATGGTCACGCCCGCGCCATCATGGTCTTTCAGCACCGGGACATTGATCAGCACGTTGCAGCGTTGCGTCAAAATCTTCGACAACCGGCTGCCCACGCTGCCATACATGGCCAACTCCTGCTCGTAATCGACACGATCGGTGCCGAAGCATTGCACCCGGTTTCCGCCTGTCGCCACACGGAATCCAACATGTTCCATTTCATCGCTGTCGCGGTCCCAGACCACGATATCGCTCGCCTTGATTCCGGCCTCCTGCAAGCGCTCGCAAATGGCTTCGACGAGTTGAAGGTCGCTGGAGAGTCCGCGCCCGCCAAGTGCATTCACCTTCAGTCCCACCATCTCGCCCGGCCGGACCAGCTTCTTCCAGGTTTCGATCGGATTATCGCGATCGAAGAGAGCCTGCATGGCACGATCCAGAAGGATCAGCATCCGGCCCGAATCCACCGTCGACCCCGTGCCGCGCAGCATGGGATCATGGGCGATCACCACCCTGGACTTCGCGAGCGTTGCTCCTTCTTCCGCCGCCGACAACAGTCCCATCCGGCCGCTGGCGCCGAGAACGGCAGCGCCCGTGAGGCACTTTTTTAGAAAATCCCGCCGATTGGCGCCTCGCAGCGAACTCATAATCAAACTACCTATACCGCAATCCGGAGGACTTTTCAGTGACGAATCGCACGTCTGGCGATCGTCACCGGGCAAGCCGCAGCTCGATACCGCGCCCGAGTTGCAAAAGTGCCTGCTGCATTTCCGCCGATTCCTCAAAGGCAACGATTCGCACCAGGAAGGTTCCCTTGCGAAAGACCAAGCTCTGGCTTGAAAAGCGCGCGGCGTCTCCCAGTTGAATCGGTTTCACATCAACCGCCGGCTCCGATCTGAAAATCGTGTCTGCGCCCTCGGCGTTCCCCATGGTGTAGATGTCCACGGTCGCGTCGACTTTGTTCTGGAACTTGTAGTCTGCGGTAGACACTCTCTGCACCCCAGCCTTCAAGTACTTTTCTGCCTCGCCGTCGATGTACTTCCATAGATCTGCCGCCTCAAAGGTGCGTATCTCTCCAGCAGTAGCCCAGCCCGCAACCTGATTGGACGCAGGGAAAAATGATCCCCCAGTTCCCGATTGACGCTTGCAGCCAGGGTCCAGAAGCAGTGCGACGCCGAGCATGACCAGAAGTACTCTGCGGGCTTTCACCTCGTCCTCTCCTTGCCCCGGTTCAGCAGAATCTGGTTGGTTCGCGAGCGACTCTCGCCGACGCTGGTCACATAAACTGCCGGGCGATCCTGAACCGGGCAGGCGAATTCGCAAGCTCCGCAGCCCACGCACCGATGAGGATCCAGCAGCGGCTGTTTTACCTGCACCAGATGGCCCGTTCCATCCGCGACTTCAGCGGGTTGCAGATAAATGGCCTTGGGCGATGTGGGGCACCATTCCTCGCAGACGATGCACGGTGTCGCCATGGCCCAAGGCAAACATCGCCCACGATCGAAGAACGCTGTGCCCAGACTGATGGGCTTGGCGTCGCCGGCAGCCTTTGCCTCCCAGCCTTTCTCTTTCGCCGTGATCTCCCAGATTGCGCCGGTAGGACAAACCTCGGAACACAGCACGCAACTGCTCTCGCAGTAGCCAATCCGCGGCACCATGATTGGCGTCCACATACCTTCCAACCCCGCCTCGGTCAGCGCGGGATGCAGGGCGTTGTTGGGGCAGACCTTCATGCACTCACCGCACCGTATGCAGCGCGCCAAAAAGTACTCTTCGTCGAGTGCCCCCGGAGGACGCAGCAACCGCTCATGCCGCTCGACTGCGAATCCGGGCGTGCTGCGCAACAGTGGGACCACGACTGCCCCCGCGGCCAATCCGGTGAGCACCTTGCGTCTCTGCAGGTTCGTACCAATGGACTTTTGTGCGGGAAAAAACTTGAACTGCAGTCCGTGCTCCGGACACTCATCAACACAGTTCAGACAAAGATGGCACTCCGGTTGACGCCACGGAACTCCGCCGATCGGATCATCGCCGCCCTGGCAGCGCAGCAGACACCGATTGCAGTCTTCGCAGCTCTCCGGCGTCTTGACCAACCCAAGAATCGACCAGCGCGATACGATCCCGAGCAGAGCACCCAGTGGGCAAAGTGCCCGGCACCAGAACCGGGTCACGCGAAAATTCAGCGCCAGAAAAAATATGAAGAGGATGCCGAGCCAAATTCCTTGCCGGAAGTACGGCTGTTTGAAACTGAGCAGCCACCCTCCGAGGAGAACGTTCAGCACGTTGCCTTCATGCCCGTTCCCCCAACGGCTGTGTCCCAGCGCACGCAGCCCCGCGTTCAGGGCATAGTTCATTCCCGGTAAAATGGATAGGCCGACGGAGCGCACCAGCAACGAAAAAGGATCCAGCCATCCGACGATCCCCGTGCCCAGCACGGCGGCGATTAAGGCCGCAACTAAGATGTAGTATTTCGTCGTTTGCCAGCGTTTGTACCGGTTCGATTCAATCAGTTGTTTTCCGCGTTTGCGCTCTGATTTCAGGCTGCTGAAGAAGTGGTGAATCGACCCCAGAGGACAAATCCAGCCGCAGAAGAACCGTCCGAACAACATCGTCGGAATCAGAACGACCAGACTCCACAACAGACCGTGGTAAAGGGCGCGGCTGGAGAGCGCATTCGACAGCATCACCAGCGGATCAAACTGGAAAAACAACTGCACCGGGTAGGGAAGCCGGATGTCACTCCCGCCCGCGTGCAACGATCCGCGGAACTCCGTGCGTAGTAGAAGGAACAGGAATAGGAAGAAGAAGACAATCTGCGAAAGCCAGCGCCACCTTGTCGGCTTAAGACGCACCGCATACTCCTCGCATCTCCACGCAGCGGAGGGGCGCAGCGCAAACTAAATGCTTGGTGCCTTTTGAGCGCCCGACGCTGCGATCTCAATGTTCTGCTATGCGACTTCCGCTTTCTGTGATCAGGATCACTGGTTTTGGCCCATAGGATTTTCGGGCAACAGAACTGGAGCTGTGAACAGAGATCTTGCGGGATGAACTTAAGCCGGATTAATTACGGGAATTGAGCAAAGAAGTAACCGGGATGCGCATCCTCGGGCATAGGTGCCAGATCGAGACGCGCTTGATGTTGCTTGAGTCTGGGTGGAAATCAGGATTTATTTGCTAGTGCTAGCTGCTGACGATGCGGCCCTCAACTGGATGAAGCCGATTCCCAAGCCCCCCACGGCGCCAGCGAGCACCCCCAGCAGCACCAGCATGGGTATGCTCTCAAGCAGTGCATTCTTCTTGAATTTCGTCATTCTGTCTTCTCCCCTTGGGAATTCGTCGTTGTAGTCATGTTAGCATCTGCACTTCCATCTCTCGACCCGGGAAATGGCCGTAAGAGATTGCGGCAGCATGAGATAGCCGGGAAGAGCCATGTCGCCAGGCGTATTGTGCAGAGTTTTTCACCTAATGGGAAGCTGCCGCCGCAGGTCTGATCCCGCCAGCCAAGGTCTGCCTCGTCCAACCTTCGGTGACCCGCGATTACCGCCCCGACCTATAATAAACAGACATTCGAGGTGTATTCATGACCGAACCAAGTTACGAAGAATTGAAAGCTCGCCTTGCCGATCTGGAAAAGCAAGTGGAAGGGAAAAAAAGGGGGGGCGCCCTTGAGTTCCGCGTCAGCGAAAAAGGCGGCGTCAGCGTGTACGGGCTGGGCCGTTTTCCCGTGACGCTTTACTACGAACAGTGGACCAGGTTGCTGGAAGCTGCTCCCGATCTTAAGGCCTTTATTGAAGAAAACAAGGGCAAGCTGAAGCTAAAGCAGGGGTAGATTGGCGCGCACAGCGATCTATTGACGGCGTTGGCTCGACCATTCGTGCCTGGACATTAGCCCGGTTGGGCTGAAATCCTGCAGTAACAGGCAGTCGCGAGGGGTAACAAATGCTGCAATGGCGATTTGCGGGAGTGCTCCTACTATCGATTTTAGTTGCTGGCACGCAAGCCCTGCCCCAGGATGCGCGAGCGGACAAGAGCAAGTTGATCGCCTTGGAAAACGCCTGGAACCAGGCGCAGATGCAGAACGACGGAGACGCGCTGGACCGCCTGATCGCGGATACATATGTCTACACCGATTGGGATGGCACCGTGATGAACAAAGCTAGATTCATCGCCAGCAACAAAGATCCTGACGTGCAGGTCAGTCTGTTGGTGAATGATGGAGTCGACGTCCACTTTTATTATCCGGGCGTTGCGGTGGTAACTGGGGCTTACCACTTCAAGGGCACAAACAAGGGAAAACCGTTCGATCGCTACGGCCGCTTCACCGATACGTGGATATCCTCCGCAGGTCAATGGGTGTGCGTAGCGAGTCATGCCAGTCTGGTGAAGAAGCCGAGCTCCCACTAGACCGCAAGGGTGCATGGGACGCCTTTCCAGGATTATTGCGGACGTGAGCAAAGCGGGAGCCCGCAGAGCCTGTCCTGAGCACAGTCGAAGGACGAAATCCTGAGCAACGCGAGGGATCCGAAAATAAGTGCGATGATGGCAGGTAGAGTGGTGCGCCCGGAGAGAATCGAACTCCCAACCTCTTGGTTCGTAGCCAAGCACTCTATCCAATTGAGCTACGGGCGCATCGCGGCAGAATTGTGTTCTTGAATTATAACGGAACCGAATCGTTTCGCCCAACCCCGATCGCCGATCTGCTCTCCCAAGAACCGGATTCAGAGTGTGCTGACCCTTCCGATCCGCGCTGAATGTCTGGCTGTGGAAATCGGCGCCCTGCCGAGAACAAAGATTTGTAATTTAGAGTAAAAGTTTCCGGCCTCAGCGCAAAACCTACCCGCCCCAGCGTTCCACTCATACGCGCTGGCAAGGCCTTAGCGATGGCACACGACATGCTTCTTGTTGCGTCAGACGAAGTGGCGCGCAACGGGGCATCTTGGAAATTACTTCGGCCAGAGGTCTTTCCGAATGCCCCTTTGCACATGCTTCGTTGGTCTCGTCAGAGCGCGCTCCGCCCCGCTTCCCGGCCCTCCCCCGAGAGTCCTCCTGCTGGCTGAGGATTAGCAGGGAAACGGGCGGAGTGCGGTCTGATCGCGTCTCACTTCTCGCCAAAAATCTCAGGCAAGAACTAACTGGCTCTGCACGTCGATACCGGACTCGCGCAGCAACTTGGCCACTGTGTCGCTCTTCATTCGCGAGGCATCGAACAGCACACGCACCGTCCGTTCTTTCTCATCGAACTTGATGCGCTGGATGCCATAGACTTCACGCACACTGTCAATGGCCCGCAACGCAGCTTCTCCGGGCGGAGTCTGGTAGCGGTAGGCAGCTTCAAGGTACGTCATTTCATTTCTCCCAAAGAATAGGTTCGAGGATTACCCTTTGAGTATCTAATAAGTGCTGGCTTCCGCCAAGCCCAAGCTCGTATAGGGCCGGCCGCGCTCGGCCACTGTCGGCAATCATCGCGAATTCTGGTTCGATGTAGACTTCTGGCAACGAAAATTATGGACCACCGAGGCCCCGTGGACATCCCAAACGCCGCATCGTCTCCCGCCAAGGCGAAAGACCCCGTCTGTGGCATGGATGTGAATCCGGCCACGGCTCGCCACACGACTCTGCACAAAGGCAAAGAGTATTTCTTTTGTTGTGCCGGGTGCCTCGCAAAATTCCAGGCGAATCCCGAGAAGATTCTGTCCTCCCCACCCAAACCGATGGGGTCGGGTCTGGTGTCACTCGGCGGTCCGACCTTGGTCATGCCAGCACTAACCAAGCCGCCTGCAATTGCTACGCTGCCAGCCGACGCCGCAAAAGACACGCGCGCCTATGTCTGTCCCATGTGCCCGGAGGTGCGACAAATCGGGCCCGGACCGTGTCCCAAGTGTGGCATGGCGCTGGATCCCGAATCGCCAGCGCTCCTCGCGACCAAGACGGAGTACACCTGCCCCATGCATCCCGAGATCGTGCGCCCAGGGCCAGGAAGTTGTCCAATTTGCGGCATGGCTCTTGAGCCGCGCACGGTGACCGTCGAAGAAGACAATCCCGAACTGCGCGACATGACAAGGCGCTTCTGGATCAGCCTGGCGCTAACCGTGCCGCTCCTGGTTGTGGCCATGGAGGTGATGGCGGTTAGGTCGGGCTTGGGGGTACAGCCTACTTCTTCGGGAGGGGCGCGGCCGTGGGTCGAGCTGCTGCTCGCCACACCCGTAGTCCTCTGGGGCGGCTGGCCCTTCTTCCAGCGCGGATGGGCGTCGCTGGTGAATCGCAGCACCAACATGTTCACGCTGATCGCTATGGGCACCGGCGTGGCGTACTCCTACAGCGTGGTAGCGACGGTGTTCCCGCAGATATTTCCGGCGTCGTTTCGCACGATGACTGACCGCCCGGATGTTTACTTTGAAGCTGCCGCCGCCATCGTCACGCTCGTACTGCTGGGACAAGTCCTGGAACTGCGCGCCCGCAGCCGCACGTCAAGCGCAATCCGGGCGCTGCTCGATCTCAGCCCGAAGATGGCGCGCCTATTGAGCGAAGATGGCTCCGAGCGCGACATCCCGCTCGGACAGGTAAAGCCCGGAGATCGCCTCCGCGTCCGTCCGGGAGAAAAGATCCCCGTAGATGGCGTTGTGCTGGAGGGATCGAGCGCAGTGGATGAGTCCATGATCACCGGCGAATCCATTCCCGTGGAGAAGGCAGTTGGGTCGCGTGTAATCGGCGCAACCGTGAACGGCGCCGGATCTCTGGTGATGCGTGCCGAGCGCGTAGGCAGCGAGACCATGCTGGCGCAGATCGTGCAGATGGTAAGCCAGGCGCAGCGCACGCGTGCCCCCATCCAACGCCTGGCGGATAAAGTCGCCGGTTGGTTCGTGCCGGCGGTAATCGCCATTGCGGTAGTGACCTTCATAGCCTGGGTGAGTTTCGGCCCAGAGCCGCGTTTCGCGCACGCCATCGTGAACGCCGTGGCCGTGTTGATCATCGCGTGTCCTTGCGCACTGGGCCTGGCAACGCCCATGGCGATCATGGTCGGCACCGGACGCGGCGCGCACGCCGGCGTCCTCATCAAGAATGCTGAGGCGCTCGAAACGCTGGAGAAAGTTGACACCATCGTCTTCGACAAGACCGGCACGCTGACCGAGGGAAAACCGAAGGTCGTGGCATACAGCGATCCCGAGGTCGTTCGCCTCGCAGCCAGCGTGGAGCGTGCGAGTGAACATCCCTTAGCAGCCGCCATCATGGACCTGGCCAGCCATCTGAATCTGAAGCTCTCTGACGTTTCTGGGTTTGAGTATCTGCCGGGCAAGGGTGTTAAAGGCTTCGTCGAGGGCAGGAGAATCGCGGCAGGGAATTGGGCGCTCATGACGGACCTCGGTGTTTTCGGCTCGGGACGCAAAACCGCGGCTTCGGTGCTAACGGTGCCCGGCGCGACTCAGGTCTATGTTGCCATCGACGGTCAATACGCCGGAAACATCGCCATTGCAGATCCGCTCAAGGCAACTGCAGTCGCCGCGCTGCGCGAGTTAAAGGCCCAGCGCATCCGCATCGTCATGCTCACCGGCGACAACCCGCCAACGGCAAAGGAGATCGCCAACAAATTAGGCATTGATGATTTTCGCGCCGAGGTTTTGCCCGCGCAAAAGGCCGAGATCGTCAAGAGTCTCCAGAGCGAAGGCCGGGTGGTAGCGATGGCAGGGGACGGCATCAACGACGCACCCGCTCTGGCTCAGGCGCAAGTAGGAATCGCCATGGGGACGGGAACCGACATCGCCATGGAAAGTGCCGGCATCACCCTGCTGAAAGGAGATCTTGAAGGAATTCTGCGCGCCCGCAAACTGAGCCAGGCCACCATGCGCAACATCCGCCAGAACCTGTTCTTCGCGTTCGTCTACAACTCAATAGGAGTGCCAATAGCGGCAGGCGTGCTGTATCCCGTATTCGGATTGCTATTGAGCCCGATTCTGGCCGCCGCCGCGATGAGCTTCAGTTCAGTGTCCGTAATCACGAACTCGTTGCGCTTGCGCAAAGTAAAGCTTTAGGTCTCAGGTGTCAGGTGTCAGGAAAGCCAACATCGATTTTGCTTTTCCTGAGACCCGACACCTAAGACCTAAGACCTGCCTCACAACTTGTTCAGATAATCCGTCACTTCCGGACTCGTCCAATCCACGGGCCCGATAAACTTGCGCCGGATCACGCCGCCACGGTCGATTACGTAGGTTTCCGGCCATCCAAACGTGCCATAGAGCGAAGCCGCCTTCTTCGCCTCATCCCGCACCGTGACCATGTTGACACGATAGTCCTTGAGGAACTTGTGGTACGCCGCGTCATCAGCGTCAATGCTAACCGCCAGCACCACGACGCCCTTATCCTTGAGGCGCGCCTGCATCTGAACCAGCGATGGAGTCTCTTCGACACAGGGCGGGCACCATGTAGCCCAGAAATTCAGCACCACCACCTGCCCGCGAAACTGGCTGAGCGTGACTTTGTGGTCGGAATCCTGCAAGGTAAAGTCCGGGGCGTTCGAACCGATGCGCGCGGGATGGCTCCCGCTGTAGCATCCGATCAGCGCAAGCAGCAATCCAATCGTTAGCGGCGTGAAAAGGAGCGTTTGTCTCACCCCGCTATAATAGCGAAAAACCGATGGATAGTTCACTTCCAGCCACGTTGCCGCAGTCGCCGACCCCGGGAGCCTCGAATCGAGAGGTCTCGATTATTATTCCGGCGCGGAACGAAGAGGATAGCCTCGGCGGCTGTCTGCAATCCTTGACCGCACAAACCGGTGTCGCATTGGAAATCATCGTGGTCGACGACGGCTCCACCGACCGCACGCGCGCGATCGCGGAGAGTTTTGCCGGTGTGCGGGTGATCTCCGCGGGAACCGTGCATGCAGGTTGGACGGGAAAGAACAATGCGGTCGTTGCCGGAGCGAGAGCAGCGCGCGCGAAGTGGCTCTTGTTTACCGACGCCGACACCGTGCATCTCCCCGGATCGCTGGCGCGCGCGTTAGCGGAAGCCAAAAAGGAGGGAGCCGATTTGCTCTCGTACTCGCCGGAGCAGATCGTGGTCACCTTTGCCGAGCGGGCGGTGATGCCCGTAATCTTCGCGGAACTCGCCGCACAGTATCCGCCCCACAAAGTGCGCGAGCAGGGTGCCGAAATCGCAGCCGCGAATGGCCAGTACATTCTGGTCCGCCGCGCAGCTTACGATGCCGTAGGCGGACACGCCGCAGTAGCCACGGAAATACTCGAGGACGTGGCGTTGGCCAACCTGTTCCGCAATGCCGGCCAGCGCCTCCACTTCCGTTATGGCGAAGACGCGGTTCGCACGCGGATGTACCGCAACTGGGCCCAGCTTCGAGAGGGTTGGACAAAGAATCTGGCGCTCTTATTCCCTCGACCGGAATTTCTCGCTGTCCAGGCTCTGATCTTATGGTTGGCTGCGTGGTCGACAATTGCCATCGCAGTGTCGGGCGTAACCAGCCGGCACTTCGTCTGGATTTTGGCAGCCGCTTTCTGGCTGTTGGTGTACCGCCGAATTTGCGCCGCGCATTTCGCAGCGGTGAACAACATGCTGGCGATGGTTTTCGGTCTGCCCATGTTCGCCTATCTCCTGATACGTTCAAAGAAGGCCCAAGCGAGCGGCCAGGTATCATGGAAGGGCCGTACCTACAGCACAGGCTCACCCAGTAAAAGCGCGTCCACCAGAATGCAAGCGTCCAGACCGATTTCGAAGATAGAGAGTCAAGAACTGAGAGCTGAAAACTGAGAGCTGAGAGCTGTTTCTATGGTCTATCTCACACGCAAAGCTGAATTCTCCGCCTCGCATTACTACCACAACCCGGAATTCACTCCGGAGGAGAACCAACGCCTCTTCGGCAAGTGCAATAATCCCAATGGCCACGGACACAACTACACTCTCGAAGTGACGGTGAAGGGAGCCGTCGATCCCAAGTCGGGCTTCGTCGTCAACCTGAAGCAATTGAAGGATGTCATGAGCAGGGAAGTGCTCGACGCGCTCGACCATCGTTTCCTGAACAAAGAAGTGCCCGAGTTTTTCACCAGGATCCCGACCACGGAGAACCTCGCCATCGTCATCTGGCAGCGCCTCGCGCCCAAACTCACCGCTACCCAATTGCACCGCGTCCGCGTCTACGAAACGCCCGACCTCTTTGTCGATTTCTATGGGGAAGCATGAAAACGAAAAGCATGAAAGCGCATCTAACCCGGCGCTACATGTTCTCAGCGTCACACCGCTTGCACAGCGACGAGATGTCGGCGGAAGAAAACCACGCGACCTATGGCAAATGCAATAATCCCTACGGACACGGCCACAACTACACCGTCGAGGTCACCGTCAGTGGGCTGGTCGATGACCAGACGGGAATGGTTTGCAATCTGGTCGATCTGGATGGCTTCGTGCACAACGAGATTCTCGAGCGCTACGACCACCAGAATCTAAATCTGCTCGAGGAATTCGCGAAACAGGTACCGACCACGGAAAACCTATGCATAGCGATCTACGAAATAGTGAAGCGCGGCTTTGATAAGGCTCATCTAGAAAAAGTGAGAATTGAAGAGACGATGATGAACTCGTTCGAATATGGTGGAGAAAACGGTCTCTAGTTGCTGGTCGCGGGTCGCTGGCAGCGACAGTTTGCCAACGACCAACGACCATCGACCAACGACTAAAAGCCTATGAAACCAGCCACTGAATCCAGCACTCTGACCAGCGCCACCTACGAAGAACTAGTTCGCGAGATGCTCGTTCGCCTCGGCGAAGATCCCGATCGCGAGGGCCTTGTGCGCACTCCGGCGCGCGTGCAAAAAGCCATGCAATTCTTAGTCAAGGGCTACAAGGACGACCCCGAAGCGCTTTTGCGCAAGGCGCTTTTCACGGTCACCTACGACGAGATGGTAATCGTGAAAGACGTCGAAATGTTCAGCCTGTGCGAGCACCACCTCCTGCCGTTCTTTGGCAAGGTGCACGTCGCCTACATCCCCAACGGAAAAGTGATCGGACTGAGCAAAATTCCCCGCCTCATAGAAATATTTTCGCGGCGCTTGCAGATTCAGGAGCGCCTGACCACGCAAATCGCCGAGGCCATCCAGAATGCCATCGAGCCGCAAGGCGTCGGCGTGGTCATCGAAGCCCGGCATCTCTGCATGATGATGCGCGGGGTCGAGAAACAACATTCTTCGGCGGTAACCTCGTCCATGCTCGGCAGCTTCCGCCACGAAGAGGAAACAAGAACCGAATTCCTGTCCCTGATCCGCCAGCGGAGCAATGGTGTGTGAGTAGTAGCTCGTGTGGGGACGGGCGCCCTCGCCCGTCCAAGCCGAGCGCAGCTCGGCAACTGCCGGCAGTCACAGCAACTTCTGGGACTTGCAGCAACGCTATTGCCGAACTGTGAACTTCCCGCTCGAAAGATCGCGCCCGTTGGAATAAGCTGAACTGCGCATGCAGAAAGGTCAAATCTCGCCGCGCGAATCCCGGCTCTCCGGCCGCCTTGCCCTGATCACCGGCGCCAATGGCGGCATCGGACTTGCCATTGCCCGAGCCCTGGCCCGCGCAGGATGCAATCTGGTCATCACCGCCCGCGACCAGCGTACCTTGGACAAGGCGCGCACCGAATTGGAAAAGTTGCAGCCGCAGGGAGCGAACCTGCATGTGCTGGCGCAGTCCTGCGACGTCCGCAGCCCCGACTCCGTCGACTACCTCTTCGCTCTGGTCCGCAGCCTGCGCCGGCCGCTCGATATCCTCATCAACAATGCTGGCATTGGACATCCCAACCTCACCGTAGGCGACTTGCCTTACCCCACTTGGATGGAAGTAATCGATACCAACCTCAACGGCACGTTCCTCGTGACGCAAGCGGCGTTAGCCGCGATGAAACGTGGAAGCACGATCGTGAATAATCTCTCCATCGCCGCCGAGCGTGTGTTCCCTGGGTCGGCAGCCTACAATGCGTCCAAGCATGGCGCGCTCGGATTTACCAACACCCTGCGCGAAGAGTTGAGGCCGAAAGGCATTCGCGTGATCGCCCTAATGCCCGGCGCAACCGACACCGCAATCTGGCACACGCTCTGGCCCCAAGCGCCAAGAGGCAAGATGATGTCCGCCGAAACCGTAGCCCGCACGGTGGTCGATGTATTGCTGATGCCCGAAAACACAACCGTAGAAAAAATAGTGGTGATGCCGTCAAGCGGTACACTGTAGCGAGCCTGGGTTGGTGAAGCCGGAGGAGCCACGCGAAGGCTAGCTTGTGCATATCCAACACTTAGGTCGTTGCCGGTTGTCGTAGAGCTCTTGCCGTTGTCCGCTAACGACGAACGACCAGCGACTAAAGCCCGGCGAACCGCGACCGAGAAGAAACAATGTCATTCCTCGATTATTTCAATTCGCTGAAACCCGAACACCGCGCCGCATGGGCCATAGCCATAGCCGCCGACGTTCTCCAGATCGCCGCCTTCCCAATCTTCGTTGAAGGAGGCATGTCGCCGGCAGACTCGGTGCTAGACCTGATCGTCGCGTTCGTGATGATTCGTCTGCTCGGATGGCACTGGGCTTTCCTGCCGACGGCCGCTGCGAAACTCATCCCCGCCGCAGACCTTTTTCCCACTTGGACTGCGGCCGTTTGGTTTGTCACTCGGCAAAGGGTGAGCGCCAGCTCCGAGGCAAGTCCCAGTCCCAATCCCAATCACAATTCCAAAGACGCGGAGATCCTACCGCCCGGCCCCGCACCAGACCCGCGCCGCTGAACTCAATCAAACCAGAGCTGTCCCCTGTGTTCCTCTGTGCCCGCTGTGGTTAAGAGGTGGGTTCCTTACCAGGTCCCATACCGATACCGGTGTGGCCGTTCGCGAAACACCTTAATCATGACCACACCCGCGACAAACCCTCCCACATGCGCCCAGAACGCAATCCCGCCCGAGGTCTGGCTGGTTTCGGCGATCGCGGTTACGGCACCGCTCATGAAATTTCCCACGAACCAGTAGCCCAGCATCAGCCACGCCGGAACGTGAAACAGAAAGATCGGCGGAAACCAGATCAGCACGCGCGCCCGGGGATACAAGATAAAGTACGCCCCCATCACTCCCGCAATGGCGCCGCTCGCGCCTACGCTGGGCACGCGCGAGCTCTGGTTCAGCAGAATGTGCGTGACCCCGGCCGCCACTCCGCTCATCAGATAGAACACCAGATAGGAGAAGTGTCCGATGTAGTCTTCGATGTTGTCGCCGAAGATCCACAGGAAGAGCATGTTCCCCGCCACGTGTAAGAATGAAGCGTGCAGGAACATCGAAGTAAACAAGGGCAAAATCGCCGTAGCCGCCGGAGCGTAGGAGTGTCCTGTCAGAACCGCCACCGCGTGGTGAGGCACCACGCCAAACTCCATCATGACCGAATTCAGCACCCGATGGCTGATCGAGAGCTCCCAGAAGAAGACCAGCAAGTTCAAGATAATAAGAAAATAGTTGACGAACGGCGTAGAGAACGTAGGCTGATCGTCGCGAAGAGGAATCATTTAATTAGTAATTGGTGATTTGGAAACACGAGTTTTCAAAACTACCAATTACAAATTAACAGATTACAAATCCTTATGAACGGTGTCGTAGTCATCGATAAACCGCCCGGCCTGACGTCGCACGACGTAGTCAACCGCGTCCGCCGAATTCTCGGCCAGCACGCAGTCGGCCATCTCGGCACTCTCGACCCCTCAGCCACGGGAGTCCTGCCGATTGTCTTGGGCAACCTGACGCGCCTGGCGCAGTTTTACGCCCATTCCGAAAAGACATATGAAGGCGTGATTCGCTTCGGCTTCTCGACCGACACCTACGATGCCGATGGCGAGCCCGCCACGCCGCTCTGCGACGTTCACCTCAAGCTCGATGAGGTACGCGCCCTGGCCGCCCAATTTCAGGGTGTCATCGAGCAGATGCCGCCGCCGTTCTCCGCTAAGAAGATCGCTGGGGTTCCAGCCTACAAACTGGCTCGCAAGAAACAGGAAGTCGCGCTCAGGCCGGTAAGAGTGGAAATCAAGGAATTCGAGATTCTCAACACAACGGCCGATCAAGCTACCTTCCGCGCCCGCGTGGCCTCCGGCACATACGTAAGGTCGGTGGCCCACGAGATGGGCCAGAAGCTGGGCTGCGGCGCTCATCTGGCCACCCTACGACGCACCGCCGTGGCCGAGTTCACCATCGAAGATGCCCACTCGCTGCAAGCGCTAGAAACCGCATTCCAGCAGGGAAGCGCTGAGTCGTTATTGATCCATCCGCGAAAGCTGGTGCCGCAGTTGCCCAGCGTCACCGCCGATGAAGAAAGCGTCGCCCTGATTCGCAGTGGCCGGGCCGTGAATCTTCCGGAAATGTCGCGAGCTCCCCAGGTAAAAGTCTTCGAAGGCCAGCGCGACCTGATCGCCATCGCCACCCGCATAGCCGGGACGCTCTTTCACCCTAGAATCGTGTTCACGGGCGGGAACTAAGAAGCGGACGCTGCGGACAGCCAAGCAATAAGTAGTGTCCGATAACAGGTATTATGTTAAGTTATGAAGACGCGTCTTGCGCTAGCTCTGCGCCCGCAGCACTCCCGCGAGATCCTCGCGAAACTTCTGCAGTGTACCAAGCCGCTCGGGTGTGGCCTCCACCACCTCGCTCTTCGCCTGAAATACCCGGAGGCCCTCCCTTTCGGTGAGCACGCCCATGGCTTCGCCCATGCGCCAGCCAGGAGTGCCGAGGATCTGCAAGCCGTCCGCGCCCGGTACCAGCAAGGCGACGCAGTTGTCGCGTACCACTCCAATGCACTTGGGAAAGCGCTCAAACGTCTGCAGTTCAAATCCCGCAAGGTACAGACGCTGGAGCTGTTCGGCGGAATCAGACATGGGAAACTTGTAATTTGAAACCTTATTGCGCTTCGGCGCGAATTACTTCCAGCGCATTCGCCTCTCCCAGCTTCAGGAAGGTGAAGACTCCGTCGTTCGCCGAATAGCATGCAAACGATGTCCCCATGCCGGTGGCATCGGCATAGCTGGCAATCTTTCGCCCAGTCTGCGCGTCCGCGACGACCACGGTCTGGCTCTGGTCTTCCTCGTTCGAGAACGAAATCGCCAACCGGTTCCCGGAAACATGAAACCCACTGGGCACCGTGTCCGCAAGCGGAGCCGCGACTTTAATCGTTTGCATGATCTTTCCACTCGGTGCGATCACATAGACCAGGGCTGGCGAAGAACCTCGCATGACGTAGAGGTTGCCATCGCTGCCAACTTCGGCATCCGCCAGATCGAGCATGGGTGCAGCTTTTTCCGCATCCTTCGGGGGACTGCCACCCGAGGCCTTCGCTCCGGTTTTTGCAGGCCCCTGCGGTTCCTCAAATGAAAGTTGCGCCAGTTCCCTTCCATCGCCGGAGAAAACAGCGGTAAAGTTGCGCCCCCGATCATTCTTATTCTGGTAATCGCGCCGCACGCCCGAGACCAGAAAATTTCCCGTGGCAAACGCCGCGAACGTATACACCTCAAAGTCGGCGTCAAGCAGCGTAGGCGATGCCGGCGATCCGTCCGAAGAAAAATGCAGCACGTAGATCCGCGGCTTCACAACTCCGCTCTGCGCGATCTGATACATGCCGCCATCGAAAGCGGTCGAGAAGGCGTCGGCCCGGTCGAGCGCCAATTGAGAAAACACGGCCGGGTCAAACAGCGCGGTGCGCTTGCCCTCTGGATCAATCTTGACCACCGGACCCAGCAGCGGCCGGTCCATCGCGTACTTGCGGATATAGAGATTCCCGTCAGCGTCGCACTTCGACGGAACCATGAACGCTCCACCCATCTCCGAGGCCACGCTCATGGTCGAGGAGGCGCGCAGCGCAATGGTCGATCCTAAAACCGGATTCTGAGCGGGAGCATTCGGCACTGAAGAATTACTTTGCGCCGACGACATTCGCACAGAGAATCCGGCGAATACGAGCAACGCGACCAACCCAGTTGAGAACACCCTCATCCCGTGCCTACGTCTCCGTCGTCACCCGATTGAAACTGACAGCTGAGAGCTGACAGCTGCCCTCCTACATCTTGTACTTGCCCAGGTCATCATCGCCCAGGTCTTCCAGCCACTTGCGCAGTTCCTCACTGTTCACGGCAGGAACGGGGTTGGTGGCCTGTTTCGAGTTCTTTAGTACCTCGTCCTCGACGAAAATCGGGCAATCCACCCGCAGGGCGAGCGCCAGCGCGTCAGACGGACGGGAGTCGATGCTCACCACCTGCCCTTCCCGTTCCAACCAGATCACCGCGTAAAAAGTATCGTCTTTCAGTTCCGTGACCACCACTTTGTGCACCAGCGCGTCCAGACCGGTAAGCACGTTCTTGATCAAGTCATGGGTCATCGGCCGTGGCGTATTGACCTTTTCGATTTCGAGCGCGATGGCGTTGGCTTCGTACACTCCCACCCAGATGGGCAGCACCACGTCGCTGCCCACGTCCTTGAGCAGCACAATCGGCATGTTCGAAACCGGATCCATCATCAGTCCCCGAATTTTCATTTCCACTTCCATAAGACCCTCTAAGCAAACCACTCGTAGAGACGGGGCTTGCCCCGTCTCACTCTGCGGCCGGAGACGCGGCAAGCCGCGTCTCTACGCGATATTCGACGTCGCCATCTCTCCCATTAGACTGTTCGGGCAGCTTCCCGTGACCAGCACGCGCACATAACTTCCAGTCGCAAGCTCAACGCCTGTCGGAACGGTAAAGTTCATCACCTTAATCTGCGAAGTCCGCCCAACCCACTGTCCGCGGGCCGGGTTCTTCCCTTCCACCATCGTCTCGACGACTTGCCCAACATGCCGCTGATTCCGCCGCGCCCCAATCTGCTTTTGCTTGTCATTCAAGACAGCGAGCCGCCGCGCCTTCTCCGCGTCCGGGATGGCGTCATCCAATCGCAATGCAGGCGTATTGGGCCGCGGAGAGTATTTAAAAGTAAACACGCTGTCATACCCAACCACGTCCATCAGGCTAAGCGTCTCTTCAAATTCCCGTTCCGTCTCGCCCGGGAATCCGACAATCATATCGCTGGTGATCGATATGTCGCGCTTTGCGGCCTGAATCCAAGAGATGCGCTCCAGGTACTGGTCCCGCGTGTAGAGCCGTTGCATGGCTTCAAGCACCCGAGTAGATCCGCTCTGTACCGGTAGATGCACGTGATCGCAGAGGGCAGGCACGGAGTCGATGACATCAACAATATCGCGTCCAAAATCGCGAGGATGCGAGGTTGTAAAGCGCACCCGCCGAATACCCGAGACCGAAGCGATAGCGGCCAGCAACTCAGCAAAGCTTTTCTTTCCATCAGGATCACGGTAAGAGTTAACGTTTTGCCCGAGCAGCTGAATCTCCGTGTACCCAAGGTCCACCAGTTGCCGTGCTTCTTCCAGAACAGAGGACGAAGTCCGGCTGCGCTCCTTGCCCCGCGTGTAGGGCACCACGCAGTAAGCGCAAAATTTGTCGCATCCCTCGATAATCGTGATGTACCCGCGATGCGGATTGGTGCGAGCTGTGTACTCGGTCTCAAAGCATTTGTCGGTGGCGCGATCTTCGAGCCCGGTAATCCGCGACTGACCAGTCTCCAACTGCACCAGCATTTGCGGAAGATTGCGGTAAGAAGCCGACCCACAGACCATCGACACATAAGGCGCGCGCTCAAAAATCTTTTCCCCCTCCTGCTGCGCCACGCACCCCAGGACGCCAAACTGTTTGCCCTGAGCCCGAAACTTCTTATAATCCGCCAGCCGGTTAAAGACCTTTTGCTCCGCCTTGTCGCGAATTGAGCAGGTGTTATACAGGATGAGCCCCGCCTCTTCCACCGAAGGAACCTGCCGATACCCCTGCTGCAAGAGCGTCCCGACCACCTTTTCGGAGTCGTGCGCATTCATCTGGCAGCCAAAGGTTTCCAGGTAAAACGTCTTGTCGCCGGTCCCCGACATCGGTCCAGTATAAACCAAGGTTTCAGGCGGTTTGCGAACTGTTGACTGAAGGAAATCGAGGGGCCCCGCTTCGCGCGCTTTTCGAGAAGTGGGCCGCACACCAGCCAAAATTTACTTCTTCCCTATCAACCGAATGCGGGTGGTGAAAGCGCGGCCCTGGAAATTGCTGAAAGTCCCGAACTGGGTGGAGTCGCTGTCAGCGTTCACGACCGCGGGATTGGCGTGGTCGGTGATGTTCTCGAATCCGCCACGGAGGGCCCAATCACGGCCGAAGGCGTGGAAGCGTTTCTCCACGAACAGATTCAGTGCGAAGTAAGTTGGGAAGCGGAGCGTGCCAGGGGACCCCACAAGCTGCCCCTGCTCGTTGGTGACGTTGAAGGGAAAACCGCTGCGTCCTTCGAGCGAGTAAGCAATATCGAGTTCATGGATGATGGGCAGTTTGAAAAATGGCACCAATCCCCAGGAGAGAAAGCGGTTAGGCGCATCCCAGGAATAGGGACCAGCAGCTTGCGGGCTGAGGATCGGATTGTCGACGTTGAAATCCAGCACTTGATTGGATCGCGAACTGGAGCGCGTGTATGAACCGAAGACCGAGTAGCGGTGCCGGAAAGCGCGCCGCAGGTTTACCTCGAAGGAGTGATAACGGTCGTCGCGCGTATTCTCCAGGATGAAATCGCCGCCCGGCAGTCCATTAGCCGTGTTGTAGACGAGGCCGTGCGTGCCATTTCTCTGCAGGAATTGGGCTTTCAGGTAGATGGAGCCGGGCAGCTTCTGCTCCAGACCAAGACTCCAGTTGAGATATCGTGGCTCCTGCAGTATGTGAGTGTTCGCCGAGAACGTAGTGAGAACTGAGCCGGTCGAATTGCCACTCGAGTCAAAGAAAGTGTCCGTTCTTTCGCCTGCCGATGGCCGCGCCACCAGCAGCAGGTTGGTTGCGTCGTAGACGGTTCCGACTCCCGCGGAAAGCTTGGTGTTGCCCTTGCTGTCGAGCACGTAGGTGCCCGCCAGTCGGGGAGAAACAAGCGGCGAGCGGATGAGATCATCCCAGTCGAAACGCAGGCCGGGTTCGATCAGCAAGCGGTTGGTAGCGAGCCAGCGATCCTGGATGTACCCGCTCGTTTCCAGATTGTCGGCGGCGGAATTAGCACCGCCGGAAAAAACGGAGTAGCGGGAGCAGGGATTGAAGGTTGGCATAACCGTCAAACAGTCGCCGGAAGAGAGCGGCTGTTGACCTTCGCGAAGGAACGAGATCGGAGTGCGCTGAAAATCAGCGTGATAGATGAGGCGGTCGGTGTCGATGCCCATCTTGACTTCGTGCTGCCCATGCCATTGTTTGGGCGGCAGATAGAGATTGACCAGGCCCTGCCATCGCCGGGCCCGCGTATCGGCAAAGAGGTAATAGTTTCCGCCCGTGATTTCAGGAGAGGTAAAGTAAGGCTGGGTTCCTGCAGGCGTGAGCTCCAGGTTGTATTGCAGGAAAGCCGCTCCCGTTTCGAGCAGTTCCCCGCCCTGAAAATAATACTGATTCTTCACGCTGGCCAGATAGGCACTCTCGATATCGGATGGAGTTGCTTCGACTGGATTAATGGCCGAAAGACCCTCGTGGTCGTCGTGCAGATGGTTGAGGTTGAAGCTGGTGGTAAGGATGTCGCGCGCGCTGAGGTTGGTCTGCACCTTGGCGAGGTTGCCCACGCGCCAGAGCCGGTCGCTATCAGCGCCGTTGGGCAATTCGGTGATGACGATGTTGTCATACTCGCCGTCGGGAGAGTCGAAGAACCACATCTTGCCTTTACGAATGGGCCCCGAAAAGGCAAAGCGCGGGTCCACCTTGTCGAAGGCCAGTCCCTTCTTGTTCTGTACCGAAGGAACGAAGTTCGTCCCTGCGTAACGGAAATGGTCGTCGCCAATCCCGGTGTTGAGGCTGAGCACCCCTCCCGAGCCTTTGCCGTACTCGGCCGAGTTGCGGCTCGCTTCGACGTCCACCGAACGGAGCGAGTCGGGACTAACCCGCATAAGCAGTTCGCCAGTAGCGGGCTGGGTGACGTTGAAGCCATCCAGCAAAGTGAGGGTTTGATATGTCTCCGACCCGGCGATGTGCGGCTGTCCGAAAACATCGTTGACCACCCCGGGAATAAAGTTCAGCGCGTTGCGGTAGTCGCGGGTGTCAGGGTAAGGGAGGTTGATAATGTCGACGCCGGTGAGCTGCTCTTGATCCGAAACCTGGGCGGGATCGATGGCGGGCGGGGACTCGACCACATTGACCACCTGGCGCACCTCTTGCTGGTGGGTAAGTGTGACCTCAACATTCGAGGCAGTGCCGGTCTGAACCGCAGGCAATGTCAGTGTCACCGAGTAGAACCCTTGCTTCTCGACGCGGAGCTGGTAGCTAGTAGCGGAGAGATTGGAGAATTCGCAGTGGCCGGCAAAATCGGTGACCGAGCGCAGCGCCACCGCCTCGGGAGAAGCTTGGAGAAATACCAGCGCGGATGTTACCGCAACATCGTTCTCATCGACCACCGTGACCAGGATGTTCTGCGATGGCGTTGCTCCCGGCGCTTTTGCGGAAGTCTGGACGAGAGCACTGCGGATCAGAAAAACACAGACTGCCAGGCAAATCACCGATGCGCGCAACCGAGAGGGCCTGGGCATAAACGGTGTCTCTATTTTCGCTCAAAAACAGCCGTTTAGTTTCGGTTAGGCCAGGTGCCCCATCCTAACGTCGCGTTTTTCGACGTTAGAGTGCGATTCCCCGGCCGCGTCAAGATGGGGATTTTCCCGGAAATCGAGGAGCATGAAATTGTGCGACGGTACGGTTACCGCCCGCCTATCGGTAGCCCCCGGCATCTTCGACGAAATGGTACTCGCCGTCGATAACGCCGGAAGCTTCTCCCGCTTTAGCCGCCTCGGGATTGCTTATAAACTCCTGCGCCTTGTCCATGGAGGCAACTTCGAACATGAAGAAAACGTTGTTAGGCTCTCCGACGGTACGCCAGACACTAACCAGTCGAAGGCCAGCTTGCTGGTGAGCTGCAGCGTGAGAAGCGAACACGGCCTTCCAGCGCAAGAAGTCCGCAACGCGATTGCGACACAACATATAAGTCATCAGTTTCCTGTCGCTTCTACTTGGCCCGCGCCAGTGTGAACACTTCTTTCCCCTCTTTGCCATGATCGAGAAAGACCCATTCTTCGACGTGATGATCGGCGTCCGGTAGCGTGAAGGTCACGCGCTGCATATGCCCGTCGCCGGGACCGATGTTGGTCCCGTCAAAGAATTCGAAGCTAACCGATTTCGCGTCCGACGAAATGACTTTCATGCGCGGCTGGTTGCCGGCTGCGCAGTAGTGGGTCATCAGGAGTCGGTCGCCATCCATGTGAAACATGGTGATCATGTTTTCCGAGCCGCGACCGAGAATCTCGCTCATGAGCGCGGATCCGCCTGCCGTCATGCGGAAGGTCACTTGAATGGGCTGACCCTGGTTGTTTTTCCCTGCCCAGTTCCCTTCCAGTCCCTTGAGCAACTCGAACGACTTGTGCCCGTCCGGCTGCGCCACAACCACGCTGGCAGAGAGCACGATGATCAGAGTTGCAACCATCGCGGCGAGGCTGCGAAATGCATTCCGATTGAGCTTCATAGGTTCCTCCGTGGATTGAATTGCCCCGCTGCGTACGTTAAGTTGCATCCAGAGGATAATTCGGGTTCCCTCCGCCCAGTTTCTCGCTGAGATGGGCGGCGATCAGTTTGCCGTGGAAACGGCCATTCTCAATGAAGATTTCGTTGGTCTTCGATCCCGCCACGATGACTCCCGCGACATAGATTCCCGGAACATTCGACTCCAGATTTTCCGGATCGCACACGGGACGCATCTGTTGCGGGGAAAGTTCGATGCCCACGCTGCACAGGAAATCGTAGTCTGGATGGTACCCGGTCAGCGCAAACACAAAATCGTTTTTCAGGCGCAACGAGCCGGACGGTCCGCGCAGCACCACGAAGTCGGCTCCAATTTCCTGCACCGTGCTGTTGAAGTACGCCGTGATTTCACCGGCTTTAATGCGATTCTCGATGTCGGGACGCACCCAATACTTGACGTGGTGGTGCATCTGCGGTCCGCGATGGACGAGCGTGACCCGTGACCCGTGCCGCCACAAGTCCAAGGCCGCTTCCGCCGCTGAATTCTTGCCCCCGATCACCAGCACGTCGGTGTCGTAATAAGGATGCGGTTCCCGATAGTAGTGGAAAACTTTGTCCAGATCTTCGCCGGGAACACCGATTTGGTTGGCTAGATCGTAGTAGCCAGTGGCGATTACGATCTTGCGCGCGCGGTAGTCGTGAATGGCGCTATGCCGGTCGGTTGTGGTGACCCGGAATTTGCCGTCCTCGCCCGTAATCGTCTTCACCCACTCGTACTGCCGCACGTGCAGGTGATAGTGCTCGGCGACCCGGCGGTAATATTCCAGGGCTTCCAGGCGAGTGGGCTTGGCCAGGGATGTGGTGAACGGAATATCGCCAATCTCGAGCAACTCCGGCGTGGTGAAAAACACCATGTTGTTCGGATAGTGAAAGACGGAATTGACCAGGCATCCCTTGTCGACGATGAGCGCCTTAAAGCCGGCCTTCTGCGCCTCGATGGCGCAGGCCATGCCAGTGGGGCCAGCGCCTACGACCAAAACATCACTGGAAGAGTCGTGCCGCGCATGAGCTTGACTGCGGGGCAGAGTTTCGGGAACCTGTTCAACCGGTGTCGAGGTATTCATCGCGGTCAGAGAGACGCACAATTCTAGCACTGGGCGCAATCGCCAGGATCATGACGATGATCGCGGCGCGCTCGACCCGCTACTTCTTCACGCACACCGAAACTCCATCGCGAATGGGCAAGATGGTAGTAAACAGATGGGGCGACTCGCAGATCAGTTTGTTGAATTCGAGGATGGCCTTGGTTTGGGCGTCAGGTTTAGGCTTGCCCAGCTTGCCGCTCCACAGGACGTTATCCGTGATAAAAAGACCGCCGCTTTTCAGCCGCGGCAGGGCGAGACGAGGGACGCGCGGGTAGTCGGTCTTATCGACGTCATTGAAAATAATGTCATACTGCTCCTTCTCTTCCGAGAGAATTTCGAGCGCGTCGCCCACCCGAACCTTGATGCGCTGGCTGACTCCAGCACGATCGAAGTAGCGGCGCGCTTTTTCGGCGCGCTTGCGGTCACCGTCGGTATAAATGACCACCCCCCGTTCACCCACTGCCCGCGCCCACCAGATAGTGGAGTAGCCGATCGCCGAGCCCATTTCAAATACTTTCTTCGCGCCGCTGATCGTTGCCAGTTGATACAGCACGCGAGCGACGACAGGGCCGACGATGGGCACGTCATTTTGGGCGGCGTCAGCTTCCATCTCGGCGAGAACTTCGTCGCGCGCCGGCAGCATTGCGTACAGGTAGTCTTCGACTTCTGGAACGGTAATCCCGCCCATGCGCCAGTCAGGCTTCGGCGATTGATTCGTCATGCAGGTCCTTACGGTGGAGATTTAACAACTCGTCACCAAGAAATCGACGCTTATGCAATCGTCTTCCCCGGTTTCAGTTCCAGCACTTCCACGCCAGGCGCCAGTTTCTGCAACTCGCCGGGCGTTCCGGTCAGCGGAGGAAACGTACCGAAGTGCATAGGGATGACAGTTTCCGGCTGCAGCAGTTTACAAGCGTATGCAGCCTCGCGCGGCGACATCGTAAAAAGGTCGCCGATCGGCAGCATGGCAATCTTTGGGGCGTAGAGGTCGCGAATGATGGCCATGTCGCTGAAGACGTTGGTATCGCCTGCATGGTAGAGCTTGACTCCGTTCGAAAATTCAAGCACGTAGCCGCAGGCTTCACCGCCGTAGATGATCTGGTCGCCATCCTGAATGCCGCAGGAATGCACCGCGTGCACCATGGTGATCTTCACCCCAGCGACGGTTTGCGTGCCGCCCTTATTCATGGGCGCGATCTGTTGGACGCCCTTCTTCTGCAGCCACAAGCAAAGCTCGTAGATGCCAACGGCGATCGGATTGAACTTCTTGCCCACCTCGACCGCATCCCCGATGTGATCGCCATGCCCGTGAGTGCAGAGCAGCACGTCGGCTTTCTTGACGTTCTTCTCACTTTCCGGGCACGCGGGGTTGCCGGCAATCCACGGATCGACGTAGAGTGTCTTCCCTTCCGGCGTCAGAATGCGGAATGTGGAGTGCCCAAGCCATGTAAGTTGGATTCCTTGAAGCTTCACGAAATCCTCCAGGTAAGTTGCAAGCTGCGAAGTAGCATTCTAGTGACGCCGGCAAAAGCGCGCAACGGGAGCACGCGGGCCGCAATGCCACTTCGTTTGGTGGAGCGGCGGCCGACCCTCCACGAACTTCCCCGGGTGCAAATCATTCCGGCTGCGCGCAACCTCGTGTATTAAGATGGTGGGCCATGCCTGACCTCAAAGTATTGCTGTCACGCGAAACGATTGCCAAGCGGGTCGCCGAGATGGGTGCAGAGATTGCGCGCGATTTTCGCGGTCAATCGATTATCTTCGTCGGCGTTCTCAAGGGCGCGGCCGTTTTCCTGAGCGATCTGGCGCGCCAGGTCCCGCTCGACGCCACCTTCGACTTTATCGGAGTTTCCAGTTACGGAAACCGTCCCACCCCCAATGAAGATCCGGCGGGCCACGCGGCCTGGGATTCGCTCGGCGAGGTGCGCTTGACCAAAGACATGGATCAATCGCTGGCCGGCCGAAACGTGATTCTGGTCGAAGACATCCTCGATACCGGGCTGACCTTGAACTACATTTCGAAGCTGGTCCAGGCGCATCAGCCAAGATCGTTGCGCATTGCGGCCTTGCTCGACAAGCCCTCGCGCCGCAAGCAGCCGATCCAGGCGCAATACATAGGTTTCACCATCCCCGACGCCTACGTGGTCGGCTACGGTTTGGACTACGCGGGAAAATACCGCAATCTTCCGGATATCTGTGTGTTGGAGAATTTGTAATTGGTGATTTGCACTTTGTAATTTTGAAACCTGGCGTTTTCGCTTTTCAATTACCAATTACAAATGCTTAATCGCAAATTTCTCGGCTGCTAGAATGAAGCTTGTGAAAACGACTGAACACGCCTCCGAGATGGAACCCCTCTTGCTGGAAGTGGCCGACGTGGTCAATACCACGCTCGACCTGGAAACCACGCTGCGCCGCGTGGCGGAACTGGTCCGCAAGGTCATTGACTACGAAATCTTCGCCATCCTGTTGCTCAACGAACAGCGCCAGGAATTGTACGTCCGCTTCCATGTCGGGTATCCCCAGGAAGTCGCCGACCGCTTGCGCGTGAAACTGGGCCAGGGCGTAACGGGACGCGCGGCGCAAACTCGGCAAGCCGTGCTGGTTGCCGATGCGACGCTGGAAGATTTTTACATTGCGGCGCTGCCCAACGTTCACTCCGAGCTCGCCATTCCCCTGATCGTCAAGAATCGGGTGATCGGCGTGATCGACATTGAGGCCCGCGAAAAGGGCTATTTCACCGAAGAGCATAAACGTCTGCTGACGCTGATCGCGTCGCGCATGGCGATTGGCATTGAGAATGCGCGCCTGCACACGCGCATGACGCGCCAGGCCCGCACCCTCCTTCTTTTGAACGAAATTGCGCGCGAACTCACGTCCATTCTGAACCTCGACGAATTGCTCAAGCGCATCGCCGAACTGCTCAACCGCCTGATCGAGTACCAGATGTTCAGCATTCTCTTGGTCGACGCAACCGGCGAAAAACTGCAGCACCGATTTTCGCAGCGCTTCGAGGAACGTCTCCATTTGAAGCACGACATTCCGCTCGGCCGCGGCGTAGTGGGCTACGCCGCACAGGCCAAGGAAGCGATCCTCGTGCCTGACGTCACCAAGAGTGAGCGCTACATTGCGGTGAATCCGGAGACGCGCTCGGAATTGGCGGTCCCGCTGATCTACCAGGAGAAGGTAATCGGCGTGCTCGATCTGGAGCACACCCGTCGCGGCTATTTCACCGAAGATCACAAGCGGACCCTGACCACGCTGGCGGCGCAGCTTGCCATCGCCATCGAAAACGCCCGGTTGTACGAGCAGATTGCCCGGCAAGAGCAGCGCCTGGAACGCGAATTAGCCTTGGCGCGCGAGCTGCAGTTTCGTTTGCTGCCGCATTCGCGTCCGAAGATGCAGCATCTCGATGTCGAGGCGAAGTTTGTTCCCGCGCGCGCCATCGGCGGCGATCTCTACGACTTTGTTCCCTATTCCCTGTCGCGCCTGGGGATCGCGATTGGAGACGTAAGCGGCAAAGGCGCGCCCGCTGCCATTTATGCCGCGCTCGTCAGCGGCATTCTGCGTTCCCACGCACCGATTGAACCCGGTCCGGCGGAGATGCTTTCAGCGGTGAATTTGTCGCTGGCGGAACGCCGGATCGCCGCGCAGTTCGTTTCGATCATCTACGCCGTGTGGGATGACGAGAAGCGCACCCTGCTGGTGGCGAATTCCGGCTTGCCGCGGCCCATCTACTCACATGACGGCAAAATTGAGTTCATAGAGGCGACTGGGTTGCCGCTCGGCCTGTTCGATGAAGCCGAATACGACGAATTCAGTTTCAAGGCCAAGCCCGGAGATCTCTTCGTGTTCTACAGCGACGGCATTCTCGACGCGCGCAACCGGCATGGGCAATCTTTTGGGCCGGAGCGTGTGGAAGCAATCGTAGCCGGCTGCACCACCAAGTCGGCGGACTGCGTGGTAAACGAAATCTTCAAAGCGGTTACCGAGCACGCCGCGGGGGTGGATACGTTCGATGATCAGACCGTAGTCGCCATCAAAGTGAAATCCGGTCCAGGCAAACGCAAGTGAAACGCCTACGCGAATCGAAGGCGTTGCGACCGCCCGCCTTTGAGTATCGTGGTGCGGCTCCGGGGGGGAGCGCAAGCGAACTTTACTGCGAGGCGGTAGCGCTTGCAGATCTTGCCGCGCGCCACGGAACCCCGCTATACGTCTATTCCGCGGCGATGATTCGTGCGCGCTTGCATGCCTTCGCTTGCGCCTTTCGGTCCATTCCGCACACGCTGTGTTATTCGGTGAAAGCTAATTCGACGCTGGCGATTCTGCGGCTGGTGGCCGGCGAAGCGGCTGGCTTCGATGTGGTTTCTGGCGGAGAACTGCAACGGGCGCTGCGCGTAAGCCGGAAGGCTGCAAGGAAGATTGTGTTCTCCGGCGTGGGTAAGACCGCGGCAGAGATGGAACTCGCTCTCCGTTCGGGAATATTGCTGTTCAACATTGAAAGCGCTTCAGAATTAAATTTGCTTTCTGCCACCGCGACACGATTGAGAAAACGAGCGGTGGTAGCGGTGCGGGTCAATCCCGATGTCTCCGCAAAAACCCATCCTTATATTTCGACCGGACTGCATCAGCACAAGTTCGGCGTGCCCATCCCCGAGGCGCGGACGCTCTACGCGCTGGCCGCGAAGCAGCCTTATCTGAAAGTCGCCGGAGTGAGTGTCCACATCGGATCGCAGATTACCGAGGTCGGTTCTTTTCGAGCGGCGCTCGAGCGCGTGGCCGATCTGGTCCGCGTTCTGCGCGAACAGGGTCACCACATCCGCTATATCGACGCCGGCGGCGGCTTGGGAATTTCCTACCAGGGAGCGCAGGGCGATTTTGAGAAGCAGATTGCGGCGTATGCGAAGGCCGTGCTGGGTCCGCTGCGGGAATTGCAGTTGCATTTACTACTGGAGCCGGGACGTTCCATCGTTGGGCCAGCCGGTGTGTTACTGACGCGCGTCCTCTACCGGAAGACGAATAATCACAAGCGCTTTCTGATTGTCGATGCGGCGATGAATGATCTGCTGCGTCCATCGCTCTACAGCGCGTATCACGAGATTGTCCCAGTGAACCGCGACTCGCGTCCGGCCGAGGTTACTGATGTGGTCGGCCCCATCTGCGAGACCGGCGACTTTTTCGCGCGCGACCGAAAGCTTCCACGGGTCAGCGAAGGCGACCTTCTGGCCATTCTCGACGTCGGCGCCTACGGCGCGGTGCTGGGATCAAACTACAATACGCGCGGCCGGGCGGCAGAGGTGCTGGTGGATGGTGCGAGGGCCAGAGTGATCCGGCGACGAGAAAGCCTGCAGGATCAACTGCGGATGGAAGTCGTCTAACTTCGAATATTATGGAGGCGATTATGAAACGGCGTTTGTTTTGGAGAAGTCGCCCGCGTTTGGCCGCAAAGACGTTCCTTGCGTATTCAGTGCTCGCTGGCCTTGCAGCCTTGTTAGCCTTCGCCCAGGACGAGTATACCTATGTGTTTCACCCCAATCAGGAGGTCCGCGTCGCCAATCTGCCAGCGCTAACGGCAGCGTCGACTGACCCATCCGCGGTGCTCGCCGCAGCGCTGGAGACAATCATCCGCGACCAAGCCGTGTGCTGCGGAAAGGATTCTGCCCTCGAAGATACGGTACAGGCAGCTTCTCCGTCATTGCGGGAACTCAGTGCCAAATTGCAGGGAAAGCATGTCATGATCGACGGCCGCTCCGTAATGGTGAATGCGGACTATGTCCCGCAAAGCTCGATTACTCCCGATCTAATGATCAGTGCCCTGATCGACCAACACCCCCTGCTAATCAAGTGGAAGTCGCACTTCTACGTGCTCTACGGAGCGATCTACGATGAGACCGTCTATTCCAGCGGGCAGAGGCAATTCGCAGTCCACAAACTCTTATTGCTGGATCCACGCTTTTCTGACCGGCGCAGGCAAACCGAATTCAATCGCGACAGCGACGACTGGGGAAAAGTTGAGGGACTTTTGACGCTCTCGGTTGCGCGCTAATAACGCGACTACAACGACTCGAGAAAGTTCGTCACCGCCCGCAGCACTGGCTCGGGCTGCTGGATGAACAGTGCGTGCCCCAGGTTGCGGAACTTCACATGCGCGTGATGGGGCAACAACCGCGTGGCCAACGCCACATCGGCGTCCGACATCAGGCCGCCTAATTCCGGGGTCCCTTGCAAAAGCAGTGTTGGACAAGCGATTCCACGCAACACCGTCTCGCCGTCCCAGCCTTCGAGCGACGACCCGTCCAGCGTCATTTCATAAGCGTCAGGATCGGTTTGCTGCACCGAGCGCGCCCAGGAAAGCAGGTAGGGCTCATCGTTGCCGGGAAGTTCGCGGATCGTGACCGACCCGCCGCTTGGAACTCGCAACACAATCTTGCCGATGCCGTCCGCAATCTGCTCGACCGACCCCCCGCTGCGCGCCAGATCGCGCAGCCCCGAAAACAGCGCGGTGTACATCGGATTGCGAATTCGCTGGGCTACAATGATGTTGTCGCCAAGAACGAGAGCCCGCACCAGTTCCGGATGATGCGAAGCAACCCACATGCCCAACATGCCGCCCAGCGAATGTCCAAAGAGCACGGCGGGCGCCGAAACGCGCTCGCGCAAAAAGCAGGCTATGTCTTCAGCATACTGCGGCCCGTGGTAGCCGCGAGCCACATGGGAGGACTTGCCATGCCCGCGAAGGTCAGGCGCGAAGATATGCCAGCGCAGGCTCAGTGCGGGAATCACCGGCAGAAAGACTTGCCAGCGCCGGCCGAGTCCATGCAGCAGCACCAGCGGCGGACCATGCGCCGGCCCCTCGGCATAGTTCAGCTGAACGCCCAATCGAACTTCGCCGGCGTTGAAGGTGCGCTCGACCAGCCCTGGATGATTCTCACTCACAACGCTCACCGGCTCGTGGCATCTCGGTCGTAATTTCCCAGACAATCCAAAAGCGAAGAACAGTCCCAGCGTTTCTCCACATGAGACCTGAGACCTGCTCTAGCGGTCTCCCCACTTCAGCTTGGTGGCAAGCACCTCGAAAAATGTCTTCTGAAAACGTAACAACCGCGCCGGATGTTCGGCCTTCCCACAGCGCACGATGTCACCGTCCCGCACCGGCATTCCAACTTGTCCATCCATACTTAGATAGGCTTCTTCTTGCCCGGTCTTGACGTGGATTTCGATCGCGACCGTATCCCGCACGACCACCGGACGGTGCGTCAATCCGTGGGGCGAAACCGGCGTAATGACGAAGGCATCCACATCCGGTTTGAGAATCGGTCCGCCCGCTCCCAAAGAGTATGCGGTAGAACCGGTCGGCGTCGCGATGATCAGAGCGTCAGCTTTGTAGCTGGACACAAACTCCGCGTCCACGAAAAGGTCGAAGTAGTTCAGCCGCGCAATAGCACTTTTGCTCACGACGACATCGTTCAAAGCCTCGTGAGTTGCAACCACGCCTCCGCCCCGAACCAGGGAACAGACCAACATGGACCGGCTTTCCACCACGTATTCACCCTTGGCGACCGCCTCCAACGCGGGGTAAAGATCGGCCAGCGGCAACTCAGTAAGGAATCCAAGCGTGCCCAGGTTGATGCCGAGAATCAGCGTTCCGGCCTTCGCCACCGCGCGCGCCGCCGAAAGCAGCGTACCGTCGCCGCCGAGCACCAGAGCCAGATGCGGCGACCGCGCCGCCAATTCGCTCCGCGCCATCACGCTCGATGCGGAAAAATAGGCTGCGCTTTCCTGGTCCGTTACCACCGAGTAGTTGCGCTCCTGCAGCCACTTCTGGAGCACTGGCAGTACTTTCGACAACTCCGGACGGTCTGGCTTGGAAATGATGGCAACCGTTTTCTGGCGGGTTGGAATGTGGGAGGACTCGGGCATATTTGCGGAATTTTCCTCGGGCATCGGACTTCCGATTGTACAGAATCACCGGATGGCGGGCGGAGAAAACTCTGCGTGGAGCAGGAATTCGCGATTGCCTTCGCCGCCCAGAATGGGAGACTCGATCCATTCGGTGTGCACGCATCCTAGATCCAACAGCGCCGCTTCCACCTTGGCCACGGCCGCTCGTTGTGCCGATTCGTCACGCACAATCCCGCCCTTACCCACCAGTTCCCTGCCCGCCTCAAACTGCGGTTTCACCAGCACCACAATCTCGCCACAACCCGAAGCGGAACGAAGCACCGCCGGCAGCACCAGCGTAGCGGAGATAAAGGAGACATCCATAGCGATGAAATCAATCGGCTCGCCAACGTCGCCGGGCTTCAGATAACGGGCGTTGGTTTTTTCCAACAGCCGAATGCGCGGGTCGTTGCGCAACCCAAAATCCATCTGCCCGTATCCGGTATCGACGGCAATCACTTTGGCGGCGCCGTGCTGCAGCATGCAGTCGCTGAAGCCTCCAGTGGAAGCGCCGACGTCAAGACAGACTTTGCCCTGGAGATCGATGCGCCAGTGCTCAAGAGCTTTCTCCAACTTAAGCCCGCCACGGCTGACGTAGCGGCGATCCGCGCCCAGCAGCCGCAAAACCGACGCCGAGCCGGAGTCAATCAGTGCGCCCGCCTTCTCGATCTTCTGCTCGTTCACCAGAACTTTTCCTGCGAGGATGAGGGCCTGCGCCCGCTCACGCGACGGCGCCAGACCTCGATCCACCAGCAACTTGTCGAGACGTGTCTTCATTGAGCACAACGCCAATTTTCTTCGTAGAGAGAGACGGGGCTCGCCCCGTCTCGGGAGATCAGATTCCCCTTCACTGGCGGCGAATGGCACGATGCAGCTAGCACCCGATGCAGTGCAGAATGTTGAAACGATTAGTTAACAGGAGGTTACAGGAATAAGTCCCCGCTTTTCCACAAACTTTTCCTCAGTGGTGTTGAAAAGTGAGAGAGGCATCGGGCGATCGGGTCATCGAAAACCAAAGACAAAGTAGTTTTGGAATTCAGATGACCCGATGACCCGATCATCCGATGACGTCAGCCGGCAACTTCTTCCAGCAGCTTCTGGTCAATATCGAAGTTGGCATGCACGTTCTGCACATCGTCGCAATCTTCGAGCGCTTCCATCAACCGGATCATCTGCGCCGCCTGCTGTCCTTCCAGCTTGATGTAGGTATCCGGAATCATAGCCACGCTCGATGAAACGGGGGTGATGCCGGCCTTCTTCACGGCCTCCAAGACGTTTTCGTAGGCGGAAGTGTCAGTCAGGATTTCCCAGTTCTCGCCATCATCCTTCAAATCTTCACCGCCCGCTTCCAGGATGATGTTCATCAGATCGTCTTCCTTGGCTGCCGACTTGGGAATGATAATGTCGCCCTTCTTGTGGAACATATACGCGACGGCGCCCGCCGAGGCCATATTGCCATTGTTCTTGCCAAACACGTGCCGGATTTCGCTGACCGTACGATTGCGGTTGTCGGTGGAAATCTCGGCCAGCAAAGCCACGCCGCCGGGGCCATAGCCCTCCAGCACAAATTCCTCGTAGCTCGCGCCCGGCAATTCGCCGGTGCCGCGCTGGATGGCGCGTTTGATGTTGTCGGCAGGCATGTTCTCGGCCTTAGCTGCCACGATGGCCGTGCGCAAGCGCGGGTTCATGTCAGGATCGCCGCCCGACTTCGCCGCCATCGCAATTTCCTTAATGAGACGGGTGAAGATCTTGCCGCGCTTGGCGTCAAGCGCGCCCTTCTTGTGCTTGATGGTTGCCCACTTCGAATGGCCGGACATAGCTCTACCTCGTATCTTCTCTCTGTAAAACGAGAACTTGAATGGCGCAGATTCTCGAAATTATGGATCCGCCCGCGGAGGAAATCACAGGATCAGCCTCGACGTAAATCGTTCAGGCGAATGGAGATTATAGCATGAGCCGGGCGGTCCTCCCGTGGCCTTCCGTTGGTGCGGCAGTGCCTTGGCGCTGCAGCGACTTAGTGCTCAGCAGGCAAGACATGAGGTAACCTTGTCGGGAATCTCCCATGGCCACGAATGCTCTCGACCGCCAACTCACTCAACTAGAAGCCAGCCGCTATCGTTTCGGCCGCAACGAAGCCGCAAGCGTCGTCAAGTTGCTGAATCACCTCGACGCCGCGCGCTTCCCTGATTCCGCCTCGCTGATCCGCTTCCACGAGTCGTTGCTTTTCCTACGGGCCTTCCCTCAAGGGCTAGGGGTGGTTCGCGCTACCGAGCGCATTCTGAATAGTTTCCACAGAAAAGTGGAAGCACTACATAAAGCCGGCTCCGACATGGATGCCTTCGAGCCCATCGAAGTCTCCGGCATAGCTGGCACTCAAATGGAGGACACGCTCAGCTTCGACGTTGCACGCTGGCTGGTTAAGCGCATGCCCAACCAAGTCGAAATCTCCTGGGATAACTACGATCCCGGACGGGAATTAGGCACCACCGGCCCGCGCTTTATCCCTTTGCTCGAAGACGATGCCTATGTCGAGGCCGACACGCCATGGCGCCGATGGCTCGAAACCGCCGCCGGCAAGAAGGGATCCGATCCGGCATGGCTGGTGCGGCGCTTCGCCGATCTAGCGCTCCCGCCCAATCAGAAAGCCGAACTCTACGAATCGTTGCGCGTGCCCTTGCGCTGGAATCTCGCGAACTCCGTCGTCTCAAGAACGCGAAGCTGGAAGCCGGTTCGCAACGTTTTCTACCACAACGAGCCGCTGATCAGTCGCAGCCAGGTGTCGCTGGCCGCGGAACTGGCAAGGCCTCCGGTCCAACTGACCAAGCTCTCCCGCAAGCAGGGCGAGCAAATCATGGACCTGATCCGCGAAGTGATGCTGGTGCGCTACCGTGAACTTTACGGCACCACGCTAGGCGATCCTGCGTCGGTGGCGCGAGCCAATGTCGGGCGTGGAGTGACGATCCATCTTTGGAACCTGCCGCCAGACCGCCGTCTCCCGCTGCGCGCCTATGTCGCGGGATTAACGTTGAAGAACGGCGTGCCCATCAATTACATCGAGGCCATCGGACTCTGCGAGTGGATGGAGGTCGGCTTCAACACTTTCTACACTTTCCGCGGCGGCGAAGCGGGATGGATTTATGCGCAAGTCCTGCGCTGCCTGTGTCACCTGATGGGAACAACCTGCATCTCGGTCTACCCATATCAACTGGGCCATGACAACGAAGAAGCCATTGAATCGGGCGCCTTCTGGTTTTACCGGAAGCTAGGCTTCAGACCGGGCCGCCCCGATTTGCAGAGATTGGCGGAACGCGAGGAAGGCAGAATCGCCGCCGCTACTAAGCTAGGAAGAACCAAATACCGCACACCCGCCAGAACCTTGCGTCGCCTGGCTGCTGGGCACGTGTTCTACGAATTGCCGGGCAGCCAGGTAGGAGCTTGGGACACCTTCAGCACACGCAACATTGGCCTGCGAGTGAATCGACGGATGGCACAAGAATTTCAAGGCGAAAGCCACCGCCTGCGCAAGGAATCGGCGCGCGCGGTAGCGCGGATTCTCGGCGTGGATACCTCTTCGTGGACACCTTCCGAATGCGCCAGCTTTGAGAATTTTGCCGTGGTCCTGGCACTGGTTCCCGGCCTTGAGGGTTGGACGCGCGAAGACAAAGAAGCGCTGCTCCGAATCATCCGCAGCAAGTCCAAGGCCGACGAGATGCTCTATCTTCACCTCACGCAGCGCCACGAGCGGCTCCGTGAAGCGCTACTGAAACTCGGCTCCTAACCTGCGGGTCGCCATTTGCAGCACCTGTCTTGGGGGTGCCCCATCCTTCGCGCGCTTTTCGCAAAGGGTGGGAAGCGATGCTGTCGACTCCGCCCGATGCTCACCGCGGCCTGCCCGAGAACTTTTTGGCAAATTCCGGCGGCAAAGCCGGCGTCGCCCCCGCCTGGGAGCAAACATAGCGTGCCACTTCGTTGGCAATCTTATTGATTTCGTCTAGGTCCATCTTCCGGAGCAGTCCCAAAACCAGCGCGGCGGTAAATGAATCTCCTGCGCCCACGGTGTCGACGACCTTCACGGGATGAGATGGACAATCCGACCACCGTCCCCCCTGCCAGAGCAAACTGCCGTTCGCCCCGCGCGTGAGTGCAACCAGGCGCAGACCAAAACTCTCCGCCAGCCACTCGATCTGACGTTTGATCTCGTGTAGCGCGGACACTCTTGTCCGCGTGTCTGCAGCGAAGCCGTCGTCTGCGTCGGCGAGCTTAAACATTTCCGCCAGGACTGGCAGTTCGTCATCGTTCAGCTTCAAAACGTTTGCCAACCGGAGCGAGTCTTCAATCACGTCACGCGAATAAAACTGCTGCCGAAGGTTAATGTCGAAAACGCGCAGCGCGTCCGCTGGCGCCGCCGTAACTAATTGTTGAATTGTGCTGCGCGACGGCTCGCACCGCTGAGCCAGGCTTCCGAAACATACTGCGTCCGCCTCACCGACGACCGCCAGTGCTTCCCCGGTCAGAGCCAGGAAGTCCCACGCCACCTTTTCCGGAATGGTGAAATGAGCCAGCCCATCGCCTGAGAGTTCGACCTTAGCAATCCCAGTCGGCACCGTGTCATCCACTTGTACGGCGGTATCGGGCAGGCCCATCTCGCGAAAGCGCCGAATGATCTCGCGCCCGTAGTCATCATTCCCCACGCGCGTGACGACGTAGGCCTCTGCCCCGAGGGCGTGCGCATGATACGCGAAGTTGGCCGGCGCTCCACCCAACTGCGGCCCGCTGAGAAGCAAGTCCCACAACACTTCTCCGACACCGACAACGCGAAAACCCATGGCGATCCTATTCGATCCCCAACTGTTTCTGGATCTGTTCCAGCGGCACGCCCTTCGTCTCCGGTACCAGAGTCTTCACCCAAATCAGTTGCAGCACCATCATGCCGGCGAAGAACGAGAAAACGTAACCGGGTGGAAAACTGGAAACCATGCGCGGGAAAAACGTAGTAAGCAAAGCGGCGAAGATCCAATGCGTGAAGCTGCCCAGGGCTTGACCTTCGGCTCGATGCCGATTAGGAAATATCTCGGAAATAAAAACCCAGATGACGGCTCCCTGACCGATGGCGTGCGCAGCGATGAAGGCGAAAATGCAAACCGGCACAATCGCAAAATGTTCGGTAAAGAAAGCCCACGCCACCAGACCCAGAGAACCGATGTAGCCGAACGAGCCAATATACAGAAGCGTGCGTCGTCCCAACCGGTCAATCAACCAGAGACCGACAAAGGTAAAAACGAGATTGGTGACCCCGATGCCGATCGATTGCAGCAGCGCGGCCTTCGCCCCGAGTCCCGTAAGTTCAAAGATGCGCGGCGCAAAGTAGAGAACGGCGTTGATGCCGGAGAGTTGGTTGAAGAACGCAATCAGAATGGCAAGCAGGATGGGCTTACGAAGACGACGCGTCCAGAAATGCGCCGACGAAGCTTCCTCCGAAGAAGCCGCCGCGATCTCGTTCGCCTCGGCTTCAATCTCAGCTTGGGAAGCCTCGGGCTGAATGCGTTGTAGGATTTTCAGCCCGCCCGCCCGATCGCCCTTCCTGCCCAACAACCAGCGTGGACTCTCCGGAAGGCCGAAGCAAAGCAGAGCGTAGACGAGCGAGGGGAACGCGGCCACACCCAGCATCCATCGCCAGGCATTGATTCCAATGCCCGCCAGCAGCGCGTTCGACACAAAAGCGATCAGGATGCCGAAAACAATGTTGAATTGGAACATGCCGGCCAGCCGTCCGCGCTGCCGCGGCGGCGCAATTTCGGAGATGTAGAGCGGAGCCGCCACGGTCGAAATGCCGATGCCCAGACCGCCAATAACCCGCGCCACGATGAACGTGGCGACGTTCGTCGCCAACCCTGATCCGACCGCACCAACCAAGTAAAGAACGCCGATCCATAGCAGCGTCGCTTTGCGTCCGAATCGGTCCGCAGGCCAGCCCCCGACCAGCGCTCCCACCACCGTGCCGTAGAGGGCGGAAGCCATGGCAATCCCGTGCAGTCCGGGACTAAGCCCCCAGAGCGACTGAATCGTTTTTTCCGCGCCCGAGATGACGACTGTGTCGAACCCGAAAAGGAAGCCGGCCAGTGCCGACGTAAGCGACCAGAAGAAAACCCTAGGGTTCATAGAGGGATGAAGTCAGCGAGCTCTCACGATAAATGCACTGTGGACGTCATGCAAATGTGAGACTTGATGCACTACCGGCTAACTTGAACCGCCTCGTTTGAACGTGTATAAAGACATTTGGAAGTAAGCGCCGGGTCGGTCGTGTAATGGCGTTCCCGGTTTAACCTCATAGCATAAGATATTGATTTTAAAGCGGAAGTGGTGGAACTGGCAGACACACCATCTTGAGGGGGTGGCGCCGAAAGGCGTGGGGGTTCAAATCCCCCCTTCCGCACCAATATTAAGGCTGTAGATTGAATAGGTTACAGGCAGCTACCTAGTTTCGTACAATTATCGTACAATGCTTCCGGTGGGCTCACCTTCTCCCGGAGGCATTTATGTTGAGCGTCTACACTCGTCACTACCCTCCTTGCGCGCAGTCAGATCCCTATTACAGGCGTTGCCACTGCCCGAAATGGATCATGGGCACTGTCGAAACGACAGGCGCCTTCGTGCGCGTCAGCGCCCGCACTCGCGCCTGGGAAAAGGCGGAAAAGAAGGCGCGGCTGATGGAGGCGGAGGCGGCCGACCCCACGCCGGCACGCGTGACCGCAGAGGCCGCGCTCGACGCATTCATCGCAAGGAAGCAGGGACAGCGGTTATCGCATAGCTGGCTCTACAAATTTTCGTTGATGCAGCGTGAGCTGGTTAGCTTTGCGCAGGGTCGAGGCCTGACCTACATTGACGAATTCACGGACGACGAACTTGGCCTGCTCAGTCGATCCTGGAAGGTCGCACCCATCACCGCCCAGAAACGGCAGGAACGCTGGCACTCGTTTTTCTCCTACTGTGTGCGTAAATGCTGGCTGAAACAGAACCCGGTCGAAGAATTGGGCTCAATCAAGGTCCGACCTGTCCCCACTGATTATTTTTCGCAAGAAGAGTTTCAGAAGTTGGTGAACGTAACCTACGATCTGTCTCATTGGAGCACGAATCCTGGACACAGGGTCCGAGTGCGGGGCCTCTTGCTTCTCATGCGCTACAGCGGACTGCGCCTGAATGATGCGGTAACACTTGAGCGGGCGCGCCTGACGGAAAATCGCCTGTTTCTATACCAGCAGAAAACAGGGCTGCCAGTATACGTACCGCTGCCGCCTCACGTAGTCGAGCTTTTGAGGACAGTCGAAAACACCAATTCGCGCTACTTCTTCTGGACTGGAAATGGGTTGCATTATCGCGCCAGCAATTGCTGGCACGCCAGTTTGCAGCGCCTCTTCAAGTGGGCAAAACTCGACAAGAGGGCTCACCCCCACATGCTCCGGGACACTTTTGCCGTAGAACTACTGTTGGCAGGCGTTCCCATTGACCAAGTGTCCATTCTGCTGGGACACGCTAGCGTGAAGACCACTGAGCGGCATTACGCTCCTTTCGTCAAGGCCCGTCAGGAGCAATTAGTTTCGTCCGTGGAAAAGAGCTGGCGGCTCCAGGGACTGCGGCTCGTGAAGAAGCACGCTTAGCAACTCTCGGCCCTTTGCAGCAACCGTCGATAATCGTCAGCTTGCTTTTCGAAGCTTGCGATGTACGCGATGAAGAACCGTTTCTGGCACGCGCAACGTGCGATATCCGCGCTTGTGCAACTTCTCTTCCCTGCTCCAGCGGATTACGCCCGGTTCCCGTTCAAAAATCCTTCGCACTGTCTTCTCACTGAGCGCCCAAAGTTTGGCGATCTCGATCACCGAGTAGTGCTTCTCATTCGCCAAATCGAAAGGGCCTAATGATGACCCGACGGAAACCGGACGGAAACCGTCAGACGGCTCTATTGGTCTTCTAGCGGAGTCAGACATGGTACAAGCCTCAACCGCAGCTGGATGTTAACCAACTTGATTCCACATGCTTAAATTGTCCAATGAATTCTCGGGCGACACCTATTCCCAACAGGAATAGCTGGGTCAGAAATGACCGATACTCCCCTCGTATGCTGCCTTTGTTGATCGGCTGATGCGAGGTGAAACAAGAGACCCGCGCCAGCGAGGACGCCAGCGCGGGCTTAACGTTGCTCAGTACTCGCTCGGCAAGTGGATCACGTTGTTGGCGAAGTACAGCGTGATTTCATCCAGCGGAAAATCCGTGTGCTCGATCACCTTGCTGAACACGATGTTGCCGTTGCCATCATCGCACGTAAGCGTAGCGGTTCGGTCGGGACGTACGGCGAGCTTCCAGACCTGAAATTCCTGGGCGGCAACAGCCTTGTTATAGGGCTGAATGATCGCGATTTCGTCCAGAAGCCAATACGCCCCACCGCGCTCGGCAACGTACTGCGCGCCGTCGGTATAGAGAACGTTGCGGTTGATCCCGTGCCGATACCAGTTTTCGCTGCCGGTGAACTGCGCGAGGTCGTTCTTGCTGAGAGTCTTCGTCGTCATGGTTTGCCTCTTTTCTTGATGTGACCCCCACGACGGGGGCGAGAGAGGCAATAGGAACAGCCGCACTGGAGGCGCGGCGTCACAGGCAACCGTGGAATAAATGAGGGGCAGCCCGTAGGGAATCATCGTTTATGCCGCGAAAGTGCCTTGACGCAAGCCTGCGGCTGTTAAGTTGACTCCGAACCCGTCCGTTAGTGGGTCACAGGAAGAGGCACGATGACGAGGACCATACGTCGGCGAGGTCGCGAATCCCACAACGCACGGAATGGTGACAGTTCTCGACGAGGACATCCCCTTTTGAGGAAGACAGGCTGGTAAGCTAGGTCCTAGCAGTGACGGTAACTCTAGTTGGAAGGCGTAGGTATGAGAGTTGCACGGCTGGAGATCAGGAATTTTCGCGGTATCAAGAGCGCCTGTCTTGACTTCGCCGGTCATACCCTGCTCCTCGGTATGAACAATGTCGGAAAGTCCACCGTCTGCGAAGCCCTCGAATTAGTGCTTGGCCCGGAGCGTCTGTCAAGGTTTCCTCCAGTCGAGGAATTTGATTTTTACAACGCGCGATACCTTGAGGATGATGGCGAGACACCAATCCCGATTGAGATCGATGTAACGTTGACCGAACTCTCCGAGGAAGTCGCCAACAAGTGCGCTCCACACGCTCATCATTGGCATTTAGACAAAAAAGATGTCCTGGGTCAGGGCGAGGCTGATGTCGTCGATGATCCCCGCGTATGCGAATGTCTCAGGCTCAAAACTATCGCTTCGTACAATCGGGAGGAAGACGAGTTTGAGGCCCAAACGTTTTTCGTCGACGGCCCGCCGAATTCCGAGGGCGGGCTTGCCGGAGTTCCAAGAAACATAAAACGGCTCTTCGGCTTCTTGTATCTACGCGCTCTTCGCACCGGATCCCGCGCGTTGAGTCTTGAGCGTGGGTCACTTCTGGACATCATCCTCAAACAACGTGACATTCGCACAGGGATCTGGGAAACCACCATCAAGCGGCTAAGAGAGCTTGACCCTCCAATCCACGAGGGGGCCGCCGATTTGGGGCCGGTGTTGGAAAATATCGAAAAACGCCTTGGCCAGTATATCCACCTGGAAACAAATGGTCCCGCCACGCAGCTTTTCGTGTCGCAGTTGACGCGAGAGCACCTCAGAAAGACAATTAGTTTCTTCCTTAAAACGTCGGCCGGTCAGGACCCGGTTCCCTTCCAGGAGGTCGGCACGGGCACGCTCAATACGCTTGTTCTCGCGTTGCTGACTTTTATCGCCGAGATTAAGAAAGACAATGTGATCTTTGCCATGGAGGAACCGGAGATTGCCCTACCCCCGCACACGCAACGGCGCATTGCCAATTACCTGCTCCAAAACACAACGCAGTGCTTGGTCACCTCTCATTCACTGACCTGACCGGGAAAATTTGTACCAAGTGGAATGAGAGAGAATCCACTTGGAGGAAAAGCAGGTCATGCCCATCCAGAGGTACAAGCCAGAGCAAATCGTGACGATGCTGCGGCAGATTGAAGTGAGCATCGCGAACGGAAAAACCACCCCACAAGCCTGCAAGGAAGCCGGGATCACCATGCAGACGTTCTACCGCTGGCGGAAGGAATACGGCGGTTTGAAGATGGACCAGGCCAAGCGGCTGAAAGAACTGGAGAAAGAGAACGGCAAGTTGAAACGGCTGGTCGCGGAGCTGTCGTTGGACAAGCAGATCCTGAAGGATATTGCGGAGGGAAACTTCTAAGCCCGGAGCGACGTCGGTGCGCCGTAGAGCATGCCCGCGAGGAGTATGAAGTGAGTGAGCGGCGGGCGTGCCGAGTGGTGCGGCAATGGCGAGGAACACAACGCTATGTGCCGCTGCGGCGCACGGACGAAGACGAGCTAACGCAGGCGATCCTGGCCCTGGCGGCGAAGTATGGGCGGTACGGCTACCGGCGCATCACGGTGCTGTTGCGGGATGCGGGGTGGCCGGTGGGGAAGGATCGAGTGCAGCGGATCTGGCGACGTGAAGGGCTGAAGGTACCGCAGAAACAGCGGCCACGAGGGCGGTTGTGGCTGGGCGATGGTTCGTGCGTACGGTTGCGACCGGAGCGGGCGAATCATGCGTGGAGCTACGATTTTGTGAAAGCGATGACGCACGATGGACGAGCGCTGCGTATCCTGGTGCTGATCGACGAGTATACGCGGGAGTGCTTGGCGTTGCGGGTGGCACGGCGCTTGGGGAGTTTGCAGGTGATCGAAACGTTGGCGGATGTGATGTTGCTGCGCGGGATCCCAGAGCACATCCGTTCGGACAATGGGCCGGAGTTCATTGCCAAAGAGTTGCGGAAGTGGCTGGGAAAGCTGGGCACGAAAACGCTCTATATCGAGCCTGGGAGCCCGTGGGAGAACGGGTACTGTGAGAGTTTCAACGGGAAGCTGCGAGATGAGTTCTTGAATGGCGAGATCTTCTACTCGCTGAAGGAGGCACAGATTCTGACGGAGAGGTGGCGCGTGGAATACAACACGGAACGGCCGCACTCGGCACTGGGCTACAGACCACCGGCGCCACAAGCCATCTTGCCGAACCAAGAGGGGCATGGAGATATGGAAAACGCTTCGCGTTTCCCACATCCCCACACCCCCGGCGACGACTACGGACAATTGTCCAAAGAGGCGTTACACTAACATTCCACTTGGTACAAAAGATCGGTCAGGTCACCCACGCGCACCACTCCACGGCCTTTGTCAAGCGACTTTCACGGTGTTTGTCGAAAGCCTCAGCATTGTTTCTCAAATAAAACTCGTCGAGGTATGGAACCATTCCCTCAAGCGCGAGGATGCTGATTCGGAACGAAACCAGTGTGACCAAGATGCACAGTAGGAAGGCAACCCATGACGCTAAAAGCGACGGAATCCAAACAGCCCGTCCAATTGGAGCGACATCTTTGATGAACGCCAACGACAGACCGAGTGCTCCGCTTGAGAATGTCAGAAGATACTTGTCGAAGTTTTCGGTGCCTGACTTGGTGTCTTCCCACACTTTCTTCCGGTACTCGTCATGCAACTCTTCCGGTCTGGTCTTGTCTGCCATGCTGTCAGTCGCGCCTCGCCGCGACAATGATTATTAGGTTGCCCAGCGAACTCGAATAGCGTTCCCTGGACGTTATATGCCGGGCCAATTCTCGGATGAGAAATACTCAAATATCGCGTGTGCCACAACCAAGGCGAATCGGGCGTCCTGGCGAGAGATGGGCGTCGGGCTTTGCGCTGTTGGCAGTGGCTCGTGTGGGCCGAGATGTAGGAACTGGCGGAACGCGGCGAATGAATCCAGAAGTTTGTCACGAACACCTGCGTGGGCGTGAGCGAGCATCTTCTCCCACGTACTTCTATCGATCTCCTTTGCCGAGTAGCACTCTGCCATCGCGTTGAATGCTGAACGCAATTCCGTCAACACATGAGGATAGTCCCCAATTCGGTAAAGTTCCTCAGCCCGTCCTAGTCGCGCACGCGCCGTCGCCATTTCCTTTCGGCTGTCTCCGGGGAAGTTGACCTCAAGCAATCTCAGGTCAGATACTCCCCAAGCCTTCAGCGCCGTATCAATCCAGTGCGAACGTGGAACTGTGACCTGAAGAGTCATATCCTGTAGCCGTTCAAATTCGTTGGTCTGTTTCAAGGCTACCAACCCGGACAAGATGATTCTCAAGAGCAGATTGCTTCCGCTGCGAAGTTCTTCGATATGTTTTATCTGCGTCAGCGTCAGCGGCACGCTCAAGTTCACTGTTCGGTCATAGGGATTCGGCATCGAATCTTCGGCTATAGGCGGATGCTCGACCGTCGCCACAGGGTGATTTTCATTCGACACGTAAATCTTGCCGCTCACTCTCAATAGCGTGTAGGTTGTCGGGCCGAGCGGGAGAAGTTGGAACTTCAGCCCCAAGACCAATTGAGGATTCGCTGGCCCGCCCGTTCCGATAATGTCGGTCGATTCAAGACGAACTCGTCCGACCCCGTTCCCTTTGACAGTAAACGTAGTTTCACTCATCGGATTTACCGAGTGGTTCTGGCGAGGTCTCGCATTTTTCTGACAGTCAACTCTGCCATCTTCTCAGGCGTCACAACGCTGTCCCCGTATCCAATTCCGACTTCACTGTCGTGGTTCAGACGAAAGTGAAAAAGAAGTTCCGGCTGCTCCCATACGACAAGCCGGATTCCTTGGGGCGAGTAGTGGAAATTCCAGCTTATGATGTTCGGCCGGTAGCGGATGTTGTGCCACGTGACGTTGACTTGGCAACTTGTCGTCCCTTGTGGAGATGTGCTCCCAGAGAGTTCTTCACCCACAAGGTTCGGCAGAGCGTCAGTGTTGACTTTGAGTTCTTTGAGAAAACGCTGGAATACCTCCGGCCCTTGATTCGCAACTCGCCCCGCTGCGTCTACGGCTCGTTGGCTACGAGCCTCAGCCTCAGCAGCGGCACGATGGGTTGCCGCGTTCTGTTGCTCAATCCATTCGGTACTCACAAGCAAGAATCCTCTACCGCAACAGTAGCACAATTCTATAGCGAATCAAAGGCGAAAGGGCGTAGGATGCCGGAATGGACGAGAGTCGTAAGAGAGTCATCGGGGCCGGGCGGCGATTCTGGCGAGTCTCCACATGCAGACGGCGGATGATTTGTTCGGAGGTCCGCAAGGAAGCCCACGAACGGACAAACTCATCGCCGCAAGCATTCATTGGGCTGAGAAAATCATGGCGAAGATCGATGAGGTCTTCGGACGGTAGGCTTCGCAACAGGACGGCAGGATGGTATCGGAATGCGGACTCCGTTGCGGAGATTCTGTCTAAATGGGGAGGCAGAGCAATTGCTTTCGGGACGTGGGCGCACGAGGTCATAAAGAATCTGCGTCGTTAGGAACGAAGCGCTAGGGTTGAGGGAAAATGGGTTTTGTTCTTATTGAAGAGTGTGCAGACGAAGACAACCCCTACGAGATCCGGAGACGTGCTTCGAAGCGCGCTCACCAACCCAGGCATTCTCGAACGGTGGCCTTGACCGAGGGGAGGGGCGGATGTCAAACTAATGCTGGTAGGATTGAGAGAAAGCCTTCGGCGCGGTTTTCTCTTGTGCGCGTGTTCGCCGTACAATAAACGTACAATGGAAGCGGGATTGTGGGGCATTTGGGCTTTTGGGCCGAATGCAGAATCAGTAAGTTACGTGTTATCAACGTGATGGAGTAGTTCAAATCCCCCCTTCCGCACCATCATTTTAATTCCACCGGAATTTGAAACGGGCCGCGGCCCCGACGGAGTTTGTTTGCAATGACCATTTTGATCCTGCTGGTTCACGTTTTCGTTTGTTTCTTCCTGATTGCCGTAGTGTTGCTGCAGAGCGGAAAGAGCGGCGACTTGGCTGCGGCTTTTGGCGGGCAGGGCAGCCAGACTGCGTTTGGCCCACGGGGCGCAGCTTCGGCTCTTTCCCGCGCGACCACATGGTCCGCGATCATCTTCATGATCACCTCCATCACGCTCTCGATCTTTGCCGCGCGGAAAACTGGACCCACCTCCGTGCTCTCTGGAGTAAAGCCTTCGCAGACCAAGTCGCAGCCGGCGACGCCAGCCCCATCCGTCCCGCCGACGGTTCCGCAAAATCAGGCGCCAACGCAAAAATAAAGTGTCAGGTCTCAGGTCCCAGGAAAGCCAAAATCTGAACGTTCGGATTTCAAGCTTCTCGCATTTACGTCTACCCGCACAGAGTTCTTCCTGCGACCTGACACCTGAGACCTGACACCTAGCCTTTCAGAAACGGATTCTCTTCCCTTTCCTCTCCAATGGTCGTACGTGGCCCGTGCCCCGGAATCACAATCGTCTCATCCGGCAGCGTTAGCACTCGTTCGTGCAGCGAGCGCATGATTTTCTCGAACGAGCCTCCTGGTAGATCGGTGCGTCCAATGCTGCCGGCGAACAGCGTGTCGCCCGCGATTAGCATTTGTTCCGCGGGGAAATAGAGGCAAACGCTGCCCTCGGTGTGTCCCGGCGTGTGGAGAACGTTCGCGGTCAAGCTGCCAGTCCGCAGTCGTTCGCCATCCGCGATACTCGCTTCGATCGCAACTTCACCCGGCGCGGCCATGCCTACCCATGTAGCCTGCACGTCAAGCATCTTCAGCAGCGCGTAGTCATTCTGATTAAGCAGGATGGGCGCGCCAGTAACCGCACGCAGCTTCATCGCTCCGCCCACGTGATCGATGTGCGCGTGGGTGATGACGATTTGCTTCACCGCCAGCTTGTGCTGGCGGACGATGGTAAGAACGTCCTCAATGTCGTCACCCGGATCGATGACCATGGCTTCGTGCGTGGTCTCATCGCCGATGATCGAGCAGTTGCATTGCAGCGGGCCGACAGGAAGGATCTTGTGAATCATCCGATCCATTGTAAAGAAGTTAGAGGTCAGAAGTCAGATTGCAGAAGTAAAACCCGCGAACTCTTGACCAAAGGGTTTTACTTCTGCAATCTGACCTCTAACCTCTGACCTCGCCTACGATGCCACCTCAATCTGCCCCGTAGTCTGATCCGACCGAAAGCGCAGCAGCGCCGCGATGTTCCCGGCGTTATCCAGATCGCTGTGTTCCTTGAGGTAGAACAATTCGATGTCGCGACGGATCGCGATCGGAATGATGGCATCCGAGACGTCGGCGAGTTCGCGAGTGCGGCTTCCGCAAGCCACGCACAACGGGACGACATGCGCATCGATGTGGCCGCAATTCGGGCACTCAACCGCCCGAGCCGAATAGTTTTCAGCGAGAAAAATGCTCTGCACTTCCCCGGTTTCCAATGCGCGCAGCACGCGGCGCAGGCCGGTGACCCCGCGTCCGTTGGACTTGGCAAGATCCACCGCTTCGCTCGCCTTCCGCGAAGCGCGTTCCGCCATCCAGCGATTCAGGACGGCGCCGGCGTGATCGCGAATCTCTTCATTCGAAACGCTGGCAACGTCAGCAGAGAATCGCCCAATCAAGCGCTGCTTCACGTAAGGATGCAGGTGGGCCTCGAACTCCGGCCAGTTGGCATCCTGGCAACCGACAATGAGCCGCTCCCAGATACCTTTTTCGAAGTCGATCCGCAAGCGCTCGGAAACCGACTTGAAATGCTGGAGCGCTTCTTCTGACACACGCCGTTCCGCATGTCCGCCTTCGTAGCCGTTGTATCCGTAGCTGGAAGCGTTGCGCGAGAGCATATGGACTATGGCTCCGCGTTCCCGCAGATCATCCAGTCGGAGATCAAAGATGCGGGCCCGCTGCCGGTCGACCATGGCCACGCACAGCGCCGGTTGCGCTCCCAGCAAAGCTGCCAGCGGTTTCAACTGAAAGCGGGGTTGAAGATAAATTTGCGTGCCTCCAAGATGCGGCGGCAATTCGTACTCCCTCCAGAAATTCTGAGCCGAGCAGGCGAACACTGCCCTTCCGCGGGCATTCCCGCGCAGGTTCGTGGCCACCTCCAGCACGCGATCCAGGTCGGCATGCAGCGATCCGTTCTTGCCGATCGCGGCCGCGCTTTTCAGCGCCTGCTTCACCACATCTTTGGCAACAATGACCTCACGGCGATGCGAGCGATCCTGCGGAGGATCGGGCTGGAAGTAGAAACTCAGGGCACACGCCCCTTTGTTTTCGTCCACTTGAAAGGCCGCCAACTCACGGATTTCATCCCGGGTCATCATCTCGACGCTCCTTAAATACTGAGATGCTGGTTCTGAGCCGCTTAGATTCGAGTTTTGACCAAGAGTTCCTGGTGGAACTCGTTGGCAATGGAAGGCGCGGAGCGAACGCAGTCGCGCGCCCGCTGCACGGACTCGCGCACCGCCTCCACATGCCGCCCGGTGATGGCGGCAATTTCGTTGAGGGAAAAGCCTTCTATGCCGTAAAGCAGGAAAGCTTCACGGTCGGTGCGGTCGGCCCCGCGGAGAGCGGCTTGCACCAAAGCAATCACTTCGTCGGAGTACGCCGCCTGCTCCGGAGTAGACACCCGGCGATCGGGGATAGCGCTTTCCCGCGTCCAACCCTCGTCCGGCTGATGGAATTGCAATCCAACTTCGTCCGAAGCTTGGACATTCTGACGGCGGCGGCTGTCTTCGAGATGCAGAGCCTCGGGACTCTCCAATTCACGAAGGCGCGCCGTCATCTCGTTCATCGCTTGCAGGGCAAGGTGGTAAAGCCAAGGCTCGAGCGATAGTTTTTCCGGACGGTCGTTACCCCCGAGAGCTCGCGCGATGACTTCGTTCACCACCTCGGGGGTGGAGAGACCATCCTCCGGAATCTCCTCGTCGGCGCGGCGGAAATGGAGCTCCCGCTCCACAAAACGCTCGAGGCGGCCAAGGTTCACGTTCACATAGGAGCCGATATCGTCGGCGGAAATCGTAGGCGGCATGACCGCTGCCAGCGTCTGCTCGAAGGGCACGCCGGGCTCCGGAGATTCCTGCGCCCCTCCGCGCCAGCGCCGCCATTTGTGGCTCGAGCGCAGCAATTCCTTATGCCGCCCGATCTGCTGGATGAGTTCGTCGAAGGCAGCCTTGATGGCCGCGGTGGCGCTGGGAGCTTTCTCTTGGACCGTCAGTTGGCCCGAGGGCAAACGCAGATTCAAGGAGACCAGCGTTCCAGGGCGCGTCGAATTCTGATCGACAATGGCTTTCAAATGAACCAGTTCAGGCCGGAAGACCTGAATCCGCTTCTGAATTTTTTCGATCTGGTGGCTGATTTCTTTTTCGATGTCGGGAGTTTTGTGGACCTTGTAACTGACGTGAACGTTCATTTTCGAGCCTCGAACCCGGAAAGAAAGTCCGTGAAGCTGCGACCCTGACAAATTCATTGTACACCCGGTCGGAAGGAGCGAAACCGCCTTTGGTGGCAAGGTGGCATCCCGGCTCTCATCTTCAAATGGGGGCAGGACTACGCGTCATTAAGAGAATCAGATTTATTGTCTTGGAGTCACAGCCAGGCGCAACCGGCTCGCCACTGGTCGACCATCTTTGAATGCCGGAATGAATTTCCAGGCCAATGCTGCGTTGATAAGGTCTGAGTCCACGTTTTTCACTTTCCCCGCCGGTTCGGCCGATCTCACTTTTCCTGCTCCGTCAATCACAAGATCCAGGAACCATTCCGCCTCCGCCCCGCCCTGCCGCCGAACCTTCGGCACGGGAGGGCGCAGAAGCAGGATGGCCCTAGGAGGGATGACCTCCAATTTGCGGTTCGGTCCCGACCGGCTAACAGCGTCAAATATGTGCGCACGTTTTTCCCTGCCCCGAGGAGAACCCGTGGACACACCGTCAGCTTGACTGTGAATTCCACGAGCCCGAGCACTCTCCAGGGCGGCATGAATCCGATCGACATCGGCAGCAGGCCACATTTCAGCCAGGGAACGCCAAGCCTCCTGCTCGCGTCCGCTGTAGAGATAAGCCCAAACGAGTTCCAAAATTTTGATCTTCGCCATCCGCAAGCGGTGCAACCGCTCCGCGGACGTGGAGGGTGTTGCCACCAATTTGCCATCGCTGCCTTTGAAGTCTTCCAGATCCTGCGAGCGCATCCCAGCCCGTATTTTCGCGATTGTATCGTCGAAGTAACGTTGGAACTCGGCGCTCACATCCAGCAATCGTCCGTGTGCAAACCGGAAAGCCACGCCCGGAGCCGAGTCCAATTCGCCCAAGGCCAGATTTTCGAAGCCATTCAGCGCAGCCGCATCTGTAGTCCAGATTTCGGCCCTTCCATCAAGATCGATATCCGACGCGCTGTAGAAATCTCCTCCGGTAATGGTGCGCAATAAACGCGGCGGCTTTTCCAGGGAATAGAGCTTATATTCCATGCAGCAGTCAGCGTCGGACTTCTTGATCTGAAAAGCGGCCATCGGGATGCCATCCCCCAGGTCCACGCCGAATGCGTCGAGATCAAGCTGCGCCACGCCCGTTGCGACCACCAGTTCTTGGTTTTCCCAGCTAAGCTTTGCCGCGCAAGCACGCGTCGCCAATTCCCCGTTTCGCGCCGCCCCCACGTGCACCCTGATCCCAGTGCGAAACTCCGCATCAAAACTTCCGCTCCCGCCATTGCAAAGGACGCGATCCTGCGTTTGACAAAGGCTCAGCGTCGTCCAGAATACGCACCCGAGAAAAATCCCCGCTGCGGCCAACCGGCGACAGAGCCAAGCACGCGGAAAAAGCCCGTGAAGCGGCAGTCCGAACAAGCCCATTTGTACACCCGAAGGAACGGAGTGGAACCGCGCTCAAGGCGAGTAGCTCGAAGCTCGCCGCTTTACTTCATGTAGACCGAATCCTTCCGTAGCTCCTCCGGCAGCACCACCGGGAATGGCGGGAATTCATGCGAGACGCCCTTGAATAACGGAACTGTGGCCTCCAAGCGCTTGCTGCCATCATGCACCGCGAACTTCTTTGGCTTATCCGCAGCGCCGCTCCACAGAGACACGCCGGCGTAAGCGCCGTCCTTGCGCAGGATGTAGTAGGTCATGTCCATGAACTTGAGCTTGTTCATGTCATTGTTGTAGTTGCGGGCAACGCGCTTGAGCGCGTCCATGCCTGCTTCGACCGGCGACATGCCGTGCCGCATGTTTTCGACGATGGTGTGCGCTCCGGCAACCTTGATGTTCTCTTCTCCGCTGCCAGTGGCGCCCGCCGAGCCCACATCCTGATCGGTGTAGCATCCGGCGCCGATAATCGGCGAATCGCCGCAACGCCCTGGGAGTTTGAAAGCCAGTCCGCTGGTCGTCGTGCAACCGGAGATTTCACCTTTGTCGTTAAGCGCGGAACAGTGAATGGTCCCGTGCGGTGGAACCAGAACGCGCCGGATTGCCGCCATGCGGAATTCCCGTTCGATGCCCAGCTGGTCTGCGCGCTCTTCCAGGCGTCGGAGGCCTTGCTCCCAAAGTTCGGATTGCGGTGGGGTAGTTGGCGGAGTTGTCGGTAACGACGGCGGCTTCCACTGCGGGTCCGACATTCCCTGTCCCCACCAGTCGTCCGTCGAGTGATACTCCTTCCACAGCAACCAGATTTTGCGCGACCGTTCGGTAAGCAGATTTTCGCGAGGGAAACCTACGGCAACGGCGAATCGTTCGGCGCCGTCGCCGACCAGCATGACATGCCCGGTGTGCTCCATCACAGCTTTGGATACCAACGAAACATTCTTGATGTTCCGCACGCCGCCCACCGATCCGGCGCGCCGCGTAGGCCCATGCATGCAGCAAGCGTCAAGTTCGACCACCCCTTCTTCGTTCGGAAGTCCGCCCAGCCCGACGCTATCGTCGTTGGGATCGTCTTCCGGACCCTTGACCACGCGCAGCGCAGCGTCCAATGTGTCGCCGCCGTTTTTCAGGAAAGCGAATGCGTCATCGAGGTAATTAAGGCCATTCTTGGCGCAGATGATGATCGGCCGCTTGCCCGGCCGCAAACTTTCATCCTTAATCTCTGCGTTCAAACCGGTCACCAGGGATGCGGCGACCGCCGACTCCAGAAATCCACGACGAGTTATAGACATGAATGCTCCACTAGCAGCTTGCGGAAAAACTTGGATTCTTGCCTCTGTTTTGAAGGGGCGCGGCTTCAGCCACGCCGTAAGTGCACAAAATCAACGACGGCTCTAGCCGTTGACGCTGCAGTACCGTAACACAACCTTACTGCGGTTGCGGTTCGCTTGGCGGAGGCGGAGGCGGCGTACCCATGCCGCCATGGTGCATCATGCCCGGATGCGACATGCCTCCGGGACCCATGTCCTCCATGTGTTTCATCATCTGTTCCATGTGGCCAACCATCATCGTCCACATGTCCACGTTGGCTTGCCAGCGCTCCTTCTCCGCGGAATCGCTGATCTTGGCCACGTTGCCTTTCAGTTGCTCAAGCGACGCCTTCATCTTGTCCACGTCAGCCTTCATGGCGTCCATGTGCTGTTTCTGCATCTCCATCATCTGATGATGTTCCATGCCCATCTGACCGGGGCCGCCCTTGGCGGGAGGCGCTGCTGGCGGTGCGCTCTGCGTCTGCGCCCACGCCAGAGATGCCAGGGCCAAAATCACGGTAAACAAAACGCTCTTGTGATTCATAAAGACTTATCCTTTCCAACAGCCAGTGCAAGTATATGCCTGGACCATGCTCTGAGCTCTAGCCCGCAACGCACTGCAGCAACCGCGCCACGCCTTCTCGAAACGCTTCGGGTTTGGTGATCAAGCTCACCACCAGATGCCCCTCCTGCGCGAAATCGTAGAAGTGCCCCGGATGCACGATGACCCCCATTTTTCGCAGGAGATCAACCGCCAGATCTTCGTCGGTTCCCAGTGCCGGCACCCGCAGCACCACATACCACCCGCCCTCGACTTGCAGCCGAGTGCACGAGGGACTACCTGCGAGCTGCCCATCAAGCTCCGCCAGATTCACCCGCAAACGATCCAGAAGAATGGGCTGAATTTGCTTGCGCTGCTCCAGCAGCACCGAAGCCGCCAGTTGCACCGGAGTGTTCATGGAAAGATAGGTATCGGCGATGACTTCCAGACGCGCTCCCGCTTCGCTGACCGCTTCTTTCCGGCCGCTCGCCGCCACCCAGGCAAGTTTCATCTGCGGCAGTGCGGAAATCTTTGAAACTCCGCTCAGAGTAAACGTGAGCGCGTCATCGTTAGCCACGAAACTGCTCCGCGGCGCGCCGTCGTGCGCATAGTCCAGAAACACTTCGTCCACAATCAGCGCCAGATCGTAATCACGGCAGAAAGCGTTGAGCGCCACAGTCTCCGAAGCGGAGACGTAAGAGCCGGTCGGGTTGTTGGGGTGGACGAGAATCACGGCCCGCGATCGGGTGCTGGCCGCCTTGTAGAGCGAATCGAAATCGACTTGCCAGCCGTGATCGTAGAGCAGCGGATACGGAACCAGCTTAACGTCAGACAGATCGGCCAGAAATTCGAATAGCGGATAGCTCGGCTTGGGTACAAGAATCTCGTCTCCGGGATTGCACAGCAGCCGGAATACATACGAGTAAGCCTCGCTGGTGCTGGTGGTCAGAATCAGGAGTTCGGGATCGAGATCGAAAACCTCGTGCGCCTCGCGATAGTAGCGGCACACGGCCTGTCGCGCCTCAAGCATACCCCGGGGCTGAGGGTCGTAATGCATCGCTTCAGGATTCGACAGTGCCGCGAGCACGATTTCCGGGTCGGGACGGATACCAGCTTCGGTCGGGTTCGCGACCGTGAGATCCAGTATCTCCTGTCCCGAAGCGCGCGCTTCCTCGATTGCGCGCGTGAGCGCATTCGGTGCGAGCCGCCAGTTTGTGCGATTCGAAAACATAAATTCCCGTAACCCTCAAGCCTGTGAATAAGATTCGTATCAGGGCACGCCTTCGGGCGTGCCGCAGGTGCCGTTTAGAAATGCGCCTTTAGGCGCTGCAACGCCTTCTCGCGATGGCAAACCCGGCACCTCCCTAACTCCCGCCACCTCCATCTCATGCTAGACTCGCAATTGAGTGAACCACCTTTGCGGATGCGCATCCTCACCCGCTACATTCTGGGAGAAGTCGTCTCCCACGCCCTGATCGGCGCGGCGGTTTTCACATTCGTTCTCTTCACCCGCGACCTCGGCCGCATCCTCGAACTGGTGGTCCGCAACAGCGCGCCCTTGCCCAGCGTAGCAGAAATTTTCTTCTTCACCGTCCCCGTCGCCCTCACCTACACCATTCCCATGGGCGTGCTCGTCGGCATTCTCATCGGACTCAGCCGCCTGGCTGCGGACAGCGAAATCACCGCCATGCGCGCCAGCGGCCTGGGCGTCTGGACCTTCCTGCGTGTGATCTCGATCTTCGTGGTCGTGGCCTGGCTGCTTGCTCTCGGCAACAGCGTCTATCTCGCGCCTCGTTCGCTCACCGCCCTGGGAGAGCTCCAGGACGACCTCAAGTCTTCTCAAGCTTCTTTTGAAGTTCAGCCGCGCGTGTTTTACGAGGGATTCCCGAAGATCATCCTCTACGTACAGGACGTCAAAGCCATGGCCGGCGGAGCCCTCTGGAAGGGCGTGTTCCTCGCGGACCTGACTGACCCCGCCGCGCCCCGCATCAGCCTCGCCCACGAAGGCCTGCTCGTCAGCCAGGGGCCCGATACCCTCGACTTGCATCTCACCAACGGCTCCACGCACGAAAACGATCCCAAGAATCCCGACCAGTACCAGATCTCCACCTTTCAGACGACTGACATCCCCATCCAGATCCCTGCATCACAAAGCAGTCAGGAACACGAACCCACGTCACTCGGCGAGATCAATGTCGCCGAACTCCTCCGCAGCGCGCGAACCGCCGACCCCATGACCCGCCGCTGGCACCTGATCGAATACCACCGCCGCCTCGCCCTGCCGACCGCCTGCATCGTCCTCGCCCTGGTCGGCATTCCGCTCGGCTTGTCCTCCAAGAAAGGTGGCAAGTCCAGCGGATTTGTCCTGACCATTCTGCTGGTCTTTCTTTACTATTCGATTTCTTTGATTGGAGTCTCTTTCGCGCGCCAGGGACGTCTCTCTCCCGCCGCCGGGGTTTGGCTCGCCGACTTCGTGTTTCTTCTCGGAGGCGTTCTTCTGCTCTGGCAATCGGAACGCCGCCCCATCGAACTGGCTGGGATCCGGTCGTGGTTTAAGGCTGCAAAGTTTAGAGCGCCGGCTCTCCCACTGAACGGCGCATCGGGGCCCCTTCGCGAAAGCATCTTTACCCGCTGGCCCCGGCGCTGGCGCTTGTTTAATCTTCGTTTCCCCACCATCCTCGACGATTATGTGCTGCGCGACTTTACCCTCTATTTGGGGATGATCGTCGCCGCTTTCCTCATGCTGCTCCTGGTGTTCACCCTGTTCGAATTGCTCAGCGATATTCTGCGCAATCAGGTCTCGCCCCTCACCGTGGGCGAATATTTACTGAACGTGGTGCCCTATTTTCTCTATAACACCACGCCCCTCAGCATGCTGCTGGCGGTTCTGGTCACTTTCGGACTGCTGCAGCGTTCCAACGAAATCACGGCCATCAAGGCCACTGGCATCAGTCTTTACCGCGTCATCGTCCCCGTTTTGATCTCCGCCACACTCGTCGCCGGCGTGCTCTTTCTCTCCGACCAACTCTATCTCCCTTACACCAACAAACGTCAGGACGCGCTCCGCAACCAGATCAAGGGCAAGCCCGCGCAAACCTACCTCCGCCCTGAGCGCCAGTGGATGTTCGGCCAGCATTCTGATATTTACTACTATCAATTCTTCGACCCCGACCGCGATGTCTTCGGTGGCATCTCCGTGTTCCAGTTCGATCCGCATACTTTCCAGATCACCCATCGCATCACTGCCGATCGCGCGCACTGGTCAAACTCCATGGGCCGATGGGTTTACGAGCAGGGATGGGAGCGAAGCTTAAACGGCGCTGCCATCGAGAACTACCGCAAGTTCGATGTCGCCACTTACCCCGAATTGGCGGAAGCGCCCGCCTACTTCAAGAAGGAAATCAAACAGTCGTCGGAAATGAGCTACGACGAGCTCCGCCGCTACATTTACGATCTCGAACAAAGTGGTTTTGACGTGGTCCGCCTGCGCGTCCAACTGCAAAAGAAGATTGCCTATCCGCTGATCACGCTGGTAATGGCCATCCTCGCCATTCCCTTCGCGCTTTCCGCCGGCAAGCGCACCGCGCTGGCAGGGGTTGCCACCGCCATCGGCATCGGCGTTGTCTATTGGACGCTCTCCGGCTTATTCGAGGCGATGGGCAATCTGAGCCAACTCCCGCCCGCAGTTGCCGCCTGGTCCCCAGACCTGGTCTTCGGCTTCATCGGAGGCTATTTAATCCTTCGGATGCCAACCTAATCATGAAACCGTTTGCGACATTGAATCATTGAGGCATTGAATCATTTGAAACCCAGCGTGGAACTGAGGTTTTCAATCATTCAATGACCAAATGATTGAATGATTCAATGTTTTTTAGTGCGCCGCCATCCCGCTCGGTGTCGGCAGGCTATCGACCGTGAGCGGACTGCTCATCGATCCGCTCGTCGTGCTCAGCCCAAAGCCCATAATGTTGCTCGAGTTACTGTTTGACACGTAAAGAAACTGCCCCGTGTTGTCTACACTCGGATGCAGCGCCAGCGCCCCCGGCTGTGCTCCGGATCCGGTCGGATAGCTCGCCGGGCTCAGCGCCGTCAAGGTTCCCGCCGCGGTGCTAATGCGAAATCCAAAAACCTGGCTCGTTCCCTCGGCGACCACGTAGAGAAAGCTGTTGGTCGGATCTACCACCATGGCAACCGGGTTCTGTCCCGCCGAGGTCGGCGGTATCTGGCAAGACAAATTCGGACACGTTGTCAATGGAAACATTAGATCTTGAGCCACTTGCTGCTGCGTGCAGTTCGCATTGCCGACCACTGTGCACACCTGGAACGGATAGAGGGCGCCGACTACGCCTCCCTGGCCCACATACACAAACAGGCCGCCGGAATTTTCACCAGCCGGATTCGTGTAAACCGCCTGAACCGAGATGGGATTCACCGCCGCCACCGCATAAGGCGAAAGCGTCTGCTCGGTGAGCACGCCCGAGGAACTCACGGTATACACGCTCACCGAATTGTCATTGGGCGGTGCCGGGGCCGGAGCCGGGGGCGGGTTCCCTGGTTGAACGCACGCCACCGTGCAAAGGTCATAGTTGTTAGTTACAAAGAGAAGTTCCTGGGCCGCTCCGCCGGGTGGCGTGAACGTAATGGGCGAAAGCGCACTCGGACTCTTGCTCAGGAAGAGCGGACTTTGGTAGGCAGAGTTTTGGCTTACGAATGTCAACAATGTCAACGCGGTTGAGGGCGGCTTTGGCATGGCAAACACCGAGATGGACGGACAGCCCGCAAAATCCGCGGCCTGCGTAGCGTTCGTAGCAGCCATAGCAATCGCCGGGCAAGTTTCCGGAAGAGGGTAAGACCCGTAATCGATCACGAACAGGAACTGTCCCGCGGCATCCCGCGTCATGGCCACCGCAGAGTCGGGGTAGGTGGTCCAGTTTACCGCCGTGCCTGGGTTTGACAGGCTCCCATCCGAGTTCACCGTATACGGGTAAATCGAAGGCGCAATAGGATTATTTTCACCGGGCCCGCAAGCGGGACATGCCGGTGCACCCTGATTCAGCACGTACGCCGTCGCACCCGTCGGGTCGAGCAGAATCTCCAGTGGAAGTCCGCACGGTTCGGGATTGTCCTGGCTCGCCTGCGCAGGACACGTGCTCGCATTCGCGTTGACCAGCGACAGGTTGCCGCTGTCCAAGTCGATGGCATAGGAATTCACGTTGTTCCCAATCCCGGTGCTCCCCTGGGTCAGCACATACAACATTCCCGCGGGTCGTGAAGAGGAACTTCCGCAATTCAGCAGAAACAAACTCAGGGCACCGAGCCCCACCAGCGCAACCACTCCGCCTATTTTCTTCGACATCTACGCTCCCAAAAATTGTATCGAGTGATCGGATGATCAGGTCGATCGAAGATCAAGCGCCTTTGACCTTAAATGGCCCGATGGCCCGATCACCCGATGATCATTGATTTGTGTATCAGGAACCAGTGGGAAGAGCAACCGGCGCCACTGCCGGAATCCGGATTTCAATCTCTAACCCACCTTCTTTTCGGTTGGATGCACGAAGTTGTCCGCCGTGCAGCCTGATTGCCCGATCCGCAATCGACAATCCCAACCCCGCGCCGCCAGTCTGCCGGTTGCGCGCGTCGTCTAGCCGATAAAACGGCTCCAATATCTTCTGCAGCGCTTCGTCGGGAACGCCGGGGCCGGAATCCAGTACCCGAACAATAAGCTCTTCCTCGCCATTCGCCGGTCGCTGCCGTTCCAGTCGCACTTCCACCGTCGTGCCTTCAGCAGTATACCGCGTTGCGTTCCTCACCACATTCTCCACCGCGCTCCGGAGCAAGTCGGCATCGGCCTCCACCAGAAACTGATCCGCAGGATCCGCCGTAGCCTCCGCCGCAACTCGGCATCGCCGCCCGGGAGTTTCGTACTCGGCGTCGCGCGCCACTTGCTCTACCAGTTCCCGCAGCGGCAATTTGGTCTTTCGCAGCCCGTCCGTTCCCGACTCCAGCCGCGAAATGGTCAGCAACCGCTGGATCAGTTGGTTCAGCCGGTCGGCCTCCAGTTCGATTCGGTTCAACGCGTTTTCAAACTCTGGCGCAACTCCCGGGGCGGCCTCCGAAGCTGCTCGCTGCCGCGCCAGCCCCAGCGCCACACTTAACCGGGCCAGCGGAGATCGCAGTTCGTGGGAAACATCCTTCAGCAGTCGCGATTGCGAATCCACCAGCCCTTCGATCCGTTCCGCCATGCGATCAAAATCGCGCATCAACTCCGTCAGGTCGTCGCGCCCGCCGCCTGCCGGAGCGCCCGTGCGCGCGCTCAAGTCGCCCGCCGCCAGACTCTGCGCCGCTTTCCGCAAACGCGTGACCGGACTGGTCATCGACCAGGCCAGAAAATAGCAAACCAGTCCCGACAAAATTACCGCGATTCCCAGCAACGGAATGTCGTGCGGACCGAAAAATACCCGCGGTCCCGGAGGCAACTCCAACACCAGCGTGTACCGCTTTCCATCCAGCGTCAGCGCCTGCCGCACCATGCGGTCCGGCATCAGATTGTCCATCCATTCACGGTGCCGGGGCGGACCGCCGCGCAGTGCTCCGCCCTCCCGGACGTCCTCGACCCAGGACGGCACATGGCGTCCGCTGACTTCATGGCCCGCCGGATCAAAGACAAATGCCCGCACGTGCTGCGTGTGCCAGAGTTCTTCCAGGTAATCGCGGGCGCCATGCTCTCCCCCACTCTGATACGCGTTCACGGCTTCAGCCAGCATTTGTGGGGCTTGGCTTTCCATCGCGTGCCGTGGCGGACGCAATGCGATCGTCACCAGAATCGCCAGCACCATGGACAGCGCCAGCGCTGCCCACAGTGACAGAAAAATCTTAAGGAAAAGGCTCTTCATAACTTCCGGGAACGGCTCCTGGCTTCTGGCTTCTAGCTGCTAGCAAACGGGGATCGCCAGAAGCCAGTAGCTAGAAGCCAGTAGCGATTCTATTTCTTCGTCTTAACCGCCGGCCGCGCAAACATGTATCCTACGCCGCGAATCGTCTTGATGTGATCGCCGTTTTCTTCGGAGTCGCCCAGCTTCCGCCGCACCTTGCTGACGTGCATATCAATGCTGCGATCGAACGGCATGAATTTCCGGCTCAGTACCGCATTCACTAGGCGCTCCCGAGTCACCACTCGCCCAGCCTCGCGCAGCAGCACTTCCAGCAGATTGAATTCCACCGAAGTCAGATCGACCGGTTGCCCCGCTCGCGACACACTGCGCGTAGCCGGATCCAATTCCACGTCGCCCACCGTTAGCACCTCCGGCACCCCGTCAGTCGCGCTGGCGGGCTTGGTGCGCCGCAGGATCGCTCGGATTCGCGCCACCAGTTCCCGTGGGTTAAACGGCTTCGGAAGATAATCGTCCGCTCCGATTTCCAGCCCCACGATGCGGTCCACATCTTCGCCGCGCGCCGTCAACAGCAGCACTGGAATCTTCGACACGCTGCGAATCCGCCGCAGCACTTCGAAGCCATTGATCCCCGGCAGCATCACGTCGAGCACGATCAACGCATACTCGTTGGTCAGCGCCTGTTGCAGCCCCTGTTCGCCGTCATGGACAGCCTTCAGGCTGAACCCCTCGGCTGTCAGGTACTCCTGCACTAGACCGCACAATTCAACGTCGTCATCCACCACCAGTACGTGTTCCATTCTCTTCATCATTCAACACCTTCACTCGCCGCCACGCAGTAAAGATTTGTGATTGCTGAAACGGCTGCGAGCCGCTGGCTTCTAGCTGCTAGCAAACCCGGTTCGCTAGTAGCCAGTAGCTAGAAGCCAGTAGCTCTTTACAAAACTTTACCGCGCTTGACTGACTCTTTACCTCCTCTTCTCCGGAACGGTGTTCTTATCAGCATAGATGTCCGGGCTGTCTCCCGGAACCTACGAGATCAATAGCACGCTAAAAGGAGTTCCAATGAAATCAACTCGTACACGTATTCTCGCCATCGGCGCCGCTGTCCTGCTGATTGCTGCAGGCGCGATTGCACAAGGCCGCCACGGTTTTGGTGGCCCCGGCGGCGATTTCCGCCACATGCTCCGGCAACTCGACTTAACCCCTGACCAACACAGCCAGGTCAAGGCGATTTTCGAAAAAGAGAAGCCGACTCTGCAACCGCTGATGCAGCAGATGCGGCAAAATCATCAGGCCATGAAAGCTCTGCAGGCCAGTGGCGCCTTCGACGAAGCTAAAACTCGCACCCTGGCGACGCAAAATGCACAGACCATGATTGAGCTCCAGGTTGAGCATGCCCGCATGCAGTCCGAAATCATGCAGATTCTGACCGCCGATCAAAAAGCCAAACTGGCTCAGATCGAGGCCAACAAGGAAGCGCGCATGCAAGAGCACATGAAAAACCAAACGCCGCCTCCGTCCGAGCAATAACTCGGTACTGCTGGCGCTCTCTCCCCCGGGTGGGGAACGGAACCTCCAATCTCCGTCCTCGCCCGGCTTTTTGCCCAGTGGAGGAACCGAATGGAACGCGCCGACCTGCTCTACTCGGGATTGATGTTCGCCGCAGGCATCCTGTCCGTCTGGACTGCGCTGCTGCTTACCGCCACCTGCGTTGCTTTAGCGCCCGCGCTCCGAAAATCCGCACCGCCCGCTGCTACAATTTCATCTACAGAGCATCATGGTGCCGAAGAACCTACGCCCCCTCGTTCCCTATCTCAAGCGTTACCGCCGGGGACTCACCTTGGGCGCTTTGTGCGTCCTGCTCACTAACAGCATCGCCGTCCAGTTTCCGCAAGTTCTGCGCCACGCCACCAACGATCTTCACTCCGGAGTCACCACTCAAAAATTGCTGAAGTACGCTCTCGCCATCATCGCCGTTTTTGTGGCCAAAGGCATCTTCCAGTTTCTGACGCGCTGGATCGTCATCGGCATTTCCCGCGACATCGAATTCGATCTGCGCAACGATCTCTTCGCTCACCTCGAAAGCCTCTCCTACTCTTACTACCAGCGCAATCGCACCGGCGACATCATGGCTCGCGCCACCAACGATCTGAATGCCGTCCGCAATCTGCTCGGCCCAGCCATCATGTATTCCGCCAACACCATTGTGTTCACCGCGCTGGCCGTGAGTTACATGTTCAAGATCAGCCCCAAGCTGACCATCTTCGCTTTCTTGCCACTCCCCGTAGCCAGTATCGTCATTCAATATTTCGGCCGCCAGATTCACGAGCGCTTCGAACGCATTCAGGCCATGTTCTCCGACATCTCAGCCCGCGCTCAGGAGAATTTCTCCGGCGCCCGCGTAATCCGCGCCTACGTGCAGGAGCAATCCGAGATCGCCGCCTTCGAATCCGCCAACCAGGAATACATCCGTCGCAGCCTCGGCCTGGTTCGCCTGATGGGCATGCTCTGGCCAACTCTGGAGCTGATGCTGGGCATCGCCACCGTCATCGTCCTCTGGCTAGGCGGCCGCCAGGTCCTGCAGGGTCGGATGAACGTAGGCGACTTCGTCGCCTTCAACACCTACATGGCGCAATTGATGTGGCCGGTAATCGCCTTGGGATGGGTCATCAACATCTTCCAGCGTGGAACCGCCTCCATGGCGCGTATTCAGGAAATCCTCTCCCAGCAACCCGAGATAGCCGACGAAGCTGGTGTGGGGACGGGCGACTCGCCCGTCCAGCGCGCAGCCGCCACCCGCGCCCCCATCCTCGGTGAAATCGAATTCCGCAATCTAAACTTCGCCTACAACGGCACCGCTGTTCTAAAGGACGTCAACCTGCGCATCCCCGCCAGCTCCAGCCTAGCCATAGTCGGCCCCACCGGCTCCGGCAAAACCACGCTAGTCAGCCTGATCCCCCGCATCTACGACGCCGAGCCCGGCACGGTTCTAATCGACGGCCTCCCCATTCGCCAATTCCCTCTCGACTCTCTCCGCCGCCACATAGGATTCGTTCCCCAGGAAACTTTCCTCTTCAGCGACACCATCCGCGAAAACATCGCCTTCGGAGTATCGAAGGAGGCGTCGCGCGAAGACGGTGACGTCCCGCTAGATGACATCGAAGCCGCCGCCGAAGCCGCCAACATCGCCCACGACATCGAAAGTTTCCCCGAAGGCTTCAACACTACCGTAGGCGAACGCGGCATCACTCTTTCCGGAGGCCAGAAGCAGCGCACCGCCATAGCCCGCGCCCTGCTTCGCAGCCCGAGCATCCTCATCCTCGACGACGCTCTCTCCAGTGTCGACACTCACACCGAAGACAAAATCCTCAACCACCTCCGCGAAATCATGCAGGGACGCACCACCATCTTCATTTCCCACCGCGTTTCCACCGTCCGCAACGCCGACTCCATAGCCGTCCTCTACCAGGGACGCATAGTGGAACAAGGCACCCACGACCAACTCCTGGCCCGCAACGGCTACTACACCGACCTCTATAACAAGCAGTTGCTCGAAGAAGAGCTAGCCGAAGTCTAGCCAGCGTCCCGTACATTTGCGATTTATTGGGAACTGTCATCCTGAGCGAAGCGAAGGACCTATGCAGTTTGCTCGCAGCGCCGGAATGCACCGTGTAGGGCGGACACTCTTGCCCGCCAACCCCAGACCGGGGAGCAGATGTCAATTTCTTGCACAAACGCCATCTAATATTTCCTGTTCATACAACCCCACGCGGATTAACTTGCTCAGACAAGGAGAAGCATGGATAATGCTTCCGAGTCCCCCACCATCCCTTTGCCTCACGGAGTGACCATGCGACGTTCGCGTTCGGCCTTGCTGTCCTTCTCTAAAAGCGCCTTCTTCCCTGCCCTTTTGATTGTTTGCCTCCTCGTCCTCGCCAACCCGCTGTTGGCGCAGCAGGCGCCGGTGCTGGTCACGCAGGCGGTGGATAACTCCGTCCGCACGGTTCTGACCGGCAACGTCCACCCACTGGCTCGCGCCGGGTTCGACCAGGGCGAAGCCCCGACCGACCTTATGTTGCACCGCATGATGCTGGTGCTGAAGCGCAGCGATCAGCAGGAGACCGCCCTGCGCCGCCTGATTGAAAATCAGCAGAACAAGAATTCGTCCAGCTATCACAACTGGTTGACTCCGGTCGAATTCGGCGCCCAGTTCGGTCCCGCCGATTCCGACATCGCCGCCGTTACCAACTGGCTCACCGCAAGCGGTTTCCAGATCACGCAGATCAGCAACGGCCGCACCGTGATTGAGTTCAACGGCACGGCCGGACAGGTGAAGCAAGCTTTCGGGACGGCGATTCACAGTTACGTCGTCAAGGGTGAGCAACACTGGGCCAACGCCAGCGATCCATCAATCCCCAAGGCCCTTGCCCCGGTCATCGCAGGAGTGAACTCGCTGAACGGCTTTCGCAGGAAGGCCCAGAACATCTACGTCGGAACCTATTCCGAAAAAACCAGGCAGCTGACCTCGCCCAACCCGAACATAGCCTACGGCGGCGCATGCGGCCCCCTCAGTGCGCTCTGTAACGCGGTCGGTCCGTATGACTTCGCCACCATTTACGATCTCCTGCCGCTTTGGAATGCTTCCCCAGCAATTAACGGCACCGGCCAGACCATCGCCATCGTCGGCGACACCGATATCTATGCGGGCGATCCCACGGCGACTCCGCCCATTCCGAGCGATGCCGTCGCCTTTTGGAACCTGTTTGGCCTCGATGGTGTGCACGCTCCCCAACCCACCCTCAACATCATCACCAACGGCCCCGATCCCGGCTACAACGGCGACGAACCCGAAGCCGACATCGACACCCAGTGGTCGGGTGCGGCCGCGCCCGGCGCCACCATTGACTTTGTCACTTCCGCAGACACCGACACCGTGGCCGGCATCGACCTCTCCGCCATCTATATCATCGACAACAATCTCGCCCCGGTCATGAGCGAAAGTTATGGAGAATGCGAAGCTGGCCTGGGCACCAGCGGCATCGACTTCTACGGCAACATGTGGGAGCAGGCCGCCGCGCAAGGCATAACCGTCATGGTCTCCAGCGGAGACTCCGGCTCGGCCGGCTGCGATTACTCCGGCTACCCCCCCGACCTTGACGTTGAATACTTCGGTTTTGATGGGTTGGCCGTAAACGGGATTGCTTCCACGCCGTGGAACGTCGCGGTCGGCGGCACCGACTTCAACCAGCCCACTACTGCCCTTCAGGAACAATACTGGAATTCAACGAACGCGCCGATTACGCAGGAGTCCGCCAAGGGCCCCATCCCGGAAACTACCTGGAATAATTCGTGCACGAATGCCATTTGGCAGCCGACTTATGGAACTACCGCTGAAGCGGCCTGCAACAACTTAAGCCTCGACGATGCTATCGTCGGCGGCGGCGGCGGCGGTGCCAGTGGCGAAGACGGTTTGGGTTTCGGCTGGCTCAAACCAACCTGGCAAACCGGCCATGGCGTTCCCAACGACAATGCCCGCGACCTTCCCGACGTTTCGCTTTTCGCCAGCAACGGCTTCTTGGGTAGTTTCTACGTCATCTGTCAGAGCGACCAAACCGGCGGCCCCGGTAGCTGCACGCTTGACAACCTTGGTGGCTACGGCGGCACCTCCGTCGCCTCGCCCGCCTTCGCCGGAATCATGGCGCTGGTGAACCAGGCGACGAAGTCACCGCAAGGCAACGCGAACCTTGTACTTTACAACTTGGCGTCAAATCAGCCCACCGCCTTCCACAACGTTCCTGTCGGCTCTACCATCGCGATGCCCTGCGTCACCGGGACCGATCCAGACTGCATCACCAACGTTGGCACAGACAACTACGGAATCCTCTCGGGTTGGGCCACCACCGCCAGCTACGATCTCGCCACCGGCCTCGGATCGGTGGACGCCGCCAACCTGGTGAACAAGTGGGGCGACGTCAGCTTCGCTCCCACGAACACTACCTTGAGCATTACCGTCCCCACAAACACGACGCATGGCACGAAGATAGCCGTATCGGGTACCGTGAGCCCAAGTGCCGCGACTGGCGACGTTTCCCTGCTCGTCGCTCCGGGAACGCCGGGGAATCCAGGCATTCAGTTTGGCACTCTGAGCGGGGGTACGGTCAGCGGCCATACCACCTTGCTCCCGGGCGGCACCTACAGTGTGATCGCGCACTACGGAGGCGACACGACCTACGGCGGCAGCTACTCACCCGCGTCGGCGCAATTCACCATCAACCCGGAAAGTAGCTCGGTAGCCATGAATGCTTTTACCGCGACGCCGGGTGTGGTCGTGTTCGAAGGATTCGACGTAAACGGGAATCCCATTTTTGTGAATTCGAACTCGGTCGTTTACGGCACCGGCGGTTTTGCCCTCTACTACAATCTCTATCCCTACAGCGTTATTGGTGCCTACTGGCTCCGCGCCGATGTGCTGAATTCAGCGGGGAGCTATTGCAACCCGCAGATCTTCGACAACGTGCCTCCTCCAACCGGGCCTCCATTCGTTGCGTGTCCTACCGGCGCCGTGTCCTTCACCGATAATGGCCAAAAGCTGGATGCCAGCCCCTACGGTTTGAACAGCACCGGATTCACGGAAGATCAAGGTATCCAACTCACCGGCGGCTCGCACACTCTGGTCGCAACCTACAGCGGAGATAAGAGCTACAACGCGAGCCACACCACCGCCGCCATCACCGTCACACCGGCGACGACCGCCATCAGCAACGTCGCCACATCCGTCGGCACGGTAGCTGCAGGCACACCATTCAACGTCACCGCAACCGTCACCACGACGAGCTATGGCGCGGCCCCGACTGGCACGGTTTCCTTCTACTACAGCGGAACACTGCTGGGCAAGGCGCAAACCACGCCCGCTAACGGCAGTCCCAGTGCCGGCACTGTAGCCTCCCTCGCCGCCTCCCTGACCGCTTCCATCCCCACGGCCGGGACCTACAACATCACCGCAACCTACTCCGGAGACGGCAACTATACGGCCGTGGCCGCCGGACAAAGCAACTCCGTGCCCATCACGGTCACGCCAACGAACTTCACGTTGTCGGCTAGTCCGGCTTCCTTGAGTATCGCGCAAGGAGCCAATGGCACAAGCACCATCACGATCACGAGCCAGAACGGTTTCAGCTCCGCCACCACGCTGAGCGCTAGCGGTCTGCCCAGCGGCGTGACGGCTGCGTTCTCGCCCAACCCCGTCACTCCTCCAGCGAATGGCAACACGACCTCGACACTGACGCTCACCGCATCCGCCACGGCGACCACCGGCCTGGCCACGGTCACCATCACCGGCACGTCGGGCAGCTCGACCGCAACCACCACGATTGCCCTCACAGTGACCGGGCCACCCAGCTTCACGCTGTCGGCTTCGCCCGCCAGTGTGACGATCACGCCAACCCTTCCCGGAGGCACCAGCACCATCACGGTGACCGACGTGAACGGATTCACCGGCAGTGTAAGCCTCGCGGCGACGGGCCTGCCAAACGGTGTGACCGCGTCATTTGCGACGAACCCCACAACCTCAACCAGCTTGCTCACCCTGACGGCCAGTGCCACGGCAACCGTCGGGCCTGCGACGGTGACCATCACTGGCACATCCGGCAGCCTGGCCCCAACCACCACGATCGCCCTTACGGTGACGCCGCCACCGAACTTCACGCTGTCGGCTTCGCCCGCCAGCCTGGCGATCACACAAAACCTCACCGGGGGCACCAGCACCATCACGGTAAACCCAACGAATGGCTTCACGGGCAGCGTGACCTTGACGGCAACAGGGCTGCCCACCGGAGTCACCGCCTCATTCGCTACGAACCCGACAACCTCGACGAGCGTGCTCACCCTGACGGCAAGCAGCTCGGCAGCGGCCGGGACCGCGACGGTGACCATCACCGGCAAGTCGGGCAGTTTGGCGTCCGAAACGACTACTGTTGCCCTCACGGTCAATCAGAATTTCGCCGTGGGCAATCCCACTGCTGCTTCTCCGTCACCAGTACTCGCCGGAGAACCCGCCACGTCCACCTTTACCGTGACGGCGGACGCCGGTGCGGCAACCTTCACCAGCCCCGTTACCTTCGCCTGCAACCTCCCTGCGGGAATCGTCGGCGTCACTTGTAACATCCCTACGATCACCGCAACCACCACATCACCCGCAACAGCCACCGTGACCATTAACACCGCCGGCCCCAACACGAGCGGAGGGAATAAGAATCTCCGACGCCGGGCTGACAACCGTTCTCCGTTGCTCCCCTTCGCATTGCCGCTCGCTGGCATCGTCTTGGCCGGGTTCGCGGGACGGAAGACGTCCAGGTATTCCGCGATTGTCGCCCTCTGCGCGTCGCTGGTGCTCCTCGGGTTGCTGGTTGCCTGCGGAAGCAGCAGCGCGCCTGCGGTAGGAGTTAGCGTAAGTCCTGAGGGATCGACCCTGTACCCGAACGGTCTCGCAGGTTCCAACTGGCCAAACCAAACGGCGTCGTTTACGGCAACGGTGACGAATTCGACCCAAGGCGTAACCTGGTCGATCAGCCCATCGACCGGGGGATCAATCACACCAAACGGCTTGACGGTAGCGTACAGCGCTCCCACGATCGCCGTCGGTCTGCCGGGAAGCGCGACGATCACGGCAACTTCCCAAGCCGACTCAAGCAAGGTCGCTACGGCCACGGTAACGATCACACCCACAACCGTCCCCACAAGCATCGTCGGGCTGCCGTACAGCATCACGGTGACGGCGACCGAGGGTTCCGCGGTGAACACCACGTCGGCCATTGGGCTGACCGTGGATTGAGGGTGCTTTCGTAGTTAGCTGATTTTACTCAGGGCGCGGAGAGCTTCCGCGCCCTTTCTTTATTCGCAGCCAAGCCAGCGTCGAAATGAACTGGAGCAGTTTCGCCCTTGCTGAATCCTTCCCTGCTCGCCCCCAACCACAGCCCAAAACTGTCCCTAACTTATTGATTACTAAATACCTTACGAATAAGTCCTTATTTCTCAAAGACCTGGAGGAAATGCTACCTAAGTCTCTGATTTCTAAGGACCGCTTCCAGGGGGGTCCAGCCGCCTCGGTATCTATGCCACATCCAAGAAAGGAGTCCACTTTCCCAGAAGCGCTCTAGCCTCTGTCTTGAAAGGGCGCGGCTTCAGCCGCGCCGCAAGGACCCCTAAATGAAAGCACCTCTAGGCGCTGAGGCTCCCGCCTCAATCGCTGTCTGGAGGCGTCGGCGGCCTCTTGTCATTCAGAAAGTACTGCGCATCCAAATCCGACGGAATCGTCTGAAACGGCAACGGCGTCTGATTGAAGTCGAAGCAATCGGAGAAGTCATCCGCCATCGAGTCCGCGTAGCCGAGAGAAGGAAGACTGAACGTGGTCTCAACGAACTTCAATATGCTGCCGAAATCATGTTGCGCGTGCGAAATGTACTGCGCTTTGACGTAAGGCGAGATCACAATCAGCGGCACCCGGAAGCCGTACACATAGCCGCATCCCCAAGTCTGGCAATTTACCAGCACTTGCGGCGGCGCAACGTGGTCATACCAGCCTCCCCAATCGTCCCAGGTAACAAAGATCGCCGTGTTCGCCCAATAGGGACTGTTGCCAATCGCGTTCACCACCGAAGCCACCCACGAGGGCCCCTCGGTGCCGTCGGTCGGATGGTCCGAAGCCGCGCCGTCAGGAATCACCCAACTCACGTCCGCCAGTTGGTTGCTGGAAATGTCGGTCAGTATCTGCGTCTGATCGAAGATCACATGGTTGGTCCAATCCGCCCCCGCGCAAAAGGTCGCGTTGGGCGGCGGCACGTTCGGTCCGCATATATGCTCAATCGCCTCCGGTGCGTTCCAGATCGCCGGCGACCCGTGGATGGGAGGCGGCGGTGCAGTCCCGGGCGAGTAGTACCGCCAGGACAAGGATTTCGCCTCCAGCAAGTCAGTTAGTGTTGGATGGTCAAAACACGGATAGATTGGAGCGTTGGAAGTTTCGCTGCCAGTCGAATCGATTAACTTAACCGTGGATCCCACGGGCGCGTCGCATCCGGCGTTTGGCGGGCCGCTCACGTCCGGATTCTCCGAGGCAAACAAAGGGCTCCCGGCGGATGGAGCCGATGTCCCGGAAAGAATGAATTGATGCGCCGGCATGCTCGGGCCCTGGTTAGTCTGGAACATGTGGTCGCCGAATGTGTACTGCTCGGCCATCTGGAGGTAGGGTTGCACATCTGCAGGGTTCACGTAAGCAAACGTGCACTCCAGCATACCCGTAGGACAGGTAACCGAATTCAGATCCGCCCCATCCATCCGGCATTGAGGAGGATTGACGTTCGTATTCAGGTCGCACATCTTCTCGAATGCAGTGTGACTGTGGTCGGGATCGTAGGTTACGCCGAGATCCGTTTCCTGCAGCGGGACCGTATTGCCCTGCGAGTCGGTTCCGCTTTGGACAAGGTCGTACTGCAAGGAATTCGTCCCGCAGCCGGGTACACCAGCGTTGGCGGTGCACAATCCCTGAAACAGATTGTCGGGTGTGCGGTTCTCCTGGAAGATCACTACCACGTGCTGAATCTTTCCCGCTGATGGCGGCGGAACCGTCGTACTACTGGTACCGCTGCAACCGTTGAAGCTAACCAGCGTACCTCCCACGGCCAGCAGCACGATCGCCGACACTAGGACGCCAAACCTGGTCATGTCTGTCACCTCGGGGGCTGAGGTCTTTTCCCAGCAGATGATAACCCGGACGCACCGCCTTGCACTCGCAGCTTCTGCAACTTCTTAGCGCTCAGTCCGAAACCGAGAAACCCTCTACGTTTTCTTGGATGCGGGCGAGGCCATCCTCGTTCCCTTGAACCATGAAGCCCGAAGCAATTTTGACATCGTGTATCCGGCTGGTTCGCGAACCCTGCCCGCTTGATGTAAATTTGACGGTGTAAGGAGCGCAAACCGTCCCATGCCTTTTCACCAACCGGCTTCCCATTGGATCGCCAAAGCTGCGTTGGTCTTAGCGCTTACCTCTACCCTTGTAACCTGCGGCGATCCCGCCTACCAGCCGCCACCAATTATGCTTGCGTTCAGCCCCGGTTTTGAGCCTCCGGCGGTGCTCAACACTGGAGCCTACGCTGGTATTGCCGTCACCGTTACCAACGACACCAAGAACGGCGGCGTGAATTTCAGCTGCACGCCAGACCAAAACCTCCGTGACTGCGGCTCGTTTACCCCGTCTTCAGCAGCCAGCACCGTTCCCACCTGTTACTTAGCCCCGGCCAGCGTTCCGACCGGCGGTAGCGTGACCATCACCGGAACCTCGGCAACCGATCCCACCAAATTCATCTCCGCCCAAATCACTATACAAAATGGCGTTGCCAGCCCTTGCCCGTAACTGTGCCAACCGGTATTTGACTTCTGACCGCTTCCTCCCCAAAATAGGGATAGTTCTTTGCCGGGCCATCCCACCAGTGGGGGCGTCACGGATTCGACGGAGATGCTTGCGGCCAGGAGGCATGCCGGGGTGCACACACCCGTAATCGCGTGCAAAATGATAATTGCCAATCAACAGATGGCATACGCAGCCTAATTCGTTAGGCCGCCGTTCTCCGCAGCTTTGCCCGCGGGCTGCGAGCGAACGTCACACTGCGGGCTGCTCTTCTCGGCTACGTCTGGGCCGAGAGGCTAAGATCTCAGGCTAGCGCCAATTGTTTCTTGTCCGTTCTGAGCAGTTGTCGCGAACGTCTTGGGGGAAGCGTCAGCGATGGCGCCCAACGCCCGGGGCACGAACTGGAATAAGCATGTAGTCTCTTGACCAGTGACATTTTCGGACGCGGGTTCGACTCCCGCCGCCTCCACCATTAGTAATGAGAATAAACAAGTTAACATTGGAAAAACTGTGCTGCCGCGTGTCGCCTACCAAAAAATCGGCGGCACAATCGGGATCGCAAAGCACAGCGAATCGGCTTGCAATCAGGGCGCGAATCGGGAGCGGAAAGCGCGGCCAATCGAATGATCTGTCCAATCAATGTCAATGTGTCTGGTATCCCCAGCCCAACCCGTCGCCCACACGCTAACGCCAATAAGATCGAGATCCTTACTTATTGGCGCGAAACGCCCTAGGATTGATCGGGAAATCCCCTCCCAACTCAACGCGATGAGGGATCGAGTTCTTCGTTTCAATACCCCAACTCGCTACCGCGAGAATCTGTTTGTCTGCCACAAGCATTTCTCGCAAACGCTCGAACGCAGCACGGCGCGCGTAGAAATTCTCAATCAATTCTTTAGGTGGTCGCTTGCTACCGGTAACCTATATATGAACAAGCCGTGCAAAACCGCGACGAGCGACAGGAACATCACTCCTACTCCTTTCGCCCTGATCCATAGTGGGACCATTGGTCTATCCCCGATTCGCTTGGGCCTACGCATCAGCGAGGCTCTGGCACTCCGATGATTGCGTAGACGCATAAGTCTGTTCTCCTCCTGTTCGACTTCTGCAAAATGTGCAAATCGCTCCAGAAGGGTATACGCCAGTGTCGGCCAACAGTGCCGCACTTTGCCGACTGTAGCCACGTCAAAAGAGAAAGTCGAAATCAAAAACCACTTTACGATTGTTATTGCCGAAGAATTGTCCGTACTGCGGATCAGCCGCATTCGAGTGGACTTCTAGCGCATTGAAATGGTTGGTCAGGTTCATCACGGTTGTGGACAGCCGTACAGCGTGTTTAGGCGTGACTTGAATGTCCTTCGAGGCTCGAATGTCGAATGAGAAATAGCGCGGGAAGCGGGGTTGTGCACCTGGAATGGAAGTAATGTACTGCTGCAGCAAATCTGTGGGTTGATAGGGAAACCCGCTTCGATATTCGATCTTTGGAGTCAGACGAAACTTCTTCGGCAAACTGTACATTCCCCACAGGAGAAATCGATTCGGGATCTCGCTCGGTAAACTCGCAACCAGATTTTGGTTCACGATCGGAAACGGAAGGTTGCCCAGATACCCGTTCGCATCGTTGACTGTTCCTCGCGCATACTGACGAACGTAAGAAAAGAATATTTGGCGTTTCTCCTGGCTGCCAAGACGGGCGATGAATTCTAATTGCCGAGTCTGCCCAAAGCCCGTTGAACCGAGGACCAATGCATGCTGGCTTTGAACAACCTCGGGCTGGATCGTTAGCATGTCGTGAGCCTGACTCTGCAGATATTTGAGCCGAATCGTCATCAGGTGCGAGAAGCTGCGGTCTACTTCTACATTCCAACCAACGGTATAGGGAGCAAAATTCCCAGTTTTCTGTGCGCTGTCAATGAAAGGAAATTCTGACTCCGCTGCCTGCTGCGTGAGATTGATGTACTGGATCGGGTTGCCGATCACACCTCCCGCGCTGTTGTACATCGTGATGGTTTGCTGAGGATACCTGCTGAACGCATAGGTATTGAGGGGCACATTGTCATAGAAGACTCCGATGCCTCCACGAATAACAGTCGTTTGGCTCCGGTCAGGTGTCCAGGCAAAACCTGCGCGCGGGGCACTTCGAACCGTATGCGTGATTGTCTGACTTTCCCAACGTATTCCGAGATCGAGTGCGAGGTTGGGACGCAGCACCCAGTGATCTTGTACGTACAAGGAGGGCTCAAGATCGCTGACTGAAAATGATCCTGTGCCGCTGAAATCTATGCGGCTCGCCAGTTGACCGGTCGAGTCTTCGATCAAGACCGGCCGGGCAATGAAATCTCCTGCATCTTCGGCATGGGCGAGAACCGACCCAATCTGCACACTGTGGTCTCCCAAGAAATGCAGGTTGCGTGGCCGCCAGTTTTCAATCCACTGAAACCGTGTTGCCAGGCGCGACTCCTTAGCAAAGTAGTTGCCCTGATTTCCGGTTGGGGTGAGGATCATTTCCGAGGTGCCTTGAGGGTCAATCCCAGTACTTACGCGAGTGATGGCTAGCGTGTTTTGCAGTAAGCCGTCTCCGATGGCCAGCCGGTGGATAATCGTGCCCGTGGATTCGTGCATATTGATGTCGGGCGTTACGGACTGAGGGTTGAAGTAGTCCAGGCCCGAATAGGTCAATAGGTGCGGAGCCAGATGGAAACTCGCAGTGATCGTCTGGTTGGGAGACAGAATCGCCTCAAACTGCGTGAAAGAGTTGATCGCGGTCGATGTGGTCTGGTTGAGGGGATATGGAAGGGTATAGACTTCGCGTTTGTAGATCGCATAATCGTCGTCCTGCAAGAAAAAAAGCTTGCGGGCAACGAGAGGACCGCTAAGATCCAGTCGGGGTGACGCATCCTTAAGGCCTGCCAGATGGGGGCCATGGATGCGAAAATCGGGCAGCGGATCATTCAGATTGTAGTGCCATTTCTCTTCTCCCTGGCGTGTCTCCGCGGTGACGACACCGGCTGTGAACTTTCCATATTGCGCGAGGTAAGGCATCTCGGAAATCGAGACGTTCTGGACGCTGTCGATGGGCACAGTCAGCCCGAAAGCACCTGTCGCGGGATCAGTTACGTCGACCGAGTCGATCAGGAGAGCACTGTGATTTTCTCCGTAACCGGCGATTCTCACACTGCCGTCGCTAGCACGAACGACACCGGGAATCAGGGGCAATGCATCGGAAAGTGTCGCTGGCCGGCCTGGTGTTTCTTTAGCTTGTGCGGGCGCTATCGTAGTCTGACTGCTAGATTCCTCGACGACGGGATTTGAAACCGTCGCATGGACCTCCACGCTCTGTTGGCTCACCTCGGCCTTCGTTAGAACAACTTCGACTTCCTCGGGTCCGGTATCTTCTTTTATCTCCAGCGTTGTACTGGTAGCGAGATAGCCCTGCTTGCTAATGGTGAGCTGTAGGCTGCCTCGTTGTTGAAGAGTGGTGGTTGCTCTGCCAGCAGCATCCGACAATTCAACGGCCAGAAGCTGTCCCTGAGCACTGATTTCGATCCGTGCTTGTGGAATGGCCTGGCCTTTGTCGTCCACCACCGACAAATCAATGACCATGGAACGAGCTGCTTGTTGTTCGGGGGTAGCCGATGCCAGGCAAACGAAGGCGAACATAGCCAGAAGCGCCATCTCAAACCGCAGGCATACCGATGCAATCCTGAGACGGTTATCAGCGACACATCCGACTGAACTCATAGGCGCTCGATCACGTCGCTGGACGTTCCTTGCCCGCGGTACCACACGTCAGCCGGACACGCAAACCCACATCGGTCGCGGATTTCCGCACCTCACGTCTCACTGTGCAGACGGTCCCGCGGCATTATTGGACTGAGTGCCCCGAGTTCCCAACCCGATCACCATGGCCATGTCTTTCGGATAGACCACATCGCGCCCTCGGGCCAGAAAGTGGTAATAAATCGACATCGCCGCTCCATACGATCCAAACCCGGCGGACACCACACGCGAATGCGCCGCAATCCCCACAATCATTCCTACCAACTTAAATCCCGATGCCCCGCTCGCCGCGCCGCCCCCCCGCTTCACCTACGCTCTGTCCTCCCTGTTCCGCATCCCGGTCCGGAGACGCCTGGGAGGCGGCCAACATCACCTGGATTCCGGTGATTAGATATCTAGTCCGCGGCGTCGACACCTCAGCTCCACCTTCGGCGTCCAACTTCAAGTGCTCGTCCTTGGCCACGGCCACGCCCTCCAGATTCGTCTCGACCTTCTGCTCCAGCCCATTCGGCGGCGCAACCTCACGGAACAGGATTCGCAACTGCCCGTTGCGTCCCAGCTGGCGCGCCGCATGTACCTCCACTACTGAGCCTTTAATCACGCTGCCCTCCGGCAAAATCAGATGATCTGAAGCCACCAGCGGTTCAGTTATCAGTGCCTCCACCGGATCTCCCTTCTCGGCAGTCGAAGAACTCAGCGCGGTCACCAGCCGCGCATGCACGACGCTTCCGTTCGGCGGCGGCGTTCCAATGTTCGTAAGTGCTTCCGGCTTCACCGCCTCCGTTCCAAAATCTAGAGGTTGCACTAAGTCCGCGCTGAAAGTCGTTCCCGCATCGATGTACTGCGGATGCACGGGGAGCTGCGCCAGGGCGATCCGTTTCAGCTTGTGCATCTTTCCCGGTTCGTGGATCTGCTTCTGCAATTCGCTCCACTGCTGGTGGATCGCCTGCCGCGTCGCACTCACTTTCTTCCCTGCTGCATCCTCAACTTTATTTTTCTTTTCCGTCTCATCCGCCGACACAAACCGCAGAACTCTATCCGGGGCCGGAGACGCTACTGTTTGCAACGCCATGTGCCGCCCGTCTGCCATCACGAGATTGTCAAACTGCACATGCACGTGCCGCGCCGGAGAGAAATTCCCATCCGTCGCATCCAGCACCCGCGTCTTCCCTGGCACACCATCGATTGCTGAGACTTTTCCGTTAACCACCGTCCCCGCCGGAATCAGCAGCTTGTCGAATGCGTACACCGGTTCCGTTGTTTTGCCATGGATCGCTTGCCCCACTTCCCGAACTCGCACCTCCGTATCCAGCGCTATCTTCAGAGGGGCGCCTGACGGAACCGTCAAGGGAATGGAACTGACTGGTGCTGGCAGTGAAACGGAATTGGACGGTAGTGGAGTCGGTTCTGCGGTTCTGGCCTTGAGGGTTTGACTCCAAAGCCATGTACTGCAGATGAACATCAGGAAGATCGCCTGAGTCACTTGACGAACGCATTTCACCTGGACACCTCAATCTCGGGCGACGTGTAGATGAAATCATAGCCGCAGTTGAGAGGAGAAATGCGCCCGTTAGCTCTGGATGAACAAAATGTCATCTTCCAGAAAGGGCACGGTAATGTTGCGGACATATCGTGGTTTTGTGGCCCTCTTAGCAGACGAGGTCATAGCACCATCGGAAAGGATGAGGTGAAGGATGTTGAGGAAGATCTTTCGCAACCGGCATAGTGGTGTCCCTGGCCTCGTTTTTTTGGTTTGTCTTTCCCTTGCGTTCGCTCCGTTTCTAATGGCGCGGACGACTGGAACGGGAGCATTGGCCGGCAGGGTTATCGATGCTTCTGGTAACACAGTTGCGAATGCCACCGTGACGGCCACCAATGCAGACAATGGCCAAGTGCGAAGCGCGACCACAGCGACGGATGGCTCTTATAGGCTTGACGGTTTGCCGCCGGGCAACTATCGGCTGAAGTTTGAGGCCGCCGGTTTCAAGACGTTGGAGATTCCTTCCACAACAGTCAATGAAACCGAGACGGCGGTTCTGGACGAGAAGCTGGAGGCTGGCGAACCAATCTCCGAAAAACCAGCACCAGCGCAAGAGGACAACCTGCCGAATGCTCCCTCCAGCACTAAGACACAACCATCGCTTCAGGACTTGGGTTTCCCTGCCGAGCAAACTCAAGCGAATCCTAGGGAACAGGCATTGCTTGACAAACGGACGCACATGCTAAAAATCCATCAACGGATGGGTTTGATCACGACCATTCCGCTGATTGCCACCGTTGCCACTTCTCTCAATGCCGGCGGCAAGAACACGAGCACAACCTCGCGCGATCTGCATACGGCTCTCGGCGGGCTGACAGGAGATTTGTATTTCATGACCGCGTACTATGCGATCCGCGCACCCAGAGTGCCCGGAACCGAAACTCGCGGGCCGATCCGTTTTCACAAGGTCATGGCTTGGATCCATGGCCCTGGCATGATCGCGACGCCCATCCTGGGAATTATGGCTTTCGATCAAAAAAATAAAGGGGAAAAAGTCCATGGGATCGCCCAGGCGCATGGCCCGGTGGCCATTGTTACGGCCGGGGCGTTTGGCGCAGCCCTTCTGTCGGTGTCCGTTAAGTTTTAATCCGAGCCTATGAAAAGAAACATACTGATCGCCCTCGCGCTTCTAGCGTTTCCTGCGCTTGCCCTTGCGGACGGCCAGTGGGTTCTCGAACAATGCACGCTCACCTACCATGTATCCCATCCCCTGCATCAGACCGAGGGCGTGAGCCACGCCGCACGAGGTAAGGGAACTTGCCACGCCGGACAATGCGATTTCCTGATCGCGGTGCCCGTCAAGTCATTTGATTCCGGAGACAGCAACCGCGATCTTCACATGCTGCAGGTCACACGCGGCGCGGAGTTTCCGATGGTCATCGTGCGCACGCGCCTGCCCGAATCGTCGGCGACCTCTGCGACCATTAACGCCGATCTGGAGATTCAGTTCGCAGGTCAAACCGCCCAGTACAAGCAGGTTCCCTTCAAGTTGGAGACGCACGGCGACGAGACTCACATCACTGGGACAATTCCGGCCACTCTCTCGGATTTCAAAATCGAGCCGCCATCGCTCTTGACGATGCCAGTCAAGAACGAAATCCCAGTCCGTGTGGACATGACCTGGCATTCGCAGTGAGCCGACCGAGCAAACTCTCGTCCGCACTTGCGGGAGGACAGTTCAGGCAGCTCTGTTCAGTGGATTGGGTCTGGCTTGACGGTAGCTTCAACGTTTGAGGAGTTTCCTGCATCCCATCTGGAGGTGTAAAGTTTTGTGCTGTCGGGAAGCTCCTATGCGATTGCTGTTGGTAGAAGATGATGTATCCATTCAGCAGTTCCTGAAACGCGCGCTGGTGGAGGCAGGGTACCAGGTGGATGCGGCCAGTACAGCGAAGGCGGGGGAAGCCATGGCCTTGGAGGGTATTCACGATGCCTTCATAATCGACCTTGGCCTTCCAGACTTGGATGGATTGGATTTAATTGCCCGCTGCCGGGCTCAGGGTAGTTTGGCGCCCGTGTTAATCCTATCTGCCCGCCGTTCGGTCGATGAGCGGGTCAAGGGACTAGAGCAAGGCGGAGACGACTACCTCACGAAGCCATTCGCTCTGCCGGAGCTGCTGGCGAGGCTGAGAAATCTCCTTCGCAGGCCCGCAGTCCCGCAGAATGAATCGATGCGTTTGCAAGCTGCCGACTTGCAGCTTGACCTGGTGCGTCGTGAAGCACGAAGGGGCGATCATCTCCTGCAATTGACTCCACAGGAGTTTTCTCTACTGGAGTATCTTTGCCGGAATGAAGGTCGCGTGGTAACTCGCACTATGATTCTGGACCACGTCTGGCGGATGCGGATTGATCCCGCAACCAACGTCGTGGATGTCCACATTTATCGCTTGCGCAGCAAGGTGGACCATGACACCCCGCGGCCGCTGATCCACACAATTCGTGGTGTTGGCTATGTTCTCAAGAATGCCTAAGAATTTACGAGCTACCGCCGCATGGCGGATTTCGATTTGGACAACTCTGGCGTTCGCGCTCGGAACCGCTGTCGCTTTCTCTATCGTTTATTTCCTTGTCGCTCAGGGCATTCGGGAACGCAGCGACACTTGGCTCAGCGGCGAAGCTGAGGTTCTTGCTCAGGTCTCGGCAGATACTCCGAGCGATCACCTATACAAGCGAATAGTTCGAGAGGTGGCCGAACTTGCAACTCAGGAAGTGCCGGATGAGCGCAACGCTCGCGGGGAAAGGCTGAATTCTGTCTTCTTTTTGGCAACAGATCCCAGTAACAGTGAAAGTCCGTTGTGGGTCGGTCCAAGCTCCGAGGATGCTTTTGTCGCAGCCATTAAGCGTTCGAAGCTCGTTCCAGGGGCTCCAAAGTCTATAGCAGTGGATGGTTTGCGAGAAACGTTTCGGGTCGTTGTCAAGGCGCAAAATGAAAGGACTGTTTATCTAGGACTGTCAGATCGTGGTGCAATGCGTATGCTGCACAGATTAGCCGGTCGTTTTCTTATGGTCTGGGGCGGCATGTTCGTGCTCGGCTTCCTGATCTCGTACTGGAGCGTTCGCCGCACTTTGCTCCGCGTGGAACGCATTACCGAGACCGTCGCGCGAATTGGCACCGAAGACTTAGAAGAACGATTGCCTGAGCCTGTGAATTCGGATGAAATCTCGCGCTTGGCTAAGACATTTAATCGCATGTTGGACCGGTTGCAGTCCTCGGTGAACCAGCTTCGCACCGTCACCGGCGCCGTCGCCCACGACCTCAAAAGTCCCGTAACCTTGGTTCGTGGAACGCTCGAATCCGCGCTGTGCGATGACGGGAACGAGAAGTGGCGCGACTCCGTGGGAGAAGCAATCGAGGGCCTAGACAGGCTCTCGCAGTTGCTAAACACCACGCTCGATCTTGCTGAAGCGGAGGCCGGCGCCCTTCACCTGGACCGCCGTCCAGTTGACTTCTCCGATGTTGCGCGACAACTGGTTGATATTTACCAGCCGGCAATGGCAGAGCGACATCACGAAGTGACGGCTAACCTCGAAGAGCATGTCGTCGTGGATGCGGACGTGACGCTGCTGAATCGTGCAGTTAGCAATCTGCTTGAAAACGAATTGACTCATTTGCCATCGGGATGCCGGGTAAACATTCTGCTCCGGTCGCATGAAGGGTCAGCGGAACTGGTGATAGAAGATAACGGGCCGGGATTTCCGTCTGATATCAGTAGCCAGGCTTTCAAGCGATTCGTAAAGGGAAAAAATTCTCCCGGTCACGGTCTCGGACTGGCGTTTGTGGATGCAGTTGCCCAGGCGCATGGCGGTGCGGCTAGGATCTCAGATCGAGCAGGAAGCGGTGCGATGATAACTTTGTCGCTTCCCGTCCACGTCCTCGAAACTGTAGCGACGTGACACCACCGACTCTGCGACGTGCTGTAGGGCCCGCGTTCTTGCCTCCCGCACATCCTGGCGCGAGCAGCCGAGGAGGACGGAACAATCCTGATCCGAGTATTTTTCAAGGACCGACATCACGAAGACAAAGCGCTCGAAGTCTTCAAGTCCAAAAATGCTCGCAATTGCAGCAGCAGCCTCCGGCGTTCGCCCAAACCCGCAATTCACGGTTCCAGTTGGTGCCGCTGTGACGGCAGACAGGCTCGCGCGGGGAACCAACATACGAACTGCATTCTGGATTATCGTCCGCCGAGCCCAGGATCGTGCCCAATTTCGAAATACGTGGCCTCCTTTGACGCAATCTTCCAAGCCGGAAACGAAACATTCCTCAGCCCTTGTGAGATCGGCCGTCAGCAAAAATGAAAGCAAATGCGTATTATCCATATTTTCTTTGAACACCTTACAGAACTCAGTGCTTGTTGCGTACAACTGTGATTTCTCGATGCAGATCGGACTTCTTCGTGGCATCGTCGGTTTTATCCTCTCTGACTCTCCGTTGCGCCTCGAGCATTAACCAAGGTCTTCGTCTCGGGAATTCAGTGCCTGAACAATCTGTTGCGTACGTCCGGCCAGAACTCTTTTGCAACGTTAAAGAACGTATCCAGGGCCATTTGTTGTCCCCACTTATTCGCGGTATTTCCGAATGATCGATCTGCGGCCGGATAGTACAAGTTGGAAATGCCCGCAGCCACGGCATTCCCCGCCGCCTCCGATGTGTTGAAGTGGTTGCGGCCGTCATCGCCCCGAGTAATAACTTCCCGGCTTATCGCGTATCCAGTCCGCTTCCAAAATCCACCCGTGCCTTTGACGAAGTAACGAGGGTCTTGGTGCAGAGCGACTGGAAACAAACCTTCGGTCATGATGTTGCCAATTGCCTGATCCGCGAATGCTCCTCCGTAGTATTTGCCAAATCCCAGCGCTCCTGTTCCGAACGAGCTGTACTGCTTCTGCGTCATGGATAGTCCAGCAAAGATACCCGCAACCAGAAATGCCGACGGATCGAAAGAGTCGTCTAACGCGACTTTCATCTTTTCGAGAGGCATTAACGGTTTGATTTCTGCCGGGTTTTCGTCCGAGCGATAGTTAGGGATTATCCAGAAAATGTGATTTTTGCTCGGTTCATGCTGTCGACCGTACTGTGCAAGGCTAGATGAACTCGATTGACTCTGAATTGAACTCGGCGCGTCCGGTAGTGTTGACGATTCCTGACCAATCGCCGCCACGCCTCCGGCCAGGAAACTAACAGAGATCAGCAATCGGCAGACCATAGGAACAAATGAAAGCGACAAGCCAATCTGCATTCTTCAATTGATGCAACTTCGTGGGCCACCTGAGAGAACATGAACAATTTGTCATTTGTTCGCCACGTCGAATTCATCATGTACCTGATACTCTTCGTCATGGGACGTTGTGACTCTGACCGAACGCTGAGTTGCCGATATCTCGCGATCACGTTTCTAATCCTCATCCTCGCTGCACCTCGGGCCCGCGCCCAAGACAATTACGAAATTCAGGTGTACGAATCTAACCTGGTCGATCCTGGACACACCATGGTTGAGCTCCACAGCAATTTCACGATCGACGGCTCGAAGACGACCATCGATGGTGTTTATCCCACCAATCACGCCGAGCATGAGACGGTCGAGATCACGCACGGTTTTAATGATTGGTTCGAGTGCGGCTTTTACATCTTCACTTCCATAACCGAGGGCCAGAGCTGGCAGTGGGTCGGGGATCACATCCGGCCGCGCGTCGCGGTCCCGAAGAAATGGCATTGGCCCGTGGGTGTGAGCATCTCGAATGAAATCGGCTACCAGAGGCGGCAATATTCCGTGGACACGTGGACGTGGGAAATCCGTCCCATCGTAGACCAAAAAGTCGGTCGATGGTATTGGTCGCTGAACCCCACGCTTGACCGGTCTTTCCATGGTGAGACCGTGAACCAAGGCGTCGTTTTTTCCCCAAACTTCAAATTCAGCTACGATTTCACGCCGAAAGTCGCTGGAGGCCTGGAATATTACGGCTCGGTCGGCCCGGTGACAGGCTTCGATACGGTCTCACAACAGCAGCACCAGATCTTCCCCGCGATTGATTTGAATATAGCTCCGCAGTGGGAGATCAATTTCGGACTTGGCGTTGGTCTCACGGGCGCGACCGACCACCTGATTGCCAAGATGATTCTGGGGTATCGCTTTAATTTCTGATCGAGGACAGGAGCGCACAAATGATAAAGGGTATCGTGATCGGTTTCATCCTGGCCATTGCGATCTCAGTGGTTTGCGTCTTCTACTACTTTTCTGCGGGTCTGGCGCCGGTAGCTACGGCAGATCCGCCAATGCCGTTTGAGAAGAAGCTGGCGCACATGGCCCTGGACGCGCATATCGAGAAGCAGCACATTCTCCAATCTCCTGTGCCCGCCGATGAACCGAATTTTCTGGTCGGTGCGAACGTATACAAACAGCACTGCGCCGCTTGTCACGGACTTCCAGCGCAGCCACCGACAGACTATGCGGCAACGATGTATCCGAAGCCGACACAGTTATTCCGTGGCGAGGGTGTGACCGATGACCCAGCCTCGGAAAGCTATTGGAAGGCAGCTAACGGAATCCGTATGTCCGGGATGCCCGCCTTCAAGACCAAGCTGACCGACACCCAGCTGTGGCAGGTCAGCCAATTGGTCGCGCACGCGAACGAAATCTCGGAATCCGTGAAGAGGGTGCTCGTCCCAGATTGGCCTACGTCATCATCGGCACCTGCACCGACTTCGGCATCGGCTCACGAATCGGTCACAAAATAATGCAGCGGAAGAAGACTCCACGGAAAAAAGCTCCCGCAAACGCGGCTGCTGTCATGCAAACAAACAACCGGGCCGGTCCCAGTTCGTGTGCTAAGAGTCGGCTCTCACATCTGATTGACCAACGTCACAAAACTAGCGCTCCGATTGGTCTCTTCCCTCATCTGCACGTACCGTCCGGAGCAACCCTAAGAAATAGAGCGCCGAATCCAAGTCATGTCGCTCCATTGTTTCCGGCGCACCCGCGTACCACAGCTCCCTGGAGCGGCATCGAATTGCATCACTTGCCTCGCCAATCCGGGCAGGCAACCTGCCATGGTCTGATTCCAGAATTGCCTCTCTATAAAACTCAGGCCAGGATCTATCCGTATCCGACATTAGCCAAACCCTCCTTTCTTGCTTTGAACACGATGATTTCCCCCTTTGAGACTCTCTCTCGAAGGAGTGACAAACGGATTATCTAGCATTGATGCAACTTGGCCGAGGCTGTAAGAGAACATGAACAACTTGTCATTTTGCTGCCACGGTGAATTCACGCAAGGGCCGGACGCGGGGTGCGTTCTTCGGGACAGGAACGGAGGTTTGTGATGGAGAACCGAATGACAGTGTTTTATGTGGACGACAATCCCAAATCCAGCCGATTGCTAACCAGTGTTCTTGAGGAATGTGGGTTCCGAGTGATCGCGAAAAACGACCCGATCGAGGCGCTCGCCCTTTGCCAGCGAACCCACTTTGATCTGGCACTGCTGGACTACGAAATGCCATTGATGTCTGGTTCGCGGTTGGCTCAGGAGATCAAGTTTCTGGTGCCGGATGTTCCCGTGGTCCTGATCTCGGGGCGCTCGACTCTGCCGGCTGCGGAGCTGGCGTTGGTGGATGCTCACTTCGGGCTTGGGACCGTTCTGGACGATCTTCTCTGGACGATGCGGATCCTGGTGCGGCCGAAGGTCGTGAGAATGGAAGACCATCGCCCGGATCGGCGCGCGATGACACAGTGGGCGGACTCAACATGACGCACTGCGGGCGCCTCGGCGCCGAGTTTCTAACATGGGCCCCTCAACCAGAGTGAAGGGGCTGTCAACGTCAAAGTTGTCCTAGCAAATGTTTGCCCTGCCTGACGACAGCCTGAAAAATGGTCAATCGGTTAAACGGGGCATCTTCTTCTCGATGGAACGGCGATGAACCGAAAACGAACATACCAAACAGCGCCGCAACACGCTCACCTAGGTACGTAATTTGTCTTGGGCTGCGGCGTCTCAGAAACGGCGAACCTCGAAAGTCACTGTTTGCCTAACTAACGAATGCTTAAAGTCTTAATAAAAAGTGGGGCCAACGACCTAAGCCTTCGGGCCGCCAAGGGAGGCAATCCAATGGATATAAGGCAACAGTCAGCGCTATTTTCGGAGACAGAAACGATATTCCGGATAAAAAAAGTGGGGACCTCTTTGCTTGTGACAGTTCCTGTCATGGTTTTGCTGGTTTTTGCCGCATTGAATCCGCCCAGCGCATGGGCGGTTCCAAGCTATGCGCGGCAGACGGGTTTGGCGTGCAGCGGATGCCACTACACGCCTCCGGAACTCAATCCTGCCGGACGAAGATTCAAGCTGCTCGGTTACGTGGATCGAGGAGACCAGACCAAAACCGTCACATCGGAGGGAAAGAAGACGCATGCAGCGCTTGATCTTCTCGCTTCGCTACCCCTTTCCGTAATGCTTGAGGCTTCATTTACCAACACCAATTCACCGGTGCCGGCGACCCAAAATGGCAATTTTGAATTTCCTCAGGATATTTCGCTCTTCCTGGCGGGGGCGTGGACCAGCAATGTCGGCAGTTTCCTTCAAGTGACTTACGATACCCAGGCCGACCATTTCAGCATGGATAACACGGATATCCGGTACGCGAATAAGACGAAGCTGAGGGGCAAGGAACTGGTCTACGGCGTCGATCTCAACAACAACCCGACACTGGAGGATCTTTGGAATACTACGCCGGCATGGGGTTACCCGTGGATCGCCAGCGATGTTGCACCCACTCCCAACGCCACTCCCATCATTAATGGTCCTCTGGCGCAGGACGTCGCAGGAATTGGTGGCTATGCCATGTGGAACGATCACCTCTATCTCGATCTAGCTCTTTATCGTTCGGAACACGTGGGCGCTCCTCAGCCGAATCCAGGAGTTGGGTTTGAATACAACATTGTGGGGGTTGCGCCATACTGGCGCGTCGCTTGGCAGCAATCGACCGGGACGACGCAATTTGAAATCGGCACCTATGGAATGCACATGAAGAGCACCAACAACGTGGTCAATGATGGGGCAAGTGACCTCTATGATTCCTACACGGATTGGGCCGTAGACACGCAATATGATCGGACATTATTCCGGAAGGACGTGCTTTCACTGCGAGGCACGTATATCCGCGAAAATTCCAATTTGGCATCCACTGCCAGCATGCTCTCCCCTTCAGGGTACCCGCTGGCATCACCGGGCGGGCACCACCTGGACACTCTTATGGCCAACGCCGAATACCATTTCGGCAATCGCTATACGGGCACATTCGGTTGGTTCGATACCGAGGGCACGGTCGATTCCTATCTGTATTCGTCGGTCCCGGTGACTCCCGTGACGGGCAGCGCCAATGGCGATCCGAGAAGCGCCGGATACCTCGCAAACTTCTCGTATTGGCCCTGGCAAAATCTGCAACTCGCCTTCCAATACACCGGATACACACGCTTCAATGGCGGCTCCACCAACTATGACGGCGCGGGTCGCAACGCGAGTGGCAACAATACAATTTATCTGGATGCGAAATTCCTGTTCTGACATGCCCCTGAGCCATTACTATTACAAATCCATAAGGAGAAAAATACAAATGAAACGCAAGGGATTGATAGTGGCGGTAGTGATAGCAGGGTTGTGCATGGCAGCGTGGGCCGGCGATATCGAGGGAAAAGTCACCGGAATGAAAGGCCACTCCGTAGTTTACGTTAACGCGATTGCGGGCAAAACGTTTCCCGCTCCCAAAGAGCACCCGGTCATGGACCAAAAAGGACTGATGTTTGCGCCGCACATCATGGCCGTGCAACAGGGCACAACCGTTGAGTTCCTGAATAGCGATAATGTGCAACACAACGTCTTCTGGACTGCTGTCTCTGGCGACAAGAAGGCGGGAAAAAATCTGGGGACTTGGCCAAAAGGTGAAAAGCGTCCCTTTACCTTTGATAAGGTGGGCGTCGTGCCGCTGCTCTGCAATGTGCACCCGGAAATGGAGGGTTACATCATTGTCAGCCCAACTCCCTATTTCGCCGAAACCGACGACGGCGGTAATTACAAGATCAAAGACGTCCCCGACGGCAGCTACACCCTGACCGTGTGGCATGAAGGTGCCAAGAACCAGTCCAAGCCAGTAACGGTGGCGGGCGCTAGCAAAGCAGACTTCACCGTGAGCAAATAAGGAAATGGAGAGCGGGCGGCCATCGTCCGCTCTTCGCTTTTTGCCTCGTCCGAGTAGAATGCTTTTCATTAGACAACGCACTGGGGATTGCCGTCTTGCTGAAGCGCTTCAAAGACAAGAAAGTCGACAGGGATTGGTTGAACACCAACTTCCCTTGCATGATGGCCTGTCCGGCCCACACCAACGCGGGCCGGTACGTCTCACTCATTGCGGAAGGGCGCTTTGAGGAAGCTTACAAGTTTGCGCGCGATCCGAATCCGCTGGCGAGCATCTGCGGACGGGTTTGTGCTCATCCTTGTGAGAGTGCCTGCCGCCGTGGAGACATCGATCGGCCCATCGCAATCCGCGCGCTCAAGCGTTTTCTGACTGAGCGGCACGGTCCTGAGTCCAAGCATCCGGTCAACATCGATGCGGGACGAGGTCAGAAAAAGCTGCCCTTCAAAGTGGCCGCGGTCGGCGGCGGACCGGTAGGACTATCAGCGGCGCATGATCTGGCTCTGATGGGCTACTCCGTCACGATCTTCGAAGCCGCTCCAGTGGCTGGCGGAATGCTCTACCTCGGCATTCCCGAGTACCGCTTGCCGCGCGACGTAGTGGAAGCGCAAGTGCGCGAAATTCTAGCGACTGGCGACATCACTCTTAAGCTCAATCAGTCGGCCGGACGCGACTTCACGGTTTCCGACCTGCGCCGCCAGGGCTTCGATGCGGTGCTGGTGGCGGTGGGCGCGCATCGCAGCCGCGATCTCACCATCCCGGGCGTTGACCTGGATGGCGTCTACAAGGGCATCGATTTCCTGCTCAACGTGAATCTGGGCTACAAGTTCACTATCGGCAAAAAGGTAATCGTGATCGGCGGCGGCAACGTGGCCATGGACGTGGCGCGCTCAGCGGCTCGCGAAGTGGTGCGGCAGCATGTTGCCGGAGTGGAAGACCTCGAGCCCTCGCTCGAGAGCGTGAGCGCGGTGGCCACAAAGGAAATGGTGGACGTGTCACTCTCGGCCCTGCGCCTGGGCGCGCAGGAAGTAAACCTCGTGTGCCTGGAAAAACGCGAAGAAATGCCGGCGGCGCTGGAAGAGATTGAAGAGGCGGAGACCGAAGGCATCATCATGCATCCCGGCCTGGGCCCCAAGCGCATGATCGGCAAAGACGGAAAAGTGGTGGCGCTGGAGACACTGAAGACGAAATGGGTTTTCGATCAGAACCGGCGCTTCAATCCTGCGTTCTACGAGGGCAGTGAAACGCAGTTGGAGTGCGACACCATTATTATGGCCGTCGGCCAGGCGCCGAATCTGGACTTTCTTAAGCCGGAAGATGGCGTGGAAAAATCTCCGCGCGGCCTGATCGCGGTGAACCCGCAAACCCTGATGACCTCGGCCAGCGGAATTTTTGCCGGAGGCGACTGCGTTTTTGGCCCGCGTCTGATCATCGATAGCGTAGCCGACGGCAAGCGCGCCGCGGTCGGCATTGATGAGTTCCTGCGCGGACGCAAGCATCCCGAACCGATTGTTGAAGTCGAAGTCTTCAAACGCCACAGCATGCCGCTGGACTTGCTGGACCTGGCTCGCCCGCCGATTCCCATGCTACCGCTCGAGCGCCGCACCGGTGTGACCGAAGTTGAGGTCGGCTACGACGCCGAGTCCGCGATGGAGGAAGCACAGCGTTGCCTGCACTGCTGGGTCAACACGGTCTTCGAGGGTGTTCCCGAAGATGGAAGCATGTGCATTCTGTGCGGCGGTTGCGTGGATGTGTGTCCGGAAGACTGCCTGTCGCTGGTTTCCCTCGATCGCATCCAGTTTGAGCCGGAGACAGTGCAGCAGATTCGCGAGCGTCAGGAATTGTTCGGCGTGGAGTTCGACGAAGTGGCGGCCGACGAACTCGGCATCGTCACCGGCTCCGCCATGCTGAAAGACGAGACGCGTTGTATTCGCTGCGGGCTCTGTGCCGCGCGCTGTCCCGTAGGCACCATCACCATGGAGTCCTACAACCTGGCTTCCGCCGAGCTGACCGGATTGATTTCGATTGAATCGATTGATGGACCACTCAGACCAAAATCGCCCGTTGCAGTGGGAGGCCCGAGGTAAGCATCGAGGTAAAAGCGTTCGAGGGAAGCCAATGCCTGATGAGAAAAAAATAACGCCCGCGGAGCCGGACAGAGAAAAAGAGAAAGAGTTCGACCGGCGCGCTTTTTTCGTGAAGCTGGGGCTGGGATCGTTAAGCATCGCGGCTGCCGGCACGGCGGCATTCTCCTACCAGTTTCTCTCGCCGAATGTTCTGTACGAACCCTCTCCGATCGTCAACGCAGGCAAGCCGGAGAACTACGCGGTCGATTCGGTGACGCTGGACGTGAACTCCGGAATTTATCTTATCCGCGCGCAAGAGGGCTTCTTCTCTCTGAGCGCGGTTTGTACCCACCTCGGTTGCATGACCGCGTGGAAACCCGAGTTGGGGATCATCGCGTGCCCTTGTCATGGCAGCAAATTTTATGTTTTCGAAGCCAACAAGACCCCCGGAGAAAAGATCGAAGGCCCCGCTCCCCGGCCGCTTCCCTGGCTCGAAGTGTCGTTGAGCGATGATGGAGATTTGATGGTCGACCGTTCCAAACAAGTTGAGCCTATGACGTTTAAAAAGGTGTGAGCGTGGCGAAAACAATCACGAACTATTTCGACGAGTTGCGCGGCACGCGAGTCTGGCGTTCGGTGTTCCGCAGCGGGACCGGATCGAGCACTCTGCATCGGGCGCTGGCGGTGCAGCAGAACGTATTCCTGCATCTTTTTTCGACCAAAGTGCGGACCCGCATGCTCAGCTTCAGCGCGACCTGGTATTTGGGCACGCTGACCTTTGGAACATTTCTCATCCTGGTCGCCACCGGTATTCCACTGATGTTCTATTACCACCCCTCGGTGCCGCAGGCCTATGCCGACACCAAGGACTTGCAGTTCGTAGTTTCCTCCGGCTTATTTCTGCGCAACCTGCATCGCTGGTCAGCGCATGCCATGGTCTTTCTGGTGTTCGCGCACATGTTCAAGGTTTTTTACCGCGGCGCCTACCGCGCGCCGCGCGAGTTTAACTGGGTTATTGGAGTCGTCCTGCTTCTGATTACCCTTTTTCTCAGCTACACCGGCTATCTGCTGCCCTGGGATCAGTTGGCCTTCTGGGCGATCACGGTGGGCTCGAATATCGCTTCGGCGGTTCCAGTGATGGGCAACAAGATTCACTTCCTCATGCTCGGCGGCAACATGGTCAACGCCAATGCGCTGCTGCGCTTCTACGTACTGCACTGCATGATCCTGCCTCTGGTTGCAATCCTTTTTGTTGCTGTACATTTCTGGCGCATTCGTAAAGATGGCGGCCTCTACGCGCACCCGAGCGAGCCAAAAACGGTGGCGGCGAATGCGGTTCGCGCCGCTGCCAAAGGGGGCCAGTAGTTATGACGGATCCCAAAGATTTCATCGCCGGCATGGGCTCGAATGCCCGCAAGACGCCAACGCGCGTAGTCTTCGTCACCCGCCGAACCTCGGCGCAGGTCAAAGTCACGGACGAAGATCAAGTGCAGACCTATCCCGAAGTCCTCTTCCGCGCCCTCGTAGCCATCGAGGTGCTTACGATCGCGTTGGTGGGTATGGCCCTTCTGTTTAATGCACCGCTGGAGGGCATTGCCGATCCCTCGCATACGCCCAACCCTGCCAAGGCGCCCTGGTACTTCTTGGGATTGCAGGAAATGCTGCACTATTTTCCTCCGGTGGTCGCGGGTGTGCTGGTTCCGGGTTTGGTGGTGATGGCGCTGATTGTGATTCCGTATTTCAACATCAACATCGAGGCCGAGGGCCTGTTCCTCAAGGAGCGCAAACGCCGCCTGCTGATTTTCTACGTTGCCGCGGCTGCTCTCTCGGTGTTCTTGTTAGTGTTTGATGTGTACGTGGCACTGGTGCCGACCCTGATCATTGCCGGGTTCATGGTGCTGGCGGCGCAAAGTTCTTTGCAGTCGACTTCAGCTTTCCGGCGATATCTGGCCGGCAGACCGCTTTCCTACTGGATCATGACCTGGTTCCTGTTTGAACTGGCCGTGCTCACGGCGGTTGGCACTTTCTTCCGCGGCCCGGGTTGGTCCTGGGTGTTGCCCTGGAGGAGCTAGCTTGCAGCCATCAAAGAACACGTTCTCGATATCGGCGCTGTGGCAGACGTCGCTCTGGCAGACATTGTTCGGCCATCCGGTGAACGCTTTTGGCACGGTCAGCCTGCTCTTACTGATTTTGCTGGCCATTGCACCGGCCAAGAATCATTTCAGCGAATGGCGTCATTATCAGAAACAATATTTGTCGCTGATTCGCGGCCGCGGAGACGCGGTCTCGCTCGAACGCCGCTTCCACGACCACGATGGAATTCAGCAAGTCTGGCTGCCCCAGCTCGGAGTCGTAGATCGCTGCACCACTTGCCACGTCGGATTAAGAGAAGCCAGCCTTGCCGACGTCAGCACGCAGCCGTTCCGTCAGCATCCGGTAATCCCGCACACGCTTGACCAGTTTGGTTGCGTAATGTGTCACCGTGGGCAAGGCCCCGCGACCACGGTTGAGGAAGCCCACAGCAGTACGCTGGCCTGGGAGCAGCCGATTTTGCCGGCACGCTACGTTCAATCGTCCTGCGGACAGTGCCATCGCGCTCCTCTAACCGGCACGCCGCAATTGAACCTGGGACGCAATCTGCTGACGCGATATGGCTGCGTGCATTGCCACACCATCAAACTGCCCGACGGCAGCGCGATCCAGCCGACCGATGACCCGCCTTCGCTGGAGCACATCGCCGACAAGACCACCAGGGAATGGATCTATGCGTGGTTGAAGGATCCTCAGGCCTACGCCGTCACCGCGACCATGCCGAATTTCAGGTTGAGCGATCCCGACGCGCGCGATATTTCGGCTTTCCTGATTTCGAACAGCACGCCACTGCCTGGAGACACGATACCCGTCAGCAAGAATGAGAAGACGTCTGATCCTACGGCTGGAGCCAGTCTGTATGGCGAGTCGTTCTGTGCCTCCTGTCATGCGGTGCAGAACGCCGCCGGAAATGTTGTGGGCGGCGATATCGGACCGGAATTGACCCGAGTTGGCAGCAAAGTGAAACCGGAATGGCTGGGAGCCTGGTTGCGCAACCCGCGTGTCTACGATGCGGGAACGGCCATGCCGCACTTCCGCTTTACCGATCCGCAGCTTACGCTTCTGACTGCCTTCCTCGGAAATAAAACAGATTCGGATCTGCTGGCGAATGTGCATCTCGACGCCGCCACACCCGAGCAGATCGCGCACGGCAAACGCCTGGTCACTGAGTATGGCTGCGCCTCATGCCACGAGATCAAGGGCATCAAGAAGCCGGATAACTTCGCGCCGGAGCTAACCCGCATCGGGAGCAAGCCGCTCACGCAGATTATCTTCCTGCCGGGGATGACCCATGCCCTGCCCGATTACATTGCGGCAAAGATCCGGCAACCACGATCGTTTGGGGCAGCACTTAAGATGCCGCAGTTCAGCCTCGCGCCCGCGCAAGTTGATGCGTTGACCACAGCACTGCTCGCGCTCACCGACCGGGCACATGACCTGCCCATGGCGATGACCGTGCCGGCGAAGCCGCCTTCGAATTACCAGCCCGCGGGCAAGGCCGGAAAGCTCATGGATGACATGGCTTGTTTTACCTGCCATGCCATCAACGGCCGCGGCGGCGACCTGGCTCCCGACCTAACTTGGGAAGGCAGTTCGGTGCAGCGGCAATGGCTGCAGGCGTTTCTGAAGAACCCAGGCACACTGCGCCCGGCGCTGATCCGCCGCATGCCGAGGTTCAACCTTTCCGATGACGACGCGAAGGAACTGACCGACTACATCATGACCGTCTATCAGACTCCGGCATTCGATCGCGACTCCATGCCAGCCAGCGGCTACCCGCCAGTGCAGGTGGAGCAGGGGAGACAGCTTTTCTATTCCAAGTATGCCTGCCAGTCTTGCCACATTGTCGACACCAAGGTCGACAAGGGCTACATCGGGCCGACGCTCACTCAAGTCGGCTCGCGCCTGAACGCCGCGTGGATTTTTCACTGGCTGAAAGATCCGCAGGCCATGCGGCCCGGCGCCATCGAACCGAACCGCAACATGAACGACGAAGATGCCCGCGCTCTGACCGCATTCCTGATGGCGCAGAAAGGCTCCGGCAAGCAGGAGGCGAAGAAATGACATGCTCGGAAATAATAAAATGACCAGCCGCTGGCGGACACTCTTTCTCGTCTCCCTCATTCTCGCGAGTGCAGGGTGCACACACAAATCGGGGCCAGCCTCCTCATTGAAGCCAACCGGGGTCGGCGCTGGTTTAGTCGAGTCGAGTGGAGGCAAGCAGATCGGCGCAACCGGCACGGTCCTCGCTCAGCCCCTGGTCGTGCAGGTCAACGACGAACAAGGGAGCGCGGTCACCGGAGCTTTGGTCGAATTCAGCGGGCCGGCTGGCGTCAGCTTTGACCCTCAGAGCGGACTGACCGATTCCAGCGGACAGTTCAGCACAAACGTCACGCTGGGCAGCATGGCCGGCCGATATGCACTTACCGCGCGCACTTCCACGAAAACGCAGAAACCGGTCGACCTCAAGATTGAAGAAATTGCGCTGGGATATCAACAGATGGTCGGATTTCAACTCGACAACAAGTATTGTTCGCGCTGCCACAATCCCGAATCGAGCGCAGAGCGCGTTTCCAATTACGACAATCTTGAGGTCAAGCCGCACTCGTTCACCGAAGGCGACACGCTCAATAAAATGACTGACGCCGACCTGACCGCCATCATCAGTCACGGCGGCCCCGCACTCAACAAGTCGGCACTCATGCCCCCCTACGGCTATACCCTCAGCAAGACGGAGATCGAGTCGCTGATTGCATACATTCGCCTGATCTCCGATCCGCCCTATCGTGCTTCCGGAACGATATATGCACAAAACTAGGGCCGGTTGGCTCGGCCTTCAACTGCTTATCCCGAACAATAAAGCCGGACCACGGTCGGCCCGGCTCGGACACTTCAACCTTTTTCTATTACTTCCTGACGCCGCTACCCGTTTGGTCCGCGGCAGATGCACCGGAGTTTCAAGCCTCTGGCCCCTCCAACCTCGCCCCAGAGTCCGGCAAAACAGAATCAGTCCCCAGGACCACTGACCGATCCCGGCCATGGAGTTGCCCGCGGGTTTGTCTGCCAAGCCCGATAGGGCAACACCGGAATATCCACAAGCGCTGGCGCTCCTGGCAGCACATCGGACACGTTCGAGCCCGTCGGGATACTCTCCGCCCTCCCGGCTTGATCGCATCCCGCGTGGCTGAATTGCGGCACGATCCGTTGGAGTTGGGTTAGGATCGACTCTCGCTTTCCGAGCGACATTGCAACATAGAGTTCGTCCAGACTGCGTTTCAACGCCGGCCAAGCCAGCTTCACACTTTCCGTGCAGGCTACTTTTTCACAGCCACTCGCAAAAGCCCGCTCGTCGGGGTAGAAGAGTTCCTCGAAGAGTTTCTCGCCGGGACGGAGGCCGATGAACTTGAATTCCGGGCGGGATTCGCCAGACAGGCGAACCAGAGTTTTCGCCAGCTCCGTGACTCGAACCGGCTCTCCCATGTCGAGCACCAGGATGTCGCCTTTCCGGCCGATGGCGAAGGCCTGCAAGACCAGGCTGACCGCCTCGGCAATCGTCATGAAAAAGCGGGTGACCTCGGGGTGTGTGATGGTGATTGGCTGGTTTTGGCGGATCTGTTCCTGGAAGAGCGGAATCACGCTGCCGTTCGATCCGAGCACATTGCCGAACCGGACCGACACGCAGCGCAACCCCTCTCCGGGCCAGGCGGCGAGAATCAATTCTCCCACCCGCTTGGTGCAGCCCATGACGTTCGTCGGGTTCACCGCCTTGTCGGAGGAAATCATCACGAAGGTCGAACAACTTGAAGTCTGCGCCACGTTCAACAGCGACAACAGGCCGAAAACGTTATTGCTGACCGCCTCTTCCACATTGTCTTCCATTACCGGCACGTGCTTGTAGGCGGCGGCGTGGAAAACCACCTCGACGCCATAGGTCAGGAATATTCTGCGCATGCGCTCCGGGTTCGAGAAGTCGGCGACACAAAACACCTTGCGCTCGTCACCGCCGGCGTCGCTCCGGGCAAGCTGATGCTGCAAGTGAAAGATTCCGGTTTCATTCTGGTCGAGACACACCAGAATCTTCGGTCTGCACGTCCGGATCTGCCGGCACAGCTCGGAGCCGATCGATCCTGCGGCCCCGGTTACCATGACCACGCGGTCGCGAATATGCTCGCGCACCGGTTCCAGATCGAGATCGACAGGGACACGACCGAGCAGATCCGCCAGCGAAACTTCCCGCGCCTGCTGCAGGGTGACCCGGCCCGCGATCAATTCCGCCAGGGCGGGGACGGTTCGGAAGGTGACCTTCGCTTCTTCTTTACAGATGGCCACCAGTCGCCGCATCTGGGCGGGCGCAGCCGATGGAATCGCAATCAGGACTTCCTCGATTCTCTGCCGGCTGACTATTTTGCCGAGCGCCTCGACCGGGCCAAGCACCGGTACACCCAGAACCCGCATCCCCTTCTTGAGTGGATTGTCATCGACACAACCGATCACCCGATAGCCAGTCTCCACTTGCTGGGTTTCGCGAATGATCATTTGCGCGGCATGCCCGGCGCCTACCAGCAGCAGACGTTTCGAGGCCGAGTCCGCCCGCACGGTTTCCGCAAGCATGCGGGAGAGAACCCTTACTCCGGTCAAGAGCATGAATGTGATCAGCGCCTCCAACGCATAAACGGACAGCGGAAAGACCTTCAGCCCCAACCCATAGCGCACGAGGAGGAAGAACGCAAGCGAACCGGTGAGGACGGCTCTCATGACATCCAGCGCATCGCTGATGCCCGAGGCGGCACCGTAGGCCAGCAGTTTGGTCAACGGTCCGGGATATTCGTGGGCGATGACGCTCGCGATCGACCACGCGGCGAGCGCATGTTCCGAGGGAAACGAGGCGCCTCCGGCTCCGAAGCTGCCAGCGTTCGCCTGGTTCGGACGCGGCCTCTGAAAAGCGAGTTCCAGAGTTTCGGCCACGATGACACTGTTCACCGCCGCCTCTCCCGCGAGCAATCCGGTCTCGCGGGTGTGGCCGTCGCTGGTGGCCGCCCCGTCGAGGTACAAGCTCGCACTAACGCCAACCATGGCCGCCAGCCCGTAATTGCTAAAGGTGCTGCTGTGGGCAACCGGGGAGTTTCCCAAATGGCGCATGATGTCGTTGTCCGCCGCCATCAGACCCAAGGTGCCAACCCCCAAGGGCACGAGCCAGTTTCTATCTTGGGCATACAGGGCGCGAAGATGCAGCGGACGGGTCCAGATTGTTTTCTGATCCGACACAAGATTGTGCTCCCAGCGCGCCCGGCGCGGACCGGCCTTCCCGCCTTTCTTTGCTGCTCGATTCGCCTTGGGATGGACTCCGTGGGGATGGACTCCGTGCGACTCCACCCCATGGCACTCTGGTCTTTGGCTTGTACCCTGGCTGGAGCAGGCATCCGGATGATCGGGCGTGGATGCCCAGACGCTTGCCGCAGAACCGGCGAGCAGAGCCACGGCTAATGGCGAGCGAGAACGCCAGCGGAATTTGCCGGAAGCAAACATGCTCTAGAGTGACCTGCGCGGCGGGGTTTGCCGGACGGATTGACGGGAGAGATCGGACGGCAGGGCGACGCGGCCGTTGGTGTTCGTGGCCGCTTCCAAATCGTCGGCGCCGACCTCCACCGCCACGCTTTGCAGGATTACGTCCAGGGCCAGTACAACCCGAAAATTGTTTTTCTTGCGGACCAGCACGCCCTCCAGTCCGGTCATGGGTCCAGTTCGGATGCGGACCCGCTCCCCGACCACGAGGTAGGGGTGGGGCTCAATTTTCCGTTGTCCGATGCCGGAGCGGAGCGCTTCGATTTCAAAATGCGGGAGCGGCGCGAGCGTTCGCCCAAAACCAACCAACGACTGCACACCCGGCACCTCGAGCACGCGTACCCGCTCCCGGGGATCGATACGCACAAACACGTAGTTGGGAAAAAGTGGCAGCTCCAGGTTCATCTCGCACCGGTTCTTCCAACGGTGGCGGGTTGCATACAGCGGCAAGAACGATTCGATTTGGCGCACGCCAAAGTGCGCGGCCACCCGTTTCTCGTGATGCGAGCTGGTGTAGACCGCAAACCAGTTCACCGAAGATTCTTGCGTCGAAGCGAAACCGCACAGCTTCGCTTCCCTTACTGGTCCTGTCTCCGCCAAAACCATCTCCATGACTTGCGTTCCCATTCGAGTAAAGCTTCGCTAGCCCCGCTTAGCGAGGTTCTTTAGAACTTTCATAATCTTGCGTGACTGCCCACTCCTCTATTGCACTTACCCTGCCACTGCACTTACCCTGCCACCACGCTGGCGCCTCCTGAATGTGCGCTTGTCATTCTGCTGGTTGCGGTTACGAGTTCGTTCGGAGTTTTTTTCTGGCTATTCCCAGTACGGGAGCCCGAATCGGATTTCTCGTTCTGAATGAGCACTCGGCCCCCCGAAGGCACTCAGATTCTTTCATCACATTTTCGCTGTGAGCACTCTCACTGAAACCAAAGCGGGCTTTCGGCGAAACTGCACTTGCCACGGATCGTCCTGCATGCTCGTCCGCCCCGCAATTAAGGGCGAGAGTGCGTGGCCAGGGATGGCCATGATGCGTCAACAGGCGGTTCGCCATTAGCTGCAAAGGAGTGAGATCACATGAACCTGCGCCCGGAACGCCCACCAGAAGATTGACTACCAACCCGGCGACCGATTCCACCAGTGAGCTTCAACAGCGAATCCGTCGTCGTGCCTACGAACTGTACGAGGAACGAGGCAAAGGAGACGGGAATGAACTGGCCGATTGGCTGCAAGCAGAGTCGGAGGTGACTCAACAGAAGTCGAAGGCGATGGCGGCGTAGCACCCCACCGCGCGGAAGATCTCACTTCGCCTGAACGGCAGTACCCGCAGTTTGTTGCCCTACTGTCGAACGGCAGCATCTTGCCCGAAAGCAAAAGACTGCAAACAACTCTCGTGGATGCCGCGGGTGAATGACCTTCCTCAGTTTTGTACTTATCGTGCTTTCTCAATCTTCAATGACTTGAGCATTTCTTCGGCCGGAATGATCCGATTCTCGCTGCCTCCACCACTTCTGTGAATCTTATTCTCAATGATTTACACTTGAGCCCGCTTTAATCGTCCCTATTTCGTCCGTGCGTTTTAACTCGAAACGCTTTCTAGTTCGGCGATTCGCCGCCATCAATCCGGGAGGTTTTCGTGACTTCACTACGCTCTTTTGTTGCATTTGTCGCAATGCTCATGCTCAGCGCCACTCATCTCACCTTCGCGCAATCGGCGAAGACCCCGGTTGCCGACACTTCCCGCTTGGCCGGCTACTCCTCGCACTCTTCCCAGACCGAGCACGACTGGGAGAAGAAACTTCAGGATGGCATCGTTCCCGAAAATTTGCGTCAGAACATGCAGCGTCTGAGTGCGCGCCCGCACCACGTGGGTTCTCCGTACGACAAAGACAATGCGGACTGGATCCTCTCCAAGTTCAAAGGGTGGGGATTTGACGCCCACATTGAAACTTTCCAGGTACTGTTCCCAACGCCCAAAGAGCGCATTGTCGAAATGATCGAGCCGACCAAGTTCCGAGCCAAGCTGCAGGAACCCGCTGTCCCCGGCGATCCGACCTCCAACCAAACAGCCGAGCAGTTGCCGACCTATAACGCATACTCCATCGACGGAGACGTGACCGCCCCGCTGGTGTATGTGAACTATGGCAACCGCGAAGATTACGAGCAACTCGACCGTCTGGGAATTTCCGTCAAGGGTGCCATCGTGATCGCGCGCTACGGCGAAGGCTGGCGCGGCATCAAGCCCAAAGTTGCGGCCGAGCATCAGGCGATCGGTTGCATCATTTATTCCGATCCCAAGGACGATGGCTTCTTCAACGGCGACGACTATCCCAAGGGTGGCTGGCGGCCGCGCGAAGGCGTGCAACGCGGCAGCGTCATGGACACCGACTATCCCGGTGATCCCCTAACCCCCGGAGTAGGCGCCACGGCAGATGCCAAGCGGCTCGATATCAAAGACGCGAAAACCATCACTAAGATTCCGGTGCTGCCCATTTCCTGGGGCGATGCACTGCCGCTGCTTACCGCCTTGCAGGGACAGGTTGCGCCCGAAGCATGGCGAGGTGCCTTGCCCATCACCTATCACGTCGGCCCCGGTCCCGCGAAAATTCATCTGAAGGTAGCTTCGAACTGGGACCTGAAACCGGTGAACGACGTCATCGCCACCATGCGCGGATCCGATGTGCCCGAGCAGTGGGTGATCCGCGGCAATCACTACGATGCCTGGGTCAATGGCGCCGATGATCCCATCTCCGGCATGGTCACGGTCTTAGAAGAAGCTCGCGTGCTCGGCGAACTGCATAAACAAGGCTGGAATCCGAAGCGGACCATCATTCTCTGCGCCTGGGACGGCGAAGAGCCCGGCCTCTTGGGCTCGACCGAGTGGGTCGAAACCCATGGCGAAGAACTTCAGAAGCATGCGGTCGCTTACATTAATTCTGATAGCAATGGGCGGGGTTTCCTCTTCGCCGGTGGTTCCCACGATTTGCAACACCTCATTAACGATGTAGCTTTGGATGTTCAAGATCCGGAGAAACACATATCAGTCCAGCAACGGGCACGTCTGCAGCGCATTGCAAGGGCACATAATGCCGAGGAGCGGGCCGAGATCCGAAAGAGCAACGACGTGCGGATCGGCGCGCTGGGAGATGGTTCGGACTACGCTCCGTTCATAGACCATGCCGGCATTTCCGCTCTTAACATCGGTTACGGCGGTGAGAACGATGCCGACTCCTATCATTCCATCTATGACGACTTTTACTGGTACACCAAGTTTGTGGATACAGATTTCTCTTACGGCCGCGCGCTGGCACAGACCGGGGGAACTGCGGTCATGCGACTGGCGGATGCCGACGTGATTCCCTACGAGTACAACGCTGAGGCGGAGACCATCGGACGGTATGTGAAGGAGCTGGAGAAGTTGCTCAAAGACAAGCAGGACGAAATCACCGAGCGCAATCTGGAGCTGAAAGAGGGCGTATTCACGGCCACGGCCGACCCACGCAAAACCTATGTCCCTCCGCCAACCAAGCCGGTTCCGCCCTTCATGAATTTTGCGCCGCTCAAGAACGGAGTTGAGGCGATCAAGAAGAGCGCGGAACGTTACCAGTCGGCGTTTGCCAAATGGCAGACTGGCGGGAGCGATTTGCCGGCGCAAACCGTCACTGCTCTGAACGCGGAACTGATACAGATTCAGCGAGCGTTTCTAACCGAGAAAGGCTTACCGGAGCGTCCCTGGTTCAAGCATCAGGTCTATGCTCCCGGCGCCTACACCGGTTACGGGGCCAAGCCGATTGCGGCGGTTCGTGAATACATGGACCAGGAAAAATGGCAGGAAGCTGATGCCCAGGTTCCTATAGTCGGTCAGGTGCTGGAGAACGTCGCGGCAGCCATCGGCAAAGCCGCGGACGATCTGGAGAAGGCGGTGGCGCAAGGACAGTAGGCCGCTGCAAATGCGTGGGCTCCGTTTACCAGTCCTGGATGTGGATCACCAACAAGATCACGGTTGCTGCCAACGGCACGGTAAGGCCGGCCCGCAGATTGCCCGTGGCTTTCGAAATCACTCCCACCATCCAGGGCAATAGCGCCGGTCCCAGCGACGCTAAGGAAAACATTGCTGAACCAATGCTCCGGGCAGCCACCCCGAAGCGATGCGAGAAGCGCGCGACCGTAATGGGATACAAGGTGGCAAAGCTCAATCCGGTGATCAGCGCCGCGGCAGTGACTCCCCCCAGGGTCGATGACCGCAGCATCAGCCCGATCCCCGCTGTCCCCGTCGCAAAGCCCACCTGCAGCACGCGCCGCTCCGGCACGTGTTTCAAAATCAGGCCTGCCGCGGCCCGGCCCAACATCAGTGCCGACCAGAAAAAAGCCGGCATCATGGGCCCCATAGCCGCCCCAGCAGATCCCATCCGGGCCACATACGAGCCAATCCAGCCACCCACCGCGGTCTCTTCCCCGGGGTAAAGAAAGAACACCGCGGCGAACAGCCATATCGCGGGGTCCCTGCAGATTTTCCGCCATGCAATCGGCGAGTCGGTAGCTTTGTGCGCAACGGGAAACGGCAGCTTGCGCACGCTCACTGCCAGCAGCACCAAAAATACCGACACGGCTCCGAGAAAAACCGGAATCAACTGGTGCCGTTGCGCCCACGCCACCAGCAACGAACACAGCACGGCGCCCACTCCCCAATAAAAATTCAACAGGCTTACGGCCGCCGCCCGCGAATCTGGAGTAATTTCTGCGATCATCAAATTGTCGGTGGGGATGATCAAACCTAAGCCCAGCCCATACACGGCAACCGACAACATTCCCAGCCCGGGCGATCCCAGGTAGAGCGTAGCCACACCGCCGGCCATCAGCAGCAATCCGGAAAGGAATGCGGGGCGGAACCCCGCCCTTGCCAGCAGTATCCCGGAGATTTGCACGCCCGCAAGCGAGGCCAGGAACTGCACCAGGAAAAGGTTGCCCGCCTGCGTGTCGTTGAGCGCCCAGCGCGCGATCAGGATGGGCAACATGGGGCCCAGCAGAGTGGTCAAGATGCCCGTGGGGAGAAAGGCGATCTGGGCGGCCAGAATCAGCTGCCGGTTCGACCCGGGCCGGAGATGCTCATGTTGAGGACTCGCCACGCGAAAAATTTCGACAACCTTTCAGCATAGCCTAAGTGTCGTGATTCCGGGGGTTGTGGGGAGGACAAGGGGACACCGCACGCCCAGGCGGCCGCGCGAGTTAAATATCGAGACAAAAGCGGCGCGCGCAGATTATGCATGACAGACGAATCCTGCAACTCGCCCGCCGCGCTTCCTAATTACCCCAACTCACTTGACGGCTGCCGGCTCACGCACCGCTGCCGACGTCTTGCCGTCGAGGTGGTCTCTCATCTGCTGCCACGCGTGCCGCGCTTCTTCCACCGAGCCTTCATCTTCAATGGTCGTAATATCACCCGCATTCCGATCCTGGGTGACAGCCTTCAGCACCCGGCGCATGATCTTGCCACTGCGCGTCTTGGGCAACATCTCGACAAAATTCAAATCACCGATTACCGCAATCGGTCCGAGTTCATGGCGCACTTGTTCCAGCAGCGCTTTCTTCATCTCCTCCGACGCCTCAAACCCTTTCTTGAGCACCACAAAGGCCGAGATCACTTCGCCGCGAAGATCGTCGGCACGGCCCACCACTCCCGACTCTGCCACTGCGGGATGCGTGAGCAGCGCAGTCTCCACTTCAATGGTGCCGATGCGGTGTCCGGCAATCTTAATGATTTCGTCGGCGCGACCGGCAAACCAGACGTAGCCGTCATCGTCGATGTGTGCCGAATCTCCGCTGTAATAGACGTCGCGAATGATCTGCCAATAATCACGGCCATAGCGCTCCTTTTCGCCCCAGAGCGCTGGCGTCAATCCGGGGAAAGGACGCCGGATGACCATGATTCCCTTCTCATTCGCGGCGCAGGCTGTGCCGTCCACCTGCACCACCGCGGCGTCAATGCCCGGCATCGGAATCGCCGCCGAACCCGGTTTGATGGGCAGCATACCCAGCCCATACGGATTGCCGAACATCGGCCCGCTGGTTTCCGTCTGCCACATGTGGTCGATGACCGGAATCCTGTCCTTGAAGATCTTCTTCTGCAACCATTCCCACGCAGGTGCGTTGAGCACTTCCCCGGCACAGAACACTCGCTCCAGGTAATCGTGATTGGTCTTGAGCAGAGGCGCATCCCCATACTTCATCAGCATTCGAACGGCAGTGGGCGAAGTAAAGATGCCGGTGACCCGGAATTCCTCGATCGCCGCCCTCCAATTTGATTCTGCAGCGGGATAATCGAGCGCGCCCTCAAAAGCAACCGTGGTGGCTCCAACGATCAACGGCGCATAGACGATGTAACTGTGCCCCACGATCCAGCCGATATCGGACGTTGACCACCATACATCGGTGGGCCGGAGCGCAAACAGCCACTTGCCCATGCTATGGATATGGACTTGATAGCCACCATGCGTGTGGATCGCCAGCTTCGGCGTCGCGGTTGTGCCGGAAGTGGCGAGGATGAATGCCGGCTCATTGGCTTCCATCGGAATATAGTCGCCAGATTGGCCGTCACCGCGCTTGAGGAAGTCATCCCACGACAAGTCGCGCCCAGCGGTCCACGGCGTTTCCGCTGCGGTTCGCTTCAGCACAATGACTTTTTCTACTTCACTTCCCGCTTGCAGCGATTCGTCCACAATCTCTTTCAGACGAGTGTCCTTACCCTTGCGGTAGGTCACGTCGGCGGTGAAAACCAGGCACGATCCGCTGGCCCGGATGCGGTCGCCCAGCGCCTTCGCTCCAAAACCCGCAAAGACCACGGAGTGAATCGCGCCAATACGAACCGTCGCCAGCATCAGGATGATGGCTTCGGGACAGGTCGGCATGTAGACCGTGAGCCGATCTCCCTTCTTGATGCCCAAACCGCGCAGCGCTGCCGCCACTCTCTCTACTTCGTAAAGCAGTTGGGCATAACTGAAGACGCGCCGCTCACCGCGTTCATTGAAATAGATCAACGCCGTATGCCCGCCCCAACCGCGCTTCACGTGATAGTCGAGGGCGTTGTAAGCCAGATTGGTCTGTGCGCCCACGAACCAGTTGAAGGTCGGCGGAGTCCAATCCAACACCCGATCCCACTTCTTAAACCACGGTAGCTGGTCCGCCGCGCGTCCCCAAAAAGCGTCCGGGTCATTCTTTCCTTCATCGATCCACTTTTGCACGATCGGATTGACCAAGCTCATTGTCTTCTCCTCTTCACGCTCGCTGAATTTCTCGTCGGGGCTCCGCAAACCCGCATGGAAGGCTCTTTCTCACCACCTTGCGGGCTGCGATTTCTTGGACTGCGTATGCGTGATCCACGAGCGGCTCGATGGAGGAGACGAGAATATCTTCTGGCTTCGAGACCGTCAGAGCGCTCACGCCAATCTCCCGGGCATACGGCCAACCGCAAATACGTGGGGTGGATTCTGCTTTGGTTGATGGGCCGACCGCTGTGATGCCAACTACGATGATGTGTGACGGCAATCACAGCATGGTGTCTGAAAACAACATAATGTTCCGCCCCATGTTCTGAGGCCAGGCCTGAGCCGAGCCGGAACGAGGAGGACACCGTCTATGTTGAAGTTGAAAGGGTGGTTGCTAAGCCTGCTGGTGCTGGCCCTCACGGCCATGCCCCTCATGGCGGGAAACAACGACACAACAACGGCAAATGACAATGCCGCCAACACAGCGAGCGCGGAAGGTGGCGCTGCCGCAAGCCCAAACCCCAGCCCAAGTCCTAGCCCTAGTCCTAGCTTGACCTCAACCACAAACGATTCGAATGTCACCGCATTGCTCGGTGTGTTGGTGATGAAAGGTGTTCTGGCGCCGAGCGAGGCGAACGCCATCAAAAACGCTGCGCCCGCATCTCAATTTCAAATTCTGGTCGAAGCGCTCAGTCGCAAGGGCGTATTGAACGCAGCCGATCTCTCTGCGGCCGCAAGCCCAGCAACACAGCCTTCCACCAACGCGGCCGTCCCAGAAGCCGCAATCTCAACCTCCCTCGTCAGTATGGAAACCCAGCCGGCGCAAGCTGCTGCGCCACCGAAACCCCCCGCACCGGCGGTGATCCCGGCGATTGCTCCGATCCGGGTTTTCCCAGTCGATGCTCCCAAGACCGGCGGTCTCAGCGGTATAAAGGTGGGCCCGCTCACGCTTGCGCCTTACGGCTTCATCAAGGCGACGGTCGTCCACGACAGCAGCGACCCCGATGGCGATGACTTCCCGTTCCCCGGCATATGGCTGAATAGCGGGAATATTCTGAGCACCGGCCCAACGAAGGATCCTGAGTTCCACGTCAAGGCGCGCTCCACGCGCTTTGGGCTCAACCTGGAATGGCCGGATATTTCGAAGAACCTGACGCTGACCGGCAAGATCGAGGGCGACTTCGAAGGCAACTTCAGCGAAGTCGACAACCGTGACGTTTCCTCGATTCGCAGCAATATGCCGCAACTGCGTTTGGCCTTCGTCCGCCTGGATTACCACGCCAGCGAGAACACCGATGTTTTCTTCGTTGGTGGACAGGACTGGGCGCTTTTCGGATCCGGCGCACTGGAAAATATAGTGGAGACCACATTCAACGGCGCATATTGGGGCAACATCTGGGAACGTTCGCCACAACTGCGGGGCGGGATTATACAGAGCCTGAATAAGGAACACCACGTCAATCTCGAGGGTCAAGTTGGGATCATGATGCCCAGCTCGAGCCAAATCCTGAAGCTCGGGTCGCTGGGTCTCGCCGGCCAGATTGGGCAAGGCGAGCGCGAGGGCGCCGACTCTGACCGTCCTGAGTGGGAAGGCAGAGTGGCGTTGAGTTACCAGCTCGACAAGGCCAAGGGTGTCGCCCCGGCACAAATCGCACTGGCCGGGTTCCGTGGGTCGCGCACATCCATCGCTTACAATCAGTCCCTGGTCGGTGCGTCCGCGCCGTACGCGGCACTGTGCGAAGAAACCAACTACTGCAATACCTTCCCGAACGGCTTTGAAGCTTCCAGCCACATGTATGGCGGCCAGATCGTGGCGCAAATACCCACACGGTGGTTCACCTTGGTGGCAACCGCCTATCGGGGAGGAGATCTGCGCTTCTTCTTCGGCGGCCAAATTAACTCTTTCGCCACCGATATAGGTGGGCTGACGGGAATAGAAGCCCCGACGACGAACGCGAACGGGGCCCCAGGGTTCCCAACTCTCGATGGCGGTCCGCTGGCTGCTGCCGGTGGCGCGGTGCTGGGTTGCTCGGGCACGTTTACTGCTACCGGATATGCGGCGGGCGGGATTACCCCTGGAACCTGCTCCGGCACTGTTGTGGTCGCTCCGCAGCGGCCCATCCGGTCGTTTGGCGGATTCGTCCAGCTCGGCTTGCCTATTTCCCGGTGGTTCAATGCCAATCCCAAAGGGCACAACGCGGGCTGGCAGCTTCAGTTCACCCTCGGCAAGGACCAAGTGGTAGATCGTGACCTCAACAATACTAATTTCTCTGGCGTAGCCAACGATTCGGCCCCGTTGCCGCTGTTGATGGGCAAGACGGCCATCGGGACCCTGTATTACAAAGTCAACAATTGGGCCACGTTCGGCTTCGAGCAGTCGATCTACGCCACCCGTGGTTTGGACCACGCCGACATATACACGATTGCTGGAACTCCGTCCAACGAATGGCAAGATCACCGTACGGAGTTCGGGCCGATCTTTACGTTCTAGAACCGTATCTTCCACCCCCAGCGGGCCAAAACCGGCCCGCCGGGGTTTCCCGCCGGTGCAGCATCAAGGGCACCGGTTATCACAAGGAAGGAGGATGGCTCCACTCGGGCAATGGCCCGCGCTGGGTCTGTCCTCCCTAAACCTCCTCCACCAAAGGAACCTGTTGCGCGGAGCGGACCAGGGGATCACAATGTACCGGATTTGCGAAACCCGCTTCCAGAATCATTTCAAAAAACTGGGGATGCAACAGTTGCATCCGCAGTGTTTGGAGGATTTGGTTCGATGAGTATGCGTAGAAAGGCAGTCCTGCAGGCAGGTCTTCTGATGGTGGTGGCAATGTTCGCGAACGCCGCTTCGCGGAACAACACGATACAGATCACGGTGCTGGACTCTGAAACCCGTGCGTTGAGCCTTGACAACAACGGTGTTCCCAACAATTGCGACCAAGCCACCTTCGACGCGTATTGCCGTTCCACTTCAACCGCGCCATTGATGAATACCTTGCTGGTGCAAGAAGGCAACGAGCCGCCGTTCCGGGTCACGTGCACCACGGCGTCAAGAAATTCCCGGTGCGTGCCGCTGCCCAAAGGTGCAACTTTCAACGCCCGCAGGCAGAAGCACGGAATTACCGTGTACTACGTGGATGACAAGGGCAAGGCGCGAGGTCAGTTCTACAAGCTGGTAGATACCAGCGGAAAGACTGGCCCGCCGGCGACTGCGGTCGCAGTTGCAGCTCAGCCAGTCCCGGTCACAGCGAAGAATGCCGGGCAGGCTCCAGCTGCGCCGGTCCCGCACGCAGCGGCGCCGGTGCAGACTTCGACAGTCTCCGTGCCTGTCGTGCCACCTGCACCCGCGCAGGGCGTGCTTCCTGCGAAAACTCTTGCGGACAAAGTGAAATGTAATTTCAACTCCACACCCTCCGGTGCGGAAATCACCGTTGACTGGAGATACGTGGGCAGCACGCCATCCGAAATCGGCCTTAGCCCTGGGACGCATGTCGTCGTCATTTCCCTGCCCGGTTTTGCCGAGTGGAAGCGGGATCTTACGGTAGGGGCGGATTCAGCAGTGAATGTGACGGCGAACTTGCAAAAGACGCAGCCCTAAGCCGGGAAGGCTGTTGCAGGACATATTTAAGCTAGCGCTTGAAGGTGGACAGCAGTATGATATCGCGCAAAAGTCGGGGTCGGTTGGAAGAGTCAGCACGCACATGCCGTAAAGGAGTCGGGGTGGTTGTAAAGCAAGAACGGCTCCCGGTTCTCATTTCATTCTTGTAAAGGAGAAAAACTGTGGCTAACGCAGATGTTGCATCCACCCACCTAAATCGTTGGTGGCACGTCGTCGGCGGGGTTTCCATGAACCTGGCACTGGGCTCGCTGTATGCCTGGAGCGTGTTTGTGGCCCCGTTGGAAAAGGAATTTCACTGGAAGCGGATTGAGACTTCCAATGTGTTTATCATCGCGGTGGTTGTCTTCGCGCTGACGTTCATTGTCGCTGGCCGGCTGCAGGATAAACTTGGGCCTTTCAAGATTTCCATAGCTGGTGCGATCTTGGTGAGCCTGGGTTTCTTCCTCTGCTCTTACGCCGACAGCCTGACCAAGTTTTTCGTCTTCTTCGGCGTTCTTGGGGGATTGGGCAACGGCTTTGGCTACGCTACTCCAATTCCTGTCATGTCCAAGTGGTTCCCGGACAAGCGCGGTCTCGCGGTGGGACTGGCGGTTGCCGGTTATGGCGGCGGTTCCGCCATCTTTGGGCCGCTGGCCGCGAACTACCTGATCCCGCACTTTGGCTGGCGAACGGCGTTTCAAGTGCTGGGCGGGATCTTCTTTGTGATGACGGTCTTTGGCGCGTTCCTGCTGCGGAATCCACCGGTGGGCTACAAGCCTGCTGGCTGGGCTCCGGCGCCGGCCTCGAAATCGGCGGCAACCACTTATGAGTTCACACCTGGCGAGGTGCTGCGCACGCCGACATTCTATTTGATGTGGGTGGCGTATGCGTTTGGCTGCGCGGCGGGCCTGATGGTGATCAGCCAATTGGTACCGTTCGCCAAGAGCGTGGGTATTCCGAGCACGACTTTGGCTGCGTATGGCTTGGTGGTGGGAGCAGCGGGCAACGCAGCAGGCCGCATCTTTTCGGGTTGGATGTCGGACGCGCTGGGCCGCATTAACGTGTTGCGCCTGATGATCGGCATCTCCATGATTGCCATGCCCATTCTGTATTTTGTGGGCGGCAACGTCGTCGGTTTGTTCGTGATGCTGTTCATCGTGTACTGGTGCTACGGCACGCAGCTTTCGGTCAACGGATCAACGGCAGCCGACTTCTGGGGCACCAAGAATGTGGGCATCAACTACGGGATGCTATTCACTGCCTGGGGCGTGGCGGGTCTACTCGGTGGGAAAATCGGCGGGTGGATGTTCGACGCGTACCACAATTACAAGTATGCGTTCTTTACGGCGGCGGGACTGGCGTTAGTTGCCCTGCTCTGCGAACTGGCAGCCAAACGCCCGGTCGCGCCGGAAGGCTTGGCAGCAAGAAAGGCGCCCACTGCGGCGTAAAGCAGGATCCCAAAACCCGCTCCCAGGCGCTGCGCCAAAGCCTGGGAGCGCCGCACCCGCGGATTCTTAGGAAGCGGCGCACGAGCTTGATTGACTCCGCGCTGGCGGGAGACCGCCAGCGTGCATCACAAATTCAGAAATCGAAGGGGTAACCGATATGGCTGAAGTTATTCGTCCCAAGCAGAATGTGGTGACCGAAACCACCGAGGCTCAGATCGCAGTCCATTGGCGCGAGGAAGAATACTACTATCCTTCTTCGAAATTTATTGGCCAGGCGAATCTGAGTGATCCCGACGTCATCGAGCGCTTCAGCGAGAAGAACTACCCGGAATGCTTCCGGGAGTACGCTGATTTGCTCACCTGGTATAAGTACTGGGACAAGACGCTCGACACCAGTGACCCGCCGTTCTGGAAATGGTTCGTCGGCGGCAAGATCAACGCCTCTTACAACTGCGTGGACCGGCACCTCGCTAAATACAAAAACAAAGCCGCGATTATCTTCGTTCCGGAGCCGGAATCCGAAGCGCCCGTTTCCCTCACCTACCGCGAACTCTACGTGCGGGTCAATGAATTCGCGGCGCTGCTCCGCGATTTCTGCGGCCTGAAGGCCGGAGATCGCGTCACCATCCACATGCCGATGGTCCCCGAGTTGCCGATCACCATGCTGGCCTGCGCCCGCCTGGGCGTGATCCACTCGGTGGTGTTTGGCGGATTCAGCGGCGAGGCTTGCGGCACGCGTATCGCCGATTCGCAAAGCCACATCCTGATCACGATGGATGGTTACTATCGCAATGGCAAGCTGCTCGATCACAAAGCGGCCGCTGATATCGCGCTGGCTCTTGCCAAGAAGGAAGGCCAGACCGTGGACAAGGTCCTGGTCTGGAGGCGGCACGCCGGCCAGAATGCGTCCGCGACGCCCTTTGTAAAGGGCCGCGATTTCTTCGTGGACGAAGTGCTCCCGAGATTCAAAGGCGAACTGGTGGCTCCCCTCCCCATGGATGCCGAAGCGCCGCTGTTTCTCATGTACACCAGCGGCAGCACCGGTAAGCCCAAAGGCTGCCAACACCGCACCGGCGGCTACCTCGCCTATGTGACCGGCACCTCCAAGTACATCCAGGATATTCATCCCGAAGATGTTTACTGGTGCATGGCCGACATCGGCTGGATCACCGGCCACTCCTATATTGTGTACGGTCCGCTGGCCTTAGCCGCTACCAGCGTCATCTATGAAGGTGTCCCGACCTACCCCGACGCAGGCCGCGTATGGAGAATCGCCGAGCGCCTCGATGTCAACATCTTCCACACTTCACCGACGGCCATTCGCATGTTGCGCAAGGCCGGCCACGATGAGCCCAACAAATACAACTACCATTTCAAGCACATGACCACGGTGGGCGAGCCCATTGAGCCCGAGGTCTGGCGCTGGTACTACGAAACCGTCGGCAAGCGGGAGGCAGTCATTGTCGACACTTGGTGGCAGACCGAGAACGGCGGGTTCCTCTGCAGCACCAAACCGGCGCTCGATCCTATGAAACCGGGAAGCGCCGGCCCAGGCGTGCCGGGAATCTATCCGGTGATCTATGACGAAAACAGCCAAGAGGTCTCGGCTGGATCGGGGAAGGCGGGGAACATTTGTATCCGGAATCCCTGGCCCGGGATCATGCAAACCATTTGGGGCAATAACGAGCGCTTCGTTACCCAGTACTACGCCAAATACTGCAAGAATCGCAACAGCAAGGATTGGCATGACTGGCCATATTTTGCGTCGGACGGAGCGGTTCTGGCCGCCGATGGCTATTTCCGCATCCTCGGCAGAGTCGATGACGTCATCAATGTGGCCGGCCACCGTCTGGGCACCAAGGAAATCGAGTCTGCATGCTTGACGGTTCCCGAGGTGGCGGAAGCAGCAGTGGTTCCGGTGGCGGACGAGATTAAGGGCCGCGTGCCCGAAGTCTATATCGCCCTGAAACCCGGTATTAAGGCGAGCCCTGCGATCATTGACAGCGTCAACAAAGTCATTGAAACCATGATCGGAAAGATTGCCCGTCCGCGGCACATCCACATCGTTCCGGATATGCCCAAAACCCGTTCCGGCAAGCTCATGCGCCGTATTCTTGCCGCGCTCTCCAATAAGATGAACACCGGAGACATCACCACTCTGGCGAATCCTGACGTGGTGGAAAGCATCCGCGAACTGGTTCAAGGCAAAGAGGTCGTGGCATTGACCGATGGACCCGAGGACCTGAAGAGATTCGGGACCGAGGAGTAAGAGCTTAATCTCAGGAGCAAACCTCAGGGGCGAACCTGCAAAGATACCTGCAGATTCGCTCCTGTTTTTTGTTGTGGTTCACTGCCGGTTCACGCTCCTTTGCCCGAGATTCCAGCACGCCCGGGCGATCATCCAATCTTCCTGCGCGTGAATCACTAAAACGCGGACGGCGGCATCCCGAGCGGAGATATCCTTATCTCTATCCTTGTCCAAGGGCGATTGTGCATTCTTTTCCTGGTCGAGCCTCACCCCCAAGAACGCAAGATTGTCGCAGACCGCGGCACGAACCTCGGGTGAGTTCTCGCCGACTCCTGCGGTGAAAACGAGAGCGTCAACTCCGCCCAGCACCGCCACCATGGCGCCGATTCCCGAGCGCAGGCGATGAACATACATATCCAGCGCCAGCTTTGCCCGCGCCATTCTCTCCGCTTCTTGGCCGTTCTTGCTGGCGGCTAGAACTTCCCGCATATCGCTGGAGATTCCCGAGATCCCCAGCAGCCCGGACTTCTTGTTGAGCACGTCGTCCAGTTGCTCGTCCAGGAAGTGTCGCCGCCGCATCAAGTAAGTAAGGACGCCAGGATCCACGGAGCCCGACCGCGTACCCATCATGAGACCCTCCAGCGGAGTAAACCCCATGGTCGTATCGACGCTGCGACCCTCGCGAATCGCCGCCAAAGAGCAGCCATTCCCCAAGTGGCAAGTCACGAGTTTCAGGGCACCCAAGTCCGTGCCTAGCAAGTGAGCCGCCCGCTCCGCGCAATATTGATGATTGATCCCGTGGAATCCATAGCGGCGGATTCCCTGCTCGAACCACTCGTACGGACCCGGGTAGGTGGCCGCAGCCAAAGGCATGTTGTGATGAAAGCCAGTATCGAAGACGGCGATCTGCGGCACCGAACCTAGCAGTTTCGCGACAATCTCCATGCCTTCCAATTCAGCGCGGTTGTGCAGCGGCGCAAAAACGGAAACGCTCTTGATCGCCGACTTGACGTCAGCGGTCACGAACGCGGGCTCGAAATGCTGCGGGCCGCCGTGGACCACGCGGTGTCCCACAACATCGATTTCGGAAGAGTTGGAAATGGCTTGCGTCTCGCCGCTCCACAAGCTCTCGAGCAGGCGCTCAATGGCTTGCGCACGTGTCCCCACCGACGGCAGGTCCTTTCGTGAAACTCCGCGGGAGTTCTTGATCGAATACTCAGCCTTGCCATCAACCCACTCGATCTTTCCCTCCCAAATCGGAACCGGTGGATCGGCAGGGAGCATATCCCCAATTTCGTAGAGACAGCTTTTCTGGCTGCTGGAACCGGAGTTGAGAACAAGCACGTTCATTAGTAGGGCCAAGTCCAGTCCCGGATTTCCGGCATATCGTCTCCGTGTTCGTGAATGTATTGCCGATGCTCGGCCAGTTTGTTGCGCAGAAACTGCTTCAAGTGCCCCCCCACTTTCTGCAATCTGGGAACACGGTCCACCACATCGCCCGCCAGGTGGAACCGGTCAAGATCGTTCAGGACCGTCATGTCGAACGGAGTTGTTGTCGTGCCCTCCTCTTTATAGCCCCGCACATGAAGATTGTCGTGATTGTGTCGGCGATACGTCAGGCGGTGAATCAACCAGGGATAGCCGTGATAGGCGAAGATAATCGGTTTATCCATCGTGAACATGGAATCGAAATCAACATCCGAAAGACCATGCGGATGCTCGCCCGGGGGCTCAATGGTCATCAGGTCAACCACATTTACCACGCGAATCCTGATGTCAGGAAAATGCTGCCGCAAAAGATCGACCGCCGCCAGGGTTTCGAGCGTGGGAACATCACCCGCGCAGGCCATCACAACATCAGGTTCGGCCCCGTTGTCTGTACTGGCCCACTCCCAAATGCCAATCCCGGTGGTGCAGTGTTCGATCGCCGCTTCCATGTCGAGAAACTGCAATGCAGGTTGCTTGCCGGCGACGATCACATTCACATAATGCCGGCTCCGCAGACAATGATCGGCAACCGAAAGCAGGCAGTTGGCGTCCGGTGGAAGGTAAACCCGGACGATGTCCGCTTTCTTGTTCACCACGAGATCGATGAAGCCAGGATCCTGATGCGTAAACCCATTGTGATCTTGTCGCCACACGTGAGACGTCAACAAATAGTTGAGGGATGCTATCGGCCGCCGCCACTCGATCTTGCGCGTTACCTTCAGCCATTTGGCGTGCTGGTTGAACATGGCATCGATGATGTGAATAAACGCTTCGTAGCAGGAGAAGAACCCGTGGCGCCCCGTCAGCAAATACCCCTCCAGCCAGCCCTGGCACATATGCTCGCTCAGCATTTCCAGCACGCGGCCGCGCTGCGAAAGATGTTCGTCCACCGGATAGATGGGCTCCATCCATTGCTTGTCGGTCACCTCAAAAAGAGCGTCCAGCCGGTTCGAGGCCGTTTCGTCCGGCCCGAAGACGCGGAAGTTCTTTGCCTCCGCGTTCAGCTTCATCACGTCGCGCAAGAACCGCCCGAGCACGCGCGTGGCCTCCGCATTCTCGGTGCCGGGTTTTGGAACGCTGACCGCGTAATCGCGAAAGTCGGGCATCACCAAATCGCGCAACAACAAGCCGCCATTGGCATGCGGATTCGCTCCCATCCTGCGATCGCCTGTGGGAGCCAGTTCCGCGAGTTCCGTAATGAATTTGCCGTTCTCGTCAAACAATTCCTCGGGACGATAGCTTCGCATCCAGTCTTCCAGAATCTTGAGGTGCTCGGGCTTCGACTGCAGGTCAGCCACAGGCACTTGATGCGCGCGCCATGTGTTCTCGACCGGCTTTCCATCCACCATTTTCGGTCCCGTCCAACCCTTCGGACTGCGCAGGATCACCATCGGCCAGGTAGGCAGGTCCGAATCACCGCCGCTTCGGGCACTGTATTGAATCGCCTTAATTTCGCTCACCACGGTGTCCAAGGTTCCAGCCATTAGCTGATGCATCGCTTCGGGCTCGTCTCCTTCGACAAAATGCGGCTTCCAGCCGTACCCGGTGAAGAACTGGATGAGTTGCTCGTCCGGCATGCGCCCAAGCACGGTTGGATTCGCGATCTTGTAGCCGTTGAGATGAAGAATCGGCAACACCGCGCCGTCCCGCATCGGATCCAGAAACTTATTGCTATGCCAACTTGTCGCCAGTGGCCCCGTTTCCGCTTCTCCGTCTCCCACCACGCAACACGCGATCAGGTCGGGGTTGTCGAACACCGCGCCGCAAGCGTGCATGATCGAATAGCCCAGTTCTCCACCTTCGTGGATGGACCCCGGGGTTTCCGGCGCCGCATGGCTCGGAATTCCTCCGGGAAAGGAAAATTGTTTGAACAGCCGCTTCATGCCCTCTTCGTTTTGAGTGATGTTGGGATAGAACTCGCTGTAGGTCCCCTCCAGGTAGGTATTCGCAACCATTCCCGGCCCGCCATGGCCGGGGCCGGCAAGATAGATGACATTCAGATCGTAGTTCTTGATCAGGCGATTGAAATGAACGTAGATGAAGTTCAAGCCGGGCGTGGTTCCAAAGTGTCCCAGCAATCGCGGCTTGATGTGCTCGATCGTCAGCGGTTCGCGGAGAAGCGGGTTGTCATACAGGTAGATCTGGCCCACGGAGAGATAATTGGCCGCCCGCCAGTAGGCGTTGATCTTGCGCAACTCCTCAGGCGTCAGGGGCTCGATCGTAATGGGATGCTGAGCTGTGGTCGTTGAGGTCAGAGGAGTCATTGAATCCTGCCTTTCTATTTCCTGCTCCTGTCTATCTTAGTTTTCCAGACTCCCCCTCCGCCAGCACTCGAAAAGACGTACTTGAGGACGCAGGAGGCTTGATTGAAGAATATTCACTACGTGAGACAATGCTTTCCATGTGGAGACTGTGGTGGGAAGCCCCGGGACAACAGGGATGCCCTTCGTGATTCTTATCACAAGCCACTGTACCGTCCGTCATGGCCGCGCAGCATGCGGGCGTTGAAACTAGAGAGTTTGGTTTGCGGGGGAGGACGTCATGATGATGCTCTATCGTCTCGTTCGGCTGATCGAGACTCACTCCGAGGCGCTGGCGGCAAGCCTTCTCGAGCGCGTTCAGAATTCCCCGTTGACCCCAAGCTATCGCAGCGTCCCCAGCGCCGATCTGCAAGAGCGGGTGTATGAGATTTACCGTCATCTGGGTGAGTGGCTGGTTGGCAAGGATGAATCCTACCTCGAGCAACGTTATTTAAAGATCGGTGCCAAACGGGCCTCCCAGCGCGTGCCCGTGAGCGAAGTGATTTGGGTGATCGTCTTAACCAAAGAGAATCTGTGGGAGTTCGTTAAGAAAGAAGCGGTTCTAGAACGCCCCGTGGAAGTGTTTGGCGAACTGGAAATGCTGCAGTTGCTGGAGCAGTTCTTCGACCGAGCCATCTACTATGCCACGGTCGGTTACGAACAGGCGCTTAAGGAGCAAGCTTTCGGCGAACCGAGCGCACCTTCCAACAAGGAATAATAAGGACTGCGCCGGCGGTCAGGAATTGACCATATCTTCCAGGGCGGCCTTGTTGCGGATAATCAGGTTTGCGCCCTTGAATTGCACGAGTTGCTTCCTCTTGAACTGCGAGAGCAAGCGGCTGACGGTTTCCCGCGTCGTGCCAATGATTTCGGCGATTTCCTCGTGCGTCAGCGTCAGCTTCAACTGTAGAGGGTCCCCATTGCGCGACGCCTTCGACCATCCCAGCAGTAATTTTGCGAATCTCTCGGACGGCGAATTGGTCAATCCCAGCGTCCGAATCCCTTCATACGCAGTGTAGTAATTGCGGCTCAATTCCTCCGCCACTCGCAGCGCCACGGCTCCATGCTCGCGCAGGAAGTGCAGCAGGGCATCCCGGGTAATGAAATTTGCTTGGCCGGGTTCGATCATCTCGGCGGTCACTTCGTAAGGCCGATTGGAAATCGTTGCGCTGAGTCCCAGCACGTCTCCCGGTTCCGAGATTTTGGTAATCACCGTCCTGCCATCCGCCGACGACGTCGAAAGCTTCGCTTTCCCCGCGCACATCACGAACACCCCGCGCGGCTGCTGTCCCTCGATAAACAACATCGCCGATCTGGGGTAGACGGCAGTGGACTTGATCTCATTCAGCCTCTGCAGCGCGCCGTCCGGCAGATGGCAGAACAAATGCTCCTCCCGCATCGGGCAAGCCAGACAGTTGTCGAGGATGTTCAGCCCGTAGGGCATTCGCATTCGCCACCGCTTTTCCGAAAAAATTGTATCACCGATCCCTCTGTGATCAGGATCACAAAAAACTGTGACTGTAAACATGGCCCGCAATACCCTCTGCGGCCAAACTCTATACCCACGGGTGAGCTGTTGCGGCTGTGCCGATCGTGGTCTCCATCCGTACCGCAACCGGTGCCGGGGCCGACTGCAATCGAAGCTGTAAAAGAGTGGCGCTACCGTCTATTCCCAGCGAATGGTGACTGGTGAACCGGTGGCGGGGGAAACCGCAAAGTACTGCAAGGTTCGGACCTTCCCAGTGAGGTCCCGATGGGCCGTGATTTTGAACCGCCGGAACGAGGAGGGGATAACGCCATGGAAGATTCACTTCGCTTTCGAGTCGTTGCCTGGTGGGCCTCTGGACGCACCGGCATTGCCAGGTCCAGTTCCGCTCCCAATGCCATCCATTTCACCTCCCCGCCCGCTTTTGGCGGCTTGGAAGGCAGGTGGACGCCTGAGGACTTGCTGTTGTGCGCGATCGCCAGTTGCTATACGACTACCTTTCGGGCACTCGCCGATAATTCCAAGCTTGCCTATACTGATCTCCAGGTTGAAGTGGAAGGCTCCATCAACCGGGCTGACACCGGCTATAATTTTGGCGAGGTACTCATTCAGACGAATCTGACAATTCCGCAAGAAGCGGAAAGAACACGAGCCGCCAAGCTCTTACACAAGGCCAAGGACGTATGCCTCGTGTCTCGTGCTCTCTCCGTCGAACAGAAGTTCGAAGCCCTCGTCCAGGTTGGGGAACCACGAATGGAAGTTGGCCAACCTTTGCCGGCTTTCGACAAAGAGGATTATCGCTGAGACCCGCGGGCGCGTATCGGATTTACTGCTTGCTAGAGCTGCTCTTTAACGTTGCTAAACTCAACCGAGGCTGATCGCGTGGCTGATCTCGTAGAACGATCCCCGAATCCTACTAGCCAAGAGCAACAGACCCTCCCAGAAAGATACGGCCTGGACGCCATGTTCACTCCCCGTTCGGTGGCCGTCATCGGTGCCACCAGTCGTCCCGGCACCGTTGGTCACTCGGTTCTGGAGAACCTGCTGCAGGGCAAGTTTAAGCCGAAAGTATATGCCGTCAACGCGAACCATCCGGAAGTGCTGGGACTCAAAACCTACGCCAGCATTCGCGACGTCCCTGGACCCGTGGACTTGGCTATAGTTGCCACTCCGGCAGCGACCGTCCCGCAGATCATTGGACAGTGTGTAGATGCGGGCACCAGGTCGGCGATCGTCATTTCGGCTGGATTCAGGGAGCGCGGGCCGGAAGGCGCTGCCCTCGAAGACCAAATCCAAGAACAGTTGCGGCGCAGTTCCATGCCCTTGATTGGCCCCAACTGCCTGGGCATTATGAACCCGACGACTGGGTTAAATGCCACTTTCGTCAAGGACGCGCCCCGGGCAGGCAACGTCGCTTTCCTGAGTCAAAGCGGAGCGCTTCTGGTGGCGATCCTCGACTGGAGCGCTCGCGAACAAGTTGGGTTCAGCGCCATCGTCTCTACTGGCTCCATGCTGGATGTTGGGTGGGGGGATCTGCTCGACTACTTTGGCGATGATCCGCGCACCAAGAGCATCCTCATCTACATGGAATCGGTGGGAGACGCGCGGTCGTTCTTGTCGGCAGCGCGTGAAGTCGCACTCACCAAGCCCATCATCGTGATCAAAACCGGCCGCTCGGAAGCTGCGTCACGGGCGGCGGCTTCGCACACCGGCGCGCTCACGGGCAGCGACGAAGTGCTGGACGCAGCCTTCCACCGCTCGGGAGTTTTGCGCGTACCGAATATCGCAGACCTTTTCTACATGGCGGAAGTACTCGGCAGACAACCCCGCCCCAAGGGTCCGCGGCTTACGATTGTGACGAACGCGGGTGGCCCCGGGGTCCTGGCCACCGACTCGCTGGTGGCCAATGGCGGAGAACTGGCCGCGCTTTCTCCAGACAGCCTGCAGCGCCTGAATGAGTTTCTCCCCGCCAACTGGAGTCATAACAATCCCATTGATGTTCTCGCCGATACCGATTCCGAGCGCTATGCTCGCGCCCTCGAAATTGCTGCGCAGGACCCGAACAGTGATGGATTGCTGGTCATTCTTGTCCCGCAAGCCATGGCCGATCCTTTGCAGGTTGCGGAACGCATGAAGCCTTTTGCCAAGGGATCGAAGCCGGTGCTCGCCAGCTGGATGGGAGGAAGCAGCATTGCTGCCGGAGAAGCTATCCTGAATGCAGCCGGCATTCCAACCTTTCCTTATCCCGACACCGCCGCGCGGGCTTTCACCTACATGTGGCGCTACAGCTGCAATCTGCGCGGACTCTACGAAACTCCCACGCTGACTGACCAATCTGAGCTCGAGGGCGCATCGCGTACTCAAGTTGAGCAGATCATTCAGAATGCGCGAAACAACGGCCGCGTCCTGCTCACCGAACTGGAATCGAAGCAGTTGTTGTCGCTCTACGGCATTCCTGTGGTGGAAACCCGCGCTGCCACCAGCGAGGATCAGGCGGTCAAGATCGCTTTGGAACTTGGCTTTCCGGTGGTACTGAAAGTCTTTTCCGAGACCATCACCCACAAGATCGATGTGGGCGGCGTCAAACTGAACTTGCAGGATGAAGCGGCGGTTCGTTCTGCCTATCGCGCTATCCAGTCTTCGGTTGCCGCGAAAGCTGGCCCCGGCCAATTCTCCGGCGTAACCGTGCAACCCATGGTGAAGCTCGATGGTTACGAGTTAATCCTCGGCAGCAGCATCGACCCGCAGTTTGGTCCCGTGATTCTGTTCGGCTCCGGTGGCCAGTTGGTCGAAGTGTATCGCGACCGCGCTCTGGCGATTCCACCATTGAATACGACGCTGGCGCAAAGATTGATGGAGCAAACCCGAATCTTCACCGCCCTACAGGGGGTCCGCGGACGCAAGCCCGTCGATATGGCGGCGCTGGAGCACCTGCTGGTCCGCTTCAGCCAGCTTGTACTGGAACAGCGTTGGATCGCGGAAATTGACATCAATCCCCTGCTGGCTTCGCCGGAACGCCTCCTCGCCCTCGATGCCCGAATCGTATTGCACCCACCCGCCCTGACCCGGGACCAGTTACCCAAGCCCGCGATCCGTCCTTATCCCCTGCGCTATGTCTCGCCCTGGACCATGAAGGATGGAACTCAGGTCACCATCCGCCCCATCCGTCCCGAAGATGAACCGCTGATTGCTAAGTTTCACGAGACGCTTTCCGATCGCAGCGTCTATTTGCGCTACTTCTGCTCCCTCAGCCTGAGCCGGCGAGTGGCGCATGAGCGGCTGCTGCGCATCTGTTTCGGTGATTACGACCGCGAAATGGCGCTGGTCGCCGAGAACACCGATCCCGCCACCGGAGAGCGCCGGATTCTTGGCGTTGGGCGTATGAACAAGCTTCACGCCAGAAGTGAAGCGGAAGTCGCCGCGCTGGTTTCCGATCAGTATCAAAAACTGGGTCTGGGACATGAATTGCTCCGCCGTGTCGTCGAAATTGCCCGCGATGAAAAGTTGAGCTACGTGTCCGCCGAAATGTTGCCTGACAACATAGCCATGCAGGCCGTCTTTAGACGCCTCGGCTTCCGTATCAAAGCCGATGAGGACATGACTTCCCTCCGCGCCGACCTGGATCTGTGAAAGATTTGGCGATTGGGCCCAGAATCACAGAACCCCGAAGCTCTTGGCTCTTGGCTTTTAGCCAACAGCTAAGAGCCAAAAGCAATTTCTTCGTTGGTGACCTGGATCACAGGTCTCCGTGAGCTGGATTCCCGACAATATCTCTGGGTTGCGTCATTCTTATATATAACCGTGGCCGAACAGTCCTTTGGAATCACAAAGAAGTTCAGAAGGGGATCTCATGAAGCGTAAGTTCAAGACCATGGACGGCAACGAAGCCGTCGCGTACGTCGCCTACCGCCTTAACGAGGTCATCGCCATTTATCCCATTACGCCCTCGTCGAACATGGGTGAATGGGCGGACCAGTGGGCGTCGGAAGAAGTCCCCAATATCTGGGGCACCATACCCCACGTGATCGAAATGCAAAGCGAAGGCGGCGCCTCGGGAGCGGTTCATGGCGCTCTGCAAACCGGCGCCCTGTCTACGACCTTCACCGCGTCGCAAGGCCTGCTGCTGATGATCCCCAACATGAACAAGATCGCCGGCGAACTTACAGCCACGGCGTTTCACGTCAGCGCACGCACGGTTGCAACTCACGCTCTCTCGATTTTCGGCGACCACTCGGATGTAATGCACTGCCGAACCACCGGATTCGCCATGCTCTCCTCGAATTCGGTCCAGGAGGCCATGGACCTGGCGCTCATCGCGCACGCCGCCACGCTCGAAACCCGCATTCCCTTCCTTCATTTCTTTGACGGCTTCCGCACTTCCCATGAGGTCAACAAGATCGAGTTGCTCACCGAGGACGACATGCGCGCTCTCATCAACATGGATCGCGTCGTCGAGCATCGGCAGCGCGCGCTTTCTCCCGACCATCCGGTCTTGCGCGGAACCGCGCAAAATCCCGACGTCTTCTTTCAGGCGCGGGAAGCCGGCAATCCTTTCTACGACCGAGGTCCGGATAAGGTCCAGGCAGTCATGGACAAGTTTTCCGAGGTCGTGGGCCGTTCGTATCACCTGTTCGACTATGTGGGGGCGCCCGATGCCGAGCGCGTGCTCGTCATGATGGGCTCCGGTGCCGAGACCGCGCACGAGACGGTGGATTATCTCAACCAGCACGGCGAGAAGGTCGGCTTGCTGAAAGTCAGGCTGTATCGCCCGTTTTCCGTCAAGCGATTCCTCGAAGCTCTTCCCGCGACCGTACGCAAGATTGCAGTTCTTGATCGCACCAAGGAAGCAGGCGCCGGGAGAGAGCCTCTCTATCTTGACGTTGTCAGTGCGCTTCAGGAAGGCATCAAGTTGGGCTATGGAACGCTGAAGGTCGCCCCCGAAACCATCGGTGGGCGCTACGGCCTTTCCTCCAAAGAATTCACACCCGCCATGGTCAAAGCCGTTTATGACAACCTGGCGGCGCCGAAATCCAGGATCAAAGACCACTTCACCGTCGGCATTCAAGACGACGTGGGTCATACCAGCCTGGATTACGATTCCAATTACTCCATCGAGCCCGACAGCGTGGTGCGAGCCATGTTCTACGGCCTGGGCGCCGATGGCACGGTGGGTGCGAATAAGAACTCGATCAAGATCATCGGCGAGAACACTGACAATTACGGCCAGGGCTACTTCGTCTACGACTCAAAGAAGTCGGGCGCGATGACCGTTTCGCATCTGCGCTTCGGACCGCAGCCGATCCGCTCCAGCTACCTCGTTTCGAAGGCCAACTTCGTGGCCTGTCATCAATGGATCTTCCTCGAGCGCTACGACATGCTCTCTGCTCTGGTTCCGGGCGGCGTTTTCCTGCTCAATAGTCCTTTTAATAAGGACGAGGTGTGGGACCAATTGCCGCGCGAGGTCCAGACGCAGTTGATTGCCAAGAAGGCCCGCTTCTTCATCATTGACGCCTACCTGGTGGCGCGCGACACCGGCATGGGCTCGCGCATGAACACCATTCTGCAGACGTGTTTTTTCGCTATCTCGAAGGTCCTGCCACGCGATCAAGCCATTGAAGCCATTCGCCAATCCATTCGCGACACGTATGGCAAGAAGGGTGATGAGATCGTTCAGCAAAACCTGCGCGCCGTGGATGAAACCCTGGCCCACATGTTCGAAGTCACTGTGCCCGGAAAAGTCACGAGCCACACCGAAATGCCGGCCGCGTTTGCTGCCGGGGCCCCTAAGTTCGAGCGCGATGTGCTCAGCGTAATCTACGCCGGCCGCGGCGATGAGGTACCCGTGAGCGCTTTCCCTGTCGACGGCACCTTCCCCACCGGAACGGCTAAATGGGAGAAGCGCAACATCGCGCTCGAGATTCCTGAGTGGGATACGAAGATCTGTATTCAGTGCGGCAAGTGCGCCATGGTCTGTCCCCACGCCGTGCTTCGCATCAAGGTTTACGATTCGAAGCAACTAGCGGGTGCTCCCGCAACCTTCAAATCGACCGAAGTACGTGACAAGGACTGGAAGGATCTGAAATACACCATCCAGGTCGCGCCCGAAGACTGCACCGGGTGCGGCATTTGCGTCGATATCTGTCCCGCCAAGAACAAGAGCGAGACCCGTTTGAAAGCGATCAACATGGTGCCGCAGCCCCCGCTGCGCGCCCCCGAGCGCGAGAACTGGGAATTCTTCCTCAAGATTCCCGAGTTGGATCGCCGAAAGATCAAAGTCACGAATATCCGCCAGCAGCAGGTACAGGAACCTCTGTTTGAATTCTCAGGAGCCTGTTCCGGATGCGGCGAGACGCCCTATCTGAAGCTGGTCTCCCAGCTTTTCGGAGATCGTTCCATAGTTGCCAATGCCACCGGTTGCTCTTCGATCTACGGCGGCAACCTGCCGACGACGCCTTGGGCCAAGAATGGCGACGGCCGCGGTCCGGCATGGTCCAATTCCCTGTTTGAAGACAATGCCGAGTTCGGCCTGGGATTCCGGCTCTCTATTGACAAGCAGGCCGAATTCGCCCGCGAGTTAGTGCGCCGTCTATCCAGATCCATCGGTGAAGAACTCGCCACTGCTCTCGTGACCGCACCACAGAAGGACGAAGCGGACATTTTCGAGCAGCGCCAGCGCGTCGATCTGCTGAAAGAAAAGCTGGGAAGTCTAAACTCCCCCGATGCCAGGCAACTGCTGGCCCTCGCCGACATGCTGGTGAAGAAGAGCGTCTGGATTGTCGGCGGCGACGGTTGGGCTTACGACATTGGCTACGGCGGCCTGGACCACGTGCTCGCCAGCGGACGCAACGTGAACCTGCTGGTGCTCGACACCGAGGTCTACTCCAACACCGGCGGCCAGGCCTCGAAAGCTACGCCTCGAGCCGCCGTGGCCAAGTTCGCAGCAGGAGGCAAACCGGGCAAGAAGAAAGATCTGGGAATGATGGCCATGAGTTACGGCAACGTTTACGTGGCCAGCGTAGCCATGGGAGCAAAGGACGAGCACACCCTCAAGGCCTTCCTCGAAGCCGAAGCCTACGACGGCCCCAGCATCATCATTGCCTACTCGCACTGCATCGCGCATGGCATCGACATGACGACGGCCATGTCCGATCAGAAGGTCGCGGTTGACTCGGGCCAGTGGTTACTCTATCGCTACAATCCCGAGCGTACGCTCGTCGGCGAGAATCCGCTGATACTCGATTCCCGCACCCCCACGCGCAAAGTCAAAGACTATCTGCAACAGCAGACCCGCTTCAAGATGTTGCTCAAGAGCCATCCTGAACACGCCAAACTTCTGTGGCAGGAGGCGCAGGAAGACGCTGAGAAGCGTTATCGTCTGTACGAATATATGGCCCAACGCAAACCGGAGCCGGCCGCAACTCCGGCCGCTGCCGTGGAAACGCCAAAGTAAGCGCAGAAGAATGCAGCCCCGGAGGGGCGACCTAATTTAGCCCAGCGCTCTAGCGCTGGGGAAGCAGGCAAGAATGATTGAAGTCCCGGAGGGACGACCGAGTTCCCGTGTACGCGCTCAGCGCTGCGATAACTGACTTGTTGTTTGCCCCGGCTTTAGCCTGAGGGCACCGGTATACACCCAGAACCGTCGAAAGAGGAAAGATCATGGACCTAACCACCAAATATCTCGGCATGCAGCTGCGCACGCCGCTGGTCGTCTCCGCCTCCCCGCTCTCCCAGGAAATCAGCGGCATCCGCGCCCTCGAAGATGCCGGCGCCTCAGCCGTCGTGCTCTATTCCCTGTTCGAGGAACAGCTTCATCAAGAGGCGCTTGAGCTCGAACTCCATCTGAACGCTGGCACCGAGAGCTTTGCCGAGTCGCTCACTTACTTCCCGCAGTCCAGCGAATTCCACACCGGCCCCGAAGGCTACCTTGATCACATTCGCCGAGCCAAGGACGCCGTCGACATTCCGATTATCGCCAGCCTCAACGGTGCGACCCTGGGCGGTTGGGCCAAGTTTGCCCGCCAGATCGAGCAAGCCGGGGCCGACGCGATTGAGTGCAATCTCTACTTCATCCCCACCAACATGGACCTCCCTGGGTCCGAAACCGAGAAAATCTATAAGGATATTCTTCGCGAAGTAAAGGGTTCCGTGCGCATTCCGGTGGCTGTAAAGCTGAGCCCCTTTTTCAGCAATTTGGCCAACATGGCAAAGCAGTTTGACCAGCTGGGTGCCGACGGACTGGTGCTGTTCAACCGCTTCTACCAACCCGATATCGACCTTGAAGAACTCGAGATCAAACCCAACGTGCTTCTCAGCGGCCCGCAGGCGTTACGCCTGCCTCTCACTTGGATCGGCATTCTTCATGGCCGCATCAAGGCGAGTCTGGCGGCGACTAGTGGTGTGCATGGCCCCGAAGACGTAATCAAGCTGCTCATGGTGGGCGCTGATGTAACCATGATGTGCTCCGCCCTGTTGCGCAGTGGTGTCAAGCATCTAAGTCAGGTGGAAAAAGGGGTTCGGGAGTGGATGGAAAATCACGAATATGAGTCTGTGCAACAGATGCAAGGCAGCATGAGCCAGCTCCGCTGCCCCGATCCCGGAGCCTTCGAGCGCGCCCAATATATGCGAGCCGTCAAGGGCCTGCAGCACGTGCTTCAAGGATGACAAATCCAGCCCCGGAGGGGCGTCCGAGCTTAGCCCAGCGCTTCAGCGCTGGGGAAAGTGGAAGAAAGCACTTAAGTCCCGAAGGGACGACCGAAGGCCTGACACACACCCCGGAATCTCACCATACGCCCATAAACAACTACGGGTTAGACGCAACGTGTGATCTTACTCTCTTTCACACGTGACGCATGTCACAGCCCCTTGCCCTGGCATTCCGGACAATATCCTGTAACGCAAACCATGGGGAAACATGTTCAAAATACTGCACGCTGAATTCCTTGCGCCCGGCATCAAGCGGTTTGTGATCGAGGCGCCACGTATTGCACGCAAGCAAAAGCCGGGACAGTTCGTAATCCTGAGGCTCTACGAGCAGGGCGAACGCATTCCCATCACCATCGAGCACTCCGACCCCGAGGCCGGCACCATTCGCATTGTGGTGCAGTCGGCCGGCAAAACCACCAACCTGCTCAATTCCCTGAACACCGGCGATAGCATTCTGGATGTGGTTGGTCCGCTGGGCAAGCCGTCGGAAATCGAGAAGTTCGGCACCGTAGTAGTGATGGGCGGTGGCGTGGGCACCGCCATGGCGTACCCGACGGCGGCGGCGCTGAAGCGCGCGGGCAATCGTGTGATCTCCATCGTCGGTGCACGCACCAAGGAATTGGTCATTCTGGAGCGCGAACTGCGCGAGACCAGCGACGCCCTGATGCTCACGACCGATGACGGAACCTATGCCGACAAAGGCTTCGTCACCGACAAGCTCAAGCAGTTAATCGAGAACGGCACGCGCATTGATCTGGTGCTGGCCATCGGTCCCATCCCCATGATGAGGGCGGTGGCGGAGATGACGCGCAAAGAGCGCATCCGCACCATCGTCAGCCTGAATCCGATCATGATCGACGGCACCGGCATGTGCGGCGGTTGCCGCGTGCTGGTCGACGGAAAAAGTGAGTTCGCCTGCGTGGACGGCCCCGAGTTCGATGCCCACCGCGTGGATTTCGCCGTGCTGGTGCAGCGCAATTCGATGTACCGGGCAGCCGAGCAGAAATCGATGGAAGATTTCCAGCGCGAGACCGCGTCGCAGATCGAGAACGTTCGTAAAGGACAGACCGGCGCATGCGCGTTACAAGGAGAAGTCCGGTGACCGAGACCACTAAGCAGCCGCCTAAAAAGCCCTCGTTGAATCCTGTGCCCCTCAAAGAGCGCATGAAGGTTCCCCGGCAGCACATGCTGGAGCAGCCTCCGCTGTTGCGTGCCACCAATTTCACGGAAGTCAACCTGGGCTATTCCGAGGAACTGGCGGTGCGGGAAGCGCAACGCTGCCTGGAGTGTGTCAAGCCGACTTGCATCGACAGTTGCCCGGTGAACGTGAAGGTGCCGGAGTTCGTGGAGTTGATCGTGAAAGGCGATTTCCTCGGCGCGGCTGCGAAAATCCGGGAAGACAACGTGCTGCCTGCGATTACCGGGCGCGTGTGCCCACAGGAAGATCACTGCGAGGGCAAATGCCTGATGGCCAAAAAAGTCGAGCCCCTGGGAATTGGATACCTGGAGCGTTTCGTCGCCGACTATGAACAGCGCCACCTCGATATCAGCAACCTGCCCAAGGCGCCGCCGACAGGAAAAAAAGTCGCGATCGTGGGCAGCGGCCCCTCCGGCCTGACCGCGGCGGGCGATCTCGTGCAGAAGGGCCACGAGGTGCACGTTTTTGAGGCCTTGCACGAGATCGGTGGCGTGCTCGTCTATGGCATTCCAGAATTCCGCCTGCCAAAAGCGATCATCCGTCAGCAAGTCGATTACATGCGCGCCATGGGCGTGGAGTTTGAGACTGACGTAGTCGTGGGACGCACGGTCACCATTGACGAACTGATGGAAAACGAGGGCTACGACGCGGTCTTTATCGGCACCGGCGCCGGACTCCCGCAGTTCATGGGCATCCCCGGCGAACATCTGAATGGCGTCTATTCGGCGAACGAATTCCTGACGCGCATCAACCTCATGCATGCCTACGAGTTCCCCAAGTACGACGAGCCCATGGTGGATTTCCGCGGCAAGAATGTGGCCGTGATTGGTGGCGGCAACACGGCGCTCGATGCGATCCGTTCGGCATTGCGGCTGGGGGCGGGGCATGCGTTCATTCTCTATCGCCGCAGCGAGGCCGAGATGCCGGCGCGCATCGAGGAAGTCAAGCACGCCAAGCAGGAAGGCATCGAATTCCAGGTGCTCGCCGCCCCGCTTGAGTTCCTCGACAACGGCAAGGGGTGGTTGGCCGGTGCGCGCTGTCAGAAGATGGCCCTGGGCGAACCGGATGCTTCCGGGAGACGGCGGCCAGTTCCGATTGAAGGCTCCGAATACGAAATTCCTCTGGCCGTGGCCGTCATCGCGATCGGGACGAGCGCCAATCCGATTGTCCAGAGCACCACCCCCGGTCTGAATACGAACAAACGCAATTACATCGAAGCCGATCCGACGACCCAGCGCACATCGCGAAAAGGAGTTTTCGCCGGCGGCGACATTGTTACCGGAAGTGCGACGGTGATTTTGGCCATGGGCGCGGGACGCCGCGCCGCGAAATCGATCCATGACTATTTGACCATTGCCGGCGCTTGGTAAGAACTTGAGTGCTAAGGCTTAAGTAATGGGAACTCGTTGTGACGCGCCTCACCATGACTGGTGCCTAAAGTCATGGCCGCAAAGCTGCGGCAGTCGTCTAATGGAGACTGACGCGAGGCGCGAGAGTCTTGGAAAAATCTCGCCCCGGGGAAGGCCGGCGCTGAATTGGGTGGTGGGACGGCGCAGGCAAGGGGGAAAGACAAATGAGCCGTAAGCTCGGCTATAAGGATAAGGTGCAAACGGCAGACGAGGCACTCCGGTGCGTGCGCTCGGGAATGCGCGTCTACATTCAGCCCGGGTGCGCTGAACCGGAGGCTTTGGTAGAAGCGCTGATGCGCCGCGCTCCCTTCGTACGGGACGTGGAAATCGTTCACATGATGACCATGGGAGTCGCCCCGTATGTGGCTCCCGATATGGCGGGCCACTTCCGGCACAACGCCATGTTTATCGGCGCCAATGTGCGCCACGCCATCAACGACGGCCGGGCCGACTACACGCCCATCTACCTGAGTGAGATTGAAGAGCTTTTCGATAGCGGCGCCATGCCCATTGATGTCGCCCTGGTGGAACTTTCTCCCCCTGACTCACACGGCTTCTGCAGCTTCGGCGTAGGCGTGGATACATCGCTCACCGCCGCCAAATGCGCTCGCTACGTGGTGGCGCAGATCAACGATCAAATGCCCCGCACCTACGGCGACAGCTTCATCCATGTGAGCGAACTGGATGCCGTGGTCGAGGCCTCCCGGCCCCTGTGCGCCATGAAGCCGCCGCAAATTACGGACCTGCATAAGGCCATCGCCCGCAACGTCGCCGATTTGATTGAGGATGGGTCCGTGCTGCAGACCGGCATCGGCGGAATCCCCGATGCTGTGCTCCCCTTTCTCATGGATCGCAAGGATCTCGGCGTGCACAGCGAGCTGGTTTCTGACGGCGTGATTGATTTGATCGAAGCCGGTGTGCTTACCGGCGCGCTCAAGAACTTCAAGCCCCGCAAGATCATTCTCGGATTTGCCCTGGGCACCAAACGCCTCTTCGAATTCCTCGACAACAATCCGATCTTCGAGTTCCACCCCACGGCCTACACCAACGATCCCGGATTTATTGCCCGCAACGACAACATGGTGGCCATTAACTCCGCCCTGCAGGTCGATCTCACCGGACAGGTCTGCTCCGATTCCATCGGAAACCAGTTTTATAGCGGCATCGGCGGACAAGTGGACTTTCTCCGCGGGGCTTCAAGATCCGTTGGAGGCAAGCCGATCATCGCCATTTCCTCGACCGCAAAAGATGGCACCATCTCGCGGATTGTGCCCATACTGAGCCCGGGCGCGGGAGTGGTTACTTCGCGCGGGTTGGTCCGCTACATCGTGACCGAATACGGCGTTGCCTATCTCCACGGCAAGACCATCCGGCAGCGGGCGCAGGCGCTGATCGACATTGCCCACCCCAAGTTCCGGGAAGAGCTCTATCAATTTTGCGAGACCACCAAGTGGCTGCAGCGGCCTGCAGCACAAGAAATAGCAACGGCGAGGTGAATTATGGCGGGCCCAGCGCGCGGTAAGGTCACAGTCGATATCGAGGAATGCAAGGGATGCGGCTTGTGCGTCGAGTCTTGTCCGCCCAAGTGCCTCGACCTCGCTCCCGAACTGAATTCCAATGGGTTCCATCCCGCGCACTATACCGGCCGGGACTGCACCGGTTGCGGCATCTGTTTTTATTGCTGCCCCGAACCGGGTGCAATCACCGTGTACCGCATCAAGGCGAAAGCAAAGGCGCCTGTGCCGGCGCAAGGAGGCGAACTTGCGACAGCTCTGTAAAGGCAACGTTGCGGTGGTCAAGGGCGCCATCCTAGCCGGGTGCCGCGCGTACTACGGATATCCCATCACTCCGGCCAGCGAAATCGCCGAGGCCGCCGCCCTCTATTTCCCCCAGGTCGGCGGAACTTTCATTCAAGCCGAAAGCGAAGTCGCCGCCATCAACATGGTCTATGGAGCGGCAGCGGCTGGCGTCCGCGCCATGAGTGGATCCTCCGGACCTGGCCTCAGCCTGATGCAGGAAGGCATGTCCTACCTGGCGGGCTCCGAACTGCCCTGCGTGATCGTGGATGTAATGCGCGGCGGACCCGGCCTCGGCAACATCGCTCCCGAACAGAGCGACTATAACGCCATGGTGAAAGGTGGCGGCCATGGCAACTACCGCAATATCGTGTTGGCTCCCGCATCGGTGCAAGAAATGGCTGAATTTACCATGCTGGCCTTCGATCTCGCCGACAAATACCGCAATCCGGCAGTCGTGCTCACCGATGGCTTCGTCGGGCAAATGATGGAGCCGCTCGATTTGGAAGATCGTGAGATTCAGCCCCCTGAAAAACCGTGGGCTGTAAAGGGAACCGCAGAGACCCGCGCCAATCTGCTCAGCTCCATTTATCTCGAAACCGATGAATTGGAAGAGCACCAGCGCCGCATGGAGGCCAAGTACATCCGCGCGCAAGCAACCGAGCCGCGTTGCGAACTCTGCCGCGCCGACGACGCCGAGGTGCTGCTGGTCGGCTATGGCATCGTGTCGCGAGTGTTGCTTTCCACCATCGAGGCGCTGCGCAAGGAAGGCGTGAAAGCAGGTCTGTTCCGCCCCATCACTCTGTGGCCTTATCCTGCGAAGGCTCTGGTAGCGGCGGCCGCAAGGGTGCAAAAGGTGTTGGTCGTCGAATTGAGTAACGGGCAAATGGTGGAAGATGTACGACTGGCACTAAACGGCAAGGTGCCAGTGGAGTTTTACGGCCGGGTGGGTGGCAACGTCCCCTCGGTCGCCGAGCTGCGCCAACAAGTGTTGGCACGCATGCCCGTAGCAGTCGTGTAGAGACGGGGCTTGTCCCGTCTCAGACTGCTAGACAGTTCTCGCAGGCTGTGGTTTTGAAAGGGCGCTGCTTCAAGAGCCCCGGAGGGGCGACCGATAGCATCGACGAGGCGAGGATCAGGTTCGCAAAGGACAACGAATATGGCAAACGAGCGCGCTAGCATAGTAGATCCTGAAGCGAAGTTGAAAGTAAAAGTTGAAGTAAAGTCTGACGCCGGCGCCGAACTTAACCACGACGAATACGAAGCCGTGCACTCCAAGTCGCCGCTGTTCTATGACCTGTACGACCGCAAATCAGAGCTCAAACACCAGACCCACTACTGTCCCGGCTGCGGACACGGAGTCGTCCACAAGCTGATTGCCGAGGCCTTGCAGGAACTCGGTCTGCAGGACAAGACCATTTTCGTCAGTCCCGTGGGTTGCTCGGTGTTTGCGTACTATTATTTCGACGTAGGCAATGTGCAGGCTCCGCACGGCCGCGCGCCCGCTGTGGCTACCGGAGTCAAACGATCCTGCCCTGACAGAATCGTAATCTCCTATCAGGGAGACGGCGATTTGGCGGCCATCGGCACCGCTGAGATCGTCCACGCCGCCAACCGCGGCGAGAAGATCACCGTCTTCTTCGTGAACAACGCGATCTATGGCATGACCGGCGGACAGATGGCGCCCACCACCATGGTCGGTCAAAAGAGCACCACTTCCCCATGGGGCCGGCGGCCCTCGAACGAAGGCTTCCCTATCCATGTGGCGGAACTTCTCGCTTCCCTCGAAGCCCCCGCCTACATCGAACGCGTGGCGCTTTCCGACAACAAGAACATCATGAAAGCGCGGCGTGCAATCCGTAAGGCGCTCGAGGTGCAGCGCGATGGCGCGGGCTTCTCCTTCGTCGAAATCTTGTCGCCGTGTCCCACCATCTGGGGCAAAGACCCGGTAGAGGCAAGGCGCTGGGTTCTCGAAAAGATGATGCCCACCTTCCCGCTCAATGTTTTACGCGACCGCCGCGAGGTAATTCCCGCGGAAACTGAACCCCCGCATCGCCCCGTAGCCGAGGCGCTCGGCATTACGGTGAAAGAGGGAGCGCAAGATGCTTCCAAGCCGAAACACGCCCACCATTTCAAGAATGTCAAGATCAAGATCGCAGGTTTCGGAGGACAAGGCGTACTCCTGCTGGGGCAGCTCCTCATCGAGATGGGCATGCGCGAAGGACTGGAAGTGAGCTGGCTGCCGTCCTATGGCCCGGAGATGCGTTCGGGCAGCGCCCACTGCCATGTCTGCTTGTCAAAGGATCGCATCGGGTCGCCCCTGATCTCGAACCCTGATGTGCTCGTGGCCATGAACGAGTACTCGCTGCGCAAGTTTGCCCACGAGGTGCCGAGCGGCGGAATCATTCTTTACAACGGCGCCAGCCTCCCTGTCGACTTTACCGCTCCTGACGTGCAAGTGATAGCCATGCCGGCCTCGGAAATCGCTGACAAACTCGGCTCAACCAAAGCCACCAACATCGTGATGATGGGCGCGCTGCTGGAAGAGACCGAATGCCTGGCTCCCGGAACTGCCTTGAGCGTACTCGAAGACAAGGTGAAAAAACTGAATCTGTTGGAGATTGACCGTAAAGCGCTCACCGCCGGCCGCCTCTTCATCGACGAACAGGCCCACATCGGCGCAGTAAGTCAGCCCGACGGCTTCGCATAGGATTTTGCGAATTGTCGTCGCGTTACGAATTGTCATTCCGTTTAAGAATTGTCATCCTGAGCGAAGCGAAGGACCTGCTGTTCGCCACGAACTACAGATCGCTCGCTCCGGACTAATAAGAATCGGATAATTACAATGTAAAAGAGGGCTTCCAATGTCGACCGCCTGGACGGCTCGTTACGCGCTGCGCACCAAGGGCATCACCAGTTCTCAAATCCGCGAGTTGCTGAAGCTGACGCAAAAACCCGGCATGATCTCTTTTGCCGGAGGCTTGCCCGCCCCCGATGTTTTCCCCACCCAACGTTTTGAGGAAGCCTGTCACAAGGTACTGACCGAGAAGGCAGCTTTGGCCTTGCAGTACGGGCAAACCGAGGGTTACGAGCCTCTCCGCGAGCTGATTGCCAACAACATGGCGCGCTACGGCATCAATGCCAAGGTGGAAAACGTCATGATCACCTCCGGCTCCCAGCAGGCCCTCGACCTGCTGGGCAAGCTGTTTATCAATCGTGGAGATCGCATCCTGGTGGAAGCGCCGACCTATCTAGGCGCCTTGCAGGCGTTCAACGTCTATGGCGCGGAATATGAGTCCGTTCCCATCGACGAAGACGGCCTCCGCACCGACCTGCTGGTGGAGCCTCTGCGCTCCGGCCCCAAGTTCATGTACGTGCTGCCCAATTTCCAGAACCCGGCCGGAACCACCTTGTCCGAGGTGCGTCGCCATGAACTGGTGCTGCTGGCCGACCGGTTTGGCATTCCGATCGTCGAGGATGATCCTTACGGCCAGTTGCGTTATGAAGGCGAGCATCTCCCGCCGCTGGTCGTGCTCGACCGCGAGAACCTCCGCCGCGACAGTGGCTATTCCATTGGCAACGTTATTTACCTGAGTACATTCTCCAAGACGCTCGCTCCCGGCCTTCGCCTGGGATGGATCGTCGCTCCGCCAGAGATCATCTCTAAGCTGACGCAACTGAAGCAGGGCGCCGATCTGCACACTTCGACCTTCACCCAGTTTGTGGCCTACGAAGTCGCACGCGATGGCTTCCTCGACAAACACGTCAAGCTGATTCGTCAGATCTACAGCGAGCGCCGCAACGTAATGCTCCAGGCTTTGGAAGAGTCCTTCCCGCCCGAGGTAACCTGGACCCATCCTCAGGGTGGGCTCTTTCTTTGGGTGACACTGCCCGCAGGACTGGACATGGAGAAGCTTTTCAGGTCGGCGCTCGAGCAGAATGTAGCCTTCGTTCCCGGCGATTCCTTCTATGCTAACGATGGCCGAGAAGGTTCCCGCCACATGCGCTTGAATTTTTCCAACGCCGCTCCCGAGCAAATAAGGGAAGGCGTACGCCGCCTGGCAGCCGCCGTGAAAGGCCATCTCACAGGCACGACCTACCGCCTAAAGCTGCCGATCGAAGTGTAGAAGCTGCCTAGCTATTTCACATAAATGGGTGGATGGCGTGCGCCTAGAAATAGTAGGGGGGCTGGCCCATCCTTCGCGTTCTTTGTGTCTAGTCCCACGACATGGTTTACAAAGTGTCCCGGGAGATCCTTTACAGTTCTGGGTGGGAAGATTCGTCTGGCAGCCAGTGATCGACGATCGTCGATCGCTGGCTGCCGAGGTCGAGTTCCCGCACCAGGGTTCGGCAGTAGTACACCAGAACCCGCGGTTCCATCCTGACCAGCCGGATCTGCTCCCCGCTCAGAGCCCGGCTGATCAGCCAGTGTTCTCCCTTCAGCTTGATTTTTCCATCGCTGTCCACCTTCAGCACCCACGAGCCCGTCGGATACTCCCACGCGGGCGGGTTCGCATCGTATCGGCGTTCGCTGCGCCGCCAGCGCGTGACCGGAGTTTGCATGCCCAGCGCTTCGTGGGGTCGCACGTGGTTGTGTTCCCAGCGAAACTCATCCAACCAACTCTGCAGGTCCCCGCGCGGTGGCCGGCACTGCAAAGCCCGTTGCAACTCCCCATGAAAGCGCTCCACCTTGCCTTGGGTTTGCGGATGACGTATCCGCCCCCAGTGCAGCGCGATGCCTTGCTTCATCAGCCACAGCGACAGTTTCGTAAAACCCTGCGGCGCCTGCCCACTCCACCACGGAATCCCGTGGTCCATCAGCATCCCCTCCGGTACACCGCAGTGCTGGAATGCCCCCTGCAAATGCTCCCGCACCAGTTCGCCACGGTTGTCCGCCACCTTCTGCAAAACCACCAGGTAACGACTGTGATCGTCCAGTACCGACAGCGGCCCTACCCGCTCGGCGGGGCAGAGCGGACCTTTGAAATCCATCTGCCATAACTCATTGGGCGTACTGCGCTCAAACCGCTGCGACGCCGCGCCATGACGGTCGGGGTCCTGGACCAGCCCCTGCCGCAACAGAATGCGATGGATCGTGCTGCGCGCTACCTCCAGGCCACGCTGCTGCCGCAACAGCACCTGCAGCTTGCGCGCACCCCAGTCCGGATAGCGCGCCCGCAGCCCCACCACTTGCTCTTCCACTTCGGCCGCGGTTCGATCCGGACTCCTCGCCGGACGCCGGCTACGCTCCGCAATCCCGGCCAGTCCCGCCTGTCGATAGCGTGACAACCACAGGTAGCCAGTCGGACGCGAAATCCCGAACTCCTGGCATACGGCAGTGAACGACCTCTCGCCCCGATTCGCTGTCACGACAAAACTTACTCGCTGTTCTCGAACATCCATCGTCTTCCATACCATCGAAGCCTACGCTCCAGCGCTCGCTGCGCTCGCGCCGGAGTGTAAAGGATGTCCAGAGACATTTTGTAAAGGATGTCATGAGACTGAACACGTTCTTTGCGAAGGGTGGGAGGCAGTGCCGAGTGCACCCAATCTTTTCACGCCGCCGCTGCCGGCGCCGTAGTAGCGATGCAAGCCGCGCGGCATGACGAGGATTATGCTATCAGCGGCATCGCGCCAGAAATAGACAAGGGGGCAGTCGCTTCGACTACCCCCTCGCAATCTTATTAGAGTCTGTACTACTCCAACACAAAAATATTCTTCCCCGCGCACATCTGTTTCAGGATCTTCGGCCACACCGTCACGCTGACTTCTCCAAGATGCGCTTTGCGGAGCAACTGCATCAACGTCCGTGACTGTCCGATTCCGCCGCCGATCGAGAGCGGAATTTTGTTGTTCAGAATCGCCTGGTGATACGGCAGTTTCATAAAGTCCAGTTGCTTCGCCATCGTAAGCTGCTGCTTCAGCGTCTCGGCCGTAACCCGGATGCCCATCGAGGTCAGTTCATGGCGCCGCTTGGTAACCGAGTTCCATACCAGAATGTCGCCATTCAGCCCGTGTGTGTCTTTGCCCGTCTGATCGCGGGTGTCGGTGACCCAGTCATCGTAATCGGCGGCGCGCATCTCGTGCGGATACCCATCCTTCAACGGCCACCCAATGCCGATAATGAACACCGCGGGATACTTCTGCAGCACCGCCGTCTCACGCTGCTTGCGCGGCAGGTCGGGATACATCTCGAGAATTTCCTCGGCGTGCAGGAAAGTCAATTTCTCCGGCAGATTCGGATAGCGTGAGTCTTTCAGTTGCGGAAACAGCGATTGCCCAAATTTTTCTGCTCCCACGATCACTTTCCAGATTTTGCTGACGATTGCCTTCAGGAAGTCCAGGTTGCGCTGCTCTGCCGTGATCACGCGCTCCCAATCCCACTGATCGACGTAGGCGGAATGGTCGTGATCTAGGAAATAGTCCTTGCGCACCGCGCGCATGTCGGTGCAGACGCCCTCACCCGCTTTGCAGTCGAACTGCTTCAGCGCAACCCGTTTCCATTTGGTCGCGGCTTGCACCACTTGCGCGTCCACCGGATGCACGTTGTGATCGTTTGAGATATGGAATTGAATCGGCGTCCGCGATCCGTCGCGATCGAGCATGTCATTCACTCCGCTCTCCACATCCACGATCAGCGGCACCTCCACCATCATCAGGTTGAGTTCTTTGCACAGGTTGTCTTCGATATAGCGCTTCACCTGGAAGATGGCCTGCTGGGTCTCTTTCGGGGTCAGTAACGAGTGGTAATCTTTCGGCAGAATCTTTTCCAGTTTCTTGTAATCACCAATTCCCGGTCCAGCCAGGTCGGCTTTCTTGTCTTTATCCAGGACAACCGTGCTCATCAGATGTCTCCTTCAGAGAGATTCCGCGCGGTTACCATGTGGTTACCACGCGGGCTATGGATGTTTGGGTTTAAGGGAGGGGGCAGCGCCGGAGGTCACAGCCGGTACAGCATCACCTTGGACGGCATGTGCGTGCTTGCGATGCTCCAGGACCATCGCGGCGGTCAGCAGAATCCCAATCAGACCAAAGATTAATAACGCGAGCAGAGCCATCATTAGTATCGGCATAGCTGCACCTCGCTGCTGCCGAAGATTGTCTCGCCTGAGGATGGGTGCCGCTGTGACCCCAGTCACCGCTTGCTGTGACCCAGAGGTTCCCAGACCTATCTTGCCGCACGCGTCCCTTCGGCCAGAGTATCACCATCTAGGGTGACATGGATCACTGCGGGTATTCCCTTGCAACGTTGAAACTCTCAACTGGGCAGCCATGGAGCTGCTGAGTTCTGTTACATCCAGTGTCTTGGAGGGTTCTATCGGTGGTTACTTTCGCAACACGTGCACCACTGCGAGATGAGCCGCTAATTTCATCAGATTGCAAAACTTTACAAGGAGAAAACACGAAATCATGAAGACGACTAAGCTGGTGATGCTCGTAATGACAATCGCAGTGGCCCTATTCATCCTAATCCCCAATCTGTCATGGGCTGATGACGGAGCCGCTCTCTACAAAGGGAAATGCGCAATGTGCCACGGCGCCGATGCCGCTGGCAAGCCCGCAGCCAAGATTCCGAGTCTGATTTCGGACGAGGCCAAGAAGAAGTCCGATGCCGACCTGACCACGGCCGTGACCGGAACCGCGAAGCATCCACCCGCGGTAAAGGGATTGGCCGCTGGCGACGTGAAGGCCATCGTGACCTACATTCGTAGCCTGCAGAAGTAGTCGTTGGCTCTAGTGATTGGCTGTTCCTCTTTTCTGCACCGCCGCTGTCGCATGACAAATTGTCCTCCAGCGGCGGAAGAGGACGAGAGAGCAAGTATGAAGATGTCCGGCTCAATTCGACGGACGGAACCGACAATCGACCGATCCGCAGCCTGCCGGAAACCGTTTCCCCTGCTTGCTCTTCCATCAGGAACAGCCCGCCCGGGTCTGGGTGCAGCCCACTCCAGGCCCGGCCCCTTTCTAGTAGTCGATCCAAAAGTGTCCTGTACGGTTCCCAAGTCCGTTCTTTTACCGCATATATATACGTCCTACTTCATTCCTCTGGAACGGAAGTCCCGCTTGAGAACAGCGAGGAGCAATTCCCATGAGTAAGGCCCTGCTGTACGACGCCACCATGTGCATCGGCTGTAAACAGTGTGAAGTCGGCTGCGCGCAGCAAAACAAGCTGCCCTACGACGACAAAGTGGCCGCCGAGTCGGTGCAATCGGAGCATAAATTCACGGTTGTCCTCACCAAGGACGACAAATTCATGCGTCGCCTGTGCATGAACTGTGAGCATCCCGCCTGTGCATCGGTTTGTCCCGTTGGCGCCATGCATAAGACCGCAGCGGGTCCGGTCGTCTATGACGTCTGGAAGTGTATCGGCTGCCGCTATTGCATGACCGCCTGCGCGTTCAGTCAGCCCAAGTACGAATGGCACTCACTGAATCCACGCGTCCGCAAGTGCATTATGTGCCCGGACCGCATCAGCGCCGGTAAGCAGACGGCCTGTGCCGAGATCTGTCCCACCGGCGCCACCAAGTTCGGCGAGCGCGATGACCTCATCAAAGAAGCGCGGGACCGTATTCGTCAAAATCCATCCACCTACTTGCCTCGTATCTACGGTCTCAACGAAGTTGGCGGAACCTCGGTTTTCATCATTGCCAGCAAGAACGTCGAAGATTACGGGTATCCCGCCTCCGCCAAAATCGGCGACACTCCCATGCCCGAATACACCGGCCGCGTGATGGAGAGAATTCCAGACTTCATCCCGGTGTGGACCTTGGTGCTGGGAGGCATTTACTGGGTTTCGCATCGCCGCGAAGAAGTAGCCGCTGCGGAAGCGCAAGAGAAAGAAAAGAACGGGAGTGCTCGATGAAGTTCAAACTGAGCTTTTGGAAAATCGTATTCATTGTCGTTATGGGCCTCGGCCTGTACTCCACTTTCATTCGCTTTTTCTATGGCTTGGGCGCGGTTTCCAACATGAGTGACCAGTTTCCCTGGGGGCTCTGGATCGGCTTCGACCTCCTGTGCGGGGTCATGCTGGCGGCGGGCGGTTTCTGCATTGTTGGCGCCGTCTACTTGTTCAACGTCGAAAGTCTGCACAGTGTTGTGCGTCCCGCCGTGCTGACGGCATTCCTGGGCTATGTGCTTTTCATTGTCGGCCTGTTGTTCGATCTGGGCCGCCCCTGGTTCATCTGGCATCAGCTCATCTACATGAACCCGCACTCGGTCATGTTCGAAGTCGGCCTCTGCGTGATGTCCTACACCACTGTCCTCTTCTTCGAATTCCTTCCCAACGTGTTCGAACGCTTCCATATGCAGACTCCCATCAAGTGGATCAAGAAGGTCTACCCAGTGCTGATCATCATGGGCATCTTGCTCTCCACTCTGCATCAGAGTTCGCTCGGATCGCTCTACCTGATCATGCCCAGCAAGCTCCATCCCTTCTGGTACACGCCCGCCCTGCCCTTCTTCTTCTTCGGATCGGCGATTGCCGTGGGTTTGGCCATGACCATCTTCGAGTCCACGCAGAGCGCCAAAGCCTTCGGCCGTCACCTTGAACTCCCGGTTCTGGTCCAACTTGGAGGCGCCTTGCTGGTTGCTCTCTGGGTGAATGCCCTGCTCCGCTTCGAAGACTACTTCCATCGCGGCTTGCTGCGAGAGATCATTAAACCCAGCTACGAAGCGTACTTTCTCTGGCTCGAGCTGGCGCTGGCCTTCGTGATTCCCATCACCATGCTCAGCTTCAAAAAGGTCAGGCTCTCGCCCAACGGCTTATATCTGGCCTCCCTCTCTACCGTGCTCGGATTCATCACCAACCGCCTCAATATTTCCCTCACCGGCTTTGAAACTTACGTCGGCCATCACTACATGCCCAAATGGACGGAGTTCTGCGTGACCCTCATGATTGTCGCGGCCGGCTTTGCCCTGTTTGGGTTGGCGGTGAAGTACCTGCCTATCTTCCCCGAAGAAAAACATCCCCAAAAGCAGCGTCTCGCAACTGAAAGCGCTCCCGCAGTTGCTACAGCGGTCTTAAGCCATGCCGGAGACTGATCCAATTCGCGGTGCTTCGGGATGGACGCGTCTGACCAACAGTGTCAGTGCCAAGCTGATCGGGTCGCTGCTGGCAGTCATGTTGGTGATCTTCGCGCTTCTCGGATTCCTCAACATCCGGTTGCATCGCCAGCATCTGGAAGCCGCCACCCTGGCCAGCGCCGAGCGGGTCAGTGACGTCATCAAGCACAGCACTACGTATTACATGCTGCGCAACGATCGCGAGGGACTCTACAACGCCATCCAAACCATGACCGACGAGCCCGGCATGGTTAAGGTGCGTATCCTTGACCAGCAGGGGCGGGTCAGCTACTCCACCGATCCCAAAGAGGTCAGCCACGTCCTCGATAAGACGGCCGAGGCCTGCTACGGCTGTCACGCCAAATCGCAGCCGCTGGCGCGTCTGAATCGCCCCGACCGCTTTCGCATTTATCGCGGTGGCGACGGACAACGCGTCCTGGGAATCATCACCCCTATCGAGAATCAACCCAGTTGCTCCAACGCCGGCTGTCACGCGCATCCCGCCGGCCAGCAAGTTCTGGGCGTGCTCGACACCAATCTCTCGCTGGCCAAAGCGGACGAGCAACTGAAAGTCAGCAGTGCCCGCATGTTCTATTACACGGCGGGGGCGATGTTGATCATCGCGGTATTGAGTTGGCTATTCGTGTGGAGTGAGGTCGGCCAACCCATCAAGGCGCTCAAGAGGGGCACGGAACATCTTTCCCGAGGGGAACTTGGCTACCAGATCGAGGTGCGATCCCGCGATGAAATGGGTGACCTTGCCCAGTCGTTCAACGGCATGAGCACGCAGTTGCACGCGGCCAATGAAGAAATCGTGACCTGGGCTAAGACGCTCGAAGATCGCGTCGAGCAGAAGACGAGGGAGCTCAAGCGCGCCCACGAGCACGTGCTGCACGTGGAAAAGATGGCTTCCATCGGCAAGATGGCCGCGGTAGTGGCGCATGAGGTGAACAACCCGCTCTCTGGCATTCTTACCTACGCCAAGTTGCTGCGAAAGTGGGTAGCCTCTGGCCAGACCGAGCATGAAAAACGCGATGAGGCGATCCAATGTCTGGAGCTGATCGCCGCCGAAAGCCGGCGGTGCGGCGATCTGGTCAAGAATCTCCTGACGCTTTCGCGAACCGCCCCCATGAACATAGAGTCCACCGATCTGCACGCCGTGATTGACCGGTCCCTCTTGTTAGTGCGGCATCAACTGGAGTTAGGCGGAATCCACTTGCAACTGAACTATGCCGAAAACCTGCCCCGTGTGCCCTGCGATCCTGCCCAGATTGAACAGGTCCTTCTGGTTCTAATCATGAATGCCATCGATGCCATGCCCCGGGGCGGCAATCTTTGGATCGAGACCGGGCTGAGCAGCGATGAGAACGAAATCAAAATCCAGGTGCGCGACGACGGAGCCGGCATCGCTCCCGACGTTTTACCCCAAATCTTCGAACCTTTTCTTACCACCAAGGAGAGTGGGCACGGAGTCGGCCTCGGCTTGGCCATCAGTCGCGGCATCGTCGAGCGCCACCAGGGACGCATCGAAGTCGAATCGGCGCTGGGCCGCGGCACGACCTTCACCGTGACCCTGCCCGTCCAGGACGATAACTCTTCGCTGGCCGGCGTTGGAGCCAGCAATGCCGCAACGAAGGTGAGGTGATTGCATTGAGCACACAGGGAAAAATGCTGATCGTGGATGACGAGCTGAGCGTCCGCGACTCGCTCGGCAAATGGTTCCGCGAAGAAGGCTACGAAGTTGGCACGGCGGAGAACGCCAGCGACGCGCTCACCCGGCTCGCCGAACAACGCTGGGACGTGGCCCTGGTGGATATTAAGATGCACGGCACCGATGGCATCGAGCTGCAGCGCCGCATGCACGAAGTCGACCCCGAGTTGCTCGTCATCATCATGACTGGCTATGCCTCGGTCGAGACCGCAGTCGCTGCGCTGAAAAACGGCGCCTACGATTACGTGACCAAGCCCCTCGACCCCGACGAGATCGCGCACCTGGTCAAGAACGCACTGGCGCATAAACGAACCGCCCAGGAAAACGTACTTTTGCGAGAAACCGTAGCCGAGGTAGCGCGTCCCGGAGATCTGGTCGGCCAAAGCGGCGCCATGCGCAAGATCTTCGACGCCATTGAGACCGTTGGCCCCACCGACGCCACCGTGCTCATCACCGGGGAAAGCGGCACCGGCAAGGAACTGGTGGCGCGTGCCATTCATCACGCCAGCACCCGGAGACTTCATCCCCTGGTCGTCATTCACTGCGGCGCTCTCACCGAGACGCTTCTTGAGAGCGAGCTCTTCGGGCATGAGAAGGGCGCGTTTACGGGCGCGCAGTACCGCAAGAAAGGCAAGTTCGAAATCGCCGAGGGTGGAACGGTTTTCCTGGATGAGATTGGCGACATCACTCTGAAAACTCAGACCGACCTGCTGCGCGTGCTGCAGGAGCGCGAAATCACCCGCGTCGGCGGCAACCAGATCATCAAGGTAGACTTCCGCTGCATCGCCGCCACCAACAAGAATCTCGAAACCCTGATCGAAGAAGGCAAGTTCCGTCCCGACCTCTTTTACCGTCTCAACGTCTTCCGCATCGAACTGCCTCCGCTGCGCGACCGCCGCGAAGACATTCCAGCGCTCGTCGACCACTTCGTTCGCAAGTTCTCTCTCGCCATGAACAAACGCATCACCAGGGTTTCCCCGGCTGCCATGAACCTGTTGCAGCAGCAGTCCTGGCTGGGAAACGTTCGTGAACTGGAAAACGCGGTCGAGCGCGCCATGGTCGTAGGCCAGGAACCGGAGCTGAAAGACGAGGACTTCATCTTCAAGCCGCAAAGCAACTCCACCAGCGCGGGCAAGAAGCTCGAGGACATGGAGCGTGCCTACATCCTCCGCGTGGTGGAGGAGTGTGGAGGCAACCAGAGCCACGCCGCTGAGATCCTCGACATCGACCGCGTCACTCTCTATCACAAGCTGAAGAAGTACGGCTGGACCCGGACTCACGCCGAGACCCATTCCAGCTGAATCGTAAGCTCTCAGCTGTCAGCTACCAGCTCTCAGTTCGCATATGGACCTTGGAGGCTGAGAGCTGATAGCTGAGAGCTGAGAGCTGCCTCATGAAGCTGTTGCACCTGCTGCCGATCGGGAATCTGGATGACGGGCTGCTGAAAGACCTTTGTCCCGCCATCGAAGAAACTTTCCGCGTCCGGTGTAAAGTGCTTCCCGTGCGGCTGGATCCTGAGTTCGCCTTCCACGGTGAGCGGCAGCAGTATCATTCCTCCGAAATCCTGCAGCGCATGCAGAGTTTTCTTACCGAGGAATCCTGGCGGCTGCTGGGCGTAACGGCCGTGGATCTCTACATCCCGATTCTTACTTTTGTTTTCGGCGAGGCGCAGATGGGAGGTCCCTGCGCCGTGGTCTCAGCCCACCGCTTGCGCCAGGAGTTCTACGGCCTCCCGCGCGACCAGGAACTGTTTCGCCAGCGCGTGCTCAAGGAAGCGGTCCATGAACTCGGCCACACCGTGAATCTGACCCACTGCAGCGACTACCAATGCGCCATGGCTCCTTCCCACGCCGTGGAGTGGATCGACCTCAAGGAAAGCACCCTGTGCACGAATTGCCGATCCGTGGCCACGCCAGGAGCGCAGACCTCGTCAGCCCGAGGCTTCTGAAGTCCGAGGGGCAGGATAGCACTCGAAGCTTAGCTGTGCTATTTTGGCGACATCTTGCTCTTGTGCACCTACATCTCGCCTTTTGCGTTGGTCAGCGCAGCTTCCATGGCTGTCTTCGGGGTGATCTGGGCAGCATTTTGGTTCACCCACAACGGCCTGTACTTCTACTTCGACCCTCAGGATTGTGTCCACGCGAACCCCGAGAGCCGTGTATTCCCTCTGTCGGCTTCGAGCGCAACCTTCCTGCCATTCCTGGACCACTACATTGGTGTAACGAAGCTGATGGTGACGGTTGCCGCTGCGTCCATCGCTTTCGGTGGCGACAAGGGCCAAAGGCCGGTCTTGCTCATCGTCATCGCTAAACTACTCCTTGCCTGGAGCATTCTTTACGGGGTCTTCTTCTGTACTGTTCTGTTGTGGCGATACGATGAATACGCTCAGAACATGCAGAGCTACACGAGAGGCTGGTACTCAACAGTGTTTGCGTCAGGCTTTGCGAGTTTCGTCTGTTTCATTGCCGGATACGTTGCTTGGGGTTGGGGACTCTCAAGGTAGTTTCCGAAGCTCCCCGACATGCGCTGCGGGCCACTTCTCGGAAAGGGCGAGAAGTGGCGCACCCTCTTTTCTTCTCTTCCTCCCACCGCCACAAAAAATCGGCCGCCCGGAAATCCAGGCGGCCGGTGTTCTCGGCGAGGTGGTTCGCCTCGCTCGACTTATGACAGGAAGAACTCTTTCGCCAGCGGCAGCCACTCCTGATCGGGGATGTGGGCGGAGAGGTCATCCATGGCGACTCCACCATCCTGCGCCAGGGCTCCGGCCATTTGCATCGGCATGCGGCGTTGCAGGCGGCTTGCCGACTCTTCCGTCCACCAGCGGGCGAGCGGGCCACCGAACAGGTTCTTGAAGCTTGTCTTGGCATCGGGCGCCTGCACGGTTACCAGCCAGCCTTCCCCGTAGGGATCGCTGAGCGCCAGCTTCGGATCCTTGATAACGGCCTGGTTGATGTCCGACACGCTGCCTTCGATCGGCGAAACCATGTCAACGGCGCAGTCGTCGCGATACAGGGTGCACATCTTCTGGCCCTGGCGAATCCACTGGCCGCGCTGCGGCAGATTAATGCTGTCCACCTTGCCAGCCAGCTTGGAGGCAAAATCATCCATGCCGACCCTTACCAGGTTGGGGCTCTCGCTCAATGCCCAGGTGTGACCCGGGTGATAACGCAAATTCTCCGGGACCGCGAAGCCGCCGACCAGGGCGGGCTGCAAGCGCGGCACAGCAGCGTCATGCTTGGCTGGGGCAACTTGCAGCACCGGCTTCACAATGGCATGGCGGTTGCGGATATAGTCAATCAGTAAGAAGGTTGCGAAGAAGAAGAGAACCAGTAGGACTGTCATAAGTCACCTCGTCGTTTATTGATTTCGCTGGGGGCCGTTTAGCGAGCCACTCAGCACTTTTCTAAAGGCAATCGCCATGCCATGACGAGACCACTTGCGCTGCTAATGGCCATCTGCTGATAAATAAAGGAGATAGACGCAAGATAATCGCGTGGTGCTAAATAGGGCGATGAAATTCTCAACAGTCATTTGATGGAAATCGCAACAGGCAGAGATTCGTACCTGCTGGGATTTGGAGGCGGACATCGAGAATGATGGCTTGCAATCAGAGACTTACAGATCGATTGTGGCGGTGATGAATGTCGCAACAGCCAAAGTTGAGGAATGCAACAGCCAAGATCGGAGTCTCCGGAGACGTTCCAGCAAAAAGCAGATCCTTCGCTGCCCTCAGGATGACAACACTGGGGGAAGGTTGATTGCTGAAACGCTACCTACTCGCGTGCGTACTGTGTCTCCGCCTCGATATCGGCCGAGTCGTCCGGAGTGACGGTTAAGGCAGTGTTCCCGTATTCCCACCCTCTTTCAAAGGCCTTCAGGTTCAGTTCCTTAAAGTTGGGCGGGACAGAAGATGCGATGGCTTGGCGCACGGCATCGGGTTCCAGCAACTGAGTGATGGCGGTGAAAAATCCCACCATTACCGAATTCAGCACCATGCGCTTGCCAAGTTCTTCGGCAATGCGGGTGGCCGGGATGCTGTAGACCTTGATTTCCTTGCTGAGATCTGAAACTCGCACCAGGTCCTGCTCGACGATCATGATGCCGCCATCTTTCAACTCGGAGCCGAACTTCACATAGGCTTCCTGCGACATGACGAGGAGGATGTCGGGCTTGGTGACGTAGGGATACAACACGGGCGAATCGGAAAGCACGAGCTGCGCGCTGCAGGCGCCGCCCCGGGCTTCCGGTCCGAAGTTTTGTGTCATGGTGGCGAACGCGCCTTGATAAATCGAGGCGGCCTTGCCCAGTACGATGGCCGAGAGGATCACTCCCTGGCCGCCAAAGCCCGCGATACGAATTTCAGTTAGCTGCATACCATCTCCGGTTGTTCCACGAATCTTTCACCCAGTGATTCGGTGTATTGCGATTTCATTAACGTGAGGTAATCGGGGCGTTCGCGGTCTACGAACTTGCCCACGATGATTTCCCCGGTCATGGTCATGCCGACTTCGCTGGTCGGCGCGCCGTGCCGCACTTTGCTTTTCTCTTTGTAATACTTCATGGCGTCGAGGCCGTCGCCCATCTTGTTCCGGCGCTGATACAGCGTGGGACAGGGCGAGATCACTTCGATAAACGAGAAGCCTTTCTTTTTGAAAGCCTCGCTGATGGAGCGCGACAGTTGCCGCACGTGGAACGTGGTCCAGCGCGCAACGTAAACCGCTCCTGCCGCTTCCACCAGGTGCGGCAAATTGAACGACGGCTCGAACACACCGTAGGGATTCGTCGAAGTCGTCGAGTGATCCGGCGTGGTGGGCGCCGTCTGGCCACCCGTCATGGCGTAGATCAGATTGTTCACGCAGATAACTTTCAGATCAATATTCCGGCGCGCCGCGTGGATCAGATGATTGCCGCCGATGGCTGAAAGATCGCCATCTCCGGAATAGACCACCACGTTCAGCTTCGGGTTGGCCAGCTTCAAGCCCGTCGCGAACGGGATGGCGCGTCCGTGCGTGGTATGGAAAGAATCGAGTTTGACGTAGCCCGCCACGCGTCCGGTGCAGCCGATGCCCGAGACCAGGGCCAGCGATCCCAAATCGATTTTCGATTCGATCAGCGCGCGCGCGAAAGAGTTTACCGTCGTACCAATGCCGCATCCCGGGCACCAGATGTGAGGGATGCGATCGCTGCGCAAGAATTGCTCGACCGGATTCGCGCCTGGATCGGGGATGTCTTGGTTGAGAAGATCGGTGTTCAAGCTGTCCGTCATCGGCTGGCCTCCACGATTACCTTGAGGATGTCTTCGGGATTGTGCACTCCGCCGCCTGCGTGCGAGACGGCGAATGTCTTGGCCTTCCCAGCGGCAGCGCGCTCTACTTCTCCCACCATCTGGCCCAGATTGAGTTCGGGAACGACAAAGGCTTTCACCTTCGCCGCGAGCTTGCGAATGTGGTTTACCGGGAAAGGCCAGGCGGTGATCAGGCGCAGCTTGCCCACGCGCAGACCTTGTTTGCGAGCCGCTTCGATGGCGCGTTGCGCGACTCGCGAAGTGATTCCGTAGGAGATGACCACAACATCGGCGCCTTCGATCTGCTCTTCCTCGAACATGGCAATGCGGTCGACGGCGTCGCGGATCTTGTTTTGCAGGCGGCGAACCAGCTTGTCCTGCACCGGCGGAGTCATGTTGGGATAGCCGCGTTCGTCATGGGTCAGGCCGGTGACGTGGAAGTTGTAACCCTCGCCGGCGTGCGCCATCTCCGGAACCATGTCGCCGTTGGTGCCATAGGGGAGATAGTCTTCCACCGGCTTGCTCGTATGTTTTCGCGGCACCACTTCGATCTGGTCGGCGGGCGGAATGACGACCTTTTCGGTCATGTGGCCTACGCATTCGTCCATCATGAACATCACCGGCACGCGGTATTCTTCGGCCAGGTTAAAGGCTGTTATGGTGAGGTCAAAACACTCCTGCGGAGAATTGGGACAGAGGGCGATGATCTCGTAGTCGCCATGCGAGCCCCATTTCGCCTGCATCATGTCGGCTTGCGCCGGTAGCGTGGGTAGGCCGGTGGACGGGCCTCCGCGCTGCACATCCACGAACACGCACGGCGTTTCGGTCATAGCGGCATAGCCGATGTGTTCCATCATGAGCGAAAAGCCGGGCCCGGAGGTTACGGTAAATGCCTTGGCTCCTGCCCAGACCGCGCCTTGTAGCGTGATGGAGGCGGCCAGTTCGTCTTCCATCTGGATAAACGTTCCGCCCACGGTCGGCACACGCTGGGCGAAGCGCTCCACGACTTCCGTGGAAGGAGTGATGGGGTATCCGGAGGCGAAGCGGCTGCCTGCCGCCAGCGCGCCTTCGCAGCAGGCGTGGTCGCCGTCCATGAAATGCACGCCGGTGAGCACACCGCGAGGATCGGCTTTCTGAAGATCAGCCTTTTGCACGTCAGCCTTCATTTCTTGTCACCTCCACCAGCAGCCTTGGTAGCGTAAATCGCGAAATCGGGGCAATACATCCCGCACAAGTCGCAGCCGCTGCACTTGTCCGGGTGCACCACATGCGGTGGATGGTAGCCCTTGGAATTGAAAGCGGAAGAAAGTGCGAGCGCGTGGGTAGGACAAAACTCCACGCAGAACCCGCAGGCTTTACACCGCTCAACAACGATGGAAACACGACCTTTTGCCATGACATCTCCACGTTTAAGGTGGTATGAACCTCTCCGGAACCTAGTGCGATTATGCGGTGCATGGTGGGCGGCTTGGTGTGACATAGGTCACAGATGTTGGTGAACCAGCGCACACCTGGAATGAACGGATTTGCTCGCCAGACACGAGGTTGCAAGGTGTTGCCTATGGTGATACCCGACACAGCCGCTTATGCCTTTGATCACAGCCAAGCGGCAGGCGGTGGACCCACAATGTAGGGTTGGTAGATTTCCGGCTGTTCAAAAAAGGGGGCTGTCATGTTTGAAGCCGAAGTTGAGATGGAACGACGCTCATCGTTTTTGCCGCTGCTACTGATGGTGTGTCTCTTAGTTCTGATCGTGGGCACGGTCGCCTACGTGGTGTTCCAGGTCCGGTCGAAAACACCTCTGAAGGCGGAGCAAGCCACGCCGATCGTGGCCGCCGCACTGCAGAAATTGGGCCCTCCCACCATTCACTTCAGCGTGGGGGTCGTGCCAGCTGAAGATGCCAACGAGCCGAATTACAAACTGTTGCAAAAAGCCGGCATTGTTAAATTGGCGAAGCCCGCAAAGGGCAACGTGATGGTCTCGCTCATGCCCGAAGGTGAGACTCTGCTGAATGGTATTCCCGGCTTCAAGAAATCGGAACCCAAGGATGGCGTCTTTACCTGTCAGGCTCCAGTGGCCGAACGCCAACTGCTGGGCGTCGCCGGCGTAGAAACCAACGGAGACCAGGCAACCGTGACGTACAACTGGAAATGGGTGCCCAATGCATTGGGAGATAAGTTTGACGCCGCGGGTCCGCTGGTAGAAAGCTTCGGTATGTGGGAACGGCAAACCTTGATCAATAAGTATCAAGCCGACTTCTATCACGGAGACCCAACTAGATCCACTCTGACGCTGGTGCGTCAGGATAAGGGATGGAAGCTTCCGACGCGATGAGCGGCGGCGAGGCAAACCATGGGCGCGGCAGGTCGTTGGGTCTCTGCGCGTCGGGAGTTTAAGTCATAAAAGCGAGTTTCGTTTCGAAAGGAGAACAATCGATGGCGATAAGAAAGATCATTTCGTTGTTGACCGCCCTCATCGTATGCACTTGCATGCTCGGCGCACAGGAGAAACCGCAGGCCCAGCCAGAGAAAGTCATCGAGCATGTCCCGGTCAAAGCCATGTCACCCGCATCCGGCAAGGATATGTACAACTCCTACTGTGCGGTTTGCCACGGCACGGACGGCAAAGGTGTAGGCCCCGCAGCCAGCGCGTTGAAAATCCCTCCCACCGACCTTACTCTGCTCAGCAAAAACAACGGCGGCAAATATCCCGCGTTGAAGGTCACCGCCTCCATCCGCGGCGAATCCGCTACTCCCGCACACGGATCCAAGGATATGCCGGTGTGGGGAACGTTGTTTTGGACTCTAAGCAGCGGACATGAGGGTGAGGTGCAGCAACGCGTGTCGAACCTCACTCACTACATCGAATCGCTGCAAGCGAAGTAGTCCGTCTGCCCGGCATCTGTGATGCCGAGCGCACAGCCGGTTCGGGGCACAAGCGCCAGCTTGCGCCCCTTGTTTGTTTGCCGTAGAAGCTAGCGCCTCCGTTCCGGCGGCTGTCCGGCTGGCGTCCGCGCCCGCCGCTCCCAGGCAAGACAATCTGACGACCTAGGGACAGCCGGCAAGGCTTGTCCTCAGCGAGGTCGAAGGATGGGGGGCGCTGATCGTTTGCCATTACCCTGTTTGACTTCAAGTCGCGCCGTAACCGACGATGCACCGATTGTGAGGAAGATCACAACGGCGTGTGTTGCGCCGCACAGCCAAGCGTTCCACCCCGGACCGACACTGAGCTAGACGAGGCCGACTCAACGGGCTCGTGGACTATGCAAGACGCGGCCCACGCAAGCGAGCTGGCACCGACGTTGCTATAGGAGGCTGGTTCATGATCTCGCCCTACGGAATGGAGATTGTAGAAAGCTGCATCACATGCAAGTTGCGCGCTAATTTCAGTTTCTGTGATCTGCCTCCCACCGCGCTGCAAGCCTTTGAAAGCATCAAGTACGCGACCGCATATCCACAGAAAGCTGTGCTGTTTGTTGAAGGCCAGATGCCCCGCGGCATCTTTGTGCTCTGCAAAGGCAGGGTGAAGCTCTCCATCAATTCCCCCAGCGGCAGAACCGTCATTGTGAAGCTGGTCGAGCCCGGGGAGGTGCTGGGAATGAGCGCCACAATTTCCGGCAAACCTTACCAGGTAACAGCCGAAACGATCGATCCCTGCCAGGTCAACTTCGTTAAGCGCGATGACTTTCTTCGCTTCCTCAAGGATGATGTGGAGGCCTGCTTCAAAGTGGCCGAGCAGCTAAGCGAAAAATATCATAATGCCTGTAAGGAAGCCGGTTCGCTGGGGCTGTCACACTCCGCCGCCGAGAAACTGGCGAAGTTGCTTCTGGAATGGAGTTCCAAGAATGGAGACGGCGGCAAAGGCGAGCCCCGCTTAAAGCTCAGACTCACCCACGAGGAAATCGCGCAGATGATCGGAACTTCGCGAGAGACGGTTACCCGCCTCTTCGCGGAAATGAAGAAACGTCAGATTGTGCAGTCGAAGGGTTCGACCCTGGTGATTCGCAACTCGGCGGCGCTGCGCGACCTTGCCAACAACAACTAGAAACAGCGGTCGGGCATCAGCATCAGCAAGACCAGTTCGACACCAGCAGCATGGTGCCTCAGCCTATTGGAAAACCTCGATTTCATCCCCATGCCCAACATTCCAAAAGGTTTTTGTTTCGTGACCAAGATCACAATTTCCGGTGATGTCAGTCACCGCTGGGACATTCGATCTCTCCTATGGTGGCGCTTAGGGTGGGCGAACGAGACCAGGTTCGAGTAGGGAGGGATTGCACATGGCTTTCGGAAACGGCAACGCGCAGCATTCCAATCCGGTAAGCAAGAACAAGCCACGCTTGATTTTCTGGGAGCTCACTAAAGGCTGCAATCTCCGCTGCATCCATTGCCGAGCAACGGCTACCGAACTGAGTTCTCCCTCCGATCTCTCAACCCAGGCAGCGCGCGACATCATCGATCAGATTACCGCCGTGTCCACTCCCATCCTGGTGCTGAGCGGTGGCGAGCCGCTCTTCCGTTCGGATATCTTCCAGTTGGCGCGTTATGGTACGGACAAAGGTCTGCGCGTGGCGCTGGCCACCAATGGCACGCTGGTGACCAAGCATGTCGCGCGCATGATCGTCGATAGCGGCGTGCAGCGCGTCGCCATCAGCCTCGACGGCGCGGATGCGCTCACTCACGATACCTTTCGCGGCATTCCCGGCGCATTCGATGCCGCCATTGCCGGTTTCCGAAATCTGAAAAATCTGGGCATGTCGGTGCAGATCAACACCACCATCGCCCGCCACAATGCCCATCAGCTTCCGAACGTGCTCGAACTGGCAAAGTCACTGGGAGCAGATGCGCTGCACACCTTCCTGTTGGTCCCGGTAGGCTGCGGCGTGGATATCGCCAGCGAGCAGATGGTTCCTCCGGAAGAGTACGAGAAGATGCTGAACTGGTTCTACGATCGCTCGCTCGAAGGCGGCATCGAGATGAAGGCCACTTGCGCGCCACATTACTTCCGCGTGGTTCGCCAACGGCGCGCTGCCGAGGGCCGTTCCGCTGCCGCAGCAGAAGCGGCTCATGTTGCGCCGCCGACACCAGCAGCTGCCGAAGGTTCACCAAAGATCGGTCCCACCGAGATGGTTATGCCCGGATCGACCGGCATCGAACTGAAACCTCATGGAGTGGGGCGTCCAGTAGGCCACCCCGGAACTCATCCTTCCGACATGAACGCCATGACCAAGGGATGCCTGGCCGGAACCGCGGTCTGTTTCATCTCTCATCAAGGCGAGGTCTATCCCTGCGGGTACCTGCCTGCCCTGGCAGGGGATCTGAGAAAGCAGCCTTTCGCCGAGATCTGGGAGAACTCGGTGGTGTTCAATGAGCTGCGCGATACCAACAACCTGCAGGGGAAATGCGGTTGCTGCGAGTTCCGCAACATTTGCATGGGATGTCGCGCCCGCGCTTTTGCAGCCACCGGCAATTATCTCGATGAGGAGCCGTTCTGCGTTTACCAGCCTCATACGAAGGCCTTGAAGGAGAAAGAAACGGCGCCGGCGGAGGTTGCACCCTAAACGGCGCGCTTACGGCTTTTTCCACTGATATATGAGGGAAGGCCCCTCACCTCTGAGGGGCCAAAAGACACGCGCCCAGCGTGATATGCCACAATCTAACCCTGTCAATGCCCCTTCCCTGTTCGCCGGAAATTAGCTAACCGACTGAAACAAAAGCAGATCTTTGTTCGGGGATGGATCCGCCTTTGGCACTCTGGGTGCTTTTTCTATGACTGGTCAACAGGAGCTACCGACTTGGAACCCACGCTCATGGTGGTTGGGCTGAACTATCGTACAGCCCCTGTGGCAGTGCGGGAACGCTTCTGGATTGCCGAAAGCCGGCGCTACGAAGCCCTGGTACAGTTATCAAGGGCGGAAGGCATCGAAGAAGTCATTGTAATGGCGACCTGTAACCGCACCGAGTTCTGGTTATGGGCCCCCGATGTCACCCTGGCCGCCAACTCGGTGATGCGGCTGCTGGGCTCCGAGTATGGACTCAAGCTGTGCGAGTGCAAGCACTTCTACCGCTTGCTGGATGAAGCAGCCCTCCTCCATATCTTCCGCGTTGCATCCAGCCTCGACTCGATGGTGGTCGGCGAACCCCAGGTTGTTTCCCAGGTGCAAGCGGCTTGGAAGCAGGCGCAGAAGCTAGGAGCAACCGGCCGATTCCTCGATGCCGTTGTGGAGAAGGCGCTCACCGTCTCCAAACGCGTGCGCAGTGAAACAGCCATTGGCAACGCGGCGGTTTCGATTCCCTATGCTGCGGTGGAACTCACCCGCCAGATGTTGGGCACGCTGAAAAATAAGAAAGTGCTTCTGCTAGGTGCGGGCCAGATGTGTGCGCTCTCCGCCCGCGAGTTGCTCGACCAGGGCGCTGGCTCTGTCGGCATGATCGTTGTCAATCGTACCCAAGAGCATGCCACTGAGCTGGCGGAGAAGCTCGGTGGGGTCGCGTTTCCGTTTGAGGAACGCTGGCAGCACATGGCGGAAGCCGACCTCATCATCAGCTCAACTTCCTGCCCGCACACGATTCTCAGCCGCCAGGAAGCTGAAGCCGTGATTTGTGGACGCCGAGAGAGTGCGAAAGTTGAGCCCCTGGTGATCGTGGATCTCGCCATGCCCCGCGACATTGACGCCGAGGTGCGCGGCGTAAAGGGCATTCTTCTCTACGACCTCGACGACCTGGGAAACGTAGCGGATCACAATGCGGCAGAGCGTGAGGCGGCTGTGGCTGAGGCTCAGAAGATTCTGCACGCAGAGGCCCAAGGCTTCCGTTGCCAGTTGATGGCGGAGCGTGCCGTGTCAACCGTCGTCGCTCTTCGCCAGCGGCTCGATGAGATTTGCCGGCAAGAACTGGATGCCTTCCGGCAAGAGAACGGGCCCTTCTCTAAGGACCAGGATGAGATGTTAGACGCAGTTATGTCCCGCATGACGCACAAGGTCGCAGGCTCCCTGGCCCGTGAACTCAAGGAATTTCCAGAGAAGGTGGAGCAAGAGCAGATGACTACTGCCTTGCGGCGGCTGTTCCACCTGCAGACCGCCGATTCGGTGACTGTCGGCTCCAAATCGGCGTAGCGCCAACCCGGGCAGATGCAGTTCGCTCACATCCCGGATACGGCGGGAAATCGAAGTCGAGGAGAGCTACTCGTGCCGACTCTCACTGCTCGTCAGCGGAGCCATTCTGAGAGCCTTCTTCATCGCCGCGAATCAAGCCGAATTTCTTGAGCTTGTAGCGCAAGGCATCGCGGCTGATGTCCAGCAACTTGGCGGCGTGGGTCTGGTTGCCGTTGGCTTGGCGCATGGCCAACTCGACCATGGCATGCTCCACTTCCTCGAGCGACGTTCCGCCTTCCGGAATGTAAAGCCGTGGCAGGGTGCGGCCATTGGGCAATGTCTGTCCACTATCGGCAGATGAACTCCGTTCAAAGACGGTGCGGCCACCCGATTCCCCCACCGAAAACGGCAGATACACAGGTCGCAGCAACGGTTCGTCTTCCAGGATCATGCCCCGCTCGATGGTGTTCTTCAGTTCACGAACATTGCCCGGCCAATTGTGACTGAACAGAAGGCGGCGGGTATCTTCGGTAACGCCACGAATTGATTTCTTGAATCTGCGGTTGTAGCGGTCAATGAAAAACTCCACCAACGGAAGAATGTCTTCTTTTCGCTCCCGCAGCGGCGGAATGAAAATCGCAATAATGGCCAGCCGGTAATAGAGATCCTGCCGGAACTGACCATCGCGCACCGCCTTTTCCAGATCGCGATTCGAGGCCGCGATCACCCGCACGTCCACCTGCATATCGCGGACGCCTCCCACGCGGCGAATGACCTGGTCCTCCAGCACGCGCAGCAGTTTCGCTTGCAGCAGCGGAGACAGTTCTCCGATTTCGTCGAGAAACAGCGTGCCGCCATCGGCCGCTTCGAACAGTCCTTTCTTCATCTGCTTGGCATCGGTGAACGCCCCTTTTTCGTGGCCGAAAAGTTCGGCCTCCATCAGCGTCTCGGGGATGGCGGAGCAGTTGATGGCCACAAAAGGTCTGTCCTTGCGCGAACTTTCGTAGTGGATGGCCTTGGCGATGAGGTCTTTGCCGGTCCCGCTTTCCCCTTGTATCAGGACGGTGGTGGCCTCGCTGGACGCAACCTTGCGTACGAAGTTCATGAGCTCGGTCATCTTCGCTGAGACGCTTACCACGCTGGCATAACCTGCTCCGCCGCGCACTTCCCCGCGCAGCGCCTGAACCTCAGTGCGCAGGCTGTTGGCCTCGAGCGCGTTCTTGATGGTGATGTGAAGTTCGTCGAAATCGATGGGTTTGCCGACAAAGTCGTATGCCCCAAGCTTGAGCGCGGCTTTGACGTCGTCAAGTTGCGGATCGGCCGTGATCATGATGATGGCGCGGGCGTCGCCATTTTTCTTGAGCTGATCCAGCACTTCGATGCCGCTCACGTCGGGCATGCGCACATCCAGTAGGACGAGATCGGGTGATTCCCGCTGCGCGAGCTTGAGCGCAGGTTCCCCGGCATCCGCTTCCACTACGTGGTAACCCCACTCCTCGCACTTCTGGCGCAACGACCAGCGCACCAGGCGCTCGTCGTCCACGATCATAATCTTTCCTCCGGGCATTAATATCTAATTTACTACGAAATGAAAGAAGTTCTCATTCTCCGCCCAGGCCAATTTGCCCTACTGAGAACTAGGAACTGGTTCGGGATGTACTGAGATTCAGGAAGCGACGACCTCAGGGACGGGCATTTGAAACGGCAGCAACACCTCAAACCTGCTGCCTTTTCCGACCACGCTGCTCACTTCGATGCGGCCATGATGTTCTTCCACGATACGGCGGGCTAGCGAAAGACCCAGACCGGTGCCATTGCCCTTGGTGGTGAAGAAGGGCCGGAAAATGTTGGAGAGGTTCTGCGAAGGAATGCCGCGCCCCGTGTCACTGACCACCACACTGGCGTAGCCCTCTCGCGAACCGATCTCGACGCGCACCGTGCCCGCATTCTCCATGGCCTGCACCGCGTTCAGGAGCAGGTTCAGAAGCACCTGGTGGATCTGATCGCTGTCGTGCTCCACTTCCGGCAGATCAGGCGACCCCTGCAACTCGATCTTGATCGGTCTCGAAAGCACCTGCTGGCGAACCAGCATGACCGTGTGTTCCACGGTCGTGTTGAGGTTGCTCCGGCAAATCTGCGGCGGATGAGGCCGTGCCGTTTCCAGAAGATCGGTCAGAATGCGGTTGATCTGCGTGATTTCCTGCCGAACGTCTTTCACCACCGCCCGCGCCGGACTGGTCGAAGGCAGATCGCGGCCGATGATTTCGATGACTCCAGCGATGCCCGCGAGCGGGTTGCGAATCTCGTGGGCTAACCCGGTAGCCATCTCGCCCAGTGTCGCCAGATGCTCGGCGCGCGAAATTTGCGTACGATGCAGCGTCTCAATCTCTTCCCGGCTCTCCCGCAACTGTTCCATCATGTGATTGAAGTTACGGCCCAGGTCCCCGATTTCGTCGTTGCGCCGGGAGAAACTGACCGCGACGTCCAGATCGCCGTCACTCACCTGAGCGATCTTCTCCTGCAATTCGACCATCGGCCTCTGAATCTGATAGGCGAGAGCGACGATGGATACGGCACAGATGACGACCGCTCCCGCTCCTGCGACGATCAGCACGGCATGGCGTTCCGGGTCCCGAAAAGATAACGTCGCCAGCGTGAACAGCAGCAACCCCGCCAGCAATACGAACGCGACCGGCAAGATGGCCTTGAGCTGCCAATTAAAACGCATTCGGGAGCCTTCAGCCTGCGGCGAATCCGCGGACAGCACAGCCTTGTTGCCATCCGGCACGGTCAGGCTCGACGCGGAATGAGAACGCTCAGGCATAGGCATGCAATCCGGGCAGCAGGTAAGTCACACCAAAGAAAGTGAACATCACCACCGCAAAACCGGCGATGGCAAAGTATGCGGCGCGGCGCCCACGCCATCCCCGCGTGATGCGCATGTGCAAATAGAGCGCGTACACCAGCCAGGTAATCGCGGCCCACGTTTCTTTCGGATCCCAGCTCCAATACGAGCCCCAGGTCTGGTTCGCCCAATATGCTCCCGAGGCAATCATTAACGTCAGCAAGGGGAAGGCAAGACAGATAGTTTTGTAGGTAAGCCGGTCGAGGTTGTCGGAGTTGGGCAGCAAACGCTCCAGATCCGGACGCCGCCACAGCAGCAGCAGATAAAGCAGCGATATAAAGACGCCGCCAACCAATCCCGACAATATAAAGGGGGAGGCGGCGAGGCTTGTCGGGAATAATCCTTCTGCGTCGAGCGATGGATAGCGGCCATCACCGGCGCGCACCAGGAACATAACCAGCGCCATCACCTGGAGGAGAATGCTGAGGAATACGGCGCGATTGGCAAGGGTCAGGAAGCTGTCATTCTTCTTCCAGCGCGCAAGGCCGTAGAAAACCAGAGGCGAAGCGACCACCAACAAGGTCAACACCATCAGCCAGCCGAGGTCGGGAATGGTGACAAACAGGCGCACGCCCCGGGAAAGGAACACTTCCGATTTCTGTTCCGGATCCCACGCCACCAGGCTGAGCCCGCCCCACTTTTCGAAGCGGGTTAAGACGACACTTGCGTAAATAAACACCGTGCTGGTGCTGGTGACGGCGAGCACCGTCTCGGTCTTCAGGTTGTCCTTGATCAGGAACATCATGGCCAAGGCAAAGCTTAGCGCGCAGGCGGCATAGGCGAGCATGGCCAGGGTGACGTGAACGTGCAGCCAGGTTGATTGCAGAGCCGGGACCAGCGGATGCACCTCAGTCCGCAACAACTGCATCAGCACCACGCCCACAATCGCCACCGGCATGGTGACCGTGCCGATGACTTTCACCCCATACTTCTTTTCGGCCACTAGCGTGAGCACCGCCAGCGTCCACACGAAGCTGAGCAGCATTTCGTAAACGCTGGAAAACGGCGCATGTCCAGCTTCATACCAGCGGTGGGCAATGGCGGCCGTGTTCGCAAGCAATCCCAGCCAGGTAGCGAGCGACGCAAATTTCACGTACGACTCGGTGCCCGTGACTCCAAATCCCAGATACAGCGCCCCGGCGCCGGAGTAGAAAATCAGGGTGGCAAAGAGCAGGTTCGTCTCATTCAAAATATTGCCACTCTTAACCACGTTCAGAAACGCCATGAACAGCAGAAACGCGATCGCCAATCCCACCATCACAATCAGGGTCGTGCCGGTTGCCGGTTGCTGCTGCTCTGTCTTTGCTCGTGCCATCAACATCCTCCAACGCGCCGGTTTTATTTTCGCCTTTAATGCTCAACGACGGTCGCGACCTGTTCGCTCCGAGCGGTCTTGGGAATCGTCTTCAATTCTTCTTCCACCAGCGCCACCAGATCGTTGAAGCGCTGCTCAAAGGCATCGCGGTTGCGGTTCGCGCTTCCTCCGATCCACAGCAGGCACTTCCCTGTTTTGCGGTCGCAAACCGGTACCGCCCAGAAGCGCATGTGGACCACGTAGAAAACGAATGCCAGCCCAACTCCTAACAGCACTACGCCGGACCAGACTGCCCACTGCCCGGGCTCGTGCGACACCTGTAGTCCGGTGAAGTGCTGCATCTTCAGATCGGTGGCCTGGAACTGCCAGGGCGCCTTTGAGTTGTCGGCGACCTCATCCATCTGCGGGAACCAGACGTCGAAGTCTTGAGAGGCAGCCTTCGTCCCAGGAGTTTTTGTCCCGGCAATCTTGGAAGTCACAATCAGGTGGACCGCGGGATTTTCCAAGTCGTTCGATTTCCGATAGACCTGCCCGTCGCGAACTGCGTAGTCGGGAAAAAATTCTGCGAAACGGACAGTGGTATCGGCGTCAAGGGAAACGGTGTCGTTCACGGCCAGCCCGAATTCCTTTTTTTCTCCTGAACCGCTGCTCGGAGCTGCGGTCAGCATGAGCTTGTCAACCTTGCCATTCTGGCCGTAATTCGCCTGGTAGAAGCGCACACCGTTGTAGAGGAGCGGATCGTTTACGACAATTTCTTTCTTCTGCACATCTCGTCCGCCTTCCACCACGGCCAGCTTAGACCACCACTTTTTCGGCGTGCCGTCCTTGTAATTTTCCTGGCCTGCCTGGTCGCAGCGCAGGGCAAACGGAAGAGTGCGCGTGGCGCCGTCGCGCAACTCGACGATGTTGGAAGTCTGGCCCTCATTCAGGTTCAGCACGCCGCGCCAGCCCCAAACACCATCCACGATGGTGCCGAAGAAAATGAGCAGAAGGCTGGCGTGGACGATGTACACCGCCATCTCGGAAATCCGGTGGCGCTCGGCGAATATTCCAAAGTGATCTGCGCGCACCACCCGCTCCGGTTTGAATCCCAGAGAATGCAATGCACGCTCGGCCGCCACCAACCCCGCTTCTTCATCGGCAATGGCCACTAATTTTTGCGGATGGGAGGCGCGGCGGAAGCTCTCCTCGGGATATTTGTAGGGACGCGAGAAGAAGCGCCACGAGTTGGGAAAACGGTCAATAGAAGCCGCGATGATGCAGAGACTCACCAGCAACATCAGTCCGAGGAACCACCAGGCGTGAAATACGTCGGTCAACCCGACCCAGTCCAGTATTCGAAGCACCTGCGGGGAGTAGGCGGTCTGCATTTCGTCGGGGTCGGTCGCCGGCCGTTGCAGCACAATCGTTCCCGCTGCCGACAGGATCACCACCAGGATCAGGAGAACAACGCCGGTCTGGATGGAAGCAATGGTGCGCCAGGTCTTGTGGGCGAGCGCGCCCAAATCTACAGCCATATCCACTCCCCCCTATCGCGAGCTTGAAATGCAAGTTCCACGCCAGACACGCCTGCTAGCTTAAACGATAGATATGGAATGACTTAGATGGGTCAGCAACGCTGACCCCGAACGCTGGTTTGGGCTAAATCACGCACTCTCGCCCAGTTCAACCGGCATTTCACACATCACAAACCGTTCGTGACGCACCTCACCTGCCCTTGTGACGACCGAATCGGGGTTGCGCGGACCTTTTTTGGACCATTGCCGGATGGTAGAATGGTTTGGATCGGCCTCCTGCCGCTCATCTCTCAATGTCCGTAAAGCCTCAGTGCCCGTAAAGCAAAGCAAATCCGCGACTTCGGAGACAACCGCCCCGTCCAAGGTAGGTTTTGTGAGCCTCGGCTGCCCCAAAAACCTCGTCGATAGCGAGGTCATGATGGGCATGCTGACCCAGGCTGGCGCCCAACTTACTCCCGACGCGGAAGACGCCGATGTCATCGTGGTGAATACCTGTTCGTTCATCGGCAGCGCGCAACAGGAATCCATCGACACGATCCTCGAAATGGCCCGCCACAAAACCGGCGGCAACGCCAAGCGCCTGGTGGTTACCGGTTGCCTGGTCGAGCGTTTTCACGATGAGATTCGCAAGAACATTCCGGAAGTGGACGCGGTCGTCGGCACCGGCGAGTTGGAGAAGATTCTGGCCGCTACCGGAGTGGCAGAAACACCTCGCGCGCCGAGTCCGTTCAATATCCTGACGTCGAGTCTCTCGACCTCAAGGCCCGAGGGCGATCATCGCCGCGCACAAGGCCGTTTCGCCCGCGATTCCTGGGATGGCGCGGTCGCCGATCTGCCCCGCTACCTTTACGATGACCACACCCCGCGCGTCCTGACCACGCCCCGATCGTCTGCCTATATCAAAATCGCCGAAGGCTGCGACCATCCCTGCAGCTTCTGCATCATTCCTCAGCTTCGCGGACAGTTCCGCTCGCGCCGTTTCGAGTCCGTCATCGCCGAAGCCGAGCGCCTGGCGCAATCCGGCGTCCGCGAGATCACGCTCATCGGACAAGACACCACCTGCTACGGCGAGGACCTCGGCCTGAAAGACGGTCTCGCATTGCTGCTCAAGAAGCTCGCGGGTGTTGAAGGCCTGCAGTGGATTCGCTTCCTCTACGCCTATCCCAACAAAATCACGGGCCAGCTGCTCGAGACCATCGCCGCCCACGACAACATTTGTTCCTACATTGACGTGCCCCTGCAACATGCCTCGGCAATGGTTCTGAAGCGCATGACGCGTGGAGGCGGCGCTGATTTGTTCCTCCGATCCATCGAAAGAATGCGCCGTGTAATTCCGGACGTTACCTTGCGGACATCATTCATCGTCGGCTTCCCCGGCGAAACCGAAAAAGAATTCGAGGAGCTTTGCGCCTTCGTGAAAAACGCGGCCTTCGATTGGATGGGCGCCTTCGGCTACTCCGACCAGGAAGGTGCGGGAGCCTTCGACCACGACAAGAAGCTTTCCGCGCGCGAGATCGAGAGCCGCCGCAAATCGTTGATGTCGCTTCAGAAAAAAGTCAGCCGGACAAAGAAGAAATCGCTCGTCGGGCGCGAATTCGATTTGCTGCTGGAAGGCGCTTCGACCGAGTCCGATCTCCTCCTCGAAGGCCGCACCACAATGCACGCGCCCGAGATCGACGGCAAAGTTTTCGTGAACGATTATCCCGAAGGAAGCGATCCGAAAGAGGGAGAATTTTACCGCTGCCGCATCACGGCCGCGTACGATTATGATTTGGTGGCAGAAATCGTTTAAGGTCAGAGGTAAGAGGTAAGATTGCAGAGGTGAGAGCGTCTCTCCTCTGAGTGATTCTCACCTCTGCAATCCCACTATGCCGCGCAAACGCCCCGTCAAACTCCGCTGCCCGATCTGCAAGAAGGCGGTAAAATCCGCCGACCCGAACTTCCCTTTTTGCAGCGACCGTTGCCGCCTGATTGATCTAGGCAAATGGGCCAGCGGTGAGTATGTAATTTCGTCGCCGGTTCCCGACGCCGACGAAGAGATCCCCGATAAGGAAGACACGCCGTGAAACTCGAGCCCAGCGACCGTAGCGCCGGCGTCCCGCCGGCTGTCGCGGGGGCGTCTCGCCCACGCTTTGGCGAGGTTAAAATCCGCGATCGCGGCAGGCTTCCCCACTGGGAAAAGGACAGTGCCACCTACTTCATAACTTTCCGGCTAGCCGACTCGCTTCCCAAGTCAGTTCTTGATCGCGTCGAATCCGAACGGCAGGCAATCGTCAAGACTGCCACCTATCTTCGGCGCGATCTCAGCGCCGATGAACGCGCGAAAATCCAGCGCCTCTCGACTCCGGTGATTGAGCGCTTCCTCGACAGCGGCGCGGGCGCCTGTCACTTGCAGAATTCCGCCATCGCAGTAGAAGTAGCCAATGCCTTGCGTCACTTTGATGAGAAACGCTATCGGCTCTTTGCCTGGTGCATCATGCCGAACCAGGTGCACGTCGTGGGTCGCCTTTTTCTCGGACAAACCCTGGCGACGGCGGTACATTCCTGGAAATCGTTCAGCGCGAAACAAGCGAATCGGATACTACTGACACATGGCACTTTTTGGCAACGAGAATATTATGACCACCTCATTCGAAACGAGGAGGAGTTCGAACGGGCGATTCGCTATGTGAGCGAGAATCCGACGAAGGCACAACTGAAAGATTGGAAGTGGGTTTGGGTGGGAGGGCGGGACGCCCTCCCGACAGCCGCCGAGGACGGCGGCGCTACCCTCTAAAGGTTTATGGATACTTCACCCAACCGTAACGCTGGCGTCCCGTCGACTATCGCGGGGGCGTCTCGGCCCCGTGCCCCGTTATGGGCCACACTCGTCGCAACCTTCTTTGGCGCAGGACGCCTCAAACCCGGCCCCGGCACCTGGGGATCGCTAGCCACGGTGATTCTGTGGGCGTTGGCAACTTCGCAAATCCCAGCCGCAGACCGCGTCTGGGCAACCATCATCGCCGCCGCCGCTGTGACCCTCATCGGCATCCCCGCCGCCACGCGGGTTGCACGCGCGTCCGGCCTGAAAGACCCGCAATTCGTCGTCATTGATGAAGTTGCGGGACAACTGGTTACACTCATCGCCGTTCCGCTGGCTTGGAAAACTTTTCTTGCGGGCTTTATACTCTTTCGTGTCTTCGATATTTGGAAGCCGTTTCCGATTCGGCGGCTGGAGCGGCTGCCCGAAGGCACCGGCATCGTAGTGGACGACTTGGGAGCCGGGCTCTATGCGCTCGCCGTCATGCATCTTCTACTGCACTTTGAACCTCTAACCAGGTAGCGCTGGCTCTTCGAACAAACTCATGAGCATCTCTGACCGCCTGCTGGGAAAAAAGAACGTCAACGGTAAGCCGCACATTGAGGCAGTCGCTCCCAGTTTCGCTTTGCCCGGAGGCGAAGTTCGCGTCATTGGAAAGAGCCTGCGTCCGCCCGAGTTGCGTCGCCCCAGCGTGCACTTTGGCGACATCGAAGGATCGGTGCTGATCAGTTCCGACGACTTCCTGGTGGCCCGCGTGCCCGAGGGAGCGGCGTCGGGGCCGGTCGTAGTGAGTACGAGCGGGGTAGGCACGAACGGGAACGTCAGCAATGCCCACTCCATCAAGGTTGCGGTCCCGGTTGCCGATAACCTTCATCCCGTCACCAATCCCGCGCTCGACCGTGAAGGCAACCTCTACGTGACTTTCTCCGGATCGCGCGGGCAGAAGGTTCCGGTATCAATTTTCAAGATTGACACCAACTACAACGTGAAGCCGTTTATCAGCGACCTGATGAACGCCACCTCCATTGCCTTCGACCGCGAAGGTGACATGTACGTTTCTTCCCGCAATGACGAGGCGGTTTACAAGGTGGCTCCGAACGGCACCATGTCAACTTACGCCGAAGGCATGGGGATCGCCACCGGCATTGCCTTCGATCGCGAGGAGAATCTCTACGTTGGCGACCGCAGCGGAACCATTTTCAAAATCGCTCGCGACCGCCAAATTTTTGTATTCGCGACCCTGGAACCGAGCGTTTCCGCCTATCACCTAGCCTTCGGTCTCGACGGCGATATGTTCGTCACCGGCCCCAGCACTTCCAGTTTCGACTGTGTCTACAAAGTCGATCCCCACGGAACCGTGTCCGTGTTCTACCGCGGGCTGGGGCGGCCGCAGGGCTTGGCTTTGGATGTCGAGGGCAATATCTACGTTGCCGCCTCGCTCGCCGGAAAACGCGGCATCGTGAAAATCACTCCCCAAGGCAAGGCTAACCTCGAAGTCTCCGGCCACGGCTTGGTCGGATTGGCGTTCGCTCCCGGCAAGTCCGCCATTCTCGCCACCAATAGCGCCGTCTATCACATCTCCTGGAATATTCAAGGCCTGCCCCTGCCACCAGAATAGTACGGCTTTTAGCTTTCAGCCGGCAGCCACTCAATCCAAAGTGTCATCCTGAGCGGAGCAGGAACTTCACGAAGTGAAGTTCCGCGGAGTCGAAGGGCCCCTGCACCTTCTCGCTCGGCAGGGACGCCTCCGGGAATTCTCCACGCGCATTGGGTTTTGTGTGGCGCAACCCTTCCTTGTGCGATAGCACGCTCCCGTGTCCGCCAACCGCCTCTAGCGAAGGTCCGCCGCACCCGCATACGGATAGGGGAACAGCTTCTCTTCCTGCTCGCGCAGGCCCTCAATCCAGCCTTCAATTCCCTGTTGCGCACGCCCAGCCAAAGGAAAGAACTCAAATCCGGAGCGTCCTTCACTGACGTGCCGCACCGTCGCCAGCATCTCGATCAAGCCGTTTGGCAATGCCAGCGTGATCACCACCGTTTCCCCCGCTCGCGGCGCGCCGCAGACCAGAGCCGCCATTCCTCGCGCACTGACGTCGAGGCTCAGACCGCGACTCACCACCGGCCCCGAGGGCAAGAAGCGCTGCATTGTGACTGGGACGCTGGCAACATAGCGTGGATCGCGCCGGCGAACGTTGTACGTTTTGGAATGAGCCAGCGTACCCCGGCTGTCCAAATGCATCGCGCTCTCCTTCCCCCTGAAAATAACTATCGGCCCCGCCCAAACAAGCTTGAGAAGGGACTGAACACTCCCACGCAAGGGAAAAGAAGGGAACGATCCGGCTCTGTCCCTGAGGACGTACCTGAAACAGCGGAGGGAACGACGCGGCGTGAAGGCTGAATGTCGGGGTGAGACGTGCTATTTCCTGTATACCGTGGGCTCCGGTCCCTTTTCGAGCGTCTGCCGGTCCCAGATCATGCCTTCGCGGCTGTAGTTCGCAAGTTCGAAATCCTGGGTCAGCTCGAGCGCGTCGACCGGACAAGCGTCCTCGCACAAGCCGCAGAACATGCAGCGGCTCAGGTCGTAGGTAAAGTTCGTGAGTTCTTTGCGGCGGGTCTTTTCATTGCGCTCGCTGGAGACCACGATCAGGTTCTCGGGACAAGCCAGTGCGCACAGGTCGCAGGCAATGCAGAGCGTCTCGTCCGTGTCCGGATTCACGTTCAGCCGCGGCGCGCCGCGATAACGTTCGGCGACCTGCGGCCGCTCCAGCGGATACTGCTCGGTATAGATTTCCTTGGGATCCTGATACCGGAAGGTCACGTTCAGTCCCTGGATCAGGTCCACCAAAAACACTTTCCGTAAGACTTCGGTCATTCCCATAACCCGCATAGAATAACACTGACGGGAAACTGTCGGGTGTGAGATGAATCACAGAAAAGTGGAAAACGCCGCCGGACCCTTCGCCGAGCTTCGCTCCGACGAGCTTTGGATGGAAGAAGCCCTGCGCTGCGCCCAGCGCGCCCTGGAGGCGGGCGAAGTGCCGGTAGGAGCTGTGGTCGTATGCGCCGGCCAAGTGGTGGGACGAGGATGGAATCGTAATCTAACCGACAACGATCCCACCGCCCACGCCGAAATCATCGCCCTCCGCGAGGCCGGACGAAACGCCGGTAACCATCGCCTGGGCGACTGCGAACTGTTTGTTACAATTGAGCCGTGCGCCATGTGTGCGGGAGCGGCCGTTCATGCCCGCCTCCGCAGCCTGGTATACGGAGCCGACGACCCGAAGGCAGGCGCCGTCCATTCAATCCTGCGGGTGGCCAACCATCCCGGCCTGAATCATAAGATGGAGATCCGGGAAGGCGTGCTAGCCGGCCGCGCAGCAGAGTTGGTGCAAGAGTTCTTCAGAAGCCGTCGTTAAAGAAAGGTTTTACTGACAACTGAGAACTGACAACTGTTGTTCGGAGAGGTGCGTGAGCGGTTGAAACGATCCGCCTCGAAAGCGGACATACCTTAACGGGTATCGTGGGTTCAAATCCCACCCTCTCCGCCATACTTTCAACTTTTCCGGGGCTGGGCGGGTGGGCCACTTTATCAAGGAAATATTAACGCGGCTTGTCTCTTAGCATTGACCGAAATAGCTGGGGGTGCGCCACTTCTCGCGCTTTTCGAGAAGTGGCCCTCCCGAACCGCCGGCACCGCGCTACTCCGCTCTACGCCGCCGTACATCGGATCCTACGCTCTGGCCGTCGAACAGACGGCGCAAACGAAGGAGTATAGTAGCTCCGCCGGAGCTCGTTTCTCTCCAAGTCAATGAAAGCCGCCACTCTAACCACACCCCAAGAAGTTCATAAGCGCCCTCTTCGGATCGGCGAAGTTCCAACGCCAGAACCGAAGCCAGGCCAGGTTCTCGTGCGAGTGCGTGTGTGTGGAGTCTGCCGCACCGATTTGCACATCGTCGAAGGCGACTTGCCCCCTCGTCGCCCCGGAATCATCCCCGGACATCAGATTGTCGGCGAAGTCGTCTCAGGCGCTGCCAACGACCTCCCCATCGGCACCCGCGTCGGCGCTTCCTGGATGGGAGGAACCGACGGCACCTGCTGCTATTGCCAGCTCGGTCTGGAGAATCTCTGCGATTCACCCACCTTTACCGGTTACACGGTCGACGGCGGCTATGCCGAATTCGCCGCAGTCCGCTCCGATTTCGTTTTTCGTCTCCCCGATCAACTCGATGATTTGCACGCCGCCCCGCTGTTGTGCGCCGGCATTATCGGTTTTCGCAGCCTTCGTGTAGCCGGCGTCAAGCCCGGAGACCGCGTCGGCCTCTTCGGCTTCGGCGCGTCGGCCCATCTGGCCATTGCCGTCTTGCGTTTCTGGAATTGCGAAGTCTACGTTTCCACGCGAGGAGCGACGCATCGCCAACTGGCAACATCGCTAGGCGCGACTTGGGTAGGAGGTGAGACGGACAAGCCGCCCGCCGAACTCGACTGCGCCGTAACTTTCGCTCCCAGTGGCGATGTTGTAGTAGCAGCTCTAGCCAGCCTGCGCAAAGGAGGAGTAGTTGCCATCAACGCCATTCACCTGGACCGAATCCCCCAGTTTGACTATGACCGCCTGCTGTGGGGCGAGCGCCAGCTTCGCAGCGTAGCCAACATGACCCGCGCTGACGCTAGAGATTTCCTCCAGGTCGCAAGCGAAATCGGTCTGAGGCCGAAAGTGACTGCATTCCCGCTCGACCAGGCCAACGAAGCGTTGATCGCGGTAAAAGAGGATTCCATCGACGGAGCCGCCGCGATTGTCCTGTGAACGCCCCTGTGAAGGCTCCTGTGAACCCTCCGAGGCAATGCACTCCGCAATTCCGCCACAAAAACGTGACTCTAACAGCCGTTGGGAGTGCTAGAATCAGTCCCTGGCAGAAAGCACCTGCTTGGACTCAGCGAGCCCGGATTTTGTAGTGTGAGGAACTCGCACTTGACAGCTCCCCTCCAAACCCCGTTTGATACGGTCGAGAACGCCCACGATTACGTGCGGCTTTTGGCCGAGGCCATCGCCGAAGCCAAAAGCGAGATCGAAGCCGACCTCGCCGTGGCCGCGAAGGCCAAGTCGAAACGCCGCTTGCAGGCTCTGCAGATTGTGCAATTCAAGTTAGATAAGCTGGAACAGCATCTGAAGACCAGCAGTCGCCTGCTCAACGACCTGCGCAGTTTGCGCCGCCTTTTGTTGGAGGAACGCCTCGTACCCATCGCCGCAGAAAGCGAAAAGGATTTCGAGGAGTCGAGCAGTATCTCCGCGGATTAGACGTTTCGCCTCACGCCCTCAATTTTTCCGCAAACTTCTTTTCCAACTTCTCCAGCTTCGGCGAAATCACAAACATGCAATAAGGCTGCCGCGAATTCTCGTTGTAGTAATTTTGATGGTAGTCTTCGGCCACGTGGAATTCCTCGGCCGGCTCGACCGCGGTCACAATCAGCTCCGGGAATGCGCCAGCTGCCGTCAACTCCGCAATCGTATCTTCGGCAATTTTCCGCTGCTCCTCGCCGTTGTAAAAGATCACCGAACGATACTGCTCGCCCGCATCGTTTCCCTGCCGATTCAGCGTGGTCGGATCGTGCACCGCGAAGAATACATCCAGCAGATCGCGATAGCTGATCACACTGGGATCAAACGTGACCCGCACCACTTCCACATGCCCGGTATCCCCGTTGCACACCTGGCGATACGTAGCCTGGTCGACGCGTCCGCCCATGTAACCAGACTCGACGCGGGTCACGCCTGTCAGCCGTTGAAACACCGCCTCAATGCACCAGAAACATCCGCCGCCGAAAACTGCTGTCTGCTCTTTTGCCATGCTGATTGGATGCAGGCGTGAGCCGAAAGTTACCTTTCTAACCAGCCGCTTTACTGCATCTCCAGTGACACCACATCACCTTCGCCATCCTGACGTTGGCGATAATTGAGCGCCACACTCTTGTTTTTCCAGTCGCACGAAAACTCATCCGCTCCAATCAGAATCACATGTTTGCGATCCCCAACGTGCATCTTCAGAGATCGCCCTCCAGAGACAACGTTCAGCACCGCTTGCGGGGCGGCCGAGCAATCCACCGCAGCCAATTTGCCTTTGATAAAACGGACCGGCCCTGACGCTGGTGCCTGCACTGGGACGTCAGGCTCCTTGTTCCCTTCCGGAATACTCACCTCATCTCGCGCCGTAGAAGATCGGATTTCGACTCGCGCCCCCAAAGAATTTGACATCTCTTTGAACTTCTCAGCCTGCGCCAGCGCTTGCCTGGCGCGGCTTACCACCTCGGGATTCGCGCTGCCGTTGAGCCCGCGTAATAGCGCGATAGCCTCGTCCGGTCTGCGATTCGCCAGGTAGATGTTGGCAAGATTGTATTGATACATTTCGTTTCTTGGCGCCAGTTCCACCGCTTTCCTCATGGTCGCCAGCCCTTTTTCGGGTTCGCCCGAAACTGCTTGCGCGTAACCCAGCAGCGAATATGCGTCCGCCAGTTGCGGATCCAGCGCAATGGCCATCTCCAGTTCCCTTTTCATCTCCGCCGAGCTGGCGCTATTCCTAAATCCTCCTGAGCGGTTCATCATCAGCGCGTTGTAATAATGCACTCGAGGATCTTTGCTGTTACGCTCGGCGGCGCGCCGGAAGAATTCTCCCGCATGTTCAAAGTCCTGCCGCTGCAGATAGGCATACCCCATTCCGCGCAGCGCCGAGGCATTGTTGGGATCCATCTCCAGAACCTCCTGAAATTCCCTGAGCGCGCGGTCCTGGTGGTCGTGTGAGTGAGCATCAATGTCGGCCAGCACAGCCCGCGCATCCGCCAAACTAACCGGCGCCTCGGTAAACTGCGCGGCCACAATCCCCGAGGGGGTCGGAACCGGATAGTACTTGAATCGGCCGCTGCTCAAATAATTGCGGAGAACTTTATCGAACTGCTCCGGCGTCATGCCAAAAGCTTGCTGCATCGCCTGTTCAACGGTTTTCTTCTGGTTGCGCAGCGCGTCGAAGTAGTCCGCCACTTTCAGCATCAGCTGATTGTCATAAACATAGTGGACGACCAGGCTGGACTCGGCATAGAAGACGGTGCGATGGTCCCCGCTCTCGTTATAGGTCTTCGAATACTGCTGCACGCGAAACAGATCACCGACCCGCATCATTCCGTCTTGTTGCAGGATGCGGTAAGTGTCCTCGGGAATTTTGCCGACGCGGGCTTCTTTGTTGTCGACCTCGATGCTCGCAAAATACTCAGCGAACCCTTCCTCGAACCACGGATCGGTACGCAACGACAGATTGCCATTCATCAACTGGTGCGCGTATTCGTGAAAGACAACGGACCAGGGATTGTCGACCGACATATCGAGCATGATGAAGCTGCGATCGTCGCCGCCCTGGAACAGGCCCGCCATTTCGGTGGGCTTGCCGTTGAAGACGGGCGCCACTTGCCGGATTTCTTTACTGTTTCGGAAGGCCACGATTTGCAGCGGAACGGACAGATTCACGTGGGCCTTGGTCATCAGCGTTCCGAACACGGAACGCATCTGCTCGAAGTGCAGCGCAACATCCCGGCCGCGCTTGTCGCCGGCATCCGTGATCACGGAGAAGTTCGGCGACTTGACTTCCACCCACTGCGGATCGCCGGCAAAACTCTGCCGTGCCCACAGAACCAGACACCCCAGCGTAAAGCAGACTTTGAGGAATCGCATGACCACCCCCGGAAACCAGGGGAGAACCAGCGATGGTACCGCACAATACGGCCCCAGCGAATCACTATTTTATGACGGGAAATCGCAGGATGCGTATCTTACAGACGACTCGTACTAACATGGGCGAGGCAAGTTACACCGACACGGTGAACGACGTCTCCGTCCGCGTAACCGGCCGATAGAGCGTGTCGCGCTCGATAGGTTCGCGTCCGGCTTCCGTAATCAAGCGCACCAGGTCATTCCGCCGCAGACCCTGAGGAGTGGTCGCCCCCGCATCGTGGTAAATCTTCTCCTCAACTACGGTGCCGTCAATATCGTCGGCTCCAAAGCGCAGCGAGATCTGCGCAATCTTCGGCGTCATCATCTGCCAGTAGGACTTGATGTGCGCGAAGTTATCGAGCACCAGGCGGCTGACGGCAATCTGCTTGATGTCGTCCATGCCAGTGGTCGTAAACAGATGCTGCAGCGGCGTGTTCGCCGGATGAAACGCGAGAGGAATAAACGTCTGGAAGCCGCCGGTCTCATCCTGCAAGGCGCGCAGCTTGAGCAGATGATCGACCCGGTCCTCATCATTTTCGATGTGGCCGTAGAGCATGGTGGCATTCGATTTCAGCCCGATCTGGTGAGCCAGACGTGCCGTGTCGAGCCATTGATCGCCGTCAATCTTGTGATCACAGATAATGTGCCGCACCCGGTCGGCAAAAATCTCGGCACCGCCTCCGGGCAGCGACTCCACGCCCGCCTCCTTCATTCTTTCCAGCGTCTCGCGGATCGTCAGCTTCGCCCGCTTCGCCAGGTACGCAACCTCCACCATGGTGAAGGCCTTCATGTGGACTTGCGGAAAGCGCTCCTTCAATCCGGAAACCAGGTCAAGAAAATATTGAAATGGCAAATCCGGATGCAGCCCGCCGACGATATGAAACTCGGTAATCGCCTCGGTGTAACCGGAAGCGGCCGTCTGAAAAGCTTCTTCGAGCGCCATAGTGTAAGCGCCCGGAGTATCTTTCTTCCGTCCAAAGGCGCACAAACGGCAGGCCGCCACGCAAACATTCGTCGGATTGATATGGCGATTGACGTTGAAGTAAGCCTTGTCGCCATGCATCCGCTCCCGCACCCAATTGGCCAGCCAGCCCACGGCTAGAATGTCGCCCGTCCCGTAAAGGACGAGCGCATCAGCCTCGTTCAGCCGCTCGCCGGCGAGGACTTTATCTTTGATCGGTAACAGTCGCAGATCGTCGGTTTGGAATGGGTGCGCAGCAGACATCTCTTCAATAATAACCCAGGCTCCGCAAGGGATCACATCGGTTTGTGATGTCGATGCGCACAACCTTCCTGTAGGGGCTTGCCCCGTCTCAAACGCGGCAAGCCGCGTCTCTACCGCCGCACCAACCGGTCGGCCGCCACAAAAAGGAAGAACACCACCGAAATCACCCCATTCATGGTGAAGAACGCCGCATTCAGCTTGCTCAGGTCATCGTGCCGCACCAGCGTGTGTTCGTAAAGCAAAAGCGCAGCCACAACGATAACTCCTGTGACTGCCAGCTTGCCGAGTCCAAACACAACGATCAGCGCGACCAGCAACCCAAGCATCACAACGTGAAACAAACGGGCGATAACGAGCGCATTCCTGATCCCGAGATGCCGTGGCACGGAGTGCAAATCATGGCTGCGGTCGTAGTCGTGATCCTGGCAGGCATAGATCACGTCGAATCCGCCGACCCAGAACGTAACCGCCGCCGTCAGCAGCAGAATTCTCGGATCGAGCGACCCACGCACCGCGATCCAGGCCGCCGCCGGGGCGATCCCGAGCGCGAATCCGAGAAACAAATGCGACCAGCGCGTAAAACGCTTGCTGTACGAATATAGAAGGATCACCCCGAGCGCCACCGGCGAAAGCAGCAGCGTCATGCGATTCAACTGGGAAGCCGCGAGCACAAAAATTCCGCACGCGATCAGAACGAACGCACTCACAAACGTCGGCGTCAACAGTCCGACCGGCAGCGCACGAGTTGCGGTGCGGGGATTGGCCGCGTCAATCGAGGCGTCGGCCAGCCGATTGAAGGCCATGGCGGCCGAGCGCGCCGAGACCATGGCGACCACGATCCACCCCAGTTGTCGCCAAGCTGGTAAACCGCCAGCGGCAAGCATAGCTCCACAGAGCGCAAACGGGAGCGCAAAGATCGAGTGCTCCCACTTGATCATCTCCAACGTGATCTTCAGATTTCGGAGAAAACCCACAGCGCTAATTGTAAAGCGTGAATGCTAGTTAGGCGACGGTGATCGCCGTTCGAACCGCGCGGCGCGCTCAGTCCGCTGAAAATCAAGGGAAGAAACAGTTGAACTGTCTTTCTCCGCGTCCTCGGTGTACTCTGCGGTTAAAGATTTCGGTCTTCGTCCACCGCTCCCTCGACCAGCGGCACAAACCGGCAACCTTCCAGAATATTTACCTCGGGCTTTCCGTTGACCTTGAAGATCAGTTGCAATTCCTGGCTATAGGGAGGCCCGACCGGTATCACCATACGTCCGCCTTCGCGTAACTGAGCGAACAGCGCAGGCGGCATCTCTGCGGTTGCGGCCGAAACCAGAATCGCGTCGAACGGCGCATATTCGGCCCAACCCTCGCTGCCATCGCCGACTCTGATCTTCACATTCCGATATTTCAGCCGATGCAGCACACTCTCCGCCGAGGCTGCCAATCGCGCGTGGCGTTCCACCGAATACACCTCGGCCGAAAGCAACGAAAGCAATGCCGTCACGTAGCCGGAACCGGTGCCGATTTCGAGAACGCGATCGCCGTCAGGGTCAACGCCTCGCAGCGCCAGGTGCTCAAGCATCGCGGCCACGATGTAGGGCTGCGAGATGGTTTGTCCCTCACCAATCGGCAGCGGGTGATCTTCGTAGGCTTCCTGCCGCAAAGACTCCGAGACAAACTCGTGCCGCGGCACGCGGCGCATAGCGTCCAGCACGCGCGGGTCGCGAATGCCACGCTCGGCAAGTTGCACCGAAACCATCTCTTCGCGCTGTTGCCGCAACGAATCGCGTTGGGTAGGAATGCTCATGGTTTCAGTCCACGCGAAGTTAGAATGGCCCAATAATTCCGCCAATGTTGCGCGCCCCCGGCGCGTCGGGCCACGCCTTCTTTTCCTGCGCTTCAATCATATCCAGATACTTATAGGCCGATCCCGTATTGAAGAGCACGACCTTGTCTTCGGCGCTGAAGAAGCCACTGCCGCGCAGTTTCTGGTAGGCAACCAGAGACGCCGCTCCTTCCGGGGCGGCGAACACGCCTTCCACGCTCGCCCAGTGCCGCATCGCCGCAAGAATTTCCTCGTCGGTCGCTTCCACCGCGGTGCCGTGACTTTTCTTCAGGATGTCAAGAATCAGGTAGTCGCCATAAGCTTTAGGCACCCGCAGACCTGCAGCAAAGGTCGCGGCTCCCACCCACATTTCTGAAGTGCTCTTCCCTGCCTCCAATGCACTGACAATCGGCGCGCAGCCCGCCGCCTGCACCGTAATCATCTTCGGACGCTCGCGCCCAATCCAGCCCAGTTCCTCCATTTCATCGAAAGCCTTCCACATCCCGATCATGCCCACGCCGCCGCCCGTCGGATAGATGATGCCCTGCGGAAGCTTCCAGCCAAGCTGTTCGGCGACTTCGTAGCCCATGGTCTTCTTGCCTTCGACCCGAAACGGCTCTTTGAGCGTCGAAACATCGAACCATCCTTCTTTGTCCTTGCGTTCGGCCACCATGCGGCCGCAGTCGCTGATCAGGCCGTCCACCAGCGTGAGGTGCGCGCCGTAGTAATCGCATTCCATGCGATTCGCCATGGGCACATCTTTCGGCATGAAGATGTAGGCTTCCAGGTCCGCCGCAGCCGCGTAAGCCGCTAGCGCGCCCCCGGCATTTCCGGCAGAAGGCGCGGCCAGCTTCTTCATACCATAATGCCGAGCCATGGTTACGGCAGCCGACATGCCGCGCGCCTTGAACGATCCGGTTGGATTCAGCCCTTCGTCCTTGATGTAGACGTTCTCATGCTCACGGCTGGCAAGCATGGGAGTGAATCCTTCGCCCAGCGTGACCGGCATGGCGTCTGGCAGAACTTCGGCATAACGCCACATGCTGGCCACGCGCCCTAATAGATTTTCGGGGCGCAACTTCCCTTTCAGGCTGGCCAGATCGTAGCGGACGTAAAGCACGCCGCCATCTTTGGGGCAAACATTCTGCGGGTGGTCAGCGGAGAGATGCTCCCCGCAGCGGGTGCACTCCAGGTTGGCAATTCGCACGATGGAAGGATAGCACTTTGGCCCTTAGCTCCCAGCTGTCAGCAACGAGTTTGAGTGAAACGCTGGAATTCGTCGTGTACATCAATCGAGGATTGCTGGCGTATGGCCATATTACGGCAGCTATCGACGGTTTTCCCTTGAGCAGCGGTTCACGCTTCGACGCGCATTGCGGTTTATTAGGTGTCCGAAGTACCTGATTCTCAGGCGCTTCACTGTTGACTTGGAATTGCGTTGACTGGTATCGACCGAAGGGTTCAAGGTGTCGCTATGAGGGCAACATATTTCCGAATCGGCACACTCGTCGCTGTGCTCCTAATGGCTCCGTTGGTTGCCACGCAGCAGGAGGCTCCAGTCGCCACGCAGCATGGTAACGTTGGGCAACTAACCGGCGAACGTGACAAGGAGAAAGAGGACTATGTTGCGAAGCTGTTCGAGGGCATTCGAAGCGACGCGAAACTCCCGCATTTGAACAGAATTGGACGCCGCGAGAGCCTTGAACAGAAGGTCTGCACAATCGCGCTGACAGGCAAACTTCCGAAGTACGCCTCAACAAACACATCCGCCTTCTACAAAACAGCAAATCCAGACTCGATTACGCCAGAACTGAGCAAGGTTGCATTGTTCAACAACCTGCACCCCAAGAATAATCCCAGCTACGCAAGATATTCGGCGGCTGTCTGGCCAATCAAAGACTCGCAGACAGGCGAATGGATGTACTGGGTGGGTGTTCAGTTATTTTGGAGTGCTGGAATGGAGTTCTTTGATTATCACTTCACGGATGACATCTACTACCACAATGCTTGGAAGAAATCGATTGCGGCTCCGTGTCGCAACAAATGAAGAAGTTCCGCTTCTATCCCCCGCCTTCTCACGCTGGCAATCTCTTGAGCACTTCCTTCGCTCGCCGAAACCAAGGCCGCTCCCGCCGCCGCAGGTACCCAGGCATCGTCGGCTTCTTATCGAGCACCTTCTGCGCCCACTCGCGGGCCTCAGCATTGCGGCCCTCGGAGGCCAGCAACTCCGCAAAGTTCAAGTAAGTCTCGGACAATGTCGAGGTGACCGTCACCTGCCGGAAGAGCTTCTCGGCCTTTTCTTTTTGTCCAGTCTGCGCGTAGGCGTGGGCGAGCAATGCGGCAGCACGCGAGAAATCGTAGTCGGGCTCTTTCGCGACCACCCGTTCCAGATCGGGCAACGCGCCCGCGGCATCGCCCAGGTAAATGGCGCAAACTCCACGCCTGTAAAACGGATCGGGCGTATCCGCGCGCGCGGCAATGGCTTTGTCGAACGCGGCTCGCGCCCATTGAAGCTTGCCGTCATCCATGTAAAGGTCGCCGAGCTCTTCGTAGTTTCCCGCCGACGGATTGTCGCGAATCGCCGCTTCCAGTTCCGCAATGCGCTTGCGCCGCGGAAAAACTTTGAACGACTGGCCCAGCAATCCAATGTCAGGCAGCGCCTCGACTGCGAGATAGATTAAGGCGCCCAGCGGACCAAGAAACAGGATGACAAAAATCCAATAGGTATCCGGCCGCCGCCGAATGAAGTGCACGATCGCCAGCCCCTCAAGGATGATGCCGATGAGGCCCCAGCGAAATAGAAGGTAAAACAGCAATCCCATGCCGGTATAAGTCCTAGCGTGAGATTACACATTTGTGGAAGATGGAGAAAGTGACTGTCAGGGAGCAAGGAGCCGTGATGTCGATCGAGAACGATCAGAAGCAGCCCGAGGAGAAGCAAAAAGACGAGCAGCAGATTCTCGCGCTGCATGAAGCCGGTGACCGCGCGCTGATGACCGCCGATCTAGCCGTGCTGGCGCGGATCTTCGCCGACGACTACGTGCAGTACAACGAGTCAGGCAAGGCTTTCACCAGGCAGGATGTGCTGAACAATTTTCGAACCGGGGCAATTCGCTATCCCTCGATAGTTTCCACCAGCCGCAAGATTCGCCTATTCGGCGACACCGCGGTCGTGCACGGGTCCGAATCTGACGAAGTAGAGATTAGCGGCAAGCGGTCCGCAGTCCGCTATGTCTACCTCGACGTTCTGCGGAAACGCGATGGGGAGTGGAAGCTGGTAGCCTCGCAGTTGGCGCGGCCGATAGCCGAATAGCGCGGACGCTCAGGTTTCCCCTGTGTCCCTCTGTGTTCCCTGTGGTAAAGATTTTTTCCCGAACCACAGGGGACACAGAGGGCCACGGGGGAAGCGAACGCCAAGTCAGCTTTCGTCGGCCCGCAACCTATTCTGCCAATGCGACCACAAAAACCAGACAATCCCCGCCAGCAGCAAGACTCCGATGATCGCGTCGAACTTATGGAAGTACTTGCCCAGCGAGCGCCAGTTCTCGCCCAGTTTCATGCCGAAGTAAGCCAGCATGAAACACCAGGGCCACGATCCAAGAAACGTATAAATGTGGAATTTGCCGCGCGGCATGCGGGCAATCCCAGCGGGCAACGCAATAAATGTCCGAATCACCGGCAGCAGCCGTGCGATGAACACAGCCATATATCCCCAGCGCAAAAAGAAGCGGTCGGCCCAGTCCAGTTCACGGTGGCCCATCAGAATCCAGCGTCCATAGCGCACAACCAGCGGGCGCCCGCCGTAGCAGCCGATTTCGTAGGCAACCAGCGAGCCCAGATTGCATCCGATCGCGCCCGCCGTGGCCGCCCACACCAGCTTCATCGTGCCCGTCGAAACCAGGTACCCGGCGAAGGGCATGATGAGTTCCGAAGGCAGCGGAATGCAAGCCGACTCAATCGCCATGAGCAGCGCAATCCCGGCATAGCCGGTCGTGGCCACAATGGAATTGATAAAGACGAAGAGGATGGTAAGGATTTTCTCGGTCATGCGATCGGCTTATCGGGAGGACGGAGCCATCGGATTTCGGTCTTCAATCACCCGATGACCCGATGGTCAGATCACCCGATGAATTCAGAATGCCCCTTCCTGCGTGAAGCTGAAGCCGGGCAAGGTTACGCCATCCGCCGATTTTGAGACCTTCACCTTCACCACCGGCGCGTCGGGCGCAGTGACTTCGGCGGGCCGCAGCACCGCGTATTGCGTGAACACTTCGGTGTACACCTTGGTGACGAGATAATCCTGACTGGTTGCATCCTGGCGCCAGACTTGTCCGAGTTGAACGCTCTTCACGGCCACAGGTTTTTCCCTCGGTTATTTGAACTTCGCTCTCAGAGTACTCACCCCGCCGCCAAACCGTCAATTGCAGCGCAGTTACCTTCGTCGGATGGGCTGCTGCGAGGCCGCGGCTTTGTTACCATGAACCCGCTGTTCCCAAGTGTTCAGGAGGAACCCGATGCCTCGCGGAAATATGCCGCGTCAACCCAGTCGCAGCGGACGACACGAAGGTGTCCGCCAACAGAAGAGTCCGGCTCTGAAGACAACCACTCCGCGGGTTTTGTCCAAGAGCGCGAAAGCTCCGGCCGCTAAGCCTCGCGCTCCGCAGAGTGTTTCGCCAAGAAAAACGTCCGCATCGGGATGCGATCCGTTGGCCCCAGAGCGTGTCCGTCAAATTATCGCCGGTCTCGACCAACTCTATCCCAACGCAACTTGTGCTCTCACTCATCGCAGCGCATGGGAATTACTGGTGGCGACCATTCTTTCCGCCCAGTGTACCGACGTGCGGGTAAACATGGTCACGCCCGTGCTCTTTGAGAAGTATCCGACCGTCCAGGATTTTGCTGCGCTTGCACCAGAACAGTTGGAGCCGGATATCCGCTCGACCGGCTTCTTCCGCAACAAATCGAAATCGGTGGTAGGCGCCGCGCGCAAGATCGTCGCCGATTTTGGCGGAAAGGTTCCGCAGACGATGGAAGAGTTGCTGAGTCTGCCCGGGGTGGCTCGCAAAACCGCGAACGTCGTGCTTGGAACCTGGTTCAAGAAAAATGAAGGTGTTGTAGTCGATACCCATGTCACGCGAATTTCACGCCGACTGGAGCTAACGAAGCAGCAAGACCCGAAAAAAATTGAAGAGGATCTGATGCGCATCATCCCACGCGAGCGCTGGACCGATTTTTCTCACGAGGTGATCTGGCACGGGCGGAAACTGTGCGTGGCGCGCGGCCCAAAATGTGCCGACTGTGGGCTGGAAAAGCTATGTCACGCCGCCGACAAGACCTGGTCTACGGTCGACATTCACAAGCAGGCACAGCCTTAGCCAGCTGCGGACTCGCGCTTTGCCTTTGTTTTGAAGGGGGCGGCTTCACAGACTGCGGAAAAACTCGATATTGCGCTTGATTTTGGGTGGCGCAGCGCTTCAGCGCTGCGATAACTGGCTTATCTTCAGCACCGGCTTTAGCCGCTGGGGCCGCAGCGGCTTGTAATGCGACTTTTTCAGCAGCCTCTTAGGGGTACGCGAACCTAATCAGTCACGAGAGAATTTCACTTCGACCAATTCGCGGGTCTCGTAGGATGCCCGCTCCCATCTCCATTGCCGAACTGCATTCGCTGCCGGTTGTGCAAGAACCGGATGGCCGCCTTTTATATCTACTGTCTCAACGCTGCCTTCCGGGGAAACGACCGCCTCGATCTTGACCACTCCTTGCAACGCCATACTGCGCGCCAGCGCCGGGTACGCCGGAGCTGTCCGGGCTACCAGCACGCGATTACCCCCCACGTCTTGTTGGAGCTGGGAAGACGCAAAAACAAGAATAATCAGGGAACACAGCAGGGTTAGTGCGGTAAACCAGAACGGATAGCGTTCGGATAAGAGTCCCATAGATAAATGGTGATGGTTGTCAAGTAAACTTCATCTTGAATCTAAAGGGGCTCTTGCAGTAGGTCACCAAGGTAACGCCAGATCGCGGGCAGAGGTCTGCTTGCAGGTTTCGAGTTCACTTCCTATGCTTTCTCGGGAATCCTCTTCTTAGCCGCCGGTGTAGAACAGTTCGACCACCGTGCAATCGTCGTTGAGCGGTGTGCCTCCGCAGAAATCAGCGACGGCAGCGAAGACGTCTTCCATTGACTTGCTCTTCCCCGCCACTCTCTCCAGGCGTTCGCTGTCGAACATATCTCCGCGGGCATTCTCCGCTTCGGTGACGCCGTCGGTCACCAGGATCAGCCGGTCTCCTGCCCTCATCTGGCAGCGGTCGCTCGAGTATGTTGCATCCGCGATCAGGCCTACCGGCAGGTTGCCATGCCCGGGCCGCAACACCTCGTTGCCGCAGATCCACACCGGTGGAACATGTCCACAGTTGACGTATTCCAGATCGCCGTCGCTGCGCAGGCGCGTAATGATCATGGTCGCGTATTTCTCGCCGATATGCTTGTAGGTGAAGAAGCGATTGACGGCGTCGACGATCTCCACCAGCGGCATGCCCGAAATCAGCTGCGAGTAGACCATGCCTTGGAGAATGGAGGCCAACAGCGCGGCCGAGACTCCTTTGCCGCTGACGTCGGCGAGAACCACGGCCAAGCCTTGCGGCGTGTTCACGGCTTCGAAGAAATCGCCTCCAATTTCCTTGCAAGACAGATTGCGTCCGTTCACCCGCGCAAAAGGAACTTCGGGCAAAGTCACCGCCAGCAACCGCTGCTGGATGGACGCTGCGATCGAAAGTTCCTGCTGATAACGGCGCCCAGCCTCTTCCGCCTGCACCAGGCGCGCGTTCTCGATCAACTGCGCCGCTTCCGTCGCGATCGCCCGCAGAATATCGTGGCTGACGCTGGTGATATCGCGTGAAGCAAAGCGCGAATCGACGTAAAGCGCGCCCATCACTTCTCCGCCCGCAGGTTGGTCGGCCCGGCTGGCTTGCACCAGCGGCTTGCGCAGCGGCATGCAGATCACGGTTCGCAGATCGAAGGCGACAATGCTTTTCCTCTCCTTCACATCGAGCATCTGACTGGTGTCCGTAATCAGGTACTCGGAATTCGAGGTCAACGCGCCATCGAGCACAGAACGGGAAATTGTTTTGTCGTCGAGCAGCGGCTCGCCGCTCCTGCTGCGGCCGGCGGCGAGCGTCAACGTGCCGTCGAGATCGCGCAGGAAGATGTACCCGCGTTCGGCCTGCGTCAGCTTGAGCGTGGCCTCGAGCAGCGTGACCAGGATTTCATCGAGCACGCCGATCGTGTTCAGCTTGCGCGCCGCCTCCATGAACAGCGTGAGTTTCTCCAGGTCGCTGGCCTCCGGAGCAATCTGAATGCCTGAGATCTGGCTCAGAAACTCCCGCGCCGTGTTCGAGGTTGTGTGCAGCGGATGGAAAATCAGGTAAGCAATGTCGCGGGCGCCAAACTCCAGGCGGTCGTTGCGCTGCAGTTTGTGGCGATCCACCTTCTCGCCGTTCACGAACGTGCCGTGCTTGCTGCCCAGATCGATGACAAAAAACTCGCCGTTTTCTGAAACGATGGTGGCATGTTCGCGCGACACGCGCGGGTCGGCAATCACCAGGTCGCGATCCACCTTGCGGCCTACGGTGTAGGGCGTGTGATTCAGCGACAGCGTCTGCTGATCATTGCCCTGCACGAAGATCGCGATGGGAAAGATGCTGGAAATGCCCGAATGCGACGTAGCCGACATGTGCCCTGGACTCTCCTACGGCCGTCATATCAGCCAAGCCGCCAACGCCTGATATGGGCCCAAAGCATTCTACGACGGCCCCGGCCCTGACGGTGCACTAAAACTCCTCTGATACTGATGAACCAGCATCAGGGCCGCCATTGCCATGGGGATCTGCAGCACCGTCCAGAAAGGGACTGCCCAGCCTCGTTCGACCCGCTCCGGTTGCAAAAGAAAAGAAAGCCCCGCCAGCGCAATCGACGCTATCCACGGCCAGACAATCAGGCCAGCCGTGAACGCAGACAGAACGCGGTCGGCGACGCTTCTCTGCCAGATCGCTCGGCCCTCCTTAAGCATCATCAGCACCGCCGGGATTAAAAGCGCCTGATTGTAGGGGCCGTAAGTAGGCACAATCAGCACCGTGATGGCCAGCACCAGGCTAATCGTGCCCGCAAAAGCGCTGGTGTTCGCCGCTTCTCGGCGGTCTCTCCAGCAAGCTCCGGCCATGAGCGCGAACGCCAAAAATTCGAGCGCCCGGCTCCACGGAGCGCCCATCAGTTCGTCCATCACCGACATTTCCCCCGTATAACTTCGGTATTCGCGAATCGCCTGCCAGAAGCGGGAAATCCAGTGCGGAAGGTACCATTCCGAGGCCGCGCACAGGATGGCCATAGACACCAGAAATGACGCGGCCCACCGGTAGCGGCGGCGCCAGTCCGCCAGAGTCCAGATCATCAGCCAGAACAACAACAGCCAGACCAGTTGCGGCTTGATGGTGGCCAAAGCCAGCGCCACGCCGGCGCCAATCGGCCGTTCCGACACCAGCAGCGCCAGCGCGATCGCCATCAGGGCAGCCACCAGTAGCGTCATTTGCTGAAGCTTAAGCCCCTGCATAACGGGCAGGCTGCCGATGGTGAAAATGACCAGGCTCACCTGCACCCACAACGGCGCGGGCCAGCGCAGTGCCCGCAGCCACAACGGAATCGAGGCCACGGTGAGTCCGAGCAATACCCAGAAGAATCCCTTCCGCACCATCTCAAACGAAAGATGCACCGTGGGCGCAAGAAGGAAGGCGACGTAGACGGGATAATAGAATCCCTGCTGATAATTTCGTCCCCCGGGCCGTTCCGGATCAGGCGGGCGGCCGAAGAATCCGATCTGGGCCTCGCGCGTGATTTCGGGGCTGTAAGGATCTCGCCCATGCAGCAGAAGTTCTCGCGCCCCAAGCCACCGGGGATAGAGGTCGGAAAGATTTCCCCTCGGCCGGTCGTGGGCCGCGGCATCGGAGATCTGATACGGAATCAGCACACGGCTGGCGTAAATCCACATACTTGCTGCGCAAAGAATCGCCAGCAGCAGCCAACTGCTTAGTTTCCGTGTGTCAGCCATGGTCGAATGGAATGCTTATTCTATCCACATTCTGTTCTTTTCATGCGCCGCTCCTCAGGCGGAGCCACGCCGGAGCCGTGTGCATTCTATAATCGCGACGGATCATACTCGCGAAGAGCATGCGACGAATCCTTCAAACCCTGCGCAGCACGCAAATCGCGTTCGCAGCTATCCTCTCGCTCGGCCTGCTGGCGATGACAGCGCGCAACGCCCTCGATCCCGATCTCTGGTGGCATCTGCGCACCGGACAGTGGATCGTCGAAACCGGCCACGTCCCCCACTCCGACCCTTTTTCCTTCACTCGCGCCGGGCATGCCTGGGTATCTCATGAGTGGTTATCCGAGGTCGTGTTTTACGAACTCTGGAAGCACGGCGGCGCCGCTGCACTGATCGTGTTTTCAGCCATCATTACGACCGCCGGCTTCATCCTGCTCTATCTGCGTTGTCCCGGAAAACGCCACTGGGCAGCCGCCGCAACGGTCTTCGGTGCCCTGGCTGCCGCCCCCTCCTGGGGCGTGCGGCCGCAGATGTTCACCTTTACCCTGGCCAGCTTACTGTTCTGGCTCCTCGAAGCCGGCATAAACACAAACAAAGCCCGGCCCAAGCTCCTGTTGTGGATACCGCCGCTGTTCCTCCTCTGGCTCAACCTCCACGCCGGATTCGCGCTTGGCCCCGCGCTCTTGCTGGCCTATGCTGTCGGCCTGCTCCTGGAGACGGCTGTCGGCGACACGCCTTGGCAGGAAGCGCGCCCCATCTTCCTGCGCGTCCTGTTGCTTGTGGTGCCCTGTTTGGCGCTGGTGCCGCTCAACCCCAGCGGCCTCCAACTGTATCGTTATCCCTTCGATACTTTACGTTCCTCCGGGATGCGGTCGTTCATTGTGGAGTGGTTCTCCCCGGATTTCCATCAAGCGCTCTATCATCCCTTCTTACTAGTGTGGCTGCTGCTTCTGATCGCGCTCGCCAGTTCCCGCCGGCGGCCCAGGGCACGTATGTTCGTCCCCCTGCTCCTCACCTCTTTCGCCGCTCTGGACGCCGTCCGCCACATACCCATCTTCATTTTGGTGGCGATGCCAGTGATCGCCGCCGCTCTCCCGCTCAATGCAGCGTCCTTGGCAGCCTCACAACGCCCTCGGGGATCCCCGCGCTTCCGGCTACTTTTCAACATCGTCATTCTTGTCTCGATCGCTCTGTTTGCCTTGGTGAACTGGGTCAGCCTTGCTCGCAACCAGGACACTCGTGAGGCGGAGCAGTTTCCCAAAGGCGCTGTCTCGTTCCTGCTGGCCGGTAACTATCCCCAGAGAATTTTCGCTTACTACGACTGGGGAGGCTACGCCGTCTGGAAGCTTTATCCCAACTATCGTGTATTCGTGGACGGCCGCGCCGACCTCTACGGCGACGATCTCCTCGGCCAATTCAAGACTGCTGTCCGGCTTCACACCGGCTGGCGAGACATTCTTGACCGCTGGCAGGTCGAAACGGTGCTTGTGCCCCCTTCCAGCGCTGTCGCTCAGGCCTTCCTCATCGACCCCGACTGGCATGCCGCATTCCGCGACTCTAAGGCGATAATCCTGGTCCGGACGCACCCCCCGCTCAAAATTGCTGAAAATCTCAATACATCCGTTGCCCGAGGGGGCGCAAGCAGTGAAAAATTGTTTCCCAGAGCCATCCCGAATCTGCGAAACTAGGGCGAATATAGGGAGTGGTTCTAACACTCGCCTCGAATCGGGACTAAGATAAAGCCAGAAGGAGCCTCGAATGACAGATTTCGCTAAACTCTTGTGGCGCAATGACGAAGGGCAGGACATCGCGGAGTACGCCGTGATGCTGGCCGTGATTTTGGTGATCGTGATCGGAACTGTCCGTCTCATCGGCGGCAACGCCAACAACGTGTTCTCGTCCGTAGCCAGCTCAATTCAAAGCCAGTAGGCCGTTGCTGATCGCGCGAACTGCCTCCCGCTCGCGGAAGTTTCGTCCGCTGCGGCGATTGATCAGTCCGGAATCGTGCGCGAAGGAGTGGAATGAACCGAAGTCGTTTGTTGATGATCGGAGGCCTGGCTCTCGCGATTGGCCTGCTCGTCAGCTATAGCGTCTATAGCCGGTTGCGCAACTCGGCAGGCTCCAACAGTAATGAGCGCGGAGTGCGGGTCGTGGTGGCCGCCGATGATATTCAGGTCGGGACCAAGTTGGAAGCCCACGATGTCCGCGTGATCACTCTGCCGCAATCGGCTGCTCCTCCCGGAGCATTCTCCGATTCATCGAAGGTTCTGGGCCGCGGCGCAATTCTCCCCCTCAGCACCGGTGAATTTATTCTGCCCAGCAAGCTGGCCGCGCTCAACGCCGGAGCCGGTTTGCCTTCGTTGATTCCGCCCGGAATGCGCGCCGTTTCGGTGCGTGTCAACGACGTGGTTTCGGTGGCCGGCTTCGTGCAACCGGGCACCCGCGTGGATGTGCTGGCTACCGGGAATCAAGGTAGTAACGACCGTCAAACTACCACCGTCCTCGAAAACGTCGCCGTCATCGCCGTGGGTAAGAACCTGGACCGGAATGCTCCCGCGGATGCGCCCACCGCCTCGGTGATTACGCTCCTGGTTTCTCCCGATGACGCTCAAAAGCTGGCCCTGGTTTCGCAGGAAGGCCGCATTCAGCTTTCTTTGCGCAATCCGCTGGACACAAAAAAGGGGGGCATCGGCGCCACCCGCACAAGTTCCCTGTACCTGGGCGACAAACCGGTGGTGACCGAGTCGAAACCGAAAGTTCACCGCGTAGTAGCGAAAGTTCCGGCGGCTCCGCCAGCGCCCTATCAGGTAGAAATGATTCGTGGCAGCAAACGGGATGAGACCAAGTTTGAAGAAAACAAATGAGCCGCCGATACCCGAACCACCCGCGTCCATCCTTTCCTTCGATGGATCTGCCTTCGCTGGTTCTGCCTTCGCTGGTTCTGCCTACGACGGTTCTGCCTTCGATGGATTTCCCCGTGCATCCTCGCCGAGGTCCGATTTCATGAAAGCTCTTACCCTGGTCGCAGCCGTCGTACTTCTCGGTGCGGCAACCATGTTCGCGCGTACCCTGGCTCCGCAGGGCGCTCCACGGCCCGATCCGGCAACCGCTCCGGTTTCTTCCCAGAACGCTCCTGCTCAGAATCAGGAAGCCGCGCCCGCCGCGCAATCCTCCACCCCAGCCGCTTCCCCATCCAGCCAGAGCGTCACAGCGGGTGCCGCGCCTCTGCGTGTGATGGTCGGCAAGTCTCTGCTGATCAATACCAAGACCGAAAGACTGAAGCGCGTCTCGGTAACCGACCCCACAGTGGCGGATGCGCTGGTCGTCACTCCCACCCAGATTCTAGTCAACGGACTTTCTCCCGGCGAAGTTTCGCTGCTGATCTGGGACGAATTCGAGCGTTCCCAAAGCTTCGACCTTCGCGTGGATGTCGATATCACCGCCGCCACCGAAGAAATGCATCGCCTTTTCCCGGATGAGCAGATCAACGTGACGCCCTCCCGTTCTGCGATTGTTCTCTCCGGTCACGTAACCACTGAGGATGTCTCCAAGCATGCCGGCGCGCTAGCCTCGGCCTATTCCAAGAATGTCGTCAACGTGCTGACCTTCGGGCCCGTCGGCGCGGACGAAGTCCTGCTGGAAGTCAAGTTTGCGGAAGTAGATCGCACCGCGTTGCAACAGGCGGGAGCCAACCTGTTCATGCCGGGCCTGGGAAACACCCTCGCCACCAGCCAGACCGGGCAATTCGGCAGCGTGAACATCACCCAGACGCCCGCGAGCGTGACCTCGACCGCGTCTTCGACCACGATCACGCCGCCGACCACGACCACCACCATCAACAGCTTCCTGAATCTTTTCGTGCAACGCACCGACATCAACCTGGGCGCGGTGATCGAGGCTCTACACGAGAAAAATCTCCTGCAGATCCTGGCCGAGCCCAATCTGATTGCGCTGAATGGTAAAGAAGCCAGCTTCCTGGCTGGGGGAGAATTTCCCTTTCCCGTGGCCCAGCAGAACGCCAGCGGAATCGCCACCGTCACCATTCAGTTTCGCGAGTTTGGCGTGCGCTTGAAGTTCACTCCCGTGATTCAGCCCAATGGCAACATCCACCTGCACGTCGCTCCCGAGGTGAGTACGCTCGACTTCGCCGATGCCGTCACCGTGGCTGGAACCACCATCCCCGCCATCAGCACGCGTAAGGCGGAAACCGAATTCGAACTGCAAGACGGCCAGAGTTTCGTCATCGCCGGTCTGCTCGACAACCGGGTTACCGACATTGCCAACAAGATTCCGGGACTGGGCGATATCCCGATCCTGGGCAATTTTTTTAAGAGTAGGAGCACTCAAAAGAGCAACTCGGAATTGATGGTGCTGTGCACGGTGCACCGGGTTTCGTCCAGTACCCAATTACCGAAGCTGCCAGCGGCTCCGGTGCCTTACCTGGACAAGGGCAAGTTCGATGCCAAGAAGCCCGGCACCAGCAAGTAACATCACGGTGATCGGTTTCAGATGGCCCGATGACCCGATGGTCAGATGGCCCGATCAGAGGTGGGGGATAAATCATGCCGGAATTGTCAGTAGCCGTATTTGCCACGGACAATGACCAGCGCGCGGTGCTGCAGGTCCTGGTGGATGGCACCAATGTGGCCCACACCGTCTGCACCAACCCCACCATGCCTTTGGCCGCCAACGACCCGGTCATCCGCAAAACCCAAGCCTTTGCCCCCGACGTGATTCTGGTGGATATTCCCAGCGATGGCGTCACCTCGGCGCTGTGCGCGGTGGAATTGCTGCACCAGGAACTTCCCAACTCGGCGCTGTTCGCCGTCGGCCCCATGACTCAACCGCAGTTGATTGTCAGCGCCATGCGGGCAGGAGTGCGCGAATACCTTGAACGCCCCACCACCACCACCGACCTGATCGACGCCTTTGTCCGCCTGACCTCAATTCGACGCAAGCCCGGCCGCGAAGGCTCCCGGGGAAAAGTGTTCACCATCGTGAATGCCAAAGGCGGCAGCGGCGCCACCACCGTCGCCGTCAATCTGGCGCTGGCCTTGCAGTCGGTTCACCACAGCACGGCGCTGGTCGACTTGGCGCCACTCGGCCATTGCGCCCTGCACCTCAATCTGAAACCGGCGTTCACCGTTTCCGATGCGCTCACTAACTTGCACCGCCTGGATTCATCCCTGCTCGACAGCTTCATGGCGCGCAATGATCGCGGATTGCAGTTGCTGGCCGGCCCTGCGGCTCCCACCGCCATCGAACCCTCCGCTGCCGACTTTGCCCGCCTCTTTGACACCATGGTTGGCCTGTATCACTACATTGTCGTCGACGCTTCCTCGCGCCTCGACAGCGCCACTCGTCTGATCAGCAACCTTTCCGAGAGAATTCTGCTCATCGCCCATGCCGATGTCGCTTCCCTGTGGAGCGCGGGAAGAGTGGCTCAGTATCTCGGCGAGAGCGGATCGCGCGATCGTTTTGCCTTGGTCTTAAACCGTTATCGCAAGGTGGCCGGCTTCAATGAGGCTGAGACCGAGGCTGCCATCGGCGCCCCCGTGCTCTGGCGCATTCCGAACCAGTACTTCGCGGTCTCCAGTGCGATTGATCGCGGCGTTCCATTGATGCAGCAGGGAAACACCGACATTGCCCGCTCCATTGCCGAGCTGGCGGAATACTTGACCAAGGACGATTTAGAAGTGAAGCGCACCGCATCGCGGTTGTTTAGGACAGTGTGAATGAGCTCTCAGCTGTCAGCTCTCAGCTCCTGACGCTCCAACCAAGAGTCGGGAGCGAAGAACTGAGAACTGAGAGCTGACAACTGAGAGCTGAGAGCTGACAACTGAGAGCTGAGAGCTGATTTTATGGCCAACCTCCAAGCCTTCGAACGCACCGAGTACCAGCAGGTCAAAGCCGACCTGCATCGCAAGATCCTCGATCGCCTCGACCTGGAAAAACTGGGCCGCGCGACCGGAGATTCAGCGCGCGAAGAAGTTCTCGTCCTCATCCGCAGTTCGGTGAACAGCGAAGCGGTTCCTCTTAGCTTCGCTGAGCGCGAGCAGTTGTCGCGTGAGATCCTCGACGAAATCTTTGGCCTCGGCCCGCTCGAGTCGCTCCTCAAAGATCCCACCATTTCCGACATTCTCGTCAACCGCTACGACCGCGTCTACGTCGAGCGCGCCGGCAAGCTCGAAATCACCGGGCTTTCCTTCAAAGACAACCAGCACCTGATGCAGATCATCGACCGCATCGTCTCCCGCATCGGCCGGCGCGTCGATGAATCTTCGCCCATGGTCGACGCCCGCTTGCAGGATGGCTCGCGCGTCAACGCCATCATTCCGCCACTGGCGCTCGACGGCGCCTGCCTTTCCATCCGTCGCTTTGGCCGCGATCCCATCACCGCCCGCAACATGATCGAAAACAAGACCCTGACCGAGCCCATGCTCGAAATGCTCTCCGCCATGGTCAAAGGCCGCTTGAACCTGATCATTTCCGGAGGCACCGGCGCTGGCAAAACCACCGTCCTCAATGTCCTCTCCGGATACATCCCCAATTCCGAGCGCATCGTCACCATCGAAGACGCAGCCGAACTGCAGCTCAAGCAGGAACACGTAGTCCGCCTGGAAACCCGCCCGCCCAACATCGAAGGCAAAGGCTCAGTCCGCATGCGCCAGCTCGTGATCAATAGCCTCCGTATGCGTCCGGATCGCATCGTGGTCGGTGAGGTGCGCGGAGAAGAAGCCTTCGACATGCTTCAGGCCATGAATACCGGCCACGAGGGTTCGCTCACCACCGTCCACGCCAACTCGCCGCGCGATGCCCTGGCTCGCGTCGAAAATATGGTTTCCATGGCCAACCTGAACATTCCCGAGCGTGCCATTCGCCAGCAGATCGCGAACGCTGTCCACGCCGTAGTCCAGGTCGCGCGTCTCTCTGACGGTTCGCGCAAGGTGATCACCATCTCCGAGGTCACGGGCATGGAAGGAGAGATGATTGCCCTGCATGACGTTTTCGTTTTTGACCGCAGTGGCATTGACGAAAGCGGCAAGGTGCGCGGCGTCTTCCATTCCACCGGCCATCCCCCGCATTTCGCCGAGCGCCTCGCCACCGCCGGTTGCCGCCTCAGCCCCAAGCTCTTCCAATCCCGGATGGAGGTCTAGCGGATGCCGTTCTTCATCGCCTTCCTGGTGTTCGTGGTGGTCACGCTGGCGGTTTTTACCGCTGTGTCTTTGTTCGATCGGCGCAAGGCCCGAGCCCGCGTTCTCCGCGATCGCCTCTCCACCGTTCAGAAACCAGCCACCGAGCCAACCCCCGATATGGCTCTTCTGCGCGACGAAGTGCTCAGCCGGATTCCCGCTTTCGACACCTTTCTGCGCCGCTCCGAGCGTGTCTCCCATCTCCAGAAAATGCTGGCCCAGGGAAACGTGGATGCTCGCGCCGGAAACTTCCTCATGCTCTGCGCCGCCTCCGCCCTGCTATTCGCTGCCGTCGCCTTCTTCGCCGGCCGCAACCTCATGTTCGGCTGGGCCGGCGCTCTGCTCGGGTTCTTTGTCCCCTACGCCTATGCCTCCCACATGCGCACCAAGCGCTTCCAGAAATTCGAGGAGAAGTTTCCCGAGGCCATCGACACCCTCGCCCGCGCGGTTCGCGCCGGTCACGCCTTTACCACCGCCATCGAGATGATTGCCAACGAAATCGCCGAGCCCGTAGCCGGAGAATTTCGCCAGCTCTTCGAAGAACAGAAATTCGGCCTTCCCGTGCGCGATGCCCTGCTCAACTTGGCCGACCGCGTTCCTCTGGTCGACGTGAAATTCTTTGTGACCGCCGTGATGTTGCAGCGTGAAACCGGCGGCAATCTGGCCGAGATCCTCGACAATCTTTCTTACGTCATTCGCGAACGCTTTAAGATCCAGCGCCAGGTCCGCGTCCACACCGCTCAGGGACGGCTCACCATGGTCCTGCTCATGGCTTTGCCGCCCACCATTGTGGTCGTCATGCTGCTGCTCAATCCCGGCTTTATCCGCCCACTGTTCACCGATCCGCTGGGCCACGCTCTGATCGTAGGCGGCATCACGTTGCAGACCATAGGCTATTTTTTCATTCGCAGAATTATAAGAATTCAGGTTTGATGAAGCCGTCGTTAGTCGTTGGTCGTTAGTCGTTAGTCGTTCGGGGTCGTTAGCCGTCGGAGGTTTCGCCAACGACGAACGACCAGCGACCAACGACTGAACTATAAGGTCTAATCCATGACACTCGCTCTGGCGCTCTCCATCTTAGTTTTTCTAACCATCGCAGTGGTGGTTTTCGCCTTTGGAGCGGCCGCCGTCGTCCCCTCTTCGCTCCTCGGATCCCGCCTGCGTGAAATCGGCTGGCAGCGCCCCAAGGCCCCGGTTAAACCCGCCATGCGCGAGCGCATGCAGCAGGCTCTCGATCCCTTCAGCCGCGCCTTGCCGACCACTCCCTCGGAAGTCTCGAAAACCCGCCTATGGCTATTTCAGGCCGGATATCGCAGCCCGCAGCATGTCACCATCTATCGTGGTTTGCGCGTCCTCTTCGCCGCCCTTGGCTTCTCATCGGTTTTTCTGTTTACCGGATTCAGTTCGCCCATGCTGCTTCTAGGCATGGCCGCGTTTGGCTTTTTCCTCCCACGATTCATGCTCAAAAAGAAGATGGAGGAACGCCAGCGCCGCATTCGCCTCGGCCTTCCCGATGGACTCGATTTGACCGTGATCTGCGTCGAAGCTGGCCTGTCTCTCGATCAGGCCATGATGCGAGTGGGCAATGATCTCGCCTACGCGCACCCCGAACTGAGCACCGAATTCCACCTCTTCGACCTCGAGACTCGCGCCGGAAAGCCGCGCGTCGAAGCGCTCCGCAACTTGGCCGAGCGCACCGGAGTCGATGACATTCGCTCTCTGGTCGCCACCTTGATTCAAACCGACCGCTTCGGAACCAGCGTCGCCCAGGCCCTGCGCGTCCATTCCGATTCCCTGCGCACCGAGCGCCGCCAGCGCGCCGAAGAGCAGGCCGCCAAGACCACCGTCAAGATGATTATTCCCCTGGTCCTGTTTGTAATGCCCTCTCTGATTTTCGTGACCGTAGGCCCGGCCGTAATTCAGTTACTCCACATCTTCGCCCCCGCGGTGAAACGGTGAATCTGTAAACCGCCCGCTGTGAAATGGGATTCGTATCAGGGCAGCGCTTGAACGATGCGGCAAGTCTTTGGGATTCGTATCAAGGCAGCGCTCGAACGATGCCGCAAGTCCGTGGGATTCGTATCAGGGCATCGCTTTAGCGATGCCGCAAGCCTCGGAAATGAGAAGCCCCTTTAGGGGCTGGACGAAGCAAATTTAGCGTGAATTAGGAGTTGTGATGCTCCCGCGCGGCCTCAAAGGATACGCCTTCAACCGCACCCGCACCACCTATCTCGCGACCAATCTCCTGATCGCGCGCACCCACTGGTCCCGCTTTCGCGGCCTCATGGCCACCGACTCCTCCCGCTTCCCGCGCGGCCACGGATTGTGGATCAACCCCTCCCACGGCATCCACACCTTCGCCATGCGCTTCCCCATCGACGCCGTCTACCTCGACCGCGATCGCATTGTCATCCACATTGAGGAGGCCCTAAAGCCCTGGCGCCTGGCCGCCGTTCGCATCCAAGCCGCGTCGGTGCTGGAGCTCCCCGCCGGAACCATCCACGACTCCCACACCGCTCTAGGCGACCAGGTCGATATTTCTTTCGAAGAACGTCCCATTCACACCCAAGCCGCCTGAAAACGCGGCATCGGCCATTAGCAGGCCGCGGAAAACTAAGGGTTCGTATCAGGGCAGCGCTCGAACGATGCCGCAAGTCCGGGGGATTCGTATCAGGGCATCGCTTTAGCGATGCCGCCAGCCTCGGAAATCAGATGCCCCTTTAGGGGCTGAAATGTTTTGAAAGGGCACAGCTTTAGCCCCGCCGTAACGACTGTCATCCTGAGCGGAGCGGGGACTTCACGAAGTGAAGCCCCCGCGGAGTCGAAGGACCCCTACATTGCCCCGAGCGAAGGCCGAGATTCATGGAAAGGCGCGGCTTTACCGCTTGCGGAAAAAGTCACCAACCGCGAAGCGGCGCAACAGGAAAGGACTCCGATGCCTGCAGCGGATTCACCGCCCAGCCCCGGAGGGGCGTCCAATCTTAGCCCCGCGCTTCAGCGCGGGGTAGCGCACCATCGTGACCCAAGTCCCGTAGGGACGACCAATCTCGCGGGAAAACTCACGCCTTGATCTTGTTTTAGAAGGGCACGGCTTTTGCCGTGCCGTAACGACCCTCCCCACCATCGGCTTGAGCCGCCGAGGCTAACCGCCGCCGCGCGCTCCCTGTCGCTTCGGTCAACGTCGAAAGACACACCGCCGTCATACTTCCCGCGTTAATGCGGCCCACCCGCCGCTTCACCGGACTCCGAGGCCTGTAGCGGAGTCACCGCCCAGCCCCGGAGGGGCGTCCAATCCTAGCCCCGCGCTTCAGCGCGGGGTAGCGCACCATCGTGACCCAAGTCCCGTAGGGACGACCCGAGTTGCTCTTGGGTGGCGCAGCGGTTCACCGCTGCGATAACAACGGCTGACTTCTCCACCAGCGGGAGGGGCACGGCCTTAGCCGTGCCGTAACGACTTCCCACCTAATGTGCCCCACCCGCCGACGAACCTCCAACGCTGTCATCCTGAGCGGAGCGGGGACTTCGCGAAGTGAAGCCCCTGCAGAGTCGAAGGACCCCTACACCCGCCGCAACCCTGGCCGGGTGCCCCATCCTAACGTCGCGCTTTTTGCGACGTTAGGGTGGGATTCCACCCCCGCCGAGCGCTCGGGGGTTTTTCCGAACCTTGCGAGATGGAGTGAGTCGTGGGGATCATCGGCTCACCATGCGCTGGATTCATCCCTTGGTCAGCAAGATTCTCCTCGCGTAAGTGATTTCGGAAAAACCGCCCTTGACTCCCCTGTTAAAATAGATCCATAGCAAACAAGCCTTTGCCCAAGCCCCACCCGTTCCTTGACAACGAATCAGGCCGTAATCGGTCATTGTTTCAGGCCCGCCTTCTCGACTCGTTGATCGGGCCTCGCGCGAATAACTCCTTATTCCCTAATACTTTACCCATAAGTCCTTATTCCCCAAAGACCTGGCGGGAATTTTCCCCTAAGTCAATGATTCCAAAAGACCGGGTTGGGTAGGGGGGAGGGGGTAGGAGTACCAACTAGTAAACACGTCGCTTCTCCCAGAATCGAAAAAAACACTAAGTCCCTCAAAAAATCAGAGACCCTTCTGGCAAACTAGACGAATACGAATCCCCCAGAAATGATGTAGTCCGGAATAATGTCCGAAGTAGCCACCATTCCCGAAATTAACACTCAGTGGCCCGAGCCGCCGCGCCTGCTGGTGGAATGGTCCTCCCGATGGGAAGAGTTCAAGACCGCCTTCGGTCCAGCCCTCGCCCGCTCTCCCAAGCGCCTCGCAGGAGAAGCTCCTGTTGGCATGTTCCCCTATCGCGGCATGCTCGCCTGCTGGCTGCTCGAGTGCCTGCTGCTGATCGCCGTCATCGTGCTCCCCGAGCAATATGCGAGCCTTCAGATTCCGCCCGCTCCCACGCGCCTGCACTGGGACGTCATCTACTACTCCGGAGACGAACTGCCGCAAACTCAGGATCGCGGTGGCGCGCAAGCTGGCAAGTCCGGACGCGCCGGTGGCGAGCAAGCCCACCATCGCACCCAGACCATCCGCGTGGCCCGCGGCGACAAGCCTGCAGAAAAAGTTGTAGACGCTCCCAGAATCAACCTGCCTCATTCCGATTCCGCAGTCGCCAATCTGCTCGCCTTCAAGGCGAATCCCGGACCGCCGCCCGCCGAAGGTCTGCATTCAACGCTCACCGCGCCACTTCTGCCCACAATGAGCGTGGTGCAGCCCTCGCCGGAATTGAATTCCGCGGCAAGTCGCAAGCCAGGCGCTCTCGCCGCCAACGTCGTTCCGCCCGCACCCGAAGTTTCGCACGCCACAACCCGCACCTCTCCAGCCTTGAGCACGCCAATCGTTCCGCCCGCGCCGAATGTCTCGCGCGACAAGATGCAAACGCCGAATCCGCTAGCGCCAACCGTCATCGCGCCAGCTCCGCGGGAAGCGCCGCGCGACCTGGCCAGTTCCCGCGTGCCGATGACCCAAACCGTCGATGTGGTTGCGCCCCCGGTTTCCGCGCCCCAGCGCGATGTGTCGTCCACGCCCAAGTTGTCGTTGCCCGCGCCCGCCGTTGTGGCGCCTCCGCCCTCGCAGGTCAGTCGCGATCTCAACAGTTGGGGAAGCTCGAACACCGGCGATTTGCGCGCCAAACCCGTGCCTCCGCCACCGGCCGCGTCCGGTGGAAATTCACTGGCAAGATCCGGAGCAGCCCCGATTACGCCGCAAGTTGTGCCGCCTCCAGCCAGCATCGGCAGCGCAGGCTCAGGCCAGTCCGCAGCGCATACTGCGGGTTCGCTGCTCGGCAGCGCCAACGTCGTACCACCTCCGCCAGGTTTAGGCGGAGCCAAAGCCCTTTCCGGCAGCGGACGCGGCAACAAGGGAGCAGGAGCTGGTAGTCCGCTAGACCTCGGTTCTTCCGTAGCTCCACCACGTAACGCCGGCGGAAACCCTGGTGCAAACGGAGTCGTCATGTCGAGCCAGCCGGGAACCAAAGCTGGACTGCCGAATTCCGCCGGTGGAGCGCTCGCCATGTCGCCCGGCGGCACCGCCAAAAGCGGTCTCGGTGGCAGCGGCGGCGGCGCAGGCATCGGCAAAGGCAACGGCTCTGGCAGCGGGTTACAAGGAGAAGGTTCCGGCGCAGGCAGAGAAGGCACTGGCCGAGGCTCCGACCCCAACGCCCGCGGTGGCATTTCACCGTATCCCGGTCCTGGCGGCACGGGAAGCGGCGTCAGCGGCCCTCCCGCAGTGCCCGGCGTTTCCGTGCAAGGTGGTACGACAATCATCAACCTGCCCAGCTTCGGGTCTCCAACCGATGCAGCCGCGGGTCCCGGCCGTTCTTCCACTAAATCACACGGAGGACCAAGCTACACCGTGAAGGCGACCTCAAGTTCTGGCGGAGTCTTCAATCGGTATGGTCAGTTGAAGGGTGACAACTACTCCATCTATATCGAAACGTCGCTCGGAACCGCAGTGATGCAATATGCCGACGCCGCCTTCGTGGCGCACCCTTACCGCGAAGACCTCACCGCCCCTGAACCCATGCGCATAGATCTGCCCCAGGGAATGCGCACGACTCGCGTAGTATTCGCCTGCATCCTCGACCGTTCCGGAGCTCTGAAAGATTTAAAGGTACTCGAGCCCGGCGCCGCCGAAACCACCTCAAAGATTCTGGTGGCTCTGCACAGCTGGAAATTCCGTCCCGCATTTCGCGGAAGTGAGCCGGTCGAAGTCAATGCGATTTTAGGATTTGGGATCGATACGCGGTAAAACCGTGTCGTTCTGTCATTAGCGACTGCCGCGAAAAGCCATCGCCACCAGACCAAGGCCGAACAACACCAATAAACCTATAGAAAAGATGTAATACACAACTCGTATCTTGGGCCAAACCCAGCTCGGCCATTTGTTGGCCAACTTATCCATCCAGGTATCGTCAAGGCGCACAGGCAACGCAGCCTCATCCGATCCGGTTTGCCAGCGCCGCGATCCAAGTTGCGCGAAGATTCGAAAGCAGCAAAGCCATTATGATCACACGGAGCACATCGCCTCCAGGTGAAGCCAACAGCAACTTGAGCGGCATCGGTATGTTAATCACGTAATACACGAAGGCAATCGTCGCAGCGAAGCGGCTATGCTCCCGAACGCCAACACCTCCTAGATGGAATAGCAGAAACGTAATCACTGCCCATATCGGCTGACGTGCCATAAACATGAAAACTAATGACAAGACCGCCACTATGGTACACACCCAATAGCCTTGGACGGCGAGATAATCGACGTCGACGCCGCTCTCAATGGAAGGCCAAAAAAGACTCTTGAGGCGGCTTTCGCCACGCGGCGTGGAATCGGATATCCCGAGGGTCTGCATGGCCAGCATTAAACCCCACGCTGCTTGCAGTGTCCAGTAGAAATCTTGGGTGTGTGAAGGACGGCCAGTCGGACTTACTAATATCCCTTTCGCTTGTCCACTATCGCCAGCAGCGGCTGATCATTCACATAGCGCCGCAGATTCTCCGAGAACAGCGCATAGTGCCGCTCCCATAGCTTGTCGGTCAGAGCCGCCGTGTGCGGCGTGATCAACAGATTGGGCACATCCCACAGCGGAGAATCGGCAGCCAACGGCTCTTTCGGGAAAACATCCAGCGCGGCACCGCCAATTTTCTTTTCTCGAAGCGCAGCCGCGAGCGCAGATTCATCCACGAGTTGGCCGCGACCGACGTTGATCAAACATGCCTCCGGCTTCATCAGTGCCAGGCGTTCGATGTTTGCAATCGCCTTGGTGCTGACCGTGACCGGTGCTGCCAACACCATGTAATCGGCCTGCCGGAAGACGTCGTCGATCTGCGCGGGCCCGAACACGGCATCCGCGCCTTCACTTCCCTTCTCCGGATGCTCGCGCACCGCAATCACCCGCATCCCCAGAGCTTTCGCGCTCTTCACCACCGGCCGTCCGATGCTGCCGAGGCCCACCATTCCGAGAGTCGCGCCCGCAACTTCTCGAACTCTAGGCAGCTCGTCCCAAAGGATCTGCTGTCCCCAGACGTGCTTCTCCTGCAAACGCACCGAACCTGGGATTTTCTTGGCGAGCGCAAAGATGAGTGCGATGACGTGTTCCGCCACCACTGGCCCGTGCACTTCGCGAGCATTGGTGAGAATGATGTCGCTCGTGACCAGTTCCGGAAACATCAGCTGATGAACCGCTGCCGCCGGAGAGTGAATCCATCGCAGCCTCTTCGCCGCTGCAATCTGCTCTGGGCGGATCGACCACGCGACCAGGATTTCAGCATCGACGATTTCCTCATCCATGCACTTGTAGTCCGGAAGATGAGCGATTTCGATTTGCGGAAACTCGCGCCGCAAGCGCTCCGCAAACCAGTCTGGAGCGTTCCACTGGTCAAAAGGGTGGTGAACGCAAATCAGAAGCTTGCGGATCGGGTCATGGGGCGATCGAGTCATCGGGTAATTTGAAGATTCTTGACTCGCAGGTCTGCGCCGGTCATCTCCTTCGGTTCGGTAATGCCGAGCATTCCCAAAATCGTCGGCGAAATATCCCTAAGCGAGCCGTTCGGTTTCAGGGTGTACTGCTTCGCGTCTTCCGCGATCACGATAAACGGCACTGGATTCGTTGTATGCGCTGTATGCGGCCCGCCGCTTACGGGATCGATCATCATCTCAGCATTACCGTGGTCGGCGGTGATCAGCATGGCTCCGCCTCTGGCGCGCACCGCTTTCTCAATCTCACCCAGGCAGGCATCGACCGTCTCGACTGCCTTGATGGTGGGCTCGATTTTGCCCGAGTGTCCAACCATGTCGGCATTGGCAAAATTGACAATGATCACGTCGAACGTGCCCTCATTCGTGGCCTTGACCACCGCCGCGGCAACGCCGGCGGCGCTCATTTCCGGCTTTAGATCATAAGTCGCGACCTTCGGCGACTGCACCAGCACACGATCTTCTCCCGGGAAAGGCTGCTCCACGCCGCCATTGAAAAAGTAAGTCACGTGCGCATATTTCTCCGTCTCGGCCACACGCAGGTTGCGCATATTTTGCGCTGCCATAACGTTTGCGAGAATATTTGTCAGCGATTCGGGAGGAATTACCACCGGCAAATCGAAATTCTTGTCGTACCGGGTCATGCAAACGTACTCCAGGTTTTTCGGCACGCGGTCGCGCGGGATGGTTGCATCGAGTTCCGCAGCGCCCGGCAAATCACGTCCACCTTTCTCGTTCAGCCCGCTGTTGCGGCACAAGGCGCGCGTGACCTGACGGACACGGTCGGCGCGAAAGTTGAAACAAATGCAGGAATCGTCGTCGCCGATCTTCGCCAGCGGTTCATTGCGCGCATCCGTGCACACGAATGGCACCACGAATTCGTCGGTCACGCCTTTGTTGTAGGACTCTTTCATTCCCTGCACAGCGTCAGCGTAAGTGCCGCCCTCGGCTTTGCCCTCCACCATCGCGCTATAAGCTTTGGCGATGCGCTCCCAGCGCCGGTCGCGGTCCATGGCATAGTAGCGGCCGTTGACGGTGGCAATCTTGCCGCAGTTGTATTCCCGCATCTTCTGCTGCAGTTGTTCGATGTAGCCCGCGCCATTGGTGGGTAGCGTGTCGCGGCCATCCATAAAGGCATGCACGAAGACCCGATCGACCCCCTGCTGCTTGGCCATTTTCAGCAGCGCGTACAGGTGCTCCTGCCGCGAGTGCACGCCGCCGTCGGATAGCAGCCCGAACAGATGCAGCTTGCGCCCGCCCAAGCGCGCGTTCTTCATGGCAGCGACGAGCACCGGGTGCGAGAAGAACTCGCCGTTCTGGATCATCAGGTCGAGGCGCGTGATGTCCATGTGCACGATGCGCCCGGCGCCGATATTCAGATGGCCGACTTCGCTGTTGCCCATCTGCCCTTCCGGCAGCCCCACAAACGGCCCGCTGGTGTGAATCAGAGTGTTCGGATACTCGCGCAGCAGCCGGTCATACGTCGGCTTGCGCGCCAGCGCGATGGCGTTGGCCTTGGTTTCGGCGCGGTATCCCCAGCCGTCAAGAATAATGAGAACGAGAGGTTTAGGACGAGACATAAATCAGCTCTTAGCTCCTGGCAATTGGCTGTTGGCTTTTCGCTTCCGAGAATTCACCACGGAGGCAGGGACAGTCCGAGAAAAGGGCAAAAGAAGAATCTATAGGACGGCGCGCAGCTTTTCAAATCAGGCGCGGATAGACTGAATCTCTTCCCGCGGCCACACATCTTATACTGTTGCAGAAACCATCCCCGAGGATAAATATGCCTATCAATGAACTGCTTCTGGTCGAATTCGATGAAGAGATGAAGAAGACGCGCACTGCCCTGGAACGCGTTCCCGTGGACAAGAAGGACTTTGCGCCTCATCCCAAGTCCATGCCGCTGAACAAGCTTGCGCCTCACATCGCGCAGTTGGCTGGCTTTGGTCTTACGGTCCTTACCACTCCTGAACTTGATTTCGCGAAAGGCAGCTACAAGCCTCTGCCCTTCGAGTCTGCGGGGCAGCTGGTCTCAGCTTTCGATGAAGGCGCAGCCAAAGTGCGCACCGCGCTCAAGAACACTCCCGATCAAGCGTGGACAGAGCCGTGGAAGCTGAGCATTGGGGGCAAGCCCCTCTTTAGCGGGACGCGCTTTCTCGCCTACCGGCAAATGTTCCTCAATCACCTGGTACACCACCGCGCTCAACTCGGCGTGTATCTGCGATTGAATGAAAAGCCGGTTCCTGCGACTTACGGGCCTTCGGCGGACGACACGATGGGGTTTTAGCGGGGACTTATCACCAGAAAAGGTCTTCGATCTCCTTGGGCAGGGGATCGTTGAAATCATCTGGGACGGTGAATTCACCCTTCGCGGAGCCGAGGACACGCCCGTTTGCCCACAGGCCCTCCAAGTGAATCACAGGTAGCGTTGTCCCATCTCCAAAGTGACGGCGCACTGCCTCACGCATATTCACCCTCAACTGTTCCATAGTATCGGCTTGCGTGAAGATGGAGTGGCCGACGGCGCGGGCTTCATAGCCGCCCTCGGGCGACATCCGCACGGTGAAAGTGATCTCGGCTTCTGGCATCTCTTTTCCAGTTTATACTCCGCCCCCTTCAGGATTACAGATATACTTTCTTGAAACGACGCACCAACAGATCTCCGTATGGCAGGGTCAGTGGTGAATCGACAGACCGCTGTCGTCGTGCCGGGAGTAAGTCCCGACGTGTTCCCCTGGGACAAATATCCTTTACCCCGGGTTCTTTACAAATACTTTCCGCCAGAACGGCTGCACGTTCTGACGCAATGCCTTATTCGTTTCAGCCAGCGCCAAGTATTCGAAGATGCCTACGACTTATACCCCGAGATTGCGACTTTCGGAAACCGGGCGGCGATCATGGAGTTTATGGCGAGCGACCCGGTGCTCAGTCGTCATCCGCCTTCGCTGCGGGAGGCCGTTGCTGCGCATGTGCCGAATACCCCAGGGCGGGAAGCAGAACTGATTCGACAAACACAAGAGTGGCTTACCGAGCCTGACAGTTTGTTGGTTCTATGTCTCACGGAGGATCCGAGCTCCGATCAAATGTGGGAACAGTACGCAGACGCCAGACGCGGGTTTGTGATTGCTTTTAATACTTCGCATCCTTCGTTCCAACATCTACAAAGTCCAGGGCGCATCGGGAAAGTCGAGTATACCGACGAGCCGGTCCCCGACTTTCTCACAACCTACGGAATGAATGCATTCTTTCAGAAGAGAATCCGATACAAATTCGAAGCAGAGTGGCGAAGCATTAGGAGATTTACCCGATTCCCTCCAGAGAACATACGGCGTCCAAAAGATGCCTTGCCAATCTACCTCGCCCCGTTCGATCCTGCCTGTATCACCACTATCCTCATCAAGCCAGAATGCGCGGTGGAGTGGGAACTGCGAACGCTTGCCGCAGTCGATTGTCGCTACACACACGTCCCTGTAGAGTTTTCACGTTAGTCATCCCGGCTCGCCGAATTCAAAGCAAGCCTGAGATTTACGGCTGGAACATCGTTCAGCCTTTGTAGTTCAGCGCCTTCACCCCCAGAAACCGCGCCGCGCCACCCAGCTGCTCTTCAATCCGCAGCAACTGGTTGTACTTCGAAATTCTGTCCGTGCGCGAGGCTGAGCCCGTCTTGATCTGCCCCACTCCGGTCGCCACGGCCAGGTCCGCAATGAACGTGTCTTCGGTTTCTCCGGAACGATGCGAGATGACGCATGTGTATCCATTGCGGCGCGCGAGGTCGATCGCGTCGAGCGTCTCACTGACCGTGCCAATCTGGTTCAGTTTGATCAGGATCGAGTTGGCAATTCCCTTCTCGATGCCCTTGGCGAAGATCTCAATGTTAGTGACGAAAATGTCGTCGCCCACCAACTGAATCTTGCCGCCCAGCTCTTTGGTCAGCAGCGCCCAGCCGCCCCAGTCGTCTTCGGCGAGTCCGTCTTCGAGCGACACGATGGGATAGTCCTTCACCCATTTCTCATAATAGCGAACCATGTCTTCGGAACTCTTGGCCGACTTGTCGGATTTCTTGAAGACATACTTTCCATCCTGATAAAACTCGCTGGCTGCCGGATCGAGCGCAATCGCGATTTCCTTGCCCGGTTTGTAGCCCGCCTGCTGAATCGCTTCCAGCACCACCTCAATGGCCTCCACGTTCGACTTCACCGACGGCGCAAACCCGCCTTCGTCGCCGACCGAGGTGTTGTAGCCACGCTTTTTCAGCACGCTTTTGAGCGTGTGGAAGACTTCCACGCCCCAGCGCAGCGCCTCGGAAAACGACGGCGCTCCCACCGGCATCACCATGAACTCCTGGAAGTCGACGTTGTTATCGGCGTGCGCACCGCCGTTGAGGATGTTCATCTGCGGGACCGGCAAGGTGTTCGCCGCAGCGCCCCCGAGATAGCGGTAGAGCGGCAGCTCAAACGCTCTTGCCGAAGCACGGGCAGCAGCCATCGAAACAGCGAGGATGGCATTGGCTCCGAGCCGCCCCTTATTTGGCGTGCCGTCAAGCTCGATCATTTTGGCGTCGAGCGTGCGCTGGTCGGCAGCATCCATGGCCGCCAGCGTGTCGGCAATTTCGCCGTTCACATGCTCGACAGCCTTCAGCACTCCCTTGCCCTTGTATTGCTTCTCGTCGCCGTCTCGTAGTTCGACGGCTTCGTGCTCGCCGGTGGAAGCCCCACTCGGCACAATGGCCCGCGCACTGGCGCCGCCATCCAGAAAAACCTCAGCTTCAACGGTTGGATTGCCACGCGAGTCCAGCACCTGGCGTCCGCGGATTTCTACGATCGTGGTATGAGCCATGAGAGCGTCCTTTGCTTAGTTGATGAATTTAGAAACGTCGCCGCTATCGTAGAGACGCGGCTTGCCGCGTCTCCGTGCGAAGACGAATTATATCGGACGTAGACGGACGTGGTCTGTGCGCAGGGACACTCCCCATCGTACCGCCGACCCAACCGCCCCCGTACCCCATCCGTTATTGTTCCGAATTTCGACCTGACTTAAAGTCGAACTCAACATGCAGAACCGCACGGACACTTTGGAGATCGGTTCGCGCGCCCCGGACTTTTCCCTGGGAGCCGCCAACCGTGCGGGCACATTCACTCTCGCTGGTCTGCTCGCGCCGGGCGCGCTGATTCTCGATTTTCTGCGCGGCACCTGGTGACCAAACTGCGTGAAGCGCATGACTCAGTTCGAGTCGCGGAGACAGGATATTGAAGCAGCCGGAGCACAGTTGGCGTTCGTGGCCGCCGAAAAACGGGATGGCGTCTGGAAGCCGGGAAAGTTCCTGGCGAAACATCCCATCTCCAGCGTCTTTCTGCTGGATGAGGATCGAGCCGTGACCAAAGCTTATGGGCTCCATCACGCGCTCGGCACCGACGCGATCAACATCGCGCACCCGGCTACGCTGGTGATTTGTCGCCAAGACGATCGCGGCGGCCTGGTGCGCTACATCTATCGCGGCGCGAACCAGTTCGACCGTGCGCCGATCGATGACGTTCTTGCAGCTTTGCACGAGATCAGAAATTGAAAATCGGAGGTGAGAAGTAACATGAGAAAAACATTTTTGCTGACGTCGCTTATCCTGATCGCAAGTTTCGCGTGGGCACAAACCGCCCTGCCCACCGGAACCGCCGTCAAGATGAAACTTGAAACCACGCTCGCAACCTTCAGTTCGAAGGCTGGGGATCCGTTCTCGGCCAGAGTCACGGAACCGGTGGTGCTCGATGGCAAGACCGTGATTCCGATCGGCACCACGGTCGAGGGACGCGTCACCAAAACCAACGAACCGCGCCGTATTGCCGGCAAACCCACCATCGCCATCTTCCCCGAAACCGTGGTTCTTCCGAATGGAGACAGATTCATGCTGAACGCCTCGCTGGTTGACACCAACCGTGGCCGCGGCACCGACGTCAACACCGAAGGGCAATACAAAGGCGCCGGCCACGACGGCAAAGACCTTACTGAGATCGGCATGGGCACCGGAGGAGGAATGATCGTCGGCGGCTTGGCCGACGGTGGCAAAGGCCTGCTGATCGGCGGAGCCGTGGGAGCCACCGTGACCGTCGCGCACTGGCTTGGCAAGCATCGTTCCGCCATGCTTCCTGCCGGCACGGAGCTGGTCATGGAATTGAGCCGTCCGTTGACGATGACCAGCGCCAGCGGCGGCCAGTAGGAAAGAGCCAGGCTTCAATAGTTGCAAGGCTTCAAAGTTTCAAGGAAACCGAAAGGGATGGCAGCCTGAAGCGCGGCGAATCATTGAAACCTTGAAACTCTGAAACCTTGAAACTTGGCTCCGTCCTCATCCGCCCAATGCCAGCATATCCTCTTCCGCCAGCAACTCCAGTTCGATCCATCCCTCCAACGGCAAGGCGTCGACGGGCAGATGGTTCTGCCACAAACTCAAACGCAGGCGCAGCCGGGTGGTCAGCACATCTGAGCTTGCTGGTCCTCGCACTTTGTCAATTGCCAACGGAGCGGCGAGCAGCCAGGTGAGCGGCAGCCGAAATTCAAAATTACGCGCCAGCGCCACTCGCGCCAGATCTCTTGCATCCGTCGAATTCGAGACCGCTTTGCCTGCTCCCTCTGTCACTTTCCACGACTGCATGCGGCCGCCATCCACGACCGCATCCAACCGCAGTTCGCGCCGGGGCTTCGGCGCATGGTTGGCCCACGATTCCAGATTCACCACCACTTCAAATGCGCCTTCCGGCACTTTGCCCACGAAATCCAACCGGCCGTACACGTACTGCTCGTCGATCCCGGCAAACACTTGATCGGTCAGAAACTGTTTGCCGTGCATGGAGCCCGAGCGCTGGTCCGCCGTATAGCACGCCGCCCCCAGCCATTCGAAGTAACGCACCACGTCGCCTGAAATCTTGGGATGGATATAGGCGCTCTGCGGCGCGAATGAAGGCCGTGCCACTCCCCCGCTGATCGGCTGCGCCAGATAATCCGGCGGAGTTCCGCCCAGAGCCTGATAAACATTCGACAGGTGTTTGCGGTAGAGTTCGTCGAAGTCGCGATCATTCGCGGAGTGATGTTCCGGTCCGTACCACCAGTTCCAGTCGCTGCCTTCGGCGATCAAGATCTCTTCCAACGCCAAGTTGCGTTGTTTGTCGGTCGCGTCCGCTGACGCCCGGGCGTAGAAGTTGCGTGCGTGATACAGGTAGTCCCAGGCCTTGTTGTCTTCCGGCGCTCCAATCCAAACGTTGAAGTTCGCGCCGATCCACGACCCCGGCACCAGCGATTTCAGAGCGGTAACGTTCTTGTGCCGCGCAATCGCCTCGCTCACCGTCACCGCTTCGATCGCCGGATCACTCTGCAAACCCTCATAGAATCTGCGCAGGAATTCCCGCCCCGATTGCGGGTAGTATTCCCAGGCATTCTCGCCGTCCAGAATGATCGAAACCACCGCATCTTTTCCCTTATCAACAATCGGTTGTCCAGATTCTTTAATTTTTTGGATGAGGTTCCTGGCTGCCTCTTTCGGCGGCATTCCCGAATATACGAATCCGATCAGGTCTGAGAGGGTGTGATCGCGGAAAAGCAGATTCATCCTGGTATCCGCATTTTCGTAGCGATAAACCGTGTACAGCCGCTGTGCCGATTCCGAATCCAGATGACCATGACCATTGCTGGAGAAATTCGTCCCCAGGCTCCGTCCCAGAACGCCTTCGTCGGTCGCCATCCACTGCACCCCAAGCTGGTGCGCAATCGCCAGCGCTTCTTCGGAAACGCTGCCCTCCGACGGCCACACTCCTTGCGGCCGCATCCCAAACACTTTCTCGTGCAGGTCCAGTCCGCGCTGCAACTGTTCGCGAGCATCTTCGGGATGGCGATAGCGGTTCTGCGGCAAAACCAGCCCCGGCGACGAAACCGCCCCCACCTGCGTGTCGCACAACAGCGGCAGAATGGGATGATAATAAGGCGAAGTCGAAATCTCGATCCGGCCTTTCCTGGCCGCCTCGGCATGAACCGGCAGAACCCGGCCCAATAGCTCGCGCTCCCGTGCGATCACAAACCTCTGGTCTTCCAGCGTATAGTTCCGGCCTTTGCGGACCAGTTCCGCAACCTCTTTCTCCGCCAGAAAATACTCGTCGAACCACGCTATCTGCGAGAGCACTTGCAGGTCGGTAAAATCCTGCGCCGGGAAGAATTTCTCCGTGCGCTCGGGCGATCCACCCGCCAGGTGAAATCTCTCCCACAGTTCGCGGTACCGCGGATAGCGCCCGATCAGATTCACCGGATTTGCCTGAAACAAATATTGCAGCGCGAACTTCCGCTCGTCCTGGGTCAGGTCTTTCGCGGGCTTCGCCGCGACCTGCAGAAAAGGGTCTTGCGCACCCCCCGAAACATAGTCCTGTATCTGCGTGATCAGCGAGGGCACCAGATTGAAGGTCTGATGAACTTGGGGAAACTCATCCAGCAGCTTCACCATCCCGTAGTAGTCTTTCAAAGCATGGAGGCGGGTCCAGGGCAGGCGGTACTGCCCCGTCACCAGGTCTTTGTAGAACGGCTGGTGCTGGTGCCACAGGACAACAACTCGCAGTTGGGCCATGACTTCTGATTCCACTTACTACATCGGCAATTGTTCAGTTTAATCCATTCGGCCGTTCTTCCCCCTGCGGAATCGCTCCAGGCATGCCTGATAATGGGAGCAGCACAACCATGAACTCACGAGTTAAGGTCATTTTCTTCGACGTGGGCAACACCCTGCTGTTCCCCAATCGCGAGCGCATTCACGCGCCTCTCGCCGAACGCGGCATCGTGCCCAATGGCGAGCATCTGCGCGATCTGGAATGCCGGACCAAGAACCGCTTCGATGGCATGATGATCGCCGAGGGCGCCGCCGACCACAGCTTCTGGTGGATGTTCTACTCCCAGTTGCTCTCCGAGATCGGACTCAAGAACGACGACGGCGCTGACGCCGACTCCATTCGTGACCAGCTCGTCACCGGCATCCGCAACTCCGCGAACTGGGACCAGATTCGTCCTGGCACCGCTGAACACCTGCACAAGATCGGCGAGCGCTACCGGATCGCCGTCATCTCCAATGCTGATGGAAGAATCGGAGACGTGTTACAGCGCTGTGGAATCGCCCACTGCTTCCGCACCATCACCGACTCCGGGCTCGTCGGATACGAGAAGCCGCACCCGGAAATCTTCCGCCAGGCTCTGAAGAGCATGAATGCCGCGCCCGGAGAGAGCCTCTATGTCGGCGACGTCTATTCCGTAGATTACCTCGGTGCCACCGGCGCGGGCATGCAAGCAATGTTGATGGACGTCCCCGGCGCATACCGCGACAAGGGAGTGCCGCGAGTGGAATCGCTCGAAGAATTGCAGGCTGTGCTGCGCGGATAACTTTTCCTGTAGAGACGCGGCTCGCCGCGTCTCCTTCGCCGCGGGAGACGGGGCAAACCACGCCTCTACAGCGCAATCACCTGATGGTCGTGGCAATCGGGATGGATCTTCTGATAGAGATTCGCGAGCAACTCCGTCCCATATCGAGCCACAAAGCTAACTCCTGCGACCTCGCGTTCCTGGAGCGCCTTGTGCGGAAATAGTGCGTGGCTCAAGGCATCCGCGTGCCGCGTGATGACTTCGTTTCGTAATGTTTCAGCCCGAGACACCCGTGCCCGCAGGCGGTCGATTTGATGCGACATGCTGGCCCGGGTGCTTTCAGTGGTATCGATAAGGGTTGAATCCAGTTTGCCGATTGTTTCGCCCAGAACCGCCATCGACCGCTCGACGCTGGCGTAAGCCTCCGAAAAGCGCTCCTGCAAATCTGGTGGCAGCGAACGGGCGGCAATGGCTTCTCGAACTTTTTCCGGGCCGTGGAACAAATCGGGCAGACTGAGTTGGTACCGCGTCAAAATGCGCTCAGGCTTGGGTTCGACCAAGGTAGCCGAAAAGCGCGGCAGAATCGGCGTCACTCGTCCCAGCAGTTTCTCGTAGACCACGGCTACCTGGGCAAAGTATGCGACTTCGGCCGCTCCGCCGGTATAAACCAGAGTCGGCAGCAGCCAGTCCTGCACCACGGGACGAAGCAGCACATTAGGGTTGAATTTCTCTGGAGCCCGTTCAATCCGACCCAGCAGTTCTGCGGACGAAAGCCGCTCCTCACCCACCGCGAACTCACCACGGTTGCCGCCATTCGTACCGTCATTTCGCCGTCGCACCACCGTGCGCGCGCCATTCTTCACCTCAAAAAGCAGTGTGCTCGCCGAGGTCACTTTCACTTGCTGGTGATATCCCGCCTCCTCAAGCGCCTTGCCTCGCCCGAGCAGTGCCTCATCGAGTTCGGAGGCCCGTTCGATCGCCGCGCGGAACAATGGTTTTGCGAGACGGTGGAAATCCTTGCCCGTCGAATCAGGGCCCGCCGGGTCCAGCAGGATGACGCCCCAATCCGCAAACAGCCGCGCAAACAGCAGGGCAAACGCACTGCCCAGAGTTTCTCCCGGACGATACGCCTGACGCAGCCACGTGGCGACTTCGGAATCGCCCAACAGGTGAGCCGCGCGCTCGACCACCGGCTCAAGTCCCAGCCCGAACTTGACCGCGCCCACGGGAGCATCGGCCACGGCGTTACTTTCGAACGCGTGGCTTCCCGCAGCAAAAGGTTCCGGAAGTCCCTGCTCCGAGAGCAGCGCGATATGGTTGACTTCGGCCAAATCGTGGTCTTCAGTCGCCAGCCAGAAGACCGGAACGCACTCCACTCCAGCCGCCGTCGCCTGTTCCGCCAGCTTGACCGCTGTCAGCGCTTTGAAAATCGAAAACAGCGGCCCGCCAAAAAGACCAACTTGCTGTCCCGTAACCGCCGCCAGCGCCCCTCGCCGGAGCCGGTCAATATTAGCCAGTGTCTTAGAAGATGCGCCCCACGCGCGATTCTGCCGCTCAAGAATTTCGCTGACTTTGCCGCGGCGCGCGGCGTCGTAAACGACACGCTGGGATTCGTCTTTTACCCAGTCGGAGAAAATCCCGGAACCAATCGGCGACCGCGGATACATCCCACGTACGGAAGGATCGTAAGAAAGATAATCAAGGAAGAGACGTGTGCTGTGCGGAATCTGCGAGAACGGCAAGCACTGCGCCTTCATCGGCAGCTCTCCGTAGATTTCTCACTACACCGGCGTATTCCTGCGATCCGCATATATTGTCAGTTTACCGGAGCGACCCCAGCGAAGTCCGCGAGCTTCTAAAAGTAGCACTCCTCGATTCACAACCGCTTGGCTCACAACCGCCTGACAAATCGTTTTGGGAAGGGCATGGCTTCAGCCGTGCCGCCTAAAGCCAATAACGACCAGGGCTTTAGCCCCCGAAGGGTCATGGCGCCTTACATCCTCAGTTCATTATGAGCCTTCCAGCCAGCGCCAGACTCAACTACATCTGATGATGCGGAAACGCCCAAGTTGCAGAGAGTGGGGAGGAATTCGGTCTGGTGATATGAAGGGCCAAAATGTTGCGACTGGGGTTGCTGGTGCAAATGGAATTTATCGCCAACAATCCCGGTTCTTCACCTTACACCAAAGGGCGTCCCTGCGATTCCCCAACTGTACCCCCTCATACCCGTCAAAATACACGCAAGAGCTTCGCATCGTGATAGTCGGAGAATTTAAACCGGAAAGACTGGATTCGCCTCCCGTCTGATGTGAGCACGACGAGATGATTGTCCTGCATGTCCAGATTCTCGATTAGCACGGGCATCTTATGAGGCCAGCGTATCGGCTCCCGCCTATCGACTCGCACCGCGAGTGTATCCGGGTTGTACTCGCCGCCCGGCGAGATTCTAGTTGGTGGCTCCGGCGAATTCGGGAGAACGCAGATGCTGCCGATCTTACTGCCCGTCTCCGTTGATCTTGCTTGTGCAGCGGAATTACTCGGAAGAGATAAGGCACTACAGACAAGAACCGCGAAGGCGAGGTTCGACTTTTTCATCTCAGCCAATCTACGCCCAAACCCAGCAGATTTGAAGATAACTGCGGCTTTCCCGCTGCATGGGGTAAGCTCGTCACTTACCTCACCCTACTCCGCGACACCCACCGCATAAGGGTGGTCCACCTGAGAGTAGTGGCACATCCGGAATCCAGCTGCCCTGAACTCCGCCTCGATCTCTTCTTTGGTGAAACAGTGGTGATAGCCGCGATTTGTCACGTGGTCGCCGGGTTCCAGCGCCTCCGCGCGCTCGACTCGTAGCGAGCGAATCCAGGTCGCCAGCCGGAAGGCTCTGCCCTCGTCGGGCGACTCTCCCTCTCTGACCCAGAACGAGACCAGGATGGGCGCACCGGGCGGCACCGAGGCGCGGAGCTTTCGAAGAAATGCGATCCGGCGCGCGCTCCCGGGGATGTGCATGTACGCCGTCCATCCAACAATGAGGCTGTCGTGCGATGCGAATTCCGGCGTCAATTCGCGTGGCCCCTCATTCGGCGGACAGAGCATGACGTTTGCCGGGATGCCGAGCTCCTGCAAGAGCCGCCGGCTGGTTTCGACGAGGCCTGGAGTGCAGTCAAAGCCATCCGCCTGGAATCCAAGGCGGTGCAGGGCGATAAGTTCCCTGCCGCCACCGGAAGCGGCAACCAGAATCCTTGAGCCCGGCCGGAAGAAGCGGTCGATCGTCTCCCGCTCCCAAACGAACAGACCGGACTGGTTGTGTTCCGGGCCGTTGTACATGCGGCTCTGCTGAAAGTTTCGGATGGTTATGGCGGTCAGGTCTTGGGCGTCGAGACAGCCGAGCCAGAAGCCCTCGTGCAGTATGCCGAGCAGCCGCACCCATCGCTGCAGCCAGCGATCGAACCATAAGTACAACCGGACGCGCAAACGAGGTGCTGGTGGCGGCATAGATTGCGTGAGCTTAGTCGTGATTTTCGTCGACCTGGGCAGGCCGATTCCTTCTCTTTCCCCTGCGCACTTGCTGCGGCGGTGTGGCCGGTTTTCCGGGAGGGTTGAAGTAGGCATCACTGAAGACGTCGTCGCCCTGAAAACTTTTCATGCTGTCGCGATAGCGCTGGCTGGAAATTACAGTGCGAATCTCCATTTTCACATCTTCGAGCGTCAAGGTCCGCTTGCTGATCATCTTGTAGATGAAGTGGGCGCCGCCCGGATCGGAGAATACTTCGGAGACTTCTCCCGGCTTCAGGTCCATCACCCATCTCATGTTGCGGAGGCAGCGTGGCGCGGCGCACCTTCTCCATCTTCGTGTTGGGGGCCGTTCCCGGGAATCCGGCTTCCGTGTAGGCCTCGATTTGCAGCTTATCGGTGTCTTCCCCTTTAACGGCGCGGGCGCGGAGATCGCCGGCTAGTTTTGTCATCGCTTCTTCGGCGGCTTTTTGTTGCGCTTCTTCCTCGGCTTTCTTTTGCGCCTCGGCCCTTACGGCAGACTGGGCATCTGCGGAGCCGGCGTCTTTATGTTCCTCATGCGCTGGCACGATTTGCTTCGCGCGCGGAACAAAAATCCGCGCCACCGTAGCTTGCTCGTAAGCGGACTCGTTCTTTTTGTAATAGTCCTCGAGCTCGTTGTCGCTGATATTGTTGGCATCCGCCTGCAGCGCGTGGTTCAGGTCCTGGGCCAGCAGTTGCATGCGCGCATAGCGCAGCTCTTCTTGGAATTCGGGCGTCTTGTCGAGACCGCGCTTCTCCGCCGCGGCAGACATTCTCAGATTGCGCGCATAGGAGTTTGCCACATTGAGGCTAAGCGGCAGTGACATGCCCGGCTGCAGCGCTTCGGTGAGCTTTTCAAATTGTGCCCGCGTGATCACGGTTTCGCAGGCCTTGCCCTTTGCGGCCGGATGGGCGCAAAAACCATTCATCGTAATCACCGGGTCGTCGAGCCCAACTTTGACTTCGGCTGCATTATCAGTCGCGGCGGGAGCCGGTTGCGCAGCTTGTCCATAGGCCAAGCTGGCGAGCAGGAGGCACACAAGACACTGGGAACGCATGGCTTAATATCCTACAGCCGTGCCGGGGTGGCTGCGGCAAATAAAGCGGGCACGCAGATAACTGCGTGCCCGGGGATGAACCTACTGTGACCTACTGTTCATAGGCTCCCATGTTGATTTGTCCGCTGGAATTGACCCGCGGATTGCCCTTGAAGTCCACCGTACCGAAGTCGGCCGAACCCAGACTGGCGTTCCCCGTGTTCTCGGCCGGCGAGCTGGTCGAGATGTCAAAATTCGGCGTCGGTGTGCAGGTCGTGATTGGCGTCGGCGGCGTCTTCGACGTCGTCGACTTGCAAGTGGTTAGAGTGAGGTAATCGGGATTGGCGAACACCGAATTCTTATCCTGCCCAGTTTTTGACTGGTAGGACGAAAAGGAGGAGTAGCTTTTCCCGTTCAACTCAAACGTTGTCGTCGAGCTCGTCGTGTAGTAATCGTTGTAATTCGCGGTTACTCCGCTGCCCGATACATACCCGTAGATGAACAGACCCTCCGCGCCGGTATAGACAATGTTGTTTTCGAACACAATGCCGGTGGCGCGGTACTGGATCTGTAACTCGCCACTGCCGGTCTTCTGCGTGTCGTTATCGTACAGGCTGTTGTTCACGATGGTGATGTCGGTGCTTCCACCTGTCCCCGACTTGGCATAGCCGCCCACGGAAATCCCGCACGAATTTGCCGCATAGACAAGGTTGTTGCGAATGATGACATTGCTCGAGACTTCGCCCGAGGTTTCGCTGGCGGCCTCGATATTCAGGTCGTTGCCGTACAGCGTGTTGCGCTCGAACGTCACCTCCGTGCAGCCATCGCAATAAAGACCATCCTGATCGTAGGAATCGCCTTCCCCGGGGTTCTTGTAGGCGCTGTTGTTGTAGATGAGGTTGCCATAGACGTCTCCGTTCTTGGCCTGATCGTAGCCCGTCGGACCGACTCCCTCGAAACCAATGGCGTCCATGCCAATGTTGTCGTTGTCATAAATGGTGTTGTTGGAGACGACAAAGTTTTGCACGTTGCCGTTATAGGTAGTCGTCTCACTTTCTCCAGTTAGGCATCCCGTGACCGTATTGCCGCTGACAGTCACGCTGAGCGGAGTGGAGCTGATGCCGAAAACGCCGATACCATACGCGTTGCCGTTCTTCCCCGCCGAGGTTTGGATGTTCTTGACTGTGTTGTTGAGTATGTTGATCCCGGTTCCGCTGCCGGCAATCAGGATTCCTGCCGGAACGTCCGAGGCGCTCGAAGTTTTGTAGTTTTGGATGGTGAACCCTTCGATGGTCAGGTAGCTCACGCCACTCGAGGCGCCAATGGTGAACAGCCCCTGCGTGTTGCAGCACAGGAAGCTGTTGCTGGTTGCGAAGCTGGGTGTGGTGCAGCAGGCAACGCTGGTGCCATCCACAATGGCCACACCCTGTCCATTAAAGACGATGGGAGCCGAGGCCGTTCCAGAATTGGCGAACAAATCGCTCTCGTTATAGGTTCCAGCTCCCACATAGACGGTGCTGCCCGCCTTCGCTTCGAGAGCCGCGTGTCCGATGGTGAGCCAGGGCGCGCTCGCACTACCGCTATTGGAATCGCTGCCCGTCTTGGCAACGTAGTACACCTGGGCCTGTGCGCACAAGGAAAGCGCGACCCCGCAGCACAGGAAGAGAAACAGAGCGCGAATCAACTCACGCTTCAGCTTGGGTTGCGTACTGCCGTGAAAGCGTTGAATCATTGAAAAGCCTCCTGATGAATTCCTGGGTGCAAATCTCGAATTACAGTTACAGGTTTCGCATTCGCGTGAATGCATTCCAACCTTCCGGTTAATCAATAACGCGAGCAAGAATCGGAACCTGGAGGTGCGACAGGCTGCTCGCGCTTTCTTGTAGTGGAACCTTCTTCTATTGGGCCCGAATGCTTCGTTATCTTTCTATTAACGTTGCTGATACTTGCGAACTGTTGCGAACTATTTCATTCGCTCGCTTTGTACTCCGATCGGATGTTCCCGTCAATCATTTTTGTTTTGCATGGATTTTGATCGGAACTGGAGATCTATGCACAGCGCACTGGAGACTGGTCAACTGCCTATGGGCCCGTTCAGATCGGCTGAAGATTTGAAATCTGGTCTTCCGGACGTTAGTATTTCCTTCGCCCTTGGGAGGGGGCTTCAATGCCAGTCAAACAACACAGTCACAAGCACCCCGAAGTCGAACACCGCGTGAAAGCACTCGAAGCGAAAGCCAAAAAGCTGGAGAAGGCAGTGCGCGACCTTCTTCATAAGCTAAAGATGCATGATCATCCCCACACCCACTGAGAATCGCTCGGTTAGCCCTGACGAAGATCATCGCGCCGACTGGTCAATGCGCGTAATCGAGGCGTTAGCGCTCAAAACATCCTCAATGAGCGTTATCGGGATTTTTCAACAGGTGAGGTTTGGCGGGCATTTCGCCCTGCGGTGGTTTCGTAACATCCAATAGCTCCTGCATCCGTCTCGAAATCAGGGCACCTCTTGCATCGTTGTATTGCTGAGTCGAGCGACGGTTCGCTCTTATCGACGCGAACAATTTTCGCAGGAACATTGGGGAGGCACTCCAGTTATCTGATTTCCGCGCAGCACGCTGCGATCAGGATTAGGATAACCGCCAAGTACAACCGCCGAGTGAACGTTTAGTTAAAATTTGGCCTCGCCCCTGTGGTCGGGGGCTAAGCGGCTTTACTGATTTTTCTTTTTTACACTCTGAAGAACCGTTGCGGGAAGCCGCAGCACGCAAATCCTTGAATCTCTGTCCGATTTGACGTGGACGGCGACTCCGCCAGCCTCGGGAAACGGGTCCGAAAGTACCTCAAAATCTTCGCCATACAGCCGAACTCGCGAGGAAGCAGCGTAGCCCATACGTTTGATGTTTGCGCAGATTTCCAAGACGGAAGGAGATTCGTTACTGCGACTGGTCATTAATACATTCATTTTACTCCTCTGGAATTGCGGGGAGGTGAAACCTCCTCCTGCACTAACCATCCCATCGTTGCCTAATGGGGATAATGTTACGACAACAATCTTGTGTGGCAGGAGGAACTCTGGGTCGTCTTTCGAGTCGGGAGAATTTACAGCGGATTCGGGCGGTTCCTTCAATTTGATCGTCGCAAAGCGTAAATGACCCAGGGCGCGATGCGCGTCTCGCTCACCCAACGGTATGGCTCATCGCCTTTCGCCAGGGGCTTGCGCATTTCCACTATTTCAATCCCGGAGCGGCAATAGACTTCGAGGTAAGACTCGTGGGGCCAGAGAATGTCCACGGCAGGCGACCGATCCTCGAAATCCGTCGTAATGATTTTCACGCGATCACCCGGCTTCGCGTTGCGGTTCTCGGGGAAGTCTTTCGTCGAGAACGAGGCCCACTCGTTGCAGTAAATCTCCGGCGCGGAAACGATGTTCACGATGATACCGTCCGGTTTGAGCAGCGCGCACAGGTCGCGAAACAGACGCATCTTCGTGTCCATGCCGGGAATGTTGTCGAATGTGAATGCCGACTGGACGAGAGAAAAACTCTCGCGCGGCATGCTGCTCATGTCGTCGCTCGCGATAAGGCGGTAATCGCCCTGCGGATCGATCTCGCGAGCCTTCGAAACCATCTCCGGCGAGATGTCTACCCCGACCGTCTCAAATCCAATTCCACGGAGGAAGCGGGTCGACCGGCCTGTCCCGCAGCCGAAATCGACTGCTGACATTCCCTTCACGTGGGCACGAAAGATCTCCGGCAAGTCGCGGAATGCGAGGTGGTAGGTGTTGGCAAATTCGAGTTTCGAGTAGGCTTCAGCTCTTGTAGCGCTTTGGTAGCAATTGACAAAGTCCATCAACGATCGCCCTTCCCTGATGTTGTGGTATTCCATTCCCCTACCCTTTGATGGAGAACAATCTTGGCTTTACAAGGCCCGGCTCCCTCGCCGTCGAGCGGCGGCAGGACGAGATGCCCTCATCCTTGTAGGGGCCGGGCCGCCGATTTGTAGTATTCAGTTTTGATACCTCCTCAGTCGACAGTAGTCTGCCGGGACGCTGCTGTCGGTGAGTTTCAGCACCATCCAAAGTGACCCATGCACTCCCGATTGGGGTCAATGAGTTCTATCGCGATTTATCACCAATTGAGGCGCCTGCCTACCAGTTGGCCGCTCGGATTACTTCCTGTTTGCCGACTACTCGCCGCCCCGAACTCGCGCATCTTCGATTATTGTGCAGCCCCGATGTGACTCTCGTCGTCGAACCGTGACTGTCGTCACGTCCACAGAAATCGAACTAAGCGTTCGCCAACGATTCTGGCGGTTGGCGGCGCTAACCGGTGGTAATCCGCCCTGAACGAAGCGACGAAGACTGGCCGCCTGGATAATTTTGCTGATCAAGTGGTGAAGTCACGCTGGCTGCGGATTAATCTGTCAACCGTGTGTTTGCTCTGACCTTTGCAATCCTCTCCCCGACCCACAGGCGCAAAACTGGAATCGGGCGAACCCGGTCAATGAGCGCAATCGCGATGTTACGCCAATTGGCGAACGCCATTCTGGCCGCTGGACATGTGTGAGGGTTCAGCGTACGCTCACGAGTGAGTGAGCAGTTCCTCTCCTCTTTCAGATCCTCTGCGCTAAGGCAGTCCATCTGAAGTCCGCTCGTTCTTAGTCCACGTGCCCGGAGGGATTGTGCGCGCTGCTTTTCCCCGAATTGCCTTCCTAGCCTCCCTCATCACCATTGGAACTGGCTGTGGACAAATGGCAACCACCCCGGCAAGTCCTTCACCCAATTGCGTACCGTCGACCCGCCCCACATTCGCTTACGTTCTGAATTTTTCTGATGCGACGATTTCCATGTACACCGTAAACTCGTGCACCGGCGCTCTGACGGCCACGAACCCAGCGACTGTTCCGACGGGGGTCGATAACGGTTTCAATGCCGAGTCAATGGCGATCGATCCGACGGGCAGCTTCCTTTACGTTGCGAATCTCGGCTCGAATGCAACCGATGCCGCGACCATTTCCATGTTCACTATTAACCCCAATACGGGCATGCTGACGGCAACCAGTCCGGCGCAGGTTCCGACCGGGTTCTTCCCCCAGGGAATTGCAGCTTCCGCCAACTTCGTTTACACCGCGAACAGCGATGACAATTCGGTGTCGACGTTCACTATCAACACGAGCAATGGACTATTAACTCCTTTATCGCCTTCCGAAACGTTCGTGCCTCCGCTGTTTTCGTCACGTTCTTCGGTCTCGAGCCCGGACTTTGTGACCGTCAGCTCCTCAGGGCAGTTTCTTTATGTGACCGACCAGGACAACGGCTCAATTTCGACGTTTTCCATAAATTCGGAGACCGGCGCTTTAACGGCTACAACCCCAGCAGGCGTCATCGCCGGCCCAAATCCCTGGAAAGTCACCTTCGACCCTACCGGCGAATTTGCGTATGTTCCGGACGAGGATATGGGCAACGTTTATATGTACACCGTCGATGCCACAACCGGGACGCTGACGCAGAACCCAGCAGTTTTCGTTCCAGCTGGAAACCAGCCGTCATTCATGGCCGTGCATCCTTCTGGCAAGTTCGCCTATGTAGTGAATCGTTATGATGGCACCGTGTCCATGTACAACATCGAGGTGGGGACTGGCACTCTGGTTCCGAATGCGCCGACTACGGTTCAGGCAGGATCCTGGCCTTTTCCGATCGCAGTGAATGCTGCCGGTACCTTTGCTTATGTGGGAAATCAGGGTAACAGCTCGCTGTCGATCTACAGCATTGACGCGAGCGGAGTTTTGATTCCCGCAGGGAAGGTTCAAACGGGAAACAATCCCGTAGCCATAGCTCTGAGAAATTGATTTCAGAACAGCATAGAAGCTTCCCGGATGAAGTGCCCTTTCCAAAGGTAGAACGTACCAGCTAGGCGCAGAATAGCCGCAATATCCTCGCCGCTAATACCTTACGCTGTGAAGGAACCGTCACGGCTCAATTGGCGAAATCGATTGGCGAAGCCGGCGTTTACGCTCATTGAACCGATCCGCTGGCCGCCCTCTGCTATCTAACGTTTCTCCAACACCACCGCAACTTTGTCTTCGTAAGCCACCCGCCAATCTTGTGGAAGTTCGCGGAGCAGGTTGGCGAGCGTCGAACCGGTGGGCAAGAGCGCGGTCCGAATCTGCCACTTTTCGAGCACGCTCTGCCATCCCGGCTCCGCCTGGGTCAGGATCAGGTACTGGCGAATCCGGTCCGAGCCATAGAGATCGTGACGGTCATCCACCACAACCTTCCGCTCGGGATAGATGCAGTAGATGAGATAACCTCCCCAGGCATCGGTCGAAAAAACTGGGCCTGAATTCGGTTCGCTTCCCTGCGATTTCTTCTGCAGGAAAGTCACTGCCGCAACCGGCATCTTCTGCGGATCAAACTGTGCATGAATCAATTGCCGCGAGCCCAGCCATCCACCTTGCAGACAAATCGCGAAGGCAAAGACCACCGAGACAACCGGCCACAGGTGTCCCCGGAGCTCCATTTCCTGCGCGCCCATGCGATCGGAGAAGTCTGAAATTCGAGCCGTGCCCTTGCGCAGCCAGCGCCACGCACCCGGCCTATCCGCCAGCGAAACGAAGTTTTCCCACAGGATGGGCCCCGCCACCAGCACCAGCAGGATCGACGAAACCGGAAGATTACGCGACGAATAGAATCCCGCGTAAGCCGCCAGCAGCACGACCAGCAGCTGACTGAACCGAAGGTTCTTGCGCTCGTTCGAAGGACGATTACCCCAGAACGCGATCAGCACCAGCACCAGAATGATCGCAAACGAGCGCGGCGCCCATCCGTGAAAATCCGGCGACTTGAACTCGTCGATGCGGTTCATCAGATAGCGATCGCCCAAGTAGCGATAGATGTGCGCATGCAACCGCCAGCCATAGGGATTCGCCAGCGTCGCCATCATCGATGCCACCCACGCGACAGCCATAGAGCGAGCCCGATGCGCGGCGCGAATCGCAACCAACGCATCGTGCACGCGGAGACTCTCCACGAATGCGGCGAAGGTGTAAATTCCCAGCAGCGCTATGCCAAACAGCCATCCGCCATGCAGATTCACCCAGAGCAACATCGAGGCGGGAAAGAACCAGCGTATCCAGTTCGGCGGATGCCCGCGCTCCCAACCTTCCCAGCGCTCCCATTTTTCCAGCGCAACAAACCAGAGCAGAGAAAAAAGCCAGCTCACAATATGCGGACGGGCATAGAGATGAATCGCCGAGGCCGCCTCCGCCAGCAGCATGAGCGCAATCGCCAAAAGCAGGCCGGTACCGCGCCGCACCAACTGCGAAAGCAGCATCGCGAAGATCGCGGCTACCAGCAGAGCGCACAGCCAGACCACTCCATTCAATCCGCAAGCCTGGTGGAGAATCCCGAGCAGAAGATCGTACAACCATTCCCAGGCAAACCACGGCTGACCCTGCATGGTGGAAGAAAATGGGTCGCTACGAGGAAGCGAGTGCGTCGCCAGAATCTGCTCGCCGGTGCGGATATGCCAGCCAATATCCGCATCGGCCAATGGCCGATTCGATAACGGCCCCGCCAGCAACGACCAGAAGAGGAAGATGAAAATGATGTCCCGGAGAGAAGGAAAGAGAAAACGCAGGGCTCGCGAACTGGGCTGCGCCGGAGTCATCACAGGGTGAAGAAGCAGTGTACAGGTTTCAAAGTTTCATAGTTTCAGAGTTTCCAGGTGTGACGCGAGCACGCCTTTGAAACCTTGAAACTATGAAACTTTGAAACCTGGCTCTAATAGCGCAGATACCCAATCCCCACCCGCATATGATGCAGCAGGCTGTCCGGCATGGTCACGGCAATGGTCAGCCCCAGCACCCCGTGCACGATGCCGATGGGATAGATGCTGCGGTAGCGGCGAAACATCTCGCAGAAGAACAGCCCTCCCGCCAGGGTGAAAGTCGTCAGGATGGGACTGGGCAGGTGAGCGGCGGCAAACAATGTCGCCGTAACCCACACTGCCGCCGAACTCCCAAACAGTTCTTCGCAGCGCGTAAAGAAAAACGATTGCACCATGAATTCCTGGATCAGCGCCCAGACAAAGTACTCCCACATCAGGTGAAGGCTGGGCCACGTAGGATTCTCCGGAACTTGGCCGCCAGCCCAGTGCACCAAGGACACCAGACAAACGACTGTCGCAAAACTGATCCCCAACACGACGCTGGCGCCGAACGTTTTCGGCAATCGCAACCCGAGCCGCTCAAGCGACGCGCGGTCAATGACAACCAGCACCAGAATCGCCATCGTCGCCATTCCGATCCAGCGGTTGCGCGTCTCCAGCCGCGGCTCCCAAAGCGCGAACTCCAGAAACAGAAATGCGATGACGATCTGGGCCCAGACGAAGGGCCGGCGGTAGGCAGTCGGAACCGGAAGGCTCCGGACCTTCCAGGCCACGGGAATTGCGGCCGCTACTGCGGGAAAAGTTTTCGTCTGAACCGCCATCCTGTGAATCTCTATATAGTAGAACAGGCCTCATAAATGACTCTTAGCGCGGACCCAGACGTTCCCGCGGGCCCGGTGGCAGGCATGATGCGGCATCTCCGCTACCGATATAATCAACTTGTCGTGAAACACGCTGCTGTTTTCGCCTTTGCGGTTTCGCTGCTTCTCTTCCCTTCGCTTCGCGCCCAGGACACGCCCGCTTCCGGCCAGATCGTCGTCGGACACACCATGGTCGTGATTCCCTTCGAGAACGCTTCTCCGACCCCAGGTCTGGAGTGGCTCGGCGAATCCTTCCCTGAGGCCTTCCATGAGCGGCTCAATTCTCCGATCCTGTACGTAGCCAGCCGTGACGAGCGTCTTCGAGCCTATGATCGCCAGGGCATTCCAGCCGGTGTGCACGCTTCCCGCGCCACGCTCTACCGTCTCGCCGAGCAGATGGATGTCGATTACGAGGTGCTCGGCTCCTACAGTTACGACGGCACGCGGCTGTCCGCCAGTGCCCAGTTGCTCGACATGCGGGCGGAGCGACTTTCGCCGGCCGTGGCCGAGTCCGCGCCCCTGGCTGAGCTGGGCTCGCTGCAATCCGCACTGGCTTGGGATCTGCTGCGCTTGATCCGCACCGACTTCTCCGTTCCCAAGGATAACTACGTCGCCAGCGTTGCACCCGTGCGCCTGGACGCTCTGGAACATTACATTCGCGGCATGCTCGCCACAACCGCCGAAGAAAAAGTGCAGCACTATCGCGAAGCGACGCGCCTCAATCCGGATTATGCCCAAGCCTGGCTGGAACTGGGCGAGACGTACTACGCCCAGCACGCATACGAACCGGCGATCGCGGCCCTGAATCAAATCCCTCAAACTTCCGCCGTCGCCCGCGAAGCAAATTTCTATCTCGGCCTCGCCGCCTACGCGCATGGCGACTTCGCAAAATCCCAGGAAGCCTTTGAGTTCGTGGCCGCGCGCCTGCCTCTGGCCGAGGTCTATAACAATCTGGGAGTAGTCGCTGCCCGCCGCGGCCAGAAAAAAGCCGCTGACTATTTCGAGCGGGCGATTCAGAACGATCCCAGCGACGCCGACTATCACTTCAACCTGGCAGTGACTCTTACCCAGGCTGGCGATCGCGCCGGCGCGGCCCGCGAATTGCACGCCGCCCTCGATCATCGCCCCAACGACGCCGAGAGCAAAATGTTGCTCGACTCCCTGGCGTCCGCTGCCGGAAGCATCGTGCCGAGCAGTGCGACTTCCAAAATCCCGTTGGAGCGCATCAAACGCAACTACGACGAAGAAGCCTTCCGCCAGATGACCACGCAAATGGGGAACTGGGCGGAAGAGCGCTTTGCCCGCTCCGATCCCCGCACCCACGCGCGCTTTCACCTCGAACTCGGCAAAGAACTTCTGACCCACGGATTTTCGACCGAGGCCGAGGCCGAATTCCGTCACGCGGCCGCAGTCGATCCTTCCAGCACCGCACCACTTACCGCTCTCGCCGAAGCTTATGATGCTCGCGGCGACGCCCGCGAAGCCCGGGCCCAAGCCGAAGCTTCTCTCCGCCTTCGCGAGTCGGCCGAGGCTTATCTGGTCCTTGCCCGCCTCGATTTGAGAGAAAATAGAATAGAAGCAGCCACCCAGAACATTACTCGGGCGCTGCAACTCGAACCGGGCAATTCCACCGGCCAGGATCTAAAGCGCACCTTAGCCGCCAAGCTCGCGGAGAAAGCGCAGCCATGAAATCAGCTTTCAGCCCTCAGCTCTCAGCTCTCAGAAATGTTCGTGGAGGGACGAACGTTCGTGTGGGGACGGGCGCCCTCGCCCGTCCAGGCCGAGCGAAGCTCGGCAACTGCCTGCGCCAAGCCGTCAGTTGCTTCGCACTGCTGTTTCTCCTCTCCGCCCTATGCGCCGCCGACGTCTTGAAGATCGTAATCGACGACGCCATCCAGCCGATCACCGCCGAATACATTGGCCGCGCCCTGCAAGTCGCAGCCGCCAACCACGACAACGCCCTCCTGATCGAAATGAACACTCCCGGCGGTCTCGTCGAATCGACCCGCGAAATCATCGACCAAATCGTAACCTCCCCAGTGCCCGTCATCGTGTATGTGGCTCCGGCTGGCAGCCGTGCGGGCTCCGCCGGAATCTTCATCCTCGAGGCGGCTGACGTTGCAGCCATGGCGCCGGGAACCAATGCTGGCGCCGCGCATCCGGTCACTCTCTTCGGCAAGCCCGATGAGACCATGATGAAGAAGATCGAGAATGACGCAGCTGCGTTAATGCGCTCCGTCGCCGCCAAGCGCGGCCGCAATGTCGAACTGGCCGAGAGTGCCGTGCGCGAATCGAAGTCCTTCACCGAACAGGAGGCGCTCGACAAGAAACTGATTGACTACGTCGCCCCCAGCGAGCAAGACCTGTTTCGCCAGATGAGCGGCAAGAGTTTCAAACGTTTCGACGGGACCGTCGCGACCCTCAACCTGATGAGCCAGCCGGTACGCAACTACCAGATGACACTGAAGGAAGAGATCCTTTCCTACATCATGGACCCGAACATCACGCTCATCATTCTGCTGATTGGCGCCTTATGTTTGTATGTCGAGTTTAACCATCCTGGCGCGGTTATACCCGGCACCATTGGAGTGATCTTCATCGTCTTGGCCGCCTTTGCCCTGCATCTGTTGCCGGTCCGCTTCGCGGCGCTGGCCATGATTCTGGTGGCCTTCCTTCTGTTCGCCGCTGAAGCCAAGTTCGCCAGCCATGGCGTACTCACCGCAGGCGGAATCGTCCTTCTCACCCTGGGCGGATTGCTGCTGGTCGACGGTCCGATTCCCGAAATGCGCGTTCGTCTGGTGACCGCGCTCGCGGTCAGCATTCCGCTCGGAATCATTACCGCATTCCTCATGGGCATCGCCGTGCGTGCCCGCCGCAACAAGGTTGTAACCGGAGCTCAAGGATTGATCGGCGAAATCGGAATTGCTGAATCCACGCTGGCGCCCGCCGGAAAGGTGTTCGTCCACGGCGAGCTGTGGGACGCCGTCTCCACCGTCCCCATCCCCGCCGGAGAACGCGTCGTGGTGCGCCAGGTCGATGGCCTAACGCTGAGAGTCGATCCCGTAACTGCGGCGAAAGCGGCGATGGCCTAATACCCCGCACACCCGCCACTCGTTGTCATCCTGAGCGGAGCATGGACTTCACGAAGTGAAGTCTATGTGCAGTCGAAGGACCCCTACATCGTTCCCAAAGGCGGGGACGCCTAAGCCGGGTGCCCCACACATTCGCGTCCTTTGCGAATGTGTGGGCGTGGGCGGCTAAGACGCGGCTGCGACCGTCAAGGGTATCTATTGTCGAGGGCATGTACCCAGAGCAAATTCCATTGACTTAAGCCCCGCCGCCCGCGACCATAGAGATCTGATTGGGGCAACCAAGACTGTGCTCGAAGGCACCCCAAACCCATTTTCAGTGCTCTTTGACAACATAAGTTGTTGATTCTGGAAGACTTTATCCGCAAGTCCTTTAAACTCAAAGACCTGGCGGTAATTCCTCCTAACCTTATGATTCCAAAAGACCGGGGGATGGGGAGGGGGATACCCCCCAGACGAACTAGAAATCCGAGGCCCCACCGACACCGTAAGAGGATTCCGACCAGGCGCGAGCTTTGACTGAGAACTGAGGACTGAGAACCGAGAACTGTCGGGCCCCGCATCATCCTGAACACTCCGCTGACTCATTCCTCACGGTCCGCAAAGACTCGCGTGCGCTACAATCCGCTCATACTCTGAATCACAATTCGCCTGGAGGCACTTATGCCCGAGCTTGGATTTCCGGTGGTCACGGTTGGCATCGTCATCGTCGTCATCTATCTGCTGAGTTCCATCAAGATTCTGGCCGAATATGAACGCGGCGTCATTTTCCGGCTTGGCCGTTTGCTGGGCCACGCCAAGGGTCCGGGCGTAATTCTGGTGTTCGCTCCGGTGGACCGCATGGTGCGCATTTCGCTGCGGCAGGAAGCGCTGGAAGTTCCGCCCCAGGACATCATCACCCGCGACAACGTCACTTTGAAAGTGAATGCCGTCATTTTCCTGCGCGTGGTGGACCCGAACAAGGCGGTGGTCGAGGTTTCCAACTACGTGTACCAGACTTCGCAGTTTGCCCAGACAACTTTGCGCTCCGTGCTCGGCGAACAGGAACTCGACGAGTTGCTGGCCCACCGCGACAAAATTAATCTTCGCCTGCAGAGCATTCTGGATACGCACACCGCGCCCTGGGGCGTGAAGGTGGCGAACGTTGAAGTCAAGCAGGTGGATATGCCCGAATCCATGCTGCGCGCCATGGCCAAGCAGGCCGAGGCGGAACGTGAAAAGCGCTCGAAGATCATCCACGCTGAAGGCGAGTTCTCGGCTGCGCAGCGCCTGGTGGATGCCGCACACCTGTTGTCCACCGAACCGGTCAGCGTCCAGTTGCGGTATTTGCAGACGCTCACTGAAATCGGGGTCGAGAAAAATACGACCGTCGTTTTCCCGGTGCCGGTTGATTTCTACTCCGGCATTCAGAAGATGCTTGCCAATGTACCGGCACCGGCCGCGTCGGCAGGAAAGTAGAGGTCAACACTACTGAACATGCCCACTGAGCCACAGGATACGGAGATCACGCTCGGCACTGGCCGCATGTTGGCCATTTTTTTCGCCTTTGTGCTGGTCTGCGCCTTTTTCTTTGCCATCGGTTTTTCCCTGGGCAGAAAAACCACGATGGCAGTCGCGGGCAGCCTGCTGAGCGCTCCCAGCGCAGCTCCGGCAACCATCGTTCGGCCCTCGCCGGCAAAAAACGAACCTTCCGAGCCGCCGCAATCTTCATCCAGCGATTTTGGCTTTTACAAGGCGGTAGGCGAGAAGAAGGCTGACGCCACCTTGCCCCAGGATACGAAGGCGTCAGCCACCACGGCGGAAGCTCCGGCCAACCCCGCCGCAGACTCCGCAACCGCAGCCGCAGCACCATCCACCGTCGGCAGTTACTATGTGCAGGTCGCCGCCGTTACCCGCCAGGAAGACGCCGATGCGCTCGTCGAGGCTCTGAAGAAGAAACAGTATCCTGCTTTCACGGTGAACAATACTTCAGCCGACAAGTTCTATCGCGTTCAGGTCGGACCCTACGCCGACTTTAAGGAGGCCGACGCCATGCGCGCCCGCCTCATCAGCGACGGCTACAGTCCGATTGTGAAAAAGTAATCATGGCTCACACCGCTCCTCATCTCGATCGCTTCCTGCACGCCATTGCCGACCCAACGCGCCGCCGGATTCTGGGCGCTCTCAAAGAAAAAGGCGGATGCTCCATCGACAAGGAAACCGGGCTCTGCGCGGGAGATATCGAGCAGCGCGTAAAGCTGGCGCAGCCTACCGTTTCCCATCACATGCGAATCCTTGAAAAATCAGGCGTGGTGGAAGCGAAGAGAGAGGGCCACTGGCGCTGGTACCGGCGCAACGAAAAATTGATTGCGGAAATGACGCGAGCCCTGAAGGAACAACTCTAGCCGGGGGCAGCGGAACAGGAACAACGTTCGGCGGATCCGGTCGCGGCTAGGCTCCGGCGCCTACTGCGGAGGTTTTTGGAGCTTCCCCTTCCCTCTGGCTCCGGGCGCGCACCTGTGAGATCAGGTCCGCGATTTCAAAGGGCTTTGCCAGCGAAGGCACGTTCTGTTCCTGCAGGAAACTTCGCGTCTCCGGGTCGGTCACACTGGAAAACGTGAACATTAGCCCTTTTTCCATACCTGGGCGGTTCTTTGCGATCCAGTCGTAGATCTCCCGTGGGCTGGATCCGCCCGGCATCCGACCATTCATCACGATCACATCAAAAGAGCTGTTGCGGAGCCGTTCCTGCGTGTCCTCGACGCTAATGGAGGTTGTGACTTCGGCTCCTGCACCGACCAGCACGTCCCGTTCGAATTCCAGCACCGCTTCTTCATCTTCGACCAGCAGCACGCGCCCTCTAAGCAGCGACTCCCGCTTTGGGGACGGCGCCGCCTCCGCCAGAGCCGGTTTCTCGCTGGCCAGCAAACGGACTTCAATGGTCGCGCCGCCTTCTGCCCGGTTACGCGCCACGATTTCCCCGCCATGTTCCTTGACGATCCCGTAGCAGATGCTCAACCCAAGGCCGGTTCCCTTGCCTACCGACTTGGTGGTATAGAAGGGATCAAAAATCCGGCTCGGATCCTTGAATCCCGGACCGCTGTCTTCGAACTCGACGCACACGAAGGCATCCTTGCGGAAGACGCGCACTTTCAAAACGCCGCTGGCACCGTGCTCCACCATGGCATCGAGCGCGTTGTTGATCACGTTGAGGAAGACCTGTTCTAACTGATGCGGATCGACCACCACCGAGGGCACATCCTCGGGGATCTCGCGTTCCAGGGTGACGTTATTGACCTTCAAATCGTATTCGCGGAGAGTGAGCGACTCTTCCAGAACCTTGCGCAAGTCTACTTCCTGCTTCTGGGGCTTACGCTGGCGGGCAAAGGAAAGCAGGTTCTGGACCACCCGATGCGTCCGTTGGGCCTGCTTGAACAGCTTGCGCACATAATCGGCGGAACGCTCATCCAGGCCGGAGCCTTCCAATAGCTGCGCATAACCGAGGATCGCGGTCAGCGGATTATTCAACTCGTGTGCCACCCCGGAAATCAACTGCCCGACCGCCGACATCTTCTCGCTCTGCAGCAGCTGCTCCTGCGTCCGCCGCAAGTCTTCGTAGGCGCGGCACGTTTCCTCGTAGAGCTGCACTTTTTCGACCGTGGTGGCCAGTTGCCGGCTGATGGCGACCATCAGATTCTCATCGTTGCTGGAATAGTGTCGATCTTCCTTGCTGGCAATACCCATGATGCCGATGGGTTTATCCTTACTCCACAGCACCACCCAGATCCAGTAGGGCAAGCGGTCGGCGCACACAAACTCGACCACCGCTGCCGGCAAGTGCGGCAGAAAATCCTGGGTGACGACTTCCGCACGCGAGCGCATCACCAGATCGCCCATGCCTTCCGGAAAGATGACTTCGGCCATGCGCACGCGCGCTTCGCTGCGCGGGCCCCAACCCGCCCGGCGCCGGAACGTGCCCTCCGGTTCCGCGGCCAGATAGACCGAGCCGGTCTCCGCCCCAAACAGCGAGATCACCTGACGCAGCGTCAGGTTCAATATTTCATCCAGATCGAACGATTGGGTGGCGATGACGGCCATGGCGTTGAGCGCATTCAGCTCCCGGTTGCGACGGCGCATCTCGTCTTCCGAGCGTTTCTTCTCCGTGATGTCGAGCACAAAGCCCTGATAACGTGCAATGCGTCCATCGGCATCGCGGCTGGCAAAACAACTCTGCGCCACCGCCAGCAGCATGCCATCCTTGCGCCGCACTGTAATTTCAAAGTTACGCACGTAGTTGTGCGCCTCGATCTCTTTGACAAAAGCCTCGCGCTCCTCGGGTACCGCGTGCAGGATGCTGCCCATATCGAGCGCCATCAACTCGTCGCGGCTGCCGTACCCGAGCATGGTGACAAAAGCGTCATTGCAGTCGAGCAACTCGCCCTCCGGAGTCGCCACAAACACGCCTTCCTGCACCTGCTCGAAGAGCATGCGGTATTTCTCTTCCGCCATTTGACGCGCGGTCGTATCGTGCACCACATGGATGGTGCCCTTTTGCTGGCTTCCCTGCTCCGTATACGAGGAAGTCGAAACCACCGACTGCCCGCCGAAACACGGATCCAATCCTTCGGCCATCTCTGAACCGCGTTCGCAATACGGGCATCCGCTCCAGGCGCTGATTTGCGGCAGAACGTCTTGACAGCGGTTGCCCAGGACATCGGCCGGCGCCTTTTCCAGCCGCTGCAGCAGAGCCTGATTGACCTTGAGAATACGAAACTCGGTATCGTGCGCCAGAATCAGATCCTGGATGGAATCGAAAGTGTTCATCCACTGGCGCTGCGAACGCAGCACCTGTTCCAGCAACCGCAGATTCTCGATCGCAATACCCAGCTTCTGCGCCGCCGTTTCCAGAAACTCCAGCTCTTCCCGAGTGTGCTGCCGGCTCCCTGAACAGCCAAACGACAGCATCCCGATCACCGACTTCTTGCCCAGCACTGGCAGCAGGATCACGTGATGAATGCCACGCTTTCGCAGTTGTTCCCGCTCCGACTCTGGCATCTCCGGGAGCGTCATCACCGCCGCCCGGTTTTCCTGGAGAACTCGGGCCTGGGTTTCATCCTTCTCGGCTTGCTCCATCCTTGCTTGCGCCAGAGCTCGCAGAAATTCCGGCGACAGGCCGACATGCTGGGTGGGCACCAGGCGGTCGCCCTCCATCAACTGGAACCACGCTGCCTTGGCCCCCACCACCGCTTTCAGTTTTTCCAGCGCGGTCTGCATCATGGGAGCATGATTCTGAGCGCGCGCAATCGTGACCGTCAACTCGTTCAGCACCGCCAGCCGGCTGGTGCGCAACCGCGCGTCGTCCAGGACCACCAGCAACATACTCCCGGCGAACAGCACTTCCGCCAGCAGGTACCCTTCACCCGGAATGCGGTTGGTGTAGGGAGGCCAGTGCAGATTCAGAGTCATCAGGCCGGCGCCAAACAGGAAGGGTCCCACCCCGATATGCCCGAACCGGTAGCGCAGCAGTTGAACGAATGCCACGGCCGCAAGCAGCCGGCAGACCATATCCACGGTCAGGCCGAGGGTCTTCAAATCCGGAAAATAAAGGGGATGCATGGCGGCGCCCACCATGAGCACCCACGAGACCGCCAGCACCGCCGCCAGGGTGTGCCGCGCTTGCGCCGCCATCAGCCCCGCTGCGGCTAACAGCCCCATTGCCAGCACGAAGGCGACCGGCGCGAACGCCTCCATGGACTTCGACGTGGCGTGCACCTCGCCTCCGCGCGCCATCCACAGATACACACCATAGGCGACCCAACCCGCACCCCACACCAATAGACATCGTTCCCGAAAGACCCGAAAGAAGAGCAGACTGACGACCACTACGATCAGGGCGGCCGTTTCCCGCGCCGTCAACCAAGGAACGGTAAACAAGCCAACCGAATTCCCGAATATCCCGGCAGGATTCATAGATAGACGCACGAACTCCTAAGCTCTTGAATATCACGCTCGGACCGGATCGTTACCAGATTTCCGTCTCCAAGAGGTTACTTTCGGAATGTGAAGTCCTGGCCTAGAATGAGCAATACATTACACTCAGGTTCATGCCTAACGACCTCATTCTGGTGGTAGACGACGAGGAAACAATCCGCGAGATTGTTTCCTCCATGCTTAGCGGGGCCCATTTTAAGACTCGCCAGGCCGCCAGTGGGATTGAAGCTCTGGCGATTCTGGAATCCGGCGAGGAATTCGATCTTGTCCTATCCGACCTGATGATGCCCGAAATGGATGGGATAGCCCTTTTGGAGCGCGCCAAGGAACGTTACCCGGACATGCCCATCGTCATGGTCACCGCAGTCCACGACATTCAGGTCGCGCTCAAGGCGCTGCGCGATGGGGCGTACGACTACCTGCTCAAGCCTTTCGAACGCGAACAACTCATGGCGACAGTCAACCGTGCGCTGGAGAATCGCCGCCTCAAACGCGAAAACGATAACTACCGCACCAACCTCGAACTACTGGTTGCCGATCGTACCCAGCAATGGAAAGCCGCACTCTCCGATCTGGAAAGGTCCTACGACATGTTCATCGAAGCCTTGGGCGATGCGCTCGACCTCAAGGACGCCGAGACTGAACACCACTCCAGGCGCGTGACCGCATTCACTATCGCTATTGCGAAACAAATGGGCCTGTCGAAGGAGGAGATCAACATAATCGCCCAAGGGGCGCTCCTGCACGACTTCGGCAAGCTGGCCATCCCCGACCGCATCCTGCACAAGCCCGGCAAGCTCACGGACGAAGAAATGGCCGAGATGAAGGAGCACTGCTACCTCGGCTACAAGATCATCAAGGACATCCCTTTTCTGGCCGAGGCTGCGGAAATCGTTTATTCCCACCAGGAGCGCTACGACGGACTAGGCTATCCCCGCGGCCTGAAAGGCGATGAGATCCCGCTGGGCGCCCGAATTTTCGCGATTGCCGATACGCTCGATGCCATTAGATCCGACCGCCCCTATCGCCCCGCACAACCAATTGAGGCCGCCCGCAAGGAAATCGAGCTCTGGTCGGGTCGCCAGTTCGATCCCCGGATCGTCAAAGTATTCCTCGAAATGCCCGCCCATATCTGGGAAGACCTGCGGAAAGACATCAATACCCAGAGCCAGAATGATGAGTAGAGTCCATCTTTCCCGGAAGCTGTAACCACGAACGAGGCTGGTTGAGCGTCTAACCCTGAGCGGCACGATTGCAGGCCTTAGTCGCTGTTGCGGACAATGACCTCGCGTCGCGAAGAAATCCGGCTCGCATCCACGGCAACTTCGCGCTGAATCTCCATCTCGATCGAAGTCCCCACATCCAGTCTCACGTCCGGACCGCGCTTGAGCAACGCCCAAGCCACCCCGGCGGCTGCGCCAAGCCCCGCGCCGACCCGCGCTCCATTCAGCCCTCCCGTGGCCAGACCGCCGGCGGTAGCACCTCCCATGGTGCCGATCGCTCCGCCCTTTGCCGCGTCCTCAATCTTCTTGCCGGTGTTCTTATCCTCCTGGATCGTTCCTTCTTTATCCTTCATTCCCTTGTCATCCGCACCGGGCGTATTTTCCACTGAACCCCCGAGCATTACCGTATAGCCGCTGGGATAAATCATCGAGGTGAAGTGCACCAGCACTTCGGCTCGCCCCTTGACGTGCCCAGCGCGCTGCACGCGGGTGATCTTTCCCTGGATGTAAGTCCCCGCCGGAATTACGACCCGCTCGTTGACCACAAACGGAAAGGCCGTCTCCGCGTACACCGGGTCCCCATCTCTCGCCGTCTTCGTCGAAATCCCCTGCTTCAGGGTTAGTGGCACCCTGGTCCCCGCCGGAATGGTCAGCATAGGCTTCTCAGACTCCACCGAAGGTGCAGCCGCGTCTGGGGCCAAAGTCGTCTGTGCCGCCGCAATTCCCGCCAGCAGCAATACCCATGTTGAAGCAGCACGGATGCTCATCGAAGGCCTACCTCGTCAGGAATAATCTTATAACCCGCTTGCAGTCTCAGATGCGCCCAGCAGAGTTACGGTTAGCTGAAAACGTGGACTTTCGCCCAGGCCAACCTGCCCTGTCATTGTAGCTCGCGGCCTGCGGCCCGTAGCTGAATTATGAGCACGAAGGGCTGCGAACCGGTCGCTTACTTGTACAACAAATACTTTTCCCGGAGGCGCACAAAGCCATCCAGCCGCTCCTGCCAGTCCTCGGCGATCCGTCTCGGATCCTCTCCCGCTTTGATCGCTTCGAACACGGCCTGATTTACGAGCAGATCCGCCATCTTCTCCAGCCTGAAGTCGTTTGAATACAGCTTGTCGAGGGCCGACGCCAGTTCGATCCCCAACTCTGGCGAGTCCAGAGTGTTTCGATCGAGGACAATCAGGTTCACACCTTCGCACCGTTCCCCGGCGAAATTGCTCGCTGACGGAGTAAAGACAATCGGCACGAAACGCACACTTTGAATACCGCGCCCGTTCAAGTAAGCGGCCAATTCCCGGCTCTTGACCCAGGGTGCGCCCACCACTTCGAAGGGCGTGTCGGTCCCTCGTCCCACCGAGACGTTCGTCCCTTCAATCAGCGCCACCCCAGGATAAAGCGCAGCCTCGGTCAAATTCCGCAAATTGGGAGAAGGATTCACCCATGCGAGTCCGGTCGAATCGAACCAGTCTCCCGGCTGCCAACCTTGCATCGCAACCACTTCGAGCTGTGCCCGAATGTGCCGCTCAGCATTAAACATCTTCGCGAGTTCGCCCAACGTCATGCCGTGCCGCACCGGCTCGGGAAAGTAGTTGGTAAAATTCTCCTTCCCCTCGTCCGAAAGCGGCCCTTGCACAAACGACCCCGTAATCGGATTCGGCCGATCGAGAATGACCACTTCGATCCCTGCTTTCGCGGCCGCTTCCAGAAAATATCCGGTCGTGGTCTCGTACGTATAAAAACGCGCGCCGGCATCCGCCAGATCGATCACCACAGCATCCAGCCGCTTCAACACGTCCAGGGGCGGACGCCGTGCCGCGTCGCCTGCCCCATACACGCTGTAGACCGCAAGTCCGGTCGCTGCATCCTTGGCGTTCTTGATGTCCGTCGTATCCAGCGTCCCTTCCACCCCATGTTCGGGACTGAAAATCGCATCCAGCGAAATCCCGGGCACGTTCGCCAGCACGTCAATCGTCCGGCGCCCTTCGGAATCCACGCCGGTGTGATTCGTCAGCAGTCCAATGCTTCGCGGATTCCCGCCCCGGGCGGGATGCAGCGCTGCGAACTTGGTCTCCTCGAGCACGTCAATTCCCGTCTTCACGGTTCCGTTCCGCACCGCCAGCCGGCGTGCCGCGCTCTGCATTTCGTTGTAGCCGGTGATGGCCGCGATCCGCATCTTCTCCGCTTCCGAGGCATCGAGTGCCAGCGCCGAGGCCACCGCCGTCGCCACCCTGGTCCGAAGCGAGACCGCACTTCCTTTGTCTTTGATATGCACTGCGTTCGTCATCAGCACGATATAAGTTTTCGTCGCCGGATCAATCCACAGTGAAGTTCCAGTGAATCCCGTATGTCCATAACCTCCCACCGGCAACAATTCGCCGCGATTGGTGGAAAGAGGAGAATCAATGTCCCAGCCAAATCCCCGCACTGCCGTTCCATTCACGGGCTGCTGCGGCGCAGTCATCTTGGCCACCGTCGCCGGGGTCAAGACGCCTCGCCCGCCATCGAGTAAAGCCTGCGCAAAAATCGCCAGGTCGTCCGCGGCAGAAAATAATCCCGCATGCCCCGCCACGCCACCCATCCGGCGAGCCGTCGGATCGTGCACCACTCCGCGCAGCATGTGATGGTTTTCGTCCTCTTCGGTGGGAGCAATGTGGGGCATCCACGAAGGCGGAGGCAGGAACCGCGTCTCCTTCATCCCCAGCGGTTCGAAAATGTGCCTGGCCGCATACTCATCGAGCGACTCGCCCGAAAGCCGCTCCACCAGCGCGCCCAGCACCTCGAAGTTAATATCGCTATAAACAAACGCCGAACCCGGAGCCCATTCCGGAGCGCCCTCAAACGCCATCCGATACCCCGTCTCCTTCCCTTCCCACGGCTTCGTCAAGTCCAGATCCGGAGCGAGGCCCGAGTAGTGCACCAACAATTGCCGAATTGAAATATCCTGTTTTTCATTCTGCCCAAACTCGGGAAGGTACTTTGCGACTGGATCGTTCATGCGAAACTTTCCCTGCTCCCAAAGCTGCATGATCGCTGTAGTGGTGGCAACGACCTTGGTGAGTGACGCGCAATCAAATACCGTATCGAGCGTCATCGCCTCCCGCTGTGGATCGATCGCGCGACTGCCATACGCCTTGCGATACACCACCTGCCCGTCATGGCCGATGACAACCACAGCACCCGGAATCAGTTGCTGGGCGATGGCGTCGTTGATGATGGGGTCGAGAACGGCGAGGCGGGAATCGAGCGGAGTCTGGGAGAACGCTCCGCCAGAAAGCAGAAGAGTGCAGAGCAACAGTTTCTTCGCTAAGCGTTTCATGTCTGCTGTGACTCTACATGACGCGGGAGATTTGGCTCAAGGCTGAACCTTATCAACAATAGCCTGGCAGTAACTCAACGTTTGCTTCGGCCCGCCGCGTTTGTTATAACCCCATCAGTTCACAAAATACCTTGGAGCTGACGCTGCCCAATCGAGAGTCTGGATTCTCTTTCCTGGTGCGCAATTTCGTCGCGCAGGACGATCGCTTTCGTGATGCTTTCAGCATTCTGGAAAAGGCCATTGCCGCCCGCGCCTTCCCTGCCTGCTCGCTCGCGGTCACCTTGCGCGGAGAACTCGTCGCCCACAAGGCTCTCGGCCGCTTCACCTACGATCCGGCTTCCCCCGAAGTGACCACCTCTAACCTCTTCGACATCGCTTCGCTCACCAAAGTCGTCGCCACGACCTCCATGGCCATGATTCTTTACGAGCGCGGCCTGCTTGATCTTGAAGCCCCGGTCGCTGCGATCGTCCCTGAATTCATGGATAAGGATGAGGGCGAGCACCGCCGGGACGTCACCGTGCGCATGCTGCTCGTACACAGCTCCGGCCTGCCGGCTTACGAAAAGCTGTTCCTGCGTGCCCAGACTCGCGAAGCGATTCTGCGAGCCGCTTTCTCCACGCGGCTCACTGCCGCCCCCGGCGCCCGCGCCGAATACAGCGATATCGGTTTCATTGTTCTCGGCATCGCGCTCGAACGCCTCGCCGACGAGTCGCTCGATGCGTTCTGCCAGCGCGAAATCTTCGGACCATTGGGTATGGCGCACACAACCTTCAATCCCACACACGCTCTGAAGGACTCTATCCCGCCAACCGCCGACGATCGCGGCTTCCGCCTCCGTATCATTCAAGGCGAGGTAGAAGATGAAAACGCCAGCGTGCTCGGCGGCATTGCCGGGCATGCCGGCCTGTTTTCGACTGCCGAAGATCTGGCCATCTTCGCCCACGCCATGCTGAACGGCGGATATCCCATCCTCCGCTCGTCGACGGTTGAACTTTTTTCGCGCCGGGAAACTGTGCCTGAAGGGACTTCCCGCGCTTTGGGTTGGGACACGCCCTCGACACCATCGCAATCCGGAAAATACTTTTCTTCCCGTTCTTTCGGACACCTCGGCTATACCGGCACATCACTCTGGATCGACCCCGAGCGCCAACTTTCTATCACTTTGCTGACCAACCGCACCTGGCCTGATTGCCAGAACCGGGCAATCCAACAGGTGCGTCCTGCGTTTCATGACGCCGTGATTGAGGCCCTGGGGAAGAACGCTTGAAACGCGAAGCTTCGAAGCCTAAAACACGCAGCACAGAACTCCGCCGCCTTGGCACCGAAAGAACAAACTCCGCTTCCGCCAATCTTGATCGCAAGTCCGCGCTCGAAATCGCCCGCATCATCAATGCTGAAGATGCCAAGGTTGCAGCCGCCGTGAAACGTGCCCTCCCGCAAATCGCGGAAGCGATTGACCTGATCGCGACAGCGCTTTCCGAAGGCGGGCGCCTCATCTACGTGGGTACGGGCACCAGCGGACGCATCGCTGCCCTTGACGCCGTCGAATGTCCGCCTACCTTTGACGTTGACCCGCGCATGACCCAATTCATCATGGCCGGCGGCCCAAAAGCGCTGGCCGCAGCCGTAGAAGCCGACGAAGACTCCCAAGACTTGGGCCGCCAAGCCATCGCGAAGAAGAAGCCGACGCATAAAGATGTTGTCGTGGGCATCGCCGCCAGCGGACGCACTCCCTTCACCATTGCCGCCGTCGAATATGCTCGCGATCACGGCGCAAGAACTGTTGCCGTCATCTGCAACCCGGGGACCGCGCTCGGCAAAGCGGCGGACGTCGCCATTGTTGCGGATGTCGGCGCAGAAGTTGTGGCTGGTTCTACACGCATGAAAGCCGGCACCGCGCAGAAGATGATTCTCAACATGCTCTCCACCGGGGCGATGACCCGGCTCGGTTATGTGTACGGCAATCTGATGGTTAACGTCCGCCCGAGGAACATGAAGTTAATCGAACGGGGAGCGGGCATCCTGGAAAAAACCACCGGACTCGGCCCTCGGGCGGCAGGCAAGCTCCTCGCCTCGGCTGGAGGCCTCGTGCGCGTCGCCATGGTGATGGCCAAGGCTGGGGTGAGCCGCACTCGCGCTATAGCTGCTCTGGAGGAGTCCTCAGGCCGGGTGCGCAAAGCCATCGCAACCGCAAAGTCCAAGTGAGACGCGGATGTGCTCGCCGCTTCGATTCGCGGAAGTTACAAACGGAACTCCCGCTCCGAATTCCACGTCCCATGCCTTCGCATTCCCCGCTAGAATGTTCGCAAGACCCCGTCGGCAAGGTTTCATCGGGGAGTATTCTCAGGAACTCATCACGACATGGATAAGCTGGTGATCCGCGGCGGTAATCCCCTGTTGGGGACGGTCCGCATCAGTGGCGCGAAGAACGCCGCACTCCCTTGCATGGCGGCAGCCCTGCTCACCGACGAACCGGTGATTCTCGAAAACATCCCACAGGTGCGCGACATCGAGACTACGCGCAAGCTCCTGGCCGCCATGGGCGCCGAAGTCGAACTAGGCTACGGACGCGCTCATCATCGGACCAGCATTTGCGCCCGCAAGCTGGCCGCCCCCGAAGCGTCTTATGAACTGGTCAAGACCATGCGGTCTTCGACGCTTGTTCTGGGAGCGCTCGTCGCCCGTTGTGGCCACGCCCGCGTTTCGCTGCCGGGCGGATGCGCCATTGGCGCCCGCCCCATCGATCTGCACATCAAAGGCCTGGAACGTCTGGGTGCGAAGATCACGCAGGAGCACGGTTACGTCGAGGCCACGACCGACCCTCTTAAAGGCGACCGGCTCAAGGGCGCCGAAATTGTCTTCGACAGAATTACCGTCACCGGCACTGAAGACCTGCTCATGGCGGCCACGCTTGCCGAGGGCGAGACCGTCATCGAGAACTGCGCCCGTGAACCGGAAGTCGCGGACCTCGCCGCGCTGCTCAACGCCATGGGCGCCAAGATTCAGGGCGCAGGCACGTCCACCATTCGCGTGAAGGGCGTAAGCAAACTCCACGGAGCCAGGCACCGTATCATCCCTGATCGTATCGAAGCTGGAACCTTCATCATAGCTGGAGCGCTCACCGGCGGGGACGTCAACGTCGCCGGCTGCAATCCCGCGCACCTTACTGGCATTCTGCAGAAGCTTGGGGAGACCGGCGTGAAGACTTCCGTGAAAGCCGACTCCGTCCGCGTCATGGGCGATCAGCCACTCGCAGCCGCCGATATGAACACTGAAGAATATCCCGGCTTTCCCACCGACATGCAGGCGCAGTACATGGCGCTCGCCACACAGGCAGAAGGCACGTCGATCATCACGGAGAACATTTTCGAGAACCGCTTCATGCACGCACAGGAATTGGTTCGCATGGGTGCAAACATCAAGATTGAAGGCCGCCGCGCCATCGTCCGCGGAGGAACTCCGCTCAGCGCCGCGGCTGTCCTTGCCTCGGACCTGCGCGCATCGGCCTCGCTCGTGCTCGCTGCCCTGGTTGCTGACGGCGAAACCATCATTGACCGCGTCTATCACCTGGACCGAGGCTACGAAAACATCGAAGAAAAACTAAAGGCCGTGGGCGCCGAAATCCGCCGCGTAGGCAACATCTTCCCCAAACGCCGCGCCGGGGCTGTGGCGGACTGAACAGAATGAGGCGAATTCAATTAGAAAAAGGGCCGCATCGCTGCGGCCCTTTGCATTTACTGAGAACTGATCTTACCGTCTTCCGCGTCCGCCACCTCCGCCGCCATGGCCACCGCCGTGACCTCCCTGACCGCCTCCCGGACCGCGTCCGCGTCCGCGCCGCCGACGGTTGCGATCACGATCACCGCCGCTGGGACGACCTTCACGCCCGCCTTCCGGACGCGCGGCGCCCGCCTCCACCGACGCAACTACGCCATCCACACGGTTGAAGTTCGGCTCATCCTCAGCGTCGAAATCCGCGCCGCCTTCGATGACGGCGGTAGGTGTGCCTTGTGGTGTTGACGGCGCTGCGCCTTCTGCTTCGCCTGTTTCCGGAGGCGGAGGAGCTCCACCCATCTTGGCGCGCTGCTCTTTCAGAATTGCCTTCCGGGATAGCTTGATGCGGTTGCCTTCGACGGCGAGAACTTTCACCAGCACCTGGTCGCCCTCTTTGAGTTCATCGCGAACGTCTTTAATTCTGTGCTCGGCGACTTCGCTGATGTGCAGCAAGCCGTCCAGGCCCGGCAGAATCTCGACGAATGCCCCGAAATCCGCCAGACGGCTGACCTTGCCGAGATAAGTCTTGCCCACTTCGGCCGAAGCAGTGAGGTCCCTGATGATCTGCAAAGCCTTGTTGGCCGAAACTTCATCGTTCGAAGCTACGTTGACCTTGCCGGAATCCTCGACGTCAATCTTCACGCCCGTCTGCTCGATGATGCTGCGAATCATTTTGCCACCGGGCCCAATCACGTCGCGAATCTTGTCCACCGGAATCTGCAGGGTGTAGATACGAGGCGCGTACGCCGACACCTTCCCGCGACCTTCGGCGATGATCTCGTCCATCTTGCCGAGAATGAACAATCGCCCGCGCTGCGCCTGCGCCAGCGCTTCGCGCATGATCTGCGGCGTGATCCCGGCGACCTTGATATCCATCTGGAGCGCCGTGATACCGTCCTTGGTTCCCGCGACCTTGAAATCCATGTCGCCGTAATGATCTTCCGCGCCCGCGATGTCGGTCAGGACGGCATACTGGTCGCCTTCCTTCACCAATCCCATTGCGACCCCGGCCACGGGAGCTTTCAATGGCACGCCGGCATCCATCAGCGAAAGCGAGGCGCCGCAAATCGTGGCCATCGACGACGATCCGTTCGACTCCAGAATGTCGGAGACGACGCGCATGGCGTAGGGCCAGTTGTCTTCGGTCGGAAGCACCGAGGAAACGGCACGTTCCGCGAGTGCGCCATGGCCGATTTCGCGGCGCCCGGCTCCGCGCATGAACCCGACTTCTCCGACGGAGAACGGCGGGAAGTTGTAGTGCAGCATGAAGCGCTTTTTGGCTTCGCCTTCGAAGCCCTCGAGACGCTGCATGTCGTCGCTGGTGCCGAGTGTGGTGGTAACCAACGCCTGGGTTTCACCGCGGGTGAAGATGGCGCTGCCGTGCGCGCGCGGAAGAATACCGGCTTCGATCCAGATTTCGCGGATCTGATCGAAGGCGCGTCCATCGGGACGGCGCTTGTGATCGATCACCTGGTTGCGGAAAATCCGTTCCCGCAGGATTTCGTAGTACTTCTTGAGTTTCGCCTTGCCGGCTTCGTCATCCTCGGGCAGAGCGGCCAGCAATTCCTTTTCCAGTATCCGAACCAGTTCGTAGCTCTCGGATTTCGGATGTTTTGCGGTGTCTAGGGCGTCGGCCAGTCGCAGGCCGATCTGCGATTCCAAGCCTTTGAGGTAAGTCTCGTCGAATTCCGGAGGTGTCACCTGGCGCTTCGGCTTGCCGGCCTTGTCGCGCAGTTCGGTGATGGCGGCACAGGTCTTCTTGATTTCGGTGTGGCCGAATTCAATGGCGTCCACCACCGTTTCTTCTTTAACTTCTTTCGCGCCCGATTCGATCATGACAATCGCATCGGCGGTGCCGACGACCATGATGTTGAGCAGGCCGTCCCGCATTTCGGTGTAGGTGGGATTGACGATGAAGCGGCCCTCCACCAGGCCGACGCGCACAGCGCCGAGCGGGCCGAGAAATGGAATATCGGAGAGGGTCAGCGCGGCGGAAGCGGCGTTGATACCGCAGACATCGGGATCGTTTTCCGTATCGGCGGAGAGGACAAGGGCGATGACCTGGGTCTCGCACTTGAAGCCTTCCGCGAACATGGGACGAACCGGCCGGTCAATCTGCCGGCAGGTGAGAGTTTCGCGCTCGCTCATGCGCCCTTCGCGCTTGATAAAGCCGCCGGGAATGCGTCCGCCGGCATAGGTGTACTCGCGATAGTCAACCGTGAGCGGAAAGAAGTCGATGCCCTCGCGGGGCTCGGGATTGGCGGTCGCGGTGGCAAGAACAACGTTTTCGCCGAAGCGCACGACGGCTGCGCCGTGGGCTTGCTTGGCAAGTTTTCCGGTTTCAATGGAGAGCTGTTTCCCGCCTGCGAGTTCGACGGAAACTTTAGTGGGTTCAGGCTTCATAGGTCATCCTTTGTAGGGGCAGAAGGGCATGCGCGCGGGCACGGAGTTCGCGTGGACAGGCGGATGCCAGGCGGCGGTTGGGAACGCACTTTGCTAAGGCTCTCAAGGTGGAACCGGCCCCACACGGAACCGGTCGCGCTGTTACTTGCGGATGCCGAGCTTGGAAATAACGGTTTTGTACCGTTCCGAGTCGTACTTCTTCAGGTAGTCGAGCAGACTACGACGCCTGCTGACCATCATGAGAAGTCCGCGGCGCGAGCCGTGGTCTTTCTGGTGCGTCTTGAAGTGTTCCGTCAACTGACCAATGCGTTCGCTCAACAGCGCGATTTGAACTTCGGGACTTCCGGTATCGGTCGGGTGCGTGCGATACGTGTCAACGACGGACTGTTTTTGCTCTCTGGCTAGCACTAACCTGTTGCACTCCTGTCTCTTCTCGTTTTCGTAACGTATTCGATGGTAACACGGTGCTGTCGGAGCTGGCAAACAGGCCGTAGTTCTCAGTTCTCAGAAAAACACAGAGGAGCCATCCCGCTTACACTGAGAACGGGAGCTGAGAACTGAGAACTCGAATCGAGGTTATAATATGGTCAAGACTCGAAATAAACGACGGATGTAACAATCCTCCGGTTTATTCCAAGTAGACGAGCTGGGCCAACCCTACAGGCTCTGCATGTAGCCAGCCATCATAAAAATTAGAAATACGGGGAGATTCATATGCCACGAGGTCGATCAACTTTTTCCAAGCGTCAGAAAGAGCAAGCACGCCAACAGAAACAGCGGGACAAGAACGAGCGCAAGACCCAGCGCAAGCAGGATCAACCGGGAGGCACAGTCGTAGTGGACGAAGCCGAAGAATTGCGTCAGATGCGTGAGCACGCCGCCGAGCAGGCGGCGCTTTTCGGCATCGGCAGCGACGACGAACCTGATACCGTCGAACTACTCACTCCGCACGGCAAACAAGCCGATCACTAAACGTCCGCTGAGATTCGCCGGAGCGCAAGGGTCCGGCGAACCCGGGCTCATTTCAACACAAATTCATGGTCCCCCGGGCGTCTTCGTACGGGCCGTGGACAGCCCTCAGAACATTACGCAGGCCTCGTTGACCCTCTCCAGTACTCGTTCCAGCAGCGCTAACTGTTGCTCCAGCTCTGTCTTCAGAGTGGCGTCCAACTGCCGGACGATCTCATCCTTAAGGATGCGCTTCTTGGCGGCAAGAAGCTCCCCTGTCTGTTCGAGTTCACCGGAGTCGAATCGCAAGTCGTGGGCCAGGACCTTGGTCAGCAGTTCGTTGTACTGTTTGGGATCTTGTTCTAGCAAGACGTTGGCGAGCAGTTTCAGTTCGCTGGGTTCCAGGTGGAATTGCATAGCCCCCTCCCTTCAAGCGAGAAAGTGCCTTGGAAACTCCATAGAAATTGGATCACGGCGAGATCGAATTGTCAGTGACAAAAATCACCGCAGGCGAGGGGCAAGTCGAGCGCGCCGCTCGGCATCGGCAGCAACGACCACGAGCCCAGTTCCATCGAGCTACTCACACCGCCGGGTTTGGCGGCCGGGCGGGGACGCCCGGCGCTCCACCAGCAAGAGCTAGACGAAAACCTCACCCGGTAAGGCAGTTAATGTCCGTGATGCCAGGGTGTTTTCAACGAACCGCTTCGGACGATCGCTAGCCGAGGCATTCACCTGCTTGCGTTCGATGCGCAGCTTCAAGGTGCGCTCGATATTGCGAAGGTCCAGAACCTCTACGCCTGTAACGAGGGTGGAGGCTCGGCCCAGTGAGCCGGCCCGTCCCGTGCGTCCAACGCGGTGAATGAAGTCCTCAGCCATTTTCGGGAGGTCGTAGTTGATCACGTGGGCGACGTCATCGCAGTGCAGGCCCCGCGATGCCACATCGGTGGCGACCAGCACCTGATAGCGCCCTTCCTGGAATCCGCTCAACGCGGCGTTGCGCTGCGATTGCGTGCGATCGCCATGAATCTGGGCGGCTGAGAAGCCATCCCGCTCGAGTTCCTTGGCCAGCCTTTGCGTGCCGCGTTTCGTGCGCGTGAAGATCAGGGTCTGTCCTTTTTCCTCATACAGCAACTGCCTGAGCACGTCCAATTTCTCGGATGGGCGCACTTCATAGGCTTCAAGTGACACGCTCTCCGCAGGCTTCAGTACTGAGCCCAGCGCTATCCGCACCGGCTCGCGCGTGTAGTCATTCACCAGCGACGCCACGGACTGCTCCATGGTGGCTGAGAAGCATAGCGTCTGCCGGCGCTGGGGCAGAATCTGCAGAATGCGCCGGATGGCCGGAAGAAAGCCCATATCCAGCATGCGGTCGGCTTCGTCGAGCACGAGAATCCTTACGTGCCGCAGGTCCGCGAACTTACGGGTGATGAAATCCTGCAAGCGCCCCGGAGTAGCAATCACAAATTCGCCGCCGGAACGGAGACTGTTAATCTGCGCCTTCTCCGCTACGCCGCCAATTACCAGCGCCGCCTTCGGCATGTTCTGGTCGCGCAACTGTTCATACTGCTCGTGGACCTGCATAGCGAGTTCGCGTGTGGGCAATAGGACGAGTGCGCTGACGTTCTTCGATGGTGACTGACGCAGCATCTCTAGGATCGGAATCAGGAACGCGAGAGTTTTGCCGGTACCGGTTTGGGCGGTGCCGATAACGTCCTTGCCTTCGAGGGCAGGAGAAATGGCGCGTGCCTGGATGGGTGTGAGGGTAATGAATTGAGCTGCCGCCAGTTTCTGCTGCAACTGAGCAGACAAGGGCAGTTCCGTAAATGTGGTCATTCGATGGTTTTCTTTCCGGAGGGGCTTACTTTTATTTCTCAGACACACAAGTCCGAGTTCGCATGCCGCTCTATCTGAAATTGGCGCTGGAACCAGGCGGGCAGGAAATGCGGAGGTGATGCGGATCCAACAGGATCCCCGCTTAACGAGCAAACCGTAGCAAAAGCGTTAATAACAGTATAGCAGAAGAAGCCTCCACGCGTCGTTACGTCGGTCATCAATATTTGACGACTAAGCACTTGGAGGCGTGGCGCGGGCGTTCTTGGCCATGCCACCGAAAAAAGCAGGCCGGAATTGCTCCGGCCCGCTCTGGTTTGAGATTGAGTTACTTCACCGCGGCGGCAACGGCCGTGACGAAGTTAGCGCCGTTGGGCGTCCCTAAACCGGTGACGTTGTCCCAGCCTGGGCCGGTCGTCAGCGAAGTGTCGGTGCCAAAGGTAAGAACGTACCAACGGGTAGAAGTTCCGTTGTAAAGCGTACTCACGTAGTCGGTGGTGTTCCCCAAAGGAGCCGCCAGATCATCCGCAGTCTCGATGATGGGGGGCTGGGGCGGCTGGTGGATCGTGCCCGTCACGTTGTCAGGCCCAGTCGTGGCGACCACGTCGGTGATAGCATCCGCAGGCAGAGTGTAAAGCAGCGGAGCAGCCTGGCCGAGCCAAGTGCCGGCAGCCTGAGTGGAAATCGCCCACACCCCGGAAAACATGGGACAGGCAAGGCTGGTTCCTCCGACGACTGAGATGAAAGTCTCTCCGCCTTCGGTATCGATGAACTCGGCACCGGTGTAGGGATCGGCCAGGAATGCGATGTCCGGGACCAGGCGCCAGTTACCAGACAAGCTCCCCTGGTAGGGTGGCTTGGACCAGACGGCGCTGGTGCCGCCGCCAGATCCAGCATAAAAACCGAGCGAGAGCGGCGGAACGATGGGCGGATTGGGAGTCACGTTGGCGATGCGGGTTAAGTTGTTGCCCCACCCCGTCTGCAACTTTATCGTGTTGTTGCCGTTGAGAAACAAGCTGGTGCCGCCTACGCTGGTAGCGTAGGGAGAAGCGGCCGGCATGCTAACCGTAGCGACTCCATCGTCGAGATAGAAGTCTCCGTCGTCGCCGCTGGAGAAGTTGGTTGAGATGCCGAGCGCTGCGGCCAACTCGGTTAGGCTATTCTGCACCACGAGTTCGGAGGGGTCGTAGACTTCGAGAAGGTACTCTTCGAGGCCGTAGCTGTTAGAGATCACCGGTCCGATTTCATTATCGATGGCGTAGAGAAGCGAGAGATCGAGGTTGGTGAAGGAGTTGTCGGCCGCCAGAAGGAGCGCGATATTGGCTCCCGGAGCAACCGAGTGCGACCACTCGACGTCAAGGCTAGTCTCTACATCCCAGCCGCAAGTATTACCTCCGCAATTTGTGGGGCCCGTGGGGTAGTAGATTGCGAAGTTGCTGGTAGTGAGTGCCGGCAGACCATTGATCTCCGCGAAAATATTCGCGTCGCTCGTAATCGTATCGGAACCGTAAGCATCGATGATGACCACAGTTTGTCCGGTGCCATCGAGCTTATCTGCGTATAGCGCGGTCAGACCGTACGCTTTGTCCACCTGCGGGGCATCGTAGCCACAGGGAGGAAGACTGGGAGGACCGGCGTCGATGTTGACTCCGTAGCGAGCGCCGGAGTAGAGAGCGTAGGGGCCACCACCACCGGTTTTGAAATCGCGCGACTGTGTGGCGCGGAGGCAGTCGGCGTTAAAGTATTGCACGGCCGGGCCGACCTTAGACTGGGAGCTGACCTTCGACATCGGTACCATGACGGGTTTGCCGGTGTCAGGGTCGACGGCGCGTTTCGCAAAATTCTTGTACTTCAAATCGGAAAGGCCTTGGACAGTGGAGACCACCTTGCCGGCCGCCCCGGCGATAACGGCCTGTCCGCTGGCCATACGATGCACCTCGCCATTGATCGACACCCGGCTGAGTTGCACTCCGGTTGCACGTTGCACGTCAGCGACGGTTCCACGCGCGGTCACGTAGTGGTTCAGCTTGTCGGAGGCGACCACGCGGAGATTATGCGCCGCCAGATGCTGCCGGACGATGGCCAGCTCTCCAGCGGTTGGCGCAAACCGGGCCTTGTACTCATTCAGGGTCAGCCAGTGATGGTAGTTCGGCGAATTTCGGTCGTACATTTGGCGGACCAGTTCGTCGAAGCCAGCCTTGTCATGCTGATTGAGCCAGAACGTAACGGAAATTTGTTTGGATTGATCTTCGGCGCCAAGAATCTGAGTGTTGGGTAAGGCACGGGAACTGTTCGCTGCCTGCGAGAACGCCGGAACGGCTATCAGCACAACCGCGAGGCAGGCTAACACCACAGCGGGAAAAATCCTGCGTCTGTCTTGGGACATAAAGTGACATCTCCTGAAGGAACGGTTAATTAGCCCGCCAATCCGGGCCGTCGCACCCCGGCCTAAGCCGGACTGGGACGCACAAGGGTCATAGGTGCTCTCTGGTTATGCGCCGCCCGATCTCGCATCGTCGGGCCAGTGTAATTCCACGGTCGTCGCAACTGAAGAGATCACCAACGGTCAGGGTTGAATAATTACGCCATCGGAGTACCGCTGTCAACAAGCGTTTACGATGAGGAAAAATCTTGCAGCGAAGAAGCAAAATAGTGGCATTCGCGGATTCTAAGCGTTTTACTCATGGTCCTGTGCCCCACGTCTGGCGGTATTCGAGACGTGGCGCACCCGCGCTCGGCCAGGCGACCTCGGGCACCCGATTCGAGTATCCATCTCGCCGTGACCTAGCTCACAGACGGTCGAAAGTAGCACGGTTACAGTTTGATGGAATTATTATTCTCCCGCGAGAGGCTCGATAGATGCCTAGTATCGTTTCCCCCACCACGCGTGTTTTGAATTCCACTCTGGCGCAAAAGATCATGAGCGCCGACGAAGCTGCCGCTCTGATCAAGTCCGGGGACCAGGTCGGCATGAGTGGATTCACAGGGTCTGGTTATCCCAAGGCAGTTCCGATTGAGCTGGCACGCCGCATTGCTGATGCGAACTTCCGCGGGCAGAAGTTCCAGGTCAGCGTCTTCACTGGGGCTTCCACCGGCCCGGAATTGGATGGGGCGCTCGCCATGGCGGGGGGCATCCACTTGCGCCTTCCCTACCAGTCGGATCCGGAAACCCGCAAGCGTATTAACGCGGGCGAAATGGAATACATGGACATTCACCTCAGCCATGTTGCGCAGTTCGTCGAATACGGATTCCTCGGCAAGCTCGATGTCGCGCTGATTGAGGTCACCGCTGTGCTGGAGGATGGACGGCTGGTGCCGAGTTCCTCAATCGGCAACAACAAGACCTGGATCGACCAAGCAGAGCGCGTGATTCTGGAGGTCAATTCGTGGCAGCCGGCTGCGCTCGAAGGCATGCACGACATCTACTACGGTCTCAAGCCGCCACCAAATCGCGGACCGATCCCGCTAGTGAGTCCCGGCCAGCGCATAGGCACGCCCTACCTCGAATGTCCCGCGGAGAAGGTGGTTGCCATCGTGCTCACGGATTCTCCCGACCGCAATAGCGCCTTCAAAGCGCCCGATGAGGCTTCCAAGCGCATCGCCGGCCACATTCTCGAATTCCTCGGTTGGGAAGTGCAGAAGGGCCGCATGCCGGCGAATCTCCTCCCGCTGCAATCCGGTGTCGGCAACATTGCCAACGCGGTTCTCTTCGGACTTGAGGAAGGGCCCTTTGAAGGGCTGACTTCTTATACCGAAGTGATTCAAGACGGCATGATTCGTCTGCTGAAATCAGGCAAGTTAACTTTCGCCTCGGCTACGGCATTCTCGCTCAGCCCGGAGATGCTGACCGAAGTAAACGCCGATATGTCCAACTACCGCGAGCGCATCGTTCTGCGTTCGCAGGAAATCTCCAACCATCCCGAGATCATTCGTCGCCTCGGCGTAATCGCCATGAATGGCATGATCGAAGCCGACATCTACGGCAACGTCAACTCGACCCATGTCATGGGATCGCGCATCCAGAACGGCATTGGCGGCTCCGGCGACTTCGCTCGCAATGGATATCTCTCAATCTTCATGGCCCCATCGACGGCGCAAAAGGGGACGATTTCGACCATCGTTCCCATGGCGTCGCATGTTGACCACACCGAACATGACGTGCAGGTGGTTGTCACCGAGCATGGACTGGCCGACTTACGGGGACTCTCGCCGCGGCAGCGGGCGCACCTCATCATCGAGAAGTGCTCCAGTCCAGACTACAAACCTTTGCTTCTCGACTATCTCAACCGGGCTGAGCGGCTGTCATATGGTAAACACACGCCACACCTGCTCACGGAATCGCTGGGCTGGCACAATCGTTATTTGAGAACGGGAGACATGCGCCCTCGCGAAAATAACTAATAGACCGCAATCTTTCCGCGGATTACCACCACAGAAGCCGCCGGCAGATCGTAAATCGCGTCCTTTGTCCCATTCTGCCTGGAGCGCAGAATAGGCCCGTCAGGATCGGCGGTGCCGTTCGTGTAAGCGACGGTGGTGCGCTTAGCGGCTTGTTCAGCGTGCGCCATGAAGCGAGTCAGCGGCGGGTGCCACTTGTACTGACCAATGCCGAAGGTTGCGATCTCAACCGGCCCGAAGAAACCACCAACGGACGTGGCCCCGTTACGAAACTCGATGTGGACGCGGTGACCATTTTGCTGATCGCGATTGACCGCGAGCAGTGACCAATTGCCGTCGGGGCGCGCTAAAGCGTAGGCGGTGACCAGTTCGCGGCCAGCGCCGTCGTCGACATCAGCCTTCGCCGAATAGACCTGATGCTCTCCGCCGCCGGGCTGCGCCCACTCCAGGTTAATGAGCTGTGCGACGAAGAATTGCGCCAGGGGCTGCTGAATTTTGTAGGAAGCGTCAACCGTGAACATGCCAAAGGTGCCCGGAGAATCGTTGCACCCCGGTTCCATCTGCAAGGGGAGATAATGGAAGTAATAAACGCCTTTGGCACCGGCGTCGAGCAACGATCCGATATAATCCGCCAGCCAGATGCCGGAGAAAATATCCTGATAGGTTTCGCTGGCGCCGGAGGAAAGATTACCTTCGGTGACGAACATCGGCACGTCGGCGGGGACGCCATCTTCATGCCACACCTGAATGATATGGCGCATAAGTTCGGGCTCGTCATAAAGAACTCCCCACGGAGTTTTGCAGGGGTCGTAGGGATAGTGCTCGAAGGAGAAGAAGGCGAGATCCTTCATGCGTCCATGCTGCTTCAGATAGTCGACGAAGCGCCCAGTCCAGGAAACTCGACCACTCGAGTCGGGCCAGACTTCGATGTCTTTGTTTTGGCCGGTGAAGGAAGGGCCACCCAGTTTCAGCGTAGGATCGAGGCGATGCAGCGCGGTCGCCCACTGCACATAGAGCGCGGCGTAATCCTCGGGGAGCATGAACTGTCCGTCGGCTTCCTCGCCCATCTCGATGTAGGAAATCGGATAATGCCGGTTCTTGATGTACGCAATCTCGGCCACCGCATTTTCCGGGGTATCGTAGAGCAGCGCCACCGGAATCATGGCGGGCAGTCCGCGGGTGACGCCGCTGGTGAAGAAAAGGTCAAAGCCCACCTGGGCCTGGCGAGTTGAGCTGAGATTCGAAGGCTCATGCCAGGAATCAACGGAAGAGCAATAGGTAGTCGTCTGCTCCTGATCGGTGGTGTGGCGCAGAGAATCGTGGAACTCTCCGTCGGCGGTTGTCGTTCCAAGGTAGAGTTCGCGGATGGAGTAGCCGACGCAGTTGCGGATATCGGAGGGGCCGTCGGCATCGCAAGTGTTGGAAGACCCCGTCATCCAGATGCGGACGAAGCGCACAGCCAGCGGAGCCGTAACGAGGCGGACAGTTTCGGTACCGCCCTTGCCGGCGGTGACGGCAGCCTGCGGGAAAGTTTGCCAGACGCCGCGGGTGGGTGCTCGGATGGCATCGTCGCCGGTCCAATACTGAACGAGGTAGTGGGTAGCGTAAGGCTCGCCCCACGCGATGCGCAGGCTATCGACGGGCTGTGGCTGCGCCAGATCGAGAACGATCCACTGCGGATGAAGAGCGTCACTTTCGCCAGTGAAATGCTCGGTCAGATACGGATTGCTCTTCCAGAAGGTGTTGAGGTCGCCGTCGGTGAGGCGGGAGTAACCGACGTTTTCGGTGCCGTCGTTGCGGGTGAAACCACGGCGAGGAAGAGAATATCCGTAGGAGTAGCGCAGGCTCTCGGTGGGAACTGAGGCTCCCGTGAAATAACCTTTGCCCGCCGGATCGCTCCATGTTCCCTGCGGATTCCAATGCCAGGCTTCAACCGCCAACTCGGTATTCTGGCGGTAAGACACGGGCTGCCAGCCGGAGGCGAGTGTTGCCTCGAGCGAGGCTGGAAGCAGATCTTTGTCGATAGCCTCGGCGGGAATACGATCGACACCGGCTCCCAGGGTTTCACTGGGGACAAAGTGGTTGGCGGCGTGCGAGACATCCACGGTAATGGTTTGCGCCGCGGAGAAAAGACTGAGAATCGTGACCACGGCGAGAAGGGCGACAGGAATTTTCACGCGCACGCCTCCAGGTCAAAGAGACCGGTATTAAAACGATTCAATTATACGCATTATGAGTCTTGAGGACGAGCAGTTTTCAGAGTGTGAGAAATGCGTTGCCGCTTAAGTCCGCTTTAATGCCTGCGGATTTCGCTTCCGATTTTTCCGGCCGTACCTCATATTCCGGGTGGGGCACGCCCATCAGCCATTTGTCGAACCATCCCACAATATTGTCGAGCCGCTCAATCCGATGCCAGGGCTCGCCCGAGCGCGATAGTTCGTGGGTTTCGCGCGGAAAGACGACCATGGCAGTCGGGCGCTTCAAAAACTTGAGTGCGCGGAACAATTGCTCTCCGCCCGAGTCCTGTGGAGTACGGTAGTCGGCCTGACCCAGAATAAACATCATGGGCGTGTGGATTTTCTCGACGAAGGTGATGGCGGAGCGGTTGGCATAGTCTTTCGGATCCTGAAAGGGAGGCGCTTTGAACCAGCGAGGCTGGAACAACGTGAAATCTGCGGTGTACCACCATGAGGCCCAATTGGAGATGTCGCGCTGTGACACCGCTGCGGCAAAACGGTCGGTCTGGGTGACCGTCCAGTCGGTGAGCACGCCGCCGCCGCTGCCACCAGTGACGCCGAGTTTCTTGGGATCGACGTAGCCGCGCTTGAGGACTTCATCGACTCCCACCATCAGATCGCGGTAATCGTCGCCCGGATAGTGGTACTGAATGATGTTGCCGAAATCCTGCCCGTAGCTGGTCGAGCCGCGCGGATTAATGTAAAGCACCACGTAGCCCTTGGCCGCCATCCATTGAAATTCGTGGTCGAAGACCCAGCCATAAGCGGCGTGTGGCCCGCCATGGATGTTGAGGATCAAGGGATATTTTTTCTCGGGATCGAAGTCAGGTGGCTTCTGAATCCATCCTTGAATGGGCAGACCGTCGAAGCTCTTGTAATTAATTTCTTCCGGCGCGGTCAGGTTGAGCTGCGACCAGAGCGGCTTGTTGGCGTCGGTGATGCGAGTTTGCGTGCCGTTTTGGGCTCCGCTCAAAGACACTGCGAACAGGTCGCCGATCATCATGGGCGTAGAAACGAGGGCAACGGCCGTGCGCGCATCGGGCGTGATGGAGAAATCCAGCACCGCTTGATCGCCTCGAGTAATTTCTGTAACCGCGCCCGTTTGCGTATCCACACGAACTAGCAGCGTGCGTCCCTGCTTTTCCACAATGTCCAAGAGCCAGTGCCCGTCGGGCGACCAGTGAAGCGTAGCGCCGCTGCCGCCGCGAGGGGCTGCGTTGTCGCCGAAGACGGAACTGCCCATATCGAAGTCGTAGGCCGCAGTAAGGTTGCGGTACTTCGCAGCGGGAGCAAGATCCATGATCCAAAGATCGGGCTGCGAGTAGGAGCGGACGGGCTGCGTCACGGAACCGTGAAACGCGACTCGGCGGCCATCGGGGCTGAGCGTAAGATCGCGGATTCCCATGGGAACGGTAGCCAGCTTTTCGGGCGTGCCTCCCGTGGATCCGACAGAATAAATATCCGTGCTCGGCATTTCGTAATAAGGCTCATCAATACGGCGGGTGAGAAAGTAGACGCGCGAACCGTCGTGCGCCCAGACGATTTCGCCTTCGTCATAGTCACCGCTGGTAAGCTGCAGGGGCTTGGCCGGTTCGTCGGACGTAGTCGGAACATCAATTACCCAGATGTGCTCGTGTCGCTTGAAGTCGAGATACCCCTCGTCATTGCTCCGGTACACGGCGCGGGTAATGATGTGGATGTCAGATTCGTGTTCGCCCTCCGCCGCCGAACTGCCCACGGTCGCGGATTCTTGGGCGTTCGCGGCCCCAGCCTTCGCGTCATTCTTCTTGTGTTGCTCCTTTTCGATATCTTCAGGCGTTGTCGAACTTAAGAACGCGATGCGCTTGCTGTCGGGCGACCAGACTGGGCCCGTCGCGTCTTTCGGCAGATCGGTAATAATGCGAGCTTCGCCGCCCGCCAGCGACAGAATCGCAATCTGCGCCGGACGAGGCTTGCCGCTATCGTCTTTCTCTCCGCCGCGGACGAAGGCGATCAGCTTGCCGTCCGGTGACCAGCGGGCATGCGCGTCATGTTTGCCGTTGGTCAGGCGCATGGGAGCTTCGCTGCCGGAGGTGGCAACGCCCCAGATAGAGGTCTCGTACCCTGTGCGCTTCTCGTCGGTGACGACACGGGTAAAGAGAGCACGGGATCCATCGGGTGAAACCTGGGGGTCGGCGATCCAGACGAAATTGAACAGATCCTTTTCGGTGATGGCGCGCTTCGCAGTTCCCGGCTGGGAGTTCGAATTCTGAGCGGCGAGCGCGGTGACGAATGCCAAACCAATTATCGAAGCGGCGACAACAGCTGGAAAACGTGATTTCATACGCATCCCCAAGACAGCGGCCGCCCACAAGCGGCGCTTGTGCATTGTGCTATGCAGAACGACGGGCGGTCAAACGACCTAGAGCGGCAGCCAAGTCCCGATTCCCTTCTCTAAAGCGCGCTCGTAGATCAACGGCGCCACCGCGATGTCGTCGAGGGCGAGCCCTAAATTACAGGCCATTGTGCGCTCCTCGGCATTCTCCCGGCCTCGCTTGCGGCCGGTAACCAACTCTCCCAGGTCGGCATGGATGGCTGGGATGTCCTGAAAATATCCGAGCTCGCGGTAATGATGAAGCTGCGGCACGTCGTCGGTGCAGAACTTATCGGCTTGCTGCAAGGCGCTGGAATGCCAGTACGAATCGAAGTCCACCAGCGAGGCAAACGCGCCCTCCGCAAGCCAGCCGCGTTGAATGGTGGCGTGCGGGACGCGCAGAATCGGGCCCGCGGTGACCACCATCTCGCTCCGAACCACCGCTTCTTTCGGGTCGCTCACGGGAATGACTTCGATTCCCAGTTGCTCACTCATTTCCAGCGCGTAACCCAGGGCACGACCAACCTGTTTATCGTAGGCATAGACTTTTTTCAGGGGGAATAGAACTTTCAGCGCTTCCAGATTGCTGCGCCCCTGTACGCCGCACCCGAGGATGCCCGCACTTTCCGACTCCGCCCGCGCCAGATATTTTGCGGCTACCGCCGTGGCAGCACCGGTGCGCTGAGCGGTAATCCATGTGCAATCCATGAGCGCGACGGGGACGCCGGTTTCAAAATCGTTGAAAACGAGCAGTCCGGTAATGTACGGCAATCCACGCTGGCTGTTGTCGGGATATCCGCCGACCCACTTCATGCCGGCAGCCTTGTGCAACGGAATTGCGGCCGGCATGGCGTGGAGAAACGCGTCAGGCATGGTGTGAATGCCGATTTTGGGCGGCATCTCGACGCGCCCTTCACCCTTCTCCCGAAACATGCGCTCCAGCGCCGTAATGATTTCCGCCATGCCCATTCCAATGGCAGCAACGTCGGCGTGGGCAAGGTAGAGGAGTTCCTGGCCGAGGCGCGAATTGACTTGAGAATTCATATACGTCCTCCGAATATCGTTCATTTCTTCTTGTCACTCATTTTGTCCGCTAGAGCGGTCGCGTCATCGAGCATTTTGTCGATGCGGCGAGCTTGAGCATCCGGAGTTCTGTAGTAGAAGATCCCAAACAGGTGTCCGCGCCGGCGCGACGCCGACATTAAACCCCAGCCTTCGCCAGCGCGGGGATGGCGCGTAAACGCCACCTGCAAAATCGGAGGCAGTTCCCGTTCCGCCTCCATGACCGCGAGCAGGCGTTCCGCAATTTGCTGCGCACGGCGCACTCGAGCTTCGGCGTTCTTCGGCTCGGTGATCCACTTGGCGATGTCGTTGCGAGTGGACTGATTCAGTTTGTCATACCAGCGGCGAAGAGCGCGGCCTTCGCTGAGAATGCGCTTGAGCTCATTGGGGATAGTTACCGTCCGTTTTTCGTTGTCGAGTTCCATCTGAAAACGGGCGACGCTGCCTTCCACGGCTCTCGCTCCCTTTTGCATCCGCTTGTTGACCAGCAGAATGTGCCGCCCCTCGCGGGTGGGAAACAACGAAGTGCGGAAGGCAAATCCATTGATTTCGCCTCTCACCTTGATCTGGCCACGGCTTCCCCAGACTTTTGCGGCATCGAAAGGCAGGTGGATGATGACCCAGTTAAGGCGCGAACGCATGCGCTCAAGCCTCGCCTCAAAGTGCCTGGCGGCGAGTGTGGGCTGGGCTTTAGGGGTTTTCGGCATGAGCGGAAACCGGGCGTTTGCATTCTAATATGAACGGACAACCGAAGTGACACCGCCGACTGGAGTTAAACTGTAGGAAAGGACATCCGGAGAACCATCGTGATCTGCCCGAACTGCAGGGAAGATAATCCGCCCACGTTCCGCTTTTGCGGAATGTGTGGTACCTCGCTTGAAGCTCCGCGGCCAGCGGGAGCAGCAACCGCGGAAGTGCGGCGGCCTCCGGTTGCAGCAACCGTGACCAGGTCCGCAAACAAGCAGACGCCGAGTGCCACGCCCTCGCTACTGGGATTGAATCAACCGGGCCCGATTCAGCCGAGTATGGAGTCGCTGCGGGAACCATCTTTCTCCGGCTTGGATTCCTTTTTCGAGCCTGAGCAACCCAAGACCGGCCGATGGCGGATTCTGCTGATGGTGATTCTGCTGGCCGCATTGGGCGGGGCCGGCTGGTGGACGTACACAAATTATCTCGGCGCTGCGGAGAGCCAAAAATCGGAGGTCGAGGCTCCGAGCACTGGTGAAGCTCCGGCTGAGCCGCTCTCGACCAAGCCGGCGGCCAAGGAGGCGGCTCCAGCGACCGATGCGGCCTCGTCGCAGCCGGTGGTTCCATCGGCAGCAGTACCAGACGGCCGTGTTCCAGAGGCTAACCCCGAACCTGCGAGCACCACTCCCGCACCTGCTCCGAAAAGCGTGGTACCAGTGGCAAAGCCCGCAGCCGTAGTAAAGCCGGCGAGGCCGGCAAAACGCGAGCCTAGCGCGATCTCGGCCAAAGCGTCTAAATTGCCCGCGCCGCCCGCGGCTGACACCGGGGACGCGGACTTCCGCAAAGGTGAGGTCTATCTCTACGGGCGAGGCGCGCATGAAAACTGTGACCAGGCAGTGAAATATCTGAAGGCCGCTTCGGCCAAGTCCAGCGCCAAGGCCCGTAGCGCGTTCGGAACCATGTATGCCACTGGCCACTGTGTGCCGCGCGATCTGCCAACATCCTATTCATGGTTTGCGCTGGCGCTGCGAGTGGATCCGAATAATCAGATTCTGGAAAAGGATTTGAGCGCGGTCTGGAACCAGATGACGCCGCCGGAGCGGCAGATGGCGACGAGGATGAAGCAATAGAATTTAATTTGTCATCCTGAGCGAAGCGAAGGACCTGTTTTTGCGGCGAGAAGCAGGTCCTTCGCTTCGCTCAGGATGACAAGATTATTGTTTGTAAGCTGAGAGCGGGGTTACTCGTTTGCCGGCACCAGATTCAACGCTTTCTTCATCGAGCCGCGTTCGATCATGATTTTTTCCTGCAGCAGCGTGATTGCATAGATCAACTGCTCGGGACGCGGCGGGCAGCCGGGGACGTAGATATCCACGGGAATCACCTGGTTCACACTCTGCACCAGCGCGTAATTCTGGAAAACGCCGCCCGAAGTCGCGCACGCCCCCATCGAGATGACCCACTTCGGTTCCGGCATCTGCTCGTAGAGCTGGCGAATGACGGGAGCCATTTTATTCGAGACGCGGCCGGCGATAATCATCAGGTCCGACTGGCGGGGCGATGGCCGGAACACTTCGGCGCCGAAACGCGCGATATCGAAACGCGACGCCCCCATCGACATCATTTCGATGGCACAGCAAGCGAGGCCAAACGTCATCGGCCAGATGGAATTCTTGCGGTTCCAATTAACGACCGCGTCGAGCGTGGTCATGACAATGCCTTCGGGCACGCCGTCCCCGTAGACCAGTTCCTTGACTACCTTCTTGCCGTTTTCGACGTCAACGTAGGGGCCGAAGCTGAGCTCTTGCGCCATGGCTATATTTTAACCGCAGAGACGCCGAGTGCGCAGCGGAAAGGAAGGGATGAAGGGATGAAGGGCCTGCAGAAAGTCGTTTGCTATTCGCCTCTGACTGAGGCTGCGCGCAAAACCGCCTTTTCCGCAGACTGCGGAAGTTGAACAGGAACAAAGAATTCCTCCGGATAGAGATAGTCCTCTCCGGACTCATCGATCACCCGAATCTGATGAAGCTTTGTCGCGCGGTCATCAGAGACGACTTGGTAGAGCTTGCGCAACTCGAGCGAAGCAGCAAACTCCTTGTTCTTCACACAGACGACAAATCGCGGCTCAGTTCGCTTCATTGGATCTCTAAAATGCGCTTGATCTTGACTTCTTTCGCGCCAATGCCGCGCGCTTCATACCAATGCAGCTCGGCATGACACATGGTACCATCCGCCAGTTCGACCGTCGCCGTTCCCTTCAGCTTTCTCCAAGATTTTCCGCCGTAGAACTTTCGTAGCCGACGGTGTTCCCGAATGCCCTTGCCTGAGGCAATCGTCTCAACATCCGAGATGCGGCCAATAATCTCGAAGAACACGCGACGCCGATTGTACTGCCAACAATCCCGCTTGGGCCAAGAACGCGAGACCCTACGGGTTCAGCACGATCTTGCCGAACATCTGGCTTTTCTCCATGTACTCGTGAGCAGTGCGGATTTCTTGCAAAGGGAACGTATGGTCGATAACCGGCTTGAGCCGTCCCGCAAAGACGTGGCCGAGCACTTCGTGGAGTTCGCTCATCGTACCCATGTACGACCCGAGCAACGCGAGTTGGCGTGAGAACAGGAATCGCAGATCGAGCTCGACTTTCGGTCCCGTGGTGGCGCCGCAGGTCACGAGCGTGCCGCCGGCCTTGAGCGACCTGACGCTCTCGTCCCAGGTGGCGTGCCCGACGTGCTCGACGACGATGTCGACACCCTCGAAGTTGGTGATCCTGCGGACTTCCTGAGAAATCTTCTGCTGATAGTGGTTGATCACGAAATCGGCGCCGAGTTCGCGGGCGCGTTCCATTTTGCGCTCGTCGCCAGCGGTTGTGATAACGCGAGCGTGAAACAGTTTCGCGATTTGGATGGCGGCAATTCCCACGCCCGAGTTCGCGCCCAGCACCAGCACGGTTTGGCCGGGGCGTATGGCGGCGCGTCCCGTAAGCATGTGCCACGCGGTGAGGAAGACCAGCGGCACGCTGGCGGCTTCGTTGAAATCGAGCGAATTGGGGATGGGGATAACGTTGACCGCGGGCACCGCTATCAGCTCGCAGTTGCAGCCGTCGACGCCGTTGCCGAGCACTGTGAACTGGCGACACAGATTCTGCAGGCCGGCGATGCACTTGGCGCAGTGATTGCAGAAATGCATGGGCGCGACCAGCACGCGCTGTCCGGGCTTGAAGTCGGGGATGTACTCGCCTACCTCGACGATTTCGCCGGCAACATCGCTGCCGAGAATGTGCGGAAGATTGACGCCAGGCAGGCCTTTGCGCACCCAGAGGTCGAGATGGTTGAGAGCGCAGGCTCGCACGCGGACAAGGACTTGATCTTTGCGCGGCTTGGGATCGGGAACGTCCTCGTAGGTTAGGACTTCAGGTCCTCCGAACTGATGAATGCGAACGGCTTTCATGAGGGCTCCTGGAACTCGCAAACGCCAATACCATTTAGGGAATCGATACTAAACCGAAATGTACCAAATGCAATGTGATAAGTCGCACAGCAATGCCTTCCCGCTGAGTCGTAGAGTTCGAATCGCAGGCCATGTCTGGAGGGTGTTTCCAGCGGGTACTGGACACGGTCCGCGAAACCGGTGAGTGGCTCCATCAGCCACTCCAGTTCGAGTCTGCCGCCCTCCGTGCAGTCACTCACAAAAGTACCCCAAAAGTACTCTTGACAGGCCGTCTCAGCGGCGAGACGATCAGAGTGCGGGCCGCGTCATATGTATCCACTGGCGAAACACCAGTAGCCCCGGAGTGATGACCCGGGGCTTTTGATTTGGTGGCCTGACCGTTCGCCTTCATTTGACTTGCTTCTGTCACACCCCCAATAATCGTCGCTATGGACCTGTACGAGGAGATCGTCCGCCTGCGAAAGGAAGGACGGCGCGGCGCCGTGGCAACCATTGTGAATGTGCGCGGGTCGATTCCGTCGTTCAAGACTGCGAAGATGCTGGTGCGCGACGATGGTTCCATCGTGGGTACCATCGGCGGTGGCTGTGTTGAGGCCGACGTCTGGCAGATGGCGCGCGAAGTGATGGAATCGGAGCGGCCGCGCACCCTGACGTTTGATTTGAACCAAAATCCAAAGTACGACACCGGCCTCGTCTGCGGTGGAACGCTGGAGATCTTCGTAGAACCGATTTTACCTCCAGCAGATCTTTATATTTTCGGTGCAGGTCACGTAGGAGCAAGCCTTTATAAGGTTGCGCGAATCGCCGGATTCGACGTCACGGTGGTGGATGATCGGGAAGCTTACGCCAACCGCGAACGCTTTCCCGAGGCGCAGCAGATAATCGCCGAAGATTTCGACAAGGCTGCGGCGCAGCTTGCGCCGAGCGAATCTTCGTACATCGTGATCGTCACCCGCGGGCACCGCGACGACATGCGAATGCTGCGCTGGGCAGTACAGACGCCGGCGCGTTACATCGGGATGATTGGCTCGAAGCGGAAGACGATCACCATCTTCAAAGAGTTGCAAGTGGAAGGCCTGCCCGCGCATTTGTTTGACCGCGTCCATGCCCCAGTCGGTCTCGACATTGGCGCCATTACTCCGGAAGAGATCGCCGTTTCTATCACGGCGGAGTTGATCGCGAAACGACGAAAAGTGGAGCGCGAACTGCCGCACATGAGCTGGTTCCATCGGCGGGAACGAGATACCGAGATCGAGCCAAAACCTTAACCGCCGAGACGCAGAGTGCGGAGAGAAATGCTTGGGCAGGAACTCCCGAGGGTCCGCAGTGAATCATTTCTGCCAGTTTTTGTCCGCGTTCTCGGCGTCTCGGCGGTTATGATTTCCGTATGCCGAAGGAAATCGAAATCAAATTTCGGATTGAGAATCTGCCCGCAGTCACGCGGGCGTTGAAGCAAGCGGGATTCAAGCAGCGCATCCGCTCCACCCACGAAATGAATTCTCTTTACGATCTGCCCGGCCAGAAGCTGCGCAAGAGAGGAGAAATGCTGCGGCTGCGTAAATATGGCGAAGTCTGGGTGCTGACGCACAAGGCGAAAGGCATGGCCGGCCGCCATAAAGTGCGGGTTGAACTGGAAACGCGGGTGGAGAACGGCCAGCAGATGGACGGTGTGCTGCGCGCGCTCGGCTTCGCACCCTCGTTTCGCTATGAAAAATATCGCGCGGAGTGGAGCGACGGCACGGGCCACGTGGTGCTGGATGAGACTCCCATCGGAAACTTCGGCGAGATCGAGGGACCGTCGCGCTGGATTGACCGCACAGCTCGCGCGCTCGGGATCGGCCGCGGCGATTACATCACTCAGACCTATGCACCCATGTTCTTCGCATGGAAGCGCCGCACGCACAGCACAGCCAGGGAGATGACGTTTCGGGCGGTGGGTATCAGGAAACCTTCGCCACGGCGGATACAGGGGCGCCGATAGGCAACTCCTCGCGCCGCACTCGCGACACCAATTTACCGTCCAGTTTGGCTGTTTCGTCAGGCCGAGCGTGCCAGATGCTCGCGCCCTTCCGCCCGCTTTTCGCTCCCGTAGCTTTCGTATCCGAGGGTGGCAAAGTAGACGGCCTGATCGAAGAACTGGTCGAGCAGGCGCAAGAGTTCGAAGCCCCCGAGGATTTCCAGAGGCCTTTCTCGCATGCCTTCCAACTCCAGGAAGTCCCAGAGATTCTCTTCCGTCATCAAGAGCGCCCAGCAGAGTGCACTCATCGTGACTCCCTGCTCGGCGCGGCGACGGCCGAGAGCCATGTATACGTGCTCGATATCTTCGTCGGTTTTGGTCAACAGCCAATCGCTGAGATTTCGGTAAATCTCGTGCGCCCTCCCGCGGATCTCGTGCGGCGGAACTTTTCGCAGGGAAGCCGCCCGGTCGGAGCGTTCCATTTTGTGCAGAAGACTTTCGGCTAGTTCTTCGGAGTGCGACTCAATGAGATGAACCAGGCGCAGAGCGATCATAGGGAGCCTCCTCGCTACTGCCGTATCTATTGTACCCCCGCGCTCTGGGCCTGAACATGAGCGCCGCTCGCACCACCACAATCACCCAGGACGCTTATCTGGGGGACGTTTGTCCCGACGTAAACGTCGTCCACGGGCCGGCTTTCATGTCGCGCAAAAACGGCCTCTCCCAGTCATACTCCGGATGCTGGGCAAGAAAATCCTTAGCCAGAAAGTCCGCCCCGCAAGGATGGCCGGCGCGGGCCCGAAGACTCATCTTGCCGGCCATATTGCTGTCCGTGGCCTTGCCTTGTACTGCACCGCCGGGATTGTTCGGTGTCCAGTCCCATTCCTTCACTCCTCGCGGCGATGCATCGACGTGGCCGCACAGTGAGCGTTCGTTGGCCTGCTCCTTCTTATCGTAGCTGTCGGCGTGGTCGGCCAGAAATTGCTCCGCCATTTCCACGTCGATCTTGCCCTTGTTCTGCCCCATCAACTGCTCCCAGCGCACGCGCCGCGCATTGGAAGACAACGAGAGATCCTTCGTGTCGAAAGCCGGAGCTTCCTCGGCGAGTACCTTTGGATCGCGCGCGAAATTAGAGCTCACGAAGTAGCCATCTTTGCTGCGCCACAAAGGAGTGTTCTTCAGGCCGAGTTCCAAGTAGGCGATTTCCCCACTCTTTCGATCACCAATGAGCCAATCGTTGGCATAGCCTCCGTTGTTACCATCCTTGATGATGCGGACATAGTCATCAATCGAATTGGCATACTGCAGGGCTTTGCGGGAGCGCATGAACTCAGGCTTGCCGTTGGGGTCCCAGCCTTCGAACTGGCTGATAGTAGTTTCGGCGATCATGATGCCAGCCGAATTGAGGCCAAAGTCGTCGTCGCTCGTAATCACTCCAGGGAAGCCATCCATCAGGATGCGATTGCCGTGCGCCGGAACGATGTCGAACATCATGACCCAGCGCGAACCGGTCAGGTAGCCGGTCCAGCCGTTGTGTGCCATCACGATCTGGTGGTCCTTCGTCATGCTGCCCGTGGCAATAAACGCGCTGCAATTGCCGGGTGCTACCAGCTTGGGTGCGTTCACCGCATGTTCGCGTTTGTTCAGCCAGGGGAGGTAGTAGTCGGGAACTTCCTCGAAGGCGTTGAGTGCGACCACGTCATACACGTCGAGGTTGGTTCCATGCGCTTTGGCTCCTTCCGCGATCCCCTGCAGTTCCTGTTGATACTCAGGATCGATGTGTGGCCACAGCATCTCGCGGGCGGCCTTGCGGAAGAACTCCCAATCCCGCTTGGTTCGATGCGTGTCCTGGAACTGAATAGCGTGAAAAGCGTCCTCTATTTCGGGCGCCAGAAGATACCCGTGCTGGAAGCCGATCTCGGACGGCGAGCCTTCTAGATGAACGTACATCCAGCCGCCCTGCTGGAAACGATAAGCCTTGCGCAGCCGGGGATCGTGGGAAGCGTCCGGCTGAGACGAACCCGAATGAAGAGGCACAGCAAAGAAAAGTGCCAGGGAAAAGAGCGCGACCACCGCGCTGACGCTTCCTGCCCACCTTACACCGCTTCGAAAGAAAGGGTTCCCGACCATGTCGCCTCCCACCGAGATCTGCGTTTGAATGTCTGGAGAATTCTACGCTTAGTGACCGCCGCGGAAATTCCTAGGCTGAGGCGCCGCAACACTTCTTATACTTCTTGCCGCTTCCGCACGGACAAGGATCGTTGCGTCCAACTTTGGCCCCGGAACGCACTACCTGCTGAACTTGCATATCGCCGGCTCCGGCCATGCGCGCTTGTTCCAGTTCCTTTTTCTTTCTGCGCTGGAAGGCTTCTTCGATTTCGTCGACAGAGGTAGCGATCTGACGCGGCGGGCGTCCATTGCCGCCCCGGCCGCCGGTGATGACTGAGGGTAAACCAATTTCGGGCCCCTCACCGGACAGCCCCTCGGGCCCAGCGTCCGGCCTTGCACTCGCTTCCCGCGGACGCTCCATGATTTGCATCAGATACAGGTAGCGAACTGTCTCTTCCTGAAAGCGCTGCATCATCTCTTCGAACATGTCGTAGGACTCGCGCTTGTATTCAATGAGCGGATCATGCTGGCCGTAGCCGCGCAGGTTGATGCCCTCTTTCAGGTGGTCCATCGAGAGCAGGTGATCTTTCCACTGCGCGTCGATCACACTCAGCATGATCATGCGCTCGTGATAGCGCATGGCATCGGCGCCGATCAGCTTCTCTTTCGCGTCATAGCGCTCTTTGATCTTGTCGAAGATGGCATCGCCCAGTTCCTGGCGATTCATGCGCTCGGGCTTGAGGCCTTCCTTGTAGATATCGATGCCGAAGTGGGCGATGATTGCGTCTTTCAGAGCTTTTAGATCCCAGTTGTCTACGTGCTCTTTGGGAGGACAGTGCCGGTCGAGCAGGTCGCCGAGAATCCCGGAGACGTAGTCTTCGATGATTAGATCTTTCTGGTCGAGGCCTTCCAGCAGACGGCGGCGCAGGCCGTAAACCGCTTCACGCTGCTTGTTCATGACGTCGTCATACTCAAGCAGATGTTTGCGGGCCTCGAAATTCTGCCCTTCAACCGCTTTCTGCGCGGCCTCAATGCGGCGGGTGATCATGCGCGATTCGATGGGAACGCCCTCTTCCATGCCCAGACGCTGCAGCAGGTTAGAGACCCACTCCTTGGCGAAGATTCGCATCAGATCGTCTTCGAGCGAAAGATAGAAGCGCGACGATCCGGGGTCACCCTGGCGGCCGGCGCGTCCGCGAAGCTGATTGTCAATGCGTCGCGCTTCGTGGCGTTCAGTGCCGAAGATGTGCAACCCGCCGGCCTCGATCACTTCCCGATGTTCCTGGTCGGTATCACTTTTGTAACGCGCAAAAATCTCGGTCCACTGATTGGTCGGGACCGCATATTCATTGCCGGCGTAGTACCAGACGGTGCGGTTGGGATCGTCAACCTCGGCTTCGATCTTGCCTTGGGCGGCGCGGATGGGCTGCGCAATTCCCTTCTTCACGCATTCCTGCTTGGCTATGAATTCGGGGTTGCCGCCCAACAGAATGTCGGTGCCGCGGCCAGCCATGTTGGTGGCAATGGTGACCATGCCCTTACGTCCCGCCTGCGCCACAATTTCCGCTTCACGCTCGTGATACTTCGCATTTAGGACGACGTGTTTGATTCCCTTTTTCTTCAGGAGCTCGGAAAGGCGTTCCGACTTTTCGATCGAAGTCGTGCCTACCAGCGCAGGCTGACCGCTTTCGTGCAGTCTCTGAATTTCGTCGGCGGCGGCAAAATATTTTTCCTTCTCCGTGCGGTAGACAATGTCCGGATTTTCTTTGCGCAGCAGCTCGCGATTGGTTGGAATGACGAGTACTTCGAGCTTATAAATATTGTCGAATTCCGGCGCTTCCGTTTCCGCCGTACCTGTCATGCCGGCGAGCTTCTTATACATGCGGAAATAATTCTGGAATGTGATGGTGGCGAGGGTTTGATTTTCGCGCTCGATCTTCACATTCTCTTTGGCTTCGATCGACTGGTGCAGCCCGTCGGACCAGCGCCGCCCCGGCATCAAGCGCCCGGTGAATTCGTCCACAATGATCACTTCGCCGTCTTTCACCACGTATTCGACATCTTTCTTGTAAAGCGCGTGCGCTTTGACAGCGGTTTCCACGTGATGCTTCAGCGCCCAGTTTTCTGGGTCGGCGATGTTGCCGATGCCCAGCAGCTTCTCGACTTTTTCCCATCCCACGTCGGTGACCGTGCAGTTGCGGTGCTTCTCGTCCACCACGAAGTCTCCGGTCATGATCTTGGGCTCGCCGGGCTGGGTATCGATTTCCTCGCCCTTTTCGAGCTTGGGGATGATGCGATTCACCTTGTAGTACTTGTCGGTGGATTCTTCGCTGGCGCCCGAAATAATCAGCGGCGTCCGGGCTTCGTCGATGAGGATGGAATCGACTTCGTCGACGATGGCGAAGTTGTGCATACGCTGCACGCAATCATGCAGGTCAAATTTCATGTTGTCGCGCAGATAGTCGAATCCGAATTCGTTGTTGGTACCGTAGGTCACGTCGGCGGCATAGGCGGCGCGGCGTTCCTCATCGTCAAGATCGTGGACGATGACGCCCACGGTCAGGCCAAGAAAGCTGTAGAGCTTTCCCATCCATTCGGAGTCGCGCTTCGCCAGGTAGTCATTGACGGTGACCACGTGCACGCCGCGACCGCTCAACGCATTCAGATACACGGGGAGGGTCGCTACCAGCGTCTTGCCTTCGCCGGTCTTCATCTCGGCGATCTTGCCTTCGTGCAGAACCATGCCGCCGATCAATTGCACGTCGAAGTGCCGCATGTTGAGCACGCGCCGCCCGGCTTCGCGGACTACGGCAAAGGCTTTTTCCAGCAGTTCGTCGAGAATTTCCTTCAGCGCCCCACTGCGCTGTTCTTCGATTTCCTTCTGGCGGTCGGGATCGGCATCCGGCTCATCGATGATGGAGCTCAGACGCTCCTGGATGCGAGCGCGAAACTCCGCCGTCTTGCCGCGGAGTTCATCGTCAGAGAGCTTCTGCACCTCCGGCTCGAGCGCGTTGATCGCCGCGACCCGAGGCTGCAGGCGCTTGATCTCGCGCTCATTCCTCGTCCCAAAAATCTTGCCAAAAAATTCGTTGATCAAAAAAGAAACCCTTCAGAGGACACGCGTCCAACTACCATTCAAAGCCTAGCACATTAGATGCGGCAGGGATGGCGAAGGACCGGCACCGCGATACAGCCCCGGTAAGATCGGCGCGATTCCTAGTTTTCGCGAGCCGTCTTTAGTATATTCACCTCGGACATGGCTACCTTCTATCAGCGGTTCCAGGAATCCGCCCGGAAGTTCCCCGACAACATTGCCCTTGAGATTCAGCGGCAGCAGACAGTGGAGCGTGTCACCTTCGCGGAACTGACCCGCATGTCGGAGAGCGTCGCGAACTGGCTCTCGACGGGAGTTGCCCGCGACGCGCGCGTCGCGATTCTGGCGGCGAATCATCCGCGTTGGGTAGCGGCGTATCTAGGAATCATCGCCGCCGGCAGAACTGCGGTTCCACTCGACACCGCTTTCCACGCCGATCAGGTGAAAAAGCTCTTGATCGACAGCGGAGCATCCCTGTTGTTCTGCGATATCAAGCATCTTCCTGTGGCGGCGGAAGCGGTCGCGGGAAGCGGCGTAAGTCTGGTGATGACTTCGGCGGCAGCGGAACAGAATCTCACGCCAACCGCAACCGAGCAACCTAGCCTTATAGCCGATCTCGATTCCATTTTCGCGGCTGGGCCCGGCGGCTTTCAGCCCATTGTCCCCGCCGAGGACGATCTCGCCGCTCTGCTCTACACCTCGGGCACCACCGCCGATCCGAAGGGCGTCATGCTCACTCACGCCAACCTGGTTGGTGAAGCCAATTCAGTGCTCGCCACCATGAAGATCGGCCCTCAGGATGCCCTGCTCGGAATTCTCCCCATGTTTCACGTGCTGGCGCAGATGGCGAACCTTTTCCTGCCTCTGTTCAACGGCGCGCGCGTCGTGTACCTGGAAACGCTGAACACTACCGAACTGCTGCGTGCGTTGCAGGAGCGCGACATCACCGCGTTCGCCGTAGTGCCGCAGTTTTTCTACCTGATTCACGAAAAGATTTTCAAAGCGCTGAACCAACGCGGCAAATTCATGCTGTCGCTGGTGCGTGTGTTGATGGCGTTCAACCGCGCGCTGCGCCGGGCCGGAATCAACGCCGGCAAAGTTTTCTTTGGAAAGATCCACGCCACATTCGGCGCTCGCATGAGGTATCTGGTGACCGGCGGTTCGCGATTCGATGCCGCCATCGCCCGCGATTTCTATTCTTTTGGCATCGACGTGCTGAATGCCTACGGCCTGACCGAAACCAGCGGCGGCGCCTTCATCAACCCACCGGGGCGGCGCGTTGTTTTTGGCTCGGTCGGACCACCTTTTCCCGGAGTCGAAGCCAGGATTGTCGACCCGCAACCCCTGGAAGACGGCGCGCCGCCAGTGGGTGAGATTGCGATCCGCGGCGCGATCGTGATGAAAGGATACTGGAATCGCCCCCAGGCCACGGCGGAAGTTCTTCGCGACGGCTGGCTCTACACCGGCGACCTCGGCTACTTCGATTCCGGCGGCAATCTGTTCATCACCGGACGGCGCAAGGAAGTCATCGTGCTCGCCAACGGAAAGAATATTTATCCCGAGGAGGTCGAAGCGCACTACCTGCACGCGCAATACATCAAAGAGATTTGCGTGATGGCACTGGAGGCGCGCCCGGGAGATCCGATGTCGGAGCGGTTGCATGCCGTGGTCGTGCCTAACTTTGAGCGGCTGCGCGAACGCAAGATTGTCAACTCAAAAGAAGCGATCCGCTTCGACATTGAAGCGCTCTCTCACAAGATCGCATCCACCAAACGCTTGGGCAGTTATGACATCTGGCAGGAAGACCTGCCACGCACGACCACGCGCAAGCTCAAACGCTTCCAGATTGAAAAGAAAGTTCGGGAGCTGCAACAAAACCGCAACGGCGATTCCGACCTTGGCGCGGCGAAGCCGCTAACCCCATTCACCAACGACGAGCAACTGTGGCTGGAGCGTGAGGATGTGAAGCGCGCCCTCGCCATCGTGCGAGAATCTTTGCGCACTCAGCTCGACACGATTCGTCCCAGTCACAATCTGGAGCTCGATCTGGGACTCGATTCCATGCAGCGCGTCGAATTGCTGACTGCCCTGGAACAGCAACTCGGCGGCGATGTGCCGGAGTCGCAGTTGGCGGAAGTGTATTCGGTGCGCGACCTGGTCGACGCCGTGCTTTCGAGCGCGAGCCGCGGCGAGGGCCAAACCAGCGCGGCAACACCCGTCTGGTCCACAATTTTGAACGAGCCGGTGACCGATCCAGAGATCCTCGCACTGACCAGCCACAATATTTTTGCTGAAGTCTTTTTCTTTCTGTTGGGGAAATTGATTTATCTTTTCGCGCTCGACCGCTTTCACCTCAAAGTGCGCGGGCTCGAGAATCTACCCGAAAAAGGCCCCTACCTTATCTGTTCGAATCACCAGAGCTATATCGATCCGCTGGTGATGGTGGGGGCGCTGCCGTATCGCCTGTTTCGCGATACCTTTGCGCTGGGCACGAGCGATATTTTTGGTGCAGGATTCATGCGGCGGCTGGCGCGCTGGCTTCGCGTGGCAGTGCTCGATCCAGACGCGAACCTGGTGCCCGCTATGCGCGCCGGGGCGTTTGGCCTCAGCCAGGGACACATCTTGGTTCTCTATCCCGAGGGCGAGCGCACCAACGACGGCAACCCGAGAATATTCCGCAAGGGCGCCGCGATTCTCTCGATCCACACGCAAGCTCCGATTGTTCCCGTCGCAATCGAGGGCTTCTATGAAGCCTGGCCGCGCCACAAGACCTTGCCGAAGTTCACGGATCTGCAACTGGTATTCGGCAAGCCGATTCAACCACCGCCGCTTAGTGAGGCGAGTGAGGCAGCCTATGAACGGCTGACGGCCGAACTGAAATCCAGAGTGGTTGGGATGTGGCAGGGATTGAGAGAAAGAGAGTTCGGAGAAAAAGAACTGCCGGGAAAACACGCGCGCGGGCCAGAATCCGACTCGAAGAGTCCAGCGTTAGCGGAAACTCATTGACTCTATAATTTAACTTTGTAATTCAGTGCTTTTACGCGCCCGCGGCCTTGGCTTCTATGCCCATGGCTTTGGCAAAGGCCTCGACAACTCCGGCATGATACTTTTGGCCCGATCCGGCAATAATCTCCCGCTCAGCCTGGTCCGGCGACATAGCTTTGCCGTTGGCGCCACTGATCAGTTTCTGATAAGCATCCGCCACGGCCAGGATGTGCGCCTCGATCGGGACGTTGACTGAGCGCGCTCCTTGCTCGTGCAAGATCTGCTGCGCCACAATGATCGGAATCACGCGCCGCAGAGAATTGCCGACGGCTTGGGTGCGCGCATCGGTCTTATGTCCCTTGCGAAAGCTCGCGACCACTTCCTCGCGGCTCATATCCGCAGCCTTGTACAGAATGTCGTTGGTGATGCCGAGTTTGCTCAAATCCCGCAGCAACACAGCCGACCGGAGCAGATCGACGCGATCGGAACCCAGCCCCATCGCCTCTGCCGTTCTGGTCGACGCTTGCACCAGCCGCTGGTTCTCACCTACGCCGAGCTTCTCGTTGGCCATGAAGTGTTGCAGCACCAGCAATAGCCCGCCGAAACTTTCCCGGACGTCGGCAGTCATCGCTTCCTTGCGCTCATAGAGCGTGCCCATCACGTAGCCGATGATGACCAACACTCCCGCCCAGATGGCAAAGTTGAATAATCGCTCCCCTGGCAACACCAGCACCCGATGTGCCGGCATCAGATTGTTCAGGAAGTCCAGCAGAACTACCAGGAACACGCACGCGAACGCGGTCAAAGTCGCGTGCCGGCGTCCAAAGTAGTACGCCGAGTACAAAGTGGGCAAAAAGTAAAAGCACAGCGCCATCGGCAGCGATTGAGCGAAGAATTGTACCAACGCGGCAATCAGGAAAAGCGATAGCAGCAGGACACTTTCCTTGGCAGTTTTACTCATTGTTATGATTCCGATCGTTCCCAGCTTCGTTTGCGCGAGCGAGGAAACTCCTCCTCCCATGTTGAAGCACGAGGGTGCCGGAGAAAAGTTACGGGGGTAATGAGCTTCTTCCAAAGTGAGGCGGGTGCCCGACTCATTCGTCCCCAACCCAACCCGCACCAAATTGCCCTATGTATCTTTACCCGAGACTGGTAGATAATGATCCCGACCGAGGGGGTCACGGGGAAACCTGTGGCCCTTTTTCGTTGGAGGAGCACCGCAGCAGAGATGAGCGCTAGGGCTCGGATTTAGGGATCGATTGGAACTCCAATGATCGAACGAATTGAGGTAGCAAGATGTGCCAGTTACGGAATTGAAGTTGAAAAGATGGATGACCTTTCGTCCGTCAATTTCGTGTACGGCCCTAACCTGCTTAATTCATGAGCGTTGAGGTTTTCTATTTGCGCCACTCTTGTTTATAGGTTGAGAGGCATGGGGAGGCTTGCAGAGCAACGTGAGGGCCTGATGAATCGCGGGGAATGTGATGCGGGCTTGTTTTCGGGCAAGGCTCCGCCAGACTGTAAGGGGAACGAAAATTCGAAGACCGCTGAGAAAGGATTAGCCGGAGCGGAAAGCTAGCGCCGCGTGGCGGAAAAGAGTTTGAAAGGGCCAGCCGCTGGCGAGGTGAACGCGGATACAGCGAGCGGTCTGGCGGATGCGGGCGCCGATTTTGAACAGTTGAGCGCGCAGCGTTTCGATCTGGGCCGAACGCCAGGCCTGCGGCAACTGCTGACGAAAGAAGTTGACCAGGTTGTAAGCGGCGGCGTGCAGCAACAGGCGAAAGGCGTTGGCCAGAAAGCGATGGCAGCTCAGGCGGTCGGCGCGGAAGCCGTTTTTGAATTCCTCGATGCGGTTCTCGCACTCGCCGCGGTCGTTGTAGAACGCGAAGACCTGCGAGGCACGGCCGGCGCAGTTGGTAACGACGAAGCGCAGGTTGGTTCCGGCAGCGGTGTGCTCGGCCTTGTAGCAGATGCGGCGCTGGCGCGGCCAGCTGCGGGCGCGGTGACGGAAGCTGGAGAAACTGCGCTGTGGCACTTGCCTACGGCGATAGCGCCGTTTTAATTGCTGTTGCCGCGGTTGGGCGCGTTGTTGGAAGACGCAGTTGGCGGGGATGCCGATGGCGTACTCGATGTGGAAGAACTCACAGAACTTATAGAGCACGGGAAAAGCGAACCCGGCGTCGCCGCGCAGTTTGATCTTCACGCCGGGAAAGGCGGCCTCCAGGCGGGGCACCAGGCGCACCAACATGGGTACGATGCGGGCATGACTGGAAGCGTTTCCCGGACGTAGCCGCGCCGCCAGCAAACATCCAGTGTGGCGCTCGAAGATGAGCATGGGGTGGTACATGTGCTGGCCGTACGCGCCGTTGAAGAAGCTGAGTTGCTGCTGGCCGTGAGTGGGATCGTCGGTGGAGTCGAGGTCGAGCAGGATCTCGCCGCGCTGGCGGACTTGCTCGCCGCAGAGGCGGATAAACTGCTCGCACCAGAGGTCGCTCAGGCGCACCAGATCGCGGGCGGAAGGCGCGTTCTCCCAGCGGCTGAGCGTGGGTTGCGAGCCCAGCGCGTCGCCCAGCTTTTGATCGGCGACGATCTGCAACATGGGATCGTGGCGCAAACGGTCGGCGTCGTTGGCGTCTTCGTAGCCGGCGACGATCTGATAGATGCGTTGCCGCAGCAAGGTCTGCGAGTCATGAAGGACGCGATCGCGTTGTCGCGGGTCGCTGAGCAGAGCGGCCCAATCGCGGGTCAGATGATGACGCTGATCGAAGGAGCGTAACGGCAACAGACCGGCATCACTGGTGATCTGCCCGCCGGAAAAATCGGCGTGGATGGGTCGATGTCGATAGAAGGAGAAGCTGAGTTGTGGTAAAACACTTTGTATCAAGCGATGGATGCTCCGAAAGGGGATGCTGGGTGCCGAAACCCAGTGTTCATCATTCCTTTTAGAGCATCCTTTCTTTTTTGGCTAGAGACTTCTTGAATAATCCAGGCTAACGGGTCCGGCAAAACTACCGTTTCGCGTGTGATCGACGACGTTAGCCCGTATCCGGCCTGCGCAGTCCATTGGCAACGCGGCACTGAGTTAGAGACGTTGGTTTATAACCGTGACTTCATCGACACCAACTTTAATCAAAGCACCGACTTGAAGGGCATCTTTACCCTTGGCCAAAAGGATATCGAGACGCAGAATAAAATCGATCAAGCTAAGAAGGACATCGATGCTCTGATCCACAAAATCGAACAGCTCACCTTTACTCTTCAAGGAACTGACGGAGCCGGCGGCAAGTACGGTGAACTAGTGGAGATCGAGTCCAGATTCAGGGATGAATGCTGGGCAGTGAAGACGAAGCACGACGATAAATTACAGGGGGCACTGACCGGCTACCGCCACGATAAGCAGAAGTTCAAAGATAGGCTAATTTCGGAATGCGCCAAGACCCATCCCACTCCGTAGCGGACGACGTGTTCGTGACCCTTGATGAAACCACTGTAAAGAAATACCTTGATGTTTTCCAAAAGGTTTTCATCAAGTTAGGACATGCGAGTCACTACAACATGATGATGGGGAGCCCTTGCGTCATTGAAACTACCGCTGTTGTGTAGGCAACATGGGGCAGACGGGACGTTTTCTGCGTCGACACCTGCCGGGGCTTTCGTCCCAGGAATCCGACGCCTAGCTTTTTTTCATCACATCCAACCTGTGCGCGCCGTCACAGAAATCCAGCCCGACCGATGCGACAATATTTCCTGCTGAGGGCAACGAGCAAGTGTGCCTGCCCCCAGAGACGGACGTTGCCCCTATTACGAAAGCCGTATACACTTTAGTTTTGAAACCTGTTTGCGCAACCTGCCTATCCGTAATCTGGCGCGATGCCGGATCGCCGTGCCATAATTTTTCTTCCCCTTCGTGCCGATAGGAGTCCAATGGCCAACATCAATCACCCGATCATGCTGACCCTCAAAGACGCCATCTCAGGCCAAGGCTTCCTGGCGGGGATAACCCTATCTGGGCGAGCCCTGATGCGACACGAGGACGGAAAGTGGTGGATGTACGGCGTGCGCCCCGGCGGAATCGCCGAATGTGGCGAGACCATCGAAGAAACCTTCCTGCGTTTTCGGAATCGGTACAGAGAAGTATTGTTCGATATTGCGCAAGAAAGCAGCACCTTCAAGGAATTCAGGGCGGAGGTAAGGCGCTTCTTCTCCGAAGTGGATGCAGAGGACGAGCAATTGTGGGAAGAGGCCCTCAAGGCTATTCGATCCACGAACGCACCGCCGCCTGAGCCATTCACAAGACTCCCAAGGGAATCTCCAGAATCTAGGCCCTCTCGGATCACAGTGGCGCGCCTAGATAAGCAAGGGAGGCGCTTTGTGCCGAGCGATAACATGAATGACGTATATTCTCTGCCCAAAGCAGCGTAGGAAATGTCCGCAAGCGCTCCTTATGCAGACGTGTCGCGAATGCTAGAGGAGTGCGCCCCCGGGTCCACGGTCCGCCTCGCGACGCACAGCCGGGTCATCACTTATGGCGGCAGGGTGTATCGGTCGCTTCCAAAATTTGACAAGATCGAACTGGGCCATATCCGGAAGATGATTCGGCATCTCAGCATAGACCTCGATTGCGCACGTAGGCATCTGCCAATTTAACCCTCGGCGGCCGCAATTTCTCGGATCACCCCCACCCGTTATCGAAATCATTGACGTAAGACCCGTCGTGCGCAACGATAACGATAGAAGATCTGCTTGGGGCGGTTCCGAGCCGCATCCGTCGACCAGGATGCACCTCGAAACCGCCCCAAACCAATTTTCAGCGCTCTTTGACAAGAGATAAGTTGTTGGTTTTCAAAGACTTTACCGGCAAGTCCTTTAAACCCAAAGACCTGGCGGGAATTTCTCCTAACCCCATGATTCCAAAAGACCGGGGAAAAGGGGGGTAGGGAGTACCTTATCGAGATGGTTATTGCATTACGAGTAAACATGGGGAAAATCGCTTACTTCGCCCGCGGATGCGTTTGATCGTAAACCTTCATCACGTGCTTCACCGAGAGCCGCGTGTAGCGCTGGGTGGTCGCCAGCCGCTCGTGACCGAGCAGTTCCTGGATGGCGCGCAGATCCGCTCCCTCTTCCAGCATGTGCGTGCCGAAGGCGTGACGCAGAGTGTGGGGATGAACCTCCGGGGACAGTCCCTTGGCAACGGCAATGCGCTTGACGATGCGTCCTACGCTGCGGGTGGTGAGCCGTCCGCCGCGCTGGTTGATGAGCAGCGCGGGCATGCCTTTCGCCGGGATCGTCTTTTTCAGAGTGTTGCTTAACGCCGCGAGCAGTTGCTGACGCCACGGCAGGTAAACGGATAGCGCCGCGAGCGCCGAGCCTCCGAACGGAACGTAGCGTTCCTTCTTCCCTTTGCCGCGAATCAGAATGGCTTCGTTGCTTAGGCTGAGGTCGTCGAGATTGATGCCGACCAGTTCCGAATTGCGAATGCCGCAGCCGTAAAGGAGTTCGAACAGCAGACGATCGCGTTCGGGAAACGATGCGACGTCGGGCATCTTGCCGTCGAGCACGGAATTCATTTCTTCAATCGTGGGAACGCGCGGCAGTTTCTTCGGCAGCCGTGGCGTCGAAACCAGCTTTGCCGGATTCTGCTCAACCACACCTTCCTGCGCCAGCCAGCGATACAGTGAGCGGACCGCAGCCAGCGCTCGGGCGACTGAAGTCTTGCTCAACCCTTGGTCGTAAAGATGCGAGAGGAAGCCACGGATCGCGATGTGGTCGATCATTTTCCAGCCGTGCGAGTTCCAGCCGCGCGAGCCGATGTAGGCGGCAAAGTTGTCGAGGTCTCCGGCGTATGCCTTGATGGTATGCGCCGAAGCATTACGCTCGCGCAGGTGGCGGAGGAAGTCGTCGGTGGCGCGTTCGACGGTAGTACGCGGATTGTTGCGGTTCGAGATCACGAGCTTGATTTCACTCCTGTACCTTCAGGCTGCTGGCTTCTAGCTACTAGCGTCTGGCCAAACCGGATCTTGGTTCAGCTAGAAGCCAGCAGCTAGCAGCCAGAAGCTGTCTTCGCCTTCGCCCGCGGATGGTGTTTCGCGTACACGCTCTTTAGCCGGTCAAGCGCCACGTGCGTATAAATCTGGGTGGTGGAAATATCGGAGTGGCCGAGGATGGTCTGCACCGTCCGGAGATCGGCCCCGTTCTCGACCATGTGCGTGGCGCAGGAGTGCCGCAGCATGTGCGGACTGGCATGGCGACCCGAAGGAAGCCCGGAAGCGAGCCCGGCTTTCCCAACCAACTGCCAGATGCGCTGACGGGTCAGTCTCCGGCCTCTAGCGCCGAGGAATAGCAGAGGTGAACTCCTTGTCTTGGCAATCAGTTCCCTGCTCTGCTTCAAGTATTGCTGTAATGCTTCCTGAGCTGGAACTCCCAGCGGAACCATGCGCTCCTTATCGCCCTTGCCCCGCACCAGGATGTATCCCATTTCCAGTTTCAGGTCTTCCAGCCGGGCGTCGGCAACTTCGGAAACCCTCACGCCTCCGGCATAGAGAAGCTCGAGCATGGCGTGATCACGGAGCCGCAGCGCCTGCCCTCGCACGGTTTCATTTTGCGGCGGCTTCGCGGCGAGCATGACGCCGACTTCATCGCGGCTCAGCGCTTTGGGCAGCACCTTCCACTGCTTGGGCAAATCGATGTTCAGAGTCGGATCCTTGTCGATCTTGCCATCGAGCAGTAAATGGCGGTAAAGCTGCCGGATGGCGGAAAGCTTCCTTCCTACGGAGCGCCCGTCGAGCGAATTCGAAAATAATTCCTGGATGTACTCGCGTACGTCTTCGCGCCGCGCTCGGTTCAGAATCACGTGGCGCTTCTCCAGAAAGTCGGCGAACTGCGCCAGGTCGCTGGTGTACGCGGCAATCGTCAGTTTCGCGGACCCGCGCTCCACCCGAAGATAGTCGAGGAAGGCAGAGAGCGTGCGCACGTTGGCATCGGAGGCCATGCGATGAGTATGCGAGGTCAGGCAGAACCCGAAAAGTAACGAGCAGGATGCGGGCCGAAGGTGTGAAGTCTAACCGCTCGCTTCGCCCACCGCTTGCAACACGTCTACCGCATACAGCACACCCTCCGGCGTCTCCTCGTGCTTGAAGTAGGCGAGGACATCGCGGCCGGCGGCAAGATGCTCTCGAATGCGCGCGACCATTGCTTTGCGTTCTTCGGCCGTGTACGTCGGTTTGCGATAGCGGTAGTAAGCGTAATCGGCGGTGACTACGTCGGGCGTGTCGCGTTCTTCGGTTTCGGCCACGCAAAGCGCGATGTTGCGCTCGCGCAGGGTGTTCCAGGTCGCGTCGGAGAACCACGATTCGTGGCGGAACTCAAATGCGGCGCGCACATTCCGCGGCAAGCTTTTCAGAAACTCGGCGAGCACCATCTGATCTGCTTTGAAATTCGGCGGCAACTGAAAAAGTAACGGGCCGAGCCGCCGGGCGCGCTCTAATGTTTCCAGCGTGCCGAGAAAGCGTTGCAGGAATTGCTCCGCGTTCTTCAAGCGCTTGATGTGCGTGAGTACCTGGTGCGCCTTGATGGTGAAACGGAAATGCTCGGGCGTTTCGGCGATCCAGTTCTGGACGGTGGTCTCTTTCACCAGTTGGCGGAAGCTGTAATTGACTTCGACAGCATTCAATTTCGAGGCATAGAAGTTCAGGAATTTTTTCTGCGCAAGTTTCTCCGGATAGAAAGCGGGCTTCCAGGTCGGATACGCCCATCCCGATGTGCCAACGTAGAGATGCGTCATATGAGCGGGGATTATAACTTGCGCCGTTTGCCGGCGGCTGACTTCCCTTTTGTCTTTCTCGTCGCCTTAGGGTGCGGGCGCGTTTCCGCCTCGGCGGCGATGCTGGTGTTCTCGCTTTCTTGCTTTTCCGATCCAGCAGCCACCCCCGTCAACTGCGGCAGCTTCTGCTTCAGGGTCTGCACAGGTTCGAACAGGTCGCCCATCTTTTCGACACGCGCGAGCACGTCTTTGGCTTCGAATACCAAGAGTCCTGCATCTTTTTTCTTCAGCGCTCGGTCAACTTCCTCCCAGGTAACCGGCGTTGAAACCGTCGGACGCTCGCGGGCGCGCAGCGAGTACACCGAGATCGTCGTCTTGTGCTGGTCGTTCTGGCTCCAGTCAACGAGGACCTTGTTGGTGCGCACCGCCTTTTTCATGTCCGAGACCACCAGTTCGGGATGTTCCTGCTCGAGCAGGCGCGCCACCGCGTGGGCAAACGACTTGGTCTGCTCGTAACTAGTTCTGGTGTTCAGCGGAACATAGACCTGCATCCCCTTCGAGCCGGAGGTCTTCGCAAAACTCTGCAGCCCGAAGTGATCGAAAATCTGGCGCACCCAGAGGCCAACCTGGGCGCACTGCACAATGTTCGCTGGAGGGCCGGGGTCAAGGTCAAAAACGATCATGGTTGGCGTTGCGACGTCAGAGGCCAGCGAAAGCGACGGGTGCAGTTCAATCGATGCCAGATTCGCGATCCACACTAGCGTGGGCAAGTCATTGGCGAGAATGAAATGGATGGTGCGATGGTTGCTCTCGCTCCAGACGGGCGCGGTCTTCACCCAGTCCGGACGATGCATGGGTGCGTTTTTCTCGAAGAAATATTCCTGGTCCACGCCTTCGGGATAGCGCTTCATGGTGAGCGGCCGGCCGGCCAGATGCGGAACCAGGACCGGCGCAATGCGAACATAAAAATCCACCACCTGCCCTTTGGTGAACCCTGCGGCGGGATAGAGGACCTTCTCCAGGTTCGTGAGCGTCAGCTTGCGGCCCTCGACTTCGACGATGGTAGGAGCGGGCATGGTGTGCGAGCTACGAACTGCTTCTTCGAAACGGCTACCAGTATAGTTGGCCGCGGAAAAGATCGGCACGCCAGTGGGTGCAGGGAAAAAACACTTCTTGACTTGCATCTGTATTTCTAGTATTATCGAAATATGGTTGGTGCTGCCAGCAAGACCCAAACGAGCAGTGAACGCGTTGCACGCTATGCCGACATGTTTTCGGCCATGGGAACCGAGCCGCGGCTCCGGATTATGCAATTGCTGCTCTCGGCGCACCCTGAAGGGCTGGTGGTCAGCGAGATTCAGGACGAACTCGAAATTCCCGGCTCCACGCTTTCTCACCATCTGGACAAGCTCAAGAACGAAGACCTGGTGAAGGTCGAGCGTAAGGGCACGTTTCTGCGCTACACCGCCAACACCGAAGCGCTGCGCGAAATCTTGCAGTTTCTGTATGCCGAGTGCTGCACGCGGAACAAGGCGCTCAAACCGCAAGATCTGATTCAATTGTGCAAATAGGAGAAGCCTTCATGCCCGATACCAACGTCGATGTCGTCAACACCAACATTAAGGAAGTCGTCAAAGAGAAATATGGACAAGCGGCCTTGCGAGTCACCAACAAGACCGGCGGCAGCAGTTGCTGTGGAGCAGCACCGGCCAGCGGGCTATCCTGCGATCCTATCACTTCGAACCTCTATGACGCCTCGCAGGCGCAGCAGATTCCAGAGGACGCGATGCTGGCTTCGCTCGGATGTGGCAACCCAACCGCACTGGCGCAGCTTCACCCGGGCGAAACTGTGCTTGATCTTGGCTCGGGCGGCGGCATTGACGTGCTGCTCTCCGCGCAGCGCGTGGGGCCGACCGGCAAAGCTTATGGCCTGGATATGACCGACGAGATGCTGGCGCTGGCCAACGAGAACAAGCGCAAGGCGGGCGCAGAGAACGTCGAATTTCTGAAAGGGGAGATCGAAAGCATTCCCCTGCCCGACAACACGGTCGATGTCATCATTTCGAACTGCGTAATCAATCTCTCCGCCGACAAAGACCGCGTGCTGCGCGAGGCCTTTCGCGTGCTCAAACCGGGTGGAAGACTGGCTGTCTCCGACGTGGTCACGCGTGGCGAAATTGCCCCTGAAGTTCGTCAGGGTGTGCTGGCGTGGGTCGGGTGCATCGCTGGCGCGCTGGAAGAAAACGAATATCGCGGCAAGCTCTCCGCTGCCGGTTTTGAACAGATCGAGGTTGAGCCCACGCGCATTTATCGCGTCGCAGACGCCCGCGAATTTCTTTCGCCCGCAGGCATTGAAGTAGACGCCATTGCGGCGCAGGTGGATGAAAAGTTCATGAGCGCCTTTGTGCGCGCGGTGAAACCGAAAGCAGTGCAGAGGGCGTGCTGTAGCCCGGCCTGCTGCAGTTGAGCGGTTGCCGAGCTTGGCTCGGCCTGGACGGGCGAGGGCGCCCGTCCCCACACAAGCACTTGGCGAATCGCACTTGCGCGACGGAAGGTTACTTATGGATGCTCATTACAATGTTCTGTTCCTGTGCACGGGAAACTCGGCTCGGTCGATCATGGCTGAGGCAATCCTTAACCACAAACGAAAATTGGGCTTCACGGCCTATAGCGCGGGAAGTCATCCTTCGGGGACGGTTCGTCCGGAAGCGCTGAAGCAGCTTGAACTGGCTCGCATTTCCACAAGCGGCTTGCACAGCAAGAGCTGGGACGACTTCGGGCGCAGCGGCACTCCCGAAATGCAATTCGTGTTCACGGTTTGCGACAATGCCGCCAAGGAAACCTGCCCGGTCTGGCCGGGACAGCCCATGACCGCGCACTGGGGAGTTCCCGATCCTGCGGCGGTCCAGGGAGATTCCGCGGAGGTCGAACGCGCATTTCGCGATGCCTTTTTTATTCTCGACCGGCGGATCGGTCTCTTTCTCTCTCTGCCTCTGGCGGCGCTTGATCGCCTGGCGCTGAAAAAGGAAGTGGATCGGATTGGGCGGCAATAAGGCGGCAGCAAGAACGATCATGACAACCGCGAAACCGTCTCGCCGTCTCAGCTTTCTCGACCGCTATCTCACCGCATGGATTTTTGCGGCCATGGTCATGGGCGTCGCCATGGGCTGGCGAGTGCCGGGGATTGTTCCCTTCCTGAATCGGTTCAGCATCGGTACAACCTCGATTCCGATTGCGGCGGGACTCATCGTCATGATGTATCCGCCCTTCACCAAGGTGCGCTACGAGGAACTGCATGAAGTTTTTCGCAATCGACGTGTGCTTGGGCTTTCGCTCATTCAGAATTGGGTGGCCGGGCCGATCCTGATGTTTGTCCTGGCCGTCGTGTTCTTGCGCGGCTATCCCGAATACATGGCCGGACTCATCATGATCGGGCTGGCTCGCTGCATTGCGATGGTGATCGTCTGGAACGAATTGGCCAGCGGCGACACCGACTATGCGGCTGGCCTGGTGGCCTTCAATTCCCTTTTTCAAGTGTTCTTCTACTCGCCCTATGCCTGGCTCTTCATCACGGTTCTGCCCGCCAAGCTCGGACTTCAGGGTGCTATCGTCCATGTCTCGATCGCCGAAATTGCAAAGAGCGTTTTTGTTTATCTGGGCGTTCCTTTTCTGGCTGGGTTCATAACGCGCACACTGCTGCTGCGGATGAAAGGGCGCGAGTGGTATGACCATAACTTCGTTCCTCGAGTGAGCCCACTCACGCTGATTGCCTTGCTGTTCACGATTGTGGTGATGTTCTCGCTCAAGGGCGGCTACATCGTGCGGCTGCCCCTGGATGTACTCCGGATCGCCGTGCCGTTGCTGATTTATTTCGTCGTGATGTTCCTGCTGTCGTTCTACATGGGGAAGAAACTCGGGGCGGACTATTCGAAGACGGCGACGCTGTCGTTCACCGCCGCTTCGAACAACTTTGAACTCGCGATTGCGGTGGCAGTTTCCGTATTCGGGATCAATTCCGGCGCGGCATTCGCTGCCGTCATCGGCCCGCTGGTCGAAGTGCCGGTCATGATTGCGCTGGTCAACGTGGCGCTTTTCTTCCAGCGGCGCTATTTTCCGGATGCCGCTCGGTTGGCAGTCCTTCCTGCTTCCACGCTCTAACGCGCTGTGCGCACGGCTGAAGCATCCGTCCCGTTTCTGCTGAATGTGAACTGCAGCTTCCATTTCCTGGCCGCGCCCTGCTCACCAGCTTGTGCGGGAGAGAATTTCCACCTTTGAGCCGCTTCCAGTGCGAGACGCGAAAAATACTTGCTCGGCCCGGCGGATTCGAGGGTTGCGTCGGCCACGTTGCCCGCGGCATCCACTTCGACTTTCACACGAACCTTGATCTTGCCCTGGATGGTGCCGCGCGCGCTCGCCGAAACCTGCGGCATCACCCGCTGCACAACGCCGCCGTGGATGTCAGCGTTCGCCGTTTTAGTGGCGGACCGTGCATTTTCCGCGCCCGCACCCTGCGTCGCTGGCGTGGATTGCACTTCCGCCGGCGGCCCTGCCGGTTTCTGTCTCACAACCCAAAAGAACACAACCGCAATCAACGCCGCCAACGCCAGCCAGTAGGGCCATTTCGCAGATTTGTACCGCTGACTCGCGATCGCCGACGTCTGAACTTGGGCCGGCCCCGGCCGCGCCGATTCCACTCTCGCTGATCCCAGCCGATCGCTGATCTCTGCAATCGTCGATCGCTTTCCCGCATCCACTTGCAGGCAGCGCTCCGCGATCTGGCGGAATGGTTCCGGGACCGTTCCCGGTATTTGCGGTGCGCTCATCCTTGCTCGGTCCCAAACCAGCAAGCCCTGCGTCAGGACTTCGACCAACGTCATCCCCAACTGCCACACCTCGGCAGCCGGCGAAACCACGCCCATCCCCGTCCCTGCTTCCGGTGGATCGTAAGCGGTCGTCGCCTCGGCGCGAAGACTTTTCTCGCCGGGCACGTCCAGCGTGTCGCTGGACAGCTTCACCTGGTCCCCAACGGCCAAAATATTTGAAGGTTGGATGTGTCCATGCACGAAGCCTTTATCGTGCACAAACTGCAAAGCCCGCAGGACCGGCGGAAGCATGGCTCGCACCTCCTCGGCCGTCAGCGCCCGCTCCGGAAGAATCTGGGAAAGATTTTCGTCCGCGAACTCCTCCACCACGTAAAGCAGACCGATGCTATCCAGTTCGCAGCGTCCCGCCTCGAAAATACGAATCAGATTCGGATGGTTGAGTTCGCGGGTCGCCTTCCATCGCTGGAGTTGCTTCTCCGCGTCAGCCGCGCCGGCAGAGATTAACTTGATGGCGGCTTTCTCGGAACCACCCGCGGCAATTTGCATCAGGGTAAGGAACACGGCAGTGTGATTGGAACCGCCCAGGTAGCTCTGTAGCAGAAATCTCCCATCTACGGTGCGACCTTCCCATTGCTTCCAAGTCTCGCTCATATCCGGAGCCTCAACAGTTCGCTATTGTATGTGACCTGGTGTCAAGCGGATCACTCATTTGGGCTTTTTCCTCGGCAAACGCTCCCGACCCGAAAATGGCCTGCCACTGTTTACAATATCCTCATGGCTACCATCCCCGCAGAAATTCACGGCCAGCGTTACATCAGCCTCGCCACTTTTCGGAAGAGCGGCATCGCTGTGTACACGCCCGTCTGGTTTGCCGAAGACAACAACAAGCTCTACTTTATGACGAACAGCAAACTGGGGAAGTGCAAGCGCATCCGCAATAATCCCCAAGTCAAGATTGCGCCCTGCACTATGCGCGGGAAGATCACTGGCCCCGAATTCCCTGCTACTGTCCGCATTTTGCCGGCGGAGGAATTTGCCCGCGTCCGCCGGCTGATCAACGCAAAATACTGGCTGGCGCGCGTCCCATTTCTTTGGCGCAACACCGACACCTGCCTCGAAATCACACTCGCGTGAATAGGATGGGATGAATCCGACCCTGCCGTCGGATTCTCCGACGGCGGCTAGTAGAGTCCTTCGAACCATCCGATAGGGCGCATGACATTTACGCTGGCTCCTCGACCCTGTTACCATCGAAGGTTGTCCTAGTACTCCTGCGTATTTCTTAACGCAAGAACAATTCCTTTTTGGAGGCACCATGGCCATAAAAGTTGGCATTAATGGATTTGGACGCATCGGACGCAACATACTCCGCACCGCACTTGCAGACAAGAATCTCGACTTCGTCGCCGTAAACGATCTCACCGATCCCAAGACGCTGGCGCACCTGCTCAAGTACGACTCGATCCTCGGCAACCTGCCCCACACAATTACCGCCGGCGCCGATAATATTTCGATCGACGGCAAAGTTATCAAGGTCTTCAAAGAAAAAGATCCCGCTGCCCTGCCTTGGGACTCCGTGGGAGCTCAGGTCGTTATCGAGTCCACCGGCAAATTCACTGACGCGAATGAAGCTAAGAAACATCTCCGCGGCACGGTGAAAAAAGTCGTGATCACCGCCCCCGCGAAGAACGAGGACCTTACGGTCGTGCTGGGCGTGAATGAAGAGAAGTACGATCGTGCCAAGCACCACATCGTGTCGAACGCTTCCTGCACCACGAATTGTCTCGCCCCGGTGGCCAAGGTTATCCACGACAACTTCAAGATCGTCAGCGGCACCATGACTACCATTCACTCCTACACGAACGACCAGGTGATTCTCGACTTCCCACACAGGGATCTGCGGCGGGCTCGTGCCGCGGCACTCTCGATGATTCCGACCACGACGGGCGCAGCCAAAGCGTTGAAGCTCGTCATCCCCGATCTGGCCGGCAAGATCGACGGCTTCTCCATGCGCGTGCCCACGCCCAACGTCTCGGTGGTCGATCTGGTCGTCTGGGTTGAAAAAAAGACGACCAAGGAAGCAGTGAATGCCGCGCTGAAGGCGGCTACCGAATCCGGCCCGCTGAAGGGTTATCTCGGATACGAAGAGAATGAACTGGTCTCATGCGATTTCAAAGGCGATTCCCGTTCTTCCATCGTCGATGCGCACATGACCCTGGTCGTCGGCGGCAACTGCGTCAAGTTGATCTCCTGGTATGACAACGAGTGGGGATACTCCTGCCGTGTCCGCGATCTGATCAACCTGATGGCGGCCAAAGGACTGTAGAAATCGTCGCTGGTCGTTCGTCGTTAGTCGTTCGCGGCTCGTCGCGGATGCGGAGTTGGCTGCTCATGGTTTGCGGTCGGCCAACGGTGGGGAGCGCCGGGTTTGCGAATAGCGAACGACGAAGAGCGGCCCACCGACAAATGGCGAACGACTGAAGACCAACGACCAACGACAGGTGCACTCATGCCTAAGCTTTCAATTCGCGATCTTCCCCTCAACGATCACCGCGTCTTCATGCGCGTGGATTTCAACGTTCCGCTCGACGACGGCCGGGTCATGGACGACACACGCATCCGCGAAACCCTGCCCAGCATCGAGTACGCTCTGCGTCACGGCGCCCGTCTCATCCTTGCGTCTCACCTGGGCCGTCCCAAAGGCAAGGTAAATCCCAAGATGAGCCTCAAACCCGTCGCCGAACGTCTGCGCATGCTGCTTGACAAAGAACTGGCGCGCGGCGAAAACGTTGGCTTCTGCCCCGAGTGTGTTGGACCGGAAGCCGAAGAAGTGGCGCTCAAGCTGGAAAAGGGCCAAGCGCTGCTGCTCGAGAACCTCCGTTTTCACCCTGAGGAAGAAAAGAACGACGAGAAATTTTCCCGGCAACTCGCCAAGCTCGCCGAGTTTTACGTCAACGACGCCTTCGGCACCGCCCATCGAGCCCACGCTTCCACGGTAGGCATCACGAAGTTCGTGCAGAAATCCGCCGCCGGCTTGCTCATGGAAAAAGAGCTGCTCTATCTGGGTCGCGCCCTGCAGAACCCTGAACGTCCCTTTGTCGCCATCCTCGGCGGCGCCAAGGTCAGCGACAAAATCGGAGTCATCCAGAACCTGCTCAGCAAGGTTGATGTCCTCATCATTGGCGGCGGCATGGCCTACACCTTTCTTAAGGCGCAAGGCGAATCCATCGGCAAGAGCCTGGTCGAAGAAGACAAAATCGAACTCGCCCGCGACCTTCTGCAGCAGGCTAAGACTCACAAGCTCAAGTTGCTGTTGCCCACGGATCATGTCATCGCCGACCGCGTCGAAGCGGGCGCCATGACGAAAATCGTCGGCCACGGCGAGCCCATCCCCGACAACATGATGGCGCTCGATATCGGCCCGCAATCGATTGAAACTTTTTCCGATGAGATCGCTGCCGCCCGCACCGTCATCTGGAATGGCCCCATGGGCGTTTTCGAAGTGCCGGCCTTCGCGCGAGGCACCTTCAAGATTGCCCAAGCCGTGGCGGAAAATGCCGGAGCGGTAACGATCGTAGGCGGCGGAGATTCCGTAGCCGCTGTGAAAGCTGCGGGCGTAGCCGACAAGATCACCCATATTTCCACCGGCGGAGGGGCGTCACTGGAGTTTCTGGAAGGCAAGAAGCTGCCGGGAGTGGAAGCGCTGACGGATAAGAAATAGGTGTCAGGAAAACCGTGATGATGAAAATCGATTTTGCTTTTCCTGAGACCTGACACCTAAGACCTGACACCTTTCCGTATGTCCGACTTCGCAGCCCGACTGGCTTTCTCGAACGGCAAGACGCTCGAACTCCACGGCCCGGCCGACATCACTAAGGAGACCACCGAAGCCATCGTCAACGCCGCCAACTCGTCGCTGCTCGGCGGCGGAGGCGTGGATGGAGCGATTCACCACGCTGGCGGCCCTTCGATCCTAGAGGAGTGCAGGCGCATCGTGGCAAGAATGAAGACCGGCAACCTCCCCGCCGGCAAAGCCGTCATTACCACCGGTGGCCGATTGCCTGCCAAATATGTCATTCATACCGTCGGTCCTGTCTATCGCGGAGGCCAACAGCGCGAGGCCGAAACCCTCGCTAGCTGTTATCGTGAGTCCATTCGCACGGCCGACGACCATGGAATCCGATCCCTAGCCTTCCCTTCCATATCGACCGGGGCTTTCGGCTATCCGGTTCACGAGGCCGCTGAAATCGCGGTTCGCACCGTCGCCGAAGTTCTGCCGCCTTGCGCTCACGTGGTACACGTTCGTTTCGTGCTCTTCGATATTGCTACCCGCGAAGCTTACGTCCGGGCCGCCGAAAAATTATCGCAGCAACAGCTCGCAAATTCCGCTATCTTCGAGAGGGATCCTTCATGAGAAAAAAACTCATCGCCGCCAACTGGAAGATGTACAAGACGCCTGACCAGACTCGTGACTTTTTTCGCGACTTCCTGCCCTTGGTCCACGGCCCCGAACACAACCAGGACCACGACGAAATCGTGGTCTGCCCCACCTACCTCTGCCTCGACGCCGCCGTAAGCGCGACGAAAGGGTCGAACGTTGCCATTGGAGCCCAGGATCTTCATTGGGAAAAAGAAGGCGCGTTCACCGGTGAAATCAACGCGGCCATGCTGCTTGCCATCGGCGTAACCCATGTCATCATCGGACACTCCGAGCGCCGACAATACTTCGGCGAGACCGATGACACGGTCAACCTCAAACTCAAGTCCGCCATTGAGGCCGGACTCATCCCCATCGTCTGCGTGGGCGAAGTTCTTGAAGAACGGGAAGCCGGACTCACGGACGACGTTTTGCGCCGCCAATGTCTCCGTGCTTTTCACAAGGTTTCGGCCAAGAAGGCCGTCCACCTGGTGGTTGCCTACGAACCGGTGTGGGCCATCGGCACGGGAAAAACCGCCACGCCGCAGATGGCCGCCGACGCCCACGCCATCATCCGAGCCCAAGCCGCCGAGTCGTTCGGGCAGGAATTCGCCAACAAACTCCGCATCCTCTATGGTGGTTCCGTCAAACCCGAGAATGCCCACGCCTTAATGTCGGAGGAGGAAATTGATGGTGCGCTGGTCGGCGGAGCTTCGCTCGATCCCAAGTCGTTTGCGGCTATCGTGAAGTATTAAAAGCTGTTCTTCGGATGGCAGCGCAGCGCCATAGCGACCATTTGATCTATATCCGCGCAACCCTGTGCCCTGAGTTAGAATCTGATTAAGTAGGAGCCAGCCTTCCTGGCGCTCAGGCTCCGCGCTCGACGTTGTGCTCCCACGTCGTACGGGAGGTAAAGGTTATGGGCCGATCCACTTTGTTCAAGTCCCTGATGCTGTTCGGAACCTTCGTAGGTCTCGCTCTTGCCCCAAACACAGCTTTCGCGCAGCACGGTGGTGGCGGTGGTCACGGCGGCGGCGGTGGTGGTGGTTTCCATGGCGGCGGTGGTGCTGGAGGCGGTTTCCGCGGTGGTGGTGGCGGTTTCGGCGGTGGCGGCTACCATGGCGGTGGATCTGGTGGTGGATTTGGGCGTGGCGGCGGGTTTGAGCGCGGGGGTGGATTCGGTCGCGGGGGTGGATTCGAAGGCCGAGGAGGCTACTCCCGCGGCGGTTCGGAATTTGGTCGCGGTTCCTCGTCGGCAAGTCATTCGAATCTTCCTGCCGCCGTCAACGATGGCCAGTGGCATTCGTTCGGCAACGGCGCCGGTTCAGCGCGTTCTAGTGTCAGTAGTTCCGCGCGTTCCAGTGGCGGCAGTTCCCTGCGTTCCGGCGCAGGACGCAATTCCGGCGGCGCGGCGAACGCAACCCTCTCCGCTCGCAATACTGGCATGGCCGATGGCGCCTGGCACTCCTTTGGCGCATCGTCTGGGGGCACATCCAGAAGCGCCGGTTTCGTAGGCGGAACTCGATCCACCGGCTTCAATGGTGGAGGTTTTGGCCGTGGCGCGGGCTTTGGTGGTTATGGTTGGGGTCGTGGCTACGGTTGGGGCGGTGGCTGGGGCGGTGGTTGGGGCTGGGGCGGCTGGGGCTGGGGCTTCGGATGGCCGTACTGGGGATTTGGATGGGGGTTCGGCTGGGATCCATGGTTCTACAATCCCTATTGGTATGCACCGGCGGCCTACTACTATCCGGATTATGGCCCGGACGATGACTGGTCCGACAATCCTCCCTACAGGTATGACTCTGACTCGCAGGGAAGCTACGGAAACACACCAAGTTCCACGTACGACAATGTCGTCAGCAGTGACGCGACCTTAGGGAATTGACTAAGGTTGTGTCCCGCTGCTTGGCGCTCGCAATTAGGGCTACGACTTCTGGTGGGGATGGCCTGCTCCAATAACTGCTAAACTTTGCTCAGAGCGAGCCTTCATGCCGCGCCTCTTTTATTTCGGAACCCTGCTGGGCATTGTGGCAATGTTGTGTGCGCCGGTCTGCGGACAGGGTGTTGCGCCGAATGGCGCTCACGTTCAGCACGTCGTAGTACGCGGAAGCGGCGATGCGATGGAAGTAGAGATTCAGACTTCGGGAGCAGCGATAGCGCCCGATACTCAGGCCCTCGCTCGACCTGATCGCATTGTAGTGGATTTTCCCGGCGCGCTTCCCGCTGCCGGCTTGCGCGCCCTGAAGGTGAATCGCGGCACCCTGAAGGGAGTTCGCGCGGGATTATTTTTCGACAATCCTCCAATTACGCGCGTCGTGCTCGATCTCACGGAGCCGCAGTCATATCAGATTTCGACGATCCAGAATGCGGTTGTTATTAGGCTCGGTTCCGTCGCCGCGGGGGCGAAGGCTCCTGACGTGCCGGTCGCGCCCTCGGCAAGGCTGCAGACCGCCTCGCTGGCGGGCGTGGCGGCGGCCAGAGTTTCTCCCGCAGTTTCCAGCGCGCCGATTCCCGCCGTCAGTGAAGCGCCACCGCAGCCGGCGGTAATCGTGACTTTTGAAAACGGAAAGTTGCGCATCCGCGCTGACAAGGCCACGCTGGCGCAAGTGTTGTTCGAAGTGCAGCGGCAGACGCAGGCCGAGATTGCCATTCCGGCCGGCGCCGAGCAGGAACAAGTTGTCGCCGATCTGGGTCCGGCTCCGGCGCGCGAGGTGTTGGCAGAGCTGCTGAACGGCTCGCCCTACAACTTTATTTTTGTGGGCAATGAACTAACCCTCGAGCGCGTCATCCTGACGCTTCGCGATCCCAACAACCTCTAGCAAAACCGGGTGGTGTCTCAGTTTCACGAAACCACCACCAAGGACCCGAAGTCACATGAAGGAAAACCGTTCGTAAAATGAGCCACTGCCCTTTAGCTGGTAGCCCCTCCCCCTCCTACGACGGTCTTTTGGAATCAAAGACTTAGCGATTGGCTTTTTCCAGGTCTTTGAGGAATAAGGGCTTACTTGTAAAGTATTTGTAAATCAATGACTTAGCTCGCGAGGTTCGCCGGGCGTTACCTAGTTCCAATTGTCAATGAACGGGGTGTTTCTGGAGCAACATTTTGTTGGCTGTGAATCTAGTTTAGCAGGCGGTGTCAAGAAGTTCGGTTGGAAAGTTTTGGAGAAATCAAGTTTGAAATTGTCATCTAAACTTGATTTGAGATGACAAACCGTGCTTTGTGCTGGAGTCGAGAAAAAGCAGGTCCTTCGCTTCGCTCAGGATGACAATGGTTGGGGATTCGCCAGCCTATGGCGGAGAGATCAGCCGTACCGCTACCGGGGACGCGCCGTTGCCAAGAATCGGCTGTCCGGTGGCGCCGGTGCCGCAGCCAGCCAAATTGATGACCTGTGTATGGATGTGGCCAGTGCCGGGAGCCGCTAGCCCGGTTGGGCTGAGAAAGAGCTGCACAAATCCAATGATCTGAAACGCAGGAAAGCCTGGGAGCGGGGCAGGAGTCCCGTTGTCAACGTTGATCACCGGTACGGTCACCAGCGAATCACTGATCACGATATCTGCTCCAGAGGCCAGCGCCCCGGATTGGACGACGGGATTATCCCCTCCCGCCAGAAACTGAAACGGTTCGTTACCTGACGGCGGCGACGCCACGGCGGTATCGACGCTATCCCCCGCATTGGCAGTCGCGTGAGTCAGATCAGTCACGGCGGTTCCCGTTTCAGCGTCTCGGGTCGGGTAATTGGTGGCGTCAACATGCACCGGACTGGCGGCCGGACTGCTACAGGAGATGGGCGTTTGCACACAGCCCGCAATACTCAGTTGGTAATTGGTGAACGCGCCACAGCCGGTGCACGATGACGCGGCGGGCGGTGGAAAGTCGCCGGCGGCATCTGTGGTGCCGGGATAATACCTCCAGGCGGTTGGCGCGGAATTCGCGGTACAAGCCGTGCAATCGGTCCTCAGCCGGGTTGCCCCTGAATTTTGCCACCCCAGCAGCTTCGACCCGGAGTTGATCGCGCCGGCAGCCGTCACAAAAATGGGATTGCCCCCATTGGTGGGATCCATGTTGGGGAGCAGCCACGGCTTCACGCACATCGGTGCGACCGGAGGCGGGGACGTCGTCCCACTTCCGCCGCCCGCGCCCGAAGGGTTGTAGGCTTCCGCTGTAGCCGACGCACTCACCGTGAGCTGCGTGGTTCCCCAGATGCGCGCGAAGAACGTTGGTAGATTGGTGTTTTGCACGCGTACGGTGACAGTTGGATTGGTAGGGGGATTTCCGCCGAAACTGACGTTGATGGAGGTCGGGATTGCTCCTCCAACAGTATTCTGCCCCGCAACCTGAGTGGCGACCGTTTGGGCGAGGGTTTCGGCGTTCGACAGCAAACCGTCGGTAAGGGCGTTGGGATCCGATGTCGCCCCCGAGTTGGCGAGTGCACGCGCACCCGCCAGGGCCGCGCTGTCGGCCGCCGCCTGCGCTTCGCTGCGCGCGGTGTAGAGCGTCGCCAGGTCAATGGAAAGCGCGGCCATCGCTCCGACGACAAAAAGCATGAACACCGCGACCAGGGTGATGATCACCCCTTGCTCGTTTTTCCGCCCCGCGAGGTTTTTCTTTCGGCGCATACAGCCTCACATCTGATTATGGACAGTGGCGCTCTGGGTCACCTGCGTTGTAGCCGCATAGCTTGCGCCCGGGACCAGCAATTGAATTACGCTGTTGAACCGCCAATGATAGGGATATGCAACCTGGACGCTGGTTCCGACGGATAGGGGTGAGCCGGCTGCAGGTACCCATCCGCGGTTGACAGTAATGACCAGATTGTCAGCCGGATAAGCGCTGTTACACCCGGAAATTGTGTACGTCCACGCCAGGCCAGCCGGCCCGGATACTACAAACGGACCGCAAGATCCACTCGCCACTACTCCACTGCCAGCCAGCGAGTTGACAACTGCGGTCACCACCGGTTGCAGAGAGTCCGGGTTGGCGTTGCTGGTCGCAATGTCGCTCGTGGGTTGAGCCCCGGCAATGATGGCGCCTTCCTGCGCGGCCTGCGCGATCTTCTGCTTCTGGTTGGCAGCGCCGCTGAAGTCGAAGATGCCCACGACAAAGACCACCAGGAGCGGCAGGGCAATGGCAAATTCGACCAGCGCCGACCCGCGTGCATTCCTCAGCCGGGCCGTAACCGGTCCGCTCACGGTGCGCCGATGCGAAATTCGGACGCGAGTCATCTAGTTCTCCATCCTGCTCTGTGCCTCGGCCGACAAAACAATCTGCTGCAGGTTGAGCGAGGTGAAAGGCAGGTAGAACTGAAAGGGATATTGAAAACTGACCACGGAACCGCATTGTGCAGGCTGGGTCGAGTAGGTGGAATTCAGCCACACATTGCTGCAGATCCAGATTTGATTCGTCGCCGTGCATGCGCCCCCAGGAGGAGCCGGCGGCGAAGGACATGCTACAAGGCCAGGGGATGCCGAAGCCTGGATCTGGGTGGGATCGAGACTGGACGCCTGCATCACTGCGGAAACCACGTTGTCGACCGTGGCAGCGGTGGCAGGAGTGTTTCCGCACGTAGCACACGAAGCACGCGCGGCGGTGATCGCCCCCTGCTGCGCCGCTTGCTGGATGGTGGAGTAGATGTTGAAGGCTCGTCCAAACCAGACGATGCCGAGCAGAAGCATGAACACCAGGGGCAGCACCAGCGCGGCCTCGGCGATCTCCGCCCCTTCGGTGCGTTGCAGAATTTGCGCGAACCTTCGCATAGGCGTTTACAGTTTCCCGTTTACAGTTTCCCCGTGAATTTGAGAACGCTGCACAACAACACCGCAACTGACATCGCAACCCCGCGAGGAATTTTAATGGACTCCGGGTTGTCGAGCGACACTGCAAAGCCCGGCATGCGAAAGCTAAACAAGGCGGCCAGGATATGGACGATATTCCGCAGGGTCTCGCCCAGACGCCGTTTGTAGATCACTACCACCAAAGCCATCGCTCCTTCCACAAAGATCGTGACCAACAAAACCAACAAAAGTTGCCGCCAACCAAGACAAGCACCCAGTGCGCCAGCGAGCTTCCAGTCTCCGGCACCGAGGCTGCGGACCCACACGAAGGGCAGCAGCAGCCCCAGGCCTGTTACCGTCCCCAGCAGCGCCGCTTCCAGCCCCGGCCAGTGAAACAGAATCGTGTTGACCGTGACCCCGGCGGCGAAGCCAGACACGGTGAGCCAGTTAGGAATTCGGCGCTCGCGCCAGTCAATGATTCCTGCACTCAACGCCACCAGCGCCGCGAGAATCCATGGGCTGAAAATCTGGGGGCTGAAAATCCGGGGCGCGAAAATCCAGAGCCCAGGTTGAAGCATGGTTTCCGCTGGCAGACAGGCGCCTCCGCGCGTTTCGCTTCCTGTACTTTAGGGCTTTCCGGGGCCACACTCAAGGGAAAGTTCTCAGTTGTCAGTTGTCAGTTCTCGGTAACTGCAGATCCCTCACTTCGTTCGGGATGACAAAGGCTTTTGGGATTTTTCTGAGAGCTGAAAATCGAACTGAGAACTTTTTTGCTCTTGAGCAAAGCAAAAGGCCCGGTTGCCCGGGCCTGAAATCGGAATCGAAATGAGGCAATCTAGCGCGTGACCGGAGCAGACGAATTTCTTTCCGCAATCACTTTCTTGGCATTGTCGGCGAGAGCGCGCGCTTGCGGCATCAACTCCAGAGCCTTGATCACGTCCGGATCGGTTTCCGCCCGTACCTTTAAGCCTTCTTCCTGGCCGAAGGTATCTACGAACAGTTCGCTCTTGATGTTGGAGCGCAGCCACTCGTCGCTCTCGATCATCTCACCTTCGGTGTAGGGTATTTTTTCCTCATCGAGGAATTTGCGGAAGTCCAGCAGCACGGCATCGTCCACTTCAAAATTCTGGGCAATCTTGTGCGCGATAGTGTAGCGCTTGGCGAAGTTAAACAGCGCGTAGTGCTCGAGCAACGAGTCCTGGAACTTATTGGACTTGTAAGGCGGCAGCTTTACGTCGGGAGTGATGCCGCCGCCGCCATACACGGTGCGTCCACCATCGGTGAGCTTGACTTCGTGGTTGGCGTTATTCTCGTCACTGTCGCGATTGTAATAATAATCGTAGAGAGAAAGGTTTGAGTAATCGCGCTGGATCAGGCGTCCGCTGGGGGTGTAGTACTTGGCGGTGGTCAGGGCGAGGCCGGTATTCTCGGCGAGCGGAAATACCGTTTGCACCAAGCCCTTGCCGAAGGTGACTTCACCGACGATAAGGCCGCGATCATGATCCTGAATGGCTCCCGCGACAATCTCGGCTGCCGAAGCGGTGCCGCGATTCACCAGCACCACCAGCGGATATTCTTTGCCACCGTTGCCGTGGGCCGCCACGTAGCGCTTTTCGGGAGACGAGCGGCCGTGGTGGGAGACGATCAACTGTCCCTTCTTCAGGAATTTGTCGGCTACGCCTACGCCTTCACTTAATAGGCCTCCGGGATTTTGCCGCAGGTCAAGAACCAGGCCCTTCAGATCTCCCATTTGATCCAGGGCTTCGGCGACTTCATGTTCAGTGGTTTCCTGGAAACCGGAAACGTGCATGTAACCGATGCCGGGCTTGATCATGAAGTGCAGGTCCACGCTGTAGCGCGGAATCTCGTCGCGGACGACGGCGAATTCGAGCGGATGGTCGGAGCCCTCGCGCAACATGGTGATGCGGACGGTGGTGCCTTTCGGTCCCTTGAGCAGATCGGCAACATCGGAGGTGCTCATGTTGTCGGTGGGCTTGCCGTCAATGGCAGCGATAATATCGCCCGGCCGAATGCCAGCGCGATAGGCCGGGGTGCCAACGAAGGGAGCGATGACGATGACTTTATTATTACGCGGGCCAACCGTCATGCCCACGCCGTAATACTTGCCGCGCTGCTCTTCGCGAAGCGCGGAGTAAGACTTCGGATCGAAAAAGTTCGAATGGGGATCGAGCTGGTGCAACATGCTCGGGATAGCGCCGTTATAAATTGCCTTGTCGGCATTCACCGGATCGGCGTAATTCTGCTCGATGGTGTCATACACGGCGGTGAACTGCTTGAAGCTGTCACGGACGTCGGAGTCGCTGCTGGGCGTGGTTGCCGGGCTGATTCTCTGCGCGAACAGCATTCCCAGCAAGCCAAACAGACCGAGCACGAAAACAATCAGGAAGAGAGAACGACGAGAACTACTGGCCATGTATCGAAATCCTCGGGCAGGGACGTGCAGGGTCCCACTCACCCCATCTGAGCGCAGTATAGCATGCAAAAGCGCCTGTTTACTTGGATGCAAAATGACGCTTAAGGTTACCGTGGGATGACGGCTTTGGGTGCCGCTCTGGACCCTCTCGCTGCAGCGGACGAGGAAAAGTGCTTTCTTGCCCTACCCTTCCCCTGGGAGCCGTTAAGTGGGCAGAACACCGTGATACGGGTCACAGCATGGGAGATTGCCCGGTGGGAGACTACTACTGGCGACCCGGGGCGATGCCATGCGGCTCTTCATTTCCGCCTTCGGCGCCTGCAACGCCCAAGATCTGGGAGGGAATTTATGGCCATCACGAAACAGCAAGCACTCGACTACCACAGCAGCGGACGTCCGGGAAAAATTGAAGTCACCCCCACCAAGCCTTGCCGGACGCAGCGCGATCTGAGCCTGGCTTACACCCCCGGAGTGGCGGATCCATGCCTGGATATCGAAAAGAACCCACACGATGCTTTCAAATACACCGCAAAGGGCAACCTGGTTGCGGTGGTGAGCAACGGAACCGCCGTCCTCGGCCTGGGAGATATCGGCGCCCTCGCCGGCAAGCCCGTCATGGAAGGCAAAGGTGTCCTCTTTAAACGCTTCGCCGATGTGGACGTGTTCGACCTTGAAGTCAACACCCACGATCCGGACGAGATTATCAAGCTCTGCCAACTGCTGGAACCCACCTTCGGCGGCATCAATCTGGAGGACATCAAGGCACCGGAGTGCTTCTACGTCGAGGAGACACTGAAGAAAACGATGAAGATCCCGGTCTTCCACGATGACCAGCACGGTACCGCGATCATCTCTGGAGCAGCGTTGTTGAATGCGCTGGAAGTTGTGGGCAAGCCGATCGACAAGGTTCGCCTGGTGGTCAATGGCGCCGGGGCGGCGGGCATCGCCTGCGCCGAGCACTATGTCCGCCTGGGCGTCAAGCGCGAAAACATCATCCTCTGCGATACCAAGGGCGTGGTCTACCAAGGACGCACCGCTGGAATGAATCCTTATAAGGAACGTTTCGCGATTGATACTAAACAGCGCACGCTAGCTGAGGTCATGGTAGGTGCGGATGTGTTCCTCGGTCTGTCGGTGAAGGGTGCGGTGACCAAGGACATGGTGCGCTCGATGGCCGCCAACCCGATCGTATTCGCCATGGCCAACCCCGATCCGGAGATCACCTACCCGGATGCCAAGGCTTGTCGTGACGATGTCATCATGGCCACTGGGCGTTCCGATTATCCCAACCAGGTCAATAACGTGCTGGGATTCCCTTTCATCTTCCGCGGCGCACTCGACGTGCACGCCACCGCCATCAATGAAGAGATGAAGTTGGCGGCCACGCGCGCCTTGGCAGCTCTGGCCAAGGAAGACGTTCCGGACTCCGTCTGCCGTGCCTACGGGGTCGAGCGGCTGAAGTTCGGTCGCGAGTACCTAATCCCCAAACCGTTCGATTCTCGGGTGCTGATATGGGAGGCTTCAGCGGTCGCCGAAGCAGCCATGCGCACCGGCGTAGCTCAGGAACCAATCAACCTCGAACTGTACCGGGAGCAACTGGAGCGGCGGCTGGGCAAAGCCCACGAGATCTCGCGCATGATGATCCAAAAAGCGCAGCTCAAGCCCAAACTGGTGGTCTTTCCCGAAGGTGAAAACGAAAGAATCCTGCGCGCCTGCCATTGGCTGCTGGAAGAGAAGATTGCGTTACCCATCCTATTAGGGAACCCGGCGGTGATCGAAGCCAAGACCAGTGAGCTTGGTCTGGATCTCGCGGGTGCGCGAATCGTAGATCCGGCACAGTCGCAATTGCGCGAGGGCTACATCCAGGAACTGTTCACGCTCCGGCAGCGTCGCGGAATGACTGTATCGGAAGCAAGCCATCTGATCAGTAACCCCAACGTCTTCGGCTCGATGATGGTACGAATGGGCGACGCGGATGCCCTCGTCTCAGGCGAAGACCATCATTATCCGCAGGTGATACGCCCGGCGCTTCAGATCGTACGCATGCGCGAAGGACTGCACAAGGTCTCGAGCTGCTATGCCATGATCACCCGGACTGGAGGCATGTACTTTTTAGCTGACACCACCGTCAACATCTCTCCCACCGCGGAAGATTTGGTCGAAATTGCGCTCTGCACGGCTGAGGCTGCGCGGCGCTTTGGGGTGGTGCCGCGGGTTGCCATGCTTTCCTTTTCCAGCTTCGGCAGCACGCAGCATCCGCAGTGCGAGAAGGTGCGCAGAGCGGTGGAACTGCTGCACAAGGCGGATCCCGCCCTCATTGTGGATGGAGAGATCATGGCCGACGCCGCCGTCTCACCAGAGATGCTGGCGGAGATTTATCCTTTCAGCCCCCTGAAGGGCGGCGCCAACGTCCTCATCTGCCCCGATCTCAGCTCCGCCAACATCGCTTACAAGCTGCTGCAGACGCTGGGCGGGGTAGAGACGATAGGCCCCATCCTTATGGGTATGGCCCGACCGGTGCATTTGCTGCCTCTGGGCTCGGAGGTGGAGTTGATCGTCAAAGTCGCTGCCATCGCCGTGGTGGACGCACAGGAAACCGAGAATTACGGGGGGAAGGTGGAGGGTGCCAAGGCAATGGTACCCGCTATCTGATCACATCACCCGCACTGGAAGAACGGGTGGAAGGTTCCGCCGAGTCCAGCACTTCGCGCACTTTGGCTTCGAGCACGGCCGGCGAGAACGGCTTCTGCACAAAGGCAAAGATTTTTTCTGAGATCTGGTGGCGAACCAGGGCGTCATCCGTGTAACCGGACATATAAAGCACCTTGATTTGCGGTCGCAAGGCGGCGGCGCGCCGCGCCAGTTCACGTCCGCTCATGCCGGGCATGACCAGGTCGGTCAGCAGGAGGTGAATCGGCCCGGGGTGCTGCGCGCAGATTTGTTCGGCTTCCGCGGGATGTTGCGGCGCGAGCACGGCGTAGCCCTTGTCGCAGAGGATGGAGTTGGCAAGGGCGCGCACCGCGGTGTCATCCTCGACCAGCAGAATGGTTTCTGTGCCGCGCGGCGAAGGCGGGCGGGCAGCGGAGACTGAGGCTGTTTGCCGCTCGGCAGCGCGCTCCTCGGCAGGCAAATAAATCCTAAAGGTGGTGCCGTGGCCCACCTCGCTGTGCACCGTGATGTAGCCTCTGCTTTGCTTGACGATGCCATAGACGACGGCAAGTCCCAGCCCGGTTCCGTGCCCCGCCTCCTTGGTGGTGAAGAAAGGATCGAAGATCTGCTCCCGGGTTTCGGGGTCCATGCCAGTGCCGTTGTCGCTGACCACCAGCAGCACATGAGGGCCGGCGCGTGAGCCCACGTTGCTCTCAACAAAACTTTCGTCCAGAAGAACGTTGCCGGTCTGAATCGTGAGCTTGCCGCCATCGGGCATGGCATCGCGAGCGTTGACGGCCAGGTTCATGATGACCTGCTCCAACTGTCCCGCATCGGCCTTCACCGAGGGCATGTCCGCGGCCAAAACCGTCTGCACGTCAATGTGCTCGGGAATCAGGCGTCGCAGCATCTGAACCATGTTAGTGATGACCATGTTCAGGCTCACGGTGCTCCCCTGGAGAATTTGCTGGCGGCTGAAGACGCTCAACTGGCGGGTGAGCGCGACGGCGCGTTGGCCGGCCTTGTGAATCTGCTCGGCCGCAGGGTGCAGCCGCGCGTTTTCCGCAAGGCCATCCATGAGCATTGTGCTGTAGCCGCTGATGACCGTGAGCAGGTTGTTGAAGTCGTGGGCAATTCCGCCGGCGAGGGTTCCGAGCGACTCCATGCGCTGCGCTTTTTGCAGTTGGAGCTGGAGCTTGCGGTGCTCGGTGATGTCCTGCACCGTGCCTTCGTAGGCGACGATTGTCCCCGAGCCGTCGCGGATGGCCTTCAGGTTCTCCGCGACCCTAATCTTCTTGCCGTCCTTGCGGACGATTTCGCACTCGAAGTTCTGCAACTCGTCCCCTCGCCGCCGCAAGTCCTGAAACTGCCCTCTCAGGGATGGGTCCGCATAGTTCTCCTTGGCGTTGAAGGTGCGGTTTTGCAGAAACTCCTCGGAGGAATCGTAGCCCAGCATTTTCACCAGAGCCGGGTTGACAGCGGTGTACTTGCCATCGGGGGTGACCTGGAAGATGCCATTCACGGCATTCTCGAAAATGTTCCGATATTTCTCTTCGGCGGCGCGCAGCGACTCGGCCGTCTGCTCCTGGCGAAGCCTGAGTTGCTGCTGGGCACGCTGCCCGAGCACGAGTCGCACGCTCGAACAAGCGAACGAGGCGAACACCGCAACCACAGCGACGGCCAATTGCTGGCGCTGGGCATGAGCCGCCGTGAGCAAGACCAGAAGGGGCAAGGCGATGTGCGCAAACTGCGCCAGCAGCAACGGTTCCGGCGAAACTTTATCGGGTTCGGGCTCAGCTTCCGCCGGCGGGGTCCAAAATGCGGTTAGCCCAATCAGCAGGGTGCGGGGGACCGTCCACAGCAGTTCGTACCAGGACGCATTCGCCATGTGGCCCCAGGTTTGAACATGCACATAAACCAGGTCGCCCACGCTGAACACGAACAGAAAGAGCGCGACGCGACCGAAGAGCGAGCGCACCAGACTGGAGCGGGTCAGCAGAGCGCGCAAGGCAAAGGCCGAGGTGATAACCACATCGCGGACAATCTCCACCCTCCAGATCAATAGCGCCATCGACTCCGGCGACGCGCCCGGCTGCCAGGGCTCATAAAAGAAAAACAGATAAGCGGAAAACGTCACGATGCCGACTTGCAGGAAGTCGAGCTTGCGCTGGCTGGAGAAGACGCTTGCCTCAGCGCTGTCGTCGCCCAGAAACAGCGTCATCACCATGGGCGCAACGTAAAACAGCAGCAGAGCGTCGCTCGGCCACCATATCAGAGGAGAGGCGTGCAGAATGCTGTCGTAATAGGTGTAAAAGACCTGGCCCAGCGTGTAGACAGTGAAGGAAACGCCGATCAGCCGCCAGAAGCGGCGGGCAAAACCACGGGCGCGTCGCGAGGTCTGATACGCGGCCGCTGCCGTAACCGCAGCCAGTGCCAACTCCACCAGGTTACTCAGCAGGGCGTAATGCAGGGCGAGCACCAGAACGTGGCACGCCAGCAGAACTACCGCCAGCACAACGACCTTCCGGGAAACACCCAGATTCACGGTTCGATCCAAGTATTGTTCGCCTATCCTACCCCATTTCCGGAAAAAATTATGCGATGGTAGCAGAATCGGTAAACCCGTTGCTTCACGCGCCTTGGTTCGTTCAATCGCACCCTGTTTCCCGCAGCTTCGAGCGTGGTCAAGGGAGATCGCACACCGGAAGCGGCCCTAGGAATCCAGCCCAGGACGAAGAAGATCAAGATGCATCACGGGCCTTGCAAAACCACACGCAAGCGGTACAATTCGGGCGAATCAGAATTCAAGAAAAGATCCTGTATAAAGCTGACGGGATCACGAGGGAATTGATTCGCCTTGTCGGTGATAGAAGAGAAAAAGCATTCGAGAGCAGTAGAGGAACGGGTTCAAAACACTCTTGGAGGAATGGAAAATGAAATCATATCGTCTCGCATTTGCCCTTAGTGTAATCGGCGTTCTAATCCTGACAGCCGGGTGTAGCTCGAACGAGACCAAGGCGCCCGAAACGCAGCCCGCCGCAGCACCAAAGCCGAGTGCGGAACCCACGCTTTACACTGGTCAGGAAGCATTCAATCGAATGCTCGGTCTCGCTTTGAAGTGGGCGCCCGATGCTGAGCCGGCGCGGGTGGAATCGGTTCTGACCACGGAAACCACCGGCCAGGACGGGAAAGCAACCGTCTGGCGGGGATATTTTGCTTCGCCCAGTCACCGGGCGGTTAAGACCATCGTTTGCTCGGGAAGCCGTCAACCGAGTAGTCCGCCGCTGGGAGTTTCCACCGAGGGGGCCGATGGCGCTTACAACGCGGAATCCGCCGGTCTTGTCTTTTCACAGTATCTGCTGAAAACCGATACGGATAAGGCATTCGCGGTCGCGCAGCAACACGGGGGTGATGCCATCGTAAAGAAGGACGCAAGTCAGCCCATCACGTACATATTGCTCAAGGACCGGAAGCACAACGTCCCTGTCTGGTACGTAATTTACGGCGCGAGCGAGAAGGACAGGAAGGGCATCGGCGTGATTAACGCCACTACCGGCGATTTCGTTAGCGCAGGCAAGTAAGAGCGGCGTTTTTCTGCCCACGCCACAATCTTACCGATCAGCAAGAACGCGGGCGCTCCCAGGTTCCGAAAGGCGCGAGACTGGGGGCGCCCACCCTTTTCTCTTCTGCTAATACTTCCGGGAGCAGTGGGCGGCGGCCGCTAGGCCGCGAGAGGCCGGGTAGTCTTTCTGTAGCGCCAAAGGATGAACGCTAAACCGGATGCGGCCAGCACCATGGTCGAGGGCTCTGGAACCGGCGGCGTACGATGTTTGGGGCGGCAGTGCCCCGAAAGCACTTCGTCGTTCAAGGGGCAAGCTCCTGAAGGAATCGGCACCGCGACCGGCACGTACGGGAAGTTGAATATATTGCCGAAAAGCTGGGGCGAAATCGGCTGGCCGCCGGGCAAGTCAGGAGGGACGAGCAGTGGCCGTACAGGGAACGACGGTTCTGGATCAATCTGCGCTACCGGCCGGTCCATAACATCTTCTTCAGGCTCTTCATTAGAGACTTCGGGCTTGGCCGTGTCTGAAATCTGGTTGCCGCAGCGCGCCCGCGCCGTGATTTTGCCGTCGGTCAGCAGCCACTCTCCGAGGTGGAGCCGAATTTTTTTGCGGGTCCAGAAGACGGTGTCACGAATGCGATACGAAAGATAAACCTCGCGGGCTTCGGTGGCGCGCACCAGACGGGCGTGGCTGTAGTCGAAGTGGGCGTAATGCCGGCGAACCACGTAGTCGCGCGCCGCCGCCTCGCGGAGTCCGTTGGGATCCTGCACGCCCCCAGGTACGACCGAGTAAGGATAGACGCCCGGAATTCCCGCGAGAGACTTGGCGTGCCTGGCGGAGCGCGCCGCCATCAAGGCGAGATTTTTGTGGACATTCCCTCGCATCCAAACGGAGTCGGGCAGAATCTGGGAAGCATGCCAGGAGGGCGACGAGAAATAACGTGTCGCACTCTGCCAGCAGGCGCCGGCGATGAGCGCGGTCGCGACCACAGCCACCAGGGTTCGCTGGATGCGCAGGCGCCGCAGATACCAGCTCCGCCTGCGTCGCACCGTCTTTCCAATGGCATCGTCGTCGTTCAACAAAACAGCACTCCTGCCCGGCCTGGGGCCAGTGGGCGGCTGAGGAGAGAGCCATCTACAAAGAGAGCATTCCGGCATCCAAACCGATCCGCGCAACCTGCCCGGATGCAGGAACTTAGCACGTAACACCGCTCATCTTAGCAGAGTTGTGCAAGGAATTTCCCTTAAAGTGCTACTTTGGTCGTCTGGAGCTCCCGGCTTAGTAAAGCTCGCGCGGAAAGCGAACAGAGGCCAGCTCACTTCCAGCTCCTGGCACCGGTTTTGCTCGCTGGCAGCCGACTGCGTAAGTTTAGGAGGCCACGGAACGAAGTGCGAGAACAGAGGGGAAACGCCCGAGAAACTTGGTGGAGCTAGTCGGGCTCGAACTGTCCACCCACCTTGAAAATAGGCAAGTTATTGAATCGCGGTAGATCGCACAATGCCCAGAATGGCTAAAAAACCTGCAATCCCGAATTCGTTGTACGTTTATTGTACGGTGATTCTTTCAAAAATCAATCACCCTCTTGGTTCAAACCGATCAAGGCAAACTCCGATACATTCGTCTCCCTGTACCGTTTGTTTCCCGATGGCCACAGGTTAGTTGTCGGCATGTTCCACGCCGGTCACGACATCGGCCTCAAACGGGTTCCCTTCCTCGACCAACTCATCCACGCTCTCGGACAGCTCACAATCAATAGTCCGCCACGGAAACTGATCCTCTTCGCCAAAGCCATCGCCGTGAAAGAAAAATGGCGTAAAGACTCACGTAGAGGGCGCGGGCAGAAGTCGAAGGTGAGAGATTGCCGTATTCAGTGAGACATGCAGGCTGACGGGAAAATCACTGTTGCCCACCACGATCATGAGGAAGCCATGCAAATGATGTCGGGATTTGGCAACCGCCTCTTTGATGGTGCGGATATCGGAAGGAGACGGCCTAGGAATAGCCTCCGGATGCGTATGCCAGTCGCCGACAAAATGAAGTCCTTTTCGATGCATCTCGTCAATCTCCCTTTGTTCCTCGCGTCGGTTGGGAAGGTACAGATATCGGGACCGGCGGTCTGCTAGTCGTGGACCGGTGACGCTGGTTATCGTTATCTCATGATCGGAGAATCGAGCGAACAGCTGGCCTCCCGCCTCCAGTGAATCGCCGTCGTGCTGCTGATGCTCGGCAAAATGATTCAGGACGGAAGCGTCGATGACGAGACGTTGCTGGGATTGTCCGATCTCGAAGACAAGCGGATTACGGGGTCGCTGCCGCCACAAGCGTCGCACAAGGGATCTCTTTCCCAAACGCGTTCCTCCTGAAAACCGCCTTTGCCTCGTTCCATATTTCCATTTATCCATTCTTTCGACCAGGTGCCGCCGGCATCCATTAGCAATGATTCTGGTCCCGCCCAGATGCGTTGTGTGGCGGCCTTAACTCTTCCGAGCAGCGCGTCCAACGCGAGGCTCGCGGCGACCGAAATCGTGCCCAGCAGTTCGATCGGTCCATAGGGTTGAAAGACCGCGCCGCAGGCCGGCTCCATCTGCTGTTTCTTTTCAACCGGCCAAGCGGTGACCTGGAACTTACAATCGCCCGAGTGCGAAAATCCACACTGCAGACATGGGGCGCCGGCGAAAATCAAGACGGCATGACCGGCGCACGCATTGGGTTCCGTCCAGGTGTAAACGATAGGGGCAGCGATCTCCCCGCATAGTTGTCGAAAATTCAACTCAATCTCGGCTTTCCAGTCTGCGGTCGCGCAAATTATGAGGTCGGCTTTCGCGACCAGCTCGGGATGGTCCGCCAGAAAGCGGTGAGATGTCGAATCGAATCCTTCAAACCGCGCATGCGGATAGGCTTTTCGCCACATTTCGGTCAGGGCGATCGCTTTCCGCGTTCCGACATGGTTTGCACCGAGCGGGTGACGGCCGACATTTGCCCAGGAAAGACTAGCCGGATCGACCGTCATAATATGGCCAACGCCGGCCATGGCGAGCTGATGCCCAACCGGAGCGCCGACCGAACCGCTTCCAAGGAGGAGGACCGTCTTCGCCCCGAGTTCCCTCTGGCTTGGGTTTTGGCCCCGTCCATGAATCCATTCTGCATCCACGCGCTCGACCTGCATTCGATTTGCACTAGCGTCGGATGAAAAAAGCCGCTGCGTTTGCAGTTGCGGTGGCACTTTACCCGGACGGAAGCCATTGTTTGCGCGATTGCGTCTTTTGCCGCGGACATCTGTAGATACGGGCTTGTGCGCGCGCACGGCAGCAAGACACGGGCCGTTCCCGCTCTCGGCGCCGATCAGGAAATAAAACGGGCTGCATCCAAGTTTTGCGAAACTCTCCAATAGCTCCGTGCCGCCTGAGACTGAATCGGCGATGCGATACAGATCGGCCGCCGTCTTGGGATATTCTGCAGGCAACAGTGGTTCATTGATCCACAGCAAACAGGCCGTATCCGTCGAATCAAATTGGGGCTTGTTTCCATGGAGATTCCGCAACCAGTTCAACACCTGGGATTCGCTTTCGCCGACAACAGGCCGGGTTTTGCCGCGCCAGATATGGACCAAACGGCTCGGGCCCCGCGGAATGAGCAGGCTTCTCACTCTCTCCACTTCTGTCGAAAGCCCGCGGTTCCAATAGGAATAGAACTCGGTCCTGAAATCAGCTTGGTTGGCTCCGGATTCGCAGTCGCGGATCAGACGGTAAGCATCCCGGAGAAGCTCGCCGATGACATCGGCTGGCTGCCAAAACTTCGCGACGGCAGAGAGATTTAGGAGACATAACAACCCATCTTCTTCGACATGAGGCCACGCGAGAAACGGCGGCCTGTCCAGAAGAAAAAACTGCGGGACCGAAAATGGAAATTGGCTATCTACGCAGACATTGACCCGGCGTTGGGCAGTCGGTGTTTGCATGACCAACTGCCACCCCACCACCAGATCGCGTCCTTCGACGGATTGTGCTTCGGAATGAGGCAGGCGGCGTGCCCCGCATTGCAGGAGGAAGGAATCCGCCTTCGAAATTCCTTCCTCGCGATAACGGGCCATAATGCTGGCCTGATCAGGCATAACGACTATTGCCGCCCCGTTTCACCGCTTCCGCTTCCGCCGCCCTCGCGCCAATCCGGTCAACCATGCCGGCGGTGAGGATCGCGGGGGCGTGCAAGGCTGCCGAGCGAACGGACTTGGCGAGCTTGCCGTCCGAGATCACAAGCTCCAGGGGAGCCGGCTCGCTTTCCGTCGGGTATTCTCCGGTGCAGAGAAACTCGCCCTTGGCACCCTTCGCAATGGATTGGTATTCAAGCTTGGCGGCGTGACACGGCGGGTCACAGTCGTCATCCTTGATTGGACAGCTGCTGGCGATAATGTAACCGCCCTGGCGAATTTGCGACAGGGCGGATTTGGCGTCCGCGGAAACCTTCGCTTTGTCGCCGAGTTCAGTCCGGCTGTCATGGGAAAGTGTGTGCCATGAACAGTGGTGCGGCGTCACCATGGAGTCGTAGGCGAGAACCTCTGGCTTCTTCTTATGCTTTGCCCAGAGCTTCTCCCAGATCAGCACCTCGGCGTCGCCGCCGGTGAGGAAGTTCTTCACGGTTTTCCGCTCCGAAGTATCGGCAAGTTCGATATTAAGAACCACGCTGGAATGGTTCTTGCCCAGGTTCTCTTCCTCCGCCTCGTCCTCAGATATGGGCAGCGGCGCCAGAAGACGCGCCTTGAAAAGCTGGTTGTGCGCGCCGTTGACTCTGTCGAAAACTTCATCGAGCTTGACGAGAATGTCGCGGAGATCGTCGGTCTTGCCGTCAATGTCTTCGCCCAGGATCAATATCCGGTCCCCGGCATCGATTCGGACGCACTGTTTGTCGCGAGCGAGCTGGACCCGGCGTAACACTTCTTTTTGAAATGCTTTCGCGTCGTCGCACAGCGTATGTTCCTTGCTGGCGCGCCGGAATACGATCGGCGACGACCAGATCTCCCCGATGAGGATTCTCTTTTCGTTATCGGGCTTCTTGTCGTCCGGGTAGTCTTTCACGGGCCCGAGATGAAAGTGTTTCTCGGCACCGCGGCAATGGTCTGCGTCCGGGTGAGTTGTCAGGAAAGCATCAGCGAAAGGCCGTCCCTTGCCGTCGCGCTTGAGGCGGCCGCGAAGATCCTGGGCTACGTCGCGGGTATCATCGTCGGGATCGTCGGCGGCGGCCCGAATGTTGCAGTCGATGAGGATGGTTGTTCCGGCCTTGTCTCCGAGGCAGATCAGCGTCATGTCCCCGTTGCCGACCGGAAAGCACGTTATCGTTGTCGACATATGTTCTCCTGGAACCAGCTGGAATTTCCGGGGTGGCCGGTGCACGGCTGATTCAAGTACAATACGTATAGATTATATACCCATCTAGTATTTAGATGGGTCAAATTCCCTGGGGGGCTACTTTTGGAGGCTGAACAGATCTGGCCGCTGCGCTGGAGTCAAAAGCAACGCCTGGAATTCATCGAATTCAGATTGCAATGGGAGGGACGCGTAAACCGTTCTGACCTGATCAATTTCTTCGCCATTTCGGTACCGCAGGCGTCGCTTGACTTGGCGAAATACCGTGAACTGGCACCCAATAACGCGGTATACGACGCCACAGAGAAAACGTATGTCTCTGGCCCTTCCTTCGCACCGGTTCTGGTCAGCAATTCCGCCGATATTTATCTCAACCAAGTTTTGGCGTCCGAGGCCGAAAATCTCGGCGGGAATCCGACATTCTTGGGGTGGCGGCCCACAACTGGAATCGTGCAGGCGCCGAGCAGGACACTCGACCCTGTTATTTTGCGAGTCGCGCTCCAGGCCATCCGGGAGCACCGCACCGTCGGAATCAGTTATCAGTCCATGAGCGCACCAGCACCAACCGAGAGGAAGATCACACCGCATGCGCTTGGGTTCGACGGATTTCGCTGGCATGTCCGGGCGTTCTGCCACAAGCATGTCGATTACCTAGATTTCGTTCTGGCACGTATCCTTGCAATTCGTGCTGAGGATATTTCGGACATTGATCCGGCAGCAGATAAAGACTGGAATAACTATGTCGAAGCGATTATCGTTCCGGGCGCAGGACTCTCAGTTTCACAGCGAAAAATGATCGAGCTGGACTACGGGATGAAGGACGGGCGTTTTGTGCTTCGGGTTCGCGAGGCATTGCTTTTTTATTATCTGAGACAGCTCGGAGTTCTTTACGGGCCGGGCGATTGCCTGCCAACAGAACAGATTGAGCTGGCGAACCGGAAAGAACTTGAGCCTTTTTTCAAGAAGCACTCAATCGAGGCCGGCAAGCAGGGGCCGCAGTAATGTCAAAATCTCTGAAAGAAAGAAACCAGACTCAACTGATCACCTTCGTTCTCGCGAACGCCATTGGTCTGGGAATTTTGCTGCAAGGACTCAAGGAGGTGCTCTTTCTCCTGGACAGCGTGAGCAAGGGGAACATCGCCGTCATCTTCAGGCTTGTCGCCATCCCGGCGGGGTTGGCTGTTCTGATTGGAATTCTCGGATGGGCCGTGCCGAGACGGTGGAAAGAGACGGTCATCTTCTGGCGCACTGATAAAAATTGCCTGCCCTCAAGCCGCGCCTTCAGCGTAATTGCGCTCAACGATCCGCGAATAGACCGCAGGCGCCTGGCGAAGAAGCACGGTCCGCTGCCGACCGCGCCAGATCAGCAAACTGTGTTGTGGTACAGCCTTTACAGAAAAAACGCTGATAACGGCGCCGTGGAGGATGCCCATTGCGCCTATCTTCGTTACCGCGAAATGACAGCTTTTGCGGTGAGCATTATGACGATCTTCCTGGTGGCTTCGGGTGTGGTTCATCCTTCTTCTCGAACGATCCTGATCGGCGCTACCGTCATCGCTGCCGAATATCTACTCCTGCTTGTCGCTGCGAGAAATGCTGCCGGTCACTTCGTATCCAATGTGTTGGCCATCGAAAGCGCCGCGGAATAGAAAAGGATTCAGGCAGAGACGATCCCGTATTTCAGCGCAAGAAAGTTTTGAAGAGATGCTGGCATTACGAAAGCCAGTTCCTGCCAGGTCAGCAATTTCAGCCGGCTGCGCAGCACACAGCCCCTGACCGCCCGCATGACGGAATACCAGTTCTCGATAAGGTCCGGTCGTCTAGCATCGCACAGAACGCAGAACGATCCGCCCGTCGCAGAGGCGGCGAGCACGCCGCGAATCAACTGGTAATTGCGGACGACATCGGACATCATCAGTTCTTCCGGATCGAAGACTTCGTCCAGATCCCGATACCTCTCGATCATCTTCGCGGGCGCCGTTTGAAAATCCGTCTCCGTAAGCTTGGCCTCGACCAGTAGATCTCCGAGTTTCATATCAATTTCGGTGCGGTCCGTCTTGCCGTTGCGCAGGGGGATTTCCGGCCTGAATCCAAACTGCGGCATCAGCCCGGAAGGCACTCCCAGCATGGAACACAAGGCGCGATTCGCTACCCTGCGCCTGCAGCAAAAGACATTCATGAGCAGTGCGTCCGAACTGTTCGCGCAGTCCAGTTCCTTCCATCGCCAGCGCGCGCGGGGCGATTCCCTGCGCGAACCGGTATGGACTTTCGCGAGCCTGCGCGCCCATTCTGGATTGGCGCAAATGTTCCGGTACGATGCGGGATAGAAATTTCCGTGTCGTTGATTGTCGCTGCGTCCGAAGATGACGCTGGGCGTCTCGGCAGCGGTCAATTCGTGCAACGATCCGGTCGCGACCGCGATTTGCTGGCCTCGAACGCTGAGTTCCCGCCGCAAGGCTGCGGCCCATTGCATTTGATCCTCCTTAGTCATTGCCCGCCCATGCCGAGCATCTGCCGCAACCGCGCCTTCAGAACTGTCTCTGCCGGGCTCTTGCATCCTCTGTTCAGCCAGTTTTCAAAATCCTCAATTTTAACGATGTGGGTGACCTCGGGATTTCGAACCTTAACCGTGACGGTGGTCAGTCCCTTTCCGATGTCTGCGACCCACTCGTGACCACGCGCCACAGCGAGGGCCTGTGCGACGGCTTCGTAGAGCGTCGCGGCGGTCACGTCGAGCGTGTGCGCAGTCTCGTTCAGATCATGGATAACGACTGTGCAGGCTTTGAGGGGCACGCAGGCAATTTACCATATTCGCTCTTTGTTCGCTTTGTTGGTACCGACTGATGCCCCCGTTAAGGGGTTGAGAAGGCAGGCTATTGTATGTAACAAAACCCCCTTTAAGAGGGGGTTTTGTTACATAGCGTGCTTGACTGCACTTTGGTATGGTTGCTATACTTTTCATCAAAACCCCCTTTCACGGGGGGTTTCGTTACAGGGAATGCCATGGAACCTCTAATACGATCCCTATCGATGCAGGAAGGCAAGGTCGTGCTGGCCCTCACCGAACGGGGTCGGCGTGAAGCGACGCGCGCGGAGATCGTCGAGCTGCTCGGCGGCAGCGCCAAGGCTGCCGACCATGTGATCGAGTCCCTGCGGCGCAAAGGCTGGTTACAGCGGGCGACATGGGGGGAGTATCTTCTTATACCGGCGGAGCAGGGGCCGGACGCCCTCGGCGACAGCAATCTTCTGGCGCTCGCCAGCCGCGTCGCCGACCCCTATTACATCGGCTTCAGCACCGCCGCCGCCCATTACGGGCTGACGACGCAGCACCGCAACGTGATCCTTGTGGTGACGCCGGTGCGGCTGCGCGCCCGCGAAATCGGGGAGGCGCGCGTCCGGATCGTCAATCCATCCGCGAACAAGTTTTTCGGTTTCGAGCCGGTTGATGTGCTCGGCTACAAGGTGATGATTTCCGATCGGGAAAAAACCGCCATCGACTGCATCGACCGCCCGGCACTGGCTGGCGGGGTGGGTGAAGCCGCCATGATCCTCGCGACCGCCAGCCGCCGGTTCGACTGGACCAAGGTGGTCAATTATCTTCAACGGATCGGTTCCGGCTCCCTCGTGCGGCGCTTCGGCTGGCTCGCCGATCACGTCTCTGCTGACATGCCGCCCGAGATACGCGACCGCCTGACCGGGCTGACCGGAGGCGGCAGAACGAGAGCGCGGCTCGGCCCTCTTCATTTTCACGCCGTGCAGGACGCGATTGGATATGACAAGACCTGGCGCCTGTTCGTCAACGTATCGCGCGAGGAGCTGCACGGCAGCGCCGGGCTCGGCCGGCGCAAAACGGTGAGGAAGGACAGTTAGAAATGCTTACGCAGCCGCAGGTTCAGCGTTACTCCAATGAATCCGGCCTCCGCGACATCATGATCGCGGAGAAGGAAGTGGTACTGACGTTCCTGCTTCAGCTTCTATCGGAGCGCGGCATTCTGAACAGGCTGGCATTCAAGGGCGGTACCTGCCTGCGGAAAATGTTCATCGGCAGTCAGGGACGATTTTCTACCGATCTCGATTTTACCGGGATCGAGGAGCACGATCACGAGGATGTCATCCTCGAAATGATGGAGGGGTTCCAACAGCCGTTTTACGGCATCCAGTTCGCCATTCCCGACGGCAGCTACTACGAGACGCAGGACGGCCTGTCGTGGGGCGTCAATCCGACCTATTCCCATGACTGGAATGCTAGCGGCGTGAGCGAGGTCAAGCTGCAGATCAGCCGGCGAGAGACGCCGACGCTGCCGACGGTACGCCTGCCGCAGATCGAGCAGAGTTATTTCAAGCTGTTGCCGTTCGTGCCTGCCGAAATTCTCTGCCTTGCACTTCCCGAGATCCTTGCGGAAAAAATCCGTGCCTGTTATCAGCGGAACAAGGCGCGCGACATCTATGACCTGGGCGTATTCGCGACGCGGCCACTCGATCACGCGCTCATCCGCCGCCTCGTGGCGCTGAAGCTCTGGCAGGCGGGGGATACTTTCGATCCGGCGCGCCTGATGCGGAAATTCGAGGACGGAAGGGATTTCGACTGGGATGACCTCGGCCAGCTCGTCAACCGCGCGGTCGACATTGACCGCGACAGGATTACCGCCGACTGCGTCAGAGGTTTCGGATTTCTCGCGAATCTGACGGACGATGAGAGGACACTGGCCCAGGACAAGTATCAGCGGGAGCAAGCCGTGGCGGATAGAGTGCGCGCGGATCTGTGAAGGAGACGCCGCAACGCCATGGCGTCAGCTTTTCAAACGCGGGAATCTGCATCTGGCGAGCGGGAGGCAATGATGTCGGCGTTTGTCTGGTTGGATTACTCGGAGCGCGAGCGCCGGAAGATGCTCGATGTCGTCGATCTTTTCAGGGAACACGACACGCGCGATGAGCTCGGTGTTGGCTCGGTGCGCGACGCCTTCGCCGACATGCTTTTCCCCGGTACGAGCACGATCATGACCCGCGCGCGGTACTTTCTTCTTGTCCCTTGGGCGTATCAGAGGCTGGAAAGACTGCATGTCAGATCAGCAGAGATAGCTGCGCGCGCGCGGCAGGCGGAGCTAAACCTTGTTGAGCCAATTGAGCGGTCGGATGACAATGACGGGAATATCGGGAAGGTGGCGAAGACCACGCTGAAACGACTCCCGAGCAGTGTTTATTGGCAGGGGCTTAGCGTGTGGGGGATTCGGTCCTTCAGGGGAGCGCAGGTCCAGTATCACCGCAGCCTTGATCGGTATTATGCGCAGCTCACGCGGCACGTCGGACGCGCGTCGGAGCGTGATTCCGAGCACGATGATCTCATTTTATCGAACTGGCACGCAGGGCTGGTTTCGCCACCGGACGATTTCCCCAAGGAGTGCTCGTTGAGCCTGACGCGAGGCGAGGCAGAATATCTCGCCGAGCGTATCCGCTTGAGCCCGGCCTGCTCTGGCTCGCTGCTTGCTGAGCTGGTGGCGCAGGGGCGGCGTAACGACGATGTGTCGTTTGCGTGGGAGCACCCGCATTGCGCCGAACTGCCGCCGAGATTACGTGAAATGCTCGATCACGCGCAGAATTTCTCTGAAGCCATGCACGGCGCGCCTTTGCTCTACAACTTGATTCTGGCCGAACAAGCGCATCGCAGCGATAGCGTTGCGAAGTACCGTCGAAATTTCGGAGAGTGGGCTAAATCGCTGTCTGCGCGCTCCCGCGCGCTGGCGCAATGGAAGAGGGAGCGTTTCTGGGAACTCGTCCGCTCTGTTAATCCGCGGATTACGGCCTCAACGTACGAATTCATCAATTCGTGGTGGGATCTCGCCCTGGCAGGCAATGCAGCGGGGTTGTGCGATATCCCGACCGCCCGCTTGTTGATTCGCGAGCGTGAGCGGCGCCTGAAAAAGAACCTGGCCCGCATAGACAATCCCCGCGCACAGGAACTGTGGACTGGCGATTCCGGTACGGCCCAGCTGGAATTCAGGTGGTTTATAAGCCAGCGATTGCTCGGGGACATTTTCGACGGTCTGGAGGCGCCCGATGCTTAGGCCGGACGAGAGGCAACACCTTCTGGAGCTGCTCCGTCCGCCGGCCGGCTGCAAGCTCGACGTTGCCGTTGGCACCACGTATTCGCTCGACCTTATCAGTGCGCTGATGCTCCCCCTTTCGTTCGCCTTCTTCGACTGGGAGCACGAGGACGGCGAACTGGTTGCCGATCCACTGGCCTTGCTGGAAGCACTGCGGCGTTATGGGGATCGATTCACGATCTTCTGCCAGAGCGGGCAGATTAAATTGCCTGCCAAGTATCCACCACTGGTCACCTTCCTGGAGCCATGCATTTACGACGTAAAAGCGCCCGACGCGGACGGCGTTTTTCACCCGAAAGTATGGGCGCTGCGCTTCATCGCCGACGATGGCGCGATTCGGTATCGCGTCCTCTGCCTCAGCCGCAACCTGACTTTTGACCGTTGCTGGGACACTGTGGTCGCCCTCGATGGCGAACTCACGGACCGCTCGAATGCCATCGCGGCAAATCGCCCTCTCTCCGATTTCGTAGCGGCGCTGCCAGGTCTCGTCAGTCGCCATCGCCCGGTCCCGCGCGAACGTCGTCAGGGGGTGGCGAAGATTGCAGACGAACTGCGACGCGTGCGGTTCACCTGGCCTGAAGGCTTCGATGAAAACCAATGCCGCTTCTGGGTCGCGGGGCTGGACGGAAGAACCGTTGCGCCTTTCGGCTTGCGACAAGACAAAGCATTGATCGTTTCGCCTTTCATCTCAACTCCGGTTGTGCATGACTTTCTTGATCACACCGGCGAGACCCATCTGGTATCCCGTGCCGAGAGCCTGCAGGAACTGCCACAAGAGACTTTGCAGCGTTGCACCAGTGTCTGGTTTCTGGCGCCTGAACTTGCCGATGAATCCAACGATGAAATCCCGTCTGCAAAAGATGAAGTGTTGGACGGCCTGCACGCGAAGCTCTTCGTCATAGACCGTGGCTGGGACGCGAGCATATTCAGCGGCTCGTTCAATGCGACTATCCATGCCCTGCAACACAACGTCGAGTTCATGGTTGAACTCGTGGGCAAGAAGAGCCGGTTCGGAGTGGACCAGTTTCTCCGGCAAGTGAAGGGTGAAACAAATTTTGCCGACCTGCTCAAGGCATACGACGTGAACGTGCCGTCCGTGCCGGCTGACACCACGTCGCGGGAGCTCGACGATCTGCTCCAGGCGGTGAAGCGAGCAATAGCCGCGGCGGGTCCCCGGCTGGTCGTCACAGCTACTGAGGAAAAAGACGTATTTGATATGAGGCTGGAATGGGAGAGCGTGCCACGTTGGCCAAAGGGGTCGGTCGAGATGCGTGCATGGCCGATAACACAGCAAGCGGAGCGGGGTCAGGCACTCGCCAAATTAATCGTGTTTCCCCGGCTTTCGTACCTGGGACTGACGCCTCTCATTGCCTTTTCCGTCACCGCGAAAATCGGCGAGACGGAACGCAAAGCAGTCTTCGTCATGAACCTTCCACTTGAAGGCGCACCGGAAGACCGGCAGGATCGTGTTGTCCGTTCCCTGATCGAGAACCGCGATCAATTGCTACGCTATATCCTCTTCCTCCTTGCCTGCGGCGATGAAGCGGCCGCTTCTTCCGGCGACCTGCGCCGCCTGCTCAGATCTCCGGGGGACGGCTCAGAACGCGGCTCGCGGAATCCCTATTTGCTGGAAACGATGCTGCGTGCCCTTCATCGGGGTCCGGCGCAACTCGAACGCGTGGCCTCTCTATTAGAGGTGCTCCGGAAGCAGCCGGGAAGCTCGGAGCTTCTCAGCGACGACTTCCAGAAAATCTGGGAACCCATTTGGGATGCCGCCCAGCAGGCCATGACGAAATGAGCACGCGGCCCGACACCTCGTCCGTTCTCGCCGGCCTGAAGGATTTTCAGCGCGCGACGGTGGACTATGTTTTTGACCGGTTCTACGGACCGGACCCAACGCGAAGGTTTCTCGTCGCCGATGAAGTGGGCTTGGGTAAGACCCTTGTCGCACGCGGCGTGATTGCGCGAACAATTGATCACCTTTGGAATGAAGTGTCTCGCAATGAAGAGCGCCGTATTGATGTGATCTACATTTGCTCCAACGCCGACATCGCGCGTCAGAACATAGACCGTCTTAAAATTCCGGGGTGCGAGGATGCGGCGCAGGCGACGCGCCTCACGTTACTGCCACTGCAAATGCATGATCTCCGGCGCCATCGCGTCAACTTCGTGGCGTTGACGCCCGCCACTTCTTTTGAGCAGACCGGCGGCGGCGGGCGCCTGGATGAACGGGTTCTGCTTTATTGGCTGCTGGATCGCGCGTGGGGAATCCGCGGTTCTCGTGCTTCGCTTTACGTGATGCGGGACTATGCGGGGATAGCTCCCTTCAGGCGGGGATTAGACGCGTTTGATTTCGACAAACTCAATGAGCAGATTGCCGATGAGTTTGTTTCCAGCCTGGCGAAGCAGGTGGAGGAAGACGTAGCCGCCGGGAAGCCCGATTTGCGTACGCGTTTCGACGAGTTGCGCGGCATTTTCTGCCGGAGCAACTCCATAGTGCCGCGAGACACGCCCAAGCTGCGGACGCGGTGGATCGGCGAGTTGAGACGGTTGCTGGCCCGCGTCTGCCTCTCGACGTTAAAGCCAGATTTAATCATTCTGGATGAGTTTCAGCGCTTCAAACATCTCCTGGAACAAGAATCGGAAGCGGGAGAACTAGCGCGCGACCTGTTCGATTCGGAAGCGGGCCAGGGTGCCCGTGTTCTTCTGCTCTCGGCTACGCCGTACAAAAGTCTGAGTCTCCATCATGAGGCCGATGACGATCACTACGGGGACTTCCTCGCATTGTTGCGTTTTCTGGAAAACAGCGATGCGACCGGCTGCAAGGAGATATTGGCGGCATATCGCGCTGCTCTGCCTGCCGTAATGACGCCCGACGGGCTGACGCGATTGCGCACGGCGAAAACAGCGCTCCAGCAACGTCTGTGCCGGGTCATGGCGCGCACCGAACGCCTCGCATCCTCGAACCTGCGTGGCGGAATGCTTCTGGATGCGCCGCCAGCCGACGCCTCGCTCCACGCTGTCGATGTTCGCGCATTTCTGGGCGCACAGTGCGTTGCCGACGCGGTTGAACAGGGAGATGTCGTCGAATATTGGAAGTCGGCACCCTACCTGTTTAATTTCATGGATAGCTACGCTTTGAAGCAGGCTTTCAAGGACGCACCCGAAAAAGACAAGATGGTGGGCTTCGTAAGGAAGTTTCCCGAGACATTTCTCGATCTTGAGCGGGCACACGCCTACCAGCCAGTTGAACCTGCGAATGCGCGCCTGCGCGACCTGCTCTCTGAGACCGTGGCTCGTGGAATGTGGCGGCTGCTGTGGATGCCGCCATCGCTTAGCTACTACACCCTGGACGGACCGTTCGCCGATCCGGAACTGGCCGGCGTGACAAAGCGGCTGGTCTTCTCCGCCTGGCACATGGTTCCGCGCGCCGTCGCATCGCTCGTTTCGTACGAGGCGGAGCGCCGTATGATGCGGGCGTCCCATCCGCGCAGCGCGCGTTTGACGCAAGACGATTGGAAAAAGCAGCGGGGATTGTTGCGGTTTACGATATCGGACGACCGTCGCACCGGTCTGCCAGTGCTCTTGCTCATCTACCCCTGTCTTACGTTTGCCCGCGACTGCGACCCCCGAGAACTGGCGCGGGGCACCCGTCTGAGCGCGGCAGAGGTACTTTCGCAGTTCGCCGTTCGCATAAAGGGCCTGATTGAGAAGCTCGGGATCGTTCAAGAGCCGACCACCAGCACCGATGATCGCTGGTACTGGCTTGCACCGATGCTGCTTGACTACGCGGAGTTCCCGGTCGCGGCGCAAGAATGGTGGGATCGTGCGGAGCTGGCGCAGACATGGGCCGGCATCCTAGGGGGCGACGAAGACGATGGCTGGTCCAGCCACGTCGAGCACGCGAAACAAACGCTTGATTCTATTCGCAGCGGCAAAGATCATCTTGGCACGCCGCCGGACGATCTTCTTAGTGTTCTGGCCCTCGCGGCCTCCGCCGCCCCGGCGACGGCCGCAATGCGCGCTTATGGGCGTGCAAGCCGCACTGACCCCGCAACTTGCCTTCCCTTGCGGGATATCGCAGCACGCTCGGGAAGAGCGTTTCTCTCACTTTTCAACCACGCGGAGGTCATTGAAGCTGTTCGCACAGAATTCCGCGGCGAACCATACTGGGAGCGCGTGCTGGAATACGCGCATGCCGGCGGTCTCCAGGCCGTGCTCGATGAATACACGCATCTGCTCCGGGAGTCGCTCAGCGTTGCCGCGCTGCCTGCCGCGGCGGCAGCCGACAAAATCGGTGCTGAACTCATTGCGGCACTTACCATCCGCGCTGCGTCGCTGCGCATCGATGAAGTTACGGCACCCCGGTATGCTCGCGAAATAAACCTCAAAACTGAACCGATGCGCATTCGCTTTGCGATGCGTTTTGGCGATGATCGCTCAGACGAGGAAGCGCCACTCGTCTTTGACGGAGTGTCTCCGGCGACGCGCAAGGAGCGCGTGCGCGCCGCGTTCAACTCGCCATTCTGGCCGTTTGTACTCGTTTCAACCTCGGTCGGGCAGGAGGGTCTTGATTTTCATCATTACTGTCACGCCATTACCCACTGGAACTTGCCGTCGAACCCTGTCGATCTGGAACAGCGGGAGGGACGGATACATCGCTACAAAGGACATGCCGTCCGCAAGAATGTGGCGGCTGCATTCGCGGCTAATGCACTACGCGATGGCGAGCCGGATGCCTGGGAAACTGCTTTTGAGCTGGGTCGCGCAGGGCGGGCGGTTCAGGAAAATGACCTGGTGCCTTACTGGCTGTTTCCCGGCGACGCAAAAATCGAGCGGCATGTTCCCGCGTTGCCGTTCAGTCGCGAGGTAGAGCGTCTATACGGACTCCGCCGTGCGCTGGCGATCTACCGCATGGTTTTCGGCCAGAGCCGGCAGGAGGACTTGATTGCATATTTGTTGGCCCAAATTCCTGAAGATGAACGGGATGCGATTGTGGCAGAGCTACAGATTGACTTGAGTCCAGTTAACCGAAACCAACACGGTCTAGGTCTGGAAGTAATCGACTGTGAGCTTGCGAAATCGCGCGATAGCGAATAGGTGAATTATCAAGGGTTTATCTATAAAGAAGACGCGGTGGACTGGGTTGTCCGGAGCCCGGCGGAGAGCGGACAAATGCAAAGATGGCTGGGTAATTGCCTCAGAGACCGCATGGCTTTCTTCCACAATCAGAGCACCGAGATATAACAGCACCGGCAGTTCCAATTCAGAGGCAAAAGCGGCACGTCGTTGATGTTATATGCCGCATCACTCTTGATTCGCCCGCATGCTTCGCAAGCGAGAGCATCGATCCTTACTTTCTCAATACCCAGTTTCCTATAGTTATTTAGCTCTCCGACGGCTCGTGCTCTATCGATAATGAAGCGAGTATATACATCCAGAATCCCCTCTCGGCTGACGATCCCATTCTCCTTTGCATATTTGTCTAACGAGACGGGCAGCTTGAAGCTGTTAGCCTCGCAACCTAATGACCCCAAGCAATTAGCAATATCACCTGTGCATGCTGAGTAGCCGCGTGACGAATAATCGACAGATCGTAAAGCAATAAATGAAGACAGTTTCCTACGAATGTCTTCGGTCACGCCGGACCCCTCAAAGCCGTGCTTCATTACATAATCAATGGTGTCACGAAATGTATCTTCAGTTCCCCAGTGTTCCTTCTCGTTCGGATATAATCTTCTCTTTAGTTCGTCGTAAGAACCGTTTCTGATCAGATCAACATCCCTGTCGTATTCCTCTTGAGCCTTACGTTCCTCTGCATTCAACAGCTCTATGGCTTTTGGCGTAAACGCCCAGTACTGCTGCGTGAAATACTGTGCACACTCGGCTTCACTGATGTTGTCGACGATTCTGTTTACAAGATCATCTTTGTTACCTTTAGGTGACAGGCGATGCGCTTTCAGGAACTCTTTCAGCACAGGAACAGTGGAGCGGCGTAGACTGAACCGATAGTCAGCAACAGTTAAATAGTTATCTGCGCATAACCTATCGAGTGTTGCGGGGCCGTCAATATTGTTGAAGGCACAAAACCAGCCTAATACAGAGGGGTCATTGGCTGGCTTGCCCTCAAGCCTTCTTAAGAAGTCGAGTTGCACATCAGAAAGTTGTGGAGTCGAACGACGAGTGTCGCCACGCAACCTATTCCATAAGTCACTGACAAAAGCACTGGGTTGCCTCATTGGGAATCTCCTGACTGACTTCAAGCGGGATGTCCTTTGAGGGGGTACCTTCGTCTCGAACCAATGCAGGCGCGAGGACAAAGCTGCTCCGCGCTCAAAGTTTGGCAATTTGCTAGGCTGCCTTGGGCACTAGCAGACGTTCCCCAGGGACTGCCGTGCTCGATATACGCGTTCGTGTTCCTATGGCAGGCCCCATTTGTTCGGGCTCTCAGCAACTACAAGCAACCAGTAGTCAGGCAACGAGGATACGTGATTTAACTCGCTCGTCGCGGACGAGTGATGGACCAGTTGTACTCGTCAACCCGCTTCAGAACTGATCTATCGTCCGATGTGCCTAGATAGGGCTGGACCGCAGCTGCGAACTCCTTCATGAGTCGGCAAAACTTAGCGTAACCAAACGCTTCGTGGTCGCAGCGATAAAGATCTGCGATGGCGTTGTCCCACAAGGACAGAAAATGCGGGCAGAGAAGATGCAGCGCTTTTGCCGCACCCACCGGGCTCGCATCAGACCCTCTACTATTGGTTCGACCGGTCACCTTTTGAAACGTCCAAAATAGCTCCCTGATTTTAGGCTCATCCGCACCACACAGAGTGTCAACCGTGCGGTTTCGAAAACCATCTAGCAGGCTAATGTTCTCCTCGATACCAAAAGCGATCGCCCTCGGATCGCCTCGTCCCCGACGATAATAGTCTGCGTGCCAATCACACAGCACTGGCCAAATCGCGTCGGCCATCTTTGTCGGGTCGCCCCAGCCTGCCTGAAGTCCGCGCAGAGCTTCGAAGTAGACGCGGGTGTTCCCGTCATATGCCGCTACACCAGCCAGAAACTCCTCTCGTCCAGGTATGCGCTTGGTGAGAAAGCTGCCAGTCATAAAAACGAGCCATTTTAGCAGGTTGCGAGTCCAGAACCACAAGGCGAAGAACGCCACGCCTACCGTCAGCGAGGCTGCCGCCGTTGGTCATCGATCTCTCGTAGAATTACACTGCTCTGAGCCGAGCCCATGATAATTACATCACCCATTCTCCTCGACGGGCGATTCTGCAGTAAAGGAGTGCACTGGAATGAACCGCTTATACTTTGTTGCAGCAATCCCTTTGGCCGTCTGTGTAATCCCTCTCGTCATATCGCTTCTGAGTAAATGGGAAGACACCATCGTACGAAATTCAGCTAATGGCCTCGTCGTCTTGTCCGGCATGCTCGCTGCTCTTGCGATATTGGTTCCGCTGGGGGCTACTCTGCCACCCAAGCCGTCGAAACCGAGCGAAGCCGTCATAAGCCTTCGGGGTGACTGCCCTGCGAAAACAGACGGAGTCTGAACGCGGGGGAGGGGAGCCAAAATCCGTTATTGACGGCAAGCGGGGGCTACAGTGCCTTCGCCCCGCCATTTTGGGCGGTGGAAAAAGAGAAGTTCATGGAGACGCTAATTGAGGCTGGGACGTTACAACGCCACAGGCGTGGCGGCTGACCATTGACTCTCGACATCCGTAATCACGAATTTCACCAGCTCGGGACCAAGGAGTTCCGAAAAGGCGAATGCCTTGTTCCCGGCGTCCTTAATCGAAGCCCCAATATGCCAGCAGCGCAGGCCGTCCTCGACGATGAAGCGGTCGTGATATTTGGATGTCGTTCGCACCTCGATTGCGTTGCCGTGCTGCGCGGTGAATTTCCGACCCTCCAGCCGAAAATCCTTCTTCATCTGCTCGGTGAGGAGGCGCAGTTTCACGGTCGGGTGAACGTTCGTGAGCAATTCCCAAAGCGTTTGATCGACATAATTGTCTACGATCAGCATGTCCTGTTTTGCAAGCTGCACGATCTTGCGGAGTTCGACGTAAGCGTCATGCTGGGAACCTGCGGGGAGATAGACCTGATTGGGCTCAAGCGGCATGGGAAGCGCGCCTGTTGCCACGAGCAAATCGTAGGGTCCTGACGGCTCGACCGGCGAGGGTTTGTGCCATCCGATCATGGTGTCCCATGCGGCATCGAGATTCTTGTGCGTCGTTATTATGCCTTCGCCTATCTGAAACTTGACCACTTCGGTATCGTCAGGAGGGTTCATTTGCCGCCCTGACAGAACGTTCAGATCCTGCGTGAGATAGAGGCCGAGTTTGATGGTCGGCTCATCGAAGGCGCGGCGTGGCTGCCGTTCGCGGACGTCTTGCAACAGATCTTCAAGCGTGTACCATTTTTCGCTGGGATTTGCCTTGAACATGCGCCTCATGGTGTGCAGGACTTCGGTCACCACTTTCCTCGCATGTGCGCGCACCGTATCGTCGTCACAAAACTCAAACGACGCCGCTGCTGGCAAGTACTGTTCCGGCGAGATGTTGTCCTTCCGACGCAGCAGATTGCGATTGGTCAGATTGCAAAGGGCCTCCGAGACGTTCTCCGTCTCAAAGGCAAGGATCAGTTCCCGGCGTGGCGTTGCACGCCTCTTGTCGAGAAATTCGCGCACGACAAACGTCAATATTCGCGCCTGAAGTTGTTCGTCCAGTTTCATCGGTGGTTGATATTGTACTTTGGACGCTTCGGTTCCGGTCATGCGGCGGCAACCTTGATCTGCGAAGCTGCCGCCACGGACGGTGTCGGCTAGGCGGCTTTCAGGGCTTCTTCAGCCTCGGGCATAGGCGGCGAACGCAGCCGTTCGGGAAGCCAGTTCTTGCCGGAAACCTCGCGTTCGGCTAGGTACACCGACAATTTGCCATCCAGGCCGGGTAACATTAGGCTTTGATCGCCCGTTAGCTCCGGCTTCGCACGAGACACATGGAACGCATAGCTCCTTTCGACTCGCAGCATCTAGAAGCAGCCTGCCGGGTTTTAGCTGACACGACTCGTGGTCTAACGGGTCCACAGATCGAGCACATACTGCAAGACATGCAAGTTGCGGACGTGTCGCCCGAAATGACGAAATGGAAGCGCTTATTCAATGCACTCGCTGGAGCCCAGAACAAGCATCAGGTGGGAAATCATCTGATCATGTTTATCAATCGGGCGATGAATCCGGTGAGCTACGCGAGAGATAAAGCAGCTTTCGAGTGGCGACGAGATGAGGTCAACGTAGTTCTAGCCTTTTCCGGATTTTATGTAAGAGAGGATGGTAAGGTCACCCGCTCAAGCAAAGAGACAACGTTGGCGGGGGCTCGTGCGCGCGCCGGACGGATGAAAGCGGCACTTGAGAATCGAAACGTCCACGAGGAAGTGCTAAAGTACTGCCGCCCGGAATTCATCGAGGAAAACTGCTTCCATGCGGTTCTTGAAGCCACGAAGGGAGTTGCCGAGAGGATAAGAGAATTATCAGGACTGGGAACCGACGGTGCGGAGCTGGTCACTGAGGCTTTCGCCATCAAGAATCCGATCCTCGCCATGAATCCTCTCGGGACAGAAACCGAAAAGAGCGAACAAAAGGGCTTCACGAACATTCTGATTGGTATTTTTGGTGCAATCAGGAATCCGTTGGCACACGCCCCAAAAATTGTCTGGCCGATGGCGGAGGAAGATGCCCTTGATATCCTCACGCTGATTTCTTTTGTGCACCGGAAACTCGATGGTGTGGTCAAGTGTTAGTGCAAGTCAGCCTTTGGTGGCAACGGTCGCGAAAATACTGAGAGAATAGCGAGGGCTTCGTGGAGCCTTATAACTTATCGTCGGCCGAACTGAATCGAAACCTGGCTCACGCCGGACTGTTCCTTGTAGCCTTTGAGCTTGTGAAGGAACTGGTTGTAAAGCGAGTGAAGGGCTTTTACGAAGGGGTTACCTTCGGCGAAGGATTGCCTTTCAAGAGCTATGATGAAGATGTGTTGGCGCGGCACAAGAATGTATTCGAAGCCAGCCTCTTGTATCTCCGAGATCACTTTCAAGCAATAAGCTCCGAGGACCTGCACGCGATTCAGATGCTGAGACAGCATCGCAATCGTATCGCGCACGACCTTCCGCGAATGTTGCCGCATATGGATGCCGCGGCCAGCGACGCGTTGCTTTCGAGCGCGCGTGAGTCGCTGTTCCGCCTGAGTAATTTTTGGGTCTATATTGATATTGGAGCTGACCCAGCATTCAAATCGCAGAACATTGATTGGGAAACAGTGGCGGGCGATGATCTTGCACTGCTGGACCGGATCATTGATCAAGTGCGCGGCGCGAACTGAATATGGCGGACGCTACGTTGTACTGTTTTGTGAAGACTGTTGTTGCCTATGAAAAGAGGAAGAGCAGAAATGGCTGTTCTCGACGACAAAATGGCGCGACCCGCGGTGCCGCGAAAAGGTGACCAGCTCTTTCGCGGTGATTTGCGGGACTGGATGAACAACGCTTGCCTCAACGTGATGGGAAATGGCGATGCCTACGCATATAAGGCAGGATATCGACGTGGAGCGGAGGTACTAATTGGGTATGTGGGGGAGAGCGCTCGCGATCAAGATTTCCTTGTGTACCCGATCATCTTTCTCTACCGTCATCACGTCGAGCTAATGCTGAAAAGAATTATCAGGCGGGCTCCTTACCTTATAGATGGTTCTCTGCGCGAGAAGGAAAAACAGCACTTGGACAGGCATCGACTGGACTTGCTGTGGGAAGATCTGAAACTCATGTTGCCCGCTGTGTGCAAGGCCGCGGGCTGGAGCGAGATCGACGACGCCGACATTGAAGGAATTGGCCACTATATTCGCCAGCTTTGCGAGCTGGATGCCGATTCCTTCAGCTTTCGTTATGCGCACTCCAAAAAAGGTGACCCTTCTTTGCCAACGAATCTGAAGAACATCAACCTTCGGCATTTCGGGGAGCTGATGGGGTGGCTCGCCGATTATCTGTATGGACTGGACGAAGCGATCAGTTGGCTGGCGGAAACTAAGTCTGAAATGGAAGCCGAGTGGGCAAGCGAAATGGCCCCCTATGCTGACTGCGAGTAGGTGTTCGAACGGCGGGATTCGTTATGCGAGTTCAGCCTTAACATGGAAGCGGACGCCCTCGCGGTTCTGCAAAAAACTCACAATTTCGAAAAGATTGTCCGCGCGCGGATTGCCGGTCGGTCCCAGCATCCGCATAAGGCTCTTCGAAGGAATATGTGTGGCCTCGGCAACCTCCGCGAAGCCTACGGTCGCGTTGATGTAATCCCGGAGGATGGTTTTCGCCGTGGCAGTATCGCCGCCAAGCATGCACTCGACACCTTCACGGAGGAGTTCTTTGCGGAACTTGGGATCGCGCACGGCACGGGCACGGATCGTTTCTTTGAAATCGCGGGTCAGGGGCATTGTGGGTCTCACTTCCTCCGTTTGTAATCCTGCCAGTTGGCAAGGGCGGCGTTGATATCGTGCTGCTGGCGCTTCTTGGTGCCGCCGCCAAGTAAAATCACCAGGCGCTCCCCGTCTTTGCCGAAATACACCCGGTATCCGGGGCCGAAATCGATCCGGCACTCGAACACGCCGGAACCGACTCCTTTGACGTTCGAGAAATTGCCTCCAGCCAGTCTCGTCAGGGCCGTCGCCACCTTTGCGGCCGCCTGAGCATTCAATCGATCAAACCAGACGCCGTAGGGGCTGCGACCTTCGCGGTCGTTGTATTCTCGAATGTCAATCATAGTTATGGTAACACATACGTTACTATTGTCAATAGGTCAGTTAACCTTTTCATTTATAGTCATTTTGCTGCCGTCGGTCACTCCGTCAAGTCTGAATCTTCTTCAAGGGCCTTCACATAGCATTCCAGGTTGCCGGAGATTTTCTCGAACACTGCCGGAAGGACCCGCTCGATGTCACGGAATTTCGTCGCGGAGTCCATAGAAAAACCGTGGTAGGAGCGGAGATACTGAGCGATGTCCTTGCGCTCTTGAGGCATCAACGAATCGAACGGGTCTCGATCAGGGTAGTCATGGAAAGCCGAAAGATGGATAAAGCCACAGCCGAAGGCGTAGACATTCCGGGTCCAGCCATGAAGCTCGCTGGACAGTTCCACCATGGCTCTGTCGGTGATTTTGGTCTTGCCGTCCTGGGTGCGCCATTGCCGGCCATTCACGGCGTCGGCGATCAATCGATTTCGATACTGTCTGTCCGACACGGAAAGAAGGAAATACAGCGCACCATGGAATCAAGTTCCTGCCGCAGAACCGCCATAACATTGCCGGTGAGAGTGTTCCAATGCAAAACAGCGAGGGCTTGACTGTTCTCAAGTGATCGCTTTCTCACCTGTCGGCAAAACGCCGTCAGTTCGGAGCCGTCCACCGGACGCTGCTTCTTCGCGCTACGCATGTAGGTCCTTTTTCTCTATTCTCCTTTTTCGAGGCGTTTGATATCGACGAGGCTGGCTTCGCCTGGCAACTTCAGTTCTTGAACCGGGCGCGCGGAGATGCTTACTCTCTTGATTTTCTGCCTCAACATCTTGCGAACGGCTGCCTCGATGTCCGGCGCGGCTTTCGCGCGCATGAAGGCGTCAAAGTCTTTCGGATTAACATCCGAGCCGAAATACTTGCTGAGAATGGACAACTTCTTGTCGAGATTGTCGAGGGTGTGGCCAACAACCTTCTCGTCACTCAGGGTCGTCCCGAAGAGGATCAGTTGCCGCAGTTCGCCGAGCCATTGCCAGATCGCGGAGCCTCTGCCAACGCCATAGAAATACAGAGGCGCGGCTTCGTCGTATTCGCGGGGAGAAAGGCAAAGCTGCTTCATGTCGTGAAAATAGCGCTTCGTCGTCTTGAAAACGGCTTCAAAGGCGAAGAGGGGATCGCTGGCCGGCGGCGTTTCAAATTCGATCTCTAGCAAATGACAGGTTGTCTGCCGGAATTTTTGTTCGTATCCTGCACCTTCTTCGTAATCGCGCCAGATAGCGTCAAGGTTCGCATCTCGGCCAATCCAGTATTCGTAAAAAGACACTTACACCTCCCCGGTCAAAGCGGCAGAGTAGGCTGCCTAGCCGCTAACCGCCAATACTACTGTAGAAGCAAATCTATCATCGTACGCTCGGCGTCGATGTGATTGAGTCACTGCTCAAGCCAGAGTAATGGCAATGTTGACGCTGACCAAGTCTCGCTAGGTTTGGCTAAATAGAGGGCGTATGCTCGGTAGGCGCGCATTTCGAGGCAACTTAGGCAAGCATGTCTAGATTTCCAGGCATAACCTCTTGGCTGAATGTTGTGGTACAGAAAGCTACAGGAGGACGATACGAGCATGCTCTGGCTCAAGAAAACGGGCACAATCGGTCGTCAATTCTGCCACAGCTGAAAGTTCTGATCTCAGACGCGCATGAGGATGCTCGAAGACGGCTTCGGAAGCTTGCGAGCGGCCCCCTGGATCCGTTGAACGAACCAACTGCAAAAGATCCAGCTGAGGGATACCCCGAGCGTTTGCATATCCAAACACTAAAGGGGTATTTTGGCGAGACCATTGCAGGTGCTGTGGCTGAGAATCTTCATCCCTTTGGCATGAAAGACTGGACGGTTCCAGCCTACCTGTTTCGCTTTCATCTTGTGGAGTTCCAGCAGCTAGATATGATGGATCAAACCGGTGACGCCGCGCACATAAGGCCTGGTCGCACAGGTGACGATTGGCCCTCACAACAGCGCGGTATAGAGCAGTTGGTGCAAGGCAATTCGTTCGTGCTGTGCACTCCGACCGGGTCGGGAAAGACGACCGTTGCTGAGATAGCGATTTTGCAGCGGCTCTTTTCACCGAGCGACAACGCGGTCATTGATCTCGCGCCTTTGGTTATGTACCTGGTGCCGAAGCGTGCGCTCGCTGCCGAGGTGGAGGCAAAGTTGTTACGCACTATTGCGCCGCTTAGCAAAGAGCGAGTTGTAATTACTGGCCTCTATGGCGGAATTGACTGGGGGCCGACAGATGCGTGGCTGACCAGTGACGATAGAACTGTCCTCATCTGCACGTATGAGAAGGCCGAAGCCCTCATTCGATTTCTTGGCCCTCTCTTCCTTGCCCGATTATCGCTTGTCGTGCTCGATGAAGCCCACATGGTGCAATTTGATGGAAAGGATCAAGAGCTGCGAACGGCCGAGAGTCGACCGCTGCGACTGGAATCGCTAATCGCACGACTTCTTGTTCATGTTCCCGAGACGCAAAGCCGCATAATTGCCTTGTCGGCAGTGGCCGCAGGCATGGAGAGCACTCTTGCCAAATGGATTACCGGAGATGAATCAGCGTCACCTGCCAAAACTCTCTATCGCAGTACTCGGCAACTTATCGGACGCTTGCAATGCAAAGCGAACAACGCATTCGATATCCGTTACGACTTACTTGATCGTGCGAGCCTTCGTTTCAGCGAAACTGGGGAGGGTGGAACCCCATTCGTACCTGCGCCATTTCCGCCATTCCCACCTGCACCGTCTTTTGATGAGGCAGGGCCGGAGAAGCGGCTCCGGCCTTACCTTTTCTGGGCCGCGATGCATCTCGTAGCTCCTGTCAGTGCCGATAGGCTGCACGCGGTTCTCGTGTCTATCCCGCAGAAGATTGGCGGATACGCCGAAGATCTCCTGAACCTACTTGAAGGAGACTGGGCTGACGTAAGAGTACCGGTCGTTTTTCATCCGCCTAGCGATCCGGGAAAGCGAGACAAGTGGCAGAAATGCCTTCTGGCCTGCGAGGACTATTTCGGAAAGGGCTCGCGCGAATATCGACTGCTGCAAAAAGGCATCGTGGTTCATCACGGCAAGATGCCCGGCCCAATGGCCAGGCTTCTCATTCAATTGGTGGAGGAGGGTGTAGTGCACCTGATCCTCGCAACCTCGACGCTGTCGGAGGGAGTCAACCTACCTTTTGAGGTGGTTCTGTTGCCGACCCTGCGACGAAGCAACCGCTGGATCGATGCGCGCGATTTCGCGAACCTTGCCGGGCGGGCAGGGCGGCCTGGGTACGGTACGGAGGGAAGATGCCTCGTGCTCCTGCCCGCCGAACTGACAAACTGGAGCGCTCGGCAAGCTGCAAACTACTATGAGGAATTGATCGGCAAACTTGCAATCGCCCCTGACACTGCCGCCTCGCCAACGGGTGGGAGCAGCGCTTTGGCCGCTCTTTTGCTTTCATTGCGAACGCAGTGGGGGCTCCTATCGAAGTTGAACAGTGAGAGTGAGTTTCTGAAATGGCTGGAGGTGACTGCGACCCTGACTCCGGCCAGTTCCAGGCGCTCCGGTCCCGCAAACGATCTGACGGAAACACTCGATTCCTTGGATAGCGTTTTGCTAGCCGCGATAGTGGAAATAGAGTCCTTGGCAGGAGCGACGCTAACAGCGACGGTTTTGGAGGAGAGACTCGGCGAGATTTGGCGTCGCTGTTACGCTCACTATGCCTCTGAACGTGAGGCCACGCTTGGACAATGGTTTCTGCGCCGAGGTAAGGCTCTCACTACTCGGATCTACCCTGATGCCGCGCAGCGTCGGCGTCTGTACCGCAGCGGTTTACCGCCCCGCCTCGGTGATCAGTTGATGCAACTCTATCCAAGCGTCCGGGAGCATCTCCTTACGGGAGCAGATTATGCGGCCTGGGATTCAGACAGACGATTTGCGTTCATTAGCGTTCTTGTCGAGTTGCTTGCATCGCATCCACGATTTGCGGTCGCTGCCAAAACTCCTGGTAATGCCCCGTGGAAAGACATCTTGAGGTGGTGGGTCGATCCGCGTGGTCCAGTGAGCACCCCGAGTGCGACACGGGTTTCTGAATGGTATGACTACGTATCAACGAACTTCAATTACCGCTTCGCATGGGGCATCGGGTGCATGCTCGCCGTGGCGGCAAATGAGGCGCACGGAGAGATACTTCAGCCAACGACACTTGATACTTGGGGAGAGACGGGCCTTCCATGGATCGCCCTGTGGCTCAAGGAACTTATTGTCTGGGGGACTCTTGATCCGGTAGCTGCATATTTACTTGGGCGCGGGCGGGCCGGCAGTCGACCAGATTCCATCCAACTCGCTCACGAATATTACGCGGCGCATAACATACTCCCTCCGGACGAACGACTTGACCCGCCAACGATCCGAAAATGGGCGGATACGTTGCCGAAAGCTGCTGCCTCAGATTCAAGACCTACACCCAGTTCGACCCTAAAAGTAAGGTTGGAGAGAGCGTTCTCGAAGAAGGTTGCGCGGCGCTGGCGTGTGCTGCCGACAGAAAATGGAGATCGCATGCAATGGGTTGACCCTGCAGGTTATCTGTTGGCGGTCGGGGATATTCCGAAGGATTGGTCTACGGCATTTCTGCAAGACGGTGATTTTTTTCTGGATGTCGATACCCAGACGGTTTCATACCAGCCGTATCTCTAGACCAAGAACCCGCTTCCCTGCAGTCCAGCTTTGTGCATGATAAAGTCTGTTATCAAGAGTAAACGCTCCTCGCCTTCCAGCTCGGCCCTGCAATCGGGCACACAACTGACACACTCCCCGTGAGACGCAGCCTGATTTCATGCTGGTCTGAGAATTCGGTCGGCTGATCGGCCGTCAGACGCTGCCTAGCAGGCTGCGGAAAAACTCGATTTGAAGCGGACGCAGCACCACGAAACACTCTTGTTTCCACAGCACAACCTGATAAGAAGAAGGCATGCGTGGAAAAGACGAGCAGCAGTTGGATGTGTTCAGCTACGTAAGCCCGGAGCAGCGAGTGCCGCAGGACCACCCCTTGCGTCCTCTTCGTGCCATGACCGATGAAGCCCTGCGGAATTTGCAACCACGATTCCACAAGCTGTACGCGAAAACGGGGCGGCCGTCGATTGCGCCGGAGAAGTTGTTGCGGGCGCTCCTGCTGCAAGCGCTGTACTCGGTGCGCAGCGAACGGCTGTTGATGGAACAGCTCGACTACAACCTGCTGTTCCGCTGGTTCGTGGGCTTGAACATGGACGACGCCATCTGGGATGTGACCGTGTTCACCAAGAACCGCGAGCGGCTTCTCGATGGGGACATTGCCGAAGCCTTCTTCCAAGCCGTGCTGCAGCAGGCGCGGGAGCGGAGTCTGCTCTCGGACGAGCACTTCACGGTGGATGGAACGCTGCTGGAAGCGTGGGCGAGTGTGAAGAGTTATCAGCGCAAGGATGCGAAGAACGCGGTTCCGCCGGACGATCCGGGCAATGCGACGGTGGACTTCCACGGGGAGAAGCGGTCGAACCAGACGCACGCATCGAAGACGGACCCGGATGCGAAGATGGCGCGCAAAGGCAAGGGCAAGGAAGCGAAGCTGAGTTACAACGGGAATCTGCTGGTGGAGAACCGCCACGGACTGATCGTCAACAGCGAGGTGTTCGAGGCCAACGGAACGGCGGAGCGCGACGCGGCGCTGGTGATGCTGGAACAGATTCCAGGAACGAAGCAGGTGACGGTGGGCGGCGACAAGGGATACGACACGGCGGATTTCGTGGCCGAGTGCCGAAATCTAAAGGTCACGCCGCATGTGGCCCAGAACCTGGAGCGGCCGGGTGGGAGCGCCATTGATGCTCGTACGACGCAACACGCCGGATATGCCATCAGTCAGAGGAAAAGGAAGCGCATTGAAGAGTGTTTCGGATGGCTGAAGACGATCGCGCTGTTGCGGAAGGTTCGGCATCGTGGAATCTTGAAGGTGGGATGGGTCTTCACCTTCGCGGCCGCGGCCTACAACTTAGTCCGTATGAGGAATCTGGCGATGCAAGCAACGTAAACCGAGGTCGCAGTGTGCTCGCAGGCCCGAAAATGAATCCGCGGGACACCAGCGGATGCAGCCAGAACCCTTCCCAAATCACAAAATCACTGAGGCTGGAGAGAATCTAAGTCGCGGAGTCCATTTTTCAGCAGCCTGCTAGATCGACTACCGCGAAGCTGAATAGGCTTGTCAACAACTTACCGGCATTGTGATTTCTTGGTGTGCCACAAAATGAGCCGTAACTGATTCTGCTACACCCTGGTTTCAGTGGTTTCAGTCGTATCAGTCGCCGCGCCGTCGTCTAGCGCAGCGCGGACGATTTCCAGTTCTGGATGCTGGTATTGCATTGCTGTTTTCACATCCCTATGTCCCATTGTCTTCATTACGGCGGCGAGGTTCCCAGTTCGCGTGAGAACCCGAGTGCCGTAATCATGTCGGGCACAGTACAACACCAGTTCCTTGGGAAGTCCTGCCTCATTTCGGGCCTGCCGAAACAAGTTGCAGATTGACCTCAGGTGTCCGGATGCAGACCGCTGGGAAGGAAACACCCAACCGTCCGTCCTCGTTCCGCAGCGCTTCTTCAGAATGTCAAGAACGCGACGACTCATTGGCACGAGCCTTCGACCTTCTGGAGTTTTGCTGTCCGGCACAAAGATCGTACGATTGTTCCAATCCAGATTCTCGACACGCATCTGGAAAAGTTCCCGTTCGTTTCTCATCCCCGTATCGCGCATTAAGGCCACGATGTCGCCAAAAAGTTCGCGGGTGCGTGTCCGCCATTTGCAGCGAATACTTGCCCGCACCAACTTCTCCTCCGCGGCCGCATCAAGTCTTACATCGCGCCCGTGCTCCTTCATCAATTTGATCTTCGGGGCGCGAGCGATCAGTTTCCATTCCTCGGCTTTGTGAAGCATTCGTCGCAGAGTTCGCAATGCACAGTTGGCATTACCAGCCGAGCCCGGAAACTTCAACTTTTCAGCGTCCTCGGTTGTAATTTCGGTCAGTCGCATGGCGAAGATTGGTGTTAGCTTCAGCAGGCGGCAGCCATTTCGGTAGTATTTTCTTGTCTTCTCTTCCACTCTGGCCTCGTCCAGCCAGCTGCGGAATCGCTGCGAAAACTCAGCCAGCGCTGTGCGCTTGGTCGGAAACAGATCACCATGCTCAAGCGCCTGCGCGAGTTTCATGCTGGCCACTTTCGTGGCCCTGACTGCCCTGGCTTCCCCGGTTGAACCCCGATATCGTTGGCCGCGTACCGTGAAATCAAACCAGTAAAACCTAGATTTCGCTTTCTTAAAGAGCTTCACGAGTCTCCTCCATTTCAGCCCGCACGGAAGCAACTCGTGTGTCCCGTTTTACCTCGACGGAACTCCTCCATCATAGCCCAGTGTTTTCAAGTGAATCCAACCTTATGTCGTACTCCATTCTCGGAAGAGGTTTTGTGTTGCATCCGAGCAGGCTTTTGGAGAAAAATGGAAACATGCCCATCGACGAGCGCTGGGGCGGGTGGGATATGCTTGCTGGGCTGCGAAGGCTACCGAATTGGTCAAAACATCTCTAGCGCCGGACTTTTTCCAGCTCTTTCCGGAAAGGTTTAACAACAAAACCAATGGGATTACGCAAAGGCAGTGGTTGTTAAAGGCAAACCCTGCGTTGGCGAACTTGATCAGTTCGACGATCGGGGAACGCTGGCTGACCGACCTTTACGAACTACGGGAACTCGAATCCCATGCGGGGAATGCAGGCTTTCAAGCGGAGTTCCAGAAAGTCAAGCGCTCGAATAAGGAGAAACTAGCGAGAATCATCCAAGAGACCGCCCGTCTGAAAGTCGACCCGATTCCCTCTTCGATGTTCAGGTGAAGCGGATCCACGCCTACAAGCGGCAGTTGCTCAACGTGATGCACATCATTGATGAATACTTGTCCCTCATCGAGGATGGCCGTCAACTGCCTGTGCCGGGGACCTATATCTTCGCGGGGAAAGCCGCACCTGGTTATTGGTACGCGAAGCAAATTATTAAGTTGATCCACAACGTCGGGCGGGTGACCAACAACGATTCGCGGGCCAGCCAGTGGATCAAGGTGGCATTCATCCCCGACTATCGCGTCTCGCTGGCGGAGAAGATCATTCCCGCCGCCGATCTGAGCGAGCAGATCTCGACCGCCGGAACCGAAGCATCGGGAACCGGCAATATGAAGCTAGCGCTGAACGGAGCCGTCACGATCGGCACTCTCGACGGCGCCAATATCGAGATCCTGGAAGAAGTGGGTGAGGAGAATGTGTTCATCTGCGGCCTCAAAGTGGATGACATTCGGGCCATGCATGAACAGAAGTCTTATCGGCCCTGGGAGTATTACGCTCGCAATCCGCACGTGAAGCGAGTCGTCGATAGCTTTTCATCCAATCTGTTCTGTCCTGACGAACCGGACCTCTTCGCATGGATCTCTGCCAGCGTTCTGGATGCCAACGACGAGCATTTCCACCTGGCAGATTTCACTCCATACGTCGAAGCGCAGGAAAAGGCAGGTAACACATTCCGCGATCGGGGTAGCTGGGCACGGATGGCGATTTTGAACGTGGCGGGTATGGGGAAGTTTTCGAGCGATCACACCGTCGCCGAGTACGCGCGAGATATCTGGGGCGTAAAGGGATCAACGCTCCTCGATTAGCGTGCAACCAGAATCGCACTGGAACGAGATTGGATAAGGTAGCTCGCGGGCTTCGCGAGCTACGGAGACTTCTGGATTTCCTGCTACCCGGCCTCATTCGTCGCGATCGCTCGGGCCACTCTGTAGCGAACCGTAGGGTTCGTGATGTCAGGAGCAAAGGAAATCGTTATCGTCGAGCAGAGCAAAGCGCTTTCCCTGAAGGCAAGCAAGGAAGCGGGGAGCAACGGGTCAGGAGACGTAAACGGTACGCGTACCGTGGGCGCGGACGGCCCCCCAGCAGTGAGGCGACGTCTGCCGGACGAGCGCCACAGCTTGACCCATCACTTCTCTGTGGGCGGGCAGGAAGGCTACGTCACAGTTGGTTTATACGAGGATGGTCTGCCAGGCGAACTTTTCATCAGGATGGCGAAGGAAGGCTCGACGGTTTCCGGTCTCATGGATTCTTTCGCAACAGCAGTCTCTCTGGCGCTGCAGTATGGTGTCCCGTTGCGGGTCCTGTGCGACAAGTTCAGCCACACACGGTTTGAGCCAAGCGGGTGGTCCGGCAATCCAAAGATTGGCTACGCCAAGTCGCTGACGGACTACCTGTTCAGGTGGCTTGAGCTGCGCTTCCTGAAAGGTGAGCAGGGACTTTTGTTTGAATTGCCCAAGTTGGCCCAACCGCAGCGTGAGGTGACCAGCGTAGTCGAGGGCTTGGGGCAGGTCGTGGAGTTGGGAGACGCGCCTCCGTGCCAATTTTGCGGCTCACTGATGGTGAGGAACGGTTCCTGCTATCGGTGTATGACCTGTGGCAGCACGAGCGGTTGCTCATGAGTAGAATTCTCAGGTGAGTCAAGAAGTAGAAGAGAGGCGGCAGGACCAAGTGGAGGACTTTGTGTGCATGTGTCGTCAGCGCCTGGCTCGGGCTGGAGCCATTCTTTGGAAGGGCCACTCTTGCCTCTGCGATCGCGTTATTCCCGCTTGTGCGTCTGGGCCTAGCCGTTCACGACGGCACGTCCCCGCTCAAACCCCACATCAATCTTCTGCCGCCCAGCCTGAGTTGCGGCGGCAATCGCCAATTCCTGCGACGGAAACGTACCGGGCAGGTAAAACTGCGTTTCGGTTACGCCAGTGCCATCATGCTCTTCGATGGAGAACTCCGCCGAGAAGCCACCGTCCCGCAGTTCGTGTGACCTTGCCTCGATGACGTAGCCTTTGTATCCACACCTGCTCTTCATGACCGCAACCCCTCACACCCAATTTATCGCATTTCGAGGTCCAGGAGACTCTAGGCAGACGGCAGCACATGGCATTCAGTTCACCGTCGCGCCGCCGCAGCATTTCTTGTATGTCTTGCTGGAACCACACGGGCACGGATCATTCCGCTCCACCTTGGGAGCGCTACGGCGAATCGCCGACTGACGGCCGATAAGCCGTCGTAAGGTGCATTCGGCCTGCTATGAAGCTGAAAATCAACGACTTGCCCATAACCAAGCCCGCACGGAAGCACTCGACTACGTTGTTGCAAAGACGCTACTTGGCAATTGGGAGTTTTACTGACAAGGCACAGTCCCGGCACACCTTGTTGGGGTGAACTGCCAAAACGCCAGCCAACTGGGGCCACTTGGCTTTCAGTGGAGCGTTCACGCCGGTAACAATGTGACAATATTCTGCTCAAAACCTGCTCGCGATCGTGGCATTTCCCCGGCAGCGGCGTCGACTGACTCGTTACAGCCTTTTTCCACTGCTGCGAGTGGGAAGTGGCTCGTCCAGCGTAATTATACCCACTCCTTTGGATCGGTTGTCACTGGCACATTGCTTCGCCTTGGTTCGGATGGCCGCCCGAGCCGATCTCCACGACGGCTCTGTGAAAGAATAACCGGCTCAACGTCTTTGGCTATCTTTACCTTGGCGAGATCGGCGGGGAAAAGTACGCAGACTCGGGCAACGTGGGAATGCTCGACATTGTTCTCGCGCTGCAGTGGGTGCGCGGTATATGACGGGACCAACCTCACATCCCTCATGCAGTAGTCGTGGAAACGCTGGTGGAAACCACGTGCGGTTTGTTCTTCAAGACGATCGTGGTTGTCTCCATGAAGCAATTCAACCTGCAGCGCCGCAATGGAGAACAGAGACACGTTGAACTCCGAAGGTGAATCATCCGATGCCTCCAATTCAACACCACCTAGTGACTGCGCTCCTATGATCGAGCTTGAATGCCCGGCGTGGACTTGGGAAGACCTTGGGCGCTCAGCCCGGCGGCCAAACCGTTAACGGAATCGCGGTCCAGCACCCACGCCGGGATGGCTGACGCGAGCATTGCAGAAGTCAGCAGTGCGAGCGCCGCCGCGATCAACGCTGAGTAGTTACCCGCCCCTACAATGAACGAGGCCAGCATAGGACCGGACGCCAAACCCATCTTGGAGGCAAAACCACCCCATACCGCAGTCTGGCCGGTCTGGTCAAACCTGGCGCACATGCCGAGCAGGTGCGAGATCACGAAGTTCCAGGTGATGCCCGTCCCAATATTCGCCACAATCCAAACCCACTTCATCTCGCTGTAGTGGAACGCCCAGGTGCCAACCAGCGCGAGCAGGATGCCGCCTACGATTGGTTTGAATATTCCATAGCGAGTGGAAAGTGTGATCACCAGCAGGGCCCCGAGGATGCCAAACCAGTTGGCGATGCCCAGAGTTTCGCTGATAAACGTGACCCCCAGGCCATGACGTTTCCCGAGGCCGATGATGAAGGCGAACAGCCCCATGTTGGCTGCCTGGAAGAGGAATACGGAGAACAGCGCCAGCAACAGCGGCTTTAACCTCAACGTACCCGCAGTAGTAGCCTGAGTGTGTGGCGTTGGCGTCCGTGCGGGATAGTCCGGCAGGAACTGCAGCACCACTAGGGTCGTGACGCTGAACAAGATCAACGACGCAAACAGGATACTCGTGCCAAACCTCGGCACCAGCAACGGCAAGCTCATTACTCCGAGACCGCCACAAAACACTTGTACCAAGAGCAACATGCCAAATGTGCGGTCCGGGGCTGAGGTGCGCGCGATGATGGCGAAACCCAGTCCCACCAGCATTCCTCCGATAAGACCGTGCAGGAATCGAGTGCCCATGAGCACGAATGGGTCATGCACCAGCATGGATAGCAGGTCCATGCCGATCAACCCCAGCAAGAACAAGCGGGCGGTAGATCTCCAAGGGATGTGTCGAACTCGAAATGCAATCAGGAATGCGCCGCAGGCAGCACCGTAGACATTGAAGGAACCGACCAACCCGGCCTGCTTGTTGGTGAAGCCGAGCCCTTGCTTCAATCCATCCACCAGCGCGGGCATGATGTTGACATAGAAGAGCCCGGCGGTGGCCAGAAATGCCAACAGCACGCGAGCAAGCATGCTGTGAGGAGAAACTTTCGGCAAGTTGTCGAAGAACTTCGTAGTCATCCTCACAGTTGCAGAAGGTATAGTCATGAAGCGCATGAACCAATTTCCGTCCAGGTCATCTTCGCTGCTTCGGAACTGCGAACGACGAGACCCGCGGAGATCTAGGAAAGACTTCGCACAAACAGCACTCGGTGTTCTCCGTTCAGTTCGTGGTCGATCGCACACGGCACGCCCTGGCATTCCCCCGTGACGCCTTCGATCTCGAAGCCCATATGCGTGTGAAAGGCGATGGATCCCTTGTTCACAGGGGAAGTGATACAGCGAACGGTACCTCCTTTCTTGACCTGGAAACTAAGCGCCCGGTTAGCTGCCGATGCCGCCGAAGCACAGGTACTTGACTTCCACATACTCGGCGATGCCGTATTTTGAGCCCTCGCGACCCAGTCCCGACTCTTTGACTCCGCCGAAGGGGGCGACTTCCGTCGAAATGAGCCCCGTGTTGATGCCGACAATGCCATACTCCAGCGCTTCGGCCACGCGCCACACACGGGCGACGTCGCGCCCGAAGAAATACGCGGCCAGGCCGAATTGCGTATCGTTCGCGAGAGAGATAGCGTCCACTTCTGTCTTGAAGCGAAACAGCGGCGCCACCGGCCCGAAGGTTTCCTCGTGCGCGATCGCCATCGCCGGCGTGACCGCGGTCAGCACCGTCGGCTCGAAAAAGCGGCCTCCCATGGCATGACGGCGTCCTCCACAAAGCACGGTGGCGCCTTTCGATGTCGCGTCACGGATGTGCTCTTCGACTTTCTCTACGGCACTGTCGTCAATCAACGGCCCCTGGGTCGCGCCGGGCTCGAAACCGGGGGAGGGTTTGAGCAACTTGACAGCAGCGACGAGCTTCGCGGCAAATGCGTCGTGAACGCTGTCTTGAACAAGAATGCGGTTGGTGCAAACGCAGGTCTGGCCGGTGTTTCTGTACTTCGAGGCCACGGCGCCCTCGACGGCGGCGTCGAGATCGGCGTCGTCAAAAACGATGAAAGGAGCATTGCCGCCAAGTTCGAGTGAGAGTTTCTTCACCGTACCCGAACACTGCGCCATCAGAAGCTTGCCAATCTCCGTTGAGCCGGTGAAGGAGAGCTTTCTCACCGTGGGGTTGGAAGCGAGTTCGGCTCCGATTTCACCTCCTTTCCCAGTAACCACATTGAACACGCCCTTCGGCACTCCGGCGCGTTCGGCAAGTTCGGCCAAGGCCAGCGCAGAGAACGGAGTTTGGGATGCCGGCTTCAGCACGACCGTGCAGCCGGCGGCGAGCGCAGGGCCCGCTTTGCGCGTGATCATCGCCAGCGGAAAATTCCAGGGCGTGATGCAGGCAACAACGCCGACGGGCTCTTTCACGACCACAATTCTCTTGTCGGTCTGATGCGCGGGGATGGTATCGCCATAGATACGTTTGGCTTCTTCGCCGAACCATTCGAGAAATGACGCCGCATACGCAACCTCGCTACGCGACTCACTCAGCGGCTTTCCTTGTTCGAGCGTCATCAGATGCGCAAGATCCTCCTGGTTCGACATCATGAGATCGAACCAGCGCCGGAGCACCCCAGCACGTTCCTTGGCAGTCCGCTTCCGCCATGCAGGAAAGGCGCGGGCCGCGGCGTCGATCGCCTGACGCACCTGAGTGGTCTCCATTCGCGGGACCATTCCAATGATCTCCCCCGTCGCCGGATCGTCAACCTTGATCTCCGAACCGCCAGGCGCCCCAACCCACGTTCCGTCGATGTAACAAGCCTGCCGGAAAAGCGACGAGTCTCGCAGCGCGATTCCTGCTGCAATGCTGGGCATAACATAGCTCCTTACAGAAAGAAACATCCCGCGCCTACTTCGTCGATGTCATCCAGCCATACGATGGATGCCGGAGGTGATCCGATCGATCACCTCGCGACTGTTCAGCGATGAGTCCGCCAGGATATTCCAGCCTGTGAGGACCAAAATAAGGTCCTCTTCGGGAAGCACGAGCAGGCGCTGGCCCCCAAATCCCAGTGCCGCCCACGCCAGCCGTTCCTGGGCTGGCCCGTGGGGGATCAACCACCACTGAAACCCATACTTCATTCCCAATCGAGCATCGGTGCTCGGTGCAATGGACTGCTTCACCCAATCGCTGGGGACGATTCGTTGCCCGTTCCACATTCCGTCGTGCAAATAGAGATCGCCAATCTTCGCCAGATCGTGCGCGCGGAGATATAAGCCTCCCTGGGTATCTACTAATCCGAGAGGCGTATGCTTCCAGTATTGATGTTCAAAGCCAAGCGGCTTGAAGAGGTGCTCAGTAGCGTAGGTTTCGATATCTTGTCCTGTCGCCTTCTGGAAAATGTATCCCAGCAGTTCGGTCACTCCGCTGCTGTATGCAAACAATGTCCCCGGCTCATGGGTCATGGGCCGGTCGATCACGAATTGCACCCAGTCATCGGAAGCTTCCATCGCACTGGAGCCGTTACGCGGGTCGTTGTAAGGAACATCTTCGTTCCAGTCTAAACCGCTTCGCATGGTAAGCAGATCACGTAGGGTGATATGGCGCTTGCGATCATCCCAGTTCTTTATTCTTGAAGTGTCAAAAAACTGCAGTATCGATGTCTCCAGCCCCGCATGAAGTTCGTTGCGGCCCATAGCGACGCCAATTATGACGGACGTGACAGTCTTCGTTACTGATTGCATGGTGTGTGCATCGCTACCCTTGTAGTAAGGATGATATCGAGGATCGAAGTAGTTATAGGTTCCAGTCAAGCGCGCATTCAGAGGCCCCTTGGTACGGGCTTCCTTGTAGTAGATCTGCCCGTAATCATGAGTGTAGGTGCGCTCGCACACATTCTTCCCACCGCGGATCACAAGCATGCTGTCGACATAGGGATACTTGGCGCTGGCAAGATCCGCGTCGAATGACGCGATCACAGCAGAATCCAACCCCGCCGATTCGGGCGTTGCTTTTGGCCAAGGCCTGTCTGCTTGCACAGCCTGGCCACAAAGTTTGTCAGCAGCGTCAGGAGCAATCATTAGCATTCCAGTTGATTCCGGATAGCAACTGCGCCCGATGCCGAAATTTGCGCCAGCGCAGCTTCTAACACTGAAAAACCCTCTTCCAACTGGTCGTCTGTAATCACCAGAGGGACGAGCAACCGAATCACATTGCCGTATGTTCCGGCGGGCAAGATGATGAGGCCGTGTTGCCAGCAATACTTGATAATGGCTTCTGTTTCCTCCTTAGCCGGAGTTCGCGTGCCGCGGTCGCGGACTAGCTCGAATGCACGCATGGCTCCCATACCACGAATGTCACCCATAAGGGGGAACTCCGCCTCCCACTTTCGGGTCCGGCAATATACCCACTCGCCAATACGAACCGCGCGGGCAGCGAGTTGCTGGTCGTCGAACATCTTTAGCACCGCCAGCGCCGCTTCGCAGGCCACGGGATTGCCGACGTAAGTCCCGCCCAGTCCGCCGGGGATGGCAGCATCCATGATTTCTGCACGGCCCGTCACGGCCGCGAGTGGAAGACCCGCGGCAATCGATTTCGCGGAGACAATCAGATCAGGTTCAATGCCCAATTGCTCGCAAGCAAACAGCGTGCCGGTGCGGCCGAATCCGGTCTGTACTTCATCGGCGACCAGCAAGATGCCATGTTTTGTGCAAACTTCACGCAGTACATGAAAGAACTCACGGGGCGGAGCCACGAACCCGCCCTCGCCAAGAACCGGTTCGACCACCACGGCAGCTACGGTGCTGCCGTCAACAGTTCGCCGGAACACGTCTTCCAGCGCGTGACCACAGTGGATCTCGCACTTCGGATAGGTGAGTGAGCACGAGCAACGATAGCAATAGCCGTACGGGACCCGATAAACCTCGGGAGCAAACGGGCCGAAGCTCTCCTTGTACGGATGCACCTTGCTCGTAAGGCTCATTCCCAGGAGCGTCCGCCCGTGAAACCCATCTTCGAAGGCGATGAGCGCAGGGCGGCCAGTATAAGCGCGCGCGATTTTTGCGGCGTTCTCCACTCCTTCTACACCGCTGTTCACGAGCAGGGTCTTCTTCGGGAAAGTTCCCGGTGTGCGCCGGTTCAGTTCCTCTGCCAGCCGAACGTAGGCATCGTACGGGGTGACCGCAAAGCAGAGATGGGTAAAACGTTCCAACTGTTCCTGCGCGGCTTCGCGGACTGCGGGCGCACAGTGGCCGACATTCATGCAGCCGATGCCGCCCGCGAAATCGAGAAACGAATTCCCATCTACATCGTGCAATACGGCGCCTTCCGCCCGCGCGATGAAGACTGGCGCGGTCGAGTGCGTTCCTCGCGGTACAGCATTCTGGCGCCGCTCCTCCCAGCGAATCGAGAGCGGTCCGGGTATCTCCGTCTGAAGGTCGATCGTGTTCACGTTTGTTTGTCCTCAAGGAATGTAGGTGAGCGCTAGTCCGCGCCAGCGCTCGCCAGCGGCATCAGCTCGGAACAGTTCCCCCAATATCGCCGTCCCTGAATTGCGCGTGGGCGGTTACACAGCAAAGAAGAATCAAGCCGGCCAGTGCCGGCCACCGTGCTAGTTGTCCAAAGCTCTTCATGGTGTCACCCTCCTACTCGGTATCTGGTTCTGGGGCCGCGTATCAGAATCGTCCCACCCGAAAGTTTCCGTCCGTCCCCACCCGGGCAGAAGGTGTTAAGTCCCTGCGAGAACACTCCATTCAAGAACCGTTTCTCTAGTGACAAAGTGGCGCAATTTTATTGATTTCATTGACGGCGTCGTACCAGTGAAATTCGTCGCCTTCGCTGAAGATGTAGTAGGTTACGCCGTTGGGCAAGAGCAGAACCGTGTTACCGCCGTAGCCGCTCATGAAGGGCACACGGAAAGTGCAGCTGTATTGTGGGAACTCTCCGGGCGTCATGGTCTTGCCCCAGTAGCTGTCCTTGTAAAACATCGAGTTCGGGTAAACGGCCTTTCCGGTGTCGGGGTCGGTTACCATGCTTGTTAGCAGACCCGTCACATTGGGATTGCGGAACAAGGATTCCTGCAACCGCGCGGGCTCCAAGATCTGCGTGCCGTTGATGACTCCATTGCCGTTGTTGAGGAAATTCCCGATCTTGGCAACGTCATCTTGGATAAGGAGGAGACCGTAGTACCCGCTTGGCTTACCGCTTGTACTGTTGTCGGTGCGGATCGTGGTCAAGCCGCCCTGGCTGACATGGATGGGAGTATAGACATCATCGCGCACTCTATTGAAGATATCGGCACTGCTGCCCTGCTGTTGCTGTAAGTAGTTATCCATCCCCTGTGTCAGAATGAATTGGGCGACGCTTTGGTAGACCCACACGGTGTCGGGAGTGCTGTAGTGGTGTGTGAAAGCGAAGGCATCCGCGATCTTCGAGGTGTAGGCTACGGCATCGAGGAAGTTCGTCGTCTGCTGACCGTCTTCATCACTCATGTAAGCCGAGGAGTTGTAGTTTCCGGTGGCCATGTCGCTAGTGTCGGCAAAGGTTGTGGAGTTCCAATTGCCGCCATCAACATATTGCGGAACATAGCTCTTGATGAGCAAGTTATACACACCCGTGCCGTAGAGCTCACCTAGGCGCATCATCGCCGTATCGGCAAAAGCCGATTTGGCGATGGAGTACGACGGCAGCCGCATGTCATTACAGAAGGCATAATTGCCGAACCGCGTTAGGCAGTTATTGCCGCTGGAGTAGTTCGTGCCATTGATAACCAAGCCGTACGTGGTGATGGCGGAAGGGTTGGTAAAGGCCTTGGTGAAATTCGATAGCACCAGTCCGGCATTCGGGAAGTCGGTGGTCAGCGCACTGAACGGCTTGGTGGGCGTGCGGTTGGCCACTTCCGCGGCTTCCGCGTTCTCGATGGCCGTGTCGTTCGTAACTTTACCCGTGGTATAGGTGGCTGTAACCTGTCCCCACATGTTGAACGTCATGGGATAGCAGGTCTCCTTGGTAATCTGATAATAGACATTCGAGACGTTAGGCGATTTGGAGCTATTGAACAAGAAGGTCATCTCCCCGTTGTGCACGCAGTTCTGATTGAACTGTATCAGCGCAAATGGAAGTGCCACACGCATATACCCGTTGTCGCTGTTTTCCAGCCACACGCGCCCCGGGCCGATGACGTAATTCCAGTCGGCGTTTCCGGTGTAGATTAGCCCTTGTTGCGCAGGAATGAAATAACTCCCGTTTTGCACAAATTGAAAACTAAACGTCGGCAGGTGTTCCCACGCCGAGTTGCCATGCGGGATTTGACCGAATATGTCGGTGAGCTTGGTGAAGCTGCCGCTGGTCGCCAAGTTGTTCAGCGTCAGGGTGCCTTCGAAAGACTGTGTGGGCTGGGCAGCGTTTGTAGGCAGCCCGAAGCCATTCATGTCATTTACCGGCGACGAACCGTAGCTGCTGGAAAAAAGGTTGGTGTAGGTAAGCACCGTGCGTGTAACGTTGCCATTGCCGGTGAGCGGATCCCCCGGCACGGGATTGACTTGGGCCGTGGCGGACATACACCATCCAGCCAAGGCTAAACAAACCAACAACGAACGGAAGAGACTTTCAGGTTGCATGTCGACCGTCCTCCTATCAGAGTTTTATTGTGATTCCGAATGAGGCCACTTTCATTCTTAGTCGCTCCACTGCAGGGCTCTACTTTCGTTTTTTTGCAAAGTGTTACCTGCAATAAAACCCTGATCGTTTATCGTTCGAATTAACAACGGCCCCCGCCCCGGCTTTCCGCTAGAACTGGAACTTCAGCGCGAACTGGACCTCACGCGGATCGCGGGCTTGGCTTACCTGCCCAAACGTCGCATCGGTGGAGATCCCGTCCGGAGCAATGAATTGGGCATGGTTGAATAGGTTGAAGAACTCCGCGCGAAATTCGAACCGTCTTTTTTCGCCCACGGGGATCGCTTTGAGAATGGAAAAGTCGACGTCGCTGACGGCCGGACCGCAGCAAATGGTCCGCGGAGCATCGCCGATGCGGCCAAGGAGCGGTGTCGGTACGCCGTTTATATTAGCGAGATTGGTTGGATCGTTGGTGAAGGAACTAGGATCAAAGAAATAGCGGTTGCCATCCGCCTGCACCTTCCGTGGGTCCAATTTGCGGAGTGGTGCCACTTGATCGGGTTCGCCGGGATAGAAGAAGTCCAAGCTGTTCATCAGTTCGTTATCCGCCTGCGAGGAAAGCAGGATCGGGAAACCAGTTTGATAGGTCGCAATTCCCGAAAAAGCCCAGCCGTTCAGAAGTTTGCCCTCCGCCCCTTTGAATTGCGGCACGGGCAGTTCCCAATAAGCGCTGAGCACGAAACGATGGCGCGTGTCAAATAAGGAAAGCGCACGGCTCTTCCTTAAGTCGAGAGGGTCGGTGGCTCCCTCGAAGGTGGATCCTTCGTCAAACGACTTGCTCCAGGTGTAGGCGGCTTCAAACTGCAAGCCGCGCGAAAAGCGCTTCTCCAGCGAGGCTTGCAGCGAGTTGTAGTCCGAACTGCCAATGGTGTCTTGGGCAAAGAGGCTGCCGAACACAGGCACTTCAGTGTTCGTGTTGCAGCCGTCACCTGTGAGCGGCTGGCACAACGGGGACGAGTAGCGGCGCAGGCCAACCAAGGTGATGCCATTGGGCGCGATACTGCCGATCTGGGTGCCTCCGGGAATGATGAAAGGACCACCGCCGTTCGGGCTGCCGTAGGGCATATGCAGGGATTGGTTGGCGGGGATAGTAAAACTGGCCGGAATGGTGTACGTCAGGTCAGCGAGGAACGGCCCACATCCAAACCCCAAATTGTAAAGATCCAGGCACGTCTGCGGATTGCCATAGTTTAGGTCGTGCGTTATCAGCAGGCGATGCCCCTGCGAACCCACGTATCCGATCTGGAACTTTGTGCCCGCCCCTAACTCACGCTGAATGGTGAGGTTGTATTGCGCGGTATACTGCGTCCGCATGTGGGGCTGGGCCTCACCAAACAGCGTGATAGGTTCGAAGGTCGCCCAATCTATCGGCCCAGGTGTCTGGTGAAAGATGCCATTGACCGGATTCAAGAATGTTTGGCCATACTGGCTCTTGTAAGGTGTGTCAAACAAGGTACTGAACAAAACGGGGGAGACACCAAAAGGAGGCTCGGCGGAGAATTGCAGCAGCATAAGCTGTTCGATGGGGTTGTAGAACATCCCCCAACCAGCCCGGATACTTGTCTTACCTGGTCCTCCCGTCAGTTTGCTGAGAAATCCGGACTTCAAATCCGGACTCCAATTCACTCCGATTCGCGGAGCAAAAGCCTTGTAATAAGTTTGCGTAAGCCCCTGGGGAACTCCCTGGTCACCTGGGAAGACCAAGCCCACGGGGTTCTGCGAACTGCAATCCGTATTCGGCCCACGGCAGGTGTAGATTGTCGACACCTGCCCGGGGCGGAAGGTTTGCACGCGATTCCCTGTGTCCTTCAACGGAGTATCCAGTTCCCAGCGCAGGCCATAATTCAACGTCAAATTCGGCTTGATTTTCCAACTGTCCTGGGCAAACAGATATGTCGCATGGCTGCGCACGTTCTCCGTCTGTCCCGAGCCTTGGATGTAAACACCGGGAAGACCCAACAGGAAGTCGGCATAGGACGCAAGACCGACGTTGGGATCGGTGACGGTGAGACCGGAGTTGCCACCATAAAAAAGGAATTGGCCATCCGGGTCGAAGTACAAGGTCTGATCGAACCGGTAGTAGTGCTCGTCGCCGCCGAACTTCAGGCTGTGACGCCCTCGAATCAGACTGAAACTATCCGTCCACTGGAAGGAGTTCCCGATTTGCGGCGCTTGGCCTTCCGGGTCATTGCCGATGTCGAAGCTCCCGGAAAGGTTGACGGCAGGCAGACCTTCAAATGCCGCTCCCAGTCCAGGGTGAATTCCCAGATTGTAATTTGGGTTACTTGGTACGTCGCCGATGAAGCACGCGGGCTGGCCGGTTATGTTGGTCAGCCAGGAGGGCGCGGTCGGACAGGAGTTTTGCACCAAACTTGTACGATTTGGATGTTGGAAGGTGCCCTGCCCCTCTCGGTTATAGTTGAAACGGAATTCATTGAGGGAAGCGGAACTGAACAACCAGGTGTGACTGAAGTTCAACTGCTGAAAACGCTCATTGTTGCTGGCGCCAAAGTCCGGCACATTGGCGCCGGGCACTTGGAAGTTCTCAAAGGGGTGGGAAACAAAATGCTGATTCACATAGTAATACACCGAAAGATTTTGATGCTCGTTAATCTTGTGGTCCAACCGGAGCTGGCCCTGATCGGCGCTCTCGGGCTGAATCGGGTCGGTTTGAACCTTGTTGGCAGTGACATTCGGAGTGGGTACCAACTGCAGGAGGTCGACCGCGGTCGCATTCATGCACGCCAACGGAATTTCGTTAGGAAAGATGCTCGCGTAGGTGGCGCCGGTAACGATGGGAGCCCCGCCAGCGGCAGTGGCAGCGTTGGCACAACCCGTGCGGTTAGTTAAGATAGTAAGATCGCTTATTGCCGCGTCGCTAAATGATGTGACATTGACATAACCCTGACTTTCGCTGGGACGCTCCGCATCGGTCGGTACCACGACTTGCGCCGAGGAAATGCCCTTGCGGACGCGGCGCCCCTCGTACGCGATGAAGTAAAACGTACGGTCCTTCTTAATGGGCCCGCCGAAAGTGGCGCCGAACTGGTTCTGCTTGGAGTCGGGTTTCACGCTGTCAAAAAAGCCCTTGGCATTCAGCACCTTATTGCGAAAATACTCGTAAACGTTGCCGTGCAAATCATTGGCTCCAGACTTGGTGATCACATTCACCACGGAGCCGGAGTTGCGTCCGTATTCGGCGTCGAAGTTGTTGGTTAATACACGGAATGCCTCGATGCTGTCGGGGCTGGGCTGCACGACGGGTAAATTCACGAACTGATCGTTGGCATCGCCGCCATTCACCATGAAATTGTTCGATCGTCCGCGGCCGCCGTTTACCGAAACCGACCCCGCATCACCGCTGCCGTAAAAAGTTGCCGTGGCGCTAAGTCCGCTAATCCCGGAAGTCGCTGTGACGCCCGGCTGCAACTGCAGAAACTGGTAGGTGTCCCGTGCATTCAGGGGCAGCTCAGTGATGGAGCGGCTATTCTCCACAGCACCAAGCTGGGTGGCGGTGGTATCGACCAGCTCAGGCGCGGCGGTCACTTCCACCGTAATGTCGACATTACCAACCTGCACGACCATGTCCATGGAAATGGTTTGGTTGACTTCCAGCGTAATGCCCTTCTTCACAGCCCTTTTGAATGAGGTGCGTTCGCACTCCAGCTGGTAGGAGCCGGGTGGCACTTCGACGAAGATGTAATCGCCAGTCGCGGTCGTCTTCACGGAACGGCTCGCTCCGGTGGCTTCATTGACCAGAGTGACATTCACTTCGGCCACCGCAGCACCGGTGGAATCAAGAACGCGACCGAGGATTTTGCCCCCCGTGCTCTGGGCGTTCACGAAACTCATCGCCCAAAACAGGATCATTAAGCCGAAAACTCCACCGCGGAATCCCATGCGGTTCATATGCCCCTCCAAATCGTGAAGAAAACCAACATCAGAATACTGAGGCGTTTCACGATTACCCTCTATAAGAAAAAGAGTTGGTCTTGAACTTGCTGGGCTGACAGTTTCGCAAGCAATCCCCGCTCCGCCTCGACTTCGCACGCTCGCTCCAAGCAACGTAGAATAACAATGCACGGGCGATCACCTGGAAAGGATATAGTTGTCGTCAGCTATCGCGCTGACCCAACAGGAGATAGCAGAAAAAGTCACCTGGGTGCGGGCACCGAAATCGCAGCTCTCGGGTGGTGTTACACTTTAGTTCCTGAGGCTGGTGCATGCAAGTGCCCACTGACAAGTCGAGGGTTATCCGCTTTGGAGTTTTTGAAGTCGATCTTCAGGAATCGGAACTGCGCAAGAGCGGCATCCGCATCAAGCTGCAGGACCAGCCCTTTCAGATCCTAAACATGCTCTTGCAACGTCCGGGGCAGACCGTCACACGGGAAGAGTTACAGCGGCAGCTTTGGCCTGCCGATACCTTCGTCGATTTCGACCACAGCCTCAACGCCAGCATCAGGAAGTTGCGCGAAGCGTTGGGGGATAACTCTGAGAACCCTCGTTTCATTGAAACGCTGCACCGTCGCGGCTACCGGTTTATTGTTCCGGTGGATGGCGCGCGTGCTCTTGCTCCCGATCACGACGAGCAACTTCCAGCTCAAGCAGCCACGCGAGCTCGGTCGAAGAACTTGGCACGCTGGCAGAGACGGGCCGTGATAGCCGCCTGCATCGCCGCCATCGGACTGGGGGTAGTCGGCGCTCGGTACTTGCGATCTGGCAGGACAGTTCAAATCGATTCTATTGCGGTGGTCCCCTTCACCAACGGGGGTGGAGATGCCAATACCGACTATCTCAGCGATGGCATCACCGAGTCATTGATCGACAACCTCGCCCGTGTGCCTCAGCTCAAAGTGAAGTCCCGCACTTCCGTCTTCCGATACAAAGGGAAGGATGTGGACGTCCAGAAGGTCGGCAACGATTTGGGCGTGTCCGTTCTGGTGAGTGGGCGGGTGACGCGACGGGGCGACAACATTGAAGTGAGTGCCGAACTGACCAACGTTCAGGACAGCACCGTGATTTGGGGACAGCACTATAGCGGCAAGGGCACAGACATCATCGGGCTGCAGCAGCAGATTACCGCCGATATCGCGGAAAAGTTGCGTTCCAAACTAAGCGCATCAGAAAAGCAGCAAGTGACCAAGCACGGTACGCAAAATCCAGAGGCCTACGAGTTGTATTTGAAGGGGCGCTATTCGTGGAATAAGCGGACGCCTTCGGATATTGAGACCGCGATCTCCTATTTCACTCAAGCCATTGCCAAGGATCCCGGCTACGCTTTGGCGTATTCGGGCCTTGCCGATGCCTATAGCGTATTTCCTACCTGGGGCGGTAATCCAAGCGAAAGCTATACGAAGGCGAGCGCCGCCGCCCGCAGGGCGCTGGAATTGGACGCGACCTTGGCCCATCCCCATGCCGTTCTGGGCTGGAACGAAATGGTGTACGACTGGGATTTTGCCGGAGGAGAGGCTGAGTTCAAGATGGCATTTGAACTCGACCCCCACGATGCCACGGCACACCAGTGGTACGGGGCAGTAATTGGTTATCTGGGCGGCAGGGAGCGGGAAGCCCTCGCTGAAGTCAATCTTGCTCACCAACTCGATCCGCTGTCGCCGATCATCAGCTATCAGATCGGATGGGTTCACATCGCGGCACGACGCTACGACGATGCCATTGTCGTATGCAAGAAGTTGGCAATTGAGAACCCGGCATTTGCCCCGGCACACGAGTGTTTAGCCGGCGCGTCTTGGGGGAAACACATGTGCCCCCATATCATTGAAGAATGGAGGGCCTATGGCCAACTTTCTGGCGACCGAAACGAATCTGAATTCGCCTCTGCCGCGGAGCAAGGATTTCGTTCCGCGGGCTGGAAGGGTGCTCTCACTAAAGGCATTGAAATCCGGCAAACACAACGTGAGTCCGGATACTCGTACGCATACAACATTGCTGCCATGTATGCTGACTCTGGAGATAGCGAGCGCGCCCTCCGGTGGCTCAACGTCGCTTACCGGGAGCACGATTGGCGGTTGGTGTTAGTTAACACTGACTCTTTGTTCGACCCCATCCGTTCCGATTCGCGGTTTGGTGAGCTGGTACGCAAACTCGGGCTGCCGCGGCAGTAAAGACTATCCGGGCTTTCCTCACCGGATGGCGCTAGCGCAGCGCTTCATCCGTGTGTGATATCACTGGGCACGGTCAATCGGCCGAGGATCTTGTTCCACTCATTTTCAGGACTCTCTACTGAAAAGCTCCACCTTCATCGCCCATTCCGGCAAGGAATCGGCGAGCTTTGCGATATTGTCCACATGAGAACTGGGCGACAACATTGGGGCCGCGACCCCAGAGCACATTCCGCAGCAGAACAAGCTCGTCGTCCATATCACAGACCAACGGAAGTTCCCGCAACGCTCTCTGATATTCCTCATGGATCATCGCTACGTGCGCAAAACAAAAGCACGCCGGCAGTAGTCGATGCATCGGGACGGATGCACTGGAACCGGGATGGGTGAGAGTTCGCCAGTTTGGCAACATTGTCCCCGGCGTGTTCAGCCCCGTCCTCGCGAAACACTCGAAGCGTTTCTCGCTTGAAGACGCGCTGTCGACCGGCGTGGACCGGATCCAGCGGAACTTTGAACCGTTGCGGCGGCAAGTCGAGAGTTGGCGGGCCAAACTACTCTCAGCGGAAGCGCGGCAAAGCTGACGATCTACCGGGCGTTCATCGAGAGAGATCTGGAGGTTCCGAGGCATCTGGCGCGGAGGGTTCACGAACTCTACTTCCCGGAGCACGAGGAGTTGCAACCCAGAACCATGTGGAGCCTGTCGAACGCATTTACCTCGGCCTTCAAGGAACTCGATCCGATCCCGCAATTCCGAGCGACGGCAAAATTGGAAAGTTTTCTAGAAGCCGTCACGCCAGCGGTGTGACCGCCAGTGGTTCTTCCCCTGCTCGGCGAGGTATCTTGCTCCACACTCTGGGTTTCGTGGTCCAAGTTCGTCGATTGGGGAAGCAAAGATACGCACCGGTAAGCGTCCTTCTAAGTCAGAGCGTTGCCCGACGTCTGGGCAGCTGGTTGCTCGCGGAGCGACCGCTAGCCAAATCACAGTCTCCAAGCCCGCGAAGTAGCAGAGTGTCACGAAGGGGGCGCGTTATGGTCTCCCGTCTGTCAGCCGACGCTAGGATCATCGCGGTTTTGCATAAGGAAATAGACGCGATCTACCATGCGAATTCCCTGTAGTGGAAGCAAAACACAGCGGTGACCGTTGCCGCGCGAAAGGCGTGTCAACGAAGACAAGATCGACTGGAAGAAATTCGCCAGGCACTCTTTATTATCACTTTGTGGCAGGCAGCGTTATCGAGATGAGAAAGTCTGATACCTACTCAATCAGCGTGTGAAGGGCAGCGCGAGATTGTCAAGTTCTCGTTGCGGCATCGCCTCACTATTTGCAAGTAAGGAACCTCTAACGATTCTTAACAAAGTGGAAACATATCTTAACAAACCGGAAGTCGAAAAAGCGCTAACTTAGCAGCATCTCGAGGTAAAGTTTCCATCGACCAGAAACAAAACCAATCTTTAAGGAGTAAGTTGTGAGAATATTGCAGACTCCGACCCGACAAGTGGCCGTCTTGTTACTGACTGGAGCCATGTTGGCATCATCTGCGTGTGGTGGCAGCGGCGATAAAGCACAGTTACGAGCGATGGATGCGACCCCGCAAGAATCCGAAATCGACGTTTCGCTCGATAGCAACAGTCTCGCTAGTAATATAGCGTATGGCACGGCTTCGGATTATAGCTCCGTGGGCTCAGGTTCCCACACTCTGGAGATCTATCCGCCGGGTGTCGCCACGCCTTACATCAACGAAACCATCAGTCTGACCTCGGGTGATAAGTACACGGTGCTGTCGGCCAATGTGCTTTCGAGCGCCAATGCTTTATTATTGATCGACGAAAACTCTTCCCCGGCTTCGAACACCGCCGAGTTGCGAATCGTCAATGCCTCGCCGGCCTTAGGAACTGTGGACGTCTACATAGTCTCCCCCGGCACGGACCTCAGCACCGTTTCACCAACCATCGGGGGATTGGCGTTCGAGGCAGTTTCGACTTATCAGTCCTTGACCGCCAGTACGGCGTACGAAGTCTATTTCACGCTTGCCAATCAGAAAACCGCACAGCTCGACAGTGGTCCGGTGACATACTCGAACGGAGAGGTTCGCACGATGGTTGCTCTGAACGGCGAGGCGGGTGGGTATACTCTCGCTGTATTGAAAGACTTAAACTAGGCTGCCTCTCAGATGTGTGTCCAGATCAGGCCGAGAAAATCTCTCCTCGGAACGCTTCTAATTCCTACTCGTGCCGCAATGCCTCGATGGGGTCGAGACGTGCCGCGCGCTTGGCGGGCAAATATCCGAAGATGATGCCGATAGCCCCCGAAAAGACGAACGCTATTACATTGATCTGTGGGTTAAATACGAATGGAACCTGCATCACCTTGGAAAGAAGAAAAGAGCCGATCGTGGCTAGAACCAGTCCCACAATTCCACCGACCGAGGACAGGGTGACAGCCTCGACCAGAAACTGCAGCAGGACTTCGCGCTCCCTTGCGCCGATCGCGAGCCGGGTGCCAATTTCGCGAGTGCGCTCGGTGACCGAAACCATCATCACGTTCATGATGCCGATGCCGCCGACCAGCAGGCTGACCGCGGCCACGGCGCCGAGCAGCGCCGTAAGCACGCGCGTCGCGCCAGACATAGTTTGGGCAATTTCCTTGGTATCGAGAACGTTGAAATCGTCCTGTTCGCCGCCGGCGATGTAACGCCGCTCGCGCAAAAGAGCTTCAATTTGTCTCTGAACCGTTTCCGTCGACCGGTCCTCGTTCACAGATACCATCACAGAGCTCACATCCTGCGAGCCCGACAGGCGCCGCTGAAGAGTGCGCAGGGGTATCACGACCGTGTCGTCCTGGTCTCGTCCCATCGAGGCCTGCCCCTTGGAAACGAGCAAGCCGATCACCTCGCAGGAAAAATTCTTCACGCGGATTTCGTTGCCGACAGCATCCTGAGTCCCAAAGAGATTCTTTCTTACTGTCTCGCCTAAGACGCAGACTGCCTTACCGGCACGCTCTTCCGCATCGGTGAATGTTCTTCCCGAGTTCAGATGCCAGCTGCCGGCGGTAAAGTAATCGTCCGTGGTTCCCGTGACCGAGGTTGCCCAATTCTTTCCCGCCGATACGACCGTGACACTTTCACTGGCGGTGGGCGCGACCGCCTTGAGCCCGCCGATCTGCGAGTGGATGGCCTCGGCATCGCTGAGCTTGAACGCTTGCGCGCTGGCGCCGGCGTTCCCTGCTCCGAAACGTTGACCGGGCATCGCGATCAACAGATTGCTCCCCAAACTCGCGATTTGATCCGAGACCGCTTTCGTGGCTCCGTTGCCAAGAGTAACCATGGTGATCACCGCCGAGACGCCGATCACAACGCCGAGCACGGTAAGAAACGAGCGCATGGCATTGCGCCGCATCTGTTTCACCGCGAGCACCAGGGTATTCCAGATCATCGCCGCACGCTCCGGGTGTGAGCGTCGGACTCGATTGCGCCATCGACAAATCGAACAACGCGGTCGGCATAGCCTGCGATATCGGGATCGTGGGTAACCACGAGGACGGTAATGCCGCGGTCGCGGTTGAGCGAGCGGATCAATTCCATGATCTCGCGTCCACATTGCGAGTCGAGGTTGCCGGTGGGTTCGTCGGCCAAGAGCACTAGCGGTTGCGTGACGAGCGCGCGAGCCATCGCCACTCTTTGCTGCTGTCCGCCAGAAAGTTCAGCGGGTGTGTGCGTTTCCCAGCCGGTCAGCCCTACCGAAGCAAGCGCCTGCCGAGCAACTGCGCGCCGCTCCGAACCAGGTTGGCGCCGGTAAAGCAGCGGGAGTTCGACGTTCTCGAGCGCCGTAGTACGAGCCAGCAAATTGAAACCCTGAAAGACAAAGCCGAGGAAGTGCCTTCGCAACAAGGCGCGCTGGTCGCGCGACAACTTCTCCACGTGCACGCCCTGAAATTTATAGACGCCGGAGCTGGGAGTGTCCAAACACCCCAGTAAATTCATCACGGTGGATTTACCCGATCCGCTGGGGCCCATAATCGCGACGAACTCGCCTTGGATAATGCGGAGATCAATTCCCCGAAGCGCTGGAAACGCGGATCTTCCCTGGCCGTAGGTTTTGGTTACGCCGATGAGCTCGATCAGCGCCTCATCCGGCGGCTGGGAGGCGATCTCATCCGACGGAATGCGATTTAGCGTGGCGTTCGCTGTGCTCATTTTGGGTCATCTGGCTGCGTTCATTTTGGAAGCGAGGCATTGTCGGTAATCGCCTGCATGCCTTCCTTGAGATCTCCGCCGGTAATTTCCGTGAATCTGCCATCGGTTACACCGACGGTGACCGGTATCGCCAAGGGTTTCCCATCGACCAAGGCCCAGACTTGCTGTGATCTTCCTTTCGGTTTTGTCGCTGTGCTTTGGGACGATTTGTCGGCTGGCGGGTGGGGCAAAAGGCTGTCCAACAGCCCGCCACTCGGCGGCGCACCGGCGGGAGTGGCCGGCGTGAAGCGCAGCGCCGCATTGGGGACAAGCAGAGCGTTGTCGCGGGTTACGGTGGCGATCTCGGCAGTGGCCGTCATACCTGGGCGCAGACTGAGGTCGTCATTTTTGACCTTCAGCACCGTGGAATAGGAAACCACATTGTTTTTCGTGGTCGAGCCATAGGCCACGCGGGTGACGCGCGCGGAGTATTTGCGGCCGGGGTAAGCATCCACGGTGAAAGTAGCGGTCTGGCCCTCCTTGATTCCGCCCACATCCGCCTCATCGACATCGACTTTCAGATCCATTTGGCGCAGATCTTCGGCCACCGTAAACAACGTTGTCACCTGCAAACCAGCGGCAACCGTTTGTCCGGGCTCGGCCGCGCGCGAAAGCACCACGCCATTCACCGGCGACCGTATGGAAGCTTTGGAGAGATTGGTCTGATCGGAACTCAGCGAAGCGCGCCCCTGATTCAGGTCCGCGCGCGCGCTCAGCACGTCCGCTTGCGCGCGGTCCAGTGTGGCCTGGGCGCTCTCCATTTCGGTTTTCGATGGAACCTTGCCGCCGGACAAACGCGAGACTTCCTTGTCTCGGTCGAGGCTAGCCTGGTCCAGTTGCAACGTGGTTTCAGCCTGCGCAAGTTTGGCCTGATATGAGGATAGGGCGGCTTGGGACTTGGTGATCTGATCCTGCAATTTTGAAACATCGAGCCGGGCCAGAACCTGCCCTTTTGTTACACGATCGTTTTCCTGCACCATCACGGTTTCAATCGTGCCCGATTGTTCGCAGCCGATTTCAATCTTATTCGTGGGCGCCAGATTTCCCGTCGCTGATACGGTCACGCGCAGAGTGGCTCTGGTTACAGGCTCGGTCTCATAGAGCGGCAGTTGATTTTGCGAGCGCGAGGTCAGGAGACGGTATCCGGCGATCGCCGCCAGCAGTACCAAAGCGGCAGCGATCCAGCGGACATATTTAGACCGCCGGTTGCTGGCCGACTCGGCACCGAGTATGCGGGCGAGTTCTCGATCGGGCTGCGTTGCAGTAATACTCATGTTTGGTTCCCTTGTTTGCCGGGGGTGACGATCGTCGCATCGGCTTGCCAACCCCCGCCCAATGCCTTGTAGAGTTGGATCAGTGCGGTAGTACGATCCGCTTGCGTTTGCGCGACGCTGTCCTCGATGGTTAGCGCGGTGCGCTCGGTATCGAGGACGGTCTGGAAATCGATCAGTCCAGCCGAGTACCGATTGTGCGCCAACTGCGCCGCATTGCGCGCAGCCTCGCTAGCCTGGTTCAGAGCATGCAAACGCTGGCGGCTGTTCTGAAACGACACCAGGGCGTTCTCGACGTCTTTTAGCGCGGTGAGGACGGTCGATTCGTACGAAATGACGGCTTGCTCCTGCACCGCGTTTTGGATCTCGATCTGCTGGCGGATGCGGCCGCGGTCGAAGAAAGTCTGCGTGATGCTTCCCAAGCCCGATTCGGTGGTGGTGGTGCTCGCTGTCAACGAAGTGAACGTGCTCCCAGTGATCACCCCCAATGCGGTCCCGCCGAGCAACTGTTCGAGAATGAAGGAACCGCTAAGGGAGAAAGTTGGATAACGCGCCGCATCTTTCTGCCAGAGCCTTGCCGTTTCCGCGACAATCTTCTGTTCCGCCGCACGGACATCGGGACGCTGCCGCAGAGTTTCGGCGGGAATTCCAACCGTTAAGGTGTCGGGCGCGGACGGAATGGGCGCGGTGGTCGCAAGCCGCGGATTCAGCGCGCCAGGGCTCACGCCGAGCAGAACGCTAAGCTCATGTTTGCTCTGCGCAGCGCTAGTTTCAAGCGTGGGGATGGTGGCGCGCGTCTGCTCCAGATTCGAGCGGGCTTGCTCGACGTCGATACTGCTTACCAGTCCAGCCTGCGCTCGCCATTCGGTCAGCTGTAGCGTTTCCGCCTGGCTGGCTTCGTTTTGGCGGGCAATCTCCAACCGCGTCTGATACGAACGCAAGTCCACGTAATCTGTAGCAACCTCGGCGACCAGCGCGACCTGCGTGCTATGGAGGTCGGCTGCGGTCGTGGCAAGATCGGCGTCCGCCGCGCGCAGTGCCTGGCGCTTGGCGCCAAACACATCCGGGTCCCAACTGGCGTCGAGTTCCGCGGAAAGTGCATTCCCGGTGGAACCACTCGCCGAATTGCTCTTGCTCCCGCTACCCGATACCGTGCCGGTGACGGTCGGAAAACGATTGGCGGCGGCGAGGTTCCGCTCAGCGCGGGCTTCACGTAAGTTTGCTCGCGCGGTTCGAAGGCTGGTGTTCTTCTTGAGCGCCTGCGCAATCAGATCGGATAGAACAGGATCCCCAAGCCGCGTCCACCATTGCGATAAGTCTCCCGTGGGGCTTTGCACGGTATCGGGTCCGGCAGCGCTCCATGATGGGGGCGCTACCATTTCCGGCTGCGCCGGCCTCGTCCGCACGCACCCGCTACATAGCAGCGCGCTTGCTATCAGTGCGACAATCCACATACTTCGCAGCATAGTCCGCAGCAGCGCTCTGGCGCGAAGCTTGCTCATAGCCGTCATTTTATTATTCTCTTAATCCGTTTCACGGTTACTCATGGGCGTGGTGCGTCCTGGCAAATCTTGCTTGTACCTCATTCGACCATGCGCGCTAGCCTCTAGTTATTAAGTGTTAGTGAACGAGGAGTAAAACTTTGTAGCGCCACGTAGCTGCTGAACGCGTGGTCCAACAGTGGTGGCTACTCACTTGGAAGTCTAATGCAAGTTCCGTTTTGACATAGGTCTCCGCGCGTTCTTCGCCTCAGCGAGACGGCCGTGCAAGTCCACGTCTTGCTGCTTGGAGGGTCTCTCGGTGTACGCCATGAGCGCGCGTTGCGCTACTCTCATAGCGTGCTCGGCTGCTTTCAGTCGCTCCATCGGACATTTCTTAGTGCGCCGTCGAACCAGCCGCCGAGAACGACCGCTGGGTTGTCTCTGGCAGGATTTCGGCGCTGACTCAAGAACTCGCACTTCTCGCGATCACACTGTCGCGGTGGTCGCTAGCCCCCCACTCCTTCATTATTCGACATCGACGAGCTTTGCAACCGTTAAGTGTCAGTTAACGAACCGTAAAGATTTGTCAGTATAAAGAGCACGACCGTTTCTGCATCCACCCGTGCTGGGTTCTCTCCCACGAGCAAGGGAAGGCTAGAGAATCAGGGCCGCCGACTCTGCATAGGCATCCGAGCAGTTTCCCCGAAAGCAAGTCGGCAATCTTTGCCGGATCGGCATGGGCAGGATTTGCCGGGTTGCTTTCGTAACGGTAAGCAGAGCTCTGAGACTCTCCGCGAAAGTATTATCAATTGCGGAGTTCCTAGCTCGCCTTTCAGAATGCGCGTTTTGGCAGCCGTCTTGCTGCTACCAAGTGGGACTTAGCAGCAACTGAAGCTCAACCAGCAAACGCCGATAAGGACAGGCAAGACTTCGGGAGCGAATCGTTCCCTTTCTAGGAGACAACATTATGTCGGTTTCTGGAATTTCCAGCAGCAGCCTCTACACCAGCGATAGTCTTCAAAACACAATTCAGAAAGAGTTCCAACAACTCGGCCAGGATCTGCAATCTGGCAATCTTTCGGCGGCACAGTCGGACTTTGCAACCTTACAAAGTCTTGGTCCGCAGAGCAATTCCACGTCATCGTCACAGAGCAGCAATCCCCTTGCCCAGGCCTTCAACCAACTCGAGAAGGATCTGCAATCGGGAAATCTCTCGGCGGCGCAGAAGGACTTTAAGGCGATTCAGCAGGACTTCAAGAACCAGGCAGCGCAACAACAGAATGATCAGGCTAGCGGGACCGGATCGAATGCGGTCAGTCAGCTATTCGAACAGCTCGGCCAGGAACTGCAATCTGGCAACCTGTCTTCCGCGCAGCAGACTTTCAGCTCCCTGCAGCAGGAGTTTTCGCAATCGACGACATCGTCGAATAGCTTGTCGATTACCGCCTGACTGCCGGCACGGTTCAGGCAAGAGTGAACAACAGTTTCTTAGTCGAAGCTGCACGGAGTAAGAACACACTACGTGCCGGAACTAGGGCAAAACAAAGCGGGAACCGGTAGAACGGACCAGCGGGGGGTGAAGGCGAAGGGCTTTACGCCTTTCTCCCTCAGCTGGTTCTACAGTATGAAAATTCTGACGGAGCCTTCACAGCAACACGGCGCCAGATGAGGTTCCGCGATCAGGCAGCCGACTGGGGACTGTGAGTGGGCGACTCGATCAGGCTCTTCACTATTTCGATGAGTGCGTCGAGAGGCAAATCCTTGACGGCATGGAAGTCCACGTACACTAGTTCGCCAGCCGGCAGATGCGAGCGTCTTGACAAGAGAAGTATTTGAGCCCCAGGTTCTAGAGCTCTTATTTCCTGCGCGAGTTGCGCCCCGGTCATATCCAGCAGTTCGTAATCGAGAATCATCACATCGAAGGCGTGCTTGGCGATCAGTTCTAAGGCGGCAATCGCGCATTCGGCTGTTCTGACTATGAAGCCTGCCCTTTCCAGGTCAGCAGCCAGCCGTAGTCTTCGGGGAGCGCTATGTTCCGCATATAAAATAGTTGGGAAAGTATTCTTCACCTCGACCTGCTTTCTAGTTCTGGGGAGAAATTCTGACTTCTCGATATCTGCTGCCAGCGATATCGCCTGCTGGGAGTTATGATCGGCATATAAGAGAGTTTGAAAAGTGTTTGTCACTTTGGCCCCTTGTTGAGAATCATTGGTGCATCGTTACTGGAAAAGATGCGCGTTGAAAAGCCTCTGGAGTAAAAACTTAGTTAAGCTTCAGTAAAAATTCGTTGCTGGGATTGTTTTTGGTCCAAGCGAGCACAGGGTCAGGCATGATCAATGCATACCGATGCGCTGCCGGCGTCAACCTAGCGAGACAGATCTCGAACTGTACACTGCGCAAAGGTTCTTGGATTTCTGCTCTAAGCAGAGTGAATCATCTGTCGGCGGAACTCGAGGCGGGAAAGGCGATCGTTACTTCGAGCCCACCTCCAGGTGCATTGGAAGCGCTGACTTCGCCACCGTGAAGCCGAACCGCGCGCTGTGCGATTGCCAAGCCTAGCCCCACGCCCCCGGTCTTTCGTTCCCGCGACTCGTCAAGCCGGAAAAAAGGGCGAAACAGTTGTTGCAGAGAGGACTCCGCTACCCCGGGCCCATGGTCGCGAATCTTGACGACGGCCTCGGAATTGGCAGCGCTCGCTTTGCAGAGGAGGCGGACTTCAACCTCCGTTTGGTCGGCGGTGTACCGCACCGCGTTGCGGACGATATTTTCCACCGCACTGTGAAGCAGCTCCGGACTGCCTACCGCGTGGCACTCGTCCGCCTTATAAAGGATCACGCGACAGTTGCGATTACGGGCTTCAAAATCGGCGTCATCAACGACCTGGCGCAGAAGATCGGCTAGCTCAATTTCCTCTTTGTCCACTAGTTGTTGGCCGGCTTCCATCCTCGAAAGGGTGAGGAGCTTGCCGACCATTCCATTCAGCCGTTCGGTTTCCTGTTCTATGCGGGCTATCGCCGTACTGACTCCAGGACTGTCCACGTTGCGAATCAACTCGACCGCCAGGTTAATCCGAGTCAGTGGCGACCGAAACTCATGAGATACGTCACTAATCAGCCGTTTTTGCGCGTGCATCAACGATTCAATCTGTTCCGCCATCTGGTCGAACTCTTGCACGAGTTGTGCGATTTCGTCGCGGCGATGATCGACATTCTTTTTTTTCGCGCGCGCAGCCAGGTTTCCCTTAGAAAGCTCTTGCGCGGCATTGCGCAGGCGAACGATTGGGGCACTCAAGTAACGAGCCAGCCAAAAGCAGACAATCCCCGAGATAATGATGGCTATACCCAGATCTCTCAACGGCCGTTGAGCGCCGGGTGGTGGGGGAAATTCGTCGACGGTACGCGGAAAGCCTACAACAGCCACATAGCTCGCTCCGCTATTCGCTATGATCGGTTGGGCAAAGAACTCTTTGCCCTCTACCACCGCGGACTCTGACTTGCCCTCTAACTCTGCTCGGGTAGCCAACTCTTTCGCCTGCGACGGAAGAATCTGTCCCGCAACTTCATTGCCCGCTCCGTCCAGTAAGTACGCTTCGCCGCGCGAGCTCCGCTTGAACTGTTGCACGTAACGATAGAGTTCCACCTTTCCGCCGGCGTCGTAGGTTTGCGCCAAGCTCTGCGAATACATCGCAAATGCATTGTTATCGACCGTTTGCCAATGCGTCTCTGGCAGTGGAGCCCGTCTCCCCAAGAGGAGGACGGCGATAACGATGAAAATCGCCACAACTGACCAAAAGGAAATGAATATCTTCCAAAACAGAGTTCTCATCAGGATCACTTCTTTTGTTCTTCTTCCTGCGCAACCGTGTAGATATAACCCACGCTTCGGATTGCCTTGATGCGATCCTCTCCGGGAATTCGCTCACCAAGTTTCCGCCGAAGTTTGCTGACGTGCACGTCGATGCTGCGATCCGACACCGAGAACTGCCGCCCCAGAACGAGTTTCGCCACCTGCTCGCGCGTCACAACCCGGCCTGCCGTCCGCAACAGCAATTCCAAAAGGTTGAACTCCAGCGCGGTAAGCTCTACTTCCTTGCCCGCCTTTTTCAGGCTGCGGTTTCCTGTGTTAAGTTCCAGATCGTCCAACACAATCCGCTCGGGTTTGCCATTGCTGCCTGGCCTGCGAAGAATTGCCCGAATGCGCACCAGGAGTTCACGGGGACTAAAAGGCTTGGGAACATAATCATCCGCGCCCACTTCGAAACCCACGATTTTGTCGACTTCCTCACCCCGCGCTGTGAGCATCAATACCCGCGCGTCCGATTCGCTGCGTAATCTTCGCAGGACCTCGATGCCGTTCATGCCGGGGAGCATTACATCCAGGACGATCACCGAGTGTTCGCCCGAAAGTGCCCGAGTAAGGCCGTCTTCACCGTTGTGCACGGTTTCGACCGCGAACCCTTCGGAACGCAGGTATTCGTCCAACATGCCGCACATTTCCCCGTCGTCGTCGATGACCAGGATGCGATCCATATTCACCTTTGCGCTAATCACAGCATAGAACAAATGGTTTGTCACGGTTCGACAATGACAAACATTTACCGTGTCTTTGCAAACTCTTAACTTTTGTAGAATGCTGCACTGTGCTTACCTGATCTTATGAGCGTCGGAGGTGCAGATCTCATGACAGCAACCAGTTCCACCGGATACACCCCAGCGAATCAGGATTTAGCCCAAGGAAAATGCATCTTTCCGATCCAAGTGTTGATCGTCGCGGAGCTATCCACCTGCCGAGAAACGATACGCGCTCTGTTGGAACTCCAGGACCTTGGCTGCATTCAAATCATTGGCAGCGTGGAAAGCGGAGTAGACGCCTTGCAGGCCATGATGGTCCTGCTCCCGGATCTCATAATTCTGGATCATCGGCAAGACGAGGGCTCTCTGCCCCTAAGCTCAGTACTGGCAAGCAACTTTCCTGCAATCAAGTTGCTTTGTTTCGCCGAGGAAAACTCGGCGCGGCTTACAGAAGCCAGCCTGACTGCCGAGTACAAGCCATCCTTTCAAAGGCAACGCTGCGCGCGGACTTATTTGCTGCGCTGGAGCGGATTTTGGGTTCCGTCATAAAGCAGCCAGCTCGTCGAACCTAAAGACCGGCCAGGAATTCCATTTCGGGAATGTGACTCTAAATTGAAAAACAAGTCAGTGTCGCCAACTCTTATGCGATTGCAACGCTCCCGCACCGTTCCCGCTTCGCTCTTTACAATTCTTAATCAATCTCTTGCGAAAGAAATTGGGGAGCCAACGTTCATTTCTATACAGAGGCTGCGGTAGCAGCCATCGCGTAAGCAGCGCTCGGAAGCAAGCCGCTTTGCGGCAGATGCGCTGGAAGTAAGTAACGACGGGAAATGATCTTTGGGGGAGACTCGTGCCGAGGGTTTGTCGGATACTGCGTGTTTGTCTGCTGCTGTTGTCAATAATGACTACGCTCTCGGCTTCGGAAACCGCGTCCTCCGCCTTTGAACGCGGGAAAAAAGAAGAGGCAAGTCAGAATTACGAAGAAGCCTATATCGCGTACAAGGTGGCATATACTCTGCAACCCTCGAACATTGCCTATCGCAGCGCGGCCACGCGTCTGCAATTTCTGGCGGCGGCAGCCAAAGTGCATCGCGGAGAACAGCTACGCGATGCCGGCAACTTGAGAGAGGCCCTGTTGCAATTCGAAGCGGCGCACCAGATCGATCCCTCCAGTGCCATCGCCCGGCAGCAGATCGAGAGCACGAAGCGAGCAATCACGGAGGCCCAGACGCCGAACGCGACAGATTCAAACGGCGAGGAAGACGCCTTGAATGCTGAACTCGACGCCATTCAGGGTCCCATAAAATTGGCGCCCGTGGCCGATTTGCCGATCACCTTGAAGGTCTCAGAGGACAGCAAAGTCATTTATGAAACGATTGGGAAGCTGGCTGGAATCAACGTCCTCTTTGACCCCGATTACAGTTCCCGCCGCATGCGCGTTGAACTGACGGGTGTCAGCCTGCTGCAGGCGCTGGAGACTTTAGCGCTGCAATCTAAAACGTTTTGGAGGCCGGTGACGCCCAACACGATTTTTGTCGCGGCGGATAACCCTGCAAAACGAAAAGAACTCGAACAGAGCGTTGTGAAGACCTTCTATCTTTCCAATTTGTCGCAACCCACCGAATTGCAGGACGTCGTTAACGCTGTGCGCACGGTATTGGAAGTTAGCCGGATTCAACAACTGGCGTCCCAGCAGGCGATTGTGATGCGCGGGACGCCCGACCAGATTTTGCTGGCGGAGAAAATTGTCCACGACATCGATAAGGCGCCTCCGGAAGTCATTGTCGAAGTTGCCGTCATGCAGGTCAGTCGAGACAAGGTCAAGAATCTTGGTATCAACCCACCGAGCAGTGCGAGCGTGCAATTGCAGAGCAACACTACCAGTTCCTCCAGCAGTTCGAGCAGCAGTTCCAGTTCAAGTTCGTCTACCAGCAACTCACTCAACCTGAATACTCTGGCAAACTTGAACGCCACAGATTTTCAGGTGACCATCGGAGCCGCTAGTTTGAATGCGCTGGCCAGCGACAGCTCTACGAAGATTATCCAGAACCCGCAGTTGCGTTCGATCAATGGTCAGAAGGCTTCATTGAAGATCGGCGAGCGCGTGCCCACCGCAACCGGATCGTATTCGTCCGGAGTTTCGTCGACGACGGTCAGCGCACTGGTGAATACGCAATTTCAGTATCTCGATGTTGGAGTCAACGTCGATATCACGCCACGCGTTTACGACAACGGAGACATCGGCCTGAAGGTTGCTCTCGATGTTTCTTCCGTCACAGGTTACGTCAGTATCGGTGGCATCAGCGAGCCGGAGATCGGCCAACGGAAGATCGAGCATGAGATACGACTGAAAGATGGAGAAGTCAATCTGCTGGGAGGGATGTTCGAGACGCAAGAAACCAAGTCGATCAGCGGAATTCCCGGCCTGTCGAATATTCCAGTACTGAAATATCTGTTCTCTGAAACCAGCAAGGAGACGGTCAACAATGAAATTGTATTTGCGCTGATACCTCATATCGTGCGGGCACGCGAAATCGTACCACGGAACCGGCGAACTCTCGATGTGGGCACCGCCAACGGCATCCAGTTGCACTCTGCTGAGAATCGTCGGGCAGCAACCGGCGCCAAGGGACAGGCGGCGTCCATCGTCCCTGTGTCTGTTTCTCAGTCGCCGGTGGCAGCTAAGACCACGGCAGCCTTCGATCCGCCTTCCGTCTCTACTCGCGCAGGCGCAACCTTCGCAGTGAATGTAATGCTGTCGAACGTCGAAAACGCATCCTCCGTGCCTCTGCGCCTGATATACGATCCCGCCCGTCTAGAAGTAGTGAACGTCTCCAACGGCGGCTTCCTCGACCAGGGAGATCAGATTGTCGCCCTTTCGCATCGGGAAGACACTTCAGCCGGAGTTTTGGAGTGTACAGCACTGCGGCCTAGGGGCAGCGGCGGAGCGTCCGGCAACGGTGCAGTCGTCGCGGTCACATTTCTCGCAAAAAGCGCTGGCGTCTCAAGGCTGACAGTCGCAGATGCCAATGTGGTTCATCCAGACGGCCAGATGCTAGCAATACCGGCAACTGAAATGAGCGTAACCGTGCAGTAATCGCAAGTGCGCATCTTTCGAATTCTTACTGGAGCTGATGTTGCTGCCGAGGTGTTGAGGGGGTAATGGCGGCAACCAGGGGCGGCACGTGTTTCAGAGGGCCGCCCGCGCGGCGGGGTCCGAGAACCGCTCTTCCCCGAAGGCCCCGCCGTCACTTTCTCGTATTGTTTTTAGAAGTCAACCGCGAAGGATGCCACTGGCGTTTCTTCTTGGCGAACATACAACTTTACAGAAACATAACGAAGCATTAACGCGAGGGATGCGACGAACCGCATCTTTGTTGATTAATGACCTGTTTCCGGCAGACTGCGTGTAGTTGAGATCCACTCCAGCCGCTGAGTGCAGCGACCGTTTTCACCTACGGCGGTTCCAGATTTGCAGCGTAACGGTATCTGCGAGATGAGGATGACGAAATTGCTTGACCTTGGAAGAAAACACGGTCGGTTCTTGTTTCCATTAGTGGTTCTGTCTTCTCTAAGCGCAGCGTTGCTGGCACAAGGCCCCGCCCCTCGGATCACGGCGGCAATTGACAACGCCCATCGGACAACCATCCCTGGAACTCATCCGCCAATGGCGAGGCAGGCAAACGATACTGGCCAGGTACCCTCGGGAACCAAGCTCGGCGGCATTAGCATTGTCTTCGGTCGCACCGCCTCCCAAGAGGCCAAACTACAAGCTCTCATCTCCGAACAGCAGAACTCGTCTTCGGCGTTGTATCACAAGTGGCTTACGCCGGAGGAATTCGCCAACCAGTTTGGCGTAACCGACTCCGATATCACAAAGATAGAGTCGTGGCTCGAGCAAGAGGGATTTACGGTCGACGGCATTTCGCGCAGCAAGAACCGTGTCACCTTCTCTGGTACCGCTGGACAGGTCGCAGCGGCTTTCGATACCGAACTGCATTACTACACCGTCAATGGCCAAATGCATTACGCTCCGTCGAAAGACGTAAGCGTCCCGGCGGCACTCTCTTCGGTGGTGCTGTCGGTCTCTAATCTGTCGAGCTTCCGTCCCAGGCCCCAGGTGAGGTTCAGGTCGAACTTCACTTCCAGCCAATCCGGCGACAACTTTCTCACGCCGAAAGACGTCGACACCATTTATGACATCAACCCAGCCTACAACGATGGCTACACCGGGACAGGCCAGTCGATCGCCGTGGTAGGGCAGTCGGAAGTCTATGTATCGGACGTGGAGAACTTCCAGAACGCCGCCGGACTTACCGTCAAGGATCCCACGCTGGTGCTAGTTCCGAATTCCGGAAGCCCAGCCGTCAGCTCGGGCGACGAAGCCGAATCCGATATCGATATGGAATATTCGGGCGGCATCGGCACCGGCGCCACGATTTATCTCGTCTACGTGGGCGACAACTCCAACTACAGCGTTTGGGACTCACTCAACTACGCGGTCGATACCCTTGTCGCCCCAGTCATCAGTATCAGTTATGGAGACTGCGAGACTGACCTCGGGTCGGCCGATTATGCAACCCTTAACGGCATCCTGGAGCAGGCAGCCTCACAGGGACAGAGTGTGATCGCCGCCTCCGGAGACTCGGGCTCAACCGCCTGCTATGGGTACACCGATCTGACGACTTCACAGCAGGAAGCACTGGCCGTCAATTTTCCCGCCGACAGCCAGTATGTCACCGCCATCGGTGGAACCGAGTTCCCTTCCGAGTACATCGATGGGGGTTCGTATAGTTCGCAGTACTGGGACTCCGCAAGCGGCAGCGATGTCATCAGCTCGGCGAAAAGCTACATTCCAGAGCAGGTTTGGAACGACGACTCTTCGTCTAATGGAATTTCTTCCGGTGGCGGCGGCGTAAGCACGCTGACGGCTCGGCCCAGTTGGCAAACCGGGGTAACCGGCATCCCCTCCGGAAGCTATCGGTTGGTTCCGGATATTTCATTGGCGGCTTCGCCCAGTAATCCTGGATACCTTTTCTGTTCCAGCGATTCGGGCTGGACAGGCATTACTGGAAGTTGCTCGAACGGCTTTCGCGATAGCAACGATTATTATCTCACCGTAGCCGGAGGCACGAGTTTCGGTGCTCCGATTTTCGCAGGCATGATGGCGATCGTTAATCAAAAACTGAATTCGACCGGGCAAGGGGTGGTCAACTCCACGCTCTACACTCTGGCTGCCGACGCAACCACCTACGCTTCAGTTTTTCACGACATCACTAGCGGCGGGAACCAATGCGATGCGGGCTCAAGCTATTGCTCAGCGGCTGGAGAATCGGAATATCCGGCCACTACCGGTTATGACGAGGCTACGGGCCTGGGTTCACTCTACTTCTACAACCTGCTGGAAGCTTGGCCCACATCGGGCTCGTCATTGTATGCCTCCACTACCACGTTGTCGGCTGCAACCACTACGCCCGCGAGCGGCGCAGACGATACGATTACCATTACGGTGGCTTCCGATTCCAGTTCGAGCACAACCACGCCCACTGGGACTTTGACCATTGAAGTGGATGGCACCACCGAGACTTCCTCCCTTGCCCTCACAGACGGCTCGGCTACCTACACCTTCTCCTCTACCACCACCGGTTCTCATGTTGTTACAGCGATTTACTCTGGCGATTCCACCTATGCGTCTTCAACCGGCACGCTTGATTTGACAGTGGGTGGATCTTTTACGCTGACGGCCACAAACCTGACGGTTTCCGCGGGTAGCTCAGGCACTTCGACCATCACCATCACGCCACAGAACGGCTACAAGGGTACCATCGAGTGGAGCGTGTCGGCCAGTTCGTCGCTTTCGAATGCCTGCTATTCGCTCTCCGATGCCACCGTATCCGGAACCAGCGCGGTCACCGCAACCATGACCATCTACACCAGCGAGTCTGCATGTGCCAACGCTTCGGTAAAAGGGCCAAACGGCAAACACCTGTTCATCAGTGGGAGCGTAATACGTTCTGGGATTGACAATCACCCAAACTCCAGCCTGAACACTGCGAAAGCGGGTATGAGCATGGGAATCGTGCTGCTCATTGGGCTATTGGGATACCGCCCTAAGAAATTCCGTGCGCACGCTGGAGTGCTCCTTATAGTTGCTCTGAGCTTGGCAATATCCGCCTGTGGTTCCGGATCGTCATCGAGTTCTACAGACGCGGCGAAGGGAACGTATACCTTAACCATCGCCGGTACTGATACCTCTTCGTCGTCGATCACCGCGGCGACCAGGATGACGCTGACCATTGACTGAGTTGACTAAGCATTGGCGCACAGTTACCTGCAAAGTAACGCATCTAGGGTTCCAAAGTTAGTCATTATGAGATGGGTGCTAGCCGGAGTTGCATTGTTGTTCGCCGCAGGCTGTTTGGGCGCTGAAACACTCTCGACCGCGGGGCCGCAATTGGTGGCCAGCGAAGATGCACTGGTCGTCAAGCCGCTCGACGCCAAGCCACTCGACGAGCCGCGTGACATCCATTATCGCGGCGATTCAAAAGGTTTGCTCACCGCCATTGCCACGAGCTATGGGCTCTCGTTACTTTTCGACGATGACTTTCCCACCCGTCATGTGCGATTCGATTTAGACAACGCAAATTTCGCAACCGCTATGCGGCTCGCATCCGCAGTCACAAAGTCATTCAGCGTGGCGCTCGAAGATAGAGTCCTTCTTGCCGTCGCCGACAATGCCGAGAACCACCGCATCTACGATCGCATGGGCATGTGCTCGTTCTCCATCCCTGGCGGCGATTCCGGCCAGGAGTTGAACGAAATTGTGACCTCGCTAAGTAAGCTTTTCGACCTCAAGTTCGTGAGTCTCAATGTTGCGTCCAGAACGATTACGCTGCGTGGGACGGAAGCGGCGTTGCAAGCCGCGACTCAGTTTCTCGGACAGATTAAGGGCGAAAAGCCGGAGGTGATGCTCGACCTGCAAGTCTTTCAGCTGACTCGCACCTACGCCCGGGAGCTCGGGCTGCATGTGCCGGATAGTTTCAATCTTTACAGTCTCGGGGCGGCTCTGTCCGGAGTGAATAGCGGGGCCAGCGAGGCCACGATTCTCTCCACACTGGAGAGCGAGGATAGTTCCATCTTGAGCAACCCGCTGGCAACTTTCGGAGGAGGAATCAGTTTCTTCGGGCTGAGCCTCGATCAGTTGTCCGCTGAGCTTTCCGTAAATGACAGTTTCGCACGGTCGCTCGATCACGTCCAGTTGCGCGCCTCTCAGCAGAAGGACGCCACTTTCAAAATGGGGTTGCGGTATCCCATTCAGACCTCCAGCTATTCGTCGATAGCTGGTTCTGTCAGCACGTCGACGTTACAGTCTCTCGGCTTAACGTCGTCCCAAATTTCCGCTCTCACGAGTTCCACTAGTTCGACGATTCCGTCCGTCAGTTATGAGGATATCGGACTGGTGCTTAAGGCGAAGACGCTGGTTCACGGCACTTCGGATGTGTCGCTCGATCTGGAAATACAATTCCGCACTTTGGGGGCCACAACCGTGAACGGCAATCCCATCATTCTCAATCGCGAGTACAAGGGAACAACCCTGCTCAAAGAGGGAGAAGCGGCGGTAGTGGCCGGAATGATCACCAAGTCCGACGAGAAGAGCCTGAGCGGTCTGCCTGCGTTCTCCGCCGTCGCCGGCCTTGGCGCCCTCACATCACAGCGTTCTACACAGGAAGAGGATGACGAACTGCTGATCCTGATCACGCCCTACGTTGTCGACAACCCGAAGCGCGCCGCGGCACAGGAAATCTGGATGCGCAACTAGTTCGCCCGATCAGATCATGCCCGTTTGAGCCTCGACGCCAGCAGACGAATCGGGCAAGAAACCCGTGGCTTGAATATTTCAGGAATACTGCTCACTTGCAAGTGATGCTGGGATTGTCTTTCGCCAATTCCTGACATGCCGCATGTTGTTTCGCGCGCCGCTGCTGATCTGCCGAAGTTGGAGCAGAAGCGGGAGTAACCGATTGCGAAGCTGGACTTGGAGACTGCGCACTCGAAGTGGAAGCCTTGTCTAGCATTGCTTGAAACGCCGCAATCTCCTCTGGCCGGCTCCATATAAACTCCTGAGTTTGCGTTTGGCAGTAATCGTCCGGATATTCCCAAACAGGCTGAACAGTTACCTTTGTCGTGCCATTGAGTTCCACCAAGGTGTACGACCACACCCTTTTTGTGGTCATGCCCATACACATGCTTGAGGCCGTGAAAATCGCCTCCACGACGGGCATCTGCGCTGGTTTCGAGAAGCGAAACTGGAGCTGATTGTCGGAATCGAGCGTGTAGCCTTCCCTTAGATTCGCTTGGACGATGAGCGCTTTGAGCGTTTGAGCAGACGATCTGCTGGTAAACACATAAGGCCCCGGCCGAGCCTTTGCTTTCTTATCGCGCGCCGCAGCCAAAGTCGATATCGCCAGAATTAGAATCAGTATTCGCTTCATACTTTTACCGGTTGCGAACTTTACGGAAATGATCCTCCGAACCGCTGGAACTGTTTCCCGTTGAAGCCTGTCGAGACAGGAGTGTGAGCCCGGCAGACTTGCAACGGGATCTGCACCACCGAAGTGGCGCAGCTCTTACGCGCGGTGAAGTTAGCATCCTCCTTCTGATTTCATCGCGTGCTTAGAGACTGGTAAGATTCTCGCCTTCACCGCCTTGACTTAACTGTATGTAACGAGCGAATAGTTGATCTTGGATAGCACGGGATCTCCAAGCACATTAAGCCGCTCGTTCTATGTAGGACATTGGAATACACGCCATTCTGATTCGTTGTTAAGTGTTAGTGAAGTAAAAGTAAAGTTTTGTTTTTTATCCGCTGCCCCTTAACGCGCGGCCAAAGATCTTTCAAGTGGTCATGAACGAAAAGGCCGAGCGGAGGAATGGCCCGACCACGATATTGGCAACACAGGCCGGTGGCACTCAGCTACACTCTCGCTGGCATCGAGGACTTAGAGTGTTTCATGGACAATTTGATAGGGAGCTTTAACGGATACACCGCCACACAAACTCTTTACACTTCTTAACCTATTTGTAGCGCCCAGCACACAACTGCCCGCAAACGATAAGAATCCTAGTTTAAGGGTTCAACAACTGGGGTAGAGACCCGGTCTGTAGGGCTTTTGCAGCCCTAGTTACTTTCAGGCGCAGACGGGCGAGGCCGAGGTTCCTCCCTAAAAAGAGGCACCGAATCCAGAGAGTTCTTCAAAAATGTCAAGAAAGAGCGTTGGCTTTGGATTTGAATTTTCCTAAATACGCTCGCTTGTCTTGCTCAGGAGAGTCGCGCTGAATTCAGTTTGCGGGGGACGGGATTTTTCACGAAGGCTGCCGATCACCGATCCCGCTGTTTGTCGCGATGTGTCGAGCGAAACGTGGAATTCGACGGAGAATGTGAATGAAGCCACGATACAAGGCTCCAACGACGCCCTCAGCTTCATTTACCCTCAAGACTGCTTTATTAACGTTAGTCTTTTCTTTGGTGGCAGTTGCGCAAAAGCCGCCTGCTGGCGCGGGGATCCCCATCCCGACCGTTAGCATCGGAACCGATGGCATCAAGATCAATTTCCCCAAGCCTCCCGCTGGTCCTGGCGTGAGGCCTGGCGGCCCAACAACAACGGCTGATCCCCCCGCTCTGCACCCGAGCGACGAAATTGAACTGGAAGCCTTTCGCCACGCATTGGCAGCTCAAGCCATGCCAGCGCAGGTATCAGCGTACCTCTCTCTCGTAAAGAGCACGAGGACAGTCGTCGGCAAATTTGAAGATTTGCGGACGCTATTGAACACGGAGAGTGCGAGCACGGAATGGCCGGCCAAGAGAGTTGCATTTGATGAGTCCCTAGAGAAGGCTCGCACATTGAACAAGGCTTTCGTGCAAGGTTTTTCCGAGCAACAGAAAGGCGCATTAAAGGAAGTCACCTGGAAATTGATTCGCGCCGATTCCCGGCTAGCGGACCGGGCCAAGGCACTTGACGCGCGGATCGCCGATCTGACAACGAAGAAGAACGAGCTCATCAGCTCATCCCTCAAAGTTGAGGGGGCCCTGGCTGACTTTCGCGAGCAACTGCGTGTGTTGGGAAAAGAAATGTATGCCCTTCCGGACCCAGGAGAAGAGCAACCCATCTTCACGATGCCGCCCTCGACAAATTCTGTAACAATAGGGAACCAGACGATCGCGGTTCGCACTTCCGCCACGATTTCTCGCGCTCCAGCAGCAAACCTCGATAATGTAGTCCATCTCCAGATGAGCTCAAATCTGGGTGATCTGCAGCAATCCATTACCCCGATATTGCAATCTCAACTCGCTCACTTTGATCCGTGTGGCGAGCGGGTTGCAATTCAGCAAGCTATGGTTAGCACTTCCTCCCCGACAACCGATGTCTGGGTACAGTTGCATTTTGAACGTTGGGCATGCCTAGGCGCCTCTGCGTCGAAAACACCGATGGAAGTCATGGAGGCAAACGGCACCATGACGGTCAAGATCACTCCCGAAGTGGAAAAGGATGGATCGCTGTCGATCCTCACGCAGATAGAGACAGTGGAAGCAAACGGAATTCTGGCCGAAATGCTGCGTTCCGGTCCTCTGGGCGACGCAGTGCGCGAGAAAATCAAGAAAAGCTTTGTTACGACCTTGCAGAATAGCTTGAAGCTCAACGTGGCGGTATTGTTGATGGGACCCGACTCGGCTGCCATTGAAACCGCCAGATTTGTTCGGGACAGTGACGGTGGCACGCTCGCCATTGCGCTCGACGGACATTTGCATCTTTCGGGCGAACAAGTTGCCGCACTGAACGGTCAAAAATCCGAAAGCCCGCCCACTTACGAGAGTTCGCAGCGCTAGCTCGATCCGGCGTAAACAGGCGCGTGTACGGTTAGTGGGTCGATATCCTTAGATCGTGGATCACGACTCCTGTGATCGAAGTGACGGGCGATGGGAAAACCGCAAAGGGAGTCTGGATCGCCATCGGATGTGTCGCGAGGACGGACGCACAAACCGGAGAGGCCCAATGCTTTGGGCGGTGGGATAAATATGGTGTGGATTTGATCAAGGAAGACGGTGTGTGGAAGTTCTGGCACTTCCATATCTATCGCATCTTCCGCTGTGCCCAGCGGATGAAAGAGTCAATCACGAGCATCCCCACAAGAACCATGGACGCACCGATGAAGTGGGAGTGGCCGGGAAATGTGCGTGAGTTGGAGAATTTCATCGAGCGGTCGGTGATTCTGACGCAAGGTTCAGTGCTGGTGTCGCCGTTAGGTGAAATGGAGTCGACCGCTAAGGAGGGGCAAGGTGCGGATGAAACTTTTTGAAGCGACGGAGCGCGAGCATATTCTTCGCGCTTTGCGAGAGGACTTGCCAACCCATGATGCCGGTCAGTGCGTGCAATGTCTGGCAGCCCGTCATCCGCGCGGGACCAGATTCATCTTAGGATCGATCACCAGCATCTGCATGACGCTGATCGGGCAGGCACCGCATTGGCCGGCGCCAAACGTCGTATGTGTTGCAGCGGGGCCTGGTCCTGATCACCACCAAGGCGTCAATCCGCTTTGCGGAAAAATCTGTGTCGACAAACTCCCGGTTCTGGTTTCCAACCTAACCGTGCCCGTTGCGGGGTACGCCGCGATTCCGGATTGCAACCTCTACAATCTTGGAGGTAGGCTGCTCCCTAAGCGACACCAGATAAAGCACTTGGAGTTTGTAGTTTCATGGTTCGGGACCAGGGGGTCGGAGGTTCAAATCCTCTCTCCCCGACCAATCTTTCTTGGAATCAATCAGTTGCGGCCACGAAAAGCGTGATTTTCGGCGTCTAGTTTGGTAGTTCTACGCTCTATCTTCACGGCGAGTGCTGCTTGTAAATCAATAACTTAGAAGGTCCAATGAACCCCTGGGCGAAAACCAGGTGGTCAGGCGGCGGATCCGGTCGAACGCGCGGCCCCGGTCTGAAGCCGAACACTCTAACATGGCGTTCGCGGGAGACTTTACACCTGTGTTCGCCAAAAAGGCTCGGCGTGGCAGGACCGTAGGCAAGACCTTCGTGGCCCGGTTAACCTTCCTGCCCACCGTCTTCTTCGGAACTGCAGGCCGATTGAGACTCCGTGTTTGCGTCTGTCTCATCGCCTGCATCGTGCCTTTTGTAGGTTCCTCTCACCGACAGTAGTTCTGCATGGCTCGGCGGGAACACATAGTTCTGGACGAACCACAGTGCCTCATAGGGGCATTAACTGCATTAGTCCTGCAGCGCCTTTGGGAGAGACCGCGCATGCTTGCCAGTGCGACTCGCGTTCGACAATGGCGCGTACCAGCGCGACGGGCACCCGATAATGTTGGGCGTAGGCTACGACGTAGTATTCGGCTTCGAGCCGTGCCTGTGGTTTGGGGGATTGCGCCCAGCAAATCGAGATTGCAGAAAGCACTTGCGCCAAGATGAGTGCTGGCTTCATGCCGCGCTCCTTCGCAGAGCCTCGGCGCTATACTGCTGCGCGTCATAGATCAAACTGGCAAACCCATCCCGCAAGAGCAGCTTGCGTCGATCAGCCTCGGTTTTAGCCAGCAAGGGCAGGAGAATGTCTCTCATTTCCGCCGTAATTTGTTCAGTTCCCAGAACTTTGAGTGCCTGCGCGAGATCGAGAATCTCTGAGACAGAGGGTGGTTTCTCCATGCTCCAGCCGCGCAAAGCCTTGGCGAGTCCCGCCATACCGGCATGGAATTCGTGGCTTGAATCCGGCGTCCTCAGTGCCACAATCTCTGCTTCTCGCTCCGCAGTGGGGTGTTCGACACGAAGGTAAAAACTGCGCCGGCGCAGGGGATCGCCGATGCGCCTCTCTTCATTCGATGTCAACACAACGAACGGAATGCTCCTGGCTTTTATGGTGCCCAGCTTCGGAATGCTCAACTGCCACACGCTCAGCAATTCCAGCAACAAGGCCTCAAATGCGTGGTCCACCTTGTCCAGTTCGTCGATTAGCAGGACACAAGGCTTTTCGCACTGCAACGCGCGCAGAAGCGGCCCCGCACCAAAGAACTGCTGGCTGTGCAACTCCGTCCGCAGGGATTCCCAATCCACGCTGACGGACTTGGCTTTGAGTTCAACGCAAAGCCTTTGAAGGGGTTCATCGAACTTGCCGATGGCCTTCTCTTCGTTGATGCCCTGATAGCACTGCAGGCGTTCGACGGTGGTGTCCGCTGCGTCCGCAACTGCATATGCCAACTGAGTCTTTCCGCTGCCGGCGGGGCCTTCCAGCAGCAACGGCTTCTGCAGTCTCGCCGCCAGGTACACCGTCGTCGTGGCTACCGAATCGGCAATGTAGCCGCTTGCGCGAAGGCCTCCTTCGAGTTCTTGAAGAGACGAAAACACTCGCTCCTCCTCCGCCTAGGACCGTTCCAGTTCCGGTCCTGAGCGTGAAGAAGTTAAGCCCAAATGAAATTTCGGTCAAATACGGCACTCCTGCACGGTTTCTTTATCGTCTTGATCCGAATGTCGAGTTCACGCGGCTTTTGATCGAAACATGGATGTGCGCTAAAACAGCACTAAATGAGGAGATTGCAAGCAATGAGACCAGCCAACAAACTACTGCTGCGCAGACCGGATGGGGCGTCGCACACACTGGAATACAGGGAACCGTGCATCGAGAAGCACTATTCCGTTTCTGAACTGGCAGTGATGTGGAACCTTAGTGAGAACACTATCCGCAGGATGTTCGAAAATGAGCCCGGAGTCCTAAAATGGGGGGCCACGGAAAGTCGATTTAAGCGGCGCTACACAACTCTGCGTATTCCAGAGAGCGTGGTTCTTCGCGTCCATCGACAGTTCAGAGCGGCAGGATAAGAGAACCTGAACTGGCGAGACAGAGAAAGTCGCGTCGGCGCTGGCTCCGGCTCCGGCTCTGACCTTCGAGTTCCCCAATTCACATCACAGCTTCCGTTTTCACTGGGGACCGCGTGGAGTTATCCCACGCCATCCGCGCGCTGATTTCGAGTTGTTGCTGCCTTGCCTTCACAAAAGGCGCGTAATGTTTCTCAGTAATCTTGATGCTGCTATGACCCAACAGCAGGGATACTTGATCAAGGGAGACACCAGCCAGTAAGAGTTCGACGGCAAAGGTGTCGCGGAACATGTGTGGATGGCAGTGCTTTGGTTGGTCATCTTCCGACTTCAGGTTTACAGTTCGAAACAGCAGACGAAGGGACCTTTGCCACCCCTTCTTAGCAGTATGGGGATCTCCGTTGCCACTCCAAAAGAAGTATCGCGGATTTGAATTGGGGAGCGCTTGCAGCAAGTTTGTGACGACGGGCGGAAGTGGGACATAAACTGCCACTTTCGTCTTGTGGCGGTAAAGTAGCAGACGGTCACCCTCAAGCCGCCGCCGTTCAAGCGTTACGGCATCAAGAATGGACAGACCTGACCAGCGCATCAGAAGAACCAATGCGCGCAAACGGAATGCCCGATGTTGAAAATCACGGCCTCCCTTCCAGTCGGCGTACGCATAGGTTGCGTCAACAATTCTCGCGAATTCAGTAGGCGTGAAGTAGTCCGTCGGATCGGGGGAAACCTGTACAGGCTTCATCTTCTTGGAAGGGTTCTTGTGCAACCATTCGTTCTCGATACAGAAGTCGAAAAAGCCGTTGAGCCGATGGTGCTTCCGCTGGGTTGTCAGAGCGCCGTTTTTCCACGATGCACGGAACTCGCGCAGTCGCGCGGTTGTCAGTTCGTCGATAAAGTTCAGAGACTCGCCTCGGGCCCACTCCAGGAGCTGCTTTTGAAACAGTGTCTTACTTTGGCAGGTTGTGGTTTTGGCCAGTTGCCGCGCCTGTTCATCGCTTAGGAAATCTCGGACGGCCTCTTCGATTGTGATTCTCAGACTGACGTCGGGAAGAACCGGACGTAGCGGATCGGCATTGACTTCCATGATGCGGGCTTTGCGCTCGGCATTTTCCCAGCTCCGCGTCTTGGCGGATACGCGAACGAACTGGCCGGTGGGCAATGTGCCGTTAATCCACTTGGGACAATGGCATCTGCGATGATTGCTGTCCGCCCGTGTGCAGGGCGGATAGTGGCGAGTATAAACGCTCAGCATGTGCCTCCAGACCGGGCGTTGCAGAGGACGCTAGGCCGAGGGCACTGTACGATTACTGTACGATTCGCGCAAACCGCGTAGAACCCGCGTATTTTCAGGGGTTTGAAATGGTGGAGCTAGTCGGGATCGAACCGACGACCTCATCGTTGCGAACGATGCGCTCTCCCAGCTGAGCTATAGCCCCAGTTATTGATGGGTTTGCTTTTTGATTTTAGCAGCCGTTCGTCGGTCTCGCCTAGATGCTCGGCGCGGCAAGCATCTACGCTGCGCGCCGTCTAACCCGGCAAGCGCCGACTACATGGAATCGGAGGCTATAATTTAATTGTGAGTTCTTCCAAAGTAAAACAGGTGGCGTCGGCGGATTTCCCGACGCGCTGGGGACATTTCCTGATTCACGGATTTGCCACCAAGGCGTCCGCCTCGGGCGATGGCGCTAAGACCGAAGAGGCGGTGGCGCTGGTGATGGGCGAGGTGCATTCCGGGTCGCCGCTGGTGCGCATCCACTCCCAGTGCCTGACCGGCGATGTATTTGGCTCGCTGCGCTGCGATTGCCGCCAGCAACTGGAGATGTCGCTCTCGATGATCGCCCAGGCGGGAGCGGGCGTCCTGATCTATGAGCAGCAGGAGGGCCGCGGGATTGGACTGATGGCGAAGCTGCAGGCCTATGCGCTTCAGGACAGCGGACTGGACACGGTGGAAGCCAACGAGCGCCTTGGTTTCAAAGCCGACCAGCGCGAGTTCGTCATGCCCGTCGAGATCCTGAAGGCGTTGGACATTAAGCGGGTGCGCCTGCTTTCGAACAATCCTGACAAGGTAGCTGCGCTCGAAAACGCCGGGATCCAGGTGACCGAGCGCGTGCCCTGTGAAGTCGCGCCCACCGAACATACGGAAGAATATTTGAAGACGAAGCAGCAGAAGCTGGGGCACCTGTTCAGCGGCCGCAAGGGTCAACATTAGAAACGAGGATCGAAGTCAACAGTTATGAAAGCAGCGTCAGCCCGCGTTCTCTCTTCCCGAATCAGTTACCGGGGCCCGGTGTTCAGCGTCACCACCGATGAGGTGGAAGAACCCGGAGGCGTGCGCGCTCGCCGCGATGTGATTCGGCATTCGGGGTCCATCGTGGTTCTGGCCGTCGCTGATGGGGCCAACGATCACCCGAAAGCGGCCCGCAAAACCGAGCCACGCATCCTGCTCGAGCGGCAGTATCGCCACGCCGCGCAGTCGATGATGTGGGAGCTGCCCGCCGGACGCATCGACGACGGCGAAACGGCGCTTACCGCCGCCAAGCGCGAGTTGCTCGAAGAAACCGGCTACAGCGCCCGCCAATGGAAGCGAATCCTGCATTTCTATGTGAGCCCCGGTTTTCTTGACGAAACTATGACCATCTACCTGGCCCAGGGCCTCCAAGCCGGCGAGGCCCAGCCCGAGGCGGACGAGAAGATCACAACCAGGTTTTTTCCTTTATCGGAGGCGATACGGATGGCGCTCCATGGGCGCATCCGCGATGCCAAGACGATCTCGGGCATCCTGTGGTTGGCTCAGACGGCGTGCAGGGCGCGGTAGAAGAAAGAGGATGCCCTACGGCCGCGGAGTCCGCGGCAGGCTTCGGTCGTCCCTCCCTCTGGATTCCCGATTGCCCCCTTCCGGGGGTATGTGATTGCAAGCCTTGACAGTCCCCCCGGTGAGCAGCACAATTCCTACACGATTTCTTGCGAGTCCCTGGAATTGCGCCTTTTCGGGGGAAAGCGCAAGAAAGAGGGGGCGCACGTGGAACGTCTGAAAGGCACCGTGAAGTGGTTCAACAACGCCAAAGGATACGGATTCCTTGGCCGAGATGATGGACCGGATGTGTTCATTCATTACAGCTCAATTACCACCGAGGGCTACAAGAGCCTGCAAGAGGGCGACAAGGTGGAGTTTGAGATCGTCCAGGGACAGAAAGGGCCGCAAGCCGCCAATGTAACCAAATCCTCCTGATCGGAGGGCGTTTCGCTCAGTCCGGTTTTCGGAAGCAAGCGCTGTACCCCTCGACGCCTGTGCCGACAGTGTCCTCCAGCAACCGCAGCGGCATGATGTCCCCACATTCCTCACCAGCAGTGTCCGCGCTCCTGGCGCTTTCCTACCCGCCCAAGTCTTCTGCGTTACAATCTTGTCTCGGATCGAGAGCGTGCGCGACCACACGGTCGTCCCTCCGGGACTTGATTCATCCATTGCACCTTCCCCAGCGCTGAAGTGCTGGGCTAAGTTCGGTCGTCCCTCCGGGGCTGGATTCAATTGTGGCTAACTTGGACAACAAGGCGATTGCCGGAATTCTTTACGAGACTGCCGACCTGCTGGAAATCGACGGGCAGGATTCGTTTCGCGTGCGCTCCTATCGCAATGCCGCCGAGGCCATCGAAGCGCTGCCGCAACAGATTGCCGACCTGATTCCGGAGCCAAAGAAACTTCTCGAAATCCAGGGCATTGGCAAGGGCATGCAGGCTAATCTGCTGCAGCTTTTCAAAGATGGCACCATTGAAGCGCACAGCGAACTGCTGAAAAAATATCGTCCCTCGATGCTCGAACTGCTCAAGATTCAGGGCCTGGGGCCGAAGACAATTGCCTTGATCTGGAGTGCCTATCAGGTCAGCGATCTTGAGGGCGTGGAGAAACTGGCCCGCGAAGGCAAGATTCGCACGCTGCCGCGCATGGGCGAAAAACACGAACTGAAGCTGCTCAAAGCAATCGAAGACTATCGCCGAATCGCCGGGCGGTTCCTGCTCGATGCGGCAGAGGAGTTGGCCGAGAAACTGGTGGAACATTTATCGGCTGCTCCGGGCGTCGAAAAAGTTACGCCTGCCGGCTCGCTGCGCCGCGGACGCGAAACGGTCGGCGACCTCGACATTCTGGTCACGGGCAAAGCCTGCGTTGCAGACGAAGCGCGTCAGAAACTCATTGAACATTTGCTCCGTTTCCCTGGCCTGATGGACGTGATCGCGCGGGGAGAAAACAAAGTTAGCTTCCGTCACCGCAATGGCATGCAGGTGGACGTGCGGCTGCTGCCTCCGGAGTCGTTTGGAGCGGCCATGCAGTATTTCACCGGCTCGAAAGCTCACAACGTGGCCCTGCGCCAGCGCGCGCTCAAGATGGGCTTCACGCTCAACGAATACGCCCTTGCCAAAGTCGAGGACGAGAAGCCGGTTGCGCGCAAAACGGAAGAAGAAATCTACGCCAAGCTCAAGCTCGACTTCATTCCGCCCGAACTGCGTGAGAATCTGGGAGAGATCGAAGCCGCCGCCGGACACACGCTGCCCGTGTTGCTTGAACTAACCGACATTCGCGGCGACGTGCATATGCACACCGTCGAAACCGACGGGCGCAACACCATTGAAGAAATGGCCGAAGCGGCGCGGGAACGCGGCTACGAGTACATGGCGATCACTGATCACTCGAAGAATCTTGCCTTCGCCAATGGCCTTACCGACGAACGCGCGCTGGCGCACATCGAAAAAATTCGCGCGGCCGGGAAAAAGATGAAGGGCATACGGATTTTTGCGGGAATCGAGGTCGACATTCTCGGCGACGGCTCGCTCGATCTCTCCGATGCGGTGCTCGAACAGATGGACATCGTCATCGCCAGCGTGCACTCGCAGTTCAATCAGGATCGCGCCACCATGACCGAGCGCCTGCTGAAGGCGATCGCCAATCCCAACACTTCGCTGATCGGACATCCCACCGGGCGCCTGCTGCTGCGCCGCGACGCTTACCAGTTCGACCTGGACACGGTTCTGAAAGCAGCAGCCAAGCATAAAGTGGCGATGGAACTGAACGCTTATCCCGACCGGCTCGATCTCAGCGACGTTCATCTGCGAATGGCGAAGCAACATGGAGTGAAAATCGTAATCAACACCGACTCCCACCACACTTCACACATGGAGAAGATACGGTACGGGGTTACCCAAGCCCGCCGGGCGTGGCTCGGCAAAGACGATGTGCTGAACACGCTGCCCGCCGAGAAATTTGCCAAAGCGATGAAGCATGGCTGGTAGGTGGGGCAGTTATCAGCCGTCAGTCATCAGTCCTCAGTAAAACTTAGAGTCTATTCCGTGCGATACACAGGCGATTAGGCAGTTACCGAGATGCCATTCGAACCGGACTGCGCCGGCGCCTGTCCACTAGTTTGGTTCGATCCCTCTAAATCCTGCTGCAATGCGGCGAAGGTACTCTGAGCGGTCGAGAGGTTGTCAGATTGCAGCGCGGTGCCCAGTTGGTCCAGTAACTGACTGATCTCGCCGCCGCTGTCGCCACCGTGATGATGATGGCGCCCTTGCGTTGACCCGCTCTTCGACGCTTGACTTTGCAGTGCCTGTTGAATCGTGGTGTAGTCCTGCTGCGCGGCCGCCAGGTTGCGGGATTGAAGATCCGTTGAAAGTTGACTGAACGCTTGGGCGATGGGATTGTTGCTCTGCGAGGACGAGGACGAAGTCGAGCTACTCTGCGGCAGGAGCTTCTGCAACGTGGTGAAATCCGACTGCGCGGCGGAAAGATTGCCCGACTGCAGATCCTGGCCAAGTTGCTGGAAAGTCTGCTGAAACTGCCGAAAACTGTTCTGAACGCTCTGGGTGTTGTAGAGGCTACTGGAAATACCCGACACTGACATAACTGTCTCCTTAAGCGGAACCGATCGCTCCATAGTCTTAATCGGCGTGTTTCGGGCTGAACCTTAATTGCCGTTAAGCCTCCATGAGGAGAGCGCGCCTCGTGCCGATACACGCGGCTCATTGAGGGATCGAGCACACCATAGACCATGCCCCGCGGACGGCTCTGGGGCATGCTGCCCTCAGACAAAAGTTACAGACCTAAAGGCGGAGGAATTTGCCGCACTTAGGTCTTACCTCGGGAATGGCGCGCACCGTTCGGTATGGCAAGTGCCTAAGCGCACAGGAAAGCTTCGTGAGGTGGATTACAAATTTGCAGCCGGTCTAGATGTAGCCCAGCGGCTGCCGCTTCCGACGTCTAACGGAGGAGTACTAGCATGCGCGTGCACGCCAACCAAATCAATCCAAACACCCAATTCGATGCTGTTTGCGCCGCGGCAAGAGCCGAAGCCAATCGGGAAGCGGCGCGTACCAGAAAAAAGTTGTCGGCGTTTGCCTCAAAACTGGCCACCGCGATGGATTCCGGCGAAGACTCCTTCATGAGAGTGGGGCCGCACGAAGGATCCCAAGAGCAAGCGAATCGACAGAATCGGTAGCTTCGGGGCAGCTAAAGAAGCCAGTGCTTCAACTGGGCAGAATCTACCCATTCCACCCGGCAGAGACTGCCGACTTTCTTTGTTGCGGTTGGAAAATCGAGGGGCGAGCGGTCGTTGACACTGATGCGCCGCTCCTGTGTGATGAAGGGCGCGCCGCCTGGCGACGGGACCTCGGAGGTCTTTAGCCGTCTGGCAGGTGGGGCAAAAGAGGGAATAAAGTTACCCACCTTTGATAAGTCCCCGGCTTTGCCAGGATTACAATCACTCCCACAACAATGAGTATCTTGCTTATAATCAATAAGTTATAGCATGGAACCCGAATGTGTTTTGGACTCTGGCTTGCTGGTGTAAGCAGAGGGGTTTTTTTCATTTTGCCAGGAGTTTACAAAGCTCTGCTAGCATCTGGAAAAGCCAAAGGATGGGCTACGGGCAGCCGGATAATACATGGACAATAAGAAAGTGGTGATTATTGGAGGCGGGCCGACGGGGTTGGGCGCTGCCTATCGTCTGCATGAACTCGGTTATGAGAACTGGGTGCTTTACGAAAAATCCGACGACGTGGGCGGACACTCGACCTCGCATGTGGATCCCCAGGGATTTGTCTGGGATGAGGGCGGGCACGTCATCTTTTCGCACTATCCTTATTTCGACAAACTGATCGACGACATGCTGGGCAAGGAAGTGCACGAGCGCGTCCGCGAGAGTTGGGTGTACCTGCAAGACGTCTGCGTGCCGTATCCGTTCCAGAACAACCTGCGCTACCTGCCGAAGCCGCTCCAGGTAAGTTGCCTGATGGGTGCGGCCAAGGCTGCGGCCAGCCGGAATGGCGACGCGGCGAATTTCCGGGAGTGGACTCTGAACACGTTCGGCGAGGGCATCGCCGAAACTTTCATGTTTCCTTACAACTCCAAGGTCTGGACCACGCCGCTGGAGCGCATGTCGAAGGGATGGATCGCGGAGCGCGTGTCGGTCGTGGACTTCAAACGCCTGCTGGAAAATGTCCTCTACGAAAAAGACGACGTGGCGTGGGGCCCGAACAACAAGTTCCGCTTCCCTCTTCACGGGGGGACGGGCGAAATTTATCGGCGAATGGCGAAACGCTTTCCCGACAAGGTGCGCACCGGGAAGCAACTCGCCGAGGTGGACACCGCGCAGCGCAAAGTTTCATTTGCCGACGGCACCGGCGATAGTTACGACGTGCTCATCTCCACGGCGCCGGTCGATTTGCTGGCGGGCATGTTGAAGCCTGCCGACACGAAACTGCGCGAGGCCGCGGCGCTGCTCGAACACAACGATCTGCTCGTCCTGGGGATCGGAATGAAAAAGAAGATCGACACCGGTAAATGCTGGGTGTATTTTGCGGACCCGGAAATGCCATGCTACCGTGCCACGTTCTTCTCGCATTATTCGCCCCATAACGTCCCAAACGGCGACACCGAGCAGTACAGTTCGTTGATGTGCGAGATGTCAGTTCCCCCAGGCCAGACGCTGGAGATTGAGCGCACGTATGAACAGATGCTCGCCGGGCTGATCCGTTCGAAAATACTGGACGAGTCAGACCGTGCGCGCATCATTTCGCGTTATCACCGTCTGGTGAGATATTCCTATCCGATTCCGACGATCGATCGCGATAAAGCGCTCGCCATTCTGCAACCGGCGTTGATGCGGCAGGGGATTTACTCTCGCGGACGCTTTGGCGCGTGGCGCTACGAAATCGGAAACATGGATCATTCGGTTTTGATGGGCGTGGAAGCCGCCAACCACATCGTGAGTGGAGAGAAGGAACTGGTTTTTTACAGTTCTTAAGGAAGTTCGTATTGGAACGACTATGGGAAACGAGCAGTCACAACCGGCGCCACGGGTAAGCATCATCATCCCCGCTTACAACACGGCGACAATAATCGCCGCTTGTCTGGATTCGGTTTTTGCCCAAACCTTCCAGGATTTCGAGGCCATCGTGGTCAACGATGGTTCGCAGGATACTCCGGAGCTGGAAAAGGTGCTGCAGCCCTACCTTGAGCGGAACTCTGATCGCATCGTGTACATCAAGCAGGCCAACAAGCGGGCGGCGGGCGCAAGAAACACGGCGATTGCGCGAGCTCGTGGCGAGTTTCTGGCATTCCTCGATAGCGACGACACGTGGTTGCCTAATCATCTGGAATCGCAGATGAAGCAATTCGAGGCGGACCCTTCCCTCGGCCTGGTCTACGCGAACAGTATCCTGATTGGAGGCCCTACGCAGCCGGTGGAATTTATGAAAAGGTGCCCTTCGACCGGCGAGCCTAGTTTTGAGGCCATCGTGGTGGAACGGTGCCAGATCCCGATTTCGACCGTAGTGGCACGCAAGGCGGCGATCGTGAAGGCCGGAGGGTTCGACGAGAGCCTGGCTCGCTGTGACGACTACAACATGTGGTTGCGCACCGCGTTTTATGGTGGCAAGGTCGGGTACAGCCGGCAAGTGCAGGCAAGCCTGGATGATGGACGTCCAGGGTCGCTCGGCCTGTCACGGGCCAAGATGGCGGAAGCGTACTGGTCGATCCTGGAAAAAGCTGACAAAGATCTGCCTTTGAACTCGGCGCAGCGAAAACTGGTGCGGGACCGAGCCGCCGAGATTCGTGCGCGGTACTTGGTCGAAGAGGGCAAGAACCATCTCTCTGCGCGAGATTTTCCCAAGGCTCGTGAACGCTTCTCGGAAGCGAACCACTACTTCCGCAAAACGAAATTGAGTCTCGTGCTCTTCGGGCTGAAGGTGGCGCCGAATGTGACCAGCCGTCTCCTTGCCTTGTGGACGCGGGGGAATAACCGAGCCCCGGCTTGAGGCCGTTCGTGATCAATGCTCCACAGTTAGGGATTGAGGAGGGGGGATGATTCGGCATCTGGTAGCGGGCATGAAGCATGCGCTCGGCCTGCATCGTCCCGGACGCTGGCTCCCCGTGCGCCCCGATGACATTTTGCTGGCTTCCTACCCGAAGTCGGGAAATACGTGGCTGCGATTTCTCATTGCGAACCTCATCCATCCCGACCGGGAGGTCGGCCTCGGCAATCTGCACCAACTGGTCCTCGACCCCGAAGTTAGCGTGAAGCGAGATTTCGACCGGGCGCCGCGACCGCGTTTCATCAAGTCGCACGGCAGTTTTGATCCCCGCTACCGGCGGGTCATCTATGTGGTAGGCGATCCCCGCGACGTGGCTCTTTCGCAGTACCAGTGCCTGCGCCAGCTAGGGAAGATCGACGATGAGTCTCCTCTGGCAGACTTTATCGAGCGCTTCCTTGCCGGCGCAGACGCGGCAAGCCGCGTCTCTACGCATAATTCTGGCTCGTGGGGAGACAATACCGGCAGTTGGCTGGCTGCACGCTCCGGCCATCCTGGATTTCTCTTGTTGAGGAATGAAGATCTGCTCGCCGATACGGCGCACGAATTGACGCGGGTGGCTGAGTTCGGCGGATTGGCGGCGGCTCCCGCGAGAATCTTACAGGCCGTCGAACGAAGTTCCGCCAACGCATCGGCGAGGTCGAGCTGGCGAAATGATTTGCCCGCGCCGCAGGTAGCCCGTATCGAGGCCGCGTGGGGTGACATCATGGCGTGCCTGGGCTATGAGCTCGTGACCCGTGACTCGTGCGTCGCGCTCAAATCCAGCCTGATTGGATTGCTGGCAGCTGGAGCCGCAGCCGGAACTGGCGAGCAACGGGAAGAGGCTATTGCCGGTGATACTCTCGCAAAAGGGACCACGATGCGATGATCCAACGCCTTATCAATACGGCGAAACGAATGCTCGGATATACCAGTCAGGGACGCCATTTTGAAGTGTTTGACGACGACACTTTCATCGTTTCATTCCCGAAGTCCGGGAACACGTGGACACGATTTTTGATTGCAAACCTCCTGCATCCGGAAGAGACCGCCAACTTTGGCAATATCGACAGGCTGATTCCTGAATCGGAGGAACTCACGAAAAACCAGCTGGCACGGGTTCCACGGCCCCGCATCATGAAGAGCCACGAGTATTTCGATGCACGCTTCCGGAAGGTCATCTACATTGTGCGCGACCCGCGCGACGTTGCTGTTTCACAGTTTCACTTTTTCAGAAAACGGCGGCGCATCGCTGACGACTCTCCGATCGAGCAATTCGTCACGCGCTTTGTGGCCGGGGAAACGTGCGACTATAGCTCATGGGGAGGCAACGTTGCGAGCTGGCTGGTGACACGGCAAAATTCTCCCAACTTCCTGCTGCTGCGTTATGAAGACATGGTGGCGCGGACGCCTGCGGAATTGACGCGGGTGGCTTCCTTCCTGGGCGTGGGAGCAACGCCAGAACTGGTCGCTCAGGCGGTGGAACGTAGTTCCGCCGATCAGATGCGGAAGATGGAAGGCGCCAGTGCCACCGCCTCAGTGACCAGGAACTCGCGCCCGGATGTTTCCTTTGTACGCGCGGCCAAGGCTGGAGGCTGGAAGACGGGCCTGCCTGAGTCCGCGGTGCAACAACTGGAAGCCGCCTGGGGCCCCCTGATGGTTTATCTGGGATATGAGCTGATGTTTCCGGAAAAAGCGGCGCCCTGCGATGTGCGGGTTCCTGAGACCATATTGAACGGATCCTCACGATGATATACAGCGTCAAGAGGCTATTGAAAAACGCACTTGGGTTGGATGTTGCGGGACGCACGCTGGCGGTTCGCGCCGACGATACGTTCCTGGTTTCCTATCCGAGGTCGGGCAACACCTGGACGCGCTTCCTGATCGCGAACCTTTTGCATCCGCAGGAGCCGGTGACTTTCGACAGCATTGAGCGGCTGATCCCGGACGCCGAGGCGCAGTCAAGCCGCTACATGCGCGGCGCTCCAAGCCCGCGCATCATCAAAAGCCATTCCTATTTCGATCCCCGCTATCCGCGGGTGATTTACATCGTGCGCGATCCGCGGGACGTGGCGCTTTCCTATTACGATTTCTCGCGCAAGTACCGGCACTTTGAAGACAATTACCCGCTGGAGAGTTATATCGGGGATTTCGTGAACGGACGCTTGAATTCGATGGGCTGGGGCACCTGGGGAGAAAATGTAGCCAGTTGGGTGTTCGCGCGCGGTGTGCGGCCGGGATTTCTGCTGCTGCGATACGAGGACTTGAAAGCCCGTCCGGCACAGGAACTAACCAAATTGGCGAACTTCTTCGGGATAGCCGCGACTCCAGAACTGCTGCAAGCGGCAAGTGATCGCAGTTCAGCCGACCGTATGCGGGAGATGGAAAGAACGCAGGGCAAGGACTGGGTTTCGACCAGGAACAAGCGCGACGACATTCCGTTTATCCGCACTGCGGTCGCGGGCGGATGGAAGAGCAAGCTGCGCCCGGAATCGGTTGAACAGATCGAAGCGGCGTGGGGAAACATTATGACGCAGCTGGGCTATGAACTAGTCACGCGCAAAGCAGAGAGCGTGGAGACTCAATTGGCCGGCGCAACCACCCGCGGGAATGGGCGAGAATGACGGAGCCTCTGGTTCTGGCGGGATCATTGCCGGTAGCGTCGCCGGAAGTCGAGTTGGCACGGGGACGTTGATTCCCAATACAACATTGTCTGACCCAGCGGACCGCAAAGGACTGTCGGGCGCTCATCACCACTATGCGTAAGCACGAAAAAAGGCAGATCCTGAAAAACGTCGGTTCCAGTTGGTCGGCGCTGGGCACCAACGTCGCAGTGGGGATTTTTCTCTCCCCGTTTATTCTGCACCATCTGGGGGACGCGGCTTTCGGGGTCTGGGTCCTGATCTTCTCGGTGACCGGCTACTACGGTCTGTTCGATCTCGGCATCCGCTCTTCCATCATCCGTTACGTTTCCAAGTACACAGCCACCGGCGATCAGGACAAACTCAATTCGTTCGTCAACACGGCCCTATTCAGCTACGCCAGCGTTGGCGTGGTGAGCATGGTGTTGACCGCGTTGCTGAGTTCATCGGTTGAGCGCGTCTTTAAGATTCCGCCCGAAATGCATTCGCAAGCGCGCCTGCTGTTGTTAATGGTTGGCGCCTCGGTGAGCCTGGGGTTTCCACTGGGCGTTTTCGGAGGCATGCTCGAAGGTCTGAGCCGCTTCTACATCCTGAACTGGACCAGTATCGGCTCCTCCCTGGCTCGCGCCGCTTTGATCGTCTATTTTCTGAACCGCGGATACGGGCTGCTCACCGTCGCCCTGATCACGGTTGCCCTACCGGTGATTTCCTCGATTGTGCGCGGCATCATCGTGTTCCGCTTGTGCCCTCTGGCGCTTGGTCTCAGGTATGTGAATCGCGATTCGTTCCACCACATGGCCAATTACGGGGGCACCACCTTTCTCGTGATGATCGCGGCGCGGCTGCGCTTCCGCACTGACGCCCTGGTGCTCGGCACTATGATGTCGACCGTCGCCGTCACTCACTTCAACATTGGTTCCCGCATCGTCGACTATGCCCAGGAATCCGTTTCCAGCCTGGCCCAGATCTTTGTGCCCATGGCAAGCCAGTCGGAGGCCACCGGCAACCTCGATCGCTTGCGCAAGATTTATGTCGCCGGCAATCGCGCATGCGCCTTCCTGATCTTTCCCCTCGCCGCCACCCTGATCCTCCTAGGCAAACACATCATTCGCATATGGATGGGCGCGCGCTATGTTCCTTTCAGCTACCCAGTGCTGGTGGTGCTAATCGTTCCGTACACGCTTATGTTGTCGCAGGCGGCTTCGGGGCGCGTTTTGTACGGGCTCAGCAAACATCAGACCTTGGCGTCGATCACGGTGATCGAAGGTATCGGCAACCTCATTTTAAGTATCGCGCTTGTCCGGCCGCTCGGAATCATCGGCAGCGCCCTCGGAACCGCCATCCCGCTCAGCTTTACTTGTATCTGGTTCCTGCCTCGCCAGCTAAGAAAGCGGATCGGGGTTCCAGTCAGAATCTTCCTGCGCGAAGCCTACACGCTCCCCATTCTCTTGACTCTCCCGATGGTCGCGGTGCTGTGGCTCGCCAACCGATACTTTTATCCCCGCAACCTGATCCAGTTGATGCTCGAAGTCCTGGCGGCGAGTTCGATCTACGGAGTTGGGCTGCTCTGGGCCTATCGGACCAACCGCGCGTTTCATGTTGCCCAGATCGCGGGCTTGACGACGGCGCTTCCTGCCGAGCCACCGCCGCAGGCGGTGGTTGCGGTGGAATATCAGGGCGAGCAGTGAACATCGACAGAATGGCGAAGAGCCCTCTTTAGTTTGCCGGGCTCGCGAAATCGTCGCTGGGGCGCGTGAGCTGTGCGCTTTCCTTTCCCACCCTCGGGGCGCAAGGTTGCAACCTGTTGCACACCCCTCCAACGCCCTTGAGTGATTTGAGGTAAAATGGTATTGACCTTTTGTTTTTAATAGCTTACAAGTGCTCGTTGGCTGGCTTTCGGAAGGCGAATTGCTCTTTTCCTAGGTTCCATATGAAGTTGGTCGGGTTTCAGGACCGGCCTAACGGACTTAGGTGGCTCCGTCGTTGTTCCGGCAGTTACCTGCAGCCCCAGCGGGTAGCTTGACGAGCCACGGCAAATCGGGGCGAGCTTAGATTTCGAGACCCCCCAAGTGATTTTGCTTTCAACATAAATTTTAGTTAGAACATCCGGGAGGAATACTGCTTTGAACGCAACGACCAGTCATCTTATCGCCCCTCATGGGGGAGAACTTGTCCAGCTGCAAGTGCCGGCCGAGCGCGCCGCAGAATTGAAAGCGCATTCGAAAGACTGGCCCTCATGGGACCTGACGGCCAGGCAGCTTTGTGATTTGGAACTGCTCATGAGCGGCGGGTTTTCGCCGCTGCGCGGGTTCATGAACCGCGCCGATTATGAAGGCGTCTGCCACAACATGCGCCTCGCGAACGGAACTCTGTGGCCGATACCGATCACGCTGGATATCAGCGAGGACCTTGCCAGGAAACTGACGCCGGGCTCGAGCAAGATCGCGCTGCGCGATCCCGAAGGCGTGATGCTGGCCGTGCTCAGCGTGGAAGACGTGTGGCAACCGGACCGCAAGGCGGAAGCGCAGTCCGTTTTCAATTCCACCAGCGCCGCGCATCCGGGCGCTGACTACGCCATCAACAAGTCCAACCCCTGGTATGTGGGCGGCAAGATTGAAGAGTTACAGCCGCACGCGCACTATGATTTTCGGGCACTGCGCCTGACTCCTGCCGAGCTGCGCTCGGAATTCGCCCGCCTGGGTTGGACGAAAGTCGTCGCCTTCCAGACGCGCAATCCCATGCATCGCGCTCACGTCGAACTCACCATGCGCGCTGCCAAACAAGTGGAGGCGAATCTGCTGATCCATCCGTCCGTCGGTATGACCAAGCCGGGCGATGTGGATTATTTCGTCCGCACGCGCTGTTACCAGTTGCTGCTTTCGAAGTATCCGCACGGCACGGTCAAGCTGTCGATGCTGCCGCTGGCCATGCGTTTGGGCGGACCGCGGGAAGCGGTCTGGCACGGCCTGATTCGCAAGAACCATGGTTGCACCCACTTCATCGTCGGACGAGATCATGCCGGCCCTGGAAAGGACACCGATGGCAAGCCCTTCTACGGTCCGTACGACGCCCAGGAACTGTTCAGAAAATATGAAAAAGAAATGGGCGTCACCATGGTTCCCTTCCAGATGATGGTGTATCTGCAGAATGAAGACCGTTACATCCCGTCCGATGAAGTGCCGAAGGGAGCTAAGGTACTCGACATCTCGGGAACGGAATTGCGCCAGCGCCTGAACGAAGGCCGCGACATTCCCTCATGGTTCACGTATCCCGAAGTGGTGCAGGAGTTGCGCCGCAGCTATCCGCCACGGCACAAGCAGGGCGTCACCATTTTCTTTACCGGGCTTTCAGGATCGGGCAAATCCACCATCGCCAACGCGCTGATCACCAAGTTCCTGGAGATGGGCGGACGTCCGGTTACGTTGCTGGATGGCGATCTGGTGCGCAAAAACCTGTCGAGCGAATTGGGATTCTCGAAGGAGCATCGCGACATCAATATCCGGCGCATCGGTTATGTTGCCAGTGAGATCACCAAGAACGGCGGCATCGCCATTTGCGCTCCGATTGCGCCCTATGAAGCGACGCGCAAAGCCGTGCGGCAGATGATTGAACCGTTCGGAGGCTTTATCCTGGTGCACTGCGCCACCTCGATCGAAGTGTGTGAACAGCGCGACCGCAAAGGCCTGTATGCCAAAGCTCGCGCCGGCATCGTCAAGGAATTCACCGGCATCTCGGATCCGTACGAGGCGCCCACCCATGCGGAAGTCGTGATTGACACAGCCAAACTGAGCGCCGAAGAAGCGGCGCAGACCATTCTTCTGCATCTCGAACGCGAAGGCTTCGTAGGCGCCAACGGCAACGGCTAAGAATGCCAATTAAGTCGATTAGTGCAATGGACTTTATGACATAATAGGCCGGTGTGACGGTCTCGGTTCTCAATTCCTTAACTTGCTTTTGCTTTACTGAGAACTGAAAGCTGAGAGCTAAGAAAGACGGCATGGAATTCTTGCTCCTTAAAGTGCTGATCGGCTTCATCGTGGGGACGCTGATCGGGTTGACGGGTCTGGGCGGCGGCGTATTGCTGCTGCCTATGCTCATCTTCGGCCTGCGTGTGCCTGCCATCATTGCTGTTGGCAGCGACGCAATGTTCAATTTCTTCACTAAGATTCCGGCCAGCATCATGCACTTGAGCAAGGGCACGGTGCGGAAAAAAGTTGTGCTGGCGATGGCGCTCGGCAGCGTTCCCGGCTCTTACCTGGGCGTGACTTTTCTGGTGCACCTGCGCCACGTTTACGGCACCGGCGTCAACGACTTCATCAAGTCGGCGGTGGGGCTGCTACTGGTATTGATTCCCACCCTGCTCTTGTTTCAGGGACGGATTGAAGAACATCTTGCCAAGCGGCAACCCACCATGAAATCGTTTGCGGGCATGAGCGTTATTGGATTCGTCGGCGGATTTCTGGTGGGTATCACCTCGGTCGGATCGGGCAGCATCATTATGATGTTGCTTCTCTTGTTTTATTCGTTCACGCCCAAAATCATGGTCGGCACCGATATTACCCACGCCGTGATTCTGACCGGTGTCACCAGCCTCCTGCACTGGCGGGCAGGTAACGTTGATCCTCACCTGGTCGTTTCTCTGCTGATCGGCTCGATCCCCGGCGGAATGTTGGGCTCGCATCTCAGCACGCGCGTTCCCGTACTTTGGCTGCGGAGAATCCTATGCACGGTGTTACTGATGACAGGGGCGAGAATGCTGTGGGCTTAGGTTTCGTGTAGAGACGGGGCTTGCCCCGTCTTGGACGCAGTGGCAGACGCGGCAAGCCGCGTCTCTACAGGAAAGCTACCTGTTAAACGACGGAGTATTGATGTCTTCTTCCAATTCCGCAGACACTCTCGAACGCATACACGCCGCGCTTGAAGCGGCGCGGGCCGTGCTCAACCGCTTTACTCCCGGCGCCATTGAAGCCGAATACAAGGTTGGACACGATCCGGTCACCGAGGCCGATCGCGCGGTTGACGATATCCTGCGCAAGATGCTGCTTCGTGCCGGCGAAGGCTGGCTCTCAGAAGAGACCGTGGACGACTTGACACGGCTCGACAAAGAACGCGTCTGGGTGGTCGATCCACTCGACGGCACACGCGAATTCGTGCAAGGCATCCCGGAGTTCTGCGTCTCCATCGCCATGGTTGAGAAGGGAATTCCGGTCGCTGGCGGAATCTGCAATCCGGCAACCGACGAACTGATTCTCGGATCGCGCGATACCGGCGTGACTTACAACGGCAAGCCATCACAACCGAGTCAGCGAAAAGATCTGCACGGCGCGCTCGTGCTTGCCAGCCGCAGCGAAGTGAAGCGCGGCGAATGGAAGCAGTTTGAGCGAGCTGAGTTCAACATTCGTCCCATGGGTTCGGTAGCCTACAAGCTCGGCCTGGTCGCCGCCGGCCGCGCCGATCTTACCTTTACGCTGGTACCGAAGAACGAGTGGGACGTTGCTGCCGGGGCAGCGCTGGTCGAAAGCGCTGGAGGCTGGACGCTGAAGCTCGACCATTCTCCGCTGCGCTGCAACCAGAAGAATCCGCTGATCTCCGGCCTGCTGGCGGGAAACCCATTTCTACGCGATCCGCTGCTCCAAATGCTCGAACGGCACTCGCAGACGATCGGCGGCGGAAAGCAATCCTAAGTTCAGAAGCATCATGGCTGCCTCGCGCATTGTGTTCCTGATGTATCACGAGTTAGAACTCGCTGGCCGTAAGCTCTGCCAGTCCGAGCCCGGCTATGTGCGCTACATTCTGCCGCTCGAAACTTTTCGCAGCCAGATGGCCTGGATGAAAGAATCCGGCTGGCGCGGTCTAAGCGTCGGCGAAGCCCTTCGCTATCCGGCTGAACCGAGCGTGTGCGTCACCTTTGACGATGGCTGCGAGACCGATCTCATCGCCGCCGCTCCCGTGCTCCGCGAGTTCGGTTTCAACGCTACCTTCTACCTCACGGCTGGATTCCTGGACACTCCCGGTCACCTCAATGCCAGCCAGGTGCGCGAACTCGATGCGCAAGGGTTCGAGATCGGTTGCCATTCGATGACCCACCCCTATCTCTCTGATCTCCCGGAGCCGGAACTGAAACGCGAAGTCGTGGACACCAAGCTCCACATCGAAACCATCGTCGGACATCCCATCGAACACTTCTCCTGTCCCGGCGGACGCTACGACCAGCACACGCTGCGGATGGCGCGCCACGCCGGGTTCGCAACCGTCGCCAACAGCCAGTTTCATGCCAACTCGGCGACCACTAACCGCTATGAACTCGGCCGCGTGGCCATGCTGCGAGATCTCACCATTGAGGAGTTCAGCGCGACCTGCCACGGCCGCGGGTTGTGGAAGAAGCGTCTTCAGCATCAGGCTCGCAGCAGCGTGCAGCGCGCGCTGGGAAACCAGGCCTACGATTACTTGCGCTCGATCTTGCTGCGAGAACCCCATCGGTAACTTCCACTCCGTCCACATCTCCCGCCCAGCGCCTGTTTTCAGCAACTTCGCACCGGTAACGCAGATGGACACTGGACCGTCGTGAATCTGTACATCCCGCGCGTCCATGTACTAACGCGTCTCCGATGTACTACTGGCATCTGGGAACCCTTGCCCCGTCTCGCTAGATTCAGCCTGAGGACTCGTATTGATCTGTCCCCCATTCTCAAGAGTCGAGGCTCGCAATGTTTGAAACTGAAGTGGCTCTCCCCAACCGTGATTACTCTCGTTCCAGATTTTCCGCGGTGCTGGCACAGCACGGGAGCATTCTATTAGTTGTGGTCATCGCCTTGGCGACCGCCTCTCTTGCCCAGAGCGCATTCGATGGTCCCGCGGAACTGCCGCGCTACCAAGTCGCCAGCGCCCTAGCCGACACACCGGCCCCGGGCAGCGTAATCAACGTCAGCGCCGGCGGTGACCTCCAGACTGCGATTGACAATGCCGAGTGCGGCGATACCATCACACTCCAGGCGGGAGCCACTTACTCGAGCTTGCTCAAACTTCCAGCGAAAAACTGCGATGATCAGCACTGGATCATCATTCGCACCAGCGCAGCCGACACCGCCCTGCCAGCCGAAGGCACGCGCGTTACACCCTGCTACGGCGGTGTTGACTCGTTGCCCAATCGTCCGGCCTACAGCTGTCCGAATCCAGAGCACGTTCTGGCCACGATCTCTTATTCCATCAAGAATGGATCGAGCCCGGTCGTTTTCGCGAACGGTGCCAATCACTACCGTCTCGTCGGCCTCGAGATCACGCGCCCAGTCGACAAATCTCCTGTCGTCGCGCTCTTGTCGCCGGCCCAGAACGGTACCGCCAGTTACATCGTGATCGACCGCTGCTGGATCCACGGCACAGCTCAGGATGAAACCCGTCACGCCGTTGCCCTTGCGGGCATGACCAACGTGGCGGTCGTCGAGTCCTACATCAACGACCTCCACTGCACCGCGGTTTCGGGAACTTGCACCGATTCCACCACCATCGGCGGCGGCGGCGGCAATAACGCCACCGGACCTTGGAAGATCGAAAACAACTTCCTCGAGGCGGCTGGCGAAAACATTTTATTTGGCGGCTCTCCCGCAACCATCGTTCCCGCCGACATTACCATCGATCACAACCACCTCTACAAGGTTCCGAATTGGCAAAAGGGTTCGGCTAATTTTGTGGGCGGATATTCGGGCGATCCTTTTGTCGTCAAGAACCACCTCGAAATCAAGAACGGAGCACGCATCCTGTTTGAAGACAACATTCTCGAATACTCGTGGGGCGGGTTCTCGCAAGCCGGTCAATCGATTCTGATCACGCCACGCAATGACTACAACAAGGGCACCAAACAGGGCAACCTCTGCGCCGTATGCGAAGCCACGGATATCACGATTCGCTTCAATCGCATCAGCCATACGGGGGCCGTATTCAACATTGGCAATCCCGCAGTGGACGGTATGGGAGCGCAGGCCAGCGAGCGCTATAGCGTTCATGACGTCGTCGCCGACGACATCGAGGCCAAACACTACAAGGGAGGTGGTGGCCTGTTCTTGGTTGGGAATGAGTGGCCCAACAAGACGCTCCATAACCTGAGCATCCGGCACGTCACCGGCTTCCCCGATTCTGTCGGCCACCTCTTGGCGGTTACAAATGATCTGCACTATCCTGAGATGTATGCCTTCACCTTCCAAGACAACCTGGTGGTAGTCCCAACCTACCCGGTTTGGTCGGCGGGAGGACCCGACAACTGCGCGAATGCCGACGTTCCGATGTCGGTCATTTCCGCCTGCTTCGAAACGTACACCTTTACTAACAACGTTCTGGCTGCCGTGACCAAAGCTTTCCCACCCGATAAGTGGCCTAGCGGAAACTTCTTCCCAGCCACGGTCAACGACGTGGGATTCGTGAACTACAACGACGGCAATGGAGGCAACTACCAACTCCAGGCGAATAGCCCTTACAAGGGAAAAGCCAGCGACGGCACCGATCCCGGTGCTAATATCGCCGGCTTGAACGCTGCTATTCAGGGAGTGGAATAAAGTATCCATGGGCGCGGGCCGGTTTATCTGGCCCGCACTCCGTTTTCCCCGCGGTCGTCACAACGGCAATTGTGTGGAGGCGCGATCCGGCGTCCTGATATTGACGCAATAGAGGGGATGGCGGAAATCGTGCAGCATATAGATCTGGTCGTGCCACGCCGATGGATTCTGTTGCGTGTGGCGGAGCAGATGCATCGGGCATAGCTTCATTTCCGGGTGTTCGAGATTAAATTCGCGAATCGCGCAGAGTTCACCGATATAGTCGTTGTAGCCGCAGATATCGTCGAGATAGCACATCACGCGGGGCAGACGCGTGTCGGGCACCCCCTCCCAAATCCCAAATGCCCTCTTGGTTGAGCTGTAATAGTCCAGATCGAAGGCCACGAAGCCAATGGGATACTTGAGTTTGGACAAGAAGTCCGAGACCGTCTCCGCTACATCACCCAGGATAAGACGCGCCTTTTTCAATCTTGCGCGCAAGCCCTCGACATCCATCCGGTAGAATCCTTGGTTCCATTCGTAGGGGAGATCCCGGTAGTCGGTCGGCGCAGGCAAGCCCGCGCCCGTATCGAAGCCAAAAACGTCGATGGAAACACCGAAATGCCGTTCCACCTCCTCCGCGGCCTTTTCCATTGCGAGGAGACCTTTGCCTCCGGCGACACCAAACTCGATGACCGAAATTCCCGAGAGACCCAGCCGCTTCGCCAACGCCGCCGCCGAATAGATTCCAAACCTATACATCGGCTTAGTGCCGACGCCCAGCAACACACGTGTTTCCAGGGATCCCAGCGGCACCTTGGACCAAAGAAACCGCATGCCAGGTAGCCGCGATACCTGCTGCAAAACTCTACGCTTCAAACGCATTCCATCCAGCATAAACGTTAACCTATACAACCTAACATCAGAGCCCGGACCCAACGTCCGCACCAGGACACGAACTTATTCATACCTGCTACCTTCACTGGCGTCTATATTACCTCGGATTCCCTTCTTGACTTCAAAACACATACTGATATATCTTATGTGCCCGGTTCAATATTGCTTGAACATACTTCCTCATATTTCGCCCCTGGCATAACTCAAAGACTCCATTGCGGAGGGCCCAATGCCGGAAAGCCTCGCGGTTTCAAGAACGATGCCAGTGGAGAATAACTTGCTCCGGAAGTGGCGGAAATTATTATTGTCCCTTCTGTTTTTCTGGCCAAGAGGCGTCATCTTGTGGATGGGCGCGCTTCGCGACCCCAAGTGCAGGGAACTGGTTCGCGCTTGGAGTAATGGGGAGGGAAGCTTCCGAGGAACTCTTCGCGATCCCGAATGTATGCACCTGGTCTTGGCCTGGAGCAGCGGGAAACTTCCAAGGGTGACGTTGGGCGAAATCTTCCCCAGCATAGAGGCTTGCGGTGACGTGTCGGTGCGGAAGCCGGAATCCCGAACGATCGGCGTGTCCCTAGCCTGCTTAATTCATGAGCGTTGAGGTTTTCTATTTGCGCCACTCTTGTTTATAGGTTGAGAGGCATGGGGAGGCTTGCAGAGCAACGTGAGGGCCTGATGAATCGCGGGGAATGTGATGCGGGCTTGTTTTCGGGCAAGGCTCCGCCAGACTGTAAGGGGAACGAAAATTCGAAGACCGCTGAGAAAGGATTAGCCGGAGCGGAAAGCTAGCGCCGCGTGGCGGAAAAGAGTTTGAAAGGGCCAGCCGCTGGCGAGGTGAACGCGGATACAGCGAGCGGTCTGGCGGATGCGGGCGCCGATTTTGAACAGTTGAGCGCGCAGCGTTTCGATCTGGGCCGAACGCCAGGCCTGCGGCAACTGCTGACGAAAGAAGTTGACCAGGTTGTAAGCGGCGGCGTGCAGCAACAGGCGAAAGGCGTTGGCCAGAAAGCGATGGCAGCTCAGGCGGTCGGCGCGGAAGCCGTTTTTGAATTCCTCGATGCGGTTCTCGCACTCGCCGCGGTCGTTGTAGAACGCGAAGACCTGCGAGGCACGGCCGGCGCAGTTGGTAACGACGAAGCGCAGGTTGGTTCCGGCAGCGGTGTGCTCGGCCTTGTAGCAGATGCGGCGCTGGCGCGGCCAGCTGCGGGCGCGGTGACGGAAGCTGGAGAAACTGCGCTGTGGCACTTGCCTACGGCGATAGCGCCGTTTTAATTGCTGTTGCCGCGGTTGGGCGCGTTGTTGGAAGACGCAGTTGGCGGGGATGCCGATGGCGTACTCGATGTGGAAGAACTCACAGAACTTATAGAGCACGGGAAAAGCGAACCCGGCGTCGCCGCGCAGTTTGATCTTCACGCCGGGAAAGGCGGCCTCCAGGCGGGGCACCAGGCGCACCAACATGGGTACGATGCGGGCATGACTGGAAGCGTTTCCCGGACGTAGCCGCGCCGCCAGCAAACATCCAGTGTGGCGCTCGAAGATGAGCATGGGGTGGTACATGTGCTGGCCGTACGCGCCGTTGAAGAAGCTGAGTTGCTGCTGGCCGTGAGTGGGATCGTCGGTGGAGTCGAGGTCGAGCAGGATCTCGCCGCGCTGGCGGACTTGCTCGCCGCAGAGGCGGATAAACTGCTCGCACCAGAGGTCGCTCAGGCGCACCAGATCGCGGGCGGAAGGCGCGTTCTCCCAGCGGCTGAGCGTGGGTTGCGAGCCCAGCGCGTCGCCCAGCTTTTGATCGGCGACGATCTGCAACATGGGATCGTGGCGCAAACGGTCGGCGTCGTTGGCGTCTTCGTAGCCGGCGACGATCTGATAGATGCGTTGCCGCAGCAAGGTCTGCGAGTCATGAAGGACGCGATCGCGTTGTCGCGGGTCGCTGAGCAGAGCGGCCCAATCGCGGGTCAGATGATGACGCTGATCGAAGGAGCGTAACGGCAACAGACCGGCATCACTGGTGATCTGCCCGCCGGAAAAATCGGCGTGGATGGGTCGATGTCGATAGAAGGAGAAGCTGAGTTGTGGTAAAACACTTTGTATCAAGCGATGGATGCTCCGAAAGGGGATGCTGGGTGCCGAAACCCAGTGTTCATCATTCCTTTTAGAGCATCCTTTCTTTTTTGGCTAGAGACTTCTTGAATAATCCAGGCTAGACCTTCAGGAATTGCTGCACATCCTTTGCGTGGCCAAGCACACGCGCGCGAGGCGAATTCTGGAAGTCGGAACCTTTGATGGCTTCACGGCGCTCAATCTGGCGGCAAACCTCGACGACAATGGCGATGTATACACCCTCGATTTACCCCGGGATGACCAGACTCGCGCAGGTATTTCCAACGCATCCGATTCCGGGGTCGTCGGCGCTAAGTTCGAGGGAGAACAAGAGGCAACGCGAATCCATCAATTGTGGGCTGACTCGACGAAGGCTGACTGGACCGAGTTTGGTTCCCCGTTTGACCTGATCCTGGTAGATGGCTGCCATGATTACCCTTACGTCAAAAGCGATAGCTTGAACGCTATAAAACATACAAAACCTGGCGGGACTGTTTTGTGGCATGACTACGGCCACTATCGGGGCGTATCGAAAGCTATTGACGAGTTAGCAAACGACTATAAAATCGTCGCCATTCGGGGCACGCGGCTGGCGTGTTATAGGAAGGCCGCGTAGGTAAGGCAGGGCTGCCAAACCGGACGGCCTGTGGGTTGAAAAGCTGTGCGTTGCATCTACTGGTGGAACGAGGAGCACCAGCGAATTGGCTCCGCTCGACGTCACGCCCGCGAAGCAGATTGGGCTGCTCGTCGTGGAAGCAATTTCTTCAGTACGGATTTCCCGTCCAGCACGGCCAGGTTTCTTCCGGTCTTTAGCATTTCAAAAATGGCTGGTAGGGGATCACGAATGGACCAAAGCGCATCGCAGGTGGACCGCACCCCAGACCCATCCGACCGTGATCCGTCGTTGGCCAGGGAGCTCTGGGCAGACGCAGCGCTTCTTGAACTTTTCACGACACCGTGCCAACGCTTGAGCAACCCTGCTTTCCAGCGCCAGCACAATCCAACAGCGTACCCGGATGGCACTGCGGGAGTTTCACCATGAGTGAGCTGCCACTCGTAGGCCGGAAAATCTACTCCCGCCTGAATGGCAAGGGATACGGTGCCCCAGTAGCGACCATTTACCTCCATTAAGGCGGTGGCATGGGTGCTGGGGTCATGGCGGAATTCGACCATGGCGACTCCTTCCCACTCCAACCCGCGCAGTAGCTTGAGCGCCATCTTCTGCAACTCTGGATCGACTGGCTCGGCAACAGCCATGGCCGCTGCGCCGCCCGTATGAGGCACCTCTTTCAGACGGCGATGTTGGAAACTTGCTAGGCACGCCCCTTGGTGAAAAAGCACCTCAACGCCCACCCCTTGTCCCGGACAGTATTCCTGCAAAATCGCATCATCCAGGACGCCGCTCTTTAACGCATCGCCAAGGTCTCGTTCGGAATGAAAATAGCGCACTTTAAAAGCTTCCGCCGAGCTCTTTTTGCGGGGCTTGGCCACCACGGGAAAAGTGAGGTTGGGGATGTCCCCAAGATTCTTCAGCGCCGAAACAACGAACTCCCGGGGTACCCGGATTCCGCACTGGGTGGCTATCGCCAGTGTGGTTTCTTTGTCCAGAACGCGGTCGATGATCCGCGCCGGCGGACAGGCCACATGCAACAACGGGCTAAGGCTGTCGTAATGCCGAGAAATCGCACTCAATGCGCCGTCGGTTGCGGGTATCAACATGTCGGCGCCTTGCTGGGTTATGAATGCAGACAACGCGGCCACAAAGTCGGAAGGAGATTTCTCATAGTCCGGCAGGCGCAGGAATTGGAAGATGGCGCGAGAGTGGAGCGTCGGATCATGCGCCGACAAGCTGGCGACCGCGACCGGAACGCCAAGCCGGTAAAGCGAGCGCGCCACCGGCACTGTAATGCGCGGTTCCACGCCAAGTATCAGTACGGGTTGTCTTTGCGTACTCATGCCTGTATTCGCGCCCGATCACGTGCAGCTCAGATTCGCCTATCCATCGCGCGCCATTTCCGTCGTTCTGCGCAATTTCTCCTCCGGGTTATGTGGCACGAACGACGCAAGATTGGATACGAGATTATGAATGCACACCTGGAGAATACTGTAGCAACGTCTGGTTTCTTCTTCGTTGCCGTAAAAAGGGTCGCGGATCTCGACCGAGCGATAGTCGATCCCCGCGTAAGCGCTCAACATGAATACTTTCTCTCTCGCGCTGGGGTATCGGCAAGAGAGTTCGACCTGATTTTGATAGTCCATTGCGAAAATGATATCGGCCTGGTTCACCATCTCAGCGGTCAGAAGCCGTGCGCGGTGACTCTCCAAAGAAACGCCAAATTGTTGTGCCGCGGCAAGAGCCCAGGGGTGCGCCTGTCTTCCGGGGGTGGCATTCAAGCCTCCTGAAGTCACCGCCACCTGGACCTGAGGAAAAGCGGTCAACTCTTGCCTCATTAAGGCTTCGCACATCGGGCTTCGCATAATGTTGCCGAAGCAGACAAACAGGAATGAGCGGGCGCCTGCAGGAATCTTGCGTCCCTTCCGATTGTGCAAACCGAGTCCGTCGAGCATCCTGATTTTCATGTATAACAGCCGCTCAAAACGCGTGTACTTCCGGTACTGACGAACTTCTTGAATCACGCGCCTGGGCACCAGGAACTTGATGATCTTCTTGGCTGTCTTGCGGGCCCGTTCATGCCACGGTTGAACGCGCTGCTCGGAGCGGGTTTCCGGCGCCGGGCTATTTGGCCTGTCAGTCAATCTTCTATGGACTCCTTGACGCTGTCGAGAAAAATCACATTCGGGCGCGCATTTTCGGTAACTTGGGAAAATCCGCCGGAAAAAGAAGCCTTCCCTTCTGTAACCCGCCACTTGAAAATTTTCAATCGCCTGCGAGATCTCATTCGGCGTTCCTGGTCTCGGCTGGCATCTTGCCGGGAGCACCAGCGAGTCTCGAATTCAGGCCGTGCAGGACCGCCCATGCGCGCTCAGGAAGGTGAGCCCGCAGCCACTCCTTGCTGTCTCGGGCCTTGTTTGTGAGTCTGAGATAAAAGCTGCCACGACTAAATGGCCTCGCAAAATGGATATCCCGGTAGCACTGCAATTGTGGCACCCAGCAACTCTTGCCTTCACTTTGCCCGAACAGGAAATCATAGCGCCGTATACCTGCGGCTATGAGTTGCTCCAGCACGTGTCCCCGTAGAATGAATCCCACCCGGTCGGCCGCATGATCGGGATCAAACCCCTCCTGCAAAAGAAACACCGTATCTCGATGTCGGAAGCAAAACTGGGCGGCCGCTGTCTTGCCATCGAGGCTGAGCAGCCAAAATTCCAGGCACTGGTGTGCCAGCAAAGCGCGGCTCAGATCATGGTAAAAAGCCCGGCGCTCGGCGGAGGCAAAGGTGCCAGATTCGCCCCGCAACCGCCAGCGCTTCTGATGCAAGCGGAACAAGTCCTCGAGGCACCTGTTCAGATCGCCTTCTTCCGTACACTTGGAGATATGCACTTGATAGTGACGGTGAAGCCGTCGCGTGTAGCGCTTAAGATTATTTCTATTCTCGCTGGTAAGTTGGCCAATGTAAGTTTCCCAATTCGAAGGGAGATGGGTAACCAGTTGTGGCCGGTCGAAGGTGAAAGGGCGGCAACCGCGCTGTTCGAGACGGGGCACTAATGCCGCTGCCGCTGGGGAATCGTTGGGCAGCGTGTTGAACTGACAAAAATCCCAATCAATATCACCCCGCACGAGGAAGTCCAGCAAGGTGTCGATAAAAGCTGATTCATATCCCGGTCGAACCGGCAGATCGAGATTATCGGAATCACCGCTGCCATCGCCCATTAGTCGAAGTAACTTTAGTTTCACGCGGCGCGCCGCGAGATGAGTGGTTAGGCAAAGGGGAGCGAGAGCCACCAGCCGTCGCGTGGAGTCAAAAAACGCTATGACCTTGAGTTGCTGGCCGTTACCAAATGCTCGCCACCACGGCAATAGCCAATCCAAGGTAGAGAAGGTCGTCGCGGTAGGAAACTCCGACAGCAATTGTTCCCAATCGGCTTGCAGAGTTGAGAGCGCCTCGATGGACTCGTAAACGCGAGCCTCCAATGCTGGCTGGTTCATGCAATCTGGTCGGGGATCTCCTAATCTCTCTATACAATCTAATTGTTGCCATCATACCATTGATCAGCCGGTGCGCATTCGCCGTATCTCCACAGGACCGTTCCGCCCGTTCAAAGCACACGACCTCGAAACAGACTTAATACACTGCCGGCTCGTCGCTTGCTCTCGGAAACAGCCGGATTTGACTGGACCGCAAGTGCGTTGCGGTACAATCTTCACACAGCAAGCCATTACCCGTTATTCCGTCGCTGGCCAGCACGGCAGAGTGCGGTACCCACCGGGGAGGGATTATGATTTTCTTTCGTCAGCCCGATCTTCGTACCTCTGCTGAACCAGCCTCTCTCGCTTGTGCGCAGACATACCGCTTGAGGCTTCTGCTGGCACTTGTGATCGCGACTTCTGCGTTGACGCCAGGGTGGGGACCGCCGGCTGCCAGCGCTAAGGCGAAAGGCGCCGAGCCAATCCGTTTTACGGTGGCTGTAACTCCTCCCGAGGGTGAAAACGCATATTGCGACAAGGGCAACGTCGCAAAATTTGGCGACAAGGACGGTCCCGCCGAACTTCCGAAGACCTGTTACTACACAGGGCTTGACGGCACTCCCTCCCCTGGCAAGCAGATCCGCGTTGCAGCGAACTCTGATCTGGCCGAAGCGCTCGAGGGTGTCCACTGCGGGGATACTCTGCTACTGGCCGCTGGTGCGTCGTTTCCTATCAAAGAATTCCCCAAGAAAAACTGCGACGACCGGCACTACATCACCGTGCGAACCGACACCTCCGACGCCAAACTGCCGCCGGAGGGTACGCGGATTTCCCCAGCCTGGGCCGGTGTCGCCAGCCTGCCGGGCCGCCCTCCCTATACACAACCCGCGGGTGGTGCGGCCAAGTTGATGGCCACTATCGTCGTGAAGCCAGAGGGCGGCGTCGAGTTTGGTGATCATTATCGTTTCATTGGCATCGAATGGGTTCCTTTGGAGGGCCGGAAAATTGCTCGCATGCTATTCACCAACGGGGCCGATCATCTGATTTTCGACAGGAACTGGGTTCACGGTACTGACGGAATTGAGCTCGGACATGGACTCGGCATCAATGGTTCTCCGTACGTCGCGGTAATTCATTCCTACTTCAACAGTTTCACTTGCACTGCCCGGACGGGGAGTTGCACCGATGCCACGGCGATCGGCGGAGGCAACGGCGACCAGCCAACGCACACGGTGAAGATCGTTGACAACTTCCTGGAATCGAGCGGTCAGAACATTTTTCTGGGAGGCGCGGCGGCCAGCGTGCGTCCCGAGGATTTCGAGATTCGCCGGAACCACCTGTTCAAGCCGATGTTTTGGAACCGGATCTCCCCCGATTACCACGACCCGACGCCGATCGTAAAGAATTTGTTTGAGCTCAAGAACGCACACCGGCTGCTGTTCGAGGCCAACTATCTGGAAAATTCCTGGGGCGGGTTTAGTCAGGTCGGACCGGCAATCGTATTGACGCCACGCAACAATCTGAACAAGCGCACGGGCCAAGTTACGTGTCCGGAGTGCGCAGTCACCGACGTCACCATCCGCTACGTATGGGTCCGCAAGGTGAACCAGGTGCTACAGATCGCGAACCCCATGGATAAGATTAAGCCGGCGCCGGGTAATTCCTACTCAATTCACGACATCGTAGCCGAGGGACTGGGATATCCCGAGTGCGGCAAAGCTTGTGGCGGCGCTCAAACCCAATTGGCTGGGCCGGTAGGCAACTCGCCCAAAGAGTCGACCATGCACGATGTCGTCGTGGACCACGTCACCTTTATCCCCATGAAGGAACCGAAAGACCTAATGGTCATGGGAGGACCGCCGCAAACAGATCCCAACGACCCGCCGCGAATGTACAACATCACCTGGACGAATTCGATCGCGGATGTGGGCAAGTGGGGCATGTGGCCGGTAGGTGGAACTCCCGAACAGAATTGCTCCTATTTCCCAGGAGCCACGCCGAAGGCCCGGATCGAAGCCTGCTGGAAGGGGAACAGCGCATTTCTAGGAAACGTGTTAGCGGGAGCCGCCAGTATCGGTGGCCAGCCTCCCGTGTGGCCGGAGGGGAATTCCATAGTAGGCAGCCTGGAATCAATCGGCTTCGTCAACCTGAACCATGGCCTGGATGGCGATTACCATCTGTCCGCTAAGAGCAAACTGAAGGGCAAGGCGACCGATGGCCGCGATCCTGGGGCCGATGTCGATGCTGTCTTGGCCGGGATTCGGGGTGTGCGTTAGGCCCAAGGGACGGAAGCGCGCTGCGTCCTGGAGCCGGATACTGGCCGGCTTCATTGCTCATTCTGGTATTCCACTGCTATAACGGCCTGCGGTGGGGGCTCGGGCGGCGCCACACGCGTCAAGCCTGCGACCTCGGCCGTGAAAGGCACGATTGGTGCGATAGGCCCAGAACAGCCCCACCCGTAGAGCCCACCTGCCGCCAGGATTTCGAGCGCTAACTGAATTCGCTGGCCCGAACTGTTAGAACCCGCCCTCATGAGCACCAGTACGAGTACTTGAACCGCGATTAGTTCCCGCACCCGACCGGCGAAATCCGGCCACCTGTTGCCGGAAATAGAAATCACTCATGTAAAAACCGGCTGGAATTCGACACAGTTGCAGTGGATCATCGCCCTGAGCCAGCATCGCCGCTCGTGCAACGAAAGCAACATCGAACCCAGCACGGCGGACAGCGTCCACGACGGAGTCGTCTACGTCTGCTTCCTGACCGTTCGGATATGCAAATGCCGATACAGGCCGACGCAGCTTTTCTTCAATTCTTCTCTTCCCGCCAGCGATCTCATCAAGCACCGCTTGCTGATTCCGTAGGCTCGTAAGAATTGGATGAGTACACGTGTGTCCGCCGACGGAGACGCCTTGTGAGGTCGCATGTTCGATTTGCTGCCAGGTCATCGGCGAATAATCAACCGTCGGAAGTCTCGGAATCTCCACGCCCAACACATTTACCAGTTGGTTAATCGCACCCAGCCGGTCACTGTTCGTGACGCGGATGAGCAAATCGCTAGTCGCCATAGCAGCGGTTCGACGCTCTTCTGAAGAGCTTATGGTGAAAGAGAGTTGACGATCAGCGATCGTCAAGTCAATCCGCGCACGACAGGTGTGCAAGAACGAGTAAAAGATTATGTCCCACCATAACCATATTTTCGAATCGATAAAGTCGGAAACGACAAAAACCAGCGAGGGTATTTGATAATAGGACAGAATGGGTACCGCAACCGTAGCGAAATCTGCGTATCCATCATCAATCGTAAGCAGTACGGCATTAGAAGGTAAGGAGCGTCCCTCCAAAAGCCACTCACGCAATTGCAGCTCGCTAATTGGATGATAGTGCTTCCGCAGATGCTCGCATTGTTTCTTCAATTGAGGTTCGAAGGTCTGTGATCCCGACGAGAAACGGTGATATATGAGCACTCTGGGCGCGTTGCGATTTCGATATCGCACCCAGTCTATTCCGCCAAGGCCGTGAAAAGCCGCTTGAGCGACACGTCGAAATGCAGGCTTGAGCATGCTATGTGGAATTTCTCTTTGAATTTCCAGGTTTTATTGCTGATTATATCTTACGTCTCTTTCCTGAATCCTGATTTCCATGGTTCTCGGGTTACTTCCGACAATGGTCCGCGGTTGGTGCGCGACTTTGATGAATGTCTCGGATTGACTGCGGTCATTAGTTCCGCTGTTTTATGACGAGGTCTGGTGCGCAACCGGAACGCCAGGGCGGCGGAGTCCACGACAACCGCGGCCGGAACCGATGCATGTGCTGAGTCGGAAGGTCAATTCTTGCCGGGCTCCGCGAGTTGATAGATGCGGTAGATAGGGTTCGCGAACTTGCACTGGTAGTCCATGCCATCAATTCTTGCGTTCCCGCATTCCGGCGAAAGGTTCAGCCAGCGGCGCAGCGTGCCCTGATCGGAGTACACCACGAATCGAGGCCTTTCGCGGCTGATGTACTGGTCAACGGTCTCGTCGTAGCTGGTGTTCGCCAGGAAGGCTCGCCTTCCGGGGTCTAGAGGCAGCGCTGATGCTTGCCCAACCACATTCGATTCCTCGTTGTAGTTGTCAATTACCACCGCATCGCCGGCCTTCATGTGAGTGCTCAGGTAGTGGGCCACGCCCAGAATGTGCGGGGCATAGCGCAAACGCGGCGAAACCGAACCGACCTTGCTCGAGAAGCGGTTGGGATGTTCGCTTAGGAAGAAAACAATTCCCAGATTCGCCGCCAGGAACGCAAGCAATACCGCGTAGGCAAGACGGGGACGTCCGGGGAAGAATCGCGCGGACAGGCGCTCGCAGCCAAAGCCCCCGATCACGGCCAACATGGCTCCCAGCGTCATTGTGTATCGCGCCATGGCCAGGAGTTTTCCCGTGGCGATCTCGTAGTTCTGCACGATGGCGAAGAACAAAGTCAGAGCGGCAAAGGATGACGCCAATCGCAATGAGCATGACCAGGATTTCCAGAACCCATAAAGGGCAGCCAGCACGGCCAGCGGCGACAGACTGATCAGCAAAGCTCCCGGCCCGAGCGCCAACTGGTAAGCGAGGGGGACAGGGTGGGTCTTGAACCATCCCGTAACGAGAGTGTTGTGCTGGCTCAGCACACGCATGGGGTCGTGAAACAGGATCGCGTTACACACCATGGAGAAAATCGGCCATGCACCCGCGGTCAAGCCAAAAATGACCACGGGCTTCAGCCAGCGCGCGAACCATGCTGGCTGCGACGCCTGGTCCTGATATTCAAGAACGACAAGAATAATTCCCAAGCCAAAGAAGATTACCCACGCCTCCAGACGTATGGTCTCTGCCACCGAAAGGCTGAGGCCGGCGAGCGCCAATTGAAATAGTGGACGCGAATCGTCGCGGAAGTAACCAAAGAACAGCGCCAGCGCCGCCAGCAGAAAAACCAGATAGACCGCCTCCGCCGACGAGGTCGTGCTGTAACCGATATGCAAACTGTAGAAAACGAAAATCGCCAGCGCCGCCACGCCGGAGGCTTCCCCATACAAGTTGCGCGCCAGCCGCCAGACCGCAAAGAGCGAGCCGATGCCTGACACCAGGCTTAGAAACCGGCCGGCGAACACGACATCGTGGAACAGAAATGTAAACAACCCGATCAGCCAGAAGTGCCCGGGAGGATAAGCCCCATACCCCAGCTTAAACACTGGATGCTTCAGCCATTCCGCAGTCAACGCCAGGCGCGCCCAGGCATCGCCGCCGCAATTGGCCGAGTAGAAGAACGAGGTCGTACGCAAAACGGCCCCCACAGCGATCAGCGCCATGGCATGAGCCGTGTAGCGCCGCGACAGGTCCCCAGCCTGCATCGAATTCGGCTGCCGGGCTTGGTTCTCGCTCAACTGGCTCATGATGGTCGCTTTCTCGGCACGCGCAGGAGAATTGGTTGCAATCCTACCTGTGATCCCTAGGACAAGGCATCTTCGAGATCCAACACCGACATATTGGAGAATCGGCCCACGGGCGTGTGCAGCTTTGCCCACAGCTTGCCGTCAAGGAAATTCCGATAGAAGGTACGCATCAGCTTGGCTCGGGCGCCCGGTTTCCGTTCTCGCGGGTCCGTCGTCAGGGGATAGCCGAGGTCCTCGAGGCAGCCGCCGACAAGCGACTCGATCGCGACGACCTCGTCGTGCGCCAGACGCTCCTTCCAGCGATTCACCGGATTTTGCCGCGCCAATTCCGCCTCACCCAGAAAAGAAGAGTTCGATTCTCTCAGCCGGCCCACTCCGCCCTGCTGGATCCGATCGTAGTCCAAGTCTTGATCAATAAACTGGGACACGGCGGCCAGCACCTTCCTCGGATCGTCGACTAGTTCCTCATAGTGGACTTCCAGGTAGCTGTCGGGGAACATACGTCCGTAATGCTGCCCCTTACGGACCATCCATTCCCAGTAAACCGCGGTCTCGAGCAGGCCGCGAGCCTTCGAACTCCACGGAAAGGGGCGAAAGCCGCCCATCTTCATCAGGGAAAGCGCAATATCTCGGCCATCGCGCACGATATGAAGAAACAACGCGTTCGGGAGATCGCGCTTGATACGCTCCACGTGCAAAACATAATCCGGATCGTACACGGCCCAGCGCGGCATGCCCTGCTTGCGCGCGATCTCCTCCATCACAATCCGTATGAAGTCCCCGCCGGTCCGGCAATCCGCCTCGAGCTTGGCCGACAACTCAGCCGCCTCCAGACCGGAACGGCGGAATCCCTTGCTGCGCAGAAACAGATTGATCGCTTTCGCTCGATTGGCAGCCACGTTGAGGGGACCACACCGCGGGATCACGACCTTGTAGATGGGTAAATAACCGCGGTAAACCGCAAATCCGCCAGCGGAAAGCAACGTGTCGTAAAGCAGGTTGGTGCCGGAACGATGGCAGCCCACGATAAACACCGGGGTTCGGCCGCGAACCTTGCCCCGCGCCGCAGTCGGCGCGCCTACGGCCGCTTCTACGCTTGCATTGTCCGCCATCGAGCAAAGTATAACATCGGGATTCGACGCGTCTGCTGCGCTCTTGTGCCCGCCACTTTAGTAACCAGCGAGAGCGCCAAGGGATAATTTCAGGTGAGGACCCTCCATCAAGCCGGCAAACCTCTAATCGCCGTCGTCGTCTTCATCAATCACCTTGCCGATTAGCCTTTGTTGTTTGCGTGTCAACTTCGCAGCCGGGCGCGGAATTTGTATTAATTTATTCGCCGACGCCCGGATGTTCATGCAGGTAGTCAGATCCCCCGCATTAGCATCGCGTTCAGTAAGCGCCGGCAGATTCCAGTTGTCCTCGACAAAGCGCAGGAACGAATCGAAACTGCTCTGCGTGTGGCATACGGCTCCAGGGTTTACGAATGGCGAGATAATGAGCAACGGCACCCTGATGCCAAATCCAAAGTAGTCGGTGACTGGTGGAGGGACATGATCGTAATATCCGCCAAAGTCGTCCCACGACACGAACACCACTGTGCTCGTCCACTCGGGCCCCGCCATAATCGCGTTGATCTGTTGCGTTAGCCAATTCTCGCATTTGCTCATGGGGGCCGGAGGGTGGCAGGAGACACCCGTACTGGGATTGACCCAAGTTACGGCCGGAAGTTTTCCCGCCGTCGCATCGCTCACGAACTGCTTAAGCGGCCTGATATTAGCCCACTCCGTTGGGTTGTTTCGGATATGACTGATGGAGTCAGCCGCGCACCACTGGTAACCCCCCTTGAATTGCGGGGCACAATACGATGCCCAATCTAATCCCGCCGCTTCCACAAGATCGCTGAGCGTGGCGTAGTCGAAGCACGGGTAAGCTTTGCTATAGGTCTTACTCGTCGGATCGTATAACTGTACTAAGACAGTCGAGGCGGCGTCGCAACCCCAGGAAAGAGGCAGCCCTGCCGGAATAATGGGGATTCCGATTGCATCCCCTGCTTGCGCCGCAATCGAGTATTGGTGGTTTGTGTAGCTTGCTCCTTTGATCGACGAGAAGAAGTTATCCGCCAGCACGTAATTCTGCGCGTAAGCCCATAAGTTGGGGATATCACTCTGATGGTATTCGGAGTAACAATTAGTGTATGACGCTGGAGGCTTGCATCCCCATAAGAGATTAAACTTATCCATCTTGCCGTTATCAATTGCCAAAATTGATCCTGGCCAGCCGTGGTCTGCATCCCCGATGATGTCAGGTGCGTGACTTAAGGGAACCACGACCCCGGTAGACAATGTTCCTTGGGTCGCACCATTAGCTCCGGGGTAGAGGCCAAATATGTGATCGAAGGAGCGGTTTTCCATCATGATTATCACGACGTGCTGGACCGGACTTTGACAGAACGCCGCCGTTGCAAAAAAAAGAACACCGACTGATAGAAACTTTCTCATTTCCCTTCTCCTGTTGCCCAAGAAATCAAACCCCGTGGAGATGGCTCTCTCTGCGAGGTCGCCCGCCCCTACAACCAGCATATTGTGCAAACGAGTTGCCATCCCCTCTGGCGCAAAAAACCCTTTCTTTCAAGGAGTTTCACGATAGGGGCATCGACAATGCAGCAAGGGATGGCCGCTCTTCGAATTAGCTGAATGCTAGGGTGATCGCATCGCCTCGGACTGTCAAGCGAGTTCTGCGTCGTCGAGAACACCCTCCCAAATTCAGCAGCGCGATGGAAACTATGACTCATAGTTGCGAAACGTTGTGAAAGAAGTTGCAAGAAAGTTGCAAAGACTCCGCCGAGAATCGATCGAATAGTCGTCGTCAATACGCTGGCGCTCTCTAAAAAAGTGGAACTGGGAAACGGCAACGTCACGCGGGTCACGCACAATCTAGATGACCTTCCGGAAGCGCGCATCGAAATATTCATGACTTTTCATGATCCGGGGCGCGGCAAGTGCGCCAACTGGCTTCTCGCCATCTCCTCCGATTCCGCAATGAGCCGGTCGATATTGCTGAAATTGGGGGCTCTTCCGGATGCAGCAGGCTGACGATCAGAAATCGCGTCCACGTGTTCCCGGACTTCGGCGCCACTCCGCGGTGACTTCGGTACCCCTGTTCAAGCAGGCGTTTCGAACAAACCGCCCTCCACTGCGTGATAAGATTTTTCGTGTGTAAGCTGGCTGAAGTTGCATACGTCCGTCAAAACGGTGCGCTGGTCCCATAACGCAACACTTCATCATGCCTGATCAGAGTGCGAAAGAACGAGCGGCTTTCAGCGCTCCGGCCGGAAATCGGAGTTTCATCACCACGGGCTCTCAACCATGAATGCGATCTCTCTCACCTGGCAGCCTGAAGGCGCGTTTCACCATGTCGGCTTCGTCGTGGCTTCGATTCCGAATTCCGTGCAGGGCTTCGCCAGCGTTTTGCAAGCGGATTGGGACGAGCAGGTTTTTCATGATCCCAACCAGGGCGTTCGCGTCACGTTCCTGAAGAGCCGGCGCGCGGGCGATCCGCTCTGGGAGCTGGTGGAACCGGCCGACGAGCAATCGCCCGTGCACTCCTTTGCCGCCAAAGGAGGCGGCCTGCATCATGTTTGTTATGTCGTCGCTAATCTGGAGCGGGCGCTCGCCGAAGCACGGTCGCTGGGAGCGATCGTCACGCGACAACCTATGCCGGCGGTCGCGTTCGGGGGCCGGCGTATCGCCTGGATCTACACAAAAAACCGTTTGCTGATCGAGTACCTGGAACGCTGATTCTATTTCTAATTCAATGTCCGATTCGGTCTCCAATCCAGCGCCTGGTGAGCACCATCCGGCGAACTTGCGTGCCGAAGTCGACCGGCTGATCGCGGAAGGCGCTTTCGATCTGGCCTCGCGGCGGCTGGCGGAACTTTGGCGGCGCGATCCCGCGTCCGGCACGGCGAGCTTCGTAACTTCGCGATTGGAACAATTGCGGGGCAAACTCGCACTTACAAAATTCAAGCTGGCGATTCTGCGCTCGTTCACGGTCGAGCCTATCGTGCCGCTGCTGCGAGCGGAAGCGTTCGCATGCGGTATCGATCTCGAAGTTCAGGTCGGGGATTTCAACACTTACGTGCAGGAGCTGCTCGACGGCCAAAGTTCGCTCTATCGTTTCGCTCCGAACGCGGTCGTGCTGGCGGTACGCACCGATCAGGCTGCGCCCGAACTGTGGCGAGACTTCGCGGATCTGGCGCCGGAAGCGGCGCAACAAGCAGCCGAGCGCGTGGTTCGCGGTTATGAGCAGTGGATCGGCGCGTTTCGAAAATATAGCCAGGCGGCGCTGATTGTTCATTCCCTCGAACGCCCGTCATTTCCAAGTCTCGGAGTTCTCGACAGCCAATCCGAGGCGGGACAGTCCGGACTCATCCGGCAGATCAATCGTGAACTGCGTCGTATTGCCGCAGGATTCCATGGCGTTTACAGCCTCGACTACGACGCGCTGGTGGCGCGCCACGGCAGCGAGCATTGGCACGACCAGCGCAAGTGGCTGACCGCGCGGCTTCCCATTGCCGCCGGTTACCTTCTTCAGATGGCGCGTGAGTGGATGCGTTTCATCGTGCCGCTCAGCGGCCGCACTGCCAAAGTTCTCGTGGTCGATCTCGACAACACGCTTTGGGGCGGCGTGATCGGCGAAGACGGAATGGCCGGCATCAGAGTCGGCCCGGAATATCCGGGCGCAATCTTTCAAGGCTTGCACCGCGCCCTGCTCGATCTGTCGCGCAAAGGAATTTTGCTGGCGGTGTGCAGCAAGAACAATCTCGACGATGCCATGGAGGCGATAGAGAAGCATCCTGGGATGCTGGTGCGCGCGAAACACTTTGCTGCGATGCGTATCAACTGGACCGATAAGGCGCAGAATCTGCGCGAGATCGCTGCAGAACTGAACGTGGGTATTGATGCGCTCGCCTTCCTCGACGACAATCCCTTCGAGCGTGAGCAGGTTCGCGCCGCGCTTCCGGAAGTTATCGTGATTGATTTGCCGAAAAATCCGCTGGAGTATGCCTCTGCCGTCAGGAATTGTGCAGCCTTCGAGCGGCTCACTCTTTCCGCGGAAGACCAGCAGCGCACCGAGATGTATGCCGCACAAAAGCACCGCGCCGGTGCCGAGCAGAACTTTCAGTCGAAGGAAGACTTCTTTCGCTTCCTAGAGCAGGAAGCCGAACTCGAGCCCGTTTCGAATCTGACGCTGGCGCGGGTCGCGCAACTGACGCAGAAAACTAACCAGTTCAACCTGACCACCCGGCGTTACACCGAGACGCAGATCGCGGAGATGGCAAGAAAGCCAGAGTGGCACATATTTCCGATAAAGGTACGCGACCGTTTCGGCGATCACGGCCTGGTCGGGGTCGCGATCACCCACGATGTAGGCGAACAGTCGGAAGTTGATTCATTCCTGTTGAGCTGCCGCGTCATCGGAAGGACGGTCGAAACTGCTCTCCTCGCGCATCTCGCCGAAAGCGCAGCCCAGCGCGGACGCAAGCGGCTGGAGGGCTGGTTTCTGCCGACCAAGAAAAATGCTCCGGCGCGCGATTTTTATGAGCAACATGGCTTCGAGTTGCAGGCAACCAGCTGCGAGGGTTCTTTGTGGACGCTCGATTTGAAGAGTTCCAAGCTGCGCTGCCCGGATTGGATTAAGCTGAAAGTTGCGACCGAGACTACAGTCGGGAGAAATCATTGACGGCCAGAACGTTTGAGCGGGTAAGAAGTATCGCCAGCGATATATTTGGAATTCCAGCGGAAAAGATCACAGCAGAATCTTCGCCGGAGACGATCGAGAATTGGGATTCCATGCAACATTTAAATCTGGTTCTGGCCATCGAGGAAAAATTCGGAGTGCAGCTAGAGCCCGAGGACGTCGAGCAGATGAAGAGCATCGGCGCGGTCGCGGCGCTGGTCGAGAAGCTGCAGTCAGCCGCTCCCTAGCACTTTTGGGTTTGAATTAAAGCTCACCTCTTCTTCCATGGCCATCGTCATCCAGCCCTATCGTCCCGAGCACGAGCCCGCAGTCGCGGAATTCAATCAGCGCCTGCGGCAGGCGGGCGAGGACGACAACATGGTGTTCTACCGCTGGGCCGAGCCGCGCTGGCTGCCGCGTAGGGCGGAGTCCCGTATCTACAACGAGTTTTTCGTGGCCGTCGATGATGGAATCGTGCGCGGCGGCTACGCGCTCAAAACCCAGGAATTCTTTTTCCCCGACGGACAGACTCGCTCCATCGCCTACTATCACCATCCGCTGTCGGAGGGCATCGTCAACAAAGCCCACGCCATTGTGGGCACGCTGCTGTTGCGCGACGCGATGCTGCGCGCACCGTTGCTCTACTGTCTCGGCATGGGCGGATACGACCGTCCCTTGCCACGGATGCTGGTTCGTCTGGGTTGGACCCACACTCTCGTCCCTTTCTTCTTTCGCGTCGTGAATCCCTCGCACTTTCTCAGAAACATGCAGACGCTCCGTTCGTCGCGGTCGCGGAAGTTTCTGATGGACATCGCGGCTTACAGCGGTGCGGGATGGGCGGGCTCGAAGCTGTTCCAGGGCTATCGTGCCCTGCTTGCGCCCCGGCCGGCCGGAACCGAGTGTTCGGAAGTCGCGAGCTTCGAAGCTGACGCGAATGTCTTGCAGTCTCTCTGGGAACGGGCACGTCAGACTTGCTCGTTCACAGCGGTGCGGGATGCCGAAGCGTTGAACGCTTTGTATCCTTCGGCGCAAAAGCATCTCACGCGCCTGATCGTAAAGCGCAACGGCTCGACGATTGGCTGGGCGGTCGTGGGCGAACGTCGCAAGGACGCGAAGTACGGCAACCTGCGCGTCGGCTCGGTCGTCGACTGCTTCGCGCTTCCGGGAGAATTGTTTTCGGTGGTGCGAGGCGCCACGCAGAAACTGCAGCGGCAGGGCTTCGACCTGATCCTCAGTAATCAGAGTCACCAGGCGTGGGGCGAAGCGTTCAAGACCGCGGGCTATCTGACCGGACCGTCAAATTTTCTTTTCGCCGCGTCCAAGAAACTGGCCGAACTGCTCGCTCCGTTCGAAGCAACACGCCCGCGGATGCATCTGACGCGCGCGGATGGAGACGGGCTGCCGGGGAATTTCTAGCTGGCTCTTAGCTTTGCCGGACTCGACAACCGAAGACGGCTGTCCCTAGGCGTGGGTCACTTCAGACGGCTCTTTTTCTGTTTCGCTGGAGAGCCTGTACCCCAGTTGCTTCATCAGTGGCCCCCAGTGCCCTTCCATGTAGGTCACAGTTTTTCCCGGGAGGACAGCGCGCCATCCTCCGGTCGACGCCTTGCGAACGAAAGGCTTATCTGAGCGAGTGCGGAACGTGGCTACCCACTTCTTGCCTTGAGTCTCTTCCATTTTGCGCATGTTAGCGGCGGAACTTCGTTCGATGGCCTGTTGGATGCGCTTCGGGTCAGGATTGAGGCCCATGAACTGAGCTACGCGCGCCAGTTCGCGCTCCTGATTCGCTTGCAGGTCTTCATAGCGCATCAAGAGGAAGCTAGCTTGTCCCTGGCGCGTCGCCAGCCAACTGTTGACATGGTCGGCCCAGGAACCGATTCGGCGCCAGAAATCGCCGTCCATCCAGCCGGGAACAAATTCTTCGATGGGACAGCCTTCGGGAATCGAGCGCAGCTTCATCTCCCAGTGATAGTTGGAAATGGCGACATCGCGCGGGTCGCGCACAATGTAGATGACGCGCCGGTAGCGGGCGTCGAAGCACTCGTGGCTCTTGAGCACGCGCGGGCGCGGGAGGCGGCGCAGAACCCAGTCGGCGGTCTTGTACATATCAGGAACGAGGCGTTCGACATTGAGGAACGTGACCGGCTCGTTGGGATTCACGAAATTGCCGACCAGGAAACGCGTCCAGGTGTTGCCGGAACGCGGGTAGGAAGTAAGAAACACGTCATCATCGAAAATGGTGATTTCGCGCTCGAGCAGCGTGCGGCGAAACAGCACGTCATGAACCCGCGATAAATGCCGGAATGCTCTGCGAACCAGAAACGCCATCAGTGCTTCCCTCAGTGCTTTTATTCTTCGGCCGGACTTCGTTCGGCGGCGGAACGGCTGCCCTGCAGCCATCCGAGAAACTTTTGCTTGCGGGCAAACATGTTGCGCGCTTCGTTGCGCAATTTGCCCACGATCTCATATCGGGACTTCGTGAACCAAGGCACGCGATGCGGCGTGCAACCGTACTTTTCCTTGTACGTCCCTTCGCCGCCCCAATCGAAGATGGCGGCACCGCGCTTTTTCCAGTAGCGCATGGCATACCAGTGGCAGGCTTCGTTGGGGCGCAGGCTCTGATGAGAGCGGAAGCTGGCGTTGCCCCAGAACTCCGCGATCTGGTTGAAGCCGGGATAGATTGCGGTGGCGATGCACTTCCCTTCCGGATCACGCGCCCGCAGCAGCAAGACATTACCGGTCGGTTCTACATTGCGAACCAACGAACGGACACGCTCCACGGAATAGGTGGGAACCAGGGACTGTTTGGCAAAGACGTCCTTGAGTTGCTCGTAATATTCGTCGGCGAAGGCCAGGTCGTGGGCCTCCTCGATTTTGAGGCCGCTTTTGTCCGCCTTGCGAATGCAGCGGCGGCAGGCGCTTTCCATGCCATTGAACAGCTCTTCTTCCGAGCGGGTCAGGTCGGTGCGATAGGAACCGTAATACTCCACCTTGAATCCGGAGGTCTCGCCATCTTCGAAGGTAAAGTTCGGATCGGAGACCTCCAGATGCAGGCACTTGAGATCGTCCCAGGCAAACTTCTCCAGGGCTTCGAGCGCGGCTTTACGAGGGATTCCGGGATTGAGATTGAAGCCCATATAAGGAGTCGTCCAGCCGGGAAAAGAACTGCCCAGAACCTTCATGCCGAACTTCGAGAAGGTGAGGCCGGTAAAGTATCCGAGGACGATGCTCGATTCACGCAACTCGGCCAACACGGGCTGCGCGTTCTGCGACTCGGCGACGAATTGCAGCCACTCGCGGGTCTGGAAGACGGTGCGGTCGGCAAAACCGTCGAGGCGCTTCCAGTCGGCGGATTTGATATCAATTCGATAAAGCTTCATTTTCTTCTCAATCTCGTCTGTAGAGACGGCGCATGCCCCGTCTCGCCGCACGCGAAGACCCAGCAAGCTGCGTTTCTACGCTAAATTCCTACCAGCAAATCCCTTCATACTTCCGAGCGCCTTCCGGACGCCGCATCTTATCAAGATGAATAAGGTCAATCACGATCTGCTCGGGTCGCAGATACTTGACGAGTAGATCTTTGCTCGCCGACTTGTTGCCCACGATCACAACTTCCGCAGAGCGCAGTACGTCTTCGAGATCCGCGGAGAGCACCGATCCGATATGCGGGATGACTTCCTCGATGTACTGTCGATTGGAACCAGCCAGTCGGCCGAGAGAGACATCCTCATCCCACACTTTGACTTCCAGGCCCTCGCCCATGAGGCGCTTGATCAACTGCACTTGCGGGCTCTCACGCAGATCGTCCGTGCCCGCTTTGAAACTCAAGCCGAGCTGCGCAATTTTCTTTTTGCCCGTGCTCATGACCATCTCCACGGCCCGATCGACATGCTCGGCGTTGCTCGGGATGAGAGCTTCGAGGAGGGGAAGCTTGAGATCCAGTTCTTTGGCCTTGTAGGTGATGGCACGCAGATCCTTCGGCAGGCAGGAGCCGCCGAAGGCGAAGCCCGGGGAAAGATAGGCGGGAGAAATGTTCAGCTTGGTGTCAGAGGTGAAAATCTTGGTGACCGCTTGCGCGTCAACGCCAAGATGTTTGCACATGGTTCCCATTTCGTTGGCGAAACCGACTTTCAGCGCGTGATAACAGTTGGAAAAATACTTGACCATCTCGGCGACGGGAATGGTCGTTTCGTAAAGAGTGCCGGGAGTGTTCTTGTAAAGTTCGCGCAGCGGCGCGAGGTGGTTGGTGTCGCTCGCTCCAAGAATGGTGTAAGGCGGGTTGAGGAAGTCGGCGACCGCGCTGCCTTCGCGCATGAACTCCGGGTTATAGCAAACGGTGAAATCTTGCCCGCACTTCTTGCCGCTTTCTTTTTCCAGGATGGGAAGCACCACGGTTTCGGTGGTTCCGGCCAGCACCGTGCTGCGCAGAACAAAAACGTGGGGTGATTTTTTCTGGCGGATGGCGGCCCCGATTTCCCGGGCAACGTGCTCGATGTGGCTCAGGTCAAGTTTGCCATTTTTCAGGCTGGGCGTTCCGACGCAGACAAACGAGACTTCGGAATTCAGCACGGCCGCAGTGGCGTCGGCGGTCGCGTGCAATAGGCCAGTACGGTGCGCCTCTGCGACCATTTCGCTCATGCGCTCTTCGATAATCGGCGTGCGGCCCGAGTCCATCATCTCCACCTTGGCGCGGCTCACGTCGACGCCAATGACCTTGTGGCCCATGGAGGCGAAACAAGCGGCCGAGACGGAACCGACGTATCCCAACCCAAAAATGCTGACCGACAAGCCCAAGCGCACTCTCCTGGCAATCGAGTTTCTAGGGATTACCCGCTGGCACTATGAACTATACCAATCCCCAGGTATGCCCGAGCAAACAGCCCTCCATCGAGTCGCAAGGTGGTCTCAGGTACAGATGACAACATCCTTGTTTTCAATAGATTATGGAACATCTTTAAGAGTTCCCGAAGCTCACTCCGGCGTTAGGGCAAAAGTGGATAACTATTTTCCACCCGGTGGAACTGTAATGGGTCAAATTGCCCGTAACCTCAATCGTACCGCGGTGAGCGAGCCCGGCCAGGACCTGCGTCCGGCGAGGGTACCAAGGGGTGACAGGTGGGTCGAGAGCGATCTTTTCAGCATGTAAGATAAGGGAACCCGATGGCTTCTGGATGGCAAAGCAAGGTGGCGCGCGTATCCCAAATGGACTGGGAAGAGGTGCGCGTGCGCATGGGACAGGAGTTCCACAAGCAGTTCGACCTTTTCAAGCACCGGATGGGTATGCAGTCCGGCTCGGTTCGGCTGACGGGTGATTCGGCCGCGCGGCCGGGGCAGTTCTTCTTCTCTGCCATCGAAATTTCAGAGCGCGTGGAGTTGTTGCGCAAACATCTGCCCGCCGAAGTGGCCGGAATTCTGCGCGAGGCCGATGAGATCTGCGGTCATCGTTTTCGCCTGCTGGGGTACGAGAATCTTTGCTTCAATCTTGACAGCGGGAGTGGCAAAGACATCGACTGGCATCTCGATCCCGTACACGGCAAGCGGGCGCCGCTCGATCCCTGGTTCGAGATTCCTTTTCTCGATTTCGCCGTGGTTGGCGACCACAAGGTCACGTGGGAATTGAATCGCCACCAGCATCTGGTAACGCTGGCCAAAGCGCGATTACTCAGCGGCGACGATAAGTACATTGGCGAACTGATGGCACAGTGGCGTAGTTGGATCAAGGCAAATCCGTATCCGTTGGGGATCAACTGGGGAAGCACGCTGGAGGTTGCTTTCCGTAGTTTGTCGTGGATATGGGTAGACCAGTTGCTTGCGGGAACGCCTGAGTACGCGCAGTTTCACACGGAATTGGCTCCGGCGCTCGCCTTTCACGGTCGTTACATTGAACGCTATCTATCTACTTATTTTTCTCCAAACACTCATCTGCTGGGGGAAGCAGTGGCGCTGTTGTTTCTGGGCACTTTGTATCCGCAAACGCCGGGAGCGGCGCGCTGGAAGGAGTCCGGGTGGAAGATCGTGCGGCACGAGGCAGGGCGGCAGGTGCGTCCGGATGGCGTCTACTTCGAGCAATCCCTGTACTACCACGTTTATGCGCTCGATTTCTTTCTTTATGCGCGGTTGCTCGCGGCCCGGAATGGAATGGAAATTCCGCCTGCGTATGACATGGCGCTTGGACGGATGCTGGATGTAGTGGCGGCGCTGGCGCAGGCAGGGCCCGCAGAAGGCTTCGGCGATGACGATGGCGGGCGCCTGTGGAACCCGCGGCGCAATCGGACCGAGCACATGACCGATCCGCTGGCGCTGGGCACGATGATTTACTCCCGGGAATTTTCTGCGGCGCAACTGACGGAAGAGGCGATCTGGTTGTTTGGACATCAGGCTGCCGAGAAGCTCTTAAAAACACAAACCGGCTCGACGGTGCATTCGGCCGCCTTTTCCGACGGTGGCCTCTATGTGCTGGCGGATTCGGAGCCCTACGCGCAAGCGATGGTGGTGGATGCCGGTCCGCAAGGGGTTGGCCGGTCCGGGCACGGTCACGCCGACGCACTTAGCCTGCGACTCACCATGGATGGCCGGCGCTGGCTGGTGGACGCTGGGAGTGGCGTCTACATTTCGAAAGATCTGGCGGATCGGGATAGCTTTCGGGGAACGGGAGCGCACAACACGATGCGCGTGGATGGAGTCGACCAGGCAGTTGCCGATGAACCTTTTTCGTGGACTCACATTCCGACTACGCAAGCCGAGAACTGGGTCGTGGGGAAAAGCTTCGCTTATTTTGTGGGTAGCCATGATGGATATGCGCGCCTCGCCGATCCGGTTTTGCATCGGCGGCACGTGTTAAGTCTAAAGGGTGCGGGCGGCGTGTGGCTGGTACGCGATGTTGCGCTCGGCAGGAAGGAACACGAACTCGAGATCCGTTGGCATTTCGCACCCGATCTCGACGTTCGAGCCGCCGGCACGGGACGGGTGGAAGTATCGAAGGCTGGCGCCGCGTCCGGTGGATCATGCCTGACTCTCGTGGTACCGGAAGATACGGTCTGGCATACGGAGACGACAATTACGAAAACTCTGCTCTCGCCCGCTTATGGTGCGTTCGAGCCCGCGCCGTTGGTGCGATGCCATGCCCGCGTGTTGCTGCCAGCGGAGACGGCTACGGCGCTGGTGCCCCGCGACGTTGCAATCTGCCAGCAGGATGAACCGCGCCTGGTCAGCATGGCGCAGGCAGCCGTGCAGGTCTACGAACTCGACTATCATGACCAGAGCGAAGGATTCTTTTTTGCGCTCGGCGACGACGCGTGGAGTTTTGGTCCGTGGTCTTCGGACGCGCGCCTGCTGTATTGCCGTATCGATAAAGAGAAACTCTCGCACCTGGTCGTGATCGGGGGGACTCGAGTCGAGTGGCAGGGACAGCCTCTGCTGAAAATGGAGCGGCCATCCGAATTTTTCGAGTGGCGCAAGCGGGATGCGGTGTTGAACGGCGCACCGGAGAAGTTTTCTGTTACGCCATTGTTCGAAGCGTTGACGGGCGGCGCGTCCACGTACGCGGGGAAACACTAAATGTGCGGAATCGCTGGGATTCTTGAATTTGGACGGGACGCGCGCGCAAACGCCGCAGCTCTGCGTGAAATGTGCCGCGTCATCACCCATCGTGGTCCCGACGACGAAGGCTTTTACACCGACGGCCATCTGGGCATCGGTATGCGACGCCTCAGCATTGTCGACGTTGCCGGCGGACATCAGCCGATTTCGAATGAAGATGGCACGCTCTGGATCGTGTTCAATGGCGAGATTTACAACCATCTCGCCTTGCGCGAGCAACTCATCACGCGCGGCCACCGTTACAGCACGCACAGCGATACCGAGACCGTCATTCACCTTTTCGAAGAGTACGGCGCGGACTGTGTGCAGCATCTGCGCGGCATGTTCGCCTTTGCCATCTGGAATCGCAACACGAAAACGCTCTTCATCGCGCGTGACCGGCTGGGCATCAAGCCCCTGTACTACAAAATGACGCCGGAACGGCTGCTGTTCGCATCGGAGATCAAAGCGGTCCTGGCGCACGGCGGGATTCGCCCCGAGTTCAATCGCGCAGCGCTGCCGGAGTATTTGGCGTTTGGATATTTGTCGGGCGAGGAAACTTTCTATGACGGAATCCTAAAGCTGCTGCCCGGACACACGCTGACCGTTGGTCCAGAGGGCAACGCCGACATCCGGCAGTATTGGGACCTGGATGCTTCGAAGCCGCACGAATCGCGAGATACGAATTACTACGTCCAGAACTACCGCGAGTTGCTCGAAGGCGCGGTCCAGAGCCACCTGATGAGCGACGTGCCACTCGGCGTGTTCCTCAGCGGCGGCGTGGATTCAAGCGCGGTGGCCGCGCTGATGACGAAAATACGGCGCGAGCCGATCGAAACTTTTTCTGTTGGCTACACCGAGCAGACTTACAGCGAGCTGCCCTTTGCCCGCGCGGTATCGCATCACATTCATTCGCAGCACCATGAAGTGTTGGTAAGCGAACAGGATTTTTTCGGGGCGCTTCCGCATTTAATCTGGCATGAAGACGAGCCGATTGTGTGGCCCTCAAGCGTTTCCCTCTATTTTGTCGCCCAGCTGTCCCGGGAGAGAGTTACGGTGGTCCTCACAGGCGAGGGCGCGGATGAAACCCTGGCGGGCTACACACGCTACGCCTTCACTCTGAACAATGCGGCCATGGATCGCGCGTACCGGAGCGTCGTTCCGGGCGTTCTGCGGCGCGGATTACGCAACACGGTTGCGACCTCTTCCCTGCTGGGAGCGACCCTGCGCCGGAAACTGGAACATACGTTCTTAGCCAAAGATGGAAATTCCTGGGTTTCTTTCTACTTCGATAATTTCTTTTCCGCTTTCGGAGAAGCGGAGCAGAGCGGATTGCTGACCGGCGAGTTCGCGCGGGAATCCGCACCCAGCACCGCATATAAGAATGTCGTCGATTACTGGGACCACTCGTCGGGCCCGATGCTGCAACGCCTGCTCTACACCGACATCAAAACTTACCTTGTGGAATTGCTCATGAAGCAGGACAACATGAGTATGGCTGCATCCATCGAAAGCCGGGTGCCGTTTCTTGATCATGTGCTGGTCGAGTTCGCGACTCGAATTCCGCGCGAAGTGCAGATTCAGGGACTGGCCGGCAAGCGAATTTTGAAAAAGGCGGTCGAAGATCTGCTGCCACACTCAATCTTGTACCGGCCGAAGCTGGGATTTCCGACGCCGTGGAGCGGATGGCTGGCCGGACCGCGGCTGGAGACGATTCGTGCAATCCTGTTGGAGCCGCGCAGCCTGAATCGCGGATACTTCCGGCCTGAAGCGCTCGAGCAGTTGTTCAACCAACATCGCGCGCAGCATCGCGACAATTACGACCGCATCTGGCGTTTGCTCAATCTTGAGTTGTGGCATCGCGTTTGTCTGGAAGGCGAATCGCACAACGAGATCGGCGAGCCGCAGATGAACATGACGCCCACTCGGTAGCAACCTCGGTTCTGGTGACGGTCTGAATTTCCCGACATGTCTGGTGCTATCCTCGTAGGTTATGCGCAAATCTCTTCTGCTCTATTCTTTTGTGGCGTTCACTACCTTCTGTGCTTTTGGCCAGCAACCTTTCCTCGACACCCGCCAGTGGACGCAGCTGCGCGACGAGTCAAGCGGGGCTGCTCCCTATGAAAACCTGCGCTACCTGACGGGCCTGCATCGTGTCGCGACCACTGCCGATTATGAACAGGCAGCGCAATTCGTGATGCAGCGCGCGCGTGAATACGGCTTGGCCGATGCTCATAGCGAGCAGTTCGCAATCGATGGCGCGAAGCAGTACGGTCTGATGCGCTCGTATTTCGCCTGGACGGTCGAAGAGGCTCGGCTGTGGGAAGTCCGTCCCGAGCATCTTCTCCTGGGAGATTGGAAGACGGATCCCATCCACCTCGCCGACTACAGCCACTCCGCCGACGTGGAAACCGAACTGATCGACGTCGGTAACGGTACGAGCGAAGCCGATTATTCGGGCAAGAACAAAGACAAAGACGTGCGCGGCAAAATCGTTCTCGCCGACGGCGTTCTGGCGCGCGTGCAGGAACTGGCGATCGCGCAACATGGCGCGGTAGGCATCGTCAGCGATATGCCCAACCAGACCACGGCCTGGTCTGGCCTGGACACAACCGTGATTCGGTGGGGGCATCTGAATGCGCGTCAACCGTCCGGCTTTGCTTTCATGGTCTCGCGGCAGACTGCCGAGGCGTTGCGGGCGCGCTTGCGGAGCGGCGAACCCGTTGTTTTGAATGCCCACGTCAAAGCCACCGTCGGCCCCGGCCATTGGACCGTCGTGACTGCCACCATTCCCGGCGCGGCTTCTGGAGCGGGAGAAATCGTCTATAGCTGTCATCTCGATCACGAACGTCCCGGAGCCAACGACAACGGAAGCGGATGTGTCACCATTCTTGAATCTGCGCGCGTGCTGGCGCACCTGATCGATTCGGGTCAACTGCCGCGTCCCAAGCGCACTCTGCGCTTTATCTGGGGGCCGGAGGTCGAAGGCACCATGGCGTTTCTCGCCAGCCATCCGGAAATCAGGCAACGGTTGCGTGCCAACATCCACATGGATATGGTGGGCGGCGACTTTCTTAAGAACAAGTCAGTCTTCCACGTCACCGGGACGCCCTGGTCACTGCCAAGTTTTGTTACAGATGTGGGTACCGTATTTCTGGATGCGATCCGCACCGCCGCCAGCGGTTATGCGGCGGGCGAAACATCTGCGGAAACGGGCATTGTAGAAACCCGCGCTGGCGGACAAGGCACGCGCAATGAACTGGTCGCGGATGTAACGCCATACTCCAGTGGCAGCGATCACGATGACTACGACTCTTCAACCATCGCGGTCCCGTCACTTTATCTTCGTGACTGGCCAGACATATACATTCACACTGACCACGACAGCCTCGATCAGATCGATGCCACGAAATTGCGCCGTGTGGCGCTGCTCGGAGCAGCATCGGGATACGTCTATGCCAGCGCCACAGCACAACAGCTTCCAACGTTGCTTCCATTCCTCACCGCTCAGGCTGAAGCTCGTCTCGCTCAAACCTTCGAAGCGGCGCAGCAGTTAGTGGATGACCCTCAATTCGAAGCCGGTGTCGCCTGGTACGAGGCACGCAACCTGGTGAATCAAGCCTTGCAACGCGAGTGTGCAATGCTGCACTCCATAGTCGAATTCACCGGCGGGCCCGCCGAGGCGGATGCAAACGGGGCGAAAGCTCTCACCGATCAAGCTACGAATTTCCAAGATTGGCTCGACCAGCAAGCGAAGCTGCGCGGAGCAAAGGGAACGTCGCCCAGTGCGCCTTGGGCCGGCGACTCTGAGGCAAAACACGTGCCTGTCCGCATCGGCGAATTCGGTCCGCTGACTTATCAGAACGATAACGTCTTGCTGGCACGCCTGGGCAAAGAGCGCTACGCGAAAATCAAGCTGATCAACAGCGAAGCGACCCCAATGCTGAATGTGCGTGACCAGTCCGAGCTTTATGCCTACGAAATCGTCAACTTCGTAAATGGCAAGCGCACCGTGGGCGAGATACGCGACGCGGTATCGGCCGAATACGGATCTCTACCGGTGACTCTCGTCGCCGACTATCTCGAAGCTTGCGCTGAAGCCGGCGTGATCCAGTGGAAGTAAGGGTTCTGCCGGACCGGCCGTAGACTGCGCCCAGCTTTTCGCATGCAACATTTTGTACTTAGGCATAACTGCGAATGCACCTCGTAGCAAGACCAGTTGCAAACCGGGAGCAAGCGCACTAAAGTACGTCCAAGCAAGAAAGGGTTGCTGTGAGCTTGGCGTGACGCACAGCTAAGCGCAGACTCCGTTGGAAAGGATACGGGATTGAAGATCTCGCAAAAAGGGCTCTACGCGTTGCAAGCGATAACGACCCTTGGGCGTCGCTACGGAACTGAAACCGTCAAGATCCGGGACATCGCCATGGATAGCGACCTGCCGGAAAAATTTCTTGAGTTGATTCTGCTGGAACTGAAAAACGCGCGCATCGTGGAAAGCGTTCGAGGCGCGAAAGGTGGCTACCGGCTGCGGCGCGCACCAGCAGAGATCAAACTCAGCGAGATCATTCGTCTGGTAGATGGCCCACTCGCTCCCTTTGGAGATGCCGATCAACTCCGCAGTCTTATCGCGACCGATCCCGACCATCGCGCGCTCTACAGTGTGTTTTTGGAGGTGCGCGATGCTGCCGCGAAGATACTGGAAAGCACCAGCGTCGCTGACATAGTTGGCGGAACTTCAAAATCCCGCAAGCGATCAGCTGCAAAGAAGAAGGCGAAGAAAAGTCCCGTCCTGTCGATTGTTCACGAGGACGTGAAGAGCAAGTAACTTACTCGTCCCGCCACCACGGCCTGTTAGGCGAGAACCGCCTCGTACTCGCCATAGGCGCCCTTGAAATCGGTGATTTCGTGGCTGCCTTCGAAGTGCCATATTCTGGTCGCGACTTCGTCAATCAGGTCTTCGTCGTGCGTGACCAGCAACACGGTTCCGGGATAGCGCTGTAGTGAAATATTGAGGGCGTTGATCGATTCGAGATCGAGATGGTTGGTCGGCTCGTCGAGCACGAGCACGTTCGGTTTCTGCAACATCAGTTTGCAGAAGAGCAACCGGGCGGCCTCGCCGCCGGAGAGCACATCGGTGCGCTTCTCGGCGTCATCGCGAGGGAATAGCATCTGTCCCAAAATGCCGCGAATCTCTTCGGTCGAGGCGGAAGGATCCCACCGATGCAGCCAGTCCAGGACCCTAATGCCGGGCTCGATTAGCGCCTTGTGATCCTGGGCGAAGTATCCCACGGCGGCTTCGTGACCCCAGATAACTTTTCCGCCGTCGACGAAGGGGCCATCATAGCCGCTGCTTTTTCGCAGCTCCGATTCCGAAACTGTAGGCGAGTTCGCGAGCAACGCATTTACCAAAGTGGTCTTGCCGGAGCCGTTCCGGCCCATCAGCGCAATCTTTTCTCCGCGGAGCACGCTCGCCGTGAAGCCCGAAATCACCTTCGCCTCGCCGTACGATTTCGTGACACGTTCGATTTCCAGAATGTGTTTGCCGGAAGGCCGCTTCTGCTCGAACTTCAGGTAGGGGCGCTGGATGTTGGACTTCGCCAGTTCGGTGACCTGCAGGCGCTCGACTTCCTTGCGCCGCGACTGCACCTGGCTGGAGCGAGTTCCGGCGGCGAAGCGGGCGATGAATTCGTTTAACTGCGAAATTTTCTTTTCGCGCTGCGCGTTCTGCGATTCGATCTGCGAGCGAATCTGCGTTTTCGCGACCACCATGTCGTCATAAGTGCCGGTGTAAGTGATGATGGTCTCGTAATCGATGTCGGCGATGTGGGTGCAGATGCCGTTGAGAAAATGGCGATCGTGCGAAATCACGATCAGAACACCTTCATATTGATTCAAGAAACTCTTCAGCCAGTGGATCGAGTCCAGATCCAAGTGGTTGGTGGGCTCGTCGAGCAACAGGGCCTGCGGATGTCCGAACAAAGCTTGCGCCAGCAATACGCGCATTTTTTGGCCGCCCGGCATTTCCGACATTTTCCGCTCGTGCATCTCGTCGGGAATATCGAGACCCTGCAGCAAAATCGCAGCGTCGGTTTCGGCGGTGTAGCCGTCTTCCTCGCCGACGATGCCTTCCAGTTCGCCGAGTTTCATACCGTCGGCGTCGGTCATTTCATGCTTGGCGTAGATGAGTTCGCGCTCTTCGAGAGCGGCCCATAAGCGCCGGTTGCCCATAATGACCGCGTCAATCACACGATACTTATCGAAGGCAAATTGATCCTGGCTCAACACGCCGAGTTTGCGCGGGCGGACGACGGTTCCCTTCTGCGGTTCGAGCTCACCGGTCAGAAGCTTCATGAACGTAGATTTACCCGCGCCGTTGGGGCCGGTGAGGCCGTAGCGCTTCCCCGGTATGAAGCCGGTGGAAACTTCGTCGAACAGGACTTTGGCGCCGTAGCGCATGGATACATTGCTGACTGAAATCATGATGTCTTAGCAGGCTGCTGAAAAATGGACTCCGCGACTTAGATTCTCTCCAGCCTCAGTGATTTTGTGATTTGGGAAGGGTTCTGGCTGCATCCGCTGGTGTCCCGCGGATTCATTTTCGGGCCTGCGAGCACACTGCGACCTCGGTTTACGTTGCTTGCATCGCCAGATTCCTCATACGGACTAAGTTGTAGGCCGCGGCCGCGAAGGTGAAGACCCATCCCACCTTCAAGATTCCACGATGCCGAACCTTCCGCAACAGCGCGATCGTCTTCAGCCATCCGAAACACTCTTCAATGCGCTTCCTTTTCCTCTGACTGATGGCATATCCGGCGTGTTGCGTCGTACGAGCATCAATGGCGCTCCCACCCGGCCGCTCCAGGTTCTGGGCCACATGCGGCGTGACCTTTAGATTTCGGCACTCGGCCACGAAATCCGCCGTGTCGTATCCCTTGTCGCCGCCCACCGTCACCTGCTTCGTTCCTGGAATCTGTTCCAGCATCACCAGCGCCGCGTCGCGCTCCGCCGTTCCGTTGGCCTCGAACACCTCGCTGTTGACGATCAGTCCGTGGCGGTTCTCCACCAGCAGATTCCCGTTGTAACTCAGCTTCGCTTCCTTGCCCTTGCCTTTGCGCGCCATCTTCGCATCCGGGTCCGTCTTCGATGCGTGCGTCTGGTTCGACCGCTTCTCCCCGTGGAAGTCCACCGTCGCATTGCCCGGATCGTCCGGCGGAACCGCGTTCTTCGCATCCTTGCGCTGATAACTCTTCACACTCGCCCACGCTTCCAGCAGCGTTCCATCCACCGTGAAGTGCTCGTCCGAGAGCAGACTCCGCTCCCGCGCCTGCTGCAGCACGGCTTGGAAGAAGGCTTCGGCAATGTCCCCATCGAGAAGCCGCTCGCGGTTCTTGGTGAACACGGTCACATCCCAGATGGCGTCGTCCATGTTCAAGCCCACGAACCAGCGGAACAGCAGGTTGTAGTCGAGCTGTTCCATCAACAGCCGTTCGCTGCGCACCGAGTACAGCGCTTGCAGCAGGAGCGCCCGCAACAACTTCTCCGGCGCAATCGACGGCCGCCCCGTTTTCGCGTACAGCTTGTGGAATCGTGGTTGCAAATTCCGCAGGGCTTCATCGGTCATGGCACGAAGAGGACGCAAGGGGTGGTCCTGCGGCACTCGCTGCTCCGGGCTTACGTAGCTGAACACATCCAACTGCTGCTCGTCTTTTCCACGCATGCCTTCTTCTTATCAGGTTGTGCTGTGGAAACAAGAGTGTTTCGTGGTGCTGCGTCCGCTTCAAATCGAGTTTTTCCGCAGCCTGTTAGGGAACTGCGGGAATCGATCCAATCGGAGGAAACGCAGCTGCTGCTATTAGAATAACACGAGTTCTTTGTTCCGAAGGCATTACCACGGGGAGTACCGAGGTTCACAGGGGAGAACTTAACGATTCATGTTAGCCTTTTCAAACCAATGTTCCCTGAAAATGGAGCTTTATGAACGACTCTCGGCCCTCTTCTCTCAATCTCCAAGCAATGGCGCGGCAGGTTATGCTGGCGGAGGGTTTCGAGCCGGATTTTCCGCCCGCGATTCGGCAACAACTGGCGGACATTAGCGCGCATCCGCCGCAACTCGCGCCTTCCGATAAGGTCCGGGATCTGCGCAACCTGCTTTGGTCTTCGATTGATAACGATACTTCGAAGGACCTTGACCAGATCGAAGTTGCCGAGCGCTTGCCCAATGGCGATGTCAAGGTGCTGGTGGGCATCGCCGATGTGGATGCTCTTGTCACGAAGGATTCTCCCATCGATCAACACGCGGCCAAAGAGACGACCACCGTCTATACCGGCATCATCAATTTTGCGATGTTGCCCGAAGAGCTATCGACGGGTGCGTCGTCTCTGCTCGAGAACGTTGACCGGCCAGGAGTGGTGATTGAGTTCACGATCACTACGGCTGGCTCGATGAGTTCGAGCAACGTGTATCGGGCGATCGTTCGTAACAAAGCGCAGCTCACTTACGGAGCGGTCGGGGCATGGCTGGAAGGCAAGGCGGCGGCTCCGCCCAAAGTGGCCGCGTCTTCGGACCTGCAGGCGCAGCTCAAGCGGCAAAACGATGTTGCCCAGGCGCTCCGGAAGTTGCGCTACCAGAATGGCGCGCTGAATATTGACACCAGCGAAGTTCATCCCGTGGTGCTCAACCAGCAGGTGGTCGATGTCGTGGAGCAGGAGAAGAATCGCGCTACCGAATTGATCGAAGACTTCATGATCGCCGCCAACGGCGTGGTGGCTCGGCTGCTGGAAAAAGTTTCGTCGCTGCGACGCATCGTGAAAACTCCGGAGCATTGGGACGGCATCGTGCGACTGGCGGCGGCGCAGGGTGAGAAGCTTCCCGCACAGGCTGATTCCAAGGCGCTCAACGATTTTCTTCTTAAGCGCAAAGCCGCCGATCCCGATCACTTCGCTGACCTGTCGCTGGCGGTCATCAAGCTGATTGGGCCGGGCGAATATGTGCTGGAGCGTCCGGGCGATCCCGAACAGGGACATTTCGGACTGGCAGTGCAGGACTACACGCACTCGACTGCGCCCAATCGGCGCTTTGCCGATCTGGTTACGCAAAGGCTGATCAAGGCATTACTCGACGGAAAACCCGGTCCTTATTCTGACGACGAACTCGCCGCCATCGCCGCGAACTGCACCCAGAAAGAAGATGCAGCGCGCAAAGTGGAGCGGGAAATGTCAAAGCGGTTGGCCGCTGTCGCCATGAGTCACCGGGTCGGCGAAACGTTCGACGCCCTCGTCACTGGAGTTACTCCGAAAGGAACGTTTGTTCGCGTCATGCAGCCGCATATTGAAGGATTGCTAACTCAGGGAGCGCAAGGGTTGCACGTTGGCGACAAAGTATGCGCGAAGTTGACTCGGACTGATGCGCAGCACGGGTTTATTGATTTTGTTCGCGCCTAGCACGTTTGCAAGCTGATCGACGTACCTGTTAATTCTGAAGCACGCTTATTCACTTGACGCGGGCGACCGCCGCCGGGATCGCGGCGCTACTGCACTACTGCGCAATTACTTTTTGTTCTAGATCGAGGGCCGCTTGGGCCACGCCTTCTGGCTTGCCGAGATCGCGCCAATAGTATTCATCGGCGCGAAAAGCGAAAATCTTTTCTCCCTGGCCAGCAAGCCGTAAATAGGTGGTGATGATGGAGAACATGCCTTCTTCTTTCATCATCCTCAGTAGACGCGGAGAAATTACGTGGATGCCGGAAAAGGCCAGCGCCTGCGATCGCTCACAGGCTCGGACGAGTTCGGATTTCTGATCGTTCCCTGCTCGCCGCCCGCAAAGTTCAAGCTGATCGTCGAACAGCAGGTAGCGAGAAGTCTCGCGGTCGTGCACCGCCAGGGTCGCGAGCGCCTGATGATCACAATGAAACTGCACCATCCGCCGAAGATCAATCGTGCTGAGCACATCGACATTGTGCACGACGAAGGGCTCTTCGGAACTGGTGGAATCTCCGACAAAGAAGCAAGCGGCCTTCTTCAAGCCGCCGCCAGTGTCGAGTAACACGTCCTCGCGCGAAACTTCAATGCGCATGCCGAAGTTATTGTTCGTTTTCAGGTAGTCGACGATCATGTCGGCGAAGTGATGAACGTTAATGATCACCTCGCTAACTCCAAAACCGCGCAAGCGAGAGAGTGTTAGCTCCAGCAGGGTGCGCCCATTGATCTCGACCAGCGCTTTGGGACGATTGTCGGTCAGGGGGCGCAAGCGCGTGCCAAGACCTGCGGCCAGAATCATGGCTTTCATGGCTGCATCGCTTTCATGGATTCAGTTGCTCCTGCTCGCGATGCCGCACCACTACTTCGACGCCATTCCCGGCACGCAAATGCCTCGCCAATTGCTCCGCCAGGTAGACGGAGCGATGCTGCCCGCCGGTGCAACCGAACGACACCATCAAGTGTTTGAAGCCGCGCCGCTGATACGCGCTCACAGTGGCATCCACCATCGATTGGGCGCTAGCGAGAAACTGGCGCACGCTTTCCTCCTGATCAAGATACTCGATTACTAGTGCGTCTTTGCCGGTAAGGGTTTGGAAGCGATCTTCGCGGCCGGGATTAGGCAGGCTGCGGCCGTCGAAAACGAAGCCACCGCCATTTCCCGTGTCGTCCTGCGGCAGGCCACGGTGAAATGAAAAACTGAAAATTCGCACCGTCAATTTTTCCGGTTGCGATGCCGCTGTCAGGCCTTGCAACTTATCCGACGCCACCATGCTCTTGAATGCTTCCATCAGCGTGGGCAACGCGATGGGCAACTCGGCGTTGTGCAGCAGCCAGCGCAGGTTCCTCAGCGCGTATGGAACGCTTTGCAGGAAATGCACTTTGCGTTCGTAGAAGCCGCGAAACCCATAGGCGCCCAGCGCTTGCATGATGCGAACGTAAACGTAGGCGTAGTAATACTGCATGAACTCGGAGCGATCGAGGTCGAGGAAACTGGCGAGGCTGTCGAGATAATGATCGAGCAATTGTTGGCGCAGGCCCGAGGGTAGGTCGGCCTTGGCATCGTACAAAAGAGAAGCAATATCGTATTGCAGCGCGCCTTTGCGGCCGCCTTGATAGTCGAGGAAAAATGGCTGGTCTTGGTTCAGAACTTTGCGCAACATGACGTTCCGCGACTGGAAATCGCGATAGAGAAAATAATCGCGGGTGGCACTCAACAGGAATTTCGTCAAGCGGCTGAAATCGTGTTCGAGTGCCTGTTCGCTGAAAGGAATGCCAGCGAGCCTAAGAAAGTAGTACTTGAAATAGTTCAAATCCCAGGCGATGGACTGGCGATCGAAGCTGGCGCGCGGATAGCACACTTTGTAGTTCAAATCGCGGCCTGCTTCGACCTGAAAACGCGGCAATATGGCAACGACCTTGCGATAGACTGCGACGGCCTCAGGAGCGATCGTCACACCGTCACGATGGTCTGAGAGAAACTCAAAAAGCGTGGTATTGCCAAGGTCTTCTTCCAGATAAGCGCCCTGGCTTAGATCTTCGGCGTATATTTCCGGGACCGGCAAACCGTGCCGGAGAAAATGCCTGGAGAATTCAAGGAAGGCGACATTCTCTTCGCGCACGCCATACAGAATGCCAATCGCGCTAAGTTTTTCGGTGGAGAGGCGGATGATCTTGCGTCCCGAACCGCCGAGTTGATCCTGCAGCGGCTGCACCCGCTCGACCGCTGTGTGGAAATGTCGCTCAAAAAGTCTTTTGAGAACTTCCATGAATTACGCCGCTGCCGTCCTAAAGATAACATTGGACACATGCCGAGTGGAGTACGGCAGCGGGTACTCGACAGCCTCGAGGGGCTCGGATTGGCGCTGAATACTGAGTAATGTCGGGGATGGCTAATCCGTCCCCCTTTTGACGCGCATCGGAAATCCCGACTCCTCCGTTGTCACACAAAATTCACACAAGCCTGTGAAGGCAAACGTTATCATAGATAATTCGCCTGGCTCGCTCACGTCAGAACTGCCCTACGGAGAGAGAAGCGTATGTCTCGTCTTTTCAAAGTTCTAGCCTTTGCGCTAGCGATGGTCGTCCTCTGCGTTCTTGCCATCAGTTGCGGCTCAAAGCCAAGCACTGCCCAGTATCGAGTGGTGCAGACTATCCCCGACGCTCCGGACAATCTCGACATTTCGCTTAGCGGAAAACCAGTGTCTACGAATGTGGGCTTCGGGGCAACGGTGCCGGTATCCGGATACAATTCGGGTTCGACGGGCAGTGATCCAATCGAGATATTTTTGACCGGTACAACCACGCCCGTCATCAACAGCACCGCTCTGAACCTCAGCAGTGGGTCGCAGTCTACGATCCTCCTGACAGGACTTTACGCGGCCCCGAGCGCGATTCTTTTGCCTGACAACAACACCGCGCCATTGGCCGGCCAAGCGGAGGTACGCATTATAGACGCGTCTCCCAGCGCACCCGCCAGCGTGGATATTTACCTGGTTGCACCCGGCACCGATATTAGCCAAGTTGAGCCGATTATTCCTTCCCTCTTATTCGGGCAGGAGAGCGTATACGCCAGCCTTACAATACCGTCCAGTGGCTTTGCGCAAATCATGATGATCGTGACTGCCTCAGGAAGCAAAACCCAACTCATTAACCAGTCCTACTTGCTGAGTCCTGAGCAGATTCGTACGATTGTGCTGGTTGACGTTTCTCCCGGGGGCGGCGCGCTTTCATTTTTTCCGCTGGAATTGAATGATCTCAACTGAGTGCCCCATCTCCGAGGTCTCGACCGCAAGATTGCGCAATCGCCTGCAGCAGCGCGGTTACGTGCTGATCACGCTGATGCTTGCCCTGGCGCTCATGATGATTGCGCTGGTGGCAGCGCTACCCGATCTCAAGCAGCAGATCCGGCGCGACCGCGAAGAGGAATTGAGACACTGCGGTACAGCTTACATGCGCGCGATTCAGCACTTCTACCGAAAGTTTGGCCGGTATCCTTCGGGTGTCGAAGAACTGGAGAATACCAACAACATACGCTTCCTCCGCAAGCACTATATGGATCCGATGAGCAGGGATCCGGCCACAGGCAAGGAGAAGGACTTCAAACTCCTCCATCAGGCTGATATCGCTTTGAACAATGGGCCGGTATTGCCCGGGCAGAATGGGGTCGCGGGGCAAGGTGGGTTCCCGACGCAAGGCGGAGTGGAAGCACAAGCGGGCGGCGCGAGTGGTCAGATTTCCGAGAATGGCGATTCGGGCGACGCTTCTTCTTCCGGCAACTCGGATGCATCGGGAAATTCGAATTCTCCCGGATCGTCGTCTTCGAATTCCGATGCAGGTTCCAATTCCGGCCTGGGCTTCAACGGGCCGACGTTCGGCGGAGGACCGATTCTGGGTGTTGCCAGCACGAGCAAGGCGAAGACCATTCACGTGTTCTTCGGCAAAGACCATTACAACGACTGGCTCTTCATTTACGTCCAGGGGATTGATCGCGGCGGCCTGCTGACGGGGCCGGTGAATCCCAGTCTGCCAACGGCAAACCTGGGAAGCCTAACTCCAGGAACGGGTCAACAATCAATGCCGAACACCGGCCCAACCCAAGTCGTTTCGCAACCGCAGCAAAACCCAGGGCAAACGCCGACCCAACAATAGATTTCAGAATCGCAGCAATAGGAAGGCCCCGCGTTGGAAGTGGGATCTGACGTTGGAATCCGCCCATTCATAGGGAGTGTGGCACCGGCGAGGAAAGCGAACACGGAACTTAGGGCGCTAAGTTCACCGGGAGATGACACACTGTGTCTAACGGCAGGTCCGAACCGGTATTTATCGGCCGAAATCGGGTACAACTTTCTGGTGAACCGTCCGATTCCCCTTGCTACAACAATCTCCGCCTACTTCCGCAACGCACTGCCACGCTCGTCACCTGGCTGAGCTGTCGGGCAGGTAGGCTGACCGGCAACTGAGTTCCGACGGGCATAGTATCCGAAGGCCACCTGTGGCGTCGGTTGCTGCAGCAAGTCCGCTTCAACGAAGAAGCCATGATCCGCGTCAATGATGTAAAAATCCGCCGCGAATGCGTAGGTGTCTCCGGCCGGGGGTGTTCCAACGAATGCGGAATCTCGCCCCACGTTCGAAAAAGTACCAGCGAAACAACCGCTCGAGGAAGGACTCACGGGGCAACTTGGTTGGGGTGCATAAGTGCCGGTAAACGATTGGCCCACACCAGTATTGTTATCAACGGTGCCAGATAAAGATGGTGGGGTGGCAGACGGGTTCACAGTCATCTGGGCGGTGCCATCGTATTCGGACCCATTCTGCTGGGTGAAGCTAAATCCGTACATGTTGTTGGGGGTGGGATCGGGAAATACTGGAGAAGTCGATTGCAGGTAAGCTATTCCGGTTCCGACAAATGGATAGTGGCCGTTGCCGACCTCGAGAGCCAGCGCCGCGGTCCCATTGCTGATGAGATAGAAAAGGAAATGAGAGGCAAAACCTTTGCACACCGGCTGGGGGGAAAAGCTGCCTAAAGACACGCCGATGCGACCGAGTCCTGCGTTGTCGACGGAATATGTTGCATCATCGAACGTCGCGCTGATCTGAGCACCATTCGGGGTGGCGCCATTCACGGTGCAATTACCGTTCACGCCCGGGAAAGTGTTTGACTGGAGAAGCGTGTCTGTGAATCCATTCATATCTCCGACACCATCTACGGTGAACAAGCCGGCCGAAACCAAGGTGGTCGAGGCCGGCGGGATATTGATATTGTCGAGGTCTACCCCGGTGACACCAAACGCGTACGTCCCGGAGAACGACGCGTCGCTAAAAGTGCCAAAGTCAGAACCTTGGGCGACGGCAAGTCCGACAGTGCTCGAGGTGCCGTCGCTCTCGATCAGTTTTATGTGGTTGTCGTCGACAATATAGCCGGTGAACGTTGGGGTCGGGTTACTATTGGTGAAGGTGGGAACGTTCAGGGCCAACGTGATGACCCCACCGAAGGTGGAAGTGTTGGACACTGACCCGGTTGGTTTCGTATTGTTCCAGATCGGGGCTTGCCCAACTCCGTTGATGGCAACGTATTGATCCATCACGCTGCCGCTTTCTACCACGTTATCAGACGAATCAATGTCAACAATCCCGCCGAAAGCCTGAGGCGCAGGGCCGGTAGCCGTGGCGGTAGTACCGTTTGTTACGAAGGCATAACCGCCGGGGGGCGGCGGCGGGTAGGGTATGGTCTGGTACTTAGGGTCCTGCAGATCCATGGTGCCTGTTCCTGAGATAGTGAGAATAGATGTCGGCAGTGCGGAAATCAGCGCTTGGGAACCCGAAAGGAACACGAAACTAAAACTCTCCGGACCAATGTCTGAGTTTGCCGTGTTGATAGTAATTGTTCCTCGTCCGTCGGGGCCAAGGAAATAGCTGCCTCCGGTGATGGTGTTTGTGTCTGACACCTGGGTGCCGACAGTTTGGTCGAAGAAGTTGACCGTCTGCTCGCCCGCCGTGATATTCCCGTTGCCGTCGAGGACGACCAGCCCCGCGAACTGGTAGGGGTTGAATACAGAATCTGCTCCCTGGGCCTCGAGAACGTAGGTGCCGCTGAGGTTGGAACCAAAGGCGCTCACGTCGATCTGGGACAGAGCATTATGGCTTTGATCCTCGGTCGCGTAAGCCACAACGACAACGTTCAGGTTGTTATTAGGCAAGGTAGTGGGCGGCGTATAGATCACGGGCGTACCGCTAGGGGTGTGCGGGGCGCTGAGGGTGCCGCACGGATTCCCTTGCACCTGGCACGTTTTTGGCAATAGAGCCCAGTCCACTCCCGCATTATTTGGGTCATTGGTAACCGTCGCCGTGAGGGTCACAGTGCCGTTGATGGGAACGGGCACCGGCTGTCCGGACGCGGGGGCTGCGGGCACAGTGGTAACGGAAATGGAAAGTGTTGACGGTGGCGGCGGCGGAGGATTCTGTGGACTGAAAGTGTTGTTGCTGCCGCATCCGGCGAGCACTGCAATCGTCGCCGCCGGCAGGAGAGAAAGAATCCATCGTCTAGTTGCCACCGCCAACCTCCTTGAGTTGCTTCATCACGATTTGCACCTTCATGATTTGCCGCGGCATCCGACCCTCAACCTGGCCGCCGAATTCCACATCAACAACCGCTAAACAATCAAGCAGGCTGGGGCGAGCGCAAGTCATTGTCCCGTCCCCAAAAGATAGACCGGTTGGGTTTGAAGAGCGCTGCTCGAACTGGTCGTGTAATTAATGGCCAGACCTCCAGAATTGTGTCCAGCGCTCTTCGGCTTGAAAGTCACGGTCAGCGTGCAACTGCTGCCCGGAGCCATGCTGGCCGGACAATCGTCGGTCTCAGAGTAGTTGCCGCTCACCACCACCTTGCCGGCGAAAGTCACCGTCGGGCCGTTCGGCACAGGGTCATTGAGAAGCGTAACCGTCTGCGGGACACTCGACTTACCCGCCGACACATTGCCAAAATTCAACCCGGCGGCGGGGGACATTCTCAGCGGGCTCCCTAGATTCGCTGTCAATTCCACTGGAAAACGTCCGCCGTCGAGTTCGCAAGGGTTGGACTGAGACGGAGGGTCATTAACCGGGTCAGTGCATTGCACCGTGTTCAGTTCCAGGGAATAATCCAGACCGCCGGTGGCGGTGTTCGCCGACTGGGGTATGTACTCAATCTCCAGGCTGCACCCGGCCTGAGGCTCGAGCAATGTTCCGCTGCAAGTGTCCGAGGATATCTGGAAGTTGGGCGCCAAGGTGCTGGGATCGGTGTCGCAACTGTACCGGATTGTGGTGGGTTCGCTAGGGTTGTCCTGGGTTGCGCTGCTCACCACTTGCAGACCCGCAACCGGGCTGCTTTCCATTAACGGGCGCGGGAGCGTTAACACTTGACCGAATCCGGTAACGCATGTTCCTTTCGGCAATATCTGGACTGGCGTTGCGCCGTAGTTGGTGAGGTTCAGCAATTGAGGAAGGCTGACTTCGCCGAATGCCTCCGCACCGAAATCGAGTCGGGGAGTCGAGGGTTGAACAAAGCTGAGCCCGCTGCCCGTGATGGGCACGAGAAACGGAAACTGCCCATCATCGGGATCGGCACTGGGAACGTTGTTAACGGTTAGGGTTGCGCTCAAACTCAGCGGACATTGGGCTGGCGAGACTCCACCCTGACTCGCCGGCAGCCATGTGCAGCTTGCCTGAGGCGCAAAGGAAACCGTGACCGTACAGGACTGTCCCGGAAGCAGGCTGAAAGGCGACCCCCCACTTGGGCTCAAAATCTCTCCTGGGGCACAAGTGTCTGTCCCTGTGAAATTGGCGACACCGGTGAAATCAGTAGGGCCGGCAAGAGAACCGATGCCAGACGCCGTAATCCATGTCAACGTCAGACCGGTCAGCGGAGCGCTGCCCGAACCTTGAATGTTGGTGAGCGTGATCGTCTGAGTTGACGGGTTCGTCGAACCCAGCATTTGGGGCGGGAAGGACAAGACGGCTGGAGAGAGCGTGATCGGCTGCTGGCAAGCGGTTGTACTGTTCAACCCGAGACAAATGTATCCGGCGTCGTTGCGGCTGGGAGCGGGGCACGCCGTCGTGTTCACTATGTATCCGATTCCAGCGGAGTTGAGAGCGGTTCCAGCGGAGTGGAGAACGTATCCGTTGGTTGTGGAGTCGAAGGTGACGGGGGTAGTTCCACTTATGTTGGCCGAATTTCCAATCTGCCCGGCATTCGATCCGTTCGTCCCGATAAGTTGCAGAACCACGGTGTTGCCGCTGATTTGGCCATTCACGAAAACGGTGCCAGACGCGATGCAGGGGTAATCGCTTAGAAGGGTCGTCGGGTCGATAAAGCTCAAAGTGCCCGTGACGGTTGCGTTGCTGGCTCCGATATTCGCTCCCTGGGTGAGGGTGCCGGTCAGCGGAAAGTCCTGGTTGGCCAAGCCCGAGTTATTCCCGCTGGAGCTGTGGAAGCTGCCTGTAATCGATCCCGTGAGCGGCGGCACGGATTGTGCGCTCCATGAAAGTCCGGAGGCTGGCGCCCCACAAGACTCAAAGCCGGCCACAGCGCCGCCTGGTGTCGTAAAGGTCGGCTCCGTTATCTGGCCGTTGGGACCCAGTGTCCCCTGCAGGGTAAAGGTCTGTGAGCCGGCTGCTGCCTTGAGGTTCACCGTCTGACCGCTGACGGTGCCGGTGATTTGAGCGGATCCACTGTCGCATATGGCCCAGAGTGAAGTGCTTATGTCTATTCCCGAGATGGAGTAGACTGCTTGTCCCGTTACCGCCCCATTGTTATCGAGCAGAAACCCGCCCTGCAGGCCATAAAGCGTGCCGGCAGGAGGAGGATTCTCGTCAGTCGCGTCGGGATTCGTCATCGTGAACTGCCAGTTACCCGAAAGCGTGCCGCTCTTCTGCGGGTCGCTGGAAGCGCCTCCTCCGCATGCCGAAAGCAGCATCGTGCCGGCGAGCAATAAAATCCAAAGACTCCGGGCATACCCGCGACATGGGAGGGAGAACGCTTCGCGACTGGTCGGGCACAGCATGGCAGCGTTAGTCATCGGTTCCCTGGTCGATTCCTGCATGATGTTCGAAGTCCTGGAAGGGGCAGGTGCCCGAGCTTCGCCGTATCTCTGCCGGATGCCCGCTCTGGCCGGTCGGCCCCGGTTCCGTGCGGAAATCGAGTTCAGAAGTCAAGGCTGAGCTAGCGTTAACTCCGCCCGTGATTGGAAGCATAAAAATCGCGTCGTTGCCGGGGCTGGTAGCGGTTAGCGTGGCCGTCAGACATTGGGCTGCGAGAGTCCCGGCCGCGCAGTTTTGCAGCGGAGCAAATCCAATCGTAACGACACAAGACTGCTGCGAATTCAGATTGAAAGGCCCCCCCTGCGAAGGCACGCCTCCGAGGCCGCAAGTGTCCGTCTCCGTGAAATTGCTCGCGCCATTATTGGTTAACGTCAACGTGACACCGGCGAGCGTAGTGCCCGAAGTGTTGGTCACTGTGACTGTCTGCGTCGTCGGCGGCGACCCCACGGTTTGAGACAAGAAGCTCAGCGCGGAGGGAGCCAGCGTGATCGGTAGTGGGCAAGCCGTTGCACTGTTCACTCCAAGACAGATGATCCCGAAGTCGGCGGGGTTAGCGAGGCTTCCGCCACCACAGGCTGCCGCATAGACCGCGTATCCCTCTCCAGCCACTGCATGCAGTATGTATCCGCCTTGCGTCGGGGCTAAGGTGACGGGCTGAAGACCGGATCCCACCGACGCACCAATCTGACCAATGTTTGGTCCGTTAGCCCCCGCCCCGATGATCTGCAGGACAACGACATTCCCGCTGATGTAGCCGTCAACTGATGCCTCAGCGATGCACGGATAGTCGCTCAGATCGGTTGTCGAGTTCACAAAGTTCAAAGTGCCGGTGACTATTGCGCTGCTGGCTCCGGTATTCACTGCTTGGGTGAGTGCCCCGGACACCAGAAAATCTTGCTCGTTCAGGCCGGCAGCGCCGCCCGCGCTGTGAAAGCTCCCTTGGATCGATCCCGTGAGCGGTGGTACAAGAAAGGCGCTCCATTCCTGGGTTGATACGATCCCGCAACCTGCGCCGTTGGTCGAAGTATACGAACCTGTCATCGTAGAGCCATCGAGACTCAGCGTTCCGGTAAGCGTAAGTAAAGTCTGATTATTGGCTACCGCCGTGAGGCTTACGGTCTGGCCGTTGATCGTACCGGTGATCGCGGCGGATCCGCTGTCGCACACTATCGGGTCTGGATCGAGCGCCGACGGCGCGGGCGAGAAGGAGAAGGTCGCCGTTCCCGCCACCGCTCCCTTATTCTGGACCAGAAACCCTCCCTGCAGGCCACCCACGAACGAAAGTCCGTTGGGATCCGGGTTGAGTTGCTCCGCCATATTGAACTGCCAGTTGCCTGAAAGCGTGGGGGGGATCTGCGTGCTGCTCGAGGAGGTGCCACCCCCGCACGCCGAAAGCGTCATAGTCCCGGCCAGCAACCAGAGCAGCAGACCTCTCACGCACCCTCCGCGAAACCGGGGCCAGACCGCTCGGTGATTCGTCCGACACGTTACTAAATTTTTGGTCAATATCGGCATGACGTTATACGTCCTAAAACCCTAGCTTCAGGCCAAACTGTACGGTGCGGGGCCGATGCGCATCGACCGGGTGCAAAAAGGAAGCCCCGGTAACGCAATCGGACCCACCACCCTTAAATCCGGCGGAATACACTGGACCGGTATAGCAACTGATGATGTTGTTTCCACTGCTGCCCGGATTGTCGGGATCGTAGATCCGGAACTGAGTGTGATTAAGAACATTGAAAGCCTCAGCCCGGAATTCAAGTTCGCCAGTTTCCCGGATCTTGAAATGTTTCAGCACCGACAGGTCGAAGTTCGTCCGCCGCGGATTGTTCAGGAAGTTCCGGCCAGCGTCCCCGAAGGTGAGCCCCCGAGGAGCCACAAACTGCGCAGGATTGCCGATGAGCGGGCCAAAGCTTTGAGAATTGCTGCCTGGCGACTGTTGTCCCTTCATTACGTCGGGGTACGAGGCCGCGACGCCGAGTCCGCTGGAGACACCGGCATTGTCGGTAACGGAAATGCCGGTGTTGCCGGCGCTGTTAATAACCGTAAACGGAGTGCCCGACGCAACCAGCGTTACTCCCGAAAGCTCCCAGCCATCGAGAAGCATATTCGACAGCGCTGAACAACAGTTCGCTTGGGGCGCAGTCGGATCCTTTGGCCGCTCATTGGCCCAGTCGCTGAAACGACGAGAAAGTCCTTTGAGCGGTAGCCGATACTCATAGCTGAGATTGAGCAGATGACGCTCGTCAAAACTCGAGCTGGCTCGGTTCTCTCGCAGGTCGTAAGAATTGACCAGAATCGGATCGCTTCGATCCGATGAATCGTCCAGCGAGTGGCTGTAAGAATACGAGATCGCAGCGGTGAACGGCCCGCTGGTGTGTCGCAGCGTGGCCTGGAGAGCGTGATAGCTCGAATTGGCTACATTCTGCAACGCGAGAACTCTTCCCAAACCTGGGTAGGGTCGGCCCGGGAGGGAATTGACGTTCGGGATGTTTGGATTTGTGCACGCTGCCTGCAAATACATGTAGGCGGGGTTTTGCGGCGTCACCAGAGTTCCGTTCTGGAGCAGGAACGGAGTAAAGCCATCTCCAGGGGCGACGTTTGCTTGTATTCCGGGCGGCAAAGTCGTGCAGTCGGCGATGGTCAGAGGCTCGTTCGGGCCGAAAGGATTCTCGCTGGCCGGCAGCGGCTTTAACTGGTTGAGCTGACGCTCGACCGTCAAGTCGGTTCCCTTGCTCCCCACATACGCCAGGTTGACCATAACCGCTCGTGACAGTTCTCGTTGGACGCCGAAACTCCATTGCTGAGCGTAGGGCCAAATCGCCTTGGTCGGAATCGAGGTGACATCAATTGGAAAGACGGATCCCGCCGGGGGGGAGACACGCCAAGATAAGCGCCCAAGGGGCTCGTGCATTCCGGGTTGCTCGCATTCCCATACCCGACATTCCCAATGCATGGGTAGTTGGTAGGAAGCGGCTGCGTCATGCTGAGCACGACCGGCGCGCTAGCCTCCAGGGACCCGGTATTCGCCTCGTTGCCGGTGCCATGTTCAAAGAAGATGCCATAGCCGCCACGGATCGAGGTCTTGCCGTCGCCCCACGGGTCCCAGGCAAAACCAACCCGGGGCGCCGGATTGAACAGGTGCCCTGTCATGCAGCTGGCGGGTGTGCCGTTAAAGCCACACCGAACCAACCCCAGGTCGCTGACCACGCCCGGGTCCAACTGGAACGTCGAGGGGTTGAACGAAACCGGAACGGACCCGGCAGTTTTATCCAAAAGCTCGCCATACACTGGGTCAACTGCAAATCGCGATGGGTTAAATCGCGAAGCTTCCCAGTTCCACGCGTTGCGGTTCTTCTCGTGGTAAGTGCCAAATAGACTGACTCGCAAGCCGAGGTTCAGGGTGAGCCGCTTAGTCACTTTCCAGTCGTCCTGGAAATAAGGCTCAGCGATCTGGTAGCGCTGGTAGTAGCGGGCCTGCGCCGAATCCTGGGTAAAACTCTGGATGAATCCCGTCGTAAGGCCGGACCCATTCTGAAGCACATTTTGAACCAGGAAATCGGCAAAGGCATTCCCCGTACTGTGCGCGAGATTGCTGAAGGTCAGCAGGCCCTGCGTGTCGCCAGAAGCTGCGCCGATGGCATTGTTGGTTTGATTGCGCTGCGAGTACACGTATTGCGCTCCGAATTGCAGCGTGTGTTTGCCTATCGATTTGCCGATGTCATCGCGCAGGGCATAGGTTGGATTGGTGTGTCCCCATGGCATATAGGACGGATCCTCCACAAAACCCCTCCCGCCGTACGCCGCATTCGTTCCGAGTATGGCGACTCCCGGCATCTTGCCGCCGAAGCCGTTGTTGAAAATATGACCGATGGCGCATTCTGGGATAAGACTCGCGGGATCAACGCTGAGTGTCGGATTGCAAATTCCGGGAGCCGATGGGTCGGGAACGAGTGGCTGATCCAGAGTGGGGTTGCGCTGGAACTGGGCGCCCCCCGGCCCGTTCTGATCCGCCAAGGTAATACCGGAATTGACATAGCTGAGCACCATATCGTTGATCAGCGTGGATGATATCGTGTCCGTCACTCGCGCCACCAGGCTTACGCCGGGTCCGAAGAAGCGGTTCTGCACGGTGGGAAACGTCGCCGCTGAGGGGTTATTGGTACTCAGGTAGCTCCACTGCGGGTCGAGCACGCTCGTGTCCCAAGAATCGTGAAGGTAACGAAACGAACCCCTCACCTTGTCGCTAAATGTTTGATCGATGTGAAACAACTCCTCCCGCCAATATGTGGATGGCGAGACCGCGGCGTTGTAACAATGATTGGGATCGGTAGGGTCGAGGTTAGTAAGGGTGGAATTGAGATTCGGCAGGCTGAAGTTACAGCCATAGGGAGCATTGGGCAGCGGTATCAGGCCCGAATTCAAGATCGCCATCGCGTTCTTATCGACGCCCCGGTAGACATAGCCCTCGGCGCTTGGTATTAGTAAGTGCGCCGCGGCAGCCAGTCCGCCCGGCGCCGATGCCACGGACGGGCAGTCGGGGTATTGCGCACGCACAAAAGTCCCGTCACCCGGTGCGCACACGTCGCTAAAATCGAAGTCCTGGTAAACTGCCCCAGTAACAGGGCTGATTTGCAGGTTTTTTACGATGCCCTGCGATGTCGGGGCCTGACCGCACGGTGACAGGCAAAGTCCCCGCTCTTTCAACCCCGGAACCGCCTGGTTGTACTCCGTGGGCGTTTTCTCCAGACGGAATTCCTCGGAGTAAAAGACAAACGTCCTGTCTTTCTTGGTATTGAAAACCCCGGGAATGTAGAGCGGGCCGCCGATCGTGCCCCCAAAATCCTGCCGGCGATACAGCGGAGCTTTGCTCCCAAACGTCTCCCCGCAGCAGGTTTCCCCCACCGGTGGCGGTGTTGTATATTCGGTATCGAAAAAATTGCGCGAGTTGACCGCTTCGTTGCGGATGAAATCGTAAATGTTTCCGTGCCACTTCGGGGTTCCCGACTTGGTCGTGACCTGCACGGTCCCGGACGCGGTTCGCCCATACTGGGCGCCGTAGTTGGAGGTCAGCACCTTTACTTCCTGAATCGCATCCAGACTGGGGTAGACCATAAGCGTGCTCGAGGCGCCGTTCAGCCCAGTGTTCAGCACGTCACTGCCATCGACCTCGTAAGTGTTGTACTCGACGCGGCCTCCGTTCACGCTGTACTTCACGCTGCCCGTCACTCCCACCTTGGCTTCGTCCTGCCCAGTCTGATTACTGACGCCGGGTGCGAGTGCGATGAGTTGGGTGAAATTACGGCCGTTGAGTCCAATCGTCGTTACTTCTTTTTGCGTAATCGTGCCGGAAACGGTCGCGCTCTCGGTTTCCACTTGTCCCACACCGCTGGATTCCACGTTCACTTCTTCCTTGGTTCGCGCTGGTTCCAGGGAAGTATCCAGTGTCAATTCGAGATCTGCCGTGACCGTGATGTTGTCAAAGACCTTCTCTGCAAAATTGGGGGCGCTTACGGTGAGCGTGTAAATCCCCGGTTTAAGTCCGGTAAAGGAATACTCGCCCTTATCATTGACTTGGGTTTCGAGTTTCTCCCCTGCCGCACTTGTAAGCACTGCTTTTGCATTTGCCACGACGGCCTGGGTTTGGTCAGTTGCCGTCCCGCTAATGGTGCCCGTGCCAGCCTCTGCAATTTTCCGAGCACGGGGAGCGGCACTTTGCCCCTGCTCCGCGCCCTCCGCCTCCTTGGCGCTCGCCCGCTCCAGAGTGGCGTCCAGCGTCAAAATCTTGCCCGGCGTCAGGATGAAATTGGCGAAGACCCGATCTGCAAAGCTGGCTGCCGATACGGTTAACGTGTAGCTTCCGGGGAGCAGTCCGGCGATGGAATATACGCCGTTGTCGTTGACCGGAATCGCGAGTCTCGCGCCCGTAGCGCTTGCGAGCACGGCTTTCGCATCGCGCACGACCGCGCCCTTCCGGTCCGTCACCTTCCCGTGAACGGCGGCTGTCGCCGTCGATGCTTGCTCCTGAGCCACACCAAATGACGACCCCAGAAGCAACAGCGTGAGAGCACTGCAGATGACACGGGAACAGCGGAAAAGCACAAACGATCTCACACTCATGGCTCCGGGACAACATGCTTCTTATAAGGATGTAAAGGCAAGCGCGGATTGTATATGACGGGTCAGGGCCCAATAATTAAAAAAACGTGAATTCTGCCGAGTGCTGTCTCGCCCGATATTCGAGTGTAACCATTCCTTAACAAACTATTCTCCGAACTTTCATGCTCGCCGTACCGATCACCCCGTATACTCAGGCCGCTTCACTCTCAGATTCCAAAGCCGCTTCCAGGAACAGGAACCGACCTTAGTTTTTCACAGGTGAAGTCGTCGCTAGGACGAATCGCCAAAGCCGGAAGGGATTCCTTTCTCATGGTCATCTCCTTACCATCCGCAGCGCGGGGAGGCCTTGAGTGCAAGATTTTGCGGTTGCTTCCGTTAATAAATTTTCACCAACTTATCGCAAACTGTTAACACTTCGATGGCAGGTGAACCATTAAACTCCACCTGAAATTTAAACGACCCTGCCGCGCGGCGCGTGTACGAGGATAAGGTCACGCGGTTAGACCATCACTAGCTTACGGAGAAAGTTTGTCGGCTCGGCAAGATCTTTCCCAATTATCTGTGCGTGAGGCGATGCGACCCACGTCAACCACAATGATGATCGAAACCGATATTTCAAATTACGAAAGGAATAACCTATGTCGCGTATGAAAACAATCTTCGCGGTGCTGATGCTGGCCGCGATTGTGGGCATCGTGCCTCTGGCACAGGCTCAAACTCTAAAGGTAGTGATGGGTGGTTCGTCGGCTCTGTGGCAAACGGCCGCGTTGGGCGTTTTCGGCACTCCCAGCACAACCACCGCGGGCGATGGAACCTGCCCCACTCAGCTCGGCACGAACTGCACTTCTCCCACGTTCCATTGGACCAGTGCAAAGAGTGGCTCCTCTGAACCTTATTTGAATGACACTCGACCGTCCACTCCCAATCAGGATGCTGCTCCCGCCTGGATCGTTTGGGATAGCGCCACCCCACCAAACGTCTGGGCATACATCAAAGTTGACTCGGTCATCGGAGTCCGTTGCTACTATGCCCAGCCCCACTGCAGCTTCATTATTCCTACTGGCGCCCCTGCAGCCGGCAGCAACCTTATCACCGTCTGGAACAACAGCCTGTGCAGTCCAAGCTGCGATACTAATCTCCCGGCGAGCATCGAGGCGATCTTCAACAATGGAACGCCGGAGAACTCGGCGGCGTCGGACATCCGTCCTGAAGATGCTGCCTTTGCCATCGCCCGAATCAACTCGGCGATCGGCGCCAGCACGTACAGCGGCGCCCCTGCCGCTCCAGGAAATTACCCTTGTCCCGTTACTGGCAGTGGCAGCGATTGCCTTGACGGCGATGGATACAACGTGAACAATGCCTCGGGTGTCCCGGCGGCTTACCCGGCCGGTACCACTCACGGTGTGGGAACCCCGGTCCTCAGCGGCATGCCCGGCAGTACCCAGCAAGCCAATATTCTGGCTTTCAACATCACCGGTAAGGATCCTTTCACCAACACGACGATTCCCGCGTTCACCGTAACGGATGTAGGCGGAGAGCCGCTGGTATTTGTCGCGGGGGCCCAGGACTCGCTGGCCAACCTCAAGAACGCCACTGAAGATCAACTACAACAGGCCTTTGGCGGCTACAATTGCGACGCCAGCGCCTTCGGTCTGCCTAACGGCGGAATCAACATCTTCCTGCGCGAGATGACTTCGGGCACATACAACTCTATCGAGGGGGCTTTATTCCGTCGCCCCACCGTTTACACCGGGTCAACCATGACCGCCGGCACCGGAGTTCTTGGCGTCAGCCAGGAAGCTAATATCGGTCCGATCGTCGTTGGCAGCGTGGGTACAGCGACCACGGCGAACGACCCATTGACCGCATTATCTGTGAACCCGACTACGTCCTCGAGTGTGTGCGTCAGCAATGCAACCAACAAGGGCGGACGTTATCGCGGCATCGGCACCGGCGAAGTGGTGGAAGGCGTGCTGTCCTCCCATAACACCCTTTGCGCCAAGTGTTTCCCGGGTAGCTACCAGACTCCACAGGACGGCATTGCCTACACCTTCTTCAGCTACGGCAATGTGAGCTCGCTCGCCAACAATGCCAACTTCCACTACATCGCAGTGAACGGCGTCGACCCGATCTTCCAGTCCTACTCGGGTAACCTCGATCCCGGTCAGCTCGGTAATGCTCCCGGCACCATACCAGGCAACACGCCGTGCGGAACAACACCCAACGCGTTCCCCTGCCAGGAAAGCAAAATCTGGGCGAACGGGTTCTCTTTCCCGAACGTCCGCAACGGCACCTATCGGACGTGGAATATTCTGCGTACGATTGCCACGGGCACGGCGGAAACGCAAGTGGGGCTCATGGTTAAGGCCTCACAGGGTTATGTTGTAGGCGGTGTTCCCGACTACATCCCGTACACAGCAGTAACTTGCAACGCGAGCAGCGTTCCGGCTTGCAGTCCGACGGTTTCGGATCTCGGGCTCAAAATGCTGCGTTCACACTTCGAACAGCGTTACGGAAACGGCACCAAGATCGGAACCTGCGCAACCACTAAGAACACAGCCACAGAGTGCGGCGGCGATGCGGGCGGGCTGATTATCCCGGACACGATCGGCGTCACCACTTACGAACAGCTACAGCTGATTCAGAATGCGGTCACGGTCAATGGCCACCTGGTTTACGATCCGGTTGCAAGGCCGCAGTGAACTGAACGAACATAAAGCAAGCAGTACGACCTAGTACGGAGGGCGGGCCGCAGGTCGGTCCGCCCTTCCTTTACGTCCGACCTGTTTGCGGCAATGCGCGTTGCCGTTTGCGGGAATTGATTAGTAACATCGCGGGAGATTCGAAATAAACTTCTCGGTCCAATCGCTGCGTTCACTACTTACGCTGCGGAGAAATTTGGAATCTGGGAAGATTATGTCTAAGGGGATGTCATTTATTTTTATGAGAACACTCGTTTTTGGAGTTGCACTCTTAACTCTACTCTCGACTTTTGCGGCGACGGCCGCGGCTCAAGAGTTGGAGCCGGCGTCGCCACCGATCGCCAATCCCAACGACCACCGTTTTAAGAACGTGACCGAGGATTGGTCCACACCCTCGTTGAGCAACAGCCATCTGTTGCCGATTCCGCCGGTCGACCTTGTCGATGACACCCATCCTGGCTACACCGTGGAGTTGCTGCAGATGCAGTGGCGATGGGGCGATCCACTCGACCTTTATGTGCTGAAGCCCAAGGGCGTCAAGAAACCTCCGGTGATTTTGAATCTTTATGGCTATCCTACGGACACGGATCCATATAAGAATGAAATTTTTCAAAATGCGTTAACCAAGGATGGCTTTGCCGCGGTGGGCTTTGTTTCTGCGCTCACCGGGCATCGCTATCACGACCGGCCGATGCGGGAGTGGTTCCTCAGCGACCTGCAGGAGAGCCTGGGTACGACAGCGCACGACGTGCAAATGATATTGGACTTTCTGGCCGCTCGCGGCGACCTCGACATGAACCGCGTGGGCATGTTCGGACAAGGGACGGGAGCCACCATCGCGATCCTAGCTTCAGCCGTGGATCCGCGCATTAAGGTGCTCGATGTGCTGGACCCCTGGGGCGATTGGCCGAACTGGATCGCCAACTCTCCCGTGGTGCCTGAGGACGAACGGGCGGACTACCTGAAACCGGAATTCTTAGAGAAAGCGGCGACGCTGGAGACGCTCGACTGGCTGCCGAAAATTCAGGCGAAGAAATTTCGCATGCAGCAGAATATGTTCGAGACCGACACACCCACGGCAGTCAAAGCCAAGTTGCGTGCGGCGGCTCCGCCGGGCACGGCTTTCGCTTTCTACAAAACCATACCTGAGTTCAAGGCAGCTTTCCCAAACAGCACGAACCTGGAATGGATGGAGCACGAACTGAACGTGCTACAAGAGTCCACAGCACCGTCACCCCTCAACAGCACCAGCAGATAAGTGTTTTGAGGTGTGGATGTCAGAATGTGGCACGGCGACAGCCATCGCAAAGTTGACGCTTCATGCGAACGCCGGGAACCTGCAATTCAGATTCCCGGCGTTCTTTCTCGTTCTGACGTTTTTGTCCTGCTCAGCCTTATCTCGCTGGACTGAACTTATGCGCGGCCTTAGCACGTGTATGCCCTGCAAGGATGGCGTCTTGTGTCTGGGCTTGCGGGTCGCTGCAGGCGGCGGCCGTTGTGGTTGGCACGGTGTAATAGGTGTTCGGACTAGTGGTGTTGCCGGTTGTGCCGGTATCAGCGAGAATGCCGGCGCATGCACTCTCCACGATGGTGTTTGTGGTTACGGTGTTCTTGTTGCCTGTCTCTGCGCCGAAGTAAGCGCCGCAGGAGGCGTCCAAATGCACGCCGGACTCAGCGCTATTGAGGATGGCGTTGCTCTTGACCGTATTGCCGTTGGTGCAGACATCGATGGCATCGTACGTCGACGTGCCAAAGACCTTGTTGCTGGTAACGGTGACGCCATCACCAAGGTTCGCACCATCATCGCCCAGAGTCTCCAGTCCGATGGGGAGCTGGCTGTTGCCGAGTATGTTGCTGGAGACCGTAATCCCGCTGTTTTCTGCGGTGTCGTAGAGCAAAATATCAGCTGAGGCCGCGACCGTCGGATCCCCATAGATATTGTCGATCACGGTGTTGGTGGTAATTTTTCCGGTGGCGCCGAAGCCCAACTGGATTCCGTTCTGAGCCGCTCCTCCACTCGGAACCACGCCCACTCCCTGAACGTAATTCCCGGTGACGGTCAGCGTCGTCCCCGTATCATTTCCCGTGATTCCGTTCTTGTTGTAATTATGAACTGAACTATTTTCGACGGTCACTGTGGACGTCTGGCCGGTGGCCGTCTGCACGTAGATTGATTCCCCAATCTGGCAACCTCCGTAGCCGGGTTGGGGTGTTTGGTTACGTACGGCGACGTGATTCACCGTACCCGAGGCGTTCTGGAACAGGATTCCTTGCAGGTCAAGACCGCAGGAAGCGACCAAATTCCCCGTGCCATCGACCGTAAGACCACTGATCGAGACCGGACCAGCTGTGTTCTGCACCAGAAGCTGCGCTGCAATGGGATTGCCCGTATCCACATCAGTTGTGTTCTGGACCAAGCCTGTGCTGGGAGGAGCAATCAAGACCGCATCATCAAACACGTACTGAGCCCCTTCCAGAGTAAGTTTCTTGTTGATCACCACCTGTTCATGGTAGGTGCCAGGGCAAACCTTAATTATGCTTCCGGCGGGTACGGCATTTACGGCCTCTTGAATAGTTGCATAGTTGACTAGGTTTTCGCAGTCGCCGACGGAAACTGTGGATGAAAAGGCTTGTCCCGCGAAGGCGCCAAGCAGAAGCAGAAAGGATGCGAAACCACGCGTGACGTGCATTGATGTTCCTCCATTGAGTTGGGCTGATGGTTGTAAGTGACGAACAAGGGGAAGACCGAAGCTCTGGCTGCAACTACAGCGTCAGAAGAATAGAGTGTCTTTATTACACACAAATGACCGGCGTATTAAGAAAAGGTTAAAAGGCCGCGATAGTCTCGAAGAATGGAACACGTAAGCAGCTATTGCCTGCCCGCCCCTAAGGTTTCCAACGCCTTCCGTGCCGGGGCGAACTCTGGGTTAAATTGGAGTGCTTGTTTATAGGCCGAACGCGCCTCGGCAAGCTGTCCCGCACCCTCTGACAACAGTCCGAGCTGAAAATAACCCGTTGCGTCAGGGCTGGCGGTGACCGCCTGCGAAATCTGTCGAATCGTCTTGTGGACGGCATCCGCGTCGAGACGTAATGCACGCTCTGAGGCTTCACGCGCTTTTGGGTAATCGCCCAATTCCCGGTAAATGACACCGAGGCTCGTGTAAGTGTAGGCCTGTATCGCAGCCTCGGAGCTCGAGCGCAGCACAATGTTGTACTCCCGGATCGCACCCTGCAGATCACCGTGATCCTGCAGTTCGGAGGCTCGTTTCCCGTGGACTGCAGGATCCAACGGTGCGATTCTGGCCGCGGCTTCGTAGTAGTCCAGAGCGTCGTGCCGGCCTTGCGTCAGGAGAAGATCACCCATCTTCTCGTCGGCGATCCAGTTGTCGCGGGTGACCTTTAATGTGTGCACCCAGAGCTCATAGCTGCTACGCCAATAGCCGATTTGGTGGAAAGTCAGGGCACACAGCAGGACCAAAGCAGTGACCGTGATTGGCGCGATTATCCGGAAACTAAGCGACCGCCCCTCAGCCCAATCCGCACCTCTCCACACCAGCATCAAGAACAGCCCTATGCTCGGCAGGTAAGTGTAGCGATCTGCCATCCCTTGCGAGCCTACTTGAATTAGCCCGATTACCGGAACCAACGTGCCCAGAAACCAGAACCATCCCGTCACCAAGTACGGGCGACGGATCCTTTCCCGCCACACAAATGCACTCACCGTGATCAGGAAGAGCGCGGAGAGGGTGACCTGCGCGAATGTCAATCTATCCAGGGGATGTGGATAAAGCACCGCAAGACGGACCGGCCAAACGATCTTGAGTGACCTGACCGGGAAAATTTGTACCAAGTGGAATGAGAGAGAATCCACTTGGAGGAAAAGCAGGTCATGCCCATCCAGAGGTACAAGCCAGAGCAAATCGTGACGATGCTGCGGCAGATTGAAGTGAGCATCGCGAACGGAAAAACCACCCCACAAGCCTGCAAGGAAGCCGGGATCACCATGCAGACGTTCTACCGCTGGCGGAAGGAATACGGCGGTTTGAAGATGGACCAGGCCAAGCGGCTGAAAGAACTGGAGAAAGAGAACGGCAAGTTGAAACGGCTGGTCGCGGAGCTGTCGTTGGACAAGCAGATCCTGAAGGATATTGCGGAGGGAAACTTCTAAGCCCGGAGCGACGTCGGTGCGCCGTAGAGCATGCCCGCGAGGAGTATGAAGTGAGTGAGCGGCGGGCGTGCCGAGTGGTGCGGCAATGGCGAGGAACACAACGCTATGTGCCGCTGCGGCGCACGGACGAAGACGAGCTAACGCAGGCGATCCTGGCCCTGGCGGCGAAGTATGGGCGGTACGGCTACCGGCGCATCACGGTGCTGTTGCGGGATGCGGGGTGGCCGGTGGGGAAGGATCGAGTGCAGCGGATCTGGCGACGTGAAGGGCTGAAGGTACCGCAGAAACAGCGGCCACGAGGGCGGTTGTGGCTGGGCGATGGTTCGTGCGTACGGTTGCGACCGGAGCGGGCGAATCATGCGTGGAGCTACGATTTTGTGAAAGCGATGACGCACGATGGACGAGCGCTGCGTATCCTGGTGCTGATCGACGAGTATACGCGGGAGTGCTTGGCGTTGCGGGTGGCACGGCGCTTGGGGAGTTTGCAGGTGATCGAAACGTTGGCGGATGTGATGTTGCTGCGCGGGATCCCAGAGCACATCCGTTCGGACAATGGGCCGGAGTTCATTGCCAAAGAGTTGCGGAAGTGGCTGGGAAAGCTGGGCACGAAAACGCTCTATATCGAGCCTGGGAGCCCGTGGGAGAACGGGTACTGTGAGAGTTTCAACGGGAAGCTGCGAGATGAGTTCTTGAATGGCGAGATCTTCTACTCGCTGAAGGAGGCACAGATTCTGACGGAGAGGTGGCGCGTGGAATACAACACGGAACGGCCGCACTCGGCACTGGGCTACAGACCACCGGCGCCACAAGCCATCTTGCCGAACCAAGAGGGGCATGGAGATATGGAAAACGCTTCGCGTTTCCCACATCCCCACACCCCCGGCGACGACTACGGACAATTGTCCAAAGAGGCGTTACACTAACATTCCACTTGGTACAAAAGATCGGTCAGGTCATGAGCACGTACATCGCATAGGAGTAGAGGGCATTTTGCGCACGTGCTTGAAAATGCAAATCGCCAAATGGCACCACGGAATGGCTGGATTGCTGAGCGATCACTGTAATGATCGCGCTGGCCACAGATAGCACCACGAGTGGCACCTTTTCCGCCAACAACCGTGCCCAAGTCGTCTGTTCAACCGGGAAAGCCGTCGAGGGTTCTGCCCATCCCCGCACCCGCTGTAACGGCCAGTAATCCAGCAGCAACAGCACGAAGGGCAGCATAATCACCATCGGCTTCGACGCCAGTCCCAAGGCAAACAGCACCGCTACGCCTGCGTACCGTTTCCAATCAGGTTTCTGCGCATACCAGCCATAGGCTCCTAACGCAAGCAGAAAGAAAAACATACTCAGCACGTTCTTGCGTTCCGCGATCCAAGCTACCGATTCCACATTTAACGGGTGCAGGGCAAATAGCGCCGCCACCACGGCACTGCGTGCCGTCAACCCGGTCACCCCCGCTAACAGCAAGAACAGCAGCACCGTATTGAGAACATGCAAGAGCACGCTGCTAATGTGATGACCGCCGGCATTCATCCCGTACAACTGGCAATCGAGCGCGTGCGAAATCCAAGTCAGAGGATGCCAGTTGCCCTCCTCCGTTGCAGTCGACGCCCAGACGACGGTATGCCAGCCCAAGCCCGCACGCACGTGCTGGTTTTCCGTCACATAATCCGGGTCGTCGTAGTTGGTGAAAGGATGCCAGGTCACCGGGCTATACAGCGCGAGAGTCGCCACGGCTAGCAGGATGCAGGTCGCGAAGGTCCACCGACGTGGAGCAGATCCGGTCTCTTGCGCAATTGCACCGCCGCCTCTCTGTCCTGCTGCGAGCTGCGCTCGCGCTTGGCGGCGTTTATCTTTTGGGCACACTGGTGTCATGGAAGAAAGAAAACCAACGAGTGTCGCAAACGCGGAACATCCTTCTAGGCGGCCTGCAAACAGTAACCCGCTCCCCGTATGGTTCTCAGATAGGTCGGCCGCAAAGGATCCGGTTCAATCTTCCGGCGAAGACGTTGCACGCACGCGTCGACACTGCGAAGTTCCACATGTTGGGCCTCCCAGACTGCGTCCAGAAGTTGGTCGCGGGTGAACACGCGCGCCTGATTGTGCGCAAGATAGTACAGCAAGCGAAACTCGAGGTTCGTGGTCACAACGTCACTGCCTCGGACCGAAATCTTCATGGCAGCAGGATCAATCTCAATGTCTCCCATCCGCATCGTTGCACTCGGTGCTCCTACCAAAGAATGGATAAAGGGAGGCACAACGCGGGGCATCGCGGACTGAAGCTCCTCCCGCGCGACGCGACGCATCACAGCTCGCACTCGTGCTACGACTTCGCGCCCGCTGCACGATTTCGCAATGTAGTCGTCTGCACCAGACTCCAGTCCGAGAACACGGTCCTTCTCCGAATCATTCACGCCAAGAAGAATTACCGGCATCCGGGTAAGAGACTGCACTCCACGAATTCCACGGCACAACTCTAGCGCGCGTCCCCTCGGCATCGTCATTTCAATGATGACCAAAGAGGGGCGGAGTTGCTCCAACCGTCGGATCACGTCAGGCTCTATCGAAAGCGTGCGGACGGCAAAGCCCTCGTGCCCCAAGTGGTCCATCGCAAGTCGTCCGAAAGTCGATTCGCGCTCTGCAATGTGGGTCACAAGGATGCGTGTCTTGGTTGGCAAGACATTTTTTCGATAATTGAACTTCTTCCTATTTTCACTAACGTACATGAGCGCACCCACACCAGCGGATCTTCCGCTCCCCGAACTTTGTATCTGGCTCCACTCACTCTTGCCGTTGATCTGGCAGCTCTGTGTTGCGCGACGACAGCCGCACAAACTCCGCCATGGTACGTTTTGCTTGTACCGAGCATAGCCACGCCATTGCGCAGAAACAATTGAGACCCACCGAGATGAAACTAACGAACCGAGTCGAGTTGCCTTTGCCGTCCGGTCAACGACTCTAAACTATGTAATGTTAGATTATGGCTACAGAATTATGAACGGAACGTTAATTTTGTGAGAAACATCGGCGTGAAACGCGTTGCTGTGCGCGCCTTCTCGATTCCCTCCATCCATAAAATTCATCAATCATTCATAGGGTATTAACAGTCTTGTTTAGATTGGGTGCTACCGTTACTTGCTTGCCCTCTTCCCCCATCGTTTGTGAGGGCCTGGTGGTTGGTTTGCGGAGCCGACTTGTGGAAAAGCGGGCTGCTAACCCACGGTAGCGAAGCTGTGTCCGCTTGCGTGCCGGTTCACGAGATCAGGGATTAAGATGGCCAGGAACTGCTACCTAACCTCGCAACGACACAGTCTGACGGAAGTTATGATTGGCTGTACAGAGGGAAGCAGCATCTCACGCAATGTCCTAAGTTGCAGCTTACTTGCCCCCGACATTCGAAACTCGATTCTTAATCGCGAAATCTGCAATGCCAGATCCCGAGGGCTCATTGAAGTATCGGTTTCGCGCGATTACAGGAGTGACGATTATGCTTAAGCTACACTTATCTGGTATTGCGCTGGCTCTGATTCTTGTGGCAGTTTGCGGGCCAAGCTTTGCGCAGACGAGTCCGTCGGATTCGCGCCAGGTTAATGCCGCAGCCCAAGCGCTTAGCGCTTACAAGTCGAACCTGCCAGCCTTCCAAGAGCGGTACCCTCGTTATCAAGTGATGCCAAGTGACATATTGGCAGTCTCGTTCCCACTCATTCCTGAACTCCAAACTGTCTCGGTGACGGTTCAGCCCGACGGCTTTATCACCCTTCCCAATGGTGGCGGGACTATATACGTTAAGGGAGATACGATTCCACAAATCGTTGACATTCTGACGAAGGCGTACTCGACGACGATGCACAACCCGATCGTGTCTGTGGACGTTACAAACTTTCAACCCCCGCTATTCACAGTGAATGGACAGGTTGGGAAGCCAGGCCAATACCCACTGCGCATCGATACCACGGTTTCGGAGGGAATTGCCGTGGCCGGGGGATTCTTGGCCACGGCCAAGACGCAAGTGTTCCTTTTTCATCGCGTATCCACCGATTGGATGGAGGTCAAGAAGATCAATATAAAACAACTTCTTAACGGCCACAACATTCACGAGGATGTCCACCTTCAGGCCGGCGACATGATTTTTGTGCCTGACAAGTTCATTGCGAATTTCAGAAAATATGTTCCCTACAATCTTGGTAGTGCGGTGGGCTGGAATGGGAACGCTTTCGTAGCTCAATGACGTGCCTTGGAGTCGAAGAAAATGGCTGAGCCAAACCCGGAAAGTGTGCTGATACCGAAAACAGACCCCACTCTACGAGACATGCTTGCGCCACTGTTCCGCCGCAAGTGGGTATTTGCCTTCACTTTCTGCGGAGTTATGCTTGGGACCGTGGTGGCCGCCTTCGTCTTGAGCTCCACGCACAAGGCCAGCATGGAAATACTGGTGAATCAGCAGCGTCTGGATCCCACGGTTACGTCACAGTCAACCCAAGGACAAGCGTCGTCTCCTCCAGTATCAGACTATGACATCGGCTCCGAGGTTGAGCTATTGAAGAGCCCGGATCTCCTGCAAGGGGTAGTAACCGCCAATAACCTTCAGAAAAGGGAGCGCGAGTCATTTATGGCTTTTTTTCACCCCGGAGCAGATGATGCCTGGTTTATGGCCCGGGCTACTGAGCATTTGCACAGCAAATTGGACATTACAGCGGTCTCGAAGTCCAATCTGATTGAAGTCGACTACAAGGCCTCCGACCCGAAAGTCGCTTACAACGTCTTGCAGACGCTAGGTAAGTTGTACCTCGCAAAACATCTCGAGGTGCACCGGCCGCAGGGATCGTACGCGTTTTTTGCTTCAGAGACCCAGAAGTATCAGCAAGCCCTTGCAGACTCAGAGGCGCGTCTGGCCGACTTTACAAGAACAACAGGCGTCGCGTCTCCTGATGTGCAGCGGACAGACTTGGCCCAGCACGTAGCCGATGCGGTCGGTGCGCTGGAGTCAGCGCGGCAAGTTATTGCCGCAGACACACATCGGATCGAAGACGAGACAGCCCGCATCAGGGTTACCCCTGAACGCTCTCTGGCCCAACAGTCCACGGACTCTGCACAGTCGCTGATGCAACAATTGCAGGCTAATCTCCTGGCTGCGGAAATTAAGAAAACCCAACTCATGATGAAATACGAGCCAAGCTATCCGCTGGTGCAGGAAGCCGACCAGGAAATCGCTGAAACGCAGGCCGCCATTGTCTTCGCGACCAAGCAGCAATATGTCAATCAGACTACAGACCGGGATCCCACTTTTGAATTAATGAGAGAAGACGTCGCAAAGACGCAGGCCGATCTGGCTTTTCACCAAGCGACTGCAGGAGCACTCGAATACAGCATTCACAGCTTGCAGCTGCAAATGGTCGATTTGGATCAAAAGGCTATGAAGCAGGCGGACTTGATTCGCGAGGTCAAGGCCAATGAAGCGAACTACTTGCTTTATCTTTCGAAGAGAGAACAAGAGCGCACCTCGGATGCTTTAGATGAGAAACGGATCTCGAATGTCGCAATTGCAGTTCCGCCGGTCCTGCCGATCCTTCCCTGGATTGGTCCAGTCCTGGTATTGGCGTGCGGTTTGGCTCTCGCGCCGTTTCTGGGTGCGGGCGCAGCGTTCCTGGCTGAGTACCTCAATCCGTCGCTGCGCACTCCAGCTGAAGTGCTTGAAGTTTTGAGAATTCCGGTACTGGCCAGCGTTCCGAAGCAGACCGCTTAGGCGATCAGGAATGGTCTTGGACTATTACAACTTGAAAGAACAGCCCTTCGGGGTAACGCCGGACCCGCGCTATCTTTATTTGAGCGCGAGTCATAGCGAGGCATTGGCCTCGCTGTCCTACGGAATCCGCAGCCGGCGGGGCTTCATGTCCCTCATAGCTAAGCCCGGAATGGGTAAAACCACGACCCTGTTTCAGCTTCTAAGCCAACTGGAGGGTTCAGCCCGGACGGTGTTCCTGTTCCAGACATTGTGCAGTCCGAAAGCCCTGCTGCGTGATCTGCTGCGTGATCTTGGTATCGTCGACGATGGCGGAGATGCTGGCCGCATGCAGGAACAGCTAAACCGTGTGCTGTTGACCGAGGCCCGTCAGGGGCGGAGAGTTGTGGTGGTAATCGATGAAGCCCAAAATCTAGAAGACTCCGCTCTTGAGTTGTTGCGAATGCTGTCAAATTTTGAGACCACCAGTTACAAGCTGATGCAGATTATTCTTGCGGGTCAACCTCAGCTGCGCGAAAAATTAAGATCACCCCACCTCCTTCAGCTCCGGCAGCGAATGTCAATCTGCGCTCGACTTCGCCCGTTCAGTGTCGAGGAAACTCACCTTTATGTGCGCCATCGCCTGCGCGTGGCGGGCTACGACTTCAAGGCCCCGCTTTTCACGCCGCAGGCTGAGGCGCTGATCGCAAGATACAGCGAGGGGATTCCTCGAAACATCAACAACATTTGCTTCAATGCCCTTTCATTGGGTTGCGTTTTGAAACAAAAAAGCATCCGGGAGGAAGTGGTTCGCGAGTGTTTGCACGACCTGTATTTCGAGGTTGAAGGCGCTAACGACCGGGACGAAGAACCTGCAGGACGCGAGTTGGTTACCTACAGCGCGAGCAAACCCACCCCAATATCCCGTGAACCTTTGTGGCGAAGACTACTTGCGGCTTGCGTTATGTTGGTTCTCCTCTGTTTTACTGGTGGCCGGCAGAGCGCAGAGGCACTCCGCCTTCATTCTTCACTTGCCGTCAGCGCGACTTCGCAGATGGGCAGCATACACGTTACTTCCGCGGGGCGAGCGGATCATCCGGGCCCAACTGTTCTGGGCGTCGACGGCGAACGCGAACTGAGCACAAAATCGGTGCCGCTGACCTCAGCCGATGAACCTTCCGGAAGCCTTGAGGTCGTCTCGTCAACACCAACCCAGAAATTCCGGCAGCACCGACCACGGGACTTGGAGCAGGCAGGTGACCCCCGCCGAGCTCTGGGCACAGGTGAAGAACGCGAGTAGCAATGCCGAAGTCGAGCTCGCTCGCCTGTATATGGAGGGAACGGCCGTGCCTCAGAATTGCGCACAGGCTAAAATCCTTTTGCTGGCTGCCTCTCGAAGAGGTAATGCGCGTGCGGCTGACTTGCTAACTAATTACGATGGCCAGTGCCGTTGATGTCGGAAGAACCTACAATCGTCGTTGTGACAGCTCGCTGGGTGGTTAAGCCTTAAAGGTTTACCCGATGAAAGTTCACGGTTATAATAGACTTACGCCCTCCAGCCACCCGGCACGGCCACTGCGGATGGACTTTAGTTGCCGATTGAGAAGGGGAAAACCAGGCGTGAGTAAGTATTTTGAGCTGATGCAGGCTCTCAGAGAAGCGCAGCGAGACAGTCCCTCCAGTCGAGAGTCCACTAAAATTGTGTCTCCCGGCTCCAAGGCGGACCGCACTACCCATCGCGGTTCGCCGAACATCGATCGCGTTGCGCAGCCGGATTTCGATCGCGTCGCGCAGGAAGAGTGTCTCAAACTTGTTCAGAATATTTTTTTGGGGCAGTCCGCAAGCCCCTTTCGCGCCATCGTCTTCGCGGGAATCGACCGCGGTGATGGTTGTAGCCGAATCTGTGTAGAGGCAGCCCGTACCCTGGCAGCAAGTACCAGCAGTTCGGTCTGTCTGGTAGACGCAAATTTCCGGACTCCTTCTCTGCCCAGGTTCTTGGGGGTTTCCGACGATAGAGGCTTGGCCGACTCCCTGATCGGAGAAGGTGGTATACGAAGTTTCGCAAAGCAACTGAAACCATCCAATCTGTGGCTACTCTCTGCAGGAATCCTGGTACCGGAGTCGCCCAGCCTACTGAATTCCGACCGCCTTAAACTGCGCTTGCAAGAATTACGCGAAGAGTTCGACTACATTCTGATTGATGCGCCGGCTCTGAATCTTTATGCGGACGCCATTGCCTTGGGCCGCATTACAGACGGGGTAGTTGTAGTGCTCCAGGCCGATTCCACCCGGCGGGAAACAGCGCGGAAGGGTTTGGAGAGCTTGCGCCAGGCTAACATTGAGGTTATAGGCGCAGTCCTCAACCGAAGGACATTTCCCATTCCAGACTTTGTCTATCGCAGGCTGTAATAACGGGTGCGGTTTCCGCCCACTTTCCATCTTCCATCCCGGATCGCCTACTGTGAACACAGCTAAACGGCGCATCTATCTTGCCATGCTCAAGGTGTTTAACCTTGGGCTCATGGTTGGGGCGTTCGGAATCGCCACCATTCTGCAAGTTCGCCAACAAGGTGGAGGCATACCTCTTTCTGCTTTCCTTTCCGTGAGGGTAAAGCTGATTAACGTTGTGATTTTTTGTCTGATACTCCTCGTATGGCACGGCATTTTCTCGCTCTGCGGACAATATCAATCTCAAAGGCTGGCCCGCCGGCGCTCCGTTATTGCAAATGCCACCCGCGCCACCACCATTGCCTCTCTTTTCCTGGGAGTGGTAGCGATGGTGTTTCAAATCAGCATGATTACACCCGAGTTTCTGTTTCTATTTTGGATTTGTGCTTCCACTCTAGTGGCGGGATCGAGGGTGCTCATTCGAAGTTTGCTCGAAATCATCCGTGTGCACGGCCGTAATCTCCGGTACGTACTCATTTTGGGAACAAACCGGCGTGCAATCGAGTTTGCTCGCCGGCTGGATGCGACACCGGAGTGGGGTTATCGAATTCTTGGTTTCGTGGACCAGGAATGGCGTGACGGTGCCGACCCCGAGAAACCATATCCGCTGTGCTGCAGTTTCGATGACCTCTCGGAGTATTTGCGCCGCAATGTGGTGGATGAGGTCGCCAACTATCTTCCCTTGCGGTCTTTCTATGAACATTCGTCTCGCATTGCGGCCCTGTGTGAGCAGCACGGCATCTTCATGCGCTTCGACCCCGAGATTTTCGATTTGAAGATCGCCCGTGCTTGCGCAGAGGAACTTGATGGAAGGACTCATATTACGGCATATTCTTCTCCCCGGGATGGATGGCCAGTTTTGGTGAAGCGCATTCTGGACGTGGCCTTATCCCTCGCGCTCTTAGTGATTCTTGCACCCGTTCTCGTGGCAATCGGACTGATGATTAAACTGACCTCTGCAGGCCCAGTTTTGTTCCGGCAGCAGCGTATAGGACGTAATAAAAGACGATTTTTCATTTACAAATTCCGCACCATGGTGCCGAATGCGGAGAAACTGTTGCCGGCGCTTGAGGTTTTGAATGAAGCCGCAGGACCCGTATTCAAGATCAGGAACGATCCACGATTGACGCCGCTGGGACGGCTGCTCAGGCGTGCCAGCCTCGACGAACTGCCGCAGCTCTTCAACGTGCTGCGCGGAGATATGAGTCTGGTAGGCCCACGGCCTTTGCCCCTGCGGGATTATGAAGGCTTTGACCAGGACTGGCAAAGACGGCGATTTAGCGTGCGTCCCGGCATTACTTGTCTGTGGCAAGTCAACGGACGAAGCGATATCGGTTTTGATCACTGGATGAAGCTTGATCTTCAATACCTGGATGAATGGTCAATCTGGCTCGACCTGAAGATCCTCGCGCAGACAATCCCTGCCGTCTTAAGGGGTTCAGGCGCGGCGTAAGGGCACTGTCATTGACTTTCCACGCTAATCGAAGCAGTCACCATGAACATCCTCATCATCCATAATAGTTATCAACAACCAGGTGGAGAGGATGTTGTGGTCGCTCAAGAAACCGCATTGCTGGAGCGAAATGGACACAGAGTCAGTGTCTATAAGCGCAGTAATGATGAGATTGATGACCTGTCTTTCGGACAGCGGCTCGGCCTGATCACCCGGATCGTTTCAGCCAACGATAGTAAGCTTGCTGTCCGTCGAATTCTTCGATATCTCAAACCGGATATTGTTCATGTTCACAATACTTTTGCGATGGTCTCGCCTTCTGTGTACGAAGTATGTCAGGAGGAAGATGTCCCTGTCGTCCAGACACTCCATAACTACAGGCTCTTGTGTCCTGCCGCGACTTTTTATCGAGACGCCGGGCCTTGTGAAGAGTGCGTGACCCATAGTCTTCTGCGTAGTGTGCAATACGGATGCTACCGCGACTCACGCGTGACATCCGGGGCGATTGCACTCATGCTCAAGACGCACCGCTCACGGCAGACTTGGAACCGACGGATAGACGCCTACATCGCGATCAGCAGTTTCGTAAGAGACAAATTCATACAGGCTGGATTTCCAGCGAGCAAGATATCCGTCAAGCCTAATTTTGTCGAACCGGATCCAGGCGAGCGATCCCATTCCGGAGACTACGCTCTTTTTCTCGGACGCCTTTCACCTGAAAAGGGCCTATTGACGCTTTTGGACGCTTGGCAGCGCCTGCAGTCCCCGGTTCCGCTTGTAATTGCTGGCGATGGACCAATGCGTCACCGTCTAGAGGCAGAAGTCGCAAGAAAGGGGCTCCACTGCGTTCATTTTGCTGGCCAATTGCCACGGGATGAAGGGTACGACGCGATGAAGAAGGCCGCGTTCCTGGTCGTCCCGAGCATTTGGTATGAACCGTTTGGCCTGGTTGTCGCGGAGGCTTTTGCGTGCGGAACACCGGTGCTGGGTGCATTCGTAGGGGCAATTAAAGAGATGTTGGATGACCAAGTAACGGGCCTGCATTTCGCAGCCGGAGATCCCGACGCACTCGCGAAGAAAGTTGCATGGGCCTGGGGACATTTGCCTGAATTGGCGGCTATGGGTAAAGCGGCCCGGCAAGTTTACGAAAGTCGCTATACCGCCGATAAGAACTACCATCTTTTGATGAATATTTATGACTCCGCAATTAATACGCACACCACATTCCAGCGAAATCGGCCACATCGAACCGCCGCCTAGTTTTCGCGTCCTGGGCGTTCCGGTGCATGCAGTACAGATCCCGGGAGTCGTTTCGCAGATCCAACTCTGGATCCAAAGCGGCGCAAAGGGACGGTACATTGCCGTTACAGGTATGCATGGGATCGCTGAGTCACGGGCAGACGACGATTTCCGATGCGCACTCGATTCTGCTGACTTAGTAGTTCCCGACGGAATGCCTCTCGTCTGGTTGGGCCGATGGCATCGGCATCCACTCAGACGCAGAGTCTATGGACCAGAGCTAATGGAAACTTTCTGCCGCGAAACCGGAGCGACTTACCGTCATTTCTTTTACGGCGGCGGACCCGGAACCGCCGAGCGCCTCGCGGACTCGCTTCACCAACGTTATGGCATTGTAGTGGCGGGAACCTATTGCCCTCCCTTCCGCCCAGTTACGGAAGAAGAACAGCGGAAGGTTGCGGCTTACGTAAAAGCGGTCTCGCCAAACGTATTATGGGTCGGGCTCAGCACACCTAAGCAGGAAAAATGGATGCACTGCAATCGTAATCAGCTTTCAGTTCAGGTCATGCTCGGGGTAGGCGCTGCATTTGATTTCAACTCCGGCAAAACCCATCAAGCACCGGCCTGGATGCGAGAGAATGGCCTGGAATGGCTGTTTCGTTTATCGACTGAGCCACAAAGACTTTGGCGACGCTACCTCGTTTCAATTCCCAAAGCTGCAGGACTGGTTTTCCTGGAGCTTGTAGGACTCTTGCCCCGTTCGCCTAAACCGCCTCTCCTTACCTAACCGTTTCATAACACTCAAATAAGGAAGATATCATGGGAAAGCAGCTCAGAATTCTGGTAACAGGTGCCGGTGGGTTCATCGGCCACCATCTAGTCAATCGGCTAAAAGATGAAGGACAGTGGGTACGCGGCGTTGACCTTAAAGTGCCGGATTACGAGCCAAGCCGGGCGGACGAGTTCGAAATCCTCGACCTGCGAAGGTACGATAGCTGTCTGCAGGCAACGCGGGGCGACATTGACTACGTCTACACTCTTGCGGCGGACATGGGCGGTATTGGTTACATCAGTGCCTCGCACGCTGAAATTGCCAAGAACAACATCCTCATTAACACGCACATGCTCGAAGCTGCACGGCTGAACGGCATAACTCGCTTCCTCTTCTCTTCGTCGGCCTGTGTCTACGCGAGCTATAAACAAAAGAACACCGACCTCACTCCTTTACGGGAAGAAGACGCGTACCCAGCCGACCCCGAGCCCGGTTATGGGTGGGAGAAACTCTTCACGGAAGAGCTATGTCGCTATTACCAGCGCGATCATCGCCTCGACACCCGAATTGTACGCTTTCACAACGTGTATGGACCTCTCGGTACCTACGAAGGAGGCAAGGAGAAAGCGCCGGCGGCGATCTCTCGAAAGGTAGCATTGGCTCGCGATGGTGATGAGATCGAAATCTGGGGCGATGGAAAGCAGACTCGGTCTTTTATGTACATTGACGACTGCCTTGAAGGTCTGGTGCGACTCATGGCCTCGCCCTATCACGAACCCTTGAATCTTGGTTTGTCAACAATGATCAGCGTCGATGGACTGGTTGATTTAGTAATGGCGATCGCTGGTAAGCGTCTGGTAAAGCGCTATGATCTTACAAAACCGCAGGGTGTTCGCGGACGCAACAGTGACAACTCCCGTCTATTCCAGGTTCTGGGATGGGAACCATCCATTCCGCTTGAAGTTGGTCTCGAAGTCACATACCGCTGGATTGAGAATGAATTAAGGAACGCAGATCGTCTCCGACTCGCGTCCGCCAGCCAGGCTACCTGATCAGGTCCACTCTCTTCTTGAATCTAGGGTAAGTCGCCCGTGCGATGGCGCCAACGCCAGCGTTAATGCGACTTGGAAAGCACAATCAACATCGTGGAGCCTCGACCCAATGGGTGAGAAGCATGAATGGGCTTGGGTAGCCCTGATCTTGTTCCTGTTTTTATTGGTCAATGTGTTTACCGCAGACCGTTACCCATTCCCATTTTTCGACGAAGTGTTATACACGGACCCAGCCGTGAACTATGTAACGGGACACGGATTCACTTCCGCTGTTCGTGCCGAGAACTCGCCCGTATTCTACTTTTACAATGGTCCTGCGCACTCCGCGCTGCTCATTCCATGGCTGAAAGTATTCGGCATTTCAATTCGGTCCGTTCGATCGATCAACTTCGTGTACATGGCCTTAGCGGTGTTGTTGATCTGGTCCGCAGCAAAACGAATCGGCCTCGTACTCTCGACTCGCTGGCGACTCTTGCTCGTGGCGATGTTAATCTCCGATTACTCCATCATCTTTTCCTACCGTTGCGGCCGATACGATTGTTTGGGAATGCTGCTCGTAGCGTTCGCCTTCTGGAGTTTCTCATTAGAGTCAGCGGCACTTCGCTTAGTGGCATTGACTATTGCCGGAGCGGCATCGCCCTGGATCGGACTGCAATTATTGCCTCTGGAGGCTGTGGTCGGGGGCACACTACTTGCCTTTACGGTCTTCGGGTATTGGCGTGAGATATTTGCTTTCTTGGTAGGCATCGTAGCTGGCGGTCTCGGGCTCACTTGGTTTTTCACTAGTCACGGCGTACTGCAATACTTCCTCCGATTCCCGGTCGTCAATCACGTTGATCTTGACCATATCCTTCATTCCCAGTCAAAAGGGTTCGGGTTCGTTGACGGCCTGCTGCACGGAGAATTTCGACATTCTCATATGCTGCCGAAGGACTTCAGTTTGCCTCTAGTCTTGGGTTCCGCCGTGCTTCTGGCCGTGGTTCTCTACCGAAGCCGCTCTCTTCGGTTGCGTTCCCCGCTGGTGTATGGATTGATATTTGTTCCGTTGCTTGGACTCACCCTGCTCTTGTTGGCGAAATTCCCCACTTATTACGGGTGGATGACGTACATTCCTCTTGCAATCTGTGTCTGCGGAAGCCTGGACTTAGATTTGCCGGCCAACGTTCGAAGCCTTGCTGTGGGAATGTGCGTTGTGGCGAGCATTGTGGGAGTCGGGCTGCACGTACTTGCCTGTGCCCGGGATTGGAACGATCGCGACTATTCTAAGGTACAGCAGTTTGTTACTTCCAATATTCGGTCTGATGACTGGGCATATATTAACCCACAGGTGTACTACCCGGCAAAATTGGCAGGAGCCGCAACGTTCTTCGCGAATGCTGGAATGATGTCTTCTGATCAAAAAAGCCGGGTCACGGTCTGCATCATTGAGCCTGAAAGAGCGTGGGTTCTGAAGGAATTAGGTGGCGCGTGGTATAGCACGGGGCAGGAGATGATTCCAGTGCGTACGGGACTGTTTGGTAGGAATAACCGGTGGGGGTTTCTGTCGCTACCGAACTATCGCTTGTCGATATACCGGCGAGTTCCGCCAACCCCACAACAGGGAAAAACTCTAATGAGCTTGCCTGTGGTTAGCAAACGCGGCAAGTCGTAGCATTCTCGGTGCAATTTCACAAGGCAATTATCCATGCGACTTTTGCTTTCTGCATATGCTTGCCGGCCGAATGCCGGCAGTGAGCCGGGATGTGGCTGGAACTGGGCAACTCACCTCGCTGCACGCGGTATTGAAGTCCATGTTCTGGTTGCAAAACGCAACCAGGAAACGATCGAAGAGGTTCTACGGATCAACCCCATAGCGAATCTGCATTTTACTTATGTGTCTGTGCCCTACGAATGGGCTAAGAAACATGAGGCTTTGCATTATGTCTGCTGGCAGGTCGCGGCGCTGAAGGCGGCCCGAGAGCTTGTGAGCAAGTTTGAGTTTCAGCTGGCGCATCACGTGACTTACGCTAGTGTTCATGTGCCCTCACAATTGTGGCGCTTAGGCATTCCGGTGGTGTTCGGTCCTGTGGGCGGAGGTCAGACTGCGCCCGCGAGCATGTTGCCCTACTTCGGGGCAGAGAAATCCAGAGAACGGCTGCGCTCGTCACTGACTAAGGCGCTCAGGTTGTCGCCTTTTCACAGGCAATGGTTGAGACGAATGAGCTTCGTCCTGGCGGCCAATCGCGACACATTAAATATAGTTCGAGCATTGGGCTGCAAGAACACGAGCCTGATGTGCGACACGGCAATTGCTGCGGACCACTTTGCCGAGGGGCCTAGAAACTTTGAACCGCGAAACTTTGAAGAGCGAAACCAGGCTCTAAGGCTCCTTTGGGTAGGAAGAATGCTTACGCGCAAGGCGCTTCCCCTGGCGCTCGACGCTCTGCAGGAAGTTCGCAAGAATGTGACGTTAACGATTGCGGGGGATGGCACGGATCCGCAGACAGTTCACCAAATGATTCGAGAACGCAATCTTCAGGACAAGGTATTCTGGAAAGGCAGTCGCCTGACGTGGACGGAGCTGCGCAAGGCCTATGCAGAGCACGATGCGATGCTCTTCACCAGCCTGCGCGATTCATTCGGATCGCAGGTGCTTGAGGCTCTGGCCATGGGACTTCCTATCATCACCCTGGATTTGCATGGCGCTCGCGATTGGGTACCGGACGGCGCTTCGCTCAAAGTTCCGGTCGGCGACCCGGCGCAAACCGTCCGGAATCTCACGGGCGCGATTGAGAAATACGCTTTGTTGTCCGTCCCGGGCAGGAATGAAATGTCGATGTACGCGTGGAATTTCGCTAAGACGCATACTTGGTCTGCGCGCGCTGAATTTTGCGAAAGACTCTATCAGGACGTTCTCTCCAGGGCCGCTGCTTTGGAAAATGCTTCCGGCTCGAAGGTGGCCGCTGTTGGTATTTGAGCTGTTCAGCCGCCGCAGCACTCAGGCCACCGAGACGGTCTTCATGTTTGTTTGTCAACCGCCGATTCAGATATGCCCAGCACAACGCTAACTTATCCGTTGCAAACTGCATGGAGGCGGAGCGCCGTACTTCGTGGCATTGGTGCTGTTATTGGTGTTTGCTTCATTGCACTGGTCACGATTGTGGTGTTGGGATTCGCTTCGGAGGAACTATTCACATTTCTCCTCGGGTGCGCAATCTTCTTCACCGCACTCTGCGTAGCGCTACCCCTCTCCGGAAGAGCTATTGCCGGAAAAAGAGCAGCATTCCTGCTGGGCTCCTTGGTGATTTGGTGGTTCTTGATGGTCTCCGAAGCGATGTTCAGCCATTCTCAATCCACCGCGAGCGCCGCTAAAGGGCATGTTGACCAAGGCGCACTCTACCAAGCTTTGTCCTGGATAGTATCCTTTTTCGCTCTCGCTTTCATTAGCTGCTTCCGGCCCGCTTACCTCCGGCGCTTGTTTGCCGGTCCATTAAAGTGGGCGTCCATGTTCGCCATCGTCGCAGTGCTCTCGTGTCCACTCTCGCCGAAGCCTATGTACTCGGCAGCGTTAGCATTCAAGCTTTGCGTCATCGTTCTAACGCTCTGCGCCATCGCGGAAGCGATCGAAGATGATATCGGCATTTTTAGGATTTTTGTGGCGCTGTTTTTGGCGGAAACAATTATTGTGACGAAGTCGTTCGTAGCGGCGCTTTCCGAACCGGACCCTTTTAGAGGCGGCCGCCTCCCGATGGTCGGACTTTCAGGTACCTGCGGGGTTCTGTTGCTGTTGTGCCTCCTGTTTGTGTTTCTTAAGAAGAACATCTGGTTTCTCATGTGCGGAGGGTATGCGGTGGTGGTGATGATGTTGGCCGGCAACAAAGGCGGCATAGTTGCCAGCTTCGTGTCACTCCTGCTGTTCTTCCTTTTGTTGAAAAAGCCGGCGGTGGCTCTGGCCGCGAGTTTCGGACTCGCTGTCCTCCTTGGACTCTGCATCGCATTTACCCCGCTCGGCCAAAGCCTGCAGAAATATAGCGCCGAGGGCAATTCCGGCACCCTCACCGGCCGAACCAATCTCTGGGCCGAAGCCTGGCCAAAGATGAGGTCGCACATCGCATTCGGCAATGGATACCGCGCCTCGAGATTCTTGTCGGAGGAAGTTCCCGGCGCATTCCAGGAAGCCGGGAACATGCATAATTCCTTCTTGGAGATCATGTACAACAATGGTTTGGCGGGACTAATCCCCATAGTGATAATGAATATCCTTATCGTGGTAAATCTCAAGGACGTTATAATTCGGCCGCCTACGTTGCAACTGAGATACTGCGCTGCCGCCGCACTCGCTATACACATACATTTATTCGTCTGGGGGTTGGTCGCGACGACCTTCGGCGGAGCGCCCGACGATCGATTCATGACATTTTTTGCGATTCTCGTGATCAGCATGTTTCTGCGAGGCCAATCCGACAAGCTGTATTGGAAGACCGTTTATGGCGACCCCAGCTCCTGATATTGCCGAAGATCCACGGACCCTCAGAATAGGGAGAGACATTCGTGTCGCGTGGCTCTTTCCATCGCTTGCGCGCGCCTATTATTGGCAGCCAGTTTTCAAGGAATTCGTTGCCCGCTGTCCACGTACAGCAATTTTTACCTCGGTCTGGCCCGGCTTTGCACCAGGTTACGAAAACAGCTTTGCGGTTCATACACTGCCGGGATTGAGATATGTCGATGTGAAAAAGAGAACCCCGGACGCCCGCCGAGGATTTATTTGGACGCCACTTTCCATCTTAAGAAAGTTAGCGGCCTTTGGTCCGGACGTGGTGTTTGCTTCCGGCTTCAGCGGTTGGACTATGTGCGCCTTGCTGTTCAGATTAGTACGACGTTCTCGCGTCATTATTTTGTGGGAGGGGTGTTCCGTACATGCGCTCGGCAGCTCCAGGCTACAGACCGTCGTTCGCCGCTGGATCGCACACTTTGCCGATGCGGCCGTGAGCAACGCTGACGAAGGAACCAAGTATCTGCGTGACGTCATTGGAATGCCAGAAGACAAGCTCCTGTGCCATCCCTGTCAGGTTCCCGATGTAACCTTGCTTTGCTCAGGCGCAGGCGAGCCCTCGCCGACCATCAGGCGCCCGATTTTTCTGTATGTGGGAGGCCTGACATGGCGCAAGGGATGGCGTTATCTCATTGAGGCATCTGCTCTGTTGGTAAGAGAGGGATTTCAGAACTTTTCCGTTCTCTTTGTTGGCGCGGGTGAGCAGGAAGAGATGCGCGCTGCCGTCAAAGATTACGCACTGGATGGCGTCGTTCATCAAGTTGGCTCAGTGGCCTATCACAATCTCGGCTCGTACTACAACAACGCCGACGTCTTCGTTACCCCAACTAGACAAGATACCTGGGGTGTTGCGGTGCTGGAGGCCATGGCCTTCGGAAAGCCGGTGCTGTGCTCCAAGTATGCGGGCAGTAGGCAAATGGTCGAGCACGGGGAGAATGGGTTCATTTTCGATCCTTCGGATACGCAACAACTGGCGTCGTACATGGCCAAATTTATCGTTGATCCATATCTTGCCAAGCGGCTAGGGGCCCGCTCGCTGGAGAAGATCGCGCCCTTCACTCCAGCGCGTGCGGCAGACGCACTGGCGAATCTGGCCGTGCAGACCCTGTAGATTGTCGAGCCATCCTCATGCAGGTGCGGCCAGACGATGAGATCATGACGACTGCTGCCCAACATCTCGGCAATAGCGCGGCAGCCGCGACCCTGGCCGAGGGTCCGCTTTTTGTTCTCAGCGTCTGGCGTTCGGGGTCTTCTCTGCTTTACGCGCTCCTCAATCAGCATTCCAAGATTGCCCTGTTGTACGAAGGCGATCTGCCGCGGCTGGATCTTTATCTATGGGGCCGGATGCGCAACGGCGCGTGGCGAGGACGGTGGGAGTTTTGGAATCAGGGACCGTCAAGGCACGGGATTGCCATCGAATCCATGCCTGCCCAGGTATCCGATGTGTGGGAAGCGACCCGAATTGTTTACCAGAGTGTGGCGCACCGCAAACAGGCGACAATTTGGGGCGAAAAAACTCCGCACTGGTACGACGATCCGTTGCGCAAGGCCGAGAAGTTTCCTGACGCCCGCTTTATTTTCCTTTGGAGAGATTTGCATGCGGTGATTGGGAGCATGGCCCGGGCAGCTGTTACCCACCATTTTTTCAGAAAGGCAGGATTAGCAACGAAGGCGATATTGGGCAATGAAAGACTAAAGGAAGCTTGTGACGCACTTAAGGGTCAAGGCCGACCGGTGCATGAAGTAAATTACGAGGATCTCACTTCGAATACCTCCGAATGCATGCAGCAGATCTGCCAGTTTCTTGAGATACCGTTCGAGCCTGCAGTTACCTCTCTGCAGGGGGCTGACCGCTCGGCCATCGCGGGAGGTGAACGCGAACATCACGCGTTGGTTCAAAGCGACCGGATTGTCAGTCAGAGAAAACAGGTCGAAATCCTTTCGCCGGCTATGCGAGCTAAGATTGCTCGTTACATCTGCCGCTGGAAGCAGCGCTACGTTGATCAATGGCCAAAATATCCGCTCCAACTGCCGGAGGGTATCACGCCACCAAACCCCGTTGAACTTTGGCGCGACCGTATTATCTGCCAGAGCGTCCAGTATTGGGACCAGGCGGTCACATTAAGCTATGCGATTACGCCAGTCGCTCTTGCCCGTTGGTGGCGCTCCCGGCCCCGGCAGCGCACTTTTAACAGTGATTATTCCCAGCGGCCCAGCGAACAAGTCAGCCAGCCCATTACTCTTGAGGAAGATCCGCGGCGCAGTCGAATTATCTAGCTGAGTGCACGCTTACAAGGCGTTGCTTGCGATTTGCAGGTCCCGTGAGCATAAGGTGACTTCATGAACCCCCGTGGCCATAATCTCGATGCCGTCCCACCGCCGCAGGCTTCGCGTCCGCTATTTGTTCTGAGTGTTCCCCGCTCGGGATCGACGCTGCTTTACGCGCTTCTCAACCAGCATTCTCAGATTTCCCTCTTGTATGAAGGTGATTTACCGACGATGCAGCTTTATCTGTTCGGGCGGCTACGCAGCGGCGCGTGGAGGGAAAGATGGGAGTTCTGGAACCAAGCGCCTTCAAGACACGGCATCGCCATCGAATCCATGCCCGCCCGAGTATCCAATGTGTGGGAAGCGACCAAGATTGTTTATCAGGGTGTGGCGCGCCGCAAACGGGCGACAATTTGGGGCGAAAAAACTCCGCAGTGGTATCACTGTGCATTGCGCACGGCTGAAAAGTTTCCCGATGCCAGTTTTATCTTTCTTTGGAGGGATATGCAGGCTGTCATGGGAAGCATCGCGCGGGCGGCTGTTACGGAACGTCTTTTCAGGAAGGAAGGCTTTGCAAACCGGGCGTTGCTGGGAAACGAGCAACTGAAGCGGGCATGCGAGGCGCTTAAATCCCGGGGCCGCCATGTGCACGAAGTGGATTATGAAGATCTCGCGTCCAATAGCTCCGAGTGTATGCGGCAGATCTGCCAGTTTCTCAAGTTACCTTTTGAGTCTCAGGTGGCCTCTCTTGAAGGAACCGACCTGACTGCCCTAACCAGAGGACAGCATCATGCCTTGGTGAGAAGCAACCGGATTGTCGGCCCCAGAAAATACGCAGATATCCTTCCGCAGGCAACGGCCGCCAAGAGTGGGCGGTATATCTGCTATTGGAGGCGGCGTTACGGCGGCAAATGGCCGAAATATCCTCTGGAATTGCCGGAGGGTACACGGCCCGCCTCCTTGGTGGAACGTTTACGCGACCGGTTTACCTACGAACGCCTCCTGTTATGGGACAAAATAGTCATCGTCATATACGCAATCACGCCACTGTGCCTGGCCCGTTTGTGGCGACAGAAGATCCGGCCAAGAGTTTATCCCCGAAAGTACACTTCTCGTCCTTCGGAAACATAGACCATGGTGAAGAGAGCTTGGGGCGAGCTATTTCGCTGGGGAACGGCTTTGGTGCAAGTCGCAGCGTACCCGCTGGTTGTGTGCTCAAAGACTCGCCGCCAAACTTTTCGTCTCGCTGCGGATGCTCTCAGGCACCATTTGCCAGTGGTTGCGCTTTCAAAAGTCATCAATACCAAACTGGTGGACGAAGACAAGATCTCATTACAAGCGGTGCCTGAGTACGCGCACAACTGCTCCATCTTTGAACTCTTTACGCTGGCAGCACTAGCGCGGGCTGTAAACCCCTGCCTTTGTCTCGAAATCGGGACCTACGACGGCCGCAGCGCCTTGGCTATCGCTTCAAACTGCAACTCGCAGGCCCGAGTAGTGACGATGAACCTTTCTGCGAACTATCTAAAGGAACACCCGGATAAGAGCGAAGTGGTTGATGTCCAACTCTCCGCAAAAGTAAAGAGCGGCGAGCGGTGGGTAGGTCGGCAGGAATCCCATCGGATCGAGCAGATTTTTGCCAACTCCCTGGAATTTGATTTCGCGTCGATAGGCCACCCGCAGTTTATCTTTATTGACGGCGCTCACGACCAGCGCACCGTCGAGTCGGACACGGAGAAGGCTCTCGGCGCTATCGACCGGCAAAAAGGTGTCATTGTCTGGCATGACGCCCGCGATTATGGAGTGCGGCCGGTTCTAAGGAGATTGCGAGGCCGGGGTTACCCAGTGTGCATCATTGAGCACACGAATATTGCCATGATCCTTTTTGAAGGCGGCACGGCCATCCGGCTGGTTTGATTTCGCAAACATTACCAGGAACTGTCGGGTGGAATTGTGGCGCTGTTAGCAAGCGGCACGCGAGGACCAAGGAACCTAAGTGTTGAGAGTCGTTCATTTCCTGCACGGTCGAGCCAATCCCAACGGCACCAACGGCGGCGACAGGGTCATCTACAACCTGGCCAAGTGTAGTGCCGAGTTGGGCGCCCAAGTCTTCGTGTTCGGGCTGTCTGAAAAATCTCCACTCCCAATCGGCCGGGCGGTGGTTGAAAATTTTTGCCCGCCACGTGATACGTTCTCGCTTCCCTCGACTCTCACGAAAACACTCGCCGAAATTCAACCGGATGTCGTCCATTTTCATGGCGTATACACGCCCACGAACGCGCGGCTGGCGCAATGGCTCCGCCATCGGGGCATTGCCTATGCGATCTCTCCCCATGGGGGGTTAATGGAGGAAGTACTGTCGCGCGGCCGGTTAAGAAAGGTTGTATATCTCGCGCTTTTAGGCCGAGCCTTTTGTCGGGGAGCATCGCTCATTCACTGTATCAGCGAGGCCGAAGCGGATGCAGTTCGTCCTTTTAGTGGGGATGTTCCCGCCATAGTAGCCCCTCATGGGCTTGAGGGGATTGATTTGCGAGCGGTTGACAGCGGCGCTCTGCGTCGACGGTACCCGAAATTGCGCGGCAAGAGGATCTTCGGGTTTCTCGGCCGCCTTGATCCGGCCCATAAGGGGCTCGACTTGGTGGTGGAAGCCTGCGCGCGAATTCGTCCCAGCTTGAGCAATGCCGTCGTGATCCTTGCCGGACCAGACTGGAGAAATAGAACACTAGCTCTACGAAGGAAGGTCGCTGCATTGGATCTCGCGGATACTGTGCTGTTCGTTGGCCCGAAAATGGCTCAGGACAAATTCGACTTTCTGGCGTCGTGCGATGTCTTTATTCATCCTTCCAGATGGGAGGCGGGGATTCCTTTTTCAGTGCTGGATGCTTTGGAATTAGCCAAGCCCTGCCTGGTTTCCAGCGGCAGCTTTTTCGGTAATTTTTTTCAACAGCACGCGGCAGGAATGCAAGTTCTGCCCACCAAGGAAGGAGTTGCAGAGGGACTACAGTACATGGCCGAGGCTAGTGCTGACCGCTTGCAAGCGATGGGAGCCAATGGACGGCAGGCGGTGCTACGAGAATTCTCCTGGGAGCGCTCAGCGCAGAAGCTTCTCCAGGCCTATGACCGCCGACACAGGTGGCTATCGCAGGGGGAAGGGCGCGAGGGTGCGCCAGCCGTTGCTTGAGAGTCGTAATCTCCTAACCGCCCCTGCACTTAAATTAAAGTTCATCCCGACTGGGCCCGTCGAAAGAAGCCCCTCAACCAAACATGGCGCGGAATAGGCGTCAGGCCTGATCCGCAAAGGATCCACTCAATTTCTAAATCCACTATTTCGAAATCACTGAGGAGAACAAACATGAAGATCACGAAGCTCTTTCTTGCCGTCGCCTGCATGGTGGTACTGGGGGCAAGCACCTTCGCCCAAACTCCAACCACCGGCACGTACTCACTTACTATCAACATCACCTTGGCTTCGACCATTCCCTCGGCCACCCAAATCGTGTGCCTTGTGCAAATCGATGTGACTGGCGATAGTGTCTTGAGCGGTATCGAACAGACCGCTGGATCCGCAGCGACCCGTTCCGGTGACACTGCCACTTGCACTGTCACGATTCCCTACTCCTGGGAGTTGGGGACCCCGGCCACCGATAAACTCGACCGGGTCTACTCAATCCTAGCTCCCGTTGAGGCCACCTACGGGAAACCGGTTCCAGTTCGTTCGGCCCACCTAAACCTCGGCAGCATCGCGATGCCAGCCAACGGCGCCACCACTACCGAAACCGTAACCGCCACCCTGTAGCCCGGACGCGGGCTTGGCGCAAGCTGGCCCACTTCCGCACCTCCAAGAGCACTTGGTGCTAGCACGATCTGTATCAGGACCTGTCTTTATGTTCAATCGTGGTGTCACGCAAGGCGGTCTTATAAGGACAACCTGAAAAGCAAACTTAATGTATTCGCAAGAGAAGAGAATCAGTACAGAAGTAGGCGACGAGAATGCCTGCGCGGTAACGTATGCCGAAACCTAGCAACATTCGTGTAGCCATCTGCGTCGCCACTTTCAGGCGGCAGGCATTGCTCCGCGTGCTGCTCAGCGGGATTGCCCAGTTGACGTTTCGCAAAGTGCCGACGCCGCAAATACAGATCGTGGTCGTCGATAACGACGAACTCGCGAGCGCCGGAGAAATCTGCGGCATAGTTTCCATTCCCTGGCCGATCAAGTATGTGGTTGAGCCAAGGCGCGGCATTACTCATGCACGCAACCGCGCAATCGCGGCGGCCAGTTCGGTGGATTTCATTGCTTTCATTGATGACGATGAGGTTCCTTCCACCGACTGGTTGGACGAGCTTCTTTGGGCGCAAGCAGAGTTCACCGCCGATGTGGTGTCTGGCCCGGTGTTGCCGAGATATGCCCCCGACGTCGCGGACTGGGTGAGGGGGGGAGGATTCTTTGATAGACGGGTGTCTGCCACCGGCACGACACGGAGAGCATGCGCTGCCAATAATGTACTGGTCGGAACCCACGTGTTCAAACGCGTACCAAGGTTCGATGATGCCTTTGCATTGTCCGGAGCCGAAGATACGCACTTTTTTCTCCGAGTTTGGCAGGCTGGGCACAAGATCGTGTGGTCGCAGGAGGCTGTCGTCTTTGAAGCAGTTTCTGCCGAGCGCGGAACTGTCGCCTGGCTCCTCCGCCGAGAGTACCAAACCGGAAATGGCTGGGTTTTCTCCGAGGCCGGCCTGGATAACCGTCTGCGCAGTCGGGCGGTCCGGTTTTCGAAAGCATGGGGACACATCGTGATAGGTTCGGCTAATGCGATCTGGCGGTCTTTACTATTGGACAGGGCTGCTGTCGTCCACTCTCTTCAGCGAGCAAGTCTGGGAGCCGGCATGCTTGCCGCTCTAGCCGGCCACAGATTCCTCGCATACCAAAACGTGGGCGCCAAGCGGGCGGAAGGCGAGTTAGCCAGCACCGCAGAAAGCGCATTGGAACGGTAACATCTTTGCCGATTATGTTCGCAGTTGACAGACATATTGCTACGTCGCTGCTGCTTGAGCATCTAGACTAAGGCAACAAACTCATGAGTAACCTGGCACTCAGCATAAGCATGTTAAGATCTGCATCCATCGTTAGAAACGTAGCTCGAGTGTTTCTTCGACACCGTGACAGAGATTGCCGCGCTTGCATTCTCAGCCAGATTCCCAAGCATTCCGTCTGTGCCGAGATTGGCGTCCACAGGGGCGATTTCGCTGAGCGAATATTGGAATGCGAGCCGCAGAAGCTGCACCTTATTGATCCATGGAAGTTTGAGCCAAGCCCCGCGTACGCATGCAGTTTTTACGGCGGCCCCATTGGGAAGAATCAGGCCAGGATGAACACCATCTACGAGTCGGTTGCACGCCGCTTTCGCTCTGCCATCAGATCTGGGATTGTGGAAGTTCATCGGGCCACATCCGCGGAATGTTGTTCACAGTTTCCTGACAACTATTTCGACTGGATTTACATCGATGGTAACCATCGGTATGAATTCGTGAAGCTGGACCTGGAGATGTTTTTACCCAAAGTCAAGCTGCACGGCCTGGTGGCTGGCGACGATTACGGTAACGCTGGCTGGTGGCAAGACGGCGTGACTAAAGCTGTCGATGAAGCAATTGCTAGTGGTCGGTATGACAAACTTCTTATAGACAATCATCAGTTTGTTCTGAGGAAGCTCTACCTCGATACAAGATCCTCCACCGTACCTGGCGCTTGGCGCCGGGTCATCTTATGAGAGCACCCACAATTCGCGGGTTGATCGAGCAGGTATACGCACAAGTACCTCTAAAACGTCCAGTTTTCGAGGTCCTGCGTCGGACTGTCCGACTGCCACGAAGGCTCACCTCGTACCTTCGTTTTCGTGGCACATTTACCGTAGAGATTGACCGTTCCCACCATTTTCGAATTGAACACTGGGGCTACATGGTGGAAAACGATCTTTTTTGGAACGGGTTTGGTAACGGATATGAGGGAACGTCTCTCCAGATTTGGCAAAGATTGGCCCCGCACGCGCAGGTTATTTTGGACGTTGGGGCAAACACTGGCGTTTACGCGCTGGTCGCGCGTTGCCTCAATCCGACCGCAACCGTAGTCGCGCTGGAACCAGTCGAGCGAGTCTTTCGTCGCCTGCAGCGAAATATAGAGTTGAATGGCGGTAATATCGCTGTAGAAAAGCTGGCGGCGTCCGACACAACCGGCATAGCGATAATCTACGATTTTCCTACCGACCACGAGTTAACCGCTTCTCTGGACCCTTTAATGGCGGAGTATTGCGGCGGCGGCGCCGTTGAGTATACCGTCCCAACGAAGCGCCTTGACGACGTTGTGTCTGGTGCTGGTCTGCGCAGTGTCGACCTCGCTAAGATTGATGTCGAGCTATCCGAGCCGCAGGTTCTTCGTGGCATGGGTGCCTTCCTCTCGAACTGCAAGCCTACTCTGTTGATCGAAATTCTTAACGAACAAGTAGCGAGAGAGGTGAACGAGATCACACGCAATCTAGGGTACAGCGTTTTCCGAGTCGTTGAGCATCGCGGTCTGATACGCACAAGTCAGGTCGAAGCAACAGAGCTCAAGGAGCGAAACTACCTGCTCGCTCAGGACGGAATCGTCAAGACGGCGCACCTTTGTGATTTCGTCATGCAATGAAAGCTTCTTTCTCTTAAATGATTTCTCACAAGGCCTGATCAACAGGGCCATCGTAGTGGGGATCTTCCCACGGCCCGTTGTGCCCAGGTATGCTCCGGAGGTTGCCGCTGCTTAACGTACCCGACGCTCGAAAAATGAATGAACGTTGGAAGGCTCTAATTGCTCAATCTTTTATTCCCTTCATTCCCCTAGTTCGTGCCTTGGTAAGGTATGGACCATTGAATCTGCGCACAACGATCTGGAATCACATCGGCCATACACGGTTGGTGGGACTCCCGCACCGCTTCGCTGTTCGCACTGAGTACGGCCGCTTTACCGGTGATTCCTCAGATATGCTCTCCAAGTATGTCTATTACCTCGGCCAATGGGAGCCCGAGGTGACTCATTTGATAAGACAACGCCTACGACCCGGGCATACATTGGTCGACGTGGGCGCCAATACTGGATGGTTTACTCTCCTGGCTGCCGACACGGTCGGGCCGACAGGTCGAGTTGTCGCAATCGAAGCATCACCAACGAATTTCTTGCGACTGAAAGAGAATGTCAGCAGCAATCGACTTGAAAATGTGCGCCTGGTGAACGAGGCGGTTTGGAGTTCGGAGGCTCTTTTGCCCTTGTTTCAGGGACCACCTTCCCATTCTGGAGTCTCTACCGTCATGCCATCGTTTGCTGAGCGTCAAAGGTGCAAGTTGGCGGGCCAGATTTCGGCATGCCCGTTGCCTGAACTTCTCAGCCCAGATGAAATCGCCACGCTACGCATTCTTAAGATCGATGTAGAAGGAGCCGAGCGCGAGGTGCTTCTAGGTTTGGAACCGGTGCTCGATTCTGTTCCCGACGATCTGGAGATCTTTCTCGAGCTGAACCCGACAGAGTACGACGTCGATGATCTATTGCGCCGAATGCGAAAGCGGGGCTTTCGCGTGTGGATTATGCCCAACCAGTATACTTCGAAATACTGCATTAATTATTCGGCGCTCCACCGACGAGAAAGCTTCGAAGAGCTCTTGGAGACACCGAAACAACAAGTAAACGTCTTGGTCTCACGTATCCGCCCATAAATACCTGGAAGACCGAAGATTATTCTTACAGAGAGACCGCTGGTGAAAGTATTACACATTTCGGGTGATGCACTGGTCGGTGGCGTGGAGAGTTTTCTGATCACTCTGGCCCGAAATAACGGCGTCGACCGAACCTCGAGTCACGATTTCGCATTCACCGCCGAAGGGCCAGCCATCAATACGATTCGCCTCGCCGGAGCTCAGGTGTACTATCTCGGCAACTCTTCGTATAAGCAGCCAAAGGCTCTGCATCTCGCACGCCGACGGCTAAATGAGATCTGTAGGGAATGCAAATATGATGTGGGGGTCTTCCACAACTATCCATACTTGGTTGCGGCTTTCGCCGATGTGCTGTGGCGACGCAAAGTGAAGATGGTCCGCTATTTTCACAACGAGACCCATCCGACTTCAAGGCTGGAACGGATCGTGCGCCTTGTCCACACTCGCTTCCTGGATCTGTCGGTCTTCGACAGCCACTTCTTGCTCAAGTGCATGCCCGATGCAAACGGCACGGTCGTGTATTACCCCGTTGATAGGCAAATCGAACTGACAGACGAGAAACGAAATGAAATTCGTGCCCGATTCGCTGCCCCTCCTGAAGAGCCGGTCGTTATACAAGTGTGCAGAATGGCGGAGAGAAAAGGCCATGCGCGTCTCCTCCGGGCGCTGGCCACGCTGAAATTCCTCCGCTGGACATGTTGGATCGTCGGAGGTCCGCAAAAAGAGAAGGAAATTTCTTACTTCGACAGCCTCAAGGGCCTCGCAGGAGAACTCGGGATCGCCGACCGTGTTCGCTTTCTCGGAACGAGAATTGATGTGCCCGAACTGCTCGCGGCAGCGGACATCTTTTGCCATCCGAATACCTATCCCCCCGAACCTTTCGGCATCGCCTTTGTTGAGGCTTTGCAAGCTGGCCTACCGGTGGTCACCAGTGCGATGGGAGGGGCAATGGAGATTGTCTCCGAGCAGTGCGGATTTCTTGTCCCCCCGGAGGACAACGTGGCTCTGGCGGACGCTCTCCAGAGACTTTTGACGGAGGATATCCTTCGCCAGAACATGAGCGCGTCGGCTAGGGCGCGTGGGGAAGTGTTTCGGCCCACTGTGCAAATCCCTCTCCTAAACGCTGCCCTTAAGACAGCCCTGGCGAGCGGCTAGATCATACTCCGGAAATGATCATGTTCGCCGCGGTGTAGCACCCGCTCGCTGTAAAACCAAGCATTTCAATTCTCTGTTTCACCGGCAATAGCTGAATCGCGAGCAGAGATTGCGAGGAGTAGCGATTGCCCCCGAGAAGTCGATGACGATTTCGAAAGCGAATACATTTCGCAACCTAATGTATACCAGCTTCACCAAGGGGATAACTATTGGGTGCTGGGCCCTAACCGGCCTGGTGGTTGCCAGAAATCTTACTCCCAGTGATTATGGAGTCCTTGGCTTTGCCAGCGTCATTATCGTTTTTGCCGCCCGTTTCAGCGACATGGGGTTGGGCAACGCCGTTATTCGCCGTCCGGTTCTTCAGCCGAACAGTCTTCAAACGGCCTTCACCTTAAAGATTATTCTCAGTGTCAGCGCGTTTGTTCTCGCGTGGCTGATCGCCCCGCTGGCGCGGCATTTGTTTAACCATCCAGCGACCAGCAATTTGATTCGGATCGGGGCTTTGAGCTTTTTGGTGAGTACAGTTGGGTTCGTCCCGCAGGCCTTGTTAACGCGAGAAATGAATTACCGGGCCCTAGTGATTCCAGGAGTTGTAAGCGCAGTTGCTCAGTGCATCCTCGCAGTTACGCTGGTTCTGCACGGGTGGAGTTACTGGGCGGTTATCATTGCAAATGTTGGCGCTGCGGTAGCCGGCGGCGTCGCCACCCAACTCACGAAAAGAATCTTCGTCGGCTTGCGTTTTGATTGGAAAGAGGCGCAGGAATACCTTCGATTCTGCATGCCTTTTTTTGGAAGCGGTCTTCTCTTCTTTCTGATATTCAATCTGGATAATTTCTTGGTTGGCACCTCCATGGGAAGCGTCCAATTAGGGTATTATGCGCTGGCATTTACGTGGGGCAGTTTCATCTGCGCGCTTCTGCAGGATACGGTTAATAATGTTCTGCTGCCAACCCTGGCGACAATTCAACACGACCCTGTCGCGATGCGCCGCTGGTATCTGAAAACCATTGACCTGGTCGCGCTTATCGCGGTTGCCATCAACTTGGCGCTGCTCGTAAACGCGCACTATTTTCTGGTCACTTTCCTGGGCAAGGGCAGCAATAAATGGATACCGGCGGAAACATCTCTGGAAATTCTCTGCGTTTACGGCATGTTACGAGCCGTAATCGAGGTCGTAGGCCCATGTTTGTTGGCGCGGGGAGAGACCAACACGCTTTTGCGTGCTACTTTGTCAGTCGGAGTTGTTGAAATCGTATTGCTCCTGCTCGCATTGCGATCGGGAAAGATCGAAATGGTCGCCGCCGCCGTGCTCGTCGCCTACATGTGCGCGGCTGTTGTTTTCCTGCGCTTCTTACGCCGCGAATTGTCCATCGGCATTGGAGACATTATGACGCAAATCTGGCCGGTGGGCCCAGCGCTTGCTATGGGCTTCCTGGTAACGTCGCTTCTACCGGCATCGTTGGGCAGCACGATGGTGGGCCTCGCCGGTCGAGGACTATTCACAGCTTTAGTCGTCGTGATGTCACACGGACTGTGCACGCGCTTCCGTTGCTTCTACGAGGTGCGGGGAATGATTTTGCCGAACCTCGCTCGCATCCGGGCGATGGGATCGGCGAAACTTGCAGCAGCGGAATGAGGCGCAAATTGAAATCCCTGCTTCAGACGTTCTTTGACAGTAGTTCTTCAACTTGGTGCCGCTACCCCGCCAATATGCTGCGTGCGAAGTTATCTCAGGTCAAGACGCGGGTTGGGCTTACGAGTGCGCTCGATCGGCGCCAGGCAATGGTCGGTCCCAGCCACCTTTGGAAGATGAAGCGAGACTTTCAGATCGGCTTCCTCAAAAGTGTCGGAATGGCTCCCGAACATCATGTACTCGACCTTGGCTGCGGTGTTCTCAGGGGTGGTCTTCCCATCATTGAATACCTCAGTGAGGGGCATTATTACGGTATCGAGTCGCGCAAAGCAGTTCTCGAGGAGGGCATAGGAGCGTTGCAAGAGGCGGGGTTCCAATCGAAGGTTCCAACCTTACTCGTCATCGACGATCTTTTAAGAACAACGCTCGACCGGAAGTTCGACTTTATATGGGCTTTCTCCGTCTTAATACACATGGAAGACCGAATTCTAGATGCCTGCCTGAACTTTGTGTCACGTCATCTTGAGCGCAACGGGCGAATGTATGCCAACGTAAACATTGGAAACGAGAAAGAGGGCAGGTGGCAAGAATTTCCTCTTGTTAGCCGTAGTCGTGAGTTCTACTCATCCGCAGCGGAGCGCCACGGATTGCAAGTGGTCGATGTCGGCACCTTGCAGTCGCTTGGACATGTATCCGGTTCGCCCGGCCAAGATTTGCAGGTGATGCTTGAGTTTGTCCGCAAGTACGAGACTCCGGGTTGAGAGTTGCGGCGGGCAGATTCTTATAAAGTGGATCAATGTTCCCGGGGGCGTCGGAGGCAAGCACGCACAGGAAGGGCGCCTGGAAGGTCGATTGCCTTCAGTACGAATTCTGCAGCGGTTTTGTTAGGATCTCTAAATCGTGCAGAACATGATTGCTCGTAGGCGGCTATGTTCCGGATTTGTATTGGTAGTCGTGCTGTTGGGCGCTGCCAGCATTGCTATATCCGCCCTTCGACGACCCATTCTGCGGGCGGCTGGATGGGCGCTCGTTGTCAATGACCGCGTCGAACCCTCCGACGTCATTGTCGTGACGGTCGAGGCCGGCGGCGCCGGGGCGCTCGAAGCCGCCGACCTTGTTCGCAGCGGCGTGGCCTCGCGAGTCGCAGTTTTCGGCGAACCTCCGGACACGGTGGAACGTGAGTTCATCCGGCGCGGGGTCCCCTACGAAAACGAGGCCGCACGATCCGTTCGACGCCTCAGAGCGCTGGGCATCGAGACCATCGACCTCATCCCCACATATGTAGCCGGAAGCGAGGACGAAGGTCCAGCGCTTGCCGGCTGGTGCGACCAACACGGGTTCCGCTCCGTCGTGGTGGTCGGCACTTCGGATCACTCGCGACGTCTCCGCCGAGTGCTTCATCGTTCCATGAAGGGCCACCAGACCAGAGTCACGGCTTGTTCCTCACGCTACTCGGTGTTCGATCCCGACCGATGGTGGCAATCGCGCCGCGGGATCCGAACTGAAGTTGCGGAACTTCAGAAGTTATTGCTCGACGTCGTGCGTCATCCCGTTTCGTGAACAGACCGCAGCCAGTAGGCGGTCGAGAGAGGGGTTAAGGTGGGTCCCGGCCATCCCTGTTGACATGAATCGAGATAAAGGTCGTCTTGCAAATTCCAACCAACTTGCCTTCCTTATTTTTTCCCTCCTGATTCTGCAATGCTCTCTGTCCGGCGCGACCACCGCCAAGTCTCCCACAACCGTAACCGTCACGTCCGACCTCAAGTGCACCGTCAACCAAGGGGGTGGAGCTGTTCGGTCGCGCGCTGTCGTTCTCAGGAATGGGGGAAAGACGACGCTGGAGTGGGCGGCGTCCTCAAATCAGGCGTGGCTCCGGTTTGAACCTGCTTCGGGTTCCCTTGCTCCGAATGCAACAGCTGTGATCGATTTCATAGCAGATCCCACAGGGTTCGCTCCCGGAATATATGCAGCTTCAGCGCAGATCGCGAGCCCGAATGCGGTAGCAGACACCTTTGAAGTGACTATGACGGAGCAGCCAGCCTTCGCCGGAGATCCCATCGGGAACGCCGAGCGCACCTTTCCGCCCGACTCGGGCATGGTCAACGTAAAAACTGAATATGGGGCTAAAGGAGACGGCGTTAGCGATGATACCTCGGCTATCCAACAGGCGATTTCTTCCGTCGTTCATCACCCACAGACAGGACCTCGTATTATCTTCTTCCCTGCCGGAACCTATTTGGTGTCCCGCCCGCTACTTGAGAAAGATCGGATGTCTCGTTGGAATTCGTTGCTCACGCTACAGGGCGAAAACCGCGCTACCACGGCAATCAGATTGAAGGACAACAACCCACTTTATCAAAGCGCCAGCGCTCCCGTAGACGTTCTGGAATTCGCATCTCAAAACGCCAAGCCGAATGGAGGAGGGAACAGCGCGTTTGACAACAATATCTTCGATATAACGATCGATGTAGGCCGAGGCAATCCTGGGGCAGTCGCTCTCGACTTCTTGGGTAACAACTATTGTGCCCTGCGCAATGTGACCCTTCAGTCGAGTGATCCCAGTCATTCGGGCGCGATCGGCCTTGCAATGCTGCGGTATGCTACCGGCCCTTGCCTCATGAAGAATGTGGTTATCAATGGTTTTGCTTACGGCATCAAGGTGGCTAATAATGAGTACAGTCTTACCTTCGAAGGCCTGACTCTTCTGAATCAAACACGGTACGGAATCTACAATGCAAACAATGTTCTTTCCATACGTCACCTCTTTTCCACAAACGGCGTGCCGGCGATTTATAACGCCAACGCGGCTGGCTTAGTGACCTTGGTCGGGGCGATTTTGCAGGGTGGTTCTTCCCAGTCTTCAGCAATTCAAAACCTGGGAACTCTTTACGCGAGAGACGTTACTTCATTAGGATATGCTTCCGCATTACGAGGCCAGAGTTCTGCAATCACCGAGTACGATTCTGGACCGGTGGTTACCCAGTTCGGAGGCAAGACTTCTTCGTTGAATCTTCCGATCGAGGAGACGCCCTGCTTTGAAGACTCGAGCCTGAGTAATTGGAAGAGCGTCACTTCCTATGGAGCAGACCCCACCGGAAGGGCAGACAGCTCAACTGCGATTCAGGCCGCAATTAATTCTGGAGCCACGACGGTTTATTTCCCGACTGGAGTATACGTGATTAACCGGACTATTCTCGTTAGTGGCAAAGTCCGCATGCTGGAGGGCTTTAACTCCTCGCTGAATCCTGCGGGAGAGATGTTCAGCCACAGTGATAGTCTCGCACCATTGTTAAGAATCGAGGCTGGAACAGCTGACGTCACCCTGGATCACTTCAGGATGGGAGCTTTCTACCCTCATCCTTCTTCGGGTGTCATCTTTGTTCAGCAAGATTCGGCGCGGCCGTTGGTGCTGCGTGATTCAGTCATCGGTGGAACGCCCACTACCATCGCTTATCAGAACACGAACCGAGGAACAGGGACCCTGTTTGCAGAAAATGTAGTTGCAGCACACTGGCAAATTTTGTTCCCCCAAGATGTATTTGCCAGGCAAATCAACCCTGAGAGTAATACAACAAAGATAACGAACAAGGGTGGCAAACTGTGGGTCTTGGGTCTGAAAACGGAAGGCACCGGTACGAACATCGAAACCGAACAAGGCGGATCCACGGAAGTACTCGGTGGTCTTATCTACCCAGTCTGGAAGACTCCTGCCGATTCGGTGAGCTTCGTGGTGAATGACTCGCGCGCCTCTTTTATCTATGCGGTTAGCAACTACAATCGGGCCGCCAGCGGCGGTAATTTTGCGATTCAGGTCAAAGAGACCCAGCGCGGGGTAGTGAAATCGCTTCTCAGCACCTCACTTCCTGCACGAGGGCTTGGAACAATGATGGCGCTCTACTCTTCAGGAGACCCTTCACCAAGTCCCGAAAAACCAGATGGGCCAGCGGATTCGCATTAACCGCAGATCTTTTGCGGCTCGGATACTTACGATAGTGCACGCGTCCGAACTAGACACCTGGGGCCGTGTCTGAAGTGACGAAAAGCGATCAAGGCTGGAACAGTTAGTAACTACACGTCCGCCGAACGCGCACAATAAGAATGGAGAAGGCTCGCATATGCGCATAGCAGTCGTGGGTTCTGGATACGTCGGGCTGGTGACGGGCGCGTGTTTCGCCGATCTGGGTCATGAAGTTGTTCTGGTCGATAACGACGAGATCAAGCTGGAGGCTCTGCGGACAGGCAAGGTGCCGATTCATGAGCGCTTCCTGCCCGAACTGCTGGAGAGGCATCGCGGAGGCCGCATCGACTTCTCCGGCGACCTGCAAGCCGCGACGCGGGCTAGCGAAGTCATCTTCATTGCCGTTGGAACTCCTCCCACCGAGAACGGCGATGCCGACATGTCATACGTGGAATCGGTGGCGAGGGAGATTGCTGGCGCAGTGCATAGCTACAAGGTCGTGGTCGAAAAGAGCACCGTTCCTGTGTATACCAACCAGTGGATCCAAACGATCATTCTGCGCAACGGCGCCGATTCGGGGATGTTCGACATCGCTTCTAATCCGGAATTTCTCCGCGAAGGCACAGCCGTTACAGACTTCCTATATCCCGACCGGATTGTTGTAGGAGTGGAAACCGAGCGGGCTGCAGAACTGATGCGGCAGATCTACGGACCCCTAACGAGTGGATGGTATTACGGGCGGGCCGACGCGATTCCCGGACCCGACCGCGCGCAGGTACCTCCGCAGCTGATCATCACGAGCGCCAAGAGCGCGGAACTGATAAAGCACGCGTCGAATGCCTTCTTGGCGATGAAAATCTCGTTCATCAACGCGGTCGCTTCCATTTGCGAAACCGTAGGCGCCGACGTTCAGCAGGTGTGCGACGGGATCGGAACTGACTCCCGCATCGGGCCCAAGTTTCTCAACCCGGGGATCGGCTATGGCGGATCGTGTTTTCCAAAAGACCTGATGGCGTTCCGGGCGGTGGCCAAGGAAAGCGGATACGACTTCCGCCTGCTCGAGGAAGTAATCCGTATCAACGAGGAGCAGCGGCACCGGTTCCTCCGTAGAGTGCGGAGCGTGCTCTGGACGTTGCGCGGCAAGAAGCTGGGCGTGCTCGGCTTGGCGTTCAAGGGCGGGACCGATGACATTCGGGAATCTCCCGCGCTGCTGCTGGTACAGGAGTTGTTGCGCGAGGGCTGCCGGATCCGCGCGTACGACCCGGCGGCGCTGGCGCGTGCCCAGGAAGTACTCGGGAACGGCATTGAATTTGCGGGGGATGCGTACCAGGCTGCGCAGGGAGCCGATGCGGTGCTCATTCTGACTGAATGGGAAGAATTCGCGGCGCTCGATCTGGAAAGGCTGCGCGAAGTAGTGAAATACCCGATTGTGCTCGATGGCCGGAACTTGTACGATCCGGCAGCGATGAAGGCACGCGGGTTTTCCTATTACAGCGTGGGCCGGCCGGCGGCAGTGGGAAAAGGCCTCGCAGAAGGGCCAAAGCCAGAGAAAGGCCAGGCAACAGACCCCGCAAGACAAACCCAGATCGCGGGCCATTCGCGAACTTCATTTAGCACTCAGCCCTGCATGGAGCGTCCGGCACAGACTTTCAGAGATCCTTGCGCTTTAACAGAAGATTCACATTGCGGTCACAGTAGTTAAAAGATCGTCTGTTGTAATACTCCTCACTTCGAAACGGACGGATTTCCGGTAAGTGTCAATTGCGGGTCCTATGCCGTTGTGTTGGGCGTTGACTGTTGGTTGTGCCTTTCACGCGCCAGATTGGCATTGCTGAGGCGATCCGTTGTTGCAAAGAGCCGCGCCACTTTCTTGAACCACCGGAGAATGGGTGTGTCACACGCGCTAAGTCTTCCCTTGTCGCCACAAATCGAGGAGATGGGAGGGGTACCGGGCCTGCATTTGGTGGCAGGTTTTGCCCCAAAATGGTATGCGGTTTTTACCGCGCCGCGGCACGAAAAGCGAATCGCCTGGCATCTTGGACGGAGGCAGATCGAGTCCTTTCTTCCGCTTTACAAGGTAAGGCATCGATGGAAAAACCGCTGCACCGTGACTCTCGAGTTGCCGCTGTTCCCCAATTATGTCTTTGCGCGAATTGATCCGCAGGAGCGCCTGCGAGTACTGAGCGTTCCCAGGGTGCTATCGATCGTTTCCTGCGGACGGGAACCGGTGCCGGTTCCGGACCACTACATCACCGGGCTGCGAGATGGACTTCTCACCCACGCAATCGAGCCGCACCCCGGCTTAGAGGTGGGCGACAGGGTCCGCATCACACGGGGCGCAATGGCCGGCTTGGAAGGCATGCTGGACCGCCGGAAGAATTCGTTCCGGGTCGTGCTCAGGCTGGACATGATCGGCCGGAGCGTGGCTATTGAAGTGGGCGTCGAAGACATTGAGTCGGCGTGAACTGGATCTCAGATCTGTAGATTAGAAATTCTCCCTATCTAGTGGTCAATTCCCTCGATCCCTCGCTTCATATCTTCTGCTTCAGTGCTCCGGACGGTCCGTTTCGCCTCTCCAACCCCCTGCAATCTTCATTTGAAATTAACCGAGGCGTCACACTGCCGTAACAATTCTCCGGTACCTCTTACTGTTTGGGTGAAGTGTCGATTCCATTTGCGGCCTATTACCTGGTTCGCTTAGGCTGGGACATTTTATCTGAACAGGCGCCCAGCGGTCGTTTTGGAGAGAGGCAGTAGGGTTCGCGATCGGATGGGCACATCATCCTAAACATGGAATATTTGCAGGCAGCAGACAATCTGCGTGGCCCCGACCTGATTTATGTCGTGGAAGACGATCCCGATGTGTCGCGCCTGATCGAACACAACCTGCGAACCGCGGGATACGAGGTCTCCACATTTTTCTCCGGCGGGCCAGTAGTCCCCATGGCAGCCATGGCGCAACCCGCGCTATTTCTTCTCGATATTATGTTGCCGGGGATCAGCGGCTTCGACCTGTGCCGCCAGATCCGCCAGCACGAACGACTGGGAAAAACCCCCGTCATTTTTCTATCCGCCAAGACCCAGGAACCGGACCGCGTTCAGGCTTTCGACGCCGGTGGCGACGGATACATCACCAAGCCGTTCAGTCCGCGGGAGTTGATTGCGCGAGTCCGCAACGTTCTCCGGGTTGCGCCGGAGCCCCCCAATCACGAAATCATTCAGGTGGGTGATTTGGAAATTGATCTCGCTTCGATGACGGTCCGTGTGCAGGGCAGGACCGTGCTCACGACGGTCCGCGAGTTCCGCTTGCTCGAATACCTGGCCCGGCACCGGGGACGCGTTTTTACCCGCGACCAATTGCTTGACGCGGTCTGGAAAGAAGGTTCGTTCGTGACGCCGCGGTCGATTGACGTATTTGTGCGCCGCCTGCGGGAGAAAATCGAGCAGGACCCACGGCATCCCCGCTATCTGAAAACGCTGCGCGGAATCGGCTACCGGTTCGAGGCCGGGCGCTGACGAATCTTCACGTTCGCCCGGTTCAATTCAGTTTTCCGATAACCTTTTCGGCAGCCTCCAGTATCTTGCCGTCTTTGGCCACGCGAGTGAGAGTGTTGATGTCATCGAAGAGTGGCCGGTCTTCGTCGAGTCTCTTCACATAGCTGCGGACCACTTCGTATGCCGCCTCCGAGGCTGGCGAAGGTTTGACCGGCGCCCGCAGATCGAAGGCCTGAGCCGCCGCCATCAGCTCGATCGCCGCGACGTGCCATGCATTCTCCAGAATCTGTCGGCTCTTGATCGCCGTAGTCATGCTCATAGAGACAAAGTCCTCCTGGTCGGCGGCGGCAGGAATTGAGCCGGTAGCTGCCGGGTGACTTAGTACACGGTTCTCGCAAACTAGCGCTCCGGCGGTGTACTGGGAGAGCATGAGGCCCGAAAACATTCCCGCACCTTTGGTCAAGAAAGCCGGCAGCCCCATCGACAAATGAGGATTCATAAGCCGGTTCAGTCTGCGCTCCGACAGAACGGTCACCGTGGTCACCGACATGCCCAGCATTTCCAGAGCGAACGCCAGTGGAGTGCCCTGGAAGTTGGCGCCCGTAAGCACCGTTTCTTCGTCCGGGAAGAAAACGGGGTTGTCGGCGGCGTGGTTGAGTTCGATCTCCAGCATGTAGCGGCTCCAGACAAATGCATCTTTGGCGGCGCCAATGACTTGCGGGCTGGAACGGAGCGAGTAGGCGTCCTGCACTTTCTTGCCGGGCAGCTTGAGGAGCTCAGAGCCCGCGGTCAGCCGCCGGATGTTTTCCGCGCAGGCCTGCGCTCCCGGATACCCGCGCACGATGTGAATCCGCGGATCGTAAGCGGCCATGTTGGCATTGAGCGCTTCCAGGGTCATGGCTAGGCAGACTTCCTGCGTCTTGAGCCACCTCTCCGCATCGAAGAGTTCCAGGCAGCCCATGCCGGTGGTGAGATCGGAGCCGTTGATCGTGGCCAAGCCATCCCGTTCGCGGAACGCAATCGGCCGAATGCCAGCGGCTGCCAGACCCTCTTTCGCCGGCCATCGGCGCCCCTGGTAGAACACCTCGCCCTCGCCCATGAGCGTGATGGCCATTTGTGCCATCGGAGACAGATCTCCGCATGCGCCGACCGACCCCTTCTGGCAGACCACCGGGGTGACTCCCCGTTTGAGCATCTCGATCTGGATTTCCACGACCTCGCGGCGAATCCCGGAATGACCCCAGCAATGCGTGTTCAGGCGGGAAAGCATGCCCGCGCGCACATCTTCTTCGGCGCAAGGTTCTCCACAACCCGCGGCATGGGAGTAGAGCAAGAATTTCTGGAATTTTTCGACCTGCTCTGGAGTCAGCACGACTTCGGCAAGTTCGCCAATTCCCGTGTTCACCCCGTACATGATTTCGCCGGCACGGATCTTGCGCTCGAGAAGGCCCCGGCACTTGTCGATTCGTGCCACGGCAACCGGATCTAACTGGATGGGCTGACGATGGCGGGCGGCAGCAGCGACATCCTCGATCTTTAACGAGTGCCCATCTAATACCAGACTGGTTCCTGTTCGGCTTGACTGCACTTGGTCCAGCGCAACGGTCATGCACTACCTCCACGGTACGTGGCAATTCCGTGCACCGCCGACGGTTGCCCATCGCGTCCGGCCCGGTAGACCACTCCGCAATCTAGCGCACCGGGCTTTTTCGCGCTGTGACAAAAATCACCCGGACGTGGACACAGAGAGCCTCTGCTATCACTTCTCAATCAGGCAGTAGGAGCCAATTGCCTCGTCTTCTTCTTTGTTTTGGTCCGGTCGATACATTTCCACGTTTTTGCAATCGTACAGCCCGTGGTTTTCGGGGAGTTGCAGCATCAGGTAGTCGCCGCTGGTCAGAACCTTGCAGCCGGTCGCGCCCTCGTTGCACTGAAGTTCGAGAGGCTTCCCGCTCTTAAGGACGTGAACGATGACAACTCCGGTCACCACCACCGAGTCTTTCACTTTGACCGGGATTTTCTCCTGCGCAAACCCTTGTTCAGCAGCCAGGATGATGAATGCCGCGGTCAAAACAGCAAACAGAGAAACAGTCTTTTTCATAAGTGCCTCCGATAGCGCGAAGCCATTCCGCCCGTCCTTATTCTCCGACTCGAGGAGGTCTTCTGTCTATGATCTCCGATCACGCGTCCTCTCCGAGATCATCACTTTGAGCCGTGACCCGAATCACTGCAACGCCAAATGAGCGGAGAGGAAAATGAGTACGGTGCAACTCTTCCCTGCTAAGACCGGTCCCCTGCAACAAAAGAGGGCGTAGGAAGTGATCACGGTGGCCCAGGAACAGCACACGATCCTGCAAGCAAACCAATTGGAAAAACTGATCGAAGCGGTAGCGCGCCAGGGCTATGAAATCGTGGGACCTACCGTGCGCGATGGGGCAATTGTCTATGACCGCGTGGAATCGGCCGAGGAGTTACCCGCAGGTTGGACCGATGAGCAGGAACCCGGCCGTTATCGCCTAAAACGGCGCAATGATCAAGCTGCGTTTGGCTATGCCGTCGGGCCGCAGAGTTGGAAGAAGTACTTACACCCAGCGACGGTGCAGTTGTGGTCGGCCGAGCGCCAGGGCGGGACTTTCCGAATTCTAAACAACGAGACACCGCCCCGGCGCCCGTACGCATTTCTTGGAGTGCGCGCTTGTGAGTTGGCGGCTATCGCCATACAGGACTGCGTGCTGCTTGAGGATAAGTATCGTGATCCCATCTACGAACAACGCCGTGCGAGCGCATTTATCATCGCTGTGCAATGCACCCAGGCAGCAGCAACATGTTTCTGTGCGTCCATGGGAACGGGGCCGAGAGCGCAAACCGGCTTTGACCTGGCACTGACGGAACTGGTCTCGCCCGGCGGCCACCGGTTCGTAGTGCAGACGGGAAGCAAGCGCGGCGCCGAAGTGTTAGCTGAACTGCAGACGGCTCCGGCCTCCGACGCCGATTTGCACGAGGCAGAAACTGCGGTGGACCGGGCGGCAGGTTCGCAGACACGCAGCATCGACACTACAAACATCAAAGACCTTCTCTATCAGAATTTCGATCACCCACGCTGGGATAACGTCGCCGCGCGGTGCCTGAGCTGCGCCAACTGCACCATGGTCTGCCCTACGTGCTTTTGCAGCACGGTCGAGGACGCAACCGACATTGCTGGCGATCACGCCCAGCGCTGGCGCCGCTGGGATTCGTGCTTCACGCAGAGTTTTTCCTACATCCACGGAGGCAGCGTCCGCGCATCCGGCAAGGCTCGCTACCGGCAGTGGATGACCCACAAGCTGGCTTCATGGATTGATCAGTTCGGAACTTCGGGATGTGTGGGCTGCGGGCGCTGCATTGCCTGGTGCCCCGTCGGAATCGACATCACGGAGGAAGTCCGGGCTATTCGGGAGGGAGACAATCATGGAAACCCTTGAGCGCATCATCGCCGAGCACTCTTTCTTCACCGATCTCGACCCTGACTTCTTGGCCCTGATGGTGGGCTGCGCCTCCAACGTAGTTTTTAAAGCGGGCACCTATATCTTGAAAGAAGGCGACCCAGCTGACACCTTCTACCTGATTCGCGCGGGCAAGGTGGCAGTGGAAGTCGTTGCTCCCCAGCACAAACCGATCATCGTGTCGACGCTCGAAGAAGGAGATCTCCTCGGGTGGTCGTGGCTGATGCCGCCTTTTCAGTGGAAATTCCACGCCCGCGCTGTTTCCGATGTGCGCGCCATTGCTCTCAACGGCAAGTGCTTGCGCACGAAGTGCGACGAGAATCACGATCTCGGCTACGAAGTCTTGAAGCGCTTCGCCCGAATCATTGAGGAGCGGCTGGAAGCGACTCGTCTCCAGTTACTCGATATTTACGCGGTCCACCGATGACTACGACGACAACAACCAACCCAATGGTTTCGCAACCCTACCTTCTACGCGAGGTCGTCAAGGAAACGTACGACACGTTCACCCTGACGCTGGAGCCGGAGAACGGGGCGAACGGAATCTTGTTCCAGCCGGGGCAATTCAGCATGTTGTGGGTATTCGGAGTGGGCGAGTTGCCGATCTCGATCAGCGGCCAGCCTTCGCAGCACAACCAGTTGGTGTACACCGTGCGCTCGGTGGGCCAGGCAACCCACTCGCTCGTGAGCCAGGACGCGGGCTGCGGTGTCGGCGTGCGAGGTCCCTTCGGCGTAGGCTGGCCGGCAGAGAAGGCAAAGGGACGGGACGTCATCGTGGTAGCGGGCGGAATTGGACTGGCGCCGCTGCGCCCCTTGATTTATGAAGTTCTGAGCAACCGCGAGGCCTACGGCCGTTTAGTGATTCTCTATGGAGCGCGCAGCCCGCGGGATCTCCTTTATCGCAAGGAGTTGGCTGCCTGGGCCCGCCAGCGCGATACCCAGGTGTTGGTAACGGTCGATTACGGCGGTCTGGCCTGGCGCGGGCACGTCGGCGTGGTGACCACGCTTTTCAAGTACGCCCGGCTCCAGCCTTCACGTTCCACGGCCATGGTGTGCGGGCCTGAGATCATGATGCGCTTTGTCGCCCGCGAACTGGAAGGCCATGGACTCGCCCGCAAAGATATCTATCTCTCTATGGAACGAAACATGAAGTGCGCCGTCGGCTTTTGCGGACATTGCCAATACGGGCCACACTTTATTTGCAAGGATGGGCCAATTTTCCCCTACGAGCAGCTCCGGCCGCTGCTGGAGAAATATGAGCTCTAGCGCCAAACACAAGCCCCGGTCCAAACCAAAGATCGCCGTGTTCAAATTCGCTTCCTGCGACGGCTGCGAGTTGAGCCTGATCGACGCCGAGGACGAATTGCTTGCAGTGGTCGGGGCGGTCGATATTGCCTATTTCCCCGAAGTGTCGCGCACCATGCTGAAGGGTCCCTACGACATCGGCCTGGTGGAAGGATCAGTCACCACGCACGGGGATGCCCAGCGCATCCAGGAAGTGCGTCGGCAGTGCAAGACGCTGATTGCGATCGGTGCTTGTGCCACCGCTGGTGGCATCCAAGCGCTGCGAAACTGGAAAGACGTCGATGAGTTTATCCGCGTCGTGTACGCCACGCCGCAATTCATCAGCACCCTCAAACTCTCCACGCCCATCGCCGAGCATGTTCCCGTGGACTTCGAACTGCGCGGCTGCCCTATCAACAAGTACCAGTTGATCGAGTTGATTACCGCCACGCTGGTCGGACGAAAGCCCAACATCCCCACTTACAGTGTGTGCCTCGAATGCAAGCGCAAGGCTAATGTGTGCATCGCGGTGGCCCACGGCACCGCCTGCCTCGGCCCTGTGACTCAAGCCGGTTGCGGAGCGCTCTGCCCCACTTATGATCGCGGCTGCTACGGCTGTTACGGGCCGATGGAGACGCCCAATACGGCTTCCTTGACCGACCAGTTCCGGGTTCTCGGGCAAACTGACGAGCAGATTTCTCAAGCGTTCCGCGGATTCAACGCTTGGGCTTGGCAGTTCCGCAAGGCAAGCGAGGAGTGCGAGCGCAAATGACTGGACGCGCCTCAAAGACGATTCGCGTGGAAACGCTGGCCCGGGTGGAAGGCGAAGGTTCTCTCTACATCAAGCTGATGGGCGAGAGGGTGGCCGACGTGAAGTTGAGAATTTACGAGCCGCCTCGCTTTTTCGAAGCTTTGCTGCGAGGCCGGCACTTCTCCGAAGCCCCCGACATTACCGCCCGCATCTGCGGCATCTGTCCGATTGCTTACCAGATGAGCGCCATCCACGCCATCGAGCGTGCACTCGGCATTCGCGTCGACCCCAAAGTCCGGTTACTGCGCCGCCTCTTCTACTGCGGAGAATGGATCGAGAGTCATACCCTGCACCTCTACATGCTGCACGCGCCCGACTTTTTGGGCTGTCAAGACGTGATCGAAATGGCCCGCGATCATCGGGAGGTGGTGGAGCGCGCACTGCGGCTGAAGAAAATCGGAAACCGCATTGTCCAGTTGCTCGGCGGCCGGGAGATTCACCCCATCTCGGCAGCCGTGGGTGGCTTCTATAAGGTACCTACGAAAAATCAGTTGGGCGAAATAGTGGAAGACCTCGAGTGGGCACTGGAAGCATCGCTCGAAACCGTCCGCTGGACCAGCACTCTGGAGTTCCCGGATTTCGAGCAGGACTACGAATTCGTAGCACTGCGCCACGCCGATGAGTATCCGTTTAACGAGGGACGGCTGGTATCGAACCGGGGGCTGGATATTGACGCCGCCGAATACGAAGATCACTTTGTCGAGTTGCACGTGAAACACTCGAACGCCCTGCACTCGGTAGTGCGCGGAAGAGGCTCGTATCTGGTAGGACCCTTGGCGCGCTTCAACCTAAACTTTGATAAATTGCCAGAAGTCGCACAAAAGGCAGCCTCCGGAGCCAAGCTCCAGCCGCCGGTCAAGAATCCCTTCCGCAGCATCTTGGTGCGCGCGGTCGAACTGGTCTTTGCTTGCGCCGAGGCATTGCGAATTATCCGCGAGTATGAGCCACCGGCCCGGCCGCGAGTCGAAGTGGCAAACCGCGCCGCCGTGGGCCAGGCCATCACCGAAGCGCCCCGAGGCATCCTTTATCACCGCTACGCTATCGATGACAAGGGATTGATTATCGCCGCCAAGATCGTTCCGCCCACTTCGCAAAATCAGAAGCGCATCGAGGACGATCTGCGTGAGTATGCCGCGCGCTTGGTGGCTTGGCCCCAAGAAGAAGCAACCTGGAAGTGTGAGCAGGCGATTCGCAACTACGACCCGTGTATTTCCTGCGCCGCCCACTTTCTAAAACTCACGGTGGACCGCCCTGAGCCGAGTCGAGCCGAGGCGGACAGCCTCTGAGTCATGCGCATCATCTGTTGCGGGAATCCGGAACGAGGCGACGACGGCGCCGGAGCGCTGGTGGCTGGACGCCTGCGAGACCTTGGACTGGAAGCCGAGACGCGCTCTGGGGAAGCCTCGGAGTTGCTGGAAGCGTGGAGAGGGGCCGATCACGTAATCGTAGTGGACGCGGTCGAGACCGGCGCGCCTGCCGGTACGGTGTGGCGCTGGGAGGGCTGGCAAACAAATTTCCCAACTCGCCGATCTACGTCCACCCACGGATTGGGATTATCCGAAGCCATCACTCTGGCTCGTGTCCTCGACCGACTGCCACACCGGCTGCGAGTCTTCGGCATCGAAGGACGGCGATTTGAACCTGGAACTGAAGTCTCGCCAGAAGTAAAACTGGCGGTAGAGGAAGTGGTCCGGCAAATCACCCAGAAATAAGTCCCAACGCCTCGATTGCTGAGGAGATCGCCTCCAAATTCCCTCCCCGGTGTGACCTCCCTCCTTGCCGTGGCTCTGCACCCTGTGTTTGACTTGCTGGTTGACAATCGCGGCCCTTCTCCCGAGAGGACCGAGATGGGGCGACGATGATGTCGAGTCTTTGTCCCGGTCAGGAGGCTCGTTCACCCATGGCCGATGTTGAAACCAAGTCTCTTCCTGAAAACGCGTACCAACCGCTGAAGGACGGCGAAATCTACCTGCCGCTGGTGCCCGCCAGTACGGCGCCACCGGAGGTAACTTGGCGCGCGGTGCTGTGGGGCACCTTGCTGTGCATCGTTTTCAGCGTAGCTTCGGCCTACTCGACACTTAAGGTCGGCCAGGGCATGGAGGCGGCGATTCCCATCTCCATCCTCGCCATAGGATTGGCGCGCGTCTACAAACGGCGCTCCACCCTGCTCGAGAACATGATCATCACGGGCATGGGCGGCGCCTCCGCCGCCGTGGTGTCCGGCGCCGTCTTCACCCTGCCCGCGCTCTACATTCTCCACCTCGACCCGCACCCGGCGCAGACCATCTTCATCTGCCTGGCGGGCGGCTGCCTGGGCGTCCTCTTCCTCATTCCGCTGCGGCGCTACTTTGTGCGCGAAATGCACGGTAAGTTTCCATTTCCCGAGGCTACGGCGATCACCGAAGTCCTCGTCACCGGCGAGAAGGGCGGATCGCAAGCCAAACTGCTGCTGCAGGCCACGGTCATCGCCGCGATTTATGACTTCTTTGTCACCACCTTCCACGTCTGGAAGGAGTACCTGAACTTCCAGTTCGTACCTGTAGTGCGTTCACTCGCCGATCGTGGCCGCATGGTTTTTAATCTCGACGCGGTTGCCTTCATCCTGGGCATCGGCTACGTGATCGGCCTGCGCATCGCCCTGATCTTTTGCGGCGGCGGCATTCTGGTGAACTTCGTGCTCGTCCCGCTGATTTGGTTCATCGGCAGCCACATGGGCGACACCACGGTCTATCCCGCCACCATCCCCATTTCGCACATGGCGGCCTCGGACATCTACCGCAATTACGTGCGCCTCATCGCCGTGGGAGCCATCGCGACCGCCGGTCTCGCCGGCCTCCTCAAGTCGCTGCGCGTGATTACCGCATCGTTCGGCATCGCGCTGCACGCCTTCCGCCACGGCGAAGCGGCGCAAATGGAACGCACCGACCGTGACCTTCCCATAGTCACCATTCTCCTCGGCGTGGTCGTCGGCACGATCGCAGTAGCCGCCTTCTTCGGACTCCTTCATGTTTCGTGGACCGTGGTCGCGGTGGGCCTGGCGCTCACCCTGCTCTTCGCATTCTTCTTCACCACGGTAGCGGCCAATGCGATTGCTACCACGGCCAACAATCCCGCCAGCGGCATGACCTTGTTGACCGTCATCGTCTCCGCAGTGGTGTTGCTGAAGTTCGGACTCTCCGGCACGACCGGCATGTTCTTCGTGATGGCCCTGGCCGGCATGGTCTGTGTCGCCCTGTGCGCCTCCGGCCAGTTCATTACCGATCTGAAAGCCGGCTACTGGATCGGTTCCACTCCTTCCGCGCAGCAGAAGGTGAAGTTCATCGGCGTCGTCGCGTCGGCGATCACCGCGGGGTTAACCATCGTCCTGCTCGCCAAGGCCTACCAGTTTGGAGAAGCAGCTCCCGGCGACCTGCGTCAGGTCCTGGTCGCGCCCCAAGCCTCCGCTCTGAAAGCCGTGGTCTCGGGATTCATGAGCGGCCAACCGGTCGCCTACATGCTGTTCGGCATCGGCGCCATGATCACCGTGGTGCTGGAGATGCTCGGCCTCTCTTCCATGGTCTTCGCGCTCGGAATCTATCTGCCGCTCCAGCTGACCACGCCGATCTTGACCGGCGGATTCCTCTCGCACCTGGTCAACAAGCGCGGTGAAAAAATTGGTGGCGAACACGGCAAGAGCATCCGCGAGCGCGGCATCATCATCGCCTCAGGCCTGATGGCCGGGGGCGCGCTCGGCGGCGTGATCGGCGCGGCCTTGCACCTGTCCCACTGGTATCGCGAAGATCTGATCCAAACGCCTTTCTATTCCAACGATCTAGTCTCGCAATCCGTTTCTGCTCTGTTCTTCATTGGCCTCTGCATTTATGTCTGGTTCGGTTCCCTCAGGAAAGAAAAGGAGCTCTAATGCCTCGAAAATCAAAGAAGAAAGAGTTGAAGAAGATCGATTCCCGGAAAAACGTTTCGCGCAAAGCTGCCGCAAAGAAGCCGGCCGTCGCGAAGGCAAGCTCAGGAAAAAAGACGAGTGCCGTAATCAAGAATGATCAAGTCGGCCGCTACGTGGCAGATGCAGTTCTCGGTATCGACACACTTTGGGGTGGCGACGTCATGTGCCCCTCGGGCACCGGACGATTCATCGCCGATTGCTGGTTTTCCGACGAACCCCTACCCGTTGCCTACACGCATCCAGCCGCGAAACGGCTGCGTGACTCCGGAGGTGTCTCGGGCAAAACCATAGATCGCGATGCGGTAGAGCAGTATCTCCGCGAAGTGAATCTTCCCAGGGCTATTGCGGGAATCCGCGAAGCAGCAGGAAAGCTCGCACGACCGTCCGCGGCCCTGCGCAAGCCTTATCTGATCAGCCTGGCGGATTGCTTCGACGTCATGTGGGACCTCGCTATGGAAGTCCTGGGCAAAGGCAAGCCGGTCCCCTACCCTCGCTGCGTCGAAGCCTCGACGGGCAAGCCGCCCGAGCCTTCCAAGCCGGAGAAAAAGCGGGCTCGCGTTGCCGAATTGCTCGGCCGGGCTGGCTATGCATCGTCGGACTCGAACACGCTGTTAAAGGCGGTCGACGGCTGGCGCCGCGAGCGCGTGGCCCCGTTGGCGTCGGTGCGCGCTCTGAGCGCGGCGGTGATTGCACAGCTTGACCAGCTCTGCGCCAAGAATCTGCTACCCTACCTCCCGAAAGAACTGGCGCCGGTGCCGCGCGCGAACATCGAATTTCTGCCCATCAAAGATGCCTGGTTCTCCGGCTCCATGAATTACATCGGGCGTGCCCGAAATGCGGACGGCTCTCCCAAATATGAAGCCACCTACGAGATCAATGCCTCGCTGCAGATTTCGTTTCCCGAGTTTGAACATCTGGTCAGTCACGAGGTTGTGCCGGGCCATGTGACCACCTTCGCTTATCTGCAGGATTTGTACGTGCGCGGGAAAGCCGGCTTTGAGACGACCGTGCTCACCATGAACACGCGCGCTGCCACGCTGTTCGAGGGCCTCGCCAATAACGCAATTCTGATCGCCCACGGCGTCACCGAAGTCGAGCAATTGCCAGACGAAGATCTGCAGATCGGAGTGCTGCTGGCCCTCTTGCAGGACGATGCCAAGAACCAGTCCTCGTATCTGACCTGGGGTGAGGGAAGGCCACAGGCGGAGGTCGCGGCCACGCTGCGCCGCGATTTTCTCGTCACCGAGGAACGCGCCGACAAACTCTCTGGCGCCTGGGGACGCCATCCCTTGCTCGGCCGAATGTACCTTCCGGCTTATCGTGCCGGAACGGAGCGAGTCGCGCAATTGCGCCGTATCCACCCGGCAAATCGCGTTCTACCGGCAATCTACGGCTGCTCTGGGTTAGTTGATATCGTGACTATCGACGAGCTGTTGAGATGAGATGCCCTCCCTGTGACCAAGATCACTCTTGGGCGCGGTAAGAATCACTGCAAGGGCTCCATTCCCTTGTGTATCTTTGATTTAGGGGAATCCCGGTGTTAAGGGCCCAAATGCCTCGCAAACTTGGCCCCAAGCTGATTCTTTCGTTCACCGTACTGATCGTTGCCATCAGTTGTATCAGAGGATACTTCGACTATCGCAGCCAGAAGCAACGCTTAGTAGAGACCATGATCCTGGGGGCGGATCAGTTATCCCGCAGCATTACCGGTGCCGCCTGGCATGCCATGCTCGACGACGACCGCAAGGCCGCGTATGAGATCATGCGCATGATTGCCGACAAACAAGGCGTCGATCGCATCCGCATGTTCAATCGCGAGGGCAGGCTCATGTTCTCGACTGATGCGCGCGAGCACCCGAGCCTTAGCAACTCATCCAACGAAGTCTGCGTTAGTTGTCACAGCAAAGGACCAGCTCGGGATAAGCCCACCGAAGACGCACGCGTTCGTTATGCCACTTCGCCGAACGGCATCAAGACCATCAACATGGTGACGCCCATCTACAATGAGCCTTCGTGCAGCAACGCCAGTTGCCATGCTCACAGCGCCTCTACCAAGGTGCTCGGCATTGTGGATATTGCTCTGCGATTGGATCCCGTCCAGCGGCAGACCCGGTCCATGATGTTGCAAGCCGTCATTACAACTGCGCTGGAAGTGTGCATCGGAGCCGCCTTCGTCATCTTGTTCACGCGGCGTTTTGTCGCCACCCCGATTCAACAACTGATCGAAGGCACCAAGGCCGTGAGCGCCATGGAACTCGATCGGCCTATCCAAGCCACCCGCCGAAGCCAGGAAATCGATGACCTGGTGGACTCCTTCAACCTGATGCGCGAGCGCTTGAAATTAGCCGTCGCCGAGTTGAACGAGATGCAGCAGACGCTGGAGAGCAAGGTGGAAGAGCGCACCCTGCAACTGCAAACTGCCCAACGCAAGCTCATCCAAGCCGATCGCCTGGCTACTCTCGGCACGCTCTCGGCCAGCGTGGCTCACGAGATCAACAATCCCGTTTCCGGTGTGCTCAACCTTTCCATGTTGCTGGAGCGCCTGATGGCGAGTGGCGCGTACCCGCAGGGACGCGAGGCAGAATTCCGCAAGTACCTCAGCTTGATCTCATCTGAGACCGCCCGCGTCGGACGCATTGTGTCGGACCTGCTGGCATTCTCGCGCCGTTCCAAGCCGCAGCGCGCTCCTGCAGATCTGAATAAGCTGGTTCGCACCACGCTCGGTCTGGCCGGGCACAAACTGAAGCTGATCAACGCCGAAGTTGTTCTGGAATTGCAGGAGGATCTCCCGCCGGTCGAGTGCGACTCGTCGCAGATACAGCAAGTGATCCTGAATCTCGTCTTGAATGGCGCTCAGGCCATGCAGTCGCAGGGTGGTGGCAAGCTGACCATCTGCACCCGCTTGGTCGATGGTGGCAACAACGTGGAGCTTTGCGTTCAGGATACCGGTGAAGGCATCGCCCCGGAAAACCTGCACAAGATCTTCGATCCTTTCTTCACCACCAAGGCCGATGGCAAGGGAGTCGGCCTGGGGCTGGCCGTGCTCTACGGGATCGTGAAGGCTCACGAAGGTGAAGTCGAGGTGATGAGCCGGCGGAATGAAGGCACGACATTCACCGTCACTCTCCCACTGAAGTCGCGCAGCGGCGGTGCCGAGCAAAGAGAAGTGCAGGTGCATGGCGTGTGAGTGCTCTATGTCTCGTGGCGATCGGGAGTGTGCCCGAAAAAGCGTTGGAATGGATCGAAAACGCGGCCGCCGAATGGTTTCCGCTTCCGCTTCGGCGATTGCCTCCTTTATCGCTTCCGGAAGCCGCCTATGACAGAAAGCGAGGGCAATACCAGTCGGTAGAGATCATGAAGATGCTGGCTCAAAATGCTCCGCCCGACGCCACCCGGGTTCTCGGGGTCACGGACGTGGACCTGGCGATTCCGATGCTCACGTTTCTGTTTGGACAGGCGCATCTTGATGGTCCCATCGCCGTGGTCTCGCTTTGCCGTCTGCACCAGGAATTTTACGGCCTTCCCGCGAATGAAAGCTTGCTCCGCGAGCGTACTGTCAAAGAGGTACTGCACGAATTGGGACACACCTTCGGACTTGCCCATTGTTCCGAGCCGAAGTGTCCCATGAGCCTCGCCACCCACATCGAGTTGGTCGATGGCAAAGAAGAACAATACTGCGCGCGTTGCGGCACGCGGTTGGTCGAGCGATTTACTTCGCTAGGAGGAGTATGAAGAAGAGTTGGGTAATCCTGGTCGTGGACGATGAAGATGTGATGTGCGAATCGATGGCTGCCTGGTTGCGCGAAGATGGCTACCAAGTCGACACCGCGTCCAATGGACAGAAGGCGCTGGAGCTCGCCAAGTCGACGGATTACGTCATCTGCTTCATCGATTTGAAGATGCCCGGCGGCATGGATGGCATCGAGACCATGATGGAGATCCATCGCATTCGTCCGGAAGCGTCGGTCATCATCATCACCGCCTACGCTACCGTCGATACCGCCATTCAGGCCATGAAAGAAGGCGCGCAGGAATACATCGTCAAACCCTGTAATCCCCAGGAAATCTCGATGCTGGTCTCGCGCATCCTGAAGCTCAAGAAGTTACAGAGCGAAAACGCGATCCTGCGCAAGAAGATCAGCCGCCAATACCGGCACCACGACATCATCACCAAGAATGCGCGCATGGAAGACCTTCTAGCCTTGACCCGCGACATCGCCAGTTTGCGCAGCACGGTACTGATTCGCGGCGAAAGTGGTACCGGCAAGGAACTGGTGGCGCGAGCCATCCATTTCTCCGGCGACCGCGCCGCCAAGCCGTTCATCACCGTGAGCTGCGCCGCGCTGACCGAAACCTTGCTGGAGAGTGAGTTGTTCGGCTATGAAAAAGGCGCCTTCACCGGCGCCAACGCGCAAGCGAAAGGCAAGTTTGAGCTGGCCGACGGAGGCACCATCCTCCTCGATGAAATCGGCGATATCTCACCGAAATTGCAGGCCGACCTTCTCAGGGTTTTGCAGGAGCGCCGCTTCTACCGCGTCGGAGGCACTGAAGAAGTAGAGGTGGATGTGCGCATCATTGCCGCCACCAACAAGAACCTTGCCGACGAGGTCAAGCAGGGGAGGTTCCGCGAGGATTTGTACTATCGCCTGAACGTGATTGAGATTCGCATTCCACCGCTGCGCGAACGGCGCGAGGATATTCCCCTGTTGGCGGAACACTTCGTGCAGCGCATCTCCTGCGAACTGGGCAAGGATATCAGCGGTGTTTCGGCAGCGGCTTTAAAGCTGTTGATTGCCTACGATTGGCCGGGCAATGTGCGGGAGTTGGAAAACGTAATCGAGCGCGCCATTGTAACCTGTCGCAACGGCACGCTCGACGAGCAGGATTTCTCCTGGCTCCAGCGGAGCCCTGGGGCGTCACAGAATTGGGAAGTCCCCGATGTTTCTCTCGACGAACTCGAACGCAAGGCCATCGTAGCCGCACTGGAGAGGAAACACGGCAACGTCAAAGAGGCGTCCGCCGCCCTGGGCATTGATCGCTCGACCCTTTACGACAAGCTCAAGCACTACGAGATCACGCACTGAACCACAGATCGCGTAGGGACGGGCGGGTGGCCAATATCTCCGCTGGTCTGACTCCCTCTCAGCCCCGACCTGTTGGCAGCATCACGACCGGGGGTGCGCCCCTTCTCGCGCTTTTCGAGAAGGGGCCAGCTCACCGCCGGCACCAGGAGCCTTTGCGTCGCAGGCTCAGCCTAGGTCGGCAAACGGAAGTGAAAATCAAGAGCTCATGGTGCGAGCAGCTTGCTACGCACTTCTCGAAAACCGCGAGAAGTGCGGCACCCCATTTTGGGCTCGGGTTCGCGAGTCAAGAATCGACGTTGGTGTATTCGGACCCCGCAGATGTGCGCCACCCGCCCAGTAATCTACCTATTCGCCGTCATCCCGAAGATAATTGTTCACCATGAGAACCTGTTTGATGCTTAAGGTCGGAATCGCTATCGGCCTGCTCGCCTCGCTCGGAGCCGTGGGGCAAACGTCATCTGGTGAAAGCGCGGAAGCCACTGAGGCCGAATATGAAGTCTTCTCTGCGTACATAAGCCAGTCGTTTGTTGGAGCGGTCGGGAAGGATCGAGTTGGGAGACCGATCGCTCAAATCGTAGTTGGTAACAGGACACAATCGGATAAGGAAGACCTGCAAGACCTTGCCGAAGACCACAGTCTGCCATCGGGCGGAGTAGAGAAGTACTTGCGAAAGGAAGCGCCATCACTTCGGGTTGCCACAATTAGCAATTTCCACCGAGCGAACGAAAAACAGGCGCAACTAACGCGGCGCTTCGATTTGCCCTTACCGTACCAACTCGTCTCGCAGGAAAAGATCGGCTCGATTATGAAGGATGTCGGCTCTTGGCCGGAGTACTACAAACAGTATCCGGGAGCACAAGGGTATATGTGGCTATCGCGGGTAGGCTTCAGCCCCGACGGCAAGCAGTGCTTGTTCTATGTCAGCAACTCGTGCGGCGGCTTATGTGCCACCCTTTCATACGTCGCCATGGAGAAGAACGGCTCCACGTGGAAGATGCTCAAAGAAGTGGTGATACTCGTATCTTGACGAACAGGCTGACGAAAAATCCCCATTACGGCGGGTGGCCAACTTCTCCGGCCTGTAAGTTCCCCCCCGAGCTATCTCTGGAATGCTGCCCGAGAGATAACTGGGGGTGCGCCCCTTCTCGCGCTTTTCGAGAAGGGGCCATTGGGCAGACGAGTGCAACGTTCTTGAGCACATATCATCCGGATCGAAATCCATTGACTTAAGACCCGTCGCGCTCGACGATAAAGATCTGATTGGGGCAGTTTGACCGCCCCAAACCCATTCTCAGCGCTCTTTGAAAAGTTAAGTTGAGGTGTCCAGCGGGCGTGACCCTGAGCGCAGTCGAAGGGGAACGGATCCCGTAAGTTATTGGTTTATAAAGACTTTAACCAGAAAGTCCTTTAAACTCAAAGACCTGGCGGGGACGACATCCTAAGTCTTTGATTCCAAAAGACCGGGGTAGGGAGGAGGGGGGGTACCCATAAGACATGGGTTAATACCTCCTGAGTAAACATTCAGAATCGAGCCGCAAACTCCCCCTAAGTTTCCAGAAACGTGTCGGCGAGCACCGTGCCCCAGTCGGCTTCTGGCATGGCGTCCATCACGCCAGCTACCAGCACTCCGCCGTCCGCCAGGCTGGGCGCAGTGTTCGGCGCCCGGAGTTGCAGTTGCAACCGCTCCAGTTCCCGTGACAGCCAAAAGTGAACTTCGGGTCCACGGAGAAGATGACGCAGCGTTACCGGATCGCTTGGATTCAGCCGCGGACGTATCTTCAGATACCAGCCGTCCTTCGGGCCTCCGATACCAATTACCGTCCCCTCAATGGGAGCACGAACCCGAATCTCTTTTCCGTTCTTCGTCATCTGCCAGGCGGTCCCATTGGTCTCAATCTCAGTGCCCATGTCGGGCATGGTGATGGAATCGGGACTGCCGACCAGACGCTCAGCTAATTCATCGGGGCCGATGGTGAGTGTGCCGTCCTCCTCCGGCTTCACCCAGGTGTGGCCCCGATGGTAAAAGCGGTCTTTCGAATAATTGATCCCCAGGTCGTGGACGATTCCCCTCGCCGGCTGCACCGCGAACTGCGAGTAATTGCTGCAATGGCGGCAATCAAAGGCGTTGTCGCAGGTTCTCGACATCACTCGGCCCGCAAGTTCGTGGCGGCAGCGGCGTTCCGTCTCCGGCAACTGCGCAAAGTCCGACTTCCAGCACAACTCGATCGCCCGATTGGTGCGGAAGTCGCGCACCGTGCGCCATACGGCGGAGACCACCGTTACCAGAATGGTCAGCGCCACGGCAAAAAACAGAGACAGAAACAGAATGTGGCCCAATGTCCAACGGAATCCATCAACTCCCGGAAACATTTGTGGTTTCTCCTTTCGGATGTGCAAACAACGGCAGGTAGCGATACGACAAGGAGTAGACAATGACTCCATATCCCAGTACGCCACCGAAGCTAGCCACCTCTTGCCAACTCGGCGTGTAGTGCAGGAATTCGTCGAAAGCCAAAGTCGGCAAAGCCAGGGTTTGCACGGTGAGAACGAAGCGGTTCAGCAGTATGCCCGCACAAGCCAGCGCTGCCGCACTCAGAAGCAATCCACGCCGCTTTGCTGTGCGGCGGTAGGTGAGCAGAAAAGCTGGAAGCAGGCCAAAGAGCACAATCTCCGCAAACACGATCGGCAAGCCAAATGGTTTGTAGCTGTAATACTGCCACGGAGCGAAGCCCACCGAAGGCGAAGTGAAGTTCAACCAGATCAGCGTGTCAATCGACTTGGCTGCGATGTAAATCGCGAGTAGCACGCCGGAAATAAATCCCAGTCGCTGAAAAAGTTCCTGCGGTACCAGGCGTCGCCCGGTTACTTTCTCGACCGTTGCCGTCACCAACATCAGAAAGCTCGGCCCCGAAGCAATCGCAGACAAAATGAACAGGAAGAAGGTTGAAGGCCAGATGAAAAACCCTTCCCGGAAAGCGAAGGGACGGCCGCGCAGCACTCCATAAAGTCCGCCCAGCGATCCCTGGTGAAAGAACGAGAGCAGCGTTCCCACGCCTGCCAGCACCGGCACCAGTTTGTGGAGCTGATGTTCAAACACCAGGAACGAAGGCAGCTTGCGCAACTGGCGGTTGCGCAGCAGGATCGGTATGTATTCCAGGCAGAGCACCAGCAAATAACAGGAAATGCAGAACGTGACCTCGGTGAGCATCGAGTGCGTATTCGGATGCCAGAAGGTGAACCACGCGCGCAATGGCTGCCCCACATCCACCATTAATATGGCAACCGCCCCGCTGTAACAGATGAAGCCAACAACGACGGCAGTATTCAGGATCGGCTGCAGCTCGGCGCGCTTCAGAATGTAAACCAGAAATCCCGTGAAGAACGCACCCGCGCCCAGCGCAATAACACCCAGATCCAAAAAGATCCACAGGCCAAAGGCGAAGCGGTTGTCCATGTTGGTCTGGTTCAACCCGTAACCCAGACACAGCCCCGCCGCATACACCCCCAGCGCGAGCACAACCGCCCAGGGAGCCAGCCAGAGCAAGAACTGCGAGAGCGAGGTCCGCTCCGCGCCTCGAGCGATCCAGCGACTGTCTGCCAAAGCGGTGCTAGCCATGTTTCACCTCCGACCCAGGACCGGACTTGGACTCTGCCAGCGCTCTCACCCATTCCTCCTTGGACTTGTAATAAACCTTCGGCTCGGTATCCAGGCGCGCCAGCAACCGGAATGCATCGGGGGAATGCGCTTCGTGAGAGACCGGATCGTTCGGGTCGGCCAGATTCCCGAACTGGATCGCCGCCGTCGGGCAAGCTTCGACACAAGCTGGAACGTAGTCGGCAGGATTGATTTCGCGCTTTCCCGCTGCCGCTGCCTTCGCCATCGCAGAATGCAACCGCGCATGGCACATATTGCACTTCTCCACGACCCCCCGCATCCGCACCGCGACGCCCGGATTCAGGCTCTTCTCCATGCCCGCAGGCCACGCCGGATCCCACCAGTTGAAGTAGCGTGCGTGATACGGACACGCGGTCATGCAATACCGGCATCCCAGACAGCGCTGCGGCATTTGCATGACAATGCCGGTAGCTTTATCCACTTCGACAGCTTGCTGCGGGCACACGCTCACACATGGCGTCTCGTGCTCGCAATGCATACACGTGATCGGGATGAACACCTCGCGCTGTGCTCCTCCCTCCATTCCGTTCGACACTCTGCGCACCAACATCGGTGTCGTCCCGGTTCGAGGAGTCGCTTGCGGAAGTGGTGGCACATTGTTTTCGGCCGCGCATGCCACCATGCATGAGCCGCAACCCGTGCAGCGATCCAGGTCGATGACCATGCCGTAACGGGCGTTCATGCGTTCCTCCGATCCGGCGCTTCACGCAAGCTGGATTCCTGGTAGAGTTTTGTGGCCAAGGGAGGCAAAACCGGTGCGCGCCAGGCTTTAGACCAGCTCAAAGGCGGCGCGGAACGCACGCTTGCCGGCCACTCCTTCAACTCGCATCGAAAAGCGGCGAACCGCGGCGCTTCGCCGATCCAGACTGCCCCTTTCCAGAGTTGCTCTTCGAGCTTCTGAACCGATGCGAACTTGGCAACGGGTGTCGCTTCCTGTCCCTGCACAGTTCCCGCGCACCCACGGAAGAGATCTGCACAACGGGCGTGAATGATTTTCTCCACCGTGATCAACTCGGGATCGATGCCGCCCAGGAATTGCGCGGCACTCTGCACTTCGGGCGGCGCCTTCAGCAAGCTGGGAGCGACCGCGTAGGTCTCAATCGCCGCCGCGGGCACGGTGGGAACATCGGTCAACTCTTCCAGGAAGCCCGGCGACGGCAGCAGCCAATCGGCTGTGCTCGATCCTCCATCCCACGCGGCAAAGCGAAAGACCTCGGCATTGGTCCGCGGGGTAAAGTCCCAAGGAACGGTGGAATCGATCAGCACCGCGCGCACAGAGTCGATGCCAGCCTCGGCGGAAGCATACGGCTGGGCCTGTTTCGATCTCCGCACGATGCCGCCGCGGGCTCCGGCAGCGCCCAGCACCACATTCAATGCCGCAATCGCCGGATTGTCGTCGTTTGCGATCGCCACCACGGGAGGCCTTGCAACCATCGTCCGCGCCAGATCGGTGATCGCGCCGGTGCTGAGCCCGGTCTGCTCGGCCGCTTCAGCGAGTGTTATTGGCGGCATCGGGCCGCGCACCCGGACAAGATGCTCATCGAGCAGCACGCGCGCCAGTCCCGCAGCCAGAGCGGCTTCAGCTCCAGCAGGAACTGCCACCCATTGCCACGCCCGCGCGGCCGTTCTCGATAGCGAGCCTTCCACCTGAATCAGGCGCAGTTGCGGGTCCGCAGAGCCGGCTGCTCGCTCGGCCCACAATCGTGTGAACCGTCCGGGAGTTCCCCACCCATCCAGCAACGGCGCGCCGAAACTGACGATGGTCTGCGCGTTCTCAAGGTCGTAACCCAACCCGGCTGTAGGCACGCCGCTCCAGCTTGCATAAGGCGCCAGGGCCTGAGTCTCCGGGCCTGGAACCGCGCGATAGCTGCCGTTCCGCTTTTGAGCAAAAGTCTCGAACACCGCTGAAGCCGCACGCCCAGGGTAGCCATCGATGATCGCGATTGGACCTTCACTGCAGGCCTTGGCAAATGCCGCCCGTGCTGCTTCCCACGAGGAAGAACTGGCTCCATGACGCACCGTGCGCAACCGCTGCGGATGCCAGTTCAATTGGTGCGCTCCGAAGCCGAGGGGGCACAACGCTCCGCGGCTGATGGGGTGACTGCTCACGCCCGCAACCCCTACCGGCCACCCCGAGGCCATCCGCACGCGCATTCCGCATCCATTCGGACACAACGTGCAGAACGACTGCTTCACTTCGACCGGGCCGTGGGAGGGCTGCGGAATCCATGGCCAGTTCTGGCTCCAGATGGAAACGTCATCCAGCAGTTTCCACGGCACCGGTGTGACCAGCAGACCCGCCGTCCCGGCTACACCCCACAGCAGATCTCGTCGTGTGAGCTTCATACTTCTCCTTTATTTGTGGCAACCGAGGCAGCTCACCTCGAGGTTGTGCCGACGATGGCAGTCTTCGCAGTCACTCATCTTCATTCCCTCGTGCGGCGCACGTCGCAGGCGCGAGATCGAGTGCCCCCAAATATCGCGGCTATACCCGCTGATGCGATTTACCTCATAAATGCGCAGCTCGTCTGACTCGCCATAAGTCGAGTGACATTCGACGCAAGCCAGATTGGCACGCTTTACATGGATGGCGTGCGAAAACCAGACGTTTGCCGGCTGCCGCGCGTATACCAACCACGGAGTTTCTTTTCCCGGCTTGATGTACGTGTCCACCAGGATTGCTTCCGCCTTACTTGTTCCCATCTTCTCGGAATGGCAACCGGCGCAAGTCTCCATCGCTGGAATCCCGGCGAACGTGCCGTCATCGCGAAGCGCGTGGCACTGGCTGCACTCCGCCACTCCGGATTTTTCCGCGTGCGTCTTGTGCCGGAATTCGAGCGGCTGTTGTTCTTGCACGTAGAGCACGCGCGGAAACGCCACCCACCCGGCCAACAGCGTGACCGCAAGTCCAAGTCCGAAGGCAAGAATGTTCCGTGACGTGGTCATTCCTCCACCGTCCAGTCCTTCCTGGAAAAGAAATGCTGGAACAAACACACCAGATGCTGCCGCGATAGCAACTGAGCGACTCCACGTACGGGCACGCCGCCATCACAGTCCAACGCATGCGTCTCGTGGATTTCGCGCGCCAGCCGCTCTTGCTCCTCAGCCTGCCACGCCGCGGCTTGCGGCCCGGAGATGAGGCCGGCGCGCGTCCGGCCCGGCAGTTCCCAGCCTTCGAACAACCAGCCTGCGCCGTAAGGGTCGGCAGTCAACCTCGCCGGATCGCTGCGAACCCGGCTGTTTACTCTCTCAATCAGCAGTGGGTTCGGAAAACTCATGGGCCATTCCACTCCATTGATGGTAAGCGTCAGAGCGGGACAATGGCTTCCATGCAGCGTTACGAAGGTTACGCCGTCCACATTCCCGGTCACACCGGCCAGGAACCCATCGACCCCGATATGACACAACCCGGATTCCTCCGTGTCTAACCAGAAGTGGTTTGGGGTATATAGAAGATGGGGTGGCGGAGTCGTCGCGTGGGGTCGCGCGAGCGACAAATAGGATTCGCAATAGCGGTAGCTGTTACTGGTGCAACTCGAGAGTTGCGAGTCGCTGAAAGGCACCAGCTTCGGCACCGGCGAAGCGCCACAATATTGCACCCGGACTTCTTCCAGATGCGGGCAGCGCTCCAGTTGCGGTGGGCTCGAGGCGGCCAATGGGCACTGCCGGTATTCCGATGACGTACAGCGGCCGCCGTCGGCCACCACCCCGGGCCCGTCCAGGATCAACTTCTGCACTGGCGCAGCATGGCAGTATCGCGCACGGCCTTCTCTAAGAAAGGGGCACGCCATAACTCACTTCCGCCGCGGTTTGTTCTCTGAAGACTCTGCCTCCGAAGGCTCGACTTTCTCGCCTCCATCGGCCATGGTGAGCCCCAACCCTGGTACAGATAGAGTGTGCAAGTCCGCATGCGGCATCGCCCAGAGTTGCTCAAGGCTGTCCGCCGCACGCGCCTTGTGTTCCCTTCGCGCCCACAACTCCCAGCCCACAGCGCCCGTTACCACCAGCGCCGCCAAGAGTGTGACCGCGACCAATGCGAGGTTCATCACCTGCAGCCAAAATGTCCAATCATTTGCCATGTAGATTGACCTCCTTGCCGCTAGCCAGCGGCCAATTCATAAACAGCAATCCAGATGCCGTTGAGTAAATGCAATAACTTACAAGTGATTTGCACCATTCAGTGTCGGCATTCCCGGCACCTGAGTAGGTTTTGCCGACAAGTCGGGGCTTTTCCCGCGAGAAGATCTGCAGCAGAGTAGAATGAGCATGACCCGTCTGCTGGGAGGTGCGATTTTAGTGGGACTCTACCACCTGCTGCCCGCCGAAGCTCTGAAGATTGTTCTCGTCCTTTTTTTATCTTTTCTGATAGGGCTTGAGCGGGAAGAACACAAGGTGACCGCAGGCTCGTACTCCTTCGGCGGAGTACGCACATTCCCGCTCATCGGACTGATTGGTTATTCCATCGCCCTTCTCGCGGGCAAACAACTGCTGGCACTGACAGTTGGCTTTCTGGTAGTCGCGGGATTCTTGCTTTTGTCCTACTGGCACAAGCTTTCCACTGCTGAAGCCGCGGGCGTAACGACAGAGATGTCCGGTCTCGCAACCTTCCTTGTGGGAGCTTTGGTCTGCTATGGACATTTCTGGACTGCTACCGCACTGAGCGTAGCCAGCCTGCTCCTGCTCGATCTCAAAGCAGCTCTGGAGAAGCTTGCCGTTCGCATCGCTCCAGATGAGATTCTTACATTCGCCAAGTTTCTACTTTTGACCGGCGTCCTCCTGCCTGTATTCCCGAATCAGGAGTTTACTCGATTCCATATCAACCCTTTCAAGACTTGGCTTGTGGTCATCGCGGTCAGCTCCATTTCGTATGGCAGTTACGTTCTGCAGAAGGCAACCAAGCAACGAGGGGGAGTTGTGCTGGCGGCGTTGCTGGGCGGAGCATATTCATCGACGGTCACTACGGTCGTGATGGCGCGCCGGGCCGCGCGTGAACAGCATCCTCACCTCTTTGCCGGTGGCATTTTGATCGCATCGGGCGTCATGTACCTTCGGCTGGTCGCGCTCTTGGCGCTGTTTAACCGGCAACTGATGTCTGTGCTGGGGCTTCCTTTTCTTGTACTCGCTGGCGCCGCGCTCGGCGTCGGCTGGCTCTGGACGCGCAGAGCAGATGCCAGTACTCAGCCGGTACAGCGGGAGTTCGAGCCCAAGAATCCACTCGAACTGCGCGCCGCGTTTTTCTTCGCCGTTTTATTCCTGGTAATGCTGGTCGCTACCCAGTTGGCAGTGGCCTATCTTGGCAGAGCGGGAGTGAATACTCTGGCCGCCATCATGGGTATTACCGACGTAGATCCTTTTATCCTAGGGATGACCCAGGCGGCAGGCACGCTCACTCCTCTGAATATTGCGGCAGCCGCAGTTCTCATCGCCGCAGCCAGCAACAATTTGGTCAAAGGAATTTACGCCTGTAGCCTCGCCGACCGGAAAACGGGTTTGCAGAGCCTCTCGCTCATGACAACTCTTGCCGTGGCTGGCCTCGTTCCACTGCTTTGGATCAGATCGTGACCTCGCTGCCGGAACTGGATATGGAATGGTCTTTTCTGGCCTGGAAGAATTACATTTGAGGTGATGCGTTCCGAAATAGAGCAGGCCGTTCTATTGTTGCGCCGGGGTGACGATGCTGCATTGGAGCAAGCACTGGCACTGCTTCAGAATACCGTATTCTCTTTTAGCATGCGCGTCTGCGGCCAGCGCGAGGACGCCGAAGACACCATGCAAGAAGTGCTCCTCAAGTCGGTTCCGCACCTGCCCAAATTCGACAGTCCCAAAGCGCTCGTGGTGTGGCTCTATAAGGTGGCTAAAAACCGCTGCCTGATGAGCCGGCGCCGGAGCAAGTTTGCCCCCAAGCCAGATCTCTCCCTGGAAGAACTCATGCCCGATCGTAGGGAGATTGAGCAGTTGGGCGCCGATGGCAGCATCAATCCCGAAGCGTTTGCCATCCGTAGCGAGGAAGCGGAACGTTTACGAGACGCCATTCAGCGCCTGCCGCCACCATACCGCATTGTTTTGGTGCTGCGCGACATGGAGGGTCTGACTGACGAAGAAGTTGCCGAGATCACCGGACTACGTTCTGGAACTGTGCGGGTTCGTCTCCACCGCGCCAGGTTGTTTGTGCGGAAAGAACTGATGAAAGGGATGAAACCACGCTCCGGAAGAGCGGCCGTCGCTTCGCGGGTTCAGCCGGGCACTGATCTGACCAATAACGGCCGACCCAGACCTGCGCGCTGCAAAGCCATGTTCGCCGAGCTCTCAAACTATCTCGATGAGCGGTTGGACGATTCGCTTTGTGAAGAACTGGAGCGGCACCTGAACGGCTGCGAACCATGCCAGGCCTTCCTCTCCAGTCTCGAAGCAACCATTGAGCAGTGTCGTACGTCCCCCCCAGAGTGCCCCGCGAGTAAGAAGGCGGTCCGGCTCCGCAAGGAGCTGCTGAAGAATTACGAAGAGGCCCTTGCGGCGGTCAGACCAAACTTGTGACTCTCCATTTACCTGTTGCGAAAACTCGGTCGTCCCTCTGGGACTTGAGTCTTTTCCTTTGCTCTCCCCAGCGCTAAAGCGCTGGGCTAAGTTGGACCGCCCCTCCGGGGCTGGATTTCTGCGGCTTTTCTCCCATCGATCGAAAACAGAGTGATTTTCATAATTGCTTGTCCCCGCCCGGAATGTCCCGCTGATTTTTCCTGTAACAAAATCCGTTGGCCTGCATTTATTCGTGTGCTCGGACGACACGAGCCGCAGGAGGCCACGATGATCACCGCCAAAGTCGAACTGACTCAACCACTTAAGCAGCAGCGCCAATTTGTGGCCCAGACCGGAAGCGGCCATCACCTGCTCTTAGACGATGCCGCCGGAGGTACAGGCCCCAAGCCGATTGAACTGATCGCCGCCGGATTGGCCGGGTGCACGGCATTCGACGTGGTCACCGTGCTGCGCCAGAAGTATCACCAGAAAGTGACCGGTTATGAGGTGCGGGTCGAAGCCGATCAAGCGGAACGCCCGCCCCAGGTATTTACGGCAGTGCGAATCCACCACGTAGTAACCGGCTTTGAAATTGACGTGGCGGCGCTGGAGGAGGCCATCCGTCTCTCCGAGGAAAAGTATTGCTCCGTGGGCGCCATGCTGCAGAAGACCGCAAGTTTTCACACCACCTACGCGATCGTCGAAGACCAGACCGAGTGGATGAAGCCTTCTCAAGCAGCGGGAGTACAGGGTTGAAAGCTGCCCTCAAAGTAGTTCTGAGCCTGGCCACCGTATGCATGCTCCCAGTGGCGAGTTGGGCCCAGCCAGAGGGTCAACCTCCAACGCTCACGCTGCAACAGGCAGTGAACATCGCGTTAGAGAAAAACCCGTTGCGCAAGGCGGCGATCGCAGATACAAAGGCTGCCTCTGCCGGTGTTCGCGAGGCACGCTCTTTCCTTATGCCTCACTTGAGTTTTTCCGAAACCGCGACTCGCGGCGATGACCCGGTTTACGTGTTTGGCACCCAGTTACGGCAGCATCGTTTCACCAATGCCGACTTAGCACTCAATAAGCTGAACACGCCCCTGTCCATCGGCAACTTCACCACGCGCTTTGGGGGAAGCTGGAACCTGTTCGATTCGTTCGCCACCTGGCATGGGGTGAACCAGGCAAAACAGATGAACGAGGCCGCCGGACACCAACTGGACCGTACGGACCAGGAGATTGTCTTCCGCGTGGTCAGCTCCTATTACGACGTACTCCTGGCAGCCAAGCAACTGGAAGTTGCCGAGCAATCTGCCAAGACCGCCCAGTCGATCATGGACAGCAGTCAGGCCAGATTCGACAGCGGGCTGACGGTAGAGTCCGATCTGCTGACCACGAATGTGCGCATGGCGGCGCGACAGCAGGAAGTAATCCGGGCCCGGAATACCCTAGAGGAAGCACGAGCGGAACTGAACACGGCGATGGGCATGCCGGTCGAAACTCCGTTCCTGCTCAATGAAGGATTGTCTGACCGCGCGCTTCCGATCCCGCCGCTACAGGATATTGAAAAGCGGGCACTCACGAATCGCCCCGACTTGAAACGCATCGCCTCCGAGGAGGCAGCCCAGCGGCAGAGCGTTTCGATGGCCAAGTCGTCCTTTGGTCCGCGTGTGAACGCTTTTGCGGGCTGGGAAATGGATAACCCCACGTTCCTGGCTGGCGGTGGAGGCAACAACTGGCTGGGCGGAATCGAAGTGCAGATCGACATCTTTCAGGGCGGCGCAAAACGAGCGGAACTTTCGCGGCAGCGAGCGCTCGAAGAGAAGGTTGTGGCGATGAAGCAGGCAGCTAGCGACACCGTCCGCCTCGAAGTCAGACAGGCCTACTACGAGACAGATGCAAATCGGCAACAGATCGACGTCGCCCGAGCGGCAATCGCCCAGGCGAAGGAGAGTCTGCGCATCAACCAGGACCGCTACGAAAGCGGATTGACCACGATTACCGACTTGCTGGGCGCCGAAGATGCGGTGCGCCGCAGCCAGACCGACTACTGGGAGAGTGTTTATCACCTCCAGACCAGCTACGCGAGCCTTGAGTTGGCGAGCGGAAGCTTGAATTCAGAATCTCCCGTGGTGAAACCATGAATTTCATAAATACCGGATTAAGACTCAGTTCCTTGGTAGTAGCCGCAGTGATCGGCCTCAGCAGTTGCTCAACCGAGCAACCTGCGAAGGCACCGGCCACAGAAACCATCCGAAACCTTCCCGTGCTAGCGGTGCAGCCAGCCAGCGTTCCTGATCTGCTGGAAGCGGTTGGAACCGTGCACGCCGCCCGAACCAGCGATCTCGCAAGTCAAATGATGGGGAACATTGTGGAAGTTCGTGCCCACGAGGGCGACCACGTCCAGCGAGGTCAAGTGCTCGCCGCCATTGACGATTCCCAGCCGCGCGCTGCCGTAGATCGTGCAACCGCTGCCAGCGTTGCCGCCCAGCAGCAACTCGCCGCAGCGGATTCCGACCTGGCCCTGGCGCAATCGACGTTGAAGCGTTACCAGAGCCTCTACGAACGAAAATCGGTCAGCCCGCAGGAGTTCGACGAGGTGAAAGCCCGTCAGCAGTCTGCTCTCGCGCGTCGCGACATGGCGCAAGCGGGCGAGGCCCAGGCGCAGGCAGCTCTGAACCAGGCCCGTACGTCTCTCGGTTACACGCGAATTCGCGCGCCGTTTGACGGCGTGGTTACCGGGAAGAAGGCCGACGCAGGTACGTTGGCTTCACCCGGCGTGCCGATCTTCGTCGTTGAGGATATCGGTCGCTATCGATTGGAAGTTACCGTCAACGAGAGTGATCTTCAGTATGTAAGAACAGGACACGAGGTCCCGGTCGCAATCGATGCCCTCGACAATGCGGCCCTGGAAGGCAAGGTCGTGCAGATTGTCCCGGCCGCAGATCCCGCAAGCCGCACGTTCCTGGTCAAGATCGAGTTGCCCACCGACACACGGTTGCGATCAGGGTTGTTCGGGCGGGCCCAGTTTTCCCGTGGCGAAAGGAAGGCGTTGTTGATTCCGCGCTCGGCCGTGGTCGAACGTGGTCAGTTGCAGGGAATTTTTGTGCTGGACCAAAACCAGGTCGCGAGCCTGCGTTACATCTCTCTCGGCAAGACCTCCGGGTCCGGAATCGAAGTGCTGGCGGGCCTCCAGGACGGCGAGCGGGTTGTGGCGAAACCGGGTGCGCTTGATCTGAACGGCAAACGCGTCGAGGCTGAGTAATGGCTGACCAAGGTTCCAACTCAGCGACTCAGTCTTCGGGGAGTTTGCGCCTGGCCGGTCGCATTGCCCGCAGCTTCATCGATTCGAAACTGACACCGCTGGTGATCGTAGCGGCGTTGCTTCTTGGCGCCTTCAGTATTCTCAAAACCCCGCGCGAAGAAGAGCCGCAGATCGTGGTGCCCATGCTCGACGTGTTTGTGCAGATGCCGGGCGCATCCTCGGAAGAAGTCGCGCAGCGAGTCAGCCTTCCCATGGAGAAGTTGCTGCGCGAAGTGCCGGGCGTCGAGTACATCTATTCCATCAGTCATCCGGGCGTGAGCATGTTGGTTGTGCGTTTCTATGTTGGCACCAAGGAAGAAGACGCGATCATCCAGACGTACAACAAGCTCTACTCTAACTTCGATCGCATTCCACCCGGAGTATCGCAACCAATCATTAAGGTTCGATCGATTGATGACGTGCCGATCCTGGCCCTGACTTTGTGGGGGAAAGATTACGACTCTTATCGCCTGCGGCGAATCGCCGGCGAACTGGAAAACTCGCTCAAACCGCTCGACGATGTCTCGGAGACCAGGATCATCGGCGGGCAGCCCAGGCAAATACGAGTCGTGCTCGACACCGAACGGCTCGCGGCCTACGGCCTGACGCCGGGCGCGATCGTGACACAACTCCAGAACGCAAACACCCGCGGTCAGGCCGGTAGTTTTGCCCGCGATAATCGCGAGATTCAGGTGGAAGCGGGCACCTTCTTCACGAGTCTCGAAGATCTCCGCCAGGTAGTCGTCGGAGTTCATGCTGGACGGCCCGTCTACCTGCGTGACGTTGCGGAGAAGCTTGAGGATGGCCCCACCGAAGCCAATACCTACGTACTGTTTGCCAATGCTCGCGGCGGAGTGGGACAGACGGCAGGCGCGGAGTATCCCGCGGTAACCATCACACTTTCCAAGCGGAAAGGCACCAACGCCACCGACATTTCCAGGCGCGTGCTGGACAAAGTCAATGCACTGCGCGGTTATGTGCTTCCAAATGATCTGAACATCACCGTCACCCGCAATTATGGCGAGACCGCCAAGGACAAGTCCGATGAACTTCTGAAGCACCTGTTCATTGCAACCTTGTCCGTCACGTTGCTGATTGCGCTCGCCCTTGGCTGGCGTGAATCAGGCGTGGTGCTGCTGGCCGTGCCGGTCACGCTCGCCCTCACGCTCGCCGTGTTCTACCTGTATGGCTACACCCTGAACCGGGTCACATTGTTCGCACTGATTTTCTCGATTGGCATTCTTGTCGACGACGCCATCGTTGTGGTCGAGAACATCGTGCGCCATTTTCGGTTGCCGGAAAGCCGAGGGCGATCCTTATCTGAAGTCGCGGTTGAGGCAGTCGACGAAGTTGGCAATCCTACGATTCTTGCCACCTTCGCGGTGATCGGCGCCATCCTGCCCATGGCTTTCGTGCGCGGCTTGATGGGTCCATACATGCGACCGATCCCCGTGGGCGCATCGGCGGCCATGCTGTTTTCGCTGATGGTGGCCTTCGTCGTTTCGCCGTGGGCGGCGTTGAGGTTGCTGCGGAAATACGCCGGCGCTAGTGGCCATTCTGGGCACGAGACCGAAGGCTGGACTACGCGCCTCTACCGCCGGATGATGAACCCGCTCATCCTCAACGCGCGCCACCGCTGGATGTTTCTCGGTGGTGTCGTGTTGTTGCTGCTCGCGGCGGTGACTTTCGTCCCGTTGAAGTGGGTCCGCGTTAAAATGCTCCCCTTCGACAACAAGAGCGAGTTCCAAGTCATCATTGACATGCCCGATGGCACACCACTGGAGCAGACGACTCGGGTGGCGCAGGCGCTGGGAGAGTATCTGGGCCAGCAACCCGAGGTTATCAATTATCAGATCTATGCCGGAACCTCCGGCCCCTACAACTTCAACGGCCTCGTGCGCCACTACTTCTTGCGCAGTCAGCCCAATCAAGCCGATATTCAGGTCAATCTGCTCTCGCGCCATGATCGCAAAGCGCAGAGTCACGAGATTGCGCGACGATTGCGGCCGGAGTTAGACAGGATTGCCGCGTCCTTTGGTGCGCGCATCAAGGTAGCCGAAGTCCCGCCCGGTCCGCCTGTGCTGCAAACGCTGGTTGCTGAAATTTATGGACCAGACTACAAAGGCCAAATTGAACTAGCCGCTCAAGTCAAGAAGGTCTTTCAGCAAACGCCCGGCGTCGTGGATGTGGACTGGTACGTCGAAGACCCGCAAACCAAGTACGACATGCGAGTGGATTTAGACAAAGCGGCGCTACACGGCATTTCACCCGCCGATGTGACGCGCACTCTGCAGGTTGGTCTCGGCGGCACCAACGCCGGCCTGCTCCATGATCCTCATTCCCGCGAGGACATCCCCATCGAAGTGCGGTTGGCGCGCCCGGATCGCTCGGGAATCGAAGACCTTGGCAACCTCAAGCTGCCGACCCCCTCCGGTGGACAAATAGCCCTGCAGGAAGTGACGACCCTTCAACAAACCACCATCGACACCAGCGTGTATCGCAAGAATCTGCAGCCGGTCGTGTATGTAACGGGGGATGTTGCGGGCGGAGAAGAAAGCCCTGTCTACGCCATCATGAAAATGAGCGACGCCATCGACAAAATCAAATTGCCCGATGGCTACGGGGTAAAGCAATACAAGGGCACGACTATGCCCGAGCGCACCGACCGCTTCTCGATGAAGTGGGATGGTGAGTGGCACATCACGGTGGAAGTCTTCCGCGACCTGGGGCTTGCCTTCGCGGCTGTCCTGGTATTGATCTATGTGCTGGTCGTGGGCTGGTTCCGCTCTTTCGTCACGCCGCTCGTCATCATGGCGCCGATTCCGCTGACCCTGGTTGGCATTCTGCCCGCGCATGCGCTGATGGGAGCATTCTTCACTGCGACCTCGATGATCGGTTTCATCGCTGGTGCCGGCATCATCGTGCGTAACTCCATTATTCTCGTCGACTTCATCGAACTGCACCGGTCTCAGGGAATGTCGCTGGAAGACGCTGTCGTCGACGCGGGCGCGGTGCGCTTCCGCCCGATGCTGCTGACCGCAGCTGCGGTCGTGGTAGGCGCGAGCGTGATCCTGTTCGATCCTATTTTCCAGGGATTAGCTCTATCCTTAATGGCGGGAGAAGTCGCATCCACCGTTTTGTCGCGGATGACAGTGCCGGTCCTTTACTACCTCTCGCAGAAGGGAAACTCGCTTCCTCCCGTGCATCCGCATTCGCCGGAAAATGTCGCTGAATACGAAACACCGCAGCGCGAACTTGCGCAGAACAGCCTATAGTTCGGAGGAGAAACTGTTATGACCGTAGAACGTGCACTTCGTTTGATCGCTGGCAGCTTTATTCTGTTGTCTCTGGCACTTGGGCACTACCTAAGCCCCTACTGGTACCTTTTCACGGCTTTTGTCGGCCTGAATCTGTTTCAGTCTGGATTCACTAACTGGTGTCCAATGATGACGTTTCTGCGTAAACTTGGAGTTGGTAGATAGGAAGAGTGTGAACATGCCGAATTGGGTTTGGGGAGTGGCATTTCTTGTCGCCTATGTTGTCTTGACGCAATGGCTTCTGCCGAAGCTTGGGGTTCCCACCTGAAGAACCCAGGGGTGCGCCGAGTCTCGGCGCAAAACAGCTCTGAGCGACCACATTCTGGAGAACGCTGACGACGATAGTGCGAGTCGAATTTCGCCCCAGCCTCCAGCCAATCCCTGACCTAATCACCCGGATTCTGTCGCGAGCCCCCGAGCGCCCTCACCCACGCAGTCGGACCGAGTATCGCGGGATTCCACTTTCGAACTGGCGCCGCTCCCTGCCCGCCTTACGCTGTACCCCCGGCACTCGAGGTTCCGCTTCCAACACTTTGTCGATTTCTTCCCGCAGCCAGCGATTTGCCGGATCATTCTCCACGCTCTCGTGCCAGTACAAGTGGGCTTCGAGACGGGGTGCTGGGAGCGGGAAAGGACACACACGGTTCATCACACTCGCGTTCAGCAGTTGCGCATGGCGCTCCGGCAAAGTGAGCAGCATGTCCGTCTCACTCACCACCATGCAAGCCGCATGGTTGTGTTGGCTGCGCAGAAACACTTGCCGGCGCAGCCCACGCCGGCTCAGTTCGATGTCAATCAGGCTGGGACCGTGGCGCCGGGAAGAAACTTGAATATGGCGCTGTGCCAGATAAGTATCCAGGTCAAGTTTGTCGTTGATCGCCGGGTGACCCTGCCGGGCGATGACCACGAAGGGTTCATTGAGGAGCCACTTATGCCGAATGCGATCGTTCATCGTCATCGGGATGTCGATGGCCAGATCGACCGAACCGCTTGCCAGTTCGGTCTCCAGGTCCCGGCGCTTGACCCGCAACGTGGTGATCGACATTCCTGGGGCGGCATGCGCCAGGCGTTGCAGCAGGGACGGAAGAATCAATGCCTCCGCATATTCCCACAATGACAGGTGAAAATTCCGGCGCGTGTCTTCCGGAACGAAGTTGCGACTCTGGCTGAGGTTCACTTCCAGAATCTGCAATGCCTGCCGCACTTGCTCAATCATGTTCCGCGTGAACGGCGTCGGTACCATGTGCGCCCCTTGGCGGACGAAGAGCGGGTCCTGCAGGAGGTCACGCAGTCTCTTCAGTGCGTGGCTGATCGCCGGTTGGGTGAGGTTCAGTTGCTGGCCGGCGCGAGTGATGTTGCCCTCGCGATAGATGGCTTCCAGCACCACGAACAGGTTCAGGTCGACCTGACTTAAATGCACGCCGCATATATTACAGGATTCATAGGATTCATTAGGAGAATTTTGCTGAAATCGCTAGGCTAGACAGCCTGCGAGGTGAGCGCCTGCCAATGGACTTTTCTCAGTCGCCGAGAGCCCAGAGCTATGTCCAGCGCCTTTCGGCGTTCATGCAAGAGCACATCTTGCCGGCAGAGCCTGAGTATTTCAGGCAAGTGCAGAACCTTCCTGACTGGCGCGGCTGGAAGCAGCCTCCGGTCATGGAAACGCTGAAGGCCAAAGCGCGGGCGGCTGGCCTTTGGAACCTGTTTCTCCCCGACGGCGAGTATGGCGCTGGGCTCTCCAATATCGAATACGCGCCCCTCGCAGAAATCACCGGCCGGTCCTCGATTGCTCCCGAGGTTTTCAACTGCAACGCACCTGACACCGGCAACATGGAAGTGCTGGTGAAATATGGTTCGGCAGCGCAAAAGCTACAGTGGCTCACGCCGTTGCTGGCCGGTGAGATTCGTTCCGCGTTCTGCATGACGGAGCCCGACGTGGCCTCTTCGGATGCCACGAACATGCAGGCGACGGCGCTCATCCAGGGTGATCACGCCCTCCTCAACGGCCGGAAATGGTGGAGTTCCGGAATCGGCCATCCCCATTGCAGGATTCTCATCTTCATGGGCATCACTGATCGCTCCGCCTCGAAGTATCAGCGTCATTCCATGGTTCTGGTGCCGCTCGACAGTCCCGGCGTCAATATCGAGCGCATGGTGCCGGTGTTTGGATCCTACGACCCGCCCTTCGGTCACGGCGAGGTTAGCTTCACGAATGTCCGGGTACCGCTGGACTACATCATTGCGGGGCCGGGCCGCGGTTTCGAAATCGCGCAGGGCCGGCTTGGCCCCGGTCGCATTCATCACTGCATGCGCACGCTGGGAGCAGCCGAACGCGCGCTTGACCTGTTGTGCCGCCGCTCGCTCCATCGTGTGGCCTTCGGCAAACCTCTAGCCGAACTGGGAGGCAATGCCGATGTCATTGCCAACGCCCGCATCATGCTGGAGCAAGCCCGTCTTCTTACTCTCAAAGCTGCCTGGATGCTCGATGAATTCGGCACCAAGGGCGCGCGCAGCGAGATCTCCCAGATCAAGGTTGCCGTTCCCAACATTGCCCTGAAGATTATCGACCAGGCGATTCAAATACACGGAGGCGCCGGCGTGTCCGCCGATTTTCCTCTGACCGAGATGTTTGCCGCCATCCGCACGCTGCGCATCGCGGACGGCCCCGACGAGGTGCATCGCGCCTTGATTGCCAAACTCGAACTCCAGAAATACAAACCCAAGCCCGCAGCCTCGGTCTGACCGCTGCCAAAGCTATCAAAGCTAGAACGTCAGGCGCAGCCCCAGCTGAATTTGACGCTTCGGGAAATCAGACGTGAAACTCAGCGGCGTGCTGGGAGTCACCGTGGTTCCATTGGGACGGATCCCCTGCACGTTAAACGTCGTGAACGTCGGGTTAAACCCGAAAAGCGGGTCGACCTCGTTGTTCACGCTGGCATAGTTCGTCCGGTTTGCGATGTTGAACCCTTCCGCCGTGAGTAGCAGAGTGGTTTTCTCACCCACTTTGTGATGCCAGCTCAAACGCATGTCGAAATCAACGTAATTCGGACCAAGACCCGTGTTACGAGCGGCTCCTATGGGGCGGCCATTGGTGGGGTGGTTGTCACCATTCGTGGCTTCTCCACTCAGCAAATTGAAAGGATGCCCACTGTTGTAATTAAAAATTGGAGCTACTTCGAAGCCGGATAGGATGCCTTTCTCCCAGGGGCTGCCGAAGATGCCCGCGATCACCACCTTGTTACGCTGATCGAAATTGGAAAGCGAATGCTCGCCGGCCAGGTTCAGGTTATCCTGCGGGCCATAGTCACTGTTGTAATCGGTGGTGGTGTCAAAGGCTTTGCTATAGGTGTAACTCCCCATTAGCGCCATGCCTTTGTTGAACTGCTTCTTGACTTCCAGAATACCGCCCTGGTAAAGCGCGGATCCTGCCGAAGTGTATTGGTTGTTTTGGATAAGCAGCGGATTGTAGAAACAAGCGCCTGGGTTCGTCTCACATGGCGTGGTAATGGTAGGGTTGACCAAGTCGGCGGGGTCGGTGGCTGTACTTGTGTTCCAATCCCGGTATCTAGCCGTCCCTCCGTTGGCTAGGGTTAGGGAGACAAAGCCCGGATCCTGCACGTTCGTGTCAATCGCAACCGGGAGGTGGACTGTGTGGGAATAGATATAGCTCAAGGAAACTGAGAAACCAGCCGCGACCTCCCGTTCAATTCCAAACTCCGCTTGTTGCGAGTAAGCACTCTTGTAGTTAGGCTGGTTGGTGAATAATACGCTCAGGCCGGGAATTTGGCCGCTGTTCGTGGGGTTGATCACGCCACTCGAAGCCGCCTGCAAGTCGCCCGGTGTAATGCAAGCATAATTGCCGGGGAGCGGCGTAGTGCAGCCAATCTGTCCTCCAAGAAACAGGTTTTCGAAAACCGCAGGCGAATTGACTGTGATGGGATCGACATAAATTCCTATCTTCCGGGTGCAAGGGCTGGAGCCGTTGCCGGGGACGTCGACGCCTCCGGCAGGAAAGTAGAGCCCGCAAGTAGTAGCCAGGTTCGTCATCTGGCTGCCCGGGCCGCTTACGCCATAGTTCTCCACTCCGGTGTTATTTTTGTTCAGAACCCCCAGCGCCCAATCCACACCCGGAACGACATCGTAAATTTGTGAGTAGAAAATCCCGTATCCCGCTCGGATCACGGTTTTGTGGTCCTTGAACGGGTCCCACGCGAACGAAACCCGGGGAGCGAAATTGTGCTTGGGGGTATTCAATGGAGCGTATTGCGTGTCCAGTTCATAGCGGATGCCGTAGTTAAGCGTGAAATTTGACGCAATCGCCCACGCGTCCTGTGCATAGAGGGAGGTGAACGGTCGGGTTCTGCCATAGGCGGCATTGCCGAATCCGTCTTGAAGGAATATGGGCAGCCCCAACGAGGCGTTTTGCAGAGAATTCAGAGCAGTCCCAGGCGTGGTCACTCCAGGGCATAAGGGATTGCTTGGAGCTAAACACGGGCTGAGCAGGCCCCCAGGCAACGGTCCGAATTCAAAGCGGCCGGGCAGGAAGATCGCGGTTTCAGTGTGATTGCCACGGATAAGCTCTGTACCACCGAACCGCAGCGTATGGTGGCCGCGGGTTAAGCTGAGGTTGTCCGCAAATTCATAGTGGCGCAGGATCTCGTGCTGGGGCAGAAAGATGTTGGTTCCGAACTGCCCGAAACCAGGGAGGTCAAGTCCTACTTCAGCGGCCTCGTTTGGAATCACGTTTGTGTGGTTATAACTCCACTGCACTCGGGCTTCATTCTGGGTAGTCGGGCTGAACAAGTGGAACCATGCCCCCAGAAGCGTATGGTTATAAGCTTGGATCGAACTGCCCCGCGAATAGGCGGTCAAAGACTGCACGTCCGGAGACTCTTCCAGGTCGTGGCCGTAGTTGTAGCGCAGGAAGGTTTGGTCGCTTGTGCTGAAACGGTGGTCCAGGCGGCCCGAGCCCAGGTATTGCCGCGTGTTGTAGGGAAATACTCCGCCGTTATTTTCAAACTGGCTAATGAGGAAGTCGTTCAGCCCGCCCTGATACGCGCTCAAGCCGCTGTTGGGGGCAACCGCCAAGCCAGCCTGAAGTTCCCCTGCGCACAACTGCGGAGAGACAGGCCCCTGTGCTGCAAAGCAAGTTACGTTCCCGCTTTCTGAGGCCCATAGCTGTTGAATAACTGCTTGCTGCGCAACCCTTGCGTCGCTGCTTGAAATATAGGCGGGCAGGGTATTTCCAGCTATGGAGGGTCCGGCGAAGATCGAACTGTCGGTCAGCAATGGAACTGAATTCTGTGAGTTCTGCCGCAGGCCTTCGAAAGAACCGTAAAGGAAGGTTCTGTCTTTCACGATGGGGAAGCCGATGGCGCCGCCGTACTGCTGGCGGCTGAGCGAATTCTTGATCGGTTCGCCGGTAGAAGTGGTGTTGAAATTAGAGTAGGTCGGGTCCGGCGCCAGGGCCGAACTGAAGGCGAACGGGTCGCGGGCGTCCATGGCGTCATTGCGGAAAAACCCGTAGAGGCTGCCATGCACGTTGTCGGTGCCCGATCTCGACACAATGTTAATGGTCGCGCCACTGGCCCCGCCCAGCTCAGCGGTGTAATTGCTGCGGTTGATTTGGAATTCCTGCACCGCGTCCTGGCTTAAGGTCAGGCGCACGCCGCCTTCATCGTCGTTGGCTTCCCCGCCGTCCACGGTCACGCTGTTGCCTCGGCCGTTGCTGCCGTAAAAGGAAAGTCCGCTGGTGGGCGTCTGTTTGACCCGATAGCTAGTGTCGTCTGCCAGCCGGGTGGAATTGGAAACTCCGGGCGCCAGCAAGGTGAAGGTCAGGTAGTCGCGCCGGTCAATCGGCAAGTCGTCAATATAGGTTTGGGTTAGAGTGTCAGCTTGGCCTGATCTCTCCGTGTCCACGGCGGGTGGCTCGGCCGACACTTCGACGGTTTCTTTTCTCGACGCTACTTTCAGATGGAAATCCAGAACCGCCGTCTGCCCTACTGTGATCGCCAAGCCCCTCTGGATCTCGGTTTGAAACCCAGGGAGCTCTACCGTTACGTTGTAGGTCGCTGGCGGCAGCCCCGTGAATCGATACTCGCCGCTGTTGTCGGTAACGGCAGTCCGCCGGATCCCCTTCTCCGCATTCTCCGCAACCACATTTGCCCTTGGCATAACACCACCGGAGGAGTCCGTCACAGCCCCTTTTATGCCGGCAGACGCGCCTACACCCTGGGCGCGCGCTGCACTCAGCAATCCCAGCACCACCAGCAGCAGGCACGCAAAGCCGAATCCGCACGAGCGTATCCACAACTTTGTGCTCCTCATAATGTCCCCCATTTTGACCGGCAGATAATACAGCATTTCGACTCTGGCTGGCTCACAAATCAGTGGCAGATGGCCCGCATGAAACTCAAATTGATATTCGGCAGATTGTCGACCTGCGGCGTATCGACAGCATTGGTTTGCTGTGTTTGAATGAAAACGAAAAACTCCCCACGCGCGTGCCTTTTCAGAGCGCCGCATTTTCACGATGCGCGCGAGGGTATCCGCGTTCGCGAAATTCATCAAATGAATTTGTTGGATGATGATGTATGCCCGCCATGAATGTCGTGTCGGGGGAGCGCTCGCTTGCAGTCAATTCCTCAGAACTTTCCTGTTTACTACCCGGATTCCGCCGTAGGATCGACAAGAGAAAGATCAGCAGAAAGAAATTCAAGTATTTCCCGGTTTGCCTGTTCGGTCTGGTCGGTGAGAAACAAGTGACTCGCGTTCTCGATCAGGACGAGTTTTGCGCCCGGAATCCGCTTCGCAATCAACTCCCCGTTGCCCGGAGGCACCAGCGCATCCGACTTTCCATGGATGACCAGCGTTGGCACCGTGATCTGAGCGATTCGGCTGTAGCTCTCCCACGCCAGGATCGCCTGCAGTTGCGCCATGTAGCCTTCCGCGGAGGGAAGCCAGGGCTGGCGCAGCCTGACGTCTTCCTCGATTTTCTCTCGCGGAGTGGCCGTGGCGTAGATGTAGGGAAGCATGGCCTTCCGCGCTTGCTCCAGCGTCATGCCGCGCCCCAGCAGCGCATCAGCAACTTTAGTCTTAGCGCGCACCGCCAAATCTCCGCCGGGTGCGGTGCAGCCCAGAATCAGCGAGCGCGTCCGCTCTGGATATTGCAGGGCGAATTCTTGCGCAATTGCGCCGCCCATCGAAACCCCGAAAACGTGGGCGCTGGCAATGCCGGAGGCATCCAGGACCGCGGCCGCGTCCGATGCCATGGTCGCAATCGAATAAGGCCCGGGAGGTACGTCGCTCAATCCCACGCCTCGATTGTCGAACGCCACCGTACGATACCGTTGCGCTAGAGCCGGGCGTGTGCGATGCCACATGACCGACGTATAGCCGAGGCCCATGATCAGCAGAACCGGCGCTCCTTGGCCCTGCTCGTCCCAGTAAATCTTTGTCCCTTGATTTTCGACGAATGGCATCTGAGTTCCTGTGATCGGCCTAACCCACTTTCAGCATGAGCTTCCCCGAGTTCTCACCTTTAAAAAGCTTGAGCAGAGTTTCGGGAAAGGTTGCGAGCCCTTCCACAATATCCTCGCGCGATTTGAGTTTGCCCGCCGCCATCCATCCCGCCGTTTCCCCTCCGGCTTGGGCGTAGCGATCGACATAATCCAGCACCAGCATGCCCTTCATGGTGGCGCGATTCGTCAGCAGAGACAGGTAATTGCTCGGCCCTGTGATTGGACCGGTGTTGTTGTATTGGGAAATCGCCCCGCAGATCACAATCCGGGCGCCCAGCTTGATTTGCGCCAGCGCAGCGTCCAGAATCGCACCGCCCACGTTGTCGAAATAAACATCAATGCCCTCCGGACAATGTTTCCGCAGGGACTGTTTCACATCTTCGGATTTGTAGTCGATGGCCGCGTCGAAGCCCAGCTCATGCACGATGTAGCGGCACTTCCCCGCCCCTCCTGCAATGCCAACCACATGGCAGTTTTTGATCTTGGCGATTTGCCCCACCACCGCGCCCACCGCGCCTGCAGCGGCCGAGACAACCACTGTCTCCCCCGGCTTCGGCTGGCCCGTGTCGAGAAGCCCGAAATACGCGGTCATCCCCGTCATGCCGAGCACACTGAGATACGTTGGCAAGGGAGCAACTTTCGGGTCGACCTTCGTCACTCCCCGCCCGTCGGTGAGCGCGTACTCCTGCACGCCAAACGATCCGGAAACGTGATCGCCCACCGCGAAACGCGGGTTGCGCGACGCCTTCACGATCCCCACGCCCAGCGCTCGCATCAGTTCTCCAATGGCCACCGGCGGCATGTAAGATCGCACGTCTTTGATCCAGCCGCGCATCGCCGGATCGAGCGATATGTACAGCACCTGAACCAGCAGTTCGCCCTCTTTCGGCTCCCCGACCGGTTCTTCCGCGTAAGTCCAGTCGCTGCGCTTCGGCATTCCCACCGGACGCGCCGCCAGCAGGAACTTGTGATTGGCCAGTGCCATGCTGCCTCCCTCGTTGCTGATCCCATCCCTCAAACCGTATACCGTTCGCTCGCCAGCAACCGCCCTGCAATCTGGCGCCGCAGTGCGATCGCATTGACCGGATCGTGACTGGCGTACCCGCGCAAGCGAGATAGGTACCGCCGCAGTACCTCGCCCTCCGTACAGGCGCTCAGCACCGTCCTCGACGAGAGTTCCACACGGGAGATGGCATCGCGCAAGTACACCGCGCAGGCATCCGCCGCATTCACTCCGACACCGGCCGCCGACAATTTCCGGCTGCGCAGCAGGCCCGACTCCATGGCAAACACTTCCATAATGATGTCGGACAGGTTCATGATGATCTCCTGCTGCTGTTCGATCTGCGCTCCATATTTCCCGTGCGCGACTCCCAGCGTCAGCAGGAAGATGTTCTTCGCGCTGTGGACCAAGTTCATCTCCGCATCGCCGTTTGCCTCGGCGGGTTGCCTCTCGGTCTGCTGCAAGATGATGCGCGCGGCATCGAGCAGAGCGAGTTGTCCCCGCGCCGCGCGCTTCAATGGCATGCCCGTGATCACCAACCGGTTGATTTCGCTGGTCCCCTCAAACAGACGATTGATCCGCGAATCGCGATAATAGCGCTCCACTGCATAGTCGTGATGGTATCCATAGCCGCCGTGGATCTGAACTCCTTCATCGACCACGTAGTCCAGCATCTCAGCGGCATAGACCTTCACCATCGAGCACTCCGCGGCAAATTCCTCGATAGCCTTCAGTTCATGGGAGGAGTTGTCTGCGGATTTGTCCGACGCGCCGTGCATTTGATTTTCAATCAGTCCTACCACGCGCCAAGCCATCGACTCGGCGACAAAAATTCGGATCGCCATTTCCGCCAGTTTGTGTTGAATCGCGCCGAACTCTGAAATCGTCGAGCCGAACGCCTTGCGCTGCTTGGCATACTTCAGGCAAATCGCGAGAACGTTTTTCGCCGCCCCGACCGTGGCCGGACCCAGTTTCAGCCGTCCGATGTTCAGGATGTTGAATGCGATCACATGCCCGCGACCAATTTCTCCCAGTACGTTTTCCACCGGCACCGGAACGTTGTCGAGATACACGGCCGTGGTGGAACTGCCGGTGATACCCATCTTGTGTTCTTCCGCCCCGCTGCTCACACCGGGAAAGTTTCGCTCGACCAGAAACGCGGTGAACTTTTCTCCTCCAACCTTGGCAAATACCGTGAACAGGTCGGCTGCGCCGCCGTTCGTGATCCACATTTTCTGGCCGTTTAACATGTAGTGTTTTCCATCCGCCGAGAGATCCGCCCGCGTTCGTGCGGCCAGCGCATCCGACCCCGCCAGAGGCTCGGTGAGCGCATAGGCGGCCAGCATCTCCAGTTTCGCCAGCTTCGGCAGATATTTTCGCTTCTGCTGCTCGTTGCCAAAGTAGACGATGGGCAGCGTGCCGATGCCAGTGTGCGCCGAATGCCAGCCTCCATAAGAGCCGTCTCGTCCCATGCGTTCGGCAGTCACCATCAGCGAGGGCAGATCCATAGCCATGCCGCCATACTCTTCTGGGATCGTCATCGCGGTCAGGCCCAGTTCCACCGATTTGCGCAGCACCGCCATCGCCACGCCTGGCTTCTTTTCGCGGATCGCCGGCAGATTCGGCTCTACCTCGTTGGCCCAGAATTCATCCATCATCTGACCCACGGCAAGATGTTCCTCGCTCAGATCCTCGGGCGTAAAAATGTCCTCGGGCACTGCGTCTTCGATCAGAAACGCGGTTCCCTTTGTCGTCTTGCGCGGAATGTCTGTTAATGTGGTCATCACGCACTCCTATGCCGCCTTTTGAAATTGAGAATCTGAATTCTCTGAAACAGTTGGAAGGACGCGAATTCCCCGCGACCGACTGGTTTGTGGTCACGCAGGACCGTATTCAGAAATTTGCCGACGCTACCGAAGACCGCCAGTGGATTCACCTGGACCCGGAGCGCGCCCAGCGCGAATCGCCCTTCGGGGGCACCATTGCCCACGGCTTTCTTACCCTTTCGCTGCTGAGTTTCTGGCTGAAACAGGCGATCCAGATCCGCGCGGGCGTTGCCATGGGTGTCAACTACGGACTGAATAAGGTTCGTTTTCCAGCAGCTGTTCGCGCCGGTTCCCCGGTGCGCGCTCGCATCACTCTGCTTTCGGTGAAGGAGTCGCAAAAGTTTGTAGACGCCACTTTCCTCATCCAGGTCGAGAGTCAGGGCCTTGAGTTTCAGCCTTCCGGCAAGCCCTGCTGTGTCACCGAATGGCTGGTTCGGTACTATCCGCAGTGAGCATTGCCGTAATTGCCCGTTCATATCGTCCTGCTTTCCGCGCAACGCCATGAGGCGCGCAACAAAGCATGGATTCTCTCCGGCATCGCCGCGAAGCGCGCGTCCTGCGTCAATCCCTGCGCGTAGCGGTAATAGATCTGCTGAATGATGACGGCAACTTTGAAGCGGGCAAACGTCAGATAGAAAATCGTGTCGCCGGGATCGCGGCCGCTCGCGACCGCGTAGCGCTGAACCAACTGCGCCCGCGTCAGCGTGCCCGGCAGAGTCGTCGGCGCGCTGCGAATTTCCTGGAGCTCTTCCGGATCTTGCGGATCGGTCCAGTAGGCGAGCGCCGTCCCCAGATCCGTCAGCGGGTCTCCCAGCGTGCACATTTCCCAATCCAGAACGCCGACGATCTTTGTCGGATCGCCGGGATCGAGCACAACGTTGTCATACTTGTAGTCGTTGTGGATTAGCGTCGTGTCGTGGCTCCCTGGCATCCGTTCCGTGAGCCACGCGGAAATGCGTTCCACTTCCGGCAAGTCGTGCGTTCTTGAATCGTGGTAGCGCTCGATCCAGCCCTTCACCTGGCGTTCGAGATAGCCTTGCGGTTTGCCCAAATCCGCCAGGCCGACCGCGGCGTAGTCCAGACGGTGCAGGCGCGCAAGGTTATCGACGAACGCTTCGCTCAATCGCCGCGCTGTCTCTGGCGTAAAAGAAATGCCCGCAGGAGGATCGCGACGCAAAATCATTCCCCGGATCGGCTCCATCAAGTAGAAAGGCGCTCTAAGAATTGAGGGGTCATCGCAATAAAGCAGCGCCTTCGGCGCCACGGGATAGGCGGTGTGCAGTTTCGACAGCACGCGGTACTCGCGCGCCATGTCATGCGCGGATCGGACCTTGCTGCCGAAAGGCGGGCGTCGCAGCACAACTTCCCTGCCCCCCATCCGCACCAGGTACGTCAGATTGGAGTGGCCGCTCGGAAACTGTTCGACGGAGACCGGGCCGCTGTGGCCGAAGCGCTCCAGCAGAAACGGTTGCAGCCGGGAGAGATCGAGCTCTTCGCCTGCTCTCACCATTCCTGCTTGATCGCAAACAGATACCATAATGGCAATTCCTGTATCCGCTACCGATACGTCAGCAAGCCGTCCCCGTCGAGATGCGGGTGCGCATTAAACGTGCTCAGGGTGAAACGCTCGCCCGAAGCCAGAAATTCGTTGAATGAAGCATTGCGCGACATCCAGGTCACCCGCAGCGTGTCCTCGGCCGACAAGTGCAGAGCCCGTCGCATCGCGGCGCCAATCGTGCCCGCCGATGTAAAGATCACCGCGCTCGCCGCCGGAGAAGTGTCGCGCACTACTTGACCCAGTCCGCGTTCCACGCGCAAACAGAATTCATTCCAGGGTTCAACACCGTCCGCCGAGACTTCTCCCGCCACCCACTTGACAATCACCGCCTCAAACAACTTCTGAAAAGTCTTGCGCCGGTCGCCCGATTCACTGGAATTTTCATACGCGCGGCGCAGCTCTTTGATCTCGGCATTCACCTGCAGCAGTCGTGGAAGGCATTCCCGCATTACCGCCTCCGCCTGATACTCGTCGAATTCGTTCATGACCACTGTCTCGGGAAAACCAAGGCCGGAGCCGCGATACGCTTCGCCGACGATACGGACAGTCTCTAGTTGTCGAACCCGTGGGCCCGAATAGACGCCGTCAATAGCCACGCCCCGCCGCGACCAATACTCGCCCAGCAATCGGGCCTGCGTCTCGCCGTTGGCACAAAGCTTGTCATAGTCCCGCTCCAGTAAAGACGCTTGCCCATGACGCACCAGGATGATTTGGCTCACGTTGTCCCCTGCAGGTTACGCACTTCTATGCGGCCGCAATCTGCTCTTTATCGAACTCGGCGAAAGTCTTGCCCGCTTGCGCCAGACGCTGCAGCAGAGGGGCCGGCGCCCATAGCTCTCCGTGCTGCTGATGAAATTCGCAAATCTGTTGGTAGACCTTTTGCAGTCCCACCTTGTCAGCATGCCACATCGGCCCACCCCGATAAGCGGGAAATCCGTAACCGTTGAGATAGATGATGTCGATGTCGACCGCGCGCAGCGCGTATCCCTCTTCAAGAATTCGCGCTCCCTCATTCACCAGCGCATACATGCAGCGATCGACGATCTCTTCGGCGGAGATCTGGCGCTGCGGAATTCCTGCCTCCGCGCTCCACTTTCGCACCAGCGCCGTCACCTCGGAGTCCACGCTCGCGCGCCGGTTCTCGTCGTAGCGATACCACCCCTTCAGCGTTTTCTGGCCAAAGCGGCCCATTTCACAAAGACGGTCCTCTGCGAACGGCTGGCGGATCCCGGGTTTTTCCAGATGCCGGTATTCCTTGCGAATACGCCAGCCCACATCGAGCCCCGCCAGGTCGCCCGTCGCCAGCGGGCCCATGGCGTTGCCAAATTCGACCAACGCCTGGTCCACCGCCTCCACCTCCGCACCTTCTTCGATCAGGAACTGCGCTTCGCGCCGATACGGTCCAAACATCCGGTTGCCCACGAAGCCGCGGCAGTTCCCTACCAGCACTCCGATCTTGCCCAGTTTCTTCGACAGTTGCATGCAGGTGGCAATCACTTCTTTGCTCGACTTCTTTCCGCGCACAATCTCGAGCAACCGCATTACATTGGCCGGACTGAAGAAATGCGTGCCAATCACCGCCTCCGGCCGCGACGTGGATCCGGCGATTTCATCGATATTGAGCGTCGAAGTGTTGCTTGCCAGAATCGTGCCCGGCCGACAGGCGCGGTCCAAGTCCGCAAACACGGTTTTCTTTAGAGCCATGCCTTCGAACACCGCCTCCACCACCATATCCACTTCGGAGAACCGGTTGTAGTTGAGCACCGGCGTAATCAACTGCAGGCGCTCGTCCACAAATGCCTGAGTGAAACGCCCGCGCTGCACCGAACTGGCATAATTCTTGCGGATTTTGCCCATGCCCAGATTGAGTGCCGCTTCATCCACGTCCTTCAGCAGCACCGGAATGCCCGCGTTGGCAAACACCATCGCGATCCCTCCTCCCATCGTTCCAAACCCCACAACCGCCACGCGGTTCACAGGGATGACCGCAGTTTCCTTGGGAACATCGGGAATCTTCGCCACCTCGCGCTCACCAAAAAAAACATGGATAAGCGCCTTCGACTGATCAGAGAAAAGGCAGTCAGTGAAAAGCTTCGCCTCGGCCTGGCAGCCATCTTCAAACGATAATCGGGTCGCCCCCTCCACCGCGTCGATCGCCGCCAGAGGAGCCTTCATGCCTCGTTGTTTCTTGCCGGCCGCGTCGCGCGCCGAGGCAAAAATCACGGCGTTCTCCGGAGCTGTTCCCAGTTTCTCCGTTCGTTCCCGCGTTTTGGGCGCGGGCTTGCCGGCGATTTCATGCGCGAAAGCTACCGCTCCCGAGAGCAGGTCTCCCTCGATCAAGCGGTCGATCAGTCCAAGCCCCGCCGCTTCACGCGCGGAAACCGGCTTGCCTTCTGCACACATCTCCACAGCTTTGGCGAAACCAACCAGGCGCGGTAGACGCTGCGTCCCACCCGCCCCAGGAATAATTCCCAGTTTCACTTCCGGCTGACCCACCTGCGCCGTCGGCGACGCCACCCGGTAGTGACCGGCCATGGCCAGTTCCAGTCCGCCTCCAAACGCGTTCCCGTGAATCGCCATCACCACCGGCTTGCCGCTATCTTCAATGTGAAACAGCAACGGATGTAGGCTTCTGCGGGGCCCTCCTGAGGTCATTTTGCCGAATTCCTTGATGTCAGCACCCGCAACAAACGTGCGCCCGGCGCCGATTACAATCGCCGTCTTGATAGCAGAATCGCCATTCATTTCATCGATCGCCGCCCAGATTCCCTCGGGCACACCCGGACTGAGAGCGTTCACCGGAGGGTTGTCGATGGTAATCACCGCGACATCATTGTCTCTGGTGATTCTCACGAGATTGTTCATAGGATCCACCCTGATATTTCTTGCGCAATTCTCTTTTTAGAACCTTGCCCGTACCCGTCTTGGGCAAGCTCTCGCAAAATTCAACCGATTGCGGACACTTGTAGTGAGCCATGCGCGCCCGGCAGAACTCGATCAATTCCACTTCGCTGAGTTCACATCCCGGTTTCGCCACCACCACCGCCTTCGGCACCTCACCCCATTTCCGGTCGACCACGGGGATCACCGCAGCTTCGTAAACGCCAGGGTGCGCCAACAGCACTTTCTCGACGTCGAGCGACGAAATATTTTCTCCGCCGCTCACAATAATGTCCTTCTTGCGATCCACGATCAGGATGTAGCCGTTCTCCGAGATCACGGCCATGTCGCCGGTGTGAAACCATCCGCCCCGCAAAGCTTCGGCCGTGGCTTCTGGCTGCTGCCAGTAGCCCGCCATCACTCCATCACTGCGGGCAATGATTTCTCCCATCGTCACCCCGTCGTGCGGCACATCCCTGTCTTCCGCGTCGACCACCCGAATCTCACACCCGGGATAGGCATAGCCGGTCATGGCCTGCAGCACACGCCGCTCCTCGGGACCACACTGCATGTCCGGTTTCAGTTCGGCAGTCGTCAGCCCGGGCGAACATTCCGTCAGTCCGTAGGACGAAAAGCACTTGAATCCCAATGTCTGCTCCACATCCCGGATCAATGTAGGAGAAGATGCCGCGCCGCCGATCAGGCACCACTGCACGCTGCTCAGATCGTACTTGGAACGCGCTGGCGAATGTACCAGCACGGTGGCCATAATCGGCACCAGGCTGAGCGCTTTAACTTTTTCTCGCTCGACGAGCCGGAATACTTCCTCCGGCACAAAGCGCGGCAGCATGACATGGGTTCCGCCCACGAATGTGATCGTGTGCGCAACGCCCCAACCATTGGCGTGAAACAACGGAATCGTGTGCAGCATCACGTCCTCAAAGCGGGCGTGATGGTACAAAGCGATGGTCATCGCATGCAGGTACACGTTCCGATGCGTGAGCATCACGCCCTTCGGACTGGCGCTGGTCCCGCTCGTGTAAAACATTTCTGCCACGGAGTTCTCGTCAAACTCCATCAGTTCTCCGCGGTAGGGAGTGGCGGAGACGAGCATCTGTTCGTAGGTTTCAGCGGAGAGCCACTCGGCTTGCGGCGTCCCATCAAGCTGATGGAAGGAGCGTACAGTTCGCAGATCCCGCCGGAACGAATCCACGAGACCGGCAAAATCTTGTTCCAGAAACAGCATCGTCGCTCCCGAATCATTCAGAATGTAGGTAAGCTCCGGCGCTGCCAGGCGATAGTTGAGCGGAAGCAAAATACCACCCGCTTCCAAAACTCCGAAGTAGGCTTCCAGCAGCCGATGGCAGTTCAAGCTGAGAAATGCCACGCGATCGCCTGCCTTCACTCCGGCGCTGCGCAACGCTCCCGCCAGACGCCCCACACGATTGCCAAACTCGGCATAGGTGAAGCGCCGGTCCTGGCACACCACTGCCGTCTTGCGAGGAAACTGCTCTTCTGAATAGCGAAGAAAGCGCACCGGCGTCAGGGGAACATTCATAAGAAGTTACTACCAGGCCGTCTGGCCTCCATCCACAACCAACACATGCCCGGTCACGTAGGCCGAAGCGTCCGATGCCAGAAACACGGCTGCGCCTTTCAGATCGTGATCGCCGCCAAAGCGGCCGAGCGGGATCTTCTCCAGCAGGGAATCTTTACGATGCTCAATAACCCATTCCGACATATGCGTCGGGAACCATCCCGGGGCGATCGCATTGACCTGGATGTTGTGAGGCGCCCACTTGCATGCCAGATCCTTGCTGAACGCGATCACTCCGCCTTTGCTTGCGTGGTATCCGATCGCCTGCAGTTCCGCCGACGCTCCGCCCAAACCCGCCACTGATGCGATGTTGATGATCTTGCCCGAACCCTGCGCGGCCATGACCTTGCCCACCGCCTGGCAGAACAGGAACGTGCCGGTTAAATTGGTCGCGAGAACCTTGTCCCACTGCTCCACCGTCATCTCTTCTACCGGAACTCCCCACGACACGCCAGCGTTGTTAATCAGAATGTCAATCCGGCCAAACTGCGCGATCGTTGCGTCCACGACTTGCTGAATCGCCGCCTTGTCTTTGACATCGCATGCCAACGCAAGGGCCTGCACACCCAGGCTCCGCAACCCTTCCGCCGCTTGCTCGCAGCGTTCCTTTTTGCGGGCGCAGAGCACCAGGTTCGCCCCCATCTCCGCCAGACCCTCTGCCATCTGACGGCCCAGACCCATCGAGCCACCAGAAACAATGGCCACGCGGCCGGTCAAATCGAAAAGTTGTTTGACATTCACCCCGAGAACGGCCTTTCCGGGCGGCAGAGCCACACAAAAGTGATAGTTGATATCACGTTAAAGGCGCTAAGGTCAACTAACTCCCACGCAAATCTACTGCATCCCTAGCACCACCCGTCCTGAGACTTCGCCGCGGCTCAATTGCCCCAGTACCTCCTGGACCTCGGCGAGCGGGCGCGTCGTCACCTGGCAATGGACTTTCCCGGCTGCCCCCATGGCCAGAACCTCGCGCAGATCTGCGCGTGTGCCCACGGCGGAAGCCTTGATCTGAATCTCGCCAGCCGTCATCAGAATCGCAGGAAAGGAAATCTCCTGGGCGGGCAGTCCCACCACTAGCAGTGTCCCCGTCGGTCGGACGCAATAAAACGCCATGTCATACGCGGACTTGGCCGCCGACGTGACCAGGGCAACGTGCACTCCACCGAAGCTGCGGACTTCTTTAACTACTTTGCTGGTTGCGGCGTTCAGCGTTCTGGCCGCGCCGAGCGATTTCGCCAGTTCGAGTTTCTCTTCGGAAATGTCGATCGCGGTCACTTCCGCTCCCGCTGCGCGGCCAATCTGGATCGCAATATGTCCGAGCCCGCCCACGCCGAATACGGCCAGCCGTTGCCCGGCGCGAATCTTCGCCTGCTTGAGAGCACGATGAACCGTGACTCCCGCACAAAGCAACGGTGCCGCCTGCTCGGAAGGAAGCGCTTCAGGAATTTTGACCGCATGGCTGGCCGGAGCCTTCGCGTATTCCGCATATCCCCCATCCACCGTGACGCCGGTGATGCGCTGCTTCAGGCAGAGATTCTCGTTGCCTTCGCGGCAAAACTCACACTGCCCGCATGTCCACTGCACCCACGGCACCCCGACTCGGTCTCCCACCTGTACACTCGTGACCGACGCACCCCGCTCCACCACCCGGCCGACGATCTCGTGTCCCAGGATCAACGGCTTCTTTATGATTCCCGCCAGTTGCGTCCAGTCGCCGGCAGCGACGTGCAGATCGGAATGACACACTCCACAAGCCTCTACTTTAATTAGGACATCGTCTGCGCCAGCTTCCGGCCGGGGCACATCCTCCAGCGATAACGGCGTCTTGAATGCGTGCAGAATAGCGGCCTTCATCCCGTTCTCCTCTTCTCAGCCATGTAGAACTGAGCCCCTCGGCATGAATCGCGCCGAGTTCGACCTAGTGCGCGGTCGGCAACGCCTCAAGAGTCAGTACTTCAAATGGCGCAAGCGTAAACGTGCATTCTTGCCCAGCTACCAAGGACGCTGGCGTCGCTGCGCTGTCCTGCTTCCAGAGGCTGCGCACCGAGAATCGACGAGGTGCCTCCGGCGGCAGCTCAAACGCCTGGCCTACATCGATCGTTATGCCTTGGGCGCGGTCGCTCGGATTGCGGAGCGTGAGGATGGCCTTTGCTGGTGACCAGGCCGCCCAGCCATAGACTTCAAGCTTCCCCGGATCGCCTCCCACCCAATGCGTGTCCCTGAGCACTTCTGCATTGCGCCGCGACCAGTTTGCCGCTTCCGCCAGCACGTCCCAATCTCTATTGGAAAGAAGCGCATGCGAAATGTATAACTCCTGCAACTGAGTTCCGCTTCCAAAATAAGAGTGGACTTCATTCTTGAAGTCATTTCCCGGATCGCTGTTCAAATGCTCGGCTTGCCTCGCATAGATCAGCCCATGCAACATCAGGGAATTCAACGGAAAAAGCGGCCCCGCTCGCACCACGTTCTGATAGGTCTGCTCGTCGCGGTACGTAATCCATTGCTCGCGCCAGCTTCCGACTCCCGCAAAACTGTGGTCTTCTCCTCCTCGCCAGATCGAATCGGCATATAGCAACCAAAACGGCGAAGGATAGGTGCCAGTGGTGAGATTGACGAAGAGGTCCGATTTCTTTGCCCGCCAGTTCTGGATCAAACTGATGGCCGCGGAAAAATCGCTGTCGAAACTGCTGCCGGGAAAAACACTATCGACATTGCCGGTCCCATCGACTTTGAACTGATTGACCCCGTCCCTCTTTATGAAGTCCAGTGACACTTCCCGGAACCTTCTGAAGTATTTCGGGCCGGATAGCGCAAACCCTCCTTCATTAATTTCAAAGCCGTTCTTCCGGCCAAAGTCGAGCCGCTGTTGTTTGGCTTCTTCATAGCCACCCCACGGAGACAGCCACACTCCGAGCGCAGCGCCGTATTGGCGGGCTTCGCGGTTAACCGGAGCGAGCCCTCCCGGAAAACCGGAGTTCACATGCCAAATCGACCGGGGGTCGTCCCATCCATCGTCCAGCAGAAAAGAATCCATCTTCACGCCGCGCTTGCGGACCAATTCCGTTCCAAACGCATGGATCACATCGAGTACCGCTGCCGCGTCGTAGGGCTTTCCATAGCCAATGTCGTACCAGGAGTTGTAGTGGAGAAATGTCCGATAAGGATGCGCCCGCTCCCGCTCCACGTAGTTCAGAAATCCCCGGCGCATTTGTCCGGGAGGCGAGGCCCCCATCACCAGTGAATATCGTACCGTCTGCCCCTTCCGTAATGGCAGTTCCCTCTTCATGCTGCAGGTCACATTCGCTCCCGTTTGGCATTGAGCCAAGGGGTCTTCAAAACCGAGAAAGAAATCTCCGAGCGTCACCGGAGATCCTTTGACGCTCCCTATCACGCTCGCACCCGGCAAACTGCCGTCGAACAAGCGTACCTCGGCAATCGGCTGGTCGTCGTTAATCGCTGAGAGCGTGATCTCCTGTCGAACATAGTTAGAGCCATCACGGAGGAGTGCGCGCCAGACCACAGAAATTTTTCTTCCAGGATCTTGCAGTCGCAGGAGAATAGTTTGACCCGCAAAATGTTCGGCGCTCCGCGAAGCAGTGGGATCAGCACGCAGCCCCTGCACTCGCGGGCCATCAGTCAATGTCATTTCGGAAGCGCAGACGAAGGTTCCGTCCTTGAGGAGCACAAGGAACGGATCGCGCGGCAGGGCTATTTCCGCTCCTGTCCCGTAGACCATAACCTTCCGCCCGGTTAGTTTGCCGTCAGCCACAGACCATTGAGCTTCCAGCATCCGGTTTGACAGCGACAAAACGGCGCCACGGACCTCCGCTTTTGCTGCGCCCGTGGATGCTCCATAGAGCACGGTACTTTGCCCCAGCGCGAACCCGCCGCACACAAGCAAACACGCGAGCAGCGCCGCTTTCAAGCTGGTGGCCCCCTTGAGGCTGGCGGTGGGCATTTGGGTCAAGTTCCCGGATGGCATTGTGAATTGTAGAATGTAAGTGATTGCATGTGAAGCTTCGTTGTGGCAGCCTCACCCAGGGACCTCACGCCAAAGACCGATGAGAGAAGATTGGGTTACCCCAGAGAAGAAACCTGCGTAAATCTCGCGCAAAGAATCCACAGAAACTCGCTGGATTTCGGGGCTCGGAGCTGTTGGGGAAGCTGTGGGATTAAGTTCAACCCATTGAAACCAAATGGAGAGTTTGATTGCGGGGGTGGATTTGTTCCCCAGTCGCTCATTGATTCCGCGCAACTTACTGACCATTTGAGTTCTATCGAGAACATCATTCGAGAAGTGAAGGAAGAGATTGCGAGATTGAGTCAGGTGGTCCGGTTGTTCGCGAATTCAGCGTCCCGGAGGCACTGGAAAAATCGTGAGACGCCCTTCTAGTCTTGGACAGTTACCGGCGCTCACTCAGTTTCAGGAAAGTCCCTTCTTGTAGTTCCGCGAAGGCCTGCTGCAGCTGCTCCTGCGTGTTCATCATGATCGGTGATTTCAGGTATCTCATCAGCTTTCACTTCCTGGTAACGTGGCGCGGTCACCTTGAGCGATGATGAAAGATTGCCCCACAACTGAAATCCATGCATCCGTCCTGCATGGGTCGAAATCTTTTGTGTTTCCGAAACCGAATGCGCGGCGGAGGTGCACACCCGCACCTTCAAGAGTTGGTTTCGATTTAATAAGCCGTTTAACAGGTCGGATGGACATATTGAACTCCAGCGCACAGTATCTATGCTTTTCTCGCGGCATCAATCTCGCGCCGGGACAAGGGTGCGACCGCTCAACTCTCCAGGGGAGACGACGTCCACATAGCACCAAACCCACGTCTCTCCCGGCTCAACGGAGCGCATGAGCGGGTGTTTCGTGTGATGGAAGTGCTTGGTTGCATGCTTGTTCTTCGACGAGTCGCAACAAGCAACATGCCCACATTCGAGGCAGAGCCGCAAATGGACCCAGGTGTCACCGGTTTTCACACAGTCTTCACAAACATGCTTGTCGGTACTGGTAATCCTGATCTGATCGAGATGCGTACATTGCGTCATTGTATTTCTCCGTCGTCCCTTGCAGATTTGCTGCCGGCCTGGAACGGAGCCTCTATATCTCGGCAAGAGCACGGTGCACGAGATGCACCGAAATTGCTCCTTCGCCCACTGCCGAGGCCACACGCTTCACGTTGCCTGATCGAACATCGCCGACCGCAAATACACCCGGAAGACTGGTCTCCAGCATCTGGGGAACTCGCCCAAGCGGCCAGGCGGGGGACCCGTTGGCGCCGGTGGACCCATCCAGATCTCGTCCCGTGAGGATGAAACCTTTGTCATCCATAGCAACACAACCGCGGAGCCAGTCGGTTCGAGGCGATGCCCCTGCCATAATGAACACGTGGCGGATATCGTGACTTGAAGCTTGGCCCTTGCTCTTGTCGATCCAGCCGACACGCTCTAATTGAGTGTGGCCGTCCAAACTCACTATTTCGGTGTTGAAATGCAACTCAATCGCCGGATTTTCCGAGATTCGCCGAATCAAATAACGGGACATCGTCTCCGCCAGTCCTCCGGAGCGCACCAGCATGTAGACCCTGTGCGCCGTCTGCGATAAGAAGACAGCGGCTTGACCGGCGGAGTTCCCTCCGCCGACTACGATCACGTCTTCGTCTCCGCATAACTGCGACTCGATGTAGGTCGCACCATAGTACACGCCCTGCCCCTCAAACTTTTTCAGATCGGCAATAGGCGGCTTGTTGTAGCGCGCCCCGGTTGCAATGACGATGGCCCGCGCCGAGAGAGTGTTGCCGTCGTCCAGAACCAACTTGTAAGGACGGCGATCGCAGGTCAGCTTTACGACGCTGTGCGCCACCATCATCTTCGCGCCAAACTTCTGCGCTTGACTAAGCGCACGCGACGCTAGTTCCTGCCCGGAGACACCAGTAGGGAAACCGAGGTAGTTCTCTATTTTGGAACTGGATCCGGCCTGCCCTCCGGGTGCCTCGGTCTCGATCAAAAGAGCATCCAAACCTTCCGAAGCGGCATAGACAGCCGCTCCCAGGCCAGCAGGTCCGGCGCCCACAATGATCAAATCGCGCACCTGTGTGCTGTCAACACTGGCGTTTAGTCCTATGCATTCTGCAAGCTGCTGAATGGAGGGGTTGCGCAATACAGCATGGGTATTACAAATGACGATGGGAACGTCTTCCAACTTGACGGCAAAACGGTCTAGAAGTTCCTGCGACATCTTGTCGGTGTCAAGGTCCACGTACGTATAAGGATGGCCATTGCGTCCTAGAAACTCGCGTAGACGCAGAGTGGGCGCGGAGTGGCGCGAGCCCATCACAATCAAGTTCCCCAGGTGGTTCGTGATGAGCGTGAGACGGCGCAGGATGAACGCCCTCATAATGATCTCGCTCATTTCCGCATCCCGCGCGATCAGGGAACGCAGGCCCTCCGCGCTAAGCTCCAGCAGTTCGCCCGGTTCGGTGACGCGTCCGAGCACCAGGCATCGCTGCCCGGAAATCATGCTGAGTTCGCCGGTAAACGCGCCGGCACGGTGTGTGGTTATGAGGCGCTCACCGCTGAGCCCTGGCTGCACAATCTCCATGCTTCCGGAGAGGAAAACAAAAAAGGGAACTTCGGTATCGCCCGGACGGAACAGGATTTCGCCCGCTTCAACTCTTCTAAGCTTGCTGGTGGGACGGATCCGATCGATCTGCACCGCCGTCAAATCCGGGAACATCTGTGTGCCAGCATCAAGGGCGCTAGGAACGGGCCAGGAAGACATAGTTTCCTTCAACACAAACCGAATCGAAAAGCTGTGGGTAGTAGATGATGCAAGCAGCCCCTCGGTTTCAACCGGCCAGCCGTTTTACTCCGCCGTCAGAAGGTTCTCTGCAAATGGCCACTCTTCATCGACCCACTGCGCCTGGCAACGGAAACCTGCATCGCGCGCCATCTGGAAAACCTCCTCCATCGAATACTTGTGGCAGCCTTCCGTCCAGATGGTCTCCCCTTCCAAGAACTCGACGTCGAGCGCCAGCGTTGGGATGTATACCCTCTGCCGGCGATTGGAGCGCAGGTGCATCTCGACGCTGCGGGTTTTGTGATTGATCCTCGCAACGTGCGAGAATTGTCTCAGGTCAAAGTCCGCATCCAGTTCGCGATTGATGCGACCGAGCAGGTTGAGATTAAAGGCCGCCGTCACTCCAAGTTCATCATCGTAGGCTGCGAGCAGTTGCGCGCTGGGCTTCTCCAGGTCCGTTCCCAACAAGAGTGAGTCGCCGGCTTCGAGGATTCGTCGTATCTTGGCCAGGAATTCCACACCCGCGGGACGATCGAAGTTCCCGATGGTGCTTCCCAGGAACAATACAAGCAGATGTTGGCCTACCTTCCGGCGCGCCGCTACCTCCAGCAACCCGGCAAGATATTCCCGCTCCAGGCCAACAATGCTAATGGAATCGATATCACTGAGTTCGCGTTCACACATGGCCAGAGCCCAGGGCGATATTTCGATGGGATAGTACGATGTACGTTGTTTGCGGCAGAGCGCTTCAAGTAACCAGCGCGTCTTCTTGCCGCTGCCGCTGCCCAACTCGGCAACCGCCACCGGAGTGGACAGGCTATCGACAATTTCGTTCGCGTGGCGCCGTAATAATCGCTCATCCGCGCGCGTCAGCCCGTATTCGGGCAGACGGCTGATCACATCAAACAGCGCTGATCCAACGTCGTCGTAAAGGTACTTGGAGGGGAGCTCCTTCTGCCCTGGCCGGGTGAGTCCGGCATGAACCTCGGAGGCGAAGTCGTATGTGGCGTTGCCGGCAATGGCACGAACAAGCATTTCCCCATCTCCCGATCAGCATCAGTGGCTTACGCAGCGGAATCCCGTGTACACATACTGGTAGTGCGCCTGAAACCAGTTGCGAAACGTGGGCCGGAGCATGCATGCGGCGGTTCGCGCCGACCCCCCTTTCATCACGAAGTGCTTGCCGTCGAAAAAATCTGCCGAGTACCCTGGGTAAAACGGGAAGCGAGTAAAACCCTGAAACGCGGCAAACGGCGTGGACGTCCATTCCCAACCGTTCCCTAACATGCCGTGGACGCCGAACGCGCTCCGGCCCTCGCGAAACGCGTTCACTGGCACGGGGTCCCAGCGCTGCAAATCCAAGTTGCCCAACTTGGCATTAGGTGATTCATTTCCCCACGGGTAAGTTCTTTCCTTGTCGTCTGGGTTCCCATATGCCGCACGATGCCATTCTGCTTCTGTGGGAAGCGACTTTCCCGCCCACCGTGTATACGCGCTCGCTTCGGCTTGGCTCACGTAGACCGGCCAGTCGCGCGGGATCGGCATTTCATCGAACATCGCCCGGTAAAACCAGCGATCGCCTGCCTTCTTCCAGAACACGGGATGAGAGATCCCGTGCGTGGTTTTCCAGTTCCAGTCTTCGTCACTCCAGAAACTGCGTGTCTCATAGCCGCCGGCGTTGACGAATCCGAGATACTGCCGGTTGGTCACTTTGTACTGATCGATGGCGAACGCCGGGATATCCACAGTGTGGGCTTCATACTCATTGTCCCAACCAAAGTTTTCCTGGGTGTGGCGAAGGCCGAGGGCTGCAATACCAGCAGGGATCTCGACCATCCGGTGAATCGGCGGAGCACTGTCGAGGTTTGGTGAAACTGCTTGCCGCACCTTCTTATCGAGTGGCAACTGATGCAGCATGTAGGCCAGCGTTTCGACGTGCATCAGTCGATGCTCAATCGCTACGTGGAGTAAAGTGTCCAACCGAATGCCGTCCCGCTTAATTGAGTGTGGTTCAGCCGGATCGGCCAACTTCTCATCCAGCGCAGCCCTGACTTCGGTTGCATACCTCCGCACCTCACTCAACAAAGGCCAGTCGGATGGTTGATCGCTGGGTAGTCCGCCACCTACGGGATCAATGCCAAAAGCAAACAGCCGGTCAAAAGCAGGATGAAAACTCTCACGGCCGAGGAAGTTTGTGCCGAGCAAGTTCCAGTCGAACGCCTCAAGGTGCCCCACATAAAAGATGATGCGATGACGCTCCGGAATTGGCCGCTCATAGAGCGATTCGGTGCGAACCATGCTGAAAAGGTCATCGCTTCGTCGCCGAGCATCGAGGACCCGCTCCAGGAGCTCCTGACGAACCGCGGTGCCATTTTCCGTGGCAAGCATTCAGTTTCCCCGTTGAAATGAAATATCGGCTCCAATTTGGATGACACGACATGAAGCTTGGTCGCAGCGAATGCGGACGCACTGGATGGCGTTCTAGGAACAGGGAGAAACACTTTATTGTGTGCCCGATGTGTCCCCGCTAGAGCACAGGTTTTCTTCTCCTGGCAAAGCCGGTTGATCTTCCAATTCAGACCCTACATCATTCTCGGAAAGCGTTCGTATTCGTTGTGAGAACAGTCTGAGTCTCGCGTCAGGTCGTCTTCGCCTTCCCGGGCGGAGCCAGTGCCACAGCAGCCTCGGTGGTGAGCAGAAGGAACGTGAATGTCTCCTGCAGAAAAAGGTGGACAGCAGTTTCAGTGTGGCTGAGATAGCCTATGGAAACGTCCTGGCCGATGTGCAGCTCGAAATCGCCGCCACGAGTGGTCAGCACGAAAGCGCCAGTAATGGCGGGCGCCCAGATGATTTCATCGTTGACCAGTCGTTTGACATGCTCCAACACTGGGTATCCGTGGTCGCTGGTCTCGGCGAGTGCGGTGTAGGCGTCAGCGCCGAGCAGCACGGAGTAGGGGCCGTTGACACCGACGAGACGCAATTGGCTCAAGCCCTGGGCAATGGCTTCCGGGTACAGGCGCACGTCGGCGGGGAGCGTCATGATCGGGTTGCTGGTTCCTTGGCGGATACCCCCAATGCCGGCGGCGGCATAGCCATCGAATATGGCGGAGTCCTCGGCAAAGGCGATCTGTCGCGCGGCGTCCTTCGCGGGTTGCCAGTCCGAGTCGTTCGCGCCACGATCGACGTCGTCGATAGCGTTGCGATCGAGTTCGAACGGAACCCGCAGCTCGACCAACGCCTTCACGTTGCGCTGCCTCGCGACTATACCTTTCGCGGGTGCGGTGATCGTCCGCAGATGGCCAGTGCCCACGGCGGAGAAGCCGGTGCCGGCCGGCCCCTTTAGGTCAACCACGCGACGTCCGGCGAGGTAGCGCTTGAGCGTACGCGAAGTTTCCTCTTCGATCTGAGCCCAGGCGGAATCAGAAATGGGGGCAAGTTCGCGATGCAGATTATTCATGTCGTATGTCTCCTTTAAGGGAACCGATCCCGAGCGAACCGTCGCGAACGGCTGGGATGGATGAAGAAGTTTCGGCTACCGCGGGCGCTGCGGCGGATTCCGCAACCGCAGGCTGGTCTTCGTTAGTTTGGTCCGCGGTGACATTCTCCAGAAAGGTCGCGGACGGCACGAAAAATAGATTTCCAGTGACGGCACGGCTGAAGTCGAGCAGCCGGTCGTAATTGCCCGGCGGCCGGCCGATGAACATGTTCTCGAGCATCTGCTCGATGGTGCGGGGTGAACGGCTATAGCCGATGAAATAGGTGCCAAATTCACCGTGCGCAGCCCGGCCGAAGGGCATGTTGTCGCGCAGGATTTTGATTTCTTTCCCGTTCTCAACGATAGTAGTGAGCGCGTTGTGCGCTGACGTTGGTTTGACGGAATCGTCCAGCTCGATGTCGGACAGCTTGGTGCGGCCGATGATGCGCTCTTGCGCCTCCGTGGAGAGCGCATTCCATGCGTCAAGATCGTGCAGATATTTCTGTACGATGACGTAGCTACCCCCGGCGAACGCGGCGTCCTCCTCGCCGATGAACACGGCATCGGTGATTGCCTCGCCCCTGGGATTCTCCGTACCGTCGACGAAACCGATCAGATCGCGGTCATCAAAGTAACGGAAGCCCTGCACTTCGTCCACTGGCGAAACGGCATTTCCGAGACGGGCCATAAACTGGGTAGCAAGCTCGAAGCAAAGATCCATGCGCTGGGCGCGGATGTGCAACAGCAAGTCGCCCGGGGTGGCGACTGCATGGTGCGCTCCAGCACGAATCTCCCGGAAGGGGTGCAGCTCCGCTGGCCGGGGCGGCCCAAAGAGGCGGTCCCATGCACTGGACCCAAACCCTATGACACAGGAGAGGCTCCCTTCCAGGTCGCGAAATTCCACCGCGCGCACCAGAGCAGCGAGGTCTCCGCAGAACGAGCGCACGGCGGCGCGACTGTCAGCGGCCGAATTGACGGTCGCGACCAAAAAGATCGCGGCGCGCGTAAGCGGCGCGGCTACCGGCTGTGCGAGGGTAGGCAAGCCACCTGGCGCTGGGGGCGCGCTCATCGGATCGGGCTCCATAGGATATTACCCTGATAGCGTTTGAAAGTTCGGACCGCAAACATATCATCGCCTGCCGACGTAAGTCCAACCGCCTCCGCGTTGAAACTCAGGCTGGAATCCCTCAAATCGACCTCGCCTCCGTTTCGTCATGCTCGTGAAATGGTTGTTGCACAACGCCCGGGATAGCCAGCGGTTCTCGGTGGTGGTAGCATACCGCTCGAATCAAATCGCGGTTCATCGCCCCGATGAACTCAAGGGATATCTCTTTGGTCATCGTCGAGATGGAACGCCGGATTTAAATTTTTCGCCCTTTGCACCTTGACTGTAGGCATCCCCATTGTTCCTTGGGATCGTCGCGTCCACATTCCGGTCAACGCAATCTGTATGCCAACTGGTTCGGAGGGCTGCTCCGAGACTGGATATCTAGGCAGTAAGGCCGATTAGCACAGCGTTGCTAGAGATCACCAAGTGTGCAATTTGGAAATCGACGAGGCAGCAAGTGTGGATCCGGATCAGCGGTGTCAGTGCGATGGAAAACTGTCATCCGGCTGACATTGCCCATTGGCGATCGGCTCCCCAGCATTAACTTTTTTCATGACGTTTGCGTCAGCGATCCCTCAGGCATCTCCGCGTTTAGCGCGGTGCGATGCATTTTTGTTCTCTGAGTAGCGATTACACCGCCGCGACGGCCTTGCGTACTGCCAACGACAGCATCACCCGCGTAGCACCACTGAGGATCATGCTTACCCCGACCAAAATACCGATCGCCCAGGCCGAACTCGATGGCCATTGCATGTAAATCATCAGCCCCAACAGGAGCGTGATGATGCCGTCGACGAGCACCCAGCTCGATCCTCCCACAGAGCGCATCTTGAAAAACAAGACGATGTTCAAGATGCCTTCAATCAGGAATAGCGATGCAAGCACTAGAGTGAGCGATGCCACGCCCAGCAGTGGATGCACGAGCAGATAGCCCCCGAAGAACAGATATGCCAGCCCGACCAGCAGCTTCCAGATCAGGCTGCCCGCTCCGTGCGCGTGGAACGCGAGGATCAGGTGGACTACGCCTGCAAAAACGATGAGCCAAGCAATGAACCCGTTCACTGCTATGGCAGCGAGAAAGGGCGATCCAACGGCCAGCATGCCGAAGATGATTAGCAAGACTCCCAACGCGATAGACCATGTCGAAGCGTGCCGCACTAAGTTCGAAGGGGTGGATTGCGTCATACGTATCTCCTGAAAAGAGACTTCTCTCTCTGAATTTCAAAAAACAAGGCGAAGACTCTACGCTGCGATTCTTTTTCGGATCTTGCTTTCCGATAGCCACCTCTTAGCAGCTTCGACATCATCGTTGCTGAGTTCGTGCCCTTCCTGATGCCAGGAGAGCGTTACGGTGGCACCTCCGCTCTCGAACATCGCCGCCAGCTCCTGGGGCTGTCCTCCCGGAACAATTGGATCTCGCGCACCCGCGCCGATGAACACGGAGAGATTGGTGAAATCCCGAATGATGTCTGGCGTGAAGGGGACCATCGCTCGGAACAGAACCGCGGCCGCTAGATAATGCGGATGGAGCAGAATGAGGCTAGCCGCGATGTTCGCCCCATTGGAATAGCCAACTGCAATCAATCTCTTGGGGCTGAATCCGTACCGCTTAGAAGCCGCCTCAATGAATTGCGCCAGTTCGTCAGTCCGGAACTTGAGATCCTCGACATCGAAAACGCCTTCAGCGAAGCGGCGAAAGAAACGGGGCATGCCATTTTCCAAGACCTTGCCTCGTACCGAGAGCAGGGCGGCACCAGGCCAGAGTTCATTTCCCAAAGGCAGAAGGTCGTTCTCATTGCCTCCGGTGCCGTGCAGCAGAAGGAGAGTCACGGGATGAGGAGCCGGTGGCCGAGCAGTCACAAATTTGTGAACGAACCCTAAATTGTCAGTCGGCGGCATCAGCGTGCCCTCCATATATTCTCGGCGGAATGATCGGCGGAAGAACCCGTTCCAGTTCGCTACGCTCGTTTTCGAGCCAGGTCGGGAGCACCAACGAAGAACCTAACTTGTCTGCCGGCTCATCGACCGCAAAACCCGGAGGATCTGTCGCAATTTCGAACAGGACCCCACCCGGCTCACGAAAGTAGATTGAGTGAAAGTATGTCCGGTCGATAATTGGCGTCACGTTGTACTGCAGGTCTCTTATGGTTTCCCGCCACGTCACTTGCTGCTCATCGGTAGGAGTGCGCCAGGCAACGTGATGGACGGTGCCGACCGCGACTCGGCCAGGACGGCCCTCGGGAGCGCAGATCAAATCCACCATGGTTCCGGGTAGTCCGCTGCCCGCGGCATAGCGGAAGCGCGCGCCGTGTTCTTGAACTCGCTTAAAACCGAGGGTCTCGGTGAGCAGGGACGCAGTCCTTTCGTAGCCGTTTTCCGACAGTGTCACATGATGGAAACCACGGATCGCAAAGTCCGCAGGCACCGGGCCGCGATTCCATGCGTGATCGGGATTCGCGTGCGGCGTGGCAATCAATTCCAACTGAAGTCCGTCCCGGTCGGTGAAGAATAAAAGCTCCTCCCCAAATTCGGACCTCCCTTCCTCAACCGGCACCTCGCTCTCTGTGAGGCGGGCCTTCCAATAGCCAAGGGACTTTTCGGGTACGGCAAAAGACGTAACCGTCAACTGTCCGGTACCGATTCGACCGGCGATCGCGCCCGGCCAGGGAAAAAAAGTCATGATCGTTCCCGGATGACCCTGCCCGTCTCCGTAGTACAGGTGATAGGTGGTCGGATCATCGTAGTTGACGGTCATCTTGATTAGCCGCAAGCCAAGCACGCCTGCATAAAAATCAATATTCTGTTGAGGATCGCCGGCAATAGCGGTAACGTGGTGTAAGCCGAGAATGTCAGACATTTCGCCTCCTCTCAATTCCCGACTGTCCAGCGTCGGGAAAAAATCTATTCAACTAGATTGCTCTCCGTCCTATGGATGAGATGCGGGCTTCCATTGCCGCTTCAGTCTCCAGGCTCTGCAGATTCCGCGAGATCGTTGCGACAGCGAGGGTGCGTCCTCCGCGTTTATAAGACACGGCACAATCCCTAGCATTGAGATCACCGCCGATCTCGACCGAATCCCAATGCTCGGCGTGCCCCACATAGTTAATGGCGACGTCGTAATGTTGACTCCAAAAGAATGGCACGGCATCGAACCGCTCGCGATGGCCCAGAATGTTCTTTGCTGCCACTTGCCCCTGCCGCTCCGCCACTACCCAGTGCTCTACCCGAATTTTCTCCCCAGAATGCGGATCGGGCCACCGCGCAACATCGCCCGCTGCAAAGACGCCCGGAGCACTGGTTTCGAGGTATTCGTTGACCACAATACCGCGGTCAATCACCAGACCCGCTTGCTCGGCCAGGGTCAAGGAGGGTCGCACACCGACGCCCAAAACCACGAAGTCGGCTTCCAGTGAGGCGCCACCGGTCAGGGTTAATGTGGCTCCGTCAATCTTCCTGACGGTTTCCCCCAAGTGGAAGACAACGCCGTGAGCTTCATGATGTCCACGAATCATGAGGCCGACTTCCGGTCCCATCACACGTTCTAAGGGCTGACTATCAGGGGCTATGACGTCCACCGCAATTCCGATTGTGCGCAACGATGCCGCAACTTCCAGTCCAATGAAGCTCGCGCCGACGACGGCGACACGCTTGGCAGATTTAGCCTTGGAGACAATCGCACGAGCGTCTGCAAAAGTGCGCAGATAGTGAATCTGGGAGTCGGAGGCGCCCTCGATCTTCAAGCGGACAGGTTCGGCCCCAGTCGCAATCAGGAGCGCTTCGAAACCGTGCGTCTGGCCGTTTTCCAACTGGACACGCTTCCGCGGGATGTCCAGCGCCGACACTGGCGAATTGAGCACGAGATCGATGTTCTGTTCACGGTAAAAATCAGGCAGTCGCAATCGCATCCACTCATCTGGTGCGGCGCCCACAAGAAAGTCCTTGGATAGATTCGGCCGGTCGTAAGGGGGCCAGTCATCCGCGCTGATCATGGTCAGCGGGCCATCGTAACCTTCCCGACGCAGCATGTCCGCGGCTCCAATGCCGGCGGCGCCGCCTCCGATGATCAGAACCGAAGAGGGAAGGCTTTTTGCCGCCGCGGAGCCGCCCAGGTGTTTTCGATCCAGGACAGGCAGTTTCTCTCGTACGAACACCTTGTCGCCGATCCTTTCTACCCGCCAGCGCGGGATCGGGTCGAGCGCGGGTGCGCGCAACGCTTCTCCAGTACGCAGGCTGAAACAGGCATGATGCAAGGGACATCGCAAGGTTTCCTCAACCACCAGACCCTGCGAAAGCATTCCGTGGTAGTGGGTGCAGTTTGCGCCGACCGCAAAAAACTCGTCAGCTCGGCGCACCAGCACCAGGTCTTCGCCATCTACTTGACCGAGGGCCATCTCTCCATCGGCAAGATCCTGAACGAAAAACCCCTCTCTAAAGTCGCGTTTCGTTTCTTCCGTCTCTGCCATGTCTTTGCTAGGGCCTCATTGTGACGTCTCGATCTAGAATGAAGATGCGGTGGTCGCTCCAATGGACCGACTTTTATTTGCTTGACCATCCGCTTTCCCATGTCTCCCTGCAAGATCTGGGGCCTAAAACGAAGCGTTCACTCCAGTTATGCTTATGCCTTGACGAACTCAACGTCCACGCTAATCGCAACCTGCTCGCCGACCAGGATCCCGCCGGTTTCCAGCGCGGCATTCCAGTTCAGGCCGAAATCCTTCCGGTTAATGTGCGTCGTCGCCGACAGCCCGATTCTGGTATTCCCCCATGGATCCTTTATCGGCGCACTGGGCCCCTCAACGTCAAACACCACTTTGCGAGTTACACCATGCATCGTAAGCTCGCCTTCTACTTCAAGCTCACCCGTGCCTCGTTTTGAGACACGCGTCGACTTGAAGGACAAGGTTGGGAATCTTTCAACATCAAAGAAGTCACCACTCTGGAGATGAGCGTCGCGTTGGGCTTCGCGAGTATTGATTGTGGAAGCGTCGATAGAAGCCTCAATCTGGGAACTGGTGATGTCGACGCTATTCAATTTCACAGTTCCGCCGATGTGAGTAAATTCTCCTTTTACGTGCGAGATCATCATGTGCTTGACCCTGAACTGCGCCGCGGAGTGTGCGGGATCAATGTTCCAGGTTGATACTGCGACTTCTGTTGAAACGGCGGTGCTCATAGAGATTTGTCCTCCTTGTTAGATCGTCGGCCATCTGCATTGTTCCTCACTTCGAAATAGAGATGACCGAGCCACAATCAATCTTTCGCCTGCTCGGAATATTCCCCAATTGGCCACATCTATTTCTGATGCGTTCACACTTTGTTCTCCTCCTGAGTTGTTCCAAGTAGCTCTAACAACATGCCTCGAACCGCTTCTCGATCTTTGGCCGCAAGTTCGCAATAGAGCCGCTTGAGGTCGGTCAAGAGTGTCGCTGCTGCCGCACGTTTTTCCCTAGGATCCATCGCAACGCACTACTTATCCTTTCCATTGCCAGGGAACTGGTATCCATCCGTCAGGGTCTTCAGAAAACTTCCCTCTAGGTCTTTAGCCACTTTCTAGTACCCAGGCAATCATTTCCCCTATCTCCGACTGCAGGTAACATCGATGACACGCGCATGGCCATAAAGCACATAAGCCCATTCGTCAGCGGTGTGCCAGTGCATCTCACGATAGCTGCCGGCGGTGAGCCGCATATTCACACCAGCGATATCCCGCGATGACGAACGTTCACGTTGCGTGATCTCGTGCGTCCATCCGCCTTCTTCCATTCGCTTCTTAACCAGATCGAAGGAGTACCAGAGGGGCACCACGTCGCCGTGATCGGTCGGCGGAGGAGTGTTGGAATTTGGGTTTTCGTTCAGAAGAGCCTTGTTCTCTTGTCCTGGGTCGCTTGAGGAATGGTCGTGCTCCGCCTTCTGCGTGCTCGCCTTCTCTTGAGCATTGGCGGTCAGGCCTGCAAAAGCGGCGGTCGCCAAAGCTATCGAACTCATGCCGAGAAACTTTCTCCGCGAGGGATGCCCCATCATGGATCTTTCTTTTGAATGATGGGTCATCACACTAACCTTTCGTTTGTGGGACGGTGGATCGATCGGCCGATGACCGAAGCGATCAGACGCTCGAGGCCGTCTGACTTCTCCTAATGCAAGCTCCGTGCCAAACGGTGGAGAGCCCGAAATGACAAGCCCGTTCACATAGGTGGTGAAGCTGCCGATTGATTAAAGTCAGACGATGTCAATACGTTGGACGCACTGTCGACCCGTTGCCCTTCGCAAGTGAGCTCTTGGATGGAATGAGAACTCAACTTGCGGAAGCGTCGGCTTGAGCCGGCCGAGTTGGTTGATTCCTCAACGCATTGAAAGCGCAGCCGCGCATCGGGATCTCGGTCAATACGACGCGTCTCTCCATCCGCATTTCACAATGTGAAACTCTTTGGAATCCGGCTTGCTTTCGCTCAGAGCGCGTCGATCTTAACGGCACGGGGGTGTCAGGGTGAGGTTATGGACGAGTTGGGTAATTTCTCGAGCGCGCGGTCTCATCGCTGCGTCCAGCATCGTCGGGTTCGGCTTCGAATCTCGCGAGGAGGCTGTAGCAAGCATCGAGGCATGCTTCCCCGGCACCAGTGGTTCGAAGCCTTGGAAATACCAAAGCGGAGTTCATTTCGCAACGAGGCGATTTGGAGACCGGGTCGGACTCGTGGGGGCTCGGAGGATGGCTCGACGAGCTGTGCAGCAGGCTATCGCCGCAGCCATTGTTCTCTTCTATTCGACGAATGCCGTGGCGGCAGCAATCCGCACATTTCTCGGGGCCTAGTTTTATCTCCTGTAAGCCACAATTGGGGTGTCTCTTGAAGGCGATTTCTCCGCCTGCAGTGTTTGATGTTGCGCGTCTTGCATTTCTTCATGGCCCACTTGCGTTCGCCCTTGTCGGCGGGTACGGTGATGCCGCAGGGTTCATTCTGACGAACACGTTTCCCGGCCACATTACAGGTTCGTTCGTCTTATCAGCAATTAGTGCGGCCAGCCACGACTGGCAGGCTTTCCTCATTCGGATCGCCGGCATAGCTTGTTTCTTGATCGGAGTCGCAGTCGCCGCAGCGTTGGAACACTATTTGCCGAAAAACGGTACGCAGTATCTGCTTACCAAAGTGGTGGCTATCGAGATCGTGCTTGTGATCCTCGGATATCTCGCCTTGACCTCGCATTTGAAATCCGCCAATGGATTGCTCCTTGTCTGCCTGTCGCTTGCCCTGGGTCTGCAGAATGGAGTCTGGCGCGCCTACGGGGGCCTCAGCGTGCACACGACTTACTTCACCGGAATGATCATAAGCTCCATCCTGACAGAAACAGACGGGGAACTCTCCACAGCTCGGGCAACTCGTGGAGTAACCGTTAAGTCCGGCTTTGATCTGTCCTTTGGCGTATGGCTGGCATTCCTCTGCGGCGCGATCATTGGCGCTGCAGCTATATTGCATCTTCATGCAGTAGGCATCCTTGGGGTTACGGTTCTACTGGTCCCTATGCTCGTGTCGTCCTTCATTGCCGGTGAGTAAGAACGTCGTAGATACGTTGGAGCAACCTCAGTGAGGGGCCTTCCGGCCGTGATATTTCTCACCTCTCTTCCACTCGCAGATCGACCGGTCAGTTTGAACCGCTGCTCACGAGCGTGCCACAGCATTCGGGCCGCTCCGGTAAACTCGATCGATCCCATCCGCCGCCGAGCGCCTGAATCAGCAACACCGTGTTTGCCATGCGACGCCCCAAGATGTTGACCGCCGTCACTTCATCAGCAAGAGCCGCGCTTTGTGCGGTGATTACTTCGAGGTAGCTTGTGACTCCACCTTTGTAGCGAGTGATCGAAAGGTCTAGCGAATGCTGGGCGGCCACTACTGCCTCATCCTGGACCTTGGCTTCATTTTCCAGAATTCTCACGGCCGCCAGATTGTCTTCCACCTGTTGGAATCCAGTCAGTACGTTCTCGCGATAGGCTGCAACTTGATAATCATAAGCAGCTCGGGCCTCGTCGTTGAGGGAACGGCGTCTTCCTACGTCGAAGACCGTTCCCACTGCAGATAATCCAACAGACCAGAGGCTGCTCGGTCCATTGATGAGGGTCGTGATTGCGGAGCTCTCAAATCCTCCTGTGCCGCCCAGATTGACCAACGGATAGTACGCCGACTTCGCAACTCCGATCTGCGCGTTGGCAGACGCCACTCGCCGCTCCGCGGCTGCGATGTCGGGGCGCCTTTCCAATAGTTCCGAAGGCACGCTGCCAGGAACGTGCGGAGGCGGCGTAGTGAGAGGTAGTGGGGGGAGGCTGAACTCGGCAGGGAGTTTCCCGATGAGAATAGCGACCGCGTGCTCGTACCGCGCACGCACCACTCCCACATCGATCGCCTGTGCCCGTGTAGTTTGCAATTGTGTCTGCGCCTGTTCGACATCTACCTCTGAGGCAATTCCTCCTCGGAAACGACTCTTATTCAGTTCCAAAGCTTGCTCGTACTCCTTAACTGTAGTGTTCAATAGTTGTTCCTCGGCGTCCAGACTGCGGGCCTCAAAGTAATCGACGGCCAAATCCGCATCTATGCTTAGATTGACAGTCGCCAGGTCCGCGGCACTCGCCTGCGCTTGTTCTCGATAAGACTCCACCGTGTGTCGAACACGTCCCCAGACATCGGCCTGGTAGGAAAAGTCAAATGGTAAGACGAAGTCGTTATAGGTGGTGCCGCGTAGGGTCGGCCCCGTAGGATTAGTTGCGGATTCGCGTATTCGACTCGCTGACGGGCTGGCGGTCACGGTTGGATAGTAGTCAGCCCGATAGTAGCGAAGAACGGCTCGCGCCTGTCGATACTGCGCCTCTGCGGCCTTCAGATTCTGATTTGACACATTGACCTGGAGTTCCAGAGCGTCAAGTCGCGGATCCTGAAAAATCTTCCACCACTGACCGCCCAGATTCTGGTCGCTGGGTTGAGCTGGCTTCCAATCCCCTACCTCTTTATAGGCGGGAGGAGCCGGCATGGCCGGAGTGTGGTATTTCGGACCGACCACGCACCCAATGAACTGGATCACTCCTACTGTGAGCAGAACCAGTCCGGGTATCTGCCATGGGTTTCCGACCAAAGTGAGTATTCGAGGTAGCTTCACTTTGTATCTCCCGGCAAGGTTGCTTGAACAACTTGGACTTCCTGCCCGGAGACAATCGAATCCGGTGGGTTGATAATGACCTGATCATCGGGCTTGAGGCCGGAGACGATCTCAATCTCGTTGCCGAAATCGTGCCCGGGAGTTACCTGAGAGAGCACGACCTTCCCGTCCTTCACTATGCCGACATGCAACCCCTGCTCCCGGAAGAGCAGAGTATTGGTCGGAAGCACCAAGGCAGAGCTGTAGGTAGGGACCTTCAAGTGGACCTCTGCGTAAGAGCCTGTCAGCAGAGTGCCCGAGGGATTGTCCACATCGATTTCAATCAGCAAGGTGCGGGTTGTCATATTGATGGCATCGGCAGTGCGGACGAGTTTCCCCTGAAATTTGCGGTCGGGAAATTCAGCGAGGCTCAGATCCGCCATCATGCCGACTTTGATTCTTCGCGACAATTCCTCTGGGACGTTCACGTAAACACGTAATACGTCGGGTTGAGCGATGTGGAAGAGATCGGTTTTCACATTGCCACTGCTGCCGGAATCAATAAGGTCCCCGATATCGGTGTTACGCGCCGTAATCACGCCATCGAATGGAGCATAGATTTTTTCAAAAGATACCAGCGCCGTGTACCGCTCTGCGGCTGCCTGGTCGGCCTCGACAATCGCTTTATTTGCGTTGTAGGTACCGACCGTGTTGTCGACGTCCTGTTGCGATACAGCATTGCTTTTCAACAGCCCCTGATACCGGGCTTTGGTGATCGTCGCAAGTTCCAGATTTGCTTGCGCGATTAATAAGTCGCTGCGCGCTTGCTGGAGTTGCTGATCGACTTCCGGCGTTTCAATGACCGCAAGCAACTGCCCTCGCTTGACATGGGCGCCGATATCGAAATACCACTTCTTGAGATAGCCATTCGTGCGGGAATAAACCGGCGAGGTGATGAAAGGTTGTACATTTCCCGGAAGGACAATTTCCTGAGCGGGCGCGGTTGGTTTTGGCGACACGACCGAGACTGAAGTCACAGCAGATTGATCCGCCTCTTCTTTTAGAACGGTGCGGGCATTGATACGGGACCAGATGCCCGATGCGAGGAGTGCAGCGACCAAGATCAACGCGATCACCAGGCCCAGCCAGCGTATGTGTGGACCCTTCGCCAATTTCCCATCGTTCAACGGGAACTCTTGCCCGGCGGTTTGTTTTCCATTTTCAACTTGAGGCAACATGAGCGACTCCGTCCGGCTCGCGATCTAGTGCTCCAGTCCTGTTTGGGCCGATTGCCGGCGTGAACCTTGCAAAACGCAGAAAAATACTGGGACGAAGAGGAGCGTCGAAACCGTCGCGAAAAGTAATCCTCCAATAACCGCCCGACCGAGAGGAGCATTTTGTTCGCCGCCGTCGCCCAGTCCGAGGGCCATGGGCACCATGCCGATGATCATGGCCAAGGCGGTCATCAGCACCGGACGAAAACGCGTAAAGCCTGCCTCCAGTGCGGCGCTGACGGAATCATGTCCGGCCACCAGTTTTTCCGTAGCAAAGCTGACGACGAGGATGCTGTTTGAGGTCGCGACGCCCATGCACATGATGGTTCCCATGCCCGCGACCTCCAAGCACCGTGAGGCTGGCAAGCAGGACATCGTGCAGACGTTCGACCCGCACAAGCACCACGGTGCGAACAGCGCCCGGTTCTTCAACTACATCAATCTGTGTCTGGCAAACAAGTTCAGGTCGATGCAGTCAGCCCGGATGAAGAACCCAATTTGCTGCGCAGGGAACGTCTCCCTCGGCGGACACTTTGATGAGAGCGATTCCGGGCAGGTGGGCGACGAGTTCTGCTACGCGCACTCGGCGTACCTGCGGGGGAGGTGCCAGCGGGAGGAGAGGCAGCGGGACGCGATTCATACGCTGGCTGAATTTGTAGAGTTCCTGCGGCGAGAGGATGCGGGTGTTCTCCGAGTCATGGGAGCGATTGCGGCGACCACGACGCCTGCCGCTGCCGCCGAGTTGCTTGGGATTGCGAAACCAGTATTTCGCGGTCTCCATAGCCGCCTTCGCGAGTTGGGGCAGTTCTTCTTGAAGCCAGAAATGCGAGGAAGGCGATCCGCAAAACCCAAAGCTCTTTCCAACAACCGTGAAACCAGTGCGACCGATCCGGTACATTCTTGCTCCGCTTGGAACCGAGTTGAGTTGTACAACGAGGTGTGGGATCAGCCGCTCGTGAAGCTCTCGCGGAAGTATGGAATCTCAGACGTCAGGCTGGGCAAGGTGTGTCGGAAACTGCAAATACCCCATCCCGGACGAGGTTACTGGGCGAAGAGGGCGGTGGGTCAAACTGTCGAGCAAGTCCCATTGCCGGAGTTCAAGGATGCGCCTGTCGTGAAGAGAATGATCAGAAAATCGAAGCCGAAAATCCAGAGAGGAGGCAAGATCGTGCCTCAAAAAGAACTCTGCGTAAAACTGTGCGTAAAGAATTTCTGAGATTTAGGCTGGGAATCAGGGTTTAGAGTCGCCGAGTCCGTTGATGAGATTGGCTCAACCCATTGAAACCAAATGGAGAAATTGGTTGCGGGGGGTGGATTTGAACCACCGACCTTTGGGTTATGAGTTCAAAGGGAAACTGATACAAAAAAACTTACAAGCGCACGGATGACACCTAAGCACCTGTAAGGTCGCGTAAGAAACGCACCCCAGTCCCTCGTTTAGTCCCTCGTTTTTCGTCCGGCCCGTTGGGATCAGCACCCAACCATCAATTCGCCGCCGGTTGTGGGCGAAGGTGGCCCGCGCGGTTCTTACCGTTGTCAGCTATTACCACATTTGTGGTATACTTCTACCACCTGCTTGACCTTCGCTCCAAGGCGCGCCAGCAACTGCTGGCCTATTACTTCACAAACCCGACGGCCCGTCACCACTTGCGGGACTTGGCGGAGCGCCTGAGCATCGATCCGTCTAACCTGTCGAAAGAGTTCAGACGCCTGGAGCGCGAGGGTCTATTTCGGTCGGAAGTGATTGGCCGCCAAAAATACTTTCAACTCGATAGGGAGTATCCGCTTTTTGATGAAGTGCGCAAGATCATTGCGAAGACTCTTGGGGCGGCGCACTTGATCGCACAATCCCTCAAGAGAATTGAGGGAATAGGCGAGGCTTATCTGTACGGTTCATTTGCAAGCAACCAGCAGGACGCTGCCAGCGATATAGACGTGCTCGTGATCGGTGCCCCTCGCGAGGAAGTCTTGGCGCAGGTCGTGCGAAGGCTTGAGCGGCAACTCGGACGCGAAATCAACTACACGGTTCTCACGCCGAAGGAATTCGAGTCGCGCCGTGCTCGAAAGGATGCATTTCTGGAAAACGTCTGGCACAATAAGCGTGTTTCACTCATAGGTCCAAATGAAGAAGCTAAAACCGCACGCGGTTGACTGGGCGCAAATCGACCGGTTCCTCGCGAGCGCCGATAAGAAGCTGGCCTCGGCCCGCAAAATTCTCGCTTTTGACGAGGAAGCTTGTCTTCAACAACCCTACGAAGCAATGCTCAAAGCTTCGCTGGGGTTCATGTTCAGCCACGGATTCCGTGCGAGAAGTCAGCCTGGCCACTACATCGCCATCATCGATTTCGTGCGCTCGCGCATCGACAAGAAACATGCTGGGCTGCTGGTCGTCTTCGATCGTCTCCGCCGGAAGCGCAATAGAGCCCTTTATGATGACACCGGATTTGTTTCTCACCATGAAGCCGAGCAAGCTCTCGAATCCGCCGGCGACTACTTGAATGTGATCCGAGCTGATATCGCTGCTCGAAAGCCTTGAATTAGATGCTTTTTGAAATCGCTTTTGAAACGATCACCGGTCCACGAACACGATGGGCTATAACGGTAGCCGAGATTCCCAGATGGAAAATGCCTGCCCAAAGGACGAGCGTAATCGGTCTTGCGGTTGTCGTGATTCTGCCTCGACTTCGCGTAAGCTGCGCGGGTTCGGCTCCTGCGCCTTTGGTGGCATTGAAATAGAAACCATTTTTTGTTCTTTCGACAGGCCGGGTGTTTGCGCGCAGAGAGGCGCTGTCAATTCCCGGAGCCCCGGAGGGGTGACCGAAGCGAAGCGCGGAGCCGCGTCTTTTTGCGGCGAGCACTAGAGCTGCAGGGCAGGGATTGACAGGAGGAGCCGAACGGAGCGCGATTGTGGCTGGTCGAAAGGACAAAAGGGAACCGATCGGCGGCTAAGCGGAGCTTAAGGGAGGGGCGTTGCGGGCAGGAACGGCCCCGCTGGCGAACCATTCCTCGCCGCGCACCACGGAGCTTTACTGCAACGATGAAACCTCGCTCGATGAGTACGAGAGATTGGGATTTAAGACGGAAATTGGGAACGCCGGTGATGTTTGTCACTTATAAGTGTGATTACAGTCTTCGCTTGCTGCCTTCATTCTCTTGACAACAGGCCGGTGATGTCGTCCTGTTACGAGAATATAAATTACGACGATTTCCACAGATAGGCTCTTGACAGTCAACAATCCTCGCCGATAGCTTTGCGTTTGTTCCCGGGGCCGAACCCAGTTTTAACTCTGTACGGATTTTGTAACAGAACGAAGTTGGTGCGGCTCCCAATCGAGCCCCCGTGGTAAAGTTATTTTTTAGGAGGGGCACAATGCCATTCCCTCTCAAGAAGAGTTCCCCCGTCAGTCTAGCGACTATAGCCGTTGTCCTCACGTTGTCGGTTCTCTTCCTGTTGCACCCATGGAAGGCGAACCGCACAGTTACGGCGTTCGCTGCCCAAGAGTGGACGCAAGCAGCACTACAAAGTTCGAATGGCGGGATGGCGCAGTATGGTGCCGCAATGCAGACATCCCAGTCATCGTCCGCCACTCTCAATACCCTCTCTAACTGGAACACCTACATTGCCTCACGGAGCGGCTGGTCAATGTCGTCGTCGCTCCTAAGTCGTCTAGCCACGGCGGACTGGAACGCGCGACAGGCAGGGGCTCCGACACTCACGTCCCAGCAGCTAGCCACAGCGGCCACTCAACTGATCAATAATCAGCTCAACACGATGACTGCCGCCCAACAGAATGCACTCTTTGCCGCGTGCTTTAGCGTTCAGACGCCCAAAGGAAAAATAGGTCTGAATCCAAATTACCCCTACGTCTCAGCCTCGCAAAACGCAAACGGCCAGTGGTCTGTCACGGTTCAGTCCAGCGCCTTTAGTTCTAGAAAGACGGATTTCGCAACCTTGGCACCAGGGATGGTTTCGTCCTCTGCGAACTTCTACCCCGGTGAGGCAATGCTTGTTGCCTATTCCGTTGCCACCTGGGATATGGGATACGGCAACGGGTTCATTTCCAAAACAACGCAGAGGGTGTCCGACCTAACCGGCCTCAGCACAACGGGCCTCGTGTTATACGGCGACAATGGATACCTTATCCGACGGCCAATAGCCCAGTTTGTGACGGCCACGGCCCTGAGCCAATTTTTCACGCAGCTCGGGTTCTGAAGGCTATACGGGGGTCTGTCCTATGAAGAGGATTATTACGGGGACGTCGCTACTTTTGATTTTGATTGGAGTTGCATGCGACCTTCTTGAGCTAAACGGAGGGACGATTAACGTCAACGGTCAGCCTTTCGATTTAGTGATTCTACAGCTAGATAGTGCGCCTGCCGGGGCTTGCTGTCCGAATTGCCTGGTCTCCGCCCCTGTTCCGCTCGATAGCAGCGGCTCAGGATCACATAGCGGCCTCGTTGACGGGGACGGCTCCGCCGCGGAATGGTTGGGCACGGGGTTGTACTCGGGCTGTGTTGGCACTACGACCTTAGGCTGCTCGGGAACGTCGAGCCTTTCGTGCCAGGCAACATCTGGAAATGTGACGGCTTACGGATCAATCACGCTCACAGACAACCAGTCGTGCAGATATAACCAAGCCACACAGATGTGGATATGCCCGGCTCCGACCTTGATTACCCTCACAATAAATGGCGTCCAGGTGTCCTATTGGGCCTTTGCGCAAATTAACGACACCCCTGCTGAATCTGCGGCAGCGGCGGCATACGGCTTAGCCGCCGCGATAGACAACACCTCATCGCTCGTGGGCGTCGTCGCCGCGGGCTCCTCCGCGAATGTGGTCGAGATCACAGGATCGCAAGGCAGCACCAACCCGGCCACACTAGATCTTTACCCGTGGAGCATGTTGTTGTCGCAGCAGAACGGCTGCAGCAACGGCCTCTGCACATTCTCCGTCTCTCTTGCCCCACTGCAGACCATGGGAACGCGCCCGCCACTATAGAAACCTGGGGACAGACGGGACTGGTCGGGTGCGCCACTCATCGCGCACTTTGCGATGAGCGGGATTCCACGGTTCTGTCCCGCTTGTTTTTCGCACGGCGAGCGACCCCTCGCACTCTCAGGCATGCACCACCTGCAGCCCCAATACCCTCTCGAACGGATCGAAATTGTGATCGCGGTGCAGAAGGCTGCGGCCTTGACTTGCGGACAGGCTGGGCTACGCTCCGATCATCCGGGGCAGGTAGGGGCTACATACTAATTCCGAAGCTCGGCCCCTGTTCCTGTCGTGGCCCGATTTCCCGCTGCGGCGCAATTGCCTGCTCCTGCTTCACCTCGGGCCCATGCGCGCTTTGGTGGGAAACATCGTGCCCGAGCGCCGCGCCCAGTTTCTCGCAGTCGTTGGTAAAGAGCTGCGCATCGTAAGCGCCGCGCGAAACGGCGACATAGGCCATGCGGTTGTTGAGCAGGTCTTTCGCTCCCAGCTCGGTATCGACGTGGATCAACACGCGGTCCGCCGTTTGCCCCTGGCTGGAATGACTCGTCACGGCATAGCCATGATCGAGATGCGGATGCAGACGCGGATCGAGCTGCAGCTCGCGGCCCCCGTCCATTTTCAGACTCAGCCGCCCGTCCTGGCCGATACCCTGCACCGTTCCCAACTCACGGTTCGCCACCTTCAGCTCGCGCGAGGGCGCGGTGAGCTGCACCCGGTCTCCAGTGGAGAACGCCCGCTCCTCGTTCCGATAAACGGAGACACCCTGCTGCCGCCGTGGATCGTAGCTCCTCTCCGTGCCGTCCTTCAGTTCGACGGTTAACCGGTTGTTGGGAGCGTCGATGCTCTTTACCCGCGCGTATTCGCCTTTTCCGATGCCGGTCTCCTGCGAGCTGCGGCTGTAGCGCAGCACATCGCCGACGTTGTAGCGTTCGGCCCAGGTGCGCTCCGCTCCGGTGAGATCCTGACGCGGCACAAGTACCTGGGTGCGATGCTCTTCCTTGCCGATAAGACCCTTCGCCTGCAATTCGGCGTGGATCGCCTGATTGATCTCCGCGCGGGAACGGTTGTCGGGTGAGACGACCAGCGTGTTCTCGGGCGACTTCGCATACTCTTTCGCAATCGCCGCAATACGTTCCTCATAGCCTTTGATCTCATGGATGCGGCCTTGCCGCTCCAACCCGGCAACGGCCTCTCCCACCTGGCCGCGCGCCAACTGCTCGACCGTCTGTTTCAGCTCCGGGTCTTTCTGCCGCACGATCGCTCCCAGCTTCACCGTCTTCATGCCTGCGTCCTGGAGCTGCGCGAAAATGCGGCCGGCTTCGACGGATTCATGCTGGCGGGTGTCGCCCACCAAGACAACGCGGTCGTTCGGATGCAGGCGCCCGATAAACTCGTGCATCTGTTTGGTGGACGCAAGCGAACTCTCGTCCACCACATAAAGCCGGTGCTCTCCCGTATCCACGCGCTGGCCTCGGGCAAGATGCGCCTGCAAGGTCATGGTCTCGATGCCGGCATCTCCCAGCGTTTGCGCCGCGCGGGACGTGGGCGCGAAGCCTTCCACCTTGTATCCGTCCCACTCCGCGCCCTCGCGGATGACGGCCAGGGTTGTCGTCTTGCCCGCGCCCGCGACTCCATCCAAACCCACGATCTGCTCGCGGGAGAGAAATATCTGATCGACCGCCTGGCGCTGCCCGACATTCAGCTCCGGGTGCCGGTCTTCGGTTTCGAGACGAATTCTTCCCGGAACCAGCATGGGATCGCTGTAGCCGCGCTGGTTGCCTTCCTGGATGTGGCCTATGGTCTCGCGCTCCATGCGTAGCATCGCGGCGGTCGTGTACTGCGGGCTCGCCCCAACGCGCTCGACGGCGCGGAACTCGCCCGCCTGCACCCTGCGCTCCAACTCCTGCCGCACCTGGGCAACCGTCGCCTGCCCCATGCCACGGTTGAGCGCCGCTTCCAGAATGTCGCGCCGGTCCGCGACCGCCGACCGCTCGAAAACGTGATCGCGGGCATAGGTCACGGCCCGCTGCGCCGCCTGGTCGGGTTCGTGGACGTGCCGCTCTCGTTGTTGTCCATGCTCCCGCGCCTGCGCTACGATTCTGTCGGCCTGATGCCCGTGCTGTGCGGCCAGCTCCCGGTGCCGCCCTAACACTTCTTCAGGCGAAAGCAGTTCCTTGCGGTCGCGCGTATGGTGGGCCGCGATCTGAGCCGCTGCCGCTCCGTCGATGCCTTGCTCCCGCAGATGATCTTTGATCTGTTCCCGGCGCGGGCTGGAAGCCTCCAAATACTCCTTCGTGTAGCCCCGGATTTCCGGCTGCCCATGTTTGCCGCGCTCTAATTCGTAGCCCAGCCTTTCCAGACGCAGCGCAAGTTCTGATCGGTAAACCGCTGTGGTGTAACGCTGTGAAACAAACATCTCGTGCGGCTGCAAAGCGCGTGTCTGGCTATTCTCCCGCTCGGTCATGTTGAAGACCACGGCATGGGTATGAAGTTGCGGGGCCGCATAGCCATCGACGGGCCGCGCGGTATCGTGCTCGAAGGTGGCGGCAATGAATTTTCCCGTCGTCTCCGGGGCATGCACATTGCCGATCCGCGCCTGCGTGTATCGTTCAAGTTCCCGAAGCGCCACGCGGACACTTTCCCGATGGGCCTCTCGCACCCGGTCATCGCCGCCCACAAGCGCGGTAAGCGATACCGACTTCGGCGCGGAAAACGTCGCGTCCCATCCAGCACGGTGCTCGGCGCTGGTCACCTCCCTGCCGAACTTTCCTTCATAGGTTCTTGAAACCTGGTGCCGGACAAGCTGTTCTTCGGTGTGCGGATGCTGGCCTTCGCTCAGCCGCGCGAAGTGCTCAGCCTCAACTGCGCCGGTGAGCTTCCACTGCTCGGCGAGTCTGCCCTGCCATTCACTATGGCCCTGCTGATCGCGGATCCAGTAGTTCTGTTCCTGCGAGGCAAACTCCCGTGCATGGTAAGTACGTGCCTGGCTGGCTGACAAAGGTTTCGAGATCGTGAGCATTTACTCCACCAGTTCCTCAACGTCGGTAATCAGTACGGTATCCGGGATGTGCTCCGTAAGAAGACAAAGCTCAGTCCAGTTTTCGGATTCCTGAGATGATTTTGCTCGCCAGAGAATTGCCTTTTTCTTGTTTTCCTGACAGAACGCTGCTGCTGCGTCTCTCTTCTTGGGATAACGTCCGCGATTCCATTTGACGAGTAGGTTTTCGTTCTCAACAAGATTGACGACATCCTGTTCGCTCACCCCGATGAGGTCACACGTCAGCAAGTGAGAATACGTATGCCCATGGGACTTCTTTGCGAAGATCAATGCTTCATCTCTGGACAGGGCAAAGTAGATTCCGTCGGCGATCTTCTGATGGCTATGAGTGCTTGCTCTTGTGAGAAATGCTCCCTTCTTAACGGGATCGTGTGCGCTGTGGACCAAACGAAAGACTTTCATCATTTCCCTTCTGTTAGCGTTGGTACCTACGTGATCTTCACTCAATGCCGTTGTGCTCATCCCAGGCAAATCCCTCTTTGGGCTCGCCATGGGGCGCACCGAAGAGTGCAAGCACCGGCTCGGTGGGCTTTTTCAGCGGATCGGCGGGAGCGGTGGCTGGCGCTGGTGGTGTTGGCTTCGGCGCAATCTCTGGCATCCTCCGCTTCTCAAATTCCGGCAGTCGGAATCGAATTCTACTCATCTTTGTCCTCCATCTCTGGAGCAAACTTGGCGGAGGTTCGCCCCATTCGATCGCGTCAATGTCCCACCGGTTATCTGGGGACCGGCTCTGCGACATACTCCACCCCGCCAGTACGCCGAAGAACATCGCGGCTCCCCAAAGTAGAGGCGTCAACAGCATTCTCCAGATGCTCTCTCCGGCATAGAACTGCGCCTCAAGAAACGGTTGGACTATGGCTGTCTCGAGCCACTCGTCCGGTCCCTGGATCAGGCCGGTCCAGCCGGCCTGCCGCGCCGATGGCGAAAGTTGCATCGGGATGCGAGGCTCGGCGCTCGAAGATGCCGGAACCATGTCGGCGTCCAGCGCGAGCTCCTGTTTCTCGTGCGGTGCGGTCTTGTACAGCCACCGGACCTCGGTCCTCAAAGCCGGGTCAGTCCCGAACAAGGCGCACTTCAAATAGGTTCCCAGGTAGTAGCGCTGCATAGGCGTCCAGACCAGCCGATGGCACAGAACGAGCGCTATAGATAGCGTCAGTATTTCCAGAGCAAACAGCCACGGAAAGGGTTTGGAAAAGGACATGGCATTCACGACTTCCCGCTCTTTTCCCCACCCTCCGGGGCGAAGAAATCCGCAAGCAGTTTCCGAGCCTGCTGGATCTTGCGCTCATCCGCCTGGTCGCGGATTTTGAGGATGGAATCAGGCAGCAGTTGTCTGCCTTCTGATGCCGCCTGAGCGGCTGCATGGAAGAGATTCAAGAGCACGTAACGGACCGCCCAGACTTCGGCCAGCACCAGTTCGGCGGGATCGGCGGGCCGCTGTCGCGCAGCGCACAGAGCGGTCCCGCGCAGCCACTCGGAAAGAGCCTGCCCAGCGCGTTCGGCGGCGGCTTCTATCTCAGCCAGTTCGTCGGGAGTCAGCCGCGTGGCGACAGTCTTCGTCCGGAAGCCAGGCTTCGCCTCTTCGCCTACTAGCATATTGGAGCTTGGCGTGGCTTGAATGCGGGGAATGCTCATTGAGGAAACCACTTTGTTTGCCATGCTGCACTCGGCTCCGCTGCTATTAAGCTGGGCGGGCGACGACGCCAAGAAGAGCAACGACTTCCTCGCGGTACTGGACGCCGACCCAAAATCTCCGCACTACGGCCAAGCAGTGGCTTCGGTCGCCGTCCCCGGCCCGGGCGGTACGCCTCACCATACGGAACTGGAGATGCCGGAGGGCGGCTTCCTGCTGGCAAATGCGTTCGAGAGCGGGCGCACCATGCTGTTCGACTTGCGAGAGCCGCTACACCCATCTCTCGTAACGTCGTTCGGCGATCTGGACGGATACATGTACCCGCACACGTACTTGCGGTTGCCGAACGGCCATGTTCTCGCGACGTTCCAGTACCACGGCGGGCACGAGCCCAAGTCTGATGGCGGCGGGCTGGTCGAGTTCGACGAACGCGGACATCTCATCCGCAGCAGCAGCGCGATGGATGCAGCGGCGAAAGGCGAACTCATCCGCCTCTACAGCCTCGTGGTCGTCCCGGCGCTTGACCGCGTCGTCAGTACGAACACGGCGATGCACGACAAAGATGGGGACAGCCGCACGGTGCAGGTGTGGCGTCTCTCCGACCTAAAGCTGCTTCGGACTTTGGTATTGCCACCGGGGCCACGGGGATCGGAGCAGAAATTCCCCGGCGAACCGCACCTGCTTGCCGATGGAAAGACCGTGCTAATCCACACGTTCTCGTGTGGGTTGTACCAGTTGGACGGCGTTGAGACCAACCAACCCTCGGTTCGACACTTGAAGACGTTTGATGGCAAGGAGTGCGCTGTACCGCTGCGAATCGGTCATTACTGGGTGCAGACGTTATTTTCTGCACACGCTCTCGCAGCCTACGACATCTCCGATCTAGCCCACATACGCGAGGTGTCGCGGGTCACCTTCGACGAGAAGCAGAAGCCGCACTGGATCGCCGCCGATACGGACGGTCGCCGAATCGTGCTGAACTCGGGCGAATACGGCGAACACCGCCTGTTCATGGTGAACTTCGATCCGCAAACGGGTGCCCTGACGCTCGATGGGCGTTTCCGTGATGCGGGCAGCGAGAAGCCCGGCGTCAGCATGGACGGGAAGTCTTGGCCGCACGGATTCCATGGCGATGCCTACCCGCACGGGACAGTGTTTTCGCGCCCCATAACTACGGTCAAAAGCGGCTCGACGGGTAACTAGGTTCCCCCTTAGCAACCGGGGCAAGAGCATGGCAACTCAACAAAACGACCTCAAAGACCGCCTCGCCCGCTACCGCCAGATCAAGTTGAGCGTAATCGGCAGGAAGTCCGGGAAGACAGTCTCGATTCCGGTCTGGTTTGTGTTGGAGGGCGATAAGCTTTACCTTCTGCCCGTGAAGGGCTCGGACACACAGTGGTACAAGAATGTCCTCCAGAACCCGCAGATTCGGATCGATGCGCGTGGCGAGGAGGCGGAATTTCGAGCCATCCCCATCACCGACGCCAAGACAGTGAAGTCGGTGATCGAGAAGTTCCGCGAGAAGTACGGAGCCAGCGACGTGAAGAAGTATTATTCAAAGTTCGATGTGGCGGTCGTGGTTCAACTGACCTGAACTGGAATGTCCGTACCTAGCGGTGCCGCTACGTGGCACGCAGGAGCACATCTCTAATGCTCGGTCTCCAAGACCGAGGTCTCGTCCCAGTCATCGGGCGGCACGGACACGCCCCAGATGTTTCGTGGCTGATCCAGTTCGATGCCGCAGCGTAGCGGGTTCTTAGAATCGGCATAGACCACGCGAGCTTTGGCACGCTTGTCCGTTAGGTAGACGAGGATCGAGATTCTCGTTCCGACGCTTAGCCTAATTGTGGTTGAAAGCAATGCTCCGTGCAGACTGACAACGATAGTTTCACCCTCGCACGTCAGGCTCTCAGCGCCACCTTCGACCGCGATTTCGACCTTCAGATGAACACGGGTACTTCGCCGAGACTCGCGAAAAGGCACGGGCACAAGGATACACGCTTGGATCAGGTATTGGAAACCACAGTCTGCCTTCTTGCGGTGGGGCCTGCCTTGAACTGGAAGGGCGTTGCGTCTGACGCCGGGGTTAAGCCACGCCGCTGAAGATCGCCTCGACTTGTATACCCCACGCTTCAAGTAGCCACTCAGGAACGTAGAGCCGATTCCGGTTGTGCTCACACCAGCGCTTTAGCTCAGCCGATGAGACGTACTCCAGCTTGGTGAGTCCTAGCCGTTTGACCAGCATTTCGAACTCGGTCGGAAGAGCACGAAGGGGCGGCGGAGGGTGACCCCAGTTGGGATTGCCACGCCTACGCCTCCCACCTGTTAGCGCGATGGTACTAGCCATGGTCACCGATGATACGCCAGACCGCCGACTCGTGGAGCGTTCGACACGCGGAGGGACGCATGGTCGAACCCAAGATCGCTTTAGATCGCGCCCCTCAGCTTAGGCAAGACCGATCCGATGTGACTTTGGACAGCCAAGCCGGACTTTTCGACTTCACAGCAACAGTTTTCTTGCTTACTATTTCAGCACCCGCGTGGGGGAGGCGCACCGTGGCAACTGTTGACCACGAACTTCAGCATCTTGCGAACCTCGCATCCCATCGCCACTGCACTGAGCGCATTGAGGCAGCTTGGCACGACTTCCTAAGCAAGAGAGACGAACGCCTTGAACAGCAGCGCAGGCTCGGCGAGGCATGTGAGAAAGTGGCTGAGAACATCCTTGAGGACTTGTTCACGACTGTGCTGGACTGGCCGCTGTCAGATTTCAACAATCAGGTCGAGCACGCGGATATTGTGCTGACCGACCACGGCATCAAGCGGCTCGTCGTGGAAGTGAAGCGACCGGGATCGCTGGCTTGGAGCCGCCGTGCAGTCGAAAGCGCACTCACTCAAGCCATGCGCTACGCGGACGAGCAAAAGATCACTGCCGTTGCGGTCAGCGACGGCACGATGCTTTATGCGGCGAACATTGCCGATGGCGGTCTGCGAGACCGGGTGTTTGTCTCCTTGTCCGCGAGCGAGGCACCGCTCGACCTGTGGTGGTTGAGCGTGCAGGGCATCTGGCGCGAACGTGAGTCCAATGGGGCGGCCCAGCTTCGAATCTTGCCTGAAGAACCTGTCCAACTCTCACCGGACGCGGGTACAGGAAATGGCACCGAATGGCTGCTTCATCCGAAGTATCATCTTCCGGCAACGTGCTTTGCTTTTGTCGGTGACCATTCAAAGCCCCATACATGGAAACTACCCTTCCTGCTGGACAATGGAGCCGTGGATGCCAAGCGCCTGCCGAAAGCCGTGCAGGCGATTCTGAGCAACTACCGAGGAGCGAAGGTTTCTGGGATTCCAGAGGAGGCGATTCCGGCTGTCCTTACTCGTTTGGCACGAGCCGCCCGACAGTGCGGACACATGCCGCCCGAAGCGCCCAATCCTGCGCCGGTCTATCGACAGCTTGCCGAGGCGCTTGAGCAGCTTGGGGTTGAGGGAGACGCAATTCGGAACTGAGCAGCAACAACGCTCAAGAGTCACTTTCGTACCAGTTAGCTTGGCTCATCGTTGGTGCCCCAAAATCCATTTCTCCAGCAGCGGTTGTGAGCGTCTTTTCGCGGTGGGATACTTGTGTGCATGACCCTCGAAGAGTGCCGCCAGTTCTACTCCGAAGAAATCCGGTTTGCCGCAAATATCAATTCAGCCGCTCTTGTCGAAGCCTTTGCCCGCGTGCCAAGAGAGGACTTCCTCGGCTCCGGCCCGTGGAAGATTGCTGCCGTCGATCTTGGGCTGGGCGGAACGACTTACATCCAGACTCCAGATGCTAATCCACGGCACCTGTATCACAACGTGCCTGTGGCGCTCGATCCAGCCCGTGACCTGAACAACGGGCAGCCCGCGGCATTAGCCAAGTGGATTGACGCTCTGGGAATCAAGAGTGGAATGCGGGTGTATCACTTGGGCTGCGGCGTGGGATATTTCACCGCGATCATGGCGGAAATGGTTGGGCGAAGCGGAAGTGTCGTAGCCTCCGAGATCGATGCTGAACTCGCAGCGCGAGCCAGCACGAACCTTGCTGGATACGCGAATGTTTCGGTACACAGCGGCGACGGGGCAGATTTTGATCCGGGGGACTGCGATGCCATGCTAATCAACGCTGGGGTCACGCACCCCCAACCCAGATGGCTGGAGAGACTGTCCCTTGGCGGGAGCCTAGTGCTACCGCTCACGATAGCCGCTGGCATGGGCATGGGAACAAATCTTGGCAAGGGTGTGATGGCGAAGATCACGCGACAGGCAAACGGCTTTTCCGCAAACATCGTCAGCTTCGTTGCTATCTACTCATGCGTGGGGATGCGAGAGGCGCACTTGGAACAGGCATTGCGAGAAGCGATGGGCAGCGGAAAGCTGTTCAAACTTCGATCATTGCGACGTGACTTCCACGAGCAAACGGACACGTGCCTGATGCATGGAGCCGACCTGTGCCTCAGCAGCGAAGAAATAGGCGTTCGCGTGGCGGCATAATCTGCCCCGACCGTTCAGTGTCGCGGTCGTCGTCGGGATGGAGTGACCGTAGGAGCCTTGCCTTGGTGGATTTATCGATAGCGGAAGGCAAGCTGACGCTGCACATCCGGGGCGCTGACAAGCTATGGGCGCTCAAGAGCACTCTGGAAATCCCACTTGTTCACATTACCAGCGTTCGCGCCGACCCGGAGGTCGCACGCGGCTGGTATCACGGCATCAGGATGCTCGGAACCAATGTGCCCGGAGTCATCGCGGCGGGAACCTTCTATCAGGATGGCAAGCGGGTCTTCTGGGATGTACACCACCCGGAGAAGACCATCGTGATTGACCTGCACGACGAGCGGTACAACGAATTGGTCGTAGAAGTGGCTGATCCTGAGGCGGCGGTCAAGTTGATCCAGAATGCGTTGTGAGGATGTCTGCCATGCTGATCTTTTGCGCCTCAGAATGTGACTAATAGCGAATCGGTTCAAGTGACGGGTTTGATGAGTCGAAGAAATGGCGCACACTTACGCTATCGCGTGGTTTCGCCAGTTAAGGCGCGGGTGGTAGTCAAGACCTGTAAATCGGCGTGCTACGATGAGCGGTAAGACCAGTTACAGGGAGGGGACGAAGATGTTGGAGCGATCAGGAACCCTCGCTGACGACCCGTTCCGTGGTCGGCACCCGACCAGTCACGAACGCCGGTCGGGACTGCCTTGGGATGCGTCGTACGACGACGGCCCTGCGCCTTGGGATATTGGCCAGCCGCAGCCAGCAGTTGTGCGTTTGGCATCCGAAGGCGGATTCGCCGGAGCGGTACTCGATGCGGGCTGCGGGACCGGCGAGAACGCTCTCCACGTCGCCTCGCTGGGATTGTCGGTTCTGGGCGTTGACGTGGCTGAAACGGCACTGGCGATTGCCCGACAGAAAGCCGCCAACCGTGGGATCGAGGTTGAGTTCGCTGCGGCTGACGCCTTCCAGTTGGAGCGTCTGGGGCGCACGTTTGAAACGGTTCTGGACTGCGGACTGTTCCACACCTTCGACGGCGACGAGCGAACACGATACGTGGCGAGTCTAGCGTCTGTGACCGAGCACGATGGAACCCTGTATGTGTTGTGCTTCAGTGACGATGTTCCCGACACCGGCCCGCACCCCATCAGTCAGGAAGAGCTGAGAGCGGCGTTCAACCCCACCAATGGATGGAAGGTCGCCGCCATCGAACCGGATCGGATTCAAACGAGATACCACGACCACGGCGCACCGGCATGGTTCGCGACACTCAAACGGGTTTAGTCTGCGGGACTGATCGGGCCTGCAAATCAAAGCAGTCTCTCGAATCTGCCAAGCCTCTGGCACATCGCCATATTGCTCATCGACTGGGCATCGAAATCGATTCTGTCGAGTATTTTTCGGTTCAGCCTCAAAAGGTATACCGGGCTGACCATGCCCACCGCGACTTTCCGGGTCAGCAGATTCATTCACTTGCGGATGCTGCGGCGAAGCCCTTTTTGACCAGCATTGCTATTCTTGGGTTACGGTACACTGATTCACGCGGGAGTGTACTTTCCCACGAGGAAAACGCGCCTTTAGTCCGTCAGACGCAGCAAGGTCGCCATTTCGCGAATGCCCACATCGCAGCCATCGCAGATCAAAGACCCCATTGAGCAGTTTGATTACAGCCCAGCCGAGCTTGTGGTCGGCCTCGTCTGCGCAGTCGGAACTGATTACGTCCCGATCAGCAAGAACTTGGCTGAAATTTTGAAGCAGTACGGCTACGCGACACGGGTGGTGCGGATTAGCACTTTAATTCCAAAGCTCACAGACTACCCTCTCGTCCCTTCGCCTGAAATTGCCCGAATCAATAGCTACATGGATGCTGGGAATAAGATTTGCCATGACTCAGGACGGAAAGACGTTCTGGCTCTGGCTGCGGTCGCCAACATAAATGCAGCACGGGATAAAGAAGATGTCGGAAAGAACTTTCTTGTTCAGAAACCCTTGCCGCGTGTCGCACATTTGTTGCTCACATTGAAGCGGCCTGAAGAAGTTTCAGCCCTGCGCAAAATATACGGGGATGGATTCTTTTTGGTCGGCGTTTTCGCCACAGAAAAAGAAAGACTGGAGCACTTGCTGAATCAAAATGCGCCCAAGCAGGATGCCATCGACCTGATTAAGCGGGATTCGGAGGAGTCCGACCCCTATGGTCAGCAGACGAGGGCAACATTCCACTTGTCCGACGTGTTCGTCAGGTCGATGAGCAAGGCTTATGGCGATGAATTGCAGCGATTTTTCGACCTCGTATTCTCCGACCCTTTTATCACGCCCACTCAGCGAGAGCACGCGATGTTTCTGGCATACGCATCCTCTCTTCGATCTGGGCAGCTTGGAAGACAAGTCGGTGCTGCAATTGCCTCAAGATCGGGAGACATCCTGTCGCTTGGTTGCAACGATGTTCCCAAGCCCGGAGGAGGCTTGTACTGGCCCGGCACCGACGACCGCCGCGATCACATCCTTGGGTTCGACACAAACGACAAGCAGCGAGACAAGATTGTCGATCTTCTGCTCTCACGGCTTCCCGTGGAGACGCGATCTGGCTCGGAACAAGAACTCAGACGCGCATTACGCAGCACTCTTGACATAACCGAATACGGGCGGGCTGCACATGCGGAGATGGATGCCTTGCTCACGTGTGCGCGGTCTGGAGTCAGTCCGGTCGGCGCAATTCTCTACACCACAACTTTCCCGTGCCACAACTGCACTCGTCACATCATTGCTGCCGGGATCGAGAGAGTTATCTATATCGAGCCCTATGCAAAGAGTCGTGCTGAAGAGCTTCATGAAGATGCTATCGTTGTCGAAGAAAAAGCGCCTGATGAGACGAATCGAACGCGACGGCGAGTCCCGTTCACGCCATTTGTCGGCGTTGGCCCTCGACGGTACTTCGATTTGTTTTCATTGACGCTCAGTAGAGGTTTTGAACTCGTGAGAAAGCGGGAAGGGGGCATCGTGAAAACATCTCGACAGGGAGCGTTTCCTCGTGTTCCAATGTCACCATTCTCGTACATCCAACGCGAAGCAATTGCAATCAAAGAACTCGAATCGTTGCCAAAGCAACTGGACATCTTTCCGTCTGAGGAGTAATCGAATGTCAGTGGTAAAAAATAAGAGCACTGAAGAGAATCGCGAGTTCTGGTCGCACGTTGAGGCCGTTGCGGAAGACGTAAAAAAATGGCCGAATTGGACTGGGGTATCGCAGGGTGACAAGAGAGACCAATATGTCGAGATCGAATGCCCTGAGCCAAAAGGCAACGGCTGTTCTCCCAGACGGTAGTTAGGTCACGACTTCCCGAACGGCTCACTGCCTATCGATCACACCCGCTGATTCCAAGACTGCCATGCACTCCCTTGTGGTCATGCGTTTCCAGCCCTTGTTGGGCAGGAATCGCCGCTCAATCGGTGGAATCGAAACGTCGCGCACTTCGAGAATGAATCGAGGGAGCGCAGGATCAAGCAAGTCGTCCTCGCCGTCGCTGATGGCGAATTCGCCGAGCGTTTGATGACAAGCGACAAGCTCCCAACGATCAGTGGTTCCGTTGATGACAACCGGGCGTAACTTCATGTGCGTGATGATGGTGCCGTTTAGCCTGAACTGGAAGTTGGTGACCACGTTCCCTCGTTCTTGCGGCTCAGTTCGCGCTAGAGGCGGGTGGGTAACAGATCGTCTTCGAGTGCTCATACGCACCTTGTCGGGAGAAGACCCTGCTACAGGTGACACATTGCCGCAGGTCAACATCCAATGCTAGGAAGACGGTCCCAATTTTTTCGTCGGCGAAGGATCGATTACCTGTGCTGTCTGAGGTCATTGTCCGGCTCCCAATGCCAAAGCCTGCTCTGGGGTATTTCCAGCAGACACCAGAACTGCCGGGTTGGAACACTCCGTAGCTTCTTTCATCAAACGACAGACTGATGCTCTCGAAATGTTGTGGCGTTTGGCAACCTGCGTCAGACTCATCCCGGAACGTCGGTCGGTCACGACTTGCTCCCGGTTGACATCGAGTCGCGCACGCCCGATTTGCCGTCCCTCTGCGCGGGCGCGGGCCATGCCGCTGCGCACCCTTTCTATAAGCAGTGCCCGTTCCATCTCGCCTAACACAGCGACAATGCCAAGAAACGCCCGACCCAGAGTCCCCGATGTGTCGAATGATTCGCGTAACGATGAAAAATGGACATCGCAGGAGTCGAGTTCGTCGAGAACCTGAAGGAAATGCTTCGTGGAACGTGCGAGGCGGTCGCACGACCAAACAACCAGTACGTCAAAGTGGCGTCTTCGGGCGTCCTCCAGCATTCGGTCGAGCGCCGGGCGGCGTGCCTTCGCCCCGCCGAACCCGTGATCTACATACTCATGCTCCCGCGCGACGGTCAGTCCACGACGCTGGGCGTACTCGCGGAGTTGTAGCAACTGGCTCTGCGGATTTTGTTCCGGGGTGGAGACGCGGACGTAGAATGCAGCTCGTTTCATCGGCTTAGTTCCTCCTTGATGGATTTGATTAGAACGGGTGAAGGATCAATGGTTGGCCGAAGTCTGCCAATCTCTTGCAATGCAGCGTGGAAGTCTCGGTATCCGCACCGATGCAGCCACGCTGCGGCCAAAATTGGTGATCGGCTGTAGCCAGCGGCACAGTGAATCAGGAGATTCCCTCGCTGAAGCCCTTCCTCAATTGCTGCCATGATCTGCTCGAATTGCCTCGCGGAGATTGGGTGTGCGTCCAAAATAGGAACTCGCACGTAGCTGATGCTCTGGGTTTTTCGTTCGATCTCTTCGGAACACAGAGACAATACACCGACGATCTTCTTCGGGTTGGCTGAGGCAAGCTCCTCGGCGTCCGTCAGGGAACCGACGAAGACTGCCCGTTCCCACACCTTTGTCATCATTTGGTTTCCAGTTCGTGTCCAAGCAATCGCTCAGTCGCCTCTTGGCAGATCGCCATCTCAGGGCTGAAGACATCCACAACATTCCACACCCGCTCGAACATCAACTGCCCGACTTCCGCGTCGGTCAGTGCAGCGAGACTCTGTTTCAACCGCGCAGCCATGAGGAGGGAGCCCATGACGCGCTCGAACGGATTCGGGGAAGCAGAGCACCTGCGCTGCGCCTCGATGAGCCGTTCCACGCTGCTGTCGTCTGTTGTGCGGTCTTCGAGCAACGGAAATCCCCCGTACACCTGTTCTACCAGTCAGACTTCGAAAAAAGGTAACGACGGGCGGAAAAAGTTGAGGTAATCACACGAATTGATTACTGCCGTGCCATCTCATGAACTTTTTCCGGCAAGGATTACCCTTTTTCGCGACTCGGCTGGTAGAACAGAAGTACGGAGGAAATATGCTGAACAAAGAGTACGTCCGCGACGGAAAGCGCCGGATCATCGGGTCAGTCACAACGGGATTCACGGGCGCGTTCGACACCATCGTGCGTGACGAGTCCGGCCATCTTCTCGGACGGACTAGCGAACATTTCGGCACCACCCGCGACGAGCACGGCCACTTGGTCTCTATCAACACCGCCGACCCCGGTTTGCTAATCAAGCGCAAATAGCAGTCCGCAGCATGTCACCTATCGTCTCCCCCTTCTTCTTTCGAAATCACTGGAGGCCAAGTGAACACATCGACTGAGACAATCGAGTGTCCGTTGTGTCTGGGCGAAGGCAGGTTGAAGCGTACTGAGGTCTTGGATCGGCTCGGCGTTCGAGACTTCGCCAGAGTCGCACAACTTTCCGCAGAAGAAGCATTCCGACTCCTTCAACAGAAACATGGCAACGATAGCCAACAGTTATGGGCTCGGTTCGAAGTTGAACTGACGAAGCGAACCGCCGACATCGAATCGCGGCACCGAAGCGAAATGCAAGCTCTCTCCGTGCAGAACGGCAACCTGAACCGCCGAATCGAAGACTCCTTGCGGGAGGTCGTCCAGCTTCGTGAACGGAATCAAGATTTGGAAGCTGAGATGTCCAAGGTCGCCCGCGTTGGCAAGCGCGAAGAAATGGATTTTGCGGACGAAGCTCGGACTTGGGCTGGCATTTGTATCAGTGAAAAACTTGCAAGGAACGGCGATTTCATCCTCGCCTATCGTGATCCGAGCGGCAGCCCGGTTGAGCCCCGAATGCTGATCGATAACAAAGACAAGACTGTCGTGGGTGAAAATGACATCGACAAGCTCGTCCGCGATGCGCGGGAACGTTCCATCTCGGTCGCCGTGCTGGTTGCCCGCTCGGAGGAACAGCTTCGGCAGGTAGACAAGGAGACTCGCTGGAGCCGAAAAGACGGCGTGTGGGTATTGCGGACGACTCGGCAATGGCTGCCCCGCGATCTCGATGTGCTCAGGCCGTTGTTCGAGAGAATGAGGCTGCACGGCTCCGACTTTCTTGAGAGGAATGCTGCCCTCGCCGATGAACTCCGGCGCACGTTTTGCGATCTTGACCGTATCGAGAGTGAAATGAAGAAAGCTGCGAAGGCAATCACGTCGGCAACGGGATTGGTTGCCAAATACCGGGACAGGCTCCGAGGGTTCTGCGAAAATGCTGCCGGAACAAAGATGCCTCCGGTTCGCGAGCAGTCCGCAGCGAGGATCGCACAGTGACGAAGAACCCTCAGACCAAATCGGGCAAGCAGTCAAAGCCTGTCGAACCGCGCCTCGGCATCTTTTGGTTGTTCAAGGACTCGCTTTTGATGGACAGCTTACCGTTAAGTGCGTGCGAGCTTTATGACAATCATCTGACGTACCCACACGGCCATATCGACGTTTGGGAACGGTGGAGACAGGCTGGCAAGGCTCCACCGGAGTCGGAGTACGAAGAATACGCTCGCGGCAGAGTAATGTGCGACATCGAGACAAAGAAATTCACTCTCCTCGCAGACAAGTGCATCCTGAAGCGGAAAAACTTGATCGCGGACATCAAGAAGGCGTTTTGCCTGCCCAAGCAAACCTCGCTGGGAACAGACCCGCATTATCGCTGCTTCACATGTCTACACGGCTCTGACGATGAGGAGTAGCCCAATGCCGATCACCATCACGAAATCGAGGTACATGGCCGGGGTGCAGTGCTTGAAGCGTTTGTACTTGCTTGTCCACGAGCCACAGCTTGGGAGCGGTAAGACTGCCGCCGATTTCGCTCTCATGGATCAAGGAAGACAGGTGGGCAAGCTTGCCCGCCAACTATTTCCGGGTGGGGTTGAGGTCAGAACGGGCGATCCAGCAGAAGCAATCCGCATTACGCGGGAACTGGTGGACAACCCGGAAGTTGGCGCGATATTTGAGGCGGCATTTCAGCACGAAAACTTGCTCGCTCGCGTCGATGTCCTGCAACGTCGGCGAGATGGCAGATGGCGTCTCATCGAAGTGAAATCGTCGGCCTCCCTGAAGGAAGAACATCTCGACGACGTGGCCGTGCAGTACCGAGTGGTGTCGCGGTCAGGGCTGGACGTGGCTTCGTGCTGTCTGGCTCACGTGAACCGGGAATATGTGTTTCAGGGCGGCAACATCGATGCACGTCAGTTCTTTCGCATTCGGAACCTGACGCGAAGAGTCGAGAAGTTGCAGCCTAAGCTGACATTCATGCTTCGTAGTGAGTTTCGTGTCCTTGCGATGCCTAAAGCGCCCGACCTGCCAACAGGTCGCCATTGTACGGAGCCTGTCACGTGCGAATTCTTCGACCAATGTAATCCGCCGCGCCCAGATAACCATGTCGGGTACCTGCCCAGAATTCAAGCCAGCGCGGTCGAGGAACTTGAGGGGATGGGCGTCGAGTCCATCCACAACATCCCGGACGACTTCCAATTGAACGAGCGGCAGCGGCGGGCTTGTACCAGCGTTCAGACTGGCGAGCCTTGGTTCAGCGACGAACTCAAGAAGGAGTTGAGTGGGCTGAAATACCCGCTGTACTTTATGGACTTCGAGACCGTCAACCCGGCGATCCCGCGATTCGCTGGGATGCGACCCTACGACCAGATTCCTTTTCAGTGGTCAGTTCACGTGCTGAGGGAGCCCGAAGCAGAACCCGAACACTACGAGTTCCTTGCGACGGACAGAAACGATCCGCGACGAGAGTTCATCGCTTCGCTATGCGGTGCTTTAGCGAGAAGCGGCAGCATCGCCGTCTACAATGTCGCGTTCGAATCGCAACGGCTTTCGGAGCTTGCGGCGTGGCTGCCGGAGTTCGCGGAGCGGATCAGGAACATTCAGGCTCGCCTTTGGGATTTGCTTCCTATCATCCGAACCCACGTCTATCATCCAGCGTTCGCCGGGTCGTATTCCCTGAAAGCGGTGCTGCCCGCGCTCGTCCCGGAGATGTCTTACGAGGGCATGGAAGTCGCGAATGGTCAGGACGCAGGGCTCGCTTGGGAGCTACTGCGAGGAGGCACCGGGGATCAGACTGAACGTGAACGTCTGAGGAAGGCGCTGCTGAACTACTGCGGTCAAGACACGCGGGCGCTGGTCAGGATATTTGGGAAACTCAGTTTGGCGAGTGCATCCGGCGTCGAGAAATAGGTGGTCGAGGCTGACGACTGCCAATCGAAACCTATTTGCCACTATCCTTTGACAGCTTGATTCCCAACGCCAAAGACATCGCTGTTCGCTGCTAGTTGATCCTCAAGGCGTGAGTCATAGCGAATCGTTAGGATGTCCCACTCAACGTGCAGCTTCTGAACGGTGTCGATCTCGCCTAGATCGAGGGTCATCTGCGCAGGTTCTTTGCTCTCGAACAGCCCTCGGATACGGAGGCTGCGGGGGTTCGGCGAAGGCCCGATCCAGTGCTTCGGACAGCTTGGTATCGACTGGCGCGATGGGCATTGCCGGATTGTTTGAGGACGCCGCGTTCGGCAAATCGGGCGCAACACCTAGCGCAACCGAGTTGGCAACTCCCAGGCTGCAGCCATAGACCTTGTGATGTGCAGCAACGCTGGCAAAATGGACGGCCCAGGTTGTCTCCACTTGTTGGCGCTGAGGGTCGACTGCATAGCGCAGTCGCTTTAGCAGGATCCGAAGTCCGCGCTGCGGCCGGACCTCTTCGTCGAAGACGCGGTCAGCGTCGAGTCCCGAGACGAAGATTTCATCGCAGAGGGTATGGCTGATCGAGGCGGTTCCAACCTTAATGGCGAGATCGGGCCGATAGTGCCACATTACGAAGGCAATTGCGGCCACAAGCGCCGCTAATGCGCACCAGAAAAGTCGACTGGGCAGTATGTATCCCACCACACCCCCCTCAGCGTTGAAAATGTAGAAACGAACGTCTGCTAGAAGTGGCAGTGCTCCTTAATTAATTAGGTCGCGAAATCCTCGCCGAAGCGACAGGGATTGATGATGCACGGTTTCACTTCCCTGTGCTCGAACCGGTTTGTCTACAGCCTCTGTAAATCCCTCTCATGATGATTCGTAGTGATCAAAAGATGTATTTGGCACTCAACTGAATCTGCCGCGGCGGTTTATTGCCATAGGCATTTGCCGAGAGAATGGACCCGTAATTCCCCGCTGGACAGAGGGAGTTGTTGTTCTGCCCGCAGGAAGTCAAGTCAAACGTATGGTTCGGGATGTCGAAGTTAGGATGGTTCAGTAAATTGAAGAACTCACCGCGAAACTGCAGGCGATGGCTTTCGGCGCGAAGTGGAATACTCTTGGCCAAGGAGAAATCGAGGTTGGTAAAGCCCGGGCCAGTGAGAATGTTGCGCCCCTCCGTGCCAAAAGCTGGACCAAAAGGTTCCGCGGCAGGTTGGGCGAATGCACACTGGTTATACCAGTTCTGTGGCGTCCCCACCTGAGCGGGAGCCTGGCAAGTCGGGTTCGCTGCAACGGGTCCGGCTTTGGATGGGTCTCCAACAAGGTCGGGCCGCTCCGGGTTGCCGAAAGCCGCAGCCGAAGCGGCGGGGGCTCCCGGCAGAACCACGGTAAAGGGGGATCCCGACTGCGCTGTGAGTATTCCTGCCGACTGCCAGTTGTCCAGCAGTCTCCTGGCCCAGCCCGGGCCCTGGGCCCATATACGGCGGAATGGCAGGTCGTAGAGGAAGCTCAGGGACAACCGTTGTCCTGCATTGAAGTCGGAAAGGCCGCGGTCGCCGCTAGGATTCTGTGAGTCCTGCGGCAAGCCGGAACCCGCGCTGCCGCCGAAGATCGAGGAAATATCGTCAATCGACTTGGAGTACGTGTACGCAGCCAGGAAGGCTAACCCGTGGCTCAGACGTCTTTCCGAGCGGAACTGCATGGAATGATAGGAGCTGCTGGCGCTCGATTCCACGAACAGGACCGAGGAAAACTGGCCGTAGGGCGGACCGGTCAAGGGGTTCGACTGGTTCTGATCGATCACGTTCGCCAAATGCGTCCCCTTGGAACCGACGTATGCCAGATCGATCATCCAATTGGCTCCCACCTCATACTGCAAATCGGCGTTCCACTGCTGCATGTATCCGTCGCGGAACCCGGGAGAAATCATCTGGCCTTGGACCACGCCCGACTGCTGGCCGGTCTGGCTGAGGATGTCCTGGACCGTGCACAACCCACCCAGACCCGGGCAGCCACCGGTTTGGAAATACGCGGCCAGGTTGTAGAACGGCGGATTGATGCGAGGAAGAATGTTGATCTGGGAAATGGGGACGTCGTAGAAGATGCCGTAGGCGGAGCGGACCACCCAGCGCTCTGACTTCAACGGCCGCCACACGATTCCAATCCGGGGGGCGATATCTCTGTAGGTTGGGTTATACGTAGCCCGAGGAATTCCATTTGTCCCCGCCACGGTGAACTGGGGTGTGTCGGGGCAGGGCTCGGGACAAGGAATGAGGTCGGGAACGCTGAAGCGATTCAGTGCCTCGACCGGCGGGCTGTTGAATTCATAACGCAAGCCCACGTTGAGCAAAAGGCGCGGGATGACGTGGATATCGTCCTGCACGTAAGCACTGACTCCGTGGCTGTGCAAGGTGTTGTAGGTGTTGCCGCTCACCGCGAGAGCGTAGTCCGGAACGCCGGCGAGCAACTGCGCCAGAGAACAGATCGTAGGGTCACAAGGAGCCCCAGCGCCGGCCAACGTCAGCCCCGAGAAGAACCAGTCGCCCCGTGCCAGAAAGTCGAGGTAATCGTCAATCCGAACACGACGGAGGTCAGTCCCGATCTTGAACTGGTTGCGGCCGACCGTCCAGGCCACGTTATCCGAGAGCTGGAGCGTAGTGTCGTGACGCTCCTGCGGATAGTTGACGGGCTCGCCGATTCCGTCGAAGCCAATCAGGTTGATATTGGGAGCTCCGAGATCCACCGGATTGGTCAGGACGTCAGGAAAGCCCAACTGTGCCTCGATGTCATCGCCACTATTCTGCTGCCGCACGGTGGCCCGCATGCGGATGAAGCCCAGGCGGAATTCGTTGACCACGGTCGATCGAAACACCCGCGTCCATTCCAGGCCGGCGTTCTGGCCGTGATTCAAGGTGACGCTGCCGTAACCGGGCAGCGAAGTGAAGGCGTTGACGGGATCGAAGGGACTGAAGAGACTTTCTTCCGCCAGCGAGTAGTGAAGCGACAGAGTATCGGCAGGGCTGGCATGCTCGTCCACTTTGGCCGTGACCAGATTCTCCGTGTTACGGATGACCGGAGCAGAAAGAAAGGTATTCGAGTCTGCCAGGTCAGTGCCCACGTTGGCTGCCGGATATAGACTAAACACATTCTGTCCGACCTGGCAGGACGGGTTGAGGGGGCACCCAAAGAAAGTCTGGGCTAAGCCTGCGGCCGCTTGCCACTGCGCCGTTGACGGCACGGTAGCTTCCCGCGTCGTCGCCTGCCGCAAACGTAGTCCCTCATAAGCCAGAAAGAAAAAAGTCTTGTCCTTGCGCAGGGGCCCACTCAGAGTTCCGCCGAACTGGTTGCGGTCGAAGCGCGGAATCTCGCCGCAGGCGCCCGGCACTGCGTTGACAGTGCAACTGGGAAAGTCGAAGTAGTTCTTGGCGTCCATCTGCCGGTTGCGGAAGAACTCGAAGAGGGTGCCGTGGAACTGGTTCGTGCCGCCTTTCAAAATGACGTTGATCTGGGCGCCGCCGGCGTGGCCGAACTCGGCCGAGTAATCGCTGGATTGAACCTTGAATTCCTGAATGGCGTCGATGGAAGGGAGAGCGACATACTGGTTGATGTAGGGATCGTTGTTGTCCACGCCGTCGAGCAGAAAGTTGTTCGACTGCTCGCGGGCGCCGTTGACGCTGAGGGCACCGCCTTGCGTAGAGTTTTCGGAACCTTCCGCCGGCAATTGACTCCCCGGCACCAGCAGGGCAAAGGAAAGGAAGTTGCGTTCGTTGAGCGGCAGTTCCTGAACTAGGCGATTGTTGACCACCTGGCCCAGGGTGGAGGTGTCTGCCTGCACGATGGGAGGAGTCTCTGCGACGTTCACTTCCTCGGTTATTGCGCCAATCTGAAGTGCAAAATCGAGGCGTACCGTCTGATCTACATCCACGCTAACGCCGTGGAGTACGCTCCGGCGGAAACCTGTGCTCTCAACGGCGACGCGATAGCGGCCCGGGGGGAGAAGCGCAACCGTGTAATCGCCGTCATCGTTGCTCTCTGCATCACGGGTGGCATTGGTCCCTTCGTTGCGCACGATCACCCGCACCTTTGGGACCACAGCGCCGGAGGGGTCCGTTATTGTGCCGGTGATCGTGCCAGTGGGACCACTGGCAAAGAGTGGCAAAGCGACCAAGAGTGTCAATAAGGAAGCGAGTTGCAACCATCGACGTGCCATGTAGTTTCTCCAACGCGATTCGCCTTGAACGAATTTGACGGAGTGCGCTGACGCCGGTTTCCTTGACCCATGATTTCGTGCACTGTCTCGGAATATGACAAGGCCTAGCGAAGCAAATATCACGCCCATCCCAATCAATCCAAGTGTCAAGCGTTCAACGGGTCGAAGTGCCACAGACGATTGCCTACTGCCACAGTTTTGCGCGAACATTAATTTTGCCGCTCACTGTGATGTGAGACGGGTTGACGTTACAACGAGGATGTTGCGTCAGAGCCGGACATTTGCGATTTTTCGAATCTCAATTACGAGACTTTGGCGCGTAGATCCATCATTCATTAGCTCATATAGTCCTTTTTGGTGATGCCCAGCCGTCGCATCTTGTTCTGCAGGGTCGTGCGTTTCAGACCGAGGCGCTCGGCGGCCCCGCCCTCGCCGGAGATCTGCCCGGACGCCGCCTTCAATGCTTCGATGATCACGTTGCGTTCCGCCTCCTGGAAGGTAGACGCTGGGGCAGAAGCGCCGCGAGAGTAAGAGGCCTTGAGTTCGGCGATCGGCACTTCTAGCTCATCACCGTTTGAAAGAATGACTGCGCGTTCGATGAAGTTCGCTAATTCCCTAACGTTGCCTCTCCACGGACTCTTCGTTAGAATTTCCATCGCCTGCTTGGGAATGGACTTGATCTCTTTCCGCATTCTTCGTGACAGCTTGGACACAAAATAACTCACCAGGAGCGGAATATCCTGACGCCGCTCACGAAGCGGTGGGATCTCGATCGGAAAGACGTTCAGTCGATAGAACAGATCCTCGCGAAAAGTGCCCTCCCGAATCATCGCAGAAAGGTCGCGATGTGTAGCGGAAATCATCCGCACGTCGACATGGATCGTCTTGGCGCTGCCCAAGCGTTCGAACTCCTGCTCCTGGACGGCGCGCAACAGTTTCGGCTGCAATTCCAGGCTGATGTCGCCGATTTCATCCAGAAAGAGCGAGCCACCGTCGGCAAGTTCGAATCTGCCCCGTTTCTGGATCAGGGCTCCGGTAAAAGCCCCCTTCTCGTGTCCGAAGAGTTCACTTTCGAGCAATCCCGATGGAATTGCCGCACAGTTCAGCCTCACAAATGTGCGCTTCCGCCTTGAGCTTAGATTGTGAATCGCTCGTGCGATCAATTCCTTCCCTGTTCCTGTCTCTCCGTGGAGCAAAACGGTTGAATCCGTGGGCGCAACAATCGATACCTGTTCAAGCACCTTTTGGAACGCGGAACTCTTTCCAACAATGTCTTCGAAGTTGTATTCAGAGCTGATCTCCGCTTCCAGGTACAGGCGCTGGTCCTCAAGATGGTCACGCGATGCGCTGAGCCGTCCATATGCCAGGGCGTTGTCGAACGCCAGCGATATTTGAGTACTAATCTGAGAAAGCAGGTCCAAGTCAGGCTGGCCAAAACTATTCTCTTTTCGACTCCCGAGCACCATGGCTCCGATCGGGCCAGCGGCCGTGACCAGTGGCACAGCCGCAATCGTGACAATGGACTCGGCCCTCAGCACTTCCGCGACAACGGTGGGTATCTTTGCAATGTCTTGAGCTGATAAAACCGTGGGCACTCGAGTTCGTAGCTTATCCAGATCCTCTTCGGGGATATGGGTGACCCCAAGGTCGCCCATGAATCCGCGGCTACCCGGAAAATCCAGGACTGCGCATTTCAAGCGATTGGATCGCTCTTCGAAGAGCCAGAAGCTGGTGAAATCGTTCGCAAAATACTTGCGGATCGATGCCGATGCCGCCCGGAACAGATCATTGATCTCAAGGATATTTACGACGTGGTTGTTGATTTCGAGCAACAGGCTAAGACGGTCGCGCTCGTGTGCTAACTCGCGCTGATACGCTTCCACCGAACTGATGGCTAGCACACTCTCCAGAGCAACCGAAAGGTGCCCTGCGACAGAACGCATGAGCTCTACATCGGGCGCACTGAACTCACCCTTTTCCCGCGCGCCAAATATCAGCGCCCCAAGTTTGCTCCGAGAGGTGGAGACAGGGAATATGTACGTGCTATGGACAATCCCGTGATTAATTCTGGACGCAAGTTCAGGAATCTTAGCGATCTCCTGCTTCGCGTCGGGAACGAACACAGGCACTTGTTCTTCAATGGCACGGCCAACGGCAGTCCCAGCGTAAGGAATCTCTGCCCCGACCTCGATGCCCGGATCGTGCCGCCCGCGCTCGAGCGCGCGCAGTATCAGCCGGTGCCGGGAGGTATCAAACAGAAGGAGCGCGATGGATTCGAATGCAACTACGTTCGACAATAAATCAGCAAGGCTGTGAACAACCGCATCGACGCTCGGCTGGGATCCTACCGTACTTGAGATTTTCAGCAGGGCACGATATCGATTCTGATCCCCATCGTTGCCATTCTGGTCTTGCGTCACCGTGATTTGGTCACTCATACGGCCATTATTCTCGCTGTCGTTTAACCGATATCTACAATCCCTCAATGTGCGCGAACCGGGATGCGCGCCGGTCACCCCCCGTGAAAAGAGCCTTCGAAACAAAATCAAGAACCGCTTTACGGCGAGCCTCGATGCGCCGCCGAGGACACAATTCCACGCCTTGCAATGATTCGACCGCCAGATTGTTGGTGAAATAAAAGACAATTAACCCTGAAATCGAGTGGATACAGTGCTCAATGTCCAGAGCTTGAAATTCTCTGCGGGAAATGCCCTCCTTCAGCAGCGCCACCAGTTTGCGCTGAACGGGGCGGATATACGGTTCCACCATCCTATGCAGATGCTCCGACCGCGCGCCGCCCTGGCGCAATTGTTCCTGTTGCACGAGCTTCGGCGCGAGAGGAGATTCTGCAATAAAATCAAAATAGGAATTGACATACGCGAGCAAGCGTTCCTGCGCCGATGCCTTTCGGTCGAGTGCGCGGGAAACGCGTTCGAACCATTCGGAAAAGATGCCTTCTAGCACTTCGCTGTAGAGTTGCTCTTTCGTTTTGAAGTGGTAGAACAGCAGCGTGTGATTCACCTGCGCCACACGGGCGATTCCTTCGGTTCGAGCCCCCGCGTATCCCTTGAGCGCAAACTCCTCAGTGGCAGCCCTTAGGATTGCCAGCCGACTGGCTGGTTCGGCGTTGCTCCTTGTCGGCTTTTCGACAACAGCTACCATCGCGTCTCCTTGCGTGTTTCTTGGCCAAGCGAAACTCCGCTCACCGAAAGAACTGGTGCCCTGACTAACTAGTTAGTATAATCCAATCAAGGAAGGCTCGACACGTTTCTTTGTCATTGGTGCGAACCTTGCGCTTCCCAAGATGGACAGATGCGTCATGACGCGTGGCTTTCGATGTTTACCTATCCTGCTATTAATCGCGGTGGTTCCGCTTGGCGGCTGTCTGTTCCGATCCCGCCCAGTTGCGCTGCGCCCGAGCACAGCGAACCTTCAAGCAGCGACTTGTGACGACCTGGTCGAGCGAATCAACGCCGAGGCCACCAAGATTCAGACATTAAAGGCGACAGTCGACATTAGAGCTTCCGTCGGCGGCAGCAAGCGGGGCCAGGTTACGGAATATCAGGAAATCCGCGGCTACATCCTGGCCCGCAAACCGTCCTCGCTGCGGATGATCGGACTTTTCCCGATCCTGCAGAACCGCGTGTTCGATATGGTGAGTAGCGGCCAGGAATTCAAACTGTGGATTCCACCCAAGAACCAGTTCATTGTCGGCAACAACGACGTAGCAAGACCATCTACCCAACCTTTAGGGAATCTGCGACCTCGGGTGATCTACGACGCGTTGCTGCTGCAGGCTGTGGACCCGCAGAACGAACTTGCCGTCTTGGAGGAAGGCGAGCATCAGGTGGTCGATCCCGGGACGCAGAAACTAGTGCTGCAGCCCGACTATACGCTCGACATCATCAAACAGAACGGTCACGGATGGTACCTATCGCGCAAGACCTTGTTTGACAGGACCGAGCTGCAGCCGTACCAGCAGGTCTTGTATGACGAACACGGGGCTGTTGTCACCGACGTGCGGTACGGCGAATACAGGGAATTCGACGGGGTGCTCTTCCCCACGGATATACGGATCTGGCGACCGCAGGAGGAATACTCTATCAGGCTCGCAGTAACGAAGCTGACCATCAATGGTCTCATTATGGATGATCAATTTGTGCTGGAACAGCCTTCGCACGCGGGCTTGGGGTCGTCGCAGTAGGTTACGTATGGATCAAATGGCTATCACGAACGTCTCGTTTGGACCTGCAGCGAAGCCCGGCCGCGATTACTCGATTGGAAAGAAGATCGGAGTGAAGGTGAAGCGCAGTTTAGAAAGCAGTGCGCGTGTTTCGACGATTGACATGTCTGCCCGCCTCCCCCCGATACCAGTCCGGTGTGGCCCGTAATGCAGGCCGAACGCGCTATGCAAATGCAGATTCTCGAACACCTGCGGAAAGGCCATCGGCTGTATTGAAGCGGGCGGTGGCGTAGCCACTGAGCCGACAAAGCGTGATGAGACCCTCTTCCGCAACTGTACGCAAGTGTGACGAAACTTCGCGAGGTGACACATGTTATACGTAGCTTTTCTGGGACGTCTTCTCATGTCGCTGATTTTCCTCTTCGGCGGGCTGAGCAAACTACGCACCTGGAAACAGACTGCCGGCTACATGGCATCGAAGCACATGCCTTGGGTGCCATTTTTCTTGATCGCAGCTGTCGTGCTGGAGGTCGGAGGTGGAATTTCCGTTTTTCTGGGCTGGGAAACCAAGATGGGCGCTTTGGCCTTGATCCTGTTCTTGATTCCTGCTGCTTTGATCTTCCACAATTTTTGGGCTTGCGAGGGTATGGAGCGCCAGATTCAGATGGCAATGTTCCTCAAGAATGTCAGCATCATGGGTGGGCTCTTGCTGCTCGTGTACTTCGGACCAGGTCCCCTCAGCATTGATGGTCACTAGGACGGTCAACTGGAATAAAACTATGGGGCGAAGATGGCATTGGCGACGATGTGCGAAGTGAAAACCTAGGCGGCTTCGTCCACGATGGCAATCAGCCAGCGCTGGCGGTTGCTAGTGCATACCGATTTCGCCGGCGCCGCCTTGGTGTTTCGGCTTGCGCATCAGAAACACCAGAGGCAGCAATGCCATGAACAGGATCATCAGCAAGCGGAAGACGTCGTTATAAGACATGATCGCAGCTTGCTGCTGGACCATGCCGAACACTGTCGCATAAGCTTGCTGAGTCGCGGTGGCCGCATCAACTCCTTGTGCCATCAAGGCGGAGCGGGTACCTTGCAGCACGCTTTGAGCCGCCGGACTAAAGCTATTCACGTGCTCGCCTAGCACGTTTGTGTGCATCTGCTGATGCCGGGTCAGTATTGTGGTGACGGTGGCAATGCCGATGCTCGCGCCCACGTTGCGCATCAAATTAAAAAGGCTGGTGGCATTTCCCATCTCTTCTTTCGGAACCGGATCGTTGGTGATCGTTGTTAATGGGATGAAAACCAGGCCGATGGCCGCCCCCTGAATGATGAGAGGCCAGAAGAAATCCCAGTAGCCGACAGCCAGATTCAAATGGGCGAAGTTGTAGTAGCTCAGGCTCGAAAACACGATTCCCGCCACGAGCAGGCGCCGTGACTCGATCTTGGTCATCAGGAGACCCACGATCGGCATTGCCAGGAATGACCCTAGTCCGCGCGGTAACATCGCAATTCCTGCTTGTAAAGCGGGGTAGCCGAGCAACGTCTGCAGAAGCAGGGGGATGAGCACGGTGCTGCCATAGAGAACAAATCCAAGGACGGTCATAAGGAACACGCCGGTGGCATATGTCCGGATTCGGAACACACGCAAATCCACGACGGGATGATCGATTCTGAGTTCGCGAACGACGAAGGCAGTGAGTCCGAACACTACCAGAACCGCCAGCGTGATGATGAAACGCGAGGCGAACCAATCTTCTTCCTGGCCCTTGTCCAACATGATCTGCAATGCACCGATTCCGATCACGAGGAACCCCATACCAAAATAGTCAATGGATTCCGACTTGCGCCTGATATAGGAGGGATCAAACACAAACATGGAAGTCATGACCAAAGCAATAATTCCGATCGGTATGTTGATGTAGAAGATCCAGCGCCAGCTGTAGCTATCGGTCAGCCAGCCGCCGAGCACGGGGCCCAACATCGGGGCGACCACGATTCCCAGAGCCCAGAATGCCATGGCCTTGCCGCGTTCGGCGGGGGGGAAAACCTCCAGTAAGATGGCCTGGGAAAGCGGTTGCAACCCTCCGCCAGCGGCTCCTTGAATAACCCGAAAAATGATCAGCACGGGTAGGTTGGGGGCGAAACCGCAAAAGAACGAAGCAACGGTGAAACCAGCAACAGAGGCCATCAGCAGGCGCTTTCGCCCAAAGTAATTTGCCAGCCAGCCGGTCATCGGAAGGATGATGGCATTGGCGACCAGGTACGACGTAAGGGCCCATGTCGCCTCCTCCGGAGTGGCCGAAAGGCTGCCAGCGATGTGAGGCAGCGCAACGTTCACGACCGTCGTGTCGAGAACTTCCATGAACGTGCCCACCATCACTGCGATAGCAATCAGCCAGGGACTGATCGCCGCGTCTACATCGCCGAAACGGGGTCCGATAACCTCGGTCGCCACTAGTGCTGCTCCTGCTGCGATAAACCGGTTGTGCAAAGGATCGCATCCACGGCTCGGTCGACGCCCACGTCGGAGTTGATCATGAGGTTGTACAGATGCCGGTCATCCCAACTGCAGTGGTAGTAGGTGCGGATATAGGCTGCTCGCACCCGGTCCATCTCTTGAATCGCCGCTCGCGCGTTCTGAAGCGAAGAATGGCGGCGTTGAAGGCGTTTGAGTTTTTCTTCGGTAGAGCCGTACACAAACACATTGAATACGTCCCTTTTGCGAAGAATGCACTGTGCGCCTCGCCCGACCATCACGCAACGGCCCAAGCCGGCAGCTTCTTCAATGACCATGGCGCTGAGCCTGGCCAGGTAGTCTTGATCGACGACATCGGCTGGCAGCGGGGCTGACCAGGTTTCGATATTCCCCCTCCAAAAGGCCTTCATCAATTGCGCGATGAACGATCTCGGGTGCTCGTCTAGCCTCGCCACATCCGCTGGCGCAAGATGGGCACGTCGGGCGAGTTCGGTGATCAGTTCGCGGTCGAGCAGTTTCCACCCCAAGCGGCTAGCAAGTTCCTGGCCGATAAGTCCACCGCCGCTGCCATACTCGCGGGCAATCGTAATTACTCGGATCATGGTCATTTTGTGTAAACCGTTGGCACCACCGACATGCCGGGACGCAACAGGTGTTGCGGGTCCTGACCTTTCTCAAATATCAACTTCACAGGGACGCGCTGGACAACCTTCACGTAGTTGCCGGTTGCGTTCTCCGGCGGAAGAAGGCTGAACCGAGCGCCAGTAGCCGCGCCAATGCTGTCGACATGCCCGTCAAAGTCGCGGTCATAGGCGTCAACATGAATGCTGGCATGCTGTCCGGGCCGCATGTTCTTCAGTTGTGTTTCCTTGAAATTCACCGTGACCCAGATGTCCTCCAGCGGGACAACCGCCAAGAGCGGTTGCCCGGGCTGAATGATTTGTCCGAGTTGGACGTTTTCTTTCTTGCTGATCACTCCGTCAACTGGAGCGGTGAGGGTGGTGTACTCGAGATTCAAGTGTGCTTGTTCAACCGCTGCCCGGGCCCGTTGGACCATAGCTGCCGCGGCTCCCGCGCGAGAGCGAGTCACCGCCACTTGTTGCGGCCCGGTTCCAGCGGCTCGAACCTGCGCTTCCGCTTGCCGCACCCGGCTCTGCGCTGTGGCGACTGCTGCACCGGCGGCATTGAGAGTGGCGCGCACAGCTTTTTCGTTAGTCACGGCAGTATCGTACTGCTGGCGCGGGATCTCGTTTTTTTCTACCAGTTGACTGTACCGCTGCAGGTCAGCAGCAGCTTTCGCATAATTGGCCTCAGCCTCGGCCAGGCGAGCATTGGCCATATCCACTTCCTGCCGAGCGGCGGCCTCGGCCGCTTCAACGTTACTTAGCTCGCTGGTGGTCGTGGTGGAAGTGATCGGAACTCCCACCTGAGCCGCGCGCGAAGTGGCTTCGGCGTCGGCCAACTCTGCTTCCGCCCGATCCAAAGCCACTTGATAGTCTCTCGGGTCGAGGCGGATCAGCATGATTCCGGCCTTGACCCATTCATTGTCCTGGGCATTGATCTCGATGACCGTGCCAGAGACCTTCGCAGCTATAGGAACGATATTCCCGTCAATCTGGGCGTCGTCGGTGGTCTCGCGAGAAGCATAGTGACGCCACAAGAAATAACCAGCCAGAGCAGCGACCACCAAGACCGCGAGCAGCCCCCATTTCGCGCGCGGATGTTCCTGGAAATAGGAACGCCGTTTCTCGCGCCAGGACCGGTCTTCGCCTTCCTGCTGCTGATCCGGGGCAGGCACCACCTCTTGCTCTGCCATGCTTACTTTCCTCCGAGATATTGCTTGATTGTTTGCTCTGCGACGCCAACCGCCCTCGCCAGCGAAGCCTTTGCAATGTTGTGCGCGTACAGGGTGGAGATATAGGTCTCGTTGGCCGTTGCAGTTGCTTCCTGAGCCTGCACTACTTCCAGCGTGTCGGTCACTCCGGCGGCAAACCGGTCCCGGGACTCCTGCAGTTGTTCCTTCGCCAGTTCGACCGAACTGCGCGCCACCTCAACCTGCTGGGCCGCTGTATTTACATCCAGGAATGCAGACCGTATCTCGCTTTCCACGCGATTGCGCAGGGCCGCGATCTGCGCCTGCCGCTGCTGGAGCAATGAGTCCTGCTGCAGTACGTCGGCGCGGACCCTGCCGCCTTGAAAGATCGGGATCTGTAAAGACGTAGCCGCGGTGAACGTGCCATGCGAATTCCCGGGCGCCGGACCCAACGTGCCGTAATCGCCGTCGAAGTGAACGGTAGGAAACCTGCCGGCCACTGCTGCGCTCCGGGCCAACTCAGCCGATCGGACCAAGGCCTGGGCTTGCAGATAGTCCGGCCGACTTCGATATGCGTCGCTCAGAGCTTGCTCGAACGTGACCGGCGGCAGGGGAGCATAAGGCACCGCATCGCTGGTCTCGAAGCCTTGCCCGACCGGGAGGCCGATGGCTTGAGCGAGGGTCAGCTTTTGTTTTTCCAATTCATTCTGGACACTCAGCAATCGCTGCTGCTGCGCTTGCATCTCTACTTGTGCCCGCACTACATCAATCCGGGCTGCCACACCGGTGCGCTCGCGGTCCACGGCTTGTTGATAAATCGCTTGTGCCGTTTCTACTTGCGCACGGGCCGACTCCAGGCGCGATCCTCCGGCCACGACCTGCAGATAGAGATTCGTCACGACCAGGACTACCAATTCGCGAGCGTCTTTGTAAGAAAGTTGAGCTGCCTTGGCGTCTTCACCCGCGGACCGGGTGTTCTGAATCGCCTTCCAGTCAAACAGCCGTTGCGAGTACGTGGCGCGGGCGTCGAAAATGTTGAACGGCCCTACAATCGGTGAAATCCCCGACAACAGGCTCGTCGGTAATCCGAATGCTGAGAGATTGATTTGTTCTACCGTCTCGACCGTGCGGGCGCTAACATTCGGAAGCAAGTCGCTTAGATTCTTGAGTTGTTCTGCGCGAGCGGCACGGGTTCCCTGCTCCCCCAGAAACAACGCGAGGTTCTGGTGCAGACCGCGATCAATCGCATCTCGCAATGAAAGCTGGAGCGTCTCTCCGGTGGGCTTGCCGACGGGAATGCTGCCGAAGACCGGGCTTGGACCTTGGATCTGGTAGGGGGCCTGCATCGGGGACGACGTGGCGGCTTGCGAAGTGGATGGTTGCTGGCCGACGCTAGAGCCGCTCATCCCGGACAGTGTTTGTGCGAAGGACAGCTTGCCGACAATACCGCACGCCAGGAGAATCCAGATGCCGGGCCACCTTAATGATGAATTCACTTCCGTGGTTCCTTCCTTCGCGGATTGCCATCAGCTGTTGTTCTGAACAGCGCCGTAGAAAGGGTGTCAATTACGGACTCGCGGCGCTGGGCGATCTGTGCCGCCGCCAGTGGATTGCGGCCACTCACGACGTGGATGAACGAACTGCTCGTAAAATAGCTGACAATGACCGCAGAAATGGAGTAAACGAAATCAGGCGCCACCCTGCGGAATTCGCCTTCTGCATGGCCTTGGCGAAGCAATCGGAGCACCTTTTGGTGCACGGGACGAACGTAGTTCGTCGCGAGTGCGCCCAGCAGGCCGACGCCGCTGCGCCCGACCTGGGTCATTTCCTGGTGCACCAGTTGCGGCCGATGTGGAGCTTCCGCGACAAAATCGAAGTAGGCCTCCACGTATGCGATTAGTCTTTGACTCGGAGCGCCGTCTGCATCCAGCGCGGCCTCGACGCGCAGCGCCCATTCGGCAAAGACCTGCTCCAGCACCGCGGCGTAGAGCTTTTCTTTCGTCTCGAAGTAGTAATAAAGCAGCGCGATATTGACCCTGGCCGCGGTTGCGATCGATTGGATCCGCGCGCCGGCAAGCCCCAGTCGTGCAAATTCGTGGGTTGCAGCATTCAGAATCGCGCCCCGGCTACTCGCTTCGCCAAACCTCCTTGCCGTATTTCGGATTGCAGAGGGGATTCCCCTTACCGAAGGTGATACCGGCACGTCTGGCGCTGAACTCTCGAATGTCTTAGGCAATGTCACCCCGTCTCTTTTCTTGAAGGAAATTTAATTAAGTACTTAATTTATTTCATTGCTAAAGTAACGTGCAAGTGTCGGGAGTCACTTCGGCAGTGACTCCCGCAATAGGCCGCCAGCGTGGTAAATGGCGCGGACATCAAGTCAGTAGATGCGGTTCTGGCCTTCCCGGACGATGCAGCACTCGACGAAAAGCCAACCTACCCCTACCAGGAAACCTGGGATGCAACCCTGTAACGCTGGCCCAACGAAATGTGGACCTGACTAGGTGTTTCCGTCTCAATTCCTCACTGTCAAGACAGGGCACCTTGCCCCGCACACCACTTCATACGCAGTAGCCCACGGCATATGGGAGGCCGTACCGATATGGGCAGAGCGATGCAGACCCATAATGATCACGTCAACTGATAACCTAGCGGCCGTTTGCAGAATCTCCTCGCTCACAGAACTTGCCGAGCCGAACTCGACGGCGAATTCCGGCCGGACCGCCAGCGTGGCATTCTGCGTCAATTCCTCAAGGCGTCGGAGACCAGCGATGCGGGCATTCTCTCGCATTCGCATTACGTCGCCAGCGGTGTACCAGCGAGTACCATCTGGTATCGGTACCGCTGGGACAACATGGAACAAGACGAGTTTTGCCCCAAAGTGATTGGCGGACGAGATGGCATGTGGCAGGGCCTGCAGAGAAGCTCCACCGAAGTCCGTGGCGAACAGGAAGGGCCGAATGGATCGAGTGCCCTCGACCGGGTTCTCCTCAAACGAACCCGGACCAACGGTAAGAACAAGGCAATCGGCACGACGAAAGACTTGTTCCGCCACTGATCCGAGGAGCAGTTTCCCCAAACCTCGCCGCCCGTGTGTCCCGATGACCGCCAGATCCACCTGTTGCTGGTTGATCACCCTCTCCAGTTCTTCCCACACGTCGCCTTGGCGGATGATAACCTCATGACTCAGCCCGGCCAGTGCTCCACTCTGAACGAGACCGTCCTCCAACTGACGAGCATCCCCCCAGACTGCCTCGGTGGCCGCGTTGACTGCGTCCGGCCCCACGAGAGAGTATCCGAGGGAAGAGACCACATGGACGAGGTAAAGTTTGGCTCCGTAGTGACGAGCAACGGCAAGCGCATGACGGATTGGCTTTGCCGATGCTTTTGAGAAGTCCGTTGCGACCAGGATTGACTTGAGCGGAAGTTCTGCAACCCGCGTCATGAGTGACATGGGAACCCCCTTCCCGGCAACTCGGCGGCACTGCCGGGTCCATCCTTTAGGCGCCTCCGCCCAACACCTTATATAAGGTGACGAGATTCGCCTGTCGGGCCATACGAAGGCTGACTAAGCCTTGCTGAGCGCCGTACAGCGATCGCTGTGCTACAAGGACACTCAGGTAGCTGTCGATTCCCGCCTTGTAGCGAGCGTCGGAAAGGCGATAGGTTTCGTCCAATGCATTCACTGACCTGACCGATCTTTTGTACCAAGTGGAATGTTAGTGTAACGCCTCTTTGGACAATTGTCCGTAGTCGTCGCCGGGGGTGTGGGGATGTGGGAAACGCGAAGCGTTTTCCATATCTCCATGCCCCTCTTGGTTCGGCAAGATGGCTTGTGGCGCCGGTGGTCTGTAGCCCAGTGCCGAGTGCGGCCGTTCCGTGTTGTATTCCACGCGCCACCTCTCCGTCAGAATCTGTGCCTCCTTCAGCGAGTAGAAGATCTCGCCATTCAAGAACTCATCTCGCAGCTTCCCGTTGAAACTCTCACAGTACCCGTTCTCCCACGGGCTCCCAGGCTCGATATAGAGCGTTTTCGTGCCCAGCTTTCCCAGCCACTTCCGCAACTCTTTGGCAATGAACTCCGGCCCATTGTCCGAACGGATGTGCTCTGGGATCCCGCGCAGCAACATCACATCCGCCAACGTTTCGATCACCTGCAAACTCCCCAAGCGCCGTGCCACCCGCAACGCCAAGCACTCCCGCGTATACTCGTCGATCAGCACCAGGATACGCAGCGCTCGTCCATCGTGCGTCATCGCTTTCACAAAATCGTAGCTCCACGCATGATTCGCCCGCTCCGGTCGCAACCGTACGCACGAACCATCGCCCAGCCACAACCGCCCTCGTGGCCGCTGTTTCTGCGGTACCTTCAGCCCTTCACGTCGCCAGATCCGCTGCACTCGATCCTTCCCCACCGGCCACCCCGCATCCCGCAACAGCACCGTGATGCGCCGGTAGCCGTACCGCCCATACTTCGCCGCCAGGGCCAGGATCGCCTGCGTTAGCTCGTCTTCGTCCGTGCGCCGCAGCGGCACATAGCGTTGTGTTCCTCGCCATTGCCGCACCACTCGGCACGCCCGCCGCTCACTCACTTCATACTCCTCGCGGGCATGCTCTACGGCGCACCGACGTCGCTCCGGGCTTAGAAGTTTCCCTCCGCAATATCCTTCAGGATCTGCTTGTCCAACGACAGCTCCGCGACCAGCCGTTTCAACTTGCCGTTCTCTTTCTCCAGTTCTTTCAGCCGCTTGGCCTGGTCCATCTTCAAACCGCCGTATTCCTTCCGCCAGCGGTAGAACGTCTGCATGGTGATCCCGGCTTCCTTGCAGGCTTGTGGGGTGGTTTTTCCGTTCGCGATGCTCACTTCAATCTGCCGCAGCATCGTCACGATTTGCTCTGGCTTGTACCTCTGGATGGGCATGACCTGCTTTTCCTCCAAGTGGATTCTCTCTCATTCCACTTGGTACAAATTTTCCCGGTCAGGTCAGGGTCTATCGCGAGTCAACCTGGACTACACAACCCTCAGCGCGCCCTCCAACGGTGTGATCACCGTGCGCCAGGCTGAACTCGGAGAGGTTGTCGTTCCCAGTACTCCGGTCGTCACTCTCGCCGACCTCGATCACATCTGGTTGCGCGCGTATATCGCCGAAACCGATCTGGGCCGTATCCGCTGGGGCCAGGAAGCAACCGTCACCACCGATACCTATCCCGGCAAGCAGTACCGCGGACGCGTCTCATTCATCTCCTCAAGCGCCGAATTTACGCCCAAAAGCGTTCAGACCTACAAAGAACGCGTCACCCTCGTCTATCGCATCAAGATCGACATCGACAATCCCAGTCACGAACTCAAACCGGGCATGCCGGCGGACGCTCACATCGATCTCGCCGCAACCGGTCCAAGAGAGGACCAACGGGAAGCCAGGCCGCAGAAGCAATAGGCAATGACGGAGCAACCCAAATCCGCAATTGACGCCGAGGAACTTACGAAGAATTTTCCCGACGTGCGTGCGGTCGATCACTTGAGCTTTGACGTGCGCTCCGGCGAAATTTTTGGCTTGGTAGGTCCCGACGGCGCCGGGAAGACGACGACGCTCCGCATGCTCGCGGGCATCATGCCGCCCGATGAAGGGACCGCCAGTGTCGCCGGCTTCAACGTCGTTCACGATCCTGAAGGCGCTAAGCTCCACCTCAGCTATATGCCGCAGCGCTTCGGACTTTATGAAGACCTCACGGTCGATGAAAACATCCGCTTCTACGCTGACCTGTTCGGAGTGAGAAAGGCGGAGCGCGAAGAGCGTTCCACACAACTATTACAGGCAGCCGGCATGAAAGAATTCCGCAAGCGCCTCGCCGGAAAGCTTTCCGGCGGCATGAAGCAGAAACTAGGCCTGGTATGCGCGCTCATTCACCGGCCCAAGGTGATCCTGCTGGACGAGCCGACCACCGGCGTCGATCCCGTTTCACGCCGCGATTTCTGGCGCATCCTGTATGACCTCGTCGCGGAGGGCGTGGCGATCCTCACCTCGACAGCTTACCTGGACGAAGCGGAGCGCTGTCATCGCGTCGCCTTACTCCACCAGGGGAAGCTGCTCTTTTGTGACACGCCTGCGAATCTCAAGGCCAAGCTGGGCAAAGGCGTCTTGTCCGTGACGTCGTCCGAACCACGACAATTGCGCAGTCAACTTGAGAATGCTGCCGGAATCTCCAGTCTGGTGCTGACCGGCGACGGCCTGCACGTTGTGGTTGACGATGCAGCCCGCCGCATCCCTGAATTCGAGGCCCGGTTGAACAGCGCGCATGTTCCATTCGGCACCATTCAACAAGTCGTTCCCTCGATCGAGGACCTCTTCGTCGATGCGGTTAGCAGTGGAGCGTCAGTCCATGCCTGAGATCAACAATTCTGTCGTCATGGAGTCTCTGGTCAAGCGGTTCGGCGATTTTGTCGCTGTCGATCGCATCAATCTCGAGATCCGCAAAGGCGAAGTGTTTGGTTTTCTTGGACCGAACGGTGCCGGCAAGTCCACCACCATCCGCATGCTTTGCGGCCTGCTGACTCCCACATCCGGCGGGGCGCAGGTTGCAGGATACGACGTAGGCCGTGAACCCGAATCCGTGCGCCAGAATATCGGTTACATGTCGCAGAAGTTCTCTCTCTACAACGATCTTAAGGTGATCGAAAACATACGCCTGTTTGCTGGTCTCTATAGCGTGCCCGCAAACCAACTCAGAGAACGAATCGAATGGGCGCTGGGGATGGCGAACCTCAAGGGCCAGGAGAATCTGATTACCGCTACGCTTCCCGGCGGGTGGAAGCAACGTCTCGCCCTGGGCTGCGCGGTGTTGCACAAACCGCCCGTCATCTTTCTCGATGAGCCCACTTCCGGCGTCGACCCTATCTCGCGGCGCCAGTTCTGGGATCTTATTCACCATATGGCCGAGGAGGGCGTGACCGTCTTCGTAACCACCCATTACATGGAAGAGGCGGAATACTGCAACCGTCTCGCGCTCATCTTTCGCGGACAAATCGTCGCCCTAGGCACGCCTTCCGAACTGAAGCAGAAATCGATGAAAGGCGAACTGCTCGTGGTCGAGTGCGAGCCGCTTGGCAGTGCGGTGGAAGCTCTGCAGTCCGCTCCGGATGTGATCGACGCTGCGGTTTTCGGCAACGCTCTGCACCTGGTTGTACGGGATGCTACCACTGCGATCCCGCAAGTTAAGAAGTATCTGTCGGATCGCAGCATCATGGTTGGCCGCGTAGAGAAGATACATCCCAGCCTGGAAGACGTTTTTGTTTCTCTTACAACTGCGAGCGGTTCGGGAAAGGAATGGAAAGCATGAGCTTCACTCGCTTTCTGGCCGTGGCCCGGAAAGAGGTCGTCCAGATCCTCCGCGACTCGCGCAGTCTGATCATTGTCGTGATCATGCCGGTGATTCTGGTCCTCTTGTTCGGTTACGGTGTCAATCTCGATCTCAAAGGTCTGCCCGTTTATGTGTATGACCGCGACGGCAGCCAGCAGAGCCAGGACCTGTTGAAGCGCTTCCAGGCCACCGAGTACTTTGACGTGGTGCGGGTTGTGAACGATTATCCGGCGCTGGCACGCTCGCTGGACGACGGCCACGCCAAAATCGGGATTGTTATTCCGTGGGATTTCTCTCAGCGTCTGCACGACGGCCGTCCTGCCCAGGTACAGGCGCTCGTCGATGGTAGCGATGACAACACCGCTAACGTTCTCATTGGCTACTCGCAAGCCGTTGTTCAAGGCTATTCGTCGGACATCCAACTCGAGTGGCTTCGCGCCCGCGGCAAACTTGTCCAGCCTGCTCCTGTCAGTGTTGAAACGCGCACCTGGTACAACGAGGATCTGGAGAGCAGTGCATTCATTGTTCCCGGCGTGCTTGCCCTAGTGATGTCCGTGATCGGAGCGTTCCTCACTTCGCTCACCATTGCGCGCGAATGGGAGCGCGGCACCATGGAGCAGTTGATTTCAACTCCGGTCACGCCAGCTGAAGTCATGCTCGGAAAGCTGGTGCCCTATTTCATCATCGGAATGTTCGACGTCATCATCTGCGCCCTGATCGCCATCTACTGGTTCCAAGTTCCCTTCCGAGGTTCTTTTCTGACCCTGCTCGTGAGCTCCGCCATGTTCATGGTGGTCGTGCTTTCGCTCGGATTCTTCATCTCCGTGATCGCCGGCAGTCAGCTCGCGGCGAGTCAGATCGCGCTGCTCATTACTTTCCTTCCGGCTTTTCTGTTGTCCGGATTTCTCTATGCGATTGAGCAAATGCCCCTAGTGCTACAGTGGGTCACTCGCATCCTGCCAGCGCGCTACTACGTCTCGGTGTTGAAGAAGATCTTTCTCAAGGGGACACCCACGGCTTTGCTCTACGCCGACCTGATACCACTGGCTATATTCACACTCGTACTGGCAGTCCTCGCCACTCGCGCATTCCACAAGAGGCTGGCGTAAGGAGACGATGGGCTATGCTGGCGCGCCTGAAACAAATGTTGATCAAAGAGTTCATCCAGGTCTTCCGCGACAAGCGCACCCGTTTCGTGCTGTTCGGCCCGCCGATCATCCAGATGCTCGTCTTTGGATACGCTGCCACCTTCGAGATTCATCATGTTCCAACCGTCGTGCTCGATCTCGACCACAGCCAGGAGAGCCGCGAACTCATCTCTCGTTTTACTTCGAGCCCATATTTCGACGTGCAACACCAACTGACGGACTACCGCCAGATTGGCGATCTCATCGACCAAGGAAAAGCTACCGTTGGTCTAGAGATCAATGCCGGTTTCGCCCAGAACCTTCGGAAAGGCCAGACCGCGCCGCTGCAAGTGATCGTCGACGCGACCAATTCGAACACCGCCCTGATCGCCTCCGGCTATGTCACGCAGATCGCACTCGGCTTCTCCCAGGACTCCCAGCAAGACCGCATCTACCGTATCTCACCGCAAATGATCGAGGAAATCCCCTCGGTGCAGCTCGAGCAGCGGCCCTGGTACAACCCCGACCTCCGGAGCCGCTGGTTTTTCGTGCCCGGAATTATCGGCAGTCTTACCGTCGTGCTCGTGGTTACTCTGACAGCCTTTGCCGTGGTTCGCGAACGCGAGATCGGCACTCTCGAGCAGATCATGGTGACACCCATTCGCCCCGCCGAGTTTATCCTCGGCAAGACGCTGCCCTTCTTTCTGATCGGCCTCTTCGATGTTTCGCTAATTGGCACCGTAGGAACGCTGTGGTTCCAGGTTCCATTTCGTGGTCAGATTCTGGTGTTGCTCGCGGGCGCGATTCTTTTCTTGCTGTGCATGTTGGGTGTTGGCCTGTTGATCTCGACCGTCTCTTCTACCCAGCAACAAGCGATGGTGACCTCCTTCTTCTTCATTATGCCCGCCATCACCTTCTCCGGCTTCGGATTCCCCATCAGCACCATGCCGCAGTGGCTGCAATATCTCACCTACCTGAGCCCGCTACGCTATTTTCTGGTCGTGCTCCGCGGCACGTATCTCAAAGGTGTTGGTATGGAGATCCTCTGGCCCCAGATGCTCGCCATGGGCACCTTAGGAATCAGCCTCCTCATCATCGCTGTCCTGCGCTTCCACAAGGCGCTCGACTAAGCTTCCAACGCTGTCCCGGGTGTCAGAATCTGTGCCCAGGCTTGTCTCACATGTCACAGCCAAAGATGTGCACGGTCACAGCCAGATGCATACTAGACGAGTTATCTTAATTGTGTAGGCTTCATATAGATTCTGGGCATTATTTGGGATGCTGGATGACCCACACTGCCGAGGGGGGGAAGAAGTGCCCCATGATACATAAGAGAGGGTGTCATGTCCGCGGGCCAGCACCATTGCTTCGCCATGTCGAACCGCAATCTGGGCTACTGCTACGACGACGCTCGCGTGATCAAGTGGCTATGGAAACAGGCGAACAGCCAATTCCAGGGAGGGGCACAAAGCTTCGAAGACTAGTCGCCGGGCGTGTCAGGAAACCCTTGGCTAAGACCGGCGTTTCGACTCGCCCGGACAGTGATTGAAGGGGGTGCTCATAACATGAAAACAATTCGGGTAATCACGATTGCGCGCGAATATGGTAGTGGGGGCGCCGCCATAGGGCAGGAGCTTGCCGCTCGCCTTAGTTGGAAACTGCTGGATCGTGAACTGATCCTTGAACTGGCCCGCCGTGCTCATGTGCAGCCTTCCGAGGTGTCACAGATGGATGAGCACCCAACCTCGTTCATTGCAAGACTGCTCAAGGCATTCTGGCTAGGCAACACTTATCCCTGGGCCGGTCCTACTCCCGACGTCGTTGATCCGGACTACCTGGCCGAACTCAGCGCAATCGTAATTCATGAGGCTGCCAAATTAGGGCACTGCGTGATTGTAGGTCGCGGGGCACAGTGCGTCTTGCAGGAACGTGAGGACGCCTTCCATGTCTTCGTGTATGGCTCAACAAAGAAGAAACTCAAGCGGATTCAAAATCGTTATCCAACGTACACTGAATCCGAAGCGTCTCCCGACGAGTTCGACCGCATCCGCGGGGCATACATTCGCACGTACTATCGCTGCGATTGGACTAACCGGCACCTTTACGATTTGCTGATCAATTCGGACGCGGGCATCGATCGGACCGTAGATGTAATCCTCAATGCAGCGGGACTGGCGACCCCGCAGAAGGGCTGCGCGCCTCAGTGATTTCGAGCACTTAGAAGCCGGGTTGTGCGGGGCCAGAGATGGCCGTTTCAAGTCGAAATTCGACCTCAAGTACAGGCCTCTCGGAGCCGACGCTCGAGTCAGTTCCCCACCCCGGTTCTTCCACTATCCCTCCATCCTCAGCATCGCCGATCGTCTCCGAAGGCCATCGTTGGATCGTTGCCCTCGCGGTTATGTCCAGCGCCGTAATGGAGGTGTTGGATACCTCGGTCGTCAACGTTAGCTTGCCTCATATCGCGGGCTCTCTTTCATCGAGTGTAGAGGGAGCGACATGGGTGCTTACGTCCTATATCGTGGCTAACGCGATCATCCTTCCGATCACTGGCTGGCTTGCCAACTATCTGGGGCGCAGCGCGTCGATGTAACGCCGGCGAAAATCGCCCGCCCCCACCAGGTCCGCGCCGCCCCAAGTAAGAACCGGCCTATCTTGTCTCTGGGCCAACACATCCGCCATTAGGCGCGCATGGCGGCCATTGCCGTTCGCAAAAGGGTGGATGAAAACCAAGCGGTGATGAAAGCGGACGGCGAGTTCATCGGGAGCATAAGTTTCGTGCTCCATCCAATAGCGCGCATCGCCCAGCAGGGCGGCAAGGCTCTCACGAATTTCATGGTGGGGAACACCCATATTCTTTTCGGTGGTTCGATAGGTGCCCGCCCACTTCCATGTCTGATCGAACATTCGCAGATGGAGATCTCTTATGTATGACTCGACAAGAGGATCACGCCGGTGAAGATTGTTGGGTGCGAGTGCCCACGCATACGCTTCGAGGATGTTTTGTCGTTCCCACTCGTTCAGTTCTTCCTTGGTCGCCAGATTGGGAATGAGATCGGCCCGTTCATCGGCCGACAGAGGTGTATTCCCTTCTCCCTCGGTGAAGAGACTCACCGTACGCCACGCTTTCTGAGTAGTCGCTTGGTTTCCGCTTCCACTGCTTCATCAACGCGGCCCGCGGCTTGATCTTCGAGTGCCATCGAGTGTTCGACGCCCAGTACCTGTTTCTTGGCCTGGGAGCGGGCCCGTTCTTCGATCAGCTCATGGAGCGAATTCGCCCTCGGCACCAGCGCATACACCAACTCGCACCCAAGCGCATTCGCGGCTGCTCTCAAACTTTTTAAGGTAATGCGGTCCTCGGCTTCGGCCTTGCTGCCGCAGCAATTCCGCCACGTCCTTGTGTCCCTTAGCCATGGCCATGGACAAGGGCGTTTCCCCCTGGTTCATCTTGGCGTTGACGTCGGATCGCCTCCGGCTTTGTCGAGTCAGCAGTCAATCAGGTGGTAAGCAAGCGGATGGTGAAGCAGCAGCAAATGGGGTGGAGTCAGCGCGGCGCCCATCTCTTGCTCCAGATCCGGACGCGAGTGCTCAACGAGGAATGGGAAAACACGTTTCGGAGTTGGTACCCAGCAGTTCGACCGAAGGTCGGAGCGGAGGCCAACAACGCTGCCTGACCCCCCGGAATCTTCCGCTCTCGTTCCCGACTACTCGCCCCACCTGACCCCCGACTTCTTGAAGCATTCCGTTACTCGGGCGCCACGATTGCTGGCGTGAGCATGCTCACGAGTGCCGTAATTAGAAAGTTAAGGCAAAGGGCCACGAAGCCAGCGCTCCAGCCGAACAAGGGGTCCCGATTACTGAGCATGAGGAAGATGACAGTGGCGATTCCGGCAATCATGCCGGCAAAGACTCCGGACATGGTGACATGTTTCCAGTAGAGGCCCAGAACCACGCCAGGGAAGAATTGGGTTACGCCCGCGTACCCCGTTAGGAGAAGGGACACCAGGGTTGCAGATCTGTAGATGGCGAGACAGAGGCTGATGAGGCCAAGCACCACCACCATCACTCGGGCCAGTTTGGCAACCTGATCATCCGTCATCGCTGGTGCGAAGAGAGGCCGATAGAGATTCTTGGCGAATAGGGTCGCAGCGGTCAGGATGAAAATGGCAGCGGGCACCATAGCGGTGAGGGCGCCGGCTCCGCCGATCACTCCCAAGAACCAGGGCGGGAAGCTCTTACGGATGATCGTCAAGAGCGAGAGGTCGCCATTGGGCAAGCCAGGTACGACCAAAACCGCGGTAAAGCCGACGATGAAGATAAAGACTAGCGTGATGGTGTAGAGGGGCATCACTACCGCGTTGCGACGCAAGGTGTCGCCGCTTTTCGCGGTGAAGGCGGCCCCAAACGCGTGCGGCCACATGTAGAAACCCAGCGAAGTCAGAAGAACCGTGGAAATGTACCAGGTATGACCCAGGTTGGGGGTGGCACCGGGCATGGTCAGGTGTGCCGGCCGGCTATGCGCCAATGCGGCGAACATGGGACCGATCCCGCCAAAGTGGATATAGGGTATACCGATGCCAATGGAAACCGCCGCGAACACCATCAACACATCCTTCAGAACGCTGACCCAAGCCACTGCCCGAACGCCGCTGGCAAAAACGAAAGCCACCAACAGGACGACAGACATCGCCATAGCTGGTGTACGGCCGATGCCATCGAAGCTGGCGATCGAGACGATAATACCCACTCCTGTTATCTGGAGCTGCAGGTAAGGGATAAAGGAGGCGATGCCAACGACACACACAAATCCGGCCAGATACTTGTTGCCGTAGCGCAGGCTGAAGAAGTCGGATTGGGTCTGCATTCCGTAGTTCCGGCCTACCTCCCAGATCTGCGGCAGGATAAAGAACGAGACAACGTAGGCCAGGGTCAGGTAGGCCATGATGTATAGCGTCGGGCCGCCACGGGAATAGGCCCAGCCGCTCGCTCCCAGAAAGGAAAACGTGGTGTACACTTCGCCGGCCATCAGCAGGTACATCAGCACAGCGCCGAAGCCGCGCCCGCCAACCGTCCACTGTTCCAGGTCCATCTTTCGGTGGACGCCGGCCAGGAAACCGATGGCAGCACCCAGCGCAACAATGACGAAGATCGTCGTCAGGGAAATGGCGCTGGGACTCATTGGGCTCCGGAGTCCTTTTTATCGCGCGCGACTTCCACTCGATATGCCGCCCACATGCACAAAGTGCTGAGCACGATCCAAGCGATGAGCCAGAAGAGATTGAAGGGGAGGCCGAAAATCATTGGATCAATGCGGTCCCAGAGCGATACCGAAAGGCACATCGCAACGAAGGGAATCAGGCCGAGCAAGAGAGCGCCGACCGCTGGTTTTTTCACATGCACGAGTCGATGATTGTAACACGACGATCCAAAGCGGCTCGGCGTCGCAGCCACGGCCAGCGTCGCAGCACTCCGTAATCCGTTCGTAAGCGGTCGCGACATCGAAAGCGGAGGGAGGATTTTGACACAGGGCTAAGAAGGGATGAGAGCGGACCGGGGTGGCTGGAGGTGATCCGGCGGCGAAGGGCAACCGTTTCCGCCGCCCGGACGCGAGGGTTTCCCGCGATTGATGGAAACGAGGCGAAGATGGTTTCGACTTCGCGGATCAGAAGGGTGCGGGTAAAGGCAACAAGCGCAAAGCGTACTGCCAGTTGGAAAAACGGTTCCAGCTCCGCGCCAGCCGCAAGAGCGTGCGGCGCGCGTGGTGGACCAGTTTTCCCGGCGTGTGGAAGATGAGAAAGCCGCAGCCGCTTGGGCCGCGCTATGAGCAGTTCCGGCGGCAGCGCCAGCCGCTGCAGTGCCGTCAGCACGTTGTAAGTCAGCACCGCCAGCCGCAGCCAGGCGGCGTAGGCCCCAAAGCATCCACAGGGCATGACCCCGCCCGCCGACTCGTTCTTGATCACGTCATGCACCGCTTCAATCGAACCCGCCTTTCCCCGATGCCATTCGAGCAGCCGCTTCGGCGTCCACTCCCAGAGATTCGTCACCACCGCGAAATACTTCGCCGCGCTGCCGTCGGCAAACAGCGCCGCTGCTTGTTGCGAATCCGGATCGGCACATGGCGCAGCGGCTCGCGATGCCGCAGAGCGAAGTAATGGAGATCGGGAATCGTCCGGCGGGCGAACTGGGCCGGGGGAGCGGCTTTGAAGGTCATTCGCGCGATGGATGCGCAGTTGGGCAATACGGCGCAGGTGCAGCGGGCGTCGACCGACGCCAACATTCCGCTATCGCTCGGCCGCGAGGCTGTCGCCATTGGTGCGGGCGGCTCTGGAGGCGGCGCCCACACGTTGCAAGAATGGTTCGACTGCAATGGACGAGACCTCGGACTTAAGCGCATTATGTTTGCCATGCTGACTTTGTCGGGAGCAGGAGAATGATGATGCGAATCGCTTCGATTCTGTTGTTGGCCATGGCCTCTGGCGCGTCGGCCCAGAGCGTGCCGAAGCCGAAAGCGGACCTGATCTTTACCCACGCCAACATCTATACCGGAGTGGTCGATGCCGCCTCTTCGCTCGGTGCGGGCAAGCTCTCGGAGGCCCTGGCGGTGCGCGGCGACCAGATCCTCGCCGTCGGGACGCGCGACGAGATCATGAAGTTGAAGGGGCCCGAGACCAAGATCGTGGATCTGGGTGGTCGTTTCGTCATGCCCGGATTCAATGACGCCCATCTGCACCTGGCCATGGCCGGTCTGGAAAAGATGAACGTGAACTTGGTCGGCGCCAAAACACTCGACGAGTTTCGCGAACGCGTGCGAGCCAAGTGTGAATCTGCCGCACCCGGGGAATGGGTGATCGGGGACGGCTGGGACGAGACTCTGTGGCCCGTCAAGGCCCTGCCCACGCGCTGGAATCTGGACGAAGTGAGCGGCAACCACCCGGTTTACCTCGCGCGCGTGGACGGACACATTGGCGTGGCCAACACGCGCGCCTTGCAACTGGCCAGCATCAGTGTCGCCACTCGCGATCCTGATGGTGGAAAGATCGATCGCGACGATTCCGGCACGCCCAACGGCATTCTGCGCGAGAAGGCGCAACGGGCCGTGCAGGCTGTGATTCCCAAACCGACGCACGAGAGACGGCGGCAAGCCATCGAACTCGCGCTTGCCGATCTGGCGGGTCACGGCATCACTTCCGCGCAGGATTACTCGGAGTGGGAGAATTTTCAGATTTACGAGGAACTCGAGCGCGAGGGAAAGCTGACGGCGCGGATTTCAGAGTGGCTGACTTTCGACGACCCGATCGAGGAACTGAACAAGAAGCGCGATTCGCATCCCGCGTCCGACAACATGCTCCACACCGGGATGCTGAAGGGCTTCATGGATGGTTCGCTCGGCACCAGGACGGCCGCGCTGCTTGAGCCCTACAGCGACGACCCGAAGAACAACGGTCTGCCCCAATACGAAGCGGCCAAGCTGAATGCGATGACCAGGGAACGGGTGCTGGCGGAATATCAGATCGGCTTCCACGCCATCGGAGATAAGGGCGTGCAAATGGCGCTCGATGCGTTTGCCGAGGCGGAGAAGGCGGCAAAAGAAGGCAAGGTCAAGGCGGTCGACGGTGGCTCCGATTACCGCCTTCGCGTTGAGCACACGCAGGTCACCACGCCGCAGCAGATCCAGCGTTTCAAGGATCTCAACGTAATCGCTTCCATGCAGCCGAGCCATCTGCTCACCGATATGAACTGGGCCGAGTCGCACTTGGGAGCGAAACGCGCGGAGCATTCCTATGCCTGGGCTGAGTTCCTTCGACATGGTGTGGTGCTGGCCTTTGGCACGGATTATCCGGTCGAACCAGTTACGCCGTTTCGCGGACTCTACGCGGCGCTTACCCGTATGAGCGAAGACGGAAAGAAGAGTTACTATCCCGCTCAGAAGCTGAACATCGAGCAGGCGATCGCGGCCTACACCACGGGCGCGGCGTTTGCCGAGTTTGCCGAAAAGCAAAAAGGCAAGCTGGAGCCGGGCATGCTGGCCGACTTTGTCGTTCTCGATCAGGACATTATCGCAGCCCCGCCGCCGAAAATCCTGGTGACGAAAGTTCTGCGTACAGTCGTCGGCGGAAAGACGGTGTACGAAGCGAAGTAGAACATCGGGCCATCGGATCATCTGGTGATCGGGCCATCTAAAACCCGACTCCCCACTTGTTTCGACGGCTGTTTGATCGCCAGATGACCCGATGGTGAGATGACGCGATCACCCTATTCCAGCCACGAGCACTCCCATGACTGCAAAAGAGCGGGAACGCGCCATTCCTGATCGGCGCTCCGCTGGCTATTGTCCCGGCTTTGGTATTCCTGCCTGCTGTGATGTTCCTGATCGTCTTTCCCCAGGTGGCGCACGGGCGGGCGATTGGGCTGGTCGTGTTGTCGGCCCGCGCCCTGGCGTGCAAGTCGTCTGTAGCTCGTGTTATCCTTTCGCCGAATCCTGAGCGCAGAGAAATCACTCCCACAGGCCGCCCTAGATTCTCGCCATTGCTGGCGCCATCGGCGACTGCAGCATCATGATTCTTTCGGACGAAACCTACGGCCGCCTCATCTACGCCGGCAACCAGCATTTCTCCATCACGCGCGTGCCCGGTTTCAGGGAGCGGGCCATTCTGCTCGATGGGAGGCGCGGCTGTACAAAAAGAGCGCGGCGGGCGAAGCCAAGCCGGGTTATCCGGGGCCTGTGATCATCGAGAACCGCGATGGTCGGAGACGTGTCGGCAACAGCTTCTTCCCGCCCATCCCCGTACCCACCGGCGGCGAATCCTTGGGCACAAGACTCCGCCGACTCGCCCATGTCTCCTGCAGCGTCCCGCCCACCGTGAAGTGTTCTTCGCTCAGCAGATCGTGGGCACGCACCTGCTCCAGCACCGCCTCCAGCAAGCGCTGCTCGATCTTGCCTTGTGCATCAGAGGCTCCCGGTTTTTCGTAAACACCGTCGTGTCCCACACCGCATCGTCCGGATTCAAACCCACAAACTGGAAACAGCAGGTTGTAGTTCAGCTGCTCCATTAGCTGCCGCGCGCTGCGGATGGCATACAGAATCTGCAGCAACAGCGCCCGCAGCAGCTTCTCCGGCGGAATCGACGGCCGCCCCCGCCGTGCGTACAGCGCCTCGAAGTGCGTCGACAAGTCCTTCAGCGCACCAGCCAATATAGCCCGAATCCGCCGCAGCGGATGGTCGGCCGGAATCCGCTCCTCCGGGTTGATATAGCTGAATACCGTTCCCTGTTGGTCGTCGTTTCCACGCATACTCCTTACATACCGCATCGTCTTGTGGGAACCTTCGTATCTTTTCATGCACACCGAATCTTTCCTCAGCCTGTTTAGCCGCTGCGGTGAACACTCCGGCGCAGAAGAGGAACCGCCAGCGGACGAGTAAAAGGAGCTTATTTTGAGGGCGAGATTGGGTTTACTACCGGCGAGAACGTCGAATCCCGAATTGCTCAAATGAGTGGGGCGACCGGCATTCCGCTTCCGTTTGAGTGCTATTTCGCCGCCGAGGTAGAGGTAAAGGACTGCGACAAGCTCAAGAAAAACCAGTCAAATACCGCCATCGGCGTAAGAATGTCCTCTCAATTGACGGCGGAGGGTGTCAAACCCGAACTTCGTTGATTAAATAATTCTCTTGACATGGATACATGGATCCATGTATTAACATGCGCATGAGGCTGGGCTCAGGGATTTTGCGGTTTCATAAGTTATTCGGTTGATGGTGTTTTTTGGGCCCGTAGGGTGGCTGCCGATGCTGTATACCTGTAGCCGTGAACGCAATGGACATCAGCCAGCTAGCGACAAGTGTACTTCAGCAACAACGCTCAATGCCAGCACTCGTCGCCGACGGGATTCGCCTGGCAATTCTTCGAGGACAGTTTGCCCCGGGGCAGGTACTCCGGCAAGAGGAATTAGCGAAGCAGTTCGGGCTCAGTCGAGCTCCTATCCGGGAAGCTCTACGGCAGTTGGAGGCCGAGGGGCTGATAGTTTCTTATCCTCATCGTGGCACAGTGGTCGCCAAGTTCTCGCCGGAGGAGATCGAGGAAGTTTTCTTGATCCGAATCGTTCTAGAGGCGACCGCGTTGAGGCTCTCAGTCCCGAAAATGACCGACTCGGACTTTCGCAAGTTAGAGTCGATACTCGATCAGACCGACAACGATCCCAATCCTGCGCATTCCTCAGAATTGAACTGGGCATTTCACGAGAGTCTAGTCGCCCCAGCGGGTTTACCGAGGATGCTCAATATCACCAGGATGCTCCACAATCACGCGTTCCGATATCACCTCGTGGGCTTCCTGGCGCCGGACTTCAAGAGAAAGTCTCAAAACGGGCACCGGCAAATCCTGGAAGCGTGCCGGTGTCGGAACGAAGAGGCTGCAGTTGCGGCTCTGCATCTGCATCTGTCGGAGGCTGGCAATTCCATAGTTGCATCCCTTCGCCAAGCGAGGAACGCCACACTCACCCCCCCTGAGCGGATTACTTCGGCGTAGGCTCCAGCTTTCCACCACGATCGGCCGCCACAACCTGCACTTTGGGGTTTTCGTCGGCTCGTGATCCGCTGGGAGTACCACGTCGAGAACTTCTTCGGCATGGTTCGTCTCGGTTGCATGCAAATCCTGCTCAGGTATTTATGAGACCAGTTCTAGTCCGCAGGCTCTGCCTTCCGTCACTGCGCAGGATCAAGACACAGAATATTTCTCAAATTCAGGAAGTCAATCAGGAGGTCTTCCAATGGATCTGGGGATATAGGACGGTTAGAGGTATTCTGCAGCACTTAGTTGGACCTGGCGGAGAGACAACTGGACTGACCGTGCTGCTCGATGCACCCCTAACAATAAACGGAATAGAACATTCTCAACTTGAGATCGAACGTGAAGGCATGAGCATCGACAAATTGCTAGATGAGTTCAAAAACGACAGAGCAGCAAAAGGTCTTTGATAAGACCTTAACAGTTCTTCCAATTAGGAAAACTTTTCTGCGATGAAAGATGAAAAAGGAGATTCGGATGAAGATTTTCTGGTGGATGGGTGTGTTGTTGATCGCGGTAGCCAGTTCCCTGGCGCAAACCGGGACCACATCGGTGCGCGGCATTGTACTCGATAAGACGGGTGCCGCCATCGCCGGTGCAAGAGTGTCCATTAGTGACACCCGGCAGGCGCTGCAACGCGAGGTGCAAACCGACGACTCGGGCGAATACCGGTTTCTGGCGCTGCCTCCGGGAACCTACATTCTGACGGTCGAGAAGGTAGGATTCCGCAAGTTCCTGCAGACAAACCTGGAGCTTCCGGTCAATGTGGCGGTAACCAGCAACGTGACCTTGGAGGTGGGAACGACGTCGGAAAAAATAGAGGTTTCGGCAGCGGCGGAAACGGTTAACACTACCGACGCATCTCTGGGGAACGCCTTTAGTGAAGTCCAGGTCAAGCAGTTGCCGATGGAAAGCCGGAACGTACCGGACCTGCTTAGCCTGCAGGCGGGTGTTTTTTATACCGGCAACAGCCAGGACATTAACACTAGTGAGGATACCCGCAGCGGAGCGGTGAACGGAGCGCACAGCGACCAGAGCAATGTGACCGTGGACGGCGTTCCGTCGAACAGCAAAGGAGGGTACGCGTTTTCTTCCGTTTTGCCGGTAACGCTGGACTCGGTGCAGGAGTTCCGCGTCACAACCACAAACTACGGCGCCGATCAGGGAGTTTCTTCGTCGGCGCAGGTCGCGCTCGTCACCAAGAGCGGGACCAATAGTTTTCATGGCTCCGTGTACGAGTACAACCGCAACTCCGCGGTCAGCGCCAACGACTATTTCGTCAAGGCGGCGCAGATCGACAGCGGAGAGCCCAACAAGCCGCTGCAGTTGAACCGCAATATTTTCGGCGCCTCCCTTGGCGGCCCAGTCCGCAAGGACCGGCTCTATTTCTTCCTGAACTTCGAGGGCTATCGCAATGCCCAAGCCTACAGTGCGGAGCGGACCATCCCGACGGACTCCTACCGAAATGGCGTAATTGAATATTATTGCCTGAACGGGAACACAACCCTGTGCCCGGGCAACTCGGTGACCGTGAATGGCACAACGTACTCGGTTCCGGCTGGATACCAAGCTGTATCCCCGAGCACACTCACGGCTTGGGACAGCACCAGCCTGGGGCCGCACGGCGCGGACCCAGTGGTGATGCAGTATATGGATAACTATCCGCTGCCCAACGACCTGACCGTGGGCGACGGACTCAACACTGCCGGGTACCGGTTCCGGGCGTCCACTCATACCACGAAGAACTGGTACATCGGGAAACTAGATTACAACCTGACGGCGGACGGGCGGCACCGGCTGTCGCTCAGCGGAGCGCTCGCCAATGAAAGTGACGCCGGCGAACCACTCCTGCCCGGTACCGCGCCGGAAAGCACCACGGTCAACTTCAACAAGGGCCTGATTGCAAGCTATACGGCAGTGATCTCGCCAAAACTGCTGAACACCTTTCACTACGGTTTCATTCGGCAAAGCTCCGGGATTGTTGGGGATTCAAACCAGCCCTGGAATCAACTGTACGGAATTGACCAAGGCATTACTCGGTCGTCCTCGTTCCAGCGTCCGATCCACAACTTCACCGATGACGTTGCCTGGGTGCGTGGGAAGCACACCTGGCAGTTCGGATTCCAAATGGCATTTCTGCGCGAACCGGAAAGCAATCTGAATAATTCTTTCAGCTACGGCGCCAGCGACCCGGACTGGTTTGCCGACGCTGGGCTGTCCCAGCCTACCAACACATCTCCTCTGAATCCTTTGAGCAACGGCTACGCCGGCGTGGACACTTCGTTCACCAGCGACTACGACACTGCCGTGACCACGCTGTTCGGAATGATTCCTATGGGAACTGCGATCTACAACTACGCGCGCAGCGGCAGCACTCTGGCGCAGGGGGCCACGGTAACGCGGCGGTTTGGCATGGATTCCTACGAAATGTATGCGCAGGACAGTTGGAAGGTGAAACCGAACCTGACCGTGACGCTGGGTCTGCGGTATTCGCTGTTTTCTCCGCCGTGGGAGACCAACGGGATGCAGGTGGGCCCGAACGTGAATCTGGGCGACTGGTTCAAGGCGCGGCAGGCGGGCATGTACCAGGGCCTTCCTTCCAGCGCCCAACCGCTGATTTCATACAACTGGGCGGGACCGGCGAATGGCAAGCCTGGTTACTACGGCTGGGACACGAAAGATTTCGGCCCACGGGTAGCGTTTGCCTGGGCGCCGAATTTCTCCAGCGGGGGAATGCTGGGCAAGCTCTTTGGCGGGGCCGGGCACAGCAGTATTCGCGGCGGATTCGGCATGGTTTATGACCGCATGGGCGAGAGCCTGATGGACACCTTCGACCAGAATGGATCCTTCGGCCTGTCCACGCAGCTACACAATCCATTGAACGTCCAAACGAGCCAAACCGCACCGCGGCTGACCAGCATGAACGTCATTCCGCAGTACGACTATAACAATCAGCCGATCCTCGAACCGGCGCCGCAAGGAGGTTTTCCGCAGCAATATCCCGTGGGACTTGGCGCGATTAGCTGGGGCCTCGACCAGAATCTGAAGACGCCCTACTCCTACACGCTGGATTTTGCCGTGAGCCGGGACTTGGGTTCGAACTTCACGCTGGATGTGGCGTACGTGGGGAGAATGGCGCACCGCCTGCTGGCGCAGGACGACCTGGCCATGCCGCTCGACATTTACGACCGGAAGTCCGGGCTGGACTACTTTGCGGCGGAGAAGGCGCTGGCCACGGTGTTCCGTCCGGAACTGGTCGCGGGAGTGAAAGCCCCGACGCTGTCGTTCAGTTCCAGCCAGGTTCCGGCCAACGTGCAACAGTTCTGGCGAGACCAGATTCAGCCGCTGGCGGCGGGCGGCGCTTATACGCTTAGCGGCTGCACCGGAGGCGCCTCGCTGCCGACGACGGACCCGGTTGTGTTCGCCTTCGACACTTTCTGCAGCACGGCCTTTAACGATTCGCTGGCATTGTTTGTCCTGGATGAATACGGCTTTCCGGATTACTACAACTCGAACCAAATGTACTACTCTGCGGGCGGGCAGTATTCGTACTTCTCGCCGCAATTCAGCTCGATGTATGCTTGGCGCTCAATCGCCTGGTCGAACTACAACGCGCTGCAGGCCACGCTGCGGCATCGCATGTCGCGCGGGGTGCAGTTTGACCTGAACTATACTTACTCCAAGGCAATGGACATTTCATCTGACACCGAGCGCGTAAGTGCAGCCAGCATCGGCAGTTATCTCGGACTGAACAACAACATCATCAACGCCTGGAACCCCCGCGCACAGTATGGTCCGGCGTCGTTTGACGCAACGCACCAGCTTAACTCCAACTGGATTGTGGAACTTCCCTTCGGCCGTGGGAAAATGCTGGGGCGCGATTCCAACCATGGGCTGGATGCGGTCATCGGGGGATGGCAGGTTTCCGGGGTGTTCCGCTGGACAAGCGGGTTCCCGGTCACGGTGGATAACGGCTTCACCAACTTCCCCACCAACTTCGACATGGAAGGCAATGCCGACCAAATCGCGCCCGTGCATACGGGCAAGTACATCGTCAACGGTCGTCCAAACATTTTTTCCGACGGTCCTGCAGCCATCAGTTCTTTTGCTCCGGCTTGGGCAGGCGAGTCCGGACAGCGTAACGAGATTCGCGGGCAAGGCTACTTCGGCATTGACCTTGGCATGTCCAAACGCTGGAAGATGCCCTGGAGCGAAAAGGAGAGTTTGCAGTTCCGTTGGGAAGCGTTCGACCTGACCAATACACCGCGATTTGATGTGCAATCGGCGCTGCTGAATCGCTCATTGGAACTGGACAGCGCCAGCACGTTTGGCAATTACTCCGGTTTGCTGAACAATCCGCGCATCATGGAATTCGCGCTGCGCTATGAATTCTGAACCGGGAATCCCACTCATCGCGCCGTTTGCGATGAGTGGGATTCCACATCCCAATCCCCCTCGGGATTTTGCGTGAATGGGTGTAGAAACATTCCCGTTTTGGAAGTCAAAAAGGAGATTCAGGCTTATAGCTCTCACGACGAATTCTATTTCTTGAGATCAATTGCCGGTATCTTGGAGGCTGGATCTTTGAAAAACACATTTTGGGCTGTACTTGGACTTCTTGCGTGTCTGCTTCTCTCCGCGGTAATCACCCCCGCTCAATCGAAGCCGGCAGCGGACTTGATCATCTTCAACGCCAAAATTTGGACGGTCGACAAATCTTTACCCACAGCAGAGGCAGTCGCAGTGCTCGGAGATCGCATCGTCGGGGTCGGTTCAAACCGGGACATCGACGAGTGGCGCGGTCCCAAGACGCGTCTAGTTGATGCCGGCGGCAAGTTACTGTTACCCGGTTTCAATGATGCACACGCTCACCTCGTGCTTGGCGGAGAACAACTCGATGCCGTCCAACTGAAGGACGCTGGCAGTGCCGAAGAGTTTGCTCATCGCATTGGGGACCGAGCGAAGGCCACACCACATGGAGAGTGGATTCTAGGCGGCGACTGGGATGAGACCAAGTGGGCTCCGCCCGTCGTGCCCACGAAGGAACTTATCGACGCGTTAACACCCAACAATCCCGTTTTCGTTAGCCGTTGCGACGGACACATGGCGCTGGCGAATTCCGCTGCCCTGCGGCTCGCCGGCGTGACCGAAAAAACTCCCGATCCACCCGGAGGGGCTATCGTACGTGATGCGCAGGGGAACCCTACCGGCGCCCTTAAAGATGCTGCCATGGCATACGTGCGCAGAGTGATCCCACCAATTTCTTATGACCAGCGCTTAAAGGCAGTCCACCGCTCCTTGGCGCATGCAGCATCCGTGGGCGTCACCACCGTCCAGTACATGTCTGCCAGATACGATGACATCGCCATTTATTCCGAACTTCTGCAGCGGGGGGAACTTACGACTCGTATTTACGCGGTCCCTTCTGTCATGGAGGTGCAGGATCAGGCAAGACTTGGCGTTCGGCATGCGTTCGGTGGTCCGTACCTTCGGATCGGTGCACTGAAAGCATTCGCCGATGGGTCTCTGGGCTCCGGGACGGCCTATTTTTTTGAGCCCTATGCGAATCAGCCAAACAATCGCGGGTTGTTATCCGACGAGATGCATCCGATATCCGCCATGCGCGACCGCATGATGGCTGCCGATGCCGCCGGACTGCAGATCTGCACACACGCCATCGGGGACGAAGGGATTTCGACCACCCTCGACCTTTATTCGGACGTTATCAACGCTCACGGCGAGGCCGATCGGCGTTTGCGCATCGAGCACGCTCAACACGTGGCTGCCAAGGACTTCGAACGCTTTGCCCAGCTTCACATTATCGCCTCCGTGCAGCCGTACCACGCCATCGACGACGGCCGATTCGTCGAGTCTTATCTCGGGCATGACCGCGCCAGCCGTTCCTACGCATTTCGCACATTCCTCAACTATCACGTCCATTTGGCCTTTGGGACCGATTGGCCAGTCGCCCCTCTCGACCCCATGCAGACGGTTTACGCGGCCGTGACGCGGGCGACGCTTGATGGCAAGAATCCAAACGGCTGGTTTCCAGAACAAAAGCTTACGGTGGCCGAAGCGGTGGAGGCCTATACCATGGGTTCGGCATATGCCGAATTCCAGGAGAGCGAGAAAGGTTCGATCACCGCCGGCAAACTTGCAGACATGGTTCTGCTCAGTGACGACATCTTCCGGATTGAGCCCAGCCGAATCCGTGATACGAAAGTCTTAAAAACGTTCGTGGGCGGAAAACTGATTTACGACGCGAGCGCTGTGGCCAATAAGTAGGAGGCTCGGTCTACAGGATAAACAGGTAATGATTCTCGGATGTACCAGGTCAGTCAAGAGCCTCCCTTCCTCTATCGCGGTAAGGGGCTGGTCATGGCTGCCAAGGCGTATCCCATGACCGCCATGACCGCAGCATTCTCGCGCAGATCTTGTGGGTCCACTTTGTCGAGCGTATCGGCAGTGCTGTGATGGTAGTCGAAGTGCTTGCGGCTGTCTTGGAGGAGGCCGATGCCGGGGACGCCAGCTTCGACCAACGGCTCGATATCGGTTTCGGGGCTATCATCCGTGGAACGGAAAATGGTGGCTCCGATGGGGCGGAGAGGACATCGAGCAGAGGGTGCAGAGAGGTTATAGCTGCCGGAGTCATCTTCAAAACAAAGCCCAGGGGATGACCGGCTCCGGCATCACTTTCGATAGCGGCAACGTGATTCAACATCTCGGTTGCGTGTTCCCGGGCGTAGGCTTCGTGACCGCCACCTCCGTTCTCTTCATCCTTCCATGCTATGACGCGCAGGGTACGGCGCGGCCACCTCGGACGTTGCGCTGCCTGCGGTCGACGCCGACCGAGAGGCAGTCGATGAGCGAAAAAGACTTCGAGTGTTTCGCGAACGGGAGTAAACACTCCTGGGACAATGTTTCAGAATTCTGGCATGCTATGGTGTTCCACTTCCTCGAAGCCGACTTCTGGCCCGCGTCGCTGAAAGTTTGTTCCGGGGCACAACTTCCGGGTAGCCCGTCATCCAAGACTGATCGCCGGTGTGCAGGCCGACACCGCCCGCATCCACGGCATTGGATGGCTCTGGCAGAGCTCGCGGACATTGCGGGGTGATCACCGTCACCGACGCCGCATTGCACAACCCTTTAAAATTCAGCCGTTCATTGAGCAGCTAGTCATGGGAAGATAAATTCTCCGCTATCGACTGCCTCGAACCCTTTCCTTTATGGGCGCGCTCATTGGGATTCGAAGAGAAGACAAGAACAAATGGGAACGCCGCGTGCCTCTGGTTCCGACTGATACATCGGACCTGCAGACGAAGCGAGGGGTGCGGGTTCTTGTCCAGCCCTCCAGTGTACGTGTCTGCACGGATGATGAGTACCGGTCCGCTGGAGTCGAGGTAAACGAAGATCTTGGCCTTGCGTCGGTTATCCTTGCGATCAAGGAAATACCGACACACGCGCTATTGCCTGGAAAGACTTACGTCTTTTTCGCGCACGTGGCGAAGGGGCAGTCGCACAACATGCCCATGCTTCGGCGTTTGATGGAACTGGGCTGTTCCCTAGTGGACTACGAAAAAATCACGGATGATCAGAAGAGAAGGCTGATTTTCTTCGGCCGCCATGCCGGCTTTGCCGGAATGATCGAGACGTTGCGCTGCCTCGGGCAACGGCTGGCTGTGTCTGGAGTGTCAACACCGCTGTCACGGGTGCACCCGGCCTTCAAGTATCGGGACCTGACTGAGGCAAAAACTCACATCGCCGCGTTGGGCGACGAAATTAGGCATCAGGCGGAAGCACGCCCGCTGGTCTTTGGCTTTTCCGGGTATGGCAATGTATCGATGGGCGCGCAGGAAGTATTCGACTGTCTTAAGCCCGTGAAGGTGGCCGTTGCCGATCTGGCGGCCGCGGCGTCCGCAGCCGCAGGCCTGCGGCCTGTGAAAGTCGTGTTCCGCGAGGAGGACATGGTCGAACGCAAGGAATGCAGTATCCCGTTCGACCTGCAGGAGTACTATGAACATCCGGAGCGATACCAGGGCTGTTTCGAAAAGCACTTGTCGCACCTTGATGTTCTGGTAAATTGCATTTATTGGGAATCGCGATATCCGCGACTGGTCACGCGCGAGTGGGCCCGAAAGAACTACCTCCCGGGTTGCGCCCCGCGCCTCAAGGTAATCGGTGACATCAGCTGCGACATTGAAGGAAGCGTCGAACTCACCGTGGAGGCCACCGAGCCGGATCATCCCTGCTACGTTTACCTCCCTGGACAGGATGCGGTCCGGGACGGCGTGGAGGGGAATGGGCCGGTCATCATGGCGATCGACAATCTCCCGTGCGAGATTCCCCGGGAATCGTCACAGTACTTCAGTTCCGTGTTGCGGGACATGGTTGTCCCGCTGGTGAATGCCGACTGGCAGGTTCCATTTGAAACGCTCGATCTGCCGCCATATTTAAAGCGGGCGGTGATCGTGCATAATGGGCGTCTGACCCCCGATTATCGATACATTCAAGAGCATTTGGAGGCGCATCCGTGAGCTGCGGATGGGCCTCGAAACTAAGCGGAAGGGCTCAACTGGGAACCTTCCCGCAATCATAGGAGACGAATATGAAACGTGTTTTAGTGTTAGGAGCTGGGCTGGTAGCCAGGCCGTTGGTGCGGTATCTGTTGGACAAGGATTATCAGGTCACTATGGCGAGCCGGACGGCAAGCAAGGCTGAAGCCATGATTGCAGGTCATCCCAACGGGAAGGCACTCGCTCTCAATGTTCAGGATGAGGCCGTGCTGGCGCAGTTGATAAAGGATTGCGACCTCGCGGTAAGTCTCCTTCCCTACACGTTCCATCCGGTGGTGGCGAAGTACTGCATCGCCAACAGGAAGCACATGGTGACAACGTCCTATGTTTCGGCTGCGATGCAGGAACAAAACGGCGCTGCGCAGAAAGCAGGAGTCACAATTCTGAATGAAGTCGGCGTCGACCCCGGCATTGATCACATGTCGGCGATGCGGATCATCGATAGTGTCCGTACCCGCGGCGGGCGCATCGTTTCCTTCAGATCTTATTGCGGTGGTCTGCCGGCACCGGAAGCCAACGACAATCCGTTTGGCTATAAATTCTCCTGGGCTCCCAGAGGCGTCCTGCTGGCCGGCCGAAACAGCGCGATGTACCTGATGGACGGCCGTAAGGTCGAGGTCCCCTCCGAGCGCCTCTTTCGCGATATGCATATCCTGGCGATTCCGGGCCAGGGGGACTACGAAGCCTATCCGAATCGGGATTCGATCAGCTACATCGACGTGTACGGGCTGCAAGGCATTCAGACAATGTACCGCGGGACTCTTCGAAACATGGGCTGGTGCGATTGCCTGTACAACTTCGGGAAGCTGGGCCTCCTTGGGCTCGATGAATTCGATGCCCGTGGCAAGACCTATGCCGATATGATGCGGAAGCTGGCGGGTGCTTCCGAAAGTGAGGACTTACCGGCCGCGACAGCCAGGAAGCTCGGGATCCCAAAGGAGTCTTATCCAATCCTGAATCTTGAGTGGCTGGGTATGTTCTCCAGCCGGAAGCTGGGTGCCGAGCGCATCAGCCCCCTCGATGCCATGGGCAATCTGATGTACGAGAAGCTGGCATTCCGTCCCGGTGAGCGGGACATGATCGTGTTGTTCCACGACTTCCGGGCCGAATTCCCCGATGGCAAAAAGGAACGGATCGTCTCCGAACTCATCGATTACGGAATTCCGCATGGCGATTCGTCCATGGCGCGAACGGTCTCCCTGCCGGCTGCGATTGGAGTGGACATGATTCTCACTGGCCGGATCAAGGCAACCGGCGTCCTGCGTCCGGTGACCCCGAATATATACAATCCGGTGCTGGACGGACTCGCGCAGCTCAATATTTCATGCAAGGAACGGACCGAGGCATTCTAGATGTCTCTGCGCCGGGAGTAGATTGGTTGAAAAGTTGCTTTAAGCACGGGCGGCCTTCCGGTCGTCCGTGCCGCTCTAATACGTTGTTTCCACATTTCTTGAAAGGTGAATGACATGGGAGAAAAAGACAGGATTTTCAACTCGTTGGGATTGGGGATAGCCCTTTCGGGCGCGAGTTACGGAGACAAGTGGTTTGCGACTAGCGGTGACTGGATCGAAGTCCACAGTCCAACCACCGGGGAATTGCTGGCCAAAGTCGAACAGGCGAGCGAAGCCGACTACAACACGGTTATCGGGCAGGCGATGAAAGCCTTCGAGATCTGGCGCGCTATGCCTGCTCCCAAACGAGGCGAAATCGTGCGTCAGTTTGCCATCGCCCTGCGCGAGAAAAAAGATATGCTGGGACGCCTCGTCTCGCTCGAAATGGGCAAGATCTTGACCGAAGGCCTGGGGGAAGTTCAGGAAATGATCGACGTCTGCGACTATGCCGTCGGTCTCAGCCGCACGCTTTCCGGCCCCACACTCCAGAGCGAAAGGCCGATGCACCGCATGATGGAACAGTGGCAGCCGCTCGGGCCCATCGGTGTCATTACTGCCTTCAACTTCCCGGTTGCGGTCTGGTCCTGGAACAGCGCCCTGGCTTTTATCTGCGGCGATCCGGTGGTGTGGAAGCCTTCCAGCAAAACACCGCTCTGCGCCATCGCCTCCCAGAACATCATCCGCGAGGTCTTCAAGGCCAACGGTGTTCCCGACGGAGTCTCCTGCGTGGTCGTCGGACGCGGCTCGACCGTCGGCGAACGAATTCTTGCCGACAGCCACCTCACCCTCATCAGCGCCACCGGTTCCACCCGTATGGGCAAGCGCATCGGTGAGGTTGTCGGCGCCCGCCTCGGTCGCACCATTCTCGAGCTGGGCGGCAACAATGCCCTGATCATTTCCGACAAGGCCGACTTGACCGGAGCGCTGGCATCGGCGTTCTTCGGCGCCGTCGGCACCGCCGGCCAACGCTGCACCTCCACCCGCCGCCTTATCATTCACCAGAACGTTTACGACACCTTCGTTCACAAGATGATTGGTAATTACGAAAAGGTGAAGATTGGCGATCCCCTCGATCCTAAGACCCTGATGGGCCCGCTCATCGATGAAAAAGCCGTATCGGACTACGAGAATGCCCTGGTTGCTATCCACAAGCAAGGCGGAAAAGTCCTTTACGGAGGCAAGACCCTCGATCCTCCACCGTTTGGCAGGCGCACTTTCGTTCTGCCCACCATTGTCGAAATCAAAAATGAAGCCGAGATTGTGCAAACCGAAACCTTTGCTCCGATCCTTTACGTTATGAAGTACCGGACCATAGACGAGGCGATTGCCTTGCACAATGCGGTTCCCCAGGGCCTGTCGTCGGGCATCTTCACCGACAGCGTGGCCGAGGCGGAAAAGTTCCTCAGCTTCAAGGGGTCCGACTGCGGCATCGCGAACGTGAATGTGGGCACTTCAGGCTCGGAAATCGGCGGCGCCTTCGGCGGCGAAAAGGAAACTGGCGGCGGGCGTGAGTCCGGTTCGGATTCCTGGAAGGCCTACATGCGGCGTCAGAACAATACCATCAATTGGGGCGGTGAAATTCACCTGGCGCAGGGCGTGGAGTTCCACTCGTAATCCAAGCCTTTGACAGGATCACAGGAATCCCGGCTCAATACTAAAGAAGGCCGGGAACGAGCCAGGACAGGCCGATCGCGGACACGATGGCTAGGCCAGCGATAGAGAGCGGTACATATTTTCGCTCGTGTGGGTCGCTAGTACCGTGACCGCATAATTTGTACCGTTCACGCTGAGAGAAGCGCCGCCGTCCCGGCGGCTATCCGGCGCGGGCGTCCCTTCGACCCCGCTCAGGGCAGGCCTCGGGACAGCCGGCAAGATTCCGGCGCTACTCGTTTTCCGCGCCGTAACCTTCATGCGGTCATTGAATCTGGTTGTCTTGAATGGTCGCGTTGCGGCGAGCCAGGGGACAAGTTAAACAGCGCGATCCGGATGGACTTCCGCCATCGGTTGGTCGCTTCCCGCGACATCAGGGAGAGGAAGTTTTCCAGTCCAGTTTGCCCAACCCCAGAAGATCGCCGTGGTTGAACTGAACAGCCCTGCAACCGTGCCTATCAAGCGCGGGCTGTAGTGTGTCGAAGCGATGCCGGCACCCATCATCGATACCATCATCATGGCCCAAGTGAAAGTCTCTATCGTGGCGAAGACGCGTCCTCGATAGCGATTGGTGACCGTGCGCAAGAGATAGGAGTAGTTCAGGACGGAGTTCACGGCCGTGCCGCCGCGCGACAGAAAAATGAAAAGAAGAGCCGTGTCAAATCGCTGCGCCCGGCTAAAGAGAATATAGGCGGCTCCGTGCACGATGTAGTCCATAAAGACGGTAAGCTTGTAAGCATCGAAGGAAAGTCGTCTGCCAAGCCAGTTTGCGAAAACCCCGCCGAACAACAGACCCAGTCCGGCGCAGCCCCAGATAATCCCAATCCCCGAGGCTCCCTGATTGAAGACCACTTCGCCGAAAAGCGTAAAGAGAACCTGAGCAGCGCCGCCTCCAGTGGCCCAACCAACCGAAAGCAGTGCGATGGCAAGCACCAGCGGCACCGAGCGCATGTAGCGCAGACCTTCGCGATACTCGTGCCAAGGACGGATCACTTCATCTTCGGCAGACACCTTGCGCTTGGCACGAAAGCCCGCCGCCCCCGGCGCTCGCAGGTGCCAGATGCACCAAGCGGAGAAAACAAACGAGAGGGCATTGAAAACAAATGCCCATTTGTAACCTATGGCGACCACCGTGGCTCCAAGAAAGGTTCCAACCGTAAGCGTCATCCACTGAGTTGTCTGCGTAAGCGAGTTGGCGGTGTGGATTTCTTCAGGGTTCGCAATTGTGGGCAGGATTGCAGAACGTCCCGCAGTGAAGAAGGGCGAGGCAACCATGAGCAGCGCGCTGAACAAATAAAGGATCCAGACGCGGTGCGACGTCACAGCGAAAATGAAGCCGAGTGCCACCAGCGCACGCATGAGATCGCTGGCAATCATGATTCGTTTGCGGTCGAACCGGTCGAGCAGCACACCAGCGAGTGGCCCCATCGTGATGGCTGGAATGGCACGCGCCAAGAGCACGCCGGTAACGACCATGCCCGAATGGGTGAGCGCCATGGCCAACGCAAAGACGGCGATATTATTGAAATTGTCGCCAATTTCGCTGACAATCTGGCCCGTCCAAGTAAAGCGATAATTGCGATTCCGGGTGAGCAGTTGGAAGAATTTGTGCATCAGCCCGCCAAGCTGCCCGATGATTGAGTAGACCGAGTCGAGTAATCGTGATTCATCTCTTTGAGCGTATCAAATCAAGGGTGTTGTGACGCTCGGTGTGATCCGAGAGTATGATCGGGCCGCAAAGAATGGGATGCACTTCTCGCCTCGAATGAAACCGCCAGAAAATTAACATTTTGTGTCGCGGACCACGTTCGATCGCAACGGCTCCAGCCGGGCAATGGAACTATTGGACAAGAGGAAAGCAATTTACCCGCAACCGTCATTTGACAACAGCGAGCGTAAGGATTTCATAAAGGGGACCGGCGTGGGAACCAACCAGGAAACCTAGCAACCCCAATTTGCCTCGCCGGGTTTGGCGAAATACCGGCGATCGGCTGGCTCTTTCTCGGCCGTTGTTCCCAGCTCCAGCAGCGTCAGGCGCGCTGCCGCGACCATCAGATTGCGTTCATTCTGCGGCACCCGCTCCCAGGATAGCGAGGCGTCTTCCTTGGGCAGGCCATGGAAATCCTCAAAGAGAACTCGCTCGTAATGGTGAAACAGCTTCGCGAGTTGTTCCGCGGATACTTCTTGAATCGACATACGTCATTCCCTTTCTGAACCGGAATGTCCTCTTTGACTTCGAAAACGACCCCATTGTACGCCCATCCCGCCTGCTCGCGACGTGACGCCAGTCCTACCTATTCCTTCGTGGTTCTCCCATTGATCAGCCATCGCGCAGTCTACGAGGACTGGCGCATGACTCTTCACCGAAGAAAGATTGTCGCGCTCTTATTGATCGACAAATGCAGGTGAAGTCGTGCGTGCAAAAGCGGGAAGCCACGGCGGAGATGCCGATCCGAAGAGGCTGTGCCCTTGCCCCCCGGTTTTGAAGATCACACAGTGTGTTCTGCTCCGTTATGAAAATTCTCTACTCTACATGATTTTTCAAGGACTTTCCAGGATGGCGTTCTTACACGTTCTGATCTATTTTGCCCCATTATGGGCATAGAGCTATCACGTTTTTATCACCACACTCCGCAGGGTACGCGTGCGATCGCTCGGACGAGAACCTAAGACCTACGGATTATGAGAACACACGAGGGCTCTGCGGCGTTTTGAAGGTGCTCTACTCTATTCGATTCTTTAACAGCTTGCAAAGCTAACCGTGTCGTCCGGTGTGTATTCGATTTGACCGGTTCTGATCCTTCAATCATTACAATTTCATCACAGTGTTTTGAGCGACAAGGGACCTGCCGACCTGTGTCGGTGAAGGACCGCGCTTACACCAATCCACCGGCGCAGACCTAGGAGCATAACCCGCCATTTTGCGCGTTCCTACGCGATCCTGAACCCGTTACGTTCGGCGTTGGCTTGGAATCGCTGCCCGGCTATGGGACCACCATGACCATATCGCGAAGAAGCGCATTCGCCACTAGTCTATGTCCAGTTCATCTGCTCGATCGGGACGTACGGCGTATCGTACCCAAAGTGACGCGGGCCGAATATCCGGAGGCCCGACGGAGTTCGCCAATTTGACGGTGATGCAAAACCGATTACAACCGTCTCTTCGCCCTTTTCAAAGTTGGGATTCGTAATCGGCTTGCCTGAATCTTTCATCACCATGGTGATCAGGTCGGGGCAAGTCACAGAAAATTTCCCGTCGCGCCAAGAAACCAGGTTCTCGTTCTTGTAGGCAATCTTAAAAGTGCTGCCCTGGTATTTGCCGGAACCGGAAATCTCGACGTCGCCGACCAAATAACCGCCCTGATCCTTCCAGTGGAAATCAGCGACGTTTCCTTCAAACAGCCTATATCCATGGCCAGCGTCCAACACGGCTTGAATGGGATCGTGGTGGGTTTCGACGGCAGTTCGGTAGGCTTTCCCGACTTCCTCGGCATGGCTGATCGATCCCTGCACTAGCACTCCTTCGCGTTTCGCATCCCTGCCCGCGATCGCTGTATCCGTGACTCCGATTCCCATGCTTACCACGGAAGCCGCTCGGAACAAATCCTCTTCCCTCGAGGTGGTCGCGACCCGGGCAAGAATCAACTCATCGCCGAAGTCGGTGACGCCAGCCGCAGGAGTAACTTGAAGCCCAGCCGCCAAAACAACGTTCTGATCGATTTCCGGCGCTGCACGGCCGACGGTATCGGCGTCGAGCTGGGGGATTCCGAGGTGCGCGGCGGCAGACATGGCCGCGGGAGTACTGCCGGGCCCGATTTCGCCGGCGATGGTTGCCACAAAATTCTTGTTCATGTACTTCTGCAGCAAGCGGAAGGCGGCTGTCGTCGATTCCTCTTTGATGCGCGGCAACTTCGCGTATCGCTGCTTCTCTTCGGCGGTTGGAGGAGCGGTCGTGCCAACCCCGTAAGGAGCGGCAGCGTAGTCGTCGTCCTTCATCTCTTGCGGAGGCATCAGCCGGAAAACCAGCCCCGCTTTGAGATCGTCATAAATCAGCTTCATGCCCTCGGAAAAACTTCCGCCCCCACCCGTCCCCAAGAAATGGCAGCCTACGGCGATGTCCTCGAGATTTTGTTTCGTTAAAGTGCGCATCTTCACTCTCCTTGGAAACCTTCAGTCTCGAGACAGCATATGGAGTGAAAACGGATCTGGACCCAGACCCTCACACACAGCCGCCCGAGTTATTGAAATCAAATCCTAAGACGCTTCTGCTAAAGAAGCATCGGTAACCACCAGCCGGCAGAAAACCAGATTTCCCGCTGTCTTGTCCAAGTACGGATACCAGAACGCAGCGTCGGATGCCGCGTTCAAATCAACCACGCGATAATTGAAATTTTTCTCGAGAAGCGACTTGATCTGACGGGTGACCAGCGCTTTCGTCTCGTCGGGCAGGTTTCCTTCATTTTGTTTTCCGCCGGTCACCGGCAATCGGAACGCGACATCGAAAACACGAGGGGGATTCGGAAGGGTCGAAGCGGCTTCTTTCTTCTGGCCCGGCATCCAGAAAAACTTCTCTGCCTCGCCTGCTTGATGAACGCGCCGCACTAATGCGAGCGGCGGGAAAAAATTGCCAAGTTCAGCGCTCACGCGAACGTGATGCGCCGGCAAAAGGCGCCCGAAAGCGTCACCACCGATTGCACTCATTCCGAGGCCCGCTACGCCGGTCATTGCATACTGGATAAACTCTCGACGTCTCATAAATCCCCTATTTAGCCGCAGGACGTCTCTCCTGGCAGCTTGCTAAAAAGATTCAATCGCTAGAAATCGAACCGAACTCCGACCTGAACTTCCCGCGCTCCGCCAAGAGGTCCGGCTGTCGAATAGAGCCGGCCGAAGACACCGGGTGTCGACACATCGAACCCATCAATCGGGCTCGTGGCTCCGGCATAGGTGCTCGAGAACTGACCAGCCGTGCTCCCGAAGTTGACGGTGTTGAACGCGTTGAAAGCCTCGAATCGAAACTGCAGTTTCTGCTTCTCGTTCCAGGGCATCGTAAACGATTTTCCCAAGCCCATGTCGGCGTCAAAATAAGCGGGGCCAAAGATCTTGTTCCGGCTGCCAGGAGATCCAGGCAGAGTAAAGGCCAACTCCGTGTAGGCCTGGTCGGGATTGCTGAACAAGTTCGGATATCCATTCGGATCTTTCTTGGTCACCGAAGTCTTCAGCGGCCCGATAATGGTCGCGGGGCCCGGCTGATAATCGTTGGTCGCGTAGTTAAATCCGTTGCGCGGAGTCAAAGGAAACCCCGAGTGCCACCGCAAAGTGCCGGTGAACTGCCAATTGCCGATCAACGCTCCCACCGCCCTCGATGGACTCGAGCCAAATCGCCGTCCGCGCCCTAAGGGCAATTCATAGACCCAGCTCGCATTGAAATTGTGCTTCAGATCAAAGTCGGAAACGGCTCGCCCGGCGCGCACGTTAAACGCGTCGGGAATCTGCCCGTTCTGTTGTCCTTCACTCAGGAACAGATCGGCGTTCTCTCCTGCCGATGCATCATCAATCGATTTGCTGAACACATAGTTCACGTCAAGAATGAGCGGCCCCGCTTTTTTTCGGACCGATAGCTGTAAGCTGTGAAAACTGGATGTGCCTGCGGATGTCCACGCTGGCATACTGGCAAATTGCGGCCCGAACATTACTCGTCCATCCCCTTGGGGATCCACGGTCGTGGACCACGGACTTATACCCGGAATGGGATCATCCATCGCCAGCACGGCGTCGCTCCAATCCGGAGCATAGCCTTGAACGATGGCATAGAAGGCCTGGGTGGGCGTCAAATTAGCGAGAGCGGGATTTCCGAGATAAGCTGCCGCATACGCCGGCATGTTCGGCATCAAGTTCTGAATCCAAGGAATGGTAGTGATCTGCGAAATGGGAGTCTGGTTATTCAAGGGGCCCATCTGCTTAACGAGCAGGTTGTAGGCCTGCCAAAGCGTCTGGCCTGATTGTGTGTCCTTGAAATTGCCCAGGAACTGCCCATAATCCTTCTTCAGCAACAGTCGGTGGCCCAAGTTGCCGACGTAGGCAGCTTCGATCGTGAATCCTCTGCCGATCTCACGCTCGATGCTGAAATCCATATCGTAGGAATAAGGCGTCTTCAGATTCTGGTCTACAGCAAAGTCGAAGTTGTCGATTCCCGTGTCAGGCGTGAACGGGAAACCACCCGTCGGCACGGAGTACAACAAACTCGCGATCGGGGGCAAACCGGAGCAACCGGCGCTTACGGTGCATGTGCCGGAGAAGCGCGGAGCCGTCGCCAAGCTGAACATTCCAGTAGGAGTCCCTTGCCAATCTGTAAGGCCAGGATCGCCGGAGTTTATGGCTTGATCGGTCGCGATCGCGCCGCCCATGCGGTTATAAAACATCCCGAAACCCATGCGGATCGAACTCTTCCCAGAACCCCCGAAAAGTTTCCCCAAAATGCCGGACTGATATCCGGGAGAGTACGCCAACGACAAGCGCGGAGAAAAGTCTCGCGTGCTCGGGCCATACCATGAGGGTTGGTGATTTGCCTTACCGCCCGGAATGAATGAAATCAGCGGCAATGAGTCCGCGGGAATTCCCTGATTCATGGCAGCGACCCGCATTCCAAACCACTTGTCCAAATTCATCGTTGGAATCGTCTGATACCCGTTTTGTTCCCAAGGCACGCCGAAATAGCTGTAGCGAAGGCCGTAATTCAGAGTCAGATTGGGCTTCACCCGCCAGCTGTCCTGAACGTACCACTCAATGTCATTCTCCGCGTAATGCCGGTTCAGTGGTTGGCCGCTGGGTGGCGAGACCTGCCCAGTCTTAGGGTTGACAAGATACGTTGCGGCAACTTCGCTAATCGATCCGGTTAATTCCATGAAAGACGTGAGAAACGAAGTGAAATCCGACGGAGCTTGCTGCCCCTCGTTTTCAAGCGTAATGATGGGATCGCGACAATCGTTCGAGCAGTACGCGAAATCTCCCAAGGTAAAAAGAGGGTACGCAATCTGTTCTGTTGCGAAGTGATTTCGGGGCAGCTGGAGATCAGCGCCCACCTGGATCGTGTGTGACCGGTGTACCCAGCTGATGTCGTCCCTCAGTTCCTCTGTCGGGACGGTCCGGGCGAATCCGCGAGTGAAGTTCAGAGGATCTGCGAAATTTTCCGCGGAGAGCGCGACCGACGTTCCTCCGCCCTCCGAGACGCCCTGGCGTATGAAGCCCCATTCCGCAGTATTCACGAGATTCGGCGTGAATATGCCGGTATAACTTAAGGCGAATCCGCGGCTGTTGTTCAGAAATTGATTATTCGGCGGGAGGCCCGGGAACTGCGCCGGAGTGATATCGGTTTTGATTCCTGCCAGATTCCCGCGCCAGAAAATCGAATGCTTGCCATCGCGCGTCAACTTGAAATCAAGCCGCGCGGTATAAATGTTGTTGGTGGTGTTGATCGGAGCATCAAAGAGGTAGCCCGTACTGTTCAAGCCGCCATCGAACCCCAACAAAGGATCGTTGCCCGTGGGATACAAGCCCATAAGCGTCTGCATGGCCGGGTTCACGCCCGTGCCGGCTGGGTCAAGCTGCGCCACTTGCGCCGGGGTCAACTCCTCGCAGTAGGTGCCGGCGTTGTTGGGACAAGGAATTACTCCGGGGCCGTTTGCCGCAACCGTGTAGTACAAATCTCCCGCCTTCAGGCTGTTGGTCGGAATCACTCGGGTGACCGGAGTCGCGCTGCGATCCAATCTTCCTTCATAATCCACAAAGAAGAAGACGCGATCTTTCAACGTTGGCAATAGCGGGCCACCCAGCGATCCCCCGTAAATGTTTCGGATCAGCTTCGCTCTCCCCACTCCCTCCATATTGTTAAAGAATGAATTTGCCGCAAAAACCGTGTCGCGATTGAACCAGCGCAGATTTCCGTGAAGGTTATTGGTTCCCGACTTGGTCACCATTTCCACCTGAGCTCCGCCCGCCGCTCCGCTGGAAGCCGTCGCATTCGTGGTGATCACGCGGAATTCCTGCAGAGCATCCAAAGTGACCGGCAAGGCGCTGGTGAACGCCGATTGGTTCTGAAAATCGTTGGATTCAATTCCATCGAGAGATACGTAACTCTGGTTTCCAAGCACGCCGTTCACCACACCTTCGCGCGGATCCAAATCCTGCGTAGATCCCATGGAGAGCATGTCGGTGTCGGACGAGCCAGTGAAAACAACGCCCGGTTGCAGCGTAAGCAAGTTGACCGGATTGCGCGCAGCAAAGGGCAACTGCGTAATCTGATTCTCTTCGACAACCGACCCGAGGCTCGCGTCCTGGGTATTCACGGTTTCGGCGTTGCCCGTTACCGACACCGACTCCTCGACCCGGCCGATTTCCAAAGAAACGTCAACTCTTGTCGGGGTGGCAACGAGAACCTGCACATGTGCGCGAATCGACTTCTTGAATCCCTTGGCTTCAACGGTCAGTGCATATTGGCCTGCGGGAACTTGCTCGATACCGTAGGTCCCGTCCGCCCTGCTCAAAGTCGTACGGACCGCACTGGTCCCCTCGTTTGTCAGGGTCACCTGGGCTCCGGGCACAGGCGCGCCGGTCGGGTCCAGAACTGAACCCCCAACGCTGGTGAACGTTTGCGCCCGCGTTGTAAGCACGGCCGTTGTTAAGAGCAACACCAACTGACACAGGAAACGAAACTTCCGCCCAAGTGACACACGTCCGACATCTCGACTGCCATCATTACTCATGTCAATATCTCCAACAAGACCGGACAGGAGGCCAACTTCTACCAGTGCACGCCAAACTATTCATGACCTATCCGACTCGGGTTAAATTTCAACGCTCGTCAGGATCACTTGTCAGTGACAGGTGATATGACAGGATGTGACTCGGCACTTGCCCATCAGTGACGGATCGCACAACAAAATATGGCAATGAGAAGCAGAGAACTTACCTGGCAGTGTGCAACCGGGCTGGACCTTCTCCAACGTGCTGCGGCAGCGAGAGAGTTTTTCCATGATCGATTCCGCCGTAGCCGTGCAGACAAACGGATCGTCGAAGGGCCCAGATGGGGTCAACAGGGCCCTAGATTCTATTGTCCGCTTCGAAAGCCTGTTCCGATGAAGTTGCGGCATGGTCTCCCGCTCCACGGGAGAGTCCACAGTCTCAGCTTGCCAGAAAAAATAACTGATTGGAAAACACTCGACGCTACTAGCGTCGGCCAGACATCGTCAAGGTGATTCGATGTTTTTATTTGTTCTTTTCTATTGATTCGACGGCAGACTGCGCCGTGCGCTAGCGGTTTCTTTCCGGACCTTGCCGTCGACGCCCTGACCGTCAATCGCGAATTCTCGTGTTTGTTCGCCGGTACCGGAGAACCACAGCCATCCCGCTCGCTGCTGGCCATCTCTGTTCCACGGGTTAACGCCTGGGTGGTTCCACCCGATGCCGAGATTGCGCAATCGGCAACGCCTCGTCCCTCGACTACCTGAAGGATCACCCAGTGGCTCTAGCTCTTTCCGGCCGTGATCGTTTCCAGCCCATGTCCGTGCGGACCGGTCTCGCGAATCCGCAACAGAATGGCGAACGCCAGCCCGACGAATCCCAGGATGGAGAAGATCCACATGCCCAGCCCGTATCCTCCCGGGTTATCCAGCCCGGCGTGGGCGTAGTCGTTGGCCCTGCCAATCAGCAGGTTCATGATGAAGAAACCGATCTGCTGAATCAGGGTCATCAATGCGTAAGCCGTGCCCAGCCGGTTTTGCTCCACAATATAAGCCACCGAAGGCCACATAACCGCCGGAATCAGCGAGAACGCCACCCCCATCATGCAGACCGGCACAAACAGCGAAACATTGGTGAATCCCATCAATAGATATACCGGCATCAAAACGATCGAAGCGAACATCATCAACAACGCGCGCTTCCCGATCTTGTCGGAGAGCAGTCCAAAAAGAGGGGTCGCAACCATGGCCGAAAGCGGCAGCAGGCTGTTGAACATTCCCGCCCGCTCGTGCGCCCAGACACGCATTACCTCCGAAGCGTTTATGCCGCCGTGGGTTGCCAGTATCTTATTGGTGAATAAGTCGATGGCAAATGTGCGAAAGGGAAAAATCGCGGAGTAAAACGTGAAGCAGAGCCCCACCACAAACCAATACGACGGATTGAATCGAAGAGTTTGCCCGAACTCCAGCTTGTCGATGGAACCTGCCTGCCCTAGTTCGTATCGCCCTTCTGCCCGGCTCTCGAGTACCCAGTAGACCACCGAGCAGACAACCGCCATCGCCCCAGCACCGACCGCGATCAACAGCGGTCCCTGCCAGCTCGGTTCGCCTGCCGGACCATGAGGATAAAACGCCCGGTTCGCCCAGGTCGGCGAGTTGTCAGCCGCCACCGAGGCCAGGCGGGCAATGGTGAGATTGATCCCAAAGGCGAAGCTCAGCTCTTTGCCCTTAAACCACTTGGCGAGCACGGTCGTGGCTGCAACAATCATGGATTCGGCGCCCAGACCAAGCACGGTGCGGCCGGCGATCATCACCCCGGGACGCCCGCGCAAGGCGGTGAGCGCGGCTCCCAGCAGGCAAAGCACGGCAAAAAACGTAATCGCCTTCTTGGTACCAATCCGGTCGATGACGATGCCGCCGATCAGCAGGGTCAAAACCGCGGCCACGCTATAAGAGGAGTTTAACCATCCGAACGCCGTGGCAGAAAAACCCAGCTTGTCAATAAAAATGCGTTCCAGCGGGTTGATGCTGTCGTAAATATAGTAGTTGCCGCCCATCGCCAGACTGACGAACAGCAGCACGGTCCAGCGGTAAAGAGGAGACGGTTCCGGTCGACTAGTTTCAATCTGAGTAGCAGGAAGCATCAAAGCACTCATCCTCGGCGCGCAGGGGGCGCCTCCATGGTATGTGTGGAAAAATCAACTGGCGAGGATAGCAGGTTGGAGAAGAGTGTCAAGAGTGGAGTAAAAACCAGACCACACAGGCGGAGTAAGAGTAGACCAGAGGAATGGGTAGAAGGAGGTTTGACAGGAAGCGTCGACGAGCACGACATTGACCGGCAAGCGGGGACATTAAGCGGCGTGTTTTCAGGACCGCCGCAGGCAGTCTGGAAGCGGGGATCTGGCACATAGGCGTCACACTGGGAACAATAATGATCACTCCGGGATGCAACGGTTCTCGTCCATGGAGAGCAAGAAAGTCGGAACGATTGTTTGTTACAAACGTGCAATCCTGCGCGCGGATGGTGGCCATGAGTTACCAGTCTTTCGAACTGCCGAGACCGAGATAGTTGACATGATCGGCTGCGGCGTTTGCTTCTCATATCGCGAGGCTAGTTGAATTCTTGAAACGGAGTTGCTTTTCTATCGCATAATAAGCGATTGCGCCCACAAATAAACCGGTCAGCGCCGCCGGAAGTCTCGAGGCCGCGGCCGCGCTCACGGCTATCCCGGCCAAAATCGCGACAATCGCCGCCCCATTTACGCCGCGATTCCAAAATCGTTTTCCTTTCGTCGGGTCCCGATAGGCCTCTTCGAGGTCCAAGCGGCGGCGAAGGATGAAATAGTCGCACAGAGAGACGCCAACAAGCGGTGAAAATACGTAGGAGAGCGAGGTGAGAAAATCGCCCAGGTGTTCGGTAATTCCGAAAACGGCGAGCACGATTCCACAAGCCGTCACGATCACGGTGTTTTTCCAACGGGCTTGCTTCGGAAAGACGTTGGTCAGGGCCAGTCCGGCGGAGTAGAGGCTTGCTTCGCTGGAAGGCAGGGTGGAAAGGACGGTCAAGAGTAATCCGGTTAATCCCAGGCCCAGAGATTGAACCGACGCGACGGGATTCTGGTTTTGTGTGGCGAGCCGGGAGAGCATACCGGTGATGCCAAGAAGTACCGCAGGCGGAAAGACGCCCAACAGGCATCCCACCCAGTTATCGCTGCGGCTCCGGACGTACCTCGAATAGTCCGGCGCGATAAAGACGCCCACAATGAATCCGCCGACGATCCAATCCAGGCCTGTATTGAAAGTCAGTTGCCCGGAAGCTTGATAGGAGGTCAAGTAACGGTATCCGTGAGCAGAAAAGATGACCTTCAACATCCAAGCCGCCAAGAAAGCGAGAGCAGGGACCGCGAGCCGGTTCAGGAATTTAATTTCCTCGAAGCCCATTACTGCGGGAATTGCGTTCAAAACGCCAACCAGAATGATACAGGTGGCGGGCGAGGAGAATCCAAAGGCACTTTTAACTATACCGTCAACAGCCAGGCCCGCGAGTTCATTGATGACGGCAAACCAGCCGACCAGCGAGACAAGGAGCAGTGCCGAGCAGAGGCGTGTTCCAGCAGGATGGCCCAGCGTGAACCGGCTGGCGACGGAGGCGGAGACGCCGTAGTCCACCCCGTAATAGCCGACCAGCGCGACCAACGCGGTCAGAATGATGTTGCCGATCAGGATGGCCCAGACGGCGTGGGGCCAGCTTAGTCCTGGCGCGAGCAAGCTGCCGATGACGAGAGTGGGGAAGCTAAACGCGATGCCCGCCTGGATGGTGAAGAGATCCCACCAACGCTTGGTTCTTTCCTGCTTGGGTATGGCATCGATGCCGTGTTGTTCAATCGCCATGGTCCGAGATCGGCTTCCTCAGTCCGAGCGGAATTCTCCCTCGGACATGGTTACGGATGCCATTGCCGTCAAGAAGTGCCGGCCATTGCCCGCGTGTTTAGAAACTCGCGCGGATCCGCCGAAGGATCTCCTCCCGCGGGGAAAAACCAGAGACGCAGAAGCCAGAAAAGGTACTAGGGATTTGTAAACCCGTGCGGGAGGGATGTCAAGGAAGTTGTTTGAGCTCCAACATACTTGTGTTATAAAGAACACACGTGAAGCGCCGCGACAAAGCCGCTCGTGCGCCGCGACTTGTTTGGCTAAGTTGCGACTGGAATCGGGAGTCGATCCCTGCGATCGAAATCACAGCCGCATCGCGAGCCGGGGAGGAATTGGTTCGGAGGTTGAGTGGCGACAACGCCTGCGGCCGACAGTTTTGGACTTGGAGATGCACATGACGCAACGAAGCATAGATGTTTTCACGCTCGAAATCATCCATGAGGGATTAATTTCGGCGGCCGAAGAAATGTTCCATGCATTCGGACGCACGAGCAAGAGCCCAGTCATTTATGAAGTGCTCGACTATGCTTGCGGGCTGACCGATGCCCGCGGCCGGTTGATCGCACAGGCCGCCGGTGTGCCGGGGTTCTTGGGCACGCTCGACCTCGCAGTGAAGCAGACGCTCGCGAAGTACAAGAACGACATTCACCCGAACGACGTGTTCATCACGAACGATCCCTACGGAAACGGGACTCACCTAAACGATGTCACGCTCATCCGCCCGATTGTATTTCGCGATACGACCGTTGCGTTCGCGGCCAGCAAAGGTCATTGGACCGATGTCGGCGGCATGCATTTTGGGAGCTGGACCTCAGACTCGACCGAGATTTATCAGGAGGGCCTCTTTTTCCCGACCATTAAGCTTTACGACCGCGGCCGCCCGGTGACGGATTTGATCGAGCTGATTCGCCACAACGTCCGCATTCCGGAATTGACCACCGGGGACATGTACGCGCAGGAAGCGTCTCTGCGTGTTGCCGCGACCCGCGTGGAAGAGATGTGCGCCAAGTACGGTCTGAGCGCAATGAAGCGGGCGATCGCAAGAATTCTGGCCGGGGGCGAACGAGTCACCGCCGAAGCCTTGAAGCAATTGCCACAGGGAGTTTTCGAAGCGGAAGATTTTATCGATGACGACGGCATCCACGATACGGCGATTCCCGTAAAGGTAAAAGTTACGATTTCCCGGGACGCATTCGTCGTGGATCTTCGCGGATCGAGCCCGCAAGTTGGGGGTCCGATCAACGCTCCGTACCCCGCATCGCTTTGCACAGCCAAGGCGACGTTTAAGGCGATCAGTTCGCCGCATGCACCAGCGAACGAAGGCAATTTCCGCGCCCTTCATCTTTTGACGGAGCCCGGAAGCATTTTTCATGCGTTGCCGCCGGCGCCCGTCTCCACTTACTGGGAGACGGACGCCTACGTCGGCGACTTGATCATGAAAGCCCTTGCGGCCCACATTCCGGAGCGCGTCCCTGCCGGCCACTTTCTGAGTGTCTGCGGGACGATCCTGGGCGGTTATGACGAAGAAAGAAAACAGTCGTACGCGATCGTGGAGGCACAACCCGGCGGCATGGGCGCATCAGCCGCGCACGACGGCCAAAGCGGCCAATTCTGCCTCGGCGACGGCGAAACGTTGAATATGCCCAACGAAGTGATTGAGGCGCGCTATCCTATTCGTGTGGAGCAGTGTTCCCTGAACATCGAGAACGGCACCGGCGCCGGAAGGCACCGTGGCGGTTTTGGCGTCGTCAAAGAATACCGAGTACTCAACCGCGAAGCGAGTTTTACCGCGTCTTTCGGAAGACATAAATTTCCTCCGTGGGGGCTGGGTGGCGGAAGCGCGGGAACCTGCAACCGGTTCTGGATCATCCGCCCCGCGGTGCCGCCCGAGGAGCACGGCAAGGCCGGTGCAGTGAAACTCATGCAGGGCGACGTGGTTCGGCTCGCCACTGGCGGCGGAGGTGGTTACGGCAGGCCTGCCATGCGCGAATGTGCTGCGGTAAAATTGGATGTAACGAATGAGGTGCTGACGGTCGAAAGGGCGCGGGAATTCTATAATGTGGCGATTGACCCGCAGACGCTCGAAGTTGATTGGGAAGCGACACGCACACTGCGCAAGTAGGGCAGATATCCTGCCGAAAAGTCCGAACGGGCCGCCGGCGATGCGGCTTGAGGACGGATCGGCACCTGCAAGTCACGGCACAGGCTTTTCCCCTGGAATTCAACGGCTGGCCGCGCCCGCGGCTTCGCCTGTGATCCTCGTTTAGTGGGCGATCTGAATGAGCATGTTGCCGTAAGCGTCGATCTCAAGGCGATCACCGGAACTCACCAGGGTCGTCGATGTCGGCTCCTCGATGATAGCCGGGCCGTTGAGGTGGGTTCCGACGGCGATGTCGCTGCGCTCAAATACCGAGACGGTTCTTTTCTCGTCCTCCAGGTAGACAGCGCGTGTCCCCTTGGGCTGAGGCAGGGAACGCGTCTTGGGTTTCGCCAAGGCCTTCAAAACCGGTCTCGGCAGATTGGCAAATTTAACCAGGTGGCAATTCACAATCTCGAGCGGATCTGAAAGTGTGAACTGATAAGCCTGCTTGTGGAGCTCTTCAAAGCGGCGCCGCAGGATGGCAATTGTCTTGGCGTTCAATGGGCCGGAACCGAGCGGCACTTTTACGGAATGTTCCTGGCCTTGAAACCGCGCGTCAACATACCTTTCGATACGGACTTGCCCGATTTGTCCTTCCGCAACAAAGGACTGGCTGGCGAGGCGTTCCAGTTCCGCGAAGGTTTTTTGCAACTGGTTCAAGCACTTATTATCCACGGGCATGAGGTGGGTGCGGAGAAAATCCCGGCGCAAATCGGCGAGAAGCATTCCCCAGGCGGAAAAGACGCCGGGTAGAAGCGGAATGAGTACTTTTCGAATGCCTAGCTGGCGGGCGACACTCGCGGCATGAAGCGGTCCGCCGCCGCCGAACGCCACCAGCGTGAACTCCCGCGGATCGTAGCCACGCTTTATGGAAACTAGTTTTAGCGCATTGATAATCTGGGAATTGGCGAGCCGCACCACCCCTTGCGCAAGTTTCTGCGCGGACATGCTCAACCGCCTCGCGGCGGCGGCATACGCCTTCAAAGCGAGAGAAGAATCGAGCCGTATTTCGCCAGCGAGAAAGTAATTCGGATTCAAGACGCCGCAAAGTAGGAACGCGTCGGTCACGGTCGGCTCGGTCCCGCCACAACCGTAGCTTGCCGGGCCGGGGACGGCTCCCGCACTGTGCGGACCCACACGCAACGCACCGCTTTCGTCGCGATTGAAAATGCTGCCGCCGCCTGCGCCAATCTCGACGATATCGAGCGACGGAACTTTGAGCGGATATCCCGCGGAGGTGGCCGTCTTTTCGATGAAATAGTCAGTGTTGATTCGTATCTGCCCCTCGTGGATCAGCGTCGTCTTGGCGGTCGTTCCGCCGACATCCAAAGTCAGCAGATTCGGTTCGTGGATCAGCCGGCCGATGGCCTGGGCACCGATGGCACCGGCAACGGGACCGGATTCGGCGACGTGTATCGGGGCCTGCCGGGCCTGCGAAAAACTCATTACGCCGCCATTGGAGGCCATGGCGTAAATGTGGCTTGCGACGCCTCGCTCGCGCAGGCCGCGCTCGAGATTGTCGAGATACCGTGCGACAACGGGCTGCACGTACGCGTTCAACACGGTTGTGTTGGCGCGTTCGTACTCGCGGTATTCCTGCGTGAGCTCATGCGAACAGCAAACGAAAAATTCAGGCCAGCGTTGCCGGATCCACTCGGCGCACTCACGTTCGTGTTGACCATTAGCGTAGGCATTGAAAAAGCAAACGCCGATCGCTTCGACCTTGTCCTCCCGGCAACGACGAATGTATTCTTCGACCCCCTCTAACCGCAACTCTTGCAGGACTTTCCCCCGCGCATCACATCGCTCGAGTACCTCGAAGGCTAGTCGGCGCGGCACGAAGGGCTTGGGTTTGGCATAATCGAAATTGTAAATATCGGGCCTATTCGAGCGTTGAATTTCGAGGACGTCGCGAAAGCCTTTCGTGGAGAACAGCGCGGTTCGTACGCCCTTGCGTTCCGTGAGCGCATTGATGACAATGGTTGAGCCGTTGGCTAAGTATTGTTTGATTGACGAAGCGGGAATCCCGGATTTTTCTAGGCCCGCGAGAACACCGCGGGAGTGATCGTCGGGCGTGGTCGATTCCTTTGCGACGATGATTTGTCCGGTCTTTTCGTCGTACCCAACCACGTCGGTGAATGTCCCGCCGACGTCCGTCGCAACGCGAATGTTCGCCAAGAGACCCTCCTCGCGCTCAGAACCCCGGCGACACAGCCATCAACCTTGAGGTTAATGTAATGGCTTATCGTCCCAGAATTCAGAGAATTCCATTACTCTGCTGGCTGAGCAGACGCAGGGATACGTGGTCGAAGGACCCGCGACTAAGATAGGATCCCCACTTCGAGCCGCGCCCTCTCCAGAGACAAAGGATCGGGCCTCAACGTAGGCGTCGCAACATCGGGCCGCCCGCGCACTGCCGCCGTCAAATTGTCCCAAATCCGGTTGCTGAAAAAGACCAGTTGCGACTCCCCACGTTCCAACCATTTCTCCACGGGCTCAATTTCCCCGAGTATTGCGGTCCCGAAGATCAAACCGGCGTTCGGGAACAGTCCCTCGATTTGCTTCACAAAAAGCTGGCCGTACTCCTCGAGATCGCGGCGCTTAAAAACGAAAGCGATGCGGCTTCCCGGTTTGAGGCTGGCAATCCGTTCGATGACCTTGGAATCCCAATGTACCGATACGGAAACCACTCTCATCTTGTGCTTGCGCGCGACTTCACAAGCCTCCTCATAGTGGAAAGGAATCGTGCACAAGTGGCGAGCGCCGCGAAGCTCTTTGTGCGAGATCTTCCGCAAGGCATCGAAGTCCATGCCTCGGACGGGGACGCCCCACGCTTGAGAGACGTCCGCCGCGAACTGGTCGGCCTGAATGCGATTGCATTCGGCGAAAATGATCAGGGATTCGCTGGCACCTGATCGCCGAATACAATGCTGGAGATAGGAGACGAAACTTTGAGGGTGAACGCCGAGTTTGAGAAGGTCTCTCAGAACACTTCCCGCTAATTTCCGAATTGCCGCTTTGGAGCCTTCGTGATCCCGTTTGAAATTCAGTTCTCGATTGACGACGACCCGGCGGCTCCGGGTGACGCTTAGAAGGCCCGCGCTGCCGAGTTCCATGTACGCCCGGCGCACAAGAGCCGTCCCTACATTCAGTCCCACGGCAAGTTCGCGGATGGAAGGCAGCGTGTCACCCGGGCGGAGTTCCCCGAAGGCGAGGGCCATCCTCAATCGCTCCTTAATCTGTTCGTGCACCGGGTACTTGCTTCTTGTGTCGATAAAGAAATTCATTGAGAGCCACTTGCTTTACAACTGTTTCAAATTGCTCACAACTGTGTTGGCAAACCGCCTCTATGTAACACGGTCGATGTCTATTTGTCAACTTGGGTGATAGAGCTTAGAAACGAGGTTGGGCATGAGCTTGGAACTGGGAAAGGCGTGCCCCCGACTCATCGTCCCGGAAGAATCGTTGTTGTCCAAGATTCAGCCATCCCAGAGACACAGCAAGAATGAAGCCCTCGGCTACAATAAGAATCTTTCTTGTCTTTGATCTCTCCCAGAAGCTCTTCAGAACAATTCCGAGAAAAAGACAAAGCCCCACCGACCGGCAAGTACATGTACCGGTCATGGGCCATGTCTCCATCGAAAAGAGGAGGATCGAGGGCAGTCCGACCACCGACGAGTGTTTCGCACTCAACCACGCGAGAACACCGAGTGCCACGAGAATAAGGGCCGCCGTGATGCACATTCGGCAGCTTCGAAGCTGGAGAAAGCTCTTTAGGAGCCTGCGAATTGGCCAAAAATGGCTGTAAACGGAACCATTCGTCGTCGGCGGCATGTGGAAGAGACGAGTTCTCACCCAGTCGGCGATGTACTAGTCGGAATTGGTTTACCAAACTGCCAGAAAGGGATCGAGGTGGTAATCTCTGAACCCTGAAAATTAAGATGCGTGATCCTCTACCACCCAAGTTGACAAATAGGCGTCCACCGTGTTAGATAGGAACGGTTTTCCAACACAGTTGTGATGAATTTGAAACAGTTGTGAAGCAAGCGGCTCTCGATGGATTTTATCGATACAAGAAGCAAGTACCCCGTGCACGAACAGACTGCGGGAGATCATGCGGCGGCTTCATCGGAATAGGCTTCCGACGCAGACAATCGCGTCTAGATCGTGCCTGTTGGCGATTTCCATTCGGTACTTTTGGGGGTAGACATGACCATAAGCAAACGTTCCTGCAAAGACATCTCGTCGCAGTCGTTGACACAGGTGGCGCTGTGGCTCTGCGCCCTCAGTTTGCTGTGGTGGGTGGCCGCACCCACGGCACTGGCGCAAACGTTCACCAGCGTTGGGGGTTCAGTTCTGGACCCGACCGGCGCGCCTGTGCCCGGAGCCCAGGTGACCCTGACAAACGAGGGGACCAGTGCGGTCCGTACGACTTTGAGCAGGGCGGACGGGACCTACGGTATCGAGCAAGTTCCCGCAGGCCAATATGCACTGACCGTTGAAGCCAAGGGATTCAAGAAGTCGATTCGCGCACATGTGCAGGTTCTCGTTGCCACCCCGACAAGAGTTGACGTTTCTTTGGAAATCGGCCGGGTCGAGGAGTCGGTGTCGGTAACGGGCAACGCCGAAACCGTGAATACCCAGGACGCGAGCCTCGGGTCGGTTGTCGAAGAGAATCAGATTACGCAGTTGCCCTTTGCTGCGCGCAATCCGGTCAACTTGCTTACGCTGCAACCGGGCGTTGTTTTCACTGGCTCGTCCGACACCGACATGCTCTCCATGGGATCTACGCAGGATTTGGATCCGCGCGAAGGTGTGGTGAACGGCGTGCTTGGAAACCAGAGTTACGTATCTCTCGATGGAATTGAATCCAACGATTTTCAGAACCAATCGGCGTTCACCAGCGCCTTGCCGGTCACTTTGGATGCTCTGCAGGAATTCCGCGTGATCACCACGAATGCGACGGCTTCCAGCGGAGCGGCGGGCGGAGCTCAGGTGGAAATGGTGACCAAGTCGGGAACCAATAACCTTCACGGAAATCTGCGCTGGTTCAATCGCGACACGGTTTTTGCGGCAAATTCATTCTTTAACAATATGGAGGGAGTGGGGAGAGCGAAGCTGATCCGAAACATTTACGGGGGATCGCTGGGTGGCCCGCTATTGCCAACGTTGAAAGATCGCGTCTTCTTCTTTGTGGATTATGAAGGAAGATTGGATCGCAGCGCGACTCCGGTCACCCGAGTGATTCCGACCAACAGCCTGAAGGCGGGAGATTTGTACTACACGGTTGCGGCAAACGGCCCCGGAGTAATTCCTTGTCCCAACAACGCCGGCACCTACTGCGAGGAGTTGACCCCGGCGCAAGTGGCGCAGCTTGACCCAGCCGGCACGGGCGTGAACCCGGCCATGCAGACGCTTATGGGCTTGTATCCCACGGGCAACGATCCTTTGTTGGGGTTCGATGGCGGCTTGAACAGTACGGGCTACCTCTTTGATGCTCCGATCAACACCACCAACAACATTTATACCGCGCGGCTTGATTTCAAGTTGACGCGCGATGGCAAGCATTCGATTTTCTGGCGCGGGAATCTGGCAGGAATCAAAACCGATATCACTCCGGCGCAGTTCCCGGGCCTCCCGCCGAATAATCAATTTCTGAACAACAGCCGCGGATTCGCCTTAAGTTATACCGGCATATTCACGCCGAATCTCGTGAATACTGCGGAATGGGGCTTCATACGCCAGGGCGTCTCGGAGGGCGGAGGAACGTCGGTCGCGCTCTCGGCGGAAAATTTCGCAGATCCTCTGAACTTCACTCGTGGATTTGCCCGGACCGTCCCGACAGAGGAACTGAGGGACGATATCAGCTGGGTACACCGCTCCCACACGATCCAGGTGGGCGCTGATCTCCAGCTGCCCCGAAATCACTTCGCAACAGAACAGATCGCGTACCCGCTTTATAGCTTGGGAGATTTCGCATTCTGCTCGAACGATTGTCGCGATCCCATCATTACGCTTGAAAACGAGGGGCAGCAAGCTCCGTCGGATTTCACTTCGTTTCTCACGTCTTTCATGGAATTAACCGGATCGATTAGCTATGTTGCCGCAACGTATCTTGTCAACCCTAAGACTGGGCAGGTCTCGCCACCCAGCGGCCAACCGCTGAACCGGCATTACGCGGAGAATGACATTGAGTGGTACGTTCAGGACAGTTGGCGGGTGAAGCCCAATCTGACTCTGAATTACGGCCTTCGCTACAGCTATTTCGGCGTGCCTTGGGAACAAAACGGGTATCAGACGATTCCAACGATGAATTTGGACAAGTGGTTTGAAACCCGCGTCTCCAACATGAATCAAGGAATTCCCGCCGACGCATCGCCGCTGATTTCGTTCATTCCGGGCGGTAAGGCAAATCACCAACCCTCATGGTATGGCCCGAGCACGCGAGACTTTTCTCCGCGCTTGTCGTTGGCGTACTCTCCCGGATATCAGTCCGGCATTTTGGGGAAACTTTTCGGGGGTTCTGGGAAGAGTTCGATCCGCATGGGTTTCGGGATGTTTTATGACCGCATGGGCGGCGCGATCGCGACCGATCAAGCCATAAACTCGGGAGATCCTGGCCTTACGGATTCGGAGATGACTCCCACTGGATGGTTCAGCCTGGCGACGGCTCCGCGCTTCTCCGGCACATGCACCGTAAGCGCCGGCTGCACCGGTTTGCCCCCGATTTCCTCGTTGTTGTACTCCGTGCCGACGGGCGGTTTCCCGTTCACGCCTGACACGGGAATCGACAACTTCGACTTTGCTGTAGACCAGAATCTGAAGACGCCTTATTCCTACGATATGGATTTCAGCATCGAGCGTGAGATCGGCAGAGGATTCACGATCGAAGCTGCCTACGTCGGCAACTTGGGCCACCGACTGTTGCTGAAGAAGGATTATGGGCAGTTCCTGGGCAATTTCAAGGACACACAATCAGGCCAGACGCTTTGGCAGGCCTACAACCTGCTCGTTAAGCAGATGGGCCCCTTGAATAACCAGACTCCCATTTCGCAGATCACTACCATTCCTTGGATTCAGAACTTGATGCCGAACATGCCGGCGTATGCGGCAGCTTATCTCGGAAATCCCGCTCTCGCTAATTTGACGCCCACCCAGGCCTTCTATGCCATCGTTCAAGGCTATGCTCCGGATTGGAGCGACGCCGTGCTGGCGATGGATGATCCCATTCCGGGTATAAGTCCGTGGTCCACGACCGTGGATCCTCAAGGGGATGGGCGGGTAATGTTCGGGCCACAATTTGACAGTATGCCAGCGTGGACGTCCGTAGGCACATCCAGCTTTAACAGCTTACAGCTATCGGTCCGGAAAAAGGCGGGGCCGCTCATTCTTGACGTGAACTATGTGTTCAGCAAATCGATTGATGATGCATCGGCAGGAGAGAACGCCGATCTGTTCCTGAGTGAAGGACAACAGAACGGGCAGATTCCCGACGCGTTTAACGTGCGCGCCGGGCGAGCCGTTTCCGACTTTGATCTGAAGCACAATTTCAATGCGAGCTGGGTCTATGAATTGCCCTTAGGGCGCGGACGGCGATTTGGCTCGAGTCCATCGAGGGCGGTGGGAGCGTTGATCGGCAATTGGCAGTTCACCGGCACTTTGCGGTGGCACTCGGGGTTTCCTTTGACTCCGCGCAACGGATTTAACTACGCGACCAACGATTATCAGCCGGGCCCCGCGACCATTATCGGGCCGCTGAAGACTTCGGTGACCAAGAAAGATCCGAATGGATATCCGAACTTGTTCAGCAATCCCGACCAGGCCTACACGGAGTTGGCCTTTACTCTGCCTGGATCTCCTGGCAGCCGGAACAAGATCTTTGGCCCCGCTTATTTTGACGCCGACATGGGCTTGGGAAAATCGTTTACGATGCCCTGGAACGAGAAGCAGAAACTGCAGTTTCGATTCGAGGCTTTCAACGCGTTCAACACCGTCAACTTCGGGAGCACGGCTGGTCAGTTCTCAAGCACTTGGGCCGGAGCCACGAGCCCGATTGATGGGTTCGATGTGTCGACACCCGGTGTCTTCGGCCGGCTCTATTCGACAGCCGGACCTCTTGGCGGAGCGCGGGAAGTTCAGGTCGGAGTTCGGTTCGATTTCTAGCGATTGATCTTCTAGTCTCTCAGTAGTCCATAGACAAATACGCCTTGGGTCTTCCTGTCAGGCTGCCCCATCAGTTAGAGCTTGGGGAAGCTGTGTTTCCCTTTACAAGCCAACAACCTAAGGCACTGAGAAAAACCGAGGCGTCCTTTAGGGACTGCGGATACGCATGACGCAGTTCTAATGAGCCTCTCGCAATAAGACGCTTAGCCCAGTTCTAGGCCCAAGAACACGCTCAGCGGCGTGCTCAGCCTGGCGAATCAGACGCCGATGGTGGGAACCGCCAACGGAACGCCTGGACAACAGCCCGCCAGTCTTCGGGCCGGTGTAGGCTCCGGGGTGTTTGGCCTCGGTTCTCCGCGGGTGATCGAGTTCACTTTGAAGCTCAGCTTCTAGCCCGTCTGAATCGGCTGACAGAAGAGGCCGCTGACCTGTGGCCTTTTTCGTGTGCCGAACTGGGAAGAGGGCAGCTTGGGGGTGGAAGTCCCTTGCCCAACCTGGTGGAGGTGAAGGGCTAGAGAAGTGCAAGGGCGTCGTCGCGAGGTGGCGTCTGAAAGGGGCGTGGAGCAAAGGCGCGAGCCGATGAACAATAACAATAAGGAGTGGCGAGTAGGATGCAAGACTCGATGAACGACAGGCGGCAGAAAAAACCGGAATGTCCTAATTTACAGTAGAATCTACCTTAATCTGGGACATTCCGGATTGCTCGCTCTGGATCGCTCCAAGTACCCGCCGCAAAAGGAAAGTAGACAGGTGGCGGCCGCCATGGTTGTTGCACTTGCGAGATCCCGCGTCGGGTCAAGCTCCACAATATCCAGAGTCCGTACTTTCGGATGCAGGCCGCACAGTCGAGCGGCTACTCGCAACTCCCATAAGGTAAGCCCACCCGGCCGAGATCCGGGGCACGCCGGAGCTAGCACCCGGTCCAGCACATCCAGGTCAACATCGACATAGATCACTTCCGCGATTGTCGACAGGTACTCGAGCGCCTGGCTGACCACAGCATCTACACCCCTAGCCCGTACCTTCTGGGCGGGCACAAGGGTAATACCAGCCGTCGTGGCAACTTCGAAATACGACTTGGAATTGCAGAACGAATGGGCGCCTATCTGAACGATGTGAGAGCCCGGCAGCCCATCTTCGAGCAGTGCGCGGATTGGATTACCGTTGTTGAGTCCGTGCTGGAGATCGCGGACATCAAGGTGCGCATCGAGTGTCAGCAAGCCGCCGTTGCTGAGCGATTTGCAGGTCCCGTGACAACCGGCGCGGGTGATGCTGTTGTTGCCGCCCAAAATAATCAACGCCGGTTGACGGCTGAGCGCCGATCGAATGCCCTCGACGATCGGACAAAACGCGTCACTGGGATCAAGGGCCGCCACCGGCAAGTCGCCAAGGTCTTCGGGCCGGATCGCCAGAAGATCGACGCCGTTATCCAGATCGTAAGTGCTAAATCCTGCCAAACTCTCGCGTATGGACTTGGGACCAAAGTCATAATGCAGGCCCGGAGTTATTGAGCCAAACGTGACCGGAGCGCCGACAATCCCGATAGAATGTAGACTAGGACTGTCACCGGCCTGGAGCCAGTGCAGTGCGCTCGACCACTTTGGATCGGTCGTGCCGACGGGCATCGCTCTAACCCAGCCTGCCGACAGCGTCTTCCACCGCGTCCAGTATCTCGCCTGTCTTGATCATTTGGGCAAGGTTGTTAATGTCGCCGTGGAGCGGTCGGTCTTCCTCCAGAGTTCTTACGTGTCTGCGGATAACCTGGTGGGCGGCAGAGCAGGCGGGAGATGGTTTATTCGAAGCAAGAAAATCAAAAGCCTGAGCCGCAGCCATCAGTTCGATCGCAGTCACATACCACGAATTCTCGATGATCTGCCGAGTCTTGATGGCGGTGGTCATGCCCATCGAGACAAAGTCTTCCTGGTCAGCCGCGGCTGGGATAGAACCGATGGCGGCAGGCGTGCTCAACACGCGGTTCTCGCAGACCAAGGCCCCCGCCGTGTACTGGGTGAGCATCAACCCGGAGTACATTCCAGCGCCTCTGGTCAAAAACGCCGGGAGGCCCATGGATAGGTGAGGATTCAACAGACGATTGAGCCGGCGTTCGGACAAAACCATCATGGTGGTCACAGATGTTCCCAGCAATTCCAGAGCGAGGGCGATGGGCGTACCCTGGAAGTTCGCTCCGTTCAACACCAGATCCTCATCGGGGAAAAAAACGGGGTTATCGGCGGCATGGTTGAGTTCGATTTCCAACATCTGGCGCGTCCATTGGAAAGCGTCGCGGGCGGCTCCGATTACTTGCGGACTTGACCGGAGCGAATAGGCGTCTTGTACCTTCTTTGCAGGACGCTCAAGAAGCTCTGAGGCCTCCGTTAACTTCCGGACATTCGCAGCGCATTCCTGAGCCCCGGGGAAACCGCGCACTTGGTGGACACGCGGATCATAGGCCTTCATATTGGCGTTCAAAGCCTGCAGCGTCATTGCCAGAGCGATCTCCTGTGTGCGGAGTAACCGCTCGGCATCGTAGAGCTGAATGCAACCCATTCCCGTTATCAGATCGGAGCCGTTGATGGCGGCCAAGCCGTCTCTTTCGCGAAAAACTATGGTGGGAATACCGGCTTTATCCATTCCAGTTTTGGCCGGCATCCGCTTTCCCTCGTAGAACACCTCGCCTTCGCCCATCAGGGTAATCGCCATTTGCGACATGGGCGCAAGATCACCGCACGCGCCCACCGAGCCCTTCTGGCACATCACCGGAGTTACACCTTTGTTGAGCATGTCGATCTGGGTCTGCACGACTTCAAGCCGGATACCAGAATGGCCCCAACAGTGCGTATTGAGACGGGAGATCATTCCGGCGCGCGCATCTTCCTCGCTGCAGGGTTCGCCGCAACCGGCCGCATGGGAGTAAAGAATGTACTTCTGATACTGCTGCGCCTGCTCCGGCGTCAGCCGCACCTCGGCGAGTTCGCCCACGCCAGTGTTGACGCCGTACATCACTTCCCCACTCTCGATTTTGCGTTCCAGCAGGGACCTGCACTTGACCAGACGGGCGACCGCCTCCGGGTGCATCGCGATTTGTTCGCGGTTTCTGGCGGCTCTTACGACGTCTTCAATGGCCAGGGAATGTCCGTCCAGTACGAGCGTTAGTCCCTGCTTGCGAGCGATGGCGGAAGAGAACATGACGATAAGATCCTTTTCTTACGGTCGTGGTAGCGAGTGGACCCCGGTCCAGCGGGCAAGTCTGTTCGCCCGTATCAGAGAACCATGGTCGCCCCCAGGTCGTAAGATACTGAATTTCCCCGAACTGTTGAAGTGGTTTTGCTGGTATTATCGGGCAGTTCTCCCAAGAATCAATTGCAGGATTGGATATGAACAGCGAAATCAACGAATCAATCGATGAAATCTCCCGGAAGATTCTGAGAGAGTTGCAGAAAGACGCACGCATATCGTTCGCCGAACTGGGAAGACAGGTCGGCCTGTCTCCTTCGGCCACGGCCGAGCGCGTTCGGCGCCTTGAGGACGAAGGCATCATCCGCGGCTATCGGGTCGATATCGATCCACGCGCTCTTGGCTATCGCGTAATGGTATTCACCCGGATGGTATGTGACGGCGAGAAATACAAGCAATTCCTCGCCTTCATCAAGACTGTCGATGCGATTCGCGAGTGCTATCACATCACCGGAAGCGATGCCCTGACCATGAAGATCTTGGCGTATTCGATCGAGGAACTAGACGGCATTGTGATGAAGTTCCTCGCCTATGGTACGCCCACCTCAAGTGTTGCCATTGCAAATGTTCTGGTCCGCACGGAATATGATCTGAATCCGCAGAAGCCCCCGAAAGCCTCTGGGGTGCGTCAGGAAACGGTTCGACTGGGGTGATACCGGGGCTTCGGGTCGCGGCTGAGTTCCCATGGGACCTAGGGCCTTGATGGGGTTGTACCGACTGGAACCGAAGAGATACCGCTGATCCAAGTCGGGCTCTCCTTCCCACGTGGCATCCAGCATTATGCCGTGTTTCAATGGATATATCAGCCGCAAGTGAGTGAATCGATCACCGGTTCGCTCGCAAGGTGCTCAGGCCGCTATGCGTCCTGAGACATGCCGGGCAGCGGAAAAGACCGCCAGTGGAATTCACAAACCTCCTCCTGCGACACAGAATCCCTACTTTTGCAAAACCAACACTTCGACTTCGGAGGCCGCGTTTCCCGTATGGAATACGCGTTCCGTCGCTTTCTGAAAATCTTCCGGCTTGGCGTTCGGTATATCCACAAAAGTTTGCGGATTGCGATCAATCAGCGGGAACCACGAGCTCTGAATTTGCACCATGATTCGGTGCCCTCGCCGGAACGTGTGATTCAAGTCCGGCATCGTGAAATCCACTTCGGTGGCCTTCCCCGGCGTCAACGGCTCGGGCTTTTCCCAGCTGTTACGGAACTTAGCGCGCATGGGCTCGCCGCGCAAGAGTTGCTGATAGCCCCTCAGGTGAACATCCGGCGTCCCCAACAGCATTTCCCCTTCGGTCGTCGCGGTGTTGTCCGGGTAATCGTTCGGGTAGACGTCGATCAACTTCACGACAAAATCCGAGTCCGTCCCCGTCGAAGCCACTTTCAATTTCGGCGAGACTGGCCCAGAAATCGTCAGATCCTCTGGGAGCGGATCGGACTCATAAACCAACACATCCGGGCGCTTCGCCGCGAACCGCTGATCGTCAACCATGTAGCGCTGAGGAACGCTGTCGGAAGTGTAATCCAGGAACGGCACCGGATGAGCTGGATCGCTCACATATTCATCAAACCCCTCTCTTTCGATAGGCGGTTCAAACGACAGTTTCCCTCCCGCATGAAGATAAAGAGTTCGCGCCTTCACGCCCGCTGGAGGCCATGAGTCGTACTTCCGCCAAACATTCGTGCCGGTCTCGAAAACGTATGCCTTCGGCAAATCCGCTGTACCTTTGCCCTTCAGATGGTATTCGAAGAATGGAAACTCGATATTCTCGCGGTAGAACTCGGCCGTCTTGGCCCCAAACTCCACATCGCCCAGGCGGTCTCCTTCGGTTCGCGCCCATCCAGCGTGGACCCAGGGTCCGACGACCAATGTATTCGGAGTGTCTGGATTGCTCTTCGCGACCGCGTGGAAAGTCCTGAATGGGCCTGCAAGGTCCTCCGCGTCAAACCAGCCGCCCACCGTCATCACCGCGCACTTGATGTTTTTCATCTGCTTTGAGAGGTCTCGGATTTTCCAATAATCATCATACGTGGAGTGGAGCATTTGATTGTCGAACAACGGATTGGTTCCCTTGAAATATAGCTTCTCCAGGTTTGAGGTCGGTCCCACGGCGAGATAGAAATCGTAGCCATCCGGAGTGCTGAATTCGAAGGGCGCCTCCACCTTGGACGGCAAAGCCGGTTTTTCAAAGGGCTTGAAAAATGAATAAAACTCGAAGTTGCCCGCTAACATGAAGGCCCCACCGTGGTATGCGTCATCGCCCATGAACAGGTCTGTCATCGGCGCTTGCGGCGAGACCGCTTTCAAGGCGGGATGAGAGTCAATCATGCTCGCCGAGGCATAAAATCCGCGGTAGGAAATCCCCCACATCCCAACCTTGCCGTTGTTGTTTGGCACATGCTTCAGCAAAAACTCAATTGTGTCGTAGGTGTCCGAGCTGTCATCCGTATCCTGCGGCGATTTTTTCACAGCGATGTGCGGCCGCATCTCGACGAAAACACCCTCCGAGAGATATCGGCCGCGCGCATCCTGGTAAGCGAAAATATATCCAGCCTGCTCGAACTCGGGTGAGGGTCCCAGGTGCTCCGGGTATTGGTCTTCTCCATACGGAGACACCGAGTAGGGTGTCCGAGCCATCAGAATCGGATATGGTTGCGAGGTGTCCTTCGGTACATAGACGGCGGTGAAGAGTTTTTTCCCGTCCCGCATAGGAATGCGGTACTCATACTTCGTATAGTGCGCCTTGATGTAGGCATTTTGGGGCGTTTCCTGTCCTTTTCCCGCACCGGTTGCCACCAGCAACATCACCGTAAACACCAGACTCGCCCTGGTTCGAATCGCACTCCTGTTCATTCGATGCCCTGCCTTTCCGACAGCACGGAGGCCGATTGGATCGGAATCACATTCTTGACTTCGAAAAAAGGCACGGCCGCCGGGGAATCAGGCGCCACCACGTCATCGATACTATTAACGACTAACGGGACGATGTGCTAAAGCGCTGCTCTTGCCAGCCTGGAACGCTTCAACATTCGCTTCATGAAGCGTTCCGGGTAAATTGAGCTTGATTGCCGCAATCCAATCCTCGTCGGAAAACTCGAGGTGTCGACAGAGCGCACCGAGCAGCGCCACGTTAATGCTTTTCTTGTTGCGCAGCTTGCTCGCGTCCACCTGGGACGGCTCGATCAACACGCCGTCGCTGCCCAGCATGGCGGAGTTGACCTCTATTTGGTCGGGGGCGAGGACCACGAGAAAGTCAGCCTCCCCCTCCGGCACCATTGGGCTGAAGACATGATCGCCGAAGCGAACGTCGCTCGACACAGATCCGCCGCGCTGGCTCATTCCGTGGACCTCGCTTTTCTTAACATCCATTCCAGCGCCGAATGCCACGTCCGCAACAATGTCGGAAGCCTTGAGGACCCCCTGCCCGCCTAATCCCGCAATCACCACGTTAGTTATTTTGTTCATTGCACTTCTCGTATCCCTTTATCGATTTAGCCGCAAGCAGACAATTCCGGCGGTTGACGATCACCGACAGCTCAGGCGTCTCCAGGGACTTCTTAACGAGCTCCTCGAACCCGCGCGGGTCGGGCGTCGCATCGACGACCTGCACGTTGTGCACGCCCATGGCCTTGATCAGGTCCTCGATCACGATCTTCCCTGTCTTGCGATGGTCCAGCGTCCTTCCAGTGCCCGGGTGCTCCTGCATACCGGTCATGGCGGTCGTGCCGTTATCAAGGATGAGGACCACGTGACCAGTCGGCGGAGGGTTATAGACCATTTCCGCGATGCCGGTGATTCCGCTGTGGATGAACGTGCTGTCGCCGATAACACTGACGACCCGCTTGGCATCGCTCTCCGGCAGCGCATGCCTCATGCCCAGCCCAACTCCGATCGATGCGCCCATGCAGACGATAGTGTCCACGGCGTCAAACGGAGGCAGTACACCAAGTGAATAACACCCGATGTCTCCCGAGACGATGCAATTGAGGTTCTTGAGCGCCGTGAAGACCGTCCGGTGCGGACATCCGGGACATAGCTCAGGGGGCTTTCCCGGAACGGGCTTTGTTTCCGGAGAGCAGTCGCCGTCGAGAATATGCCGTACGCGCTTCACGTTCAATTCGCCGAAGCGGAACATTGGAGGTTTGTCCTCGACTTGAAGGCCGGCGCCACGTATCGCTTCGACCAGATAGGGGTCGCCCTCTTCCACGACAATGCAGCGTTCCAAGGGTTTCACAAACCCGCGAATGGCCTCGATCGGCAGCGGGTATGTCATACCAAGCTTGAACACACTCGCTTCGGAGGCAGCTTCGCGGACATGCTGGAAGGAGATGCCCGAGGTGATGATGCCTAACGACCGCGATCCCGAAATAACCTGTGTGGGGCCCGACTGTTCGTTCCATTGCACGATCTGGGAGAGTTTTTCACACAATTTGCGGTGAGCTGGGCGGGCGTTTGCGGGAATCATCACGCGCCCCGGGACATTGGGCACATACTCCACGGCGCGCGGAGGCGGTACGGCAACGCCCTCGCGATCCACTAGCGTCTTCGAGTGACAGATGCGGGTAGTCATGCGCAGCATTACCGGGACGTGCCAGCGCTCGGCAATCTCGATCGCACGCTTCGTGAACTCGTAGGCCTCTTGGGAATCCGAGGGCTCCAGCATGGGAATGCCGGTAGCAACGGCGTATCTGCGATTATCCTGCTCGTTCTGGCTGGAAGCCATACCGGGATCGTCGGCCGAGACAATCACGAGCGCGCCAGGCACATCCATGTAGGCAACAGTGAACAATGGATCGGCCGCCACATTGAGCCCTACATGCTTCATCGTGACGATGCTGCGTCCGCCCGAAAAGGCCACGCCAATGCCGACCTCCAGGGCGACCTTTTCATTTGGAGCCCACTGAGCGTGCCCGCCGATCCGTCCGAGCTCTTCCAGAATCTCGGTTGAGGGTGTGCCCGGATAACCGGTTCCCAAAGTAATTCCTGCGTCGAATGCTGCGGCGGCGACCGCCTCGTCACCGCTTAACAAATGCAACATTTTGTTCTCCACCTCGCAAGCTCAGCTCCATCGTAAAGTCGATGCAAGCGCTGCAACAGACTTCGCCTCCGCGAGTAATGCGTTAAACCTTGACTGTTCCGCCTTGTCCCGCTACGCGGACTCGCCGCGATCGGCGGGCATCTACCTGAAAACCCCGGTCCCCACCGGAACTTCTTCGGCCGCCACGCGATGCAACCAATGAGCCCACTCGCGAGAAGCACCCGACTTCGCCCGATCGAACGCGTTGCGAATCCGCTCGGTCACAGGCCCCGGCGACACCGGTCCCATCCGACGGCCATCCAGTTCCGCCACCGGCAAAATCTCGCACGCCGTACCGCACAGAAAAACTTCATCCGCCTCCTGCAGGTCCTTCACTGCAATCGTGCCTACTTCCACCTCGAACCCTTCCGCCTTGGCCAACTGCATGATCGAGTCCCGCGTAATTCCCATCAGGATCGACGACTTTTCGTCGTTCGTGCGCAGGGTGCGGCCGTTCACCAAGAATACGTTCGCGACCGCGGCTTCCGCCACATTTCCATCGACGTTGAGCAGCAGCGCCTCGTCGTAACCGCGCCGCGCCGCCTCCATCGTGGCCAACCGCGAATTTAGATACTGGCCGCAAGCCTTGGCCGTCGTCGGCATCATGCGTGATTCGAATTTCCGGTACGGAGACACGGTCAGCCTCGCGCCACGCTGCCGGCTCTCTTCGCTGACGTGCGCCAGGTGCGGCCAGGCTAGGATCGCCGTTTCCGTCGAACACTGCGCGCGAATGCCCAGTGTTTCCGCTCCCAGATACGCGATCGGCCGGATGTAGGATTCGGTCAGCCGGTTGCGCCGGAGCACTCCGCAGATCGCTTCCGCCAACTCCTCCAACCGATAAGGAATGCGCACACCATACGTCGCCGCCGAATTGTAGAAGCGCTCCAGGTGAGCCCCCAGCCGAAAGATCGCTGGTTTGCCTTCCACCGCATAGCTGCGAATGCCTTCGAACACTCCAGTCCCGTAGTGCAGAGCGTGCGTGGAGAGCGGCACTGTGCTCTCCGCCCAAGGCACGAATTCGCCGTTCATCCACGTCCACTGGATGTTTTCAAATGTCATTCCCGTTCCTCCCTGTAATTGGAACTGTGCCGCAACTATTGTGGGAGGAAGTGAAGGATTCGTAAATACAACATGTTAAGCGATATGATAGCTTTTGTATATTTTCTTAAGTAAAATACTTCTATGACTTTCGATAATTCAATGCTGGACGAGACTGGCTGGCATATCCTTGAAGAACTGCAACAGAACGGCCGCCTCTCGTTTGCCGAACTTGGCCGCCGCGTCGGCCTGACACTCCCCGCCGCCGCCGAACGCGTCCGCAAGATGGAAGACGACGGCATCATCACCGGCTTCCGCGCCGAGATCAATCCCGCCAAGATCGGCCTGCCCATCGCCGCTTTCATCCGCATCAGCATTGTGGGCGACGTCTTCGCGCGCATCGCCAAAGCCATCCGCGACATGCCTGAAGTCCTCGAATGCCATCGTGGCACCGGCGCCGATTCGTTCACCCTGAAAGTTGCCGTCGAGTCCGTGCAGCATCTGGAGCGCCTGATCGACAGACTGACGCCCTTCGGCACAACCTCGACTTCCATCGTTCTCTCCACTCTGGTAAGGAACCGATCCATCCTCCGCCCCGTCGCCGGCACCCGCAAGCAGTGACTTCGCCCCATGGCTATCGCAAAGCGTCCTAACAAATATCTCAAAGGCGGAGCAAGAAAGGCTGAGCAAAAAGTGAGATCTGAAATACCGACCACAATCGCAGAAGAGCGGAAGCCAGCTTTCGATCTTCTGAATGAAATGAGGGCAAAATCAAATCTGGACAAGAGATCGATTCGATTCAGAGGAAGGAATTGCTTGCTGACATCGAATCTGTGCAGGAACAGCTCCGCAAACGAGAGCCTAATATGCCGGCGCTTTCTGCGCATCTTGACCCTCTCAGCCGTAATCCCACGATCGCGGAAAGTGTTGCTGATTTGATTGGCATGCTTAACCACTAGGGGCCTCGGGAGCGAAGCCAAGTTTTTTGCGAGGGTTATGGAGTAATTGAGTCCCAGTTGCTTTTGGCAACCTGATTCGGCCCCACCGTGGCCGTCCGATTTGACCCCACCGATGTCATAAGAATCCCCTTCGTGGTGGTTGATCGTCTGCGCGAAGAGCGGACACATGGTCAGAAACAGCACTACGAGAAGTATCGGGAGCACCTTATGGTATCGGTAGAGCTGGTGACCAGATTCGAAGTCACATAGGTGAGGCCGGGAATAATGAAACTCACTCAGATTGCAGCAAAGCTCCGCAAGGCTGCAGCCGACATGGAAGCACTGGCATCCAAAGAGGGCGACTTGGACTTTGCCGATGAAGTCGTTTTGCCTTTCGTAGCCAACTGCCTGACTGACGACCATCTTCTGAGATCCCTCAAGCAGCGTCCTGCCTAATCGCTCGCCGGCTCCGGATTCGTTTCGGATCAGCGACGTACCACTCTCCGTTTGGCTTTTGGAAAGCCCCGGCAATGCTCACGTGCGTCGCTCACAAGCTATAAGGTATGCCTGTGCGTGCCGTATGAGGATATGGATCGTTCGCTTGTGGCACTTGGGTTTGCGGGTTTTACGGTCGCGGCGCGGATGAAGGCGGAGAGAGACGCTGCTTTGAAAAACGGAAACTCGCAAACCAAGCAGCGTGTTCATCGAGGGCAGGGTAAGTAATCCTTCAGACAAAAACGGTTGGCCCGGCACGTGCGCTACCCGACCTTACTCTGATCATTCAGGGATTCCCTGATTTTCTGAGCTAGGTCTTCTGGGCCAAATGGTTTTTGAATTAAGGTGATGTTTTGCTGGGACAGCAGCCGATTTTCTAGCAAGGCATCTTCAGAATAGCCCGACATGAAAATCACACAGATGTCAGGATGAAGTTCCGTCACGCGTTTCGCCAATTCGAGTCCGCGGATCTGCGGCATGATCACGTCGGTGACCAGCACGTCAATCGATCCCGTGTAGTGCTTCGCGATCTCCAGCGCCTCGGTACCGTTCTGAGCCTCCAATACCTTGTACCCCTCGGATTCCAGGAACTCGCGCAATACGGTCCTAATGGAAAACTGATCTTCCGCCAAGAGCACCGTTTCCGAGCCAGTCGTTACCGGACTCGAGACCTTGGAGACCTTTCGTGGGCTTAGCGGCTGCTCCACGATGGGAAGGTAAACTCTGAAAGTAGTGCCCTCATCAGGCACACTGTCTACTTCGATCGTGCCGCCGCTCTGTTTCACAATGCCGTACACGGTAGACAGCCCGAGGCCCGTGCCCTTGCCAATTGGCTTGGTGGTGAAGAAGGGCTCGAAGAGATGAGCCTTGGTTCCTGCATCCATGCCACACCCGGTGTCAGTCATCTCCACCATCGCATACGGGGCTGAATCGCTCGTTACCGACGCTCCCGAGGGCGGTCTGGATACTCGCGCCGTCCTTATTCTCAGTACTCCTCCTGAGGGCATCGCGTCACAGGCGTTCACAGCCAAATTCATGATCACCTGCTCGATCTTTCCAGGATCCACCTTGACAGGAAGTGGCCGTGAACTCGGCATCATCATCAACTGGATCTGTTCTGCGGGGAGAGTGGACAGCATTTCCTTGAGTTCTCCAAGAATCTCGTTCAAATCCAACACCTGAAGCACCAGCACTTGCCTGCGACCAAAAGCGAGCAATTGCTTCGTAAGCGAGGCAGCCTTTTCGGCGGCGATTCGAACCGTCTCGGCATGCTCCAGGAGTTGCGGTTGGCTGGACAAGCTGCGCACTTTCGCAATCTGCGTGAGAATCACCATCAGCAGATTATTGAAGTCGTGGGCGATCCCGCCCGCCAGCCGACCAACTACCTCCATCTTCTGGGTCTGGTGCACCTCCTCTTCGAGACGTTTTCGCTCCCGGATATCGCGAAAAATACCCTGTACGATCCTCTTTCCTTCAAACTCCGTCATGCTTGCGTTGACTTCGACGGCGAGCGCGTTCCCATCGGAATGAATCAGGTGCACTTCCCTTCCGTCAGCCTTATTACCTTCCCACGCCGCTTCCAACAGTCCGCGGTACGCTTCATGATCGCTCTCCAGAACGATCAGCTCGGCTCGCGTGCCCACCAGCTCTCGTGTCGGCCGTCCCAAGAATTCGGCGCTCCTCGCATTCGCTTCCACTACGATCCCTGTCGCGGCGTCGATCACGAGAATCGCATCGTTGGCGGTGTCGATGAGATGTTTGTATCGTTGCTCTGTCTGGCGCATGTATCGCAACATGAAGGCAGTGAAGAGCAACCCTCCAACCAAGCAAATGGCAGTTGCGCTGAGCGTGACCAGAAGAAAGAAACGCTTCCCCTGGCGTGCGCCTGCCCCCAGTGCAGAGGAAAACCTGTCTTCGAGCGGGGTGAGCTGATCTCCTATGGCGTCCACCTCCTGAGCCATCTCCGCGATTTTAGGAGCTTGGGGTCTCTCCGAGGAGATCTCGCGGTGCAAGTTGTCCCCAAGCCTTTGCAGTTGTTCGATGAGCGCGTCACCCTGTGACCAGATGCTGATTGCTTCCGACATGTGGTTCAAGTGCCGGAAGTGCCGGAACATCGCCGCCATTCCTTTGACATCCTCCGGATTATTCCGGCCTTGGATCAAACCACTGCGGACAACGCTCATGTCCGGAACAGGCTTTTCCAACTCCAGCCGCGCTTGCCGGTCTCCCAGGGGGACTAGAAGCGCTTTTCGATAGTCTTCGAAATCTTTTTCCGAGTGCGAGATTGAGTAGCGGAGCAGGTCGTAGACGGCTTGCTTTTGTGCCTTGGACCAAAGGCCTTCTCCTCCCACATACGCCCTTGCGGCGGAGAGGTTTTCAATGGTCATGTAGCTCAGACCCAACAGGCCGACGACCACCACAAGAAACAGCCATAGGATTACGACCAGCTTCTTTGGAGCCGGCAAATCGAGGAACAGCTTGTGCACAACAGACACGACCATCTGCTCCGATCACTAAATCTTGCCCGGGAGCCTTGCTTCTAGAATCGCAACAGCAACGTCAACCTTCATGAAAAAAATCTCAGCTGAGATAGGATCTGCATCCATTGGAATCGTCGCTCGATACGCCTTCAGTTTTGTCCAACTCTCGATGAGGCGCCTCCTCGGCACCGGCACGGTCGCGATGTATGCGTCAAGCTGATCGGTTAAGTCTTCGATGGCGAGTGCTACAACCCGTTCGTAAATCCGCCGATGACACTCAAGCATCGCCCGATCAGCAACCGCGCCCGAGAATCTGCGAGCGACCTCTGGGTGGTAGTAATGGCCAGAGTTGTTGTCGCGTAAAGTCGCTAGGAATATCAGGCGAGAGAGGTCATTCGGCAGAGATATGTTGAGTGCCCTAGAAATGTCGTCCGCGACGACGTTCTGGGCCGATCCTTCGATGGGCGCCTTCTCAATACCGCCAGGATGAAGGCCGCCTCCATTGCCCCGATTGTCAGATATCGGTTTATTCGCAACTTCCGTGTCAATCAACAGATTCCCGACATTTTTCAGAATGTTGGCCGATACGGAGAGTTGCAGACCGCGCGGAATCCCAGGCCTCAGGGCGCGTAGGACGCCGAGGCTGAGGCGCCCGGATGTGCAGGCAACCAGCAAGAAGGCATTCTTCGCCTTCGATGTGGAAGACTGCAAGAGCCGTGAAAGCGAGCCATGGAACGGCCGGATTCTCCTCTCAGTCAGCTGCCGGACAAGCATCTGGCTTGCCACCTGCAGCGAGAGACTAGCAAGTCGTTGCTGATGCCCTTCGAACGAACTGACAACTTCCGAAGGCGCGTTTGCGGCCACGAACATCACAGTGTTGAGATTGAGTACGCTACGACAAACCTCGCGGATAGAACTGCGATAGTAATTAGGCATCTTTGGCTGCGCCCCATTTCTTTATGTCTGTTCGTCCAACTAGCTCCTGAGATGTGGAGCCCGGCATCTCCCTGCTCTCGATCCGATTCCATCCACGGCTTCGAGACTGATAGAGGGCGTCTCGTCATCCTGGGACTGCCAGATTCTCCGGTACGCTTCGCACCGGACCAGTAGTTCCGAATGCTTCCCCGAATCAACGATTGCGCCCTCGTCCACCACCAAGATTCGATCCGCCCACAGGATTGTCGCCGGCCGATGGGAAACCACGACAAGAGTCCGAGCTCGGCGAAACAGATCGAGCCCATCCAGCAGTCTGGTGGCACTCGGCGCATCAAGAGAACTCGTGATTTCGTCCACAATCAGAATCCTGGGCTGCTGCAAAAGAGTACGCGCCAGTGCCAGTCTTTTCCGTTCCCCCCCCGGAAAGCCTGCAGCCGAGTGGCCCCAGGGGTTCATCGAAACCTCTCGGAAGCCTTTGTAGGACCCGGTCGAACTGCGTCAGGGCGGCAACCGTATCCAAATCGCTGCTGGTTGCACATGGGTTCCCATAAAGAAGGTTTTCCCTGATCGTTTCATCGAAGAGAAATGGGTCTTGCGGAACCAGGGTTATGCTGGCACGGAGGCTTCGGCGGTCGACATCTTGAATGTCCTTGCCTCCCACCAGGATTGATCCTCGATCCGGGTCGTACAGCCGGGTCGCCAGCAGGCCGATCGTGCTCTTTCCCGAGCCATTGAGGCCCACAAGCGCTACCGTCTCCTCAGCCTCAACGCGAAAGCTCATATCGCGCAGTACTGGCCGGTCTTCGCTGTAAGCGAACCACACCGAACGGAATTCCAGGTCGGGCTTGATGTCGCGTCGCAACGGCACCGTGTTCATTCGTCCATCCGGTTGTCGCCTCCGGTCGGTGATCTCTTCAATGCGCCGAATGCTGGCGCCGACGCGCTGTAGCCGCGACTGGAGGTCAATCGCGATGCTCACAGGCGCGAATAGGCGAAACACGTAGCCATAAAAGGCAACCAGACCACCGACCGTCAACGCCCCCCGAGTCACTTCATACCCTCCGTACCCGAGGATCAGACCCATACCAAGGACGATGATCGACACAGATGCCCCGCCGAAAGCCATTTCCGTGGCTCGCTGTTGAATCTGAAGCTGCGCTCCCTTCGCCGCAAGACGAGCAAACTTTCTGGCTTGCGTGCCGGTACGGTTGAGCAGTTGCAACTGCATCATGCCTGCCAAGTGCTCCTGCAGAAAGGCATTGATTTTCCCCGACTGACTTTGAACCTGGTCCGCCGCATCCTTTAATTTCACCGCATAGCGGCGCTGCAAGAGGTAGAAGATCGGCAACATCGGGGCAACCAGTACCGTCAGATGCCAATTCAGAATTCCCATGGTGACCAGCACCATGATGCCCATGAGCACCATCTGAATGGTTAGGGGAAGAATGTCTCCGCTCAGTTCGGCCACGTGGTCGACGTCTTGCTCGATTCGATAGAGCGTATCTCCGACTTGTGACTTCTCGTGACGGTGTGCAGGCAGCGCGTGGATCTGGCGCAGCAGAGAGACTCGGATCCGGAAAACCATCTTTTGCGTGAGCAGACAGCTCACGAATGAAGCGAGATAGTTGGTCCCCAGGCTCACCAAGTACACCGCACAAAAGACCAATGTGCCCAACAGGACGAGGTGGAGGTCCCGCTTCGGGAGAGCAATGTCAATCAGCCACTTCACGACCAGCGGGTCAAGCAGCGAGAGCCCGCCGCCCAAAATCATGCAGATGAGATCCGCGATCGCCAATGGCAGTAGGGGACGAACGTAACGGACAAGCCAACTCACGGAAGAAGACAGGGATTGGCCATTCTGCCCCGACATTCTGTGCTACATACCACCTTCCCGAAGTCGGCGGACAAATCTTTTTTCGCTGCCAGAATTTCAACCGCGGAACTCGCCACCCTGCGGTTGTGTTCTCTAACATCGGGCTCCATAACCTACTGAGCGACCGACGTTTACGAAGAGGTTGGTCTCTTCCCTGAGGAAGTCAATAGGTTGGCGGCACGGACGCTCCCTGCCGTTCCGCTGCACGAATTCGTGCAGGAACTACAGAAGCATGACCACCGGTTGAACCTAAATGCCAGGAAGATCATCTTGCCGCGAGTTCCTCCTGCAGAAATTCCTGCAACAGAAATAGTTCTTGGCGGCATTGAGAATCCAGGTCTACTGTGGCCGGTATCCCTCTGACGGAGGCGAGAGGCCAATCGCAAGGTGGCAAACATGAGCGACCCAGTACCAATGACAGACTTCACCATCGCGCCAGGCGTCCGGGAGACTGCTTCGGAAGATGGAGCTGTGCTCCTGGATGTTGAACAAGGAATTTGCTTCAGTCTTAACCCGGTCGGACTCAAAATCTGGGAGCTGTTGAAGAAGCGGCGTTCCCTTGATCAGATTGTGGATGCCTTGGGACAGGAATTCCCCACATCCCGATCTCAGCTTCTCTCAGACGCAACCGAATTCGTTGAGGCACTGGAGGCCAAGCATTTGATTCATCGACCGGGTCACATCGTACCCAAGAAATCTTGGTTCTCCAGAATGTTGCCAGCTCGGAAGGAGCGGTCATCAGCCCACTAGACCTGGGCTGTGCGCGGCTTGTTCAACCTGGTCTCTGGATGATGAGAGGGGGCCAGACGTGAATAACCCGGCCGATGATCGTCGCAGCGCGTGGTGTCTTGAAAATCATTACCGGCTGGCGTGAAGTCGGATAGGGCACGATAAACAACGTTTCCCTCGCCATGTAGCACCAGGAGCAGCTGAAGCCATTTTCATGCCACACGAAATAGATCGGCCGTTCCCGGATACTTTTCCAGTTGCCTATTTCAACGGTGCTATAGGAGCTGTCGATGACCACCACCGAACCGGCCGGAACCAGTTCGCCCATGGTGTCGTCGTTTACGCCGACTATGCCCAACCGAAACTGGCCCACATCCAAGCGTTGACGCACGACCGCTGGAACTCCCAATTCCTCCGCACTCTCCGTGACCAGGCGGGTTGCGTCAAAACTGACGTGGCTTTGAAATGTTAACGAAAAAGGACGATTCGTGTCAGAGAAGGACCATTGCTTGGAAAGCCCGGGGGAGCCTTCCAATGTGCTCCGAGGCTCGCCTAGCTTCAAGCCGAAGGCTTGCAGTACGGCAAAATAGGGAACTTTGTAGCACTCGCTAAGACTCTTCGCTTCAAAAATGTCCGGTGCGCTCCTGTCTTCCTCCATATCGGTCAGGCGGCCACGCCGGACGCGATAGCGCTCGTCCGCAGCTTCGCCTGCCGACTCACTCGTAAGGCGCTCAACGCCACTACGCGAAAGGCGGAGTTCCTCGCGACGCTCTCTGAGCCAATCTCCCGGACTTATCATGACTACTACTCCCGTCGTGACGGATTTGACGGGGCTCGGCGAAGAATCCAATCAACAACGTATCGCCGAGCGCTCAATCGACCACTACTATGTGACCCTGTTCATACCTCTCAAAAGATCCCCGTGGAACACTCCAAATCGAATGACCATTTTCACCAATGCAAGCAATACCCCATTTTCCCCTCAGTGTAAAACCAGAGTTGCCTCCCGCAAGAAAAATTGTCGGCTTGTTCGGAAAATGGAACAGAGTCCTGAGTCGGCCTATACGTGATAAAACGAGAACGTGCGCCAATCCCCTTCACGCGGGAAGTACAAAATGCTTCTGCCAGAGATCGAGGGCCACCAGGAACTGGGCAAGGAATCCGGTGTTTCGAGCTTGCCCTAACCCGCTGTAAGCCCCTTCCGATGCAGGGAACTCAGGGTCCGTAACTACTTGAAAGCAAAGAGCACGGATGGCTCCCTGAGACCCCTGAAACACCCTCAGAAACGCTTATCGAACCCTTAACGAACCCGCGCTGAAGTGCTGCGGTTTGGCAATTGCCACCAAGCGCACCAAGCTGCGGGTTCGAGTTCCATCGCTCCGACCAGACTACTTCTGGATCACTGGCCACTGTCTTTATCTCTTAGAGGAGTACAAAGTCTCGACCAAGTTCGTCGGCTTTATTCTTGCTCAGACCCGCCGTCTTTGCGTGCTCCGTCCAGTTGGCGAGGGCTGAGCGAACATCTCCCAGCAATTTTTCCTTTCGTGGCACCCCAAACCGGTCGGCTTCCGTAAGAAGGTCGGCTCTCGTAATTCCATCGAACTTCCCATTGACACTCATCAAATGTTGGTACGTCCACTCGCCTCTTGGATTGTGAGCATATGTTACGTCGTATGCGGGGGCCAATTCCCAATGCTGGCTGGGCTTGAGGAGAAAGCTGAAGTTCTTCGTGTGATCGTCGCAGTTTCGGGACATGACATTGAAAGCCATACGCAGAAACGTCTGCTGGAGCGCATCGTCGCCGAGCCCCAGCTCTGACACGGTCATGAATAGTTGGGAATAGGCGTGCGTGCCGCGCTGCTTGTAGTCAAGATGGTTCATGGCACAAAGTGTCTGGATGTGATGCTTGATCGTCTTCTCTCGCACCACGTCTCGATCGAAGCGCCGCGTCATGAAGTGTGCGCGATCGTTCTCTTCGAGCAGCCGGCACGGAGACATCGCAATTCCCGCCTGCGTGGCCATCTTGTAGTACGCATATTCCGTACGGCCGTAGTCTCCGCCCGTCCCCAGCTCGAAATCTTTTCCGATTCCGTCAAACTTGACAATCCACGGTTCGAACCCGGACGCCATTTCGAACTGACCACTCCGAATCTGATTGGTCACCGGATTCCAAGCGACGACGGCTTTAGCGCGTGCGCCGCCCGCTGACGTGCCGACTCGAATAATATTCGCCAAGGCCGCCTTCGCGTGGATATCTGCGGACAGATCGCCCTCCACTGCCTTCCTAGCCTCCTCGACAAGGGATTTCATCTTGAGAGGCGTGGCGCTTTCCCGGTGCGAACCCAATGCCGGTTTGAATTCGAGAGCTCCCATTCCGCGCTTTCCCATGTAGGCCAAACGATCAAGCGTCGTTACCTCCGATTTCGCGGTTCCATGCTCCGCCATCCACGCATCGATCAACGCGTTTCCAAAATCGTCGGGTAGCGCGTCCGCGAACATTGCGGGGAGCCTCCGAAACGTGGCCTCCGGCAAGTTCGGAAAGACGAATGCTTCTCGGGAATCCGTCACGGGCATCGTGAGAGGCGCGAGTTCAATTCCCAGGCGACGCCAAGACGGATGATAAGCAAATGCGTAATAGCCAAGCAGCGGATCCGCCGCCAAAGCTCCGACCAGCTTTCCCCAAGCGCGAACTTCGATGACTGGAATGTTCAAGGATTCGACTTCCTGGGCCGAGCTAATCGGTGGTGCCGCGCTCTCTGCGGCGGAGTCTTCGTTTTCAGAAGTATGAGCGGATTGACAGTTGGCTGCGGGGCCAGCATCTCGATGCCTTCGAGGTAGTTCACCGCCTTCAAGACGCGAAGCAGCGTCTGCACCGACGAGCCACGGCCGGCTTCGAGATTTTGCAACGCCGCTCGTGCAACTCCGGCTTTCTCCGCGGCGGTTCGCTGATCGATATTGCGGGACAAACGTAGCTGTCGGATGCGTCGGCCCAGCTCGACTTGCAGCTCCTGCGGAGACTTAAATTGCAGAGCGCTCATAGCCTATAATTATAGGCTTTATAGCCAAGAGATGCAATAAGGCCTAGATTTGCAGATATTATTGTATTTTATTAGAACAATTGTAAGGCCTCGATATTTAGGCTTTAATATAATTGCTACCTATAAAGACTAGATTTCCAGGCTTAAATCGTAAACACATTCCATATCTAGCAGTTGGGTATAAGAGGTGAACGGAGGACATTTGTGTGGTTCAGAACATTAAACGACTCCGCCACAAAATCCAGCTTTCCATGCTCCCCAACTTTGAAGACAGCTGCAACTGGTGAGGAGGATCAATCGGATTTGAAGCACATCTCCTGGCACACTTTCCGTAGAACGTTTTCCACCCTGCTCAAGGCAAACGGTGAGGACATCAAGACCGTGCAGGAATTGCTCCGGCACGCAAACAGCAGGATCATCCCAGTCCTCGGTACAACGCGCGTCGCCCGGTCCCAGCTTGGCCGCTCGACAGTCTCGTTTCCCCAATACTGGCGTGACCTGACCGGGAAAATTTGTACCAAGTGGAATGAGAGAGAATCCACTTGGAGGAAAAGCAGGTCATGCCCATCCAGAGGTACAAGCCAGAGCAAATCGTGACGATGCTGCGGCAGATTGAAGTGAGCATCGCGAACGGAAAAACCACCCCACAAGCCTGCAAGGAAGCCGGGATCACCATGCAGACGTTCTACCGCTGGCGGAAGGAATACGGCGGTTTGAAGATGGACCAGGCCAAGCGGCTGAAAGAACTGGAGAAAGAGAACGGCAAGTTGAAACGGCTGGTCGCGGAGCTGTCGTTGGACAAGCAGATCCTGAAGGATATTGCGGAGGGAAACTTCTAAGCCCGGAGCGACGTCGGTGCGCCGTAGAGCATGCCCGCGAGGAGTATGAAGTGAGTGAGCGGCGGGCGTGCCGAGTGGTGCGGCAATGGCGAGGAACACAACGCTATGTGCCGCTGCGGCGCACGGACGAAGACGAGCTAACGCAGGCGATCCTGGCCCTGGCGGCGAAGTATGGGCGGTACGGCTACCGGCGCATCACGGTGCTGTTGCGGGATGCGGGGTGGCCGGTGGGGAAGGATCGAGTGCAGCGGATCTGGCGACGTGAAGGGCTGAAGGTACCGCAGAAACAGCGGCCACGAGGGCGGTTGTGGCTGGGCGATGGTTCGTGCGTACGGTTGCGACCGGAGCGGGCGAATCATGCGTGGAGCTACGATTTTGTGAAAGCGATGACGCACGATGGACGAGCGCTGCGTATCCTGGTGCTGATCGACGAGTATACGCGGGAGTGCTTGGCGTTGCGGGTGGCACGGCGCTTGGGGAGTTTGCAGGTGATCGAAACGTTGGCGGATGTGATGTTGCTGCGCGGGATCCCAGAGCACATCCGTTCGGACAATGGGCCGGAGTTCATTGCCAAAGAGTTGCGGAAGTGGCTGGGAAAGCTGGGCACGAAAACGCTCTATATCGAGCCTGGGAGCCCGTGGGAGAACGGGTACTGTGAGAGTTTCAACGGGAAGCTGCGAGATGAGTTCTTGAATGGCGAGATCTTCTACTCGCTGAAGGAGGCACAGATTCTGACGGAGAGGTGGCGCGTGGAATACAACACGGAACGGCCGCACTCGGCACTGGGCTACAGACCACCGGCGCCACAAGCCATCTTGCCGAACCAAGAGGGGCATGGAGATATGGAAAACGCTTCGCGTTTCCCACATCCCCACACCCCCGGCGACGACTACGGACAATTGTCCAAAGAGGCGTTACACTAACATTCCACTTGGTACAAAAGATCGGTCAGGTCAGTAACCGGTTGTAAGGTACCGTCGTTTCTATCTACTTTGAATGGACTGCAGGTAAACTGAGACAGAACATCTGCATAATGGACTCCAGCCTCATTGCCCAGTGTGTCGAAGAGATGGACAAGCCTTTACCGCCGAACTTCGCCGCTAGGGGCTGGCCTCAAAGCGAAGGATGCAGGCTGGCTGGTGGTTGCATGAAGTGCTAACCTTCGCGCGAAGGCATGTGTAGGTCACTCCTCAAATCCGTCTCGCAAATGGCACACAGTCATTAATTGAGGGCAAGGATTGACGCAAGTTTCCCGTGCAAGTCGGCTGATCGGGCGTCAGTCGCTCGCCGGTTTACTCCCCTTCTCCGCAACCAGCAAACTACCGCATGTCATGATTCACGACGTGCCTCCCTCACAGTGGGCACCGCCATCATGGGTCGGCCCGTGCGCCCTCCGAATATACTGATGTTGTGGCAGTCCACGGCCGTATTCCACCTGAGGTAGACGTAATCGTGATCGGCGCCGGTTTCGCGGGAGCCTCAGTTGCGGCGGCCCTGACACGAGCCGGGGTGACGAGCGGCTTGATTCTCGAACGGGAACTGCTGCCCGGAAGCCACGCCTCTGGGCGCAACGCGGCGATGGCCTGCCAAGTGGAGGCAGATCCTGTCCTTCGAAAGCTCGCCATTGAAGGCGTTCAGCGGCTCCGTGCCAAGACTGTCGCCGGATCTCCGGTCCTCCGCCAGAGCGGAGGCCTGCATTTGACTCACGGAGAGCCACACCCAGCCGCCGGATGGCTTACGCAGCTGCACGAACACTGCGTGCCCTCCGAACTACTGCCGGCTGCCAAAGCCCGGCAACGCTTCCCGTTTCTGAGCAGTTTTGAATTTGACTCCGCGCTTTTCTGCCCCACCGACGGAATCGTTGATATCCACGCCCTGCTAAGCGATATGCTGGCCGAGGCCAGGCACGCCGGCTTTGAGATCATCACCGACTGCGCCTGTGAATCGCTGATCGTTGACGGATCGGTGGTGCGTGGTGTCCGAACGCCACGTGGCGAAGTCGGTGCTCGCATCGTCGTCGATGCCGCAGGCGCGTGGGCGGGATATCTTGGCCGCGAATCTGCTCCACTCCCGCTGAAACGGCTTCGCCGACACCTGTTCGTCTCCGGCGACACGGGACTCCTTCCTCGTGACGCTCCGCTGGTATGGGATCTCGATGTCGAATACTACGTGCGGCCGGAAGGAGCGGGCCTTCTTCTCTGTCCCTGCGATGAAACCGAGCATCCGCCCCGAATGCCTGAAGTTGATCCCGCGGCCGAGGATCTCCTCGTCGATAAGCTTTTGAAGCATGCTCCCGGACTGGAGGACATCTCCTTGCGCCGGAGCTGGGCGTGCCTTCGGACCTTTGCCCCCGATAGACTCCCGGTCATCGGATGGGATCCAGAAATCGACGGGCTGTTCCACGTTTCTGGTCTCGGCGGATTTGGGGTTACCACCAGTCTGGCGATCGGCGACATCGCATCCACACTGATTTGCGGTGGAGTGGTGGACTGGATCGACGTTGGTCCCTTTAGCGCCCGACGAGATGCCCTCAGTTCACTCCGCGGCGCAACCATGAATCAGTAGGCCGGTCTATCGGAGCTGCCCTTGCCCGGGAACGGCACGCACAGCAGTTCAACTCTGCGCATTCCCACAGTAATACGGAAGTACAGGGCTCAATCGCCGATTCTGGTTGATCCCTTTTCTCCGTTACACCAATAGTGCGTTGCCTGGATATTGTCCGGGTGATCGTCTCTCCACGCCCCGCCCATTCCGTGACGCTGGATTTGAAGTCCTGGGCTTGTTGAACGAGCCCTCCGCAGCCGCCGTTGTGGCCACTTACATTTGGTAACCGTGTCGCTCGGCCCTGTAACCGCTCCTGCCAGTTTCCCTTCGACAAAGGCCTCGTAGATCACAATGTTGGCCGTGACGGCGGTCAACTCCTATTTCTGCAACGCTCCCGCCCGCTTCCGCATCGGTTCGAAGTTGCGCTGCATTCGGTCAACTCCGACCGAAATGCAGTCGATGAGCGAGAACGTCTTTGAGTGCTTTGCGAGCACAGGCGTGAACACGCCTGTGACAATGTTTCCTGATTCGGGTTCCGTGAATGTCAAATCTCCAGAAGCAGACTTCCGGCGAGCCTGATTCTGCGCGCTTCAACTTCTATTTGGCTTATCACTCGGAGGACTACAGCCGGGAGTGCTGCGTCGATCCACCGTAACGCTCAACCAGTCTCCCTGCCGCTAGTCTCGGCCCATCCCATCGTGCAACGACTTCAGCAAAGCTGGCAGCCCTGGATCTGGCGTCTTCGTCGTTCAACAGCTTCGCAATCGCCTCTTGAACCTTTCGGGACGGATTGCGTGATTTTCGCACGCGTATCCCGAACCCTAATCTCTCCAAACATGCCAGGTTGGCAACCTGTTCTATCTGCATACCGACCCCGACAACAGGTTTGCCCGCTAGCGCGGCGGTCATGACCGTACCGATTCCGCCATGAATCACCGTGAGATCCGCCATCTTGTTGACCTGGACCGCCGGAACCCAATCGACGACCAGAACATTCGACGGGATCTGTACGTTCGGAAGCTGAGAAAGTTGGAACTTCACCGGAGCGATCACCCGGTACGGCTTTCCCTCGAAACTCTCGATGATTCTCACGACGATCTCGCGTGTGCCCGAGCTTCCCATGGCGAAGTAGATGAGCGGTTTGTCCCTCGGAATGTTCCTGACTTCTTCGGGCATCGGAAATTCGTCTTGAGGAATCAACGGGCCTATGAAGAAATGATTGGGCGGCAGTTTGACGCCGGTGAATTCGGGAGGCTCCGCGACCAGGGAAATGTCGCCGCGCCAGTAATCGAAAATCGATTCGTACCCTGGAACGCCGAAGTGTTTGGCGGCATGATTCACAGAATCCAAAAAGCCGTGCTTGATCCAGAAGTTGATAAACGCCAGTATGCAACAGTCGGCAACGGCCTTGATGGCGGCAGGCCGCACGTGGTCCGTCATGCCTGCGCCGTGCTCAAAGAAATCGGGGAGCCAAGTGGACTGCACGACCCAAACGAGCGGAATCTTGAGCACGCGGCAGGTGACCGGAATCGATGGGTACGAACCGGTAACGACGGCAACCGGTGCGAGACGCTTGAGAACGGCAACTTCGTTCTCGACGCGCTGAATCATCTCCTCATCGGTGAGCGCCGGCGCGAACTTCTCTCCTCGATCCACTTTGGCGATGCGCTCGATCTTCTCCGGCGTCAGGCGTGGCTCCATCCGAGTTAGGGCAAAGCCGTGCTTCTCGATCAGCGGCTCGAAATCACCTTCGTCGGAGATGAAGTGGCTTTGAAACACCCTGCTGCCTACCGGGTCGCGCGCAACTCCCAAGGCGATCTCTAACATGCGGCTCGTTTCCGCTAGGTTGAAGGCGCAAGGAGCAAACAGGAGCGTTCTGGACGGCTTCGTCCTGCTGTCGCTTACATCAGCCATTGAAATGCTCGCTCTACGAAAGCCTTAGCCCGTGGTTCCCCAATACGCATAAAAAGCGAGGAAGATAGTTCAGAGGCCGCGCGTCATTTCAGATCGGCGAAAACGTGCGCGGTACCCATTTGGGCTAAGTTTGACTCGGACACGAAAGTGGTGGCGAAGAGTGGCGGCAGATCCAAACCCACACCGGTCGGCGATTTCTTCCATCGAAAGCACTGTTGTCTCCAACAGGTCTTTCGCCCGCTTCACGCGTAAAGCCGTAATCCAGTTCAGTGGACTGGTGCCGGTCGTCTCAACAAATCGGCGGCTCAGGGTCCGTTTACTCACGCCCGCCCGGTTCGCGAGCTGCGCCACGGTAATGGGATTGTGCAGCCTCTCTTGGCTCCAATCCAGTAGGTGCGAAAGCCAAGGGCTCGCCTGTTCGTCGACGGGCTTCTCGATAAACTGGGCTTGCCCGCCTTCGCGGTGCGGAGAGACAACCAGACGTCTGGCCACCTTGTTGGCAATCAGCGTTCCAAAATCCTTACGGATGATGTGCAGACAAAGATCGATTCCAGCCGCACTGCCTGCCGAGGTGAGAATGTCTCCTTCATCGACATAGAGGACATCCGGCTGAAGCCAAATCGCGGGAAAAGCGCTGCCCAGTTTCTCGACATATCTCCAATGTGTCGTGGCACGCCTGCTATTCAGAAGTCCGGTGGCGGCCAACACGAAGATCCCTGAACAGATGGAAACAAGCCTCACTCCCTTTTCGTGTGACGCGACAAGTGTGCGAATGAGCCGTTGTGGCGGCATCTCATCGGGATTGCGCCAACCCGGGATGATGATCGTGTTGGCGTCGAGTAATCCATTGAGACCTCTTCGCGGCAGCACCCTCACACCCCCGGTAGCGCGGAGCGGACCGCGTTCCAGCCCGCAGACCTCAAAGCTATACCAATGGTCCAGTTCAGGACGAGGCAGTCCAAAGAGTTCGACTACGATGCCGAACTCGAATGTGCAGAGTCCTTCATAGGCGAGGGCAACTACTTTATGGAACGCGGAAATCCGATTTCTTTTGTCCTGCGGGAGCCGTGGCATCTTATTTACGATAATTGGCATTTAGGCCACTGGCAAGAATCTTCTCTATTGCTCATTCTGGGACGGAAGTAAATCATCTCGGAGGAGACATTGCCATGTCGGTAGTGCAGGGCAACCAGACAGAGTTCGCTGAGAGAGCTCAAATTGTCGCCAAGAAAGTCAGCCGGGTTCTCGAAATCGCTCCCGCGCTATCACCCGCTGCATTCGAGCACTTCGCGAAGAAACTTACATTTGAGACGGATTGTGCTGATGTATATTCATCCCTCACTTCCGGCACGGTTGACTTCGTGCTCGTCGATGTTCGCGGGCGCCAAGCCTACAGTAAAGGCCATGTTTCTGGCGCGATCAATATCCCGCTGCTTACGATCACTGAGGATCGAATGAAGGAGTATTCGCCTGAAACGGTGTTTGTCGTCTATTGCGCAGGACCGCACTGCAATGGGGCGAACAAAGCTGCCATCCGTCTTTCCAAGCTCGGGCGTCCGGTCAAAGAGATGATCGGGGGCGTTACAGGTTGGGTCGACGAAGGTTTCGCTCTGGTCGGAGAATGACCGCACGTCGAGTGTTAGTTTCAGTCCGAACTGCGCGGCCCGAGGATGGACCAGCCATCTTGGCTATGCTCGTTGACCTGGCATCCTTTGAGGGCGCAGCACACGCTCCGCGCCTGGATGCCGCAGCGTTGGCACGAGACGTCTTTGGTCCGAACCCGAAGTTGAAGATTTTGATTGCCGAATCGGTCGGCGACAATGAATCCAGGCAGATTGCCGGTTTCGTCTCATATTTCGAGAATTATTCGAGTTGGGAGGGCAAAGCCGGTATCCACATCGGCGATCTCTGGGTGTCTCTGGCGGCGCGTGGCCAGGGCGTCGGATCCGCGCTGCTTCGCGCTGTCCTCTCCCAGAATGAGGGAAAGCGCATCGACGTTTTTGTCGTCCAAAGCAACGATGCTCGCTTCTTTTATGAACGTCTTGGATTCGAGGAGCAGAACCGCTGGTGTTTATACAGGATCGAAGCCAATGAGTAGGGTGGCATTCTTTCGCCGCTCAGTCCGTTGGTGTATTGCCGCCCATCTGGAAGTTGGACTCTGGTCGACGATTTCCAGAACAAGTTTCGATGGTTGAACACCATACCATTCAACGTTACGCCTCAGGTACCCGCAGCGCTCTCCTTCTATTGCTGCTGTGTCGGATGCGCTGTGAAAGAATCAGTGTGAATGCCAACTCCTTCAAATCCGTTTGGTGTCAAAGCTCTCGCCTTTGACGTGTTCGGAACAGTCGTCGATTGGCGCGGTTCCATCACCCGTGAAGGCAATCAATGGACCCATACGAAAGGACTACAGGTGGACTGGGGTAAGTTCGCCGACCGCTGGCGCGCAGGTTACGTTCCTTCGATGAACAGAGTACGCCGAGGATCACTACCTTGGATGAAACTCGATCAATTGCACCGCGTTATTCTTGACGATTTGCTGGTCGAGTTCAAAGTCACTGGATTGAGTGAACAAGAAAAGGATCATCTGAATCTCGTTTGGCATCGCCTGACTCCGTGGCCTGATGCAGTTGATGGACTGGCGCAACTGAAGAAGGAGTTCGTCATCTCCACGCTTTCCAATGGCAACATTTCATTGCTCGTGGAGATGGCAAAGTTCGCGGGATTGCCTTGGGACATGGTGCTCTCAGCCGAGCTGTTTCGCCATTACAAGCCGGATCCCGAGGTTTATCTCGGAGCGGCGGACCTGCTCGGCTGCCAACCTTCGGAAGTAATGATGGTTGCGGCTCATCCGAATGATCTGAGTGCCGCGCGCGCGTGTGGGCTAAGAACCGCCTTCGTTCCGCGTCCTTTGGAGAACGGACCAGGTCAGCAGCAAGGTCCCCCTACCCCTGCGTCTTTCGACGCCACGGCCCCCGACTTCCTCGTGCTCGCAGACACACTTCTATAATGCCTCAGCTTATTCCCTTCGATGAACGCGCGGTGAGCTTTGCCGCCTCTGCAGACCGTTGTTCGGCCCGCCAACTTTGCACCTGCCGCCGCAACGGTTCAAAGTTCCGCTGCATCCGATCCACGCCGATCGACAACGCGTCTTCAAGTAAGAAAGGAGGCCGCCCAATACTGCCCCGCCTTCTAGAACGATTGCGAGAACCGGGTTTCCAGAAACTCTCCCAGCTTGGCCGTCGCTTTAAGTTGTGGAATGGGATCGAGCTTCTTGAACGCGCTGGTAACGGAAGGAGCCGACGATTCGAATGCTGTCTCACTCAACAGCGATAGCAAAACGCTACCGGCGGAACCGGAAGAGATTGCCGCGGTTCTGGAACTTGGACCGTTCGAGCGTTTTGTCTACGTGATATCGATACTGGAACGCTACTCCGATCAGGATTGCTCTGTCCTCCTGGGCTGCGCGAGGCGGGATGTGCTTGCCGCGCGATCCCATGCTTTGCAACAAATCGGAAGTGCAGTGAAATTGGACGACCAGCAACTGTCACACGCCGACTCAGGAAGACCGGCATCGCGTGATCGCCGCAGTTCTGTACTTGAGTCTCTAGTTGTTCCGCGTTTAGCACCTTCGGTATGAGACAACGCCCTTTCAGAATGAGGATGGCAATGGACAGGACGATGAGGACTAGTCTTAATATTCGATGCGGATGGCTCGGTTTTGCAGCCGTGCTGCGACGACGCTAGCGGTAGCGGCCGGGGTGATGTCCCAGCCGATCATGCCACCGCCATTGGTAATTGTAGCCAACGCAGCCGTGCAGCGCGTACCCAGATACCTGGACGAAATCGGCAGAAGCGCCGCTTTCGGATCCGTCACCGTGATTCCGCAGGCCACCGGACGCATCCTCGATCGGTACTTTCAGGACGGCGAGAGCCTCCGGAAAGGGCAACTCCTTTTTTGTAGTCGATCCCCGTCCCCACAAAGCCCAGGTCGGCTCCGCACAAGCGAGTCTTGATCAGGCAAAGGCAGCGCAAGCGCCTGGGCCGTTTCTCGCCGACCCCCGCCATACTCATGCCCGATAACTGGCGCTTGGATCGGGTTATCGGAGCTCACGCCGGACTCAGATGCATCCGTGCTGCGGTAGTATGACCACTGCATTCCTCCCGTTGAATTCGCTGACCAGAAAACGCCCAGAGCCGGAAGTACAATAATTGAAGCCCACGAGGTTGCGATCATGAAAAGCAGGTGTGGATACAAGGGCTACGTCATCGAGGCGAGGTCACATGAACTGCGGGACGGTGGATTCTCGGCGGAGTTCTCCATCGAGGAGCATGACGGCACTGGCGTAACCGAGACGCAGTTTTACCTGCCCGGTACGTTTCCGTCGCAGGAATTGGCGATTCCCGCCGCAACTCAGGCTGGGCGGCAGAAGATTGATGTGGGGTTTGAGCGGGGACGTGCCGTCGTGAACGGCTGAGGCCAGACGCGCAAGCGGGAATAACGCGATTCGCAGAGGCAAGAGTGGCCCTTCCAAAGAATGGCTCCAGCCCGAGCCAGGCGCTCAGGAAACAGAGCAAATCAATTAGAATCCCGTGCTAAGGGGGATCCATGGCAAATCTAGATGGACTGGCGTCTATAGTGTCGGCGTTGAGCGTAGAGAGAACGAATCTCGCAAGTCAGCTTAAACGCGTTGATGCGGCTCTTTCGGCTCTTGGGAAGTCGAACGGCAGGAGTCCCGATACGAAACCGAGGCGTGGCCTGTCAGCCTCGGCTCGTAAGCGAATCAGCCTCGCGCAGAAAGCACGATGGGCAAAGAGAACTGCGAACGACCAAGCCAGTAAGACGAAACCCAAGCGCACCATGTCAGCGTCAGCCCGTAGGAAGATCGCGGCGGCACAGCGGGCAAGGTGGGCGAAGGTGAAGGTGCAGCAGAAGAAGGCTGCTTAGCACCAGTAGGATCATCGGAGGCCATACACGAGCCTCAGCTTCGTCAAAGACGTGACCCATGCCCGACGTCTACCTATACGAGTGCGCAGCGTGCGATGCGCGTTTCAGCATGATCGAGCCTGATCCGCCATCGCAGACCGAGTCTTGCATACATTGCTTTGCAAAGGGAGCTCGGCTCGTCTGTAAGGCGGGCGAGCAACAAGGCGACCTGCACCGCTTCCCGAGCCCGACGAAGTTGTTAGACGGCACGACTTCCAATCGCACCCGAAGGACAGGGCGAAGAAGGCGCAAATGATTCGGAGACTGTCCGAGAACGCATTTCAGCGAGCCTTTGGGGCGCACGCTGCCGGGACATCACAACCACATTAATCCCTCCGCGTGCTCCTGCCGGCTCTCTTCTTCTTGATTCACTTGAGAATTTCACCCGAGAATTCTACTCATGAGCACCCGCTCGTGCTGCCACAGGTCATACATCGATAGCAGGAGCCGTTCCTCACCATCAGTGAGCCGCAGAATTGGCACGGAGGTGCGTCTCCCAACTCTACGATCTGCCCCAAGCCCTCGACTACACTGGTCACGTCACGCTGCGGTTGGGCCAGCTTGGGCAATTCAAACAGAAGCCGCTGCTCGCCTTTCAGGAAGCGCAGTTCGAGCCAGCGGAATAAATAATCGGTCAGTGACTTGGCGTAGCCAATCTTTGGATTGCCCGACCACCCGCTTGGTTCAAACCGTGTGTGGCTGAACTTGTCGCACAGCACCCGCAACGGGACGCCATACTGCAGCGCCAGGGACACTGCGGTTGCGAAGGAATCCATGAGCCCGGAAACCGTCGAGCCTTCCTTCGCCATCCTGATGAACAATTCGCCTGGCAGACCATCTTCGTATAAACCAACTGTGACGTAACCTTCCTGCCCGCCCACGGAGAAGTGATGGGTCAAGCTGTGGCGCTCGTCCGGCAGACGTCGCCTCACTGCTGGAGGGCCGTCCGCGCCCGCGGTATGCGTACCGTTTGCGTCTCCCGACCCGTTGCTCCCCGCTTCCTTGCTTGCCTTCAGGGAAAGCTCTTTGCTGTGCTCGACGATAACGATTTCCTTTGCTGCTGACATCACGAACCCTAGAAGCGCTTCGGATCCGGATTGTAATTCATGTGGCACTCGCTGGCCTTCATGTACGCCAGACTTTCGAGGAGGCCATCACGGCTCTTCTTGGCCCAAGAAGCGATATCTAGGAATCCTCGAACCGCGCTGTCCGGCTCGCCCACATCTGAAAGAAGGTCCGCTAGCGCAAGGTGTAGGCTCGCACCGCCCGCTCGCGTACCGAGACTGGTCCACCTAGGAACGGCACCATCTTTCCAGCTCTGGATGAAAGTGGTCCAGTTCGTTGTGCTCACAGGAGTAACCAGAACGGGTCCTGCCCGCGGAACAAGCCGTCTCCAAACCTCCTTCAAGAGCGAACTGGCATCGCAGACTACTGTCTGACCGCTATAGCCCTCGAAGATCGCGGGTAACAGCTCCGATTTGAAATAGTCAGCCGAAACAGCTTCAAGAGGATGGCGAATGTAAATAATCTCTTTTGATCCGCGGGCCTGATTCGGCAGTAAAGGATTGATATCAAATCGATCGGAACAGCTGTACCCTGCGATAAGAACGGTCGAATGTTCTCCCGTGTTGAAAAGGTATTTGATGGTAGGTGCGAGCACGCTGCCTGGGCTCCTCCGCGCAACTCGGCTCAGCGTCGCTTTGATTGTCCTTGGCCGATCGATTGTTCCATGGAGTTTCACGAGAGTCGGCAGGTTGGGCGCCGCCGAAAGTCGGCCAAAGTCTCGGATATCCTGTTCGCTGGAAACCACACGAAGAGTTTGACCGTGGCGGCTCAAGCCAGTTGCGTATCCGCGTTCGATCAGCACATCGAAATTTGTTGTGAAGGCAACCTTCATCAATCGTGCATTGAAGAGTTTCCCGATCAGTAGGTGGATCGTGTTGGGATCACCAAGAGAGAATAATCTGAGGAGTCGCCCTACTGGGAGGTAGCGATCTAAGATTTCCACAAACGCCTCGAACGGAAGTTTGTTCGAGAGGATCTTGGCGCCGTGCCGAGGGTCCCTAGTGATTGTCTCGAGCACTGCGCGCGCGAGTTCTGAAGCTGAGGGCAAACCGGAATTCCGTGATATTCCAGCGCCGCACAGGATTGTGAGACTCTCTTCAGCGATCTTGTGAGCAAGGAACTCCGCAGTGGATTCGATTGACAGAAGTCGATATTCGCGGGATCGGCTGTGAGCTGCAGCTTTCATTTCAGACTGGCGAGAGGGATCCAGTGTACGACGGAAATATGGTTCGGTATCAAGTAACGCGATGCGCGGGAAGATCAGTGAGATGCAGTGGCCAAACGGGCGATCACTTGAAGTCTCACGTCTGCCACTTTCAAGCATCGATGTAGAACACCAGTTCTCCGTGTTCCCCGATGGATTTCCGCCACTGCTTTACTAGGCTCCGCATATTGTCGATCAGCGTGCTCAGGTCATTCTTGTCGATGACTACCCCTTGCTCTTCCATGCTGTCTTTGAAACTGGCGGCATTGAAGCGCTCGTCTGCCTCCACGTAGTCCAAAACCCTTTTGCCGTCTTCAAGCCAGACTGCATTGTTGTCCCCGTAACCATGTTCGTCGCTGGCCGTGCCCACCCTGGCGGCAAGGTCGTGGAGCAGTGTAATCAACTCTTCCGGTTCAACGAAGCAGGAGGAGTGCATATTCCAAATTTCCTTCACTCGCCGAAAACTTTGGCTCATGGTCTAACCTCCATTTCGTTTCTTTTGTGCTCCGATGATCCAGTCGATGCATCATCGGCCGCTGCCGCGTCAGGAGATCTACGGGCAACCACGTTTGTAGGGACTTGCTCTCAGATTTGCAAGACTGCGTTGATGGACGAGATCCGGACGGGAATAAATGCGTAGGTGTTCTTCCGTGAGGTCCTCAAGAGCGCGCGAACACCAGAAGGGGCCCGATATCGTTCGCATCGGCCGCGCGTAGCGCGTCAATGTAACGTTGACGAAAGTCCCCGGCGCGCACCAGATCCGCGCCACCCCAAGTAAAGACGGGCCGGTCTTGTCTCTGGGCGAGCACGTCCGCCATTAGGCGCGCATGGCGGCCATTGCCGTTCGCAAAGGGGTGGATGAAAACTAAGCGGTGATGAAAGCGAACGGCGAGTTCATCGGGAGCATAAGTTTCGTGCTCCATCCAATAGCGCGCATCGCCCAGCAGGGCGGCAAGGCTCTCACGAATTTCATGGTGGGGAACACCCATATTCTTTTCGGTGGTTCGATAGGCTCCGGCCCACTTCCATGTCTGATCGAACATTCGCAGATGGAGATCTCTTATGTATGACTCGACAAGAGGATCACGCCGGTGAAGATTGTTGGGTGCGAGTGCCCACGCATACGCTTCGAGAATGTTCTGCCGTTCCCACTCATTTAACTCTTCCTTGGTCGCCAGATTGGGAATGAGATCGGCCCGTTCATCGGCCGACAGAGGTGTATTCCCTTCTCCCTCGGTGAAGAGACTCACCGTACGCCACGCTTTCTGAGTAGTCGCTTGGTTTCCGCTTCCACTGCTTCATCAACGCGGCCCGCGGCTTGATCTTCGAGTGCCATCGAGTGTTCGACGCCCAGTACCTGTTTCTTGGCCTGGGAGCGGGCCCGTTCTTCGATCAGCTCATGGAGCGAATTCGCCCTCGGCACCAGCGCATACACCAACTCACACCCAAGCGCATTCGCGCCTGCTCTCAGACTTTTTAAGGTAATGCGGTCCTCGGCTTCGGCCTTTTCCAGCTGGACCGGAAGCTGGCGGCTTGTCTTCAGTGTGCGTGCAACTTCGCTGGCAGAAATGCCTGCTGCTTCTCGGATGGCACGAAGCCAGCCTTTCTGCGGGCGTGGAGTCTTCGCGACCGCACGAAACGGCTCGAGTGTGCGATCCAATTGCTTCACGCGTAGATTGCGGAATTCGTTGCGCATCGCCGACCCCAGGTTGCGACAGTTTATAGATTTATGCTTTCTTTGTCGTTGACAAGTTAAAGATATACTTCATAGCTTACGATGTCAATGTATAACTTAACTAACGAGCTACAATTCGGATCTTCCATGTTGCTGAGCGCCCTGTAATCTGCGCTTTGGCAGGACCATTCCCCCAGGGGGAGTGATACCAGATGCGGCTATCGCTCAATAATTATGATAATATGAGCGATATAGAGGGTCGCTATCGCTCATATGGTATGGAATTGGCAACAACCGGACTGGCCCAACTTCTCCTGGGACCAGGGTCGACTCGTAACGGCGGAACAGGAGTTCCTCGTCGGGGGCGGTGTGCTGGTGGGAACGGTCAAACATCTTGAGACCGACGAGCGTGATCAACTCACGATTGAGGCGATGAGTACCGAGGCGGTGACGACCTCGGAGATCGAGGGCGAGACCTTGGACCGTGCGAGCGTCCAATCCTCCCTACGCAAGCAACTTGGACTGTCGACCGACAATCGGCGCGTGCGGCCGGCTGAACAAGGGATAGCGGAGATGATGGTGGACCTCTACCGTTCATTTGCGGCGCCTCTCTCCGATGAAACTCTGTTTCGATGGCACCGGATCCTAGTCAGCAGCAGGCGGGATCTAAGGGATGTCGGGCGGTATCGAAGCAGCGGCGAACCCATGCAGGTGGTGTCAGGGGCTGTCTATGAGCCCAAAGTACATTTCGAGGCGCCGCCGTCATCGCAGGTGGCGCCGGAGATGGCACGATTTGTCGACTGGTTTGACCGAACAGCGCCCGGCGGCCAAGAGCCTTTGCCCGCGCTCACAAGAGCGGGAATAGCGCATCTTTATTTCGAGAGCGTCCACCCGTTCGAGGATGGAAATGGGCGACTTGGCCGGGCGATCGCCGAAAAATGCCTGGCACAGACCTTGGGACAACCGACGCTAACCGCCTTGGCGGCGACCATTCTTGGCAGGCGCAAGAGCTATTACGACGCGCTCGAAGCGGCCAACAAGCAGAACGAAATCACTGCCTGGCTGGCATGGTTTGCCGGTATAGCCATCGAGGCACAGCGACGGACCATTGCACAAGTCGAGTTCTTAATCGACAAAGCGAAACTGGTTGACCGGCTGAGGGGCCAGTTTAACGACAGGCAAGAGAAGGTCCTGCTGCGCATGTTTCGGGAGGGCTCGGAGGGATTCAAGGGTGGGCTTAGCGCCGGCAACTACAGCACGATCACCGGGGCTTCGCCGGCAACGGCGACGCGCGATCTGGTCGACCTCGTAGCCAAAGGTGCTTTGGTTCGAGCGGGCGAGCGCAGACACGCTCGCTATCATCTCGGCATACCGTTGCGCGCGGTGCGGCGGGTATCCCTCAATGAGCGGGGCGCAATCGTGGAGTCATAGCAGCGGAGTTTCACGCCCCGAAAACTGGGACTCATCGGGTGAGCACTTTTTTCCCTTTTGCTTTCGAGCGTGGGCGACGAATTTGCACCGTTATCATTCGTCCCCAGACAACCGGGCTGACAGGGAGCGAAGTTGTCCGGCCTGTCCGCAGATTCACGAACCCGCCATGGTACGTAAGCCGCCCATAACGGAATAGCCGCGCAAGCATCGCCAACGCCTGGTAGGCGAGTGTCTGGTTCACGAACGGCTCCTGCCGCTCCAATGCTTCTAACGCGCTACATGGCGGAAGTCTGTCCTTCTTATCGAGCTTCGTGTTGATGATCTCGGGGAAAAGTTCGGGAGCCGTCGGCAAGCGCAAGTCTTGCTCTTTGTTTCTCTGGTTCTCAGGCTGGCCCAGCACAAACTGGCCACTATCGGCGTTGTTGCCCAGATCCAGCCAATAGTGGCAGTTCCAGTAGGTTGGCGTGCGGGTCATTGCGTTCCTCGCGGCACGAGAATCCACGCAGCCGATCAGAATGTCGGTCTCGTGCCCCCAACTTTCATCGACGAAGTGCGGCACTCCCTTCCATCCCAGGCCCCAAAACAGATTGATCCGGGTGGCTAATACTGTCGCCTTGTGCAAGCCGATCTCACCCTCGCTGAAAGGCTGGCGGACGCAGTTGGTGCGGGAAATCCGGTCGCCGTCGACCAAGGTCACATCTAGCCCGTGCGGGTGCCCTAAAGCAACCATGGCCTGGTGCAGATACGGCAATCCGGCGGCAATAGCGCTTCCCGTTCCACCGCAACCCACCACCGTGATCCGAACTTTCTTCTGCAGCAGTGCACTAGGAATCTGATGTTCAGTCTTCTGGGCGATTGTCGTTTCGATAGCTGTGGTCATCGTTCCTCACGAATTCCCCGAGCGTTTGCGGCAGCTTCACGAGATACTTCGCTGGAAACGCTCTTTGTCCCGCGAGCGATTGCCACATCGCCAGAAAGCCGCCGCGAAAACGAATGTGTTTGCGCACGCCGGAGGCGTGCGTGAATTCGCTTTGGAAGAACGACTCCTCCCACAAGTCAATGGCAGTGACCGATTTCTCCTGCGGAATCTTCATGCTCCCGGTGCAACAAACTCCGTTGTCGTAGCAGTTCCAGTACGGGGCCATGCACAGGTTGGTTTCCGCCTTCGGCCGTTCGTCCTTGCCAAGCGCACGGACCCACAGATGAGATCCGCACGCTTTGAATAGCAACGGCGGGTGCGGATAGAGCTTGCCATTCATGCTCTTTAAGGCAGGATCGCCACCGCGGTCACCGAAGAACATGGTCTGCTCGCGGGCGGGGCTCCACCAAACAATCATTTCCGCCGTGCGTACTAGCACGCGCGCCGGCAAGATCTCGGCTGGGACCGATCTACCAAGACCGGCCATCAGGTCGATCAGCATCTGCGGCGTCATCAACTGGCCTTCCGCCAGTCGTGCGACGTCGCCGTCATGCATCACTTCATGGAGAGTTACAAAAGGATGGCGATACGGGTAGCCCTGATAGCTACTCTTCCCGTATACCAGCAGCACCCGGCTCAACCGGAAGTCCTGACTCGAGCCGATGTTCACGGAGATATTCATCGTAGTGGTCCCTGATGATTTCGACGATCTTGGCGGCGGAAGCCAACGAGCGAAGCATCGCTCCGGCGTGATCGAAGACGCGCCGCACTTCTTCATCTAGCCTTTTCATGGGCACGTCCAGATGAATGGGAAGTGCCACATTCGGCTGGCAAGGACCGTTCTCACCCATGTGCTGCGCTTCTTCGTCAAAGCAGGCGTTGATCGCATCATTCTCGTACCAGGTGATCAGACATCCGGGCCGAGAATTCTCGGCATCCATGAGCCATTCGTCGATGCCTGGTACGTCCCCCTCACTGAGTCGGCCGGGCCATGCGTGTTCGTGCCCTTGGCCATGATCGTCCATTTCAAGTAAGCGTCGGACTAGTTCGCGAGCCGCGCTTGTGTGGGGCGTGATTTCCTGCAGCAGGTTCCGGGCTCTCCCGTACTTGAGCGTCTTAGCGTGTCTCTTGATACAAGCTGGCATTTCCAAGTCCACTTTGCGATAGACCGACGCTTCCAATTCTTCGTCGTTCAGATCCTCCATCCACATCTCGGCGTGCTCCTGGGCGTCTAAGTAGTCGTACACGCGCATCCATTTGTAGAGATTGGTGGTGAGGACCTGATAAAAGGCGGCTGGAAGGAGATTGTTCTCCGTTTCGAGGCGCGCGAGCGTCGCACCAATTGGGATGGAAGCAGCGGCTTCGTAGTCACCGACCAGATACAAATGATCGGTCACTCCTTCTCTTCCGGCTTCGACCTGATTTCGCTCCGGCTCTGTCAGCTCGAAAAGACTATCCGTGATTCGCAGGTCGCCAACCCACACCCTCTTCACGTCAACAGCGCGATTCTGCGAGCAGAACCTTCTGAAACCGCGCTCGACAAAGTCCACCGCGCCGCCCGACCAGTCATGGGGGCGGCAAATTCCCAACCTCAGCAGGCTCATGCCCAATACCGCTGCCGGTCCCTCATCCCATCTCGTGCAGTAGCGCCATCGAATTCCCTTGAGCCTGGGGAACGTAATGCCTAGCGGCAGCCCGATCACACGAGCGGAGGAAGGACCACGCCCGCGGGCGGTAAGTATCGGTGTCCGATCTCGCTTCCGTCCTGAGCGTATTTGAGCGAGTCGAACGCCTTGCCGAGAATCTCCCCGACTTTGAATGCTTCTGGACATTGTCTTAATTGCTCCATGATCGGATCATTCGTATTGACGCGGCCATCGGTGGCCTCTTCCAGCGCTCTGAGGACCCGTTTCGCGTCTTCAGTGATGGTTCGACAGGCTGCGGTAGCTAGATTCCTCCGGGTCATGGAAGTCCTCTTTCATCACCCTTTCGCCCCGATGGCGCGAACAAACTTGTAAACCAGTTTGCCAGCGACCGTTTCAGGCCCCTCGATAGCGGCTGTAGCGATTTCTGGATACAGATGCGTGTACGTGTCTCTGACCTGTTCGGGGGTCATCGTTGGCGTAGTGTCAGGCAGCTTGACCCCGTTGTAGAGAAATTCGCGTTCGAGAACGTGTACCTCCATAACGACTCCTTTTTCTATGGTGTCATTCCTTGCTCTCTCCAGCAGAGAGGACTAGAAAATGATTGCCCGAATTGGGGACAGCCCGCCAAGGTCGCAACTACCACTCAAAGGCTGGTAATTCTGGGATAACGTCGCCGTCCCGGTCAAAGCGCACCCACCATTCCTTCGGGTACGCGCTATTCATCCACCTAATTACAGGTTTCAGTTCTTCGGGCGTATTGGCACTGGCATACGCCTCGGTGCCTATCCAGACAAATGCGCCTTCCTTCATGTTAAGGACCTGAAACTCAGGGCCTAAGTTATTGAGCGTTTCTTGCTTGATGTGCGACGTACTTAATACAGGAACGTGCATCACCCATCGGTTCCTATCGCTTTTCTGTTTCACGCCGCTTCTCCTTTCACCTACGTTGGCATCTTCGCCGCCGCATCGGGAAAGCGTTGTGATCTTTTCTCTGTTTCGAGAAAGTTATGCTCGGGCGATGCCCGTTCGGCAAACATCTGGAACTTCTTGATTGCCTGTTTGCTGGGCAACGATGTTCATACGGCAGCTGGACCTGAGCACTGCCGATAGGCTCGCAACAACACAGGATCACCTATTCTTCACTTGTCATTCTTCGGCTCCAGGTCGAACAAGCTCCCGGCGCTCGCGCCGGCGCCCACGGCATTGGTCGCCGTCGCCTGAGTTGGCTCCGCATTGGATTGCGGTTCCTCTGCGCTTCTGCTGGACCCAGCATGGGATTTCGAAGTGGTTGATTTCTTGGCTGCTTCCCTTGCTGCTTTGGCAGCGGCCTCCATCTGTTCTTTCGCGATCTTCAAGGTTGAGGACAGCCCCAAGTGAGTCTCCACAAACTCCACCAGTTGTCTCGGCAGTTGTTCGTCAAGCTCTTTGGGAGCGCCGGTGACGCTCAGCGGTGTGGTGAGCGCAGCGTCGCCATCTCGCGGATCGGATTTCAGTGATTTTGGGATGACGTTGACACAAATCTCGTCGTCGCTCACACGCGAGAGGGTGAGCAGCAAGATTCGTTGCGCGAGCAGCGGCATCAATTCTTGAAACATGGCTTTTACTCCTTAAACGGGAAGGCAGGTTTCCAGACCTCACAATTCCCTGAAGAATTTGGGGGATTATGCTACCGGTTGAATAGCTAGAGTCCCTGTAAGGCCTTGTAGGAACAACGTGATACGCGAGGCCTATTGCCTGCGCGCACAGCGATAGCGCATAATCCCCCAAGAAAGTTGGGGGAATGTGTAATGCCAGGACCTTATAAAGAAGTCGCTCGACGGCTCCATGAAATAGCCCAATCCCAGCAGGGCTTCTTCACCACCAAGCAAGCCACTCGGTCGGGGTTCGCCGAGAAGACGCACTCCTACCATGTGAACGCCGGAAACTGGATTCGTGAGCACCGCGGGATCTACCGCCTTGCCGATTTTCCGGCTCCGGAGCGCCCCGACCTGATGCTTTGGTATCTCTGGTCCCAAAATCGGCAAGAAGTGCCTGAAGGCACCTACAGCCATGACACGGCCCTCAGTCTTCATGAACTATCGGACCTCATGCCTTCGAAGCTGCACATGACCGTGCCGAGAGAGTTTCGCCGCAACAGCGCGATTCCGGAGGTTCTGGTGCTTCACCGGGCACACCTCGACACCAGCGAAGTTCAGGAAATGCACGGGATCCGCGTGACGCGTCCGCTCAGAACCATCGTGGATCTACTGCACAGCGGACACGTGGACCGGAGCCAACTGAAGCTAGCCGTCGACGAAGCCATACGCCGTGGCCTCATCGGAAGAAGAGAAATCGATCGCATGCCCGACGATAAACTGCAACGTTCGCTTCGGGAGCTGGCCGGGCAGCCCGCGTGACGGACGGGGCGAAATCCTACAAGACAGCCGGCGCCTTTCGTGCCGCGCTCGAAACTCGGTTGCAGACTCGCGCGCGCGAGCAAGGCGCTGACCTGCAGCGCCTACGCCGGCAAGTGGCGTTCGACCGCTTCCTGGCGCGAATGTTTTCGAAGGGACCGAAGGCGGCGTATCCATGGGTACTGAAGGGCGGCTACGCCATGGAGTTGCGGATGCATTCCGCGCGGACGACCAAGGACATCGACTTGACGCTGCACGATGGCACGCGTCTCTCAAAAGATCCGAAGGAGCGGGGTGAACAAGTGCGCGCCATGCTCCAAGAAGCGGCCGCGACGCGCTTCGACGACTATTTCGAATTCCTCGTCGGAGAAGCGAGAGAGGATCTGGACGGGGCTCCGGAAGGCGGCAGCCGGTATCCCGTCCAAGCACGAATGGATGGACGAGACTTTGCGCGCTTTCATGTCGACGTCGGCGTTGGGGACGAAGTGCTGGAGCCTCTGGAGATAGTTACCGGCGAAGACTGGCTTGGCTTCGGGGGCGTAGCGCCGCCGTCTTTCCCCGTCATTTCGGCGGAGCAGCAATTTGCGGAAAAGCTGCATGCGTATACGCTGCCACGAGGTGAGCGTGTAAACACCAGAACCAAGGACCTTATCGACATGGTGCTGTTGATCAACGGAGAACCGCTCGACAAAAGCAAAACCGCTGCAGCGGTCCGTGCAACGTTCATGAAACGCGCGACCCACAACGTGCCTAAGGAACTTGATCCACCGCCAGCAGAATGGGAGCCGGTGTTCGATGCGCTGGCGAAGGAGTGCGATCTGGCGATGGAACTTCGAGAAGGGTTTGAATTGGTACGCGAATTCACGAAAACCCTGGAGACGTAAGAGCGTGGGAACGTCCGACACCCTACGATCGACAGAAGACAAGGAGAATGGACACAGGTTTCATCAACAGCAGTGTAAGGGCTATCGATCGCGGCTGCGCCATCCAGGAAGAATCCACCCACTAACACGTGCGAATAAGTTGGGGGCGGCCGGCCGGTACCGCCGCCCTGCATGCTAGAACGATTGTGAGAACCGGGCCTCCAGGAATTCACCCAGCTTGGCTGTCGCCCTGAACTGCGGAATAGGCTCCAGGTCCTTGAACGCAGAAGTGAACGCGTTCGAGAGACTCCAAATGGTTCGCGGCTTGAATTCTTCGTACTGCGGCTCGAAGTACAGGTCGTGCACGGTGCGGGCAAGATGTTTGGGAGCTTCCAACTTGCCCTCGACAAACGCCTCGTAGATTACCACCTTGGCCGTGACGTCCGTCAGTTCACTTTTCTGCCAGGCTTCCACTTGCCTTCGCATCGGCTCGAAGTTGCGTTGCATCCGGTCCACACCCACCGAGATGCAGTCGATGAGCGAGAACGACTTTGAGTGCTTCGCGAGCACGGGGGTAAAATCCCCGGCAAACGCCATGTTCGAGCACACGAACACGCGATAACCACAGGTCATGGCCAAACGCATGCTCTTATCGTGAGAATTTCGCAGTCCGATCGAGAAGCGGCATCCCTCCATCTCGGTTGCGAGATCCAAAACGCCGAAGGCTTTCATGCCGTCCGGCGACACTGCATACTCGTCGTGGACAACGCCAATGTGCCGAAATCCGAGGGTCTCGATCAGCGCTTGGACAATCTCATGATGTGGCACTGGGCGGTGGGTTTCGGTTGCTAGTGGTGTGGGCACCAGCGCTAGTTCTTCGCGGCCAATGGTCCGGCCGCCATAACCAATGAGCGTACCAGTTTCTGACATACTGCTTTCCTCCTAGTTGATTTGAAACGTCGATTTGAAACAAAGTTCTTGAAGGGCGAGAGAGATGCGGCAGAGCAAATGCACCGAATTGCTGGCGAGGGTTGAGCAATTTCAGGAGAGCAGACTTGCGTGGCGAGCGGCGAGGGCTGCAGTGTCACCTGACATCCGGTTATGTCAGATCAACTGAAGCCGAATAGGGACGCCTGTTCCGGAACCACCGGCCTCCCGCGCCGCCTCCTACCGGAGAACGATTGCGGTCGCTGCCCGAAGACGACGATAGAAGCGGCGTCCATGGCGCTTTCAACAAGGCTTGCGGGATCAGGCTGAGTTTCCATCAGAACTCCCGGCATCTCGATGGATGAGCTTTCATCCTCGCTATGAGACCTTCCCGGAAATAGCTTCTGATGTTCCGTACTGAGCGCTCTCCAAACGGAGTCGGCACTATCGCCGATGCCGTTCCTCTCGACCAATTCCCGCGCCATCGCCGAGAGCATGTCATCGTCTTCATCGATGCTCTGCAATCCCTCGCCGGCAAACTTGCCTTCCATGGTGAGCGCCACGAGCAGCTTCTTCCCCATGAGGCGCAAACACGAGGTCTGCATCGTCCCTTCCGAGCAAAGGAACTTCACGCGCACCCGCCGCCTTTGTCCAATGCGCCACGAACGCCGGCTGGCCTGCCGCAAGGTGTGTAGAGAGTAGCCGGACTCATAGAAAATGATCGTCGGGAAATCCAGAAGATCCAAACCTGTCTCCACCAGCTTGGGATGGCAGATCACCACCTGGACTCCGTCTTTGATTTGTCTGGCATACCAGGCCTCACGCTTCGAGGTATCCACACTTGCGCGCAAGACAGCGGTGTGGATTCCCTCGTTGCTCAGAATTCGTTGAAGTCGTGCTGTAACGTCGTGCTTCTGCGTGTATACGGCAAAGACCTGGCACCGCCGTCCCTCTAACAGTTCCTTCTTGATCTCTTCGATTAGTTTTCGTTCCTTCGAATAAATCCGGTCCTCGGGAAGGTCACGGGGTTCTGCAATCACGAATCGGACCCTGCGTTTGAGTTCAGGATCGAACTCAGTGCCATACAGCGTTCCAATTCCGTACGGGTGATCCGGGTACAGCAGCAGAGTATTGAGCATCGTGCTCAGCACGGACCGATTTCCCCTGTGGGCTTTCAACGCCTTCCGCATGTCCTCTTCGAGCTCGCGATACGCCTCCCGCATGGGCGCGTCCATTGGCACGCTTAGATAGGTTTCCTCGTATGGCGGGAGTTCCCCTGAAATGTCCTCCAGGAAAACAAAGGCACACAGTTGCATGAGGAATTCGCCAAACAGCAGTGGTGATGCGCCCGGCTTGCGCCGGACCATACTCGTGGTTTTCGCCTTGGAGCAGGCATTGTTGGCTGGTTCAACCTTGGTGATGGTTTCGAGGACCCCGTAATCCTGAATGAAGGAACTGCGCCCCGTCGTGCCCCATTCGTACCCATGATCCTTCATCCTTCGCGCTTCGAGACGGAAGAGCGTGTTGTAAAGATCGTCCGCATACCTGGATTGGCGGAGACCATACAGAGCCCAAGCATCTATTCAATGGCCGGACTTCCGGAAGGCCCAAGTTGGGAACAGATCCAGCGTTTGATTGCCAATCTCAACACAGAGCGTCCGAGCCATATTCGCGACCGTGCAATCATTCTGCTTCTGGCGGTGTACGGTCTGCGCATAAGGTTTGCCGACTACACACCCAGAACCTATATTGACACAACAACAACATCCCCTGAAAGTGCGCCACCGCGGGTGCCAGCTAAACGGAAGGGTGACTTTGCCGCAGTGTTAGCCGTTAGCATAAGCGTCAAATCGGCGTTGAATCTGAGCCAGCGTCCGCTCCGACCAGTCATACAGCAAAGCGTGGTAGGCGGATAAGGATTTCGCAAGTTGCCCCCCCATCGTACCTGCCAGGCGCTTGGTCACGATCGATCTCGAAAGGTTTCCTCCGAGTAAGCTGAACAGAAAAGGCCGGGTTAAGTGGATATTGAGCTCACCTGGGTCAAAGGCTGGCATTTCTCGCACCACGCCGGCAAACTCTTGTTCTCCAGGCACGTCCTCAACCTCAAGCACCTTGGCAGTCGCGCGGAGAGTTTCATGGAGTTTGTGGGCCATCGCCTCCAGTCGCCGGCGAAGAGATTCGGTTTGTTCCTGAACCGTCCATGTCACTGCGTTGCGCACAATCCCGGGCACTGCTTCATCTCCGGCACCTTGCTTGGACCATGACTCCACCACGGTGGCGGCTGCAAAGCGCAACGTCCGAGCACTGGAATATTCCAGGTCGTTCGCCACACCTCGCGCTATCTTCTTCATCTCCTCAAGACGGCCGCTGGCTTGGCGCAATTCCGCTTCGACCACACGCAGTTGTTCTACCTTCTTCGGGGAGATCTGATCCTTGCGGCGCAAGCGAGTGCGCAAAGCCATCTCCACCGATTGGCGAAGCGCCCCCAGTTTGCGCCGAATCGAGCGCAGCTTCAGTTCCTGACGCTGACTGTACAAAGGAGCGATGTCTTCTTCGAACCACTGAGCCACGAGATCTTTGCTCCCGGCCATCACGCTCACGGCGCGCACCGCCAGATCCAGGTTCAACTCCTCCTTAATGTGATCCTTCACATATCCAATCACCCGCGAGCGATCTTCGAGTGTCAACAGGTCCGCCTTGCTGAGCAAGACCATGGCCGGAATTGCCGCGTCATAGAGAATCTGAATGGTTTGAAGATCGTCAGGAGTCAGTGTCGATCCGGCATCGATGAGAACGACTCCCAGATCACAACGCGGCAAGTAAGCGAGTGTTTCGGCGGCTCCACGAGTCGCCAAAGATCCCAAGCCAGGAGTATCGACGAATGCGATGCCCTCGCGAAGGCGAGGCGACGGGAGCTGAACCACGATTCTGGTCACGTGCTTCTCGTTCCCACGATTCAGCTGTTCCGCCACAAATTCCGGCAGATGCGCAATGTCAAACTCTTCGGGCGTCCGATTCGCGAACCAGACATGGACCACGGGAGTTTCGCCGTACAACAAGCGTGTCGGAACCGCCGTAATCGGCGTGACGCCCACAGGAAGTACATCGATCCCGAGCATTGCATTCAGCAGGGACGACTTGCCCGAACTAACGCGTCCGAAAATGGCGATTTCGAAACTGTTGTCTTCCAAGCGGTCCAGAATCATCGACAACGTGGACCGGAATTCGACCAGCCCGTGCTCGCTGATGACCGATTCCAGCTTCTTGAGAACCGGAATCTCGTCTCCCGTTTGTTCTAGCCTTTCCAACCCCTCTTGCAGGTTTTCCCTGGAGCCGCGCATTAGATATTGATCGAGCTGTCGAACCAAACCCTGGAGTTCTCCGGCGATGCCATTCAGTTCAACCGCAGCTGCGGGAGGAACTTCCCCGTAGCCGCGCATGTATTCGGGCTTGAGTTCCTCGGTGGCGATATCCACGAACGTGAGATAGGAATGTAGCGAACGTGAAACAGGGATATCGGCGGACGGGCGCTCAATGCCTTGACCATCGAGCACCCGAAGCAGCTGTGCTCGAATGCGGCCGATGTAGTCTTCGATCACACGCCGCTAGGCCGGACTCAGATCTGGAGCATATTGCGGAAAGGCTAACTTCGATGTGGAGACATTGAGGGCGCTTTCCATCTCCGCCAGCAACTTGTCAATGTGGCGGCAGGTTACGCTCAAGCGCCGCTCGTGATTCGAATTGAGCGAATTGGACCCGCTCGTCACCTGGCAACGCCCCCGTTCATGCGAAAGTCGATGTATAGCGGCGAGATCTTGATGTGTTCTTCAGAACGGTACTTTGGACAAGCCGCCATATCGATCAGTGCGATGATCGCCCCTGGATTTCCCCCGCTGAATTCCAGAACTTTGTCGACGAATTCGCTGATGTTCGTGCCTGACAGGCCAGAGCGCTTGATCCGCTCACCAGCAAATTGCTCGGCGGTTGAGTCGTCGAAATTGCGGATTTCACACTTCTGCGAACGGTCACCGTAAAGCGACTGGAGAAAGCCGGTGTCTTCCATGTGGCTGGAACGCGCCACCGCGCTGACCGGGGTCGAGCTCCATCCCATGAGTTCGCGAACGGCCGACGCAAACGAGTACGAGGGTCGCTTGAGATGGTCCAGCACGATCGAGTATTCGCCCTCGCGCAACGCATCCATCACAATTCCCTTCAATGACACCGCGGACTTCGCGGCGATCCCGGCTTCGACGCAAAAAACTTTGGAGGCGCGCGGGCTCTGCACTCGCAGCAGACTGCGCGCGAGACTGCGAAATACTACGTTTATCGTCGCCGAGTCCTCGCAATAGAGAACCGACCGAAACGGGGGCAGCACATTACGGAGCAGAAGTGTTTTGCCAACCCCCGATGGCCCGAAGATGAGAAACGGGCGCCTCTTCGCCAGGAACTGGTCGATTCTTTGGCGTTCCTCCTCACGATCGAAAATGACATCCGGCATCATGGGTTCCGTTCGCGGTCGGGCTCGCGTTGCCCTTTTCGCCCTACGGCAAGCAGCAATCGTAAAACATCATCTTTCATCTGAATCGAGCCGGGCGCGGCCTCCCGCCGCTCGATCTCTCCGTTGATCGAAGGCAAGGCGACATCCAGATGTTTTTCCAGCCATCCTTGGATCTCCCCTTGCAATAGCCAATCGGATGCGGGCAAGACCTTAATCATTCGCTGAACCGCAAGTTCCTTGTTTCCTCGATCCGCAACAGCAAGAGCAATCGCGCCGGCCCTTGCTGCGACCTCGGGGTCGCTGTCATGGAGTAAGGCGGCAACCTGGCACCAGTCCTGATTGCACAACTGCAGGCATTCGAGAAGGCGCAAAGCGCATCTGCGCCGACGCTGACTTTGCGGCCGCTCGTGGGAGCCGGACGGATCAGGAGTTCTAGCTGCATCCACTAAGGCAGAATGGGCTAGCTCGCCAGCCTTCCGAAGCGCGTCTTCCGCAACGCTGCGGCAGAAATCATCCTCCAACGCTTCAATCAACTCCGGCACAGCCTCCGGACGCCGGAACTCACCCAGCGTTTCGATCGCTCCCACCAAATGTTTCCGCTGCAAAAGGTGCCGCAGAGCTTCGAAAACGTCCTCGGTGCGCCAGGCACCCAGGGCTCGTGCTGCGGTGTTTCTTACTGCTTCCTCCCCGTGTGCCGCGACTGGATCAACAATGTGCTCCTCCGACGTCAGATAGTCGAGCAACACGTCCTTAGCTCCCAGTTCGGCAAGAGCACGCACCGCCCGTTGCCGTGGCAGAAAGATGCCACTGCGTTTGCCCTGCAGAAGGAAACGCTGCAGCGGCGTGATGGCTTTTCTGCCGCAGGCTACGAGCATGTCAACTCCCAATTCACCTTCGTGAAGGGAGTTCAGGCTCTGGACGAGCTCTTCGATCTCGTCGTCGGAAAGATCGCGAAATGCTTTGCTGCTTCTCTCCACCAGGTCCCGACTCCTATCACCATCACTTGCCCCATCGGGCGTAGACGGAACGTCCCGCGTACTTCGCATTGCGTCCCAACTCTTTTTCGATTTCCAACAAACGGTTGTACTTGGCGATGCGCTCACCGCGGCAGACAGAACCTGTCTTCAACTGCCCCACACCGGTTGCGACGGTGAAATCAGCAATCGTCGTGTCGTCGGTCTCGCCCGAACGATGCGAGACGACGCAGGTGTAATTGTTCTTCTTTGCCATCTCGATGCAGCGCAGCGTCTCGGTTACGGTGCCAATCTGATTGAGTTTGATCAGAATCGAATTGCCAACACCTTCTTTGATCCCTTTAGCAAAAATGTCAGGATTGGTCACAAAGATGTCGTCGGCCACCAGTTGGGCCTTCTTTCCCAATTCCGATGTGAGTTTCTTCCATCCCGCCCAGTCATCCTCCGCAAGCCCGTCTTCGAGGGAAAAGATCGGATACTTTTTCAGCCAGTCCGCCCAGATTGCGATCATCTCGTCGGAACTCTTTCGCGTCTTGTCGGACTTGTGAAAAACGTACTGGCCGTTCTCGTAGAACTCGCTAGCCGCCGGGTCCAGGTTGACGCCAATATCCTTCCCCGGTTCGTATCCTGCTTTTTGGATAGCGGACAAGATCAGTTCCATTGGTTCTTCATTGGACCGCAACCGAGGAGCAAAGCCGCCTTCATCTCCGACACTGGTTTCGTATCCCTTGTCGTGCAGTACTTGTTTAAGTGTGTGAAACGTCTCTGCGGCAGCGCGCAATGCCTCGCTGAAGCTGGGTGCGCCCACGGGGACGATCATGAACTCCTGAAAGTCCACGTTGTTGTCTGCGTGCCTACCCCCGTTGAGTACGTTCAGTTGCGGCACCGGCAAAACGTACTCGTCGCGCGCGGCGAATTGCCGGTAGAGGGGAATTTTCTTTTCTGCTGCCGCGGCTTTTGCGGCCGCAATCGAGACGCCGAGAATTGCGTTAGCCCCCAGACGGGACTTGTTGGGTGTTCCGTCGAGCGCGATCAGTTCTTCATCCAGGGTTTTCTGATGGCTGGGGTCCATTCCCTTGACCGTTCCCTGGATAAGTTTCGTTACGTTGTGAACCGCCTTCAAGACTCCTTTGCCGTTGTAGCGCGCCTTGTCTCCGTCCCGAAGTTCAACCGCCTCGTGTTTTCCCGTTGAAGCTCCGGAAGGGATCTTTGCGACGCCCATGGCGCCGCTCTCTAACAACACGCTGACTTGGATTGTTGGATTTCCTCGTGAATCGAGAATTTCCATCGCATCAACACTTTTTATTTTTGACATGAGTTCTCCTTGCTATGAGTTCGTTACACCGATCCAGTTTGAAGTACTGTAATCAAGTCCTTTTCCACTTCCTGCGGAAACCCCAAAGCCCTCACGCGCCTGATGGTCTCATCTACCGCGTAGGGGAACGACTTCAGCGAAAATGAGCCATCCTCCCAGATTGCGTAACAGGCGTCAGATTTTCCGTTTTTCGGTTGCCCTAGACTGCCAGGATTCACCACGACACGATTCCCGATCTGGCGGACAAACGGAATGTGGGTATGGCCCACGAGTAGCACATCCGCCTTCACTTGGCCCAATTCCTTCACCCACTGTTCGGACTGCTCCGGGCAATAACAATGCAAAGGATCCGACGGCTTGGCATGACACAGATAGAAGCTGGTGTCTTGGCGTTTCAATTCCAGCTTGATCGGCAACTGGCGCAGGAATTCCTTTTGGTCCTTCTTCAATACAGAAGCGCTGTACCTGCGCGTGATCTCGGCCATCTTCTGGTAGCGAGCTCCGCAACGGGGGTCCACATCATACCCAAGGGAGTGATCGTGATTCCCGCGCACGACGACCGAGCTGTTTCCTTTGACAAAATCAACCACTGCACCGGGTTCTGGACCGTAATTCACAAGGTCACCCAGTACCCAAAGTTCGTCGTAGTTCTCGCGTAGCGACTGGAGCGCTTCGTAATTTCCGTGCAGGTCGGAGATGATGGCGATCTTCATGACGTTTCTTTTCCAGTTCGAGAACCACAGGGATTTGGACCAACAAAGAACTGCATGGCTCGCAGCACGGAATCCTGTTCGCGCCCCGGAAGTTCGTTGCGATGTTGGTAATCACGCTTGCGAATGAACTCTCCCAAGTCAGCCGCCAAATCCCTAAGTTGCGCCTCAAGTTGGGCGAACAACTCATTCCGCCTCCGAGAGTCCTTCCACGTCTGGAGCGACAGTTCGCCATGCCGTATGCAAAGCCCATGTTCAGCCAAAGGCTTGTGAAACTCCTCCTCGACAAGTTCTTCGAGAACCTGCGTCAAGAATTGTTCTTTTTCTCGGTTGTCTTGGCAGAACATGCAGTCGTGTCCCGGCGCGAATGGAGGCTTCTGCCGGCGTCGGAGTAATGAGGATCGCGGGTTGGGCTCGCTTCCATTTGCATTGGCCAGCCCCGAACCAGCCAATGATGCGAGATCACTACAAAGGATTGCGATTCCGAAGCCGCCGGTTTGCCAGGCGTATTCTTCGATGGCCTTAGCCATCCAGAAGTGGTGGAGACAGAACCCTCCTCCATCCAGAAACTTTTTCCGCACCGAAGGAAACATCATGCCTTCATGCAGGAAGGAGTGGATTCCCTTGCGCTCAGCGGCATGCACTACGCTGCAGATGGCGCAACCACCCAGCGCAAACGCTTTGGCAAAAGCGTTACGCGTGAACCACAGGCCCTGTCCTGGGCCAGACTGCTTTTCCAGTTCTTTGCTTCGCTTCACGAGGCGTACCCGCGTTGAGATCGCAATTGGGATCAGGGCCGTCAAGATTGAGGCCGTAAACTCCAAAAGATCGCTTATTTTGAGGAACCGTTGCCGGGACATGACTCCGCGACAAGGATTCACCCGCTTGTCAGGAGTCATCAGCTGTGCCCGGCTATGTGGTGGGAACAGCGGTTTCGGTGAACTCCTTCACCGTTGATAACAACTTAAGTACAGCAAAGACGAGCGGAGAAGTCAACGGGTTTTAGTTTCTGTTCTTTCTTATCAAATCCAAAATGAACAGCCTCCCCGGTCAGAAATATGACGCGTTTCCAACGTGGCACTTGCCGCATTCGATTCATCTGTGTTTGAATAATCGCGGCAAAGGAGTTTGCCGCTCCGGTGTTGCCGGGTAAACTGCCGCCGCTGCTGGCGGCTGATGACTCCTCTCAAATCCTGAACCGAAGTTCGGTTCGTAAGGAACCTACGATGGGAGGAGTTTCTCACCAAGTCCGAGGGATTCAAGTATTCACTCGAAACCAGTCTCCGCCCAATCGGGTGGTCACGGGAATTCTTCTTGAGCGGGCATTCGTTTCAGCCTCTGAAGATCGCCGGGGTCCACGATCATGATCGAGACCATCGGCTATAACTTATTGCAAGTCCTCTTCGTACTGGCCTTCGCGCCTTTGTATGCGGGCGTCCTTGCCCGCCTGAAGGAAATGGTACAGAGCAAGCGCGGCCCTTCTGTCGTGCAACCCTATCGGGATATTTGGAAGCTCTTTCACAAGGACCAGATCGTATCGGATCAGACGACGTGGATCTTTCGCGTCACTCCCTATCTGGTGTTCGTGATGCCGATCTTCGTCACCATTCTGATTCCGGTACTGACCGACTAGCCGCTGGTATTCGCATTTATGGGAGACATGCTGGCCGGAGGGTTTTTCCTGGGGCTCGCCGGATTTTTCGCTGCGCTTGCTGCGGTAGACACGGGAAATCCTTACGGACCGATGGGGGCCAGCCGGACGCGCATGGTCGGTTTCTTAGCCGAGCCAGTGTTCATGATCGTGTTTTTCACGGTCTCATTCGTCTCGCAATCGACGATTCCTTACATCGTGCAACAAAAATGGGTGGCGAACGCCGCCGCCTTTTTCTCCCCCGCCCACGTGCTGTTGCTGATCGCCTTTCTTATGCTGATTTTGGCCGAAGGAGGACGAATCCCGGTGGACAATCCCTCGGGCCACTTCGAACTGGCAATGATCGATGAATCGAAAGGTTTGGAGTTTTCGGGTCGGGGCGCGGCGTTGATGAAATGGGGCGGTGAGATGAAGTTCCTCGTCCTGACGTGCATCTTCCTGAATGTACTAGTTGCTCCGTGGGGCCTGGCTCACGGCCACGCCCTTTCAAATGTTCTCACAGCGATTCCACAGATTCTTTTCAAGATCCTTTTGTTCTCGCTGGTGTTGGTCGTGATTGAAACATCTCTCGCCAAGCTGCGGCTGTTCCGGATCAGCGAATTCCTGGGAGCGGCATTCATTATTTCGGTCGCAGCCATGGTGACGAGCATTTTTCCGGGAGGCTAACAGATGTCGACATCCATACCGGAAGCCCTGAACACGCTAAGCGCGGGGTTGATCCTCATTTCTGCGTTCGCCATGGTGGCAACCCGGCAGGTTCAGGGAGTTCTGCGGTTCTTTGTGGCGCAATCCGCGCTCCTCGCGGCCTCCTCCTTCTTGCTGGCGTACAGCCGCTCGTCGGTTCATCTTTGGGCACTCGGAGCAATCACCATCGTCGCCAAGGTGCTGGCGATCCCCTGGGTCCTGCGGCGTCTTCTGCCCGCCGAATTTTATGAGAGGCGGGAAATCGCCCAGGTCGTCAACATCCCAACCTCGCTGTTGCTGGCACTCATGCTCACGGTGGTTGCTGAGTTTCTCATGGGCCCGATTGTAGCCACGACGCATGATCCAGTGATCCGCGTGAACCTGCCGATCGGCCTGGCAGGCATTCTGATTGGCGCGTATTCGCTGGTAGCGCGCCGCGAAGCGATTCCGCAACTCATCGGAATTCTGGCCATGGAAAATGGAGCCTTTTTCGCGGGCGTCGCCATCGCCCCGGAACTTCCGCTGATCGCCGAGCTTGCGGTTGCCGTCGACGTCGTTCTTATCGCAGTGGTGGTCGGATTACTCACCCGCAACATTCGAGAAACGGTCGGGACTACCGAGGCTGCGGCGTTGGACGAACTCAAAGAGGACGCGACCGCATGACGCTGATCGCGATCCTCGCGCTTCCTCTACTGGCGGCGCTCCTGACTTCGATACGGCCTCTTCGCTTCTATGCGTCGGCCATCACGATTGTGTCCACGTCGGCCTGCTTTGCGCTAGCAGTGTATGTTTCCTCTCAAGTGATCGAGCACGGGCGGGTTGTTGCCCTTCCGGGCTGGTTTGAAGCCGATAGCCTCAGTGCTCTCATGCTGGTACTGGTGAGCTTCGTGGTTGCGCTGGCATCAATTTTTGCCCATGGTTACATGCAGCATGGCCACGACGAGGGGCGCTTATGGTGGTTTTATGGAAACTATAACTTGCTGGCCTTCGCGTTGCTGGCTGTTCCCTCGCTGGCGGAACCGAATCTTGTCTGGGTCGCGGTTGAACTCATTACGCTTTTCAGCGTCCTGCTGGTTGGCTTCGATAACACCTCAAATGCGTTGGAGGCGGCCTGGAAGTTCGCGGTGCTCACGATTATGGGTGCGCCCATCGCATTGCTGGGATTTTTTCTACTGTTTTGGACGTACCGTTCCACCACGGGCGGAGCGTGGGAGACTTGGGAAGGACTTCGCCTCGCAGCGGCTTCCATGGACCCCAGTCTTCTGAAACTGTCCTTTTTGCTCGTCTTCGTTGGTTTTGGGACCAAGACGGGCCTTGCGCCGATGCACACTTGGTTGCCGGACGCCCACAGCCAGGCTCCCACTCCGGTGTGCGCCGTTCTTTCCGGCGTGAAGACAACAGTCCCGCTCTATGTAATCCTGCGGTTCCTGTCGGTCGTTCTGGCTTCTCCGGCGGCACGGGTTGGTAACTGGATGATCGTACTTGGTCTAGTCTCTGTCGGAATCGCCGCCTTTCTTTTGATCCAGGTCCGCGATTACAAGCGCATGTTCGCCTTCTCCACCGTCGAACATATGGGCATCATCCTGACTGCCGCGGGCATGGCAACCCAAGCGGCGGATTTCGGAGCGGTCTCGCAAATCCTTAATCATGCCATCACCAAGTCACTCTGCTTCTATGTCGCCGGAGCCATGCTGCTAATCGTGAGCACGCGGGAGATCGCGTCGGTGCGCGGACTCTTTCGGGTTTCGCCTTTTGCTGGCGGGGCGCTCTTACTGTCTTCCCTGGCCATCGCCGGCGCTCCTCCATTTCCGATTTTCTTGAGCGAGCTTTCCATCCTCTCTGCGGGAGTTCACGCTGGGCACAAACTTGTAGTTGCCGTGCTCGGTGTTTTGATCGTCGTCGCTTTCGTGGCCATTCTCTCGCACGTCAACCATATGGTAATGGGCGAACGCCCAGAACACCTTTCGGCTGGAGTACTGCCCGCGAGCTGCCGCTTCACGGTTTGGGCTGCTGCTGTGCCGGTGGTCTTGCTGGGGGTGTACGTTCCTGCCCCGGTTCACCATCTGCTGCAACTCGCGGCACAACAATTAGGGGGCCGCTGAATGACACCCGCTGACTCCTCGATCGTGAACACGCAGAAAATTAACCCGCAAAGGTATGACGCGCAGAGTGTGGCCGCTGCAATCGAGCAACGTTTCGCATCGGCGGTTTCACCATCGGCAAATGAAGAGAGCCGATTTGACCGTGCGTTGATTGTGACTCAGCCCGAAGCTCTGCCTTCGCTGGCGCAATTTCTGTTTTGGGACGCCGGTTGCTCTTTTGGAGGACTGATTGTCGAGGAGCGCCAGGAATGGATTCTGCGCTACGTTTTCCGGATTCCCGGCGACGGCTGGATTCATTTCATTCTGCGTCTGCCGCTGGCGACTCGAACGGTGCCGAGCATCAGCGCGCAGATTCATGCGGCCGACTGGTATGAGCGTGAAGCTGAGGATCTGTTCGGCCTGGAGTTCGAAGAGCATCCCCGGCTGGGAGACTTCATCCTCCATGACCAAGTCTGGCAAGAAGGGCTGGCTCCCATGCGCAAGGCATTCGACGCCGGCCAGACTCATCTCAAGAAGCGGCCGAAAGAAGACTGGCATCCGGTGCTGGTGGTTCAAGATCCCGGTGCGTTCGCCATGCCAGTCGGCCCTGTCTATGAGGGTGGCATCGGCGAGTCCGTCCATTTCCTACTGGAGACGGTTGGCGAAGACGTGATCCGGGCTGTGCCACGGCTGTTTTACAACTATCGGGCTGTCGAGAAGATCGCGGAGGGAAAATCGGTTCTCGATGCCTTGTTGCTAGCCGAACGATTCTCGGCCAAATCCGCGTTCGCGCATTCGCTTGCCTACTGCCAAGCCGTGGAGAAGATCTTCGAGCAGCAAATTCCGCTCCGCGCCCGCAGCCTGCGTGTGGCACTGGCTGAGTTAGAGCGACTCCGGCACCACGCCGGGGCAATCGCTGCCATTTGCCAGTCCACAGCGCTCACCGTCTCTGAGGCTCATGCGGCCATCGTCGAGGAACAGCTCCTGCGTGCCTCGTGCGCATTTGCCGGGCATCGGTATCTGTTCGGACTGAACACCCCTGGAGGACTGCGGCGCGATTTCGATGCGCAGAACTGCCGGAACTTGTTAGGAACTGTCGACACCGCTTCGCGCCAACTGCAGAAACTGGAGGAGCGCCTTCGATACACCAGCAGTTTCCTCGACCGCCTCGAAGATGTCGGCATTATCAGTCAAGAGAGCGCTCGCGACCTGGATCTGGTTGGCCCATTGGGGCGCGCATCCGGCCTCGCTCACGACTTGCGCCGTGCTTGTCCCTACGGCGGTTACGAACGCTACCGTTTCGAGGTGCCTTGCGAGAAAGAAGGCGATGGATTTGCCCGACTGCGCGTGCTTTTCTCCGAGGCGCAACAATCCGCGAAGCTGATTCACCAGGCAGTCGAGTCGTTGGAACCCGGAGAAATTTGCGCTCCGGTCACGCAACCTAATGCCGGTGCAGCATCGGGATGGGTTGAGGCCCCCATCGGTGCCGCGATGCATTGGATAAGACTAGACCGCGAACAGAGAGTGGAGCGCTACCGGATCTTATCTCCGTCTTTCCGCAATTGGCTGGGCCTCCATGTGGCGGTGGAGGACTTTGCGTTTCAGGATTTTCCCATCATTTTGGCAACCTTTGGGTTGTCTGCATCAGAGTGCGATCGTTAGATTAGGAGCGGCAATCGATGAGCTCGTGGTTTTGGCACGGAGTACGAAGAGGGATTCAGACGACGCGGTATCCTGGAGCGCCCGAAACAGCCGCGGGCGTTTCACCGGGACGGCCCTTGTCAACAACCTTTGCTTCCCCAGAGCAAGCATTCCAAGCTGCGTCAAACTGTCCCGTAGGCGCGATCACGGCCAGCGAGAACGTTGCGACCGTAGATCTCAGGACCTGTGTGTGGTGCCAACGCTGCCACCTTGGCAATTCGAATCTGCTCAACTGGGACGGAGGGTACGAATGGGCGCAAACGCCTGCAGTGAGAAAGGACTATGCCCGGTTGGAGACGGCGTTTAGTCAGTCGCTCCACGTCATGGTGGTGGATGCAGGAGACTGCGGAGCCTGCCTGCATGAGGTCAAGCAATTGAACAATCCGCTGTACAACATGCACCGTCTGGGCATCTTTCTGACCGCTACTCCGCGGACCGCTGATGTCCTGCTCGTAGTCGGGCCGGTCAGTGAGAACATGCGGGGGCCGCTGCTGAAGACGTATGAAGCGATGCCGGAGCCGAAGCGTGTTCTAGCTGTCGGCACTTGCGCCATCACAGGAGGTGTTTTCGGGAAGAGCTTCATGTCTGCTGGTGGCGTGGGTATGGTCCTTCCTGTCGATGTGGAAGTACCCGGCGATCCACCTCCCCCACTTGCGGTCTTGCACGGTCTGCTCGTCGTGGCAGGCAGAAAAAAGCCAACAACTGCTCCCACGCAGTCACGAGAGGAGGCCTGAGATGGCTGCGTATGCTGGCGCCGCTCTTTTGCTCTTTTTCGCTCTGTGCGCAACCGGGCTGATCCTGTCCTCGCTATTTCGCGGTAAGTATGCCTCGCTGGCCATCGCCTGGTTCGGAACACTCTGCTCCATTGTCCTCATGGCTGCGGCCGGTCTTCGTCTCGCAGCCGAAGTCGATTTCCATTTGAATCTTTGGACGCTCAATGGCTTCGGAACCCTGTCTCTTCATCTCGACGCACTGTCGGCGATTTTTCTCTTTGCGGCCGGCTTGGTCTATCTCTCCTGTTGTTTATTTGCTCCTGACTACCTTTCCCGAGATAAGTACCCTGCTGGCCGCTATGGCTTGCTCCACTTCGCTCTGATGGCTTCTGTGGTTTTGATCCTCACTGCGGGCGATGTTCTCACCTTCCTGATCAGTTGGGAGTGCATGTCGATCCTCTGCTACCTGCTCGTCAACTACGAGCAAGAGCCTGAAGGCGATTCGACCGCGGGATACATCATGCTCGCCATGAGCGAGGCGGGATTCCTTGCGGTGGTCATCGCGTTTCTTATCGCTGGAAACGCAGCTGGGGGATATTCGTTTGCCGTCCTGCGGATGGGGGCTGCTCATTTGTCGGGTACGGCGACGTGGGGAGTGTTTCTTCTGGGCTTCCTCGGCTTTGGCGTCAAGGCGGGCCTGGTGCCGCTGAATTTCTGGTTGCCGAGATCGTACACGGCGGCTCCGCCCGTTTTCATCCCCGTGTTCGCGGGCGTGACTTTGAATCTGGGTTTCTATGGAATCCTGCGTCTGAACGCGGACCTAGCTCCCGGCCACGGCATTGGACCGGGCCTAGTCGCTCTCGTCATCGGAGCCGTCACCGCGTTAGTGGGCATTCTGTATGCCACGACTGAGAACGACCTAAAGACGATGTTGGGCCACAGTTCCATCGAGAATGCCGGAATCATCGCGGCTGGGATCGGAGCCTTTCTGGTATTCCGTAATTCCGGAAACGCAGTCCCGGCTGCCCTCGCGCTGATTGCCGCGCTTTATCACATGCTGAATCATTCGACATACAAGGCGCTGCTCTACCAGGGCGCGGGCCACATTGAAGCCGCCACCGGCGCGCGGGACATGGATCGACTGGGAGGACTGATCTGCTCTTTGCCGGCCCTGTCGATCGTATTCCTGGCTGGATGTCTCGCCATCGCGGCGGTGCCGCCCTTTAATGGTTTTGTCAGTGAATGGTTAACCTTGCAGACCTTCCTGCGCAGCGCGCTGCTTCCCTCGGCCGCAGTCAAGATCGTCTTCGCCCTTTCCGGGGCCATCCTGGCGCTGACGGCGGCGTTGGCCGTCACTTGTTTCGTAAAGACGTACGCCATGAGCTTTCTGGGAACACCGCGCAGCCATTGGGAATCAAACGCCCAATTCGCGCGCAGGCCACGTTTTTCCCTGATACTTCTCGCGGTGGCTTGTGTTCTTCTCGGAGTGCTGCCGACTTATGTCATACCGGCTTTGAACCGCGCTGTGGAACCTCTGGCGGGGGCAAATGCGACCGCTTCGCTCGTTCCACCGTTCTTTACAGCTACGCAGGCGAACCAGCAGCTTCCGCCAGCCTTCCTTGCCGACTTTCATAACCTGGGAGCACAAACCGGAGCCCGATGGGTGCCCGGTCGCGGCCTCGTAATCCTGCTGCGAGGCGGAGAGCAAAATCCGGTGGTCTTCGCCATGTCTCCTTCCTACAGCGTCGTGGCGTTGACGATTCTGCTGCTGCTCGCGTGGTTTGTCACCAGCCGCCTCACTCGCCGTCGCTCGCTCGTCAAGAATGAAGTCTGGGCCGGTGGCATTCCAACTCTGCTGCCGGAAATGACCTATACGGCAACGGGATTTTCCAACCCCGTGCGCGTCGTATTCCAGGCGATTTTCCGCCCGAATATCGTCGAGGACACTCGCGAAACGGTGGCCGTGCATTTCCGGACGGCAATCCGGCGACGCCGCGATGAGACGCACCTGGTGGATCGCCTCTTCTTTCATCCCGTCGGAACGATCGTGAATTCTGTCGCGAGACTGCTGGCAGGAATGCACCATGGACGCCTGAATGCGTACGTCGCGTACGTCTTAGGTTTTCTGATCTTGATTCTCGTTCTCTATCGCGTTGGTTGAGAAGCGACCCGGCTTTGGCCTCTCTATGTCGGTCGGACCGGTGCTTTGCCGTGCTGCATACGCTTGGCAAGTTCCCGGCGCAGATGAGGCAACACCTTCGAGGGTACGGAGCTGGACTGGCTCAGGATCTTCAGGTCGGTGGTGGTAATGCTGGGCAGAAAAGCGAGGAGTCGTGGCAACGGCGTCTGTGAATTGCGCAAGAGCGCGAGTCGCACACTGTAGATGTGCGACCACTTCGCATGATCGGCGATGGCAGTGACGATCCGTACTGGCAGCGCTACTCTAGCGAGGGCCTTGAGGACGTGCCCTTCGTTCAGCAACGGACTGTCGAGCACAGCGGGAAGGCTTTCGGGACTGCCATCGGTCAGCAAAGCTCCCATGATTCGGGGCGTACCCCGGCGGGCCAATGTCATTTTCTGCGCGGGCGGCAGTTGCGGCAGTTTTGCCAGCACCAGTTCCTCGGCCAAATGCCGCAGTGCGGGATTTCCCGAAGGAGAAAGGCTGAGGGCCACAAGATCATGGGTATAGAGTTCGCGCACCAGTCCCAAACCGAGGGTCTGGGGGATATTGTGATGAAATGCAAGCGCACGCTTTACGCGGTAACTGGTCGTCAGCTGCTTGTGGCTGGCGATTTCTTGCAGCAGGAGAGTCGGCAGATCCGCTCGTCCGAGGAGCAGGCAAAGATGCAGTTCTTCGAAATGCGGGTTCTCCAGCAAACCACGAAGGACTTCTTCGCGATGCTCGTGAATCAATGTGGGAAGCTGTTCCACCGGCGCATTGCGCGCTTGCTCCGGGGTGATTCCGGATTCCTGGTTCATGTCGCGAGGCTCCAAGTAGCTACACTCCTGTCTAGCCAATCAAGGAGAACTTTACAATCATGACATCTGCAATCCTAGATCTGGAACCGAAAGAAGTATGGAAGCACTTTGAAGCGCTGACGAAAATACCGCGCACTTGGCGGAGGAAAGACAACGATGTCGCATCCGTGGCATGACATCACAGCGGGAGGGAACCTGCCGAAGGAATTCAACTCGGTGGTGGAGATTCCGCTTGGTTCCAGTGTCAAATACGAGTTGGACAAGAAAACCGGTTTGATACGAATGGATCGCCTTCTCTACTCAGCTGTTTACTACCCAGCTAATTATGGATTCATCCCCCAAACATTGGCCGAAGATGACGACCCGTTGGATGTTCTCGTATTAGCGCAAGAAGCGGTTGCACCGCTGACAATCATACCCGCGCGGCCGATCGGATTGATGACCATGATGGACACGGGAAAGAAGGATCACAAGATCATCGCCGTGGCCACGAGCGATCCGGAATTCAACGCTTACCACGAAGCCAGCCAACTCCCACCACATCGTCTGCGGGTACTTCGTCGATTCTTCCAGGACTATAAGCAGCTTGAAAAGAAGCTCGTCGAAGTTGAGGAAATTGCTCCTGTGGAAATGGCATATCCGGTAATCGAAGACGCGTTGTGCCGGTACAGCGAGCACCAGCGGATCGGATTTGACTCCTAATTCCTCAGGGATTCCGCCGAAGTCATTTGCGGCAATCGAACCCGTCCAAACCCTTCCTTAGCGGAGGCCGACCATTTAAGCCATCGAACGCCTGTGTTTACTCCGGTGCTCGCCGAACACTCGAGATCCTTCTCGCTAATCGACTGCATCCCGGTACAACTTTGAGCCGCTGCGCAAGTCGGTTGCTTGCGGGAAATCACACCTAACGGTCGACACCAAATCCAGCGCAACGGTTTTGAGGTGCAGAGATAAGTGCTGACCTGCGATGAAGTATCGGCCCGTGCTGCACAACTGCTGCACAACTGCTCCCGAACAGGAGTATTTCAGGCCAAAAATCGCCTATTGTCTCCGCTGTATGTCATTGAATCCGAACAACAGGCCCCAGGACGGTTTCATTTTGCTAAACCGTTGTACGGGCTAACACCCGTACCGTGGTTCGAATCCCAAGTTGGAACTTGCGTTGGCGCTGGGCGCCTACTGCGGGCGAGTCACGGTCGACTGGGTCGACTCGTGAGCTACCTCGCGAGGAGCACGCCTGAGCAGCCGCAGCCGACACGCGCTCCTGCCGAATCTTCATAGCTGAGAACCGCTCGTCTACTGCGCTGGTTGATTGCTTGCGGACGGTTGGTTCAGCTCTTGCTGCAATTGCAATAGTTGGCGCAGTTGCTCAACATTGGCAGAGTTGGATGTTGGAGCGCTCCTCGCATTTGGTTGCGGAGAACCCTGATTGGATTTGGGTGTCTGCTCGAGGACCACGTAGATCGGAGTATCCGCCGAAATCGTCACTACGATGTGCTGGGTGATCGCTAATCGAGAAACCTCCTCATCTCCAGCCTCGCCGACATTGTTACTGACGCGCTCCCGCATTAGGTCCGACTCGCTCAGCGGCTGGTTCAGACTGCCTTGTCCCACCAACATCGAGCCAGCTTGGCCGATTCCTGACAGCGATCTGACCAGGACGTTCTTTCCCGTGTTCTTGCCCTCAACTTTTCCTTTGAGCGGCCGCAAGTCCAAACCCGTGGCGGCGGCCTCGATGGGAACGGCCGCACCATCCGGCATCAGCAGAGAATCGAACTGGACGTCAACGTAACCTGAACGATCTCCGTTCCGGATGTGACCAACCGCTTTTGCTCCCGCAGGGACGATGATTTCTCCGTCCCGCTCATAGTTGTACTCGATCACCGCCAGGACCGGAGTTCGCACTGCCGTGCTGGCCGCTGATTCCAAGCGTGCACGCAATCGCGTGCCTGTGGCCAGACCCAATCCCAGTTCCGATGCTTGATTATTGAAGAGTTCGCGGGCCTGAGCATTGGCCGAACTGGCAGAGGCGCTTCGCACGTAGATTAGCGAAGACTTCTCCATGGCCTCGCGCTCTGCTTTACCCAAGTCTGGAGTCTCGGCGACGGCACCCGAGCCTGGCTGATAGGGCGGCGCTTGCCATGGCTGCTGGTCTCCGAAAGGCGGTATCGACCCCAGAGTTCCCGCTCCGGTCGCCACCGTCCTTCCCGCTGCCGGCTTGGTTGCGGTTCTTTGTAGATCTCGTTCGTTCAGGAAGCCTTCGTGAGCTTCTTTTGTGACGGGCCGGCCGGAATCGGTGATCGGAAATAGGCTCTTGTCGTTGCTCGCGGTGCCGCTCTCCAAGGCCAGGTCTTCTGTACCAGTGGCGCCACGACTCTTCACTTTCTGTGGCGCGCCCCGATGGGGCATAGACGTAGCAACGAAGATCAGCAGCGCGATGACGATCGCTCCCGCCCCGATGATGACAAAGCGGTTCTGTTGGATCTGCTGCTTGGCTCTCTGTTTTCCTCTAGTTGCGAGCCCAGGCAATGGGGCGGTTGCGTCCGAAGGGAGTGCCAGGTCGTTGTTGCGAGCTTCATTTTCCGCTGGTTCCTGAAGGACTGCAGCGTTGCCGTTGTCGTTGTGTCCGTTTGGATGAATCACTTTGCACCTCCCGAGACCGGAGCCACAAACGCAATCGGGGCCAGGACCGGACGGTCGACCTCTTCCGCTTGGGCAACCGCGAGCAAGAGCCGTTCCCTCGATTCCTTGAAGGTAGGCCGGTCAAATACAACGATGCCGTCGGCTCTGGCGCCGGGCGCGAGTCTACGCGAGGTGATCCAGTAGTCTTTGATCGCGACCGGCTCGGCCTTGATCGCCTTGCGATGCTTGTCTTTCGATGTCCCCGCAAGCTGTATTTGCGGCGGCAGTACTTCAATGGTCCGTCCAGAAGAGTTCAGAACGGCGAACGGCACGGCCATCTGTTGCTCTTTCTCGATCGCCTGTCCTACCGCAACCTGCAGTTGCTTGCCTTCCCAATGTGGATTCTCAATCCGTTCCGCCCTGAGCAAATCCTGCTCTTGGCTGCCAGGCTTCTCTGGGGCAGTGCTGGTTGGCTGATTTTCCGTGGCAACGTTCTTTGTTTCGCCAACCACAAACATGGGGTGAGTCGACGCAATCAGAAAGCTGCGCGGGCGCTCACAGTTGAGGACATAGTCCACGGGCTCACTACGGTCTGACTTACCTTGGCTCACCAGGCTCAGAGAGATCTCATGGCCTCCTCTGGTGGTAATCAGGGCGTTGGTTTGCGCAGGTTTTACGCTGGTTGCTTTGAAAAACACCAACTGCGGCTCGGCTTCGGAGTGATCGGCCTTAAAAGCCCCCGGATCGCCCAGTACGACCGAGCTCACCTCCTCCAGCACCCGCACCGAACTGACGTATCCTGGCCGCAAGTGCAAGACCACAACTTGTTCTGGGTCAACATTCAAGCTCACGATTCGTGCCTGTGGAAGATCGGACTGCGCTGAAGCTACGTGCAGCAGCAGGAGACTGGCCGTTGTCAGATGCACCAAACTCAAACAAATTTTCATCTCACATCTCTTTCCGAACTGGTGTTCGTAGTTCTTGGTTTAATTCCGGCTTGGCGGAGGTAAGTTGTTCTAATTCTTGCCACGTAGGCAATCACGTCGGGATTTCGATAGCCGAGGTCTCGTCTGCCGATAACGTCTTCGCCGGCATAATAGGCGGCAGCCACTAGCCTGAAATCATTGTGAAACTGTTGCATGAGCCATGCGAGGTATCGCACGCCCCCGGAAACGTTCTGATCGACACTGCACCGGTCTCTTACCCCGAGTCGCTCAGCGGTTAGGGGCATTAACTGCATTAGTCCTGCAGCGCCTTTGGGAGAGACCGCGCATGCTTGCCAGCTCGACTCACGTTCGACAATGGCGCGTACCAGCGCGACGGGCACCCGATAATGTTGGGCGTAGGCTACGACGTAGTATTCGGCTTCGAGCCGTGCCTGTGGTTTGGGCGATTGCGCCCAGCAGATCGAGATTGCAGAAAGCACTTGCGCCAAGATGAGTGCTGGCTTCATGACGCGCTCCTTCGCAGAGCCTCAGCGCTGTACTGCTGGGCGTCAAAGATCAAACTGGCAAACCCATCCCGCAAGAGCAGCTTGCGTCGATCGGCCTCGGTCTTGGCCAGCAACGGCAGGAGAATGTCTCTCATTTCCGGCGTAATTTGTTCACTTCCCAGAACTTTGAGTGCCTGAGCGAGATCCAGAATTTCCGAGACCGAGGGCGGTTTCTCCATGCTCCACCCGCGCAAAGCCTTGGCGAGCCCCGCCATACCGGCATGGAATTCGTGCGTGGAATCAGGCGTTCTCAGCGCCACAATCTCCGCTTCACGCTCCTCGGTGGGGTGTTCAACACGAAGGTAAAAGCTGCGCCGGCGCAGGGGATCGCCGATGCGCCTCTCTTCATTCGATGTCAGCACAACGAAGGGAATGCTCCTGGCTTTGATGGTGCCCAGCTTCGGAATGCTCAACTGCCACACGCTCAGCAATTCCAGCAACAGGGCCTCAAATGCGTGGTCCACCTTGTCCAGTTCGTCGATCAGCAGGACACAAGGCTTTTCGCACTGCAGCGCGCGCAGAAGCGGCCCGGCACCGAAGAACTGCTGGCCGTGCAATTCCGTCCTCAGAGATTCCCAATCAACATTGGCGGACTTGGACTTCAATTCGACGCAAAGCCTTTGCAGTGGCTCATCAAACTTGCCGATGGCCTTCTCTTCGTTAATTCCCTCGTAGCACTGAAGGCGCTCAACCGTTGTGTCTGCTGCCTCCGCAACCGCATAGGCCAATTGCGTCTTCCCACTGCCCGCTGGCCCTTCCAGTAGCATCGGTTTATGGAGTTTCGCCGCCAGATACACCGTTGTGCTGGCTACCGAATCAGCGATATAGCCTGTAGCTCGCAGGCCCGCGCTGACCTCTTCAAGCGATGAAAACACCGTTTCCTCCTCCGCCCGAGCTGTGCTTTCGGCCCTAAGCGTCACGAAGCTAATACCGAACCAAATTTCGGTCAAATCCTCTCATTCGGCGGACTGTTTTGACCCAAAAATCATCCTCAGCTACAACTGTGGCAAGTTGGCAGGAGTTGATTGTGAAAACACGAACCAGGAAGGAATCGGATTTTGAGATGCACCAGTTGATGGGCCGAGAAGAGATAATCGAACGGCCGGAGTTAAGCCAGGACGCCTTGAATTCTGGCGAAGGCTCCAAACTATCTCCCATGAGGTATGGAGACAGTACGCAGCTTTCAACCAACGCCCGATCTTCCCACGGGCTGGAACCGACACCGGTTTTCGAGAAGCATTATTCCGTAAGAGATCTCGCCAACCTGTGGAATTTGAGCGATAGAACAATCCGTCGAATGTTTGTTGGTGAACCCGGTGTGGTTGAATGGGGAGCGTGTGAACGCCGGATGAAGAGGGCCTACAAAACCCTCCGCATCCCGGAAAGCGTTGCGCGACGGGTACACCGGAGACTGAGGAAAGCGAGCTGAATCGTCGCGCAACACATATCGAAGAAGCCGCCGATTTCTTGGGCTGCAGATTACACCCGATTGCAACAGGCCGAGATCATCGACGACGCACCGCGCTTGCAGATGTATGGCCCTGAGATGAGTTAGGTCGACGGGTCCTGGGTGAGCGACGTCTCCCATGAGCCCTAGCGCCGACGCGGTTCTCTTCAACGCCCATGTTCCCCCACGCTTCGCGCTGGCGGGCAGCCAGACGTTGCTGTCTCTCCAGTACCCAGGGAGCATAATGCTTCTGGGTAATGGTCAGGCTCGAATGTCCAAGGAGCCGAGATACTTCTTCAAGCGGCATGCCGGCCAGCAGGTATTCAACGGCGAACGTATCCCGCATCATGTGGAGATGAGCCGGTTTTCGGCGGCCGTTCACATCCAAAAACAACCGTGGGAGGATCTCAATCGCCTTAGACAAGATTTTGGAGAAAATCTTCTGCCAGTTTGACACTTCGCTCTTACGCTTGCTGCGCCCGCTCCAGAAGAAATAGTTGGGATCGGTGCAGCTGCCTGGAGGAACTTTGCGCAATTCATCCGCTACGCTGTGCGGAAGCAGCACTTGCACGGGAGCGCTGGCCTTGCTTTTGACCTTCGCTTGGTAAAGGAACAGCGAGTCATCATCTCGGAGGTTGCTCTTAGGGAGACAAGCTGCATCGCCCGCGCGAAGACCGCTCCAGCGCAGAAGTTTGAGGTAGGCGCGTGCGCGGCGGGAATTCGTGGTGTTGCCGTTTTTCTTCTTGCCCCGGCTGTCATAGTAGTACGTCGCTTCGATGAGAACGTCGTACTGTTGCCGGCTGAACGGCAGGGTTTGTTCCTGCTGCGGCGTAACGTTCTTAATTCTCTTGGCGGGATTCTCCGTGATCCACCCTTGCTCCATGCAGAACCGGAAAAACGTGCGTAGACGCTGGTGCTGGTTATGGCGGGTCGTGGGAGCGCCTGTCCAGGAATGGATCCAGGACCGTAATGTCGGAACATCGAGCTGAGACAGGTGCAAAATGGCAGGTTCTTGGGCAGCACACCAAGTCAATAAGCGGCTCAGGGTGAGGTTGTACTTGGCGCGAGTAGCCTCCTCGCGATTCAGGCGTGCCACTTCCTTGCCGAATTGATCGACTGCGAGAGCGATCTCCACCTGCCCGTTGCGTGCGTTGATTTTTGCTTCGAGCTGACGCTGCAACCGCTTGGTGGGGTCGAAGGAATCCCGGAGCTCGCGCGCTTTTTGTTCCGCCCTTTCCCAACTTCGTGTCTTCGCGCTTGTCAGCTTGGACTTGCCGTCGCGGTACACGTACAGCCACTTCACGCAATTGCACCGGGCCCAATCCGGTCTGTCTCGCTTTGGGCAAGTGCGCTTGTGGCGAGTGTAGACCTTGACGGTTTCGACCGTGCGGCTGACAAGCGCTCCCACGGGGCCAGCCTGGCTGGTGTCTTCACACTCACCGGTGCTTTCGAGCTCAACCATGTTCTGAAATCCTTCCGGCGAATTTTGCGCAATCTAGCATCGGCCTCAAATCCGCGCAAATGGCCGCGCCTAGAAAGGCGAGAAGCGCCTAAAGAGGCAAATCTTTTATACAAATTTTTTACACTTGGCTAACGCCGGGAAGGAAAGACTCTCAGAATCAAATACTTAAGGTTGGTTGCGGGGGGTGGATTTGAACCACCGACCTTTGGGTTATGAGCCCAACGAGCTACCAGACTGCTCCACCCCGCACAAAAATCATATCACAGTGCGGTGAAGCAGTCGCCAAATGGCCCGAGTTCCGCCAGCGAGCAGATTAAAATTCCGCCAATCGTTGCTGAGCTCTCAGCGGCTCACTTTCTTGCGCTCGCAGGCGTCTACAATCTTCTTCGGATCGATGGCATCCCGGTCAATCTGCTCTTCCAGAATTTTCCCATCTTTGCCGATCAGGAAGTTGACGCGGCGCGCGGCTTTGTATTTGTCCACGTAAATGCCGTACTCCCGAGTGACGTCTCCTCCCCAATCACTCAGCAGCGGGAAGGTAACGCCGATCTGATCGGCGAAGGCCTTATTGGCGTAGGGGCTGTCCATGCTCACACCCAGAACCTGGGTGTCGGCAGCTTCCAGCTTTTGAAGATTCTGCTGAAAGGCCTTCATTTGCGCGGTTCAACCGCCGGTAAAGGCAAAGATGTAAAACGCCAGAACCACGTTGCTCTTGCCCCGATATTGGCTTAGAGTAACTTCCTTTTCGTCACTGCCATCGAAGTATTGCAGTTTGAAGTCGGGAGCGACGTCGCCGACTTTGAGTTTCATAGGTACCTGCGCAGGCTTGCCCTGAGCTTGGATTTGCGGACAAACCATCGCAGCTGTGAGCAGCCAGACCCCCAAGACTGCCGAAACGCCCCTTCGTTTCATGGACACTCCTCCGGAAGGAATTTGTAGAAGCGTACACTGCCTCTGGGAGCGCGGTCAAAGCTCCACAACGTTTTTCACGCGCCACCTTGCCGGGGCGCATTTGCTTACTTTGCACAATGGCTGCGTACAATGGTTGCGGACCCGAATCCGATCGGATGAGCCTTCAGACTCTAAACGACATTTTGTTGGCGGTCTGCAAGAACCGTCGCGACCGCGTCATGCTGCAAAAACAGGCCCTGGGATGGGTGCCCATCTCTTCCACCGAGATTTACCGCGGCGTCGTGGGTATAGCTCGAGCCCTTGAATCCTGGGGCGTCGGCAAAGGCGATCGCGTCGCCATCCTCAGCGAAAATCGACCGGAGTGGACGATCACCGATTTCGCGGCCCTGGCCTTGGGCGCGGTCACGGTTCCAATTTATTCCACGCAGACCGCGGAGCAGACTTCGTTCCTGCTCAACGATTCCGGAGCGCGCGTCATCGCGGTGTCGACGAAGCACCAGTTGGAAAAAGTGCTGACCATCCAGCGGCACACGCCGGTCGAGCGGATCGTGGTCATGGACGCGGTCGAAACTGCACACGCGACTCAGATGCAGGGACTGATGCTGCACGGGCCCGCCGATTTCGATCCGGAATTCGATCTCCGCGCACAGTCGATCTCGCCCGACGACCTGGCGACCATTATCTATACCTCAGGCACAACAGGAACGTCGAAGGGAGCGATGCTTACCCACGGCAACATGGCGTCGAATATCGCGGCTGCCATGGCGGGATTCAGCTGGGGGACAAAGGAAGAGGTGAGCGTGTCATTTCTGCCCCTTTCCCATGTGACGGCGCGGCATGTGGACTTCGCCTTGCTCCACCGCGGCGTGGTGTTGGCGTACTGTTCTGACCTTGCGCAACTGGCGCAGGTTTTGGCGGAAGTGCAACCCGATATCTTTATTGGCGTGCCGCGCGTGTTCGAAAAGATTCGCCAACAGGTGATCCTCAAGGCCACGGGCTTCCCGCGCAGCTCAATCTATCGCTGGGCGCTTGCGCTGGGGCACGCTCACCGCGCTGAGACTCTGGCCGGAATCCGGCCGGCGGCGCTCTCTTGGAAAATCGCCGACCGCATGGTCTTTTCCAAAGTGCGCGCCGGAATAGGCGGCAAGGCAGAGGAGTTTATTTCCGGTGGCGCGCCGCTCGGCCGTGAATTGGCCGAGTGGTACGCCGACATTGGCATTCAGATCCACGAAGGGTACGGGCTGACCGAGACTTCACCGGTGATCGCGGTCAACACGCCCGGGGCGCACAAACTGGGCACGGTCGGCAAGCCGCTGGCAAACGTCGAGGTCCGGATTGCCGACGACGGCGAGGTACTGGTCCGCGGGCCCTCGATCTTCAAGGGCTACTGGAATTGTCCTGAGGAAACCCGCAACGCGTTTGTGGATGGCTGGTTCAAGACCGGCGACATCGGGCACCTTGACAGCGAGGGCTATCTTGCGATCACCGATCGCAAGAAGGATCTGATCAAGACTTCCGGCGGCAAGTTCATTGCGCCGCAACCGATCGAGAATTCGCTGAAGCTGAATCCGCTCATTGGGACGGCAGCGGTGCTCGGAGACCGGCGGAAATTTCCGGCGGTGCTGATCGCGCCACACTTCCCCGTTTTGGAAGATTGGGCGCGGGCCAACCATGTTGACTTCGCTTCGCGCCAAACACTCGTTGCGCACCCCAAGGTACAAGCGCTGTATGAAGGCATCATCGAAGACCTGAACCAGAACCTGGCGCGCTTCGAAAAACTGAAACGGGTGCTGGTGGTGCCCGACGAATTCTCGACCGCGAATGGAACCATGACGCACACCTTCAAAGTGCGACGCAAGGGAATCGAGGAGCGCTACCGGACGCTGATTGATGAGATGTATGCCAAGGCGGAGGCCGACGGAGGATAAAGTGGAATGCTGGGCGTCCCCGCCTGCCTGGACGAGTGCCGTACAATAAGTTCATGACGGATTCGTTGATTATCGCCGGCAGACAATTCCGTTCCCGTTTGATCGTGGGAACGGGCAAGTACAAATCCTTCCAGGAAACCGCCCGTGCCCTCGAGGCGAGCGGCGCTGACATGGTGACCGTGGCCGTGCGCCGGGTGAATCTCGACCGCAGCAAGGAATCTCTCCTCGATTACATCGATCCCAGTAAATATTTCCTTCTGCCCAACACTGCCGGTTGCTATACCGCCGACGAAACCATCCGCACCGCCCGTCTGGCGCGCGAGGTTGGACTCTCGGACTGGATCAAGCTGGAAGTGATCGGCGACCAGGCCACGCTCTATCCCGATGTGCAAGCGACGCTCGAAGCCACCCGCGTGCTGGCGAAAGAGGGATTCACAGTGTTGGCCTACACCTCAGACGACATCGTGTTTGCCAAACGGCTGGTGGACGCGGGTGCTTCGGCGGTAATGCCTTTGGGCGCGCCGATCGGCAGCGGGCTGGGTATTCAGAACACCGCCAACCTGCGAATTCTGCGCGAGATGATTACCGGAGTTCCGCTGATTGTCGATGCCGGCGTGGGCACGGCCTCCGACGCGGCCATTGCCATGGAACTCGGCTACGACGCCGTGCTGATGAACACCAGCATCGCCGGCGCCCAGGAACCGGTGCTGATGGCGGAAGCCATGAAGCATGCAGTCCTGGCAGGACGGCAAGCATACCTGGCCGGAAGAATGCCACGGAAACTCTACGCGACCGCCAGTTCTCCGCTGGAAGGCGTGGTCAGATAAGCAAACGCGTAGCCATCCACAAAAAGTTTGTCATCCTGAGCGAAGCGAAGGACCTATGCATGGCGAGGATACGAATTCATAGGTCCTTCGCTTCGCTCAGGATGACAGAGCTTGATTTACGCAGCGACCACCGAACACGACCCTAGCAGGCTGCTGAAAAATGGACTCCGCGACTTAGATTCTCTCCAGCCTCAGTGATTTTGTGATTTGGGAAGGGTTCTGGCTGCATCCGCTGGTGTCCCGCGGATTCATTTTCGGGCCTGCGAGCACACTGCGACCTCGGTTTACGTTGCTTGCATCGCCAGATTCCTCATACGGACTAAGTTGTAGGCCGCGGCCGCGAAGGTGAAGACCCATCCCACCTTCAAGATTCCACGATGCCGAACCTTCCGCAACAGCGCGATCGTCTTCAGCCATCCGAAACACTCTTCAATGCGCTTCCTTTTCCTCTGACTGATGGCATATCCGGCGTGTTGCGTCGTACGAGCATCAATGGCGCTCCCACCCGGCCGCTCCAGGTTCTGGGCCACATGCGGCGTGACCTTTAGATTTCGGCACTCGGCCACGAAATCCGCCGTGTCGTATCCCTTGTCGCCGCCCACCGTCACCTGCTTCGTTCCTGGAATCTGTTCCAGCATCACCAGCGCCGCGTCGCGCTCCGCCGTTCCGTTGGCCTCGAACACCTCGCTGTTGACGATCAGTCCGTGGCGGTTCTCCACCAGCAGATTCCCGTTGTAACTCAGCTTCGCTTCCTTGCCCTTGCCTTTGCGCGCCATCTTCGCATCCGGGTCCGTCTTCGATGCGTGCGTCTGGTTCGACCGCTTCTCCCCGTGGAAGTCCACCGTCGCATTGCCCGGATCGTCCGGCGGAACCGCGTTCTTCGCATCCTTGCGCTGATAACTCTTCACACTCGCCCACGCTTCCAGCAGCGTTCCATCCACCGTGAAGTGCTCGTCCGAGAGCAGACTCCGCTCCCGCGCCTGCTGCAGCACGGCTTGGAAGAAGGCTTCGGCAATGTCCCCATCGAGAAGCCGCTCGCGGTTCTTGGTGAACACGGTCACATCCCAGATGGCGTCGTCCATGTTCAAGCCCACGAACCAGCGGAACAGCAGGTTGTAGTCGAGCTGTTCCATCAACAGCCGTTCGCTGCGCACCGAGTACAGCGCTTGCAGCAGGAGCGCCCGCAACAACTTCTCCGGCGCAATCGACGGCCGCCCCGTTTTCGCGTACAGCTTGTGGAATCGTGGTTGCAAATTCCGCAGGGCTTCATCGGTCATGGCACGAAGAGGACGCAAGGGGTGGTCCTGCGGCACTCGCTGCTCCGGGCTTACGTAGCTGAACACATCCAACTGCTGCTCGTCTTTTCCACGCATGCCTTCTTCTTATCAGGTTGTGCTGTGGAAACAAGAGTGTTTCGTGGTGCTGCGTCCGCTTCAAATCGAGTTTTTCCGCAGCCTGCTAGAGCATCTTGACACTATCCACGTGGATCTTATCGCCGTCAATGTGCCCGGTCACGGCAACGTGATGTCCATAATGCTCTTTGAGGGCATCGGGATTGTCCACCTTCAGGATCTTCTGGTCTTTATCAGTGACAATAACCACGCTGGCGCCGGCTTTAATGCATTTCTTCATGCAGTCGGCATGACCCGCGTTGGCTCCCTTGACGCCGCACTTGGAGTCGCTGATCCAGCCTTTCACGGTCTGGGTGTCGCTGGCAAATGACACCGCAGCCGTCGAGACGATGAAAGCTCCGGCAAGTAACCACAAGAGAAGTTTCCGCATGTCACCCTCCTCGGATTTTCCCACACGTAATCCTCGAACTTTATCATAGAAAGACTAGAGGCAGGGCTGCGAAAAACTCTTTCAGCCAGCGTCTGCGGCCGTTATTGATTCTCATTCTTGGCGCGGCCGCTGGGCGGCTTCTGCGGAGGATCGGGAGCGACGTAAACGACTTCTCCAGGCCGCGTGTAGTGCAGTTGTTCGCGAGCTTCCTTCTCGATCGCGGCCGGATCGGACTTCAGCGATTTGATCTGATCGACGTATTGGTCGTTTTCCTTCTGCAGGCGTTCCACCTCGCTCTCGAGCGCCTGCATCTCGGTGTGCTTCTGGCGATACACGACCATGCCGTTGGCTCCGAACATGGCGTGCAGCAGCAGCCCTACGATAAGAAGCGTTGCGGCTGCGGTCCCCAGTCGACGCCACTCCCGGGCAAGCCACGACCAAGCCGGACGCGCGCCTTCCACCCAGCGCGCCGCCGCGGCCTCCGCCTTTGGACCCTGATTCCTGGCCCGGTCCATTGCTTCATCGATCGCCTGACCAACCACAGCACGCAGCCCCTCCTCACCACTTGGAAGGATGCGCACTCTCGATGGTGGTCCTAGTCGAAGATCCATGCTTTCGCTGCTGCGCTCAATTTTGCGAGGCTTTCCTTGTTGCGCGCTTCGCTATACACGCGCACCACCGGCTCCGTGCCCGAGAGCCGGTAGCATACCCACGATCCGTCCGCCAGAACGAGTTTGAGTCCGTCGATCCTCACCACTCGGGCAACTTTGGTGCCATGGAACTCGCCCGGATCACTACGTAACTTTTCAGTAAACTTCTGTTTCACTTCCGGCGTCAAGCGAAAGTTCTCCCTTAAAGGATAGTAGGAACCAACTTTGGCAAATACTTGTTGCAATTGGCTTCCCAGCGAAGCGCCACGGCGAGCCACCATCTCGCAGCACAGCAAACCGGCAAGCACGCCGTCTTTCTCCGGAACGTGTTTGCGGATGGAGAGGCCGGCGCTTTCTTCACCGCCGATGAGGATTTTGTCCTGCTTGATCAGTTCGCCAATATATTTGAAACCGACTGGGGTTTCGTGGAGCTCGATTCCGTGTTTCTCGGCCAGCGCGTTAATCAGATTGGTGGTGGCAACGGATTTGCCGACTCCGTTTCTCCAGCCGCGAGTTTCAACCAGGTAGTCAAAGAGCAGCGCGATGATGTAGTTGGGCTGGAGGAATGTGCCGTCTTCATCCACAATCCCAAAGCGATCGGCGTCGCCATCGGTCGCAATTCCAATCGCCGCGCTGGTTTCGCGCATCTTCTGGCGCAGGTCTTCGAGCAGGTGATCGTCCGGCTCCGGAGCGTGCCCTCCGAAGAGCACGTCGCGAACGTCATGCACCGTACTCACGGTCACGCCCGCCTCGCGCAGAAAGGCGTCCGAATAGCCGCGGGCAGAACCCCACATAGGATCGAAGGCGATCTTGATTCCGGCCTTCTTGATAGCGTCGAGGTCAACAATTTCGCGTAAGCGCGAAAGATACATGCGGCGCGGGTCGATAGGTTGCGGGCCAGCCTTCGCCGCGCGCGGCGCTTGCGGATTCGCGTCGAAGGCCACGATCTCCCGCTCGATGGCTTGCGTAACTTCGGGAAGCGCGGGCGCGCCATCGGGGGTGGAGAACTTGATGCCGTTGTATTCCGGCGGATTGTGCGAAGCGGTAAAGTTGATGGCGCCGTTGGCTTTGGACTGGATCACGGCGTACGAAATCGTGGGCGTGGGCGCAGGCTCCGCGATGAGCAGCGGCGTAATGCCGTAGCTGGACAAGATGTCGGCGGCCGTGGCGCAGAAGGTTTCACCGAGAAAGCGCGGATCGCGGCCAACAATGACCTTCGCGCGGCTCGAGTTCTGCGACGCGACGTAGCGCGCGATGCCGTGAACGGCGCGGTGGACGTTCGAGAAGGTGAACTCTTCGGCCATTACGGCCCGCCATCCCGACGTCCCAAACTTGATTTGCGTTGCCATCGGCTGCCCTCGTATGCTTCCAGTGAAACCTTCAACCTTCGATTTTATATGACTGACAAAAGGCTGGTTCTTACCACTTGCGGTTCGCTCGAAGAAGCCCGAAGCATTGCACAGACGCTGGTGGAGCGGCAACTGGCAGCCTGCGTCAATATCGCTCCGCAGATTGAATCGGTGTTCCGCTGGCACGGCGAGGTTGAGACGTCAGCCGAGTGGCTGCTCATAATCAAGACCACGGCAGAGGCTTTCGATCGCCTGCGTGAAACTTTGATTGAGCTGCATTCCTACGAACTTCCGGAGTGCATCGCGATTGCCGTTGAAGATGGCAGCGCGGCGTATCTGGAGTGGATGGGAGAGTCGGTACGGTAAGACACAGCCGTCAGCCATCAGCCGTCAGCCATCAGTAAAAGCCGATTTAACGGAAGACTGATGGCTGATGACTGACAATTAGATCGCGGCCAGCGCCTGGTCGAGATCGGCGAGAATGTCGTCCACGTCTTCGATTCCCACCGAGATGCGAACCAGGCCGTCGGTGATTCCGATTTTGCGGCGTCCTTCCTCGCCGACCGCAGCATGCGTCATGGTAGCGGGATGCGAAATCAGGGTCTCGACTCCGCCCAGTGACTCGGCCAGCGAACAGACCCTCACCTTGCGCAGCATCTTGTTGGCATTCGCGAGCGATCCAGTTTCGAAGGCAATCATCGATCCGAAGCCGGACATCTGGCGCTTGGCCAGTTCATGTTGCGGATGATCGGGCAGTCCGGGATAAAACACCTTCTGCACCTTCTTGTGTTTCGAAAGATAGTCGGCGACTTTTCGGCCATTGCAGTCGTGCTGCAACATGCGCACCGCAAGCGTCTTCACGCCGCGCAGAATCAGCCAGCACTCGAAGGGTGACAGGATCGCGCCCGCGGCTTTCTGAAGAAAAGCGAGTTTCTCCGCCTGCTCGGGCTTGGTGCAAACCACGACTCCGCCCAAGCCGTCGCTGTGGCCGTTGAGAAATTTCGTCGTTGAGTGAACCACCATATCTGCGCCGAACTCGATCGGGCGCTGGAAATACGGCGACATGAACGTGTTGTCCACGACCACCTCGGCGCCGTGCTGGTGGCTGAGTTCGCTGATGGCGCGCAGGTCGCAAAGCTCCATCAGCGGGTTGGTCGGCGTCTCGAGGAAAAGCAAGCGCGTGTTCTTCTGGAAGGCGCGCTCGACCGCTTTGAGGTCGGTAGTGTTGACATAGGTGAACGTCAATCCGAAGTTCGCCAGCACCTGATTGAACAGGCGCGGCGTTCCTCCGTAAAGATTGTGGCCGGCGACGATGTGATCTCCAGCCTTGAGCATGGACGCGACGGCGTTGATGGCGGCCATTCCGCTGGCAAAGACTTTCGCGGCGATTCCTCCCTCGAGCGCGGCGAGATTGGTTTCGAGGCGATCGCGGGTGGGATTGGAGACGCGCGAATATTCGTAGCCTTTGTGCTTCCCGATCTCTTCCTGAACGTAAGTGGAGGAAGCGTAGATGGGGACGTTGACCGCGCCTGTGGCTGGTTCGGGTTCTTGTCCGGCGTGAATGGCGCGAGTGGCGAAACCTGATTTTGCGGGAACTGGTTTTGCGGAAGCTGGTTTTGCGGAAGGTTGTTTGGCGGTCGTTTGTTTGGCGATCGTTCGTTTGGCGGTCAAAGAAATGAGTCCTCGGAAATGAATCGTCTGGAGAAGAGATTTTTTCCAAAACGGGAGAGATATTACTACTTAGTTACCCTACCCCCCCTCCCCCCTTACCGTGGTCTAATGAACTCAAAGACTTAGAGGGGGTTCCGGCGCTGAGTCTTTGAGGAATAAGGACTTACCCATAAAGTATTCCGGAATCAACCACTTAGAGCATTCTGGTTCCACTTTGATGCTTTCCGGTCCAGCCTTAGAGGACCGGTACGACAAAGCAAGGCTTCAATTGCTCGAGCATCTATTTTAGCAGGCGATGTCAAGAAGGCGGTTCGGATCTCTGGATGATTGGGAGAGGACCGGCAGTCCGAAGATCTTTTCACTCGTTTTGGGGGTTTGAGCGTAATCGCCTGGTTTCGCCAGCCACGATTTCGCCAGCCACGACAATTGCGCTAATATCTGTGAGATGGCGCGGGGAGAACCAATTTCCGCATTTGCGCCTACGATATGGCTGGCCATCCGTGTAGGCCAACGCGATGATGCACAAGACCTACAAACTCGCCTGTCAGCTACCCGCTGAGGCAGCGTCGGAGCGAATAAAAAGCCTTTTATCAAAAGAGGGCGTCGAGTACAGGGTTGCCGATCTCTCAATCACTTCAGTGAGCACGCCCATTGCTGTGTTTGGGTTTCAGCCGAAGCTATATAGCCACAGTAACTGGGTTGGAGTAAACCCGTTTACGTTTGTCAGTGGCGTCGATGTGCGATGCGACCGGGGCGGCGATGGGCTTACAACGGTCACGGTACGCGTGAACCGATTTCGAGCGCTTGTTTGGGCGGCATTCTCGGTCACGAGCAGCTTACTTGCGGCAGTTGCTATGCCAGAACCAGGAGGCGCTATTTTGGTCGTCGCAGTCGCCTGTGCCGCATGGTTCGGAATAGTGTCGTTCCTTGGCGGCTACCTGGTTAATAAGGAAATTAGCGGACGCCTAAAGGATGCCGTGTAGGGCTCAAGCCCGCCCCTCAGAGTCGCGCAAGTGGCGTTATATCCCGATTTCACTCATCAAACGCGAGTCAGAATAGTTTTTCCCGCTCACTTGCATAATCGCTCGCGGCCCGAGTCATGCGGCTCGTGCCTTCGCAGAGGACAGGCACGCCGTCACCTCACGGAGGACTTGGTCGTAGTCAGCGGCTGTCGCCCGCTCTACATGAATACGAGCGCCTTTTACGCCTGCTTCCTGCGCCAACCTCTTGAACTCACTCTGAAGAAAGACTTCCAGCTGCTTCGGTGTCAAGACGGCAATGGGAATAGTAGCGGACTGGCCGGTCTCGATCTCGATCCTCACGCAGTATGGGGATTCGGACTGTTGCGTTTCCGGATTCATGCGGCACACCTCCTTATGGAGCGACGAAAGTGGCAGGCAAAGATGGAAGCATTTTAGCGCGTCCGAAGCCGATTGTGCTTCTGGGCATAGAATCGGCGCGAATACGCCTCCGCAAATCGAGACCCTGTGATTATCCCCAAGAACGCGAACCCTTTCAACACAAGCCGGGTAAATGGACAAGCCGGGTTTATCGGGACGTACCCCAAGTTCTAAATTCGCAAGAACCGGTGAACGTCCTGTCTGTCCCCAGGTTTGCCGCAAGCTAATCTTCCAGGTTGCGCGTGTTCGCGGGCGCAAGATCATCCATCAGCGGCAACCCAGCCCAAGCTATTATTCTGAACGTGACTGCACCGCCGAACCCACCCACTAAGACCCCGCTTCGGACGGGCTCCCTCCGATCCTTTGTTCGATGGCTTGTTATCGGCGTGGTGCTTCTTTGGTCGCTGGCCGCGCTGACGCTTTTGGCCGCCCGGTGGATCGACCCACCGACAACGGCGGTGCACATCGAGCGCCGTTGGCAGGCCTGGATTCACCACAGGCCGTATCGCAAACGCTACAAATTCCTTCCGCTCAGCCAAATCTCGCCCGACCTTCAGCACGCGGTGATCGCCGCTGAGGACGCGCGCTTCTACCAGCACCATGGATTCGATTGGCACGAGATCGAAATCGCTGCCGAAGAGGATTTGGAAGGCGATCGTACTCGTGGAGCTTCCACCATTACGCAGCAAGTGGTAAAAAACCTATTCTTCGGAACGGGCCGGTCTATCCTGCGCAAAGGCGCAGAGGCCTCGCTGGTACCGGTGGCCGAATTCGTTCTCGGCAAACACCGCATTCTGGAGATCTACCTCAACGTGGTCGAATGGGGACCTGGTATTTATGGAGCGGAGCCGGCGTGCCGGTACTACGACCAAAGCGCAGCCCGGAATATCGGCCGGGAACAGGCGGCACGGCTGGCGGCAATTCTGCCGGCTCCGCTGAAGCGGCGACCCGAGCGCATGAATAGCTACAGCGCGATTATCCTTAGGCGGATGCAGCAGAAGGGATGGTAATCGTGGCGGGTGCGTAAGCGTTGGACGCTGCAAAGAAAATGCATAGGTCCTTCGCTTCGCTCAGGATGACAAGCTTAACTTGATGACAAGCTTAACTCGATGGCAGGCTTAACTCGATGGCAGGCTTAACTTGATGGCAGGCTTAACTTATGGCAGAAATTTGTAGGCCACGACACTAGATTCCTCCCTCAAAAATTTTCTTCGACAAATAACGCTCAGCGGAATCCGGAATCAGCGTAACCACGCGCTTCCCTGCCCCAATTCGTTTTGCAATCTGTACGGCCGCATAGACGTTCGCGCCGGCGCTCGAGCCTCCGAGCACGCCTTCGCGCGCGGCCAGTTCTTTCACCATGCCGAAGGCCTGAACGTCGGTGACCATCATGATTTCGCTGCAAACCGAGCTGTCGAAATTCTTGGGAATGAAACTCGATCCGATCCCTTCCACCTTATGCGGACCGGGTTTGCCTCCGCCGAGCACCGAGCCTTCCGTTTCTACCACAACCGTGTACACATTCGGCAGGCGCTCTCTTAGAAATCGTGCAATTCCAGTGAAAGTTCCCGCCGTGCCGCTGCCGACGGTGATGGCGTCGACGCGTCCTTCCATTTGTTCAAAGATTTCGCGAGCGGTAGTTTCGTAGTGGTAGTCGGGGTTGGCGGGGTTTTCGAACTGCGCGGCCATGAAGGCCGAGGGGTCGGTGGCCAGCAGGTCATTGGCGCGATTGATGGCGCCTTGCATGCCCTCGGCCTCCGGAGTACGGGTCACCTCGGCCCCGAGGGCTCGCATGATGATGACTTTTTCCTCAGAAAATTTTTCCGGGACGAACAGCCGGACTTTGTAGCCGCGGCTCACCCCGATCAGGGCAAGACCGATGCCGGTATTTCCGGCGGTGGCTTCGATGACGGTGCCACCGGGCTTCAGCTTGCCTTCACGCTCGGCGCGCTCGATCAGGCCAATAGCGGCGCGGTCTTTCACGCTGCCACCCGGGTTCAGGTATTCAAGCTTGGCAAAGATGTCGGCCGCTCCCGGTGGGGACAGCCTTTTCAATTGCAGCATCGGAGTGTCGCCAACGAGTTTGGAGATATCGTCGCTAACGCGCAGGCGGGAGTTGGAGGTCATTAAAGGCACTCTACAGAGTAAGGAAGGGAAAGGGAAAGCGTCAATGCGCGTCCTTCTAATTCACCGTTTGTCATCCTGAGTGAGGCGAAGGACCTGTGCATTGGGAGCATTCAAATTCATAGGTCCTTCGCTTCGCTCAGGATGACAATTCAGAGTAGACCTCTACTGTCCTCCCGGTGCGGGCTCGCTTCCAGCGTAATACCCGCTTTTGGTGCGGACGGTGAGTTTGCCGTAGCTGCGCGACTTGGCATCGACTTTCACTTGACGGTAACCACCCTGCTCTTTCGGCGTGGTCGGCTTGTATCCAATAGTGTATTGGGTGCGGATGTCGTGAGCCACGCTGCGGCTGATGGCGTCAACCTCGTCCAGCGTTTTGGGGAAGAAGGCGATCCCGCCAGTTCTTTCCGACATGATCTGCAGCGCGCGCCGGGCATGCTTCGGATGCTCTTCGCCCTCGAGGATGCCAATGGCGTAAATGGTGGGCCCGCCGTCGGCCTGCAGACGCCGCACGGACTGCTCCAAAGTTTCGGCGCTCTCGTTGTCCTCTCCGTCGGTCACTACAAAAATAACTTTCTTTTCCAGCTTGCCTTCCTTCTTCAGATGGTCGGCGGAGGCCACGACCGCATCGTAGAGCGCCGTTCCGCCGCGCGCATCGATTTTCTCCAGCCCTTCTTTCAGCTTATTGATGTTGGAGGTGAAATCCTGGTCGAGGTAGTACTCATCGTTAAAGTTCACGATGAACACTTCATCACTTGAGTTGGAAGAGCGCACCAGATTCAGGGCCGCGGCGTTCACCGCTTGCCGCTTCTCGCGCATGGAGCCCGAGTTGTCAACCACGATGCCCATGGAAACCGGAATGTCTTCGTGGCGGAAGGAGGTGATGGTCTGGGGATGGCCATCCTCGTAGACGTTGAAATCGCCCTTATCAAGCGTGGTGACGATGTGTTGTTTATCGTCGATGACGGTGGCATGCAGCACTACTTCTTCAACTTGCTTGCGGAAAACAAAGACGCCGCTGTCGGCTGCGTCCGGATTCTGCGCGGCGCTGGCCGCTGGCGCCTGTGAACTCGCAACCGGAGCCGGCGGGGCCGGAGCTCCCGCCTTGGTTTGAGAGTGAGCCAGGGATAGCGCCGGCGGCAGGAAGACAATCGTCAGCAGGAAGACAATCAGTGGGGAAACGTTATTCCGTCGGCGCATAGTAACCCGTCTTGGCGTAGACCTTGAGCGGCGGCAATCCTTTTGGCGGTAAGAGCTTCACCTTTATTTTACGCCATTTGCCATCGCGCACTGGATTCTTTGGACGGTATCCGATGACATATTGGTTGCGCAACTCGATGCCAATTTTTGTGGATACGTCCGCCAGGTCGTTCGGGTTATCAATGGTAAAGGCCCGGCCACCGGTCAGTTCCGTCACATCGCTGAGCAGGCTGGGCCCGAGCCGTTCTTCCTCGGTCGGAAAATAATGATCGTAGATGCCGATGGCGTAGATGAGAACGTCGGCCTCTTTGACCATCGACTTGATCTCGCCTTCGGTATAGCGGCTATGGTTGTCGCCGCCATCGGAGATGATCAGCAACGCCTTCTTCGGGTACTTGGCCTGGCGCATTTTGGTGACGCCGAGGTAAATCGCGTCGAGCAGCGCAGTGCGGCCGCGGGGGACGGTGTAGACCAGCCTGCCCTGAATGTCATCGACCGAGCTGGTGAAATCGGCGATCTCCTCCGGCTTGTCGGCGAAGGTGATCATGAAGAACTCGTCTTGCGGGTTGGCGGTCTTGAAAAATTCGACCACCGCCTCGCGGGCGCGCTCGATCTTGCTGCTCATGCTGCCGCTCATGTCAAAGATCACGCCGATCGAAACCGGAGCGTCTTCGCTGGAGAAGGTCTTGATTTCCTGCTGATCCCTGCCTTCGAAAAGGTTGAAGTTTTCGCGGTCCAGACCGGTTACCAGCCGGTTTAGAGGATCGGTGATGGTGACCGGCACCAGCACCATGTCCACGTCTACTTTGTAGGGCTTGGTGTGGGTCTTGAAGGCGGGATCAATCTCAGGCTCTTTCGCAGCCGGTGGCTTGACGCGCGGTTGGATGTGCACGTCCTCGTTCAGATTCTGGGCGAAAACCGGGAGCGTGCAATACACAGCAAACACCAGAAGAACGGCGAAGGAGAAGCGAGCCGAGTACTGTTTGCCGTACCGCATAGGCCCCACTCAACCCGCGTCTGGGAACGAGGAACCCGCATCCCGAATAAGCGGGCCAGAACAAGCTCTATGAGCCGGATAGTAGCACAATCTTGAAAAAGTGTTGTCACCTTTTCGTATACGATCTTTAAATTTCGCCGAATCGCCAAAAGGTTGCGCTTCGACGGTGCGCAAGTTTTTTCTCTCTTTCATTTTGCATAGGCATTTTGCATAGGGGCGGACGAGCTTCCTGCCGGATCGTCCCTGCTACAATTCTGCGTTCCCCTTTATGGCAATTATCTCGCCATTTCGAGCCTGGCGCTACGACCCTGAGCGCGTTCCCGTTCATCAGGTTGTGACCCAGCCTTACGACAAAATTACCCCGGCCATGCAGGAACGCTACTACCAGGCCAGTCCCTACAACCTGGTGCGGATTATTTTGGGAAAACGCCTCCCCGGGGATGGGGAGACCGAGAACGTCTACACCCGGGCGGCCGCGTCTTTCCAGAGCTGGCGTCAGACGGGAATTCTGAGACCGGATCCCGAGCCTTCGCTCTACCGCTATTCGCAGACGTTTAAGGTTCCCGGTGGCGTTCTTCCGTCCGGGGCGCAAGCCGAACGGCGGGGCTTTATCGCCCTCGGCCGGATCGAGGACTATTCCGCCGGGGTGGTGTTCCGGCACGAGCAGACGCTGGCCAAGCCCAAAGCCGACCGGCTCGACCTGCTGCGCGCGAATCGCGCCCACTTCGGCCAGATTTTCATGCTGTACAGCGGAGCGGGCAAGGTGGATTCCCTGCTCGATTCGCCGAGAGACGCAGACATCGAGGTCGCCGACGAGTACGAGGTGGTGCACCGTGTCTGGAAGATTTCCGATGCCTCGGTCATTGCCGCCGTGCAGCAACAGATGCAGGATCGCAAGCTGATTATCGCCGACGGCCATCATCGCTATGAGACTGCCCTCGCCTACCGCAACGAGCGTCGATCCGCCGCCGACACGGGGACGGGACAGCCCGCTCCGTACGACTTTGTCATGATGACCTTCGTCGATATGGATCAACCTGCTAAGGATCGAGCTGGCCTGCTGATTCTGCCGACCCACCGGCTGGTGTTTGGCTTGCCATCTTTTTCCGCCGCACATTTTCAGGCGGAAGCGAAGAGATTCTTCAACCTGGAAGAGGTCGACGCCGGCATCGATGCCGCCCGCGCCACCGCCATTCTGCGGCAGGCAGGGCACGCGGGAACAGCGCTGCTCGCGGTCACCGCGGAACGCGCATTCCTGCTGCACACGCCCAAGGCAATTGGCACTCCTGTGTTCGGAAACCTTTCTCTGCGCCAGCAAGCGCTCGACGTCGTGCAACTCCACAAATGCCTGCTGGAAGGCGTTCTCAAGATCTCGGAGGAATCCATGCGCAATCAGGAAAACGTGTCCTATTGTCGCGAGGCCGCGGAAGCGCTGTCACAGGTGCAAAGTGGAAACGTCCAGATTGCCTTTCTGATGAATCCAGTCCGCATCGAGCAGGTTCGCAATATCGCTTTTGCCGGCGAGGTGCTGCCCCAGAAGTCCACCGATTTTTACCCAAAGTTGCTGAGCGGTCTAACCATCTATGCGCTGGGATAAAGTACCCAGTACCCAGTACCTGGTAGCCAGTTCTCGTCGGAAAGCGGGGTGCTGGATACTGAGTGCTGGGTACTGGGTACTGCTGGCCATAACGTTTCTGTCGGCGGCGCGCGCTGCCGACGAAAAACATATCTCCGTATTCTCTCCGGTCGCGATTTATACGCTGCCGGTTGTGGACCGCAGGGGCCGTGAGTATGTCGGCCTGCTCGAACTTCTGGAACCGCTCGGCCGCGTCAGCGCCCAGACCGGCGGACGGCGTTGGAACCTCCGTTATAACGCGCTGGATGCCGAGTTCGTCGCGGGTAAGACGCGAGCCAGCATTCGTGGCCGTAATTTCGATTTAGCGGCTCCGTTCCTGATGGAAAACTCCCGCGGACTGGTTCCCCTGAGCTCGCTCGACGCGCTGCTGCCGCGCTTTCTGGGAACGGCGGTTAATTTTCACGAAAGCGCGCGCCGGTTGTTCATCGGCGAGGTCCACATCCAAGTCAGTCTCCAACTGGACCCGAGCAACCCGAATCGGCTGGCTCTGAATTTCAGCGCGCCTGTGAACCCGACCATCTCCACCGAACCGGGCAGGATGCGCCTGGTTTTTAAGCGCGACCCTGTGGTGTCGCCCGCAACCCAGCCGATTTCTTTTGACAACAAGGTCATCACCCAAGCCAGTTATTCCGAATCCAATGGTGATGCCGAGTTGGATGTGGCAGCTACCCAGCCGTTGATGGCAAGCTTCACCAATAATCGAAAAACGATTGTGGTTTCGGCGGTTCCGCCGGCACCGGCAGCGACGGGAACGCCAGCGGCGCCGAGTGCGGCGCAGGCCCCGCCAGCGAGTGCCAACGTTGCCTCGCAGCGCGTTCTGGCGATGGTTGATCCCGCACACGGCGGCGACGAACGCGGCGCGGCCCTGAGCGATACGCTGGCCGAGAAAGACGTCACCCTCGGATTTGCGCGGCTGTTGCGGCATGAACTGGAGATTCGCGGTTTTGCGGTTGCGTTGCTGCGCGACGGGGATACCAGTTCGACGTTGGATCAGCGCGCCGCGGCTTCGAACGTTGCCCACGCTGCTATCTACATCAGCCTTCATGCGACTTCCCAAGGCAGCGGCGCGCGCGTGTACACGGCGCTGCTGCCGGTGGAAGGATTGAGCAAAGGAGCCTTTCATGCGTGGAATGCGGCGCAAGCTCCGGCCTTGCCCGTCAGTCGGATGGTGTCGGCGGCCATCGTTGCCGAGTTGCAGAAAAAAGACTTCCCGGCTCGAGCATCTGCGGCGTCGCTGCGGCCTCTGAACAATGTGTTCATGCCCGCAGTCGCGGTGGAACTCGCGCCCGGAGCCGATGGTGTGGCCGACCTGACCAATGCCAACTATCAACAACGCGCCGCCTCCGCGATTGCAGACGCGGTGGTTTCTGTCCGCGACAGCCTGGGAGTTCAACCATGATCCCCCGCCATCTCCTGATCGGTGTCGCGGCGCTCCTCGTGCTGGTGGTGTCGATGGGTATCTACGCCCGCCACATGCGGCGGCGGGCGGGAGAATTTCAGTATGCAGCCGACTCCCCGGTCGCTCCGCCAGCTTCCGGTCCGACCGAGACGGTAACTCTGTATGTGGCCGATGACGCCGCCGGCATGCTCCGCGCACGATCGGCGCAAATTCCTCTTCCCGGAGGACGCCAGCAGCGAGCCGAGGAGTTATTGCGCGCACTGTTGCGAATCTACCAGCAACCGGGCGCTTTGCATCCGCTGGCTCCGGCCGCGGACATCCGCAGCATTTTCCTGGTCGATCCGGGAGCGGCCGTCATCGATCTGAATGCGGCCTTCGCCGACCAGCATCGCTCCGGCGTTCTCGCCGAGCAACTCACGGTGAATTCACTGGTGGAAACGTTGGCCGTGAACGTTCCGGGAATTCAGCGGGTCAACATTCTTGTGGAAGGCAAGACTCGGGAAACCCTTGCCGGTCATGCGGACCTGACCGAAACGTTCGATGTGGCCACGGTCGAGCAGGCGGGCAATCAGTAAGGCAATCCAACACTCCAAAGCTTGAACCTGCGAATCGTCATGGTAAGCTGCGGGAACCTTTAACTTGTCGGTAGCGGGTTGGCTCTGGTAGTTTGAAGGTTTCAATGATTGAGTTAATAAGGAGGCCCCGGGATGCCATCCTTCCGCGAGTTGTTACAAAATCTGCTTGTCTCTTCTCTTTTCTTCGCGGCTCTCTGCATTAGCAGCAGCTTTACGAGAATCGCGGCGGCACAAACGGCGGTTGCTCCGGAGGCTGAGTCTCCCGCGCCTTCCGCCGAACCGCAGGCGAGGAACGTCCAGGGGCAGGATGCGCAGCCTCGCGAGTCGCAATCTCAAAACGACGAATCTCCCCAGCCGCGCTCCCGAGACTCCGGGGCACCGCTCTCGAACTACGATAAGAGCGTCTTTCAGAAACCCGTTCCCGGCAGTCAATTCGCATTTCTCAACCGCTTCGCCGGGGCGCCTGCCAATGACCTCATTCGCGACAAGCAATACCGCAAGCTCATGGGCAGCGTGATCCCCGACTGCATTTTCCACTACGGCTGGGACATCATACTCAAGGATGCGCTCGAAAAAGTGCTCGCCGGCTCGACCATACCGGTGCAGATCCGCGATGCGCGGTACGTTATGGTCTCCGGCCGCAGCGGGCCGTATCTCGCCGGCAGGGGCTTCATGTGGATCGACATGCAGGACGGCATCGCCCTGGGCGGCTTCTATTTCCATCCCACCAACGGCGAACCCACCCCGACCGTCACAATCTTCTCCAGGCAGGTGAAGCAGCGCTCGTTCAAGATGAGCCAGCTTCCTCCCGCTTTCGCTGAGGATCTAAAGCAATGGTCCGCCGATTCGGGGGTCCCGCCGGTCACAACCCGCTACTTCATCGGTGGCTCCAACCTGAAGCTCCTGCTCGAGCACGACGAAGATTATTGCGCTTCACTGCGCGGCACCTCCGCTGCCACAGACGATTGCGAGCAGATGAACGCCGACGCTGCCGATATCGACCTGAACGCCGCCTACTACCTCGACCAGACTAACTACGCCACCAACGGGACGGCATGGATGATCGCCTCCCCCGAGCAAACTTCCTGGATCCAGCTCCGGGACGAAACCTGCCGGCTCCGGCCCGACCGTCTCTTGTGCCGCATTCGTATGACCCGTGAACGCATCCGCGTGGTCATCCAACATCATCCCGTGCCCAAACAGTCTCCTCCGCATAAGTAGCGGTTGTGCAGGCCATTAAGGCGACTCATCGCTGTATCACTCCCGTCACTTGTCCCGGCGCCCGGTTCGGGCTGCAATTAGAAGATCAAGGTTGAGTTCCATTGCTGGAACATTCGCGTGTATCATTGTGCCTGCAATTTGTAAGATCTGCACCGTTCTAACTTACAACCGGTCCGTTAACTCCCGGTTCAATAATCCTACTTTATGGAGAATCTGCAAATGCGCCCCTTCATTTGTGCACTCGCCTTCCTCGTGTGTAACCTGACAGCCTTGGCGCAGGACGCGCCGAAAGCGGAGATTTTTGCCGGTTTTTCCTATGGAAACTATGAGCTGATCCCAGGTACCTCAAGCTTCTCGAGTCCGGAGGAGACTATTTCTGGCAGTCCCAGTGCGCGACTGGGTCTGTTCGGATGGGATGGATCGGTGGCGGTAAACATGAACCGCTGGTTCAGCCTCGCGACCGATTTCAGCGGTTACTATAGCGGCTCATCGACCTCGACGACCACGACGGAAACTATCTGTCTCCCGAGTTGCACAACCACTACAATCGTGAACACAGCTGCGCGTCCCAAGATCCACAACTTCCTTTTCGGGCCGCAGTTTTCCTATCCCGCCGGCAAAATCAGGCCATTCGCCCACTTTCTTCTGGGAGGACAACATTCGGAAATAACAAGGTCGGAGAGCATAACCTGTTCGGTCAGTTGTTTCACCAGCGGAGTCCCTGTCACCGTGGGCTCGGGTATCGAATTTGCCATGGCTCTGGGTGGTGGAGTGGACTATTCCATTAGGCACAATTTGGCCTGGCGGCTTGAGTCCGACTACCTGACTAACCAGGGCACAGGTCAAAACCACGTGCGCGTCTCCACAGGGTTGGTCTGGCGGCTGGGAAAGTAACGCGGGATGCCCCACCCCGATTCCGCCCTCGCTGGGCCGAATCGGTTACCAGAGAGCTGGCAGGGAAAATAGCGCCAACAAACCGGCAGCGGCGAGATGGCCGAATCCCCTTCCTCTGGCGCGAGGAATCAGCTTCTGAACCGCCCCTCCGCGTTTCTTCCATTTATTGCCTTGATGGAAGGCTCTCCAGCTGTTGAGGAAGACGATGATGAGCACGGTTACGAGCACGGATACCAGCATGGAGCGGTTCAGCTCCGCGACCGTGTGCGGATCCCCGTGTTGCCTGCGTTGGGCTATAAAGAGGGCCGTGTCGGAGTTGGTGGTCACAGCCAATATCACGATGCCCGAAACCACAAACGATATTGCGACTGTCCTGGCGAATGATACCCAGAACGAATGGACGACAGCATCGCCGAGAAGGCGGTGACCGGCCGGGCAGTACTCGCCCCTGATGCTGGTCTTTGGCTTCTCGACCTCCTGATTGCACTTCTTGCAGACGTACATCGGATTTCGTGGCCGAGGTCTAATGTAGCATTCGCGCGGTCCTCGGAACAAAAACTGACCCATTACCGAAAACCGCGAGACGAGAGGTACCTAGCGGCGTTTCGATATAATTGCGCGGGTGGCCCTATGAAGAGAACACGCCACCTGCGATGCTGGCTGTTCATGCTCGCCGGTGCGATGGGTTTGCTGGGCGCAACTCAAGCGCAATCGAACCAGCAAACAGCAGTCTCGCAGGCAAGTTCGGCAGCGGTACATGAAATGCCCGTGATGGATGGCGGCGCCGGACCCTGTTCGCTGGAGCTTACGGCGACCACACCAGACGGCAAACCAGCCTATGACGCTACGATCAAGGTTCACATCGCGTATGGCTTCGGCGGGTTTCACAGGCTCGACTTACAAGCAGGTACGAATGTCGACGGTAAGGTCAAGTTTATTGGGCTTCCTTCTCGGGTGCGTCGACCACCGCTGGAGTTTCTGGCTTCCAAAGACCAGCTGGTGGGAAGCGTAACCTACGATCCCGACGAAGAGTGCCAAGCCAAACACAACCTCGTGCTGGACAAGCCGAAGCCGGCGCCAAGCCAGTAGCCGCGAGCAGCGAGCGCACGCCGTTCTCTCCCAACCGTCAGTTGGCGTAACGTCGCGGTTTCGGGGCGGATTCAAATGCATAGGTCCTTCGCTTCGCTCAGGATGACAAACTGAGGGCTGAGGGCTGACGACGGAGAGCTGATGGCTGTTAGAATTCCCCTCTAATGATCTATCGCAGCGATAACCGCACTCCTGAGCAGATTCGACCCGTCAACATCATTCCCGACTTCATCTCGACGGCGGAGGGATCGGCGTTGATTGAGATGGGCAACACGCGTGTCATCTGCACCGCATCGGTTGAAGAAACGGTGCCCGCGTTCTTGCGCAATTCGGGCAAGGGATGGATCTCCGGCGAGTACGGCATGCTGCCACGCTCGACGCTGACCCGCTCGCCGCGCGAATCGGCCAAGGGACGGCAAGGCGGACGCACGCATGAAATTCAGCGCCTTATCGGACGCTCGCTGCGCGCGGTGGCCGATTTGAAGCGGCTGGGTGAGCGGACCATCTGGATCGATTGCGACGTGATTCAGGCCGACGGCGGCACGCGGACGGCTTCGATCACTGGAGCATTCGTCGCGCTCGGCCTGGCTCTGCAACGCCTGATCGATGCGGGAACGCTGAGTTCGGCTCCGATTAAGGATTTTGTGGCCGCGATCAGCGTGGGCATCGTGGACGGCGAAGTTCTTCTCGACCTTAACTATGAAGAAGACTCGCGCGCCGACGTGGATATGAACTTCGTGATGACGGCGGGAAATAAAATTGTTGAACTGCAGGCGACCGCCGAGCACCAGGTGTTCGACGACGCTCAACTGGCAAAGATGATGATGATGGCGCGTCAGGGCATCCAGTTGCTGATTGCCAGGCAGCAGGCGCTGCTGGGAACGCTGGCTCTGCGGCAGTGACAAGAACTTTCACCACAGAGACACAGAGGCACAGAGAAAACCCTTAAGTCTGTAAAACCAGGTTTTTCCCAGATCTTGAGTTCCTCTGTGGCTCTGTGTCTCTGTGGTGGGTGTGCTCTTGTTAGGGTCTGTGGTTTAGAATTATCTGTTGTTATCGCACTCATAGGAGGATTTATGAAACTTACCCCCGGCAAACTCGCCGGAATGAAGGCTGTATCGATTGAGCGTGGCGTAATCGCCGCCGCCGCCATGGACCAGCGCGGCTCACTGCAGAAGTCTCTCGCCAAGGAAAAAGGTTCGGCGGTTTCGGACGCGATGATGGAGGAATTCAAGATTCTGGTGAGCGAGGTGCTGACGCCACATGCCAGCGCCATCCTGCTCGATCCGGAGTGGGGGCTGCCGGCCTCGAAACGGCGCGCCAAGAATGCCGGCCTGCTGCTGGCTTATGAAAAGACCGGCTACGACAAGACTGGCCCGGGACGCCTGGGCGATCTGCTCGATCACTGGTCGGCGCGGCGTCTGAAAGAAGCGGGCGCGGACTGCGTCAAAATTCTGCTGTACTACACGCCGTTTGATCCAAAAGAAATTAACGACAAGAAGCACGCCTGGGTCGAACGGCTGGGCGATGAATGCCGCGCCAATGACATTCCGTTCTTCCTCGAGTTTGTCACTTATGAAGAAGGCGTGGACGAGAAAGGTTTCGACTTCGCCAAAAAGAAGCCGAAGGCGGTCATCGAAAGCATGCGGGAATTCACCAAAGACCGCTATGGCGTTGACGTGATGAAGGTCGAAGTCCCGATCAACATGAAGTTTGTGGAAGGGACCAAGTCCTACAAAGGCGAAAAGGCCTACACGAAGCACGAAGCGATGAAATTCTTCCATGAGGCCGCCGCGGTTGCCACCAAGCCGTTCATCTATCTATCGGCGGGGGTGAGCAATTCCGAGTTCACCGAGTCGCTGGAACTGGCCGGCGAATCGGGCGTGAAGTTCAACGGCGTGCTCTGCGGACGCGCCACCTGGAAAGAAGGGATCCCCATCTACGCGAAACACGGCGCTGGGGCTTTCCGGAAGTGGCTGGAAGACGAAGGCGTAAAGAACATCAATAACGTGAACGATCGGCTGAAGGCCGCAACCTCGTGGCACTCGATTTACGGGGTGGAACCGGCGCTGGCGCACGTGTAGTGTGCTGACCCGTTAATTTCGCGCATAAGCGTGAGATGTCATCCTGAGCGAAGGACCTATGCGTTTGAATTCGCCATGCAGAGGTCTTTCGCTTCGCTCAGGATGACAAATTAATTTAGTGGCACGAGTCTGCGGTGAAATCACACCAAACGCTGAGTGATGAATGCCAGTTCCTGACCGCAAAACCGCACTGATCACCGGCGCCTCGTTCGGCATCGGGCTGGAATTCGCCCGCATCTTCGCGCGCGAAGGCTACAACCTGGTTCTGGTCGCCCGCAGCGCCGACAAACTCCGGCAGCTCGCATCCGAACTGGAGAAAGCGCACGGCACCCGTTCGCTGATTCTGGCCACCGACCTGACCGAGCCCGGAGCAGCCTCCTACGTGCTGGATCAGACCTCGCGCGCCGACATTCAAGTTGACGTGCTGGTCAACAACGCCGGATTCGCCCAGTACGGTCTGTTTGTCGAGAACGATCTGGAAGAATGCCTCCGCCAGATCCAGCTCAACGTGACTACGCTCACTCATCTCACGCGCCTGTATCTGCCGGCGATGATCGAGAAAAAAAGTGGGCGCATTCTGAACGTGGCCTCCACCGCCGCGTTTCAGCCGGGGCCGCTGATGGCGGTATATTTCGCGACCAAGGCTTACGTGTTGCATTTTTCGGAAGCGCTGGGCAATGAACTTAGCGGGACGGGCCTCACCGTAACCTGCCTCTGCCCGGGAGCGACGGCCACCGAGTTCCACAAGCGCGCGAAAGCAACCGGCCAGCGCTTTCTGAAGTTCGGTTCGATGGATGCGCGCACCGTTGCCGAAGACGGCTATCGTGCGATGGTGGCCGGCAAACCGGTGGTGATTTCGGGATTCAAGAATTGGCTGTTGGCACAGTCAGTGCGCTTTTCCCCGCGCCGGCTGGTGACGGCGATTGCCAGGAAAACGCAGGAGGAATAGCCAGCGATGGTCGGACGAGCTTAATTAGTTCTGCGCGGGTTCCGGCATTGACATTCCACCAATGATCCGCCAATCGTTGCCGTCCTTGACCCACGTATGAATGATTCGTAGTGTGTGCGCTGCTCCCTTGCCATCCTTGTCCAGCCATTTGAACGTGATCCAGTAAGACGCCACAGCAATGTCCCCAGTGGCTTGAACCTTTGCCGGTTTAAATGCAATGGACTTGAAAGTAAGACCCTTCGCGGTCTGCGAGGTTATCCAGTCCGTGATGTGATCTTTGCCGACAGGCGAGGCACTGAACGACGGCCAGCCCAGGAAGTTCTTGTGCCACAGACCTAAATAAGCGGCCAAATTATTGTCTTGAACGTAATGCCAATACTCGTGCTCAAGATTCCAGATCGTCCGCTCGCTGGTTGATACTTGATTCGACGCCTGGCCCGACGCTTGTGGTTGGACTATCTCCCCGGCTGAAATTGCGCTGCCACCAGCCAGCAGACCAAACATCACACTCAGCAAAAGCAGCAGCCGACAGTTGTGCATTTTCGCCTCCGTCACCCGTTATGTTGTCTTGCGGCCTTCGAGCGCGGCCTGCACTCGGCTGTGTTTGCGGCTGTAGGTGAAATAGACGACCAAGCCGATAATCAACCAGATAATCAAGCGCGCCCAGTTCCAAATGCCAAGTTTGTACATCATGTAGCCGTTGAACAGGATGCCCATGATCGGCACAAACGGCACCCACGGAGTCCGGAAGGGACGAGGTTGGCCGGGGTTGCTGCGGCGCAAGGCCATGACCGCGATGCATACAATCACAAACGCCAACAGCGTTCCGATGTTGACCATTTGCCCGATAATGTCGATTGGCGTCAGACTGCCCACGATCGCCGCCAGCAGGCCCACGAGCATGGTGTTTTTCCAGGGCGTGCGGAAGCGCGGATGCACGTCAGCGAAGAATTGCTTGGGCAACAGCCCGTCGTTGGCCATCGAATACAACACGCGCGTCTGCCCCAGAAGCATGACGAGCATCACGCTGGTGAGTCCGGCCAGCGCGCCCAGCGTAATAATGTTGGATGCACCGGTGAGACCACGATCCAGGAAAGCGCGCGCCAAGGGTGCTTCGATATTGACGTCTCTCCATGGCACCATCCCGGTCAAAACCGCCGCGACCGCGATATACAACACGGTGCAGACCAGAAGCGAAGCGATGATGCCGATGGGAAGGTCGCGCTGCGGATTCTTCGCTTCTTGCGCGGTAGTGGAAACGGCATCGAATCCGATGTAGGCGAAGAAGATGTAGGCCGCTCCGGCGCCGATTCCAGAGAAGCCGAAGGGCGCAAAACTCGCCCAATCCGTTCCCCAGTTGACGGCGCTGACGTATCGTATTCCCAACCCTATGACAAAAAGTACAACCCCAACCTTGATGGTGACGATGGTGGCGTTGAAGCGGGCGCTCTCTTTGATACCAATCACCAGAATCGCCGTGATGACCAGAGCGATGACAAAAGCCGGCAGATTGACGCCGATCTCAGCCCCAAACAGATGTGGCGCATTTAAGAGAACGTGAGCTCTCTGTAATAGCTCGGGCGATTGCGCGGCCATGATCGCCAACTTTCTTGCGAGAAAAGCCTGGGTGCCAGCCACCAGCGTGGGATCGGAGATCTGCGCCATCTGACGGGCCACAATGTCCTCCGCGGTGTGGAGTCCAGTCCAGTGATCGTAGGCCAGCCAGAGCGGCATCCTGATGTGGAAAATATTGAGTAGTTCGATGAAGTGGTTCGACCAACCAGACGACACGGTGCTCGCGCCCATGGCATATTCGAGCGTGAGGTCCCAGCCGATGATCCAGGCAAAAATCTCGCCCAGCGTAGCGTAGGCGTAGGTATAGGCGCTGCCCGCCAATGGAATCATGGCGGCAAACTCCGCGTAGCACAGAGCCGCGAAAGTGCAACCCAAACCGGAGAGCACAAAGGAGAGCATCAGTCCCGGCCCGGCGTAGTGTGCGCCCAACCCGGAAAGCACGAAGATTCCGGCTCCGATCACCGCTCCGACGCCCAGCGCCGTCAACTGAAATACACCCAGGGTACGTTTCAAACTATGCGCGCCAGTATCTCGCGCTTCTTCCAGCAGAAGCTCGAGCGGCTTTTTCGCAAAGAGGTCAGTCATGAGTTGCGTCTCTCCTAATCAGTTAAAACCAGTGAGTTAATTTGTAAGCGTCTGGGCTCGCGGCCGCCAGATGTAGTACACGGGAATGCCGAGCAGAACGATGATCAGTCCGGGCCAGGTGTATTGCGGCTTGTAGCGTAACAGCACCACATCAATAAACAAAGCCATCACGATATAGACGGCAGGCAGAACGGGGTATCCCACGGCCTTGTACGGACGCTCGGCCTCGGCATGAGTGCGGCGCAAGACGAACAATCCGAAGATGGTCAGAATGTAGAACACCAGCACCGCAAAAATAATGTAATCGAGGAGCTGGCCGTAACTGCCGGAGATGCAGAGAACGCAGGTCCAAATCATCTGCACCATCAGCGAAACCGCGGGCGTCTTGTAGCCGGGATGCAGCCGAGCAACGCTGCGAAAGAAAAGACCATCCTTTGCCATGGCGTAATAGACGCGGGCTCCGGAGAGAATCAAGCCATTGCAGCAGCCGAAACCGGAAATCATGATGGCGACGGCCATCAGTGAACCGCCCATAGAACCAAACATCTGGGTCAAGACTGCGGTGGCGACTCGATCCTCGGTGGCGTACTGAATGCCGCGCTGGACCAGCGTGGAACCGGTAGGGCTGCCCCACAGCGGCAGCGCACCAAGATAGATAAAGTTGCATCCGATATACAGCGCGATTACTATGCCGGTGCCGAGCGCCAGCGACAGCGGAAGATTTCGGTTGGGATTTTTCACCTCGCCGGCTGTGAACGTAACATTGTTCCAGGCGTCGGCGGAAAACAACGACCCCACCTGCGCGATCGCCAGCACCGTGAGCGTCGAGACCAGCATGCTCTTTCCCGCGCCAGCGCCGACATCATGTAAAGTACCGAGTCCGGCATTCTTCCAGAAGTTTGCGCCGAAGTTCGCGGCCACCGCCTGCGCATTCCGTCCCAGAAAAATTCCGAATAGGACCAATCCGAGCAGCGCCGAAACTTTCGCCGAGGTGAAAATGTTCTGGATGAAGGCACCCGTCTTCACGCCGAAAATATTGATGATCGAGAGCACAACCACGATCAGGATGGCAACGAAGTTTTGCGTATTCAGTCCGACATCCATGCCGCCAAGCAGCATGGGTCCGACCGCAAACTTCGGCACTTTCCACAGGTGGACAATCCAATGGCTGGAAGAAATTGCCGGCCAGAAGATGCCGAGAAACTTGCCAAACGCAACGCCCACGGCCGCGATCGTGCCGGTTTGAATCACAAGAAACAGAGTCCAGCCGTAGAGAAATCCCCAGAGTGGGCCGAGCGACTCGCGCAGATAGACGTACTGGCCACCTGCGCGCGGCATCATGGCCGCCAACTCGCCGTAAGACAGCGCTCCGACAATAGTGAGAAAGCCGGTGACGACCCAGGCTCCAATCAGCAGGGCGGGCGAGCTGACCTCGCGAGAAATTTCGGCGGAGACAATAAAAATGCCCGAGCCGATCATCGAGCCCATCACCAGCATGGTCGCGCTGGTGAGGCCGAGACCTTTGACAAGCTCTTTATCCTGATGGCTGTGGAGCGCCCAATCTTCGGCGCTGGCGCTGGAAGCGGGGGCCTGAACCTTCGTGCTCACGAATCTCCTTAGGGTCCGTGTGGGGCGGGCATTCCTGCCCGCCTTTCCTTCTTCTCGACAAAGCGGGCGGGCAGGAATGCCCGCCCCACACAGGCTCCAACTTTACCCTAGAACCCTCAAGAATTCCTCTGCTGATTTGCCCGGCTCCCGTAACAAGTCGGATATCACCGCCACGGAGTCGGCTCCGGCCTCGATGACGGAACGGGCGTTGGCGCGGGTAATGCCGCCGATGGCGACCAGCGGCTTGCGCGTCAGTTGCCTTGCCCGGCGAACGCCTTCGAGGCCAACGACGGGATCGGGATTGGCCTTGCTGCTGGTGGCAAATACTGGGCCGACGGCCAGGTAGTCGGCGGTTGTTCTGTCGGCTTCGGCAAGTTGCTCGGGATTGTGCGTCGATACTCCCAGCCAGCGAGCGGACCCAATGATGCGCCGCGCGGACTCGGGCGACAGATCATCCTGCCCTACATGAAGGCCATCGAAGCCAGCGGCCAGGCACAGGTCGGCGCGGTCGTTCATGATGAGCCTGACACTAGCTCCGAGGCGCGCCCTGAGCTCACGAGCTTCGTCGAGCATGCGGCGGGCTTTGCCGGATTTGTTGCGGTATTGCAGCACGGTGCAGCCGGCGGCAGCGAGTTCCTCGGCGGCGGCGAACATGGCGTTGGCATCCGGGAAACAGCCGGCGTCGAGAATGGGGTAGAGTCTCGGAAGTTGCAAAATACCTCAACTGTAGAGACGCGGCTTGCCGCGTCTCTACGGGTGCCTCTGGCGAGTCTCAATGCTTGCTAGTCCGTCAATTGCACTTGACGCTCAAATGTAATGTTCTTATCTGCGCGAACAAAACGCGACCAGCTCCGCGCCGGGTGCACTTAAGGGGCAGTGACTTTAACGCTAAACCAATCGGCAAACTGTGATCCTGTTGCTGTGAGTCCTATCCGCTGACCTAGCACAAGATAGAACGGCCCTGTGCCAGCTTTTAATTTGGAAACACGGCCCAGCACTGTGCCAACAAAGTTCTCTATCGTTACGGTGGCTACCCCCTTCGCGTTTACGCTGATAGTGACGATGTAGGGGGCGTAGAAATTGGGTGAAATCGGAGGTGAGAATTGCTCACCAAGCTGCCAAAGCTGGCTGACGTTGGGTGCTGTTGCCCAAAGCCCGTAGTAGGTTGAGCTCACGTTGGCGGTTACGCTAAGAAACTGTGTAAGGTCGGGGCTCGCCAGAAAAATCTCGAACGGATTTGCTGTCCCTCCGGCTGCTGTTACGTATGTCACGACCTTAAATGGCGGGGTGAAAGTTGACAGCGATTGCACGGCGGTAGTTTGATAATCTTCGGTTGGTCCTGTCATTGTCATCCCGAACTGACTATTGTAGGTCAGTTGCGGGCTGACAAACGACGCCGGTGGGGATGACGATGCAGCAGCTAGCGCGGTCAGAAATGAGGAGCCTGTCGTCCACAGGCTGGTGTTCAAGGTGGTATCAGTGGTGAAGTTGTCGACTAAAAGCGTTTCGGCGTTGGCGACGATTGCTCCAAACACAGTTAGTATCAATACAGCTTTGGCGATGGATTTCATATTAATCCTCCGTGGAATGTTGTCTACTTTTCGCTCTCGTCAGAGCGCGAAAGCTTGGATCCACGTTACTTACTCTGGCAGGACGAATGGACGCCAGACTGGCGAGATCGATAGCGGGAGGAGGGTCCTCGAATCTGTCTCGGCCCGCAAATTCTTATCCGGCGGAATGATCGCAATGGCGACTGGGGATGTCAAGCGGAATGTGTCAAGGCCGTATTCAAATTAACGTCTGGTTGAAAATAAGTTGACGACTTTGCCGGGGTTTTCTTCCGCCAGGTACGACCGGCTTACCCCGCGTTTTCCTTTTTCGCCAGAAATCTCTCAATAAATCCGGTATCGAAATTGCCCGCGCGGAAATCTGGGTCTGCAAGTATGCGCCGATGCAGCGGAATCGTCGTGTAGATTCCTTCCACGATGAACATTTCGAGGGCGCGGCTCATGCGCGAAATGGCTTCGCTGCGATCCTTGCCTCGTACCACCAGCTTCGCAATGAGCGAGTCGTAGTAAGGAGGAATCGTGCCTTCGGCATAGGCGGCGGTGTCGATGCGCACGCCCGTGCCTCCTGGAGGGTTGAACGTGGTGATCTTGCCGGCCGAGGGCGTGAACTTTTCGGGATGCTCGGCATTGATGCGGCACTCAATCGCGTGTCCGCGATGCACTACAGGTCCGTGCAGCACATCGGCCAGCTTTTCGCCGGCCGCGATCATGATCTGGCTCTTGACCAGATCCACGTCCGTCACCATTTCGGTGACCGGATGCTCCACCTGAATGCGCGTGTTCATCTCGATAAAATAGAGCCGGCGCTCCTGATCCATGAGGAACTCGATGGTGCCAGCACCATGGTAGCCGACCTGGCTTAGCGTTTTGCCGATAACATCTCCGATTTCCTGGCGCAGCTCGGGCGTCATCTTTACCGCTGGCGACTCTTCCAGCAGCTTCTGGTGGCGGCGCTGAATCGAGCATTCGCGTTCTCCCAGACTGATGACATTGCCGTGCTCGTCGCCCAGCACCTGAAATTCGATGTGGCGCGGGTTCTCGACATAGCGTTCGAGATAAAGATCGCCGTTGCCGAAGGCGGCCGAAGCCTCGGACTGCGCCTGGCGATAGAGCGCGGGCAATTCATCTTCGTTGCGCACAATGCGCATGCCGCGTCCGCCGCCGCCCGCCGTGGCTTTGAGGATGACCGGAAACCCGATCTTGCCCGCCCACTCGCGCGCTTCTTCAGCGGAAGCAACCACGCCATCCGAGCCCGGAAGGATCGGCACCCCATGCTGTTTCATGGCGGCTCGAGCTTTTTCTTTTTCGCCCATCAGCCGGATGACATCGGGAGTCGGGCCGATGAACTTGATGTGGCAAGCCTCGCAGACTTCCGCGAAGTTGGCGTTTTCCGAGAGCAGGCCGTAGCCGGGATGGATAGCGTCCACGTTCGCGATTTCGGCCGCGCTGATTACCGCGGGAATGTTGAGATAACTCTGCGCCAGTTGCGGCGGGCCGATGCAAATCGCCTCATCGGCAAAGCGCACGTGCAGCGAATTCCGGTCGGCCTCGCTGTAGATTGCGACCGAGCGGATGTCGAGTTCCTTGCATGCGCAAATGACGCGCAGCGCAATCTCGCCACGATTCGCTACCAGAATCTTCTTGAACATGATGTGAAAGCTCTCAGCTGTCAGCTCTCAGCTCTCGGGAAAATCACAGGACTCGACAGCGCCGGATTTCCCTGAGAGCTGCGAGCGGAGAACTGAGAGCTTATTTTGTTGGCCGGATGGCGAACAATTCCTGGCCGTACTCGATGGGCTGGCCGTTGGCGACGAGTTTCTTGACCAACTCTCCCGCCACGTCGCATTCGATTTCGTTCATCAGCTTCATCGCTTCGACAATGCACAATACCTGGCCCACTTCCAGCCTATCGCCGACTTTGACGAAAGGTGGCGCCCCCGGCGAGGGCGCTTCGTAAAAAGTGCCCACGATCGGCGACCGCACAATGTGCAGATCTTCTTCCGGCTCAGGAACAGCCGCAACCGCGGCAGCGAGGTCGACCCCGGCTGGCGCGGCAGCGGGAGTGTGTACGCCCGGCACAACCGGCGCCGGATGAACCGCGATGTACCGTGAATCCGGCAACGCTCCCGGCGACGGTTCGGCGGCGCGCTTGATCTTCACTTTGACATCGCCGCGCTCTAACTCGAATTCGGCTATGTCTTTTTCGATTAGAAATTCGATTAGTTCTTTCAGCTCTTTTTGATTCATGGATTAGGGGCAGGTTCCGTGTTGCTAGTGTGGCATCACCAGGCGATGCTCAATCACAGGTTGCTAAATCAGGTTGCTAAATAATGACCAGTTCTTTGTCTGTGGGCGTGAGCACTTCGCAGCCCGAAGAGGTAACCACCACCACATCTTCGATCCGCACGCCCCATTTCCCAGCAATATACGCCCCGGGCTCAATCGTAATGACCATTCCCGGCTCCAGTTTCTGGGTTTGCCCCGCCGCCAACCTGGGCAACTCGTGAATTTCTAATCCTAACCCATGCCCGGTCGAATGGGTGAAGTAACGGGCCAATTTCCGCTTCCGGAGCACACGACGCGCGGCGCCATCGACCTCCGCGGCAGTCACGCCCGGACGAACCGCCGAGATCGCGGCCTGCTGCGCCTCCAGCACCGCTTCGTACAGCCTTCGAGCCTCTCCGGAAGGCCGTCCGACGTGCACAGTTCGCGTGCGGTCCGAGCAATAACCGGTGAGTATAACACCAAAATCGCAGACCACGAACCCCCGGCCCGGGATGCGCGCATCCGAGGCTCGGCCGTGCACGATCGCCGAGCGGGCTCCAGAAGCCAGGATGGTCGGAAACGACATACCTTCAGCCCCGGCACGTCGAGCCTTGTATTCCATGGCGGCAGCGACTTCAACCTCACGGACGCCGGGCCGAATTTTCTGGCGTGCTATAGCGAAAAGACTGGCCCCGAGTTCCACCGCGCGCCGGAGGCGCAGGATCTCGTCAGCGTCCTTGACCATGCGGGCGCGCTCGACCAGCGGTGGCGCCGAGCGCAATCGCGCCTTCCCTCTCAGCGCGGACGCCAGGCGGTCGCGCATGGCGGCGGTAATCGCCTCGGCTTCGATACCGACCGTCATTGCGTTCGAACTTCTGGAGTTCGACCCTCTGGAGTTCGAACTTCTGCGCCGCCCGGCCAGCCACTCCGCTGCCGCCAGTAGCGGCGACTTCCGCGCGATGACGATCTTCGCCTGGGGGACATTCGCATCCTTTACTTCTGCTGTTGCCTGGGTGCGGTATCTTCCGTCAGTAAAGAGGATGGAACCGCCATCGCCGACCACCAAAGCGGCCGCACTGCCGGTAAAACCGCACAGATAGCGGATATTCGGAAGGTGCGTTACCAGCAGCAAGTCCAGATCGTTCTCTTCGATTCCGGATCGAAGACGAAGCAGGCGGCTAGTGTGATCCATGTGAGGAGTGTAGCAAGAAGCAGGTGTCAGGTCTTAGGAAGGGCAAATTTCACAAAATGCGATGTCAACAATATTCCGCAGAGTCGGCGAAGATTTTCCTAAGACCTAAGACCTGGCACCTGAGACCTAAAAGCAAAGCCGCCGGTTCTCGGCAGGTTCTCCGAGGGGACCAGCGGCTGGAGCCGTTCTAACATCCCGCTTTTGTCTAAACCCTATGTTTGAACAACTCGAGGAGTAATGAAGAAAATCAGCTCCTGGTTGGTAGTGGTCACCGCAATGTGCTTGAACAGGTTGCCCAAGTACGGGATATTTCCGAGCAGAGGCACCTGCTGCACATTTAGCGAGTTCTGAGTCTGGATCACGCCGCCAATCACCACCGTACCGCCGTCGGTGACCAGTACTTGCGTAGTCGCTTGCTGCGTGATCAGGGTTGGGTTGCCATTCACTTCTTGGCTAAAGTCAGGCAAGGTATTTTCCACGTCCACGTTGAGGAAGATGGTTCCTTCCGACGTGATCTGCGGCGTCACCGTCAGCCGCAGGAAAGCATCCACGTAGCTTACGGTGGGCGGACCTCCCAACTGCGCCAGGGTCACGATCGGTACGCGCACACCCTGTTTGACCATCGCCTGAATGTTGTTCTGCGTAACCACGCGCGGACGGGAAAGAATTTTTAGCAGCCCGCGCGACTCGGCCGCCGTGAGCACAAGGTCGACCTGCGCGTTCTTGCTGGCGTTCATAAGTTGTATGCCGCTGGTCGGTCCCGTTGCGCCCAGGTTCGAGAACAACGGAATCACAGTCGACGAGGAACCGACGGTCCCAACGCTTGACACTCCGCCAACCGAACTTGGACCGTTGGCCCAGCCAAAGCCGAACTGGGTGCCGATGTCGCGAGCGAAGCTGCGGGTGGCCGCCACTACGCGGGCTTCAATTTCGACTTCCTGCGTCTTGCGATCCAACTGCTGGATGAGGCGGTCGATGCGCGGCAGATTTGAGGGAATGTCGGCGACGATGATGGCGTTGGTGCGTTCGTCGGCGACGATATCGCCGCGCTGACTGATGAACTTCTTAAGCGGCAGCAATACGTCCTTGGCATGGGCGTAACTGAGGAAGCGGGTGATGGTGACTTTGTCGACCGCCGCCGCCTCGGCTTCGATTTGGGCGCGCCGGCCGTCGGCTTCATGCTTCAAGGTTTCAACGGTCGCGATGCGAAGCACATTGCCGTCCAGTTGGCGCGACAGATCGTTGTTCTTGAGTACGATGTCGAGCGCCTGATCCCAGGGCACGTCATCCAGAACGATGGTCAGGGTGCCGTGAACTTGCGGATCGAGCACCACGTTCAGCCCGCTGATCTCGTGAATCAGGCGGAAGAAATCTTTCAGATCCACATCCTTGAGATTGACCGAGATCGGCTCGCCGGTGTACTTGGGACCTTTGTCCGCCGGCTTCTGTTCCAGCTGTTCCTTCTGCTCCGCCGCCAGATTGACGGCGGGCTGGATGGCAGGCGCGCCGCTCGCGGCTTGTCCCATGGCAGCATTGGCTTTGCTCGAGACCAGTTCCGCCGCGGTTTTGTCGGCAAAGCGACTGGCCGCTTCCTCGGCCTTCGCGGATGGCTCGGCGGCTTTGTCGTCTTTCACCGAATACTTCGGCTCGACAATGGTAAATGCCGCCGGTTTGTCTGCCGCGACCGGAGCGGGCGTAACCGCCGCGATCGGCGCTGCAGGCACCGGAGCGGACGCCAGCACCAGTTTCGGCGCGGCGCTCGCGGGCAGCGATTTCTCAGAGGCCGGTTGGCGTTGGGCCAGCACGGCGTTGTGGATGGTGAGAATGAAGCTGCCGTCGGGGCCCGCCACCATTTCATGGCGGCCGTTGGCGAGATCATTGCTCGCGAGATCAACGACCACGCGCGTAGTGGCCGGGGTGTGCCCGTCCATTCCGACGCGGACGTCTTTCACGCCATCGCTGCCAACGTTGATGCGGCTCTGCGCCGTGGCCATCACGGTGTTGGGAAAGTCGACGACGATGCGCGCCGGTGAATCGAGTGTCGTCACTTTGGGCGCCAGTGCGCCCTTCGCTTTGAACTCGACCCGCAAACCGTCCTGGCTGTGAGTGACCCCGAGCCTCTGCAATGCAGCGGTCGTTTCTTTGGCCACCCCCTTGCCCGTCGTGTCAGCCGCGGCGGCGAACGTTATCAATACGAACGCCAGCAGCGGAACCAAGATGCCCAGCAGTTGCTTTCGCATTTCCCTATCTCCCCATGCGAGGCCATTCCGCCCCCATGTGTTTCTTCAAAGTCTTTATCTCTCCAGGCCTATACCGCCGGAGTCGTAATCTTCTTCACTACTTCCCGGGTAAACGTCTTGCCTAACCGGTCCTGCACGGTTTCCTGGAAAACAATGGAGTCGCCGGTGATCTTCACCACGTAGCCGTTGAACACCGGATCGTTTTCCCGTAAAAAGTACGCTTTGTTCATATTGTTGCTGACGACCGCGATGAAACCGCTCTCCGCATGCACCACCCCACGGAGGTTGATCGCCCCGATTTCCAGGCACTTCTTGCCGGTGCTGCAACCCGACCCTCCGGTGTGGCTGACCACCGGACTGATGAAAGGATCCCGTCTCCCGTTGGCGCTGTTCCTGCTGGTGAGCGCGGTCTGGTCTTCGGCCTGGGCGCCCTCGCCTTCTCCGGGTGCGACTGGATTAGCGGCTACTGGCACCTCTTCTTCCTTCGGAGCCGGAGTGGGTGCTGGCGCCGCGGTCTGTCCAACTAAGATGGCTCCGCCCCGTCTCGCGTGGCCGCTCTTTTTCGTGCCCGCCACACGCGTAGGCGCCGGTGCTGAGGGTGCAGAAATCTTCGGCGCCGCGGCAGCCGCGGTTCCGCCGGGCTTGCCCGGTGCCTGATTCGAGGCAGCCCTGGCATGGTTGCTCACCGCGTTCATCTTGTCTCGCGTGTTATGGATCATGACGGGACTCTGGGCCCAGGCCAAACCCGCGGCCAGTATGCAACCGAGCATGGTCACCGTTGTCGTTAACGCTGGCTTCATCGTGTCCCTCCCACTTTCTTCGCCGGTCCGGACTTGGTGTCCGCCGGCGCCGCCGCCGGTTCCAGGTCATGGCTGAAATACGTAGTGGTCAGACAAGTGGCCACCACACTCTCACTGGGCGCATATTGATAAGTTTTCTTGGCCTTCGCTGCGGTGGGAGTTTTCGTCGATGCCACCAGCAGGTTCGAAACGTTGATGATGCGCTCCACTTTTCCCAGCCGGTCGAAGAATCCCATCATCGAGTAGTACGGACCGTCGAACTCCAGTTCGAACGGCACTTCGGTGTAGAAGTCTTTCGTAACGTAGGGCTTTGCGGTATAGCGCCGGACCTCCACTCCTGCCTTACGCGCTTCTCCGCTTACCAGGCGCATGAAGTTGTCGACTTCCTTTTCATCGGGCACGATGCGCCGCTCGATTTCCATCTGCTGCTTCAAGCTGGCCAGTTGGCGCTCGATGTCGGCCAGTTTCGGCCGGTAGGCTTCCAGTTCCGCGTTCTCGCGAAGTTTGGCCTGCAGCTTGGTCCGCGCCGCGTCATTCTGATCGGTCTGCGCCTTATAGACCGTGTAGTAGAGGCCGCCCGTCACCAGCACCGCCACCAGCAGCAGAATGCCCAACAGCTTCACACCTGTTAATTCGCCAAGATTCATAGTCGGTTCCGCCTTTACGACTTCGCCTTTTCGCAGGTCAACGTAAACTGAAATGCCTGCATATCTTTTATGGTTTCGTCCTGCGACGTCTCTTTGATCTCGATGTTGCGGAAATAACCCGTCTTCTGCAGGTTGGAAATCAGGTTGGCCACGGCATCGCTCGACAATGCCGTCCCGTCAATGGAAATGCTCGCGCCCTGATCCAGCATGCTGGTCAGCCAGACCGCCTCCGTGCTGTTGACGGTATCGCCGATCATGGAGAGCAGGCTGACTGGGCCGGTCTGGCTCGCGCGCAGCTGGTCAATCACATCCACTCGCCGCTTGTAGGCGTCGGCTTGCTTCTGCCGTTCCATATACCGCGCCTTGATGTCGGCCAGTTCGCGATTCTTCTGCTCCGCCATCCGGGCTTTCAGCTCGATCGATTTCTTTTCCTTGTCGAGCTGGTGCCAATACGTGAAATTAACGGCGCCGGCGATCAGAAGTACCGCCGCAACCTGGATCACGGGTCCTCCCAGGTTGCCGAGCTCGAAGCTCGGCATACTGATGGCAGGACCTTTCTTGCCTTTCGGTTTCGCACCACCCAGCAGATTGATTCGGATCATAGCTTTTCAAAGCTCCTCAGGGCCAAACCCACGGCCACTGCCAACTGGCCGGCGTTCTGTTCGACCAGCTCCGCCCCGGCGCCTTCCGCCGGAGCCAGTACCTTCTGAAACGGATTGAACAACTCGACCGGCATCGAGAACTCCTGGCGCAGCGCTTCCACCAGGCCCGGAACCTTGGCCGAACCGCCGGCCAGGTAAATCTTCTCGATGTGCTCGCCCGCCGCGCTGGCGCGGAAGAAGTCGAACGTCTTCTGAATTTCCAGCACGATAATTTCCGTCACCTGCTGCAGGATCGGCGTCTTCGCGTCGTCGTGCACGGTGCCCACCTTGTGCCCCAGCTTGAGCGATTCCGCATCGTCGAAGCTGAGATCCAGTTCCTTCTGCAGCGAATCGGTGTACTGATGTCCGCCCACGGAAACGTCGCGCGGGAACAACGGCGTCGTGCCTTTGACGATGTTGATGTTCATCACGCTCGCGCCCAGGTTGAGCAGGGCCACCACTTGCGTCGGCGCCGGCTCGTAATTGAACTCGTAGCAGTTCTGCAGCGCCAGCGCATCGATGTCCACAATAGCCGGAGTCTTGCCCGCCATCGAGAGTACGTTGGTGTAGTTCAGAATCTTGTCTTTCTTGACTGCCACCAGCAGCACATCCATCTGCGGGCTGGTCGCATCGTCGGAAAGGATCTGGTAGTCCAGGTTCACATCCGCCAGATCGAACGGAATGTGCTGCGCGGCTTCCTTCTGGATGGTCTCGGCCAGTTCCTGATCGCTCATCGAAGGCAGCGAGATTTTCTTCACGATCACCGAGTGTCCGCTCACCGCCGTGGCCACCGCTTTCGATTTGATCTGAGTCTCGGTGAACAACTTGGCGATGGCGCTCGAAACCGTGCCCGAGTCGACGATCATGGAATCGACCACGATGTCGGGCGCGATCGGCTCCAGCCCCATGTGTGCCACTTCGATTCCAGCGCGTGTCTTCCTGAGCTCGACGGCCTTGATGCTCGAAGAGCCCACATCCAGACCCACTATCGTTTTCGATCCCATTCCAAACATGTGCCCGCCTTTGTTGACTGATTTCGTCTACAGAGTTCCGGCAGCTTTCACCGCTGCCTTGACTCTCTTCTTGCCCTGTGCTTCGGTTGCCATCGACTTCTCTTCCATCCACTGATCCAGCTTCGATTTCTTGAAGCGCCAGCGATTGCCCAACTTGAACGCCGGAATCTGCTGTTCGTTCACGTATTTGTAGAGCGTGTCCGGACTCACTCCCAGATATTGCGAAGCTTGACGAATGTTCATCACTTCTCGCGAGTCGGCCATAACCTTTTCCTTCTCCCGCAATTCCCAGCCCAGCCTTTTTTCTTCCCGGCACGCTGAGGAAATCGGAAGAACCAAGTCCTCGATCCAAACGCGTTCGAGTGTATTTTGGTGTCCTGAGCATATCTCAACCGGAAGAGCGGGCCTCTCGACGCCAATCTCCCGGTTTTGTTGGGTTTTATGGGGTTTTTCTGGATTCCGCAAAAAGTGGACTTGCAGTTGATCTCTACAGGCTGTATATATCCATCGCTAGACTACAACCACTAGTAGCTCTCACGCGGATTGGTCGTCAGTCACCCGAATTGCGGTAACTAAGGTACTAGAGACGGTACGGAGGTACCTGAACGGGCGCGCAACCCGCTGAAAATACGGCAACTCACTCCCCCGCCCCCAAGCAGAAAATCGGCGCGCCTTTCACTCTCACTCTGGCGCAAACAGCCTCCTGATGGCAGGGACCGGAAGACTGGATTTTGCAACCAGTGCCATCAGTTCAATACCAAGCTGGCGCATTTCATCGGGCGCTTGGGAACAGTGCCAGCCGGCACCGACTTCCGCGAATTGAGTGGAAAGCAAGCGCCGCAGAGCGGCGACCAAAACGAAGCGCGGGATGATCCTGACCAGGTTTGTGCCCGGCGGGGTTATTTTGAACCCATTGGCGCGAAGTACATCGGGTATTTCGCGCAGGGCATCGACAAGCAGCTTGAGATCGTCGGTCGACCGAGCCAGGGAATAGGTATCGCAGCCATGTTGAATCAGAAGATGCGCAACCGGAGCGACGAACGCAGCATGGGTTACAAGGTAGTCTGAAATATCGGTCGATGTTTTAGATTTCAAACCTGCCTGGCACAAAATGCCCACCAGCCGCGTCAACCGTGGCGTTATCCTGCCATCGATCTCCCCAAAGGGCGTGGTCATCCAGGCAATCCCGCTGATGGCGCGGATCACGCTTCCATCCCGCTTTCCCGCTCCGAATACAAAGCCCAGCATGATCCGCTCTTTACCCAATGCGCCGGTAAATTCATCGGGGCCGGATGGATTGTTGACCATGAAAACGACATTGGGAGACCGGTTGAGGGCCAAGGTCGGCAAAAGATCCCTTACCTGATTTTTTCGGATGACCACGAGGATGTAATCGTAGGAATCTTCCGGATCGAGGCGGTCGATAACCGGAACCTTCGTGTGGCTGCGTGTACTTTTAAAGGGATCCTCGATGACGATCCCCCCATCTCGTATCTCTTCATAACGCTTGCCGCGGGCGAGGACTGTCACATCGAAACCTGCGTTATATAGGCCTACGGCACAAATCGATCCGTTCACGCCGGCCCCGATCACAAGTATTCTTGCGCCATCCCTAGCCATCTCAATCTCCTCGAACAATAATGTGCCGGCTACCCAGTCTCTCGCCGTGCTCCGGATCACACTGCACGATGTGAGCCGCGTCACTTTTCGACGAAACAAATTCCTGTAGTCTTATCCGTCTTCTGATCGCAACACTTCTTAAGGAGCACTCATGAAACTACTGGTAATCGGTTCCGGCATGATGGGTTCAGCCGCTGCCTACGATATGGCGCGCCAGGGCCAGGTCGATTCCGTCACTCTCGCCGACAGCGACCTGAAGCGCGCCAAAGATGTCGCTGCCCGCGTCAACCGCATCACCAACGACAAGAAGGTCCGCGCCGTAGGGCTCGATGCCTCGAAAGAGAAAGAAGCCGCGCGCCTGATGAAAGGTCATGACGGCGCGCTCTCCGCAGTTCCCTACCGTCTCAACCTCGGCCTGGCTAAATCCGCCATCAGCGCCGGATGCCATTTCGCCGATCTCGGCGGCAACAACACGGTTGTCCGCGAAGAACTCGCGCTCGCCAAGCAGGCCGAGAAAAAGGGAGTCGGATTGGCTCCCGATTGCGGCCTTTCGCCCGGCATGGCTTCGATCCTTGGCGGCGAGCTGGTTCGCCGCCTGGGCGGAAGCGCCGAGGCGCTCAAGCTCTACGTCGGGGGTCTGCCCCAAAGTCCCATGCCCCCGTTTCACTACCAGCTCGTCTTTTCCGTCGAAGGGCTGATCAACGAATTCGTGGAACCGGCGCGCATTCTGCGCAAAGGCAAGCTGATCACCATTGAGCCGCTCACCGAGCCCGAAGAGTTTTACATGCACGGATTCGCCCCGCTCGTGGCCTTTCAGACCTCCGGCGGAACTTCAACCTTGCCCGAAACCTTTGAGGGAAAAGTGGGCGAGTGCTTCGAGAAAACGCTGCGCTATCCCGGCCACTATGATCTGCTCTGCGAATTGAAGGAGCTGGGCCTGTTTTCGAGCGAGAAAATGCAGGTCGGCGACGTGGAGGTTGCCCCGCGCGCACTCATGTCAAAAGTGTTCGAGGAAAAATTCGCCGGCAAAGGCCCCGACGTATGCATCATGCGTCTCGAGGCCCACGAATCCATCAAAGCTCCCGGAGTCCGCGGCCTGCTTGGCGGAAAACTCAAGGGTCGGGTCGCCTCGTTCACCATGGTCGACCACTATGATCCCAAAAGCGACATGAGCGCCATGATGCGCACCACGGCTTTCCCCGCTTCCATCGTGCTTCAGATGATGTGCTCGGGCGCGGTCAGCAAGCACGGCGCCGTCTTGCAGGAGCGGGACGTCCCCGCCGAAACCTTCCTGGAAGAAGTCGAGCGCCGGGGAATCAAGATCGAGTATCGGATGGAATAGGAATAAAGAGCCGGGGGGGTGGCGGCGAGCCGCTATCCCCCGATTCGCTGCGCACTCTCACGAACAGACTCGCGAAGCATGTTCACCGCTGTGATCGCTGTCACTTCGGCAAGTGACTAAGCGCACTTTCGCGTGCTGGGCAGCGCGCTAGTCTATCTCGATCATGTCGCTTTGCGCGCATCTGGAGTTACGTGCATGAACCAATCCACCCGCTGGGACCCGAGCTGCAGCGTCAATGTCGCCGAGCTCGACCAGCAACATCAACAACTCTTTAGCGCAGTTGCTGAGCTGGAACAGGCGCTCCGCGCCGGCCGCGCAGACGCCGTCATCAATAAAATGCTGCAGACGGTGATCGAGCACACCATCACCCACTTCGCCGCCGAGGAGCGCCTCATGGAGCAGTGCGGATTCCCTGGCTTGGACGCCCATCGGCGGGACCACCAGGAGCTTTGCCAGAAACTCACCATGTTCAACCTCTCGAACCTGGCGGGCGGGCCCGACGTTCCGGCTGCCCTTTTGGCTTTGCTGCAAGACTGGTTGCGGGAGCACATCCTGAAGACCGACAAAGAATACAGCAGCTTCCTGAACAACCGGGGAGTGCACTAAAGCGGGCATCAAATCAAACGCATCCTAGTGGAGGCCTGGGCTGATTGCTTGGGCCCTCGAAGGCTGCTTTCCCCTGTGCACCCTGTGTCCTCTGTGGTTACACTCTTTTCTCCGCCCGCTCCAGACATCCAGCCCGGAACGACCGTCCATCCAGACGATGCAGGCGCCGAGCCTGGGCGCGTGTGATCAGCGAAGTATGTGAAATCGTCAGCAGATATTCCGCCACAAACCACACCGGCTTCTCCGTCGTCATCCAGTCCAAAGGATCGAAGCGCTTCATGTGGACGGGGCGGGAGAAAGTCCGCAACGTCCGTTCTCCGCGCAGGTTGAAATAAACGTCAAAGTAACTCAAGGCCAGTTCGCGCAGCGAGCGGTACACCGGCTCGCGATAGCGGCATCCGGTGTAGTTCGATTTGGCGACCGCCCCCCAATGCCCGTCATTGGAATTGGAATTGCGATACACGGCAATCACGTGGTCGGTATCATGCTCGGCTTCGAGGTCAACAATCAGCGGAGGATATCCGATCACCCGCAAAGCCGCCGCCGCAAACAGCGCTCCCTCGTAGCAATGCGAAGTATTCTCCCGCAGCACCAGTCGCGGAGACCAGGCGCTATCCGCCAGGTGATAAGGCATGTCGTCGAGCAGCCGCTGAATCCCGTGCGGAGTCTTCAGTGAGCGCAGCTTGCGAAGTTCGGCAGGGGTCAGCCCCCAAGAGTTGTTGTCAGTCATCCCAAATTTCCCGTAGAGACACAGCTCGCCGCATCTCCCGCGGATTGCAGAGTTAATTGAAGGTAGCAGGATCGAGCGAGGATTGGGAATAGAGGAGCGGGTGCGAGCGCTATTACTTGCTCTTGCGGATCAAGTAGCCCCCCGGGACGTGGAAGAGTGAGGGGTCCGGTTCACCATCGACCAAGTCACGCGTTTCTATCGTGGATTCACCGATACTCTCGCGGACGATGTCGTCTCGGAGGTTAACCAAGTACTCGGGCGAGAGCCAATCCTCCACAATCTGCAAGTACTGATTCTTGTCGCCATATTTATGCACCATACGACGTCCGACGACCGGGATACCGTTGATCGATTGCTCGGGCAAATCCTTGAACGGCGGGTCGATATTCTTAGGCGCGGCAACTGAGGAGGGCGCAGCCACGGGTGAAGAAGAGGACGAATCCGGCTGCGGAACGGAATCGGCCGGCGGGTCGCTGGTTTCATTGGGCGGAGTCGCCGCGATGGGACGTGACAGCTTGCTCATGAGCTGGAAGTACGTGACCTTAGCCACAGCATCGTCTGGCATCCCGCGATCTGGCGCAAGGTAGTACTGCGACAACGTATGAACAACGGGGTCATAAATCATGACGGCAATTTCACCCTTCGCAGGTGCGCGAGTTTCGTAGTGAACACGACCCGCCTTGTCCCTGGCAACGATGACTTCCTCTGACAGATCGGGAGCAGGGGTTGAATCTGAGGAGCGGGAAAAGTGGCCTTGAGCGTTGAACTCCTCCGGTCGGATTCTGCGAAACGTGTACACCCGCGTGGCAGTGAAAGGTTTATCCGGAATGGAATAGATGGCCGGGTTGAATCCTATGCTGGAATGGCCGTGCGCGTTAGCAAAATCGTCCTCAGCCGCCTTGATACAAACATCTCCATAGACGGAAGCACCCTGCACCTGGCTCACGGCGGGGAGCGTTGCCAGTATCATCAGGGCATAGGTGCAGTAGGTCTTGAACGACGCACCGGGCCACGAGAAAAATAGAAAGCGACGGGACATAGTCTCTGTCTCTCTCTTGGGCTCGAATCAACTCCGAAACGAGCACAACGGCAAGCGTCCCTTTACTTGGTCGCCGCGCCCCTGCAGTCTCTTCCTGCTGCTCTTCAGATTTTTGCCAACCGGGACCGGGGTTGTATTCCGTCATGTTCTTGGCGAGAACCTCGGTCTTCCTGCCGAGATCCTTCTCGAATACCGTTCCATCTTCGCCAACGATGAACGTCATCACGCCCGACCCCCTGTATTCCGCCGGATAGGCGACGAAAGCGAACCCTTCGCTCATCTTGCCGCTTGCCAGATAATTTTTCGGACCGCCGCTGGCATTCTTGCCCTGACTTGTCAGAATGTGAAAATAGTAGCCGCGATACGGCGTCGGAGCGCCCTCCTGGCTTTTGGCATAGCGTCCAGCCACGGCGGTTGCCACCAGCGGCCCGATGGGACTCTGAGGTTCGCCATTGGCAGCTTTCCAATAAAGGCCATTGTGCTGCCCTTCGTCGCTGAAGATTTTCTGCGCGTACTCGTTGTGCTGCGCGGAATATTCCTTTTGCGCCGCCACCAGTTCCTGGCAAACGCGGATGGCCGACAGTTCATTCCGGCCAACGCGCCGGTACATAATTTCTTTCTTGCCCGCCTCGGTGTCGAAATACCAGGACTTACCCTTGTTCATGAGCGGGATGGGCGTCGGCCAGTTATGCGCGCCGATATATAAAATCGTGGTTCCGTCCGGTTCCTTCACCAGACGGTGCATTTCCCGATATCTCTGGACGAAATTGGCACGGCTCTCGGCATCCTCGGCGGCGTCTCCAGAGGAGACGATTTCCTTCCCGCTGGGTCCGAGGATTTCGAGCATCGCTTTTTCGTCATTGTTTCCGGTGGCCGTGACTAGAGCATTGCTCGCCTCTTCCGCCGATGAAAATGTTTTCTGTCCCGGTTGCTGCGCCCTCAAACTCGCGGGAAGGCACATCGCCACAAGGATCGCGACCGCGGCGAATTTAGCAAGATTGGCGCAATGAAATTTATCGACGTTCAACTCAGTTGGCCGCATAAAATTCACTCCATTCTCAGATTTTTTTCAGTCCACAGGAGAATAACGAAGCCTGATCAATATCGCTATGAACGAGGCGCAGATGGCCGATCAACGGCGCCCGCCTCCATGACCGCCTCCGCCGCGAGACCCTCCACCGCTGCGCGCGCCGCCACCGACGCTGGCCCTTCCGCGCGACGAAAAGCTCTTGGCTTGTCCGCCATGCCCGTAGCCGCTGAAGGCGCCGGAACGAACGCCGCTCTGGCCGCGAGGTGCCGCATATCCGCGAGCCGCTTGCCGGTTTCCGTTGAAGGGACGGGCGACGGCGCCGGGACGGTTGAAAACTCCGCCGCGTGCGACCCCGCCGCGTGCGCCTCCTCCGCGATAGAAATTGCCCCGGTTATAAAACGTTCTGCTTCGGGAGTAATACCTGCCGCCGCCGAACGTCGCGTATCGGCCGCCCCAATTGAATCCCCAATGACCCCATCCCCAGCCAAAGCCGCCAAACCAGCCGATGCCGAAGCCGAGTCCGAACGAAAAATACGGGCCGCCAAACCAGATTCCGGGATACGGGTACCATCCCGGCCACGCCACAATGGGATATCCGTAAACCAGCCATGGATCGTATGCCGGGACGTAAACCTCATCCGGCTCGGCGGGGTCTATGTCAATATCCGGACCGTCCTGCTTTATGACTTCGTGCTGCTCGCGGTTAAGAGCGCCGGCTCCTTGCGCTTTATGGCGCATCACCTGCACCGCATCCATCACATCCTGTTGCTGGTTGTAGTAAGCGTCGCCGAGAGTTGACGTCCAGGAGAGGTTCTTATCCATATTTCCCAGCACCGAGGGAAACGCCGTCAGGGCCTTGACGCTCGGGTCCCAGGGCTGTTGATCCACCGCCTGGCCCAAAGCCTGGCCCTTCAAATCCGGATGCTGCTGCACCCATCGGTCGGCTTCGACGACTTCCTCGGGGAACGTGGACGCCGCCAGAATCTGCGCTACCAGTGAATCCGGATAGAGCGCAATCGGCGCTACCAGCTGCTGCAGCTGCTCCGGACTCTGTTGCGCATAGGTCGGCGCCGGCGCGCCTTGGGGCGGCGGAGCTTGCGTATCCTGCGGCGGCGCGGTTTGTTCATCCTGGGCCGCCAAGCTCTGCGGCAAAGTGCCGAACAACAGAGCGAATGACAACAGGAAAACCAGGCTGTGCTTGCCGAACCGAATCACTGCAGACTCCGCGGCATTTCCGAAAACATTCATGGTATGGAACCTCCTCTGCATCTTCATCGCTTGAGGCCTCCAACAATCATATTCTAAGATGCAAAGAACGTATTTTGAGCTGCAACTTTACTTTTCTGGACAAAGCTCTCTTAACTAGCGCAACAACTCCGCCAACTCCCGCGGAGTCTCCACCACCACGTCCGGAGCCACTTCCTCGAGCGAATGCGGGGCGAACCCGTAGGTCACGCCGCAAGTCCACAACCCGGCATTGCGCCCGGTCAAAACGTCAACCGACGAATCACCAATGATCAGCGCCTCATCCGCCGGGATGCCCGTTTCCTGAAGGATGGTTTGCACTCCCAGCGGATCGGGCTTCTTGGTCGGAAAGCTGTTGCCGCCGTAGACACACACAAAGAAGTCTCCCAATCCCAGCGCCCGCAGAATGTCGCGCGAAGGATTGACCGGTTTGTTCGAGAGCACGGCCATCGTCCGTTGCAACCGTTGGCGGACAGGAATGTCCGCCCTACACGTACCCGCGGCCAATTCCGCCAGCACCTCCGGAATCCCCTCGTAAACCGTGGTGTGGTCGAGTTTGTGCAGCCGGTAGTAGCCCAGAAAATACTCCAGGGCGCGTCGGAAGAACGCTTCGTCATTGATGTCCGTGTCGCCAAGCGCGCGGCGCACCAGCACGGGAGCGCCGTCTCCCACATAGCTGGCAATGAGGTCGTCCGCCAGTTCCGGACGCCCAATATGCCGCAACATCGCATTCACGGAATGAATCAAATCCAGCCGCGAGTCAATCAGCGTACCGTCAAGATCGAACACCAGCAACCGGACGCGATGCGGATCAAACGGACGAAGGAAGCGAATCATGAGAATTCAGGATAAACCAGGTCTTAGGTCTTAGGTCTTAGGAAAGGCAAATGAAGAAATCCCTGACATCTGACTCGAAAAGATTTTCCTAAGACCTAAGACCTAACACGTAAGACCTCATTTACAATGTTTCGGGGCTGAATCTCCGTGGGGTGAACGGCACACGATGGCTACGACCAAAGTCGATCCCAAGCTGAACGAAGCCAACGTCGCGAAAAAGGCGCAGACCTACCAGGGCTTAACCAGTCAGCAACTCATTGACGCGTATCGCGTCATGTTCACCTCGCGCCGTCTGGACGACCGCGAAATCCTGCTCAAGCGCCAGCAGAAAGTCTTTTTTCAGATTTCAGGAGCTGGCCACGAAGCCCTGGGCGCGGCTGCGGCTCTTGTGATGAAGCCCGGCTACGACTGGTTCTATCCTTATTATCGCGACCGGGCGCTATGTCTGGGCCTGGGCGCGACTCCTCTCGAAATGCTGATGGGCGCGGTGGGCGCGGCCGGCGACCCTTGCTCCGGCGGCCGCCAGATGCCCTCGCACTGGGCCTACAAGCGGCTCAACGTGGTCACGCAATCGTCCGCCACCGGCACCCAGATTCTGCAGGCGGTGGGATGCGCCGAAGCCGGCCGCTATTTAGCCGCGCATCCCAAAGCCTCGCAAAAGGCCGATGGCGATTATCGCCAGTTCAAGGACGTCCAATTCCAGGGTGACGAAATCACTTACGTCTCGCTCGGCGACGGCACCACCAGCGAAGGCGAATTCTGGGAGGCGCTGAACACCGCCTCCAACCGGCGTCTCCCGGTAATTTTTGGCGTGCAAGACAACCAATACGCGATTTCCGTCCCCGTCGAAGTGCAGACCTCGGGCGGCAACATTTCGCGCCTGGTCTCCGGCTTCCCCAACTTCCATTTCGAAGAGATTGACGGCACTGATCCCGTAGTCGCCTACGCCGCCTTCAAGCGCGCCGCAGAATATTGCCGCGCCGGTCATGGGCCAGCGTTTGTCCATGCCCACGTGATTCGTCCTTATTCCCACTCGCTCTCCGACGACGAGCGGCTTTACCGCCCTGACTCCGAACGCCAGGCCGATGCCGCGCGCGATCCGGTTCCGCGCTTGCAGATGTTCCTGCTGCGCGAAGGCATCCTCGACGAAAAGGGGATCAACCAAATCGAGCACGAAATCGAAGAGCAGATTCAGGCCGATGCCGACCGCGCTCTCGATGCCCCGGTGCCGCAGCCCGAAACCATCTATCACTACGTGTACTCGCCCGACCTCGATCCCACTTCGGCAGCGTTCGATACACGTCCCACCGCGCCCGAAGCCGCCCTGGAAGTCAAGCCTGCAGCCGCCGCTCCGAACAAGGCCTCGCAGAACAAAGTGTCCGTAAACAAGACTATGGCGGACCTCATCAACGCAACGCTGCGCGACGAGATGCGCCGCGATGAGCGCGTTGTCATATTTGGAGAGGATGTGGCTGACGCCAGCCGAGAGCAATACTTAAAGCAGAAGCTGATAAAAGGAAAAGGCGGAGTCTTCAAGCTGACCTCCGGATTGCAGACGGAATTCGGCGCTGACCGCGTCTTCAATTCTCCTCTGGCCGAAGCCGCCATCGTCGGGCGCGCTACCGGCATGGCCACCCGCGGCTTGAAACCGGTGGTTGAGATCCAGTTTTTCGATTACATCTGGCCGGCGATGATGCAGCTGCGCGACGAACTTCCCATCATCCGCTGGCGCTCGAACAACGCCTTCTCGGCGCCAGTGGTCATCCGCGTCGCGATTGGCGGCTATCTTACGGGCGGCGCCATTTACCACTCGCAGTGCGGCGAAAGCATCTTCACCCATACTCCCGGCTTGCGCGTAATCTTCCCTTCAAACGCGCTCGATGCCGTGGGCCTGCTGCGCACCGCCATCCGTTGCGACGACCCGGTCCTGTTCCTCGAACACAAGCGCCTTTACCGCGAATCCTACGGACGCGCCCCCTATCCCGGCCCCGACTACATGGTTCCGTTCGGAAAAGCAAAGATCGTGCAGCCCGGAACCGGCCTCACCGTCATCACCTACGGCGCGGTGGTTCCGCGCGCGTTGCAAGCTGCGCAAAAGCTGGAGCGCGAGCATCGCGTCAGCGTCGAGTTGATCGACCTGCGCTCGTTGAATCCGTTTGACTGGGATGCGATTGCCGCGTCGGTGAAGAAAACCAACCGCGCGTTGATTGCCTACGAAGATTCGCTGAGCTGGGGATACGGCGCCGAAATCGCAGCCCGCATCGCCGACCAGCTTTTCCATCACCTCGACGCTCCGGTCAAGCGTATCGCGGCTACTGATACCTTCGTCGCCTATCAGCCGATATTGGAAAACGCAATCCTGCCCCAAGCCAGCGATTTGTTCCGGGCTATGAAGGAACTGGCGGAGTTCTGAAGTTCAGGCACTTAGCTCTTTGGCTCTTTACTTGCCGTCCTTGCCGAAATTGAACCCCCACGGTCCTCCGCCAAAACAAAGCAACGCAAATGCGATCGTTGCCAGCGCTAGCGGAAACTCGAATCCGCCAGGACCCGTCAGCCCGTTCTTAAAATGCACCTTCCAGATGACTACACTCATCTCGATCAAGAATGCGAACGAGCAGTAGCGCGCAAACAATCCCAGCACGATCGCGATTCCGCCGAAGAATTCCGTCCCTGTGGAGAGATACGCCAGCCAGCGAGGAAGCCCGAGCGAGCCCACGAACTCCATGTGGTGATGGAATCCGCCAAATACCTTGGGATAACCATGCGCGATCATGATGGCTCCCAGAGCGAGTCGCATCACCAGCAGCGCCAAGGGTTGCAGCCGATTGAGAAAATTCACGTGTCCCCCAACTTAGGTCTTAGGTCTTAGGTCTTAGGTCTTAGGTCTTAGGAAATCCAAATTCCACCTGCCCATGATGTCAACAAGTTTATAGAGCGATTTTCCCAAGACCTGAGACCTAAGACCTGCTTTCCTGAGACCTGCTTTTACCAGGTCGAATACGCAGTGCCGTCGGTACCCGTCTGGTTGGAGCCGCTGTGCACGCCGACAATCCCGGGCTGGGTCTGGTCAATGGCCTTGAGCGAGTCTTCCTGTTCCAGCACCCAGGTGTCTTTGGCTCCCGTAATGTCGTTTGGGATCACCTTCAGATATCCCGCCGAGACCAGGTCTTCCAGCGACTGCGGCGCTTTTTGCTTGTCCAGCGTGTACTGATCGATGACTTTGTTGAGCGTCGCCAGATTCTGTCTCAGGGTGGTTTCGCGCGCCCGGATGATGCTCTGGTTGTACATGGGCAAGGCAATCGACAGCAGGATCAGGATCAGGCACATGACCACTACCATCTCGATCAGCGTGAAACCCCGATTGCGGAATTTGGCTGGGCGGGCTTTGGACCTGATTCTCATCTACCAATCCTTGTACTTCGTGCCGTCCAAAGCGGTCTGGTCCGATTTCGTGTGGACATCGAACACGTTTTGCCCACCCCAGGAATCCGAGTCTTTGTCATCCTGCATCGAGCGCAGCCCCCATTCCTGCTTGGTCATGGGATCAACCGGAATCCGGCGGAGAAACTTCAGCTTCTTGCCGCCAACATCCACCCCGGTCACCAGCGTATCCAAGTCCGGAGGATAGCCTTGGCTGTCCACCTTGATCTGGAAAGCGCCACGGTCGGCCGCGTCTTTGTAGCGATCAATGGCGTCGCGCATCATCCACAGGTCTTCGCGCAGTTCGTGCTCGCGTTCGCGATAAATAGTGATTCTTACCAGCGGAAACGCCGCTCCTATCAGAATCGTCAGAATGGCGGTCGCCACAATCAGCTCCAGCAGCGTAAACCCGTGCTGTCTCTGCCGCGCCATGTTTGTCGACCGGTCCATACAGAAGTTCCCAGTTCGCAGTTCCCAGTAAAACCACCCCGGTTTTCACTGAGAACCGCTCCTACTGAATCGTAATCGCCGCTTGCGCTCCGGCCATCGCAATCGGCTGCATTGCCGGATCCCGTGCTCCACCCCGAGTGATGGTCAGCGCCGACTGGCCCGGTCCCTTCGCCATAAAGGTGAGCGTCACCACCGCACCTTGTCCCGAAACACCGCCCGCTCCCGGAGGCCGCGTGGCCGTAATTTGCAGCGTGCCAGTCACCGGATCGTCGCGATGCACCAGCGCTACCGCTTGCCCGTCCTGGGAGAGGAAGCCGCCGTTCGAAACGTTGACCACCTGCAACTGATTCGGATCGTAGCTGAGTTGTACCGGCACCGAATACACGTTTTGCCCGCCTGTAAGCAGCACATTCACCGTGAAGGTCGACCCCTTGGCCTGGCTTAACGTAGCCGGATCAAACAGGAACGTTCCCGCTCCGGTGGCCGCCTGATTCTGCGGGGTCTGACTTTGCGGCATTGCGTTCGGAACAGCCTGGCCCTGGGGATTGGACGCCTGCACCGCGGGTGCCGCTGCCGGCGCACTCGCACTTGGCGGCGGTGCCGGCGCCGGTTTGCTGCTGCTCCGTCTTAACTCCAGCGCGTTGGCTGTACCCACATCGATCATGTCGGCATCGCCATGAGAAAGGTCCGGCCCGCGGATAATGTGCGGCACCAGCACGAACACGATTTCGTTCGTAGAGTGGTCCGCAGTATCCTGCGCAAAAAGATATTTCAGGATCGGAATCGAAGCCAGACCCGGAATTCCGGTCAGAGCTTTCGTTTTCGAGTCTTCCATCATGCCACCGAGCAGGCTGACCTCGCCCTCTTTGAGGCGGATCTCGTTTTCGATTTTGCGTTGCCCGATTACCGGCTGGCTGATGCCGCCAATACTTACATAGGAGTCCACATCCGAAACATCCATCGACAGCTTCAAGGTAATTTCCCGATCAGCATGCACCCGCGGCGTGATGTCGATGTTCACGCCCACATCGAGGTATTGAAATTGAGTATTCACCAGCGGGTTGATGCCGACTCCGCCAATTCCCGGCTGGAATGATCCCGTCGCCACGGGCACGCGATCGCCAATCTTTAATGTAGCTTTCTGCCCATCCAAAGCGCGGATCTGCGGACTCTGGATGACTCTGGTATCGGTGTCGTTCATTAAGGCCGTGGCCGTAGCCTGCGGAATTGTGACCTGGAAGTCGGTGGCATTCAAATTGGCGAGAGTATTCAGGTTGATGCCATTTGTCGATGACGTTGAACTCGTCGTCGTGGTGGTCGTGGTGGTGGGCGTGGTGCTGATATTGGATTGCAGCTGCACCGAGACGCTAGTCGGGGGATTGATGCCGAGGGTGTGCGACTTGTCGCGGCTCACCTGCATGACCGCGACATCGATCAGCACTTCGGGTCTTGCCTTGTCGAGATCGTCCACCAGTTTCTGGGCCAGCGCCATCTGATCCGGCGTGCCCCGCACCACGATCGCTCCCTGCGAAGGTAACTGCTGAATGCGGCTGACTTCCAGGATGGTGCGCATCGCGTTGACGACATCCTGCAACTCGGTAGGCTGGGAAAGATTGGAAAGATAAAAAGTTTTGATGACGTTTTGTTCCAGCTCTTTCCGCTTTGCGGGATTGTCTTGCGCGACGAAAATCGTGTTCGGCGTCACCGGACGCCAAAAGGTTTTGGTCTCAAATGAAATAATTCCCAGCGCATCTTCCAGGGTCACGTTGTTCAGTTCGATGTGCACCTGTTTCGGCGTGTAATCGGGATCGAAGAGCACGTTCATGCCCGCCAGTTTCCCCACCGTCTCATAGACTACGTTGGCTTTGTCCGTCGCTTTCAGCGTAATGGGAACGTTCGAGATCGGAGCCAGTTCTACCGGGCCCAGCGCTGACTGCAGGCGCCGTCGCAAAGGCGTGGGACCTGTGGCTTGGGGCGGTGGATTTTGCGCTTCCCGAATCAACTGCCTGGTCCGGTTCAGCTCCTGCTGCGCGATGAACGACGAAGGATCAATATCCAATCCCTTCTGGAATTCGACTGCGGCCTCGTCAAGCTTGCCGGCATCGCGTAGAACCTGGCCACGATGCACATGTGAGGCTGCCGCATAGAAGCGGGTGCGCTCGAAGGCCGTGCGATATCTCAGGTCTTTCGGCTTGAGAGTGTAGGCTTCCTTGAAGTAGTCGAATGCCTGCTCGTAGTTCTGCCGCGCCTCGGCATCGGTGCCCTTCGCATAGGCCTCCTTGGCAGAATCATGACTCTTCCCGACCAGCGGAAGCTGCAAACAAAGCAGCAGAAAAACAAACAGAGAAGGACGAATCAGGCGTCTCATCAAGCAGTCCTCATGAAAATCTCTCTCGCCGGCGGCGGCAACCACCGCAATCGCCGAGCCAACCAGGTGTCGGAGGGGCCGTCACGCGCAAAAAGTACCGGAAAATTGGATTATAACATCGCCTCAACTTGCACCCGAAGTGATTGGTACACCGGTGTTTACACTCATTAGTACAGGCCCTCCAGGTGTCCGGCCTCAGGTCTTAGGTCTCAGGTCTTAGGTCTCAGGTCTTAGGAATAGCACGAATCGCGAAGGCCAGGTTATGGTCTGCCTCCTGAGACCTAAGACCTAACACCTGAGACCTTCCGCCAGCTTGTGGTACTTTCTTTTCAGCACCATGGCCAAGCAGACCAGCCATCAGATCCAGCCCAATCGGGAGAAGAATCCTCGCCGCCAGCCGACCGCTTCCGGCGAAAAGGATGCCGCTGTCAACAGGAACGCCAGCCACAACTACTTCTTGCTAGAAAAATTCGAGGCGGGAGTCGTGCTGACCGGAACCGAGGTCAAGTCCATCCGCTCCGGCAAGACCAATCTCAGGGACGCCTATGGCCTTATCAAGGACGGCGAACTCTGGCTGCTCAACTGCCATGTCGGCCCCTACGATCACGGCAACTACGCCAATCATGCCGCCCTGCGCACCCGCAAACTTCTGGTTCACAAAGAAGAAATCCGCAAGCTCATCGGCAAGACCCAGCAAAAGGGACTCACCCTGATCCCCACCCGCGTGTATTTCAAGAATGGAAAGATCAAAGTCGAACTAGCCCTAGCCAAAGGCAAGCAACAATGGGACAAGCGCGAAACCGAGCGCCGCCGTACCGCCGACAAGGAAGCCCGCGAAGCCATCTCCAGAGGAAGAAAACACGCCTAGGCTAGTGGAGAGACGGGCCCTCACCCAGTTGCGCATTCCCCCTCCTACCGTGGATACTGAGCATAATCCATCATGAATACAAATCTCTCTTCCACCGCTCCGTCGCAACTGGAAACCGAATGTCTGGTCGTGGTAACGCTCGATCGCAGCGAACTTGATCGCAGCAAGAAAGACCAAGGCGAAAAAGATAAGCCCGTCGTAGCTGTCGAATGCGCCGATTCCGCCGTGCGCGACGCCGCCAAAGACGTAATTTCGAGCGGCGAAGTCACCGCCAAGTCGTTCGAAACCACCCTGCTGCACCGCCCCGCGGGATTGAAGGCCAAACGCCTGCTCCTCATTGGCGGCGGCAAGGCGAAGAATTTTTCCGCCGCAGAATTGCGCAAGCTTGCCGGCGCCGCTGTGCGCACCCTGAAAGGGAAAAGCATCCGCAGCTTGGCCTTCGCTCTCCCGGAGAACGGCGTCCCTGCGCCCGACGCCGTGCGCGCCATCGTCGAAGGCGCCTTCATAGGCAACTTTGAACCCGGCTACTACAAGAGCGATCGCAAGAACAACGATAACGACCAGAAGATCGACGACGTCACCATTATCGTGCCCGGCGATACCGAGCCGTTGGAAAGTGCCATGCAAGCCGCGCGCATCGTCGCCGAGTCGCAGAACTTCACCCGCGACCTGGTCAACGAACCTTCCAATCGCATGACCCCAACCATTCTGGCCGAGCGCGCGAAAAAGATGGCCGCTGAAGTCGGCCTGAAGTGCGAAGTCCTCGGCGCCGACAAGATCAGGCAATTAAAAATGGGCGCGTTCTGGGGAGTGGCGCAGGGTTCCGACGAACCTCCCGCGCTGATTGTGTTGCGCTACGAACCCGAGGGCGCGGCCAAAGATGTTCATCTCGGCTTGGTCGGCAAAGGCGTCACCTTCGACACCGGCGGCATCTCCATCAAGCCCGCCGACGGCATGGAGAAAATGAAGTACGACATGGCCGGCGCCGCCACCATGATTGGCGTCATGCGCGCGCTGGCCCTGCTCAAGCCCAAAGTCAAAGTCACCGCCATCATCTGCGCCACCGAAAATATGCCCTCCGGCAAAGCGCAAAAGCCGGGAGACGTGCAGATCGCCATGTCCGGCAAGTCCATCGAAATTATCAACACCGATGCCGAAGGACGCCTCATCCTCGCCGACGGCCTCTGCTACGCCCGCCAACTGGGCTGCACCCATTTAGTCGATGCCGCCACACTGACCGGAGCTGTAGTCGTTGCCTTGGGTTACGTGAATGCCGGAATCTTCTCGAGTGACGACCAGATGTACGAGCGCTTTGCCAACGCCCTCCAACAAGCCGGCGAGAAAATGTGGCGACTGCCCCTTGACGACGAATACAAAGAGATCATCAAATCGAACATCGCCGACATGGTGAATTCCGGCGGGCGCTGGGGCGGAGCCATCTCCGCCGCCATGTTCCTGAAAGAATTTGCCGAAGACACGCCCTGGATTCACCTCGACATCGCCGGCACCGCCTGGATGGAAGACCAGAAACCGTGGATCGCCAAAGGCCCGTCAGGAATTGCCCTGCGCAGTCTGGTGGAGTTCGTCAAAGGGTGGAGCGGGTAAGAAACGACTGTAGAGGCGCGGTTCGCCGCCGTGGGAGGTGTCAGGTCTCAGGTGTCAGGTCTCAGGAAAAGCAACCCGCGAGGATGGCTGGATTTTCCTGAGACCTGAGACCTGACACCTGAGACCTGACGCCTGTTCCATGGACCTCCCCGCCAAAATCCGCTCCCTGCCCACCTCGCCCGGCGTGTACCTCTATAAAAACGCCGAAGGCGAAGTTATTTATGTAGGCAAGGCCAAGAACCTGCGCGCGCGCGTCTCCTCCTATTTTCACGAGGGCCGGTGGGAAGATGCGAAAACCGGCACGCTGGTCCGCGAGGCCGTCGACGTCGACTACATCGTAGTAGCCAATAACAAAGAGGCGTTAGCACTAGAAAATCACCTGATCAAGCAAAAGAAGCCGCGCTTCAACATCCTGCTGCGCGACGATAAGACTTACCCCTACGTCAAGCTGACTCTGGCCGAGCGCTTCCCGCGCGTCTACGTGACCCGCCGCCTGCGCAAGGACGGCAGCGCTTACTTCGGCCCCTACTTCCCTGCCAACCTTGCCTATCGCATCGTGGACCTGATTCATCGCCACTTCATGGTCCCATCGTGCAAGGTCGACCTGAACCGCTATCATCCGCGCCCCTGCCTGCAGTTCTACATCAAGCGTTGTCTCGGCCCATGCGTGAAGGATTTGACTACGCCGGAGATCTACGCTGAAGCCGTGCGCGACGTGAAGTTCTTTCTCGAAGGCCGCCAAACCGATCTGGTCAAGTCTCTGCGGGAGCGCATGTCGGAAGCCGCCGACGCGCAGGAGTTCGAGCGCGCCGCCCGCTATCGCGATCTGATCTCCACCGTAGAACAGCTGCAGGAAAAGCAGCGCATCGCCGCTGCCGAAGGCGACGACGCCGACGTCTTCGGCTTCCATTACGAGAACCAGATGCTAGCCGTCAACCTCTTCCACATGCGAGGCGGAAAAGTTCTGGACCGCAGAGAATTTTTCTGGGAAGACCTGCCCGACTTCGGCACGAACCACGTGGAGACGGCCGCCCCCGCCCGTCCCGCTGGCGATTCCTTCCATCCCGCCGAATTCTTCTCCGCCCTGCTCAAGCAACTCTACCTGGCCCAACCCTACGTCCCCAGAAACATCTACGTCCCGGTAGACTTCGAAGACCGCGAAGAACTGGAAGAAGCGCTCAGCGAACAGCTAGCAGGCGAGGGCGCCCGCGCCACACGGGTGCATCTCACCGTCCCGCAGCGCGGAGACAAGCGCGACCTCATCGACTTGGCCGGCACCAACGCCAAGCAGTCCTACGACCAGCGTTTCCGAGTGCTGAAGCCCAACGCCAGAGCCATCCAGGAAGCGCTGCAAGAAGCGCTCGCGCTGCCCGAGCTGCCCAAGCGCATAGAGTGTTTCGACATCTCCCACATTCAAGGAGCGGAAACCGTAGCGTCGATGGTGGTGTGGGAAGAAGGCAAGATGAAAAACTCCGGCTACCGCAAGTTCATCATCAAGACCGTCGAAGGCGTGGACGATTTCGCCTCCATGCGCGAAGTGGTGACGCGCCGCTACCAGCGCCTGCAGAAAGAAAAGCAACCCATGCCCAGCCTGGTGCTGATCGACGGCGGCCTCGGACAGCTCCACGCCGCAGCCCAGGCCCTCGAAGCCCTCGAAATCATCAACCAGCCGCTAGCCGCCATCGCCAAACGCGAAGAAATCATCTACGTATACGGACAGGAAGACGACCCCGTAGTTCTCGACCATCATTCTCCCGTGTTGCATCTGGTGCAGATGATCCGCGACGAAGCCCATCGTTTCGCCGTAACCTTTCATCGCAAGCGCCGCCAGATCCGCGACCGAGCCACCGAACTAAGAGAAATTCCCGGCGTGGGAGAATCCACCACCCGCCGTCTGCTAGAACATTTCGGCAGCCTCGAAACCGTAAAGGAAGCGGATGTAGCGGCGCTGTCGGCGGTAGTGACCAAGTCTCAAGCCGAAGCCATCCTCGAGCATTTTCGGAAGGCAGGCCTTAGGTCTTAGGTCTCAGCTGTCAGCTGTCAGCTCTCAGCAACAATGTCATCCTGAGCGGTAGCGGCTGTTTCGCGAAGCGAAGCAGCCGCGTAGTCGAAGGACCCCTACCCGCCTGACACTCCCCGCGAAACGTCAAGGCGTTCTCTCCCTACTCCGTGCGCGCTGTTTCTTGGGAGCGTGGAATTCGCCCCCGCACAACCTCCCGCCGTCGGCGTACAATTCCAATCGTAGCTCGTCATCGAGATCGAGCGGGAGGTCCCCATGCCCGTGTACGATTACGTCTGCAACGATTGTCAGAAGCCCTTCGAAGTAATTCTCACCCTGAAAGAACATGAGGTAGAGGTGAAATGCCCCAAGTGCGGCAGCAAGAACGTGGAGCAAGAAGTGACCGCGTTCTATGCCGTGACCGGGAAGAAGAGTTAGGCAAAATCAAGCCGGGTGCCCCATCCTTGCGCGTTCTTTGCGCAAGAGCCTGCCCTGAGCGAAGCGGAAGGGGTGGGATTTGAGTGCCCTCAGCCCCTGAGATTTTCACCGACTCCAGGACTCAGCGCCCATTCATGAACTTTGTCGCCCGGAACGATTTGACCACGATCTGATTCGGCTGCATACCAACGGGAATGATCGTCAGCAAGGAGTATTCCGAGGGCTCGAATTTCTTCGTCGGAGTGCGTTTCTGAATGACGGCCAAGTCTCCCGAACCGGAGTCGAGCACCAGCAGATAGTTCTGATTCTCGGAGAGAGCGAGTGCATCGGGATGCGTTCCCACCGGCAGATACGCGATCACCTTGCCGAGGTCGATATCATACACCGCGATGTTATTCGATCCGAAGTTAGAGATGTATAAGCGCGAGTTGTCCGCCGAGACCACGCCGCGCGTCGGCTGGGTGCCGATGAGATAACTGCCCGATACCTCATTCCCCATGGTTTCGATAATGGAGATGGTGCCGGCTTCGAAGTTGAAAGCGGCCAGTTCTCCGCCGTCAGGTTTCAGCGCCAGACTGACGGGAGATTTCCCGACATCGAGCAGCGCCAGCAGCTTGTCGTTCTGGGTCTGGTTCTTAAGAGCGATGCTGGCCACCTGTCCCGAACCCGAACAGGAAACGAATGCCTTGCTGGAATCGGGCAGGATGGCGATGTCTTCAGGCTGAATGCAGACGTTGATGGCGGAACGCACCGCGAGGCGCGCGGCGTCAATGATGGAGACTGAGTTATCGGCGCGATTGCTGACTACGACGGTTGCGCCGTCGGGCGACACGCGGGCCAAGCCGGGATTGCCGCCGACCCGGAGCGTAGCCGCGACGACACGACGGTCAAGATCAATAACCGAAACATTGTCGGAACCGGAGTTAGCCACATAGCCGCGGCGTCCGTCAGGCGAGACGTCAATGAAGTACGGACGTCCGTAAACGCCGATGGTGGCAACAACTTTATTCTGCTCGGCGTCAATCACGCTGACATTTGAAGAGCCGCTGTTGACGACGTAAACTTCGTTGCGCTTCGGATTCGCCGCAATGCCGGTAGGCTCGGTGCCAACCTGCAGGGTCTTGACTAAGGTGAATCCCCTGACTGGATCATTCGTGAGATCGATTACCGCGACGGTGTTGCTTTTACCGTTCGTGATATAGGCGTACTCGTGATAAAGAGGTCCGTAAAAAGGCAGGCCGCGCTCGTGGAAGTAGTACCACCCGGCGGCGATGATTAGCGGGACGAGGACAGCGATGAAAAGAAGTTTGCGCAAAACTCAGTCCGCAGAACTTGTAACTTCGGCGTTAACGCGGCTCGATGTAGGAACACTGCGTCCCAGCACCGCCGCGATCTGCCTGACCTGCACCATCAGCGCGTCGAACTGATCGGGAAACAACGACTGCATGCCATCCGAAAGCGCGCGGTCGGGATCGTGATGAACTTCTACGATCAATCCGTCGGCTCCGACTGCGACGGCAGCTCTCGACAGCGGAGTAACTTTGTTGCGCTTGCCGGTGCCGTGGCTGGGGTCAACGATGATGGGCAGGTGGCTGAGGCGCTGAACGGCGGGCACCACGCTCAAATCGAGCGTGTTGCGGGTGTGATCGGCAAAGGTGCGCACTCCGCGCTCGCACAGGACGATGTTGTAGTTGCCCTCGCTCATGATGTACTCGGCGGCCATAAGAAATTCTTCCAGCGTGGCCGAGATGCCCCGCTTCAGCAGGACGGGCTTGTGGGCGCGTCCGGCACGCTTGAGCAGAGAGAAGTTCTGCATGTTGCGGGCACCGATCTGGATGACGTCGGCGTATTGGTCGACCAGGTCAAGCGATTCGTAATCCACGGCTTCGGTGACCATGAGCAGGCCGAAGCGGTCGCGAATTTCGGCCATGATCTTCAGTCCTTCTTCGCCCATGCCCTGAAAAGAATAAGGAGAGGTGCGAGGTTTGTAGGCGCCGCCGCGGAAGAACTGCGCTCCGGCACGGGCGACGCGTTCGGCAACTTTAAACGCCTGCTCGCGGCTCTCGATGGCGCAAGGCCCGGCGATGATGGCCAAGCTTGGGCCTCCGATGGTGACCGGCGAACTTCCCGAGTGAACAGCGGAAAACTTGATCACCGTGTTGTCGGGCTTGGTGTCGCGGCTGACCAGTTTGTAGGGTTTGGTGACGCGGATAACTTCCTGCACGCCGGGCATTTCTTCCAGCGTGCCGGATTCGACTTCGCCCTGGTTGCCGGTGATGCCGATGGCGGTGCGCTGCGCGCCGGGCATGGCGTGGGCGCGGTATCCGAGCGCTTCGACTTTTTGGCAGACGGCGCGGACCTGCTCTTCCGTGGCCTGCGCTTGCATGACGACCAGCATAGGCGATACCCCGAACTGCTTCAGTTTAGCGTCCGGGAGCGGGACAGGCAAACGGCGCGCTGGGAGCCTGCCTTGGACGGTGAAAGACCGGGCGGGGATGCCCGGCTCTCCACCAACACGACACCTCAGAAAGAATACTTCAACGAGAACTGAATCAGCCGCGGCGTACCGTTGGTCCGGGCGATCTGGCCAATGGCAGGACCGGCCTCGACGTTCGCATTCCCGGTAAATTGCGGGTTTTGGAAGGACGGATGGTTGAACAGGTTGAAGAACTCGGTACGGAAACGCAGGTTTTGCCGCTCGCCGAACTTGAACATCTTGCCCAGGGTGAAGTCGGCTGTCAAGAGCAAGCAAGCCGGTTCTGTCGCTCTCCCGTACGCCTACTGTATGGTTCCCCGTTCCGGCTCTGGAGACTCGGAGTCCAAAACCTGCCTCACCTTGGCAACGAGTTCCGATAACGAGAAGGGCTTGGCCAGGAACCACAGTCCGGCATCGAGCACGCCATAGTGGACGATGGCATTGCTGGTATATCCGGAGACGTACAAAACCCGTGTACGCGGGGAAATCTGTTTGATTTTTTCCGCTAGCTGCGGGCCGTTCATTCCGGGCAGGATCACGTCCGTGACCAGCAGATGGATGTCGGGGTGATTGCCGCGGCATAGAGCGAGGGCTTCCTCGGGGCTGGCGGCGAGCAACACCTGGTAGCCGCTATCCGCCAAGACTTCAGATGTCAATTCACGGACCTGTTCGTTGTCCTCGACCAGAAGGAGGGTCTCGGTTCCGCGCTGCATGCCTGCCGGTCGCCTCTCGGCTTGGATCTCTTCCGCCGGTTGATCGACCAAAGGGAAATAAATCTTGAACGTCGTCCCCCGATCCGGCTCGCTGTAAACCCAGATGTAGCCTCCACTCATTTTGACAATTCCGTAGGCGGTGGAGAGCCCCAGTCCCGTGCCCTTGCCGACTTCCTTGGTGGTGAAGAAAGGTTCGAAGATATGCGCCTGCGTGTCCGCAGTCATGCCGATTCCGGTATCGCTCACGGCCAGCATGACGTAGCGTCCGGCCCGCGTGGGCGGGTGTTCGCGGGCATACGCTTCGTCCAGTTCCGCGTTTGCGGTTTCCAAGGTCAAGGTTCCACCGTTAGGCATCGCGTCCCGCGCATTCACGGCCAGGTTCATGATGACTTGCTCGATTTGCCCGGGATCGGCTTTGACGGTGCCCAGGTGCCGGCCGGGCACAGTCACGATGGCGACATCATCCCCGATCAGCCGCCGCAGCATGGTATCGAGGTTCATCATGATGTTGTTCAAATCGATCACTCGCGGTGAAAGCATGCTCTTCCGGCTGAAGGCCAGCAATTGGCGGGTGATTTCTTCCGCGCGCTCGGCCGCAGTTCGGATTTGAACCGTGGCGTCCATCAGCCGGCTGGCCGCCGGGACTCCGCTGGCCAGGATCTGGCTGTAGCCCAGGATGACGGTCAAGATGTTGTTGAAATCGTGGGCAACTCCGCCCGCCAGACGCCCCACCGCCTCCATTTTCTGGGCATGGCGCAGCTTCTCCTCGAGCGCTACACGGTCGGTCACATCCTGAACCAGCGAGGCTACACCGAACGCGCGCCCGGATTCATTTACCAACGGTGTGTTGTACCACTCGCAGGAAATGGTCCGGCCGGCCTTGGTGAGATTGTCGTTGGTGCTGCGCACTCCGCCCTTCTGTTCGAGAAGTCCTTGCCAGACCTGGTCCACATGCCGGCGGAAGGCTGGGGGAACAATGAAACTGCCGTGTTGTCCCAGAGCCTCCTCGCGGGAGTATCCGAAGAGGCGTTCGGCCGCGGCATTCCAGGTCGCAACCCGAAAATTGAGATCCCATTCGATCACCGCCAAGGGAGTATGCTCGACGTGAATCCGTAGTCTCTGTTCTGACTTGTGAATCTCCTCTTCGACTCGTTTTCGGTCGGTGATGTCGCGCGAGATTCCGAACAGGCCCACCACCCGGCCCGTCGCATCGCGATACGGTCCCTTGGTGGAAAGGTACGTCCTGGCTACGCCGGCTGAGACTTCAACCTCCTCGTAGGTGCAAGTCTCACCTGACTGGAGGACGGCGCGGTCGCGCTCCATGATTTGACGGCTTTCTTCCGCGGTGAAGAGCTCAGTAGCATCCTTCCCAACCACCTCTTCGACGCTCCGCCCCAGGAGACGAGCGCCCGCGGAATTGCTCATCTGGTAACGCCCTCGCAAATCCTTGACGAAGACTGCGTCCGTTGTTCCCTCGGTAATTCCTTGCAGAAGCGAGAGATTCTTCTGCAATTCCCGAGAACTGTAAAGCAACTGGCTGTGGGTCACGAACAAGCGGCCGCTGGCGGCGGCGAACGAGACCGTCACCAGGAGCACGGACCAGAGAAACTGTTCCTGGGCAATCTGCAGGACCAGCGGAAAAACGATGGCGGGGATGAGCAACGGAGAGAACTGTGCGAGCAGCTGCATGCCTGGGTCGAAGGAACTGGTCGTCTCCAGTGGGCTCTGCTCGGCACCGTCCCAGGTCGAGGCAAGCACGATGAGAAGGCAGAAAGTGACGGTCCACATCAGGCCGGTCCAAGCGCCCTCCCGATGGGTCCCGGCAGCGAAGGCGTAGAGAGTCGTACTGGAGGTGATGGCGAAGGCGAAAAAGAACCCGGCGAGACGAAAAAAGAATGCGCGTGCGGCGCGATATTGAGTCAGCAGCCCTCGAATCAGAAAGCTCAGAGCCAACAGACCGAAGAAGGCGAGACCAACATAAAAAGCACGGAATTCCATAGCGCGCCCCGAGAGTTGCCATCGGGAGGGCACATAAAGCTGAGAAAGCTCGAGGGCAAGGGCGAGAGCGCAGACCTGCGCGAAATCGCAAAGCCGCAACCACTTGAATCCCATGTCCGGGTCTCGCGGACTCAGAAACAGCGTCATCATGGCAGGCACAGGCCAGAAGAAAAACAGAATGTCGCTGGGCCACAGCGTTCCCGAGGGAGCGTGGAGATAGTCGAAGTAGTAGGTGAAACCGACCTGCGCCAGAAGAGAAAGACCAAGAGAAAAGGAAACCAGGCGCCAAACCCGCTTGCCAAAGGCACCTGAACGGCGGGAGGCGGACCAGCTGACGACGGCTGCCAGAAGCACCGCCGCCGTCCCTATCCAGTCACTCCACAGCGAGGCAAAGTGGGTGCCGTATCGGAAGACGAGGAGAAGCAGGTGTGCAACAACCAGAATTGCCGCCGCTAGGATCGCGGGATTGCGATACTTGGGCATCGCTTAACCTCGATCTAACTCAAGGTTTTCGAAAACGCTTTGGGGGCGGCATTTTCTCGTCCAGTGTATACACTTACGCCTCAGCTTCGCAAATTGGGTGTTTTCGGGGCTGTTCGTGTCATGTTGACCTTAACGGGGCGATGGAAGTCTCCGTAGGCTATGGTTGGCCTTAGTTCAGCGAGTGCACCGTTGCCGGGTCGAGCAGCATGAACGAGCAACCGCTGTACTGGTAGCATCCGAGGATTCCCCGCCACACAAAACGCGTAGGTACGTCACCCGGCGCGGGGACCTTGAAATCGACGTTCTTGAGTTGTTTCCCCTGAAGTTTCATCTTGTCCGATCCGCTGATGAACTTCACATCCTCAACTTTGAACGTCTTGCTCTTACCGTCCGAGCCGAGCAGCACAAAAAATTCCGCGCTTTCCGTCCCAGACAGGAAGCGCGGCAGTTTGAATTCCCGTTCGCGGATAACCAGATCGGAGGCATCGCCCGAACTTCTCGGCTTCGCCGCCTTCCCGGTCAAGCTATTCAAGTTTTCCTGCGCCGCAGCCATCTCGGTTTGAAATTGACCCATATCCAAACGTCCTGTCGGCATCCGGGATATCGCCATGCGACACATCTGGATGGCAGGTTCGACCTTATGCTCGCGCTTGTATAGATGGCACAGGTGGCCTGCCACCACTCCGTCCTGCGTTAATCTCCACAACGCCCGCAAGTAAAGTTCCGCCTCCTCCAGGTTCGACATCCGCTCATCCACCCAGCCCAGCGTGTCCCAGTACGCTGCCACTTTGAAAATCCTTCCCAGATCCTCCACCTTCATATCCGGCAGCGCGATCTTCTCCGATTCTTCTTCCGCCGCGCGCACCGCTTTCTTCGCGTAGCCTAGGGCAAGGGGTAATTTCAAATCTGCATTGGCCATCTGGTAGGCCGCGTCGTTGAAAGTGTCCCCCTGGGGATCAACCTCGGCAAGTTTAGTGAATGCCGCTTCGGCCTTGTCACGCTCTCCCGCGAGCAAGTACGCTGAGCCCAGGCTTGCTTGCAGGTCTGCCTGATTTCCGGTGATTTTCATTGCCGCCTCGTACGCCGCCGCCGTTTCCGCGTATTGGTGCTCCGCGAGTTGCAACATTCCGAGGAACACCCAAGCCCGGGCAAATTTTGGGTCCACTGACACGGCGCGATGTAAAGACGACACGGCACCTTGCAGATCGTGCTTTGTCATCTCGTCGCGCGCGTCACCTTCCAGTTGGTTCGCCTCGTGAGAATCGCTCTCGTGGAGTCCCATCATCATTCTCACAAAGGAAGGAGTTACCGCCGGAAGCGAAACGTCCGGGATAACTACTGCGCTCGAGGACGACGTCTGCACATACTGGTTGACGTCGTTTTGCAGGTTCTTGACAAAGCTCCGATAGTCGTCGAACTCGGCGACTGGAACTTCGTGCAGCTTGCTCAGAAGCCGGCGTTTCGCGATGAGCACACCGTTATCCCGTGAATAAGAGGCATGGTATTCCGCGAAGTTATATTTCAGATCCACGTTGGAGGGCGTTTGCGCCTTATAGCCCTTGGGAATCTCCACTTTGGAATCCGACACGGTCTCCGTGGGGGGGCCAAGCCAGATAGGATACTTGGCATTGTCTCTGACTGGCGGCATAAAGAACGGCAATCCGGGAACGGTAAAGTGATGATCGCTCTTCCAGTCGGGATAGTCCTTGCGATTGTAGGAATAAGAAAAGTGAAACGGTTCGCCGATCTCTTCGGGCGTACTCGCACTCACCTCGCTGACAGTGCCCGAATAACCAAGCCCGTAGGAAATCTGCTGCACCAAATCTTTCCACTGGGGTTGTGGAACTCGGCGGAAGACCGCGCGTATTAAGACCTCTCCGTCTCCTTGAGTCGTGTCCTCAACTTTCGCTTCGAACGTGCCGTCGTCGCTCAGCTTGCCATCGATTTTGAACACTTCCGAGCTGGGAGAAGGCGGGTCGGCTGGCGTACTCACCAGCTGGATTAACTTCTCTCCCGACATCACCAATGCCTGCTTGTCGCGAAGAGGCGTAACGAGATAGCCAAAGGGCGCAACCTCGATGGTGGTGTCGAGCCAGGCAGCATCTCTGTCTTTGGCCGGCGGCAGATAGCCAATGATATGGTCGAATTGCGCCGGCGATGGAACCTCGGGATCGAGTTTCCGGCTGGAATTGATGAGGGCCGGGTAGAGCGTAATACCAGCAGCCTCGAGCAAAGATGCCAGCAGTGTGTGCTTATCCTTGCAGTCTCCATAATTGTTGGTCAGGACATCGTCGGCCGCATGCGGCTGATATCGTCCAATGCCAAAGGCGATCCCAATGTAGCGGTATTGCGTGCTGACGAAACTGTAAAGGGCGTGCAGTTTGGCGGCATCACCCGTCATGCCTTTGGTGAGCTCTGCTACTTTGGCGCGAACGGCGGCCGTGGGCTCGACCCGGTCCTTTTGCAGATTCCAGTACCAGCGGCCCACTTCTTCCCAGCTTTGGAAGCTGCTGATTTGCACGTCTGGCGGGGACAGACGGCCGAGAGCCGTCTCGGTTAGCTTCTTCTGGTCGTCTTCAGGCTCCTTGGCGCTTTGCAGCCGGGAGTAGGTCCAGGTATAGATTCGTGACCCCTCCGCTGTGGTGACGGTTTGCGTGGCTTGCGGCCCCTTTACCTTGACAGCGCGTTCGGCGGGCACTTTGATTTGCACGCGTTCATCGAGCACGATGCCATCGTGGTGAAAGTTGTATTGGACCCAAAACTGACCGGGGATCAGCGGTTTTGTGGTCCGCCAATGCGCCTGGTATTCGAGAATGTCGCCCTTGCCCAATCCCTTGACCGCAACATGCTTTTCCCGCAGATCGCTGTAGAACGGAGCGCTGCGTGTGATTTCAGCATCCAGATCTTGTATATTGTCGGCCGGCGTAACCACGGTGCTGCCGTCGGCCTTGCGCACCCGCGCGTAATCGAGGTCCACCGTCTGCGTTGCCGACTGGAAAGGCAACTTCAGCAGGCCCCACTGTTGGACGCCGGCATCGGTCTGTACGCGTACGCGGGTGATTTGCTCGAGAGTAAAATTACCGTCGTTGTCGAAGGCGATCTTGGTCAACATCTCCTCGATGACAGCCGCTTCTTGAGAATAATCGTCTTTGGCAGGAGTGGAAGATGGTGAAGTTTGTGTCCGACTGGTCAGTGATGCCGCTAGCACAAAAGTAAGAGAGAGGGCGCGCCGACGGTTAATCATAATACTTTGCCTGTATTTATCGTTGGTGCGCGTGAAAAACGCAAGCAAGAAAAACTCTCTGCGTCGGTGCGGTTTCGCCGCATGCGCCACATATCGCGGTCTGCCGTTGTAAAATCGTGAATTACTCATTATCGAACTATCCTTATTTATGGCACAGGAAGACAAACCGATCTCCACCGCGCGCCCCGAGCGTAACCCCGACCGAAACGAGGAGCGCTACGACCCTCAGCGCATTGAGCAGAAATGGACTGAACGCTGGCAGAGCGATCCCTCACTCTATGCCGCCGAGGCCCACTCGACCAAGCCGAAGTATTACGTCTTGGAGATGCTTCCCTACCCTTCCGGCGCGCTGCACATGGGGCACGTGCGCAATTACTCCATCGGCGATGCGCTGGCGCGCTACATGTGGATGAACGGGTACAACGTGCTGCATCCCATGGGATGGGATTCGTTCGGACTGCCCGCGGAAAATGCGGCCATTAAGAACAACACTCCGCCGAAGGAGTGGACGCTGGCGAATATCGCGGCCATGAAGGTGCAGATGAATCGCCTTGGCTTCGCCTATGATTGGTCGCGCGAGGTTACCACTTGCCTGCCGGAATACTACCGCTGGAATCAGTGGTTCTTTCTCAAGCTGTATGAAAAGGGATTGGCCTATCGCAAGAAGAGCAAGGTGAACTGGTGTCCGCAGTGTGCCACCGTGCTGGCGAACGAGCAGGTGGTTGGTGGAATGTGCTGGCGGCATGAGGACCAGCCGGTCGAGCAGCGCGAACTGGAACAGTGGTTCTTGCGGATCACGAAGTACGCGGACGAGTTGTTGCGCGATCTCGAAAAGCTGCAGGGGTGGCCGGAAAAAGTTCGCATCATGCAGCAGAACTGGATTGGCCGCAGCGAAGGCACGCTGGTGGATTTCGATCTGGGCGGAACGGTGGGGCCGGCGGGCTCGACGATTACGGTGTTCACCACGCGCGTGGACACGATCTATGGCGCGACCTCAGTGCAGTTAGCGCCGGAGCATCCAATCGTGGCCGACATCGCCGCGCGCAACCACGATTTGCGGGTCAAGGTTGATCAACTGATCGCCGAGCAGCGCCGCGCCAAAGAAGCGGGCGACATTGGCGAGATCGAGAAGCACGGCGTGTTCACCGGCCGCTATGCCAAGAATCCTTACAACGGAGAAGCGGTGCCAGTGTGGGTGGCGAACTACATCCTTATGGACTATGGCACCGGCGCCATCATGAGCGTGCCGGCGCACGATGAGCGCGATTATGAATTCGCCAAAAAGTACAAGCTGGAAATCCGGCTGGTGATTCTGCCGCAATCGAGCGATCCGGAAGAAACCATGGTGGAACCGCCGCTGCCCTTTACCACCATGGACGGAATTGTGGTGAACTCGGGCGAGTTCAACGGGCTGAGTTGCGAGGAGGCGATCGAAAAGATGTCGGCGCGCGCCGAAGAAAAGGGCTTTGGCAAGGCGACGGTCACCTTCCGAATCAAAGATTGGGGCATCTCGCGGCAGCGCTATTGGGGCACGCCGATTCCGATGGTGTACTGCGATAAAGACGGCGTGGTGCCGGTGGCAGAGAAAGATTTGCCGGTGATTTTGCCGGACCGAGTCCAAGTCACGCTTTCGGGTGGATCGCCGTTGCTGAATGTGCCCGAATTCCTGAACACGACCTGTCCCAAATGTGGCGGCCCGGCGCGGCGCGAGACCGACACTATGGATACCTTCGTCGATTCGTCCTGGTACTTCTACCGCTACGCCGACGCGCAGAATGACCGGGCTCCGTTCGACAGCGCAGTCATCGCCTACTGGTTCGGAAAGGATGGCATCGACCAGTACATTGGCGGCGTAGAGCATGCCATTCTCCACCTTATTTATTCGCGTTTCTGGACGAAGTTCATGCGCGACATGGGGCTGGTAAAGAACGACGAACCGGTGGCGCGGCTATTTACGCAGGGAATGGTGATCAAAGACGGCGCCAAGATGTCGAAGAACCTCGGCAACGTTGTATCGCCGGACGAGATGGTAGCGCGCTACGGGGCGGACGCGGCGCGCTTGTACAGCCTGTTCGCCGCGCCTCCGGATCGCGATCTGGACTGGCAGGATACGGGGATCGAGGGCATTCAGCGGTTTCTGGCCCGTGTATACCGTTTCTATGTGAGGACGAACCCCGCGTGGGCGGAGGCGGCGGAAAAGGCGGCGAATTTGCAGATCCTTGCTGGTGCACGAAGCGAATTGGCGCGGTATGACATCATGGCGGCGGAAAAGGTGGCGCGGAAGATCCAACGCAAGCTGCACCAGACCATCAAGCGCGTCAGCCACGATTTCCAGGGCCGCTGGCATTTCAATACTTGCATCGCCGCCATCATGGAGCTGCTGAACGAAGTTTATGGAGCGGAAGAGGCGATTGCCGCCGGACGAGTTCCCGCTGCGCTGATCGCAGACGTGCAGCGCAATATCGCACTGCTGCTGGCTCCCATGGCTCCTTATCTGGCGCACGAATTGTGGGAAATGACGGGCGAGACAAGCAATCTGCTGAAAGCTCCGTGGCCGAAGCACGATGCGGCGCTGGCGGCGGAGGACGAGATCGAAATTCCCGTGCAGGTGAACGGCAAACTGCGCAGCGTGGTAGTCGTGCCGGCAGGTGCGGCCGACGATCAAGTCAAGCAAGCCGCACTCGCCGATGCAAGAGTGAAGGCGGCAATCGCAGGCAAGCAGATCGTGAACATCATCGTGGTGCCCGAGAAGCTGGTCAGCATCGTTGTGCGCTGAAGGATTCGGTTGCAAGGTAGCGATGCGGATTACTCGATCTTTTCGAGCGCCTCGAGCTCTTTTTGGACGATCATGTCCGGCAGCCCGGCGTAGCCGAGGGATTCGAGTTGCGAGTCCTGCCCTGAGGTGAGCATCCAATGAACGAGGTCCTTTAGTATCGGCTTCTTATCCCCCTCGATCTTGGCAGGCACTAACAGCCATGTGAAAGTGGAGATTGGATAAGCGTTGATGCCTGCGGCGTTGGTAATGGAGATGCGGAAGTCGTCGGGAATTCTAAACGCAACCCGGTCCGCTGCTGCGGTCACGCTTTTCGAGTCGGCTCGAATGAACTTACCCGCTGCATTTTGCACTAGACCGTAGGATACGGTATTTTGTACGGCATACGTCAGCTCGCAATATCCGATTGAGTAGATGTTTCGCTGCACTGCGTCGACTACACCGCCGTTCCCCCTGGCGGCGATGCCAGTCCGCCATTTGACCTCCGCGCCCCTGCCGACTTGAGTTCTCCATTTCAGGTCGACTTTGCTCAGATAGTCTGTCCAAACATAGGTGGTTCCGCTCGGCTCCATGCGATGGACAACGACAATTTCATTGGACGGCAGTGTGACATCCGAATTGATCGCAGCGATTGCCGGGTGATTCCATTTCAGGATGGTGCCGAGAAATATCCCTGCCAACACCCGTGGCGTAAGGTTCAGCGGTTTTTCCAGTCCCGGAAGGTTGTACACAGGTACAACCGCCCCGAGCACCGTTGGGAAGTGTAATACCTTGACTTTGCTTGCAGCCATCTCTTGATCCGTCATAGGCAAATCGGTGCCGCCGAAGTCAACCACCCCTGAAGTCACCTTGCGGACACCCTCTCCCGAACCCACGGCCAGGTAATGCAATTGCAGGTTGGGATAAAGTTTCTGATACTCGTCGAACCACCTCGTGTAGACGGGCAGCGCAAACGTTCCTCCGGCGCCGATCAGCACCGTGGTACTTGGACTCTGTCCCCAAGTTCCCACGACCAAGACCAGCAAACCAGACATACAGGCAAGGATCTTATTCATGGCTGCCATCCATCCGAGCGCAAGTCTTCGGCTTGCGCAAAGTCCTCCTGCTGGGGTCATCGGCAAACTTTGGTTTCTCTTTAGCCAACCCGATCGCGGACCGGGCGAATGCCCTCGATTGGAGAACTACATCTCGCCCGATGTTGTTGTCCAAGACCTAGTCTCTTTACACTTCCTTTCGGATTTGAGACATTTATCCGTGGAAACCCAATCCATCGTTGTCCTCGACTTCGGTGCGCAATATTCGCAGCTGATTGCGCGCCGTATCCGCGAACAGAAAGTTTTTTCGGTCGTCCTGCCCTTCAACGCCAGCCTGGGAGAAATTCGTAGCTACTCTCCGGTGGGAATCATTCTCTCGGGCGGCCCGTCGTCGGTGTACGACAAAGGCGCGCCGCTGGCTGACCAGAGCGTCTTCGAACTCGGCATCCCCGTGCTCGGCATCTGCTACGGATTGCAGTTCATGGTGTATGCGCTCGGCGGAAAAGTGCGCCCGGCCGCGAAACGCGAGTATGGCCACGCTAAAGTCGAGATCCAGGAATCTGACTCGCTGCTTTTTCAAGGATTGCCCAAACTGCTCGGCGTCTGGATGTCGCATGGCGACTCAGCCGAAGAACTGCCAGCGGGATTCCGGTTGACGGCGAAAACTCCCAATGCCGTTGCCGCCATTGAAAACGCTGAGCGAAAGATGTGGGCGGTGCAGTTTCATCCCGAAGTACACCACACGCCGCTGGGCTCGGACATCCTGCGCAATTTCGCACTGGGTATCTGCGGCGCAAAGCCTTTTTGGACGCCTCAACACTTTATTGATGCAACCGTGGAGCAGGTAAGACAGCAGGTCGGCAGCGGGCGCGCCATCTGCGCCCTTTCGGGCGGCGTGGATTCTTCGGTCGCGGCAGTGCTGGTGGATCGCGCCATGCGGGATGCTTCCGGCGAATCGCGTCTGACGTGCGTGTTCGTCAACAACGGCGTGCTGCGCAAGAACGAATTCGAAAAAGTTCAGAAAAATCTGCGTGACCATCTCGGGCTGCACCTGGTTGCGGTCGATGCTACCGATCGCTTCATGAAAAAGCTGGCGGGAGTGAGCGATCCGGAGAAGAAGCGCAAGATCATCGGCAAAGAATTCATTGCCGTCTTCGAGGAGCAAGCGCGCCGCATATTTCGAGAAAATGAAAAACAGAAAGGCAAAGTCAAGTGGCTGGTGCAGGGGACGCTCTATCCCGACGTGATCGAATCGCGTTCGGTGCGCGGCCCGTCGGAGGTCATCAAGTCGCATCACAACGTCGGCGGACTGCCCGCGAAGATGAAGCTCAAGCTGATCGAGCCGCTGAAAGACTTATTTAAAGATGAAGTGCGGCGTATCGGACGCGATCTCGGCATGCCCGAAGAGATTCTGCAGCGGCAGCCGTTTCCTGGGCCTGGCCTGGCAGTGCGCATTTTGGGTGAAGTAACAAAAGAACGCGCCGATTTGCTGCGCGAGTGCGATGACGTCGTTGTTAGTGAAATCAAAAAGGCAGGCCTGTATCAGAAAATCTGGCAGTCGTTCGCTGTGCTCTTGCCGGTGATGTCGGTCGGAGTCATGGGCGACCAGCGGACGTACGCTTACACGTGCGCGATTCGCGCTGTTCACTCCGAAGACGGAATGACCGCCGACTGGGTTCCTCTGCCCTACGAAGTGCTGAAGACGATTTCAAACCGAATCGTGAACGAAGTGCGCGGAGTGAACCGCGTGGTGTACGACATCACGTCGAAGCCGCCGGGGACGATTGAGTGGGAGTAAGGCCCGTGTAGCGCGGACACTCTTGTCCGCGCAGACCGCATCAGGGCGTCGTCGATATCGATCTCTGTGGCTTCCATAAATTGTCATCCTGAGCGTAGCGAAGGACCTATGTATTTTCCCAGCGCCAGCAGAATGCATGGGTCCTTCGCTTCGCTCAGGATGACAGCGTTGGGGGGACGAACAGTAGGCCTTGTGCTTTGGATTGATGATTCCCCACCCGACGAACTACCATATCCGTATGCCAGTTGACACCGAAATTCCAACGCTGTCTTACACCCGTATTCGCGCCCCGCGCGGCACCACGCTTTCCTGCAAAAGTTGGCAGCAGGAAGCGGCCATGCGCATGCTCATGAACAACCTTGACGAAGAAGTTGCCGAACGCCCGCAGGATCTGGTCGTCTATGGCGGCACGGGCAAGGCAGCACGCAATTGGGATTGCTATCACGCCATCGTCCGCTCGCTGAAGAGTCTTGCGAATGATGAGACGCTGCTGGTGCAGTCGGGCAAGCCCGTGGGCGTGTTCAAGACTCACGAGTATGCGCCGCGCGTGCTCATCGCAAACTCGAATCTCGTCGGACATTTTTCCAACTGGGAGAAGTTCAACGAACTGGAGCGCGCCGGCCTGATGATGTATGGACAGATGACAGCCGGGTCGTGGATCTACATCGGCTCGCAGGGGATTGTGCAAGGCACGTACGAAACCTTCAACGCGGCCGGCGAAAAACATTTTGGCACTGGTGTAAGCGGAGACGACCTTAGCGGGAAGCTGATCGTCTCCGGCGGCATGGGAGGCATGGGCGGCGCGCAGCCGCTGGCGGCTACCATGACGGGCGCGGCGTTTCTGGGCATTGACGTCGATCCCGAGCGCATCAAGAAGCGCCTCAAAACCGGTTACTGCGATTTCCTCGTGACCACGCTTGACGAAGCGCTGCGCATTCTGAAAAATGCCGCTCGCAAGAAAGAAAATGTTTCGGTTGGCCTGGTGGGCAATTGCGCCGACATCATTCCGGAACTTGCCGAACGCGGCGTGGTACCCGACATTCTCACCGATCAGACCTCGGCGCACGATCCGCTGAATGGATACGTGCCCAACGGCATGACGTTCGAAGCCGCGCTTGAATTACGCCAGCGCGATCCAAAGGCGTATCAGGAGCGGTCTCTCGACGCCATGGCCAAGCACGTCGAGGGCATGCTGCGCCTGCAGAAGATGGGCTCGGTCACCTTCGATTACGGCAACAATATTCGTACCTTCGCATTCCAGCGCGGCGTGAAGAATGCGTACGACTTTCCCGGATTTGTGCCCGCCTATATACGACCGCTCTTTTGCGAAGGCCGCGGACCGTTCCGCTGGGCGGCGCTTTCGGGCGAAGCTTCGGATATTGCCATCACCGACGATCTGGTGCTCGAACTTTTTCCCGAGAATCGCAGCCTGCGCCGCTGGATTGACCTTGCCCGCAAGCGCATCAAGTTTCAGGGCCTGCCAGCGCGCATCTGCTGGCTGGGATATGGCGAGCGAGCGCGCTTCGGCCTCGCCATCAATGAACTCGTGAAGAAAGGCAAGATCAAAGCTCCCATCGTGATGGGACGCGATCACCTCGATTGCGGCTCGGTCGCGTCTCCCTTTCGTGAAACCGAAAGCATGAAAGATGGCTCGGACGCCGTGGCCGACTGGCCGTTGCTGAATGCGCTGGTGAATACGGCGGCGGGCGCGTCCTGGGTTTCGATCCACAACGGAGGTGGCGTGGGCATTGGCTATTCGCTGCACGCCGGACAGGTCACGGTCGCCGACGGCACCGACATGATGGCCCAGCGCATCGAGCGCGTGCTGACCACCGATCCGGGCATGGGCATCATTCGCCATGCCGACGCGGGATACGAAGAGGCGAAGGAGTTTGCGGCGAAGACGGGCGTTAGGATACCGATGGCGCAATGAACACCTATCACGGAGACACGCAGGCACGGAGGAAGTTTCAGTTCCGCTGTCATTGGGGCGGCAATGCCTAGCCGCACCGGTATGCTGCTGGTCAATATCGGGCAACTTCTCACGCTGCGTTCGCCGGCAGACGGACCGCGGCGCGGCGCTTCCCTTTCCGAACTCGGAATCATTCAAGATGCTGTCGTGCTCTGTCTCGGCGGCAAGATCGTGTCGGTCGGCGCGACGAAAGACGCTCTGCGCGATCCCTGGCTGAAGAAGAATCGCAAGAAAGTCACGGAAATCGATTGCGCCGGACGCGTGGTCTTGCCCGGCTTCGTCGATTCCCATACGCATCCGGTGTTCACGCATCCGCGGCTGGTCGACTTTGCGAAGCGTATCGATGGCGCCAGCTACGAAGAGATCGCCCAGGCCGGCGGAGGAATTCGCTCCAGCACCGACGGCGTGCGTAAGGCCAGCAAAAGCGCGCTGACACAAAAAGTTGTAACCGCGCTGGCGGATTTTGCCCGTCACGGGACCACAACCGTCGAAGCCAAATCCGGCTATGGTCTCAGTCCCGAGTCCGAACTGAAGTCGCTGGAAGCGATTCGCGCCGCCGCGCGTCAGTGGCCGGGGACGGTGGTTCCGACTTTTCTAGGGGCGCATGCGGTCCCGGCTGAGTATCGCGGACGCTCTCAAGAATATGTGGACCTGATTTGCGACGGAATGCTGCCGGCGGTAGCCAGGCGCAAACTCGCCCAGTTCGTAGATGTGTTCTGCGATCGTGGAGCCTTCAGCGCCGAAGAAACCGGGCAGATTTTCGCGGCTGCGGAAAAACATAATCTCGCCGTCCGCGCGCACGTGGGGCAGCTCAGCGAAACGCGGCTTGGGGGGCTGCTTCGCTACCAGCCAGCGTCTCTGGACCACATGGACTACGTGAACGATGCCGACCTTCCAGCCCTCGCTCAGAGTGACACCGTAGCGACCTTGGTCCCGGGAGCAAACTACTTCCTCGGCTTGGCGCGATATCCGAATGCTCGCCGATTCATTGAATCCGGGGTCGCCGTTGCACTGGCCACAGACTACAACCCAGGCTCTTCCCCCACGCTCAGCATGGCGATGGCGATGTCGCTGGCCTCGACGCACATGAAGATGTCCCCTGCCGAAGCAATCGCGGCGGCCACCATCAACGGAGCCTGGGCGCTCCGCTTAGCCGGCCGCAAAGGTAGCGTGGAAGCCGGCAAAGACGCGGATCTCGCGGTGTTTGACGTGAGCGACTATCGCGAGATCCCGTACTGGTTTGGCGTCAATCGCTGCGCGCTGACCATCCTGAATGGCGTAGCCAGCGGCCAACTCTCTTCGTAAGTATTAAGCCGAAAAGGAAACCGTGCTGCGATAATCGTTGTTCATCATTTTGAGTGAACGGCGGAGGGTTGTTATAATTCGAGAGTTCCGCACGGTCCCAGCGCATTGGCTGTTTTGCTTCGCGGCATCCCGCCCGGCGAGAGCGCAAGTATTGTGAGCAAAAGCGGCACGGCCTAAACAGCCGCCAGTCGTTTTGTGGACCGTGCTCTGCGGACAGAAATGTCCAAGGAAGTGGCCAGGTAGCTCAGGTGGTAGAGCGCAGCCCTGAAAAGGCTGGCGTCGGGGGTTCAACTCCCTCCCTGGCCACCACATTCCAAAGGCTTTAGCCATTCTGATCGTCCCTACCCGTTGTGGGTTGCGACCCACGATAAGCTCAGACCACGGCAGACTTCGTGTCTGGAGCAAGCAACTGCTGTAGCACCCAACCCTGAGCTTCCAACTTGGCCGAGGTCGTGGCCTTCGCATAAATGTCCAGGGTCGTTCTTACATTTGAGTGCCGCAACAACTCCTGTACCAATTTCGGGTCGTTCCCATTGGCTACGAGCACACTTGCCAGCGTGCGCCGAAGAGTGTGAAAGCCAACTGGCCCGCCGATCCCCGCCTTCCTCGCCGCAGGCTGAAGATGGTTCGCTACAAGCATGTTGGCCCGAGGCGGTTTCTCTCCATGTAGCCGAAAGCTCGGAAAGACAAGATCAGCGTCACGGCAGTACGGTGTCTCTTTCCGCCATGCTTCGAGCAGAGCAGCCAGCAGCGGATGCAAAGGCACCGGCCTTTGAGACGCTTTACTCTTTGGCAGTCCGAATTTCCCGTACACGTAGGCCCGAGATACGCGAATGCAAGAGTTCCGCCAATCGATGTCCGACCAACGCAGCGCCAGGAGTTCGCTGACGCGAAGACCCGTGGCTGCATCGGCAAGAACCAAGACCCGGTGCATGTCATCCAGGTTGGCCAGGATGTCCACGCATTGCGCCAATGTCAGCACAACTGGGTCGTAGTCGCTAACACACGATTGCCTGACAAACACAATCGGATTGGCTTCCTGCGTTCTAGGGATCAGCCCATAACGCTGAGCGTGCTTGAATACCACCAGCATTACATTTCTCAGCTTGACAAGGGTCCCGTTGGCTAGGCCATTCTGTCTTCGCAAATCGCGAAGCCAGTTTTGCACTGCCACCGGTTCCATCTCACTTGCCCGCACCACCTTCCACCGTGGCAAAACATGCTTTGCCAGATACCGGCGGTACGTCGTTATTGTGGAATGCGCTTTGGGGATCACCGCCTCTGCCTGATCTTCCGACAACTCCAACCGTGCGTAGTGGTCTGCTAGTTCACCAAACATGATCGGCCTTCCCCTGCCGGTTCTAACGTTGGGGTCGAAGCCGGTCTTGCGAAGCTTCGCCCAAGCTTCGGTTTCTGTTTTGAGTACCGCCACACTGCCCACGACGAAGTTTGCGGGTACACGCTTACCATCGGCGCGAGTCCTGTAGTAGCGATACTCAAACACGTCCCCGGACTTGCGGGACAAAACGCGTAGACTTCCATGTTGATTTCGTGTCCGTGCCATCAAGCTCTTCTCCTTGGCACAGACGGCTGCGTTGGCACAGTTTACACCGCGCCCAGCAAAGGTTGAAGCAAGTTCTGAAATACGGAATCGCCACAGGTGGCGGGGGCCAGTGCCAAGCGGATAGCCGGGAAGAGCACCGCGCCGTGCCAACTCAAGGATGCGACGCGGACTCACCTGTAGAAACTCAGCCGCCGCGTCGGCGTCAACCAGCGGTTCGATTTCGCCGCCGACTGGGAATGGATGGCCGCCTTGATGGGAAGACCGGTCGGAAGTGGGAGGCTGGGATTGGGGACTCATCCCTGGCTCCGTGTCGCCGAATGGCGGGACAGGGCCGATGTTTCGGTTTTCTTCTTTCGCTTCCATAGCGGCGGGGTTGGACGGAAACTGCGAAGGTTCGGTCAAGGGCGACCGGAGGGAGCCGCGCCAGCGGGCCTGCCCCTTGACGGGTTCTTCGCAGTTCCGGTTTCGTTCCTGTGGAAGCGAAAGAAAATGACGGATGCGCGGGATGTGGTTCGCGTGCCTCATTGTGCCGCCGCGCTCGCGTTCTGGATTGATTGCTCGCCCATTGACTCTCCGCCTATCATTGCCTTCCCGCGTGAAACATCGTCGGGTCCTATTCAAGATCAAAAGCCCAAACCTATGCCCATACCCATTCCCAAATCCTGCGCTGGCTGCCGTGACCTGGCAGCCTCCTGCTGCAATGGCGCAATCGCCTGTTCCGGCTTGTGTGCGCTCTGGTGCGAGACATCGTGACCAAGAGCCCGCGGCAGCTTCTCACGGTCGTTGGTAAAAATCTGCGCGTCCCACTGGCCACGCGAGACAGCGACATACGCCATGCGGCTATTGAGCAAGTCTTTCGCCGCAAGCTCCGTGTCCACATGAATGAGTACGCGCTCCGCGGTCTGTCCCTGACTGGAATGACTGGTGACGGCATAGCCGTGGTCGAGGTGTAGATGGTGCTGAGGCTCGTAGTCTAGGGTGCGTCCGTTATCAAGCTTCAACCGCATCGCGCCGTCCGGTGCGATGCTTTCCACTGTGCCCAGGTCGCGGTTCGCAATCTTCAACTGATGATTCGGCGCGGTGAACTGGATGCGGTCTCCAACTGAGAAGGCCTTCTCCTGCTCGCGATACACCGACACGCCCATCTGTCGGCGAGGGTCATAGGTCGTTTCACTTCCACCCGCGCGGAGTACCGTCAGCTGATTGTTTTGTGCATCGATACTCTTGACGCGTGTGTATTCGCCTTTCGCGATGCCAGTCTCCCGCGAACTGCGCGAGTAGCGCAGCATATCGTTAACTCGGTATTGCTGCGCCCAAGAGCGATCCGCGCCGGTCATCTCCTGACGTGGTACCAGCGTTTGGGCCCGGTGTTCTTCCTTGCCAACACTTCCGCGTGATTGCAACTCGGCATGGATGCGCTGATTGATCTCCGTGCGTGACAGATTGTCGGGCGACACCACCAGCGTGCTTTGTGGCGACTTGGCATACTCGCGTGCGATGGCCGTAATGCGTTCCTCGAGGCCTTTAACTTCATGCACGCGGCCTTGCCGGTCCATGCTGTCGATGGCCGCACCAACCTGACCACGCGCCAATTGCTCGACAGCCTGCTTCAGTTCCGGGTCCTTCTGGCGCACGATCTCTTCGAGCCGCATTGTTCGCATTCCGGCTTCTTGAAGCTGTGCGAAAGGACGGCCCGCTTCGACCGCCTCATGCTGCCGCGTGTCGCCAACCAGCAAAACCCGATCTCTTACATGAAGCCGTTCGATGAACTCGTGCATCTGGCGCGTCGAGGCGAGCGAAGACTCGTCGAGCACATAGAATCTCTTCTCGCCTGTGTCTGGCTGCTCTCCCCGCGCAAGATGGCGCTGCAGAGTCGAGGTCTCGATGCCGGCCTCGGCCAGCTTCTGCGCCGCGCGCGAGGTGGGAGCAAAACCTTCGACCTTGTAGCCTTCGGCCTCCACTCCTTCCCGGATCACCGCCAAGGTAGTCGTCTTGCCGGTACCGGCGAGCCCATCCAAGCCGACGATCTTCTCGCGCCTCACAAAAATGTCATCGACCACCTCCCGCTGCGCCGGACTCAGTTCTGTATGACGGTCCTCGGTTGCAATCCGCAGCGAAGGGGAAACCAGCATCGGATCGCTGAAGTAGCGCTGATTGCCGCTCTGCATCCGGGCGATGATCTCCTGCTCCATGCGGATCATCTCAGCGGTTGTGTACATCGGCGCTGCGCGCCCTTCGAAGGGGCCAACGGCAACGAATTCCCCGCGCTGGACGCGCTGCGCAAACTCGTGCCGCACTTGTTCGTAGTTCGCTTGTGCCATGCTGCGACTGATCGCCGCCTGCAAGATACTTCGCTCATCCTGGACGGCAGACCGCTCGAAGACATGATTGCGGGCATAGGTTACGGCCTGTCGTTCAATCTGTGGTTCAGTCGTGTCCGGGCGGGGTCCGCGGTGCTGCGTATGTTCGCGTGCCAAGGCTACCACGCGATCCGCCTGATGGCCGTGCCGTCCTGCCAGTTCGCGATGCCGCTCTAACACTTCTTCCGGGGAGCGAATCTCCTTGCTGTCCCGCGTGCGATGCGCAGCAACCTGTGCCGCCCCCGCGCCTTCTCTACCGATCTCCTGCAAGTGTCTCTTGATCTGATCTCGTCTCGGACTGGATGCATCCAGATATTCCTGCGTAAAGCCTTTGATCTCCGGCTGGCCATGCCGACCGCGGTCGACCTCATAGCCTAGCCCCTGTAGTCGCATCGCAAGCTCGGAACGGTAAACGCTGGTCGCATATTGCTGCGATTGGAAAAGGCTTCGTTCTTGAAGCGCCCGCGTCTGGCCGCTCTCACGCTCGGTCAGATTGAAAATGACCGCATGAGTATGAAGTTGTGGCGCAGCGTAGCCATCCACTGGGCGGGCAGTGTCATGCTCGAAAGTGGCGGCAAGGAACTTTGCCGTCGTCTCAGGCGGGTGGATATTGCCGATGCGCGCTTGCGTATACCGCTCCAATTCGCCAAGTGCTACGCGGACGCTCTCACGGTGCGCTTGGCGCACGCGCTCATCGCCGCCGACAAGCGCGGTGAGAGAAACGGATTTGGGCGCTGAGAATGTTGCATCCCACCCGGCACGGTGTTCGACAGTGGTGATTTCCTTGCCGTACTCATTGTCGTAGGTCTTTGCAGGCTGGTGCTTGACGAGTTGCGCGCCGCTTGCAGGATGCTGTCCTTCGCTCAATCGAGCAAATTCCTCGGCACCAACGGAACCGCGCAGTCCCCACTCCTGGGCAAGCCTTCCCTGCCACTCGCTATGCACCTGCGCGTCACGGCTCCAGTAGTTCTGCTTCTCCGACACAAACTCACGCGCGTGGTAGGTCCGCGCCTGGTCTGCCGACAATGCTTTGGAAATGGTCAACATGCGATTCCGCTCTACAACCGCAGCAATATCTCGGTCTACGTGTTCTGACTTAGACTAACTATGCTTCGCAAGAGATGCTCACCGTTTGTATTATTTATTGCTTCATTATTCAAGGCTCATGTATGTGGAAAACCTATATTTCAGTAGTTCGCTTGCCTCGCGTCATTTATCCGACTTACAACAGCGATCCAAATCGATAGCCCAACAGCACGATTATGGGCAGTGCTATTGAGGGTTAAAGCAAGGCAGAAACACTGGGCATTGGCACCTATTGACGGCGCTCATTTGAAGTAGTGAAAGTATGTCATTCGCGAGACTAAGTCGAGGCAGATAGACAGAGAATGTCTAACCGGAAGGAACCAGGACTTTAGGCACGTTAGATCATCTTATCAAGCGCGATGAGGTTCACTTCATGGGGCGCTCGGCAGTCCTCAAAGCCGTGGCTTGGCGTCGTGCAAATAGAGCACACAAACGCCGTGATCTGGGATCGGATCTCTTGCGATTGGGGCGCCGATTCGCTCTGTCGATTGCTGCGACTTGTCGTGGCTGTTCCGAAGTCTAATTCTCACTCATTGTCCTGATGATCCGGGGTAGTTGGTCTGCCTTTGGCGGCCTGCTCGGAAGGCTGAGAGGTGGTGTCTTCGCCCCTGGTTGCGGGGTCGAATGCGCTGACTGAGACTGCGGCAAGGAGTGGCTAGATAGTCGTTGTATGCGGTGTACCATCGCGGGCCGATTTCACCTGCCAAGAGGGTGCGGTTGGCCTCGACATTAGTTGGAGTTGGCGAGTCCAATTGGCAAGGGTTGGCAGAAGCTTTTGGGCCACCTGAAAGAGGGCGGTTTCCCGGCACAATCGCCTCCAGATACCGTACTGATTCGCCTTCCAATTCCCATGGATATTCGATGGCGATACCAGCCTTGTGAGCGCCGTAAAGATCTCAATTTGATGCCCGCCAAGTTGTCCTTTGAATAAGTCGCAATTGCCACTCATGCCATGTCGCATCACGATTGCTGGAAGGGCTGAAGAGCCGGCCAAAGTGGCTGCACCCCCCCGCCTCGATCGCCGGGGAAAGCTACGGGAAACGTGGTTCCTTCGCCGGTGTATGAGCACTGGAATTGGCACGCGATATCACCAGGAACTCGTCGGGCTTTCTGGTACTTGATCGACTCGTCATGCGCGACACTTTTGCGCAGACTATTGCCTGTTCGCGCACGTCGGCAGGGCGTACTTTTGTTAAGTGGGACGGATGCTAATTAGTTGTCGGCGTGACTCGCAATTGCCGCCTTGAAAAGTTTGCCTGGCTGGGGCAGAGAGAGACATTCCGAACATAGCGGGAGGGCTTTTACGGGCGTGGACGCGGCATGTCAATGCCCCGGAGCGAAGCGCAGCCGCAAGGCGTTCCGCGCTCTTGGCGGAACGGGGCTTGACGGGCCGTGACCTGCGCCCGTACCCTCTTCCCGCTTCGGAATGGCTCAGTTACATCCGCGAAGCCTACTGCTGGCGCGCTTACGGTTCTTTCTTCCCGAAGTGTTTCTCGAACAGCTCGCCGGATCTCTGCACACCTGCTGCGGTAACCACAACTGATTTGGCCTTGCTCTTCGGGTCGGAGATGTAGCCCTTCGCGTGCAGCCGATCCATTGCAACCCAGTCGTGCCCCTTCCACGCTCTCGCCCCATTCTGGTTCTCATCGAACATCGTAAGGGAGAGCAGCGCCAGCACCATCTCGTCCACTTTGTCTTGGTCGTATTCCATTGCGCAGTCGGCTTGGAGTTCGCCGCAAGAGTAACATTTCGTAACTCGGACAACCACCAGACCGATACCGAACAAAGCCCGGACATATACCGGATTCCGCAGGCACGGCGTCAGCGGCCCGGATTCCGCATTTTCGCGCAACCCTCGCCGGATCAACGTGTTTACGCATGCCCGCCCGCAGCGGTTATGCCGTTTCCGGATGGAAACGGCAAGGGACGCGGGAAAAGTCTAAGTCGCTGCCTCACAACAAGTTTACGCACGTAAACGCGCCCGTCGCCCCCGGTATCCCTGCAGCTCCCCAAGTGGGGATGACGTGTCGAAGCGTCAACCCGGTGCGTAAGCACCGAATCACCGATGGCAGTACCAATGCACATTGGAGGTCACGATGCTGTAGCACCGAACCGGCAAGATGTAGCGAATGAAAGAGTCGTACGGCGAAGGCCTAGCCAGCCACGCCGGCTCCGAGTCTTGCGGGCACGGTCGTAAGGCCGGATACGAAGCGTAGACAGGAGGAACTACGGGCCAGGTTATTGAGCCGCGAAATACCCCAAACTTCAGGACGCCGACGCCCTGACACAACGCGGAAGGCAACATCCTGCCAAGCGCCATCGCGAGCTTGGTTGGAGTCCTGCGCGGTCTGTGACCCTGGCACGTGGGGACACATCTTGCACGGTAGTTGAGAGATCCCGGGTTCTCCCGAAGGCCAGCGTTTTCGGGACGCATCGGGAAGTCCAAGGACAGAAGACGATGACGAACGAACACGGGAAGTCGGACAGACCCATAGTACCGGGGAAGTCTCCGAACAAAACCAGAGCATCGGCGGCGGAGGAGATGGAGGGAAGGGGTCTGGCCAAGGGGAACCTGAGCCAGCAAAACGCGTTCCGGACTCAGAGCCGGGTCGACGCGCCCAGTGCGCTGGCGCAGGTACGACAAACGGCAACATTGAACAAGGATGTGAAGTTCACCGCTCTGTTGCATCACATCTACCGGATCGACACTCTGCGGTTTGCTTACTTCCAGTTGAAGAGGCATGCGGCGGCTGGTGTAGACGGTGAGACGTGGCAGCACTACGGCGAGGCCCTTGAGCAAAATCTCCAGGACCTGTCCCATAGGCTGAAGCGCGGAGCGTACCGGGCGAAGCCGGTGCGTAGGGTGTACATTCCCAAGGCGGACGGGCGGCAGCGACCGCTCGGCGTCACGGCGCTCGAAGACAAGCTTGTTCAGCGAGCGACGGTGGAAGTGCTCAACTCCATCTACGAAACCGACTTCCTCGGCTTCTCTTATGGGTTCCGGCCAGGACGCAACCAGCATAAGGCGCTGGACGCCCTGTTCTGTGGACTCCATCAGCGACGTGTGAACTGGGTGCTGGACCTGGACGTGCGCAGCTTTTTCGACCGGCTGTCGCACACATGGCTGGTCCGGTTTCTCCAGCATCGGATAGCGGACCGGCGCGTCGTGCGGCTCATCCAGAAATGGCTGAACGCAGGCGTGCTGGAAAAGGGAACGCGAACGTTTGTAGATGCGGGCTCGCCGCAGGGCGGAAGTGCATCGCCATTGCTGGCGAACATCTACCTTCATTACGTCTTTGATCTCTGGGTTCAGGCATGGCGGAAGAAGCGGGCGCACGGCGATGTAATCGTGGTGCGCTACGCCGATGACATCGTGGTTGGATTCGAGCACAAGGACGAGGCCGAACGGTTCTGGGCGGAACTGAGCGAACGAATGCTGAAGTTCCAACTGGAACTGCACCCGGAAAAGACGCGACTCTTCGAGTTCGGACGCCACGCGGCGGCGAACCGAAAGCGCCTCGGTCTGGGCAAGCCGGAGACCTTCGATTTTCTCGGCTTCAAGCACATCTGCGGAAAGACGAAAAAGGGACGGTTTCTGGTGCTTCGGCAGACGGTTCGCAAGCGCATGCAGGCCAAACTGCAGCAGGTGAAAATCGAGTTGCGGCGACGCATGCATGACCCTGTTCCTGAAGTCGGTGGGTGGTTGAAGTCCGTTGTGAGTGGGCATTTCCGTTACTTCGGAGTACCGGGCAACGGACATGCTCTGGCTCACTTTCGTTTCACCGTGAGCAACCTCTGGTACCACGTCTTGCGACGACGGAGCCAGAAAGGTCGCATTCTGTGGGAGCGAATGAATCGGCTCATCCGCCGCTGGCTGCCTCCGGCCCATATCTGCCATCCTTATCCCTCGCGCCGTCTGCGCGTCACCACCTGAGGCAAGAGCCGTATGCGGGAAATCCGCCCGTACGGATCTGTGCGGGGGGTACGGCGAAAGCCGTATCCCTACCGCGACACCCTTCTCCCCATGCGAAGCATGGCCAGTCTTTGACTTTCACCATTTCCCAACGCCGCATCCGGCCCACCCCTCGGCCTCCCGCCGCACCTATGGCGGTCGCATTCCGCTTCGCTGTCGGGTAGCGAATCGGTAGCTTATAGGCATCGCAAAGGCGAAAAACCGGGAGCCCAATATGGTCCCGGATACAAGTGGCTAATGGATCAAGATCGGTCCACGAATCAGCAACGCAAAGACCGCGAATTGGATCGAGATGTTCGGACCGGCGGCTCAATGTAAGCAGGCAATAAACTCAGAACCCGTAGTTAGCGAAATTGGGATATTACGCCAATTGACTGTCGCGGCATCGCGCAACCTCTTCGGCTGTCGTAGTATGCCGACGAAACTGGCGTAACCTTTCAGGTGCGAACAGTGGCGCTGTAGGCTTAATCTATGAAACTCCCTCCTACCGTTTTGGCACTGTTTGTCGTCGCTGCGATGGTCTGCCCAGCATCGTCTAGTGCTGGAACTCAGCATGGTAATGACGGAGACTTCTGTACTTCCAAGGGCTATCTTGCTTACGACGATTTGGAACTCAGCGAGACGACGGGTGCTGTAACCACGCATTCAGTGAGGATCATTCGGTTTGAGGCGGGTCGCGGTATTTATTTTTCGGAGCAGGTGAATTTGCCAGCACTCCTTGCGGTCCACCGGATGAGTTGCAACGCCGAGCACATTGAATTGGAAGGACATATTATTCGCGATCCTCTGCCCACGAAGTGTGTCATCGAGATCGCCAGCCCACCAAACAATGCAGACAGCGCGGAATGCACTGACGATCCCAAGGAAAGCCTTGCGAAGTTGGGAGAACCTCAAGGCCTCGCTATCTTTGGACCGAATGCCGTTCCGATCCCACTTGAATCGCTCGATTCCGAACACGGGTACCAGCTTCTGCGCCATCTTTCGCATAGAGGCGTTGCGGGCGGCGTCGAGTTTCGTAGCAAGTGTGAAATTGTGCAGCTTGATAAAACCGGGACTATCCTGAACCGTCTTGTGATTTACGACAACCGGGTGGTGCATTACGCGGACTAGGAATACTCGACACCGCTGTTGAATTCAGCCGATTACGTTCAAAACCCCCAGTCGCTGGGTCAATGAGCGATATCAGGATTTTTTCGCCAATGGAGGCGTTCAGTTCTCGAAATGTCCGGTCCCGAAACTTCCGGCTGCCCGATCAGAACACTAACACCTTCGTTGCTTTCTCTGTCCAATTGCGAAGGTCGTCCAAGGTGCGGCGGTTGATGCCAGCGACGAGCGAGGCATCATCAATCCCACGCGCCTCCAAACAAGTGCGGCAGGCACCGATCGAGACACCTTGCGCAGCCAAAAGCCGCAGCATTTCCTGAACGTTATAGGACGCATCTGCCGGGGATTGCATCCGCAATCCGCTGACCACCCCGTCGCCCAACAAGAAAATGGAGACTTCTGTGGTTGCGCCCTTCGCCAGCGCGGCGGCCAAGCGAAGTGCATTGTAGGTACGCTGACTTCCGTATGGTGAATCGTTCAGGACAAGTAGATACTCCATCATTCCTCCGATGCAGCGTGGCAGGTCTTGCCGTGAAGTATACGAGAAGGAATTGATTGTGAGTGTAATCGGGATTTTACGACAGTTACTTGCTGGGCAGCCGCTCTAGACCTCTGACGACCTCGTACACATCGTTGCTGAAGCGGCGGTCTCCTTCGAAGTACACTGCCAGTTCAGCGGAGTCGGTCATACAGCGTATCGCCACCAATGATGTGGTCGACTTCCGTGAGAACTCAAAACAGTAGCTATTGTCGGATGTGCTCTGAACCCTGCGCCGTGTCTGAAGCTGATAGCCCTCTTCTGCGGCAACTCTTATCGTGGCAGCTTCGATTCTGTCATACGACACCGGCGCGGGAGGCTGTGAGTTATGCTGTGAGTGCTGGAACAGACTGATATGGCCCCAAGGCGCGGCTTTCCAGAGCGGTGACCCAAACGAGTGTTTGAAGAAGGAACTCGCGCCAGCCTCAAAGTAGCCTTTGGGAATCGGTACACGCCATTGCGCGAACGTTATCGAGTCACCATGTCTGGCGTGCCACACGTATGCACGTACGGATGTGCCCACGAAAAGTGTTACCCCTGTGCAGGCGACCCCTATCGCAAGGCAAATGGCGAGGCTGCGAGCGAGTTTCATCCGAGACGACACATTATAGCCGTGTCGCTTTCCCATGATTGACGAAAACAGGCGTCTCTAACAATGTCGGCGCTGTCAAGCACTTTTGAGGCGCACCAGGCCGTGCACTCCGAAGAGCGCCATTTCGCTCTCGTGGAAGCTTTTGCTTTTGCTCCACCAACCAAGGCTCGCCTCGTAATCGGTTCCAGGTCAGGAACTCAGTCCGACCCATGCATCTCTTCGGTCACACTTTCGATCATGATTACTACTTCGAACTCCCCCGTGAAGAGGAGCGGGCTGCTCAATCAATTTCTCGGTGTTCTACTGCACACCATCGCCTGTTTCGAGCTGGCCCGCGTGCGAACCGAACTTTCTTGACTGCTCGTATTTCCATCCCTTGCGCCACATCCAGTAGAGAGCAATAGCCAGTCTCCGCGCCATCGCCACCTTGGCGATCTTCCGTCCTCGTCGCATCGCTAGGTGGAAGTACTTACTGCGCCATTCCGGGATGCTGCGCGCTGTAACTTGGGCCGCTTCCACCAGCAAGAAGCGCAACATCGAACTCCCTTGCTTCGTGATATGGCCCAGTCGTCGCCGATTTCCGCTGGAGTCCTCCAAGGGCACTAATCCCAGATAGCTTGCGATCTGCTTCCCGCACTGAAATCGCTCCGCCCTTCCGATGATTAATACGAAGGCTAAGGCCGTCAGTGCCCCCACTCCAGGATGCGTCCGCAAGCGCCGTGCCTCCGGACATTTCTCTACTTCCTGCTCGATTACTTGCGTCAGATCGGTAATGGTCGGGTTCAGCCGATCCAGCAACTGCAGCAGATCTTCCCGTCGCCGGCTCGCCCACGGAGCTAAGCGAAACGACTCCAGTTGCTCTCGTCCATGCTGCCGCCACAACCTCTTTTTGCAGCGTAGCCCCTCGTTCAGAGCCACCGCTTGCAGTTGATTCATGATCCGAGTCCGCATCTGCACCATGCGATGCCGATGCCACAGCAGTTGCCGCAGATCCCGATTCTCCCCACTCGCTACCCAGATCTTGGGAAAACGATTCTCCATCAGCAACTGCAAAATATGCTGCGCATCTTGCCGATCCGTTTTCTGCTTCCGTACCCGCTTGGCGCGAATCTCGCTGGCGTCACCAATCCACAATTCGAAGGTCAGCTCCGCCAGCAGACGTTCAAACCAGCGGGCATGCCCACTGGCTTCCATTCCCACTCGCACCTTCTTGCCCTGGGCAGCGAGGTCACGATAAAACTTTTCTGCTCCCTCACTGTGCTCTAATCGTTGCTCCCCGTAATCTCCCGTCTCGGTATCCACAAACGCAATTTGCTGGAAGCCCGGGTGATAATCGCATCCTATAATGATCATCGTTCGGCTCCTTTCTCCCGGGCCTTGGTTGGTTGGTACCACCAAAGTCTATCCGGGCGTGGGAGCCGACATTGTTATGGAATCAATTTCACTAACTGAGAATTGCCAGGGGTCCCACAATCGAACTCGGCGGTTCAACCCGACTAGCTCATTGACTGTCGAGGGGGCCGCGTTTCAAGCTGCGGATTGTTCCGCGTGCTGTCGAATGTAGCGGAGCTTGTCTTCCGATAGACCGCGCAAGTCTTCCAAGTCGAGTTTGCCTTCCCGAACAAGATCCGCGAAGACAAGTACCAGCGTGGAGTACTTGTACTGATACTTCTGGTCGATCTCCTTACGAAGCTGCGTCAGGTAGTGCCCCAGTTCCCACAGTTCCGACGCTTGCCTTATCTCCGCGGCCATTTCCTTTGTTGATTGGATTGCTGCATCCAACTCTAGCCGTAGGGCTCGATCGAAGCGACGCCGAGCAATGGCCTTCTCTGTCGACGACCATTTCAGTTCTCGCATTGTTGAGTAAGAATCCTGGTTGGATGGGGGTGAGATCGCCATGTTCACGTCCTCCCGCAGGGCATTTTATCTCCGAAACAGCCTCGATTCCACAAGTCTCGTGAACTACTTGAGTTGGCTGCCGGACGGTCTCGATCCCGCTGTCCGAGCCAGGAGAAGCAATCCGTATTCCGAGTGTAAAGCGGTCGTTCACGGGGCGTCCGAGGTTTTGCTTGCAGCCAAGATAGCGCTCCGTAGTCTGCACGGACGCGTGGCCCAGCAGGAACTGAATCTGCTCAAGTTCGCCGCCGCCCGAGTGACACAACTTCGCGCACGTCCTGCGCAGATCATGGGGTGCAATGTGCTCCAGCCCCACGCCTTTGCAGCAGTTCCTTACCACGCACCACACCAGATTCTGAGAGATGCCCTTGCCCCATACTTTCCCTCGCTTGGTAACGGCACGAAAGATCTTTCCATCCGTAATTCCCGCCGCCACGATCCACTGATCCAGTGCCTGTTTCACCCACTGCGGGATCGGCACGGTGCGAACTCGGCGGCCCTTGCCGATCAAGTCCACAATGGCCCAGTGATCCTGGCGAGTTTGCACCTCCTCAGTCTCCAACCCGACCAGCTCGGATCGACGTAGGCCGCAGCCCAGGAGCATCGCCAGCATGGCATAGTCTCGCTTGGCACGGAGACTATCGCCGGAAGCATGTTTCAGCACTTGCGAACTTTGCTCCAGGCTCAGCCAGTTCCCCGAGCGATGTCCAAGTTGCTTGACGCCCTTCACGCGAGCAATGCCAGCGGCCAGCTCTGGGCTGAGCAGCCCGGCGTCAGCCGCCTCATATGCCAGTCGCCGAACAGCAGCAAGTTGCTGATTGATCGTGTTGGCCGCCAGCCCTCGTCCTTCCAGGAACATACGGTAACGAACCACCACGATGCGATTGAAGGCTAACCGTGGCTCCGAGCAGTACCAAGCGATGAACTGCTCAATGGCGTACTGATAGACGCGACGGGAACCCGGTGAGGAGAGACTGTTGAGGACGGCCAGCTTGGAGTGATCCAAATCGGGTAAGCGCAGGACGGCGCGACGATAGTTCGGTTTGGCTTTGCTTTTTCCCATACTGGCGGCCTCCTCGCCGCAGCTAGGGATTACGGCATATCGCCGTTCGATGCAACCGTTCTGAGGGCAATGGGTAGAATCGAAGAGGCATATGGCGAAACGGCAATCCAAGTCAAAACCGGGGTGGGCGGATGTGAAGGCAAAGCTCGCGGGTTTTGATCGCGCAGCCTTGTTGGGCTTGGTTCAAGATCTCTACGTCGCACACAAAGACGACCAGGCATTTCTCCACGCACGATTCGGTTTGGGCGAGAACGCTTTGGGGCCCTACAAGAAAACCATCGACCGTTGGCTCTGGCCCGACTTAATGCGACAACAAGACACTTCTGTATCGAAAGCCAAGCAGGCAATTGCTGACTACAAGAAGGCACTCGGTGATGCCGAAGGAGTGGGCGAACTGATGGTTTTCTACTGCGAGAGGGCGGCTGGATTCTGCCGGGACGTGAGCCATGACGATGCGGGATACTTCGATGCGCTGGTTCGCATGTTCGAGCAGGCCCTCAAAACCGTAAGCACACTGGCTGCCAACGTCCAGGGTGACCTGATCGCTCGACTAGAACGCGCGCGGGACATTAGTCGAGAGTTCGGCTATGGGGTCGCAGACCATATGGATGTTCTGCTATCCGAGTTCGTTCCGGCGTTTCAGCGCGGGGTGCCTCATGGAAATAGGCGAAGCAAAAGTTGACTTGGTTGGCAGTGCGGCGATCTTCACTTAGTGCAAACGCCTGATTTCAACACTTGAGTGCCTTGAATCAGTGATACGCCATCCAGAGGGCTAACAGAACCACGACGACCACACCAATCGCGGTGCCTATAAGGCGGAGTTTTCCGCGATTGCTCTTGGACAAACGAATCGCCTCAGCCGCAGCATGATTTTCCATTTTCTTCAAAAACTGATTCGTCATCGGAAATACCAGTCGCCCTACCCTGATGCCACTTGGCTTTCCTGCGGCGGCGAGAAGAGTCCTTCCAAGCGTGGTCCGCATTTCCAAAACAGGGCTGCGGCCAACGAGTAGGCAAGTATTCGCAGAACAAGAAAGATGGCCATCATCAGGTAGTAGTTGCTCAAAAAATTAGGCCCCACCAGTACGCTGCTCTGTCTCACGTAATGGGAAAAGGCAAAGAGGCGCTCGGGCAGGTACGTTCCTTCGATGATTGCCGAGCTAATGAAAAGCAGTGCCAGTGCACGGCTCACAAGCAATACTACTTCTCTTCTTGACATAATCATCCTTGTGGCTTTGTCAAACGGATTACGCCATCGTACGTCGGGCGAGAGAGGAAAGCCAGTTGTCGTAATATCGCATTTACACTCACGACCCAGCCCCCTGTGGGGGCTCTGAGTGAAATCGCCTGATAACAGAAGTTGCCGCTTCCACCTTCCGCGTGATGCAAAAGAAAAGCCGCCCAAAACATCGGGCGGCCTTGTTATTTGTCGCGGATGGCGAATTTACTTTGGCAGTTGTAGCTTCTTTCTCAGAAGATTTGGCCGAGGGGCGGAAGGAGCGGTGCGCGAGGCGGCTTCCGCAGAGGCTGTAGATTGCTGGCAACCAATGATGGCATTGTTGGTACCTTGGTTGAGGACAGTGTCGCTGCGTTCCGCGCAGACAACGAGGTCGTTGGTCGTAGATGGGTCGAGATAAATCTGAGCAAGTCCCGAGGTACTATCGACCGTAAAGCCGCTGACGTTGTTGTTTGCCACAGCGTCGAAGATGGTGCCCCACAGACCGATTCCGTCATATCCGTCCAAGCCCGTGACCCTGTTATTCCACACCGCAGTGCCCTTGGTATAGTAGACACCGATGCCTTCCATCAGAGTGTTTTGGAGTTCAATGGTGTTATTCCAGACGGCCGCTTGTATAAACGGGGGAGTCTCGTCGTAGAGGTACATGCCATCGCCAGACTGTTCGGTTCCAATGAAGTTATTGTCGTGAATGAAGTACTGGGATGGGCTAGTTGGAACAAACTCCGGCTGCCAAGGGACAACCCAAAATCCGGCGTACGTGCCAGACGATTGGTTGTAGGAAACCTCAATAACCGAATTCTCTGAAGCCTCTATGTCTATTCCCCCCGTGCCATTTGCAAGCTGATTGCCCGCAGAAGGAGAGCCGCCGATAGTTACCGTACTCGATTTGACGAATCCATCCTGCGAGATGCCCACAACCGCTGTGCTAAACGAGCTGTTCCGCACGGTGAATGAGCCGCTCAGGAAGTACCAATCCCACGGCGTCGCGCTGCGCGGAAATTCGCCTGAGAAGTGGAGTGCGTTAACGACGTTGAAGCCATAATACGGATTGGTTGGGTCGGGCCGACCCTCTATGTGGATGCGATCGACCCAGACGTTTGCATATTGGCCCATGAACGATATGCCATCGAAGAGGCCAACGTAGGGTACAGTGTCAAATTGCCACGTCGTGGTTGCCGTGCCCGGCGGTGCGGTCATGTAAAGCGAGAAATCGGAGACGTGGATGTCGCCATTGACGAAGAGAATCACAGTGGGCCACAAACAGGTCGTGGTGTTCGGCCTGCAGTGACTCTCAGGGACACTCCCAACCGGCTCCAGTTCGACCAGCAGATTGGGGAGGGCTTCGATCTTCGTGGTGTCTATACCCATTCCTTTGAAGGTCCCATGAAAGTTGTATTCCACGAGTTGCTTGGTAAAGTAGTGCCCGGCCCGCAACTGCACCGTGCAGCCCGGCCCGTACGCCACGCAGGCATCCAATGCCTTTTGGATATTAACGGTGTCGTCTGTTCCGTTCGGCGCGCGTACGTAGACAATCTTAGAGCCCGCCCACGCAGTAGCCGCAGTAAGACTGGTGAAAAGAATCAAAAGCAGAATGGTGATGCGTTTCATGGTTGCCTCCCAAAAAAGTTGGATTGACTCACCTCAGGGGGTGTTGCGTCTCAACGGGCGGGAACTGCTCTTCGGAGAGGCGGTGTTACTTAAACACCAATCTGTGAGTTCTGTCAGTGAAGTTTGTCACATCTTGATGTGAGGTGATGGCCGAGAGCCACAGCAAAGGCAGGCTGTCAGATGGCGAAAAATCCCCTTTACACTCACAACCCGGCCCCGGTGGGGGTTCTGAGTGAAATTGATTCCATAACAATGTCGGCTTCCACGCCCGGATAGACTTTGGTGGTACCAACCAACCAAGGCCCGGGAGAAAGGAGCCGAACGATGATCATTATAGGATGCGATTATCACCCGGGTTTCCAGCAAATTGCGTTTGTGGACACCGAGACGGGAGATTACGGGGAGCAGCGATTAGAGCACAGTGAGGGGGCAGAAAAGTTTTATCGTGACCTCGCTGCCCAGGGCAAGAAGGTGCGAGTGGGAATGGAAGCCAGTGGGCATGCCCGCTGGTTTGAACGTCTGCTGGCGGAGCTGACGTTCGAATTGTGGATTGGCGACGCCAGCGAGATTCGCGCCAAGCGGGTACGCAAGCAGAAAACGGATCGGCAGGATGCGCAGCATATTCTGCAGTTGCTGATGGAGAATCGTTTTCCCAAGATCTGGGTAGCGAGTGGGGAGAATCGGGATCTGCGGCAACTGCTGTGGCATCGGCATCGCATGGTGCAGATGCGGACTCGGATCATGAATCAACTGCAAGCGGTGGCTCTGAACGAGGGGCTACGCTGCAAAAAGAGGTTGTGGCGGCAGCATGGACGAGAGCAACTGGAGTCGTTTCGCTTATCTCCGTGGGCGAGCCGGCGACGGGAAGATCTGCTGCAACTGCTGGACCGGCTGACGCCGACGATTGCCGAGCTGACCGCAGCCATCGAGCAGGAAGTGGAGAAGTGTCCCGAGGCACGACGCTTGCGAACGCATCCTGGAGTGGGTGCACTGACGGCCTTAGCCTTCGTATTAATCATCGGAAGGGCGGAGCGCTTTCAGTGCGGGAAGCAGATCGCAAGCTATCTGGGATTAGTGCCCTTGGAGAACTCCAGCGGAAATCGGCGACGACTGGGCCATATCACTAAGCAAGGGAGTTCGATGATGCGCTTTCTGCTGGTGGAAGCGGCCCAAGTTACAGCGCGCAGCATCCCGGAATGGCGCAGCAAGTACTTCCACCTAGCGATGCGACGAGGACGGAAGATCGCCAAGGTGGCGATGGCGCGGAGACTGGCGATTGCTCTCTACTGGATGTGGCGCAAGGGATGGAATTACGAGCAGTCAAGAAAGTTCGGTTCGCACGCGGGCCAGCTCGGAACAGGCGATGGTGTGCAGTAGAACACCGAGAAATTGATTGAGCAGCCCGCTCCCCTTCACGGGGGAGTTCGAAGTAGTAATCATGATCGAAAGTGTGACCGAAGAGATGCATGGGTCGGACTGAGTTCCTGACCTGGAACCGATTACGAGGCGAGCCTTGGTTGGTAGAGCAAAAGCAAAACCTTCCACGAGAGCGAAATGGCGCTCTTCGGAGTGCACGGACTGGTGCGCCTCAAAAGTGCTTGACAGCGCCGACATTCTTAGAGACGCCTGATTTCAACAATCAATTATTGTGGGGAGTGCCTTTATTGTCGTTGTCTTGGCTCAGCGAGATCACCTCTTTTGAGAACCTAGCCATGCGAAAGTCGAACTCGTCCGCCCTTTCGCGCCCGCACGTGGCTTCGATGGCGGTGAGCATCGTCGAGGAGAGTGCATCAAAACTGTCAGCGAGGCTGGGTCGGCGCTTGGCCATTATCTCGCTTACTTCAATAGCCAAACGGTGGACCCGTTCAGGTCGCTCTTCAACCTTCGTCGCAGTTGTTGGCTGGGGTTTCGCTGCCAAAATGCCGGGTAGCGGAATCAAGCCAACTGTCCGATCACGCTCCGTCGGTTCCGGGAACTTGCTCACCTGTTCGGAGAAGCGGGAGAACTCGTCTCTGTCGCCGTAATTGGCTCTGAGGGTGTTGACCATCACCATGGTGAGCGCGTCGAGCGCGTCGGCAAGACTGGTTTCGCGCTTAATCAGAAGTTGCATGATCTCATGGCCCAAGTCGTAGCGAGCAATGTAAGCCGCACTACCAGCTTGCAAGTTGCATCCCTCTTGGTGTCGGGTATGCACGAATAGTTCTGCCTCACTACCATCGGCAGTGTGCCACGTATAAATGTCGGCGTCCCAACGTGCGCCAGAACCGTTCTGCACGGGCCGGGTTGTGTGTGCGGGCTCACCTAGCTTTTTGGTTAAGGTAGGCACTACTTGCCTACAGGTCTCATCGGCGCTCATTTGTATTTGTATGATGTCAACCACACCTGCGCGGGTAGTTACAGCGGTGCTGGCTTTGGCGTAGCCAAGCAAATTATCCAGCATTACTTGATCAGTGACAGATCCCATGGTCGATTGCAAACAAGCCGGATCATTTTCTGCGGCAAATCCATCTTTGCCAGAGCACTTGGGCCATGCGGGTGTCGGTGCACTCACGGTAATGCCCCACAGGGTTAAGTGCTCAGCCTGAGCTGCGGCGGCAGATGCAGGTGCGGTTGATGCTCCGGATGGTGCTTGCTGTTGTTGAACAGGTCCTTGCTGTGCGCAGCCGAGCAGGCCCAACGCGACTAGCAGCATCAGGACAAATGAAGTTTTCATACTGCTTTCCTTGTTCTGTTTCTCATCCATTGGGCACCTGTGCGCTGTGCGATTATACGCGCCCTACGCCGCCATCAATACTGCCAGCAGCACGGTGCTACCGATTGTTGACGTAATATCCCGTTTACACTCACAACCTGACCCCTAGCGGCTCCACTTCCGTTAGCTGGTAGCTGTCTCCCGCCTCTGAAATCGCGCATAGTAGTAGATTAGCGTTCCCAGCATGTTGGTAATCAGCAGAAGGAGAAACCATCCAATCTTGGAAAACAAGGGGAGTCTGCTAACAAACAAGCAGTCCCACATCATCCCGAACCAGAGCGAGACTATTCCGACGGCACCAGCAACTCCAAGAACGCCCAGAGGAAGGCGAACGAGAAAGGGCAGTTTATCTAGCCATGCCATACCTTCTCTCCCGACCATTGCCAATGCGATGTTCATGGCTGTCAGTACGGCAATTGTGGTGAGAAAGCAAGCGGCGGCAATCCGATAGAAGTATCGCAGTGTCATTGGCGGCCCGCCGAACGCACTCAGGATTGTACTGCAATGATTGTTGTAATATCGCGATTACACTCACGAGAGGGGTTCTGAGTGTAAACGCCTGTTCAACACTTGAGAGACAGAACTGTGCTAGCCGCTTGGGACAGGAATATCAGTCTGCTCATTATTGTCGCTAAATTGTCTACGCAGTTTCCGATCAGCGATTGTTCGTCGCCGCCATGGTGCTGCTCTAGTCCGTGATGCGTACCGCATTCCGAAGTGGGGCGCTGCTCCACTTGGGAAACAACAAACGCCGCATCTTCCGCTTCGCCTGGTGAAGCTGCGACTTCGAGGTGTTGATGGAGCAGTGCAACAGTTCGGCGATCTCGCGATGCTGATACCCGTGAACTTCATAAAGACCAAAGATCTTTCTGCAACCTGGGGGGAGTGCTTGGATCGCCCGGTGTAGTGAGATGCGGTCGATGGCGCACGAGAGATTGGGATCACGATTGCGAAGTTCGCACCGAAGCGGTGGCGAATCCGACGACACCGGCGCGTCGAGTGAAAGCATGGGTGGGGACTTGTGCCGGCGACTCTTCGTCAACACCGTGTTTACCACGAGGCGGTACAGCCACGTCGAAAAAGCAGAGTTTCCACGGAAGGTTCTGACTTTCTGAAACACCTTAAGGAAAGCTTCCTGAGTCAGATCTTCGGCTTCGGAAGCGTCTCTCGTCATCGACAGGCAAACTGAGTAAACCAGCCTTCTATGTAACTGGAAGAGCGTAGCAAACGCTTCTTCGTCTCCTCGCTGTGCGCGCCGGACCAAAATCAGCTCGTTTGCAACTCGTTCGCTCTTCTCAAGAGAAATGGAGTTCTTTGTTGGTGCGGAAATCGCGCAGGTCGCCACTGGAGTCTCCTCAATCGTTCTGCCAGGCTTGTGACTGCTGTTTTACGGATCGACACTACGGAGAAACGGGAAAGCTTAGAAACAACCTAGGGCCTAGTCGATGTCCGCAAAACTTAGGAGAATCCCTAAAAGTGCGAACTATCCACATGCATCCTACGCACGGGGAACCTCGCTACTAACTGGCAGATGTGACAGGTCGGCCCCCGGACCGCACGAAGATCGGGCTCGTGTCATTGGGCATGGCGGCGGGCAGAACGACTTGGTGTGCGGGCAGAGCGTGGTCCCACGCGGGTCAGCTTTTGTCAGTTGGTGAAACATCGCGATAGCACTCAAAACCCCTGCTACGCGGCAACAGTCAGAAATTGGACGCCATTTCTGGCGATATTGACAGGTGTCAAGCGATTCCCATTGCGAGTATGTTCCGTTTCAGGGGAACTTCGATGCCTAACTCCCAGCAAGTTATTGCCGTTGTAAGTTCCGTCGCTTTGGTGGTCAGTTCGATGGGGCTCGACGGCTGCAAAAAGAAGGAATCGCAAGCCGGGCAGCAGGCGCAGGCCCCCACCACCACCTATGCCATGCCGACTCCAGACCAGCTCTACCAGCTCGTGGCTCCGATCGCCCTTTTCCCGGACAATCTGGTGGCCATAGTGCTTGCGAGTTCGACTTACCCAGACCAGATAACCGCGGCCTGGCAGTGGATGCAGCAGAACGGGGGGCTTAAGGGCCCGCAGCTGATGCAATCGGTGGATCAGCAACCGTGGGACGCCAGCGTCAAAGGGCTCACTCAGTTCTCTGACGTATTGCAGCAGATGGCTACTAATCTGTCGTGGACCTCGTCCCTGGGCGATTCGTATTTCAACGCGCCCCAAAACGTGATGAACGCCGTGCAGGTGATGCGCCAAAGGGCCTACCAGGCCGGCAATCTGAAATCGACCCCGCAGCAAAACGTTCAGGTCGAGAATCAGCCCGCAGGAACTGAGCCCGCTCCGGCGTCCTCAGGCGAGGAGCAGCAGGTGACGGTTGTACAGTCTCCGCCGCAGACGATCGTGATTCAGCCGGCACAGCCGGACATTGTGTATGTACCCAGCTACAATCCCACCGAAGTTTATGGTGCCCCCGTCCCGGCGCCGCCGGGTTACTCCACTGAAGCCATGGTGACCACCGGCCTAGTCTCTTTCGGCGTCGGATTGTTGGTGGGCGCGGCACTCAACAACAACAACGATTGCTGCGGATGGGGCTACAACTCCTGGAACACCGGCTGGAATAACTCCAGTGTGCACTACAACAACAACGTCTACGTCTCCAACTCCAATACGTTCGTCAATCGAAACAACTACAACAACGCCAATTACAACAACGTCAATCGGAACAAAATCAACCCAAACAATGTCAATCGCAACGATCTGAACCGGGGCAACAATCCGCAGTTCGATCAGAGGCGTAACCAGGGAGTCGGCGATCGCAATGAAGGCGTCGGCAACCGAAACCAGGGGGTCGGCGATCGCAACCAAGGCGTTGGCAATCGAAACCAAGGGGTCGGCGATCGCAATCAGGGCGTCGGCAACCGAAACCAGGGGGTCGGCGATCGCAATCAGGGCATCGCCAAGCGGAACCAGGGAGTCGGCAACCAGCGCACGGAGCAGCGGGGTTACGGCAATCAGCCGAACCGCGGAGCCAGTAACAACGCGATGGGGAATTACCAGCAGGGCGGCAAAGCCCGCAACGACAGCGCTAGGGGCCAGCAGAGCGTGAAAGGCGGCGGCAATACAGCCCAGGCCCGTGGCGGCGGTGGCGCCAAAAGGGGCGGCGGCAGCCGTTCCGGTGGTGGCGGTGGCCGTCCCAAAAGGTAACGCGGAGCCAGGGTTGGTGAGTCCCTCCGCTCGATGCACCTCGGTCGCGATCAGGGGGACACAGCAGCGGTAGCCGCGAGAGGTCAGGCGGGTGTCGTCGATCCGGCAGTCCAGGTTCTGGCCCAGGATGTATCCGCAACCCAAAAAGTTAGGAGGAACTCAGTGAAACGCACGTTGCAACTTCACGAAAGGCCATCGCCCGATCACCTGGGCGCCGTAGTGCTGTGTCTGGCCGTCTTGATCCTGCTCTGTCTCTCTTATCCTTTTGGTTCCCGTGCGCAGGCGGCGAATGAGAAGACTTTCTCCACTCCCGGCGACGCGGCGCTGGGCCTTTACGAGGCGGCCAAGTCCGATGACTCCAGTAGCCTGAAGGCGATCTTCGGCTCGAACGCGGACAGGGTCCTGCACACCGGCGACGACGTGGCGGACAAGAACCTGATTGCAAAGTTCGCCTCTCACTATGAGCAGATGCATCGCGTCGTCATCGAGCCGGACCAGACTGCCACCCTTTATATCGGGGCCGACAACTGGCCCATGCCCATCTTGCTGGTGAAGAACACGGCCGGGTCATGGTACTTCGACACCCAGGGCGGAATCCAGGAGATCCTCTACCGGCGCATCGGCAATAACGAGAATGGCGCCATCGAAGTCCTGGAAACGCTGATCGATGCCCAGAAGGAGTATGCCTCCACCACGCACGATGACGAAAAGGTGAAGCACTATGCCAGCAAGCTCTTCAGCACCGAAGGGAAGCACGACGCTCTCTACTGGAAGACCGCCGACAACGAGCCTCCCAGTCCCGTCGGGCCGCTGCTTGCAGGCGCGTCGGACGAAGGCTATACCCGGAAGGCGGGTGAGCCGACCTCGTTCCATGGCTACATCTTTCGCCTTCTTACCCGCCAAGGACCGGCCGCGAGGGGCGGCGCCCGCGACTACAGGGTGAATGGGGTTCTGACCAGCGGCGTCGCGTTTCTTGCCTATCCCGCGGTGTACCGCACCTCCGGTGTGATGACCTTCATCATCAACCAGTATGGCAGGGCGTTTCAGAAGGACCTTGGGCCGGACACGGCAAAGGTGGCGGCGGCCATGTCGGGATACAACCCCGACAAAACCTGGATGCCCGCCGAGTAAGGCGATTCCGCGATTGCGCAAAGTCAGGAGAATCTTTTTCTTCTTGACAGAAGACTTACATGGACGTCCGTAAACCGGAAAAGTACGCCGATTGTTGACGAAAAATCGCAATTACACTAACCAGCCGCGTTGTAAATGCCAACGGACCGTGGGGGTACGGTGCTAGAGACATGCTCGATCCTGACCACAGCGCCGAATGACGTTACCGCAGCGATTCACGACCGCATGCCGGTGATCATGGATCCTGAAACATATGATCCATGGCTTGACCCCGGGATGAAAGACTCGCGTATATTGTCCGACATGCCGCGACCGTATGATGCCCGTCAGATGCGCTCCTGTCCGGTGAGTAGCAGGATCAACCACGTTGGCAACGACGACGAAGAATGCTCCAGACGCGTCGAACCCTCAGCAGAATCTCACATTCGCGAACGCAATGAGCCAACATTGGGCGATGCGCCCTCACTTTAGTAAGTGAGATCGCCGTGTCCAGTCTGTTTCCGCAGCGGCTCTCTACTCGTTTTCAAGCCGTAACTGATGACCGGCTGCTCTGAATGGGCCATCGTTTCATGACATCTTGGCAGCCATCGTCGTCACGATCTGGAACGCTCTCTCCAAGTCGAATTCCGCAAAATCTTCCGCCCGCAACACAGGCTGCAATTGAGGCCCGACCTGTTGCCAGAGCGCGGCCAAGCGATTAGCGGAAACGTCCACCGGTTCGTTGCCCGGTACGGACAACTTTCGCCGGACCAGATCGATCAATTCCGGATTCTCAGACTCAAGTCCCAATCGTCGCACCGCGTAATCAAGGTCGAAGAAATCGCGCACGGCCACTTCCCGCCGCGATAGCGCCGCGCGAAATTTTTCCGCGAACGCTTCCATTTTGGCAATGCAGCGCACTTCCAGCGGTTTCAGCAACGGTTTTCGGGATACTGGATCAAGCAGAATCGTCTGCGCCAGATCGTTCAGGGGATCGAGCAGCAATGGTTCGCGCAACGCCACTTCGATCTTGATCGTGTCCTCCTGCCTGCCGACCAGAGATGCATAGCCAATAACCGCGTTGTATTGCGTCGAGTTGTTTGCGCCGGTCAACGGCTCGACCAGCCGGAAAAACGGAATCTGCCTCGGAAGCGCGGCGACGGCTTCCTTTACCGCCGCTGCTTGTTTGCTCCTTTCTGCACGCGGGGCATCGGTGGGCATCGGGATGACAAAATCCAGGTCCTCGCTCAAGCGATAGAAATTCGCGTGAACTTTGGCCAGACACGTCCCTCCTTTGAACACCAGTTTGTTTGCGGTGGCTGCCAGATACTCCAAGAGTGCCGTGCAAAAATAGTCCTTCTCGATCAACCTCTCTGCAAACCCCGTTCGCTCCCGGGTCAGGGCCAGTGCGTCGCGAAATATTTCGGCGTCTTTGTGCAACCAGTTCATGCGTTGGTCAGCGTTGATCGTTCATCACGACGCCCCAGCGGAGGTTGAACGTGCCTCGCTTGGGTCGGTTGGGTATCCACGGAATCAGGCCGCTCGTCGCTTTCAGCGCCCGCTCCAGCTTCCGCAACAGCGCGGCGGCCACACCTTCACACTCCAGCAACGCGCCCATGCGCCGAATCGTGCCTGTGTCGCCGTAGCGCAACGTGCATTTCACCAACTCCGCCGCACTCACTCGCTTTGTCTTCAACTCCTGGCGAATCCACTCGTAACCACGCGGGATGCCGTTGAAACGCGACCAGTCATACACCGCGTCCACCAGCGACCGCACCCGCGACGCGTACACCGCTCTCTCACCGTCCGCCATCTCGATTTCCACGGTGTCCCCCAGTCGTTTGTCGGCCACCTTGATCAAGGTTATGTCTACCGCCCCGATTTTGCGCCTGCCCGAAATCCGGTTGTTGTAGGCATAAACCCGATTGGGAATCTGATCGTCAAACCCATAGCGATTGAAAGTGTTTGCCCCGCAAATCTGATAACGCCCCTTCGCATCTTGCATCAGCGCATTCAACGCCTCTGCCTCATTCGGCGTCCACGCCCCGCCCAATGGCAGGCGCGGCGGCACAAGAAACAAACCCGGCCGCACCCGCGCAATCAACCCGCCCCGGGCAAGTCGTCGAAACAATTCCCGCTCCTGCACGCGGCTCAATTGCAACGGTTCGGTCAGGTCACCCGTTCGCAACGTCCGCAGCTTGCGCATCTGCGTATACGCCAGCAACAGCGTTTCTTGTCGTCCCAGCCGTGTTTTCATAGGAGTATTCTATTTCACGCTGATGGTTTTACAAGCCATCTGTGAGAAATACTGTGTTTACCACTTTTGGTTCACTCGCTTTGAGGACTTCCTCAATTCGGGGTATGGCAACGATCAGGCAAGGAAACAAAGCGCATTCACCAATCCCTTTATGATCCATTGAAACTAAAGCGCCTTGCTGAAAACTGTAAGGTCAGTCAGAAAAGGGTTCGGTTGCAACGTCGCAACCCACAATGCAACCCACACTAGACCCGACTTGCACGTACTTAGAAAGACTTACGCAGCCGTCCGTCACCTGCAAGTTGTTAAATGTACAGGATAGCTACAGACTGAAAAGGCTGGCGTCGGCGGTTCAACTCCGTCCCTGGCCACCATTATTTTCAATCATTTAGCAAACCAGCCCGAAATTTCACACCTGTGATTTCACACCTGTGGTCGCTCACGGCTCTAAAGCAAACGGCTTTCGAACTGGCCATGATTTCCGTACGCACTAAGACGGTGGGGATTTGTTTCTAATTAACCGACCAGAGTCTGAGCCAGATTTGCGCGAAGTTAGGCGGCGTTGGGTACGGCACAGTACGCCTACGTCTGCGAAGCGCTAAGTCCTGAAGAAACTTGTGGCTGGCAGTATTGATCGCAACCTTGCGGCCACGGAAGACGCGGGCTCCAGCATTGCGCGAATATTGAATCTAGAATTGATGATTTGCGCCACATACTAACGGCTAAGAGCCAAGGATTTCGGCAGTTCACTCCCAGCCGTCGGTGCCGATCGGATCGCCGTCCGGGGGCGGAGCCGGTGTCGTCAGATGCATCTCCGCCGGGTTCCTCTGAAAGCGATCGATTTGGCTTTTCGCAAAGAAGAGTTGGGCTCGTGCGACGTAGTCTTTCGCCGACGGCCCTTGAGTTGCCATCCAATTTTTCAATTCGTCGAGCTTGAGCGCAGCAACGCCACGAACCTGCGCGGACGCGCGGTCGTCACCTGCCAGCGTCATGAGTTGATCCAAAACGACCGAATTGACCGTAAGCTGAATTGCGCCCTTATAACCGGGAGGGGGCTGCGTCTTCCAAGTGGCGGCGAGCAGGTCGGTCACCAACTCGTCAAAACTGGGATTGCGGGCATCGAGCACGTGATACTCGATCATGCGCTGGGCGCGTTCGGGCTGGAGGAGCAAGTTCACGACGATTCCCGCTGCCGCTTCTGCGGGAGCAAGCGCGTCGAATGCCGGCGAAGTGCGGCGCGAGAAATTCTCGCGGCCATTGGGATACAGCGGCGGGCGCGGCGGAATCATCTTGAGCAGAGACTCGGGCAAAGCGAGCACTTCCGGCGACAGAGTGTCAAGAACCGCACGAATCGAGTTTCGCTGCTGGGCAGCGGGTACGATTTCTGGCGCTTTATTCTTGCTCCCGCGAAGATTGAAGGAGTAGTCGAGCCCGCCGATCGACTTGGCCACCGCAGCTACTTGATAGCGGTGGTAGAGGTAAATCGGAACGAGCACATCTTCGAGGGTCGCCATCGGAGTGTGTTCGGGAATCGCGTTCTCCGAAAGGCCCCTCATAGCTGCGGCGCGCACGGCCATCACTTGCCTCAAGCCGTCGAGATCATTGCTGCCTGTGTCCCAAAGGTGCGCGATGGGACTGGCGGAACCGAGCGGGCGCGCGTCCTGATCCGTGAGGTACAGAAGCCCTCTTGACAAGGCATCATCGAGAATCTTGTCGAGTGACAGCGTCTCGCTCTTTGCTTGCGAAAAATCGCTGTAAGCGTAAGCAATTGAGACTTTATCCCATTCGCCGATACCAACTGCATAGGCATCGGAAACATCAGGTCGGCCATCCGGGCCGAGAGATACAGTCGGTGGCGGATAGTCCATGACGGAGCTGCGATTCACGATGCTGCCGGCGTAATTGTGCATAAGGCCAAGTGTGTGGCCCGTTTCATGGGCGGCCAGTTGTCGAATACGGGCGAGCGCCATATCGTTAGCTCTCTTGAGCGCGGCGGGGTCTTTACCAAATGGATTGAGGAGACCTTGCGCGATCAGAAATACCTGGCGGATTCTCAATGCGTCGAGATTCACATGACCATTGATGATCTCTCCGGTTCGCGGATCCGCGACGACGCTGCCGTACGCCCAGCCGCGCGTGGCACGCGGAACCCATTCGATGACGTTATAGCGGACATCCATGGGGTCAACACCTTCCGGCAGCAGCCTTACTTGGAATGCGTCCTTATATCCAGCTTCGGTGAAAGCTGTGTTCCACCAACCTGCTCCTTCGACAACAGCGGAGCGAATCGGTTCTGGAATAGCGCGGTCTACGTAGTAAACGATGGGTTTCACCGGCTCGCTGATCGCGGCAGAGGGGTCTTTCTTGGCAAGACGGAGACGCGCGATGCAACGCTTGACGATCGGCTGGTCCACAGGCGTTGCAAAATCCATGTAGCTAATGCCGAAGGAGTTGGAACGCGGATCGTAGGACCGTCCGTGGAATCCTTCCGCAGGCGCCTCGATGAAAGAGAAGTGCTCATGCACGGTGATGGCGCGAGGATCGGGAGTGACTTGTTCGACCCAATGGCCGGGATTCTCCCCAACAAAAGTCAGCGTGGATTCGATGTCCGTGTTCGTCGGGAAATTCTTCGTGCGGGGAAGGTAGATTGCAGAGCGCGATGGATCGACGTGGTAGCTGCCTTGTTTGAGCGAAGCAAGTTTCGCCGCGACCTCATGCACGTCACTCAGGAAAAATGGCGTCGCGTCAACGAGAACGGATTTGGCATCTTCGGCAGCGGCTTCGAACCCCCAGAGAACGGATTGGGCAAAGGCCTGTTGAACCGCCGATCGTTGCTCGAGGTCGTCCGTGACCGCGCGGTAGCGTTCATTTTCGGCGACGAGCAGAATTCGCGAACCACTGCGTTCAAAATGGACCACTTCCGTCTTGCCGGGCTGGCCGCGATCGAGGCCAACGTCATTGGACCCCACTCCATTGGGAAGCGATTCGTAATAAAGGAATGGTGTGTTCCATTTGTCAATTTGCAGCCAGAGTTTTCCGTCGCGCGCGTCCCAGAAGTATGTGAAAAAACCAGACAGCTTCTGCATGCCTGTTGTTTTCTGGTCGATCGTTGGCGGAGTTTTATGCTGCGCTTCAGACGTGGAATTCTGGGCAGATGCGACCGCCACGAACATCAAGAATGCCAGAGACGCGATCAAGGTGCGTTTCATCTAGGTTTCCTCCTGAAACCAGAGTGACAGGCTATGCTGACAGTATCGGACGGAAGAGCTGGCGACAATCCGGGAATTATCGTGGTCGAATCGAAGATGCCGAGTACGACCAATTCGACGGGTCTGTCACATGGTAAAGGAAGCGCACATCGGTGGCTTCAAACGCACCCCCCTGCGATGAGCTACGTTGCACAGCTTCGAAATCGATTCGCTCCTTCGGGACCGCGATCCCGCGTGGCCTGTATGAGCCGACAACGGGCGGCCAATCACAAGACGGCTCGCGGACGATCGCCATAGACCCGAGCTAAAATCCCCACCCGGATTCACCAAACGCAAGGCTGGAAATTCAAGTATTTATGCGGATGGTCTGAGCGGGCGGGAATCAACAGATTTGCGCTCGCCGTTTCGATGTTTCGATCTTCACCTGGTCGAGTATCCAAAAACCCTATTCAGCTTACATTCGGCTACACCCCCCCCACGACGGAACTTGAACCCTTGGAGGCCGAGGCGCGGTGCGCGAGCGGGGCGGGCGAGGTGGGAAGTCGGGACTGTTAATCGACATGCTCTCCTTCTTCAAATTGCCCGTCCGCTGCTGGGAGTACATCTCGCTCGCCAGCCATCCAGACGTATAGGGTTGGTAGCAAGAAGACACTCATCACGAGGGCGGCGATGAGGCCTCCGACGATGACAATAGCGAACGGGCGCTGAGAGTCAGAACCAATCGCATGCGAGAGAGCGGCGGGCAGCAGCCCTAGCGTTGCGACCAGCATGGTCATCATGATGGGCCGCAGTCGGAGGACAGCTCCCTCCACGGCGGCGTCCTCTATGGAGAATCGCCGCGCACGAAGCTGATTGATGTATTCGAGCATGATGACTCCAGTCTGCACAGACACGCCGAACAGCGCCAGAAAACCAACGCCTGAGGAAACGCTGAAATTGGTGCCGGTGATCAAAAGAGCCAGCAGACCGCCTATGGGTGCGATGACGACAGTCGCCATAATCAACAGCGCCCATTTGTATGATTTGAACATTGTGTAAAGAATCACGAAAATGATCAGGATGGTGATGGGAAGCACGATCAGCAGGCGGGCGTCGGCTCTTTTCTGGCTCTCGTATTCGCCTTCCCAGTCGATGCTGTATCCGGTGGGCAATTTGACCTGTTCGTTCACCTTTTTGATTGCTTCTTCCACCGTGCTGCCGAGGTCGCGTCCGCGCACGCTGTACTTGATGGCGACGTAACGCCGGTTGCCCTCGCGATAGATTTCAGAAGCGCCATCGGTCACGCTGATCTTGCAGAGCTGCGCCAGTGATACGCGTTCTCCCGAGGGCGATAGCAGGCGAATGTTCTCAATCGCTTCCTTCGTATCACGGTATTTTGGGAGATAGCGCAGCGTAAGGTCGTAGCGCGCCTCGTCCTGGAGAACCTGGGTGAGCGCGTTGCCGCCTACGGCTGTCTGAATTGCGTCCTGCACGTCGGCGACGTTGATCTGGTAACGAGCGGCCGCATCGCGGTCCACGGTCACGTTCAGATTGGGCTGGCCAAGCACGCGGAAAACTCCAAGATCTTCAACACCACGAATTCGGCTCATGATACTGACGACCTCATCGCTCTTCTGTTCCAGTACTTTCAAATCGTTGCCATAGATCTTCGTGGCCAGCGCGCCCTTCACTCCGCTTACGGCCTCTTCCATGTTGTCTTCGATGGGCTGGGAAAAACCCCAGACGACGCCGGGAATCTTGTCGAGCTCGCGCTGCATGGCGGCAATCAGTTCGTCTTTGTTTTCGTGGAAAACAGGCCGCCATTGTTCTTTCGGTTTGAGATCGACGAAGTACTCGGTATTGAAGAAACTCGTTGTATCCGTGCCGTCATCCGGCCGTCCCGTTTGGCTGGTGCATTGCGGGACTTCGGGGAAAGAGCAAAGTATGATGCGCGCCTGGTTGGATATGCGGATCCCTTCGTCCGGGCCGGTGCTGGGCGCAAGCGTGCCCCGCACCCAGAGCGCGCCTTCATCCAGGTGAGGCAGGAATTCGGAACCGATGACGCCGCTAAAGGCGAGAAAGTTTCCAAAGAGCACCAGAAGCACGCACACACCGACCGTGATCACACGATGACGAATCGCCCATCGGACCGCGTGCCGGTAGCGCTCCGTCAACAAGTGCATCACGGGGTTACGCCATTCTTTTGCGCCCTTCTGGAAAGCGAAACTGGCCAGCACGGGCGCAATCACAATCGAGAAGATCAATGCCCCAAGCAGCGCAAAGGCCACGGTCCAGGCCATGGGATGAAAGAGCCGCCCCTCGACACGCTCCAGAGTAAAGATAGGCAAGTAGGCGGTAATGATGATGGCGATCGCGAAGAACACCGGGCGCTGGACTTCATGCGAGGCATCGCTGATCTTCTCTGTCGCCGTTTTAGTGCCGTTACTGGCACCGCCAAGATGGCGCACGATGTTTTCGATCATCACCACCGCGCCATCGACGACCATGCCGAAATCCAGCGCGCCGAGAGAGAGGAGGTTCGCAGGAATCTGTCTCAAGTCCAGGCAAATTGAGGCAAACAGCAGAGAAAACGGGATTGTGGCCGCAACGATGAGCGCGCCCCGGATGTTGCCGAGAAACAGAAACAGGACGATCGAGACCAGAATCATTCCTTCGGTGAGGTTGTGAAGCACGGTGTGCGTGGTGAAATGAACCAGATCGGTGCGGTCGATGAAGGGAACAACCTTCACGCCCGGAGGCAGAATATGATCGTTCAGTTCCTCCACTTTCGTGTGGATGCCTTGCAATGCCGCATCTGCCACCGCGCCCTTCCGCAGCAGCACGATGCCTGACACCACATCGTCGTTATCAACAATCTTTCCGTCCTCGTGGTGAATGGCTCGGGCAAACTGTCCGAGCCGGATCTTGGGACCTTGCGAAACGACAGCGATGTCCTTTACCCGCAGAGGCGTGCCATTCTTGGTCAGGATGACGGTGCGCTCGATGTCCTGGGCGCGGTCGACCAATCCGACGGAGCGCACGTTGATCTGTTGCAGGCCCTCCTGGATGAAGCTTCCGCCGGCGTTGACGTTGTTGTTGGTGAGTTGCTGCTCGACTTGGGCCAGGCTCAGGCCATAGGCGATCAGTTTGTTAGGGTCAACGCGAACCTGGTATTCGCGGGTGGGACCGCCGAAGCTGGCCACATCGACAATGTTGGGCACCGACTTGAAGCTTTTTTCGACGACCCAGTCTTCAATGGATTTCAGCTCCATGGGGTCGTAGGCAGGATTGGTGCTGTGCAAGGTAAAGAAATAAATCTGGCCGACTGGACTCCAGTCCGTGCCCATTTGCGGCACCACGCCCAGCGGCAGGGTAACTTGGCTCAGACGTTCCAGAACTCGCTCCCGGTTCCAGTCGTTGTCCGAGTCGTCGTCGAAGATCAGCTTGAGGTCGGAAAGCCCGAAGAGTGAGAACGAACGCAGATGCACCACGCTGGGCATCCCGTTCATCGCAGTTTCAAGCGGAATCGTGACTTGCTGTTCGATTTGTTCCGCTGAAATTCCCGGCCATTGCGTAATGATCTCCACGTAGTTATCAGCTACGTCGGGGTAAGCCTCAATCGGCAACCGCTCAAACGAAATGATGCCCCCGGCAAAAAGCAGCAGGGCGAAACCCAGGACGAGCAGGCGGTTGTTCAGAGCAAAATCAACGACTCGACGAATCACTTATTTGCTCCCATTTATTGCTCCCATCTATTGCTCCAAAGTGTTCTGCAACGGCAGAGCGTTTGAGACGACTTGATCTCCCGGCTTGATCCCGGAAACAACCTCCTGCAGGTTGCCGGGAAGCATGTTTCCCGTGACCACTTCCAGACGTCTGAAATGCCCCGTGCTCTTCGGAACTGGCGTATATACCCACTCGCGATCATGCAAGTGCAGAATCGCCGTCGCGGGAATGGCGGCGTGCGTTTCCGGCTGCCCGCCATAGAAGGTCGCAGTCACAAACATTCCCACCCGCATCAGTCCGGGGTTGGCGACTTCGAGCCGAACCTTTGCTGTGCGGATATTGGGATCGAGAATGGGCAGGATGTTGTCAATCCGGCCTTTGAAGACCTTGTTGGGATAGGCATTCAGGTGGATATCCGCGTACTCGCCGACGTGGACGGCATCGAGGTCATTTTCGTAAACGTCGCAGATGATCCAGACGTACGAAAGATCGGAAATGGTGAACGGATTGGGGCCCGACAGACCCTGGACGCCGGCTGCGTTGGTGACCTGCTGGTCCGTGATCACACCCGATATAGGGGCGGTGATGTCGACAATCCCCGAGGGATGATCCTTGTCGATGCCGAGCGTCCGGAGTTGTTCCGTTGCAGCATTCAGATCAACCTTGGCGTCCTTTGCGGTGTCTTCGGCTTGTTCAAGAGCACTCTTGGCGATTGCGCCTTTGTCGTAAAGGATCTGTGCCCGTTCCAGTTGCTGCCGCGCCAACCGCTCATCGTTCACCGCCTTCAAGTACGTCTGGTAAGCCCCGGAAACATCGTTGCTCCGAACCCTCAGCAACAACTGCCCTTTCTGCACCACGTCTCCCAACCTGGCCTTGATTTCCACCACTCGTCCCGAGGCCAGCGAAATGACCGGCACGGCGCGAGCGATATCGGGCTGCACGACGCCGGTCACATTCAGGGCGGGCGCGGCCTTATGCTCAATCGCGGTCACCAATGGAAACTGGTCGGGATGATCGACTTTGAAGTTGTTGGCATCGAGGTCAGGCTCGACGGTGGCCGCAGGCGGGGCCTCAGCCTTCGGGTCGCCCTTCGTGTTGCCGCAACCAGGGAGGAGAAAACTCAACAGCAAGCAAAGAATTGCTACTAAGATCAGGCTGGCAAATCTTTTTTTCATGGGATCACCTCGCGGCCCACCGCTAGATTCAATTGGGCGGCTGCGCTCAGGTAAGAACCAACCAAGTTCAGGTAGGCCAGTTGCACGGTGCGGTATTCCGCCTCGGCGTTCAGAAAATCCAGCAGCGACGCCCCGCCGTGCTGGTAGGAAAACGTAATCGTGTCCCGCACCCGCACCGACTGCTGCAGGTACTTCGCCTTGTACGGCCGCAGCAGAATCAGATCGCTGTCCACCGTGGCGTAGCTGGAATCCACGTCACTGTAAACTTGCGCTTCGGCGGCGTCGCGCAATCTCTCGTTGCGCCGGATATCGAGCTGCGTGCGCAGCTTCTCTCCCTGGTTGCGGTCGAAGATGCGCAGCGGAATGCTCACACTGACGCCGACGGTATTGATGGCAAACGGATTATTGGTGGAAGAGTTGTGCGTGTACCATGCGCTCAAAGTGGGATCGGTTGAGCCGTTGGCAACCGCGAGCTTGTGATCGGTTTGGGCCTTGTCCACGGCTTCAATGGCGGCCTTCAGGTCCGGCCGCGTGTCCATGGCGATCTTGCGGAACTCGTCCCGCGGCAGCAGTTGGTCGTTGAAGTCGTAGGTTCCGGTCACGTCGATTTGTTCCTTCGGAGTGCGGTCGTTGAGCAGGGTCAGCAGTTGAATCTTGGCGTTTTCGAGGTTTTCCTCGGCCATTTGCAGATCGGATTCATACTGCACCCGTTGCAGTTCCAGCCGGTCGAGATCGATTTGCGCGATGTCGCCGGCCTGGAAGCGGGTTCTACTGATGTCGAGCACATGGTCGTAATACACAAGATTGTCTTTCGCCAACTGCAGAACCGCTTTCGCTTGCAGAGTGGACACGAACGCACTCCGCAAGTTGAAGAGCAGAGTTCTCTCCAAGTCGGCATGGCTGGACTCGGCAATCAGCGTCGCCTTTTTTGCGCTCTCCAGACGCAACTCCCGCTTATGCCGCCGTTCGTGCAGATAGCTCAGGCTGGGCGACTCAAAGGTGCCGGCGAAGGGCTCCCAGACGTCTTTATGAGGAGCAATTTGGGTCCCATCCGCCAGCAGAGTGAGTTGCGGGTTGGGACGCAGAAACGCGGTAATCTCCTCCGCCTTCGATTCGTCGATGCTGAGCTTGTCGGCCAGCAGCGTCGGATTGTTCTGTTCAAAACGCAGGCGCACCTGCTCCCAGGTCAGGGTCTGGGTCTGTGCCAGGACACGCACGCTGCAAGCCATCAGGACACAGCACCATCGTAGCTTTCGCATCTATGACTCCGTTTTCACACCGAACTCACCGCTAAGAGTGTGGCAACCTCTTCACGTTTCTCGATCTGCGCGCGGCATTCAGATTTCTGGAACTCTTCTTGTTCGCTCGCGCTTTAGGTAGACGAGACATCAGTTCGGTGAAGCCCGCGGCAATCATCACGATGTACAAGCAGACAGCGACAATAACGACCACCACTAAAACGTAATTGTTCATTGCCTCTAGAATCATGGGGCACTCCGAGCTTGTGGTTGGGAACCAGGGACTCTCTCCATCCCTCTGGAGAGACACCACCGCGGGGCCCTCGCACGGGGTCTAAACCTTGTGTATCCTTAAACTCCGATTCAGGGGAGACACTCAAACGGTGTGGCTAGGAGTATTTCGGTTCCCGAAGCGTGTGCATTTGACCAATCGCTTGATTGAGCGGGATCAACGATCAGAACCACCATGCGATTTCGCCACGAGCATTAATCCCTCGATTGCCGCAACGCTAATCTTTCCGTTAATCGTTTGATTGGGTTGGGGAAACACAACCAGTGGTGGGATAATCACCGGTTCAATCGAGATTTATGGTGAGCTTGGAATGGATCTGGGATCGGCGGAACCGGACGGCAGTTCTGCTTGCCAGTGTAGCCATCGTTCTAGTGATCGCGGTAGTGGACTGGTGGACGAAGCCGTACGTCTCGCTCGGTTTTCTCTATTTGTTTCCCATTATGCTCGCGGCCGGTTTTTTGCCGCGGTGGGCAATCGTTCTCATGGGTATCGCCTGTGCGCTGCTTAGCGAGCGTTTCAGCAACCTGGACCCAGCGGACGCTCCTATCCGAACCAGTTTTGAAGCGTTGGCACTGGTCGGTTCTGGACTGTTCATCTCTGAAGTTCTGCGCAACCGGCGGCTGAGATTGGCATCCCAAGAGCGGTTACGTGTCCTAGTGGAAACGAGTCCAGCGGCAATTGTCACAGTTGACGATCATGGCTTCATCGAACTCGCCAACCAGGCGGCAACTGAACTAATGGCCCCACGGGACGGACATCTGATCGGGCAACCGATAGCGGCTTACCTGCCCGAGTTACATCACGCTTTGCGCTGGGAAGAGGGACCACAGTTCAGGACCTCAATGCAGTGCCGCGGACATCGGGGCAACGGAGAGTCGTTTCTGGCCGAAGTCTGGTTCTCCAGCTATAAAGAAGGACCGACCCCCAAGCTGGCTGCGATTATCGCCGATGTCACCGAGGAACGACACGCCACCGAAGATTCAACCTCGACTGGGTCCGATCACCTGGAAAGGACGCCCTTGAACAATCGTGAATCTGACGTGCTCCGGCTGCTTGTTCAGGGTTTAGCCAACAAGGAAATAGCATCACGTCTAAACGTCTCCGAGAGCGTAGTCAAGAACACGATCCAACAACTTTTTGCGAAAACTGAAGTACGCACTCGGAGTCAACTGGTTCGGGTCGCGTTGGAATGTTATCGGGATCTTCTGTGAAAGCGCCCTCGTGGTGTATCGTAACGCTTTCGAAATTATGGTTCGCTCAGCGTAACATTAGCCACTTTGGCCAACGTCTGCCAATGCCGTGGATGCGGGCAGTGTCGGCCCGCGCGGATGTCGGCAGTGTGCTTGACAGAAACGCCCAGCGCTGACAGGACGGCCCGCCGGGCAGCGAGAATCCGTCCGACGCACTGGTTAACGGGTCCCGCCCACCGCGAACGTGCCTCTCTCGGCATCTGAGGAGCCGAGCGCTGTAGCTTGGCAAACCCGGTTAATCATCGTGCTGTCTGTGGGCGACACTTTTGGACATTTGTCCAGAAGTTGGCTTCCGTAAAGACCAAGAATCTGTGCGTCGCCTGATTGAGGCTGGCAGGAAAGCCCTGAACTTCGGGCCTATTTCGGAAACGCGCCGTCAATCCTCCGCATGATCCTCTCCGCCCACTGAACCGCAGCAGCGACTTCGGGGTTAGAGAGCTCGGTGTCGTATCCCTCTTCTCTCTTCCAGTCCTCCGACGCGGTGGTCACCGGGTCCCGCCGACCCCCGATCGTGCCTCTCGCGGCATCTGAGCAGCAGAGCGGAGTGGTTCTGGGCGTGATCCACCAAGCGAGTTTGGGCAGGGGGTCTACCGGGAGGCTCTGGCCCGTGACCGCTTCTCTGGAACGAGCATCACATTTCACACCTGTGATTTACACCTGTGGTGTTTCCGTTTTACAGGAGTTACGACGTACTAAGTTCGCTCGGTAACGTTGGCATTGCGACAGTCCAGTAGATCCCCTGACAAGCAGGGCGCTCCTCAGGATTCCAGGGAGAGGCCATTCACCAGACATAAGTGGCCACAACGGTGGGGACAGAGGGAAACCCTCCAACTACCTCAGTATGAAGAACGATCTGGATATTTTTCTGCTCCCATCCCGCCGGCATTTTGCGCAAGGCATCTTGCAGTAGTGCCGGGTTCGTCACCAGATCAGCGGCAGCTTCAGTGCCGTAGTGGGAGATACCGGCGATCTCGACAATCATGTTGTTTGTGCCGGGATAAAGTACTCTCGATACGATCGCGTAATCTTCATCCAGGTCGGGATCGTCCGGGTGGGTATGGATCGTCCAGTTCGTCGGCGAATCATCCCGTAGCACGCCAAAAGGTCGGCGGGACAAATCAATGGAATAGCGGAAGTGCTCTCCGATTTCATGCCATTGCGTATAGGAGAAGCCGACAAGGACAGCCGGGCCGGTACGAAGATCGCGGAACGTCACTTCGTTGCCGATGCGGAGCTTATAGGGTTGCTCCAATCGCGCCAGCATGTCGGAGATCTGCAAGGCTGCATTGACGTCGCTAATGGCGACAAAACGGCCGGGGACAAGGACGAAATCTTCAAGCCGGGTGGGAGCAGCGTTGGTGGCAGTCCGGACTGGAGAATAGACAGGCACGGGCGCGGCGCACACGAAGACGGCTTTGTGCTTCTGCAGAACCGGAGACCAGAATTGATTGAATGGGCTTGCCTCTGCGCGGGTGCGCACCCAGTAGAACGCTGTCGCTGCCAAAGCGAAAAGCAGAATCGCGGCGCCTGCCAACCACCGCCAGCGCACGCCGGGCTGATGCCATCCGAACGCGTGTGCTGACTGATCGGAATAGCGAAATTCCGGGACATAGGTGCCTGGAGGCAGATCGATCAGCACACGGGCAGCGCCTGACTTGCTGGAATAATAGGACCGCAATCGCTTTCGGACCTCGCCGGCTCGAACCCGCACCGCTGCGTCCTCACTCGGCTCATAGGATACCGGCTTCCCCAGCACCTCAATTCCAATGGTGCGTTCTTTGAGTGTGTCCGGATGACCATTCAGGGTGTTTTCTACCACATAGAGCAGGAACTGCTGGCAGAGTTTGCTGGATTGAAATTCGCGGCTGTCCAGCACACGCTGCAATTCCTCACGCAACAGTACTGCGGAAATTTTCGATTCGACCGGGGGCGGCCCGAGCTGCGATTCTTGAGGCGAGTGCGACGTGTGGTCCACATCAACTCCAAGCCGAATGTTAGCACTGCACAAGCCGGAGAAACCATAGTCAAACCCCTCGCATAACCACAGCATTCTGGAGGAGTGGCGCTCGGAGCGATAGTCGTTGCAGGTTCAGAATATGGTTTTCAGGAGAAAGACGGCCTTCTCAACCCTCTCGCTTGGTTTTTACTTTGTATTCAGGTCGTTGTGGCTCAGTTTTGAACCTCTGTTACATGGTTATTGAACTGTTTTGAACTTGACGCGGCTTTTTCTGGAATCGAAGATGAGCTGTTTTAGATATCGCTGGCGGCCGTTCGCATTCTTTCAACCCGCCCAGGCCCTCAGATCGAGATTATGGCGGACTGCTGGGCCGAAGACAGGAGCAGCCGATGTCATCATTCAGTTCAAAGCTGGCGTTTTCCGTTTTCTTGGTTGTGATGGGATCTGCATCTTGGAACAGCGCGGCGGCGCAGGGTAGGCAGGCGGGTGAAATTCGAGGGACGGTGTCCGATCAGACCGGGGCTTTCGTTCAGGGAGCGAAGGTCACCATCACCAACGTCGCCACCGGCATAAACCTGACAGCAACCTCCGACCCAGCGGGGATATACGACGTGCCCTTCGTGCAACCGGGTCAATACAGCGTCACTTTTGCCAAGAATGGTTTCAAGACCCTGGTCCGCTCTGGTATCACTCTGTACCTGGAGACTGTCACCCTCAACGCTACGTTGGAAGTGGGGGCTGTCGCGGAGAAAGTCTCGGTAACGGCGGATGTGCCGCTGGTGCAGACCGAATCGGCCGAAAAGAACACCACGCTCACTGCCGATATGGTGAGCGCCGCTCCCAGCATCGACCGCAATTGGATGGATTTATTTGCGGCCGTCCCTGGAGTGAACCCCGGCGGTGGAGAAGAAGCCACAGGCCAAGGCGTCGCCGTCAACGGCCAGCAGCCATACTTTTCCAGTTGGCAAATTGACGGCGGCAGCGCCATGCTGGGCCAGTCATCAAACCCGGATGCGCTGCAGCCGCCAATTGAAACCATTCAGGAGGTCAGTCTTTCGACCGCGAATTTCGGCGCCGAGCACGGCAACGGACTCTCTGTATTCAATGTAATTACCAAAAGTGGCACGAACAACTTTCACGGTGAAGTATACGAATACCTGGAGAACGGCGCCGTCAATGCTGTCAATAAATTCGCTCTGCCAGCCCCGTTCACCAGGCCGCCGTTTCACTGGAATGAATATGGCGCCAATCTCGGCGGCCCCATCCTTAAGAACAGGGCCTTCTTCTTCGTCAGTTATGAAAGAAATCCCTCCAACATCGGCCAGCCAACTTATGAGTCGTATCCCACAACTGGCCTCCAGCCGAACGGCGGCCAAGGATACGTCCAGGGCGATTTTTCCATGGTGTTGGGATCGCCGGCGGTTGATGCTAACAACAACCCGATCATCAATCCCTGCAACGGCCAGCAGGTCATCAACGGACAGATTTTCGATCCCCTGACCACACAGACATTGCCGAGCGGAGTAATTTGCCGCACGCCTTTTCCCGGCAACGTCATTCCGTCGAACCGTTGGGACCCGGTGGCTGCCAAGATTCAAAGCTACTTTCTTGCTCCAAATCTTCCGGGAACAGGAAATGTAAACAACTTTTATGAACTTTTGCCCGGCATCAGCACGAACCAGTGGATCAACGGCAAGCTGGATTTCGACGTCTCGCCCAAAAACCGGTTCACGGGTTCGATCATGATTGTGAACTTCAGCAGCCCCGCAGCTGATCCCATTTGCGATATCAATTGCTCAAATTGGCATGGCAACGAACCCCAGGGCCAGCTCACGGACGTTTGGACGCTGAGTCCCAACGTGGTGAACGAATTCCGTTTTTCGCTCAGCCGCGAGCATGGTGTCGGCAGCGACGAGAACCAGGGGAAAAACTGGCCAACCACATTGGGCTTGGCGAATCCGGCGGGGAACCTTTTTCCCAATATCTGGATCAACGGAAGCCTCAATACCGGTATCGGCAATCCCGCATGGCCGGTCGCAGTGGACGCCGAAACGAGTTTCAATTACGCAGACGATGCCACTTGGGTAAAAGGCAAGCACATCCTCAAGTTCGGCGGCGAATTCGACCGGTACCGGACGAATGTCGGATGGGGTGATGCGCAGGAGGGCGGTTTCTGGTGGGGTGGTGCGCTCACTCAAAACCCCGTGGACCAGACGCTTAACAACATCCCCACGGAAGGTGAAGGTTATGCCGACTTCCTCCTCGGGCTGCCCGAGTCCTGGTGGGTTTCCATCAGCCCTGAGACCGGCGGACGCATGTGGAGCGCGCAGGCGTTTGCGCAGGATGAATACAAGGTCAGACCCAACCTGACCCTCACTTTGGGTTTGCGCTATGTAATCCAAAGCGGATGGAGTGAAGCTCAGAACCAAATCTCTAATTTCCAGCCCTCAATCCCGAATCCTCAAGGCGGCCCGTCGGGCGCTATGTGGTATGGCGGTCAGGATGGACATACGGCCATGACTGATACCATGTGGCATTTCTTCGCCCCGCGCGTGGGCTTTGCATGGTCGCCCCGAAACAATTTGTCCGTCCGCGGCGGCTTTGGGCTTTACAACATCTTCGCCGGACAGAACACGCTTGCGCCTGCTGCCTCCTGGGGACAGGGCTGGACCCCGATCGGGTCTCTGTCATGCAACCAGACTTCACAGGGCATGGTGGAACCGGTCTTGCAGCTTGGAAACCTGAATCCGCCAAACTGGAACAGCCAGACATTTTCTGAAAGCGCAAATTGCGATAACGAAGCCAATCCGCCGGCCTTCACGATTGGTCCGCCGCCGCCGATTTATCCCACGAACGCTGACCGGACGGCCGACCTGCTCAACGGCCAGAACGTCACCTACATTCCATGGAAAATTCCCATGGAGTACTACGCCGAATACCAGTTTGATGTTCAGCAGCAGCTTGCCCATGGTGTGGTGCTGGATTTCGGCTACGTGGGCAACCGCGGTGTGAACCTCCAGTTGGGCATGGACATTAACCAGGTTCCGCTCGGAGCCAGCAGCCGGCCGAATCCGAACTTTGGCCAAATCAACGCATCCTTGTTCGACGGCCGCTCCAACTACAACGCGTTGCACGTCATCGCCAATAAACGCCTCGAATCCGGCTTGTCCTTTGGCGTTAGCTACGCTTGGTCCAAGGTGCTGGATATGCAGACCGGCGGCGGCTGGGGAGGCGCAGGTGCCAACGAGCGCTTCGGGCAGAACTATCAGAACGCCTACGACATGAACTCAAACTACGGCCCGGCGGTGAACGACATCCGCCAGACTTTCAACGGGAGCGTGAACTACGAACTGCCCTTTGGGAAGGGCAAGCCGATCCTGAACCAGGGCGGAGCAATGAATGGACTTGTCGGCGGCTGGCAGATCTCCTCGATTTTCTTTGTTCGCACCGGCGTGCCCACGACCGTAATTACGGGAGAGACTGATTTCGCCGGCTCGGGACAGTTGCGTCCTAATCTGGTGGGCGATCCGTGGAGTGGAACGTGCCCCAATGGATACCAGGTCAGAACGATGCAATGCTGGTTCAATACTTCTGCCTTCGCCGCTCCACCCGCCGGGACTTTCGGCGATGTAGGCCGCGATACTATTTACGGTCCGCACTGGGCAAACGTGGACATGGCGTTGCTTAAGGACTTCCCTGTGGGAATCCTTGGCGAAAAAGGCAGCTTGCAGTTCAAGCTTTCCGCGACCGACGTGTTCAATCACCCGAATCTGGGGTTGCCGAGCACGAATTTCAGCAACACCTCAGCCTTCGGCGCGATTTGGTACGCCAACACCTACCGGAAAATGCAGCTGGGAGCCAAGATCAGCTTTTAGGCGAATTCTGGTCAACTATTGCTTTGTTATTTCGAGCGGAGAAGTAGTTTTCGTGGAATGAGCAGGTCGTCTGCGATGAGACATTTCTTAGCGTCTATTCTGTTGTGTGTCGCCTCATATGTTTCCGCCGGGCAGTCGCAGCCCGTCTGGAGAGTAGTCGCCTCAACCAGCATGGACAACCGAATCCAGCGGGAGTTGAAAGACCTGGCGGCGCGTCAACATGCCTTCCCTCAATTCTCACGTTCTGCGGCCGGAGGGGATCATCGCCAGACTCAGACTGGAGAATTGCTTATTCAGTTTGAGCGTCCACAAAACACCGCAGCTTTTCTCGCGGAACTCAGGCGGCTATCCCTTGGCGAAGCGGTTGAGGCCACTCCAGAACTTGCGAAGGAAGCTTACGTCCTGCGGGCAACGTATTCACCCGGTTCGGATCTAGCCCAAGTCCGCGTCGCCGCCATTTCTGCGACTGGATACCATTACGCCCTGCTGCGGATTCCGAGCCTGCTGGCAACGCCGCCGGACAGGCTAGCGTCAGAGCTCATCCCTCGGCCCCAATCCCTGCGCGTCATCCATGACGGGGAACAAGTGACTATTGCTGATTATCCATCCTTTCCTATCCGCGGGATTGTGGAGGGCTTTTACGGAACACCCTGGAGCCACGACGACCGGCTCGACGCGCTGCGCTTCGAAGGGCAGCAAAGGATGAACACGTACATTTATGCTCCGAAGGATGATCCCTATGAGCGCCAGCTCTGGCGCGAGCCTTATCCTCCAGAGCAAATGAAACGACTGGGCGCGCTGGTCGCTGCGGCACGGGAAAACTTTGTCCATTTCACCTATGCCATCAGCCCCGGCCTTTCCATGGCTTATTCAAGCGAGGCTGAATTTCAGATCCTGGCCCGGAAACTCAAGAGCATTAGCAAGCTTGGGGTCACAGATTTCGCACTTTTCCTCGACGACGTTCCGTTTGACATGGTTCATCCTGAGGACCAGAAACGATTCCAAACGCTCGCCCAAGCGCACGTCTACCTGATCAACCGTTTGTACGGTCATCTCAAGAAGCTTTCCGCGCAGAATCGCCTGACGGTTTGCCCAACTACTTATACGAATGAATGGGGGAGCCGCGACTATCTTCGCGAGTTAGGAAACGGGGTGCGGCCCGAGATCCCGCTGGATTGGACTGGAACAGAAGTGATTCCCTCGGCGATCACCGTCGCTCAGGCCTCGGAGTGGGGTGGTTATATTCGGCGCAAGCCGCTCGTGTGGGATAACTTTCCCGTCAATGACGGCCACCCGTGGCGCCTGATCATGGATCCTCTTCGCGGGCGGGAGGCCGGTCTTCACACGGTAACCCAGGGTCTGGTATCGAATCCCATGTGCCAGGCGCACGCCTCCATGGTGCCACTCGAAACGGTGGCAGATTACCTGTGGAATCCGCCGGCGTACGATCCGGAAAAGTCGCAACACCATGCGCTCGTCAGCCAATACGGCGCCGATGCTCTGCCATTTCTCGCGCCGATCCTGCAGATTTACGCGGCGGGCCAGGGAGAAGAGCCGGAACTGACTGACATCTTTGAGGAGCGCAGGCCGGCGATTGATGTGCCAGCCATCGAGTCGCAAATCTCTCGCCTGGACTCTGCCCTGACTGCGATGAAGGGACAAGCACAGTTTAAGAAATTGACACCAGAAATCGAGCCTATACCGGACGTGCTCCGCGCTCAGCTCGATCACATTTTAGCGAGTCCGGCTTTCAAGCATTTGCCCGATGGAAAAATACAGTGGGATCCTGACCAGCATCTCCTAGCTGCGCACAAAATAGCGGGTTCGCCGGTTCTTGACGGAGATTTTTCAAAATGGCAGTCGGGAAAAGTGTACGTTCTCAATCGCAGCTCGCAGCTGGAAGACGGAGAACAACTGTGGAAAGGGCCGGACCAATTTTCCGCACGCGTAGCTTTCGGTTGGGACGAAGAGAACCTTTACATCGGAGTCGATGTCGTCGATCCGCAGTTATACCAGCCGTTTGTGGGAAGGGGTGTTGAGAAGGGAGATGTCTTCCACCTGGTTTTTGACACCGCTGAAGAAATCCGAACTGGCAGGCCGGTTGGCATCTACAATCTCTACCTGAGCCCTGGCAATTTCATGAGCACCAAGCCCAGCATCTATTGCGATGAGAACTTCTTCCCTCCAAGGCCGCATCCGCACGACTACAACCGGGAGATCAAGACAGCATGGAAGAAGACTGTCGCTGGCTTTTCCGGGGATATCGTGATCCCGGCCTCGTTTTTCGATGCGAAGTTCGGGCCGGGGCAGGAGATCAGCTTGAGTTTCGGAGCACACAAGACGCTACCGTCCCAGGATGCCTCGGCGGAGGATTTGGATCAGATCGTCTTGAGTTCAAAAGAAGATAAACTGTTCCCGGTTGATCCCGGGAATCCAGCCTCACTTCAGGAGATAGTGTTGGGTGAATCATCGACGCCGTAAGTTGTGGCAATTGCAGCAATCGAGATTTCTCGGTGACCACTCGCGCCAAGCCGTGGGGATGTGCAGCCCAGGATTGGTGCTCAGAAGTCTTGGTGCAGTCGGCTTCTGGAGGATTTTGGTACAGCCACTCAATGTTCAACGAGGTATATCGCGTGACCAAGGTGAAGGTCTTGGAACTAGGAAACCCATACCGCTGCACTGGTTACCTGTTACCCCGAGCGCGCTAATGCCTCTCTCGGCACCTGAGCGGCAGAGCGAGTGGGTTCTAGGGGTAATCCACCAAGGAAATTTTGGCAGGGGTTTTAACGGGAGGCTCTGGCCCGTGACCGCTTCTCTGGAACGAGCACCACATTTCACACCTGTGGTTTACACCTGTGGTGTTTCCGTTTTACAGGAGTTACGACGTACTAAGGCAGTCCTCGGCGGCGCGTAAAGCGTTGTAAGTACTCAAAACCACGGTTCTGAAAAGGCTGGCGTCGGCGGTTCAACTCCGTCCCTGGCCACCACATTTTCAATCACTTGCAAGCCTTGCTCCTGGTCACTTGGTCACAATTCAATTCACTAAACGGCTGAGTCGATCTACAGCGCGCTTTTGGCTTTCGGGCACGAACTGCTGGTAGATGTCCAACGTGGTGCTGGAACGTGAGTGCCGCATTTGTGCCTGTGCGTCCTTCACGTCGGCACCGGCCATCTTGAGCCAGGTCGCGTGCGAGGTTCGCAGAGGAACTCCACAAACTCCTGGTTGGTGTGGCGGGCGGCGGTCTTGCCGAGCACTTTGCCAGATTGCGTATCCAGCGCCGCATACAGCGACAACGTGGCGTGACGATAATATTCAAACCCGTGACGCTCGGCGCGTCCGGCGAAAGCGGTAGTACCGGATCGAGCCGGTCGAGCGCCTGAATTGCCGTCTTTTCATCCACGCAGAACACTGCCGCGTGCTGCGGCGTATTCAGGTACGGACCGATGATGTCGGCGGCTTTCGATTCGAAATCCGGATCGTCGCTGGCCAGGTAACGCTCGATCCGATGCGGTTTCAGGCCCGCTTCTTTCCACACCCGGTGCACGACATCTTTGCTAACGCCCAGATGGGCCGCGAGTTTGTGGCAACTCCAGTGCGTCGATCCATCGGCTGGCTTTTTCCGGGTGGCGGCCAGAACCCCGCCGGGCGCGCAAGGCGGGCGTCAGAACGCTCGGCGGTTGGCCGGGATGATATGTGTGCAGCCCGTCGATGCCACCTGACAGGAAACGCTCCTTCCACCGAACAATGGTCGGAGCCGTGGTTCCGAGCTTATGCTTGATCGCCCGGAAGGAGGCGCCTTCAGCCAGCATTAAAATCAGTTTGGCGCGAAACACATATCCGGCTGGCAGCGAACGCGACTGTGAAATCGCGACCAGTTCGTCTTTTTGAGAAGCGTTGAGGATCAACTCAGTGGAAATGGCCACACTGACCTTGATGCATCTCAGTTAGTAACGTTTACTCCGCGACATGCCACTAGTCAATTAGAGCGTGCGAATAGAAGTCGAATGAAACTTACCGGCAGTTTTGCCGGCAGTTGGCCTTGCCCGCGGTGACTATCAGTAACTTACAGCGCCGGGAGGCACCTCTAAGTACTTGCAATCACTGCTTTCTTGCGGTAGGACCCGGTTCACTCGTAATCAACTCAACCCAAACCGCTGGGGTCGTGTATTTCGGCCATTCGAGTGAACTGGGCACGATAGAGCGCGGTAAGGTTGCGGACTTTTTCCTGGTTGCGGGCGATCCAACGAAAGTCATTCGAGCGATCAAATTCCCGCGAATGGTGTCAAAGGGGGATTCGATCTATTTTCCGAGTGAAATAATAAGCAAAGGAAGCCCCACAAGTTCGTGGCATAAATTCACGCTGTCACCCTGAGCCATGCGGAGGAAATATCAGTTTGAATGCGCGATGCACAGGTCTTTCGTTTCGCGCTCGCGATGACGACCTCAACCTGTCCTGAGTATGGCCGTGGACGCAGCGTTCTGCGCCTCCGCCCACCGCATTGAACCCGATGCAGCAACACGAAAAACGAGAACGTAAATGATCGCAGGTGTCCTTTGCCGCAAACTGCTGCATGACGGTGCGGCCTAACTCCCGAAGAGCGCTTCAACCAGATCCCCTCGCGGGGTGACAAGCGCGCTGATCCCGGGAGCGACCGCGGACACTACGCCGATCATAGCGTCTGTCGCCAGTCCCGCCCTCTTTTGAAGCTGTCAGACTGTCTTTGACCATTCTCAAGAGCAATGTTGTGCTATGGGGAACTCATGAGGCTACGATAAATCTGTTTTTGAGAATCGGTTGGATCGTCGATTGCTTTTAGTGCGTACGTTGGATATGGGTCCGACTCGCTCACCACCGGTATTTGACAAATCTGACCATTGCGTATGACCGTGACCACAATGCGATCGCCGGCATGCCGCATCTTCAATTCTTTCTCGTAACCGGCCGCATCGACAACCTTCGCATCTAACGCGACGACTACGTCTCCTCGATCGAGACCGTCTCGTTCCGCAGGACTTCCCGGAATCACGTTCACGATCAATGGCCGTTCTTGTCGATCCGGCTCCACTGCAATTCCGAGCCAGGGAGCCGGAGAGTAGCTCTTGTCCACTCGAATGCCGGCATACCCAAAATCTTTCTCGTAGGGCAGCGGCTCTTTCCCGGTCAAATAACGAGCGAAGAACTCGCTCATGTCCTTACCTGCAATTTCCGACGCAGCCCGAACCGCGTCTTCCGGCCCGAAGCCCGGTTTCGGCAAGGCATAACGTTCGTACATAAGACGCATCCAATCCACAATTGATTTCCGATTTTCGGTCGCGTGCCGGATTTCAAGATCCAGCAACGATCCGAGAACTTCACCGCCGTCATAGTAAGAGTAGTTGGTGTTTGCCAGATTGTTGGCAAAGCTGCTGCTGAATGCTCCAGAACCGCCGCCGCTGAATCCAAACCAAGTGTCCCAACTCGTGTCTGCGATGCTTCGCTCCTTTCGGCCAGGCTCCTGCTCGAGTCCCGTAATGACCCGCGCCGTGTAATCGAGATAGTTCTGCGGCGACCAGAAGCCGGATCGCAGAAGAGCCCTGCTGGTGAAATAGTCCGTTAGCCCTTCTGAGATCCATAAAGACGGTGTGTACACCATGTGCGCATAATCGAACGGCCCAAGCTCTTTCGGCCGCAGCCGCTTCACATTCCATGCGTGAAAGAACTCGTGGGTTGCGAGGTCAATTTTTTTCTCGTACAAGTCAGATAGAAAATCGTTAGTTGTAGGGCTATGGTCATCCCACTCCGTGGACATCACTATCATGGTCGAGTTCAAGTGTTCCACGCCCGCCCCTGGCGCCGGAAACGGCGCAATATGGATAAGGAACCAGTAGTCCGCAAATGGAGCGGCCAGCGGGCCTTTTACTGCCGGGGCAAGCGTCGGCACCACGCTCGTCTCAATTATTTTGTGCAAGTCCGTAATGAATTTGGTGAAGTCCTGGTTCCCAATCTCGTCGTGCACGACGACGTGATAAGTGGTTCCGAGAGCGACAAAATCTTTTTCCACAAAATCCGAAATCTCGATCGGGCAATCTGCGAAGCTGTCGTAATCCGGAGCTGCGTAAGTGTTCGCGTCTGCGCGCCGCATGCCAGTGGCTATCTTCCAATTGCTCGGCACGGATGAACGGTCGATTCTCAGGTCGGCGGGCCGCTCCTTGCCACTTACCATGTACATCCAGACGGCCGCGCCCGTCATCCCAGCATGGCGCTCATCGTATTGAGCGCCTCGAATCGGCATTCCATCCGCATAGATTTGGTAGCGCACCACCACCGCGGTCTGGCCGTGTAAGTCGATCTGCCAAGTTTGGCTGTCGGACTTGCCCCACGGGAGCGAATGGCCGCCCGCATCCATTGCGTGAAAGCCCTGCACGTTCACAGCGAACTGCTCAACGATATAAACGCCCGGTGCCCAATAAGGAATCGCGAACGCAACTTCCTTACCATCGAGTCCATCGGCGCGAATCGTAATGTCGAGCAAATGAGTGTTGGGGCGTTCAAATCCCAGCTCGTAATGGATTGGCTCCGCTGCGGGACACACGCATGCGAGCAACAAAGGCAAACTGACAACGACCAGCCATTTCAACAGGCGGAATTTCATTCTTGACTCCGTTCCGAAATATACTGTGAGAACCGCCGATAATAAGACTTCAAAACGATCTGCGCAATGCGCGGACGTGATCGAGTGCGTGTAATAGTCGGCCCGTGGCGCGCCGCAACCTTGCAGCCAGACCCAAACCGTCTTGCAGCTCCCCAGCCTCGACGTCCGTGGCAGGTGAAGTGAATACCCCATTTAGTGCGAAAGCATGGTCTTGTAAGTAACGGCACCATAGACATTCGGGACGATGTAAACCACACTTACGTTTTCTCGCAGAGAATCCGGGATGACGATTTCATCGTTGTAACGCCGGGCCGCGAATCTGAAATGCCCGCTCTTCGTGGCGTTAGGGACCGCGCTCACTCCCCGGCGATTTCGCAGGCGATGCCCGCGCCATGGAAGAGCGCCGCAGCGGGGCGCGCATCGTCGATGGAAAACGGCGCGATGTGGGCGGCCATTCCAAACGGTCTCCCAAGGGCGGCGTACTTATCCATGCCGAGGGTATGGTAAGGCGCGATCTCGGCGCGGTCGAGCTTCAGGTCAGCCATGAGTTGGACGATCGCCGCGAGGTTCTCGGTATCGTCCGTGTGGCCGGGAATCAATGGCACGCGCACGACGACTTTTTCCTTACAATGCTCGGCCAACGACTCGAGATTGGCCATGGCGAGGTGGTTGTCGCAGCCCGTCAGAAGACGGTGGCGGCTTCGGTCCGTCACCTTGACGTCGTACAGGAAAAGGCTCACCAGCGGTTCCAGCCGCATAACAACTTCGGAGGGCGCATGTCCGCAGGTCTCGACGGCCGTGTGGATGCCTTCGGCGCGGCAGCCCGCCAGCAGCGCCTCCAGAAATTCAGGTTGGGCGAAAGGCTCGCCGCCCGAGAAGCTGGCGCCGCCGCCCGAGTTCTCGTAGAAAGGCACGTCGGCGCGGATGCGCGCCATGACCTCGGGGACGCTCATCCGCTCGCCCACACGAGAGAGAGCACCCGCGTCGCACGTCTCCACGCACGTCCAATCGTCGCATTTGCGGCATCGGGTCCGGTCAATGGAGGGGACACCGGGCTCGAACGAGATGGCGCCGGATGGGCACGCGGGCACGCAGCAACCGCACGCGCGGCAGCGCGCGGAGGCGTGCTTGAGTTCGGGCACGAAGCTCTGAGACTCGGGGTTGCTGCACCACGGGCAGCTCAGCGGACAGCCCTTGAAGAAGACAAGGGTCCGGATGCCGGGACCATCGTGTACGGCGTAATGCTGAATGTCGAAGATCACGCCGTCCGTCATGCTGGTTCCTTGCATCCGAGCGGCGGGCGAACTTTAAGCGCTGGGCGCAGCGCGTGAACGGCTGGTCGCTGAAGGTCGAAAATCGGCGGTTCTCCTCTCACATCCTATGCTCGGTGCGCCAGATGACTTGGTCCTGCAACGCCTTGCTCATCTCCACCCAATAGGCCGAGAAGCCAGCCACGCGCACCACCAGATCGCGGTAGCGTTCTGGGCGTTCCTGTGCGTCGCGGAGCATCTCGGAGTCCACCACGTTGAATTGGAGGTGGAAGCCGGGACGGTCGAAGTAAGTCTTGATAAGGGCCAGCAGGTTCTTCGAGCCGCGCTCGCCATGGAGCGCCGTGGGATGGAACTTGAGGTTCAACAATCCGCCGCGGATGCGCGTGTGGTCCACCTTCGACGAAGAACGGATGACCGCCGTAGGGCCGAGCGTGTCCGTCCCGGGGAAGGGTGAGGTCACACCGTCGGCCAGAGGCTCGCCCGCGCGGCGCCCATCAGGGAAGGCCGCGCAGACCTTGCCGAAGGGCACGGGTGTGGAGATAGCCAGCATGGAAGGGTCGTACGGCTTACCCAAATAGTTCTCCTGGCCCGCCACCCACCGGCAGTAGTCGTCGAAGAGGCGCAAAAAGACGGCGTCCACCGCTTCGTCGTCGTTGCCCCACTTGGGCGCGGCCAGCGCTTTCTTGCGCAGCCCTTCGCGGCCTTTCCAATCTTCGGCCACCGCTTGGCGCAGTTCGTCGAGATCGCACGCGCGCTCCTCGAAGCAGAGGCGCCGGATCGCCGCGAAGGAGTTGGCCACGTTCACCAGCCCCGAAGAGAGCGTGGTCGGCGTGTGGTTCACCACGGCGCCGCCATCGTCCATGCAGCGGCCGCGCGCGATGCAGTCGTTCACGAATATGGAGCAGAAAACCAACGGCACGGTGTCGCGGTGGGCGAGCATGACGTAGTTCCAGTATTGCTGCCAGTTGCGGACGGCAGCGTGCATCTTGTCGAGGTAGGAGCTTTCGATGGCATCGTAGGTGTTGGGATGGACGCGATCGAACATCCGCAGCCCGGTGACCGGGTCAGCGCCGTCATTGAGCGTAAGATCGAGGAGCTTGCCGTGGTTGACGAATCCCGCCTGCACCACGCCATAGGACATCCCCGCCAGTGTGGGCTCGGTGCAGCCGCCCATGGCCGCCCGTTTGCGAATGACTTCCACAGGCAAGCCGCTGGCGGCCTTTTCGTGGGCCACGTAGGTCTTGAGGTTGAAGAAGGCAGGGTAACCGACGCCCGTCTTGACGCATTCGGCGGCTTTCATGAGAAAGCGCTGCGAGAGCGAATCGTCGTACCAGACCGAGAGTGTCGGCTGGGTCATCTGCATGTTGATTTGGGCCTGGAGAATGGCCAGCGACAGCTCGTTGTCGGCAGGGCGACCCTCGGCGTCAAGACCACCCAGGATTAGGTTCTGATAGAGATTGCCGTGGCCGAGCCCCTGCCAGCTCATGCTGGCTACGTATTCGATCTGCGTCATCTTGACGAACATCTCCTCGAAGAGCGCCACCGCGTCCTCGAAGGTGATTTCGGCGTCGGCCTCGTAGTAGGGCCACAGCGTTTGGTCGAGACGGCCGGGCGAGTAGCCTAGGTGAGCGCCCTCGAGGTGACCCAACAGGTACGTGAACCAGAAAGATTGGACCGCCTCGCGGAAATTTCGCGGCGGCAGCGCGGGCACGCGGCGGCATGCTTCCGCCATGAGCAGAAGCTCCTCTTGTCGTATGGCATCGACTTCGGCGGCAGCCAGGCCCTCGGCCTCGGCGGCGTAGTTCTCGCAATAGCGAAGGGCTCCTTGGAGCGAGCGGCGGCAAGCCCGCCAGAAATGGAGCTTGCCCGCTTCCTGCACCGAGCCAGGACGGAAGCCGGCAATGAGAGACTCGAGTTCCTCCATTATCGCGCGGTAGCCGCGCGAGACGGCCCCTTCGAAATCGAGGATAAGCCGCCCTTCGGGACAGGGTTCGTGGGGCGCGGTGTAGAGACCGATGGCCCAGCCGTCCTCGATGAACTTAGCGCCGGAGAATTCCCGCTTCCACAATCGCTCGCCTGCTTCCATGAAACATTTGTCTTCCCAATACGCGCAGAGTCCCGCGAATTCGGCGATTTCGGCGGGAGTAATGAGAAACTTTCCCGAGAGGACCGCGTAACCCTCGGTAGCCGCGCGCTCAATCCCTGCGGCGATGCCCCCGCCCATCCCTTGCTCTGCGTGTTTCTGCTGGGCGTCCTGTTCCTGTTTGCGCAACTCTTTGAGAAACGGCCCCGCGGCGTAATTCGCGTAAGGCACGGCGCCACGGGTAAAACGCGTCTTGTTGGCGGCGATGCGGTCTCTCTTGTGGATGACCGGCGTGAGACGTTCGAGAACCGAAGCGTGGTCCTCAGCCCGGCGCTCGACGGTCTCGATGCCATCCGTGCGTTTGTGAGACTCGGTGAGCAGGCGCAGATACTCGATGTCCACGCGCAACGGCGCTTCGAGATAGCGCTTCTTGAAAAAGGCACTTCGTTCCACCGAAGGCGTCCCGGCGACCTCTCGGGGCGTATAGGCACAGTCCATCTCTTTACCTCGCGAGCTAATACGAAATTTCCATTCTAACTTCAAAAACGGAACTCATTCTATACCCACCGGCTCGCAATAGCGTGAAACGATTTCGATCGGAGCACTCCCACGGTCTCCATCCGCACTAACATTGCGTCCGCTGCGTAACTTACCGCGCAGCCAAACACTTCAGGAAACCGGACCGCCATTACTGAGGGGGAAGAGCAGGTAGAAGATGCCAGATTACTTTCCGCCATCTCCTTTTTGCGCTCGACGAGTTTGCAAATCGATAGGAAGGACGGTCGAGCACTTGATTTCTTCCAGACATATGGCGGACCGGACCGACACGACTCCCGGAATCTTCAGTAACCTTTCGTTCAGGAAAACGTTAAACTCCTTCAGATCTTTGGCCACGACTTTCAGGAGATAGTCAAAGTCGCCCGTAACGGTGTAACACTCGAGAACTTCAGGAAGCCGGTTCAATAATGTGTCGAAGCTTGGCGTTGCCGGAGAATGTTCCTTGTCCCTCGTCAGTCCCACCGAGGCCATCACGCCGAATCCCATCTTTTCCCGATCGAGCAGAGCGACGCACCTCTTAATGATCCCGTTCTGCTCGAGCCGCTTGATTCGCCGATAACATTGCGGCGACGACAAATAGGCGATCTTTGACAGTTTAACGAGGGTCGCTCGCGCATCGCGTTGGAGGTGTATGAGAATTCGGCGGTCGATTTCGTCCAGTTTGCTTGAATGCATGAAACCTTCTCTAAGTCTGGTTGAACTAACGATTCATGCACCAACTATGCCATCAACGTAGCATGATTTCTAGTTGTTTATTGTACGCTTATCGCCAGAGTTTTGTGACCGCAGATATCTTCGGCCAAGATTAGATGCGAGAAGGCATGGAGATCGAGAAAAACACGGCACCGGACATCCCAACCGCGGTGCAGTGGCCCTATCCGATTGAGTGGAACCGTACCGAAGTGATCGATACCGATGTCCTCGTGCTCGGCGGAGGAGCTTCGGGATGCTTTGCCGCAATGGGAGCGGCAAGCAAGGGTGCGCGGGTCGTCATGCTGGAAAAGGCCGCGACCTATAGCAGCGGCGCAATGGGTTCGGGATGCGACCACTGGGAAATGGCTGCCACGAATCCGTGCTCTCGAGTTACGCCGGAAGAACTGACAGACGCCATGATCCGCGGCCATCGCGGTTACAACAACGGAATCTCGCATTATATCGAATGTCGCGAAGGTTACGACCGCCTGCTCGATCTGGAACGCTTCCGTGCAAAAATCCGCGATACCGACGATGAGTTCAAGGGAGCTGACTTCAGAGATGACACGACGAAGTTCTTGTTCGCGTACGACTACACGAACCGCTTCACATTGCGTGTCTGGGGAAGAACGTTCAAACCCGCGATGTACCGGGGCACGAAACAAATGCGCGTTCGTTTGATTGACCGCACCATGGCAGCCGGGCTGCTTACTGAAGGCGGCCGCATGGGCGCGCGCGTCATCGGCGCTGTTGCCATCAACGGGCGCACCGGTAAATTCGTCGTTTGCCGGGCCAAGGCCACGGTCCTTTGCATGTCGCGGCCCACTCGTCTGTGGCTGTTCGTTCCAGGAGCGACTGGGATATCGGAGTTCCGCCCGCCCGATTGCACCGGTGACGGCCACGCGATGGGCTGGCGAGCCGGTGCCGAATTCACCATGTTGGAAAAATCCGTGCGAGCCGAGTGGTCGGGTATGCGCAGTTATCCTCCCTATAGCACCGGCAATAACCACAATACGTGGTACGCCTGCACCATGGTGGACGCCGAAGGGCGCGATATTCCCTGGGTCGATCGCGACGGAAGAGTGCTCGCAACCGTTGCCGAGAGATACCGGCCGGCGCCGGGGCAAAAATTCTTTCTCAAGGGTGGCGGAGAGCCGGACTTTCCACTCTACGAATTCGAGGGGCCGGAAACGATTGCCGTCGAAGAGGCCGTGAAGCGCGGCTACAAATTGCCTTTCTTCGCGGATCTCGGGGCCATGCCCGAAATTGAACGCCGCGTGATCTGGGGAATGATGATTGGAAATGAGGGCAAGACAAGGGTCCCCGTTCTCGAGGCATACACGAAAGCTGGTTTCGATCCAACCCGCGACATCCTTCAGAGCTATGGGGACGGATGGAGGTCAGGCCAGTTTCTTCCGCAAGAACGCCAGTTCTTCGGGATCCCCGGCGGCGTGGTGAACGATTGGAACCTCAAGACGAATCTCGACGGATTGTATGCCGCTGGCGACATGCTTTTTGCGTCAGATTGCGTGGGACACGCGGCTGCAACCGGTCATTATGCGGGGCGGCATGCGGCCGATTACGCGTCAAAAATCGACCTGGCAGAACTGAATCCGGAACAAGTCGAATCCGAACAGGCGCGCCTCTACGAACCGCTAAAGCGGGACCATGGCGCCAGTTGGCAGGCCGTGAATGTGGCCATTACACGCATCATGCAGAACTACTGCGGCGCTGTGAAAAGCGACGATCTGTTGCGCGAGGGACTTCGGGCGCTTGACGATCTCCGCAAGAGCGAGGCCGCGTCGCTCTACGCCCGTAATCCTCACGATCTCCTTCGCGTTCAGGAAGTGCTCAACATCCTGACCAACGCCGAGTTGGTGATGCAGTCATGCCTCTCTCGAAAAGCCAGTTCCAAGCAACTGCAATTCATGCGGCTCGACCATCCTGAAATGGATCCTCCGGAATGGCACAAGTTTGTTACGGTACGACGCCAAAGCGACGGTGTGAAAACAGGTTCGCTGCCGATTGATTACTACGGGGATCTCCCGGACAACTATGAGCGCCACAATGCCGACCACCTCAAGGAAACAATGCCATGAGCCGTCCGTACTTTATTCCGGAGCAGGCGCTTGTCGATCCCGTGACGATCGATCCTAAGATCTGCGTGGGCTGCAATTTGTGTGTTTATGTCTGTCCCGCGGATCTCTTCCTTCCCAATCCGCAAAAGACGTACGAGCCCATTGTCATGTACCCGGGCGAATGCTGGTTTGAGGGAAGCTGTGTGGACATTTGTCCGGAACCCGGCGCGATTGTGCTCAATCGCCCGCTCGCGAGTCGAGTTAATTGGAGGCCCAAGAGTGAATGTCGAAACTATTCACCTTGATCCCTGCTTAAGCGCCACCGGGCGCTCGCTTCAGAGGCCAGTCATATGCTGATCGCCATCGTCCTTCTCTATTTTGCATCGATGGGAGCTCTCGGCTTTGCGCTGAAGAAGCGCAACAAGACCGCTTCAGACTTCCTGATTGCCGGCCGAAAACTAGGAATTGTTTTGACCACAGCCACGCTGGCTGGCGTCCAGATCGGCGCCGGCATAGTTTTGGGGAGTGCGGAGACGGGAGCCCAAAGCGGGCTATGGCCTGGTACATGGTACGGACTCGGCTGCGGCTTCGGGCTAATCCTTGCTGGATTGCTGGTTGCGTCAAGACTACGCAGTGTTGATGGCTTCGTTCCTCTCGATTTTTTCGCGAGGCGTTACGGAGAAAGTCGATGGGTACGTCTATGGGCTTGGGCTTGTAACATACCGAGCCTGCTGGGAATATTTGTAGCGCAAGTGATGGCGGCCGCTTATGTTCTTTCGATCTTCGGCTTTCCATACCATTACGCCCTCGTGTTAGTTGGCTGCGTTATTTTGATTTACTGCATATTGGGCGGCATGTGGGCTATCGCCTCATCTTCTCTCATCCAGGTAGTGATTCTGTTTGTCGGGATTCCCGTTGCCACACTCATGACTCTTTTCTCCGTGCACGATCCCGGTCTGGTTGAAAAAATTGTATCTCAACCGTTCATACCTCCCGGAATGGGATCGAAATTTGTCTTTCTCATTCTTCCCTTCCTGCTCTCGATTTCCATCTCCTACGATGCATACCTTCGCTATCAGTCGGCGGCCTCGGGCCGAGTGGCGCGATGGGGCTGCATTGGGGCAGGGTTAATCGTAATCTTCATCACTTTGTGTACGGCACTGATCGGAGCAGCGGGCCGACTTATTTTCCCCAAGTTACCGGCCTCATTCGTTCTCCCGCACGTCATCCAGGCAAGAATGCATCCGGTGCTGGCTGGGATTGTGGTCGCTGCTTTGCTTGGCGCCGCAATGTCAAGCGGCACCGGCGTCTTAATCTCTCTTGCTGGTTGCTTTTCGCGCGATTTCTACAACAAGGTTTTGCACCCCAACCAGGAATTAGACGAGCTGAAACACGGTAATACCGTGGCTCGCAGTGTCATCGTACTTACGCTGCTGGTCGGCCTTTTGATCGCCTTCCGCGCGTCCAACATCCTTTTCACCATCATTATCCTGAATTACCCCTATATGGGGAGCATGCTCGTCCCGCTGCTGGGAGGAGTTCTTTGGCGCAGCGCCACTCCGCAGGGAGCCAGGGCCGCAATGGTCGTGGGCGGAACCATCGGTGTTGCAGCCTTTGTGGCCGGAATACCAGGACGTTTTCAGGGCTTCATGAACTACAACCTAGGATTACTCATAGCGTGGCTTGCCTCCACGCTCGTATTCGTCATCGTTAGCCTGATCACCGCGAAACGTGTTCAGGAAATATAAATATCCCAATAGGAAGGTAGACAATGTTGAATCTTAATTCTCCGCAATGTTCGGCTCCCCGGTTTGCGATTCTTGCAGCGTTAGCACTGCTGGCGATGACGGCCGTGATTGCGTCCAGCGTAACGTTGTTTGCGCAAACCACTATCTCCACCGGAAGTATTCAGGGCACCGTGATCGACCAAACCGGCGCCGTCGTAGGTGGTGTCCAGGTAACTATCACGCAAAAATCCACAGGCCGGGTCATCGATACCACCACTACTTCCTCCGGCACCTACGCTTCGGGAGCTTTGACTCCGGGCGAATACACCGTGCGCGTGGAAGCGCCGGGTTTCAAAACGACGGAAGCGACCCTGACCGTCGAAGTAGGCGTGACCGCAACCGGCAACCTGAAGCTGCAGGTCGGCGAGGCCAGCCAGGTCGTCGAAGTGCAAGGGGATGCGCTGCAAGTGAACACCGAGCAGGCTTCGGTGCAAGGTGTCGTCAACACTGAGCAGATTGAGAACTTGCCCATCAACGGGCGGAACTTTCTTGACTTGGCGCAATTGGAACCTGGAGTCCAGATCCAGGACGGCGGCGACTTCGATCCCACTAAGAAGGGCTTCGCTTCTATTTCCTTCGGTGGCCGTTTTGGCCGCACTGCGCGCATTGAAGTGGACGGTCTCGATATCAGCGACGAGACCGTTGGCACAACCACCCAAGACATTCCGCAAGGCGCGATCCAGGAGTTCCAGATTGGTGAATCCATGTTGGATCTCTCCACGGAACTGACATCCTCGGGCGCGGTGAACGTCACCACGAAGTCCGGCACGAACGCCTATCATGGCGCAGCTTATTACTACTTCCGTGATCAGGATTTGGACGCGGATCTCCCGGGCGGATCGGACTCGTATCTGCAAAGAAATCAATTCGGCGGCAACTTCGGCGGCGCGCTTCTGCAGAACAAGCTCTTCTTTTTCACCGACGCCGAGCGCACGAAACAGGGATTTGTTCAACCCGTCCTGGCCGGTTATCCATTTCAAGCGGACACCGGGGGGTTTGACGCGCCGTTTAAAGAAGGAGAGCTGGTGGAGCGGCTCGATTGGCAGATCACTCAGAAGTACAAAATGTTCTACCGCTTCTCGTACAACAAGAACGACGACGTTGGGGCTTTCGTCGCAAACTCGTTCCAGCCCATGGACAACGTGACCTACACCCACGATCACGCCGTGGGTCTCGACTTCAACACCGGCAGTTTCACCCACAGTTTCCGCTTCGGATACATGAAATTCTATAACCACATCGCTAGCGGAGTAACCAGCTCCACCCCCTTTAACCCAACTTCGCCCATCGAGCTGGCCATCGGCTCCGATCCGTTTTGCATCGGGGATGCGCCCGTTTCGTTCTGCTCCGGCCAGCCCTTCCTGGCCCCGCAAGCTACGTTGCAATCGAACCACCAGATCAAGTATGACGGCGGCAAACCCGTCGGTTCGCACATCCTACGCTACGGCGGTGGTTTCAACCACATCCAGGGAGGAAGTTTTGATGGCATGCTGGCCAACGGACCCGCGGTGAACGCGCCAACAACAGGTGTGACCTTGACCTGTGGGGCCAGTTGCCTTACAGGAGGACTGGCCAATCCACTGAATTATCCCGCTCTTAATGTGATCTTGGCCAACGGGCAGGGCTACCCCAGCGAAAAACCCGCATTTGGGTTTCCCGCTGGAGGCTTGGGACCGGATAATCGCTTCTCCTTCTATATAGGGGACTCCTGGAAGCTGAAGCCAAATCTCACGCTGACGTATGGACTCCGGTACGTGCGCGACACGGGAAGAACCGATAGCGATCTCGGACCGATTGCGGCTCTGGATCAGTTCAACAACCAGTTCTTTTCGGGTTTGGGCAACCGGGTCAACAACCCGAACAAGAACTTTGGACCCCAACTCGGCGTGGCATGGGATCCGGCTAAGAATGGGAAGACCGTATTCCGCGGCGGCATTGGGTTGTTTTACGAGAACTCGCTCTGGAATAACGAAATTTTCGATCGGCGGGCCCGCATACAAGAGGGCAGCTTCCTTGCCTTTACGACAGCTTGCGCCAATGGCCAATCAACAGGGCCGTTGCCTTTCCCTACCAGCATCAATCTTAACGCGATCTGCGGCCAGCCGATCTTCCAGGTAGAATCCCAGATTGCCACTTTGGAACAGGAATACACGGCGTCTGCGAAGGCGACGTCAGGTCTTCAACCTAATCCGTCGTTCATCGGGTCCCTATTGATGGACACGGGGCCCGATGGCACAGGCGATAATTTGTTTGCCCCGAACTTCCGAGATCCGCGCTCGGTGCAGATGAACTTTGGCGTCCAGCGCGAGATTCGCAAGGGAATGGTGCTCTCGGCGGATTACCTCCGCAATGTATCCACCCACAGCCTCCTCACGATCGATACCAACCATGTGGGCGATGCGCGCTTCCTCAACGTAGCCAATGCAACGGCGGCCATCAACGCGACCAATGCCGCTCTTGGCTGCGGGACGGGCGCGGCAGGGATCAATTGCGCCATCGCAAACGGAGCAACCATCAGCAGCTATGCCGGAAACGGGCTGGATTCAGGCTACACCTTCGGTGGACTCCCCTGCCCAACTTGTGCCTTTCCTGGCATCAACCCCAACCTCGGCGGGAATCAGATGATGTTCCCCATAGGGCGGTCGGTGTATAACGGGCTGCAAATGTCGTGGAAACAGGACGTTCATAACCCCGTTAAGGGCATCCCCTACATGAACCTACAGGCCTCCTACTCGCTGTCTAAGTACGCGGCCATGGCGCAGGACAGTGACTTCGTCAACAGTGCGCGGGACCCCGATCATCCGACTAAATACATGGGGCCGAACGGGCTGGATCGCACCCATCAGATCTCCTTTGGTGGCACGATGGAATTGCCCGCGCATTTCAAGGCCAGCCTGATCGGGCATTTCTATAGTCCGCTGGCTCAGAACCTTACGCTGGCGCCAACCGGAGCTCCCGGCGGCATCTTTGTCACCGACGTTCTCGGCGCCGGAACCGGAGACGGCAATGACGCCAACGGGTCCAATGGACCCCTCGGTAGCCTTCTGCCGGGTACGAACTTTGGTTCGTTTGGACGAAGCGTCAATCCAGGGAATATCAACAAAGTCATCTCCAATTACAACAATACCTATGCTGGCAACCCTACACCGGCTGGTCAGGCGCTCATTACTGCAGGACTATTTACACAGGGGCAGTTGGTCGCCTTGGGCGGAGTGATGCCCCAGGTGAGCCCGGCACCTGCGAATGAGGCCGGGAATGCCTGGCTTCGTGACTTTGACCTCAACTTTGGCTGGACATACAAGATCAAGGAGAAGGTCGAGTTGGAGCCAGGGGTTGGGTTTTTCAACGTGATGAACTTCGTTAACTTTGACGGAACCAAGAACACTCTCAGCGGTGTGCTTAGTCTGGCGAATCAGACGCCGGTGGTGGGAACCGCCAACGGAACGCCTGGAGAACAACCCGCCAGTAACCGGATTGGCACTGGCTCCGGGGTGTTTGGCCTCGGTTCTCCGCGGGTCGTCGAGTTCACTTTGAAGCTCAGTTTCTAGCCGGTCTGATCCGGCTGACAGAGCAGGCCATCGACCTTGCGGCCGGTGGCCTTTTTCGTGTGCCAAACATGGTTGACGGCTTGGGGGTGGAAGTCGCCTGCCGGACTTGGCGGACGTGAAGGGCTGGAGAAGCGCAAGGGCGTCGTTGCGAAGCAGGGTCTGAAAGAAGCGTGGAGCAAAGGCGCGAGCCGATGAACAATAACAATAAGGAGTGGCGAGTAGCATGCAGGACTCGATGAACGACAGGCGGCAGAAAAAACCGGAATGTCCTAATTTACAGTAGAATCCACCTTAATCTGGGACATTCCGGATTGCTCGCTCTGGACCGCTCCAAATACCCAGCGCAAAAGGAAAGCGGGCAGGTGGCAGCCGGTTCGCTAGTGGAATTCACAAACCTCCTCCTGCGACACAGAATCCCTACTTTTGCAAAACCAACACTTCGACTTCGGAGGCCGCGTTTCCCGTATGGAATACGCGTTCCGTCGCTTTCTGAAAATCTTCCGGCTTGGCGTTCGGTATATCCACAAAAGTTTGCGGATTGCGATCAATCAGCGGGAACCACGAGCTCTGAATTTGCACCATGATTCGGTGCCCTCGCCGGAACGTGTGATTCAAGTCCGGCATCGTGAAATCCACTTCGGTGGCCTTCCCCGGCGTCAACGGCTCGGGCTTTTCCCAGCTGTTACGGAACTTAGCGCGCATGGGCTCGCCGCGCAAGAGTTGCTGATAGCCCCTCAGGTGAACATCCGGCGTCCCCAACAGCATTTCCCCTTCGGTCGTCGCGGTGTTGTCCGGGTAATCGTTCGGGTAGACGTCGATCAACTTCACGACAAAATCCGAGTCCGTCCCCGTCGAAGCCACTTTCAATTTCGGCGAGACTGGCCCAGAAATCGTCAGATCCTCTGGGAGCGGATCGGACTCATAAACCAACACATCCGGGCGCTTCGCCGCGAACCGCTGATCGTCAACCATGTAGCGCTGAGGAACGCTGTCGGAAGTGTAATCCAGGAACGGCACCGGATGAGCTGGATCGCTCACATATTCATCAAACCCCTCTCTTTCGATAGGCGGTTCAAACGACAGTTTCCCTCCCGCATGAAGATAAAGAGTTCGCGCCTTCACGCCCGCTGGAGGCCATGAGTCGTACTTCCGCCAAACATTCGTGCCGGTCTCGAAAACGTATGCCTTCGGCAAATCCGCTGTACCTTTGCCCTTCAGATGGTATTCGAAGAATGGAAACTCGATATTCTCGCGGTAGAACTCGGCCGTCTTGGCCCCAAACTCCACATCGCCCAGGCGGTCTCCTTCGGTTCGCGCCCATCCAGCGTGGACCCAGGGTCCGACGACCAATGTATTCGGAGTGTCTGGATTGCTCTTCGCGACCGCGTGGAAAGTCCTGAATGGGCCTGCAAGGTCCTCCGCGTCAAACCAGCCGCCCACCGTCATCACCGCGCACTTGATGTTTTTCATCTGCTTTGAGAGGTCTCGGATTTTCCAATAATCATCATACGTGGAGTGGAGCATTTGATTGTCGAACAACGGATTGGTTCCCTTGAAATATAGCTTCTCCAGGTTTGAGGTCGGTCCCACGGCGAGATAGAAATCGTAGCCATCCGGAGTGCTGAATTCGAAGGGCGCCTCCACCTTGGACGGCAAAGCCGGTTTTTCAAAGGGCTTGAAAAATGAATAAAACTCGAAGTTGCCCGCTAACATGAAGGCCCCACCGTGGTATGCGTCATCGCCCATGAACAGGTCTGTCATCGGCGCTTGCGGCGAGACCGCTTTCAAGGCGGGATGAGAGTCAATCATGCTCGCCGAGGCATAAAATCCGCGGTAGGAAATCCCCCACATCCCAACCTTGCCGTTGTTGTTTGGCACATGCTTCAGCAAAAACTCAATTGTGTCGTAGGTGTCCGAGCTGTCATCCGTATCCTGCGGCGATTTTTTCACAGCGATGTGCGGCCGCATCTCGACGAAAACACCCTCCGAGAGATATCGGCCGCGCGCATCCTGGTAAGCGAAAATATATCCAGCCTGCTCGAACTCGGGTGAGGGTCCCAGGTGCTCCGGGTATTGGTCTTCTCCATACGGAGACACCGAGTAGGGTGTCCGAGCCATCAGAATCGGATATGGTTGCGAGGTGTCCTTCGGTACATAGACGGCGGTGAAGAGTTTTTTCCCGTCCCGCATAGGAATGCGGTACTCATACTTCGTATAGTGCGCCTTGATGTAGGCATTTTGGGGCGTTTCCTGTCCTTTTCCCGCACCGGTTGCCACCAGCAACATCACCGTAAACACCAGACTCGCCCTGGTTCGAATCGCACTCCTGTTCATTCGATGCCCTGCCTTTCCGACAGCACGGAGGCCGATTGGATCGGAATCACATTCTTGACTTCGAAAAAAGGCACGGCCGCCGGGGAATCAGGCGCCACCACGTCATCGATACTATTAACGACTAACGGGACGATGTGCTAAAGCGCTGCTCTTGCCAGCCTGGAACGCTTCAACATTCGCTTCATGAAGCGTTCCGGGTAAATTGAGCTTGATTGCCGCAATCCAATCCTCGTCGGAAAACTCGAGGTGTCGACAGAGCGCACCGAGCAGCGCCACGTTAATGCTTTTCTTGTTGCGCAGCTTGCTCGCGTCCACCTGGGACGGCTCGATCAACACGCCGTCGCTGCCCAGCATGGCGGAGTTGACCTCTATTTGGTCGGGGGCGAGGACCACGAGAAAGTCAGCCTCCCCCTCCGGCACCATTGGGCTGAAGACATGATCGCCGAAGCGAACGTCGCTCGACACAGATCCGCCGCGCTGGCTCATTCCGTGGACCTCGCTTTTCTTAACATCCATTCCAGCGCCGAATGCCACGTCCGCAACAATGTCGGAAGCCTTGAGGACCCCCTGCCCGCCTAATCCCGCAATCACCACGTTAGTTATTTTGTTCATTGCACTTCTCGTATCCCTTTATCGATTTAGCCGCAAGCAGACAATTCCGGCGGTTGACGATCACCGACAGCTCAGGCGTCTCCAGGGACTTCTTAACGAGCTCCTCGAACCCGCGCGGGTCGGGCGTCGCATCGACGACCTGCACGTTGTGCACGCCCATGGCCTTGATCAGGTCCTCGATCACGATCTTCCCTGTCTTGCGATGGTCCAGCGTCCTTCCAGTGCCCGGGTGCTCCTGCATACCGGTCATGGCGGTCGTGCCGTTATCAAGGATGAGGACCACGTGACCAGTCGGCGGAGGGTTATAGACCATTTCCGCGATGCCGGTGATTCCGCTGTGGATGAACGTGCTGTCGCCGATAACACTGACGACCCGCTTGGCATCGCTCTCCGGCAGCGCATGCCTCATGCCCAGCCCAACTCCGATCGATGCGCCCATGCAGACGATAGTGTCCACGGCGTCAAACGGAGGCAGTACACCAAGTGAATAACACCCGATGTCTCCCGAGACGATGCAATTGAGGTTCTTGAGCGCCGTGAAGACCGTCCGGTGCGGACATCCGGGACATAGCTCAGGGGGCTTTCCCGGAACGGGCTTTGTTTCCGGAGAGCAGTCGCCGTCGAGAATATGCCGTACGCGCTTCACGTTCAATTCGCCGAAGCGGAACATTGGAGGTTTGTCCTCGACTTGAATGCCGGCGCCACGTATCGCTTCGACCAGATAGGGGTCGCCCTCTTCCACGACAATGCAGCGTTCCAAGGGTTTCACAAACCCGCGAATGGCCTCGATCGGCAGCGGGTATGTCATACCAACCTTGAACACACTCGCTTCGGAGGCAGCTTCGCGGACATGCTGGAAGGAGATGCCCGAGGTGATGATGCCTAACGACCGCGATCCCGAAATAACCTGTGTGGGGCCCGACTGTTCGTTCCATTGCACGATCTGGGAGAGTTTTTCACACAATTTGCGGTGAGCTGGGCGGGCGTTTGCGGGAATCATCACGCGCCCCGGGACATTGGGCACATACTCCACGGCGCGCGGAGGCGGTACGGCAACGCCCTCGCGATCCACTAGCGTCTTCGAGTGACAGATGCGGGTAGTCATGCGCAGCATTACCGGGACGTGCCAGCGCTCGGCAATCTCGATCGCACGCTTCGTGAACTCGTAGGCCTCTTGGGAATCCGAGGGCTCCAGCATGGGAATGCCGGTAGCAACGGCGTATCTGCGATTATCCTGCTCGTTCTGGCTGGAAGCCATACCGGGATCGTCGGCCGAGACAATCACGAGCGCCCCAGGCACATCCATGTAGGCAACAGTGAACAATGGATCGGCCGCCACATTGAGCCCTACATGCTTCATCGTGACGATGCTGCGTCCGCCCGAAAAGGCCACGCCAATGCCGACCTCCAGGGCGACCTTTTCATTTGGAGCCCACTGAGCGTGCCCGCCGATCCGTCCGAGCTCTTCCAGAATCTCGGTTGAGGGTGTGCCCGGATAACCGGTTCCCAAAGTAATTCCTGCGTCGAATGCTGCGGCGGCGACCGCCTCGTCACCGCTTAACAAATGCAACATTTTGTTCTCCACCTCGCAAGCTCAGCTCCATCGTAAAGTCGATGCAAGCGCTGCAACAGACTTCGCCTCCGCGAGTAATGCGTTAAACCTTGACTGTTCCGCCTTGTCCCGCTACGCGGACTCGCCGCGATCGGCGGGCATCTACCTGAAAACCCCGGTCCCCACCGGAACTTCTTCGGCCGCCACGCGATGCAACCAATGAGCCCACTCGCGAGAAGCACCCGACTTCGCCCGATCGAACGCGTTGCGAATCCGCTCGGTCACAGGCCCCGGCGACACCGGTCCCATCCGACGGCCATCCAGTTCCGCCACCGGCAAAATCTCGCACGCCGTACCGCACAGAAAAACTTCATCCGCCTCCTGCAGGTCCTTCACTGCAATCGTGCCTACTTCCACCTCGAACCCTTCCGCCTTGGCCAACTGCATGATCGAGTCCCGCGTAATTCCCATCAGGATCGACGACTTTTCGTCGTTCGTGCGCAGGGTGCGGCCGTTCACCAAGAATACGTTCGCGACCGCGGCTTCCGCCACATTTCCATCGACGTTGAGCAGCAGCGCCTCGTCGTAACCGCGCCGCGCCGCCTCCATCGTGGCCAACCGCGAATTTAGATACTGGCCGCAAGCCTTGGCCGTCGTCGGCATCATGCGTGATTCGAATTTCCGGTACGGAGACACGGTCAGCCTCGCGCCACGCTGCCGGCTCTCTTCGCTGACGTGCGCCAGGTGCGGCCAGGCTAGGATCGCCGTTTCCGTCGAACACTGCGCGCGAATGCCCAGTGTTTCCGCTCCCAGATACGCGATCGGCCGGATGTAGGATTCGGTCAGCCGGTTGCGCCGGAGCACTCCGCAGATCGCTTCCGCCAACTCCTCCAACCGATAAGGAATGCGCACACCATACGTCGCCGCCGAATTGTAGAAGCGCTCCAGGTGAGCCCCCAGCCGAAAGATCGCTGGTTTGCCTTCCACCGCATAGCTGCGAATGCCTTCGAACACTCCAGTCCCGTAGTGCAGAGCGTGCGTGGAGAGCGGCACTGTGCTCTCCGCCCAAGGCACGAATTCGCCGTTCATCCACGTCCACTGGATGTTTTCAAATGTCATTCCCGTTCCTCCCTGTAATTGGAACTGTGCCGCAACTATTGTGGGAGGAAGTGAAGGATTCGTAAATACAACATGTTAAGCGATATGATAGCTTTTGTATATTTTCTTAAGTAAAATACTTCTATGACTTTCGATAATTCAATGCTGGACGAGACTGGCTGGCATATCCTTGAAGAACTGCAACAGAACGGCCGCCTCTCGTTTGCCGAACTTGGCCGCCGCGTCGGCCTGACACTCCCCGCCGCCGCCGAACGCGTCCGCAAGATGGAAGACGACGGCATCATCACCGGCTTCCGCGCCGAGATCAATCCCGCCAAGATCGGCCTGCCCATCGCCGCTTTCATCCGCATCAGCATTGTGGGCGACGTCTTCGCGCGCATCGCCAAAGCCATCCGCGACATGCCTGAAGTCCTCGAATGCCATCGTGGCACCGGCGCCGATTCGTTCACCCTGAAAGTTGCCGTCGAGTCCGTGCAGCATCTGGAGCGCCTGATCGACAGACTGACGCCCTTCGGCACAACCTCGACTTCCATCGTTCTCTCCACTCTGGTAAGGAACCGATCCATCCTCCGCCCCGTCGCCGGCACCCGCAAGAAGTGACTTCGCCTGAATCGCAACGCCCCAACCTCTACAATTTTTCGCTGAGATTCGTTCACCATGAAGTTGCCGTCGAGTCCGATGCCCGCGCTGTTCGCTCCTTTGCCGCCGGAGAACAAAGCCGTTTGAATCAATCGGTGCTGCAACGCTGCAGCGAAAATCGCGTCGCCGATCCACACCTCAAACTGCAACTCCGCCAGCAGCCGTTCAAACCAGCGAGCGTGCCCACTCGCTTCCATCCCGACACGCACTTTGAGTTCTTGCGCAGCCAGATCTCGATAGAACTTTTCCGCGTCCTCGCGATGCTCCAGCCGCCGTTCTTGCAGCTCACCTGTGTCCGTATCGACAAACGCAATTTGCTGGAAGCCCGGATGGTAATCCGCTCCTATAATGATCATCGTTCGGCTCCTTTCTCCCGGGCCTTGGTTGGTTGGCACGACCAAAGCTTACTCGGGCGTCGGAGCCGACATTGTTATGGAATCAATTACCTCATTGATCGGGTTTTGAACGAGTCCATGCAATTCTTTTCTGGCGGGGTTAGAAAACTACCCATTCCTAACCTCATCTGTCGAGATCAAGAAGGCCATCTTTATCGGGTTCCCACGGTAGCAGTTCTGGGCAGGTTTTCTAACGCCACTGTCGTAGACACTTGCCCCTCGAGCGGTCGCTAACCCGAAGACAGACTTGACGCGGCCCGGAAACGCTAGTGCTCTATCGGACGCGCCTCGCACGCCTCCAGAAATCTACCTGCCACTTCATAGGGGGCGCGTCCGATACAGCACTAGCGTTTGTCGTTACCGGTCGTTAGTAAGCGATACAAATCGACTTGCACTCCGTATACGCTTCTATCGCGCTGCGTCCATGTTCGCGCCCGATGCCAGACTGTTTGAAACCGCCGAAGGGCATATTGGGATCAACCACATTGTGCGAATTGATCCAGACTGTTCCCGCGTCCAGGCGCTCCGCCACCCTGAGGGCTTTGCTGATGTTTGAGGTCCAGACGCTTGCCCCCAGGCCGTAGACAGTGTTGTTCGCCTCGCGCACGACTTCTTCAATATCGTCGTAGGGCTGCGCGATCAAGACTGGTCCGAACACTTCCTCTCGCGTCAGGGTCAACTGGTGACCCGTGGTGTTGGCGAACACGGTAGGCTGGACGAAGTAGCCATCCCGATTCGCAGCTGTACCCCCGGCCACAAGTAGGGCACCTTCTTTCACGCCCGTGTCAATAAACCGCAATACATTTTCCCGCTGGCGCTGGGAGACGAGCGGCCCAATCTGGGTTGCCGGATCAAACCCCGAGCCGACCACCGCATTGCGGGCAGTGCCGGCAACGCCTGCGACGACCCGCTCGAACTGTTTCTTCTGCACATACAGACGGGATCCGGCCGTACAAACCTGGCCTTGGTTGAAGAAAATGGCCGCACTGGCGCCCGCCGCCGCCACCGCCGGATCGCAATCGTCGAGCACGATCACGGGGCTTTTTCCGCCCAGCTCCAAGCCAACGCGCTTTACGGTTTTAGCGCACTCCTGGCCGATCCAGATGCCGACCTCGGTGGAACCGGTTAAGGTGATCTTGTTAACGTCAGGATGTTGCACCAAGGCGGCGCCGGCAGTGCTGCCGCTGCCTACGATGACATTAAGCACACCCGGCGGAAAGCCTGCCTCCAGCGTAAGCTCGGCAAAGCGCAGTGCTGTCAGGGGCGTATCTGACGCCGGCTTAAGAACAACCGTACAGCCGCAAGCCAGTGCCGGCGCAATTTTCCAGATCGCCATCAGCAGCGGGAAATTCCAGGGCACGATGGCGCCCACGACGCCAACCGGCTGCCGCCTTACGATCGCCTGGTACTTAGTGCCGGGTGGTATCGGGAAAGAAAGGTCGATGGAATCGCCACGGATTTTCGTTGCCCAGCCCGCCATGTAGCGCAACCACTGAACACTTGCACCCACGTCAACTGCCTGCGCCACGCCCAGCAACATGCCCTGGTTAAGGGTTTCGAGCCTGGCTAGCTCGTCGGCATGTTGTTCCAGCAAGTCGGCCAGCTTTTGCAGCAGCCGCTCGCGCGCCGCCGGCATCATATCCCGCCAGCTCGCATGGTGGAGCGCCGTTTTTGCTGCGTGCACGGCTGCGTCAACATCAGCGGCCGTCGCCTGTGGCACGCGCGCAATCTCCTGGCCGGTCGCCGGATCATGGAGAGCGAATGTGCTGCCGCCAGAGGCATCTCGCCACTCGCCATTGATGAACATGCGAGTCTGTAACTGGGATAGATCGATTTCAGGAAAGGCAGATGTGCTTTTCATAAAGATTTATCCTTTCTATGAGATGCTCAGCGCCCCAAAACCGGGGCGACCGCCACCGCAACCAGGCCGATGATGAAGAAAACGAACATAGGCAGAATGAGCCTGCGAGCGGACACAGGCGCCTCAGAGAATTCTTTCCAGATGAATACTCCCCAAATGGCGGACACCATGGTTGCCCCTTGGCCAATGGCGTAGGAAACTGCCGGACCGATGATCTGAGCGTGAGAAGCCGTAAAGTTCAGTGTGGTTCCGGTGCACCAGACTGTTCCACCGGCAATTCCCCAGAAATGATCCAAGCGTCCGGCACCGAAATAGCCTTTCATGTCCACCGGTGCACTGCCCGTCAGCGGCCGCCGCATAAGGTAGTAATTCACCGGGATGGTGCAGAAAGCGATGCCCAAAGCGAAAAGGAAGGAAACAGCATAGGGCCCAAGAGAATGGTCGCCAGAGATTGCTTTTACGATAAATGGATAGGAGATCCCCATCAAGATGCCGCAGGCCACACTGATTTCAATTCCCAGCAGGCTCAGCGTCTTCTTTTCGATCTCTCGGCGTCGATAGGCAACTGCGTTCAGCACAATCGCCAGGACGACCAGCGCTACGCCGCCGAAGAGCAGAAGCGGATTCCCCTTTGGAGAGATCAGGAAATTCAGCAACACCCCCACCACTAGCGCTAGCCCGATACCCACGGGAAAAGCGACCGCCAACCCGGCAAGATCGATGGCCGTTACCAGCAGGAGGTTCGCAACATTGAACAGGACGCCACCGGCCAGAGCCCATGCGATGTGAGTGTTGTCGGCCTGGTGAATGCTATTAAGGAAAGCGAGCTCGCCTCCGCGGGCGCTGCCTAGCGTGAATCCCCAGAAAAGGCTCGTCGCCAGGGCGCCAATCACATAGTCCCAGTAGAAAAGTTGGAAAGGGAATTTTGGCGCCATCTTCATGGTGCTGGCCCACGACCCCCAGCACAGCATGGAAAGGACCATGAAAAGCAGTGCCACCCCGTAGGTTTCTGGCTGATACATGTACGCCTCTTTCGACAAACCAAAGATCAAGCCACAGCCAATTGCTTGAACAGCGGAGGTTCTTGTGCGCGTCACTCAACCAACAAGCAACGAGAGAAACTCCGCAGCGCGTTGCTCGGCAACACCGGTGACCAGTTGACGGCTGCCTCCCCGAGCTGCGGAAGCCTCTAGAAGCTGATGCGCACGGTGATATTAACTATGCGCGGACCGGCACCTTCCGCCGTCTGTACCGCGTTCAGAGTGCCGAACCCAGCCGTGTTGCCCGGCGTAACGACCAGACTAGGCGGCATGTAGTTCGGGTGGTTGAAGATATTCGAGATTTCCGCTCCCACCTGCAACTTCGCTTTTTCCGCAAGAGAAACGGACTTGATGAAAGACATGGAAACGGCTTTCGTCCCCGGACCCACAACGTTGCCGATTCCCGCATTTCCGAACCTGCCGATGGTATTACAGCTGTTTGTCGCCTGGTCCCAGCCAGGTACAGCGTATGCATTGGGATTCAGATATTGCATACCTGAACCGTAGCGTGAAACTCCGGGAACGGCATCGACAAGACCGACCGATTGGACACTAATTAGATTGGTGCCGGCAGAATCGCAGGAACTTTGCACCGGTGTCAGGAACGGGCCGCTTTGGAACAGGAGCACGCCGCCAGTCTCCCATCCGCCGACAACCTCATTGAGGGCGCCACTGGCATTACCAAGAAATTTCTTTCCTCGGCCAAATGGAAGTTCGTACAGGTACGTAGCGAGGAACCGATGTCTGCGATCATAGATCACATTTCCGTAATCGAGATTGGGATTGAACCGATCGGTCATATAGGGACCGGGTTCGGTCGCCAGGGCGGTCGGATCGCCGCCACCAGCCGTGGAGAGGTCGCGCGTAAAAACATAGCTGGCGTCGAACTGAAGACCGTTGCCGAACCGTTTATGCGCGTCCGAGGTGAAACTGTTGTAGTTGCTCTTCGCAGCGTTTGTAGCACTTTCGATGATCACCCAATCCGGGAAGGGACGGCTGGCCCCCGCCACTCCGTATCCGACGGTATTGGCATGAACCTGGTTGAGGTCTTGCATGACCTGAAGGTTGCTGCCGTGATTTCCGATATAGGAAAATCGAAGACCCGTGCCGAAGCCAAGTTCGCGCTCGACCGTGAAGTTCCACTGTTGAACGCTGGGATCAATGTAGTGAATGGGGAAGGCATACAGGAAGCTGGCGGTGCCGGGTTGCGCCTGATCGATGGGATTGGGGAAAGGTGCTGGGAACGAAATCGCGGGTACTCCGGGCGTGGCGAAATAGTTTCCGTAGTAAGGAATATAACTCGACGTCGTTGCCCAACCGGCGACCAAGGCGAAGCCCAGCGGCGATTCGATAAATCTGCCGTAGCCACCGCGAATGACCGTCTTATCGTTGTGGAATGGCCGCCAGGCAAATCCGATGCGGGGCCCGAAATCCTTCTTATAGGTGTAACGCAGTGCCTCGGGGATGCCGGCTTGCGCTGCGGTAAGGAGTGGGGTGTTTGGCACGGAGCCGAGCAGTCCAGGATCGGCCATCTTGACCGCCTGCTCATTGGGAACGACCAGAGCACCCGGCCCAGTCGGACCTTGATAGTCGGGCAGGAATGCTCCGACGTTGTAACCGGTATCGGTCAACGGCGGATGGAGTTCGTAGCGGAGGCCCAGGTTCAGCGTGAGGCTGGGAGTTACCTTCCAGTCATCCTGACCGAAGAAGCCCCAGGCGTAGCCCACGCCGTTCATCTTGTCATTGCTGACCAGTGTGATCGCTTCCCAGTCGGGATAGCCGAGCAGGAAGGAGGTGAAGGGATCGCCGATCTGGGCTCCGACCGGAGAGCTGCCATCGAAGCCGTACTGCCCCGAGCGGAGACTCCCGAAAGCGTTGTCGTCATGGTCGCTCAAGCGCCGGAAGTCGAAGCCGAACTTGAACGTGTGGCTATGTTTGATCCAGGTGAGATTGTCGGCGAGCTGAATGGTCGTGCTGATCTGGGTTGAAGGGTTAGCACCGCCGGTCTGTTGAAAAGCACCGCCAAACACGGCACTCGGGACGGCGCCATATGGGCTCAGGTTGGGAATGCCAGTGATGCCGATTTCATTGAGGATGGTTTGGGAATTGACAGCCAGGGTAGTCGACAGGTGGTAACGGCTAAAACCGCCACGCAGTTCGTTTAGAAGCGTCGGCGTGAGCGAGACCGAGTGAGCCACGGTCAGCGCAGTATCATTTTCCGGCTGCTGGAACGCTCCCGTCGAGGGCGAACCTGCCGTCTCACAAAACCATGGACAGTTCAGCGAAGGTGCGGTAACAACCGACCGCTTTTTGTAGCTGACGCGCCCGAATAATTGCTGTCTCGACCCGAGGTTCTGGTCGACGCGCACATCGAATTGGTTACTCGAGATAGGCGTCGGCATGTTGAGTCTGTAGTCGTTGGTCCAAGCGTTAGGATATCCGGTTGCATTCGGAGCAGGGATCAGGTACTGCAGGAAGTTCGCGGCTACCGCAGAAATAGGAACTGCCGAGGAGTCAATCAGAGTTCCATCTGGTTCGTAGATCGGTTTGCCGCTCAGATAGGCAGTGAGATTCCCGTTCCGCATATCGTCAGTTGGAACACTGGTTACCAGCGGTGTCTGCTTCGGCAACCGCAACCCCTCATAACTGCCAAACAGGAAGGTCTTGTTATGGATGAGGGGCCCGCCGAAGAATCCGCCAAAGTTATTCATGATCAGTGCTGGCTTGGTGAGCGCGAATGGATCCCCAGCATCGAGCGCAGCATTCTCGTGGTTCCAGAAAACTCCACCGTGAACGACGTTGGTTCCTGCCTTGGACGTCGTCGTCACATCGGCAACCCCGCTGAACTCGGCGTTGTTGTTCGAACCGCTGACCTTCATCTCGGAGATGGAGTTGAAGGAGGGAAAAAGTTCGTTGGCGGGGCCGGCATATTCAATCTTCATGGTGCTGATGCCATCCAGAGTGACGGCGGTGAGGGCAGAGGTGGTGCCCGAAATGATCAGCGTGCTGCCGTCGGTTTGCACTCCGGGTTGGGTGGTCAAGGTCGAAATGGGGCTGGTGGAACCGGTTGACCTCGAATAGATCGCCACCGGCAGATCAATCAGTTCCTGCCCGGTTCGATTGGCTTCGATGTTGGAGGCGTCGGTTGTAACCACGCCGATCGCGCCGCCTTCCACGTTCACCGTTTCGGTGGCAGCACCCGCCTTCAGACTGGCATCGACCCGCTTGTTCTCGCGGGCCAGTAAATCCAGGTCCCTGAATTCGAGTTTCTGGAACCCCGCGGCTTCGACCGTGAGCCGGTACCTGCCGGCAGTCACGTTGACGAACGAAAATGAACCGCTTTCATCCGTGACCATTTTCCTCTGGACGGAGGTTCCCACGTCGACGAGGGTAACGGACGCTCCTTTTACCACAGCACCCGACACGTCAGAAACGGTACCGACGAACGATCCAAATGTAGATTGGGCGAAAACGGGCGTGCTCAAAGTCGTGAGCGCCAGAAGAACTACCGCAAGGACCAACAGAGTTGACAGCTTGGACGCTGAGACGGAGTACATGAACGCATCCCCCCTGGAGCTAATGAGCTCTTGATCATTGACAGGAAATGAAGTTAACCTACCTGGCCCAGCAAATGAATGCATTCATTTGCGTGGGGCGCAAACAGACTCCTGTCCTGGACGAGGCTAAAATAATATGCTTAAGGCAGCATTTCAGTAACGCTGGATACTTTTTCTCCAAATGAAAGCTTTTATATTGGCTCCCAGTTTTCAATCTTTTCCGGCGGGAGGTCGGGCGCTTGGCACCTTTTTCCGCTCGTTTGGCATGGCTCAGTCTGCTGCTGATCGCATCCGTTGCCGCGGCGCAAGATACCGCATACCCCCCCGTTTGGGAACAGATTCCCGGTCCTGACTGTGCTCCGATCCCGCAGGGGAATTCGACGGCAAAACCCAAGACCTGCAGCCGGGCTGAAATCGGCGCCTGGCTTGCCGACATCCGCCACTGGCGTTCGGAGCACCTCATCCGGATGGGCTATGACGGTTCGCAGTATGAGCGGCCGGAACTGAAATGGACGCAGTCCAGCTTTGTCCAGCCCCAGATGATGGTCCACGATCTGTATTTCTACGATCGCGCGAACCGCCGCTACACCGTGGATCGATATGTGGATGATCTCGAAAAGCGCTATGGCGGAATCGACAGTGTGCTCATCTGGCCCACGTATCCGAACATGGGTATCGACAGCCGCAACCAGTACGATCTGTTCCGTGATCTTCCTGGGGGCGAGGATGGGGTTCGCCAAATGGTGCGGGACTTCCATCGCCGCGGCGTCCGCGTGCTGTTCCCGGTAATGGTTTGGGACCAGGGCACTCACAACGAAGGTGTGCCGGATGTTGACGCGATTGCCCGCGAACTTGCCTCGGTGGATGCCGATGGAATTAATGGCGATACGCAGGAGGGAATGCCGGCATCGTTTCGGCGCGCTTCCGACAAAACCGGCCACCCGCTGGCACTGGAGCCGGAAGCACCTCTGTCGGCCGATGAAATGCTGGCCTATAACAATTTCAGCTGGGGCTATTGGAAATACGATTTCGTTCCCTCCGTGAGCCGCTACAAGTGGCTGGAATCGCGGCACATGGTGAACATGTGCGACCGATGGTCGCACGATCACGTCGAGGAACTTCAACAATCGTTCTTCAACGGCGTCGGGTTCGAGAGTTGGGAGAACATCTGGGGAATCTGGAACCAGATGACGCCGCGCGACGCCGAGGCCCTGCGCCGGATTGCCACCATCGAACGCGCCTTCGGCTCGTTGCTGCTCAGTCCGGATTGGGAGCCGCACACGTTCACCGAGAATTTCGGAGTCTTTGCCAGCAAGTTTCCGGCGAAGGACGCGACCCTGTGGACGATCGTGAACCGCAATCATTACGACTCGAATGGACGGCAGTTGGTGGTGCCGTACAAGCAGGGCGTCCGTTACTTCGATTTGTGGCACGGAGCCGAGCTTCAGCCCAGACGCGAGGGCGATCAATCAGTACTCGATTTCAATTTGGAGGCCGAAGGGTACGGTGCTGTACTGGAAACCTCCACCGCAGGCGATACCGGTCTGACAAAGCTGCTGGCGACCATGCAAAATCTGAGCCAGAAACCGCTCAGCGCATTCTCCCGGGAATGGCGAACTCTCCCGCAGCAACTGGTCGAGATTCCACCCACGCAACGACCCGCCAAGGATCTGGCGGGCATGGTGAAAATTCCCGAAGCTGACTTCACCTTCCGTGTAAACGGCATCGAGATTGAAGGGATGAATGACGAGGGAGTCGACGTTCAGTACCCCTGGGAACCATCGCCGCGCCGCTATCACACGCAGCGGATTCACATTCGTTCGTTCTGGATGGACAAGTATCCGGTCACCAATGCTGAGTTCAAGAGCTTTCTGGATGCCACTCACTATCGCCCGGCGGATGATCATAATTTTCTGAAGGACTGGAAGAACGGTTCTTTCCCGCAGGGATGGGAGCACAAGCCGGTTATTTGGGTTTCGCTGGAAGATGCTCGCGCCTATGCGAAGTGGGCCGGCAAACGCCTGCCGCACGAATGGGAGTGGCAGTATGCCGCCCAAGGCACCGATGCGCGAGTGTATCCCTGGGGAAATTATTGGATCGACGATGCTGTTCCGAAGCCTGATGTGGGGCGCGATATCGCCGCGCCGAGCGATGTTACAGCGCGCCCGAAGGGAGCTAGTCCTTTTGGCGTGATGGATCTGGTCGGCAACGTATGGCAATGGACCGACGAGTACGTTGACGAACATACTCGCGCCGCGATACTGCGCGGTGGCAGCCACTACCAACCGCAGGGCTCACGCTGGTACTTCCCGCAGGCATACCGGCTTTCGGAACACGGAAAGTATTTGCTGATGGCGCCCAGTCTGGATCGCTCGGGAGCTATCGGATTTCGGTGCGTAGTGGATTCGGAGCCGGCAGAGCACTAGGAGTGTTGAGTTTTATATTGGCGACTTTGTTCGGGAGAGGTTGCGAATTTACTTGTGGCGCATAGCGGCAAGAACACGAACAGCACGCCGTCGCGAATCACGATGCACCAGATAGCTGAATCAGCGGGTGTGTCGATCGGCACCGTTTCCAACGTAATTAATGGAAGCCTGTCGGTGCGCGAAAACTTGCGCCAGCGCGTACTGGACGCGATTCGAAACCTCGGATACATGCCCAACCAGCTATCGCGCGGACTGCGCCTGAATCGTACGAACATCATTGGCATGATCGTCCCCGACATTACCAATCCTTTCTTTCCGTCGGTGGTCCGCGGCGTCGAGGACATCGCCTATGAGAACTCCTACCGGCTGATCCTCTGTAATACGGACGATGATCCGCAGAAAGAGATTTCGTACCTGAATGACCTGTGGTCTTTTCTGCCTGCCGGAATTCTGATCATCCCCTCGGTGGGCAGCACCATCTCATCTTCCCCCAATGCCGGTACACCGATGGTTTGTCTGGATCGTATTCCCGAGGGCTGGAAGGGCGACGTGGTCGTTGTGGCCAATTACAAAGGAGCGTCCGAGGCCGCAAAACACATTATCCGGATGGGGCACCGGCAGATCGCAATCATCTCCGGACCTCTTCACCTGACGAATGCCAGGGAGCGGCTTGAAGGTTTTCGCAGTGCGTTGCGTGAAGCCGGAATTGCGATCGATCCCGAATACGTGCAGGAAGGGCGCTTCGATCGGGCCAGCGGATACACCTGCACCACGCGGCTGCTGCGGATGCTTCCTCGGCCGACGGCAATCTTTGCGGCCAATGACTTGATGGCATTGGGAGCCCTCTCGGCAGTGTGGGAATTCAAGCTCACCTGTCCCGACGACGTCTCTATTGTTGGTTTCGATGGCCTCGACGTCACCGAGTTTTCTGATCCAGCACTTACAGTAGTTTGCCAGCCTGGGTATCAGTTGGGGCGGACGGCCGCGCGCCTGTTGTTAAGCCGCATCAGCGGCGACGAGGGATCGCCGCGGAAGATTGTATTAGCCACGGATCTGAAAATAAGAAACTCAGTCAGCAGCGTGACGCCGAAGCGTCCCGGTGGAAGATCGGTGTCCCGCATGCACAAGGTTGTGACGAGCAAGAGGCATATTGTGCGAGTTTAAGCTCTTGGCATGATTCCGATGTTCGCGCACGGAAGTCGCGCTTGGAGCGGAGAGGTTAGAGATGAGTCCAGGAAAAGAAATGCGGCTGAATCGGATCTTGGGGCGTGACGGTAAGACTGTCATTGTGGCCGTTGACCACGGGATCGCCGGGATTACGCCTCTGGCGAAACTTGATCGTCCGGAAGCTCTGATTCGTGCCGTCACGGAAAATGGCGCCGATGCGCTGCTCGTTACTCCCGGTCTGGCGCGAAGTTTCTCGAGCCTGTTCGGCCGAGTCGGAATCATTCTTCGGGTTGACTGTGGTCCCACTGCACTCACGGGCGAGTGGTCTGATACCAAACCCGCGTTGACGGTAGAAGATGCTGTACGGTTAGGCGCGGACGCCGTGGCCGCGATGGGAATTGTGGGCGCCCCCGGCGAATCCGCCAGCCTGCATGCGCTGGCCAATCTTGCCAGTCAGTGCGACCGCTGGGGCGTAGTTCTGCTGGCGGAAATGTTGCCGGGAGGATTTGCCGCCGCGGAGGTCGCTGTGGACCAAATCGCGGTAGCCGCGCGGGTCGGAGCAGAACTCGGAGCCGACCTGATCAAAATCCGGTACAGCGGCAGCGTTGAAAGTTTTCGCACCGTCACGAACAGCTGTTACCGTCCGGTGGTGGTGCTCGGCGGGTCTAAACAAAGCCCGGAGCAACTTCTTTCCTCAACGCGCGACGCTCTGAGCGCTGGCGCCAAAGGGGTGGCTGTGGGCCGCAACGTCTGGCAGTCGGTGGACCCTGGCAACATCACGGCGTCGCTGGTGGAGGCGGTCCATGGCTGAGGAGTGGCGGCGGGTCGGGTTGATTATGAACCCATCGGCGGGCAGCGGTGTTGAACTGGCCTTGCAGGCCGTGAGAAACACTCTCTCCAGCATCGGGGCGGAAGAAGTTTTGACCGGACCCGGGCAGACAGGCTCGGCGGCCGTGTCCGGCTGGAGCGGCCGGGTTGTGGTTTACGACGTCGGAGCGGTCAGCGGCCGGGATCGAACGCGTGCTCTAGCAAAGTGGGTGGCCGGGCAGAATGTCGCTGCTCTGGTCGTGGTCGGCGGCGATGGAACCCTTGCCGATGTTGCCCAAGTCTGCATCGAGGTGGGTTGCCGCACTCCGATCCTCGGAATCGGTGCTGGCTCCACCAACGTCGGGCGTCTGGTCAGCTGTCGTGCCAGCGAAGCGAAGCAACTGCACCCGGATAAGCTCGAAACCTGGAACGTGGATTGCCTCAATGCCTGTGTGAACGACGATTTGTTGGGGCGAGCGTTCAATGACGTGGTGATCGGCTATACGGTGGTTGGAACCATCGATGGGCAAGTCAGGGATATAGACGCCGCTGCCCGCTTGCGCGGAAAACTCGAACTGGGCACGCCTCGACCGGTTGCGACTTCGAAAACCAGAGTGACGAGAAGCAGCAAAGACGGTGAGACCGTAGTTGCGGAAGGGGAATCCATCGGCACCGTCATCGCCGGTTTCGCCGAGCCGGCGTTTTTTGGAAAGGCCGTTTCTGGCGGTATTTGTCTCGCCGCTCTCGCAGGTCTTCCTGCGGGATGTCTAGTTTCCAGCTTGCCGCTGGTGCAGGTGCAGATGAGTGCCGCCGCCCTGTTGTGCGCGGCTCCGGTGATTTCCAGTTATGTCACACTCTCTGAGGAGGTCAGCATCTTGGTGGAGAAGGTGCGCGACGACGCTGTATTGTGCGTCGACGGCAATCCCTTACGCCTCTTAAAGCAGTCGGACCGTATCGTTATTTCCGTTCGCAAGGACGCAGTGCGAGGAGTCCGCGTCCTTAAGAATCCGAGGTCAGCATGAAGGCGCTCAAATATTACGGCCCTGGCAATATTCGCATCGAGGAAATCCCCGTACCTCAAGCCGCAAGCGGAGAAGTGGTGCTGGCGGTGGAAGCCTGCGGCATCTGCGCGACCGACATTAAGACGTTCCAGCGTGGCCACCCCAAGATTCGTCCCGGATCCGGATTGGGGCACGAAATCTCCGGAGTTATCACCGACGCGCCGGGTTCGGGCCAGTGGCGGCGCGGAGCGCGGGTGGTGGTAGCACCCTACGTGCCCTGCGGTTCTTGCCCTCAGTGTTTGCACGGTCGATACAGCTTGTGTCCTCATCTTTTCGACGAAGCCCTCGATCCCGGAGGTTTCAGCGAGTTTGTTCGGGTTCCGCGGCGTCTGGTGTTGCAAGGCATGATTGCCTTGCCGGAATCCTCGAACTCGACTGCGATCTGTTTTGCCGAGCCCGTGGCCTGCTGTTTGCATGCTTTCTCTTCCATCGACGTAAAAGCCGGAGAATCGCTGTTCATCATCGGAGACGGAGTGATGGGCCTTCTCCAGGCCGAAATCGGGCGTTGCATTGGCGCGCACCTCGTCATCGTCAGCGGAATTACGCCGGAAAGGCTGCAGGTGGCCTCCGCGCTCGCCGACCTAGTCATCGATGCACGGCACGAAGATGTGGGAGCCGCCGTTCTCCGGGCCACTGCGGGTGAAGGCGCCGAAAAGGTGATCGTGTCGGTTGCCGACGTAGCGGCCGCGCAGACCGCGTTCGGCGTCGTCCGCAAGGGAGGCGCAATCAACCTTTTTGCCGGTATGCCTGCAGGCTCCAGCCTTCCCGTCGACATGAATCGGATTCATTACGACGAAGTTTTGCTCACCGGCTCCTTCGGGTTCGGCCCCCCCGACTTCCGCAAGGCCGTGGAGCTGATTTCCAGCGGCAAGCTCGACGTGATGCGTCTGGTGACTGCCTCTGTGTCATTGGAGGAGACTCTTGGCGCAATGGAAAAGCTCACTCACCAGCAGGGCTTGAAGACCATTGTCCGATGCAACGGTTCCGCCGCGGTTTGAGTGGCGCGGAGCGCAAGGTCTAACCCTGGAGTGACGCCCACATCTCCTTATCCCGCTGTGCCGTCCAGATTCTGGGACTCTTGATGCCACTGGCCTCGTCGTAGGCCCGGGAGACATCGAAAGGCAAGCAGTGCTCGTAGATGAACACACCGCCGAACTTGGGGTCCATTTTTGAGCGCGTATATTGGAACGTCTCCTTTAAAGTCCTCCTTGCGGCAACCGATTCCTGGGCGCAGGCAAACAGCGTGGTGACGAAATCTCTCGTATAGTCAAGCCCGGCGCTCACCTGATCTGGATTCTCGAGCGCCGGTCCACGGCCGGGAACGAGTTGTTGCGGCTCCAGGGCGCGCAGTTCATCAAGTGTGATTGGCCACTCCTGAAGCTGCGCATCGCCGGTGTACGCAGCTGCCTGGTACTCCACGAGATCCCCTGAAAACAAAATACGCTGCTGCGGCAGCCAGACAACGGTATCGCCCCGGGTGTGGCCGGCACCCAAGTGCATGATGTTCACTTCCAGTTTCCCCAGGCGCAGCGTGATTTGCCTTTCGAAGGTCAGATTCGGCCAGGTCAGCCCGGGAATGGACTCCACCGCCTGGAAGAGCCGTGGGAAACGCTCAATCTCGGACTGCATATCTTGCGCCCCGCGCTCCACGATCAGTTCATAAGTGCCGCGACTGGCGAGGGTGTGTTCGCAGCCTTCGCTTTTGTAAGCCGATGCTCCAAGCACGCGAACCGCATGGTAATGCGACAAAACTACATGCCGGATGGGTTTGTCCGTGACTTTTCGGATGTGCCCGATCAGCGCGCGTGCCATCACTGGTGTGGCAGTCGTATCTACCACCAGAACGCTGTCATCGCCAATTACCACGCCCGAATTCGGATCACCCTCCGCAGTGTATGCATAGGCATTCTCCGAAAGCCGGCGGAAGCTGATCTTCTTCGGAGTCAAGTCTCCCTTGGAGGCAAATTGAGTCATGGCTGTTCGGCTCCTGATCGTCTTGCGCCCACCCGCGCCCTACCCTCTGTCTGCCGCCCAAGATGGGAATAGCAACCATTGTGATAAATCAGTGAACGGTCGCATTGCTCCGGACCCAGCATGTCGACCACCCGGCCGAGGATGATGCGGTGATCGCCACCGGGATAGGCAGCTTCCACCTCGCATCGAAACACGGCATTCGAGCCATCCAACCACACGAACCCATCTCCTCGAGCGCAGCCGAGCTTGAGATCTCGATCCCTTGCACCGGAGAAGTGTCGCGCAATGTGCTCCTGGTGTGCGGCCAGCACGTTGACAGAGAAGCGGCGTAAATGAAGGACGGCCGCGGCGGAGCGGCTTTCGTTACGGGCGCAGAACAACAGCAGGAGCGGATTTAGGCTCGCCGAGGTCAATGAGTTGACGGTTAACCCAACCAGTTGGTCCCCATCTTCCGCCAGAATCACGGCAACTCCAGTGGCCCACCGGCCAAAAAGCCGCCGATACCAAACAGTCCTTTCCTCCAGCATCTATGCCCCTCTACGGCTCCCCACGAACCGCCGCCTATCGGTCGCCGGCAGAGTATGGTCTAGCCGGTCCATCAGAGGCTACTGCTCTCGGGCCCCGTATCGTCTGTATCAGGGGATACACGCCGATTGCAGTGAAACTGGAAGCGGCATCTCACTCGTTGCGGAAGGTTCGCAACAGAATATACCCGCCGAGAATGTCTATCTTGTTGGCTTCGCGCAAGGTCCGCATGGCGCGGGTCACCGTAACCCGAGAGGTACTGGTCAGGGCGGCGATCTGTTCATGAGTGAGACGCGTGAGGAGGAGTTTCCCACCCGGGTGATCGACCGCGAACATCTCCCGGAGTCGATGAAACAAATCCATGATCCGCTCCTCCGGCTCGCGCGAGGCAAGGTGCTCGAGTCTCACGGCCAGTACCCGCTGCTTGAGACTGGTCACCCGCAACAACGCTGCGGCAAACTCCGGGTGCTGAGCGAACACCTTTTCCATCCGCGTCGTGTCGAACTCGATGGTGTCGGTTTCTTCCAGCGCGACCGCTCGCGAAAACCGCGGCAACCGGTCGAACGCATCTCCTTCGCCACAGATGGTCTCGGGCCCCATGAATTCGAGTACCACCTCCACTCCATCCACTCGCACAATCGAAACCTGAACCAGCCCCGAAACCACAAAGTAGAACTTGCTGGAGATCGTGCCTTGGTCGTAAATGACTTCATTCTTGCGGAAGTGGCGCGCCCGCCCAGAACTCTCCTGGCCCATGATCAGACGGGCGAGCTCGGGATTGATGCGCCACGTTCCCGGTATCTTCCTGGTCTTGGCTGTCTTTTGCCTCATCCGCGCTTGTGTCGAGGGCATCATCCTCTCTATATCAGTCCAACAGATTAGCAAAGCGCAGCGTATCTGGCGATACAAAGTTGCACCTGACTCCAGGTCTAAATTGTTTCGACTGGTTGCCTGAAACGCCCGGTGGGAAGATCGAACACTGGCAATGACAATACTGCATACATCAAAGGGGAACGGAGCGGAAGTCGGCGACGTGGCCCAAAAGGCCAAGACTCTGTCCGGCTGGTTGCAAAGCCGCGCGACAGAGATTGAGGCAGCGAAGCGGATTCCGGAGGATGTAGTGGAACGCCTGGCTGCTGCCGGCTTGTTCCGCATGATGCAACCCCCCCCTCTTCGGAGGATTGGGCTGTACGCCACGCGAAGCCTGGGAGGCAGTATTTGAAATCGGCAGGGGCTGCGGCTCGTGTGCCTGGATCGTCGGCCTCAACAGCGCCAACATTTTGATGCTCGGCAAATTTTCCGAGCAGGCCCAGCGTGATGTTTTCCTGTGCGGCAAGCCGGCCATCGTCTCCATGCTTACTGGTGGCGTCGGGGCAGGAATTACGGTCGAGCGAGCCGCGGGTGGGGCGATGGTCGGCGGCCGCTGGCGCTACGCATCGGGCATCGATGTCGCATCCTGGGCAGGTTTATTGGTGCCGCTGCCGGACAAGAACAGTGGCGCCCCGGACCCGCATGTGGTGCTCGTGCCGCAGGATGCATTTTCCATTGATCATTCGAGCTGGAATGTGCTCGGAATGCGCGGCACCGGGAGCAAAGATATTTCCCTCAAGCCGACATTCGTTCCCGAACATCGCTGGCTGAGCTGGAGCCAACTCCAAGCCGGCGAAAAACATCCCACCTGTCCCAACCGTGAGCCCATCTATGACTATCCGCTTAACTCCATATTCGCCATGTCGGTGCTCGCGCCGCTACTGGGAGTGGCATCCGCGGTGGCGGAGGAGTTTCGCGAGGTGGTGAAAACACGCGTGAACTCAGGAACCCAACAACGGCAGCGGGACGACAAAATGGCACAAATCGACGCCGCAATCGGGGAAGCCACCATGACCATCATGCGTCAGGCTCTACTGGACGACGCAAATCTCGTGCTCGAAATCATCCGGACCGGCCGTCCTCTCACACCGGACGAGCGTGGAGCGATTAGAATGCGGTTGGCGATGGTGGCCCGGATTGCGCTTGCCGCCGCTCAGAAAATGTTTTCAGCACTGGGAGGCAGCTTGTTGCCAACCGGATCAAGGGCAGAACGTTTGTTCCGCGATTTGCATGCCATGAGTTCGCATTTCTTGTTGCAGCCTGAGGCAATCGGCGAAGCCTACGGCCGGCTTCTGCTCGGGCTCGATCTTCCTCCAGGTGCGCGATTGTAAAGGATCTTTCAAGGAGCTTTGATGAAGAAAAAAGAGGCAGTGAATCCGTCGAACCCAATTTTTGCAACCAAAGATGGTTCGACTGTTTTTGAAAAATTCGGTTACTCGGCAGCGGTACGGGCCGGCGATTTCGTCTACGTGGCCGGCCAGATCGGTCTCAATCCGGATGGTTCCATGCCGCAGGATGACGAGACACAAATTGTGAATGCATTGGATCGCCTTAAGATTGTCCTCGAGGCTGCCGGTTGCTCGCTGAACGATATTGTCGAGCTCGTCAGTTACCATGTTGGACTTCAGAAGCATCTGGCCCGTTTCGTGGAGATTAAGAGCCGGTATCTCCAAGCGCCGTTTCCTACGTGGACAATTCTCGAGATTGCCGCTCTCGCTCGTCCGGGATTGGTCATCGAAATCAAAGCGGTCGCCTATTCGCCTCGATAGAGAAGCGGGGTGCGTCAGCAGAATCTTTGCTGAATTGCCACTGACCTACCGCCAAAAGAACTGGTGCAGATGTGTTTTCAGGATCAGTGAGAATGCATCGCCCCAATTTCTGCGAATCCGGCTCATGTCCAAGAACGGGCTTACAGGAAGCGTCAGGCGGTGCCCCGGGCGACTATGAGCTTTGTATCTGGACGAGCCTGTCTTGGTCCTTTGCGAGTATTCCAAGATCCCCAGGAGTTACTGGCGATTTTGGGAAGCGGCCTTGGCTAAGTCGGGCAACAATAATTCGAACTCCTCCGACGGCACCGGTCCGCTGAACAGGAAACCCTGAAACGAATGGCACCCGAGACGAGCCAGGAAGTCTCGCTGCGCTTCCGTTTCGACGCCCTCCGCGATCACCGACAGACCCATCGCCTTGCTCAGAGAAATAATGCTCTGCGCGATGGCGCTGCTGCTGGCATCCACCAGAATGTCGCGCACAAACTCCTGGGCGATCTTCAACTGGTCCAGCGGCAATCGCCGCAGGTATCCCAGCGAAGAATAACCCATGCCGAAGTCGTCCAACGAGAATCTCAGACCGTGAGCCCTCAGCTCCGTCATTTTGGCGACGACATCGCCAAGATCGTCCACGAACATACTCTCGGTCAGTTCCAGTTTCAGGTTTTGTGGGTTGGCTCCCGTACGGTCCAGCGTCGCCAGTACATTTTTCACAAAGTCCGGATTGAGCAATTGCCGGGCGCTGATGTTCACTGCCACGGTCAGATGCGACATACTTCTCCGAGTCGCCCAAGCCGTAATCTGTTTGCACGCGGTTTCCAGGACCCAGTCTCCGAGAGATAGGATCAGCCCGGTTTGCTCCGCCAACGGAATGAAATCGTCGGGTGGCAAATAGCCGCGCTTCGGGTGCTTCCAGCGGATGAGCGCTTCGGCGCCGACCAGCACGCCCCGATCCACTTGCGCCTGATAGTAGAGCCGGAAGTCCTTTCTGTTGATCGCCTGGCGAAGGTCTTCCTCCATCTCCGCGCGCGCATTGACCGCCGTCTGCAGCGCCGGGGCAAAGAAATGCAGTGTGTTGCGGCCCGCGGCCTTCGCCTGGTACATCGCAATATCCGCCTGTTGCAAAACTTCATTTGTGCTGTCCTGCGGAGTTCCGAATACCGTTATCCCAATGCTCGAACTGCTGCGGCATTCCCGGCCATCGAGCCGGTACGGCTGATGAATCGTGGAGAGAATCTTTTCGGCGACGATCTTCGCCTGCGCCGCCGCATCCTCCGGCGGTTCGCTCAGGTCTTGCAGCAACACCACAAACTCGTCGCCACCCAATCGCGCTACCGTGTCGGTTTCACGGATGTTCGCCAGAATCCGTCGCGCCACCTCCTGCAACAGCAGGTCGCCGATGTGATGGCCAAGAGTGTCGTTCAGCGTCTTGAAATCGTCGAGATCGACGAAAAGCAGCGCACGCTTGCGCTTGCTCCTTATGCTGGCCGCCAACGTTTGCTGCAACCGGTCCAAAAGCAGGCGGCGGTTGGGCAGGCCGGTCAGCGGGTCGAAGAACGCCAGGTTCCTGATCTCGTCATGCGCCGCCTTCAGTTGCTGCAGTTCGCGCTCTCGTCGTCGGGCGTTCAGGACTCGCAATCGCACCACAACTCCCGCGGCCAACAAGGGCGTGACCACGCAGATCCCGATGAACCACCACGACGAATACCACGGCGTCAGAATTCTGAAAGCGAATTCCGCCTTGTGCCCGCCCCAGCCGCCGTCCCCGTCTTGCCCTTCGACCTCCAAACGATAGGCTCCCGGCGCCAGTTGGGCGAACTGCAGTTCTCGTTGCGTGGTCTCGGTCCAGGTCGAATTCGAGCCGATGAGCTGGTAGCGAAACAGAATGCGGTCGTCGTTGGAAACATTCAGCGCGGAGTAGTGCGCGATCAGAGAGTTCGCGTGCGCGCTGACCGATGGGCTGTTCCGCCCCGAAACATCCATCCCTCCCATCACCAGTTTGGTGAAAACCACCTCAATCGGCGCTTCGGGAACGAGCCGCGAATGCGGTTTGAATTCCGAGAGACCTCCGCTGGTTCCGATCCAGACGGTGCCATCCGGTTCTTGAGCGAACCCGTTGAGATCGCAATCGTTCCACGCCAGGCCGTCGCTGGTATCGTAGTGGCTCCAGCGCGACCCATTCCACATATCCACGCCCCGCTCCGTGCCCGCCCACAAGCGCCCGGCTGCGTCGAACTCCAGAAAATACACGAGCCCATCGCTGCCCGGTCTCTGCACGCCTTTCTCAACTGTCAACCCCTTCGGATTCAGATGTACGCGGTCGATGCCGCCCCCGAATCGATATCCAACCCAAATCTCCCCGTTCTGGCCCGCACCCAGCGCCAGCACTTCCTGATTGCTTAATCCGTTGCTGCGCGTGAAATGCTTCCATGGTCCGTTCGTGTACGCGAAAAGCCCGTCGGCGCCTCCTACCCATATGCTGCCATCGCTCCCTTCCGCCACCGCCCAAATTTGCGTAGCCGGCAAGTCGGTGACCCGAGAGAACTTTTGATACGGCGAAGTCGCCAAATACAGTCCAGCATCCGTCGCCGCCCACAGCCTGTACTCGCGATCGAAGCGCAACGTGTAGGCGGACTTCCCCAATAGACCCTGTGCCGCGCCGAACCACTCCACCGTTCCCGTTCGCACATGAAAGCGGGCCGCGCCGTGCGCTTCCGTGCCGATCCACAAATCCCCGTTCGGAGCCGAGCGCACGCCGTGTATCGGAAATCCATCCAGTCCTGCGATCTTCCTCCAGCGGATGCCCGACCCTCGGCGTTCCCCTCGCAGTAACCCTCCCTCCGTGCCGACCCACAGTGTGCCGTCGGCCTGGGGCTGAATCTCGTACACGATATCGCTCGCCAGCCCGCTGGCCGTCGAGTAGCTTTTCCACTCCAGGTACCCTCGCCACTGCGCCAGTCCCCGCCCCGCCAACCCGATCCATAGCGTGTGCTGCCGGTCCTCAAATACCGAATAGACCGCTCCCCGCAGCCCCAACGACCGGCCGATCCTTTGCCAGCCCTTTCCATCCCAGATCAGCAGCCCGTCCGGCGACGGCAGCAGAACCCGCCCGTCGGCATCGACGCCGGGAATCCCAATCACCGCATCCTTGACCAGCGCAGCAGGTCTGCGGAATTTTCTCTCGCCCGCCGACAACTCAAATACGCCCAAAGTCCTCGTCCTTACCCAGAGATTACCGTCGCGATCTTTGCGGATCACGATCAAGGGAGACCTGGGCAGTCCGCTCTCGGTTCCGAAGACTCGCGTTCCGTCCCGGTCCCGGCGGCACAGTTGCTGCCCGCATCCATACCACAGGACGTCGCCATCCGCCAGAACCGCATAGGCGCTCGGATCGGTGGTTCCCGCTGGCTGGAGAAGCCCATGGACCACAAATCCCTCCTGTCCCGGCTCTGACTCGAGTTCCATCAGACCCGCGTCAGTTCCGAGGAACGTGTGTCCTTTCCCGTCCGACTGGATCCCTTGTGCCCAACTGACGGTCTTGAAATTGACGGAAAGTTTTTCGAAACGATTGCCACGCAGACGGTAGAGTCCAAAGGGTCCCCCAGCCAGCAGAGAACCGTCCGGAGCGTCGCCGAAAGCGGCCGCCGAGGTGATCGGAATCCCCTGCTCTGGTCCAAATTCCTCGAAGCGATCGCCGTCGTACCGGAAGATGCCATTTTCCGTGCTCACCCAGATGAAACCCGCGCGGTCCTGGTAGATTTGCCTCACCGCAAGGTTGTTGAGCCCTTCAGCGTTCCCGAAGGTGCGGAAACTATATTCTTGGGCACAAAGAGGCGCCGCCATCAGCAGCAGAAAGGACAGCGCGCGCTCAATTCTTGGGCACCTCACACGCGCATGATACCGTCTATCTCATTCAATCTCTTAGCCTAATCCGGGTGCAGGATGAACTGAAGTAACCGTGGGCGGTGCCTTCCTGGCTATTCAGAAGTACCACGGATTCGGGGCATGGAAAGCGGTAGGTACCGATAAGTCGGCTTCTCGCCAATACTTAGTCGGTTACTGCCAGGGCGTTTATCGGGACCAATCCGACGGATGATGGTTGACTTCCGGGTTGCCCGTCACTCGGACACAATCGCCCAGGTTGCCCAGCCGGCCCCTCTCGGCCTTGCTTGTTTGTGTTAACTGTGGTTAACTAAACAAAATAACCTCCGGTTAATAGATCAACCAGGGACACATTGCGACCTTAGGGCAAATCAGTGGGGTATCCATGGCGCGGGCAACGTACTTTGCTTTTCTTGTATTGACGGTGGCGTGTCTTCTTCCGGCGGAAGCGCTGGCACAAGGCGAAACCACCAGCGCCATCGTTGGCCAGGTTCGAGATTCAACCAACGCCGTCGTGCCCGGTGCCACTGTGACCATCACCAATCGCGAGACCGGTCTGAAGCGTACTGCCCGGACCGATGACGTGGGACGATTCGATTTTCCACAGTTAAAGCCGGGCACCTATTCGGCTAGAGCGGAAGCACAAGGCTTCGAACCGCAGCAAAATGACAACGTCGTTTCGGGCCTGGGTCAAAAGCAGACTGTGGACTTTACGCTCAAGGTGGCGCGGTCCAATGAAGCGGTTGAGGTCAGCAGTGAAGCTCCACTCATTAACCTGGAAAATGCAAACACATCCATGACTCTGACTGCACCGGCCCTGGAGGACTTACCGAATCCGGGAGGGGACCTGACCTACCCTCTGCAATTTGCTCCTGGAGCCCTGATCAATACGGCCGGCAGCAGCAACGATTTTGTTGGCGGCACGAACGGGTACGGAAACGTGGAGTTTAACGGCCTGCCCGCCCTCTCCAACGGCTACATCGTCGACGGGCTGGAAACGAACGACCCCCTCACTAATCTGAACAGCGGACTCTCAACCAACCTCGTCCTGGGATTGAATTCGATAGCGGAAGTGGCCGTCAACACGCTTTCCTATTCCGTGGACCAGGGACGGTATGGTGCATCGCAAGTCGACTACGTCACCAAGTCTGGCACAAACCAGTTTCACGGGAATCTCTATGAACTGTGGAATGGTTCGCTGCTGAATGCGGCGGACTACTTCACCAATGCGACTCCGGGAAATCACAAACCCAGGTCGACGGTGAATCACTTTGGGGGCAGTGTGGGCGGGCCGATTGCGAGCAATAAACTGTTTTTCTTTTTTGACAGCGAATGGGTGCGGATCGCACTGCCCATCGTCACGCCCACGATTGTTCCCAATCCCAGTGCGCTGTTCCAGACATACGTCTTGAGCCAGCTTAGCTCAGGTCAAACGACGGGCTGCATGTCTAGCGGGCCTAATGAAAATTGCTATCCCGCCGCGCCGCAGGAAATTCCGTTCTATCAGCAAATGTTCAAGCTCTATGGAAATACCGGCGGCACGCCGACCCAGGTACTCTGGTGTCCTATCAATGCAGACGGAACTGCGGCCGCGGGCAATCCGCCGAATGGAAACGGTTGCGCCAACCGGCAGAGCATTTCGCACTCCAGCGACGACCACGAGCAGGTACAGACGGTCCGCGTCGACTACAACATCAATCAGAAAGATACGGCCTGGTTTCGCTTTCAGTCGGACACTGGTTTGCAGGCTGCCTACACGGACCCCATCAACCCGGCGTTCAACGCCCTTTCGCCGCAGCCTCTCTATTCTTTCGCCGCAGGATGCACGCACGTCTTCTCGCAGAACCTGGTGAACTACTTCAATCCTGCGTTCTCCTGGTATGAAAGCTTGTTTGGGCCCAGCAACTTTCAGCAAACACTTTCGGCGTTCCCGATCGTGTTACAGGGTACCGGCGCGAACGCCTTCACGCCCATCGGAGGCTTGGACAACACCTGGGTACAAGGCCGGCGCGCTTCGCGATTCTTTATCAATGACAATCTCGCCTGGAGCCATGGCGCTCACGAACTGCGGTTCGGAACCAATACCCGCATTTTCCGGCTGAATGACTTTGACTTCACGGAAGGCACAGTGCCCACCGTGACCTACGCGAACCTGCTGCAATTTATCTATGGAGTAGCGAACACTGCGTCGCAGGCTTTCCCTTCGAACGCAAACGAGCCCTTCAACTTTCTTAATCTCGATCTCTACGCGCAGGACACCTGGAAAGTGACTCACAAACTGACCTGGACGTTCGGTCTGCGCGACACTTTCAACTCCAATCCTTTGAATCCTCATGATCAGGTCGCTCGTCTTCGCGGCTCTTTCAATTCCATCTCCCATGCTGCCAGTCAACCGCTGGACGAGGCTATTCAAACTCATCTCGGCAATCTGTTCTCGTCCACGCCCGTGGCCATTCTGCAGCCGAGAACGGCGATTGCCTGGCAGTTCGAGTCGAAATCCGTGCTCCGCGCCGGCTTCGGAATTTTCAGCGACATCTTGCCGGGCACGGTGGCCGATCTGATCGGCGCCAACCCTCCGTACGACAAGACGTTTCAGGGAGGACTGCTCGGCACTGTGGGCCAAGCCGGATCGGCGGGCTGCGACCCGGTTGTCGGCTGCTCCGGCATCGCGCCCCTGGTGACGAACAGCGCTGTCGGCGCAATCGTTGCCGCGAACCAGACTTTTACTTTGGGATTTCCCCAGAGCCTGCCCTCGCTTCCGCCGGTTGCGATCACGGCCGTCCCCGATGGCAAACTCCACGCGCCCTACTTCATGGAATGGAGCCTAGGCATCGAACATCAATTCGGAACCACGGCTAGTATAAAAGCGCAGTACGTGGGCACGCGCGCCGTAAACCAGCCGTACTCGACACAAGTGAACGGTTACCAGACCGTATGCCAAGGTTGTTTTGCTCCGTTTCCCTACATGCAGCCAACGGACCCGCGATTTGCCGCGGTGACGCAGTTCTCCACCGGCGCGAACAGCCACTACAACGGCCTTCAACTGACCGCGATGAAGCGCCTCGGCCATGGCTTGCAGGGACAGGTCAACTACACCTGGAGCCGTTGCATGGATACGGTCTCGAACGGAGGATTCCTTTCGTTTTCCGCGGGAGGGATTCTTTCGCCTCTGCCCGGAGACCTGGCCCGCGATTATGGGCCTTGTGACTACGACATCCGGCACAATCTCAACGCGCAGTATGTCTATCAGTTGCCGATCAGAGTGCGCAGTGATTCTCTGGGCTATGTGCTCAACGGCTGGCAGATCTCCGGAACGGCGTTTTGGCACAGCGGAGTTCCGTTCTCGGTGTTGAGCACGCCTTATTCAGCCAACGGAAACGGAATTGTGCAGGGCAGCGGACCACAGTTCGCCAGTGCCGTTCCCGGCGTTCCGCTGTATGAGCATCATCCGATTCCGGGCGTAACGCAGGCGGGAACGCTGCAGTGGCTCAATCCTGACGCCTTCGTATCGGCGGTCGATCCGAGTACAGGACAGTGCTATGGCGGCGACAGCCCGCAGACTTGCCAATTCGGAAACCTCGGCCGCAATGCCTTGCGCGGTCCCGATTTCCTCTGGAGCGACTTCTATCTGACAAAATGGTTTCCCTTGACCGAGCACGTGAAGCTGCGGTTTGAGGGTCAGTTCTTTAATGTGTTCAACCATCCGAATTTCGCGCTTCCCAGTATGGTGCAGGCCGGCATTCCAGGAAATCCTTCCACGCAAACTGGATTTGGAGCGCTCACCTACACCACATCTCCGCCGACCGGCTTGCTTGGAGTCGGGTTAGGTGGCGATAGCAGTCCACGCATGATCGCTTTTCAGGCGCGCTTGGAGTTCTGATCGTGCCCCGGCGATTCTGAGGAGGTGGCAAACTCGGACCCTATTAAGACCCTGGCAGAATCAGAGGGGGCGCGATCCGGCCCGCGCGGGCCAAGAAAAGCGCCACCTCCGTTTTTGCCGATCCAAACCACAGGAACCGGAGTTAGTACCAGGTGGACAGCTCTGTTTTCCGCCGAGCTCAGGCAAGGTCGTAGCGATCAAGGTTCATCACCTTGTCCCATGCAGCCACGAACTCCTTCACAAACGCCCCCTTCGCGTCGTTACTTCCATAGACTTCCGCGATTGCCCGCAGCTGCGAGTTCGAACCGAACACCAGGTCGACACGCGTGCCGGTCCATGTGATTTTGCCCGTCGCGCGATCGCGTCCCTCATACGCGCCTTCTGATGTAGAGGAGGGCTCCCACTTCGTATTCATGTCGAGCAGGTTGACGAAGAAATCATTCGTCAGCGTCTCGGGCCGCTTCGTGAAGACGCCGTGCTTCGACTGCCCGAAATTAGCGTTCAGGGCGCGCATGCCGCCGACGAGAACCGTCATCTCCGGGGCAGTCAGTGTCAGCAACTGCGCCCGATCCACCAGCAATTCCTCCGCCGATGTTTGGTGTCCGTTCCGGAGATAGTTGCGGAACCCATCCGCGATCGGCTCCATTACGGCGAATGAGTGCACGTCGGTCTGCTTCTGCGAAGCATCCGTGCGCCCCGGCGAGAAAGGAACCTTCACCTTGTGCCCGGCCTTTTTCGCAGCTTCCTCGACGGCTGCGCAGCCGCCCAGAACGATCAGGTCAGCCAGCGAGACCTTCTTCCCGCCCGACTTCGAGCTGTTGAACTCCTTTTGGATTGCCTCCAGCTTCTTGAGAACCTTCGCCAGTTCGGCCGGCTGGTTCACTTCCCAATCCTTTTGTGGCGCGAGACGAATGCGCGCTCCGTTCGCCCCACCGCGCTTGTCGGAGCCGCGGAACGACGACGCCGATGCCCAGGCAGTCGTGACCAGTTGGGAGATCGACAGTCCGGATTTGAGGATCTTCGCCTTCAGAGCGGCAATCTCCTTCTCCCCGATCAATTTATGATCCACAGCGGGAACAGGGTCTTGCCACAGCTGGGGCTCCTTCGGAACCAGCGGGCCAAGGTAGCGCGAGATCGGCCCCATGTCGCGGTGCGTCAGCTTGAACCACGCCCGCGCAAACGCGTCTGCGAGCTGATCCGGATGCTCGTAGAAGCGCCGTGAAATCTTTTCGTAAGCAGGGTCGAACCGCAAAGAGAGATCCGTGGTCAGCATCGATGGCGCGCGCCGCTTGGAGGGATCGTGGGGATCTGGCACCTTACCGGCGCCTGCGCCATTTTTCGGCTCCCACTGATAAGCACCGGCCGGACTCTTGGTCAGTTCCCATTCGTAGCCGAACAGGTTCTCGAAGAAGTTGTTGCTCCACTTTGCAGGCGTCGTCGTCCAGATGACTTCCGGGCCGCCGCCGATCGTGTCATCGCCTTTGCCCGTGCCAAATTTGCTCTTCCAGCCGAGGCCCTGCTCCTCAATGGGAGCGGCCTCGGGTACGGGGCCGACATACTTGTTCGGATCGGCAGCGCCGTGGGTTTTGCCGAAGGTGTGACCGCCGGCAATGAGCGCAACCGTCTCCTCGTCATTCATCGCCATGCGGGCAAACGTTTCGCGAATGTCCTTGGCCGCCGCGACGGGATCCGGATTTCCATTCGGCCCTTCCGGATTCACGTAGATCAGACCCATTTGCACGGCCGCCAGCGGATTCTGAAGATCACGGTCGCCGCTGTAGCGCTCGTCCGCCAGCCACTTGCCTTCCGGGCCCCAGTAGATGTCCTCTTCGGGCTCCCAGACGTCCGCGCGCCCGCCGCCAAAACCGAACGTCTTAAAGCCCATCGACTCCAGCGCGACGTTGCCGGCGAGAATCATAAGGTCGGCCCAGGAGATTTTCCGCCCATACTTCTGCTTGATCGGCCACAGCAGCCGGCGCGCCTTGTCGAGGTTCACGTTGTCCGGCCAGCTATTGAGCGGCGCGAAGCGCTGCTGACCGGCTCCGGCCCCGCCCCGGCCGTCGCCGATGCGGTACGTACCCGCGCTGTGCCACGCCATACGAATGAACAGTGGCCCATAGTGGCCGAAGTCGGCCGGCCACCAATCCTGCGAGTCCGTCATCAAGGCACGCAGGTCCTTGATCACGGCATTCAGGTCGAGGCTCTTGAATTCTTTCGCGTAGTTGAACCCCTTGTCCATAGGATCGGACAGCGGGGAGTGCTGGTGCAGGATTTTCAGGTTTAGCTGATTCGGCCACCAGTCCGCATTCGTCGCGGCCGTATGTGTGCGGGCGCCGCTCATTACCGGGCACTTGGATTCGGTTGACGTGTTTTGTTCCTGTTTGGCGAGTTCTTTTTCCATGAGTTCATCTCCTTCGTAAAAGACTGCGATGAAATACAAAAAGTTTTTTCCCATTGGCGCAATCGCCGGCCACGCCTAGCCGAAGCGCGCCAATCATCCGGTATCTACCCGCCTGCGACGCTTAACGGGAAGCGCGCCGCCGAGCGCACTTCGTGCAGAGTCCCCGGAAAATGAGTTCGCATTCGCGAAGAATCCGCTTACCGAGAGAACGCGAGGCAGGCTTGGGCACGTCGTACCACGCAATGTCCTCAACATTGCCGCAGCGGTCGCAGATGAAATGGTGGTGCCGCATGCCTTTCGCATCGAATCGCGCGGCGCGGCCCTCGACGGCCACTTCACGCACCAACCCCGCCTGCACCAAGTCCCGCAGATTGTTATAAGTCGTGGCCCTGGAAGAGCGCGGATCCGCGCGGTTCACGGCTTCGAAGATTTCCGCAGCCGTGGGATGCCGGTTGTGTTCCATCAAGAATGCCATCACGGCGTAGCGCTGCGGAGTGCATCGCAACCCCCTGCCTTCCAACGATAGTTGAATCGCCTCGGCGTCCATGAACGAATTAGATTATATCTAACCTGACATTTTGTCAAAACTTATGCGTTTGGCCGAATAGCGAGGAAGAAAAAGGCCGGAATCTGGGGTGGCGGCGACGCACATCAAGGTGTGACCCAAATCACAGCGCAGCCAGTCGTCCGGCTGGCATTATGAAAATGAAATTCAATTTCATTTGAACTTTCGAACTGAAGAGCGGCGTTATTCTTTGATCTCCTATACGACGCACCCGCATCTAGCAAAGGTACGACACGCAATATGCACCCGATAAGAACTCTTATTTTCTTTCTGCTCCTGAGCATTGCCGCGACCCTGATGCTGGTTGGTTCGCCAGTCGCGCTCTGGGCGGCGGCCAACGGTAACATCTCAGGGACGCTGAAGGACCCGAGCGGCGCTGTAGTTCCGGGCGCGACGATTACGCTGGTCAATACCGCTCTGAAGTCGGAGTATAAAACGATTTCGAACGGACAGGGGTTCTATTCCTTCCCGACTCTTCCGGTTGGTCACTACGACTTGACGATTGCAGCCACCGGGTTCAGGCCCCAGACGAAAACAGACTTGACGGTCGATACCGATGCAGCGCTCAGAGTGGATGCCGTGCTTGCCTTGGGAGAGCAATCGGAGACCGTAACTGTGGAAGCGGCTGGAGCGGCCGTTGAGGCGCAAGTGGATACGGTGGCCACTCATCTGGGTGACCTCGTCACCGGCCCGCAAATGACGGCGCTACCTTTGAACGGACGGAGCTATACCGATCTGCTGCCAATCCAACCCGGCGTCACTCCGGTTTCAACCTTGTTGCCCAATTCCGTAATCATGGCGGGCGTAACCGGAAGTCTTTCCCCCTCGGGCGATTTGAATCCAGGGAACTTGTCGATCGACGGACAGAGGGAATCGTCGAACGGTTTCCTGGTGGACGGAATCGATGTGCAGGAGCACATGAATGGCGGCACATCCATTGTGGCGAACCTGGACTCGATCGATGAATTCCGCGTTCTGACGAACAATTTCGATCCCGAGTACGGCAATTATAACGGCGGCATGGTGACGGTCATCACCAAGTCGGGAAGCGATTCATTCCACGGCAACGCCTTTGAATTTCTGCGCAACACCGCTTTCGATGCCCGGGGCTACTTCGATCCCAGCCGGCCCGTCTTCCGGCAGAATCAGTTTGGCGGAACGCTCGGCGGCCCAGTCAAGCATCAAAAGGCTTATTTCTTTGGAGATTATCAAGGAACACGGACGAACGAAGGCGTGGAAACGGGCGAAATTTCGGTTCCGTCGATTCCGGATCGCTCGGGCAATCTCTCAGACGTGGCTGGTTCTTTGACAGGAAAAGTGAGTGGAAGCAACATCGCGAGCCTGCTCTCGGCCAGGCTGCATTATGGCGTTACGACCGGGGAGCCTTACTCCCAGGTGTTCCCGAACGCGGTGATTCCCACGAACGCATGGTCGGCGCCGGCCTTGGCCCTGCTGCCCTACATTCCTTCCCCCAATATTGGCAGCGATCAATTTTCCACTTCGGCTTATTCACAAACCGTGCGCGACGATAAGTCTTCCGGGCGAGTCGATGCCAATACCCGATTGGGCCAGCTTTCCGCATACTACTTTTTTGACGATTACCGGCTCGACAATCCCTATCCCGGACAGCAGGGTGGGGCGAGCATACCCGGCTTTGACGCGCTCACATTCGGACGTGCGCAACTCGTCAGCTTGGGAGATACGAAGGTTTTCGGGACCGGCACGGTCAATGAGTTCCACGCGGGGTATCTCCGTAACGCCAATGTGATTGGGCAACCGCATGGCGGGCTCGGAGTAAGCCAGGCGGCGCAGGGTTTCGTGACCAATGGGGTTCCCGGCTTCACGGTTCAGGCGCCGCAGTTTGAAGGCGTGGAAAACATCGTTTTTCCTTCCTTCGTAATGGGTGTCCCGATCACCAATGAAACCCAGGTCAACAACACGCTCTACTTGAGCGATTCGGTGTCGAAGGTGATCGGAACGCACACCCTGAAATTTGGCGGACAATTTCACTGGGACCAGGTGAACGAGCATCCCGATGCGACGTTCAACGGAACTTTTAATATCGATGGAACCGAAACCGGCTCCGCCTACGCCGACTTCTTGATCGGAGTACCTAGCAATTTCACCCAATCCTCGGGCCAGCCTTTCTATCTGCGGAACCGATATGCGGGATTCTTTGGACAAGACAGCTGGCGGGCGCGAACCGATTTAACCATCAATGTCGGACTGCGTTGGGATTACATCATGCCCTTCTGGGAGAAATACAACCAAGTGCAGACGATCATCCCGGGCAGGCAGTCGGTGCTCTATCCCGGAGCGCCGGAAGGTCTAGTCGTTCCCGGCGATCCGGGAATCCCGAGTACGATTTCGCCATCCAAGGCAGACAACTTCGCCCCGCGAATCGGCCTAGCGTACGCGCCGAGATTTGATCATGGAATCCTGAAAGCGGTTCTTGGAGACGGCGGGAGAAGCAGCATCCGGGCGAGCTATGGAATCTTCTATACGGCCTTTCCGGGCTTGTCGGCTGGCGTCATGTATGCCGTTCCGCCCTTTGGCTACAACTACCTGACTCCGCAGCCGCCGCTGTTTGCGACACCCTTCATCAACGCTGCTGACGGCGGACAGAATACCAATCCATTCCCATTGACATTTCCGCCGCACAACGTTTCGGCGAAGAATCCCGACACCGCATTCAATTGGCCGCCTGTGATCCCCATCTCCGCCGATCCTTACTTCTACTACCGCAATGCAGTTCCCTACACAGAGAATTACATGTTTTCGTTCGAACGGCAGATAGCGGCGAGCACGCTACTGACCATGAGTTACGTGGGAAACGAAGGACACCACCTTCTCGCGGTTGTGTCAACCAATCCAAGCAACCAGGCTCTTTGCCTCAGCCTGAGCCAAACCAGCGAGGTGGCGCCTGGCAGCCCCACCTGCGGACCTTTTGCTGAAGATGCTGTCATTACCAGTAGCACCGGCCAGCTATATCACGGAACGCGAGTTGGGCTAGGGCCCAATTACGGAGAAAATACCGCTCAGAGGACAATCGGGAATTCGAATTACAACGCGCTGGAGACCAGTTTGCGCTACGTCGGTAGGAGATCGGATTTGCTTCTTGGATACAGCTACAGCAAGTCGATTGATCAAGGTTCGAATCTGGGCGAACAGCTCAATCCCTTGAACCTCGCGGCGACCCGCGCGATCTCGGCTTGGGATATGAGGCACAACTTTGTGGCCAGCTACAAGGTGAGCCTGCCTTTCGATCTGCTTTTTGGACGTACGGATCGCTTAACTGGGGGATGGAGTATAGCTGGCACTACCCGCTTCAGCACCGGCCTTCCCGTAACTCTTTACGACGACTCGGACAATTCGCTGCTGGGAACCTTGGGAAATGGCATCAACAATTACTTGCTGGATACACCGGAATATCATGGGGCGCCGCTCAACATCAACACCAATCCGAGAAACGGACGGCCGGAGTTCAATAACTCCTCGGCTGCATTCACCACCGAGACCTTTGGGCAATTAGGAAATGTGCCCCGGCGATTTTTCTATGGCCCGGGAATCAATGACTTTGACATGACGCTGACAAAACAGCTGCGAATAAGCGAGTCGAAATCGTTTGAGTTCCGGCTGGAAGGATTCAACGTGTTCAATCATGCCCAGTTCTATGGGGCCGCATCGGTCGACGGGGAAGTGAATAATGATCCCCATTTTGGGCAAGTCGTTGGTGCCGCCTCCCCGCGCCTCGTCCAACTCGCCGCGAAATTCACTTTCTAGCGCTGGTCCACGAGAGGCTCATGGAACAAACTTGTAGCCAATGCAGTGCACGGTTCGCACGTGGATCGGCCTTGCCGGGTCCCTCTCCACCTTTTGACGCAACTTCGAGATATGCATGTCCACAGTGCGCGTCGCCGGATCGGTGCGATTTCCCCAGATTGCGTCCAGGAACTCTTTTCGAGAGATGACGCGGTATGGGTTCTGCAGCAAGAACGTTAGAAGCCTGAATTCCCTGGCCGTGAGTTGCACCCAAACGCCATTGCGGGTGAGTTCCATCCTGCCGAAATCAAGACGAACGTCACCGAAGGAAATTACTTTCCCTGGAAAATTGGCCTTATAAAGCAAGCGAGCGCGGCGAGCGAATAGCGGCATATCGATCTGTCCTCCAACACGGAAGATTGCAAATCTTTGTTTCGTCAGTTCGGCAGCAAGCGATGCGGGGACATCCTTGTGGGCCGTCAGACCGCGTCCTCGCGCTCCGGTTGCAAGCTCTCCTCAGCCACGCGGATGCGAGATGCTGCCGTTTCCAGCCAAAGCGCCATGCGTTCGCGAATCTCGCGCAGTTTGCCGGATTCGTTAAGGGCAAGGAGCCCGAACATAGCAAACGTGGTGGCCCATCCGCCGATGATCAACTTCACGACAATTGACATAATCGACTCCTGATTTTGAGGTAGGCACCCTAGGTAACAAGCCGTCTACTATTAATGCGTGAAATAAGCTCCAAACGTGTCACCGAATCCCGTGCCCCACATTGAGCCACCTGCGCCATGCTGCCTAAGTTCTGCTTTCCCGGCAATGGAGAGCATCTGAAGATTCTCTGAATTCATCTGGAGAATTCACTTCTACTACCCGGAGTCCGCACACCCCCCACATCTGGCAGTGCGTTTATGTACAGCAATTTGCTCGAGCTCTGAGGAAAATGCAACCAAACTAATTCTGAATTTGAGTTAACCAGCTAACGCACTGGATGAAAAGCAGTTACTCACATTTCCAAACTGTATTTGCAGGTGCTTGGCAGTCTCCGCAAACCTGCCAGGAACTGCGCAAAACCGAACCTGCTTGCTTTACCCGGCCTCTGCCCGGCGCGAGGGGATGCCTAATGAAAGTCGCGACTCGGACGATAGGTTGTCAGTAGGGATCGGATGGCGAAAGCGCAAAAGAGCAAGCGGCGACGGACAGGCCCGCCCATGGGAAGTCCCTAACCTGGAAAGGACCGGCAGCGATGAGCGACAGCGACATCGTGCAAGAATTTCTCGTCGAAAGCTCCGAGAACCTCGACCGGCTGGACCGGGAACTGGTCGGTTTGGAAAAAAATCCTCACGATCGTAACGCGCTCGACAGCGTGTTTCGTACCATTCACACCATCAAAGGCACCTGCGGATTCTTGGGTTTCAATAAGCTGGAAAAGGTTGCCCACGTGGGCGAGAACCTGCTGAGTCGGCTTCGGGACGGCCAGCTCACGCTCAACCCGGAACTTACCACGGCGCTGCTGGGCATGGTGGATGCCGTCCGCCAGATGCTCAAGGAAATTCAATCGACCGGCCAGGATGGCGAGGTCGATTATCCCGAACTGTTGGAAAACCTGACGCGGCTGCAACCAGCGGCAGGCGCCACCCAAGCGGCGGGAACGATCGAATCGGCAACGCGCCCCCCGGATCAGCCGGCAGAATCACGACCTCACAACCCCGTGGCCGAGACCATCCGCGTCGGGGTCAGCGTGCTCGACACGCTGATGACGCTGGTCGGCGAGTTGGTGCTGGCGCGCAACCAGCTCCTGCAAATCTCCAACGCGGTGGAAGACGCCAGCCTCCAGGCCGTCTCCCAACGGATGAACCTCATCGTCACCGAACTGCAGGAAGAGGTCATGAAGACCCGCATGCAGCCCATCGGAAACATCTGGAGCCAGTTCCCGCGCACCGTGCGCGACGTCGCCCTCGCTTTCGGCAAGGAAGTGGGCATTGAGATGGAGGGCAAAGAGACAGAACTGGACAAAACCATCATCGAGGCCATCAAGGACCCGCTCACCCATCTGGTGCGCAATTCCGTCGACCATGGCATCGAACTTCCCGAAGTCCGCAGAAAGGCAGGCAAGGAACCAAGCGGACGCCTGATTCTGCGCGCCTTTCATGAAGGCGGGTACGTCAATATCGAAATCCGCGACGATGGCGCCGGCCTGAACCTGGACCGCATCCGCCAGAAGGCGATCGAACGCGCCGTGATCACCGCCCAACAAGCCGCCCACATGAGCGAGCGGGAAATCTTCAATTTGATCTTCCTTCCCGGATTCTCCACCGCGGAAAAAGTAACCAGCGTGTCCGGCCGCGGCGTCGGTATGGATGTGGTGAAGACGAATGTAGAGAAAATTGGCGGCACCGTGGACCTTCAGTCCACTCTGGGCCAGGGCACCACGGTTCGGGTAACAATTCCGTTGACCTTGGCCATCATCCCGGCGCTGGTTGTAACCTGCGGCGGCGATCGCTACGCCATCCCCCAGGTGAGCTTGCTCGAACTGGTACGGATCGAGGCGGACGCGGTGGCCAAAGGCATCGAACTGGTCCATGGCGCACCCGTTTACCGGCTGCGCGGACGTTTGCTGCCTCTGCTATATCTCAACCGGGAACTGAAACTGGCCGCGGATGCAAACCCTGTGGCGGCCAAGGACGGCGCCGTCAACATCGTGGTGCTGCAAGCCGAGGAGCGGCAATTCGGGCTGGTCGTGGACCAGATCAACGACACCGAAGAAATTGTGGTCAAGCCACTGCGCAAACAGCTCAACCCGGTGAAGACCTTTGCCGGCTCGAGCATCATGGGAGATGGGAAGGTAGCGCTCATTCTTGACGTGCTCGGCTTGGCGAAACGCGCCTCCGTGGTCACGGAAACGCATGCGCGGCCTCTGACCGAAAAAGCCGCGGACACGCCAGTGGCCACCCTAGAAAAACAAACCTTCCTCCTCTTTGCGGGTCCGGGCGATTCCCGTATGGCCATCCCGCTCAGCACGCTGGCGCGCATCGAGGAGTTCCCGGTGGCGCAGGTGGAAATGTCAGGCAGCCAGTGGGTGACGCAATATCGCGGCCAGATTCTGCCCTTGATTCGTCTCCACGTCGTGCTCGAAGAGCGGCGCCATCAACCGCCGGACCTGGAAACTCCGCCCGCGCCCGATTCGCCATCGATTCAGGTGCTGGTGTTGAACCACGAGGAACACTCCTTCGGCCTGGTGGTCGATCGGATTCTGGACATTGTCGAAGGCCGGGCAGACGTGACCTCGGCGGCCACCCGGTCTTTTGTCCTCTATTCCGTCGTGATTGGTGGGCGCGTCACGGAATTGCTCGATATTCCATCCATCTTGCGAAGCGGCGCTATGAGCGCTACGCCGCCCGCCGTGGCGGCGAGATCAGCGGGGGTTGCGAACTGACCCATGGCCCAGACTTCAGTTCGAACTTCACAGTTTTGCACTTTCTATCTCGACCAGCTGCTCTTCGGCGTGGAGCTACAAGGCGTCCAGGAAGTCATCCGTTCGCTGGATCTGACCAGGGTTCCGCTGGCGCCCGCGGTGGTGAGTGGCCTGATCAACCTGCGCGGCCAGATCGTCACCGCGGTCGATCTGCGGCGACGCCTGGAGCTGGCGCCCCGGCTGCCGGGCATGCTGGCGATGAATGTAGTAGTGCGTTCCGAAGATGGCGCCGTCAGCCTGCTGGTCGATGAGATTGGCGACGTGGTCGAGGTCGAGGAAGACACTTTCGAACCGCCGCCGGAAACCTTGCGCGGCTCGGTCCGGGCCATGATTCTCGGCGTCCACAAGCTGAAGAACCGGCTGTTGCATGTGCTGGACATCGAAAAAGCGTGCCAGATGACGGAAGTGACAAAGACCTCGGCCAGTCGATAGTTCCCGTAACTTGAAGGACACGACCGAGAGGGCCGCTGACTCGCCTCAAGCGCTGGAACCGAGCGCCGATCTATCCAGAAGGTCGTGGAATAGGGAGATTCCGAGGGAGGAAATGAGAGTTACCGCAAAGATAAACGGCGCCGTCGCTGGAGCTCTCTTCGTCGGTTTGGCTGCGGCCGCGTTTGTAACCTTGCGAGGGGTCGAGCTGGAAGCAGAGTACAACTCACTGCTGACGCATGAGGTGGCTCAGGTGGAAAGCGCGCATCAGTTGCAATTGACGTTTAGAGAGCAAGTGCAGGCTTGGAACGACATGTTGTTCCGGGGAAGCGACGCAGCCAGCCTCGAGCAATATAGCAACCAATTCCTGGCGCTCGAGAAGAAGGTAGATGAGACCGCATCCACCCTGCAGAACTCGGTCCAGGACAGCGCCGTCCAGGAACAAGTGCGCGCATTCGCGGAAGCACACCGGCAGTTGGACGAAAAATACCAGGGCGGACTCGAAGCGCTTCGCGCGTCCAAAGGCAAAAACTTTGCAACCGTCGATCAAATGGTGAAGGGCCGCGACCGGCCTCTCACCGGCTTGCTCGATGGAGTCGTGGATAGCCTGCAAAAAGCCTCTGTCTCCAGCCAAACCCGTACCGCCGCATCGGCCGTCTCCACCCGCTACTTCACCATTACCGGGCTGCTGATTACGACGGTGATTGCGCTGTTTGCGGCCAGACATCTGAGCCGGAGGATAACAGGTGTGATCGGCATTGCCCTGGAGCGCGCCGAGGCCATCGCCGCTGGCGATTTGACCCTTGACGAACTGGAGATCCGCGATCAGGACGAGTTGGGGAATCTGGCCACGGCCATCAACAAGATGAGTGGCAGTCTGCAACGAATGATCCTGGCCATCGCCGAAAATGCGGTTCAGATCGCCGGTGCGAGCGAAGAACTGAACGCCGCCAGCCAGCAGATCACCGCCAATTCCGAGGAAACTTCCGCCCAGGCCGACGTGGTTTCGAACGCGGCGCAACTGGTGACCCAGAACCTCGAGACGGTGGCTACGGGAGCGGAAGAAATGGGCACCAGCATCAGGGAAATCGCCAAGAACGCGACCGAAGCCGCCAAGGTTGCGACCTCCGCCGTAAAAGTGGCGGAAACCGCCACCGCCACCGTGTCCAAGCTGGGTGAGTCCTCCAACGAGATTGGGCAGGTCATTAAAGTCATTACTTCGATTGCGCAGCAAACCAACCTGTTGGCTTTGAATGCGACCATCGAGGCGGCACGCGCCGGCGAAGCCGGCAAAGGGTTTGCCGTGGTCGCCAACGAAGTCAAAGAACTGGCCAAGGAGACGGCCAGGGCTACGGAAGAGATCAGCCGCAAGATCGAGGCCATCCAGACCGACTCCAAGGCGGCCGTGGCGGCCATCGCATCGATCAGCACCGTGATCAACCAGATCAACGATATCTCGAGCACCATTGCCGCCGCGGTCGAGGAGCAGAACGCCACCACCAATGAGATGTCTCGCAACGTCAGCGAAGCAGCGCACGGCAGTGCCGAGATTACCAGCAACATTACGGGAGTAGCGGAGTCGGCCCAAGGTACGACGCGCGGAGCCACCGATACCCAAAAGGCTTCGCAGCAACTGGTCGAGACCGCCATTCAACTGCGCCGTCTGGTCGAGCAATTCAAGATCAGAGCCACCGACAACGGTCGCGGGAACCGCGCTGTGACCACTCCAGCGCAGAGTCGGGCCGCCCATGCCGGCAGCTGATCTCCGCCCACCTTCCGGCTGTCCGCGTGGGTGCTCTGACCCCTGAGTGTTTGCGGCTGCGGCCGCTGGGCCGGCGGTCTCGATCATGAAACGGACAGACGCGATTTATGGCTCCTATTCGCATTCTGGTGGTGGATGATTCGGCGGTGATCCGCAGTGTGCTCTCGGGCACTTTGGCCCAGGACCGCGCTCTGGAAGTCGTGGGTGTGGCCGCTGACGGGCGTATTGCCCTGGACAAGATTTCGCTGCTCCACCCCGATCTGATCACCCTCGACGTTGAGATGCCGGTCATGAATGGCCTGGAATCGCTGGCCGTCGTCCGCAAGTCGTATCCGAAACTGAAGGTCATCATGTTCAGCGTGCTCACCGAGCGCGGGGCGGCGGCGACCCTGGATGCGCTGGCGCTGGGAGCATCGGACTATGTCACAAAACCGAGTTATGCCGGTAGTCCCGCGGATGCCATCGAGCGCATTCGCATCGAACTCATCCCGAAAATCAAGGGGTTGTGTGGAAGCGCTCCGCCGGAAGTCCCACCCTTGCCCCGGCCCCGATCCCCCTCGAAGGTTCGGGAACGCTCCAATGCGCCCATCGAGATTGTGGCCATCGGCACCTCGACCGGGGGCCCCGCCGCCTTGGCCAAGGTCTTGCCGAAGCTTCCGTACGACTTTCCTGTCCCGATTGTGGTGGTGCAGCACATGCCGCCAATTTTTACCCGCCTGCTGGCGGAACGCCTTTCTTGCCACTCCGCGATTCGCGTGGCCGAGGGCAGTGCCCATGCCCTTCTCTCCCCTGGCTGCGCCTGGATCGCGCCGGGAGATCTCCATATGAAGGTGACCCACCGGGGCGGGAACCGGCGTCTGCACCTGGATCAGGGTCCCCACGAGAACTCCTGCCGCCCCGCGGTCGATGTGCTGTTTCGCTCCGTGGCGACGGCCTATGGCGCCAACGTCCTCGGAGTCGTGATGACCGGTATGGGCTCGGACGGTTTGCTGGGCGCGCAAGAGATTTGCGACGCCGGCGGAGAGGTGATTATCCAGGACGAAGCTTCCGCCGCGGTTTGGGGGATGCCGGGCGCGGTGCGCGCCTGGGGACTCGACGATGGCGCCTATCCTCTGGATCAATTGGCAGCCGAGATCACGCGCCGGGTGCGGCGGAGTTGTGGCCTTGGCACCCCCGTTGATGTGGGGAGCGGCGCCATCCTGGTGCCTCCGGCAAAATGACCATCAACCTCCAACCTGCTATGGCGCAGCCGTCTCCGGATGCAGGCGAGGTTGTCGATCCCGTATACCGGCAGATTCGCGACCTGGTGTACAAGGTTTCGGGCATCTATAAAGCGGAGGAGAAACTTTACATCCTCGCCGACGGCTGCAGACGGCGGATGAAACTGGCGAGCCTGCGGACGCCACGCCAGTATTGGGACTGTCTCACGGCACAGCCCCAGCGCGAGCAGGAACTCCGGGAATTGCTGAACGAAATCACCACCGGCGAGACCTGCCTGTTCCGCAGCCAGCCCCAGCTCGACGCGCTGCGGAAAGTGATTCTCCCCGAAATCGTGGAGCAAAAGGCCAAGCAGATCCCCAAAAGGTTGCGCGTCTGGAGTGCGGGCTGCTCCACCGGGGAAGAACCCTACACGCTGGCCATGAACCTGCTTGAGGAAAGCGAGGGTTTACTCAAGGGCTGGACCATCGAGATTCTCGCCACCGACCTGAACGACCGTTCCGTCGAAACCGCCAAGGCCGGTATTTACGGCGGCTACGCACTGCGCAGCACCACCGACTACTACAAACAGAAATATTTCACCGTGGTCGATGAGAAGAAATTGCAGGTGCGCTCGGAGGCGAAAAAGCTGGTCACCTTCAGCCGTCTCAACCTGCAGGACGACAACAAGATGCTTTTCATGAAGGGTATGGACGTGATTTTCTGCTGCAACGTTTTGATCTATTTTGACGCTGCCTCGAAATCGAAGGTGGTCGGTCATTTTTTCACCAATCTTAATTTTGGCGGCTATTTCTTTCTCGGGACCTCGGAATCGCTGATGAAGTTGAATGACCAGTTTCACCTGATCCATTTTCCGGGAACGATCGCCTACTGGAAACCCTCCCTCAGCAGTGGAAAATTATGAACCCATCCCTAACCGCAACCATTCGTCAGCGCGTGCAGCAGATCAAGACCATGCCCGCCATCCCCGCCGTCTTTCTGCCCTTACTGAAATTGTTGAGCCGGGAGGAAGCGCAGGTGGACGAGGTGGTGCGCCTCGTGTCCTACGACAGCGCCATCGCCGCGCAATGCCTGCGCGTGGCCAGTTCGCCGTTATTCTGCATGGCGCAGCCGCCCAAGTCCATTAAGGGAGCGGTGATGAGCCTGGGCTTGCGCCGGGTGGAAACCATTCTTCTCACCTGTTGCCTGGGACAGGCTTTCCCGGCCAGGAAATGGGCGCTCGATCCGATCGTGTTCTGGAGACATTCGCTGGGGTGCGCCATGGTGTGCCGGAAAATCAGCGAGAAGATGGTCAGCGCGGATCGGGAAAAGGCCTACACCGCCGGCCTCATGCATGACCTCGGGTTCATGGTGAACTGTCTGGTTTTCTCCAAAGAATTCGCCCCGGTCATGGAGCGCGCTTGCCGCGAGGGAATTCCGCTCCACGAGGTGGAACAGGACATCCTGGGATTCACACATTGTGACACCGGGCGCGCCCTGGCTGAAAAATGGGACCTGGCCGACGACATCATCGAGGTGATCTCCCATCATCATGGCATCGAGAACAGCCAGAAGGCGCGGCCGCTGGTGGCCCTGGTGCACGTGAGCGATCTTCTGTGCCGTATGCGCGGCATGGGTTACGGATACTATGAGCGCCACAAGGTCGACTTAATCGCCGATCCCGCATGGGCCATTCTTTTGCACGAATATCGCGATCTCGAAGGTGTGGACCTGGTGCGGTTCACCTTTGAACTGGATGAAGCGGTCGAGGAGATCCACGCCCTGGTGTCCATGGTGTTCGGGCCGGCGCCGGTCCGTCCTTGACGCAGCCCCGGAGGGGCGACCGAGCTTAGCCCAGCGCTTCAGCGCTGGGAAAAGTGGTAGAAAGAATTCAAGTCCCGGAGGGACGACCGAGTTCTCGGAGACCCCCCTACCCGCCGGCGATCGCGCCCAAAATGACCAGAGGTTCCGCTCCCGACGCCACCGCGTCAGGAAGCGGAGCATCCGGCGATTCATGGGACAGATCCTCCTCGCAGGCAAAGAACCGCAAGAACGGCCGCCGCTGCCCGCTAACCTGGTCGCGGATGGTCCCGCGCAGCATCGGATAGCGCGTCTCCAGCGCGTCGAGAACTGAGCGCTGCGTGACTGGACCCTCGATTTCGATTTGCAGCTCGCCGCCAACCTGCGCCAGGGTTCGCAGATGCTGCGGAAGAATAACTCGGATCATGTTTGCGCCGTCATCTCAGCGTCTGCACCTCAACAGAAAGCACTCCCGGCAAATCCCGGACAATCGGTGCCCAACTGACTCCCGCATCGGCCGAGGCGTACACCTGTCCGCCAGTAGTGCCAAAGTACACGCCGCACTTGTCGAGCGAGTCCACGGCCATCGCGTCGCGCAACACGTTGACGTAGCAATCGCGTTGCGGCAGGCCCTTGGTCAGTGCCTCCCACTCGTTGCCGCCGGTGCGGCTGCGATAAACACGCAGCTTCCCATCGGGAACAAAGTGCTCCGAATCGCTCTTGATCGGGACGACGTAGATGGTTTCCGGTTCGTGGGCGTGCACGTCAATCACGAATCCGAAGTCGGTCGGCAGGTTTCCGCTGATCTCGTGCCACGAGTCGCCTGCGTCATCCGAGCGCATGACGTCCCAGTGTTTCTGCATGAACAACACACCCGGACGCGCAGGGTTCATCGCGATGTGGTGAACACAATGCCCGACCTCGGCCGTGGGCTCGGGGATGTATTGAGAATACAGTCCGCGGTTGATCGGCTTCCAGGTCTTGCCGCCGTCATCGGTGCGGAACGCGCCCGCCGCCGAAATGGCGATCCAGATCCGCTGCGCATTGCTAGGATCGAGAATGATGGTGTGCAGGCACATGCCGCCCGCTCCCGGCTGCCATTTAGGCCCGGTGCCGTGGCCGCGCAGGCCAGGGAGTTCCTTCCAGTTCTCGCCGCCGTCGGTCGAGCGGAACAAAGCGGCGTCTTCCACTCCAGCGTAGACCGTGTCGGGATCGTTCAGCGACGGTTCCATGTGCCACACCCGCTTGAACTCCCAGGGATGCTGCGTGCCGTCGTAGAACTGATGCGTGGTAAGCGGCTTGCCGGTTTCGGCAGACGTGTCATAGAGGAACTTGTTGCTCGCGGCCTTCGGAGGACCCGGCGCTGGCGCCTCTCCGGGCGGCGTTCCCGGCTGATGCCAGGTTTTGCCGCCGTCGTCCGAGCGTTGAACGATCTGCCCGAACCATCCACTGGTCTGCGAAGCATAAATGCGATTGGGATCAGCCGGAGATCCCTTCATGTGGTAAATCTCCCAGCCCGCAAAATGAGGGCCGCTGACCTCCCATTTCTCGCGCCTGCCGTCTGACTCCAAAATGAACGCGCCTTTGCGCGTGCCGGCCAGGACTCGCACTTTGCTCATACCCGGCTCCTTTCTGATTTCATTCACCGCGATGGGCTCGTTTCAAGGGATTTCTGCCACGGCAAATCTGAGCCTGAGCCGCGGAAGGCGATTGTACAACCGCGTCCCAGGCTCCGATTTGCTCTCGCGTCCGGCTTCTCCCTATGCCGCCTTTGCCGGCTGAGGACGCATTTGGTTCATGAACTGGCGCATGGCAGCCAGATGACCCGGCGAACGCTTTTCGATCCACGTTTCGTAGCGCTGCGCCGCTTTTTCCAGATGAGCCATGAACTGCTTATTCGCAAACCGCTCCCGGCCCTGCGGAACAGCGGGCTTGACACGCTCCCACACCCCGAAAAATTCGCCGCTCGTCTCAAAAAACAGGTCTTCGTGCAGCAGGCCGTAGTTGAGCATCGCGCAGGCCTGCTCCCAATACGAGAGCACCATCATCGCGAATGTGCCGCTTTCCGTCCCCGGCGCCGCGATTCGCAGGGAGTCATCGAAATTGTCTACGAAGTAATTCTTGAAGAACCAGTCACGGGCTTGACGCAACCGGGCCTCGCGGCGCATCTCGTAGATTTGCAGGTGGAGTTGAGCTTGTTCGTGCGTAGGTTTGTCCATTTTCATTTCTCCTTTGATGGGTTCGCTGGTTATGAGTTGGAAGTGCGCGTTTCGTCTTGTACAACACACTCCCTTGGCATTTCGTGATTGAAACAACCCCGTTGTCGTGAGATTATGCACATATTACTTGCGATATGCAAGCGACTCATCTGTGGAAAATATGTCGAAGTCCAAAGCCAAGCGCCGATCCGCTTGCCCCCTGAATGCCTCGGTGGAGATGCTGGGCGACCGCTGGTCGCTATTGATTATCCGCGACATGATGTTGCGCGGGTTCCGTACCTTCAAGGAGTTCATGGAGTGCTATGAAGGAATTGCGACAAATATCCTTGCCGACCGGCTGCGCAAGCTGGTCGCTCATGGCATCCTCACCACGGAACCTGACCCATCGGACGGACGAAGAATGGTCTACTCGCTGACCGCAAAAGGAATCGATCTGGCCCCCGTGCTCACCGAGATGGTGCTATGGGCAGCCGCCCACGAAAATACCGGCAATCAAGCGCTGGTCCGGCAGATGCGAGAGGACAAAGAGAGATTTCTGGCTGAAGTACGCGACCGCTCGGCCACGCGCCATTCCAAATGATTTGTCATCCTGACCGATTTGTCATCCTGACCGATTTGTCATCCTGAATGATTTGTCATCCTGAGCGAAGCGAAGGACCTGCTTTCTTTCACCAGCGCAGCCCAACCGTAACTGGCATGACGATCGTCTTGCCGTCGCTCTGATAAGCGCGATGGTAGCGCCATTCCAGGTAGAGCTTGGAATTATGAAGATGGTTCAGCTGGTAAGTAAGTCCTCCGCCGTAGTTAAAGCCGCCCGCATCTTTGGAATTCGAGGATATCCATTGCGCGTTGATCTGTCCCCCGGGGATGTTGTTCTCCCAGGTCAGATCCCACCATCTCCACGCGGGCTGGTAGTCTGCGCCGGCCGGGAGCTGGTGCCCGGGCACCGAAACGGTGCGCCGATAGAAACCTATACCGAAAATTCCATAAGCTCTGAACTTGCCAAGATGGCGCGGCACGTTGACGATCCCGTCGAGGCTGATCGACTGCATCCTTCCGCTCTGGTTGGTCAGGGCCTGGCTCAGCTGCACGCTGGGTCTGAAGTTGAGGTCGTAATACATGTATTCGGCATCCATGCCGAACATGCGAGTGAAGTTTATGCCGGCTCCAGCCACGCCCTGAAAAGAGTTCCCAACATAGGCGGCGACATCGGCGCGGCCAATGCCCTCTCCGAGGCCGGCGGTAAAGTTGAACCGATTGAAATTGGATTGTGCCGAAGCTGACGCGATGAGCCCAGAAAAGACGAGTAAGAACAGTATCCGATTCCTCAATCTTGATCTCCTATTTCGTATAACCGCACGCGGACATCCATTCCTCGGCCGCGATTACCGCCTTGCAGCTTAGATGCGCCCATAGAATCGGGAAAGCCAGAGTTTTTCGTAGAGACGCGGCTTGCCGCGTCTCCGCTCGCACTGTCAATGTTTCTGACTTGCACCGGAAGACGGGGTAATCCCCGTCCCAACAGGCTTAGCGTCCGGCGTCCCGCCGGGACGCGGGATGAATCTTCCCGTAAAATACCGGCCAGTACTCGCGGAGCATGTTTCCACCCGCCTTGGTTGCCAGGTCCAGACCATAGCGCAGGAACGTATCGCCGACGCTGCGGTTCTGGTGCGGCCAATAGACGTTCGCCAGTCCTTCGGCCATCAGCGGCCCTGCCAGCCCAGACCAGTTTACGACATCGCGTCCGTCATCGCTGCGCGTGACGAACACGCGCTCGAACGAATACTTCACGGCGTGCCTGAAGCCGGGCTTTTTCTCCGGATAGAAACGCGGATCCTGGTGCAGCGTGGACGCCAGCACAAATGTCCCGAAGAAATTGCTGGACGCCTGACGCGCCATCGAGGACCCGACGCGCTTCCAATATCCCCCGGACTCTTGTCCGAAGCCGGTCGGAGAATCATCCGCTTGGCCAACCGCCGAACCCAGTGCGGCCCAGCTCAGCGTATGCACGGAGACGCTGTTGTCCACGAACAGTTCAAATTTCTGCCCCGGCGAAAGCGGTTCCGTGCCGGCAGCGATGTCGGGAAAAACGATGGACTTCTTTTCCAGTAGATTGTACAGGGCCACGGGCTCAATCTTTAACGGCGCACTCGGCACTTGTTCGGCGGAGGAATCGTTCGTCTGAGTCTGCAGCTTCGGCGCTTCCTGGGCGAATGCCGCCGAACCGCAAACGATCACTCCGCAAACAATCAACGCGCGGAGCCCCGGTTGGAGGGTGCGCACCAGGTTCGACTGTGGGGTGAGTGCGGTCCCCCCGATGCTAACTCTCCGACCCGAACACATCGCTAGAGATTACTCAATCGCGAGCCCCGCGGCAAACGGACAAGGGCCAGGTTTCAAAGTTTCAAGGTTCCGCCAGTGCCGAGATGCTGGTTCAGACTTTGAAACCTTGAAACTCTGAAACTTTGAAACCTGCCTCTAAGCAACTTCTCCGGAACGCGCCGCCAGGTATTCCAGCAGTTCGCCGACGGTCAGGCCCGATTTGAGCAGGTGAATCATCTCATCGGCGGTAACTCCGGTTTGTGCGCCCAGCGCTATAACCTTGCCGACTGCCCGCTGCAACGTTTCCTTCTGCGCCGGCGTGAGCGGCTCATCCAGATCACTACTCACGGCCGCAGTGAGGTCCTGTTCTAGCGTCACCTGAATACTCCACGACTTCAAGACGATGATCCGCCAATCCATCCCGTCTGCGCTGTGACGGCGCTTACTTCAATTTGTGATGGACGGGCCGAACTCCGGCAGCCCGTGGCGCAAGAAAGATTTGTATCAGGGTATGCCTTCAGGCATACCGCTAGTGCCGTGCTATGAATGCGCCTTTAGGCGCTGGCTCTTCGTGTCGAAGTTTCTCCCGGTCAACCCTGAAACTTTGAAACCTTGAAACCTGGTTTTCTTACTTCCCCATCAATTCCAGAATCGCCGCCATCTCGACTTCGATTCCGGTCTTGAGGCTGGGTTCGCGATCGGGCGCGAAGAAGGGAGAATGCGGGCCGGGAAGTTTCTCTCCGGTTTTCATGGCCTCCGCGTATTTCTCCGGGTTCACCGCGCCCAATTCGAGCATCACGCTCGGAATTCCCGCGTAGCGATACTCGGCAAAATCATCGCTCGCCATGTTCGGACGTCCAAGTACGACGTTCGCCTCTCCCATGACCTGCTTCAGCCGGTCGGCCAGCCGGTTGGTGGTTGCAGGATCGTTGTACACCGCGCCCACGCCTTCCTCCAGTTCGACCAGCGGCTTTTTCGGAGCGCCCGCCGCCGCCGCTTCCGCATCCGCGATCCGCTCGATCGACGCCAGCAGATGCTTGCGCACGTCATCCTTATATGACCTTACGGTCAACTGCATCAGCACTTCCTCGGGAATGATGTTGTTCTTGGTGCCGCCGTGGATCGCACCCACGGTAATCACGGCCGGATCTTGCGGATCATTCTCGCGCGACACGATGGTCTGCCAGCTGACGATGGTTCGGGCGGCAATCACGATCGGATCCACCGTTTCCTGCGGCGCCGAACCATGTCCGCCGACGCCATACACCGTGACGTTCACAGAATCGGCATTCGACAAGCTGAAGCCCGGTGTGTAACCGACCTTGCCGGCGGGAAACCCGTTAGTATCGTGCACCGCAAAGGCGAAGTCGGGTTTGGGAAAGCGCGTGAACAGACCGTCTTTGATCATGGCCTTGGCGCCGCCGATGCGCTCCTCGGCGGGTTGCCCGACATATATAAAGGTCCCGTGCCAGCGGTTTTTGTTCTCCACCAGCAGTGTGGCGGTTCCGATGCCGATCGCCATGTGCAGATCGTGGCCGCAGGCATGCATCACCGGCACTTCCACGCCGCGGTCGTCATGCGTGGTGACGTGGCTGGCATAGGGCAGACCTGTCTTCTCCGGAACCGGCAAAGCGTCGAGTTCGGCGCGCAACATCACCACTGGGCCAGGGCCATTTTTGAACACACCGACCACGCCGGTGCCGCCAACTCCGGTGGTGACGTCGTATCCGAGTCTGCGGAGCTGGTCGGCGATCTTGGCCGCAGTCTTCTCCTCGTGATAAGAAAGTTCGGGATTGCGGTGCAGGTCGAGATAGAGCGTTTCGACCTGCGGATAGACGGCATCAATCTCGGTGGATGCAACGCGCCAGGGCTCGGCGGCCCACGACGCAACGGAAAGCGCGAACAGGAAAAGCAGGAGTCGTTTCATAAGTCCTCGTGAACCGCATTAAACCACAAAACATGACTTAGCAGGCTGCGGAACAACTCGATATTGCGCTTGATTTTGGGTGGCGCAGCGCTTCAGCGCTGCGATAACTGGCTAATTGTCATCACCGGCTTTAGCCGCTGGGGTGAGACTGCGGCGTGGAAATACTCTTTCCGCGCCCTGTTAGTGACTCGCAGGGCTTCCAAATGTAGCTTGCTTCTCAATATGCCAGCGCCGGTAAACATGAGATGCTGAACTCGAAATAGCGCGAAGCAATTTTATGACGATTCAGGAAAACGCTCCGCTGGCGCCCCTGACCACCCTGCAGGTGGGCGGGGCGGCTCGCTACTTCGCGGAAGTGAAAAGAGAAGATGAGGTTCAGGAAGCCGCACAGTTCGCGAAAGCCCGCGATCTGCCGCTGTTCGTGCTGGGCGGAGGAAGCAATCTCGTAGTCGCCGATTCCGGTTGGCCGGGACTGGTGCTGAGAGTCGCGCTCGGCGGAATCACGGCTCCGGCTACCCACGACACAGGCAATGTGCTCTTCAGCGTGGGTGCGGGCGTTAACTGGGACGACTTTGTCGCGCAAACGGTCGCGCAGAATTGTGCGGGAGTCGAATGCCTGAGCGGGATTCCGGGCAGCGTCGGGGGCACGCCCGTGCAAAACGTTGGCGCCTATGGGCAGGAGGTCGCCGGCACCATCGAATCGGTGCGCGCGCTCGATTTGAAACAGGACCGCATTGTGGTGCTACCCAAACCAGCTTGCGGATTCCGTTATCGCACCAGCATCTTCAATAGTTCCGAACGTGGCCGCTACATTATCCTGCGCGTGAACTACCGGTTGAAGCGCAGTGGCGCTCCGAGTTTGCACTACGCCGATTTGCAAAAGTACTTTGCCGGAAACCCCGTCGAAAAAAAGATGCCGCCCTCGCTCGCCGAAGTGCGCGCGGCCGTGCGCGAGATACGGCGCAGCAAGGGCATGCTGATTGTCCCCGGAGACGAAGATAGCCGCAGCGCCGGATCATTCTTCAAGAATCCCGTGCTCAGCGAAGAACAGTTCAGGGATCTGGGCGAGCGCGCCGTGCCCAAAGGACTCGAGATTCCCAGCTACCCCGTGCTCAATGCGCAGCGCAAAGTTGCGGCCGCATGGCTGGTGGAACACTCCGGATTCTCCAAGGGATATACGGCGGGAGCAGCCGGGATCTCGCACAAACATGCGCTCGCCCTGATCAACCGTGGAAACGCGCATGCCAGCGATATTATGGCGCTGAAAGATAAAATCCAGCACGGCGTGCAGGAAGCATGGGGAATCCTGCTGGAGCCGGAACCCGTGTTCGTAGGGTTTTAGCCGCGCTGCTGATCTAGTGATTCAATGTCTCAATGATTCAATGACTCAATGACTCAATAAATAAATGCGGCGCATCCCGGAGCAGACGGCTCCTCCAGGCCGGCCCAGAGGTGTCCGCCTACCGCGGGATCCGCTCCGTGGATTCATCGGCCAGTTCGCGCGCTCGCTTGAAAATCCTTTGGAACATCTCTTTAGTCAGCTTTCCTGTCTGCGTGTTTTGGTTGGAGGGGTGGTAGGACGCCAGAAGGATGTGTCCATCGGGCAGCACGTACTCAGCGCCGTGGCCGAATTCAAACTCGCGCTTGCTGACGATCAGCTTTCTTCGCTTCAGGTAGTTGAGATAGGCCTCGAACCCGATCCTTCCCAGGGCAACGATGACGCGCAGATCCTTCAGTCCCTCGAGTTCACGCGCCAGAAATGGAGCGCAGTTGGCCAGTTCCTCTGGCAGGGGCTTGTTATCCGGAGGCGCGCAGCGGGCGGCGGCGGTGATGTAAAGATCGTCGAGAACAAGCCCGTCGTTGCGGTCGGTCGCCGTGGGTTGACTGGCAAAGCCCGTTTCGTGCAGTACGGGATACATGAAGTTTCCTGAGGCGTCTCCAGTGAAAGGCCGGCCGGTGCGATTCGAGCCATGCGCGCCTGGCGCAAGTCCGAGCACGAGGACGCGGGCATGCGGATCGCCGAAACCGGGAACGGCCTTGCCCCAGTAATCGCAGTCGCGATAAGCGCGGCGCTTCTCGCGCGCAATCTGCTCGCGATAAGCAACCAGACGCGGACAGCGCGTGCAGGCGATGACTTCCACGTTCAGAACCTTGAGCCAGTTGGGAAGCGGCATTGGTCCCATTGTATTTGCTCGTGTGGCGCGGACACTCTTGTCCGCGCGGCCGCTGCGGATGCTGTTGCTCTTGCTTTTGCGCTTGCTCTCCAGTTCGCCGCTAAATCAATGGTCCACTGGAGTTGTCGTCGCTGCATGCTTTTCGCGGACAGAGCCTGCCCTGAGCGAAGCCGAAGGGACTGTCCGCGCCCTGACCCAACCATTACTTTGGTGGGCCGAGCTTCCCCCTCCGCCGTTTGACGTTGCTCTTCCAGAGTCTTTACACTCAAGGCTGCGGCATAAAGCGTCGCAGCCGAGCAATTTCCTTCCGACTCCGCTGCCGCGGCCGCTTTGGAAAGGCGATCGTGAGCCCTACGGATACCAACGAAAGTGCGGCCAAAGAAAGCAGCACGAAGCGCGAGATCGTGGTTGAGATTCCGGTCGAGGATGTCACCCGGCAGACCGACTCGCTGATCCAGAAATATCAGAAGGTAGCTCGCATTCCCGGCTTCCGCCGCGGCCATGTTCCGGCGTCGATTATTCGCCGGCGTTTTTCCGAAGAGATCAAGACCGACATGGTCGAAGCGCTCATCCCGCGTTTCTTCCGGCAGGAGGCCGAGAGACTGAGCCTGCATCCCGTATCGCAGCCTCGCGTGACCGACCTGCACCTGCACGATGGCGAACCGCTGCGCTTTAAAGCCGCCTTCGAAGTGCTCCCGGAAATCAAGCTGGAAGGTTACAAGGAACTGCGCGCCGACAAGCCCGAAATCGCGGTTTCCGAGGCGGATGTGGAACAGGCGCTGGCCGATCTGCGCGAGCGCCACGCTAGCTTCAATCCGGTGGAGGGCCGTGCCCTCGCCGATGGCGATTTCGCTCAGGTCTCGCTCGATGGCAATCCAAAAGCCGGTGAAGGCCAGCCCGTGCACATGGATGAAGTGCTGGTCGAAATCGCCGGCCAGAACACCATGCCGGAATTCACCGCAAACCTGCGCGGCGCAAGCGCTGGAGATGAGCGCACCTTCGATGTCAACTATCCCGAAGATACGCAAGACAAGCGCCTGGCGGGAAAGACGTTCAGTTATGCCGTCAAGGTGGGTTCGATCAAACAGAAGAGTCTGCCGGAATTGAACGACGAGTTCGCCAAGCAGCTGGGCCAGTTCCAGACGGTGGACGATTTACGCAAGGCCGTTCGCGAGCAAATCGAATCCGAACGCAAGCATGAAGCCGAACATGCCGCCAAGGAAAAGCTGGTCCAGGAACTGATTCAGCGCAACGATTTTGAAGTTCCCGATTCGCTGACCGAACAACAGATCGACATCCGCATCGAGCGTGGACTGCGGGCGCTGGCGGCGCAGGGCCTGACCGCCGAGCAGATGAAGAAAATGGATTTACAGCGTCTGCGCACGGGACAGCGCGAGCAAGCCATTCACGATGTGAAAGCCGCCTTGCTGCTCGAACGCGTGGCGGAGGAAGAGAATATCCATGTCAGCGATGAAGAGCTGGATCGGGAACTGGAGTCGCTGGCCAGACAATCGAAACAGACGTCCGAAGCCGTACGCGCTCGTTTGACACGGGATGGGGGCCTCGATAGGATACGGACAAGAATCCGCAACGAAAAGACCCTCGACTTTTTGTACCACCAGTCCGCGTAATAACTAATGATGATGCGGACCATTTCGATCCTCCCAGAGCCGGCGAGACTGACCTCCGGGCAGGAGTGTGGAAAGGGTGAATGATGCTGGTACCGATGGTGATCGAACAAACCGGGCGCGGCGAACGGGCCTATGACATTTATTCCCGGCTGCTCCGTGACAACATCATCTTTATTGGTACGCCGATTGACGACAACATCGCCAACCTGGTCATCGCCCAGATGCTGTTCCTGGCGCAGGAAGATCCGGAGAAAGACATTCAGCTCTACATCAACTCCCCGGGCGGCTCGATCACCTCGGGCATGGCGATCTACGACACCATGCAGTACGTCAAGAACGACGTAACCACCATCTGCATCGGTCAAGCAGCTTCCATGGCGGCATTGCTGCTTTCAGCGGGCCAGGCCAAGAAGCGGCTGGCGCTGCCCAATTCGCGCATTCTGATTCATCAGCCTTCGATGGGCGGGCTCTCCGGGCAGGCCACCGACATTGACATTCACGCCCGCGAGATTCTGCGCATGAGAGAGATTACTAATCAGTTACTGGCCAAGCACAGCGGCCAAAAGCTGGATAAAGTGGAGAAGGACGTGGAGCGCGACTTCATCATGAATTCGCAGCAGGCCAAGGAATACGGAATCATCGACGATATCATCTATAAGACAAGATAGAGGGTATGATCGGCAGTTCGTAGTGTAGAGACGCGGCGCGGGTGCCCCATCCTAACGCCGCGGTTTTTGCGACGTTAGGGTGGGGCAGCAGACTGTGGCGCAAGCGAGATTTGTATCAGGGTATGCCTTCAGGCATACCGCAAGTGCTGCATTATTAAAGTGCCTTCAGGCGCTGGTTGTGGGTGCTGGAGTTTTGCCAGAGGCGTTGGGGCTGAGGTACCAGAATAAGGAGTAAGGCCGAGTGAAAAGCAAAACGGGACCGGATGAGATGTTGCGCTGTTCGTTCTGCCACAAGGCGCAGGACGCGGTGGCAAAACTCATCTCGTCGCCCAGCGACTATCCCCGGGCCTACATCTGCGACGAGTGCGTAGCCGTCTGCAACTCGATTCTCGAAGACGACCGCACTGCCGCTCCCGCGGCTGCGGTTCCCAACCAACTGCCCAAGCCGCAGGAAGTCAAGACCTTTCTCGACGAGTACGTCATCGGACAGGAACAGACCAAGAAGAAGCTGGCCGTCGCCGTCTATAACCATTACAAGCGCATTTACATGAACCGCCAGCGCACCGGCGATGGCGTGGAGCTGACCAAGTCGAACATTCTGCTGATCGGCCCAACCGGAACCGGCAAGACGCTGCTGGCGCAAACCCTGGCCCGCATGCTCGATGTGCCCTTCGCCATTGTGGACGCCACCACCCTGACCGAGGCCGGTTACGTCGGCGAGGATGTCGAGAACATCATCCTCAAGCTTCTGCAGGCGGCCGAAGGCGATGTCAACCGCACCCAGACCGGCATCATTTATATCGACGAAATTGACAAGATCGGGCGCAAGGACGAGAACCCCTCCATCACCCGCGACGTGTCGGGAGAAGGCGTGCAACAGGCGCTGCTCAAGATTCTGGAAGGCACGATCGCCAACGTTCCCCCGCAAGGCGGGCGCAAGCATCCGCACCAGGAATTCACGCCCGTCGATACCACGAATATTCTCTTCATTTGCGGCGGCGCCTTCGTTGGCCTGGAGAAAATTGTCGGCCGGCGCGTCGGCAAAAAGGCTCTGGGCTTCCGCATGGGTGAAGATGCGGAGAGCGAGCATCCCAGCGTGACCTCGCTGCGCAACTTCGAGCTGATCTCGGAAGCGCAGCCCGAGGATCTGATCAAGTTTGGCCTCATCCCCGAATTTGTCGGCCGCCTCCCGGTCATGGGCGTCTTGCAGCAACTGGACGAAAACGCCCTCGTCGAAATTCTGACGCGGCCGAAGAACGCGATCGTGAAGCAGTACCAGCGCCTGTTCGAGTTTGAGAACGTGCGGCTCAAGTTCAGCGACGACGCCAACCGCGCGATTGCCCGCCAGGCCATGGCGCGTAAAGTCGGCGCCCGCGGCCTGCGTATGATTCTCGAAGAGCTCATGCTGGAACTGATGTATAGCCTGCCCAGCCAGAAGAAAGTTAAAGAATTTGAAGTGACCCGCGAGATGGTCGAGAAGCGCAACGTCTCGCTGGCCATGATCGAGAAAGCAGCAAGCTGACTGGTCGTTAGTCATTAGTCGTTGGTCGTTCGCTAGACTCGAATGGCGAACGACGAATGGCGAACGACTAACGACCGACGACCGAACGCTGACCAGAGACGGGAGACCATGTTGTCGAACCCCAAGGACAAGGACAAAGAAAAGTTCGAGAGCAAGAAACTGCCGATGATGCCCATTCGGGACGTGGTCATTTTCCCCTACATGATGACTCCGTTCGTGGTGGGCCGGGAGTCGAGCGTGCGTGCGCTCGAAGAAGCTCTGGCCAGCGATAAGAAGATCTTTCTTGCCACCCAGCACGATGCCTCCATCGACGAGCCCAAAGCCGGGGACATCTTCCAGGTCGGCACCATCGTCAACATCGTGCAGAGCCTCAAGCTCCCCGACGGAAATATTAAAGTATTAGTTGAAGGCATCGAGCGGGGCAAGATCCTCCAGGTCGTCGAAACCGAAGGTTTTCTGCAGGCCACCGTGCGCGTTGCCCGTTATGCCACCGAGACCACAGCGCCGATTGAAGCGGGCATGCAGCGCGTCACCGGCCTGTTTGAGCAATACGTCAAGCTGTGCCAGTCGCTGAACTACGAAACCATGATCGCTGCCGTGCGTATGGAAGATCCGGCCAAGCTGACCGACACCATCGCCGCCAACCTGCAGCTCGCCATCGAAGAAAAACAGGCCTTGCTCGAGATCTTCGATCCCGCCGAGCGTTTGAACCGCATCGGTGACGTGCTCGACGTCGAAATCGAAAAGTTGAACATGGACCGCACCATCCAGTCGAGGGTAAAGCGGCAGATGGAAAAGGCGCAGAAAGAGTATTACCTCAACGAAAAAATCAAAGCTATCCAGAAGGAACTCGGCCGCGGCGAAAAGAGCGAATTCGACGAGTTGAAGAAGAAGGTCGAAGCCGCGGGTATGCCCAAGGAAGTTCGCGACAAGGCGATCCAGGAACTGAAAAAACTGGAAGCGATGCCGCCCATGTCGGCGGAGTCCACGGTCTCACGCAACTATCTGGATTGGCTGTTGGCGGTGCCGTGGAAGAAGCGCTCAAAGGAAATCCGCAACATCACACGCGCCGAGAAAACTCTGAACGAAGATCACTACGGCCTCGAGAAGATCAAGGAACGCATCCTCGAATTTCTCGCCGTCCGCCAGTTGGTGAAAAATCCCAAAGGCTCGATTCTGTGCTTCGTCGGACCTCCGGGCGTGGGCAAGACGTCGCTCGGAATGTCGATCGCCAAGGCCACCGGCCGCAAGTTCGTGCGCATGTCGCTCGGCGGCGTGCGCGATGAAGCCGAGATCCGCGGCCATCGCCGCACCTACATCGGAGCCCTGCCCGGCCAGATCATCCAGATGATGAAAAAAGCCGGCACCAAGAATCCGGTCTTCATGCTCGACGAAGTCGACAAAATGTCGATGGATTTCCGCGGCGATCCCTCCGCGGCGCTGCTCGAAGTGCTCGATCCCGAACAGAACTTCATGTTCGTCGACCATTACCTCGACGTCGAATACGACCTCTCGCAGGTCTTCTTCATCGCCACCGCCAACGTGATTCACACCGTTCCGCCCGCTTTGCAGGACCGCATGGAAGTGCTGCGCCTGCACGGCTACACCGAGCCGGAGAAAGTCGAGATCGCGAAGCAGTTTCTGGTGAAGAAGCAGATGCTGCAGGCGGGATTGACGGAGAAGAATGTGCAGTTCTCCGATGAATCCATCCGCAAGATCATTCGTGGCTATACCCGCGAAGCCGGAGTGCGGAACCTGGAGCGGGAAATTGGCAACATCTGCCGCAAGATTGCGCGCAAGGTGGTAAAAGAAGGCGCGGACTTCACCGCCGCGGTCGAGCCGGAAAAGATTGGCGACTGGCTCGGCGTGCTCAAGTTCCGCGACACGCTGGCCCACGAGAAGAGCGAAGTCGGCCTGGTCACGGGCCTGGCCTGGACCGAGGTGGGAGGGTCAATCCTGAGCACCGAAGCCGCCGTGGTAGACGGAAAAGGCAAGCTCACCCTGACCGGCCAACTGGGCGACGTGATGCAGGAATCCGCGCAGGCGGCCATGTCCTATATTCGCTCGCGAGCGGTGCGGCTAGGACTGGCGCGCGATTTCTACCGCAACCAGGATATTCACGTGCACGTGCCCGAAGGCGCGATTCCAAAAGATGGTCCCTCGGCCGGCATCACCATCGCCACCGCTCTAGCCAGCGCGCTAAGCCGCATTCCGGTGCGCCGCGATATCGCCATGACCGGTGAGATCACGCTGCGCGGCAAGGTGCTGCCCATCGGCGGATTGAAGGAAAAACTCCTGGCCGCCCATCGCGCCGGATTGTTCGAAGTGATTCTGCCGCAGGAGAATGAGAAAGACGTAGCCGAGGTTCCCGAGAACCTGCGCACCGCCATGAAGCTGCACTTCGTGGACAATATGGACCAGGTGCTGGCCGTAGCCCTCGAAGGCCCGCTGCCGCAGATGCCGTCCGAAGCCGAGACCATGGCTCCCATCGCGACCCCGCCCGCCCCGGAAATCCCTGAGGCCCGCCAATAGACTGGAATCACGACGCTCCGCTCTGGATGCGTTCGTAGGGCACGTACACTGGTTCCCAGATATTGGCTTGCAGTTCACGATCCAGGCTTTCGTCGTCCGAAAGTTCGCCCGAAAGCTGCGACTGGCCATCTTGAATCGCCTGCTTGCCCACGGCCTGCGCGATCGAGCGACTCAGCTGACGCGAATCCGCAAGGGCCGGCAGAAGGCTTGCCTTCTTATCCTTTTGTGTGGGGACAAGACGCGCCAATTCCTTAGCCGCGGCCATGACCATCGCATCGGTAACGCGTTTGGCTCTGGAGGCAATGATCCCGAGAGCAAGCCCGGGAAATATGTACGAGTTATTGGTCTGGTCGATGCGAATCTTCTTCCCCCAAATCGTCACCGGTTCGAACGGACTTCCGGTACCGATCAGCGCCCGTCCTTCGGTCCAATTCACCAGGTCCTGCGGCGTCGCTTCGCTGCGAGCGGTGGGATTCGAAAGCGGGAAGATGACGGGTCGAATTGCGTGCCTGGCCATTTCGCGCACCGCTTCTTCGGTGAAGGCTCCCGCTTGACCCGACACTCCGATCAGCACCGAAGGCTGAGCATGGCGGATCACATCGAGCAATGTGATCTCTCCATTCGCTTGTCTCCAGCCCTGCACTTCCTGTTCTCTGCGCGCGTAGGGCATCTGCTCGGGCCGCACATCCTTGCCCTTTTCTGTAACCAGACCGTGGAGATCGAGAGCGTAGAAGCGATTGCGAGCTTCCTGTTCCGAGACGCCCTTCTCCTTCATGAACTGCACGAGCAGATTGGTGATGCCGATGCCCGCGGTTCCGAAGCCAACCACAACAATCTTCTGCTGCTCCAGCGGAATCCCCGTCACGTTGATGGCCGAGAGCAGCGTTGCAGCCGCGACCGCCGCCGTGCCTTGAATATCGTCGTTAAAGGTGCATAGTTGGTCCTTATAACGAGCCAGCAGTCGAGCGGCGTTCGCACCGGCGAAGTCCTCCCATTGCAGAAGCACGTGCGGCCAGCGTTTCTTCACGCTGTTGACAAAGACGTCCACGAACGCGTCATACTCTTCGCCGCGAATCCGCTCATGCCTCCATCCGATATAAATTGGACTCTTCAGCCGGTCCTCATTGTCAGTTCCCACATCGAGCAGAATCGGAAGACAATGTTCCGGATGAATGCCGCCGAGCGCCGTGTAAAGGGCCATTTTCCCGATCGGGATACCCATGCCTCCCGCGCCCTGATCGCCCAGTCCCAGGATTCGTTCGCCATCGCTGACCACGATGCATTTCACCCCGTCGTAACGCCGGTGACTCAGGATCCGGTCGATACGATCTTTGTTCGTATAGCTGAGGAACAAACCTCGCGGCTTTCTCCATATCTCGCTGAAGCGCTGGCAACCCTCGCCCACGGTTGGCGTGTACACCACGGGGAGCATCTCCTCGATATTGCGCACCAGCAGTGCATAGAACAAAGTCTCGTTGATGTTCTGCAGCTCGCGGAGAAAGGCGTATTTATGGAAAGCGTTCGGCTGCTCACGGTAGGCTTGCATCCGGCGTTCAATCTGGTCCTCCAGATTCCCCACATGCGGAGGCAATAGACCGTGCAGGCCAAACACATCGCGTTCGTGGTCCGAGAAAGCAGTTCCCTTATTGAACCGCGGATTATTGATCAGGTCATATCCCGAAAGAGAAATCTGGACGGCCTGGTCGCTTGCTGTCTGCTGAAATTGCGCCTTCATTCCATCCCTTCCAAATCCGTTTCTGATGCTGCCCATGTCACTGCCAGTTTACCCAGAAGGCGGAGCCCGGGAGTAGCGGTCGAGGGCTCGGCTAAGCCACTCACCCGCCTCTTCCAAGGTTTAGGTTTGGAATCGTGAACCCGCTATCTCTGTTCATTGACTACTGCAGCAGCCCGACACGGCGCAGCAAATTCTGAAAGCGGGGATCTGCTCGTAAAGGATCCATCCGGTAGTCGACTTTCAGAAATGGCATTTGACTCTCCCGATTCGTGTAAGACTTTTCCAACCATCGAAACGCGCCGTCGGTGTCGCCCAGACTAGCAAGAAGAACCGCCATGTCCCAGTCCGGCACATAGTGTTGCTTGGAGGTTCGCTTCAACCGCTCAACGATCTTACGCGCTTCATCCTGGTCCCCGGAAAGGGCATAAGCACGGCCGAGGTGGGCAACTGGAGTTGGATTATCTTTTGCAAGCTCGATCGCCTTCTGCCACTCACTGATGGCCGCCCGGAGGTTTCCTTGCTGTTCATAGACTGACGCCAAAAGCTCATGTCCGTGAGCAAAATTGGGTTCCAGTTCCAGCGTCCGCTGGAGCACCTCAATCGCCTGATCATACTGGCGCAGGTCACGGTATCGTGCCGCCAGGGTCGTATTGATGGATAACGAAAGTGGATCCGACTGCTGTGCCTCCTTGGCCTGCTCCAGCGCCTCCGGAAGACGGCCCATCGCCCTTAAGTAATGGCTGTACCATTGATGGGTTGTCGCGTAACTCGGATTGATTTCGATGGCGCGCTGAAACTCCTGCTCGGCCTGCTTCCAGTTCCAGTCGTAATAGAACTCAATCAAGCCCATCTCCCCATGGCCCTCGGCACTAGCCGGATCTAGCTCCAACGCTTTGCTGGCGGCAGCCCGCGCCTTCTCCCGCGCGACCTCCGGAGGCAGCACATTAGATCCGAGGAGTGAGTAACTCCCTGCCAACCCAGCATAGGCAGCCGCAAAGGCGGGATCCTTCGCAATGGCATCCTGGAAGTACTCGATGCTCTTGTCGAGCCCCTCTTCCGTCCGCTGTTTCCAGAAATAGCGGCCCTTGAGATAGGCTTCATAGGCATCAGGTTGAACCGTGCGTACGCTGTTTAAGTGCAAGTAAGGCGGCCGTTGCGCCACTCGCCCCTGGATCTCTACCGCGATGTCGTGCGCCGCCGTGCTCTGCAGGAGGAGCACGTCCTTAATCTCATATTCATAGTTGTGGGCCCAAAGATGGCGATCACTGGCAGCGTCAATCAGCTGCACCCGAATTCCGACTCGGCCTTCTTCTCGCTCCACCGTACCCTCGACTAGAGCGTCTGCCCCAAGCTCCCGGCCAATCTGCGGGGCCGTTTTGTTCCCGCCCTTGTAATGCATGACAGACGTTCTGGATATGACGCGCAGACTACCCACTTGCGCGAGATCGCCAATCAGTTCATCGGTCATCCCATCGGCAAAGTACTCCTGAGCTGGATCGTTAGAAAGATTCTCCAAAGGCAGGACGGCAATGGAGCTGAATCGTTTCGCGGGCCCAGCCGCATTCACAGGTACGTTCGCCGACCGAAAGGGCCACTGCATCCGGCCTGGCGATCTCGCAAACATCACGATGAAAGCAGCACCCAGAACCACAACCAAAGCAAAACCGGGCCCTAAGAGCCTCCAGCGTGACCTTGAAGTCCGCTGGGGCTGAGGGTCGGGTCGAGCGGATGGCGGAGGACTTGGTGCTGGCTCGACCGCGGCTATTTCGCCCGCCGGCTTAGTCGGTTCCGTGACAACTTCGACCGGAGCGATAAAACGGTAGCCCAGACGCGGCACCGTTTCGATGTAGCGCGGTTCCTCGGCGGAATCGCAGAGAACTTGCCGAAGCCTTTTAACCGACGTGTTGAGCCCATGTTCGAAATCGACGAATGTATCGACCGACCAGAGCTTCTCCCGGATTTCCTCCCGGGACACAACCTCCCCTGCCCGAGCCAGCAGCAATTCCAGAATCAGGTAAGGCTGACCGCGAAGTTTCACCTTCGTCCCGCTCTTGGCAAGCTGGCGCACACCCGTGATTACTTCGAACGGGCCGAAGCGGTATTTGTATCCGAGCCCCACAAATCCCCCCCCACGGGGGCCACAACATTGCGAAGGATCTTACCACTGCTCGCAGGCTCCGGAGCAGCAAAAAAACAACTAGAGCCGATCAAATTTCTTGATCAGGTCCAAAACAACCATCGCTATTTCAAGGGGTTAACAACTCACCTACGACTCACCGACATTTCACCTTCTATGCATTGCGCTTCTTGCATTTATGGAAGACACTCCCCCCGAGTTTCAACGCAGTCGGGGAAGGACGGCGTGGGGTTCAGAACGGTGGGGTTCAGAACGAAAGAGGGATTCTTGAGTGTGGCTTTGGACAGACTGTCCCCGCCCCGGCATAGGAGTGCGCTATGTCTGTCGTTGTGCTGTTGATGATTGGCGGGTGGGTCGCCACGCTCTCTATGATCGGGTTCTGTGCCCTGAAGGAATCCGGAAAACTGCCCAGCATTCACAGGCGCATAGGGTTGTGGCTGGAAGCTTCGGCTCCTCAATTCCGCATGCCCGAAGAACGCCTGCGAACCGAGCGCAAGGATGCGATCTGACGAGCCGCAACCATGCCTCCGGATGCACCCGATTCGCACCTGCCGATCCTCGTCGAAGGACGCAATTGGCAGCATGTGCTTCATGTCATGTGCTCTCGCAATTTTTCGAGGAAGAGCCTTCCTGTCAGATTCGGTTATCCGAAAGATGGATACACGGTCGCTGACATTGAGTAGGCGATGACTCCTCGAACAATGACAGGAAAAGCTCCTGTCGGGACGGGGAGCGGTGGCCACATCCATCGCTCCCTCTGACCTGGGGGCTGGCCCACCCTTTCCCCCCTCTCAGCTCGGAGGGTGCCCCGTCCTTGTGTCTGCGTTTTTTGCAGACACAGGGCGGGGATTTTGACTCCGGGGCTGGCCCACCCTTTCCCCGCTCTGTTTTTCCTTTCCCCTAATGAAACGTGGCTGCCCCATCCTTGCGTTTTTTGCAAGAGCCTGCCCTGAGCGCAGACGAAGGGATGGGTGGCGATGCTGCCGACGCAACGCCTTCTCCAACTGTTTCGCAATCGCCGAAATTTCCTGATGGCTGATGGCTGACGGCTGATAGCTGACTGCTTCCTAGTAACTCCTACGTTACATTCCCACCGAACACTATTAACCACAAAGAGAACTTGACAACCCATGCCTTCGCTTCTTGCGCCTGCAACTGCTTATAAACCAATCTCTCAATTTGCCTATTTTCGCGATTTTCGCGGAAATCAGCCGCTCGTTAAAATTTATTTTTGGAGAATAGAAAGAGAACAAATCGCCGCCCGCGGAAAAATCTCTCGCTCCACGTCCCACTTTCCACGTCACGCGCCCGGTTACGGCTGTAACTTGCAGTCATGTAAGAAGATACTTAACATCAACATCACAAGCCACAGGTCTCTTTGTTCTTGTTTCTCTCCCGTTGCGACTCGGTCTGTCCTCGGGAGCAGGAAGAGGCACCGGCAAGTAGCAGGCAGTTATGGAAATCGATTCCGTCGAATCCGGGCAGGCAACTGCCCGTCTCACCACGGCGCATTCCGCGTCCTGGCTGCAGCGCGTGCGGTCCACGGGGCTGCGGCGCATCAGCGAGGTGAACCGCGAGCTCTGGCTCCTGCTCTCGATCTTCGTTCTGACCGCTCTGCTCAATACCCTGCTGGACGCCCACCACATGCTGCTGGGCTTGTATACGCTGCCAACACTGTTTTCGGCTTACGTGTATGGACGGCGCCACGCTACCTTGACGGCCCTGAGCAGCGTGCTGCTGGTGGTGCTGATTACCTACTTCAACCCGATGTTGTTCGGCCATTCGGTGGCTCCGCTGCCGATCGCCGAAAAATGGTTTGAGATTATCGTGTGGGGCGGGATTCTGCTGGTCAATGCCTACGCCATGGGCACTTTGTATGAGCACAAACAGAAACATTTTCGCGAGTTACGCAGTACTTACCATGGCGTGCTGATCATCCTCAGCCAGTTCATTTCGAAAGATAAGTACACCCAGAACCATTCTTACCGGGTGTCGGTCTACGCCGCCAAGATCGCGGCGCAGATGGGGTTGCCCATCGATACCATCGAGGACATTCGCGCCGCCGCCCTGATTCACGATCTGGGAAAGCTGGAGGTCAGCCGAGAAATTCTGCACAAAGCCGCGCGCCTGACCGACGACGAATACTATGAGATGCAGAAGCATGTGGATTTGGGAGTGCAGATGATGCAGCCCGTCGCCGGCCCGTTGTCGCGCGTGATCCCGATCGTCCTCGCGCACCACGACAAGTTCGACGGCACCGGATACCACAAAACTCACGGCGAAGATATTCCCCTCGAGGCGCGTGTTCTCTCCGTAGCCGACGTTTACGACTCCCTGACCAGCGACCGGCCCTACCGCAAAGCCATGTCCCCATTTGAGGCCAAAGAAACCATCGTCAAAGCCGGCGGTACGGACTTCGACCCCAAGGTGGTAGAGGCTTTTGCAAACTGTTTCCGCCTGGGTCTGATGGACATTCCGGAAATGATGGCCTGAAGGCTGACCGGCGACTATTCAAAATCAAATTCAAAGGCAGCGGACAGGAGTGTCCGCTCTCGACGACCTGAGCGGCGCTAAAATAGATTCATGGAGCCGGAATCTGGCAGCCGGTCCGGATTCAGCCTGCGAGGATCGGCGGGTCTTATCGTCGCGGTTGCAGTGGTGGCGATTCTGTTGATTGCGTTGCCGGCTTATCGCTTATTTTTTCTGATCAGCGTTCTCATTGGGCTGGTCATCGCGGGCGGGCTCGCGGTGTGGCACAGGCTGCATCCGATTGAGGAAGAGGACGTCGAGCCGAAGCGTCCGCTTGGGCTGTAGCGAACTTATTCTTCCGCCGCGCTTGCCATGCGTGGCCTAAACCCTTAAAACTGTCTGCATGCGGATTCTGTCGCGGTTCATGCTGTCGGCGAGCGACCTGGCGCACTTTCCTCCTCCCGGGGTGCCGGAAATCGCTTTTCTGGGACGGTCGAACGTCGGCAAATCGAGCGTGATCAACGCACTGGTGGGAAAAAAACTCGCCCGCACCAGCAATACTCCAGGACGCACGCGCAGCATTAACTTTTATGAGCTCCGCCGCCCCGGCCAGCCGCGGCCGGAGTTGCTTTTCACCGACCTGCCGGGATACGGCTACGCCAAGGTGTCGCGCGAAATCTCCGCTGACTGGGCCCGGTTTGTGGATCCCTACCTGCACCAACGACCGAGCCTGGCGTTGTGTCTGGCGCTGGTGGATCCGAACATTCCTCCCCAGGAAAGCGACGGCCAGTTGCTGGAATTTCTTGCGTCCCGGGGACGGCCGCACGCGATTGTGGCTACCAAGTGCGACCGGCTGTCTGGCAATCAGTTGCAGCAGGCGATGCGCGCGCTCGGCCAAGCCTATGGCGATGTTCCCATGGTGGCCTTTTCGGCCAAAACCGGAGCCGGAACCGAGGAACTGTGGAACCAGATTCGCGCTGCCTTGCCGCCATCCCCGAAGTCCTAAAGTATTCCCGCAATCTTCCGATGCAATTATGAGCAGGAGTCTGGGGAGGCGTTGTGGACCCGCATATCAATCCCGAAGAAGCTGGCTTGTCGAAAGACTCCAGCAAGGACGGGGACGGAGTGACCTATCTTCGCCGGTTAAAGGAACCGGTGGCGGAAGGCGGGCCCGGAAGTGCGGCTAGAGGCAACGGCAAAACTGCGGCTGTGACGGCGGGTCCCGGGTTCAAGGACCGGCGGGAAAGCCCAAGACTCCGTTGTTCGGGCAGCGTGGAGTTTCGAACCTGGGGCAGCGACGTGCGCATGTGGGGAACCCTGACCGACATCAGCCTAAATGGATGTTATGTGGAAATGAACAGCACGTTTCCCGTGGACACGAAAGTGGATCTTGTACTCAAGTCATTCGGCATCCGGATTCATGTTGCGGGCACGGTGCGCGCTGCCTACCCTTCCCTGGGCATGGGCATTCGCTTTGTGGATATCGAACTGTCAGAACAGCTGCAACTGAAGCAGCTTCTCGCCGCACTTTCTGGACGCAGCACGACCTGGGCCGGCAAACCGGCGGAGGAGACTGAGATGAAGGAAACCCTGGGGACGGGCGACCCGAAAACCATCGTCGGTGAAATTGTGGGGTTCTTTCAGAACAACCAACTGCTCTCCCGCGCTGAGTTCTACCAGATCGCCAAACGGGTTCGCCGGTCCTGAGTCCTTCCTCCAGGGACATCAGGGGCGGCCCGTTTGGCGGGCTCCGGAACAAGCATTACTGTGGTGATGATCGGTGGCGTGTCTAGTGGCAATCCATCCGTTATCATGAAAAGCATATGGCCAAGTATCTCGTGACCGGCGCTGCCGGATTCATCGGGTCCTCACTGGTGCGCGCTCTGTTGGAGCGCGGCGACGAGGTCCGGGGCATCGACAACTTTTCCAGCGGCAAACGCGAAAATCTGACCGAAGTGCTCAACCGGATGGACTTCCGCGAAGCTGACATTCTCGATCTGGAGGCCATGCACAAGGCCTGCGCAGGCGTCGATTACGTGCTGCACCAGGCGGCCATTCCGTCGGTCCCAAAATCGGTGCTCGACCCACTGGGCAGCAACCGCGCCAATGTCGACGGCACGGTGAACGTTCTGGTCGCGGCGCGCGACGCGAAAGTCAAGCGGGTGGTGTATGCCGCTTCATCCTCGGCATATGGAGATACCCCGACACTCCCCAAGCACGAAGCGATGACGCCCAACCCGATCTCGCCCTACGCCGTGGCCAAACTGGCCAGCGAGTTTTACATGGTGTCGTTCTACCGTTGCTATGGCCTGGAGACCGTCTGCCTGCGCTACTTCAATATTTTCGGGCCGCGACAGGACCCTTCTTCGGCATACTCTGGCGTACTGGCCAGATTCAGTATGCAGATGCTGGGTGGGGAGCAGCCCACCATTTTTGGCGATGGCGAAACCAGCCGCGATTTCACCTACATCGATAACGCGGTTTCGGCGAATCTGCTGGCCTGTTCGGCCCCGGCGGCGGAGTGTGCCGGACGGGTCTTTAATTGCGCCACTGGCCGGCGGATCACGCTGAATGAAACTTTCGCCGCTTTGAAACCACTGACGGGATACAAGGGCAACGTCGAGTACGGTCAGGAGCGTGGCGGGGATATCAAACATTCGCTGGCGGACATCACGCAAGCGCAAAAGCACCTGGGATACAAGGTTCTGGTGAACTTTGAAGACGGCCTGCGGCGTACGGTGGAGTGGTACAAAAGCTGCCGGCCCTCAGCCGTCAGCCGTCAGTAAGAGCCGCAAAAGGACGTGTACCAACGGACATTGCGGTACCCTCCCAAAGACTACTACGCTGGAATCTGGAGTTGTGGCTGCCGGGGCTGGGTGAGAGCGCCGAGGAGCGCGTATCCGTGTCTTTGAGGGTTTGAACCAGCAGAGGCAATGGGCGTTCCAGGAGCCAGGGATACGATAAAATACAGGTTTTTTGCGGTCCGGACTGCGCGAGCATGAGTGCCAATCCAACTCGAGTTGACTGGGAAGCGACGCCGTCCGAACCCAGCTTTCCTCTACAGGAAGGCAATCGCGTTCTGGAATCGATTGCACGCCAGGAAGCCCTGCGCGCGCTGCTCGCCTTCTCCGGCCTTCACGAGCAGATCCGAAACCGGCGGGCGGCCAATGGATGCGGCTCCGATCGCGATTTGTTTGAAACCGAACGGTTCATCCTGGACGAAGTCCTGCAATTGATCTCGGACCGCGCCCAGATCATCACTCAGGCCGACGGCATTGTGATCGCGTTCCTGGAAGGAGCGTCGGTCGAAGAGCGGGAGGTGGTGTGCCGCGCGGCTGCGGGGCCTCTGGCCTTCGCCCGCGGCGTTCACTTGATCGGGGAATCCGAGTTTCTGCAGGACTGTCTGGAATCGGGACGCATTCTCCGTTGCGATGATTGTGAAATCGACACTCGCGTCGAAATGGACTTTGCCCGCGCGGTCGGGGCCCGCTCCACGGTCCTGGTTCCTCTCGGTGGGCGCCATGAGCCAATCGGAGTTCTGCAGGCGTTTTCTGCCTCGGCGCGGGCTTTCACGGATCACGACGTTCGTTGCCTCGATCTGCTCTCGGAGCTGGTGCTTTCCGCCCTCAAGCCCGAGGACCAGGATCGGCGAATCCACTGGCTATCGGATGTGGCGAGCGAGGTGCTGCGGCCAAAGCCGCCGGTCTCAGCACCAGTGGTTGCCGACGCGGCGGTCGAGACTCCAGCCGATGTGGAGACGGAGATCGCCTCGTTTGCGGCTGCGGTGGTGGCACAACCTGTCCTGCCTGCTGCACCTCCAGTTCCAGAAGTGGTTCCCGAACCAACACTGCTAGCGCAGCCGGCGGCGATTCCCGCGGACTTGGTGGAGTCGCCTGAGCGAAGCTTTGCGGACGAGAGATTTGAAACTCCATCCCGGATCGAGGAGGCGACGCCTCCCACGCAGCCTGACCTTCTGCTGTTCCCGAGCCAACTTTCAGTTCCCCGCAGTTCGCACCCGGGCCTGAAGGCAGTGATGGGACTGGTGGCCGTGGTCGCGCTGTTTTCAGCCGGAGCGTGGTGGGGTATGCAGTTTCACGGAAAGACGGGGGTCGCCGGGATCGAAGCCGCGACTGCGCCAGCGCCTCCAACGGATGGCCTATCTCCCGAGGCCTCTGACAACCTGATGAGTCCGGCTAAGGCCGCTTCCGATGGCGCGCCCCTCGCCCCGGTGGCGGAAGACAAGCTGGCGGCGCTGCCGAAAGTCACGGGAGTGCGTCACTGGTCTTCGTCCATGGGAAGCACGGTGGTCATTGATATGGAGGACCAGGTTCCCTACGAAGTGCATCGTTTAATGTCGCCCGACCGGATTTACTTCGATCTGCACGACACGGTTCTGTCGCCCGATCTGGAGGGGAAGACGATGGATGTTGGCGACGTTGCGCTGACCCGCGTGCGCGTGGCACAACCGGTCGCGGGCGTCACGCGAGTCGTGCTCGACACCAAGGATGGATCGAACTTCTCCGTCAGCATGGAGTCGAGCCCTTATCGCCTGGTGGTTGAACTCCGCGGCAGCGAGAAGATTTTGGCTGCGAACCGCATGACTCCCAGCCCGGCTTCGGCGGCCGTGAACGCGGCGCCGAGCCCGCTAAAAGCGGCTCCAGTCGCGGCCCTGGCGGTGAAGACACCCGACCAGCCTCTGCCGGCGAGAACCGGGAAATTTCGCATCGTGCTCGATGCCGGTCACGGCGGCTGGGACCTGGGGACGGTGGGACAGCAGGGACTGATGGAAAAGGATCTGGTGCTTGACGTGACCCAGCGGCTGGGCAAGTTGCTGCAAGCTCGCTTGGGGTCGGAAGTGATGTTCACCAGGACTGGCGACACTTACCTGCCCCTCGATCAGCGTGCCGATATCGCCAACCAGTCGCAGGCCGACTTGTTCGTCTCGGTTCACGCCAATTACAGCCGATCGGCAGCGGCGCGGGGGGTTGAGACCTACTACACGAATCTTTTTTCGGCTCCGGGGTCCAAGGAAGTGGAAAAGCCCGACGATGGCACCTTCCCCAAGGTGACGCCGGTAACGTTATCGGCTGAAGCATTGCACGAAAAAGTGGAGGAATCGCGGCGCCTGGCGGCAAGTGTCCAGCGTTCTCTATACGCCACGCTGGCCGCGAGCAGTCCGGACATTCGCGACCGGGGCATCAAGGATTCGGCATTCGCCGTGCTGACCGGCACGACCATGCCCGCCATTCTGACCGAAATTTCATTTGTCAGCAGTCCCACGGACGAGCACAACCTGCAAAGCGCGGCCTACCGCCAGCGAATTGCAGAGGCGCTTTACAAAGGCATAGCCGCCTACCAGCAGGCTTCCCCGCACACGAAAGTCGCTCAGCTGCAAAAGCCCAACGCAAGGTAAGACTCGTGTAGAACGGGCACTCCTGTCCGCTGCCTTTGATTTTGACCTTGCCTTTGATTTTGATTTTCTCGAACGTAGACATACGGCGGGCAATCCACCTCCCGGCTTTTTGCGGGGTGGGATTTAACAGGCAGCAAAAGACGGGAGAACCGGTGGCCCCGTCGAGAAAATCGCAGTCAGAATCAAAATCGGAGTCAAAGGCAGCGGACAGGAGTGTCCGCTCTACACAGGCTAATTCGCGCCCGTCACGCCGCCATACTTCTCCAGCCACTTCAATTCTTCCCGCACTTTGATTTTCCCGTGCCAGGGATTCTTCTCGAGCGAGTGTCCTTCGCCCGGAAAAATCAGCAAGTCACTGGGGATATTCAAGTCGTGCAGGGCGCGATCGAGCAGGTAATCTTCGAGCACCGGGACCCGAATATCGTCGCCGCCGGCGACCATGTGCGTGGGCGTGCGCACTTTGTCGATCTGGAAAATCGCGGCTTCGCTGTTGTAGCGATCGGGCGCTTCCCAGGGTGTGCCACCTAGAAAATAAGTATCGTCCGCGGTAGAGTCATCGTTGCCCCAGTCGGCGACGTTTTCCACGCCGCCCGCTCCCGTGACTGCAGCCTTGAAACGAGTGGTCTGGGTGATCAGCCAATTCGTCATATAACCACCATAGCTATAGCCGCCGATGGTGAGCTGATTGGGATTCGCGATTCCGTCTTTCACCAGCGCGTCTACGCCAGCAAGAATATCCCGACCGGGGCTGGAAAAAAGCGCAGGGACGATCGCCAGCGCGAATTTGTCTCCGTAACCGGTCGAACCGCGATAATTTGGCTCAAACACCAGCCAACCCGCGGTGGCAGCGAGGCGATCCCACTGATACCAATCGGCTTCGAAGTGATTGCCATCGGCATCCTGCGGGCCGCCGTGGATGAAGAGGAAGGTGGGCAGGTTCTTCTGCTCAAACTTTCCCGGCGGATACATCAACATGCCTTCGACCGGCGTGCCGTCGTCCGAGGTCCAGCGATATGGCTTGGCTTGCGGCAGGTCGCGCTCGGTGAACAACTTGTTGAACGAAGTGATGGGCCGCGCCTGGGCGAGTTTGTCGGGGCCGTCGGCGATGTAAACCTCGGTGGGCCGTTCGGTCGCCGAATAGGCGAATGCAATGCGAGAGCCTTGCGACGCGGCTGCGGGGATTTCATAAGTTCCAGCCCATCCCTCGGGCTTTACGATGGCAGCTTTTGGATTCGCCTGCGATGCGAGCTGTATCTCGGTTCCGATGCGGCAGGCGCACAACACCGAGCCGTCAGGCAGTGGCGCGTAATGAACGACTTCGCCGCGAAAGTCGGCGAACCAGCGCTGGACTTCCCGAGTATCCGAGTCCACCCAGTAGAGGCGCGGCTGCGGATCTTCATACTTTCGCTCCAACGATCCCAGGTTCACCTGAAAAAATAAATGGCGATTGTCGGGAGACCATTCCAGATTCAGCTCCACGGCTTGGTTGTGAGTCAGGCGGATGGGCGGGGCTTCGGCGCCATTACTAACCAAGCTGACCAGGTAGAGTTCGATGTCTTCAACTTTTTCCTGACGCTCGGACGCCGGCGATGTCAGGAAAGCCAAGCGTTTGCCGTCGTGCGAAATGCTGACTTGATTCACCTTCAGAGGCGTGCGCGCAAGCGCTGTCGTGCCGGGCGTGGCGTGGGAATCCTTTTCCGCATCGGAGATTTCTTTGGAACCGAGCGCGGCGTGGCGCGTCAGAGCTTCCTCGAGATTGAGGCGGAAGAGCACGTCGCCGCGCTCGTCGCCGCGGTAACGGATCACATCCTTCCATTCTTTCTGGTGATCGTCGTTTTGTCGCTTGGTCAAGGGTTGGCGGGTAGCGAAAATGATGGCCTTCGAGTCAGCGGACCAGGCAAAGGCATGGACTCCCTCTGCGCCCGACGTAATAGCGAAGGCCTCGCCGCCGTTCGGGGAAATCAAGAATAGCTGGGCGGCGTCTTTGTCTTTTTCTTTGTCATTGTCACTGCTATCTTCGGCGTCTGCGTCTTTGCCGCCGGCGACTTTGCGTTCGGAGAGGAAGGCGATCCACCGGCCGTCGGGCGACCATTGCGGCGAGGCGTCATGCCCGGATACCGTCAATTGCAGCAGATTCCCGCCGTCCGCGGCCCGGTACAGCCAGAGGTCTTTGCGGTAGATCTGCTGCTCCCAATCGGGCTTTTCGGTTGCGATAACAACGGAGTTGCCATCGGGCGAAACGTCCACCGCGGTGAAGCTCACCGAGTCGAAAAATTCATCGAAGGTGAGCTTGGGTTTTGCGGTTTGGGCATAGGCCAGGATGGAATGGGTGAAGATCGAAGTGAAGATCAGGGACACAAGAGAAACAAGCAATGCCTTTCGTTGCATAGAAGAGGGGCCCATGTACTTTTCGGTGACCGTTTTCGAGAACTAAGAGGTATACACTGCGCACGCGGTTGGTGGCAAACGTTCGGCGGTCAGCCCATCGCAAAATTTTGTCATCCCGAGCGAAGCGAGGGATCTGCAGCTCGCCGCAAACTGCGCCCTCGCTTCGCTCGGGATGACAATTCGTAAAGGGCTTCGGTCATATATGGAGAGGGCGTTCATGGTTCTGTGGGTTGAGCGTTGCGCAGCGCCTCGTCCAACGACTGGTTGCTGGGCAGGTTTTGTTCCACGACGCGCCAGCCGTCGTCATAGTCACGAAAGCCCACAGTTGACCGGTAGCGCACTCCGCTGTCGTAGAGCGCCGCACCTACCTGATTGATCGATACCCAACGCCAAATGAACTCGACTTCAGCGACGTTGCCGGCCTTGCTGATTCCGGAAATGCTCAGCAGTTCCCGGCGCGCGCCCTGGATCGCCATTGGGCCATTGTCGGGAAGGACCGTCGAAATCAGAGGCCGAATCGTATCCACTCCTAGCGGCGTCAGCAGCACGTCCCAGCAGGGCGGAGGCTCGACTCCGGCGGGACACTTCTGCTCGGTGCCGATGACCCATCCGTGGCGCTGGAGCACGAGGAAGTCGGGAGAACTGAAATCTTTGTTGGAAACGATGCCGGTCCTGAGCCAGAACACCTGCGGCGCTTTGAATGTGTCGGAAGCCGAGATCAAGTCAGCGGCGAGGCGGCGCGTCAGAAAGTCACGCGGAGAACAGGCCAGGACAAAACACAATAAACCCGCCAGCGCCAATATTTTTGTTGCGCGCATGAATGCTGATTATGGTTGCGAGAGGATTTTAGCAGGCCGTGTCGAATTCCAGTCCACGACCTCAGCGGCTAAAGCCGCATCTAGAACAATGTGGCGATCGCAGCGCTGAAGCGCTGCGCCACCCAAAATCAAGCGCGCTTGCGGGGCAGAAAAGGCGAGGCCGCAATCTGGCCGTCAAACTTCTTCGACCAGCGGCCGGGGACGGGCGCGTGGCACGCGGGGCAATCGCCCTGTGGAGTCAACCTGTACTTTTCGATCGAGTATCCATAGCGCTGGATCAGCATTTCGCCACACTGGTGACAATGAGTATCCTCCAGGCCCTCCACCTGCCCGGGAAGGTTGCCGGCGTAGATGTAGCGCAATCCGGCTTCGCGGCCGATGGAGGCGGCGCGCAGCAGATCTTCGGGACGCGTATCGGCAGGCGAAGTCATTTTGTAATCCTGATGAAATGCGGTGACGTGCCAGGGGATATCGGGGGAAACGCCAGCCAGAAATGCAGTCATATTCCGCAGTTCGTCGTCGCTGTCGTTGAAGCTTGGAATGAGTAAGGTGACGATCTCCAGCCACACGCCCATCCGGTGCAGACTGCGGATGGTGTCGAGAATCGGTTGCAGGCGTCCGCCGAGTTGGCGATAGTGACGATCGTCGAAGCTCTTGAGGTCCACCTTGTAGAGATCGATCCAGGGATGGAGATACTCGAGCACCTGCGGCGTTCCGTTGCCATTCGAAACAAACCCGGTCAGCAAGCCCGCCTGGCGCGCCTGGCGAAAAACTGCGACCGCCCATTCGCTGGTAATCAGCGGCTCGTTGTAGGTGCTGACCACAATTTTTGCGCCTTGAGCCAACGCGTCTTTCACCAACAGCACCGGATCGGCTGCGAGCGGCGCGGAGATGGCAGTCGGGTCGCGCAGGGCCTGCGACGTGACCCAGTTCTGGCAGTAGGCGCAGTGCAGATCGCAGCCGAGCATCCCGAAACTGTAGGCGAGGGCTCCGGGATAAGCGTGAAAAAACGGCTTCTTCTCGATTGGGTCGCACTGCACTCCGGCGACGTAGCCATAGGGAACGTAGAGCGTGCCCCCGTGGTTGAAGCGAACCTTGCAGACACCGGGCTGTCCCTCGGGAATCGGGCAGCAGTGGCCGCAGGCATAACAGCGCACGCGATTGCGATCCAGCTTTTCCCAGAGAGCGGGATCGGCTTCGCGGACGCGGTCGTCGGCCGTCAGGATGTCTTGCAGCGTGGCCACGAGTCTATTTTACGGCTGTTTAGGCGAGTGGGTTACAAGAAGAGAGTTCTTTACCACAGAGAACACAGGGAACACAGAGGACACAGGGGAAACCAGAAATGAATTGCTATTTTTTCTAGTTCTTTGCGGGCTTGGCGGAGTTGTGCTGGCGGAGCCAGGCGTCAGCTTGCTGGCTCGCGGCGGCAACCTGCGCCGGGGTCATTTGGAGTGACAAACCTTTGAGCCGCCCTTCACTGATCTCATCACCCTGGTGCATCGCGATTGTCGACCAGAAGTATGCCTTGAACAAATCTACAGGGACTCCACGCCCCGCCCAATAGTACGCACCGAGGCGAGACTGAGCGTTCACCTGGCCCCGTTCGGCGGCGAGCTCGAACCACTTCATGGCCTGCGCGTCATCATGCGGAACACCGTCTCCATCGTAGTAGTGCACGCCCATTTGCCACTGTGCTTCCGGGTCTCCCCGGTCGGCGAGCTTGCGCCAGTCGGCCAGAGACTTCGCTGGCGCGTGTTGCTCGACCGGGCTGGGAACGGTCGCGCTTTGCCCTGAACCCCTCGATGCCGCCTCGACCCCGTTGATCTCGCCCCCGTTGACCAATGAGCGCTGCGCCGCTTGCGTCGAGGACTCCCAACGCGTCTCCATCATGGACCCGGCTAGATATCCGAGAGCCGTTGCGACCGCCAAGATGGCCAGCCCGAGCAGCGTCCAGTGGAGCAATTGAGACCGAACTCCGGACGCAAGTCCGGAAGCGGGCTGCGAGGCTGGCTCGCGCACTTCAGGCTTCTCTTCCCACAAGGCTTCGCGAGTGGCGTGCATCGAACTGAGCCCGGTCGCGCTTGGGTCTGTCGCGCTTGAGTTTGTCGGGCTTGGGTCTGTCGAACCTGACTCCGAAGTCGGAGGCAGCGGCGCAGTTGAACCAGCTTCTGGGCCGACCGGCGTTTCCGGCTGAGTGTTCTCGGACCGGAGGCTTCCCGGCGGAGTTTTCTCACGATGGGTCTTCGGAATCATTTCGACGAGCCGGTCCAAAACCGTCTCATGGACCTCGGCGAAGTTCCGGGGACGCGCAGAGAAAATCTCCAGCAGGCCGACCACCCGGAAATCGGACACGATGGGCGCGGCCATGAGCGAGCCTAATCCCAGTGCGCGACAGACTTGCGGATCGATGCGTGGATCGTTGGCCGTATCGTCGCAGGAGACGAGGAGGCCATTGCGGACGCATTCTCCAGACATCCCTTGTTTTGCGTCCACGGGGGCTCCCAGTGGTGGAGCAGGTTCGCCGGCTCGCGCCCGGCATACCATCTTGCCGTCGGTGAGCAGCGCCAGGGCCGCGCCGCTGGCTCCGGTAAGCGTCAGTGCGCGCTCGGTGACGAGCTGCAAGACCGCGCCGACGTCGTCACCGATCTCCTGGACCTCGCGGCGAACCGCCTCCAACTGTAGAGAGGCGGCTTGGAATATCGGAGACGGGGCAAGTCCCGTCTCTACACTAGAGACAATCGGGACGACATTGGGCGCGTTACTTGCCAACACTGGCTGCGCTAATTTCTCTTCGTCTTCCTTGCGCCGCGTGAGTTGCTCGGTGCGAGCAACGTGATTGGAGCAGGCTATGAGCAGGTTAGCAAAGAGCCATTGTCTCAGTACCTGGCGGGAACTCTCCGAAAGCCCGGAGAAACGGATGCCGCCGCGGCCCGCGTCATCGCTCCAGACCACCTGGCCGCTGCTGTGAATGTAACTCTTGGTTTCCGGCAGATCGAGGCAAAGGGTGATGGCGTGGTTCGTCTCCAGCCGCTCGCTGGTTTGGACGGCGAAGCCCTCTTCGTGCAGGTCCAGTAATTCGCTCAGGTCCACTACCAAGCCGGTCTGTGGGCCATTGAAACTGGCGTAAACCGGAGTATGGAGTTTTTGACGAACCGAACGGCGGCGCTCCTGGTTGCGACCCCCCGCGGCTGGATCCGGCAATCGGAGAATGCTCTGATCCATAATTGCCTCCATATTAACTCAGGGATCGCAAGGAAGGGAGCAATATCCGCGTGGTAGCCAGGCAGGGCTTCGCCCCCGCTGGACAGCCGAAGGCGGCCGTCCCCAGGTTCTTTTCTAAAGGTTGGCGGCCAGGGCCGGTGTGTCACCCTGGGCAGCCGGCATCAGAACCTCAGGCATGGTCAACACTCGATCGAGCGCATCCGCCAGGGTAGCGGGAAATTCGGAAGTCAGGAGGTTGACATCCAATTGCAGATCGCGCTGGCTGTAGATGCGATAGACGATGAGTGAGCCGCGGGTCCGATTCGCAGTGGTCACCAGATCCAGCGTCAGCTTCCACGAAGGCTGGCTGGAGATTGCCGCCATGTGAGGCATCTTGCTCCAGTGCAGGTGACGGTTGGTTTCGCCGGGCGCCGTCCGATCACCGGGCATCGACTTTAGGTGCAGTTCGAAGGCATCGAAATCGTTACTGTCGAAGGCGGCGACCAGGACCCTGCGCACCTGATCGAACGTACCCGCCATCTTGAGTTCCTCGACCGCGCGGCGTACGGAAAGATTGTTGATCACGATCTGCCGCTGCTCCATGGTGCGCTGGGCCACGCGCCGCAGTTCGCCAAACTCGAGGTAGTTCAGGTGCTGGACTCCCAGCCAGATGCCGGTCCCTACCACCGCCAGCACCAGACCCAGAGTGCTGCCCGTGGGCCAAAGCAGAAACAGGCTGAGCATAGCAAAGACGGCGGAGACAGCGTAGAGAACGATCACCACCTGCCGATGCGAAAAGCCCATTTGCAGCAATTTGTGGTGGATATGCTCGCGATCGGCGGTAAAAAGCGGCCGGCCGCTGATCAGCCGCCGGACAATGGACAGCATGGTTTCCAGAATAGGCAATCCAAACGAGACCACGGGGATGGCCACGGCGACGAAGGTTGGCGCCTTCTCGGCTCCCTCCAGGGCCAGCGCGCTGAGCATGAAACCGATGAACAGGCTGCCCGAGTCACCAAGGAAGATGGTGGCGGGATTGAAGTTGAAGCGAAGGAATCCGAGGATGGCGCCGGCCAGCGTCACGCTCATCAGGGAGCCCAGCCAGGAATGGGTGACGAGCGAGACAACAAAGACCACCATCGTCGAAAATAGGGCCGATCCAGCCGCCAAACCGTCCAAGCCATCGATAAGATTGAAGGCATTGGTAACCGCAACCACCCACAACACCGTCAGGGGCAACCCCAGGAACCAGGGCAGCGAGTGGGAACCGAAGATCAGGGGCAGATCGAGAACGCGCATACCGCCAGCGAACAGCATGACCGCGGCGATCGCCTGCACGGCAAACTTCAAATACGGACCTGCGCCACGGAGGTCGTCGTAGATACCAAGACAAAAAATCAGGCAGGCCGGAATATAGATGCGAAGAATGGTGGCGGGAGCGAGGCCAGCAATTATGCGCGGAAATACGAGAGAGAGTGCCAGCCATACGCCCAGGCTGACCGAGAAAGCCAGGAAAATCGCCACGCCGCCCAGCCGCGGGAGTGGGGTCTCGTGGACGTGCCGTCGGTCTTGCGGCACCGAAACCCAGCCGCGGCGGTCTGCCCAGTCCCGCACTTCACGGGTAGCGACAAACGACACAAACAGCGAAAACGCAAAGAGCCCAAAGAACAGGAGCGTCAAAATTAACAGTTCCCTTCCGGCTGAAATACCCGGCACTTCAGATCACGTGCGCGCGGACATTTCAGTCCACTTCTTCAGACAGGGTTTCCCCAGCAGTGGCGCCGTGTGATGAAATGTTGATTGCTTGGAACTATACAACCCGTAACCGTCGCGGAGCAACTGTTTTGGCGCATGGGCTGATGAACTTTATACTTTCAGTGCCGCTCGCAGGCGCTCGCGCTTGCTTCGCCACAGCGGGTCGGCCAGCCCGGCGTACATGAAGCGGAAATCCGACGGCGGGTAGGCTACCTCGACTTCCGTGCGCCAGATCAGATTTTGCGAGTCAGCGCGGCAGTCCACGGAACCGGGACAGGGCGCGAAGCAGAAGCGATGATGCTGCCGGATCAGCTTCCAGGCCAAAGGAGTAATCGAGTCCCACGAAAACGTCCAGGCAAAGGCCTCCGCTGGATGCCCCGCCCAGGAGGCAATTTGTGCGGCGCTCTCGACGATCTCGTGATGCAATTGACTTTCGGGTAAGGTTCCGAGATTCACATGCGAGTAGGTGTGGTTGCCAATGGAGTGCCCGCGGCGCGCCAGATCCGCGATTTGCAGGGGCGTCATGGAACGTGTTTCTTCTTCGGGTAGATTGGGCGGAAGCTGCCGCGTATCGATGCGCGAATAGTAGAACCGGTGCGCATCCTGTGGATTGCATTGCACAAACTGCGGAACCACAAAGAAAACGCCGCGCGTTCCAAAAGACTCCAGGACTGGGGCGGCAACGGTATAGTTATTCATCCGGCCATCATCAAAAGTAAGCAGCAGGGGCGGCTTGCTCTGGTTTGCTGCTCGCGGGTTGGTGCGATACTCCTGCCACAAACCGGCAAAAGTGGGAAGGTCGACCAACGTGAAATGACGCGCTGCCCACTCCAACTGCTGGCGGAAGCGGGATTCGTCCCGCTCCGGGGTCTCGTGCATTTCAATCACCAGCATGCTGGGAGATTGACCGCAGCGCACGAGCCAGCGCCGCAAGCTGAGCGCCAACTCGTCCACGCAAAGCGTAGCGGCAGTTCCTATCAATGCTGAACGAACGGCTGAACGCAAGAAAGTCTTAGCACTCAAGCTGTAGCCTCATAGGAACATGTCACCGTCGGCTGGCACAAAGTACCAGGTCTTTGTTGGAAGCAGTCCATGCTTGTCAATGCACCAGGCAATGGGCGCCGCAAACGGACGGACTTTGAAGCCGCGCGCCGTCAGAGCTTGCTGCTGCTCAGGATTGAGGCAGCGGAATACCAGCATATCAATCTGCTCACGATACTCGCGCCACAAACCGGCAGCAATTGCGAGATAGCAGTTCGAATCGGCCTCGCCCCAGATGTCTAATACGTGCAAAGCTCTGATCTGTTGTCTGTATCCGCGATTCTGCAGGCAAACCGCAACCATGAACTGTTTTTTCCCACCATCACGGGGGCAAGACGCAAACAGCCGGGTTGTGGGGTCAACGCGCGAGAAGTAACGCCATTTCAGAAACGGAACATCCCGGCAACTGGTGATCTTGTCGCTGCGATGCTCCGCGCAGACGCGGGCCGCTTCTTCAGGACCGTCGAGCGGCGAAAGGGTTCCTTCATCGATGTCCAGAAATAAATGGCGCCGGGCGCGAAACCAGGGAGACGCTAGAGCGGCCGCGAATCGGGCCATGCCATCGCTTGCCGTCTTGCGATACACGCTTTCTGCCAGCAGCGGCGGCCAGTGCACTATGCCAATGACTTCGCAGTCCGACTTCCCCAAGGGATATGCGCCAAGCTTCTGCCACATTTCAGCCACGGGCGCATTGGCGGAACTGGCGAACAAAGGGTAACGGCGGCCCAGTTGCAAGTACTTCAGGAAAATCGATGCGCCACTTGCGCGATATCGATCATGCACGTAAAACGAATTGGACATCATCAGCGTGAACGTCGTCTGGCCGAAGCAGAACTTCTGGGGAGCGCAACACATGCAACCGGCGATTTCGCCAGACGGCGCGCGGAGAAGCCATCCCAAGGGATCGCCCGGTTCGCGCGCAGGGTTTTCCAGCAGGATCCATGAGAGCCGCTCCAGAGCGCGAGGAAGGGGCGTGTCGGATGCCGACTCGCGGGCGATGAATCGAGCTACTTCTTCCAAGTCAGAAGGAGTGATCTCGTGGAGTTGGAGGCTTTTGCTTTTTTCCGCCATTCTACTTTCACGCGTCAGCGAGTCATTACAGCTGCGGCCCGGCGAGCACGATCGATTGTCGAAATGAAGGCAATTATATAGGCGCCACGAGGCGGCGTAAAAATCTACTATGATGGACTAGACATGGAAAAAGCCGGCCCTAGCAGGCTGGCTTCGTCAGAACTTTTGGGCGCGATTGGAAAAACGAGGGTCCATGATGGAAGCGTGGCTGAGATGGTCGTCCCAGTTCAACTTGCAGCGAGTGAGATTGGCATCAAATCTGAAAAATTTGATCGTGTCGCCCGGCCGCAAACCTCGTAGGATTCTGGCTGGCGCGTTCCGCGGCATAGTGATGGACTTGTCCTTAGAGAGTCAGGCGCAGGTTTATCTTGGATTGTTTGAAAAGGAAACTCACTCTTGGCTCAACCGTCTGTCCAAAGGTATTTCGACGGCAATTGACATCGGGGTGGAGGATGGAGAGCATACGATCTATTTCCTCACAAAGACCAAGGCCACGAAGGTATTCGCATTCGAGCCGAAGGTGAGTTGCATCCCATTTCTGCAGGAGAATCTTGAACTGAACAAGTTGGCTCAATCAGATCGCTTAGAGGTCTCGACCAAATTCGTTGGCGTTTCTGACACAGAGCAGGAGATTCGCCTGGACTCGCTGGTAGAGTCCATAAACACCCCTTGCTTCGTAAAAATGGATGTGGATGGCGCAGAAGAACACATCCTGAGGGGAGCGAAAACTTTCAATAGTCTTCCGGATGTTCGCTGGCTGATAGAAACCCATTCCAAGGAACTAGAGGTTGCTTGCGAGGGGATTCTGAGAACTGCAGGCTTCCAAACAAGAATCATACCAAACGCCTGGTGGCGACTGGTCGTTCCCGAATTGCGTCCAGGTGGACATAACCGCTGGTTGGCAGCATGGAACAGTGGAAAGCCTCGACCGTGACGGGATGAGCCGCGTTCCTTCGGGGCTTCCGCCAGCCTCATGGTCATCTAGGACGGCCCCGAAGCTTCTCTTGCAATCACGGGCGCCGGGGGCACTGTCGCGACTTTCACAGCTTCCGCGGGCTGGGGCGCGATGCGCTCCTTCAGTTGGAGAAACCATTCCTCATAATATTTCCGCGAAAGGTATGCCAAGCCAACGGCAACCGCGCCTCCAACTGCAAAGCGGAGCACGATCAGGTCAAAGTGTCCGACCGAAGGCTGCAGCCACGGCCAAAATGTTCGCGTGACCTTGTCGTAGACGTGAAAGATCATGAGATGGATCAGGTAAAGCCCGTAGCTGATATAGCCGAAGAACTGCAGGCTGGAGCTGTTGACCAGTCCTTTCCGCGAACTGCTGCCGAGCATCAGAAAGAGAACAAGAAGTCCCACGAAGAAAGAATTGACCAGGGTCAGTTGCAGACCTGCCCCTAACATGGTCTGACGCGACAGCAGGCCAAAGGGGGCGCCGGCGATCAATACAATCGGCGCCATCGTCAAGAGCAACGTGGCCCCGGCGGCCGCCTGCTTGCGGGTGACCGAACCGCGCAATACGAGGGCTAAAAGGCTGCCCTCGGCGAGGCCATCCGCGTTCAACCAGGTGTACCAATCTCCCCCCTGGAAATAGCCATGGCGGAATGAGACGGCCCGGGCAACAGGTACGAGGATGCAAATGGCGAGAGAAAACAGGGCCAGGAAACGCGGCCCCAACTTGCGAACGACCGAAGGCCAAACGATGTAATAGTGCTCTTCGACGGCCAGAGACCAAAGCGGGTGATAATCCATGGACACGCCGAAAAGATTGGTCATATTGGATAGATAAACAAAACTCAGGCCGAGAAATGCCGCCGAGGCCTGGTGTAGCAAGCCCAAGACGATCAAGAGCAAATAATAAGCAGGGAGAATTCGGAGCGCGCGGCGCGTGTAGAACCGGCGGTAATAGTCGGGCCGGTTGCGGGAGTCGAGGAGGATTCCTGTGATCAGAAACCCGGAGAGGACGAAGAACAGGTTGACTCCAAGGACCCCCGACTGAGTCGCGAGTATGAAAATTCTGCGTGCCCCGGTAAAGGGCAGTTCCCCAAATTGCGCTCGAAACCCGTGAAAGAAGAGCACCCCGAGAACTGCAACTCCGCGCAACACGTCCAGCTCGGGCATGAAACGCCTAACCAACGGTTGCGGCGTGGGCCCTTCGGTCTTCACTTCGTCCTCCGCTGCCAGTGGCTCATCGAACTCCGACCTGTACCGGTGAATTCTGCTTGCAGTGATTTTGGAAATTATACCTTTAACCTTACTCGTTGCTCCCCAGCTAGTGGAGGTGAAACGAAGCCCACTCGGCCGATTTCATTGATTGGCGTGTGTTAAACTCGACTCACGCGTAAATCCAGGAGTCGTGGTATGTCCGGGCGTTGTCGGAGTCTGATCTTGCGAAGCGTGTACGTGTTTCTGATTGGCCTGTGCAGCTTCAATCTTTTGGCCCAGACGCCGGTTGCGGGGGAGACACCGCAGCCCGTACCTGCGAACCAGACGGTTTCGCCTGAGTCGCCTCCTCTGCTTGCGAATTCCAATGTGAAGCTCGGCATCGGCGATCTGATCGAGATCACGGTGTTTGGGGTGCCTGATCTCTCGACCAAGACGCGGGTGAGTGGCTCGGGAGATGTTTATCTTCCGCTGATTGACTATGTTCACGTTGCCGACCTGACCACGGATGAGGCGCAGGAGTTGATCCAAAAGCGGCTGGAGGATGGAGGCTTTGTCCGCGAACCTCATGTTTCCATTTTTGTGGACGAATCCGCTTCGCAGGGCATCAACATGATGGGAGAGGTTGTTCGCCCCGGGGTCTACCCTGCGATTGGCGAGCGCCATCTTTTTGATTTGATCACGGCGGCGGGAGGATTGACGGACAGGGCGGGCCGCCTCGTAACCATCGAGCATCGAGGAGACCCCACGCAAAAGGTTGAACTGCAGCTACCGTACAACCTGGCCGAAGATACCAAGAACAACGTGGATATCGAGCCGGGAGACACGATTATTGTTTCTCGCGCCGGGATCGTTTACGTGGTGGGGGATGTGCAGCGTCCCAGCGGGTTTGCCATTGAGGACAACACACTCACCGTGCTCAAAGCCCTGGCGCTGGCAGGCGGCAGCACCCGCACCTCCGCCTTGCAGAAGACCAGGATCCTGCGGCAGACACCCAACGGGGTGAAGGAAATTCCGATCAACCTCAAGAAGGTTCTCTACGCCAAGGCGCCGGACATAGCTCTGGTGAAAGGCGACATTCTGTTCATCCCCGGAAGTTCGGCCAAGGCTGCGGCCTATCGCACGGCAGACGCAGCCATGTCGGTGTCCACCGCCTTAGCGGTGGTAGCGGTTCATTAGAGTTTTTCCAGCACAGCGGCGTAATCCAGAGCGGTTTTCTCGCGGGAAAATTTGCTGACGATGTATTGCCGGCCGCGGGCTCCCATCTGTCTTCCCTGCTCCGGGTCTTCCGCGCGGCCGAGAATTGCCTTGACCAGGGCTTTACTATTCTCGGGTTCGACAAAAATCCCTCCGCTGGCTTCTTCCACAATCTGCCGAGCCTGGCCGTCAACCGCAACCAGGACCGGACGCTCGCAAGCCATGTACTCGAGCAGCTTGGTAGGAATGACCGTCTTGAACAGTTCGGTCTTTTTCAGCATGACCAGGCAGAGATCGGCAGCCGAAACATAAGCGGGAATCCGTTCCCGGGGCTGCTGCGCAAGAAACTGAATGTTGCGGAGTCCACGCTCCGCGGCGAGTTCCACGAGCCGTTCCTTTTCTGCGCCTTCTCCAATCAGAAGAAACATCGCACTTGGCAACGCGGTCTGCAGCTCTTGGGCGGCGGCGATCAGCGTCTCCAATCCATGCGCATTGCCCATGGTGCCGATGTAGCAAATCAGAAAACGATTTTCGAGTTTCAGTTGCTTGCGCACTTCCGCTGCCGCTTCGGGATCGAAACGGAAGAGATCGGTCTCCACGCCATTCTCGACAATGGCAATCTTGTCCGCGGGGACATTCCAGTAGCGCATCAAGTGACCCTTGAAGGCCGGCGACACGACAACGATGCGTTCGGCATGGCGGTAAAGAAATCCGGCGATAGCGCCTAATGTGCCATGAAGCAAGGTTCCTTCGCTGCCCGCGCCGACGGCGGCGAGCGATTCCGGCCAAAGATCGCGTACCTCAAAGATGAAGGGGACGCGCTTCCACAACGCGATCCACCAGCCCGCCAGCGCGCACAACAATTGCGGTGAAGTCGCGATGACGAAGTCTGGCTTGGGCAGAGCGAATCCGCTGAGGGCGGCCGAGACACAGAACGAAGCGTAGTTGCGGATTCTTTCGTGCGCCTTCCGGTTCGGCAGCGGCCACAGCCAAGTGCGAACGACGCGCACTCCATTGACGGTTTCGGTGTAATGAAGCCGGTGCAGCCGCGTCCGCCACTCTTCGGGAACAATGCCGGTCGGATGGTTGGGAAATCCGGTAAGGACAGTCACTTCATGTCCCATTCGCGCCCAATGGCGGGACAACTCGGCGGCGCGCGCTGCTGGCGCTCCCATTTCCGGCGGAAAATATTGCGAAACGTAGAGAATCTTCACGAAGCTGTGAACAGAAGTCGTTGACGCGTGCGCCGAGGACAAAAATCTCTATTACTCGGAACGATGAAGTCCTCCAATCGAAATGGGCTGACCGGAAGAGCGCGACTCTTCCAATGCGAATGTAGCCCGCATGGTGGTCACAATCTCCGCGAAAGGGATGGGCGAGTCTCCTCCGCTGCACAGGGCGGAGACGAAAGCTTCCCATTCGCCACGATGACCTTTATCCTGACGCAGCCACGATCGAAACACCTGCTTCCGTCCTCGAGAAACGAGTTCGAGGCGGCGGAAATCCTCCAGCACGGCCACCGCACCACCCCCGAAGACTTCGACCCGCTCTTTGGAATACGACTTGTCCCCGTTGGCCAGGTAGCTGATCGTACCCTGCGACCCATCGGCGAAGCGCAGCGAACAGACCACGTTGTCGTTGCTGTATTTGCCCGGATTGGCCAGGCTGTGGGCCTGGACCTCAATCGGGGCAGCACCCGCCATGAACGTCAGGAAGTCCACAAAATGGCAGACTTCTCCGATGATGCGGCCACCACCCTGCTGCGGATCATTCAGCCAGTGATCGGCAGGAATGAAACCGGCATTCACGCGGTAATGCAACGCCAGGGGCTCATGAATCCCTCGGAGAAAATTCTTGAGCCGAAGGGCGAGCGGGGCAAACCTCCGGTTGAAACCGACCATCAGAAGCGGTTTGCCGGCCGCCGACTGGTCATCGTAGAAGCGTACGATGTCACGCAACTCATCTTCATTCAGGCACAACGGTTTTTCACAGAAGACATGCTTGCCGGCCCTCAGGGCCGCCAGCACCTGCCTCGAATGCAAGTGATGACGAGTGGCGACTACCACGGTGTTAATGGCCGCGTCGCTGATCAAGCGATCTTCATCGGTGGCGCTGTAGTGAAACCCGAACTTCCTGGCGGTGTGATGCGAATGGGAGCCATTGGCGGCGCACACACCGATCAGAGTCACACCACCGACTCGTTGCACAGCCGGCAGTAGTGTGCTGGTGGCAAAGTTGCCTGCGCCCAGCAGTCCAATGGCGACCGATTTCGCAGCGGCAGGAGTTCCGCCCTTTCCAGCCACTTCGACGCGCCAGTTTTCCTCGGCAATTTCGGGGTAAGTAATCAAGACTCCGAGGAAGGGTTGCTGAGATTTCCCGGTGATGAGGTCATAGGCGGACTGCGCCTGCTCAATCGGGAACCGGTGCGTGATCAGGGCACCGACATCTACTTTGGCGTCGGCGAGAAGCTGGAGAAAAGCCTCCATGTTGCGCGTCTCGGTCCAGCGCACATAGCCGATGGGATAATCCACGCCTTTCTGTTCGTAGGCCGCGTCATAGCGTCCCGGCCCATACGAGCGGGAAACGCGGAAGTCGAGTTCCTTTTCGTAGAAGACCCTGCGCTCGAGGGCCATGCCCACGGTGCCGACCGCAACGACGACGGCGCGGTCCCGAGCCACTGCAGCGGCGAGATTGACGGGATCGCTGCTTGTTGTCTGCGCGGTAATCAGCGCAGCATCCACTCCGCGACCGGCCGACTGTTCCATGCACGCGTCCAGAAAAGCAGTAGAGGAATCGCTGGCCACATCGGCACCCAGATGCCGCGCCAGGTCAACTCGTCCGCGGTCGATATCCATCCCCGCCACGCGGCAGCCTGCGGCCTTGAGAATCTGAACCGTCAGTTGTCCGAGCAGGCCAAGTCCAATCACGCCGACAACGTCGCCTAACTTGACCTCGGCAGCTCGCACGCCATGCAAAGCGACGGCACCTACTGTGGTGGCAGCGGCGTGCTCGAAGCTGACTCCAGAGTCGGAAGGGATTCGCGCCAGCAGCAAGCGCGGGATACAAGCGAATTCGGCGTGCACGGCGTGTCCGGCGCCGGCGCAGGCTACGCGATCACCCGGGCGGATATCGGTGACGCCCTCTCCCACGGCAATCACGGTTCCGGCGCTGCTGTAACCGGGCGTGCCGGGCTGATCCATCCGGCTGCGGACTGCGGCCAACGTCGCCAGCGCGCCATCCCGGCGAACCTTGTTCCAAACCTCGCGCACCAGGTCGGGACGCATCCTGGCCTTCTGCAGCAGATTCTTGCGGGCGAATTCTGATGACGCCCGTTCGGTTCCAACCGAAACCAAAGACGCCGCAGTGCGAACCAAGACGCAACCCGCAAGCAATTTCGGAGCAGGAACGTCAACCACTTCGACCTCGCCGTCGCTGACCTGTTGGAGAAGCTGTTTCATATCCTACAAAACATACAGCATTCGCCATTGTACGATGGCTAACCGCCTGCGCTCCCGGTTTGCGCAGGCGCGCGATTTACTTGATGAACTTGCGTACCACCGCGCGACAAAATCAAATTGTTATCGCTTTGTCGCAGCTGAAGCTCTTCGCCGGCCAGAATCACGGTGACCATTCGAACCGGCAAGGGCGCTTGCACAAGGTGGAGGAGCGAAATCGCCGGACATAACTCGCCGTAAGTCGGCGATTCCCAACCTAGCAATTCCTCATCTCCCCATCCGACGTTCCCGGCCACACTCTTTCCGCCGCGGACGATGGCAGCGGCGCCCGGAGAGCTGGAAAAGATGTTCCAGCGAAGGCGCACTTTTTCCACCGAGAGCACCGCGCAAAACGGTGAATTGGAAATCACCTCAAACGCCGCGTCCGGCAGCAGCCAGTGCAATCGCAACTCGTGCTGACCCGTACCCAGCAGATCATCCACGATGACCCAGGCGTCTTCCGTGACGCGATGGACGATGCGGCGATGTTTCACTCCGAGTCGCTGGTAGCCGTCGTGTTCGCCCTCAAAGCGGTCTGGAAACTCCTCGCTTGTGGTGGAGAAAGACCTGCCCGACGCCTGTGCCCAATCGAGCCACAGAAAACGGCCGGCGCGCCGCATCTGGTCGCAACGATCCACCATGACCGTGTTGTGAACAGCCGTGCCGGCAAGGCCGTTATTCCACGGAGGCTCGCCGTTGTAGAGATACGTCCCGGCATCTCTTGCCAGATTGAGGCCGTGCCACCACAAGTCCACGTGCAGTTGATCGGCTTGAAAAGGACGACGCGTGTAACGCCCGGCTCGCACCAACACCCATGACTTTTCGGCGCCAACGCGGGAGTAGCCCGCCGGGGAAGAAACCGTTAGAGCAGGTTCCTGGCAATGTGGTTCGCGCTCCGATTTCGTGGGCTTACCACAAAGCCACAGCGCAACCTCGTCCCACGGTCCCGGCTGAAGCGAGGCCGGCTGATGCAGAACGCAGCTTCCAAGCCTTAGCAAAGGACGAAAGTCGCCGTAGTCGCATGCCGCCAACGGAAGTATGTTGCTGCCGTCATTCGAGCCATGATTGGGCGCTCGCCCGGACTCCGAGTCCACAAACGCAGCGATGAACTTGAAAGCTGCGGCCGTTCGCGCGCGAATCTCCGGGTCGAGTTCGATTTTGTGAATTTCCGCGAGACGCAAAGTCCAGAACAGTAAGTGAAGAACCATTCGCTGGTAGTTGAATGAATCCTGGAGATAAGCCCCTTCGGGCGCGATCTGGTCGAGAACCGCTTCCCGCAGCAGTTGTGCACCTTGTCTCTGCCAGGCGGCCGCGTCTTTCAGTTCAGGATAGAGAGTTCCGGCAGTCCATAGGCCGACGGCTTCGCTGAATAAATGATTGCTGCGCTGGGATCGCGCGTAGCCTACGGTTTGCATCGTGCGCCAGGCATGCGCGGCGACCATCGACGGCAGCAACGCTACCCGTTGCGGCGTTGTAGCAGGCGAATGGAGGAAAGCATGGAGCGCGAAGGACCAGGCCAGAATCCGCAGCGAAGATTCCTGTCCGCATATCCAGAGCGGACCAGACATCGGTGGACTGTTGGCGGCCCAGTTTTCGATCGCGCTCCAGAAAGCTTCGGGAAAGCGCTCGTCGCCACCGACGGCGTAGGCGCGGGCTAACGGGTAGACGAAGAGAAATCTGGACGGCTCCAGAATGAACTTCAGGTCGCCATAGTCGTCAGCAGCAAAACCGGAAGCAAATCTCATCTGCGTCCACGGGCGCTCAGGCGAAACGCGCTGGCCTGTAACCGGATTCTCGAACCATTTCGGAGGAAAGCCGCAGGCAAATGAGAGGCGGCCAAAAAAGGGCAAGCTACCCGCCAGGATTGCGTTCGCTTCGGCAATGGTTGATTTTTCGCCGTCCGTGCCGAGAATTTTCTTGAGTTCAACTGCCAGACTGCGAGCATCCGAGAAGAAGAAAGGGCGGCCACCCTGGCGACGAATGTTGAGAAGATCTTCCGGCGAAGTCTGCGGAGCAATGCGCTTCAGGTCCCATGACTCCCAGCCTTCGACCGATTGCATGCGGCGCGACATCAACCCGCTGCCCCGTTGCAATTCATATCCAAGGCGCAAGAGACCGTCGCGCGTCCCGAATGTCCGGCCGATCTGCAACAGAGTGCCGAGCTTACCCATCGCGCCTGCCAGTCGCCGCATTCAGCCGGCCTGCCTTCAGCCGGTTCGCAGCCACAGACTTCAACTGCTCGTGCATCACGAAAAATTGATTATCCTTTTCCCGGTCGTCTTGCGGGCCAGACGAGATTGTGCCGCGGTCAAGGCCGGCCACGGCCTCGGCGAGCAACTCGATGCCCTCGGCGATCATTTTGTTGCGCAAGTCATCCAGGGAGTCGCAACCGCCGCCTGCGAATTCGCGGCGCAAGAGAATGGGACCCGTATCAATGCCGCGGTCCATAAAGTGAATCGTGATGCCGAGGGGAACTCCGCACAGAAGTGACCATTCCGGGCTGCTCATGCCGCGGATTTCGGGCAGCAGAGCCAGATGTGAGTTTAGAACGCCCAGGCGAGGAACCTGCAGTACTTCGTCTCTCAGGATATTTCCCCCGGTGAAGATCGCCACATCCGGCGACCACTGCTTTAGTTGCGCCACGGCGCGCTGGGAGTTCTGATCGCCGCACGTTGCCATCGGAAACCCATAGGCACGGGCCACCTCCCGCAAGCTGCGGAATACTCCGTCGCCATGCCGCAATGCTTTTTCGAGATAGGGGTTCCGCACCTGCTTCCGAAGCGTGGACTTACCCGGAGCCAGTTTCGCGGCGGCATACTGGAGCGAATCGCGCAGGCCCCACTGTCCGAGCTTGCGCAAGAGAGTGCTTCGATCCCAGGATGGCAGCGTCAGCGCTCCCACCGGAACGTATCCGAGTTGCGCCAACCGAGCGGCGACGGCGCAACTGGTTTCGCTGTACGGACTGGAACAGAGCAGGGCTACGCGCATTCGGATGCCTCGCGCTTTATTTCGAACTTCATCTCAAACTCTCGCATAAGGCGCTGCTCGAGCATGAGCGCGTCGGCCAGGAACTTGGCTCCCCAACTGATGAACCGCATCGGTTGGTATGCTCCCCAAATCGGATAGGATCCGGCTACCCCGCCAACCACTCCGCGGCGGCCCTTGACCGGAAGCAATTGCTTCAGCATCTCGTTCATTTTGAGGGTCGCGTTAAGATAGCGCAGATCGCCCGTCACCTCGAACAGACGCAGCCATACGCACGACATCTGCGCATTCCCGGTGAGACATGTAAACGGCAGCCCGCCTTTAAAGTCTGGCTCGTATGTCCCCAGCAATCGTTTGTGAGTTTCAAACTTACGCAGTAGAACCCACGCCGGCTTGGTGGCTGCCTGGGTCGCGTCGTCACGCCGGCGCAGAATGCCGCACTCGAGCACTCCCTGGATCACGTATGCAATGAAGTGCAGATAAGGCGGATGTCCGCGCAAGTTGATGCCGCCGATCCAGTCGCTGGGCTGGACGTGTGACAGCACCCAGTCGATGTTTCGGTCTGCTGCCGCGGCGTGACGGGGATCCTTGGATGCGTCGGCCAACTGCGCCAAAGCCCATGAAACCATACTGTAGTAAGTGTGGGCGACTGCTTGATAGGCGGCGGGGCCGGTCCAGGAGCCATCCGCCTGCTGGCTCGCCGCCAGCCAATTGCCGGCAGACACGGCGCGTTCCAGGATTTCCGCATTTCCAGTCTCGGCGTGGGCGCGAACCAGTCCCTGCAAAATCTGGCCGGTATTGAATACGGAGGGTTGCGCGGCGGCGTCGCAGCCGTGAAGTCCGCCGGGAAAAGCGCCCGAGGGCATTTGCAGAGAAAGCAGCCAGTTGGTAGCACGTTCAGCGGACTGATGCGCGGCTGGGTCTCCGGTCAGCCCGCAGAAATCGTACAGCGTTGGCATGATGTAGCCGGTCACCTCCGGGTAGGAACCGGAATATCCAGTGAGAAGACTGTAGTACGCAGCGATGCCACCGTCGGAACGCTGCGCATGGAGAATCCAGTCAACCACGGATCGCAGGGCGTCCGCAGTAGGAACGGTTGTGGCCGCGTACGAATAGAGATGCCGATGCTCGAATGCCGTCCGCAGTTTGTCGGAAGCGAGTTTCGCGACCAGCGGGATGGCACGTTGAGGTGCGCGCAGCAGACCCGCAGCTTCGGTTAGTACGCGAACAGCTTTGTTGGTCTCGAAGTTTCGGCTGGGGCTGGACTCGGAGCTATTCATCTGGGTCTGCAAAAATTCGTCTGGGTTCGTTCGTCTGCAGTAAAACGTCCGCTCAAGCAGGTGTCAATTGCTGTGCGCCAATTCGTCGCCCGGCGAACGAGCGCGCGCCACCGTCGAGAAAAAGCTGCATCCAGATTTCCAGCGTCAGCAGTTGCCAGATTTGCATTGACCAGTCTTCCGCGCCCCGGCGTTGCTCGTCCACGTACCGCCGTACAACTTCCGGTCGAAACAGTCCGCGCTTTCGAACCTGGCCCTCCGACAGCAGATCGTCCACCATGGGCCGCAAATCGTGCGCCAGCCAGTAGTCCACGGGGGCCGCGAATCCTGCCTTCGGCTGCCGCAAAACCTCTTCTGGCAGCATACTATGCATGGCTTTGCGGAAGATGTGCTTCGTCACTGGACGCCATTTCCCTTTCAACTTCCATTCCGGCCTTACGTTCCAGGCAACGAATTCGGCAAGGCTCCGATCCAGGAATGGCACCCGCACCTCAACCGACGACGCCATGCTCATTTTGTCGTTGTAAGTCAGGTTCAGGGTGGTCATGAAAATCTTGGTATCCAGATAGAGCATTTGGTTCAGAAAATCAGCGTGCCGCACTTTGTCGAACGCTGCCAGGTGCTGGTCGCCAGCATTCGCCGACGGCTGCGATTCCAGAGCATATAGTTCTGCCTTCTGCTGCGCATCCAAATACGTACAGTTTCTGATGAATGCTTCCGCTGGGCTGAGGGCCGCGCTTCGCGCCATCTTCTTCGCCAGACGCAGCCCTCCTTTCATGGGTGTTCCGCGCAGTGACGGCAACGCCAGCAGAGCGCGCTCGGCAACCGACCGAGCGAAGCCCGGAACGCGCTGATATTCTTCCGACCAGGCGTGAGCGGCGTGCTTACGATATCCCGCGAATATTTCATCGCCGCCCACTCCCGACAAGAGCACGGTCGCCTGCTTTCGCGCCTCGCGGCATACCAGATACGCGGCGATGATCGCCGGATCGGCCGTGGGTTCATCCATGTGCCAGGTCAAACTCGGCAAGAGGCTGACCACATCGGGCTCGACCACAATCTCATGGTGTTCGCAGCCGAGCTTGCTCGCCAGACGTTGCGGGACGCCCGGATCGTCAATCGTCGTTTCGCCCACGCGGTATTTCTCGGGAAACGTAATCGTGTAGGTCCGCACCGGCTGCTTTCGGGCTTTAGTCGCCACCATGGCCGCCGCAATACTGGACGAATCCAGTCCCGCACTCAAGAAGGCGCCGATCGGAACATCGCTCACCATCTGCTGTTCGACCGAGGCGCAGAACCTCGCCCGAATCTCTTCCGCCAGATCCGCTTCTGCGCGTTCGAAGAGATGTTCTGCCGGAGGAAACGTTAAATCCCAGTATTGCTCGATCTTGAACTCGCTGCCTTGCCAGGCGGCGTAGTGACCCGCCGGAAGCTTTCGGATTCCCTCGAACATCGTCAGCGGATCGGGTACCCAGAGGAATGTCAGGTACTTGTCGAGCGCCTCCAGGCTCATGCGCGCTTCGATGCCGGGGACCTGAAGCAGGGCCTTCACCTCGGAAGCGAAAGCGAGTTTTCCGCCGCGCTCCCAGTAATAGAGCGGCTTGATTCCGAAATGATCGCGCGCCAGAAATAATTTCGGTGAGGCACCGCGCAAATCGCAGATCGCGAGGGCAAACATGCCATTAAGACGGTTGAGACAATCTTTGAAACGGTCGGCGCCATATTCTTCGTAGAGATGAAGTACGACTTCGGTATCGGTGTGCGAACGAAAATGATGCCCTTTGGCTTCGAGTTCGCGACGGAGATCAGCAAAGTTGTAGACCTCGCCGTTGTAGGTGATCCACACCGTGCCCTCTTCGTTGCACATGGGCATGTGGCCATCGGCGGAGAGATCGAGAATCGCCAGACGGCGGCTGCCCAGTCCAATGTAACCACCATCGGGGAAACACCGCTCCCAGACGCCGGAGTCATCGGGACCGCGGTGCGTCTGCACGTTGGTCATGCGGACGAGCGTCTCCCGGTCGCCGCAGTTCACGAGTCCGCTGATGCCGCACACCGCTCAATCCCTCCCCGTCGTTGGCCCGCACTTTGGCCCGCACTTTGGCCCGCACTTCGGCCCGTGCTTCAGTTCGTAGATTTTGGCCTTGATGTGAAAGAACTGAATGCCTTGCATCGCGCAGTAGATCAGGCCGGGGACGCCATCCAGAAAGCCGAGGCTCCAAACATACTTGTAGAGGAAGAACGCCAGCGGCGACCCGGGCAGCCACAGAAAATGCCGCCGCAACCAACGGCGACGCTGCGCTTGCGTTCCCCATAGAGATGGCTGAATCTCTTCTTCATTGTTGCGGTTGCCATCCAGCCAGACGCGCGCTTCCCAGTTCGAGTACTCATTGTGTTTCTGGATATAACGCGACAGGGACTCGATATTGTGATGGACGAGCGGGTGAGCAAGCTTGCGCGCCGCTCCCTTCACGACGACGTGCTCATGCACTTCCATGTCGGCCATGCTCGAGTCCTGATCCTGCAGGCGGCATTCGAAACGCCCGAGTCCCTTGCGAAACAACGACAGCTTCCAGAAACTTGCCCCGCTGTGGCGCAGCCGCCGCCCCAGAAAATACATTTGCAAGGCGATGTAATAGCCGTCGATGTGAGGGTCCTGGATTGATTTTTGAATCTCGTTCGCCAGTTTGGGGGTCAGAACCTCGTCGGCGTCGAGCAGTAAAATCCAGTCGTAAGCCAGAGGCAGCGTATCCATCGCCCACTGGCGCTTCTTCGGCCAGCCTCCCGCATAGCGGAACTGGACAACCTTCGCGCCATGCGACTCCGCAATGGCTGCGGTGTCATCGGTGCTCTGCGAATCGATGACGTAGACTTCCCCAACCGACTTGAGCGCATCGAGGCAGCGCGAAAGATTGTGCGCCTCATTGCGGACGGGGATGATCACGCTCAAGGGCAGCAACGGCGCGGCCTTTCCCGCACTCGATATCTCAGCTTCTGATTTTGTCTCGATCACGTTGGTTCCGGTCAAAGGTTTTACTATCTTAGCCTCCAGCGCCCGGTTTTCACAAAGAACGCTGTGCTAGTATCGCCTTCTAAACATGCCTCCAGCATCGCCAGTCCGCAGTTTGAAAGAGGAAGTGCGGGATTTCTGGAATGCCGATCCTTGCGGTTCGCGCTATCTGGCCGATCGCGCCGACTTCGAGGCGCATGCCCAGGCGCGCTACCAACTCGAACCCTACATTCACGAATTTGCCGGGTTCGCCGGCTCTGGCGGTCAACGTGTGCTTGAAGTTGGAGTCGGCATGGGCGCCGATTATCTGGAATGGTTGAAAGCCGGGGCACAGGCCACTGGCGTCGATCTTTCGAGTGCGTCGTTAGAGCAGGCGAAGCGACGCTGCAAAATGGCCGGCTATGCGCCCGATTTGCGCGTCTCGGACGCCGAGCACCTGCCGTTTGCGGATAACACTTTCGACATCGTCTACTCCTATGGCGTGATGCACCACAGCCCCGACACTGCGCAATGCATTCGCGAGGCCTGGCGAGTTCTCAAGCCCGGCGGAGTGCTTCGCATTATGATCTATCACCACCCGTCGCTCACCGGATTCATGCTCTGGCTGCGCTACGGATGTCTGCGCGGCAAGTCATTGCGGCAATCCGTTCACGATCATCTGGAAAGTCCGGGCACCAAGTCTTACACCCAGGAAGAGGCGCGCGCCATGTTGCAGGGGTTCGAGCAAATCGAGATCCGGCAGGCGTTCAGCCCCGGAGACTTACTGTTGAACGAGCCCTCGGTGCGGTTTCAAGGATTGGCGTACCGGATCGTCTGGCGCCTGTATCCGCGATTTCTCGTGCGCTGGTTTGGGGCGAAGCTGGGATTGTTCCTTTTGATTTCCGCACGCAAACCGGCAGCCGGGTAAGGCCGTTTACAGGTTTTGCGCGCACCACCGCGCCAGCACAAACAACGACCACGGCCGGGACCAGGAAGTCTCGCCGGCCAGAAATCGATCCCATACTTCCCGCACGGCGCTGGCGCTGATGGAAATCTGATCCCAGTTATTCTTCAGTACAGTGTCCTCGACGACTGGCCTCATTTCGCCGCGCAGCCATCGCTCAAACGGCAAAGTAAATCCGCGCTTGGGACGATTCACGATCTCCCTGGGCAACTCTACGCCCAGGCTCGCCAGCAGCAGCGCTTTGGGCGAGCTCCCTTTTATCTTCTCGGCCCCCGGAATCCGGAAGCAGGCCTCGACTAGTGCCCGGTCGAGAAAAGGCACGCGCAGTTCGAGGCCGTGCGCCATGCTCATGAAATCGGAATCCCGGAGCAGCGTGTTGCGCATATAGAAATTCGATTCCAGGTAAGAAACGCGATTGACGGGATCAAGACTGGAACTCTGCGCAATGGACTCCCGCAAAACGCTGTCGAGAGCACGCCGCGAATCTTCAAAACCTGTGCTTACCAGCACTTCGCGCTCCGCCGCTCCAAACAGCGTGCGCACCAGAAAGTACGGATGAACGAAGTTCGGATGAATCGTAGACTCATCGCCAGTGGCCAACTCGGCCAACTTGCGGCTGCGATCACCTTCGCCGGTAAACAGCGCCACGGAGGCGGAAAGCGACTGGCGCGCGAGCCTCGGCAGTCGTCCAAAGCGTTTGGAGAAGGCTTCCATCTTCGGAACGCGGCGAAAATTCGAGTAGCCGGCAAACATCTCGTCGGCGCCCAGGCCGGTCAACGCAACCTTCACTCCCGCCGCTCGTGTTTTGGCAGACACGAGATACGTATTGATGCCGTCAATGGTGGGCTGGTCCATCGCGCACAGAGCGTGGGGCAACACCGCCAGCGTGTCTTGCTGCGAGACGGGAATTTCGTGATGCTCGGTGCCGAAGCGACGGGCAATCTCCCGCGAATACTGCCCTTCGTTGAACTCCGCTTCCTGGAATACCAGCGAGAAAGTGTTGGCGCGCACGCCATTGTGGCTAAGAACAGCGACCAGAGCGCTGGAATCAATTCCGCCCGAAAGAAACACGCCGACGGGCACGTCGCTTACCAGGTGCGACAACACGGCATCGCGCAAAATCGCGGGCAACTGACCGGCCGCCGCGATTCCAGAAGGTTGCAGCGGATTCCAGTATTCGCGGATGCTCACCGCTCCGTTTTCTACCGTGAGCACATGTCCCGGCGGAACGGCCCTCACTCCTTCCACCATCGTCCACGGCTCGTACACGGAACCGAATGCCAGATAGCTCAGAATTCCGGTGGAATCTGCCTTTCGCGGCACCAGGCCCGTCCGCAAAAGCGTTCGAACCTCCGAAGCAAAAATAAAAGTTTGCTCTGACTGGTGGTAGTAGAGGGGCTTGATTCCCATGGGATCGCGCGCCAGCAGGAGCCGCTTTCTCGGCGCGTCCCAGAGGGCTAACGCGAACATGCCGCCGAGCCGCGTCAGGCAAGACTCGCCCCATACTCGATAGGCGGCGAGGATCACTTCGGTGTCGGAATGGCTTCTGAACTGGGCGCCGGCGGCTTCGAGTTCCTGGCGAAGTTCGCGGAAGTTGTAGATTTCGCCGTTGTAGACAATCCAATTACCGGTGACTGGATCCTGCATGGGCTGATGCCCTAGAGGCGAAAGATCGAGAATCGCCAATCGCCGGTGGCCGAAGCCGATCTGCAGTTGCTCCGGTCGAATTTCTTTCAGCAGTACGGTCCCGGAATCATCGGGTCCGCGGTGCGCCAGCGAAGCAGTGGCTTGTTCCAGAACCGCAGGAGAAATCGGCGTTTTGCGCGCCAGGATGCCAACGATGCCGCACATCTGAGATGTTTGCTCGCTTCCTTGCTGCCGTTGCTTCATCTTATCGTGAAGACCCGGACGGCGCTGGCCCGCCGCACAAATCGAAACCAGAGATTTCAGCCGCACATTTCTGTACCAGCGAGAATAGAGATTCTGGCTTCCCAATGACAATGGCCTGAGGACAGAGTTAATCTCCTTATTGTTTCCTTTCACTGGGAAGGAGTGGTGCCGATGGGACGTCTAGCGTTTGCGGTGCTCGTGCTGTTGCTGGAGATTGGCGGACTGGCTTCGTCTTCTAATTTAGGAAAAACCAGTCTGGTGAGTGGAGCGGTGCTTCCGAGCACGCCGGGGCCGGAAGGGACGACCCCGCCCACCTGTCGGAACGGGGACTCCGCGCAAAGTTCCTGTGGCGGGGGTGTTCCGTCGGGTATCACTTATGCCACCACGGCGCAGAACTGGTCGCAACCCCGCACCACATCACTCACGGGGGGATCAGCCAGCAACCTGACGCTGACGCCTTGCCCAGTTGGGGTGGATACGGTGTCCCGCTTTGGTTATGACGTGTACATCTCAGACGGAGGGAGGAGCGAAGCCGTAGCGGTTACTGGTGGAACGTGCACTTCGGGAGGGGCGTCGGGAACGATCTTGTTCACTCCCTTCTACAGCCACGGACCATCGGCATACACGGTAGAATCAGCTTCTTCCGGCATTCAAGAGACGATCAACGCTGCCTGTGGCACCGATCCGACGTACTACAAAAACATTCAATGCAACGTAACCGCTCCAGCGAACGGGCCTGGTGCTCCCGCGCATCTTCTGCACACCTACAATGTTTACGGCACGATCTTCTTTCACTCCAGCCAATCCGTGTTGAGCGGTTATGGCGTGTCATTGAACTGCCTGGAACGCGGGCCATGCCTTCAGGTTGGTGATCGGGTTTCCTCTAATCATTTTGTGAGTAATACAATTCAGGGCTTCAGCTTCCGCACACCGGCCAACTTCTCGACCAACCGTGCTTATGCGGGCGTTCCCATTATTAAGACAGTTGCTGGTGGTGGAGTGAGAACGATCACAACCGCAGTCGCTCATGGTTTTCGGCCCGGTGATCTTGTCGTCCAGCTATTTACGGATGACAGTCGTTATTGGGGAGATGCGATGGTTGCGTCGGTTCCTACGACGACGAGCTATACCATCACCAGTGCGAGCACGCTTTCACCTCAGACGACTCCTGGTGTGGTCGCGCTGGCCTACGAAGCGATCTTAGATAACGCCGGCAGCACGACTTTGAAGGATATAAGCTACGACCTGCTTGCAGAAGTTGGTTCATTCAACAACTTCTTCGACATGTGGGATGATGAAGCGGCTGCAATCGATCATTTCAGCAATAACGGCATTTCCCTGAATCACAATGCCAATTGGACCGGATCGTTTATATTCTCCGGTGGTAATCGGAACTTTGTATCACCTAGTCAATTGGCGCCGGTCATCACGCTACGCGATTCGAGCATCACGGCAAATTTCTCGAACGGCGTAACCGACTATAACTCCAATGGACTGTATATTGAAAACACGGTAATTCAGGCGACTGGACCGTGGCAGGTGTATTCCGCAAACTCCACCGGCAACTATCAGGGAGCTTACCTCAAGAACATCTATTCCGAGAGCAGCACGGCTCTCAACCCGCTCTCGCCAGCGCGGTCTCCGTTCCCTGGCCTCGGAATTGCCGGATTGATTGCGGGGACATCGAGCGGGGCGGCAAGTTTCCAGATTGAAGGGAATGGCGGCCCGTCGGGGGCGTTTGCAACGGGTGGGACTGGTACCAAACATTACTCATACTTCATCGTGGTCAACGACATGAGTACCAAGACACAAAGCTCTCCGATGCGGGTTCTCAATTGGGGATCGACTGGTAGCGATTCTATTCCAGTCCGCTGGCCGAGGGTGGCAAACGGAACCGATGTTATTACCTACGACGTGCTCCGTATAACTACACCGGCCGGAGTGGGAGCGGTGTATCCGTACAACGGCGGATGCCTTGGAGGGCCGGGTGGAGCTTGTGGCGCAGTGGCAACTGCACTTAGTCAAGCCACGGCGTGTTCTGGCGGTTTGGTCTGCACTTACAAAGATAATCGCGCGTCGTCCACTACCGCGTACACCATTAAGCAGGGCAACTACGTTGGGAACCTGAGCTTCTGGCCGGGCTCGATTGTAGCGGTCAACAAGACCGTCAATGTAGATCTAGAAGCGGCGAACATTGTGGGAGTCGGACTGAACGGAAATCCGCTGCAGGTTGCGAATCAGTGTACGGGTTATGGAGCAACGTCGCCGGGCGGCTATACGGTTTGCCTGGCAAGCATAACAACGTTTAACGACAGTGTTCCGAATCAAACGGCTACGTTGCTGACGGAAGGAGGCACGGTTGGCGGCGGCATGACGCAGAGTAAGGGGCGGTTGAACTTTTCCGAGAGTTCTTCTGCTAGCATTGCAGCCCACCACATCATTACGCTGATCGATTCGCAGCCCGATTTGACGCGAGCGACCACCGGGTATCGTCCACTCGCCAGCCCGAACGACACGTGGATTGGAACAGATGTATCTGCACGCGGAGCGGGACTGAGTGCAGGGCAACTCGCGTTTGGAGCCCCGGTGTCCATCACAGATTACATCCACGCGACTGGAGATGGTGTGCATACGGATTGGCTGGAGCGACTGACCTCGAAGGAAAAGACGTTCGCCGTTCCGGTAAGGATCAACGAGGGAAAAACCTTCACTTTGGGGGATGGCTCCCCCCTGTCACAGATGAAAATCTACAGTGCTAATAACGTGCCGGCGAGCCATGTGCCTCAACAGAGTTGCTTTGATGTCGTCGGGAAAGTGGGTGGCCTGTCCAAATCGGATCAGATTGCCGGCGTCACTCCACCTGCGGGATTAGGGAATCTGTCCCTTAACGCCTATCCTGCTCACGACGGGGCAATCATTTTACATTTCTGCAACGCGAGCGGGTCCGAAGCGATCACCCCGGCGGGTACATACTCGTTTCTGGCGGTGCGCTAGCTGGCATGAAGATTTAGCGAACAAAACCGGGCATTCGTCACGGCACCCGTGACCTTCGCCTGCTCGCTTTCGCTGAGATCGTTGTAGAAGGGTAAACGCAGCAGGCGCTCGCTAACCTCTTCCGTAACCGGGCAATTCGAGGGACCGGCGGCGAACTTCAGTCCCGCCTCCGATAGATGAAGCGGAGTGTAGTGGAAGACGCTGAGAATGCTCTGCTCCTTCAATTGTGAAATTAAGGAGTCGCGGTGCTCCACCGAGGGCAGCAGCATGTAGAACATGTGATAGGACTGCTCGCACTCCGGCGGAATCACCGGCAGTCTGACGTCGTTACTCTCCATAGAGTGCACTCAGTTCTCATTGAGATGGCTTTGGCTCTTCCGCGTCGAGCGCTGGAGTGTCAGGCGGAATGTAATAGAGACGGATGGTCTTGCCCACCCACTCTTTGGGTTGATAGCGATCGAGCCAGTCGAAGGCATGCGGCGGATAATACTCGTAAAAAACATCACCGAGACGCAACGAGCGCACGCTGAGCGCCACCCATCCTGTTACCGGATGAAAGGGCGGAAGCACTTCCATATCGGGCAAACCGCGATCACTCCCGCCATCGAGGCCTTGCCCTGAAGGCGCATTTCCGGTAACAGTTCCGGACGAGCTTTCCCGCTGGTTAGGTCACAGCGTGACTGCCTTCACCCTCGTCATCACGTCGGCCGGCGTCGACAGCCTGTTCCCCTGCGCCGTTCCCACCATGGTGGCCGCACACACTGCCATCGAAAGATAGAACACTCCGAAATACCGTTCCAGCCAAACTGGCACGATCAGAAAATGAAGCAAGGCGTAGGCCAACGTGACTGCGAACAACGCTCGCGTCCTCCTCAAAACCATTCCGGTCGCCCCCAACAGAAGGAAAGGCACAAAAAAACTTTGCGTCATCGACGTTAGCTCCCCTCGCAACCCGGAAACATAGTCCTTCAGTGAAAGCTGCACCGAGATCTCTCCGGGGGAGATGGGGACACCAGATCTAAGGTAATAGTACCCAATCCCGTAATGTCCCGCGAAATGGTTGATGCTCAAGGCCGACGCGACTGCCATGAGCGCCAGCGCTCCCGTTTTCCAAAAATCAATCCGATGTTCCATCCAACACGCCAGGAGCACCGGACCTGCCAGCATCACAAAGTCAGTTCGAAAGTAAATGGACGCCAGTAGCAAAATCATTCCGGGGAGAAGTCGGCGCCCTTCAAAAATCAAGTAAAGCGATGCAAATGCGACCAGGGTCGCCAACGAATCGGACCCGGTGATCCGCCCCAGACCCGTCAACGGAGGGCTGACCATGACCAGAACGGAAAACCCCAACGTGAATGCGGCGCTCATGTACTTACGAAGCCAGGTGAAGGCCAGAAGGCCCAGTAAGAAATACGAGGTCACTGAAATCAAAATTCCCGACCGCACCAACCCCAGCCTGGTTTTGCTGACCAGCCACAGCGTCTGATTGTAGAGGGGGCGAATCGCAAAAAGAGGAAGGAACTCCATTAGTCGGTCAGGGTTCTTCGCGCGCTGTAAGCGCGACTCGTTCTGGTATTCAGGTGCGCCCACTTCGTGCCCGAGCAGTGCTTCCCGCGTTGCCTCCGGGACAAATTGCTGAACTTCGGCATACACTCGCTGATGGATTCGGACCGGATCGCGCTCCTCCATGAGCAGCGCGTTCGCCATGTATTGAATCGAGTCCATGCTATAGATCGGCTGGCGATAAAGGTGAACCGAGACCCCAGCCAGCACGAGGATGTATGAGAGGAAAATCATGCCGCTCGCCGCACCCTTCCGGTCTTGCCCCCGCGCCAAAAGTGGACCATGAATCGGAGCTGGATTTGTCACATCCTGAGCTGTGTGCATCAGACCCTCATCTTTCGGAGCACTCGCTATAGTTTCTCACAACGAAGGACGAGGCGGCCACCGACGCCAATGGGAACGCTTCACAGGTTCTCTTCCTCTTCTAAATTCTTAAATGGATATATTTCAAACGTTTGAGTCCTCGAAGCAGCTATTTAAACGCCTCCACATACAGAGAATGCGGCAATTCCATCGAGTCCTCCGGTTCATAAGGTGGAACGCTGGTTCCATACAAGCGGCTCTTCCCTTCCGCGGATTTCTCGACCTCCCGGAATCCGGCTTCGCGCAGCACTTCGCTGAGATAACTGAAATCGAACGCGGTGCGGTGTTGCCCGTCGCAGAAAACGAAATTCGAAAACCTCCCGCCGAGCGAATCGAAGTGGCGTGGGAAGAAGTCGTGGAACCACTCACTGCGCGCCTGAGTGTACGCCGCAATCGCGCTCTCCAGACTCGGGACGATGAGCCGGATGCCGCCGCCGTTCTTCAACACGCGCACACACTCCTGCAGCAGCCGCTCCAACTCATCCGGATAGAAGTGCTCGAACATGTGGGTGGAATAGATCGAGTCTACCGAATTCGCGGAAAATGGAAGTCCGTTGCGTACGTCCAGCCAAACGTCAATCTTGGCGAAGGGGTTGCCGTCGATGTTCACGAAACCGGAAAGGTAGTTTGGACCACAACCAAGATGGAGATGGTGGCCGCCGTTCCGAGGGCGTGCGCTCATCAGATACCGCCGAAGAAAATAATTCGGAACGGTGGCTTTGGCAATGCCCCAAAATAAGATGTCCTTATAGCGCTGGTGCAGCAACCCCACCCTCCAATAACGGCGACGCTATTATAGAGCACCCTATCGATCCATCTTTGAGATGGGCAGAACACTCAGGCGATGGCTTGGCGGTAAACCCCGGCCAGGCGTTGTGCCTGATGCGACAGTGTCAGCTTTTCCAGGATGGTCTGGCGCGCAGCGGTTCCTATGCGCGCGCACAGTTCGGGCGACGCCAGAAAAGCTGAAAGCCCCTGCACAAGTTCTTCGAGCCCATCCGCTGGGATGAGCCAGCCATTCTTGCCATGCTCAATCACTTCATCCATTCCCTGCCCGCGACAGGCAATCACTGGCTTGGCGCACGACATGGCTTCCAGGTACACGCATCCGAGGGCCTCGTTACGGCTGGGCAACGCGAACACGGAACAGCGTCGCATGGCCTCCGCCACTTCCGACCGACTCAGACGGTCGACAAATCGAACTTGGTGCCCAATGCCCAAGTCGCGCACCAGCGCTTCAAATCGGGCGCGGAGCGGTCCTTCTCCGACAATGCGGCATCGAAGTTGGGGAAAGGAAGGCACAAGATTTCCGAGCACCCTTAGAACGAGTTCGTGGCCTTTCGTCGGCAGCAAGTCGCCGACGACCAAAATCTCCGGAGCTGACTGCCCTGCCTCAGATGGATTCGGAGAGAAAAGACTTGGATTCACGCCGTTGTGCACAACGGTGCTTCGGACTCCATCCGGTATTCCAGTTCCCAGGATCGCCTGCACTCTGCCGCTGACACAGATTACGGTTCGCGCTGCACGGTAGACATCCACCGAGACCTTCCGCCGCCACGCCGCTGGAATTCCACCGCGAGAGCACGTGTTGAATACATCCAGCCCATGCACGGTAACGACGAGCGGAATATTCAAACGTCGGGAAACGAGCGCTGCCGCGTGGCCGCAAGGCAGGGCCGCGTGAGCGTGGATGACATGAATCGGCTTCACGCTGTGCAGTTGCCGTATACATCCCAGAAGACGCGCGTAGAGAAGATAGCCAGCGCTCGAGAGCCCGGACGTTCCGGGAACTTGCGGGTATCGCACCCAATCAGCCGGAGCCGATGGACTCGAATGTCTTGGCGGATGGTAAATCGGCGAAACCGCGATAACGCTGGGCTCGACACCGAACTGCTTAAATTCCTGAATCGGTTCCGCGACGAAGCAACCAAACACCTCGTTTTCGTCCGAAGGAAAAAATGAGGTCAGGGTCAAAACGTGCAGCGCTGCCGCCCCGTCCTCTGCCCGCGACATTAGTTTCGCTCCGCTTGAGGCCGTGTCAATTCCTGGGCGAGAGCAACCAGGCGTTCAACATGCTTGCTCCAGCTGAAGTCGCGGGCGCGCCGGCGGCCGTGGCTCGACAGTTTTTCGGCCAACTCCGGCGATTCCTGCACTCGCAGTATTTGCTCCGCCACGGCCTCTGGAGAGAAGCGGGAAAAATAAATTCCAGCATCTTCGCAAATTTCGCGATGCACCGGCAAATCCGAGGCCACTACCGGCAAGCCACTCGACATTGCCTCGATCAGCGGATGAGCGAACGATTCGGCATAGGCCGGGGTGACATAAATGTCGCAGGCACGATAGAGGTGGTGCAGCGAGCGATAAGGAATCGTTCCGAGTTCGACGATTTCCCCACTTCCCCGAAGACTGTTGGCAAGCGACGCCGCAGCATCGGCTCGATAGGCTCCCGGATTCTTGTCCGATTTCAGTTGGCAGGTAAGGAAGAGTTTCACTTTCTTGCCCTGCAAACGGCTGCTCAAGATCGGCATGGCCCGGAATAAGGTTTCGAAGTTGCGGTAATAATTGTAGTGGCTCACAAAAAGCAGGCGCAGAGCGTCTTGCCCTTGTTGGAGCTGCATTTGAGCCGCCTCCGGCAACGCCGTGGCATCGCTCGTAAACGTGTCCGGGTCAAATCCGTGGTGCACCGGCACTACTTTTCTGCCGCTCCACTCACTCAATTCCCGGGCGAACGCTTCACTTGGGGCAACGGTAATGTCGGCGCGGCTTATGGATCGCCGCGCCAACCAGCCCTTAACCAAAGTGTCGGTCCATAGAGCGTAATCTCCGCGAGCACGAACGTCCCGCAGGAAATCGCCGGAAGTATAAAGCGAGTTGCGAGACAGGAGTATTTGCGGCACGGGACAGTTCCAGAGCGCAAAGTTGCCCGCGGAAATTAACACCTGCGATTCGCTGAGCCGGATCAGGTTCGGCAGCGCCGTCTGCTCCCGGACGAAACGCTGGACTGTTCCCGGGCCTTCAGAGGTTTCGACAAAAGAAATGTTGGGAAGCGTTCCAAACTCCCCGCGAATCGCTGGGTTCAGCAACACCGTGGTTGCCGCATCCGCTCTGCACGCGAGATGAGGAATCACATTGCGCAGATAGGTAAGGCCTCCTCCCGCGCTCGCGGCCAGGCCATTGATAAACAATCTGATCATCGGTTGGGTACGACGGCTCCGAAATCCGCTGGCACGGAACGGGAAGCTCGGGAAACGCCGCCGGCTGCTGGAACCACGGCTGCGTCAGGCAGAATATCCGCGAGCACAAATGCAAACACCCAGAAAAATAAACAGGGATAGGAGCCCACGGCAAAAAGCCAATCCTCGAAGCTGGCGTGGATAAGACCGGCCAACACCACCATGGCCAGCGGAATCGAGTAGTGGTTCGGGTCAGCCGTTCGCCTCATCCACGCGCAGACCTTCCACACGTTCGACACGGTGACGGCCACGAGCGCGATAAAGGGCAACACACCCAACAGGCCCACCCACTCGACGATGCTCATGTAGCTGCTGCCGTGCTCACGATTCTCCTCGGCGCTGGAAGAAAATCTCCCGTAGCCCACTTCCGCATTCTCGCCCGTCGGACTCGTGCCGAACCCCGTTCCAAACCATGGATGCTCTTTGATCGAGGCGATCGACTCATCCCAAGGTCCCCGCCGCGAACCGAGCACGCCCTGTTCCTTGTGCCCCTTATAGAGAACGGCGTCCTTCAGGTCGCCAAGCTGCGTGTTTAAGCTTTCTGGCGCCAACATGCCACCGACCGAAATCGCTAAGAGCGCCAGTGCCGCTATCTTCACCAGCAATTTGTACTGGTGCAGGCAAACACAAAAAATAAGGGTAACGAGCAGCACCGAAACCATTCCGGCACGAGCCAAGCTGACATGAACCAGGTAGACACTTAGAAGCAGAGCGACCAGCCTTCGGCCTTTTACTATGGGCCCATCGCTGGTCAGCCATCCCCACAACAGGATGGGGAACGGTCCGATGCTCATCGCCCCGCCGACGGAATTGGGATTACCCCAGAAATTTACACCCCCAAAATAACAGGCCGCCGTTACAAAGACTGCTATCTCACTCCCCAAGAGCAGACCATGGAAAAAACGGTCCTCACGTCCGAGAACCGCCAGGCGCGCGCCCGAAGCACAATAGAGAAAAAGGAGCAACAGACTCAAAGCCTTGGGGAATGCCACGTCGGGAAACGGAGAAATACTGGCGGAAACAAACGCGGTGCAGACGCAAAAGAAACCGATCAGATGTATCGATCGGAAAGGTCGGTTAGGGGTCTTCGTCCAGATAATGAAGCCGACTAATGCGCCCACAGCCAGCACGACCCAGCGCCCAGAAGTCCCGGCACTATGCAGGGGGACGTTCATGCCCGCCAAAAGAAATGCAACGAGAAGCAGAACAAAAAACCGCTGTCTGTATTTCCAGAGACAGGCAACAATCGCCTCCAGCGCCAGTAGCGCGCCCAGGAAGGAAATGTTGCCGAAGTATTGCAATTGGAAATAAATAAGATACAGCGCCAGGCCCAAGCCCAGCCCGATACCTACCCAGTGCAGCGGTTTCAAGGAACTCATAGGGACCCCGCAACGGTACCGATCGCAGCCGCGGCCAGACCATCAGCGCACGCTTCCGGTGAGTAGTCTCGAATTCGTTCCAAGCTGTGAGCGCTCATCCGCTGCCTCAGTTCCGTTTCCCGTACCACAGAGGCGATCGCCGCGCTGAGTTTCTCCGAATCCTGGGGAGGCACGATACAGCCATTCCACCCCTCTGTGACCAGATCGGCTGAGCATCCCGCGACATTACTCACAATGATCGGCAGTCCACATGCCATCGCTTCATTCACCACCAACCCCCAAGTGTCGGTGTGCGTCGGTAGAACCAAGACTTCCGCCAGCGCATAGAGACTGGCCAGATCCTCCCGGTGCGCGAATCCGGGAAAACACACTAACCCCGGGTTGATTCGTTGGGACTGTTGCGCCAGATCCTCTCTGGAAACGCCATCGCCGGCAAACACCAAGCCCACCTGGGATCGCAGTCCGCTCTCCAGTTTGGCATAGGCTTCGAGGAGATCAAAGATACCTTTTTCCGGCACCAAACGGCCCACAAAGAGAATAAACCGCGAGGGCAATTTTAGCTTCTCTCGAAGTTCCGTTGCCTGGGCCTTGTTCTTCTCCGCCCGGATCGCAAAGAACACGTTATCGACCGCGTTAGGTGCCGTGAAGATGGCCTGCTCGCTGGTTCCGAGAGTTTGCAGGTAGGCAAACGAGGACTTTCCCGGCACGATAAAAGCGCTACAAGAGCCGACAAAATAGCGCTTCAGCCACTCCACGCCGGCACGTCCGGAACGCTGGTCTCGCTGTGTGCTCTCCGTCCACAGGACAAAACGTACACCGCGCCGACGGGCCCACCACAGCGCTTCCCAGGACGCGGGATAGTTGTAACCGCCGCAAACAATAGTCTGAGGGCGCGCCGCGTTTAGTGCCGCCCACAACCCACGATTCACCAGGAGACTGCGCTTTCCCGCGCGCAGCCGCCACGAGGGCATAACTTGATAGGGAAAACGAATTTCATCGGTATAGATGGGCCACTGTCGAAGCGCCCTGTCGGTCTCCGCCAGAAAAATGACCTGCAGATCCACCTCGGCCCGGCCAGCGAGAGCGTTGAATACCGGGATACGGTAGGGGGCGATGATCTCGGTTAGGATCACAATCTTTCGGGCCATGACGTTGCGCTGAGCGGAATTCAAGAAGGGCGCGACCTGTAAATCGGAGTTTATCTTATGGCCTCAACGTAGAGGCTCTCGGAGCGCCGGGATTCCAGTTCAATGTCCCCGATCTCAGCAATCCGGCTGCTCCCAAAGGTGCTTACTTCTGGAGATGCGAAACCAGCTTCACGCAACATGTGAACCAGCGAGCGGCCATCAAACATCTGCTGGTGATGCGCGCCGGGGTGCACGACGTCGCTGAAGGTTGAAGTGAGAAGAAGGCGCGAGACAAATCTGTGAGAGGCCATGGGATTCGCGGTATCGGCAAGATAGTCGCGCACGAAAATGCCCAAGTCGGGCACAACGATCCGTAGTATGCCGCCGGGCCTGAGAACGCGAAAACATTCCCGCGCTACGGCAACCGACTCCTCGTAGGTTAGGCATTCGAAGGCGTGGGAAGAATAGATGCAAGAGACCGACGAATCACGAAAGGGAATCCGCTTGCGGACATCGGCGCGGCGCACGTCACGCGGCCAGTCAGGAGTATGAAAAATCCTTCGCCCGAAGGGCAAACGCGAGAGCAAGATGCTGGGCGAATTGTCGATATTCACCCATCCCTCGATCCCCGAAGTCCCACAACCGATGTTCAACTTCAGTTCGGCGGCATCGGTCATGTATGGATCTACCGAAACTTCCTTTCTGCTCGAAAACAGCATTATTTTACGCTATCTCGCTTGTGCGGGACATTGTGAAGCGATTCTCATCGGGGTACTCAAACGGTGACCCTGGCAAACCATTTGACTCATGAAACACCTTCCCGTGCCCGGCCTCCCCGTATAATTGAGTTACTTCGCGCTCCATCAGCCCCGGGCGGCCGCCTTTTACGAAGCGAACTGGGTGGCGAGCTCTTTGTGACACCAGCGAATGAAGCTACGATCTCTTGTTCTCATCACGGTCGACTGTCTGCGAGCCGACCATGTCGGCTTTCTGGGATACTCGAGGCCGGTCACGCCGTTTTTGGATTCACTGGCCGAGAAGAGCGCCGTTTTTGCAGATGCGATTGTGGCCGGCGCACCTACGTATTTCTCCTTCCCCGCCATTCTCGCATCGCGTTACCCATTGGCGTTCGGACGCGACATCATGGGGGTCGCTCCTCACGAAACGACAATCACCAGCGTACTGAAAAACGCTGGCTATCGGACCGCGGCCTTTGTGGCAGGCAACCCTTATCTGAGCTCGCGCTTCGGATATGACCAGGGCTTCGACACCTTCCGCGATTTTCTGGACTCAATCCCTGACGGCCAACCCTCGCCCTCAGAAAACACCCTCGCGTCGGCCTGCAATCGATTACTACGGGCGAGCGCAAGGCACATTGGCCTAACTGCAGTCGCGTACCAAGAACTCTATTTCTGGTACTGCCGGTGGCGTTCGGCCACCGGAGATCTTTCCATAGATGCGCTGCGGCGTTATCCCGCGGCAGATGTCGTAGTGGATCAAGCTTGTTCCTGGCTACATGGGCTTGCGGAGGAGCCTTTTTTTCTCTGGCTGCACCTGATGGATCCGCACCACCCCTACTATCCTCCCGAGGACGCCTCATCTGCTCTCCAGTCGAAGGTGAGCGCTCGTCGAGCAAATTTTCTGAATTCTTTCTGGAACCGAGGGCATATTCCGATTCGCAGGCTGGAGCGGTATCGTGAGGAAGTTATTTCCCTCTACGACGCCGGTATCTACTGGGTTGATCAGCAGATCTCCCGGTTGGTAAGCGCCCTGAAGCGGTCGCAGCTTTGGGACGACTCGGTATTCGCCGTCACCGCCGATCATGGAGAAGAATTCCTTGAACACGGCACCCGCTATCATTCCCCGACCAGCCTGCCGGAGCAACTAATCCACGTGCCTCTGCTGCTGCGCGCACCTACACTCACGAGCCAGCAGCGCGTGCGAACGCCGTTTAGCCTGCTTCATCTCGCACCCACTTTGCTGGATGCCGTTGGCTTGCCCGCTCCGGCGAGTTTTCAGGGACGCAGCTTTTGGCCGCAGATCGTCGCTGGCGAACTACCGAGTGAACCGGTGGTTGTGGAATGTGTCGAAGCTTGCACCAACCCGTTCCGGCGCGATGACCGGATGCGCCCGCGCCTGATGGCGGTTCGGGACGAATCCTACAAATTGGTGATCAATTTCCGTGAAAAGACGGAATCGCTCTATGACCTGAAAAATGATCCGGGGGAACATTCCCCTCTTCGTCCCGGCGATGCGTCCGCAGAGCGCGCTCGACTGCTTCGGGCAGCTCGCAAGCATCTCCAGGGGGCTGGTCAGAGCCAGACGGCCGAATGGCGTTTGCGCTCCCGTCTGCGCGAACTTCAACATTCGGCCGAACTGAGGCGTGGCGGCCCAGCAACAGTTCGGAAGTAGCGACTCCATACTGCTCTGCAAGCGTGGGACGGATAAAGTAGGATGCTATCTTCTGCAATGGAGACCAGAAATGGATACTGAGCTGTCCGCGCCCTTGAACCGGCGGTTCAAGTCGGACAAGTACGACTCGGAAGAATTTCGTCGCGCGCAGAAAACGGCTCACGCCCGTCTTCATCCCTCGATCTTCGCGTCGAATTATCTGGTCCTCAGCAATCGCCGGATTCGTATGCAGCATTTCTTCGCTCGAAGCGGCAAGGTCGGCAAGGTGCTGGACATCGGTGCCCAGTATTGTCCTTACTACCCGCTTTTTCGGGATCAATGCGAGTCCTACACTTCCATGGATCTCGTCGAGACTCCCATTGTTGACATCGTATGCAACGCGGAAGAGATGCCGATCGAGGATGGCTCTTACGATCTTGTTCTCTGCACGCAGGTGCTGGAACACTGCACGAACCCGCAGCGGATCGTGGACGAGTGCCATCGTGTGCTTAAGACGGGAGGAATCTTGATTGTGACCGTTCCATCGGTGTATCCCGTACACGGATACCCGGCGGACAACTGGCGGTTCATGCCCGACGGACTCCGCCATCTGCTACGTGCGTTTTCGCAAGTGGAGGTGATTGGCGAACTCGACTTTGCCGAGTCGCTAGCGAGCGTCAACTGTTATTACGGCCACGTCGTCACGGGCAGAATGGGAAAACTCGGCACCGCGATTAATCCACTCTTGAACTTCGGTACAAATGTCTGCGGGAGGATGTTAAGTTGGGTCCTCGGTCCGGTCGGTCGCAGCAACTTCACCGCCTTTACCATGAATCTGTGGGCTGAGGCCCGCAAGTAGTATCGACCGACCGCTGTGTCTATGCATTGCTATTGTTTCTTTGAGCATAGGTGTCCCGGCGGTATAGAGTAAAGCAAAACACAGGAAGTCCCTTGAGATCGTGGCAACATGGATAAAGTTCGAGTGCTGTTCCTTCCTGGTGTGGACGCGAACAATACCAATGCCCAGAGCCTGAATGTTCGCGAGATCGCGCTGCGCTTTGATCCCAAGCTTCTCCAAAGCACGCTCTGGTACGAACAGGAGCCCGACCCACGATTACGGAACCGCGAGGGCATCCGGCTGCTGCAATTGCCGGTTCACGGCAAAACTTCTCGAATCGTAAGGGAACTCCTGGCTGGCTACGACATCGCCGCCTACATCGACTACAGTCTTGCGAGCTATTTTTTCCTTCACCTGCCGCGCGCCGTGCGCGGGCGCACGAAAGCGGTGCTCCACGCCGAGGCGCCACAGGCCCAGATCGGGCACCCATCGCGTGCGCTGCAGTTCCTCTATCAGGGCGTCGTTCGTCGCTGTGATGTCTACACTGGCATCACGGAATTTGTCGCCCGCGACCTCTACAACTCCACCGGGAAGCAGGCAGCCTATATTCTTCCGGTGGGAGTAGATACCAGTTTGTTCACGCCTACTCCCCAGCGAACGAAATCTGTTCCCACCGTGCTGTTCGCCGGAACGCTGATGGAACGTAAGGGCCCGCAGTACGTTATCGATGCTGCCACGATTTTCCGTGACACCAATTTCCGGCTGGTGGGAGCGGGGCGCGAGGGATTCGAAGCGGTTTTACAGGAGAAAATCACTCGCCTGGGCTTGAACAATGTGACACTAGAAGGTCCCAAGAGCCAGTCACAGATGCTGGAAATCATGCGCACCAGCGACATTGTTATTTTGCCATCGCGGTTGGAGGGAATACCCAAGGTCACACTCGAGGCGGCGGCCGTTGGCTTGCCGTGCATCGTGTTTCGCGACTACGAAACTCCGTCTGTCGTTGATGGAGTGACTGGTTTTCAGGTCGCAACTCCCGACGAGATGAGGCAGCGCTTGGGACAGCTGATTTCCGATCTTTCGTTGCGAGAGCAAATGGGACTTGCAGCCCGCCAGCATGTGCTGCGGTTCGACTGGGAACTGATCAGCCGGCTGTGGCAGGACGCTTACCTCGAGATTGCTGCCGGGCGGACGGCTTGACCACCGACGCATTAAAGCGCGTTGTAGCTCACCAGGGCAACCGGATACGAAAGCTTTTTCGTCCAATCGCTGGCCAGCAGACCCGGCTCTTCGCTCGAAAGGAGCGAGCCGGGGTGAGTCATGAGTTCGATCAGCCGCCCCTGCGGAGGCCGGGCAGCACAAACTTTGATAAAGGCTTCCAGGTCCGTGAATATCCGCGTGGTCTTGAATCCGATACACCTTAAGGCCTGATTGTAGAACCACTTTTTTGCCAGCAGGACCTTGCTCGCGGGCTCGGCGGGGTCGTACAGGTTCCGGCTGATTCTCGCCTTGTTGATCCGGTAGCGGCGGCGGAGGGCAGCCAGCACTGGGAGCATCTGTGGAATGGTGTGAACGTGGTGATGAGCGTCCAAGTGACTCGGCTGCACCCCAAGCTGGACCAGATTGTCAATCTGGGCGCACCATTCCCTGTAAATGGCCCGCAGCATCGGCGCGCTGATGCTGACCTCGCGGATGGCATTTCCGTTAAAGCAGTTGTGCTCGTTGAGAATCCCGGAGAGAGCAGTGTAACTCTCTCGGCACAGAGGCTGTAACTCGGTCAGATTCAGGTGTACTCCAAACGAGCACTGAGGAAAACGCCGCAGCATTCGCGCGGCGGGGACGACGGCGGGCCCGTTCGACAGTATGGTGGCCGACGTAATGACTCCGTTCTCCATCGCATGAAAGATCGCCTCATTCACCTCCGCGTTCATGCCGAGGTCATCCGCGTTAACTATGATTTGAACGGGCATGATTGGAATCGGCATCTCGGATCCGCGGGTTAGAGGTACCCCAAGTCACGCAGACGTTTTTCAAGCACAGCTTGTTCGTCTTTATCGAGCGCTTCGGCATCGTCGCGAACAAGTTCCCGGAGCACAAACTCCAGGAACGACTCGATGCTCTCGAAACCGGCGCTGAACCGCTGTTCCGCGGACGCGCAAAGTTCCTCCGGCAAGCTGATTTGTCTTCTTGCGGTCATGGTGAGGGTGGCGTCGTCTTCCCCGCTGCGCCGAAAACACGTTTACGAATCGCGCCCACGATCATCCTGTCATCATCGTCCAATCCGGTCAACAACGCTAATCCGGAAAACGATGCGTAGGATCCCAGCAATGCAATTCCAATCCATAACCACTCCGGATGCAGATCGAGCGATCGGACCAGCAGCCGCACGCCAGCCGTCACCGCAAGGCTCGCGAGGCAAGGTCCGAGCAAACGAAGATACGTCCGATTGTAAGGAGATAATCGCAGTGCCACGCGGACCTGACGTAGATTCAGGTAATTGCTCAAGGCATTGGTGAGGGCCGCTGCCAGCGCCACTCCAGCGATTCCAAACGGCCGCACTAACCCAAGAGTGGCCGCCACCATGAACGCTGCCATCACCACTTGCACGCGAAACAGGCGGGCTTGGTTCCCTGACATCAGCAGCAGATAGCCAACCGAACCCACTCCGGCATTGACCAATTGCCCTAGCGTCCCCAGACTCAACACTATCCAGCCTGCCTCGAATGCCGGACCAAACAGGCGCATCAAGGGTTTCGAGAAGACGATCATGACGAATGCCAGCGGGAGCGTCGATCCGAAGACCCATTTCGTCAAGGTCTGGAAAAGCCGTCCCAGCAACGCGTGCTCTCCGCGCGCATGTAAATCCGCAATCGTGGGCGAGAAGATCTGGTTGACCGACTGCAGCGCCACCGGCACAAACGCAACCAGCGTTGCCGCCACGGCATAGATTCCTACCTGCCGGACGTCCAGAAAAGCTCCCAGAATAATCTTGTCGGACTGAGCGAGCGTGAAGTCCAGAAAACTCATGCCGAACACGGCGGCGGAAAACCAGAATACTTCGCGTTCCATCGGCACCGCGACCGCTGGCGCAACTCTTGCCGCCCTCGGTGTCAGCCGCCACACGGCCGCCAGCAACAGCATCAAAACCAACAACGCACTGGCCAACTGAGCTAGCAAATATCCGCGCAATCCCAAGCCCAAACCAATCAGCACAACCCCAAACACAATAGTCAGCGGACTTCCGATGAAGTTGGTAATGATCGTGCGGAGCGCGACGTCTTTATATCCAGCCAGAACCTGGCCCAGGAAGGTGGTGAACCCACCCAGAATCATCATGACGACAAACAGGGGAAGATAGGCTGCCAGAGCCGGCGCATGATAGAGGCCCCGCGCCAGCCAGGGTCCGGCCACCATCATCGCCGCCGCCAGCACAACATTGCCCATGCCGAGAATCGCGAACGAGCGGCGAAGAAACCCATGCAAGCGATGCCACTGCTCGGTCGCTGAATATGCCGCCACAAAGCGGACCGCAGCTTGCGGCAGGCCCAGGCCGTTGAAAAGGCCGAAGAACCCGACCAGCGTCATTCCCAGGGCAAAGATTCCGAGAGCATCCGCGCCCAGCACTCGGGCCAGGTAGATTTTGAAAAGATAGCCGGCGACGGCACTAAACAGAGTCCCCGCGAAGAAGACCGCCGAATGCCGCGAAATCTGTCCCATCTCGCGGCGAAACCGTGCCCCATGACTGGTTCCGAGCTCGGGCTGCACCGCCTCGACGGCTGTGTCGGGAATGTTCACAATGTGCCTGCGTGAATTTACGCTCGAATCGCTGTCCAAGATTATCTCAAACCGGATTATCTCAGACCGCTCGCCGGCGGCGGGCAGAGGACTGCTGACAATACCTGCGGAGAAATCGGCTGCACCAGCCCGCATACGGCGTCCGAGTCGGGCACAACCGCGCAAATCATATCTGGAATGCGGCGCAGGTCATCCGGACCCTCCAGCATCCGTCCCACGCCAAAGCGGACGTATTGCGGAGCATATCCGGCGTAAGCGTGCCGTAACCACCCACACAGGAAAGCAGGGATTCCGGCCGATGCGCATTCAAAAGCCGCCGTCGATTCCACCGTCACTGCGCACCATGTCTTCTGCAGAACCTCACGAGACAGTGGCACATCTGTGACGCTCACCAATGGCTGATCGTCCTCCGCCAAAATACGTTTCACCAAACTCCGCCGCTGCCGCGCACTCTCAAACGGATGCAACTTCAAGACCACGGTCTTGCCTGCCTTGCGTGCAGCCGCACAGAGGCGTGGCACCACTTCCCGATAAATCGCCTCTACCCGCCAGGAATCCGTCTCATAGGGCTCGGTGAAGAACGTGATCCAGGGAGCGCGCTCGCTCCAAACTGAAGAATTCTCTCGCCCATCAGACGACGCCGCACCGACCCGGATCAGGCTGGCATCAACTCCGCAGATGTGTTCCAGATAGTCCCGCTCCATCTCGCCTTTGGCCAGATAACTGGAAAACCGCAAGTTCTTGTATGCCATCCGGCAATCCAGCGCTCCATGATGGCACGCGACTGCCGGTACCCTCCGCTGTTCGGCCAGCAGCAAGGGAATCCGTGTGTAGGGATTCGAGTCATCGCCACTCAAGCAGCCCGCCACCGGGTAAGTGTCAAACACCTGGAGCCAGGCATCGCGAACCGCCAGTCCCCAGCGCAACCAACGCGGCCCCCTTTTCAAGATCTCAAAATAAACTGGCGATCGGAATGCAGGTTGTTCCCGCAGCGACTGCTCCATCTGCTGCCAGCGGCCTTCGAGGTTCTTTAATTCTTCCCGATCACAATCCTTCGCCGCGAAACCCGCCAGATGCACCGGCTGCACATTGACGGGAGCCGGCGAGACCGCTCCCGACTCGCGCGCGAGAACCAGGAGAAATTTCTGCTCGGGCAAGATTGCGGCGTAACTGAACGCGGTTTTCGTAACATTTGAATAGGCCGACGGCAGCAACACGACCGGCTCCGACCCCACCTTCGACAACCGCGCCGGCGCCAGCTTCCTCCGCCAGCGATAATGCGGATCGTATTTGTCGTACACCACCTGCCGCAGTTGCTCAAAGCTCAGATTCGCCATCGCGCTGCCGCGACGCCGAGCGCCGTGCGCCAGACGCTTCCGCAATCCCCGGTGGAGCACTTGCAGCGGTATTCCCAATTGAACTCGCAGAGCTTCTGCCGTCAGCGACGGCCGGCACGCGGCCAGTTTGCTGAATCCTTTGAGTTTTTCGGCCAAGCGAAGCGCGAGCCGGACATCCTGCAATTCCGGCTGCAGCGACACACCGATCACGTCCCACCAGTCGATGCCGAACCGGTCCACAACCCGTCCCATGCCGGGTTTGAACAGGTGACGCCAAACCTGCAGATCCTCAACTTCAACGGCAAGGTCGAAAATGCTGTAGACAGGACAGCCCAGCGCGGCACTCCGTTCGTCATAAAAAGATTTTGGCGCTCGCCCCAGGTCGATCACCGAATGCCAATGCTGACGTGTCCACGAACCGTGGAAGTCATCGTCGGGATGTAAGAGGAGAGCTTGCATAAAAGCAGGCGTCAGGTCTTAGGGCTTAAGTCTAGGTTCCATGGTTTAGTGACTTTCCTAGGATCTAAGACCTGACACCTGAGACCTGGCTATTCAGCGCTCCACCAATGTCCAACTCATTGGCGTTCCCCGCTCCACATCGCAGGCTGCGCGTTTTCCCAGAACTTCGTTGAGGTGCCGAGGGTGCAGTCCATCCGCCGGACGAATCGAACGCACGTTCTGTTTCGTAAACAAATCGCCCTTCTTGATATCTTCGACCACAAACAGCGAACGCCGAAACTTTCGGCTGTTGGCCTCGCGCGGTCCGGAGCCAAACTGGACCGAGCCGAGAGCCTTCTCGGCAGTCCGTACCGCTTCCACCATCGCCTTGAATTCCTGAGGTTCGAGCGAGAACGCGCCGTCCGGCCCGCCATCCGCCCGTCGCAGGCAGAGATGTTTCTCAATGATCGAAGCTCCCAGCGCTACAGCGGCGACCGGAACCGCGATTCCCATCGTGTGATCGGAAAGTCCCACGGGACAGCCGAAACGGCGCGCCAGCTCCGGAATCGTGAGCAGGTTCGCCTCTTCCGGCGGCGCCGGATAGGCGCTTGTGCATTTCAGCAACGCAATCTCAGTCGCACCGGCTCCGCGCGCCACTTCGACCGCCTCGGCAATTTCCCCTTCGATGGCCATGCCCGTCGACATGATCATCGGCTTCCCGGTTCGAGCCATCTTCTGAATCAGGCCGATGTCGACCAGCTCAAACGACGCCACCTTGTGCGCAGGAACATTCATTTGTTCGAGAAAGTCGACGGCACTATCGTCGAACGCGCTCGAAAACAGGTGCATCCCCAGTTCGTCGGCGATCTCTTTCAGCTTCGGCTGCCACTCCCAGGGCGTGAACGCTTCCTGGTAGAGGTCGTGAAGTGTGCGTCCATCCCACAGCGTGCCGCCCGTGATCCGAAAACATTCTTTGTCACTGCGCAGCGTGATGGTATCGGCCGTGTAGGTCTGGAGTTTGACCGCATCAGCCCCAGCGTCCTTGGCGGCGCGAAGAATCCGGACCGCCTGATCAAAGCTCTGATTGTGATTGGCGGAAAGCTCGGCGATGACATAAGTGAGGTACCCTAGCCCAATCGGGCGACCGCCGATTTCAATTGCCCTATTCGGCATCACTGGTTTCATCATTCTCTTCCTCAAACTGAACGCGAACATACACTTTTCGTCCTGCGTTCCGGATGAACGCCCCCTTGTATGGGGGAAAGGTTCTGGCTCGCAGGATATTCAGCAGGTCTTCCGCTCTGTAGGATTCCGCCAGCCGAATTTCGTCGATGCGTGCCGTGTCGCCAGCCCTGTGCGACGTTCCCGATTGGCGCGACTGTGGAGTCCGCTCAACTCGCCCAGCTTGAATCTCTGGCCAGCTCTCACGGAGCAGTTCCAATCCGGCCGTTTCCAATTTGCGATAGAGAGTTTCGCCCGTGTCTGTGCACAAGACCGGAACCTTCTTCTGTCGGATAATATCTCCGGTGTCGATGCCCTCGTCGACGTAGTGCAGTGTGACCCCAGCCGGAGTTTGATCGACAATGCTCCACACATTCGGGTATGTTCCGCGATTGTAAGGGAGATATGCGGGATGGAGGTTGATGCACCCCTTCGGCACCAAGCCCAGAAAGTCCGGCCTCAGCAGATACCCAAACATCACCGACACACCCATCTCCACATTTAGTCGGGCTATGCTCTCGAGGCCCTTCGGGCTCCGCAGGTCGCTGGCAGGAATAACCTGGGCTCCCGCGGCGAGAACCGAGGCAAGAATCTCCGCTCCAAATCTGATTCGTTCCGGCGGATGCACGACAACGGCGACGACTTGCGCTCGTTGCCGGAGATATTCCAACACCTGCCAACCGAGGTAATTGTTCACCAGACAGATCAAACGCATGACGCATCTCTCGCCTGCATCATTTTGAGAACCCGCTCTCTTCCCTTGCCATCCACCAATTGTCTCGCCGATTGCGACATCTGGAGCCGCAGATTCCTGTTGTTCAATACTTCCGCCGCCATTTGCGCAAGAGACGAATCGATCGACTCCGCTGGCCCGGCGTTCAGCGCTGTCCCCATACTCGCCAAATGCTCGGCGATCAACTTCTGATTCTCGGCCACCACCACCAGAATTGCAGGTAGCCCTAGTAAGCACATCTCCCAGCACGTGGTGCCCGCTCCGGCGATCGCCAAATCAGCCCAGGCCATCAATCCCGCCATGTTCGCTACGTTCGACAGCACTTCGACCCGGCATGGAAGCTTCTCCGCCGTTTCCGCCACACCGCGCCGATTTTCCGCGCTGCCACCCACAACCGCGCGAACGTGGAGATCGTAGATCGACAAACCGGCCAGTGCAGACAGGATGCGCGGTGTGAGGTCTTCGGGATCGCTGCCGCCCATCGTCACCAACACTCGTTTTCCCTGTTCCGGAACCTCGCGCGACCAATTTCGGTAGGTCGTAAACTCATTCCTAAGGAGCGTATAACGCGGACCGAGAAGCAACCGCGTGCGCGGCGCTCGTTTCGCATACATTCCCTCGCGCGCGTGCGCGTTTTGATTCAGCACCAATTCGGACGAATAAGACTCCAGCTCTCCGTTGTCGTCAATGGTCATGACAGAAAGCACATCCTGCAACCCCGACACGTAATGCGCATCGAAGTGGTACCCGTCCACGACGAGCCATTCGGCTTTATGGAGAAGAACAGCGTCGATGGTTTGCCGCATGTCCTCGGCGCTACCCGGAGCCCCCTGGATAGTAACAACCTTCGCCGTTTCCGACCGAAGCCGCTCTTGAATTGCACTGGTGGATTGTGCCATCACGAATACGACATTTCCACCCGCACGTTGCCAAGCTTGCGCGAGCGCGAGGCAACGCATCACGTGCCCAGTACCGGATGCGACGGCGGCATCTGCGCGGACCAGGAGGATACCCCGTTTCATCAGCGCACTCTAAAAACTGGCTGAATCATCTCGCCCTCAAGATGCTCTTCCGGACGTGGTTCGCTCAGCCATTTCGCTATCGTCTTGCACACTTCCGCATACACTCGCAGGGTTTGCTCGATCGCGAGCGGGTCGTGCGCCGCCGTCATATTATGCGTTGCCAGCAACAGCACTCCGCGCTTCACGCATTCCTGCGTGAACAAACTTCGCACCAGAAAACTGTCTTTGCCGCTCTCATCGAGAAACTTGATCAGCGACCAGATTGGATAACCGATGCACTTGATGCGATCCTCCAATCCCGCTGCTCTTGCCAAGGTGTTCAACCCCTCCTGCAGCACACGTCCGTTGGCATCCATGCGGGCCAGTGCGTCGGTAGTTTCCAGTACGTCCAGCACCTTCATAGCGGCCACCATCGACGCGACTTCGCCTCCGAAAGTGAAGCTGAAAAAGATGTCTTCGAAGACCTTCATGACTTCTGCTCTTCCGACCACGCACGAAATGGGAAATCCGTTGCCCATCGCCTTGCCAAAACAAGCGAGGTCGGGCGTCACACCGAACCTCTTCTGCGCGCCGCCCAGCCCCAGATGAAAACCGCTGCAGATCTCGTCGAAAATGAGTAACGCCCCGTGCTCATGTGCCAGATCCCTGACGCCTTCCAGAAAGCCGGACGCGGGAGGCCAGAAATTTACCGGTTCCATGATGACGGCGGCAAACTCGCCTTTGTCTTGGTTCAAAAGCGTGTGCAGCGACCCGAGGTCGTTGTACACGAAGGGATGCGTCAAACCCCGCACCGCTACTGGAACGCCTGCATTTCGCGTCGTGCTGCCGATGTACCAGTCCTGCCATCCGTGGTAGCCGCAGCAGGCGATGCGCTCGCGTCCGGTAAGGGCGCGCGCGGCGCGGACCGCTCCGGAAGTGGCGTCCGATCCGTTCTTACCGAAGCGGACCTTCTCCGCGCACGGGATGAGCCGCGTCAACCGCTCCGCCAGTTCCACTTCCAGCGGGTGCGGCAGAGAAAAACTGTGCCCTTGTCCCAACTGCTCTGCCACCGCCGCATTCACCTCTTCGTGCGCGTAGCCGAGAATGTTCGGCAGCAATCCCTGGATGTAGTCGATATATTCATTCCCGTCCACATCCCAAACCCGGCAACCTTTGCCCTTCGCCAGGAACACGGGCGCCACACCGCGGACGTGCTGATTCCAGCCCTTGCTGAAGGTCTGCGCGGAACCCGGAATCACCTTCTCCGCCCGCTCCAGCCAGGCATTCGATTTTTCAATCGGCCGGCCCGGCGCTGCCGCCGCACGCGCATCTTCGAAAAGGCTTTTGTAGTATCCGACGTTGGAAACAATATCCGAATTCATCTTTTCCAATCCCGGATTCTTCTCGATCAATTCGAAAACGTCTTTCATCCCGAAACTCTCTCTTTCGCGAAAAGCTGCGTACACCGCGCGGATAAACTCCAGGTCCTCCACCTCGTCCACCGTCCAGCGGTAATGCTGGTATAAGGTTATCGAATCGTTCTCGACGTTTGCCGTGCGAAACTTTTCTGAACGCAGGTATGGAGTCACGTGCTCGCGCTCCGAGCTCTTACTCGCCTCGTGCCAGGCCCGTTCCAGCGCGGAAAACGAAAAGATCTCCGTATCCAACCCATCGGGATAGCTGCGCACCATGGCATTCGAGGCGTAATCGAGATCGCCGCGTTGAAAGCGGCTCACCACCCGATCGATCAGTTCCGGATCGATCAAGGGACAATCGGCCGTGATGCGCACCACCTGCGCCGCTTTCTCTGCGCGCGCCGCGTGGTAGAAACGATCCAGGACATCGTTCTCGCTGCCCCGATGACATGGGATGCTGTTTTCCCGGCACATTCTTTCTATGACCTCGTCCGCCGGAGCGGTCGACGTAGCCACCACCACGCGATCCACCAGCCGGGAACGTTTCACGCGTTGGACGACGTGCCATAACATGGGATGTCCGTCGATCTCCGCCAAGCTCTTGCCCGGCAACCGGCTCGATCCCATTCGAGCCTGAATGATCGCTACCACCGGCCCCTCGCTCGGTTCGCTCGTCCAATTCAGCGGCTGCGGCCTTCCCTCTTCCGACGACTTCTTGGCTGCTTCCACTATCCGGATCGCATCTCGCCCTTGCTCCAGATCAACCACGGGCCCGGTTCTGCTCCCGAGAGATTCCAGGAAATGAACTATCTCCGCCAAATACATGTCGTTGGCTTCAAATTCGTAGGGGATACTGTTCCAGCCGGACTGCTCGGCGGAAAACCAGCGCACTTCCTGAAGATTGAAATCCCACAGTGCGGTGCCAGCCTCGCCCACAACTTTGCAGGTGCGCGTGTATGCCCGCTGCACAAAATCCAGATGCAGTTCTGCGCGGCGCCGCTCCGGAAAACTCAGGTAGATCCACGCCGAGTCTTCCACATCCACGTCCAGACTGCTGAGGTGCTCCGCCCGGCAAGTCACTTCCGTGGGACGCCCCAACAGCCAGCAAATGTAATCCAGTTCGTGAGAACTATCGAGAATGATGCCCCCACCCAGTTCGTGGCGCGCGCTGTAGCTTTCGCGATAGTGCTGCCAGGGGCGCCAGTCGGGAAGGTATTGCCCCGCTTCCGCGCTGAGCCACAGCACGCGCCCGATCTTTCCCGAATCGATAAGCTCCTTCAATATCTTCAAGCCGGGATGAAACCGCATGTTGTAACCGATTTGAACGTTCCGGTCGTGGCGGCGCGCCTCGGCAATCAGAGCCTGGATTCCACTGGATTCATGGGAAAGAGGTTTCTCGATGAAAACGTGGGCTTGAGCTTGCAGGGCGGCCAATGCCTCCTCCACGTGGCATACCGGAGGAGTGCAGATCAGCACGATATCGGGTCGGAATTTCCGCAGCGCCTCGCTATAGTCGCCGAAGGTTTCCCCGCCCAGCTCTTCGCGGCACTCTTTAAGCGTTTCGGGGTTGGTGTCGCAGAGCCCAAGATTCTGCACCCCAAGCGACTTGAGATTTCCTGCGTGCCGGCGGCCAATGGAGCCGCACCCGACCACCAGAACCCGGTATTCTACCCAGTCGGAAATTCTGGACATAAAACTTATTTCGACTCCCTGGAAAACCCGTCGTTAGTCGATTGTCGTTGGTCGTTGGTCGAACCCACCGTCGCTTCGCGAACGACCCACGACCATCGACTAACGACCATAATGGCCCACAACTTTCCGCAACGCGTGAACCACGTCCTCCACATCCTGCGCCGTCATGGAGTGGAACATAGGCAGGCTGATCAGCCGCTCATAAGCGTCTTCGGCCACGGGATAGCTTTCTTTGGAATTGGAATCGGACTTGAAACGCTCGCGATAATACGGATGTTGATGAACCGGAATGTAGTGAACATTCACGCCGATATTCTCCGCCCGCAGCGCTCGAAAAATCTCTCCTCGCCCCACGGAAAGAGTTCCCAGGTTGAGCCGGATCGGATATAAATGCCACGCTGGATTGACGCCGTCGCGTACCCCAGGAACCAGGATTGCAGACAAATCCCGGAAAGCTGCCGCGTACTGCGCCGCAATTTCCCGGCGTCGTGCCAGATTCGCATCCAGCCTTCCCAGTTGCGAGAGTCCGAGCGCGCAGGCAATATCGGTCAACCTGTAATTGAAGCCCAGCAGAACCATCTCGTAGAACCACTGCCCCGCTTCCTGCCGCTGGCGCGCTTCGCTGCTGATGCCCTGATTGCGAAAGCGCCGCAGCGTCTCCGCCAGCCGCGCATCGTTGGTGGCGACCATGCCGCCTTCTCCGGTGGTCAGGTGCTTCACCGGATGAAAGCTGAACACCGTCATGTCGGCAATGCCGCCGACTCGTTTCCTCCGATATTCCGCGCCCAGTGCGTGGCAGGCGTCTTCAATCAGGAATGCTCCACACGTTTTCGCCAGTTCGCCCAATTCATCCAGCGCAGCGGGATGTCCGGCATAATCGACGGCAATGATCGCCCTAATGCGGGAAGACGCGCGGGAAGACAGCTTCCGGGAGACTTCGCCAGGATCCAGGTTCAGCGTGTCCGGCGAGACGTCGGCGAACACCGGTGTCGCGCCCTGGTACAAAACGCAGTTCGCGGTCGCACAGAACGTCATGGGGGTGGTGATCGCCTCATCCCCAGGCCCCAATCCGGCGGCAAACGCCGCTCCGTGCAAGGCGGCCGTACCCGAACTGAAGCTGACCGCATGCCGCGCCCCGACCCACGCCGCAAACCGCTCTTCGAACTCGGCGACCTTGGGTCCGGTGGTCAGCCAATCCGATTTCAGAACTTCAACCACTGCCTGGATATCAGCGTCATCGAGGCTTTGCCGTCCGTAGGGCAGCAATTTTCCACGCACGGGCATTCCCCCGTGGATGGCCAGCGTTTCCAACTTTGTGGGTAAGGCGCTCATGCTAGGCGGAGGTCGGGACCGCCTCCGCGGCGCTGGTTTCAGGCGCCACCAGTTCTTCCAGTTCGCGCCGCGTCAGCCAGCGTTCGTTGCTGTCGCTCGAATAACGGAAGCCTTCCCGCAGCGGCTTGGCCTGCGCCCAGTTTTCCGATTTCCACCACGGATGCGATGGCTGAATCACGTACATGTCTTCCGTTTCGAGCGTATGCCGTGACTCGTCTTCCGAGACCAACACTTCATGCAGCTTCTCTCCGGGACGAATCCCGATGGTCTCCATCTGGCATCCGGGAGCAATGGTCTCCGCCAAATCGAGCAGCCGCATGGAAGGAATCTTGGGAACAAAAATCTCGCCGCCGTGCATCTGCTCCAGGCAGCGGATCACAAACTTCACGCCCTGCTCCAGCGTCAGCCAGAATCGGGTCATGCGAGGATCGGTGATGGTGATCTTCCCGCGCCGGCGCTGTTCCACAAAAATCGGAATCACACTGCCGCGGCTGCCCACCACGTTCCCGTAGCGCGCACAACTGAAGCGCGTATTTTTCGCACCCGCATAGGCGTTGGCCTGCACAAACACCTTTTCCGCGCACAGTTTTGTAGCCCCATAAAGATTGATCGGATTCACCGCCTTGTCGGTCGAGAGCGCCAGAATGCGGCGCACGCCCTGATCGATGGCCGCATCGATCACGTTGCGGCCGCCCATGATATTGGTCTGGATCGCTTCGAACGGGTTGTACTCGCAAGCCGGCACCTGCTTGAGCGCCGCCGCATGCACCACCAGCGTCACGCCCGCGAGCGCTCGCTTCAGCCGCTCGACATCGCGCACGTCTCCAATGAAATACCGCATGCTGGGATGGTCAAAGCCTGACGTCCTCATCTCATGCTGCTTCAGTTCGTCCCGGCTGAATACCACCAGCCTATGGGGGTGGTAGTCGCGCAGCATCATCTCCACAAACTTCTTTCCGAACGATCCGGTTCCACCCGTTACCAGTATTGATTCCTGCGGCCAATTCACCATTCCTGTCCTTCAAAACCCCAGCAGAGCCTTGTTTTATCGGGTTAGTCCTTGTGCTCGATAGTATAGCTTGAGGAGCCTCAAATAACAGCATTTCGGCGTAGTGTTAAGACCTTGCTCCCTCAAAATGCGCTTCGATTTCTTCCAGCGTTTTCCCCTTCGTTTCCGGCAGGAAGACCACGGCCGTTATGAAGTAAACCACGGTGCAGGCGGCAAAACCAAAAAACATGGCCGCGTAACCATGCTTGCCGACCGTCGGCAGAAACACCGCGGCGATACTGGTCGAAACCGCCTGGTTGATCAGCAGGGCGATGCTCATGCCGTTGGATCGAATCCGCGTCGGCATCAACTCCGAGAGCGCCAGCCACACGCAAACTCCGGGGCCAATCGCGAAAAACGCCATGAACACGAAAAGCGTAATCGCGACCAGCATTCCGCTGCGCGGGCTGGGAAGCGGGGTGATCAGCGCATTGTCGATTCTCAGCGGAGCCTGGCGCGCAGCATCGAGATCGCCAAAGGGATTCGAAAAGAACGCCACCACTTTGTTGGCGGGCACTGAGCTTTCACGCGTGATCTCGATCGGGGTCGCCGCAGCCTCGTCAGAACGCGCCGCCTTGGTTGCCGCGCGGAAGTCCCCATACGAATAGATGACGACCAAAGAAGTAGGACCCCTGCCGATTCGCTGGGCGCCGAGCAACGTCTCCGCCAGTTCCTGCTTGTACGTGAGTGTGACTTTCTGGTCCGCCGTAACCATGGACTGAACCAAGCCCCGAGAATCCACGCGCAGGCGTTCCGTCTTGCGGAAGAGAAGTCCGGTACAAACGAGCGAGAGAATAATTCCGGCCGTTCCCACCGACAGCAGAAACTTGCGCCCCTTGCGGTCCACCAGCAGGACGCCCCCAATGGTCATCAGAAAATTAACAATGGTGAAAAGAACGTATCCCCAATGCGCTTGAACGTCGGAGAGACCACTCTGCAACAGAATATTCGTGTTATAGCCAATGATGGAGTTGATGCCCGTGGCCTGATTGCAAGCGAGAATCACGCAGGCCAGGACAAACGGAATTACGTACTTGCGGCGCAAGAGCGACTCCTTAACCTTGGCTCCGGTTGAGGTTTTCGCTTTCTCAGCCGCACTGACTTGCTCCATCTCCGCCAGTTCAACGCCCGCTTGCTGGTTGGTGCGCGAACGCAGAAGCGCGGCGTAAGCCGCGTCTCTTTTGCCGCGGAGAAACAGCCAGCGCGGAGATTCCGACACCATAAAGCTGCCGATCACGAACAAGACGCCGGGCGGCAGCGAAACCCAGAAAATACTTCGCCAGGCGGTGTCTTTGAAGGCAAAGAGACGCGCAGCATCGCCCAGCCGACCCACCTCTTGGACGCGAAAGCTGAAGTACATGCCCACGATGGCCGCGGTCACAATGCCGAGCGTCAACAGCCATTGGAAGATGCCCGTCCCCTTGCCCCGACTCGCTGCCGACAGGCACTCCGCCAGATACAGCGGTACCACGACACCGATCAGGCCGGCGCTGATGCCCTGCAACAAGCGGCCAAGAACTAATGACTCATAGCCATGCGAGAGCGCAATGATGGGAATGCTGCACACAAACAGCAGCCCGCTCACGATCATGAGGGGCTTCCGCCCCATCCAATCCGCCAGCGCGCCGGCAAACAAGGTTGAGATCACGCTGCCGAGCAACACGGCCGCGACCACGATGGAAAGCTGGCCCGCATTCAGCCCGGAGGTCGCCTCCAGATATGGCAAAGCCCCGGCAATAATGCCGACATCTACGCCGTAGAGTAATCCGCCAAGTCCTGCGACCAGCAGGAGGAAGCGGTTGTAACCAGCCTTTCCGTCGTTTGACACAGTGCCAACCCTTTCGTCTTTACCCGCAGAAAATGAAAATAAAACTGTCATCCAAAATAGAACTGTCATCCTGAGCGAAGCGAAGGACCTCTGCATTTGCCTTCGCATGCACCCAGGTCAAAGCTTGCGGTCATGGCCGACAACGCTGCCCAACGCCTGATAAGCAGCCCCCAACATCGGAGCGTCATCATTCACCACCACCGCGATCGGAACGCTCGCCAGCACCGGCGCCAGTTTGCCCGTCCCGCAAAAAACCTTGAAGAAGGCGTCCTCCTGCAGCTTGGGCAGAATTTTTGCCGCGATGCCACCCGCGATGTAGACGCCGCCAACGGCCATAGTGTGCAACACGAAACTTCCGATCGTCGCAGCATAGATTTCAGTCCAGAAATCCAGTGTCTCCTCGCAGACGGCGCAGGATTTTGCCAAGCCCCGCTGCGTGATTTCGCCCGCGGCATTGCCCTCTTGCGACTCGAACGATGCGTGACGCGCCGCCGGGTTCAGAAATTCGTGAATCCTGCGAAATCCCCGCCCGGAGACAATCTCTTCGCACGAGACATCCCCCAACTGCAACCGTAAGTGGCTGAGCAGTTGCGTCTGACGTTCCGTGCGTGGCGCAAAATCCGCTTGCCCTCCTTCGGCCGGCGCAACCCGATACTTTTCGCCATCCCAGAAAAGCAGGGCCTCTCCCAAGCCGGTTCCGGCCGCGATCACGCCCTTCGTCGCATGATGCCCGGGAACTCCACGGTTCAGCATTACGAAGTCATTCGCTGACAGCCGCTCCAGACTCAAGGCCGTGGCGATGAGGTCGTTCAACAATTGTATGTTGCTCAGGTTCAGCTTTCGGCTAAGCGCCAGGACGTCGAGAACCCAAGGCAGGTTGGCCGAGTAGCGCTGCCCCTCGACGACCGCGCCCGCCACGGCGAACCCAGCCGCACGGATGGGCGGCCCACTCGCGTTCTCATCTGTTTCCGCCGCCGCTTGCTTGAGGAAATCGCCGATCAGATCTTCGAATCCGGTGTAGTCCCGGGTCGCGAGACGGCGCTGAAAGACGGAACGAAGGGCAAGTCCTTCTGGTTGGAACAACCCCAGATTGCATTTTGTGCCGCCAATGTCCCCGGCCAGAATCATCTCGCGTACCCGTCAGGCCGCCTGCGATGCCATTGCCACGCGCTCTCCACAATCGTTTTCAGGTCGGGAAATTTCGGCTGCCAGCCCAGGTCGCGCCGAATTTTTTTCGAGCTGGCAATTAACACGGCTGGATCTCCTGCGCGGCGCGGCGATTCGATCGCCAGAATCGAATGCCCGGTGACCTCCCGCGCTACTTCGACCACTTCGCGCACACTGAAACCGTGCCCGTTGCCCAGGTTGTAGATCAGCGGACTGGAATTCGCCGTGGCTAACGCATCCAGGGCCAGCAGGTGCGCATGCGCCAGATCGCTGACGTGGATGTAGTCGCGGATGCAGGTGCCATCGGGCGTGGAATAGTCGGTCCCGAAAATGTTCACGTGTTCGGCGCTGCCGAGAGCGACTTGCAGAATTCGCGGGATGAGATGCGTCTCCGGCTGATGCGCTTCCCCCTGGTCGGCACGGGCCGCGCCGGCAGCATTGAAATATCGCAGGCTGGCATAGCGCAGGCCGTGAATCTGGTGGAACCATGCCAGCATACGCTCCACCAGCAACTTCGATTCGCCGTAAGCATTGGTCGGATGGATGGGATCATCCTCCTCGATCGGAGTGCGGTCGGGATTGCCATACAGCGCCGCCGTCGACGAAAAAACGAAGCGCTTGACCCCAGCCGCCAACATCGCTTCCAGCAGGGTCAGGGCATTCGCGGTATTGTTGCGGAAGAATTCTTCCGGAGCCTTCATCGACTCGCCGGCTTCGATCAGCGCCGCAAAATGCATGACGGCATCGATCGCCCGCAAGCGGAATACCTGGTCAAGGTGATGGCGATCCGCCAATTCGCCTACGATGAGTTCAGCCTTTTTCGGCACTGCCTGGCGATGGCCGCGACTCAGGTTATCGAAGACGACAACCTGATGTCCTGCCTGCAACAGCTCCCCGGCCACCACGCTGCCGATGTAGCCCGCTCCGCCTGTGACCAGAACTTTCATGTTCTGCATGAAGATTTGCCGCAAGCCAGATCCTAAATTGCCCGGTCGGGATCAGCAAAGAAGAAAACGTCCCGGAGGAACATCCCGGGACGTTTTTTCTGCTTCGGATTGGCGCGATGCGTCAGTGGGAGATGGCCGCAAACAGCGGCGAGTGCATGAGGGACTGGAACTTGTCGTCGTCGCTCTTGAAATGAACCTGCACATTCGAGCTGTCGGATTCGACGGTGGTCGAGTCAATCGCAGTCTTCTCGACCGGGCTGGCATTGAGTTTCTTGTAAAGCATGCCGGCTTTGACGATCGTGGAAAGCGTGGCTGCGGTCATCGAGTCTGAGGTGAGAACGCTGAGATCGAATTTCACTCCGCTCTCGAAGTTCATGGTGTAGCGGGAAGCCAGAATGTGTTTCTTAATGGACTCGTAGTCGGCAATCTTCGCCGCATCGCCCATCGCGGAAAACATGATGGCCTGGGTTCCCTTCTGGTCGAGGATGCTCCACACCGGCTCGCCATCGACCGCCGCCATCTCGTCGGTCATCACCGGATTGGAATCCATCGAGGGACGTTTGCCGTCGCGGGTATCGAGTGCGCTTTGCAGCGAGGCCTGCGTGCCAAAGGCCAGCGTGTTGTCGTCCAGGAAGGTCATTACCAGGCCGTTATCCATCGGGTAAATGACGGCGGTGCCATATTTGGCGCCCCTGATCTTCTTGACCTTCATCTTCTTAAGCACAGCCTTGGCGGAGAACGATCCAGCCGCTACGCCAATGGTTTCAATCCCCTTCTTCTCGGTACGGAACGAGGCGAAGCTGAGCTGCTCGAGATCGTGGTCGGCATCAATGCCGATGCCCTTCAGGGCGGTCTCGAGCTCCTTCAGGTTATCGGGCAGCACCTGTTGCTTGAGCGCCTGCGCGGTGGGCGAATCCTTAAGAGCGCGATAGTCGACCCCAATCAGTTGCTGAATCTCAGAAGGCAGCATGGCACGCGCCGACGATGCGATCGGCATGGCATAGCCAGCCGTTGTGCACAAAAGTAGAACCGCGAATAACAAATTCTTCATAGATTTCCTCGGAACGATCTCCTCAAAGCGAAGTCCTTAAAATCGGTCTGCAAAGTTTAGATGCAAACTGCAAGGCGTACGTTAGCAACCCTTGGCGGCGTTCAAGCCGTTCTTAAATCATTTTAGTCCCTAACTCCGCACCGCAGGGCGGTAACTGAAGTGCTTCCTCCGGGCTTGGTTTGGGAACGCTCGAACTGCGGTAGATTGCGTGGAATTTTCGGACGGCTAGCGACTCGGCGAGTGGGCAGGAGGGCTATCGTCAGGGACGTCTTTCTCCGTTTCCTTTAACGCCTGAACTAAGCGGACCAGTGCGTCTGCCGCCCTGAGCTGGTCCCCCAGGGGCAGGGTCTTCTTAATAGGTTTACTCTTCAGATAACCGTAGTCCTCGATGGGCGCCCCTGACGCTTGATTGGTGTCGATGTCCACGTAAGCTCGGCCGAGCAGCCCCGCTGTCTCGATTCCTGCCATCGAATCCTTCGGAATCCTGATTTCATAGGTCGTGCCCAGGACCATTTCGACTTCCGCCGGGCAATTTTTGTTCTGCGGATTCGCACGAACGCTGCGGACTGTCCCCACATCCACCCCAGCAATTCGAACCGGCGCCCCTGTCTGAAGGCCCCCCGCATCGTTGAAGCAGGACTTAACATCCTGATGGTAGTAGTGCAGGCGGTTAACAAATAGACTTCCGATAGCGACCAATCCAACGGCCACGATCAGCACGAGAATCAACTTTCTGATCATATCTACCCTTGCAGCGCCGCCGCCCGCTTCCGCGTCTCCTTCACAAACGCATCGTCCTTGAGCGAATCCAGGTTGATCTCGACATTCGCAAGCGCGCCTTCGAGGGCGGCTTTGGCCAAGGCGATCGAGGTCGTCAGATCGGATTTCATGTTGGGGTTGGTAATCGGCTTCAGCCTGGTTGCGATCCTGGACACCTCGACTACTTTTTCAGCGACTCCCAGAGGGACACTGGTCGCTTGTTTCAGCGCGGCGTTGATGGCGGCATCGCCGTCGGCCGATTCTTTGGCCGACTTGTAGGCCTTCATGACCACGTTGTAGGACTCGGCGTCGGCATCGATCGCGGCCTTCAATTCCTCGCGAAGCTGGCCCAGCCGGGCGATCGCTTCACTGAGCTGGCTTTCGTACTGCACGTACGCTTTCTTGCCGCGTGACATTGTGGCTACCATGCTGGCCAATCCGGCGGCCATGGCGCCGCTGGCGGCGGCGGCGCTGCCTCCTCCGGGAGTCGCGGTGGGAGCGGCCAGTTGTTCGATGAAGGGCTCGACTCCAGCGCGCAGGCCTCCGACAGCAATCTTTCCACTCATCACCGCGGCCAGGCGGTTTTCCAGGATGAGCGAGGAATCGAAATTCTCGATCTGGAGAAACCATTCCGCAGCCTGCTCCAGCGCCTTCTTCGGAATCAGGCCGACGATCTCGCTGGAGACCGGAATGACTCCATAGCGGGCGGCTTCGCGCTTCACATATTCGAAGACACGGTGGATGGGAGTCTGCTCGAAGTCGGTCAGGTTCATCGAGACCTGGGCCATGCCGCGCACCAGGAATCCGGCGCCCTTGACGAAGCGCAAGCCGCCACTCGAAAAGCGCACCGCCTTCGCGACTTTCTTTGCCATGTCGACGTCGGGCGTATTCAGGAAGACGTTATAGGCAATCAGAAACTTGCGCGCTCCAACCACGGTTGCCCCAGCCGTGGGATGCACGCGGGGTTCGCCGAAATCGGGCTTGCGCGCGGGATTGGTCGCAATATCCGCGCGGATGCCTTCGAACTGGCCGCGGCGAATGTTCTCCAGGTTCTGACGTTCGGGTGTGGTCGCGGCGGCTTCGTAGAGATAGACCGGAATCTGAAAACGCTTCGCGATCTCGGCTCCAACGTGGCGCGCCATGGCCACGCAATCTTCGATGGTGACGCCGTCAATCGGGATGAAGGGCACGACATCGGCTGCGCCCATGCGCGGGTGCGCACCCTGATGTTTGGTGAGATCGATCAATTCCGCGGCCTTCCCCACGCCGCGAATTGCCGCTTCCTGAATGGCTTCACGCTCCCCTACCAGGGTGATCACGCAGCGGTTGTGGTCGGAATCCATCTCTCGGTCAAGAAGATAAACACCGGGAATCTTCATGGCTTCAATAATGGCGTCAACTTTGGCTGGGTCGCGGCCTTCGGAAAAATTAGGAACGCATTCCACTAGAGTGCTAGGCATGGCTGAAGGATAACGGGCGGCGGTTGGGTGAGGCAACTCGCGGAATTTGGATTTGACAGCGCGACGCCTCAACAGGCAGACTGCAAACCTATACTCTGCGCGTACTCTGAATCATGCGGTGCCTGCCTCAACTCTCCGGCCGCGGCTTTACTTGACGATAGTCCCGCCTAAAACGTCCGTCGGCCGTTTCCCTGCTCAGTAAGCGCTGCTCAAAAAGCGATCCGTCGTCGAAAGGATACGTCATGCTGCGTACGTCCCTTGTTGCTACGCTGCTTGTGTTGTCGTCTCTACCGGCTCTTGCCCAGCCGACTCTCGCTCAAAAGGAACGTCATTTCAATTTCCACTACACATTCACGGTGAAAAATGTGAGCCCGGGCGAGCGGGTGCGAATCTGGATTCCGCTGGCCCACTCGGATGCTTTCCAGGATGTGAGGGTCACTTCCAAAGATGGTGACTTGCCGCTTCAGCAGGTTCGCCAGACGGAATACGGGAACCAGGTCCTCTACGCCGAGACTCCGAACGCGGACAAGGGGGAGTATAAGTTCTCCGTGGACTACGATGTGGTGCGGAAAGAGCATGTTGTCCTGGTGAACGGAAAGCCGCTGGCTAACACGCCATCCGCAAGAGTCCCGCGGGTCGAGTTGGCGCGATTTCTTGAGCCCGACCGGCTGGTGCCAGTCACTGGAATTCCGGCGCAATTGGCCGAGCAGGAAACCAAAGGCGCGACCACACCGCTCGAAAAAGCGCGCGACATTTACGAATACGTTTTCCGCACCATGAAATATGACAAGACCGGCACCGGCTGGGGACACGGCGACACGCTCTGGGCGTGCGATTCGAAGCATGGCAACTGCACCGATTTCCACTCGGTCTTTATTTCCATGGCGCGGGCCGAGAAGATTCCAGCGCGCTTTCAGATCGGCTTTCCACTTCCTCCCGATAAGCACTCCGCCGAGATCCCCGGATACCACTGCTGGGCGGAGTTCTATACGGATTCGACGGGCTGGGTTCCGGTAGACATTTCGGAGGCATGGAAGCATCCGGAAAAACACGATTACTTTTTCGGCGCGCACGATGTGAACCGGATGCAGTTCACGCAAGGACGCGATCTGAAACTCAAGCCCGCACAGGATGGTCCGCCGCTGAACTATTTCGTGTATCCGTACGTGGAGGTCGGCGGGAAGGAATACCCAAATGTTTCCATCGCGTTCTCGTTTGCGGATGTCGACTCCACGCCAAAAGAAGGTACAGCTTCACGGTAGAAAAATTGTGGTGTCTGCCCAACTTCGCGCAGTGCTAGAATCCGAATTCGCGGTTGCAGCAGTCAGGCCGCAACCACAGGAGCCCACCATGCCGAAATATGTCATCGAGCGCGAGATTCCGGGCGCCGGCAAATTGACCCCGCAACAACTCCAGGCGATCTCGCAGAAGTCCTGCGGCGTTCTGCAGAAGCTTGGTCCGCAGGTGCAGTGGCTTGAGAGTTTTGTCACCGACGACAAGATCTACTGCGTCTACATCGCACCGAATGAAGAGATGGTCCGCGAACACGCCCGCCAGGGAGGTTTTCCTGCCAATCGCATCTCCGCCATCCGCTCGGTCATCGGTCCGACCACGGCGGAAGGTTGAGCTCTGTCCACTGTGTCCAATTCACGCAAGCCGACCATCGGCGTTTTTGACTCCGGCGTAGGTGGCCTCACCGTGTTGCGCGCGCTCGTCCACCGCATCCGGGACGCCAGCTATCTCTACTTCGGCGATACCGCGCGCCTTCCCTACGGTTCGAAGTCAGCGGCTACCGTAGCGCACTACGCGGTCGGAGCCGTGCGCTATCTGCAGGATCAGGGAGCAGAACTGCTGGTCATCGCCTGCAACACCGCAACCGCGCTGGCGCTCAACGAGATCAAGGCGGCAGCGGGAGTGGAGGTGATCGGCGTGGTCGAGCCGGGCGCCGAAGCGGCGGCGGCGGCCAGCCGCAAGCGGAACGTGGTCGTCATCGGCACCGACGCCACCATCAGCAGCCATGCCTACCGCCGGGCGCTCGAAGCCCGCAACGTCGCGGTGCGCGAGAAGGCTTGTCCTCTGTTTGTGCCGCTGGTCGAAGAAGGCTGGGTCGAGCATCCGGTTACCGAGCAGGTGGCAAAGATTTACTTGTCGGAAGCATTTTCAGGCGACGCTACTGATGCGGACGTGCTGGTGCTCGGCTGCACTCACTATCCTCTGATCAAGCCCCTATTGCGCCGAGTGGCGCCCGAGCACATCGCCATCGTGGACTCGGCCGAGTCCACGGCGCAGGCGGTGGCGCGTCAACTGGAGCGCGAACTGAAGCTCGAGCCCAGAGGCATTCCCCAACTCAAGTTCTTCGCCACCGATTCGGCGGAGAAATTCAAGAAGATGGGAACGCGGTTCCTGGGGCTTGCGGTGGAAGATGTGCTGCACGTGGACTTGAAGGAATAGGCAGCGGTATTTCCTATAAATTTGTCATCCTGATAAATTTGTCATCCTGAGCAAAGCGAAGGACCTGTTTTTTGACAACTGATAACAGAAGACGGGTCAGTACAAGCGGAAAGTGACTTCGACGTTAATCATGGTGGCGACTGGCTTGTCATCTTTCTTGCCCGGCTCGAAGCGCCAGGTTTTCACCGCTTCGATGGCCTTTTCATCCAAGCCCAATCCAAGAGTGCGCGCCACTCTGATATCGCGCGGCTTGCCATCGGCTCCGACCACCACCCAGAGCACGCAGGTGCCCTGATACTTAGCCTTGCGGGCCTCTTCCGAATATTCAGGATCGGGTTGATAAATCAGCTTTGGACCTGAGACACCACCGCCGACCCGGTAAGCACCGCCCCCAGCACCGCCGCCGTGACCAGGGCCGAATCCGGGACCTTCGCCTGATCCGACACCACCACCGCTGCCGGTGCCAATGCCGCCGCCAGAACCAGTTCCATTCGAAGGCACAGAAGGCAAATGCGAAAGCGGATCGCCCAGGTCGGCCAGGTTGGGCGACGGCAAGGGCGGAGCCACGATCGTCGGTGGAACTTCGAGCTTCGGCGCCTGGTTGCGCACCACGGCCAGTGGCGGAGTAATCTGCTGCATGGATGACTTGGGCAGACGGCCCGGCGATGCCTTCAGCTTATCGTGATCGCCGCCACCACCACCGCCGCCGCTCACGGTCTTCGAAATTGGCAGCGGGGGAATATCGTCGGGCGCGATCAACACGACGATCTCCTTCGGCTTGTCGGCGATCATCCTCCTGCCCAGGTAGGTACCCGCGATGATCGCGGCCAGGGCCAGCACGTGGATGACGGTCGAGCCCGCGGCTCCTCGTCCCTTGTAGTTGTAAAAGCCCCAGATGTCGCGCACCGGCACGGGCTTCGAAGTCAGGACCAGCGGAGGAAGTTTTTTGGGGAAGAAGAATTCGTCAATGTTGCGGAACAGCGATTTCCAGATAGGCTCGTCCAGAGTTTGGTTTTGCAGGAGAAGATGCAGCTCGGGCTCTGGACCCGGCGCTGTTAGATTCTGCGGTGTAGCGAGTTCTGCCATAGTTTCCCGAGCACTAACCCCAAGTTGACGTTACCGGCGGCCGCTGATTAAGATGCGCAAGCGCCTCTCGGGGCATACAAAAAAGTCGATTGTGGAGCGGACGAACCTGCCCGGCCGAACATTTCCCAATCAGTTAGATGCGTGCAGGCTGCAATCTGTTAAAAATTGTACACGCTTTTTGCCCAAGCGAAAGAGTACTTTTCGAGTTCGCTCCCGGCCCCGCCGTCCGAACAGACGTGTACTTCCGCGCTCCCTATATAATGAAAAGATTCAATCAGTTGGGAGAACCTTTGCCAGTGCCGACGGACCTGAAATCCACCATCAATTTGCCCAAAACCGGCTTCCCCATGAAGGCAGGGCTGCCCCAGAACGAACCCAAAATGCTCGAGCGCTGGGAGCAAATGGGCCTCTACCAGCGCATTCGCCAAGCTCGCAGCGGGAAGAAGAAGTACATCCTGCACGACGGCCCTCCCTACACCAGCGGCCCCATCCATTTGGGCACGGCGATGAACAAGTGCCTCAAGGATTTCATCGTTAAGTCCAAAACCATGTCCGGCTTCGACGCCCCCTACGTCCCCGGCTGGGACTGCCACGGCCTGCCCATTGAGATCAAGGTTGACAAAGAACTCGGCGGCAAGAAGCTCGAGATGCACCCCTCCGACGTGCGTGCCGAGTGCCGCAAATACGCGCAGAAATATCTCGATCTGCAGCGCCAGCAGTTCAAGCGCATCGGCGTTTTCGGCCGCTTCGAAAGGCCGTACGCCACCATGACGCCGCTCTACGAGTCGGTGGTGCTCAAGACCTTCTTTTCATTTTATGAAAACGGTTTCGTCTACAAAGGCCTGCGCGCCGTCTACTGGTGTATGCACGACGAGACCGCTCTCGCCGAAGCTGAAGTCGAATACGAAAACCATACCAGCTCGACCGTCTGGGTCAAATATGCGCTGCTCGACGATCCCGTAAAGCTCGACCCTGCGCTCGCCGGCAAGAGAGTCTTTACCATCATCTGGACCACCACTCCCTGGACGCTGCCCGCTTCCATGGCCGTCGCCTTCCATCCCGATGAGGAATACGTAGCGCTCGAATCGGGCAACGAGGTTTACATCGTTGCCTCCAAACTTGCGAAAGACGCCGCCGAAAAATGTGGCCTCGCAAATCCGCGCGAACTCGCTCACTTCCCCGGACGCAAGCTCGAGCGTCGCAATTTTCAGCATCCTTTTCTCGACCGCAAAGTTCTCGGCGTGCTCGCCGACTACGTCACCATGGACACCGGAACCGGCGTCGTCCACACCGCGCCCTCGCACGGAGCTGAAGACTTCGCCACTGGCGTGAAGTACGGCCTCGACGCCACCAGCAACGTGGACGAAAAAGGCATCTTGCGCAACGGCTCGCCCGAGTACGACGGCAAGCGCGTTTGGGACGCCAATCAGCCCATCATCGATCTGGTCAAGAGCCGCGGCGCTCTGCTGCATACGGAAAAAACCGAGCACTCGTATCCGCACTGCTGGCGCTGCCACAATCCCGTCATCTTCCGGGCCACCGAGCAGTGGTTCATCTCCATGGAAACGCCCATGCCCGGCGGCAAAGGGAAAGACGATACCCTGCGGACGCGCACACTCAGCGAGATCAAGAACGTCAAATGGGATCCGGCCTGGGGCGAAGAACGGTTGTCGAACATGATCCAGACCCGCCCCGATTGGTGTATCTCGCGCCAGCGCGTGTGGGGAGTCCCGATCGCGGTCTTTCTATGCGAAAGCTGCGGCAAACCGCTCAACGACCACGCCATCAACCGCAAGGTCGTGGAGTTGTTCGCGCGCTCGGGCGCCGATGCCTGGTTTACCAACGAGCCCGACGCCATTGTCCCCGCCGGAACAAAGTGTCCGCATTGCGGCGGCGTGAAGTTCGAAAAGGAAACCGACATCTTCGACGTCTGGCTCGAATCCGGAGCCAGCTATCTGGCATTGATTGCGGACGAGCCCGAATACCCGTGGCCTTCCGATCTTTACCTCGAAGGTGGCGATCAATACCGCGGATGGTTCCAGTCTTCCCTGCTCTGCGCCATGGGCACGCACGCCACGCCTCCGTATCGCGGCGTGGTCACGCCCGGCTGGACACTCGACGAAAAAGGCCAGGCCATGTCGAAATCGCGCGGCAATGATGTCGATCCGGTGGACATCGCCAGCCGCTTGGGCGGAGAGATCGTGCGCCTGTGGACGGCTTCGGTTGACTTCCGCGAAGACGTCGTCGGATCGGAAACGCTGATGCAGCGCGTCGCGGAAAACTACCGCGAGATTCGCAACAAACTGTTCAAGAACGCGCTCGGCAATCTCTACGATTTCGATCCGCCGACCGACTCCGTTCCGTTTGAAAAGCTCGACGTGCTTGATCAGTACATGCTGCGCCAGACTTGGGCTCTGGTCTGCGATGTGCGCAACGGCTACGAAGAATTTGCTTTCCACAAGATCTATCATCGCGTGAATCACTTCTGCGTGGTCGATCTCAGTGCCTTCTACTTCGACGTCATCAAGGACCGCCTCTATACCTACGCGCCCAACTCCGTCGGCCGCCGTTCCGCCCAGACTGCGGTTTGGCGCATCTGTGAGGCCATGGTCCGTTTGCTGGCGCCCATTCTGAGTTTTACCTGTGAAGAAGTTTGGCAGCATTTGCCGAACCTGCCGGACCGCTTCGCCAGTGTTCATCTGGCGGAGTTTCCGACCGCCGCCGACGTGCTCGGTGACGCTTCCGTGCCGCAGGAGGATCCGCAACAGCAGCAAGATTGGACTACGCTCCTCGTGGTGCGGGAGCAGGTCATGAAAGCGCTCGAAGAAGAACGCAACAGCAAGCGGATTGGCAAAGGTCTGGAGGCGCAATTGACGATCACCGCAGCGGACCCTGCCTATTCAGTGCTTGCGCGCTATCAGGACCAACTTCGCTACCTTTTCATCGTCTCCGCCGTAAAGCTGGCGCAAGACTCCGGCAATGGCACGGGCAGCGTGCATGTCGAGGTCAAGAAAGCCGATGGCACCAAGTGCGAACGCTGCTGGAATTTTTCGGCTCGTGTGGGCGAGGACAAAAACTGTCCAACGGTGTGCGAACGCTGCAGCGCCGTGCTCAAAGAAATTGAAGGGGCGTGACCGCAGCTTCCGCAAACGCGATAAGCTATTGTTGTATCCCGCGAGCTCGTGACATAAACCCAAACTGCAGGAGAGGAACACAAAAAGTCTTTCCCGGCCCATGCGCAAATATCATTTTCTGATCGCACTCGCCGTTGTCGCCCTCGACCGCTACACCAAGTGGCTGATTTCGCACCGCCTGACCATGCATAACAGCATCCCGGTCATTCCTGGATTTTTTCGTATCATCCACGCCGAAAACCCCGGCGCCGCGTTCGGTATTTTTGCCGATTCGCCCTCGCAATGGAAAGTCGGCCTGCTGATTGCCTTCTCGATCATTGCGCTGCTGATCGTCTCGCTGCTGCTGTGGAAAAACAGCCATAGCCTGACCACGACGGGAATCGGGCTAGCGCTAATTCTCGGCGGCGCAGTCGGTAATTTGTGGGACCGCCTGGTCAGCCGGCACGTGGTAGACTTTCTTCTCTTCTATGTAGGCCATTACCAGTGGCCGGCCTTCAATGTGGCCGATAGCGCCATTGTCGTGGGAGCGGGGCTGCTGGTATTTGAAATCGTGTTTACCAAGTCGCCCAGCCAGCAGTCGGCCTAAACAGGCTGCTCTCCGCTAGCTTCGATGAGAGGGACTCATTCGAGTGTCTTGGTGAGGTCGAACAAGCTCAAGTAGAAGGACGAGAAGACGATTTGGAGGCCAAGCAGGAATAGGAAGATGCAGAAGGCGGCAAGTTTGGTGACCGGAATACTTACCTGGGCCAGCGGTTTTGAAATTTCGATCAACCGATGAATCGTAAACGAGCCTAAAATCACGCTGCACAGCAAAATCGAAGTACCGATCGCCAAACCCCACTCCAGACGGAAGTACTTCTTGATCGAACGGCTAATCCAATCCTCCTCCGCAAAACCTTGGCTCGTACTGAAGGCGATGGCATAGACGCCGAAAAGGGCAATCTGAATCCCCATGAAGGACAAAGCATTCACAAACATGGTGGCCGATAAGCCCAGCGGAACATGGGAGATGCTGACGTCCTCCAGCAGGAACAGCGCAGAAAAGCCGAAGCCGAGGCCGGACATGATCAGTCCCGGGAATAGAAACACATATTTGGGCGCCAGCATAAGCATGAAACGCAAATGGCGCCAGCCATCGCGAAAAGTGTGCAGATTGGGCACCCGGCCCGGCAAGGCAACGAAGTAGTTGATGGGCGTCTCACGGATGACCAAGCGCTTCTGCGCCGCCTTGACGACCATCTCCGAAGCGAACTCCATGCCGTTGCACCGCAGGTTCAAAGTGCGGATCGCGGCGGCGCTGAAGCCACGCAAGCCGCAATTCGCGTCGGAGATACGGGTCTTGAATAACAGGTTCAGCACCGCGGTCAGGAAAGGCGTGCCGACCCAGCGGTGAAGCCAGGGCATCGCGCCGCCCTCGATCGTCCCCCGAAGACGGCTGCCCATCACCAGATCCGCGCCTTGTTGAAGGAGTTGAACGAAGTCGGGCAGAGCGCCGAAATCATAGGTCTGGTCGGCGTCGCCCATGATGATGTAACGCCCCCGGGCCTCGGCAATGCCGCGCTTGAGCGCACTGCCGTAACCTTTCACCTCGTGCCCGACAACCCGGGCGCCGGCTGCCGCAGCCAACTCCGCGGAACGGTCCGTGGAACCGTTGTCCACCACAATCACTTCTCCAGTGGCGTGGAGGCGAGCGATGGCCGCGGTTGCGCTGGCAACGCAGGCCGCTATGGTGCGTTCTTCATCGAGACAGGGGATTACGACACTGACCAGCGGCTCAGTCATCATTTGTAGTTGCCCGGAATCCGACCAGATTCATCCAATCGCCGAAATTGGCCAGACGCAGCGTTTGGCGAAGAGAGATGTCGTGGAAGATCTTCTTGAGGATGTAACTTGGCCGAAAGTAGAAACGCCTGAAAGCCTTGCGGCGGAAATAATCGACGTCTTCGCGGGTCAAGGTGTCGGTTTGGAGAATGGAATTGCCGCCGAAGTCGTACTCCGACCATTTCTCCGCGCGGATCCAGCCACGGGCTTTGGCCATCTGCCCGAGTTCAGTCTTGGGATAAGGAACGGCGCAATAACTCTGCATGTAATCCAGATCCAAGTCGAGCATGAAACCGATCGTTTGTTCAGCGGTTTCCTTGGTCTCACCGGGCAAGCCGAAGATGAAATGGCCCATGGTCTGGATCTTGGCCTGCTTGGCTAGCCTTACGGCCCGCCGGATGTCCTCCAAGGTCTGCTTCTTCTTGGCCGCGTCGAGGATGGATTGACAGCCGCTCTCGATTCCCAGGCCGACCAGGTAACAGCCAGCGCGCCGCATGAGCGCCAACGTTTCTTCATCGAGGGCGTTAACCCGAGTGGTGGCAGCCCAATGAATATCCCAGCGGTTGTCAATGAGAGCCTGGCAGAATTCATGCACGAAAGTCTTGTCGAGCGAGAAGACCTCTTCCCAAAGCAGAAACTCCTGGATGCCAAACCTTTCCCGGCAGATCTGAATCTCTTCGAGGATATGGGGCAGCGAGCGACGCCGCACTTTCCTGCCGTAATAGGTATTGACGATGCAATAAATGCAGGGATAAGGACATCCTCGCGCGGTATTGATCAACGTGAAGGCCTGGTTGTTATGGGGTAGCCGGTAACGCTCATTCTTGAGTAGTCCCCGGTCCGGCAAGGGCAGCGCATCCAGATCCTGCAGCAAGGGGCGCGGCGGATTGACGCGGAGATCGCTGCCCTCCCGGTACATCAGGCCTTGTATCCGATCCAGGGCAGGCTGCTTTTCATTCAAGCTTCGCAACAATTCGTCAAACGTTGTCTCCGGCTCACCCACAATGCAAAGATCCAGGAAGGGGTAGTTTTGGAATGCTTCCCTTTCAAGCATGGTGAAGTACACACCAAAAGCCAATACCAAGGTCTGGGGAAAAGCGCCCTTAATGCGTTTGGCAATCTCCATGTCACTGTCGATGCTGGGGAAGCCGGTGTTGACGACCACCAGCTCAGGGGCGAAGGCCCGCATGTCGGCAAGCAGTTCATCCATGGTCAGGCTTTCCACGTCGCCATCGAGCAAGCGCACCGGGCCCCACTTTTCGGCCAGGGTTCCTAGCAACGCCAAAGTGATGGGCGGCCATACCGTAGCCCACGAGGACGCCTTTTGCATGCAACGTCCTTCACGGATGAACTTGGTGTGGTCCTTGAGCGTGGGATTTAGTAAGTAGGTTTTCATGTCGGCCTGCGTTCTCCCTAAGCGATGGCAGCTACGCAGGGCTGGGACGACAATTCCCAAGGAACCAGCGGAATACGGCCAGTGCCCCGCCTCTGATACGGGGATCGTCAAAACTTTAGGCGAAAGCAACACGTATGTCTGTGAGGCAGATCACACCGGCACGTAGGGACGGATTTGGACGGCATGGCGTAGAGCCATCCCTCTGCCCTGCCTTACCTCGGTAACTGGAGTCTCCTCCGTGCTAATGCCAAGATCAGGCCATACCTGACAGGAGACTCTTCATGCGAAAATCTGCGGCCGTCATTCTTTCTCTGATCTTGTCCAGCGGCGCCAGCCTGTGGGCCAGGAGCACCACTCAGGAAGCTCCACAAACTGCGCGGCAAGCTTTGATAGAGATGTTTTTCGGCAAAGAGTCAGGAACCTTCCTCAAGCACTTGCCTGCGGTCACGCGCGCCACGCTCGAACAATCGGGGGCCCTGACCACCATGCAACAGTATTCGGGGCTCGCTGGGCAGTTTCAAACGCAGGGAAAGAGCTTCCAGACATTTGAGACGGGGCCGGTGTTGTTAGCCACACAAGATCCCAAGACGGGACAAAAAGCTGAGATCGTCGTCGACAACGACTCGCTGCAAGGGGATCGGGACAACATCGAACTTTCCTTCCGCACTTACAAAGACAACCAGGCACAAAAAACTGCCTTCAAGCCCCGCTTTGTTTTCTCCATGAAAATGGAATCGGGCCTCTGGACGTTGACTGACATCGCCATCACCATCAACTTGCCACTGGCCGACCCCGATTTGTTGCAACGCATCACCGACGGAATGAAGGCGCGCGCGGCAGCTGGCGGTCCGCAGATTCACATGCTGGGCATGGGGCAGGTTCCGGGGCAGATTCCCTCCAGCAACTTCGGGAGCGATGCGAGCACTCTTGCCGCGGTACGCAGGATTCTCGCCGCGGAGACTACCTACGCGGCGAGCTATCCCGCCGTGGGATACACCTGCACCCTTTCCGATCTCGACGGCTTCGGAGCTGCCGAGGCGAATGAACATCAGGCCATGCTCATCAGCAGCGGACTGGCCAGCGGCAAACATCTGGGCTACATCTTTTCGCTCTCGGGATGCGCCAGCACGCCCGCAGCAAGTTTCCATCTCACGGCTGCGCCCATGGGAAGCAGTTATGGTCGTCGAGCATTCTGCAGCGATCAATCCGGAGCAATCCGTTCTTCGGCCGATGGCAGCGCAGCTACCTGCCTGAGTAATGGAACGCCCGTCCCATAGGCCGCGATCCCGTGGGCCAGCGGCAGGTCCTTCCCCTTCGGCTAGCTCAGGGTCAGGACGACAAACTTAGGGTGATGGAGGAGGAGCTACGGCGTCCCGTAAAGCTGCCGGTACACATTCGCATTCCGCAAGATAGCTTGCACGTATTCGCGGGTTTCGGTGAAGGGGATGGACTCGACGAACTCCTGCGGATCGCGGTAGTGACCCTGCCCCAGCCACTCTCCTACCCGATCGGTGCCGGCATTGTAGGCGGCTAGCGCGTATTCGAACTGTCCGTCGTACTTGTCCACCATCTCTTTGAAGTAGCGGGTGCCGAGTTGCAAGTTCACGGCCGGAGTGAAAAGCTGTGGCGCGCTGTATCCTTTGAGCTTGACCTGCTTAGCCACAGTCTTGCCCGTCTTCGGCAGAAGCTGCATCAGGCCGACGGCGTTGGCGCGGGAAAGAGCCAGCGTATTGAATTCGGACTCCTGCCTTATCAGCGACGCGACCAGATAGGGATCAAGGCCGTTTAGCGTTGAGTATTTCCGCAGATCGGACCAATAGGCTTTGGGGAAAAGCGCTTCCCAGTAGGGACGGGGCAGGTCGGGAATGTCTACGGCGAAATAATTGGGCGTGGAGTGCTTCATGATCTCGATGCCGCGGTCGTAGCGCCCGATGTCCTGATACACCCGCGCCATTTCTGGCGGCGCCCAGGTTCCGCCCTCCTGACTCGCGGCGGCTTGCAACTCGCGCACCGCCAGATCCGCCAGCCCGCCGTTCGAGAGCAGACGCGCCCTTTCGACGCGCAGGTTGTCGTCCGGAGGATCGGTCACGATAATTTTTTCCGTGGTTGGAAGCGGAGGAATGTGGTCGAGCAGCGCGTAGTGCGTCAGGTCTACTTTCAGCGATGCTTCGGTTGCCGGGCTCTGCTTCGGCGAGCTTTCCTTCTGCAAGCCCGCGCCCGGTAAGCCCTTCAAGCGCTGGCGGCCCAACTCCGCATAATAGTAGTTGCGAAAGCGATCGATGAGTTTCTGGTAAAACGCCCGCGCCATGGCTGGGTCGCCTTCCTCTTCGGCAAGACGCGCGCGCCAGTACAAGGCGGCGGGAATTTCCGCGGAATCGGGATAGAGCGCGATTTGCTGTTCGAACCCTTGCCGCGCCTCCTCGATTCGAAGTTGCCGGAAGGCTAGCCACGCGGCCTTCCAGTGCGCGGAGGAGGCGTGTCCGCCATTCGGAAAGCGTTCCTGCAATTCGCGGAAGTAATCGATCGCGCGATCATAGTCGCGCTTCAGCAGGTACATGTTCCCGGCCGAAAGCAGCGCTTGTTCCAGCCACGGGCTGGAGGGACCAAATTGCCGCAACTCGTTCAGCGTCCGCTGCACGGCATCTTCATCGCTGGTGGAACGTTCGGTCTCGCTCAGCAGGTAGAGGCGCTCGGCTTCAGCGTCGCCGGTTTGCACGCCCATAGCAGTCAGAAGCTGGCGCGCTTCGTGGCTGCTGCCGCTTTTTTCCAGCGCTTCCGCCAGCGCCAACTGCACTTGCGGACGGTCCGCTGCACTGACTTCTCCGGCAAGATCGTGATAATCGTGGGCTGCGTCGCTGTAGTGCTTGGCTTTGAACAAGAGATCGGCGCGCGTGCGGCGCTCGGCGAGCGTGCCGGAGATTCCCAGCTTGCGTAATTCCGCCGACGCCGCATCCGCCTCGGAACTGTTGGGAAGATTGTAGTAAACATTGCGCAGAGCGCTCGAGGCCTTATCCTTCTCGCCCGCCTCTTCGTAGGCACGCCCGATAGCGAGTTCCACATCGCTGCGCAGGGGAGCGCGTTCTCTTTCCAGCAGAGCCGCTGCCTCCTGGGCACGGCCTTCCTCGAGCAGCGCGCTGGCATAGACCAGGTGGGCATCGCGGATCAGAAGCGAATCGGGAAAATTCTTGCTGAAATCCGCCAGCGTGGCCAGCGCCTCGGCACTGTGCCCTGTCTTCAGGTAGGCGTCGCCCAGATAGTAGGCAACGTAGTCTCCCAGTTCGCTGGCGCCGGCCTTGGCCCGGTTGAACGGGTCGATGGCTTTGCCATAATCGTGATCGAGGGTGCGGGCGCAGCCGATGACCAGCCAGGCCAGTGCTCCGGCATCTTCTTTAGCGTGACGGCGGGCGTAGGCTTCGACTCCGGCATAGGCGGTAGGAGTGCGGTCCTGCAGTAACTGCTGCGCCATGGGACGAAGACTGGCGGAGGCAACAAAGGCGCGCCGCACCCGGCGCACGCGCGGAGAGACACGCTTGCGCTTCTTCTTGGTCCTGGCGCTGGCGGAAGTCGTGGTCTTTTTCTTGGCGGGCGCGCTGCTGGTTGAAGTGGGTTTCGACGTCGTGTTTCTTGACGCTGTGCTCTGCGCGGGTACGCTCGCAGCGGGAGACGGGGCAACCCCCGTCTCTACCGATGACTGGGACTGGGCGACTGCAGGCTGCAACCAACCGAGCCAGAGCAGGGAGAAAATTCCAGCGAAAACTGCGACTGCAAAACGGCGCACTCAAACCCTACCTAGTGCTTAAAATTGGCACCCATGATGGAAAGATCGTCTTCTGCGAGACTTCGTATTATTTCATGCTGAAAGTAATTGCCGGACGCTGCCGCCGTGTTCCCGTAACGTTTTTGGTACGTGGCGCGGCTTTTCTCGATCGCTTCTTTCAGACGATCGTAGAGATCTTTGTTTTTCCGGCCTTCCGCGACCTTGGCCTGATTGTAGAGTTTGATCTCGTCCACCAGCAGGCGGGCAAACCTTTGAGCTTTGTGGTGAATCTCCTGATCGTCGGGCGCGGACGACGAAGCCGGCTGCGGCTCGGGCGTTTCCGCCGTCTTCGCATGACCGATCGGGAGCGGCTCCGCCAAAGCAGCTTCTGCGGCGGAGCTCGCCACGGGTGCCGAAGCTTCGTGCGCTGAGGCCGCTGCTGCCATCACGTGGCTGGGTGCATGCGAAGCGAAGGGATCGTTGAAAGCCGGCACCGGGCTCACCGGCGCCTCCGATGACGGCGCCGCCCCCGACGCGGCGCTCTCACTGCTGGAAGGCGTCGCATGCGCTTGTTTGCGGAGCGAGTTGACCTCGAGCCAGGCGCTGGTAGAAAGCACCAGTAGTTCGAGCGCGCCGGCATCGAGCGAACCTTCCTCGCCAGTTCCGCTGTCTGCGTACACCAGGGCGGCAACTTTCTCTTTCAGGATCAAAGGAAGGACCTGGCATTCGCCGCTGGCTGGTTTTCCAAACTCCCGCAGGAAACGCGAGTCGAAATCGGCCATCGGAGCGCTCGCCACCACGCGCTCGCCGATGGCGCGAGCCACCGCGGGAACGTGTTCGTTGAGAGCGAAATCTTTCACCGCATCGCTATTGGCGAAGCCGCGCGCCTGCCAGCCGGTGCCATGGCTGCCCTTGACCACAAAAAGCGCAACTCGGGCCGCATAGCGAGCGCTGGCATCGAGCAAGGCGCGCAGAATCTCGCGCTGAGAAGTGCCCAGCTGAATTTCCCCAACCGCGCGCGCCAGATCCGCAGGACTGGCCGCCGAAGCTGTAGATTGTGTGCCTGGCTCGCCGGTCGCAGGTGCGGCAGCGATCTCTTCCATTACCCGGCGGACAATCTCGCTGCGCAGTTGGGCCGCGTGTTGGTCCAAAACCTGGCCAACCACCCGCTCCACAATTGGCTCAATCCAACCGCGCTCCTTCATTCGTGCTCCGAGGCAAAGCTCTCTCTGACCAAGCTCTTCTTGGGGGAAGAAGGGGACAGCCCTTCTAACCTCTTATTATATGGCCGCTTAGAGGCGCTCTTGGCACACCTTGGTACCTGCCCTACAGGGTACCTGAGGCACCTGCGGCCAACTGCGGTGACGTTTCTGGCGCGACCGGGCTCAAACAACCGGCAAAAAAGTCGGCCACCAAGTACAATAGCATTTCGACCACGGGTCGTGTTGTCGGAAAAATCTGCATCAAGTTACGAATGAGTACCATCCAACCCAACGTAGAGCAACCGGTCAGCGAAGAAATGCAGCTGGTCCGGCGAGCCAAGCGCGGCGACGATCATGCGTTTGAAGAATTGGTGCGGCGCTATGATCGCAACGTTTTCCGCATTGCACAGCACATTACGCAGAACCGCGAGGACGCCGAAGATGTGGTTCAGGAAGCGTTCCTCAAGGCCTACAGCAATCTGGAGAAGTTCCAGGAACAGTCCAAGTTTTATACCTGGCTGGTGCGCATTGCGGTCAACGAAGCGCTGATGAAGTTGCGCCGGAGAAAGCCGGAACGCACGGTTTCTCTGGACGAAGACGTAAAAACCGAAGATGACTCGCTGCCGCGTGAGGTTGCGGATTGGAGCCCCAATCCTGAGCAGATGTACAACCAGGCGCAGTTGCGCGACATCTTGACGCGCACCATCCAGGGATTGCCGTCGGGATTCCGGACGGTGTTCGTGCTGCGCGACGTGGAAGGCCTCTCGACCGAAGAGACGGCCGAGGCGCTGGAGTTGAGCATCCCGGCGGTGAAGTCGCGTTTGCTGCGCGCGCGCCTGCAATTGCGCGAGCGGCTGAACCGTTACTTTCAGAAACGAGCAAGTGGAGATGGCGACCAGTGAAGTGTTCTGAATTTCTCAACGAGCTGACCAACTATCTCGACGGCGCGCTGGACGCCCGGACCAAGTCCGAACTCGACGATCACCTGGCGTGGTGCCACAACTGCTACGTGGTCTGCGACACCACTCGTAAAACCATCGAAATCTACCGCAACTCCGAGCTCTACGAGCTACCCGACGATTTGCGCGCCCGGCTGCAGACAGCCATCATGGCCAAGTGCTCCGGGCACAAGAAGTCGGGCCCGGCGGGCAGCTGAGCGCTGAGTCTGGCTTTCGTGTTCCTTTTGGTTCCCCCTGACCTTCCCCGTGGTTGCATGAGTGCGCGCAAGTGATTGATTCCGGTACGCCTACAGCATGTACCTGCGGAGCTATGAGTCGTCAGAACCTTTTCCGCACAGCATGAATCTAAGTAGGTAGAGCTCGTTCCAGATACTCAAGCGAAAGGAACGAGCCAGTTTTCTCGCTTTTGAATTCTGTGGAGGTCACCCAATGTTTTCGAAGTTGTTGGATGCCATGTTTGGTTGCCGGCACTCTCGGTACACTTTTCCCATCACCGTTCGTGCCGGTTCGCGACGGACACCGCAAGCTCAGCGCACCGGAACCTACGTTGCGTGCTTGGACTGCGGCAAGGAATTCCGCTACGACTGGCGCGAAATGAGGATCGTGGGATCGCGTGGCAGAGAAGTCGCGCACTCCCTGGTTACAAAGGAAGCCGCGTGACGGCCGCAAGATAAGCGCCCCTTCCCCCGAAGCGGCGTTGCGTGGCCAAAACTGAACATTCTTCATTAGCCTCCCGCTAGTTGTTGCTCCGCGTGTCCTTCCGGTTTTGGTCAGCCTTCGGCCCGCACTGCGATTTTGCTTTGAAATTTCCCTATCTCCCCAGCCTCCGAGGAGCGCATAATTGAGTCGGCGCCGACCCGCGGAGCATGCTTCGGCCCTTGAGAAGCGTTCCCGCTTGCGGTTCGGACGGGAGGTGTCTGTGCCTCTTTCCATGCTTCGGGAATTCCTGGATCGTAACCGCATTCAATATCTGGTGATCTCGCATTCGGTGGCCTACACGGCCCAGGGGATTGCCGCCCTCACCCACACTCCTGGAAAAGAGCTTGCGAAAACCGTCATGGTCATGGTCGATGGACGTCTCGCCATGGCGGTGGTGCCGGCTTCGTTCCGTGTCGATTTGTACCGGCTGAAAAAATACCTGGGCGTAGACTCGGTGGAACTGGCCAGCGAGTTCGAATTTCGCGACCGTTTCCCCGACTGCGAAACCGGGTCCATGCCGCCGTTCGGCAATCTCTACGGCATGGATGTTTTCGTGGACCAGGCCCTGGCCGAGGACAAGGAGATCGCCTTCAACGCGGGGTCGCACCGGGAACTGGTGCGCATGAAGTTTGGCGACTTTCGCGATCTGGTGAAACCGGCAATCATCCCGCTGGCGGGCAAGGCTCATATTCACGCGGCTTGAGCTGCAAGAAGTCGTTGGTCGTTGGTCGCTAGTCGTTAGGGTATGTAGCCAGAGCAGTCGTTTGCGAACGACCAACGACCATCGACCAACGACTGTTGTCCGAAGCGCTCAGGCCGGCGGTCGTTAGCCGAAGTGGGATATTTCTGCTTTTTTCATACAATCTCCACAAATCGCTGTGTTAGATTTGCCCTTCTCAGATCAATTCGAATTTCCTGGAGGAAACTGAATTGGGCAAGGATATGGTCCCCAAGAAAATCTTCTTCACCAAAGGTGTGGGGAAACACCGGGAACGCCTCACCTCTTTCGAATTGGCTTTGCGCGACGCCGGCATCGCGGCGCAAAACCTGGTGCGTGTCTCTTCCATCTTTCCGCCCAACTGCAAGCTGGTTCCGCGTTCGCAGGGACTCACCTATCTGCACCCCGGAGAAGTCGTCTTCGCGGTGGTTGCCGAAAATTCCACCCACGAACCCCACCGCCTGCTGGCTTCTTCGATCGGCGTCGCCATACCCGCCGATCGCAATACCTACGGATATCTAAGCGAGCACCACTCGTTCGGTGAAACCGAAGATGCTGCCGGAGACTACGCCGAAGAACTAGCCGCTGAAATGCTGGCTACAACTCTGAACGTGGAATTCGATTCCGACCGCTCGTGGGACGAAAAAAAAGAGATCTACCGCATTTCGAACAAGATCGTCCGCACCGCTAACGTAACCCAGTCAGCAGTTGGCGATAAACGCGGTCTGTGGACCACCGTGATTGCCTCGGCTGTCCTGATCTTTGACTAGCGAAACTAGCGAAAAAAGTTGACTAGCGCTGCGGAGTCGTCTGAGAGAATTCTCAGGTAACTGACTTCAAGGATATTTCCGTGACCTTCGGCCTCAAAGCCATTTTTCAGCGCGACGACCAATACGAAGGTGTCCGTAGGATCAATATTTACCTCTTGCGACTGGTCTTTGTCTTAATGTTCTTCGTGCTGGGCAGGAACACTTGGACGCACATCCTCACCCACCAGGGACCATGGGAGCCAATCAATGCCGTGGCGTGGTGCGTCTGGACAGCCTTTGCCACTTTGGCGGGCTTGGGGATTTTCCGTCCTCTGAAAATGCTGCCGATCCTGCTGCTGGAGATATTCTACAAAGTCCTCTGGCTCATTATTGTGGCGTACCCACTCTGGTCACAGGGCAAGTTAGTGGGTTCACCAGCGGAAGGCACCACCTCCGCGTTCTTGTGGGTGATATTACCCATCGTTGCTGTACCGTGGGGATATGTGTTCGTAAATTACATTTACAACCCAAAGAAATCCAATTACCGGACGTCGTAAGGAAAGAACCGGCGAAACAGTTTTCCAGCCCAGGGGATCAACCGCGACCGCGATCGCGCCTGTTCAGCCACTTGATAGAAGCGTCCCTCGAGCGACGACATCCTTCCGCGGTAGATTTCAACCGTAGCCAAGGTGTGGCCGACGCCCGCGCTCGCGTATTCCTTCTGCGGCGACTCGCCAATGCCGAAGTCTACGCACTCAATCCCCGACTGGAAGGCATGTTCGAGAAGCATTTCCAGTTGCAGCATGGAAGGCGAGTACCTCGCGTATGCTTCGCTGAAACAGGTTGAGTACAGGTGCAGCGTGCCACCCCACAAAGGAGAGAACCGCATGGCGATCGCCTCGCCTCCGCAAGTAAGGACGGAAAGCCAAATCTGCCCTTGCGGCGCGAGTTCTTCGACAATGTGCCGATAAAATGCTCGGTGCTGCGGGTCCGCCAGCGGACTGCGCAGGCCCTTGGCGGCAAAACGCTCTACGTGCCAGCCGAAAAACCTCTCCAGGCGCTCGAGGATGGGTTCGGCTCTGTCATACACTTCAAAGCCAATGTCGCCTCGTTCCAACAGCCGGTTTCTGGATTTCCTGAGACTGTGGCCGGACGGACGACCTTTCGGTCCATCTGTCGCAAACTCCTGCTTCGTGAGCCGGCGGACGTGGTCGGTTTCCCGCACGGTCGCCGCCAGTCCATGATTTCTTGCCGCAGAAGCAAGGTGGCCGAGAAAAGGTGCGCCGGCTTGGAACCTGTCCAGGTAGATGCCGTCCCAACTGGCGGCCTTCGAACCCAGGAATCCGACCAGGCTTTCGGCCACAGGTGTTTCCCATCCAGGACGCAGCAGGCATGAGCCGTAGTCCGCATAGGGCAGTCCGGCAAATTCCACCCAGCGGCGCACTTGGAAATAGCGCCGCCCACGGCGCACCGCCAAAGGAAGTACGGCCACCAAGACGGCGGCCGAATCCCGAAAAACGAGGACCCACGTGTCGCTGTTCTGGAAAGCCAGAAGATTCGCTTTGATCCATCCGAAAGTGTTGAACACCGTCGCTTGCGGACACGCGCCGAGAAGTTGTTCCCATTCCGGCTTCAGGGTCTCGCACTCAGCAATCGAGGGAATGACTTCCAGCTCCAGACTCATCCGCGCTTCACTCTCCTCGTCCTCCCGCCAACATGCTCTTGAGAGAATCGACGGCTCCAGCAACGGTGGCGGCAAACTGGGCACGCGTCATTCTTCCGATTCCGACACGCGGCAGCGCGAACTGACGGCTGGAGCGGGTGACGAATTCCCCCTCGCCAGCGAAGGCAAGCGAATAGCCGCTTTCTTTCACCAAGGCCTCATCCCGGGCCGTGAAATCAAGGCCAGGAGCTCCAAACGGATAGGCGAATGCCCGCACAGGTTTCTCCAGCAATCGCTCCAGCGCCGCCTTGCTGTCCGCAATTTCGCATCTGGCGTTTTCCGGCTTTAGCGCGCCCAGAATGGGATGGGTGATGGTATGGGATCCGATTTCGATGCCATTTTCGGAAAGCCGCCGAATGTCGTCAGCGCTCAGAGAGTCGAACCGGCCGCCCAGTTCGCGGTCGAGCCGCTCAGCTGGAAGTTGGCTCTGCAGCGATTCCAGCTCCTGCTTTTGCTCCGCTTCCGATAACGTTCGGCACAGGCAGAAAAATCTCCCGCACGCGGCGGCGCGCTGCTCGCCGGTCTCGAGCGGCAGGCATTCGCCGTTTCGGAGTCTCCAGTTCCGACCCTTCGAGAACATGAGACGGTAGTAGGCGTCTTCAAACCAAGTTGGCCCGGACGATCCCAATTCCCCCGTGAGCACGAAGCAAACCGCGGTCATCTTCTCTTGTTGGAGCACGGGCAGGGCGAAGCGAAGGTTGTTCGCGTGCCCATCATCGAAAGTGATTAGCACCGGCCGTGGCGGCAGGGCATGGCCGCCAAAATACCAATCGCTGAACTGTTCGAAGCTGATGGGATTGTAGTGCTTCTTGAAATAGCGGATTTGCCAGGTAAATTCTTCGACGCTCACCGTCATGCCAAACAGCGGATTGCCTTCCGGGAATCCAGTCGGGAGAACATCATGGTAGATGGCGATCAACACAGAGTCGCGTCGCAAGAAGCGAAAAACACTCAGCAACCCGCTGCGAAACAGGAATTCAAAAAGCCCCTGCTTCGCTCGAACATAGAGCGGGTTGCTGTACCAGGACTCACTGACTCCCACATCTCCCCCTCGTCGTTTGCTGCGCGCTTACTTCCCGGCAAGAACCTTCGTCTGTTTTGATTTTCCGCGGGCTGACGGATGGCGATCCAGCCTCTCCAGCACCGCCGCTACGATCAGCGGCAGACCTACTGTGGCATCCACAAACACTTCGCCAAACTTCCCGCCTTCGGCCGGAGGCACAAACTTGCCCCAGGAAACCGCCTCGCTGTAAGGACTGCCCGAAAGCCCGCCCCAGAACACTGGCTCCGGGCAGATGCGCAATCCATAGTGATAGCGCTTCAAGGGCAGGTCTTCTCCGCCCCGGCGGTGGCGCAATTCAATGAACGGCCCAAACTGCTGCGACCAGTTGCGCGGAACACCGCCGCCGATGGTGAAAATTCCCAGCCGCTTTTGGCTGAGCAACGTTGCGGCAAAATACTCCAGGTCTTCGAAGGGATCGAAGCGGAACCGCGCTTTCCCTTCCTTATCGCGTTCGCGGTTAGTCAACGCGAAATCAAGACCCAGTTCCGAGTCGGAGAACGCAGGCACAAATACCGGAACATTCTTTTCATAAGCCGACTTCAGGATGCCGCGCTGCCCTTTGGCGTGCTTGGCAAGATGCGCTCCGATGGCGCGATTTAATTTGTACGAGCACATCACTTCATCGGAGTTCCAACCACCGAACACTGCAGCCATCACGCGTTCCACATCGTCGAGATTCTGCTCGGGCTCGAGCGTGTCATAGACGCGGTTGTATCCAGCCTCGTAAAGTTCTTCGTCGCTGAGCTCGGGATTATGGCGAAAATGCGCGCGCCCGGTGGCTTCGACCAAGCCATGCGCCATGAGTGCGCCGGTCGAAACGATGGCATTCACGATGCCGCGATCGATCAGCTCCGCAATCACCAGACCTTGCTTGGCCACGGTCATCGCGCCGGCAAGCGTCATAACAACGAAGCAGTCTTGATCGCGAGCCATAGCCTCCAAAACGTCGGCAGCTTCGCCGAGTTGGCGGCCGGTAAACGCCGTTTTGGACATGGCGCGCACCAAGTCGTCAATGGATCGAATCTTGGCGAGATCGAGCGGCTCCAGCGGAATCAGGCGATCGGCTACCGGATCGTGCAGCTTGCGGTCGATGCCCGCACCTTCATGATGATGGCCGTGCTGAGCAGAACTTTTGTCCTTCACGGAAGAACCTCCGGAATCAAAGATGATTTTGACCGAAGAAACAATTTACTAGAAGTGAGGGAATCGCGGCGACCTGCTTATTGACGCCAACAAAGCGCTTTACCACAGGGTACACAGAGGAACCCCGAGAACAGCTGATTTCCCCTGTGCTCCTCCGTGCCCCCTGTGGTGAAGACTTTGACTTATTTCGTCACTAAACGCCATCCGTAGCAAACACTTTGATATCCTAGACCGCGATCAAAGTTGGAGAAAAAGTGCGAGACAAGTTCACCGTCGCCCTGATCCAGATGTCGTGCGGACCCGAACCGGCCGACAATCTGGCCAAGGCGCTCGATCGCGTAGCGGAAGCGGCACACAAAGGAGCCGATGTAGTCTGCCTGCCCGAGCTCTTCCAAACCCAGTATTTCTGCCAGCGCGAAGATGCGGCTCTGTTTGATCTGGCCGAGACAATCCCCGGAGCGGGCACAGAAAAGCTCGCCGCCGCTGCTCTAAAGAACAAAGTCGTGCTGATCGCATCGCTCTTCGAGAAGCGCGCTCCTGGCCTTTATCACAACACGGCGGTGATCTTCGACTCCGATGGCGCACTAGGCGGCATCTACCGCAAGATGCATATTCCCGACGATCCGCTCTATTACGAAAAGTTTTATTTCACCCCCGGCGACCTCGGCTTCAAAGCCTTCGACACTTCCGCCGGAAAAATCGGCACGCTCGTTTGCTGGGATCAGTGGTATCCAGAAGGAGCGCGGCTCACCGCATTGCAGGGCGCGAGCATTCTGTTTTATCCCACGGCCATTGGATGGCATCCCGCGGAGAAAGCCGAATTCGGCGAGGCGCAACATGACGCCTGGCGCACGATTCAGCGGGCGCACGCCATCGCGAACGGCGTTTATGTCGGAGTGGTGAATCGCGTCGGCTTCGAGACCGGCAATATCCGCGGCAATTCTGCGCCCGGCAAGGGCCTCGAATTCTGGGGAGGGTCGTTTTTCTGCGATCCCTTCGGCCGCGTGCTCGCCGAAGGCTCGCGCGACAAGGAAGAAATTCTGCTCGGTGAAGTGGATCTGAAGCACCTGGAAGAAACGCGTCGTAACTGGCCATTCCTGCGTGATCGGCGGATTGACAGCTACGCGCCGATCACCAGCCGAATGTTGGATGGAAAATGAAAGTCCGTTAAGTGTCATCCTGAGCGCAGCAGAAACTTCACGAAGTGGAGTTTCTGTGGAGTCGAAGGACCCCTACGCCCTTCAGTGGATAAGGCGAAGGTTTGCAAGGAAAGACGCCCGCGAATGACCGCACAACGTATCACCCGCGCCAAGTCGCCCGCCGCCCTTGGCTACCGCATGACCGCCGAGTGGGAGCCGCACGAATCCACCTGGCTGGCCTGGCCGCATTTCAAGGGCGATTGGCCGGGCAAGTTCGAGCCGATTCCATGGGTCTACGCCGAGATCGTGAGAAATCTGGCGCGCCACGAGCGCGTCGATCTCATCGTCACGAGCGAACGGGCTGAAAAGAGCGCCCGGGCCGTGCTCGAGCAAGCCGACGCGCTCTCCGATAACGTTTGTTTTCACCATTGGCGTACGGACCGCGTGTGGACGCGGGATTCGGGTTGCATCTTTCTGGTTCCGCCAGCAGGCCACCGCGACCTGCGGTTGCTTGCGTTACATTTCCAGTTCAACGGCTGGGCTAAGTATCCGAATTACAGGCTCGACGAAAAAATTGGCGGGCGCATGGCCAAGGCCGCCGGCGCGCGCGTGGTGCGGCCGGTTTCCGTTGATCGTTTCAATGAAGACCACCGCGTGGTTCTGGAAGGCGGCTCAATCGACGTCAACGGCTGTGGCACTCTGCTCACGACGGAGGAATGCCTGCTCTCCACCACGCAACAACGCAACCCTCCTATGGACCGCGCCGCCTACGAACAGATGTTCGCCAACTATTTTGGCGCGCAGTCCGTCATCTGGCTCGATAGCGGAATCGCCGGCGACGACACTCACGGCCACGTCGATGACATCACCCGCTTCGTCGCTCCGAATGCCGTGGTGACGATGGTTGAACCGAATGAGCGGAGCGAAAACTACGCGGCCCTGCGCGCGAACCTTGGCCGTCTGCGTAATGCCCGTTCTGCCGACGGGCAGAAACTCGAGATCGTCGAAATTCCCATGCCGCGTCCCGTGGTGTTCGAAGGCCGTCAGTTGCCCGCCAGCTACGCCAATTTCTATATTGCGAATGGCTTGGTGCTGGCACCGGTCTTCAATGATCCGAACGACCGCATTGCGCTCAACACGCTCGCGGAAGTGTTCCCGACCCGCGAAATCGTTCCTATTTATTGTGGCGATCTGATCTGGGGATTTGGCGCGCTGCATTGTATGACGCAGCAGCAGCCAGTCGTCAGTACCTAGTACCCGGCACCCAGCACATTCTGGTGGAAACTGCGCACTGGCGACTGGGTACTGGGTACTTCGTTTAGACTGTTACCCGTGAACGCCGAGATCATCGCGGTCGGCTCTGAGTTGCTCACTCCCCACCGCCAGGACACCAACTCGCTCTACCTCACCGACAAACTGAACGACCTGGGCGTTGAAGTGCGCTTCAAGTGCATTGTAGGCGACGACCTGGAAGGGCTGGCCGCAGCCGCCAAACTCGCTATGTGCCGGTCGGACATCATTATTTTCACCGGCGGCCTCGGCCCCACCGAAGATGATGTGACGCGTGAAGCGGTGGCCGAAGCGCTGGGGCTGAAACTGCAACGCGATCCCCAGATCATCGCAAAACTGGAAGAGCGCTTCGCCAAACGCGGCTACAAATTTTCCGCCAACAATGCCAAGCAAGCCGACATCCTGGCCAGCGCCACCGTTTTACCGAATACGCTCGGCACCGCTCCCGGCCAGTGGATCGCCGGAAAGTATGACGGCCAGGAGCGGCTGCTGATGCTGCTTCCCGGACCTCCCTATGAAATGAAGGCGCTGTTCGAAACAGAATGCATCCCGCGACTGCGCGCCCGAATCCCCGTGCAGCACATCGCCACGCGCACGCTCAAAATGGCGATGATGCCGGAATCGCAAGTGGACGCGCGGGTCGCGCCGATCTACAAGACTTATGGCGACGTCGAGACCACGATCCTTGCCGGCGGCGGCGAGATTCAACTCCACTTGCGCTGCCGCAAGGATTCACAAGCGGATGCCGAAGCGCGTGTCCAGGAGCTCGCCGACAAGATCGAGGACGAACTTGGCGACGCCATTTTCTCGCGCAAAGGCGAAACCATCGAGCAAATCGTCAGCTATCTGCTGCAGATGCGCGGCATGACGCTGGCGGTGGCTGAATCCTGCACTGGTGGCCTGCTGGCCGAGCGCATCACTTCGCTCAGCGGCAGCTCGCGCTATTTTCTGGGCGGCGCCGTGGTCTACTCGAACGAACTGAAAACGCAATTCTCCAATGTTCCTAAAGCCCTGATCGACAAGCATGGAGCCGTTAGCCGCGAAGTCGCGACTTCCATGGCCGAAGGCATTCGCAAGCGTTGCCTCGCGAGCTACGGAATCGGAATTACCGGGGTCGCCGGCCCCAGCGGCGGGACCGAGCAGAAGCCCGTCGGCCTGGTCTACATCGCGCTTGCGGGAGAAGAAGGCACGCAGGTCGTGGAACGTAATTTCCCTGGCGACCGCAAGCGCATCCGTCAGTTTGCAACCCAGCAGGCGCTGGAGATGATGCGGAGGGCGCTCTTATAAGGGCGTTATAAGCAATGCGAATATTTATCGGCATCGATCTTGACCCTGAAGTCCGAGGCCGGATCTCGCGCTTCCTCGAAGGGGTCGAGAGTTTTGCGCCCGATGCCCGCTGGGTGCGGCCGGAGGCGCTGCACATCACGTTGAAGTTCATCGGAGAGCAAACGGAGGAGCGAGTCGAGGCCATTGCGCAACATTTGCGACGGGTTGGGGGCAGCAAGTTCGAAATTCGCACCGCTGGATACGGATTCTTTCCCACGGCGAAGGCTCCACGCGTATTCTGGATCGGCATTCACGCCGGACCGCAACTCGCCGAATTGGCCAGGAGCATCGATACAGCTACCGCCGAACTCGGCATCCCGCGCGAGGACCGGCCTTACAGTCCGCATCTGACGCTGGCGCGCGGCGGCGTCGCCGGAAGAAGATCGGGCTCGCCAAAATGGCGAGAAGGCGACGGCCCGAACGCGGTGTTCGCGGTGCTCGAAAAGCGGCTGGCCGCGATGGGCGAGCTTGATTTCGGCACCATGACCGCCCACGAGTTTATTCTCTATCACAGTCAGCTTTCGCCGGGAGGATCGAAGTACACCAAGTTGCAGCGCTTTCCGCTGAAGGCGTGAGAGTAGCGCCGGCATCCTTCGACCGCGCTCAGGACAAGCCTTGCCGGCTGTCGTCGACACTGAATCCAGATGACCACATACGCGTACCTCATCACCGCCGCCGTAAGCTACCTGCTGGGGTCGATCCCGTTCGGCTACCTGCTGGTGCGAATTTTCAAGGGCGAGGACGTACGCGCGAGCGGGAGCGGCAACATTGGCGCCACCAACGTGGCGCGCAAGTCTCCCGCACTCGGGGCGGCGACGCTGCTGCTCGACGCCGCCAAAGGCCTGGCTGCGGTTGTGGTGGCGCGGGGGTTGTTCGGCGGACCGCATCAGCAACTTATCATGACCACGGCGGCGTTCTTTGCCGTGCTCGGCCATTTGTTTCCGGTGTGGCTCAAATTCCGCGGCGGCAAGGGCGTCGCCACCAGCTTCGGAGCTTTTATTTTGCTCACCCCAAAATCCATTTTGTGCATGGTGGTCGTGTTCTTGCTGATCGCCGCCGCCTTCCGCTACGTCTCGCTCGGGTCGGTCGCTGCAGCTGCCGCTTTTCCGCTGCTGGCCTGGGCTCTCCACGAATATGCCGACTCGCGGCAATTGGTTTTGATCGCCGCCGTGTCGGCGCTCGTCATCTGGAAGCACCGGAGAAACATCGGCCGTCTCGCCCACGGAACCGAATCCAAATTCGGAGCCAGTTCCGGAGCAGCGTCCGGCGAGTCAGGAGCAACCGGCAGATGAGCCGCATTGCCATCATCGGAGCAGGCGCCTGGGGCACGGGACTGGCCATTGTGCTCGGACGCAAAGGGAAACACGGCTTCCGGCACGAAGTCCGGCTCTGGGCGAACGAACCCGAAGTTGTTGAAAGCGTCACCCAAACGCACACCAACGAACGCTTTTTGCCCGGTTTCATCCTGCCTGAATCGATTGCCGCGACCAGCAATCTCGCGACCGCGCTCGAAGCCGCGGAGATTGTAGTCAGCGTCATGCCCTCACAGCATTGCCGATCTTTATTCGAGCGCATGGCGCCGGCGCTCCGCCCGGAAACGCTTTTCGTCAGTTGCACCAAAGGCCTCGAAGACGGAACTTTGTTGCGCATGACCGAAGTGATTGCCGACGTCTTGCGCAGCCGCCGGATCACGGCTCGCGTGGCGGCGCTCAGCGGGCCGTCATTTGCCAAAGAGGTGGCGCGCGGCGATCCGACGGCGGTAACTGTGGCATCGGTCGATGGAGGAGTGACTCGCGCCGTGCAGCAGGCGTTCAACGATTCCCGCTTTCGCGTCTATACCAACGACGATGTGATCGGCGTCGAGCTCGGCGGCGCACTGAAGAACATCATCGCCATCGCCGCCGGCGTCTGCGATGGGCTGGGCCTTGGCCACAATTCGGTAGCGGCGCTGATCACGCGCGGCCTCGCCGAAGTGGCGCGCCTGGTGGTGGCCTGCGGTGGCCGCCTCGATACCATGGCTGGACTCGCCGGCCTGGGCGATCTGGTTCTGACCTGCACCGGAGATCTCTCGCGCAACCGCAGCGTCGGCGTCGAACTGGGCAAAGGCCGCAAACTGCCCGACATCATCGCCGGCATGCACGGAGCCGTCGCCGAAGGCGTTTTCACCACCAAAGCCGCCGTCGGTTTAGCCCAAAAGAAAAACGTTGAGATGCCGATTACCGAGCAGATGTTCGCCATTCTCGAAAACGGAAAACCGCCGCAACAGGCCATCGAAGAACTGATGACGCGTGCGGCTCGATCTGAAATCTATTGAGTATGGGTTGAAGTAAGCCATCGAACGCACTGCCCGCGTGACTTTCGGTACCCCTGACCATCAACTTCGGTAACGCTCTCGGCTGCAACTTCGCAGGGAATCCAGGGTTATGCTTTGGAGAGGGAGTTACTGGCCCGCGCATCTGGGGGTGACCATGAATGGATTCTTGCTCAGAGTGGCGTTCCTGGTGCTGCTGGCTTCCGCCGCTCTCGCCCAACAAGCGCCGGAAAGCACGCCCACCGCGAACACGGCCAATCAACAGCAGGAAACCACGCAGCCGAAGAAATTCGTGCGAAAAAAGGTCTATCACAATTCCGACTTAGCTTCTCCGGAGACAAAGTCGCAGGCGGAGAAGGACAGCGCTGCTAACCCGGTTGCAGGTAGCGCCGCCGTGAAAGCCGGTGGCTCCGCGACTCCCGCCGCACAGGCCCCCAGTGGCGCAAGCAAAACGAACCCTCCGGCGGCCGAACCGAGCCGCTCGCCGATATTCGACTCTCCGAAGGATTTGTCACCTGACGTCATCGTGGTTCCGGCAGGCACGAAGATCCAAGTGAACATCTTGGACGGCAACGTTACGGTACCAGTACGGGTCGGATGGGCAACGCCAATTCCAGCATTGACGAAAGTGACGGTCGAAGTCTCCGTGCCCTACGACCCGGCCTATGGGCCGTATTACGACGACCCGTATTCTGCGGAGGTGGCGCAACTCACGGCAGTGACGCTGGACGGCACAAATTACGATCTGCAGACCGACCAGGTTCCCGTGCTGCTCGGCTCCGAAGCGACTTTCACCTTGCTCGCCGACCTCACGCTGAAACCCTGAGACGACTGCTGGCTCCCACTCTGGCTGGATTTAAGTGGTGCCCGGAGACGGAATCGAACCGTCACGTCCTGTTACGGACCCGGGATTTTAAGTCCAACCCAGCCCATTCACCTTTTCGCGTGAAACCTCAGTAAACATGCGGCTTTCAGAGAGTTATGGGAAAACTGAGCGCAGGTGCTGCGAGTCGTTCTGTGCCGTCCTGTATTATCTTTTTTTGACCGATTAGGCAGACTTTGGGCAGACTTTCGTCCGCGCGCAGCCGGAAGAATGAGGGGTCTCGCGGTGGCTGACAAGAGCAGCACGCTGCCGCTACAATTTTGAGCAATATGGAAATCTTCATTAGTTGGCACGGAAAACGAAGTCACGAAGTTGCAAAAGCTCTCGAGTCGTGGCTGCCGCAAATTGTTAATGCTTTCAAGCCATTTCTATCGTCCAAAATCGACAAAGGAGCACGCTGGCGATCTGAGATCGCCGCGCACCTCGCGGACGCAAAGGCAGGGATCATATGCCTAACGCCCGGTGTGCTCACAGCTCCATGGATTCTTTTTGAGGCCGGAGCGCTCGCGAGGTCGATCGACAAACCCTACGCATGTACTTTTCTAGTGGGCCTCAAGCCCAGTGATGTAGCAGAGCCACTTTCGCAGTTCCAAGCCACTACCACGGCCAAGGAAGATGTTCTGCAACTACTCAAGACGCTAAATCGGGCGTTAGACAAAGAGCAGCAGCTTTCCGAGGGACATGTCGAGAAAGCGTTCGAGAAATGGTGGCCCGACCTAGATGAGCAACTGAAGCATTTGCCCACGGATGAGGATGCGACGGTGCCATTTCGTGAGGATCACGAATTGCTAATGGAACTTGTCGATAGATCCCGAGAGATGTCGTCAACACTCGAAGACGTTCGAGCCGCACAAAATATGATTCTCCCGGTTTCGGCGAAGCAAATACCTTCACGGGCGCTGATCTTTGACCCGAACAGGGCTTATTTAGGGCCAAGCATAGTTGAGGTTCCAATCTCCGATTCAGAGATAACGAGATTGACCGCTCTGAATTCGCTTGCAGACCTTTACAAAACAGCGAATGACTCATTCCCAGAAAAACCAGACACAACAAGCCAGAAGCCCGATTCAAACTCTAAGAAATAATGGTAACCGACTTCAGCGCGGATGGGTTAATCCAGAATCCAATGTTGTGGCTAGCACTTGGGATTGGCAGTCCCACGCGCCGCGCAAAACACGTGCTTGGCGCTAGTTTGAGATGGTCTTTGCCCGATTGCTGCCCGAGTTTCCACTCGCTCGGAAAAATTTCATCGCGAACTGAAATTGCTTACTGCGAAGGCTTGCAAAGCCTACGCGCCTTTTTGTGCCGAAATATTCCCCAAATCTGGGCGCTAGCGGAAGAACAAAAGGCTGATTGCAGAGTGACAGACTACCAGTTACCCGAGACGTGGTACTTGACCCTGTGCGTATGCCCTTTCTTGTCCTGGTGGCGAGTCCAGTACACATCGTCCTTTTGATCGGCGTCGTAAAAGCCCTGGTCCAACACGTCGCGCCGCCACTGCCAATAGTTATCGCAGTGAAGCGCGACGTGGCTTCCGTCTGCCGTAATAATATGCACGGACGCCTGAACGGCGAACGCTCCGTACAGCCTGGCGGATTCGGAAGCCACGACTTGGATCTTCGTCTTTTGTGCGTGCTCACCTTGGGCGACCGCAACTAACGCGAGTAAGAAAATGAACAGCGTTGCTCTCATAGGTCCTCTCTTTCAATCCCAACCGCAGTCAACTGTCCATTTTTCAAAGGGCCTAGGCAATGACCATCATCACCCTGCGTAGTGATGCTGGCCAGCGGACCCGCCACAACGCAACTCCCCCAAAAACTCCATCACTCGTCGCCTGCGAGGGCAACGAATGGCTAGAGTCATTCCGGACAAAAAGACGCTTGAGGACCCGGGGGGGACGCGGAGCCCACTCGCGGTCTGCAGCAGCGTTGCTTTGCGCGGACCGTTCGGGACGAATTTGGGAGAAATTAAGGCCGGCGCGTTGGATTGAGCATCCACCGCGCCCTGTGCCGCGAGCAGAAGTCCCTTCGGATCAAAAGCCTAGAAAGCCACGGGCAGCACTCTGCCCAATCTCTGCCCGTTCTGGACGCCATCACCGTTGACCTTAGCCAGCCCCGCGATACGCCCGCGTTGTCGCCGCGATTGCTGGCCGATTTCGCGGTTACTACCCAGTCCACTCGAACCAGCAATTCCTCGCGCCGACACGAGATTTTGATTTTCCTATACTTCAAGCTGCCGTGGACACGAGCGAAATCATAAAACACTAAAGCACCACTACCAGTTTGTCCTCTCGATGCCGCACTACGGCGCCGTAGCCCAGCTCGCCAGCTCTTTCGTAGCCGAATCAATCAACTCCACTTCCCCCCGCAGCACCTTCGCAACTTCCTCGATCTGCTGGTCCGCTTCCTGCCAGTGCTTTTGTTCGATCGCCTCGCGCACCCCCGGAACGGTTTTGGGTTCGTAGCCGGTATAGACTCCTGGCGCGGTGAGCACGTGTTTGTACCACGGCCGCCGAGGCAATCCCGCAGGGTCGGTGAGCTTGCGCTCACTCTCGAGCAGTTTAAGGTTTAGATCGTGAAGCTGCGCATCCGTCGCGGCGAACTTGCCGTCCTTCCTGGCCGCAGCCAGTGCTTTCTCATATCGCTCAGCAGCCTGCGTCAGCGCATCGGCAGCGTTTGCCAGCGGCGCGAAGTTCAAGAACGGCGGCACTTCTTCCTTAGGCGGCGCCACCGTGGGATGCCGCGGATCGCACACCGCTTGGAACACCCCCTCGTCGAGTTCCGTGTTGCGTTCCTTGATCTCACTCTGTTTTTTCTTGAGCAAATCCTGAAGCTGCTTCAGGTATTCGTGCACTGTGTCTGCCAGATTGCTGAACTGATACGGCAAAACGTCGGCATCGGCCATTCGCATCACCGCCGTCCCTATGGTCTGCGCCAGCGCGCGCCCGTAGACGAAATCGCGATCGCCAAAATGCGTGTACCAGTAGAAGTCGTCATAGATGGAGTGGTAGATGCCCTCTGAGTCTTCGCTGAAATATCCGGCGTTCACGGACGCGATCCCGAGATGGTCGATAAACGCCGTGTAGTCCGTACCCGATCCCAGCGCTCCAATGCGTTGATCGGCGCGCGAACGCAACTCTTTGCGCTCCTCGTCGTCCTTGGTGTGCCGGATGTCGGTCAGATGGTTGCGCTGCCACACCGACGTCTTGCTCTCCGGATCCCCAATATCGCGCATCACCCCGTTCAAAAAGTGCTCCAATGAATGCGAGCCTTCCAGGTTCAAATAGCCCCGGTCGTTGCTGTCGGTGTTGATGTACATGGCCGCGTGCCGGATCAGATCCTTTTCGTGCGCCTCCGCCCAGGCTGTTGAGCCGAGCAGCATAGGTTCTTCGCCGTCCCACGCGCAATAGATAATGGTGCGCTTCGGTTTCCAGCCTTGTTTGAGCAGTTCGCCAAACGAGCGCGCTTCTTCGAGCAGCGAGACCTGGCCCGAGATCGGGTCCATCGCGCCATTCACCCAACCATCGTGATGGTTTCCGCGCACGATCCATTCGTCCGCTTCGACCGTTCCGGGGATGGTAGCAATCACGTCGTTCACATTCTTCACGTCCCAATTCGACTCGACCACCAGATGCACCTTCGCGGGTCCGGGGCCCACGTGATAAGGAATCGGCAGCGAGCCGCGCCATCCCTCCGGCGCCATCGGCCCGCCCAGCGCGGCCAGTAGCGGCTGCGCGTCACCATACGAAATAGGCAACACCGGTATTTTGGTGATGCTGGGCGCGTTCTGCGCCGTGTAGCGCGGCGCATTGGGATCGCCCCGGTCGAAGTTGCGCGGGTCGCCCGGAAAGTTCGAGGCAAAATCCATCACGCTGCCGCGCTGCACGCCGTCAGGCGGCCGCATCGGGCCGTTGGGAAACACCTCGTCATAGAAATAGCCGTCGTCGCGCGGCTCGGAATAAATGATGCATCCAATCGCGCCATGCTCGGCGGCCACCTTGGGCTTGATACCGCGCCACGAATGGTAATACCGCGCAATCACAATCGCGTCCTTCACGGAAATGCCCAGGCTTTCCAGCTTTTCGTAATCCTCGGGCAGGCCATAATTCACGTAAACCAGCGGCGCGGTGACGTCGCCGTCAATCGAGTAAGCGTTGTAGGTGGGCAACTGCTCGCTTTGTTGCGAGGAAGTTGGGTCAACCGCAAGCGCAGGCTCCTGCAGCTTGGCAACGAAGTGGGTGGGCGCAATCAACTCCACCAGGCGCTTCTTGGGAGTCGGGAATAGTACGTCGAAGCTTTCGATATGCGCGTCCAGACCCCAGCTCTTGAATTGCGCAAGGATCCACTGCGCATTGTCCTGATCGTAGGCCGAGCCCACATGGTGTGGCCGCGCGCTCAGCCGTTGCATGTAGGCCCGCAGCTTGTCGGGCTCCGGCAACGCCCGGAATTTGCTCTCCCACGAATGCTCGTTCTTCGCGTTCTGCGCCGAATAGCCGTCAAGCGGCACTTCATCGAGCGCTTGCACTGGGAGCAGCGAAAAGACAAAAAGGAGCAGCGCGAAAGTGGAAAGGTGGCGAGACATAGTTCTCCTGGGCGTGTGGCCGATTCCACCGCCAACGATCAGCCGCCGCCACGACTAATCGGCACGGCGCATCCGCCCAACGATAACACGCCCTTTGTGTCACCGGGGCACAGCCTGGCAGAGGCTGGCCCAGCACCAGAAGCCTCTAAGTTTGAGATCTTCGTTCACCGGCAGCGGACTCTCCATTAAAAGGCTGACCACTCACCAAGTGATCAGACATTCCCTGGGGTCTTGAGTGTAATTGGGATTTTTCGCCAACTGACTTTGTGGGATTCCGCCAACCGCATCGCTTTCATTGATTTGCCCTCGCATCACGCCTACCATTGCTCCTCCATCATCGGACAAACCATCTCGCACCACCGCGTTACTGAAAAGCTTGGGGGCGGCGGAATGGGAGTGGTCTATAAGGCGGAAGACCTCAAACTCGGTCGTCACGTCGCCCGGCGCCTGCTCTCTCGGGGATATGAATTAGGGAAGGCAATTGCGAGGGATCTACCGGGTCGCTTGAAAATATGTCTTCACCTCGGTCCGGGTGAAGAAAATCAGGAACCGGGTTCCGACTCCAATCGGGATAAGACTCAGCAGCCCAAGTACCGCTCGCGCGATGATCGATCCCCAGTCGGAGATGCCGCCACCGTGCAGGCGCAGCAGTCCCGCGATCACCAGGATGCCGAAGGCAACGAGCAGCCCGCTGAAGATCAGCGCAGAGATGCGGACCCAGCGCCAGGCTCGCAATAGTCCGATTCCGGTAGCCACGCCCCAGCCGGTGAACAGAAGAATCCAGATCGTATCGCCTTGGTAGAAACTTCCCATCTCTCCGTGTCCACCAGATTGGTAGTCGAATTGGAGAATCCCGCACGCAGCGAGCACGTTCGTCCAAGCGGTGACGCGGCCGATCCCCCGGATCGTCTTGGAGCAGTCTACCTTGCCCTTCACTGGGAGATCGCCAGGCATGATTGGAGGGATTTTACTATGCGACCCGATTCGACCGTACTGGGACTCCATCCGCTCCGACCCGCGCTACGCCGACCTGCTGCGCCGGATGGGGCTGCCGCAGCGATGCGCCGGTCAAAAGGTATCCAGAATTCGCCTGCTGGGCGCGGTCAGGAGATCGCGAAAGTGGGGTCAATGAGCGTAATTGATTCCATGACAATGTCGGCTCCCATTCCCGGGTAAAGTTGGTGGTGCTAAGCCAACCAACAGGCTCGGGAGAAAGGAGCCGAACATGATCATTATAGGAGTTGATTTCCACCCCGAGTTTCAGCAGATCGCGTGGTTAGATGCCGACAGCGGAGAGTTCCAGGAAAAGCGACTCATGCATCGCGAGGAGGCGGAGAGTTTCTACCGTACGCTGGCGGCTGCGGGTCAGAAAGTGCGTGTGGGCATGGAAGCCAGCGGATTCGGTCGCTGGTTCGAACGGTTGCTGGCAGAGTTGCAGGTTGAGTTGTGGATCGGGGATGCGTCGGAGATCCAGAGCAAACGAGCACGCAAACAGAAGACAGATCGACAAGATGCGCAGCACATTCTGAAGCTGATGCTGAAGGATGACTTTCCACGGATCTGGGTGCCGAGCTGGGAGAATCGGGATCTGCGGCAACTGCTGTGGCATCGGCACCGCCTGGTGCAAGCACGGACTCGAATCATGAACCAGTTGCAGGCGGTGGCGATCAATGAAGGGCTGCGCTGCAAGAAGCGACTGTGGCGGGCCGGCGGTCGGCAGCAACTGGAATCGTTCCCGTTGGGACCATGGGCGAGCCGACGCCGGAGTGATCTGCTGGAGTTGCTGGATGGACTGAGCCCGACGATCGCGGAGTTGAGCCAGGCGATCGAGCACGAAGCAGAGAAGCGGTCCGAAGCGCAGCGACTGCGGACGCATCCGGGTGTGGGCGCATTGACGGCGCTGGCGTTCGTGCTGATCATCGGCGACGTTGGACGCTTTCAATGCGGGAAACAGATTGCGAGTTATCTGGGACTGGTGCCGTTGGAAAAATCGAGCGGAAATCGGCGGCGGCTGGGTCACATCACCAAACAAGGAAGTTCGATGTTGCGCTTTCTGCTGGTGGAGGCGGCTCAGGTCACGGTGCGGAGCGTGCCGGAATGGCGCAGCCACTACTTCCGTCTGATGATGCGCAGAGGGCGGAAGACGGCGAAAGTGGCGATGGCCCGCCGCTTAGCAGTTCGTCTGTACTGGATGTGGCGCCAAGGATTGGATTACGAGGAACTGGTCAAGTTCGGTTCGCACGCGGGACAGCCCGAACATCGCGATGGTGTGCAGCAGAACATCGAGTAAATTGATTGGGCATCCCGCTCCCCTTCACGGGGAGTCTGAATTAGTAATCATGATCGCAATTGCGGACCGAAGAGACGGCTGGGTCGGACCGAGTTCCTGACCTGGAAACGATTACGATGCGAGCCTGGGTTGGAACGGCAGTTCTTCAACTAGAGCGAAATGGCGCTCTCCTCCGAGTGCACGGTGAAGTATGTTCTGAATTTGCTTGACACCGCCGACATTGTCAGAGACGCGATGTTTCGCCAACAACCGGATATTCTGCAACATCTTGCTACCCTACCCGCCGAAGGCCGAGTCAATGGGTTTGCAGGGTATGGCGAAGTTGCAGGGTCACAACCAATGGACACCAGGTGGCGGATGTGAACTTAAACCTGATAGAGAGTTTTTGCACCGTCACTGCGCGAGTAGCAGAGTTGGCGTATGCTGTTAGCGGCTTAGAGGCCGGGAAGGAGATTATCTGTGTGAAAGACAATTATTCTCGGCCTGCAATCTTGAGCTTTCTCGTTCTTCTTGCCTCCGGTTGTGGCGGCGGCAAGTTTACTTCGACGCCCACCCCCGCCTGTGTACCTTCCTCCAAGCCGGAGTTTTCCTATGTCCTGACCGGCTACGCGGTTTCCATGTTCACCGTCAACTCCTGCACCGGTCAGTTCGCCGCCGACACGCCGGCATCCATCTCCACCGGATACGCGTTGCCGCAATTCGACTCGGAAGAGATGGTCGTCGACCCGCTCGGGCGATTTGCCTACGTCGCCAACCTTGTCTCCAATGCGTCCGACCTGTCCACCATCTCGATGTACACCATCGACTCCACAACCGGAATGCTCACCCCTACCACACCCGCCACTGTCCCCACAGGGTGGTTTCCCCAGGAAATCGCAATCGACCCGCTCGGACGATTCGTCTACACGGCCAACAGCGACGACAGTTCGGTCTCTATGTTTACCGTCAACCAGACCACGGGCGTTCTGACCCCGACGACGCCGCCCTCAGTGTCAACGTTGATCTCCGGCGAACCCCTTTCGGACCCAGGCTTCTTGACCGTCGATCCTTCAGGCAGGTTCCTATATGTAACCTCGTTACTTAGCGACGGCGCCGCGGTCTTCATGTACACCATCAACCAGACCAACGGACTTCTCACACCGACCTCGCCCGCCACGGTCTATACCGGCGGAATCCCGTTTCAGGTTGTCGTCACCCCCTCCGGCAAGTTCGCCTACGTGGTAAATAACCTCTCCGGCGGCGAGATGACCGATGGCGTCTGGCAATACTCGCTCAACTCCACTAACGGAGTCCTGACGCCGAACACTCCGGCTTTCAGCGCGGCCGGCGACGGGCCCACAGAAATAGCCGTCGATCCAACCAGCAGCTTTGCCTACGTCGTCAACCGCCAAGACAACACCGTCTCGATGTTCACCATCGACCCCAACACCGGCAACTTCACACTGAATTTAACCGCTACCAACCCGACGGGCACCATCGCCACCGGCACAGAGCCCTTCCGCATCGACTTCGACCCGACCGGAAAATTCGTCTACGTCACCAATGAGGGCAGCGCTGCTTCCATCTACACGGTCAACAGCGATGGAACCCTGACCAGCGCGGGAACGACCGGAGTAGCAACCGGCGGTTTATCCACGGCCATCACAGCGGTAAGCCAGTAGCCGAAGAACCGTTTCCCTGGTGAAGCTCACGTCGGGTCGCCCAGCGTTGACACCGGATGCGATCAAAAACGTACGTACTTGGAAGTTCGCGGACCATGCCCTCATCACGTTCGCAGTAACGTATTTCTATGCCCATCAGGACAACTTCAAGCGCGATAAGACCACCAATTGCTCAGCTCGGATTGTCGCAAAGAAACTCGCATCGTTGTTCCCTCGTTGACGAAACCGGGCGTTTGCACAAGCTTCCGCCGTTTGTTCGCTGGGAACCGGGGACGATGAGTGAAATCGCGTCTCTGACAATGTCGGCGGTGTCAAGCAAATTTGAGGCGTACCTCACCCTGCACTCGGGAGAAGAGCGCCATTTCGCTCTAGCTGAAGAAGTGCCGTTCCAACCCAGGCTCGCATCGTAATCGTTTTCAGGTCAGGAACTCGGTCCGACCCAGCCGTCTCTTCGGTCCGCAACTGCGATCATGATTACTCATTCAGACTCCCCGCGAAGGGGAGCGGGATGCCCAATCAATTTCTCGGTGTTCTACATCACACCATCGCGATTTCCGGGCTGTCCCGCGTGCGAACCGAACTTGACCAACTCCTCGTAATCCAATCCCTGGCGCCACATCCAGTACAAGCGAATCGCCAGTCGACGCGCCATCGCCACTTTCGCCGTCTTCCGTCCCCGTCGCATCATCAGACGGAAGTACTGGCTGCGCCATTGCGGCACGCTGCGCACCGTGACCTGAGCCGCCTCCACCAGTAGAAAGCGCAACATCGAACTCCCCTGTTTGGTGATGTGACCCAAGCGTCGCCGGTTGCCGCTCGATTTTTCCAGCGGCACCAGTCCGAGGTAACTCGCAATCTGCTTCCCGCACTGAAAGCGCTCCACGTTGCCGATGATCAGCACGAATGCCAGTGCCGTCAGAGCACCCACACCCGGATGCGTCCTCAGCCGCTGTGCTTCGGGTCGCTTCTCCGCTTCTTGCTCGATCGCCTGGCTTAACTCCGCAATCGTCGGGCTCAGTCGATCCAGCAACTCCAGCAGATCACTCCGCCGTCGGCTGGCCCAGGGTGCCAACTGGAATGATTCCAGTTGCTGCCTCCCGCCGGCCCGCCACAGCCGCTTCTTACAGCGCAGCCCTTCATTGATCGCCACCGCCTGCAGTTGGTTCATGACTCGTGTCCGCGCTTGTACCAGGCGGTGTCGATGCCACAGCAGTTGCCGCAAATCCCGGTTGTCCCAACTCGGCACCCAGATCCGCGGGAAGTCATCCTTCAGCATGAGCTTCAGAATGTGTTGCGCATCTTGCCGGTCCGTCTTCTGCTTGCGCGCTCGTTTGCTCTGGATCTCCGCCGCGTCCCCAATCCACAACTCCAACTGCAGCTCCGCCAGCAGCCGTTCGAACCAGCGCGCGTGTCCGCTGGCTTCCATGCCCACTCGCACCTTCATGCCCTGGGCCGCGAGATCGCGGTAAAACTTCTCCGCCTCCTCGCGATGCATCAGTCGCTTCTCCTGGAACTCTCCGCTGTCCGTATCTAACCACGCGATCTGCTGAAACTCGGGGTGGAAATCTACTCCTATAATGATCATCGTTCGGCTCCTTTCTCCCGAGCCTGTTGGTTGGCTTCAGCACCACCAACTTTACCCGGGAATGGGGGCCGACATTGTCATGGAATCAATTACACTCATTGACCTTTGAAGGGGGTTTTGAGTGTGAAGGCCTGTTCTCTCCAATTGACATTTTTTCCGAATCCTAGACCGCCGAATGCAATTTCCGTCGCGGTGATCCATCACCGTACCAGGTTCGCTGCGTCACAGCGGTGATTGACGAGGGTCACTGCGGTCCGGCAATCACGGGAGTATGGTGAGTAGGGATTTGTTTACTCCGTTGCTGCTGGTTCCAAGTGCGCGGGTGGCCATGTGGTGAACCTGAACGTTGCCGGACGGACACCAGGAGGGGACAAGCCCATGGGAAACCTGCCCTCCTACGACGAACTCAATGCGAATTTCGATTGGGCGATCGCCGAGCGCGAGCTAGGCTATCGGCCGGGCGATGTGATCAACATCGGTTGGATGTGCAGCGACCGCCTATGCCGCATGGGACTGGCCCAGAAACCGGCACTGCTCTGGGAAGACTATCAGGGCAACCAGAAGCGCTTCACGTATAACGATCTTCGGGTCTACTCCAACACCATCGCCCATTTCCTTGCCGACCTAGGAATTCTCCCCGGAGAGCGAGTATGCCTGTTTCTCGACCGGGTGCCCGAGTTGTACATCGGATTCCTGGGCATTCTGAAAATGGGCGCGGTGGCCCAGCCACTGTTCTCTGCATTTGGAGACGAATCTCTTTGTGTGCGGCTCAAGGACGCCGGAACCTCGGCGATCATCACGCAGAAGAAACATCTTCTTAAGGTCCGCAAGATCCGGGAGCAACTCCCGAACTTACGGCACTTCCTTGTGGTAGATGCGCCGCAGGCGTCTTTAAAGGACCGGGAGACTGCCTTCGCGATGGAACAGGCGCCGCCCGTCGAGGACTTCCCAATTTACCCGACGAAGGCCGAATCCCCGTCGGTTCTGCACTACACTTCGGGCACCACGGGTCAGCCCAAGGGCGCGCAGCACGTCCACTACTCGATCGTCTCGCAATATCTCACCGCGAAATGGGTGCTCAATCTTCAGCCTGACGACATTTATTGGTGCAATGCCGACCCGGGCTGGGTCACCGGTACGTCCTACGGCATCATTGGACCCTGGGCGAACGGGATTACACAAGCAGTTCTGGACTCCGGTTTCAACGCGGAGAAATGGTACGAGTTCATTGGAAAGTACCGCGTTACCGTCTGGTATTCGGCGCCGACGGCCATCCGCCTGCTGATGAAGGAGGGAGCAGAAATCGTCCGCAAGCATGATCTCTCCAGCCTGCGCCATCTGGCGAGCGTGGGCGAACCGCTGAACCCCGAGGCCGTGATCTGGTCGAGAGAAGTCTTCGGGAAATCGTTCCACGACACGTTCTGGCAGACCGAAACCGGTTGCATCGTAATTGCGAACTTTCCCGGGATGCGAATCAAGCCCGGCTCGATGGGCAAGCCGTTTCCGGGAATCACCGCAACTGTGTTGGACCCGAAGACATACGAACCGGTGAATCGCGCCGGCGCGGCAGGTCTGATTGCGCTGCGCCCAGGCTGGCCGTCGCAGATTCGCGGCTATTGGAACAACGCTGCCGGATACCAAGCGAAATTCCGGAATGGATGGTACCTGTGCGGTGACCGTGCCTCCATCGACGCGGATGGTTATTTCTGGTTCATGGGGCGCGATGACGACGTCATCAACACCGGCGGGCACCTGGTCGGCCCTTTCGAAATTGAATCGGCTCTGCTGGAATGCCCGGCCGTCGCCGAGTCTGCCGCCGTCGCTAAACCTGACCCCGTCAACATGGAAGTGGTGAAAGCGTACGTAACTGTCAAGCGAGGTTTTCAACCATCCGATGACCTTGAACTGGAAATCATGAACCATATTCGCAAGCGGCTGTCGCCGCTGGCCATGCCGCAGGAAATTGAGTTCGTAGATTCTCTGCCCAAGACTCGCAGCGGCAAGATCGTTCGACGCATCCTGCGATGCAAGGAATTCCATGAGCCCGTGGGGGACCTCTCCACCATCATGGACGACTGAACTGAGGCCAACTATGGACGAAATCACCCAAGTAGTTCGCGATTACATCATGCGGGAATACCTGGAAGAAGGAGACGAGCGAACCATCACCGAAACAACACCACTGATTTCTGGTGGAATTGTGGATTCGTTTTCCATGGTATCGCTGCTTCGGTTTCTGGAGAAAAAGTACTCGATTGACATTCCCGACCAATGCGCCACTCCCGAAGCTTTCGACACCGTCGAACGCATCGCGGCCCTGGTGCGGCGTTTCCAGAAGGCTGAAGTCATCAGGGGCTAGAGCGTGCCCGCCGCCGGACCCGGTTCGGCGTGGGCATCCGACTGAACAACAAATCCTATTCAGCGAGGTGCGTCATGGCTTTTGCCGATACAGTTCGCCACCGCTATCAGACCGATCTCGAGGGAATCAAAGGTGCGGGCCTGTTCAAAGAGGAGCGCTATATCCACTCGCCGCAGTCCTCGGAAATTGAGGTGGAGTTTCCGGTCGGCTCGGCAATCAGGAAGTGCATTAATATTTGTGCCAACAACTACCTCGGACTCTCGAGCCACCCCGACGTCGTCGCCGCAGCACACGCAGGACTCGACGCACGTGGCTACGGCATGTCCTCAGTACGTTTCATCTGCGGTACGCAGGACATCCATCGGGAGTTGGAGAATCGCCTGACCACGTTCCTGGGCACCGAAGATACCCTGTTGTTCCCCTCCTGCATGGACGCGAATGCCGGAGTCTTCGAGGCCTGCCTGAATGAGCAGGACGTAATGATTGCCGACCGGCTCGTTCACGCCTCCATCGTAGACGGAATGCGCCTGTGTAAGGCAATGCAGGACACCTACAAACACTCCGACATGGGGCATCTGGAGGAGAAGTTGCAGGAACACCAAGACAAGCGGTCCCGCATAGTGATCACGGACGGTGTGTTCTCAATGGACGGTGACACTGCCAAGCTGGCCGACATCGTCGCCCTGGCGGAAAAGTATAACGCCATGGTTTTCGTGGATGATTCGCACGCTACCGGCTTCATGGGCAAAACGGGACGTGGGACGCACGAGCACTGTGGCGTGTTCGAGAAGATTGACGTGATTACTACGACGCTGGGAAAAGCGCTGGGTGGCGCTTCTGGAGGCTGTGTCAGCGGCCGCCGCGAATTGGTAGAGATGTGCCGCCAGCGCGCACGTCCTTATCTTTTTTCAAACGCCGTGGCGCCGGTGATCGTGGCAGGTGCGCTCAAAGTACTGGATCTGATCAGCGCCTCGACCGATCGCCGCGACAAGCTGGAGTGGAACGCCAGGTACTGGCGCGGCCTGCTCAAAGCGGCTGGTTTCGACCTGAAGGAAGGGGATACCCCGATCGTGCCGGTCATGCTCTACGACGCCAAACTAGCACAAGACTTTGCCCGGGATCTCTTTGACGAGGGCGTTTACGCAATTGGGTTCTTTTTTCCGGTCGTGCCCAAAGGGCAGGCCCGTATTCGGACCCAACTGTCCGCAGCTCACGATAAACACCACTTGGACGCCGCCATCGAGGGATTCAAGAGAGTAGGAAAGAAACACGGCATTTTAGGTTTGGGAAGAAAGGAACTCATGGCGAGAGCCGTTGCGTAATCGGCGGAAGATGAGAGCCGCCCAGCGCCCTTGCCAAGTCTATCTGGAAGTCGGCTCCGTGACGGCTTCGGGAGGAAACGGAGGTCGTATGCTCTGTGCCGAACTGGAGGAACTGGAAGCGGAATTCGATGACATTCTCACCGCGCTCGAGAATCCGCACCTGACCGAGCAGGAAAGGCGCTCCCTGCAGGCAGCCTATTCCCGGCTGAGTTGCACAATAAGGGATCACCAGAAGCACGGTCACGATGGTGGGCCTTGCTTCGAGGAATAGAGCCCCTCATGCAAGCAAGAAGCCCTTGGGCTCAAACGCTTCTTCCTCGGCAGCGTTTTAGAAGCTGTAGCCCGCCACGCGCGCTGCTCTGTGGGCGCATCAACGTGTGCGCTTAATCACAGACAGAATGTTTTGAACCGTCTAGTGTGCAATTGGCACCTGTCTCTTCCGCTCTCTCAGGCGATGCAGGTGCAATCAATGCAGCATCCCGCACGACGGCCGTCGCGCCGTAGAGGAGGTTCCCATGCCCCTCGATTCTCTGGAACTACGTACTTCTCTCCAAAGAGTGCTTGTCGGTCTGATCTTGATTCTGGTTCCGCTTACTGTGTTCGGCTTCTATGTAGCGTTGCAGGGAGACAGCCAGATTCGCCAGATGGCCGGCGAAAATATTCGCTCCGTGACACGTAACGCGGCTGATCTCACCTCCCAATTCATCGCAGGGTGCTTGCGGGACGTGAGCGTGATCGCCAACAACCCCAGTGTCGTTCAGGCAGTTGTTTCCGCTAACCACCAATACGAACGCCTTTCTGACGATGCCGTTATGAGCAAGCTCGAAGCCACCGAGCAGAAATGGAACAACTCGGAGGGCGATGCCTTGGCGAAAAACATCCTCGCCTCCGATTTGGCGCGCCAACTGCGTCGCATGCGGGAGCTAAATCCGATCTTGCTGAAGATCACGGTTGCGGATGCCAGCGGTACTACCGTCGCTGCCACGGACAAACCTTTGCACTACTTTCAGACGGATCGCCGGTACTGGGGGTTGCTGTACTCCCAAGGACAGGGTGCAATCCAGGCGGCCGATCTGCGCTACGACGACGAGAACCGACTTTACTACATAAGCATCGCTTACCCCATCCTGCAGGAAGGCACGGGCAGGTTCATTGGCGCGGTCACGGCTCTGGTCGGTGTTTCGCCGCTGTTTGCGCAACTGAACCGGCAGGAGATCGGACGTACCGGACGATTGTTCTTGGTGCGCGACGATGGAACTGTGATCCAGGCACCCGGCATAACCCCATCCATGAAGATACACTCCGAAGAATACAGCGCGATCCGCGACTCTCTCGGGAACCTGCGGGGTCGCGAAACCGGATACCTGTTTACCACGTTTTCCAAGGGCGAGAAATATCTCGTGGGATTCGCCGACGTCGGATTGAAGGAAGCGTTCCCCAACCTGTCGTGGATTGTCGTGGCCAGTCAGGAAGAGCGGGAGATCACAGGTCCCATCCGAAATGTGGCTGCGTTCGCGCTCTTCGTCATGATTCTGTCATTGTTGATGCTGAGTTTGCTCGCGGCATACGTTTTCCTGCATCGCGCTCAGAAATTGGAGGATATTGAAACGCCCCCGGAAGATAAGCCGCATCCCGCAGCCGCGTGACAAGGGTTCTGAGTGTAAACGCCTTCCATGAGAAGGCCGGTCGGAGTCAAGTGGGTTCCTTTGTTTTTTCGTTGGACAAGTTTTTTTCTCCCGCCGAGTCGCCACTGTCGCCACCCTTCCATCCGCACTCTCGGTGAGCGATTCTCGCTCGGTGCAAGTTGCGTGTTCTCGTTTCAGCCGGTGCTGCTACCTGATTGTCGACCTTTCCTCCATCTCTAGATGGAAGCGGCCAGGCGTTAGACGCAGTCACCGGAACTCGGCTTTGGGCTTTTGCTTTCCCTTTCGAAGAGGATTGACTTTATGCGGCTGCCGGCATTGCTCTCTGATCGCTGTTGCGCAGCGGTTCGTAGGCTTCTCCGCTTATCCACAAACGATGCAGTAAGACTGCTAACTTTCTCGCCGTAGCAATGACCGCTCGCTTCTTCCCGTTCCTTCCGCCGCGCTCGGCCAGCTTCAATCCCCAACGCCGCAGATCGCTGTCCACTCCAAACGGCCCCAGAATATGGTGCGCCTCCTGCACCAGCAGCGTGCGCAGATACGGATCGCCTTCCTTGCTGATGTGCATCTGCGGCTCACTCTGGCCGGAGTTCCTGCGTCCCGGCTGCAGTCCCAGGTAGCAGCCCACGTCCCGGCTCTTGCGTTGAGCGAACGCATCGGCGAGTACAACGAACGGATCGAGAAGCTGGCGCAGGAAAGCTATCCGCAGGTGGTGCTACTGCAGCAGGTGAAGGGTGTCGGCACGCTGATCGCGCTGACGTTCTTGCTGACAGTGGAAGACCCGCACCGTTTTCGATCTCCGCCCAGGGCAGTATCGTTTCCGGGTATTCGCTTGTAATAATGACGGCGTCTGGAACGAGGCGGGAGCCTCTTTTTCCTTTTTTGTTACTCCCGCCTGGTACCAGACAAGGTCATTCATCATCGCCTGTTTTGCAGCTGGGGTTCTGCTCATCATTTTTCTTCACTGGCTCCGTATGCGCCACGCCATGAACTCCCTGAGTACCCGTTTCGACGAGCGGTTGGCCGAGCGCACTCGCATTGCCAGAGAGTTTCATGACACGCTCCTCCAGACGATCGAGGGTAGCAAGCTCGTTGCTGATGATGCACTGGATCAACCGGCTGATCCAGCCCGAATGCGGCGGGCGGTTGAGCAATTGTCTGAGTGGCTTTCTCGAGCGATTCAGGAAGGGCGGGCGGCGCTCCAGTCCCTGCGTACTTCTACGACGGAAACGAACGATCTTGCGGAAGGTCTGCATCGCGCTACGGAAGAGTGCCGGATGTTCAGCCCGATGAAGACTTCCTTGTCGGTGCAGGGTGAAACCAGGGAAATGCACCCTGTGGTTCGGGACGAAGTGTATCGAATCGCGTACGAGGCCATCCGCAATGCCTGCGTACATTCCAAGGCCAGCGAATTAGCAGTGGAGCTGAAATACGCGCAGGACCTTTCAATTCGCGTGAGCGACAACGGAGTTGGTATCCCAGCGCCGCTCATCAGCCACGGAAAAGACGGACACTATGGTTTGCGAGGAATGCGCGAGCGGACCGAACGCATAGGCGGAAAGCTGAAGATCATTAGCTCCACAAATTCTGGAACAGAGATCACTGTTGTCATTCTTGGACGAGTTATCTTCCTTCGCCCCGATAAGTCCTCGATCGAGAAGATTGCGTCCGTGTTTCGCGTGACAAAATAAACGGAACCCCTCTGCCTCCACGACACCCCAACCACTCCTCTCAATAGTTCCGAACCTGAAGAAAAATACAGGTCCGTCTCTGTAGATTCCGAGGTTTCTGAAAATCGGCGATCCGAATACCTTGGTTGCTGTCGACAAGAATCAATGCAGACGCCAGACGATATACGGCAGGCAAAAACATTTGCGACCGCATGAAGCGGAAGGAGATCCGATGAAGAACAACGCAACGGCAATAGGCGTCAGAACACGAATCATCTTTTGTGTGCTGGCGATCATGACAATCATGTTAGGCATAGGAGAAAACACCATGGCACAAACAAAAGCAACGACAGTTGTGAAGAACATCGTTCTCGTCCACGGCGGCTTTGTGGATGGGTCCGGGTGGCAGCGCGTCTACAACATCTTGAAGAAGGACGGCTACTCGGTCACCATCGTCCAGAATCCAACCATCACTCTGGCAGACGACGTGGCGGTCACCAAGCGTGCGATCGACGCTCAGAACGGCCCCGTGATTCTCGTCGGTCACTCGTATGGCGGCGCTGTCATCACCGAAGCTGGCAACGACCCGATGGTGGCGGGGTTGGTGTATGTCGCCGCCTTTGCGCTCGACAAAGGTGAGTCTGTATCTACGTTGATCAAGAGTGCGCCTGCTGGCGCGCCCCAACCGCCGATCCTTCCGCCCGTGGACGGCTTTCTGATGCTCGACAAGGCGAAGTTTCCTGCATCGTTCGCCGGCGACGTGAGCCCGGAAGAGGCCGCATTCATGGCCGACTCACAAGTGCCGTGGGGTGTGGACGCCCTAGGGGGAACCATCAGCGAAGCGGCATGGAAGGCGAAACCCAGTTGGTACCTGCTTACGACCGAGGATCGGATGATTCCGCCCGATGCCCAGCGGCTGATGTCGAAACGCGCTGGTGCAACGGTGGTCGAGATCAAAGGCAGCCACGCCGTGTATGTGTCGCAACCACAAGCGGTCGCTCATATCATCGAAGCGGCAGCAAAAGGTGGCTTGGTGGCGGAGAAGGAAAGAGGCGGAACGAATGCCGCTGCAGACTAGGCTTTAATTACCACAACTGGATTCGACGAGGCGGAGGTTTCGGAGCGCATGATTTATGCCTGCGGAATTCTTTGCCTCGTCGATTCCAGCCTGACACTCCCCGCAGACAATTGGACCTGTCGTGGAGTTGAGCTGGGGTGGCTGAGCTGAGCGAGGCAGGGCATGGATGACCTGAGTTCAATTTAGAGAGGTGGCTTGGTACCAGCGCGTTCCGTTCTCCTTCGACCCTACTCTAGCGCGCCTTTACACTGTGGGGAAGGCACCGATTTGTGAGCCCATTCGTGGATTGTCGGCTACCGGAGGCTATCCAGAAACGGGCTTCGAGGAGATCTCCTCGAAGAGGACTTCTGGCCCGGAATAGTTTCCGATTAGACCGTCACTCGGGCTCCAAGACGATGCCAACCCTGCGATTAGCGAGGCGGTCACTTCTCCGAATCGCGGATCAGCACCACGTCGGCTTCGCGGTGGCCGCGGATGATGGCGAGCTGTTTGCCGTCGAAAGAATAGTCGAAGTCGCGGATGAACTCGGATTTGAAATCGGTCAATTGCTTACCGAGCGATCCGTCGAGATTCTGGAGCCAGAGATTGTCGGTCTCGCCGTTGCGTATGGGGTAGACGATCGCTTTGCCGTCGGCGCTGAAAGCGACCGAACCGATGGTGTAGCTGAAGTTGAACTCCGTGCGCGGTCGCTCGAATTCCAGGAAGCGCGCGGGCTGGTTCGAATCAAGAGAGAGCAGGGCCAGCTTCTCTTTCGGATCGCCACGCTGAGAGGTAACGAAGGCCGCCAGTTTTCCGTCAGGAGAGATGGTGATGCCGCTGAAGACGGGAAGATCAGACGCCTTTTGCGAGGGCCCGCCTTCGCTCGAAACTTTCTGCAGGATGTTGTCGGCATCCTGATAGAGCACAGTCTTGCCGTCGGAAGTGCAGGCGGGAAAAGAATCGAGCTTGCCGGTGGTCAGTTCTTTGGGATTGGCTCCCTCGGCATCGGCAAAGAAGATACCAAGCCCGTTCCGTTTGATGTCGAAGGCAGAGAAAACCACATGGCCGTCGGCGCAGGCGCGAGCAAAATTCGGTCCGAAGATCAGCGAGGCGAAAGGGGTTTGTGAGCCGGATTCCAGATTTGCCAGGGTCAATCCGCCGGCAGCGGCGGACACGAGAAGCTTGCCATCACGCGTCCAGGAAACCATGTCGTTGTACGACCCAATACCGAAGGGCTGCTCCTGAGAACTGCCCACTGCCATCACAGACTGGCTCAAGTGCGCCTGCCGCAAAACGGCAGCAGCGGTGTGGCCATCGGCAGACAGGCTGAGATCGACGTAGGAGTTGGTGTCGCGCGTGACCGGGGTGATTCTTCCATCTGGAAAGGAGACGAAGAAGATCTGCTGCTGGGCGGCGTAAGGGAGTTGGCCCATGACCAGCATCCCTTTGCCCTCGGGCAGCCACGTGGGCCGAACGAAGAACAGTCTGTCCGAGGTCATGAATAAGTTGCGCTTGCCGGTTTCTGGATCGATGGCAACGAGACCGGAGAGCGAAGTTCCCGGTTGGGAAACTACGCAAACAATGGTTTTGCCATCCGGGGACCAGACGGGATCCCAGAGCTGCTCGTTCATCGGACCGGTGGCCAGCTGCTTTTCTTCGCCGGATTCCAGAGAGCGGATCGTGACCCGGTACTCCCCAGCCTTGGGGGAGTTTCCGGTCCCGTAGACGATCTTCTTGCTGTCCGGAGAGAACGACACGTTGGTGTCGATGTCGGTGACGAGCTTCTCGGGAGTACCACCCAACACGGGAGCGCGATAGAGATAATGGAACGAGTTGCTGCCGATTTCGGTGCGGACAAAATACAGGTAGTTGCCGTCAGGAGAGAAACGCAGACCGAGATAGGTGGCCGACGCGGGAGGTACGACCTGGGTGTTGCTGTTGGTTGGAATGTTGCGCAGCCACAGGCTTTGCTGGCCGTTGTCCGCGACGACGCTCAGGATGTATTTGCCGTCGGGAGAGATGGCAACGCGGGTGCTTTTGCCAGTTTCGGTGACCTTGCTGACGGAAAAATTCTGAAAGGGCGCAGGGCGAGTGCGGGAAAGCAGCGCGTAGATTCCGTAGCCTGCGGTGGCGACCAGCAGAACCGCGACCAGGCTGATGACGCCCAGCGAGAATTTGTGCTGTTTGGCGACGGCGACGACGGCGGAACTGCTGGCAGTGTGCGCGGCGCTGGAAGCCTGGGCGCCGGAAGTGGCGTCCGAACCAACGACGGGAATTTGGCGGCTGGAATCGGTGTCGCGCTTCAGGCGCATCAACTCGGAGCGCATTTCCTTAGCGCTCTGGTAACGCAGCTCACGATCTTTTTCAAGCGCGCGGTTGATGATGTCTCCGAGCCTGGGTGGCAGGTCCGGGTTGAGACGAGTCACGGGCACCGGGGCCTTTTCGAGAATGGCGTTGAAGATGAGGGCGGAGGTTTCTCCGCAGAATGGCATCGTGCCGGTAGCCATCTCATAGAGCACTGCGCCGAACGAGAACAGGTCGCTGCGACCATCGAGTTCCTTGCCCTTGGTTTGTTCCGGCGACATATAAGCGACGGTGCCAAGCGTAGAGCCGGGACTGGTAAGATGCGGATCTTCCAGCGTGCCGGTCATGGTGTTCGCTGAGCCAACCTCGCTGGAAGAGGCGTTCGCCATGCTCACTTTGGCGAGGCCGAAGTCCAGAATCTTGGCGTGACCGCGTTCGGTGACGAAAATGTTGGCGGGTTTGATGTCGCGGTGGACGATGCCTTTGGCGTGGGCGGCATCGAGGGCATCGGCAATCTCAATGGCGAGAGAGAGGATGGTCTCGGTTTCCACCGGTCGGCCGGCGATTTTGTGTTTCAGGGTGACACCTTCCAGGAATTCCATGGCGATGAAGGCCTGGCCGTCCTGCTCGCCGATATCGTGAATGGTGCAGATGTTGGGGTGATTGAGAGCCGATGCCGCCTGAGCTTCGCGCTGAAAGCGGGCAAGAGCCTGGGGATCGCGGGCGACTTCGTCCGGAAGAAACTTGAGGGCCACGAAGCGGTGCAGGCGCGTGTCCTCAGCTTTGTAGACAACGCCCATACCCCCGCCGCCGAGCTTCTCGACGATGCGGTAGTGGGAGATGGTCTGGCCGATCATTTGAAGATGAGTGGCTTTCGGGTCGCTTCATCTTACGGAGGCGGCGTCCGCGAGTCAACGAACGGCGGCTCTGACGGTTCTGACACGGTCGCGTTGAATCGCCCCCAGATTGTCGGCTACACGGAAACGGGCTTCAAGGAGATGTCGGTTACCGGAGCGGGGACCATCGAGGGTTCATCTCCTCGAAGAAGACTTCTGGCCCGCGTCGTTGAAGTTTGTTCCGGAGCATAACTTCCCGCTTACCCGTCATACGGGCCGGATAAGTTTTCACAAGGATGCCCAAGGGTAGCTGTAGATCTCATCAAATGTCATGAAGATCTTCGGAACTGTTATGCAAGCGGGGTAACCGTCCACAGTCAGAACTGCCCTGCTGTCAAATATGCCTCTCCACGTATGTACACCTGATACGGGCAGGAAGTAACGTTGCCGAATCCAGTGGTTGAGCAAGTACAATTACAAGGGTTCTTGGGCCAGTTTTCAGGGATGAAGCACGTAGTTCGAAGCAACCTCGCGAAAGGCACTCAACTGTTTCGTCCTACGTCCTCGTCCCAACGCAGTTCTGAAGCCATCAGGTCCGCGACGACGGGCGCTATTTCGAGGGCTGCGCGCGCATTCAAGAACAGCGCTCGCGTGCGCCTTGCGAGCATGTCCTCCACTGTGCGGGCCATCTCGTGTCGCGTCGCCCAGATGACCTCCGCCTTCACGTAGGGCAGCGCTGCATGCAGCGGTTCTTTGAGCCCGGGATTGGTCTCGATCAACTTGCGAATCTCGTACGCGTCCGAACCATAAACTGCCAGTGAGCTGAATTCTTGCGCGGCATCGTGAAAGCCGTGGATGCGCAGGTGGTGCGTCACACATGGTTTGTCTGGCAACTGCGCGAGCGTTGCTGCCTGATCAACGCAATCCTCGGCCATGTGCCGGTAGGTCGTCCATTTCCCGCCGCAGACGGTGACCAGACCGGAGCGGTCGATGTGGATGACGTGATCGCGCGAAAGCGCTGCGGTGCTGGCCGCATCCGTAGCGCGCACTAGCGGCCGGATGCCAGCGAACACATTCAGAACATCGTCGCGCCTAGGTGCCTTCGTCAGGTATTGCCCGGCGGTCGCGAGGATAAAATCGATTTCCCGCTCCAGGGCGACCGGCTCTAGCGTTGCGGCCGCAATGGGCGTGTCGGTGGTTCCCACCAATGTGTGACCGTGCCACGGAATCGCGAATAACACGCGGCCATCGCTGGTGTGCGGAACCATAACCGCGCAATCACCCTGCAGGAAGCTGGAATCGAAGACCAAATGAATGCCTTGGCTGGGAACGATCATCGGCGCGGCGGCGGGGTCCGCCTTGAGTCGTAGCAAGTCGCCGAAAGCGCCGGTGGCGTTGACGACAACTTTCGCGACGGCGCGAAACTTGTTGCCGGTTTCCACATCGCGTGCGTTGACGCCATCGATAAATCCCTGAGCGTCCTTTGTCAGCCCCGTGACTTCGACATAGTTCAGCAACGTGGCGCCCTGCTCGAATGCCGTGACGACCATGTGAATAAGCAAGCGGGCGTCGTCGAATTGTCCATCGTAGTAAATGGCTCCGCCGCGCAGGCCTTCGGTCCTCAGTGTTGGCAGATGTTCGAGCGTCTCTTCTCGGGAAAGAATGCGTGAGGTGCCAAACCCGTATTTGCCCGCCAGCAACTCATAGAGCTTCAGGCCGAGACCGTAGAATGGGGCCTCCCACCAGTCGTAGTTCGGCACGACGAACGCAAGATCGTGCACTAGATGCGGCGCGTTCTGCAGAAGCAAGCCCCGCTCCTTGAGCGCTTCCATGACCAGCCCAATATTGCCCTGCTCCAGATAGCGCACGCCACCGTGTGCCAGCTTGGTGCTGCGACTGGACGTGCCTTTGCCGAAGTCGCTCTGCTCCAGCAGCAGCACATCGTAGCCGCGCGCCGCCGCATCGAGCGCAACGCCCACCCCCGTGGCTCCGCCGCCCACAACAAGTATGTCCCAGACGTTGGGATGGGCCTCGATTCGGCGCCACATGTCAGCTCGATTCATGCCGCAAGTTTGCTGATTGGCAGAATAGCGTGGGCCACGCGGGGACCAAAGTCACGAGCGAGGTTCATCGCGTCTCTGGACGGGTGAGACGCCCGTCGCTCCACTTACGGTGATTCCACCCAGTTGAACGAGCGGGTCACTGCCTTTTTCCAGAAGTGGTAAAGCCGCTCACGAGATTCTTCGTCCATCTGTGGCTCCCACCGTTGATCGGCTGCCCAGTTGGCGACGAGTTCGTCAGTATCCTGAAAGAAGCCGACTGCCAGGCCTGCCGCATAGGCAGCGCCGAGCGCGGTGGTCTCCTTCACCATCGGACGAACCACCGGCTTAGCCAGAATGTCGGACTGGAATTGCATCAGCAGATCGTTCACGACCATTCCACCATCGGCACGCAGGACATCAAGGCTAATACCGGAGTCCTTGGCCATAGCATCGACCACCTCACGTACCTGGAATGCCGTAGCCTCGAGCACGGAACGGGCGATGTGGCCTTTGTTCACGAAGCGCGTCAAACCGGTGATCACGCCGCGCGCATCATCCTTCCAATACGGCGCGTACAAGCCAGAGAAGGCGGGGACGAAGTAGGCGCCGCCGTTGTCGTTTACGGTTCGAGCAAGCGCTTCAATGTCAGAACTCTTTTCAATGAGCCCGAAATTATCGCGGACCCATTGCACCAGGGCGCCGGTAATGCCGATGCTCCCTTCCAGGGCATAGCACGCCGGCTTCGTGCCGAACTTATACGCCAGTGTAGTCAGCAAACCGAAGTTCGAGAGTACTGCCTTTTCCCCAGTATTCATCAGCATGAAGCAGCCGGTGCCGTAGGTACTCTTCGCTTCTCCTGGCTTGAAACAGGCCTGGCCGACGAGAGCCGCTTGCTGATCGCCGAGATCGCCGGCGATCGAGACTTCCGCAACAGCGGGCAGCTGCGCAGTACCGTACACTTCGCTGCTCGAAACTATCTTCGGCAGCATCTCAATCGGAATGCCGAAGTCTTTCACAATTTCCCAATCCCACTGCAACGTGTGGAGATTCATCAGTTGCGTGCGACTGGCATTGGTCACGTCGGTCACGTGCATGCCGCCATGCGGTCCACCGGTGAGATGCCAGAGCAGAAAAGTGTCGATATTGCCAAACAGCAGATCGCCGGCTTCGGCTTGTGAGCGTGCACCAGCAACATTTTCGAGAATCCAGCGAATCTTGAGGCCACTGAAATAAGTAGCGAGCGGAAGGCCGGTCCTGGCACGATAGCGGTCCTGTCCACCACGCGCGGCGAACTCGGCTACTGCGGGAGCCACGCGCGTGTCCTGCCAGACAATCGCGTTGTAAACGGGCCTGCCACTTTTCTTGTGCCAGACCACAGTGGTTTCGCGCTGGTTGGTGATCCCAATCGCAGCCAGATCTGCCGGCCGCAGTCCGCGAGCTTCCATTGCTCCCTGGATGACCCCACCCACACGGCGACAAATTTCTTCCGGATCGTGCTCGACCCACCCGGGCTTGGGATAAATCTGCTCGTGCTCTATTTGGGCCGTGCTCATGCTGCGTCCGGAACGGTCGAACACAATGAAGCGCGAGCTGGTGGTTCCCTGATCAATGGCGCCAACGTAGCTTGCCATTGTTAGTTTCCTCTCTCACTACCCAGAGTTCACTCATTCAGCTTCCCGCGTTGTTCGCGAGTCTGGATTCTAGCGCCTCTGCTCGCTCGCAAGAGCAGGGAATCTTGGACGAATCCAGACGGACGGCAAACAATGAGAATTAAAGGAGTTATATCTTTCGCGCGTGTGGTTCCCACATTCTTCGGTAACACGGTCCGGACTCGCTTGTAACTGCAGATAGCACAATCGTGCCTTGTAGCCCGAAGCGAGTTCATGCATCGTACATATCATAGATGTGGGGTTTGCGGTCCCCGGCAAACCGGGAACGCGGGGTTCCGATGAAGAGTCTGGATAGGGTTATCCGGTCTGTTAAAGCCTTCACCCGCGCCCTGTCCCGCGGGCCGAGTGCGACCGAAGCGAAACGCATCCCCGCAATTGGCGTCGCCTTGGGCGGAGGCTTTGCGCGCGGCATCGCCCACATTGGGGTTCTCAAAGTCCTCGAAGAAGAAGGCATCCCGGTTCGCATGATTGCCGGCACCAGTGTGGGCGCAATCATGGGTGCTGGCTATTGCAGCGGGCTCACCATCGCGGAACTGGAAGAACTCGCCCACAGAGTTCGCTTCACTACCTTCGCGCGCTGGACGCTTTCGCGCTACGGCTTTGCTTCGAACGACCGCATGGTCGCGTTTCTGAAGCAGACTTTGAAGGTGCAGACCTTCGAAGAGTTGCGTATTCCTCTCGGCGTGACGGCCACCGACTTCAATACCGGGAAGGGAACCGTCTTTACCTCCGGTTCGATCATTGGTCCGGTGCGGGCAAGTTGCGCTTATCCGGGGATGTTTCTGCCCGTAGAAATTCGCGGGCGCTGGCTGGTAGATGGCATGCTCTCCTATCCTGTGCCAACGGTTCCTCTGCGCGAAATGGGCGCCGAGCGCGTGATTGCCGTGAACCTGAAGGGACAGTGGTCGAAGACGAGCGTGCCCCGGCATTACTTTGACGTGATCGGGCAGTCGTTCGCCATCGCGCAGGAGATGTTGAGCACGTTATGGAGAAGCGCGGCTGACGTCGTGATCGAGCCTGATGTCGCTGGTTTTGACTATGACGACTTCAAACGCGCTGACGAATTGATCCACGTCGGCGAACTAGCAATGCGCCGTGCGCTGCCGGAAGTGCGTAAATGGCTCACGTCCCCTGCGGGAGCGGCCGCTCCTCTGAAGCTGCCTGCGCTGGCCCCGAAACCAACGCCTATGCCAGCGGACTGAGACCAAGAGCCGACGTCGTTGCCAGTGGGACACGCTGGTCGTACCTGTAAAACCTTGACCGAGAATATGGAGTTGTCCTAACGTCAGCGGAATGTTGACAGTGTGAGAACGGATCGAGCCACAAGGCGATAACTCACGGAATGTCGGCAACCCTTCCCTAATCGGTAAGGTAAGGTTTGCCCGTCACTCGGGCGCAACCCAAGTGGGGATCTCCCCTGGATGCGAAGGCTAATCAAGCGGAGGATAAATGTTTTCTTTTGCCAATAGTTCGCCATCGACCAGGCAAAAGATAAAGTTCAATCGCGGGTCTGCGACGTCGCTCAAGGCAGCGTATCCTCCAGTAAGCAGTATCTCTAACGCTTGAGCTCGAGCGCCTCTTGCAATATCGGTTCAGGATTGTGGCTGATGACGGAAGCCTGGGAGCCAAGTTGCTGCTCCAGTTGTTTGCGGACTCGGTTTGCTGCCGCTAATTCCTGGCGTTTGCCCTCGGACAACGACAACGATTGGGACTCAAGCAAACTCGCGTAGACAAAACGTGCGGGGAAGCCCGTATCTCGCAGGAACATCGCGTACGCGTACCAATCGGCGGCCTCGCTGTGCTGGTCGTCGAGTCCAGCATCGAGCTGAAGTGCCGTCTGATAGAGCGACAGCGCCTTGTCGGTTTCGCCGCGTTTCGCTTGCACTGAAGCTTCCGCGACGTCGGTAAAGCTTTCTAACTTCGTTTCTTTCGTTTGAGCCGCTAGCGTGCGTGCCATTTTGTAGAAGCGCAATGCCACATCGGGGCGATTCGATCGGGTGTTGCAATCTGCCAGCTTGAGTGCCACGTTGATTACCGTTGCCGCACGCGGGACTATGTTGGATACCTGTCGTTGAGCCACTTTTGTGAGGAAGCTTTCGTAGTGACCGATTGCATCCTCAAGCTTGCCCTGCTTCTCCAACACGGTGGCCAAATAAAGATCGGCATCGACCTGCGACGGATCGAGTGCGAGAGCCTTCTGCCAGCTCAGTTCGGCTTCATCAGCATGTCCGAATTGCTGGGCGAGTATGCCATGATTTACCAACAGAGCCGTATCAGTAGGCGCGAGCTTTAGCCAACTGCCGGTGAGCTGATACGCCTGATCGAGCCGTTTCTCTTGGGTCAGGTATCTCAGCCATGCATCACGGGGCGCCGGATCGGCCGGGTTTGCCTTGATCGCGTATTGCCAGGCGGCGACGGAGTCCTGGGGGTTGCCCTCCTCCAGAGCCTGGCGCGCCAGACGCACCTCAAGCGGGGTGTCGTAAGGAGCCAATGATGCCGCGCGTTTCAAATCCTCCAGATTGCTGCTGTGCAGGGCCAAGTAATAGCGCACTTGATCGACACAACCCCAAAGCAGCAGTACCGAAGCTGTCCCCACTCGCAGCGCGCGTGCGCCGGAGCTCGGTCCCGCCAGCCAGCGAAATCCTGTCATCGCTCGGCTCCCAGCTTCTGTCGCGCCTTCAGCAATCTGTTCGCGTGAAGTCACCAACAAAGCGGCGATACGTCCGTCCCGTAATTTCCAGATCGCTCCGTCAAGGATGAAGTGGTGAATGTTCACCAAGGCGGTGAACAGCAAGAAACTCCGCGTGAAATCAAAATGGAATACCAGGCTCGAGAGCCAAGGGCCTGGAATGAAGAGTGCAATACCCCCGACAACGAGAATTGCAAAATAAGAAAAGGGACGCCAAGACCGGCTGGGTGACATCGCGGCTTCCCGCCTGGCGTAGTAGCTGGTGATCCAGAGGTATTGCGCGGAATGCATTACAGCGAGTACACCTGTGCTATAGCGGCTCCGCGGGACTTGGAAACGTTCCAGCAGTGCAAGCAGGGTGGGCACCAGGAACCAGACGCACTGAGTAGAGTAGAGGGTAAGCGACGGGATCATTCTGCGGACGCCTACCTGCGAAACAAGCCGGGACAGGCCGAAAGCGGAGCAGGCCACAAATGCGACGGCGAGCACGATCTGGGCTCGCGAGCTTATCGTCTCGGGGATGTTGAGCGAGACGAACAGAGGATCGCCAGAGCGTCCAGTGTGGAGGCTCAGCAGCAAGACTGCGTACGAGATCACAAATGCTGCGTTAAGGGTACGCCGCTCGAGCGTTGTGGGCTGCGCGCCGGCCCGGCGGGCAAACATCATGAACAGGCCGTAATTCTGCCCGCTGTAGTGCCAGGGGCTGGCCGTGAGATATAAAGTGAAGATAAAAGGCAGAGCTCCAATCCAGAAGTGTGAAAGAACCACGGTCAGTGCCACCAGCAGCGTGATGTGGACCGTAAAGATCCGGTATTTTTCAAGATCCTCTTTCGTATGATAGGCGCGATAAATGGTCGCCATGTAATGCGGATAATTGAAAAACAAAGCTAGCATGTAGAACAACACGGACCACGCGAGGGTGTTGGCTGCAGAAGAGAAATAGGCGAGCAGCAATAGAGGAACCGACCACGCGCCGCACCCGACGACTAGGTCCAACCATGGGTAATAGATCCAGACGGCTCCACGGCTCGCATTTTGCTTGTTTTCGGGCATAGGAACCGGATTCTTTCAACGGTACAAAGCTGCCATCCCTTAGAATTGTAGGTGGGCAATCCTCGGCATTGGATATCCAAAAGGGTTGGGCCAGAAGTAACCGTTGTTGCGGACCAGTTTCAGATGCAGATGTATCGATCAATTTGGCGGGCGTAGGCTCTTCAGAAGGCCGGAAGATCGAGACGGGACAAGTCCCGGATGGTCGGCTAACCGGAAGCTATCCGGCTTGTACGGCGGGATTAGTCCTGCTAATTCGGCTTCGAGGAAGTCGACATTCCCTAAAGGCATGCACGTTTATCGGGACCAATACGACGGACGAACCGATTCGTCCCTACCTCGCCGCCACGGTAAGCATCAACACCGCCAAGACTGCCAGGACGAAACCTGCGGCCAGCGCAAACAGGGTGTGGAACGGATGGGCATGGAAATGGCTATCGCCCGATCTCCTGAAGTGCTCCAGGGTCCTCATGACCAACCTCCTGCGACGATCAAGCAGCAGACAACTTGCCGATCTCTGCCTATATTTCCCTGCCTTAATTAAACACCTTTCGCTGCGATATTGCAGTGATAGTGGACGTGCCGCGCACCCTTGGGCTGACCCGTTGTGCCAGAGGTATTGGGGCAGAACCGAAGCAGATTCGGCCTTCCTGGAATCTCATGTCGGATCGATTGCGTCTCAGACGCGATACCAGCTTCCCGCGTCAGCGGCCAACCACTATCGCCGTGTCGTGGCTTAGCGAGCAGCGTCTGGCGCTATATATCGCGAGATTCAGCGAAAGTCGCCGTACGAAATCAGACCGGCCGTGCTACCACCACATTGTCCCGGCGAAGCGAGCGAGGAACGCGATCCAGACGCGTGATCGTCTCCAGTTCGGGTTTGTTGAGCACCAGGGTTCCTTCAATAACCAAATCCGTTAACGCCGGGCTTTTCACACTGTCCCCAACTGGTTCCGTACTGTCGCGCAGCCAGGCCAGCAACGTGGATGGATCTTGTACCGCCACGACTAGATCCGGGTTCTTCACGCCCTCTTTCCGCACCCGCAATTTCCCCTGATTTACCACCAGACCGAAGGTCCCGCCGCCCGTTCGCACAGTGACCGTGCGCCGCCAGTTCGCAAGATTGGCTGTTGCTCGCGGGCTGTGGGGGATCATTTCTGCGAGTTTCTGGAAATCCACTTTCACTTCCTGCAAGATTTTCTGCAGTTGCGCACTGGGTTTACCGAATTCCATGTCCGAGAGTTGCCCCCACTTTATTTCACTCTCGAGAAGCGGACTCTTGCGGAGTTGTTTCCGCGTCAGTTCATTCTGTGGCACGGCAAAAATATCCAGCATCTCGCCTTGTCGCGAATCACAGAAGGCGATCTTGACCGGTGTCCCTTTCTTATAGATCCCCGGCCGTATGGTGCCCCGCGTGGTGCGGACGCGTACCAGCATCGCCGTATCGCTCAGTTTGCCGTCACCTGTTTCGAGAAACACCCGGCCGGTACCGAACGGTTCCTGGCCCTTAAAACGGCTGGGTGCAAAAACCGTGATTACCGGGGTCGCCACCATAACGCCAGTGTCACTTACGTACTCTTTTTTCATCTCCACGAAATTGCACGCCGGGCAGCGCTGCATGAACGGCGGGATAATCAGGTGCCGGCATTCGGGACAACGATGGCCGAACACCTTGCCCTCGTCGCGTAGCGCGCGAAAGAAATCCGAGAATTCGCCCTGGGTGTGCTTCATCGCCGTGAACATCACGTCGTTCCGCTGCAAGTACAGGCCATCCGCCGTTTGGACTTCGGTGATTCCCTCCATGGGGAGCATCGCAGTGGAGATCACCGGCTTGGTTTTGCTTTTCGCGGAGACTACTGCTTTTCCTGTTTTTGCCATGATCAAGCTCTCCTCTCGAGCACGATAGCCACGCCATACATCGAAAGCGACGCGCCCGTGCCATGAATCAGGCCATGTTCCAGATTCCTGGCTCTCATTTCGCGCATGGCGCTCCAGGTTGACATCATGTTCGATCCGCCGACGAAATGTCCGCCGAACACCAGCCCGCCCGAGGGATTCACCAACAGCTTTCCGCCCGGCAGGATGATGCCTTCCTCCACCAGATCGTTGGCCCGCCCCAGCGGCACCACCCCCATCTCGGCCAATGTGATCATCAGCTGCGGAATGAATGCGTCGTGCAATTCGATCACCTGTACGTCTTCTATGGTGATGCCCGCCATCTGCAACGCCTTCTTGGTCGCTACGTGGTCGGAATAGATGCGATGCAGCACCTTGTAACGGGTGATGTCATTGCCCACGAAGTAGGGCTCGTTGGCAGCCCCGACCCCGGTCAGCCAGATAGGTTCGCGGCCGGTGCGTTCTTTGATCTTCTGCGCCATTTCCGAGGAGGCGAATATCAACGCGCACGCCCCCTCCGTGTATACGCAGGTTTCCAGCACCCGAACCGGATAAACCACGTAGCGTGAATGCAGGACCTGGTCCGCCGTCACTTTCTCGCCGAGGCGCTGCGCGTAGGGATTGCTTTGCGCCTGTTCGCAGAGGAGTTCCACGATTTTGGCGCGCGCCATCGGCGCTAGGTCCCCCGGATGTTCGTCCATGTAGGCCTGGATGACCTCGGCATAACTCTCCGAGGCATGCGCCCCAAGCGGCCGTTCAAACCACGGATCCCACGAATAACCAATGGTCTGAACCACCGCCGGCGTGTTGCTCTCGGCTTCAAAATCGTAACAATCCAGCGCCTTTTCCACACCCAGCACCAGCACCAGATCGTGCTGTCCGCTCGCCACCATGTTGCGCGCCGCCAGCATGGCATAGGCGCCGGTCGCGCCCCCATTTGTGACCCTCATCAACGGCTTGTTCTGCAGCCCTATAATCCCCTGGAATCCGCTTTCGGGAATTGCCTGGAACTCAAAGATGTCGTTGTAGATTCCGGCGACGCCGGCCTCCACTTCTTGGATGTGGATGCCCGCGTCGTGTACCGCCGCACTGACCGCCATTTGTGCCAATTCCCAAAAAGTTTTCTCAACCCACCGGGAACGACATGGGGTCATGCCCGCGCCTAAAATGGCTACGTCATTCACTGTATTGCTCCTGATTGATTTGTTTATTCCCCTGAACGCTTGGATGGTTGCGCATCCGCCCAGTGCTTGCCGACCATATTGCAGAGGCCTGCCCGGCAAATACAAATGTCACAAAGACCTGACACACACGCCTCGGTCAGCGGCACTTGCGCCAATTCTCGCAACGCTTTCTCAACCAACGGGGAACGACCTGGGGTCGTGCCCGCGCCTACGATGGCTACGTTCTTCACTGTAGCGTTCCTCGTCCGGCTGTTGACTGTCCCGAGACACACCTGCTGTCCGTGCGACCGCTCCAACTTAGCACTCCGAGTTTGCGCACGCTGTGACGAAGATCACCGGGGAGGGGTTGATAACTGGGAAGAGGAGTAATCAGATTGATCCTGTACAATCTCTGGAAAACGCGTCCCGTTCAACTCAACGGCTTATTTCTGGAGGGCCGCGTTCTGTCGCGCCTTGGCTTCCATCGCTGAGCGATCAAGGCGGCACGGATTGCCACTGGCATCGAACGGCTTGGCAAAATTGAACGCGAAGGCCGAAGACCCGTGAGCGCACGCGCGGATTGCCCCACTGGTTCGTACAGAACGGCAACGGTGAGAAACGCGAGCTTGTGTGCCACGGGGAAATCTCAACACTCAGGGAAGTAACTCCACTGTAGCCCCCCCTTGCCCGGTGTCAAGGGCGCAGGGTATAAGCAACGGTTCAACTCCCAGGTTGTCGGCAAACCGGAAGTTATCCAGAAACGGGCTTGGCGGAGATCAATGGCGATCTCCTCGAAGCCGACTTCTGGCCCGCCTTGTTGAAGGTCCGTCCCGGTCCAGTTTCTGCGCTACCGCTTCCGCACCTCCAACTGTACTGGCCGGGCAACTGAAGCTATTTCGGGATCGTAGTATTCGTAAACTTTCGACTTGAAGGTTCGAGCTCGAATGGGATACTTGGCGCGCAGCCGATATTTCAAGGTGACCACTTCTCCGGGAGCAAACGAATCAAAGTAGAGAAGCGCTTGCGTCGCCGTAAGGCTGAATTTCGATAGATGACCACCTTTGTGGCGGGCGCTCTTCTCCTGGTAATCCTGCAGATCCTCGCTGAGCAGGTCAAAACCGGGAGGAATGCCAAGATCGACCATCACCATGTTGGCCGCTTTCGGCAAGTTGTTCCTGACGGTGGCGCTCGCCGTAGCGATGTCGTCCTGCGCGAGGCGTGTGCGGTCATAGGCCACATCGATAGAAAGTGGCTCGCCCGCGGCTTTTTCATCCCAAGGCAGGTAGTAGCTTCCCACGATCTGATAGGCAAGACCGCCCTTCCCTTCAAACTGAAGCCCGACCGTCGATACGCCTTCTGTACTGACATCCTTAAACACGAATTGATGCAGCAGATCGTTGTTCTCTGGTGTAAGTTCAAGCTTTTCTGCGGGCTTACCGTTCAGCAGCACGACCACCGTGCCGCGTACGTCGGCCGCACCTTTTTCCGTGGCCGTCAGCAACGCGCGCAGCGCCATGATCGTAGCCTGTGTGGTTCCCCAGGTTCCGTAAGCGTCTTTTTTCGATGCAATGTAAGCCAGAGCCTTGCGCGCAGTTCCCGATGCCTCGCCCGACTGAAGCAGCGCCTGCACTGCAAGGCCCGTGGTCTCCACGGCGGCGCTCGGCCCGGTGGCATAGACGCTGGTCTCTTCCGCACTCCACCAGACCTGCTCGTCTTTCTCGGTGCGCGCATCGAGCAGCATCTGAATCGCCTGCCGCGTAAATTCGCGGTCTTCTTTGTAGTCGGTAGCAAAGTTGGCGACGACGGCCAGTGTGTAGGGATCTACCTTGGCGGTCATGTGTTTTTCGACAAACTGTTTCGCCTTTTCAACCGCCGGCCCTTGGTAGCCGGTGTCTTTGAGCGCCCATGCCAGGTAGGCAGTAATCCGTAGCACGTCGGAGTTGTAGCGATTGGTTGCGCCTTCATTGATGAATTGCGTGTCCGGCTTCCAACTCCCGTCTTCCAGTTGCTGGCTTGCCAGCCACTGCTGGGTTCGCGAGATCAGCTTAGGATCGACGTCGTGGACTCTCGACATGTCATAGAACTCCATCAAGCCGTAGGCAGTAAGTATCTTATTGGCCGGCGTATTTCCGAACCACGAAAAGCCGCCTCCTGGAACTTCGAAGGTGAGCAGACGCTGATAACCATTTGCGATAAATCCCTCGGCCTTTGCGTGTACCTCCGGAGTCAGCTTTTTGGTGCGCTTCATGTAATCAAGCGCCAGCACGTTCGGATAAGTGCTCGACGAGGTTTGTTCGAAGCACCCACCCGGCATGCGCAGAATGGCATCCATCCCTTCCACAACCTGGCTCATAGGACCAGGATAAAGCCGCACAAAAATCTTGCTGGCTTCGGGGATGGAGGCCGCTGGAAAAGCGAGTTCGTGTTGCACTGTATTTTCCAGGCGGCCGTTAAAGACGAGGCTTTGTTCTCGGCCATTGGGAATGACTTCGATTTCCCGGACCACGATGTCGGCGCGACCGTTGTCGGCGCGATTCGAACCGCCCTGCATGCGCGCTGCGAGCGTCAGTTTGAACTTTCCAATGCGCCGGGCTTCGAGCGTGAACTGCGAACTGCCGACCCGAGCCGAATCGACTCCGACAGATTTCTCACCGGTGTCGTCGACCAGCGAAAACCAATCGTCGGATTGAAGTTTCAAGTTCACATCGCCGCGAGAATCCGAATAGTTGTAGATAGCCACCGGAATCGAAACACGGTCGCCCTGCGTGAGCGTGACTGGCAGATCGAGATCGACGAAGAAATCCTGAAAAACCTTCAGGCTCGAGGTTGACGTGCCGAGTGCTCCCTGTTGCGTGGAGGCAATCATGGCCATGCGCCACGTCGTAATGGAGTCGGCCATCGGAATCACGATGCTGGCGCGTCCGTCCTTGTCAGTGATGATTTCGGGGTTGATGTAGAGCGCCTCGGGGAAATAGGAGCGCACATGCGCGGCAGGTGCGGAACTTTCTTTTGCGAGGACTCCGTTGTTGAGCGCCTTGAAGGCGACAACATCGCGACCATTGAGGGGCAGGTTTTGAATACGTGCCTGGTCGACGACCATCGCTCCCAAAATCCCTCCGGCCGCGCCCCCAGGCACGCCTGCAGCCATAGGAGCCTGTACCATCGCCATTTCAGTCTGAACCCCTACGTTTGCCCCTGTGACCTCAACCACCTCCGAGGCGTGCCCAATCGACAATACTGCGGAGAGCACGGCCCTGTCGCGCTCCTCAAGCGTGAGGTCCTGAGCCGCCGTCTTGAATCCTGTTTGCGATACTTTAATAACGTAGTCACCTTTGGGCAGGCCAGAGAAACTGAATCGGCCAGATGCGTCGGTCGTCGCGGGACGGGTTTTTCCGCTAGCAACGCTGCGCAACTCGACATCGGTTCCCGGCACAACGGCCCCGCTTGGGTCAGTGACTGTTCCCACGATCTCCGCTCGGCCATTGATCGGGCCTCGGTCATGTTCAATGTTGACGTTAATCCTGGTTGACTCCGGTCCGGGCGGGCCTGCAATCCATTTGCGCTGAAAGAGCAAGATAGCTTGCAGATCATCGCCCGTGTTCAGTTGGCCGTCTGGCCCCGCGCTTCGCATCAGGTAATAATTCTTCGACGCGTCCCAGCGCGCCCGTTCAAATGTAAGACCGTGGCCCCAGGGATCACGGAACTCCGCATCGCCCGACTGCGCCAGCTTCGCGTAAACGACCGTCGGATCACCGGCTTTTGGGTTCTTCTCATAAGCTTGGCTAAGCTCATTCGCTAACCGGTTTGCCTGCTTTTGAAACTGTTGCTGGTAGCGTTGCCAATAATCGATGTACTTCGTCATCGGCACGTCCTTGCCGAATTTTGTCTCAAATTTGTTCGGAGTCACGATCTCGGTTGCCGAGAATAGCGCGCGCGCAGCCCGGTCTCTCTGGTCGGCATGCGACTTCTCAGCCGGTTCGATAACATCCGGCATGCCGATCGAGTGGATTTCATAACGTGGCTTCATTACCTCCTGCTCCAGATAAAAGAAGACTTTGGCAAAGCCGGGCTGTTTTTCAGCCAGAGCAAACACGGCCTCATCCACCACCTGCAATCCCAGCGCAGCGTGGACGCCCTCACCATGCGAGTTGGTCACGCGAAACTTGATGCGCGCGTCGCCACCTGGCTTGTAAACCGTGGCATCCGCGGCCGTCTCAATTTTCAGTTCATTGGCCGGCTGCACAAAGATCAGCCGGTGATCGCCGACCGGACGCGCGTCTCTGCCGAAGAGATACGCGCTGATGTCAACCGTCCCCGCCATCTCAGGCGTGGCCGTAAGCGAAAGTTCCGCTTGGCCATTTTCAAGATCGAGGTCGCGGGTGAGCACCGTTTGGCCTTCCTTCACAATGTCCACGTAAGCCGCCCCGCGCGCCTTAGTGGAAAGTACCTTCAGTCGAATGCGCTCGCCGGTACGATAGACAGCACGTTCGGTGCGTAGAAGAATCTGATCTTCACCTTCGCGGGCCTCTAATTCCACTTTGCTCGACGCTTGATTTCCTTCCTGATCCTTGGCTTCAATCTTCAACGCCTCCTTGCCTTCCTTTGCCCTGATCGCGATTACGGCAATCCCGCCATCATCGGTCGACGCATGTTGATCCTCATTCAATGAGGATCGAACCGTCACGTCAGCCTTCGCCGGAGTTCCGTCCGGATAGGAAGTTAGAATGAAAACTTCGTTCTCCAGATTAGGGACGAGTGTGCCGCCCTCGGGAATCGCGGTGATCAGAAGCGGCGAATCACTTACCGTGATCGGTTGGCCACGAGTCTCCGAATGACCAGCAGAGTCTTTCACCGTGGCCTCAATCAATACCCGAGCCGCGCCATGGTTGAGAGGGCGTCCGGCAAAGTATTTTGGCAAGGTGAGGTCGAAATGATACGAGCCCTCGGAATCCGTCTTGCCAGCGGCCGACGCGGCCTCAAACAGCGAGACATCCATCGCCGACGCCTTCATGCTCAGTTCGGCGTGATCCACCGGCTTTCCAAAAAAGTAGTTGGCCCGCACTGTGCCCGTAACATGATCGCCCGGTTGATAACCGCGCTTCTGTTTCTTGCCGTTTTTCGCGTCTGCTAGTTCGACGGCTACCTTGAATTTCGGCAGAACGTAGCGTTCCACGTTGAGCGCGATCTCAGCCGTGTTGGTAGGTGCGTCGGCATCGCCCATTAACGCGCGCAGATGATAAGTCCCCAGGTTGACCTCGTCGGCCAAGCCAAATTCAGCCGACGTCACTCCGAACGGGTCGGTCGCGGTCGCTATCTTGAAAACTTTGTTACCGCGAGAATCTTCCACTTCAAACGTGAGCGCGCGCTTCGCCGCTGCCTGATGATCCGAGCGGTCAAGCGCGAGCGCCCGCACATGGATCGTCTGGCCCGGCTGGTAGAGTGGCTTCTCCGTAGTAAGCAGAATGGAGACCTTGTCCTCCAGGCGTACGTCCTGTGTAAATTCGGTCGACCCGATCGGCGTGTCGGCCACATAGCGCAGCCGGTAACTCCCAATCACACCGGCAGGAAAACGAAACTGCGCTTCTGTAGTTCCATGGTGATTCAAACGGCCCGAGAAAAGGACGCGCGGTTTGCCATCCGCCGGTTTGTCGTCCGCGTCCAGCAATTCGATCTGAACCGAACCGCGGCCGGATATCGCCTCATCCTTGGTATCCGTAACAATCACGCGCACGGCCGCCTGACCGCCGGTGATATAAGACTGTTGCCCCAAAATATGAATGACCGGCCGGCTCAGGATCTGAGAGATAGATTCCGTTCCTTCGAGATCGGGCTTCTTCGCGTCGTCATATTCGAAACGGTACCGAACTCGATGCCACACTAGATCGTCAATGGCCAGAGACTTTTCCAGTCCTACCTCACTCTGCAACTGCCCGTTTCGGGCTGTGATTGTTACTTCCTGCTCAGTGTGCCCGATGGCCTGATCTTCCGGATTCAGAACCTCCACGGTGAATCGTCCTGCTCCTGCATGCAGGGCTTGGTAAGGAATGGTGAACCGCAACCTGCCTTGCGAATAGGTCGCAACCGGGGAGAACGCATGAGACGCTGCCTGAAACGGCTGCTGGAAAACGAATCCGAACGTTGTAAGAAATGCAGCGACAAGCAGAAGTGTGAATCTGATCAGCGTCTGGTGCGTTTTGCCATAAACCATGGAGTCCTCCGAGGCACTTCTAGAGTGCCTATACTGGGAGAGCCTGAACAGACGAGGCAACACGCGTCCCCCTTGCGGTAAGGGGTGGACGGCGAGCGCCGCGCTTTGTTCGCTCAATCGGAGTTCGCGCCTGATTGGGAGTCTTGCAGAATATTTTTTGAAGGTTTTTGGGAAGTTACTGCTGATGCCAGTGCGACCCGTCTTTACTGGTCCAAACCGTGCCGGCGTCCGTAGTCAGCAGAAAAACTGCCGCCTCGCTCGCCTTTCCCGAGGTCTCGTTCGGCTTCGGCGGAGCTTCGCTCGAGTATGCTGGCGTCAACTCGATGCGGACTGCCTTGCCCGTCCATTGCGGATTGATCTTCTTCCACTTCTTGCCCCCATTGCGGCTGAGGAAGAGATTGCCCGCATTATCGAGAGAAATAAACCGCTTGCCGTGTGACACACTTGCCGCAACCGGCAGGCCGGACGGCACCCCAACGGCCCGGCCCACGTTAGACATTTCTGCAACGACCTGGCCCGTAATGACCTGGCCCACGTTGGCCGATTCAGTTTGGACCGTTACTGTGGGGCTCGCTGCCTCCACCGTCACCTGTTCTGACGCCGCCCCTATGTCAAGCACGGGGTGCAGCATGGCAAGTTGGCTCGGATTCAACTGGATCGATTGTTTGCTTGTCCTGAAGCCATTTGCCGTCGCTATTAACTCGTACTGTCCAGCCGGCAGTTCTGCTAGATGGAAGCTGCCATCCGTGCCGGTCGTTGTCTGTCGCGTCTTGCCGGTCGCATCGCGCAGCATAACCATCACTCCCGCAACCATAGCCCCGCTTCGGTCCGTGGTGTGGCCGGTGACTTCTGCGAGCGTCTTGTCATGCCCGCTCGCTTGCTCAATCAACAATCCACCCAGGTCTTTTTTCTTGGCTAAACTATTTTGTGATGCCGCGGCTTTTGTGTCTGCGGGCGTTGAGAGTTGCTGCAAATTCGAGAAATTCCGGCCATTCAATGGCAATTCGGACGAGATCGCGCCAATCGCACCGCCCGCAGATCCCCCCGCATGCCCGACCGGAGCGTTGGCAGAAAGATTGGCCGTAGTCGTCTCGGGAGCAGCAACTTTTGCCGCCGCTTGCCCGCTTGATTCAGGCAAATTCAAGGATTCAGGCAAACTCAAGTTCTCTTGCCTTGAACGATTGGTCGCCGGCGCGAAGCTTCTTGGTGTTCCGGATCGCTGATCCATCTCTGAGTCGGCGCTCGGCGCTACCGTCGTTTTCGGGAGAACCTCGGGTTTTCGTAAACTTGCAACCTGTTGCGGGTTCCGAAGAGCGCCGTCACGGGGCCAAATATGGACCAGGACCGCGACCAGTCCGCACGCAAGCGCCGCGGCGGGCAGTCCGACCGGCAAGAGCCGCCCCCAGATCCATCCTTTCACTGGTGTTCTCCCAGCTGGTTGTGTCTCCTCCTGCGGTTGCATGAGAAACACAGCCTTCCGGCACTCCGCGCATTCGGCCAAGTGCAACAGCATCCGCTCCTGTTCCCGCGAGGTAGCTGCGCCCTCGACGAACACACTGAGCTGGTCAGCGTCGGGATGTATCCCGGTTTGGAATTCTTGGTTCACTCTTGTCGTTCCTTATTAGAGTTCGGGTCGCCGTTCGATTCTTGCAGCAACTTACGCAGATTGATATCCACATCCCTGGGATCGGTCCCAAGCGCTTCCTCGGCCGCGCGCCGGCTCAGTCCCCCTGCTCGAAGCGTCCGCAACAGCTCTTTTCGCAGATGTTCGGTTGCGCGCTTCAGTTTGCGGCTCACCGTCGCTTCATGAACTCGGAGAACGCGGCTGATCTCGTGCAGGGTATGCTGGTCCAGGTAGTAAGCGGAAAGCACGAAGCGCTCTTCCGCGGAAGCCGCGCTCAGGGTCATCTTGATCGCCACCCGCAAATCCTCTAATTGTTTAAGCTCAATCTGCTCGGAAACACGCGCCGCTGGTTCTATCTCACCTAGCTCAGTTTCCCGACCGGTCTTCCTGTACTGGTTCACGCGGCGTTGCGCCAGGATCGCCCGCAGCCATCCCATCAGCGAGCCTCGCCCCGAGTATCGCAGCAGCGGTGACCAGCGCCTGCCTTCGCGCTCCGTCAACCCGTACAGCTCGGAGTAAAGTGCGCTCGCCAGCTCTTCGCCCAACGCCGCCGATCCTGTCATATCCACCGCGGCTCTGGTCAGCGGCTCCCGATATTGCGCAAGGAAGCGCCGCCATGCCGACTCGCGTCCCAGCGCGCACCCGCGCGCAAGAGCAAGCTCCTCCAGATGCAGCGTCCGCCAGAACATTTCCCGCTGCCGCTCATTGGCATGTTTTTCTGGGTCGAGGCCGTAATTGTCCCGCGCTCCTATCGTCTCCAGGGCCTCTGCAAATTCCGCCCTGCTTACCTCGACCAACTCCGCGCCTGCCGCTCGCCAAAGCTCTTCGCCCAACTTTTCGGGCAAAAGTCGGCTCTCCGGCCCAAGTTCCGCCTCGACCGCGATCCCCTTCGCCACCGATGCAGCGCAGTCTTCTGCCCCCGTAGGTTCTGTTTGAGTAATGTTGGCAGGCGGAATGTCCATGCCCGCCCATTAAATCATAGGGAGCGGTAGCTGGGTTCAATAGACGCTGAGTTTTCCGAGCTTTCTGTCCTAAGCGAGACGTTCTCTGCATCCTCCCCAGACCTGCGTATCCAGATTTGATGATAATTCGTGTGTTCCCTAATATCCATTTTTGATTCGGAACCACCGAAACCAGCGTGCTTACGCTAACGGCCAGCGGCAGGCCACCCTGGAACGGCCTATGATTGGCCAGAAACGGGCTTTGCGGAAATCAATTTGCAATCTCCCCCAAGCGGACTTCTGGCCCCGCCAGCATGAGATCAAGCAACTTCCAGATTTTGCTCGTGATTCGGGCGAAATCAGGTTCGCATTTGGCCATCCGAAGTCCAAGCCGTTCTATGCTTTCGGGTCACGCTCGTACGTCAGCGCACCACTAGAGGTCCACCACTACAGGATCTCCATGCAAGGAGCCGATTTTGTTTATCTCCGATCGCACCGCATTGGGCTCGCGTATGGATGTCTTTTTCGACCGTGATCCTCCTCAATCAGTCTCCCAGTATCCAATTACCTGTTTGCAGTAAGCGGATTGTCATCGAAAATGTCGGCAGCATAAGGTTCGCGTGTAAATATCATGTGTTCAATCAACCAGACATTTTATGTGCCGACATGCTACCATCCCGAGCAAGTTTTAAACTCATGGGAGGCGATTCATGTCGACAGCGCTCCGGCCCCTCAGCACGGGAGAATTGCTGGACCGCACGTTCTCCCTTTACCGCAGCTACTTTGCCCTATTCCTAGGTATCTTCGCTCTCCCCCATCTTTGTGTCCTCGCGTTCCAATGCCTGGCGTTTGGGTTTCGAACTCCGGGAAACCAGTTGAGTAATGCGCTCGTCACCTCTGTTTTTGGACTGATAGCAGGTCTGTTGGGCATGGTCGCTGCGGCCGCGTCGCAAGCCGCCACCGTGGTCGCAGTTTCACAAGTTCACCTTGATCGGCCCGCCGGGGTGATGGATTCATTTTCGAAGGTGAAGAATCAGATTGCTGGCGTAATCGGACTTTCGCTTAGAGTGGGATTGCTCGTGGGGTTGTGGAGTCTGCTGTTAATCGTGCCCGGAATTTTGAAGGCAATAGAGTGGTCGTTGGCCGTCCCCGCAAAGGTCCTGGAAAACAAGAGAGCCGGAGACGCAATGTCTCGGAGTTCCGAACTGAGCAAAGGGAATCGCGGTCGCATCTTCGTCATATGGTTCCTGTTCATGGTGCTCAGCATAGGAGTCAGTATGCTTCTGCAGTGGCCGATCCAGATCGCGGCGGGAGCCGCAAGAGGCGTGGCCGCGATGCAGCACGCTGCGGTTGGATGGCAGCTCGCATCGCTGGTCGCGACCTTTATTTCGACATGCCTAGTCGGCCCCTTGGCGACCATTGCCTTCTCGCTGGTCTACTACGACGAGCGCGTGCGCAAAGAAGCATTTGATCTGCAACTGATGATGGCGACACTGGACGCGCCTGGCCTTCAGGCTGCCCCGGCGTAAAAGGGGCGCATGACGGCAAGCCACATTTATATTCGCCGCGGGCTCCTGCTTGCCGGGCTGCTGCTTGCTAGTTTTTGCTGCCGGGCGGATTCGAGCGCAGACAGCCAGCTCACCGTCGCCGAATATCGGGCGGAACTCGACCAACTGCTGGCTGCTACCCAAGAGCTCGACAGTTCCGGACGTGCCACTCCGCCGATCCTGCAAGATTTGCCGCAAAGCTGGCGAGTCCGCACCGAGCAGCAGGATTTCGAAATCTCCGCGGAAGGTTTGCGTCGGGACGTCCGCAGGTACGAGCAGGAAAAAAATCTAACAACCGCAACCGCCATTCGTACGCAGATTCAAATCCTGCGCCACGATCTCGGCGGTTTCGAGACCTCTCCCCCGGACGTCTCGAAAAGCCGAGAGCAACTCACCGCCATTCTGGCGCGACCAGAGTTTCGCAATGTGAGCGGGCCAACGTACCTCGATCGGCTCGTGCAAAAGCTGCTGGCGTTTATTCTCAGCTTGCTGGGGCTACTTTTCCACTCGTCCGCCATTCCTACCATCAGCAAGTTCTTCGTCTACGGAATGATCGGCTTGGCGGTGCTCACGCTCGCATTTTTGGTATACCGGCAGATTAAGTCGGCCAGCGAACGAGAAAGCGTTGTGCCCACCGATCTTCCGGTGTCCGCAAAGAGTTGGGCGCTTTGGCTGGCGGAGGCTCGTGTGGCCGCCACGCAAAATAATTGGCGGGAAGCGATTCATCTCGCCTATTGGGCGGGCATTTCGTTTCTGGAGTACCAGGGCGCCTGGCGACCCGATCGCGCCCGCACTCCGCGCGAATACTTGCGGCTGTTATCCAACTCAAATGAGCACCGCGAGACTCTGGCCGCGCTTACACGGGTCTTCGAGTTGACCTGGTATGCCAAGCGGGAAGCAGATCAAGAAGCGTTCGGCCGGACGATGCAGGCGTTGGAGAGACTAGGATGTCCCTCAATCTGAGCCGCCAGGACCGCAAGCTTTTTCTCGGCGCGGGAATCATCTTCGTCCTGCTGGTGGTTAGCGCGCTGGTCTTCGGGTCTGGCGAGCAAGGGCAGGCGGAATACCCCAGCAGTTACTCGAGCGCGTCCGGCGGCGCCAAAGCCGCATACCTGCTTCTTTCCGAAACGGGATACAAAGTTAAGCACTGGGAAAGGCCTCTGAGCGATCTTCCACAGGACGCGGCGCAGGACACCGCGAAAACCCTCATCCTGGCGGAACCGAACGAAGCGCCTACACGCGAAGAGCGAGAACGACTGAAGGCCTTCATTTCCGAAGGAGGCCATGTCATCGCCACCGGAATGTTTGCCGGCACGTTTCTTCCGGAGAACGAGTCGGTCCCCGACGTTTTCTCCGGAATGACGTGGAAAACAGTATCATCTCTTTCACCGTCCCAAATTACTCGCGTCGCCCCGCAGATTGTGCTGGCTCCGCGGGCCTATTGGTCGCCCTTTTCCGTCGCGTACCCGCTGTACGGCGATGGCAATCACGTGGTGGTTGTAAAGTATCCTTTCGGGCGCGGTGAAGTACTGTGGTGGGCCGCAGCTACGCCGCTCACAAATGCCGGCCTGAAGGAACAAGGTAACTTGGAATTCTTCCTGGCGTGTCTCGGTGATCGCGAAAGCGCCAGCAAGAACGAGATTCTCTTTGACGAATACATCCACGGCTATCGCGAAACCCTGGGTGGCTCCATCGCCCACTCGCCGGTGATGTGGCTCCTCCTGCAATTGGCTCTACTAGCGATGGCAGTCGTAGCGACATTCTCGCGCCGCAGCGGCCCGATCTGTCTGCCAACCACCGAGGTCCGCCTGTCGCCGATTGAATTCGTTCAGACCCTCGGTGGACTTTACGAGCGCGCGGGAACCGCGGCCATTGTGGTCGATATCTGCTACCGTCGATTCCGCTACTGGCTAACGCGACGATTCGGTGTTGCCAGCAACACTTCTGCGGAGGAGATGGCGTCGGTGGTCCGCGACCGCTGGGCATTCACCGGAGACCGATCTACCGGAGATCAGTTCATCGCAACACTCAAACACTGTGAAGCGGCCAGCTCCAATCCTTTTCTCCAGCCTCCTATGGCTTTGCACCTGTTGCAGGAGCTCGACGGCTACGCAGCGCAATTGAATCTGTATCAGGGAATTCGGAAGGAGAAGGGTGAATGAAGGCAGTCCCAGAGTTAGTGCAGCACGTCCGCGACGAGATGGGCAGAGTGGTAGTTGGCCAGAACGAGATCAGAGACCAATGTGTGATCGCGCTACTTTGCCGGGGACATGTTCTGCTGGAAGGTGTTCCCGGCATTGCCAAGACTTTGATCGTGAAGACGCTCTCGCGGCTCATGGGGCTGAACTTTCAGCGCGTTCAGTGCACCTCCGATCTGATGCCAGCCGACATCGTCGGCACCAATGTCCTGAACATGGCAACCAGCGCATTTCAGCTTCACCAAGGGCCGGTGTTCACCGATCTACTGCTGGTCGATGAGGTCAATCGCATGCCTCCGCGCACGCAGGCGGCGCTGCTCGAATGCATGGAAGAGCACCAGGTGACGATCGATGGCACTGGTTATCGGCTTTCTCCAATCTTCACCGTCTTCGCCACGCAGAATCCGGTTGAGTTCGAAGGCACCTACCCGCTGCCAGAAGCTCAGCTCGACCGGTTCCTGTTAAAACTTCAGGTGCCATACCCCGCAGAGCAGGATGAAGTCCGGTTGCTTGCCAATGTGCAGAACGGATTTGAATCCCGAGAACTCGACAAGATGGATCTGAAGCCGGTCGCCGCGGAGTTGCTCGAGCAGGCCCAGCAGGAACTCAAATCCGTCACGGTGCAGGAAGCGCTGTTCAGCTATATCGTGCAGATCGCGCGGCGCACTCGTGAGTGGCCATCTTTGTCACTCGGAGCCAGTCCTCGCGCCGCCGTCAGCCTGATGGCGGTCTCGAAGGCCGTGGCCGCAATCGACGGACGCGACTACGTAATTCCAGACGACGTGAAAGCTTCTGCGCGCCCGGTGCTCCGTCATCGGATCATCATGAAGCCGGAGGCCGATCTCGAGGGCATCACGCCTGACCAGGTCCTGGCGGACGTGTTGCGCGCCGTCGAAGTTCCGCAATAAGGTCCCGAAACAAGGTTCCGAAATGAGAATGCGAAATGAGGTCCCGCAGTGAGGTTCCAAAGTGAGTGATCCGGCCACCTTGGTTCCCGTCGAAGTCGAGGCGGCAGCCCATTCCTACAAACGCTTTGGCATGGCGTTCGGCGACCGTTTCTTTACCTTGCTGTTGCTGGGTTTGGTCTGGCTCATCCCAGCATTCGTCAATCTGCGATTTGTCTATGCTCTGCTTGCGTGGGACGTCCTAGTCGTTATGGTGTGGATTGCCGATCTCGCGCAGTTGCCCAACCCGTTGCAACTCACAATAAGAAGAACGTGGCGCTCGCCGGCGGCGCTGTCGATTCCATCGGATCTCGACCTCACCTTGATCAATTCCTCCAGCAAAACTGTGCGCGCCGTCCTCATCGACACCGTTCCCGGGCAATTAAGGAATGAGCCTCCAACCCTCGCGGTCAAAGCCGCAGCTAGAAGCGAAGCGACGGTAACCTATCGAATCTGCCCAGTACAGCGTGGAGACGCGCACCTCGGCGACTGCTACGTGCGCTATCAAAGCGTCCTGCACATTGCAGAGAGATGGGTTCGAGCAACGCTCGGACAGACCGTGCGAATTTATCCCAATCTGGAAGAAGCAAAGCGGCACTCCATTTACCTGCTGCGCAGCCGGCAGATTGCCATGGAAAAGCGCCACACCCGAATACGTGGCATCGGTCGCGAGTTTGACAGTCTGCGCGAATACCAACTGGGCGACGAGTATCGCGACATTTGCTGGACCGCAGCCGCGCGGCGCGGCAAGCTGGTCAGCCGCGTGTATCAGATCGAGCATAGCCAGACGGTGTGGATCGTCATCGACGCCGGACGCTTGATGCGGGCACGCGTGAGAGGCTTTAGCAAACTCGATCATGCAGTGAATTCCGCGCTGAGCCTGGCCCAGGTGGCGTTGTACTCCGGAGACCGCGTGGGCTTGGTGGCCTACGGGCGGACGATTCGTCAGCAGCTTCCGGCCGCCAAAGGCAGTGCGCACTTGCGGCAACTCATCGAACAATTGGCGCTGGTACATGAGGAAGTCTCCGAGGCCGACCACCTGCACATGGCCGCGCGTCTCCTGACTGACCAGAAACCGCGCAGCCTGATCGTATGGCTCACCGATCTCGCCGAGACTGCGATGACTCCCGAAGTCATCGAAGCGGCGTCGATGATGATGCCGAAACATCTGGTTCTGTTTGTGGTGATCGGACAACCGGACTTAGGCGAACTCGCCGCGAAAAGGCCAAACAACGAAACTGAAATGTACCAGGTAGCCGCCGCCCAGGAGATGGTTCACCGAAGGGAATTGCTTTTGGCTCGTTTGCGCGAACGGGGAGCTCTGGCGCTGGAGGTAAATTCCGGAGCAGTTTCTCCGTTGCTAGTAAACGCGTATCTGCAGATCAAGGAGCGGAATCAACTCTAAGTACCGATACCGCGTGATGAGTAATACCGGTGGAGCGCCGGGTGCAACAATCACAGGGTCGCGCCACTCGCGGACTTAGGTATGCGGGAGACTCCGAACAGGTAAGCCCCGAGCAGCACGAACAACGCCCCCGCCAACGAGAACTTCAGCGGAATGGGCAGCCCCGTAGGCGAGACGAACGCCTCGATGAGGCCCGCAATAATGAGGATGGGAATCGTGCCCAGCACCAGTTGTACAGCTTCCAGGCCCGCTCGGGCCAGCGACTCTCGCCGCGGCCATACCCCTGGAAACAATAGACCCTGAGCGACCCGCAGTCCCGCTCCGCCAGCAATGAAGATGGCAGGCAGCTCAAGAACACCGTGCGGCGCTACAAAACTCCAGAGCTGCAAGCTCATCCCCGACAGCCGGCAAGCCATGCCGATAACTCCAATCAGCAAGCCGTTAAATGCCATCATATAAATGGTGCCCAAACCAGCCGTGATTCCAAACGCAAATGTGGTGAAGCTCACGCTCATGTTGTTGGTCATGATCGCACTCGACGCCAGCGGCTTGATGCCTACGATGGAGTGCGTCCACATCTCATGGCGGTCAATTGTCTCCACCATCTGCGGCCCGAGAATCTTCACCCTGAAGTCGGGATTCTGATAAGTCACCGCAGCGCCCACGGCCGCTGCGGCAAAAAAGATGCCAACCGCCAACAGGCAGTGCTTCCAATTCCGCCGGAAGATCGCGGGGTAAGTCTCCCAGAAAAATGAAAATATCGTCTTAGCACTCGCCCTTCGACCGGAATAGATGGTATTGTGGGCTCGAACCAGTAACTGGTTGACATAGCGGGCGAAGTGCACGGAACCGCGGTCTTCACGGATTGCGGCCAGGTCCGCTGCCGTCTGCCGGTAAAGCAGACTAAGTTCCTGCAACTCGGAACGCGTGAGCGACTTCAGGCCGCTTTTCGCGCTTTGGTTCAGCAGCGCTTCCAGCTTGCTCCAGTACGGTTTGCGTTTCTCCAGCCAGCGAGTGGAAATCATTGTGGACTCGATAGACCAATTGAGAATTGATACTCCCGAGCAAATCGCCCTGGAGTTGCCCTTGGCTGGAATCGGCAGCCGGTTCCTCGCCCTGTCCATAGATACTCTAATTCAAGGAGTCGTTTATCTCATAACTGCGTTCGTTTTCATAATCACGATGCCGCTGGGATCTTCCGTCCTGATGTTTCTTCCGAAATTAGTGGGGCCAGCCGTGGCGATTTTCATCTTGTTCGCCGTCTACTGGGGCTATTTCGCCTTCTTTGAGTCGATCTGGTCGGGACAAACACCGGGAAAACGCTATGCCGGCATCCGCGTCATCAAAGAATCAGGCAGGCCCATCAACGCCTTCGAGGCCATCGCGCGAAACCTGATGCGCGCCGTCGATGGGCTGCCAGGCGTCTATGGCGTGGGCGTGGTTTGCATGATGTGCAACCAGCAGAGCCGAAGACTCGGTGATTTTGTTGCCGGCACCGTGGTCGTGCACGAGAAACCGACCGAGGATGTGCGGCCCTCGTGGAACATCTCCGATCAAGGCATCTCGTCTACTCCAGACATGACGCAGCTTGCGCCCGAGGAACTCGTCTTGATTGAAACCTACTTACACCGTCGATGGGACCTGGACCCGGGGATTCGCGTGAACACCGCGCTTCAAATCGCGAACAGGATTACGGCAAAGACCGGGCTGCAGCAGCGGCCCGACCAGGGTACTGACGACTTTCTGGAGGAAGCCGCGAAAAGGATTCGAGATAGCGGCCAGTTTCGCTAATGGCATCAATTCAAACATTCAAACGGTGATAAAGCCATACACTTTAACAAGAGATCTATTCCACCGGCTCCGGCGCGCTTTGCGACGAGTGTTCGTGTGTTCTCGGTATGCGCTCGGCCAAGCACGTCTGTGTTGGGAAGCTGCTACGTATTCCCAACGCCATCTGTCGAGATCAAGAAGGCATCTTTTTGGGATGCCCACGGTAGCAATTCTGAACAGGTTTTCTACCGCCGCTGCAGAACGGATTCGGTGGCCACACGGTCGCTAGCCCGAAGACAGACTTGACGCGGTCCACAAACGGGCTTGGGGGACATCAATGGCGATGTCCTCGAAGAGGACTTCGGGACAACGTCCGTTTTAGAGGCATAACTTCCGGGTAGCCCGTGATTCAGGCGCAAGCGTGAGAATCGCCGCCCATCGACTCCGAAGGGGGTCCCTCCTACGCGTAAAGACCGCTCTGGCGGCGACAGTGCTTTCGCCGTGCAACGTTGCGATGAGGGTCGAGCCATGAGAGGCATCCTGCGGAAGCGGAGGGAGTATTATGCGGATAACTTTATGAAGTTAATGAAAACGGAGTGGAGCCATGCCCGAGTCCATTGACTGGCCGCCGCTGCATCCGCCGCGGCGGCGGCGTCGCCGCTTCCTCCTCATTATGGCCGTCCTTGTCGGCATCGTCTTCGGCGGGCGGAGCGCGTTGTCGTATTACGTGGACGTGCTCTGGTTCGGGTCGCTGGGCTACGGGGATGTATTCTGGAAAACACTGAGCCTTGAGTGGGGAATCTTCGCGGCTTTTGCAGCGGCCACATTTCTCATTCTGTACGGATCGTTCCTGGCCCTGAAGCGGGCGCATCTCCCCGAATTGCCGAGTGGCCACACGATTTTCATCGGCGGACAGCCGCTGAAGCTGCCGGTTGAGCCCGTGCTGCGCATGATCGCGCGCGGCCTTTCGCTGGTCATTGCGGCTGCCACTGCCGCCGGCATGATGGTGGAGTGGCCGACGCTCGCGCTTTTCTGGTACGCACCCCGCACCACTGGTAGCGTCAGCGTGTTTGACCCGATTTTTGGCAAGTCGCTAAACTTCTTTCTTTTCACGTTGCCCGCGTGGCAGTTGATCGCCGGCTGGCTGCTTATGCTGGCTGTGATTGCTTGTATACTCGCCGCTTTCTTCATCCTCATCACGGGCGGAAGCCGTGTGCTTTCCGGGCATCTCAGCCGCTACGTTGCATTACCTTGGCGCGGGCTCTCCATCACGTTTGCGTTTCTGTTGCTGATCGTCGCGATGCGTGTGTATATCAGCCGGTTCGAGCTATTGCTCGACGATCATACGATTTTCGGGGGTGTGACCTACACGGACGCGCACATTAGGGTCACGGGGCTGCTCATCGTCTGCGCGGCGCTGGTTCTGGGTGCGCTGATCGCCGTCATCAACGCAGTGCGGGCGCCACGCGGGCGCTGGCTGATCGCGGCGATCCTTCCGGCGGCGGTCTGCTATGTCGCCCTGCAAGGAGTCGCCTGGTACGTCAGTAGCTTTATCGTCAAACCGAACGAACTGGTTCGGGAGAAGCCCTACATTGTCTACAACACTGACTTGACGCGACAGGCCTACGGATTGAACCGGGTCACGCAGCGCGAGTTTCCCGCGGAGACGACGGTCGAGGCGACTGATCCGGCAAACAATCAAGCTACGCTGCAGAACATCCGGCTCTGGGATTGGCATGCACTCCAGGACACGCTGCGCCAGATTCAGGAAATCCGAACCTACTACGACTTTCCCGACATCGATATTGATCGATATGACATTGACGGCACGACTCGCGAGGTGATGCTCGCGGCGCGCGAGCTGAACGTCGACAAGCTTCCGGAGAGCAGCCGCAACTGGATTAACGACAAGCTGATCTACACGCACGGCTACGGCATCACCATGAATCCGGTCAATGGATTTACGCCGGAAGGGCTGCCCACGCTGCTGCTGAGCAATATGCCGGTCCAGAGCACGGTGCGTGGTCTAAGCGTGACGCGGCCGGAGATTTATTTCGGCGAGATGACCAATACCGACGTCTACGTGAAGACGCGGCAGAAGGAATTCAATTATCCGCAGGGCGCGAGCAACAGCCTTACATCTTACGAAGGCAGCGGGGGCATCGTGCTCGGTGGTTTCCTGCGCCGCATCATGATCGCGTTCGACCGCGACGACCTGGCGAAGCTGCCGTTCAGCGATGACGTGACGAAAGACAGCCGGCTGCTGATGCGGCGCAACCTGCGCGATCGTGTATCGGCATTGGCGCCGTTTCTCACCTACGAGCCCGATCCGTACATCGTGCTCGGGGACGACGGGCGGCTGTCGTGGATCATGGATGCGTTCACGCTTTCCGACAGCTATCCGTACTCGAGCCATTATCGTCTCGACAACGATCCCATTAACTACATGCGGAATAGCGTTAAGGTGGTCATCGACGCCTACGATGGCGCGACCACGTTTTACGTGTTCGATACGGAGGATCCGATCATCGCGGCCTACCGCCGCATCTTTCCGAGTCTGTTCAAGGACGCGGCCCTGATGCCAGCTGGGTTACGCAAGCACGTGCGCTATCCGGAGTTATTGCTCAAGCTGCAGGCGGAAGTGTATGGCCTGTATCACATGACGGATCCGGAAGCTTTCTACAATCGTGAGGACCTGTGGACGGTTGCCACCGAAGTCGGCATGGGCGTGGGCGGTGGGCAAGAGACGCAGGCGATGCAGCCGAATTTCGTGCTGATGAAACTGCCGGGCGAAAAAGGTGAGGAGTTCGTGGAGATTCTTCCCTTCACGCCGTCGAACCGGAACAATCTGATTGGCTGGATTGCCGGGCGCAGCGACGGGGCACAGTACGGTACGTCGGTGGTGTACGACTTTCCTAAGACCAAGCTGGTCGACGGACCGCTGCAAATCGAGGCGCGAATCGATCAGAACGCGCAGCTTTCCGGACAACTGACGCTGTGGAATCAGCAAGGCTCGCACGTGCGGCGCGGGGCCCCGCTGGTGATTCCGTCCGGGCGCGCGCTGTTGTATGCGGAGCCGATTTACCTGCAGGCGGAGCGGAGTCCGATGCCGGAGTTACGCCTGGTCGTGCTCGCACTGCAAGATCAGCTGGCGTACGGGCCGACCTTCGAGTCGGCAATGGCGGCGCTTTTTGGCGGAGCGGTCTCGTCGATGAGCGCAGCGGCTGTCCCGGCGGAGCCGGTGCGAGGCGCACCGACATCCGCTGCGACGACCCAACCCGCAGCGGATCTCGACGCGCTCATCGCGGAAGCCGCCAAGGACCTTGCCGACTACCAGCGCCTGACGGCGGAAGGCAAGCTCGGCGAGGCTGGACAGAAGCTTGAACAGTTGAAGCGCGCGCTCGACAAACTGAACACGCGTCAAAGATAGTACTGCTGCGGTGTTGCGCTCCGGGCTCTCGAATGAACAACCGACCTAGTTTTACGGTTCGTCGCGATAGAGGCTGATTTGCGGCGTGGCGCCTTCCATCAGCTTTGCGCGAAACATCCCTGGAGTGTTGAAGCTCCAGGCTAGCTGACCGTCGGGCGTAAGCGCGATGACGCCTCCGTCGCCATGGATCGCGGAGAGATCCTTTTGCACGACCTCGTCGCCGGCCGCCTGCAAAGTCATGCCCTTGTACTGCACGAGAGCGCAGATGGTGCGCGCCACGGTGAGCCGGATGAAATACTCGCCCGTGCCCGTTGCCGAGACGGCACACGACTGGTTCGAAGCGTAGGTCCCCGCGCCGATGATGGGGGAGTCGCCGACTCGGTTCCAGCGCTTGGCCGTGGTGCCACCGGTCGAGGTACCGGCCGCAATGTTGCCACGGCGGTCGAGAGCAACGACACCGACCGTGCCGTACTTATGCATGTCAGTCCTTTCCAAGGCGGCGATGGGCTTGGCCGGAGGCGCCGGCGCACCCTCGGGGCGCGGAGGGATCGGCGAGCCGTCCTTTTCGAGCTCGCGGACAAGCTGCTGCCAGCGGTGCTCGGTGAAGAAGAAGCTGGGCGGCACCTGTTCGAGGTGCACGTGCGCGGCAAAGTCATCGGCGCCGGAGCCGATCAGCATGACGTGGGGCGACTGCTCCATGACCGCGCGGGCGAGCGAGATGGGGTGGCGCGTGCGCTGCACGTCGGCAACCGAGCCGGCCCGCATCGTCTCGCCATCCATGATCGCCGCGTCGAGCTGGTTAGTGCCGTCCGCCGCGAAAACCGCGCCACGTCCGGCGTTGAACGACGGATTATCTTCGAGCAGCTTAAGGGCAGCTTCGACAGCATCGAGCGCAGAACCTCCTTTATCAAGTACGTTGGCAGCGGCGGTGAGCGCTTCCTTGAGGCCGGCGCGGTAGTTGGCCTCGGCTTCGGGAGTCATGGAGGAGCGCTCGATGACTCCGGCGCCGCCGTGCAGCACCAGCGCCCACTTGTGCGGTGCGGAGGTGGGTTGCGGAAAAGCCGCGGGAGCACTCTGGGCTAGGGCTGCGCAAGACAAGCCACAGGCAAGACCAACTGCGGCGAGCGAGAGTTTGCGAGTGAGCAAGTTCATAAAACTCCTTGGAGCGGTATGACGCGGGGCCCGATGATTGACTCAGGCGAAAAGGGCGGCTTCGGGGCGTCCAGCCTCCGCCGCACTATTTCCGGTACACGACGCCATTCTTCATGACGAAGCTGACGCGCTGGAGCACGGAGATGTCCCGCAGCGGATCGCCGGGGACCGCGATCACATCGGCGTAGAAGCCGGGCTTGAGCTGGCCTATTACGTCCTGCCGTCCGAGGAGACGCGCACCATTCAACAGGCTGGCGCGGAGCACATCGGCGGCGGGCATTCCGTACTTCACCATCAACTCAAACTCGCGCGCCTGCGTACCGTGCGGGAATGGCCCGACATCGGAGCCTACCGCCATCGGAACGCCTGCCGCTAGTTGCTTGCGGAACTCGGCGGCATGGAAGGCCAGCATGGCGCGCTCATGCTCGGCAACGGCGGGCGAGCCGGCATGGGCAGCGAAGTACTCGGAGATGGCAAAGGTAGGTACGGCGTAGATCTGCTTCTCACGCATGATGCGCATGGTTTCGGGGCTGAGCTGGTCGGCGTGATCGATGGAGGCGACGCCTGCCTGGGCCGCGTAGAGAGCTCCGGGCTCCCCGGTGCAATGGACGCCCACGCGCTTGCCCACGCGCGCCGTTTCCTGGACGGCGGCTTCGAGCTGGGTCTCGGTGTACTGGTAGGGCGTGGTGAATTTGCCATCGGCGAAGTGGTCAGCACCGGTTTGATAAATCTTCATGAAGTCCGCGCCCTCCTTGAGCTGCTGCCGTATCACGGAGACCAGTTCGCCGGTATTGTTGGCGTAGGTGGCATTGGATGAGATGTGCTCGGCGGGATTGAAGTGGATTGCGTCTTCATGGCCCCCGAGAATGCTGATGGCGTTGCCGCTGACGCTCATGCGCGGGCCGAGAATCAGTCCGGAGTCGATGGCGTTGCGCACGGCGGAGTCCGCCGAGCCCGCACCTTCGGTTCCCATGTCACGCTCGGCAGTGAAGCCCGCCATCAGATCGTCGCGGGCCGCGATTTCAGCGAGGATCGTACGCTCGGGTACGGATTCGACGACGGTCTGAAGGTCCTCGGCTCCAGGATGGAGGAAAAGATGGACGTGGACGTCGATGAGCCCGGGCATCAGAGTTGCCGCGCCCAGATCGATCACCGTGGCGCCCCCGGGATGGGCGACCGAGGAACCAGCTTCAACAATGCGATTGCCGCGCACGAGCACCTCGCCGGGGCTGACGAGGGTGCCATGTTCCACATCGAAGATGTGGGCGGCATGGAGCACGATGGTATCGCTAGCAGGAATGGCGGCGGGAGATTGAGCCTGGAGTGCATATACAGTGGCGAGAGCCAGGATGAAGACGAACGCAGTGGCGGCGGAGCGCAGGGATCGGAACATGCGCCAAATACTAGCACGCTGGCCGTCAGCCCATCCTCGCTCGTAGTGCAATTGCGGTTGGATGGTCGGCAACCGGAAGCTATCCGGCTTCCACTACGAGATTAGTCCTGTTAAGTCGGCATAGCGCCACAATTCCAGGATCAGATGGACATGGAAATGCATGGCTCCATGGGCGTTTCCCAGTACCGATCCGCGGCCAACTTCCTGTTTGCCCGTCATTCGTCCGTATGGGGAGAAATCTGCCCTGCCTGACGTGCCTTGCGAAATGTCGTCGGTTTCTGATCCGGCGAGTCTGTCGGACCACGGCTCTCGGCCTACGGCTGAACGTTGGTGACGCCTTCGTCACCGGGCTTCAGGAAATGCTTCTCGTACCAGGTGATAGATCGGTCGGTAGCGTCGATTTGATGTTTGACCTCGGAGAGGCCGTGTCCTTCTCGGGGATAGCGAAGGAAAACCGTCTCGACGCCCACATCTTTAAGAGCAATGAAAAGCTGCTCGGCTTCCGCAATGGGAACATCGTTGTCGTTCTCGCCGTGAATGATGAGGGTCGGGGTATGCGCGGCCGCGATATGCTTGAGCGCGGAGCGTTCCCATGCAACGTCCATCAGGTTCCCCTGATGCAGGAATTGTCCAAACTCCATCTCCTCGTATTGGTTGTAGTACGTCATGTAATTGTAGCTGACTAGATTGGCGATGCCTGCGGTAGGAATCGCTGCCTTGAACTCGTTGGTCTGTGTGATGAGCCAATCGGTGAGCTGACCGCCATAGCTCACTCCCTCGATCCCCAGGCGTTCTCGATCAATCCATAAGTAGCGGCGTACCGCCGCATTTACACCGTAAAGCACGTCCTGGCCTTCATTGCCGTCCTGGTCGCCGAAAACGGCATCGGCAAACTTCTGGCCGTAACCTGTGGAGCCGCGATAGTTCACATGGAGCACGGCATAACCGTGTGCCGCGTAGACCTGGTTCTTGAAGTTGAAGCCTGGACCATTTTGTCCGTGTGGCCCGCCATGAATCACCACGATGAGCGGATGCTTGGACGTGGTGGTCATGCCGATGGGCTTGGTGAGAAACGCTTCCACCTCGAACCGGTTGTCGTTGCTGACAAAAGTGAAGGATTCAACGTCGGCGATGGGCTTGCCCGCAAGAAGTTCCTGGTTGACATCAGTGAGCTTGCGGGGCGCGGCAGTACCGGATTTGTAATAGAGCTCTGAGGCGTCACGAGGCGTGGTGAACGAGTAAGCGAGCGCTCTGTTCTTGCCGACCGACCATGCGCCAACGCCGCCGTTGTCACTGACGACGTATTCTGGCTGGCCGCCAGCGACGGGCAGGCGCACGAGATGATTACTGCCGCGCTCCTGCACGGTGAAATACACGGCGCTGCCGTCGGGCGCCCACTGCGGCGCGCCCTGGCGATTGTCAATGACGTTGCCGATTTCGCGGCGATTGCTGCCATCGGCGTTCATCAGCCAGACGTGCCTATCTTCCATGGTGGTTTCACGGTCCGTGAGGCCGCGTCGCGTGCCGAGATAGACAATGGATTTACCGTCCGGCGACCACAGCGGATCATATTCGCAGGATTCCGTAGCGGTTAAGCGGTGAATGCTGTTGTCGGCGAGTTGCAGGGTGAAAAGATCGTAGTTAAAGAACTCATCCTGATTCGGTTCTCGGTTGGAAGCGAAGACGAGTCGCTTGCCGTCGGGCGACCAATCGATGGAATGCTCGTCGTAATTGCCCTGCGTGAGCTGGCGTACCTGCTTTGAAGCAGTGTCGACAACGAATATGTGCAGACGCTGATTGTCGTTGAAGCGCGTCATGCCTTCGATGTAGTCGGGCTTGTAGAGATAACGGGTGATCACCCTGGGATCGCCGCTGGCTTCGGCCGCGCCTTCGCCGGGTGTGGACGAAACGAAGGCGATCTGTTTTCCATCCGGCGACCACGCAACGTCCTTGCCCCTTTCCGGGAGCGGCGAATTCGTACCGGACAGCGCGGTCAGGAAAGTTGTGCCACTGCCATCCGGATGCGCGATCAACAAGCCGCGCTTGTCGCCATCCCCACCACGGAACGCGATCCACTTGCTGTCGTTCGACCAGAGCGGAGCGCTGGCCGGCTTCTCGCCGCCCAGGCGGACGCTCTTTGCCGTGCTTACATCCATCACCCAGAGTTGGCCGTAAGGCCGGCCGGGGTGATCACGCATCGTGATCGAGTAGGCGATGTAGTGGCCGTCAGGCGAGATCGCTGCGCTGCCGACGGAGCGCAGGCGAGAAAGGTCGCTGCTCGTTAGGAGCTGAGCGCAGGCCGGGGTCGCGATAGCGGTTAGAAGCGCGGCACAGGATAGGCAGACAGAAACGCGGAACAATATGGCATTGGAGCGTTGACGCATGGAGTCCCCCACTTCCAAGTGTGTGCAAATGAGCAACGTCATACTAGGTTGGCAGCTCCGGCCTCGTCAATGTGCAGGACCGTGCACAAAATGCCAGATGCTGAAGCGGAGGGGCCAATTCTGGGCGAGTGGTCGGCAAACCGGAAACGGGCTTGGGGGACATCAATGGCGATGTCCTCGAAGCCGACTTCTGGCCCGGAACCGTAGCTGCGGGCGTTTTGAGTGTAATGGGGATATTACGTCAACTGCGTTCAGGGGATAAGCAAGAGATTGTCCGCTAGCGTGTCTGATCGATGCGTTTCGATTCTTTATTGCGCAAAACAAGTAGGCAAATCAGAACCACAACGCACCAGGTAAACACGGCGTAGACGATCCAGTTTCCGGTGCCTTGTAACTGTTCCCGGTTAAGCTGGACTAGATAATCGCGGTCCTTGACGACGTGCTCGTAGTTCATGCAGCCCTTCTGGGTGTAGCTGACGCCAAGGAATCCCAGAACGGCGGCCATAGTCATGGAGACGGCCAGTGCCCGCTTCAAGATCGTGCTACTAGTCCCTGCGACCAACTCTGCAATTGCCGCAAACGGAGTCCGAAGCGCCCGGTACGCCACCGCGCCGAGGCACAGCGACACGAAAGCAACGAGAAAATAAGAAACAATCAGGTAGTGCTCATTGCTCATTGCTTTCGCCTCAAAGCCGCCAGCAACACGGTCACGAGCCCAACGTACACGAGAAGAACAATCAGGAGATTTTGGAATACATCCTGCAAACCGCTGGCAACGGACCAGACGTACTCCATGAATCGGGCATCGGCCTTGAGGTCAGTGTGGCCAGCGCCGATTACCGCTGCCACAGCCACGAAAACAATAGCCATAGCGAAGGCGCGGAGATAGAAATCCGTAGCGGCAGGCAAACCGGTTACCTCTTCCAAGAGCCCGCGCAAGCTGGGACGGAGCAGACGGTCGACCAACACAAGCACCACCGTCACGACGATCAGCGAGGCCAGAAAAGCAATGCTATGAGGACTCATGGGTGTGTCTCCTAATCTTCGCTCCGGGCGCAATTATAGTCCTGCGCCGCACGGTAGTTGACGTAACCAGGCGATTACACTCATTAACCTCTCCCCCGCACCTTGTACTCCGCACACCCGAAAACCGGCTCTATCTTTTTTTTCAGCCGTCCGAGGGGAAAACCGGTAAAAACGCGCGTCCCCGTTTCTGCCCCTACGCCGGGGAATCCGCGCTGGGAGCCCCATCCCGCTCAATAGCCCTCGCCCCATAGGCGAAAACGTTCAAAGTGTTCGGGAAAACGGATTCGCGCACGGATCGTTCGAACCGATCCCTAGACGGCTACTGTTCTCCCCTCAGTGCCTTTTCCAATAGGGTTTTGGCGATCCGTAGTGGCTCATCGGCAACGTTGTATGCCTTTTCCACCTCATCTAACAACTCTTGTGTGGTTTTAAGAACCCGCGTGCGCGGTGGATATTTTATATCCCGATTCTGCCCCATGACTAGAAACCTAACTCCGTCATCATGGGCAGTCTTGACAACTTTCTTCGCCTTGCGCAGCGAATCTTCAAGAAGGGAAAGTTGCTCGATACACTCTTCGATCTTCTTGCGGTGCTCTTCTAGATGTTCCATTCCGCAATTCTGAACCGCTGGGGCGAGACGGTCAATTCTCAGGCGTCAGCGAATCAATCCCTCGCGCCGGTAGCAGAACGGGAGCTGATGGAGGCACGCTAAAAACAAAGCCCGCTTGGGCTGAATCTCCGGGGATAATTGACAAGTATGCGATCACGGACAAGATGATCGCAGTTCCCCATCAAGGGCAACTGTTGTAACCAGGCGATAGCGCTCAAAACCCTCCAAGCCCGTAGGAGTACTTGCATTGCCCAGCCCTTCTGCCGTACTCCCAAGTCTGCGGCATGAGGGGGCCGTGGCCATGGGCAAACAGAGAATCAAGCCGAATTACCGTCGCCGATTGCTTCGGCTACCGGATCTGGATCATTGCAAACGGGCTGTGCTCAACAGTCTCGGTTCGCCAGCCTCGCGCCGCGTGTACGAGTATGCCATCGATCAGTTCATCGCCTGGTATTGTTCCGAGCCACGGCTGGCATTCAACCGCATCGTGGTTGTCCGCTACCGCATGCACCTAGAATCACGCGGTCTGGCCGCCAATACCATCAACCAACAACTTGCGGCCGTTCGACGGCTGGCGCACGAAGCCGCCGATGCGGGCCTGCTGAGTCCCGAACTAGCCGCAGGCATCAGCCGCGTGAAGGGCGTCAAGCAGCTTGGATTTCGCGCCGGCAATTGGCTGAGCGCCGAGGAAAGTTCGGAAGTGTTGCGGCACGCCTATGGTCCCTCGCTGCGCGCCAAGCGTGATTACGCGATGCTGGCCATGCTGTTTGGTTGCGGATTCCGAAGGTCGGAGCTAGTCGGCTTGGAGATGCATGAGATCCAGATGCGCCAAGGGCACTGGGCAGTAGTCGATCTGATCGGCAAGGGCGGTCACATTCGTACCGTTCCCATTCCCGAATGGGTTAAAGCTGCGCTCGATCAATGGACGGTGGCCGCCGGAGTAACCGAGGGAAGGATCTTCCGGGCAGTCGCCAGAACGAACAAGAGATGGGGTCAAGGCATTTCGCAAAATGTGGTGTGGTATGTAGTCCGTGCCTGTTGCGAGCGGGCGGGTTTGGAGCACATTGCTCCCCACGACCTGCGGAGAACCTGTGCGAAGCTCTGCCACAGCAGCGGTGGGGAGCTGGAGCAGATTCAGTTCTTGTTGGGGCATGCCTCGGTCCAGACAACGGAACGCTATCTCGGCTGCAAACAGAATCTCGGACATCCCGTGAACGATCGTTTTCACCTCAACGCGCTCGGCTCGCCGCGGCAATTACATTCCGAACCCGGCGCTTTGAAAGGGCCGGTAGCGATGGCATCCCGCCAAGGGATAGAATGCCGCCACGGAGGATTGGAACATGAGCATCGAGTCTGCGAGCCACGACAGCTATCCTTACCAGAACGAGTGGATTTGGTCGAAATCAGAGAAGGCCATCGCCCGCAAAGCTTTCGACGCTGCTCTGGGTCGGGAGCTTCACGAAGTGATTCAGGAAACAAAGCAGATGGCCAGTCAGATCAAGCAACCGTCGGACCTGTGGGATTTGGAGCACTACCTGACCCAACGCCGTAAAGAGATCGACCGCAAGTACGACTATCGCTATTCGCAGCTCTCGCAGGTGTTTGGGAGACTCTTGCACGAAAAGCGGCTCCGGGAGGAGGAGCTGCGCGGCTTGCGGGAGGACAAGCTAAAGTCGATTCGTTCTTTCGCCAAATTCTTGGCAGAGGACGCAGCCGCTTGAAACGGCCCGAGACCCCAGGGGAAGTGTATGTCATCAAAGTGACTCTGCTCGGCACAAGTCCGCCCGTCTGGAGACGCATTTTAGTTCCTCGTGAGATTACGCTTCGCAATCTTCGCCGGACCTTGCAGACCGTGATGGGGTGGACGAATTCGCATCTTCATCAATTTGTTCTCCGGACACAGAGGTTCTCTGGTCCAAGATCCAGAGTTGGGACCAAGGTTGCAAATGAGAACGGGACCAAGCTCGGGGAGTTGATCTGGGCCGTGGGGGCGAAGTTATTGTACGAGTATGATTTCGGGGACGGCTGGCAGCACGAGCTTCTCCTCGAAGAGGTTTTGCTGGGAGACGAATCGTTTCAGCAGCTATGCGTGGCGGGTCAACGATGTTGTCCACCCGAAGACTGTGGGGGGCCGGAAGGATTTGCGGAACTTCTCCAAGCACTCCAGGACGTCAATCACCCTAGTCACGACGAGGTCTGTGAGTGGCTTGGCGATTTTGTTCCTGAATCCTTCTCTGCGAATGACATTAACCGACGACTACGCCGCCGGAAACACTGACGCAGACAAAAGCCGGGTCGATGAGCGCTATCGCCTGATAACAGAAGTTACCGCTCCCACGTTCCGCGTGATGCAAAAGAAAAGCCGCCCAAACAGCGGGCGGCACAATGATTGTTGCGATTCGGGATGCAGTTCAGCTTTTCGTTTGTCGGGCTCTTCCCGTCCCGTTACTGCGGTACGACCAGTCCTTCTTTGAATTCGCCGAAACGCGCTCGCCGCTGCAGAAGTTTGCGAACATTCTCCGGCACAGTGACCTTCGGGCGTTCCCTCGTCACACCTGAGGCAAGAGGCACGTCGCTCTCGTCCTCGACAGGAGTCGCCAGAAAAGCGTGCCATTCGCCGGTACTGACCTGCACCGCTTGGCCCGCGATTTGCCCACGGGAATTGATCCCTGTTGCATACCACAGGAACAACGGCGAGTCGGATGGAATGAGAGTATTCAGGTCAGTCATCACGCCGTCTTGCCAGAGGAAAGCGCTGCAGTTGCCGCCAAGAAACGGCTGGTCGGAGGCCCCTCCCACCACCTGCCCCTCGTCATTAATGCCTTCGGCAATGCTGTGGGGATAGCCGGGCAGAGTGCCGAGATCGGTCATTACACCCTTCTCCCAAAGGAAGGCGTGGTTGATGGTGTCGCCGAACAAGTCTGACGCGCCCACCACCTGCGTCTTGTTGTTGATCGCTTGGGGGATGTTGAGCGCCTGCCCCCCGAGACTACCAAGATAGATCGGAGCCCCGTGTTCATAAAGCAAGACGTGCCAAGTGTTGGTGGCGCAATCGGGCGAAGAGAGTTCCCCAATTTGGCCTAGATCATTAATTACGAAGGCGGCTCCAGAAGTGTCGCCTCGAAGAATCGGGAGTTCGCGGACTTGACCTTGTTCCCAGATCACAGGTCTTTCGATCAGGACCTGAGTATATCCAGATCCTTGTCGAGGTGGACAGGTTGGGTTAGTCACGTCAATCTCTGATGCCCCGACCATTTGACCCCAGTTGTTGATTTGACCACCGTAAGTGTTATTGCCGCCGAGCGTGGGCAGAGTGATCCTCAAGCCCTGATACCAAATAAACGCACGACAGATGAGATTGGTGCCGAGGCTGCAATAGTCTTCATCATTCGGGTCTGGAGTGGTGGTGTCGGAATCGACCGGAACTGCACCCCAATCGTTAAGCTGCCAGATGGCTGCGCTGTTTGGCCCTCCGAGCGTGCCCAAGTCGATCATCCTGCCATTGCTCCAAAGAAACGCGCGGAGTACATTGTCGCCGAGTAAGGTAGAATAACCGTCCACCTGACCGCTCTGGTTGGGGGCATCATCCTCGGCCCCGCTGAACGTCCCGCCGAGCGTGCCGAGATCAACGACGGTGTAGTGAGGGAGTTTGTGATTGGGTTTCTGCGCCCACGCAACCGCCGCCAAGCACGTGCATAGAATCAAAATCGAAATACTGCCACGTTTCATAGCTGTCCTCCCTAAGATGACTTCGGTTGAAGTCGAAGGATGCGTTTCCCGAGAACTCGGGTCATTCGCCTCAGGGGGTGCTGCGTCTCAACGGGCGGGAACTGCTCTTCGGAGAGGCGAGGCGAAAACGATTAGTCGCCGATAAGTTTACTCCTTTGGCTAATCTCTGCAATAGATAGGGCATCACCGTTCGGTGTGACTCCCATCACGGGTTGGAGCACGTGGGAGGCTCGGCGCAGCCTATGAGCCTACGATGGCGTTGTGAATGTGGTTGGGAGCCCAAATCCCGTGGTTTCAGGCTTTCCAAAGCCCTCGCCAATCAGGTGGTTCGAAAAGCTGAAATTAGCGCCCCTGTTTTTTGGGGTCTTTTGCCCGTGTTTCACCCGCTGTCTTGGATCGCCGAGATTGGTCATTCAGCATACCTTGTGGAACACGCAGGATCACAACCGCAATGACGAAGTCTGAGCGCACTCACTGCAACTTCGCGTACTCGGCCTTGGCTTCCTTCAGATATTGACTGGTCGTAAGCAGCAATTGCCTGATAACAGAAGTTACTGCTCCCACGTTCCGCGTGATGCAAAAGAAAAGCCGCCCAAACAGCGGGCGGCTTCCCATTTCTAAGCATTTGCTACGGCTGGCGAAGCCAAGGCTTGCCTTTTGGGAGACCGAGGCTGCGCTTGGAATCGGAGGGGCTGATGCTCTTCGCTGCAGGGTCCAGTTGATGGCAGCCAATGATGGCGTTGTTGGGGCCTTGGTTGAGGACGGTGTTGCTGCGTTCGGCGCAGACAACGAGGTCGTAGGTCGTATATGGGTCCAGATAAATCTGGGCAAAGCCTACAGTACTATCGACCGTGAAGCCGCTGACGTTGTTGTTGGTCACAGCGTCGAGGGTGGTGTTCCACAGGCCGATTCCATCGTATCCGTCCGACCCCGTGACGCTGTTATTCCACACCGCCGTGCCCTTGGTGTTGTAAACACCGATGCCTTCCGACAGATTGGCCTGCACTTCAGCGGTGTTGTTCCAGACCGCCGCTTGAATATAAGGCGGCACCTCGTCGTAGAGGTACATGCCATCGGCATTCTGCGCTGTCCCGATAAACTTGTTGTCATGAATCGAGTACCGGGATGGGCTGCTTGGAAAAAATGGCACCCACGTAGGAACGACCCACATGCCCGCACAGGTACCTGAGGACTCGTTATAGGAAATCTCAAAGACCGACTTCTCTGAAGCTTCTATGTCCAGCCCACCGCAGGTATTTTCAACGTAATTGCCAGCAGAAGGCGAACCGCCAATGGTGATTTGGCTCGACGTGGAAAACCCGTCCTGCGAAACAGCGACGTACAAATTATCAAAGAAGCTGCTCCGGACGGTGAACGAACCGCTTAGCAGGCTGCGGAAAAACTCGATTTGAAGCGGACGCAGCACCACGAAACACTCTTGTTTCCACAGCACAACCTGATAAGAAGAAGGCATGCGTGGAAAAGACGAGCAGCAGTTGGATGTGTTCAGCTACGTAAGCCCGGAGCAGCGAGTGCCGCAGGACCACCCCTTGCGTCCTCTTCGTGCCATGACCGATGAAGCCCTGCGGAATTTGCAACCACGATTCCACAAGCTGTACGCGAAAACGGGGCGGCCGTCGATTGCGCCGGAGAAGTTGTTGCGGGCGCTCCTGCTGCAAGCGCTGTACTCGGTGCGCAGCGAACGGCTGTTGATGGAACAGCTCGACTACAACCTGCTGTTCCGCTGGTTCGTGGGCTTGAACATGGACGACGCCATCTGGGATGTGACCGTGTTCACCAAGAACCGCGAGCGGCTTCTCGATGGGGACATTGCCGAAGCCTTCTTCCAAGCCGTGCTGCAGCAGGCGCGGGAGCGGAGTCTGCTCTCGGACGAGCACTTCACGGTGGATGGAACGCTGCTGGAAGCGTGGGCGAGTGTGAAGAGTTATCAGCGCAAGGATGCGAAGAACGCGGTTCCGCCGGACGATCCGGGCAATGCGACGGTGGACTTCCACGGGGAGAAGCGGTCGAACCAGACGCACGCATCGAAGACGGACCCGGATGCGAAGATGGCGCGCAAAGGCAAGGGCAAGGAAGCGAAGCTGAGTTACAACGGGAATCTGCTGGTGGAGAACCGCCACGGACTGATCGTCAACAGCGAGGTGTTCGAGGCCAACGGAACGGCGGAGCGCGACGCGGCGCTGGTGATGCTGGAACAGATTCCAGGAACGAAGCAGGTGACGGTGGGCGGCGACAAGGGATACGACACGGCGGATTTCGTGGCCGAGTGCCGAAATCTAAAGGTCACGCCGCATGTGGCCCAGAACCTGGAGCGGCCGGGTGGGAGCGCCATTGATGCTCGTACGACGCAACACGCCGGATATGCCATCAGTCAGAGGAAAAGGAAGCGCATTGAAGAGTGTTTCGGATGGCTGAAGACGATCGCGCTGTTGCGGAAGGTTCGGCATCGTGGAATCTTGAAGGTGGGATGGGTCTTCACCTTCGCGGCCGCGGCCTACAACTTAGTCCGTATGAGGAATCTGGCGATGCAAGCAACGTAAACCGAGGTCGCAGTGTGCTCGCAGGCCCGAAAATGAATCCGCGGGACACCAGCGGATGCAGCCAGAACCCTTCCCAAATCACAAAATCACTGAGGCTGGAGAGAATCTAAGTCGCGGAGTCCATTTTTCAGCAGCCTGTTAGGAAATAAAAGTCGTAGGGAGCAGAACTGCGGGGGAATTCGCCACTGTAGTGGACTCCATTCACTACGTTATAGCCCCAATCAGTTGAAAGCTCGCTGGGTTGGCCTTCCATGCGAATGCGGTCGATACTGACGTAGGTGGGATACTGGCCCGTGAAGCCCAAGACCTCGTAAAGCATGGTTAGGGTGGTGCCTTCCTCTACCCAAGGTTGGGTAGCTGGTACAGCGGTAGCCTTGATGGTTAAGTCCGAGATGCTAATGTTGCCCTCCACAAACTCAAACAAGCTGGCCCAAATACAAGTTGTGAGGTTGGGCTGGCACATACGCACGGAACCGTCCGGCCAGTTGACAAATAGATTGGGAAGGGCTTCGATGGTCGTGCTGTCGATACCCATCCCTTTGAAGGTTCCCTGAAAGTTGTAAACGACAACTTGCTTGGTGAAGTATGTTCCAGCTTGCAACTGCACGGTGCAGCCCGGACCGTACTTCACGCACTTGTTCAGTGCCCCTTGGATGTTCGCCGTGTCGTCGACGCCGTTTGGTGGCGGAACCATCACTGTGTGACCGCCCGCCCAGACAGTAGCGGGCAGAAGCATCATTAATCCCAGAATGCCCCAGAGAAGTGCGAATCTGAGGCCGACATGTTTTACGCGGCAGTTCATGTAGGACATGTGGCTCTCTCCTCTCACTAACAATTTGTCTGATGGAAGTGCGTTTCCCGAGAACTCGGGTCATTCGCCTCTGGGGGTGCTGCGTCTCAACGGGCGGGAACTGCTCTTCGGGGAGGCGAGAGAATTTACGCCCCAATTCTACTGCTGTTCAACTGGGACGGCGAAGAAAAATGACCGCAGACAGGCTTTGTCAATGTGAATAAACTTGCACACGGGCAGGCATGGTTGACGTAATATCGCGTTTACACTCACGACCGGGTTCTGAGTCCAATCACCTGTTTTCGACAGTTAAGAATTGGACGCTGCGGGCGAACCGGGGCCGGCAGGGGATTAAACCGCTTGCTACCGCAGCTTTGCGAGGCGCTTAGATCCCCATGACTGAATGGATGACAGCCATTTCAGGCGTCATTCTTTGTTCGGATTTCGTGACCAATAAGCTCTGGAGTCTATCTTTAGACGCTTCGTGATAACATTTGGGCCGCCAGAATGGTTTGCGGAAACTCGTCAGGGAATGCAAGCTTCAGTTCTCTAAGTAGCTGCGGCAATCTCCCCCCGTAATCGGCAAACCTTCCTTCACGGGATTAGGTAAGAGTAGCCCGTCACTCGGGTTCTGCGTTCCGCAGCAATGAGCCTTTGACTATGGCTTTCCCTCGTCGCGGGTACGCCATGCTCGCAACCGAATGTAGTCGCGTGACGCTCGCCCTAGCCCGTCCAAACCCGGGAACAACGAACTGGCGGTAATGTTCATGGTTCTCAGCTTTGAAAGGAACTGGTCCTTCAAGCCAGCCGGCACGATGACCTTGTTCAGCGGGTATCGATCCTCCTGACTTACGAATGCTTCTGAGATAGCCTCGCCATGATCTGCTAAAACATGCGTGCTAACCGTGAAGACAGCCTGTTGCGACGCTGAACGCTTACTGTGTTGCGTCGGCTCTATAGGGTAGACAGCCTTAATATCGCGCGACTCAAGTTGTTCCTGAGAGATGTGCTCTAGTTCCCCGAAGTGATTTGCTGTGATGGCTCCAAGTTCAGAGGAAGGGAAGAACCACACGGCAGGGGCCATGGGCCATCCCCCTCCGACCTCGAAGATACCTACTGGCAGACCTGTGGATGGATCGACAACGTGGAATCCATCATCGGAATAGATGAGCCCATTGGTGCTGTCATAATTTATTCGGCTTAGATTCCAGAAGAGTGCCGGATAATCCTGGTCAAGCACGACTCCGGAAGGGCTGACGGTTAGCGTGTAGAGGTCGCTGCTCGCTGCATATAATTCTGTCGCATTGGCGCCCCACTGAAGTGAGTTGTAGAGGTTTTGGGGCCAACCGGGCGCGCTCGTAGGCCTTGGCGTCGCATCATCATAGATCGTAATTCCCCCCATCTCGTCCGGATCAAGATTCATGACGCCCTTTGTAACAGCGGTCGTGTGGGGGCTGCCCGGTGCGACTTGCAGATCCAGTGCGAAATAAGGGGAACCATCTTCATACGTGCCCAATGAGTAGCTGATATCCGGGGTCAAGCTAGGCAGGATAAAGCGCTGCACTGAACCCGTCCCATCCATGCCTACGTAAAGGAACTGACTATCATCGGAAATTGCGAGCACGTCTGGTTCACTCCCAGGTTGACAGTTTGTGATCGTTCCGGTTGTACTGAGAACGCAGACCTGGTTGGCATTCGTGCTCGCAGAACTGGGAACGGAAATGTAGAAGACCTGATTCACCGGGTCCCAAGCCACGTCATTTGCCGATTGATTCACCGTCAAAGGCTGATACAGGATCTGAAATTCGACCGCATTGGTGACGATGCCCTGCGGCGTCAGAACTGCAACCTGCGCATAACCTGGCGTTGCCACGTCGGCGGCGCTGACTAGGCCTTGCAAGATGCCCTCGTTGGGAGCAGGTGGCAGGGCAGTGCCGTTCCACAGCACTGTGTCTGACTGGTTAAGCCAGTACCCGCTCACTTGCAAGGTAAAGCCTTCGCTCCCTGCCATAACCGCATTCGGATAGACGGAAATAACGGATGGGTACTGTGTAGGGGAGGGTTGAGAGAGAATTGTAAAGGTCAGCGCATTCGAACTGCCTCCTCCGGGACTCGGGGTCACGACATCGACCGAAACTGAGCCGGCCGTCTCCACATCTCCAAGGCTGACTTGCGCGAGCAGTTCGGTACTAGACACGAGCTCGGTAGGGAGCTGAGTTCCATTCCATTCCACGGTGGACAGAGACACGAAATTGCTGCCTGTTACTGTCAACGTAAATCCGTTCAGCCCAACCTCTCCTGCGGCCACAGCGGTGGGACTCAAAGTCGTAATCGCGGGCGCGGGATTCGAATCTTGAGGGCTGAATAAAGTTTTTCTCAGTCTTGGAGCGGGGTTCGATCTAACTTGAGACTTAACTCGGTCCTTCGGACTGATTTTTAGCTTTGACCAGCTCCTCTTCACCGGACTCAGATCGCGCTGCGCTGCCTTTGTATGGGAAGCGTTACCTCCAACAAAGGAGCTGTTGATGAGGTAAATGAAGCCAGCGTCGTCATTAAACGCCAAGCCGCTGGTGCCCCATCGAATAAACCGAAGTGGATTGCCTTGAACATTAGGGACGACTATCTCGGCAATGGGGGCAAAGGTGGTGAGGTCAAATGACTCAATCGTGAAGTCGGTCGTGCCGAACTGAGATTGCGTCTGCCCGAAAAAGAACGCTGCATTGAGGGTTGAATCCGGGACCATATAGCCTGATGCCTGAAAGGCGCCGACTTGCTTGCCATTTGCCGGATTAATTACATAGCCATCATCGGTGTAAACAAGACCGGTGCCGCTGTCGTAGTGCATTCTGACGTAAAACTCTGCAAACTCATTCTGATAATCTTTGCTTTGCGTCACTCCACTGGAATTCACCTTCAGCACATAGAAATCAAAACTGGAGACTTCGCTATTAATAGCATATATGGCCGTGTCCGATCCCCATTGCAGCGAGTCATACAATGGCCCGGAAGTATGGGCAATATTCGGCCGCTGCGTGGCGTCATCGTAGATGGCCATCCCGCCGACCGCGACTAGGCTCGAGTTGAAGATGCCACGCGACACTGCGGTGGTATGCGGAAGACCAGGCGCAACCTGCAAGTCAACCCCAATGTATGGGCCGGAGGTGGGATCTGACCCCAGTGAATAGTTAATATCAGGCTGAAGGTTGGGCAAGGTGAAACTCTGAACCGAAGAGGAGCCGTCTAGTGCAGCATACAGAACTTGATCGTCGTCCGAGATTGCCAGTACGTCGGGTTCGCTGCCGGCAAACTGGGATGATTGGATGTTGCCGGTGTTCGGGTTCAAGATCGCAACGGTATTGCCATTGGACGAGGCAAGACTCGGTACGGAGAGATAGATTACCTGGTTCGTGGCGTCCCAGACCAAATCATTTGCTAACTGGCTTACAACCATAGGTGTGTAGGTAATCGCAAATACCATCGGGGCAGACGTTCCGCCACCGGGAGTTGGATTTAGAACGACTACGTCTGCAACTCCTGGATAAGCGAGATCCGAGGCAGGAATCTGGGCTTCCAGTTGGGTATCAGAAAGGTAACTCGTTGGAAGCGCCGCCCCATTCCATTCGATCGTGGACGCCGGTATGAAATTCGAACCATTTAGAGTCAGGATAAGTCCGGAGCTTCCAGCAGGGACGGAAGCTGGGTTAAGAGACAGGACAGAGGGTGCCGGATTAGAAGTCGCGTTAATGGTGAACTCGGCCGAACCCGAGTTCCCGCCTCCCGGGGGTGGATTGATCACACTAACAGCTGCGGACCCGGCGTTAGCGATGTCCGAGGCGCTTATCTGCGCCTGCAATTGAGTGCTTGATGTATAAGTTGCAGTTAGGGGACTACCATTCCATTGAACGGTGGACGAGGATAGGAAATTGTAGCCCGTGATCGTCAAAGTAAACGCCGCGCCCGCCGCGTTTGCGGAATTCGGGCTGAGTGAAACGATGGCAGGTATGGCGTTTGCAGGGGGTGGAGGTGGGGGTGGCGGGCCTCCGCCTGAGCTTCCGGACCCACCACCACAGCCCGCCGAAATTTGGAGCAAAGCAAGACACGTCAGCGCAAGCATCCTTCTAAGGGCAGGGACGACATTCCGCGATCCGTTTCGGAGCATTAGTCTCGACAGCTTCATAGGAACCCCTATCGCGGTCTGGGTATCGGACAGAGAAAACCCGGCTCGGCTTCCCGAACAAAAAAGGCGGGTTCATGGACAGCAATAACTACCGGAATCGGGTTCTGCACGGGTTGGCGCAAGAACTTGAGTTGCCCAAGCTGACCTTCCAAGTGATCCGGCGCACGATTGCGACGCTGGCGCAGAAGAAGGGGACAGTAAAGGACATTCAAGGCGTGCTCAGGCACTCCCGCACGGCAACGACAACTGACGTTTACATGCAGGAGATTCCGGAAAGCGTGCAGAAGACGGTCGACGCTATCAGCGCCGAGCTGCGACTCCTTCCTAATTTGGAAGAGGTCACGCGCGGGACGAGCGTTTTGCTACCAAATGCTACCAACCGATTGGTCGGGAAATTTGTAAGTAATTGAAAATATGGTGGACCTGGTCGGGATCGAACCGACGACCTCTTCCATGCCATGGAAGCGCGCTCCCAGCTGCGCCACAGGCCCACTGTTTTCATTTTCGCTTAGCGGGGCCGCCGCGTCAAACTCGACTGGGGCGGCCAAACTCAACTAGGATGGGGTTGGCAAAATGCACGAACATCATTGGAGCCCCATGTTGAACTCGCGGAATATTCTGCTTCGGTCACTTCTTCCTTGTCTCATCGCGCTGATAGCAGCTGCGCTGGCGCAGGCGCAAGCAGCGGCCGGCGCGCCATCCGGGGCACAGCCTCCGGTGGCTTATGCTTCGGTCAGCGAACTGAACGGCATCCTGGCGCAACTGCAGCAGACGGCGCAGAGCATGCAAGCCGATCTCGAAAAGACTCGCATCGAGAGATGGAAGACGGACGGCGCGACCAAGCGGCAAACGCTGGCGACGGTAGAGTCGATCCAACGCAATCTGCAGTCGGGCCTGCCGGAAACGATTGCTCAATTGAACAACTCACCGGAAGACCTGGGAGCGAGTTTCAAGCTCTATCGCAACCTCGTTCTGCTGTATGACTATTTTGGTTCAGTGGTGGAAAATGCGGGAGCGTTCGGATCGAAAGACGAGGTGCAAAGTCTGAGCAACGACATGAGCGGACTGGAGACCGCCCGTCGCCTGTTTGGCGAGCGCATGCAGAAACTGACCGCCAGCAAGGAAGACGAACTGACGCGCTTGAGGGCCCAAGTTAAGACGTTGACCGCGGCGCCACCCCCGCCGCCGAAGAAAATTGTAGTGGATGACACCGAGCCTCCGAAGAAGCCGGTGCCGGCAAAGAAGAAAGTGACGAAACCAGTAACGAAACCGAAGACGGCGACGGATGCTCCACCGACGACTCCTCCGGCGAAGTGATGCGCCCGCGGAGGAAGCGAATCCGTCGGTGTCGGCTGTCTGGCAGTCCACTTTTCGAAAAGCACGAGAAGGGGCGCGCTCCATCCCTACCCCCCTGTCCTTACGTAACCCTGCCCTCCTGCGACCTATTGCAAATAGTGGACTTACGACTGGAACTCTGGGGAACGCTTCGGAGTCTAAGTAGGTAGGCGGGGAGGGTCGTCCGGTGTCCCTTTTTGGCCAAGAATTAAGATTCCCGCCGCTGGGGCTCCAGGCACTTTATAATTGGGGGCAACGCCACCATGGCGGGAGCTACGACATTGGTCGATCTTGCCAGCGCAATCGGGACCCGAACTGAGGAATCCGCCTTCATCGCAGAACTGAAGGCGGGTTCGGAAGAAGCATACTCTTGGCTGATCGGCGAGTTTCACCAGCCGATCTACAGCCTTATCTACCGCATCGTGAATGACCCGTCCGACGCGGCGGACACGACGCAGGAAGTGTTTCTGAAAGTCTTCCGCGGCATGAAGCATTTCCACGGCGAGTCGTGCCTGAAGACATGGATTTACCGCATCGCGTTGCACGAGGCGGCCAACCGGAAACGCTGGTGGTTCCGGCACAAGGCACAGGAAACGCCGATTGAGCCCATGGTGCCGGGCGGAGGCGAATTTGCCGGAGAATTTGCCAGAGAAGACCGGCTGGTCGATCCGGGCGAATCGCCGTTTGAAGAGTTCGCGCATACCGAGGTGCGCATTGCGGTGGATCAGGCCCTGCAGCAGGTGCCGGAACCATATCGGACGGCGTTGATCCTGCGCGATCTGGAAGAAATGTCGTACGAGGAGATCGGAGAAGTCTTGGCGATTTCGCTGGGGACGGTGAAGTCGCGCATCACGCGCGGACGCGAAGCGTTGCGCAAGAGACTAACCGGATATGTCCGAGAAGTGGGTCCGGAATTGGGTCTGCTCGCTCCTGACCTCGTTCCTGACCTCGTTCCTAACAACGAGCGGAGGAACAGCACCCGCGAAAGTTTGCGGGAGGGTTCGCGTGGTGGCAGAGAGGTTGAGGTGACGCCATGAAATGCGCTGAGATCAGAAAAATGTTCTCGCCGTATCTCGACGGCCAGGTGAGCGGGACGGAGATGCGCGTGCTCACGCGCCATGTGGCACAGTGTGCCAGTTGCGCGCGGGAATTTGCCGCGATCGAGCGCACGCAGCAGTTGCTGGCCAGTCTGGGCCGCAAGAAGGCTCCGGCCGACCTGCCGTTGAAGTTGCGGGTAGCGATTTCGCGTGAGGTGGCCCAGGCGCGCCGTCCGCGGTATGAAGGCGCGCTGGTGAGGCTGGAAAATACGCTCAACGCGTTCATGGTTCCGGCCACGGCGGGGCTGGTCAGTGCGGTGTTATTTTTCGGACTGCTGCTGGGTTTCTTTGCCTTGCCGGCGGAACTGCGGGCCAGCAGTGGAGACGTTCCGCTCATGCTGTACACCGGGCCAGAACTGGAACACTCGGCGTTCGGCACATCGCTCGGCAGCATGGGTGATGAGGCGTTGGTGATCGAAGCCTATGTGGATGCCAACGGCCGCGTCGAGGACTATCGCATCCTGTCCCAACCAGACGAAGCGAAGGCGGTGCTGCCGCAGTTGAAGAACCTGCTGATTTTCACGACCTTCCATCCGGCACTGTCCATGGGACGGCCAACGACGGGGACGGCGGTACTGTCGTTTTCGAAGATTAGCGTGAAGGGATAGCTGGGGCAAAGACGCGGTTTGCCGCGTCTCCCTGACAAATAAAGCAAAGCCCCTCTCGGTATCCCGGTATTTTCGTTCCTCTCGGTTTGACCGCGAATTCACCAGTTCGTACACTACTTCTAGCTCATCCGTCTATGCCTGAATTCCGAAGGGACCTCCCGGGACCATATATTCGAGTGGCCTTTCGCCCGACGCTCGCTCTCAGCCTGGCGATCATGCTGTGGGCCGCGCCGGCCCGGGCGCAGAACACGCCCCAGGTGTCTCTGGAAACCAGCGAGACGCTGTTTACGGTGCTGACCGCCATCAACACCTGCGGGTATGACCAGGAACTGAGTGCTTCGGATCCGCTGCGGACGCAGATCCGGTCCGAAGTCGCCAAAGCAGTGGAGGACACCACCGGGGCCCAGGACGTAATCGCCCCGATGTGCGCGTTCTACCGCCAGCACCAGGGGGCGGAGAACGCGCGCGACCTGTCGCAGTTTGTATCGCTGGCGCTCTATCTGCAGGAGCCGCCGACCTTCACGCTGAAAGTGAAGCCGTCGGAATTACCGCCCGATGCCGCGCCCTTAGCCGACATGGTGCCGCTGATGCAGGCCTTCTACCAGAAGATCGGCTTGCACGCGATCTGGGAGCGGCACCGCGCGCGCTATACGGAATTGATGGATGTTTATCACGATCCGCTGGCGAAGATGACCTTCGACACCGAGATCTATCTGAAGATGCCGTCGGCGGGCTACCTGGGACGGCAGTTCGTCGTCTATCTGGATGCGATGGGGGCGCCGGGGCAGACCAACGCACGTAACTATGCAGCGGACTATTACGTTGTGATTTCGCCGACCTCGGGTACAGCGATCAAGTTGCAACAGATTCGGCATACGTATCTGCATTACCTTCTGGATCCGCTGGCGTTGAAAAACGGAGGCTCGTTCCAGCGCATGGAGCCGTTGCTCGAGGACGTGAAGATGGCTCCGATGGACGAGGCGTTCAAGACCAATATTTCGCTGCTCGTGACCGAATGCCTGATCCGGGCGATTGAAGAACGACTGAGCAAGACTCCGGAAGCGGAGCGGGCGCAAGCCATCGACGAAGCCGACAAGGAAGGCTACGTGCTGACGCGGTATTTCTACGACGCGATGGGCAAGTTCGAAAAGGATCCCACGGGCATGCGCAATGCTTACGCGGACATGGTCGGCTCGATTGACGTAGGCAAAGAAATGAAGCGGGCATCGTTGATCCAGTTCTCGGGGGAAGCGGAGCCGGAACTTCTGCACCTGGCGGGAAAGCGCAATGAACACTTGCTGCTGAACGCGGAGCGGCGGCTGGCGGCCGGCGATCCGGAAACGGCGCAGAAACTGGCGCAGCAGGCGCTCGACCAGCAGGAAGAGGATGCGGGACGCGCACTCTTCATTCTGGCGGAAGTCGCGACCGCAAATCGGGACATGGAAGGCGCGCGCAAGTACTTCGAACAAGCGCTGCAGGCCGCCCATGAACCCAAGGTGATTGCCTGGTCGCATATTTACCTGGGACGCATTTTTGATTTAAAGGAAGACCGGTTCGCCGCCCTCGACCAGTATCGTGAGGCGCTCAATTCGGCGGCCACGATTCCGGAAGCGAAACTGGCGGCGCAAAAGGGCCTGGATCAGCCGTATGAGCCCCCGGTAGCGAAGCAGCCGGAATGAACGAGTTTGCGAAGTTGAGAAATTCAGGGCCATAGATCTTCGTTTCGTTCTGGGTGACACTCGGGATAGAATCCAAGGTTTGAAATCTTGCAATATGGGAGACAGCATGAAGCGAGCAGCAGTCATTCTAGGAATATTGAGTCTAGGGATAGGGATAGAGATAACGACTGTCGCGGTTTGGGCCCAGGCCCAGACCAGCGCGCAGCCCGCCAAGCAGAATCCGCCGGCGGCGGGTCAGGCAGCGCCAGCACCACCAGCCAAACGTCCGCCGCAAGCCAAGACCCAGCCGGAGTTCGATGCCTGGAAGCTGGCATCGGCAAACACCGACCCGGCCGCGCTGGAGAAGGCGGCGGACGATTTTGCCACCAAGTTCCCTGACAGTGAACTTCGTATTCTGTTGTACAAGAACACGATGCGCCTCTACCAGAGTGCCAACAACGCCGAAAAGACCGAGGCGATTGGCCGCAAAGTACTCAGCTTCGACGCGGACGATCCCGAAGCTCTGGTCATCGTCGCCGAGGTAATCGCCGAGCGAACGCATGACTCGGATATCGACAAGGATCAGCGCTTTGCCGAAGCCGTCACGATGGCGCAGAAGGCGACGCAGACGGTGGACACCGACGTCCAAGTGCCAGCGGGCACGCCGCAGGAGAGGATCGATGCCTACAAGTCGCTGCTGCGCTCGAACGCGTATTCGATTATAGGCACGATTGATTTCAAGAAAGAGAATTACGCTTCGGCGCAGGAGAACCTGCAGAAGTCGATCGACGCGTTTCCCAGCAACCCCGATCCCGTGGTCGTTCTCCGTCTGGCGCTGGCGCTCGATAAACAGCAGAAGTATCCGGACGCGCTCAAGGCGGCAAACCGAGCCGTGGAGTTGACGCAGGACAACACGCAGATTGGGACTCCGGCGCGGAGGGAACGCGACCGCCTGCAACAGCTCACCGGAGGCGCGGCTCCAGCCCCGCCGACGGCCCCGCAAACGCAGGCCCCTCCGAAGAACTAGTCACCCCCTTACGGTAGAGACGAGGCTTGCCTCGTCTCTACAAACAGTAAAAATGAAATCACGTGAAATCATGGCGCTGGAAGAAAGTCTGGGTCACCAGTTCCGGCGCCGGGAACTGCTCGAGCAGGCGCTTACTCACAGTTCGCAAGCGCGCGAGGCAGAGGCGCTGGGCGCGGGAAGCGGCGCGCCTGGCAGCGGCTCGCGCCTTGGCGATAACGAGATCCTCGAGTTTCTGGGAGACGCCGTGCTCGGCCTCGTCACCAGCGAGGCGCTGTTTCATCGCTTCCCCGAATTTCAGGAAGGGCATCTTTCCAAGCTGCGGGCCCATCTGGTCGGCCAAAGGCATCTGCTGCGGGTGGCGGAACAGTTGCAGATTGGTCATTACATGCGTCTGGGCCGCGGCGAAGAAAAAAGCGGGGGCCGCAACAAGGCCAGCCTGCTGGTGGACGCATTGGAAGCGATTCTGGCGGCCCTTTATCTCGACGGCGGATGGCCGGTGGCGCGAGACTTCATCGTGCGCGTGATCGTGGAGCCGGAACTGGCCAACATGAAGCTGGAGACCAGTGCCATGCCGGTGATGGATTTCAAGTCCGCGTTGCAGGAGGCGCTGCAGGCGAGAGGCGGACCGCAGCCGGTTTATGCGCTCGTCAAAGAGGAAGGCCCGGAACATAAGAAGACCTTTACGGTTGAGGTGAGGCTGCCGGAGCTTGACATGGGGCAATTCGTGGGGCGGGCACAAGGCGCAACCAAGAAACGGGCAGAACAGGAAGCGGCGCGGCAGGCTCTGGAGCACCTCGCGGCGTTATCCGGGACGCGGCAGTCCAGTGCCGGGAAGAACGGCGGCGTGGGGTAAGAAAGGGGCATCCAATTTCCTGTAGAGACGCGGCTTGCCGCGTCTCGGACCGACGGTAACATTCGGGGCACGGCACGCAGGAGACGGGGCAAGCTCCGTCTCCACGGAAGGTTTATGTCGTGGAGTGAGAAGATTTCCGTGGGGGAGTGGCCCGCGACCATTCAGTCGGTCGCGGGAACGGTGGTGATCGCCGTTTTTGTGGTTACTTTCCTTTTACAGGCGTTCACCATTCCCTCAGGATCCATGGAACACACGCTGCTGGTGGGCGACTACCTACTGGTGGATAAGTTTTGCTACGGCGGCGGGTTGGGTTGGAACCGTCTGATGCCTTACCGCAACCCGCGGCGCGGCGACATCATCGTGTTTCATTATCCGGTGAATCCGGCGCAGGACTTTGTGAAGCGAGTGGTGGCTTTACCGGGAGAACGCCTGCGCCTCATCGACAAGCGAGTCTACATCAACGGCACGCCGGTCGAAGAGCCCTATGTGCAGCACATCACCACGCTGCGTAATCATTACCGCGACGACTTTCCGCGCACCGATACCCCCGACTACGGAGTGGATGCGAAGTGGTGGAAAGAAATGCCGAAGCTGGTGGAAGACCACCAGTTGATTATCCCCGAGGGCTACTATTTTGTGTTGGGAGACAATCGCGACGACAGCCAGGACAGCCGCTACTGGGGATTCGTGCCGCGCGAAAATATTATCGGGCGGCCGCTCCTGATTTACTGGTCGTCGGGCAATCTGGATAACGATCTTCCCGGATCGCCCACCCTGGGTGATAGACTTTATCACCTCGCCTATGCGGTAACTCACGTGTTCCAGATAACGCGCTGGGAACGCACTTTCAGGCGAGTGCGCTGAGAGTCGCTCGTCGTTGGTCGCTAGTCGTTAGCAAGGAGCTTGCGAACGACCAACGGCCAGCGACTAACGACCGAGGAAGACGCGGTGAGAAGAAATCCTCTTGAACGGATACCAAACGTGCCAAAAAAAGAAAAAGAAGAAGTTGTGGACGAAAAACCGCGCGAGACGACGGTGGAATTTCTGGCCTCCCTGGCGGGAGTGCTGGTCACCGGCCTTTTCATCATCACATTCATCCTGCAGGCGTTTGAAATCCCCTCCAGTTCCATGGAGGACACGCTGCTCATCGGCGACCACGTCTTCGTGAACCGGGAGCAGTTCGCGCCGCCCACGCGCTGGATGGGACCGCTGATGCCCTATCGCGATATCCACCGCAACGACATCGTTGTGTTCCTGTCACCGGAGGAACAAGGACTGTTCGTGGTGAAGCGGATCATGGGCGTACCCGGCGATCGCATCCACCTGCGCGATGGCGCAGTCTACCGCAATGGCGAAAAACTCGACGAGACGAAATACGTGCAGCACAAATTGGCGGATTATAATCCCTATCGAGACAATTTCCCCGCCGTCCCGCCGTCGGATATGTACGGCGTAAGAAACGAAAAATGGACGCAGGAACTGCCTTCGCATGTCGAGGGCGGCGATATCGTCGTGCCTCCCGACAGCTACTTTGCCATGGGCGACAACCGCGACGTGAGTTACGACAGCCGTTATTGGGGCTTCATCCCGCGGAAGAACGTGATCGGGCGGCCCATGTTCGTGTACTGGTCATTCATCACTCCGGCCGACCAGTACCAGATGCGCAGCCCGGGCGACCGGTTGGCGTTCCTGGCGCACATCGTCATTCACTTCTTTGACGAAACGCGCTGGTCGCGCACGCTCAGGATCGTGCGGTGAAATTTCTGAGGTCCAAGCGCGGGGCGGCTGCGGTCGCGGCTCTCGTGCTGGTCCTGTTTCTGTTCCGGCCGGCCGTTTACAAATTGCGAAACCGGATTTCGAGTTCCATCGGAAGCGCTGTGGGACGCAAGGTGGCGCTCGACAACGTACGGATTCATCTTCTGCCGCGGCCGGGCTTTGATCTGGAGGGGCTCGTCATCTACGACGATCCCGCATTCAGCGCAGAGCCAATGATCCGCGCGCAGGAAGTTTCCGCCGCGATCCGATTCAGTTCCCTGCTCCGCGGGCGGCTCGAGATTGCCACCCTGAGCGCAACCGAGCCCAGCATCAACCTGGTGCGCACCGAGGACGGCCGCTGGAATCTGGCGAGCCTGATCGAGCGCAACGCGCAGATTCCCGTGGCTCCGACCGGCAAGCCCGCTTCCGAGCGTCCGGCGTTCCCTTATCTTGAAGCCACCGGCGCTCGCATCAATTTCAAGTTGGGGCAGACGAAGAAGTCCTTCGCGCTTACGGATGCGGACGTGGCGCTTTGGCAGGACACAGAAAATTCCTGGGGCGCGCGCCTCAAGGCTGAACCGGTGCGCACCGATTTCAATCTCACCGATACCGGCCTCGTCCAGATCAACGCCACCTGGCAGCGCGCTCCAAGCCTGCGGTCGACCCCGGTGCAAGTCACCGCGCAATGGCAGAAAGGGCAACTCGGACAGATCACGACGTTGCTGAGCGGAAAAGACCGGGGATGGCGTGGCGGAGTAAGTATCACGGCGAACCTGTCCGGCACTCCGGAAGCGCTGCGGATCGAGAGCCGGACCGCGATCGAAGGTTTCCGGCGCTACGACATTGTGGGTAGCGAGAACGTGCGCCTGGCAACCGTTTGCGCGGCACACTACAGCTCGGCCACCAGCACGCTTGTCGACCTGCTCTGCGAATCGCCCGTGAGCGGTGGGACCCTCCGCCTGCGTGGGGCATTATCGTTGCCCTTGGCCCTGGGCGCACAACTCCCCACTTACGATCTGACGCTTGAGGCGGATAAAGTGCCGTTGACCTCCCTGGTGCGATTGCTGCGGCAGGCGAAAAGACAAATTCCCGGCGATCTCACTGCCAGTGGATTGCTGAACGCGCAGTTCCACGCCACGCGCGGCTTGCCCGCAGACAGCCGGCACGCAGTATTGACGCAATGGACCGGTAACGGATCGGCGACAAACGTGCGCTTGTTATCGAACGCCGGGAAAGATGAGATTGCCTTCGCAACCATTCCATTGGCGCTGGCGGCCGCAGATTCGACTGGGGCGAAGATCCATCGCGCGAGAAAGCAAGAAAAGGATCAGGAGCCCGCCGAACCTCATCTGCGGATCGGGCCGGCCGCACTGACGATGAACACCTCCACGCCGGTCAACGCCGGCGGATGGATGTCGGCTGCCGGTTATCGTTTCTTTTTGCGCGGCGACGCGGAACTGAAAGACCTGTTTCGCCTGGAAAACGCTGTGGGCCTGCCAGTCGCGCATCCGGCGGCGGAAGGTGAGGCCAAAATCGATCTCAGCGTCTCCGGGCCCTGGCAGGGATTTGCCGCGCCCGCCGCGCTTGGAACCGCTCAACTGAGAAACGTTCGCGCCGGGATGCGCGGCCTGAATACGCCGATTGAAATTGCTTCGGCGATCCTGTCTCTTGCTCCGGACGCGGTAAAAGTGGATAAACTTTCCGCGCGCACCGGTAGCACTCACTGGAGCGGCGAGGTCAATGCACCACGGCATTGCGCGCCAACTTGCATATTTCAGTTCGATCTCGCGGCCGACCAGCTTTCGACCGGAGATCTCGTGGAATGGTTCACGCCGCATCCAGCCAAACGTCCCTGGTACCGCATCTTGAATCCCAATTCTGACTCGAATGCGGCGCCCGGCTCTTCGCCATTACTTGTGATTCAGGCGCGCGGCGCTTTGCATGTCGGGCGGTTCGCATGGAAGAAGTTGGCCGCTACCGAGATTGCCACGCGTGTGGACGTGGATCGAGGCAAGATCGCACTGGTGGCTCTGCACGGGCAACTGTTGCAGGGCTCGCACCAGGGAAACTGGGTGATTGACGCGTCGAGTCTGCCGGTACGGTATCACGGCGCCGGAACGTTGCACGACATTTCGCTGGCGCAGGTGGGCGCGTTAATGAATGATGATTGGATTGCCGGAACGGCCGACGGGAAGTTCGAGCTGGAAGGATCCGGAGACAGCTTTCGTGATCTGCTGGGGCGCTCCGACGGCAGGTTGCAGTTCGTGATGCGGAACGGCAGTCTGCCACATATTGAGATTCCGGGATCGCCCGCTCCTCTGCCGGTGCACCGGTTCACCGGAGAGTTGCATCTGAAAAAAACCGCCTGGGAACTCTCTGCTGGCCGATTGGAATCGCACGACGGCGTTTATCAGGTACGCGGAATCGCGTCCCCGGGCAAGGGTTTTGACTTTGTATTGACGCGTGGTGACGAGAAATCGTGGAGTCTCACCGGAACGTTCGCCAAACCGCAGGTCGCACCCATAAATCGAACGGAAGCCAAGCGTGCGGACGCCGACGCAAAAACCGATAAACCGTGAATTGTCTGGATTTCCTGTAGAGACGCGGCTTGCCGCGTCTCGGACCGAGCGCAACACTTGGGGCGCTGCACGCAGGAGACGGGGCAAGCCCCGTCTCTACGGCCAGAAGGACTAAGGTGTGTAGCCCGCTCCTCGTAATACTTTTCCTGGCAAGGCGCCCGTCATCTTTCCGTTTTCGATCACGGGCACTCCGTTGACGAGTACGTACTCCATGCCTTCCGACAGCCGATTGGGATCGTCAAAAGTTGCCACGTCGTGCACCGTCTTCGGATCGAACACGACCACATCGGCCCACATCCCCTGCTTCAGCACGCCACGATCGGTAAGCCGCATGCGCTGGGCGGGCAGCGCGGAAAACTTGCGAATTGCCTCTTCGAGCGTCAGCTTCTGTTCCTCACGAACATACTTTCGCAAGATACGCGGGAAGGTGCCATAGGCCCTGGGGTGCGGATGCTCCTCGCCCAGAATGCCTTCGGGCGACGTGCCGGAGGAGTCGTTGTCCACGGCAACCCACGGTTGCTCGAGGGCCAGCGCCACGTCGGCTTCTGACATGCCGAAGACGGCGCAGTCGGTGAACGCTTTGTCTTCGATGAGCAGATCGAACAGCGCATCCAGCGGATCTTTGTTCAGCATCGCGGCGACTTCCGTGAGGCGCTTACCCTGGAACTTTCTCAGCGCAGGATTTTGAACCACGCCGATCATCACATCCTGCGGGCTGCTGATTTCCTGCCACTCGTTGTCCCAGGCTTTGGATGGCGTCTCTATGTCTTTGCGAATGCGAGCGCGGGTTGCGGGATCCTTCAGCCGCTCAATCAACTTTGCATCGCCGCCGTCATGAGCCCACGGTGGCACGAACGCCGACATGCTGTTGAACCACGCGGTATAGGCGTAGGTATCCGCGGTGACGTCGACGCCTTCGGCGCGCGCCTGGTTGACTCGCGCAATGGACTCGGGCATGTGTCCCCAGTTGGCTTTACCCGCCACTTTGAAATGCCATATCTCCACCGGAATGTGCGCCTCGCGCCCGATGCGAACGGCTTCGTCGATCGCTTCCAGGACGCTGTCGCTCTCGTTGCGCATGTGGGTCGCGTAGATTCCTCCGAACTTCGAGGCTTCCGAGGCCAGCGCGATAATCTCTTCAGTCTTCGCATAAGGGGCGGGCGCATACTCCAGCGCAGTCGAAACGCCCACGGCCCCGTCGCGCATGGCGTCACGCACCAGAGCTTTCATCTTTTCCAGTTGCTCGGGCGTGGGTTGCACGTCGGCGTCGCCCAGCACCATGCGCCGCACCTGGGTCGCACCGACATAGCTGGCGAGATTGATCCCCATGCCTTGTTTTTCCAGGCGCGCGAAATATTGGCGGAATGTTCGCCAGTCGGGATTGATTTTGTAATGTTCGTAGCCGGGGCGATCGTTGGCAATGATCGTGTCGTTTAACGGAACGGCCGATCCTCCCTCTCCGGTGATCTCAGTGGTGATGCCCTGATAGATCTTCGAAGGCAGCCGCGGGTCGACAAGGATGGTCATTTCCGACTGGCCGAGCATGTCGATGAAGCCGGGAGCAACGACTTTGCCCTTGGCGTCAACCGTACGCTTGCGCGCGGCGCCAGAAAGATTGCCAATAGCGGCGATCCGGCCATCGCGAATTCCGACGTCGCCGGAGTACCAGGGAGAGCCAGTGCCGTCGACGATGTGTCCGTTGCTGATGACGAGGTCGAAGGGCGAGTCGGCGGCGAAGGCGAAGGTCGAGAGGATCAACAGGAGTGCCAGCGTGAGTCGGCAAGTCGCGGTCATGAGTTTCTTTCCTGGCCAGATTTTCCGGTGGCAATCTCGGTGCCGCGCGGGTGGCCAATCAACACGCCAAGCATAATCCAGAGTGCGAGCACCAGCCACTCCCAGATCGAAAAATGTCCTGGGACAAATCTCACAAATTTCATCAGCACCATCGCCAAACCAACCAGTGCACCGAGCAGAGCGATCAAGCGATCCCCGATTCGCGGCTTCATCCACAAATATGCGGCGCATGCCGCAAGCCATCCCGTGGCAGACGCAACCGATCCGACCTCGGAGATCGGAACCAGAATCGCATTGCCAAGAAACATGCACGATGCCGTGGCAACTCCAACCCAGACTACTGCTGCGGCCGGCGTTTGATTCCGCGGATGCACGCTGGCCAGCCGTGCGTCCACCAGCCCACGGCGTCCCATGGCAAACAACAGGCGGCTGGCGGCGACAAAATTTCCATTGAAGACCTTGAAGAGCGAAAGCAGCGCGGCGCTCAGAATGATGCTTACAATCCAGCGCGAGCCGACAGCATGCTCGAATGCAACCGCCGTCATGAAGGGCGCGCCGGTCAACGTACGCCACGGCGCGACAAAGCCCACGGCCGCGATCACGATGATGTAGAACACGGCGCCAACGATGATCGCCGCAAAGATGGCGCGCGCGAATCCCTGAGCACGAAATTCGGGGTTCGCTTCCTCGGCCGCCTTGGTTACCGACTCAAATCCCGTCATGTAGTAAGGAACAATCTGCAGCACCAGCAAAATGGAAACGAACGAGCTGTGCGTGAACACAGGCGGAAAATTGGCGGGCGACCCGCGCGCGACGCCCACCGCGACGAAGATCACGAAAAGCGCAAGCGTGCCGAACGTGGTCCAGTTCTGAAAGGTGGCGCTGAGCCGGACGCCGTGATAGTTCACCATGGTGACCAGCGCTGTGAGTGCGAGACCAATGGCAAGGTGCGGCAAGTACACTGGCTTTCCTGCCACGCGGTATAACTCGAGGGAATCGAGAGCGGGAAAGATGTAGCCGATGATGCGGCCCACGGCCACGGCTTCCCACGGACAGACAATGAAGTAGGCGAGCAGCATCATCCATCCTGTGAAAAAGCTCACCGGACGCGGGAAAACTTTCGCGGTATAAGCCACCTCGCCCGCGGCATCGGGCATGGCCATGACCAGCTTGCCGTACACGTAGCCGATGGGCAGCAGAAGAATGCCGCCAATCGCGAAACCAAGAATGCCGCCGAGCGGACCGCCGCGCGTCAGCCAATCGTCCATGACGACCAGCCAGCCCACGCCGACCATCGTTCCCCAGCCGAGGGAGAAGTAATCGGTGACGCGCAGTTTGCGGGCAAGCTGGGTCATCAGGAGGACGTTGACATTGCCGAGATTCGCTCGGCGGGACAGTTGATGTGGCTGTCCCTACGTGTAACTTGGAGGGGTGGGCTCATGGGCGCGAATTATATCGTATCGCGCCCACTCGGCTTGCTTAGGCGATGGCGAAGCGCGACGGGCGCTCCTGCGACTGCAAGATCCAGATTGCCTCTTTCAGCGAAGAAATCTCAAACACCGAGTTGAGATGAGTCGCTTCCATAATTCGGCGGAAGAAAATCGGCGGGTTCACCAGCTTCACTTTCGCAGACTTCTGCATTGCCCAACGGCGCACCAGCAGCAGGGTTCCCAAGCCGCCCGCATCCACTTGCTCGACTTCCGAAACGTCAAGCACCAGCACGCGAACACGCTCGAGTTGCTCGATCCGGCGCCGGAACTCGTCGAGCGCCGCCCCGCGCACCATGCGTCCCGAGCAGTTCACGACCGCCACGTCCTGCAAGCATTCGACTTGAAATTGGAGTTCCATATGTCTATTCATACGAACCTGCCCTGGAAAAAGTTCCGTGAGCTGCCGTCCTTCCATTAGACGCGGAACCTGAGGAAAAGTTATCCGTGGAAAGTAGCTAGGGCACATCAAGTTTGCATGTTACGGACGTGTAAATCTTTCATAAACTTTGTCATCCTGACCCTGAGCTTGTCGAAGGGGAAGGACCTGCTTTTTGCCGGTGCGCGCGACAGCAGGTCTTTCGCTTCGCTCAAGATGACAAGCGTAATTTATGCCACGAACTACAATCCAGCTTCGATCCGCGATCTCGGGTCGAGCAGGTCGCGCAGTGCGTCACCGATAAAGTTGAAGGCGAGGACCGCGAACATCACCGTCACTGCCGGAAAGAGCACCAGATGCGGAGCATCGAAGAGGTGCGAGCGGGCATCGTTCAGCATCGATCCCCAACTCGCGGTGGGTGGTGGGACGCCCAATCCCAGGAAACTCATCGTTGCTTCAGCCAGGACCGCGCCAGCCATGCCGATGGCCGCCTGCACAATCACGGGCTGAATGATGTTGGGGAGAATGTGGCGGGTAATGATGTGGAGATCTCCTGCGCCGAGCGCGCGCGCCGCCTCGACAAATTCGCGTTCGCGCACCGCCAGCACTTGCGCGCGCACCAGGCGAGCGTAGCCAACCCATCCGCCAAGAGACAAGGCAAGAACCAGGTTAAAAATGCCCGGGCCGCGAAAAGCGACGAAAGCAATCGCGATAAGAATGCCGGGGAACGAAAGAAACGCATTCATCAGCACGACGTTGACGAAGCGGTCGATGCCGCCGCCGTAGTATCCGGCAAGACTGCCGATGATGAGGCCGAGCAAAAGCGAACACGCCACCACGCTGCTGCCGACGAACAAAGAAATTCGCGCGCCCCAGATCAGGCGGGAAAGGATGTCGCGTCCGAGTTCATCGGTGCCGCACCAATGCTGCGGCGAGGGCGTTTGCAGGCGGTTCGGGAGATCGATATGCGCGGGATCTTGCGGGGCAATCCAGGGCGCGAAGATCGCGGAAAACGCGAAGATGACCACCAGGACGACTCCGATGGCCGCCAACGGATTGTGGCGCGCGACGCGCGGGAGCGAGATGGCTAGGGTAGACATGGGACGGAGATGACTAGAATCTACCTCATAAATGGTCTTGGAAAGCACGGCTTTAAAGGGCGCAGAAAAACGGCAGTCCCGAAGGGACGACCAAGCTTAGCCCAGCGCTCCAGTGTGTGCGTGAGGACCCGTTTTCGGACAGTTCGGTGGAACGAAGCACCGGAGAATGCAGCCCCGGAAGGGCGACCGAGCTTAGCCCAGCGCTTCAGCGCTGGGAAAGGCAGGAAAAAGGGTTCAAGTCCCGGAGGGACGACCGAGTTCTCACCCACACGCTTCCCCGGAAAAACTCGGATCTTGACTTTGTTTTGAAAGGGCACGGCTTCAGCCGTGCCGTCCCGGGCCAACAAAAATTCGGGCCCCTGAAGGTCCGGCACTGTACCCCTTCGGTTCATTATTCTAGTCACTCGTCGCACCCATCGAACGAGAGCTTTCCTCTGCTCTTTGTCATCAAGTCTTTGAACACCAGGCGGCCCAACTGGTCGCCTAGCTGCTTCGCTTCGTCGGGATCACTGGCGCTTCGAAAGCGTTCGGCCAGTTCAAAGAATGCCTTCTCCTTCTGTTTTCGCGCTTCGATGCCCAACTCAATCAGCTCCACCAGAACGCGGTTATCGCTCAAGCGTTGGCTCTTGGCCATACGATCTACTTGTTTCGCAATGGGAGCGGGGAGGGACACGCTCCGTCGGACATGCTTGGTTACGGGCATAGCATCATTATACACCAGGTTGGTGCATTATGCGTCACCAGTTAGCCCACTCCTTTGTCGCAATCACCGCACATCAAAGTCCTTGACACCCCCTCCTATAATAAAAGTATCGCCACAACGAATTGCACGCGCGCGGCCACCCGGCCACTAGGTCGAGGTTTGCGCACTTGCACCGCGGGGGGGAATCGAATCAACTTGGTAGGAGCATCCGGAACTCATTAAGAAATAAATACCCTACAAGCAAACCCTTTAATCTCAAAGACTTGGCGGGGTTAGCTCCCAAGTCTTTGATTCCAAAAGACCGGGGGAGGGGGTACCCGAGACTGACCAGAGGCAGGAAAAGCCACGGAAAACTAGGAGCGCTCATAACTCATTAAGAAATAAATACCCTACAAGCAAACCCCTTAATCTCAAAGACCTGGCGGAACTCGCCTCCAAGTCTTTGATTCCAAAAGACCGCAGGGAGGGGGTGAAGCGATAAACATCGAGCGCTCCGGGAATTCCATCCCAACACGACTATTGTCTTATCCTCGGGTTCACCGCCGAGTAGAGTAAGTCAGTCAGGAAGTTCACGGCGACATAGGTCAGCCCAATCGCCAGAATGCATCCTTGCACCAGGTAGTAGTCGCGGTTGGCGATGGCCTGAATTGTCAGCCGCCCGATTCCGGGCCAGGAGAATATGGTCTCAGTCACAATCGCGCCCGCGAGCAATGCGCCGAATTGCAATCCGAGGACGGTCAGAATCGGGATCATGGCGTTGCGCAGAGCGTGACGATAGACTACGGTGCGCTCGGGCAGGCCTTTGGCGCGGGCGGTGCGGATGTAGTCCTGGCCTAACTCTTCGAGCATTGAAGTTCGCACCATGCGAGTCAAAATCGCGGCCAGCGCTCCGCCCATGGTGATTGCGGGAAGCACGAGATGGGCTAGCGTGCCGGAACCGGAGACGGGGAGCCATCCCAGCTTGACGGCGAAAAGTAAGATGAGCACTGGGCCCAAGGCGAAATTTGGGAACGAGAGACCGAAGAGGCTGACTACGCTTAGGGCGCGGTCATCCCACTGATTACGACGCTGAGCCGAGTGCACTCCGGCGGGAACGGCCAGTAGAATCGCTACGAATAAGGAGGCCAGAGTCAGTTGCAAGGTGAAGGGATAGCGCTGGGCTATCAGCTTTGTAACTCTCTGATCGAAGCGCAGCGACTTGCCTAGATCTCCGTGGAGCACGCCTCGCCAGTAATTCAGGTATTGCTGACCTAGTGGAACGTCGAGGCCGTAGGCGTGGCGCGCGGCCTGAATGTCTGCGGCAGCGGCGCCTTCGCCCAGCATCTGCTGAATGGGGTCTCCGGGGACGAAGTGGATCAGCAGGAAGACGGTGGAGACGACGAGCCAGATGACGGGCAGCGTATAGAGGACGCGGGAGATGATGTAGCGCGGCATCGGTGATCAGAACCAGGCTGTCATCCTGAGCGAAGCGAAGGACCTATGCATTTCGGCAGCGCAACCGAATCCATAGGTCCTTCGCTTCGCTCAGGATGACAATTCTTATCATATTGCCAGTTTATGACTGATTTTAGTCTCCGACCCGCTCGACGGCGTCTGCCGGCAGCGATGGCGCGGGAGTCGCGGGCGCGGGCACCGGCGCGATGCGAACAGTCGCGATGCGATGGCCGTCCATTTTTTCTACGACGAAACGCCGCCCCTCATAATCGAACGCCTCACCCCCAACCGGCATCTTCTGCAAGCGCGAAAGCAGGAAGCCGGCAAGCGTCTCGTAGCCTTCGTCCTGCGGAAGTTTCAGCTCGTATTGGGCTTCGAGATCGCGGATGTTGATGGTTCCATCGAGCACGAGAGGCCCATTCGCGTCGGCGACCGCCGGCTGCGGGGAAGCGTCGAATTCATCTTCCAGTTCTCCGACCAGTTGCTCGATCACGTCTTCCACGCTGACCACTCCTGCCGTGGAACCGAATTCATCGACCACCACCGCCAGATGCCGCTTGCGCTGCTGGAATTCACCCAGCAACTCCAGTAAGGACTTGGTTTCGGGCACCACCAGCACATCGTGCATGACCTGGCCGATCTTCATCTGGGAAATTCGCGCGGCGGCGGCCAGAGCAGATGGCTCGGCGCTGTGGCCGAGGCGCAGCCGCATCCAGCGCATCAGGTCCTTGGCATAAAGCACGCCCACAATGTGTTCGGGACCGCGTTGCGGATCATAGACCGGAACGCGCGAGTGTTTATCGTCGGCCACTCGCGCCAGGGCTTCGTCCAGGTTCAGATCGGAGGGCAAGGCGAAGATTCTGGTCCGCGGCACCATCACTTGACGCGCGGTAATGTTGTCGAGTTCGAGCGCATTGAGCAGCATCTCTTCCTGCGCGGGAGAGAGCTGTCCTGAGTGGTGGGCCGCGGTTACGATCAGCTTGAGTTCATCGGGAGAGTGAACCGACCCGTGGCGGATCTCGCGGGTTCCGAAGGAGCGCAGGACAAAACCAGCGACGCGGCTCATGCCCGCCGTCAGGGGGCGAGTGATGGTCAGAAAGACGTCCATGGGCGCGGCGACGGCGAGGGCAACGCTCTCGGCACGTTGCAGCGCGAGCGACTTGGGAACCAGCTCGCCGAGGATCACGTGCAGGCTGGTGATCATGACGAAGGCCACGGCGACGGCGATGACATGAGCGTAAATCAAGGCATACGGCACGCTTCCGATCCAGCCCTCGAACAGTCGCGCCAACACCGGCTCGCCCAACCAGCCCAGGGTTAGGCTGGCAACGGTGATTCCCAGCTGCACGCCGTTGACGACGCGGCTGAGTTGCTGGTGAAGTTTGAGGACGGTGCGGGCGCCCACGCGGTGGGCTTCAATGAGCTGCTGGATGCGCGTCTCGCGCACGCTAACCAGCGCGAACTCGGCTGCGGCGAAGAAGGCATTGGCCGCCACCAGAAGCAGGATGACGAACACGCGCAGCAGCACGTATGCAATCATGGAACTCTAATTCTAACATTCCAAAGGGATAATGCCCTGCTTTGAAACTTGCTGGCGGTACAATCTGGAGTAGGGTCGCGGTGCGCCCCTGAAGGGGCTTTTAACTCGACGAAGTCGGCACCGATGAAACGATGCCCTGATACGAAGCCTTGGTTTCCACAGCCTGCTGGATTACAAGACCCATGGAGGTCGCTTTCCTTTTCGTTTGCCGGCGGTCTAAGCAGGTAGCAGCGATGTCTTGATAGGAAGTTCGACAATTCTTGCGGAACTAATCTGATGGGTTTCGCGTAATAACGATTGAAGGCCAGTTCTTAGATTTTGGATTCCACCAGGAGGCGGTCGTGCAAGGCAACGGGAATGGTAATGGTAAGAAGAAGCGGCGCAAGCGAATCATCATCTGGAGCTCGATTGGAGCAGCCGTTCTTATCCTGGTGGTTGCCGGCGCGCTGATCGCATCCAGCAGCGGGACCAAGATCGATGCCTCGAAGCTTGCCAAGGTCGAAAAAGGTGATCTGGCGAAAAGCGTGGTGGCGACCGGCAAGATCACGCCGATCACCGAGGTCGAGATTAAGTCCAAGGCTAGCGGCATCGTGAAAAAACTCTACGTCGATTACGGCGACAGTGTGAAAAAAGGCCAGTTGCTCGCCGAACTTGACCGGGACGAGATTCAAGCTCGCGTCGACCAGGCGCGCGCGCAACTGGAGGCTTCGACCGCCAGCTTGAACGGCACGCGCGCCGACCTGGAGCGCGCCAAAGTCGATGCCGAGGGTCCCGACGTGCCGCTGCTGAAGCGCGCCTATGAGCGTGCCCAAGGCATGGCAAAGGATGGCGTGGTTTCCGCTTCCGCGCTGGATGACGCGGAGAAGAACTACGAGATGTCGCTGAACAAGCAGAATGTGGCTAAAGCGCAGCTACAGGTTTTGCAGGCCAAGATTGGGCAGGCGCAGGGGCAAGTATCACAGGACCGCGCGAACCTTAAACAACTCGAAGAACAGTTGGGATACACCACGATTGAGTCGCCGATTGATGGGATCGTGCTTTCACGCGATGTGGAAATTGGCGATGCGGTCAGTTCGATTCTCGTGCTGGGTTCCACCGCGACCCTAGTCATGACGCTCGGCGATACCAGCGAGGTTTACGTCAAAGGCAAAGTGGACGAGAGCGACATCGGCAAGGTTTATCTGGGACAACCCGCCCGCATCAAAGTCGAGTCGTTCAAAGACAAGACGTTCACCGGCAAGGTGACAAAGATCTCTCCCATGGGCGTCGAAAAGGACAATGTCACGACGTTCGAAGTACGTGTCTCGATCAACAATCCCGAGGGCGTGCTCAAAGCCATGATGACGGCCAACGCCGAGATCATTCTCGAAGAACACAAGAACGTGCTCCAGATTCCGGAAGGCTCGATCATCTACGACAAGGACAAGAATGCCTCGGTCGAAGTGCCCGACCCGAAGGCAAAAGAAGGCAAGAAGAAGATTGCCGTCAACATCGGAATATCGAATGGCGCGAAGACCGAGTTGCTGAAAGGGCTGAAGGAAGGCGACCAAGTGGTGCTGCAGTAGGAAGGCAGGTCTTAGGTCTCAGGTCTTAGGAAAACCAAGCAGCCTGACGCCTGGGACCTGACACCTGAGACCTGGTTTACGGAGTCAGATCGCTATGAATAACGTTCTCTTGATTCGCCATCGAGCCGTGCACACGCTGATTTTCGTTTTGGCGACCTCGCTGGCCAGCTTCGCTTCGGTCATCGGAACTTTTGACCGCTCGTTTCAGGTGAGTGGCCCGGTGGACCTCGAGGTACTGACTCGCTCCGGCGACATTACCGTTCGCAACGGCGCTGCGGGAACGGTCTCGATTCACGCCAAGATTCACTCGGGCGATTCCTGGTTCGGAGGCAACCACAAGGCGGAGGTGCAGGAGTTGCAGAACAATCCTCCGATTCGCCAGAACGGCAACAGCATCCGCATCGACTACGTGAACTTCCAGAACATTTCGATCGACTACGAAATCACCGTCCCCGAGAACACCGCGATTCGCTCCCATACTGGCAGCGGCGATCAGACGGTCGAAGGACTGAAGGGCAACATTGATCTCGAGAGCGGATCGGGCGACCTGCGACTGGCGCGTCTTACTGGTGAAATGCATTTCCAGACGGGATCGGGAAACGTTCGCGGACGCGAGCTTTCGGGACCCGCGAAGATTAAAGCGGGCAGCGGCGACATCGACGTCGAAGAAATGGGCGCGGGCGACGTGGACATCCGCACCGGGTCCGGCAACATCACCGTCAGCGGCATCAATGGCGGATTCCGTGCGGAAGCGGGGAGCGGCGACATTCACGGCAAAGGCTCGCCGAAGAACATGTGGAGCGTCCGTACCGGCTCGGGAAACGTGAACCTGCAAGTGCCATCGGACGCCGCCTTTGATGTCGACATCTCTTCGAACTCCGGAACCGTTACGCTGGGCCATCCGGTGACTACGACCGTCGAGGGCCGCATTGAAGAATCTCGGAAGAGCGTGGTGGGCAAGGTACGCGGCGGAGGTCCCACGGTTTCCGTTCACACGGGTTCCGGCGACGTGCAAGTCGACTAAACCAGACGTGAGCCATCAGCCAAACCGTTCCCTGAACTGGCTGAATGCTGATGGCTGAAAGCTGACTTTGCCTTGACGCGCCCTCGTGCGACATTCGATACTTCGTGGGGGTTCCTGAAAACTTGCCGACTCAACGAGGTAACGGATTGGAACGCAACGCGATCATCACTCTCACCTCTGATTTCGGACTCAACGATCATTTCATCGGCGCTATGAAAGGCGTCATCCTGGAGATTGCTCCCGAGGCGCAGATCATCGACATCAGCCATGCGGTGCAGCCTTTCGACATTCTGGATGGAGCGCTGACGATTTCGCAGGCCTACTCCTACTTCCCTACCGGCACCGTGCACATGGTGATCGTCGATCCCGGAGTCGGGACTGCGCGGCGGCCGATCATCCTGACCAGCGAGCGCCACAAGTTTGTGGCTCCCGACAACGGCGTGCTTTCCCTGGTCTACGAGCGTGAGGAGCGGCTTTCGGTCCGCCACGTCACCGCCGAGCATTATTTTCTGCAGCCCCGCAGCAACACCTTCCACGGCCGCGATATTTTTTCGCCGGTCGCGGCTTTTCTTGCTAAAGGAGTCGAACCCAGCCGCTTCGGCGAAGAGATCACCGACTACGTCCGCTTTGCCGCGCCGCGGCCCAAGCCGGTGGACGAGCGGACCTTACGAGGCGTGGTGCTGAAAGTGGATCGTTTTGGCAATCTCATCACCAACATCACTCCGCAGGATGCGCCCCAGCTTTTCGAGGCCACTCCACCTGCTTTCAAGATTGCGATTGGAACCAAGGCCCAAGCGACGCGCATGTGCATCAACTACGCCGAGGGCACTCCCGGCGAAGTCTTCGGCATCCTCGGCAGCATGGGTTTTCTGGAAGTCGCCGCCAACCGCGGATCAGCCTTCCAATTGCTGGGCGCGGGCAAGGGCAGCGAAGTCAATGTGGTGATGGAAGGACCGTGATTCAGCATTTAGCACTTAGCAACTAGCCGTTAGCTCAAAAGCACACGATCCCCAGGCCCAGGTTTAGGCTAAATGCTAAGTGCCAATTGCTAAGAACTGCTCTTCGCACCGGGATGGACGTAGCGATCCATTTCCGCTGTCCACTTTAGAAAGCGCCAGAGGCTGCCTCGCTCCGTCCACAAGAATCCCCAGAATTCCAGGAATCCAATCTGGGTCATTTTGACGCCGGTGTAGGTCTCGATGCGCCACAGGAGATAGGGACTGCGCCAGGGGGCAATCCGATGGCCGCGGGTGGAGTTCCAAAGAAAGCGCAACATGGGCCGCATCGAGTTCCAGTATAGCGCCGGCGAGACGGGGCAGGCCCCGTCTCCACCGACAGATTCTCTACTTTGTAATCTCGACGCTGGCGCGGGTGTTTTCCCACTCCATGCGTAGCATGCACTTGCTGCCGGCCTGGTCGAACGCGATGGTGAAGTTCTCCACTGGCGCGGTAGTCTTCGAAACTTGCATGTCAACTCGGGCCAACTCGTCGGCTTCGTACTTGTACGGGATGCCCCACTCGGCGGTCTTCTTGTTGATAATCAGCGTCCACTTATCCGCCTTCGGGATGGTGAAAAGCGTGTAGCTGCCCGCCGCGATTGCCTTGCCGCCCACCTTCAAGTTGACATCGCTGACGAACGTGGTCGCTTCATTCGCGCCGGTGCGCCAGATCGCTCCGTACGGCACCAGCGCCTTGTCGCTGGCAGCGCCGAAGATCTTCCGGCCTTTCGCGCGCGGACTGGAATAGTCCACGGTGATGGCTTTGCCGTCCGAAAACTTGCACGAAGCGTTGGCGGGCGGACTGGGCCGTTTGGATTTGTCCTGGGACATGCCCATTTGCGCCGAAGCGAGTGTTGCAACGGCGAACAGTACCGCTGTAATTAAGGCAAACTTCTTCATTGGTCCTCCTGGGATTAACGGCTGGCTCTTGGCTCTTAGCTATTGGCTTTTGGCTAGGAGCTAACGGCTAAGAGCTAAGAGCTGCACGAGAATTATACCCACATCGCCACTACAATCCAGGCATGGCCGTCTTCGACGAAAAGCAGGCAGAACTCGAGCACTATGAAGTCCGCATGGGCGTGCCCCGCGGGCGCCTCGCGGTTACGATGGACCTAGTCACCGACGCCATGGCGCTGGTCGGGCAGCATGGCGTCTACTGCCAGAGCCAGCGCTGGCCGGGCAAACCGGTCATGGATGTCCAACTCATCCTGAAAAACCTGACCGACGCCAAAGAGTTGATTCAGAGTGTGATGGAAGAACTTAAGCGCAAAGCGTGATGGTTGAGAAACGGCTTGCCGCGTCCTAGCGACTGAGGCGGGGCAAGCCCCGTCTCTACAGCCAAACTGAAGTCACTTCGACGCCTGCTAGAGGGAAACGGTAAGAGGCCGGATGGCCTTACAATCGCAAGTATGGAGCGCAAGATCTTCTGGGGCTCAATGACCGTGCTTGGGCTGCTCGCCGATTTCCTTCTGCCGTTGTGGTGGGCTGTTGGCGCGACTATCCCTATCATTTACTTCTCGTGGTGGATTGCGTACCGCAGCGGCTGGTTTGAGTAGCCTAATGTTCCAGTCGCAGCAGGTAAAAGTGTAGGGGTCCTTCGACTCCGCAGGAGGATTCGCTTCGCGAACCCTCCTGCTCCGCTCAGGATGACAAGACGGATATAGCTTTACGCCAGCGTGTACTTCCCTGCCTCAATCGTCTTCCGCGCAATTTGCTGGCGCAGGGCAATCGTGTTGAACGGTTCGTGCTTGGCCAGCCTCCGCACGATCGCCAGTTGGGTCCGCAGCATGTCGCCTTCGGCCACGTCGGCAATAACCTTCTTGGCCGCTGCTTCGATCTTGTCCAGCGCCTGCGTCAGATAGACGCGCGCCATCGCAACCGGCAGCGCCGCCGAGGCTTCTCCTTGTTGTTCGACCATCTTCTGCGCGCGCAGTACCGCCGATTCCATGGCGTAGATCTCGATCGTCATGTCGGCGATCGCGCCCATCACTTCCTGCTGGTCCTGAATCGTCATCATATATTTCTGGGTTGCCGATCCAGCGATAAACAGGCCCAACTTCTTCGCTTGCGCCACCAGTTTGCGCTCTTCCGCCAGCGGACCTTCAATCTCCTCACCGACGGAGGGGCCGCTCAGCACCTCGTCCATCAACTTCTTGATCGCCGGCATCAGCGGTAACTGGCCGCCCATCGCCCGCTTCAGAAGGAATCCAGTGATGATGAGCCGGTTGATTTCGTTCGTGCCCTCAAAAATGCGGTTGATGCGAGCATCGCGGTAGGCGCGCTCGGCCGGATACTCTTCGACGAAGCCGTAGCCGGCATAGATCTGCAGCGTCTCGTCGACGACGTAATCGATCATCTCCGAGCCCCAGACTTTAAGGATCGAGCACTCGACCGCGTATTCCTCGATCGCCTTGCGTTGTTCTTTTGCCGCGTCCGGGCTGGCGGAGTCGATTTCCGAGAGCAGGGCATCCATCATCCCGACCGTGCGATAGACGAGCGACTCGCCGACATAGATCAGCGTGGCCATGTTCGCGATCTTTTCGCGAACCAACCCGAATTCGCCGATCGTCTTGCCAAACGCCTTGCGCTGTTTGGCGTAGGCCACGGCGCTCTCAATCGAGACCCGGCCCCCGCCCACGCACATGGCGCCAAGTTTGAACCGTCCAATGTTCAGGATGTTGAAGGCGATGATATGCCCCTTACCAACCTCGCCCAGCAGGTTCTCGACTGGTACCTTGCAATCGTTCAGAATGACCGGGCACGTGGACGACCCGCGAATGCCCATTTTGTGCTCTTCAGCGCCGGTGGAAAATCCGGGGAAAGTCCGTTCGACCAGAAACGCGGAAAACTTCTCGCCGTCAATTTTCGCGAACACTGTGAACAGGTCGGCGAAGCCGGCATTGGTGATCCACATTTTCTCGCCGTTCAGGATGTAGTACTTGCCATCCGGCGAAAGCACGGCGCGAGCGCGGCAATTGAGCGCGTCGGACCCGGAAGTCGCTTCCGACAAGGCGTATGCGCCTACAAATTCTCCGGTGGCCAGTTTCGGCAGATATTTTTTCTTCTGTTCTTCGGTGCCGAAATAAACAATGGGCAACATTCCGATGCCGCTATGCGCGCCCCAAGTGGTGCCAAACCCGGCGTACTTGGCAATGTGGTCGGCGATGATGGCGGCGGTGACCTTATCCATTTCGAGGCCGCCGTAAGCCTCGGGAATCTCCACTCCGCTGAGGCCGAGGTCGCCAGCCTTCTTCAGCAGATCGCGAGAAACCGAGTAGTCCTTATGCTCGATCTTCTCGGCCTGGGGCAGAATTTCGTTGAGGGTAAACTCTTCCGTCGTCTGCCCGATCATCCGTTGCTGCTCGGAAAAATCTTCCGGAGTGAAGACATCGGCAGTCCGCCGCTCTTCGAGCAGAAAGCTGCCGCCGAGAATCTTGGTCCTGGGTAGTGTGGTAGTGGCCATTTCTTTAGACCTCGAAATTTAGACCCCGAAATTTAGAACCGGTGAATTGAAAAGGCCGCCAAGCGGACTCAGCGCAAGCGACCGCTACCATTCTAACGCGGGAGGCGCCGCAGAGGGGATCCTTACGTTGAAACGCTGATGACCGTGGCGCGGAGTCTAGGGATAATAGGGCAGCGTATCGAACAGGAACGCGTCGCTGAACGTGTGCGAACCGTAGCGCGCCAAGCACGATTCGTACTGCTGCCGCAGCAACCGGTACATCAGAGCTTGGCCGGGGTCAGACTGCCCGCGCATTCGTCGCTGCTGCGCCGCCAGTTGACTCGCTAAAGCGCTGCAATCGTTAAACCAATATTGTGTGCTGCAAGCAAAGCCGTTCCATGACTGCCCTGCCGCACACATATTGTTCGCCACGACGCATGCGCCACTGCCGCCGCGCGCTTCTCCCGGCGGGCAGACCGGGCATTTTCCTTTCAGACATGGCGTTGGGCGCTTGAGCCCCGCACTCTGCACCGGCTGTGGCTTCCGGAAAAGATGGAGGAACGAGCGGGAACTTTTCTTTTCCGGCGAGGGCTTTCCATTGGCGGGTGGCGATTTAGAGAACGACGACGGTTGCCGCGACGTCGCACTCGTGCTGCCAACATGCGAAGCCGAAGCGCTGGAGGTGTGGCTGCTCGCCGAACTCACCGACGAACCGCCAGAGTAACCGCCGTGAGAGGAGCCGCCGGAGCTCGATCCCCCTGCGGAGGAATGCTGTGCCAGAAGAGAGGCTGAAACCCACAGGATGGTTGCGATGACGAGGCCGGAGAGCCGCATAAAGCACCTCCCGACCGACTGGGGCCAGTCGGTCAAATCCTTGTCGTTCTATTTACTTAGACGGTCAGAAGCAACTAAAGGATACTCCAAAACGGCGTCAACGGACATAGAGATTGGTAAAGACGCAGCGAAAAACTTCACGTCAGATTCTCAAAAATCCCCGCCGCGCCCATGCCTCCGCCCACGCACATCGTTACCATGCCGTAGCGACCCTTGCGGCGCTTCAGTTCGCGGATCACGCTAGCCGTGAGCTTAGCCCCAGTGCATCCCAGCGGATGCCCCAGCGCAATCGCTCCGCCGTTAGGATTCACGCGCTCCATATCAAGCCCCGCTTCCCGGATCACTGCCAGCGACTGCGCTGCAAAGGCCTCGTTCAACTCGATTACGTCGATGTCCGAGAGCTTCAACCCGGCCAGCTTCAGCGCCTTCGGGATCGCAAACACCGGCCCCAACCCCATCTCTTCCGGCTTGTATCCGGCGGTCGAGAACGCGACATAGCGCGCCAGCGGAGCGATGCCCAGAGCTTTCGCCCGCTCGGCCGACATCAGCACGGCCGCCGCTGCGCCATCCGACATCTGGGAAGAATTCCCTGCCGTCGTCACACCCTTCACATGAAACGCGGCCTTGAGCGCCCCCAGAGCCTCAATCGACGTATCGGCGCGCGGGCCTTCGTCCACTTTGAAAGAGATTTCCGTTCGTTTCGGCTTCGATCCATTCGGTGTGGTAAAGCTGACCGGCACGGCGACGATTTCATCCTCGAACTTCCCTGCCGCGATCGCCGCCAGCGCCTTTTGGTGGCTGTGCAAGGAAAATTGATCGCATGCCTCGCGCGTGATGGCAAAGCGCGTCGCCAGCCGCTCCGCCGTCAGCCCCATCGAAAGATATGCATCCGGATAATGATCGACCAGCCACGGGTTGGGAGAAATCTTGTTGCCGCCCATGGGGATCAACGACATCGATTCCGTCCCACCCGCCACTATCACCTCGGCGCCGCCGCTCATGATGCGCTCAGCCGCCATGGCAATCGCCTGCAAGCCGGACGAGCAGAAGCGATTGACGGTCACCGCCGACACCTCGACCGGCAGCCCCGCGCGCAGCGAGGCAATGCGAGCCACGTTCATCCCCTGCTCAGCCTCAGGCATGGCGCAGCCCAGGATGACGTCTTCAATTTCCTTATAGTTTGACCCGGGATCAAGCTGCGGCACGCGATCGAGCGCGCCCTTGATCGCAACCGCGGCCAGTTCATCAGGACGCGTAGCCCGCAGCGTACCCTTGAACGCGCGGCCCACCGGAGTGCGGACGGAAGAAACCACAACGACTTCTCGCATAGGAAACTCCGATGCTATTGTAGCGCGGCGCGCGACTCGCTTTTGGTGAAGCCTGGCCTGCCGTCATCTTCTCGCCACTGTCGTCCTGAGCGGAGTAGGAGTCCTTCGACTCCGTGGATGCTTCGCATTCGCGAAGCTTCTACTCCGCTCAGGATGACAGAATATAAGGGCGTTAAGATCAGCCTTCATTGCACTTCCCTCTCCTTGCTTTTTCAATAACTTAGCACCATAAAATCCCGCTAATCCCCGCTTAACCCCGTTTTTCACCCCTTCGTTGCCTTCTTCGTGCGTAACGTACGCGGTTTCAATAAGATCACCATGAGCCATTCCACATCGAAACTTCTGGGTTTCAGGTAGGTTTCCCTCGTGGAAAAGTCTATATACACAGGTTCCCGCACGCGGGACCGCGAGGACAGTTCTAATCTCCCGAGCTGAGGAAAGCGAGAGCAGAATGCACAAGCCGGTAAAATATGTAGAGAAGGCCGTGACGGTTGCCGCTACGGGCGCATGGGCAGTGTTTGAACGATTGAACCGCATTGCTCCGAATGACGCGCCGATTCCCAAGTGGTCGGAGAAGCCCCTGCTCAAGTCGTGGGAAAAGTCGAAGCCGCCGCTCGGCTGGCCGCGCTCGACTGATTCGCTGTGCCCCAAGTGCGTGCCGGAAATTCGGCAGCAGATTCTCGACGGCCACCTGCCAGTCGACGTGCTAATGAACGAAAAGGTCGGCGAGATCAAGGCGCAGATCATCGAGCGGGACGGCAAGCTTTGGATGGTCAAGGACTGCCCCAAGCACGGGCATTTCGAAGACCTGATGTCGATTGATACGGAATTTTCAAAGCACCTCGAAGAAGTTTTCCCTGGCCGCGATATTCGCGCCCATAAGGACGAGCATCTGCATCACCACGGTTCGTCGACAGTGAAGTATGGGCGCGGAGCCGTGCTCACCGTCGATCTCACCAACCGCTGCAACATGATGTGCGACCCCTGCTTCATGGACGCGAACCAGGTTGGTTTCGTCCACGAACTGACGTGGGAAGAAATCAAGACCGTGCTCGACAACGCGATCACGGTGAAACCGAAGCGGCAGATGTCAGTGCAGTTCTCCGGCGGAGAGCCGACGCTTTCGCCGTATTTTCTCGACGCGGTTCGGTACGCCCGCAAAGTTGGATACAACAGCGTGCAGGCGGCCACCAACGGAATTGAATTCGCCAAGAGTCTTGAATTCTGCCAGCAAGCGGTTGAAGCCGGCATGCGTTATGCCTATCTGCAGTTTGACGGAATCGGAAACGCCGCCAACGACCATCGCGCCGTCGGCAACCTGTTTGACGTAAAGCTGAAAGCCATCGACAACCTGCACAAGGCCGGCTGCGAAATCGTGCCCGTCATCACCATCATCAACGGCATCAACAACGAGCAGGTCGGAAGAATCATTCAGTTCGCGCTCGACAATCCGAAAAAGATCGGCTTCCTGAGTTTCCAGCCCGTTTCCTTCACCGGACGCGACGAGGCCATTACCGACGAACGCCGGCAAGCGCAACGTTACACCCTGGCGCATCTGGCGCACGACGTGAAGAATCAGACGGGCTTTGGCGAACCTACCCGCGATTGGTTCCCCATCAGCTTCATGAGCACTTTCTCAGACTGGGCCGATGTCCTGCATGCCCAGGATGCGAATAACGACTGGGGCCAGCTTTCTTGCGGATGCCATCCGAATTGCGGAACCGGCATGGCGGTAATGATCGACAAGGAAACCAAGGAAGCGGTGCCGGTGACTGCGTTCCTCAAGGGCGATCAACTGGCTAAGGACATTGCCAAAGTCAACGACGCGGCTCGTTCGAAGTTCTGGACTGCGTTCGGCATGGCGCTTTGTTTGATGAAGAACTACGATCCGTTCCAATCGCCAACGCACTTCAAGATGATCGACCTGCTCAAGAAGTTCGACAAGAACTTCAACGCTACGGGCAGGAACTACGGCAAGGTCGGTCCGGAGCGTACGATTGACGACGTGATGAAGCGCCGTCAGGACCGTTGGAACTTCCTGTTCATCGCCGGAATGTGGTTCCAGGATCTGTTTAACTACGACTTCCGGCGCACCGAGCAGTGCATTATTCCCTATGCCACGCAGGAAGGCGAAATCAGCTTCTGCGCTTACAACACGGGCGTGGGCTGGCGCAACATCATCGAGAAGATGCACATGACTTCGACGCTCACCAAGTGGTACGAAGAGCATGGACGTCACGAGATCTTCGCGGGCGGCAAGAAAGTCAAGATGCAGGACGAAACGCACGCCCTGTACCTGCGCGACGAAATCGTAACCAACGAAGTGCAGCACGATCTCGACAAGCTGGGCATCGCCAAGACAGCGCGCGAAGAAAAGTTGCGGGCTCGCGATAAGAAGGCCGAGACCAACAAGGTTAAGAACGACGCGGCTTACGACGCGCGCATGGCGCAGCTCTATCGGGAAGTGGTGCTGAAGGAAAAGCCGGCTACTTCGAATGAAGCGGGATTCATTCCGCTGGGCGCGATTGCCTCGGCGATTGTTCCGGCCAACGGTAACGGCCACGGCGCCGCGAAAGAGAAAGAGACTGAAGAAGTTGGCGAGCCGGTGGCGGGAGACTAAGATCTCCAAGACACTTGAATCCGAAGTTGGCGGCCTCAAAGTAGACCGCCATTTTTCTTGCCGCAACCCGCGACCTAAGGCATAGACGCTGGTAATCGCTTTGCTAGGAGCCTAAAATTGGCGCTATGGCAGATGACGCCAGTCGTGCACCACTAAGCCCCTTCTGGTGGGAGGGCAAAAACGATAAAGATGAGGATGAGAGTGACCCACCGCTGCTGAGCCCGTTATGGTGGAATGAGCGCACGAAGGGGAACGGCGGGGATTTGCCGTTCCTCCATCCCCTAGGGCTGAATGAGAAAGAGGTTGCGCTCTCGGCGGAAGAGCTGCCCGACGGGGACCCGAAGGCATCCATAGATGAGGGATTCCAGGAGAGGGTAAACGTGGCTTACCAGACGCTTCCCTCGACGATCCGGGAGCTACCCGACTTTCCCCCGATCGAGATCCTCGAAGAGCCCCTTCATCCGAAGCCAGGACGCGAAACTCTCGGCCGCTTTTTCGGCATTCCACGTTCGAAGAAGGTGAATTGGATTAGCCCAGTTACTCCAACTGTGATTCACGTCTACCGCGGCCCCGTACTTCGTTATGCGGGCAATCAGGTCGACAGCGTTCTGAAGACTGTTGTCTGGCATGAAGTCGCACACTGGCTTGGATTCCAGACCGAACGAGAGGTAGCCGAGTTGGGGCTGCAGTTAGGTCCGTCCCCCAACGTGACTGGACCATAACATGCTCGACGTCATCCTGAAGCGCTTTGAAGAACCGGACGAAGTGCGGACATTCGAAAAAGGAAAATTCGAACTTGTCCGGCTCGGGGGGATGGCTATCGGTCGCGCTACGTATCAGCCGGGGTGGAAGTGGTCGGTTCATGTGGGGCCCAGCGTGGGGGCATCGCGGTGTAACGTGGAGCACGTTGGGCTCGTGCTTTCAGGCGGTGCCACAGCTGCGATGGAGGACGGTACCATCCACGAACTACGCGCGGGGATGCTCTTCTACATCCCACCTGGACCTCCCGGTCACGATAGTTGGGTGCTTGGTGACGAGCCCTACGTTTCTCTGCACTTTCTCAGTGCGGAGCATTACGCGACCAAGTAGTCAAAGCAACGTCCAATTCAGTTCTGCGCCGAGAACTTCAAGCACACGGGCGAGGGCACGGACAACGTCTTGCCTGTCGGAGTCAGCTTCCCGGTGTCTGGGTCGATGCGAAAGATCACAATATTGTTCGTGTCCTGATTCGCCACGAACAGAAGCTTGCCGGTGGGATCGATCTCGAAGCTACGCGGCGTCTTGCCTTGCGTGGGGAAGTGATCGACCAGGGTCAGAGAACCGGTCGTGCTATCGATGGCGAAGACGGCTATGCTGTCGTGTCCGCGATTGGAAGCGAAGAGAAATTTGCCGCTGGGATGGATCTTGATTTCGGCGGTGTCGTTGCTTCCGGAGAATCCTCTTGGAAGGGTCGTAACGGAATTCAGCTTCTGCAACGCGCCGCGGCTGCTGTCATACGAAAATGCGGTGATGCTGGATTGCAATTCATTCACTACGTAGGCGAACTTGCCGTTGGGATGAAAGGCGAGGTGGCGCGGTCCGGCTCCGGGGTTGAGCTGGGCGTAAGGAGGATTGTTTGCGGTCAGGGATCCGATTTTTGAATTGAAGCGGTACACGAGTAACTCATCCAGCCCGAGATCGACGGCGATGGCGAAACGGTTGTCGGAGGTGGTCTCGATCCAATGCGCGTGTGGGCCCTCCTGACGTTCTTTGTTGACGCTCGACCCTCGGTGCTGAACGAACGCGGAGGCCTCGCCGATGTGGCCGTCCGGATGAACCGCGAATACAGCGACACTCCCGCCCGTGTAGTTGGCTACCAGAGCATATTTTCCGGTGTCGTCGAATGCGATGTAACACGGGTCGGCACCGCGCGAAGGAACCTCGTTCAAAAGCGACAACCTGCCGGTCTGGCGATTGATAGCAAAGGCGCTCACCGCTCCGCTGCTGGCGCCTTTGTAGTTTTGGACTTCATTCACGGCATACAGAAAGCGGCGGCTCGGGTCGATCGCAAGGAATGAGGGATTGGAGGTTTCTGCCGCTACGCCGAGCGGAGTTAGTTCGGAGGATGCGGCATCGTAGCGATAGGCATAAATTCCCTTGCTCTCCTTCTCCGTGTACGTGCCGACGAAAAGCAGGTATTTGTTCTTCGGAGAATCTTCGGCGGCAGTTACGGTCACTAGCGACAGGATGAGGGCGAGCCACAGCAGGCATCGGCGACGCGAGATGGTCATGGGTTTATCAAAGGCTATTTAGGGGTGGAACGCAAGGACACTGCGGCATCCTGGCCACGGGGAAGATGCGATATGCTTCCGGGATGCCACCGCGGCGATTGCCGACTGCAGATTCGACGTTGATCCAGATCGTGGACGCGGCTTTGGCCGACGCCTCGCGGCGTAGCCGCGAGTGGCTGGTGTGCCGGCCGGGATGCACGCAGTGTTGCGTGGGTGTGTTTGCCATCAATCAACTGGATGTGGTGCGGTTGCAGCAGGGGTTGGCTCGCCTCGAAAAGACGGACCCGAAGCGGGCGTGGCGGATTCGCGAGCGGGCGCGGGCATCGATTCGGCGGTTGACGGCGGAGTTTCCCGGCGACGCAAAAACGGGCGTGCTCGATGCGGCAGTGTTTGAGGAAGGCTCGGAGGCGGAGGAGCGGTTTGCTGAATTTGGCAACGATGAGCCGTGTCCGGTGCTCGATCTGGCGACGGGACTGTGCGATCTTTACGATGCCAGGCCGATGACGTGCCGCACGTTTGGTCCCCCGGTGCGAGCAGAAGGTGGTCTTGGAGTCTGCGAGTTGTGTTTCCACGGCGCGACGGATGAACAAATTGCGGCCTGCGAGATGGTCGCTGACCCCGACGACCTGGAATCGAAGCTGCTCGAAAAACTGTCTGGTCCGCGCGGGCGAACGATTGTTGCGTTCTGCGTGAAGTGAGTTTCAGGGCTGCGAGCTTGTTCCCGTGGATAGAGTTCGCGGGCGGGGGACGCCCGCGCCCCACGTTGCAAAATTATTAAGGGACTCTTAATTCTTCGGGCGATACCAAAGATGACTTCCGCGCGCAGGAGGAAAATGGTACTTTCTTGCTGCGGCGAAGCGCACTTTTATGCAGGCTAACGAATACGATCTGGTGGTGATCGGAAGCGGTCCGGCGGGGCAAAAGGGCGCGATTTGTACGGCAAAGATGCGCAAGAAAGTCGCGGTCATCGACCGGCGGCTTGCCATGGGAGGGGTTTGCGTTCATACCGGGACGATCCCGAGCAAGGTCATGCGGGAGGCTGTGCTTTACCTGAGCGGCTTGCGGCAGCGGTCGTTCTATGGGCGCGGTTACGTGGTGAAAGACCGGATCATGATGTCGGATTTGGTGCTGCGTGCGCAGGCGGTCATGACGCGGGAAGTGGAGGTGATCAAGGCGCAACTGCGGCGGAATTACGTGACCGCGCTCGAAGGCGACGCGCACTTTGCCGATCCCCATACGATTGAGATCGTGTCGGACGAAGGAGTACAGCAGATTCGAGGAGAGAAGATCCTGATCGCCTGCGGCACGCGGCCGGCGCACATTGATGGGATTCCGGTGGATGGGAAGCGCATCTTTGACTCGGATCAGGTGCACTGCCTGGACGAGATACCGCGCGAATTGATTGTGGTGGGCGCGGGGATTATCGGACTGGAATATGCGTCCATGTTCGCGGCGCTGGGGGTGAAGGTGACGCTAATCGACCAGCGTCCGACGCTGCTGGATTTTGTGGATCGGGAAATTATCGAAAGTCTGTGCTTCCAGTTGCGGCAGCTGGGAACGGTTTTCCGGGTCGGAGAGAAAGTGGTATCGGTCGGCTTCGACGAAGAGCGGGACAAAGTTTTTGCGACGTTGGAGAGTGGAAAGAAGATTCGCGGCCAGGCGCTGCTCTACACGATTGGGCGAAAAGCCAACAGCGACAAGCTCAAGATCGAGGCGGCCGGGCTGTCCGCGGATGGACGCGGCAAACTGGCGGTGAACGAACACTTTCAGACCGCCGTGCCGCACATTTACGCGGCGGGCGATGTGATTGGCTTCCCCGCGCTGGCCAGTACTTCGATGGAGCAGGGCCGGTTGGCGGGTTGTCACATGTTCGGCAAACCCAGCCGGATGCTACCGAACCTGATCCCCTACGGCATCTACACCATTCCAGAAATTTCGATGGTGGGGGCCACCGAGGAAGAGTTGACCCTGAAAAAGACCGCGTATGAGAGCGGTATGGCGCGCTACTCGGAACTGGCGAAAGGGCAGATGCTGGGCGACGATCAGGGTCTGCTGAAAATTCTGTTTGATCCGGACACGCTGAAATTGCTGGGCGTGCACATTATTGGGGATCGCGCGGCGGAGATCGTGCACATCGGACAAGCGGTGCTCACCATGGGAGCCACCATCGAATATTTTCGCGACACGGTGTTCAACTATCCGACGCTGGCGGAAGCTTATAAAGTTGCGGCGCTCGACGGGCTGAATAAACTCTGAACTGTCGGAGCGCAGTCGCGCTACCAACCCTTGCACAGACTCTAATATTCTTCGGAGATTGCGGTACAATCGCTGGCGCCTTCGCAGTCAAGTTCACTACTAACGTTCACCGAGGGGGGAATATGAGCCTATCGAAGCGAGCTATTGCGGAATTTTTCGGAACCTTCTGGCTGGTATTCGGGGGATGCGGTGCAGCGGTGCTGGACGCGGCATTTCCGCAGCTGGGCATCGGATTTCTAGGCGTGGCGCTGGCCTTCGGGCTAACGCTCCTTACGATGGCATTCGCCATCGGACACATTTCGGGGTGTCATCTGAATCCCGCGGTTTCAGCGGGACTGGTGGCAGGAAAGCGATTTCCGGCATCGGAGTTTCTGCCCTACGTGGTGGCGCAAGTGCTCGGGGGCATCGCGGGCGCGGGCACGCTCTATGTAATTGCCAGCGGCAAGGCCGGCTTCACCTTGAGTGGCGGCTTTGCTTCGAATGGATACGGGGCGCATTCTCCCGGCGGATATCCACTGCTCTCGTGCCTGGTGGCGGAAGTGGTGCTGACGTTTTTCTTCTTGATGATCATCATGGGATCGACGGACAAGCGGGCTCCGGCGGGATTTGCGCCGATCGCAATCGGACTTGGGCTGACGCTGATTCACCTGATTGGAATTCCGGTAACGAACCTCTCGGTGAACCCGGCGCGCAGTACGGGGCCCGCAATTTTCGTGGGCGGATGGGCGCTCTCGCAATTGTGGCTATTCTGGCTGGCTCCGATTGTGGGCGGAGTGCTGGCGGGTGGAGTGTATCGCGCGGTATTCGGGGAGTAAAGTTCCAACGGGTTCCGCGAGGGCGTGATGTGCCATGCGGTGGACGGATGGGCACCTCGCGAGCCTGCCCTGAGCGGAGTCGAAGGGTTCAGCCGGACGGGACGCGCGGCTCTCCACCGGCGAGCATAACTCCGTCACAAACTGCGCGGATTGATCGTGGCTGGCTGTTGCTTCATCGTTCCGGCAGCCGGTAACTAAGTCGCGAGTACTAATGTGGTGGAGGGATTGTGGACGAACATTCACGAAAGATACGAGCCGTATCTTGGCGGATGCTATGTATGGCTTTGACGTTCTTGATTGTGAGCCCGCCGCTGCGCGCGGAAGCTGTTTCACTGCAGGCATTGGTTACTCCTTCAACCACCATCGTAAAGGATGGTCGGCCCGTGACGTTCGCGCTTCATGGCTTCATCGAGTTCAAATCACTGGCCGAGTTATTCCCCTACATCGAGTCGCAAACGCAGCGCTGGAATGTTCCGGGCGGCCTGGATGAAGGGCAGCGACGGCAACTGGAGGGCGAGTTGCTGCGGCGCGGGATCGAAAGCCGCGTGATTTCCATGGAAGATGAACGGCCGCTCGAGACTCTGGCAACACACACCAGCGAGGAATTACGGCAGGCGTTGGCGCGCGTAACCGAGAGGGTCCCGCCAGGGTATGGCGAGGCATTTCTGGCGGTTCAGGAAAAGTGGAAGCACTCGCTGAACTGCTGGAGCGTGTCGTCCTCGATCCCTGGGCGTGTACTGTCGAACTGGTACCCGATTGAAGAAGGCATCGATCTTTATGGCGCGACTTACGATTCGACTGAACACTTCTGGCAGGCCGTTAAGTATCACCCCGAGGTTACGCTGGCAGATTTGAAGGAGTTACTCGACTTATTGGAAAAGAAGGACTGGGGTGTGTGGCTGGCGCGCCTGGATCGCGATCCCAATATCTATCTGCCGAACGCATACGCGGTGGAATTCCTGCGGCACAACCTTGCCCCGGGCAGCCGTCGATTGCAATGGTTTCGTGAAGAACTGGGGCGTCATGGGCTGAAGCCAAACGATCGGGCGCGGGTGGTTCAGCAGCGCGGTGCGACCTCGTTCCGCTTCAGCGCGTTCGAAGAAAAGACCCTGTGGGGCGATCTGGCGGATGTTTTTCACCTGGTATACGTATTCTCTCCGGCGGGCGATCCTGTTCGGAAGGCGCTCGGGACACGCCATTTCGACGCCGTTTATCTGGGAGAGCGCCGGATGGGCTTTATCAGCGAGGAGTTTCGTTCGTCGATGCTCGAGATCTGGCGAGTGAAGTATTTAAAAATGGCTCGGTTTCGCGAAGTCATCAGTTCGATTCCCATGGAAATTCGGCTGTCTCATTTCCTGAATGATGGGGACTCGCCCGATATCCCGATCCCCGTATATGTGGGGTACCTGAACCAGATTCGGGAACTGGCCCGTGGAAAGTGAGGCCAGGCCGCGGTCAACCGTCACGCCCTTAACCGCTGCCAGAACCCGGGCGGAGATGGGATTGCGGTTATTTTTCGTGCTTTGGGAGGTAGAGGTTAAAATAGATGATTCCGCACTGCTCCCCGAGGGTACAGTGAGCCGAGGAGATTATTCCGGAAACGTGTCTGTGAACAAGGCGGAGCCGGGTATTGATTCGTGGAACCTGTGAACCATCTCGAAAGAGAACGAGAACGGGCGGGGCTGTCGCCTGATCCGAGCGCATCGGCCGCATCTCAACCGTCGGCCCCGCGCGCCGCTTCGCCGCCTCGGCGACCGCGGCCCTCGTCGCCGGTTTACTGGCGGGTCGAGGGAAGCCTGCTGGAGCTGACCACGGTTCGTCCAATCGCTTTTTTTACCTGGAACAGCCAGACGTATATCGCGCGGGCAGCTCGCCGCAGCCTGGTGCTTTTGATGGCGCTGCTGCGGCCATTCTTGTATGCGGCGAACCGCATCGCCGCCACCCGGATTGTTCACGCCGTGCTGCGCGGGATTACTCGCGACCGGCTCGATCTGCTGGGTGAAGAGGAATTCGAATACAAGTTGAAGCCGCTGCTGAAAGAAGAGGGAGTGCGGCACCTGAAGGCCTTGCAGGCCACAGGCGTGGATGTAGTGCTGGTGAGTCAGGGGTTGGAGCATGTGATGCGGCCGCTGGCGCGGCATCTGGGAGTACGGTGGATGATTGCCAACCGCCTCGACTTCCGCAACGGAGTTGCTACGGGACGGTTGCTGAGTCCGGTGATCCGGCCACGGGGATTGTTTGCGCGCATTCGTGAAGCGGGCCCGGACGGGCAGCAGAGTCCGGCGCGATGGGTACGCGCTCTCGGTTTGCGTGGTCCAAAGGCTTTGGCCTCGGCGATTGGGCCGGTGGTGCGGGTCGAGGCGCCGCGCGTTCGTCCGATTGTGTATTTCGACGAAAAACGGCATGCGGCGCCGTTTTCGGTGCGCAAGGCGCTGGACGGAAAGCGCGTAATGCTGATCGGCGTCACCGGATTCATCGGTAAGGTGTGGCTGGCGAATACGCTGATGGATTTACCCGAAATCGGGAAACTCTATCTGTTGATCCGGCGGCAGAAGTCGAGCGAGGCGCAGAAGCGCTTCGAAAAGATGATGGAAGAATCGCCCGTTTTCGATCCTTTGTTCGAGAAATACGGCGACCGGCTCGGCGCCCTGCTGGCGGACAAGATCGAGGTGGTCGAGGGCGATGTTTCGCAGCCTGGCTTGGCGCTGGATGCTGAGACCGCTGCGCGTCTGCGCCGGGATCTCGATCTGATCATTAACAGCTCGGGGCTGACGGATTTCAATCCCGATCTGCGGGACGCTCTGGCCGTGAATGTGGATTCGACCTATCACCTGATCGAATTCATTCGTGGGTCCGATCACGCAGCGTTGCTGCATCTTTCGACTTGCTACGTAGCCGGACAGCGCGATGGGCGCGTGAGTGAGCGGGTGCGTCCGAATTACACGCCGTCGCACCTGAAAGACTTTGATGCGGAAAAAGAGTGGTATCGCCTGCATGAGCTGGTGGAGTCGGCGGAAGCGCGGGCGGAAGGGCCGGAAGTCACTGAAGAACTGAAAAAGCAGGCGCTGGGGAAAGAACATGCGGCGAAAGGGCTGAGCGGGCAGGCGCTGGAAAATCAGATCCGCAAGAACCGGGTGCGCTGGCTGAAGAATTATCTTACGGAAGAGGGCACGCGGCGCGCGCAGGAACTGGGCTGGCCGAATACGTACACGTTCACCAAGAGCCTGGCGGAATCTCTGATTGCGAAACATATTGGAAAAGATGGCGCGGGGCTGCCGATTGCGATTGTGCGTCCGTCCATTGTCGAGACTTCGGTCGAGAAGCCGTTTCGCGGGTGGAATGAGGGCATCAACACTTCGGCGTCGCTGTCGTATCTTCTGGGGACGACGTTCCGGCAACTGCCCTCGAACGAACGCAAGCGGCTGGATATTATTCCGGTGGACGCGGTGTGCGCCGGGATGACGCTGATTGCCGCGGCGCTAGTGGAGCGGCGGCACGATCCGCTGTATCAGCTGGCGACGTCGGTCACGAATCCCTGCGACATGGGGCGGTCGATTGAATTGACGACCCTGGGACACCGGCGCCACTATCGGGCACAGGAGGGTCTGGAGTACTGGCTGCGCTTGCGCATGGATGCGATTCCGGTTTCGAAACAACGTTACAACCGCATGTCGGCGCCAGCGCAGAAGATGATTATCAAGACCATTCAACGGGTGATGTCACCGCTGCCATCGGCGATGAAGAAACCTCTGGCGAGGCAGGAGCGCAACCTCGAACGTGTGGAGAAGTTAATCGGTTTGTTCGAGCCGTTTATTCTGCAGAACGAGCATGACTTTGTCGCGGATAATGTGGAGAAGTTGTCGCAGGCTCTCCCGCCTGAAGAGAAAGAAATCTTCGGATACGACACGGCGGGGCTGGATTGGTGGGAGTATTGGATCGACATCCATATTCCGGCATTGCGGCGGTGGACATATCCGCTGATTGAAGGGCGACCGCTCGAAGCGCGCACGCCGCGTGTGCTGCGGATGCCGCCATCGCCGGCGACAACAACTTCAACCACAGAAAACGGCGATGCCGTGAAGACGGGAACAAACGGAGCAACGTGGCAATATTCCTGACCGGTGGGACCGGGTATATCGGCGCGCATGTGGCTGCGAATCTGCTCGAGCAGCACGACGCGAGCTTGAATCTGCTGGTGCGCGGCCGCGATCCGCGCGACGCGGAATTGCGGCTTTGGCGGGCCTTGCAGCTGCACCTGCCGTTTCCCAGGTTTTACGAATACCTGCAGGCGAAGGTCCGGATTTTTCGTGGCGATCTGACAGCACCCCAGTTCGGGCTCGAGCCGGACGACTACGACCGGCTCGTGCACACCACCGATTCGGTGATCCATTGTGCGGCATCGCTGAATCGGAAATCGGAAAAAAGTTGTTTGAACGTGAATCTGCGCGGCACGCTCGAAGTGGTGCAACTGGCGCGGCGATCGCAGTACTATCACGGGCTGCGGCGGTTCTCGAACGTGAGCACGGTGGCCGTGGCGGGAAAACGCAGTCATGAAGTTGTTTTGGAAGACCGGTCGATTGAGTGGGAACGATCGGATTACGATCCCTATGCGCGGACTAAGAAATTCTGCGAGCATATGGTGCGCGAGTTGCTGCCGGAAGTGCCGCTGATAATTTTCAGGCCGAGCATTGTCTTGGGAGACAGCCGCTATCCGGAGACGACGCAGTTCGATATGGTGCGGTCGTTTGTGTTCCTGGCGGGATTGCCGGTGCTGCCATTTCGTCCGCATGACAAGATTGACATTGTGAATGTGGATTTCGTGGCCGATGCGATTTCAACCTTGCACATGAAGGCGAATCCCGCCCACGATACCTATCATCTTTCTTCAGGCAACGGTTCCCAGTCATTCCAGGAATTGACCCAGGCGCTTGCCGCTGCGCAGAACAAGCGCGGACCAGCGTTTTTGCCGATTCTCGAAAAGCCGTTCGGCTCCATCGTCAACACGCTGGCGAATCGCAAAGGAGCGGCGGGGCACGGCGCGGCGCTGATGAAGGTTTTTCTGCCTTACCTGACTTGGAATACGGTGTTTGACAATACGCGCGTAACCACCGAAATGGGACGCAAGCCAGCGCCGTTCTCGCAATATAGTTTTCCGCTGCTCCGGTTCAGCCGCGAGCACAATTTTGAATATCCATATCAACCCTGGCCCGAGAGCATGAAGGCGGGAGGGTCTGCCGCATGATGGACTTCGTTCTGGAAGCGTGGGTGTCGAGCATCATTGAAGGTAAGAAGATTCAGTGGATGATGGGCAAGCGGGAACCTTGGCAGCCGGGCGAAAAACTGAAGCTGCTGTTTGCCGGTTACAACGGCACGCGTAATACCGGCTCAGATGTCCGTGTGGAAGAGATGCTGCGACAGATTCGGCGGATACTTGGGCCGCAGAACGTTGACCTCACCATGATGACGTTCAATTTTGACCGGTCGCGCGGATATTTCGAGGGGACATCGCAGGTGCGGCTGCCGGATATTTTTCCGCCGTTTCTGGCGAATGAAGTGCCCAAACATCATGGCGTGGTGGCTTGTGAAGGCTCGATGTTCAAATCGAAATTTGCCAATGCGCTGGCGACCATGATGATTGGGTCGCTGGGCATTGCGGCGGCGGAGAACAAGTTGTCGGTAGGCTACGGCGCTGAGGCGGGACGGATGGATCCGCTGGTGGCGAAGATGTGTGGACGTTATTGCCGGAATTCGCTGGTGATCGCGCGCAACAACGAGTCGCGGAACATTTTGCGCGAGTTGGGTGTGCCGACGGAATTGGGCACGGACACAGCATGGACGTTTGAGCCGCTGGGCGCGGAGTATGGGCAGAAAGCGCTGCGCGACGTGGGCTGGGATGGGAAGACGCCGGCGCTGGTGGTGTGTCCGATCAATCCCTTTGAGTGGCCGGTGAAGGCGTCGGTCGGGAAGGCGGCGCTGCACAGCCTGACCGGTGCATATAAAGAGAGCCATTACCGCGGACCGTACTTTCATAATGCGGGGCCAGCGGTGAACCGGGCTTACGAACATTATTTGAGTTCGATTGCCCATGCGCTAGCGGCGTTCCGTCAGAAAAAGAATGTGTTCGTGATCATGGCGGCGACCGAGCGCATGGATGCGCGGCCTTGCCGGCGGATTTCGGAGAAGCTGGGCGGGGTCCCGGTGCTGACGTCGGACGATTACAACATGTATCAAATGGTCAGTGTTCTGCGGGCTTGCCGGATGATGGTGTCTTCGCGCTATCACGGAATTGTGACTTCCATGCCGGCGCTGGTGGCGTCGGCGGGAATCACGATGGATGAGCGCATCCGCAATCTGATGAACGAGCGCGGGCATCAGGAGTTGCTGATGAATGTGGATGATCCTGACCTGGAGGCGCGGACTTTGGCAGCGCTCGAGATTTTGGATCGTGACGGGGAGCGGATAGCCGACGGGATCGCGCGCACGGTGGTGAGGAATTTGAAATTGATGGCGCGCATGGGCGTGTATTTCGAAGAAGAAGTGCAACGGCGGTATCCGGAGTTTCCCACTCGCCGCGGCGAATGGAGTTGGGAAGAATATCTGCCACCGATGAGCGATGGGTTGAAGCAATTGGTGGCGGCGTATGGGTAGAGGTTGCGGGAGAGCGCTTGGCTTCGGCGACGATAAGTTTAAGATGTAGGGGTCCTTCGACTCCGCGGCCGATTCGCTTCGCGAATCAGCCACTCCGCTCAGGATGACAACTCGGAGATAGATGACATTTCTAGAACAAATTTTTGCCCGCCTGGATCACAGTGGCGACGCCATTGTGCTGCAAGAAATGCGCGAGGGGCAGCCGGTTTCGCTCACCGCGCGACAGTTGCTGGCTCAAGTGCAGATGGCGCGGGCATATCTGCGGCGGTTGCGCCTGAAGAAGGGCGATCGCTGCGCATTGTTGGCACAGAACTCGATGCAGTGGGTGGCGATAGATCTGGCCATCATGGCCGAGGGGCTAACGGTTGTGCCGTTGTATGCGCGACAGGCGCCCGCCGAGCTGGTCGCGATGATGAAAGACTGCTGGCCTTCGGTGATTGCTTGCGGCGAACAGTCTTTGGGTAACGCGATTGTGGAAGCTTGGCCTGAGGCGCCGCCGCATTTCTCCTTTGAAAATGTTTTCACCCCCGGACGCGAGCCAGTGGAGACTCCGGCGCTGGCGGTCGCAGAACAAGATGTGGTTACGGTCATCTACACCTCGGGCACATCGGGCGAGGCGAAGGGCGTGATGCTGACCGCCGGCAACGTCGGATACATGCTGGGCTGCACTTCAGGGCGACTGGATCAGTTGATGAAGAAAAGGTCGGGGCAGGATTCTGTGTTTCATTACCTGCCGCTTTGCTTTGCGGGTTCGTGGATCATGATGCTGACCTGCCTGCTGCGCGGCAGCAAACTGACGTTGAATACCGATTTGTTGAAGATTGCGTCGGAGATGCGGCTGGCCGCGCCGGATTATTTCCTGAATGTGCCTGCGCTTCTCGAACGCATGCGCAAAGCGGTCGACGAACAACTTTGGAAGGCGGGGGGCCTCCCGCTGAAGATTTACACCAAAGCGAAGGGCGCGTGGGTGCGGCGGCAGGAGAGCAAAGCACGCGCCGGGGACGGGCTTTGGCTCGGCCTGGCGAATCAGCTCGTATTTCCCACCATCCGCAAAAAGATGATCGGCGGCAAACTGCGCGCCCTGATTTGCGGCTCTGCGCCGTTAAGCGTGGAGACGCAACTGTTCTTTATGATGCTCGGCATCCCCGTCTTGCAAGTGTACGGGCTAACCGAGACGACGGCGATCTGCACCATGGATGATCCGGGTGCGCCGGTCATTCCGGGGCGCGCGGGGCCGGCGATTGCAGGCGTCGAGATGAAGATCGCGGAGAATGCCGAGATCGTAGTGCGTGGGCCGAATATTTTCCCGGGATACTGGAATCGTCCGGAGGAAACGGCGAAGGTGCTGCGCGACGGCTGGTTTCACACGGGCGATCAGGGCGAAGTGGACGCGAATGGAAACTGGAAGATTGTGGGCCGCATCAAGAACCTGATTATTCTTGGGTCAGGGCATAACATTGCTCCGGAACCGATTGAGGATAGAATTCTGCAAGATTTGCCAGGTGCAATTCAGGTGGTGCTCGTCGGCAATGCACGTGGATATCTGGCGGCGCTGGTCACGGGGAAAGTGAGCGTCGAAAAAACGCAGGCAGCGTTGAACCTGGTGAATCCTGGCCTGCCGCATTACAAGCAGGTTAGGGCGTTTCATCTGGTGGAGGAAGCGTTCACCATTGAGAGTGGGCTTTTGACGGCGAACGGAAAGCTGAAGCGCGATTTGATTGCGGAGCGGTTTCGAAACGAGATCGAGGCAATGTACGAGTCCTCGAAGAACCAAGCGGCTAAGATGGCATGAACGACTTCAAAGGGCAGACGCTTTCGTGGCAAGTCGTGAATGGAGCGATCGAGCTTGCGCTGCATCGTGAACCCTGCAACGAGATCGGGTTGCTCACCTTGGAGGAATTGGAGAGCTTCGCGGCGGCATTGCCTTTGCTGGCGAATGATGCACATGCGCTGATTATCCACTCGACGTTGAAGGCGGGGTTTTCGGCGGGCGCGGATCTGCGCGAGTTATTTCAGCGCGGTCAAGAGATGGATAAGGCTACAGCCTTGCGTGGAGTACGGGAGTTTCTGGAGCGCATTCACTCTGTGATGAATGCGCTCGATGCGGCGCCGCTGACGACGATCGCGGCGGTGCACGGGGTGACGTTTGGCGGCGGGTTCGAACTGGCGCTGGTTTCGGACATCATCGTTGCGGACCGCATGGCGCGATTCTGCTTTCCAGAACTGCGGCTGGGACTGATTCCAGGGTTCGGCGGAATTCCGCGTCTGAAGCGGGATTTGGGCAATGCAGTGGTGCGGGATTTGCTGCTCACCGGTCGCAGCTTCAACGTGATGAAGGCGCAACAAATTGGGTTGGTCAGCCAGATCGCCGCCGAAGGGGAGGCGCTGCGAGTGGCTCGCGCTACGGCCAGCCAGGTGGGAAAATTCGACCGGCGGACGGCTGTAGCGGCGAAGCAGTTTATGAAGCCGATCCCGTATGCGGAGTTGAAGCAAGAGATCGATATTTTCTGCGACCTTTTTTCGCGACCAGCCGTCGAAGAAGGGCTGCGGCGGTTTGTGGAGAACGAAGGGCCGCAGCCGTATTTACCCTAGTTTGTAATTGGTGATTTGTAATTCTTAGTTTTAGGGACAGTCATCTTATGTCAGCGCCCACTGCCGATCGCACACTCGACGAAATTCTGAACCTTGCAGCCTCGCATTTTAAAGTGGCGCGTGAGAAGCTCACGCCCGATGACGATTTTTTCAAGACGCTGGGCATCGACAGCCTGCAGGCGCTCGATTTGCTGACGCGACTGGAGCAGCACTTTGCTATCGAGTTGCCGGACTACGAACTGCAGGGTGTATCGGATTTTCGGACGCTGGCAAATCGGATTCAGGCGCGGTTGTGAGATCTTTTTTTGCCACGGAGACATGGAGACACGGAAAAGCCATTTATTTCTTCGGCTCCAGTTCTCCGGACAGCACCGTTCCAATAAGACGGCATTCTGATAAGCTCTTGCTTTCTCCGTGTCGGAGCCTGCCCTGAGCGAAGCTGAAGGGTGTCTCCGTGGTGAGATAACGACTTGGATGCTTGATCTCCGCCAATATGCCAGCCTGGGTGCAGCGCTCAAAGATGCGCTGGAGCGCTGGCCGAACGAAACCTGCCTGATTGAAGCCGATCGCGACCGCGAAAAAATGCGGCTTACCTACTCTGACTTTAGGGAAATGGCGCGGCCTTTGTGCCGGGCGCTGGAAGACGCCGACTTCAAGGCGGGTGACCGCGCGGCGATCATCATGACGAATCAGTCGAAGTGGCTGATTTCGGCCTATTCGATTTTCTTCTGCGGCGGTGTGCTGGTTCCACTGGATTACAAATTGACCGCCGCAGAACATTTGCAACTGCTGGCGCATTCGAAGGCGCGCTTTCTGATTGTCGAATACTACTTGTGGCGGGCGATCACTCAATCACCGGAGTTCCCGAAACTTACGGTTGCGATTGTGCTGGTGACTGAAGCACCGGCGGGAGCGGACTTACGCGGCGCCTACCGCTGGGAAGAGTTTCGGCGGAAGGGAGATCCGCTGTTCGTGGCGCGGCAACGGGAGGACACTGCCTGCATCGTTTATTCGTCGGGAACGGGCGGGCGTCCGAAGGGATGCGTGCTTACCCACGATGCCTATCTGGAGCAGTGCACTTCCCTGACGGCTTGGTATCCCTTTTGGCCGGGCGTGCGCTATTTGAGCATTTTGCCGACCAATCACGCGATTGATTTCATGGTGGGATTCATCGGGCCGTTCGTGTGTGGAGCTTGCGTGGTTCATCTGCGCACCCTGCGTCCAGAGTTTGTACGGGATGCGTTCGTGCGCTATCGCATCACCTATGTAAGCCTGGTGCCGATGGTGCTGAAGAATCTGGAACGCGGACTGCGCGCCAAGTTTGATGAACTCAAACCTGGCCAGCGGTGGATGCTCGACCGGCTGATCGGACTGAACAAAATGCTGACGCGAGGACGCCCGCGCGTCGCCATCAGCCGGCGTCTGCTGCCGCAAGTGCACAAGGCGTTTGGCGGAGAGCTGCGGGCGCTCATTGTTGGCGGGGCATTCACGGATCCTTCGACGTTGCAGTTCTTCTACGACTTGGGAATTCCGGTAACTTGCGGGTACGGGCTGACGGAAGCTTGCACGGCAGTGACGCTCAACGACCTGAAACCATTTCGCGCGGATACGGTGGGCAAGCCGCTGCCGGGGAGCGAGGTACGGGTGCTGAATCCTGATGGCGACGGGATCGGCGAAGTAGCGGTGCGGAGCCGCGCGGTCATGTCGCATTATCTGGATGACCCGGAACAGACGGCGCAGACGATTGTCGAAGGCTGGCTGCTGACGGGCGATTTGGGCCGCTTTGACACCGGCGGGCACGGCCACCTGCAGCTTGTCGGGCGCAAGAAAAATATGATCGTCACGGCGGGCGGGAAGAATATTTATCCCGAGGATATCGAGGTCGTGTTTGATGGCCTGCCGGTGAAGGAATTCTGCGTATTTGCGGCGAATTACTTGTGGCCGCAAAAGGCGCTCGGCGACGAAATACTGGTGCTGGTGGTGCGGCTGGAGCAGAACCAGGTGTTCAGCGACGCGTTGCGAGAGGAGATCGTGGCGCGGAACCGGCGGCTGGCTGACTTCAAGCGAGTGCGTGGGTACCTCGTGTGGGAAAGAGACTTTCCGCGGACGGCCTCGCTGAAGATCAAGCGCGGAGAATTGGCGGCGGAAATCGGAGCGGGCGCGGCGCGGGCAGCTGTCGTGGAGATTTAGCTTCTGGCTTCTAGCTACTGGCTTCTGGCGCTCAGGGATCCGAGAAAAGCTGTGAACTCCAAGCTAACCGTGAGACCTGACACCTGCGACCTGAGACCTGACTTGTGAACGAAACTTTTCTTGCCATTATCAATCCGGCAGCGGGTGGAGGGCGGTGCGGCGAGCGAGTGGGTGCTGCGCTGTCACGGCTGCGCGTGGCGGGGATTGCGATCGAGACTGCCGAAACGAGTGCGGCGGGACAGGCCACGCAGATCGCTCGCGAGGCGTACGGGCGCGGCTATCGGAAGTTTTTAGCCGTGGGCGGGGATGGAACTTCCTACGAAATCGTCAACGGGCTGTTTCCGGAAGCCAGCTCCCAGCTCTCAGCTCTCAGCTCTCAGGAAAATCCACCGGCGGAAGAGCAGATTCCTACGCTGGGATTCCTCCCACTGGGCACGGGCAATTCGTTTCTGCGCGATTTCGAGGATTTAGCTTCCGGCGAGACTGGCTTGGAACATGCCCTGCAGGCGCTGGAGGCGCGGCGTTCGCGGCTTTGCGATGTTATGCGGCTGACGCACAGAGATGGAGCGATTTATTATACGAATCTTCTGAGCATGGGGTTTGCAGCGGACGTGGCGGCGCTGCGGCATCAGAGGTTCTTGAGCCTGGGGCAAGCTGGATATCTGCTGTCGATTTTTCTTTGTCTGGCGCGGCTTGATCGGCGGCCGTTTCCGGTGCGGTTCGACGGTCAGCAAGAGTTCGACGCGCGCCGTTGCTTGTTTCTGACCTTTAACAACAGCAAGTTCACGGGCGGCACGATGATGATCGCGCCCGACGCGGTTACCGATGACGGGTTGATCGAGTATGTGCGCTGGGGGCCGATTGGGCGGGTGGGACTGATTCGGAATTTGGCGACACTTTACGATGGCACACACACCCGGCATCCGCTGGCCGAGCGGCATGCGGTTCGGAGGGTTGAGTTTCAACTCAGCGGGCCGGTGAATGTGATGGTAGACGGAGAGGTTCTGACGCTGGAGTGCCGCGCGATCGAAGTCCTGCCTGCCGCGCTCCGGGTCATGGTCTGAACAGTCGTGATATAAGAAATCCATGTCGCAAGAGCGAAGAGAACGGCAAAAGGAAAAGCTGGGGGGCGAAACCGCTGCGAGCCGGATATGGCGGCGCGTGGCGATCTATGCAGTGGTGATCGTCGCGGCGCTCGGGCTGGCCTACTATATTGTCAATCGCATACAGCACAAGCATGATGCGTTCGCGCGTTGCTTGACCGAGCGCGGCGTGAAGATGTATGGGGCTTGGTGGTGTCCGCATTGCATCGAGCAGAAGGAGGCGTTCGGCGCGTCGTTCGAGTACGCGCCGTACGTGGAGTGCGGCATCAAAGGCGATCTGCACGGGCAGGCGCAGGTCTGCAAAGACGAAAACATCAAGCATTTTCCCACCTGGCAGTTCCCGCCGACGGGAGAACGAGTGGAGCGCGTTTTTACTCTGGAAGAGTTGAGCGACCGCACCGGGTGCGCGCTGCCATGACCGATTTGACCGAGCGTCTGATGAGCCTGGTCGCGACTCTGGCGGTATGCGGAATCGTGGTGTCGTCGATGTCGCTGCAGCATCATTATGCGACCTCGAAGACAGCGTATTGCGATATTGGGGAAACGTTCAATTGCGACATCGTCAACCGGAGCGAATATTCCTCGATCTTCGGAATCCCGGTCGCACTGATTGGAATGCTCGGGTACGCCGCGCTGGCCGGGCTGGCCACCGTGTATCGCGAGCGGCGCGAAACTCCGGCAATGCTTTTCGCCGCCGCCGGCGCAGGACTGGCCTTTGCTTTGTATCTGACCTACATCGAAGGACACGTGCTGGGCGTCTGGTGCATTCTGTGTTTGAGTTCGCTGGCGTTGATCGCAACAACGACGATTCTGGCGGCGGTGATCTGGTGGAGAGGCAGTTCCCAGTAGCCAGTACGCATCCCCTAAAGGGGGTCGGATTTTGAAGGATTGCGGTATCGCTAAGCCGATACCCTGATGCGATACCGATTCACTCCATGTCCCCACCCACAACGCGAAAATTAAGAAAGAAGACGAAGCCTTCCGTCACGGCTGACCTGCCGGTTTCGGCCGGCAACCTGTGGCTGCATGAGCTACGCAGTCGAATCTTCGGGAACACGCGACTGTTGCGGGTTTGGCTGCCTCCCGATTATGACGGCTGGGGCGCGACACGCTATCCGGTCCTTTACCTGAATGACGGACAGAATCTGTTCGATCCGGTAACAGCTTTTGCGGGAGTCGACTGGCAGGCGGGCGAGACTGCGGCGCGGTTGATCGCGGAACAGAAAATTCGGCCGCTCATTATCGTCGGCATCGACAACACGAAGAACCGCGTTTGTGAGTACATTCCCTATAGATCCAAAGATCCCAGAGTTCTGAAACCGACGGGGAAGAGCTACCCCGATTTTCTGCAGCGTGAAGTAATGCCGCTGATCGAAGAACGTTATTCGCTATTGAAGGGCCCGGAGAATACGGGGTTCGGCGGTTCCTCTCTCGGAGGCCTGATCACGTTGTACACGCAACTGGCTGCGCCGGGAGTGTTTGGGCGATTGTTGATCGAGAGCCCGTCTTTGTTTGTGGCAAACCGGAAAATCCTGGAGGAGAGCCGCCGATTCCGCGCTTGGCCGATGCGCATGTTCCTGGGGATGGGGACCCGGGAAGCGGGGAATGCAGAGAAAGATGCCAGGATTGTCGACGACGTGCGCGAACTGGAAGGCATTCTGCGCGAGGCCGGGCTGGATGAACAACGGTTGAAGGTTCGCATTCAAGAAGGCGCTGCGCACAACGAAGCGGCCTGGGCAGCGCGGTTCCCGGAGGCGCTGGAGTTCCTTTTTTCAGATCGATGAACGCCGGGGTCGGGTTCCAATGTTCAGACAAAAGTGCAGGCTAGAGATTATGACTGAGCGTCAGAGACGAAGCGTATCGGCGATAAGAACTTCGGGTTAGTGGTGAGTTATTATTATTCGTCTTCTCGATCGTCTCTTTGGGAGTCGTCTATGAACTTTCGCGGTTTGGTGGTGGCGTGTGTTCTGGTCGCAACGCTCGGAATCTCGGCGGCGGCCCAGCCTTATAACGAAGCGCAGTTCAAGGGAATGAAATGGCGCGATATCGGACCGTATCGCGGCGGTCGCGTGCTGGCCGTCACCGGAGTTCCCGGCAGTCCCTTCACCTACTACTTCGGCGGCGTCGCCGGAGGCGTGTGGCGCACCACGGATGGCGGCGTGAGCTGGCAGCCGATTTCCGACAAGAGCGTGATCTCCTCGATCGGCGCGATTGCCGTGTCGGAATCTAATCCGAACGTAATCTACGTGGGCACGGGCGAGTCTTGCCTGCGCGGCAATATTTCGTATGGCGATGGAGTTTACAAGACGACCGATGGCGGCAAGACCTGGCAGCACGTCGGATTGAAAGATACGGAGCACATTGCGCGGGTCTGGATCGATCCCCGCAACTCCGATCATGTGCTGGTTGCTGCGCTCGGTCATGCGTACGGACCGAATTCGGAGCGCGGGATCTTCCGCACTACCGATGGCGGCAAGACCTGGGACAAAGTTCTGTACAAGGATGATAAGTCAGGCGGCATCGATCTGGCCGTTGATCCGCACAATTCCAACGTGATGTTCGCCGCGCTTTACCAGATTCGGCGCACCCCGTGGAGTATGGAGAGCGGCGGCCCGGGCAGCGGATTGTACCGCTCGACCGATGGTGGAAGTTCCTGGAAGCATCTCGAAGGTAAGGGACTGCCGGAGGGAATTTTGGGGCGCATCGGGGTAAGCGTTTCGGGTGCTGACTCGAATCGCGTCTACGCGCTCATCGAATCGAAAGAGAGCGGACTGTATCGTTCCGACGACGGTGGCGAAACCTGGTCCCGCGTCAACGACGACCAGCGGTTGACGCAGCGCGCGTGGTACTTCACGCATATTTTCGCGGATCCGAAGAGCGCGGATACGGTCTATATGCTGAACACCGGCACTTTCCGCTCGATCGATGGCGGCAAAACGCTGAATCTTCTGCCAGCGCCGCATGGCGACCATCATGGCTTCTGGATCGATCCGCAGAATCCGAAGCGCATGATCAACGGAAACGACGGCGGGGCGACAATCTCGGTCGATGGCGGCCAGAGTTGGTCCACAGAGTACAACCAGCCGACGGCGCAGTTTTACCACGTCGCGGCAGACAACGAGTTTCTCTACAAGGTGTACGGCGCGCAGCAGGACAATTCGACCATCGGCATCGCCAGCCGCACCGACGAGGGCTATATCGGGCGCCAGCACTGGTTTGATGCGGGCGGCGGAGAGAGCGGCTACATTGCGCCCGATCCGCGGGACGCGAACATTATCTATGCGGGCTCGGGAGGAGGCATGGTCACTCGCCTCGATCGCCGCAGCAACCAGGAGCAGGACGTCACGGTCTGGCCTGAGGATACTTCGGGCCACGGTGTTGGCGATCTGAAATACCGCCTGGGATGGACGCAGCCGATCGTGATTTCACCGCACGATCCGAATGTGATCTACACCACCGCCGAGCGCGTCTTCAGGACCACCGACGAAGGCAAGACCTGGACCGCGATCAGCCCCGATTTGACGCGCAACGATAAGAGCAAGCAGGTTTCTTCCGGCGGTCCGCTGACCAAGGACAACACTTCGGTCGAGTATTACGATACCGTGTTCACGATCGCGGAGTCGCCGGTGCAGAAAGATCTGTTGTGGGCGGGAACCGACGATGGCTGGATTCAGGTTTCGCGCGATGGCGGCAGGAATTGGGCGAACGTTACGCCCAAAGGAATTCCAGAGTGGAGTCTGGTGAGCCTGATTGAGGCCTCGCCCCATAATGCCGGTACGGCCTACGCGGCGGTCGACACGCATAAGCTCGACGATTATCGGCCCTATATTTTCAAGACCACGGATTTCGGCAAAACGTGGACGAAAATCACGAGCGGTATTCCGGATGGCGCGTACACGCATGCCGTGCGCGAAGATCCAGTCCGGAAGAACCTGTTGTACGCAGGCACGGAGACGGGAGTTTACGTTTCCTTCGATGGCGGAACGAACTGGCAATCGTTGCAGCTGAATCTGCCAAACAGTCCGATCCACGACTTGATCGTGAAAAACGACGACCTGGTGGTGGCCACGCACGGACGCTCCTTCTGGATTCTCGACGACCTCACACCGCTGCGTGCCGCAAATAAGCAAGCGGCGGCCGAGGCCGTGCTCTACAAGCCGCGACTGACGTATCGTTTGCGCTGGCCTGATTTCTTCGAGCGGCATCAACCGGTGGGTGAGAATCCGCCGACGGGCGTGATTGTGTATTACTACTTCCCTGCCCCGCCGAAGGGCACAGTGACGCTCGAATTTCTGGATGCTTCAGGGAAAGTGGTGCGGCGCTACTCCAACGAAGAAAAGAAGGAAGCGGAGACGCCGCCAGAGTGGCCGGATCAGACGCCTCCCGAGGAGAAGATTCCGACGGATGTAGGCGTGAACCGCTTTGCCTGGGATTTGCGTTCGCAGGGGCCGACTCCGCTGGCGGGTGAGCCGGGTGCGGAATTCCGTAATCGCGGACCGATGGTGCCGCCGGGCACGTATCAGGTGCGGCTGACAGCGGAAGGAAAATCGTACACGGCGCCGCTGGAGCTGAAGTTGGATCCGCGGGTGAAAGCGTCGAATGAAGACGTGCTGAAACAGGTTGAGTTGGGGCGCAAGATCGTTGCGCAAGTGTCGGAGATTCACGAAGCGGTCGCGGCGATTCGCGAAGTGCGAACCGAGACTCGCGGGCTGGCAAAGCGTGTCGGCGACGATGCGCGTTATGCATCGCTGGTCGCGGCCACCAAGGACTTCGACAAGAAGAGCCTCGATCTGGAGGCGCAGTTGCTCCAGGTCAACTCGAAGAGTTCGGAGTCGAACCTCAACTATCCGGTGCTGATTGATGAGCGGCTGCATGGATTGCTGTTTAGTGTCGAGGCGGCAGATGCCGCACCCACCAAGCAACAGTACGAGGTCTTTGAGGCTCTCGAAAAGGAAGCGCAACCACTGCTGGCACAGTGCCACGAGCTGATGGCGAAGGACCTGCCGGCGTTGAATGAAATGGTGAACAAGCAGAACATTCCGGCGCTGTACGTGCCGGCTGGAAAGTAGGGAGCAAGAGCGGCGCTTCGTAATTTACTCGTTATTCTTGGGTTCAGTTTCTGCGCACTTCACCTCCGCTGTGGCGCAGAATGCGCTGCAATGTGACAATAGGTACATGCGAAGATCTCTCACTATAGCGCTACTATTGGCCGCGGCGATGATGCTGGCCGGAGATGGCTATGCCCAGCAGACTCCACCAGCAAGCACTCCGGCGGCAACAACTCCAGCGGCTCCTGCAGCCACAACTCCGAAGGCGGCCACAACCGCAAAAGCTCCGGTGAAGAAGACGGCAACCGCGGCGAAGAGCGCGGAGCCTCCAGCGCTTACCACGCGCAAAGACAAGTTCAGCTACGCCCTGGGAATGAACATCGGGTCAGGACTTGGGGCAAACCTGAAAAGCAAGTCGGTGGAGGTGGACTGGAATCTGGTATCCCAGGGATTGAAAGACAGCGCGGAGGGCTCGAAGACGCGTTTAACCGAAGACGAAGCGAAGGCCGTGCTCACCGAGGTGCAGACCGAAGTTAACAAAGAGCAGCAGGAGAAAATGAAGGAAGCTGCGGGAAAGAACAAGACCGAGGGCGATGCATTCCTGGCCGCCAACAAGGCTAAAGAAGGGATTGTCACGTTGCCTAGCAGCCTGCAGTACAAGATTCTGACCGCCGGCACCGGACCTAAGCCCACGGCGAGCGACTCGGTGGTATGCAACTACCGGGGCACTCTCATTGATGGCACGGAATTTGACAGCTCCTACAAACGCGGGCAACCGGCAACGTTTGAAGTCGATAGGGTGATCAAAGGATGGACAGAAGCGTTGCAGCTCATGCCGGTGGGGTCGAAGTGGCAACTCTTCATCCCTTCAAGCCTTGCTTATGGGGAGAACCCTCCCCCGCGCAGCAGAATTGAGCCCAATGCGACCTTGATTTTTGAGGTCGAACTGCTCTCAATCCAGGATAAGAACAAGGGCGAAAAGAAGGACGATAAGAGCGAAGAAAAGAAGTAGGGGAACGTCCGTTCTTGTAACAAAGCCCAAATTGTCATCCCGAGCCGTTTTTGCGAGGGATCTGTAGTTTTTCACTCGGCATTGCGAAAATGCAGATCCCTCGCTTCGCTCGGGATGACAATTCTTAATGAGATAACGCCTCAGAACGCCTCGCCGCTCACCTTCCCAAATACATGACGTGAACATAGGTTCCAAGCCTGACATTATAGGCAAGGTACCAGCCGATGTGATCGGGATCGTCGTAGATGACGATGTCGTCCGAATCCCACAGCCACCCGTCACAGAAGCCAACATCATAAGGGGCTACGGAGAAGAAGAAGCCGCCGAACCAGAAGCGGCCGGGACCACCACCTACGAGGTGCCAGATGTGACCGCGTCCGATACCGCCGGCGAAGTGGCCATGCTCCCAGGGATGGTCAAGATGGTAATGAGGGTCGCCGCGGCCGGTATCATGGCCCACCCATTCTTTTCCGTTGTGCACGTGAGGGGCGTTGGGATGCCCTTCCTTATCGCTGAAATTGCGGTGTTCCTCGGCTGGATGCGGGGTGGTCACTTTCGCAGGGCCGTGCTTGGGAATGTTCTTAGGGCCGCCACCGACTTCCGGCCGTCCACTGCTGCCTTCATGGCCGCCATGTTGTGCCACGGCTGAGAGAGAAAACGCGAAACATATCACGAGCAATCCAATCAGCTTTTTCATCTTGTTGTCTCCATCCTTCGATAGCGATAAACACTGCCTGGGATTAGATGTTTCTGTGAGTTTTCCAGATGTCGGGCAGTGCAAATGCACTATACACCTATTCGTAGCGCAGGGCTTCGATCGGATCGAGGCGGGAGGCGCGTATGGCCGGGACCATACCGCTGACCAGGCCGACGGCAGCGAGGATGACGACGGCGACGACCAGGGTGATGGGGTTGATCATGAGGCGAATGTCTCCACCTTCGCCGTGTTTGGCCACCGCACTGTAGAGAGTGAGTCTGCCGACTGAAAAGGCAACGGCATAAGCCAGCAGAATGCCCAGGAGTCCGCCGATGAAGGTGATGGTGAGCGCTTCGGCCAGGAACTGGAAGAAGATGTGGCGGCGGCGCGCGCCAAGCGCTTTCTCGACGCCGATTTCGCGGGTGCGCTGGGTGACGGAGACAAGCATGATGTTCATCAGCCCGACGCCGCCGATGCCCAGAGTAAGTGTGCCAATGAAACCGAGCAGAATCTTGAGGCCGAGCGTGACAATCTCAAGCTGGTGAACCTGCTCCATCAGGTTAAATACATAGAGGGCGCGGCGGTCGGCGGGGTTGAATTTGTGCTGCGCCGCCATAATGTAACGCACAGATTGCTCGATCCGTTCATAGTCGTTGGTCTCGTAATTGAACCAGATCGAGCCCAGGTAATGGGTGTCCATGAGGTCACTCATGGTGGTGAAGGGCACGTAGACGAGGCGATTGATATTGTCGTCGCCGGCCTGCATCTTGGGGCTGAGAACGCCGACGACCTCAAAGCTGATGCCATCAATACGAATGCGCTCACCCAGGGCGTTGCGTCCTGAGAAAAGTTTTTCCTTGGTCTCGGAACCGATGACGGCGACGCGCGCGCGTTGCATCTGATCCTCGGCGTTATAGAAGCGTCCCCGATCGAGGCTCAGCGCGCGAATGCCGAAAGTGTTGGGGTATTCTCCGTTGATCGGCATGGTGTAAGAACGAGTGTCGTACTGTACGGTTGCGTCCTTGCCGCAACTGGGGGTGATGTGGACGATCTGCGGGATGTTGGTGGTCAGAAGATCCATGTCGTTCAGCGTGATGCGGAGGGCCACGCCGGCCTTCTGGCCGCCAGCCTGCATCGTGGAGCGGCCGGGAACCACAATCATGAGCTTGGTTCCAAAATTGGCAAAGATGTTGGCGCAAGCGCGGCCGAAGCCATCGCCGTAGGCAAGCAGCATGACGACGGTGGCAATGCCCCAGGCCATACCCAGCATGGTGAGGGCTGTGCGGCGCCGGTTGTGGCGCATGGCGTTGTAGGACTCCTGGAGCAGGTCGCGGATCATTCCTTACTCCTGCCTTAAGGCTTCGACCGGTTGCAGGCGAGCCGCCTTGCTCGCGGGATAGAGTCCGGCAGCGACGCCCGCAAGAGTGAGGCTGACGATCGCTAGGATCGCGGTTTTTGGAACGAGGCGTGGTGGATCGAAGCCGTTAGGACCGTTGTAATGACTGAGCAGCTCCATAAAGCCGCCCGCCACGGCCATGCCAACGAGTCCGCTGATCAGCGTGAGTAGAATGCCCTCGGCGAAAAACTGCAACAGGATGCTGCGGTTGGTCGCGCCGAGGGCTTTGCGCAATCCGATTTCGCGCGTGCGCTCGGAGACGGCAACCAGCATGATGTTGATGACGCCGATGGCCCCGAGGGCGAGCGTAACCAGACCGACGGTACCGAGGAATTCATTCATGGCATCGAAGATGGTGCCCATCATTTGCGCTTGCTCGACGAAGTCTAAGCCTTCGAAGGCGTCTTCATCGTGATAATCGAAGTGGTGATTGCGGCCGATGACGCGGCGAGCCTCATTCTGCGTGAGCAGGTGCTCGTCGGCGATGCGAGGCTGATAGTAGATCATTGAAATTGCATCGTAGGCCTCATCGCCCTTGAGCGGAAAATCGCTGCGCATCACCTGGAAGGGAATATAGGCGCGGGTATTGGTCAGGTTGTCGTCGCCGCGGCCGACGCGTTTGAGAGTGCCGATGACTTCGAAGCGATAGCCATCGAGCAAAATGAACGAGCCGATGGCGGGACGACCCGGGAAGAGGTGGTGCGTCATCTCATCGCCGAGAACCACCACGTTGCGTTTCTGAGCTTCGTCGAGGTCGTTGAGCCAGCGTCCCTCTTTCAGCGGGAGAAAACGGATTCCGTTGTACTGCGGCTCGACGCCGTTGAGTTGGCCGCTGGCGCTGGCAAACTCGCTGACGGCATGCACGTCGTTGCTGGCGAGGACGGGAGTGATGGCACGAATGTGCGGCGATTCCCTGCGGATGTCGAGGTAATCCTGGTAAGTAAGCCGGTACTGGCGCGCTGAATTCATGCTACCCGGAACGGCGGGAGCGCGGCCGGGGAAGATCATGATGATGTTTTCGCCGTACTCCGAGAGGTTGCGCTGGTTGCCGGTTCGGAAGCCCTCGCCGAGTCCGACCAGCAGGAGCAGCGACCCGACACCCCAGGCGATGCCGAACATCGTGAGGAACGAACGCAGTTTGTGCGCCCAGAGGGTGCTGAAAATCTGCGCGAAGACGTTGATCACCATCTGCATACTCAGTACCCAGTAACTCAGCACCCGGCGGTTCCGGTTACTAGCATAGCAAGCGCACGGGGGAGGGTACATCGCCAAGTTGTCGCCCTAACTGCATCCAACGGGCCGAGGCGATTTGAGTCCTCGAAAACCCAGGGCAGCCATGGAATACAAGAGAACGGCGACTAGCAGGAGCGTTTTCATTCCGACGATTAGCGAGAGATTCTCCAGCAAGCCACCGACAACGGCCCCGAGCATGTTGGCGCCGAGGGCGGCGGCAGGAGCGTCAGTGGAGCGAAACTCCGAGGCGAATAATAATCCGGCAAAGAAAACCGGGATGGCGAAGAGGATGGCGGCAAAAGAGCCGACCATGGCCGCCGATCCGGGAACGCGCTGAAGGGGTACCAAGTAGGCGCAGGCGATGCCGCCGAGGATTCCGATCAGAGTCCAGGAGCGCGACCACGTGCGTTGTTTTCTCTCGATCACAAAGTTGGCAAGGAGAAGCGCGGAAAGAATGGCAGCGATTACTATGCCGTTGACTTGCCACGTCGTCCCAAAATACAGTGCGAGCCGGCTGACGACCTGCGTTTCCAGCAAGAGGAATCCTGCACCCATGCTGAAGAAGAAGAGGGATGGTACGCGGCTGCGGGCTTCGGGAATCTGAAAATAGAAGAGGGCTGCAAGCAAGATGACCAGCGCGCTAAGCAGGTAGAAGATGCCCGGAATCCAGTGCCCCTGGTGGTAAAGATAGGGCCAATCGTCGGTGGTGACAGCAACTTCGGGCGAGGCAAGAAACGCGGGCTGGCGGGCAGCGACAAACTGACGCAAGCGAGGATCGGCGGACAAGCTAGCTTCGACCTTCCCCGAGGGCGAAATGGCAAAGCAGGTGGCGGCCGCAGTGTAGTTGGAGGGCGCGGAGAACACCACGGGAGCTTTCCCGAAGATGCGGGTCAGCATTTCCAACAGGCGCCGTCCCACAAACGAGTGATTAATCTGGAACTTGATGAACAGAATGCCGTCCGGTGCGAGCAACGCGCGCGCTTCACGGAAGGACTCCTCGGTATAGACGAAGTTGTCGAGGCGCATGTTGGAGTAATCGGAGAGCTGAGTGTGGGAATCAAGCAATCCGAAAAGGATGAGGTCGTAACGGGCCGTGGTGCGCTTCATGAAGGCGCGGGCATCCGTGAGGTGAGCCGAGACGCGCGGGTCATCGTAGGGATGTTCGGGGTGGCGGCGACGGCCGAGGTCGAGGATTTTCGGGTCGATTTCCACGGCATCCACGGCGCGACTTTGATGGCGTAAAGCGGCGGCGACATCATTCCCGGTGCCCGAGCCGACAATCAACACGCTGGGGTTCGGGGACGTGAAACGAAAGGGCAGATTGTAGGGATTCTCGTCCGGCGCCTCGTGCAACAACCTGGGGTGACGACCGAGAAAGTCGGGAGAGAGATTCACAATGACCTGGTAGCCGGTGTGATTGACGCGAATTTCCGTGCGCGAGAGTTCGCCATCGGAAAAATTTTCATCTTCGAGTTCGATCTGCTGGTAGGGAGTCCAGAGGTTGAAGTGATGCGGAGTCGCTGGGTCGACGAGCAAGAACGCCACGGGCAAGACAGCGGCGGCAAGCCGCAGGGTATCGCTCCGGGCGGATTGCAACAGCGCCATTCCTGCCAGGACCATCGTGAACCAGACGGCCGGGGCAAGCGCTAACCACGACACGGCAAAGAAGGCGAGAATGCCGACCAGACTGCCGGCCAGATTCCAGGAGTAGCCATAAAGCGGACGTGGGGCCAGTTCGATCTGGCGGCTTACGGTTTGTCCGATGGGAATGAAAATGGAGGTGATGAGCAGCAGCAGAATGGCAGTCAACGCCACGGCTAGAAGCAAGCCCGTGGCGTCATGCGCGGCGTGGGTGGCCCATATCTCGACGTCCTGCGCTGCGCCGAGATATTGCGAGAGGCTCTCCATAATCTGCGGGCCGCGCCAGGGCAACCGAACTACGACGATCAGTCCGACCAGAGCGATGACGGCGGTCTGCCAACGGGGCCGTTGCCGAGCCAGAGCGCAGCCTACTCCGAAGCCGAGAAAACAGAGAAGCAGCGCCAGGTTTTTTACATACGCAAACACGCGGACTTCGGTGGCGACCCAGCGGATGAGCGCGAGTTCCGCGAACAGGGTGAGTGCGCTGGCCAGAAACAGAGTCGAGAGGTCCCACCGCCCGGGCTGGTCGTGAGCCTGGGCGCGCGGTTTGATGACGCGGTAGCCGACCAGAAGCACGGCAGCCAGGATGAAGCCGAGGATGCGCAAAGACATTAGGGAACCCTTGGGAAAGAGCGCAACAGAATACCACGCGGGGACACAGACGGCCGTAGCTTGCTCTAATCGCACATTAAGGTCGTGGTCCGCAATTCGCAATTCAATTCCAAGATTTGTCATCCTGAGCGAAGCGAAGGACTCGCTGTCTCTTGCACTGGCAAGAAAATAGGTGCTTCCCCTTCGGCTCGGTTCAGGCTCGGGACGACAGTGTGGAGTTAGGTCGTGAATCTACGAGAAGCCGCACTCAGCAGCTTAGCTGGTCGCGGGTTAGTTTCAGGCCGCTCAGGTTGCCGAGGATGGTCACCGCGATCTGCTCGGTGCGGAAAAATTCTTCGGCGGTTTGCTGAAGATCCTCTACGGTGACGGCTTCGATGCGTTCGATGAGTTCGTCCAGACCGTAGAACCGGTCGTAATACATTTCCTGGCGGGCCAAGTTCGACATGCGCGCGGTCGAGGACTCGAGTGAGAGCATGAGGCTGCCTTTGAGCTGGTCCTGGGAACGGCGCAGTTCTTCTTCGGGTACAGGCGTGGTTTTCAAGTTGTGGAATTCCTCAACGACACACTCCACAACCTTGATCGCCGACTCGCGCGAAGTGCCTGCGTAAACGCACATAGAGCCGGTGTCGCGGTAGGGGTTCAGGTCGCTGTAGATAGAGTAGGCGAGCCCCTGGCGCTCGCGAATGTTCTGGAACAGACGGGAGCTCATGCCGCCTCCAAGCAGCGTGTTCAGGATGTAGGAAGCATAGCGGCTCTCGTGGGCCATGGGATGAGAGGGGACGCCGATGCAGATCTGGACCTGCTCCAGCGATTTCTTATTGCGCAGGTTGATGCGGGAAAAAGTCTTGGGTGGAGGGGAGTGCAAGCCATTTTTCGCCGGCTTCACATGCTCAAAGTGTTTCGCGACAAGTTCGACAAAGTGCTTGTGGTCGAGGTTGCCGGCGGCGCTGACGATGAGATTCCCGGGAGCGAAGTGGTGTCCATAGAAGCGGGAGACCACGGGGCGCTCGAATTTTTTGACCGTGTCGCGCGTGCCCAGGATCGGGAGGCCGAGGGCGTGATCCTTCCAGAAACTTTGCGTAAAGATTTCGTGGACCAGGTAATCGGGATTATCCTGATCCATTTTTATCTCTTCAAGAATGACGCCACGCTCCTTCGCTATATCGCCAGCATCGAAGACGGGATGAAGCACGAGGTCGGTGAGGACGTCCATAGCAAGCGGCAGGTGCTCATCGAGGACCTTAATGTTGAAGCAGATGCATTCCTTCGCCGTGAACGCATCCATATTGCCGCCGATGGAATCGACCTGGCGGGCGATGGCTTCCGCGGAGCGCGTCTCCGTCCCCTTGAACACCATGTGCTCGATGAAATGTGAGATGCCATTGAATTCCGAATCTTCATCGCGCGAGCCCGACTTGAGCCAGATGCCGATCGCAACCGAGCGAATGTGGGGCATTTGCTCGGTGATGACGGTCAGACCGTTGGGCAGGACCTGACGACGAATGCTGCGGGATTCTTTAACCATTCAGTTTGTTCTTAGTTCCCCAGCCGCCAAGAGGGGATTTTTCCGCTGCTTAAGCCATTGTCCCACAATCTGAGGCGAGACGACGGCGGCTGAAGTTTAAGCCTTGTTTTTGTTGAACTTACGACGACTCTTCAGCCTGCGATGGCGCCGTTCGAACGGCGATTCTCAGCCCGCAAACGGCAGCGGATTCCGCGTTTTCACTTTTCGATAAGCAACGTATCGGTATACTCTGCCTGCGAAGAGGCGCGATTCAACGAAGGAGCGCAAATGGCCGAAGAAAAGCTGCGCGTCCATTTTGGCGACTATCTGGGCAAAGCCGAAGTGGCGATTTATTCCGTCCTTGCGGTGTTGCTTTTTATAACGGCGCTCGCGACGATTGCCAACGCCGGCAAAATGCTCTGGGAGGGCCTCGGTCACTGGACCATTGCCACCCAAACCCTGTTGGTGTTGGACCAACTGCTGGTGGTGCTGATGCTGGTGGAGATTCTGCACACGGTGCGCATCTCCATCCACTCGCATTTTCTGGTTACCGAGCCCTTCCTGGTCGTAGGGCTGATTGCTTCGATTCGGCGCGTCCTCGTAATTACCCTGGAAGCAGCCACCCTCACCCAGGGCGGAACGTGGTCGGCCGAGAGTGCAAGCATATTTCGAGCCAGCATGACCGAGCTGGGCTTGTTGGGACTGCTCATCCTCATCCTGGTATTCTCGATTACGCTCTTGCGGCGGTACGCTCCCGCCCCGAAGGACATGGAAAGTTAAGGACAGCCCGTCGCTCGTCCAGCAAACAGAGTGCGCGATCAAATGCAAAGCCAGCCATCCAATTCGCTCTTAGGACTTAACCTGCAGGAGCTCACGGATCTTGCGCTTGCATCGGAGCAGCCCGCCTACCGTGGACGGCAAGTATTTGATGCGGTGTACCGACAAAGGATTGAGCACCTGGATCAGGTTTCGACGTTGCCGCTCGAATATCGCACTCGGCTGGTGGAACAAGGTTGGAGAGTGGGGTTTCCGTTGATTGCCCGCAAGTTTGTTTCGAGCGACGGCACGATACGGTATTTGGTGGAACTTTCCGATGGTGAGACAGTAGAGACGGTCTGGATGCCGGAAGGAGATGGCGGCGAGATCGGCGACGGCAGCGAAGCAGGCGACGAAACTGAGGCCGGAACGGCTTCGACAGGATGGCGCCGAGCTACAATTTGCGTATCGAGCCAAGTCGGATGCGCCGTGAATTGTAAGTTCTGTTTCACGGCGTTGCTTGGGGTCAAGCGGAATCTGGAGGCGGGAGAAATTGTCGGGCAGATCGCGGCGGTGCTGCGGGATCGGGGAGTTGATCCGCCGTTGCAGCGCGTCAACATCGTATTCATGGGCATGGGCGAGCCTTTCTTGAATTACGACAACTTCATGAAGTCGGTGCGCCTGTTGGTGGCGGGCGTGGGGATTCCCGAATCGCGGATGACCGTGTCAACGGCGGGGATTGTGCCGCGAATCCGTGATTTCGGGCAAGAGCCGGTGCGGCCGAAGCTGGCGATTTCGCTGAATGGATCGAACGACGCGTTGCGCAGCGAAGTGATGCCGCTGAACCGGAAGTGGAACCTCGCGGAGCTGATGAAAGCGGTGCGGGAGTTTCCGCTGCGGACGCGGGAAAAGATGACGTTTGAATATGTGCTGATCGAAGGCGTGAATGACGCTCCGCAACAGGCGCGCGAGGTGGCGGAGTTGGTGCGGGGGATGCGTGCGAGGATCAATCTGATCGCGCTGAATCCGGGCACGGAATTGCCCTATCGGACGCCGGAGCAGGAGCGGGTCGTGGCCTTCCGGCAGATACTAGTGGAGGCGGGAATCCCGGCATTCGTGCGGCGTCCGCGAGGGCGCGACATTTTTGCCGCGTGCGGGCAGTTGAAGAGGACGGTGGAAGTGTGAAACGACCAGGTTTCAAGGTTTCAGGGTTTCAAGGAAAAAAGCCTTGCCGCCGAGGGTTAACGTTGAAACTCTGAAACCTTGAAACGTTGAAACCTGCAGTTTACGAACTGCCGCGTGCTGCGGCCCGATTGCTCACTGCGGGCGAGGAGCCGGTAACAGAGTTTGCCGAGACCTGCAGTTCCATCCGGAAAGCGTGGTGACCGGGAGTGGAAGGCTGCCATAGACGGCCGCCTTGTTCTTCGACGATGCGGCGACAGGCGCTCAACGAGAGGGTAGCAGGCTTGTCCCCGCCTTCGGAGTCCAGCGCCGACTGGAACGAGACTGACTGCAAAGCAGGATCGCCAGAAGGATCGTAAGACAAGAAATCAACCAGCACGAAGTTGCCTTGGCTGTGCGTGCGAACGAACAGGGTGGATTGTGCTTCCCGACCGAGTTGGGCGCCGATCTGTCCCGCCAGGTGCAGGCAGACGTGGAGAATCTGGTTGGAGTCGGCGAGCACAGGCGGAAGGGTAGGAGCGAGATCAAGGCGCATCGAACTGGCTTCCACCCCGAGTTGGGGAGCAAGCAGGCGCATGGCGGTCTGCAGCACGGAGTTGACGTCAACGGCGGTAAGGTTGGCAGGAGAGGGACGGGCAAAAGTAAGCAGGCTCGCCACCAGCGACGTGGTGCGGCGGACCTGCTCGCCGATCAGTTCAGCCTGTTGTTGTTCCTGGGAAGCCAGGGTGGAGCCGCTCAGCAGGTCGGAGTATCCCAGCATGGCCGTGAGCGGGTTGTTGAGTTCGTGGGCGGCTCCACCCACTAACTGGCCAAGCGAGGCCAGCTTCTCGGATTGAATGAGTTTTTCCTGCAAGGCCTTGAGGTCATTTACTGCGCGGCGGGATCGTTCGAGGAACCGCGAAAGCTCGGCTCGGAGCAGCCGTTGCCGCCAGAAAATCACGATGCCCATCACGATCATGGTGAAAAGACTGACATTAATGCGGAACGCCCTAACGGAAGGCGGAAGCTTCGGGGCCAGTTCGGCGTGCAGGGCAGCCCAGATCAGGCTGAAAAGAGCCAGCATGCTGAGGCGTGTGATCCAGACTCCCAGCACCGGCCGCGACGGCTTGGTGTCGGACAGGTCGAGGCGCAGCGCGAGCAGGGGAGCCGCCGCCATCCATGCCATGGCAACGACCAGCGGAATATCGTAGATGCTGCCGCTGTAATAAGTGTTACGACCGATGGCCCAGTTGGCCACATAGGAACTGGAGGCGTAGAGCGCGCTGGCGCCAAACAAGTGCCCGTAAACGTGTCGCCAGCCGCCGTGAGCAGTGTAGGCAAGGATAGCGAGTGCGACTACGAACGCGACGTTTTCGGTCATAAACGCGTTCTTTATATTGGCGTCGTAAATCGCTTCATCGACCTGCACGGTTTGCCATGGGATGACGGTGTACACGTAGACGAAGACCCACCAGATGAGCAGGAGGGTAAAGTCAAGCATGCGGACGCGTTCATCCCGCTCTTCTTCCCGGAGATGAGGAAGCACGGCAAGAGCCGCGATCATCGGCACTAAGTGCAGGAAAAGAACGATATCGCCGAGGAAGGGGTCGGGCACCTCCTGACGCTTGAAGACCTCAAAGTAAATCCACGATATTCCATGGTAAGTGAGCCAGAGGATCATGCCCGCACTCATCAGGATCCAGAAAAGCCGCATGTGGAGAGTGGGACAGCGCGTGCGCTCGGTATTGAGCAGGAAGACGGCAGTGGCAACCAGCAGGAGGGCACCTTGGATGAGGTCGTTGGCAGCCGTGAGGGCGTAGCCTCTTGGCATCAGTACCGCCGCCGCCATCTGGGCGAGAACGAGCGCGATCAGTGCAGAAACCCAAAGTTTAGCGCGTGCGGGCAAAGGCAGACTACTCCGACCTCATTCTAGAGGTTGATGTGGGATTGAAGGCGTTACTTCAGTAACCCCTGCTACGAAAGATACCCCAGAAGTGAGGCCTTGCGGAAGGAATAAGAAGCTCATGGAGTTTAGCTGAGATTGCCTTTAGAATTACGCGTTTAGAAGTAGGCTTGCCGACGGGAGTCCCTTTGTCCTGGCTAATCCCGAGATACCGTGATCTATGGCGCTTCCGGGCACCACTCAGTGCGGGCGAAATCCGGCGTACCGAGCGCTGGCTGGCGACGGCACGTGTGGCGCTGACGATTGCGGCGATATTTACCCTCTTGTTGGAGCCGGTGCGTGGGCTTGCCTATTCACGCTGGCTGTACTGGCTGCTGACCGTGTACCTCGTGCATGGGGTGGTGGTGATGTTGCTGGTACGCTTCCGACCGCAATCCACAACCGCTTTTCGTCTGGTCGTGCACGCGATAGACATCCTCTGGCCGGTGCTGATTTCCTTGTTTGCGCCGGCCCAGCGCGGGCCCTTCTTTCTTTTCTTCGTGTTTGTCATGGCGGCAGCAGCCTATCGCTGGGGGATGTGGGAGACGGTGGGTACGGCGGCGATTGCGGTGGCACTTCTCGAAGTGCAAGCATACGCAGTGCGCGCCGGACTGGAACCAGCGGCCGATCGGTGGCTGCATTCGGCGCATCTGCCACGCCTCGGTGTCAGCGTCCGGGAACTGGATCCACAGCAGCTGTTCATGAGTTCGGTGTACTTGATTGTGCTCGGACTCTTGCTGGGCTACATGTCGGAGAACCAGAAAAAAGTGCGGGCGGAGCGCGCCGTGATCACGCGCGTTCTCAGTTCGACGCGCGTGGAGGCGGGACTGACCGGGAGCATGCAGCAGATTCTTGGGGAGGTGACGAGCATCTACGGCGCGTGCCGGGTGCTGAGCGCCTCGCAAGAGAGAAACAGTTACCGGGTCTTTCTGGCGGAGGTAAGTCGTGGGGCCGAGGGCAGCGGCGCACTGCGCTGGCGCGAGGCTCTGCCGGAAACCGAAAAGGTGTACCTGTTTGACTCGCCGGCCGACGCGATATACGCGTCGCGCGGTGCCAACGGTTTTTCTACCGTGCTGTTGGATACGGACGGCGTGCGGCTGCGCGATGCCAGCACAGGATTTCTGGACACGCTGGCGCGAATGGAAAAATTTGACACGATGATTTCGGTGGCGCTGCTGTTCGGGAAAGAGTGGTCGGGACGCGTATTCCTGTTCGATCCCGAGATGATGGGGAACCCGGAAGAGGAATTGCGGTTTCTGCAGGAGTTCGCGCAGCAGGTAGGGCCGGCGATTTACAACGTGTACCTGGTGCGGCGGCTGCGGGAACGGGCTGGGGCGCTGGAGCGGGGGCGGTTCGCGCGTGAACTTCATGATGGAGCGATTCAATCGCTGATTGCGGTGGAAATGCAGCTGGACGTGCTGCGGCGCCAGTCAGGCACCCAGGCGCCAGTGGTGAACGCGGAGCTGGGGCGGATCCAGATGTTGCTGCGCGAGGAAGTTCTGAAGTTGCGGGAATTGATGCAGACCATGAAGTCGTTCGAGGTGAATGCCGACCGGCTCGTGAGTTTCATTTCCGACACAGTGGAGCGCTTCCGGCGGGAGACAGGAATCGCAGCCGAGTTTGTCAGCGAGCTGGAGCGGGTGGACTTGGCGCAGAAGGCATGCCGCGAACTGGCGCGCATTGTGCAGGAGAGTCTGGTAAACGTCCGCAAGCACAGTGGCGCACACCATGTGCTGGTACGGCTGGCGCAGCGGGCGGGACATCTGCAGTTGACGGTGGAGGACGACGGAAAAGGGTTTTCATTTTCCGGAAGGCTGTCGGATGCCGAACTGGAGGCGACCGGGAAAGGGCCGGCGGTGATCCGCGAAAGAGTACGCCTGCTGGCGGGCGAACTCGCGATAGAATCGACTCCGGGACACGGAGCGCGGCTGGAAGTACGGATTCCGCCAGCCAGAAAGGCCAATCATGGACCGGCCAACGATGGATAGGCCAACAATCGATAAACGCATTCATCCCATACGCATTGTGATTGCCGACGATCACCCCATTTTCCGCGACGGGCTGCGGCGCCTGCTGGAATCGGAAGGCGATATGAAGGTGGTGGGCGAGGCCTGCGACGGCAATGAGGCAGTCAAACTGGCGCGGGAGATCAAGCCCGACATCCTTCTACTCGATCTGGCCATGCCGCACCACACTGGTCTGGATGCGCTGCGCGACCTGAACACCAGCGCGGGCGGAGCGGCGGCGGTGCGCATCATCCTGCTGACGGCGGCGGTGGAAAAGAAACAGGTGGTTGAAGCGTTGCAGTTGGGAGCGCGCGGCGTAGTGCTGAAGGATTCCGCCACACAACTGTTGCTCAAGAGCATCCATGCGGTGATGGCCGGCGAGTATTGGGTGGGGCGCGACAGCGTTTCGAACCTGGTACAGTACCTGCGCAATCTCATGCAAAGTACGCACGAGGAATCGAGACAGAAGACTTTCGGGCTGACGCCGCGAGAACTGGAGATTGTGGCGGCGGTGGTCGCAGGCTATGCCAACCGGGAAATCGCTGAGTACTTCAAGATCAGCGAGGACACGGTAAAACATCACCTCAGCAATATCTTCGACAAACTGGGAGTTTCCACCCGGCTGGAACTGGCGTTGTTCGCGGTCAACCAGGGGCTCCCGCTGAAAACGATTGTGTAACCCGGCAAACGGCGGAGAAACCATGCCAAACCCTTAGAGGTGCGGCTGACTTCGAATATCTCCGGTATCGCAACAGAAATGATGCCCGGTTACTAAGCATGCGCCGCTGCGGGTTGCCCAAGGAAAATTGCTGGGCATGGCACTTTAGTGCCATTGCGGGCACTGCGGTGCTATTGGGTAGAGCGTCAATTGCGAATAATTTACAAGTTATACGACGGCGAACTATTGTCCTGAAGAATGCGTGAAGCTAGGGCGTGTCGTCGCTTGGGGGACAACGGTGATCAAAGCAATCCGTCAACTTTGGACTGAGGAAAAGGGTCAAGACGTTGCCGAGTACGCGGTAATGCTCGCGGTAATTCTGGTGATCGTGATTGGTACGGTTCGCCTGATTGGCGGCAACGCCAACAACGTGTTTTCGCAAGTCGGAAGCGCGATGGGGCAATAGCTGCTCGTACTGCCCCGCTGCTGACGAGCACGGGGATTCTCCTGATTTTCCCGCTAGCTCTCTCTCGCTTGCCTCTCAGACGCTTGACCTCAACGCGCAACGAGATCGGGGCTAACGAACTCCTAGCTTAGCACCCGGTCCCCATCGGCCGCCACCTGCGGTGAAGCCATCCCAACAAAAACCAAGAGCGTTCTTATTGCCCTGATGGAGCTGGAGCTGCAGCCGTTTTCTCCGGGGCCGGGGACGCTTTTTGAGGAGCCACGACGGGGCTGCCGAGTCGAGTGAGGAACGGGAAGAAGGGCGTGACTTCAAAAGGCATCTTCTCAGCCGCGCTAGTAATGGGCGTCGGCTTGGGCTTGTTCAATTCCAGTTGGTTGTTCCACGGGTCAACCTTGACCCGTCCGCCGAGAGGAAGCGCAGCGACTTGGTCGGCTTTTTTCGGGTCGAATTGCGGCGAGGCGGTCATCAGCGACGACATCCTGGTGGCGTCGCCGTTGAGCAGGCTGTCGCCCAGATGTCCTCGGATCAGGTTCTTAAGCGCTGGAGCGCGGGCTTGGACCGCTTTGAGAAACAAGCCGGCGTTGGCGAGCTTGTCCTTGTAAGGAGAGTTGTTGAGCAGTTCGATGGCTTTCTTGTCGGCGGCTTCTTCCTCGGCGCGATCGCGCGCGAAATCCATACGCTCGAAGGTCCGATCGTCGGGAAAGAACATGCGGTCGTTGAAGGCGAGCTTGGTATCGAGATGATGGCCAAGCACGATGTGCGCCAGTTCGTGGGTCAGAATCATGGCCAGCGCTGCTTCGTCGGGCAGCACGTCAATCATGCCCCGGCTCACAACAATGGTATGGCCAATCGTGAAGGACTCAAGCGGAGTGGTCATCAGCACGCGGCACTTGATCTCGGGTTGAATGTCGAGGTTATTGGTGACCATCATGTTGTTGACGACCGTCTGTAGCACCTTGTCAATTTCGCCTTCTGGCGCCAGCAAGCCGATCTGCTGCAAGCGGTCAATCACGTTGATCTCCGCCTGACGTTCCCATTGGCGCTGCGCCTCGATGGGGCTGGCATCCTGCGCTTTCAGACTCTGGTCCTGGACGGCCTGAAGGGGGTCGACGGTGATCTCGGTGAACTCAGAGTTGCGGCGGAGGTCCTTGAGGTTATAACCCCAGAGCCTGGTCTGCGCCTTGTAATCGAGCGTCTGACCAAGACGGGCCTTGAGATCGGACTCTTCCGAATAAATCAAGGATGGCAGCCAGACGCCGCCGGGGCGGAGGTTCTGCCGCCAACTGTCAAAGTGCAGGTAATAACTGTTGCGATGCGATTGCGTATAAGTGCCGTTGAAGCGGACAATGTTGTAGTCCTGGTCTTCGATCCAGACACGGCCAAGGAAGCGGCCGCCGGGAGCGTTTTTCTTGGGCGCGACGTCGATGACGATGCAGCGGATTTCGCCGAGGAACTCGCGGCGGACGAATGTGAAGTCGTAATTCCCGCGCTGAAAATCCTGATCGAGGACCACCATCTGAGCAAAGCCCAACGGCAGGAACCTCATGGTATAAACGTTCTTCAGCTTGCTGAGCATGCGCTTGCCAAGGCCGGCCGTGGTGGGTGAGGTGAAAGTGCGGTCGTCGGTACCCTCGCTCATATCCAATCGGCCAAGGAAGTACACGTCGCTGACCGGGACGGGAGCGCCGAGGTCTTTGTCCTCCTTCAGATTCTGGATGTAGGTTTCCACCAGGGGATGCAGTTGCTTCATCTGCGCCATGAAGAAGTGTTCGCGCTCAATCGCTCGATCGATAACCTGATCGAAGCTGGCGGCGGAGGCGCCCGCCTGTTGAACGGCGGCATCACGAGTCTGGAGCTGGGGTTGCGACGGAGCCTGGGAAAACGCGGACGTGGCGCAGCAGACCAGGGAGAGCGTGAGCAGTACGAATAGGGAGCGCAACATTTTTGTTTGTTTCATCTTCATCTACGATGCAAGTTGAAACTCGATGTGCAATACCGCCTCGGAATCGGTGGGGTGACCATCTCGCAAAGCGGGCCTGAACTGAATCTTTTCCGCGGCGCGAACCGCGGATTCATCCAGCCCATGGCCGAGGCCGTGCATCAATTTCACAACGCGAATCTGCCCGTCTGCTGAAAAGACGACATCCAGCAAAACCTCGCCCTCAATCTTAAGCTTCCGCCCCTCATCAGTGTAAACCGGACGGGGCTTGTAGGTGATCTCAGCCGGCAAGGTTTTGACGGCTGGATCTGCCAACTTCGCCTTGGGCTGAGGAGTGGGCACGACATCGGCGTCTCCAAAGCCACTCGGACGAATTGTACCGCGCGAGGCCGAAATCGTGCCGGAACTGTTGCCCGTAGCGACCCCGCTGCCAAAACCGGTGCTCGCGACCACGCCGCGAATGCCGTGCGATCCGCCAGTACCGTTGCCATAGCCTGTGCCCAAAGGCATATCATACGCGCCCGCCCGTGCGATCGTGACTGGACGGTTGTGATTGTCCGACGCGGGTATGCCGTTGGGATCTCCGAAGCCTCCTGTTTGCACCTTCTGCGGCGCGGCCGCCATGGTTGGCGTGGCCGAGCTTCCGCTGGAAAACACATTCGTTTTGACCGGCGGCCTGGGAATCAGTGGCGTCTTGTCCGGAAGGAGTTCTGTCTTCGCCGCCAAGACTACCTTGGGCGCCTGCTCCTCGAGCAGGGGCTTCTTCTTCTGGACCAATTCCGGTGGAACGCGCAGGGCTTCGGGTCGCGGCGTTACCGGCTCAACGACCTTGGGAGCAGGAATCGGAAAATGCCTGACCGGCTGCGGTGTGTGCGGAATCGGCGGTGGAGTGTCGACCAGGCTGATGAAGTGGTAGTCGTGCACCGGTAACACCAGAACTTCAGGGTGCGCGACAGCAGCAATCACGAAGAACGTGATCACCAGCGACTGCATGCCGTAGCTGAGAACGAACCTTCCCCAACGAGTGCGAGGCTCGGGAAGAAGGCCTAGGGTCAATTGTGAAGCCTGGGAATCCATGTCCGGCACCTCATGTAGCGACCTGCTTAGCGCTTGCCAAAAGAAGTGGCCAATCCGACGGACCGGCACTCTTAAAGACTGCGGGATGCGGTCGAAAAACGACACTTCGATCTCTCAAAAGCACGCCGAAGGCCATTTTCAACAGCAGCTCCGCAAGGTTAAGATGCTGCTAAACGGTTACTTACATAGGGAGTAACGTATTTTAGCAGACCGAAAGACGGCACCTGCAAGATTTTTCCTATTTAGGGAAGGGAAAAAACTGTGGGGAACCGGAAGATTTTGCTCAGACTCCCATAGGGCCAGATCCATTCCTACTCTTCCTCTTCGTCTTCCGCGTCGTCGATCTTGATGCGCAACGACTTGAGAAACTTCAAATCCTGCTCGCTGATCTTAAGTTCCGCATTGGTTCTGAGGGTGGAAACCAGCGAAGTCTTGTCGGTGGCGTTTTCGCCTTGCTTGCTGACGCCGATGGTGGCTTCGAGGACGAGGAAAATGTCGTAGCCGCCTTCCTTGATGCGGGAAATGACCTCGGCGATCTGCTCGGAATCGGACAGCGACCCGTTGATCGCTTCTCCGAGTTCTTTCATGAGCTGCTTCAGTTGCTGATCCACGAGTCCCCCTGGAATCGGACGCCGCTGACGGGACATCACGAGCGGTTGTGATGTCGCCCATGGTCATTGTACCCTCGCCCGCTGCTAAAATCGACCGATGGTGACCGACGGCCAGTGGGTGGGCAAAATCAAGCAGATTCTCCGTACGGTTGCTCAGTTGCTGGAAAGCAGCCGAACCGGACGGGCGGTGCTGGCGGGAATCCGCACGACCGCCCAGTCCTTCGGGAGGGTGCTGCGCCAGCTCTGGCTGGAAGTGACCGGATTCATGTTTCTGGCGATGGCTGGAATCGGAGCCATAGCTGGCATGCGCGAGTATGGCAGGTACCAGTCTGGCCACGCGGCCGGACCCGGGCGCCTGGTGCTGGCGGTGTGCTTCACGGTTTCGTTCACCTGGTTTGGACTGAGTTCGTTCTGGCGGGTGAGAAGAAGAGCTAAAAGCTACCGCAGGGCAGGAGCACATGACGGATCTTAAGACGGCTGAATCCGCAGACCAACGTGGAACCCGGCCCACCAACGAAAAGACGTCTTCTCGCATCCCGGTACACACCCTCTACACGCCCGCCGATCTTGCTGCCCGGGACTGGAATTACGACCGCGATCTGGGGTATCCCGGAGAGTTCCCGTACACGCGCGGCGTGCAGGCCACCATGTACCGTGGCCGCCTCTGGACCATGCGCCAGTACGCTGGCATGGGCGATGCCGAGGAGTCGAACAAACGTTACAAATACTTGCTCGCCAACGGCACCACGGGCCTATCGGTGGCTTTCGATTTGCCCACGCAAATCGGGCTCGATTCTGACCATCCGCTGGCCGTGGGAGAAGTTGGGAAAGTCGGGGTGGCGATCGATTCGATCGAAGACATGCAGCGCCTGTTCGATGGCATCGACCTGACCATGATTTCCACCTCGATGACCATCAATGCGACGGCCTCGATCCTGCTGGCGTTGTATGTGGCCGTGGCGCGGCGGCAGGGTATGGATATTCGTAAGCTCTCCGGCACGGTGCAGAACGATGTGCTCAAGGAGTACATCGCGCGCGGAACCTATATTTATCCGCCGCAGCAGGCGATGCGCATCATCACCGACGTTTTTGCCTGGTCGAATCAGAACGTGCCGGAGTGGAACACGATCTCGATCTCCGGCTATCACATGCGCGAGGCAGGATCGACGGCGGTGCAGGAAGTCGCGTTCACGCTGGGCAACGGCATTGCCTACGTGGAAGCGGCCATCCGGGCGGGCCTGGACGTTGACAAGTTCGCGCCTCGGCTTTCGTTTTTCTTTAACGCTCACAGCAATTTCCTGGAAGAAGTGGCGAAGTTTCGTGCCGCACGCCGCATGTGGGCGAAAATCATGCGCGACCGCTTCCAGGCGAAGAATCCAAAATCATGGATGCTGCGTTTCCACACCCAGACGGCCGGTTCCACGCTCACCGCGCAGCAGCCGGAAAACAATATCGTGCGCACGGCGATTCAGGCCATGGCAGCGGTGCTCGGCGGAACGCAGTCTCTGCACACCAATTCCTATGATGAGGCGCTGGCCTTGCCCACCGAGGCGTCAGCGCGGATCGCGCTGCGCACGCAGCAGGTGATCGCGTTTGAGTCGGGCGCACCACAAACGGTCGATCCGCTAGCGGGGTCATATTATGTCGAATCGCTGACCAGCGAAATCGAGAAACGGGCAGACGACTATCTGGAAAAGATCGAGACCATGGGCGGCATGCTCAAAGCGATCGAACGCGGATATGTGCAGCAGGAGATCCAGAACGCGGCCTACGAATATCAGCAGGCCGTCGATCGGCAGGAGGCGGTGGTGGTCGGCGTGAACCGGTTCCAGATCGAACAAGAGCACGCCGTGCCGATCCAGCGGATTGATCCAGCGCTGGAACCGAGACAAGTCGAGCGCCTGCGTGCCCTGCGCGCCGAGCGCAATCCCGCAACCTGGCAAGCCGCGATCCGCGCGGTCGAAGACGCGGCGCGTTCGGGAGAAAATCTGATGCCGCGAATCCTGGCAGCCGTCGAGGCCAACGCCACGGTAGGTGAAATTTCCGATGCCATGCGCAGGGTCTACGGGGAGTACAAAGAAGCGGTGGTGATCTGAGCCGTCCTCAGCAGGTGGTGAACGAGGGGTTCTCCACATCACACGCAGATAGATCAGACGTCACATCTTTCCATCTGCATACCGGCTAAAATTCCCTTGACGAGGAGGTACCCTAATGATCCGCAGCGCAGTAGCTGTTTGGAGGGGAAGCCCCTTGATTGGCGAGGGCCAGGTTTCCACCTCTAGTGGTGTTATTTGCAATGCTCTTTATGCGGCGGGTTCGAGCACGGGAAACGAACCGTGCACGAGTCCGTCCGAAATGCTTGCAGCAGCAGTGGCTTCCTGCATGTCTCTCATGGTTGTTCAGGAGATGCGCCGGGAGGGAATGAAGCCCCAACTCGTGAAGACCGAGTCGACCCTGACCCTAGAAGAAAAGAAGGGACAGTGGGATATTGCCGAGATCGATTCGAACATCACGGTCAGCATGCCGGCGGCAAACGAGAAAAAAATCCAGCATGCCGCCACGATCGCCAAAGCCAAATGCCCAATCTCGCGCGCCCTGAACGTTCCTATCATCAAGGTAAGGGCTAAAGTGCAGGCGGTCGAAGCAGAGCCGATTACGGCCTGAGAAAGGAATCCCCGTGGGGGAGCACCGGGTAAGCGCCCGTTAAGAATTCCGGGCCTTTGGTCGGTGCCGTCTCCAAGGAAAGAGTTCACAATCGCGAGCAGCAGGCCTCAGAAAAATCAGGAGGCGGATAGTAGTTGCCCGCCGCAGTACGGTACAAGGTCGCAGACGATGCCGGAAACGCACAGTTAGAGGTTAGTGCTTCACCCTTGGTCGTTCCCCGCGCTTCAGTTGGCCACTTTGTAGTCGCACGCTGTGCGGCACGGTTCGCAGTAATACAGACCGTCGGCACACAGTCGCACGTCGAGCTGGCCCTGGCAGTACACGCAGTATCTTTCGCACAAGCAACTCGCTTCGGGGCGCTCGCAATTGGCGCAAAGGATGCGGCTTACGCCTGGTCTAGAGGACATGGCTAGAGTTTAGTTCGGCGCCAGCAGATCAGGTACATAACGGAAGTCACCGAAAGGCAGGTGTCAGGTCTTAGGTCTTAGGTCTCAGGAAGAGCAACCCCCTCATTCCGGTCAAGTTCGTCTTTGATTTTGGTTTCCCTAAGACCTCGGACCTGACACCTGCCTTTGATTTGCTGCCTTTCGGATGTTAAGTTAATCAGTTCCAGATTCCAGCAACGCGTCCGACCGAGGTCCCTCTTGTCCGTCGTCGCCGCCACTCCGGTTGTACGCAAGACCGCACTGAACGCCGTCCATCGCCAGATGGGAGCGAAGATGGTGGAGTTTAACGGCTGGGACATGCCGGTCGAATATCCAGCATCAATCGGGGGCGGCATTATTGCCGAACACATGGCGGTGCGCACCGGCGTCGGCGTTTTTGACGTCAGCCACATGGGCGATATCCGTTTGGCCGGACGCGAAGCGCTGGCTGCTGTGCAGCATATCTCGATGAATGACGCGTCGCGGCTCGCCATCGGCCAGGCACAGTATTCGGCGTTGCTCTATCCGCAAGGCACCTTCGTTGATGACGTGATCGTTCACCGTTTGGGCAAGGACGAGTACCTGCTCGTAATCAATGCGGGCACGCGCGAGAAGGATTTCAACTGGGTTCGCGATAACGTTCGCGACAACACGCGCCCATTTGACTGCAAGGTCGAGCATCTCTCCGACGACTTCACCCAGATTGCGATTCAGGGTCCGAAAGGCGTAAACGTGCTGCAGAAGCTGACCGATGCCAACCTGAGCGCGGTGAAGTTCTACTGGCTGACCCGCGGCACTGTCTGCGGACTGAAGAACATCCTGATGGGCCGCACAGGGTACACCGCCGAAGACGGGTTCGAGATTTATATCCCGCCGGACGAGGAGACCAGCGCGCGGGTCTGGCACGAGATTCTGGCGGCGGGAAAAGAGTATGGCGTTGTCCCCTGCGGCTTGGGTGCGCGCAACACGCTGCGTCTGGAAGGCACGCTGCCGCTCTACGGACACGAAATCTCAGACACGATCAATGTGTGGGAAGCCGGACTGGATCGTTTCTGCAAGATGGAGAAGCCGGAGTTTATTGGACGCGCGGCACTCGAGAAGGCAAAAGCTGAGGGTGTGAAGAAAACGCTGGTCGGACTCGAGATGGTAGACCGTGGAATCGCCCGCGACGGATACAAGATCATGGACGAGGGCGGACGCGAGATTGGGTACGTCACCAGCGGTTCTCCGGCGCCGTTCTTGAAGAAGAATATTGCGTTGGCCTATGTCCCGCCGGCACAGGCTGCGATCGGAACTACAGTAAGAGTGGAAATCCGAAGGCAGGGCGTGAAAGCGCAAGTGGTACCGACGCCGTTTTATAAGCGTCCGAAAAAAGCAGCGAAAAGCTAGAAGCCAGGAGCCAGAATGTCCTATCCTACCGACCGCAAGTACACCAAAGAACATGAATGGATCACCGCCGATGGCACCATCGGCATCACCGACCATGCCCAGGAATCACTCGGCGACATCGTTTTCGTGGAACTTCCCAAGGTGGGAACCGAAATCACCGTGGGCAAGGCCTTCGGCACGGTCGAGTCGGTGAAGGCCGTGTCCGATTTGTTCGCTCCCGTTTCGGGGACGGTGACGGCCGTGAATGAGGCTCTGGCTACGGCTCCCGAGCAAGTGAACAAAGATGCGCACGGAGCCTGGATGGTCAAGATCAAGGTGAAGGATCCGACGGAGATGAATGCGCTGCTCTCGGCCCCAGACTATGAGAAATTTGTCAGCGAAGAGGCGGGACACTGAAAAACATTGCAGAAGTCGGAGGTCAGATTGCAGAGGTAAAACCCTCCGCTTGCAGAAACATTAGTGGGAGCCAAGGGATCCACTTCTGCAATCTGACCTCTGACCTCTGCAATCGTTTCCCCTGTTGTTTACATTCAATCAAAGGTTCTTATGAGATATCTGCCTAAATCTCCTGCGGATCGCGCCGCCATGCTGCAAGCGATCGGGATCCGCTCCGTGGATGATCTTTTTTCACCGATCCCGCCCGAGTTTCGCCTGACGCGCGATCTCGCCGTCCCCCGACAAATGGCGGAGTCGGAAATCGTGGACTGGTTCAAGCAACGGGCGAAAGAAAACGGCGAAGGCTACACCAGTTTTCTCGGAGCCGGAGCTTACTTCCATTACCGCCCCGTGGTCATCGACGCGCTGGTGCAACGCGGCGAATTTCTCACCTCCTACACTCCATACCAGGCGGAGTTTGCGCAGGGCACGCTGCAGGCCATCTTCGAGTTCCAAACGATGATCTCGGAACTCACCGGCATGGACCTGGCGAATGCCTCGATGTATGACGGATCGACGGGCGCGGCTGAGGCCGTGATGATGGCGGTCCGCATCACGGGAAGGCGTTCGGCGGTGATCGCGCGGAGCGTGCACCCGGAGTATCGGGAAGTGCTCAGCACCTACGCGACGCATCAGGCGATTCCGCTGAAGACGGTTTCGTCCACGGACTCTGGACAGATTGACCTGAAGGAACTCGAGACGGCCGTGGGCGACGACACAGCGTGCGTGCTAATTCAGTCGCCGAATTTCTTTGGCACGATTGAAGACGTCGACGCGATTGCCGGGATCGCGCACAAACGCGGAGCGCTGCTGATTGTCTCGATCGCCGAAGCAGTGTCGCTAGGCATTGTCGAGCCGCCGCGCACCGCCGACATCGTGGCCATGGAAGCGCAGTCGTTCGGAGTGCCGCTCGGATTCGGCGGTCCTTACTGCGGCGTGCTCGCCACGAAAGAGAAGTTTGTTCGGCAAATGCCGGGACGTCTCGCGGGTCAAACGGTCGACAAGAACGGCAAGCGCGGCTTCGTGCTGACGCTGGCAACACGGGAGCAGCACATCCGCCGCGAAAAAGCGACTTCGAACATCTGCACCAACCAGGCGCTGGTCGCGCTCATGGTGAATATCTTCATGACCGTGTATGGCAAGATCGGATTGCGGGAACTCGCGAAGCAGAACCTTGCGAAGACTGTCTACGCTGCCGATCAGTTCGCTAAACATGCGAAAGTGCTGTTCGCGGGCGCACCACGATTCAACGAGTTCGTGGTCGAGTCGAGTGAGGATCCTTACGCCATCAATTCGCGCCTGCTAGGACACAAAATCGTCGGTGGCCTGCCGCTGAAGAAGTTCTACCCTGAACTTGGCCACGCAGCGTTGTGGTGCTGTACGGAATTAACCACGCGTTCGATAATCGATACCGCAGTTGGCCTGGTCGCCGACAGCGAACGGGCTGTCCGAAGTATGCGAGAGGAAGAGCAGGAGGTGGCGCGATGAAACACATGACTCGCAAAGCCACGCGTCACATCAGCCAGAACGAAGGCTTGATCTTCGAGAAGTCGTCGCCCGGCAAGGCGGCCTGGAAATTGCCGCCGCTCGATGTTCCCGAAGTAGATACGGCGAAATTCCTCGGCAAGCAGGAGCGCAAGGATCTTGGCTGCATGCCGGAGGTGAGCGAGATCGAAATCATCCGCCACTTCACGCGCCTTTCGACGTGGAATTATGCCATCGATCTGGGAATGTATCCGCTCGGCTCCTGCACCATGAAGTACAACCCGCGCGTGAACGAGTTTGTGGCGCGCATCGAAGGCCTTGCCAACGGGCATCCCTATCAGGCGGAGAAAATTTCTCAGGGCGCCCTCCGCATCATCAGGACGCTGAGCGACTGCCTGCTCGAAATCACCGGCATGGATGCGATCACCCTGCAACCGGCCGCGGGAGCGCACGGCGAACTGACCGGATTGCTGCTGGTTCGTGCCTATCACCAGTCAAAAGGCAACGCGCGCAAGAAGATTCTCATTCCCGACTCGGCGCATGGCACAAATCCGGCGACGGCGGCCACGGCTGGCTATGTGGTCGAAAATTTGAAATCCAACGACCGCGGCATGGTGGACGTGGCGGCATTGGCGGCGCAGATGAACGAAGACGTTGCCGCTCTGATGGTTACCAATCCGAATACGCTGGGCGTTTTCGAGCAGGAAATTCACACGGTCGCCGAACTTATGCACGCGAAGGGCGGTCTTCTCTACATGGATGGCGCCAACATGAACGCGCTGGTCGCGAAAGCGCGGCCGGGAGACTTTGGCGTTGATGTCATGCACCTCAATCTGCACAAAACGTTTTCCACGCCGCATGGCGGAGGCGGTCCGGGATCGGGGCCGGTGGCGGTCAAGAAAATCCTCGAGCCGTTTCTGCCCAAGCCGGTCGTCATCACCAAGGCGGATGGCACGCTGGGCTTCGAATACAACCGCCCGCAATCGGTGGGGCGCGTGCGCGCGTTCTACGGGAATTTCGGCATGTTCATCCGCGCGCTCGCGTATATTTTTGCCAACGGCCCGGACGGGCTGCGCCAAACGACCGAAGATGCGGTGCTCAACGCGAATTACATCCGCAAAGGGCTCGAAGGCGTTTACGACCTGCCGTACCCGACCCCGTCGATGCATGAAGTCGTCTTCAGCGACAAGCTGCAATCGAAGAAGGGCGTGAAGACGATGGACCTGGCGAAACGCCTGATCGATTATGGCTTCCATCCCTATACCACCGCGTTCCCGCTGATTGTGGCGGGCGCGCTGATGATTGAACCGACCGAGAGCGAGCCGAAAGAAGAACTGGATCTGTTTATCGAGGCGATGAAGTCGATTGCGGAAGAGGTGGAAGAAGATCCGCAATTCGTGCTCGACGCCCCGCACAACACGCGCATCTCGCGCTTGGATGAAACTGCCGCCGCGCGTAAGCCGGTGTTGCGCTGGAAGCCCGACAACGCTGGCTAGACCCAGCAACGTGACGCCCGTAGCTCGGACGCCTCTTGCATCTTTGTCCCACGTGACTAAAGTCCAATTTACCTCCGCACTACCGTTCCTCTGCTCCCAAGCCAAAGGGACTTAGACTTTAGCCTGAGCCTCCCCTCGAGGATCCCGTGAACCAATATCTGGCCTTACTGCTTTGCATCGCTGCTTCTCTGTCGACGGCGCAAACGCAAGCTTCTGTTCCACCGAAGACCGAGCCGGTCGTTCGCACCACTAAAGCCCTCCACTATCGTCCGGGGACCAATGTCAAAATTGAGTTTCGTGGGACGGAACTAATGCAGAGCGCCTCGGGCGAAGCCAGAGTCGAGGGCAAGAAAACCAACATCGAAGTGGACGCCAAGTTTGAAGGCTTGGATAGTGCCACCAAATTTGGTCTGGAGTATCTGACCTACGTGGCGTGGGCGATTTCTCCGCAGGGGCGCGCCGTCAACCTCGGCGAACTCGTCCTCGATCATGGCAAGGGCCACCTGAAGGCCTTCACCGACCTGCAGACCTTCGGCATGATCGTGACTGCCGAACCATATTCCGCCGTTACCCAGCCAGACAACATGGTGGTGATGGAAAACATATTCTCAGCCGACGCGGGCGGTGAGGAAATCAGCGCCAAGTACGAACTGGTTCGCAGCGGAACTTACTCCTCCTCGAATACCCATATTCAGGACGCGATTTTCGGCATCGATCCGAAAACCCCGCTGGAGCTGTTTGAGGCCCGCAACGCGGTCCGCATTGCACATGTGGCGCAGGCGGACCGCTACGCGCCCTCGATCCTTTGGAAGGCCGAACTGCAACTGCGTCAGGCGGAAGAAGCTTACGGTCGCAAACAAAACCGCACCTCGATCGAAGCAGCGGCGCGGGAAGCGGCCCAGACCGCCGAAGAAGCGCGCGTGATGGCCGTGCAGCAGAAGGCGCAAGAAGAAGCGCAAGCTCAGGCCGCGGCGGAAAAGAAAGCCGCCGAAGAACGAGCCACCAAAGCCCAAGCCGACGCGGAAGCGCAAGCGCGGGCGCGGGCGGACGCGGAAGCCGCGCGAGCCCAGGCCGAGGCTGCCAAGGCCGAAGCGCAGAAGGCGGCGGAAGAAGCGGCGCGCCAGCGTGAGGAAGCAGAGAAGGCCAAGGCCGAGGCTCTGGCGCAGCAGCAGGTGCTCGCCGCCGAAACCGAAAAAGCTCGCCAGGCCGCAGCGGAATCGGACAAGCTTCGCCAGCAAGCCGAAAACGAAAAGCAGGAATTGCGCGCCCGGCTCCTGCAGCAGCTCAACTCCGTTCTGTCTACCCGCGACACGGCGCGCGGTTTGATCGCCAACATGTCAGACGTGCTCTTCAAAAGCGGCAGCTTCGAATTGTTGCCCGGCGCGCGGGAACGGCTCGCCAAAGTATCGGGCATCGTGCTGGCCTATCAAGGCCTGCGGCTGGCGGTCGAAGGTCATACCGACAGCATCGGCACCGATGAATATAACCGCCGACTCTCGGAGCAGCGCGCCTACGCTGTCCGCGACTACCTGGTGCAGCAGGGCATTGAGGCCGAAGCAATCTCCGCCGCCGGCTTTGGCAAAAGCGAGCCTGTGGCCTCGAACGATACTCCGGAAGGCCGCCAGCAAAACCGCCGCGTGGAGTTGGTCGTCTCCGGCAATGCCATTGGCACGGTGGCGGACGCTAATCCTGCGGCCAGCGCGTCCTCACCGCTTCAAAAGTAACTCCTGTTTACCAGTTGGTAACATTGGGAGTACCCCCACCCCACCCCTCCCGACCACGGTCTTTTAGAATCATATGGTTACATAGGAGGTCTTTGATTCTAAAGGAGTTAACTTACAAAGTGTAGATAAAAAAGGAGTTACTGTAAATCTTTTTCTGGCTTTACCTTTAGAATCAATGAGTTCGACTTACTAAGTCGCGCACGATATAGATTTCAAATAACTTAGTGTGCACAGCCACACCGGGCTATCGCTTGATGATTATTCTGGTTATTATTCTAGGTACTATTATATTCCTCGCTGTCAACTGGTAATTGACCACCACCGCGGCTTGCTAGAATCGATCTGAAGCCCAACCCTATGCCTGACGATCTGGCCAGTTCCGCGACTTCCGGAGAAACGGCGCGCCAACTGGCCGAGCACCACTACTACGCCGCGCTTGATCTGGTTCTTGAAGGCCACCACGAGCAGGCGGTCGATGAGTACCGACGGGCGCTGGCAGCCGATCCGAAATTCACCGACGCGCTGCATGGACTGAGCCGGGCGCTGCAGGATCTCAACCGCCTCGACGAAGCGATAGAGGTTGCCCAACAAATCTCGGAGATCGATCCGGACGACATACTGGCGCACACCAGCCTCTCGATCCTGTATCAGAAAAAGGGAATGGTTCCCGAGGCCGAGGCGGAAGGGAACAAGGCGCGGGTGCTGGGGTGGAAGCAGCAGTTGAAGAAAGGGAGCGGATAGTCCATGGGTGTTCCGGCGCGTGCCCGGAGACAGGTTCCACTAAATCATGGCGAATAAGACATATCGAGACAAGACTTGCGGATACTGCGGAAGGAATACTGGGCCTGGTGGGGAGGGAGAGCACGTCCTCCCCAAATGTTTCTATCCTGACATCACCGACCCAAAGATTCAGCGCGTCAAGATTCCGGCCTGCCCCGACTGCAATAATTCCTGGGAGAAGGATGAAGGGCATTTCAGAGCGACGATCACACTGTGCGGCCCCGAGATAACGCCCGCACGTAGAGAGCTATGGGAGAAATCTGTGCGCAGCTTCAAGAGGACGCGCCACGGCGAACAGGCCGTGCGCTCCATTGCCTCGCAGTTTGTATCATCCTCAATACTCAACGCACAGGGAATGCCTTACCAACGAGTTTTTCCACTCAACGATCCACGCGTTGTCCGTGTTCTCAAGAAAATCGTTCGGGGCCTCGCACATTTCCAGACAGGAGATGTCATTACCGCGGATCGCGTTGAGCTGAGGCCTGCGACTCTTCCGCTGCCCACAGCATTCCAGGACGACCTTAGCGCAATCCTTGTGGTGCCGGGCGTTTTCAGCGCACACGCAGTCTTCTTCAGCGGGTCGGATGCTTCCGATATGCATTCGCTGTGGGTGCTGGAGTTTTTTGAGAACGTACGTTATTACGCGGTGATTGCAGTCGGGTAGCCGCCGAAATGTGGGCGCCCCCCACCCGGCTTGTTAGACTTCCTCTGGAGGTTTTGGGCAAATGGCGTGGCTCTGGGCTTCGTGGCAGGAGTATTTCGATGTAGTCCATCCAGTGAGGCTTGACAGAGAAGGATTATTCCGGCTAGCCGTGGAGGAATCTTGGTTCGAAAAGGAAAAACGTTTGTCGCAGGCGGCACATGAACTTGCTGAGCTCACAGAGTCGCTAAGAAACCTAGGGTTCTCTGGCAATAAGGCGCACGTCCCGCCAGAAGATCCTTCCATCCTTCCTCAGGTGCGGCGGCTAGCGGAGGATGCAGTGTTTGCTGGAGAAAGCTTGCTGCTGTATCACAAGAGGCTCGCAATGAGCGACGGTTCATATGGATTTTTTCACCAACACGACGTGCTTGACCACTGGGAGCGCTATCTAGAGCACGGTCGCATCTTCAGGGAAGTCCACCAACTCGTAGCCGATATCGACGCGCTGCTGGACTCGTATTACACGTTTGTACAAACTGACGCGCGCTTTCTTGTTGATGGCCTAGATCTCCCCTTGTCACTGAAGACAGATTTTCGGCTAGCGAGGGATCTATTTTCCGTGGGCTTCGACGAGGTAGGACTGTTGATAGCTGGCCGAGGCCTCGAGGGCGTACTTCGCAACGTTGCTCGCCTGAAAAAGATATCTCTCGCTGCTAAGGGCAAGACGTCTCCTGCCTCCGAGGCGGATTTTTACGATTTGATTGAAACCATGTCTCAGATTCGATGGAAAGTAAAGGGCACGCGGTTGATCACCTCGGAAACGAAAGCTCTTCTCCATTACCTGCGGTCTCTGCGTAACAGCGGCGCACACCCCGCCGCCGCGAGCAAATCAAAACGGGGAGCTACGCCTCGCGACGTGGCTGCTGTGATTGCCGGGACAGCAAGCCAAATCTGGAACGATGTTGCGATGACACGAGCCCGACTTGAGCCGACGACTGTCAATAGAACATGGTGAGGGCTGGCTGATTAGATAACGGTCTCGGCTCCCAAACGACCGAGTAGACCTGTTGCGCGCAAGCAGACCGACTCGGGTCGTCCCTCCAGGACTTGAATCATTCCTTGCATTTTTCCCAGCGCTGAAGCGCTGGGCTTAGGTCGTTCGCCCCTCCGGGGCTGGATGCCCCAGAGGGGTTCAAATTTCCATTTCTTGTTGAGGTATTTCATCCCGGTATCGCACCCTTTCCGCGCACCGTCAAAATCTCATGCGGCCGGCGGTCGTGGAATCCCACCCTTGCGCAAAGAACGCGCAAGGATGGGGCACCCGGTGCCTAATGCCTGGCGTGTGGCTCGTCAGTTCCCTGCTCGTCTCGATAACCGGAAGGCTCCGTCGGCAACTCGACAAGGTGGGCGCGTTCCAGGGCGCGGAAATATTCCGGCCGCGAATGGCGGTAATGGTCGGCCGGAATTTTGCCGTTCAGCCAAGCCGTATCCATCGGGTAGACCATGGGATCGAAGATCACCAGATAGAAGTGCCAGATGAGGATGGAGAAAGTGGCCAGCAGCGCCTCATACCAATGCACGGCGGTGGCCGCGTCGGTTATCCATTTCGGAAAGTAACGCAGCGTAAAATTGTTGAACCACAGCAGGAATCCGGAAAGGGCCATGACGAACGTGCCCCACATGAAGGCCCAGTATTCCATCTTCTCCGCGTAGTTGAATTTCGCGAACTTCGGCTCCTCTTTGGTGAGGCCGAGGTTGTAGCGGAAGACGTCGATCATATCCCAGGCGTCTTTCATGGTCGGGATCATGGCCCACAGGAACGAGCGATCGCGCTTCTTCATCGCCAGATGGATGAAGTGGTAGAAGGTGGCCATGAGCATGACGACAGCCGCGACGCGGTGCAGTCCGCCGCGCACGCCAAACTGCGACTCCCAATTCAGCAGCGGCTTGGCCCACCAGAGTTCCGGGAACTTCAAGGCAAATCCGGTGAACACCAGCGTCGGGAAACTTGCCATGATGCCCCAGTGCGCGATGCGGAACCGCAAGTTCATCCGCAACACCATTTCGCCGGATTCCCGGCGCGGACTGCGCCGAATCAGCTTGTGCAGCCAGTCCAGCAGATTGTGCAGGAGCATGAAACCCAGCGTGGCCGGGATGAGCACCCAGTAGGTCCAGCGAATCCACTGCACTACTGGATGATTCGGGCCGCCGTTGGTCTGCACATGTACGGGACCGATACTGAACTTGGCTTCGTTCACGCCCTGGTGACATGCCCCGCAGGTTTTCGGCAGGTTTTTGGGATTGACGGTCGAGCGCGGATCGCTGGAACGAAGAATGGAGTGCACTCCATGGCACGAAGCGCAGTTCGCCGCTCTCACCTTCCCTTCTTGCAGGGCCAGCCCGTGATAGCTGCCGGCGTAGGATGGCAGGCGATCGGCGGGCAGATCATAGCGAAGCGCCAGGCGCGGATCGCCATGGCAACGCCCGCAAGTCTCCTCCGAGACATTCCTGGCATTTAAGGGCGAGGCCGCGCTCTTCGGATCCATGATCAGGTGTTCGCCGTGGCAGTCAATGCAAACGGGTGCGTCGCGCACGCCGGCCTGGACCGCTACCCCGTGAACACTTTCGTTGAACTCGCGGGCGATTTCCTTGTGGCATTGCGCGCAGGTTCCCGGCACTTTCCAATGATTGACCTTAGATCGCTCATCGGTGGCGGGATAGATGTCATGACTGCCATGGCAACTGGAACAGGTTGCCGCTTCCTTGCCGAGCGCAACCGCGCGCCCGTGAACGCTTTGCTTATAGGAATCTACCGGATGCACCACGGGAATGTTGTGGCGCGACAGGAACCCCGCATCGCTATGACATTTCGCGCAAGTATCCGGCAGGTTCTTGCGAGCCACGGTCGAGTCGGCTTCGCTGGAGGCTTTTACGGCATGGATGGGACCGTGACAGGACACGCATTGGGGAGCGTCTTTGTCTCCATTTTTCGCGGCTTGGCCGTGAATGCTGGAGGCTAGCTCCTTCACTTCGTCGGCATGGCACTCCGCGCACTTTCCGGGAATCAGCTTTTCCGCCGTGGTGAGTTCATGCACGCTGCCGTGACACGAAGCGCACGCGGATTCACCGAGCATGGAGTGGGCGCTGGCGGGGAAGGCCTTAGCCTCGTCGGCATGGCAGGTGGCGCATTGCACTTTGGCGATTTTCGCGGGATGCGGGAATTCTTTGATGGTGGTGTGGCAGTCCTTGCAGCCCAGAATCGCGTGCGCGCTGGCGGCATGCTTGGCCGGGTCAATCGAAATACTCTTTCCGGCGGCGGACTTCATTCCCGCTTCGCCGTGGCACGCCAGACATTCCTGGTCAGCAGCGGACGAGGCGGCAGCCAAGGCCAAGACTAAAACCAGGTAAATTAAAGCAACCCGAGTCGTGCGCATTTCCACCCTTCCCCGCGGTTCGAGTCATCGCAGCGCCTGAAGGCGCGTTGCGCCTTCCCAACGCGGATTTACGGCATCGCTAAAGCGATGCCCTGATACGAATCTTCTACCGCAGCCCGCTACCGGTACGCGAACAACATCGCGTAGATGATCCACAACACAATGAAGAATCCCACCGAAAGAGCTGCCCAGGCGAAGGCGCGAATCGTCTGGATGACGATGGGTTGATAAGCCTCCTCCATTTTTTCTTCCAGCTTCCCGGTGGCGACCAGCTCTTCATACTCTCTGGGCTTGTCCCGTTCCAATTCTTCCAGCGGCATGCGTCCGGTGAATACGGTGATGTCCATGGGAAATTTTTCGGGCCGCAAGTGGGTATTGAAGAAATGCACGGTAAAGATGAAACCCGTGGCCAGCAACGCTTCGTCGCTGTGAATGATGGTGGCGACGTTGAGGAACGATCCCGGGATAAAGCGCGTGAAGAAAACCGGGAACCAAAGCGTGAGGCCGGTGGTACCAATGACCGCGATTCCCCAAAACACGGCGAAATAGTCGAACTTTTCCCAGTACGTCCAGCGGCCATAGGCAGGGCGCTCGCCGCGGCCCACAAACCACTTCAGCGTGCCCACCAGTTCCGTCAGGTCCCTGCGGTTGGGGACCATGCTGCCCGGCCCCAGGATGAGCGAGAACCACGTATCGTGCTCCCGCTTCTTCAACTTGTAGAGGTCCACCAGATGGGCAATGAAGACTCCGAACATGATGACCGCAGCACTGCGGTGAATGTAGCCTGCGTTTTCGAATCCCCCGAGCAGATGCGAAATCACCGCCGCCCACTTCGTGTAAGAAAACTTCAGGGTTAACCCTGTCAGCGCCAGGCACATGAAGCTCACAATCATGCAGATGTGAAGGATCCGCTGCAGCCGGCTGAAGCGGACGAACTGCCGTTTTGCAGCTACGAGGTTGGGCGAAGGAGGCCTGCTGGCTGATGGATTCTCCAAACCCGGGTCGCTAGGCATCGGTCCCCTCCTTGTCTTTGTCTAGGGGTTTCTCAAGGTCCGCGGCGAATTTCTCTTCGGCAGCGCGCAACTCCTGCCGCATCTGGAGAGCTCGGGGCAGCCAGAGCAGCGTGTGAACGCCACCGACCACAAATGTAACCACCAGTAGCGTGGTCATGCCCCAGAAGGTATAGAACAGGAACGGATACTTTCGCGGGTCGTGGTGGGTGGCGTGGGTCAGGTATCCCGCGAAGCGGCGGGTCGCGCCGGCATGGCACTTTCCACAAGTGGCCGCGACATTTGCCCGACTCAGGTGCGAGCGTGGATCGGTCACCGCCAGCACATCGTGCGCTCCATGGCAGTCATAACACTTTGCCGCTTTCGTGTAACCCAGCTTTGAGACCTTCCCGTGATAGGTGTCAAAATAGGTCTCGGCGATCTGCGCGTGGCAGCGTCCGCACGTGCCCATCACGTTCAGCCGGAAGCTGCTTTCATCTGTACGGTGGATGGCATGAGCAGTATGGCAATCGTTGCAAACGGGAAGTGGCTTGCTGTAACCGCTCACTCGCTTGGCATGGATGCTGTTCTCGAACTGCTCCTCAATGCCGTGATGGCACTGGCCGCACGTGTTCGGCACGTTGTTGGCGTTAACGCTCGACGCCGGATCGGTCCGGGGAAGGATGTGGTGGGCGGTGTGGCAACTGGTGCACGTTGCCGTTACCGTCAGGCCGTTCTTCAGCAGAGTTCCGTGAATGCTCTCCGTGTAGTTGGTGATAATTTCGTGCTGGTTCCCGGTATAGCGGACGGCAGCTTTCTGGCCCTCGCGGTGACAGCGCGCACAAAGCCCGGGAACGTTGGTCGCGAACGTCGACGACTGCGGGTCCTGTTTGCCGAGGATGCCATGCGTGCCATGGCAATCCTTGCAGATCGGGGCATTGGGATCGTTCTTGGCAACCTGCTGTCCGTGGATGCTAGTAACGTACTGCTTACCAATCTCATCGTGGCAGGCAGTGCAGTCCACCGCGTGGGTAATCGTCTCGCAAGCCCGCACCCGGGAGGCGTTGACTTCTGAATGGCACTGGCTGCAGGCAATTTTGCTGTGGCGCGAGTGGGCTACCTCGTCGGCATTGACGTACATGGATCGGCCGTCGCGGGCGCGGCGCAACTTCTCATCCGAGTGGCACCGCATGCAGTCCGCGTTCGCCATACCCAGCTCATAGAAGACGTTCCGGATCTTATGCGGCTGATGGCAATCGGGACAGGCTGGCAGGACGTTGGCCTGTTTTTCCCAGAGTTCGCCGCGAATCACCTTGCGGTGAACGGTTTCGATCTGCGAGTGGCACTTCGTGCAGGTATTGGCAATGTTCCGGCGATTGATCGAGGAAGCGGGGTCGGTATGCGGCAATATCGAGTGCGCGGTGTGGCAGGTGGCGCAGGTCGGGGCCACGGCCAGCCCCTTCTTCAGCAACGCATCCCCGTGGATGCTCTCGGAGTAGTTTCCCAGGATATTGTCCTGAGCAATCTGACGAGTGCGCGAAACGGGAGTTCCTTCTTGATGGCATTGGCCGCAAACGAAGGGGATTTTCAGCGGCGCCACCGCGGAGCGCGAGTCCTTCACCGGAACGATGTCGTGGTTCCCATGGCAATTCACACAGCGGGGCGCGAGCGGATCGCCGCGCGCAATCGCCTTGCCGTGGAGCGATTTGGCATAGAGTGCCTGTTCGTCCGAGTGGCACGTGCCACACTTTACCGGCTGCGGCGTGTCGTGCGGGAAATCCTTTCCTTCCAGGTCGGCGTGGCAACCCGTGCATCCGAAGCTGGCATGTACGGAAGCGGAAAACTTTTTGCCGTCCACGTATAGCGAAACCGTTCTCCCGGCTCGCGTCGTGGTCATGGTCTTGTCGCCGTGGCACGCCAGGCACTCCGCCCCAGGCTGGTCGGCGGCGCGGGCGGGGCGTTCCAAGAACGGAAGCAGGGAGACAGCGGCAACGAGTGTCGCGACGATCATTGCAACGATCGGGGCAACGATCGTTAGGCCAGCACACCCATTCCTTCCCACCTTTGCCGTTTCAGCCATGTCAGACTCTCGCCAGCGCTTACTTCATGCCCATATCCGTAAGCACTTTCGGATTTTCCTCCCCAACTGCCAGCAGGTCGTGGCACGCGCTGCAATCGTTGGTTATCGTCTGGCCATCGGCGCTGGTATGACTGCCGTCATGGCAGCGGAAGCAGCCCGGCGAATCGTTGTGCCCCAGATTATTCGGGTGAGTGCCCCAGGTCAGACGCATGTCTGGGAAGACGTTGCGCAGGTAGATCCTCGCCACCTCATCGCCAGCTTGTTCCACCACCGTACGCCGCGTCTCGTAGATCTGCGGGTAATTGGTCCGATAGAAATTGTTGAGTTCTTCTTTAATGCGACGCTCCGCCACATCGCGGGCGGGATAATCCACCTTGAGAACCTCGACGGCTTTCTTCCTGATGAAGGGAAGCTCCGGGCTGATGCGTCCGAGCGACATCTGCTTGTCCACCGCGTTCTCGGGCAAGTCAAAGGCGTGCGTGGGCCGGTTGTGGCAATCCACGCAATCCATCACCCGGTGCTCTCCTTTGTCCAATTGTTCTTTGGTGGGCTTGGTGTCAGTCGAGATGAATTCGGTGGTCTTTCCCTGATCGTCGGTGTAAAAGACGGCTGCGATCGTCTGGCGCTCGGGGTCGGTGGAAATGTACTGGATGCGCGCGTTGTCGGCGAGGTGGCGCCCGTGGATGCCGACCGAACCGGACCACGTGCGTCCGCCTACCTTCAGCAGCAAGACGTCCTTCTGCGGTGTGTTTTTTTCGTCGTCCTTGTAGCTGGTATTCACCAGAAACTTGTCGCCGGTGAAGCGCTGCGGCCAGTGACATTGCTCACAGGTCTCGCGCGCCGGGCGCAGGTACTTTACCGGCGAAGGAATCGGCCGCGAATAGGTGTGGAAGGTTACCGCGAAGACCTGCCGCAGACCGGAGAGCTTCGAGCGCACGAACCACGAGGCGCCCGGCCCGATGTGGCACGCCACACAGTCCACCCGCGAGTGGGGAGAATTCTGATAGGCCGTATACTCCGGATCCATCACCCGGTGACAAGTTTGCCCGCAGAACTCGGTCGAATCCATGTACTGCACACCTCGGTACGAAGCGGTTCCCACAATGAGAAGATTGAGCAAGGTCGCCACGCCCACGTATTCCAAGGTGCGCCGCACCACGGGCAACCCCAGGTCGATGGCGGGGAAAATCCCCGGCAGTTCCCCGCTTTCGAGCAGACTTCGTCGCCGGAGCCAGATGCCAAGTGGGATCAGCAACAAACCGAGTACAAAAACGCCCGGCAGGATCAGGAAGACCAGAAGGCCGATATAAGGATGCGGAGGCCCCGGCAAGAAGATGTCATAGAACCAGAAGGCGATGGTGGTAAGCGCCGTGCTCGTCGTTACCACCGCGCCCGTGAGTGTGATGGGATTCTGGCCCAGAAAATAGATGGGCTCAGCCCAGTCTCGGATGCGTTCTTGCAGAGTCATGTGAAACCGCTACTCCCCGCTATTTCGTAAGCACCATAATTCTTTGCACCGCAGCATGGACACACCCCAGCTCTCGGCGCCAGATCAGCCGCAACTCTCGCCAATCTTCCTGCTCTAAAGGGCAGAACCAGCCAGAACTACTTCAGTGTCCGGATAAAACCCACTAGGCCCTTAATCTCTTCCGGCTTCAGCTTTTCGCCATACTTGGGCATCTTCGGGGGCTTACCGTTGGTAATGACGGCCGTGAGATCGGCATCCGATTCTTTTTTCACCGCGGCCGATGTGAAGTCGTGGCCAGCCGCTTTCTTGCCGTCAGCGCCATGGCACATGGCACATTTTGACTTGTAAAGTGCTGCGGACGCATCATCCGCATTCGCTGGCCGGGAGAGGGAGAGAACAACCGCTAAGGCGATTGCAAGGGTCAACACTGCAACGTTAACTTTCTTCATCGTTTCCAGCTCCATTCGTGATTTTTGGGTCAAAAACTGTTGCAATTTTGAACTATATGCGGGCGGAGGTCCGTGACCCAGATCACACCTGCATGTAATGGCACTTTTTTCGCAAAATTTGGAGCTGAGTCGGCGGGTATCGGCCAGAACCCAAGACAACATCGACAAACTCCAAATTTTGAGCCTTCTACCTGCTCCCGGGATGCTAGAATCAGGCAAATTCTTCATAACAGCCCGCTTTCGTCTGTCCGACTTGTTGCCCGAGCCAGGCTGTAGCGGAGCCTGTGTACCGGGTGTGGCGCGCTGTAGCATCGAGCTTGTGGTGGCTAAGGAGTAAAGATGTCATTGGGACCCCTGGTTCCACGAAGTAACGATCCACGAAATGGCGACGGATTGCGCGAACTCCAACCTGGAGAAGCGGCTGAATTTCTGAGGCCGATCGGCTCTGCACTGTATAACGTATTGCCGGCGCAGGAATCCACGCTGCGCGAATACGTGCGCGTTCTGATCAAGCGCAAGTGGATGGTGACCGCAGTGGTGGTGGGCATTTTCATGGCGGTCGCCGTGGCCAGCCTGCGCCAGACTCCGATCTACGAAGCGAGCGGCCAAATCGTAGTCAACAAGGCCGATTCCAATCTGGTCACCTTCAAAGACTCGATGCCGGTGGTCGACTACTACGACCAGAGTGATCTCGACACCGAGGTCCGCATCCTGCAAAGCGATCTGTTGGCGCTGCAAGTGATCGAGAAACTGAATCTGGATAGGCGTCCTGAGTTCGGCGGTCATTCCGAACAGAAACCAGCCAACCTGGTCGCCGATCCGCTGCAGTCCGATCCGAATCGTACTTCGGCTCTGCTGGGTGCCTTTCGCGGACATCTCCGCGTCGCTCTGGTTCCCAACACCCGGATCATCGAGATTCATTACAGCAGCACCGATCCGCAGCTTGCCGCCAGCGCCGTGAATACGCTCGCCGCCACTTATGTAGAGCAGAACTTCAAGACCAAGTTCGACTCCACCATGCAGGCCTCCAACTGGCTTTCCAGCCAGCTTGTGGACTTGCAGATGAAGGTGGAAACCTCTCAGGAAAAGCTCGTGCGCTACCAGAAGGAGCACGAGATTCTGGGAACTGACGAAAAGACGAACATCATCACCGAAAAGCTCGACGAGCTGAACAAAGAAATGACCGCGGCGGAATCTGACCGCATGGAAAAAGAAGCCGTCTATCGCCAGACGCAGTCCAATGATCCGGACGAAATCGCCGCGGCGATCGTTGCCGATACCACGGGAACTGGAAGCACCGCAACCTCCGGTCTTCTGGACAAGTTGCGCGAACAGCAGGCCGGCCTCAGAATCCAGGTGGCCGAACTCAGTTCCCAGTTCGGTCCCTCCTATCCGAAAGTCATTCAACTCAACAACCAGATCAAAGAGATTGACCACCAGATGCAATCGGAAACCAACAAGGCGGTCGACCACCTCAAGGGGCAGTACCTGGCGGCTTTGCAGCGCGAAAATATGTTGAGCGGATCCTTTGAGAAGCAAAAGCAGGAAGCCAACAAGCTCAACGAGAGCGCCATCGAGTACAGCATCCTGAAACGCGACCTGGATACCAATCGGACGCTCTACGAGGGATTGCTGGAAAAGCTGAAGGAAGCGGGCGTCACCGCGGGACTGAAATCCAATAACTTTCGCATCATTAACGCGGCGCGCGTCCCCACCTCGCCCAGCGAACCCAACATTCCACGCAACCTGGCTTTCGCGCTGGTGCTGGGCATTATCTCCGGCGTCGGCTTGGCGTTCGTGCTCGAGAACATGGACAATACCGTCCGCACTCCCGAGCAGGCGACCGCGCTGTCAGCCCTTCCCTCTCTGGGCATGATCCCGCTTGGCTCCAAGTCAGCCAGTTACGGTGGGACCGGCAAGCGGCTGGCTTTGACTGCCTCCAAGGAAGTGGTAGAGACGGTAACCCAGGTTCGCCCCCAGTCGCAGATGGCGGAATCGTATCGCGCGCTGCGGACTTCACTTCTGCTCTCCAATCTCGGAGCGCCGCCGAAGGTCATCATGGTCACCAGCGCGCGCCCGCAGGAAGGCAAAACCACCACCAGCATTAACACTGCCATTGTGCTCGCGCAAAAGGGAGTTCGCGTTCTTCTGGTGGATGCCGACTTGCGCCGCCCCAGTATTCACAAGACCCTAGGCATGGGCCCGCGCAGTGGTCTCAGCAACGTGCTCACCGGAAGCGCCACCGTGCAGCAGACGATTACGACCTCTCCGATCCTGCCCAATCTTTTCATTATGCCCGCGGGCACGCCGCCCCCGAATCCGGCTGAATTGCTGGCCTCCTCCAACATGAGGGACCTGATCGCGGAGTTGCGCGAACAGTTCGACCACATCGTGATCGATACTCCGCCAACCCTTTCTGTGACCGACGCCGTGGTGCTCTCGCCGCGCGCCGATGCCACCATCCTGGTGATTCGTTCCGGCCAGACTACGAAACAGGCGCTGCGCCGCTCCCGCGACATATTGATGCAAGTCAATGCTCACGTCGCCGGCGTGCTCCTCAACGCCGTCGACCTCACATCCCCCGATTATTATTACTACTACGAGTATCAGGGGAAATATGGAAGCTACTACCAGGAAGAGCCTCCTGGCACCGGGAACGAAGCGGAACCGAAAGCGGTTTGAGGCAGTGCGTTTTGCGGCGCAAGGGATTGCGGTACACTCTCCGGACGAGGGGAGAGTTCGGCGAGCAGAATTCCTGTCAGTAATGTGACCATGGCCATTCCACTTTCATACCGGCGGCGCTGGCAGTGGGCGGCGGGCCTGGTTTCTCTGGCCGGCATCTATCTTTTTCTGGCGGGCGCTGAGTTTGCGGCCAGCGTTTTCGCTTCGCGCGCCCAGTTGTCAGCGTTGGAACGCGCGGTGCGCCTCTCTCCCGGAAATGCTGACTATCGCCATCGGCTCGGGCGCTACCTTGCCCTGGTTGCCGGCGATCCTCAATCCGCCATTGACAGCCTTCGATCCGCCGCCGCGCTCAACCCCCACGATGCCCACTATTGGTTTGATCTGGCCGGCGCAGAACAGGTAACCGGCGATCTCGCTGGCCAGCGGGCGGCGCTGGAACACGCGTTGCATGCCGAGCCTACGGCTCCGGATGTGGCGTGGGAAGCGGCGAACTTTTTTCTGATTGACGGCGATATCGACCGCGCCCTGCGCGAATTCCACGTCGTCATCGAATACGACGATTCGCTGGTGGACGACGCCCTGCGCGCCTGCTGGCGCGTACGTCCTGACACCGACGCTCTGCTGCGCGATGTGGTGCCGGCCCGCACCGATTCCCTGATTTCCTTTCTCGGCATGCTCAAGAGCAAGCGGGAGACTGAGGCCGCCATCAAAACCTGGGACCATCTCGCCCAGCTCCACCAGAAATTCCCCAACCGCTATCTCTACGACCAGGTGGGTTATCTCATCGAAGTACACCGTCCCGACGCCGCCATGTCTGCCTGGGAGCAAACCGCTGACACGCTCGGTCTCTCTGCCTATTTACCGACGGAGGACAACCTGGTGGTGAACGGCGACTTCAGCCTCGACATCCTCAACGGAGGATTCGACTGGACCTACGAGAATCGAACCGGAGTCGAGCCCCTACTGGATCCGAGCGAATTCCAACAGGGCCATCGCTCTCTTTCCCTCACCTTCGAAGGCCCCGGAATTACGGACGCCGGAATTCAACAACTGATTCCGGTGCATGGCTCGACCACTTACGACTTCTCCGCCTACTACAAGTCGAAGGAGTTTGAGGGCGCGGGCGGGCCCCAGATCGTTCTGCGAGACGCCTACACTGGCGTGCCGCTGTATGCCAGCGATGCGCTCAAGGACGCCGACTTCTGGAAGGAAGTTCATTCCAAAGTGACTACCCCGGACTCCACCAATCTGGTTAGGCTGGCCATCGAACGCTTCCCGGCTGGTTCTCCAATACGCGGCAAACTTTGGCTCGACAGCTTCCAACTTTCTCCCGAAGATTCCACCGACAATTCTGCAACCCCATCCAAGGATAATCCGTGAGTTCCGCCCTGGCCGCGCCACCTGAATCCGCGCCCGTCGTCAAAGCCTCGCCACTGAGGCTAACCAGCACCGCGCTGCTGATGGGCGCCTGTACCCTGTTGCTGCTCGGGCCACTGGCCTTTGGAGCGGTCGAGCCGTGGTCTATTTTTGCCTTAGAATCGTGTTCCGTGTTGCTGCTGGCGGCGTGGGCGTCCCGCCAGTGGATTCACCGGGAACTCGACCTGTCCGGCAACGTGCTCTACCTTCCCATGGCTGCCTTTTTTGCGCTCGTGCTGCTGCAGTGGGTGCTGGGAATAACCGCCTACCGTCACGTGACCTACTCTCACATGCTGCTCTACGCTGCCTACGGCATGCTGGTGTTTGTCGTGACTCAGACTCTGCATCGCTCTTCTCAGTTTGAGCTCATGGCAAAGTTGTTCACGGGTTACGGGGCAGTAGTGGCGTTGTTTGCGGTGCTGCAGGGTATGGCACCGAATGGAAAGGTTTACTGGATCCGGTCCCTGGCGCAGGGAGGCTTCATTTACGGCCCCTACGTCAATCACAATCATTACGCCGGCCTGATGGAGATGCTCACACCCTTCCCGCTGGTGCTGGCGGCCACTCACTTCACAGACGGCGCCCGCAAGATTGTGGTTGCGGGAATCGCCGCACTGATGTCGGCAAGCATTTTTCTTTCCGGTTCGCGCGGAGGCATGGTGGCCTTCGTCGTGCAAATGGTGGTGCTCAGCGTCTTTCTGGCTCGTAAGCGCGAGGGAAATTGGAAACAGCCCCTCATGCTGGGAGCGTTTCTCGCGATGGTGGTTGGTTTTCTACTCTGGATGGGTAACAACGAAGTCACCCTCCGCTTGATCAGCATTCACTCTGAAGCTCGGGAAGAGATCAACGGCGGGGTTCGCCTGACCATAGATCGCGACTGCCTGCGCATGTTGATTCGGCGGCCCATTCTCGGTTGGGGACTGGGCACCTTTCCCACGGTCTACCCGGAATTCCGCAGTTTCTACACCAATATGTTCGTGAACCAGGCGCACAATGATTATCTGCAGCTGCTGGTCGAGACCGGTCTGGCCGGATTCTCCATCGCGGTCTGGTTTCTGGTGCTGGTCTTCCGCCAGGCCGCGGGCAAGCTTAAGAATTGGACCGAGAACGCCAGCGGCGCCTTAACCATGGCCGCGCTGCTCGGTTGCGTGGGCATCCTGGTGCACAGCTTTCTCGATTTCAATCTGCAGATCCCGGCAAACGCCGCGCTGTTTTACGTGCTCTGCGCGATTGCCGCCTCCAAACCACTGCAGGAATCGCAGCGCCGCCGCGTGCTTCGCCGGCACAGTTCGGTCGTGGACTCTCACCCGGAAGCCGCGGCATCCTGATCGCTGCGGCGAAATCGACGCAATTCAGGCGTGGTAGAGCTGCTCGTGCTGCCGCGCTTCATACCACAGCGCCAGCTCGACCCGGTTCCACAGCCCCAGCTTGTCGTAGATCAAGCGCAAATAATTCTTCACCACGTGCTCGGTGGTCCCCAGAGAATCGGCGATCTCACGATTTTTACAACCCTCGGCTACGCGTTGAATGATGAACTGTTCGCGTTCGCTGGGCCCGCGCCGGTTTGCTCTCTCTCCAACCATAATTGCCTCCTATAAAGTAACGTCGCGAGCTTGACCCGCTTGATTCCCCCCTTGATTCCGAAACGCAGGAACAGGCGGTTGAAATGCGCCTTGACCGTTCTCTCGGCAATGTTCAGATCTTTAGCGATTTCCGAGTTGTCACATCCCTGGAGAAGCAGTTCAATCACCTGCCGTTCCCGGGGCTCCATCTGGCTGAACTTCTCTTCCATAAGTGCTGCACCTCGCCGATGCGACCCGGCTGCTTCGAGTGGCTTGCAATCGGGTCCCTCGGCACATATGAATTCGGGTCTTCCGTGTCTCATTTTGCATTCATGCGGCCAAAATCGCGCCGCAGCTGTTAACTAAGTGTGAAAACCTCAGGTATGCCATTTTTTCTTGGAAAACGGCGGTTACTACCGTTATTGCAGGCACATACACGCAGCGGTTTTGCTCAGCGCCTAAGGTGAATCACTTAGTACAAACTTCCGGGGTACCTCCCCACTAAAGAGCAGCATTTACACAGAAGTGCATCCGCCACGCGGGAGTGCATCCGCATCAAGGTCCTCGGCCCTCCCCTATAATGAGCCGTGGACTTCAAGCTGGTAAGCAACTACAAGCCCCAGGGCGACCAGGCGCAAGCCATCGAAGCCCTCACCCGCGGCATCTTCGATAGCGAGCAGCATCAAGTTCTGCTCGGCGTCACCGGATCGGGCAAAACCTTCACCGCCGCCAAAGTGATCGAAGCCGCCAATCGCCCCGTCCTGGTGATGGCCCACAACAAAACCCTGGCCGCCCAGCTCTACCACGAGTTCAAGAGTTTTTTCCCCCACAACGCTGTGGAATATTTCGTCTCCTACTACGACTATTACCAGCCGGAGGCTTATGTCCCGGCGGCGGATCTTTATATTGAGAAGGAAGCTACGATCAATGACGAACTTGACAAGCTGCGGCTCTCGGCGACCCGGTCGTTGTTTGAGCGCCGCGATTGTTTGATTGTGGCTTCGGTCAGTTGCATCTACGGCTTGGGTTCGCCGGAGGCTTACTACGGCATGATGCTGTTCCTGGAAAAGGGACAGAAGATCAAGCGCCAGGACATCACCCGCAAATTGGTCGACATTCTTTATGAGCGCACGGAAGGCGATTTTCGGCGCGGGACGTTTCGGGTGCGCGGCGACGTCATCGAACTTTATCCCACCTACGACGACCACGCGTATCGCATCGAAATGTTCGGCGACGAGGTCGAATCGCTTTCGCAGATCGATCCTCTGTTTGGGACGGTCAAGCAGCGCTACCTGCGGCTACCCATTTATCCGAAGACGCACTACGTGATGAGAGAAGAGACTCGGGCTTCCGCTGTGGCTTCCATAAAGACCGAGCTGGCGTGGTGGGAGGCGGAACTGGAAAAGCAGGGGCGACTGGTGGAATCGCAGCGCATCCATCAGCGCGTGATGTACGACCTGGAAATGATCAAGGCGATGGGCTACTGCCACGGCATCGAAAACTATTCCCGCCATTTCACCGGACGCCTTCCCGGCGAGCCGCCGCCCACGCTGCTCGATTATTTTCCACGCGACTTTCTGATGTTCATTGACGAGTCGCACCAGACCGTGCCGCAACTCCACGGCATGTACCACGGCGACCGCTCGCGCAAGCAGACGCTGGTCGAATACGGATTCCGTATGCCCTCGGCGCTCGACAACCGTCCGCTTACGTTCGAGGAGTTCGAGCATCGCACCAACCAGCTCGTCTATGTCTCCGCTACGCCCGGACCCTACGAACTTACGAAGTCCGCCGGAGTAGTCGTCGAGCAGATCATCCGCCCCACCGGATTGATCGACCCGCCGGTCGAGATCCGTCCCGTCAAAGGACAGATCGACGACCTGCTGCACATGATCCGTGACCGCGTAGCGCGCAACGAGCGCGTGCTGGTGACCACGCTAACCAAGCGCATGTCGGAAGACCTGGCCGAGTACTACAGCGAGGTGGGTGTAAAGTGCCGTTACATGCACTCCGAGATCGAAACGCTGGAACGGGTAAAGATTTTGCGCGACCTGCGCAAAGGCGAGTTCGATGTGTTGATCGGCATCAATCTTCTGCGCGAAGGTCTTGACCTGCCGGAAGTGTCGCTGGTGGCGATTCTAGACGCCGATAAGGAAGGCTTCCTGCGCTCCGCCGGCTCGCTGATCCAGACCATAGGACGCTGCGCCCGCAACCTGAACGGCCAAGCGATTCTCTATGCCGATCGCATGACCGACTCCATGAAGAAGGCGCTCGACGAAACCAACCGCCGGCGCGCCATCCAGCAGGCCTACAACGAACAAAACGGAATCACTCCGGAATCGATCATTCGCCCGCTCGACATGACGCTGGTCGCGATGGTGGGCGCCGACTACACCGACCTGACCGGCCCCGAAGCCGAAGGCATTCCAGAATTCAAGTCGCAGGAAGAGTTGGACGCGTACATCGCAAAGTTAGAAAGCGACATGCGAGAAGCGGCCAAGCGGTTTGAATTTGAGAAGGCAGCCAAGCTGCGAGATGCGATCAAGGAGCTGAGAACCAAGGAATTTTTGTTCGCGTAGGGCGGTCCCAGCAAGTTCTCTGCCGTTGCCCCGGCGAAACTACTTTTTCGCTCCCGCGCCGGATCTTGCTGGTGCGGCGGCGCTGCGCGCGTTGAGATTCTTGCGTGTCCCGTTCTGGAGCGCGTCGTCGACGGCCGCTCGGAGATCGACCAGCATGCGCAGCGGCTGTCCCGAGGAATATTCCGCGTGGAACATGACTTTCCAGGACTGGCAGATCATGCGCAGACGCGCGATCGGTTCTTCGGCAGAGAATTGGGCGCGCCGGCAATCGATGGTCGAGATGCCACGGCGCTCCAGTTCACGCAAGCCGTCCTGGATGGCGTTGAGGTCATCGTGCATGAGACGGAAAAAAATCCGCCGCAGCATGAAGCTGAAACGCGCAAACGCTGCCATGGCCGCAGGCTCGAAGTAGCGTGCCGCATTCTGCGTCTTGAGCTTGCGCCCTTGCTCGAGCGTACCGCTGTGGAGCAGTTCGCTGAGACGGCGGCTGCGTGCCGCCGACTGCAGGATGGTCTCCAGAGAACTCAGCCATGCAGGAATCTTCGGCTGTTGCGGGCCCAGCACCGGCTCCAGCACCTGCGCGACGTAATCGAGGTCGACATCGGCGTCTTCCAGGCCCGAAGGCGCGCACAACGAAAAATACTGGACCAGCAGGAAGTCGGTCTTGTCGCGGTCACTGGCAGACTTCGAGGTTTTGTGCAGGTGATGCGCCAGAAGCTGCCGCAGCACGGCTTCGTTGGCCAGCGTTGTGGTCTGCAGAAACTGGCGCAACTGGTGTACCTGGATCTGCGCATCCACCTGCTGGAACCAGGCTTCGGCCTGGCTCACGGACTCGGCCGATGGCGAGAACCCCTCGGCATTGCCGGTATCGATCGGACAGGCCGGAACGTCAATCACAAATTCGCGGACCAGCGCCCCGTAAATGGGCTGCAGGGCGGAGAGCGCGGCTCCTTGCTCTTCCAGTGAAGGTTGGGAGGATGCAGTCATGATTTCACAATCCAATTCGAAACAGGTTTGAGGAAACGGGCGGCAATCACCGTCCGTTCCGGATGATACTGTACCGCGACCACGGTCGCCTCGGCATGAAGCCAGCCATCGTTGCTTTCGACCAGGACACGATCGGCAAACTCCAGCGGACGGCCGAGCGCGAACAAGACTTCGTGAGGCGTGCCGTACTCAATGACGGTCTCCTGAAAAAAAATGCAGTCGCCTTGGCGAACGGCCCTATCGCCGTTTCCGTTGCCAGGAATGCGGCTGAGCTTGATAGGGATCCGCACCGGAGTAGCCTCTGGAAAGAACTTGGCCAAGCGGCTTACAACGTCCGATTCGAGAGCACGTGCAGTTGCCTGGTGGGGCACGAAAACCTCAATCCCGGGGGATGTGCAGCAGCCGTGTCTCCCCTCCTCCAGGTTCGGAAGAGCTGCCAGGAGACTCGCTCTGCCTTATCAGTATGCATGAGTGCGCGAGTCCCACCAAATACTTGAAGGCCATGCACCTAAGAGTAAGTAAAAGAACAGCAGCCGGTTAAACGGCGTCAGGAGGTGCGCCGGAGCGGTCATTTCATGGGAATCAACGAGAATGCATCTCAGGGTGAGATAAATTTCTCAGTTCGGAGGCTGCGGCGGACCCGATTGTTCGAGGTACGGCCGAGTTGCGCTCGACTTGGGCGGGGCTGAGCCCGGTAAGCGCTAACCCCAGAAATTAACTCCCGATTGACTCGCCATTCAGGACTTTGAGCATCACTTCCGAGATGCCGACTTGTCAGGGCTAATCTCGTCCCGTCGGGCAATCCGGATTTCTTCCGGTTAGCCGACAATCCGGCAGTTGGCTCCTTTAATCACTACAAGCGCGTTTACAAGACCAGCGTCTCAGGCCAGGCCACGCGCGTGAGATCTCCACTAAGGTGGCGACTGAGGCATGTGTACAGTTAACCTTTACAGTCTACCTGTATAGGTGAGATATTGATCTGGTGAGCAATCGAAAGTCTTCTACTCAGACCGGGCTCGCTTCGACGCTTGCTGCCGACATCCGTACGGTAGGCGGCAAGCTCAAGCGGCGTTTACGTGAGCATGGTGGACGCAACGACCTGACGCCGTCACAGATCTCTGTTCTTCTTCGACTCGAAAAGGATGGTTCGGCCACGGTTTCAAGTCTGGCGCGACTGGAAGGGATGCGTCCTCAGTCCATGAGCGCTATCGTTACACCGCTGCAAGAGGCCGGTCTCGTCAGTGGTGCACCTGACCCGAGCGACGGGCGGCAAACTCTGATGTCTCTCACGGCCAAGTGTGTGAAGCGCATTCAGGAGGGTAGGGCCGCGAGACAGGACTGGCTCACCACGACCATCTCGCAGAAGCTTTCTGCTCACGAGCAGGAGCAGCTACAGGCGGCACTCGAACTGCTTACGCGGCTGGTTGAGGATTGAACCCACTGTGTCCTGCTTCTTACCCAAGCCAACTTCGTATTCGAGGAGAAGAACCCTATGCCCTTACTATTCTTGACCCCAACACCGCGTTGATCGTCATTGACCTGCAGAAAGGCATCGTCAACGGGAATTTCATTCATCCCATCGGCGAGGTCATTGACCGGACGCGCGCGTTACTAGATGTTTTTCGTGCGAAGAACCTCCCAGTCGTGCTGGTCAATGTGGCGGGACGGCCGCCGGGCCGGACAGAGCAGGGTCCGCGCAGCAGCATATCGTTTCCCGAGGGATGGACCGACCTTCTGCCGCAACTGGATCGGCAAGCGAGCGATATCGTCGTCACCAAGCGAAGCTGGGGCGCATTCGCGACAACGGATATTGAAGCCCAGCTCAAGGCGCGAGGCGTTACCCAGGTTGTTGTGACGGGAGTGGTGACATCCGGTGGCGTTGAGGCAACCGCCCGGCAGGCCTACGAGCAGGGGTTCAATGTAACCCTCGCACTCGATGCCATGACTGATGTTCGGGGGGAGGCGCACGAGTACAGCATCAGAAACGTCTTCCCTCGTCTTGGCGAGACAGGGCCGACACAGGAAATCATTTCGCTACTCGAAAGATTGTTGGAAGAAAGGAACGCTGCATCATGAATTGGCTTTGGCTTGTGTCGTACTTCTTCGGGGGCGCTTTTGCGGCAAACGCCATCCCTCATTTTGCCGCCGGCACGATGGGACGCCCTTTTCAAAGTCCCTTTGCAAAACCGCCCGGCCAAGGGCTCTCTTCTGCAACGGTCAATGTTGTCTGGGGATTCTTCAACGCGGTGGTTGGGTATCTGCTAGTCGCGCACGTCGGTGCTTTCGATCCGCGGGCGACAAGCCACATCCTTGCGTTCGGCCTGGGCGCGCTGCTCATCAGCATCTTTTCGGCGCGTCACTTCGGCCAGTTCCATGGGGGCAACACGCCGGCGCGCCCATGAAGGATCGGGTGGCCGGCACCTTTCGCTCCCTGAGAAGCTTCAACTTCCGCTTGTGGACGGCTGGTGCTCTGGTTTCCAACGTCGGTACCTGGATGCAGCGCGTCGCACAGGACTGGCTTGTGCTGACGCAACTTACCCATCATGATGCGTCAGCGCTGGGTATTGTGATGGGCCTGCAGTTTGCCCCGCAACTTCTGCTCCTGCCCTGGACGGGGTCGGCTGCGGACCGCCTCAATCAGCGCAGGCTCCTGATGGTGACCCAAGCAACGATGGGCGTGCTTGCGCTCATCCTGGGAGTTCTCACGATCACAGAATTCATCCGGCTGTGGCACGTGTATGTGTTCGCTTTGCTGTCTGGTTCCGGCGCTGCGCTGGATGCTCCGGTGAGACAGACCTTCGTGGCAGAGATGGTCGGCGATGAGGACCTTCCCAGTGCCGTCGCATTGAACTCAACCTCGTTCAATGCTGCCCAGATGATTGGTCCCGCCGTCGCCGGTTTGCTGATTGCAAAGGTCGGCATCGGCTGGGCCTTTCTTCTCAATGGGCTTTCGTTTGCGGCAGTGCTGCTCGGAATGTCGTTCTTCCGCCTCTCCGAACTGCGTGCAAGCGTCAGAGCGCATCGCAATACCTCTGGATTTCTAGAAGGGTTTCGCTACGTGTGGAGAAGACCGGACCTTAGGGCGATTTTGGTCATGTTGTTTCTGATCGGCACCTTCGGACTGAACTTTCCGATCTTCATCTCTACGATGGCCGTGAATGTCTTCCACTCCGACGCACGTGCTTTCGGCCTGCTCTCCTCCATCATGGCCGTGGGCTCACTTTCGGGAGCGTTGTTTGCTGCTGGCCGAAAGAAACCAGGTTTAGCGTCCCTGTCGATGGGAGCCGGTGTCTTCGGGCTGGGCTGTACTCTAGCCGCACTCGCGCCGGGATACTGGTGGTTTGCGGCAGCTCTCGCGGTCAGCGGCGCGGCTGCCCTGACCTTGACCAACGGTACGAACAGCATCATGCAGCTCTCGACAGAACCATCCATGCGGGGCAGGGTGATGGCGCTCCGGGTCGGCGTTGCGCTGGGGGGAATGACGATTGGCGCTCCGATCGTCGGTTGGGTTGCCAACCACTTCGGCCCGCGCTGGTCGCTCGCAGTGGGTGCCGGGGCGTGCTTCACCGCTGCCCTGGTCGCAGTCTACGTTCTGGCACGCCGAAGAGAACCACTGCTCGCTCAGTAATTAGTCCTGTGAAGTCGGCATAGCGGAAGTAATCCGCGCGATTCTACTCTTGCTTGTTCTCGAATAACGGGTCACCCGGAAGTTATCGTTCGTCCTCCGTATTGGTCCCCGACAAACGCGCTTGGGGTGAGTGAGCCCTCATTCCTGAATCGTCGGACACCCGGAAGTTACCGCGCAGAAACCAGCCAGCAGGGTCGAGTTCTAGCCCGTCTGCTTAAGTTAGCGCTTACGGGGCGGAGCCTCGTCCCCGCGCGAGCAAGCTCATTGCAGTGTCGTTGACTGAGGCGACTCCGCGCGCCCGCCGATGTTGTAGCGCTTCAGTTTGCGATAGAGGGTGGCACGGCTGATGCCGAGCATCTTGCCGGCCAGATTTTTGTCTCCATGGACCTGAGAAAAGACGCGTTCGATGGTGGCGCGCTCGATATCTCCGAGGTCTGTGGCATGGAGGTCGGTGGCGCGGCCGGCGTCTGGGGGAGAATCCAGCGGTTCGGCCTGGATTTCCGCGTGCGTAATCGAGGGCGGCAGATCGTTGACTTCGAGGATGCGCTGATCGCCCAGAGCGACGGCTCGCTCCAGGCAATTTTCCAGTTCGCGGACATTGCCGGGCCAGTCATACGCCAGCAGGGCCTTCATCGCGCTGCCCGAGAGCTGGAGGCCGCGTCCGGGAGCAAGGCGTTCAAGAAAGAACGCCGCCAGGATGGGAATGTCAGAACGGCGCTCGCGCAAGGGAGGCAGTGAAATGGTGACCACGTTGAGGCGGAAAAAGAGATCCTTGCGGAAGGTCCCTTTCTTGTATTCGGCCTCAAGATCGCGGTTGGTGGCGGCCATGATGCGCACGTCCACCTTGACTTTTTGATTGCTGCCTAGCGGACGGACCTCTTTCTCCTGGATAAAACGCAAGAGCCGGGCTTGCATCTCGAGGGGAAGTTCACCCACTTCGTCGAGAAAAATGGTTCCGGTATCGGCCGATTGCAGCAGGCCCTGCTTGGAACCAAGAGCGTCGGTGAAGGCGCCTTTTTCGTAGCCAAACAACTCGCTTTCGATCAGGGCGGGGACAAGCGATCCGCAGTCGACGGCCACGAAGGGACGGCTGGCCAGGTTACCGCGAAAATGCAGGGCGCGGGCTACTAGTTCCTTGCCGGTTCCGCTTTCGCCGGAAATCAGAACTGGGGTACGCGTGTCCTTAAGCCGGGAAATCAGGCGCAGGACGTGCTGAATGCTGGCGGAACTGCCAATGATGCCGTGTACCGCGGTCTCGGTTTCGGAACGTTCGCGGAGGTAGAGATTTTCTTCCACCAGGCGGACCTTATCGGCCATGCGGCGGAGGAAAAGGCGGAGGTCGTCGAGGGGAGCGAAGGGTTTGGCGATGTAATCGTAGGCGCCCAGCTTCATCGCCTGCACCGCGGTTTCCACCGACCCGTGGCCGGTCATAAGGGCAACTTCGATGGCGGGAAAGTCGCGTTTGACCTGCTCCAGGAATTCGAGTCCTGACATGCGCGGCATCACCATATCGGTCAGGATCATGTGCACGGGCTGTTCCTCGAGCAGGGCGAGCGCGGCATCGCCGCTGTCGGCTTCGAGGCAAAAGAAACCGAGCGATTCGCCGACGGTCATACACAGGCGGCGGATGGTCTGTTCGTCATCGACAATCAACAATCGGATGGGGGAGTCTGTCATGGGGCTACCCTGCCCATGGTCTGCTGGACCACGGAAATGAATTCACGAACGCGAAACGGCTTTTCCACACAGGGCGCGCCCGTGCGGCGCAGAGTGGCAGCGGTTTCCTCGTTGGCCATATCGCCAGTAATGAACACCAGGCGGGAGGCGAGTTCCGGGCGATTGACGGCGATCCAGGCATAGACCTGGGCGCCATCGACGCCACCCGGGGTGCGCATGTCGGAAACAACGCCGTGAAAACTGCCCTGGGCCAGCAGTCGCAGGGCTTCGGCGCCGGATTCGGTCGGGACCACGGAATATCCCTGGCCCTCGAGAACCGAGCGCACCAACGCCATGACCGCTGGTTCATCTTCAATCAAAAGCACTGGCCCGGAAAGCGGCTTGGTTTCAGTCTGCGTCATTTTGGATCCACTCCTGCGACGGCTCCAAAGGATGCCGCCTCGGATGCTACCGGGAGGCGGACGATAAAGGTTGCTCCTTCAGAGTCCGGGTTGTTGTGACACACAATTTCGCCGCCATGTTCGCGGACAATGCCATAACAAATACTGAGGCCCAATCCCGTCCCCTTGCCCACGTCTTTGGTGGTGAAGAAGGGATCGAAAATCCGCTCGGGATCGGCAATGCCGGTGCCGTTATCGCGGAAGGAAATCTCCACGAAGGCGTTGGCGCGGGCGCTCATGACTTCAATGCGACCGGCGGTCCGCGTGCTTTCGCGGACGGCGTCGTAGGCGTTGTTCAGGATGTTGAGAAAGACCTGCTGTAACTGGTGCGAATCTCCTACCACCTGGGGGAGAGAGTCATCGAGGCGTTCAACCACCTGGATGCCATGACTGATGAAGTCGTACGAGCGCAAGTGCACGGTGCGTTGCAGGATGGAGTTGAGGTGAACCGGCTGGCGCTGCGGTGGCATCTGGCGGGCAAAGCTGAGCAGGTTTTGCACGATCTGCTTGGTACGCTGCGCTTCCTGCAGAATCACGCGCAGATCGCGCCGGGCGCTTTCGGGAAGCTCGGGATTCTCCATCAGGAGGTCAGTGAATCCGAGGATGGCGGTCAGGGGATTGTTGACCTCGTGGGCGACACCCGAAACCAACTGTCCGACGGCCGCCATTTTTTCGGCGTGTACCAGCTTGGCGCGTAGCATGGCGGAATCGGTAACGTCGGTCATAATCACGACGATGCTGCTCACTTTGCCGTCTTCGCCGTGGATCGGGCTCAGATTGACGGAGAACTGGCCACTGGCGCCGTCGCTGCGAACCAGGGGCAGATCGAAGTTGTCGACCTGTTGCCCGCGCGCCACGGCTGCCAGCGCGTCCCGCAGCGCCGCGCGCCGCGGAGGGGCACACAACTCAGGAAAGGGCTGAGCCAGAACCTGGTTCTGCTGGAAACCGAGACCGCTCCAGCGCCGGTTGGCATAACTGATCACACCATCGGTGTCGGTGACCAGAATCAGGCTCTGCGTGTGACTGAGGATTTTGCTGGAGAAATCACGCTCTTTCTGCAGTTCGGTTTGCGACTGGCGCAGGCCGGTGATATCGAGCATCAGTCCGCGGTGCTGCAGGATGTTGCCGGCGGAATCGCGCAGCGCAAAACAGTTCATGAATACGTGGACGGGCGATCCATCCTTGCGTCGCAGAACTTCTTCGTGATTGTGCATTTCCCCCTCGCGCTGGAGCCGTTCCGCGAGTTCCCGCCGCCGTTCGGGAGAAAAATAGACCTGGGTGGGAATGTCGAGCTGCAGGACTTCGTCGCGGCTGCTGTAGCCGAGGATGCGCACCAGAGCGTCATTGACTTCGACGAAGCGGCCCTGGGGCGAGGAAACGTAAATTCCTTCCTGAATGTTGTCGAACAGTTCGCGGTAGCGGCGCTCGGCATCGCGCCGGTCGGTAATGTCCTTGAGCACATGCACAATCTGCAACTGGGAGCTGCTGGCGGCATGAATCCGCGAGGTGGAAATCAGGTAGGTGCGTTCGAGGACGGGGTGCACGTATTCGTCCAGGCCCTCGCCGCTGCGGCAGAAAGGACAAGAGTGCGGCGATGTGCCGGTGGAAAGCGCTTCCAGCGCCCGCATATTGACGCCAATCAACTCGTCGGGCGCGATCCCGACGAAATCGGCCAGCGAGCGATTGACCCGCAACACGTTATGCTGTTCGTCATGGACCACGATGAAATCGCTGATGGCATCGAAGACATCCAGCCAGTGCCGGTTTGCCTGCTCCATGCGCGTAAACAGACATGCATTCTCCAGGGCAATGCTGGCGTGGCCGGCGATGGCGCGCAGCAACTGCTGATCCTCGCTGCCCGGAGGGGCGCCGCGGTCGGCGAGACAGAGCACGCCGACGATTTCTCCCGAGGAGCCGGCCAGCCGGACCAGCGTGCAATCGGTCCATCCCAGCGTGGAGGCCAGCGGGGCTCCCAGAAGATCTCCGGCGGGCGCAAACGTGACATCGCTCGAGTATTTTGGCAGGGCCGCACTGAGCGCGTGACTGAAGCGGCGGAGCAGCGGCGGATCCTTGATTTCGGAAGCTTCGGCCTCGGAGGCATCGCGGATCAGGACGGTATCTGCCTCAGATGCCTGAAAAAGCGTGAGTGCAACCGACCGGCTTCCGAGCAGGCCTGCCGCGCGCTGCGCAAAGCTGCGCATGAATTCGGGCAGATGCAGGATGGTGTTCAGTTCGAGCGCAAGGCTAACCAGGGCCTCGGCGCGGCGGCGGTGCTCTTCGGATTGGTGCAGGTTACGGGTGAGTTCGAGTGCGATGGCAACTTGCGCAGCCAGAGCGCGTGCGCGGCGGACGTCTTCGTCGTTGATAGGCCCCGGCGCAACCCGGTCGAGCACTCCAAACATTCCCAGCACATCGCCGTTGGAACCGATCAGGGGCACGGCGAGGAGTTGCCGGATATGAAAAGCGGCAACGAACTCCAAATTAGCGCCCGGCGTCGTGGAAGCGTCCTCGGTGAAAAACACAGTCTTGTTCTTCATCGCGCGGGTGGCGACGCCATCGTAAAGCGGGATATCCACGGGACGGGCCGACCCGTTCTCCACTCCCCATCGAATACGGAAAGCGGCCTCTTCGAGCAGCCCGATGAAACAGCGCTGGAAGCCAAGGAAATGGGCGGCGCGGACCACCGAGGTCTGCATGAACTCATCGAGTTTTCCGGCGGAAGCGAGTTCGAAGGAAATCTCAAGAATCTCGTGCAGTTCATGGGCCTGGGCGCGCGCCATGCCACACAACTCAGCGTTGGCGACGGCGACCGCGCCAAAGCCGGCCACGGTTGACACCAGGATCTTGTCTTCCTCGGTGAAGGCCTTGGCGAGCCGCGGGTAAACCAGAATTGCACCCTGCGAGCGCGTGGTGCGAAACGGCGCTGCGATGAGGACTCCGGGCGGCGAATCTTCTCCCAGATGAGACGCGCCGTCTATGCTCACCGTAATGCGTTCGCCGGCGGCGATGGCGCGGGTGGCGATCTCCTGCGCCGAGCGCAGCTGGTTCTGCTGGAAACGCGAACGGATGGAGAGGGCGAACTTGGGTGTCTCGGTCGACACCGCCTGCAACTGGGACTGCTTCTCTTGCTGGACGAAAACCAGCACGGCCGGTGAATGCAGCAGCACTCGAAGACGGTCGGCGATGTTCTCCATCACGGCTGCCGTGTCGGGCAAGCCATGCAATGCGGTAGCGACTTCAACCAGAATGCTGGCGCGCCGCTGCTCTTCGCGGGCGAGCTGGTTCAGGCGCAGGGCTTCGAGTGCCGTGCCCAACTGAGCCGACAGGATTGTGACTTTGGCTACCGCGTCCTCGTCAAAGCCCGCATCGGGCGCGATCTGCACCAGCACAATGGCTCCGGCCACATCGCCTGAAACCAGCAGCGGCGCGGCCATGGCGGCATGCGCGTGACATTCGGCCAGCCAGGGATAACGAGCGACATCAAGGTGGTTGACGAAGAACGCGTGGCGCTTGTGAACCGCTTCCATGGCGATGGAGGGCTCACCCGCCCCCTTACGCAAGCCGCGAAAAGATTCGGCCAAGTCGCCGTCGGCTTCCGCTCCAACGAGTTCACCGTCGGAGGAGTAACTCCAGAAATAGGCGCCGCTGGCATGGAAGAAGGCGCGAGTGAGGGCACAGAACGAGAGAATGAGTTGGCCGGACTCGCGACTCTGGAAGGCAGCGCGGGAAAGCTCCAAGAGCAGCTTCTGGAAATCCTTTTCAGACTGAGACGCGTCCCCCAGCCCCGAGTTTCGAATGGGTCTCGTCAGCGCACACCATTTTTCATGCTAAATATCTGAAAACAATTGAATTACGTACCAACTTAAGCCTAATTCTCAAATTGAGTCAAGGGAATTTGAGGGGGCAGTGCCAACTTGTGAAACGGCACAGAAATGATACAGGCGTCTCAATCGGTCACCGGAGAATCGGCAGTTTTGTCCGCTTCCAGGGGACGCGTTCGCGCGTCCAGGAACCGACCTTGGCGAGCGCGCTAAAACCGGCAAGCGAAGAGCGTAAGGACCGGTTCTTCAGCGCCTTGTAGAGAGATCACTAAAGTAATGGACCGAAAGAACTTTTGATATCCGCTGGGGCAGTCCTTGCACGAATATTAGATGAATGATGAGCGGCGAGGAAGATACCGTGACTTTTCCAGCATTGAATCGGGCGATGGCGGTGGGTCTGCTGCTACTGACCGGATGGATCGCGATCAGCGCCCCCCCGGCGTGGGGGCAAGAGGCCAAGGCGCAGGAAAGCGGTCGGAAGGCAAAGAGCAGGGTGCCGCCGGTATATCCGGAACTGGCAAGGCGGATGAATATCACCGGCGTGGTGAAGGTACGGGTAACGGTGGCTGCCAACGGGACGGTCAAGGATGCGTCCCTGGTTGGCGGACACCCGGTGTTGGCAGGCGCCGCTCTGGATGCTGCCAAGAAGTGGCGCTTCGAGTCGCGTCCGGAAGAGTCCGTCGAGATTATCGAATTCCGTTTTGATCCCACCCAGTAAGGGAGAAAGCGCGCGATCCAAAGCGCTGGATGAGGAAGGTTGGAATTATGAACATAGGAAAGAAGCTGTACCTGAGTTTCGGGGTGATCCTGGCGACGGTCCTGATGCTGCTGGCGATCAACCTGTACGGGGTGCACCGCGAGCATGAAACCAAGGCAGCGGCGCAGAATTCGATCGACATGACCGAAGCCACCTCCCTGGTCCGCTTCCAGATGATGCAGAACCGGCTTCATCTGCAGAACTATCTGCTCAGCGGGGATACTCGCGATGTGGACAAAATGAATGAAGGCGAGCACCAACTGAATGACGCCCTGCACCATGCCCAGGACCTGGCAAATTCCCAGCAGCAGCGCAGCGATCTCGAAAAAGTACAGGGACTCGAACAGGGGTGGAACTCAGATTTTGCCAACCCACTGGTGGACAAACGCCGCGCCGTGGACGGTGGTAACGCTACCGTCGCCGAACTGCAAATTTTCTATCTGCAAAAGGATCCGAATTCCTGGGTGTCGCGTTCGAGCGACGTTCTGGACGAAGTCGACCAGGAAAACCGCAAGCAGTTAGACGAGCGCCGTCGCTCCGACGAATCCGCGGCAACCTGGACCATACTGGCTGCCGTGTTCAGTTCCCTGATCGCGCTAGCTCTGGGCGCAGTCATTGCCTACCGGACCGCCAACTCGGTCACGGGATCGCTGACCCGGCTGATTCATGTGGCCGATCAGATCGGCCAGTCCGGCGATCTGGAGCACAATATCGACGTTCGCGGCAAGGACGAGATCGGGCAACTGGCCCGGACTTTCGACTCGATGGTGAAGTACCTGAAGGAAATGGCTGCGGTTTCCGAAGCCATCGCCGGGGGCAACCTGGCGGTCGAAGTCCGTCCGCGCTCCGCCAATGACACGCTGGCGAATGCTTTCACGCGCATGGTGGAAGGCCTGCGCGGCATGGTGCGCCATGTGCGCGATGCCGCTTCGCAAGTGGCCAGCGCCTCCACTCAGGTGGCCAGCGCCTCCGACGAGTCAGCCCGGAACAGCTTGCAGACTTCGTCGGCCATCGATGAAGTGACCAGCACGATGCACGAGATGAGCGTAAACGTGCAGAACATGGTCAAGAGCACGCAGACCCAGGCTTCGAGCGTCAGCGAAACCTCGGCTTCGATCGACGAGATGGTGACTTCGATCCAACGCGTGGCGGATACGGCCAAGGTTTTGCTCGATATTTCTAACCGCTCGCGGGAAGAGGTACACAGCGGTATCGGCACCATGGAAAAAGCCACCGACGGTCTGAACCGGATCAACACCACCATCCGCTCTTCGGGCGAGATCATCGACGCGCTCGGCACGCGCGCGGACGACATCGGCAAGATCATCGAGGTCATCGACGATCTGGCGGAACAGACCAACCTGCTGGCCTTGAATGCCGCCATCGAAGCGGCGCGGGCGGGCGAACACGGCCTGGGATTCGCGGTGGTAGCCGACGAAGTCCGGAAGCTGGCCGAGAAATCCGCGCAGTCCACCAAGGAGATTTCCGAGCTCATCGGAAGTATCCAGAAGGAAGCGCGCAAAGCGGTCGAAAACATGGAGAAGAGCACGACCATCGTCAACGAAGGCCTGAATCTGGGACAGGACTTGAACGCCGCGCTGCGAAAAATTTCCAACGTGGTGACCGAAGTCTACAAGTTCGCGCAGGAGATCGGCGCCGCCACCAACGAGCAGTCGCACGGGTCGTCGCAGATCGCGCGCGCCACCACGCGTTTGAACGAAATCACGCACGAAATCAACTCGGCGGTCGAAGAACAGGCTTCCGGGGCGCAGGCGGTGGTGCAAGCCATGGAACGCATGCGCGAGCTGCTGCAGTCGTCCACGTCGGGTTCCACTGAACTGGCCGCTTCCTCCGATCAGATGTCCAAGATGTCGCGAGGCCTGCTGGAATCGATGGACCGCTTCACGCTGCGACCGAGCGACGGCGCGCCGTCATACGCGAACGCAGCCCGGGGCGCGGCGGCAGGATCTCGTTGAGGGGATTTCAATCATGAGCCGGGAAACACACGTAGTGGGCTTCCGGGTGGGCCGCGAGACTTACGGCGTACCCATCACATCGCTGCATGAGATCGTCCGCGTGCCGGAGATCACCGCGGTACCGGATGCGCCCGATTATCTGGAAGGGGTCATCAACCTGCGCGGCAAGATTGTCTCGGTGGTGGATCTGCGCAAGCGGTTCGGCAAGGCGTCCACTGGGATGGACCGGCGCAGCCGCATCCTGGTGGTGGAACACCGGGGCCGGCTGGCGGGCATGATTGTGGACTCGGCGTCGGAGGTTCTGAAGATTCCCGAAAGCGATATCGAAGCCGCACCGGCCATGATGCAGGCCGGCGGATTGGACTGTGTGACTGGCCTCGGCAAGTATCAGGGACGGCTGATCATTCTGCTGGATATCAGCAAAGTATTGGCCGCGCCGGAGGCTGGAATTGAGCCGGCGGCGGAAAAACCGGCTGCGGCCGGCAGGGGCAAAGCGGGGGCCCAAGGCGCCTCAGCCGGTAAGTAGCGAGAAGAAACAACCTGCATGAACATGAACGAGATCCCCGCACTCACGGACGCGGAATTGAAACTCCTGCAGACCCTCGTCTACCAGGAGTGCGGCATGCATTTCGACGATCGGCGCACTCCCTTTCTCCAGGACCGCTTGCTGCGCCGGCTGAAGGAGTGCCAACTGGATTCGTTTTACAGCTACTATCGCCTGCTCATCAGCCAGCCCGGTAAGCAAGAGTTGACCTGCCTGGTCGAAAACCTCACCGTCAATGAAACCAGCTTTTTCCGGAACAAGGCGCAGCTCGACCTGTTTCAGCATGACGTGATCGACGATGTTCTGCGGCGCAAGCACGAGCGCAAGGACTTTAGTTTGAGAATCTGGAGCGCGGGTTGTTCCACCGGACAGGAGCCCTACACCCTGGCCATGCTGGTGGCTGATGCGCTCTCCTACCATCATCTACGCCATTCCGCGCCGTTCGAATCGCCGCTTCCCAAGCCTCTGGTGCCCGCACCCTGGCGGGTGGAAATTATGGCCAGCGACATCAACTATTCGGTGCTGCGCGCCGCCCAGGAGGGCTCTTACTTTGAGCACCGGATGGCTGGAGTCGACTACGGCTACCGCTTGCGCTTTTTCGACAAAGTGGGCGATCGCTACGCCGTCAAGCCCAACGTCAAGGAACTGGTGCACTTCGACTTTCACAACCTCAAGACCGAATACCTGCCGGAACGCAACGACATTATTTTCTGCCGCAACGTGATGATGTATTTCGACGAAGCCGAGCAGAAGCGTCTGGTGGAGAAGTTTTATCGTTGCTTGAATCCTCAGGGATACCTGTTTGTCGGCCATGCCGAGAGCCTGCTGGGGCTGACGAAAAAATTTCAGATGGTGCATCGCAACAGCGGCACCGCATACCAGCGTTTGGAGGTGATCGTGTGACCCTCCCCCCCGAGGATCGAATGACAGAACTCCGGCAGCTGTTCTTTGAGAGCGCGGGAGAGCTCGTCCAGAAGCTGAACGACGAAGCCATGCAGCTGGAAAAATCGCCCGGCGATGCGGAGACAGCCCGCAGCCTGCGCCGGACGGTGCATACCCTGAAGGGGGATGCGGCCGCCTGCGGCTTCCGCGAGCTCAGCGAACTGTCCCACGAATTCGAGGATGTGCTGACGCTGGGGAACAAGGCAGCGGCGGCTTCAGTTCCCGAGATCGCCTTGCGCGCCGCCGACGTGTTTGCGGCCTTGCTGGAAGCGTATCGGAAGGGAACCAAACTTCCAAGCATCCAGTCTTTGCGCACGGATATTGCCCGTTTGGCGCACCCGGCGCCGGGTGGCGCCGTCAAAACCAGGAAGAAAAAAGCAGCCGCGAAACCGAGCCGCTGGTCGGAATACGAGCAACTCGCGATCGCCCGGGCGATCACGGAAGGCAAGCACGTTTATCACGTAGTGGTGCAGATTGACCCGCAGTGCGCCATGCCCATCGCCGGACGTCAGATGATCCAATTGGCTCTGACTGCACTGGGCGGGGTGCTGGCTCTATATCCGCTCGAAGGCAGCGCCGAGCCGGTGAACCGCGTCGAAGCGGCTCTGGCGTCGGAAAAATCCGCGGACCAGATCCGGACCAAGTGCAGCATTCCAACCATCGCGGTGAACGTCCGAGTCGCGGCTCTACGCCTCGCCAGGCCGTCGCGCCCGCTTCCGCCGGTCCCCGCCGCCGATTCAAAAGACCAGGACGCAGTCGAGTCGCCTGTGAACGCCGCACCCGCGGCCATGGACTCGGCGCCAGCCGGGGAATCAGCGGCACCTACCGTGCCCGTCGGCCCGGACAGCGTCCTGCGCGTGGATGCGGAAAGAATCGACAGCGTTCTCAATCTGGTCGGGGAACTGATCCTGGCGAAATCGATGTTCCAGCAGGCGCTGCTCGAATTTGGACAACGCTTCCCGAAAGATGTCTTGCGCGGAAAGTTTTCCGACGCCATGGCTTTCCAGGCACGGGTTTTGAATGACCTGCAACACTCGGTCATGAAGATTCGCATGGTGCCGGTCGATCAGCTGTTCCGCCGCTTCCCGCGCATTGTGCGGGACGTGGGGCGGCAGTGCGGGAAAGAAGTCGAGCTGATTGTCAAGGGCGGGCAAACCGATCTCGACAAAAGCATCCTGGATGCGATCGCCGAGCCCCTGACCCACCTGGTGCGCAATGCCGTCGGCCATGGTATTGAGACCATCGAAGAGCGGGTTCGCGCCGGCAAACGGGCGCAGGGGACGTTGCGGCTCGGCGCTTATCACCAAGGCAACCAAGTGGTCATCGAAGTCTCCGACGACGGGTTAGGCATCGATCCGGAAAAAGTCCGGCAGCGCGCTCTGTCGCAAGGATTGCTGAAGGCCGAGCAGGCCGGCCGCCTGACCGAGGCCGAGACTCTGGACCTGATCTGGAAGCCGGGATTTTCCACCGCCGACGAGATCACCGAGCTTTCGGGCCGCGGCGTGGGATTGGACGTAGTGCAGAGCGTGCTCGCGCGCCTGAAGGGAACGGTGCAGATCGAAACCGTGCAGGGACAAGGCACCACCTTCCGTCTACGGCTTCCGTTGACGCTGGCCATTATCCGGGCGTTGCTGTTCCGCGTGGAGCAGCGGCTCTACGCCCTGCCCCTGAACGCGGTGGCGGAGATTGCGCGCACGGTCGAAGAAACTATCCATCAGGTCGAACACTACGACGTGCTGCAACTGCGCAACGCCGTCTTGCCGCTGCTACGCCTGGGTTCGAAGCCTCCAGATGGGCCGGAAACGGCGCAGCGCAAGGTTTTTGTGCTCGTGATCAACAGCGGAGACCGCAAGTTCGGGCTGGTCGTCGATGAACTCGAGGGCGAGGAAGAGTTGGTGATCAAGGCGCTCGACGATCAGTCGATCACCACCGACCTGGTGAGCGGGGCTTCGATTCTGGGTGATGGCAGGGTGGTTCTCATCCTGAACATGATCGCCCTCATGGATCGCTTCACGCGTGGGCGGGCGGATGCCCTCAACACCAGCATGACCGGTTTGCTCTCGGGCATCGAAGCTTCGACGGCCAGTCCTGGGGGTGTCGAAGCGGGGAAGATACAGGCACGTAGCACAGCAGGGGGCCAGGCATGAACAAGGTGCGGGTCCTGGTGGTGGATGATTCGGCGCTGATGCGCAAGCTGATTCCCAAAATCCTCGAGCGAGATGACTCGATCGAGGTGGTGGGTACGGCCATGGACGGTAACTTTGGGTTGAAGAAAATCGAGGACCTGAAGCCGCATGTGGTAACGCTCGACCTGGAAATGCCCGGACTGAACGGGATCGATACTCTGAAACAGATCATGCGGCACTGGCGTCTGCCGGTTATCGTAGTCAGCTCACACAGCACGGCCGGGGCGTCGATCACGCTCAAGGCACTGGCGCTGGGTGCATTCGATTTCGTGGCCAAACCGAAGGATGTTGCGGCGCGCATGCCCGAAATTGCCGAGGAGTTGATCAAGAAGATCCAGGCTGCGGCCCAGAGCGCGGGGCCGCAGACGCAGTTCCTGCTGGGGGAAACCCAGGGGCCGCGGCCACGCAAACTCCAGCCTGTCGCACCGACGCGCATCGTCGCCATCGGCGTTTCCACCGGAGGGCCGAGCGCCTTGCAATACCTGTTTTCGCAACTGCCGGTGGAATTTTCGGGCAGCATCCTGGTGGTGCAGCATATGCCGGATGGTTTCACGGATTTGTTTGCCAAGCGACTGGATGAATGTTGTCCAATTCGGGTGAAGGAAGCTCATCCCGGCGACTTGCTGGTAGCCGGGCGGGCGCTCATTTGTCCGGGAAACCGGCACATGAAAGTAAAGAAATTGCCCCTAGGCAACGTAGCGGTGCTGGCCGACGACGCCCCGGTGAACGGCCATCGCCCTTCGGTGGATGTGCTGTTTCACAGCGTGGCCGATAAGTTTGGGCCGCAAGCCGTGGCCGTGTTGATGACGGGTATGGGAGAAGACGGGGCGGCAGGCCTGGGCGAGGTCCGGGCGGCAGGGGGATTCACCGTGGCCCAAAGTCAGGAGACATGCGTAGTTTACGGCATGCCCAAGGCTGCCATTGAACGCGGCTATGCCATGCGTATCGCGGACCTCCAGGATATGCCAAACATTTTGCTGGCCCAGTGCGCACCCGACCGCAGCCGGGGGGATTCGGCTGAGGTCAAGCGGGCGACGGGTGCCGGAAGTAACTAGAGTTATCTATCGAAAGTATGTAGATTCGTGGTTAAGTGTTAGTCGTGGAGGAGTGTCATGGAAAAGTTTGCGCCCGTAAAACGGAGCGAAGACGGACAACCGGTGCGCTATCTGATCGTGGATGACTCCGTGTTTGCCCGCAAGAACCTGGCCCGGATGGTGGAAACCTTCGGCGGACAGGTAATCGGCGAGGCAGGCGACGGGGTTACGGCGATCAGCGAGTACGAACGGCTCACGCCCGACATCGTTCTAATGGATATCACCATGCCGCAGATGGAGGGCATTGAGGCGGCGGAGAAGATCGTGCGCGACCATCCCAGCGCCCGCATCGTCATGGTCTCGTCGGTTGGCTACCAGGAAAACATCGTGGCCGCCTTGCAGCGCGGTGCCCGTCACTTCGTGCAAAAACCGGTGAAGCCCGAAGTTCTCTATGAAGTCATCAAGTACGTGATGCGTGACGACGCAGTTGCGACGCGCGGCGCCGGAGCTGGAGTCTAGTCATGCGGATGGACCTGATTCAGCCCTTCATCAACTCAACCGACGCCGTTCTGGCGCAGGGGCTGGAGTCGCCCGTTTCCATCGAGAACCTGACCATGGAAGAAGAGGCGTACCGGCGAAAAGGGATCGCGGCCGAGGTTTGCCTGTTGGGCGAGATCGAAGGCCGGATCATTTTTGATGTGGACCTGGGAACGGCGGTGCAGCTGGCTACCCGTCTGGCCGGCGTGCCAGTATCCGAGACCGACGATCTGGTGCGCGAGGCGGTCTGCGAGCTGGCCAATCAGATCATTGGCAACGCCGTCACTTCACTCAACGACCAGGGATTCCACTTTCATGTTCATCCCCCAACCCTGCACACTTCCGAACAAGGGAGCAAAACCAGTGAAGACACCGAGGCCCTGGTGATGTGCTTCAATACTTGCCATGGAAATGTCTTCATGAATGTGGCGCTGCGCCACCACTGCCGCCAGGCGGTGGAACGCTCTGTAGTCGCGGGATAGAAACTGGTCGTTAGTCGGTGATTACTCTCTAGCCCAAAATTCATATTGTCATCCTGAGCGAAGCGAAGGACCTGCTGTTTCTCATACAGGCAAGAAAGCAGGTCCTTCGCTTCGCTCAGGATGACAAAGTTTGATTTGTACAACGAACTCCAGGGCACGATGCTAAGGCCCGGCAAACAGAAACACCGGGTTCTGCAGTGGGTTTAGCGGATTCGGTGGAATCGGCGGTGAATTGCTGACTGGGGCCGGAAGATTTTCGATATAGGTGTCGTTGGACGTATCGATGAGGTTGACATTCCCGCCATCGCAACTGGACAGGTAGGCGCGGGAACTATCGCCGCCGGCCGCCATCATCATGCGGAAACGGGTATTGGAGCAGAAGGGTTCGTAACCGGGAACTCCCGGAATCGTAATCTGGGGAGTTTTGATCGTGTTGCTTGTGGCGTTGATCACCGTCACCTGCGGACAAATATTCGGAGCAGCGCCAGTCCCACCGCTAATGTAGGTGTCGATCGGAGCATTCGCTACTTCAAATGTTCCTCCCCCAACCGAGATGATCGTGAAGGTGCCGTCGAAATCGCTCGGAGGCTTTTTGTGAGGATCAAAGCCAGTTGAGTCCACATTCGAGATCGTGATGACCATCCCAGGAAGCAAATCAGGGGTCCCGGGCGACAGGCTGTAGGTGTAGGTTGTGTGGATCCCATCGGAATTTAAAGTTGCCTTGGAGATCGTCAGGTTCACCGTGAATTCCGCATAAGACCCGACGTAAGCCCGGGAACCATCCGGCAAGGCGGCCACTGCGGCCGCAGTGAGTGGGCTAGCTGGGCTAGGGCTAAAGGTCGAGCACACATCGCCCGAAGCGCGCGATGACGACAGGACCGGAGAGATCGTGAGCGGGCCTCCCGCAAGGTATTGCGGCAGAGATTGCGAGACATCGACAATTGCGATCTGCTGTCCACCGGGAATATACAGGCGGTTCAGATTACTGTCATAGACCATTGTGGTTGCGCCCGGCACGCTGATCGCTGTCTCGGTTAATGTGTCGGGACCGGCGGTTGAGGTGGTATCAATCCAAGCCAGAGTGCCGCCGAGATTACCGATCATCGTCTGCTCCAGCACGTACACCCGCTGGCTGTCGGTACGGGCAACCAACCAGATGGGCGGATAAGTCAACGAGCCGGTGACGGTCCGCGCGGACCAGTCCACGGTGTTGAAGGCGCTGATGGTGCCGTCGCCTTGGTTCGCCACGTAGAGCTTGCTCTTGTCGGGCGTGACTGCGAGGGCAACCGGATTGTTCCCGACCATGATGCTCTCCACCACACTGTTGGTTTGGGTGTTGACCACGCCGACCGCGTCGTCATTAGGGAAATTGACGGGGTCCGGAATCAGGTTTGGCAGCGTCACATACGCCGTTGTATCCGTCGGGGCAACGGCCACAAAACTCGGCGCCGAGTTCGCCGGCAGACTGATAGTGGTGCTGCCGCTGATGATCGTGCCGCTGAAACTCAGCTTGGTAATCGAATCGACCCCCACTCCGTTCACGGAATGATTGACGACCAAAACCTGATTGGCGGTTTGCTGCACGGCGTGAACCGGAGCCAGGCCCACGTCCTGGACGCTCACATCCGTGTCGCCGGAGACATCAATCACCATGGCGGTGCCGGGTACAACGGTTCCGTTGTCGTTGATCGCCACCACGGTGTGGGCCGCCGCCGGGTTCGGGAAAATCGGGGGATTCGGGATGATGATCGGGCGAAACTGATCGCCGCAGCCACTACAGATCACATAAACAAACAGTACGCAGCCCAACCAGAGAAACCGCTTCATTCCAACTCCAGGGAAAATGTCAGTCATACGCGGAATCCGTTATTGTATCGGGAACCGGGTCGGGAGGGGAAATCAGGTGGGAAAAGAAAACAGGTTTCAAGGTTTCAGAGTTTCAAGGTGAAAACGGTGCTTTTCAACTTTGAAGCTCTTAAACCTTGGCTCTTACGCCCGCCCGCGGCGTGTCTTCTGTTGGCGGTCGCTTGTCATCTCCGTGACTTTTTCCGACCCGGCCGGCTTCTTCGTCTGGGCCAGGCTTTCCTTGAGCGCCGCCATCAGATCCACCACCGGAGCCAATTTCTTCGGTGGTTCCACGGCCTGGACTTCGCCGCCCTCCAGTTTCGCCGCAATCAGCTTCTTCAGATTTTCCTGAAATGTATCGTGATATTTCTCGGGGTCCCATTCGCCCGCCAGCGCTTCAATCAGTTGATGCGCAACTTTAATCTCGGCGTCCTTGATTTCCACCTCGGGAGCACCGAACGATTCCACCTCGCGCACTTCCTCGGCATAATACATGGTGTGCAGCATCAATCCGCCTTTATGCGGACGCAGAAACACGGTGTATTCGCGGTTGTGCATGGTGAGTTTGGCGATGGCCACGAACTCACTCTCCTCCAGCGCCTTGCTCAGCAGCGCATAAGGACGGCGTCCGGCTTCTTCCGGAACCGTGTAATACGACGACTCGAAGTACACCGGATCCACTTCGCTCGACTTCACGAATTCCAGGATCTCCATCGTTTTCGCCGTCTTCGGCTCGATCTTCTTGATCTCTTCCGGATCAATGATGACGTACTCGTCTTTGCGATACTCATAGCCCTTGATGATGTCGCTGCGCTCAAGAACCTGGTTGTCCGCTGGACAAATGAGTTGTTGCTTGACCCGAATGTGGTCGGTGCGGTGAAGCTGGTTGAACGATATGCCGCTGCTGCGCGCGCCCGAGAACAGACGCACCGGCATCGAGATTAATCCGAACGTAAGATATCCAGACCAGACGGAAGCCGCCATTGGTTTCACCCCCGGTAGAGACGAGGCTTGCCTCGTCTCGGCAGACGCGGCGACCCGCGCCGCCAAAAAGATCAGAATCCACCCCAGCGTACAGAAGTGTAGCCTAAACTGGGTGGGATTGGGGCCACCAGATTACGGGGCGAATCCAAAGGCCAAGCACTACATGGCGCGGTCCCCTGCTGCCGGACACCGAATATAGTGTTATCGAACGCGGCTCCTGCACCCCAGTCGTCCCTTGCTGGTTCTCAGTCGTCAGTTATCAGTTGTCAGTTCTCAGCGAGCAGGTTTCTACTGACAACTGATAACTGACCACTAAAAACTGCCCCTAACCATGCTGAACCCTTTTCTAGCCCACGGCTGGGCGGTATCCCCGGAACGGCTGGCCATCGCCGCCGTCGTGACGCTGGGCTTTGCCGTGCTGGCTCGCGCCCTGCGCGGCGTCGATCGGTCCGGAGCACTGGCGGGCGGGCTTGCCTGTTTCCTGCTTTTTGCCGGCGCCGGCCCAGCGGCATTTGCCACGCTGACAGCGCTGTTTGTGATGACCTGGGTATCCACTCGCCTGGGATACCGGCGCAAACTGGCATTGGGACTCGCCGAGCGTCGGGAAGGCCGGAATGGCTGGCAAATCCTGGCCAATCTAGCCGTTGCCGCCCTCGGTTCGCTGGTCTTCAGCGTCACCGGAAATCGGCTTTGGCTGTTCGCAGCGCTGGCCGCCATGGCCGAAGCCGCGACCGACACTGTGGCCAGCGAAATCGGGCAATACCGCGGTCACGACCCGCGTCTGATCACGACATTCCAGCGCGTCCCTCCCGGCACCGACGGCGGTATCACAACGGCAGGGAGCCTCGCCGGCCTGGCTGCCGGTCTGGTAATTGCTGTGGTCGCAGTCATGGGCGGGATGCTTCTTCCGTCCCAGCTCTGGATTCCGGTGGCCGCCGGTTTTGCTGGAATGCTGATCGACAGTCTTCTCGGCGCCACCCTGCAACGCCGCGGCTGGATCAGTAACCAGGCGGTAAACCTCTTCTCCACACTGGCAGCGGCCGCGCTGGCGTATGCCATTGCGATGTTGATGAATTTTACGTAGAGACGCGGCTTGCCGCATCTCGCACCGAACGCAGGGTTGGGACCGCAGCACACAGAAGACGGGGCAAGCCCCGTCTCTACTGGAGGTTTGTCGGTGGATTACGTTCGCTGCTTGACGTGGTCGAGCAGCACGAAGATGAATACGCCGAGCAGGGCATTCGCTATGCCCGACAGGAATTCGTGGGGCCAGTTCCAAGCCATGTGCAAGCCGACGAGGCCACGGGCAATCATGAAGTAGACCACTTCGTGCACCACGTAGAAGAAGATCGTCAGCAGGAACCGCGCGCCGGCATTTTCCACGTCCAGCTTGATCCCCAGCGAAGAGGCACCGAATCCCACCACCGTCTTCGAAATTCCGTAGAGCCCGATGGGATGATGCGTCAGCGCGTCTTGCAGAATGCCGATCACGGCGCCCGTGGACAGGCCGGCCAGCGGACTACGCCGCGCCGTCGCAAAACCGATCGTGATCAGCAGTGGCAGATCGAAGACCGAGAAAAAATGAAAGCGCAAGGGCAGCCACGCCTGAAGAAAGACGGCCGTCAGCGGAATCAGAATCGTCGCCGGAATACTGAACCGGTAAACTTCAACCTGCGCTCCCGATGTGTAGGTAATGGCCACGTTAGTGCGGACTGTCCTCGACCACAGGTTGCGGTTTGGGTTCGACCACGGCCTTCACCGGCTTGGGAGGAGCTTTCGTCGCATCGGTGCCGGTTCCGGAGGAGGTTCCGGGGGCAGTGCCCGGCGAAGACGTCGCCGTTTTTCGCGCAGCCGTCGCGCCGTCGACGGAGGCGGGCGTGGACACGGCCTTCGGCTTGGCTCCGGAGCCTGCGCTTGCGGGCACAGCAGCGTCGCCTTTCACAGCATTCTCCGGTTTAGAAGGAACGCCCGGCAAGCGCGCGGCCAGGATATCGACGGCGCGCGCGGCGCCGGTCTGCTCCGGCAAGGTTTGCCTCTCATCAATCTTCGTTACCACCAGCACTTCTTCCAGCCGGTTGAGATCGGCCGCGGGGCGCACGCGAATGTTGAGAAACAGATCGCTGCCCGTGCCCACCTTGGTCACCCGGCCCACCAGCAGGCCTTTGGGGAATATGCCATCTCCGCCGCTGGTCAGAACCAGCTCTCCGGCAGGCACGTTTTCGTCGCTCATCACCTTTTCGAGCGTCACTTCGCCCGAAGCCGTTCCGCGCAGAATCCCTTGCAGCCGGGTTTTGTCGAGAATCACGCCCACTCCGCTGGTCTGGTCGTTGATCAACAGTACCTTGGAAGTGGACGGCGAGCGATACGCCTCCAGCACCTTACCCACGATGCCGTCCGCGGTGATGACCGCCATATCAGGCCTGACGCCGTCGTTGTAACCTTTGTCGATGAAGACCAGGCGCGACTGCTCGCTGCCGCTGCCTCCGATGACCTGCGCCGCCAGAGTCTGCGATATGAACTGTTCCTTGAAGGCCAGCAACGCCTGCAGACGCCGCGCCTGATCGGCGTCCTGGCTCATCCGCACCTGCTCTAAACTCATGCGCTCAATCTGCTGCTTGAGGCCGCGGTTCTCGGCCCGCAACCCGCGCAGGTAGAAGTAATTGTGCCAGACGTTGCTGGTGGAGGTTTGCGCCCAGACCAGCACTTTTTCCAGGGGAGTCACGGCTCCCGCCGCCCAGATGCGGATCAGTCGTGTGGGTTCGTTGTCGGAAGGCCGCTTCACCTGCACGGCCAAGCCAAGCACCTGGGCGAACAACACTCCCACCAGCACAATCAGGTTGCGGTAGCGTCCGAGGACGTCCATAACACCAGTTCTCAGTTCTCAGTTGTCAGTTCTCAGTGAGCCCGTCGTCCTGAGATTGTTATCGTCACTCGAAGTCCGCGGAGATCTACTCGATCGAAATTTTTCTGAGCAGCTTGAAGTCCGAGAGCATCTTGCCCGTGCCCAGCACCACGCTGCACAGCGGATCGTCGGCGATCGAAACCGGCAGTCCCGTTTCCTCGCGGATGCGCTTGTCCAGATTCTTGATCAACGCGCCTCCACCAGTCAGCACAATGCCGCGGTCGCTGATATCAGCGGAAAGCTCCGGGGGCGTACGCTCGAGCGCCACGCGAATCGCGTTCATGATGGTCGAAACGCATTCACTCAACGACTCGCGGATTTCACTGTCGTCCACCGTGATGGTCTTGGGCACGCCTTCGATCAGGTTGCGGCCTTTGATCTCCATGGTCAGCGGCTTGTCCAGCGGATATGCGGAACCGATTTCCATCTTGATCTGCTCGGCCGTGCGCTCGCCCACCAGCAGGTTATATTTCCGCTTCAGGTAGTTCATGATGGCCTCATCCATCTGGTTGCCGGCCATGCGCACGGAACGCGAATAAACGATGCCGCTGAGCGAAATCACCGCGATGTCGGTGGTGCCGCCGCCGATGTCCACCACCATGTTCCCGCTGGGCTCGGTAATCGGCAGCCCCGCGCCAATCGCGGCCACCATGGCCTGCTCCACCAGAAATACTTCGCTGGCCTTGGCGCGATAGGCGGAATCCATAACCGCGCGCTTTTCCACCTGCGTGATTTCCGAAGGCACACCGATCACGATCCGCGGATGCACCAGCATCTTGCGGTTGTGCGCCTTCTGGATGAAGTAGTTCAGCATCTTCTCCGTGACCTTGAAGTCGGCGATGACGCCGTCTTTCATGGGCTTGATCGCCACGATGTTGCCCGGTGTGCGTCCCAGCATCTCCTTGGCTTCCTTGCCCACGGCTTCCACGTCACCGGTGTTCTTGTTGATGGCCACGATCGAAGGCTCGTTGACCACAATGCCCTTGCCGCGTGCGTACACCAGTGTGTTGGCCGTCCCGAGATCGATGGCGAGATCGCTCGAAAACATGCTGAACAGCGAACGCAGATTGTGCGATCGCGATGCGCCGTTATGAAACCCGCTGTTGGACATAACTGGACTTCTCTCTCCCGGGAATTCGTCTCGCCTCTGGAACCTGGAACTTCGCCGGTTTCCGTGTGAGTCGCTCTCCGCTCGGTTCTTCTGCTCTGTGTTTCTTCTATTCTACTTCGATGTTCAAGAGCTCTGGTTGGTCATCTCGGCACCGGCGGTTCCGGACATCATCCTGAACATCGAATCCATTACTGAATTACCACTTTCTCCTGACGGGTATTCACCCCGCCTTTCGCATTCTGCGCCGTGATCGTGATCACGTTCTCCCCATTCGGCAGGGGCGGCGTGAAATAGTGAAACCCGCCATCGTCGCCGACGATCGGGACTTCCCTGCCGTTGACCATCACGCGCGCTCCCGCTTCCGTCTTGCCGGTCACCTCGATCACGTGCCCGTGCTGAATCAGAGGATCGATGTCGAGCGACAACTCTATTTTCTCTGCCGCCTTGATCACGATGGTGAAACGATTCTTCTCGCTTTCCACCGATTCCTTACCCCCGGCATCGTACGACTGGATCGACCAATAGTAAGCGCCGACAGGCAGACCGGTCACCACCACACTCGTCGTCTCCACCTTCCGGTCCAGCAACAAAGACGAAAAATATGGATTGTGCGAAATGCGCAGCCGGTATCCCGCGGCGTTCGACATGGGCGTCCAGGAAAACTCCACTTCCTTTGTCTTTTCGTCGGCATTGACAAAAACCGGCATCATGTTTCCCGGTGTAATAGGGGTTGGCGGGCCAATTTCCGTGGCCCGTTCCATGGTTTTCGAGTCCGCCTGGAAACTCACCTTCTCCCAGTTCGACAGGTGGACCACTTCTCCATTGCGCTGGATTTCGCCGCTGCCTTTCTTTACCAGGATTTCATGCCGATCCTCCTTGGGATCGTTGTGCACCATGGCCGCCGAATCCGGAGCCAGCGAAGCTTTCGCGCCCGCCACAATCACCTGCGAGGTCGAACCTTGAACATAGGTCGCCGTGGTCAGATCTACCGTGCCGGTCGTCACCGCCACCGACACGCTGGTTTGTTGCTGATCGTTGGCCGAGTTCTCCTCGATGACGATCAGCGAATCTTGTTTCACCGTGTAGTTGGTGCCGTCGTTGAAAACAATCTTGGCCATGCCCTCGGCGCCGGTCTGCACCACATCGCCTTTTTCCAGCGGCAGGCTGTAGTCGGCGCTGATCCAACTATTGCCGTTCCCTTTTCTTACCTTGATCGTCCCATCGAGCGCCGTGAAGTGCGCCTGCTGCGAAACTGCGGCCGACGGCGCCTTCAGCGGAGGCGCCAGGCCCGCAACTTTTTCCAGCAAGCTCGTGGACAAGTGTCCCGCCGCCTTCACCGACGAGTCGGTGAATTTTGGAAACGCTTCGTGCATGACAACGCCAAACATCAGCGCCGCACCCAGCAGCGCCATGATCACGCTGCGGTACGTCACCGTCTTCCACGCAACGTAGATTCCCGGCTTATCTTGCTTCGACACGAGCCTGCGCCAACCTCACTGCAAAATTCTGCGGATACCTGATATCTCTCACGCTGTGACCATCATATCCCTGCTGGCATGGGTATTAAACTTGGGTCAGGTGTGGAAAGGGTTACGAAAGTGACCACGCCAGGGAGCCGCGCCCCAGGCAACCGGAATTCTCAACCCGTATCCATCCCGTTGACTTGACAGTCTTGCCCTGAAGTCGATAATGAGAGCCACTCTTGGGGAGGGGCATGCCTACAATTTATCGTTTTATTGGTTTTTCCGCGGCCGTGTGTCTGCTTTCTGCATTGACGCTGGCGCAAGCGCTGGCTGCCGACGAAATCGTTGCCAATCAGAACCGTATCCCCGCGGGAAAGCTGGAGAATGGCGTGCTCAACCTCGAACTCGAACTACGCAGCGGCGCGTGGCGTCCCGAGGCGGACGATGGCCCACAGCTTTTCGTGCAGGCATTCGGTGAAGCCGGTCATGCGGCCCAGATTCCCGGGCCGATGCTGCGCATGCCGGAAGGCACGACCGTCCACGCAACTGTCACCAACCAGCTGAAGATGAAAGCGACGGTGTACGGGCTGAACACGCGTCCCGGCGACGAGAAGGCTGGCGTTGAGATTCCCGCCGGCGAAAGCCGCGAATTCAATTTTGTGGCGGGTGCACCCGGAACTTATTACTACTGGGCGCGGACGACCGAACCTCTCAAGGACGGCGACTTGATTCTTGTGCAGCCCTTGCGCGCCGACGCGCATCTGAACGGCGCCTTCATTGTGGACCCTCCCGGCCCTGTCACTGCGGATCGAGTATTCGTCATCAATGTAATGGTCGCGGAGGCTGACGTCGTTCATCATGGCTTCGAAGTTGTCACTATCAACGGCAAGTCCTATCCCTACACCGAGCCCCTGGAATATACGGCCGGCGATACCATCCGCTGGCGCGTCCTCAACCCCAGCATCTCGGAGCATCCGATGCACCTCCACGGCGCGTTCTACCAGGTGCTGAGTCTGGGGAGTTTCGAGGCGGACACGGCCTACGCCGGCGCCGACCGGCAGTCGGTCGTGACCCAGAACCTCCAGCCCGGGAGCACGATGATGGTGGAATGGACGCCCGAACATGCCGGGCGCTGGTTGTTCCATTGCCACTTCCAATTCCACGTCTCCACCGATGAGCGCGTGCCGGTGTTCAGCCGGGTGGCGGGCCAGTATGGCAGATCTGAAGTTGCAAGTGGAGCGCGCCCACACCACGACACCATGGCCGCCATGAATGACATGGCCGGACTGGTGCTCATGATCAACGTGAAAGCGTCGTCGTCAGCGCCGGTGCGCGCCTCGGCGGCTGCGGCGCGGAAAATCGACCTCGTGATCGAGCCTACCGCGGCTGGCGGAAAGTCGCGCACCTTCTCTTGCTCGGTGCGTGAGGGAAAGAAAATCGTGGCGTCGGAGGACAAGGCCGTAGGTCCCCCGATCATACTGACGCGCGGAGAACCGACGGAGATCACGGTAGTGAACCACCTCGATGCGCCGACTACGATCCACTGGCACGGGTTGGAACTCGACGCCTATTACGATGGCGTGGTGGGAGGCGGCGTTGGCGATCAGGTCACGCCCGCCATTCAGCCGGGCGCGAGCTTCGTCGCCCGCTTCACGCCCAATCGCGCCGGCACGTTCATTTATCACACGCATGCCGCCGATCCCAACCAACTCTCCGGCGGAGTGTACGGCGGACTGATTGTGCTGGAGCCGGGCGAGTCGTTTGACGCCGAGCACGACCGCCTGCTGGTGATCGGCACGCGCGACATCTTCTTTGACGCCAAGCGAATTACCGTAAACGGGTCGGAAACGCCCAACCCGATGGTCTTCAGCCGCGGCGCAAGCTATCGCCTGCGGCTGATCAACATGGCGCCCAATCTCGCAGCGAACGTTCAACTCGGCAGCAAGGAGCACCCGGCAACCTGGCGCGCCGTCGCCAAAGACGGAGCCAACGTCCCGTTGCGACTGGCGAAGTCGGGCGATGCCCTGCTGCACATCGCATCCGGTGAAACCTACGACTTCGAATTCCAGCCGGATACGCCGGGCGAGATGCCGTTGCAGATCGAAAACGACGACACTAAATCGAAGCTGGTCGCCAAGGTCGTCGTGCAGTGAAACGCGTCTGCCCTCGCTTGCCCGTCTGCACTCCGGGCGTTAGCATGAAGTGTTTCGCACTACTCCCAGGAGGCTTTTATGGCGACCGATACCCTGACCAGCCCGACGATTGCGGGTGGCACGACCAAGCACAAGGTTTTCAAGAATTTCATTGACGGCGAATGGGTCGAGTCCGTCAGCGGACGGACTTTTGAAGACCGTAACCCCGCCGACACGCGTGAGGTCGTCGCCATCTTCCAGCGCTCGAATAAGGAAGATGTGGACGCGGCTGTGGACGCGGCCAAGCGTGCTTTTGCCAAGTGGCGCCTGGTGCCCGCGCCTCGCCGCGCCGAGATGGTTTTCCGTGCCGCCGAGATCCTGATCGAGCGCAAAGAAGACCATGCCCGCGACATGACCCGCGAAATGGGCAAGGTGTTGAAAGAAACCCGCGGCGACGTCCAGGAAGCCATTGACGCCGCGTACTACAATGCCGGCGAAGGCCGCCGCCTCTTCGGTCCGACCGTGCCGTCGGAGTTGCCCAACAAATTCGCCATGGCCGTCCGCCAACCCATCGGCGTCTGCGGCATGATCACACCCTGGAATTTCCCCATGGCTATCTCTTCGTGGAAGCTGCTGCCCGCCGTGGTTTGCGGCAACACTTGCGTGATCAAGCCAGCGCAAGACACTCCGCTCTCTACCTTCAACCTGGTCCAGGCCATGACTGACGCCGGCATCCCGAAAGGCGTCATCAACATTGTGACCGGTTTCGGCTCGGAAGTCGGCACGCCGCTGACCGAGCATCCGGTCGTCCGGGCAATCTCACTCACCGGCTCTTCGGAGGTCGGCAGAATCGTGGGCGCCACGGCCGCCAAGACCTTCAAGCACTGTTCTCTCGAACTCGGCGGCAAGAATCCGATGATCGTGCTCGACGATGCCAACCTCGACCTCGCCATTGAAGGCGGTCTATGGGGCGCGTTCGGCACCACTGGGCAGCGCTGCACCGCGACCAGCCGCATCATCGTGCAGAAAGGCGTGTACCACGAGTTCGTCGAACATTTTGTTGCTCGCGCCAAGGAGATCAAAGTCGGCAACGGGCTCGACGAGACGGTCGAGATGGGTCCGGCGGTAAACGAGAACCAACTCAAGACCGACCTGAGCTACATCGAGATCGGGCAAGGCGAAGGCGCTAAACTCGTGTGCGGCGGTCATCGGCTCGACCAGGGCGAATATCAGCATGGATGGTTCCTCGAGCCCACCGTCTTCACCGATGTCGATCCCAAAATGCGCATTGCTCAGGAAGAAATCTTCGGGCCGGTGGTCTCGATCATTCCCTGCGACAACATGGAGAACGCCATCGAAATTGCTAACAACATCGAGTACGGCCTGTCGTCGTCGCTGTACACCAAAGACGTCAACAAAGCCTTCGCCGCCGTCCGCGACCTCGAGGCCGGCATCACCTACATCAACGCCCCGACCATCGGCGCGGAAGTCCATTTGCCCTTCGGCGGCACCAAGGCCACCGGCAACGGACATCGCGAAGGCGGGATCGGCGCGATCGACTTCTACACCGAGTGGAAGGCGGTTTACGTGGATTACTCCGATAAGCTGCAGAAGGCGCAGATCGATCGGGTAGAGTAATTCCTAACCACAGGGGGCACAGAGGAACACAGAGGTCTGGCCCCCTGTGCGCCTCTGTGACCTCTGTAGTTCAAAGGTTTTGCCTATGTCCACCACACAGCTCCGCGAAATCTGTCCCGCCACCCGCTTGGAAAACGTCCGCTACGCCATTCGCGATCTGGCCTGCATCGCCGATGAGGTCGCACGGCAGGGACACAAAATTCTGCCGCTCAACATCGGCGACCCGCTCAACTTTGATTTCCAGACGCCTGCTCACATGATTGACGCCGTCTATCAGGCCATGCGCGAGGGTAAGAATGGATACTCTCCTTCTTCAGGCATCAAGGAAGCGTTAGACGCGATTCGCGGCGAGGCCGTTCGTAAGGGGATCTCCAATATTCAAGATGTCTTCGTCACCTCGGGGGTCAGCGAGACGGTGGATATCTGCCTAGCCGCGCTGCTCAATCCGGGCGACAACCTGCTGACACCATGCCCCGACTATCCGCTCTATTCTGCGGTTCTGGCGAAGTTCGAGATTGGACTGAGCACTTACTACCTCAACGAAGACGATGGCTGGCAGCCCGACCTCAGCGACATCAAGAAAAAAATCACGCCGCGGACGCGCGGCATTGTGCTGATCAATCCCAACAACCCGACCGGCTCAGTTTGCACCCGGAAAATGCTGGAGCAGATTGCCGACCTCGCGCGTCAACACAACCTGATTATTTTTGCCGACGAAATTTACGACAAACTGATTATTGACGACGACCCTCACATCGCGATGGCGTCGGTCGCTCCCGATGTGCCGGTCATTACCTTCGGCGGATTATCCAAGAACTACCTCGCCCCCGGATGGCGCGTCGGGTGGGGCATTGCCAGCGGCGAAGCGTCTGTTATCAAGCCGTACCTCGAAGGCGTGAACAAGCTGTTGCGCGCGCGCCTCTGCGCCAACCATCCTGAACAGTACGCGATCAAGGCAGCGCTCGAAGGCCCGCAGGATCACCTGGTAGAAGTGAAGCGCAAGTTGCGCTGCCGCCGCGATCTGACTATGAGGTGGTGCGCGGAAACTCCGCGCGTAAGTTGTGTTGCCCCGCGCGGAGCTTTCTACGCGTACCCGCGCATCGAGATTCCGGAAGGCGACGACGTCTTCGTCACCGAACTGATTCGCCAGAAGCATGTCACGGTCGTACACGGCTCCGGTTTCGGACAGCGGCCCGGGACGAAGCACTTCCGCATAGTTTTCCTGCCCGACGAAAAGACGCTGAGCGCCGCATACTCGGCGATCGGCGATTTCATGCGCGAGCGCTACCTGTAGAGACAGGGCTTGCCGCGTCTCTACTGAAAGGCGCTTTCACTTTCCGCCACTGGCCGAGCCTAATAGACTCCCGGAATCAGCGCCGGCACCCGGCGCGCGTACGCTTCGAACTCCGAGCCAAAGGCCGCGCGCAACAGCCGTTCTTCACTGCGAATCCGGATGTACGTCCCGGGAATAAAGAACGCCATCGCAACCAGCAGCGGAACCCACTGACCCGCAGCCAGTCCGGTAGCCACGAGCATTCCAAACATGCCCGTGTAGATGGGATTCCTTACGAAGCGATAAGGTCCGTCCTGAATGAGGGTGTGGCCCTCTACCAGGCGCGCGGCCAGGGACCATTGTTTTCCCAAACGCCGCGCGGCGGCGTTGACCAGCCACACCGAAGCCACGGCGATGGCCACACTCAGCACCGCCAGTCCCCATTCCACCATGGGCAATTCGGACGCGACCGGGGAGAAATGTTTCCGCTGCAGGGGAAAAGACCAGACGCAAAAGTAGCCTGCAACCTGCAGGAACATTCCGCTGAGCGAAGACCAATCGTGCTTGGTCTCGCGGGCCCGGGGCGGACGTCCCCTCAGCCAGAAGGTCAGGCCGAAAATCCACCAGCAGACGATAACCGCGTAGAAGGCCATCCTGGCGGCCACATCCGGTGTCGGTGAAGTTGCCACTTTCTATCGCCGTCCTTCGGTTAGGGGCGGGCTATCCCTACACCATCTCCGTCCCCCACAGATCGTGTAGGTGCACAATCCCCAGCAAGCGCCGCTCTCCGTCTACTACCGCGAGCGATGTAATCTTCATCTCTTCCATGCGCGCCAGCGCAGTGGCGGCAAACTCCTGCGCGCCAATGGTTTTAGGAGTCCGCGTCATGCAATCCTCGGCGCTCAGGTCGAGCGCATCTTTGCCGCGCTGCTCGAGCAAGCGACGCAGATCGCCGTCGCTGATCACTCCCAGCAATCGGTCGCCCTCCACCACCGCCGTCATTCCCAGCTTCTTGCGCGACATTTCATAAATTACGTCCGGCATCTTCGTTCGCGCCGTCACTCGCGGAACCGCGTCTCCCACGTGCATCAACGATTCGACCCGTGCCAGCCGTTTGCCCAGCTTCCCCCCAGGATGCAGGTTGGCAAAGTCTTCTTCCTTGAATCCGCGTTTTTCCGAAAGCGCCACCGCCAAAGCATCGCCCAGAGCCAGCATGGTAGTGGTGGAAGCCGTCGGAGCAAGTCCAAGCGAGCAAGCTTCCCGCGAGATCGAGCAGTCCAAAACCACGTCGGCAGAAGACGCCAAAGTAGAGGCCCGTGTAGCGCGGACGCTCTTGTCTGCGAGGCCCTCTGCAACATCGTCGCAGGTCATAGCTATCAGCGGAACCTGCAGCCGCTTGATCGTGGCCAGCAATTGCAAAATTTCTTCCGTCTCGCCGCTAGCCGAAAGCGCCAGCACAACATCGCCGCGCACGATCATCCCCAGATCGCCATGCAGCGCCTCCACCGGATGCAGGTAGAGCGCTGGCGACCCGGTCGAACTTAACGTGGCCGCAATCTTGCGAGCAATCAGTCCGCTTTTCCCCATCCCGGTGACAACCACTCGGCCCCGACAGTCGAACATCAGTTCCAAAGCCCGGTTGAAGTCCGCGGCCATCGGTCCCGCCAGCCGGTCGGCCAGCGCCCGCAACGCCTCCGCCTCAATGCGCACTACGTTTTCGCCTACATGCTTCATGAAGGGGAAATGTTAGCAGAAGGAGGAGAGCATTCAGCACATGAAATCTCAGAACAGCATCCGCGCCGTGAGCACGAGTCCATGATTGTAGGTATGGAACTGGGAGGTTGCGATCTGCATTCCTCCTCCGAAGACTAGAGCGAGGCGGTTGCGAGGATCGCGTTCCAGATTAAACTTGCTCAGCATTACTCCCGGTGTCACGAAGTTCTGCACGCGGCCGTCGTTGGGCCCGCCATGGTAGAACGTCGCGTTGTTCTCAATTTCAGGCCAGAACAATTTGCCGATGCGGTACTGCGTCACGGCGTTCCATACCACAACGCGGCCGAGCTTCGTCGTATCGTTCGCGGGCAGGATTGCGCCCAGCGTCGATTGCACGTCAAACCTTCCGAAGCCCTTGCCCGCGCAAACGGTAGGCGAAATCGTGGCTGCGAGACTTCCGTTCTTGTAGCTGCCGGTTGGCATGGTGCCGGCCAGAGAAAAACTCACCGAATAATTGCCATTCTCTGCGTTGGCAGCCGCCAGACGGTACTTCAGCAGCAGGGAAACATCGCCAAAGCCATCCTCGACCTTCGAGTTGTGCTGGATATAGGGTGGCAGCAGCGCATCGAATTCGACCTTGTACCAGGGCACCACATTGAAGCCCTTAGCGTTGTCATAGTTCCACGTATCCGTGCCAGCGGGCGTGATCTGGCGGACAAAATCGGTGCGCATCACCTGTAATAGTCCCGACGATGCCGTGACTACAGGGATGGGCCAGGAAGGCTGTTGCGCCAGCGTATCGCGCACGCGGTTTTCCCAGCTGGCGAAAAACCTCGACTCGTTCTGGGCAGCACATAGGGCGTTGCCGCCAACTGCAACCATCGTGCACACGAAGACCATCAGCCTCTTGGAGATCACGATTCCTCCCGGTCGAAATTGTTTAGACCCTCAGTTGTTAGAAACCCCGGTCGATACCCACGCGAACAGATAAAAGGTTTTTAACCGCAGTGCGGGGTGAGTGTCCATAGCCGGAATCAGTTAGTGAACGGGTGGTGACTCCTGGTAAGCCGTGGCAGCGATCGCCTTCATCCACGTACAATCCACTTGGAGGTGGGACATGCGTAGGCGTAATCCAGTTGCGCTCTTCATACTGACAACGACGATTGCGATCACGGCAGCGGCTGGCTCGAAGATCGAGGGCATAACCACGCTGAAGGATTTCCAGCCGGCGGGAACGACTGACAAGAAGACCCACAAAAATCAGCAGTACGATATTTCCTTCGCGGCATCGGGGAAGCAGTACACCTGCCGCACCAACGAAAAGGAGTCACTGAAAGCGACCGATTTCGTTGTGGGCAGCGATGTGAAGTACGAGATCGGTGGCAACAAGGGCAAAGTGAAGAGCTCCAGTGGTAAACAAGTGGAATGCACCATCGTACGCGTCGCAGAATTGCCCGCTTCCCAGCCCTGAAGATCTCTCTATTTGGGGCAATCGTCGTTATAGGACACACTGTCGACATCGCCAACAGCCTCAGAGGACCCGATCACCCCATGACCCGATCATCCGCCCGCTCAGAAGTGATCGTCCGCCGCCCGTCCCGGATGCTCCAGCGCTCGCGCCTGAATTAAATGGTCCCACGGACTGCCCTGCCAGTTATCTTTCTTGCGATCTATGTGGAACCAAGGCGGGAGTATCATCAGAAGTCTTCCGCTGAGTGAATGAAGGTAGGGCTCGTAGAGAATCCGAAGTTCCGCCAGCCGCTGAGGCGCGTCCGCGCCGTCGTAGAACGTCACGCCATGCTCCGCGAGTACGGTTCTCAAACGGGTCATATCTTCCGCTTCGAGCCGGTGAATCTCATGCGGATCGTATTGCGCATTCACCACCTGCGCCAGGTCGACCGCCGCGTGCCGCGCGATAGCGAATGTAAGCTTCGCTTGGTCCGGATGGATGCCGTCCACGCCCGTCATCACCAGTGAAGTGACATCGAGCATGACCGTCAACGCACTCAACCAGGATTGATTGCTGTGCTGCGAACGGAAGAAGACCAGCACGGGATAGGAAATGTGGCTCGACAGCAGGTCGGCACACCAGTGCTCCCAGTCGCGAAAGATTTCGTCGAGCACTCTTTGCTCGGGACAGCATCCCAATCGGCCGAGAAACTCGGCGGCGCTGGGAGGCGACCCCGCGCGCGCGTCCAGCAACGAAATCTCAATCTCACGCGCGGCAAACGAATTGTAGATAACCGGCAGGTATCCAATCACCATTCCAAGGAACGCGAAGCCCATGCCCGCTTCCATCACGGCCAGGGCGCGGGCAGCGGTGTTGTTGGGCGTGATATCTCCGTAGCCCAAAGTGAAAAAAGTTTCGCCGCTGAGGTAGATCACTTTGCCAAACGTGATTTTTTCATTGGCCAGAGTAAGATGTTCGCCCAATCCGTACTGCACGCAAGCAAATCCAAAGATCAGGCCGAGCGCCCAAAATCCCAACAGCGGAATCAGCGACAACGGCCCAAAGTAAGCCAGGAAGCCTTCGCGCCGGTTGGCGGCCTTGATATGCCGCCCCACTCGGGTCCAGAGTCCCCAACTATTCCGGTAGAACCACCCCGTGATGCGGAACGTCCGCTTGATGCGCCGTGGCAAAACCACAGTCTCGAACGCATCCATCAGGATGATGAAGATCAGGACAATGCCGAAGATCGACGCCCACCAATGCATAGATGAAAGTTGAGATGACGCGGGAATGGTAGCAGATTCAGAATTGACGATGATGGCCCTACGGCGTCGCGTGCGCGATGTCCAGCGCCTTCCTCACCGCCTGCAATTCCTTCAACACCCCGCGCAGGTTGCGCGTGTCGAGCGCGTTCGCGCCGTCGCTTTTCGCTGCTTTCGGATTGTCGTGCACTTCCATAAACACGCCATCCACTCCCGCTGCCACCGCTGCGCGCGACAGCACCGGGATGAACTCCGGCTGGCCCCCGCTCACCGCCGGCTGATCTTCATCCCCGTGCGAAGCCGACGGCAGTTGCACGGAATGCGTCGCATCAAAAACCACTGGGGCGAAATGGCGCATGATGGCCAGCGAGCGCATGTCGACGACCAGATTGTTGTAGCCGAAACTGGAACCACGCTCAGTCACAAACACCTGACTGTTCCCGGCATCGCGGCACTTCTCGACCGCATGCTTCATGTCCCAGGGCGAAACGAACTGCCCCTTCTTGATGTTGACCGGACGCCCGCTGAGCGCAGCCGCCACGATCAAGTCGGTTTGCCGGCAGAGAAATGCCGGAATCTGCAGCACGTCCACCACTTCGGCCACGGCGGCGACATCGGCCACCTGATGCACATCCGTCAGCACCGGAATGTGCACCTCGTCTTTTACCTTCTGCAGAACGCGGAGCCCTTCCTTCATCCCCGGCCCGCGATAGCTCCGGATCGAAGTGCGGTTCGCTTTGTCGTATGACGCTTTGAATATGAACGGGAAATTCAGCGACCGCGCCACGCCTTTGATGATCTCCGCCATGCGCAGCGCGTGCTCTTCGCTCTCAATCACACACGGCCCGGCAATGAGGAACAGATCGCCGGAGCCGACGCGAACGTTATCGATTTGGAATGACAAAGTCAAAGTCGTTTATTTCACCACGGAAGTACGGAGACACGGAGAACAACAATAAAAGGCTTTCTCCGTGTCTCTGTGCCTCCGTGGTGGATCTGTTTATCTTCTCCCCACTTTTTCCGGCCGCAGGAACATCTCGACTACAGCGGCATCTTTCTGCTCCTTCTTCTTCTGCCCGTGTTCGTACGCAGCACCCACAAACGCCTTGAACAGCGGATGTGGCTCCAGCGGCTTCGATTTGAATTCCGGATGGAATTGGCACGCGATAAAAAACGGATGCCCCGGTATCTCCACCATCTCCACGTAGGTGCCATCCGGAGTCGAACCGGAAATACGCAACCCGGCGGCCACCATGGTCTCTTCGTACTCGCGGTTGAACTCGTAACGATGCCGGTGCCGCTCGCTGATTTCGGTCTGGCCATACACCTGGTATGCCAGCGTTCCCGGCTCGATCTTGCACGGCCATGCTCCCAGCCGCATCGTGCCGCCCAAATCCTCCACACCCCGCAACTCGCGTAGTTTGTAAATCACCCGATGCGGAGTCGCCTGATCGAACTCGCTCGAATTGGCATCCGCCAACCCGCATACGTTGCGCGCATATTCGATGCAAGCCGTCTGCATGCCCAGACAGATTCCGAAGTAGGGCACATGTTTCTCGCGCGCGTACTGGATCGCCCTCAACATGCCTTCGATACCGCGCTTGCCGAATCCGCCGGGCACCAGCAATCCGTCGTAATCTTCCAACTGCGCTTCATAACTCTTGTCGGCTTTGTCCGTGGTCTCCAGCCCCTCGGCTTCAATCCAGTTCACTTCCAGCTTCAGATTGTGGGCTAGCGCGCCGTGCACCAGCGCCTCTTTCAGCGACTTGTAGCTGTCTTCATACTCCACGTACTTTCCGACAATGCCAATTCGGACTACATCTTTCGGGTTGTAAACGCGATGCACCAGGTCGTTCCACTTCGATAGATCGCGATCCTTCGCCTCCAGTTTCAGGCGCCGCAGAACCAGCGTGTCTACCTCTTCATGCGCGAACACAACCGGCACCTCATAAATGGACGCGACGTCCTTAGCCGTAATCACCGCTTCTTCCTCGACGTTGCAAAAAAGCGCAATTTTCGACTTGATCTCTTTCGAAAGGAAGCGGTCGGTGCGGCACAGCAGGATATCCGGCTGAATTCCGACGCTGAGCAACTCCTTGACGGAGTGCTGGGTAGGCTTGGTCTTCAATTCCTGCGCCGCAGCGATGAACGGCACCAGCGTCACGTGCACGAACAGCGTGTTGTCTCGCCCCAGTTCCTGCCGCATCTGGCGGATGGCTTCGATGAACGGCAGCGACTCGATGTCGCCCACGGTGCCGCCAATTTCGACGATCGCCACGTCCACATCCTGCGCCACTTTCTTCGTCGCCGCCTTGATTTCGTTGGTGACGTGCGGAATCACCTGCACCGTCTTGCCCAGGTAATCGCCGCGCCGCTCTTTGGCGATAATCTGCTCGTAGAGGCGCCCGGTGGTCCAGTTGTTGTCGCGAGAAAGTTTGGCGTGCGTGAAGCGTTCGTAGTGGCCGAGGTCAAGATCGGTTTCCGCCCCGTCGTCGGTGACGAACACCTCGCCGTGCTGAAACGGCGACATCGTCCCCGGATCGACGTTCAGGTAGGGATCGAACTTCATCAGGTTGACTTTGAGGCCGCGGCTTTCGAGCAGGCATCCAATGGAGGCCGCCGCCAGTCCCTTGCCCAATGAAGACACTACACCGCCGGTTACAAAAATGTACTTCGCCGACATCGCTGCCTCGCTCTAATTTTGTCTGGAGAATTGTGCAGGCTGGGGTGCACGATCAATTATGGCAGAAGTTTTTCCGGAAGGGAATGTGGAAAAAGAGGCAGCTTTTTCACCACAGAGTCACGGAGACGCAGAGAAATGCGATTCTTGGGCTTTACATGGTTTAGGTTTTCTCTGCGACTCCGTGTCTCCGTGGTGAGGTGTTCATCCGCGAATGCGTTCGCATCTAACTTTCCGACGCACCAGAAAAGACCGATAATGGTCCCGGCATGAAATTACTGGGCGGCAGGACAGCATTTCTCGCGGCGGCAATTTTAGTGTCCGTCCTCTGTCTATCCCAGGTTCCCACTCCCACCCAGGCTCGCCGCCTCATCCTCAAGGACGGCACCTACCAGTCCGTCACCAAGTATGAAATTCACGGCGAGCGCGTCCGCTATTTCAGCGCCGAGCGCGGCGAATGGGAGGAAGTCCCGAAGGCTCTCATCGACTGGGACGCCACCGACAAATTTGAGCAAGGCCGCGAGCAGGGCAAGCTAGCTCCGGAAGCCGTCGAACTCGACAAGGAACTGGAGGCCGAACGGAAAACCGAGCAAGCCCGTTCCCCGCAAGTCGCTCCCGGTTTGCATCTGCCCGACGAAGGCGGCATCTTCCTCCTCGATGCCTACCAGAATCAGCCACAGTTGGCTGAACTGCAGCAATCAGGCACCGACCTGGACAAGAACACTAAGTCAAATATTCTGCGGTCGGCGATCAATCCGCTGGCCGGAGCCCGGCGAACCATTGAACTCCCTGGAACCCATGCCAGGATTCAGTCGCACACTACTGTGCCGTCGCTCTACATCAACATTGACGCGAATCAGGGTGCGCCCGCAACCGTGCAGGCCGCCGGTGAGCCTCCTCCGCTCGCGCCCAGCAACGGAGATCGCTTCAAGATCCTTCGCATTGAGGTCAAAGGCGGCAAACGTGTTGCCGGCGCAGTCAAGGTCGCGGTCACCGGAAAGATGAAAACCGATGAACGCTTTGTCGCGGCCACAGTCGTTCCCATGACGGGAGGCTGGGTCAAGCTCACACCCACCGAACCCCTTGCAGCCGGAGAATACGCCATCGCCGAGATGCTGGGCAAAGAAGGAATGAACCTCTATGTGTGGGACTTCGGCGTCAACCCTTCTGCGCCCGCCAACGCTTTTACGTGGAAACCGGACCCGAAGGAAGCGCAGCCGAAAACCGGCCAGCCCGCCGATCTGCAGAAACCAGAAAAACAGTGAGCGACGGCTGCGACTTCACAGCTGGCTCGTCGCCGCGGGGGAAGACGCGCCAGCAGCCGACTCCAGGGCCTCACCGCAGTATGGGCAAAACTTGTCACCAAGGTTTACGCTGCGCTGGCAGTGTGGGCAGACCGGCTGTAAGCGGTTGCGGCAGCGGGGACAGAAGCTGAAACCGGGCTCGACCTCGGCATTGCATTGCGGACAGTTAACGGTGCGCGGCTTGCGCAAGATGAAATAGAGGACGATCCCCAGCCCGTTGGGAACGAAAATTGCGATGAGCGTCCAAAGCAGGCGGCTCATCCTGCGCCTTCCCGCGTCCCGGTTCACGTAACCAATCAGCACGACGTAGCAGCCGAGCAGCGTTCCCGCAATGACTCCCAGCAGGCACCGAAGCGCTAGCGGAGGCGCCTCGTGGTCCCTGCCAACGACGACCACAAGGAGCACGACCATCGACAGCAGGACCATGGCGGCTAAGGAAAAGACCCACGGCGAAATGATGCGGATCTCGTCTTTGAATCGCGTGGAAGTTTGATTTCCGTTTGTCATCTCAAGTCTCCTGACTCCGTACTTCTCTCCCAACAAGAATCTTGTTCTCGGGTTCGATTAGCCCCGGTAAGAACCAGTGTGATCCGCCAGGTGCGTATCCTTGGCCAGCAGCAGTATTCCCGTCACCAGGGCCGGCATCACGCAGAAGACCAGGAAACCTACTTGCCAGACCGATGAAGCCAACTGTGCTCGCGTGCCTAACCATTCAAAGCCGCGCCACAGAGCGACGGCGCTGAGCAGTGCAAATAAGGTCACGGCCGTGCAACTGACCGAGACCAGCCACAGCCGTTCTCGATGGCGCTGCAATTCCAGGGCGCGGCGGCGCACCCTCATCTGCGTCGCCAAGACCAGGCTCCGCTCCGCGGCGATGGGGATCGCGTGCAACCCATGAATCATCTCCGCTGCGTTCTCAGCGAATGCGCGGCATGAAGCACAGGTTTCCACGTGCGCTGCCAACCACGCTTCATCGGCGCCAAGCGCTTCAGGACCGCTTAACGCAATCAGTTTCCGTGCCCGTTCATGCGTATTGCTGTTCATAGTGGTGTTCACAGCGGCGCTCCTTTTAACCACGGCTCGAGCGCGCTCAGGCCGCGGTAGATTCTGGATTTCACAGTTCCCAAAGGCACGCATGCCACGCTCGCAATCTCTTCCAGAGACATGCCCTCCTGAAATCGAAGCACGAGCGCTTCACGGTATTCCGCGGCGAGATGCTGCATGCCGGCCGAAATGTGCTCGTTTTGCTCGCGCTGCAGGGTCATATCAAAAGCCGACGCCTGTCCGGTTGCAGGCACATCGCAGGGCGCTTCACCGTCATTCAATAATCCGTCGAGGCTGGCGGGCTGCTTGAGGCGCATATGATCGATCGCCAGGTTGCGCGCAACCGCGAAGAGCCAGGTGCTGAATGCGTATTTGTCGTTGAACTGGTGCCCGCGTTCGAGCACGCGGATCCACGTTTCCTGGAAGAGGTCTTCCGCCAATTCGCGGCGTCCAGTCAAATACACAAGGTAGCGGAGAAGGCGATGCTGGTATTGCTCGATCAGCCGGTCGAGCAAGTCAGGATCTCGACGTCGAAGTCCACGAGCGATCTCGGTGCTTTCTTGCGCCATCGAGCTCTCGAAATAGAGGGCAGTCGCGTTCATACTACTAATACATACGCAAGCAGGGGAAGAAAAGACGCATACCCCATCGAGAGGAGGGCTGCAACCCGTTCTAAGCTATTGAAACGAAATGGACCTGGACGGTCAACATTTGCCCGCCTCTCTTCCAGAATCAAAATGTTAAGCTTCTCAGCTAAGGATACAGAGCGTGTCTACGCCAGCCACGGCTAGTTCGGCAACACGGAGAGACGAACGGGAGTTGCGCGATGCGTATTTCGCCATGCGTCTCTCCCTGATTGTTGGTTTGGCAATGTTGATCGGCAAGACCACCGTCTATTTCATGACCCATTCGGCGGCCATTTTTTCCGACGCCGCCGAGTCGGTCGTCCACGTGATTGCCGTGGGATTTGCCAGTTTTAGTCTCCGCCTCAGCACAAAATCAGCTTCCCCTCAGTTCCTCTACGGCTACGAGCGGATTACCTTCTTTTCCGCTGGATTTGAAGGAGCCATGATCGTCGTGGCCGCCATCGCGATTCTGTATGAATCGATCCGGATGTGGATCACCGGACTGCGGCTGGAACACCTGGGAACAGGCACAGTGCTGGTCCTGATCGCGGGAATCGTCAATGCCGGTCTAGGTTACTATCTTTTGCGAACCGGCCGACGCACCAACTCACTCATTCTGGAAGCCGATGGCAAACACGTTTTGACCGATAGCTTGACCAGCTTTGGGGTGGTGGGAGGGCTGGGGCTGGTGCTGCTGACGGGCTGGAAACCGTTTGATCCGCTGGTAGCCATTGCGGTTGCCGCAAACATCCTATGGTCTGGCGGGGGGCTGGTTTGGCGTTCGGCGGTCGGGCTGCTGGATTATTCGGATCCGAAAGCTGGCCGGAAGATTCGCGACAAGCTGGACACAATTTGCTCGGAACTCGCCATCCAATACCATGGCGTACGCTTCCGGACTACAGGATACCGCCAGATCATCGAAGTCCACCTGTTGTTCCCTCATCTGACATCGGTCAGTGAGGCACATCGCCTGGCAACGATTCTGGAAGAACGTCTGCCTGCCGAACTAGGGATGCCCGCGGAAGTCACCACTCACCTCGAGTCCCTGGAAGACCATGCCGATGTTCATCGCGAAGAACACTACACCGGAAGACCTGACTAGCTCTGTGCCGTGCCCAGCAGTTTCGCCCCAGGCGATTCTCCCTAGCCACTGGGTACATGTGGAATTCCCCGAGGGCGGGTGTCCCTACGCCAGCACTCTACGCCTCGAGCAACCCGCGCGACGCAACCCCGATGTTGTCGCGAGTCGTGTTCTTCACCATATACATCATCTCGTCCGCCTGGCGGATGATGTCGTGCGGCGTTCGCGCGTCGTGCGGAAAAGTCGCCAGTCCCATGCTGGCGCGCATGGTCAGATTCAAGCCCAGCTCGGTGCAGAAGTTGCCCGTCCGTACGGAATCCTGCAAACGTTTCGCCACCACCACCGCCTGGTCCTTGATGGTTTGCGGCAGCAGGACCACAAATTCGTCTCCTCCGTAGCGGAAGGCGAAGTCAATCAGCCGCAACTGCGCCTTGATCAGATAGCCGATTTCGGCCAGCAGCCGGCTTCCCACCAGATGTCCATGCGTGTCATTGATCGCCTTGAAGTGGTCGAGGTCGATGAAAATCACACTGAACTCGTAACCGAAACGCGCCGAACGGTAGACCTCGGTCTCCAGCGTTTTGTGCAGATGCCGCGCATTGAACAGGCCGGTACAATCGTCGGTGATGGTCAGTTCCTGGATCTTCTCCACCGCCCTCGCATTCTCGACGGCAATCGCGGCGTAATCGCACAAGGCATGCAGGAAGAACATCTCCTGCTCGCTGAGGCCTACGTTGGCGTTAATCAGTTGAATCACGCCCAGCACACGGTGTCTCGAGCGCAACGGCACGCAGATCACCGAGCGCGTCTGCAGCCGCGTCATCTCGTCCAGCCGGGATGAGAAACGGGGGTCATTCTGCACGTCGGGCACGATCAACGCCTGCCCGTGCTTGGCCACCCAACCGGCGATTCCCTCCCCCATTTTCAATCGCGCCTTCGCCAGGATCTCCGCCGCAGCCCCCACCGCGATCGCGAAATAGAGCTCATCCTTTTCCTCATCCACCATCAGCAGCGACCAGGTATCCGGGCGGAAGTATTCCGCCATTTTTTCCATTATGGTCTGCAGAATCGCATCGAGGTTGAGCGACGATGTCAGCGCCTTGGCGACATCGTGAAAAATGGTCAGCTCTTGCGACAGGCGAATATGGGATGTGCCCGCTGCCTCCGGCATGAATCCTCGGTCGAGTAGTTGGATACGAAATTATAGGTTTGGTTGCACCGCTCGGGCAACGTACGTCGGTAACCGGTATCTGTCGCGGTAGGGATACGGCTTTCGCCGTACCCCCCGCACAGATCCGTACGGGCGGATTTCCCGCATACGGCTCTTGCCTCAGGTGGTGACGCGCAGACGGCGCGAGGGATAAGGATGGCAGATATGGGCCGGAGGCAGCCAGCGGCGGATGAGCCGATTCATTCGCTCCCACAGAATGCGACCTTTCTGGCTCCGTCGTCGCAAGACGTGGTACCAGAGGTTGCTCACGGTGAAACGAAAGTGAGCCAGAGCATGTCCGTTGCCCGGTACTCCGAAGTAACGGAAATGCCCACTCACAACGGACTTCAACCACCCACCGACTTCAGGAACAGGGTCATGCATGCGTCGCCGCAACTCGATTTTCACCTGCTGCAGTTTGGCCTGCATGCGCTTGCGAACCGTCTGCCGAAGCACCAGAAACCGTCCCTTTTTCGTCTTTCCGCAGATGTGCTTGAAGCCGAGAAAATCGAAGGTCTCCGGCTTGCCCAGACCGAGGCGCTTTCGGTTCGCCGCCGCGTGGCGTCCGAACTCGAAGAGTCGCGTCTTTTCCGGGTGCAGTTCCAGTTGGAACTTCAGCATTCGTTCGCTCAGTTCCGCCCAGAACCGTTCGGCCTCGTCCTTGTGCTCGAATCCAACCACGATGTCATCGGCGTAGCGCACCACGATTACATCGCCGTGCGCCCGCTTCTTCCGCCATGCCTGAACCCAGAGATCAAAGACGTAATGAAGGTAGATGTTCGCCAGCAATGGCGATGCACTTCCGCCCTGCGGCGAGCCCGCATCTACAAACGTTCGCGTTCCCTTTTCCAGCACGCCTGCGTTCAGCCATTTCTGGATGAGCCGCACGACGCGCCGGTCCGCTATCCGATGCTGGAGAAACCGGACCAGCCATGTGTGCGACAGCCGGTCGAAAAAGCTGCGCACGTCCAGGTCCAGCACCCAGTTCACACGTCGCTGATGGAGTCCACAGAACAGGGCGTCCAGCGCCTTATGCTGGTTGCGTCCTGGCCGGAACCCATAAGAGAAGCCGAGGAAGTCGGTTTCGTAGATGGAGTTGAGCACTTCCACCGTCGCTCGCTGAACAAGCTTGTCTTCGAGCGCCGTGACGCCGAGCGGTCGCTGCCGCCCGTCCGCCTTGGGAATGTACACCCTACGCACCGGCTTCGCCCGGTACGCTCCGCGCTTCAGCCTATGGGACAGGTCCTGGAGATTTTGCTCAAGGGCCTCGCCGTAGTGCTGCCACGTCTCACCGTCTACACCAGCCGCCGCATGCCTCTTCAACTGGAAGTAAGCAAACCGCAGAGTGTCGATCCGGTAGATGTGATGCAACAGAGCGGTGAACTTCACATCCTTGTTCAATGTTGCCGTTTGTCGTACCTGCGCCAGCGCACTGGGCGCGTCGACCCGGCTCTGAGTCCGGAACGCGTTTTGCTGGCTCAGGTTCCCCTTGGCCAGACCCCTTCCCTCCATCTCCTCCGCCGCCGATGCTCTGGTTTTGTTCGGAGACTTCCCCGGTACTATGGGTCTGTCCGACTTCCCGTGTTCGTTCGTCATCGTCTTCTGTCCTTGGACTTCCCGATGCGTCCCGAAAACGCTGGCCTTCGGGAGAACCCGGGATCTCTCAACTACCGTGCAAGATGTGTCCCCACGTGCCAGGGTCACAGACCGCGCAGGACTCCAACCAAGCTCGCGATGGCGCTTGGCAGGATGTTGCCTTCCGCGTTGTGTCAGGGCGTCGGCGTCCTGAAGTTTGGGGTATTTCGCGGCTCAATAACCTGGCCCGTAGTTCCTCCTGTCTACGCTTCGTATCCGGCCTTACGACCGTGCCCGCAAGACTCGGAGCCGGCGTGGCTGGCTAGGCCTTCGCCGTACGACTCTTTCATTCGCTACATCTTGCCGGTTCGGTGCTACAGCATCGTGACCTCCAATGTGCATTGGTACTGCCATCGGTGATTCGGTGCTTACGCACCGGGTTGACGCTTCGACACGCCAACCCTGCCGGAGAAGCGCATACTAAAGAGTTGGATGCGAGCTGCGTATACCGTGTTCTGGCTCAAAGCTCGCGGCTCAACACCACTGAATAGTCTATGATGTTGCTTCTCGACCGAGTAGAATTCCGTTCGCCGTCCGGCGAAAGCGGGAGACTGGCTTGCCTTCCTTTGGCGAAAGACTAAAGCAGGAACGTGAGAAACGCAAGATCACACTGGAGCAAATTTCCGTCTCCACCAAGATCGGAACCCGCATGCTGCAAGCGCTGGAAGAGGATAATTTCAGCCAGTTGCCCGGCGGCATTTTCAACAAAGGATTTGTCCGCGCCTATTCTCGTTTCGTCGGACTCGACGAAGATCAAACCGTTGCCGAATACCTGGAGGCTTCCGGCGACGCCCCTCTGGTTCCGGCAGAACCCTCAGCGCTGGAAGACGAAGCCGACGAAATTGAAGAGAACGTAAGTCGTGAAAGAAGCACCGCTCCTCCCCGCCAACTCCCTTGGGGTTGGTTCGCCGCGCTTCTCCTCGTCGTCGCGCTCGCGCTTTCCTTCTGGAACCATCAGCGGCGGGAACACCCTCGGTCTACTCCGCCAACTCCAACCGCAACCGAGACGCAGTCACCGGCCCCTCGATTAGCAGTCGGAGCGTCCGGCCAGCCGAATCCCGCCCGTTCGCCGATCGCAGTATCCGCCAAGGCCGCCGCTCCCAAAGCCTATCAGGCCTCAACGGCTGCCCTTCCCGCCGCATCCCCGGGCGAGTTCACACTCGTTATCCAGGCCCGAGAAGATTCCTGGATCTCAATCACCGCTGACGACAAAACTGTCTCCTCCGAACTCTTGCTCGCCGGCAGCCAGCGCACCGTGCGAGGCCGAAAGCAGATCATCGTCAAGGCCGGGAACTCGGGCGGCATCGATTTTCGCCTCAATGGCAACAAGCTCGCCACCGGCGGAGAATCCGGAGAGGTCCGCACCCTTACTTTTGGCCCTGGTGGAATCCTGCCGAATGCCCCCGCCCCGCTCTCGACGCCTTAAGTTTCTCTCTTTCTTTTCTTCCGTTTACCACCCCTTTCCACCATTCAATGCCCACTGGCTTCCACTCAATGTCAGATCCCTCCGGTCCTCCCTATTCCGTTGCGCTTCGGAGGCAATCTCTGGTACCGTTTGTAGGAAGAATTAAGCCAAACCCCGACCAAGAGCCCTTCGCTCCATAAGCCTCCCTTATCGGAAGCAAAGGCTCGAAGTAAAAGGCTCAAAGCCACCTTGAGGAGATACCAGCTTGCCAGCTACCAATCGTTTTCTGTTTACTTCGGAATCCGTAACCGAGGGACATCCGGATAAAATCGCCGACCAGATTTCCGACGCCATTCTCGACGCCTGCCTTCGCGAGGACCCGAGCAGCCGCGTCGCCTGTGAGACCCTGACTTGCACCGGCCTGGTCGTGATCGCCGGCGAGATCACCACCAAAGCTTATGTCGACTTCCAGAACGTAGTGCGCGGCGTAGTTCAGTCGATCGGCTATGACAACGCCGTCTATGGCTTCGATTCGAACACCTGCGCCGTAATTTCCAGCATCAACAAGCAGTCCGGCGATATCGCCATGGGTGTGGATACCGGTGGCGCTGGCGACCAGGGCATGATGTTCGGCTACGCCTGCAACGAGACCCCCGAACTGATGCCCCTTCCCATTTCACTCGCCCACAAGCTTTGCTTGAAACTTTCCGAAGTTCGCAAGAATGGCACATGCCCCTACCTGCGGCCGGATGGCAAATCCCAGGTCACGGTCGAATACGACGCGCAGCGCAAAGTGAAGCGAGTGGATGCGGTCGTCATTTCTACCCAACATTCCGAAACCGTCGGCAACGATGAACTTCGCGCCGACATTTTGAAGCATGTCATCCAGGCCGTGATTCCCGCCCACCTGCTCGACGAGGACACCAAATACCATATCAATCCCACGGGACGCTTCGTCATCGGGGGCCCCATGGGTGATTCCGGCCTTACCGGACGCAAGATCATTGTGGACACTTACGGCGGCATGGGACGTCACGGCGGCGGCGCCTTTAGCGGCAAGGATCCGACGAAGGTGGACCGTTCGGCCGCGTACATGGCGCGCTACATCGCCAAGAACATCGTGGCTGCCGGTCTGGCTGAGCGCTGCGAAGTGCAGCTCGCGTATGCCATCGGAGTTGCCGATCCCGTCAGCGTCCTGGTGGATACTTTCGGAACCGAGAAGATTGATGCGAGTCTGATTCCAGACCTGGTGCGCGCGAACTTCAAGCTCAAGCCCCGCGAGATCATCGAGACGCTCAACTTGCGCCGTCCGATTTACCGCAAGACCGCGTCCTACGGACACTTCGGCCGCACTGATCCCGATTTCACCTGGGAAGCGACCGACAAGGCCGCAAAACTGGCGTCTGACGCCGGCTTGAAGCGGGAAACTGCGGGGGCAAGGAAATAGTTCTTTCACCACAGAGTCACAGAGACACAGAGAAAGGCGATTTAAGGTTTTCCCGGTTTAGGTTTTCTCTGTGACTCTGTGACTCTGCGGTGAGTTGTTCTTCATAGCGTCATCATCCGGGGATCAGGAGAGAAATGGCAACGACATCAATTAGCAGCGACGTTAAAGGATTTGAACTGGCCGATCTGGGCAAGAAACGCATCGAGTGGGCGAACCAGTCGATGAAGGTGCTGCAGATCATCCGCAAGGAATTCATCAAGAACCAGCCGCTCAAGGGCATCCGCGTTTCGGCCTGCCTGCACGTGACGGCAGAGACCGCAAATTTAATGATTGCCTTGCGCGACGGCGGCGCCGACGTGGCGTTGTGTGCGTCCAATCCGCTGTCCACTCAGGACGATGTGGCCGCCAGCCTGGTGCGCGACTACAACATTCCCGTTTTCGCCATCAAAGGCGAGGACAACGACTCTTACTATTCGCACATCATGGCGGCGGTCGACCACAAGCCGCAGATCACCATGGATGACGGCGCCGACCTGGTCTCCGTGCTGCACACCAAGCGCACCGCCGAGCTGGAGAATGTAATTGGAGGCACCGAAGAGACCACCACCGGCGTGATTCGCTTGCGCGCGATGGCGAAGGAAGGCGTGCTGCGCTATCCCATTGTGGCGGTCAACGACGCCGATACCAAGCATCTTTTTGACAACCGTTACGGCACCGGGCAATCGACGATTGACGGCATCATCCGGGCCACGAATTTCCTGCTTGCCGGATCGAAGTTCGTGGTCGCCGGCTACGGCTGGTGCGGACGCGGCCTCGCTTCGCGCGCTCGCGGCGCGGGAGCGGAAGTCCTCATCACCGAGGTTGATCCCACCAAAGCGCTCGAAGCGGTCATGGACGGGTTCCGCGTGATGAGCATGGAAGAGGCCGCCAAACTCGGCGACGTTTTCTGCACCGTCACCGGCAACAAGAACGTGCTCGCCAAACAGCACTTCGAACACATGAAAGATGGCGCCATCATTTCGAACTCCGGCCACTTCAACGTCGAAATCGACATCCCGGCGCTCGAAAAGCTGTCGTCCTCCAAGCGCACCACCCGCAACTTCGTCGACGAGTACACCATGAAGGACGGCCGTCGCATCAACCTGCTCGGTGAAGGCCGCCTCATCAACCTGGCCGCCGCCGAAGGGCATCCCGCGTCGGTGATGGATATGAGTTTCGCCGACCAGGCGCTTTCCCTCGAGTACATGGTGAAGAACTACGCCTCGCTCGAAAAGAAGGTTTACACGGTTCCGGTTGACCTCGACAAACGCGTGGCCAAACTGAAACTGGAATCGCTCGGCATCAAGATCGACCGCCTGACCTCGGAGCAGGAAGAGTATCTGGCCAGTTGGTCGGAAGGAACGTAGAACCGGGTCTTGGCTCTCGGGCCTTAGGGCGGCGCGAGCCGCCCTTTTGTTCGTATCAGGGTATAGCGTTAGCGATACCGTAACTTCCTCAAGATCAGTCGCCCCTTTTACGGGCTAGGCATCGCCCTCTGCCCCTCAAGTTTTCCTCCGCCTCGCCGATGAACCCACACGAGGCCGGTGTGTGACTGCTGCCAACTTCAAAGTGCTGCTGGTTGAGGACAGCAAGTTTCTCCGCATGGCCAACGAGCACGCTTTGTCCAGAGCTGGTTACCAGGTCTCGACCGCCGCCGACGGCGAAGAAGCGCTGCAGGCCGCGAAGGACAACTCGCCCGACATCATCCTGCTCGACATGCTGCTTCCCAAGATCAGCGGGCCGGATGTCCTCAAGGCGCTCAAAGCAAATCCCGCCACCATGAACATTCCAGTCATCGTGGTGACCAGCCTCTCGCAGAAGAACGAGGAAAAACTCCTCCACGAAGGGGCAGCCGCGTACTTCGAAAAGTCCACGCTGCAACTCGACAAGAGTTCCGATCTCCTGGCAGCCACGGTCGAGGCGGTGCTCCGCCGCGTCAACCACCAAAAAGAGCTGGATGATCGTTTGCGGGAATTAGCCGCCCAAAAGGCCGCTGGCCGCTGACGGCCGAAACGACGATCGAACCGAGGGCTGGTCATCGGAGGCCTGAGAAATTCCACCCCTGGCGATAGAATGAAGTGCATGTATCACTACAATCCCTCGACCGCTCTGGAAGAATTAACCGAAGACGCAACTCTTCCCAACCCAGTCCACGTGCGCGACATGATGCTGCGCCACAAGCTCACCGCCGACCAATCGCTGGAACTGAACCGGATCTTCGTCGAATACCAGAAATCGTTCGGTGAAGCGCAAAAGCTGGGCAAGGAAATTTTGAAGCGCCTGGCCAAGTAGAGCGGGAAGAAATGTGACCTTCAGCTCCGCCAGGTTCGGCTTGGACTGCTCAGTGGAAGTTTTCGGCCATCATCAGGCTGTTGCGCGCCTCGTCGAGTTGCACGTAGAGAAGATACTTTCCGTCGGGTGAAACAGACAGGCCGGGAGCGCCTTTGTAGGGATCTTTCTCCATATCTCCCATGACCGTTATTTTTCGGGTGGCAAAGTCGAGGAACTTGAAACCGGGACGGTTCTTTGGGGCCGTCCCGGTGTCTCCCAAGAAGTACAATCCATCGGGACCGACGGCGAAGTATCCCCAGTAATTTTTGGGCGGTTCGTCGACCACTTTGATTTCCTGACCGCCGCCGACCGGGACTTGCCAGATGCCGTCGTCGTTGAACTTGGCATAGTAGATGGACTTACCGTCGGGCGATTCGAGTGCAGCGAATCCTCCATTCTTGGTGACCGGGACCGGTTGCCCGCCATCGACAGTCCTTTTCCAGACCTGCCAAGTACCGCTGCGGTTGGAAGCGAAATAGAGCCAGCGGCCGTCGTGCGACCAACTGGCGACGCCATCGTCCGAGCTGTCGTTGGGAAACCGGCGAGCCGGACCGCCGTCGACGCTCACGACGTGAACGTTGGGATGCGGGCCGGGACGAGTGTCGCAGGCAATTTGCCGCCCGTCGGGAGACCAGCGCGGAGTGCCCGTGAGCGGGCCGCCGAACGAGGTTAACTGAACCATGTTGGTTCCATCGGCGTCAGAGCGCCAGATTTCGAAGTTGCCGGAGCGGGTGGACTGAAAGGCGATGTGCTTGCCATCGGGCGAATATTGCGGGCCTTCTTCCTGCATGCTCGAGAAGATGAGGCGCTCGGGTTTGCCGAGACGATGTCCGGGAGCGATGGGGGCGCGCCAGATGTTCTCATTCCAAAGCCCACTGGAATAGGCGAGGCGATTCCCTTTGAGGCTGACGGTGGGAAAGTAGGCGCGTTCGGATCCAACCGATACGCGTTCGGGAGTGCCTCCGATCGCCGGCATGCGCCACAACCCCCAGCTCGAACCGCCGCGGTTGGAGGAGAAGATGAGTTCTTTGCTGTCGGGCGTCCAGGCAAGGCCGGAGAGGAGCCGGTTGTCAAAGGTTACGCGCTGCGGTGTGCCACCCGCCGCGGGCATGACATAGATATCTTCGACATCTTTTGTATTGTGGATAAAGGCGATGCTCTTACCGTTGGGAGAATACTGAGCGTCCCAATCGCCGGTGGATGGAACCGGAGGGTAGGAGATTTGGCGGACACTCAGGTCTTCTATGGTGAGCCGCTTCACACTGCAAGGTTGATCTCCAGAGCGATCGGAGTAGAGCAGGAATTTGCCGTCGGGAGACCAGTTCAGTGAGGGCCTACAGGAAATGTCGGGGGCAAAATCGATTAGTCTGCGGGGCGGCCCGCCCAACGCCGGAATGACGAACATGCCAGGGACCTCGCCGTGATTCCAGTGCAGAAACGCGATGTAACGGCCGTCCGGTGAGAAGATGGGGAAAAAATTGAAGCCAAACTCACGAGTGACCTGTAGCGGTTTTTCGATACCGATCTGCTTTACGTAAATGTCGATGCCGTGGTCTGGCCGGTCACCATCCCAGCTGAAGGCCACCTGGTTGCCATCGGGTGAAAACGATCCTCTCGAAAAATCGTTCGAAAAGGACGTGAGCGGCACGAGCCGGATGGGAGCAAGGCTGGGTGAGCTGGTGGGGCGTGAAAAGCCAAACCAGGCAACGATTCCAAGCGCCAGAAGAAAACCGAAACCGCCCGCTGCCCAAAGTTTCCAATGATGTAGACGACTGGCGGGGTAAGCGGCGGGGTGGATTCGGGGTGCTTCGACCGGCAAGGCCACGCCGCTCTGGATTGGAGATTCGCCCGTCTGCGCGGGTGAAGTAAGACTGGCGCCATTACCAACCGGCGCTATGAAACGGTAGCCGCGGCGCGGCAAGGTTTCGATGAAGCGGGGAACGTCGGGATCATCGTTCAAAGCCTGACGCAACTTCTTGACTGCGCTGTTGAGGCTGTGATCGAAGTCGACAAATGTGTCGGCCGGCCAAAGGCGGTCGCGCAAGTCTTCGCGGGTGACGACTTCGCCCGGCCTCTCAAGCAGGAGCGCCAGAATCTGAAAGGGCTGATCCTGCAGCTTGATCTTGATGCCGTGCTTGCGAAGCTCGCGGGCGCGCAAGTCGAGTTCGAAGCTCGAAAAACGCAACGGATGGTCGTTCGACTTAGTATCGTCCACAGGCACGCGAGAGTCCGCCGGTTGAGATTACAAGCTGTCTGCTGGCAAAGTTTACCATTCTCTGAGTAGTACACAGTGTTACGAGTTGTTGGTAGGCGAAGTTCCCCGATTGGTTCACATGTGCTATTAGATGACACAGGTTCATGCAGGGGAGCGGCCAGAGAGCTTCCGCACAAGTCACCTGACAAATTAAGCGGCGTCCTTTCAGCAGATTGCGCGGTCACCCGCAAGTTGGCCACGTTTCACCTCTGGAGCATTTCCGTTTTCTCTGACCCCTCGTTCAATGCATATGTGAGCGCGACAAAGCCCGAGGCGGCGTCGCGAGAAAGTCCCAAAGAAAAACCCAAGGAGGGGTTATGAAGAAGAATCTAGTAGGTATGGCGGTAGCGATGTTGCTGGTGTTGGGCGCAGTGGTTCCGGTAATGGCGCAGTACTCCGGACCGATCAAGGTAACGGTTCCTTTTAACTTCGTGGTGGAAAACAATCGCATGCCCGCTGGCGACTACACGATCCAGCGGGTGGCAAACGGGAGTCTGCGTATCCAGAGCAACGATGGCCGCACAACGGCGACTTTTCTGGCGCTTCCAAAGCAAAGCAAGGCAACGTCGGATGACGCCCACTTTATTTTTCACCGCTACGGCAGCGAATACTTCCTGGCGACGATCTCGACTCCGGGGCTGGACGAGGGATGGGAACTGCTTCAGGGAAAACTGGAGACGGAGTTGGCAAGGAAGGCAACGTCTCCAGTGCAGACCGCAATGGTGGTGGGTCACTGAGGAGCGCGGACGGTGGTGGGCTGAGGGCGCCTGACCGACCGATCAGGCCTTGCCCTGGATCTTAGCCCACCACCAGCGCACGCCGACAAACAGGAACCGCCAATCGTGAAAAAATTCAGGCGGCTTGCCCTCAAAAGCGTGGCCGATGAATTGAAAGACCCATCCGATGAGAAACAGAGCCAGCGCATACATCCACAGTCTGTGGAAGAAGATGCTGGCGACAAAAAGTGGGGCTGAAAGCAGGATGGTCGGTATGCCCAGCGTGTGACACACCCGGTTCGCCGGATGCTGATGGCTGGAGCTGTATTGCTCGATCCACTGCTCGCTGCTGCGTCCGCCTAGCACGCGCAGGATGATATCACGAAAGAAAAACGGCTGGCAGATTTGTTATGCCAGCCGTTCGTATTGATACCGAACAGTTCTTAGCGGCGTCCGCGAAATCCGCCACCGTGGAACCCTCCGCGAGCCGGCCCGCGGGCTGCGAAGCCGCGCCCAACCACCGGACCGCGTCCCGCAAAGCCACGAGGTCCCACAAAGCCGCGACCGTAGGCGCGTCCATAGTATCCATGTCCCCAACCGTGGTACCAGGGGCCTGCGCCGATGAAGACGCCGCCAGAGAACCAACTCGGGCCATAGTAGCCATAGGGCGCGCAAGCATACGGATAGTCCGGGTAATAGCCATAAGCGCAAACCGGCGGGCCAGCCACATAGCCGCCGACGCCGATGCCCACTCCGACCCTGACCTGAGCTTGCGAATACGCAAGCGGCAAAGCCAGTAAAGCCAGCAGTGCAACATATCTCAGGTATTTCATGGTGAACCTCCCTTTCTTTCCACTCCGCGATTCGTTCTTTCGATTCGCCGGAGCCGAGGTCCTTCAGCTTTCTGCCTCTTCTGAAGCGCCTACTCGTTTGAACTCGGATGGGCGAAAAAAGTTGCGGGAAACCGAGTGGTTGATTTCAGCCATCCTGCGTGAAATCAGCCAGTTGCAAGTGGGGAAAGAGCCGGCCTTCAGGCCGGCGCTAAGTGCAAACAATTACCAGCTGTCCCGACCTGAGGCGCAACGCAAGCCATCGTTTACAATCGAAGATTCTCGTTCGATTGGAAACCATAATCATGCACCGCTGGTCGCAACTCTTTATCCCCACTCTTCGCGAGGCTCCGGCCGACGCCGAAGTCGCAAGTCACAAACTGCTGGTCCGCGCCGGATACATCCGGCAACTGGGCGCTGGCATCTATTCGTTTCTGTTTCTGGGCAATCGCACCACCCAGAAGATCATGGGCATCGTCCGCGAGGAGATGGACAAGATCGGGCAGGAGTTCTACCTGCCGGCGCTGAATCCGCGCGAAGTTTGGGAAGCGAGCGGGCGCTGGAGCGTGATGGGCGAAAATATGTTTCGCCTCAAGGACCGCAAAGGCGCCGATCTTTGCCTGGGCTTTACTCACGAAGAAGTGATGACCGACATCGCCCGCAAGGAACTGCGCAGCTATAAGCAACTGCCGCAGATCTGGTATCAGATTCAGACCAAATTTCGCGACGAGCCTCGTCCCAAGTCGGGGCTGCTCCGGGTGCGCCAGTTCATCATGAAAGACGCTTACTCGTTCGACATGGATGCGGCCGGGCTCGACGTTTCGTATCAGAAGCACCATGACACTTATTGCCGCATCTTCGACCGCTGCGGGCTGAAGTACTTGGTGATCGATGCGCACTCGGGAGCGATGGGCGGATCGCAGTCGCAGGAATTCATGGTGCGCACTCCGGCGGGCGAGGACCAAGTCGTGAGCTGCGAAAAGTGCGGTTATGCGGCCAATATGGAAAAGGCGATTTCAAGCCTGACCGCGATCGAAGATCTGAAGCCGGAGGGCGACGGCAACCCGCTGCTGATTCATACGCCGGGCAAAGGCGCGATTGCGGACGTGGCCGAGTTTCTGCAGATTTCCGCGCAGCAGGACATTAAGACTGTGGCCTATATGGCGCAGAATGCAGGCGCCGATGGCAAGACGATCGAACAGCCGGTCATCGTTTTTCTGCGCGGCGATCACACCGTGAACGAAACCAAACTGCTCGCCTTGGTCAAGGCGGCGAATGTTCGTCCCATGCAGACGCAGGAGTTGGAGAAATATTTCCAGGGCCCTGCCGGTTTCATTGGGCCGATCGGGCTGGTGGTGCGTCCAAAGGAGCTTCTAGGGGAGTGGAACGCGAAGAAACAACCCGCCGATCCCCGTGCCGCCACGGTCATACTCGACGAAGGCCTGGTGGGCCGCGTCAACCTGATCTGCGGAGCGAACAAACTCGACTATCACCTGAAGAACGTTACGCCGGGCCGGGATTTCCACTACACCGTCGCCGCCGACATCCGCAGTGTGATCGCCGGCGAACCCTGCCCCAACTGCGGCTCTCCGCTGCGCATCGATACCGCGGTCGAGATCGGACACATCTTCAAGCTCGGCTACAAGTATTCGGAATCTATGGGCGCGCGCGTGCTCGACCATAATGGCAAGGAAGTGGCGCCGATCATGGGCAGCTATGGAATTGGCATCGAGCGCATCCTGACCGCGGCGGTTGAGCAGAATAACGACGAGAACGGATTCTGGCTGGCGCCTTCGATCGCGCCGTTCGACGTTGTAGTGGTGTCGACCAACTCCAAAGACGAGGCGATCCGCAAGGCCTCAGAGGACATAGCCCATCAGCTCCAAGCCGCCGGGTTCGATGTTTTGCTCGATGACCGGGACGAACGGCCGGGGGTGAAGTTCAAGGACGCCGACCTGGTGGGTATCCCCTTTCGTATCAACGTGGGGAAGAAGGTTACCGAAGATACCGTGGAAGTGGTTCAGCGCTCGACTCTCCACAAAGTGGACGTTAAAATTTCAGCCATAACGGAATATTTCCAGGAACTGCGTCCGGCCGCTCGCTAACCGGCGGAATGGGCCGGCGCAGGATGGAAAATCCCTTATTGAAACTCGCAACCCGCGATTGGGTAATGGTGTTATGGCGACTTTGAAATTAATCTTCGGTGTAGGTCTCTTCGGGCTGGTCATACTGGTGGGCATCAAAGTCGTTCCCCCGTACTTCTCCAACTACGAGTTCCAGGATGCGGTCAACGCCGAAGCCCTGAATGCAACCTACACCACGCACTCGGAAGATCAGATTCGCGACGAGGTGATCAGACAGGCCCACGGCTACGATATTGAGTTGACGCCTAAGCAGGTCCATGTCACGCGGAGTGGCAGTTATGGCACCGGCACTACTTCTATTGAGTGCGAGTATAGCGTTCCGATCGACCTGCCCGGTTACTCCACCGAAATCGTATTTCATGCGTCGTCAAAGAACAAAGGCATGTACTAGAGACAGCTCTCAGCTGTCAGGTCTCAGCTTTCAAGTCTAAGGTCTTGAAGCTGCCTGTTCCCAGCAAATCATTGCCTAGCGGGGTTTGCGCAGTGGCGGAATCGATTCACTTGCCTTTCGGGCAACGGTTTCCGGCAGCGGGGAGCTGACCACCAGGTCGGCGGACCAGCAATCGGCAAGAATCTTCCACGTGCCAGCGGGTTGCCGCACCATTACGATCAGATATTTTCCGCGCTCTTCGCGGCGCTTCCCCATGGCCACGGGCACGAGCATCTTGCAGCGGCCGAGATCGAGAGCAATCTCGCCCATCACTTCGACGCGCAGCGATTCCATTTCCACGTCGCCCAATCCGGCTTCGAGCAGCGAGATAAGAAATTCCCTGATCGCGGGTAGACTGCGAACCGGCGGAACGCTGGAGCGGATCAAAGTGGCATCGGCAGCGTAGAGTTCGAGCAGGTCGTCGATGTGCTTGGTATTGCAGGCCTGAGCCCAGTCCTGGACAACCTGGCGAGCGCCGGCTTCGGCGCGGCCTCCGGTCGATGTCCCCGCGGAACCGGGAGCACGGCCTCGCGGAGCAGACGGGAACTCGGCTGAGGGTGCGCCGGACGCCACCCCCGGAACCAGATGATGATAGTGGTGGTGAACGTGATGTTGTGCGCCGGCGCCAGAGTGCGGTTGAGCGGTGGAGGCAGCAGTGGCGGAATCCTTGGGAATACCACACCACCCACAGAAGCGAGCACCGGCCGGAACCGAACCACCGCACTCGGAGCACGCGTTGTCGGGTGCGTCACCGGTTGCCGCCAGATCCTGCGCCGCGGCGCTTCCTGACATGCGGTGTATCGCTTCCACGGCCGCAGCCACGGCTTCGGCATTTGGCTTCGGCCAGTGAAAGCTGCCGGGCAGCCGTTGAAAAAACTCATCGATCTCCTTGCCCTCGACGGGGCCGTCGATGAGCTGGTCCTTCCGCTTGTCCGGTTCGGGTTCGGGAGGATCGGAATGGTGTGCGGTCACGGCTGCCTCATCGCTGACATTGTAGGAGAATTCGTGCGCTAGCGGATGCTGAATCTTACACGCGCTTCAGAATCCGTGGGAACGCCGTTGCAGAGCGCGGGACGATAGCGCCAGAAACGGATGGTGCGCAGCACAATCTGGTCCTCGTCGAGCCCGCCGCTATCCAGCACGAAGGCGCTATGGACATGCCCGTCGGATCCAACAATGAAGCTGACGCGCACGTTCAGATCCCCATGTTGAACGTGCAGCAGCGGGTCCGGAGTGAGCAAAGCCTCAGGTGGACGAACGTGTCCACATTTCGGCAGGGCCAGCGGCGCCGATACCGGAGAAAATTCGGAGATGTGCGCGGGTACGCGGCGCAGGGTGATTTCTGATTGTGCGAGCGGAGTCTGATGCGGAATGGCGGGCGACGGGGACGCAACTGTACACCAGGCGAGGACTGCGCTGAGGCCGGCCACCACCAGTGCCTTCCGGCTCGCCGTTACTTTCGTGCTGGGCCAGACACACTGCATCGGGGTGGGGTGGGCAATTCTCATGCCAGCCGCGGGTAAAAGCTAACACATTGACTAGCCTCATGTTAGCCGCATTCCCCTTGCGACCATCTCAGCGCCGCATGCAATCCGTTGCAAATCAATCGCAGCCAACCAGGTTTCCTTTTAATTTAGGCCGTTCTGGGTGTATTTGTACGCGGTAGTAGCCAAACGGGCGGCAAAATAGATGCTGGACGCCTGCGCAGCCGTGCTGTAGTTATCGACGATGACTCCAGTAGGCCCGCCATTTATCTTCACCGTGGTAAAGGTCGGGGTACCACCATTGATGGCGAGTTCCTCCACGCAACCACCGGCCGTGCCCGCCGCGGTACAGGCCTGGTTCAGCCCGAAGAAGAAGAAATCAGTGCCGCCGGTGCCGATATTGGGATTGAAGAACTCCGTCCATCCCGTGCAGTTGGCGGTGGTCCCCGCCGGAACAGTAGGAAGTTGCTGGTCGACCGCAGGGAGGGCGTTAAGAACGGGGAATCCGCCGGTCTCGGTGAACCCGAAGGCGTAATGGTAGGGAGTGGCATCGGCTGGGCCGGTTCCGCAAAGATGGATCAGTCCCGTCGTGGGGTTGTTGTAGTAATTGTTGTCGAGAGCGGGCTGGTACAGGTCGATCGTAGTGCCAGTGGGCGATCCTTCGCCGAGGCTGACTTCCGTCAATAAAGCCAGAGTAGCGGTATTGACTTCGACAAGAACCGCGCCGGCAGGGTTGCTATCGTAGCAGGCGGTGCCGCAGTAGGGATTGACAGCGAAGGTTACGCCGTTGGTGACATCGACAATCGGGGCGGCCAGGAACGCGTGGGTGGCACCACCTTGTCCAACCGCAAGGTGTTTGACCGCGCCGGTCGTGGTGTTGATCCCGTACAGATCCCCGTTCGCGGCCCCGAACATCAGCATGTTCCGATTCGAGTCGAGAACCGGAGAAGTCAAGGCATTGTTAGCGACGACCAGAATGGGCCAGGGGGGAGTTGTTACAAGCGTGGGCGTTCCACGGAACACACCCGTAATTTCGTAAACGTAGCCGGAGGCCGAGCCCACATAGGCAGTATCCGTGTAGTAATCGATCCACGGCGACGACGTTATGTCATTCTTGGCCGTGGTTAAGGGCACTGAAACCCAGTTTGTGGGCGCCACGGCCCCGCCGATCGTGCCCTGGCCAGCGGTCCAAGTCAAGACATGGAAAATGCTTTCGGCGGTGATACCGAGGCCGGCGTCTGCAGGAATGTCTTCAATGAAGGCGATCTTCTTTCCATCCTCTGACAAAACGGGAGAAGTTTCGACTTTTCCCCCGGTGACGGTGGTGACGTCATAAGCAAACAGCACCGTCGGAGCGGTGCCACACAGGCCGGCGGGGGTGCCGGCATAGAGATTATTGAGGGCGACAAGATTGGCAGTCGCGCCGGTGGAAGTGAGGTTCAGTCCGTACACGACGTAGTCATTGCAACTGGGCTGAGCTCCAGGATTGAACGAAAACTTGGCCGGATACACATTCAGGAGAACGCGGGCTCCCAAAGTAAAGTTCCAATCACGGTCGGGACCGGGATTGTCTGCGGAAGCCGCCACCGGCTCGGAACCTTCGAAGGCGCCAAAATTCGGAGCCTGCCAACGCTGCATCGCCTGATGCAAGACACGCGGTTCCCGGTAAATCAGGTCCGGGTGCTGGGCGAGCCCAGCGCGACTGAACACGATGTGCTGCTGCGACCAGTCTTGCGGGACTCCAGCGTGCCTGGGAGTCGTTGCTTCCTGAGCACAGAGACTAGCCGTCATACTCCAGACGACAGCGAACCCGACCGCCGCCCACACTGCAATAACACCATAAGGATGCGCTGGCTTCACAGGTCCCTCCGATTGCGATTAGATTGCCGCCATTGTAGCCGGTTTTAGGTCCAGAGGCGATAACCGACTTTACGACTGGGCCCTCGCAAACAGACCTCCGCCCACCACCCGTCTGCCGGCGGATCTCCGATTCTGAACCGCCTATGGAACAATGTAGGACTTGGGCTTCGACCCACCTTCATCCATGACCGTCACGACGACCAGTCTTCAAGTTGCACTCTTCACGGCGGCGATCTTTGGGTTCCGCCACGGGTTCGACTACGACCATATTGCCGCCATTTCCGACATCACCAGCGCGCAAACCAGTCGCTGGCGTGGTATGCGGCGTGGTTTGCTCTATAGCCTGACGGTAGGCGCGCTCTTCCTGTTTGGGTCGTCCGGACTTCTGCCACCGATGGGATGAGGTTGGGTATCCGGGCTCCAGGTAATCCCCATTCGGACAGCAATAAATTCTGACAGAACCGGCGACTTAGTAATACAATGGCCGACGGAAGTTACCCGAGGGGGTATTGGATGACAAACATTGTTAAAGCATTAGTCCGGCTCCGCGAGGAACGCCGGGACGCGCAGAACCAGGTCCAGAAGCTTGGGGAAGCTATTTCGGTTCTGGAAAGGCTTACCCGAGGTTCGAGCTCAACAGCACACGCGGGAACGCCACATCGCGCCAAGCGTGTTCTCTCCGCAGCTGGGCGCCGGAGAATTTCTCTGGCCCAGAAAGCACGTTGGGCGAAGATTAGACAGATGAAGAAAGCAGCCTGAACACCGGGCGGGCCGCAGCCTGCGTGAGATTCGCGAGAGACTGCAGCCCGCCAGATTTTTGCCCCGCGTAACCAGCTCTTACTTTTCTTTGATCTCGTTTTCCTTTCTCGCCTCGTTTCCTTCGCGGGCCAATCCTAGATTGCCGAGTAAGTAAAGTGTGAGGCAGTCAGGTCTGCGCGAAGCTCGCGGCTCGAAGTCCGCAGCTCTATCTATCCGTGTGCTCCGCCGAGCTCGCGCACGATGCTGCCGACAAACACCTTGGCGTCTCCAAACAGCATCAGCGTGTTATCCAGATAGTAGAGCGGGTTATCAATGCCAGCGAAACCAGGATTCATGCTGCGTTTGATGACCATCACAGTATGGGCTTTGTCAACGTCGAGGATTGGCATCCCGTAGATGGGACTGGACGCATCGGTGCGGGCGGCAGGGTTAGTGACGTCATTCGCGCCAATTACCAGGGCAACATCCGTTTGAGGAAAGTCGCCGTTGATCTCATCCATTTCAACCAGGCGGTCATAAGGAATATCAGCTTCGGCTAGCAGCACGTTCATGTGGCCCGGCATGCGTCCGGCAACGGGGTGAATAGCAAAGCGCACATCCACGCCGCGCTTGGTCAAAGCATCGTACAGTTCGCGCACCTTGTGTTGCGCCTGAGCAACCGCCATACCATATCCCGGAACCACGATGACGCGGTTGGCGGCGGAAAGGATGGCTGCGGCCTCTTCCGGGGTCGCGCTGCGAACGGGTCTCGCTTCTTCCGCAGCGTGCGAAGTTTGCACCTGGCCAAAGGCTCCGAACAGAACGTTGGTGAAGGAGCGGTTCATGGCCTTCGACATGATGATGGAGAGGATCAAGCCCGACGATCCGTCGAGTGCTCCCGCGATGATCAGCAGCTTGCTGTCGAGGACAAACCCCATGGCTGCCGCCGACAAACCAGCATAGCCGTTTAACAACGAAATGACGGTCGGCATGTCCGCGCCGCCGATAGGGATGATCAGCAACACGCCGAACACCAGCGCGATCAGGACCATGAACGGAAACAGTGACTGTGCTCCCGGATTCCGCACCAGAGATACAGCAATCGCAAGGGCGCAGGCGAGCAGCACGAAGTTGACGAGGTTCTGTCCTTTGTATGTAAGCGGCCGCTGCGGCAGAATTTCCTGCAGCTTGCCAGCAGCCATCAAGCTTCCGGTGAAGGTCAAGCCGCCGAGAATAACCTCAAGCGATAGCACCGACATCATGAAGCGGGAGATATCGGGGGAACGCAGATAAAACTCGGCCGAGCCAACCAGCGTGACGCAGAGTGCGCCAAAGGCGTGACTGAGCGCGGTTCGCTGCGGAACGGCGGTCATCGCCACGCGCCCGAGCGGAATACCGATGATAGTGCCGAGCACCAGCCCAATGGCGATCAGCCGGTAGTCCACAATACCGTGGTGCAGCAGCGTGCCGCAGATAGCCAGCAGCATGCCAATTTCTCCCGCCCAGATGCCGTGGCGGGCCGTGGTCGGTGAACTCATCCACTTCAGCGAGAAGATGAACAGCACGCTCGCGATGAGATAGACCAGTTCGATGACGACTTGGGATCCTGCGAGTTCGGTTGTCATTATTTGGCCACCGGTTTGTCCGCGGGACGGCTGGATTTGAACATCTTCAACATGCGATCCGTGATGAAGAACCCGCCGACGATGTTACTGGTGGCGGCGATCACGGCGATGAATCCGAAGACGGCGGAGAGCGTGCTCTTGTGCTCGCCCACCAGCACGATCGCACCCACCACGGCGATCGCATCCAGGGCGTTGGTGAGCGACATTAACGGAGTGTGCAGCAGGGGCGAGACCCGCCGGATCACTTCAAATCCGATGAATCCGGCGAGCACGAAAATGAAAAGTGCGTTGATCAGGTTCGAACTACTGTTCATCTTTCCTCCGTCAATCTCGGTCGATCAGATTTGCTTGACCCGCGCGGGCAAGGCAAAGAACTCGCGGACCCGTGCGTTCACAATTTCGCCGCCGCGCGTGAGCAGAGTCTCGCGCACAATCTCATCTTCCAGATTCAGATTCAACTTTTGATCTTTGATTAGATGAGTCAAAAAGGAAGTGATGTTGCGCGCGTACATCATGCTCGCGTGATAAGGCACGCCGGCGGCCAGGTTGATCGCTCCAATGATCGTCACACCATGCTTTACGACGGTCTTGCCGGCTTCGGTGAGGTCGCAGTTGCCGCCACGTTCGGAGGCCAGATCGACAACCACCGAACCGGGCGCCATTCCCTTCACCATGTCTTCGGTGACCAGCACCGGCGACTTTTTCCCAGGGATCACAGCTGCGGCAATCACCACATCGCTTTCCTGCACTACTTTTCCCAGCAACTCGCGCTGACGGCGGTAGAAGTCTTCATCCTGCGCCCGGGCATATCCGCGGGCGTCTTGCGCGTCTTTGGCCTCGATGGGCAATTCGACGAAACGCCCGCCCAGACTCTGTACCTGCTCCTTCGCCGCCGGCCTTAAGTCGTAAGCCGAGATCACCGCTCCCAGGCGGCGTGCGGTCGCGATCGCTTGCAGTCCGGCGACGCCGCAGCCGATCACGAAGACGCGGGCCGGTGTAATGGTTCCCGCCGCGGTGGTGAGCATAGGGAAGAAACGTGGATGGCGGTCGGCGGCCATCAGCACCGCCTTGTATCCGGCAACCGTTGCCATCGAAGAGAGCGCGTCCATGCTTTGGGCACGGGTTGTCCGAGGCATCAACTCCACCGTGAACGCGGTGACGCCAGCGTGCGCGATCTCCTCGACCACGTCCGCAGAACCGAACGGACGCAAAAATCCAACCAATATCTGATCGCGGCGATACAGCGGCACATCCTGTTTCCCCGTAATGTCGTTGGAACCGTAGCAAAGAATCTGCACCACAATGTCGGCAGCGGCAAACACGGCGGCGCGGTCGGCAACGATCTTCGCGCCCTTCTCGACATACAGGGAATCAGGATAGCCGGCTTCAATACCAGCGCCGGATTGCACTTGCACTTCGAACCCCGCTTTGCTCAGCGTCGGGACGACGGCCGGCACGAGCGCGACCCGCCGCTCCCCCGGATAACTTTCTTTCGGCACACCGATGATCACAAGGCCCTGCCTGTCTAGCGATTCTTATCGCGATTCCTAAGATTCGGAGCCGCCCGGCTCGCATCCATCGTTTTTGCGGGCGACTTCCGGGAAACTGAGGATTCTAGTTGAGCAGGACGGCGCGTGCAAATGAATCAGCTTTTTTGTTTCCTAAGACCTGAGACCTGACACCTTAAGACTTAGAAGCAGGCCAGCGCCATCCCTGGACGCGACGATGTCAGTGCAGTTTTGCACGATCCAGTCTGCGCCAGCGTTTTCGAGGTCGCGGCGGGGCATAGTCGTCAAGAATGCAATCACTCTTGCCCCGGCTGCCTTCCCCGCGCGAATTCCGGCGGGGGCATCTTCCATCACGATGCAATCGGAGGCGGCAAACCCGAGTTTCGCCGCCGCCTTCAGGTAAGGCTCGGGATCGGGCTTCCCGATCTTGACGTCGCTCGACGTCGTCATGGTATTGGGGATAGGCAGGCCCGCGGCTCGCAAACGCACCCCGGCCAGCGGGCGCGTACAGGACGTCGCAATGGTCCAGCGTCCCGGAGGCAGAATGCTCAGGAGTTCCCGGGCCCCCGGCAGCACGACCACGCCATCGAGGTCGGCTAGTTCCCGGCGTTCGACTTCTCGATCTTCGCGGTCAATGTCGGCATTGGGCAGAAGCTCGCGGATGGTGGTTCGACTGGGACGCCCATGCGCCATATGAACCACAGTCTTTGGATCAAAGCCATGTTCAACCGCCCAGCCATGCCATACCCGCGCCACCGCGGGAGTGGAATCGATCAACACACCGTCCAGATCAAACAGAAGGGCACTGCAGCGGATAGCGATCATCTGTTCTAATTTACATTGCCGAGGATTGTCGAAGAGAAATGAATCAGCGCAGCTCGCCAGTAGATTCAAAACTGGTTCCGCCCACAGGCGCACCCGACGCCAGCAGGTTGCGAATCTTTTCGCGGTTCGGCCCCGCGCGGTGGATGGCTTCCGCAAGGCTGCCGAGCGCTCGCTCGACCGGCGTACCTTCCGGCAGGCGGAAGATCCAGGGGATGTTGGTCGTGGTGAGCGCGCGGTCGGAAGAAATGGCGACCACGGGAATAAACGACTTCACCGCGATCTGTTCTGCTAGGTGGCTGGAAGGGCGGTCGAGCGCGAGCAAGGCCAGGACATGATCTTGATAGACTGCCTTGACCAGTTCGTCGGAAGCCTTTCCCCAGGAAAGTTGGGAGGGAATCGCAATCAGAGAAATGGGTTGGCCTTTGCCGTTGATGACGCGCAGTAAACTTACCACCCGAGCCGACCCGACGATTTCATCGGCTCGCGGCCCGAATACGCCGATTTGCAGGCTGCCAGTTTTTTCGTCGGCCAGCGCCGGTCCCGCGTACTGAACTCCGTCCTCGCCCACGCGAGCGTACGGCTTCTCCATGGTGATGCGGCGGTACTCGATGCTTCCATTGTGCACGCGGGCAAGAAAGAGCGGGGCGATGTTCTTACAGTTCGGATCGAAGACCATGTCGCCGGTCACACCCTGATGTTTCTCGATGCCGGTCAGTGCGTCCCGAATCCTCCCTTTGTTCAATCCGGCGCGGCAGATCGCGTCCAGCAGAATCTGCATCGCATCGTAAGCCAGAGCGGCGAAGTGATCCGGTTTCTCGTGGAAGCGCGCCTCGTAACGAGCATTGAAGTCGAGCCAGCGTGGGTCGGTGCGCGTCGGATCATACGGAAAAACCGCCTCGAAGCCTTCCGCGGCCGGTCCAGCCAGCTTGATCAGTTCATCTTCACTAGTTCCTGAAATCGTGCGGTGACTGCCGAACACGCGTTGCTTCATTCCCAGTTCCCGAATCTGTTGCAGGATTTTCGCAGCGGGACCAACGTCGGTCCAGAGTACGATCGCATCCACGCGCGAATCTTCGATCACTTGCAGTTGGCGGCGGAAGTCGGTATCGCCGGGCATGAACTTCTGTTCGATCACTACGGGATGTCCCAGCCGCCGCGAAGCATCGCGAAATTTGAGGACTCCGAAGCGGCCGTAGCGATCGTTCACGCGCAGGATCGCGATCCGCTTCAGGCCCAGTTCGGTGTAGATGTGGCGCGCCAGCGTGTAACCTTGCACGCGGTCATCCTGTATATCCGTGAAGTACCACGGGATGATGGTCTCCGGTATCGTCGGGTCGGTGGACGCGCTGTTGACGAGCGGAGTTTCGGCTTTCAGCATCAGGCGAAGGGTGATGTGCGTGGATTCCGAACTGATGGAACCGAACATTGCCCAAACCTTGTCGTCATAGATCATCCTGACAACATCGTTCGCAGCCGCGCCCCAGATGGCGGAATCTCTTGCAACCCCCGCAGCGGCGGCGCTGCTGTTCTGCCAGTTGTTATAGTCGTTGTGAGTCACGAGCCGGAAAGGTTTACCGCAGTAACCCCCGGCAGTATTGGCCTCGTCAATCGCCATCTTTGCGCCATTCAGCATGCGATTCCCGAGCACTTGATCGGGATGGTCATAAAGTGGCGCCAGAAGGCCAATACGAATCTCGTCCAGGTCCTTGAGGTCGGGATCGGGGATGTCGCGAGCAGCGCCGTTGTACTCAATCAAGTCCTGATAGAACTCGTAGTAAGGAGTTGTGTACTTGGAGAAGGGCCGTAAGTCCTCGGGCGCTCCGGTGTAGGGCTTCAAGGAGCGGGGCGCAGGCTGGCCTGGAGGATTGCTGCCGCAGGCGCACGGCGAGGATGCCTGGGCCCACGCCGTGGACCCGAGCATAACCGCGACAGCAACGAAACTTACGAGCCTGCGACGCATAAGCTCTGCTCCTTACTCGTTACTCTGAAGACGATTCGCGGCGGAACATGGCGATCGCTTCGATCTCAACCAGCAAGTCAGGACGGCAGAGAATCGCTTGTATTCCGGTCGAAGCCGGCAGCGGATCGAGGCCTTGCTCTTGGTAGAACGTGGTGCGCTCTTCGTTGAAGGCCCTGTAGTCGCGCTCGATGTCGCGGAGATAGCACGTCGTCCGCACGATGTCATGCCAGGTCGCGCCTTCAGAAGCGAGCAGAGCGCTGATGTTATCGAAGGTGCGGCGCGTCTGGCCGCGCAGGTCGCCCACATGCACGGTCCTGCCTTCGCCGTCGATGCTGGCAGTACCTGAGATCAGCAGAATGGTCAACCCATTCAAGTCAATTCGCATGCCGCGCGAGAAGGCACTCCCATAAGCGTAGGCTTCGTTCAGCGCCGAGTGGTTGGTGATGGCGCGTTTGACCACTGGCGCCGTGGTTACCTCTGCAAGTAGCTCCTGGACGTTCATTGGATTACTCCTTAATAAATTCATTTCTTCTGACTCGACTCTTGAACCCGACTAACTCGTGCGCTTTCTGATGAACCATGTTGCCGAATACCGTGGCTCAAGCCCTTGGCCGTCGCCACCCAAAGATCGTCTCCCTGAAAGTCGACGCCGAGGATGTAGTTATGCGCCGGCGCGCTCTCGACCGCCACCTCCCTGACAATGCCTGCCGCGTCGCGAACCCGCATCTCCGGCTTGTGGGTGTCGAGCGCGGGCCGATAGACGGCCCAATTTGCACCGTCGTAGTAAGCCAGCCCTTTATCCGTGGAAAACCAGGCGCGATTGCCGTCCACCGCTTTGACCTGATTCAGAAAGTTACTGGGCAAGCCGCTGTCTTTCTGCAGGAAGTTATGCCAGTATCGGCCGTCGTACCGGCTGGCGCCGAAGTAAGTCGCGACCCAGAGTATCTTGTCGACATAACTGACCGATGTCGTGATCTCGTGGATCAGCCCCTGGTCTTTCATCAGCACAATCTCATTTTCGCCGTCGGGATCGTTGTAATCTTTCCAGCGCTCGGTCTTGACGTCGTATTCGAGCACCCCGCCGCCCCATACCGCGTAATAAACCTTGTCTTCGGCGGGACTGACGCTGTAAGTCCAGATCTCAAACATCGGAGTGTTGCGTTCGTTAAACAGCGCCCATTGGCCGGTGCGAGTATTCAGGCGGCTGGCACCGGCAGCGGTCGCAGTCCAGACAAAATCTCCCTGCACGCCGACGCCATACACGACGTCGTTGCTCAGGCCAGAGTTCAGCTGCGTGAAAGTATCGATGCGTCCGGCAGAGACGCGGCTTAGCCCACCCATCGTGCCCACCCACAGATCGCCGGTGCGTTTGTCGAGCGCCAGCGACAGCACGGCCTGGTGCGCTAGTCCATCAACGGGGCGAATGACTTTCCATGTACCGTTTTCGTACCGTCCAAGCCCGTTCTCCGTGCCCGCCCAGATGCGGTTCCCGTCCACGAGAACGCAGAAGACGTGATTGTCGGGCAGTCCGTTGGCGGTCGAGAAGTTCTCCCAGCGGAAGCGGGGCATATCTTGCGCTGCGGCAAGAGAGACCACGATCCAACCGCCAATGACCGCAGCCAACGTAGCGGACAAGATTCTCGGCCTGTGCCTGGATCTACGGGCGGACATAGGCCTGCTCTCTCAGCAGAGCGCGACGACTACTGCTGTGGGTATCATGACAGTCCAAACATTGTCCTTTCACAACCGGCGAATGCTGCTGCAACTCCACAAATTGTTGGTGGCAGGCAGAACAGATCTTCTCCTTCGGCCATGCCAGATTCAGTGTCGTCATGTCGCCTTCGGTCTGCGCCAAATGGCAAACCGTGCACGAAAGCAGCATGGCGGAATGCACTGACTTACCCTTGGTTTTATTAGCGTGACACGAGGAACAATTGGCATCTTTGGGGACGATCCCCGGGTGCTCGATGGCCGATGCCTGCATCGCCGGCGCCAGTAGCAGCAAAAGCGAGCCCAGCGTTGCAAACCGGATTCTCGAATTCGTATTCATAACGTTTTCAGATACTCAACCAGATCGTTCAATTCGTCTTTCGTGAGATCGTTGCTCACGCCGTGCGTATCTTTCGGATTGAATACGGTCCAGATTTCCTCGAGTGAACGCGCCGAACCGTCATGCAGATACGGCGCGGAATACGCGACATTGCGGAGGTGAGGCACATCGAGAACGGGCGAGCGGTCGGTGGACTTACCGGTGCCCACATCGACCTGCTTTTGGTTCGTGTACTTGGGTCCGCTGTGGCAATACGCGCATTGGTTAGTCAGAGGAATGGGCCTACCGGTCTTATAAGTCGTCCTTTCAAAGATCGCCTTGCCACGCTCCTGCGCCGGTGTCAGTTCTCCATTTGCCAGGCGATAACGATTGGGGCGATAAGGAAGCGAGTAAACAAAAGTGACCAGGTCGGTGAGTTCCCGATCGCCGAAACTCTGCGAACGGAAGAAGTACTTCTCCGTGCGCGGCCCGCACTCGGTTGGCATATCAGGATTGCCGCCATTCCACTTGAAGGGCTCGGTGCCGGCAAGATCCTCGAGCGAGCGATTGTCGACAATATCCTTGCCGAAGCCGTCCGGCTCAAGATCCCATTGCAGCCCGTCAATGGTTGCATCCAGATGGCAATTGGAGCAGCCAAACTGGCCCTGAAAAGCGTAATCGGCGGTAAAGAAGATGCGCTCGCCCCGGCGGAAAGGATTAATTGTCTTCGGACCGCCGAGGTCAATGGTGTCGACCACCCGGTTCGTGGCTGTGTCGATGACGGAAATGTTGTCGTCAAGCCGGTTCGCCACGTACAGCCGCTTGCTATCTTTCGACAGCAAAACGCCGCGCGGATTGTGACCGACAGGAATCCTTGCCACTACATAATTGGCCGAGGCCGAGAGATCGTTGACGAAGGGTTCGCGCCGCGAGTGCGCAAAGTTGAGCAGCCGCGCCACATCGATAACCGTTACGCTTTCCGATGCGGCCGTAGTTACAAATATCTTCGACTTATCCGGCGTGATAACTACGCCCCAGGGCAGCGAGTAATAGCGGTCGAGTTCATCGATCGGGACCTGAACCGTTCCGCCCACGTCCTCCCCGAACAATGTGAGCGAATTCCCGAACACCCAACCGTGCTCGACATGTGCCAGCGGAACCAGATTCTTGGGACGAAGCTGCGCCGCCACTCCGAGCTTTCCATCCGCTGACAGCGCCACGTGAAACACGCCTGCCACGTTGTGCAGCAGCTTGCGCTCGACCACCATTTGCCGCCCCGTGTCGATGACGGTGATCTCGGAGTTTGGGGGAGTTCGAAACGCTCCCGGATTCGGATAAATATGAGTGCCGTAAATGAACTTTCCGTCCGGCGATAGTGCCAGATAGCTTGCCCCGCGGCCGGCCAGGAGGCGTTTCGTTTCCTGCCCCATCTTCACATCAATCACGGAAATATCACCGCTGAGCCGGTTGGCAACGTACAGCGTCTCGCCCGTCCGGTCGGTGACGATGTCGGCGGGTTCGAATCCGGTGGGCAGCGTGCGTGTCACTTCTAGCGTGGCGGCATCGACGACCGATACCGTATCGTCAATGGAATTGGTGACGTAGATTTGCGTGCCGCCAGGCGAGAGCGTGATGCCACGCGGCGCACGGCCAAGAGGGACGACGGTAACAACCTTGCCCGATTCGACATCCACCACGCGCAGTTCGTCGCTGGCCTGGCAGACGACGTAAAGCAATCGCCCGTCCGGCGAAAGCGACATTTCCAACGGGGATAGGTAGCGCTCGCTGATTTCAGAGTTGGATCGTGCGGCCGCAGGTTTAGCGCTGGGCAGAAGCACCACTAGCGCAAAGCTCATCACTAACACAGGAGCGATGCTCGCTATCAACCTTGCCTTGCCGCGCAGTGTGGTCGCCAGTCGCATCTACGGTTCCTCCACCGTGAGCACGCGATCCACGGCCAGATTCTCCAGAACCTGTTCCCGCCCGCTGGGCCAGTGGATGGTAAGCTTGTCGGCCTTCGCGGCGCTGCCCAGGCCGAAATGAACGCGGCCATCGTCTTGCGACAAATAACCTGAACCGGCGATACGCTCGGCGATCTGCTTCCGTCCGCCGGAGAGCAGTTCCAGGTGCGCGCCGATGCCATCGCGATTACTCTTCTTCCCTTTCAACTTCACGGTCAGCCAATGATTGCTGTTCTGAGTGACGTTGTGCAGCAGCGTGCCAGGCGCGCCGAGGTTAACCACGAACGCGTCGATTTTGCCGTCATTGTCGTAGTCGGCAAAGCAAGCGCCACGCGACACCGTTTTCACGTCAAGAGCCGGGCCCGCCTCGCGTGAAACGTCGGCAAACTTGCCATTGCCCAGCCCGCGAAACAGCGACTGCTCCTGCGGCACCATGTGGATCAAACCGCCGTGGAAAATCAGAATGTCGAGCCAGCCGTCGTTATCGAAGTCGTAAACGCCCGTGCCCCAGCTGGTGTACTGCGCCGTGGCCTGCGAAATTCCCGAACTCGGCCCGATATCTTCAAATCCGTTCTTTCCCGTGTTGCGCATCAGGCGGTTGTACTTCGAGTCGGTCACCCAAAGATCCATGCGCCCGTCCCCTTCGATGTCGGCAAACACCGGGCCCATCGCCGAAGTGTTCTCCCCGTTCTGGCCGTAGGCGACGCCGAGATCGGCAGCGATTTCTTCAAACGTGCCATCGTGCTTGTTGTGGAAGAGAAAGTTTTCTGTCTTGTCGTTGGCGACGTAAATGTCGGGATAACCGTCGCCGTCGAAATCTGCAGCCGTCACGCCCATCGTCCGGCCTTTGTAGGCGCCGATTCCCGACTTATCGGTCACGTCGGTAAATGTGCCATCGCAGTTATTGTGATAGAGGCGGTTTGTATCTGCCGCGTAGTCGAGTGGACCGGGATAGTTATCGGCAGCATAGTAGTTACGATACTTGGGATCAAACTTAACATAGCGGCCGACGAATAAGTCGACGCAGCCGTCACGGTCGTAATCAAGCCAGGCGGAACTGATCGACCAGCCATCAACCTTGATGCCGGCTTTTGCCGTTACATCGGTGAACGTGCCGTCGCCGTTGTTGTGATAGAGAATGGCGCGTCCGTACCCGGTAACGAATAGATCGACAAAGCCGTCGTTGTCGAAGTCGGCGGCAATCGCGGCCATTCCGTAGAGGTTGCCGGCGACGCCAGCCTGGTCGGTGACGTCGGTGAACGTGCCGTCGCCGTTATTTCTGTAGAGATGATTGTGCGGAGCGACGGCCGGGGGGTGCTTCAGCGGGTACGGATGCATCCCCTCTTCAAGCGGCTTCCCGCTGACCACGTAGAGATCCGGCAGTCCGTCGTTGTTGTAGTCGAACCAGACGCAGCCTGCCCCGGTGCCTTCGAGCAACGAGCCCAGTTGCTGCGCGCCGAAGCTGTGCGTGAATTGAATGCCTGACTTCGCCGTGGCATCTTCGAAGCGAATCGGGCCGGGCACGCTCGCTGGCGGCGATTGCGCCAGCAGCGCGGACGATAACAGGAGGAATCCGAACATTCGAGTGACCAAGTTAATGTCCTCCTGAAGAAGCGCGCATGCTCGCGCCCGTCATATCGGCTGGAGTCGTTGACTTCAGCAGAATCATAGGCACTGCATTCTCTGGCGCAATTTCCGGACCCGCGTGGCATCCAACGCAGGCTCGCTGTTCGCCGCGACGCATCCAGAACCAGCCAGCCTGCCGCTTTAAGGTTTTGCCGGAGCTGTCGAGCAGTTCGATCTGCAACGGCTGGTCGGCCGCGACTTGAAGAAAGAAAGATCCGTCGCGCTCCACCGGCGCTTCTCCCAGCAGCTTTGCGCTTCCGGTGCTATCGCGCGCATACAGTCGAACGGAGCGGATCGATCCGGCAGCAAACTTGTATTTTGAGGTGTAAGCATTCAGGCAAAGCAGATTGGCGTAGGCCCAGTCATGCAAGCCCGAGGGATGTCTCTTCGGCACCGTGCGTGCCGCAACCAGCGCCGGCTGGATTACGTTGGCGCTCTGCTCCTCTGCGCCGGACGCGAGACTGCTCTCACCCGGCTTCCAGCGTTTCAATTGGAAACTGCTCCTTGCATCTGGCCGCCATGCCAACAGCCAATCCCCCGACAAAGTCTCCGCGGCATCCCCGGCATACTCCCCGGCGGGCGCAGCGATTTGGACTTCTTGCGCGCGTGCTGACGTGAACCGTCCTAAGCCCGAAGTGGATGTGAAGACGATGTCGCCCGATGCAACCTGCTTGCCGGAGTAACGCGCTTGGCCATGGTCGCAGCGATAGGACTCAACTCCACTCCCATCGGAATAGACGGTATAGAGTTCCGGTGTGCCCTGGCCTCCGAGCGGGTAAGTCGCTTCAAACAAAATGCGCCCGTCGGCGAGAACGTCGGTGGGCAGGAAGTTTCCTGGGCCATAAGTCAGCTGGAGAATCTTGCCCGCGGCCCGGTCGGCGGCCTCAATAACGAACCGCCCGCCCGTCTTCTTCGCGTACACGACGCGATCCCCGGACAGATAGCCGGGCAGGTAAAAGGGACGAACACAGTCGTCGGCGCACGACGTGACCCGCCGCGGCGTGCCTCCGGAGGTCGTCGCGTCTAAGACAATTTCCCAGATCTGCCAGTGATCCTCGGTCTTCTGCTTGCCGGCGAACAATACACTCTTGCCATCGAATGAAACCGTGGGATCGGCGGAGGCCGCGAAACCTGGAATCAGCGGATGACGCCCGCTTGTGTCTTGCAGAAATATGTTCGCGCCGGAATTGAATCGGTCGGCGCCGCGCATCCAGGCCAGCGGCTCATACCGCTTGGCCACGGTGAAAAGCAACGCGGGCGAATCCGGGCCCGAAGAGAACACCGGGAACATAGGCGCGAATCCATTGATGCCGGCCATAATGACGAGCGAGCACAGCCCCACCGCGATGGGTCGCGCCCGCACTAGTCCGCTGCTCCCATCGCGACCAGTTGCGGAGCAGTCTGGGCATCGCGAATCGCCAGATAGGGCTGCAGGTCGTCCATCATGTCGCGGAAGTCGCGGAAGGTGAGCGATTGCGCCCCATCGCTCAGCGCCTGATCTGGCGACGGATGCACTTCGACCAGAATCCCATCCGCGCCCACGACGGCCGCTGCCCGAGCCAGCACCGGAACCAGGCAACGCACTCCGGCGGCGTGACTCGGATCGACAATCACCGGCAGGTGCGAAACGGCTTTCAGTACCGGCACGGCGGCGATGTCCAGCGTATTGCGTGTCGCTGTTTCAAACGTCCGGATACCGCGCTCGCAGAGAACGATCTGCGAGTTCCCGTTCATCGCGATGATTTGCGCGGACTGCAGCAACTCTTCGAGCGTCGCCGTCATCCCCCGCTTCAGCAGGACCGGCCGCCCACATCCGCCCAGTTTTTCCAGCAGCGAGTAGTTTTCCATGCTGCGCGTGCCCACCTGCATGAGATCGGCATACTCCGCGACCAGTTCGACGTCTTCTGTGCTCATCGCTTCGGTGACGATCGCCAGCCCCGTTTCTTCCCGCGCTTTGCGCAGAATCTTCAGACCTTCAAGACCCAGCCCCTGAAACGCATACGGCGAAGAGCGCGGTTTGTAGGCGCCTCCGCGCAGAACGCGCGCGCCCGCTGCGGCCACGGCTTCCGCCGTCTGTAGCAACTGCAGCTCGGATTCCACCGCACAGGGACCAGCCATCACGACGAAATCGCCGCCCCCGATTTCGACATCGCCGGCGCGAACGATAGTCCGCACGCCAGCGCCGGTGCTGGCGACCAGATCGAAGCGCGAAAATTGTCCGTTCCACTTAGGGTTCATGAAATACCACGGCGTAAATCATACGTAGCTCGGAGCAATCAATCACTACTGCAAAACTACTAAGCTCCGAGAAATCAAGAAGTTGTGACGTATGTCACAATTCGTTGTGACGCCGCGGGTTTTCGGTGCGGAGAATTTGGGAGCAAAAAATAATAAGGCCCTCGCGCAGAGGGCCTCTGGATTCGGGATAGATTGGTGAGCGCGGCAGGAATCGAACCTGCGACCCACGCCTTAAAAGGGCGTTGCTCTACCAACTGAGCTACGCGCCCTCACCCATTTCAATCTAACACATTTTCTGCGCGTATTTGCCGGCAGCCGCGTGTTGCGGGCAAGCCGGATGCAAGGCAGTTCGCAAATTGTATGCTCGTCCTGCATCCAGCGCCCGGCCGGCCGTGACGTTGCCAGTACAAAAGCGCTACACTCTGCATTCATGCCATGTCCGCGTTTCTTCCGGGCAAGACTTGCGTTCGCTGTTGGCACGGTTCTGTCTTGCACGATTCTGTCGCCGACGCTGAGCCAAGCAAAAAAAAAGAGCTGCCCACCGTGCGCTGGACCGCCGGTGCGCCTGGTTGCACATTCGAACGCACCGATGACGGACACTACCGCTGGACGATGACCGGGCGTGACCTGAGCGTAGGGCTCGTCGTGGATTCGCAGGAACTGGCAAAGAGCCGCAAACGCTTCTATCGCCTCCTCGGCGTGTACCTGAGTGTGACCTACACCGGCCAGGGCAAATTTGAGTTTCCGGCGGACGTGCGCATCGACTTAGTTAGACATCACGACGTTCTTGAAGCGTACGAGGATCCCACGGAACTCTCCACTAGATTGCAGAACGACGTGGATACGCTGGTCTTCGAAACCGAGCGCCAAATCAAGAAGGATCCCAAAATCGCCGAAGAAAAAACCGCGCGCTTGCGAGAAAGGGAAAAGGAAGCTGCCGAGTTCATCGAGTTTCTGAGCACCCAAACCCTCGATCCCAACACGGTGATGCTGACCCCGGGCAATCCCGAAGCCCACGGCTGGGTCTTCTTCGCCACCAGCAACAAGTGGATCGGCCCGTGGAAAGCCCGCGAAGATTTTATTGTCGGCGTGTGGACGAAAGACAAGGTCTGGCAATTTCCCATCTCGCTGCCGCCAGCCGAAGGCGACCTGATCCTGCGGAAACCGCCCGAGTAAACTCGGCGCACAGGAACAGCCGAGTCGAGCTCACCGATTACGCACAGAGAATTGTGTTACAGTTTCGTGCTTATGGAGACCGCGCCAAAGGCAGCGCCAGACGCCAAGAAGCCCGCGGTAATTTTCTACTGCCCGGTCTGCGCCTTGGAAATCCGCGATCCGCTGACCTGCGGCGATTGCTCGGCCGTCATCTGCCGCCGCTGCGGAACGCCGCTGGAATCTCCTGATGAATTGGGCATGGGATGAAGCTGGTCGTTGGTCGCTAGTCGTTGGCGTTTTCTCGGATGCATCTGACGATTACTACGATCAGCGACGACTGGAGAGCGAACGACGGATTGCGAACGACCAACGACTAACGACCAACGACTTTATCTGCTGATGACAAACTGAACGACTACTCAATGGATACCGCTTCTCCTCCCGAAGCCGAAATCTCATCACAGAAACCGAGTCTCGTCCGGGGGCTTAGTCTGCTCGACTCCGTGTTGCTGCTGGTAAGCGGCATCATCGGTTCGTCGATTTTTCTTACCGCCAAGGATATTGCCGGTCCTCTGCCGAATCCGACATTATTTTTCCTGGTGTGGGTCCTCGGCGGCGTGATTTCGCTGTGCGCTTGCGTCGCCTTCGCCGAGCTCGGCTCTATGTTTCCCGACTCCGGAGGACAATACATTTACCTGCGCGAAGCTTACGGCGACCTGGTTGCCTTTCTCTACGGCTGGATGCTGTTCGCGGTCGCCAATGGCGGCTCCATAGCGGCACTGTCCGTCGCTGCTGCCGCTTACATGGGTAACATCGTTCCCTGGATGTCGCAGCAGCACGTGATGGCGAACATCCATCTGCCGTATCCCGCGGTGGCACACGGTCATTTCGTCTGGGCTATTTTCACTGTCATTTTCACGCGCGCGCATGCGGTCGGGCTGGGTCTGATCGTCATTCTCACTTGCGTCAACGTTTTCGGACTGCGCTGGGGCGCGCTTCTCCAGAATGTCTCCACCTGGACGAAATTCACCGCCATGGCAGCTTTCGTCGTCCTGGGATTCGCCATCGGCAAGGGACATTGGTCGAACTTCAGCGCGCAGGCGCCGGGCGGTTTAAACCAAGGAATAACCATGGGACTGAGCCCCGGGCAGCTCATCTCCGCTCTCGGCGTCGGCTTGATCGCGGTCTTCTGGGCCTACGACGGATGGGTCTACATCACGTGGGTCGCCGGCGAAGTGAAAAACCCCCGGCGCAATGTGCCGCTGGCCATGGTTTTGGGCGTGCTCGCGGTGGGCGCGATCTATCTCGCCATGAATCTGACCTACGTTTACGCCCTGCCGCTGAGTGAGGTCGCCAAGTACGAAACCATTGCCCACGCTGCCGCGGCAAGACTTTTCTCACCCGCTGCCGCGGCGTGGCTGTCGGCCACAATCGCAATCTCGTGTTTCAGCGCCGCCGCCACCTGCACCCTTTCGGGCGCGCGTGTGTATCTCGCCATGGCGCAGGATGGTGCCTTCTTCAAACGCATGGCCGTCATCCATCCCAAGTGGCGCACGCCCGCCTTCAGCCTGATCGGCCAGGGAATCTGGGCCGCAGCTCTCGCCATGAGCGGACGCTACGATCAGCTTTACACCTACGTCATCTTTGGTATGGTGCTTTCCTATACCCTGACCGTCGTCGGCTTGTTCGTCCTGCGCTGGAAGCGGCCCGACATTCCCCGCCCCTATCGCTGCACCGGATACCCGTGGCTGCCCGCGATTTATGTTCTGGTCGGCGCTGCCTGGACGCTGAACACGATCATCACGCGGCCCGGCGAGGCCTTCTGGGGCGCAACCATTGTGCTGATCGGCATTCCGGGATATTGGTACTGGAAGCGCAAGAGCAAACTCGCCGACTGAGTTTCGCCTTGCCCATCTCGCGACTCTCTGATAATCCTTAGCGCTCACCTCGACGGTGAAGAGACATTCGCGCTTGAGCGACCCAGGGCCATCTTCCATCTCCGTGACCGGATCCGGCGTCTCCATCGCCGACGCTGTCGATCCCAACCGTCCCAAGCGAGTCATGGGGTTTCGCGACCTGCTGCTGTTCTACGTGGTCACCGGTATCAGTCTGCGCTGGATCGCCACCGCTGCCGCCGCCGGTCCCAGTGCCATCGTCATCTGGATCGGCGCCTGGCTCGTCTTCTACACGCCGCTGGCGCTCTCGGTCATCGAACTTTCTTCGCGCTATCCGCATGAAGGCGGCCTCTACGTCTGGTCAAAGCGCGCCTTTGGAGACTTCTCCGGCTTCATGGCCGCCTGGACTTACTGGACCAGCAACCTTCCCTACTTCCCAGCCGTGCTCTACTTTGCCGCCAGCAATCTGCTCTTCATGCGGCAATCGCAGTGGGGATACCTTTCCGGGGACCGCACTTATTACATCCTGTTTGCGCTGCTGACGCTCACCGCTGCCACATTGCTAAACGTCGTCGGACTCGATGTCGGCAAATGGCTGCATAACGCCGGAGCGCTGGCCATGTGGATTCCCGTCCTCATCGTCATCGGCATGGGCCTGCTTGCATATCACCGCTTCGGCTCGGCTACGACTTTTTCGATCCACACCATGACACCCAGCGTGCGCCTGAACGACATCATTTTCTGGTCGGTGCTGACCTTTGCTTTTGGCGGATGCGAAACCGCCTCCTTCATGGCCGAAGAAATCAAGAACGCCCGCCGTACTATCCCGCTGGCTTTGTTTCTTGGCGGAGTCACGGTCGCGTTCTGTTACATCATCGGAACCGTCTGCGTGCTGCTGGCGCTGCCGGCGTCGGAAGTCAGCAGCCTGCAAGGCCTGGTGCAGGCCATCGCCAAGACCGCCGACCGTGTCGGCCTGCCCTGGTTCCTTCCAGTCGCGGCATTGCTGATCGCGCTCAGCAACATCGGCGCTTCCGGCGCGTATCTAGCCGCGGTCGCCCGTTTGCCCTTTGTAGCCGGCATTGACCACTATCTGCCGTCTTCCTTCGGAGCCCTGCATCCCCGCTTTGGCACGCCCTGGGTTGCGCTGTTGACCCAATCCGTGATCGGAGCGATCTTCATTTTTCTTGGACAGGCCGGCACCTCGGTCAAAGGCGCTTATGACGTGCTGGTCAGCATGGGCGTGATCACGTATTTCATCCCCTACTTATATTTATTTGCGTCAATGTTCAAATTGCAGAGCCAGCCCGCAGGCGAGGAAGTCATTCGCGTCCCCGGTGGGAAGCCGGTGGCTTATGCACTGTCGGTTCTGGGATTCACGACGACGGTATTCACCATCGCCCTCTCCGTCCTGCCGCCACCCGATGAACCGAACAAGCCGCTGGCCGTCTTCAAAATTGTTGGCGGCTGCGGCGCGCTCGTGCTGATTGGAGTTGGGCTGTACTGGGCGGGGAAACGACGGGTGGCACGGGCAAATTGATCTTCCGCGAACGTCGCACAATCTATTGATCGAGGAGCGTAGAACCTACACCGGCACGGCCGTCTTCCGCTTAGGATTAAAGAACGGCAGCGTCACCACCGTCGCCGTCGTCTTCATCCGTTGCGCTTCGATGGTCAACTCCATTTGCAGCTTGGTGCCAGGCTTGGAATACTCTGTGCCCACGCTGGCCAGCGCAATCAGCTTCTTCAGCAGCGGAGAGAATGCCGTAGTCGTGGCCTTGCCCACGTGCTTATCGCCCTCATAAACAGGCACCGCTACGCGCGAAGCCTGGCTGGGCGCTGCCGGAGACAGTCCAAACTTGTCGAATTGCCCTTCCACTTCCACCCAATCCACTTCCAGCCCAACCAGCTGCCGTGCTACGCCCTGCTGGTGATCTCGCGCCAGCGCACGTTTGCCGATGAAGTTCTCTTTATCGAGGTGCACCATCTTTCCGAAACCCAATTCATACGGCGAATATTTCTGCGACGGAATCAGCGCCTTCTTCGAGCTGATGTAATCGACCTCGATCAGAAGCAGTCCCGCCTCAACGCGCGCCACATCGAGCGCCAGCATTCCGGCAGCGTGAATATCGAACCGCTTGCCCTTGTCCATCAGTGCGTCCCAGACGGTGACCGCGCTATTCCACGGTATCCAGATTTCGTAGCCGAGGTCGCCCGTGTATCCCGTGCGCGAAATATCCACGGGCACGCCGGCAATGGTGCCGTTGGTTTTGCGGAAATACTTCAGATTCGCGATGTCGGCATCCGCGACCGTCTTCAAAAGTTTGGCCGAAGCCGGCCCCTGCAGCGCCAGAGCCGCCGTCTGCTCGGAGATGTCCTCGATCCGAACGTCCATGTTCAGGCCGTTCTGGCTGAACCAGCGCAGGCTGGGATCGGCGGCCGTCCAGCGATATTTGTTTTCTTCCAGGCGCGTGATCGTGCCATCGTCGATGACCTTGCCGTCTTCATCGCACCAGCAGGCGTAAATCACCTGCCCCACCGCAACTTTGTTGATGTCGCGCGTGATCACGCGGTTCACCAGTTTAGTCGCATCTTTGCCGGTGATCAGATACTTATAGAGCGGCGAAATATCAATCAGCGCACACGCATTACGGATCGCGTTGTACTCGTGCTCGTGATGCACTTCATACACGCTGACCGTGTAGTATCCCGACCACTCGCGGTAATTCAAACTGTGGCAGAGGGCGAAAGTTCTCTCGTGAAATGCAGTTCCAATGGGCAAAGTCGGCCTCGCGAGGTTTCCCCGGTGAACCCCTGTGTCCTCTGTGGTTAAGAAAAATCTCTACCACAGAGGACACAGGGGTTCACAGGGAAAATCTCTAACACTTCAACGCCGGATTATATGCACGCATCAGGCTAGCGGCAAGCGCCGAAATTCGTTGACCATGAGTCAGTGATTCCCCGTAAGTAGAGACAAAGCCGCACTTTCTCGATAGAATGGCGAGTCACTTTTCCCTGATGTTCGGCGCAATACGTGGATCAGTCTTTCCACGTCAGTCTTTCAAGGTTAATCTATGCCTCCTGTTTCGAGCGCGCCCAAGTACGACGTGATCGTGGTTGGAGGAGGCCACAACGGCCTCGTCAACGCCGCCTATCTGGCGAAAGCGGGAAAGAAAGTGCTGGTGCTCGAACGCCGCCACATCCTCGGCGGCTCGGCTTGCACCGACGAAGTTTTTCCCGGGTTCAAGTTTTCCGTTTGCTCGTACGTAGTCTCGCTGTTGCGGCCCGAAATCATTCGCGACCTCGAACTTCCCCGCCACGGCCTCGAGATTCTGCCGCTCGACGGCACCTTCACTCCCATGCCCAGCGGCGACTATCTGTGGCGCGTGAACGATCACGGCAAGACGCATCGCGAAATTGCCCGCCACTCCCGCGTTGACGCCGAAGCCTACGACGAATTTGGCAAGGCCATGCAGGCAATGTGCCGCTTCGTGAAGCCCATCCTCAGCATGATCCCGCCCGACCCGATGACGCTCGATCCCCGAGAACTGATGAAGCTGCTCTTCATCGGACGCCGTTTCCAGGGCATGTCGAGCGGCGACAAGTACAACCAGGTCCAGCTCATGACCATGAGCGCCGCCGACTTTCTGGATCAGTGGTTTGAGACCGATGTGCTCAAGGCGACGATGTCGGCCTCGGGCATTATCGGAACTTTTCTCGGCGTGCGCTCGCCCGGCACCGCCTACGTTCTGCTGCATCACTACATGGGCGAAATCGACGGAGCCTTCCGAGCCTGGGGATTTGCGCGTGGCGGCACCGGCGCCATCTCCAACGCTATTGCCGACGCCGCTCGCGAGGCCGGAGTTGAAATCCGCACCCGGGCCCCGATTGCCCGCATCATGGTCAAGAACGGACGCACCACCGGCGTTATGCTCACGAGCGGCGACGAAATTTACGCTGACGTGGTTTCTTCCAGCGTCGATCCGCGGCTTACGTTTACCAAGATGGTCGAGCCCGGCCATTTGCCCGATGATTTCATGGAAGGCGTACAGCGCTACAAGTTCCGCGGGTCCTCCGGCAAAGTCAACATGGCGCTCGACGGCTTGCCGAATTTCAAATGCATGTCGGGGGACGGCCTGCATCTTCGCGGCGCGATGTCGATCTCCCCAGCCGTCGAATACATGGAGAAGGCCTACGACGAAGCGAAATACGGGCACTGGTCTTCCCATCCGTACATCGATATGGTGATTCCGACGCTCACCGACACCTCGCTGGCGCCGCCTGGCAAGCACATCCTCTCCTGCTTCGTGCAATATGCGCCCTACAAGCTGGCGCCCGGCCTCGACTGGGACACGGAACGGGAAAAATTCGGCGACGCCGTGGTCAACACCATTGCCGAATACGCGCCCAACATCAAAGACATCATCCTGCACCGCCAGGTCGTTACCCCGCTCGACCTCGAACGCGAATGGGGACTGAGCGAAGGCAACATCTTCCAGGGTGAACTCTCGCTCGAACAATTGTTTTTCCTGCGCCCGGTTGCAGGATGGGCGCAATTCCGCTCGCCCATCAAGAACTTGTATATGTGCGGATCGGCCACTCACCCCGGCGGGGGCATCATGGGCGCGCCCGGACGTTTGGCGGCGCTCGAAATTCTGAAAGACGGGGGAGCCTGATGGCGGGGGAGAAGCGCATGGCCGAGACACGCGATGTCATCATCGTCGGTGGCGGACACAACGGCCTGGTCGCCGCCTTTTATCTCGCCCGGGCCGGATTCAAACCTCTTGTGCTCGAACGCCGCTCTCAGGTGGGCGGCGCAGCCATTACCGAAGAATTTCATCCCGGCTTCCGTTGCTCCACGCTGGCGCATAACACCGGCCCGCTGCGCGCCGATATCGTTCGCGACATGCAACTGGAGAAGCACGGCCTCAAGCTGACGACTCCGGATGTGAGCACCGTCTCGTTGCTGCCCGATGGCCGCGCGCTCATCCTCTACTCCGACACAAGAAAAGCCGCGCAGGAAATCGCGCCGTGGTCACAGAAAGACGCTGCTTCCTACGCGGACTTCGCCGCCGCCCTGGGAAAGATCGGCAAGGTCATGGCTGAAGCGCTCGCGCTCACCCCGCCGAACATTGACAATCCCAGCCGTGGCGATCTCTGGGGAATGTTGAAGACCGGCCGCTCCCTCCGGAAGCTCGGCAAGAAAGACTTGTATCGCGTCCTGCGCTGGGGACCGATGGCCGCCGCCGACCTCGTCTCCGAGTTTTTCGACACCGAGCCGTTGCGCGCCACCATCGCCACTCGCGGCATCTTCGGAACCTTCCTCGGCCCGTGGTCGGCGGGCAGCGGTCTGGTATTGCTGTTGCGCGCCGCGGCCGATGCAAGTCCAGCCGGGTGCGTTCAGTTCCCTGCCGGAGGCGCCGGCGCCATCACGTTAGCCATGGCAGCCGCGGCGAAGCTGGCGGGCGCGGAAATTCGCACTGGCGCTGACATCGCCGAGATTCGCGTGAAAGACGGCGTCGCTACTGGCGTCACGCTCACTTCCGGGGAAGAGATTCCCGCGCGCGCCGTGGTCTCGAACGCCGACCCCAAGCGCACGCTCATGCGCCTGGTCGATCCCTCGCACCTCTCGCCAGATTTCGTTCAACGAATCAAGAACTACCGTTGCATGGGCACGGTCGCGAAGATCAATCTCGCGCTCTCCGCGCTTCCGGAATTTACCGCACTCAAAGGAAGGGGCGACGACAACTTGCTCCGCAGCCGCATCCAGATCAGCCCCGAGATCGATTACCTGGAGCGCGCCTTCGATGAATCGAAGTACGGAAACTTTTCGCGGAAGCCGTACCTCGAAATTACGTTTCCGTCTCTTTCGGATCCGTCGCTTGCACCGGCCGGCCAGCACGTGATGTCCGTCTACATGCAGTACGCACCCTACAAGCTGAAAAATGGCGACTGGGAGAGCCAGCGCGCCGCGCTCGGCGAAACCGTGGTCAACACAATCGCGCAGTACGCGCCCAATCTGCCGCAGTCGATCCTGCACCGCCAGATCATCACGCCCAAGGATCTCGAAGAAACCTACGGACTCACCGGAGGCCATATCTTTCACGGCGAACTCGCGCTCGATCAGTTCTTCACCATGCGTCCGTTGCTCGACTGGGCTCGCTATCAGACGCCGATCGAACGCCTGTATCTGTGCGGAAGTGGAACACATCCGGGGACGGGCCTGACTGGCGGCTCAGGCGCCAATGCCGCGCGAGAGATTGCGAAGGCACTGAAGAAGTAGCTTGGGTCCCTGTGTGCCTCTGTGCCCTCCGTGGTAACGAAGTTCTTGAACCACAGGGGGCACTGAGGTACACAGGGGAAACCGATTGAGTTTTCTATGCACAACTCTGCCATCCTGCTCGTCTCCTGCCCCGACCGCAAAGGCGTCGTGGCCACCGTTGCCGAGTTCATCTTTCGCCACGGCGGCAACATTTTGTTCAACGATGAGCACGGAGACTCTGCATCCAATCTCTTCCTGACGCGGGTGGAGTTCGATGCGGCAGATTTTGATTTTGACCTGGCTGAGTTTTCCGAGCGCTTTGCCGCCATCGCTCGCGACTTCCAGATGAGCTGGCGCCTCGCCCGCTCCGCCGACCGCCCGCGCATCGCCATCTTTGTTTCGAAGTACGACCACTGCCTGCAGGATCTGCTCTACCGCCAGCAGAGCGGCGAGTTGCGCTGCGAAATTCCGCTGATTGTTTCCAACCATCCCGACAATCAGCGGATCGCCGACTTCTACCGTATCCCGTACTTCGTCGTACCCGTCACCAAGGAAAATAAGTGGGAGGCGGAACAGCGGCAAATCGGGCTGGTTCGCGAACACCAATGCGGCCTGGTCGTCCTCGCTCGCTACATGCAGGTGCTCTCGAACGAGTTCATCGCCACCCTGGGATCGGAGAACCTGATCAACATTCACCACTCTTTTCTGCCCGCGTTCGTCGGCTCCAAGCCCTACCACCAGGCGTTCCAGCGCGGCGTCAAACTGATCGGAGCGACCGCGCACTATGTTACTCAAGTACTCGATGATGGCCCCATCATCGAGCAGGATGTCGTCCGCATCCACCACCGCGACACCATCGACGACCTCGTTCAAAAGGGCCGCGACATCGAGAAAGTTGTCCTCTCGCGCGCCGTCCGCTGGCATGTCGAGAACCGCATCCTGCTGTATGGAAACAAGACGGTAGTGTTCCAATGAGCCCGCGAAAAAACCTCCTGAACCACCCCGAAAGCAAGGCGAAACCCGCTCTCTGACTGCGTACTGCCCACTGAGAACTGAGAACGGAGAGCGGAGAACTGAGTATTAGTGCAGTCACTTCCGTAACCTGGTAACCGATTGCGCTGCCGTTTCGCTTTTACTAGGCTGTACCTAAGGACGTCGCCCATTTGGCCACATTACTGTGCGATCTCGAAGGAGCCGATTTTGGTTGAGGATCCCAAATGGGAACTGGCGTTGCTGGCCACGGTGCAGAGCTTCTACCAGCGCCTGCTGAGTGACCAGCTAGGCGGCGAACTGCCCGCGCCCGCCGAACTCGCCCCCGACGTCATCGACCACACCCCAGACGTCCGCTCCACTCTGGCTCGCATGCAGCTCTGGATCCAGCTCCTCGACATGGCGATCACTCCCGCGATGCTGCGGCTGGGAGTGCAGTCCGACCTCGATCCCGAGGTGGCCGAGGCTCTGCTGCGCTACTTCGCGCGCCACCGCGACGATTCCGGCGCCAATCGCGACAAGACCGATCTGGTGGCGACTTTTCTGTTCCGTCATCCCCGTGTGAAGGGCCAGTGGGAGCAGCGCGGCTACGGCCTGGATGGATCGATTCCTCTGTCTCCGTTTGAAATCGCGCTGCTGGAAATCCTCTCCGAATCCGACGTGCCCGAACTCTCGGAGAACGATGTGCAACTGCTGCGCGAATTCGGTCCCCTGCTCGATCAGGCAAATCGCTTCGAGGACTTCAGCGCGCTTATGGATTCCGGCATCATTCAGCGCGTCCGGCAATTAAAAGCCTCGCTCGGCGAAGCTATGTATCACCCCGGAGTGCTGGCCACGCTTGCCCCTTATAATGTCGCTTTTGGCGATCGCTTCCACGCGCTGTTCGACGCCGCCGCCAAAGAAATCAAGGATTACTCCCGCCGTCTGGAAGAACTCGGCGGGAGCATTCTCAGCACCGTTGACGGCGTCGAAGTCACCGTCGAGCATATCGCCGCCCTGAATCAGGAAGCCTTGAAGCAGGCTGATTACAGCGCGGCCCTGGAAAAATTCCGCCGCGTCGCCCGGCTGAAGAAAGAATTGGAGCGCAGGCCACCCATTCGCCGCGTCACCCCAGACCCCGCGCATGTAGCTCACGCCGTCGGCGCTGGCGGAGCGGCTGCCGCTCCCGCGCTGGCTCAGGCTGCGGTTGCGAAGTATGCTCCCGCCGCCATCACTCCTCAGGCGCTCTCGGTCGAAGAAGCGAAATTGCGACGAGTGGAAGAATCGATTCGCGTCTTCGTGCGCGTGGCTGATCCCAAGTTCCGCCAGATTGTGCCCATGCGCTATTTCAACCTGATGCTCAGTCCCGCTGAGATTGAGGCTTATACCGCCGACTATCTCGAACAAGCGGGCCCACGCGCCGACGCTGCCCGCATGCTGCTGCGCATTGTCGCCGTCACCGCGCGCATCACCACCGAGATGGAGGAGCTCAAGCGCTCGCAGAAATCCCGTTCCATCTGGAAGCTGCACGCCGATTCTCTGGTCGTCCTCGTCGATCTCGCCAAGCACCTCGCCGAAGCCGTAGACCGGCTCGCCCTGACCATCGGCAAGGAGGCGGAAGCACAAGCCAACAGCGAACCTCTTCGCGCCTCGCTCGAAAAGCTGCGCGAGCGCACCACCGAAGCCGCCAAGCTCATCGCCGCAGCGTAAGCACAAAATAAAAAGGGACAGGCTCTTCACCCATCCCTCATTCTTCCAAATCCAAGCCGCCGCCAGCGCCTAGTGAATATCGAACTGCTCCTGGTGCAGTGCCGGGTCCGACTTCACGATGATGGTCTTTTTCGTGAGCTCTTCCATCTCGTTCAGCAATCGCGCGTTGTCCGCCTTGAGCGCCTTCGCAACTTCCGGATTCACTCGCAACATCACGTCGCTGTGCTCCAGATGGCTCGAGATCTTGCGCATCTCGACATACACTTCGTTGCAGATCGTGCTCACCGATTTCACGAATCCCGTGGACTGGCAATACGGACACGGCGATCCGATCGTCCGTTCCAGCGACTGCTTCACCCGTTTGCGGGTGATCGCCACCAGACCAAAATCGTTGAACTGGAGTACCTTCGACGGCGCCCGATCCGGACGTAGTGCCTCTTCCAGCGCTTGCATCACTTTCTGCCGGTTGCGCCGTTCGTCCATGTCAATGAAGTCGATGATGATGATGCCGCCCAGATCGCGCAGCCGCACCTGGCGCACAATTTCCTTGATCGCATCGACGTTCGTTTTTACGATCGTGTCTTCCAGGCGAGCGGTCTTGCCGACGTACTTGCCGGTGTTCACGTCAATCGCCACCAGCGCCTCGGTCTGATTGATCACGATGTAACCACCGCTCTTCAGCCAGACTTTCGACTTCAGCGCCTTGTTGATTTCCTCGTTCAGCCCGAACTGCTCGTAGAGCGGCGTTTCCTTGGTGTAAAGCTTGACCCGCTTGACCAGAGCCGGCTGGAAGCGATTCGCAAATCGCACAATGCGCTCGTACTCCTGTTCCGTGTCGACCCAGATCACGGAAAAGTCCGAGCTCACCTGATCGCGCAGCACCCGCTCCACCACGTTCAGGTCGTGATAGATCAGCGCCGGCGCCTTGCTGCTCTCGGAACGCGTCTTAATCTCACTCCACAGATTTTTCAGAAAGCGGATATCCGCGCGCAGTTCTTCGTCCGTCGCACCGGCCGCCGCAGTCCGCACAATGAACCCACCGCCGCCGTTTTCGCGCTCGCTCTGGATGATGCGCTTCAGACGCTGGCGCTCTTCTTCCGACGAGATCTTGCGCGACACGCCGGTGTGGTTCACCGTCGGCATGAAGACCAGGAAGCGTCCCGGCAGCGCAATGTGACTGGTGATCCGCGCGCCTTTCTTCGCAATCGGCTCCTTGGCAATCTGGATCAGCACTTCCTGCCCTTCTTTGAGCAGTTCGCTGATCTGCGGCACCACCGTGTTCTCGCGGCTGCGGAAGCGCCGTCCACTGCGCCGTCCACGACGCCGGTCGAGCTCGCGATCGGGTCCGCGTTCCGGCCCGCGACGCTGCGTCCGCTGCAACAACCTCGCCTCGGGTGCGGGACCGCGAACTTCCGCGCTCGCATCCACGGTTCCGTCGCCAATCGCTTCTGCCTCCAGCAGCGCCTCGGCTTCCGCCTGTGCTTCTTCCAGTTCCAGCTCCTCCGCTTCTCGCTCTTCGGCTTCCAGCACCGCTTCGGGAACCGCTTCGCCGTTCGCAGCAGGCTCGCCGCCAGCCGTCACCCCTGAAACAACCTCTCCAACTCCGGACTCCGACAACTCTCCACCGGCTGCCCGCGTCTCCTCTTCCAGTTCCTCGAAGCCCGCATCGTCTCCCGGTTCTTCTCCGTAGGACGTGAGCTCGGCTTCCTCTTCCTCGATTTCCTGTTCTTCCACAGCGCCGTGTATAACTTCGTGCGTAACTTCCTCTAGAACAACCTCGTGGGTAAGCTGCGGAGGCGCCACAGAGCCCGTCTCGTGCCCAGCCGTCTTCGGCTCCGAGTAAGTCTCCACCGCGGCTCGTGCCTCGTTCCGGAATTCATCCATATCCGGCGCTGCGTTGGAAGCGGCTTGGTGTTCTCGTTCATCAATTTCCGCTTCCGCTACGTGTTCATGCTGTTCGTGAAGGGGTTCGGCAAGCTCCGCCGCGAAGATCGGCTCATCTTCAGGAAAGGTCGATAGCACCGACGCTGGGGCCGGCGGTTCGGCCGCAGCATTCCCCGCTCGCAAAACCGGACTTTCACTCTGGCTCTGACTCTGCGCCTGGCGCTGGTACTTCGAGATCGATTCGCCGGGAAGCATGATTGGTTGGTATCCCGGAGGCGGTCCGTAATCGTAGTCGCGGCCTACACGAGCGGCCGGCGGCGCGGACCGTTGGAATCGCGAGTCATCTCCGCCGCGTCCAGGACGGTCGCCCCGGCTAAAGCGGTCGTTTCGAGGTTCACTCCGAGGCTCACTCCGAGATTCGTTGCGGCCTTCGTCACCGGTTTCCGTGCGTATTTCGCCTCGCACTTCGCCGCGATCGGATCCACGCCCGATCTCTCCCCGGCGTCCGCGACGGCGGCGGCGTCCTCGAAAGTCACGCGAAATGCCCGACGGGCCGCCCGGCGCTTCCGCTGCGGCCGCTTCCGGCGCTTCCCCCCGGCCCGCTGCGCTGCCCGATTCGGCAAGTTCCCCTTCACTGGCTGAAGCGCCCGCCTCCAAACCGGCCCGTGGACGCGCCTCCGTCACCGGACGATTCGCCGGGATAGCTTCATCTAGGTCCTCGTCCTGCTGTTCCAGATCCATGAAATCGGAGACGTACAGAAACGCGTCGCGTTCCAGCCCAATGTCCACAAAGGCCGACTGCATGCCGGGCAGCACGCGCGTTACTCGGCCCTTATAAATCGAGCCCGCTAAGGTGTATTCGTTTTCGCGTTCGAGGTAAATTTCCGCTAGCTGATCGTCTTCCGTGATCCCCACTTTGGTTTCGTGGGGCGTGGTCGATACGTACAATTCCTTGTTCATTTCTACTCCGGTCTGTCTTCACCGGACCAGAAGCGCAAGGCGGACGGAGGGATCGATGGCGTTCAGCGCCGCTCCCCGGGGTCCCCAGACAGCGCGGTTTTCGCTGGCTGGGTGTAGGGGTAGGAGCGGGCGCGGTCCCAAATTAAAGAAGATTTCTTCCCGGGACCTCGACTGCAGTGAATTGTTGGAGCTCGTCTGCACTGATCGCGTTAAGCCTTTCGTCAGGTCTGTGGCCACTCTCTCGCGTTCCGCTGAGGGGGCCGTTCCCCGCCTGACCGGCTTCAATCCTGTCCGGCTTTCACTTCGCCGGGATTCTGCCCTCCTTTTTCGCGAGGGCCTTCGTAATCTTGTTTCGTGCCTAATCTTGTTTCCGAGCGCCGTATTTCGTTGTTCGAAAAAGGCGCCCCAACTTCTGCCGTCCGTCTCAGTTCACGAAGCGGCGCATCCGGACGTTCATCACTATCCCCAACGCCAAAAACATGAAAAGAACGGAAGAACCGCCATAACTCATCAGCGGCAGAGGTATTCCCGTGACTGGCATAAAGCCAACCACCATGCCGACGTTGACCAGAATGTGAAAGCTAAGCACAGCCACCACACCCATCACCAGAAATGCCCCGGCGCGGTCGGGCGCCGTTTGTGCATTCTGGGTCAACCGCATCAGCACTATGAAGTATAACAGCAGAACCCCCAGAGCTCCTACAAACCCGTGCTCCTCGGCAAACGCGGCAAAAATGAAATCCGTCTGCGGTACCGGCAAAAACGAAAGATGCGTCTGCGATCCCTGCCGGCTGCCAAAGATTCCCCCCGACCCCACCGCAATCAGCGATTGATTCACCTGATACCCGGAGCCCTGCCGATCCGCATCCGGGTTCATAAAGCTCGTCAGACGCTCCTTCTGATACGGCTTCAGCACCTTCATCCACGCCACTGGAACCAGCAGACCCATGATCATCAGCACGATCAGCGCCTGCTTCCAGTGCAGCCCGCCCAGAAACAACCCCACGACCGCCACCGGCAGATAGGTGAGCGCCGTCCCCAAATCCGGTTGCGCCAGCACCATCAGCATCGGAAAGCCGACGATGGCTCCCGCCTTCAGAAAGTCCGCCCACGACAGCTCGCGTTCATGCAGATCCGCAAAATACTTGGCTACCGCCAGAATCAGGATCAGCTTGACCCACTCTGAAGGCTGAAAATGTCCGCCCCCGGGCATCTTGATCCAGCGCCGCGCCCCCAGATATTTCTGCCCAAACAGAATCACCGCGATCAGCGACGCCAGCGCCGCGACATACATCCAGTGGATTTGTTCGAGCAGGGCGTGATAGTTGAGCAGGCTGACCAGGAACATCGCGCCCACGCCCGCCAGAACCCAGTAGATTTGCTTGAGGTGGGCACCGGCAAACTTCGTGTGCTCGGTCGCGCTGTGAATCTGCACCACGCCCAGCGCGCAGATCAGCAGCACAAAGCCCATCAGGACCCAGTCGAAATCTCGGTAGGATACGTAGCGCGACATGGATTCAGTCGCTCACCCCGGCACTCATGGGCAAGTACTCACCGGACATGCCGGACTCACCGGGGGTTCATGCTGCAACCACACCCACACCCCAACCCCGCCCGCAGCGGCCAATCCGCCGTAGACCACGGCCGGCGAGCTCATGATTCCTCCACCCGCCGCCGGCGCCGCCCCGGCTGCTTTCCGGTGCTTTTTCTTCTTTTTCTCGGTGTCGGAGGTATCGTCTTTCGTGGTCTGCTGCCCCTGCGTCACGGTGGTCGTTCCCTTATCGTCCTGCACCGTCAGATCGCCCTTGTTGGCCGCGATCTGCACGCGCCCATCCACGTCCGTCACCTGAAACTCGGTCCACGAACTGCTCGCCGGCTTTACCGTCACGTCGCCGGCGCGCGCCGCCAGTCCGCGCGAAGTGGTTACGCGCACGGCGCCATGCTCAAGCTCCACGGCCGGCCCTTCAAATTTCACCAGCGAGTCCGCCAGCACCATTACGCTCGATCCGTTCGATTGAATACGGGCCGTAGAATCGGGCCGCGTCTGCAACAGGTCTCCCTCGAACACCGCTGCCGACTTCGGGACCGCGCTCCCGTTCAACCAGGCAGCACCGTTCGTGTACAACATGGCCGACGCCGTTTCTCCGGCCAGCATCACTTGCGCCGGAAACAGCACCGCCAGCAGACAGCACACAGCAGACCGAAGCCTTGACTGTGACATGAGTTGCGATCGCTCCCGCATTTATGGGTTTTCCGTTATCGTAAGCGGTAAAGGTTTACAGGTCAATGCGTTTGTTCGCTCCATGCACTCCTGAGTCACTATTCGGATAGATCACGCAGGTTGAGGGACGGGGTTGCCACCCGGGGGTAGCGCTTACGGACACGGCTTTTGCGCGTCTCAGCAACGGGTCCCGATCGTCGCCGTTGGGAGCAGAGAATGATCAGCAAAACAGGATTTCTTGCCCTTCTCATTTTCGCACTGGTTCTGCTCACTTTGCCCTCTCTAGCCGTTGATGCAGGGCGAGCGGGACTCGACCTTCCCCTGCCCAACGGCTGCCACGCGGTGGGCACGAGAACGATCGTGTTAAAAGACCCGCGCCGCAGCCGGGAACTGCTGATCACGATCTGGTATCCGGCCGCGGAGCCGGCGTCCGAAGCCGCGCCCTACATGGACCAGAAGACAGCGGATGCGCTCGCCCAAGAATGGAAACTGCAACCGGATTTCCAACGCCAGGTGCGCACCCACGCCGGGCTCATGGCAGCCATCGCCAACGACGGCCCTTTCCCGGTTGTTCTACTGGAACACGGCTCGAGTGTCGTGCCCGCCATCTACACCGTCTTGGCGGAAGGTCTGGCCAGCAGCGGCTTCGTTGTGGTCGCCACCAATCATCCCCCGGACTCCCTGATTTCTCCGTTCCCGGACGGGCATGAACTCAAATTCACACCCTACTGGCGGGCGGATGCCGATCGACGAACTCAAGGGGTATCGATTGGCAAGTTCGCGGAAGAGGTTTTGCTAGCGGATGTGCGATTCGTTCTCGACCAACTCCCGCAAATGAACTCGCAGGATCATTTCTGGCGCGGCCACCTGAATTTGTCGGAGATTGGAATCGTAGGTCACTCTATGGGCGGAACCACGGCAGCACTCGCCACCGGGGAGGAGCCCCGTATTCTAGCCGGCGTCAACCTGGACGGCTCGACCTACCCCGGCATGAACGCGAATGTTCGCCCCATTCCCGTGCATAAGCCGTTCCTGTTTCTTGCCACCGAAGAGCACGCAGCGGGTGAGACGCGGGCTCGCGAGTTTATCGGCAGTGAATCCAATACCTACTACGTGGTGGTGACCGGGGCCGATCACATGAGCTTTACCGACGCCGGCCTGGTATCAAGCCGGTTCACGCGCGAACTGAAGCCGGACGACGCGGCCTTTGAAAAGGCCCTGCTCACGAGCACGCTAACCCGTTCTCTGGTCGAGGAATTCTTTGCTAAGTATTTGCAGGCTGGTGTTGCTCCGGATCTCGACCTGACCGTGCGCGTGGAGAAAAAGTAGGGAACGACTCAAACGCGGAATCTTAGAGCGAGCACGCCAGCAGCATCTCGCCGTGCGTTCCTTCGATCCTCACATCCATCCAGCGGTTCGCCGCATGACGGCCGGGAATTTTCATCTTCAGGTAATTGTCCGTCAGCGCCTCGGTAAAATCCGCTCCGCCCGATTGCAGCGTGATCGCCTCGACCTCCGTCCCCACCAGCGACCGCATAAAGGCAGCCTTCTTCCCGGATGCAATCTCGCGCAGCACATGGTTCCGCTCCCGAGCCACCACTGCCGCAACCTGCCCCGGCTGCTCCGCCGCCGGCGTTCCCGGACGCGCCGAATAGGTGAAGACGTGCAGATAAGTGAACGGCAGCTCTTCGATCATGCGCCGCGTCTCGTCAAACTCCGCTTCCGTCTCGCCCGGAAATCCCACCATCACATCGGCCCCAATGGCCGCAGTAGGCATGGCGGCTCGAATCTTCAAAACCTTGTCCTGGTAATGCCACGGCCGATACTTGCGATGCATGCGCCGTAACACCGCATCGCTCCCGGATTGCATCGGCACATGCGCATGTTTGGCGATCCGCCCGGACGACGCCACCAGCCCGATCAGTTCATCGCTCCAATCCATGGGCTCGACCGAGCTGATGCGCAATTTCTCAAGAGAAGTGCACTCAAGAACGGCGCGAATCAGGTCGAAAAGTCGATGGTCGTTGGTCGTTGGTCGTTCGCTGTGTGATTGAGACTGCTTGGCTGACGACATCACCGACCTGATTTGATCTTGTTCGCCAACGACTAACGACCGACGACCAACGACCAGGTCCCTTCCCCACCGCCCCAAATTAATCCCCGAAATCACAACCTCACGATATCCCGCATCCACCAGCGTCCGCACTTCCGCCAGGACGCGCTCCCGCGGCAGCGAACGGCTCTGTCCACGAACGTACGGAATCACGCAGAACGAGCAGCGGTTGTCGCATCCGTCCTGCACTTTGAGGTTCGGACGGGTCCGCTGGCTGGCCGCTTCAAATACGGGAGCCGCCAGCAGTTCGGTATGAGCAAAAATATCGCCCACAATCACATTGCCGGCTTGCTCCCCGGAAAGTCGATCTTTGGAAATTTGCCCGAGAGAAAGTTGCCCCAATGGCACGAAACCGGAACTTGCGGAAGAAGAACTCGCAGAGGGAAAAGAAGAAGCCGCAATCTTCGCCGCCTGGTGCTTGTGTGAATTGCCTACGACCCAGGTCACACCCGGCAGCGCTGCCAGTTCTTCCGGCGCGCGCTGCGCGTAGCAGCCAGTCACCAGAATGCGGCATTCCGGATTCACCCGCTGCAGCCGCCGTATCGATGCGCGCGCATCCTTATCCGCGCCCTCGGTCACGGTGCAGGTATTCAGAACGACAATTTCGGCGTCACGCGCCGCCCCGGCGCGCTCCATTCCGCGCTCCAGAAATTGCCGTTCCAGCGCCGCCCCATCCGCCTGGGTCGCGCGGCAGCCAAAATTTTCTATGTAGAAGCGGGCCACGCTCCTATACTAAACGAGTGGATGCTGCGGCTGAAGCTCCAGGCGATCGTGCGCCCATTCCGCAATGCACTGCATCTCAGCTCCGCTTAAGAGCTGCACATGAAACGCCGTATTCTTCTCGTCGATGACGATCTCGCCGTTCTCTTGACCCTCAAAGCCGTTCTTGAACTCCAGGGATTTGAAGTCGAAACCGCCGCCAGTTCCGCCGAGGCTTTGGCCCGCATGGAATCCGGCGTTTACCAGATGGTAATCAGCGACTTGCGCATGGAAACCGAAGAGGCCGGTCTGGAAGTCATCCGCGCTGCGCGCCGCCAGGCTTACGATCCCGCGACCGCTCTGCTCACCGCCTATCCGCCATCCGGCGAACATCGGCGCGGAGAACATAGGGAAGGACAAGACCGGGAAGAACCAGATTGGAGCGGGGTAAACTCGGACTCGCTACTCATCAAACCGCTGGGCACGAGCGATCTTCTGCGTCAGGTGGAAGCCCTGCTCGTGCGCCACGCCGACAAGCAACTCCGCCAACGTAACACCGCCTCCAGAACCCAGGGAACCGACACTCGCGCCGGATGAGCATGCCGCTGGCTCCGCTTCGCCCAGACTTCAAGGATTATCAGGCGCTTGCCACCTGCCGTCCCTGCTGAAAGCATTCGCGGCACAGCACTGGCCGTCCTTGCGTCGGCCGGAACGGCACCGTGGTTTCTTTCCCGCATTGCGAGCAGGTCGTCCGGGTTTCCGTCTTGGCATAAGAATGCGTGCGCGACGGTCCGTGCGACGTCGCTCCCAGCACCGCCACCCGCTTGCCCTTGCAGTTCTTGCAGCGTTTGGGCTCGTTCTTGAACTGCTTGTCGTGGAAGAACAGCTGTTCACCCGCTGTGAACACGAAATCTGTGCCACAATCGATGCACTTTAAAACCTTGTCCTGGTATTCCATTGGAGAGGCGCTCCCATTCCGCGTCCCTGCTCTGCACGGGAGACCCGAATAGGGAAGGATCCGGTTCACATCGTGGGCAGGAGATTTACATCCCCCTCATGCTGACCCCTGGATTCGGCCCGCCATGCGGTGTGCGCCGCATGGTTACTCCTTCGCTAAGACGAAAGCTTGAACAGCTCACATTCAAACCGTCCGTCGAGACGCTGCTTGTCGCATCTCGCCACTTGCAAATACAAGGAACGGGCCGCTCCTGCCAGCGAACGGCCCGTTTTCCTTAGTCTTGTTCCTTGCGTGCTTTTTTGCGGCTGCGTTTGCGAGCCAGCGCTTCTTTGACGCGCTTCCTCTCGCCGGGCTTCAGGTAAAACGAGTGACGCTTTACTTCCTTGATGATGTCCTCGGTTTGTACCTTCCGCTTGAACCGCCGCAGGGCGTTTTCGAGGGATTCACCCTCTTGAAGTCGAACTTCCGCCAACAGCTACACCCCCCCACTCGTCCAAAGTGGACTCGTTAGTTATGGCAAGCAATGTACCTCTAAGTCAAGTGGAATGTGCAGAAATCCTCGTCCCGCTTCAGAAATTCAACCGCATCGACAATTGCAATTGCCGTGGAGCGAACGCGCTCATCGGCTTCATTAAGCTTGTAGGTTGCTGATAATAAGCCGGATAAGGGGCCCCTCCCGACACGGGGTATTGCGTGTACTTTATGAACTCTCCCGCCAAATTATAGTAGCCGCTGTCGCTCACTCGGTATGTCTGATTATCGCGATTGAATAGATTGAACGACTCCGCCGTCAACTCCAGATGATAACCGCCGCCTAGATTCAACTCCCTCGCCACCCTAAGATCCATGGTCGCGTAGTCCGGACCGATGAACGCGTTGCGTCCATACCCCGACAGTCGGTCATTACTCGTGTTCCCATCCTGGTTCGGATCGCCCGACACCGTCGCGTTCGCCGGGCGTCCGCTGCCAAATGTCATGATCCCCGAGATTTTCCAGTGGTCGAACATCGCCGCTAAGGCCTTTTGTCCCCCCGTAAACGGATTCGCCTCCTCGATCGCGGAAATCGACAGCCGTTGCCGTTGATCCGTCACACTCGACGCCTTCTCGCTCTTTGTCGAGTACGAATTCTGCACGGTTGACGCTCCCGTCGCCGGCGCGTCCTGCCCGTTGTCGATGGCGTGCGCCCAGGTATAGGCCAGCCGGAAATCCATGCCCTTCGACATCCGCCTGCGCAGCGACACCGTCATGCCGTGATACACGCTCGAGGCTGCACTCTCAAACTGGTCGATGGCCCCCAGTTGCGAGATCGGCCGCGCCAAAGGGTTGATACACGGCGGATAGGGACAACTGATGCTGGAGGTCGTCTGCCAAGTCGCAAACGACTCCACGTTATAAAACGCATTTTGAAAAACATAGCCAGTCGGATCATAGATCGGATAACTGTAATAAGTTGGCGGGGGCAAATTGACATCTCGCGCCCGGATCAAATCCACGCCGTGCACAAACAGATAAGACAATGTTCCCGTGAACCCGCCGCCCACCTCCCGCTCCAGGCTCAGACTTGCCTGCTGCACCCGGGGCGTCTTAAAGTCCGGCGCAAAGGCGGAGACTTCGGCGCTCGCATACTGCTGCAAGGAAGCCGGTATCGTGCACGCCACCGGACCCCGCGGACAGTTCACCGCCGCGTTCGGATACAACGGAAACACCTGATGCTGGTAGTAGTCGGTATTGTCGAGGGAAAGAAAGTTATCGCTCAGCCCATTGTCATTGATCACCGCCGACTGATAAATCCCCGGAATGCGGGTATAGAAAATTCCAAAGCCCGCCCGCACCATCACCGGCCGGTCGTTGCCGAACGCATATCCAATTCCCACACGCGGCGCGAAGTTCGTCCCGCGCAGCGGCATCTTGCCCGCTGGCGCCCACAGTGGATTGCTCACCAGTCCGTTCTTTGAAAAGGTCTGCAAGTCGTACCGCGCTCCCAGGCTCAGGGTGAAATGCGGGGTCAATCGTGCCGTGTCCTGCACGAACCCCGCATAGTCGTTGCTGTCCGGGTGCGACACCGGATTCCCGAAATTCTGCTCGTAATAGCGCGCCAGGTTGGCCGGCGGTCCAGTCCAGCTACCAGCATCCCAATTCCAGCTGGGCATTATTGTGTGCGCATACGCCCGCAGCGGCGTCAATTTCAGGCTGCCCCCATTCGCAGGCTCCGGCACAAACGTAAACGGATCCACATAAATGTCGTCGAAGATATACTTCCCACCGAACATCGACGGAAAGTAGTTGTAGTCCCAGGTTCGCATCCCGTCGGCCCCGAACTTCCACTCGTTGCGCCCGCGGCTCAGACTCAAAGTCTCCGCCAGGTGCAGCCGGTGCTCCCGCGTTTGCCGCGGCAAGGTCGACGATTGCCCAAAGTCCTCCATCCAACCATAGATATCCCCCTGCACTCCGGTCGTATTGGGAAACAACTGCTCCAGGTCGCGCGAAAACTGCGCCCGCAGATGGCTCGTCAGCCGCGGCGTTATGCCACTCGACAGACTGAGCGACGCGGTTTCGGTCGCCACGTCCTCCTCCCCATTCGCGCTGAGCGCGTCGTTCGTAATCGGACTCCCCGAATCGAAAGTGACGTTGTTCGTCCCGTAAGAGCGCGCCGTGCTCACCCGCAACGAAAGATACTGATGCGGAGTCAGCACGTGGTCCAGCCTCACCGACCCCGTGTCGCCCAGCAACTGCGCACGTTTCGTCCCCCCGTTCTGCGAGAGCTGCGTCGCCGCCGGCAACCCGGCCGGCGCAACACAGGGCGGCCCGCCCTCACTGGGAGGAGGGCAACCGGGCACAATGGCCTGATCGCAGGCCGACCCACCTATAGCCGGGTCGCAGACCTCGTAGTCCAGCGGCAACAGGCCCTGTTGCGGCACCACCGTCGTCGACCCGTTGAGGAACTCCACCACCGCGGGCACATTGAAAATGTGCTGATCGTATCCGGCAAACAAGAACGTCTTGCTGCGCTGGATCGGCCCTCCGAGCGTCGCCCCAAACTGGTGCTGCTCATTGTGAGGATCAAAGCCTACGAACGGAGGCGCGGCTCCCCCCAGCGAACTGTCGCGCAAGTAGTAAAAAGTGTTGCCGTGCCAGTGGTTGGTGCCCGACTTGGTTACCACATTCACGACCGCGCCCCCAGCCCGTCCCGACTCCGCCCCATAGCCACTCGACTGCACGCGGAACTCCTGCACCAGTTCGTTCGAAAACTGGTACGGGGAGCGATATCGTCCCATCGCCTGCCCATAGAAGCCGTTATTGTTGTCTCCGCCATCGACCAGAAAGCTGGTGTTGTATCCCCGAATTCCGCCATAAGAAAGATCGCCGTTCGAACCCGCAGTCAAGTCTCGCGGATCCTGCGTCACCCCCGGCGACAGCAACAGCAGATCCGTGAATCTGCGCCCGTTCAGCGGCAGGTCCGAGATTGCTTTCCCATCGATCAGGGCTGATACCGAACTCGGGTTCGTCTCCGTTCGGGGAGCTTCCGACACTGTGAGCATTTCTTTCGGCCCTGCCACCCTCAATTTGAACGTCAACTCTGTCGCCGTCCCTACCTCCACCCGCATCACCGGCGAAATCTGCGGCGACATCCCTTCCGCCTCCGCCCGCGCCGAATACTGTCCCGGCGGCAGCAGATCCACCGCGAACCGTCCCGCCGAATCCGTGGCCGAGTGGTAGCGAATGCCCGTCTCCACCCGGATCGCCACGATGTCCGCGTTCGTAATCACCGCGCCCTGCGCGTCCAGGACAACACCCCGCAAGGCGCCGGTGGACGCATCCTGTCCCCAAGCGGCGCAACCAATAAGAACAACAATGATGCTGAGCTGAAGCAGAAATAGCGGGAAGACAGCCGCCCGGAATCCATCGCTGATCGCAGCGGTTTCCCCAAGACCTAAGACCTCACACCTAAGACCTGAACTCTGGCGGCACATAAGAATCCCCTCGCACCCGAGACTTCGGAATCGGAGGGGATTCCAGAAACCCTGCCCATCTCTATACCACCCCGCCTCTCACCAGAATGTGACGGACGTACCGGCAATATGTTCAGTTTTGTTGCTTGGTCCTTAGTCGTTGGTCGTTAGGGAGGGGTGATTGCTCGCGGTTTTTCCCACCGACCAACGACTGACAACCAACGACTGTCCCCACCAATCGCTCCATGATATGTTTCTAATCGCAGCTCAAAATCCATGATCCGTTCTTACCAAGGCGTCACTCCCCAGTTCCCCGACAGCTGCTATATCGACGACTCTGCGCAACTGATCGGCGACGTCATTCTCGGCGAACACTCCAGCATCTGGATGAACTCCGTCCTCCGCGGCGACGTCCACCAGATCCGCGTCGGCCACTATTCCAACATTCAGGACAACTGCGTCCTCCACGGCATGAAGGAGCAATACGGCGTCTACCTCGGCGACTACGTCAGCGTGGGCCACAACGCCATCCTGCACGGCTGCACCATTGAAGCCCGCTGTCTGATCGGCATGGGCTCGATCATCCTCAACGGCGCCGTCATCGGATCCGGCTCCATCATCGCCGCTGGCACGCTCATCCCCGAAAAAACGATCGTCGAGCCGAACTCCCTCTGGATGGGCTCTCCAGGAAAATTCCGCCGCCGCCTGGAAGAGAAAGACCAGGAAATGATTCTCCGCTATGCCGAGAATTACGTCGGATACAAGAAGTCGTACTTGATGGAGAGAAGAAGCTCCTAGTTCCTCGCAGGCATCGCCTGTTGACGCGCCGCCACAATCGTTTGGGAACAGTTTTGCTTCAGGTGTAAAGATTGCCCGGCCCGCCGCTTGGGTGGCGGCTGTGTGGGGTCGTGGGGTGAGGCCGGGCGATCTAGGATTGCAACTGCCAACTTTTATACCGCATCCGGCCTTCCCTCGCCTGTGACGGTGATCACAGATCGATGTGCGCAGACCACATTCCGCTGTGATCTAGATCACCGCCAAGTCCGGGGCCGCTGGCTAAGGTAAGAACGAAACTACTCCCGGAAACACCTTTAGGAGAAGCCATCATGGCCTATGTAATCACCGACACCTGCATTAAGGACGAGCTTTGCGTGGAAGTTTGCCCCACCGACTGCATCCATCCTAAGAAAGACGAGCCGGAGTTTGAGGCAGCGACGCAAATGTATGTCGACCCCGAAGGCTGCATCGATTGCGGCGCCTGCATTCCAGCTTGCACCTCGGATTCGATCTTCGTGGCCGACGAGCTGCCCGAGGACAAGAAAGAGTTTCTGGAAAAAAACGCGGCGTATTACGTGAAGAAGTAGCCTACCGGCCGCGACTGTCTGAAAAGTACCCCGTTCAAGCCGGGGTCCCCATCACGCCCGCCTTTGGCGTGATGGGGTGGAAGCTCCCGCTTGGGCGGGGTTGTTCGTCGATCAGGCGTCGAATCTCGCTGCGCCCTGCCCAGCGTTCCCTGCGTGGTGATCCACGTCCTTTGCGCGAGCGGCAAACTCGTGCATACTTCAAAAGCTCTTCCCTACCGGAGGCTCGCCATGGCTTCTCGTACCCTTCTTGCCGCCGCCATTCTCCTGTTATCTTTTTCTCTTTACGCTGCCGATAGTCCACCCGCTGGCCCCAACTCCGACCCAATCTACCAGCAACTTCGCAACCTGACGCTAGGCGGAGAAGCGGTCAGCGTCAATAACTTCGATTTCAAGCGCGACGCTGGCACCTTCCATCTGCACTCGGGAACGGTGTGCTTCGTGACGCCGGTGCAAGGCAAGGTCACGGGCGCGGTTTTCGTGGGCGAAGGCCATTTCGTCCTCGACCCGCCGTCGGAGTCCGAGCGCCGGAGTTTGAAGCTGCTCACCAAAGAAGACGAGTTCAGCGAACATTTCACGCAGGCTGTCTTCCGCTTCACCGATTCGACGTATGACGACGTTAAGAAGGGAGGCAGTCCAGCCTCCGGCGGTTGCGACGCCGGCCTTCTGAAGGATAGCCAGAACACAACGCGCCATAAACTCAAGAGCAACCTGGAGGCGCGCATTCTGGAGGATGTCTTGAGTCCCGAACCAGGCGGGCTGTTCTACGCATTCATCCACGGCAAGCGTTACAACGACAAGGAAATCTATGAGATTGAGCCGAACTGGGGCACCGACCAAGTCAACTTCCGAACCTATGACGAGAACAAATGGGGAAACTGGGCGTCGTTCAATTTTTCCGGGGAACACGCGCGCGGCAGCATTGGCCGATTGATGCGCATTGAGCACCAGCAACTGGATGTGACCTTCGAAAAGAACGGCTCCCTCTCTGGCAAGGCTGCGACCGATATGGTGGCGCGTCGAAACGGTGTGCGGGTTGTGCCCTTCGATCTGTTCCGGCCCTTGCGCGTGCAGAGCGTGACCCTGAACGGGCAGCCCCTTTCCTTTATTCAGGAAGACAAAAACGACGACGGCAACTTTGCCGTCATTTTGCCCAAGGCTCTGAGCACCGGAGAGAAATTGACGCTCACCACAACTTATGGCGGAAAAGAGGCCGTGAGCAATGAGGGCAATGGCAACTATTTCCCCGTGGCCCGTCAAGACTGGTATCCGAACGATCCGGGCGCGAGTTTCGGAGAGTACGCGCTCTACGACATGACTCTCCGTATTCCAAAGGGCATGAAGATGGCGGCCACCGGTATCCTCGTTTCCGAAAGCAATGAGGGTGGGCAGAATGTAACCGTGTGGAAGAGCGAAAACCCGCAGACCGTGGCCGGCTTCAGTTTTGGCCGCTTCAAGGAAGAGGAAGCGAGGCTGACGAAACCTGAATATTTCATCCAGTCCTACGCCAACGAAGAATCTCCGGACTGGGTAACTTCACTTCAGCATTCCGTCAGAAGTGAATTGCCCTCACAAGGTTCCCACATGGGGGCTCCCGTCGCTCTTGGCACCATGAGCACCACCTCCCTGAATAAGAAAGCGCTCGCCGAAGGCGAACTGGCTGTACAGCTCTACACCGACTATTTTGGCCCTTCGCTGTTCAAGCACATGCAGTTGACGCAGCAGACGGCATGCAACTTCGGACAATCATGGCCCGAACTCGTCTGGATTCCGATCTGCTATTACTTCGACACCACCGTTCGCCATTCCCTTGGCCTGGACCACGCCGACCGCGGATACTGGAAGGCAGTCACCGCGCACGAAGTCGCACATCAATGGTGGGGACACACGGTCGGGTTCGCCTCCGGCCGCGACCAGTGGATGAGCGAAGGCTTCGCCGAATTGTCGGCGTCCCTCTACATCAGCATGATCGAGAAAAATCCAAAGAAGTTTATCGAATTCTGGAACGACGAGCGCGAGTTGCTGCTGGAGCGAGATGCCGAAGGTTTTCGCGCCATCGACGTCGGCCCCTTGACCATGGGATACCGGGCCAGTAATTCGCGAACCGGATTTGGCGTGACGCGGCGCCTCATCTATCCCAAGGGCGCCTACATTCTCCACATGATCCGCATGATGATGTGGGACCGCAAGACCGGCGACCAGAATTTCAAAGACGCCATGCATGACTTCGTGGCCACCTATTCCGGTAAGGCGGCCACCACCGAAGATTTCAAGGCGATGATGGAAAAACACATGACTCAGGAGATGGATCTCGACGGAAATCATCGCCTGGACTGGTTTTTTAACGAATACGTCTACGGCACCGCCCTGCCCACCTACAAGCTCGACTCCAAGTTCGACAAGGATGCGAGCGGCGACGTCGTATTCGCCATGAAGGTTACGCAGTCCGGTGTGGACGATAAGTTCCGCATGATCGTCCCGATTTATTTGGAGCTAGCCGACGGTCGCACCCTAAGCCTGGGTCGCGCGCGTCTCACCGGAAACACTTCGGTGGATCAGAAGGTCACGTTGCGGGGATTGAAGGACACGCCCAAACGCGCGCTCCTGAATTACAACGACGATGTGCTGGCGTCGAATTAAAGGACATCCACGCGGTGGGTACCTGACTTCTCGTGCTTGTCGAGAAAGTGGGGGCCTTTTCGCTGCGCTAGCGCCCATCACTCACCACATCCGTAAAATGCCAATTCGACGTTACACTAAGGAAGCACACTTTGGATTCAAGATGCTCAAGGTTCAACTGAGAGCTGATAACCGAGAGCCGAGAGCTTGAGCAAACGACCAGCGACCAACGACCGATGATCAAATCTCCCCGAGGAACCCGCGACCTTCTCCCGCCCGACACCGCGCTCTGGAACTTTGTCGAAGCCGCCGTCCGCGACGTCTTCCGCGCCTACAACTTCCACGAAATCCGCACGCCCATTTTTGAGTCCACCGAACTGTTCGCTCGCGGCGTGGGCGAAGAAACCGACATCGTCAGCAAAGAAATGTTTACTTGGGAAGATCGCGGCCGCGCCGAAAGCGATAAAGGACAATCCCTGACTCTCCGCCCCGAAAACACCGCCGGCATCGTCCGCGCTTACATCGAGCACAAATTGTGGGAGCGCGGCCTGAACAAATTCTTCTCCATCGGCCCTATGTTTCGCCGCGAGCGCCCGCAAAAAGGACGCTACCGCCAGTTCTACCAAATTGACGCCGAAATCATCGGCCCCGCCGCCGCCGGCAGCCAATCTCCCGCGAGAGATGCGGAAATCCTGGAACTGCTCGCCACGCTGCTCGACCGCGTGGGCATCACCAACTGGACGCTCGAACTGAATTCCGTAGGTTGCCCCGCCGACCGCGCAAAATTCAACGATGCCCTCCGCCAGGCGCTAGCGCCCGTGGTAGGAAAAATGTGCGACGACTGCCAACGCCGCGCCGTGACCAATCCGCTCAGAGTCTTCGACTGCAAAGTTCCCGAAGATCAGCCCATCATCGCAACTCTCCCCACCATCAGCCAGTTTCTCGACGAGCCTTGCCGCACCCACTACGAAGAAGTAAAACAGATCCTGAAGGCCGTTCAGATTCCATACACAGAAAACCCGCGCCTGGTGCGAGGCCTGGATTACTACACCCGCACCGCGTTTGAATTTACCCATGGAGGCCTGGGGGCGCAGAATGCGATTCTTGGTGGTGGAAGATACGACGGCTTATCCGAAGCCCTCGGCGGGCCGCCCGCTCCGGGCATTGGATTTGCCATTGGAGAAGATCGGCTGGTGCTTTCACTAACCGCGTCGGCCGAGTCGGTGGTGCGCAAGCCCGATGTTTATGTTGCTCCGCTCGGCGCCGGAATGAATCGCGAAGCCGCCCGCCTGGCCCGCGAACTGCGGCGGCACGATCTGGTGGTCGATCTTGGCGACGAGTCGTTTCGCTTGAAGAAGTCGTTTGAAGCCGCCGACAAGATGGGAGCGCGATACATTCTTATCGTCGGAGAAAACGAAGTGGCAGCCAATGCTTTTGCGCTCAAGCATCTCGCCTCCGGCGAACAAATCACAGTCCCGCGCGCAGAACTGGCGCAACGAATCTTGCAGAAGTAGCTCTTAGCCTTTAGCCTTTAGCCTTTAGCCTTTGGCTTTTAGCCTTTAGCTCTTAGCTCTTACTTTGAGTTCTTGTTTCTTGCACGTGACTTTTGGCTTCGCGAACGAGTAACGCGTCTGCAGCGAAGGCCAGCCCCGGAGGGGCGATCAAACTTAGCCCAGCGCTTCAGCGCTGGGGAAAGTACAAGAAATGATTCAAGTCCCGGAGGGACGACCGATTCCTCACGGCGCCATCGTCTGGGGGCCGCAAAGAAAAACCGCAAACAGTTGCACCACAAAGTAGAATCGTGCCGTAGGAGATCAACCATGCGAACCATTTTCCTGTTGTGTGCAGCCATTCTCACTGTCACTCTGGCCGCGGCGCAGACATCCAAGCCCATCTCCGCTTTCGACCAGCAACTCATCGATCAGCAGAAGCAGTTGCTGCAAGCGACCCAGAGCAAGAACCCAGCCGCGGTCCAGCGCGCCATCGCCGACGATTTCCATGGCATCGAAACCAATGGCGACTTCTACGACAAAAGCCAAGTCGTTGAATCCGCGCAGATGGGAATGCCCAAGGACACGCGCGCCTACGATTTCCGCGTAGTCAAACTCACCGATGACTCCGCCGTCGTCGCCTACAACCTGATCGTCCCCGGCGAACATCCCCGTTATCGCCACATGGGCGACACCTGGGCAAGAATCGACGGCCAATGGAAACTGAAATTTCGCCAGATCACCCCCAACCTCTGGAGCGCGAACGACCTGGACTAGCGGGCCGTTTCGTTGGAGCTTTGAAGGGGCATGGCTTCAGTCATGCCGGTAGAACGGTTTATTGTCACAGGAGTTCGCATTCATGAAGACTATCCATAAAGTTGCCATCCTCGGCGCCGGCACCATGGGCGCCCGCATCGCCGCGCACTTCGCCAACGCCGGAGTGCCTTCCCTGCTGCTCGATATAGTGCCACCAAACGCGCCTCCAGATGCGACTGGCGCTGCGCGTAACAAAATCGCGGCGGCTGGACTCGACGGGGCCAGGAAGTCGAAGCCCGCGGCGTTTTTCGAAGCGTCGCTCGCACGCCTGGTCACCGTAGGGAATTTCGAGGACGATCTGAAGCGTCTGGCCGACGTGGACTGGATTATCGAGGCGATCGTCGAGAACCTGGAGATCAAGCGCTCGCTGCTTAAGAAGGTGGAAGCAATCCGCAAGCCCGGCACCATCGTCACCACCAACACCAGCGGACTGCCGGTAGCAAAAATCGCCGAAGGATTTTCCCAGGACTTCCGTCGCTCCTGGTTCGGCACGCATTTTTTTAATCCGCCGCGCTATATGCGGCTGCTCGAACTGATTCCCACCCCCGAAGCCGACCCCGCGCTGATCGCAGCCGTCACCCATTTCTGCGACGTGCAATTAGGCAAGGGCGTAGTGCTGGCGAAAGACACTCCCAATTTCATCGCCAATCGCATCGGCACATTTTCCGTGCTCAACGTCATGCGGCTCATGCAGGAAATGGACCTGACCGTGGAAGAGATCGACGCGCTCACCGGCCCCGCCGTGGGCTGGCCGAGCTCGGCCACCTTCCGCACCATCGACCTGGTGGGCCTCGACATCCTGGGACACGTGGTCACGAACATGGCGCAGAACGTGCGCGACGAGCGCAGCGAATTACAGATTCCCGCCTTCTTCCGCCAGATGCTGGAACGCAAGTGGCTGGGCGACAAGACCAAAGGTGGGTTTTACAAGAAGCTCAAAAGCGGCGACGGCAAAGAAGACGAGCGCCTGGCGATCGACTGGAAAACGCTGGAATACCATCCTCGCCAGAAGCCAAAATTCGCCGCGCTCGATATGGCGAAAAACGTCGAAGAGACGGGAGCAAGAATTCGAATGTTGCTCGGTCTCGACGGTGGTGCCGCCCAGAAGCCCGACAGGGCAGGCGCTTTCCTATGGGCGGCGCTGTCTGATCTGTGGACGTATTCCGCCAACCGTATTCCCGAAATTTCCGATTCCGTGGTTGAGATCGATAGCGCCATGCGCCTCGGCTTCGCCTGGGAACTCGGCCCCTTCGAACTCTGGGACGCCGCCGGCGTCGAAGCCACCGTGGCGCGCATGAAGAAAGAAGGCAAACCGGTAGCGGCCAACGTCGAGAAGCTCTTAGCCGCAGGCCAAAAGTCCTGGTACGCCGATGATCCGAAGGCGCCATCCGGCCGCAAGTATTGGGATCTGGCAACTGGCAACTGGCATCCGGTAGCTGTTCCGGAAGGAGTCTGGTCGGTAGAAGTCGCAAAAAAGTCCAACGGCGTGGTCAAGAAGAATTCCGGAGCCTCGCTGGTTGACCTGGGCGATGGTGTGGGTTGCATCCAGTTCCACTCCAAGATGAACGCGCTCGGCGCCGACATTATCTCGCTGATCCTCCAGACCCTGAAGCCGGGCGGCCCGGGCGATGGCTTCGACGCTTTCGTCATCACCAACGACGCGCAGAATTTCTCCGTGGGCGCAAACCTGATGCTGCTGCTCATGTCGATCCAGGAGGAAGAATGGGACGACGTTGACCTGGCCATCCGCCAGTTTCAAGGCATGACGCAGGCCATCAAATTTTCGCCAAAGCCGGTGGTGAGCGCGCCCTTCGGCCTCACCTTGGGAGGTGGTTGTGAAATTTCGCTGCACGCGCCTGCACGCCAACCGCACGCCGAGCTCTACATGGGTTTGGTAGAGGTCGGAGTCGGCTTGCTTCCCGGAGGAGGCGGCTGCAAGGAAATGTTGTTGCGCGCGGTCGACAGTGCAACTTCCATTCGTCCCGACGCCCGCGGCGAGTCGGTCGAACTGCTCGAAGCCATGAAGAAAGCGTTCGAAACCGTCGCCACCGCGAAAGTCGCGACGTCGGCCCATGAAGCCCGCGGACTTGGGTTCCTGTCGAACTCCGACCGCATCACCATGAACCGCGAGCGCGTTCTCTCTGACGCCAAAGCGCGAGCGCTGGAACTGGTACGCGCCGGCTATGAGCCCCCCGTAATGCGCACCGACATCCCCGCGCCCGGAGAGAGTATTCTCGCCACTCTGAAACTTGGGGTCCACATGATGCGCCAAGCTGAGTTCATCACCGATCACGAAAAGAAGTTGGGTACCAAGATCGCCGAGGTCCTCTGCGGAGGAAATATCACGCCCGGCACGCCGGTCAGCGAACAGTACCTGCTCGACCTCGAACGAGAAGCCTTCAAGTCCCTGTGCGGAGAAAAGAAAACGCAGGAAAGAATTCAGTTCACACTAAAAACCGGCAAGACGCTGCGCAATTAGCCCGTGTGGGGACGGGCATTCTTGCCCGTCCAAGCCGAGCGCGGCTCGACACCTGCTGAAACTCCGTGTAGACAACCTGCGTCCCCATGCGCGGTATAATTTCAAAAGACCCTTCCAAGGACGGTACAGACGAAAATGTCCGCAGACAATGGTACAAACGGCAGTGGTTTGGACGCGGTTCTCAAACCGCGGGCAGAGTGGCTGGCGAAGCGCAAGGCCGCGAACAAAGACGGCAACTTCTCCCAGATGCACTACGCGCGCCAGGGCGTAATCAGCGACGAAATGCAATACATCGCCTACCGCGAGAAGATCACGCCCGAGCTGGTCCGCGATGAAGTCGCTCGCGGACGCATGATCATTCCCGCGAACATCAACCATCCCGAACTAGAGCCGATGGCGATCGGCGTGGAGTCGCTTTGCAAAATCAACGCCAACATCGGCAACTCCGCCGTCACCTCGAACGTAGAAGAAGAGCTCAAAAAGCTGCACACCGCCGTCCACTACGGAGCCGACACGGTCATGGATCTCTCGACCGGCGGCGACATTCACACGATTCGAGAAGCCATCATCCGCCATTCGCCCGTTCCGATAGGCACAGTTCCGATTTACGAAGCGATCTCGCGCGTAAAGCGAGTGGAAGATCTAACCGCCAGCGTGATGCTGGAAGTAATCGAAGAGCAGGCGCAGCAGGGAGTGGATTACATGACCATTCACGCCGGCGTGTTAATTCAATACGTGCCCATGGTTTCCCAGCGCATCACCGGCATAGTCAGCCGAGGCGGCGCGATCCTCGCCCAATGGATGACGCATCACCACAAGCAGAACTTCCTCTACGAATGCTTCGAAGACATCTGCAAGATTTTCAAGAAGTACGACGTAAGCTTCTCGCTGGGAGACGGCCTGCGTCCCGGATGCCTGGCCGACGCCAGCGATGAAGCCCAATTCGCCGAACTCAAAACCCTGGGCGAACTGACCCGCATCGCCTGGAAGCACGACGTGCAGGTCATGATCGAAGGCCCCGGCCACATTCCGATGCACAAGATCAAAGAGCAGGTCGATAAAGAAAACGAGTGGTGTGACGAAGCGCCCTTCTACACGTTGGGCCCGCTAGTCACCGACATAGCTCCCGGCTACGACCACATCACCTCCGCCATCGGAGCGGCCATGATTGGCTGGTACGGCGCATCGATGCTCTGCTACGTAACCCCAAAAGAGCATCTCGGTCTGCCCAACGAGAAAGATGTAAAAGACGGAATCATTGCCTACAAAATCGCCGCCCACGCCGCCGACGTAGCCCGCCAGCGTCCCGGAGCCCGCGACCGCGACGACGCCCTAAGCTATGCCCGCTACAAATTCGATTGGGAAAAGCAGTTCGAACTATCGCTCGACCCCGAAACCGCCCGCTCCATGCACGACGAAACTCTGCCCCAGGAACAATACAAGTCAGCCGCCTTCTGCTCCATGTGCGGCCCCAAGTTCTGCTCCATGAATTATTCCAGCAAAGTGGACGAATACAACAAGCAGGTGCACGGCCTGGAGAAGAAAGACTACTCGGAACTCGTGGACAAGTTAGTCACGATCAAGTAACTCACATGCGCTGGGGTCCTTTCCTCCGGGCTGTGGTTGGCAGTACGCTGCACGCCGCTCTCGTGGTTGCGATCTGCTGTTTCACACTGCTGGTGCCTGGTTGTGGCGGAGGCGGTAGTGGCAACCAACCGCCTCCTCCGCCCGGCTTCACGCTCTCGGCCTCGCCCAGTTCGGTGCTGCTGTCGCAAGGTTCCACCAGCGTGCCGGTTCAACTTAGCGTGCAAGGCCAGAATAGCTTTCAGGGAACCGTCAGTGTGAGCCTGCAAGGCCTTCCTGCCGGAGTCACTGCCTCGCCGGCATTCCCACTATCCATCAAAGCCGGCGGCAGCCAGTCGGCTACCCTGACCCTCGCCAGCACGGTGCCACGAGGAAACTACAGCGTGACCTTTGCCGGTACCAGCGGCGACCTCTCCAGTAACGCCCCGCTCTTGCTGACCGCCAGCGGCGCCGCGATCAGCGGCCCGGCGCAGGATTTCAAGAAGCAAGTCATCTATCAGATCGTCACCGACCGGTTTTTTGACGGCGATCCCAATAATAACAATCCGCCGCAGAGCCCGAACATGTACGACTCCACCAAAACCAACTGGCAATTTTACTGGGGCGGAGATCTGGCGGGGATTCAGCAACAGATGGCCTATCTGGCGGGCATGGGGATCACGGCCATCTGGATCTCACCGCCCGTGGACAACATCGACGTCGTCGCCTCCTTGGGCGGGATCAATTACGCTCCGTATCATGGCTACTGGGCGCGCGACATGCAGCAGATCGAAGAGCACTTCGGGGACGTCAACAATACCTGGGCCGCCTTCGACAGCCTGGTGGCCGCAGCCCACCAGAACGGGATCCGGGTGATTGTGGATTTCGCCGCTAACGACACTAATCCGAATGATGGCGGCGAGTTCGGCAATCTTTTTTCGAACAATGGCACGCTGCTTTACAGCTATCAGAACGACCCTGCGCCTCCCAACAACCTGTTCCACCATAATCCGACCATCACCGACTTCAATGATCCTTTCCAACTGCAGTACAACACCCTGGACGACCTGGCCGACCTGAACCAGGAGAATACGACTGTTGATAGTTACTTGAAGTCCGCGCTCCTGCAGCTCATGCAGCAGCATGCCGTAGACGGGTTCCGTCTGGATGCGGTTAAAGACGTCACCTGGGGTTGGCAATACTCGTTGGCCAATACCGCCTTCACCGCCGGACCGACCTTTCTCTACGGAGAGTGGGATATAGGCGGGACCACCGATCCGACGTATCCCGACTCGGTCCAGTTTTCCAACCAGAGCGGGATGCCTCTGCTTGATTTTCCGCTGGCGAACGCGATGCGGGACGTATTCGTAAACAATGGCGACAATGGCGACTTTCATGAAATCGACAGCACCATCAGTCAGGAGAACAGCGATTTTGTTTCTCCGAACGACCGGGTGACTTTTTTTGACAGCCACGATCTCCCGCGCCTGCTGAGCGTCGACAACAACCAGAACCGTGTGAATGAAGCACTGGCCCTGCTGCTGGCCTGCCGCGGAGTCCCGGTGGTTCTCTACGGCGATGAACAATACCTGCACAACGACACCAACGGCGGCGGCGATCCCTATAACCGGCTCTGGATGTCATCGTTCGCCACCAATACCACTGCTTACCAACTTATCGATCAAATGGCGAACCTGCGGCAAACGAATCTGGCGCTGGCCTATGGCACGTCCCAACAGCGCTGGATCAACAGCGACGTATACATTCTGGAGCGGCAGTTCTTCAACGATGTTGTGCTGATCGCTGTGAACAAGAGCGAGACGCGACCCTACAGCATCACGGGTCTGTACACCGCGCTTGCGCCCGGCACTTACTCGGATTATCTGAACGGCTTGATGGGCGGGTTTGCCATGCAGGTGAACGCAGGCGGCGGAAATAACCCAGTCACAGCGTTCAACTTGCCAACGCACACGGTTGCGGTATGGCAATCGTCCTCGACGGCTGCCTCTCCGGAGTTGGGATCGTTGGGCCCGCTCGTGGCACAGGCTGGACTCACCACAACCGTAGCCGGCGACGGCTTCGGATCGTCGCAGGGGATGGTTCTCGTAGGGACGACTGCAGCCCAAGTGAATTCCTGGTCCAATTCTTCTGTGACCTTCACTGTGCCTTCTGTCTCACCCGGCAGTTACAACATCACCGTGCAGACGAACGGCGGAACGTCCAACGCCCTTCCCTTTACGGTTCTCACCGGAAATGAGATCCCCGTGACCTTCACCGTCAATAATGTTTCGCCGCCGGCGGGTGCTTCCGTGTACTTGACCGGAAATACCCTGGAACTCGGAAATGACGTTACAAGCGCTAGTTCGGCGGTCGGGCCGCTGTTGGCGGTGCCGAACAGTGGTGGATCATCGTGGTTCATTGATGCATCAGTGCCGGCGGGCCAGCAGATTCAATTCACGTTCTTCCAGGTGTTGTCCGATGGCACCATAGTTCCAGAGGGAACTCCTCATCCCTACACCGTCCCAACCAGCGGCGTAGGGAGTGTTGCGGTGACCTGGTAAAAGCGCACCGTTGCTCTAGCAGGCTGCGGAAAAACTAGATATTGCACTTGATTTTGGGTGGCGCAGCGGTTTACCGCGGCGGCAAGTGCTTTGTTTTGAATTCGGCTTTAGCCGCTGAGGGCACGGTCCTCGACTGGAAACGACTTTTTCCGCAACCTGCTAGAAACCTGAACCTGGGGATGGACGGGACGTTTTCGCGAACCTCGGTTTAAATCGCAACTATCCGTGACCGAAATCATTGACCTAAGAAGCGTCGTGCGCGACGATGGAATTGGGTCAGTTCCGAGGTTGAGGCGTCTAGCGGGCGTGAGCGGAGCGGGAGCCCGCTGCCCAAATCCTGAGCGCAGTCGAAGGGGAATGGATCTCGTAAGTTGAGGCGTTTAGCGGGCGTGAGCGGAGCGGGAGCCCGCTGCCCAAATCCTGACCCTGAGCGCAGTCGAAGGGGAACGGATCTCGTAAGTTGAGGCGTTTAGCGGGCGTGAGCGGAGCGGGAGCCCGCTGCCGAAATCCTGACCCTGAGCCCAGTCGAAGCGGAACGGATCTCGTAACTTATTGCTTTATAAAGACTTTACGAGCAACTCCTTTAAACCCAAAGACCTGGCGGGAGTTTCCTCCTAAGTCTTTGATTCCAATATACCAGGGGAAGGGGGGAGGGGGGTACCCCCAGTACTAAACAATGGCGAGGCAGCGCGGGCTGTCACAACGAGCATAGAATGACGGGTTACCCGCGAAGCGAAAAGGAGATTCCAGTTTCGATGTCACAGTATGCAGAACTGCTGGAGGAATTTGAGAGATTCGACCGCTCCGCCGATGGCGTGAAGTCTCTGATGCAGCACATCGCCGAGCGCCTCCATGAAGCGATGACTCGTTACAACTGGGTTGGCTTTTATTTCATGGAAGCTCCCGCTTTCGAAGCTCTGGTGCTCGGACCCTACAGCGGCAGCTTCATGCCCACCCTGCGTATCCCGCTCGACAAGGGATTGTGCGGAGCTGCGGCCACTTCCGGGGAAACCGTGGTCATCAACAATGTTAAGGCCGATCCTCGCTACCTCGGGTCCGATCTCGTGAAATCGAACATCGTGGTGCCGATCTTGGTTAAGAAAGGCGCGGGGAAGAAACGGGTTGCAGCCGAGCTTTGTATCGAGAGCTACTTTGCCGATACCTTCGATCGACCCGAGCAGAGGTTCATCGAGTCCTGCGCCGCCCTGGTCGCCAGGCATATGCAAGACGAGGAGTTAGCGGCGGAAAAAACACCGTGATTGAGCCCCGATCACCCCATGGCCCGATGACCCGATTGCTTTAGCGCGATTGCTCCAGAACCAGAACCGCTCGGTTCAAGGCAGCCGTCAGCGCTGCGATTTGTTGCTCGGTCCGTTTAAGATCGCCGCGATCAATCGCCTCGTTCACTCCCGGAATCACCACGGCCGCGTATCCGGTGTACTGTCCCGGAGCGTAAATGGCATGGTGAAACCACGGACGGTTAGGCAAGCCCTCGGGAATCAGCAGCGCCCGCTCGGCGTCGCGGAGTTTTGCATTCAGGCGATCTGGAGCTGCGGGGAATTTTCGTTGCTTCTGCAAAATTTTTGCGCCCGCTTCCTCGAGGTGACGCGCGCCTTCCAAGGCTGGCGAAAAGTCCGGAGCTTTATCTCCGAAGCGGTCTTTGCTTTTGTTTTTAGCAGCGTCGAGATACACCAGAATTTCTCTCCCGTAGTCTTCGTAGTCATAAGGAAGGACGTCGGCGCTCGACATGCGCAGCACTTCCAGACCGTAAATGCGCGCCATCTGCTGCTCGTAGCGGAAGTCGGGATCGCCGAATTTCTTGAACCAGGTGAAGTCGTCGAACGCCGAGTGATACACGCCATAATCGCCGCTCGACGTGATATCGGTGGAAGGCACGCCCAGATGTTGCAGGAACACGGTGTAGTCGGAACCGCTGCCCAGGTCTCCCACCGGAACGTCGTTCTGCATCGCTGCCGGCGGTGGACGGAAAGTGGGTTCCCGGGAATTTTCTGGATTCGGCTGGCTCGTCTTTTTCCACGCCTCGTACACGGTTCCGCCTTCAGGCGATGGCACCGCTTTGGCGATCTCGCGGATAAACTCTTTCAGCGTGGGCACGCCGGAAGCTCCGAACTTCTTGCCCGCTACCGCAACGTCCATATTGAAGTAAGCAGCGGCGTTCCCGAGTTCCTGAGCGTGATCTTCGCCCCACTCGGTGGAACCGATCAGTCCTTCTTCCTCCGCGTCCCAGCTTCCGATGACAATCGTCCGCTTGGGCTTCCAGCCTGACTTCAGCAGATCGCCCAAACCGTGCACTGTCTCCAACATCGCCGCCGTGCCGCTGTTCGGATCCACCGCTCCAAACACCCAGGCATCGCGATGATTGCCCGCCACCACCCACTCGTCGGGCGAAGACGTTCCCCGTACTTTGCCGATCACATCCCAAATGGTGCGGAACTGGTAGTCCTGCTTAAGATGCATCTTCACCTTCGCCGGACCGGGACCCACGTGGTAAGTAAACGGCAACGCTCCCTGCCACTCGCGCGGAGAGGCTGGCCCACCAAGGTGCTCAAGGATCGGAGAGGCATCGGCGTAGGAAAGCGGAGTCACGGGAATCTTCGGCAACTGCTCGGACGCGGCGGGAGAAATGCGCTTTGAATCCGGCAGATTGGGAACCGATGCCACTCCCGGAGTGGTCGGATCTCCTGGAAACTGGAACATGAATCCGATCGACCCGCGCTGCACGCCGCTCGCCGGACGCCAAGGCCCTTTCGGATAGGCGTCGCCGCGGTAGTAACCATCGTCTTTCGGGTCGGAATAGATGATGACTCCGGCCGCGCCGCGCTCCTGCGCCACGAACGCTTTCACGCCCCGGAAATTCTCTCCGTAGCGGACAATCACGATCTTGCCGCGCACATCGACGTTCATCTGCTTCAGATTGTCAAAGTCAGCCGGCGAACCGTAGTTCGCATAAACAACTTCCGCCTCGGCGTCGCCCGAAGGCGACATGCCGTTGTAGGCGTTGACAATGCGCGGATCGTCCTGGAACGGATCGCTGTCAACATGTTCCGGCCGCGGTCCATGCATTTCCACTCCCTCAGGCGCGGTCAGGTCCACGCGAATCTCCGCCGGATAGTTCAGCCACACTTTGTATTCGACGATCTCGGCGTCCAATCCGGCCTCGCGAAACTTCTTGGCCACGTACTCGGCGGTCGCTTTGTCTTCAGGAGATCCCGCGATGTGCGGCGCCTGGGTCAAAATGCGCAGATGCTCTTCCGCCAGCTTGGGATCGGGCACGGCCAGGAACTTCGTTTCGACTTCTCGCTCACCGGCCGCGTCGCGGAACCCGCTGATGGACCAGTTGTCCGGCGGCTCTTTCTCCTTGCCAGCCTTGTCAAACGCCAACAGGGTCGAACCCAGCAGCACGAAGAATAGAACAGCACCCGAAAGCAGTTTCATGAAGCTCCTTGTCGAAAACATAATTCAGATTTTCTCCAGCACCATCAGAACTTCCTCCACCGGTGCAACTTGGTCCTGGGCGTAAATCTTGCGGAAGGCGACATTTCCGTTGCGATCCACGATCACGACCGCCCGATCGCTCGAGCCCGCGCCACCGCCGGACCTTCCTCCAGATTTCCGCAACACCCCGTAGCGCTCCGAGACTTCCCCGTGCGGCCAGAAATCGCTGCACAGCGGGAACTCGAACGGGCCGATCGCGCGTTCCCATGCCGTGGTGTTCATGATGGAATCCACCGTAATGGCCACGATCTCCGCGTTGTTCTCCAGCACTCGCGGACGCTGCACCTGGTAGCTAGTCAATTGGGCGGCACTCGCTTCCTGCCAGTTGAATGGATAGAACGCCAGCGCCACACTTTTCTCGCCGCGATACGCGCTCAAACGCAATGGTTGCTTGACGCCGGCAATCAGCGCCGGCAGCTCAAAGTCCGGCGCTGCATCGCCGACACCCGGCGTTCCGTTCTCGAGTACCCCGCGTACACGGTCTTCTTTCATAAAACGGCGCAAGACTCGGCGCCAACCCGCCACAGAATGAAGATTGTACCGTGCCCAGGGAGTCGCCGGTGGAACGCGTTACACTGAATAGTAATGAGCACGTCGCCAACGACTCGTTTTTCCGATCGGGTGGAGAACTACGTTCGCTATCGCCCGGGATATCCGACTGAAGTTCTCGATCTGCTTCGCGCCGAATGTGGACTGCAGCCAAGTCACATCATCGCTGACATCGCTTCCGGCACCGGCGTGTTTACCCGCCTGCTTTTGGAGAACGGGAATCCCGTTTTTGCCGTCGAACCCAACACCGAAATGCGCGAAATGGGCATCCGTCAGCTCGAATCGTACGACCGGCTGGTGTCGGTTGCCGGAACGGCCGAGGAGACGACGCTGGGTTCCGCCTCCGTCGATTTCGTTGCCGCTGCCCAGGCGGCGCACTGGTTCGACCTGCCGCGCGCCCGCGCCGAATTCGTCCGCATTCTGAGGCCGGGCGGATGGTGCGTGCTGATCTGGAATGAGCGCCGCACCGAGAGCACTCCTTTTCTGCGTGACTACGAGCAGCTTCTGCTGACCTGCGGCACCGACTATAAGGAAGTGCGCCACGAGCGTACCACCGCCATGATTCACGAATTTTTTGCGCCGGCGCATTGCGAAGAACGCGTCTTCGACCTGCGTCAGCAGTTTGACTACGAAGGTACCGCCGGGCGCCTGCTATCTTCTTCGTACGCGCCGCTCCAAGGTCATCCCAGCCACGCGCCCATGATGCAGGAACTGCGACGCATCTTTCGCGTTCACGCCAGAGATAACAAGGTCGAATTCGAATACAACACGCGCGTGTACTACGGGAAGTTGGGCTAGTGAGACAATTTGTAATTTGTGATTTGTAATTTGCAATTTAACGGCACACGGGTTTCAAATTACCCATTACAAATCACAAATTACAAATTGCCGATTCCCATGTCTGACACAAAATCGTTCCACATGTCTCCCGAGGAGTTCCGCCGCCAGGGCCACGCTGTTGTGGACTGGATCGCCGACTACTATTCCCGCATCGAAACCTTCCCGGTTCTGTCGCGCGTGCAGCCGGGAGAAATTCGCTCGCAACTTCCGCCCCAAGCTCCGGAGCATGGCGAAGCCTTCAACCAGATTCTTGGCGACCTTGAGCGCGTCATCCTTCCCGGCATCACGCACTGGCAGTCGCCCAACTTCTACGCCTACTTTCCGGCGAACGCCTCTGGTCCGGCCATTCTCGGCGATCTGGTTTCCTCGGGACTGGGCGTGCAAGGCATGCTCTGGTCCACTAGCCCGGCGTGCACCGAACTTGAAACGCATGTGCTCGATTGGCTGGTGCCCATGCTCGGCCTGCCGGAAAAGTTTCTTTCCACTGGCGCGGGAGGAGGAGTGATTCAGGACACGGCATCCAGCGCCTCACTCTGCGCCCTGCTGGCCGCCCGCGAGCGTGCAACAAACTTCGCCAGCAATCGCAAAGGCTGCGATGGACGCTTGATCGCTTATTGCTCCACGCAGACGCACTCTTCGCTTGAGAAAGCAATAAAAATCGCCGGGATGGGCTCGGACAACCTGCGCCACATCGAAGTGGACAAGAACTTCGCCATGCGTCCGGGGGCACTGGCGCGCCAGATCGAGCAAGACATCAAGGCCGGACTGACTCCCTGCTTCGTCTGTGCCACTGTGGGGACGACTTCCTCCAACGCGATCGATCCCATCCGCGAAATTGCGCGCATCTGCGGCGACCACAATCTCTGGCTGCACGTGGATTCCGCCATGAGCGGTACGGCCGCGCTCTGCCCGGAATTCCGCTTCATCAACGATGGTGTGGAATTCGCCGACAGTTACTGCTTCAACCCGCACAAGTGGATGTTCACGAACTTCGATTGCAACGTCTTCTATATCGCCGACCGCAAGCACCTTATCCAAACGCTTTCGATCCTGCCGGAGTACCTGCGCAACCAGGCCACCGAATCCGGTGCGGTCATTGATTATCGCGACTGGCACATTCAGCTGGGACGCCGTTTTCGCTCGCTCAAGCTCTGGTTCGTGATCCGCCATTACGGGATCGAAGGCCTGCAACATCACATTCGCGAGCACGTGCGCCTGGCGCAGCAATTCGCCGCCTGGGTCCGCGAAGATTCGCGCTTCGAACTCGCTGCGCCCGCTCAACTCAACCTCGTCTGCTTCCGGTTGTGCGCGGGAGATCAAGCGAATCAACTCCTGATGGACCGGCTGAACGGCAGCGGCGATCTGTTCCTCACGCATACCAAACTTGATGGCAAACTCACGCTTCGCCTCTGTGTCGGCCAAACCAACACGCAGTCGCGCCACGTGGAGCGCGCCTGGCAGCGAATCCAGCAAGAGACTGGAAAGCTCAGAAATTCCTGATAACTGTTTGTGTAGGGACGACCGCCTCGCGAGCCTGCCCTGAGCGAAGTCGAAGGGTCCAAGCCGAGCGAAGCCCGGCTGCGAGCAATGGCCACAGCGTCTTCTGGATTCACGATAAGGTAAACGCTATGCCAAGGGAAATTTCGGCAGGTGGCGTTGTGCTCAGGCAGATTTCCGGAATCTGGCATGTCGCCCTGATTGAACCCCAGAAAAGTGAGCCACCACAAGAAACTCCCAAGCCCGCAAAGACGGTGCGCAAGCGCAGCCGCGCCCTGTTAGCCCTCCCCAAGGGCCTGGTGGATCCGGGCGAAAAACCGCAAGCAGCAGCCGTACGCGAAGTGCGGGAAGAAACCGGCATCGTGGCCGAACCGGTCACCAAACTTTCCGATAACAAGTATGTTTACGTTCGCACCTGGGGCGACGGCAAACGAGTTTTCAAAATCGTGAGCTTCTACCTGATGCGCTATGTGTCCGGAGAAATCGACAACCTCACTTCCGACATGCGAATCGAAGTCAAGCGAGCCTTGTGGGTACCCCTTGCCGACGCAGCCCGCCAACTTGCCTACAGCAACGAGCGCAAGGTGCTAGGGCAGGCACAAGACTATCTGGAGACACAAACAAATTTTTAGGAAATCTGGCGCGGCATCGCCAGCAGCGCGCGATCAATCGCGTTCTTTTCTTCCGCTTTCAACCTTCGCGTCGCACACTTCTTCAGATCGCCCAGCTCGAGCGGCCCAATGGATACTCGCACCAGACGCAGCACGCGAACCCCCAGCGCTTCGAGCAGACGGTGAATTTGCCGGTTCTTGCCTTCGTCGAGCGTAATCTCCAGCCAGCTATTCTTATCGCCGCGTCTCAGAAGTCGCGCTGCCTTCGCGCGCAACTGCTGGCCGTCAACCGCGCGCCCCCGCATGATTCTCGTCAAGAGATCGGCATCGCCAATGCAGTCCACCTGCACGTGATACTTCTTGTCCAGATGACTGGCTGGCGCGGTGATCCTGGCCGCCCACTCCGAATCGTTGGTCAATAGCAGCAGCCCTTCGCTCGCCTTATCCAATCGCCCTACGGGACCAACCCACGGCGACCCTGGCTCCAGCAGATCGTAAACCGTCTCACGTCCTTTCTCGTCAGACGCGGTTGTCACTACGCCGCGCGGTTTATTTATGACAAGGTAGATCGCCGGTGTTTTGCCGATCGGCGAACCATCAACCTCAATCCGACCGTCTATGCGGCCATCCGGCATTCGCACCGGGCTTTCCGGATCTCGGACGATCCGCCCATTCCGAGTGACACGTCCATTACGAATCAAAACCGCCGCCTGAGATCGCGAACAATAGCCCATTTTGGACAGCGCTCGCGCCAGTCCAATTCGTTTCTGTGTCCTCACATCCTTATGCTAAATGGATTCTTGCCCGGCAGCAGAGGGCGGGCCATGGCATGTAATTCACTGCCGGCACATTTGGAGATCGGCGATGCTACGACGCCGCCCACGGCTATGGCAGTATCCCCAGTTCATCAGTACAAGCTCACTGCTGTTTGGTGGTCGCGTTTGACCGCGGGCTACCCGGATGACAGGCAAGCCAGACCAACACCAGCACAATGACCATCCCGCCTATTGCCCACCACATAGGTTGCTCCCCCTTTGAGCGGTAGTACTCCGTCCTTCAGCGGCGATCGGGTCGAAGATACGACGGGGCATCGTTTACGACCGGTACGGGCTGACCCCCAGCTTCTTCACCTGCTCCGTGAATTCCCGCACCACCTGCCCAAACCGCGGCCCTTCGGCCGCTGAAACCCATTCCAGGCGAAAGCGCTCTTCCTCGATGCCGAAATCCGCCAGCATCAGCTTGATCGCGTCCGCGCGCTTCTCTGTTTTGTAATTACCTTCCTGATAGTGACAATCTCCCGGATGGCAGCCGCAGATGAGGACGCCGTCCGCCCCTTTGGTGAACGCGTCAATCACCAGGTTGGGATGCACCATGCCCGAACACATGACGCGAACGATGCGGATGCTCGGCGGATATTGCGTCCGGGAAACGCCGGCCAGGTCTGCGCCGGCGTAGGAGCACCAGTTGCAACACAGGGCGATGATCAAGGGTTGAAAGTTATCGTCCATTACGCTACTCCCAAAGCAGCATGGATCTGGGCCTCGATCTGCGTGAGGGTAAATCCACGGATAAAGATGCCGTTCTTCGGACACGTAGCCTGGCAGCAGCCACAGCCCTTGCAGGTGGAGTCGGCGGTTTCGACCACTTTCTTGATCCCTCCCTGCCACTTGTACTCGAGCAGGGTGATCGCCTTGTAGGGGCAGGTGTCCACGCAGTAGGCGCAACCGTCGCAGCTTTCGTCCACCACTTGCGAAATATTCGCTCCCAGTTCGAGGCTGTCCTGAACCAGGACGGATGCTGCTCGCGCGGCCGCCGCCTGCGCCTGCAGAATGGATTCCTCGATGTTTTTGGGAGAATGCGCCAGCCCGCAGAGGAAGACGCCGTCGGTCATGAAGTCAACGGGGCGCAGCTTCATGTGGGCTTCGAGGAAGAAGCCTTCGCTGTTGAGCGGAACCTTGAGGAACTGCGCGATCTTCTTGTTGTCTTCATGCGGATGAATGCCGGCGGACAGAACCACCAGGTCGGCCGAGATCGTCATCGGCATCCCCAGGGTCTGGTCGTAGACGGTGACCATGAGTCCTTCGCCGTTTCGCGAAGCGTCATTCCGTGACACCTCGGGCTTCTGGCTCTCGTCGTAACGCACAAAGACGACGCCTTGCTGGCGCGCCTTGCTGTAATAGCTCTCTTTGAAGCCGTAGGTCCTGATGTCCCGATACAGGACGTACACATGCGTCTGCGGCGAGAGCGCCTTGATCTTCAAGGCATTCTTGATGGCCTCGGCGCAGCACACGCGAGAACAGTAGGGATGATCGGCATCGCGTGAGCCCACGCATTGGATCATGACGACGGTTTTTGCGGCGCCATTGCCGGCAGCGAGCCGCGCCTCGAGGTCACGCTGCGTGAGGATGTTCTCGTCCTGTCCGTACAGATACTCTTTGGGCTGGTACTGCTTCGCGCCCGTGGCTACGATGACGACACCATGCGTGATTTCGGTGGTCGCGCCGTCCGCTAGGACTGTTGTCTTGAAGTTGCCGATCGTGCCGTCGATCTTCTCGATCTCGGCGCCGGTAAATAAACGGATTCTGTTGTTCTGCGCGATCTCCTCGCGCAGACGCGCCAATTCGTCCTGCGGCTTTTCTCCGTTGAGTAAGTAGTAGGTTTGGCGCAGACTTCCGCCCAGCTCATTCTCCCTCTCCACCAGATAGACATCAGAGCCCTGGCGCGCCAGAGCCAGAGCGGCGGTCATGCCCGACAACCCTCCGCCAATGACCAGAGCGGACTTTTCTACTCTGACCGTCTGCCGGTGGAGCGGCTGCAACAGCCGGGACTTGGCCAGCGCCATCCTGACCAGGTCTTTGGACTTCTCGGTGGCTTTTTCCGGCTCATGCATGTGCACCCAGGAGCACTGGTCGCGGATGTTGGCCATCTCAAACAGGTAGGGATTGAGTCCGGCCTCGGCCAATGTGTTACGGAACAACGGCTCGTGGGTTCGCGGGGTGCAGGAGGCCACCACTACCCGATTCAGATTGTGTTCGGCGATCTGCTCCTTGATCCGATCCTGGGTATCGTTGGAGCAGGTATAGAGGTTGTTCTCTGCGTACACGACGTTGGGCAGGGTCTTCGCATATTCCACGACGTCCGGAACATTGACCACGCCGGCGATGTTGGTCCCGCAGTGGCAAACAAAGACTCCAATGCGCGGTTCTTCTCCCTGCACATCTTTTTCGGGCGGATAAACCTTGGGAGTGATCAATGTGCCGCGGGCTTCGCGCAGCAGCGCGAGCACCTGGGCGGCGGAGGCCGAGGCCTGCATGACCGTCTCCGGAATATCCTTGGGCTCGGCAAACGGTCCGGCAACGTAGATACCCTTGCGCGATGTCTCCGCCGGCTGGAACACGGAGGTTCCGCAGAAGTTGAAACGGTTCAGCGCCACGCCGCAGCGTTCGGCCAGCAGCTTGACATCTTTGGGTGGCTGCATGCCCACCGAGAGCACGACCAGGTCGTATTCCTCGAAGAGCTTTCTGTCGTTCTCGCCGAGATACTGAACGATCAGGTTCCGCGTTCCAGGGACTTCCTCGATTTTCGGCACGCGAGAACGGATATAGCGCACGCCGAGCTCTTGCGCGCGGTGGTAATACTGCTCGAAGCCTTTGCTGAAGGCGCGCAAGTCCATGAAGAAGACGTCGCACTGCAGGCCTTCGCCCAGATGCTCTTTGGCGATAATGGCTTCCTTGGTGGCATACATGCAGCAGACGGACGAGCAGTAGTCATTTTCGGAATCGCGGGAACCAACGCACTGCAGGAAGGCAAGCCGCTTCGGCTGCTGCCGGTCGAAAGGACGGAGCACATGGCCGGAGTAGGGTCCGGAGGCGGACAGAATTCGCTCGAACTCCAGCGCCGTGAGCACATTCGGAAAGCGGCCATACCCCAGGTCCTTCTTTAACCGGGCATCGTAGATTTCATATCCGGGTGCAAGGACGACGGCGCCTACGTTCAGCTCAATCTTCTGTTCTCGTTGTGTGTAGTCGATGGCATTGGCCTGGCAGGCAGTCTCGCAGAGATGGCAGTCACAGCAGATCCCGCAAGCCAGACAGCGCTTCGCCTCAGCCACCGCTTCTTCCGCCGTATAGCCGACGTGTACTTCGGCAAACGTTCTTCCACGGGTCGCGGGGTCGAGGGCTTGCATGTGCACCTGGCGTTGCATCAGCACGCCCGTCGTATCCACTTCGTATTCGGTGTGGTACGGCCCTTCCAGTTCGCGGCCGATACGCAGGTCCTCGTGATTGAGCCAGCGATCGATCGATTTCGCGGCCTTCCTGCCGGCGAGTTTGGCGTTTACCACCACATCGGGACCGGTCACGCAGTCTCCACCCGCAAAGACTCCGGGCAGTCCGGCTTCGAGCGTGAGCGGATCGGCGGTGAGTGTCCCCCACTTGGTGACATCAAGTCCGAGGCGCTCTCCTAACGCTCCCACATCAGGGAACTGGCCTATGGTGACGATGGCGGCATCGCATGACAAAACAAATTCGGAACCGGGAATAGGCTCAGGAGCGGGCCGTCCACTCGAGTCGGCCTTGCCAAGCTTCATCTTCAGGCATTCCAGACCGGCGACGCGCCCGTTCGCGTCGGCCTGGAATGACTTCGGAGCAGCTAGAAACATCAACTTGATGCCTTCGCGCTGCGCGTCCTCGATCTCGCGATGGTCGGCAGGCATCTCCGCGCGAGTGCGGCGATAAACGATGGTGACGTCGGTCGCTCCGCAACGAAGCGCGGTGCGCGCCGCGTCCAAAGCGGAGTTGCCCCCGCCAATCACGAGCACTTGCCGGCCGGGAATGACTGGTTTTTCGAGATTGACCCGGCGCAGGAACTCCACGCCACCGGTGACGCCGACCAGGTTCTCTCCGGGAACGGCGAGTTTCCGTTCGACGTGGGCGCCGATAGCGAGGAAGACCGCGGCAAAACTCTTTCGCAGATCGTCGAACGAGATGCTTTTCCCCACGGCCGTATCCAGCAGGATTTCGATGCCGATGGCGCGCAGCCGGTCCACTTCCGCATTCAGCAACCGGCGAGGCAAGCGGAAGGAAGGAATGCCGACCGCCAGCATACCGCCCGCGGTGGGGAGCGCTTCGAAAATGGTTGGACGGTAGCCCTTTTGCCGGAGCTGATAGGCGCACGTGAGTCCGGCTGGGCCCGAACCCACTATGGCAATTCTTTCCGGACGGTTGGGAACGCTGGGTTGCGGCAGCTTGTAGTCGGGACACTGGTCCGTGACGAACCGTTTCAACGCGGGGAGATTCACCGGATCGTCCACTCCGGCGCGCGTGCAGGCAGCGGTGCACGGGTGCGTGCAAATCCGGCCACAGATGGAAGGCAGTGGGTTGTCGCGCAAAATAACCTGGAGCGCTTCTTCAAAGCGCTTTTGCGCGATCAGAGTCACATAGCCCTGTCCGTCCTGATGAACGGGGCACGCAGCCTGGCAGGGAGCGATGCCGCGGCGAGAGATGGTGAAGATGTTGGGGACGGCTTGCGGGAACGGCCGGTAGATCGCCTTCCGCTCCCCCAGCCCCTGATCAAACTCGGAGGGCAAGGTTACCGGACACTCGGTTATGCAGGCGCCACAGCCCGTGCATTTCGTCGGGTCCACAAAACGCGGCTCCTGCTTGATGCTGATTGTGAAATTTCCCGCCTGTCCCTCGACGCGTTCCACCTCAGTCAAGGTGAGAATGTTGATGTCCTTATGCCTGCCGATCTCGACCAGACGCGGCGCCATCGTGCACATCGCGCAATCGTTGGTGGGAAAGGTCTTGTCGAGCTGCGCCATGACCCCGCCAATGGCAGGGCTGCGCTCGGCTAGGTACACCTTGATGCCGCCGTTGGCCAGATCGAGGGCCGCCTGCATGCCGCCGATACCGCCGCCAACGACCAGAGCAGCACCTACCGGGGGGGTTTTGGACTCGTCAGGCCGCATGGGGAACAACCTCCGCCGCGGGCACCTGCTGCGCGGCTCTTTCCTTGACCGCCTGGAAATACAAGGCCAGAGGTCGATAGATCATGTGTGCCCAGTTGCCGAACGGCATCTCTACCATCAGCATCGGCGTGGCGATGATCACGTGCAGGGCATACGTGAAATGAGTAGCAAGCGCCAAGCCTGCACACCTGAAGATGCTCGTGGCCAGTCCGCTGACCGCCGTAAGCAGGAGCAGAACGGGGAAGATGAGATCCTCCAGCCGCGTCTCTTTGTAGACTTCCTTCTTCGCCTGCACCCGTCTAATGAGGATCTCGCCGATGCCGTAGAAGATGAAGCCGGTGGCGAGGTATCCCAGCCAGCGCTGCGGGTGGTACACGGGATGAACATTGTCGGTTTGAAACCATCGCAGCGCGAAGACCTTGATGGTCAGCATCATGACCGTGCCCAGGGCGAGGATCCAATGCCCCAGCCACCGGCCTTTCTCCGGACACTTCCTCAACCCCGAGTGCGACACCGATTGGTACAGGTACCGCCATGCCTCCTCGACATAGACGGCAAATGGGATGGAAGGCCGTTGCGCGTTGCCCATGGTAAGCCGCCAGACGCGGTGGACGCGGGAGAACAGGAGAAGCAGCGGAAAAAGCATCACCGTGAGCGTGTAATACGTGATGATGGGGAACATGTGCTCCAACCCCATCGGTGTGGTAAGGCCGGAAAGGGGCAGTCCCACGTACCACAGGTGGTAGCAGAGGATCAGTACGGTCACGAGCACGGCAGAGAAGGCGAGCGCGCCCAGGTGCCACGCCCGGGACCGGAGGAGCTTGCCGGCTAACCCCGTCCACTCATACTGCGCGCTGAGGAAGCGCCGCAGCGTTTTCATGGAAATCCTGGGCTCTGACTGGCGTGGGCAGGCGGTGGAACATTCGCCGCAGTCGTGGCAGATCCAGGGCTCGAGGCTTCCCAGGAGCGGCGCTCTCAGCCCTAGAAGAGAATAGCGGATGCTCTTGCGGGGAAAGTTTGCGAAGTCCGAGGCCAGCTCACACGAGAGCGTGCAACTTCCGCACTGATAGCAACCCGTGGGGTCGAACTTCCCGTACCTCCGAATGTCGGCCAGCAGGGTTGGATCGCTTTGAACCGGCAATGTGTCTACTGCCATTGGCCACCTCTACCAAGGGTGCCCGCTACTGCGTTGCGACCACCCATTCCTTGACGGTCCTCCTCGAGTACACCAGGAACTTGCCGTCTTCTTCCACCACCTGAATCTCAAAGTTCTCGTTTTGATAGGTCTCGGCTATACGTGCTGCTTCCTCTTTGCTGTCGTACACTTGCCCATCCCACAGGAATTTCTTTCCATCGCTGATCATAGTGAGATTCGGAGAGAGATTCGGGCTCATACAATGCCTCCAGCCTTTCCACATGGAGTTGCGAAGACTTTCAGCACGTGGTCTGGCATAGGTCGCCTCGCGGTGCTGTGGATTTGGGGAAATACTCGCCGACCAGCCACTCTGCCGCTTGCGAAACGGCGTCGCTGACTGCAGGCGACAAACCCTGAGAGATCTCTTCCGGCAGTGGCCCCGTTTGGCAGGCCAGCACACGCACCTCGACGCCGCAGGTCTCTTGCAACTCTCGTAGCAGGTTGGACGTCGGCAACTGGTGCATGGAGAAATCGTCAAGTTTGACCGGGGGAATCTCGGCGGGATTGATTTCGAATATCTCGCCGGGGCTGCGTCCGGCATCAATCGCGTCCAGGATGAGCAAGCGCTCGGGACGCGCGGAACTCAGGCAGAGAGTGAATAACAGCTTGCGCACGCCCGTGCCGGAGTCCAGCAAGCAAACGGTTTCGGGCACGCGGTAGTGTGCCTCTACATAGTCGACTACCGCGCACCCGAAACCGTCATCTCCAAACAGAATATTCCCAATGCCGAGCACCACGGTCGGCTTCCGGCAGAAGTCGGGGAGATCGGATTGATCGAGTTCATCGAATTGATCGATCTCCCGCATGCTTCCTCACTAACTGGGACCTACCTCCTAAATCGGTCCGGGTAGGGCACGGCTTCAGCCGTGCCGCTCAGAGCCAATGAAGACGAGGGCTTTAGCCCCTGAGGGCCCAGACGCTTACTCCTCCTCGCCCTCAGTTGGCAAGCGTGGCCATCAACTTGCCGTCCGCGTCGAAAATATCCAGCTTGACCGAGAGCTTCCCATCCAGCCGATGGGTCGCGCAGGACAAGCATGGATCGTAGGCGCGGATTGACATTTCGACCGTGTTCAGCACTCCCTGGTCGTACTTGCCGTCATGGATCAAACTCTTGGCGGCCTGCGTGACCGACATATTGATGGGAGCGTTGTTGTGGGTGGTGCCCACAATCATGTTCACGTTGGTGACCATGCCGTCGGCATCAGTGGTGTAGTCGTGGATGAGCGTGCCGCGCGGCGCCTCGGTGCAGCCTACGCCTCGCGCTGCCCGCGGCGTAACCTTCACCCGGGTTTCGGTGCTGGTGATTTCGGGATCGTCCAGCAGGCGGATGGCGTTTTCGGCGTTGTAGAGCAGCTCGATCAGCCGCGCCCAGTGATAGAGGAGCGTAAGCTGTGCGGGCCGTCCGAACTTCGCGCGAAATTCCTCGAGTTCGGCCTGCGCCAGCGGCGTGTCGATAAAGTCGCAGACGTTGATGCGCGCCAGCGTGTTGGCACGATACACGCCCTTGGGTTTATCGACATCCATGGAGAAACCTTCACCCCACTGTTTGGCATAGGGGAACTTCAGGTAGCTCCACGATTCAATGTGCTCGGAGATGAACTCGGTATAGCGATCGTACGGAAAATCCTGATGTGTACCATTGGAGGTCATCAGGCGAAGCTTTCCGTCGTAGAGGTTGAGCGCGCCGTTCTCCTTGACGGTGCCGAGGAAGCCGGTCGTGATCACGCCCAGCGACTTCACCACGTCGAGGTACTTGGGGAAGATGTTCTCCTTGGCAAAAGCGATGGAGAACTTGGCGAGTTCAAGCGCCTCATCCGCATTCTTGCGCAACTGGTCGCGCTCGGCGGGAGCCAGTGGCTTGCTGAATCCGCCGGGAACAGCGGCTTGGGGATGGATTGCCTTGCCCGCCAGGACTTCCAGCATGTGGGCGCACATATGGCGCACCTTCACCACTTTTCTGGCAACGTCCGGCGCCGCTTGCAAAACACCGATGACATTGCGGATGGAGTAGTCAGCATCGGGACCAAGCAGGAAATCGGCTCCTGCCAGGAAGTAGAAGTGCAAGATGTGCTCTTCCATGAACGCGATGCTGTTACACAGCTCGCGCAACTTCTTTCCCGCCGGGGGCGGCTCGACTCCAAAGACCGCGTCGCAAGCCTTGGCCGAGGCCAGGTGATGCGACCACGGACACACGCCGCAAATGCGGGGCGTGATGCGAGGGAGGTCTTCCACGGGGCGTCCGAGACAGAACTTCTCGAAGCCGCGCAGTTCAATGACGTTTACCCGGGCCGTGTCCACGTTGCCCGCGTCGTTGAGTTGAATGGTCACCTTGGCGTGGCCCTCGATGCGGGTGACAGGTTGAATGACCAGTGTCTTTGCCATGGATCACCTCCGGGGCAGCGGCCGCAGACGGCCAGCGCCAGCAAAACGGTTGAAAGTTGCAGCCCGATCCGGAATCTGCTTGGGATCGAGTCCGATAGAAGAAAGCGCGCCCATCATATCGACCATGGGATTGGCTTTGTCCGAAAGCGGGCCAAAGCAGCCCTCGCATGGCATGTAGGCGCGGATGCAGCGCGGGTTGCCGTCGCTGCCACCGCAACCGGCACGAGTCGCAGGTCCCAGGCACAGGATGCCCTGTTCCATGAGACAGCGCATTTCGCTCAGCGGCGCTCCGGGCTTGAATTCCGGCGCATCCAGGCGGCGCTTCAGCGTGGAGATTGCTTTCTTTTCACGCTTAGTAGGACACTCGTCGCAAACGCTCTTCGCTGGCAACACAGGCAATGGTTTGCCTTCCACCAGAGCGATCAGCGCTCCCGCCACCATCTCTGGCGTAGTTGGGCATCCGGGCAGATAGGCATCCACCTTCACAACCTCGTGAACCGCGTAAACGCGGTCGGTCAAAGCGGGAATCTGTTCGTGGGGCAACCCGTTTTTCTCGGTCGTGACGCTGTCGCGGTAGACCTTCTCCAACATCTCTGCTGTAGTGAACTGATTGGCCAGTGCCGGTATACCGCCAAAGCAAGCGCAAGAACCTAAAGAGATCAGGATCTTGCATTTCTTGCGCATCTCCTGCGCCAGTTTCTTGTGTTCTTCGCTGCGGATTCCTCCCGAGATCAGCCCGACATCCGCCGCGGGGATTTCCATCTCTGCATTTTCGCCAGTCTGGCCAAAGAGCTTGTGGTCCATCAGGACGGGCATGTGCACGATCTGTATTTGTTTGAGTACATCGATGAGTGGTTCACCGATATCGAGGATGGTTACCTCACAACCTCCGCATATGGCGAACCATTCTTCGGCAAGTCGAGCTGCCATGCTGCACCTCCCTACCGGTTTGAATTATTAGTGCCTCGTTCTGGTCTCCCGCGAACAGTAATTGCCGAACTTGCCGCGCACGTTCTCACTCTGGCGGCAGTTTTGATTGAGGCAGTGTTTATTAGTTCAATTCAAGCGCTCCTGTCTGTGACCAAAATCACCCGCGGCCGTGATCAGAACGCGGTCTGCGAATGCGCTGCACCGACTTCGAGCTTGTTTTTCTCGAAGCTGCGAACTTGGGAGGTCTGGTCTGGCGGTGACGATGCGTTGGTTAGGCAGTCCTGGCGCTGAGTCTTGCTGCCGCTACCAACGCCTGTCCCAGGCTCAATCCGCCATCCCCGGAGGGCACTTCTTTCTGCGTGAACACCTCAAATCCAGCTTCGGAAAGCCGGGCCTCAAGCCGTTGCGACAGGTAGATATTGTGGAAGGTCCCGCCGCTCAGGCAGACGCGGCGGAGACCAGTTTTCTTCCGCAGGAGCGTTGCCAGTTGGACGAACCCCTCAACCAGCCCATTGTGAAAACGCCGGCTGATCGCCGCCACCGGAAGATTCTGGCCGAGATCATCGAGCAGTGCTTCAAATAGGGGCCGCGTGCCGATGATCCATCGGCCGCCCTCCGCCAAGAGTTTCATCGGATAAGCGGTTTCTTCCTCCGACGGCGTCATCGCCATCTCCAGTTCGATAGCCGCCTGGGCTTCGTAATTCACCTGTTGGCGGATTCCGATCAACGCAGCAACAGCATCGAACAAACGCCCGCAGCTCGAAGTCAGCGGCGAATTCACTTTCCGTTCCACCATTCGCAGCAGCAACTCCGTTTTTGCCGGGTCCAGTTGCTTCACAAACGGAACCGATAAACCGAGAAACTCCCTCCCGAAGTGATGTGCCAGATAGCTCACCGCCATGCGCCACGGCTCACGGATTGCCGCTTCTCCCCCAGGCAGTGGGACATATTCAAAATGAGCGGCACGTTCAAAATCTTCATATCCGGCGATGAGCACTTCTCCGCCCCAAATATTTCCGTCGGTGCCATAACCAGTCCCATCCAGGGCGAATCCGATCACTCGACCTTCGAGGTGGTTCTCCGCCATACAACTTGCAATGTGGGCGTGGTGGTGCTGCACGCCAACCAACTTCGTTCCGCTCTGCTGCTGCGCCCATTTCGTGGAGAAGTAGTTTGGGTGGAGGTCGTAGGCGATGATCTCCGGCCGGATTTCGAGAATCCGCTCGAGGTGCTCAATGGCTTCGTGGAAAAAACTATAACTTTCGACATTTTCCAAATCTCCAACGTGCTGGCTTAGGAAAGCGTGTTTTCCTTTTGTCAGGCAGATGGTGTTCTTGAGTTCGCCTCCGACTGCCAGCACCGAAGGCTGATCGTCCTTCAAGAAAACTGGCACCGGCACAAAGCCGCGGGAACGCCGCAACTGGCGCGTAATGCCGCCTGCAACTCGGACCACGGAATCATCGCAGCGCAGCAGGATGTCGCGGTTATGCACCAGGAAATAGTCAGCGACACCGTTCAATCGATCTACCGCTTCTCGATTTTCGATCGCGATCGGATCTTCGCTCAGGTTGCCGCTGGTCATCACCAAAGCCTTGAACCCGCCTTCGGCAAGCAGCAGGTAATGAAGCGGCGTGTAGGGCAGAAAAATTCCCAGGTAGCGGTTGAAAGGGGCGACCGAGTCGGGAATTATGGAGAGCCGGGCGCCTCCGCCCGGCCGCAACTTCTTCGGCAGTAAAACAATGGGCCGCTGAATCGACTGCAGAACCTTCGACGCCGCACCATCCAATTCGCAAACTTCTTCGGCTGCCAGCAAATCCGGCACCATCACAGCGAAAGGCTTCTCCACCCGGTGCTTCCGCTGGCGCAGCAGAGCCACCGCCGCCGGGTTCGTCGCATCAACTGCCAGGTGAAATCCGCCCAGTCCTTTTACTGCCACGACCAGTCCGGCATCGAGCCCGGAAACCGCCTCCGCGATGGGATCGCGGCATTCGATCCGCTTTCCAGACTTATCCCAGAGTTCCACCCGAGGTCCACACTTCCAGCAGGCATTGGGCTGGGCATGAAAGCGGCGGTCCAGCGGATTCTCGTATTCCGCCAGACATTCCGGACACATAGGAAACGCCGCCATCGACGTGCTGGGCCGGTCGTAAGGAATATCGCGAATGATGGTGAAGCGCGGCCCGCAGTTGGTGCAATTAATAAATGGATAGCGATAACGCCGGTCGTTCTGATCGAACATTTCACGCAGGCAATCCGGACATATCGTGACGTCCGGCGAAATCAGGGTGCGAACTTCTTCGCCCTCGCGGCTATGAACAATGCAAAATTCCTGATTGCCGCCCACCTGCACAGCAACGCACGGCACGTCATGGACGGCCACGTTCGTAATCCGCGCCAGGGGCGGCGCTTCGGCAGGCAAGTGCTCGACAAAATCTTGAACCGTTTCTGCCGGTCCTTGTATTTCGATGGTGACTCCGGCGGAGGTATTGCGAATTGTTCCTTTAAGGCACCTGCCGGTGGCGAGACGATAGACATACGGCCGGAATCCAACTCCCTGCACGATTCCGGAAACTTCGATTCGGCGCCGTACTTCCATACATTGTCAGCTCACTGTCTCCTGCGCCAGCGCTCGATGCGCCATGCGTCGCTGTTCCAGCCACATCATCCATTCGTGCAGGCCGTTCCCGGTCAGGCAGGATACCTTCACGATCTCCATCCCCGGATGCACCTTACGGGCGTTCTCCGCCGCCGCGTCGATATCAAACGGGACGTAGGGGAGCAGATCAATTTTGTTGAGCACGAGCAGATCCGACTTGAAGAATATGGAAGGATATTTCAGCGGCTTGTCTTCGCCTTCGGCCACGCTCAACACCACGATCTTGGCCGCTTCGCCCAAGTCATAACTGGAGGGACAAACCAGGTTGCCCACATTCTCAATCAGCAGAAGATCCAGATCGTCGAGGTCCCAATCCGCTAAATGGCGTTCGATCATGCGAGCGTCCAGGTGGCAAGTGCCGCCGGTCGTGATCTGCTTTACCGGAAAATGAAACCGCTTCAGCCGGTTGGCATCGTTTTCCGTCTGAATATCGCCTGTCAACACTGCCACACGATCCTGCCGCGGTAAGGTTTCCAGAGTGCGCTCCAGAAGACTGGTTTTGCCCGAGCCAGGAGAACTGATGAGGTTCAGGCACAAAACGCCGTGCTTCTGAAACCGGGCCCGCAACTCAGCCGCAACGCGGTCGTTTTCACTGAGGACTTTTTGCTGCAGCGGTACTCGCTCCATATTCTTCCACCTCCAGATAAGCCAACTCCAATTCATCTCCACTGATGCATGTTGTTCCCAGGCTCGTGCATTGCGGACAGCGCGAATCGTAGTCGCGCACGATAAATTCGCGTCCGCACTCCTGGCAGCGATGCCGGCGGGGACAGACCTCGATCCCTAGTTCCAGCGATGCCAGATCGGTGTCGTGAATGATCGCTTCAAAACAAAATCGCAACGCGTCCTGATCGATGGCTGCCATTTCGCCAATCCGGACACCCACTTTGCACGGGTAGGTTCCCGGATGGAGTCCCATCTCGGTCCTGACCGCTTCCAGCACCGAATTCGCGATTCCCATCTCGTGCATAGTTCTTCGGCCTAGCAAATTCGCGGCAACTGATCGCCAGCGAGCATGTCCACGATGCGGGTCGTGCCGAATGGCGTTCTCATCGTCACCAGTCCTGAGTTTTCTTTCTTGACTGTCCCAATGACCTGCGCCTCCGCTCCCAGAGGATGCCGTCTCATCGTCCGCAGCAGCGCGTCGGCGGCTTCGGGCGCCACGATTGCGATCAGCTTGCCTTCGTTGGCGACATATAAAGGGTCGAGCCCCAGCAATTCGCATGCACCTCGAACCTCTTCGCGGATCGGAAGGGAGCGCTCTTCCACTTCGATCCCGACTCGGGACTGCTCGGCGATTTCGTTCAACGTGCTGGAGACGCCGCCTCGCGTCGGGTCGCGCATGCAGCGAATCTCCCGAGTTACTCCAAGCATGTCAGCCACCAGCGTGTGCAAGGCGGCGCTGTCACTCTTGATTTGAGTTTCGAATTCCAACCCTTCGCGCTGCGCCAGGATGGCGATGCCATGTTCTCCAATGAAGCCGCTGAGCAGCACCTTGTCGCCGGGGCGCGCGCGATCGGCAGAGAGGTCGACTCCGGCTGGCACCAGGCCGATTCCAGTCGTATTGACAAAAACCCCATCGCCCTTGCCCCGCTCGACAACCTTCGTGTCGCCGGTGACTACCTGGACGCCCGCCGCCGCCGCGGCTTGCTGCATTGAATTCACCACTCGCCGGAGTTCGTCCATCGAGAAGCCCTCTTCGATGATGAACGCGGCGCTCAGAAATAGCGGCGTTGCGCCGCCCATCGCCAAGTCGTTCACGGTTCCGTGGACCGCGAGCGAGCCGATGTCTCCACCCGGAAAGAACAAGGGCTTGACTACGAACGAATCGGTCGAAATGGCCAGGCGCTGGCCGTTTACGTTCACGATTGCCTGATCATCGAGACGCGCCAGCACCGGATTCTTCAAGGTGTGCAGGAAGACGTCGCGTACCAACTCGGCGCTCAGCTTGCCGCCGCTGCCATGCCCGAGCAGGACGGTGTCCTTGGCGGGGAGCGGTGCCGGGCAACTGAGTTCGAAATTAATTTCGACGCCGGATTTTGTTGACACCTGGCTCTCCTAACTCGCAACCGCATGGCGCCGGTAGTGGTAGTAGGCCGCGCATGCGCCCTCCGTCGAAACCATGGGAGCCCCCAACGGATTCTCCGGTGTACAGCGCATGCCAAACGCGGGGCAGTCCGGCGGCTTCTTCAGTCCCTGCAATACCTGGGCGCTGATGCACTCGGCGGGCTCATCTACCGTAATTTCGCCCAAATCAAAGACGCGATCGGCGTCAAAAGCCGCGTATTCCTCGCGCAGACGTAACCCGCTTTGCGGAATCGGGCCGATGCCTCGCCATTTCTGATCTGCGATTTCAAATACCTCGCCCATGATCTGCTGCGCCGGTACGTTCCCCTGGTAGCTCACCGATCGCACATACTGGTTTTCCAGCCGCGCTTCACCCGCTTCGAGTTGCCGCACCAGCATAAGGACGGCTTCGAGAATATCCACCGGTTCGAATCCTCCAACCACAATCGGCACTCGAAAATCACGGACCAGCGACTCATACTCTTTACAGCCCATCACCGTGCAGACGTGCCCCGGCGCAATGAAACCCTGCACCCGGTTTGTCCGCGAGACCATTAAGGCCCGAATCGCGGGCGGAACCAGCACGTGTGAAACCAACATCGAGAAGTTGCTAAGGCCTTCACGCTTTGCCTGCCACGCTGCCATCGCGTTTGCGGGAGCCGTAGTCTCGAAGCCGATCGCCAGAAAGACGACCTTACGATCAGGATTCGCGCGGGCAATCTTCACCGCCTCGGTGGGGGAGTAGGCGATGCGAACATCTGCGCCTTGCGCCTTGGCCCGAAACAGATCCGAACGAGATCCAGGCACGCGCAGCATGTCTCCATAAGAGACAAGGATCACTTCAGGGCGTAGCGACAACTCGATAGCTTTATCCACCGTCTCCAGCGGCGTAACGCAGACCGGACATCCCGGACCGTGCACGAGTTCGATACCGCGGGGCAGCAGTTCGTCGATGCCGTAGCGCATGATGGTATGAGTCTGGCCGCCGCAGATCTCCATCAGGACCCAGGGCCGAGTGGTTCGCTGAACGATCTCAGCGGCGAGGGCCCGAGCGATACGCTCATCGCGATACTCATCGAGGTATTTCATGGTGCCGCTCTGTCCGGCTGTCCGCAGTCAGGCCGCTACGAATCAGGCGCCGCCAACTCTGCTTCCAGCATTCCCATCTCTTGCAGAAGTTTGTAGGTGCGCTCGGCTTCTGAGGCGTCCACGCGGCTTATGGCAAAGCCAACATGGACCATGACATAGTCGCCCAACCCGGCCTCAGGGACAAAGTCCAGGGAGACCTGGCGCACAATTCCGCCAAACTGGACGCGGCCGACTCGCATCGTACCCAGTTCTTGAATTTCAAGGATTTTTCCTGGTATCGCGAGGCACACGGCAGATCTCCTGGCTAGCCAGTAGACCATTGCTTTGTCACCGATATCTGTGACTAGCGTCACGCCTCAAGGTGACGGGCCAACACCGGACTTCAGCTCTTGCGCGACGAAAAGTGGACCCTCCGGAGACTGAACCTTGCAACCCAAGCCTGCCTCCTGGCGTCAAAGTAGAGGTGCCGCAGTGACTTTGGTGATCCGTCTGCCCTGCGGTGATCGTGTATACTGTGCTGGCGTTTGGATCTGGAATGGTTATGGCAGAACACTCTCGCGCCCGAGCAATCTTGTGGTCTCGATGCCGGATTGCCATCATTGTTCTAGCCATCTTTGCGCTCACGGCAAGCCTTGCGACTCGGTACTCTGCGCTCGGCAGCGAAGTCCAGAAGATAGCAGCCGTAAAGTCTCAGTCCCCAAACGTCCAGAGGCAGCGCCTTCTCAGCAACGCACTGCAGTGGACGGCTCCGGCTGCCAGCTTCAGCCTCTTTCAACCGCCGCGTTCTTCTGTCTTAGTCGTCTCAGTTGTCGTTCCAGCCACGAATCTTAGCTCTGAAAGCTGGCTTTATAACCGGCCTCCGCCTTCCTGCTGACTTTCCCTCTTTTGCAATCAATCACTGTTCTTGAACTCAACCTCAGTCACTGAAATCGACTGCGGCAGCTCCGATTAAACGCATGGTTCAACCGCGGAGGAAACGTGCATGGCCATTGAGTCTTTGTTGACCGAAAAAGATCTCGATGCTCTTCGCCAGTTTGACACTTGCATGGTCGCAAATGCGATCGACTCGTCCAATGTCAGGCTGCGTAACACGGGATTTACGGACGGCAGCGTTCAATGCATGTTCCAGGATGCTCCACCCACGGTGGGATATGCGGCCACGGCTCGTCTTCGCAGCGGGGAACCGCCAATCGGGGGCGGCAGCTTTCATGATCGTGCCGACTTCTGGAAAAGCATTCTCCAAGTCCCAGCGCCTCGCATCCTGGTTTTGCAGGACATGGACGAACCGCCGGGTCGGGGAGCGTTTCTAGGTGATATGCACGCCGCTATCCTTAAAGCTCTTGGCTGTATCGGCTACTTGACCAACGGTGCCGTGCGCGAGTTACCCGCCGTGCGCACCATGGGTATCCAACTATTTGCCGGAAGCGTTGCGGTTTCTCATGCCTATGCCCACATCTTCGATGTGGGGGCTACTGTCAAGATCGGTGGCATGGAAGTGCATCCCGGAGATCTGCTGCACGGCGACCGCCACGGAGTGCTGACGGTTCCAATGGAATTCGCGGCCAGAATCCCGGAGGTTGCGGCACGGCTGCAACGGGTGGAACAAACGGTGATCGGCTTTTGCCAGTCCAACGATTTCTCGGTTGCCAAGCTTCGCGAAATTATGAAGGCGACACGTTAGGAACGGCCACAAGATCCTGCACTCTGGAAACACTGCTGGCGGCGAATGCCAGAGAAAGCTGGTAAAGAGAACTCGATGAACGAGACTGGCGATCGATCCTACGAGACACGCGGCACCGGCTTTTCAAAGCTGATCGCGCTTCCCAGCCTGGTGGCTCTGGTGGCGATCGTATTCGTCGCTTGTTCAGGCAGCGGCAACGGCGGTGTGCAGGCAAATGGGCCGGCGATTACGGTGGGCGTAACAAAAGTCGTGCGTAAGTCGCTAGGGCGGCAGATCACCTTGTCCTCCGAGTTAGTGCCCTTCCAGGAGATCGATGTGTACGCCAAGGAATCCGGCTTCGTCAAGAAGCTGCTGGTCGACTACGGAACCCACGTAAAGGCGGGCCAAGTGATGGCGATCCTGGAAATTCCGGAGCTGAAGGCGCAGCTTCAGGAAGATCAGGCCGAAATCAAGAATGCGATGAATCAAGTCAGCCGCGCCGAGCACGAGTTGACCCGGTATCAGGCACAGTACAAGGCGCTGCACTTGCAATACACGCGATTAAATTCGGTCTTTGAGAGCCAACCCGGAATTGTTGCGCAGCAGGAAGTGGATGATGCACAGGGGAGGGATCTGGCGGCGTCATCGCAGGTGGATGCTGGACAGGCGGCTCTGGAAGCGGCCCAAAGCCAACTCTCCGCGACCAAGGCAAAACTGGCGCACGATCAGAGCCTGTTTGACTATTCCAGGATCACGGCGCCCTTTCCCGGGGTAGTGACGGACCGCTACGCCAACCTCGGCACCCTGGTGCAGGCGGGCACAGGTTCGAGCACCCAAGCCATTCCGATCGTCCGGCTCTCCCAGGACGATCTTTTCCGGCTGGTGATTCCGGTCCCGGAATCCTACGTTCGATACATCAAAGTCGGCGATCACGTCGACGTCCGCGTTCCCTCTCTCAACCGGACATTCCCCGGCAAGGTAGCGCGCTTCTCGGTGGATGTGAAAGAAGAGACCCGAACCATGCACACCGAGGTTGATGTTCTCAATCCGGATCGGGTGCTGATGCCCGGCTTGTACGCCGACGCGGACCTGACGCTTGAGCACAAGGAAGACATCCCCTCCGTACCTTTGCAGGCCCTGAATCACGAAAACGACAAAACCACGGTGTTTGTGGTGAATGCGAACGGTGAAGTTGAGGATCGTCCGGTAACTCTCGGCATCCAGACCGCCAACGACGCCGAAGTGGTTGCAGGCTTGACTGAAGGAGAACAAGTGGTTGTCAGCGATCGCAGCGGATTGAAACCGGGAGAGAAGGTTCATCCTCAGATCGTGCAAGTTATGCAGTATCACGAGAATAGCCAGGAATAGGCGCGGTCCCGTAAATGATAAGTAATTGAGCGCAAATGTCACGTTTTTCGATTCGTAACCCGTACTTCATCGTCGTGATTTGTCTGGCGCTGGCGGTGATCGGTGTCACCAGCCTGGCGCGCATGCCGGTCGACTTGTTTCCCACCATCAACCTTCCAGAAGTGGTGGTGGCAACGTTTTATTCCGGAATGCCGCCGCAAGACATTGAAACGGATATTACGGATCCTCTGGAACGATTCTTTACCCTGGCCAGCGGGATCGACCACATGGAATCGCGTTCGCTGCTGGGCGTCAGCATCATCAAGGTGTATTTCCAACCGGGCACCGACGCCGACGCTGATGTCACCGAGCTTTCGAACCTCGCCTTGGCCGATCTGAAGCGGCTGCCTCCGGGCACTTTGCCCCCGGTGGTGCTGAAGTTCGATGCCTCCAGCCTGCCGGTTTGTCTGGTAACCCTCAAGGGTGAAGGATTGACCCAGACTCAGATTCACGACATCGGCCAATTTACTATCCGCAATCAGATCGCCGTGGTCCAGGGAGCCGAGATTCCACCCCCGTTTGGCGGCAAGTACCGCCAGATCATGGTCTACGTCGATCCCTACAAACTGGCGTCCCGGCAGTTGAGTCCGACCGATGTAGTGCATGCGGTGAACGACTCCAACCTGATTCTGCCCGCGGGCGACGTCAAGATCGGCCCCAACGACTATTACGTCTACTCCAACAGCCTGGTCGACACCATGCAGGAACTGGGTGAGCTTCCCATCAAGACCGTGGAAAGCTCCTGGGTCTCGGTGAACGATATTGGCAAAGCCCAGGACGCCAACCAGATTCAATACAACCTGGTGCGAGTGGATGGCCAGCGGTCTGTCTATCTCCCGATCATGAAGCAGGGCGGCGATACCAACACCATCGCGGTCGTAGATGGCATCCGCGAGGCCATCAAACATCTGTATGACATTCCCAAACAACTCGTGTCCACCGTCGTCTTCGATCAATCGGCTTTCGTCAAAGAAGCGATCAACACCCTGCTTCATGAAGGACTGATCGGGCTCGTCCTGACCAGCCTGATGATTCTTATCTTCTTAGGAAGCTTGCGCGCCACCACGGCTGTGTTCTTGTCCATCCCGCTTTCCGCGTTGGCCACGTTTGTCGTTCTCGACCTGACGGGCAGCACGGTAAATACGATGATTTTGGGAGGCTTGGCACTGGCCTTTTCCCGCATCATCGATAACTCGGTCATCTCTTTGGAAAATATCTATCGCCACCTGGAAATGGGAGCTGCACCCGAGGCAGCGGCCGAAGCGGGAGGGGCGGAAGTAAGTCTCGCCGTCCTAGCAGCGACTCTTACCACCGTGGTCGTGTTTTTCCCGGTTACATTTCTGTATGGAGTTAGTAAGTTCCTCTTCTCGGCCTTGGCGCTCGCGGTCGTAATTTCTCTGTTCGCTTCTTACCTGGTCGCCATGACGGTGATTCCGCTGTTTTGCTCGCGCTATCTCAAGGCGATGCCGCACGCCGGAGAGCACGGCCATGAAGGCGAATCGGCGTCGGCGGAGGGCAAGTCGTGGTGGGACAGGTTCAATGCCGGCTTCAACCGCCGCTTCAACCGACTGCTGGATTATTACGAGTACTGTGTCCGTCGGGCGGTGCAACGTCCAGGGCTGACGGTGGCAATTTTGAGTGGTGTGTTCGTGGTCAGTCTGGGCATCTATCCGCTGCTCGGGTTTGCCTTTTTCCCGCAAACCGACGCCGGACAATTCACCATCAACCTGAAGGTTCCGACCGGGACCCGCATTGAAGTGACCGAACAGTACGTGGCCAAGGTGGAAGACCTGATCCGAAACACGGTCGGGGCAAAGGAACTGAAGATGGTGGTATCGAACCTGGGAGTGGTGCCCGACTTCTCGTCGTTGTACACCACCAACGCCGGTCCCTACACGGCGACGATCCAGGTGGCACTGCGGGATGGGCACAAGAAAAGCAGTTTCGCGTACATGGACCTGGTGCAGAAGAGGATGGCGAGCGAGTTTCCGGATGTGCGGACGTTTTTCTCCAGCGGATCGATGGTGGATGCGGTGCTGAACATGGGGATGCCGGCGCCGATTGATGTGCAGGTGAGCAGTCCGGACCTACAGCAGATTTACGGGATCGCGCAGGAGTTGGCCAGCCGCATTCGGAGTTTGCCGGGTGTGGGCGAGGTATATATTCCGCAGGATTTGAACTATCCGGCGTTGCGGCTGGATGTCGATCGGGTGCACGCCGGAGAGTTGGGGCTGACGCAGAAGGACGTGGTGGACAACGTGATCACGGCGCTGAATTCGAACTATATGATCGCGCCCAACTACTGGGTGGACCGCAAGAGCGGCAACGACTACTACCTCACCGTCCAATATTTTGAAAATGGACGGACTGCGATTCACAACTCCGTGGACCTGTCCAACATCCCCATCCACGCCCCGAACCTGAGTCAGCCAACCATGTTGGACACGGTCGTGAAAGTGGAAGATATTCAAACACCCACAGAAGTGGACCATTATCAGATCCAACGGGTCATGGATGTGTACGTGACCCCGGCCAACGAAGATCTTGGAAAGGTCTCCGACGAAGTTGCCCGCCTGATCCCCAAACTCAAGATTCCGGAAAATGTACGGATCAACATGCGGGGCATGGTACAGGGAATGAACGCATCGTTCCGCAGCTTTGCCATTGGCCTTTCGCTCTCGGTCATCCTGCTCTACCTGATTCTGGTAGCACAGTTCAAGTCGTTCAAAGACCCCTTCCTCATCATGCTCGCGATTCCCATGGGCTTCATCGGAGTGCTGATTGTCCTGCCACTAACCGGCACAACTCTCAATGTGATGTCGCTTATGGGCGTCTTGATGCTGGTTGGAATTTCGGCCTCGAACAGCATCCTGATCGTCGAATTCACTCACCGCCTGGAAGAACAGGGGAAGGGGATAGAAGAGGCGGTCATTACTTCTTGCCGGGTGCGCCTCCGCCCGATCCTGATGACGTCGTTGGCGACGATTATCGGAATGGTTCCGATGGCGCTGAAACTGGGCACGGGAAGCGAGCAGTACGCTCCCCTGGCGCGCGCCATCATTGGCGGTTTGACGGTTTCTGTAGTGCTGACGGTGTTCATTGTGCCGGCAGCGTACTTGCTTGCGTACCGCAGCCGGCAGGCTGGATAGGAAAATATGCCAGCATTTTCAATTCGCAATCCGTATTTCATCATTGTCATTTGTCTGGCGCTGGTGGTGATCGGCGTGACCAGCCTGGCGCGCATGCCGGTGGATTTGTTCCCCTCCATCAACCTGCCCGAGGTGGTGGTGGCCACGTTCTACTCCGGCATGCCGCCGCAAGATATCGAAACCGATATTACCGATCCGCTGGAGAGATTTTTCACGCTTGCCAGCGGCATCGACCACATGGAGTCTCGATCGCTGCTGGGCGTGAGCATTATCAAAGTTTATTTTCAACCGGGAACCAATGCCGACGCCGACGTCACCGAGCTCTCAAATCTAGCCTTAGCCGATCTGAAGCGTTTGCCTCCGGGCACCCTGCCGCCGGTGGTGCTGAAGTTTGACGCATCGAGCCTTCCCGTGGCGCTCGTGCCGGTGAAGGGGCCGGGGCTCAATGAAACCCAGCTTCATGACTATGCGCAATTCGCCATTCGCAATCAAATCGCGGTGGTGCCGGGAGCCGAGATTCCTCCGCCCTTTGGCGGCACCTACCGCCAGATCATGGTTTACGTCGACCCCTACAAACTCGCCTCGCGGCAGTTGAGCCCTATGGATGTGGTCGATGCCGTGAACGACTCCAACCTGATCTTGCCGGCTGGAGATGTCAAGATGGGGCCATACGATTACTTTGTCTATTCCAACAGCCTGGTCGATAACATGGACCAGCTAGGCAAGGTTCCTGTCAAGACCGCCGGAACGTCATGGGTAACAGTCAACGACGTCGGCCACGCTGAGGATTCCCATCAGATTCAATACAACGTGGTGCGGATCGACGGCCAGAGATCGTGTTACATCCCCATCATGAAACAAGGCGGCGATACCAACACCATTGCGGTCGTGAACGGAGTTCGTAAGCTGATTCAGCACTTATACGACATCCCTAAGCAGATGACCGCCAGCCTGGTCTTCGATCAGTCTGTTTATGTGAAGGAGGCGTTGAAGACGGTACTTCACGAAGGCGTAATCGGCCTGGTTCTGACCAGTCTGATGATCCTCATTTTCCTGGGCAGTCTCCGGGCAACGTCGGCCGTGCTGCTTTCGATTCCGCTTTCCGCCCTGGCTACATTTGTGATCTTGTACATGTGGGGCAGTACAGTGAATACCATGATCCTGGGTGGATTGGCGCTAGCCTTTTCGCGCGTGATCGATAACTCGGTAATTTCACTCGAAAACATCTATCGGCACCTGGAGTTGGGTGCCGCACCCATGATCGCCGCCGAAGTGGGAGGCAGGGAAGTCAATCTGGCAGTTCTGGCGGCGACGCTGGTTGACGTGGTCGACTTCTTCCCCGTTGTGTTTCTCTACGGAGTTAGTAAGTTTCTCTTTTCGGCGTTGGCCTTGGCGTTTTGTCTGTCTCTGTTGGCCTCGTTTGTCGTGGCGATGACCGTCATTCCTCTGTTTTGCTCCCGCTTTCTCAAGGCGGTACCGCATAGCGGCGGACACGAACACAAAGAGAAAGAGGGCGAGTATGAAGTTGAACCAACCGAGGCAACCAGTAAGTCCTGGTGGGAGAGGTTCAATGCCGGATTCAACCGGATGTTTAACCAGGTGTTGGATTTCTACGAGTATTGGGTGCGGCGGGCGGTAAAGCGTCCGGGACTGACAGTGGCGATTTTGAGTGGAGTGTTTGTGGCCAGCCTGGCGATCTATCCGCTGCTCGGTCTGGCGTTCTTTCCCCAAACCGACGCCGGGCAATTCACCATCAATCTGAAGGTACCGACAGGTACACGGATTGAAGTGACCGAACAGTATGTGGCCAAGGTGGAAGATCTGATCCGCCGCACCGTGGGAGCGAAGGACCTGAAGATGGTGGTGTCGAATCTGGGCGTAATGCCGGACTTTTCGTCCTTGTACACGACCAACGCGGGACCCTACACGGCAACCATTCAGGTGGCATTGCAGGATGGGCACAAGAAAAGCAGTTTCCAGTACATGGACCTGGTGCAGAAAAAGATGGCGAGTGAGCTTCCTGACGTGCGGACGTTTTTCTCCAGCGGTTCCATGGTGGATGCCATCCTCGACATGGGAATGCCGGCGCCGATTGACATCCAAGTCAGTGGTCCAGTGTTGTCCCAGATTTACGGCCTGGCCCAGGATCTTGCCAGCAAGATACGCGACGTTCCCGGCGTCGGCGAGGTCTACATTCCGCAGGATATGAATTACCCGGCTTTGCGGTTGGATGTGAACCGGGTCCATGCCGGCGAACTTGGCTTGACCCAGAAAACCGTGGTGGACAACGTGATCACGGCGCTGAATTCCAACTATATGATCGCGCCCAACTACTGGGTCGACCGCAAGAGCGGCAACGATTATTACCTGACGGTACAGTATTTTGAGCACGGGCAAGCGGCCATTCACAACCTGGTCGATTTGGGTCAGATCCCGCTACGCAATCAGTCCAGTTCGGGGCCAGACATGAACTGCGGTCTGACCCAGGCGGGACGAGGCAGCACAGGAAAATCTTCGTGGGCTTGCGGACAAAGTGTGCCGGCGCCGGGGGGGCAACTCCCACATAGCGCCAAACCGAATACCGTTCTCGATAACGTGGTCGATGTGAAGCACGTGCAGACCCCAACCGAGGTTGACCATTACCAGATTCAGCGGGTCGTGGACGTATATGTCACTCCCTCCGGCGAAGATCTGGGACGAGTGACGAATAGAATTCGCGCCATCCTCGGCAAAGCGAATATCCCGGGCAATATGCGGGTTAATCTGCGCGGAATGGTGGAAGGGATGCAGGCTTCGTTCAAGAGTTTTGCGCTCGGTTTCGGCCTTTCTTTTGTGCTTTTGTTCCTGATTCTTACCGCCCAATTCAAATCATTCGTCGATCCCTTCCTGATCATGCTTGCCATTCCGATGGGATTCGTCGGAGTCTTTCTGATTCTTCCGCTCACCCACAGCACATTGAACGTGATGTCTCTGATGGGAGTGTTGATGCTGGTCGGGATTGCGGATTCCAACAGTATTCTGATCGTCGATTTCGCTCACAAGCTGGAGACGCAAGGGCTGACTCCGACCGATGCCGTCATCACTGCCTGCCGCGTGCGGTTGCGTCCGATTTTGATGACCTCGCTGGCAACCATCATTGGAATGATTCCCATGGCGATGAAGTTGGGCACGGGTGCTGAGCAGTACGCTCCCATGGCCAGGGCCATTATCGGCGGCCTCACTTCATCGGTTCTGCTGACCATTTTTATAGTCCCGGCAGCTTATCTGCTGGTCTACGGCAAGAGTGGCGCGAAGCCTGCCCCTAACCCAACTTTGGAGACGACGGAATGATCGGCAGAATTGTTGTGCGGCAAACGAAAAAAGCATTGCCAATCTGCCTCGCTCTGGTGATACCGGTGTGCTGTCACGCACAGGTCGGACTGACTCCGGAAACATTTTCGGATTGGCCATCGGCTCCCATACCGCAACAGGCGATTCCGGCGGCCGGTTCGAGTGCACCCGTGGGTAGGCAGCAAAGCCCTCCGCAAAGCAGTCAAACAGCGCCCACGCTCTTGTCTCTGAAAGATGCTCAAGCGCTGGCCCTAAAGAATAATCCCCAAATCTCGGTAGCGCGACTCACCGCGCTGGCCTCGCAGCAGGTGACCCGGGAGGTCCGTTCGAATCTGTGGCCGACCGCGACCGTCGATCTCACCGGCGTGGACGCCGACCCGGGTACCCGAATCACAGCCGGTGCACTGAACAATCCGACCGTTTATCAGCGCGCTGCTGCTGGCACCGTAGTGAGTCAGCTCATCACTGACTTTGGGCGGACGACCAACTTAGTCTCCAGTGCCAATCTGGCGGCTAAAGCGGAAAACCAAAATGCCCTGGCCACGAAGCAGCAAATCCTGCTGGCCGTGGATCAAGCTTTCTACAATGCCTTGCAGGCGCAAGCCGTGCTGACCGTGGCCCAACGCACCGTGGCCGATCGCCAGACGGTTGCCGACCAGGTGGGCGCTCTCTTTAAGAATAAGTTGAAGTCGGAACTCGACTTCAGCTTCGCGAACGTCAACCTGGCGCAGGCAAAACTGCTTCTTCTCGACGCGCAGAACAACCAGAATGCTGCCCTGGCATCGCTTTCGGCGGTACTGGGATTCTCAAGCCTTCAGAATTTCCAGCTGGCGGAGGATACAACCGCCATCACCTCTCCACAAGGCAATGTGAATGATCTGATTGCGACCGCTTTTTCGATGCGGCCGGAAATCCTGGCGCTTCAATTCCAGACGGAGTCGGCGAAAAAGTTCCAGACCGCGGAACGGGACTTGTTCTTCCCGGATATTCGCGCGCTGGGCGCTGTGGGAGACACGCCCGTGCGCAACCCTGTCATTTCGAGCTGGTATGGGGCGGTAGGTGTGAACGTCGACATCCCGGTATTCAACGGCTTTCTATACTCGGCAAGATCGCATGAGGCGGCGTTCCGAGCACAAGCCGAACAGGAACGCCTGCGTGATCTTCGCGACCGAATCTCGCGCGACGTTCGTACCAGCTGGCTCAACGCCACCACTGCCTACGATCGATTGGCGGTCACGCAGCAGCTGCTGGAGCAGGCCAATCTCGCGCTCGATCTGGCGCAGGCACGGTACAAGCTGGGGCTGGGTTCGATTGTCGAATTAAGTCAGGCGCAGCTGCAGCAGACGCAGGCTCAAATCACCAACGCGCAAGCTGGCTATGATTACCGGCTTGCCCTGGCAGTCCTGCAATATCAGACGACTGGACTCTAAGAGACGCAATTCGTGAAGACACGGAAGAAGCAATCATCCTCCTTTACGACGCGCCACGGCGTGCTGCTGCTCCTTGTACTCGCCGCCTTTTTTGCTCTGGTGTTTCTTTCCGTCTATTACGTTCAGGCAAAGTTAGGCTGGTCGCTGCCGTAGTGACCGCCTGCGTTCTTCACAAGTCCGGCTCGCGGTGGATTCGGCTTTCTTGCGGTCACTAACTGAACCAGCTACTCCATCTCAAACGCCAGCCACTGCAAACCCCCTTCGCGCTCCACCTGGAGTACGACCGGATCGTGCGGCTTGATCTGCTTCAGCGCCGCACGGAGGGAACTCAAAGAGTCGATCTCTGTCTGGTTCACGCTGTGGATAACATCTCCCGTCTCCAGGCCCGTCGTAGAACTCAGGAAGTTCGCTACCCGTCCCACTACGACGACGCCGGAAGGGTTGCGCAAAGTGCCCAACACGGAACGCAACTCATCGTTCAAATCGAGCGCTAGTATCCCCAGCCGGGCGACCAGGTTCTCACGTGAATTGGCTAGATCCTGCAGAGCATCCATTGGGTGTTTCATCTCAAGCGCCGCGATGTAGAGCGTTTTTCGTTCTGTCCCGCGTAGAACCTCCAGCTTGAGCGATTGATCCAGAGGATGCAGATAGAGAGCCGCGGTGAACGCGGGCAGCGTGCCAATGAGGCGGTCATCAGCGCTTACAACAATGTCGCCAATCTTCAAGCCGCCAGCCTCAGCCGGACCCCCCGGGATCACGTCGTCGATCACGACGCCCCAATTCTGCGCCAGTCCCAAGCCTTTCGCCAGGCTGTCGGTGATGGTTTGCGCGCCCGCTTTGACCTCGATTCGATGCACGTGCCCATACTTGCGCAGGCTCTCGTAGACGAACTGCACGATACGCGCCGGGATGGCAAAGCCCAGCCCCTCGCTTCCACCCGCTTCGGAGAGAATGAAGGTGTTGATTCCTATTACGTAACCGTCGGAATCGACCAGCGGGCCGCCGCTGTTGCCAGGGTTGATGGGAGCATCGGTTTGGATGTAGACCATGGGACGGCTCGGATCTGCCTGTCTCGCAACCGAGCTCACGACACCCATGGTTACCGAGTTCTCCAGTCCTTCGGGACTGCCCAGCGCAAATACCAACTCCCCTTGATGTACCGGCTTGTGACTACCCAGTGAAATTGTAGGGAGGCCAGTCTGATCAATCTTGAGCAGAGCAAGATCAGTCTCCTTGTGGAGACCGATGAGCCGCGCCTCAACCACCCGCTGCTTGCCCACCGGCGCCAACCTGTCGGGAGAGTCTACCGAAGGCATGGGGAGGGCGACATGGATGCGCTGGGCCCCCTCCACCACATGGGCGTTGGTCATGATGTAGCCGTCTGCGTCCACGATCACTCCCGAACCGATCGCGTTCTCGCGGGTTATGAGCGCCGTTTGACCGCGATTGTTCTCCTCCAAAGCTCCATAGCCAGTGACCAGAATTTGAACCACGGCGGGGGAAATCCTGGCCGTAAGCTGCTCGATCGCCGAATTGAGTTGCTGCAGCACCGCTGGCGGTTCTGCCGGCCGGGTTCCGGTCGCCTTTGCCTTGTCAAGGTCAGGCTTCTCCGTTTCACCACCGGCAACGGCCGGCGTTGGCGGCGCCATGGGTTGGCCGTCGGCCGGCGTTGCAAACCACACGCAGCAAAGCGACGCAGCCAGGGCAAATAGCGAAATGCGCAATCGACTTTTCGAACGGCAAGTTGGGAAGAGCATAACGACACACTCCTTGAACACACCTCGATCGGGGTACGACCCAGGTCATGATTATGCCGCAACCGATAAAAGTGAGCTTCCATTTAGATTCGAAATATTGGAACCGGTTGAAGTGTTTGGTCGTTCGCGGGAAGCCGCTTACGTCGAGCCGGTAAGATGCGGAACGCTCAGAGCCGGCAAGAAATTCCGTTGACCGGCAACCAAAAGACCAGCAGAATCATCCTTAGCTGTAGTGGGGTGCACGCGTGTCGCTGCTCCGGCCTCTCCGGAAAAGCATCTGCGGATTAGTCTCATGCCGCGCCGCGATCATGTGTGTGGCCGCTCTGAGCGTCTTGTTGGCGCGCGGCGTGCCGCCACGTCTCCCGAACATTTACCCTGGCTCACCCGCCTGCTCTCTTGCCGAACACGGGCATAGGCAATGTTTTGATCCAGAGGCTTTCCAGTGGGGAACTTCTCCCAGCGCTGCGCTGACCACTCCTCCACCGGTTGCCTCACCCCACCTGATCGCGACTGCTGCGCCGCTTGTCGACCTCGTGAGAGAGGGTTGGCATTTCAACCGTCCCCCTCCGATCAGCTAAACCTGCCGCTTCTCTCTTAAGCACCACATACGGTTTGTGCTTCCGCCCGCTGCACTGAATGTCGCAGCCGCGGCTGACCGCGAACCACGATTTCCCTACAAGAATGCAATTTCGGAGGAAATACGCCATGACCGGAGGAGACAGCAAGAACTGGAGAGCGTTGTGTAATGCCGCCCTGAAAGCAAGAGATCCCGATGAACTGCTCGCGATCGTTCAGGAGCTCAAGAAGGTTTTGAAATGTGAAGAGAAGGTCCGTCGTGATTTCAGGGAGTCTACTAGACCTAACAAATCTCGCGAGGAGATCCGATGTTGAGGACTCGATCTAGCGCACAAACACTCACGCCCCCGTCCACGAGCCGCCCATGGGTATTGCCAGATCGTGGAAGGTTTCGGATGGGACCGAACTCGCGGCGATTCGTCCTAGGAATCGCGCTCGGGGTTGGTCTCGTGTCCTTTCTCGCGACCGAGCTCCTGCACTACTGGCTAGTGCCCGATCTTGGACGCCATCAGGAAAGATTGCTGGCGGAAGGCTTGTCGGCTTTGGTGGTGAGCTGCCTGGTCGCAAAGTTAGCCAGCGTCAATCTACAGCGACATCGGCTAACCCTCGCCAGGATGCAGGTGATCGCCGAGATGAATCATCACATCCGGAACGCTTTAGCTCCTATTTCCCTTTCGGCGGACGCGATTGAAAACCAGCAACTGATTCGTGCGATCTCGGAAGGAGTTGACCGCATTGACTGGGCTCTTCGAGAAATACTGCCCCGCGAAATGCCGCTACCAGAAGAACAGCGGGACAAACTCGGCTATTTTCAAAAACGAAGGAGCGGATAGCCATGAGCGACGTCAGAGTTCTGTGCGTTGAGAATCATCCTGAGTACATGGGCGCGCTGAAAGACATGCTCGAAACAGCGGGCTACGAGGTCATGCCGGCGACAACTGGCGGCCAAGCCTTGCGCCTGCTGACGACTCTGCCGGTAGACGGCGTTCTCTTGGAATACGATCTGCCCGACGCTACTGGCGCTGCGGTGCGAGCGGAAATGAAACGGATCAAGCCGGACGTTCCAGTGCTGTTATTTACAGGCGTAGGGAGCCAAACACCGTTTCTGCTTCGTTTTTTTGATTCCTATCTTCGGAAACCGGAACGACCACTTGAGGTTTTCGAAGATATGGACGGATAGGGTGAGGAGACTGGAGGAGTTATGGAGACCATGAGGAAATCAGGGGTTCACCCGAACCCATCGAAGCTTGCGTTGAAAAACACATTGTTGTTTGGTTTTCTGGCTGGTTTGCTGGTGCTGACTGCGGAATCGTTAGCGCAGAATGCGATCCCCGCCGGAACCATATTGCCACTGCAACTGAATACTTCGTTGAACTTAAGAACGACCAGGCCCGGGCAGATTGTAACCGCACGCCTCATGCAGGATGTACCGCTGCCATCGGGGGCTCGGATTCGCGCCGGTTCCAGAGCAATTGGCCGCGTACTCGACGTAGTCGAGGCAAGTAACGGGAGTGGAGCGAAAATCTCTCTGCGGTTCGAGACACTCGAAGTTTCGAAGCGAAGAATACCCATGACCACCAACCTGAGGGCTCTGGCATCCATGATGGAGGTAGAGGACGCACAAGTTCCTAGAACCGGTCCCGACCGCGGAACTCCGGAGAATTGGTGGACTACGGTGCAGATTGGCGGTGATGTCGTCTACCGAGGTGGTGGACCGGTGGCCAACGGAATGCATGTGGTGGGAGAGCCAACCGCTAACGGAGTGCTGGTTCGCCCCCTATCCCGGCCCGGAACGAAATGCCGTGGCGAGATCAGCGGTGATAACCGGCCTCAAGCACTGTGGATCTTCTCTGCCGACGCATGTGGAATCTACGGCCTCGCCGATGTGACGATTGTGCACGCGGGCCGGAGCAGTCCGATTGGACAAATTACGCTTGCTTCGGAGAGAAACAACTTTGCTATACGGAGCGGCAGTGGGCTTCTTCTGCGGGTGCAATGAGCCCACCCAGTAGCCCTTTAGATGCCGAGCAACAGACGGCGCATTTGACGCCAATCTGTCGGAGGGATTACGTCGCGCCGCTTCGCCCCGGAAATCTACTGTCCAGTAACGGCACTCCGCACTTTCGCATCCTGGGCGGCGGAGTTCGCGTCGGACACGTAATTCTGCGTCGCCCGCACCAACAGATACGGAAGAAAAATTCCCGACACCGTGGCCAGGTGGGTGTAGATGAGCAGTTCCTCGGAACTGATTCCATCCCGAACCCGGCTGGCAGCTCGGAGAAACAGGTGAGAAAGCGGCGCTTGCGCGTCGGCAGCAGACACGAGGAGCCGGAAATCCAATACGACCGCAACGGTCAGAAAAGCGATATACACGGGCGTGATCAGGCCCAGTCTTTGACCCCGTCGCCTCGAGATCTGCACAAGAAGAATTTCATTGGTGACCACCAGCAGCACCGCGAACGCAGGAAAGAAATACCCCCACGCGAAAATACGCTCCAGCAGCGCTGGGAAAGCGCGCGGATAAACAATGAGTGCGAGCGCATAAAGCAGTGAGACTGCTCCGGCCAGCATCGCTGAATCGCTCAATCTGACCTTTACGGCGTTCAAGCGGGGTGACTTCATCGCGCCATTCATCGCTGCCACACCTCCGCGGTATGTTCCAGCAGAACTTCGGTCGTGAAGGCGACGCTAAGCACCAGGAACAGGAGCTTGCGCGAGTCCACCCAGGTCCGATGGTCCGGGTTCGCCAGTCCCTGCGAAACCCTGGAATAGTCCTCGAGCCACGCTGAGGCCGCCATCAAGCCGCTGAAAATGAGGATCACAGCGTTAGTCAGGATGAGCTGAGTCGGCAAGCCGGACTTGCGCAGGTCGAGCACGGCCGAGATGGCCAGCAAAAGTCCGAACAGTCCAAGTTCGCCTCGCCGGTACAGCTTGCGAGGGCTAGTCTCGAGTCCATTCCGGCCTTTTCGCGTCCAGCGCAGCAGCCAGGGCACGAGCACGCCGAAGGCGGCGTACAACCCCAACCACCAAAGAGCTCCGATCGGAATCCATACTCGCATAGTTCGTCCCGTTTAATAGTCAGTCCCGTTTAGGCACCAGGTACTATTATGGGAGAGCGCGGTTGCTCGCCTCAATATTATTGCTCCATATTCAATGACTTAGGTAACCACTTTGCCGTCACCTGCGTCACCCTGACCTGGTAGTCAAGTCGACTAGCAGGCGATATATCCGCAGTATTGTGGGCCGCTGAGACGTCTCGAAGCGAATTTCCCCCCGACAAGTCGAGTTACCGCAGTCACGATCCCAGGAACCCTATATCCCTAACAGAGAATTGTCGATCGGTGACCTCGGTCACCTGTCAGACCCTGCTCTGGGATGGACAAAAGGTCACGCCCTTAGTTGTACCGTAGTGCTTTGACGGTGCCCCGGCGTGTCCCTAGGATGAGCAGGGGTAGTTGTTCGCCAACGGGGTGCGGGATGGTCCTCACGGATTCAGAAACGGGCTCCATTACTGTAACGCGTTCGACGCCCTCGCCCTCCTCCCTTAGAGCCGTCTTATGACATCGAGAGACAATCGCGGGTTCTCGCTGCTGGAAATGCTGATCACGATTGCCATCGGCATGGTCATGGCGGCCATCACTTTTATTGCTCTCATGCCATTGTTCAAACAGGGCCATGTGGACGCCGCCTACGACACCACGCTGTCGGTCATCCGCAACTACAGAAACCTGTCCATCACCGAGAGTAAGCGCTACATAATCACTTTCACCGCTCCCGGAACGATCACGGTGCAGTACTGGGGAACGGGCGTTCCAGTGTCGCCACCTCCCGTAACCGTGGCCACTTTTTCGCTGCCCAGCGACATTCAGTTTGCGGTGCAGCCGGGATTTCCCGCGGCCGCTCCCGATAGCTTCGGGACCGGGATGGTCGCGATTGACTTCGACCAGGGCATCCTGGGCAACCAGAACTACATCATGTTCATGCCCGATGGTTCCTCGCAAGACACGTTGGGAAACTTCAACAGCGGGGTCGTTTACCTCACCCGCCCCGGCGATTTGTATAGTTCGCGGGCCATTACGGTATTCGGCACAACCGGAAGAGTCCGAGGATGGCGGCTCTACAGCCAGGGTGTAAACACATGGGTGCAACAGTGACGCAATCCAGATTTCGCTCCGGCCCACAGCAGCGTGGCTTCACGCTGATCGAAACCATGATCGCGATCGTGGTCCTGATGATCGGCGTCCTCACCATCGTCGCTGTCTTCGCGACCGCTATCGCCTCGACCCAGAATGCACAACAGAATCTCATCGCCAGGCAGAAAGCGGAAGAGACGTTGGAAAGCATCTTTACCGCCCGCAACACGCAGCAAATCAACTTCTCGCAAATCGCCAATATCTCCAGCGGTGGGATCTTTACCGACGGACCGGCCCAACTCTTTGCTGCCGGACCCGACGGACTGGTGAACACGGCGGATGACATTCCCTTTCCTGCAAATGGAGTCTGCCCCGCCGGACCGGAGTGTATCCCTCTTCCCGGTCCGGACGGAATCTTGGGAACCCCCGACGACGTGCCCATGAGCCTGGCCTATTTCACTCGCCAGATTCAAATCAATCCGGTGCTGGAAGCCGACGGGGTCACCGTCAATCCCAATCTGAAGCAGATCACGGTGACCGTCGCTTACACCACGGGCGGTTCCTCGGCTCCCCGCAGTTATAGCGTCAATGCTTTGATTTCGGCCTTCCGCTAGGGCTTGGGACAGGAACTATTGGGACAGGAACTATGAAGATGCGAAAACGAAACCCGGGACACGGCTTCTCGCTCGTTGAACTGCTCATTTCCATAGCTGTGGGCCTCATCGTCTTCGGGGCCTTGTCCAGCCTCTTCCAGAGTGCCTTGGTGTCCACCATGCTGGTCACGCAACGCGCCGAAACCCAGCAGAACATGCGGGCTGCGATCGAGCTGATGGTGAAAGATATCAGCATGGCCGGCGCCGGCCTTCCTTCTGGAGGCATCCAGTTGCCTAACGGCGGCGGGGCAACCTTATCCGAGTTCGGTTGCGACCAAAGTGGAACGTGCCACGTCCCAAATTTCACTTATCCCAACAACAACTACATGTATGGCGTCATCCCCGGCTTCAGCAACGGGGTTGAAGCCAATGCGGTCATTGCTGCCGCGCCCCCGCCCGTTATCAACGACAGCATCACGGTCATTTATGCCGACTACAACTTTCCTTTGTGGGAGTACGACGTAACCTTCCCCGTTCCGGGCGACGGCTCCAACATCACTATCGCCCCCGATGCGGCCTATGTGCCAGCTCCGCCACTTATTACCGCGTCCGGCGGAATTCAGGTGGGCGACCTCATTATGCTCAGCAACAGCCTGGGCACGGCGGTAGGCGAGGTCACGGGCCTGGGCCCGGGAGGTATCGCCTTTGCGGATCAGGATCCGCTCAACATAAATCAGAGCGGCGCGACCCTCAACAATATCGCGGCCATCTCCACCGGAGCCAACACGATCGCCTATCGCCTGTACGCGGTGACGTATTACTTGACGGTACCACCCGCCGGGCAGACTCCGCGCCTGATGCGCCAGGTCAATGGCCTCTCCCCGGTGCCAGTCGCCGATGACATCATCAACTTGCAATTCGCATATGACATTTATAATTCCACGAATTCCGTCCTCGACCCGAATCAGCCCAACCCTCTCAACGCCGGGGAATCCCCCAACCTGATTCAAAAGATCAATATCGTAGTCATGGGCCAAAGCGTCATCAACCACGGGAACAAGTCCCAGAACATGTATCTGGCCACTTCCGTGAGCGCCCGCAATATGGCTTTTCGTAATTACTATCAGTAAAGCTTTTTGGGCAGGAGACCAACCATGAGACAGGGCAAACATAGTTCGCAGGGTTTCACGCTGATCGCGGCGCTCCTCATCCTGGTGCTGCTGTCGGGCGTGGCGGCCGGCCTTCTCTTCCTGGTCACCAACGAATCCCACATGGGGGGCAATGACCTGGAAGCCAATAGGGCATACTACGGCGCGGAGTCAGGCATGGAGAAACTCACTGCCGACCTCTCGGCGCTGTACACCCAGTCCATGAACCCCACCAACGGCCAGATTCAGAACCTGACCACCTTTCCTCCCACCGCGGCCATGGTCGGGGGGATGAACTACAACGAGACCATCTCCTACCCCGTGGACGCCAACGGGAACCCGGTGAGCGGCTGGAATACTGTCAGCTCCGGCGCAAACCAGGGTCTTGACGCCGAGATTATCCCGATGACCCTGCAGGTCATTGCCACACGTCCTTCCGGCGCGTCCGTGAACATGACCCGCAAAGTCGAGGTCGCCTTGATTCCGGTCTTTCAGTTTGGCGTGTTCTGCGGCTTCGACTGCAGCTATTTCCCCGGACCGGACTTCGGCTTTGGTGGCCGCGTCCACACCAACGGCAATCTGTTTTTGGCCGCCGGGGGCAATCTGGTTTTTAACGACAAGATCGCCGCCTTCCAGCAGATCCTAACCGATGAACTGGAAAACGGCTTTACTACCGCCGGCAGCTATGGTGGGACCATCTGGGTTCCCAAAGCCAGCGGCGGCTGCGCCCTCGTGTTTCCGCCCAGCGGACCGAACTGTATTGCTCTTCCCGGTGCCGCGACCGTGCCCGGCGACGCCAGTTGGAGCGGTGGCTATCCCACTATCGCAGGTGCCGCCAATCCCAACTTCCCCAGCCTTTCTTCCGGAACGTTTAATGGCTTCCTGGTGAATTCCCTGACCGGCGCAACCAACATGCAGTTGCCGTTTGTGCAGAACAGTTGCACCAGCAACCCTCCGCCTTGCACCGATCCGATTTCCATCGTTCGCAAGCCACAGCCGGGAGAGTCGCCCACCAGCGCGCTTGGGAGTGCGCGCTTGTACAACAAGGCACAGATCCGCGTTTTGCTGGCCGACTCGCAGCCTGATCTCCACCCCGAGCGGCCAGGTCTCGCAGACGCCGACGATGTGCAGTTCGTTCCGGGTGCCAGCTACCCGATCCCGGTGGCCGCGGGCGTCATGAATACCGCTGGCGCCAACGTGAATGGCCCCGAGTTCTACGGCTTGGCAGCAATAACACCGGTGCCTACGAACAATTGGATCGCGCCCCTCGGCTATCCCGCCTGGACTTCTTATCCGCTGTTAGGAGAGATCACTACCCCCGCCATTCCGGCCAATGGCCAGGGTGCATGGATGCGCATAGAATATGTCGACAACGCGGGGACCTGGCATGGCACTACCCGCGACTGGCTAAGTTGGAGCTTCAGCCGCCAGTACAATCAGGTGCCGACCGCTCCCGGTTCCGATCCTTACAACCCGAATGCCATCATCATCCTGCAGCAGATGAACCCCGGTGCCACTTCTCCCATCGGCAATCCCAACGCCTTCTACCCGATTAACTTTTACGACACGCGCGAAGGCGAGATGCGCGATAAAGCCGATGGCTGCGCAGTTAACGGCATCATGAATGCCGTCGAAATCAACGTGGGCAACCTGGCCTTGTGGCTGGCATCTAAAGCCCCCTACACCACTGCAAACGACGCCGGCAATCTGGTGAACTTCACCAATCAGAACGGCTACATCCTCTACTTCTCCGATCATCGCGGCATGCTTCCCGACCCCAATCCCTCGAACGGCGGACAAACTCCGGCGAACGTGATCAGCGGCGAATCAGGGTTGGAGGACGTGATCAACTCGAGCCAGCCCCTGACTTCGACCACGACCGACGGCGTCCTGGATCCCGTCACGTATTACAACTACTCCCCCGAAGACGTCGATCAGAACGGAAAACTGGATAACTGGGGCGCCGTGAACATTGGCAATGGCTTTGGCGTCAACACCAACACCGTACCGCCCAATCCCTACAAAGTTACCACTTGCTCCACCATCGGCGTGTCCAACGCCGTCACCGGCGCACGCCATGTTCTGAAGCTGGTAGCGGGCGGCATGAACGCGGGCACCAGCTACCTGCCGGTGCGCCCTGACAACGGTCAAGGTGGATTCACCGTGGCCTCGGAAAATCCGGTCTACGTCGCGGGTGACTACAACAGCGGTGTGACGGATCCCCTCTGGACCGGCGGCAGCAATAACACTCCGCACGCCGCGGCTGCTATTCTCGCCGACTCGGTCACCGTGCTCTCTGACAACTGGAATGACGGCAACAGCATGGTTCATCCGGACAACTACACCCTCCGCCCCGCCATTACGACTTACTACCGCATGGCCGTTGCCGCTGGCAAGAACATTCCCTTCCCGCAACCCCACTGGGCGGGCGTGAGCAATGACTTTGGCACCGACGGAGGGATGCACAACTTCCTGCGTTATCTCGAGAACTGGGGCGGCCAGCAGCTCTATTACAACGGATCGCTGGTGAGTATGTACTACTCCGAGTACAACACGGGCACCTTCAAGTGTTGCACTGCGGTGTACAGCCCGCCCACCCGCCATTACTCGTTTGACACGCTCTTCCTGAATCCGGCGGATTTACCTCCGGGCACGCCCATGTTCCAGGACGTGGACAGCCTGAGTTACCACCAGAATTTCACGCCGCAGTAGGACCTGAGACCAGCAAGCCTGATCCACCGGCCCGGTTCCGCTCTCGCGGAGCTGGGTCATTCTCTTGGCGCGGGATTCGTTGCCAACACGTCGAAGGTCATGTCGGTAATCCCGCACAGGTGCCTTCCTGTGGTGGCAGTGTCTTTCGTAATATGGCTCTCTGTCTGCCCACCCGTTATCCTCAGTCTTGCAATACCCGCCCCCGCCGAGCACTTCTCTGGAGGACCATTGTCTCCGCGAGTCCAACGTCCGCGAGTTGCCGGCCCCCGCTGCCCCGATCCTAACCACCAGCACTGGAGCATGCTGCTCTTCGAAAGCCTGTCCGCCGGTGTCATGGCCATTCTGGCTGGCTTCATTCTAGTCACGGTCGTCGTCGGCGTTTATGTCATCATCATCTGGCCCCTCACCTTCTGGGATCTCGCCAATCTCCGCTTGGAAAAATACACCGCATGGATCCATCCCCTAATGTGGTCGGTCTTCGCCTGCGGCTCCCTCGCCGGGTACTGGTGCTTTGGAGGCACCGCTTTCAAACCCAGCAAGAAAGCCAGCATCCCAAGTACCACTAGATCAAAGAGATACGCACAAGCCGCGGGAAAATCAGGCTAAATGGCACCGCTCCGGAGAGCCGGGGTGCTGTGCCGGGAGTAACTTGACCCGCGTTGGGATAGGACGATAGATTGCACCTTTGGGCGTGTTTTTCGGCGCCCGGGCCGGGACAAAATCATGCCAGACTGGACTTCGCTCAAGTGGCTGGGGTGGATTAGCTTATACGTGATCCCTGTGGTGTTTCTGACCTGGGCGATTTCGCGCGCGTGGGCTCATCAGCACGGCAAAGATCTCCAGCTCAGCCCGAAACGGCTATTCCAGCGCGGAGAATTAGGGCTCCTGGGGCTGGTCCTGGCGAGTTCAGTGATCTGGAATCTTCTGCAGTCTCAATTCATGCCCCATACCATAGGGCTGGGCTCGGTCTTAATGGCCCTAGGTGGAATTATGGCTGCGAGCGTGTGGGTCGAGACCTATTGCCGGGAGTCCGGCATGAAATCCTGGCATCCCGAACGGGCCTGGCGAGATTCCCGGAACATGGCGCTTCTGGTATTCAGCATGGCGGCGGTGATGGAAATCTTGTTGGACCGTTTTGCAAAGGTGGCCGGCCAGTGAACGCTCCTGCTATAGCTCGGGCGAAGGTGCATGAGCGCATTGTGGTTGTGCGCCTGGCTGATGCCGCCGAAGCCATGGCAGTTCTCTCTCTGGTGTTTGGCCTGCTCCTCGTCCTATTCCCGGTGTCGTTCCCCAAAATGATCGTGAACAGTTGGCAGCATGGCCAGCTCTTGCTCGTCATGATGGCATTAACGTTTTTGCTCGACACCTGCCTTTATCTGCGGATTGCGTATATGCGCTCGGCCAAGCCCGGGCTTGTGGCGGCTGCGTGCCTGGGTTCGCTGCCCCTTCTGGTCGTAGGCGGACTCAGTCTTCTTCTACAAAGTGCGGTGAGCCACACGCTTGCATTAGACCTGCCGAATCTACAGCTTCGTGTCGGTGAAGAGATCGTGGCCCACACTTACTTGGGATTGATTTCTGCGGTTTTTCTGCCCTTCCTCGTTATCCGGCTTCTGCAACAATTCAAAGCAACCAATTCCTAAACCATCGATGTCAAACCGATTCGACCCCGCAATTCCGGAAATCGCTCTCAATAATTGGGTCGAGTCGACGCTCTAAAGGTTGGCTGATCTCGCCAATGCATTGAACAAGACTTGTAAACCATTCCTTAGCAATATCTTGCGGCGTCGTTAATCGGTTGCGCTTTCCCCCTAAACCAAATTTCGGTCCGCTCGCTTCCAACTGGCGGAAGTGGAAGAATTGATATCGCCGAACGATGCAACGAAAACCGTCGAGCGGTGAATCTATCGCTAATAGGACAATGAATTGACCTTAATAGGATGATGAATTGACCTTCCGAAACGGAATAAGGCACAACATGCAGTGCCGATGTCGCAAATCCGACGCCGATCATAAGCACCCACACGACCCGCAGTACTTGCCACACCGAGGAGATGCAACTATGAACTTCGGACGTAGCCCAGCGTCACCTGGGACGGTGGAGGGAACAATGATGCGCACCCTCGAGAAAGCCGGAGGGTGGGCGGAATTCCACGAGAAATGAAGCGCCCGACGATTGAACAAGCCGAACAGATGGTAATCCTGCACTGATCGCTAGCGTGCCAGCCGCCTGAAATGCATAAACAGCCAGATCGCGGGCAGGATCAGGAAACGCACGGGAAGCAGCAGCAGAGCCGTCAAACAGCTTTGAGGAATCGGGATCAAACTAGTTTCGAGATGTGGACCAATGGACTTTCGCATATAGAGAGTGACCCTTCTCATAATTTTATACAACCGCCATCCGGAGCGGCACTCCATCTTCCAATGCTTCGATCTGCGTTTCTTCTCGCCGTTCAGCTAGTACCCGGTATTCTGCTGGTCTTGCTCGGGTGGGGATGCGATGATTTGCCGGCGTTTTTTCTGAACTCGGCGCGCGCCGGATTGGCAGCCGTGGTGTTGGCCGGAGCGGCCACGGCTGTCCTGCTCCGGTTGGATTTTTACCCGCTCCGAAGAGGCTCAACACCGAAGGGAAACCAGAGTTTGCAACTGGGAGTTCTCCTGATTTTGTCCCTATCTCTGCTATGGTTCTTGCCCTTTGCGGATCGCAGAAACATCCTGACGCTCCGACACAACTACTGGCGTTATTTGGGTCTGATGCTTTGCGGTATCGGGGTCGGTGTGCGCTTGCTGGCGCTCAATACGCTGGGTGAATGTTTCAGCGCGTATGTCACGCTGCAACCGAACCATCGACTGGTGCAAAATGGCATTTACGCCAGCATTCGCCATCCGCTTTACCTGAGTTTGCTGCTGATGCCAACCGGAGTCGCGCTGGTGTTCGCCAGCTTTCTCGCGTTGCCAATCCTCGCCCTGGCCGCGATATTCGTTCTTGATCGCATACGCAAAGAAGAAAACCTGCTCGCAGCACACTTCGCCTCTCGGTTCGAGGACTATCGCCGTCGCAGTTGGAAACTGTTTCCGCTTCTGTTCTAAGACGTCGGCTTCATAGCGCTCTTACTAGCGGCTGGTCTTGTCTTCGTAACGATTTTGGTAGTGGTCCTGGTCGTCGAAATCGTAGCCCAATGAACGGGCAAAGTTCCTGTCGCCTGCAGGGATCGAGCGGTGAGGAGGAACGCGCGCCGCCATCCCCACAGACGCCACGGAACTCAATGCGCTGGCGCAGTTGACGTAACCCCACGTCCAGCTCACGCGACGCGCACGGATTCGGAAGCGTGCCCCAGGATCGGAGACTGTACCTTGTTTTGGCTTTGATCGTCAGCCGCAGCAAACCGCTGGCACACCGTTATAGATTTCAACGTTTAAATGAGATTCAACGAAATGAGATTTTCGTTGCATTGCGAATCGCGAAACGATCCCGTATCGTCCTGCTCAATTCGGCCAACCTCTGCGTCGTCTGATTCATCTAAATCGATTGGGCCCCTTTAGCAAGACACTTCACATGGGGGACAACTAAGCGATGATTCCCCGGCACTTGGGGTACGAGTTCATCATCTTCGCGATAGTTTGCACCGTCGCCATATTCGTTTTCCCGGCAGCCACCGGCTCTTAGTGTGCGGTTCATGGGCGGTAACCGATTGACATTCAAGGGCACTGGCAGCCATTTTTTGGCGTTGTGAGGAACTCTCAGAAATTGTTAATGGACCCAGATTGGACGACAGAACCCTGGTCTCAACTTTCAGCCTTGATTAAGGACGAAGCCGGGTTCGATACCTCTTGCCGCGACCTTGAAACCATCAAGCACGCCCCGGCTCGTGCAAAAGGTAAGGATGCTCATGCTCTCGATCAGTGGTGGGGCTCGGTTTCCATGACAGGATCCGCATGTATCTTATTTCTGGCACAATGCTTCGCACAGTGCCTCTCGAAAACCTCGAAAGGCCTAAGGGCCAGGAATTATACTTCTTAAGCACCTATGATCGCTTCGCTTGGACTTTCGCGCAGAAGATTCATGCAGTCGGTTTCACTAATGACTGCGGGGACTGTGATTCCTGGCCGTTGGTTCTCAGGGAAGGTTGCCACGGGCCTGCCTCAGCAGCCGTTGGAGCAGTTCGATTACGGCGATGTGGCGCTGGCGAGTGAGCTTCATGAGAAGCAACTGGACGAGACTCATTCCGTCTTGATGGGGTTGAGCGACGACAGCCTGCTGAAACCGTTGCGTCAGATGAGCGGCCAGGCAGCTCCGGGCGAAGATCTGGGTGGCTGGTACCACTACAATCCCGATTACAAATGGGGGGACGCAGCTGGTTTCGCTCCGAGTTGTACTTTTGGGCAATGGGTCTCGGCACTCGCGCGCATGTATGCCATCCGGCGGGACGAAGCAACGAGAAACAAGGTGCTGCGCTTAAACCGCTTGTACGCCCAGACGATTTCGGGCGATTACTACGAGAAAAACCGCTTCCCCACGTACTGCTACGACAAGCTGGTCTGTGGACTGATCGATTCGCACAAATACGTTGGCGATCCCGATGCTTTCTCGATTCTCGAGCACACCACCAACACCGCGTTATCGCATTTTCCGAAGCATGCCGTGGAACATGGAAAAGACTGGCGGTCGAAAAACGACGAGATTTGGACGTGGGACGAATCCTACACAATTTCAGAGAATCTCTTTCTGGCCTATCAGCGCGGGGCCGGAGACCGATATCGTGAACTGGGGCGGCAGTATCTCGACGATGAGTATTACGATCCGTTGGCGGAGGGCCGCAATGTCCTGGCCGGCAGACATGCTTACAGCTATGTAAATTCGTTGAGTTCGGCGATGCAGGCGTATCTGACTTTAGGCAGTGAGAAGCACCTACGCGCAGCACAAAACGCTTTTGAAATGCTCTCGCAGCAAAGTTTTGCTACTGGAGGTTGGGGGCCGGATGAGACGCTTCGCGCCCCGGATAGCGCGGACGTTTACGAAAGCCTCACCAACAGCCACGCCAGCTTTGAAACACCTTGTGGTTCCTACGCGCACTTCAAGCTGACGCGCTACCTGCTGCGGGCGACCCGCGACTCTCGATATGGCGACAGTATGGAGCGCGTAATGTACAACACCGTGCTGGGTGCGAAGCCGTTACAGGTCGACGGCCGAACGTTCTATTACTCGGACTACAATTTCAAGGGACATAAATTTTACCGCGACAATCAGCACTGGGCCTGCTGCTCGGTCGCGGTAGGGATACGGCTTTCGCCGTACCCCCCGCACAGATCCGTACGGGCGGATTTCCCGCATACGGCTCTTGCCTCAGGTGGTGACGCGCAGACGGCGCGAGGGATAAGGATGGCAGATATGGGCCGGAGGCAGCCAGCGGCGGATGAGCCGATTCATTCGCTCCCACAGAATGCGACCTTTCTGGCTCCGTCGTCGCAAGACGTGGTACCAGAGGTTGCTCACGGTGAAACGAAAGTGAGCCAGAGCATGTCCGTTGCCCGGTACTCCGAAGTAACGGAAATGCCCACTCACAACGGACTTCAACCACCCACCGACTTCAGGAACAGGGTCATGCATGCGTCGCCGCAACTCGATTTTCACCTGCTGCAGTTTGGCCTGCATGCGCTTGCGAACCGTCTGCCGAAGCACCAGAAACCGTCCCTTTTTCGTCTTTCCGCAGATGTGCTTGAAGCCGAGAAAATCGAAGGTCTCCGGCTTGCCCAGACCGAGGCGCTTTCGGTTCGCCGCCGCGTGGCGTCCGAACTCGAAGAGTCGCGTCTTTTCCGGGTGCAGTTCCAGTTGGAACTTCAGCATTCGTTCGCTCAGTTCCGCCCAGAACCGTTCGGCCTCGTCCTTGTGCTCGAATCCAACCACGATGTCATCGGCGTAGCGCACCACGATTACATCGCCGTGCGCCCGCTTCTTCCGCCATGCCTGAACCCAGAGATCAAAGACGTAATGAAGGTAGATGTTCGCCAGCAATGGCGATGCACTTCCGCCCTGCGGCGAGCCCGCATCTACAAACGTTCGCGTTCCCTTTTCCAGCACGCCTGCGTTCAGCCATTTCTGGATGAGCCGCACGACGCGCCGGTCCGCTATCCGATGCTGGAGAAACCGGACCAGCCATGTGTGCGACAGCCGGTCGAAAAAGCTGCGCACGTCCAGGTCCAGCACCCAGTTCACACGTCGCTGATGGAGTCCACAGAACAGGGCGTCCAGCGCCTTATGCTGGTTGCGTCCTGGCCGGAACCCATAAGAGAAGCCGAGGAAGTCGGTTTCGTAGATGGAGTTGAGCACTTCCACCGTCGCTCGCTGAACAAGCTTGTCTTCGAGCGCCGTGACGCCGAGCGGTCGCTGCCGCCCGTCCGCCTTGGGAATGTACACCCTACGCACCGGCTTCGCCCGGTACGCTCCGCGCTTCAGTCTATGGGAGAGGCTCTGGAGATTCTCCTCAAGTGCCTCGCCGTAGTGCCGCCACGTCTCTCCGTCCACACCGGCTGCGGCGTGCCTCTTCAACTGGAAGTAAGCAAACCGCAGAGTGTCGATCCGGTAGATGTGATGCAGAAGAGCGGTGAACTTCACATCCTTGTTCAATGTTGCCGTTTGTCGTACCTGCGCCAGCGCACTGGGCGCGTCGACCCGGCTCTGAGTCCGGAACGCGTTTTGCTGGCTCAGGTTCCCCTTGGCCAGACCCCTTCCCTCCATCTCCTCCGCCGCCGATGCTCTGGTTTTGTTCGGAGACTTCCCCGGTACTATGGGTCTGTCCGACTTCCCGTGTTCGTTCGTCATCGTCTTCTGTCCTTGGACTTCCCGATGCGTCCCGAAAACGCTGGCCTTCGGGAGAACCCGGGATCTCTCAACTACCGTGCAAGATGTGTCCCCACGTGCCAGGGTCACAGACCGCGCAGGACTCCAACCAAGCTCGCGATGGCGCTTGGCAGGATGTTGCCTTCCGCGTTGTGTCAGGGCGTCGGCGTCCTGAAGTTTGGGGTATTTCGCGGCTCAATAACCTGGCCCGTAGTTCCTCCTGTCTACGCTTCGTATCCGGCCTTACGACCGTGCCCGCAAGACTCGGAGCCGGCGTGGCTGGCTAGGCCTTCGCCGTACGACTCTTTCATTCGCTACATCTTGCCGGTTCGGTGCTACAGCATCGTGACCTCCAATGTGCATTGGTACTGCCATCGGTGATTCGGTGCTTACGCACCGGGTTGACGCTTCGTCGCGGTAGGGATACGGCTTTCGCCGTACCCCCCGCACAGATCCGTACGGGCGGATTTCCCGCATACGGCTCTTGCCTCAGGTGGTGACGCGCAGACGGCGCGAGGGATAAGGATGGCAGATATGGGCCGGAGGCAGCCAGCGGCGGATGAGCCGATTCATTCGCTCCCACAGAATGCGACCTTTCTGGCTCCGTCGTCGCAAGACGTGGTACCAGAGGTTGCTCACGGTGAAACGAAAGTGAGCCAGAGCATGTCCGTTGCCCGGTACTCCGAAGTAACGGAAATGCCCACTCACAACGGACTTCAACCACCCACCGACTTCAGGAACAGGGTCATGCATGCGTCGCCGCAACTCGATTTTCACCTGCTGCAGTTTGGCCTGCATGCGCTTGCGAACCGTCTGCCGAAGCACCAGAAACCGTCCCTTTTTCGTCTTTCCGCAGATGTGCTTGAAGCCGAGAAAATCGAAGGTCTCCGGCTTGCCCAGACCGAGGCGCTTTCGGTTCGCCGCCGCGTGGCGTCCGAACTCGAAGAGTCGCGTCTTTTCCGGGTGCAGTTCCAGTTGGAACTTCAGCATTCGTTCGCTCAGTTCCGCCCAGAACCGTTCGGCCTCGTCCTTGTGCTCGAATCCAACCACGATGTCATCGGCGTAGCGCACCACGATTACATCGCCGTGCGCCCGCTTCTTCCGCCATGCCTGAACCCAGAGATCAAAGACGTAATGAAGGTAGATGTTCGCCAGCAATGGCGATGCACTTCCGCCCTGCGGCGAGCCCGCATCTACAAACGTTCGCGTTCCCTTTTCCAGCACGCCTGCGTTCAGCCATTTCTGGATGAGCCGCACGACGCGCCGGTCCGCTATCCGATGCTGGAGAAACCGGACCAGCCATGTGTGCGACAGCCGGTCGAAAAAGCTGCGCACGTCCAGGTCCAGCACCCAGTTCACACGTCGCTGATGGAGTCCACAGAACAGGGCGTCCAGCGCCTTATGCTGGTTGCGTCCTGGCCGGAACCCATAAGAGAAGCCGAGGAAGTCGGTTTCGTAGATGGAGTTGAGCACTTCCACCGTCGCTCGCTGAACAAGCTTGTCTTCGAGCGCCGTGACGCCGAGCGGTCGCTGCCGCCCGTCCGCCTTGGGAATGTACACCCTACGCACCGGCTTCGCCCGGTACGCTCCGCGCTTCAGCCTATGGGACAGGTCCTGGAGATTTTGCTCAAGGGCCTCGCCGTAGTGCTGCCACGTCTCACCGTCTACACCAGCCGCCGCATGCCTCTTCAACTGGAAGTAAGCAAACCGCAGAGTGTCGATCCGGTAGATGTGATGCAACAGAGCGGTGAACTTCACATCCTTGTTCAATGTTGCCGTTTGTCGTACCTGCGCCAGCGCACTGGGCGCGTCGACCCGGCTCTGAGTCCGGAACGCGTTTTGCTGGCTCAGGTTCCCCTTGGCCAGACCCCTTCCCTCCATCTCCTCCGCCGCCGATGCTCTGGTTTTGTTCGGAGACTTCCCCGGTACTATGGGTCTGTCCGACTTCCCGTGTTCGTTCGTCATCGTCTTCTGTCCTTGGACTTCCCGATGCGTCCCGAAAACGCTGGCCTTCGGGAGAACCCGGGATCTCTCAACTACCGTGCAAGATGTGTCCCCACGTGCCAGGGTCACAGACCGCGCAGGACTCCAACCAAGCTCGCGATGGCGCTTGGCAGGATGTTGCCTTCCGCGTTGTGTCAGGGCGTCGGCGTCCTGAAGTTTGGGGTATTTCGCGGCTCAATAACCTGGCCCGTAGTTCCTCCTGTCTACGCTTCGTATCCGGCCTTACGACCGTGCCCGCAAGACTCGGAGCCGGCGTGGCTGGCTAGGCCTTCGCCGTACGACTCTTTCATTCGCTACATCTTGCCGGTTCGGTGCTACAGCATCGTGACCTCCAATGTGCATTGGTACTGCCATCGGTGATTCGGTGCTTACGCACCGGGTTGACGCTTCGGCACTCTACCCCAGGTGGCGACCGACTATCGCATCAACACCTACTTCCGCGATTCGCGCGGGGTATACGTGAACTTGTACATCCCATCCACACTGCGATGGATGCAAGAGGGCACCGAAGTCGCGCTCACGCAAAGAGGCCAGTATCCGTTTGACAGCGTGGTGCAGTTCGATGTGAAAACCTCGCGGGTCAGGGATTTTTCTTTGAGTTTCCGGATTCCCTCATGGGCGAGTGGCGCATCCATTTCGGTAAACGGCCGCCGCGTGAAGACCACGGCAACTCCAGGAAATTTTGCGGCTATCCATCGCCAATGGAGCACTGGCGACCGCATTGAACTGGATCTGCCCATGACAATGCGGCTCGAACCCGTCGATCGACAGCATCCGGAGACTGTCGCGCTGGTATTTGGACCGCTTGTACCGTTTGCAATCACAGATACTCAACCGGCGCTGACCCGGGCCGAATTGCTGGGCGCCAAGAGAATGGATGAGCGAAGCTGGCAAGTCAGAACTGATGGCGTGCCGACCAAGATGCTGCCGTTTACCGAGATTGGCGAGGAGCAGTATTCGACCTACCTGCGTGTCACGTAGAGTTAAGCTGCTATCCAGCACATCTCATATCCCAGGTCTTTAAGGAAACAAGAAGGGAGCGAATGTCGTACCTGATTCAGAATGTCTTGCCCCGCGGTCTGGCAGCCGCTGTGGCGCTGCTCGCATTTTCCGTACTTCATGCGAACGCGGCGCCAGGCCATTCCTCTTCTGTTCCGCCCGCGCCACGTCCCGCCGCCACCTATTATCTCGATTGTTCGGCGGGCCAAAACGGCAACGGGACGCAGGTGTCGCCATGGAATACGGTGGTGAGCGTGAACGCGTTCCCTCTTCTACCAGGAGATCATCTCATGCTCCACCGGGGCACGGCTTGCAACGGAGCCCTGACGCCTCAAGGCTCGGGTGCGGCGAACACCCCCATCGTGATCGATGCTTACGGAACGGGCGCGCCGCCGGTGATCAGCGGAGGCAATGCCGAGGCGGCTCTAAAGCTGTTCAACCAGCAATACTGGGAGATCAATAATCTTGAGATCACAGGCGGCAACCGATACGGCGTTTACGTTTCCGGCAACACCCCTAATACGAGCATCCATCACATCTACCTGAGGAATTTGAACGTGCATGGCGCCACTTACGCCTCGACCAAGCGAGCCGACTCTGGTGAAGTCTTCATCTCGGCCAATGCGGCCGGACAGATCATGAATGATGTTCTTATCGATGGGGTGACGGCCCATGACAGCCACGTTTCCGAAGGCATCTTTGTAAGCGCTGGCGGAGCATGGATTGAGGGGAACGGGGTGTCCCAGCCTCTGGGAAGCAACGTCACGGTGCAGAACTCGACGGCGCACGATATCTACGGCGATGGAATTCTGATCTCGGAATTGAACAACGGATTACTGCAAAGGAATGTCGTGTACAAGAGCGGGCTTTGTCCCAACTGCACCGGCAGCACGCCCGTGGGCCTATGGGAGTGGTACTGCCACACCTGTACGGTGCAGTACAACGAGTCGTATGCCAACCAGAGTTGGGGCGGCGATGGTGGAGACTTCGACATCGATTATTTCAACAACGATAATGTCGTGCAGTACAACTACGGGCACGATTCCGCGGGCTATTGCGTCGCTTTTTTTGGCGCCGGCGGGAGGGCCAGTCTCAACAATGTTTTCCGGTACAACGTGTGTTCCAATAACGGCCGCAGGAGCGACCTTTCGAAGCAAGGAGAGGTGTTTCTTCACACTTGGGACAACGGGTCTCTGGACGGTGTGCAGATCTACAACAATACATTTTACTGGAATCCGGCCTCCAATGCGGCCGCTTTCAGCACCAGCGATGCGAAGTACTCGGGCAGCGAACCACGGGTTTTCAAGAACAACATCATCTATGCCACGGTCCCGGGCATGATTGAAACAACCTCTGCGTTCGTTCTGGACAACAACATCTATTGGACGACTTCGGCATCTCCCCCAAACTGGCAAGTTGACGCCGCTGCCTACGCCACTTTCAGCGCATACCAAGTGGGGGCACACCAGGACCTCCACAGCCATTACATGAACCCAATGCTGAGAAGCGCGGATTATCACGCAGTGGGGAAGCCAGGCACCGGCTTTCAGTTGCTGCCTGGCTCTCCGGCAGCGGGCGCGGGAGCCAATGTCTGTAGCGGAATCAGCAAATGCTCCATGGGCACGCAGGATTTCTGGGGACACCCACTGCCTGCTGGAACTGGCTACAGCATCGGGGCATATCAACGACCATAGAGTGGTTGACGTCAGAGCCGTAGCATAGCCGTCAGCCTAAGCAGCCGAAGGGTAGCATCCTTATGAAGCGAATCATCGCAGTGTCCGTAATTATTCCCTGGCTGGTCGCGAGTCTGGGTTTTGCTCAAAGCGCCACGGCGGCGGCGCCGCCCAGCCCGCATAAGTCTGCTCTCGACAACAAAGATGCCGCGGACAGCAATGCGACCGCCGCGAGCCATGCGGCTATCGGCCTTCTCGGCGCTCCGCTGGCTCGTGATCCGATCTTTGTTTACAACAACTGGTCCGCCTACGACGAGCTCTCGGACAACATCCCTCTGACCGAGCAACTGGCGATGAAAGAGCTGGACGAAATCCTGCGCCTGCGCCGTTTCGGGGTGCGCGTCGATTACTACATGATGGACGCATTCTGGTTCGATCCCGACGGCGGCTATCGCACTTGGCGCAAGCCCAATTGGCCCAATGGTCCGGACGCATGGATCCGCAACTGCCGGGAGAATGGCATCATGCCGGGTCTGTGGTTCAGCACGAATACACTGGTCAAGATCAACGCAGGACCGGAATGGCGGGACTCGCTCAACGAAAAAAAGGGTTCGATGTCGTTTTCGGAAGGCGGTTTTCTGCCCAGTTTCATGGACACAATGCAGTACTGGTACGACCGCGGCATCCGTATGTTCAAGTTCGACTTTGTCGACTTCGGAGCGGCCACTCCCGAAACCGCGAAGTCGAAGTCTCCCGAAGAAATTAGCACGCGCAATGCTGATGCTTTTCGCGAGGCCTTAAAGAAATTCCGGCGGCGAAATCCTGATGTCGTGCTGGTGGCTTTCAATGGTTTTGGCGGCGACGTCGAATCCACCTCCGGTCCTTTCCCTTTCCATAATTTGGTCGACCTGCGCTGGCTCGAGGTGTTCGATTCACTCTATTCCGGCGACCCCCGGCCTTCGGACGTGCCGGAGATGAATTTCTGGCGCTCCATGGACATCTATAGCGATCACATGGTGCGGCGCTACGAACAGAGTTTCCTGCCGCTCGAAAGGATTGATTCGACCGGATTCATGCTCGGCAACACCGGCACGATTTACTACCGCAAGACGCACGCCTGGAAGGGAGCGTTGCTCCTGATGATGGCGCGCGGCGGCTGGGTGAACACGGTCCATGGCAACCTGGAGTTCCTGAGTGATGACGATGCGCGTTGGTTTGCGAAAGTGCAATCGCTTTATCTTGGGCTGCAGTCGAAGGGACGGACAAAAACCTTCGGCGGAATTCCGGGCGAGGTTCAGCCCTACGGTTTTGGGTCACTCGATGCCGACGGATCGGTTTATGCCGTGGTGAACCCGGCCGAGAGCGTGGCAGAAATCCAGATGCCGCGTCTGTCGAAGGAACAGGGGCCGGTTGGAGGCGGTCGTGTGATCTTTCGCGACGCTGGATTCCAGCCCGTGCTTGCGGGCGATCACATACGGCTGGGCCCCGGGGAAATGGCTGTCGTCGGTTTCGGCAGGTATTCCAGTGCGCAGTACGACTTGGGTGTTCAGGAGGATGTCGAGATCCCGCAGTCCATCGTCCCGCTTGCGATCAGCTTCTTGCCGCATGGGAAGAACATGATCCAGGCGGAAGTGATCGCTCCCGCAAAGGCCGATTTGCGGATCGTTATGCAGCAGCGCTCGGCCAAGGACGGAAGCATCATGCGGAGTTGGAAGGGCGGACCGCCGAATGGCACGAACATGGGCAAGGTGTTCGTGCTGAGCGCTTCGCAAGATGGCAAGCCGGTTCCGGTCGAGATCAACTACGACAAAGTGATCTGGAGCGGGTTGTCCTGGGCTGTCGGAGAGATTAAGCACAGCGCGCTGAAGCCGGGTGTGCCGGTGGTGATTAAGTGCTCGTCGGCGGAGGACGATGCCGTGGTTCTGGAGGGCAAAGCTTTTGAAGTCACTTACTAGGTGGGGCCAGGCCGCCGTGGTGTTTGTAGTTCTGGCAATTTTCTCTCCTATTGCGGTCCAGTCTCACCCCGCCAATACTACCCTAATCGACGCCAGCAGGCCGGATGCGCGAGTAATTCCGAACCCATGGCTGGGCGGAAAATCTCCCACGGGTCATGCCATTGGAATGAACAGCCAATATCTGACGCTCGATGGCAAGCCTTGGCTTCCGGTGATGGGCGAGTTTCATTTCTCCCGCTACCCCGAGCAATACTGGGATGAAGAATTGTTGAAAATGAAGGCGGGCGGAGTTCAGATTGTTGCCACTTACCTGTTCTGGATTCATCACGAGGAAACTGAGGGGCAATATGATTGGTCCGGACAGCGCGATCTGCGCCGCTTCCTTGGACTCTGCCAGAAGCACGGACTGTATGTTTTCCTGCGCATCGGCCCGTGGTCGCACGGCGAGGTGCGGAATGGCGGCTTCCCGGACTGGCTGCTTACGAAGGGTGTCACTCGTCGCAATGATCCCCACTACCTGTCCTACGTCCAGCGGTATTTCGGACAAATTGGCGAACAGGTGAAAGGACTGTTGTGGAGGGATGGCGGGCCGATCATCGGAATCCAATTCGAGAACGAATACTACGAGCACGGTCCCGGCGCAGGCGCTGAGCACATCTCCGAGCTAAAGAAGATTGCGCGCGAGTCCGGAATCGAAGCTCCCCTTTACACGGTGACGGGCTGGGGTAATCCCGATTTTCCCGCCGGCCAAGTGATTCCGGTCTTTGGCGGTTATCCCGATAATTTCTGGGAAAGCACGCTGACCGATTTGCCGCCGAGCGGGTACTACCTCTTCGAAGACACGCGCGATAACGGCGAAATGGGCGGCCCGTCAGCGCCGGTGCAAACCGCCCGACCCGAATACCCTTACTTGATGGCGGAAGCCGGCGGAGGCATGCAAGTCGCGTATCACCGCCGCCCGGTGATCGGTGCGGATGACGTCGCCGCCATCGCACTAACCCGCCTGGGCTCGGGCGCTAATCTCTATGGCTACTACATGTTTCATGGCGGTTCCAATCCTGAGGGCAAACTGACCAGCCTGCAGGAATCCGTTGCCAGAGATCGAGTTTACGATCTGCCTAAAGTTTCCTACGACTTCCAGGCGCCGCTGGGAGAATTCGGGCAGATGAATCCTGCCTTTCGCTCGACTAAGATGCTGCACCTGTTCCTCCAAGAATTCGGCAGTTCTCTTGCCCCGATGGCCCCGGCGCTGCCCAGCGTTGTGCCCGCCAGCGCCGCGGATCGTTCCACCGTGCGCGTCTCCGCGCGCACCCAAGGAAGTCGCGCCTTTGTGTTCTTCAACAACTACGCCCGGAATTATCCGCTACGCGATCACCGGCGATTTCAGATCAAGCTCATTTTGCCGTCTGAGACGGTTCTGCTGCCGCGAAAACCCGTGGGGCTCGCGTCGGGTACCTATGGCATCTGGCCCGTGAACCTCGATCTCGACGGAATATTACTCAAGTACGCGACCGCGCAACCCTTGACTAGGGTCCGCGACGGAAACGTCGAGTATTACTTTTTCTTTTCACTGCCCGGCATTCGAACGGAGTTCGCTTTCGACGAAAGCACTTTGGCCTCCCTGAGAGCTGCCACGGCGGTGATTTCGCGTGCGCCCGGCGTTCGCTATGTTGACGGAATTCGGCCCGGCCCGGGTATCGCTCTGAGCGCGCGATCCAAGGCAGGCCAGACAGTGCGGATCGTCGTGCTGACCCCATCGGAGGCGCTCGACATCTGGAAATGCAAGCTGCCGGGCGGCGAGCATGTGGTTCTGTCGCCGGCGGATGTCTTCTTCGACGAGACGAGCCTGCACCTGCGTGCGCGCGCCGTTCAGCAGCTCCACTTCTCGGTTTTTCCCGCCCTGCAAAATGCGCCGCTCGCGAATGTGCCGCTCCAGCGAATTGGCCGTGACGGTGTGTTCGTTACTTACTCCGCGGCCATAGCGGCAAAACAGGTTTCCGTGCGTTGGGAGAAAATTCGTGCTGCGGCATCTTCGGCGCCGGGAAAGATGGGAAAGTACAACGCCATGGCTCCCACTGATTCCGACTTCGACCGCGCCGGCGAGTGGCGCATCGCTATTCCCGCACACACGTTGGACGGTCTTAGCGATGCGTTCCTGCGGATTCAATACGCGGGGGATGTGGCGCGGCTCTATGCCGGCCAGCACTTGCTCGCGGACGACTTCTGCAAAGGAACGACATGGGAGATCGGGTTGAAGCGGTTCGCTCCCGAAGCCGTGGGCAAGAATCTGGAGCTCAAGATCATGCCCCTGCGCAAAGACGCGAAAATTTATTTACCCCCTGATGCTTGGCCGCGCTTTCCACCCAGCGGCGAAATCGCGGGTATGTCCGGGATCAATGCGGTGCCCGAGTATGAAGTACGGGTGAATTTATCGCGGATTCGATGAAGGTGTGTCCTAGTTGTCGATACCGTGCGCTTGACCCCCTGGACACGGTCTTTGGAAATCAAAGACTTAGGGGGAGCGATTCCCCCAGGTCTTTGAGGAATAAGGACTTACCTGTAACGTACTTTAAAATCAATCAGTTAGGGTTGGTTCACAGTTGGCACGGCGCGTCACTGCGGAAAGGAGGCGCGGGTGAACATGAGGCCAGAAGTGGACACACCTTCCAGGATTCCGATCTAGGGAAATTCTGATTACTCGCTTACGAAAAGGCGTAAACCACAAGGTACCCTTCGGCTTCGCCAGTGGGATCCGGTGTGGACGGAGGACCCCGGAACCTTGGGGGGTGCCAAGGCGCTGAGGCGGGTGCAAAAAAGGGACTTGACAAGGGAAGCGTTTCGCCGTAGAACCGCCGTGTAGAAAACGTTTGCTAAAAACGGCTCCGAAAGCCATCCGGCAGCGAAAAAAACCCTGGAGACGCCGGGAAAAGAACTTCAGGCTTCCTCTGTAAGAATTGCCATCACTATAATCTGTGAGCAGAATCACAGACAAGGTGCGGCTGAATTCCGTAGCGTTGCCGGGTGGCCTGTTGGGGTTATTGTGGTAAACGTTTGCTAGCCATGGAGGCAATATGCGCAGCGTTCGATCCCTCGGTTTCTTCCTCCCCCTTCTGATCGTCTTCTTGATGCAGGTGAGTATTAGGAACGCGGCCGCCCAGACCAATCGTGCCTCGATCACCGGCACGGTGACCGATTCGACTGGAGCGGTGGTTGCTGGCGCGGAAGTGACCGCCACCAACACGGGCACAAGTGTGCCCACGAAAACCGTCTCCAATGGCGACGGCATTTACGTTATCCCCAACCTTTTTCCAGGACAGTACTCGGTTGAATTCAAGAAGGACGGATTTGAAACCCTGCTCCGTCCCGCTATCACTCTGGAATCGACAGAAGTGGCACGGCTCGACGCCGCGCTCAAGGTTGGTGCGGTGGCACAGACTGTGACGGTCACAGCGGATGCGCCGGTGATGGACACGGAAAGGGCGTCGGAAGGCACCAACATGAAGGGCAGCGTGATCGAGGGTCTTCCGTTGAGTATCTATGATGGCGGACGCTTCGTCGAAGATTTTGCGGTTGCGCTCACGCCCGGCTATTCGGTCTACAGCAATCCCTATGGTGCTGTAGTCAACGGCGGCCAGTGGTTCACCAAAGATTACACGGTTGATGGCACGTCCGGCTCAGCGAGCTATCAGGGCAATTCCATGTCCGAGGGTCCCGCCATGGAAGCTGTGCAAGAGGTGGAGGCACAAACCAGTGGACTGGATGCGCAAAGCAGCATTACGGGCGGCGGCGTCATTGCCATGAACCTGAAGTCGGGCACCAATCAGTTTCACGGATCCGCTTTCCTGTACGGCCATAACGAATTGCTGGACGCCAACACCTGGAACAATGACTACTTCGGCGAAGAGAAACCAAAGAAGCGGGCCTGGGACTACGGGTTCAGCCTGGGAGGGCCGATTTACAAGAACAAGACTTTCTTCTTTGGAACCTTCGAGCGCTTCACGCAGGTTGACTGGCGGTTGGCTGGGGGCAGCCAGACGGTCCCAACTCTAAAGATGCTGGGTCTCGCCCCGGGCAGCACCGGTGCCGACTTCAGCGAATTGCTGGGAGCGGTCATCCCGGGCTCCATGGTGTACAACGAGGCTGGGCAGCTAATCCCGGCGCAGGTGAACATGATCTATGATCCCAATCCGCCGGCAGGCGTGTGCCCCAATCCCCCGTGTCAGTTTACGAACAATGTCATCCCGACCAGTCGGCTCAGCCTGACATCGCAAAAGATAGCTGCCATTTACAAGCAGTACTATGCGCCACAGTATGGGGGAGTCGACAACAACGCCAGGGGGCTCCTTGCCACCACGCCCACGCAGACCCCCAATCAGTTCGTGGTGAAGCTGGACCACGTCTTACGGGAACAGGATCGCGTGTCCGCCTCCTGGATTTATAACCATAAGCCAAGCCTGCTGGACGATAGCGGAGGCATCTGGCAGCAGGGCACGCAAAACGGTGGCCCGTTTTCGGACGCCCGGAACATTCTTTTCTATAACCACCAGGTGCGGCTCAGCGAAAGCCATACCTTCACTCCTCGTGTTCTGAACGTCTTGAACTTCACATATAACATGGACTACCAGAACGCCGCGCCGACCGATCCTGGCAATTGGTCGTCGCAACTTGGGTTTGGCAACACCGGCGCGAACACATTTCCGTTCCTCGATTTCAACGACCAGAACGCCTACTACGGCCATACCGAGAGCTACGTTGGCAGTGTATGGCAAGGAAATTTCTCGGGAGTCAACGTCATCACCGGCGATGCGCTCACGTGGACGAAGGGACGCCACAATCTGACGTTCGGTGGCGATTTCACGGCCCGCCAGATCAATAGCCGCTCCGGTTCCGGGGCACTCTCTTTTGATTTTCCTTTTTACTATACGTCCGGCCCAGGGTATCCCTACGATGGATTCAGCTTTGCCAGTTTCATGCTTGGCATGGCCGATAGGGCAAGTGAGTCTGTGGCGCACAACTTGTACGGACGGCAAAAAGAGCTGGATCTGTTCGCCCAGGATAACTACAAGGTCTCGTCTAAGCTCACCCTGAGCATGGGGCTGCGCTGGAACTACAATTTCCGTTTTCATGAGAAATACGGGAACTGGGCCAACTACGACCTCAACGCTATCAACCCGAACTACAGTGCTCCCGGGTTGCTGACCTTTGCCAAGAATGGCGGGGACAGTTTTGAGAAGAACGAATACGCAAAGAACTTCGGACCGTCTTTTGGTTTTGCGTACGCGTTGAAGCCGAAGACTGTATTCCGGGGCTCCTTTGGTCTCATTTACAACCCTCCGGGCCTGGATTTCTCTGAAGGCGTGCCCAACGCATTCGCGCCGCAACTGGGCATCAACCAGACGGGCGCCATTGCGAATTGGGACAATGGCTATCCGGGCACTGTCACCAAACCCGACGCCAACACGCCGCCAACCGACCCGTCCCTGTTTCCGGTTACATACACCGATCCTCGCGCCTTGCGCGTCGGTTACATCGAGCAATTCAACTTTGGCATCCAACAGGAATTGACACCCAATACGAGGCTGGAAATCTCCTACGTGGGCAATCGCGGCCACCGCCTCACCGACTCATCGCTGGCGTGGAACGAGGGCCCAAGCTCGACTTTTCAGCGGTTGGGACAGCAAGGTCTTCTGAACCCGTCAGCGCCGACCTGGGTCTGCGATCCGGCCACCGCCGCCCAGTACGGCGTCCCTTATCCATCCGGGAACCAATATGTATACGGGAACTTCTGTGGTCCTGTTCTTGCGGCGATCGCGCCCTCCCCGCAACTGGCCGACGCAGACACTAATTATTGGGGCTACGACAGCTTGTTGTACGCCGGACTTCCACGCGGTCAGAGCTTCTACGATTCGATGGTGGTGGACGTGGTCAAGCGTACCGGCCGGGGCTTGACCATGGACATGAGTTACACCTGGTCCCGGCAGGAGGGCGACAGCTTTTCTTCGCAACAGGGAGGTAACGGCTACTACACCGGTGTTCAGGATTTCAGCAACATGCGTCAAGCAGCTCATGCCATCACGGGGTATGACTTAGCCCACGTCGTGAAGGGTTTCGTCAGTTATGAGCTCCCGTTTGGCAAGGGACGGCAGTGGTTCAATGGCGGAGGGAGAGTCGCGAATGCGATTGCCAGCGGATGGACGACCACCGGGGTCGTCGAATACAACTCAGGCGCACCGTTCGCGGTAAGTGCGTCCAATCCCTACTGGCCGCTCTGGGGCGACATCTACCCGCAGTTCAACCTGGCCGGCTACACGGGGCCGAACACGACTAAGCACTTCGTTCCACTGCCGGCCAACTGGCAAGGTGCTCCTCCCGCAAGTAACATCTATATGCCGTCGACCGTGGCCAGCAATCCTGCGGCAGGAGTGCTCCCGCCGTCACCGGCGACTTCGGCCCTGCGTTGCCCGGGCCAAGCCAACGAAGATGTAAGCGTGCTGAAGAACTTCGCAATGGGCGGGGAGGGACAGTATCGGCTCCAACTCCGCGGAGAGTACTACAACCTTTTCAACCGGCACTACTACTTGGTCCAGGGTTGCGATAGCCTGCGATCCGACGTCGGTGCGAGCAACTTCGGAGAGATTCTGTCCGTCATGGACAATCCGAGGAATGCGCAGTTTGGCATTCGCTTCGAGTTCTAGGACCTTCTGGGGAGAGCTTGCCGGGTAACTCGCGAACCTGCGGCTACCTGGCATTTTTTTAGCAACCGCTCTTAGTCAATCTGGCTAGTTACAGGATGCTTGGAGCCGAAACGCAAGCCGCTAGGCATCGCGCCTGAGTCTCTGGCCATGCATTGTGCTTCTTCCCCCGGCGACCGCATTCTGTTTGAGTCCGGTTCGACCGGGACCGGACGGCTCTGGAAAAAGGTTTCGGGAACTAACGGCCAAGCGGTGAACTGCGGGAAAAGGTAACCAAGCAACGGTATGGACATCCGGGAGATCGCAAAACGCGCCAAGGTTTCGACGGCAACGGTCTCGCGGACGATCAATCGGATTCCGACCGTCAATCCGGCCCTGGCGAAACGTGTCTGGAAGGTAGTCAACGAGCTGGGATATTTTCCCAACCGGCAAGCGCGGGCGCTCGTTTCCGGCCGCAGCCGGATTTTCGGTCTGATCGTTTCGGAGATCACCAATCCGTTCTTCCCCGAGATCGTACAAGTCTTCGAAACCATCGCGGTTCAGCACCATTACGAGATTTTGCTGACTTCCACGGTTCACGATCCCAGGCTCATGGAGAGTTCCGTCCGCCGCATGATCGAGCGCAGGGTCGATGGCGTAGCGGTAATGACGTTCGGCATGGAAGAATTGCTGCTCGAGGACTTGAAGGTGCGCAATGTTCCGCTGGTGTTTGTGGATGTCGGACCGCAGCGGCCGCGAGTGAGCAACATCCGGATTGATTACCTCCATGGCATCCGCCAGGCGGTGCAGCACCTCGCGGCCTTGCGTCATGAACGCATTGCGTTCATCAGTGGTCCTTTGAACTTCAAGTCGGCAATGGCCCGCAAGAATGCGTTCCTGCGGTCGATGGAGGAAATCGGTCTTGCCGCACGGCTCGAGCTCGTGATTGAGGGCGACCACACGGTTGAGGGTGGCATGGCGGCGATGGCCAAGTTACGGGGCGCGACCACACCGCCCACAGCGGTTCTGTGCTCAAATGACATGACCGCGATTGGCGTGATGCGGCAGAGCTACGAGGATAAGATTTCGATTCCGCGCGACTTGTCGGTGGTCGGGTTTGACGACATCCGGTTGGCGCAGTTCGTATTGCCTCCGCTCACCACGGTGCGGATGTCGCAGTCGGAACTGGCACGCCTGGCGTTCCAGGCGCTGCTGTCGGACGTGCAACGCCAGACCCCTGCGCCGAATGGGACGGAGTATGTCCTGGAAACCAGTCTGGTGTTGCGGGAATCCACCGCCATGGCGCCCGGCTCGGCAACGCGGGCGCCGCAGAATGGCGTGGCCTAGCTCGGAGAATTAGTCCGGAGAATTTCTATGCTCCTCGAAACTTTGCGCGAGGAAGTGCTGGACGCCAATCTCGAATTGGTGCGTCGCGGCCTCGTGCTTTATACCTTCGGTAATGCCAGTGGCATTTCGCGCAAGGATGGCCTGGTCGCCATCAAACCGAGCGGTGTCCCCTATGAGGATCTAGCCCCGGAGCACATGGTGATCACAAGACTGGACGGACAGATCGTCGAGGGTGAACTTCGTCCTTCCTCGGATTTGCCGACTCACCTGGAGATCTACAAACACTTTCCCCACGCAGGTGGTGTCACCCACACGCATTCGGAGTTCGCGACTGCTTGGGCACAGGCCGGCATGGCTATCCCCTGTTTTGGAACAACGCACGCCGACTACTTCCATGGCGAAGTACCGGTCACACCTCCTCTAACGCCTGATGAGATTGCCATCGATTACGAGAAGAACACCGGCGTGGTAATCTGCCGGCTCTTTCGGCGGCTCGATCCTGATGCCGTGCCCGCGGTACTGGTGGCCGGACATGGCCCATTCTGCTGGGGATCGACGGCAGCGGCAGCCGCCCATCATGCGGTCATTCTCGAGTCGGTGGCACGGATGGCTTACTACACCCGAACCCTGGCCCGGGAGGTTTCGCCGCTCGGCCGCACACTTCACGACAAACATTTTCTGCGTAAGCACGGACAAGGCGCCTACTACGGCCAGGTAAAAACTAAATGACTCACCTCCCCGGATTGTTGGCAGCATCCACTTTGGTCCACCTTGCACCGGTGGATTTTGCCATTATCGTCTTCTATTTCGCGCTGGTTCTTGCGATTGGACTGTATTTGAAAGAGCGGGCCAACACCGGCGAGGACTTCTTCATGGCCGGACGGGAGATGACCGCATGGGTGGCGGGTCTGGCGTTCTTGTCGGCGAATCTCGGATCGCTGGAACTGATGGGCTGGGCCGGCAATGCCTATAAGTACGGCATCCTCGCGGCGCACTGGTATTGGATCGGCGCCATACCCGCGATGTTGTTCCTGGCACTGGTGATGATGCCGTTCTATCACATCTGCAGGACCCACTCGGTTCCCGGATATCTCAAGCTGCGTTTTGGCGAAAGCAGCCGGGCGCTGTCGGCCATCTGTTTCGCCTTCATGACCGTGCTGATGAGCGGCATCAACATGTACGCCATGGCGGTGGTGATGAGGGTGGTCCTGGGATGGGACATTCACTTCAGCATCTGGGTTTCGTCGATTACGGTTGCAGTCTATGTGGCCCTCGGTGGATTGCGGTCGGCGATCTTCAATGAGGTGCTGCAGTTCTTTCTGATTTGGGCGGGCGCTTTGTTGATACCGATTCTGGGGCTGATGGAAGCCGGTGGCTGGAGCGGCCTGAAGGCTCGTATTCTGCAAAATCTCACTGAGCAACACGTGGCGAACCCCGGTGCCTATACCCACCTGTGGTCAACCCTGGGCGACTTTGGGAACAATCCGATGGGGATCAACTGGGTGGGCATCGTGTTCGGCCTGGGTGCGGTGATCTCGATGGGCTACTGGACCACCGACTTCCTGGTGGTGCAGCGCGTCTTGTCGGCAAAGGACCTGCGTTCGGCCAAGCTCGCACCGATCATCGGAGCGGCCTTCAAGATGATGGTTCCATTCATCGTCATCCTTCCCGGCTTGTTGGGTCTGGCGTTGCTGCGGGACTCATCGGGTCATCTGCTGCGGCTGGTTCCCGGCGATCTCGCGTGGTCAGATGCAGGACGAGCGCAGGGACTGCACGGCTACGACGAAGTCCTCCCGCTTATGCTGGCGCGCTACTGCGGACCCGGACTGCTGGGCCTCGGCATCACGGCGCTGATTGCCGGATTCATGTCGGGTATGGCGGGCAACGTCAGCGCCTTTGCCACGGTATGGACCTATGACATCTACGGTGCGTTGATCAACCAGCATGCGTCGGACGAATCGAAAGTCAAGATGGGCCGTTGGTGCACCCTGCTGGGCGTCGCGGTCAGTATCGGGACGGCATACCTGGTGATGCAGTCGCACAGCATCATGGACTACGTCCAGGCGCTGTTCAGCTTCTTCATCGCTCCTCTGTTTGGTACGGTCCTGTTGGGAATGCTGTGGAAACGTGCCACTCCGGCGGGTGGGTTCTGGGGACTGTTTGCCGGAACCATGTCTTCGGTTGGCATGTGGGCTTGGTCGAAGGCCGATCCTGGTGCGGTGAAATACCTGGCCTTGTCGCTCAAAGCGCAGGATCAGGCTCAGAACATGTTCCGGGCGCTGTGGTGTTGGCTGATCTGTGTCGCGGTGACGGTTGTCGTCAGCTTCCTCACCAAGCCCAAGCCAGACGCCGAATTGACGGGTCTGGTCTACGGCTTGACCACAATTCCACACGAAGAGCAGGTTTCGGTTTTCCATCGACCGGTTTTCTGGGCGATCGTGGTAGGCGCTGTGTTTGTCATCCTGCAAATTATTTTCTGGTAGGGAGGAAGAATGAAATCCGGTGGCTCTTTGTCGATATGGTTCTTCATCGGCTTGTCGATGCTGGTGAACGGAATTTTGATCACCGGCGCGGGCGTGTGGGAGCTTGCCTCTCATGCCGACAATCCGGTGTTGTCTCTGAATCACCATGCCGATATTTGGTGGGGTGGACTGTTGTTAGTGTTCGGCGCGGTTTACTGCCACCGTTTCTCGCCCGCGCGAGAACGGGCGCGGAATGCCGGTAATACCTAAAGTGCGCTGATTGCCGAACTTATAGAAGAGGGACATATATGTCTAAGAAGGAAATGACGATGGGCGTCATCGTCGGGAACCGTGGGTTCTTTCCCGACCAGTTGGCGAAGTCCGGACGCGAAGAGATAATGCGGGCACTGGCCCAGGCGGGAATGGATTGTGTGGTGCTCGGCCCGGAAGAGAGCAAGCACGGGGCGGTGGAAACTCACGAAGAGGCCAAGCGTTGCGCAGCGCTGTTCCAGAAGAATCGGGAACGCCTGGATGGAGTCATTGTGACTCTGCCCAACTTTGGCGACGAGCGCGCGATAGCCGACACGCTGCGACTGGCGCACCTGAATGTTCCAGTGCTGGTGCAGGCGACTCCCGATATTCCCGGCAAGATGACGATCGCCTCGCGGCGCGACAGCTTCTGCGGCAAAATGTCGGCCTGCAACAACCTCCGGCAGTACGGCATTTCCTACTCTCTGACCAGCCTGCACACGGTAAGTCCGGATGCCGCAGAATTTCAAAAGGATCTGGCGTGGTTCGCCGCTGTTTGCCGGGTTGCCAACGGTATGCGCAACCTGCGGGTCGGCAGCATCGGCGCGCGCCCGGCAGCGTTTAACACGGTGCGCTACAGCGAGAAATTACTGGAAGCGCAAGGCATTTCGGTCGAAACCATCGACCTGTCGGAAATCTTCGGACGCATCGCACGTTTGCCGGATACCGCCGCCAGCGTCCAGGCTAAGCTGTCTGAAATTCGCAAGTATGTTTCCACCGGTAGCGTGCCGGATTTGGCACTGATCAAGATGGCCAAGCTCGGCGCCGTCATTGACGGGTGGATGAAAGCGGCCGACGTAACTGTAAGCGCGGTGCAATGCTGGACCTCCATGGAAGAATTCTTCGGCGTCGTGCCCTGCACCATCATGAGCATGATGAGCAACAACCTGATTGCGAGTGCATGCGAGGTCGATGTCTGCGGCACCATCGGCATGCATGCTCTGGCGCTGGCCTCGGAAACTCCCAGCGCGCTCCTCGATTGGAACAACAACTACGGAGACGATCCCGACAAGGCGGTCTGCTTTCACTGCAGCAACTTGCCCAAGCATTTCTTTCAGGACGTGCGCATGGATTTCCAGCAAATCATTGCCGGCACAGTCGGGAAAGAGAATACGTTCGGCACCTGCGTGGGCCGCGTGAAGGCCGGAGCCATGAGTTTTGCCCGCTTCTCCACCGATGATACGGCTGGTGTCATGCGCGGTTATACCGGCGAAGGCGTGTTCACCGACGATCCGCTCAACACTTTCGGCGGGGCTGGAGTCGTCCACATTCCGCACCTGCAGCGACTTTTGCATTACATCTGTGAGAACGGCTTCGAGCATCACGTGGCCGCAAATTTCTCAACAGTTGCCGGGGCGATCCAGGAAGCCACCACCCGCTATCTCGGCTGGCAGATGTACCGGCACCTTAACTAGAGGCAAGAAATGGCAATCGTTGCGGGAGTTGATTTCGGCACCCTGAGCGTCCGTGTTTCCCTAGTGGACAGCGGCCGGGGACTCATTGCGTCCGCAGCCTCCGAGTATCCACTGCATCGCAAGAAAGAGGATCCCGAATACGCGACCCAGTCCCACGACGACCATATGCGCGCCCTGGCGGCTGCGACCCGGCAGGCCGTGAAAGAATCTGGAATTCATGGCGATCAGGTCGAGGCCGTTGCGCTGGATACGACGGGCTCCAGCGTGGTTCCGGTCGGCGAGGGCCTGGTGCCGCTGGATGAGTACTACCTGTGGTGCGATCACCGCGCGAAGAATGAAGCAGCGGAGATTACGGAACGGGCGCACCAGGAGGGCCTCGAAGCTATCCAGTGGTGCGGAGGTGTGTACTCCTCGGAATGGGGCTTCGCCAAATTACTGCACTGGCTGCGTCACAATCCTGACAAGCGCGGAAAGTTCGTCACCGCCTTCGAGCACTGCGACATGGTCGCTGCCACCCTTTGCGGCATTGCGAATCCCGCACTGGTCAAACGCAGCGTGTGTGCGATGGGCCACAAGTGGCTGTGGAACCCGGCTCTGGGCGGCCTTCCGCCGGAAAGCTTTCTTCTCAAGGTTGACCCGCTGCTGGGCGGCGTCCGGGCCAAGTTAGAGGGTACCTACTCAACGTCCGATCAAATTGCCGGTCATCTCTCGCCGTTCTGGGCAGAGAAGTTGGGATTACGTGCGGGCATCCCCATCCCGGTGGGCGCGTTCGACGCGCATTGGGATGCGATCGGCGCTGGGGCGAAAGAAGGAGACGTGGTGAACGTTGTCGGCACCTCCACGTGCATCATCGCGTATGTGCGGCATGCGGAGTTGATCCCCGGTGTTTGCGGGGTGGTGCAGGGAAGCGTGCATCCGCAATACACCGGCGTGGAAGCTGGTCTATCGGCCACAGGCGATATTTTTAGCGCCATTGCGCGGCGGGCGAATACCACAGTGGCGGATCTAAGCCAAGGTCTTGAGAATTATCGCGCCGGTCAGACCGGATTGCTACGCATGACCTGGGATAACGGTGACCGCACCGTGCTGGTGAATCCGAATCTGGGGGGCATTACCATCGGCTGGAATCTGCAGCACACCGCGCAGGATGAACTCTTTGCCGCCATTGAAGGTACGGCATTTCACACCCGTGTAATTCTTGACCGTATGAGCGAATACGGGGCGTCCACGGTCCGTGTTATCAACGGCGGTGGTGTCCCGCAGAATAATCCCGTACTCAACCAGGTATATGCCAACGTGCTGGGCAGACCGGTGCTGGTGCCCGCCAGCAAAGTGACCGGCCTCGGGTCGGCGATTTTCGCCTTTCTCGCAGCGGGCACGTTCCGCACCATCGAAGAGGCGCAGGATCGGGTTTGCCCAGCGCACCGCACTTTCACTCCGCAAGCCGGGGAGCAAGAAACTTACGAGGAACTCTACTCACTATTCCGGCGGGTCTACTTTGGTTTCGGAAAGTCCGGACAGGCAAACGACTACGGAGACGTGCTGCCGAAACTGATTCAGATTGCTCGCAGGGAACCCTAATCGCACAGCGTATGAGACTTCTATGAAGAGATACACATCAGCACTTCTCGCCGCGATTCTTCCGTTTCTGTTGCTGAACGCCATTGCGTCGCTCGCCCAAAGCAAGCCCGCCTTCGCTCCCGACAAGATGGATACAGTTCTCTACGGGGCCGCCTACTACACCGAGTACATGCCCTATGATCGCCTCGACCAGGATGTCCAACTCATGCAACAAGCGGGTATCAGCGTGGTACGCATGGGCGAATCGAGTTGGGGCTTGTGGGAGCCCCAAGACGGCCGTTTCGAATATGCCTGGATGGACCGGGTCATTGATCGCATGCAAAAAGCGGGCATCAAGGTCATTCTCGGAACCCCCACATACTCCGTTCCGGCGTGGATGTACAAGGAACATCCGGAAATCTTCATCACACGCTTTGACGGACGAACGATTACCTTCGGCCTCCGGCAGAACACGGACCTGATGAACCCGGTTTACCGCTCTTACTGTGAGCGAGTGATTCGCAAGCTGCTCGAGCACTACAAAAACAACCCGACGGTCATCGGTTGGCAGATCGACAATGAAACTTCGTCGGGCGACGCGGCTAATCCCGATGTCCAGGCTGGGTTCGTCAAATACCTTCAGGACAAGTTCAAGACGGTGGACGAACTGAATAAGGTCTGGGGATTGAACTACTGGGGCCAGCGGCTCAACGACTGGAGTGAGATTCCTCCCGAGGCGGGCATCATCAATCCGGGATGGAAGCTGGAATGGGATCGCTACCAGCAGTGGATGACCACCGACTTTTTGGCCTGGCAGTCCCGCATCGTCAATGAGTACAAGCGGCCCGACCAGTTTATTACCCACGATCTTGAGGGGCCGCCGCGCTCTGAAGTCAATGAGCATGACATTGCCCGCAGCATGGACATCATGGCCGTCAATCCCTACCACGGCACCCAGGACCAGTTCGACGGGCTGGACTCAAGCCATGCGGGCGACTACACGCGTTCGCTCAAGGGAACGAATTACCTGGTTACAGAAACCAACGCGCAGACCATCGGCTGGGATTCCAAGGAGCAATTTCCGCCGTACGACGGCCAACTTCGCCTTGACGTCTATACCCACCTTTCCTCGGGCGCGAACATGGTCGAGTACTGGCATTGGCACTCCATCCACTATGGGCAGGAGACGTACTGGAAGGGAGTCCTCTCGCACGATCTGGAGCCGAATCGCGCCTATGCCGAAGTAAGCCGCATTGCGCACGAGTTACAACGCATTGGACCCGAAATCGTTGACCTCAAGCGGAGCAGTAAAGTTGCCATCCTCTACAGCAGCGACTCGGATCACGGCATCGAGTTCATGAAGTTCAGCGACAAGGTCAACTACCGCACCATCCTGGGGCAGATGTACGAAGCTTTGTATCGCCAGAATGTCGCTGTGGACTTCATTTTTCCGGAGGGCACCAACCTCTCTGATTACAAGGTTATCCTCGTCCCTCCGCTCTATGTGGCCAGCGATGAAGTACTGAACCGGTTGGTGGACTACGTTCATGGTGGTGGCCATCTCATCATGAGTTTCAAGAGCGGATTCACTAACGAATACGACACCGTCCGCTGGACCATGGCGCCGGGGCCGCTTCGCAAAGCGGCTGGATTCCGCTACCAGGAATTTTCAAGTCTGGCCGCGCCGCTTCCTCTGAAGGGCGATCCCTTCCAAGCCGACGCCGACAACAAAGTTTCCACTTGGGCAGAGATGCTGATTCTCGAGGGCGCCCAACCGCTGGCATATTACGATCATCCATTCTTTGGCAAGTACCCGGCAATCACGCAGAACCACTTCGGAAGCGGAACCCTGACCTACGAAGGAACCGTACTTTCTGACACGCTGCAAACGAAAGTATTGCTTAACGTGCTCCAAATGGCCGGACTCACCGGCCCGGACCAGGAACTCCCTGCCACCGTGCGCGTGAAGCATGGCACCAACCGCAACGGCAAGATGATCCACTACTATATGAACTATTCGAGCGACTCGCAGACCTTCAAGTATTCTTACAAGCCGGGTGAGGATCTGCTGACGAAAACGACCGTAGCGCCTTCCCAGACGGTCACCCTCAAGCCGTGGGATCTTGTGATCCTCGAAGAAAAATAACGAAGGGAAAGAATTCCAATTCTAGCTATGAAACTCATGCCGATTCGTAGAGTTGTGTTCGCCATCCTGCTGGTTGGTCTGGTCCGGATTGCATCGGCGCAAACGTCAGGCGCACCGGCCGATGTCGACAAGCGGGTCGAATCCATCCTCAGCCGGATGACGCTCGAAGAGAAGATTACTTATATCGGCGGCATCAACAATTTTTTCATCCGCCCGATTCCTCGCCTCGGCATCCCGGAATTAAAGATGTCCGATGGCCCGCTGGGTGTGCACGACTACGGCCCGACCACTGCCTACGCCGCTGGCATCGCGCTGGCGGCTTCCTGGGACACCGACCTCGCCCATCGAGTCGGCGTAATGATGGGCGACGATGCCCGTGCTCGCGGCGTTCATTTCATCCTCGCTCCCGGCTTGAACATCTATCGCGCACCCATGTGCGGCCGCAACTTTGAGTATCTCGGGGAAGACCCATTCCTCGCGTCGCGCATGGCAGTTTCTCTCATCCAGGGCATTCAAAGCCGCCGCGTGATTGCCACGGCTAAGCATTTCATGGGTAACAACCAGGAGTACGACCGGCACAACATCAGCTCCAATATCGATGAGAGGACGATGCGCGAGATCTACCTGCCCGCCTTCGAGGCTGCGGTCAAAGAAGCCAAAGTCGGCGCCATCATGGATTCCTACAACCTGGTCAACGGCATCCACATGACGCAGAACGCCTATCTTGACAATCAGATTCTTAAGAAGGAATGGGGCTTTCGCGGCATCCTGATGTCCGATTGGGATGCCACCTACGATGGCATCGCTGCCGCCAACGCAGGCCTAGACCTGGAGATGCCCAGCGGCCGGTTCATGAATTGGCAGACCCTGGTGGCAGCCGTTAACGAGGGAAAGGTTTCCGCGGCCACCATTGACGACAAAGTCAGACGAATTCTGCGCACTGCGATCGAATTCGGATTCTTCGACTCCCCGCAGCAGGATGCGTCCATTCCTGCATACAGCCAGGCCGGGCGTGAGTTGGTGCGGCAAGAAGCTCGCGAGAGCATGGTCCTGTTGAAGAACTCTGGGAACCTGCTGCCGCTCGATAAGACGAAAGTGAAGACCATCGCGGTCCTCGGACCTGATGCCTATCCCGCCGTCCCAGGTGGCGGCGGCAGTTCTCAAACTACGCCATTTTATGCGGTGAGCTTTATGGAAGGCATCAGCAATTACCTTGGCGCCGACGCAAAGGTCCTGTACGCAGCAGATAACCCGCCGCTCAACGAGGTTTTCCAAAGAGAGCAGTTCGTCACTGCTCCGGGCGGCAAGCCCGGTCTCAAGGGAGAATATTTCAATAACCAGGATTTGGAAGGCTCCCCGTCGCTGGTGCGCACCGATCGAGTGGTGGCGTTTGACTGGGGGGAAGGCAGCTACTCCGCCAATGGGCCGGTCGATCATTTTTCGGCGCGCTGGACCGGCTACTTCATTCCCAAGACTCCCGAAGACTACAAGTTCTATACCTCATCGGATGATGGGGTTCGGCTCTTTATCGACGATGAGCAAGTGATCAATGACTGGCAACGCCATGCGGAAACGCTCAATTCCTACACCCGCCATCTCGAAGGGGGACATGCGTACAAAATCCGGCTGGAATACTTTGAAGCGGTCGGCTCGGCCATCGTCAAGTTGGGCGTCGCCAGCGCGAGGGAGTTCGTCGGTCGCGAAACCAAGCCCCTCGCCGCCAAGGCGGACGTTGCCATCGTCTGCGTGGGCTTTGACCCCTCCAGCGAGGGCGAAGATTCCGACCGCACCTTCGGCCTGCCGGCTGGTCAGGACGAACTGATTCGTCAGATCGGCGGCGTGAACCAGAACACCATTGTCGTAATCACGTCCGGCGGGAGCGTGGATATGACGCAATGGATTGACAGCATCCCCGGCGTCATCGAGGCCTGGTACCCTGGGCAGGAGGGTGGCACCGCGCTGGCGCAGATCCTCTTCGGCGAATACAGCCCGTCCGGCAAGCTGCCGGTCTCGTTCGAACGCCGGTGGGAAGATAACGCGACCTTTGCCAGCTACTATCCCAAGAGCGGCACAAAACAGGTGGAGTATTCAGAAGGCCTATACCTTGGATACCGCCATTTCGATCGCGGCGGCGTGAAACCGCTCTTCCCTTTCGGCTACGGCCTTTCTTACACGACCTTCGCCTATCACAACTTGAAGGTGTCCCCTGAAACTGGAAATCTCAACCAGCCGGTCACCGTTTCGTTCGACCTGGAAAACACAGGACACTATAAAGGTGCGGAGGTCGCGCAAGTGTACGTTAGCGACGGGCACGCTCGCGTCCCACGCCCCGTGAAGGAGCTGAAAGGCTTCGCACGGATCGAGTTGAAACCCGGCGAGTCCAAGCATGTGCGCGTAGCACTCGATCGCCGGGCATTCTCCTACTACGACATACTCAGGAAAAACTGGAGCGCTGATCCGGGCAGTTTCGGCATTCTTGTGGGGAGCTCGTCCGACAAGATTGAATTGAAAGGCACTTTTGTGCTCGCGCCCTGAGCTGAAGTATTTTGTGAGTCACACTCCCCTGATGAAGGGCACGTCCCATCTCGCCTCCTGGTTGCTCGCGCTGCCGCTGTTGGGCTGCGCATGGTCGGCGCTGGCTTGGGCAGATCCCGCGCTTCCCAATCTGATCAGCGATCACATGGTTATGCAGCAAGGCCGTGAAATCCGCGTCTGGGGAAACGCGGATTCCGGGGAAACCATCCGGGTCACGCTGGGGCGAGATGTAGGCACGGCAACCGCGGATTCGCATGGCCACTGGAGTCTGCACTTGGCCCCGATGGCAGCAGGCGGGCCCTTCACGCTGCAAGTTGCTGGAAAGCGAACGATCGTCGTCAAGGATGTGATGATCGGCGAGGTGTGGGTCGCCTCCGGTCAATCCAACATGACCTTCGCTCTGAGCGGGTCGGCTGCCGCCGTGGAGGAACTGCCAAAGGCCGATTACCCGGACATCCGCCTGTTCACGGTACCAAAGCGGGTTGCCCTCGATCCGCAACTGGATACTCTCCCGGCAGCATGGCAGCCATGCACCCCGGATACGGCCAAGGATTTCTCCGCCGTCGCTTACTACTTTGCGCGCGATCTTCACCGGAAGTTGAAAGTGCCGATTGGCATCGTGGAAAGCGCCTGGCCCGGAACCACGATTGAGGAGTGGGTGGCCCCGGAATCCGCCCAGCGCGACCCGCAAGTCAAGGCGGCTTTCGAACAGTGGAACGGTTCCGAGGGTAAATCCTTTGTTCCCGGACGCAGCGACTTTAATCTGGAATTCGATGACTTCGAATTGCTCGCTGATCCCGTCACTGAAAACAAGAACCTCCCCTTCAGCAACTTTAACGAGGGTAGCGCGAGGAACGCGCTGGGTGGATATTGGTCCTTCGACTTGCGTCTGGCGCCGGAAAGCACTTTCGAACTGGTTTCTCCCGGACGCGGCGGCAACGGATACGCCGCTCGAGTGATGGGCCGCCTCGACGCCTCCGACGACGCCCGTCTGACCGCAAGATTCCAACCCGACGGTTCTTCCGTGGACCTTACCGCCTATGCGGGGATCCGTTTCTGGGTTCGTGGCAACGGCTCGTTCCGCTTCCGTGCGTTAGAACCGGCGATTACCGACGCGGACGACTATGCCGCAATTTTGATTCATGCATCCGCCGACTGGACGCCCGTCACCATCTGGTTTCGCGATCTGCGCCAGGAGGGCTGGGGAGTCAGCAAAGACTTCACACTCGCGACCTTGACGGGCTTCGCCATTGAAACTTTTTCGCCGGCGGGCTACCCACCTCGGCCGGCCTCCGGCCTTTATCAAGGCATGATCGCCCCATTGCTTCCGTTCCCCTTTCGCGGGGTGATTTGGTATCAGGGAGAGAGCAATGCCTTGCAAGCCCGGCGATATCGCAGGTTGCTGCCCGCTCTCATTGAGAGTTGGCGCGCCGCATCTCATCAGGATCAAATGCAATTCCTGATGGTGCAACTGCCGAACCACGGCGCGATTCCCAGCCAGCCCGCTGAGTCCGCCTGGGCAGAGTTGCGCGAAGCCCAGTTGCTTACCTTGAAGCGGCTTTCGGGTACAGGCCTGGCTGTGACGATTGATGTGGGTGATCCGAAAGATGTGCACCCGCACCGCAAGGCCGAGGTCGGGCAGCGGCTTGCTCTGTGGGCGCTAGGTGCCACCTACAAGCAGCCGATCGTCTATTCCGGGCCCTTGTACCAGTCCATGACGGTGGAAGGAAACAAGATCAGGGTCCGATTCGCACATACAGGCGGAGGGCTGAAGGCCCAGGACGGCGCTCTGCGTGGCTTCGCCGTCGCTGGTGCCGACCGGAAATTTCATTGGGCTTCGGCGGTCATCGAAGGCGATGCGGTCCTCGTTTCCAGCCCAGAGGTCGCCGCTCCGGTGGCCGTCCGCTATGCTTGGGCCGACAGCCCGGAGTGCAATCTCTTCAACGTCGACGGACTGCCCGCATCACCCTTCCGCACCGATGATTGGTCCGGCATCACTAAATAGGACATGCCACCGCGGATGCGGGCGATGTCGGCCCGCGCGGATGCCGGCGGCGTGGAAAGCGCTTGGGCAAACGAGAAGGCGATACTCTGTCGAGGTAGCGCTCTCATTTCCGAACCCGCTGTTTCGATCAAAAGACCCGCATGGACGGTTTTCAAAAGCGTTGGAAAAGTTGGCTAAATCGAACGATGGGGAGCGTAGTGACGGCGGCAGGCCTGAGGTAATCGGACGCAAGCATATTGGCGGCACGAGGCTGCTTCCCTTTCAGCTGTGCTTCTGCATCGGGTAGAGTAGCGTTCGTAGGGGCGCGACAGCGTTAATGGTGCTCCTGCGAGGGTTCAAGCGTGCGCACCAGCCACGGAATGATCACCTCTTTGAAGATGCGAGGATCGGGCCACACACCGACCTGGCGCCCGAGGTGACCGCCCGCCGGATTGATCCAGGCTGTTTTCGGCACATCGCCTTTGTCGAGGAGCAGGTAAATGTCGGAGATGGGGACTTGCGTGTCCTTGACTCCGGCGAGAATGAGCATGGGCGCCATCGGTTTGCCAAGGAGTCCTTGTTGGACGAGCGACATCTTGGGCAAGACTTCCGCCATCTCGTCCACGGTTTTTACGTTGTCGAAAATCGCCATCAGTGCCGGGACCTGATCGAAGAGATATTCGCGGTTGCCGATCAGGGAATTCATCAGGAACTCCTTCTGAAAGAACTTATCGGTGGGCGGAGACTGGGCGCTTGCTCCCCGCAAGCGGGCGCGCTCTACGATGGCCATCTTCGTGGCCCAGTACGCACCCCAACTCACGCCGTGCATGGCGACTCGGTTCTTGTCGATCTCGGGCCGCGTAGCAATGTAGTCGAGCACGCGCGAGAGCACGCGCTCGGCATTTTCACTGACTTTGATCGGATTCTGTCCGGTGCCCGGGCCATCCACGGCGAGGAAGCCGATGCCGAACGGCAGGATCGCGCTGAAGCTCTCGCACAGATCTTCCTTGCGGCTGTCCAGTCCATTCACGGCGAGCACGAGAGGCACGGGGCCGTTCGCATTCTTCGGCAGGCGGAGGTAGCCGATGATTTCTTTTCCTTCGAAGGGAATTCTCACGATCTCGAGCGGTGGATCCCAGAAGCGTGCGTGTGCCAGGAAAGCCTCGATGGCTTTCTCGTACGAGCGATGCTTGCCGGGAGAGGCGGGGATGGGCCAGCGTCCGAAAGAATAGAGGCGCCAGGCACGGATGTAGTCGGCATTCGCTTTTGCCGGATCAGACTTTTCCAGCGACTTGGCTTCATTCATGTAGCGGTCGGCCACGGCCATAAAGGCCGCGGCCCACTCGTCTTTATCGCGAGTATGGATGGAGGCGAAGGCTTCTCTTATGTCGGCAGGATCGAGCCCGATGAGCGGGTATTGGCCCACCTCGGCGCGGTGGATGGCTTCCGTTTTGATCTCGTCGATGGTGCGCTCGGCGCGCGGCTCGGAGAAGGAAGGAATGCTCAGCGCGAGGATCAACACCAGGGTCATGGTTAGAGTCGCTGCTGGTGACATGAGCAATGAAGTGGTCAGAGGTGCGGGCTGATGATGCCAGAACGGGGTTGACACGGGATGGTTCCTTTCCAGTTGAAAATAAAGATGGGGCCGGAGGGAGGTCCAGCCCCGATTTATGAAATCTGGGCGATCAGAAAGTGAGCTTCAGTCCAAGCTGGACCGAGCGCGGGCCTCCCGAACCCACGGCCGGGTTAGCCGCCGCAACGTCCGGGGTGGCACAGCCACAGCCGAAGCTAGGCGCAGAAGGATCGTTGAAGCCGAAACCATTCTGACCGCCATAAGGATTGGCAAAGTTGGGATGGTTGAGAATGTTGAAGAACTCGGCCCGGAACTGAGCGTGGAACCGCTCGCCAAAATGCCAGTTCTTAGCGATCGAAAAATCCATGTTCTTGAAACCAGAATCAGGGAAGATGTTGCGCCCCATGTTGCCGAAGGTCCCCAATCCTGGAGGAATCATGATGGAATTGCCTTCCGCGTAGCAGCCATGCAGGTTGAGGGAAGCGGTTGAGATGCCAGGAGTTCCCCCATCAAGAGACAGTGCCTTTGCAGCACAAGCAGCATTGGTTGCACCCGGGAAAAAGGGAGTGCCTGTCGGCCCCGACTTGAAGTCGTCCGGGTTCCCAAAGAAACTCCATCGGATGGGGCTGTTCGCTGGAGGACTGACGGGCAGCGCACCTATGCCGGCAGCGTCGGTTCCCTCGTCCATTGCTCCCCAGTGTTGGGGACTTTGCAATGTGATGATGGAGTTGAGTTCCCAACCCTCCAGGGCCTGTGCGTAGCCCTTCTTGCCGGGGATAGCGTAGGTGAGCGAAAGCGTGAGACGATGCCGCACATCGAAATCGCTGTTGGCGTATTCCGCGCCCGGATTATAAGCATTCTGCGGCAGTCCCGATCCGTAACCAAAATCCCAGTTTGCACCCACGTCATCGAGAGCGTGCGAGTAGGTATATCCGGCTACCATGCTCAGGCCATGGAAATTTCTGGAGTTCAGCGTTGCTTGCAGACCGTTGTAGTTCGACCTGTACACATTGGCCATGTTGAAAATGTTCGCCAGGTAGGGGAACTTAGTCGTGAACGGTCGGCTGCTTTCTTCGGTGCCATTGACGTCGACGTTGCAGTTGTTATAGGCGGGAGCGCTCGCCAAGCAAAGGTCAAGGGCGCCAGTATGAGTAGAATTGGTGTCCCAGCCCGATCCTACCGGGGGTTGGTTGATGTCGCGAATGCCGGTCAGATTTCCACCGTGGTTACCGACGTAGGCCATCTCCAACGTAAGGTTCGGGGTAAACGCGTGTTGCACACTGAGGGTCCAGTTCCAGACGTAGGGCGTGGTCAGATTGCGGTTGACGGTCATGATGGGGCAGGGACTGGCATTGCAATTGATGGTGGCATTGTTAACCGGTGTGTTGTCCCAGGTCGTCCCGGGATCGGTGAAGTACAAAAAATTCTTTGTGGTGACGTTTCCGGCGGTGATGGTGCCGCCTGGCACGATGTCCGCGGTGGGAACACTGCCCGGGCCAAAGGCGTTGTTGAAGGCGACGAACGACTGCCAGTTCACGGTTTCATAAACCAGCCCGCCGCCGCCGCGGATCACCGTAGTGCCTTTGCCGTTGGTATCCCAGGCAAATCCGAAGCGCGGCGCGAAGTTCTTGTGATCGGGATTGTAGAGGCTTGGGATCTGACCGGTGCCCGTCTGCACCTGCACTAATCCGTAGGTCGAGTTCGGATCGAAGTTACCCAGCAAGTTATGAGCTTCCTGGGGGACACTGCTGAACTCGTAGCGCACTCCGAAGTTCACAGTCAGGGCTTTGGTGACCCGCCAGTCATCCTGGATGAACGCGCTATAGGCCCAGTTATGGAGTTGCAGGGTTGGATTTCCCACCTCCAACGTTGACTTAAACGGCAAGCCGGCAAAGAAGTCCTCGAGCGGTGTAGAAGTGGTGCCGTTCAACACCGAGCCCAAGAACGTAATGCTGCCGCGCGCATTCCCGTACGCGGCGTTGGTCACGTCGTTGCGATGCAACTCGCCGCCGAACTTGAGCGAGTGCGCGCCGGCGGTATAGGAAACTTGATCGATGAATTGGGTGATGGAGTCGGGTCCCTGGAACTTGGGCCATTTGAAGCCGCCCAGGCCGGTGAAATAGCCGCCAAACCCAATGCGCGGCAATCCGCCAGTGTTCGGCCCTGAGACGCCCGTATCGAGCCCGTAACTGGAGGCGAGCGTGTTGAGATCGCCGGGCAGTGTCGGCTGGTAAAGGCGGTTATATCCGAAGCGGGCTTCATTCACCCAGCGCGGACTGGGGGCAAACGTCCAACTTCCGCCAACCACCTGGGCGCGGGTGTGAATGTCCGACCGCCATTTGGATTGCAGCTCCGGAAAGTCTTCAACCGTCCCCGTGTTGTTCCCGAAGAAGTACATCCCGCTGATGCGGCTCTTTTGGCTAACGTTGACATCGATTTTGCCGACCGCGTTGTAAACGGTGACGTCGTTGGGGAAGCCATTAGGGATCGTGATGGCCTGCCCGGCAGTCAGGCCGGTGCCGATATTCGTTTGCGTATTCGTGGGGAAGCCGGTGCCATTGCAAGTGGCCGTAGAGCCCGAGAGCGTGCACCCGGCAATGTTCAAGCTGGCTGGGCTCACCGTGACCCCCGCTGCTGCCGCTGCCGGCGACGTGAGGTCCGCGATCACGTCCGGAATGCTGTTCTGGCAGTCGCCGGTCGCGAGATAGACGCAGTTAGCGGCAGCGGTCATCGAGGCCATTGATGGGCTGGTGACGCCGCCGTAAGAGTTTCCTACGTCATAGATCTGCCCTTCGTAAGCGCCAAAGAAGAAGACCTTGTCTTTGACGATCGGGCCGCCGACGCTGCCACCGTATTGTTCCAGCGTTCTTGCGAGCTTGGCATTGGGCACGGTGTTGAAATAGTTGCGCGCGTCCATAACGCCGTCGCGGCCAAAGGCGAACCCCGTGCCGTGAATTTGATTGGTGCCGGACTTGAGGCCGACGTTAACCACCGCGCCCGGCTTCCACCCGAATTCGGCAGGCGGGTTCTCTTCCACGTTGAACTCCTGAATCGCGTCGATGGGCAAAATGGTCGCTGAATCGCCAGCGATGCCAGCGCCGTTGATGATGGCTTGGCCGGAGTAGGGCTCACTGTTGAACAGGCCCTCAATGAAGTAGGCGTTGTCTTCGGCGCGCAGTCCGTTGGTGCTCGTGGTCGAGAATCCGCCGCCCGGATAGCGCTCGACACCGGGACGCAACTGAAGCAGGTTCTCGTAGTTGCGCCCGTTCAGGGGCAGATCGTTGATCTCGGCGTTGCTCAGGGTGCCGCCTAACGTGGAGGAGGTAGTGTTCACCAACGGAACTTCGTCAGTAACGACTACGGTCTCAGAAACCTGCCCGGTCGGGAGCGCGATGTCGACGCGCACGTCCTGCGCGACTTCCACCACGATATTTGGGCGCTCCACTGTCTTGAAACCCTTCGCTTCGACACGAACTTTGTAGACACCGGGCTGCAACTGCGTAACCACGTAGTTTCCGGAGTCATCGGTGGCCACCGCTCGAGTGGCGCCGCGCTGAACGTCGGTGACAACGACCGCGGCTCCGGCCACAGCGGCGCCGGACTGATCGCTAACGCTGCCAAGAATCCGGCCAGATGTGGTTTGAGAAAATACGGGAACAGACAGGGCGAACGCCAGGCAGACTACGCCCACGACTCGAATGCCATGCAACCGAGAATGCATTGCGACCTCCAATTGAGATGGAACATTTTGCCCGGCCGGACACCCTTGCGACCGAGTTCGATTCTCGTGCCCAAGCAAGTGCGATTGGAAGATATACCTTGACTTGGCCCACCCGTCAAGTAGTATTGTGGTCCGACCGCAAAACCTCTGCAGCCAAGAGGGCTGCGGCTATGGTCAGATATTTAAGGTATCAACCAGCGCACGAGGGGGAGGAATTGAGCGCGGACGGCCATACCCCCCAGGGGCGGCCAGCTCGATCAACACGATCCGATCATTAACTGGCTGATGGTATAGTGGTAGTACCAGTCTACCGACATGGAACTGATTTGCATGTTGAGGTCGAATGACAAAAGAAGAACTAGATTCCCTAACCGCCAAACCGGTGTATCGGGTAGTGAAGACATCTCGCCTGTACGAGCAGATTGTGCAGCAGGTAGAAGACTCGATTCTGAAGGGCCAATTGAAGCCGGGCGACCAGTTGCCGGCGGAGCGCGATCTGGCCCAGCGCTTTGGGGTAAGCCGCACCGCCGTGCGCGAAGCCGTGAAGACCTTGCGGGAAAAAGGATTGGTCGAAGCCTATTCCGGACGCGGCACCTTCGTGACCAACGGGACTTCGCAGGCGATTCGGCAGTCGCTGGATCTGATGATCCGCATCAACCAGCAGGAAGGCTCGACGCATCTGGCCGAGTTGAGGATGGTGCTGGAGCCGGAGATTGCCGCGCTGGCTGCTCCTCGAATCGAGGAACAACTGCTGAGCACGATGCGGGAGGCGGTCGCGGTGATGGATCGCAATCTGCACGATCCCGGCGCTTACGTGGAGGCGGACCTCGATTTCCATTTGGCGCTGGCCGAAGCAGCCGGGAACCCGCTAATTCTTTCGCTGCTGGATTCGATTGTCGGTCTTTTGCGCGAGCAGCGCAGCCGCATCTTCGATGTGCGCGGGGGCCCGGAGCGCGGGCAGTACCATCACAAACGGATCCTGGCAGCGATCGAGCAGCGCGATCCGGAGGCGGCACGGGAGGCGATGCGCGCGCATCTCCAGCAGGTGCTGGCGGATTCGTCTTCATCGGCAAGAGGCGGCTCGGACGGCAAGCGGAATTCATAAGCAAAAGGGAGTTGTTGCATGGCGAAACTTGGATTCATCGGTCTCGGCGTGATGGGCGGCAATATGGTAGCCCGGCTGCTCGAAAAAGGGCACACGGTGACGGGCTACAACCGGACGCGCTCCAAGGCGCAGTGGCTGATCGACAAGGGCATGAGGTTTGCCGACTCTCCCAAGGCAGTGGCGGCTGCGTCGGACGTGACCTTCACCATGGTCACCAACGCGGCAGCGCTCGCTGCGGTGACGGAAGGGCCGGATGGATTGCTGGCTGGAATCGGCTCTGGCAAGTTCCACATTGACATGAGCACGGTAAGCCCGGAAATGAGCCGGGCGCTGGCTGCAAGAGTTCGCGAGAAGGGTGCCGACATGATCGACGCCCCGGTTTCGGGCAGCGTGATCACGCTGCAGCAAGGCAAGCTGTCGGTGATGGTGGGGGGCCGCAAGGAAACCTTCGAGCGGCTGAAATTTGTGCTCTTTGATATCGGTCCGAAAGTGACGTACGTTGGCGACAACGGCGTGGCGCTGTCGATGAAGATCGCGCTGAACTTGCAATTGGCAGCACAAATGATGGCGTTCTCGGAAGGAGTTCTGCTGGCAGAAAAGAGCGGAATTGCACGCGAGGTGGCAGTCGATGTAATGACCCACAGCGCAATCGCTTCGCCGATGATCGTGTATCGCGGTCCGTTTGTTCTGCAGCAACCGGAAGAAGCGTGGTTCGACTGCAACATGATGCAGAAGGACATGCTCCTGGCGATGGAGATGGGCCGCAAGCTGAATGTTCCCCTTCCCACCACCGCCATCAGCAACGAATTCCTGACGGCCGCGCGCGGCATGGGTTGGGAGAGGCTGGATTTTGCCGTCGTGTTCGACGTACTGGCGCGCATGTCCGGAGTAACTACAGGAGTTCAGAAATGACGACTGCTATCGAGCCGAGAGAAACTTCAGAAAAAATCGAGTTGTGGCTCCGGATGTACCGGCAGATGGTCGCCATCCGACAGTTTGAAGCGCAGGTCAACGAGCTATACACGCGAGCGCTGATGCCCGGCCTGGCGCATCTTTACATTGGTGAGGAGGCGATCGCAGTAGGCGTATGTGAGGCGCTTGAGCCGACCGACTACATCACCAGCACGCATCGCGGTCATGGACATTGTTTGGCGAAAGGCGCCTCTCCCGATCGAATGTTCGCCGAACTGCTGGGCAAGAAGGCCGGGTACTGCAAGGGCAAAGGTGGTTCCATGCACATTGCGGACCCGGCCACCGGCAATCTGGGAGCGAATGCGATCGTCTGCGGCAGCGCCGGCATTGCCACGGGAGCCGCGTTTTCAGCGCGCTGTCTCGGTACCGGCCAAGTGTCGGTATGTTTCTTCGGAGAAGGCGCGCTTGGCCAGGGTGTGCTGTACGAAGAGATGAACCTCGCCCAACTGTTCAAGCTTCCGGTGATCTACGTGTGCGAGAACAACCTCTATACGGAATATACGCATTACTCGGAAACCACCGCCGGAGATATTCTGACGCGGGCGACTGCCTTTGGCTTGGAGGCTGGCAGCGTGGATGGTCAGGACGTGCGCGCGGTTTACGCTATCGCGCAGCGTTTGGTGGATCGAGCCCGCCGCGGTGACGGTCCCGCGTTCCTGCTCTGCAGTACCTATCGCTATCACGGACATCACGTGGGCGACATCAACCGCGAATATTACCGCTCCAAGCAGGAAGAACAGACCTGGAAGACGGAGCGGGATCCGATTGCGAATTTTGGGAAGTGGCTGGTCGAACAGAAGCTCACGGATAAGGCCGCACTTGATCAAATGCAATCTGAGCTTGAGTCGGAGATGAAGAAGGCAGTCGACTTTGCCATCGCGGCGCCGTATCCGACCGTCGATGAGGTGGGCGAGGACGTTTATGCCTGAAAACAGCGACCGTGAACTGACCTTCGCGCAGGCCATTCGCGAGGCGCTGGCGGAAGAGATGCGCCGCGACCCGACCGTCTGCATCATGGGCGAGGATGTCGCCGAGGCGGGCACTCCCTTTAAGGTTCTCTCTGGCCTGTTGGAGGAATTCGGCAAAGAGCGCGTGCTCGATACCCCGATCTCCGAAGCCGGCTTCACCGGACTCGCCGTGGGCGCGGCCATGACCGGGATGCGTCCGGTGGTTGACATCATGTTTGGCGACTTCGTCACCTTGACCATGGACCAGATGGTCAACCAAGCGGCGAAAGTCCACTACATGTCGGGCGGAAAATGGAAAGTGCCGATGGTGATGCGCACTACACTGGGAGCGACTCGCCGTTCTGCCGCGCAACACTCACAGTCGCTGCACGCGTGGTTCTGCCATGTTCCGGGCTTAAAGGTAGTTCTACCTTCGACGCCTTACGACGCCAAGGGACTGCTGAAGGCGGCCATTCGCGACGAAAATCCAGTAGTCTTTTTCGAAGATAAGATGATGTACAAGCTCAAAGGTGCGGTTCCTGCGGAGGATTACACGGTACCGCTGGGCGTAGCAGATGTGAAGCGTGTGGGCGAGGACATCACGCTGGTCGCCACCAGCAGCATGGTGCAAGTGGCGTTGGGCGCGGCGGCGATGCTGAAGGAAATCGGCATCAGCTCCGAAGTGGTTGATCCGCGCACCATGTGGCCGCTCGACGAAAAAACTCTGATTGAATCGGCGAAGAAAACGTCGCGGGCAATTGTTCTCGATGAAGGATACGAACGCTATGGCGTCACCGCCGAACTTGCATCGGTGATTGCCACCGGCGCATTCTACGATCTGGACGCTCCGGTCAAACGCATGGGGGCGATGCACGTTCCAATTCCGTTCTCGCCGCCCTTAGAAGATGTAACCGTGCCGACCGAACAGACCGTGTTTGAGGCGGCGCGCGTAATGTGTGGACGGTAGAGGGAGGTCAGAGGTTAGAGGTCAGATTGCAGAAGTGAAAATCTGCCCGCGACTGTTTCGAGTCCTTACTTCTACAATCTGACGTCTGACTTCTGACTTGTTCTCCGAATGTTGCATGAATAGAAGGAGATTGTTTATGGCTCTTCCAACTTACGGAACCATGGCGGTGGATTGGGAAAACCGGGTCGACTTCGATCGCCTGCGCCGCGAACGCCTGGCGCGCGCCAAGGATCTTCTCGTCAAGTCCGAGATGGGCGCTCTGCTGTGCTTCGACATGAACAATGTCCGCTATTTGACGGCGACCCACATCGGAACCTGGGCGCAGGATAAGGCTAACCGCTTCACGCTGCTTCCGCAAAACGACGAGCCGATTCTGTGGGACTTCGGATCGGCAGCGAAGCACCATCAATTGCATTGTCCGTGGCTCGGCGAGCGCTCGCGTGCCGGAATCTCCATGTTGCGCGGCGCCATGACGCCGGAGATGGGCCGCGCCGAAGATGTAGCCAAGAAAATTCGCATCGAACTCGAAATGCGCGGCCTGCACAAAGAGCCGGTGGGCGTCGACATCATCGAATTGCCGGTATTGTTTGCGCTGCAAAAAGAGGGAATCAAAGTGGTCGATGGGCAGGCGCTGATGTCGGAAGCGCGCCTCATCAAGACGCGTGACGAGATCAGTTTGCTGAACCACTCCGCCATGATGGTCGACGCAGCGTATGACGAACTCTATCGCGCCATGAAGCCCGGCATGAGCGAAAACCAGGCGGTGGGTCTGGTCAGCAAGGTGCTCTACGATCTCGGCTCCGAATATGTGGAAGCCGTGAACGCGATCTCAGGAGAGCGCTGCAATCCGCATCCGCACGTGTTCTCGGATCGCGTGCTACGGCCAGGAGATCCGGTGTATTACGACATTCTCCACTCCTACATGGGATACCGCACTTGCTACTACCGGTGTTTCACCATCGGATACGCCTCGCACGCGATGAACGATGCGTATAAACGTTGCCGCGAATATCTCGACGCGGCGATCGAACTCGTCCGCCCGGGCCGTACCACGGCGGAGATTGCTGCGGTTTGGCCGAAGGCGCAGGAGTTCGGGTTCCCGAACGAGGAAGCCTGCTTTGCGCTGCAGTACGGTCACGGCATTGGCCTCGCGATCTGGGAGAAGCCAGTAATCAGCCGCCTCGTCTCGCTCGATCACCCCTGCGAAATCAAGCCGGGAATGGTGTTCGCGCTGGAGACTTTCTGGCCCTCGACCGATGGCTGGAGCGCGGCGCGCATCGAGGAAGAAATCGTGGTTACCGAAAACGGCCACGAGGTCATCACGCGCTTTCCGGCTGAGGAGTTGCTAGTTGCAGGAAGACATTATTTCACCGTGGATGGTCCGCTTCCTGCAATTCGAGAGTCGGAATCCAGCCCGAGCAAACGGGTGCGCGAGATGATCGAAGCAGGCTCGCGGCAGGAGCGAGTTGGCGTCGGCGACTGACGATCAGACCCGAGACGAGGTGAGCCTCGTCTCTACGAAAGTTTCTAAGGGTTTATCCAACTATGGCGATTAGTGTCGTTATGCCCGCGCTCGAAATGGCGCAGGAAACTGGCAAGCTCATTTCGTGGCTGAAAAAAGAAGGTGAGTCGGTCGCCAAAGGCGAGCCGCTGCTGGAGGTTGAAACCGACAAAGCAGTGATGGAGATCGAATCCCCCAGCGATGGCGTACTCGCCGGCATCAAGGTCCGGGCCGGGACCGAAGTGCCAGTAGGGCAAACCATTGCCTGGATCGTCGCTCCCGGAGAAGTTCCTCCGGCGGATGCGGTGGCTATCGAATCGGGAAGAAAAATAACCGCTGCGGCGGCTTCATTAGGGGCGCCGTCGATGCAACTCGCGCCGGTGACCTCCTCCGCGACTTCCTCGGCAGCCACGTCCGTCAAGATTTCCCCCAAAGCGCGACGTCTGGCCAGCGAACGCGGCGTCGATCCTGCTCATATCCGCGGATCGGGCGCGGGAGGAGAAATCCTGGCTTCCGACATTCTCGCCGCCGCGGAGTCCAAAGATGTCGCTCCGCCAGCCAAGGCAGAGAGCGGCAGCCCTATCTCCCGTCTGATGGCGGAACGCACCACGCAGAGCTGGACGACGGTCCCGCATTTCTTTGTCGTTCGCGAGGTAGATGCGGGCGCGCTGAACGACGCGCGGCAAAAGCTTGCGGCAGAGATTGAAAAATTGCAAGGAGTGAAACTCACCCACACCGATCTGCTGGCCGCGATAGTTGCACGCGTTCTCCGGAAGCACGCTCGCATGAATGCGAGCTGGACCGGAGAAGGCGTTCGTTCGAATGCTCAGATCAATGTTGGACTCGCGATGGCAGTCGACGATGGAGTCGTCGCCCCGGTGATTCACAATACCGATAAAGCCGCGCTGGGCGAGATCGCTGTGCAGCGGCGCGACCTAGCGGAAAGGGCACGTGTGGGCAAGCTGCGTCCCGCCGATATTGCGGGGGGAACGTTCACGATCAGCAATCTGGGCATGTTCGGGGTGGACGCATTCACTGCCATCATCATTCCGCCGCAGGCCGCGATTCTTGCGGTTGGACGTATCGCGGACCGAGTCGTGCCCGTCGGTGCTGGATTGGATGTTCGCCCCGGCGTTCGTCCCATGATGACCTTGACGCTTTCCTGCGATCATCGTGTCGTAGATGGTGTCTGTGCGGCGCAGTTTCTGCGCGATCTGGTGGAGGCCATCGGCAATCCGCAGCCATGAAACTTTCTGTCACCACCGCGTTAGCGGCAACCTCACTTCATCGCGGCTAGCAGGGCATCTGCCACGAGCTTCTTCGTCTGCTCGTCCATCTCCGATGATCCAGCTTTCAGCTTGGCCTCGTTGGCCAAACGCTTGGATTTGATCCCAATATAGACGGCGTTGTATGACGTCTCCCCGAGGTTTTCCACTTTATGCTTGAAGGGAGGGTACCACCGGGACTCGCCCGGCTTGGCAAATACCTCTTTTGTCGTGCCATTTTCATCCGTAAAGCGGAGATGCCCGGCAGTGAGAACGACGACCACGCCTCCCATGTGCGCGTGCAGACCCGACTTCTCGTGCGGTCCATAATGGACGTCCACCACCTGCACATACTCATTCTCGAAAGCCAGCTTGTAATGCATTGGCTCGACCTTGGTGGGATCCTGCCCGAGCGCCACGGTGCATAAACACAATAACAACGCGACGCAGAACGCTCTGCTGTGCGAAGGTTTCATGAGAGACAACCTCTCAGATTTCTTGTATGTCGTCGTTAAGCTTATCTTGCCCTGAACAGCTGTCAATGGTGAAAACGGAGGTTTGGACCAGACTGGTAAGAGGACGACAGCACTCCGGAACTTCCTAAAGTTCCTCGCTGGCCGTTTTCTAACCCATCCCAAGCGAGACAAGAACACACCGAAAATGATTGTCGACACTGGCCCCCCACTTTCGGCGATCACATCGCTTGGGGATTTCTCGTCTCGATTGCGATAGAGTAATGGACATGCGAATGCGAATCGTGGTGCGAGCCTCCTTGATCTTGCTGGCAATCATGTTGACGTTGCCAGCGGTGGCGTATGGTGCGGACTACAAGGTGGTTAAGACCTGGAAATTGGGCGGCGATGGCGGATGGGATTACCTGACCGCGGACAGCGATGGCCACCGGTTGTTCATTGCGCGAGCCACGCGGGTCATGGTCATTGATACCAAGTCGGGCAAGCAGATAGGTGAGATTCCGGAGACGGCAGGGGTGCATGGAATCGCCCTCGATCCGGAAATCGGCCGCGGATTCACCAGCAATGGCCGCGAAGACACGGTCAGCGTGTTTGATCTGAAGTCGCTGACGGTGGAAAAGAAAATCAAAGTGGGCAGCGGTCCCGACGCGATTCTCTATGACCCGTTTTCGAAACGGGTATTTACGTTTAACGGCAAAGGTCAAGACCGGAGCACGACGGCTATCGATGCGTCCAAGGGCGAGGTTGTGGGCAAAATCGACTTGGGCGGCAAGCCGGAATTTGCCGCGACCGACGAAAAAGGCACGGTGTTCGTGAATATCGAAGATACGTCGGAACTGGTGGCGTTCGATCCGCAGAAGCTGACCGTGAAGTCGCGCTGGAAGCTGGCGGACTGCGAAGAACCGACGGGCCTGGCAATCGACCGGAAAAACCGGCGCCTCTTTGCCGGTTGCGGCGGTAATAAGAAGATGGTGGTCGTGGATGCGGACAGCGGGAAGATCGTAGCGAACCTGGCCATAGGAGAGGGATGCGATGCGACCGGGTTCGATGCCGACCTTGGTTTGGCATTTGCGTCGGCGGGAGACGGAACGATAACGGTGATTAAGGAAGATGGGCCCGACAGGTTCACCGTGGTCCAGACCGCGACCACGCAGAAGGGCGCGCGCACCATGGCCGTCGATGCGAAAACGCATCAGTTGTTCACCGTAACGGCGAATGTGACCGGCACTCGGCAGGACAGAAAAATCGAGCCGGATTCGTTCGTGGTGCTGGTGGTGAGCGAAGCGCACTGAGAAGCGGCGCACGAACAAGATGCGGGGAAGCCCGGCTTCGTCGAGCTTCTTTTCACTGGTCCGCGCAGGCAGTCGTAGCGCAGGTGACTGACTGAATCGAGGGATTACTTATCAAGCCAGGAGATTACCCTCATCATAGTTCCATGTCCTACCTCACTTCGGTGGGGACGCTCACGGTGCCGAGGAGTCCGCTGAAGTTGTCGCGGACGGCGAACTTTACTTCATATTTCCGGGTGGGAGATCCGGCGAAACAAGAACTCTAGCACAGTGAATGCCCGCGTGGATCAGGGCCCTATTAAGCAGATCCAACCGAGACTGTCGAATGCCGTAATGAGAATGCGGGAAGCAGTCAGCTTCCCGCATTCAATACAACCCCACCCAGTTATTTTTGTGTGAACGGCAGCCCTGGCAACGTTTCCGTGTGCTCGGACTTTACCGCGCTCAGCAGGTTTGGATCCAGCCCCAGCGCTTTCACGATGGTTGGAGCAATCTGCCGTGTCTCAACCTGGTCGTTAAACGTGGAAGCCTTATAGCTCGGGTTCGAGACAATCAGCAGAACGTTCCGGTCGTCGTAGGCAAAGCCGCCATGCTCGGCAACTTTGGCGGTGCCGCCGGTATAGATGACGCCAACATTCGGGGCCACGATGATGTCGGGAGTCCGAGAATCGGTGAGCGGATCGTTGAATTGCAGCGTGAGCGAGGGACCGGCGAAAATTTCTCCCTGCCCAAACAGGTTTTCATTCGCGGCCAAGCCTAGCATTGCCGCAAAGCTCTCGGTCTGGCTTTGATCGGTCAGCCACAGCATCGAGATATCGTCCTCGTCTGCTTGCGCAACCGGCAGCCCAGGCCCAACTCCAGCAGGTGAAAGGATCTGCGATGGCGGTTCATCCGTAGCAACATCTCCCGGAATGCGCAGCACCCGACTCGGGTCAATCGGCGACTGCCCATGTTTGGCCGACACAATAATCAGCGTCGAGTCCAAAAGCCCCTGCTTCTTCAACTCTGCAACCATTTGACCAACCGCACCGTCGACGTACTGAATTTCGGCGAACAAGGAATCGCTGGGCGTTCCCAGCGCGTCGACATAACCGCCCGTCAGTCCGAGCGATTTTTCCACCAGCTTCTCGCCCACGCTCACGGTCTGGAAGTTCATGCCAAACACGTTGGGCACAGGTGCGGGAACGCTTCCGTCATGCCACTTGCCGTCAATCCAGTTCAGCACCGCCTGCACTTTGAACTGGTCGTAGCAGCGAATGTTTTGGAAGCTATCGGTCCAAGCGTTGCTCGATGTTGCCGCGCCCGGATCGGGAAGCGGGTTGCAACCCTGCACCGAGGGTATCGGCACCGGAATCGAATTGATTTCCGGCGACCACAGATCATCCACGCCAACGCCGCTCGGCCCATTCGTGAAGTCATAGGACGGATGCTTATCCGACCAGGCCGTGTAGCCACCCGCATTCTTCACCACGTTGAAGATCGTGTTATCACGAAGGTAGGTATGCGGATATACCGGGGCGCAATTATTGTTCGGATCGCGCGGCAGATAGTCGGGGTTGATCCCGTTGATCCCGGAGCTGCCATTCGGTTTGCCAGAATCAAGTTTCAGATAGTTGTAGTCGATCTCTTCGTCGAACCCGACCTGCGTGCCAATCACGCTCGGACAAAGCTTGGCGCCACCGACAATCCCGTAGGGTGTCGTCTTAGTCGGAGGAGACAGGGCGCGATCGTAGGTGACGTCATAGAAAATTCCCGACGAACGCGGCGTTCCACCGGTGATCTGAGCAACCAGCCCAGGGAAGGAATCGGAAGGTTTTGAGGTGAGCGCCTGCAGGTAATGTACCCCGGTGGATGAAAGCGCTGCCAGATGCGGACAGTAGGTCTGATTCCCGTAAATTGGAACGCCCTTGCTGCAATTGGCGAAATCGAGCGCGTGCATGCCATCAATGCTGATGAGTAAAACGCGTTGAATCTTGCCGGGTGTTTGCGCGGCAGCCGGTACCGAAAATAGGCTCACCAGCGCCAAAGCAAACAGCCCGAGGGGGAGAAAACGACGATCGGACATTCTTAGCCTCCTGGAATTCAAGTTGAGAGAAAAGTATTCGCTGTGTGCTGCCCACCCGGGTTAAGGGGACGTGAATCGTTCGTTAAGACTCTGTGAACCGATTCTAGAACGTCAGGTTTACTTGTCGGATGGATGGATGAGGCAGGTCTCGCATCCGTGCATTTTAAGGATGGGGATCGTCGGATGGGTACGACTTGAGGGGTAGCAGGAATTGAAGGCCGAAGTAACCGACGAAATAGGATTGATTGGGACGGGCGGGTTCGATGCTGCGTCCAGCCATGAAGAGGAGGATCACAGGGCGATGGAGTTTGTAGCGAGCGCCCACATCAAGAGTGGGCTCGTAGGAGGAAGCATGGAACGTGCCTTGGGAATAGAATTCCACGTCCCCTTCAAGTTTAGGAGTGAAGTCATGGCCGACGACCAGGCCGCTAATCCAGGCGTCCGGTCCCTTGTGGACAAACTGATAGCCGAGTTCGTAATCGAGATGAACCGGGCCGATTTTTTTGGAAAATTCGATAGGTAAGAGGAACGCATCGCTAGCGGGGGTGATTCCACGGCGGACAGCGTCGTTCGGATTGTTGAGGAAGAACTGGGGAAAAACTGAGACAGCGAGGCCCGACTCTCCGCCGTCGTAGAAACGCCACTTTAATCCGGGATTGGATTGACCGATGCCAAACTTAGTCGCAGGATTTTGAACTCGTAACCAGGCATTCTCGTAAGTGAGTTGAATGCGATCCCCAACCCCAAAATTAATGTCCAGGTCGGGGACGTGAGAGACGGATTGATTGCTGTAGAAAAACGGCATATACCCGACATTGATTTCCCAATTTAGATTGCCGGGTGTCCCTGGATCGTTGGTGTAATAAGGAGGTCCTCCCTGCGCCGCGCTCGGCCGCGAGAACGCGGCCAGCATCCCGATCAACAGCGAGACCTTGAACATGCGGGCCGAGACCCTTACGTGGAGCAGCGCAACGAGGTTGGCTATAGTTGAAGCTTCTTTCCTAACGTTCAAAATGGTTATTTGCCTTGCGTTGCGGCCTTCGCAGCCGGCACCGAAATCGTAACCGAGTCGGGTTCGGTCCAGACGGCTTTGCCGCTGGTCAGATCGAGACGGTGCATGGTGAACTTCGCGCTGCCACGATCAACATCCACCATGATGTAGTGGTAGTTCACTTCTTTGCTCTGGAAAGGATCGTCCTTGGCGCGCTCGATCGGATAGGCGTGCGCCCCCGCGCCACCGGTCACGAAATAGGTGACGCCGCCATGCTCATGGCGTTCGTAGTTATGCACGTGTCCGGAGAAAACGACAATGCGTGCCCGGAGGTTCTGCTGCCGCGCTTCCAGCATTTTGGCGAGCTTTTGCTCCTGAGAGCGGGCGGAGTGTCCGCCGCCGAACAGCTTGGCATCCGACGAACTGGTGTAGGGAGGATGGTGAAGGACAATGAACACGAAGTCCACGTCGCCGGGAAGATGGTCCAGCTTCCCGGTGAGCCATTGCCCTTGTGGGCCGGAGGTCTCGTCGAGCGCACTGTCCAGCGTCAGCAACAGGGTGTTGGCAACGCGGACGGAATAGTAGACGCTGTTCTTCAGATCGGGGAAACGCTGGAAATAGTTGGCTAGAGCAATTTTCTCATTGCCGTGAAGGTCGTGGTTGCCGAGCGCGGGGAAAACCGGAATCTTTTTCTCTCGCCACACTGCAGTTTCCGAGTCCCACACCTTCCAGTCGTCCTTATCGTAGCCGTTGTAGACGATATCGCCGCCGAAGGAAATGAACGCAGGACCGGTCTCGGCGATCGCCTTTACCAGCGCCTGGCGCACGGCCGGATTCGCCGCTTCTTTGTCCTTGGGATCGTGAAAACGCGAATCCCCATAGGCGACGAAGTGGAAGGGCGTGCTCACTTGCAGTTGCAGTTCCACGGGTTCGGCTTGCGTCGCGGCCTGCGAGTTGGAGCGCGAGCACGCAACACAGGCGAGAAGTACAATAAGCGGCAGCTTTTGTAAAAGTTTCATTTAGTTACCCACCACCAGCACTTCAAACTGTCCTGCTTCCGCCGTGGACAGGAAGAGGCGATGCGTTTTCGGATCGAGCGCCATGGTTTTCGCCTTGGGCACAGTTTTAACATTCTCGACCACCGAGTATTTGTCCGGGCTGTCCTGGTGAATCACTGTGATCGTGCCTCCCCCGTTGGAATTGAAAACGAGCCTGGACTCGGGATCGAACGCCGTAGCATCGACGTGATCGCCGATGGGGAGCGTGGCGATCACTTTTCCTGTATCGGCGTTCATGACCGCCATTACTTTGCTGCGGCAGCCGATGAATAACCGGCGATTTGGCCGGTCCATAGCAATACTGGAAGGCGATGCACAGGGCGCGGTCGGCCAACGCTCGTCGACTTTCAGGGTTCGGGAGTTGATTTTCAGCACGACGCTCGCATCCTCCAGGTTATCGTAAACATACCCTGAACCGTCAGCGACCGCAAACTCAGGACCACCGCCGAGATCAACCGTGCCCACAACTTTTCCATCTGCCGCCTGAATCGCGGTGGCGCTGTTGCTGTCGCCATTAAATGCGAACACGCGCGACGTAGCCGGATCGTAAATGATGGCATCGGGCTTTTTGCCGACCGGAACTTCCGCGATCGTCTTCAGCGTTTTCAGATCGAAGATGGTGACGGTTGAAGACTGGCCGTTGCTCACAAATCCTCGTCCCAGTTCCGGCGCGATGGCGATGCCATGCACGCCGGGAGTGTTTTCGACCTTGCCGACGACTGCCCCTGAATCCACATCGAGAACTTCGACCTGGGTTCCGTGGGAAACGTATAGACGGCGTCCGCCTTCGTCGACGGTGAGGTAGTCCCAGCCGCCTTGGCCGGCAACAGGAATCTTCCTGGCGATATTGAACCCCTGGGCAAACGCCGGAGAGAGGCTTGCCAGAGCGAAAGCCAACGCAAAGACGGCTATGAAAAGTGCAAGATTTCTGGCCGGTGGGTTCGAGTGCTGCTTCTTGTCCTTCATCTGGATGGGCTCCTAACTGCTTGTTGATTCTCTAAGATTCGTCCGAAAGCGCAGGGCTGCGCAGCAATCCTGCGGTTCCCCCGAAGTCGGGGGACCCTTCAGGAATCTAGCGTTTCTCGTCAGTTACTCTCTGCGAGGCTCCCAGCGCAAACCAAAGGAATAGGTCGGGCTATAGAACTCGCGCTGAATGACGAACTGCGGGCTGCCGTTGTAGAAGCCGAACACTTCGTTGGACAGGTTCAGACCCTGCACCAGGAAAGTGAGACTCTTCTTTATGCGGTAGCTGGCTTGCGCATCGACCTGCAGGTGCGGGTAGAAATAGACGTCGCCCGCCGGACCTTTGGGACCCAGATTGCTAGGGTCTTCACAATTTCCGGCTGTCTGGCATGCTGGTGTTGGCGGCACCCATTGATACTGATAAATGCTGGCTCCGTTATAGGAGAGACCTACGCGAGTCGAAAAGCGACCCTTGTCGTAAGTGGGGCTGATGTTCCACGTATTGGGAGCCTGCCGTTGCAGCGCCGGTGTGTCGGGGCGAAGCGGCAGACTTCCCGAATTCGAGCTCGTCCAACTGTAATTCGCCGAGATACCGAGTCCGTTCATAGCGCCTGGCAAGAAACCCAGGTGCTGGATATAGGCAACTTCGAAGCCCAGCAGCCGCGCGTTTGCGCCATTGATGATGTAGCTGAGCTGATCGCCCGGGTATTCCTGGTAGTAGGGTTGTCCGGGGCCGATGACAGGGTTGAGGATGTAATAGATGGGCTGGCTCAGTTGCTTGTAAAAGAAGCCGGCTTGAATTTCGCCGTACGGTTTCAAATAGCGCTCATAAAGCAAGTCGTAGTTGTTGGCGTGCTCCGGCTTTAAGTTGGGGTTGCCGACGTCGATGGTGTAGGGACTGGTGGTCTGATCCTCCATAACGTAGGGAAGAATCATGTAGAGTAGAGAATTTTCATAACCGTTCAGAACACACTGTGTGATCTTCAAAACCGGGGGGCAAGGCACCTCCTCCGAGACGGCATCTCCCCTGCTGCATCCCGATGAAGTGCTGTCCAGAAGTCGGCTTCGAGGACATCATCTCCCCCAAGCCCGCTTCGGGATGGCTTCCAGTTGGCTGACCATGCAGGAGTCGGTCCCCGCCGACTCACATCGGCGTATGCGCGGGAGCGTGGGTCGCTTCCCTGACTCTAGGGCAATCCGGCGTGGGGCACTTCGACCTTCGTCATTAAGATTGAGGCATGGTGGCTCGCGGCTGCCACGGCCTCGTGGAAGGTGGGCGCCACAGAGGCGAATAGCGTGCACCCGTCGTCGCCTCCCAACATGCAGGCGAAGACACCGACTCCATCGGTCTTGCGTTCCTCCAGAATGCGGCCGCCCTCGGCCACTCGAATCAGCCGGCTGTGGGCGGCATCGGCCACCCAGATCGCGCCTTCCGCGTCAAGACAGATCCCGTCCGGCGCGACGGCCACTTGTCGGAGTAATTCGCCGACATCAGTCGATGCCGGAGGATCGCCGAAGACAGCCCAAGTCCGTCGCTCGCCCAATGAACCTAAGGCGACGTTAAAGGCACTAAGCCGGTTCATCATTGTTTCGGCCACGATCAGCGTGCGGCCGTCCGGAGTGAGCACCATGCCGTTGGGGAACCAGAGACTGTCGGCCACCACCTTGGCCGTGCCATCGAGCTCAACGCAGATGAGCACCGTGGTTCGGGCTCGGGCGCCGCCTGTGAGATCGAACCCGAAATTGCCTACCCAGGCACGACCGTCGTGATTGACGAGCATGTCGTTCAAGTGCCACGGGGCCAGCCCGGACAGATCGGCATGCTGGACGAGCGAACCGTCGACCTCATGCCGCAGGATCTTGCGGTCGCGCATGGAAACGATCAACACCCGGCCGTCGGGCAGGAACCCAAGCCCCGAGGGTTGCTGGGGAACGTGCGCCAATGTCTCTGCCGTGCCGTCCATGGCCACGGCAAGGACACGGTGCGTGTAGAAGTCGGAAACATAGAGCCGTCCGTCGCGCCATCGCGGGCACTCGGTGAATGACAATCCGCTGATGAGGGTCGTGAACTCCGGCATACTGATCCTCCGTGATCGCCTGCAGGGGTCAAGGCCTGATCCGGAGAATAGCATGGAGCCACCCATGGCCATGGTGCCTGGAGTACGGGCTAACTTGAAGTAATCCCAAGGTAAGAGTAGCCGACAACTCGGGCGTCAATTCTCAAATGGCGCTTTTCTTGAGCGGGTGTTCGGTGGATTCTGAGGAGCAGGTGAAATTGAAGCCTAAATGTCGATGATACCCCGCTTTAACGCTATAGTGACCGCGTGGGTTCGATCGTTGGCACCGAGTTTAGACAGAATCTTCTTCATGTGAGCTTTGACCGTTTCTTCAGAGATTTCGAGTTTGTCCGCGACTATCTTGTTGGCGCTGCCGGATGCAACCTGTCGGAGCACCTCAACTTCACGCTCGGTCAGATCATCGTCGCCGTGATGTTCAGCCAGTTCGATTGCAATTTCAGGAGGGATTCTCTTGCGACCGTTATGCACTGCCCGAATTGTCTCAACCAATTCCTTCCGGAGCATGTTCTTCAATAGATAGCCGCATGCACCTGCTTTCAAGGCCCGGTCTGCTTGCACGTCGCCGCTAAATGTAGTCAAGACAATGATCCGAGCATCGGAGAACTCCTTGCGAATAGCGAGAATTGCTTCACCCCCACTCATCCGAGGCATTTGAAGATCCATCAAGGTAATGTCTGGGCGGTGTATCCGGAATTGTTCGATCGCTTCACGCCCGTCACCCGCTGCCGCAACCAGAATCATATCTGCCTCGGTTGCAAGAATCGCAGCGATACCTTCGCGCAATATCGGGTGATCATCCACAATGAGGATTCGAATGGGATTTTCGCTCGTCATTGATTTCACCTTTCAGCCGGAATGCGCGCCTGAGAATCTGTGGGCTTCATTCTAGCCGATCGGTACGCAGTTGCCGCCGGTACCGTTAATTGAACTTCGGTCCCGGAACCGACACGACTCCACACTTCCAGCTCTGCGCCAATTCGCTCGGCGCGTTCGCGCATCCCTTGCAGGCCCCAATGATTCACACGGGCACCCTTTCCGAGAATCTCCGCGTCGATGCCAAGGCCGTCGTCTCGAATCCGCAATCGAAATTCCCGAGAATCGTAGATGATTTCCACTTCAATGTTGCTGCCCTTGGAATGCTTGAGCGCGTTACTGATTGCTTCGCGACCGATTAGAAAACACTCTTCCTGGATTGTCGGGTACAACTCCCGCACGCTACCTTCGGCCACTGTTTTCAAAGTTGCCGTGCGGTCGGGAGACAATTCTTCTGCAATTCGTTGAAAGGCGGCCGGCAACTCGTTATCGGAAACGCTGTACACACGAAGGTTCCGAACGCGATCTCTTCCTTCAGCCAAGACACGATCGGCGTAATCGAGTGTCTTTTCGATTTCCTCGCGAGCGGGGTCAGACGCAGGCATTCGCTTTGCAATCGCGTCGAGCTTCAAGATGAGACCTTGAACGTCCTGCAAAAGCGTATCGTGGAGTTCGCGTGCGATTCGAGTCCTCTCTTGAACCCTTTCGTCCATGCGAAGTTCAATGATCCGTCGTGCTGTGGACCAGCCGAAGAATCCGGCGAGTAGGAAGGTGAGGATCGTGGTGGTCGGCACGATCAGGAGAATTCTGTTCTCCAATCGTCCCATGTCGGCGACGGTCTGGGTCATCCGTGTGTTGACTTCGTTGTCGATGCCAGCGACCAAAGCTGAGATCCGCGTTTCCATGGGCTGGATCTGGTGTGAAAGCCGTAGATTTACGGCATCCCAGTCGCCCGATTTCGCCAAAGCGATCATGCCTTCAACTTGCGACGGAAGTGTCATATCAATCGCTTCGAGAGGATCTGAGGAGATTTCAGGGGGCAGGTATGCAAAAGTGTTCCTGGTTCGTTGAGTCTGCTCGAGCAGAGCTCTGAGTGATGGCTGTGCTTCTGTGTCGAAGCGGCTGGCGTTTCTGGAGCGAGCAATATCATCGAGCTGCGTGTGAAATCTGAAGATCTGCTCCTGGAGTTGCTGAACCGCAAGCAACTGTTGGCTTACCCCAGTGAGCCGAGCCGTCTGCCCGCTCACAATCCTGAATTGCCAAATGACGAGACTGTTTCCACCTAGGATTAACGCGATTAAGAGGACAAATGTCAGCGTCAGACTCGTGCTCGCGTTGAAAGATCTGAACTCTGAGAATTTCATTCCAGCCGCCTAACGCGCTGACAACTGCGAATCCGCTTGCGTGGTCTCATTCAAAGGATTTTGAACCGACTTCGGCGGTCCTGTTTTGAACCCCGTGATCCTAACAAGCTCCCTCTCCAAGGCTGCAGCAGCATTCGGAGCGGTTGCTTCGCCGGTCAAGACAGAGTGCACAGCATGGAGATAAGCGTGATCCACATCTTCATACTTCAGTCCCGCGACCGCTGAAGGCCGGTGCACTACATTGCCGCTCAATCTGTTTTTCCTTATATCCGGAAAAACAAAGCTCGCCGACGCCGCATGTGCTCGCGTTTGCGCCGACTGAATTTCGTTGTGAATCAGCAACTGAACCAGCTTCACGGCTTCAGTGGGATGAAGCGAGGACCGAGTAACCGCGAGACCAAATCCACCCAACGTAGCCGCTTGTCCACCGCTGCCGCCCGGAACATGGGTAATCCCAAACTTGTCTGGGTCGATTGGCTTGCCCTCAAAACCGGGAAAATAGGAAAGGGCCCAACCGCGAAGGAATACCGCTTTCCCGGAGAAGAACATGTTGATAGCGTCCCACTCCTCGTAGGACGTTACACTCCGAGGTGAGATCCAACCGACCCAGTGCGCAGCGCGTTGCCATGCGCGGATCGCGTGAGGATTGTTCACGCTGATCGTGCCGTCGTCCTCGATAATTTGTCCGCCGCCTTCCGCGGCCTGCCACTCCAGTGCGTTGCAGGTGAGTCCTTCCCCCGCAGCGCCAGGCCATACGAAACCCCAGAAATCCTCATTTGATCGCTCTCCCATCATGATTCGAGCCGCCATTTTCTCGAGCTCGTCCCATGTTTCAGGAGGTTTCGCGTACCCGTACTTCCGAAGCAGGTCTTTTCGATAGTAGAGAGCGCCCGTGTCTACCGCATAAGGCACGGCTACCAGCTTTCCGTTGACGAGATAGCTGGCCACGATGTCCGGATTCATCAAGGAGAGCTCCGCGGAGACATAGGGACGTAGATCGATCAAGTGCTCGCTCAAAATGCCGGGCCAGAAAACATCGATGCTGTACATCTCGGGAGTTGGAGAGGTGCGGAGTTGCTGGCGCACCGCTTCCAATTGATCAAGAGCTCCCTCAGGAACCGGCAGGTGCCTCACCGGAATTCCCGTCAAGCGAGTAAATTCCCAGCGCGAAGGCAAGATTGCTCTGCAAACCTAGTGCCGCTAGGTTCTCGACAGTGAGTTTGCGGTACTCAGTGATGGCATCCTTCAGCTTGGCCCCCGGGCCATAGCGGACTCCCCAACGGTTGTGTTCCAGAAGAAGGGCCAGGTTTGCAACCGTCGTTTTGTCCTCGGGGTCGAGCTTTTCAGCAGCCCGAAAAGCAGCTTCAGCTCCGACATAGTCGCTGCCGGGTCGAAACTTACGTCCGACTACGTCATATTCAAGGATGTCCGCAAGCGTCTTTTCGGCCAACGCGGAAGTCGGCTCCAGTTTGACAGCAGCCTGAGCCTCGGTGCGAGCTGCCTCGCCCAGCCCTGCGGTTAGAAGGACCTCCGCAATCTGCAGATGGTGAACCGCTTCTTTGGGATGAAGCGCGATCAACTCACGATAGGACTGCAACGCCTCGCGAACTTTGCCCTGGCTGACCTGCGTTTGGCCAATGGGCTCAAAATAAATCAGAATAGGTTCTCCGGCTATGAGCTGTACAACTTTGTTGCGCAGCTCGGTGGCTTCCGTGACCGTCAGGCGCCTCTTCACGGTGTCGAATCGCATGGTGGCGTGCACCACGCCATCCTTATCGGCTGCGAACTCCTCGGTAAGAGTGGCAGGGCCGAGGGAGAGCTGCGCGTTTGCCGGAAGTGGCTTAGGCCTGAAACCTGCCGGGGGCACGATGAAATAGCGCCACTCGGTGACAAATGCTTCTGGTAGTTGGTAGTCGGCGGTACGCTTCTTCTTGGGTTTTTGCCCGCTGTCCTTATCGGATTTGTTGTCGTCCTCCTTTTCGCGTTGCCGAAGGTCGGAAGGCAGACGGCTGAACAAACCTTCGAAACGGATGGCGGCCGCAGCGAGATTCAGATCGGTGACCCCACGCTTGGCGCGATCGCTCTCCAGAATCAATTCGAACTGTTTCGAGAGGTCGGTTGGATCGGAACGGTCCATCCGGTCGAGCTTCTCCGCTAGATACTGCCCTTTTACGTAGTTGGTCAGCTCGTCCTTCACCGCCTTGCTTTGTTTGTCGGCATAATCTCGCCGGTACCAGGACTCACTGCTTCCGTGAGGCTGCGACGTTTCAACAATTCGAGCCGGACCGTTTTCTGCGAGATAGATTTCCCGTTTCTCAATCAGCGCGTTGTCTGCGGAAGTGCTTTCTGGAGTGCGTAGCAACGAATTGCTGTCCGAGCGCACGACAAGCGCCAGACGCCCTTGATCGCCGTTGGGAATTTCACCGAGTCTGGCATATTCGTCGGTGGCGTCAATCCACAGGTCAGGCGAGCCAGGAACATAAACAATGGCATGGTCGAACATGCCCATCCCGGGCAGATCGAGACCAACGTCTTCTCGGCTACCTGCGTTGAGAAGAGCAATGTAAGCGGGTATATTCGCAACCCTCAGCATCGCCACCAGTAATGAAGCTTTGTCTTTGCAGTCGCCATACTTGCGGGCGAGGGTTTCGCTGGGAAGATGCGGAACCAGGGCAGATTCGCCAAATTCGACTCCGGTATAGCGGACTTCCCGATCCAGATATTGGAGGATCGCGGCTGCTTTCTCGTCACGAGAAGCTTTTCCGGCGGTTAACTTGCCGACCAGAGACTTGAGGTCCGCGCCAGCAATCTGTTTATCCACAATCTTTCCATATTCCTCGGCGATTTGGCGCCACATGGTTCCGCTGGAAAAGGTAATGCTGGGATAGGCAGGTAAATCGCTGGGCAGTTCGGTCTCAACATCGTCGACCGTTTCTACCAGTCCGTAGTCGAAGGTGATGCGTACCCGGCCCTCGGCTTCGTTTCTCTGCGGCCTTAAATCGGGAAGTAAATGGATATCGTAACGCAGCGGAAGTGCCGCAGGAGTATCCAGTACTAAGCGAGTGTGTTGCACCGCTACGGACGAGCCGAAGTAGAAGCGCTCCACGGTACCGGCAGCAAAAAGAGGCGCGCTCTCGGTGGAGACCAGCTCTTCCTCCACGAGCGACCCTGGTGCGATGGCAGGCAGCGGAGCCCTCAGGACACGGCGATCGCTGAAGACATTATCCTCGTTTTCCTTTGCTGGGGCATCCGTGATCGTTCTTGCATCGAGAACATGAACCGTGCCATCGGGTGTGATGACCCTCGCACGCAGGCCGGGGCGTTCCTCGTGCCAAGGTCCCCAACTGATGGAGACATCACCCCAGCCCTCGGTACCCTTCTGCGTCAGGATCTTGTAAAGAAAATACCGCGAATGGACGGCCCGTCCTTGGCTATCGAATACGACCGTTTCCTCGTCTTCGAGAAAAAGTACATCGGCACCCGCCGCAGGGGGCACTTGCGACACGCGCTGATACAAGCCTGCCGCGTCTGACGAGAAGTGAGTTCCCTCCGGCTCACCGCCACTGGCTGCGAAGGCTGAAACGAGCGCCGTACAAAGTAGAAATACCTCTATTATCCCGAAACGTAATGCGGACCCCTTATATAGATAAGGCAAGATGGCACGCCCTCACAACTGGAAATACGGAGTAGAAGGTAACCCGGAAAGCGCCGAACCGCAAGGACTGGAGTCACTGAGGGATGCCTGTCAAAACTACGCCATGCAAATCAACATCCGGTGCACTTATGTGTGCAGATGCGTGACTCCCACCATTCTTGCCAGCGCCTGCCAATGTCTCGGATGCAGGCGGCGTCGGCCCGCGCGGATGTCGGCGGCGGAGCAGCGCCGCACATCTGGGGCAATGGCCGAGACGTGATGATGTCAAAGAGAAGCGCTCGCCGATGTTAAACCTGCGGAACGCTTTCGCCAGCTGCGAGGAGGGTGTTCGTGTCGAAATCTTTGGCATTCTTGGATGATTCATCAATCTCACGGACCTTCTCGTACCCGAGAAATCTGATCACCTCGTTGAGACGCAAGCAAGGTCCAGAAAAGGTCGGCCGCCTCAGCTCTTCAAATACTTTCCTTCTCCTGTCCTCGGAGGAGACGATGAACATGGGATAGTTTGAATTCGGCGCCTCCGCCGACATTCGCACCACTATGAATGTCTACGGTGACGCAGCAACGGATGAGATGACGGAAGCGCACAGGAAAGTAGTCGGATTGGCTCTAAACGGAGCGCAGACAGAGCGCAAGGCGAGCTAAACGATTGAAAAGATGGTGAGCGCGGAAGGAATCGAACCTTCAACCTACTGATTAAGAGTTAACTCTCTGAAACGGCTCCAAAATCTACCAAGATGTAGTCCAACAATAACTTAGCAAAAACAAAGCCCGCACGAATGGCTCTTCAGGAACGTTGAAAAAGCTTGAGAAATTGAACGACGTTGAATGAGGTAGGACACAAAATGGACACAAAGTTTGGCGCCCACAGCAAGCGCGGGACGTGGTGGCATCGTGGTCGGTTCGATCGCAAACCCATACCCTCGGAGTCCTCTTTCCCGTCAAGACGGCTGAGGAGGAATTCCCCGGCACTGAGAACGCGACGTTATACTGCTCAAGTGGAGGGCGGGCGTATGCCTGTCTCTTGATCAATGGCGAAGAATATAGCAATCCAGGACCTGCCGGATTTCCCCGCAATCAAACAAATTCAAGGCGCTCTTTGGGGAACGGCGGAGACGCGCGGTGCGGCCGTGTTCGTCGGTGCCGGATTCAGCCGTAATGCGGTACTTCCCGCACCTAATTCGCCGAAGCCCCCGCTTTGGAGCGATTTCTGCCGGATCATGAAAGAACGACTCTACCCAAGTTCAAAAGACGCGACCTCAGATCCCCTCAGACTTGCGCAGGAATACAAAGCGACATTGGGCTCAACGGCTCTAGATAGCCTCATTTACGATCTTGTTCGTGATAAGGAATGGCTTCCCGGTCACCTTCATACCAGGCTTGTGGGTCTACCGTGGGCAGATATCCTGACCACGAACTGGGACACTCTTCTGGAACGCGCGGCCCGGGTGACGGACCGGGAAGAAACGTATGACACTGTAACGACGATCGGTGACATACCGCGCACCCGTTCCCCTCGGATCGTGAAACTGCATGGCAGCATGCCATCAAACCGTCCATTCATCTTTACGGAGGAGGATTACCGTACTTATCCAAGAGAATATGCTCCGTTTGTCAACTTGGTCCAACAAGTTCTGATGGAAAACGAACTCTGCCTCATAGGATTCTCAGGAGATGATCCAAATTTCTTGCAGTGGTCTGGCTGGATACGAGATCAACTTGGTGACTCTGCGCGTCGCATTTATCTTGTCGGAGTCCTGAACCTGTCCGCCTCTCGCAGGAAGTACTTAGAAGCCCGCAAGGTCATATTGATCGATCTCGCGTCCATTGTTGACGAAGCGGACGTTGAGGAGCGACATAGCATGGCTTCTGATTTGTTTTTGGATTTCTTGCACAATTCAAAGCCAAAGCCTGCTTGGCAGTGGCTGTCGACCACGGGCTCGATGCGATCGCAACAATTGCTCGGGATGTCCATGAACAAGTCGGAAAGCGCAGCGCTGGTGGCGGCCTTCAAAGGATTGCTTACTGACTGGCGAAGGGAACGCGAGGTTTACCCCGGCTGGCTTGTGTGTCCATCGACAGACCGAACGCGCATAAGAAATGAGATTGGGAACCCTGAACACGTGCTCAGACAAGCGTGGGAGCACCTCCAGAACTCCGATCGTGCCGCGGCTCTATATGAAATGGTTTGGCGTCTTGACTTGGCATTCCTGCCGCTGTCCGAGTGGTTCCGTGGAGGTGACCTGACCGATCTTTTGTACCAAGTGGAATGTTAGTGTAACGCCTCTTTGGACAATTGTCCGTAGTCGTCGCCGGGGGTGTGGGGATGTGGGAAACGCGAAGCGTTTTCCATATCTCCATGCCCCTCTTGGTTCGGCAAGATGGCTTGTGGCGCCGGTGGTCTGTAGCCCAGTGCCGAGTGCGGCCGTTCCGTGTTGTATTCCACGCGCCACCTCTCCGTCAGAATCTGTGCCTCCTTCAGCGAGTAGAAGATCTCGCCATTCAAGAACTCATCTCGCAGCTTCCCGTTGAAACTCTCACAGTACCCGTTCTCCCACGGGCTCCCAGGCTCGATATAGAGCGTTTTCGTGCCCAGCTTTCCCAGCCACTTCCGCAACTCTTTGGCAATGAACTCCGGCCCATTGTCCGAACGGATGTGCTCTGGGATCCCGCGCAGCAACATCACATCCGCCAACGTTTCGATCACCTGCAAACTCCCCAAGCGCCGTGCCACCCGCAACGCCAAGCACTCCCGCGTATACTCGTCGATCAGCACCAGGATACGCAGCGCTCGTCCATCGTGCGTCATCGCTTTCACAAAATCGTAGCTCCACGCATGATTCGCCCGCTCCGGTCGCAACCGTACGCACGAACCATCGCCCAGCCACAACCGCCCTCGTGGCCGCTGTTTCTGCGGTACCTTCAGCCCTTCACGTCGCCAGATCCGCTGCACTCGATCCTTCCCCACCGGCCACCCCGCATCCCGCAACAGCACCGTGATGCGCCGGTAGCCGTACCGCCCATACTTCGCCGCCAGGGCCAGGATCGCCTGCGTTAGCTCGTCTTCGTCCGTGCGCCGCAGCGGCACATAGCGTTGTGTTCCTCGCCATTGCCGCACCACTCGGCACGCCCGCCGCTCACTCACTTCATACTCCTCGCGGGCATGCTCTACGGCGCACCGACGTCGCTCCGGGCTTAGAAGTTTCCCTCCGCAATATCCTTCAGGATCTGCTTGTCCAACGACAGCTCCGCGACCAGCCGTTTCAACTTGCCGTTCTCTTTCTCCAGTTCTTTCAGCCGCTTGGCCTGGTCCATCTTCAAACCGCCGTATTCCTTCCGCCAGCGGTAGAACGTCTGCATGGTGATCCCGGCTTCCTTGCAGGCTTGTGGGGTGGTTTTTCCGTTCGCGATGCTCACTTCAATCTGCCGCAGCATCGTCACGATTTGCTCTGGCTTGTACCTCTGGATGGGCATGACCTGCTTTTCCTCCAAGTGGATTCTCTCTCATTCCACTTGGTACAAATTTTCCCGGTCAGGTCAAAGCCGAGGCGGAGATCGAGGTTGATGAATAACGAGGGACGCAGCGTGGTTACGAGTGCCGCCGACGAGCTATACGTGTTGCCGGTTTCGGTCGATTGGGTTCGGCCAAGGGGGGTAGTCAAATACCAGATCCCAAGTGCCACTCTACGAAGTTCCGAGAATTTCCGAGACCCTAGCTCTCAGGTGCAATGCCTCCGGAATTTGTCGCGCCCCGAGCACCGCCAAAAGACGCAGGAACGCTTCGCGCAGGCTTGCATCTTTCTGGACATCTTTCTGCCGATGTTTCCAGCACAACGACAACACTTCCGTAAACAAAGGACCGAGATCATGGTGTTGCCATTCGCGATCAGGCAGCGAACTCGCCACAGCCGCAAGCTGCTTCACCCCTTGCGGCAACAATACCTGGCCGGATTCCGTCCGGAGAAAATATGCGAACCAGCCTGCCGCCGAACCATATTTCAACCACCGATTGCCCCAACGCTCGAATGTCGGAGCCATGGAACCGACGAGGCCGCTGAATTTCCCCGCGCCCAGCACTGTAATTCCTATCTCGCTCAGGCCCATGAGATGCACGGCCAAGCCTTCGGCACGGCACCAGTAATTGGCATCGCCCGGTTGCCACATCGGTAGCGTTTCGACATAAGCAACCATGTCCTGCCAGATCTGCGCGAAGCCCTGCATATCGGCGCTGACCGGCAGCCCCTGACCTATCCAGGACTCCAGGAAATCCTCGACCCAATATTTTCCGGCAGGGCCGAGGTCAAGAACCGGGCGATAAAATGCCCGCGCCGTCTCGACAGAATTCGAATGCGCGACAAATTCAGCAACCCGCGCAATCATCCATCTGTCAGCGTCGTAAGGCGTTCCCTGAATCTCGGGACGATCATCTTCCGGCTTCGGTTGCGGCAGCGTACGCATGAGCGCATCAAACAGCTCCCTGACGTACGTCTTCAGCGCCTTGTCTTCGTCGGGGCGATGCTCCCGCAACATGGCGTAAAGGAACCCGAAACCTTTTTGAATAACCGTAAGATCGATGTCCGGCATTTCACGGTGGAGTTTACGTTGGTCCTTTTGTTCCCGAGCCCAGGTCCGCCGCGCAGCGCGTTGTTCTCTTTCGCCTTTCGACATCGACCGGCGCTCAATTCTCTCGACTAATCTGCGTCCTAGAACTTCGGCCCGGCTTAACGGAACAAGGGGCCCCATCACCTTGCGCGTCACAAACCGTCGGAACAGCGCCGTTCTATACGTCGCGAGTTTACTGGTATCGGCGTGATAGCCGGACTCGCGGATCGCCGCGCGGCGCAGCGCGCTCCACAGCACCACGACATTGATCAGTTCGCCAAATCTGTCTCCCAAGCGCTCACGGAGCAGATAAGCGCGCCACATCGCAAAAAAGGTTGCGTTGTAGTGAGCGCCGGTCACGCCTTCGAAAGCCATCCGCAGAATCCATTCTTCACTTCCCTCCACCAGTAATGCGACGCCCGCCTCCCCAAGAAATATTTCAGCACTATGGTCGTTGATCGAAACCGGCGAATAATCGTCTGAATCGATCGGTTTCAAATCGCGCAGCGTCGCAAGACACCACTTTTCAAGTTCCGGGTTTTGCGAAAGCCATTGCCGATGCACGATTACCAAGACCGCAAGACCGCCCGCGATAGAGCTGATCCGATAGTGGTCATGAGAGCCCCCGTCGCTCGTATCTTTCCAGTTCGCAAGCTTCTGTATTTGCGCCGCGAACTCCGCTAGATGTTCCGGACTTAAGTCCTTCTGACCTTCGAGCAACTGCCGTGCCGTAAGCGCAAATCCGAGTGAAAGCGCTTTCAGGTTGCTGTCGTTCGCAGAATCCTTCGCGATCTTGTCCAGATGAGGGGGCCACGCCATCGTGACCAGGATCGTTCCATCCTCCTGCGGTGTTTCGGTGTAGTTCGCGGGATCAAACCGAGCGATGAAGAACTCCTTGCTGATACGCGATTTCTCGTCCCCATCAGGCAGCTTCTCCCACTCCCCCTTACGGACAGTCAGGAATTCCAGCGTGCCCTTGTGTTGGTGCATGATGCTAGTCGCCACGTCCCAGAGGAACCATCGCCGATGCGGCATTCGGTTCCACTCCGCGACAAGCTTAAGGATTTCCTCGGGTTGTCGTGAGAATGAAATCCGCCAGGACTCCCCCTGTTCGTTCTGCGCTAAACTCATCTGGCATTGATAGATGTAGTAATTCCCCAGGAGCGGCTGAAGTTGCCCGGCAAAGAGGGCGGGATACCTCAACCCCACGGAAACCAGTAGCCCCGCGAAGGCGGCTGATTGGCTATGGTCCAGAACGTATTGCAGCCATTCAGTAACGTCGCGCTTATTTACAATCTCGTCGTAGAGCCATTTTTCCAGCGCCATAAGGGCGCTTTCAATCATGTCGCCTTCCATCGGGAGCTGGCGACTCCACGCGAAAACGTTGGCGTCACCGACCCAGCTCACCGTTTTGCCGCCCAGGCCGAACTCAAAACCGTATTTCTGGCGGTCTCCCTCGGTTGGCTCGCGTTTCAGCCCGTCTTCAAGCCAACGAGCGGTCGCATAATTCACCAGACGAACAATGGCATCGAGCCCCTGCTTCGGTGCTTGCTGCAGAAATCTCAAGAATGGACCCTTCCAGTACATCCCCGGATAGCCATGGGTCCAATCCGCGAGTCCGAGATCCAGCCGCAAGAATGATGTGTCGTTCCCATAGGGGTCGGTAGGCGTCGGTTCTTCAATACAGACGGCGAGCAACACCTCCCTCGCGACTTCCGGACGCACCGAAATCAGCCCGCTTAACGACGCCGTGTCCATCACGGCCGCCTGGAAACCATCCGCGACGGCCCGCGTCGGTCCATCTGGAGCTGGAGGGCGCATAGGACCATCCCGGTGCAAGCCAATCTCGAACACCGGGCTATGTCTCACGCGCTTCTTTTCCGGATTTTTGTTCGCCCATTCCTCCCGCAGTTTCGCCTGACGTTCATCTTCTTCCTGTCGCCGCTGAACGGCATGGCCCGGCTCGTTCCGGCGGCCACAAAGTTCAAGCGCAATCTGAGTCACTTCAGTGGGGAATTCAGGTGCAGCGGACAGAACCGCTTCGTAAATCACCTTGTCCTTGTCGCCGAAATGCAAGCCCTCAGCAACCAAGCCTTGCGCTTCCTTGGCCAGTTCCAACGTTAGCGACCCAGCCTCTTTTCTTCCTGGCATCCCGGTAGGCATCGTTCGAAGCCATAGCGCGCAAACTTCGCTGCCCTGAATCAGGGCGTGCGTGGCGACATCTCTTGCGTGGCGATTCAGCACATGAAGCACGGGAATCCAGTAAAGAGGTTGAGGAATGCGAAACCATGCCTCGTATTGCTCTGCGAGCTTTGCATCCTTGAGGCCGCTGATCCGCCAATCAGGGAATGAAGCCACATGCACGAGCCGTTTCAGCAGACGATGAAGAATCAGCCCCTTGTCAGCGATCAGATCGGGCCAGACCTGTTCGAGCAAGAATATCGAGTTTGGTGCGAAGAGTAATCCGTCCAGAAAGAGATCAGACGCGAGCTTTGACTCCGCGTCCTCTCCCGCGAGCTGAACGTTCGCCGCCTTCCACTTCCCAAGCCCATCGCCATGTTCGGCCAAAGACTGCGCATACAAACGAATGGCTCGACTCCATCGAGGAATATGCGCCAAGCTCTTAGCCTTTTCGGGCGCGTCATCACCGGTGAATTTGAGAATGCGATACCTCGCCCAATCGCCCATTAGATCGTGGGCAAACTGGACCGAAGGCTGGGTCACCTTTATCAATCCTTGCTGGGCAAATTCTCCCAGCAACGGCAGCTCGGTAGCGGAAAAGCTCTCGACGTGAACAGCACCGCTCAATTTTTCGCCTTCGCGCTGTCCAAGCGTCCGCAGCAAAGCGTCACGTGCAAGGTTCATGCTGCCCGGACCCGCCCACCTGTCCCAAATACTGTCGATGACTTCCGTTTCGCCGATCCACGGACGCGAAACAGAGAAGCGATGTGCAATGTCCTCTCTCAGCACCCAATCGAGGACCATCAGATTGCGAAGGATAGGCTGCAACTCCGTCCGCAAAAGCAGCGGGCGCAATCCCGGAACGGACTGAACGGCATCCAGAATCTCCTGCAATTTCGGTTTTTCGAAATCCACCCTGTGCGCCTCGGAAATCCCTGCTTCAGTCAGTGCATCAAGAGCCGACGCCAAGGATTGAGGCTGGCAGGTCAGAATGACTTTCCACCCATCAAGTCCTTCCTCCTTCACCGCCCGCGCCAATTCGATGACCCGGCGTCGGGCCTCCCCCTCGAATCTCTCAAAGCCATCGATCACCAGCGCACTGCCGGCAATTCCGGAATTCTTGATCAATTCAGGAATGGCATGATTGAGATTGAATGCATGCCCCAGTTCTGCCTGACTCGTTTTGGAAAGCTGTCCGGCGCTCAGCCAGATGCTCCGCTGGAAGGTGCCTCCCGCAGCCACCAGTTGCGATACCACTGCCGATTTTCCGCTTCCCGACTCACCGGCAACCACGACGGCGTTGTGGGCGCCAACTTCCGAAGCCAGTCGGGCTTTCTCATCGGCACGCGGGAGCTGAATCCCAGTTCCGAGTATGTCGCGGACGCCCTTTGCATTTTCCGCACTGACAGCTTCGAGCTTGCTCCAGTCGGGCCTGAAATCCGGATGGTCCTGAAGATCAAAATCAGGCCGCAGAATCTGGATCAGTTTTGGCAGATCGAAATACCCTCCCGTTGCCCTGTTTTCGGAGGCCAACTGCAGGAGCCGCGCCCAGAGTTTCGCGCCGTCTTCGATACGTCCACCACGCACAATCTCCGCGCAGAGATTGATGTAGTCCCCTTCCACAGCGTCCGAGAAACGCAAGACCCGAATTCTTGCCGCAAGACGAGCGGTTTCGACCGCACCCATCTCCACCTTCGCGGACTTTCGCAAACCTTCAAAAATGGCTCGTTGCGTTGCCGATGATTGCCCATCATTCTGGAGTCTTGCGCTCAGGCGATCAGGAATCGTGCTCGAAGCCTGCTTTTGCAACTCCTGCCAATCGTGGAGCGTCGGTTCATCAATGACTCCGACAATGAGGCCGAGAATATCCTTCGTAGCGTCGAAGGTCGAACCGGTGCTGCCGTTCCATTCCTCCCAGGCATCCTGAACAAATTCCTTGTTGAACCCGGCCTTTGTAAGCTGCCGGTTGCTCTTCACGGACACGAAGCATCGGGTTGCATTCGGCCCGCGCTTCAAAACGAGTTGAAGGTCATCGAGCACATGAGCGGCGTCACGCGTCTCGAAATGTAGTTGGGTCAGGGCCCCGAGATCAGGTTCCAGCGGGAATTTTCGCTTGAGCATTTGCGCGAGAAATCCTGCCGCAACCTTATCGGCGAAGGTATAGCCGCCGCCTCCGGTGGCTTTTACTGGCGCCCTTTTCTTTGACATCACTGGCGCCAGAATACTCCGCCCCTTCTCCAGACTCAATTTCCGTGAACAGCCTCGTTCCCAACTGGAGTTGCGTACCGAAACGCCCAGCCTGGCCTCCCGTCGTTCGAAAAACCGTTCATAATGGCAGTTCACATTCCGATCGGTGCAAGGAATTCACATGAGGCAAATAAAGTTGGCATTAACTTTCACGGACGAGAAGGGTGAGACGCGGCAGCAAACGGAGACTGTCGAAACGCCCTATGCCCCCGACGAGTCCGGAGAGCATCGTGTCATGCATAATCTTCTCGCGGAACTAAAGGTTGCTGTCAGTGAGCAACCGGTACCGAAGCACAACGCGACAGCTCAGGCGTGGCTCAATTTTCCCAACAAGCCTGCCGATATGAGCCAGTACTTCGACATCGAAAATTCCCAGGCGATGTGGTTCGAATTGACGAACCTTATTATGGGTGCGGAGGCCGACCTCAATCTCGCCCTAATGTTCAAGGCGCTCGAACCGGCCAAAGAGCCGTCTTTCGGCGACGATATCGCTATCGGTGATCTCTATTATCTGCACAGCCGCAAGATGGACCTGCTGAACCAGTCGGTTTACGCCCTCATCAAAGTCCAGGATCTTGTCTTTCGCCTGCTTCACGAGAGCTTGGGAGGCGACCTCGTTGATACCAATAGACCGGATTGGGAAACCACTCAACTCCGACGAGACAAGATCGAGAAGGGACTTGAAGCCAAGCGGGCAAGCGGCGTGCTTTCACAAACGACCTTCGACGCCGTCACCCAAGCGCTCGCAATTCCCAAGAGCGCACCCAACGCTCAAACCTCGCGAGACTACAGGAACCGTATGACTCACCACGTACGGCCTTCCGTCGATTATGCGATGTTCTTCTCCTCGCTGGAGTCGCGCAAGGGACAGGAGTTTACGGACTCGCAAGGGAGAGTCGTTCGGAGAGTATTTAACCTGCTCGCCAAGCCCCCGGTTGACTATCAGTTCGCCGATTTGTATGCGGCGTTCTCCGACTACCTTGATGCAGTGGTGGCCATGCTTCAGGCCCTTAGCCAAATCGACATTCTCCGTCGCTGACCGATCCGCTCTCCCGCAGTCGCGCCAGTTACTCTGAGCCCCTCTTCTTCCTACCGCCCAAAATGGCGGGGCAAAGGCACTGTAGCCGCCGCCGATTGCCGTCAATGACGGATTTTGGCTCCCCTCCCCCGCGAAACGGCTGAGCCCTGGCGCGGGGCAGTCACCCCAAGATCCTATGATACCTTCGCTCGGTTGCGCCGCCCTGCGTGCCTTTCCTCGCCCCGCCGTGGGGGTCGCTCAAACCAAGAGGCATATCATGACCGACACGATCAGCATCCCCCTCAACAAGTTTCTTGCCTGGCAGGGCAATGTCCGCAAGACCGATACCGACAAGGGCATCAGTGAATTGTCCGCATCCATCTGCGCGCACGGCCTTCTGCAATCGCTCGTCGTCCGGGAGGACGGGACATGCAATATGACCCCGCGTCGGATCGACGACAGGCGCTATCTATGGCATGACTGCCGATCGGCCTCTGTTTTGGGCTAAAGGGTTCCAACGTACAATATGGACCATTGATGAAAGTGGACGAACAACTTCAGGCGCGAATCTTGACGGCTGTGGTGCGCGAGTTTCTTGACAACAAGCGGGCGACGCCCCGGCGCGAGCTGATCCTGGCATTTGAGACTGAGGACGTTTCGGATGCCCTTTGTAACTTGACCAATCGCAGCACGCTACGGCGCAAGGATAACAGTGCTCCCGAAGAATACCTGCCGACAGCAGCGTCATTTGAGTTTTGCGATGATGATCAGCTCAGGACGCGAGCAAAGGAGGTTGTGACCGCGATTCTCCATACCATGAAACGCATGTTCAAAACGAATCCCGGTGAAAGATCGTACACGTTTGAAGACTTGCCGCCGCAGGTTCGTGAGCTGTACCCCAACTCCGCGTTCGATGAGCCGACTCTCAAGCTCGGCCTTTATCTCATACAGGACCTCAACGTGTTTTTCGGATTCCAAATGAATCACCCGCACAACACGGAAGTGGTCAGTTTTCAGATAGGCGAAGGGATCATTACGAGATTCAAGAATCTGGATGCGGCATGGGACATCATGACCGGGTACCACAAGCCCGTGCAGCCGGTGCAGCCTGAGCCATCCGGCCCATACGATCTATTCGCCGCGACGGGGGTGTTTCCCCCGCCGATTGAGTCGAATCAGGTCTATCTTCCCGCCGGTTCCCAGCATGACGCCTATGTCGAACTCCGCAAAATCGTGCAGCTTGCAAAGCAGGACATGCTGATCGTGGACCCTTATGTTGATGAAACGCTCTGGGAATTGCTCACCAACGTTCACCCGACTGTGAAACTGCGAATCCTCACTGAGCAGATGAAGAAGGATTTTCGGCTGGAGGGTCGGAAGTTCGCCGCGCAGCACGGCAACGCAATCGAGGTGCGAACGACCTCCAAATACCACGACCGCTTCATCGTCGAGGACGGCCTGCGCTGCTGGCATATTGGGGCTTCGATTAAGGACGCCGGGAACAAGGCATTCGCCTTTTCGGAACTCCTTGGTCCCGAGCTGATGAAATTCGTGATTACGGATGTCGAGAGTCAATGGTCAGCCGCCACGCTGGTGGCGTTGTAACGTTGCCGCCGAGTAGTCCGTCACTCGGGCTGAACCGTGTTGCGCTAGAATGCTTCCGTCGCCATGCTCACGATTCTCCTGGCTACAGCCAACAGTCGCAACGCTCCCGTTGACCTCGAATACGAGCACCGCTTAATTCTTACGGCAGTTCGCGAAGGCGGCCGAGACGAGTCCGTCACCGTTGACCCCCTACCCGCCGCGACGTTTCAAGATCTTGAAGAGGCTCTAGCAAATAAGAGCTACGATGTCGTCCACTTCTCGGGCCATGGTGGCCAATATGGCGGCCTGTATTTTCGTGATGATGCCGGGAATGATACGGTTGTCAGCCCAGCGCGACTGGCCGCCTTACTTAAGGTGCGGAACGATATCCGCTGTGTGGTTTTGAATGCGTGTTTTTCCCTTAGGGGCGGATATTTGATTAACTTGAATGTTCCGTTCACGATCGCGTCTGAGGAAGAATTGTCCGATCCCGTTGCCTTTGCATTTAGCGGCGGATTTTATCGTGCTCTTGCCAGTGGCAAGGACGTCCCAGCCGCCTATATTGAGGCAGTGAGTTCTTGCATTTTGCGAGATTTCTATGTCACCAGGCTGCCTGTTTTGCTTCGTCAGGGTCATCCACAAAACCTCACACTTCAAGGTCTCCTGATCGCGTTGAGTGACGGTAACGTTTATTACCCTGAGGAGATTGAATCCGAAGGCTATTGCACTTGTGAGAGGTTGAGCTGTGTGGGAGCAGAAACAAAGATGTACTGTTTCTGGCCCCGTCGCTTATCAGCGTGGGCGCGTAAAAAGCGCCTCTTCGCCGACTGCTATGACGAAGTAGTCGCGTGTCCGCGGTGCGGTTTTGATCACAAGAGGGGGCACATAGGTCGAAAGGCGTTCTGCAACGCTCCATTTGCCAATCAGCGCTTACAGCACGACTAGTGACGCGAATGGATTCCCAAATCCGACGGTGAGTGAGACATCGACGAATGGCAGAGTTGTTCCTGCTACCCCGCCTGTCCCGCCGCCCTAACCACTCGTGGCTCGCATTTTCTTTTAATACTTACTTCCGTCCTTTCGATACCTGCGTTGTGTATCGCAGGAACGCGGAACCTACGGAATCGTCAATCTCCGGTACACGACCGAACATGGCCGTCGCATTGACGCGATCGATGGAGGCAGAAGTGAGGGTTCGATTAGGGTTCGATAACGGCGTCTTCCGATTCCTTCAGGCGCTTGAGGTGGCCACCGGTGCCTGGGATATCAATCAGTTACCTGCCGTGGGAGCGTTGACACGGTAGAGGTCTGGGGTTGGACTTCACCCAGCATCGTTGCTCCGGCAATCACTTCGCACCTCCTGCTCCGAGGAAGTTGGGTTCGGAAGGGTTCGGTAAGAATCCGGACTCCCGAATCCTAGTCCTTGAACAACATCGAAGGCATTTCGAATCACACTGCTGATCTGGTTGCGTCCGTATTCCCGTCGTCCAGCCCAAGGGCTAGGTTCAATAGACTGCGGTTATCAATACGGATCTCAAGAAGTCTTGGACATTCGGGTACTGCCCTCGTAGGTTCTCGTGGGAGGCTTTCCCATGCCGCCTGCAGAGATGCCGGCAGTCAGCACGCTAGCACTGCCGAAAGAAAACCTTAAAACGAGGACGCCAGATTCCACGGTCGGCTCGCCTGGCCGGACGAACTGCGGTTCCCGTCTCGTCAGCACGAAGGAACTGTCGAAAATGTGGGACATGCCCGAGAGCACTCTTCGTTATTGGCGTTGCGCCGGAATTGGTCCTGCCTACGTGAAACTCGGTGGCCGGATAAAGTATGATCTTGCAGACGTAGAAGCATACGTCAGAGCCAACAAGCGAAAGCCATCCGTGCGGGCACATGGAGGGTAAGCGATGGCTCTTTACAAACGAGGTCGGGTTTATCACTACCGCTTCCGGATCAACGGTAGACGTTATCGGGGATCCACGAACAGAACCAGACTCACGGCCGCTCGAAGAATCGAGGCACTCACGATGGCCCAAGCCGAGGAACGAGGAGGCGTTCTTCTACTGAGACGCAGTCCGGTACTTCGTGAGTTCAGCAAGCGGTTCTTTGAATGGGCCGACAACCAAAGTATGTTGAAACAGACGTCAAAAGACTATTACGCCAACGGATGGCGGTTGCTCGCGGACACGGACGTGGCCAGTATGCGGCTTGACGCAATTTCCCAAGACGATACCGGCGTGCTCAGGTTTCCGGGCGGCCCGTCGAACCACAACAATGCACTTCGCACGCTTCGGCGCATGCTCGGCAAAGCAGAAGAGTGGCGGGTGCTTAGAGCGGCTCCAAAGATCAAACTGAAGCAGGAACGCGAACGGGAGCGCATCATCGACGAACACGTTGAAGCCAAGCTTTTGCCTTTTTGCAAACAGCCGCTCCGAGACGTGATGCTGATTATGCGCGATGCCGGAATGCGAAATCAGAAGGAAGTATTCACAATGCGCTGGGAGCATCTGGACTGGTCGAACAGTCGCTACTTCGTCTACGACAGCAAGACCCCAAAGGGACGAAGACACGTTCCGATCAGCCCGCGCGTTCTCCAAGCACTGCTGGTACGGTATTCCAATCAAAAGGAAGGCTGGGTCTTTCCATCAAAACGGGCGAAGTGTGGCCATCTCACAACGGTGGCCAGGCGATTCCAGGATGCCCGGAAGGCTGCCGGCCTGCCGGATGACTTGGTGCTGTATTGTGCTCGTCACGGGTTCGGAACCGAAATGTACCGGGCCACGAAAAACCTATTTGCGGTGATGAAGGCGATGGGCCACGCCGCAGTAGCAACCACCATGAAGTATCAGCACCAGGACATCGACGAAATTGCGCACGTTGCCAGTCAGCGCGTGCAATAGTGGACACAAAATGGACACAATCGGTGGGAAGATGGCCGTTCGAGACCGCCAAGTGATTGAAAAGATGGTGAGCGCGGAAGGAATCGAACCTTCAACCTACTGATTAAGAGTAGGTGAATCCGAAATCGTTGAGCGTCCACTTTCGTACTGAAGAATCAATGACTTGCCGATAGCCAAGCCCGCATGGAAGCGCTCTGCACTGGTATTGAAAAGACGCGAGTTAGCGCATATGGGATCGAACGGTACGGCACACTTATGGCACACCCGGTGGGGCGAACCCTTCTGTTGAGACAAACGCCGGGCCGTCATGACTAGAGCGATGGCAGCGGGATCTGCCAATGGTTGGCTGCGAGAGGTAGGCTTCAGCGGCTTTTATGCTAAAGTTTGACTATGGAAATCAGGGTCAACATCCCAGATGAGCTCGCGGCGCAGGCTCGGGCACGCGGCCTGCAACCTGAAGCCTACGTCGAAGAAATCTTGGCCCAGCAAGTGGGAGCTCAAGCCGTAGGTGCTCGGCAGTTGCGCACTCCGGAGGAGATCCGTGCTTGGCTCGATTCCTTGGCACAGTTCTCGGACAAAATCCCCCCGCTACCAGAAACCATTTCCCGAGAATGGATTTACCAGGATCACGACTAAATGGCTATCCCCTCGTGTTTGGTCGACACGAACATCCTGCTACGTGTTGCCAGACGTTCCGATCCCCAGCACAAACTCATTGATAGGGCTCTTGCTCGACTTGGCGGACAAGGAACGACCTTTTATTACACGCATCAGAATATCGCGGAGCTTTGGAACGTTATGACCCGGCCCGCTGTACGCAATGGTTTTGGTTTGACCGTTACCGAAGCCGAACGCGAGGTCCGCGTGATCGAGGCTGGCATGACTTTCTTGCCGGACAGTGAAGCCGTCTACCGGGAGTGGCGGCGCATCGTCGTGCAGTACGGCATCTTGGGAGTTCAGGTGCACGACGCACGGTTAGCAGCGAGCATGTACGTCCACGGCGTGAACCACATACTGACATTGAACGTAACAGACTTCAGCCGTTTCAGCGGTCTGGCAGCTCTTCACCCGACTAGTCTTTAGAGGACTTCCTCCGCGTCGAAAATGTCAGGTCGCAGCACTATCCTCACATTCCACTCGCGTCCCGGCGGCGGCCCACGCTCGTATATCGGAAATCTTTTCGACGACTGAGCTTATGATGGAAGGTCGGCGAAGCGAATTTCGGTACGGAAGTAACTGCGAATTTCTTATTTCCTTTGAACTTGGCACGCAGATTTGCCAACACTGGACTCTGAGGTTAAAGCAAGGAAATGTCCTACACAATGAAGGTCGACTTTCTTCGTTCGGGTCCACTGTGCGCCCCGCTGCATGTTGCGCTCGTTCGTCTGTTTGAAGGCGGCGAACCCAAGGCATTAATCGAGTACCGAGGCACACCGCAAAAGTACTTTTACACGATTCGCAGATTCCGGCAGGGCGTTCGAAGCAAAGCGATCGGGCGATTTACTCTTGAAAGCTATGGCGGCTGCCGACAATTTCCAGACGGCTTGAATCACAAGGCCACATTACATTCCACTTGCGGAGCGCGGCAGCGGCCACGTGGCTGGCTAAAGTAGCACGCCAACCTGCCCTGAGTCATGGAACGGCAGTGCGCTAGCCAGAACGGGCGGAGAAAGTTAGAGTGGGCCATCGGAGGAGATCAAACATGAGATGGATTTTGGTGCTGATTTTTCTAACCGGAATCGCCTGTGCTCAGAATGCAGCCAAGGGCTACACTGATGGAAATGATCTTCGCGACGAGTGCGGTGCAGCTATAGCTGGACAGTTCGGATACCAAGCCGGCCATTGCCTTGGCCTGATTGAGGGCTATCTTCAAGTGTCTCCGATACCAAACTTGCCAACGCACTGCGTGCCGGCGGGCGTAACCTATGAGCAAACGGCCAAAGTTGTAGTGAAGTATCTCGATCAGCATCCCGAAAAACTTCATTTGGCGGCGGTTCTACTCATCTCTCAGGCGACCCACGATGCCTTCCCTTGTTCTGCGAAGACAAAATGACCTTCCACGTTCCATCTCATTGGCGCGTCTTTGTGCTCGACGACACTGAGGACCGCATCTCCTGGTTCCGCTCCAATCTCCCCAACGTGCGCTTCGCCAAAACCTGCGACGAAGCGCTTGAAATGTTGTCTGCAGAGAAGTTCGACCTCATTTTTCTTGATCACGACCTAAGCTGGATAGACGCCGGATTTCCCAGTCGCTTGCACGGGAACGGAAAAGAAGTGGCCCGCTATCTCGCCCGCACGCGCTTCGCGGGAAAGATCGTGATACACTCCCGCTCCGATCAAGCCAGTGCGATGGCAAAGATATTGCCCCAGGCAACAATTGCACGCTTTGGGGAGTTCGACATCACTTTGGATTCGCCGCAGGCCAAAGCCGCGAGACGATGATGGGTGTCCGCTGAAGGCCCGCTGTTATGTGGACGGCCGTTGCCCGCAGCTATTTCTCGCTGTCGTCGCATGGCTCTTGTGGGATATGTTAATGATCAGAGGACCGAAGGGATTAAGAATGAGATTTTTGTCTGTCGTTTTCGTCTTAATGTTGGCGGCGGGGGCTGCCCCTGACCTGACCGATCTTTTGTACCAAGTGGAATGTTAGTGTAACGCCTCTTTGGACAATTGTCCGTAGTCGTCGCCGGGGGTGTGGGGATGTGGGAAACGCGAAGCGTTTTCCATATCTCCATGCCCCTCTTGGTTCGGCAAGATGGCTTGTGGCGCCGGTGGTCTGTAGCCCAGTGCCGAGTGCGGCCGTTCCGTGTTGTATTCCACGCGCCACCTCTCCGTCAGAATCTGTGCCTCCTTCAGCGAGTAGAAGATCTCGCCATTCAAGAACTCATCTCGCAGCTTCCCGTTGAAACTCTCACAGTACCCGTTCTCCCACGGGCTCCCAGGCTCGATATAGAGCGTTTTCGTGCCCAGCTTTCCCAGCCACTTCCGCAACTCTTTGGCAATGAACTCCGGCCCATTGTCCGAACGGATGTGCTCTGGGATCCCGCGCAGCAACATCACATCCGCCAACGTTTCGATCACCTGCAAACTCCCCAAGCGCCGTGCCACCCGCAACGCCAAGCACTCCCGCGTATACTCGTCGATCAGCACCAGGATACGCAGCGCTCGTCCATCGTGCGTCATCGCTTTCACAAAATCGTAGCTCCACGCATGATTCGCCCGCTCCGGTCGCAACCGTACGCACGAACCATCGCCCAGCCACAACCGCCCTCGTGGCCGCTGTTTCTGCGGTACCTTCAGCCCTTCACGTCGCCAGATCCGCTGCACTCGATCCTTCCCCACCGGCCACCCCGCATCCCGCAACAGCACCGTGATGCGCCGGTAGCCGTACCGCCCATACTTCGCCGCCAGGGCCAGGATCGCCTGCGTTAGCTCGTCTTCGTCCGTGCGCCGCAGCGGCACATAGCGTTGTGTTCCTCGCCATTGCCGCACCACTCGGCACGCCCGCCGCTCACTCACTTCATACTCCTCGCGGGCATGCTCTACGGCGCACCGACGTCGCTCCGGGCTTAGAAGTTTCCCTCCGCAATATCCTTCAGGATCTGCTTGTCCAACGACAGCTCCGCGACCAGCCGTTTCAACTTGCCGTTCTCTTTCTCCAGTTCTTTCAGCCGCTTGGCCTGGTCCATCTTCAAACCGCCGTATTCCTTCCGCCAGCGGTAGAACGTCTGCATGGTGATCCCGGCTTCCTTGCAGGCTTGTGGGGTGGTTTTTCCGTTCGCGATGCTCACTTCAATCTGCCGCAGCATCGTCACGATTTGCTCTGGCTTGTACCTCTGGATGGGCATGACCTGCTTTTCCTCCAAGTGGATTCTCTCTCATTCCACTTGGTACAAATTTTCCCGGTCAGGTCACTTTTCGCTTCAATGGAAAGCTTCTGCCCGGTAGCCTTATGAAGAGCTGTAAACTCCACGTGACGACTATTTCCGTCTTGCTCATCTTCCCATTCGACCGAGAAGCCCGCGCGAAGACACGTTGCTTCGGCAAATAATTCGTGGCGTGCTCCTTGGAACAGTTCACGGTTCTTCAACCGATTCAGGAACAAATCATCCAGGCCGTCGTGATTCGCTACGATGTACAAGTCATACGCGAATGCCCTGAAAGCTGCTACGATTGCACTTGGTACACCTCTTCGTGACCCGTCCGGCTGCAACGGTTGTTTATTCATGTAGCGTCTGCTCTCAACACTCCATTGCATGACGGGATGACGTTCGGCTTCCGGTTTCGCAATCTCATCCCGGCACCATTCGGAGCCGAACACCTCATCAACATGCTCGCGCAAGAAATCCGAGAAATAATGTCGCCTGTCCGTCGCATAAATCTTGTTGCCTACTGCGACTAACCGCTTTCCGAAATTCTCAGTCGAAGCGATTGGATGCACCTCTCCGAACCGTTCGACCCGTCTGCGCTCCGCTTCCATCTTTTCTCGGAGCAGGGTTCGTGCTTTCTCAATTACAGCCGGAGGCGGAGCTTGAGGCTTCTGTTTGACTTTCTTGAGACAACACTTCTTGAACTTTACTCCGCTTCCACACGGACACAGAGCGTTCCTCCCAACTTTCGTCGAACCTTTACGCGTGGATGACGGCATTTCTCTGCTGCCTTTGAGTTCAGAGTAGCATAATTCCACTGGCGAACACAAAGCGAAGACGAGTGGGATTCTGCGATAGACGAAGCAGGAAGCGGGTGGGGATTACTTAAATCGTACAATGGGGGACGATTCGTCAAGACGCAGGAGGCAGGATGGCATATGTTTATCAGGAATTTCCGAAGGTTAAGTACCATCCAAAGCTTGGAACAAAGACGGTTCAGAATGCGGATCAAGAGAAGGCATTGGGCAAAGGCTGGTATAACAATCCGCGCGAGTTCCCGAAACCCTCGCGTATCGTTGCCGGCTTGGATGAGGTAGTGAAGCCGTGGTGGATGAAGTGGCAGTGGATTTTTGCGGCTGTTGCGCTCATCGTTGGAATCGTCGCGGGCTTGGTCAAATTATGGCGTTGAGGACAAGGCCGCGTCACAGTCGTTTACGCTTAGTTAGAATTTGTTTGCTTCTCCTACCTGCCCCGGAATAGTGGGAAGATTTTGCCCAGCCTGTCCGTGTGTCAAGGCTGCCGAAGGCACCGCGCTAGCGGCTGCGGCCTTGACACACGGACAGGCTGGGCCACACTCCCGTCATCCGGGGCGGGTACGTTCCATCGCTGCGGTCGTGAATTGTTGGCCAGCTCCAGTCTGTAAAACTTCCCGGAACTCCCCGGCCCCGATCCGGCGCTCGAAGTCCTGCCGGACGTGCGCATAGGTGGTTTCTCCCATGCCGCGCACGAGCGCTGTTTCAAGAATCGCGCGGCGATCCTGCACAGCCGATCTCTCGAAGATATGATCGCGCGCCCAGGTCACGGCCCGCTGCGCCTGCATCTCCGGGTCCTGCATACGATGTTGCCCGTGTTCGTGCGCTTGGGCGACGATGCGGTCAGCCTGATGCTCATGCTGTGCGGCCAGCTCCCGGTGCCGCCCTAACACTTCTTCAGGCGAAAGCAGTTCCTTGCGGTCGCGCGTATGGTGGGCCGCGATCTGAGCCGCTGCCGCTCCGTCGATGCCTTGCTCCCGCAGATGATCTTTGATCTGTTCCCGGCGCGGGCTGGAAGCCTCCAAATACTCCTTCGTGTAGCCCCGGATTTCCGGCTGCCCATGTTTGCCGCGTTCTAATTCGTAGCCCAGCCTTTCCAGACGCAGCGCAAGTTCTGATCGGTAAACCGCTGTGGTGTAACGCTGTGAAACAAACATCTCGTGCGGCTGCAAAGAGCGTGTTTCGCCGTTCTCCCGCTCTGTTATGTTGAAGATCACCGCATGTGTGTGAAGCTGCGGCGCGGCATAGCCTTCCACCGGGCGGGCCGTGTCGTGCTCGAAAGTAGCGGCGGCGAATTTGCCGGTGGTTTCGGGAGCGTGCACGTTGCCGATCCGCGCCTGCGTGTACCGCTCAAGCTCCCGAAGCGCTACGCGGACACTTTCCCGATGAGCCTCCCGCACCCGTTCATCGCCGCCCACAAGCGCGGTAAGCGATACCGACTTCGGCGCGGAAAACGTGGCGTCCCATCCGGCGCGGTGCTCGGCGCTGGTCACTTCCTTCCCGAATTTTCCTTCATAAGTTCGTGAAACCTGATGCCGGACAAGCTGCTCTTCGGTGTGCGGATGCTGGCCTTCGCTCAACCGCGCAAAATGTTCGGAGCCGACCGCGCCGTGCAAACCCCACTGTTCGGCGAGCCTGCCCTGCCATTCGCTGTGGCCTTGCTGGTCGCGGCTCCAGTAGTTTTGCGCCTGCGCGGCAAACTCCCGCGCATGGTATGTTCGCGCTTGGCTGGCTGATAAAGGCTTCGAGATGGTGAGCATAAGCGTTCCTCAACTGCGCGGCGTACCGTCACCGCGCCAATCATGAATGAGGCAGAAACGCATTCTCGGAAGATTTCCTCTCATTCGATTCTCTTCGTCTCCTTCGAGGCAAAATGTTCTTTGGGCCTGTCGGTGGCGGCATCAATGGTCGCACCGAAGATCGGGAGCACCGGCTGGATCGGCTTCTTCAACGACTCGGCGTGAATGCTGGCCTGTGCTTGTGGCGTCGGCGTCCGCGCAATCTCTGGTATCTTCCGCATCGCAAATCCCGGCAGGCTGAATCGCATTCTGCCGACCTTTTTTCTCCATCTCTGCGGCCAACTTGTCGGAGGTTCGCCCCATTCGATCCTCTCCAAATCCCACTGGTCATATGCGTTCAAGCTCCGCAATATACTTCCCCCCGCCAGTAGAAAAAAGAACATCGCGGCTCCCCACAGCAGCGGCGTCAATAGCAATCGCCAGAAGCTCTTTCCGTCATAGAACTGCGCCTCAAGAAACAGTTGGAGTCTGACTGTTTGGAGCCATTCCTCCGACCCCTGTAGCAGGCCGGTCCATCCGGCCTGCCGCGCCGCTGGTGAAAGCTGCATTGGGATTCCACGGTCGTCGCCCGCAGTTGCCGGAACCACGTCGGCATCCGTAGCCAATTCCTGTTGCTTGTGCGGTGCGGTCTTGTACAACCATCGGACTTCGGTACTCGAAGCCGGGTTAGTTCCGAGCAAAGCGCACCTCAAATAGGTTCCCAGGTAGTAGCGTTGCATGGGCGTCCACACCAGCCAATCACACAGAAACAACGCCCCGGAAAAGGCCAGTATTGCCATCGCAGGCAGCCACGGAAAACGTCTGGGAAACGGCATGTCATTCATGGTTTCCGTCGTCCTCCCATGCCCTGCGGTGCCAGAAAATCGTCGAGTAATTTACGAGCCTGTTGGAGCTTGCGCGCATCGGCTTCGTCGCGGATTTTGAGGATCGACTCGGACGACATTTGCCTGCCTTCCGATGCCGCTTGAGCGCCAGCATGGAAGAGATTCAGGAGGGCATAACGTAGTGCCCAAACCTCGGCCAACACCAGTTCCGCAGGGTCGGCGGGACGCTTCCGTGCGGCCTGCAAAGCGGCCGCACGCAGCCATTCGGAGAGCGCCTGCCCTGCGCCTTCGGCGGCAGTTTCGATCTCGCATAGTTCCTCGGGAGTCAGCCGCGTGGCGGCGGTCTTGGTGCGGAATCCGGGCTTCGCCTCTTCGCCAAATGGCAGGCTGGACTGTGGAACGGCCTGAATGCGACGAATACTCCTTGGGGAAACCGCCTTGTTGCCCATACTGCGTCCTGCTCTGCCGCCGTCAAGCGGCGAAATGCTGGTTTACAGAAAGTCCTTGCGCTTCAACACGTTTACGTGATCGACGCCAGACGCGCTTTGTCGCAAGAAACAGTTTTCGCTCGCTACCACGAACATTTTCGCTAACTGACCCAATCTGCTGATACCGTGAACGTTAACCTGCGTAAACGTCAAAGCTGTTGTCTTCCTTTCCGCAGTTCCCGTTTGGGGGTGTCGTGTCCACTCTTCTCCCGCTGCATAGCAGCGTTTGTCACTCCCCATACCCACGTACCGTGCTCAGAATTCCGCTTCGTGCCTACATTCCGGCGCAAAGCACGCCTCTCTTACAACTCGCCATATTCGAGCACCTGCGCCTCCCACGTATGGATCACTTCGGGGGCCTGCCATGCGCGCCGAAACAGATTGCGGATCGACTGCCAGTGTTTCACCGGGAATCGGAAAGCGATTCCGTTCTCCCGCGCAAAGAAGTACACGCCCCGTTCCTCGTTGTCTAAGATCGCCGTATGCGCGTAGAAATAGTGGCCTTTCCATTGGCACAGATCACGCGCCAAATCCAGCTCTTCCAGCATCCTTCGGAACTCCGCAATCCTCGGGCATCCCACCACCGGATAGCTCGGGGTAAGCTCTCCCGGAAACTGCAAGCGCGGGGAGAAGTCGTTCCCCTCTTCCCGTACCAGATCGAGCCGGTATCCGCCTTCTTCGAACGAGGGCAATGCCAGTTGCACCGCCAGCTCAAAGTCCTCGTCCTCGGTCTCTGCTGGCGGCTTTTCGCGCAGGGGCTTGCGATGAAGGAAATAGTGGCCGCGTGCACACACCTTCCACAGGGCTTCCCAGTGCGGCCAAAGCGCCTCGTTCAGCTTCTCGATGTTCGAGAACTTCTCTTGGTCGAGAAGGGAATAGAGATTGCGCACGGCGAGGATTGGTTTGCGTCTCTTTTGGCCTGGGTTCCTCAGCATTTGAATGGTATGATTCACCACCCGGCGTACGTCGTCGCTTTCAATGTTCTCAGCCTTTGCTTCGGCCTGTTTGTCCCCCGGAAGAGTCATCAGGTACAGGAAGTCCAGCGGGGACTTCTTCGATCTGCGCACGACGGCATAAGCCGCAAGGAATGCCTCAAGGATTTCGGCCAGTGACTCGAAGGAAATCTGGCCTTGGACGGTGTTCGTGAACGACTCCGCGCCCAGCGCGCAGTAGTGGGCCACCATCGTCCATTCCGCCTGCGAAAGTGAGAGTTTGGCGTCAGCCTTGCCGCGAATTCGCAGCAAGGATTCGGTTGGCTCTAAAAGCAGGTTGACCAACTCCAGACGGTCGTCTCGGGCCGACTCAAGCAGCTGCTTTGCCGCCTCCGACGTGGACACGGGGCCACCCGTCTTGAGGGCCATGATTTCTTTCAGCTTGTCGAGCCGGGAACGCAGAGCATCGGAAATGCGAATGGAGATCACTGGTTGCTGTTGCTGCTGCGGTGCTACTTTCTCTGCCATAGATTATCGCTTACCTCCAGGCAATATGTAACGATACATCTTGACTCTAAGCCTACAAGTGCGCTACTGTCAAGCGCATGTCGTAGCCCAAAGCCCGCTGCCTCTTCCCGCCCCCAAGGTAAAGACGCGAGTGAGGAGTGCGGGGCTTTGGTGAGGAGTAGGTAGACCATGTCCCAGCCAATAGCGATGAAAAAAACAGCCATGCCTCATCTCGTTAACACCCGCAACGCCGCGGAGATTCTTGGACGCTCAGCGGCGACCTTGAAGCGCTGGCGCGCTGAAGGAGTCGGGCCGAATTGGATAGAACTGCAAGGTCGGGTTAGTTATGATGTCAATGTTCTTTTGGAGTACATCCAGAAGAACACGCGAGTTGCTTCCGTGCGGGCTGCAATGGAGGAAGCTCGTGAAGCTGTTTAAGAAACCAAAGTCGAAGTTCTACTGGTATGACTTCATGGTATGCGGACAACGCTACCGTGGGTCAACCAACGAAACAAAAGCGGCCAGGGCAGCAAAGGTTGCTGGTTTGAAACTCGCCCAGGCGGTCGAGAATACAGATCTGCTACCGAAAAAGGCTCCTGTGTTGCTGGAGTTTTCCCGGCGCTTCCTAGACTGGCTGGACAAGGTCAGACTGGAAGACAAAACCAAAACCTATTACCGTGATGGCTGGCGGCTCCTGAAAACGACGACCATCGTGGGCATGCGATTGGATCAGATTACCAGGGACGTTATCGAAACATTGAGGTTTTCCGGCGCGTCCTCGAATGCCAATTGCGCGTTGAGAACGTTAAGAAGAATGCTTCACAAGGCGGAAGAGTGGATGCTGATTCGCCACGCCCCGAAACTCAAACTGATGAAGGAATACGGACGTTCACTCAGGCTGGACGATGAAGCGGAAAAGAAATTGTTGGAGGGCGCTGTTGCCTGCAATTGGCGGAAACGCAGCCTTCAACTTTTCCGGGACATCATCGTCTTGATGCGCGACACCGGGATGCGGAACGAAAGAGAGCTTTACCGGATGCGCATCGAAAATCTGGATTGGGAAAGCCGAGTGATCTTCGTACCGGACAGCAAAACCGAAGAGGGACGGAGAAGCGTGCCGATGAGCAATCGCGTTTTTGACGTTCTTAAACAGCGTTGTGGCGCGAGGCGCGAAGGATGGGTTTTCCCATCGAAACGCGCCGAGTCTGCTCACCTTACCACAATGGCGAAGAGATTTCGCGAAGCCAGAGTCAAAGCTGGGCTTCCCGAAGATCTTGTCCTGTACTGTGGGCGGCATGACTACGGCACACGGATTTTGAAGAGAACCGGAAACCTAGCTGCTGTCATGAGAACCATGGGCCACAAGGATGTGAAGACTGCCATGCAGTACCAGCATCCCGAGCTAGAGATCGTGCGCGCTGCGCTCGATCAGGACACAGCAGTAGAGAAACGGGCGTAGCCGGACTGAGTTACGGCACACTTTACGGCACACCTAAAACAGCAACCCCGGTAAGTGATTGAAAAGATGGTGAGCGCGGTAGGAATCGAACCTACAACCTACTGATTAAGAGTCAGTTGCTCTGCCAATTGAGCTACGCGCCCGAACCTTTGGCTTTCATTGACTTGCGGGAAGTCGATCGGGCTGGCATCATCGGAGCCTTCACCAGACTTTCACTAACGACCCTGTTGTTCGACCCGCCGCATCGCATTAGTCACGTCATCCCTGCTGGCGATATGGTAACGGTCGAAAACCGCCCGCGTTCCGTTGCCGCTGATCTTCATGGCGACTCGCTCCGGCACCCCCGAGTTCACCAGGTTCCTTGCGGCGGACCGGCGGAAGTCGTCAATGATCAGCCCTTGATATTTATACCATGGCAGACCGCCCAGGACCTGAGCGCGGTCTTAGGAGGCCTTTTCGGCTGTGAGCGGAAACCGCGGTCTTACGGCCCGGCGGGCTCAAACCAGGCCACTGCACCCTTGGCAATCTCCGGCAGATCGAAGTGCGTGCTCCCGTTTTCGAAACGGCCCGTGATCGTGGTCTCGTTGCCAAGAAATGGCAAGAAGTGTCCCTGCACCTTGCCTGGCACAATGATCTCAGCGTGGCTCTCGGGAGTTTGTACAGCGTTTTTCTTGGCACGCAGGCCCATGAAGTTGGCGAAAAACACATGGGGTTTGCCGTCGACGGACGCGATCTGCGCCGCAACCATCGGCGATGCCTTCACTCGAATTTCTCCCTCACCCAAGCCGTCCAGAAAATGTTTTTCACTATTCGGCGAGCAATCGTCGAAGTGACTTTCTGCCAGCGCGATGTAGCGGGCTCCCGGTGAATCCGCAAGGTGCGTCACGTTCGTTTGCCCCAGCAACTCTTCGCTCAAGGAGCCGGTGGCGACGATCTTTCCACCCCTCCCTGCATACCTGCGCAACGCGGCCATCTCCTCTGTTGAGAGGATGCGAAGATCCGGCAGAATCAAAGTCTTTCCACGGAACGAACCGAGCGTCCTCGGGGTCACGATCTGATACTCGCGGTGACTTTGCATCAGGAGCAACAGCATGCCCTGGTACGAACGAAGAAACTCCTTTGTGAAATAGTTGCGTGTAGCGGGAGAGAAGTAGACGCCAACTGGATCCATCGCCGTCCGCGGACGATAGAACGTCTTCTCGTGCGCTGCGATCCATGCGAACACCTGCTTCCGCGTGGCCAGATCGTTCGAGCCCGACATCACATGCGTCTTCGCATCCCACACATTCGCTCCCGCCATGACCTCCGACATGAACAGATTCTGCATCGCCTCCGGGGCGCGGACTTTTGGGTCGCCATCCCACGAGTAATTCAAGATCCAGGTTGCCTTGCCCTCGGCAAATGCGCGGAACGTCTGCATGCCGATCTGGTAACGAAACCAGTCGAGCGGCGTTCGTGATGCCGCCATGTGATCGCCGCCGCCAAATTCGTACTCGTGCGCAATCGCATCGTTCACGGCGTACAGGCTGTACACATCCGCGCCCACGCGCACCGCTTCTTCCTCGATGCCTGGATAAATTTCTGGAATTGTCTTGATTTGCGGATTCACAGCCTTCGCGGTCTGGTCGATCTCCCGCATGAAGTCGGTCAACGATTGGATCCGAAAATCGACCCAGCGGCGAAAATTCGGGTCCGAAAAATCGCCCAGCTTCAATTCCCGCCGCGCGTCCAGTCCAGTCTGCTTACGGAAGGCTGCGACGGTTGCATCATCGAAGCTCGCCCAAGTGTCTTCCCATCCATCGAAATGCGTCATCCAGTACGGGATATCGACGTAGATGCCGTCAATGCCCGTTGCGGCGATCTGCCGCACGCGCTCCATGTAAGTCTTGCGCCACTCCGCCGCGTAGGGACTGATCCACACATCCTCGTCGCCTTTTGCGATCCAGAAGGCGTCACCACCGCCAAAGACCGCGGGCTCGCCCGTGATTTTGCGCTGCAACCACTCCGGATGGTCCTTGACCACCGAATGCGGCGATTGTGCGGCGTTTGCGGTGATGCACTCCAGCCCTGCGATGTAAACGAATGCCCGGTTTCCCGCTTTGTGCGCACGCTCGGCCACGGCACGAATCGCGGCGAGTTTCTCCTCCGGATGCAAGAAGCTCTCGTAGCGGCCTGGGATGTCGTTGTCCACCTCGATGCCGAAAACGTTACTATCCTGCGCATTTCGTACGATCCGGTCGGCGTTGTCGGCCTGCAGTCCGTACGCCGCGATGCGTACAAAATTCGTCCAATTCTGCTCGGGTGAGTCGGGAGCCGCTGCCAACATTACGGCGAACAGCATCAGAAAGAACACGGCGAGACAGCTTTTTCGTTTCATGCCCGGTCCTCGGTATAAGTATGGTGATTGCGACGTCCGTTACTGACCATGCGTGTTAGGAACCAGTTGTTGGCACGCCGCCCGTTTCGTCGTTCTGGCCGAGGCCGGCCGTCGAGCGCAGCGTCAAACTGCCATCCGTATTCGGACCTTGCCGGCAAGCCCAACGCACCGGATAGCGTCGCCCTTTGACTTCAATTTCCGCTCTCAGTCTCAGTCCCTTCCAGTTCGTTCCCTTGGGCAACGGGAACTTCGCCTGACGGACTTTTCCTGGAAGAGGGTAGCCAGCGTCAAGGCTTCCTTCCGCGCTCACCTTCCCATCTTCGCTGGTCAGAGAAACGCGCAACACGCCGGGGACGCCGGCAATCCCGTCGTTCGCAAAGCCTATAATCAAGCCCGGATAGCCTGCTTCCTCATAGCTCTACACCCATGAGGGCCGAACCCGGTAGCCAATCTTGCGGGCCAGTCCGTCAATCGCGCCGGGAAACTGGTGGTAGTAGTTGAGGATTCGATCGGCTTGGATGCGGTGCCAATTCCATAGCGAGAAATAGCAAGCGCCCACATCCTGCACGTGGTGGATGACGTTGTCGGTATAGGTCGCGCCCTCATCCATCTTCAGGTGCTGCGGCAACCCATCCGACATCCCGACTTCCACCGTCACTCCCGTCCAGGGTGGCCGGTTGCCCAGCTCTTCAATCTGTTCGTTTTCAATGAAGATCGTATCGGTCCGCAGCCAGTTGAAACTTCGGACGGTACGTTCGAGCAGCTCAGAATTGCCCACCTTGCTGAAGTCCGGTTGCGTGTTAGTGACCAGCGGCGTTCTCTTCCAGCGCTCTGCCTGATGCTGGAACATACTCACGAAGGTCTTCTCGGCAGTGACGGAGTCGGGAAAGGGGTTCGACTCCAGCGGCCAGGTATGCCCCTCGCCCCAGAATCCGTACATGAACGTGTCAACGTACTCCACGTCAGGATGGCCGTCGTAGTCCGCCGCCAGAAGGTCCACCAATTCGCGAAATGCTGCCTGGAATGCTGGATCGTCGTAGCGCGGCTCATATCTGGTTCGACCCTGCCATTCGCCAAGCTTCACCATCGGGATCTTCGGCACCAGGAAATCAGGAAGGGTGGGGCCGGGGATGTCGGGATTACTCATCATCACGCGGAGGCCGACCCGTTTCTGATATCGACGCGCCAAGTCGAAGGCCAGTTTCCAGTGTTCGCAGCAATCGAGCCTGCCCGGACGCTGTTGCACATCCCTCCAGTTCACGCGAATGTACAGCTTGCTGCCGAGAGGCAGCTTGACCAGATTCTCGAGCGACTGGGCCAGGGTTTCGCCTTCCTTGTGAGCCGGGCCGACTTCATCGCAGAGATAGGTGATCAGCCCCATGCCGTAGTTGGGCACGACCTCCTCGGAAGGAGTCGTCGCCATCACCACGTTCCAGCTCGGATAGTCGTCGGCGGAAAAAGGTCCCTGATAGAGCCGGTCCGACACCGGTGGCCCGGAGCCGAAGTCGTACTTATCGAAGTTGTGAATGGGAACATGTCCCAGAAGCGATTCGCTCCCCAGTCCTGCCGCTACTGCGATAGCCCCGCCAGCTTTCAGAAATGGCCTACCCGGTCGAGCGTTCAGAACTCGAACCTCAATCCGAACTGGAAGTACCGGGGAGTTTCTCCTCCCGCGTCGCTCGCAATTGTCCCGAAAAGGGGGTCTCCCACACTCGAATTCGGCTGCCCAAAGCGAGGATGATTGGTGAAGTTGAACATCTCGGCGCGCACGTCCAGCTTCATGCCCTCCTTGGGCACAAACGACTTGTAAAGGTTTAGATCCACGTTGTGGATGCCATCGACGCGCAAGCCGGAAAAGTAGCGTGGAGCATTGCCCGGATTCTGGTCGCCAGGATCGGCAAAACAGTTGGGGTTAAAGAAAGAGAGCGGTGTCGCGTTTTGCCAGCTCAGCGCTATATCGTTCATGCTGAGCCCAGACTTGAGTTGGGGACACACGACGTTGGGACGCTGGCTGCCGTTCGCCAGCCGCGCTGTGGCCATCGTGACTGCCATGGGTTGGCCCGATTGTTCCGTGATTATGGTCGCGATCGACCAGCCTCCCACGACGGCATCGAGCGCGTGGTTCATATCGCCGCCAATCCATTGCTTGCGGCCAACGGGCATGTCAACGATGACGGCGGCCGCCAGACGCTGCGGCGTGTCGTTGGCGCTGATGGCGTGCTCCAAATTCAGGCGGTCCAGTTGTTGAATCGTGCCGTTAGCCAGTGACCCCACCCAATTGTTCCTGCCTGCCGAGGAATCGTCGGTCGACTTCGACACCGTGTAACTGCCATCGAAACTGATATGGTGCGTAGTGCGCTTCTGGAAACGAATCTGCATCGCGTTGTACCAGGAACTGGCTTCCTCCAACATCAGGCCTTCAAAGTCTCCGGCGAATTGTGGGTAGGAAACGAGCAGATTCCACAACGGGAGGGTCGGCTGGCCGTAGTTCGAATCGGGCTCGTTGAAGCACGGATTGGAGGGGGATGGGCTACAAGGGGTGTTGAACATGGTGTAGAACGGGTTGGCCACATACGTATTTAGAAAGTAGCTCACGCAACTGTCGAGCTGGCAGGTTGGATCGGTGGGAGTTACCGCGGTTGAGATCTTCGCCAGCAGAGACGACGGGATGAAATCCCGGTTGTTCGTCCCCGACCAGGGTAGGTGGGTGCTCCGGTTTGCCGAGTAGTCCACACCAAGCACGATTTGGCTGGGCAGCTCCCGTTGGATTCCAAGATTCCACTGGTAAATATTAGCGTCTCGCGCCGCCGTCGTCCCCAGATCGTTGTTGTTGACGTATCCCCAATTCGCCAGGCTGCCGTACTCCTTACCCTGCGGACCGGTAAATCCACTCGGGAACGGATTTTCCAGGCTTGCGGATTGCGTTGCAAAATTGTTGTTGGTGAAGAACATGGTAGCGAACTTGCGGTAGGCGGTGCCGGCATACTGGAAGTTCGTGGCCGGGCTCATTCCAAAATACACACCAGCCCCGCCGCGCACCACCGTCTTTGAATCGAGCTGGTAGGCGAAACCCAGTCTCGGTCCAACGTCTTTGCGGTACGTCGGAACGCTCCTCATGCTCGAAGTGGGGAACTGCGTCGTTCCGTACAACTCCTCGGAGGAAGGGGAACTCAAGCCGTATTGCTGCAGCGTCGCCTGGGTGCTGGGTCCACTCGAATTCGCTGCACTCAGATTAATGTTGACGCCGGTATCGGCGGTGAAATCGCTGAATTCGATCTTGTTATGGCGCTCGGTGTACGGCGTGCTCCACTGGTAGCGCAGGCCGAGGTTGACTGTGAGCTTGGAGTTCACTTTCCAGTCATCCTGAAAATAGAATCCCGTCTCTGCCGACCGGTTGGCCACCGAGGGATAGACAATCAGGTAACTAGAGGCGTTGATATTGTCGGCGTAACCAAAAAGAAGGCTGGCGAACGGATTTCCCGTTGCAGTGCAGGTACCCGGCGGCGAATTCGGGTCACAGTCGCTGTTCGGAGTTGGCGACGTAACGAAGTCCGTAAAGGTGAAGAGGCCAGTCGGATTTGGCGGCTGAAAGAAGTTGTTGTAGAAAAGCCTCTGCTCCCCGCCGAACTTCATCAGGTGTGAGCCCTTGGAAATCACCATCTGCGACGAATAACTGTACAGAGTGTGGGCGAAGGTGGTGTTGATGCAGCACTGGTCGAAAAGATCCGTCCACGGCGACGCCCCCGCCATGTCGAACGTCGGCATCTGATCCAGCCCGTTGGCCTGCTGGAACACGGCCGGCAATCCCTGAACGCCGCTTGGTAACGATGCATTGAAGCTGGAGATCGAGGGAATACCGGATACCGACAGTTCATGCACCCGGTCCACCGCCACGTGGTTGGTCCAGACAATCCGCGGGTTGATGGTCCAGGAATATTCGAATGAGCCGTTTTGCGCCGTTGTCACGCCGCTCGCGATTCCGTCATTATCAAAGTTGTCTCCCAGAGTCTCTGCCGTTGTGTAATTGCTCCAGCCCCGGCTGTAGCGGCCGTTTACGCGCTGCTTATCATTGATCTGATGGTCCACCTTGATGTCGAACTGGTAATCCGGTGCATTCGCTGGAGTGCTGAAATTAAAGTTACTGAATTCTTTCGCGAGGTTGGGTTTCGGATAGAGATTGAGGACGCCCTGCCCGATGGGGTCGATCTCGCTCGCAGGTATGACGTTCAGCGGTCCGTTGTTCTGAACGCCGACCTGCAACCTCGACACGCACGGATTCCCACAGGTTGTCGGGTCGTAAATAGGGTTCGCCGCTGCCGAGAAGTCGCCCGTTCGCTCCGCCATGGTGGGCACGGACGCAACATAGCTGGACGAAGACACGCTGCGGACTTTCTCAAAATCGGCAAAGAAAAAAGTCTTGTTTTTCCGGATCGGGCCGCCAACGGAAAAACCACCCTGGTCGCGCCGGCTGTCTGGTTTGGGGTTGGGCACGGAACTGCCCACCAGGTACTTGGGATTGAAAAAGTCGCGAGCGTCCATCTGCGGACGCTGCAGGAAATACCAGCCGCTGCCGTGGAAGGCATTTGTCCCGCTCTTCAGCACCATGTTGACGACGGTGCCGCCGTTGTTGCCGAACTCCGCCGAGAAGCTGTTGTTCTGGACTTTCACTTCCTGCATGCCCTCGACCAACGGCTCGTAGTAAACGTTCGAGTTTCCTCCCTCGCCCTGCTCCGGCGCGCTGATCAGGGCGCCATCCATCCGTACCTCGGCGGTCGCGTTGCGCTGCCCGTTGGAAGTGAAGTTGGTCCCCGTAGGATAGCCATCCATCGTGCCCGCCCCTGCTACCTCGGTCACGCCCGCCGATAAGAACATCAGACGAAGAAGCTGCGGTTGATCAACGGGAGTTCTTTCACATACTCGCTGGTGATGTCCGTGCCCAGCGTCGCGTTGTCCGTGTCCAGCAGCGGCTGCGTGGTTGTAACGCTGATCGTGGTCGACGTGCCGGCAACGTCCAGCCTGAAGTTCAGCGATGACTCCTGATCGACCGCCAGAACCACCCCGGTCCGCTCCACCGGACGAAAGCCGGAGGCCTCAACCTTGACGGCATAAGTGGTTGGGAGCAAACCGGTAAAGTAATAGGAGCCCTTGTCGTCAGTATGCGCGGAACTGGAAATGTTCGTGCCGACATCCCGGATGGTCACCGTCGCATGGGCGACAACCGCTCCCGTCGCATCGGTAACGATACCGCGCAACTGCGCCCGGTACGCTCCCTGGCCCCAAACCGATAGAGCGAAACCGAGGATTGCGACCAAGCAGAGGGTGGAGGATAAATGAACACGAACCGGCAAATATTCGCTACCTGGAATGCGCATGGGCGACCTCCCGCAAAGATCAGAACCTGGATATTCGTATACTTGCGTTTGGTAACATTTGCTTTCGCATACTTTTTACGTTCGCTGATCCTGTTTGTCAAGGTGAAATACAGTCCGCTCCTTGGGGCGATCTATCACGACCGAATCGGCGCCTTGACAATATCCACCAATAGAAAGTAAAAGGAATCAATCGCAAGCCATCGCAATCCGGGTGCTTGCCGAGACCAGAAATGACGGGAGGTACCCTTTGACGATGATGCGCATGCGTGTCCTCGCGTGCTGTGTGCTGGTGGGCGTAGCTCTGCCCGGTTGGAACTCCGGGCAGAATGGTTCGCGCCAACAATCTGCTCCTCCCGATGCGGTCAACATCGCTGCCAATCTTCAGATCCAAAGCTCAGTTTTGCGGATCGAATTCGACCACAACCTGCACAGCCGGGTGGTCGCCTTGATTGGCCCAAAGCCGAAACTCCTGACTCCGTTTTCCGCATCGGAGACCGTCACCAGCGTGGATCGCACTTGCCGGGACTTTGTCCTGACTGCAAGCCGCCGGGAACAAGCGTCTGACACCTTTGGTGCGGGTGAGCGTTTGACACTAACTGGCAAGTGCGGAGATTTACGCAAGAACGTCTCGGTCACGATCTATGCCGATTTCCCATCCTTGGCGGTTCTTGATGTCGAGTACACGAACGATTCCTCGGCACAACTGAAAATTCGTGGCTGGAGCAACAACCAGTATGTGCTGAGTGCACACCCTCCGGCGCGCGGCCCCGCGTTCTGGTCCTATCAAAGTGGCTCCTACGAGAAGCGTCCAAATTGGGTGCTCCCGTTGCGTGCCGGGTTCCGGCAGGAAAATTATCTCGGCATGAATGCCAGCGACTACGGTGGAGGCACTCCCATTGCTGATGTGTGGCGGAAAGACGTTGGTCTCGCCGTAGGTCACTTGGAACCCGGACCCCGCCTGATATCCCTTCCCGTTTCCATGCCCGACGCCAGTCATGCTCGCGTGGCCGTCCGCTCCGCCAAGCAGCAAACGCTGGAACCTGGGGAGAGCTTCCACACTCTGCGCACATTTGTCTCCGTGCACCAAGGGGACTATTTCCGCACACTCGCCGAGTACCGCCGTTTCATGATGCGGCAGGGATTTCAAATGGCTTCCGCGCCCGACAGCGCTTTTGGCCCGATCTGGTGTGCCTGGGGCTATGGCCGCTCGGTGCAGCTCAAACAGGTGTACGACACGCTTCCGACCGTTAAGAAAATGGGCTTCGCCTGGGTCACTTTAGACGATGGTTGGCAGAACAATTACGGCGATTGGGCAGTCGACCCCAAGAAGTTTCCTCATGGCGACGCTGACATGAAAGCCTTTGTCGATCGCATCCATGAAGAGGGTTTCAAAGCCCAGTTGTGGTGGTCTCCGCTGAGCGCCGTCCCGGAGTCGCAGCTGTTGAAGGATCATCCCGAATTCGCTCTGCTGAACCGCGATGGATCGAAGCGCAAGATTTCGTGGTGGAACTCGTTTTATCTTTGTCCCGCCGACCGGGGAGTGGTGGAATACCACAAAGCGCTGGTTCGTAAAATCCTCGGCGACTGGGGTTTCGACGGCCTCAAGCTGGATGGTCAGCACATGAACGCCGTTCCTCCCTGCTACAATCCCGCGCACCACCACCAGCGCCCGGAGGACTCGGTAGAAGCGTTGCCCGACTTTTTTCGGGAGATTTACGAGACGGCCCGCAGCGTGAAACCGGATGCCTTGGTAGAGTTTTGCCCTTGCGGTACTGCCTATTCGTTCTTCACCATGCCGCATTTCAATATGTCGGTGGCATCGGATCCGGAAAGTTCGTTTCAGATCCGCTCCAAGGGCAAGACGTTGAAAGCGCTCATGGGCGACAACATTCCCTATTTTGGTGACCATGTCGAATTGAGCGACGGAGGGATTGATTTCGCTTCCACGGTGGGGATGGGCGGAGTGGTGGGCACTCAGTTCGTGCTCCCGAATCTCGTCAAAAAACACAGCAAGTCGGATCTGACACCGCAGCGACAGAAGATCTTTGAGGAGTGGTTGCACATTTACAAAGACAAAATGCTCTCGCGAGGCGAGTATTTGGGAGATCTTTACGACATAGGGTTCGATCTTCCCGAGGCTCACGTTATCCGCAAAGACAAGGAAATGTACTATGCCTTCTTCGCCCCCCATTGGAGTGGGCCAATTCAGTTGCGTGGTTTAGAGGACCGCACTTATCACATCGTGGACTATGTGAACCATAAAGATCTCGGAAGCGTACACGGCCCCCAGGCCACAATTTCTGCTGCGTTCAACCAACATCTACTGCTCGAGGCGAAGCCCGACTAACGCCGCCTGCCATGGAACTTCAGCCCAAAAACGCCAGCGAGCGATTGCGGGAGATTATCAATCGCAATCGCCGCTCCGAAAAAGTGGGAGTATACGCCGTCTGCTCGGCTCACCCCAGCGTTATTGCGGCAGCCGTGCAACAGGCCGTCGAAGATGAATCGGTCCTGCACGTCGAATCTACCTCCAGTCAGGTGAATCAATTGGGTGGTTACACCGGGCAAACTCCATCTCAGTTCGCCGAGTTTGTTCACTCCGCGGCGCAGCGGGGTGGCCTTCCCCGGGACCGCGTGCTGCTGGGCGGCGACCACCTGGGCCCGTACCCGTGGCGAGAACAGACTTGGGATGTGGCTCTGCACCACGCTCGGGAACTGGTTCGCTCATGTGTACTCGCCGGATACAAGAAGATTCACCTCGATGCCAGTATGGCATGTGCCGATGACGCAGCCTCGGGGCCTGACCAGCGCACCATCGCGCAAAGAGCCGCCATCCTTTGTCATGCTGCCGAAAGTGCATTTGAAGATTTATGGCAAGGGTCTTCTCCGCTCCTTTATGTGATCGGCACCGAAGTTCCGGCTCCGGGAGGTGAATCGCTTCCGGGAGCGCCTCCCGCCGTATCGCCATTCGACGAGATTGATCACACCCTGGAACTTTTCCGCGCGGCCTTCGACGAGCAAAGAGTTTCGTCAGCGTGGGAACGGGTGATTGGCCTGGTGGTGCAGCCCGGGGTGGAGTTTGGCGAAAACGTGATTTTCGACTATGACCGGCAGAAAGCGCTGGCACTCTCGTCCGCCTTGCCGCAGACTCCTGCTCTCGTTTACGAGGCGCACTCCACCGACTACCAGAAGCCCGCAGCGCTTGCCCAGATGGTGGAAGACCATTTCGCGATCTTGAAAGTCGGGCCGTGGCTGACGTTCGCGTTCCGTGAGGCTGTCTTCGCCTTATGCGCCATCGAGCGGGAATTGCTGGCGAATCGAAGGGGAGTTCGTCTTTCGCAAGTCCGGGAAGCGCTCCAAGCCACCATGCTGCACAATCCTGTTTACTGGCGATCCTACTATCACGGGAGCGAAGACGAGATACAGTTGGCGCGCCTCTACAGTTACAGCGACCGTTGCCGGTACTACTGGGGCGACCCCAAGGTTCAACAAGAACTGGCCCAGCTTCGCGCCAACCTGGATGCTTGCCCGGCGCCGCCAACGTTGTTCAGTCAGTACTTGCCTTCACAGTACGAGGCGATAAGGTCCGGGCGGCTGCCAATGCATGCCGAAGGCATGATTCAAGAACACATCCGAACTGTCCTGCGTATTTATGCCGCAGCTTGCGGAATATAAGACGACTACCCTGTGCCTCAATCCGCCGAGGAAAACGAAGCGCCTCCGAACTAGGCGGCCAAGCCCAATTCGCGGCTTGCCGCCAGAACGCGAGATCGCGATTACGCGGATGCGGCTTCCCGGCTTTGCTCCGCGACCGCGGATGTCGAACCGGACATCGCTTCGCGAGCCGGCGGTTTGCGCAGCGGCAGAACCTCTGTCTGCGCTGGTGCTCGCCGCTCGATTCTTCCGATAACCGGTCTGTCGAGCGCACTCGCGGCGAACCGGGAAACGAACCTGTTCTCGCCCAATAAACGATCAATCAATCTGAGTTCCCACGGGTGCAGCACTTGCTGCGGCAGCGAGAAAAAATTTCGGAACGTCCAAATCAGATATACGCGCTGCAAAAAATTCGGCTCTACGTATCGAGGCCCGATCGGCGTGTCCATTTCAAGCACGCCGCGGCTGAGTTTTTCAATCCACATGACCTAGTCCACCTGGGGAAGAGATGGCCCAACTTCGCCTTTACTTTCAAAGGCGGGCCATTATTGCACCAAAGACGGGGCATTGGGAAGCAATCTTTTTGTTTTCGCGAACAAACTATTAGGTTTTGCAGAATCAAATTGAGAAAAGTTAAACCCGGCAGAGGCCGCCGGGAGCTTGGGGTTTTCTAAGACCTGAGACCTAGGACCTGAGACCTGCCACCCTTAGCTGATCTCCGGCAGGAATTCGATGCGGTCAAGGGTAGCGGCAATGCCCATCCCCTTGCCATCCGATTCCTCCATCCGCACCACCGAAGCCTGGCAAAGCGTCCAGCCGCCGGGCCCCAACCCCAGGCCGGCAGGCAGCATAATGACCAGGTCCAGCTTCGACCCCGCTTTGATCCCTGACTCGGAATAGAGGAAGATGCCCGACGAACTCAGGTCGCGAGTAATGCCCTCCCGCTCGCTACCCTGGTGACGGACCTTGACCGGCACGCGAATCGGAACCCGCTGGCCTGAACGCCTTTCAGTAGTAGTAGTTTTCTCAGTCATATTCCGAGTGCTGAGTCAGAAACACAGAGTGCCACAGCTCGGCGTCGAATCCCTTTTTGAACCTCAGTACTGGGGGTACCCCCCTCCCCCCCCCCCCCGGTCTATTGAAATCATTGGGTTAGGGAGAATCTTCCGCCAGGTCTTTGACTCTAAAGGGTTTAACTTTCAAAGTCTAGATAACAAAGGGGTTATCATAATATTCCAAAGAACTTAGGCACAATTATGCCGGGAGCCGCCTGGACTGCAGCTAACTTCTATTATAGGCCGAGTGTCAACCAACGGTTGGCAGGAAAACGCTCCTCCCGCACGTTCGCGGGAGGAGCCGTAGAAGAAGCGTTGCCGGTTAGAAGGTGAACTTAATCGCCAGTTGAATCCCGCGTGGACCTCCGCCGCCGATGAAGGGGTTGCCGATGCCGACGTCGCCGGTGGCGGAGATCGGATAGGGCCCGCCGCCGACTTCACGACCGGTGGAGGGGTTGACAGCGTAACCCGCTATGCCAGCATCTGCGATATACGAGGGCAGGAACGGGTTGGCGAAGTTGGGGTGATTGGGAAGGTTAAAGAAATCGGCACGGAATTGCATGTTGAATCGTTCCGTAATCGCCGTGTTCTTGTAAATAGCAAAGTTCCATTCCTTAAAGGAAGGACCATGCAGCGAATCGCGACCTTCGTTGCCATAGTGGCGCGTGCCAGGCACGCAGTCCTGGTCAGTACCGGTGGGCGCAAGCTGCGCAGCGGCCGTAATTGTGCATGGGATAGCAAACGAGCTTAACTGAAGGTAGTTGTATGGGTTCTTGGCGTCGTACGTGATGGGTCCGACCACATCGGGGCGATCGAAACCACTGCCGCCGCCGCTATAGTCGTCCTCGTGTTCAAAATTATAGTTCAGTTGAAAGGGCTGGCCATCCTGCAGATTGACGACGCTGTCAATGCCCCAACCGTTTTTCAGCCGCTGCCAATCTCCGCCCATCTTGGGAAGCGCGTAGGAGAAGTTCCAGGTGAGGCGACGAGGGATGTTGAAGTTGGAGGGTCCATACTCAAGCTGCGGGTTATTGCTGTCGTTGGGCTGCGCTGCATTTGGCTCGAAGTCTTCTCCGTCGCTGGAGTTATCCATGGAGCGCGACCAGGCGAAGTTCACGACCGAGGTCACGCCATGCCAACCGTTGATCCGATAACTGACCTGTAGCGCGTTGTAGTTGGACTTGCCAGTGGAGTTCTCCTGCAGGAGGTAGAACGAACCGTAGGGATTGTTCGGGATGTAATTGCGCGGTACGCCGTAGTCAAGTATGCAATTGCAGCCAAGATCCGCAGCGGTGACCTCGGCATTGCTGGGCTGGCTGAGATCGAAGAATCGCCACAGACGATGGCCCTGTGATCCGACGTAACCAACCTGGATCACAGACTTACTGGTGATCTGCTGCTGGATGTTGAGATTATAGTTCTCCATGTAAGGAGTCTTGATATTGCGGTCGAACCCGAATGTGTCGCACTCGGGGTACGAACCGTTTACGGGGGTAAGGCAATTAGCGGGGATGGTATAGAGAGGGCTGTTGGCAACGATCGCCCCTCCGGCTTCGATGGCATCTAGGATCGGGGCGGGCCCGATGTTGTTGTACGCGGGTCCGGGGTCAAAGTAGGGTGAATAGGGCAGATGGCCCATAGCCATGTCCTGCGAGAAAGCATCGTAGAACATGCCGAAGCCCGAGCGGACAACGGTTTTGCCTTTGCCGGTGACGTCCCAGGCGATGCTGAGGCGCGGGGCCAAGTCCTTCTTGTCGGGATTGTAGAGACTGCTCAGGCCGGGCTGACCCACTTGCGTGAGGGTGAAGGTACCGTCGGCGGCATCAAGATCGGTGATGTTGCTGAGAAGGTTATTCTTTTCGCCGATGATACCGAAGTAGTCCCAGCGCAGGCCGTAGTTGAATGTCAGGTGCGGTGTAAGGCGGAAGCTGTCCTGAGCGTAGAAGCCGAAGCTTTTCTCGAAAGTGTGGCGCGCCGCGTTCCCGAAGTACTGGAACCCGCCGTCCACGTCGCCGGCTAGAAAGTCCCCGATCGAATCAAAGGTAAGTCTGCCGCGGAAATTGTGGTCGAATTCCGCCTGCGTCACGGTGGTGCGATGGAAATCGAAGCCGAACTTCACGTCGTGCTTGTTCAGCTTCCACGAGAAGTTGTCGATGACCTGATCGTTGCTGTCGATGCGGTTCCGAGGGTCGCCACCGTTGGCGCCCAGTTGGGCCACGCCGCTTACAAGGATGACAGGCAGGCCCGAGTCGAAGGGCCCCCCACCTGTGCAACCATCCGGACCCGTCAGGGAGGTGGCCGCGCAAAGACCGATCGCCTCATTGGGGTGGAAGCTCTGGTCGTCGGGGTAGAATCCTTCGGCAAAACGGTTCCAGCCGTAGCGCAACTCATTCACCTTGGTGGCGCCAAAAGTGTGGACGTAAGACAAAGAGGCGAGTTGCACGCGCGTCGGCGTGAAGGTGTTGAATCCAGGCAATTGGCCGCCGGCGGCGGCGAGGGCGAGCGGGAACGACTGCACGCTGTCGCCAAAGAAATAGCGGCCGGTGAGGGTATTGCTGGCGTTGAAATTCTGGTCAATCTTCACAATCATGCTGGTGAGTTCGTTGTAAGAGGGCGAGATGACCGAAGCTACTCCTGGCTCGGAGGGCACGTTCGGCGCCGGCCAGGGGTTACGCGCAAGCAGAGCAGCGATCACCGAGTTGGAGGCATCGCTTGGCTGCAGCGCGCAAGTCGCGCAATCGCCGGTGGGCACGTTTGAGAGGGTAACGACTCCTACAGGTTCCTGCTGGCCTTCGTAGTCGACGTAGAAGAACGTCTTGTCCTTGATAATCGGTCCACCCAGGGATGCGCCGAACTGGTTGTTGTGAAACTTGGCCTTGGGCTGGCCGGAAATATTGAAATAGTTGCGCGCGTCGAGTGCGTCATTGCGCATGTATTCGCCCGCAGTTCCATGAATTTTGTTGGCCCCGCTCTTGGTCACGATGTTGATGACGGCGCCGGCGTTGCGGCCATACTCGGGCATGAAGTTTGAAAGCACGTTGACTTCGTTGACCGCGTCAATCGGCAGAATGGTTGCTGGCGTGCCGAATACGCCCGCCTGGTTGATGGCCGGGTCATTGCGGTAGCCGTCATTCATGTCGGTGCCGTCGAGCAAATAGTTGTTGGATCGTCCGCGGGCACCGTTCATCGAGAACTCGCCGAAGGAGCCCGGTGAATCGGAAATCTGGTCGGGAGAGCCGGCCACGCCGGGATTGAGATAGATGAGTTTGGTGTAGTCACGGCCATTGACGGGCATGTTGTCCGCGACTTGCGCAGTGATCACGCCGCCGAGATCATTCGAGGTGGTCTCGACCATGGGCAAATCTTCCGCCGAAACTTCCACGCGGGTGTTCACCTCTCCGGTCTTGAGGGCGGCATCCACACGACGTTCGGTGGCTACGTCAACGGCCACTCCATTCGCCACAAAAGTCTTGAAGCCGGTCTGGGATATGGTCACGGAGTAGCTTCCGATCGGTAACTCAGGCACGTTGTAGCTGCCGTCCGCGCTCGTCACGGTCGTGCGCTCCAGGCCAGTGCCCAGGTTGCGGATTTTCACCGTTGCCCCGGCCACGACCGCGCCGGAGGGATCGGTAACCGAGCCGAGGATAGTGCCACGAAACGTTTGTCCCAAGAGCAGGGTCGTCGAAAGAAGAATAAACAGCACCAATAAACGCACTTTCATTCCGGTCCTCCTTAATAATTGCGGGCACTCGAACAGACCCACGCTCCGCAAGTAGCAAACACAGGTCCAATTGAGATGCGCGGGATTATATACCCGCGTGCGCGAAAGAGCAGTGCGCAACTTCACAGAATCATGGTTGGGAAAGGTGATCCGGGCGAAAACTCCGTCGCCAAGAAGCGCGGAAACACCGGGAGGCAGATCAAGCGCGGACCTCAGCGCCCGCAATCGCCGGAAATCTTATTGGAAATACGGAATAACAGATTATAAATCTACAGAATAACGGATTAAAGACTACCGGATTCTAGAAGTTGAAAGCCACCCCGCCGCGCACCGAACGCGCCGATTGCACCAGATAAAGAGTGCGTCCGTCCCGTCCCATCACGGGCACATAGCCCTGGGCGAGAAGATTTCGCAGGTCCATGAGAACGTCCATGTGCCCCGCCAGGAAACTGGCTGGTATCGGTTGCCGGATGAAGAGGTTGAAATAGGGATCGGCCTGACCGGGCGAACTATCGAACAAGTCGACAGGCGTCAACACCTGGTGACCCCCCGTGTAGCGGTAGGAGGCAACCCAGTATGTCTTTGCCTTGGGCACTGCACCGCTGAACTTGGCCGCCACGGCATGGCGTTGCTCTTCCCGGATCCACTCCCGTGCATCCTGCAGTTGGACGTCCGGGCGCGACAGGTCGAGCACGCCTCCGTAGGCGTAATCGAGCGTCGCGGTCAGATCGGATAGCAGCTTCCTCTGCAGCACCACCCGCATCCCACTCGTCGCGTAATCGTTTCCTTGATAGCTGAAAGTACCCGAGTACACATCGGGCAGCACTTCACCCGACTCAGCCGTCATTGCGCCGGGCAACATTTCGCCAACTCCGGTAAGCGCCGGATCAACCATGCTGTCCGAGTAGAACGCGACCTGCATACTGTTCTTGCCGACGCGTTGCGAGATCGACACTTCCTGGTGACGGGCCCGCTCCACCGCCGGCACAAAGCCGGTCATGCTCATACGCGGCGCGGTTTCGCTCAGGTCCGCCGAAGTCGAATTCAAATCATCGTCCCCGAAGCGGCCATCCCCATAACGATCTTCCAGTCGCATGTTCGGGACCGAACTCGCGTATTGGTATTCCAGCACGGTATTCGGAGTGATGTGCAGATCGGCCGACCCGAAGGGCTTGAAAGCATGCACCCGCCCCATAAACTGGATGGCTTGCAATTCGCTGCCGAGCTTCATTTCCAGTTTGTCGCCCACGACGATCCGATCCGAACTGGTCACCGACATCGCTTCCAGCGCGCCGCCAGGCGTCGCGTACTCGTCAGGCGAATTCAGCCGCAGGGCGGTAATTGCCAGCGAAGGTTCAAACACACCGTTGAAACGGTCGGTGTAGGTTGTTCGAAGAAACGCTGCCGGGATGCTCTGACCGTCGGCTCCATAACCGACGTTGCCGTTCAGGCGCACGGTGCCGCTCGATAACAGCGAACGCTCCACCGCAAAACCGGCATTCATATCCGCGGGACTGCCGAAACCCTGTCCCGGCGATCCCGCCACGAACGACAAAGCACCCTTCAGGTCGTGGTCCGCGGCCGACTCCCCGCTCTGCGCAACCACGGTCGTGCCGTCTTCGAGCACGCGCAGAATGGGCCGGTTGGCCATCGAACGCAGCGTCCACTTCCAGTCGTCATCGTCCACCGGACTGCGCAACGGAACCAGTTGGATGGCCTCGAACAGCGTCGTCAGCGTGACATTCACCATCAGCTTGGCGCCCGCACGAACGTCAATTCTCTCGCGCAGCGAAGGCAGGAATGAGGGTGCTCTTACCTTCACGCTGTAGGTTCCGGGCAACAAACTCGCGACTGAGTAGAAACCATGATCGTCGGTGAAGACCTTCAATGTGTGAGCGGCCGAACCGAGGACTTCCACCACCGCGCCCATTTGCGGGGCGCCGTTGCCATCGCGAACATATCCCGAGATCGCGCCGGAGGCAGTCCCGCACCATGCCGCATAAGGCATGGCCGTGACCATAATAGCGACGACCGCGAGGAACTCGAACTTTCGGAACATCTCGCCCACCACCTCTGGGAATCAGGCAGCCGGTTACTCCACGGCGAAGGTTGCCGTCGGATCCACCATCTGCTTGGAAAGGTTGTCGTTCACTTTGATCTCGATCTTGTACAAACCCGGTTGCAGGTTGGCTGCGGAAAGCGTCTTCTGCAACGTTACCTGGTCGCCCACATTGCCCATGGTGTCTGTCGACTCGACGGTATGGATGACAGCCCTGTTGTTGGCGTCGGTCACATTGTATTCGATCGTGGCTGAAGGTTTGTGGGTTTTTTCATCCACGCTCAGGTTGTAAACCTGCATCCAGAAATTCAGCTTCTGGCTGCGTTTGAATGAGATAGGCTTGCCGTCGGAAGGCGCAACGCGCGGCCGCACCTTGGTCGTCCCGATCACGAAATTGCCCGTGCCCACATTCTTGGTCGCCACCGGTTCCATCTGGTCGGCGATGATCAGCGTAGAGCTGCTCAACTTGTCCTCGCTGAAGTCCGGGATCTGTATCGCGTGCTCCCAACTCCCGGTCCGATCTCCGTTCACGTCCTTAACCACGATGTCCAGACGATATCGATTCTGGCTGATGCGCAGCGGCAGCGCTTTCCAGTACACCGAAGAATTCTCCGCGGTCTTGGGCAGCAGCTCCACCGGCACATCCACCTGCACCGTGTCTTCAAAGGTTTGTACGATCTTGCCCGTGAGCGTGGTCACGCGCCCGAAGATATTGACCGTGCCGCGCTCCACCCCATCCTTGTTCTGGAACGTCACATCGCGGTTCTTGATCTGAATCGTCACCGGAACCAGCACCGTGTCGCTGGTCACCTTCACGAAGTCCGCCCGCACGTCAAACGGCATCAAGTTGACGCTGATCTTGTGGCTGACCACTTCTTCCAGGTCCTTGAACTTCACCGCCGGCGCAGCCTGCAGTTTGGAAAACTGTTCCAGGCGGTCGAATTCCTTGGACTGCAAGTCCTGATTGAACGGCGAGCTGCCCAGTTGTTCGAGACCGCCGTTGGTGAAACGATCCGCCTTGTTCGCCATGCCCAGTTGTTCGTACAAAGTCAGGCCGGCATTCGGGGTGTACTTCAAGGCGTCCTTTTCCGAGCGGTCCATAGTCATGTGATAGTCGCCGCACATGCAGCTATCGACAAACTCGATGATCACTTCCTGCCCAATCCCTTCCAGGTAGCGATAGCGCCATTGCTCGAACGGGAAAGTGGAAGTCTCGCCCCCACCTTCTTCCATGGGGCGCTCGTAGCTGCCGCCCGAGGGGTGGGACTCGATCTCATCCGGCGGCCCAAACACGATGTAAATCCGGCCGCGATCGCTCTTCCAGCCTGGAATGCCAGCCGCAAAGTGCTCATTCGCGTATGCGATACGCCGGTAGTGCTCTTCTTTGAATTCGTTCTCTTCCGTGTCGGGCGTGGGATCGCGCCGTTGCCAGAAGGCTTCGATGAACTGGTCGCGCTCTTCGTCGTTCGAGAGCTGCATGAAGGCGGATCTCTCTTCGTCGGTGATAATCCAGCGCACATCCTCGTCCAGCCACTTCTTGTACGTCTTGCTCAACTCAATCTTGAGCGCCTTGGCGTTGGCCTTCCTCTGTTTCTCCGGGATTGGGCGCTTTAGAGGATCTGTCTTGTTTCCCTGCGGAGCTGCAGCACTGTCACCGGATCCGTTCACGTCCTTGTCCTGGGCTTGGGAAACCGCGGTTAAACCCAGGGCCACAATTCCAGCCAGCACACCCACCGAGCAACAATTTCGAAAGCTTGCGGAAAACATAGAAAGGCCTGCCTCACAAGAAACGTCAGTTGCCTAATTCTATGTTCATTGGATACAACAAGGCAAGAAGAAGTGGCCCGTCAAAAAAAGATTTCCTGCCCCGAGCTCATCTTCTAACCCCCTTAAGAATCCGTCTCTTGCGGTCGAGTATACAGGCCAGTTGTGCGGACACTCGGCGCGATATAATGAATTGCGACACGGCCTCGTTAGCTAGCCAACCGGAGCCACCCCGGAGAAGGGCCTGTCCCAGGAGCGGTCGGGAACTTTCCCCCCGATCTGAACGTAGCTGTTCATGTGTAATCGTGGTGTGTTTTCGCCGTTCTGTAGCCAGATCCCAGGGTTAAGTTGGAAAGTCAGTGGCGGCTAGGCACGACCGCCCTAATTTAGTTATGAAGACTTGGAAGAAAGTCTTGATCGGAGCGGGCGCGACGTTGCTGCTCGGCATCATTGTCGCGGTCACGGTGTACCAGAGCCAGAAAAACGTGGTGACGGTGCAAACCGGGAAAGTAGAAAGGCAGAACCTGGCCTCGGTGGTCAGTGCTTCGGGTGAAATCAAGCCCAAAACCTACGTGAACATTGGAGCCAACGCCTTCGGCAAGATCATCAAGCTGCATGTCAAGGAGGGTGACCGCGTGCAGAAGGGGCAACTCTTGGCGCAGCTTGAAAACGTCCAGTCCTCGGCCGACGTCAATGCCACGCGCGCGTCGGTGCAGGCAGCGGTAACCGACGCGGCCGCCGCCGATGCGGCCCTCAACACCTCCCTCGCCGACCTGAACCGTGCCAAGTCTGACGCCGTCCACGCCAAGCTCGACTGGGATCGCGCTCAGGGTCTCTACGCCGCTGCCCTCATCGCCAAACAGGATTACGACCTCAAGAAAGCTGCATGGGAATCCGCCGATGCCGGATTAGCCCAAGCTGAGGCTCGTGTCGTCCAAGCCAGGGCGCAAAAAGATTCGATGGACAAGCACATCAGCCAGAATCAGGCCAACCTGACTCGGGTTTCCGACGTGCTCAAAAAAACCACCTATGAAGCGCCCTTCGACGGCGTGATCACGAATCTTCCCGTGCGCGAAGGCGAGACCGTGGTCATTGGAATCCAGAATTCACCCGGCAGCACCCTGATGACGATTGCCGACATGTCCGTAATCACGTCCGAGGTTAAGGTGGATGAGACTGACATCGTCAACGTGCATCTCGGCCAGCCCGCGGAAGTGACCATTGACGCCATCCCCCACAAGATCTTCCACGGCACCGTCAGCGAAATCGGCGACAACGCCATCGTGCGCTCCACCGGTGTCGCGACGTCGCAGGCTACCTCCACCAGCGAGGAAGCCAAAGACTTCAAAGTGGTCGTGACCCTCACCGATCCGCCCGCCGACCTGCGTCCCGGCCTCTCCTCGACCGCCAAAATCACGACCGCGACCCGCACCAGCGTGCTCAGCATTCCCATTCAGGCGCTCACCGTCCGCACCCAGGCCGATCTCGTGCCCAAGGCTGCAGGGAAGAACGCCGTACAAGCTGCCAGCGCTCCCCTGGACGCTTCCAAACAGAAAGAAGAAATACAGGGCGTGTTTGTGATCCGCAAGAAGAAAGCAGAATTTGTTCCGGTCGATACCGGCATCAGTGGCACCACCGATATCGAGGTCGTCAAGGGCTTGCAGGAAGGCGACGAAGTGATCACCGGCAGCTATAAGGTTTTGCGTACCCTGAAGCCGGGAACGAGTGTAAAAATAGATAACTCGGCCCCGAAAAAAGAAGACGAAAGCTAGAAGGGGTGTCAGGTCTTAGTTCTCAGGTCTTTGACTTGGGTTTTCCTGAGACCTAAGACCTGACACCTGAGACCTCTAACCTCTGCCAGTTTAGAACGTCCAACAAAGAACGGCCCAAGGAGCGTGCGTGCCCGAGCCCGACCCGGAGAAGGACAACAAGATGGCGACTGCCGAGATTTTGCCAATCGATAAGCCCGCGAATTGGGCCGCACCCGACTCCTACATGATCTCAACCGAAGATCTGTGGAAGACCTACGATATGGGCTCGGAGCAGGTGCATGCGCTGCGCGGCGTCAACTTGCGCATCCAGCGCAACGAATATGTCGCCATCATGGGTCCGTCCGGCTCCGGCAAGTCCACGCTGATGAACCTGATCGGCTGTCTCGACTCGCCTTCCAAAGGCCAGTACTGGCTCAATGGACAACTGGTCAGCGAACTCGATGACGACGAACTGGCCCGCATCCGTAACAAGGAAATCGGCTTCGTCTTCCAGACCTTCAATCTGCTGGCCCGCGCCACTTCCCTGCACAACGTGGAGCTGCCGCTGATCTATGCCGGAGTTCCCGCCGAAGAGCGCGCCGTGCGCGCCAAAGCCGCACTGACGTCGGTCGGCATGGAATCCCGCATGAACCACAAGCCCAACGAACTTTCCGGCGGACAGCGCCAGCGCGTAGCCATCGCCCGTGCGCTGGTCAATAAACCGGCCATCATCCTCGCCGACGAACCGACCGGCAACCTCGACTCGCAAACCGGCAACGAGATCATGGCGTTGTTTGATCGTCTGCACGCGGAAGGCAATACGATCGTGCTCGTCACCCATGAGCACGACATTGCCGAATACGCGCACCGCATCGTCTCTATCAGGGACGGCGTGGTTGCCAAGGATGAAGTGAAGCGGTAAACCTCACCTGCAAGAACGACCGAGCCACGCACCTCCGAGAAAGTGGTCTAATTCACTTGAGCTTCCAGTTTGGAGAAAAATCATGCGAATCGCTCTCGCTTTAGCCCTCTTAGTCGTTCTTATGACGCCTGCTTTTGCCCAAGACTCCGCAGCAGTCTCGGCTGCTCAAACCGCCTGTGGGCCCAAAGACGTGAACTTCGACATAAGCGACGATAACTCCCAGCACACCATCGGGCAGCCCGAAGCGGGCAAGGCGCTGGTGTATGTGATCCAGGACATCGGGTCCATAAGCTGCATCGGAGCCTGCATCACCACAAAAGTTGCGCTTGACGGCGCATGGATCGGCGCCAATCATCACAATTCCTATTTCTCTTTCGCGGTAAATCCCGGCGAGCACCATCTCTGCGCCGGTTGGCAATCGCACTTCGCGCGCCTATCCCGCTTAGTTGGACTAGTCCATTTCACAGCCGAAGCCGGCAAGGTCTATTACTTCCGAACCAAGGCGTTTGGCGATAAGTACCAGGCTTATCTCGATCTCGATCCGATCGACAGCGACCAAGGGATATTCTTCGTCGCTTCGTACCCGTTGAGCATCTCGCATCCTAAGAAATAAGCGGAAAGGTAAGAGCGTAGAGGCTGCGGAAAAACTCCGGTTTCGTATCAAGGCATCGCTTCCGCGATGCCAAAAGTTTTCGAAAATAGCGGCCCCCTTCAGGGGCAGGCTGGCGGAATTACTGCGGCTGCGTACCTGCGCCGCTTGCCTTCTCGACCGTTGCCGCCGGAAGCATTCCCGTCTCTCCCGCCACAAAAAAGTTGTGGTCGTAAAGATTCCGGTACATGCGTCCGGCAATCTCTGCCGCTTTGGGCCCGAACGTAGGACGTCCACCCTGCAGGAAAACGACCGTCACAATCCGTCCGATATCGGTGTTCGCGTATGAGGCAAACCATCCGAAGCGCGTGCCGGCGTGCGAGCACGTCCCGGTCTTGCCCAAGATCGATTCCTCGTTGAAGTTCAAACGCACGCTGCGTGCGGTGCCATACGTAACCGCTCCAGCCATGCCATCGGAGAGTTCGGGAATCAGCGGCTCGATATCAAGATGCCGCTTGACCCGGGGCTGGAAGTTGGCAACTTCATCGGGACCAGTCGGATGTTGCAGGTAGTAAAGCGTGCCGCCGTTGGAGATCGCCGTCACCAGCGCGCCCAGTTGTAGGGGGGTCATCGAGATGCCCTCGCCAAACGAGCACATCTTGCTGACGCCGCCAAGTTTCGCGGAGATTTCTTCCTCTGGATAAGTGCCCAACTGCTCACCCGGAATGTGATAACCGGCCAGCTCGCCGAGTCCGAACTGGTGTGCGTAATATTGCACCTTCTCGAAGCCAAGCTTGCGTCCCACCGCTTCGAAGTACGCGTTATTCGAACGCGCCAGCGCTTCCGTCAGATTCATGCGGCTGCGCTGCCCCAGCCTGATTTCAGTTTCCTCGTCGATCACGCCCTCGCTCAATGCCGCCAGAGCCACTGAAAGCTTGATGGTCGAGCAGGGTTGTGCACCGCTCGAAAGCGCCAGCTTTTGATTGACCATGGCGAGCACGCGCCCGCTGGTCGGCTCGATCGCGACCACCGTCCCATTCATGTTGCCCAGGGCATCGATCGCGGCTTGGCGAACGACCGGGTCTTCCCCGGCCGTCACGTCGCCTTCGGTAATGTCGGATGCGAACGAACTGGTGTGAAAACGCTCGTAATAACGATGGCGGCGATGAGTATAGCCAACATACTGCGTGCGCGGGGCGCGGCTGTGGGCCAGGGTTCGCATGCGCCTTCTGGCGCGCTGGCTTTCCGTAACAGCGTGCGCCTTCTTATGCGGCGTAAGCGTGCTGGGGTTGACGCTGGCCGCGATCCCACTCGCTTCCAGCAACATTGCCAATCCTAGGAAGAATACAATGCGAAGAAACCAGGCCTTGACTTTCACTTCACCTTTCCCTGTCGTACTCGGCCAATCTGCTTAGTTCACCTGTCGGCCCAGTTAATTAGATGCAAGAGCATCGCCAAATCCCCACCCTGACGGCACATGCTTGCAACTGTTCGATAGTAGGCGATTTACGTGGTAAGGCGCAATGGCAAAGTAACCAGCTAGCACTGCTGGATTCGTCTCGATAACTACATGAAACAATTGCGCTTAACCTGATTTCTGTGGAAGTGCCGACACCTTGGTAACCAGTTCGCCTTGTTACCTCGAAAGGTACTCCTCTGTGCATCAGCTTGCACATCTGGACTCGAGACCGAGGGCAGAGTTAGAGAACTCCAACTCGTTCGGCTGACGTATCGTGTCCGCGAGTAAAGTGCCCTGCACGTTTTTGCGATGCTTTCGGGCCACTTTGTCCTGACTGCGCGCATCGCAGAACATGGACAATCTCGACCACGCGGCAAATCCGCCCACTCGCGCAGCCCTTAAATTCCCCTAAGGTTTCTTCGGGAGGGATTATGGAAAGGCTTCGGTTCAGGCTTTCTCTTCTCACTCTGGTTCTGGCTGGGTCCCTGGCGTTCTCCTGTGGCACAGGTCCATTTGCACTGCCTTGTAACGCGAATTCGCAGACTCCCAATCAGGGTCAAGGTCAACTCCAATCCATCACGTTAAGCCCCGCAACTGCGGACGCACAGAACTGTCCCAGCGGGCAGGTACAGTTCATTGCCACCGGCAACTACATTAATCCGGCTCAAACGGTCACCCCGCAGTTGATTTTTGCTTGGGGTGCGTGTCAGCAAAATGCGCCCACGAGTGACGTAACCGTCACCGCCAAAGGCGTAGCTCGATGTGGGATTGGGGCCGCCGGCACGTACACGATCTGGGCGGAATATCCTCCCCCACCGTGTGAAATAGTCGGCGTCTGTGGCGGAGGATGCACGGTCGTCGGTACCGCGCAACTCACCTGCCCCTAGGCAGACTGCGGTAGAATCCATCACGACTGCAGCGATCGCTGCGGAACGCTGTGGAGGTTTGCCTCTTGCGAACATCTCTCGTGGTGGTTTCTTTTGCCCTGGGTCTGGTTGTCCCACTCCTTGCCCAAGCAGCTGAACAAACACTCGAAGCGAGGCGAGCGGAACTCAATCGTCTCCTCGCCGACGAGTGGGAATACACGCTGCGCACTCAGCCTGAACTCGCCACCCAGGTGGGCGACAATCGCTACAACGACCGGCTGAGTGATTTTTCCGACAAGGCAATTGCCGACGATCTCGAACACACTCGTCAGTCGCTGGCGCGTTTCGAAGCCATCGACGTCACCGGTTTCCCCGAGCAGGAAAAACTCAACCACGCGCTGATGCTGCGCAGTCTGCGCGAGTCGCTCGACAGCGCCCAATTCAAAGATTGGGAGATGCCCGCCACGCAGTTTGGCGGCATTCACCTCGGATACGCGTCGCTGCCCTTCGATTCGCCCTTCCGCAACGTGAAAGATTACGAAGACTACCTGTCCCGTCTGCACCAGATTCCGCGCGTACTCAACGAGGCCATGGGACACATGCGCGACGGACTGCGCGACCACCGCATGCCGCCGAAATTTCTGCTCGAAAAAGTGTCCGTTCAGGCGCAGCAGATTGCCGGCGACTCGCTTGACCAAAGTCCCTTCACCGATCCGCTGCGCAAGTTTCCCGATGCCATCCCCGAAGCAGACCGAAAGCCCCTTCGCGAAGCAATCGAAAGCGCCGTCAAGAACGAAGTTGCGCCCGCCTACGCGAAATTCGCCAAATTTGTGCGCGAAGATTACGCCCCTCACGGCCGCCTCGATCCCGGCGTGTGGGCCTTGCCCGACGGAGAAGCCCGCTATCGCTTCGCCGTCCGTCACCAGACCACCACAGATCTCACCGCCGACCAGATTCACCAGCTGGGCCTGAAGAGCGTGGCGGAAATTGAAACCCAGATGCTCTCCATCGCCAAGGCACAGGGATTCAGCGATCTGAAATCGTTCAACGATCACATCCGGCAGGATCCAAAACTCCACGCCCAGTCGGGCCAGCAACTGCTGGATCTGTACACCCACTATCGCGACCAGATGTACGCGAAGCTGCCTGAACTTTTCGGACGGCTGCCGAAGAATAAGCTGGCCGTGGTGCCGATGGAGTCGTTCCGCAGCGCCGACAGCGTTCCCGCCGATTATTCGATCGGCGCCGGCGACGGCTCGCGGCCGGGACGGATCAACGTCAACGAATATGCGCCCGAGAAGCGGCTTCTGCTCAACGTCGAAGCCATCGCCTACCACGAAGGTGTCCCAGGTCACCATCTGCAATTTTCCATCGCGCAGGAACTAACCGGCCTGCCGCCCTTCCGCAAATTCAACCTCGATCTGAATGCCTACACCGAAGGCTGGGCGTTTTACTCCGAGCGCCTGGGAAAAGAAGTCGGCTTTTATCAGGACCCGTACAGCGAATACGGCCGCCTGCAAAATGAAATGTGGCGCGCCGTGCGCTGGGTCGTAGACACGGGCGTGCACTCCCAGCACTGGACGCGCCAGCAGATGATCGATTTCTTCCACGAACACACCGCGATGGACGATCAGAACATCGATACCGAAGTGGATCGCTACGTTGCGTGGCCGGCGCAGGCGCTTTCCTACAAGATGGGACAGATGAAAATTCTCGAGCTACGAGAGCGTGCTCAAAAAGAATTGGGAGCGAAGTTCGACCTGCGTGCCTTTCACGACGCGGTCCTCGATCAGGGCCCGCTGCCGCTCGACCTGCTGGAAGCGAAGATCAAGGCCTGGATCGCCGCTCAGAAGTGATTGATCGGGTGTCAGGTTCGTCCCGCTTCCCGCACCCCGTTGCATGCTTTGCCGGAATTTGTAAGCGATTCGGGGAGTTTCGTCAGCGCCTGCCAAAGAGGATGCTAACCTCCGCGATGGTTCGCGACCTGCCAGCCGTATAGACCCATTTCTTCACTGCGGCTGCGGCCGCCTCACCGAGAATCGGGTTGCCTCCCAGCAACTCGACATCCTCCACGTTCCCCTTCGCCGAAATGGATACCCGCAAGCGTACCGTTCCGCCGATGTCAAGCCGCTTCAGCGTCTCCGGATAATCCGGCTCGAACCGCATTATCAGCTTTCTTTCGGCGTTGCCGCTGGGCACTCCGATGGCGAGAATCTTCACCCCTTCCACGCTGGCTGCGCCGCTCACATATCCAATCGCACCCCGCGTCCGGGCCACATAAGCGACGACCTCGGCATCGGATCCAAGTACCTTTGGCGTAAAGCCTCTGCCCGTGAATACCAGCGTGCTGTAGTACGCCTGCAGATCGTCTTCGCTTATGCCGAGGTACTCTTGCAGAAAGGCTTCGTGGACCGGCCCATCCTTTTCAAGCACCGGCTCGACGTGCTTGCCGTCCCCGAGCGAGATTTTCTCTTCCAGAAAGACTCTCTTGAGTTCTCCTGCGGAAATCGTGTCGGCTTTCACACTCGAATTGGCAATCACCTTGACGTCACTCGCGAAGGCATTCCAAGGGACGAAGATCATCAACCCGGCGGCAACGAGGAGTATTTTTAGACATTTCATTACTATTCTCCTTTGCGTCCCTGCGCCTAGAAATTGACTTCGGTCCTAACCACCAAAGCGTTCGTGTTGGGCTTGAAGCCCTGCGGGTTCACTTCTGGATAAAACCCGTCCGGATATGTGCAGAACCCATAACCATTCATGAAGTGACCTTCCACTTTCACGTTCCAGAATTTTTTCAGATCGACCCGTGCCGTGATGACTTTGTCGTAGATGTGTTCAGCGGGCAGGCTGGTGTCAGTTTGGGTAGGGGCATAAGCACCTTCAGGGCCTCCCGATACGCTGGTTACCGAGTAGCGGGAGTAGTAGGTGCCAAGCCCAAGCCGTTTCATAACTCGGTAAGTTCCCGAGACGTACCAGCCGCGTACATCGGTTAGGTTCGTGAGGGTGACGATGCCAAAACTCTGAAAGTATTCATCGTGCAGAAAGCGGCGATACTCCGAATCGATCCGCAGTTTCCCTACCCTGTACTCGCCGTAGAATTGGTTGGTCCAGTCCGCCTTCGAAACCGCGGAGTAAGGAACGAACCCGGCGCCCGGGTTGAAGGGATTTATGGATGTCCCCTTGAGGGTGACATCCTCATTCATACGCGATGCTCCGATCAACAGACCCTTCACCGGAGCATTCCACCGGAGATCCACGCCGTACTGCAGCCCACCGTAGCTTTTGAAGTGAGTTCCGTACTGGGATATGAGATACGCGACGCCGCTATGGATGCTGTCACTGCGATGCCCGGCATAGGCCGTATAGGAGAGATCGCCGAGACGGTGCTTAAGGGGAACGTTGCCGTAGATATCGCCGCCCAGGTGAGCAATCGTGGCGTCGCGGAGATCCGCCGGATAAACACTCTGCGGAAGCAGCGCAAAAGTGCGGAGAAAATCCAGGTCTTGCGTGTCGGTATACAGGCCCAGCGTAGTTTTGACTTTGCCCCCGCGAATGCCGAACCAGCTCTTGAAACGGTAATCCGCGACGGCCCAGTCCAAAGAGGGATGGTACTGCCCGAGTTGGCCAAGGTTATAGTCGTAGAGCTGCGCTCCGACCCGGAGCTTATCGGTGACGCTGGTGGACACATTGACTCCGAAGTCAGTGAAGGCGGCGCTGCCCTGACTGCTGTTCATCGTCAGCCAATTGTTGGTATTCGTGTAGACAAACCCTTGCGATGCGAATCCGTGTAGTTCCACTTCGCGGCCAAGGAGTTTGAAGTCTTGCGCCTGTAGCGTGAGTTGGCCTGCAAAGAAACAGGCAAAAACCAGTCCGAGGATTCGCCGATGCATACGGCCTCCCTGATGATTTGTCAGAGATTACATCGGCCAAGTCAGGCGGCAGCTTGAGGGCCTGCCGCTCGACCCGCTGGAAGCAAAGATCAACGCCTGGATCGCCGCAAATCGCTAAGAGGTTTCAAAGTTTCAAGGAAAAGCCGCGTGTTGTTGAGGTTTAACTTCGAAACGTCGAAACCTTGAAACGTTGAAACCTGGCATTTCCCCTACATCACTTCGCTGCGTTTCCGCAGGAAGGCCGGAATGTCGAGATCCTCCGCCTCATAGGTGGGAGCGGTGGACCGCATCGCATCGAGCGAAATCACCTCGCCATGCGACGCACCGCCCGCCGCCAGTTCCTGAAACGCCACCGGCGCGGAATCTGGCTCGAAGGCCGGCTCGGGCACAAAAACTGGTTCCGGCTCGGCCACCGGCTCGGGTACGCGGAATTGATCGCTCGAAACGTGCCGCGAAATTTCCCGTGGAACGATCAGCGGATCAAAGCTTTCGTGACGCGCTCGGCGTACCCCGGCCTCTTTGAACCCGGTCGCAATCACCGTAATCTTGACCACGTCCTTCATCTTCTCGTCCTGCACCGCGCCGAAGATAATGTTGGCATCCTCGTGCGCCGCGCCCTGGATGATGCTGCAAGCCTGCTGCACTTCAGCCAGCTTCAGCGAGTTCGAGCCCGTGATGTTGATCAGAATCCCGCGAGCCCCATCGATCGCGCCCGCTTCCAGCAGCGGCGAGGCGATGGCTCGCTGCGCCGCTTCCACCGTGCGATGCTCGCCGGCCGCCGTAGCCGTGCCCATCACCGCATAACCCATGCCCGCCATAATCGCCTTCACGTCGGCAAAGTCGCGGTTGATGATGCCCGGGATGGTGATAATGTCCGAGATCCCCTGCACGCCTTGCCGAAGAATATCGTCGGCGATGCGAAACGACTCGAAGAACCCGGCGTTCTCGGCCACGGCCAGCAATTTTTCATTGGGGATCACGATCGTGGTATCGACCGACTCCATGAGTTCGGCGACCCCGCGTTCCGCCTGCTGCATGCGGCGTTTGCCTTCAAACGCAAAAGGCTTGGTCACCACCGCAACCGTGAGCGCTCCCATTTCGCTGGCCAGCGAGGCGATGATCGGCGCCGCGCCCGTACCGGTGCCGCCGCCGAGTCCGGCGGTGACGAAAACCATGTCCGCGCCTTCGAGAACTTCGATGATCTTGTCGGAATCTTCGAGCGCGGCTTTACGGCCGATCTCCGGATTCGCCCCTGCCCCGAGTCCGTTCGTCAGCTTCACTCCCAATTGAATCTTGGTGGAGGCGCGCGATATCCGCAGCGCCTGCAAGTCGGTGTTGGCCACAATGAATTCAATGTGCTCCATGCCCGAATCAATCATGCGATTGACCGCGTTGTTGCCCCCGCCGCCGACGCCGATCACTTTGATGCGAGCGTCGTTGCGAGCTTCTTCGTTAAAGCAGATGCGGAGTCCGTTGTCATTCATACGTCACCTCGTAAATCAGTTCTTAGCTGCCAGTTCTCAGCCAACAATCAACTTGTCATCCTGAGCGAAGCGAAGGACCTGCTTCTTGCGGCGAGTTGCACGTCCTCAGCATGTGCCCAACACCCCCCGCCCTTCGCTTCTCCACACCAATCCACATCCGCCCGCTCACGCGCCCTTCCCCGCAAACAGCGCTTTCATGCGCGAGCCGAAACTCGGCTCCTGCAGACCGCGAGCCAGGCGGGCGCGGTGGCCGTAATATGCCATCCCTAAAACAGTCGCAAACTCCGGTTCGGATAAGAACAACGGCATCTTCGCCATCGGCGTTGGCCACGCCAGACGAGCCGCTTTCCGCAGCACCGATTCCGCCACGTCCAGAATCCCGGGAAGCCGCGAAGCTCCCCCACTCAGCACGAATCCGGCAACGCAGTGCTCTAGAACGCCGGCGTGCCGCAGGTTATCGCGCAGCAGTTCGAAAAGCTCGCGGGCTCGCGGCTCCAGAATCTCGCCCGCCATGCGTTGCGACATCATGCGCGAAGGCCGGTCCCCCACCGACGGCACCTCGATTTCGTTGCCTTCCGGGATGAGCGTCGGCACCGCGTTGCCAAAATTTTTCTTGAGTGCCTCCGCGTCCGCCAACCCGGTGCACATGCCGACCGAAAGATCGCTGGTAAAGTGGTCGCCGCCGATCGGGATGACTGCCGTATGCGCCACCGCGCCCTGTTGAAAGACGATCAGGTCGCACGACCCGGCGCCCAGGTCGGCAAGGCAAACGCCGAGTTCACGCTCGTCGGCCCGCAACACCGAATCTGCGCAAGCCAGAGGCTCAAAGATGGTGTCGTCCACGTGGACGCCGGCCCGGTTCACTGCCGTCACCAGGTTCTGCGTGGCGCTCGAAGAGGCCGTCACAATGTGCACCCGCACTTCAAGCCGCGTAGCCATCATGCCCGTGGGATCTTGCACGCCCGGCTGATCGTCAAGAATGAATTCCTGCGGCAGCAAATGGAGAATTTCGCGATCGCCGGGCAAAGGCACGGTCCGCGCCTTGTCCACGGCCTGGCGGATTTCCTCGCGGCCAATCTCGCGCGACCGCGCCCCGAACGTGATCCCGCCGTGGCTGTTCATCCCGCGGATGTGCGCGCCCGCAATCCCCACCAGCGCATGCTCGACCGGAATGCCGGCCACGTCTTCCGCGTGCTCCACCGCTTTCTGAATGCTGCTGACAGCCTTGTCGAGTTCGGTAATCACGCCCTTGCGCAGGCCGCGCGATTCGCTGATGCCGTGGCCGCGATAACGCAATCCGTTCTCGCTCAGTTCGGCCACCAACACCGAAGTCTTGGCGCTGCCTACGTCAATGGCGGTAATGAAATTTGGCTCATGATTCCGCATAAATAAAGTTCGGCATAATGACAAGATTCGCTAATTCTGCGGAGTCTCCTTAGGAATTCCTGCGCTCGGTTTCTTTTGTCCCGTGGCAACCGCAGCCGGCAGCGTTGACGCAGCCGGATGCAACGCCACGGTGCTTTTCGCGACTGCGGCCGGCGCCGCTTTCACCGTGGTCTTCAGCGCGGCTTGGGTAACTGGCGCCTGTCGAACGGGCGTTGGTTGAACCGGCGCTGGTTTCACGGCAGCATGGTTAGCGGCAGCATGGCTTGCCGCATCGTGATGAATTGCTGCTTTCACCCCGCCTTTGGTCTTAGTAGCCTTCACATCCTTCTTCCTCTCAGCTGGCGCCGCGGGATGCGTCACATATTTCTCGTAGTTCACGATCGCCGCGGTTTTCACTCCCGCAGCCATTGCCGTTTTGGCCGCCGCCGGCGTCAAGGCTGGCTGCCGCGCCATCCCGTTGAGATCGGGATTTACGATGATTTGGCCGTCGTAGCGCAAGTCCACCGATTCCAGCTTGTCGAACTGCTGCCGCCACTGTTGCACATGCGTCACGTAAGTTTTGTAGCGCTGCAAATAGTTCCCCGAGCCCAGATGCACCAGCACTTCGCCGTTCGCATCCGCCGCCAGCACTTTCACGTCCTCAGGATCGCTCAGATCCACTTCGCTCAATTCCTGGGAATACCGAGCGCCGCTCGAATCGATCTCGCGCACCAGTTCGTTGTAATTCTTCATCCGCGCCGCGCGCGTGGAGAGCGGTTCGCCCGCGTTCATGCCCGCAATCACCGGGAACGAATACTTGTGCTTGCTGCCGGGAGCCAGTTCCATCAGCGTGCCCCCGGCGTCAATCAGTGAAATGTGCGAACCGATGCGGGCAAAGGCAACCGGCGTGCGTTCCCGAATCTCGACGCGCAGGCGATTGGGGACGAAGCGCATCACGCTCGCCGATTCCACCCACGGAATCTGCTCTAGTTGCTGTTGGCGTTGCGCCAGCGGCACGAAAAAAATGTTGCGGCCAATATCTCCGCCCATCACTTCCATCATTTGCGCATGCCCGACGTGCTCGGCGCCGGCGACTTCGATCTGATCGCTCGAATCAATGCGAAAACGCCAGGAGTGCTTCCCGTAGCGGTAGACGCCTGTGCCCGCAACTCCCAGAATTGTAAGAACGACGAGCGATAGCACAACCCACATCAATCGGTGGGCAGTCTTGGGGGGAAGGGATCCACGCCGGACCGAGACGCGCTTCTGTCCGCGCAGAAATGGGGATTCCTGCTCCGCTTCCAGATCGACCAGCCGTGCGTCGTCGAAAAGCTCACGCTCGTGAGCCTCGCCGGGAAGTGGATACAATTCTTCCTGGACTGCGGCAGAACTTGATGTCCGCGCCACTCTTTCGAGTCAGTTGTCGACAGAAAACCGCTGAGCAGAATTACTATAACTGCTTTTCGCGAATTGAGACATTGCCAAGTTGGTTCGGATACCGAGTAGCTCGTCTGGGGACGAGCGGCGGTTTGTGTGGGGACGGGCGTCTCGCCCGTCCAGGCCGAGCTCACGATAACTTTGAACTCCCTGCAGTCTCCAGCTTCTGTAGCATCATAGCTCCCAGTTGCGAGACGCTCCCCGCTCCCAAAGTCAGCACCATGTCGCCCGGTCGCGCAAGCGCGGCAATTGAAGAGACGGCGTCGGAGAAAGAAGGAGCGTAAGTGACGCTCCGCAGCCCTGCCCCGGCAATCCGGCTGGCGAGCGCTTGAGCCGTGATGCCTTCGATCGGTTTCTCGCTCGCCGGATAAATGTCGAGCAGGCAAAGCGTGTCGGCGTCGGCGAAAGCCGTCGTGAACTCATCCATCAGATCGCGGGTTCGGGTGAACCGGTGCGGCTGGAAGATCACATGCACCCGCCGAAATCCGCACTGCCGAGCCGCAGCCAGCGTCGCCCGGATTTCCGTAGGATGATGTCCGTAGTCGTCAATCACGCTGATGCCAGCAGCCTTGCCCTTGAGCTGAAACCGCCGGTCCACGCCACGAAAACCATCCAGCGCGGAACGAATATGTTCCGCGGAAATGTCAAGCGCCGTGCCCACCGCAATCGCCGCCGTAGCGTTCAACACGTTGTGCATGCCCGGAACGTGCAGCGTGAACTCGCCGAGATTCTTCTCTTTGTAAGTTATCTCGAAATGGTGGATGAGCGAGCCGTGCTCTACGCCCGCCGCCGCCGACCCCATCCGAATCAGGAAATCCGATCCCCGGGTCGTTCCGTATGTCGCCACGCGGCGATGTACACGCGGCAGCAAGCGTCGCAGCGCCGCATCGTCATTGCAGCCAACCACCATGCCGTAAAACGGCACCCGCTCCATAAATTCCAGAAACGTCCGCCGCACATCCCTCATATCGCGGTAGCAGTCCATATGTTCGCGGTCAATGTTCGTGACCACCGAGAGAATCGGCGAAAGCTTCAGAAACGACCGGTCGCTCTCGTCCGCCTCCGCCACCAGGTATTGCGACTTGCCCAGCCGAGCGTTCGAGCCCATAGCATCCACTCGGCCGCCCACCACCACCGTCGGATCGAGGCCGCCCGCCGCCAGCACCGCCGCCACCATCGAAGTCGTGGTCGTCTTCCCGTGCATCCCGGCAATCGCGATGCCGTACTTCAGCCGCATCAGTTCGGCCAACATCTCCGCCCGCTGAATCACCGGAACATGCAACCGCCGTGCTTCGGCCACTTCAGGGTTATCCACCGAGATTGCGGAACTGGTCACGACCACATCCGCTCCGGCGATATTGGCGGCAGCATGTCCTTCAAAAGTAGTCGCGCCCAAAGCACCCAGCCGCTCGGTGACCGCCGAACTTTTCAGATCGGAGCCGGAAATCCGGTAGCCGAGATTCAGCAACACCTCGGCAACCCCGCTCATGCCGATCCCCCCGATCCCCACGAAATGTATGCGCTGAATCTTGGCGAACATGAAAACTCAATCCCCGGACGAACGCTGATGATAGACCATCTAACCGCAGAGACGCAGAGGACCCGAATAACAAAATTGATATTGTCATCCTGAGCGAAGCGAAGGACCTGCTGTCTCGTGCGCCAACATAAACCCGGGTACCAGCTTCTATCCAACCTCGGCCAACTGCCGAACCATCTCAGCAATCTCTTCCACCGCCTTCGGATGCGCCAGCGATTTCGCCGCCGCCGACATGCTCCGCAGCCGCCCCGCATCACCCATCAGCGCCGCAATCGTATCCACCAGATAAGCCGCACCCAGATTACTTTCTTCAACCACCACCGCCGCGCCCGCGCGCTCCAGCGCCCGGGCATTCACGTTCTGATGATCGTCAGCAGCCGCCGGAAACGGCACAAAAATCGCCGGCTTCCCCGCCGCCGTGATCTCCCCGACCGTGCTGGCGCCCGACCGGCACACCAGCAAATCGGCGCGCCCGAACGTCCCCGGCATGTCGTCGATAAACTTGTGTACTTCGCCCGAAATTCCAGATTGCTGATAAGCGGCCAGCACATGTTCGTAATCGCGCTGCCCCGTCTGGTGAATGATGTGAATCCCCGGAATCCTGGCGGACAAACCAGCCAGCGACTCGATCATCGCCTGATTGATGGCCCGCGCTCCCTGACTGCCTCCAAAAACCAGCAGCGTGGGCGCGCCCCCACTTTTCGCAGGAATAGAAAAGAAAGCCGCCCGCACCGGGACACCCGTCACTTTGCAGTTGGGAAAGTACCGGCAAGTCTCTTCAAAATGAACCGCCGCCGCCGAAACCCAGCGCGCGATCATGCGATTGGCAAATCCCGGCACCAAGTTAGGTTCAAAAGCCAATGTAGGAAGCCGCCGTCGAATCGCCGCCACCATAGCCGGCCCTGAGGCGTAGCCCCCCACTCCAATCACCACTTCCGGATCAAACTCCGAGAGCATCCGCGAAGAAGCTGTAATCGCCCGCGGCAAATCAAACATCGTCCTCGCCCGCGTCAGCAGGCTGACATTTTTCAGTGCTCCAACCTGAATCAGTTCCAGCCGAAACCCCGCCGCCGGCACCAGGCGAGTCTCAATGCCGCGAGCCGTCCCGATAAAAAAAACCTCAGCTCCGAACTGCTTCTTAAGCTGCTGGGCGATGGCCAGCGCCGGAATAACGTGCCCGCCCGTCCCGCCGCCCGCAATAATAATGCGCATGAATTCTATTTCCTGAAAACGTTCCAGCTTACTCTGCCATCTTCGCGTACTTCTCTCTCGCCGCCTGCAGCATCGAAAGCACCGACTCCTTCTCCGCCTCCGTATTCCACGAAGTGTTACTCCCAGCCGCCGCAAGCAGTCGGTCAACCCAAGCCACAAAATAAGCCGCATCCGCCGCGTTGCGCACCGGCGCGCCCGCCACGCTCACATACACCGGACTGGTCGTAGCATAAGGATACAAATCAAGAATCGGATACTCCGCCTTGTCGCTGAATGCCCGCAGAACGCACCATCCGCTAGCCTCCAGCGGAATCGAGCCATCGACATGCGCCGATGTATGCTGACTATCCAGAGCAAGTTCGCGCGCCACCTTCCCATTGCAGACGATTTGCAGATGATCCACCGGAACGATCGAATTCATCTCAGCCGAAAAGTGCACTTCTTGTTTCTTTGCCAACCGCACTTCTCCGCCAATCCCCTGCCTGCCCAGCGAAAATCGCAGCAGCGGCCCATTGGTAGCAAACGTCCGCCCCGCTTTTATAGACGCCAGGAACGGCTCAATCTTCAACGGCCCCGGCTTCACTTCCGCATACACTCGATTCAGCCCCACCGGTCCGCGCAACGACGCATAGTTCCCCATGAAATCCGTGCCCGAAGCCGTGGGCAATCGAAACCCGCAATTCAGCAGCTTGTACCAAACTGCCGCCGTCGACTTATGATCGGAAAAACCAACCACCTCGATGTAATCCACCTTGCCCAGCGCCACATCGGCGGGTAACTCGTTGGTAAGAGAAGCATCCTTCGCCGGATCAGGAAAGCTGTCAAAAGGATGCACATATCCGACCAGTGCGCCCTGCTCATGCGCCATGTCGGCTACGTTCCCATTCGTCGGGTAAAGGCTGGCCGCAGCCGTATTGGGATAACCCGCGTATCCCGGAAGAAGAATGTTACGGGTAAGGTTCAGCAGCCCCAGATGTCCCCAATAACTCGTGTGATACTCCTGCCCGTGTAGCAACAGGTGATCCGCGGTCGAAGCCGGATCCGGCCGTGGTGAAAAATAGCCGATATCAGGCATGCGCTGCTCCTTGTTGACAATGAGATTCTCGACGATTGCGAGATTCTCCGCCGCTGCCTGTTCCATCAGATGGGCTGGCGTATTCCGATAGGTTCCAGCATAGTTCATGTGCGTGTGAACATCGCCGCTAACCCAATTTGGCACTTCATCCACACCGATAAAAAGCGGAACCATCCGAACCGTGACCTGCGTGGCGCTATCGGCCTTAACTTCAACTTTGCGCTGCTCAAAATGATTTTCGAATCCGCGCATCACGTCCACTTCGACAGCGCCCGCCGGCACCGTGATCTCCGACGCGCCTGGGGTATCGAAATAGTGCGCTTCAAACGGCCGCTCCGAGCGATCAAAGCTGTCGTCGGCGTGCATCCATGCGTTCCTGGGCGCGTACGCCAGCCCGTCTGCGCCGGTCACGAAAACCCGTGCTGCTACTGGGTGTTGCAAGGTCAAATCGTCCACTACGCGCAGCGAAATGCGTCCCATCGCCTTCAAGTATTTCCGCTCACCTGCCACAACTTCGCTCTGCTCTCCGCCCGGAATCGTCTGCACCCACAGCGAAGTATTCCCGTTCCGATTGGAGATAAACGCAATCTTCGACCCATCCGGCGACCACCGCGGATTCACGTTGTCAAAAACGCCATAGGAAATCGGAAACGCATCCCCGCCCGCCGCCGGCATCACCCACAGCTGATGCCAACTCTGGCCCATGTACGACGCATATACCATCCGCTTTCCGTCCGGCGAAAAATCCGGGCGTGCTTTCCAGTTGGTTTCTTCGTAATGAATTTCGCGAGCTTCGGCGCCCGGCTCCGCTTTGATCTTCCAGAAGCCGCCCGTGCCGTGAATGTGTCCGCGATTTGAGATAAACAGAATCTCCGATCCATCCCGCGTCCACACCGGACTGATCTCATGATCCGCCTGGCTGTAGTAATAACGAGGCAGCGCGCTGATATTCTCCGGAGTAAGTTGCCGCACATCGCTGAGCAATCCGTCTTCGAATCGGCCCACAAAGATATGAAAGTGTCCCTTATAAGACGTGGACACAAACGCCAGCCGCTTCCCGTCCGGCGAAAATCGTGGCTCCACATTCACCGCGCCGCCAGACGTCATCTTTCGCGTCCGTCCATCTTTCATATCCAGTGACCACAATTCGATGGCGTCGTGCTCGTAGCGCGCAAACACTACCCACCGCTGATCTGGCGACCAATCCGGCTGGTAGTCGTAGCCAGCTCCGGCCGTAAGTTGTTCCGCCTTCGTGCTGACCAGTTCCTGCCGCCACAACGAGCCCGCCATCGAGTACACCAGGCTGCGCGAGTCCGGTGACCACGTCACCGCGCTCGGCCCTGTCGTCAACTGCGGCAGATACATCTCCCGGAAGTAATAGGCATGGGGTAAGTCAATCTGCTTGAGCACCGGCTCCCGCTGCGCGAAGCAGCCAAGAACAGCAGCGACCAGAAAAAGTCCGACAAGATGAAGCTTCAACAAGAGTCCTCCGTTATTCTTTACGACTTGACCCCACGAAATGATTTATGAAATAGCCTCTAGTTCGCACTTGGAATCACCGGCAGCAGAATCTGCGATGGATATTCACCATCGTGATACACGCGGATCCGCGCCTTCTTCATCTCCGCACTCTCGACCTCCGATTTTCCACTCTGCAAATTGCGCGAGAAATTCGGATAAAAGCTGCCCGAAATCTGTACCCGCACCCGATGTCCTTTCAGGAACACATTGCTCGTAATTAGATTCTCGAGGTCCAGTTCGTAGATCTTCCCCGGTTCCAGCCACTGCCTTCCCCTCGCCAGATCGCGATAACTGGCCCGCAAGACGTCCAGCCCCGGACTCATCAAATTGAATGCCGTGCCATCCGGAGAGACATCCTGAAGGCGCACCCACAGGTCCAGATCGCGGCAATCGCACGATACAAAGATCTGCGCGTGAATCGGCCCTGTGACCTCCGTATCGTTCTCCAACACCGCTGAATCGAAGGTCGAAACATCCGCGCGCTCGGCCAGTTTGCGATAGTCGTGCGCGCCGGAAGAGTCATACTCATTCACCACCGGGTGGGCCGGATCGGAAACGAACTCGCTGAATCTTCGCTCGCGTCTCGGGCGTTTCTCAGTCAACTTGCCGGCTCGCTCTCCGGTCGCGGCAGGCGCCAGAAAAAACGCAGTTGTCCGAGCCGGAGGTGGCCATACCTCGGAGTCACGCCACTGATTCGCGCCCATCACGAAATAGCGCACCGGCCTTTCGCGCTCAACTCCATTCTCGATTCCTTTGAGATAGTGATCCATCCATCTCAGCACCACATTGTCATAATCGATTGCGGCCGCCGGCCCCAACTCTCGCTCGCCCGACTTAGTTTTGCCCGTTTCCTCCACTCCATGCACCCACGGACCGAGTAACAAATGCGTACGCGGATCTTTCTCCCCCTCGCGCGCCTTGAGCAAGCCAGCATAGTTCGTGGTTGCGCCTTCCGGCCCATAGTTATCGTCGTACCATGCTGATAGATTCAAAACCGCCGCATGCGCGCGGTCATACTTGTTCCGCAGTTCACTCCAATCCCACCACGGATCTTCTGCCGGATGCCGCAACCAATCAAAGTAATACGGCGCGACTTGCTGCAGTTGGGGTACGTTCATCAACGGCAGCGCGTTCATCATCTTCGGCCCCTCAACCTTCCATGCCGCCAGAGCCTCCTCATAGGTGTGCGGGCCGGAAAGATTCTTTTTCACCCGAGTGTCCCAGGCAATGTTGTCCCAGATCCACTCCATCCACGACATGTCCCACGTCCCGCCCGCGTAGAAGAAGTTCTGCGCCGTCGAGAACGCCATCGCCGGCACCATTGCCTTCAGGTGCGGAGGACTCTCTACCGCCGCCAGCCACTGCACCGCTGCCGGATAGGAGAGCCCAAACGTCCCCACCGCGCCGTCCGACCAAGGCTGACTGGCGGCCCACTCGATGGTGTCATAGCCGTCGCGACCTTCGTTTTCATAGGGCACGAACTCGCCGCCCGAATGGTAGCGCCCGCGCACGTCCACAATTACCACCGCATAGCCGCGTTCTACCGCATGCCGGAATGTTGCGTAGTCCCGTTGCGCATCGTCCTTCCCATAAGGAGTCCGATAAACCAGCACCGGGAACCTGCCCGCCACCGCCGGGCGCAGAACATCCGCTCGCAACCGAACCCCGTCACGCATCGGAATCGCCACGTTGTTTTCAACTGCGAAGTGCTGGGACGCGGGTTGCGAGTCTTGCGCAATCAGCAAAGAACTGCTGCCCAGGAGTAAAGCCAATGTCCAGGATTGCATTCGCCGAGAGGGTATCACAGCGCGCATCGCTTCAAGGGTCAGACTTTCGTGCGATCCGCTCGCCGCGCCCATGCCCAGTTCAACACTGCCGCTCCAATCGTCGCTGCCAGGATCAGCGACTTGCTCAAATCCACCTGCGTTGCCAGCACCACCGTAATCCCGACCCCCAGCACCGCCAGCACCGGCCCTCCTGGCAGGCGCAAACCAGCGGCCAGCGGCTGTTTTCGCCGCAACGCGATCAGCGCCGCGCAAACCACCGCGTAGTAGAACAACCGGGCGACCACCGACAAAGTCACGTTCCAGACAAAATTCCCCACCATCGCCAACCCCCACACCGCCGCCGCATAGAACACAATCGAAAACCAGGGCGTGTGAAATCTGGGACTCACCGCGGCAAACAACTGTGGCAGATCGCCGCCCTTGGCCAGCGCGAACGTGACCCGTGGCATTCCGAGCATTTTGGCGCTCAAATAACCGTACACCGATACCAGCGCCCCGATCGCCACCAGTGCCGCGCCGCGATTGCCCATCGTGATGCGCGCCACCTCGGCTAGCGGACGATCCGTAGTCGCTCCCGGCCCCAGCACTCCCACCACCACCCATTGCACCAGCGCATAAATTACGGTGCACGCGATCAGTGCCACGAACAGCGCAAACCCTGCGTCCCGCCCCGGATTCCTGGCTTCGCCCATGGGTGCCATCGCCGATTCAAATCCACCATAAGCGAAGATCAGCAGCACCATGGCCTTCATCCACGCGCTTGCCGGCATCGGCCCGGCCGCACCCGTCGTCGAGCTCAAGATTGTCGGATGGATGATCATTACCGCGGCTCCCGCCGAAATCACCATCAGCAAGGGCAGAATTTTCGCCACCGTAAACACGTTGCTGACCGCCGTGCCCTGCCGTGCGCCCCGGGCGTTGATCAGCGCCAGCACTCCCACCAGAAACGTCAGGATCGCAAAACGCGGCCACGTTCCTTTCGCCCCCGGCCAGAATTCCGCCAGATAGATGACAAACAAATTGGCATTCGCTGCCGGGGCCGCCGCCTGTGCCAGGTACAGCATCCAGCCCACCAGAATTCCCGTCAGCCGCCCAAACGCCGTGCGCGCGTACAGGTAAGGTCCGCCCGCCTCCGAGAACTGCGAAGCCACCTCGGCAAAGCAGGCCATAATCACGCCTATCGCAGCCCCCGCAATCAACACGGCCAGCACGCTGCGTTTGCCGAGAAGCCCCGCCACCGTGGCTGGCAACCCGAAAATGCCACTCCCGATAACCGAGTTCACTGCCAGTGCGGCCAGGCTCCAACGGCCAATCGCCCGCACCAGGCTAGTTGGCATCAGACCAGTTTGCGGCGATGTCATCGCGAACCGTTTGTACCACACCCAGCCCCTGCCTTGAATTGGAACTCCTTTCACAAGCCACAAGAGCCTCAAAATGACCGCCTGAAATCGCCCGCCCCGCACGCCTTTCCGACCTAAAGTAACTTCAATTACCGAAGCTCATGCACACGGGGAACCTTCCCTCGCGTGCTCCGGGATGCGATCTTGGTTTGAACAGATTTCCGAGAAATGCTTGGTAGGATGGAAAGGGCCCCCATGGATCGCGAAAACAAAGAAAGCATGGAAGAGATTCATCTCCGCATTTTGCGCGTTACGGAAGACATGCGCGTGATCCAGCGCGAACTCAACTGCGCCGCCATGCAGGCCCCCAGCGATCCCGAGCTCATGGAAGCCCTCGCCGATCCGCCCGAGATGGAAGCCATTCAGGTCCTCAAGTCCGCCCTCGACCAGATGCGCCACTTCCTCTGGTTCTACATGCAGGTGGTCACCAGCGATTCCGAAATGGGTGAGAAATTCCGCCAGACCGTGCGCCAGGACCCCCGCGTGCAAGCTCCCGAATTGGAGCAGCAATTCCAGAGCGCCACCGACGCCATCATGCTCCGCTATCTAGCCGACAGCAAATTCCGCAAGCCCAACTAGGCTAATTTAATTCGTGTCGTGACGCGGCGGAGCCTGCCCTGAGCGGAGCCGAAGGGCCCCGTCCAAGGTTTGCGTAGGGGCAGCCGCCCCGAGAGCCTGCCCTGAGCGGAGTCGAAGGGTCCAAACCGAGCACAGCTCGGCCCCGGAGTCGCCAATTCCACCACCGCTGCCCCTCAAGTAGAATCCAGCCATTGCTGATCTTCCCAGGACACCCCGATGCCTACACGCTCGCGTTTTTCCCTCGCCGCAATTGTGTTGTGCTTTCTTCTGTCTCTCCGCGCGTTCCCCCAGGCCCCTGATTCTTCAGCCACCAGCGAACCTGCCGTGCCGAAGAAACGGCTGAAGATCGGCGTCGCCCTCGAAGGTGGCGGCGCCCTCGGCCTCGCCCATATCGGCGTGCTCCAGTGGTTTGAAGATCACCACATTCCCATCGACTACGTCGCCGGAACCAGCATGGGCGGACTCGTCGGCGGCCTCTACGCCATCGGAAAATCTCCTGCGGAATTAAAAGCCATCGTCAATAACCAGGATTGGAACGCCATTATCGTCGGACAGCCGCATTACCGAAATTTATCCTTCCGCCGCAAAGAAGACCAGCAAGCCTTCCCCAACCGCCTTGAAGTCGGTCTGAAACACGGTTTCTCTCTACCGTCGGGTCTGAATTCAGGCCAGGGAGTCAGCCTGCTGATTGACCGGGAAACGCTCCCCTACACCCACAACGGGTCCTTCGATGACCTCCCCATTCCCTTCCGCTGCGTGGCTACCAATCTCGTGACCGCCAAGTCCTTTGTCTTCGACCACGGCTCCCTCGCCCAAGCCTTGCGCGCCACCATGTCCATCCCCGGCGTCTTCGCCCCAGTCCGCGTTGGCAATGATGTCTATGTGGATGGCGGCCTTCTCGGCAACCTACCCACCGATGTTGTCCGGCAAATGGGCGCGGACGTCGTCATTGCCGTTCATCTCGAAATCGCCCCCACCGATGCCTCCCAGATTCAATCTCTCTTCGATGTGCTCGGACGCTCCGTCGAGGTCGTCATTCATCAAAACGAACTGCAAGGGCTCGCCGATGCCGATCTCGTCGTCAGCGTCGATCTCAAGGCTTTCAATTCCATCGATTACGATCAGGCCGGAAAGATCATGGACCGCGGCGCGCAAGCCGCCGATGCTAAAGCCAACATCCTCGCCCCCTATGCTCTGGACGATGCGTCCTGGACCACTTACCTCGACCGACGCAATCAACGCCTCAAAACCAACCTTCCCGTCCCACAATTCCTCGAGGTGCGAGGCACGAACCCAAAATCTTCTCAGGAAGTGGCGCGCTTCCTGCAGCCGCTCCAAGGCAAGCCCATCAACGTGCCTGCGATGGAGAAGATGTTCCATGAACTGGACGGGATAGGGAGATTTGATTCCGTCGATTATTGGCTCACCGAAAGGGACGGCCAGACGGGTTTGGTGGTTTCTGTCCACGAAAAAAACTACGCGCCACCCACTCTCCAGCTCGGTTCTGAAACCGACGGCTCCGAGCCCAAGGACGTCACCATTACCCTCGCCGGTCGTCTTACTTTCCTGAACGTCGCCGGTTACCGCTCGGAGTGGCGTACCGACTTTTCCTTCGGCAACAATTACGCCCTGTCCAGCGAGCTCTATCGGCCTTTCACTTCGCTCGGCAAATGGTTCTTTGCCCCTCACCTCAGCGTCAGCAACACCGGATTCAAGTTCTTCGACCAGACCGATCCCATCGCTTTGTATCGTTTCCACCAGGACAACGGCGGCTTGGACCTTGGCTACGCATTTGACCGCTTTTCCGAACTTCGCGCCGGATACCAGATTGGCTATTCCAACATTCTTCTCAATCTCGGGCGGCCAGGTTTCGCTTCCGTCAGCGGCCGGGTCGGCGACACCCACCTCCACTTCATCACCGACCACACCGACGATCCCATAGTTCCCCGTCGCGGTTACAAAGGCAACGCCACCTTTCGCTGGTATGACGCTTACCCCGGCGACAGCCAAGGTCTTCCGGCTCTGGATGCTCGCCTCGAAGGTTTTCAGCGGGTCAGTCCCAAGAGCTCGATCTTCGTTTCCGGGGAGGGTGGAACTACCTTTGGCGTGCACAACATCAGTTTTCCGCTCTTCTTCCTCGGCGCCCCGCTCCGCCTAAGCGCCTACGGCACCAACGAGCTCTATGGACAGCAGTATTATCTTTTCCGCGCCGGCTATATTCACGAGCTTCTGACTCTGCCTCCATTCTTCGGCAAGAAGGTCTATGTCGTCAGCTCCTATGAAGTCGCCAAGATGTACCGCTTCTCCCCGGAGAGCGGGTTCCCCAACGATGTCGAGGCCGGCGTGGTCGCCGAAACCGCCTTCGGTCCACTCTTCATTGGAGGCAGCGTCGGCGATTCCGGCCACCAGAAATGGTTCTTCCAACTTGGGAGGGTCTTCTAAGCGGCCTATGGAACTAACGCTCCCGTTTATAATCTTGGATTCGGCTCACCACCGTTAATCCAGCTGTTCCGAATAGGCGAAAAACGTGCTCGATTTCTTAGGCGACCTCAGGCGAACTCATATGTGCGGAGCCCTTCGGCTCACCGATGCTGGCAAGAAAGTTGTCCTCATGGGATGGGTCAACCGCCGCCGCGACCTCGGCCAGATCATCTTCGTTGACCTCCGCGACCGCACCGGCGTGACCCAGGTCGTCTTCAGCCATGAAGTGAACGCCGCCGTTCATCAGAAGGCGGAAGCGCTGCGCAACGAGTTTGTGATCGCCGCCATAGGAAAAATCAAGCGCCGCGATGCCGACACCATCAATCCCAACATTCCCACCGGCGAAGTCGAACTGGTGGTGGAAGAGCTGCGCATTCTCAACGTATCGAAGCAACTTCCGTTTCTGCCCTCGGACACGGTGCTGGCCAACGAAGAGATGCGCTTGAAGTACCGCTACATCGACCTGCGCCGCGACGCCATGCAGTTCAACATCGAACTAAGGCATAAGGTGGCGCTGGCCATCCGCGACAACCTCGCTTCGCAGGGCTTCTTCGAAATCGAGACTCCATTCATGACGCGCTCCACGCCCGAAGGCGCGCGCGATTATCTCGTCCCCAGCCGCGTGCAGCCGGGAATGTTCTACGCCCTGCCGCAATCGCCGCAACTGTTCAAACAGATCCTGATGATCTCCGGCTTCGACAGATATTTCCAGATCGTGCGCTGCTTCCGCGACGAGGATCTGCGTGCCGACCGCCAGCCCGAATTCACCCAGATCGATCTCGAAATGTCCTACCCGCAGCCGGAGCGCGTTTGGGAGGTAGTCGAAAGCTTTCTGACCGCTGCCTTTAAAGCCGCAGGTCACGAGATCAACACGCCGTTCCCGCGCATGGACTTTGACGATGCCATCCGTCAATATGGCATCGACAAGCCCGACCTGCGCCTGCCCGCCTTCACCGACGTTGCCGATTGCTTCGCGGCCGATGAGCTTCAAGGGTTAGCCATAAACGAAGATCTGCCCGTGATTGCCATCCGCATTCCGGGGGTTGGCGAGTTGTCAAGAAAAGAACGCGACGACATCAAGCCGCTGTTTGTCTCCAAGGGCGGAGCCCGCGTTTTCGAAGACTTCAAGCGCATCGAAAGCAAGTTTCCCGAGGCGGGCGCGAAGGTCCGGGAAAAAATCCGCGCGAAAACGGGCGCGGCTGCCGCCGACGATCTACTGGTGCTGGTGGTGGGATCGAAGCAGTCGGGAGCAATGGGAGACGCGCATCCGGCCAGCAAGCGCAAAGTGACGCCCGCGGAAATGGCGATCTACGCCTCGGCCGGACTGCTGCGCGTGGCGCTGGCGCAGAAATATTCCGACCGCCACAAACTTTTTCAGAAAGGCGATTACCGTTTTCTGTGGGTGACGAACTTTCCCATGTTCGAGTACGACGAAGGCGAACGCCGCTGGATGGCCGCGCACCATCCCTTCACCTCGCCCCACGATGAAGACATGGACAAGCTCGAAACCGATCCCGCCATGGTCCGCGCGCTCGCCTACGACGTGGTGCTGAATGGGACGGAGTTGGGATCGGGATCGATCCGTATTCACCGCCAGGATGTGCAAAGCAGAATCTTCCACGCCCTGGGCATGACGACAGAAGAAGTGCGTTCCCGCTTCGGCTTTTTCCTGGAAGCGCTCGAATACGGCACCCCTCCGCACGGCGGGATCGCGCTCGGCCTAGATCGCATCGTGATGATTCTGGCCGGAGCGGATAGTCTGCGCGAGGTCATCCCCTTCCCCAAAACCGCCGCCGCAAAGGACCTGATGATGGAAGCCCCCACCCCGGTGGCCGAAGGCCAGTTGCGGGAATTGGGGATTGCGGTGGTGGTGAAGAAATAGGCGTCAGTACCCTTGGGGTACCCCCCCTCCCATCCCCCGGTCTTTTAGAATCATGGGGTTAGCAAACATTCCCGCCAGGTCTTTGGGTTTAAAGGACTTGCTGGTAAAGTCTTTATAAATCAATCATTTGTGTTGTCAAAGAGCACTGAAATGGGTTTGGGGCAGTTTCGAGGGCCGTCTGGGTTGACGGATACACCTCTCAACTGCCCCAATCAGATCTCTATCGTGGCGCACGACGGGTCTTACGTCAATGGATTCCGCTCTCGGCCGGCTTAGTGAAGAATCGATGGCGAAGACTGGGAAACGTCCCGTGGAGTGCACCCTGATTATTTCCTCCCGACATGGGAATTGTGGACAAATCCCACTCATCGCAAAGTACGTGTCTAGTCCCACGACATGGTCATGAGACTGAACACAAAGTACGCGATGAGTGGGTTTAATCTGCGCCAAAGCTTTCCGCAGCACCAGTAACAAGAACCGGGTCGTCCCTCCGGGACTTTAAGTATTTCTCCAACCTTACCCAGCGCTGAAGCGCTGGGCTAAGCTGGTTCGCCCCTCCGGGGCTGGATTCTCGGGTGCTTCGTCGCACCGGGCTGACGCGAAAACGAGTTCTCACGCACACGCTGAAGCGCTGGGCTAAACTAGCTCGCCCTCTGGGCTCTCTCGGAGTTGCTGCTGGCGGTCTGTTCCCACGCGACGCAACGTAGCCCTGATCATGATCACATTATTTCCGCTCGCTATTCCGTCGCAACAGATTACCGCGCCCGCGAGTTGTCCAGACTATTCTGTCCCTTTCGAATGTTCGAAATGCTTCGGGAGAAAAACCAAATTGCGCGCTGGCCACACCAGAGTCCCGCAGGGACGAGCCACCTTAGCCCAGCGCCTCGGCGCTGGGTAGGCAACCACAATAGAGATCAAGTCCCGGAGGGACGACCCCAGCCTAACCCAGCACGTGCGCCGGATCGTAAGAAATGCCGTATTTCTGCAACAACTCAACAAACTCTTCCTCATAATTCCGCCTGGCATGATGCACGGCCTGATTCTCGATGTAAGCGACGACGCCATCGGTCTGCGATGCGCTCACGCTGAAGGCGCCGTAGCCTTCCTGCCAGGCGAAATTTGCTCCCGCCGCCCCCGTGTCATTGAGCCATTTCGACGAACAGCCCTTGATCGACTGCACCGCCTTCGCCAGCGGCATCGCAGGAGGCACGACAACGAGAACATGAACGTGATCGGATGCGCCGCCGATCTTGACAACTTCGAATCCATGATTTTTCGCAATGCCCTTCATGTAGCCCCAGAGTTTTGGTTGAAGATCATTGGCAAGATTCTTCTTCCGGTCTTTTGTCGAAAAGACTACGTGCACGCGATTGCTGGCGTATGTGTGCGACATGGGTCATCCCTCCGGGATTTGATCTCAAATCGCATTGCCCCCCCAGCGCTAAAGCGCTGGGCTAAGCTAGCTCGCCCTCCGGGCTCTGTCTGATCCGCTGTTGGCAGTGTGCATTCACCCGCACGCCGCAGCGGTGATGATGATCACGGTATCTTTGTTCGGTTTCGTGGCCGACGTGGCAGTTACACGCTGAGGAGTGAGCGGCTCCCAGTTGACATCGCTTGCTCCGCTCCGCGTGTTCCCGAACGGTTCCCGCCGCAGACAGCAGGCTGAGCCCACGTACGTCCCTGAGTAATGCGCCGCCTCGGGCCACTCGAAGTATGATCTTGGCAGCACTTACGGTCTCCATGACCATGCCGCGCTTTTTGCTATCCGTGATCAACGACGATAACGATTTCCAGATCGAGCAAGTGGCAACTGCGCGCCAGGCAGCCAGCCAGACCGGCGTGGAGCTCGAGATCCTATACGCGCACGATGACGGAATCCTGCAAAGCCAGCAACTGCTCGAAAAGATTCAGTGCCCGGTCAATCTTCGTCCGAACGCCATCCTGTTCGAACCGGCCGGATCTACCCCGCATCCTCAGGTGGCTCGCGCCGCCGCCGCTGCGGGCATGGGCTGGGCCATCTTGAACAGCAACGCCGAGTATCTCGACGAGCTGCGCTCCATCTATCACGTACCCGCCTTTGTGGTTACCCCAGACCATGTGAAAATTGGCCGCCTCCAGGGACGGCAACTTGCCGCTTTGCTGCCCAGGGGAGGATTGGTCCTCTACATACAGGGTCCCGGCCAAAGCCTTCCTGCCAAGCAGCGCTATGATGGCCTGCTGGAAACAAAGCCGGAAAACGTACAGTTACGCGTTCTCAGGGCACACTGGACCGAATCGAGTGCGCTCAAGGCGGTTACCTCATGGCTCTGTCTTTCCACTTCTCGCGCAGCCGAGTTCCGAGCCGTGTGCGCCCAGGACGATTCCATGGCGCTTGGCGCCCGCAAGGCGTTCGAGCAGTCTACTCATGCCTTGCGCGAATCTTGGCTGAAGGTCCCGTTCCTGGGCATCGACGGCATGCCCAACACAGGTCAGGCCTGGGTTCGTGGCGGCGTTCTGACTGCCACCGTCTTCAGTCCTCCGACGACCGGGATTGCGATTGAACTGATGGCTCGGTTTGTGGAGCGCGGAATCATGCCACCGGTCTGCACCGTGACCGAGCCCAGGTCCATTCCCGCCATCTCGGAACTGGCTCGAAAGGCACGGGCGGCCTCGGCCTCATCAGAGTAAGAGCACTTAGCGCCTAGCCGCCAGCCGCTCTTCCACCAACTCCTCGATTCGCCTGACGACCTCGTCCTCGCTCATATGGGTCGAGTCGAGCACCACGGCATCTTCCGCGGCGGCCAGCGGAGACGCGGCGCGGGTGCGGTCGCGCCGGTCGCGCTCGCGAAGTTCCGCCGCGATCGCTTGCGCCGGTGCGCCGTTCACTTTCTGCTGATCGAGCCGCCGCTGCTCGCGAACCACGGGATCGGCGTCGAGAAAAATTTTCAAATCGGCATCGGGAAAAACTTTGGTCCCAATATCGCGCCCCTCCATTACTACGCCGCCGCCAATGCCCATCTCGCGTTGCCGATCTACCATCCACTCGCGTACTTTGGGATGCACCGAGACCCGCGACGCCCCTTCCGACACATCGCGCTCGCGGATGCGCGCGGAAACATCTTTTCCGTTGACCAGGACACGGTTGCCGCCGATGGAGCGATCGAGCGTGATGCGTGAATCCTGCGCCATCTTCAGCAACCGAGCCTCGTCGTCGAACGAGGCGTCCCACTCGATGGCTAACAGCGCCAGCGCACGGTACATGGCCCCGCTCTCCAGGTTCACGTAGCCGAGTTTGCGGGCCAGCCGCGAGGCGATGGTGCTCTTACCGGCTCCGGCGGGGCCGTCGATGGCAATGATGAGTTTGCGTGGAGAGGGGTTGGTCATCTTGACGAAGGAGCATTGTACACGGAGCGCGAGAGAGCTTCACTACAGGGGGCACAGAGCGCTTCGTATCAGGGCATCGCTTTAGCGATGCCGCAATGCTTCGGAACCGGATGCCCCTTAAGGGGCTGGGCATCGGCTAGCTCACGCGCTCCGGCCGCGGCTTGGGAACGTAGGCCTGTTTTGGCGGAGTCACCTGCAGCAGCGATTTACTCCCAATATGCACAAAGCTCAATTCGCGCGCCGAGAGCAAGGCATGAATAGCCTCTTTCACCCGCGTGCGCGGAACGAAGTTGGCGAGAAAGTTCTCGACTTCTCCTTCCTCCACCGCCACCACGCAATCCAGATATTTCGAGAGCAGCGCGGAAAGCGCTTCGGGCACCGAAATTCCGACGCCTTCGCGCACTGCATCGGGCGCCCAGCGCGACAATTCATCCCACACCGAGCCTTCCTCCACCGTGTAATCGACGCGCGTGATGCGCAGCTTGGCCCACAGTTCGCCGAGCGCGCGATCGAGGCCGGCGTTCGAAACCGCTCCGGCCAGCATCTCACCCAGTTTCAATTTTGAAATCGGTCCCCGGCGTCGGATGATTTCGAAAGCGTCGCAGGCCAGCTGTGAATAAGGAGACCGCGGTCCGGCCGCAGGCGGCTGCTTCGGATTGCGCTCGCCCACCAGCGAATAGAAGTAAGGAAACACCGAGGCCGCCAGCAGGAAGGCGTTGTTCTCGTCAATCAGTGAAGCCTCGTAGGCGGCCCGATCGCGCAGTGCGCGCACCATCAGTTCCGTCGCTTCCTTCGCCCGCGGATCGTTGTAAGCGTGCTGGCGCATCGGCAGTTTGTCATCCGCTCCCACCCAGGCTCCCACAAAAGTCGGCAGCAGCAGCGCAGGCCGCATCGGATACATCAGACAGAATCCGACCGACTCGAGAAAGGCGCGCGCCTCCTCCAGAGTGCGCACCGGCTGCCCGTCGAGCCGCCACTTTTGCACGCGAGCCTGCAGGAGTTCCGCGTCGGTCATGATTTCGATTAGAACACAAGCTAGCTCTCAGCTCTCAGCTCTCAGCTCTCAGCTCTCAGCTCTCAGCTCTCAGCTCTCAGCTCTCAGCTCTCAGCTCTCAAAAGCATTCGCGAACCGATCGCCAGCAGTCAATAGCCAATCGGGCAACCGAGAAAAAGCAACACTCCATGTTGGCAAGATTTTACTGAGAACTGACAACTGAGAACTGAGAACTAGATTCTCTTGAACGCCTTCTGAATATCCTGCATGGAATAGCGCAGCACCACCGGCCGCCCGTGCGGGCAGGTCATCGGATGCTCGGTTCTTGCCAACTCCGCCAGCAGCCACTCCATTTTGTTCTGCTCGAGCGGCATATTCACCTTGATCGCGGCGTGGCACGCAATCGACGCCGCAATGCGCGTCCGCACCGCTTCCAGGTTGATGGCCTGGTCTTCGCGCGTGAGCTGCTCGAAGATCTCGTTCAGCATGTGCTCGATCCGCGACGCGTCCACGCCCGCCGGCACCATCTTTACGGTTACGCTGCGCGTGCCAAAAGGTTCCGCTTCAAAACCGTTATGCGCAAGTTCTTCGGCAATGTCGCTGAAGATGGCTTGCTGGGCCGGAGTCAGTTCGATGACCAGGGGCATGAGCAAACGCTGGCTCTCCACCTGCTGCGCCGAACGTTGGCGGAGGATTCGCTCGAACAACACGCGCTCGTGGGCCACATGTTGATCAATGATCCAGAGTCCGTCCTCGTTGACGGCGAGAATGAAGGAATTTCGAATCTGGCCTAACGGCCGCAGAGTCCGTAACGACTCGAGCGTCGGCGCGGCTTGCGGCTCCTGCACGATCGGCGGCGCGCAACCATGATCGGGAATCGGCTGATCCGCAACACTCTGCTGAGCAAAGGCTGCCCCGGGATTGCGAGCCAACGATACCGCCGCGTTGGCTTCGACTGCAATTCCTCCTTCAAATTCCAAGTGCGCGGTAACCGCTGGAGCCGAAGGAGCCTGCAGTGCGAAGCCGCCCGCTGCGGCCGGTCCGTACAAGTCGCGCCACGGTACGCGCTCTAAACCATCGCTGCCTGCACCCTGGGAATGCAAAGGACTGGTCAGGCCGGGACCCGTGGTTGGCTGCGCGCGAATTTCCGTCAAGAACTGCGGCACCGGCCGCGCCTTCATCAGTGCCGCCCGCACCGACTCGCGCACGAAATCGTGAACTACCGTCTGCTGCCGGAATCGCACCTCGGTCTTCGACGGATGCACATTCACGTCCACTTCAGCGGTCGGCATCTCGATAAAAAGCAAAACAACCGGAAACACGGTTGGCGGCAAAATGTTCCGGTAAGCCTCGGTAATACCGTGCTGGATGAGACGGTCCCGAATCAGCCGCCCGTTCACGAAAATGAAAATCGAATTGCGATTGAGTTTCTGAATTTCCGGCTTGGAGACAAAGCCGTGCAGCCGCACCTCGCCGAAATCTTGTGGCGCGGGCGCCCTCGCCCGCGTGTCTGCATCGTCCGAACCATCTGCGGGATGACCCAGTCCGTTTGCAGCGGACTCGCGGGCGAGGGCGCCCGCGCCACACTTGTTCGGATCACTTCGCCAAGGCGGAGGCTGCGGCAACCCGATATGTTCCAGCGGCTGCACCGCCGCCAGCGGAATCAACTGGTCAAGCGTTTCCCGTCCAAACACCTGGTACACGCGCTCGCGATGACCGGCCACGGGCGGCGCCACCAGCAACGCATTCGTTGCCGAGTGCAACTCGAAATGCTTCTCCGGATGCGCCAGCGCGTAGTGGGTTACAAGCGACGCGATGTGAGACAGTTCGGTCGATTCCGATCGCAGAAATTTCTTGCGCGCCGGCGTGTTAAAGAAAAGATCGCGAATCGTAATCGAAGTCCCGAGCGGCAGCCCCGCCTCTTCCACGCGGATGATCTTGCCGCCGTTGATTTCGATGACCGTCCCAGCCGCTTCCTCCTCGGCGCGGGTTTCCAGATGCAGCCGGGCAACCGAAGCAATTGAGGGCAGCGCCTCGCCGCGAAATCCAAGGGTCGAAATGCTCAGCAGGTCTTCGGTGTTCTTGATTTTCGAGGTGGCGTGGCGCTCGAAGGCGAGCATGGCATCGTCGCGCACCATGCCGCAGCCGTTGTCGGTGATCTGGATCAGCTTCTTCCCGCCCGCCTCGACTTGAATGCGGATGCGCGTGGACCCCGCGTCCAGCGCGTTCTCCAGCAACTCCTTCACCACCGACGCGGGCCTCTCGACCACCTCGCCGGCAGCGATCTGGTTGGCGACTCTTTCGGGAAGGACGTGGATCTTGCCCATGGAACCCATTAGCCAGTGGTCAGTGGCCTGTTGCCAGTGTGACAGATTCTTGGGCGCAGCGTAAAGATAGGGTGAGCTCACCAGAACACCACACGACCAAGCTGTCGTATAGTTTTCCGGGGGTCTTGGCATGAAACACGCAATTTTAGGAACAGGAGCCATCGGAGGCCTGGTCGGTACGGCGCTGTCATCGCTGGGCGAAGACGTCACGGTGGTGGTTCGACCGGAGAAGTCGGCGAGTTATCCCGCAAACTTGACGTTGGAACGTCCTTCGGGCTCACTCGCGGCTCCGGCGAAGGCGACGGCAACGCTGACCGCGCCGGTCGACGTACTTTGGATTGCCACCAAGACTTATCAATTGCAGGCTGCGCTCGAAGCGGTGCAGGTGTCGCCGGGTTCGGTCGTTCCCTTGCTGAACGGAGTGGACCACGTCGCGGTGCTGCGGGCGCGATTTGGGCGCGAGCAAGTGGTTCCAGCCACGATCGCGGTGGAAGCGGAGAGGATTGCTCCGGGACGGTTCATCCAACGCTCCCCGTTCGTTCTCCTCAACCTGGCCTCCAGCGGAGAACCGCTTCTGGGATCGATCATTGGACAATTGGGCAAGCTTGGATTCACCTGCCAGTTCATTCCGAACGAGCAGACTCTGCTGTGGTGGAAGCTCAGCTTCCTGGCGCCATTTGCGCTGGCCACCTCGGCATCGGGAATGAATCTTGGCGAGATTCTGGCGAACGCCGATTGGAAAGCGAAATTACATTCCGCGATCGCTGAGACCTGTGCCGTGGCGAACGCTGGCGGCGCGGAGCTTGACGCCGCGCGGGTCCGGGCGGGTTTTGACAGCGCGCCTCCGGCTATGCGCAGCTCCATGCAAAAAGACCTTGCCGCTGGGCGGCAGCTTGAGTTGGACGACATTGGCGGTCCCATCGTGCGCGGCGGGGAGCGCTACGGCATCGATGCCTCCACCACGGCGAAACTGATGGCGGCGATTCGCGCGAAGGCTGCCGCTTGATGATGCCGCGCCCCACGAACCCTACGACTTCCTGGAGTTCTCGCGGAGAAGTTGGTCTTTGATTGTAGCGGGGAGACGCGAACTGGCGAGCACCTCTTGCAGCCGCGGCGCCGGGATTTCGCGGCTGAATTCCAGGGCACGAGCCAGAGAGAGATGCTCGGTCCGCAGCAGGGCGGCGCGGATTTCTCTGCGGCAGGACCACTTCCCATGCCGCGCCACCGCCTGCACCAGGGCTGCGCTGGCGTCGGGACGAAGCACCGAGTTGATCACGAGAGCCTCGGTCAGGCGCGGGTTTTCGAGCGCCGTCTGCATGACTCGGGTTTCGCGCCCCGCAGTTTTTGCGGCTCTTGCATTGCTGATCTCGCTGCCGGTCGCTTCCACTTCGAGCAGCAGCGCAGCCGCCACTCTGCCCGAGGCACGGCGAGCCAGCGTAAGACGCTCGCCGATGGTGACAGATTCCAGTCTCGAGATAAGGACGTCGTCGACAGCAACTTTTACGTCGGCTGGAACAGTGGGCGAGAGTGCAACCTTCATCAGATCGAAGGTGTAGAACTGGCGCGCCAGCGGCACCGACACATGACGCGGTGTCTTGGGATGGCTGGCCAGCGCGATTCTTACTTTGCGGCTCTTGAGTGCGTTGGCGTGCTTGGCGAGTTGCTCGAGGACTTCAGCGGACAAGTCGCCGCGCTTGAGGAGTGCCAGCGCCAAGTCCTCGGTGAGAGCGGGATCGGCGACGGTGCGCAGCAGATCCTCAGACGCGAGCGTGGCCGGTATTGGTGCCGCGGATGGTGGCGCGGTTTCGCCTTCGGACATCTTGTCTTCGGACATTTCGTTGCCCGGCATTTCGGGTCAGCCTGTGTGAGACGGGATAATCTCCGTCTCTACATTCGTCTTGCTCTGGCCAGCGCGCCTTCTACCGGATCGGCCAGCTCTTGGCGGATGTCGATGCCGGGAAAGGTTGTCTGCAAGGTATTGTAGAAAACCTGGCGCACATCGGGAGACTGACGAAAGACACTGCCCGTCATTGCTACGGGAAGCAGGGCTACGGGGAGCATGCCCTTTGGGGCCTTTTCCATCGCAGGATGAGGCGCAAGGCGGCGGAGGACCGCGGTCGCGAGCGTAGCCAACTTGGCTCCGGCGTCGGCCAGGAGGTCGCGGGCAACGGCGTCGCCTTTCTCGGCGGCGTGAAGGACGATGGGAAACAGGCGCGGGAAGTCGGGCGGCGGAGTAGAGTTGGCTTGCTGCACCAGATCGTCGATCGTTGCGAGTTTCCAGGCCTCGAGGACCATGGCAGCGAGCGCGGTTTCGAGACCCTGATCGCGCGCCTGAAGAATAACGGAGATGGCGCGCTGGCCGATCCAGTGCCCGGAGCCCTCATCCGAGATGGCGAACCCCCATCCCCCGGCTCGTGCGGTGCGACCAGAGGCATCGCGCCCGTAAGCCAGGGAGCCGGTGCCGGCAATCGCGATCACACCGGGTCCCGCGCCAAAGGCAGCTTCGAGCGCAATCACATTGTCGCCGGCGACCTCGATGTCGATGGGACTGCTCTGGGGCGTCAGCTCGGTAAGGATACCGCGAATTTTCGCCGCGATCTCGGGTGTGGAAGCGCCGGCCGCGCCGATACAGATGGCGCGGATCTGATCCGGGGAAATCCTGGCAGCCGAGCAGGCGTGGCGTACGCCGGAGTGCAGAGCTTCTCTGGCCTGCGTCTCGCCCAGGCGGATGATATTGCCGCCGCCGGTCATTGCCGTGGCCAGCACCGTCGTTTCGTCGCCGAGAAGGCAGCGAGTTTTGGTGCCGCCGCCGTCAATTCCAAGATAGTAGGCCACTGCGCTAGTTCTAACACAGCTTTGTCCTGAATTAGTTCTGTCCTGAATTAGTTCTGCCACGTTTCGGGACAGGAACATGCCTGTACAATGCGGCGAATGCGTTGTTAGACGCTGGAGACGCAGCCAGCCGCGTCTCTGCCTGAAATTTGGAAGGATCGCTTGGGATTGAATCGGATCGATCTGCTGATTATTGCCGCGTACCTGGCGGGGATCACGCTGTTCGGGCTGCGCTTTCGCAAGCAGCAGCGGACCATGCGAGACTACTTTCTCGCCGGCCGCAACATTCCGTGGTGGGCAATTTCGCTCTCCATTGTGGCGGCTGAGACCAGCACGCTGACCATCCTCAGTATCCCCGGACTCGCTTACGATTCAAATCTGACTTTTCTGCAATGGGTGATGGGGTACCTGATCGGGCGCGTCATTATTAGTTTTGTGCTGCTGCCGCAGTATTTTCGCGGCGAGTTGTACACGGCGTATCAGCTCATTGAGCGGAGGTTTGGTCCGGCGCTGCGCACGGTAACCGCGGGCCTGTTTCTGTTGACGCGGGCGGCGGCCGAGGGTGTGCGGGTCTACGCCGTCTCCATCGTGGTCTCGATCGCGCTGGGCACGGGCGAGGTCACCTCGATTGCCATCATCACCCTGCTCACTTTGCTCTACACCTTTGAAGGCGGCCTGGCGGCGGTGATCTGGACCGATGTGGTGCAAACCTTCATTTATGTAGGCGGAACTCTGATTGGGCTGTTCACAATCCTGCATCTTGTGCCGGGCGGATGGGGTTCGGTCGAGGCGATTGCCGGTGGACTACACAAGTTCCAGGTGTTCGATCTTCCCGTCTCCGCGCACTGGCCATATTTAGATTTTGTGAAGCCTTACACATTGTGGGCGGGAATCATCGGCGGCGCATTTTTCACCACGGCCAGCCATGGCACCGACCAGCTTATCGTGCAGAGATTGTTGGCGGCGCGGAATCAACGGCAGTCGGTGTTGGCGCTATTGTCAAGCGGTCTGGCGATCTTCTTTCAATTTGGATTGTTTCTTTTTGTGGGCGTGATGCTGTTTGCCTACTACCGGGTTCCGTCGTCTGTGTTTGGCCGGGCGGACAGAATCTATCCGACGTTTATCGTGAGCCGGATGCAACACGGCATTTCAGGGCTGTTGATCGCCGCCATTCTGGCAGCGGCCATGTCGAATTTGAGTGCCGCGCTGAATTCGCTCGCCTCGAGCTCGATTATGGATTTCTATCTTCGGTTTCGGCCGGGTTTTCGGCCGGCGCTCAGCGAAGCGGGACGGCTGCGGCTGGCGCGACTGGCGACGCTTCTCTGGGCGCTGGTGCTGTTCGGACTGGCGGTGCTGGCGCTGCATCGCGTAGGACGCGTGGTGGAAGTCGGGTTGCAAATCGCGTCGGTGGCGTATGGCGCGCTGCTCGGCGTGTTTCTGCTGGGAGTGTTGACCAGGCACGCGAATCAGCGTGGGGCGATCGTGGGCATGCTCTGCGGATTGACGGTGGAACTGTATTTGTGGGGATGGTCGCAGGTAGCTTTCACCTGGTGGGTCGCTGCCGGCACCTGCGTGACCTTTGCAGTGGGATACGCTGCCAGCGTTTTGAAGGAGAATGGGGACGGTCATGGCGATTGATATCAGTCGTGAAGTGATTGGCGCAGCCCTTACGATTCACCGTAAGCTTGGGCCCGGCCTCCTGGAATCAGCGTACGAAGCATGCTTGGCCTACGAACTGGAAAAGTCTGGTTTCCGGGTTGAAAGGCAGAAAGCCGTGCCGCTGATATATGAGGCCGTTAAGCTGGACTGCGGGTTTCGGGCAGATTTGGTCGTTGAGGGTAAGCTTGTATTGGAACTCAAGTGCAAAGAAGCGTTGCATCCTGTGGATGAAGCCCAGCTTCTCTCATACTTGCGACTCTTGAATATTCCAATCGGGTTACTTATCAACTTCCATGTCGCCCTCCTCAAAGACGGCATCAAGCGCATGGTCAATAACTATCGGGAGGAGTGAAGACCCTTTCTTAACCGCAAAGGTCGCTATGGACTCGCAAAGGACGCCAAGCAAAACTGATCCTTTACGTCCTTTGCGAGTCCATAGCGATCTTTGCGGTTAGAATCTTTCGCTTGCAGAACCACATGACTAGTGAACGTGAACAGCGTCCCGAACTGGCCCGCGACCTCGGGTTGTCGCACGCAGGCGCCATCGTGGTGGGCACAATCATTGGCAGCGGAATCTTTCTGGTCCCCTCCGAGATGATGCAAGCAGTGGGGTCGGCGCGGCTCGTATACCTGGCCTGGATGGTCGGCGGACTGCTCTCTTTTTTCGGCGCGCTTACTTATGCCGAACTGGGCGCGATGAAACCGCAGGCGGGCGGCGAGTATGTGTATGTGCGCGACGCCTACGGGCCGCTGGCGGCATTCCTCTATTCCTGGACCTGGTTTCTCATCGCCAAGCCAGCTTCGATTGCGACCGTCACCACAGGCTTGGTGCGTATCCTGGAAACCTTCCCGGTGTTTTCTTTTTTCTCACAGTCCTGCATTTCGCAACCCTTCACCGTCACCTACGGCCAACTGGTGGCGATTGCAGCCTCAATTCTGGTCTCCTGGCTGAACTACATTGGGGTGCGGCGCGCGGGAGATTTTCAGTTTCTCTTCACCCTGCTGAAGGTTGCCATCATCCTCGGAATTGTGGCGGTGGGCTTTTCCTACAGCGGAGGAACATGGGCGAATTTCGCCACCGAGTTTACCGGAGCGAAGGGCGGCATAGCTGGATTTTTCGCAGCCCTGGTGGCGGCGCTTTGGGCTTATGACGGCTGGAACGATCTCACCATGGTGGCGGGCGAGATACGCAATCCGCAGCGCAACATTCCCTTATCGTTGATTTGGGGCGTAGCGACGGTCGGTGCGCTCTACGTTCTGGTGAACGCGGCGGTGCAATATGTGCTGCCGGCGTCGGCCGTGGCCGGGTCGGAGCGTCCGGCGTCAGACGCGGTGGCGCTGGTGCTGGGTCACGCGGGCGCCAGCCTGGTGTCGGCGGGCATGGCGGTTTCCATGCTGGTGACTTTGAATGGCACCATCATGAGCGGGGCGCGCGTGCCCTTTGCGACGGCGCGCGACGGATATTTCTTCAAGGCCATTGCCGAGGTTCATCCCCGCTTTCACACGCCGTCGGTATCGATTGTGGTGCAGTGCTGCCTGGCCGTTGTTCTGCTTCTGCTGGGAGGCAGTTTCCGCCAATTTTTTTCGCTCGCGATTTTCGCCGAGTGGATGTTCTACATGATCGCGGGCAGCACCGTGTTCGTTTTCCGCCGGCGCGAACCGAACGCCGACCGCCCCTATCGCGTGTGGGGATATCCGGTGGTTCCGGCGTTGTTTGTGCTGGCGTCGGCGGCCCTTCTCTACTACACCTTTACCGACAATCTGAAGAGTTCGGCCGGCGGCTGCCTGGCCATTCTGGCGGGCGTTCCGGTGTTCTACTTTTTCGCGCGGCGCCGGGTGGTGACAGAAGTAAGGGACCGAAAGTAATCGCCCGCAAAATTGCGCCGAATCCTAGGGTGTTACCAAAGGACACGCGCAAGGGACACGTTTACCCCCTGTCCATTCTCCCCTAATGTGAAGACTCCAACACCCGAGCGCTTTCTCCCCGGCTTCGGGCTCACTTTTGGAGTCATTGGATGCCTACGTACCAGCGCGGTTTTCAACTCGGCTTGCTGCCGGAAAAGAAGTGGAACTGGCGGACCTTTGCAGCGAGTTACGGGTTACTCGTCGTCCTGATCATACTTTTTATTGTTGTCGGGATTATGGTACCCGATACGCTGATCATCACCGCGAACTATCACGTCACGGAATTGATCCCGAGGCCTCCGCTGAATCCGGAGCCGCTGCCCAAGCCAAAGCCGCTCCCGGTGCATGCCAAAGTGCTGCCGCCGGAGCCGGTCTTCCAGACGCCGAAACTGATTGTCCCGCGCGAGATGCGCGCGCCCAAGCCGCAACCGCAGGAAATTGAGCCGCCCAAGGTCGCGCTCAATAACTTCGCACCGGCGGTGCTACGGCAGACGAGCGGGGCCCGTCCGGTGCTGATTCATACCGGGGACTTCCAGGGAAGTTCAGCGATTCCGACCGTGAATGCTCCGATCGAGAAAGTGCAGACTGGCGGGTTCGGCGATCCGAATGGGCTGAAACCGAGTGCCAACAGCAAGCCCAACGGCAAGCTGATCGCAGCCGCGGCGGGTGGGTTCGACATGCCGGTGGGACCGGGACAAGGGAACGGCTCTGGCGGCGCCAAAGGTATTAAAGGAACCGTCGCCAGTGCCGATTTTGGTAATGGGGTTGCCACTGGAGGACAAGGCGACGGCCGCAGGAGCGGCCGCGGCAGTGTGCAGACCTCAGGCTTTGGCTCGCAGGAGATCGCTCAGAACACGCCCCATATCCAGCGCGTGGACAGCGGTCCGCCGGCGACGTCGGTCGAGATCACCTACAAGCCCAATCCGGTTTATACCGATGAAGCCAGAAGTCTGAAGCTGGAAGGCGAAGTTCTGCTCGAAGTTTCGTTCCTGGCCAACGGGCAGTTGCACGTGAATCGCGTGATCCGCGGTCTGGGCCATGGACTGGATGAAGCGGCCATTTTCGCCGCCAACAAGATGCGCTTTAAGCCGGCCATGCAAAGCGGGCAGGCAATCAATTCAACAGCAATTGTGCACGTGGTATTTCAACTGGCGTACTGAGTACTTTGGAGATGAGAGTCATGCGAAATATGAAGTGGATGGTATTGGCGCTGCTGGCGGTCACGACCACGGCAGTCGCCCAGCAGCCGGCGTCCACGCCGCAGAACCAACAGACGGTTTCGACGACGCAACCGGGACAAGCGCAGTCCGCTCCGGCTCCGGCGAACGCGGTTCCGACGAACCTGGCGCCGCCAACCACCATGGATCAGGTAGTCGACCGCGTGGTCCTGCGGGAGAAAGACTTGATCAAGTTTCTCTCGCCGCGCACTCCCATCGTGGAGACTTATCTGCAGGACCTGACGCAGGATCCGCAGCTGGGGCCGATTCCGCAGGACGATCATTACTTCCTGGGGCGCATGGACTTGAGCGACTCGATCGACCGCAGCGACTACCTTTCCGACAAAGGTAAGGACAAAGACGAGAGCATGGAGAAGCATCTTCTCGGCGGCCTCACCAAGAAGTTCAAGTTCCAATACCAGCCGCTGGGCTTTTCCTGGATGATCTTCGCCGACCGCAACGACTTTGACCGGCAGCACTACGATTTTCACTACGCGCGCCGCGAATTCCTGGGCGACGTCCGCTGCCTGGTGTTCGATCTGACGCCGAAAAAGGACGCGGGACGCGGGCGCTTTCTCGGCCGCATCTGGGTTGAGGACCAGGACTTCAATATCGTGCGTCTGAACGGCACTTATGCCCATCCTTCGCGCAACACGTATTACTTCCACATGGACAGCTGGCGGTTGAACCTGGTCCCCGGCTATTGGGTGCCAGCTTACATCTACAGCGAGGAAGGCGACTTCACCGCAGGCGCCAAGAACAAGATCGCGTTCAAAGCGCAGACTCGCATGTGGGGATATAACCTGAAGGCTGCAACCGCGAACGACGAACTTACCAACATCCGGGTGGACAGCGTCAAGGATGACACGCCCACCGCGCAGGATGCTTCGCCGCTGGCGGCCGAGCGCGAATGGCAACAGCAGGCGGAAGACAACGTCCTCGAACGGCTGGAACGCGCCGGGTTGTTGGCACCCGAAGGCGACGTGGACAAGATTCTGCAAACCGTCGTCAACAACCTCGAGATCACCAACAACATCGAACTGCCTCGTCCCGTACGGACGCGGGTGCTGACCACGTCTCCGCTCGAGACTTTCAGCGTCGGAAACACGATTGTGGTGAGCCGTGGACTGATCGACGTGCTTCCCGATGAGGCCAGTCTGGCTATGGTGCTCTCGCACGAACTGGCGCACATTGTTCTGGGACATAACCTGGGAAGCCAGTATGCATTCAACGACCGCATGCTGTTCTCGGACGAGGGAACTTACCAGAACCTCGGATTCAAACACATTCCCGAAGAGGAAGTGGCCGCGGACAAGAAAGCCATCGAAATGCTGAAGGCCTCGCCCTATGCCCAGAAGTTGGATGCGGCCGGGTTGTTCATCAAAGCTTTGCAGGCGCGTGCTCCCAGCTTGAGTGCTCTGCTGCAAGCCCACCTCGGCAACAACATTACAGAGAACGGAACCGTGACCCGCATGGCGCAGCTCGCTGTCTCTGCTCCGGCACTCGATTGGAACAAGTTAGACCAGATCGCCGCGTTGCCTCTCGGTGGCCGGGTTAAGCTGAACCCGTGGGATGACAAAGTGGAGATCGTAAAAGCGCAGCCGGTCGCGATCACTTCAGCGCGCGACAAAATGCCGTTCGAAGTGACGCCTTTCTACCCGCGGCTTTCGCGGTATGGATCGGCAAACGCGCCTGCGCCGACCACGGCGGCAGCGCCCACGACGACGGCGACTACCGCCACTGCCGACGCCAACCCCGCTCCGACCAACTGAGCCGGGTTCCAAGTTGATAGAAGCGCGGGCCGGGACCGGAAGAAATTCCGGGCTCCCGGCCTGTGTCTATTTGGGGTAACCGCGCAGGCTAGAAGTGCTTCCTCAAGTCGGCGAAACGATCCACCACCAGCAGTCGCTGCGATCCTGGAGCGCTGGCGACTTCCTCGTGCTCGAGAATCCAGGTGTTGTCATGGGGTATGAAGACGGCGTGCAGGCCGGCAGCGAGGGCGGGGTTGATATCGGATTTGGGGCTGTTGCCGACCATCCAGGTGGTGTCCTTTGGCAGAGCGTACTTGGCGATGGCGGAGCGGTAGGTCGATTCGTCCTTCTCGGCAACGATTTCGATGGCGGAAAAATATTCCTTCAATCCAGAACGCTCGACTTTGCCCGACTGCTCCGCAGGATTTCCCTTGGTCATCATGATGAGGTGGTGGCGCTCACTCAGATACAACAAAGTCTCGGGCACGCCCGAGATCACTTCGATGGGATGATCGGCAATCTGGTGGGCAAAGCTGCGGATGCGTTCGTGCAGTTCGGGTGTAACCGGATCGACGGAAAGCTTCTCGAAGGTTTCCACCAGCGAATGCGCAAAGCTGTGCAGGCCGTAGCCGTGTTTGACGATGGAGTCCCGCTCCACGTCGTTCAGCACCAGGCGCACCATTTCCGGCGAATGCTCGCGATGGTCGAGGAAGGAAATGAATTTGGCGATCGCCCGTTCGAAATAAATGTTGTTTTCCCAGAGCGTGTCATCGGCATCGATCAGCAAAGTCTGGGCGCCATTTTCCCCGCGCATGGATTCATGATAATGGCTCCGGCAGGTTCTCGGCTTTGATAGACTTGTCCCCGTATGAAGAAAGCTTGTTGGAAGAACCATGGGCCTGTTTTACCGCTCATTCTCCTGATAGCGATTTCCAGCGCGGCGCAATCAAAGAAACGGGAAATGACGGGTTCGGCGGCGGGGAGCGGCACGCCGGCGAACTTGAAAGTCACGGCTGACCTCGGGCAACGCCTGGCGAAATTCCAGCACGTTCGAATGCCGTTCCGGACGGCGGGTTTGACCGTTCGCGAACAGCACCTTGTTCGCAAGCTGGTCGAGGCCTCCGGCTACCTGGAAAGCATCTACTGGCGGCAGAGCGACCCCGAAGCCCTGACCCTTTACCAGTCGCTGGCCTCGCGCCGCGATCGGCGCGATATCGAGTTGCGAACTTACCTCCGGATTAACGCTTCGCGCTTCGATCTCATTAATCAGAATGAGCCGTTTGTCGGGACCGACCCCATGCCGCCCGGCGCAGGGTTCTACCCTGCCAATCTGACGCGCGAGCGCCTGGCGCAATATGTCAAGGAGCATCCGGAGCAGAAAGCGGCCATCTACGATCAGTTCACGATCGTGCGGTGGAATCAGGGAAAGCTTGAGGCTGTTCCCTACCACATTGCGTTTCGCGCCTTTCTGGAGCCGGCGGCCAATGCTCTGCGCGCGGCGGCCGAGCTCAGCGATGATGCGGATTTTGCCAAGTTTCTTCAAATGCGAGCCGATGCCCTGCTCAGCGACGATTACTTCCCCAGCGACCTGGCATGGCTGGACTTGAAGAATCCGAAATTCGACATCATTTTTGCGCCCTATGAAACTTATCTGGACGGACTGCTGGGCGTAAAAGGTTCATACGGAGCGGCGGTACTGGTGCGCAACCAGCGGGAGAGCGAGAAGCTGGAACTCTTCCAGAAATACGTGCCCGAAATTCAGGACGCGCTGCCCCTGGCGGAAGAGGATCGGCCGTCAAAACATGGCCTGGAGACTCCCATGGAGGTGATGGACAATCCGTTTCGTGCGGGCGACATGGTTCACGGGTACCAGGCCGTGGCTGACAATCTGCCGAACGATCCGCGGGTGCACGAGCAAAAAGGCAGCAAAAAACTTTTCTTCAAGAATTTCATGGACGCGCGGGTGACCTACATTATCTTGCCGGTGGCACGCAAGTTGATGGATCCGAAGCAGGCGGCGAAAGTCTCAGGCGAAGGTTATCTGCTGGGTACGATCACGCATGAGATCTGTCACGGTCTCGGGCCGTCGTTTGCGCGGACACCAGCCGGCAAAGTCGGTATTCGCGAAGCGATCGGTCCCGGCTATAGCGGCCTGGAAGAAGCCAAGGCCGATGTGACCGGGATGTTCGCTTTGAAATGGCTGGTAGATCATGACGTGCTTCCGAAAAATAAGCTGGAAGGATATTACACGTCCTATGTTGCCGATCTGTTTCGCGCGGCACGCTTCGGGACGGCCGAAGCGCACGGTCAAGCGGAGATGATGGAGTTCAACTATTTCTCAGAGCGCGGCGCGTTGACCCGCAACGCCAGGGGCAGGTACGCAATTGACTACGAGAAGATGCCGGGGGCAGTGGCGGATCTGACCAAGGAACTGCTGGAGATCGAAGCCACTGGGGACCGAGCGCGGGCGGAAAACTGGTTCAAGAAGTATGGCGCCATGCCCGAGGACTTGAAGGCTTCGCTAAAGACGGTCGCGGCTGTGCCGGTAGATATTGATCCGGTGTTTTCATTTGAGGAGAAGGTGCGGTAAGAGGGCTACTGGCTTCTAGCCACTAGCTACTGGCAAGCAAATCGAGTGCTTAAGCTCGCTAGCAGCTAGAAGCCAGCAGCTAGCAGCTCTCCTACACCCACTCCACCTTCGGCTTCTGCGGAATAATCCCCGCCTTGTGCCCCATATCAAGCAGCCGCTTCACCGCTTCCCGCCCGTCGTCGCCGTAATCGAGGGTGCGCTCGTTGACGTACATCCCGACAAATTTATCGGCGAGTTGGGCATCGAGGTCGCGGGCAAACTGCATGGCATAGGCGAGAGCCTCTTCGCGATGATCGATAGCGTACTGGATGCTCTCGCGCAGCGCCTGGGTGACGCTGGCCATCGTCTCGCGACCGAGCGAGCGCCGGATGGCGTTTCCGCCGAGCGGCAGCGGCAGTCCGGTGACTTTCTGCCACCATCTGCCCAGATCGACCACCCGGTGCAATCCCGACTTGTCATAAGTAAGCTGGCCTTCGTGGATGATGAGGCCCGCTTCATATTTCCCCTCCAGAATCTGCGGGATGATGTGATCGAAGGGCACGACTTCCACTTCAATGCCGGGCGCGAACAGTTCGAGCGCCAGGTAGGCGGTGGTGAGCTTGCCCGGCACCGCGATTTTCTTCTGCTTGATTTCGTCTGGCGTAAACGGCCGGGTGGAAACCACCATGGGACCGTAGCCGTCTCCCACGCTGCCGCCGCACGACATCAGGGAGTATTTTTCCTGAATGTAGGGGAAAGCGTGGAAGGAAATTGCGGTTACGTCGTAGACGCCGTCGCCTTCCTGCGCCTGGCGATTTAGCGTCTCAATATCGCAAAGGGTGTGGGTGAATTTCAGCCCGGCCACGCGAACTTTGCTCGTGGCCAGACCGTAAAACATGAAGGCGTCGTCCGAGTCCGGGCTATGCGCCACGGTGATTTCGCGAACGGAAGAAGGTACTGCACTCATAAGATTCCGTAATCCTGTTCTGACTTCTCGTAGAGAAGCGGCTTGCCGCGTCTCCTGCCGCTGAGTCAGACGGGGCAAGCCCCGTCTCTACAACGAATCCTTGCGGTGCCAGCGAGCGGCAACGGCGGCGGCCATCAGCACCTTAATGACTTCCGCAAAAACGAACCAGTAGAGGCCATACCGTATCGCCAGTGAAACAGAATGCGTCAGCACAGCCAGCCAACTGAGTCCACCGGCGAAGAGCACCAACTCCGCAGCGAGGGCTGACAGCGCGGCCCAGCCGAAACGCCGTGAGCTGTGCTCATAAATGTAGCCAGCGACGAATGCCACCAGCGGATAGGCCATGAGAAATCCGCCGGTCGGCCCGAGGATTTGCGCGATTCCACCGCCTAGGATCGATGGGCTGAAAACGGGCATTCCGAACGCGCCTTCGACCAGATAGAGCGAGAGCGCGGCGAAACCGCGACGCGAGCCGAGGAGCAGACCCACCGCGAGAACTCCGAAGTTTCCGAGCGTCAGCGGGACGGGCGTGAAGGGCAAGGGCACGGTCACGCGCGCACACAAGGCTACGAAAAGGCTGGCGGCGATCACAATGGCCGCCTGCTTCGCCCAATCTCTTCCCCGATCTAAGGGCCGGGTTTGCTGGCCGAAAACTTGGCTCCCTACTCTTGGCATGACATTCCTTTCCTAGTGGCAGAGTTTCCAGGCGATCAGGCGTCCGGCGGCAACGTGTGGTTCAGACCGTCGGGTTCCGCTGTGGGGCCCGCCGAGCGCTTCATTTGCCGCCGCACCCGCATATAGAGCGAAAGCGCAACCGACACGACCACCACGGCACTGACTCCCAGTATGAGAAACCACCAGAGCATCCGCACGGCACAGTTAGGATAGCAGATGGGCAGCAACGAAAATGTGCACAGCGCGAAGATTAAACAGGCGCGGTCGGCCGCGGTCAGGCCTGCGTCGCCGGCTTGGCCAGCGCTTTGCGGCGATTCTCAACGTTCTTGGAAACCCGCTCCAGGCGCTGGCGGGCCAACTTCGACCCTGTGGCGACCTTCTCGATATTTGCGTACGCTTCGGGATTGTTCATCTTCTCCCGGAGCTCTTTCAGGAAAGGCTGAAACTTGGCGAAGATGAAAAACAGTTCACCGCTACTGGCGAGGAACAGTTCTTCGGAGAGGGCGCCGTGTACTACCAGCGAAGCGGCCATATCCCAATAGCTGCCTACCTGACGAAGCCAGGCGTTTTCCTGGCTGCCAAACGAATTCACAACCTTTAGGAAATCGCCGGCGCTCTGCGGCCAAAATTCCGCTCCAAACCAGTTTCTCGCCTTGCGCATCTCCGCTTCGCGGCGGAGGTCGTAGAGTTTCAGGATCACTTGCGCATCGTTCGCAGTCGCTTTTTTTGCCATATCTCGCCTCGTTGATGATTTTCTCTTACGGCTTGAAAATTGATACGCTCTTGAAATTTCGTGCTACAGAGCCTGGTCCTTGTCAGGCTTTTGCAGCGTCCCCAGCTGCGCCGTCGACGGGCCGTTCGTAATCGCATTCCTTATTCGGGCACGCAATCACCGCTCCATCTTTGCGGATCCGTTCCACCAGGTACTCGTGCCCACAATCCGGACACTTCTCGGCAACCGGCTTGGCCGCGGACGTGAACTTGCACTTGGGATAATTTCCGCACCCATAAAACGTGTTGCCCTTGCGCGCGCGTTTTTCGACCAGTTCGCCTTCCTTGCACTCGGGGCACTTCACCCCGATGAAGTTCTGCTTCACATACTTGCATTCGGGATATCCGCTGCAGGAAGTGAACTCGCCATAGCGGCCGTGCCGCAGAATCAAATTACGTTTGCACAACGGGCAGGTTTCATCGAGCGGAATGTCGGGCACTCTCTTGCCCTGATCGAGCCGCCGCGTAGTCTTGCAATCCGGATATCCGGTGCAGGCCATGAACTGTCCGAATCGTCCGCGCTTCAGAACCATGACGCGGCCGCAATTTTCGCAGTATTCCTCCTGCGCCGTCTCCTGCAGATCGGCCGAGTCGAGGTCGGGCAGGTTGATCGGATTTTCCTTGGTGAACTTGCAAGTGTCAGGGTTTTCCTTGTCGTAGGTGCTGCACGCATAGAACGAACCGTGCTTGCCCCACTTGATGACCAGCGGCGCGCCGCACAATTCACATTTTTCGTCGGTGGGTTTCTCCATACGCTTGATGTTTTCCATGTGCTTCTCGGCGTATCGGAGATCCTTCGAAAATTTCTGGTAAAACTCGGTGAGCGCTTCGTTCCCCGTCTGCTTGCCTTCTTCAATTTCGTCGAGCTCTTCTTCCAGGCGCGCGGTGTATTGAAAGTCGAAAATATCCTTGAAGTTCTCGACCAGCAGATCGGTGACGACCAGGCCAATTTCGGTGGGCACGAACTTGCCACCGACCTTCTGCGCGTACATCCTCTCCTGGATGGTGCTGAGAATTGTCGCGTACGTGGACGGCCGGCCGATGCCCCGCTCTTCCAGTTCTTTCACCAGCGAAGCCTCGTTGAAGCGTGGAGGCGGCTCGGTGAAATGCTGCTCTGGGAGCAACGACTTCAGCGTGAGCCTCTGTCCGGCTTCAAGCGGCGGCAGTTTGTGCTTTAGCTCTTCATCTTCCTCATCCTTGCTTTCCTTGGACTCTTCGTAAACCTTGAGGAAGCCGTCGAACTTCATCACCGATCCGGTGACGCGGAACCAGAACACGTCGCTTCCTGACTTGGCATCGATGTCTACCGAAGTCTGGTCAAACACAGCCGGGTTCATCTGCGACGCGACAAAACGCTGCCAGATCAGTTTGTAAACCTTGAATTCGTCTTCATGCAGGTATTTCTTCAACTGCTCGGGATGGCGCATCGCCGAAGTTGGCCGAATGGCTTCGTGCGCCGCTTGCGCTTCTTTCTTCTCCTTATACGTGTTGGGAGATTCGGGCATGTAGTTGGCGCCGTACTCGCTGGTGATGTATTCGCGCACCTCGCTAATCGCCTCGGGCGCGACTCGCGTCGAATCGGTTCGCATGTAAGTGATCAGGCCGACCAGTCCCTCGTCCCCGAGTTCGACACCTTCATAGAGCCGCTGCGCAATCATCATGGTGCGCTTCACGCTGAAGCGCAGCTTGCGCGAGGAATCCTGTTGCAGCTTGCTGGTGGTAAACGGAGGAGTGGCATTGCGCCGCCGCTCTTTCTTTTCCGCCGAGCGAACCACCCAATCCGCCCTTTCGAGCGCCAGGCGGATTTTTCCCGCTTCCTCAGCGTTAGGGATTTCGATCTTCTCTTCGCCCTTGCCTAGGAAGCGAGCGTCGAAGGCCGGAGGCTTATTGGCGGCGAGATGGGCGTCGATCGTCCAATATTCTTTTTTCTCGAAGGCTTTGATTTCGCGTTCACGATCGACGATCAAGCGGAGCGCAACCGTCTGCACCCGTCCGGCGGAAAGGCCGCGGCGAACTTTGTCCCATAAAAGAGGAGACACCTGATAGCCCACCAGGCGATCCAGCACGCGTCGAGTCTGCTGCGCGTCCACCAGGTTGCGGTCGATGTCACGCGGATGCTCAAACGCGGCCTTGACCGCGCGCTGCGTGATTTCGTTGAAGGTTACGCGGCGAATGCGCGCGCCGTCGCCGACGTCGTCCGTCTTCTTTTTGGCAGCCTTCTTCCCCTTCTTCTTCTTACTCGATCCTTCGCCGAGTTCGTCGGCAAGATGAGCCGCGATGGCTTCGCCTTCGCGATCCGGATCAGGCGCGAGGTAGACGTGGTCGGCTGAAAGCGCCAGCTTCTTCAGCTTGGCCAGGACTTTTTCTTTTCCGGGGATGACGACGTATTCGGTATCGAAATCGCTTTCGACGTCGACACCCAGGCTGCTCTTGGGCAGGTCTTTCACGTGGCCGTAAGAAGCATCGACCGTGAATCCCTTGCCCAGATATTTCTGGATAGTTTTCGCCTTAGCCGGCGATTCGACAATGACTAGACCTTTGGACAATGTTCTCCCCAGTTGGGCGGTATTGGAATTGAAGCTAGCACGAATGTGTCGATTGCAACAACTGTGTGAGCCGCTTGGCTACTGGCGACTAGCTTCTGGCTCCTGGCAATCTAAAGACCTTCTCTCGATTGCTCGGCCTTGGGCCTGCGACCTTGCGGCTGAACTTTCTGGACGAGTGCAGTCAGCATTCTCTGGACTGTAACTACGCTCTGCTCCACTGCTAGAAAATCGCTTTCTTGGAGGAATCCCAGGTCTTTCGCAAGCAGCAAATGATATTCGGTCTCGCTGGCCGAACCACGGGCAATTTGCAGAAAGCGCGTCATCTCGCCATCCGAATGCCTTCCGCATCCTTCAGCAATGTTCGCTCCGATCGACGCCGCCGACCGACGTACCTGTGAGGTCAATCCATAGACTTCATCTCGCGGGAAAGTCCGTGTCAGTTTGTAGACGAGCATTGTCAGTTCGTGAGCCTTCGTCCATACTCTCAGTTCTTTAAAGTCCTTCACGTTGCCTCCGTTCAGCCGCTGGCTGCTAGCCCCCGGCTACTAGCAAACAGCCCGCTCGCCAGTAGCTAGTAGCCAGCAGCTAGAAGCTCTTCACAAAATTCTTCCCCGGCAACTGCCTCACCTTCCCATTCAGTTCCAGTTCAAAGAGAGCGCTGAAGATTTCGGAGGAGGACATTTCGTTCTCCAGCAATTCGACTAGTTGATCGATGTGCGTGGATTCATCGGCCTTGAGCAAACGAAGAATCTTCTTTTCGTGGGGCGAGCTCGCCTCGTCCGGGAATAGAGATGCAGTTTCCGCCTCGGGGGATTCATTCTGCAAGGACGACGACAAGGCACCGAGCGCGGCCTGCACCTCCGCCGGCAGCTCTTCCCACACGTCTTCCCACGTGGCAACAAGCTTTGCGCCCTGCTTGATCAACGTGTTCGGGCCCCACGAATTCTTGTTAGTGACGTTGCCCGGCACAGCGTAAACGTCGCGGTTTTGTTCGAGAGCGCAGCGCGAAGTAATGCGTGTGCCGCTATATTCCGCCGCTTCCACCACCAGCACGCCGGCCGACATGCCGCTGATGATCCGATTGCGAATGGGAAAATTCTGCGGCGTGGGAGGAGTTCCGACCGGGAATTCGGTGATCAGCGCACCACCCAGAGCCAGGATTTGTTCCACGAGCCGCGTGTTTTCCCTGGGGTACACCACGTCGATCCCAGTGCCGAAGACGGCAACGGTTTTTCCCTTGGCGGCGACCGCGCCGCGATGCGACGCCGTATCGACGCCGCGCGCTAATCCACTGATGATCACCAGCCCCCGAGCGGCGAGATCGGTCGAGAGGCGTTCAGCCATGCCGCTGCCGTAGGGCGTAGGATGACGCGTCCCCACCATCGCAATGCCGGCCTGCGCCAGCACCTCGACGCTTCCTTTCACGAACAGAATCACCGGCGGGTCGTAAATTTCTTTCAGCCGCGGCGGATATTCAGGATCGCTGAGCGAAACGATTCTGGCGCCCGCCTCCGTCGCCTTGCCGCACTCCTCCTTCGCCAGTTCGAGCGATTTTCCCGTCGCGATCGATTGCGCGGAAATGGCGCGCATCCCCGTGGCTTCGAGTTCGGTCAGGCTAGCCTGGAAGACGCGCTCGGCCGTGCCCAAGTGCTCGATCAACTTTCGGATGCGCGTCGGGCCGAGTCCCGGAGTCAGAGCGAGCGCAAGCCAGTAAATGCCCTGATAAGAAGCGGGGTTGGAGGCGGCAACGGCGACATTGGACATATGCCGCGACCCTAGCCTCAGGCGGAAAACCCTGTCAAGGATGGCGCGCACATCACTTTTGGTAGAATTCGTAACTTGATGAGCCGGCTAAAGATTTCGGCCATTTCCTACCTCAATACGGCGCCTCTCCTATGGGATTTTGAGCATGGAGAGACGAGTGCGAGTCCTAATTTTGATCTTTCCTACACCATCCCCTCGGCCTGCGCCGAGGCTCTCGCTGCGGGAACGGCGGATATTGGCATCATTCCCGCCGCAGCTTATGCCACGGTCCCGGATCTGGTCATCATTCCCGACGTAGCCATTGCGGCGCGGCGCGCGGTGCGGTCGATCCTGCTGGTGAGTAAAGTTCCCTTAAATAAGTGGGGCAAGCAGGTGCGCACCGTGGCGCTCGATACTTCTTCAATGACCTCGGTTGCGCTGGCGAAGATTCTGTTCGCCAAATGGCTGGGCGGAGCGCGCGACTATAAACCCATGGCTCCGGATCTCGACGCCATGCTCAGCAAGTGCGATGCCGCCTTGCTTATCGGAGACCCGGCGCTCCAGGTTGACCGCACCCGCTACAACACACTCGACTTGGCCGAAGAATGGGTGGCTCGCACAGGCAAGTCATTCGTCTTCGCTTTCTGGGCGATTCGCAAGCAGGCGCTAGCCGGACGAAATGCAGCAGTGATCCCCGAGGCCTTCCAGAAGTCCCGCGATCATGGCCTCTCGCCGAAAAATCTGGAAGCCATCGCCCAGGAATGGGCCCCGCGCCTCGGCCTGACCATCGAGGTCGTCCGCACCTACCTCACGCAGAACATCCATTATTATCTCGACCCTCCGTGCCTCGAGGGACTTGAGCTTTACTACCGCCTGGGTGCGGAGGTTGGAGCGTTGCCGCAGGCGCCGGGGCTGCGGTTTGTTTAGATTCGCGATCCTCCCATTCAGCGCGATCTGTTGGCACATCGAGGGCCTTGGCGTATTCTAGCGGCGATAAACGCTATACAAGTTCGGGAGGCAAGTTCAATCCCCGCAGAAAATGAAATCATGATGAAAATACGAACCTTAGCCCCCGGAGTAATACTCGCTGCGGTGATGGCGAGTTCCTTCCTCGCTCTGTCGTGCGCCAAGCGCAAGGTCACTATGCCAATGCAGGCCAAACTCACAACCTCACTAGTGTCTCCGGCCTCTGACCGCATTGACCGTTCAATTCGCGAAGGGACTGATAGTCACGCGCTCTTGAAACTCGTGGCAGAGCAAACGGAAACGACCACCGAGACTCGCAAGATCGTGCGGAACGGAGCTCTGGAGCTATTGGTCAGCGACGTCGGGCAAGCGGCTGGCAAGGTTCGCGCTATCGCCGAGGGCATGGGAGGGTTCGTCGAGAAGTCGACACAGACCAATGTCGGCGGCCATACCGCCGTGATAACGGTACGCGTCCCCGCCGACCGTTTGGACAAAGCCATTTCAGAGATCGAGCACCTGGCCTCAAGCGTCGACCGAGAGAACGTAGAAGCCCGAGACGTCACCCGCGATTACGTAGACCTTGATGCTCGCCTGCGGAACGCCCAGGCCGAAGAGGCACGGTACCTGGAAATCCTGAAGCGCGCCACGACAGTGAAGGACACACTCGATGGTGCAGAGAAACTCAGCGATGTCCGAGGCCAAATCGAGCAACTCCAAGGTGAAATGAAATACCTAACGGCCCAAATCGACATGTCATCTTTGGAAATCACGCTTCAAGGGGAAGCGGGGACCACGGTTTTGGGCTTCCAGTGGAGGCCGCTGCGCCAGGCCAAGGTCGCCCTAGGTGAAATGATTTCAGGACTTGCAGACTGGGCCGATTCGGTTATCGCATTCTTCATCAATCTACCTTTGATTATTGTTTGGGTAATTACTGTCGTCGCTCTAGTAGCTGTTGCTGTGCGGGTATTGCGTTTCTGCTGGCGAAAGCTGGGACCAAAGATAACTTGGCGGCTACCTTGGATGCATTCCCGCACCAGCGACCAGCCAGCTCAGACCAACAAGTAATGGAAATTGGTTCCGGCGGGATTGTTGGCGTAATTGTGCGTTGCAGCAAACACGCCGAAATCCCCTCGCCCATCTTCCCCGCCCTCGCCTCCACCCCGTCCCACCAGCTAAAATAGCCCTTACTGTGGGGTGAAAGAGGATGTCCCTGACTAAGCAGCAGGCTTTGGAGATGTTTCGGTCCGACGATCTGATCGGGATTGGCATGGAGGCGGACGCGCTTCGCCGCAAGCTGCATCCCGAAGGCACGGTGACTTACATCATCGACCGCAACATCAATTACACCAACTTCTGCACCGAATATTGCACCTTCTGCGCCTTTTATCGTCCGCTGAAAGGGCCGGCCACCAAAGAAGGTTACATTCTCGATTTCGACACCATCTACGAAAAAATTCGCGAGACCGTCGAACTCGGCGGCACCGGCGTATTGATGCAGGGAGGCCTGCATCCCGATCTCAAGATCGACTGGCACGAGCGCATGCTCAGCGGCATCAAGCAGCGTTTCCCAAAAATTCATCTGCACTGCTACTCGGCGTCGGAGATCCTTGCAATTGCCGAGTACAGCAATCTCAGCGTGCGCGACACGATTGCGCGGCTGCGCGACGCGGGCCTCGATTCGATTCCCGGCGGCGGCGCCGAGATTCTCGACGACGAAGTCCGCTACAAAATCGCGCGCCTGAAATGCCTGACCGCCGATTGGCTGCTGGTGCATCGCACCGCCCACCAGCTCGGCATGAGAACCACCGCGACCATGATGTTCGGCGTCGGCGAATCCCTCGAACACCGCATCAACCACCTGCAGGTTCTTTACGATTTGCAGCAGGAGACGGGCGGCTTCACCGCCTTCATCCCCTGGACCTTTCAGCCCGCAAACACCGCCCTCGGCGGGCGCCATTGGGATGAGGCCACGGCAGTCGAATATTTAAAGGTGCTGGCAATTTCGCGGCTCTTTCTTTCGAATTTCGTGAACGTGCAGTCCAGTTGGGTAACGCAGGGATTGAAAGTCTGCCAGATGGGCCTGCGCTTCGGCGGCAACGACGTGGGCTCGGTGATGCTGGAGGAGAATGTTGTCCGCGCCGCCGGCGTCACCAACTGCACAACCGAAGAAGAATTGCGGCGCATCATACGCGATGCGGGCTTCCGTCCGGCGCAGCGCGACACGTTGTACCGGCAATACTTTCTGAACTGAACGAAAACATTGAATCATTGCGACATTGAATCATTGAGGTATTGGTTTCAATGACTCAATGTCAAATCACTCAATGATTCGATCTCTTATGACGCGCTCACTGGCCATCGCCTTCTTTCTCCTCAGCGCCCTGCTGGCAAGCGCGCAAGACTCCGCACCAGCGTCAAACGCGTCCATCGCCGGCACGGTCGTGAAGGAACCGGGCAGCCAGCCGCTCAAGAAGGTGCTGGTGCAGGTCGTCGCGGAAGACCAGAAGCAGGGTGGAAACTATAGCGCCACGACCGACGCCGACGGTCATTTCCGCATGGAAAACGTCATGCCCGGGCGGTACCGGCTCTTCCTGGAGAAAGCCGGGTTTCTCGAGGTGAATGGGCGCGGGTTCAAAACCGACGTTGACGTTTTCACGGTTCAGGCCGGACAGGCGATTGAGGATCTTCTCTTTCGCATGTTGTCCTCGGCCATCATCAGCGGCCGCGTCACGGACGAAGATGGCGACCCCATGTCCGGGGTCAGGATCATCGTACAAAAGAAAAAGCCAGGGAAGTCAACGCGCGAAACCCTCGGAAGCGAGTCCACCAACGATCTTGGCGAATACCGGGTCTCCGGCTTATTTCCCGGCCAGTATTGGGTTGTCGCCGTGCCGCCTCCGGACATGCGCGATTACGAAAAGCAGCCGGAGAAACCGCAGGGAGGTAACCAGAGCGAGTCTCAGCCCGACACTCGTTACGTCACAACCTACTATCCGGGGACTTACGATGCCTTGCAGGCCTCGCCGGTGACGCTGAAGGCAGGCGACGAAATGCCGGTCAACCTCCTGCTGGTGCCGGCGATAACCTATCGCGTTCGCGGAACCGTGACTGGCCTCACGACCGGCCAGAAAGCCAATGTGGAGTTGGTCCCTAGGGCGGGCGATTCTATCCGGGCCTGTGAAGTAGGGCCGGACGGCCAGTTCGAAGTGCGCGGGGTCGGTCCTGGATCGTATGTAGTGGGTGCGGTGGTCGGCACCGAAGTGCAACCGATCTCGGCTCACCAGGATGTCAACGTCGTGGCCGCTGACGTCGAAGGCGTGAAGCTGACTCCGCTGCCCTCCTTCAGGCTTTCCGGTCATATGCGAATCGACGGCAGAGCGCCGGGGGCACTCGCACAATATTCCGTAAACCTTCGCCAGGCCGAGTTGCCGGAAGATCCGGGTTTCTTCATGTCGCAGGATTTCTTTGGCACGAACGCTCCCGTGGACCGCTTCGGAAACCTCGAGTGGAAAAGTGTGAACCCCGGCAACTACATCGTGCAAGTGTACGGAGGCGATGGGCAGGGGTTCTTCCTGAAATCGGTGACCCTCGGCGGACGCGATGTCGCTACCGGATTCACGGCCAGCGGGCCCGCGACCCTTGATGTGGTCGTCAGCACCAAGGGAGGCGCGGTCGAAGGAGTGGTAACCGAAAAAGAAAAAGATGTGGACACCGATCATGTAAACAACGAGCATACGGTAGCCAACGCCACCGTGGTAGCCGTACCCGAGGAAAAATATCGCAAGCTTCCGGACCGGTTTGTGACCGGATCGACCGATCAGCAGGGGCGTTTCACCATTCGCGGCTTGGCTCCGGGCAGTTACACGCTCTATGCCTGGCAGGATCTAGAAGACGGCGTCTGGCACGACCCCGACTTTCTGAGGTCCCAGGAGGCGAATGGCACGGCGGTCAAAGTGGAGGAAGGCTCTCATCAAGGCGTCGAGCTGAAGCTGAGTCTGGCGGGCGAGGAATGGCAGTAGAGTCGTTGGTCGCTGGTCGTTGGTCGTTCGTGGGCTCTTGCCAACGACCAACGACCATCGACCAACGACGATCAGTTACAATACTTCGTCTGCTGTCTTTCCTTTTTGTCCGGTTGACTTCATGGCTTTGACCTTCATTTCTTCCCCGCCGGCTATGGTCGTCTTGCTTGCCTCCAAGGGCTTGGGGCCGTACCTTCGCCATCATTTTCTGGACAAGACTTTTCAGGGACTTTACCAGGTTAACGCATTCGATCTGGCGCTGCTGATTCCCTATTTCATCGTCCTCATCATTCTGGCGGCCTACGGCGGGCACCGCTATTGGCTGGTCTATCTTTATTACAAGCACCAGGCGAACAAGACGAAGGATCCCGCGGCTCATTTTCCGATGAACGACCTGCCACGCGTCACCGTGCAGTTGCCCATCTTTAACGAGCAATATGTGGTCGACCGGCTGCTCGACGCCGTCTGCCGCCTCGATTATCCGCGCGAGAAACTCGATATCCAACTGCTCGACGACTCGACCGACGAAACTGTAGAGGTGGCTCGCATTCTGGTGGAACGCTACGCCGCCTTGGGAAATCCGGTCGTCTACCTGCACCGCAACAATCGTGAGGGCTTCAAGGCAGGTGCGTTGGCGGAAGGATTGAAAACGGCGAAGGGCGAATTCGTTGCCATCTTTGACGCCGATTTCGTTCCGCCGCCCGACTTTCTGCTGAAGTGCATCCATCACTTCACCGACCCCAAGGTCGGCATGGTGCAGACCCGCTGGACGCACATCAACCGCAACTACTCGGTGCTGACCGAGGTCGAAGCCATTCTGCTCGATGGCCATTTTGTGCTCGAACACTCGGGCCGTTCGCGCAGCGGCGTCTTCTTCAACTTCAACGGCACCGCCGGAATGTGGCGGCGATGCGCCATTGACGAAGCCGGTGGCTGGGAGCATGACACCCTCACCGAAGACACCGATCTCTCCTATCGCGCCCAGCTTAAAGGATGGAAGTTCGTTTATCTGCAGGACGTCGAATGCCCCGCCGAATTACCGGTGGAAATGACTGCCTTCAAGACGCAACAGGCACGCTGGGCCAAGGGGTTGATCCAGGTCTCCAAGAAAATACTGCCCAAGGTTTTCTCCAGCGACTCCTCGCGACACCAGAAAATCGAAGCCTGGTATCACCTCACGGCCAACCTCAGCTATCCGCTGATGATCGTGCTTTCGGTGTTGCTGATGCCCGCCATGATTATTCGCTTTTATCAGGGATGGTTCCAGATGCTCTACATCGACCTGCCCCTGTTCATGGCTTCGACCTTTTCGATTTCCAGCTTTTATCTGGTCTCGCAGAAGGAACTGTTTCCGAAAAGCTGGCTGCGATCGCTGCTCTACCTCCCACTCCTGATGTCTCTGGGAATCGGGTTGACGGTCACCAACACGATTGCCGTGCTGGAAGCGCTGGTGGGTAAGCAAACCGCCTTCGCGCGAACTCCCAAGTACCGCGTGGAATCGAAAAAGGACAGGGTCGGAGCGAAAAAATACCGCAAGCGCCTGGGATGGGTTCCATGGATTGAATTGCTGATCGGGACCTATTTCGCGCTGGCCATCTTCTACGCCATCGACAACGAAAACTACTTCACCGTTCCCTTCCTGGTATTGTTCGTGGTCGGTTATTGGGTCACGGGGCTGATGTCGCTGTTGCAGGGGCGGCTCGCCGGACTCTCGGTGGGCTCGGAAACCCACACCAAGCCCTTCCCCGTCGGCGTGTAAATATTAAGACATTGAATGATTTAATCATTGAATCATTGGAGATCGGAACTTCCCACGGCCCAATGATTCAATGTCTCAATGACTAAATGACTCAATTGTTTGATTCCGGAAGCTTGAAGTCAATCTTGATCCCGATCTCGTTCTTCACCGGCTTTCCGTCGAGCTCAAACGGCTTGTACTGCCAGTGCCCCACGGCATCCACGGCAGATGGGGCGAGGGTCGCCGGGCCTTCGATAACCTTGACATCGCTCACCGTTCCATCCTCCATCACCGTTGCCGCCAGCATGACCGTGCCTTCCAGGCGCGACAGAAGAGCCTCCGCGGGATAAACCGGCTCAACCCGGTGCAGGAGTTGGCCGCCCGAAACTTTTCGTGGCGCCAGCGCAGAGGGCATGGACAACGACAACGACAACGACGGCTGGGCCTCGGCGGTTTCACCGGACTGCGTTCCTATCGGCGAACCCGGAACCTCATGACGAACCGTAACATCGCCGGCAACGTCGCCAGGCAAGAATGAGCGATCCGCCGGAATCTTCTTTCTCGCCAGTACTTCCACCTTGGAAGCAAACTTCACCGGAGCTCCGGCGGAAGGCTTTGCCATCAAAGGAATCATGGACCCGGGAATCAAGGACTCGCCACCAGGATTCGCCTTCCGGACCGGGTCATTCGCATTGACATTGGCAGAAGCGGCTGTAGCCGCGTGGGCCTTGCCATCCGTTTCATCGGGCCCGCGCCATCCCAGCCAGATCGCCAAGGCGAGCAGCGAAACTGCCCCCAGGCCGATGCCGCCCAAAACGAACGGGCGCGATCGGTTGCTAACCAGCGCGAGGGCCACATCCCCGACGCGATCCGAAGCCGGCAGCAGGCCCGAGCGTTTCGGCTTCTCCATTGCCGAGGAAAGTTTCGGCGCGGCCGGCGCAGCGCCCTCCGGTCGCGATGCGCGTGCCCGTTCTGCCAGCGCCGCCAGTTGCTGAAGAAGAACAATCTGCGCTTCGCTGAAGGCCACCGGGCTAGTCGAAAAAACTTCGAGAATTCCGTTGACACCGCCCCAGCCCGGAATCGGCAACGCGACAATTGAGCGCAAACCGAGGCTGCGGCAGACTTCCACATCAACCAGTGGGTCTTTCTCGGCGTCCGTACAATGCTGAATTTTACCGCTGCGTAAACACTCCCCCGAGATACCAGTCTCGGCATTCAACTGCGCACCCAGCGCTGGAGCGGTGTCGCCGCTGCGCGCTCGGCACACCATCGCGCCGTCCTTCCACATCGCCAGCGCAGCTCCACTGGCGCCCGTCAGTTGCCGGGCAGCGTCGGTGATGGTCCCGAGCAACGGGTCCAGCCGGTGGTCCCCGGCTGCGATCAGTTCCTTCAAGGACGAAAGGGCAGTGCTCTCATCAAGCTCGCCAGAAAGGTTGCCGGACCTTTTGAAGGAAGTCTCCGGCAAAGAATCGCGATCCAGATCGCTCTGTATTTTGCCGGAGCCAAACAGCTTGGATTGAGGCACAGCCACAGATCTCTCTCGGTCGGTAGATTGCCGGACAAAACATTGCCGGACAAAACCAGCAGAACGCAAGCGGCGCAGGCGATTTGGCCGCAGTATGAGCTAACCCCACCCGCCTGTCAATACTGACAAGTGCTTTGTCGTCGGGCGATCGGATTATTGGGTTAGGTTCATCTTCCTCTGCTCGATGTTCCGATCACCCGATCACCCGATGGCCCGATCACCCGATGCCTCGCTCGCACCAAACTGGCTAACAAGCGAGTCGTGGGGCGATGCTACGCTGGTACCGCTCTGGTTTCTCGCATGCGCCTCCGCAAGAGGATTGCAGGGAACCAATCTCAAGAAGCTTTTAAGAACAGTCGAAGCGCTGGCGGATTTGGGTCCCGAACTTACCGCGGACCGCGACTTCCGCCAAACCGCTCACGCCATGCTGGCCGCTGTCATGGAGGCGGCTGGCACGCGCGAGGCTGTCCTTTTTTCGTTCGGCGAACGGCCGTCCTTGCTGACTTCGGTCGATGCCCAGGGATTCGCGTTGTTGCCGGAACCCTCGCTGATTCCTCTGCTTCCACGCCACGTCCACACCCTGACCGCGTCCGCCGGCCCGGTGTTGCTCAACGGTTCCACGTATGACGTCTTTCTGAGTGCGAACGGTAATGTCGCACCCGAATTGTTCAAGTGCATTTGCCCGCTGAAAGTCCGGGGAAAGCTCGTCGGGGTCATCGCCCTGGGACGTCGGCAAGGCGAAGCGCTCTATGAAGAAGACGCGCTCGATGCCTTTGAAATGCTGAGCCACTACGTCGCGCTGGCCATTCAGAACCACACTCTCGGCCAGACGCTGGCGCAACGGGCTTCCGAAAACTTGCGGCTGCTGGCCTCGCTGCACGGGTTCTACGACAATGCCCTCGAGGCTTTCGCCACCGCCATCGACGTCAAACACGTCAACATTCACGGCCACTCGCTGCGCGTCGGCCGCTACTCACAAGCCATCGGTGAAGCCATGGGCATGGGACCGGCCGACGTTGCGTCCTTGCGCTCCGCGGCCTATCTGCACGACATCGGCATGGTAGCCGTCGATAAGCGGCTGCTCGGAAAACCGGAGGCGCTCGACGCCGAAGAATACCGCGAGATGCGCGACCACACTGTCGTCGGGCATCAGATCGTCAGCCAGGTGCAGTTTCCCTGGCCGCAGATTCCGGAAATCGTGCGCTGGCACCACGAGCGCGTAGACGGGTCGGGATATCCGGACGGCTTGCATGGAAACGAGATACCCCAGGCGGTGCGCATCGTGGCCCTGGCCGAAACCTTTGACGCCATGATCAGCGAGCGTCCCTACCGCGAGCGCATGTCGGTCGGAGCCGCGCTGCAGGATTTGATCCGCATGACTCCGCAGAAGTACGATCCCCATGCGCTGCAAGCTCTACTGATCCAGGTGCGGCGGGATGCCGTCGGCAGCAACCGCGTCCCGCTGCTCGAACCCGACCTGATGACCCTTTCGGCCGTGGACGTGGACCAAATGGCGTCCACTCTGCAACACCGCGTCAGTCAGGACAAACTCTTCCTTACCTGAAGCCCGCATTTCGTCTTGCGTAGTGGGTCAGTTTGAAATTGGCTTTGAAAGGGCACGGCTTCAGCCGTGCCGCAACTGCCGCAAAATCAATGCGGCTTTAGCCGCTGCGGGAATGTGTCTTTCAAACTGACCCAATACCTCGTGTTGCTTGCGAGTGACAACGCGCTCCAGCGGACCTGATAATTTTCTCTAATACATTAAATCGTTTTAATTAAGTGACTACTCCCTGCCAAATGTGCTATATATCACTTATCCGCCGGGCAACGAACCCCAAGCTGAGGGATTCGACCCGGCGCGCAGGATGAGGATGAGGAAATCACATGCTTGCAACCAGATTAACCGTGCCCTTTTACGGTCATGTTCGCCAATATCACAACATCAAGGCGGAAATCGACGCCAACATCAAGGAAGTTCTGGAAAGCGGCCAGTACGTTCTCGGCCCCATGCTGAAGAAGTTTGAGGGCGAGCTCGCCGAGTTCCACCGTACCAAGCATGCCATTGGTGTGGGCAATGGAACCGATGCCTTGTGGCTGACTTTCAAGGCCTTGGGCATCGGCCCCGGCGACGAGTGCATCACCACCACCAACACCTTCTTCGCTACCGCCGAAGCCATCTGGTTCACGGGAGCGACGGTTGTGTTTGTCGATTCCGATCCCCGCACCAACTGCATCGATCCCGCCAGAATCGAAGCCGCGATCACGCCTCGCACCAAACTGCTGGTGCCGGTGCACCTCTACGGCCAGTGCGCCGACATGAAGGCCATCCGCAAAATCGCCGACCAGCACCATCTCAAAGTGGTCGAGGATAACGCGCAGGGCATCTGCGGCCGCGGCGACGGCTTCCGCATCGGAGAACTCAGCGACGCAGCCACCATCAGCTTCATCATTCAGAAGAATCTGGGAACTTTCGGCGACGGCGGCGCCATCGTTACCAACAACCCCGAGATCGACCGCATCGTGCGCAAGCTGCGCAACCACGGTTCGGAGAAACGCTCCTGCCACAGCATGGGATACAACAGCCGCCTCGACGATCTGCATGCGGGAATCCTCAGCGCCAAGCTGAAGCACATCGCGGAATGGAGCGATCTGCGCAGACAATGGGCGGCACGCTATAGCCATGGTCTGGCACGCGCCAAGAACATCACGCTGCCTTACGAAACTCCCGGCTACTATCACGTCTATCACCTGTACGTGATCGAGACCAGGCAAGCTAAGCATCGCGATCCCCTGCTCCAGTTCCTGAACGACGCAGGCATCGACGCCAAGTGCCACTATCCGATTGCGATTCACCAGCAGGAAGGCTACCCCTGGGGTCATGAGGCGCGCATCGCAGGTCCGATCCCGAATTCGGAGCGCAATGCCGCCTGCTGCGTCTCCCTGCCCATGTTCCCAGAGCTGACCGCAGAGCAAGTGGATTACACCGTTGACAGGGTCCTGGAGTGGGACAGGAGCGCGCAATGACAACGACGACGACGAGTAAATACCGGGTCGTGGTCGTGGGCATGGGCAAGCGCGGAATGCACCATGCCCAAGCCTTTCAGGCGAATGGCCGCTTCGAAGTGGTCGGTGTCTGCGACATCGACCCCGCGCGCCTGGATGCGGCTGCCGCCAAGTTCGGCGCGGCCAAGGGCACCGACGCCTTCCAGGTCGCCTCCGCTGTAAAGCCCGACGTCTTCTGCTTCTGTACTCTTCCCAACCTTCGCAGCGAGATGATTCGCGTTGGCATCAAGAGCGGCGCCCGTCTGATCGCTTTCGAAAAGCCGGTGGCGTTGAACACACGCGAAGGCTTCCTGGTCAGAAAGCTGCTAGCGGAGAGCGGCGTCAAAGCCGTCGTCAGCCATCAGCATCGCTATGGCGAGCACTACCGCAAGGTGAAGGAGATCGTTGCCAGCGGCGCGCTCGGACGCGTCCACACCGTGTACGGCACAGCCTCTGGCTGGATGGTGCACATGATTTCGCACCTGATCGACTACATGCGCTGGTTCAATGAAGGATCGCACAACGGAGAATCGCCCGCCCAGTGGGTGATGGCACAAGCCGCCGGACGCGGGAAGCTGACCGACCTGCATCCTTCCCCCGACTACATCGCCGGCTTCATCCAGTTTGCCAACGGAGTGCGCGGAATCGTCGAGTGTGGCGCCGGCGCTCCCGATGTCCCCGAGGTCGACTACTGGTGGCGAAAGTGCCGCATCGGCGCTCAGGGCACCGAAGGATTCGCCGAGGTCCTGACCGGCGGCGGCTGGCGCGCGGTGACTAAGGCCGGCGCTTCCTCCGGCGGCGGCTGCATGAACTACGACCTGGATATGCCTCCCTACGTTCAGGAAATGGCCGACTGGCTCGATGACGACCGCAAAGTCCACTCCTGCAATTTCGAAAGCGCCTACGCAGGTTTTGAAATCATGATGGCATTCTGCCGCTCGGTGGTGAACGGAGGCCAGGTGCCCCTGCCGCTCACGGATTCCACGGGCGAAGATGAAATCGAGCTGCTGAAAGCGCACCTGCCCGACCGCAAGGTCCTGCTCTCCACGCCCGTAAACGCCAAAGAATACGGCCAGTAACGAAAATCTGATTCGGATGGTTCACGGACTGTGGAGGGCCTCGTGTAGAGACGGGGCTTGCCCCGTCTAGGAGTGCCTGAGAATCTTGGTTCGCACCAGTTTTGGGTAGGGCACGGCTTCACAGGCTGCTGAAGAACTCCGGCTTCGTATCAGGGCATCGCTTTAGCGATGCCGCAAGTTCTTCGAAATGAGATGCCCCTTTAGGCCCATCGAATCTTGAGATTGGCCTTAGTTTGGAAGGGGCGCGGCCGCCCAACCTGCGGAAAAACTCTGATTTTGACTTTGTTTTGAAAGGGCGCGGCTTTAGCCACACCGTAAGGTCCCGGAGGGACCTCTGAAAATAGCCCGCCAGTTCACTGGCGGGATTCAGCGCGCGTGCAACGCACGGGAGTGCCGTAGGCACGACTGAAACCCTCCTCTGCCGTTGTCCCCTTCGGCCGCCCGTGACGGGGCCAGCACAAACGTGTTCAATTCTCCTCGGTGTAAAATTGCAGTGCCGTTGTGTTTCCCAATCACGATGTAAACTTGGGCGAAGAGCAGACTTGTACCCTTTGACCGCCGATTTCATCTAATCTTGCAGTGGGGCCATGCAAGCCAATTTCCAAGGAGAGAATTGATGGCTGTCAGTGACCAGTCGGTCGCCACCACCAGCACACAGCTCGATCAGTTGTGTATCAACACGATTCGCACCCTTTCGATGGACGCAGTGCAGAAAGCAAACTCCGGCCATCCGGGAGCGCCCATGGGTCTGGCTCCGGTCGCCTATTGTCTCTGGCAGCAGTTTCTGCGCTATGACCCGGAAGATCCCATCTGGCCGAATCGCGACCGCTTCGTGCTCTCCAACGGTCACGCCTCCATGCTGCTGTATTCCCTGATCCATTTGGCAGGCATACGCGAAGTCAGCCCCGACGGCAAAGTTCTTTCCACGCCTGCCCTGTCGCTCGACGACATCAAGAATTTCCGCCAACTGGGCAGCAAGACGCCGGGGCATCCCGAATACGGTTTGACCACGGGCGTCGAGACCACCACCGGCCCGCTCGGCCAGGGCGTCGCCAACAGCGTAGGAATGGCCATCGCCGAACGCTGGCTGGCCGAGTCTTTCAATCGTCCGGGATTCGAACTGTTCAACTACAACGTCTGGGCGATTTGCGGCGACGGCGACATGATGGAAGGAATTTCCTCGGAAGCCGCATCGATCGCCGGCCATCTCAAACTTTCGAATCTGTGCTGGATTTACGACAACAATCACATCACCATCGAGGGCAATACCGATCTCGCATACGACGAAAATGTGGCCGCCCGGTTTGCAGCCTATGGCTGGGATGTCCAGCACGTCCACGATGCGAACGACATGGTCGCATTGGCCGATGCCTACACTCACGCGCTCAGCGTGACCGACCGCCCCAAACTGATCATCGTCGATAGCCACATTGGTTACGGTTCGCCTCATCGCCAAGACACAAAAGAGGCGCACGGTGAACCGCTAGGTGAGGAAGAAGTCAAACTGACCAAGCGCTTCTACGGCTGGCCGGAAGATGCCAAGTTCCTCGTGCCCGATGGCGTGCGCGAAAATTTCCACGAGGTGATGGGCAAGCGCGGCCAACAATTGCGCGGCCAGTGGAATGTGCTGTTCGCGAAGTACAGCGCACAGTATCCCGATTTAGCGGCTCAATTCGCACGCATGCAAAGTCGCCAACCTGCTGACGGATGGGACAAGGATCTGCCCACATTTGCGCCCGATCCGAAGGGACTCGCAACCCGCGATTCGTCCGGAAAAGTTCTCAACGCCATTGCGAAGAACCATCCCTGGCTCATGGGCGGCTCGGCTGACTTGTATCCATCTACCAAGACGCGCCTCACCTTCGACGGTGCGGGCGATTTTGAAGCGGGCCAGTACAACGCGCGCAACTTCCATTTCGGCATTCGCGAGCACGCCATGGGCGCCATCGTCAACGGCATGGCGCTATCGAAAATCCGCGCCTATGGTTCGACGTTCCTCATCTTCAGCGACTACATGAAGATGCCAATCCGCCTCTCGGCCATCATGGAGATTCCCGCAATCTGGATCTTTACCCACGATTCCATCGGCGTCGGCGAAGATGGACCCACCCATCAGCCCATCGAGCAGTTGACCACTCTGCGAGCGGTTCCCGGCCTGATGACGCTTCGTCCCGCCGATGCCAACGAAGTCGTCGAAGCCTGGAAAGTAGTCATGCATCTAAAGAACGAGCCGGTGGCGCTTGTCCTGACACGCCAGGCCCTACCGACTTTCGATCGCACCAAATATAGGTCAGCCGCAGGCGTGGCGCGTGGCGCCTACATCCTCGCCGACGCCGAAGGGGGCAAGCCGCAGGTGATTCTCATGGCCACTGGCAGCGAAGTGTACCTCTGCATCGATGCCTACGAGAAACTAAGGGCGGAAGGCATTCGGGCGCGAGTAGTCAGCATGCCGTCGTGGGATTTGTTCGAGCATCAAGACCAGAGTTACCGCGATGAGGTGCTTCCACCCGAGGTCACCGTGCGAGTCGCAGTCGAGATGGCTTCGACCTTCGGTTGGGCAAAATATGCAGGCCCAAAAGGACGCATTATCGGCATGAAAACCTTCGGAGCCTCCGCCCCGCTAAAAGATTTGCAGAAGAAGTTCGGCTTCACGGCCGAGGCCGTAATCCAAGCAGCCCGCGACCTGCTCGGAAAATAACCTTGACGTGACGGTTGAATGGACTGTGACAACTTGAGGGTTCGTATCAGGGCATCGCTTTAGCGATGCCGCAGGTTGCTCGAAAACAAATGCCCCTTTAGGGGCTGAGTACGGTAACCGTGTTTTAGCGTCAGGCCATTATTCTGCGCCGTAGGAGATGTTATGAATCCAGTAGACACGCTCGAGACCGCAAAGGCCGCGAATCCTCTCACCCAGCTTCAAAATTTCGGGCAGTCGATCTGGCTCGACTACATCCGCCGCGACCTGCTAAAGGGCGGCGAACTGCAACGCCTGATCCAGGAAGACGGACTGCGCGGGATGACGTCGAATCCCTCGATTTTCGAGAAGGCCATTGCCGGCTCGACCCAGTACCAGGATTTTCTCGACTCGCTCGCCGGCCGCGCCGACCTCGACGCCAAAGGCCGCTATGAACTCCTGGCCATTCGCGATATTCAGGATGCGGCCGATTTGCTCCGTCCTGTTTACCAGAGCACGAAGAAGCGCGACGGCTACGTGAGCCTGGAAGTCTCCCCGTATCTCGCGCACGACACCGAAGGCACCCTCAACGAGGCGCGCAGGCTGTGGAAGAGCGTAGCCCGCGAAAACCTGATGATCAAAGTGCCGGGCACGCCGGAAGGCATCCCCGCGTTTCGCCAGTTGATCAGCGAAGGCATCAACGTCAACGTGACGCTGCTGTTCGCGCAAGGGGTCTATGAGGAGGTCGCCGCAGCCTTTATTGAGGGAGTTGAGAAGTTCGCCGCGACCGGCGGCGATGTAAGCAAGCTTGCCAGCGTAGCCAGCTTCTTTATCAGCCGCATCGATTCACTCGTCGACTCGCTAGTGGGCGACCAATTGAAGAAAGACACCGACGCAGCCGGCAAAGCAAAGCTGCAAGGAATTCTGGGCAAGGTAGCCATCGCCAATGGCAAGCTGACCTACGAAGCTTACCAGCGCATCTTTTCTTCTCCGCGTTGGAAAGCCCTGGCCGCCAAAGGCGCGCAGACCCAGCGCGTACTCTGGGCGAGCACCAGCACGAAGAATCCGAATTACCGCGACGTCCTTTACATCGAGGAGTTGATCGGACCCGACACCGTCAACACCGTTCCTCCGGCGACGCTCGATGCCTTCCGCGATCACGGCAAGCCGCGCCCCAGTCTCACCGAAAACCTGGACGCAGCAAGGAAGACGATGGCTGATCTCGCCGCCGTTGGCATCGTCATGAAAGACGTGACCGACAAGCTGACGACCGACGGCGTCAAGCTGTTTGCCGACGCCTTCGACCTTCTGCTGGCCGCGGTCGAAAAAAGTACGAAGCGACCCACGCCGCAGGTAAATCAGCAGGCCGCATCTCTTCCAGCCGATCTCGACGCTGCCGTAAAAAAAAACCTTAACGATTGGCGCGCTTCGGGAAAAGTAAGACGCCTCTGGCAGCAGGATGCCTCCCTCTTGACCAACGAAGACGAAGCCAAATGGCTGGGATGGCTAGGCATCGCCGACGAACAACTCACCAACGCAAGCCAACTGAAAAACTTCGCCGCCGAGGTGAAGAGCGCCGGCTTCTCCCACATTCTTCTGCTCGGCATGGGCGGATCCAGCCTCTGTCCCGAAGTGCTGGCGTTAACCTTTCCGCAAACGCCCGGCTACCCACGCCTCCACATCCTCGACTCGACCGACCCGGCGCAAATCCGAAGCGTCGAAAACAGGATCGACCTCGCCAAGACGCTTTTTATCGTTTCCAGCAAATCCGGCAGCACGCTCGAGCCCAACATCTACAAGCAGTATTTCTTTGAGCGCGTAACGCAGACCGTGGGCAACAACAAAGACAAGGCGGGCAGCCGCTTCATCGCCATTACCGATCCCGGCTCGAAGATGCAGTTGGTTGCCGAGCGCGATCATTTCCGCCACATTTTCTACGGCCTGCCCTCTATCGGCGGGCGCTACTCCGCGCTCTCGAACTTCGGCATGGTTCCGGCTGCGGCCATGGGCCTCGACACTGGCAAGTTTCTCGACCGCACGAAAGAAATGGTCGAAGCCTGCAAGCCGTCCGTTCCGGTGGAACAGAATCCGGGAGTGATGCTCGGCCTGATCATGGGCACAGCCGCAGAACTTGGCCGCGACAAAATTACGCTCATCACTTCGCCCGGTATTGCGGACCTGGGCGCGTGGCTCGAACAGCTGATCGCCGAGTCCACCGGCAAGCTCGGAAAGGGCATCATCCCAGTCGATCGCGAAGACCTCGGCGCTCCGGGGGTATATGGAAATGATCGCATCTTCGCCTACCTTCGGCTGGAGACCGCGCCCGATGCCGCACAGGACGCCAAGGTTGCCGCGCTCGAAAACGCCGGGCATCCTGTAGTGCGCATTGCCGTATCCGACATTTACAGCCTCGGACAGGAATTCTTCCGCTGGGAGATTGCGACCGCCGTCGCGGGCTCGATCCTCGGCATCAATGCCTTCAATCAGCCCGACGTCGAAGCGAGCAAGATTGTAACCAGGCAACTCACCTCCGAGTATGAAAGCAAGGGATCGCTTCCTCCGGAGAAACCCATCCTCGAAGAAGCGGGCTTTATGCTCTTCACCGACCAGAAAAACGCCGCCGCGCTCGGTCAAGCCACTGGGTCCGACCGCTCGCTCAAGAATTATCTGCGCGCGCATCTCGGGCGTCTGGGTGCAGGCGATTATTTTGCCGTGCTTGGCTATGTCGAGATGAATGCGGAGCACGAATCTCTGTTGCAGGATCTGCGCATGGCCGTGCGCGACCGCAAACACGTAGCCACCTGTCTCGGCTTCGGGCCGCGTTTCCTGCACTCCACCGGACAAGCTTATAAAGGTGGCCCCAACAGTGGCGTGTTCCTGCAGATCACCTGCGACGACGCTCAGGACTTGCCGGTTCCCGGACAGAAGTACACTTTCGGGGTAGTGAAAGCGGCGCAGGCTCGCGGAGACTTCCAGGTTCTCGCCGACCGCAAGCGCCGCGCCCTGCGCGTACATCTAGGCGGCGATGTCAAAGCCGGACTCACGAAGCTGGCAGAACTGGTGAAGCAGGTTGTGTAGCCTCTGGTGCATGTTGGGTCACCAGCAAAGTCGAACCTTTTTATGAATTGTCATCCTGAGCGAAGCGAAGGACCTGCTTCTCGCGGCGAACAACAGGTCCTTCGCTTCGCTCAGGATGACAATTCAACAGCGGTTTGAGGGAGCATGCATGCAACTGGGAATGGTAGGTCTAGGCCGCATGGGCGCCAATATGACACGCCGCTTGATGCGCGGCGGTCACACCATGGTGGTATCCGATCTGAGCGCCGACGCCGTGAAGAGTATCGCCGGCGAAGGCGCAATTGCGTCCTCTTCGCTCGATGACCTGGTCAGCAAGCTGAACCCGCCGCGCGCCGTCTGGATCATGGTGCCCTCCGGCGATCCCACGGAAAAAACGGTGCAGGCTCTCGTCGCGCGCATGCAGGCCGGCGACACCATCATCGACGGCGGCAACTCCTATTTCAAAGATGATGTCCGCCGCTCGAAGATCTGCGCCGCCAAAGGCGTGCACTACGTCGACGTCGGCACCAGCGGCGGCGTCTGGGGACTCGAGCGCGGCTATTGTATGATGATTGGCGGCCCGAAAGAGGCCGTCCAGCGCCTCGACCCGATCTTCAAGACGCTGGCCCCAGGCCGCGGCGACATCCCGCGCACTCCGGGGCGTGACAAGATGAGCGGCACTGCCGAAGACGGCTACATCCACTGCGGCCCGTCCGGTTCCGGACATTTCGTAAAGATGGTCCACAACGGCATCGAATACGGCATGATGCAGGCCTATGCCGAAGGCTTCGATATTTTCAAGAACGCGACCAGCAAAGACCTTCCCGAAGATATCCGCTACGATCTCAACCTGCCCGATATTGCCGAGGTCTGGCGGCGCGGCAGCGTGGTGAGCTCATGGTTGCTCGATTTGACGGCGATGGCACTGGCCGAGAATCCCACGCTCGCCGAGTACAGCGGTTTTGTGCAGGATTCGGGCGAAGGCCGCTGGACCATTCAGGCGGCGATCGAAGAGGCGGTTCCGGCCGAAGTCCTGACGGCAGCCCTGTACACGCGCTTTCGCTCCCGGCAGGAGCACACCTTCGCGGAGAAGATGCTCTCCGCCATGCGACAGAAGTTTGGCGGTCACGTGGAACCGAAGAAACATTGAGTCATCGGATCATTTAGTCATTGAATCATTAGAACCATTTGGTCCTCAATGCCCCAATGATTCAATGACTAAATGCCTCAATGATTCAATGCCTTAATCGAGGAAATCATGGCGCAACTGGAAGTTCTGCCCGCAGCAACCAAACCGCGAGTCGGGCGCACGGCCGATCCGTGCGTCATGGTGATTTTCGGTTTCACCGGAGACCTGACCCGCCGCAAGCTGATTCCCGCTCTCTACAACCTCGCCAGCCAGCAATTGCTGTCGCGCGAGTTCGCGGTGATCGGCGTGGGCCGCAGTCCCATGAGCAATGAAGACGCCCGCAAAAAGCTCACCGAAGACTTCAAGCAGTTCGCCACCGGCGCCATCGATGCCGATTTGTGGGAATGGTTTGCCCGCCGCATCAATTACGTCAACGGCGATTTCGACGATCCCGCTACCTACGACAAGCTGAAAGAAACGCTGGCCAAGGTTGACCAGGAGCACAACTCCCACGGCAACTATTTTTTCTACCTCGCCACCGCGCCCAATTATTTCGGCGACATCGTGGAGCGGCTCTCCAAGACCGGCTTAATGCGGGAAGAAAACGGCCATTGGCGGCGCGTGATCGTCGAAAAACCTTTTGGCCACGATCTCGATTCCGCCAAAACTCTGAACCAGCAACTCCTGAAAGTCGCTTCCGAATGCCAGATTTACCGCATCGACCATTACCTCGGCAAAGAAACCGTCCAGAACATTTTGGCGCTTCGTTTCGCCAACGGGATTTTCGAGCCCATCTGGAATCGCCGCTACATCGATCACGTGCAGATTTCGGTCGCCGAAACCGTTGGCGTCGAAACCCGCGGCGGCTATTTTGATGGAGCGGGTTCCCTGCGCGACATGGTGCCCAACCACATCATGCAGCTCATCACCCTCACCGCAATGGAGCCGCCGATTTCCTTCGAGGCTAACGCCGTGCGCGACGAGCAGGCCAAAATCCTGCACGCCATCCAGCCCTTCAGCAACGAAGATGTGCTCAGCAAAACCATCCGCGGCCAATATGGAGAAGGCACAACCGACGGCCAGCGCGTGCCCGCCTACCGCTCCGAAGCTGGCGTTCCTCCCGACTCGCGCACCGAAACTTTCGTCGCCATGCGCCTGCTCATCGACAACTGGCGCTGGGCCGGAGTTCCCTTCTATCTCCGTACCGGCAAGCGCTTGCCCGGACGCAACACGCATGTCGTGATCCAGTTCCGGCGCGCGCCCTTCATGCTCTTTCGCGAAACCCAAGTGGAAAACATGATGCCCAATCAACTGGTGCTGCACATCCAGCCGGAAGAAGGCATTTCGTTGCGCTTCGCCGCCAAAACTCCCGGACCCGCAATGCAACTCGGCGAAGTGAATATGGACTTCAACTACGCCGATTATTTTGGAGCCTCTTCCGCGACCGGATACGAACGCCTGCTGCACGACTGCATGATCGGGGACGCCACGCTGTTCCAGCGCGCCGACATGGTCGAAGCTGGCTGGAGCATTGTCAATCCCGTGCTCGATGTGTGGAAGGCGCTGCCGCCGCGCAATTTCCCCAACTATCCCGCTGGAACCTGGGGCCCAAGAGAGTCCGATGAACTGATGGAGCGCGATGGCCGCCGCTGGAGAAATTTCGAGAAATAGTCCGGCGCATGCTGGAACCATTACCACAGGGAGCACAGAGAAACACAGGGGTGTTAAAGTTCCCCCTGTGTTCCTCTGTGCTCCCTATGGTTAAGAACTTTCGCGGCGGATCGAATCGCAAAATTACGAACTCACTATGTCCTCGACTCGATCCATCGAAGTCCTCCCCACCGCGGCCGATCTCTTCCACGCCGCCGCTGAAGAATTTGTGCGCGCGGGCCGCGCCGCCATTGGCGCTCAAGGACGATTCACGGTCGCGCTCTCCGGAGGCTCGACTCCCAAAGCTCTCTATTCTTTGCTGGCCTCGAATTACGCCGACTTCGCCTGGAATCGCGCCTTCCTATTTTTCGGCGACGAGCGTCACGTCCCGCCCACCGATCCCGAAAGCAATTACCGCATGGTCGAGGAATCGTTGTTGACGAAGATCACGATTCCCCCCGAAAACGTCTTTCGCGTCCCAGCCGAGAATCCCGATGCCGCCGCCGCTGCGTCCGGCTATGAAGCCCAGCTTCGGAGATTCTTCCAACTCCATCCCGGGGAATTCCCGCGCTTTGACCTGATTCTGCTCGGCATGGGTCCCGATGGCCACACCGCCTCGCTCTTCCCCGATTCCGCAGCGCTCGACGAGCAGTCGCGGTTGGTGGTTTCGAACTGGGTCGCGAAGTTCAACACCCACCGCATCACGTTAACTTTTCCCGTTCTCAATCGCGCAGCCGAAGTGATGTTCCTCGCCAGTGGCCCCGACAAAGCCGAAATGCTGCATCAGGTTCTGGAAGCGAAGACCACGCCTCCACTGCCCTCGCAAAGAGTCGAACCCTCCGACGGAAAATTGCTCTGGATGCTAGACGAACCCGCCGCCGCAAAACTGACGCGGTGAAGTCGGGATCATCCGTTGGGGCTCGCCCATCCAACTTGCCATCCTGAGCGGAGTCGAAGGACCCCTACCCGGCATATCTTTACGGGTACCCCCCCTCCCATCCATCGGTCTCTTGGAATCATGGGGTTAGGGAAAATTCCCGCCAGGTCTTTGGGTTTAAAGGACTTGCTCGTAAAGTCTTTGAAAATCAACAACTTAAATTGTCAAATAGCGCTGAAAGTGGGCTTGGGGCAGCTTCGGGGGTCGTCTCTGACGGACAGACGCCGAAGCTTCCCCAATCAGATCTCTATCGTTGCGCCCGACGGGTCTTAAGTCAACGGACTTCGATCACGGATGGTTTGTGTAGCAATCTGACGCCTGACTTTTTCAGCATTTCGGTCGTTGGTCAGAATCCCCTAACGGTCGGCGGACGTGGACTCCCACCCTACCGTCGCGCAAAAACGCGGACGTTAGGATGGGGCAGCCGGCCATTGGGCGCGGGCAAAAGCAGGTCCTTCGCTTCGCTCAGGATGACAATTTTGGTGTGATTGGTGCAGTTTGTCGCGATTCGCTCAGGCGGCGAAGCCTCGCCAGTCGGCGATTTCGCGCAGACCTTCTCCGCGGGCATGTTCGAAGAGGCGGACGCGGTGGCGATCATGTTCGAATTCGTGGATGTCAGCCCAGACTTCGGCTTGCCACGATCGCTCGTGGGTCGCAGTCTCGCCGCAACTGGCACAGCGAGTGTGAAAAGTCACGCCCGGTTTGGGAGGAGCCTGCATGTCTTCATTCTGCAATTCGAGGTTCTGCAACTCGATGAAAACGCAGCGCACTTCTTCAATCTCTTCGTTCGGACCCAGAATGTGCTCGTAGCGCAGCAGGTATCCAAAACCGAGTTTGCGGGCTTCGAGTTCGGCTTCCTCGCGGGTGTGGAAGGGCCCGTATTCGGCCCGCAGCTGCTCGGTTGAGTCGCAGGCCATCCAGAAGATATCCTTGTACGCCATACCTACCTCAGTCTCGGGTCTGAATTCATGGGGTGCTGAACTCGCGAAGCTCTCCACGGATGAAGCGGGTCGAACGGGTCCGAGGGTAACCGAGCAATTTGATTACCGGGATGACAGCGGTTGGTGCGCCTCTGCCGGGCGCTGCTTCCGGCAGAAGCGGATGGGGTATTCTTTTGAAAACATGCTAGTTAGGCTGGCAGCCACGTACGACCAGCGGATTGCCAGAAGCTACGGGTCGCTGCTGCCGGTGTGAAATCTGTTGCTCTCCGCAACCCTCGAACGGGAACAATTCCGCCGGGGCCGGGCGTTTCGGAATCAGTCCAAGCGGCGTAATAGGCCAGCAACCATCACCCCAGCGGCTAAAGCCGGAGCTGAAAATAAGCCCGTTATCGCAGCGCTGAAGCGCTGCGCCACCCAAAATCAAGCGCGGTATCGAGTCTTTCCGCAGCCTGTTAGGGCGTCCCTCCGGCCACCGCCGCTTTTCTTCCCGCATCCGCGAAAGGAACAGCTTCCTCGCCCGAGGACGCGTTCCATCCTGCGGTCGAAGACAACAGCCCGTTCCCGGGTTGCACATGCCAGCTCGCGCCACCGTGGCCGGCGACGTAGAGCGCCAGTTCGAGGCGGGTCCACACTCCGAGCTTGTCGAAGGTGGTGCGCAAGTAATTCTTCACGACCTGCTCGCTGGTGATGAGCACCCTGGCAATGTCTTTGTTGGTTAAACCCTGCCAGACCAGGGTTGCGACTTGAACTTCCTTGACGGTTAGCCGATCACAGGGTGGCATGGTTGCACCTGCTCCTTGATGAACATGGCGGTGGCGAGCTTCACCCGCTTCCGGCCTTCTTTGATGCCGGCGCGCAGAAACAGCGTGCGCAGATGCTGTTTGACCGTGCGCGGACTGATGTTCAAGTGGCTGGCGATTTCCTTGTTGCTGCATCCCTGCACCAGCAGACGCAGCACCTGCTGGTCACGGGGTGTGATCTTGATTTCGTTGAGGTTGATCATGGTCGTTTCGTCTTCTCCTTCAGTTCAGTCCTGGGGTTTGCGACCCGTTGTAAACCGAAGCAAGCGATTCGCCAATTCTTCGCTCCAGAAGACGCCGTTTAAAACCATAGAGTTACGTTTCGGTGTTCTACTTTCATTCGCCCTTTATTAGGCCGTCTTCATGAAGCAATGCCAAAACGGCGTTCGGAAAGCGGAATCGAGCCCAAAAAGATAGCTGTTTTTCTTCGCTTCCGACTTGCCCCGACTTGCACTACAATGGTTGCAGTTGGACTTTTCCTTCTCCCCCCGTTGCCATGCCCACGAGCCGGCCCAACCTGACCCTTGACGAGCAATCCTTTCAGGGCTTGCTCTCCGCCGCCTTCATCATTCAGGAACATAACGACCGGAAGAAACAGGCTCGGCCGGCATCGGCCGTTGTGGAAATCGAGGGCGCGGGCGTGGACGAGTTTCGTCCCGGGGAACGTTTGCAGCGCAACTGGGCCTCGATGTGGCTGATGAGCCAGGAGCGGGGTTTGTGGCCGGCACGCTCGGGCGAGGTCCCCGAGGCTCCATCGAGGGACACGTCCACGACGGTTCCTGGTAAGCGCAGTCTACTCACCCAGACGACGAGCGTTGACGACGCCGAAGATTTCGCGCCCCAGGATTTCGCGCCCCAGAATTTCGTGCCCGAAGATTTCGTGCCCGAAGACTTAGCCTTACCCGCGAGCGACGACAGTCTGCCGGTCGATTCTTTGCCGATCAGGGCCGGCAGCGATGAAGAAACCAATGCCGGCTCCGACGCCGATGTTCCCATCTCTTTTCTAGAGCGCATTGCGGCATGGCGAGTGAAGCTGCGTTTTCGGCGCGCCGACCTGTATCTGGGGACGGCGATCGTTGTGGCCGTGCTGGCTCTGCTGTGGCCGGCGGTGGGATCGCCGCAGCCAGCAGCGCTCACTCCGTGGGAAAGGGCGCTGATCACGATGGGAATCGCCGAGGCGCCCGCACCGGTGATTCATCTGCAGGGAGACCCGGGCATCGAGGTCTGGGTCGATCCGCACAGCGCTCTCTACTATTGTCCCGGCGAGGAGCAATATGGAAAAACCTCGGGGGGCCGGATGAGCAGCCAACACGATGCGCAGATGGATCGCTTCGAGCCCGCTGGTCGCAGCGCCTGCGAGTAAGTTCCAGATACGACTTTCCCGGCACCAGGGGTGGCCGCGCCGGGGCTCGGTGGGCGGCTGGTGGTGGGGAGGGTACCTAGTTCCTACTGGGATTACTTAGGTAATCAGGGCTTCTGTTACGGTATTTTCCGTGATATAACGCCGATAGCTGCTGGTAGGCTCTGGGCTGGGAGTTCCGTGGTTTCCCGACTGGGTTTTCTGCCTTATGATGGAAACGCAGAGCGAAAGCAGAGGAGGAGTCGTGGCCGAAGCGCGTACGGGGAAAAGGTTTCCGCTACATTTGCCGATTAAGATACATGGGGAAGGTAGCGCGGTTGATACCAGCGGCATGACCGGCGATCTGAGCGCCGCTGGAGTGTACATCCGCGCCGACGCTTCACTTGAGGTGGGCTCGCCGGTGGAGTTTGAAATCACCCTGCCGCCGGAGGTAACGGGCGGCAAGGAAGATGTTGTGATTCAGTGCCGCGGCCGCGTGGTGCGGACCGATGAGCCCAACGCCAGCGCCGGATCCGGGGATAGCCGGGGCGTCGCGTGCGTAATCGATTCTTACGAATTCGTTCGCAACAGTTAACCGGGAGTGCGATCCATGCTGAAACTTATTTTGGCCGACAATCAGGCGATTTTCCGAGCTGGCATCGCCAAGGTGCTGGCCGTAGAAGACGAGATGCGCATAGTGGCCCAGGCGCAAACTGCCGAGCAGATGTTTATGGCGCTCGACAAGTTTCGCGCCGCGGTGCTGATCATTGCCGGAGGTTTCCACTCCGATTTCAACTCCGTCCTCGCGGCTGCGAACAAGAACAAGACTCGCGTCGTGGTGCTCGCCGATACCGGCGAGAGCGCACAGCGTTACATGGCAGCGGGCGCGCATGGCGTTGTCTATCGCAACGTTACCAGCCCGGCGCTGGTGGACTGCGTCCGTAAGATCGCCCGCGGCGAAAGCTGGGTGCAGGACATGGCGGTGCCCAGCGAGTTGACCGAGAACGATATGGTCGGGCTGCGGGTCCGTGACCGCCTGACGGCCAAGGAACTGCGCATTGTGGCGCTGATTGTGCAGGGCTACAAGAACAAGGAAATCGCCACCCAGTTGGGGACGACCGAGCAGGTGATCAAGAATTACCTACGCAATGTGTACGACAAGATTGGTGTGTCGGACCGGCTGGAACTGGCGCTGTTCACCATTCACCACCGCATTCTGAACGAAGCCGCGGCCGCCACTGCCGCCGCTGCCATCCCGCAACCGTCGCAGAGCGCGGGGATTACTAACTAGATTGCTTTCGCTGGAATGACAAAGGGCCGCCTGCGGGCGGCCTTTTGAATTTCCGCCGCGTGAGCAGGTTCGACCCGAGGGTTTGTGCCGCCTTGAAGACGCCCAGTCCCATCACGCGCCCGCCCGCGCCGTCTTGCTCTGCTGCCCGGTAGTCGCGGACACGCCGGCCGTCTCGCGCTCTGACGACGCCATTGCTTCCGGCACGTCATCCCAAAACGAGGTATTCGGATCGACCGGGGCCACCCCTACCTGACCTGCCTCCGGAGTATCCTTTGCCCCTGCCCACGCGACCCGAAATTGTTCCTTCTTGTGCAAGCGAGCGAGGAAAATTTTGTCGCCCGGCCTCAGCATCCCGTGGATGTCCTGCAACAACGCTCCGCGACGGCTGATATTGATCGTCATCTGTTGATCCAGCAGGCGGCCGCTAGCGTCGCGCCGAGTAAGCCGCACCGGCAACGCTACCGCGATCCGAGGGTCGCGGCGCCCGATCTTGAATTGCTCGATCAGCCGGCGCAGCAGGGCGAAGGTCTGCACCAGGTGCTGTGACGCCTCCTGGGTATCGGTCGCGCCACGCGCGGTGCCTTGCGCCGATTGCGCCACCCCCGCAATATTGCTGTTGATTTCGCCGCTGCTGTGCGCCGCTTCGCTCAGGTTTCTCGACATCTCGTTGGTGGTCGCGTTCTGTTCTTCCGCCGCGGTCGCGATGACGCAGGAGATATCGTTGATCTGGCTAATGACTGCGCTGATCGTGCCGATGGCGTCGACGGCCTCCTTGGTGTCGGTCTGAATGGCTCCAATTTTCCGGCTGATGTCGTCGGTGGCCCTGGCGGTTTCCTTGGCTAGATTTTTCACTTCGTTCGCCACCACGGCGAAGCCTTTGCCCGCTTCTCCGGCGCGGACGGCCTCGATCGTAGCGTTCAAAGCCAGCAGGTTGGTTTGCCGCGCAATTGAGGTGATGACTTTGATGATCTCGCCAATCTCGGTCGAGGATTCGCCCAGCTTGGAAACAGCGGCCGTGGTGGTTCCGGCGACTTTGACCGCCGAAGTTGCGACCTTGGCGGCCTCGGCGGCGTTCTTGGCGATCTCGTTTATGCTGGCGCCCATCTCTTCGGCGCCGGTGGCCACAGTCTGGAGGTTCTGGCTAACTTGCTGAGCGGCATTCGAAACCAGGTTGGCTTGGGCCGAGGTTTCCTCGGAGTTGGCGCTGATCTGCTGGCTGGTGACATTCAGTTCCTCGCTGGCGCTGGCCACCTGAAGCGCGTTCTGCGAGATCGCCTGGATCATCTCGTCCAACTGGGCAATGAAAGCGTTGAACCACTTCATCAGCTCGCCAATTTCGTCGGAGGAGGTAACATCGATCCTCTTTGTCAGATCCCACCCTCCCTCGGTCGCGTCCTTGAAGCGGTCCACGATGTCACGCAAACGCAGAACGATCGAACGCGAAGTGGCGATCGACACCACCAGCAGAGGAACCAGGCAAGCCAGGGCCAGCCCTCCGGCCTTGAAGGCGCTTACCCGCCAGGCCAAATCCACATCGTCAATGTAGATGCCCGTTCCAATCACCCAGCCCCAGGGGGCGAAACGCTTTACGAAGGAGAGTTTGGGCACGGGCCGCTCTTTGCCCGGCTTCGGCCACAAATAGCGAACGAAGCCGCCACCCGAGGCCTGCGCTGCCTGGACAAATTCGACGAAGACGGCTTTACCCGAAGGATCTTTGAAGGAAGTGAGATCGGTGCCGTCCAATTCGGGCTTTATCGGATGCATGATCATGTTCGGATGCTCGTCATTGATCCAGAAATAGTTGTTCCCGTCGTACCGCATGGCCCGAATGGTTTCCATCGCCCGTCGTTGAGCATCGATCCGGCTGATCTTCCCTTCCGTCTCCAGTTGGTATTGCCGCGCAATAATGGCGTAGGGCACCTCGACCAGATTCTGCGTCTTTTCCATCTTTCCCGAGAGCAGGGTGGATTGCTGACCTTGCATCCAAAAACCGGCCACGGCCAGCAGTCCGGCGGCGGAAACGACAATCATTACCCGGAACTTCGCTTTGAGAGTCATGCTCTGACCTGGAGGCGCCAAATCCTCAGTAATACCTTCGGCCAGAAGCGGACCAACTTGAGAGGACGCTATTCTTGGCTTTGGGATCGGAAAGATTGGAATCCGCACTTATTGTCGCGTCCTTTGGGACGAGCGGCAGCGGCTTCATTGCATGGGTGCCGCGATGGGCGCGGGCGTCTGTAGACGATTTAAGGGTTGTGAACGGTCTGTGTGGTAGCGGGTCCCCGACCCGCCCTGGACGGGGCAAAGCCCCGTCCGCATGTTTATAACTAACCTATCTTCTCGCCGACGCTTTTCGCTTGGGTGAACAGGTAGAGATAGTCCGGGCCTCCGGATTTGGAATCGGTGCCGGACATATTGAAGCCGCCGAAGGGATGCGCGCCCACCATCGCTCCCGTGCACTTGCGGTTGAGGTAGAGGTTGCCGACGTGGAACTCGCGCACGGCGCGATCGAGTTTCTCGCGCGAACTGGAGTAAACGGCGCCGGTCAGGCCGAACTCGGTGTCGTTGGCGATTTCGAGAGCGTGATCGAAGTTACGCGATTTGATCACCACCAGCACCGGGCCGAAAATCTCTTCCTGCTCGAGGGTTGACTTCGCCGGGATGTCGGCAATCACGGTCGGCTGAATGAAGTAGCCTTCACTATTGCCAACATCGGTAGCGCGCGCGCCGCCGGTGATGAGGCGTCCATCTTTCTTGCCGATTTCGATGTAGCGGAGAATGTCGTTCATCGAACCTTCGTTGATGACGGCAGCCATGTTCGGGTTCATGGTGGGATCGCCGGCGGTGATGCGCTCGGTGCGGGATTTCAGTTTCTCGAGGAATTTGTCATAGACGCGCTCGTCCACGATGGCCCGCGAGCAGGCCGAACACTTCTGGCCCTGGAAGCCGAAAGCGGCCTGAGCAACGCCTTCTACGGCAGAGTCGATATCGGCATCGGCATCGACGATGATGGCGTCTTTACCGCCCATCTCAAGCACCGTGCGCTTGATCCAGAGCTGGCCCGGTTGCTGCTGCGCGGCGGTCTGGTTGATGTGCAATCCGACCTCGCGCGATCCGGTGAAGGCGATATAGCGAATCTTGGGATGCGCCACTAGGGCATCGCCGAAGCTGGCGCCGCCGCCGGGGCAGAAGTTCACTACGCCTTCGGGCATACCGCATTCTTCCAGCAACTCCACGAACTTCGCCGCAATCGTTGGCGAATCGCTCGAGGGCTTGAGGACGACGGTGTTGCCGCTGACGATGGAAGCGAGCGTCATGCCGGCCATGATGGCGCAGGCAAAATTCCACGGCGGAATCACGGCGCCGACGCCCAGCGGAATGTAGGTCAGCGTGTCGCGCTCTCCGGGCAATTGCACAGGCGGTTCGGCTTTCGAGAAGCGCAGGACCTCGCGGGCGTAGAACTCGCAGAAATCGATGGTCTCGGAAACGTCGGCGTCGGCCTCAAACCAGTTCTTCGAAACTTCGAACACCAGCCAGGCCATGAATTCGAGCTTGCGCTCGCGCAGCAGATCGCCAACGCGGAACAGGAGCGAGGCGCGCTCCTCGACCGAAGTATGGCTCCAGTGGCCAAAGGCTTGACAGGCGGCCTGCACGGCGGGCTCGGCGTGCTCCTTGCCAGCTTTCTGATGAAGGCCGACCACTTCCGACGGCTTGGCGGGATTGATGGAACGGATCTTGCCAGAGGTCCTGACCCGTTTGCCTCCGATGATCAGGTCGTACTCGCGGCCCAGTTGGCCGCGGACTTTTTCGATAGCGGTGCGCATCTTGCGCACGTTCTCTTCTTTGGTGAAATCGACAAAGGATTCATTCTTGAACGCACCTTCGTGCAAGCGGATTTGCAGGCGTGGCGGGGCTTCCATGGTTGCCATAGGATTTCCTTTCCGGGACGGGATATTAGCGCGGATGTTCGTGACCTTTAATTTTACACCGGCTGGAGGAAGCTGGCAGGCTGCGAAAAGGAACCACCTCGGAGTCGGCTGTGCGGCAGCCCACTTCTCGAAAACCGCGGGAAGTGGAGCACCCCCAGGTGTTTCTCTGCCAACGATTCGACCGGGGGTATGGTCGGCGCAGATGTGGACCACCCGCCCCAATAAACGCTCTCACTTTGTCGTCGTGACCGTCCGCAGCACAAGCCCGCTCGAATCACGGCGAACCGCTTGTGTCACGCCCTGCACGGCGACGGCAGAGTTCGCCTGCGGTGTTGCAGTCACTCCATCGTTCACCTGCGCGCAATCCATCCGCAGCGTGCCGTTATCGTTGAACGCCAGCCCATAGAAGCGCAGCGTGCTGCCGGGCGCAAGCGCCTGCGTGTTCAGTTCCTGAGTGCTGCTGTCGACGTAAATCTCGACTTGGCTCGGGTTGTTCAGGAGCGTGGTCTGTCCCTGCTGCACGGCTAACGTCGGAAACAGGTCATAGGAAGCGAGGGAGACTGTATAGTCAACAAAGCTGCCGCTCTGTTGCGCAGCGACCACTGTTCCATTGATGGTCTGCGGGACCAGGGTGATCGTGTTCGCGGGTGTGTAAGTTCCCCCGCCGAGTATAAAGGTCGGCGAAGTGATGTCGACGTTCTGACCCGCCACCATGCTGGAGGCGGTGAAGCTGGGAACGAACGGCAAATTCTGCAGATTCGTGAGCTGGCCTGAGATGTCGAACGCGGTATTGCCGAAGTCGAAATAGGGTATGTCCCAGTAGTACCCGCTTTGTCCATCGAAGGATGTCAGAGGGCCCAGTTCGGTACGCCCATACTGGGTAAGAACTGGGGTTCCACTGTCGACAAACATCAGAGGACCGCTGAACACATTGATCGCCGAGGGATCTTCCACTGCAATTCGAGTCGCCAGCAGAGATCCGTCGGACTGAATCGCACCGTCCATGTTCAAAAACATTCCGGGGGAGAGCGCAGAAGCGCCACTGACACCCTGGAATACGGTTGCGCTATTGGAACTCGCCGAAACGGTTCTGGTCCCCAACGTTTCGCCCGCAATCGTGAGAGTCAAACTTGACGGTGTCGTCCCCACCGACGCAACCTCCGCCACGAGTCCGCTGAGCTTGCCGTTTCCAGAGTTCGTCGGCGAAGTGGACAAGGCAAACGGAGTGAGGTTGAAGGTCGGGGTCATAGAGAACCCTTCAAACGGAGGGGTCGTCCAGCAAGTGGGAAAAACTGCCGAACTGGAAACCTGCATATTGAGCAGTAACGCCATGCTGCTGCCCGTGATCGTGATTGGTGACGCTAAATTCACCGTCGGGCCTTGATTGATAATTGAATAATTCGCGATCCCGAGGCCGCCTTCTGTATCCTGCGCAATGCAGACAAATACTGCCCCCCCCCAAGCGTGGCCGTGGCCGAAGTGTAGATGCCCTGAGGAACGCTGACCGTCATCAACGGCTCGATCCCTCCGTTGAAGTGCATGAACTCCGCGGGTTGCTGTGACGATAGCAGAGTGACAGTCTTCCCTGACTGGTTGGTCAGCGTCAACGTCTGAAATGCCAGATCAAACCGCGTAACTTGATCGTTCGCCGTGCTCGATAGCAACACGGTCACCGAGGTATTTCCGCTGAACTGCGGTGGCGTCGGAGCGCTTGAACCGCAGCCGGTGGTTATTCCAACGCCTACTAGCAATGTAAGAGTGATCAGGAAAGAATGAGACGACGCAGAGGGAACGGAAAGCCGGGCTGCTTTCATGGAATCCTCCACCCAACCCGTTTATACTCGTTAATCCAAGCGAGCGCACTATTTTTCGAAGGAAGCTTAATCATAAGTGGAAATCTGTCAAGTAATCTCTTCACTGGTAGAGAAGGCGGGTGGCCGTCCCAGCTCTGCTCGGGCGGGGGTTTTCGTCGGCAGATAACTCCCACCCTAACTTCGCAAGAAACGCGACGTTAGGATGGGCCACTCTCGTGCTCTCCACCCAAAATCAGTGGCGCGCCGTGGCTGCTACTTCCGCCGGCTCGGGCTCCAGCTTGGCGGTGAAGTGGCGCAGGAAGGGAGCTTCGTAAGTTAGCTTCATGCCGCGAATCTGCTCGCGCTTCTTCCAGACTTCCAAGATGATTTCCACCACATAGTCGATGTGGCTCTGGGTGTAGACACGGCGCGGAATGGCTAGACGCACGAGGTCCATCTTGGCGGCGGCTCCGAACATCAAGGTTCCGATCTCTACCGAGCGGATGCCGCCTTCGAGATACAGTTCATTGGCGAGGGTTACGGCGGGAAAGTGATCGGGCGGAATGTGGGGCAAAAAGGCTCGCGCGTCAATGTAGATGGCGTGGCCGCCCGGCGGCTGCACGATGGGCACGCCTTGCTCTGCAATGTGGTTGCCCAGATACGCGGTCGAGGCTATTCGGTATTGGAGGTAGTCCTCGTGCAGCGCTTCCTGCACTCCTACGGCGATGGCTTCCAGATCGCGGCCAGCCAGGCCTCCGTAGGTGGGATAACCTTCGGTGAGAATGAGCAGGTTCTTTTCCTGCTGCGCCAGCAGATCGTCGTTGGTGCAGAGAAATCCGCCAATGTTCGCCATGCCGTCTTTCTTGGCTGACATGGTGCAGCCGTCGCCGTAGCTGAACATTTCCTGCGCGATCTCTTTCGGCGTTTTCTTGTCGTATCCCTGCTCGCGGAGTTTGACGAAGTAGGAGTTCTCGGCGAAACGGCAGGCGTCGAAGTAAAGCGGAATGCGATGCTTGCGGCAAACCGCGCTGACGGCTTTGACGTTCTCCATGGAGACAGGCTGGCCGCCGCCGGAGTTATTGGTCACGGTCAGCAGGACCAGAGGCACGCGGGCTTCTTTCTTGCCGGCATTCTGAATGAGAGTTTCTAGCGCGGCGACGTCCATGTTGCCCTTGAAAGGATGCTTCAGGCTGGGCTGGCGGCCCTCGGGGATAACCAGATCGACCGCTTCGGCGCCGACAAACTCGACGTTGGCGCGGGTAGTATCGAAGTGCGTGTTGTTGGGGACGACATCGCCTTTTTTGCACATCACGCTGAACAGAATGCGCTCGGCGGCACGGCCCTGGTGGGTGGGGATGACGTGCTTGTAGCCGAAAATATCCTGCACAGAATCGCGGAACTGGTCGAAGCTGCGGCTGCCGGCGTAACTCTCATCGCCTTCCATCATGGCCGCCCACTGCTGGGTGGACATGGCTCCGGTACCGGAGTCGGTGAGCAAGTCGATGAGGACATCGTCGGCGGCCAGCAGAAAAAGGTTGTAATGGGCGGCACGCAGCCGTTGCTCGCGCTGGGCGCGGGTCGTCCAGTAAATGGGTTCGACGCTTTTGATGCGGAAGGGTTCGATGATGGTGCGGGGCATGGTCGTCTCTCTTCCTTACGACACACTGTTTGGGTACGGGATGTCAATGGCTGGGATCACGGGGGAGGGTCAATACTGACCTCCTGAGCTGCGGACAATGCGCGGACAAGAGTGTCCGCGCTACACGATCACACCTTGACCGATTCCCGGCGCTCGGCGGGAACGTACTTGACGGCGGCGGTGCGATCCAGTTTGTCCCAGGCAAAGGGGCGACCCTGAATCGCGCGCTTCAGGGTGCGGAACAGAACCAGGGAAAAGACCTGACGATAGGCGAAGCGCTGCAACCACACCTGGCTGAGCAGCCAGGCATCTTCGCGGGCTTCGGGCTGGCGACGCTCCAGAGCGAAGGCGATCGAGGAAGCTATGAAATCAATCACCAGGAAGGCCACGAAGAAAATCAACAGGCGCTGGAAGCTGGCCGGATCGGTAGTGTCAGGATGAAAGTGTTTCTGGACGAAATACCAGATCACTCCGACCGCGAACATCAGGTCAATAAAGGGCGAGACCAGCGGAAGCAGAATCTGGAAAATAAGGATGTTGGGAAGTGCGACGAAACCGAGAACGCCTTTGCGCGCGAAGACGCGCTTATGCTTGAAGACCGCCTGCAGGATTCCGAACGACCATCGGAAACGCTGGCGCATGAGCGCATTGGCGCTGGTCGGAGCCTCGGTGAAGGCGAGCGCCAGATCTTCGTACTCCACACGATAGCCGTTGCGCAGCAGGGCCATGGTTAAATCGGCGTCTTCGGCAACGGTATCCACGTGGTAGCCGCCCAATTCGCGAACCGCTGCTGTACGCCAGGCTCCAATTGCGCCCGGCACTACGCTTACCGCGCCCAGAGTGTTGAGCGCCCGGCGCTCGAAATTCTGGCTGGTGATGTATTCGAGCGCCTGCCAGCGCGTCCAGAGGTTGACGCGGTTGCCGACCTTGGCGTTGCCGGCCACGGCGGCAACTTCCGGATTGAGGAAGTGTGGCACCAGGCGGGCGATGGCATCGGGAGCGATGATGGTATCGGCGTCGATGCCGACGAAAAGTTCGGCATCTCCTATGTGCTCCAGTCCAAAGTTCAGCGCTTCCGCCTTGCCGCCGTTGGGCTTGGTGAGAATCAACACTCTGCCGGCGGCGGCTTCGGGGGCAAAGGCGCGGCGGGCGATGTCGAGAGTGCGATCCTTGGAACCATCGTCGATGACGATCACGCGCAGATTGGGATAGTCGGAATCGAGTGCGCCCTGGATGGTGCGTTCGATGACCTTTTCCTCGTTATACGCGGGAATCAGCACCGCGACCGGGGGCAGGTAGGCCGCGATCTGTTCGGGCGTGCCATAGACGTGCGAGCGCAGACGATCATAGATGGCGAGCACGCCGACCGAAATCAGGCGGCCGGTCATGAGGATGTCACCCAAGAAGAAGATGAGCGTGATGCCCGTCATGGTCGCGCCGAAAAGCCCGAAGCTCACCCAATTCAACCAGGCGGACCAATACTCGTTGGTCGGGAGCGGCGGCATGACATCAGCTTTGGTTTTGCCCATCAACTGGTACACGGGAACGAAGGTAAATCCGCGGGCGCGGGCACCGTCGATAATCAGTGGCAGAGCCTCGACGGTTCGTTGCCGGTTGCCGCCGCCGTCGTGCATGAGAATGATGTTGCCGCATTGGGTATCGTTGGCCTGGCACGGCGGCAGGTGGTCGAGCACGCGAGCGGCGATTTCTTGCGGCGAGAGCGCGGGTTCGTCGTTCCAGTCTTTGGCGTCGATCTTGTTGCCGATGGTGATGTAGCCCAGGCTTTGCGTGAGTTCGAGCGGCCGCACTTCGTCTTCCGTGTCAGGCTCGGCATCGACCGAGTACGGTGGACGGAACAGCATGGTGCGAATGCCCAGGCGGCTGGCGAACAAGCGCTCGGTCAGATTCAACTCCACCTTCATGTAGCCGGTGCCGATGGAGCTGATATCGGGATGGGTGAACGTATGGTTTCCGATTTCATGACCTTCGCGGTAAATGCGCTGCGTCAAACCGCTGAACTTCTCCGCTTGGATTCCGATGAGGAAGAATGTTCCGGGCACATGTTCGCGTTTGAGGACATCGAGAATTTTCGGGGTCCACTCCGGATCAGGGCCGTCGTCGAAGGTCATGGCGAGTTGATTCCTGCTGGCACCATAGCGAGCGACACGATAGGGCTCGGGCAGGGTCTTGAACGTTTCCCCGTCGATGAGTCCAGTCTGCTTGTCTATAGTCAGATCGCGTTCGCCGTTGGCCGGCCGCGCTTCGATATGGAGGATTTCGCCATTGCCTTCCATATCGACGTCCTGGCCGGGAAGGACGTCTTTCAATCGATCGGAGGCGTTGGCTTCGCCGGGCATATCCCACACCCGCCACAGCGAGCGGTCTTCGGCGCCCAGTCTCCATAAGGCGAAAGTCTGGATGCCGAGCATCTGGGCGGCACGCATTTCGTTCAAGGCAGTCACGGCATCGAGAAACCAGACATCGTGGCGGAAGTTATCGTCGTCGCGGTAGCTGAAGTGCGGGTTGAGCGCATCGCCGTCAAAATCAACGTCTTCTTCGGCATCGCGCGACCCGATCCAGGCTTCCTGCACGGAAACACTCTTGTCGGCCAGTCCCGGTGGAAGCTTTCCTTTTTTCGGGCGCTCGACCCAGTCGTAGCCGTAATTGCCGATGGCACAGATGAGCTTCTCTTTCGGAATCTCCTTAAGCGCAGACTCCAGGTTGGCTGTGAACCATTCCTGCGAAGCGACAGGGCCAGGGGTTCCGCCGGGAAAGTGCTCGTCATAGTTCATGATGACCACGCCATCGACGGCAGTGGAAATGGCTTGGTAGTCGTAATCCTCGTTGCGCACCTGAACGCTGACGTAGAGCTTCATGCCTTTAGCGTGCAGGTCTGACGAGAGTTCCTTGAGCAGAGCCACGTAGCCGGGTTGCCCCTTCTTCGGGAAGGATTCAAAATCGACCATCAAACCGCGGTAATGGTCGGTGGCAAGAAAGAGCGCGATCTCACGGCGAAACCTGGCGCGGGATTCCGGGTTATTCAGGAAACCGCTAATGCCGGGAACAAAGTCGGTCTGGTCAAAGTTCTGTACGACCGGAAACACTTCCATTTCAGTGTCTTCCGCCTTCAGAAAGGGCATCACCCTGGCGTCGACGGCATGGACGGTTTGTCCGTGAACCACGTCAAACATGGTGTTGGTTTCCGGATCCGAGGCTTGCAGATGGCCGTCGGGAGTGAGCACCTGCAGCCAGGTGGGGAAAAGCAAATCAATCTGGCGGGCATACTCGCGCAAGGAAGAGAAACTGGCCGGGTCCCAGGAAACATAGAATGCGGCCCGCACCCCTTGCTCGGAGTTCAGCGTGAGTTGCGAAGGAGCTTTGCGGGATGGGTGGCGGTGTCCGGTGCGGGCCAGAGTGGCGAGGCGGCGTTTCTCCCGCGCCTTCTCCTTCTCCTTTTCCTTCAGAGCGTGATAGGGCTTCTTTTCCGACATCCAGGAAAGGTCGGGCAGGGGCTCGCTGCGCAGAGCACTGTAGATGAAAAAGACGACCAGTAAAGAAAAAGCGAGGGCGGCCACGTCGACCACGCGGCGGATCCGCCGCCAGCGCGCTTGCAAGGGATCGTAAAAAACCTGTTTGGCCATCTTGGTTGTAGTCCCTTCATCCTAGCAGCCCGTGGTGAAAGTGAAAATCCGCCGCTTAACCCTCGATTCGGTCTGCCATCCTGGACACACCGAGAGACCTCGGCATTCTGGCGCTGCCAACAAATCCATAGGTCCTTCGCTGCGCTCAGGATGACAGCTGCGCCGTAGGTATTTGATAATATTTGTGAAACAGTGTCTTCGATCACTCCCATCAAGCTTTCAGACAAGAAAGGCGCGGCTGAGTTTCGCGCCGCTCCAGTCGAAGGCCTGCTGCGCTCGACCGCGCGCTATCTGCTGCGAACCGAGGTGCACACCTTTGCCTTCTCCGTGGCCGCCAACTCCATTCTGTCGTTCTTCCCGTTCCTGTTGTTGCTGATGACGCTGATCCGATATGTTTTTCGTTCTCAGGTGATGTATCGCGTGGTCGAGAACCTGTTGCGCGACTATCTTCCGACCGGCCAGGAATTTGTGATTCGGAACCTGAATGCGCTGGTGGGCGAGCACCATCGGCTGAAAGTGTTTTCGCTGGTCATGCTGCTGATTACTTCCACGGGAATTTTTCTGCCGCTGGAAGTTGCGCTGAACCGGGTCTGGGGATTTCGCAACAACCGCTCGTACCTGGGAAATCAGTTGATCTCGCTGGGATTGGTGTTTGCCTGCGGATCGCTGGCTCTGCTTTCGGTGGGATTGACGGCTGGAAATGTTGCGATCTTGACGACTGCGCTGCACGGCTACGGCGCCTGGTATGTGAAGCTGGTGGGTTTTGTGACCATGAAAGTCTTTTCGATTCTGGCCAGCATCGCCATTTTTTTTCTCGTGTATTGGCTGTTGCCTAATGGCAAGGTGCCGGCCAGGGGAGTGCTGCCGGCGGCGGTGCTCATGGGACTAGTTTCCGAGGTGCTGAAGCACGCTTATTTCTTCGCCCTGCCGCGGCTGAATTTTGCGGAAGTGTATGGGCCGTTCGCCATCTCGGTCAGCTTGATGTTCTGGGCGTTCCTGTCGGGGATGCTGCTGCTGACGGGAGCCCATCTGTCGGCACGAAAGATATTGCGGGGCTGAACATCCTGCGCAAAAATTCGGCGGGCAGAGACGGGGCTTGCCGCGTCTCTGCCAGCATTTCGATCCCTCTAGTCCTACTCTACCGTCACTTTGAAGTTCAGCGATTCGAGTCCCGACGTCGAGGCCGTAATGGTGACGGTTCCCGCGTTCGGGCCGGTCGTGTACTGCGCGGCGGCACTTCCAGTCGAACCGGTAACGATCGAAGTGGCTGCGAAAGTCCCGCCCGCGCCATTGTCGGTGAAGTTTACGGTCACGCCCGGCACTCCAAAACCGTGAGCGTCCCCCACCTTGACCACCAAAGATGATGCCAGCGGCGTGTTCGGCTCCGCCGTTTGCTTGTTCCCAGAGGTAATGGTCATCTTCACCGGTGGGCCCGTCGCACTCGTTTCGGTGAACAAGGCGCTGGTATAACCCACACTGGTGCAAGTGATGGTCACCGCTCCGAGTGGGCTGCCGGGAAGCTGGTAAGTGTAGCTTGCGGTTCCGGACGCGTTCGTCGTCTGGGTTGCGCTGGGCGTGAACACCCCTCCTTTTCCTCCGTCCTTGCAGGTGACCGACACGCCGGCCAGCGGATTAGAACCGTAGGCAGAGGCAGTGGTGGCCAGCACACTCAACGGCACGGGTAAAACGGACTTTTCTATGCCTGTCTGGTTATTGCCCGCCGCCGCCGAGAGCCCCGGCAGCAGTCCATAGACCGCTAGACCGGTCGTTCCACCTACATACACCTTGCCGTTCGAGATGGTTGGAGTTACGAAACGCACGACAGGAACCAGTTTGTCCCGCAGTTTCGGCGCTTGCGTGCTGTCATAGAACTCGTTCGCGAGGTTGGTTGGATCGAAGGCGAACAGGGCCGGGCTGGTGTGCCGGATCACCCAAAGAATTCCATTGCTGTCCCCGCTGGCAGTCATCGAGCTGGAAGCTGGACCGGTGCCGTTAAATTGGACCGTGGTTTGAGAAACTGGCTGCGGCGTGAGCATTCCGTCGACCAAGGCAAACTGCTTGATGTAGTCCAGGTCCCCGGCCACATACACGCTGCCATTCCAGTATGTCGGCACGCCGACGAGCACGTTCGCCACAGCTTTGGGAATTTCCTGGATTACGTTGTCAGTAGTCGCGTTGAACTCTCCCATGTCATCGCGGTTGACCAGGTAGAGAGTGCCCTGTTTTCCTCCCGCGACCAGTTCATGCGGATAGAGGCCGGGCTGGTCCGGCAGAATGAGGGGGCCCGACGAACCCAGATCCAGATCGTCCTGCGCCAGTTGCTTTTGGTTATAAGGGGTGAAGTAGCCGGATACGCCGAAATCGTCCTCGTTCCATGCCATCTGGAGGACGCTGTCGCCAAAGTCGTTGCCTCCCGCCGGCCCGTCGTAGGTTCCGTTCGCGGTAACAACGTAGATGTAGCCGCTCTCGTCCACGGCCGGACCACTTCCGCCTTGCCAGAGCGAAGCGCGAAGCCCATCGGGGGTGACCAGGAAAGCAGACTCCTGTTTTAGCGTTTGGGAGTCGTAGGCAAAGAACCAGCCGTTGTAAGCGTATTCGTCGCAGCCGTTTCCGCCAAATCCAATGTAGAGAATACCGTTTTGCAGCAACAACGCGGGACGCTGCATTTGAAAAATCGGATTGAAAGTTCCCGATCCGTTGCTGGACTGGGCACTGCCGGTAATGATCACCGGACCTCCCAACAGTTCGTTGCCCGTGGTGATGTCCAGAGCATGCAGACTGAAGTTGCGGATAGCGTTGGCCCCTGTCCCGGTCACCGTCTTGGCTATGACGTAAAGCGTGGTCTTGCCCGGATCGATTACCGGCGTGCCCATGATCCCGATTTCGGTGTAGTGCGTACCGGTGCAACCATAGTCGGCAATCGGATCGGGGGTTCCGCCATCGTCGAGGTTTACCGACCACAGCGGAGAAGCGTTATTGCCCTGCGTGCTATCGGCATCGAAGGCGTACACAGTGTTGTTCTGGGTTGCGACGTAAACGACGTTGTGCAGCAGGCCGTCGTTCATCAAAACCTGACTGGCATAAAGCGGTTGGCCGACGATGATGCCGTCGACACTCTGGGTGAAAAGCTTTCCGAAGCTATTTGCATTGACGTTCGCCGGCGTCAACACGATCTCATTCGCATTCAAGCCCGAACGCGTATTGTCGTTGTGCTGGGTCAGAACATCGTTCTGGCCCCAGGCCAGAGAAAGTCCCAGGCAGAACACGAAAGAAATAAAGGTCAACGTTGTAACCGGCTTTGGACGCGGCATTCGGCTTGCTCCTCGATCATGATTCATGGCTTCGGCATCTCTCGATGCAGACGCGTGCTTCTTAAAGTAACGAGCAGGATACCTGGCAGATTTGAACGAGGGGAGGAAAACAGAACCAATTTTTCCATATCAGCTGCCGAAGGGCAACCACCAAATAGTGCTTTTTACCAGACTTCGGAAGTAACCACTAAAGCCGTTACCAACGTGGGGTTTCACTACTATGCCTTATAGTTTCCAGCGAGTTGCGGACTGTGGAAAGGTCTTCTCCACGAAACCGAAGACCCGGCTGGGCTGGACGCGGACCTTTCGCCATAGAGCCTCGCGCCTTTTCGCTGAACCCAGGACTGAAGAGGCTGCGAAAAGGCTTCAATCCACGGGGAGGCGCTGTGCCCGCAAGGCCTTTAAAAACTCCTCCACGGTCAGCGACGCCCCCGTGTGAATCAGATCCAGCAGCGGGTCGGGGGATTCGTCCCGCGCCGCGGCCGGCGCCTGTTTCGCCAGCGCCTGTTTGCCTTCTTTCCGGCCAACAAAAATTCGTGGAACCTCGTGACTGTTCATCAACTGGGCGATGAGTTCCGCCACCCGCGTCCGGAGATCGTGCCCTTCCGCTCGCGTGAACTCGACTCCCATTCCCGCCAGCGGGTGCGACACCCGCACCGCTCCTTCCAGTAAACACTCCGTATCCGACACGCGAATACTGAGCAGCACCGGAGTCCCGGCGGGAAATGGAGCGGACGCCTCCAGGTAGCAGGCGCCCGCGCTGATGTCGGTCAGGCGCCAGCGATGGGAGCGAGCGGGCTTTGGCGCCGCGTTCGGTTGATCGAGTTGTTGGTGTTCCGCGGCAGACGATGGACTGTGGTTGATCCTCTGCTCGTCGACCTTCCAGTCCGAAGGCGCATAGTCGATTCCCCAGAAGTTGCCGGGAACGTCGAGCTCCAGGCCCACCAGCCAGGTCTCGGGATCGCCACCGAGCGGAACTACCTCCGAGACCCGCGCCGTGGTATGGCGTTTTGCCGAAACGATTTCCAGCCGGACCGCAAGGCCGGTCGTGAGCGCGTGGGGAACGATCAACCCACATCCGTGCGCGTTTACGAGCGTGGTGTTGCACTGCTCGGAAAATGGCCGCGCGGGATCGAGGCTGGTCACAAGCACGGGGACTTCCAGCGGCAGCCGGGTGCTGCGCCGAATGGCGTGCTGGGTTTTTCCCGAAGGACCCATAGAGTCAGCAGGCAAAACGTTCGTTGGCCTGAAAACGTCGATTTAAGCGCCGGCATCTCCGGCAACAATTCTCCACTGACTATGCTAGATCACAGCCAAGCCACGGGCACAGAATTTCGCCGCCCGGTTTCCAGTTAGACACTAGGAACACTCTGGGCAGGTTGGTTCACGAATGGCTTTGGAGGTGTCCGATTTCCGCTAGAGACGGGGCAAGCCCCGTCTCTACTCAACTTTGATCGCCGTATCGGGGGACTGGAAGGCTAATTTGTGACTACCGTCGCAAAAAGGCCGGTTGGCGGATGCGCCACAACGGCAGAGGGAGAACGCCGTCTTGCCCGTCAGATCGTATTTGTTGCCGTCGGCGCCCACCATTTCGACAGCGCCGTTGGGATCTTCCACGCGATAGGGACCGTTCGGGCGGACTGTGATCTTCACTTGCGACATGGAACCTCCAGAAGCAGTTTTCAGTTGTCAGTTCTCAGTAAATTTACACCAACAGCCGGGCTTGGCGCCTACCGCCAGCGGTCCACGGCTTCCCACCATAGCATCTTCGACCACTCATCAAAAATGGTTTTTGCCCATTCGCGGTTGGTCCACCAGGCTTCGCCAAATTCCGCCGGATTGCGAGCCGCGGCCACGCTGAATTGGTATTGCGGCAGGTGATGGCGAAGGATCACGAGGGCGCGACGGGTATGATAGTCGGAGGTCACGATCAGCACCCGATGTGCGCCCAGCGATTGCAAGCAGCGGCTCACATCGTCGGCCTCGGCGTTGGTCGAGAATCCAACGATCGGGCACACCGAGACGCGGCTTGCTTCTGGGAGGCCCTCCACGTATCTACGTGCAATGTCGGTCAGCTGCTGATCGTAGATCAGATCGGGTGTACGGACGTCGATGAACACGCGCGGCGCCACTCCCTGGCGCAGCAGTTCCAGGGCGCGGGCCGGGCGGACGTTGGTTTCCCCCGCCAGCACCACGATGGCATCGGATTTTTCGGGCTGGTCCACGACCAGAAAGCGCGCCGCCTGGCTGGCGAGCGCGACCAGAATGACAAGCACGAGCACAACTATCAACAGTCGTGAGAATCGCATCTGCAACGCATGTTATCGCAACCCACGTTACTAGAGCGTGTTTCAGAATGCTAGAATCATTTCCGGACATGTGGAAATTTTCTGAAACTATGAATACTCAGCTCACCGCGACTTCCCTCTTTACTGACTTAAAAGGCCGCATCGACGCGCGCCGGGCTCGGGTCGGAATCATCGGCCTCGGCTACGTTGGATTGCCGCTCGCCCTGCTCTACAGCGAGCAGAAATTTCCCGTCACCGGGTTCGACATCGATCAGCGCAAAATTGAAACCCTGGCCAGCGGTGGCACGTACATTTTCCGCATTACTCCCGCGGAGATCGCGGCGGCCAAAGCGCACGGCTTCAGGGCCACGGCTGACTATTCACAGATCACCGCCATGGATGCGATCATCATCTGCGTCCCCACGCCGCTCAATGAATATCACGAGCCTGACCTCAGCTACATCACTGACACCGCCCACGCCGTGGCGCCCTATCTGCGCGCCGGTCAGATTGTCATCCTGGAAAGCACAACCTACCCCGGCACCACCGAAGAAGTCCTGATTCCGATTCTCGAAAGGGAAAACAAGGCCGGGTTAAAAGCTTCCCGGAAGGGCGCAGCCGGCGGCAACGATATCTGGGTCGCGTTTTCGCCCGAGCGGGAGGATCCCGGCAATACGCAAGTCGCTCGGCACGATATTCCGAAAGTGATTGGCGGGCTCGATCCTCAGGCCAGCGCAATCGCCGCCGCACTTTACGGCTCCATCTTCCGCCGTACTGTTCCCGTCTCTTCGCCCGCCGCCGCGGAGATGACCAAGTTGCTCGAAAACATCTACCGCTGCGTCAACATCGCGCTGGTCAACGAACTCAAGATGCTCTGCCTGCGCATGGATCTCAACATCTGGGAAATCATCGACGCAGCTGCTACCAAGCCCTTCGGCTTCCATCCGTTTTATCCCGGGCCGGGCCTTGGCGGACACTGCATTCCGGTCGATCCGTTTTATCTTTCCTGGAAGGCGAAGGAGTTCGATTTCCGAACGCGTTTTATCGAGTTGGCCGGCGAAATCAACGTGGCCATGCCCTACAACGTGATCGCCGCCACCATCTCCGCTCTCAATCAGCAGAAAAAGGCCATCAACGGATCCAAGGTTCTGGTTCTGGGCATTGCCTACAAGAAAGATATTGACGACCTGCGGGAGTCGCCCGCACTCACCATCATCGAACTGCTGCAGAAAGAGGGAGCCGTGGTCAGCTATCACGATCCCTATTTCCCCTTCGTCGGCCGCGGGCGCAAGTACGATCTGCAGATGAAGTGCTCCTCGCTCGATAATCTTGGCCAGTACGATTGCGTGCTCATCGTTACCGACCACTCCGACTACGACTACAAGAAGATCGTCAACGAGGCCAAGCTGGTTGTAGATTCCCGGAATGCCACGCGCGGAATTAAGAGCGACAAGATCGTGCACTGCTAACTGTCAGCTCTCAGCTATCAGTTAACGGTCTCCTTTTTGCACCGGATCTTGTGCCGAGCCGCTCCGCTCGGAATAGAGCCTTGTGCTAGTATGGCCCGTTGAGCCGGGACCGCATTGCAGCCAGCGTCGATACGGTGTGCCGATGAAAGATATGCTCGGAATCTTGCTCGCGGGAGGCGCCGGTGAACGCCTGTACCCGCTCACTCGCGACCGCGCCAAACCGGCCGTAACCTTCGGCGGCAACTACCGCATCATCGACATTACGCTCTCCAACTGCGTCAATTCCGGCCTGCGCCGCGTCTTTATCCTCACGCAATACAAGGCGCTGTCGCTGAACCGTCAGATTCGCGAGGGATGGAACATTTTCGGGCGTGAGATCGGCGAGTTCATCGAAATTCTGCCCCCCATGCAACGGGTCAGCGAGAACTGGTACATGGGGACGGCGGACGCGGTCTACCAGAACATTTATTCCATCGGCTCGGAGCAGCCGAAGTACGTGCTCATCCTCGCCGGCGACCACATCTACAAAATGAATTATGGGCGCATGCTCAAGCAGCACATAGACGCCGCCGCCGACGTCACCGTGGCGACCCTGGTGACCGACCCGTCCGAATGCCGCCATTTCGGGGTGGTCGACATCGGCCGCGACCACCGGATCACCGGGTTTCTGGAAAAACCACTACAAACCGAACTGCGATCGCCCTACGACCCAACGAAAATCTCGGCATCGATGGGCATCTATATTTTCAACACGGACGTGCTCATTCCCGTATTGCTGAAAGATGCCGAGGATCCCGATTCCAGTCACGATTTCGGCAAGAATGTTCTGCCCAGGATGCTGGGGGACTACCGTGTTTTCGCGTTCAATTTTGTCGACGAAAATAAAAAGGAGGCGCTCTACTGGCGCGACGTGGGCACGCTGGAAGCGTATTACGAAGCCAACATGGACCTGGTTTCGGTCTCGCCCGTTTTCAATCTTTACGATGAGCAATGGCCCATCCGCACCCACCAGCGCCAATATCCGCCGGCGAAGTTCGTGTTTGCCGAAACTGGACGCATGGGACACGCCCTCGATTCGCTGGTTTCCGCCGGCTGCATCATTTCCGGCGGCACGGTCCAGAATTGCGTGCTTTCTCCGGATGTGCGCGTCAACTCCTATACCGAAATCGAGAGCAGCATCCTGTTCTCGCACGTCAATGTGGGGCGCAGTTGCAGAATCCGCAAAGCCATTATCGACCGCGACGTGCACATTCCCGAAGGAACCAGCATCGGCTACGATGTCGAAGCCGATCGCCAACAGTACTTCGTCACCGACAGCGGCATCACCATCGTGACGCGCGATTATTCTCTGTTTGAGAACCCCGTGGCCGTGGATTACTTCACCAGTGAGTAGAAGAGCAAGGTCTCAGGTGTCAGGTCTCAGGTGTCAGGTCTCAGGTGTCAGGTCTCAGGTGTCAGGTCTCAGGTGTCAGGTCTTAGGTCTTAGGTCTCAGGAAAACCCCTACAATCGATGCTTGTGAGATTTTCCTGACACCTGAGACCTGACACCCGGGACCTTCCTATGAACCTTCGACGCCTTTTTAAGAAAGAAAAGCAGGAGCGCCGCATTCTGCGACAGATCGAGCGCACCGGCGACCAGCTTCAGCCCGAATATCATCGCGCGACGCCCGAGTGTCCGCATCCGGAGCGCTGGCGCATGTTCGATTCCATGACCGCCGAGGCTGAGGTGCTCGAGTTCCTGCGCACGGTCGTCACCACCCTCAAACCTGAACTCGTGGTGGAGACTGGAACCTTCAGCGGCATCAGCACTCTCTGGATCGCCGAGGGGCTGAAAGCGAATGGCCGCGGACGCGTCATCAGCTGTGAATTCGACTGCGACATCTATGAGAACGCAAAGGCGCGAATCCAGGCTTCCGGACTTGCCGAGTGGATCGAGCTCCGCAATGAATCAAGCCTCGACATGAAAGTCGAAGGCCCCATCGATCTCTTCTTCAGCGACAGCGATATGCCCATCCGCGAGCAGGAAATTCGCCGCTTCTTGCCGCAGATCAATCCCTATGGTCTGATCCTGATGCACGACGCCAGTTCGCACTTGAAAATCGTCCGCGAAGCTGCACTCAAACTCGAACAAGACGGTCTGATCTCAGCCGTGTTCTTGCCCACTCCGCGCGGGCTGGTGGTGGCACAGAAGCGGGAAGGAAGAAGCTAGTTCAGCTGCGGGAAGAACGAACTTAGTTCAGCTTGAGGCGAACGGACTGAGCGAGCTTCCTCTGCTGTCGGTCGAAGCTGTAGAGGTAATCCGCGCCCACTTCAAGCGCTGCCGCCACATGCAGAAGGCCGGCGGTCCGAGTGCCAAGTTTGGCGGTCGTTTGTCGCGACAGTTGGCGCGCCCGCTCAAAGATCGTGTCGGTGAACTCACGGATTTGAAAAACCCCTTCGCGCAAGTGTTTCTCGAAGTCGTCCAATGAAGACTGCGCTTGCGCAGGGGAAACTTCTTTTCGAAAAATTCGCAACTCCAGCGCGTTAACGACTTCGAGCTCCCCTAAAGTGGTCAGGAAACGGTCTCCTGGGGACGACTGCATCGTGCGCACTGCAACTGCGGAGTTAGCGTCAAGGCTGTATAGCGATACTAGGAAGCTGGTGTCAGCGTAGATCTTCAATACCGGTCTCGATCCGCAGATATCAGTTCGGCGCCGCTCACGGCTAAAACTTTGTCGCCATAAATCTCGCGCAACCGCCCCATAAAATCAGGGAGTTCTCTCGCGGTTTTCGCACCTTCCGCGCGCTCCGGCACCAGGCGGGCGATCACGCGCCGGCGCTTGGTAATTTGGATCTCTTCACCTCGGAGCAAGAGACGTTCAATCTTCTTGAACTCGTAGCGGAGGTCCCGAACCGAGGCTTTTGTCATGTGATACATTATAGTATCACAAACTGGGGTTGGCAAACGGTGGGTTCTCCTTTGCCTGGATCCTAGTGCTTCAGCAAATCTTCCGCCAGCAAATGCGCCTTTTCCGCCAGCGTGTTCGCTCTTCGCACGTCGCCATCCTGCAACGCTGAACGCGCACCCTGCATGTAGTTGTGGATCTGCGCCACCGTCTCCTGCTGCGCCGCGTCCAGCGTGCGTCCCGCGAGCTGCTTCAGTTGGCCGTCGGCTGAGGCCAGCCACTGCTCCGCGTTCTGACGCTGGCGGGTGGCTTCCGCGGGAGCCATGCCGGGCACGATTTGCGCGGCGGGTTCGCGCGCTCCGCCTTCGCGAACCACAACCCTCTGCGGAGTGCCATCCGGCGCAGGCGCTGGCGGGCTGTGCTTAGGTCGTTTCGTGGGGCCGCTTGCCGGTCCAGTGCTCACGGAACCAGCATTCGTCCTTCGCTTTGCCACGCTCGCCGCCGCTTTTCCCCCCGACGCTGGCGTGGCTTCTGCCGGAGCTTGCTCTGCCGGAACTGCGGGCGGAGCTGGAGTCTGTTCAGCAGAATTCGCGGAGCTGGGCGGATCTTGCAGCCGAGCATCCACTCCCGCAGCCGGGAATATCAGCCAAAGCGCAATCGCGAGTTCACAGGCAAGTTGCATGACACAGTATCCAAAGAATTGTTCCGCAGCGTGGCTAAGAACGCAAGACGCTTCGAGCGCAACATAAAAAAACGGAGGAAGCGCTTCCTCCGCCTCCTCCGTCGTATTCCTGCGACGCCTACCCTACGGTGTTTACTACTTCTTTATCGGCTTCGCAGCCTTCTTCTTTGCCGCCGCTTTGGCCTTCATCTCCGATTCTCTGCCGCCGATCAGAGTCAAGGCATCGGCAGCGTTGAACGGGTACACCCGCGCCGACGTTTCGGTTTCACCTTCATTCTTCGCTTTCATGGTGATGTCCACACGGCGATTGCTCGCCCATTGGATCACCTGCATATTGCGCAACACCCTGGCCCGCTCCTCTTTCGTCAGTTCGGTACTAGCCTCGACTGACGCCTTCACTTCTGCCGCGGTCATGTTGTGCTGTTTGCCGAAAGCTTTGGTTGCAATGTTGGCTTCGGGGACGCCATTTTCGATCAGGAAGTTCTTGACGCGCGCCACACGACGCTCAGAAAGCGCCTGGTTGTAGGCGTCAGAACCACGCACGTCGGCGTGTCCTTCGAGCGTCAGGTGAGCATCCGGTACGGCGACAAGATATTTCTTGAAGTCCGTGGCCAACATCACCAGGGTTTGCTCCTGACTCTTGACCAAGCCGGCGTTGGGTTCTTTCTCGGTCGGTTTGGCGGTCACGAAATACACGCTGTGGAGCGCCAGGCGGGCCTCCAGTACTTTGTCCACAACGGGCGCCGGAGGTGGTGGCGGATTGTTTACCGTGACCGTGCTCGTAGCCGAGGCGGTCAAGCCGCGTGAGTCCGTACAGGTCGCATTCACCGTTGCCCGACCGGCGGAAGCGCCGGTGGTGGTGAGGGTGGCGAAACTGCCGCTGCCACTTACGCTGCCCGCGCTCGAGGTCCAGCCGCCAATTGCGACGGTGGCATTGTCGGGACTGGTGCAGGAGCAGGTAATGGTGGAGGCTGTTCCGATCTCAACCGTTCCCGGATTAGCTGAGCAGGAAATCTGGGGCGGGTTCAGCGGTTTCACGGTGAAGTTTGAAGTACAGGTGGCTTCGCCGTTTTTCTTCTTCTTGGCATCTGACACCCGGGCCGTAGCCGTGTAGCTGCCGGGAGCGGCGCCGGTGGTGTCGATAGTCGCGCCCGTATCTTTCCCCTCGATCTTGCCGCCGCTGCTCGCCCAGTTGTAGGTGAGGGTGTGCTTGGGATCGAAGTTGCTGCCGGCAACGGTTACGTGCAGCGGCTCACCGACCAGGACTTCGTTGTGGTCGATGGAGCAGGCCGCCGTTACCGGAACTTCAGGAGCTCCGCCAAAATTGAACACCAGACCGGTACGCAGGAGGGCGCCGTTAAAGCTCGAACGGGCCAGCGAAGGCTCGGTAGGGGGCACCACGCTGGAGAAGTCTTGGTGCGCAAACTGGTAATCGGCTTCAAAGAGGCGGAAGGTGAGCATCTTGGTAAGTTTGAGATCCATGCCGCCGCCGAGCATCGCGGCGATACCATTGCTGGATGGGACCCCTCTGGTCGAGAAGCGTTCGAATCCGAGCAACGTGTGCAGGAAGAAGTTCTCGTTCTCGCCGCGCCAGGTGTACTTCGGTCCAACAAAGGCGGCGTCGATACTGGCGTTGCGGTTCCAGTCCCCGCCGTAATCGCCTTCGAGAGCCAGGTTCCTGGTGAAGTTGTAGGCCAGACCGGCGCCGAAGCCCTGCGAGATCGAGGGCAGCTTGAACGGCAAGGGTCCCGTGGGCGGGGGGGTTTGATCGGGGATATTGCCGCCCGGGTTTAACCACTGATAGCCAAGGAATAATTCCGCCTTGGGGAAATCGTCCGACGACCGCGCAGTCGGCGCATTGGGTGCGGTTTGTGCGCTCAGCAACGACGGCAACACAATCAGAACGAGGGCCAGGACGAACGCGAAACTCGCGCATCTCCGGTAAGTCAAGCGACAAGGTGACATTGAATTTCCTCCAAGTCAAATCCACTACAAGTTATTTAATAGAACCGGAACCAATAAAGCCTTACGGCACGCACGGATAGGCTGCACCTGGGAACACAGAATTCTACAGCAATCGGGCATTTTTGCAAAAGAAGAATCAGGAGTAGGTATATTCATAGCGCTCCCGGACCGCAAGTTTCCGCAGGCGGTTGTGGCTGATCTATCTCAAATTGATATTTCCCACTCCGGACGGGTTGCGAGGCGGGACGCTTCCCTGAATAATGCTGACTGGGCCTATGACACAGGAACGCGTGCTGATTGTTGAAGACGAAGAAAACGAACGAACCGGGCTGGCCGAACTGGTCTCGGGATGGGGCTATCGCACCGACACCGCGGCCGACGGCGTGGAGGCTCTGGAAAAGATTCCCGTCTTTGCTCCCGCCATCGTGATCACCGACGTGAAGATGCCCCGCATGGGCGGCATGGAACTGGTGGAGCGGCTGGCTGACCTGGCGCAGTCGATCGCAGTGGTAATGGTAACGGCTCAGAAGGCGACCGATACCGCATTTCACGCAGGCCGGCTGGGGGTCCAGGACTACATTGAGAAGCCTATCGATTTCCGGCGGCTGCGCTCGATTCTGACCAACATCGGGGAGATCCTGAGCGCTCGCACCGAAAATGAATCGCTGCGCCGCCGCTTGCGCGATAAAGGAGCGCTCGGCCTGCTGGTCGGCGCGTCCCCGGAAATGCAGGCGATTTTCCGGCTGATCGAGCAAGTGGCTCCGAGCACGGCTTCGGTGTTGATCACCGGGGCGAGCGGGACCGGCAAGGAATTGGTGGCGCGCACCATCCACGATTTGAGTCCTCGACGCAATAAACCGTTTGTCCCCATTAATTGTGCGGCGATTCCGGAAACTCTGATCGAGAGCGAAATTTTTGGCCACGAAAAAGGCGCATTCACGGGCGCGCTGGAGCGCCGTACTGGCTGCTTCGAACTCGCTGAAGGCGGCACGCTGTTGCTCGACGAGATTGGCGAGATGCCGGTGGGCACGCAGGCTAAGCTGCTGCGCGTGCTCGAAGACCATAAACTGCGGCGGCTTGGCAGCAGAGTCGAAACTACGGTGGACGTGCGCGTGCTCGCCGCTACCAACAAGGTTCCCGACGAAGCGGTAAGCAGTGGACAACTGCGCCAGGACCTTTATTACCGCCTTAACGTTTTCAACATTCATATGCCGGCGCTGCGCGAACATAAAGGAGATATCCGCGAGTTAGTGAAGAGCCTGCTCGCCGACATGAACCTGAAGCACGATCGCAAGGTAGCGGACGTGAGCGAGGCTGTGCTTAATATTTTCCAGACTTACGCATGGCCGGGCAATGTGCGCGAGTTGCGCAACACACTGGAACGCGCCGTGATCGTCTGTGAAGGCGGACTGGTGGAAACCAAGCACCTGCCGCCGGGCTTTGGCCAGAGCGTGCGCCCGGTGGTGAACGATCCTGATGCCGTACATCTGGGCGTGGGCACGACCGTTGGAGAAGCGGAGAAATTGCTCATCCTGAAAACCCTGCAGGCAACCAATAACAACAAGACGCGAGCCGCGGAGATACTCGGCATCAGCCTGAAAACTCTGCATAACAAGCTGAAAGAATACGGCCGGCCGCAAGATACGGTGATGACGACGGAGGAGTGAGAGGAAGCTCTCAGCTCTCAGCTGTCAGCTATCAGGAATGCTTGGTGGCGCTGGCTGAGAGCTGATAGCCGAGAGCTGAGAGCTTCTTTCATTGATGACTCGCAAATTCATCATCGTGTTCGTGATCACCACTCTGTTCACGGCGCTGGTGTGCGGTTTTTCCTGGATTTACCTGTCGCAATTCCTGCGCCAGCGCTTGCTGTGGGCCGATGAGACCGCCTCCCAGCTTACCAATCAACTGGAGTACGCCGCATCCAAAGCGGTGCCGGATCTGACCAGCACGCGGATTGACACCAGCAATCCCAAGGCGATGCGCACTGCCATTACGAATTACCTGCAGACTGACACCAACCTGAACGACATGCTGGAATCGGTGGTGGGGAATTCTCGTATCATCTACGATGCCGCCATCGTTGATCCGAGTGGAGTCGCGATTCTCGATACCAACCCGGCGCTGAATGGCCAGGCGGTTCCGGAGCGCGCCTCTTTGAACGTCTTGCGCGATGCCGGCTTCCGGCGCCAGTTGCGCCTGCTCTATGGGCCGGCCACGGTTTATGACGTCAGTATCGGGCTGGAGTTGGATGGGCAGGCATTTGGCGGCGTTCGGGTGGGCCTCTCAACGGTGTTTTTGCGCAACGAACTGACGCCGAAATTGCAGCAGGCGGCGTTCTTCTCTCTGGCCGCGATTTTTTGTTCGCTGGTGCTGGGGGCGGTGGTTTCGAATGTCGCGCTGGGGCCGTTGAAGGCCATTGCCCGGAACCTGGATACTGCGAGCGCGGGCGATGAGTTGCCGGACGAGGAGACCAACTCGGGCGACGAGGTTGGCCTGGTGTCGCTGAAGATCGCGCACCTGGGCCGGCAGATTCGCGATACCAACCAGATTTTTTCCGCGCTGAAAGACAACGTCGAACAGGTCATGACCAAGCTGCAGGACGGGCTCATGCTGTTCACGCGCGATTCGCGGGTGGTGCTGGTGAGCGCCTCGGCGGAGAAGTTTCTGGGACGCCCGCGCCGCGAAATCCTGGGCCATACCGCGGAGGAAATTTTTTCCGATGGCTCGGTTCTGGGCGCGGTGGTTCTGCCCGCATTCCAGAAGCAGCGGCCGCTGGTGCAGTACGAGTTCGACGCCGCCGATGGCCGGCGGGTACAGGTGTCGCTCGATTTCATTCAGGAAAAAGGAACACCGATTGGCGCGTTGCTGACCATGCGCGATGCCGAATCGGTGCGGCGCATCGAGGACGAGATTGAAATTTCGCGGCGCCTTTCCGCCAGCGGCCGGATGACCCGGGGCGTGGCCCATGAGGTCAAGAACCCCATCAACGCCATCGTGTTGCACCTGCAGTTGCTGCAGGACAAACTGCAGCAGGACGATCCCGAAACCCGCCGCCACATGGACATCATCGGGAACGAAATTCACCGTCTCGACCGCGTAGTGCAGATCCTGGTGGACTTCACGCGTCCCCGCGATTTGCGGCTGGAAGAGGTGGACTTGCGGAAGATTTTGGAGAACGTGTCGGCGTTGGCCGCGCCTGAGGCCGCACGGCATGACGTGCGCGTGGCGCTGGAATTGCCCGACGAAGAACTGATGGTGCGGGTCGATTCCGATCTGATGAAGCAGGCCATTTTGAACCTGGTGCTGAACGGCGTGCAATCCATGACCCCCGGAACGACGACCGCGGGAGGAACGCTAACGCTCGGAGCGCGGCGCGACGACGAAATGATTCTCGCCGAGGTGCGGGACCAGGGTTGCGGCATTCCGCCCGCAGCGCAGGAGAAAATTTTCGAACTCTACTTCACCACCAAGGGCGACAAGGGTGGAAGCGGAATCGGGCTGGCACAAACCTACCAGATCATGCAGTGGCATTATGGCTCGGTGGAATTCGATACCATCGTCGGAGCCGGCACAACCTTCCGTTTGCGGCTCCCAGCGGCAGCGGCGAAGCCTGGGCGCGAGGAGATGCCGGCATAACGCGAGCGTCAGACGCCGGCAATTTAGAGGGTCGGGGTTATTGCAGGTCAACGGTCTGGGCAAGACGGAAGCTGAGACGGCGATCCTTGCCGAGCACAATATCTTTATCTTTCTGACCGGCGCCGGAAGCCGGACCGCTGGCCGAATTTCGTTCCTCGCGGGAACCGCCTTTGGCGAAGATGCTGGAGGTTTCGATCATGACCGGCCTGCCGCCAACGTTCAGACTCACCAGCACGATGCGCAGATAGCCGGGTCCACTGGAACGGCCGGGAGAAGTTGCGGAAGGCTTGACTTCGAGCACGCGCCCGGTCGCGGGCGTGCCGCGGGCGACCAGTGATTGGCCGTCGATCACGACCGGTTCATCGACCGTCGCTTTGAAGGTGTCTCCCGCATGCCACGACGCGCTCGAAAGCGCGCTCTCGAGGCGAATCACGATGGGAGTTCCCTCGGGCAGTTTCGTGGAGGATGGAATCAGCGACTGGCTGGGCGAAATGCCGGTCGAGCGCGGCTCGCGATCGAAGGGCAACTTTTGCGAATCGGAGTTCGAAGCATTCTCAGCAGGGGGGCGGCCACAGGCGCCTAGGAAGCTGAGCGTCAGCAGAATGACCGTGATTCGATGGCGATGAAACGGCATGTTTGCCCCAATCAGAATATCAATTCGCGCGCTCTTGCCCCAGCTTCTTTCCACAGTAGCGCCAGTGGTCTCTCGCCCATCCGCAACATCTATGGTAGAAAGCGTGAATCACAGCAGGAGCGTCCTGTGAAAAAAACTTGGAAGCGTCACGCGCGCATGTTCTTGAATATCTGGCCGCCGTTTCTAGGCGCGGGAATCCGCATAACGCGACTCGCCTCCGACTGGAAAGAGATTGATGTGGAGATGAAGCTCCGCTGGTGGAACGCGAACTACGTCGGCACCCACTATGGAGGGTCGCTGTACTCCATGGCCGACCCCTTCTTTATGCTCATGCTGATTGAGAACTTGGGAAAGGATTACATCGTGTGGGACAAGGCCGCCAGCATCCGCTTCAGGAAGCCGGGGCGCGGAAAGGTTTCCGCGAGTTTTCGGCTGTCCGAAGAGCAGATCAGCGAAATCAGGCAGGCTCTGGATTCTCAAACGAAGATCGAGCGCGTATTCACGGTCGAGGTCAAGGACGAATCCGGAGGCGTGGTTGCTGAGGTGGAGAAATTGCTCCACTTCCGAAAAAAAGAATCTGTGTGAGTCAGCGTAAGCCTTCGTATGCTTCCCCATCCCACTTCCTTAGGAGTCGCCCACCCCGGATTCATCACATATTTGATGTGATGGCTCGCACTTAGCGGCAGTGGTTTTCGCACTACACTTTTCCCAACTTGGGACGGGAGGGCGGGTCTCAGGTCTTAGGTCTTCGAACTGGATTTTCCTGAGACCTGACACCTAAGACCTGAGACCTGGTATCGCTATGAGTGTTGTGACCCAATTTCCGGCAGCGTGCGACCAGGGCCGCGATCTGCGCTTGCGGGCGATGTTTGAAGGGGCCGCGATTGGGGTCGGGATTTGCCGGCTCGATGGTGAGATTCTGGAAGCGAATCCCGCTCTCAGCCGCATGCTCGGTTACAGCCCAAGAGAACTGACCGGCACGCACCCCTGGGAGCTTTATCCGGAACTTCAGCTCGATATTCACCAACGATGGCTGGGAGAACTGATGCGGGGCGAGCGCGACTCGATTGAAATCGAAAAGCGCTGCCGGCGTAAAGACGGTTCCGAGCTCTGGGGAGATTTGACGGTCTCAATCGGGCGCGACGCCCACAGCCAGCCCGCCTTCCTGATCGCAATGTTCACGGACGCGACCGAGCGCAGGCGGGTGGAAGAACACCTGCATCAAGTCGAGAAGATGGAAGTCTTAGGACGTCTGGCAGGGGCGATCGCGCATGACTTCAACAACCTGCTGACTGGCATCCTGCTTTACTGCGACCTGCTGGCCGCCGGCCTGGAGAATGGCGGATCGGAACCCGGACGCCTGTGCCAGCATGTCGAAGAAGTGCGCGTGGCAGGAGAGCAAGGCGCGGCGTTATCGCAGCAGCTATTGGCGATCGCGCGCAAGCAAGCCGCGGAGCCGCGCGCGATCCGGATCAACGAAGTTGTGGCTTCGTCGAAAAACCTGTTGCAGCGGCTGGTCGGCGAACAGATTGAGCTGGTCGTAGTCCTCGACCCAGTTCTGGACCCGGTCCTCGACGCGGCGCTCGACTCCGGCGCCGGGCGGGTATTGGCCGATCCTGCGCAATTGCGGCAGATCCTGTTGAACCTGGTGCTGAACGCGCGCGATGCCATGCCGCAGGGTGGAACGATCAGGTTGAGCACCTCGGCCGCGGAATTGCCTGGTGAAGTTTCTCGCAAAGCTGAGCTCGGGAGAACGCGGCGTGCCGTCTCGCTGATGGTGAGCGACAACGGCTGTGGGATGGATGCGGAGACGCGGGCGCGGTTGTTCGAGCCCTTCTTCACCACCAAGCCGCCGGGACGGGGCACAGGGTTGGGATTGGCGACGGTACAGCGCATCGTCACGGAATCCGGCGGGACGATCGAGGTCGAGAGCACACCGGGACTCGGCACCAGCATTGCCGTGTTTCTCCCGGCGATCGAATGCGCGTCTCCGGACGCAAAGGGAGACGGGGCAAGCCCGGTCTCTACATAGGTCTTGAAGAGGGAGCTTTGCCATGTTCAACGCATCGGCCGCCACTGTCGTCACTCATAGCCCCAGCCATCCCGCGCAAATCCAGGGAGCGAATTTCCTGAACCTGTTGATTGTGGAGGATGACCGCACCATCCGCGAGGCCTGCCGCGAGGTAGCGCAATCGCTCGGATTCAACACCCAGGTGGCGGAGTCCGCCGAACAGGCCTATCGACTGCTCGAGAGCTCGAGCGCGGATGCCGTGCTGCTGGACTTGCGGCCCGGTTCGGGCGGCCTGGACGCGCTGCACACGATCAAGAAGCATCGCGCAGATGCGCTGGTCATCGTGGTGACCGGCTACGGCACGGTGAAATCGGCGGTGCAGGCCATGAAAGACGGCGCCTACGACTATGTCACCAAACCTTTCAGCATGGAAGAACTGCGCTTGCTGCTGGAGCGGGTGGGAGGACATCTGCGGCTGAAGACGGAGAACCGGGTGCTGCGGGAAACCATTAAATCGCGGCAGGGGTTCGGCAACATCATCGGGCGCGCGCCGGAGATGGAGAAGCTTTACCGCATCATCGCGAAAGCGGGACAGAGCGCGCATCCGGTGCTGATTCTGGGCGAAAGCGGCACGGGCAAGGAACTGGTCGCGAAGTCAATTCACTTCTCCGGCATCTTCCGCGACAAGCCGTTCATTCCCGTCGACTGCGGGTCGCTCGTCCCCACCCTGATCGAAAGCGAACTGTTCGGGCACGTGCGCGGCGCCTTCACGGGCGCGACGAATCCGAAGGACGGACTGCTGGCCATCGCCGAGGGCGGTACGGTATTTCTGGACGAGATCGGCGAGTTGTCGACCGACTTGCAGGCGAAGTTGTTGCGGGCGATTCAGGAGAGGGAAATCCGTCCGGTGGGAAGCGTAAAACGCGTTCCCATCGACGTGCGGATTCTGGCCGCGACCAATCGCAATCTGGAACGGGCGGTGGCCGAGGGCACGTTCCGCCGCGATCTTTTCTTCCGGCTGAACGTGCTGACCCTGCGGATTCCACCCCTGCGCGAACGCAGGCAGGACATCCCGCTCTTGGCGGCGCACATTCTCGAGCGCATTGGACGCGACGTGGGCGTCGAAAAGGCCATTTCGGATGAGGCCCTCAAGGCGCTGCTGAACTATGACTGGCCCGGCAACGTCCGCGAATTGGAGAACTCGCTGGAGCGTGCGTGCGCGCTCACCAGCGCGGACGAAATTCAGGTGCGCGATCTTCCCACCGCGATTTACGGCGCTCCCGCCGACTTAATGGTGATGAGCCCGCCCAACCGTGGCATCGTGCCGATGGCGCAGCTGGAGAAACAGACCATTCTCGCCGCGCTCGCGCAGGTGAACGGTGACAAGATGCAGGCAGCAGGATTGTTGGGCATTGGTAAGACCACGCTGTATCGCAAGCTGAAAGAGTACGCGTCGCAAGTGAATTTGTAATTGGTAAGTTGTAATGGGGAATTGAAAGTCGGGGCCGATCAAGATTAGTAATTCCAAATCACAAAATTACCAATCACAAATTCCCGAAACTGAGTTATGGAGCCAGGCGCGAGTGCCAGAACGGGAGGTGGGCGCAGGCTCGCCTGAATAACTCATTCTTTTTCAGGTGAGAACAATTGGCCCGGGAGTTGCGAAGGATTCCGCATGATCCTTCTTGTGACATCGAGCGAACGGGCACTCGAATGCGCTGCGGCGCTGAGTGAGGCTACCGGCGAGGAAGTCCTGGTGGCGGAAAGTCTGGTTCGGGCGACCACACTTTTGCGGGTGGAAGGTTACCTGGCCGTGGTGCTCGATCAGTACCTTCTCGAAAACCAGCTGCCTGAAGCCGTGGCCATGTTCGAACACCTGGGCGGCGCCATTCCGGTGCAGGTCAATTTCGGGATCAGTGGAAAGGAGCGTTTGGTGCGGGACGTCCGGTTAGCGGTGCAACGCCGGCAATGCGAAGAAGCACAGGCGCGGCAGGCGGCGATGGGCAAGCTGCACGGCGAGCTGAATAGCACGATGACGGCGCTGCTGTTGTCCAGTGAACTGGCCCTCGAATCCCCAGGGCTACCACAGACAGCGGCTGAAAAACTCCGGTCGGTGCGCGACTTGGTGAAGAAGCTCAGGGCGCTACTGGAGAGCGCGGCCCCAGCTCCGCAAGGCGCCAGAGTCGCCGGTGCATTCTAATGGTTTCAGTTGGATTGATTTGGTCGATAACTCTTGATGAGCAACTACATTTCCTAATATCAATTCGCAAGCTTTACAAATCTTTGCCCAAAGTATTCGCAAGGGCCGCGGGGGGCCGCGTTCTTTCTCGAAAGGAACGGAGGTTTGGAATGGAGAACAGAACGACGGTGTTTTACGTGGACGACAATCCTAAATCCAGCCGATTGCTCACAGGTGTCCTTGAAGCCTGCGGGTTCCGAGTGATCACGAAAAATGACCCCATCGAGGCGCTCGCGCTTTGCAAGAGAACTTATTTTGACTTGGCGCTTCTTGACTACGAAATGCCCATGATGTCGGGCGCGAAGCTGGCCCAGGAAATCAAGTCTCTGATGCCGGATGTTCCGGTGGTCCTAATCTCCGGCCGCTCAAGATTGCCGGCTACGGAACTAGCATTTGTGGATGCGCACTTCGGGTATGGGACCGTCCTGGACGATCTCCTGTGGACCATGCGGATCCTGGTGCGACCGAAGCTGGTGATGCAGGATCATCGCCCCGATCGGCGCGCGATGACACAGTGGGCCGATTCGACTTGAACCGCCGCAGCACGTGAGGGCCGTCTGCCCGGCCCTTCCCTTTCTTTCAATCGGAATTCTAAGTTGCTGTAAGCGCAGACAGTTGCCGTGCTGCGCGCGCTCGGACCCTTCGACGGCGCTCAGGGCAGGCTCGCCAGGGCCCGTCTCCACACGGACTATGGGCCCAAGAAAACTCTTCCCTGGGCACACCCGTCGCCCCTAAACTGTAGGCAGGCAGGACGAGGGCAGCTCCCAGCTCTCGAATCCGGGGGGGGTTCTGTGCGCGTACTGGTCACGGCGGACACGTTCAGCGGAGTTTGGACGTATGCGCGCGAGCTGGTTTCGGGGCTGGTGACCCACGGAGCGCAAGTCACGTTCGTCAGCTTTGGAGAGATTCCCCTTCCTCATCAGACCGCCTGGATGGATGGGCTGCACGGGCTGGACTATCATCCCACCGCGTTTCGTCTCGACTGGATGCAGGAAGGTGAGCAGGACTTTCACGCGGCGCAGGATTACCTATGCGCGATCGTGCGCGACACCCGTCCCGATTTTTTGCACTTGAATCAGTTGAGTTTTGGAGCGCTGCCGGTGGCGACGCCGCGCGTGGTGGTGGCGCACGGCGACGTCATCACTTGGTGGTTGAGCATCCACGGGCACGGACCCGCAGCCTCCGCCTGGCTGAAGTGGTATCGCGCAACCATGGTCGCGGGCTTGAAGCGGGCCGAGGCCGTGGTCACCACTTCGCGCTGGATGGACGGGATGCTGCGCCTTGCCTACGGCGACGATTTCGAGGGGTATGTTATTCCGCCCGGACGCAATCCGATCTACTTCAATCCCTTTGTTACCAAGGAAGAGTCGGTACTGGCGATCGGGCGTCTGTGGGACACGGGAAAGCAGGTGGCCTTGCTGACCCAGCACCGGCACGGCTTGCCGGTGTGCATCGTGGGGGCGGACAACCCGATTCCGGCGCCGCCCGTGCCCATCCGGGCGGACGTGCGCGTCTCCACCGGCGAACACGAAATTTCGGTGAAGGGAGCGCAGACCGAGTCGCAACTACGCTCGCTCTTCAGCAAGTCGACGATTTTTGCGGCGACTTCGCGCTACGAACCGACGGGCCTGGCGTCGATCGAAGCGGCTTTCTCGCGCTGCGCGCTGGTCGCCAACGACACCGAAGTGTATCGCGAAATGTGGGGCGACGCGGCCTTGTACTTCGAACGCAATAACGCCGAAAGCCTCAGCGAAGTGCTCAGCCAACTGGATGCGGACCGCGAACTCGTCCGTCTCTACGGGACGCGCGCCTACAATCGAGCGCGCGAGCGCTTCACGGCGCGACGGATGGTGGACGACTATCTGCGGCTGTACCGGCGGTTGCGGACGGCGAAAGTGGCAGTGGCGTAGCGCAGCCTGGTAGAGACGGGGCTTGCCCCGTCTCGTTTCGCGCCAACCCTGACTGCCGCTGCCCAGTCGCGCAAGCCGCGTCGCTACGATGCCCATGCTATACTTTTTAAGCACCTTTCCTGTCAGATCAGCAGACGGAGGACAGTATCGACAAACGCTTTATCCGCATGAACGAGCGCATTCGGGCGCGTGAAGTTCGCGTCATCGGCGATGAAGGGGAACAGATTGGCGTGATGCCCCCCTTCGAAGCGCTCAAGTTGGCCCGCGAAAGAAACCTCGACCTGGTGGAAATTTCCCCGACCGCGCAACCTCCGGTCTGCCGCATCATGGATTACGGGAAATTCCTGTACCAGAACGAAAAGCGCGAGCGGGAAGCCAAGAAAAAGCAGAAGACGATCACGGTCAAGGAAGTGAAGTTTCGTATCAACGTGGACGATCACGACTACGAAACCAAGAAGAATCATGTGCTGCGCTTTCTCGACGAAGGCGACAAGGTGAAAGCGACCATCTTCTTCCGCGGACGCGAAATGACGCGGCAAAGCCTGGGCCGCCAGATTCTGGAACGCCTGATTAAGGATGTCGAGCAGAAAGGAATGGTCGAGTTTCGTCCGCGGCAGGAAGGCAACACGCTGCACTTGATTCTGGCGCCGAGTAAGAAGGAAGGCGGAGCGAAAGAGAAGCCGGCGGCGCGTCCGAAACCCGTACCTCCCGCGCCTCCCGCGTCGCAAGGCGGCGCGCAGACAGCGTAGTAGCTGTCAGCTCTCAGCCATCAGCTCTCAGGAAAATCTCTTGACGCGATCGCTGCGAGTGGAAGCAATATTGCGCCATAGATGCTGAACGATGTAACTGAGAGCTGAAAACTGAGAGCTGAGAGCTATTTATGCCAAAACTAAAAACTCACAAAGGCGCCGCCAAGCGCTTCAAGAAAACCGGAACGGGAAAGATCAAGCGTCACAAGGCGAACCTGCGTCATATTCTGACTTCCAAGGCGAAGAAGCGCAAAAAAAAGTTGGGTGACGCCGTGTTGGTCAGCGACGCGGATTACAAAAAAGTTATGCGCATGATCCCGTACTAAAAGCAGTGGCCGGTGGTCAGTTGCCAGTGGCCAGCGAAACCCGGGCTAAGCAATGAGCAAGGTTCTCAATCGCACGAACGCGCTTTTGGCTTTCATCGCGATTGCCGTCTTGCCAGTGATCTGGTGGCTATTTGCCGCGCCTCTGGGAAAACTGGTGGCCCGCTATGATGTAGCGCGCGGGCATTACACGGTGTTCTTTTACGGTTTGCCAGCTTCGGGATTTTCGGAGTACAAATCGCTTCTGCATGATCGGTACGGGATTGAACTAGAGGCCAAAGGTTGTGTCATAACCTCCGAATGGGCCCCGTATGTGGAGGCCCATAACCGGGAGATTGTCGCCGCCGCAAACAGGAGGTTTGGACACGATGTGTTCAAAGAATGTCAGGGCGATGCGATGAAGAAATTTTGGGAAAATCGTAAGGCTGAGTGGCAAAAGTCAGCCACGGCGAGTGAAGAGGTACATCCTACCTCCAGCCGCTAATTCTGCGTGGGCAGCGCCCGCGCCGCACAAAAAAGGAGAACAGCAATGCCTCGTGTAAAACGCGGAACCAAACGCCGCGCCAAGCGCAAGAAGATTCTGGAGCGCGCCAGTGGATATTTCCTAACTAAATCCAAGCTTTACCGCTCGGCAAAAGAAGCGGTCGAGCGTGGACTGAAGTTTGCCTACTCCGGCCGCAAGCAGAAGAAGCGCCAGTATCGCTCGCTCTGGATCGTGCGCATCGGTGCCGCCGCCCGCTTGAACGGACTGAATTACAACCAGTTCATCAGCGGACTGAAGAAGGCCGGCGTGGAGCTGGACCGTAAGATTCTGGCCGATTTGGCGGTAAACGATCCGGCAGGATTCGGAAGTCTGGCGGAGCAGGCGAAGAAGGCCAACGCAGCGGCTTAGCTGTCAGCTTGCAGGTATCAGTTTTAAGTTAGTTTTGTCATCCTGAGCGAAGCGAAGGACCTGCTTTCTCTGCGGCGCACAAGACAGCAAGTCCTTCGCTTCGCTCAGGATGACAATTCCAAAAGGTATTGCTCGGACGATGCCTTACGCCGTCCCTAAATTGACCGACTTTTCGCCCGCCGCGCTCGACGGCGCAGTGCGCGAGCTTCTGTCTGCCCTCGAGCAAGAATCAAAGGCAGTCGGTTCCGAGAACGAGTGGAAGGCATTTCGCGATCGATGGATGGCGCGTAAGAACGGCCTCCTCACTCAGCTTAATGATCTGTGGCTGAAGGCCGCACCGGGACCGAATAAGCGCGATGTCGGGCAACGCGTCAACGAACTCAAAACTAAAGTCGATCAAGTGGTGGATGCGGCGCTCGCTCGCATTCAGGGCGGGGCTTCATCAGGCAAACTCGCCGCCGAGCGTCTCGATATCACCCTCCCCGGCATTCGCCGCCCCATCGGCGCCGAGCATCCTGTCATCAAGACGATGAACGAGATGATTGGCGTCTTCCGCAACCTGGGTTACTCGGTCGAAGAAGGGCCGGAGATTGAAACCGATTTTTACAACTTTGAGGCGCTGAATTTTCCTCCAAACCATCCGGCGCGCGACACGCAGGACACGTTGTTCATCGCCGGACAGGAATCGAAGCCGGCGCGCGACCGCCTGCTGCTGCGCACGCATACTTCGCCGGTGCAGATTCGCACCATGCAGAAAATGAAGCCGCCGGTGCGCGTGGTGTGTCCGGGGAAGGTGCACCGCAACGATGCGCTGGACGCAACCCACTCCCCCATCTTTCACCAGATCGAGGGTCTGGCGGTCGACACCAACATTACGTTCTGCGATTTGAAAGGCACGCTCGACCACGCCATGAAAGCGATGTTTGGATCGAGCGTAAAGACGCGCTTCTATCCATCGTTCTTTCCGTTTACCGAGCCCAGTGCCGACGTGCAGATCAGTTGCATTTTCTGCGACGGCAAGGGCACGCGCGACGGCGCTCCCTGCCGCAACTGCAAGGCCAGCGGATGGATTGAACTTCTTGGCTGCGGCATGGTCGACCCAAATGTGTACGGGTTTGTCGACTACGACGCGACCAAGGTTTCGGGATTCGCCTTCGGCATGGGCGTGGAACGGATCGCGATTCTGAAGTATGGCGTCGATGATATTCAGCTGTTCTTTCAGGGTGATGTACGGTTTCTGGAGCAGTTTGGGTAAGGCAGCTGCTGGCTACTAGCTCCTCGCTTCTAGCAAACCTCACCTTACAGAAGATTTTGGTTGCTAGAAGCCAGGAGCTAGTAGCTAGAAGCGATAAAATGAAGATTTCTCCTCATTGGTTGCGCGACTTTGTTGACCTTCGAGTCGACTACGCTCGGCTTGCGGACGAACTTACTCTTGCGGGCATCGCAGTGGAAGGTATTTCCGGCTCCGGCGACTCGACCGTTTTCGAGATGGACATCACGACCAACCGTCCCGATGCCATGAATCACTACGGGGTGGCTCGCGAAGCCTCGGCGCTTTACGACCTGCCGCTGCGGCCGATTGAGCCGAAGCTGCCGCCGTCGCAGGGCAAGTCCGAAGTCACCATCGACATTCAAGAGCCGGCGCTCTGTCCGCGCTTCACGGCGCGCGAGGTTCGCGGTGCGGCCATCAAGCCCTCGCCCGCAAACATTGCCGCTCGTCTGCAGCTGATTGATCAGCGACCTATCAGCAACGCCGTCGACGCCACCAACTACGTTCTCTGGGAAAGCGGCAAGCCCACGCACGTATACGATCTCGATCTGCTCGAAGGCCGTCGCCTGGTGATCCGCAAAGCGCAAGCCGGAGAAACTCTAAAGACCCTGGATGGTGTGGAGCGTAAGCTCTCCGCAGAAGATCTTGTCGTGGCCGACGCGAGAAAGCCTGTCGGGCTCGCTGGCGTGATGGGCGGCTTCGACACCATGATCACGGAGCGGACGAAGAACATCCTGATCGAATCCGCCTGGTGGGACCCGGTTACCGTGCGCCGCATGTCCAAGCGCCACGGCCTGCACACTGACGCCTCGCATCGCTTCGAACGCGGAGCCGATTTCGAGTCAACCGTCGTTTCGACCAATCGAGTCGCTGAACTGATTCTCAACTCGGGTGGCGGCACGCTCATCGGCGACGTGATTGACGTGATTGCGCGCAAGCTCGACCTGGCTCCGGTGATACTCGACCTGCGGGAAGTGCACCGCATTCTCGGCGAACCACTCAGCGCACTTGAAGTCAGCCGCATCCTGAACCGTCTCGGGTTCACCATGCTTCCGGGAGAAGATAGCTACCTGGTCCACATCCCAAGCTGGCGGCTCGACTGTGAGCGCGAGATCGACATCATCGAAGAACTGGCCCGCCTGCACGGCTATGACAAGTTTCCCAACACGCTTCCCGCCTACAGCGGAGAAGTTCGAGACCTGCCCGACGCGCACAAAGACGCGCGGCTACGCTCGACGCTCCTGGCGCTCGGCTACAACGAAGCGATTTCACTGACCTTTATTTCCAAAGAAGATGCGAAGCGCTTTTCGACTGCCCCGGAAATCGACCTCGCGAACCCGTTGAGCGACGAGGCTTCGGTGATGCGCACTTCGATGGTTCCCAGCATGCTCAACATGCTGGCCTACAACCTGAATCGCGGCAGCGACAATGTTCGCCTGTTTGAAGCTGGAAATATATTTGAAGCTTCCGGCGAGAAAGCGCTGGAGCTGAAGGGTATCTCAATCGGCGCGACCGGCAGTGCCGTCGAAGCCGGGGTTCATCAGGCGGCGCGTCCGTATTCGTTCTTCGATCTGAAGGGCGACGTCGAAAGCCTGCTCGCCGCCTTCAGCCATTGGACGCTGTACTACGATACCCAGACGACCGACTACTATCATCCCGGCCGCTCCGCTCGCGCCATCATGGATGGCGCTACGGTCGCCCAGTTTGGCCAGATTCATCCCGACGTAGCCGCGGCCCGCAAACTGCGCCAGGATGTTCTTGTGGCCGAGATCTATCTCGACCGGCTCTACCAGCATGATCTGCGCCAGGTGCGTTATGAAGCGCTGCCGCGCTTCCCTGCCGTCGAGCGCGACTTCTCCTTCGCCTTCAGTGACGACGTAGAGTTCGAGAAGATCCGCCACAGCGTCAGCAGATTGGGCATCGCCGAGCTGCGCAGTTTCGTCCCGATAGAGATCTTCCGCGGCGAAAAAGTCGGCGCGGGCAAGTACTCCATCCTGATGCGCGCCCAGCTCCAGTCCGGCGAGCGCACCCTGCGCGACGACGAGGTGGCGCAGTGGTCGGTACAGATCGCGAAAGCCCTCGAAGCCCTCGGCGGCGTGCAGAGGGCGTAGCGGCCGCAGACAATCCCAAGACACTGATTCTTCTTTTTGTGGCACAATTCCGAGAGCGCGATGTTCCGCTGCGCCTTCTATGCCCTTTGTCATCGAATTCGATGCCAGGAACAACATCCTGCGCGCGCGTTTAGAGGGCCGAGTGACAGACGACATTCTGTTGGATTGCTACGCAGCCATGGCAAGAAGCGCGGCGTCCCATCCAGCGTGTCGCGGCATTACTGACGTCTCAGGTGTAACGGAGTCTTCAGTTTCCAGCACCGTGATCAAGCAACTGTCGAAGTCTCCGCCCGCAATCCCGACGGGATATATGCGGATCTTTGTCGCCCCACAGCCTCATGTGTACGGAATGGCACGCATGTTTCAGATGCTGGGCGAAGAGACTCGCCCTGATTTGCACATCGTTCGTACCCTGGACGAGGCCTACCGTCTGCTCCAGGTGGAATCACCAGAGTTTAGCCCCGTAAGCTGAGCGTCACCAGATCGTTTGATCGGTTTGATGGTTGAGAGCCGAGCTGAGCTTTACAGTTCGTACTTCTTCATCAGGTGGCGGAACGAGCGATAGGATACGCCGAGGACGTCGGCGGCTCGGACTTGCACACCGTGGGTTTGTTCGAGCGCGGATTGCAGCAGCGAGCGCTCGATCTGCGCTACATAGTTTTCCATGTTCACGCCTTCGGGCAAAACCGCTCCCGCGGGCAGATTGGCGGTTTCCGCGCCGGCAGCTACGGCACGGGCCTTGGGACGCTCGGCCGGCAACTCGACGTGCAGTTCGCCCGAGGTTTCGAGCGCCACCGCTCGTTCGATGGTGTTCTCCAGTTGACGGACGTTGCCCGGCCAGTCGTATCCAGTCAGAGCTTCCAGCGACGGGGCGGCGATGCCGTGAATGCTCTTCCCTGCTCCGGGGGCATATTTTTTCAGGAAGTGATTGGCCAGCAGCGGAACATCGTCCGGGCGCTCGCGCAGTCCGGGCACGCGAATCGGAATGACGTTCAGGCGATAGTAGAGATCCTCGCGGAAGGTGCCGTCGGTGACCTGCCGGTCGAGATCGCGGTTGGTGGCGGCAATGACGCGGACATCCACCGGAATTTCGGCGGTGCCTCCTACCGGACGCACGGTGCGCTCCTGGAGCACGCGCAGCAACTTGACCTGCATCGGCATGGTCATCTCGCCGATCTCGTCCAGAAAAATCGTGCCCTGGTCGGCGACTTCGAACAGGCCGCGGCGGTTCTGGTTGGCTCCGGTGAAGGCGCCTTTGACGTAGCCGAAGAGTTCGCTCTCCAGCAGCGTTTCCGGAAACGCTCCGCAGTTGACCGAGACAAAGGCTTCGGCGGCCCGCGGGGAGCAGGTATGCACGGCGCGGGCAACCAGTTCCTTGCCGGTTCCGCTTTCGCCGAAGACCAGAATCGTGCTACTGGTGGTGGCTACGGTGCGGATGGTCTGCTTCAGTTTTTCCAGAACTGGACTGACGCCGATGAGGTTGTCGAGCGAGTTGCGCGTGGCCGCATCGCGGCGCAGGGCAAAGTTCTGACGGCTGAGCGAAACCTGGGTGAGGGAGCGGGCGATGGCCAGTTTGACTTCGTCGACCAGGCCGGGACTTTTGCGGATGTAATCGGTCGCGCCTCCGGCTTTGACCGCCTCGACGGCGGCTTCGTAGTCATCGACCGCGGTCATAAGAATGACGGCAGAATCGGGCGAGATCTGGTGAGCGTGGCGCAGGACTTCGACCCCGTCAACCCTGGGCATCTTGATGTCGGTAACGATCACATCGAAGAGCGCGCTGTCGATTTTGCGCTTGGCCAGTTCGCCGCCGGTAACCGTCTCGACTTTGTGTCCATCGCGGCGCAGAGCAATGTCGAGCAATTCGCAGATGGAGCGTTCGTCGTCGACGACTAGAATGTTACCCACGCGAGCCTCCTTCGGCTCCCGCTCCCGCCGCCAGCGGGGTTCGGACAGCTCCTGATGCGGAGGAAGTTCCGTCCGCGGCGGCTTGCTCCAGACGACGCAGACGGACCACGAAGCTGGTGCCCTTGCCGACTTCGGAACGCGCCCACACCTTGCCCTCATGCGCCTGCACAATCTGGTACACGATGGCGAGGCCGAGTCCGGTTCCGCCTTCAAAGTTCGACTGGAAGGGCTCGAAGATTTTCTCCGTCTGCTGCGGCTTGATGCCGGGACCGGTGTCGGAGAAGCTCATCTCCCAGTCCAGACCGCGTTCGGCGAGAGCGACGGTCAGAGTTCCAGATTGATGCTTCATGGCACGGAGGGCGTTTTCCGAGAAGTTCCAGAACACTTGTTTGAGTTTGTCGCCATCGGCCAGCACCCAGGCTTCGGACTTCGGGAAATTGCGCTCGAGCTTGATGCCGGCGTCTTCGGCGGTAAGGCGGTGCTGCAGCAAGGTGAGCGTATCCTCGAGCAGCGGAACCAGATTCACGCGCTCGAATTTATATTGCTTGCCGCGGGAGTAGGCCAGAAAATCGGTGATGATGTTATTGAGGCGATCGGACTCGCGGGTCACAATCTGCAGAAGATGGCGCTCTTCGGGATTCAAGGAGGGTGCATCCGACAACATGCTGACCGAGCCGGCAATCGAAGTCAGGGGGTTGCGGATTTCGTGCGCGATGGCAGCGGCCAGGCGGCCGACCGCGGCCAAGCGATCCTGCATGCGCACTTCGCGTTCCAGGCGGCGGATCTCGGTCAGGTCGTCAAAGGAATAAACAAAGCCCAGGTCTTCGGGGGCGCTTACGTTGAGCGCGGAGACCAGGACGCGGAAAGTCTTGCGGAAGCCGTTGGCGGCCAGGTAGCGCACTTCGGCATCGCCGCGGGCCACGCCGAAGTGGGGTAACGGGTCCTGAAAAACCTCTGCCACGGAACGTCCGCGCAATTCGGCTTCGGAGATTCCGAGCAGTTGCTGGGCGGCTCGATTGACCAGCGTGATGCGTCCGTCGATTCCGGTGGCGATGACGCCACCGCTCATGGACTGCACGATATTTTCGTGGAGGGCCTGCAGATTCTGGAGCGCCCCGCTCGTATCCTTGAGTTGCACATCCGCCTGGCGGAGCTTGTTCACCAGCAGACCGGCAAGGTAAGCGATGGCAAAGTAGGCAAACAGGTTGACGAAGATCACTACCTGCAGCGCCTCGAGCTTGGGATGGGAGTTCGCATACGAGGGAATGACGCCGTAATAATCGAGTTCGAGGATGGTTCCGAACAAGATGAAAGCCAGGGCGGCGCTGAGATATCCCCAGGATCGAGGCAACAGCATGCAGGCAACAATGATGACCAGGGGGTAGAGAAAATTCAGCGAACTGTCGATGTTGCCGGTGACATGGACGACCAGCGTGACCATGGCCAGATCGGCGAGCACCTGGAGAATGGCCTGGAGGCGGTGTTCGCTCCAGACCGAAACCAGGAAAAGGAAAAAGAGCGAAAGCACGAACCAGAGCACCATCCCAGTGAGAAAGGGCAGGATGGGCAGCGGACTGGGAGTGAGGCGAATGACGGCGAGTTCGATGGCGAGCAGAACCAGCAGGATCAGGATGCGAACCTTGACCAGCCAGGTCAGCCAGTTCCGCTCATCGGAGATGAAATGCATGAATTCAGTCGTTGGTTGTTGGTCGTTAGCCGTTCGCGGTTCGTTCGCCCGGAATTTCGTTAGTCGCCAGCGCCGGGATGTTACACCCGGCGCCCAACGACTAACGACCGGCAACTGTTTTGCTATCCCGAGAGTTTCGAGATCATCGAGAACAGCGGCATGTACAGAGAAATGACGATGCCACCGATGCTGATGCCGAGCATGCCGATGATAATCGGTTCCAGCATGGCCAGCATGTCCTTGGTGGCGGCGTCGACTTCGTCTTCGTAGAAGTCGGCGATCTTCTGCAGCATGGAGTCCATGGCGCCGGTGGCTTCACCCACGCCGATCATCTGGGTCACCATGTTGGGGAAAACGCCGCATTCGCGCAGGGGATCGACGATGGTACGGCCCTCTTCGATCGCCTTGCGCACCTTCATCAGCGCTTCTTCGAGCACGGCGTTGCCCGAGGTGCGGGCGGTAATGGCCAAGCCCTCAAGAATGGGAACGCCGGAGGTAATGAGCGTGCCCAGGGTTCGGGTAAAGCGGGCGACCGCGATCTTGCGCAGCAGCAGGCCGATGATCGGCGTCTTGAGCAGCACGGCGTCGAATAAATAGCGGCCGCGCGGATGCTTGCGAACCTGCCCGATGCCGAAGAAGGTGCCGACGACACCACCGATGATGACCCACCAGAAGGTACCGATGAAGCCGCTGAGGCCGATGACAATTTTGGTCGGCAGCGGCAGGGCGACGCCCAATCCGACAAACATGTTGGCGAAGATGGGCACCACCCACTTGAGCAGCGCGGCCACGATGAGGCCGGCGAGGGAGACGACCGCCACCGGGTAAATCAGCGCCGACTTGATGGCGGAGCGCAGCTTGACCGCCTTTTCGACATAGATGGCGAGGCGCTGCAGGATGATGTCGAGAATACCGCCGGTCTCGCCCGCCTCGACCATGTTGGTGGTCAGGTCATCGAAGACGACCGGATACTGGCGCATGGCATTGGCCAGCGTGGCGCCACCTTCGACGGTGGTCCGGACCCCGAGCAGCGTTTTCTGGAAGGTGGGATTCTCCTGGTTGGCGCCAAGAATCTCCAGGCATTGGACCAGCGGCAAACCGGCGTCGATCATGACCGAGAACTGGCGGAAGAATACCGCGACGTCCTTGACCTTGACCTTGCCGGAGCCAAACGTGGGCAGGGAAAATTCCTTGCCCTTCTCCCGGATGGAGCCTGGCGTGATGCGCTCCTTGCGGAGCTGGGAGGCGAGCCCGTCCTTGGTGGAGGCTACGCGCTCTCCCTGAACTTTCTCGCCCGAAGCGTTCTTTCCCGAAAACGTAAAAACTGGCATGTTAGCTCTCTCCTTCTTCGTATTCCGCCGGTGTGGGCTGCTGATCTGGCTGGCGCCGCACTCCTGGTTGTCTCTTGGTTCGTTGCTTCGTTCGTTGCTCCGTTCGTTTCTTCTCTGGTCATGTGGCCCGGTGTACTACCGGGCATTATTCGATGTCATCGCCTGCCGGGTGCAGCTCCTTTGGCCATCGGAGCCGGACCGCTCCGGTTCACCATGACGGCGCCGCGCGCGATCATTTCCTGCAGTTCATCCTGATTGCTGGAGCGCGTCATCGCCATTTCCAGTGTGATCTGCTTCTGGAAATACGCGTTGGCGAGCGACTGGTTGAAGGTCTGCATTCCGAACTTCTCCTGGCCGGACTGCATGGAGGAGTAGATCTGGTGAATCTTGTCTTCGCGGATCAGGTTGCGCACGGCCGCGTTGGGCACCAGGATTTCCATGCACATGGCGCGTCCCCTGCCATCGGCAGTGGGCAACAGGCTTTGACACATGATGCCCTCGAGCACCAGCGAAAGCTGGGCCCGGATCTGCGATTGCTGGTGCGACGGAAACACGTCGATGATGCGGTTGATGGTGGAAGACGCGGAGTTGGTGTGCAGCGTCCCAAAGGTGAGGTGGCCGGTTTCCGCGATGCGCAGCGCCGATTCGATGGTTTCGAGATCGCGCATTTCACCGATGAGCACCACGTCCGGATCTTCACGAAGGGCGGCGCGCAGGGCATCGCTGAAGCTCTTGGTGTCAGAGTGCAATTCGCGCTGGTTGACCACGCAGTTCTTGTTCATGTGCACGAACTCGATGGGGTCTTCGATGGTAAGGATGTGTTCGTGGCGCTCGGTATTGATCTTGTCGATCATGGCGGCCAGGGTGGTGGACTTACCCGAACCGGTCGGCCCGGTGACCAGTACCAGCCCGCGCGGTTTGTCGCACATCTTACTGACCACCGACGGCAGGCCCAACTGGCTGAACGATTTGATCTCAAAAGGAATGAGACGGAAAACGCAAGCCGTAGCGCCGCGCTGGTTGAAGATGTTGGAGCGGAAGCGAGCCAGGCCTTTCAACCCGAAGGAGAAATCCAGTTCGAGACTTTCCTCGAAACGGTGCTTCTGCGAATCGGTCATGACGCTGTAGGCAAGTTGCTTGGTCTCAGCGGGGGTCAACTGGGGCAGATCGAGGGGCACCAGATGTCCGTGCACGCGGATTTGGGGCGGCGAGTTGGTGGTGATGTGGAGGTCGCTGCCATTCATCTCCAACATGCGGCGGAGCAGGTCGCTTAACGAGAGTGCCATAGTTTTTTTCTTCCCTTTTGTCGTTTTTAGTGGATCGTCTCGCGAGCCACTTCTTCGAGCGTGGTCCAGCCTGCTGCGACCTTGATCAGCCCGCTACGGCGCAGGGTGATCATGCCGCGTTCAATCGCTTTCTTCTTGAGTTCGAGCGCGGAAGCGCCCACCAGAACCAATTCCTTGATTTCATCGTCGACTTCCATCACTTCATACAATCCGGTGCGGCCCTTGTACCCGGTCTTGTTGCAGGTGGCGCAACCTTTGCCCTTCATGACCTGCACGGTCTTGGCCTCTTCGGGCGTGTAGCCTTCGTCGATCAGGGCCTGCACCGGCATTTCGACGGGCTCGGAGCAGTCTTTACAGATCCGGCGGATGAGGCGCTGGGCACAGATCAGGTGGACTGAAGTCGCCACCAGGAAGGGTTCGATACCCATGTTCATGAGGCGGGTGATGGTTTCGGGTGCTCCGTTGGTGTGCAGCGTAGACAACACGAGGTGGCCGGTGAGTGCGGCCTTGATGGCGATTTCGGCGGTTTCGAAGTCGCGGATTTCGCCGACCAGGATGATGTTGGGGTCCTGGCGGAGAAAGGCGCGCAGGGCCGCGGCAAAATTCAGACCGATCTGTTCCTTCATCTGCACCTGGTTCACGCCGCCCAGTTGGAATTCCACGGGGTCTTCGGCGGTCATGATGTTGGTATCGGGCTGGTTGAGCTGCGAGATCGAGGAATACAGAGTGTTGGTCTTGCCCGATCCGGTCGGCCCCGTGACCAGCACCATGCCGTAGGGCTTGAGGATGGCCTTCTGGAACTTGTCGAGCGAGTCCTGCTCGAAGCCGAGCTTGGTCATGTCGAGACGGAGGTTTTCCTTATCGAGCAGACGGAGCACGATCTTCTCGCCCCACAGGGTGGGCAGCGTGGAGACGCGGAAATCGAGTTGCTTTTTCTTTCCGCCAATCTGCATTTTCAGCATGATGCGGCCGTCTTGCGGCAAGCGCTTCTCGCTGATGTCGAGCTTGGCCATGATCTTGAGGCGCGAAGTAATGGCGTCCTTCAATTTGAGCGGCGGATTCATGATCAATTGCAGAACTCCGTCAATGCGGAAGCGGACGCGGAACTCCTTTTCGTAGGGCTCCATGTGAATGTCGCTGGCGCCGCGCTTGACGGCATCAGTGAGCACCAGGTTCACGAGCTTGACGATGGGAGCTTCGTCGGCGGCTTTTTCCAGTTCCTTAAGTTCAAGCTCCTGCTCTTCGGCCTGCACTTCGACGTCGGTGCTTTCGCCGGCGTCGTTCATGGACTGCATGACCTGCTCGAGCTCGGCCTCCTTGGAAACGCCGTAGGCCTTTTCGATGCCTTCCAGGATGGAGCTTTCCGAGGCCACCACGGGCTCGATGTTGAAGCCGGTCATGAACTTGATATCGTCCATGGCAAAGACGTTGGTGGGATCGACCATGGCGATGGTGAGCGAAGCGCCGACGCGGCTGAGCGGCAGGATCTGATAGCGCTTTGCGGTTTCGTAGGGAATGAGCTTAACGACGGCGGGGTCGATTTCAAAGTAAGAAAGATTAATGGCAGGCACGCCGTACTGGCGCGAGAGGAAGTTGGTGACATCCTCATCCGAGAGGAAACCCAACTTCACCAGCGCGGAGGCGAGGCGGGTATGGGAATCCTTCTGGAGTTTGGTCGCCTGTTCCAACTGCTCTGGGGTAATGACCTTTTCTTTGACGAGCAGGTCGCCCAGCCGCTGAGACATATCTCTCCTGTATTCCGGCGAAGTCCGGGGTCAATGCAAAGCCGCTGATTTCCGGGGGGATCAGCGAGTAGGCATTCGCACTGACACAAATTGTCAACCCAACGGACATTCCGAAAAAGTAACTTAGGTACCTGTACTTTGCGGGAAGCAGGGGTTATGCCCGGAATTGAGGGCATTTCTGCGCGAAAATCCCGGCGTGACGAAGATCACAATCGGCAGACCATGGTCTTTGGTGCGGGGATTGAGGGTGTGCCAGGGAGCGAGCGATCAGGACGGTTGTTGGCCGTTAGTCGTTGGCAAGCGCCTGCGTCGGCTTTCGGGGGAATACGATGAATCGCGAGCGACCATCGACTACCGACCAACGCCTACCGAGCAACCACTAGACCCTACAATAGTGATGCTGGCATTTCCACCTGTGCACCATGACCGAAGCAACCGAAGCCCAACAGGACGCGATCCGCGCTTATTACCGAACGTTATTCTCCGCCTGGGGCCGCCAGCACTGGTGGCCGGCGCAATCGCGCTTTGAGGTGATTGTTGGGGCTTACTTGACGCAGAACACAGCGTGGACGAACGTGGAGAAGGCGCTGGGAAACCTCCGCCGGGCACGGCTTCTGACGATTCGCGGAATCCGCCGCACTCCTCAAACCCAGCTTGAGCAATGGATCCGCCCGGCGGGTTACTTCCGGCAGAAGGCACAGCGGCTGAAAACGTTTGTCGGCTTTCTCGATGAACGTTATGGCGGGTCGCTGGCGCGGATGTTCGCGCGGCCTACGGGCGAACTGCGCGACGAACTGCTCGCTCTCAATGGCGTGGGGCCGGAGACTGCGGACTCGATTCTGTTGTATGCCGGCAACCATCCGGTATTTGTGGTGGACGCTTACACGCGACGCATCCTGGAACGACACCAGATTGTTGCGAGCGCGGCGGGCTATGACGAGATTCGACTGTTGTTTGAGCAGGCACTGGGCAAGGCACCCGCTGCGGAGAGCTTTTCACCGCCGAGACGCCGAGGACACAGAGAAAATTCGAGGTCAAATTCGAAACCCAGTGGGGTCTCGCATCGGCCTTCTGCCCTCAGTGAAGCCGCGCGCGCTCCTGTGGTCCAGGTATTCAATGAAATGCACGGGCTGATTGTCGGCGTGGGCAAGAATTACTGCCTAAAGTCACAAGCGCAGTGTGAGCAGTGTCCTTTGCAGAAGTTCCTTCCTCAGGCAAAGTGAGGCAATCGAGAATTAGGGCCCGGGACTGACTTCATGACATGGCGAGCGTTGGCACTGGTTTTGGCGGCCGCAGACTTTTGCGTGGGATTTGGGGCGGCTGCGCCAGAGCCATCGCTGCGTGAGGCTGCGCGGGGATCGGGAATGCTCATCGGTACCGCGGTGCGGCCAGCGCAACTTTCTGAAGCGGCTTACGCGTCCACGCTGGCACGTGAGTTCAACATGGTGGAGCCGGAAGACGCCCTCAAGTGGGAGGTGGTGCATCCGGAGCCCGCGTCTTTCGATTTCTCGCAAGCAGACCAGATTGTGGATTTCGCGACCCGGCACAACATGAAGGTTCGCGGACACACGCTGGTCTGGCACCGGCAGAATCCAAAATGGCTGACGGATGGACAATACACTTCGGGCGAGCTGGCTGAAATTCTTGAGAGACACATCAAGACGGTGGTCGGACATTACCGGGGCAAGATCTTTGCGTGGGACGTGGTCAATGAGGCCTTCGACGAGTTGCATCCGGGAACACTGCGCAGCACCATCTGGCGGGATCAGCCGGGGATCGGCCTGGCGGAAAATGGCTACTCCTACGTTGAGCGTTGTTTCCGATGGGCGCATGACGCCGATCCGCAGGCTCTGCTGTTTTACAACGAGGCGGAGGCGGAGGTCGTGAATGCCAAGTCGGACGCGATTTATGCCATGGTTCGCGATTTTCGGCAGCGCGGCGTCCCCATCGATGGCGTGGGATTGCAGATGCACATTGCGAATCTGCACCCCGATGTCGCATCTATTTCCGCCAACATCAAGCGCTTCACGGCTCTGGGAGTTCAGGTCCACATCACCGAGATGGACGTGGCGCTGCCGGTCGATTCGAACGGCATGGCTCGCCCTGAGGATCTCGAACGGCAGGCGGACATCTATCGTCAAATCGCCGCCGCCTGTCTCGCTCATCGTGGATGCACGGCGATTCAAACGTGGGGATTCACCGACAAATATTCGTGGATAGGATCGCACTCGAAGCACACGCAGGGCGCGGCTCTGCCGTTTGACCGGACCTATCGGACCAAGCCTGCGTATGAAGCCCTGCGGGATGCGCTCGAGGAGCGATGAACCGTTGACCCCTGGGCACGATAACGTTACGGCGAATGCAGAGTGAATTTGGTATACTTCCCCGCTCGCCGAACGGTTGGTAAACACATTGGTAAGAGCCGCTATTTTCTTCGCTGTATCAGCCGCCATCGTTTGGCTATCGCGGCGTCCGCTGAGGGATTTGCGCTCTCACGGCTTCTATCGCCTTTTCGCGTTTGAAATCCTTTCGGCATTGGTGCTGCTGAATGCCCCGGCATGGTTTCGCGACCCGCTCGCGGCCCACCAGGTTGTGTCGTGGTTCCTCGGAGCCGCTTCCATAGGACTGGCGATTGAGGGATTCCGGCTGCTTCGCGTAGTTGGCAGGGCGGCTCCGACGGCGACCCAGAGTGCCAATCTCCGCTTCGAAAACACAACCGCGTTGGTCACGGTTGGCGCGTATCGCTTTATCCGGCACCCTTTGTACGCGTCATTGCTGGCGCTCGTGGGGTGCGCTTATCTGAAGAGACCATTCTCCATCGGCAGCATTGTGCTGGCGCTGAGCGCGAGCGGTTTTCTCTTCGCTACCGCAGTTGCCGAGGAAAGGGAGAACCTCACAAGCTTCGGTGCGGCCTACGCAGCTTACACGAAACGCACGCAACGATTTGTCCCGTTTTTGTTTTGAGACGGCATCGAGGCCGGGATCGAAAAACCCGCGGGCGCCGGAGCGGCGTTGGTGAAGAGACCGGCGCCTCGCCCGTTCAGCCAGGCGGGGGACGCCCGGCTCGTTACCGCGAACGACCAACGACTCTCTTCCTTCCGGCCCTATAATGTGATCAATCCTTGTCCGCGCCGAATCCAATTCGCGACGAAAGCAAGACCTCCGGCCGCCGGAAGGCGGTGATTGCGCTCGGGATCGGCGTTTTCCTGTTGCTCGCGATCCTGGTATTGCAGGCCTCGTTCAATCTGAAGTTCATCAGCCCCGACAGCAATGAGCAGATCCTGTTTTTTACCGGACTGGGTGGCCTGGTTTTCCTCGCCTTCGTGGCGCTGACGATCGTTCTCGGCCGCAACCTGCTGAAGCTCTACGCGGAACGTCGGCAGGGCGTGGCTGGTTCCAAGTTCCGCACACGCCTGGTGGTGGTCAGCCTGCTGCTGTCGTTTTTGCCGGTAATTGCCATGTTCTGGTTCTCGTATGGGCTGATGAACCGCTCCATCGACAAATGGTTCTCGCAGCCGGTCGAGGAAGTGCGAGCCGATACCGCAGCCATGTCGGCGCTGCTCTATGACTATGCAGGCCAGAATGCGACCTCGGAAGCACAAGCCATTGCACAGACGGACGAATTCCAGAGGGCTTTGGCCAGCGGGAATTTCAATGAAGCCACGGAAGAACTGCAGGAGCACCTTGCGACGCTGCAAGGCGGATTCGTTCTGGCCATGGCTAACGGCAAAGTGGTCGCGAGGCTAAACCCTCCGGCGCATTGGTCCGATATGAAGGATCGTTTCCCGGTGCAGGCGGCCCTGCGCGGGGAGCACCCTCATTTCCAGTGGGGCCAGACGGACTACATGGTCGGGGCGGCACCGCTCCAGGACGGCGTGGTGATCGTTGCCATGCCCCTGCCGCCGAAATTTGCGGAGACGGCGAAGCAGATTCAGGACAGCCAACATCGTTATATCGAACTGGCCGCCAAACGAAAGCTGTTTCGTCGGACTTATATCGGATTTCTGTTGCTGCTGACCGTGGTCGTGCTGTTCGCTTCGACCTGGCTTGCGCTCCTGCTTTCAAAGCTGGTCAACCGTCCCGTGGCGGCGTTGGCAGCGGGCACGGAGGCGATTTCCAAAGGGCAACTGGATTACCGCGTCGATATCCGCGCCACCGACGAACTGGCCGAACTGGTGCAGTCATTCAACAGCATGGCGGAACAGCTGGAATCCAGCCGACGGCAGATCGAAGCCTCCAGTCGGGACGTGGGCGCAGCGAACGAGGCGCTCGAGAGTCGGCGGAGGTACATCGAAACGGTTCTCGAAAGTCTTCCCACTGGAGTGATTTCGATTGACGGGGCGCGCCGGGTGACGCTGGCCAACGCGGCTTTCTCGCGAATGTTCTACTTGGACCGAAGTGAATATATAAGCCCGGCGGCACTCGTGAACCTGCCCCTGCGGGAGGTGATGCCCGCGGAAGTGCTGGAGGACCTGGAACCGCTGCTGCGCCGGGCGGATCGCATGGGCATGACGGCCGCCAACATGGAACTGGCCCTGCCCCGGGCGCAGTTGAATGTCGCGGTAACCGTGTCGGCGCTCAGCCACGCCGCCGAGGGGGTGGGGTACGTGCTGGTGTTCGAAGATCTCTCGGACCTGTTGCGCGCGCAGAAACAAGCGGCGTGGCGCGAGGTGGCGCGGCGTGTGGCCCATGAGATCAAAAACCCGCTGACCCCGATCGCGCTTTCCGCCGAGCGCATCCACCGCCATTTGACGCGGGGCGCGGCTCCTGATGTCGCTTCCCTGGAGGTGATCCGCGCTTGCTCGGAAACCATCGGAAACGCGGTCGAAAGCGTGCGCACACTGGTCGATGAATTTTCGGCGCTGGCGCGTTTTCCTGCATCGCGACCGCAACCCGCCAGCTTGAATCAGCTGGTGGAGGGCGCGCTTATGTTGTTCAACGGCCGGCTGGAGGGAATTCGCGTGCGCACGGAACTGGCACACGATCTGCCGGCGGTGATGGCCGATCCGGAGGCAATCAAGCGCGCGATTTCCAATCTTGTGGACAACGCCGCCGAGGCCATGCAGGACGCGATCCTGAAAGAAATCACGATTTCAACTTCGCTGGTGGCGAGCCACGATGCCGTCGAACTGGTAGTCTCGGATACTGGGCAGGGAGTTTCGCGCGAGGTGAAGGAGCGGCTGTTCCTGCCATACTTTTCAACCAAGCAACGCGGCACGGGGTTGGGGCTGGCGATTGTGAGCAGAATTGTGGAAGACCATCGCGGCTCGATCCGGGTGGAAGAAAACAAGCCGTTCGGCAGCCGGTTTGTGGTGGAGTTGCCCATAGCTGCTGAAACTGTTAGTGCTCCGGCGGCGAGCTAGCGGTCTTAAGGAAGAGTCGTTGGTCGCTAGTCGTTCGCGGTTTTCTGAAAGCAATGCACATCTCCGCCAGCGACTAACGACCGACGACTAACGACTGAGCTAAACCATGGCACACATCCTGATCGTTGATGATGAATCCAGCATCCGCAAATCCTTGCGGGGCATCCTCGAGGACGAGGGATACAAGATCAGCGTCAGCCCGAGCGGCGAAGACTGCCTGGAGTTGTTGCGCAAGAGCAGTTTCGACCTGATTCTGCTGGATGTGTGGCTGACCGGGATCGACGGGCTGGAAGTGCTGGAGAAGATTCGCGAGATGGAGGATCCGCCCGAGGTGATCATGATTTCGGGCCATGGAACGATCGAGACGGCGGTGCGCGCCACGAAGCTGGGCGCCTACGATTTTGCGGAAAAGCCACTATCGCTCGAAAAGATGCTGATCCTGGTGAAGAATGCGATCGACGCACGGCGGCTGCGCCATGAGAATCTCGATCTGCGCAAGCAACTGCAGGCGAAGAGCGTGATCGTGGGCGACAGCGTACCCATGAAGGCGCTGCGCCAGCAGATTGCTTTGATGGCGCCCACCAACGGACGGGTGCTGATTTACGGCGAATCGGGCACGGGCAAAGAGCTGGTCGCACATGCCATCCACATGCAGAGCCTGCGCAAAAACGAAATGTTTGTCGAGATGAACTGCGCTGCGATTCCCGAAGATCTGATCGACAGCGAACTTTTCGGGCATCGTAAATCGTCATTTCCAGGAGCTACGGCGGACAAGGAAGGCAAGTTTCAGAAGGCGGATAAGGGGACTCTGTTTCTCGATGAAGTCGGCGATATGAGTCTGAAGACGCAGTCGAAAGTCTTGCGCACGCTGGAGCAACAGCGTTTTATTCCGGTGGGAAGCGACGATCCGGTTACGGTGGACGTGCGGGTGATTGCATCCACCAACAAGGATTTGGAGGAGGAAATTGCCAAGGGGAACTTCCGCGAAGATCTTTTTTACCGCCTGAACGTGATTCCGTTTGTGGTACCGCCGTTGCGGGAACGCAAGGAAGACATCCCGTTGTTTGCGCGGCATTTTCTGAAAGAATTTGCGTCCGCTTATGGCCGGCGTCCGCGAGAGATCACCGAGGATGCCATCGACGTGCTGATGCGCTATGCCTGGCCGGGGAACATCCGCGAGTTGCGCAATGTAATCGAGCGCATTGTGATCATGAACCCCACCACCTCGCGATTTGAACGCAAGCATCTTCCGCCGCTGGTGCATCGCGACGGCAGCCGGCGGGTGGCGGGCACTGACGGCTCGACGCTGCACCAGGCCCGGGCGGCTTATGAGCGCGACTACATCCTCAAGAAGCTGGACGAGAATCATGGCAACGTCAGCCGCACTGCCGAGGTGCTTGGGCTGGAACGGAGCCACCTGTATCGCAAGATGAAGAGTCTGGGGATTGCGGCGAAGGAGTGAGGCAGGTCTTAGGTCTTAGGTCTTAGGTCTTAGGTCTTAGGTCTTAGGTCTTAGGTCTTAGGTCTTAGGGTCAAATTGGACTTTGATGCTCGCTCGGTTTTCCTAACACCTAAGACCTGACACCTGAGACCTTATCTTTTCAGCATGTGGATCTCAGTCCCGTTCTTGTGAAACTGGACATCGTCCATCAACTGATTGATCAGGTAAATACCACGGCCGTGGCTGGAATAGATGTTTTCGCCGTGGCATGGGTCGGCAATCTTAGAGGGATCGAAACCAGGACCGGGATCGCGCACCACGATCAGCATGCCGCGCTCCTCGTCGCAGGCCACATCGCATTCGATAATTTTGGAGGGATCGCTCTTCGCTCCATGGACGATGGCATTGGCCAGGGCTTCGGTCAAGGCGAGTTCGATGTCGTCTTCGCGTCCTTCAGCGCATTTCATTTCCCGCACTATGTTCATTACGTTGCGGACGACCGGCTCTACCGCATACTGGTCCGCGGATAGGGTCACGCTGAGCTTGAGACCAAGCTTCTCCGCGTCGAAGTCACAGGATTTCGGCGGCTGCCCAGAGGATGGAGAGGAGTGTTCCATTAATTGGCTGCGGTCTTTTCCAGCCTATCCTCTGATTAAGATGCAGGAAGGCGCTGAGAAATTCTATGGATTTGACGGCTGAGATGCAAACCTTTTCTGGATCGTTGACGACCTTGAGGGATTACGTCCGCGGGTTACCACGGTCAGTTGTCCTAACCGGCAAATGGTAGCTCTTGGCATCGCTGAAGCGGTGCCCTGATACAAACAAGGGCTTCTCGGCAGCCAGCCCGGAGCCCAGTTCACGACTCTGGATTGGACGGGCCACCGATCTGCTGCAGTTGGCGACGCCAATCCAGTTCTTCTACAAAGGCTCTTGAGTCGCGCCAGCCGGCCTTGATCTTGACGAAGAGTTCGAGAAAGACTTTGGTGCCTACCATTTTCTCGATGTCAAGGCGGGCCGCGGTTCCAATCTTCTTGAGCATTTGGCCGCCTTTCCCGAGCAGGATAGCCTTTTGGCCGTAGCGTTCGCAATAGATCACGGCGGCAATCCGCGTCAGCCTTGGGCTTTCTTCGAACTGCTCGATCAGGACCGAGACCGCGTGCGGCACCTCTTCATGGGTCTGCATGAGAACGTGCTCGCGGATCAACTCCGCTGCCATGAAACGCATTGGCTGGTCGGTGATCTGATCCTCGGGAAAATAGCGTGGGCCGTTGGGCAGAGCCTTCAGGACGCAGGACAGCAGTTGGTCGAGGCCTTTTTTCTTGAGAGCGGAGATGGGGATGATTTCCTTGAAATCGTACAGGGTTTGAAATTGTGCCATCAGCGGGAGCAGTTTGCTCTTGTCGGTGAGGAGATCAATTTTGTTGAGCAGCAGAAAGACCGGGGTGCCCGCCTTTTTCGCCAGGTCGAGGACGAAGGCGTCGTCACGATCCCACTTTCTCTTGGCATCCACAATCATCAGAACCAGTTCGCAGCCTTCCAGCGCTTCGCGCACCTCGGACATCATCTTGCGTCCGAGCGAGGATCCGGACCGATGGACTCCGGGCGTGTCGATGAGCATGATTTGTCCGGCTTCTCTTTCTTTCTGGCTGGCTTTCTGCTTGGGGACATTGATGATTCCGAGAATACGATTGCGCGTAGTTTGAGGCTTCGGCGAAATGATGGCCAGCTTTTCGCCGACCAGCGCATTCAGCAGCGTGCTCTTGCCGGCGTTGGGGCGCCCCAGAATGCAGACGAACCCGGAGTGAAAGGACATAAGGATAGGGTACAAGGTTTCGAGAGGCAGGTGTCAGTTTCGGGCGAATCACTGGACCCGTTGATACGCCCCCTGTTCCTCACGATAGATGGCCGTCGGTCCGGGGGGGTAACTAATCCAGTAAATTCCCTTCGGAGTTTCGATCCGGTAGATTCTCCGGTGCCATGAGAGGCGATAAGGTCCCCGGCTGAAATAGCAGCGCTCCACCTTTTGGAGGGTCAACTGCTGCGCCTGCGCCCAGGTGTCTATTTCCGCACGGTCGTGACGGTCTTCCCCCAAGGTCACGAGGCCAAACCACAGGCCACCGGCAACAATGATGATAACTGCCCATCGATTCGCATTCATATTTGCCGCCGGCTGTCTGGCTAGCAATTCCAGCAAACCAGTGTCTCACGTTTGCGGTGCGCCCCGTGCTCGGAACGAGGGAACTCAACTGTGCCGCCGGCGATGGTGCGCGGTGATAAAATTTGGGCATGTCCGCACTTCGTGAACAGGCGCTCGGAATTATTAATGTCTGTAAAACTGCCCAGCAACGATTCGTTGACCAGCAAACCATTGCGATAGCCCAAGCTATCGTCGCAGAGGCGAAGGCGGCGCTGCCGCACGACAAGGTGATAGCCGCCGCCAATTTGGAGCCGCCTGTAACCTTCTGGACTTCGGTTCAAGCCGCCATGGAAATAGTTGCAAACAGTCTGCCGCCTAAGGAAGTGGCAGCGGTGGATTGAAAGACCAAAGGCGCTCCCGCCGCGAAAAGCCGAAACCAGAGCAACCGCGTCTTCTTTATATCAACTTCATCTGCTTGGGTGCAGCGGTGGTGATGCGCACGCGCTCGACCCGGCGATCGGTTGAATCCAGGACTTCGAACTTCAGGCCTTCGTCTTCGATGACTTCGCCTTTCTTGGGAATGCGTCCGGCGAGTTCGCTGACCAAGCCGGCAATGGTGGAGGATTCGTGGCCTTCGGGCTTCGTGCCGAAGAGCTCATCCAGGCGGTCTACATCCATGTTGCCGGGTACTATATAGGAGTGGTCGTTTTCCTGGACTACCTGAGCTTTTTCGTGTTCATCGCCGATTTCTCCCACGATTTCTTCTACCAGGTCTTCGATGGTCACCAGGCCGGCTACGCCTCCGTATTCGTCCACTACGATCGCCATGCGGATGTTACTGCGCTGCATCTCGCGCAGCAGGTCACTTACTAACTTGCTTTCCGGGACGAAGTAGACGTCCTTCCTCATAAGGCTGGCCACAGTACGAGTGTGGGCCTCGGTGTCGGGGACCTGCAGGATATCCTGGGTGTGGAGAATGCCTTTAATGTGGTGAATCGAACCTTCGTACACCGGGATGCGCGAGAAATGCTTGCCTCGGAGCAACTCGACCACCTGCTCGACGGTGCAGTCGGCGGGGACGGCTACCATCTCCGGCCTGGGCTTCATGGCTTCGCGAACCGTCTTGCCGCTGAATTCGACTACCGACTGGATCAGCTCGCGATCGCCTTCCTGGATGATGCCCTCTTCCTGTCCCGCTTCAATCAAGGCGTCGACAGCTTCGGAAGGAGTTTCCTGTTCCGCCTCGGCGTGTTCGCGGGTGAGCGCGGCTACAGATTGGCAGAAGCCCAGCACCAGCGTTACCGGCAAGACCAGATAGATGAGCACGCGTAAGGGGAGGATCCAGTGCTGGAGCCAGCGGCCCTGAGTTCTGGAAAAAAAGACGAAGGGCAGGAGGCGGTTAAAAAGGATGATGATCAGCACCAGGCTCAGCGTGGCTTCGAGGACTTCGTAAATGCTCCAGGCGCGGTCGCGAAACACGGTGAAGCCAACGATCATGGCGATGGCAGCCGTGACCAGTTGGGTCAGAATCGCCATGGAGAGCGCGGCTCGCTCGCGCGTCACTCCAAGGCGCGGCTCTACGAGTTGCTCGAAAGCGTCGATATTGTCCTGGAAATCGCGGGAGAGGAATTTGCCAAGCTCTTGATAGAGACGGTCGACGTAGGAGACCAGGGTCAAGAGGCCGAAGAGGAGCACGAGAGTTATGCTGGCGCCGATCATTCTATGGGCTAGGCTATTAGCTAGCGCTTCCTCCCGGCACGTTCGATGAGTCCCAGCGGAAGGTGGAGTTTTGCGCGCAACTGTTTCTCGCGCCTGGCCATCTGTCCATTGTCGCACTCGTGATCGTAGCCGCGCAGATGCAGGATGCCGTGCAGCACTAAAATCTTAACTTCCGCGGCCGGCGAATGTCCTAGCACCCACGCATTTTGCGATGCGATCTCCGCAGAAATGGCGATTTCTCCGGCGAATTGTTTTTGCGCGGCGGGCTCGGCAGGAAACGATAGTACGTCGGTCGGTTTGTTTTTTCCGCGGAAGCGGCGGTTCAGGGACTTCATCTCGGCGCTTGAGGTCAGCAGTACGTTGACCAGGCCTTTGAGTCCAACGGCGCGGCGGGCGCGCGCTACGAAGCGGTTCACGGCCAAATCGGTCAGATCCGCGACGCGCTTTTGAACGATGACCACGTTCCCGCCCTTGTTTGTCATCCTGCGCGAAGCGAAGAACCTGCTTCCCCCACACTGACAAGAAGGCAGGTCCTTCCCCTTCGACTACGCTCAGGGTCAGGATGACAATCTAAAAGTCTTGCGTCGCGCCCTAATTGCGCAGCGGAGGCGGCTCTTCAGGCGGCTTCTGCGGCGCCACCGGTTTCGGTTCCAGCAGCGACAACTGCTGCTCCGCCAGCTTTACTTTGTGCTCGTCGTAAGCGCGGATAATTCTCTGCACCAGGTGATGACGGACGACGTCGCTTTCGTCGAAGTGCACGAAGGCCAGACCGTTTACCCCTTTCAGAATTTCCGCCGCTTCGATCAGGCCGCTGCGGCGGGCGGTGGGCAAGTCGATTTGCGTTACGTCGCCGGTGATGACCGCTTTGGAACCAAATCCCAGCCGGGTAACGAACATCTTCATCTGCTCGGAGGTGGTGTTCTGCGCCTCGTCGAGAATGACGAAGGAGTCGTTTAGGGTGCGCCCGCGCATGAAGGCTATGGGCGCGATCTCGATGATATTTTTTTCCAGGTAACGCTCGACGCGCTCGGGGTCGAGCATGTCAAAGAGTGCGTCATAGAGAGGGCGGAGATAGGGATCGATCTTCTCCTGCAAGGTGCCGGGGAGGAAACCTAGACGCTCGCCGGCCTCGACCGCCGGGCGCGCCAGAATGATGCGGTTGACCTGCTTGTTCAGTAGAGCTGAGATCGCCATAGCCACAGCAAGGTAGGTTTTGCCGGTACCGGCAGGTCCCACGGCAAACACCATGTCGTACTGCTCAATGGCCTCCAGGTAGCGGCGCTGATTGGGGCTTTTCGGCTGGACGGTGCGGCGTCCAAAGGACCGCTGGCGTCCGGCTTCGGCCAGCCCGCGCAGAGTCGCGTTCGGATCGCTGACCACCACGCGCAACATGCTGCTGAGGTCGCCGTTCACGAACTGGTGGCCTGACTTTCGCAAATATTCGTAATCGGCAAATAGCTGTTCGGCGCGGGCAACGTCGCGGGGCGCGCCTTCGAGTTCGATGCGGTCGGAGCGCAAATCGATATTGATGTTCAGGCCGTCTTCGAGCACGTGGAGATTTTCATCGCGGGTACCGAACAGGGTCTCGATATCAGGGGTGAGTTCAATATTCTTTTTCATTCAGGATTGTGGCGCCGCCTCCAGCAGCTGGACAGGGCTCACTCTTGGTTTGTTGTCAGTGCTTGCCGTGCCAGGCTCGAGCGAACCTGTGCCGGCGCTTTTTGCACGCGAATAGCTGGATGTAGAAGTGAAGCAAAGCGAATTGCGCACCCCGACGACGGGGCCGTTAACACCCATTTGAGATCAGCGTAGCGCGGGCGGGCGGGTGAGTCAATGGGAACGAAAGCAACGGTGGCGAGCGGAATGCAAGAACGCCGTCTTTGAAATTAGATTCACGGAATTGGGAATCAGGAATTGGACTTAAAGACGTCCGCAGATCACAGACGGGGCGAGCGGAAGAATGCTAGGCTCCCGGTCATGGCCGGATATTCCATATTCGGCGAGGCGCTGTTCCTGGGGCTGGCTTCCGGACCCGCCTGCATGGCTTCGTGTGGACCCGTCGTGGTTCCTTCGTTGCTGGCAGAGCGGGCGGGTATGCGACGGAACGCGCGCTATCTCTCCAGCTTTCTGGGAGCGCGCTTTGTGGGATACCTGCTGTTTGCCGCCGTGGCCTGGGGACTCGGCGCTCTGGTGTCGCTTCCGCCAGCGCCGCGCCTGCTGGTGGTGGGCGTAGTTCATGTATTGCTCGCTTGTGTGCTGTTTTGGTACGCGTACTCGGTGGGGCACGCTTGCGCCCAGTCGTGCGCGGATTCAGAACTGGTGACCATTGGCGTGCCGAAAAGACGCGGCGTGCCCGGAGCGGCAGTATTGGGCTTCCTGACTGGCTTCAGTCTTTGTCCTCCGTTTGTAGCCGCCGGGGTTAGAGCGGCTGAGCTGGGAAGCATTGCCTTGGCACTGCTTTTTTTTGCGGTGTTTTTCGTTGGAACTTCCGTGTGGTTTGTGCCCTTTGTGAGCCTGGGCTGGGTGCGGCGCAACGAAGCCGTGACCACCGTCGCACGGATGGCGATGACGCTCATTGCCCTCTATTACTTCTATCTGGGAGCGATGATGTTGATGGGGAGAAAGGTATATGGCTACTGAGGCTCGATTCCTCGGGTTGCGACCAGCCGCGCCGCGAGGCACGGGCAGATCCATTCTGCTGACCTTGCCGGTTGCGCTCTGGTCCCTGCTCATGTTTTCCCATACCTGGCGAGCAAACCGGGCGGCGCAAATCGCCAGCGTCATGACCGCGGTTTTCATGATTGCGCTGTTTTTCATGATGATGCGGACGCGGCGCACCTATCGATGGCGGCGCTGGTTCTTCGTGGCGCTGGGACTGCTGTTTCCGGTGGGCTTCATCCACACCGTCATGGTGATGCGGGGAACGATGGGCATCCCGATCGAGGAGATGATCGCGGGCCGAACACCATTCTGCTTCCTGCCCATTCCACTGCTCATCCTGCCGGCGGCGTTCACTAAGACAGTGGTGTTCCCCGGTTCGATCTTGCCGGGTGCAGGAATGGCGGGCGCGGGCATGGCGGCCATGGCGGGCTTGTGGCTGGCGATGACGATTGTGGTCGGCAAAGGGTGGTGCAGCTATTTGTGCTTCTTTGGCGGGATCGAAGAAGGCATGGCAGCGGTCGCGCCGCGCGCGAAGCTGAAGAAGATCGATTTGCGCTGGCGTTACGGCCCATGGGCTGTATTACTGGCCATGTCACTGTTGTCGCTGGCCCTGTTCGATTCGGTTTACTGCATGTGGCTCTGTCCCTTCAAGGCGGTGTCGGAATACGTGGCGGCCCGTAACACGTTGGGGCTGGTGCAGAACGGCATCTTTATCGTGTTGTTTGCGGGACTCGTGGTCGTGCTGCCATTGCTCACAAAAAAGAGAACCCAGTGCGCATTCTTTTGTCCGTTCGGGGCGTTCCAATCGATTTTCAACAAGACAAGCGTGTTCGATGTGAAGATCGACCGGACGCGCTGCTCGCCCTGCGTACTTTGTAAGACCGCTTGCCCGACCATGTCCCTGACGGACGAATCCATCGCGCGGGGTGAGACGCTGATGTCGTGCATGAAGTGTGGCGCCTGCGTGGATGTATGTCCGAAAGACGCTGCCGTGTGGCATATCAAAGGCACGGAAGTCGCCAGCAAGCCGGAACGCGCGCGGCTGCTGCTGCTGTACGCTGCCTGGGGGATGGCGATTATGTTCGGCGGCAGCATCATCGCTCAGGGCCTGGCGACCATATTGCATGTCTTCATCTGATTGAACCTGGCTTAGGAGGGGCGAATGACACTACGCGCAAAACTGGGCTACACGGCGGCCGGAATGACGGTGTTCGCGGCAGTGCTGGTGCCTTTTGTGCTGTATGGACAATTCACGAAAGGTTTTGCCGCCCTGGGCCTGCACGTGGACGAGATGTACTCAGGGGGACCGACCGTGCGCACGGTCCAGGCCGCCGGCTACAGCATCGACATTCACCGGCCGGTATCTCCACACATGCTGCAACTGGAGAAGCCATTTGTGCAGCTGGATTGGAAACCGGTGAGCGCGCTGCCGCCGCATGTGTCCGACGTGGTAGACGTGGATGGTGACGGGCAGCCCGACATCCGGGTGATCTTTGATGTGCCGAAAGATGCCAAGACGCCGCTGCGCGTGAACGTGGAGGCGCTCAATCCGCGCTATGAGGCCATGCGAAATGTCGGGAAGGAGAAGTTCTCGCGGCTGATCGTGCGCGTGGATGATGCGATCCTGGTGCGGGTCCCGCTCGCACAGCGGTAGTCCGCGGGGCTGGCCGATGGGGTAGAACCTCAGCGGGTGGGGAGCGTACATCAGGCCGCCATGCGTCCAGAGGTTGTTGGCGCCACGGGGGCCTTCACGCGCAAGAGGACAAAAAATTAATCTCCGTGTAATGCTGGCGTCACTTTGCGCTGCTAGACTTGCCGCGCTGTTTCGTCCCAGTCCCGGGTGCTGGCAGCTCTTCTGGAATCCTTCGGAGTGAAACCAGATCGGACTTGCCAACCCACAAACTGACTTTCAACGCACAGGAAGGTGACTCATGCGATTGCAGATGCTACGGAAATTCTCCGCCGGGTTGCTCACGTTGTTGCTGATTCAACCCTATGGATTGATGGCGCAAAGCGCGCCCAACACTCACCGCCAACTCGTCAGTAAGTACCAGATTCCAACGGCCAGCGAACCTGCTCTGTCGCAGGCCGCAATGATCGATTTGCTGCAAAAGAAAATCAAGTACGTTTTTGTCCTTTACCAGGAGAATCGCTCCTTCGACTCGTATTTTGGAACCTTTCCCGGCGCCGAAGGAATTTACAGCCATCCCGCTGCCCAGACTCCGGGCTTCACCCAGCAATTGACCGATGTGACTGGGAGCTTGGTTAACATCCAACCCTTCCGCATCGGACCGAGCGATACGTGCCCGCATTCGACTGTGAATGGCGTGGTCTCGCCCAACACATGCTATGCAGCGGATACCGACGACATCGACCACTCCCACCCGCGGACGGTGGCAAAAATAGACGTCCAGAGTGGCAAAGCCTTGATGGATCAGTTTGCCTCTGTCGAGGAACTTAAGTACTGGACGAGCGGTGCTACTCCCAGCCTCAAGGCCAAGCAGATGGGCGAACTCGCCATGGCTCACGAGGATTGCGATACCGTCCCGCTCCTTTGGGGATATGCCGACAAGTTCGTACTGTTTGATCACATCTTCGAGACGATGACTGGCCCCTCAACGCCGGGGAACCTCTCGATCATCGGTGCACAGTCGGGACAAACGCAATGGGCGCTTCACCCGAGCGACGGCTATACCGATAACGGTTCCGCCGCGCCGGGCGTCCCCGTAGTGAACGACGACGATCCCTTCTGGGGATCGCCCAGCGAAACCAATCCGCCGCTTGTGCCGGTAAACCCGACCGACTTCCCCGGCTATGGCATTCAGGACAATCTAACGTTTGCGACTCTGCCGCTGACTCTGGCGGGCAGGGACTTGCAGAGCTTGACGGAATCAGATCGGGATGCCGATGATGACCTCGCCGATGTAAGACAAGATGTTGGTTTCATTACCGCCTTGCACAAGAAGGCTGTGCCGTTCGGTTGGTATGAAGAGGGGTTCGACAAGGAAGTGACCGATAACGAAGGGCCTGTCGATGCCAATGGAACGCACGCCTCGTACATCACCCATCACAATGGTCCGCAGTACTTCGGCTATGTGTCGAACAACCCGGCGATGGTCCAGCAGTTGCACGGTCTTGGCGACTTCTTCGATGCTCTCAATCAGCGGACGCTTCCCAAGGAAGGTGGAGTCTTCTATGTCAAGGGCGGCTATACGAACCTGTTCAGCCTGACGCCGGGCGATCCGGATACGACCGTACAGGGCGCCTTCCTCGGCGATGATGACCACCCAGCCTACTCGGACGCTCAGATCAGCGAGGCAATGGTAGCGGAAGCCATCAACGCGATCGCTGCCAGTCCCTATTGGTCGCAAAGCGCGATCATCATTACCTGGGACGATTCGGAAGGAGACTACGACCACGTGCCTCCTCCGATCCGCAGCTTTGGGCCGGATGGCTCGCAGATCGCAAATGGACCCAGGGTTCCGCTTCTGGTGATCTCACCCTACGCCCGCACAAATCAAGTCGTGTCGGATCAGGGCAGTCAATCGTCAGTCGTCAAGTTTATTGACACAGCTTTCGGGCTGCCGCCCCTTGCGTTGCTCCCGGACGAGTTGTACGGGCGCTTCCTGGGCGAAAAGGAGTTCGGACAACCGGACCTGGGGCCAGAGGATGCGCTCACTCCGGGTATTACCGACCTAACGGGAGCCTTTAGCGCTGCGCGGCTGATAGGAATAGCCCCGCCGTTGCCGGCTTCCTATGCAACGGTTCCGCCATCACTTGTCACCACTCTACCGTCGGCTTGGACGACGGGAGGATGTCAATACCTGGGAATCACGACCACGGATCGCCGACTCGGGGTCCCGAACCCGATTCCCAGCGACTTCAACCCGCGACCCAAGACCAATCCCAACTAATAACCGTGATTGCTCGGGCTGGCAGCCCATGCCAGCCCGAGTCCTTCGCCCCGAGTCCTTCGCCTAAGATCAGATGCCGCTGGGCAAGCAGACAATCAGCAGATAGCGGGCGGGCGTTCCGAATCGATAGGCTCGTTCGGGCTGGCTGCTAAGCCTCTGGCAATGACGCCCACACGGCGCGGTGTTTTGCCCATGCGCGCAACTCGGCAATTTCCTCGGCACGTGTGACCGAGAGCGGAACCGTGGACGAGAGTGCGGTTAGCAGGTCCCCGGTGCTTAGTTCCTGCTTGTGGGCGAACGCCGCGTAGAGGGCGGTTTGGACCGCCGATTCTATTTCTGCTCCGGAAAAGTCTTTGGCAGCTTCCGCTATTCGAGCCAAGTCGTAGTCCTTGGGATTGCGTTTGCGCTTCGTCAATTGAATCGAGAAAATTTGCTCGCGCTCGGCTGCGCTGGGAAGGTCCACAAAGAAGAGTTCGTCGAAACGGCCTTTGCGGATCAACTCTGGCGGCAGGACGGCTACGTTGTTGCAGGTGGCGGCTACGAAGACGGCGGGCTTGCGCTCCTGCATCCAGGATAGGAACGACGCCAGCAGACGGGACGAGACGCCGGCGTCGGCAGAGGCGGAATCGGGGCCGCTTCCGGCGAAGACTTTTTCCAGTTCGTCAATCCACAGGACGCAGGGGGCGAGACCCTCGGCTACTTTGAATACTTTCTGGATGCGTTTTTCGGTTTCGCCTATGAACTTGTCGTAGACGGCGGCGGTGTCGAACTTCACCAGCGGCAGCTTCCATTCTCCGGCTACGGCTCTGGCGCAGAGACTCTTGCCGCACCCTTGGACGCCCATGATGATTACACCTTTCGGCGGATCGAGGCCGAACTGGCGGGCTTGATCGTCCCAGGAGCCACGGCGCTCAGCGAGCCAGCGCTTCATGTTTTCCAGGCCGCCTACGCTGGCCATGGTGTCGGTTGAGTCCACGAACTCCAGCATTTCGGAGCGCTTCAGCAAAGCCTTCTTCGCTTCCAGCACATCGGTCACGCACTGGGGCGAGAGCGCCAGGCGGCTTACCACGGTCTGGGAAATGGCACGTTCGGCAGCTTCTTCAGTTAGACCGCGGAGATTAGCGGCCATCGCGTCTACGCCGTTGGCATCGAGCTGGAGCTTCAGGGTGTGGGTACCGGCCATTCTTGTGTAGGTTTCGCGGATGATTTCGCGCAGGCGGTCTTTGTCGGGCAGCGGGAGATCCAGGAATTCGACCAGGCTGGCTAGCTCGGGCGGCATCTCGATGGCGGGAGCGGTTAGGACCAGAGTCCTTCGATTGGCGGAGAATTTCTGGCCTACGTCGCGCAGGCGGCGCACCACTACCGGGTTGTCCATGTGGCGATGGAAGTCTTTCAGTACGAAAACGGCCTCGACGGTCATGGTCTCAAGGTTCGCCAGGGCTTGCACGGGGTCGGTGGTGTTGTACACGGCAGATCGAGGGGCGGCGCTGGCATCGGAAGCAACCGACGAGAGGACGGCTCGCGCCAGCCGATCAGCTTCGCTATTGCCCTGCGGAATCAGGCCGCGCGCCGGAACCGGCTGGGGAGCGGCCCCGCCGCCGCCGGAACGGACCAAGCCGTCGGCGATGGTCCATTCAAAGACCGCCAGACTGAGCTCGGAGCAGGCGGCGCGCACAAGAGTTAGCGCATGGACTTCCTCGACCGTCTCCATGACGATGATTGGGGTGGAGGAGTTGATGAGAACTTTCAGGCGGTCGATCGGACTCTGGGGCGAATTCATATGTATTTGACCCGGCGCGACTTGCTCCCGTAGAATACTAGCTTCGGTTCCCACCGGAATATCTTCCTGGTGCAATCCAGGACAAACAAAGGTAATCAAGCCAAATGGCAAATCATTTTTCGGCGATGAAACGCGCCCGTCAGACAGAGAAGCGAACTGTCCGCAACCGGGCCAACTCGTCGCAACTGCGCACCGCTCTGCGGAGCCTGCGCGAGAGCCTGGAAAAGGGCGACAAGGCCGCTGCTGGACAGACGTACCGCGAGACAGTATCGGCGCTCGACAAGGCGATCCAGAAGGGCGTTTTGCACGAGAATACGGCTTCGCGCTACAAGTCGCGGCTGGCAGCTCGGTTAAATACGCTGAAATAGTCTTTTCCCAGCGCTAAGCTTGGCCGCCCCTCCGGGGGTGAAGCAGGTACCGGGAAAGTTAGCTTTTTGGCGGGGAACTCCGCTACAAATTGTTCTTGACCTGCCCTAGCGGTTTGTTATACTTAGCTGTTCCGAGGACATCAAAGCTGGTTTCTGCCGGTCCTTCTGAACCTCCGCTCGCGTTGTGGCAACTCCATAAAGAATAAGCAACTTTTGGCATGGGCGGGGCATCTATTTTGGGTAATTCTGGCAAATCCCTTTGCACCTGGCACATTGCAGTTTGGCTAGCCGTAAACGACCATCACGCAGCCGGTGGACGATGGGATTCGTAGCTCAAATTATCCCCGATGTAAGGAGAACTGGTAAAAATGCGCTCTGATCGTGTATTTGACGCTCTACATACTTTGCGGAACCGGTATATGCTCTGTCAGCTTGCCTCGAAGGCAACGCGACGGTTCCATAAACCGAACACCCGCATTCAGGAAACCATGAATCAGGTGTTTGACAAAATCGCCGATGCGGAACGTCACGACATCCTGAGCGAACCCGAGAACTTTGCCGAAGCACAACGGCGAGCTGCATAGGCAGCTCCGCCGTGTGCCCGCACGGCGGCAAAGCAATCCAACCCCGCGAGAGAAAACGAAATTCCCTCCCGAAGAAAAAATCCACGTAGGTAAATATGACCATTGCAGAACTCAAAGAAAAAAACATTACCGAGCTGACCAAGATCGCCCGATCGTTGGAGCTCCCCGGCGCCAGCGGACTTCGCAAACAGGACCTCATCTTCAAGATCCTGCAGGCGCAAAGTGAAAAAGAAGGACACATCTTCGCCGAAGGTGTGCTGGAGATCCTCCCTGACGGCTACGGCTTCCTGCGCTCGCCCGACTACAACTATCTGCCCGGGCCGGACGACATTTATGTGTCGCCATCGCAAATCCGCAAGTTTGACCTGAAAACCGGCGACACCATCAGCGGCCAGGTGCGTCCGCCGCATGAGGGCGAGAAGTATTTCGCACTGGTCAAGATCGAGGCGGTCAATTTCGAATCGCCCGACGAGGCCCGCAACAAAATTCTGTTCGACAACCTGACCCCGCTCTATCCGCAGGAGCGGTTGAAGCTCGAAACCGTGAAGGAAAACATCAGCGCGCGGGTCATGGACCTGCTGACTCCGCTTGGCAAAGGACAGCGCGGACTGATCGTCTCGCCTCCCCGCGCCGGCAAGACCATGCTGCTGCAGAACGTGGCGAACTCGATTACCACAAACCATCCGGAGGTTGTGCTGATGGTGCTGCTGATCGACGAACGTCCGGAGGAAGTCACCGACATGCAGCGTTCGGTCAAGGGCGAAGTTATCTCCTCGACCTTCGACGAGCCCGCCGCCCGCCACGTGCAGGTCGCGGAAATGGTGATCGAAAAAGCTAAACGGCTGGTCGAACACAAACGCGACGTCGTCATCCTGCTCGATTCCATTACGCGTCTGGCGCGCGCATATAACACCATCGTTCCGCCCTCCGGTAAGGTACTTTCTGGCGGCGTCGATTCGAACGCGTTGCAGCGTCCCAAGCGTTTCTTCGGATCAGCGCGCAACATTGAAGAAGGCGGCTCGCTCACCATCATCGCCACCGCCCTGATCGACACCGGGTCGCGCATGGACGACGTGATCTTCGAAGAATTCAAGGGCACGGGTAATTCGGAAATCATCCTGGATCGGAAGTTGGTGGACAAGCGGACGTTCCCGGCGATTGATATCCAACGCTCGGGCACGCGCAAAGAAGAGTTGCTGATTCCCAAAGAGGACTTGCAGCGCGTCTGGGTGCTGCGCAAGGTGCTGAACCCGCTGTCGCCGGTCGAAGCCATGGAGTTGCTGATCGAGCGGCTGGCCAAGGCCACGACGAACAGCGAATTTCTGGCCAAGATGAGCCAGCTGTAGGTTGTGTAAGTGTGGTGGCGGGCGCCCTCGCCCGTCCAAGCCGAGCGCTGCTCGGCGGCTGCCGGCCCGAAGGGCGAATCCCTTAGCGCGATCAGACTGGCGGGTGGGCCACCTTAAACGGGGAAGTATAACGCGGGTTTGCCTTTCAACATTGACCGAAATAGCCGTGGGTGCGCCACTTCTCGCGCTTTTCGAGAAGTGGCCTGCCTAACAGCCGACGCCGTTCGACTCCGCCTTACGCGGCCCGGAGGTCGGACCCTCATCGTAAGCAATGTCTCTCTGGCATCGCTTCCCGCAGCACAATATCCCCATGAAGCACTACACGCTGCCGATTATCGTCGAACGCGATGCGGAGGGCTTCTATGTCTCCTGCCCCCTGCTCCAGGGCTGTTACTGCCAGGGAGACACCTACGATGAGGCTTTGAGCAACATCAAGGATGCAGTCCGGCTTCACCTTGAAGACCGTCGCGTTTGACCGCACCTCTACCGCACGATAGTATCGCTTTCATGGCCAAGGCCCGATATCACTACAACATCATGCTCCGGCCCGAACCCGAGGGCGGTTACACTGCGCTGGTTCCCGCGCTGCCGGGGTGCGTCACTTACGGGCGCACGGTGGACGAAGCGCGAGAAATGGCCAAGGACGCCATCTCGGGCTATATCGCCAGCCTGCGCAAGCACAAAGATCCTATCCCCACCGACGACAATACCCTCGTAGCGTCGCTCGACCTGGAGTATGCCGAAGCTACCCGCCGTTAAGCCGCGACAGATCGGCCGGTTTCTGGAACGAAACGGCTTCACTTTGGATCACACTTCCGGCAGTCACTTCATTTTTTATAATTCGGTCTCGCGACGTCGCGCCGTGGTCCCCCAGCATAATCGCGACATGCCGAAGGGAACTCTGATGTCTTTGCTGCGAGAGGCGGGATTCACGCGGGAAGAGTTACTCGACTTTCTAGCGGGGAAGTAACGTAGTCTCATGAAAGGACGGGCGGGGCGCCCGTCCCCACACGAGCTTTATTCCGAACTGATCCGCATCCCGTAGAACGACCGGTACACGAAGAAGACGGACACCGCGAAGAAGCAGAGCGCCAGGATGTGGGTCAGGCCGGTGCCCTGGCCGCGGGTTAGCGAGACGGCCAGTTCGACCGCCAGTAGTCCGAACAGCGTGGTGAACTTGATGACCGGATTCATGGCCACCGAAGACGTGTCCTTGAAAGGATCGCCGACCGTATCGCCAATGACTGTGGCGTCGTGCAGCGGCGTGCCTTTCTGCTTGAGCTTGGTTTCGACGATCTTCTTGGCATTGTCCCACGCCGCTCCCGCGTTGGCCATGAAGATGGCCTGGTAGAGACCGAAGATCGCAATCGAGATCAGGTAGCCGATAAAGAAGAAGGGCTCCACGAAGGCGAACGTGAGGGTCCCGAAGAAAACGGCGAGGAAGATGTTGAACATGCCCTTCTGCGCGTACTTGGTGCAGATCTCAACTACCTTCTTGCTGTCGGCGACCGATGCCTTCTCCGCTCCCTCGAGTTTGATGTTGGCTTTGATGAACTCGACGGCGCGATAGGCGCCGGTAGTCACGGCCTGGGTCGACGCTCCGGTGAACCAGTAAATCATGGCGCCGCCGGTAATCAGTCCGAGGAAAAAGGGAGCATGCAGCAGGGAGAGTTTATCCACATTCGTGGTCAGGCCATTGGTCAGCGCCATGATGATGGAAAAGATCATAGTCGTAGCGCCGACTACGGCGGTTCCAATCAGCACGGGCTTGGCGGTCGCCTTGAAGGTATTGCCCGCACCGTCGTTTTCTTCGAGCAAATCCTTCGACCGGTCAAAATTCACGTCGATGTTGAAGTCCTTTTTGATCTCCGCCTTAATGTTAGGCACCTGCTCGATCAGCGACAACTCGTAGACGGACTGCGCGTTGTCGGTCACCGGACCGTAGGAATCGACCGCGATGGTCACCGGGCCCATGCCGAGGAAACCGAAGGCCACCAGGCCGAAGGCAAAGACGGCCGGGGCAAGCATAACCTCGGTCCCCGTGCCCATCGTATTCAGGCCCATTGTGCTCATGCTGTAAGCAATCGCCATGAGCACCATCATGGCAAGGCCAATGTAATATGCGGAAAAGTTTCCTGCGACAAAGCCGGAGAGGATTCCGAGCGATGCCCCGCCCTCTTTGGCCGACGTCACCACTTCGTTTACATGGCGGGACTCCACCGAGGTGAAAACCTTGACCAGTTCAGGAATCAGCGCTCCGGCGAGGGTCCCGCAGGAGATGATCACGGCGAGCTTCCACCACTGAGTGTCGTCGCGACCGAGCATGGGAATGATGAAGTAGGAAACCAGAAAGGTGAGGGCAATGGACACGATCGAAGTGATCCACACCAGAGAGGTGAGCGGAACCTCAAAGTTCATTTTGTCGGCGTTGCCAAACTTCGCCTTGGCGATAGCACCGTTGAGGAAGTACGAAACGGAGCTGGCCACCAGCATCATGACACGCATCACGAAAATCCACACCAGCAGCTGTACCTGGATGGCAGGATCTTTGACGCCCAGCAAAATGAAGGTGATCAGCGCGACGCCGGTGACGCCGTAAGTCTCGAAACCGTCGGCGGAAGGCCCGACCGAATCACCCGCATTGTCGCCGGTACAGTCGGCGATCACGCCGGGGTTGCGTGCATCGTCTTCCTTGATCTTGAAGACGATCTTCATGAGGTCGCTGCCGATGTCGGCAATTTTCGTGAAAATGCCGCCCGCGATACGCAATGCTGCGGCGCCCAGCGACTCGCCAATCGCAAATCCAATAAAACAAGGTCCCGAATAATCGCCCGGAATGAACAGCAGGATGATCAGCATCATCAGCAGTTCGACCGAGATCAGCATCATGCCGATCGACATGCCCGCTTCCAGGGGAATCTGATACACGGGATACGGTTTCCCCGGCAGGGATGCGAACGCGGTGCGCGAATTCGCGAAGGTATTCACGCGAATGCCGAACCACGCCACCCCGTAGCTGCCCGCCATCCCGATAATGCTGAACCCGAGAATGATGGGAAGGGTCGTGGAGATCGGCTTGCCGGGCACTGGTGCCAGCCATCCGAAATACATCACAATGACCACCGCGATGAACGACCAGAGCAGCAACAGGAACTTGCCCTGCGTAATCAGATAGGTCTTGCAGGTTTCGTAGATGAGCTCGGAAATGTCCAGCATCGCCTTATGGACAGGCAGGCTCTTGAGCCGCATGAAGATCGTCATGCCAAACAGCAGCCCAAAGACACAGAAGGCAATGCCAATCAGCAGCAGATTATGGCCATTCATGCCGAGGAAGGAAACGGTGGAGAGGTCGGGAACCTTCAGCGCGGCCTCACCGCCCGCCTCTCCAGCAGGCTGCGCCAGCGCGCAGCCGGCGGTCAGAAGCAGCAGAGTGGCAAAGGTTGCGAGAGCTTTCGCAAAGCGGCGTCCCACGGACGCAAGATTGGCGTTCCCAGTGCGCATTAGAATCCTCCTCAGCAGGTCCGAAACGCGCTTCCACCGCCCGACATATCAAGATTAAAAGGAGTGCCGATTTGGCCGCGTCGGAAAACTTGTGCCGTTGCTATGCAACCCAGCCTCAGACTGCACCTCACAGCACGAAGCATTCGTTTATAGCATCTTGCCGGAAGGCGGGTCAACGGCACGCATCACAGCGCTGAAGTGCGCGCGCCGGAACTGTTCTTTTGCCCCCCAATCGGGCGGCTTCCGTATAATTGAGCGTCTGCCATGCCAGCCTCTCTGGACTCGATTGTCGCCGCCACGCGCCAGCGCTTATCCCAGCGCATCGCTCGGAACGGGCGGAATTCAGGCAGGGACGCGCTGGAGCGCGCGGCCGCGGGGCACACTCCGCGCGGGTTTCGAAAACAACTGCGCCGGGTGGCGCACGACGGGACTGCGGTCGCCGTGATTGCTGAACTGAAAAAGGCCTCGCCCTCAAAAGGATTGATCCGCGCCGATTTCAGACCCGCCGAACTGGCTCGGGAACTCGGGCAGGCGGGCGCCGCCGCACTGTCGGTGTTGACCGACGAACAATTTTTTCAAGGCTCGCTGGACTATCTGCGTGAGGCCTCCGCGAGCAGTTCTCTCCCCTGCTTGCGCAAAGATTTCATCGTCGATGAATCCCAGATCGTCGAAGCCCGTGCAAGCCGCGCCGACGCCATCCTTTTGATAGTCGCCGCCCTCGATCAGAAAGAACTGGTGGCGCTGGCGGGCATCGCTCGATCTCACAGCCTCGACGTTTTGTGCGAAGCTCATGACGAACAGGAATTGCAACGCGCGCTCGATGCTGGCTGCGACCTGATTGGCATCAACAGCCGTAATCTGCATACTTTCGAAGTCGATCTCGGAACCGCATTCCGGCTGGCCGAAAAAATTCCGGCCGGGTGCGTCCGCGTCGCCGAGAGCGGAATCCAATCGGGCGCAGATTTGGCTCGGCTGCGATCCGCCGGGTACGAGGCGTTCCTGATCGGCGAATGGTTGATGAAGGCAGAGCATCCCGGCGCAGCGCTGGCGAAGTTGATGGAAGAAGCGAAAGCAGGGGTCAGTGGGTAGTAGGTTTTTACTGATAGCTGAGAGCTGATAGCTGACAGCTGTTTTATGACCTGGATCAAGATCTGCGGGACCACGAACCTCGACGACGCGCTGGCCGCCTGCGATGCGGGCGCGAACGCTCTGGGCTTCGTTTTCTATCCCAAAAGCCCGCGCGCAGTCTCTTTGGAAACGGCGTGCTCCATCGTTGCCAGGGTGCCGCAGGGAATCGAAAAAGTCGGTGTCTTCGTCAACGACACCGTGGACCGGGTGCGGGACACCGTCAAACAGGCAGGGCTTACGGCGGTGCAATTGCACGGGGACGAGAGCGTGGAATTCAGCCGTGAACTGTTCCAGAAGCTGGGGAACGGACCCGCCCGCCCCACGATTTTCCGCGCTTGGGCAGCGAAAGTTTTTGACGTTCCTGCAGGACAATCTGTGGGATGGGATCCGGTCGCGGTTGGGCTGGTAGAACCGGACGAGGCGTACAAAGGCAAACGAGTACACAAGATCCACGTCGCCAAGAATGGAGATCTTTTCCTCGAAACCCATGGTTTCCGCCACGGCGTCGTCTCGGGCGTTCTGCTGGACTCGTCGAACGACGAAAGACGCGGCGGCACGGGAGAGACTTTCGATTGGGAACGCGTCCAGCCCTGGGCCGGGATTATCAATAGCATCAGCAAGTTGATCGTCGCCGGCGGCCTGCGTCCCGGCAATGTGCAGGAGGCGATTCACCTTCTCCATCCCTGGGGAGTGGACGTATCCTCCGGCGTCGAGCGCGAGCCCGGCAAGAAAGATCATCGAAAAGTCCGCGCCTTTGTCCAAGCCGTGCGGGCGATGGAAGAGGTCAACTGACCATGGCAGCCGCGACCCCAAGAAAAACCTTAACCGGACAACTTCCGGCAAAAGCCGCCACGGCGGGGCGTTTCGGCCCCTACGGCGGCCGCTATGTTCCGGAAACGCTGATGGCCGCGCTCGAGGAACTGGAACGCGAATACGAAAAAGCCAAGCGTGATCGCAAGTTCCAGCAGCGGCTCGACCAGCTTCTGACGACATACGCTGGACGTCCTACGCCACTGTTCTTCGCCCGACGGCTAACCGCGAAACTGGGCGGCGCAAAAATCTATCTCAAGCGCGAAGACCTGCTCCACACCGGCGCGCACAAAATCAACAACTGCCTCGGACAAGGCTTGCTAGTAGAACGCATGGGCAAGCACCGCGTAATCGCCGAAACCGGAGCCGGTCAGCATGGCGTCGCGACCGCTACGGTTTGCGCATTGCTAGGCTTCGAGTGCGTCGTCTATATGGGTACCGAGGACATGCGACGCCAGGAGCTCAATGTCTTCCGCATGAGGCTGCTCGGAGCGGAGGTGCGCGGTGTGGATTCCGGTTCGCGCACCCTCAAAGACGCCATCAACGAAGCCATGCGCGACTGGGTCACCAACGTCCGCACCACACACTACCTGTTAGGCAGCGTGCTCGGAGCGCATCCTTATCCCACCATGGTCCGCGACTTCCACCGCGTCATCGGGCGCGAAGCCCGCGCGCAGATTCTCAAAGCCGAAGGCAAACTTCCGAAGACTATCATCGCCTGCGTTGGCGGAGGCTCGAACTCGATAGGAATTTTCTACGACTTCATCAAAGACAAGAAGGTAGAACTGATCGGCGTAGAAGCCGGAGGCCGAGGCGAATCCCTGGGCGACCACGCAGCCCGCTTCCGAGGTGGCTCGCCCGGCGTATTGCAGGGGACTTACTCGTACGTGTTACAAGACAAGTCCGGCCAGATCGCGCTGACGCATTCCGTTTCCGCGGGCCTAGACTATCCGTCGATCGGCCCCGAGCACGCCGAGTTACACGACACGGGCCGCGCCGAATACGTTCCCGCCAGCGACGCCGAAGCGCTTGAGTCAACCGTGCTGCTGGCACGAACCGAGGGCGTTATTCCGGCGCTCGAATCCGCCCACGCCGTCGCCGAAGTCATCAAGCGGGCTCCGAAAATGAAGACGTCGGAGATTGTGATCGTGAACATCTCGGGGCGTGGGGATAAGGATGTTGGAATTCTGCGGGAGAACCTGAAGCTGGATTAGCCTCCTGTTCCATCCTAACTTATTGATTTATAAATATCTTACAAGCAAGTCCTTATTCTTCAAAGACCTGCAAAAATCGCCCTTTAAGTCTTTTATTTTCAAAGACCACAGGAAGGGGGGTCTCCGCGCAGCCCGAGCAATCTACAATGCCTTCGTGCCCTTCCACTTCGAATCCAAACCCTCGCTAATCGCCTACGTAACCTGCGGCGATCCCGACCTCGCAACCACGCGCGAGGTCGTCCTCTCCGCCATCGACGCAGGAGCAAGCATCATCGAACTCGGCGTCCCGTTCAGCGATCCGCTCGCCGACGGACCCGTGATACAGCGCGCCAGCGAGCGGGCACTCAAGCACGGAACATCGCTGCAGCACGTGCTCACGCTGGCCTCCGAGATTCGCGAGCATTCACAATCTGTCGGCCTCGTGATCTTCTCCTACCTCAATCCCATCCTGCGCATGGGCCTGGCGAAATTCTGCCAAGTGGCACGACTGGCGGGAATTGATGGAACGCTGATTACCGATCTGCCGGTCGAAGAATCGGCCGAGTATCTGCGCGAGGCTCGCAAGAATGAGCTTGCAACTATTTTTCTGGCTGCGCCCACCTCGACCGACCAGCGTCTGAAGTTGATTGCGCAGGTTTCCACCGGCTTTATTTATGCGATCTCGCGCACGGGCGTCACCGGCGCGCGGCAGCAGATGACGGGAGATGCCAGGACTCTGGTCAAGCGCATCCGGCGCTTCACCAAGCTTCCTGTCGCTGTCGGCTTCGGAATTTCGACCCCAGCGCAGTTCTTGGCCGTCGGTAAGTTTGCTGAGGGTGCAGTCGTGGGCAGTGCCATCGTCCATGCCATCGAACAAAATCCCGGACGGGAAGCGGCGAGTGTGGCAGAATTCGTAAGGCAGCTTCTAGCTTCTGGCTCCTAGCTATTGGCTTACACGCGGCCAGGCGCGGCGCTCCCGGGCGATTCCGCGAACATCCGGGAATTAGTATGCCGGCCAGCGTTTGTAAGATCGCTAGTAGCCAGCAGCCAGTAGCTAGCAGCTTCTATGGACATTTCCGATTGGCGCAAGAAAGTCGACGAGCTCGACCGCAAACTTGCGGCGCTGCTCAACGAGCGGGCTGCCGCGGTGGTCGAGATTGGACGATTGAAACGCAACAGTGGATTGCCCATTTACGAACCCGACCGCGAGCGCGAGGTGATCGCCAATGTGCACCACAGCAGCAGCGGTCCCTTAGTCGAACGCGATCTGTCGCAGATTTACGAACGAATCATCGACGTGATGCGCAGCATTCAGAAGCACGAAATCGTTCCCGATGACGGGCCGGGCGGCCACGACACGAAAATCGATTCGCAATACGAGGACTAGAACTTTCAGCCCCGCTCCGGCGGGGCAAAACGAGCGCACTCATGATCGTCGCAATGCAAGACACGGCCAGTGAAGATCAGATCCAGCAGGTAATCGATCAACTGGTGCAATTCGGCTTTGAAGTCCACCGCTCGACCGGAGCGCGGCAAACGGTGCTCGGCGGGGTTGGAGTGCCGCATGATTTCGACACTCGCGAAGTCGAAATGATGCCGGGAGTGCAGGAAGTTCACCGCATCACTTCGCCCTATAAGCTGGCCGGGCGCAACTTCCGTCCCGGAGGCACGATCGTCAAGTTTGCAAACGGAATTGAAATCGGCGGGAAGAAAATTGTAGTTATGGCCGGGCCTTGCTCGGTCGAATCCCGGGAGCAGCTTTTTACGGTAGCTGAACTGATCGCCAAAGCCGGAGCTCGCGTTCTGCGCGGGGGAGCGTTCAAACCGCGATCTTCTCCTTATTCATTTCAAGGACTCGGCGTTGACGCCTTGAAACTGCTGCGCGAGGCGGGCGATCAATTCAAACTGCTGGTGATCAGCGAGGTCATGGAGATTTCGCAGATCGAGCTGATGCTGCCTTATGTGGATATCTTCCAGGTGGGCGCGCGCAACATGCAGAATTTCAATCTGCTGCGCGAACTGGGCAAGGTTCGCAAGCCGGTGCTGCTGAAGCGGGGCATCGCGGCTACGATCGAAGAGCTCTTGTGCTCCGCGGAATACCTGCTCGCGGGCGGCAACTACGAAATCATTCTGTGTGAGCGCGGCATTCGCACCTTCGAAACCTACACCCGCAACACCATGGATATCTCCGCGATCCCGATCATTCATAAACTTTCGCACTTGCCCATGACCGCCGATCCATCGCATGGCACGGGGCGACGCGACAAAGTCGCTCCTATGGCCCTGGCATCGGTTGCGGCCGGCGCCGATGCCATGCTCATCGAGGTTCATCATCAGCCGGATAAAGCGCTCTCCGATGGTGCGCAGTCGCTTTACCCGGAACAATTTGCCGAGTTGATGGACCAGATCCGCGTGGTTGCAACCGCGGTGGGACGCGAGATCGCGTAGGGCAATTTGTGATTGGTGATTTGTAATTTGTAATTGAAAAGCAAAATTGCAAATTACAAATTGCAAATTACAAATGCCTTTCAAACAAGTCACCATCATCGGAACCGGTTTGATCGGAGGCTCACTGGGCCTTGCCCTGAAGAAGCGCCGGCTTGCCAGACGAATCATTGGGTGCGATCGTGCTCCGGTTCTGGAGCGGGCCAAGGAATGCGGCGCCATCGAAGGCGGGAGTACCCATCCTGCGGACGCTGTGCGCGGCAGCGATCTTGTCGTGCTGGCTACGCCGGTGATTCCGATCCTGGATCTGATCGACCGGCTTGGTCGAGCGCTTCCGCCCCAGACTCTGGTAACTGACGTCGGCAGCACCAAGGCGGAAATTGTCGAGCGCGCCACGAAATCGTTTGGGCGGAACGCGGGGCACAGATTTCTGGCTGGCCATCCCATGGCAGGTAAGGAAAACGCCGGGGTGGAGTTTGCCGATGCCGATCTTTTCGAAGGCGCGGCCTGGCTGTTTACACCGCTTCCCGGCCAAAACGTTTATGCCGGAGCTTGCGGAGAATTCATTCAGTGCACGGAGAAGATTGGCGCCAAGACAGCGGTTGTCGATGCCGCCGATCATGACCGCTTCTGCGCCTGGATCAGCCATCTGCCGCAGATGATTTCGACCGCGCTGGCGGCCACGCTGGTTGACGAATTCGGTTCCGACGCGCCCGTGCTCGAGGTTGGCGGGCGAGCCCTGCGCGAGATGACCCGCATCTCCCGCAGTCCGTATTCGATGTGGCGCGACATCGCTATTACCAATCGCAAGAATCTTAGCGACGCGCTGCAAAAGCTGGAACAGCGGCTGGCGCACATCCGCGAGAATCTGGATTCGCGAGAGCTGGCGGCGGAATTCGAACGGGCCCATCAGTTGAGAAAAACCTCACCACGGAGGCGCGGAGACACGGAGAAAAGCAAGAAATGAATTCCTCCGTGTCTCTGTGCCTCCGTGGCGGATTTTGGTTTTGATTTTCTCCTGCGCGGAGGATTTTCCGATAGAATTCTCCTACTATGCACAAAGTTGTCGCCAGCGCTGACGAGGCGATCCAGGATGTATTCGACGGCGCCACCATCATGGTAGGAGGATTCGGTTTGTGCGGAATGCCGGAGAACCTGATCCGCGCTCTTGCCCGCAAGGGAGTCAAGAACCTCACCACCATCAGCAACAATGTGGGCGTCGATGGCTTGGGCATGGGGCTACTGCTGGCCAACGGCCAGATCCGGCGGCACATTGGAACCTACGTCGGCGAAAACAAGCTGCTCGAACAGATGGTGCTCAGCGGCACGGTGGAACTCGACCTGGTTCCGCAAGGTACGTTCTCCGAGCGCATTCGTGCCGGGGGCGCCGGAATTCCGGCATTCTTCACTCCCACCGGCGTCGGAACGATGGTCGCCGAGGGCAAAGAAGCGCGCGAGTTCGACGGCCGCACTTATATTATGGAGCGCGCGCTGAAAGCCGATTTCGCCTTCGTCAAGGCCTGGAAGGGCGACAAGTGGGGCAACCTGGTCTATCGCAAAACGGCGCGCAACTTCAATCCGATGATGGCAGCCGCGGCTAAGATTACCATCGCCGAGGTCGAGCACTTGGTGGAACCGGGCGAACTTGATCCTGATTTGGTGCACACGCCCAGCGTGTACGTGAAGCGCATTTTTCAGGGCGAGTTGTTTGAGAAACGCATCGAAAGACGAACGGTGAGGAAATCAGCGGCAACGAGCTAGAAATCGTCGCTGGTCGTTGGTCGTTAGTCGTTCGGAAATCACAGCAGATAGTTGGAGCTTGCCAACGACCAGCGACTAACGACCAACGACTTCCCTCCTCGTCACCGGACCAGAATCGAAGGAACCAATGTCAACGTTACCCAAATCCACGAAAGACCTCGACAAACGCGAACGCATCGTCAAGCGCATTGCCCGCGAACTGCACGACGGATTCTACGTCAACCTTGGCATCGGGCTGCCGACGCTGATTGCCAATTATGTTCCGGCGGGCATGGATGTGATTCTTCAATCTGAGAACGGGATGCTGGGCATAGGCCCGTTTCCGGTTGAAGGCACGGAAGATTCGGACCTGATCAACGCGGGGAAAGAGACGGTCAGCGAACTGGCGGGCACCGCGTATTTTTCCAGCGCCGATTCATTCGCGATGATTCGCGGCGGGCACGTCGACCTGAGCGTACTGGGCGCGATGGAAGTGGACGAAACCGGGAGTCTGGCGAACTGGATGATCCCTGGAAAAATGGTCAAGGGCATGGGCGGAGCCATGGATCTGGTGGCAGGAGCGCGACGCGTGATTGTCGGGATGGAACATGCGACAAAAGATGGGCAGCCGAAGATTCTGAAGAAGTGCACGTTGCCGCTGACCGGCGTGCGGGTCGTGGACACGATTGTCACCGAGATGGCTTACATCCGAGTGACTCCAGAAGGCTTGCTGCTGGAGGAGATTGCTCCCGAGCTGACGGTTGAGGATGTGCAGAGAGCGACGGAAGCGAAGTTGCGGGTTAGTGCTCACCTGAAGACGATGTAGTTGGGGCTCGCGCAGCTCGGGAGCGCACCCGCGCGGCCAGAACTTTTTCCTTTCGGCTTGCGTATCATATTGAGGAGGAGTGTCCTTATGGTTGCCTTCCTGCTATGGTGCTTGCTCTTCGTGATGTGTTGGCCCTTGGCCCTGCTGGCGCTGATCCTGTATCCGTTCGTGTGGCTGCTGTTATTGCCTTTCCGGTTAATTGGGATCGCCGTCCACGGAGTACTCGCCTTGGTTTGGGCTGTGGTGATGCTGCCGGCGCGATTGCTTAGCGCTCCGTTCCGGCTTTCTCGGATTTGATAAGTCTCGCTCAGGGCAGGCTTCGAGGGCGGCTGTCCCTACCTGAGTTTCTACGATGCCTCGGACATTCTCCTTAGTGATTCCGTGTATGGTGCGCGAGCGATGCCTCGCTCAGTGATGATGGCGGCTACGAATTTTGCCGGAGTCACATCGAAGGCGGGATTCTCGACCTCGACTCCGTCGGGCACCATTTGCTTGCCGGCAATGTGCGTTACTTCTTTCGGGTTGCGCTGCTCGATGGGAATTTTGCTGCCGTCGGGCGTGGCCAAATCGATGGTCGAAATCGGCGCAGCTACGTAGAAGGGGATGCCGTGCTCTTTGGCCAGGACAGCCACGGTATAGGTGCCGATCTTGTTGGCAACATCGCCGTTGGCAGCTATGCGGTCGGCGCCCACTACGATGGCTCCGATCTTGCCTTGCTGCATCATGACTCCGGCCATGTTGTCAGAGATGACGGTGGTGGGGATGCCGTCTTTCAACAGCTCCCAGGCAGTTAGGCGCGAACCTTGCAGAAAGGGACGCGTCTCGTCGGCGTAGACGTGAATTTTCTTGCCTGCTTCCACGGCGGCGCGGATTACGCCTAGCGCGGTGCCGTAGCCGGCGGTGGCTAGCGCTCCCGCATTGCAGTGGGTCAGCACGCCTCCGCTTGCGGGCATGAGCGTGGCGCCGTGGCGTCCCATGGCCTGGTTGGCGGCGATATCTTCGGCGTGCATGCGCTGGGCTTCTTCGATCAGTTCCTCTTGGATGCGCTCGATGGGGCGGATGCGGAGAGTTTCAAATTTCTCCTGCATGCGACGGATGGCCCAGAACAGGTTGACGGCGGTGGGGCGCGTCTGGCGGATGGTTTCGCAAATCTGGTCGAAATCCTTTTTGAGGTCGGCGCCGTTCTCAGCTTTGGAATTTTTTACGCCGAGTGCTATGCCCATGGCGGCGGCTACGCCTATGGCAGGCGCTCCGCGGACTACCATGTTGCGGATCACGTCGGCGACTTGCTGGTGCGTGGTGCAGGTCACATAGACTTCTTCGGTGGGAAGCTTGGTTTGATCGAGGAAGCGTACGCCGCGGGGGGTCCATTCGAGAGTGTGAATCATGAGTCAGTCGTTAGTCGTTAGTCGTTAGTCGTTGGTCGCTTTGCTCCTCGCTGCTAAGTGCTCTTTCCTGACATCGGTTGCCGTGAAGATTGAGATAAAAGGCGCGGGGGCTGCGGCTTCTTCTACATTGGGGCGACCGCGGGCATCCTCGCGCTCTACCAGACACATGACGCCTACTACTTTGAAGCCGAATTCCCGGGCGGCTTCGATGGCTTGGACGGTGGAGGAACCAGTGGTGCACACGTCGTCCACGATCACTACGCGTGCGCCTTTTTCACGGAAGCCTTCGATGCGCTGGGTGGTGCCGTGCTGCTTTTCGGCTTTACGGACGAGGAAGCCGTGCAGAGTTCCGCTGATGACGGCTACGGCCACGACTATGGGGTCGGCGCCCATGGTCAGTCCGCCGATGGCGTCGGCGTGCCAGCCTTGGTCACGCATTTCATCGAGGAAGACTTCTCCTACCAGCTGCGCGCCACGGGCATTGAGCGTTGTCGTGCGGCAATCGATGTAATAGTCGCTGGTGCCGCCGGAAGACAACTTGAATTCGCCCAGGCGAAATGACTTTTGCGCCAGCAGCTTTAGAAGTTCTTGTCGCGCGGTCGACATGAAGAGTCAGGTCTTAGGTCTTAGGTGTCAGGTCTCAGGGTATAGTGAACCGCCGACGACTGCCAACTCGAAGTTGACGCCTGAGACCTGGGACCTAACACCTAAGACCTTTTTTCATTGGTTGAGCTTCTCCAGATGGCGAAAGCCGTTGGTGGCTAAGAACATTGCTACGGCGATGGTTCCATTGTAAGCCGTGTGGATGAGGACGCTGGCGGCCACCGAATTGGTTCTGGCTCGCACCATTGTCAGGACCATGCCGACGAGAAAAATCACTAGCACCGGGCCCCAGGCGAACATCAGTTGCGCGCCGTGCAGCAAGGCAAAAGCGAACGCCGTGACAAAGACGGCGACCGGCAAACCGAGACGGCGCGCCAACACGGGAAACAGAAAGCCGCGGAAGAAAAGCTCTTCCATCAAAGGCGCCAGGGTAACGGCGAGGAGGTTGAGCGCCCAGGCTTCGGCGGTGGTCTTTAGAAAGCTGTCGATGGGCAGCTCTTTCGGAATCGGCAAGAGATGGGCCAGGCCTTGTAACCCGAGTGAAAGCACGAAGCCGATCAATACGTAACCGGCAATGTTGGAGGGCCAGTTCCAGTGGATGGCGGCGAGAAAATCGGGACGGCGGCGCTCGCGTGTGACCAGAACATACATGTAGGCGAGGATCAAAAGATACGCTAGCGATTGTCCTGCGATGATGACTAAAGGGACGCGGGCGATCTGGCCGAGACTGCGGTGTGGGTACACCCAGACGCGCGTGATGAGCAGCGCGGCAAAGACGCTGACGAAGAGCGCAACAATGGTGAGGAACGTGAGGCGGAGGATATCCCAACCATCCCAGGCTGGGTCGGGCGGCAGGGCGGGGACGAGTTCAGCGGTTGGGGCGTCATTGGCAACGGCTGAGCTTTGCTCAGCTTGGACAGGCGAGGACGCCCGTCCCTCCGCGGACGCGAGATCGTCAGGCGAATGGTTCACGCTGGTTCCCCTGTGCCGGTGGGCGCTAACACACCTTTTGATGAACCATTTCTTGATGACCCATTGAAATACGCGGTCAGCGCCTGGCCGGTGTAAGACTTTTTGACGCGCGCAACTTGTTCGGGGGTGCCCTGGGCAACGATGCGGCCGCCTTCTTCTCCGCCTTCGGGACCGAGATCGAGGATCCAGTCGGCGTTGCGGATTACGTCGAGATTATGTTCGATGATGATCACCGTATTGCCTAGATCGGTGAGGCGGTGCAGGACGTCGAGTAATTTGCGCACATCGTCGAAATGCAATCCGGTGGTCGGCTCATCCAACAGATAAAGAGTTTTTCCGGTTTGGCGTTTGCTGAGTTCGCGGGCCAGCTTGATGCGCTGGGCCTCGCCGCCAGAGAGGGTAACGGCAGATTGACCGAGATGAATGTATCCGAGGCCCACGTCGACCAGGGTTTGCAGCTTTTGCTTGACCTGTGGGATATTTTCGAGAATCTGCAGCACGTCCGAGACCGGCATTTCCAGCAGGTCGGCGATGGAATAGCCGTTGTAATGAACTGACAGCGTTTCGTAATTGTAGCGGCGACCACCGCAGACTTCGCATTCCACGTAAACATCGGGCAGGAAGTTCATTTCGATGCGGCGCTGGCCCTCACCCTGGCAGGCTTCGCAGCGTCCTCCGGAAACGTTGAAGGAGAAGCGTCCGGGTTTGTAGCCGCGCTCGCGGGATTCGGGGAGCATGGCGTAGAGGTCGCGAACCGCGGCGAAGATTCCGGTATAGGTTGCGGGATTGGAGCGCGGAGTACGTCCGATAGGAGATTGGTCGATGCGAATGACCTTGTCGATCAGCTCCGCCCCAGTGATGGCTTTGTGCGTGCCGGGTTCCTCGCGGGAACGATAGAGTTGGCGGGCGAGGGAGCGGTACAGGATGTCATTGACCAGGGTTGATTTGCCGGAGCCGGAAACGCCGGTGACCACCGTCATCACGCCTAGCGGAAACACTACGTCGAGATTCTTGAGGTTATTCTGGCGCGCGCCTAGGACCGCGATGGCTTTGCCATTCGGGCTGCGGCGCTCGGGAAGTGTGGCGATTTGCTGGCGCCCGGCGATGTAGGCTCCGGTCAGGGAGGTGGACGAATTCATGATCTCGGCTGGAGTTCCGCTGGCGACCAATTGGCCGCCATGGCGTCCGGCGCCGGGGCCGAGGTCGATGACATAATCGGCGCGGCGGATGGTTTCTTCATCATGCTCGACCACGAGAACGGTGTTCCCTAGATCGCGCAAATTTTCCAGCGCAGCTAGAAGACGGCCGTTGTCGCGATGGTGCAGTCCAATGGAAGGTTCATCTAAGACGTAGAGAACGCCGCGCAGTTTGGATCCGATTTGAGTCGCCAAACGGATGCGCTGGCCTTCTCCACCGGAGAGCGTGGCGGCGGAACGACCAAGTGACAGGTAGCCGAGTCCGACGTTGTGGAGGAATTCCAGCCGTTCGGTGATTTCGTGGGCGATGCGTCCGGCGATGGTCAGTTCCCTGCCGGTGAGTTGGATGCTGCGCGCGGCTTCGAGCGCGCGGGCAATCGGGAGGCTGGTGAAATCGGCAATGGACATGCCGTTCACTTTCACGGCCAGGCTTTCCGGACGCAAGCGCATGCCGTGGCACACCGAACATTCGGTGGCTGACATGAAATCCATCAGATATTCGCGATAGGTATCAGACGTGGAGGCTTCAAGATTCTGCCTGAGGTGGCCGAGAATCCCGAGAAAACCAGTTTTGCCTCCGCGCTGCGGTTCGCCGTTCAGCAGGAGGTTCTGAATCTTGTCGGGAAATTTCTCGAAGGGCGTCGTCAGGTCGAAACCATAGGCCAGAACAAGCAACTGCAGGCTGCGAAGCAAATTCTGCGATGACGAACCGGGGCCCAATCCGCCATCGAGCAGCGGCTTTGACCAATCGACGATCACCTTGGCGGGATCCAGATCGTAGCGGCTTCCCAGGCCGTGGCACTCGGGACAGGCTCCGTAGGAACTGTTGAAGGAGAACGATCGCGGCTCCAGTTGCGGAACGCTGATGCCGCAGTCAGTGCAGGCTAGGCGCGAGGAGTAGAGCGTCTCGTCTCCGTTGACGACGGCGACCAGGACTAGACCGCCGCCGAGTTTCATAGCTAGACCGACGGAGAGTTCCAGGCGGTGTTCGATTCCGGGCTTCACCAGCAGGCGATCGACGACGACCTCGATGGTGTGGTTCTTGCGTTTGTCGAGCGCCAGGTCATCCTCAAGATTGACCAGCTCGCCATCGACGCGGGCGCGGGAGAAGCCGTGCTGGATGAGCTTCTCCATTTCTTTCTTGAATTCCCCTTTTCGGCCGCGAACGATGGGCGCCATGATCATGACTCGATCATCGGGCGTGAGCGCCATAACGCGCTGCACGATCTGCTCGGCAGACTGGCGGGTGATGGGCTTGCCGCAATTCGGGCAATGGGGCACGCCGATTGAAGAGTAGAGCAGCCGGAGGTAATCGTAGATCTCGGTGATGGTGCCGACGGTGGATCGCGGACTTCGGCTGGTGGTTTTCTGCTCGATAGAAATCGCCGGGCTGAGGCCGTCGATGGAATCAACGTCAGGACGCTCCATCTGGTCGAGGAATTGACGGGCGTAGGCGGAAAGCGTTTCGACGTAACGGCGCTGGCCCTCCGCGTAGATGGTATCGAAAGCGAGCGAGGATTTGCCGGATCCGCTCAGACCCGTAATGACCGTCAGAGTGTTGCGAGGAATCTCGACGTCAATATTCTTCAGGTTGTGCTGGCGGGCGCCGCGTACGGAAATCGTGGTAATCGCCATTTAGCACAACGCGTCATGAACTCCCGTAACGTGGACGGGGCCCAAGAAATATTGGAGAGTGGGAATACGCAGTTCGATTCTCGTATCTTATTTGCTAACAGCGGCGGGGGTCAAATGCGGATAGAGTGAAATATTTGCAGTCGCACGATTTCTAAAGGTGGCTGCCAGCAAGGGTTGGTAACGTGAACGCACTTTTCGTAACTTTCTTCATCGGCAGCACCGCAATTTTGAGTGTAATTCTGGGTGTTTTCGGCGCGTATTGCGCAATTTGCGGTGTATTGGCCGTGGTTAACCCCTCTCGACCGTCTAATATCCTTCGAGCTTTGGTACCGCATCAAAGCCACGTCAGCGGCGACTAAGCAGCCCAAGTGCCGTCCCTTACGGGACTTGATTTGTTCTACTTCCGATTACTCAGCACTGCCGTACCGGGCTATCCTGTTCCGCCGCTTGGCGGCGGCTGGACCACTTTTTCGCTCGACCTTGCCTACTGCTGAGGAGACGGCGGCTGTGAAGGGGGCGGCTGCGGGTTAGAAAAGACGGCGCCGGGCGGCTGCTGTTTGCGGAGCATCTCCAGAATCTGCTCAGGGGTCTTGGGCCCGGCGTTGGGTTGGTTGGGATCGGGTTGCTGCTCCTGGTCCGCTGCATTTCCACCATTCACTGCGGGCTGGGCCTGATCGTCGGCGTTTTCGTCGGCATTATCCTGGTCATCGTCTTTGTCGCTATCGTCGGCTTCGGCATTCGCCGGTTGTCCATTTCCAGGTTGCGGGAGGACACTTGGCCGGTTGAACGGTTGGGCGAAGCGGTTCGGGGACATTGCCCCTGGATTGTTGGGATTGAGGTTCGCAGCAGTCTGGGTCTCTCCCGCCGCCGACGGCGTGGGCGTAAGGATCACGCTCGACACCGCTGTAGGATCGGAACTCGAACCGAGTATTACGTAATTGAACGAGGAGCCGTTGAGCAAGCCCGCTAGAACGTCCCGTGGCGCGGCCGGCCCGAGGTGAGCGACTACGCGCTCGCCAGTGCCTGAGCCCGGAGGAATTTCAATCGAAGCACCGGTAAGCTTGCGGACATCGCGCAGGATTTCACCTAAAGTGGAATTCTCAGCCGAGATGGTCAGCAACCCGCCCTGATAGGTGACTTTCGCCGGGGTTGCCGGAATCTGGTCCATGGGCAACTGACTCAGCGGACCGCCCGGCAAGGGTGGGAGCACAAGTGGCGTCTGGGTCTTATGGGATTTGCGGTGGGGAGTGGTGGAGTGCGGGGCCGGGGCAGCAGTTTGCGCAAGCAGCAGTGGAGCTGACAGCAGCAGCCCCACCGCGATCCAACTGCGCGTGCACGGCATCAGATTCCCCCAATTTCGGCGGGCGCCAAGGATTCGGCAGCACCGCGCCCAGGCTAATTTTACCACCGCTGGTAGAACGCCTGAGGGGCTTGTTTCTTGCGTTTTGATGACCCACCTCAGGGGCTGAGGCCCCAGGTCGTGAAGGATGCTTTGCGGCGCGGCTGAAGCCGTGCTCTTCAAAGGCATGCGCGGATTTACGCTTACGGGGTACCACACCAGACTCGGACAGCGCGTAAAATGCCAGCGGAGGCTTTCCCCTTGGGTACGGCTTCGGCAGGCACGGTTCGGGATCGACGGCGCTGGTGGCGATGGCTGTGGCTTCTACTGTTGGGAGCGCCGGTGGGCGATACGCCGGCCCGCGCCCAGACCTGCCAGAGCGCCGCGGACATGGATACCTCGGTACAAACCGCTCTCGAGACCACAGCGAAGCGCTACTTCGAGATGTCGGCGCGCGGCGATACGGCAGCCCTGCAGCAGAATTCGATTGCCTCCGTGGCCGCCAGCTTTGCGGGCATCGAAGCCGCCGTCAAAGACAACCAGGCGGCGTTCAGCGGCGCAAATGCAAAGGTGCGTCCGCCTTTCTTACTGACGGCCGATGGGCCGGAACCACTGGCACGCGCCGAATTTCTTTGTGGAGTGTTTGGCAAATCGGGGCAGACGAGAGATAGCGCGGTGTTTATCCTGCCTAATCTGCCACCCGGCAAGTACGGCGTAACCATACTCGAGGTGAATGGCGGCCAGAATCCGAAGACGCTGACACTCGTCCTGCAACAGGTGGGAGCGGAATGGAAGCTGGCAGGCTTCTATGCCAAGTCATCGGAGGCGTGCGGCCACGATGCCGCATGGTTCACCCAGCGCGCCCGCGATTTCAAGAGCAAAGGGCAGAATCACAATGCCTGGTTGTACTACCGCGAGGCGATCGCTCTGTCGGCTCCGGTGGATTTTATGAGCACGCTCTCGACCGACAGACTCTATGACGAAACTCAGGCAATGCAACCCTCCGATGTTCCCGTAAACGGCAACACGATAGAGATGAACGCGGGGGACAAGATCTATCATTCGATCTGGACTTGGATTGATATCTTTCCGCTGGCCGTGGGCGACGATCTTGACGTGGTCGTGAAGTACCAGATTGACGATGTGTCAAATACTGCGCGCGCATTTCAGGAAAATACGGCCATGATCAAGGCGCTGGTAGTGAAGTTTCCCGAACTTCGCGAAGCTTTTGCGGGAGTGGTGGCGCGCGCGGTGGAGCCGTCCGGGCGCGACTACGGCACGCTCATTGCGATGAAGGAGATCAAGTAGCGGGCCACCCGCTGCGCCACCCGAAACCAAGTGCAACCTCGCGGCCTGCTCCAAAAATGCTGATGATACTGAGTCCGAGTCTCCCAGGAGGCCGCTAAGCGTTTGCAACCGCGCCCAGCGAGAGGACATAGGATCTGGCGGCCAAAGCGGCTGGTACATCGGTGGCGGAGCGGGCGGTAACGATGACGTTGTAATCCGCACTGGCTCGCAGACGGCTGAACACAGGGGTTGCCTCCTGCGGCTGGACCAGCGCCAGGTAGCGCAGGAAAGCGAAGACGTCTTCGGTGGGTTCCAAGCCCGGGGCGACGAAAGAGACTTCGACATCTTCGTGGTGGAAGTGCCATCCCAGAGACGCGGCCAGACGCACGGCTCGCTCATACACCGGAGCCGGCAAGACTCCGGGCGCGGGATTGTCAAACACGACGCGGAGCTTGCGTTCATCTTCGCGGCTGAATTCGCGCACTTTGAGAGCGCCGGTGCGAGCCGTGGCTTTCCAGTCCACATGGCGGGCGGAGTCATCGGGCATGTACTCGCGGATGAGGTAAAGATCGTTGCCACGTCCGCGCACGAAGGTCTCGAACTCGCCGGTAACCATGGGAAGAACTTCGAGGAACTGCTCGGTGGGCTCGACGACGGGATAGACGATCACCTCACGAGCGAGGTTAATGCGGCGCGTTTTCATGAGGAAAGCGAAGGGGAAGCGGGTGGCCAGTCCAAAGTTTTTTTCGCAGTAGCGGCCACGGGCTGGGAAGGTCATCTCGAGGTCGGCGCGGAGTTCCTGTCCGGCAGCGAGAAAAGGGAAATAAACGGATTCCTGCAGAATCGGCTTTTCTGCTTCCTCGCGGACGCGGCGCAGGCGGCGGTCGGGTAGGCGGACCCACTGATCCTGGGGCGCACGGTTGGGAGGCCAAACGAAGGTCGTAGCTTCCCAACCCCAGTGGTCGTTGTTTTTGCGCTTGGCAGGAACGACACGCACGGAAAAAGATGGCACCCACGAACTCGTGTTGAGCAAGAGCAGACGCGCCAGCATCGGCCGTTTGGCAAAAACGTGTTCCGGCAGGTGGACGTCAAGCTGGAGACTACGGAGCACCAGTGCCGAGGCGACGCCCGAAACCAGAATGGCCGAGAGCAGGGCGGAAACGACAATGTAAAGCAGATTGTTCCCGGTGTTGATGGCGGCGATTCCGATGACGACGCTGATCAGGATGTAGATCAGGCCAGGGCGCGTGACATCGTAGTCCATGGCCTCACGGACGCGGGTCGCGGCCACTCGCCGCGCCAGGTAGGGCACGGTGGTCAGGCCGACGAAGGTGGCCAGCAAGAGCGCCGCCGACGCCATAATCAGAGTTCCCCAGAGGTTGCCCGCCTCGCGCTCGACCGTGGAAAAGAGCGCTGCCCCGAAAGCCAGCATGAGGCCCACGATGGCCAGCAGGAATCGCATCCAGACTTGCGAAAGTGTCAAATATGGAAAGCGGGTCGCAGCCGTGGGTGACGCGCTATTCGATTTGCGTTCGGAAATCACGGGGCCCTCCGGTGCCGTGTGATGCTGATGCCAGCATATGACGACGCAGGGAGAAGTGGAAGTGACGGAAGATACTGAAGACGGAGAGAAAGACCTAGCGAATGAAATTACGGCGGTTCTCTTAGATTGGTGTAACCGCTGAGATGGATCGAAAATGAGTTCTCTCGCACTCACGTCAATCATTTTCTGGGGGCTGCGGGCGGCGATATCTCCACCATAAAAACAGGAACACGGCCACGGCGACAATCAGAGCGGCGACATTGAAGCGCTGCAGGGCACGCGCCAAACGGTGCCAATGTTGCCCGAACACATATCCAGCGCTGGCGATGACGGTGACCCAGACGGCTGCTCCCAGGAAATTGAAGATCGCAAACGCTCGCCAGCGCATGCGCAGCACGCCGGCGAGCGGCCCGGCGAAGACTCTCATGCCGAAGATGAAGCGGGCAAAGAAAATTGCGGCTGCCCCGTAGCGGGCAAACATTTGTTCACCGCGTTGCAGCGCGGCCGGCGGAATCCGAAAGAAGCTTTGATAACGGTCGAGCAGTGGACGCCCGCCATATTGGCCGACGGCGTAGCCCAGATCGCCGCCGAGTGTGGCGGCACAGGTGGCGGCCACGATGATCCAACCGAGATGGAGGTGGTGTTCGGAATGGGCCAGAAAGCTAGCCAGCAGCAGCGTGATCTCACCCGGCACGGGGATGCCGGCGCTCTCCGACAGCAAGGCCAAAGCCACGGCCCAGTAACCGTAGTCGGCAACGAAGGCGTGGATCGAGCGAAGAATCGTGTGGTCCATGAATTGATGGAGCGAGTTCTCAGTTCTCAGGGAACCCAGCTTTTCTGAGAACTACTCAGGTTCCTTTTTCTCCGGTCAGGAAAGCAACTAGCGCGCGGTTGAAGTCTTCGGGCGCTTCTTCGTAGGGTAGGTGGCCGACTCCTTCAAACGCCACCAGGCGGGCATCGCGAAAATTCTCGCCCAGCGGCTGGGCGGATCGGACATCAACGGCGCGGTCTTTCGTTCCCCAAATGAGCAAAGTGGGATAATCGCGAATCTTAGGGAGGGCCGCTTCCAGTTCCGCGAGGTCTGCCGTCCAATTGCGGATGATGTGCGCAGCATGATGGAACACGTGATTCCTGAGTACGGGTAGGCGGTAGCCCGGGAGCGAATCGGGCGGAATTTTTGATCCGTCGCCAAACATGCGGCGCAGCCACAGGTAATCGAGGGAGCGCCAGCGCTCGATGGTGTGGTAGAAGAGCATGGAGCCGAAGGCGCTGCCCAAAAAAGGCGCAAGGCGCTTGCCGTGGGATGACCAGGGATTGACGGGCGCCACCAGCACCAGACGCCGCAGACGGGCACGGTTTGTTTCTGAACAGATGGCTGCCACCATGACGGCGACACCACCGCCGTGGGAGGTACCCAGCAGATCAAAATCCTTGATACCCAGCGCGTCCGCGAACTGCAGCACGCGGCCGGCGGTGGCGCGCACAGTGCAGTCCATGCCCTCTTTCGATGTCGAGAATCCTGCGCCCAGATTGTCGATGGCATACACGGTCGCGTGGGGCACGAGCGCGGGGATGGTGAATCTCCAGGAAAAGGAATAGCCCATCAGGCCATGAACCAGGATGAGCGCCGGGCCGGAACCGGCCTTGAGGTAGCGCATGCGGCCGTCGGGGAGGCCGAGCCAGCGCTCTTCAATGGCAACTCCGGTGGCAGATCCGGGAATGAATTTCTCTTCAGGATGTGTTTCGGTGGGCAACGAAATCCTCGTCAAGAGCGTCTTACTAGGTGATATCGCCTCTATTGCTTTGGGGAGCTGAATTCCTGGCTCCCCTCATTTTTTGTACGGTGCTTCGCGCCGGTTTGTTTCGGCTGCCCTTTGATCGAGGCGGGACACAGGTTCAATTGTAGAACGAACTGACGCGGGACAAGGACGGTGCCATCAGACTTCAGTCATCGGCGGGAACCTTGGGAGTGCCTCGGGGGTTTTCGGGATCTAATCCGGCTGCGGTCATAATGGCGCGTCCCAGTTCTTCAGCGGAAACGGAGAATCCTCCGGCTGGTGTCTGGCCACTGGCCCCTTCTTCGGCGTTGGGCGCTACAAAGCGATAACCCCTTCCAACCACGGTTTGCAGGTACTGCGGTTCGTCGGCGTCGTCGGCCAGGGCTCGGCGGATCTTTCGGATGGCGGTATTGATTCCCTGCTCGACGTCAACAAAAACATCTTTGCTCCATAGTTCACTGGCGATCTGCTCCCGAGTGACCAGTTGACCCCTCTTTTCGACGAGGAACATGAGCAATTGCAGCGGCAGACCCTCCAGTTGAACCGGGCTGCCTCCATGGCGGAGCTGAAAACGGCTGTAATCCAGCTCGAAATCGTCGAAGCGGACCCTCTTTTCGGGCGCGTTTGGCAATGGAGAACCCCTGGCTTATACAGGAGGCGCGGCAAACCGCGTCTCGACGGTATAGACGGAACCTTCAGGAATTCTGTTCTGCCGAGCTTGCGGTGTCAAGCGCGGGACGGTTAATTTCTTCAGATCAGTTCAGACGGCTTCAGACGGGCTCCATGGACGTTTCCGGAAATCAGGCGCAACATCACACTCACTTGCGGGATTTGCTCACCGCTCCTAAGCGAGTAAAGCTTAATGAGTCAGGTGGGACCAGTAAGTGGGGGGTTCGGGAAACGGGGAAGGTTCTCGAACCCCTCAAACACCAAGCAGGGTTTGGGCGCGTCACCTCGCTTCAGAAAACCGCCCACCCACCAAGATCCACTAGCTTCCTCAAGCTGACCCAACTCCCAGACCCTCTTCCCGCCGCGAGAATGACATCCCGAAAAACAGAAGCTAGATTCCATAAATCATAGCCACCATTCCAGATTCTCTCTATAATTGTGGAAGTCGCTCTATGGGAGTGACTTACGGGCACCTGGGGAGATTGGAGGGTGGCAGTGAAGTTGCTGGTACCAGAAGGGCGGAGAGTTTCTGGCCGCGCCGCCACTGCGACCATTCAAATCCATGAGTCGCGAACCATGAACCGCGAATTTGAGGCCCGGTTTACCGCCATCCTGCTGGCTCTGCTTACGGTGGCAGCGGTAGTTTTCGCCGGTTTCAACTACAAAATCGAGCACCAGACGGCCATTCCCGACGACGGGGCGTGGTGGATGGAGCGGAACGGCCATCTGGTGGCGGATCGGCTGGAGCCGAACGGGCCGGCCGAGCGGGCAGGTATCCGCCACGGTGACGAGGTGGTCAGCGTCAACGGCCGCGCGGTAGACACTTCGGCGGCGGTGACGCGGCAGATCTACTATTCCGGCGTCTGGTCGAAGGCGACTTACTCGCTGATCCGCGGTTCGGTTCCGCTGGATGTAGAAGTGGTGCTGGCTCCGGCCGAGCGTTCCATGAACGACTGGCTGCGGCTGATTGCGCTCATTTACCTGGGCATTGGGCTTTATGTACTGTTGCGGCGCTGGACGGCGGTGGGGTCCACCCACTTTTACATTTTCTGCCTGGTTTCGTTTATTTTCTATTCGCTGCACTACACCGGCAAGTTCAATGCTTTTGATTGGAGCGTCCTGTGGGCCAATGAGGTGGCATGGCTGCTGCAGCCGGCGCTTTTCCTGCACTTTGTATTGACTTTCCCGGAACGGCGGGAGTTCGTCAGCAAGCGTCCCTGGTCGATTCCGCTGCTGTACGTGCCGGGAGCGATACTGCTCGGAATCCAGATTCTGGCTTTCGAGTATTTGAAGGCCAGCGCTGGGCTGCTCTTTAATCTGAACCGGGTGCACTGGGCTTATCTGACGATCTTCTTCGTCTCGGCGGCGGCAGTTCTGTGGAACAACTACCAGCAGGCTACGACTCCGATTCTGCGGCAGCAACTCAAGTGGATTACGCGCGGCACCATCCTCGCCATAACCCCGTTCACGCTTTTTTATGTTCTGCCGTATCTGTTCGGAGTGATGCCTTCGCTGACGATGAAGGTGTCGGTGCTGTCGCTGGGATTGTTGCCCCTGACTTTTGGATACGCTATTTTCCGCTACCGGCTGATGGACGTGGATCTGATCTTCAAGCGCGGCATGGCGTACACACTGGCGGCAGCGGCGATGGTGGGAGTGTACTTCGCCGGGGTGGCCGCGATTGCGGAACTGGTACACACACGCGTACCAAGCTCCGGGCCTTACGGGCTGATGGTGGCCATCGTGGTCACCGCTCTGCTGTTTGATCCGGTGCGGAAATGGATTCAGGAAAAGCTTGACCGGTTCTTCTTCCGCACCGGCTATGACTACCGGCGGACGCTGATCGAATTTGGACGCGAGTTGAGTTCGGAAACCGACCTCGACAAAATGCTTTCCTCGCTGGTGGACCGGTTGGCACGCACACTGCTCGTGGATCGGATCGCGATCTTCCTGGGCAACAGCGACTCCTCGCGCTTTGAGCTGGCAAAATCGTTCGGGCTCGCTCCGGCCTCCGGCCTCGACCTGTCGTTCCTGGCGAAACCGCGTATCGAAGACGCTGCCGGGCATATTTTCTTTGAAAATACGCGCCAGTTGCCGCGTGAGAATGCGCTGGCGCAGGAAGCCATTGGACGCCTGGATCTGAACTATTACATTCCGTGCCACGCGCAGCAAAAGACGATCGCTTTCCTTGGACTGGGCAAGACCATGCAGGGCGACTTCCTCTCCAGCGAAGACGTGGAGTTGCTGGAAGCTTTGGCGGGGTACATCGGCATTGCGATACAAAACGGCCGTCTGTACGCGTCTCTTGAACAGAAGGTGACCGAGTACGAGCGCCTCAAAGATTTCAACGAGAACATTGTTGAATCCATCAACGTTGGCGTGATGGCGGTGGACTTGCAGGATCGCATCGAGAGCTGGAACTCGCAGATGGAAGTCATGTATGCCCAGCCGCGCTGGCAGGTAGTGGGGCGTTCTCTGAACGAGGTTTTTCCGGCCGCCTTCGTGGAGGAGTTTTACCGGGTTCGGCAGAATCCGGGAATCCACAATCTCTATAAGTTCCGGCTGGCGACTCCCACCGGCGAGTCGCGCATCGTGAATGTCGCGATGGCGCCGCTGGTCACGCGCAAGTTCAACGTGGTGGGCCGGCTGGTGATCATGGACGACATCACGGAGAGGATCGAACTGGAGGTCCAGCTCACGCAAGCCGACAAACTTTCTTCGATCGGATTGCTGGCGGCGGGCGTGGCGCACGAAGTGAATACGCCGTTGGCCGTAATTTCCTCCTACACGCAGATGCTGGCGAAGCAGTTGCAGTCGGATCCGCAGAAAGCGGGGCTGCTCGAGAAAATCACCAAGCAAACGTTCCGCGCCTCCGAGATCGTCAACAATCTGCTGAACTTCTCCCGCATCACCGGCACGGAATTGACCGAAGTCAGTTTGAACAAGGTAATCGCGGATACGCTGGCGCTGCTCGAGCACCAGTTCAAGGTGGCGCGCATCCAAGTGCAACCCGAACTCAATGAAAACCTTCCGCTAATCCAGGGTAACGCCGGGCGCCTGCAGCAAGTGTTTCTGAATCTGTTTCTGAATGCGAAGGACGCGATGGCCGGGGGCGGAGTTTTGAAAGTGTCGACGCTGAATGGCGAATTCGTCAGCGTGCGCGTGTCCGACACCGGCACGGGCATTGCGCAGGAGCATATTCACCGCATCTACGATCCATTCTTCACGACCAAGACGTCGCCCGCCGAAGGCCAGAATCGGGGCACGGGTCTTGGACTTTCTGTCACCTACGGCATCATCCAGGAACACGCGGGCAACATCCGCGTGGAGAGCCGCCCGGGCGAAGGCACCACCTTCACCCTGGATTTTCCGTTGATGAGGAAGGCAGTCCATGTCTGAAGTAGCAATGTCGGAGGTAGCCGTCATCTCGCGCCGGAGCATGCCGCAAAGCACGCCGCAGGACGCGGGCAGAATCCTGATTATTGACGATGAAGCGGAAATCCGGGAGTCGCTGGAGGCTCTTCTTCAACTCGAGGGTTACACAGTCGTGGTCGCGGGAACGGGACGGGAAGGTCTGGCGCAAATTGGAGAGCGCGCTTTTGACGTGGTACTGCTGGACCTGGCGCTGCCCGACAAGAACGGGATGGATGTGCTCTCGGAGATCCGGTTGCTGCAGCCGCAGCAGGCGGTCATCATGATCACCGCCTACGGCACGGTGGAGAACGCGGTCCGCGCCATGCAGTCGGGCGCCACCAATTTCATTCAGAAGCCGTGGGATAACGAGAAGCTGCTGGCTGACGTGCGCGCAGCTGTTGCCCGGCAGAAGGCGGAAGAGGAAAACGTCCAGCTCAAGCGTGCCCTTAAGCAGCGCTACAACTTTGAGCACATCGTGGGCAAGAGCGAGCCCATGCTGAAGATTTTCGATCTGGTCGCGCAGGTTGCGCCCAGCCGTTCGACGGTATTGTTGCAAGGCGAAAGCGGGACGGGTAAGGAACTGATCGCCAAGGCAATTCATCTGAACTCGACGCGGCGCGACCGGCCATTCGTGCCCGTCAACTCGGGGTCGACGCCGCCTGACTTGCTGGAATCCACGCTCTTCGGGCACGTCAAGGGCGCTTTTACCAGCGCGGTTGCCTCGAAGAAGGGGTTGTTCGAAGTTGCCGACCGCGGGACGCTCTTCCTGGACGAGATCGGGACCATGAGCATGGACACGCAGAGCAAGATTCTGCGCGTGTTGCAGGATCGCAAGTTCATGCATCTGGGCGGCGTGCAGGAAATTCAGGTGGACGTGCGCATCATCGCCGCCACCAACGTGGATCTCCGCCAAATGGTGAAAGAAGGCCGCTTCCGTGAGGACCTGTTCTATCGCTTGAACGTCATCAGCCTTGATTTACCACCGCTGCGACAGCGCCGCGAAGATATTCCTCTGCTGGTGCAGCACTTCCTGCAGAAATACTCCGAGGAAAACGAGCGGCCCCGCCGCCACATTACCACCGAGGCGCTGCGCCCGCTGGTGAGCTACTCCTGGCCGGGCAACGTGCGCGAACTGGAGAACGCGATCGAGCGCGCGGTCGTGCTCTCTTCCGACACCGACATTGGGATCGATCTGCTGCCCGACCACATCGTGGGCCGGGGCAACTCGGTTCCGGCTATGGATGCCAATGCGGGGGGCACGCTGTTCAGCATCATGGAAGATTGCGAACGGCGGATCATTATCGACATGCTCGAGAAGTGCGGCTGGAACCAGACCGAGGCGGCGGAACGGTTCCACGTCCCGCTTTCCACCCTGAACCAGAAAATCAAACGACTGGCCATCGAGATCAAGAAGAAGAGCAACCACCGCGAATAGATCGGGCGATCGGATCATCGGGTGATCGGGTGATCTAAAACCCGAGAGACCTTGGAGACTTCAGATGGCCCGATCACCCGATGGCTCGATGACCCGATGGTTTTGCTCTCTGCTATAGTTCCCTGAGCAGATTCCTGACATGGCGTTCGAACTCGAACTGACTTCTCCCATTGAGGTCGCCAAAGACTTTGCGCTGGCGGTTCAGGAATACACCCTGCTGTCGGCGCAATCGCTGGCGAACTTCTTCCGCCCTCCCGTATACATGGGCGACATGCTGTATCAGGCGGACTTGATCGGCGTCGGTTCCCTGCCCATCGTGATTCTGACCGGACTGTCCGTCGGCGCGCTGTTGGCGCTGAACGCAGCCAGCACGTTGCAACGATTTGGTTCCGTTACGCTCATCGGCCAATTGGTTTCGATCGGCATGGTCACCGAGCTGGGACCGCTCATCACCGGACTGATGGTGGCCGGGCGCAACTCCTCAGGCATGGCCAGCGAACTGGGCTCGATGATCGTGACCGAACAGATTGACGCCATGCGTGCCCTGGGCACCGATCCCACCAAGAAGCTGATTACTCCGCGCGTTGGAGCCACCGTCTTCATGCTGTTTTTCCTGACCATCATCGCCGACTTGCTCGGGCTGATCGGCGGATATGCGGTCGCGCACCTGCTGTTCGGAGTGGACACAAACCAGTATTGGACCTCGGTGTGGCAGACGCTGGTTTTTCGCGACGTTTTCACCGGCCTGATCAAGCCGGCGCTGTTTGGGTTCATCATCTCGACAGTAGGCTGCTATTACGGCATGTTCACGCGGGGCGGCACGCAGGGAGTGGGCCGCGCAACCACCCAGGCCGTGGTCGCCGCTTCGGTGCTGATTCTAATTGTCGACTTCTTCGTCACCAAACTGATCTTCGCAATTTTTGGCTACAGGTAAGTCATGCCGGCTCCCACTCTGCCCAGCGAAAATCCGGCTGTTATGGTTGCAAGCCCTTCCGGTTACGCCGTCGAGTTCGACAACGTTTCCATCGCGTTCGATGAAAAAGTTGTGCTGGATGGCATTTCGTTCCAGTTGCCGCACGGCGAAACCAAAGCTCTGTTCGGCGTCGCCGGATCGGGCAAGAGCGTTCTGCTCAAGCTTGCAATAGGGCTGCTGCGTCCCGATAGTGGACACATCTTCGTGCTGGGAGAAGAAGTCACGCACATGCCGGAACAGGAGCTTTTCGCACTGCGCCGGCGCGTGGGCATGGTGTTCCAGGAAAGCGCACTCTTCGACTCGCTCAAAGTTTCCGAGAACGTCGCCTTTCGGCTGATGGAAGAGAAAAGACCGGCGGACGAGGTCGAGCGGCGGGTCCGCGAGGTGCTGCGCTTTGTGGAGTTGGAACGAACCTACGACATGTTTCCATCCGAATTGTCGGGCGGCATGCGGCGGCGCGTAGCCATCGCGCGCGCCATCGTTACCGAGCCTGAGGTGCTGCTGTACGACTCGCCCACCGGGGGACTCGATCCGGTAACTTCGAATACGATCATCGAACTGATCGTGAAACAACGCGACGTCTGCAAAACCAGCGCCCTTCTGGTGACCCACCGTCTGCAGGATGCCTTCACCATGGCGACGCACCAGTTCGATAAGGCCACCAATCAGATGGTCGCTCTACCGAAGGGTCAGCATTGTGAAGTACCCATGAGTTTCCTGATCCTGCACGAGGGCAAAGTCATTTTCGATGGCGACGGTCACCAACTCGCCACTTCGCGCGACGACTATATTCGGGAATATATTTCGTAGGGTCGGGACCGGAAGTTCGGGTTCGCGCTACTGCGCCAGCACCTTGTCCAATAATTTCGAGATTTCGCCTGCCTCTACTTCACCCGAAGCGTTGTACGCGGGCTTGCCGTTGCGATCAAGCACCACCACATGCGGAATGGTTCCTTGGAAGAACTTCTTCACCAATTCTCTCTGCGCGGGGGATTGCTGGCCATCAAGGTCGACCACGACGAACTGCACCCTGCCCCTGTATTTCTCGTAGAGCGCGACCGTGCGCTGCGCCTGCCGCTTGGAATTGAAACAACCTTCCCCATAAATAATCGCATACGTCGGCTTGCCAGCAACCGGCCCGTCTTCAAGATGGTCGCCGGTGATCAGCGGCCCATCCTGGCTGTCGCTGGTGTAGTCCAGATGCTGGTTGAGCTTGAGATTCTCCGCCGCATATGCGGGCAGAACCATTGCCAGCGCCGTGGCAAACAACAAAGCCACAACCCTCTTCGTCATGCCATCACCCCGATATCCATTGGACGGTTGAGGAGAGCAAAAGTTTCACGGGTTCTTGCCACTGCTCGTCTTTTCCTCACTCTTTTCCCGGCCACTCTTCCCCGGCAGCCCCACCGGATTTTCGTGCGTGCGTTCGCGGAATCCGCCTTTCATCCCTCTGGCGAGGCCGATCGTCCCTTCTCCAAATTTGTCGCGCAGATGATCCGCCGCCGCAAGGGCCTTCTGCCAGCGCTCGTTTTGCGAAGGTTCCAGCAGATCGAGCTGAGTGGAATCCGATTCGAAATTGGACGCTTGCACTCCCAGCAATCGCACTGGCGCGCCCGGCTTCCAGTTGGCGAAAAACAGGTGGCGCGCCTGCTCAAAAATCTGGTTGTCCATCTGCGTCGGCTCGTTCAGCGAATGGGCTCGCGTAATCGTCGAAAAATCCTTGTAGCGCAATTTCAGCTGGAGCGTGCGCGCAAAATATCCGCCCTCGCGCAAGCGCCGTCCGACCATTTCGCTGAGGCGCATCAGCGTAGACTGCAAGCGCTCGGCGTCGCTTGTGTCTTCATCGAAGGTGTGCTCATGGCTGATGGACTTGGGATCGACGCTTTCACCCACCTCGGCGTCGAACCATCCACCGGCATCCTCACCCCGCGACTTCCCCGCCAGCGCGAGTCCCCATTTCCCGAATCGGTGTTCCAGGTCGTGGTTCTCCAAGCGCGCGAGATCGCCCACTTTCTGAATGCCGATAGCGTGCAGCTTCTGTTCCATCACTTTCCCGACGCCCGGGATGTCGCCGACTGCGAGCGGCGCCAGGAACTTCGCCTCCTCGCCGGGGAGAACCCAGAGCACGCCGTTCGGTTTGGCTTTAGCGGAGGAAACTTTCGCGATCAGCCGCGAGGTGCCGATCCCGATCGAGCAATTAAGTTGGGTCGCCGACTTCATGGCGTCGTGCAGCCGGTGTGCGGAATCGAGCGGGCGGCCGTGCAAGCGCTCGGTGCCCGTCATGTCGAGATACGCCTCATCCACCGAAGCCATTTCAACCAGCGGAGAGAAGTGGCTGAGCACTTCGTGCACCTTCCCGGAATACTCGCGATAGCGCTCGGGATGGCCATTCACAAAAATTGCCTGCGGACAGAGTTTCGCTGCGGTCCGCAGCGGCATGGCCGAGTGCACGCCAAACTCGCGCGCCGCGTACGACGCAGCCGAAACCACGCCCCGTTCGTCGCGCTGCCCTCCCACCACCACCGGCTTGCCTTTCAGCGATGGATCAAACAATTCCTCGACCGAGACGAAGAAGGCGTCCATATCGACATGAAAGATAGTGCGCGGGGAGGAGCTGTTCATGGGAGTGCGGAATGCCTTGCAGAAGTGTACCCGAGAACGCCAGACGAGCGCTGTGGAGTAAAAGCCGAACTTTCTCCCAAACTCTCTCCCGAATTAAGATAGTTACCATGCAAAACGCGACTCCCGCGGCCATTGCGGTGCTTGTGCTGGAGCTTGCACCGGCAACCGCATTTGGCTTATTTGGCGACCGGGTTGGGCAGGTATGCGCCCGCTGGCCGGCAACGGTTCGAACTGCTTTGCCGGTGCTTTGCGCACTGCCTTACGCTCTGATTTCCTTGTCGTATCACATGTTTTCCTGGAAATGGTGCGCTCTCTACGCGGCGTTGCCGGTGGCGATCGCATGGCTGCTGGGGCAGGCCGTAATCGCCGATCCCGAACAACGCGGCAATTGGCGAGATGCGATCATTCTGCTGACGCTGGGGCTGGCCGTTGATTTGCGCTGGTTCGAGCGAGCGTGGCCGAACGGGCTTGCGGGCTGGGGAAAATTACTCCTCGTCGATGCTGCGCTCTACGGATTCGTTGCCATCCGACGGCTCCACGGCACCGGCTTTGACTTTCATTTTCGCTGGAGCGACTGGAAAACTGGATTGCGGGAACTGGCTTTCTTTACGCCATTGGTTCTGGGACTAGGCATGGCGCTGGGCTTTCTCCATCCGCATGGCTACGCGCTGCGATGGTCGATGGTTCCAACGTGGATCTATATCTTCATTTTCGTTGCTGTTCCCGAGGAGCTTTTCTTTCGAGCCTGGGTGCAGAACCTGCTGGAACGGCGAGTGGGACGGCGAACGGCACTGGCGATGACGGCCGTGCTGTTTGGGCTCTCGCATTTCAATAAGCATCTTAGTAAGAGCTCGGCGCACTTCAACTGGCAGTATGTCCTTCTGGCAAGCGTCGCGGGAATTTTCTACGGGCGGGCATGGCGCGACGCACGGCGAGTGCCGGCCTCGGCGATCACCCACGCCAGCGTGGACACCATCTGGTCATTCTGGTTTTAACCAGGGATCGTGGACGTGCAAATATGACGCGCCAATATAAAGATAGTCACTATGTCGCCTGAGTCGAAAACTCCTCCCGCGTTTCAGCCTGCCGGACGCCGGTACTTCATTTGGGCACAGATCATCATCGCGTATCTTTTTCTGGAGTTCGCAATTTGGGCTCAGACAACGGAAATCCGGAACCGCTGGGCGATCGTCGCGGCCACCACGATTCTGGTTCTGCTGCTGATCGACCGGCCATCGCTCAAGCGCCTCGGCCTCGGATTGCCGAAGATGTTCGGCACCGGCTTGGTCCTGGGAATCGGTTTTGCCACCGTTGCTGTCATGGTGATTCTGGTGCACTGGCTGGGCGGTCAAATTCCAGCCAACCCGGCCTGGTGGCCGACTTTGCATCTGGCATGGGGGTACACGATCTGGGCCCTGATGCAGGAATTCATGCTGCAGTCGTTCTTCTTCACCCGCTTTGAAGAGCTCTATGGGAGCCCGGCTGCGGTTTGGATGGCGTCCACGATCTTTGCCGCCGCCCACCTACCTAGCCCCGTGCTCACTACGGCTACGCTTGTCGGCGCGCTTTTCTTCTGCGAAATGTTTCGCCGCTACCGCAGCATCTATCCCCTGGCGATCGTCCACGCGATGCTGGGACTGACCATGGCCGCGCTTACACCGGACAGCCTGCTGCACCACATGCGAGTGGGGATTGGATATCTGCGGTATTAACAGAGGACGATGTTCCGCGCGATCTGCGGACCTCTACCCCAGCACCGGTTCCCTTTGCAAATCCACGGTTGCGACTGCGTCCGCGGTGGCTCTTGCCTGGCGGGCACGTTCGTAGATCTTGCCGTACTCGCGGGCCGACGCTCCCCAGGAAAAATCGCGGCTCATTCCGTTGCGCATCAGCGTTTGCCACGACGAGGGATCCTGATAGGCGAGCAATGCTTGTTTGATGGTCGCTAGCAGCGCCTCGCCGGTGTAGTCCGTGAACTTGAAGCCTGTGCCCTTGCCAGTGCGCGCGTCCCAGGGCTCAATGGTGTCATCCAGACCGCCGGTCGCCCGCACGATGGGGACGGTGCCGTATTTCAGGCTGTAAATCTGGTTCAAACCGCAGGGTTCGTAGCGGGAAGGCATCAGGAACATGTCCGCGCCCGCTTCAATCTTGTGCGCGATGGCGTTGTCGAACGCGACCTTGGCCGCAATCTTGTTCGGGAACTGCTTGTTGAGGCGCTGGAACATTTCTTCGTAGGGCTTGTCGCCAGTGCCGAGCGCGACCACGATCATCTCTTCGCGCGCCAGGCGGTCCATGATCTGCGCAATCAGGTCGAAGCCCTTCTGCGCAGCAAATCGCGAGACGATGCCGATCACGGGCATTTTGGAATCAGCGTTGGTGACTCCGAAGGCATGCAGCAGGTCGTGTTTGCATTGCAGCTTGCCGCTCAGATCCTGGGGCGAATACTTCACCAGAGTGAATCTATCGGTCTGCGGACTCCACTCGTCATAGTCCACGCCGTTGAGGATGCCGGTGACGGTGGCAGCGCGTTGGCGCAGCACGCCCTCCAGACCAAATCCATATTCCGTAGTTTGGATCTCCTGACTGTATTTCTTGCTGACGGTGGTGACGAAGTCCGAGAACACGAGCGCACCCTTGAGAAAATTCACCTGCCCGAAGAATTCCATCTTCGATATGGTCAGCAGGTCCCATGGCAACGTGAGCAGGGGCAGCGTGTCGGGCGGGAACAAACCCTGGTATCCCATGTTGTGGATGGTGAACACGGTGGCAACTTCGCGAAACGCGGGATCCTCGGCATAGAGCGTGCGCAACATCACCGGCACGAGCGCGGACTGCCAGTCGTGGCAGTGGAACACGTGCGGCACGCCCAGAATTTTCGAGGCTTCGAGCACCGCGCGCGAAAACATGTCGAAGCGCTCGGCATTGTCGGGATAATCGCCGGCCGGGGTGCCGTAGAGCGCTTCCCGGTCAAAGTATTGCGGATACTCCACAAAATAAAACTTGATTCCGGCGCTGCTGCCCGCCGTGACCACCGAGCAGAAGCGATACTTGTCGTCAAAAGGGACGGTGATGCTGCGGACAACAGTTTGCGGATCGGCCAGCCTGGTTTGGCGATAGCGCGGAAGGTACACGCTCACCTGATGTCCGAGGGCGGCCAGTGCGCGGGGCAAGGCGCCAACCACGTCAGCCAGTCCGCCAGTCTTGGAAAAGGGAACACACTCAGATGCCGCAAAAGCGATATGCATGGCGAAGAAGCCTCCTCGGTTAGAACTCAATATGCCTAAGTCACGTTATGATGATTGCGGTAGAGACGCGGCTGGCCATTTGTAATTTGCGATTTGTAATTTGTAATTGAAGATTGTGAACCCTTGATTTCAATTACAAATTACAAATTGCCAATTAAAAATTGACTTCAGTCTAAAGCCGGGAAGAAAGAGGGTCAACGTGCCAAAGGGCGCGACCATGCAGGCGAATTCACGCAAGCCCAAACTGGGACAGCATTTCCTGGCGAGCGAAGCGGCGGCGGTGCGCATTGTGGAGGCGCTGGGCGATGTTTCCGAGGCCACGGTGCTGGAGATCGGCCCCGGCCGCGGCGCCATCACGGAGTTGCTGGCGCGGAAGGCGCGGCGGCTGATCGCGGTGGAATTGGACCGTATTCTTTCGGCGCAACTTCGGATGAAATTCTCGATGCAGCCCAATGTTGAAATCATCGAAGGCGATATCCTGAAGATTGAACTGGACACTGTCTTCGGGGCAAAGCCGGGCAGCCTGCGCACCGGGCTGAACTTCGCGCCCGAACCGGCCCGCGTCATCGGCAATCTGCCGTATTACATCACCTCCGATATTCTGCTGCGGCTGCTGGAATATTACCGCTACTTTTCGATCATTGTTCTGATGGTGCAAAAAGAAGTTGCCGACCGTCTGGCGGCTTCGGCGGGAAGCCGCGACTATGGCTTGCTTTCGGCGACGGCGCAGCTCTATGGCCGGGTCGAGCAACTGTTCACGCTGCCGCCGGGAGCGTTTTCTCCACCTCCCAAGGTGCATTCGAGCGTGATCCGCATTACCATCAAGCCTCGGATGGAGTCACTGCGGGTTTCTGAAGCCGAGTTCATACGGTTCCTGAAACTCTGCTTTGGGCAGAAACGCAAGACTCTCTGGAATAATCTGAAGACGGCGTACGATGAAGATGCCCTGCGGGCTGCGTTGGCGAAAAGCGGCGTGAAGTCTGCTGTTCGGGCCGAGGCACTGTCGCTGGAAAAAACCGCCTCGTTGTTCCGCGCACTGAGTACACAGTGAATAGTGGATCGTTCATAGTGAATTGAGTTACGCGGTTTGCACACTACACTATCCACCATCCACTATCCACCGTCTCCGCGAGGAGGCCCTCAATGAATTCCGCTTTACGAACTCCCGCTGTCGCCGGCCGGTTCTATCCGGGACGCACCGAGGAATTGCTGCGCGAAATTCGGAAATATACTGCTCCGGTCGAGACCAGGCGCACTACCTCTATCGGATGCATCGTTCCCCATGCGGGATACTTCTACTCGGGCGGAGTCGCAGGCGCCGTATATTCGCGCCTGGAAATCCCGGGGCGCTGCGTGATTCTCTGCCCCAATCACACCGGCAAGGGACGACCGCTGTCGGTCATGGCCAACACCACCTGGCAGACTCCGCTGGGTGAGGTCGCGGCGGACGCCGCACTGGGCGCCCGGTTGCTGCGTCGCTTCCCCGGGCTGCAGGAGGATAGCTCCGCACACCGTGGCGAACATGCCATCGAAGTCCAACTTCCCTTCCTGCAGGCGCGACGGCGAGACTTGAACATCGTTCCGATCGTCATTGGCACCAGCAATTTTGACATACTTCACGGATTAGGCGAGGCGCTGGCGGATGTGATTGGAGATGTCCAAGAAGAAGACCGCGAGGAGAAAGTCCTGATCATCGCCTCCAGCGACATGAACCACTACGAGTCCGATGCCATCACTCGCGTCAAAGATCACAAAGCCATCGAACGCGTGCTGGCCCTGGATGCGCGCGGACTCTGGCAGGTGGTGACGCATGAAGACGTCAGCATGTGCGGGTTCGGGCCAACGATTGTCATGCTCACGGCAGCCAAGCTTTTGGGGGCGACTTCGGCCATGCTGGTGAAGTACGCGACTTCGGGAGACGTCTCCGGCGATTACGAATCGGTGGTCGGGTACGCGGGAATTATTGTGCAGTGAGATAAAGTTTAAGATTGTCATCCTGATCCTGATCCTGAGCCTGTAGAAGGGGAAGAACCTGCTTTTTGCGGCGAACAACAGGTCACCTGACCATCAATCCCGGCTCCGGCGAGTTCGGAGCGCCTAAGTCAAGGGGGGATTTGGACAATCGGTACTCTGCACTTCGGATTAGTGAACGCCCGCCCTTTCCAGCAAGCGTTGGGCGCGGGCACGGGTTACGTTGATTACCGATGGATCGGCGATGATCTGATCGAGGATGGGCTGAATGGCCGCGACCTCGACCAGCGAATTGCTGCGCGCCATCTCTTCCATGCGCTTGAGTTCTTCGTCGAGCGCGAGCTTCTGGTACTGGCGATCGTACTGCAGGCGATGTCCGAACTCGAGCGTGGCCGAGAGACTCTGGAATAAGTTGGTCAGATCCTGCACGGCGGGGTTAGAGGAGTAGTTGTAAGTGGACTCGCCGCGGCGCTGCGCGTCTCCGTAGGTGAGCGTCTTCTTTCCGGTAAAGGCGACCTTATGGTGGGAGTCGACGTCCTTCTGAAAATAGCCCGCCTTGGCCGTGAGGTCGAAGATTCTCTGCCGCGTTTCCGCGGTTACGGTGAAAGCAAGATCGAAGCTGTCGGTTTCGTCGGAATCGGCGGCTATGCGGCCGCTGGACTGGTAGCGGGCCGCGCCATCGGATTGAACGCGAATCGAGTAGTGCTCGGGCTGGGAGGTTGGGAAATCGAGGGTAAAAGCGACTGTTGCCGGGGCTTCAGTTTGCGAATAGGCGAGGAGCGAAGAAAAGATCAGCAGGCAGAAGATCTGGAGTGAACGATGCATGGGCCGCTGTAATGATTGGGGATGGCGGGCAGAGGTGTCAAGAGGAAGAGCGGCTTCGCTCCTGGCCCTTGGCTTGTAGCCAAGAGCCAGGAGCTAAAGGCCAAGGGCTTACTTGCAGACCGCCGTGAAACCCAGGTTGGTGCCCCCTTTGAAGTAAATCTGGCCGGAGATCAGGCCGTTGTTGTTGATGCCTCCGGCCGCCGTGAATTTCCCGCCGGAATAGATGATGTTCTTGAAGGTTCCGTTCTCGTAGATAAAGCCGTGGGCTTGATCGGCCGAAAGATGGTTGCCGATGATCACGCCCGAGTTGTTGACCCCGAGCAGAGCGGTTCCGTACTTCGCTTTCGGGTAATTGATGGCGGTGAAAGTCCCGTCGTTCCAGGCGAAGCCATAGCTGACGATGCTGCTGGCGTAGGATCCGACAACCTCGCCGCTGTCATTGATAGCCATGGCATAGGTTGTCAGCGCACTGGGATAGGCGATGGTGGTGTAGGTGCCGTTGACGAGCATGAATCCCTTGGTCACGGACGCACTGTCGCTGAAGCTGCCGACCGAGTCCCCCAGCAGGTTGACGTCGAACAGCCAGGTATTGGTGGCGTTGGGATGGCTAACGGCGGTGAAGGTGCTGCCCTGCAGAAGGAATCCGTGAAGGTATCCGGGGTACGCAGAGGCCTGGTAGGTACCGGCATTGACGCCGCTGCCGTTGCGTCCGTACAACCACGTGGTTGAGGATTGCGGGGCTGCGTACTTGGTGATGACTCCGCTAGCCGAGCGTTGGAAAGCCATGTATTGCTGCGTGCTGCTATTGAGCAATTGCCCAACCACGGTGCCGTCGTCGCTCACTCCGTTAACCTGGCTCAGGGAATATCCCGAAGGCGCGGAAAACGTGTCGAAGGTGCAGGAAGCCGTCGTGGCGGCGTGCATGGCAGCCGAGTGCAAGAGAAGCGTGACCATGATGGCAGAAGCGAAACGGCGAAGGGACATGAGATCCTCCGTAGATTGGTTTGCCACTACGAAACGTGCATTTTCAGAATAGCCTGAGAATCATCCGTAGCCAGCGCCTGATGCCCAAACGAGTGGCACGGTGCCCGATGATTTCAGGACAAGGACGGAGGTAACTGGACGGGGGACCGGGCTCGCGGGGATCCGATGACCAGCACCTGCGTCGGCGGAGGCGGGGCAAGTCCCGTCTCTACCATTCAGCGGGTTGCGCCCTGGCGCTCCTGGGTAGCGGCGGTGTGGAGATGGCAGATGGCGATCGCTAAGGCATCGGCGGCGTCGGCGGGTTCGGGGATCTGATCGAGATTCAGAAGGCGAGTCACCATTTGCTGGACCTGATGTTTTTCGGCGCGGCCGTATCCGACCACCGCGGACTTGATGGAGAGGGGCGAGTATTCGACGACTTCGAGTCCAGCGGAGGCGGCGGCCAGCATGGCAACTCCGCGCACCTGTCCGAGCTTCAGAGCCGACTTCACGTTGGCGGCATAGAAAACGTCCTCGATGGCAACCCGGTCGGGGCGGTGCTTGGAGATTAGTTCCTGCAGGCCGATCGAGATGCGCGCCAGGCGCGTGGGCATGGGATCGCGCGGGGAAACTTTGATGGCTCCACAAACGATGCACACCAGGCGATCGTTGTTGCGGCCGTCGGCGAGCAGGTCGACTACGCCATATCCGGTGTATTCCGTGCCGCAGTCGATGCCGAGAACCCGCATGTCGCTTCGAGTGTAACCTTTGCCGGCAAATTTTCCGAGCGAACAGTCAGATTTCGGACAGAGTGAGCTGCCATCTTCCCTTGGGGTTTCTGAGTACTATCGCTGTTTACAACAGTTGCATCTCCGCGCAGATTCCGAGGGTATGATGGAGGCGAACACGCAAGGAGCGACATGTCAAAATCGCTGCCGATTCAGGCTCAATTGCTGGCATTCTTTGCAGGGCTCTTCCTCTCGGCGGTAGCAACGCAAGGGCAAGCATCGAAAGGCGACTTTTCGTCGGTGGCAGCCGCAGGGAAGGTGAAAGGAGACACCTATCAGAACTCATATCTTGGAATAACGCTTTCGGCCCCAAAAGCGCATTGGGAAGTTCGAGGACCCATTAGTGTTCAGAGGCGGCAGGCGCGGTTAATAGATGCTGTGTACGATTCGGGCGTGCCGGAGCGTGGGCCAGAAGAGAACTATACCCTCGCCCTGCTTGTCGAGTCGCAGGAGAATTTCCCGAAGGGGACCACAATAGAGCAATATGTTCGTAACCTCCGGCACCGCGTGGAAGATGATAATGTGAAAATCTACCGAGAGGAATTTCCTCTCGCTGTCCAAGGCGTCCCTTTTGTCGGCACCGTCTTCCAATTTTTCGAAAGGCCGAATTTTGGCTATTATCGCGCTCTTTATTCGACCGTCCTAAACGGGTACTTTGTCACCATCGAAGTGCAATGCGGGGGCGAAGAACGCCTCCAGAAGCTGTTGTCATCCGCGGTCAAGATCACTCCAAAATCAAAACAGTGAACGGGTCCGCTCGGATAACTGTTGAAAAATCCCGATCGCACTCACAACCGCTGCACGCACTCCAAAATTTCGGCTTCGCTTAGGGTGTGGTCGCTCGCTTTGGCGCGCTTGTAGATGCGCTCCACCACGCCGTCGTTCACCGGCAGACCCCGGCGCTCGAGCCAGAAGAGGACATTGGATTTCCCGCTCATGGGGCCAATGTCGATAATCTGTTCCAACCCGAAGTATTGCGCAGGCACTCCGGAATAGACGGTGTTGGCGAGTTCGACGTCTTTTTTCTTATAGGCTTTGATGAGGGCAGCGGCGTGAACTCCAGTTGCGGTGCGGAACGCGTCCTCGCCCACCACGGGATAGTTCGCTGGAATCGGAACACCGGTAGCTGCGGAGACGGCTTCGCAATATTGCTTGAGTTTGGTCAGGTCCTGCTTGTCCCAGGGGGCAATCCCCATGAGTTTCAGGTTGACCAGCATCTGATCCATCTGCGTGTTGCCGACGCGCTCTCCCAGGCCAAGCGCCGTGGCATGCACGCAATCCACGCCCGCCACTAAAGCCGCCATGGCGTTGGCGGTTGCTAATCCCCGGTCGCAGTGCCCGTGCCAGTCCACGCGAATTTTTTCTCCCGACGGCTTCACCACTTCTTCCAGTACGAACTTGACCAGCGCCACCGTGCCCATAGGCGTAGCGTGTCCGGCAGTGTCGCAGAGTACCAGAGCGCGCGCTCCGCAGTTGATCGCGGCGGAGTTCAACTGCTTGACCGTTTCCGGATCGCAGCGGGTGGTGTCTTCGGTGGTGTACATGACTTTGAGGCCCAGCGAAACCGCGTATTTGACCGCCTTTTCGGTGGTTTGCAGCAGGAAGTCGCCATTCCATCCCTCGGTGTAGCGGCGGATGGGGCTCGTTCCCAGAAACGCGGCGACCTCGATGGGGAGTCCGGTTTTCTGGACGATCTCGGCGATGGGGCGAATGTCGTTCTCGTGGGTGCGGGCGGCGCAATACGCCGTGATCTTCATTTTGTGGGCAACGATTTCGCGGGCCAGCGCGGTTACGTGCTCGACTGCGCGCGGACCCGCTCCGGGCAACCCGAGGTCGAGCGTGTTAATGCCGAGCGCCTCCATCAGGTGCAGAATTTCGATCTTCTGCTCGATGGAAGGATCGCGAACCGAAGGCGATTGCAAGCCGTCGCGCAGGGTTTCATCGGTCAGGCGCACCGGTCCGGGCGGGTGCAGCGACTTCGGATACAGAAGGTTCCAGTCGTAGATAAGTTCAGAAATGTTCATGTGTGGCGCGGGCATTCCTGCCCGCGTGTGCGTCCGGCCGGCACCCCGCCGGCTTTCCTGTAGAGACGGGGTTGCCCCGTCCCCCCCCTGTCCCAGACGCGTCAAGACTGGTCTCTACGCCTTCTTCTCTTCTTTCGGAGGAACCGTCAGCCCGAACACCGAAAGTTGTCCTCGCCCCGCAACGTTCGCCCCACGCGGATCGTCGGGACTGGGCAGGTACAGCGTCTGGCAATATTCGCAGCGATAAACTTCGGCGTCCGCTCCCCAGGCTTTTTCCACGTCGCCGCATTCCCGTTCCAGCACGTCGAAAGTGTAGAACCAGCGCTTCAGATGCCCGCCGCAGAACTTGCCCTTATCGTTTTTCTCGTTGCAGGCCCGCTGCCCCGTCTTCTTGATCTTCACTTTGTGCTTGGAAAGCTGCGGAATTGTGCTCGCGTTTGCGGTTGCCGTCTCGCCGGAAGCCATTGATTCTCCTGCGCGCCTTGATGAAGGCCGCTTTCCGCTATTTTACTCATGTGCAGCCTTCTGACCAAGGGCGCCGCTTCGAGAATACACATCGATGAAACGGGCCAAAGTCAAAATTCCTTGCGCGGCGCCGCCTGATCCGCGCCGACCCGTCCGACTGTGATTTCGGCTACGTAATAGTTTTCGCCTTTCATCGGGACGCCAGCCATCCGCCGCAGCATGGCGATCTGGCCGACATGCGTAAGCGCGTCGGCGACCGGTCCCTGAAACAATTTTTCGATGGGAGCCTGCAGCGGCTTTCCTGACGCCAGGTAATCATCAAATTTTTTCAAAGCGGCGAAGAAACGCTCGCATTCTTTCTCCCACGGCAAGGGCAAGGAATCCTTCCACTCGCGTCGCCCATCGGCCATGGAGAGCCCCCAGTCCATCAGGTCGCCGATGTGTGCAAGAATTTTCGCCGGCGTTCGCGTAGTTTCGGGCAAGCCATAGTCGGCAAAGCTCGGCCCGGCGTTGCGTATGGCTTTCGCTCCGCGGTAGGCGAGGGTAGCAAGGGTATGGCGCAGGAATGTGCGGGAGTCGGTCATGATTGTTCTACTCTCTTGATGATTTAAGTGATCTTGTCATCCCTACTACTCTCTTGTCATCCTGAGCGAAGCGAAGGACCTATGCATTTGCTCGCAGCGCCTGAATGCACAGGTCCTTCGCCCCGCTCAGGATGACAAACATTCTAGGACAACTTCGAGATCTAAAGCTTGCGCCGCCACAGCGCTCCTGCCGCGCGCACTCCGGCTTTCAGTTTCTCTCGCAGCGGGCGGGCGTAGAGCAGGTCGAGGAAGGCTTCCATCTCGCTCGCGAATCCTTCGCCGTAGCCGAACCACCAGATTTTTTTCATCCGCGGAACTAGGTCGCTATCCACATACTTCACGCGCACCATTTCTTCCAGTCCCCAGCGGCCATGCATCCGCCCAATGCCACTCGCCTTCACGCCGCCATGCGGAGCTTCGCTGATGCTGAAACACGATACGGCGTCGTTCACCATCACCGTACCGGCATTGATCTGGCGGGCCAGGCGCTCGCCGCGGGCGCGATTGCGCGTCCACACGCTGGCGGCTAATCCGAAGTCGGAATCGTTGGCCAAACGCACTGCCTCGGCATCGTCGCGGAACGGCGCAATCGGCAACACTGGGCCGAAGGTTTCTTCCTGCATCACGCGCATGGTGTGATCGACGCCCGCCAGCACGGTGGGCGCAAAAAAAGTTGGGCCGAGTTCGCGCAATCGCGTGCCTCCGGCATGCACGCGAGCGCCGCGCCGTTTCGCATCTTCCACCTGCGATTCCACCACCCGCACCTGCCGCTCGTGGATCATGGGGCCGATTTCGGTGGCTGGATCCATGCCATTGCCGACGCGCAGTTTGCGCGTCTTCTCGCAGCAGGCGTCCAGGAAGGCCGGATACAAACTCTGATGCACGTAGCAGCGTTCCACCGACAAGCAGGTCTGCCCTGCGTTCACGAACGCTCCCCAGACCGCGCCGCTCGACGCGACATCGACGTCAGCATCTTCGAGCACCAGCATGGCGTCCTTGCCACCCAGTTCCAGCACCACCGGAAGCAAGCGTTCGGCAGCGATTTGCGCAATTCGCCGGCCCGTCGCCACGCTTCCCGTGAAGAGCAGTTTGTCGATTTCGCTTTTCACCAGCGCCGCCCCGGTCTCGCCTTCGCCCGGCAGCACCTGGAAGACGTCGTCGGGAACTCCGGCATCGCGCAGCAGCGCCTGCAGTTCGAGCGCGATCATCGGCGTCAGTTCGGAGGGCTTGAGCACAACCGCATTTCCCGCAACCAGCGCTGCCAGGGCCTCCGTCGCCGGAATCGAAAAAGGATAATTCCACGGCGAAATGATTCCCACGACCCCATACGGTTCGTGCAGAATGCGGCCCGACTTGGTCTTCATCGCGAGATTTCCGTGCGGCAGCTTTTGTTCGCGCAGAATCGCGAAGGCGTTGCCCATCAGGAACCGCGCCGCGTCGAGTACGACCAGAACCTCGGTGACCAGCGCTTCGACTTGGGGCTTGCCCGCTTCCTGCGTGATGCGCCGGGCGATGTCGGTCTTACGACCGAGCAGAATCTGCTGAAAGCGGCGCAATACGCGAAGCCGATTGTGGGTGCCCCAGGCGCTCCAATCCGGTTGCGCGGCGCGCGCCCGCGCCACTGCGGCACGCACTTCGGCGGGTCCGGCGCTGTCCAGTTCGCCCAGAACTTCACCCGTCGCCGGGTTCACCGAGGCAATGCGGGAAACGGCGAATTCGAGGTTCGTGGCCATTGCGAAGAAGTTTACGCGGGACGGGACGGACGCGCCAGAGGCTGTTTCCTTACGAATTGTCATCCCGAGCGAAGCGAGGGATCTGCATTTTGCGGCGAACAGCAGGTCCTTCGCTTCGCTCAGGATGCCAATAATTGGGAGGTGTTTACGTTAATATTCCACCCCAACCAGGTACAGCCCACTGGCGGGCGCGGTCGGTCCGGCCGCGGTGCGCTCACGCGCGTCGAGGATGCGGCGCAGGTCATCGATGGTCAGCGTTCCCTTCCCCATCAGCAGAAATGTGCCGACCAGGTTGCGCACCATATGATGAAGGAATCCGCTGCCGCGAATCGTATAGATCAGCTCTTCGCCCTCACGCGCCCACATGGAGGAAAAGATGGTGCGAACATTACTTACCTGGTATTCCGAGTACCCCTGTGTCCCCTTGTGCCCCCCGTGGTTAAGATTTTCGCCGTGCGCCATCCGTTCCACCCGCTCCGGGTCCACCGCCGCGAACGACGTGAAGTCGTGTTCGCCGACGACCACGCCGGCGGCCGAAATCATCGCCGATTCCTCCAGCGGATACGGGTAATGCCACACATAGCGCGCCAGAAACGGAGGACAGACCGCCCCGCGATGAATCCGATAGCGATAGGTCTTGGCGCACGCCGACTTGCGCGCGTGGAATTCGGCGGCGGCCTCGGTCACCTCCAGCACCCGTATCGAAGCCGGCAGAATATCGTTCAGCGCGCGCACCCAGTTCTCTGGCGGAATCGCCGACGTGGTTGTAAAACTCGCCACCTGGGCCAGCGCGTGCACGCCCGCGTCGGTCCGTCCGGAACCCTGGGGCAGTACATTTTCTTCACTCAGCCGTCCAATGGCTGAGGCCAGCGCGCCTTGCACGGTTGTCCGGCCGGGCTGCACCTGCCAGCCGGCGAAGTCCGCGCCATCGTAAGAGAGGATCAGTTTGAGATTGCGCACGTTGTTTTTCGAGCCCCCGGTAGCCTGAGCATCATGGTTGGTATTAACAAGGTTCTACCGCCTCCCTCGCGGGAAGTGCGGTGGCGCGTCAGCTATACTATTTCACTTACGGCCACTTTTACTTGCGGTCAATGAAAAAGATTGCCTTGCTCGCAGAAAGAGAAGACTGCACCAGGAAGATTCGAAGGAACTCTTGCCGGTCGTTCTACGTAGTAACAGAGTGTTAGCGGAAGTGTGATCACTACGTCCGTTCCTCATGAACCTGATGGCTTGAGCCTGATCGCTTGAGTGTGATCGTTGGATTGTTATCCATGGAGACGATGCAAATGCAACGTTCTAGAGTGTTGACTGCCTTTCAGCGGGCTGCCGTTCCTTTTATTGCTGCCATCTTTGTTGCAGTAATCATGCTGGCTGTAGTCATGGTACCTTGCGGGAGGGCGCAGGAGGCCTCGCCGGTGCCGAGCGCGCCGTCGGCGCAAATGCAAACGCAAAAAGCAATGCCGTCCTCATCGCAGCCGTTTGATGTGAAGCAGTACTCGAAACCGGAGTCGCACTTCCCTAATCTGATTGCTCCTTACACTGCGCGCCACGTAGCCCCGCCGAATTTGGCCAACACGTCGCGCATAGACCAGCTCATGCACGATGGCAAACTTTACATCTCCATGAACGATGCAGTGGCGCTGGCGCTCGAAAACAACCTCGACATCGCCATCGCGCGCTACAACCTGAACATCGCCGATACCGACATCTGGCGCGCCAAGGCCGGCGCCAGCACTCTCGGTGTCAACAACGGTGTGGTGCAGAACACCCCCGGCGGCGGAGTGGGCGGACTCGGCGCACAAGTGGGCTCGGGCCAAGGCGGAACCTCGGTCGCAGCCGGGGGCGCCGGAACCGGCGCGGGCGGCCTAGTCCAATCGACCTTCGGCAGCGGCCCGCAGATCACCAGCTTTGATCCCATTCTTACGGGCACCCTGCAAGTCGATCACAACAGTATTCTCGCATCCAGTGCTTTCAGTCCTGCCTCTGGAGTGGACACCACCACTGGAAGCTTCTCGTACCAGCAGGGGTTCCAGTGGGGTACCAACCTCTCGGTCGGGTTTAACAACCAACGCCAGACGATTGCGGACGCGCCTTTCCAGCTGTTGAGTCCGCAACTCAACTCCAGTTTCAATTTCCGGCTTACGCAGCACCTGTTGCAGGGCTTTGGATTCGCCCCAAACACTCGCTTCATTGAGATTGCCAAGAACAATCGAGAGATTTCAGATGTGGCCTTCCGCCTGCAAATCACCACCACCGTTGACCAGATCGAGAACATGTACTGGGATCTGGTATACGCCTATGAGAACGTGAGGGTGCAGAAGGAGCAACTGGCTTTTGCTCAGAAGACGCTCTCCGACAACCAGAAGCAGGTGGAAATCGGGACCCTCGCGCCCATCGAAGTTGTCCGGGCACAGAGCACTGTCGCCAGCAATCAGCAGACCCTGACCCTGGCGCTGACCAATCTCGAACTGCAGCAACTCCTGATGAAGAATGCTCTCAGCCGCACTCTGGTTGACCCTGCACTGGCCGACGCCGAAGTGATTCCCACCTCAAACATGGAATTGCCTGCGCAGGAAGCGGTCGTCCCTACGCAAGACCTGGTCAACGATGCGCTGGCTCATCGCCCGGAATTGGCGGAGTCTCGCATCAACCTGACCAACACCGAGATCAGCAACAAAGCGATCCGCAGCGCGCTACTCCCCACCGTGGACTTGTTTGCCTATTATGGCGGAGCCGGAATTGGCGGTTCGCAAAACCCCACCAACCTCTGCTCAAATCTGCTCTCTGAACCGCCGCCCTTCTGCGCCCCGACCCCAATCGGCTCAGTTGGCTACGGCGGCACCTTGAACCAACTCGTTAACTCCACTGCTCCCGACAAGGGCGCGGGCATCACGATCAACATCCCCCTCCGCAACCGCGCCGCGCAAGCCACGCAGGTGCGCTCGGAGTTCGAATACCGGCAAGCCCAGTTGCGCATCCAGCAGATCGAGAACCAGGTGCGCATCGAAGTGCGCAACGCGCAGTTTGGGGTGCAGCAGAATCGCGCCAGCGTGGCTTCCGCTCAGGCCGCGGTGGATCTGGCGCGCCAGTCGCTCGACGCTGAACAAAAGAAGTATGCGCTCGGCGCGTCGACCTCCACTCTGGTGCTGCAGAACCAGGCCGCCCTGACTCAGGCCGAAGTCACGCTCGTCTCCGCCAAGGCCCTGTACGAAAAGGCCGAAGTCGAACTGGATCGGGCCATCGGTCTCCTGCTCGACCACGCCGGTATCCTGATCGCCGACGCCGAGCGGGGCGAGGTTACGCATGCGCCGAACATTCCGCACATCGCGGCGCGCCCAGCCGACCAGCTCGCGCAACCTCCACAGTAGCGCCGCAAAACAGAATTGGTTGATGGAGCGCCGGGCGCCCCCGCCCGGCGTTTTCATTTTGCGAGGTGCCGTCTCTCGCGTATCCTCTCTCAGTGACGATCTCGGACATCTGCGATGCTCGCGTAGGGACGGGCGCCCCCGCCCGTCCAAGCCGAGCAGAGCTCGGCAAGCTCTTCGTCGACAGCGGCAGGAGCCCCGCATGATTCTCTCCGTCGTCATCATCACCCACAACGAAGAAGCCAATATTGGACGCACGCTGGCCAGCGTGCAACCGCTAGTGGCCGACGGCAAAGGCGAGATCATCGTCGTCGACTCCGGCTCGACCGACCGCACCGTCGAGATCGCAAAATCCTTCGGAGCGAAAGTCTTCGTCGAAGAATGGAAAGGCTACGCCGCCCAGAAAAATTCCGCGATCGATAAGGCAACAGGCGATTGGATTTTGAGCGTAGATGCAGACGAGGAACTCTCCGACGGGTTGACAAAAGAAGTCGAGGAAATCTGCCACGGGCCCGCCGAAGACGGATTTGGATCGGAAAATGGCTATTGGCTTAAGCGCCAGAACCAATTCCTTGGCCGCGCCTTGCGACATGGAGGCTTCTGGCCAGATCCCAAGCTGCGAATGTTTCGCCGCGGCATGGGTCGAGTGGAAAACCGGGCAGTACACGAAACGTTTCAGGTAACTGGACGCTTAGGAACGCTATCCTACCCCCTTCTTCACCACTCCTACCCCACCCTCGCCGATTACATAGATCACATGAACCGCTACTCGTCTCTCGGCGCGGAAATGGCAGTTGCCAAAGGCCAACGCGGCTTCAGTCCCTTCAACATCGTCCTGCGCCCGTGGGCAACCTTCATCTACAACTACTTTTTCCGCCTCGGCTTCCTCGACGGCCGCGAAGGCCTGCTTCTCCACCTCTACCATGCCGTTTACGTGTCCTGGAAATATGCGAAAGCATGGGAAATGTCGCGTAAGAAGGAATCCCAGTAGAGACGCGGCTTGCAGGTCTCGGGCGGCGTCCGCTATCCGCGCAGCGTGATGCGCATGATGTCGTATTCGACCCTCACTTCGCGTCCCGGAAATCGCCCTTCCACATACGCCTTCACGTCTCCGATCGACGGAATCCCGTCACGACCAGTCAACCCGCGAGCATCGTCAAGCAAGACAATGTGCGGAAAAGGATGGCTCAGGATCATTCCCAACTCCGCCGAGAGCCGTTGCTGGTCGCCCTGCTTGCCCACCCAGCCATAGTATCCGGCATCGAGCCAGAAGAGCGCGGGAGCCTGAAGCAGTGCCAGTACTTCGGGCATGACCATGCGGCTGTCTCCGCAGAAGATCTTGGCCTGCGGATCACGCGCAAATTTCCGCTGCGCGCGTTCGGCCAGCTCCGGGACGAACTCGATAGAATAAATGCGCTCGAAACGCTTCTTCATCGCGGCGACCATCTCGCCGTAGTAGGTTCCAGTTTCGACCAGCGTCTTCAGTCCAAACTTCTCTCCGTATTCGCGCACCACTTTCTGCTTTAACAGATGCGGAGATCGCAACGGCCGCCCGCGCAGTATCCAATACCAGTAGTCGGGATAGTGGCCCAGCGCCTTATACGCGCCATACACCGGAGTACGCTGCAACAACCGCCGGAATGCTTTCAGAATTTCCTCCGCCGAACCGCCAGTAAGAATACCAGCCACTAGCCAGCCCGCGTTCCGTTTGGGGTCGGACTTTCAGGCACCGCCAGGACGGGACGCACCCCGTCAGGATAACCGATATCGAACAGCATTCCTTCCGACCACACTCCTCGCATTTTGCGTGGTGCGAGGTTTAGCACAAACAGCGCCTGTTTGCCTTCGATTTCGCGCGGGTTCTCCCGCTCTTTCCGAATACCGGCAACAATCGTCCGTTGGTGATCGCCAAAATCGACGCGCACCTGCATCAGGTTGTCGGAATTCGTCACGTCGCTTACTGAGAGAATCGTGCCCACGCGCACGTCGATCTGGTTCAAAACCTCCAGCGTGATCACAGGTTTGACCGGTGCAGGATTCATGGGTTCCATTCTAGTGCGTAGATCGGCTACGTCTTCCGGAAACGAGATCTCCTCTTGTCTCCCGCCGAGAGTCCCAACCGCTCGGTCGGTCGCATCTTTTGCAGCCAGGCACCCGCTCCTCTATCATCAAAGTCGAAGTGGGGAACTGAATGCCTGAGAACAAAGTGAAAGGCGATCCGCGCAAGACGGCCGAGGAAAGCCCCATTGCCGACGTGCTTGAAGGCCGTCATCCCGCCGCATCAGAAAAGAATTGGGCCGAGAAAACATTGGCGCCCACGCTCGAGAAGGCCCCCGAAAAACCGATTGGCGCTCCCACCGGGACCAACCTAGACGAGCTGGGCCGCGCCCGTTTCAGCACCATCTCGAACACGCCGATCCGCCGCCTCTACACCCAGGCCGATCTCCCCGCCGACTGGAACTACGAGCAATACCTCGGCTATCCCGGCCAACCGCCCTACACCCGCGGCATTCACGCCACCGGCTACCGCGGCAAGCTGTGGACGATGCGCATGTTCTCCGGCTTCGCCTCGCCCGAAGAAACTAACCAGCGCTACAAATATCTGCTCGAACATGGCGGTGGCGGGCTCTCCGTTGCCTTCGACCTGCCTACGCTCATGGGCTACGACTCCGACCACCCGGCCAGCGAAGGCGAAGTCGGCAAGTGCGGTGTGGCCATCGACTCGCTTGAAGACATGGAAATCCTCTTCGACGGCATCAGCCTCGAAAACGTCACAACATCGATGACCATCAATTCGCCGGCCAGCGTGCTCTGGGCCATGTACCTCGTGGTGGCGGAAAAACAGGGCGCCGACTGGAAGAAAATCTCCGGCACCATCCAGAACGACATCCTCAAGGAATACATCGCGCAGAAGGAATATATCTATCCGCCCGCGCCATCGATGCGTCTGGTGATTGACACCTTCGAATTCGGAGCGAAGTTTACTCCGCGCTTCAACACCATCTCCATCAGCGGCTATCACATTCGCGAAGCCGGATCGACCGCGCTGCAGGAACTCGCTTTCACCATCTACGACGGCGTCGAGTACGTCGAATGGGCGCGCCGCCGCGGACTGGACGTTGACGACTTCGGACCGCGTCTCAGCTTCTTTTTCAACGCGCACAACGATTTCTTCGAAGAGATCGCCAAATACCGCGCCGCGCGCAAAATCTGGTATCGCCTGATGAAAGACCGCTTCGGCGCCAAGAACGATCGCACCCGCCTGATGCGCTTCCACTCCCAAACCGCCGGCGTCTCGCTGCCCGCGCAGCAACCGATGAATAATGTCGCGCGGGTCGCTCTGCAGGCGCTGGCAGCGGTGCTTGGCGGCACGCAGTCATTGCACACTGACGCCTACGACGAAGCGCTCGCCTTGCCCACGGCCGAGGCTGCGCGCATCGCACTGCGCACCCAGCAGATCATTGCGTTTGAATCGGGCGTAGCGCAAACGGTCGATCCGCTCGGCGGAAGCTACTTCGTTGAGAAACAAACCCTCGACATGGAAAGCGGTGCCTTCGAGTACTTCGACAAGCTCGACCAGATGGGCGGCATGGTGAAGGCCATCGAACGCGGATATCCGCAGAAAGAAATTGCCGAGGCCAGCTACCAGTACCAGCGCGCAGTTGAGGCGAACGAAAAGATTACGGTCGGCGTGAATGATTTTGTCATCGAAGAAGAGTCGCCCAAGATCCTCTACATCGGCGAATCCGTGGCGCGGGCTCAGGCGAAGAAACTCAAGGCCCTGCGCGCCCGCCGTTCGAATGAAGAAGTCCAGCGCCGTCTCGATGCCTTGAAGCAAGCCGCCGCCAGGACGCCGGCCGCGGGTGCCAACGGCAATATTTCCGATGTCAACACCATGCCCTACATAGTCGATGCCGTCCGCGCCTACGCTACCGTCGGCGAAATCTGCGAAGCGTTGCAGCAGGTGTACGGGACGTATACAGAAGTCAGCGTCACGTGACTTCCGTTTTTGCGGTCGCAAATTGCGACCACAAAGATTTGTTCTCGGGTCGGCCAGCATCCTCGACAAGCGCCCAACGACCAACCGTCGTATTCATCACATTTGACGCGCCGATTGATCACAGCCATGGCTGGCCTGCTCTGGCGGATCTCTACCACGTGCCGGTAAAGCGCTTGAATGAACAAGCAAAGCGCAATGGCCTATGTTCTCGGCTACTTCATGCGATTTCGGTACAGGCTTCCATCCACCTGCCGAACCATGGCTTCGATATCGAGGGGTAACTGCAAAAATGCGCCGATTTGTTCGGCGGCTACCTTCGGCTCGCGCAGCACGCGATGATAATGCACGCGCAAGAGCCGCACGTTCGCCTTGCCCGCCAGCCACTTGTTCACTTCGATCAGGTGACGCTGAAAAGCCTCTTCGATCGGGGATGTATCGGTGATCGAATCCGAGGTGCCGCGGCGGCGCAGCATCTCGTCCTGCGATTTCAGCACTTCGGGTAGCGGTCGCTGCATGAAGATGACGCGATACTCGTGGTCCGAGGGAAGCGACAGAATCAGTTGCGAGATCACCTTCACAACCTTGCCCTCGGCCTCCGCAATCAGACTGGGATCCTTCGGAAGCTGCTTGATGCGCTCCCACTCGAGGTAGCCCTTGGGATTGTCGGTGTCGGCTTTGCGCTCGCCATCGGAAAGAACCGGCAGGCCGCCTGCATCCAGCATCTGCATCATCAGCGATGTGCCCGAACGCGGCAGTCCCGAAACAATGGTGATCATCAGTGCCTTTCAAGAGACGGAAAATAGCGGAGGCTATTGCTTGCTCCGCCGGTCCAGAATTCCATACTTGAAATGATAGTGGGTACTTGGTCGTTGGGGAAAGACGAATGCCGGCCACTTTCCATCCTGGATCACACTCAGATCAATTCGCCATCTATTCGCCCATGTGCTAAACTTCCCCTCTGTCCGACAAGAAGCGAGCGAGGAGCGAACGACGATGCGCAAAGCGAACCGCCACCTGGCGATCAGGCATCTGAAGAAATCCGACCCCGTGATGGCCGCGATGATCGACCGCATAGGGCCGTGTCGCATGCAGTTCGGCGAGCCCTCGTTTCATTCCCTGGCCGAGTCGATCCTCTATCAGCAGTTGAACGGCAAAGCCGCGGCGACCATCTTAGATCGCTTCACCGCTCTGGCCGGAGATCCTCTGACCCCGAAAGGCATTCTCAAACTCACGGATGCCGAAATGCGCGGCGTCGGGCTATCGCGCCAGAAGACCGCGTATCTTCGCGATCTCGCCGAGAAGACCGCAGCCGGCCTGCTTGAGTTCGAACGCTTGCCAGACCTGCCGGACCATGAAGTGATTGCGCATCTTACCCAGGTTAAGGGCGTCGGCGTGTGGACGGCGCACATGTTCCTCATGTTCACCTTGCGGCGCCCGGATATCCTCCCGACCGGCGACTACGGCGTACAGGCCGCCATCAAGAAGCACTACAAGAAACGCAAGTGGCCGAAGCCCGCGGTGATGGAGAAGATCGCAAAACCCTGGGCGCCCTATCGCTCGATCGCCTGCTGGTATCTGTGGAAGAGTCTGGATGTGAAGACGGTAGAGAAATAATCTCAGGCTGCTTTTCACCTGGATTTTGGGTGGCGCAGCGCCGCGGTCCCGAGCGCGCCCGGTTTTGGCGCGCTAGGGTGGAGCGGTTCACCGCTGCAAACAAAGCTGGGTTTGCGCCTCGAGCGCGCCGATAACTTGGGAGCGTACAGCATCCCGTCGGAGACCGGCCTTCTCATCCCATCTGATTTCATCAACTGACTTGAGCAGTCTGGAGATATACAATGGAGCCCTGCACTGGGGGGTGTCAATATGGCTCATTTTCTCCGCAGGCTCTGGACGCAGGAGGAAGGCCAAGACATTGCTGAGTACGCAGTGATGTTGGCCGTGATTCTGATAGTCGTCATCGGTGCCATTCGTTTGATCGGAGGCAACGCCAACAACGTATTTTCCGCCGCTGCAAGCGATCTGAGTCAGTAGCAATTCAGCAGCAGCCCATCTTCACCTCGCCGGAAACGGTGAGCGGGGGACCAAACGCCTCCTGGGGAATCGGAGCACCTTGGTACACGCGGTACCATCTCCACGCCGCGTTGAACACTACCAGGATCACGCCCACGACAAAGATGCTCATCAGGGCTGAATCCAGATAGCCGGTGAACACCATGCCGGGCTTCGTGGTCAAAGGCCAAAAGATGTTCTTGATCGAGAGGACGCCTGCGGTCACCGTGGTCACGCCCACCGCGAACATCGGAACGGCCGTGATCCAGGCATACTTGGCCCTGCCCATGTTGATGAGAAATGTGGTGGTCACCGCGAGTGCGATGGTCGCCAGCAATTGGTTGCCGGTGCCGAACAGCGGCCAGATGGTCGAAATCGTCCCGGTGTAGATCAGGTATCCCCAGCCGAGAACCACAAAAAAGCTGGTGATCAGGTTGCCGGGCAGCCAGGCGCTGTTACCAAACGGCTTGTAAACTTTGCCCATCAGCTCTTGCAGCACGTAGCGGGCAACGCGCGTCCCTGTGTCCACCGTGGTCAAAATGAATAACGCCTCGAACATGATGGCGTAGTGATACCAATACCCCATCAGGCGAGTCATGCCGGGCAAGCCCTTGAAAATCTGCGCCATGCCGACCGCGAGCGATACCGCGCCGCCCGTGCGTCCCGCCAGTTTCTCTCCGATTGCCTGCGAGAACATGTCCAGGTTCACAGTGGCGAAGCCCAGTTTGTGAAACACCTCCGGCGTCGTGTTAATGGCGAAGTAATCGCCCGGATACATCGAACAGGCGGCGATGAGCGCGAGCACGCCCACGAGCGACTCGCAAACCATGGCGCCGTAGCCGATGAAGCGCGCATCAGTCTCCTTGTCCAGCATCTTGGGCGTCGTGCCGGATGCGATGAGCGAATGGAAACCTGAAATCGCTCCACAGGCAATGGTCACGAACAGGAAGGGGAAAAGTTTTCCTTTGATGATGGGCCCGCCTCCGCCGACAAACTGCGTGAAGTTGGGAAACCTGATATCTGGGTGAACCGCCAGTACGCCCATGATGAGAAGGGCGATCGTGCCCAGCTTGACGTACGTCGAGAGATAATCGCGAGGCTCCAGCACCAACCAGACCGGCAGAACCGAGGCGACCAAGCCGTAGATCGCCATCAGTATCGTGATCTGGTGGGGCGTAAAGGTCAGCGCGCCCGCCACGCTGGTCTGGGCAACCCAGCGCCCGGCAATCACGCCGCCAATTAGAAGCACAACCCCAAAGATGCTGGGGCCGGTGACCGTAATCTTCCCGGCATGGCTCTTGAACATCCACAGTCCCATGATGATGGCGATGGGAATCGTCATGCCAATGGTGAAAACTCCCCAAGGACTGTTCGACAGGGCGTTCACCACCACGATGCCGAGGCCGGCCAGTGTTACCAGAAGAATGAAGAGCACGGCAATCATCGCCACCAGGCCGGCGAAGGGACTGATCTCGGTGCGGGCAATATCGGCCAGCGAGCGGCCGCGGTGCCTGACGGAGGCCACCAACACTGTGAAATCCTGCACGCACCCGGCCAGCACTGCCCCAATCACGAGCCAAAGAAATCCCGGGGCGAATCCGAACTGCGCCGCCAGCGTGGGTCCGACCAGCGGGCCAGCGCCGGCAATCGCGGCGAAGTGGTGACCAAAAAGAACCCACCGCGGAGAGGCAACATAATTATGGCCGTCCGCGAAGGCGTGTCCGGGAGTGGTGCGGCGGTCGTCGAGCGCCAACGCTTTCGCTGCAATAAAGGCGCTGTAATAGCGATAGGCGAGAGCATACACGCATAGAGCGCCGATCAGAACCGGCAGCGTATTCATACCGCCCTCCAGCAAGGAGTATCAAAACGTATCTATGGGATCGTACCCGTCGTGCGAGGTAAACATCTTACTTCAAGTCCAGAGTCTGGACTCGCAGAATCTGATAATCTGATTTGTTGCGTACCGGTTTTGCTGGTTTACGGGCGGTCAGTCTCCGCTCGGGTGCGGACCGAACTCTATTCATATAAGGAGCAGGCAATGAAAATAGGAATACTGACGGGCGGGGGCGATTGTCCCGGGCTGAACGCAGTGATTCGGGCCGTGGTGCGAAAGGGCAGTTTCCACTACGAAGACGAGTTCGTGGGATTCATGGAGGGATGGCGTGGGTTGCTGGAAGACAAGACCATGGAGCTCTGCCTGGGTGCGGTGGGAGGCATTCTGCCGCGGGGCGGCACCATCCTGCGCACCTCACGCACCAATCCAGCCAAACATGAAGGCGGCCTGCAGCTCTGCATTGATAACCTCAAGAAACATGGTTGCGACGCGCTGATCACGATTGGCGGTGATGACACGCTCTCGGTGGCGAAAAAACTTTTTGACAGCGGAGTCAAAGTAGTGGGCGTTCCGAAGACCATCGACAACGATCTGGCTGGCACCGATTTCACCTTCGGCTTCGACACGGCCGTGAATGTTGCCACCAGCGCCATTGATCGCGTGCATACCACGGCGGAGGCGCACAATCGTGTGATCGTGGTGGAAGTGATGGGACGAGCCGCGGGCTGGATCGCGGCCTATAGCGGCATTGCCGGCGGCGCCGACGTGATCCTGGTGCCTGAGGTTCCGTTCGACATTGAGGAGGTGGCCGAACTGATTCGCCAGCGCCACGCCCGCGGAAGATATTTCAGCATCGTGGTGGCGGCCGAAGGGGCGAGGTTTGCCGAGGGCACCCATTTGAGCGGTGGCCCCTCGGTTCTGCAAGAGGGCCGCGATGAGTTCGGGCATGTTCGGTTGGGCGGAATCGGGTCGACCTTAGCGTACGAGATCGAGAAGCGCACTGGCTTCGAAACGCGGTCGGTGGTACTGGGACACATCCAACGGGGCGGATCGCCCAGCGCTTTCGACCGCGTGCTGGCCACGCGCTACGGGCTGGGCGCCATCGACATGGTGCACCGCGGCGAATGGGGGCAGATGGCGGCGCTGCGGGGAAACAAGATTATTTCCATCCCGCTGGCGGAAGCCATCGCTTCGAATCGCAAAGTGGATAAGGAAATTCTTGACGCCGCGATCGGCATTCTTGACAAGCTCGACGCGAAAGTTTCCTGAGTTGCGCGAAAATGAGAACAGCCCTGGCATAGCAGAAGCTACGACCAGACCGGGATTCGCTTGGCATGGGGCGGGTTTAGGGGCATACTTACTCAGCGTTGACTCAGCGATCCTCGGTCCGCGAGCACAGGTTCGAGGACGCTTATGTGCCTATGTTTCAAAACGAAGTCCAGCCCGAGGACCGTCTGGAGAGGGTGACACAACTTCCTGTCCAACCCGCGTCGCAGGACGCGGAAGCGCAACACAAGCGAATGCTGATCGCGCTGGGGATTTTGCTGGTGGCGTTGGCAGCCGTGGTCCTGAAAGACTGGGATTTCTGGTTTCCGCAGGGCGGCGAAGTCGAGGAAGCTGTGTTTCACAGCCGTAGTAAGAGCGCGGCTCCGGCGACTGCGAGCGCGCCGGCGACTCCGGCGCGGGAACGTAAACCAGGCAAGTCTCCGGCACCGGCGGCAGCCGCCGCCGTTCCCTTCACGGCGGCGACCGAGCGCGCAGCGCTCCCTCCTCTGCAGGTAGAAGTGGTAGCCGGAAACCGGCACATCAATGTGCCCGCGAAAAGCAATGCCATTCATGTGGACGTGAACTCGGGCGCGACGTCGGCGTCCGGTATTCCCACATCGTCGAATGCGGTGGTCAGTGCTGGCGATCGCGTGCAGCTTTCGCCGCAAACGGCGCAGAGTGTGAGCGTTTCGGTGCCACCGGATTATCCTCTGCTGGCACGGCAGATGAAGGTGCAGGGCGCGGTGAGCTTACAGGCGCTCATCTCGCGAGACGGCACCATCCAGGAGCTGCAGATTCTGAGTGGGCCCAGCATTTTAGCGGCTGCGGCTCGTGAGGCTGTGAAGCAGTGGCATTTCAAGCCCTTCTTGCAAAACGGGCAGCCCGTGGAGACGCAGGCGCGGATCACGGTGAACTTCACGATTTCGACGAATTGAAATAGCGCCCATGCTGCTCTCTTCGCCCGATCGCATTTCGCAGCGCCTTTTCCGCGCCGTAAGTTTGGTGCTGATCGGCCTGGCCGTTCTGCCGACGCTATCCACACCCCAGCCTTATGACCGTTCGAAAGGAGCGTCTGCCATGACCTTCGCGCTGCGCAGTCCGGATTTCCCCGATGGCGCCAACATCCCTCGACCGTTCACCTGCGAAGGTGAAGACCGTTCTCCGGCGCTCGAATGGAGCGACGCTCCCGCGGGCACGAAAACATTCGCATTGATCGTGGATGATCCCGACGCTCCAGTGGGCACTTGGGTGCATTGGGTGATTTATAACCTCCCGGACACAACCCAGGCGCTGAAGCGCGGCGTAGGGAAACAAGAGCAATTGGCGGACGGCTCACGCCAGGGCCGCAACGATTTCCGCAAGACCGGTTACAACGGTCCCTGCCCGCCGCCGGGCAAAACGCACCGGTATTTCTTCAAACTGTATGCCTTGGGTACCGAACTGGCCCTGGCTCCGGGTGCCAGCAAGAGCGACGTGGAGCGCGCGATGGAAGGGCACATCCTGGCGCGAACAGAGTGGATGGGGCGGTACCGGCGGTAAGTTTCTCGGGGAAAATTAAAACGGGCGTCCGGATTCTTGCGAATCCATGACGCCCGGGCAGCCCTCCCCCAGAACTGCTCAATTGGGAATGTATGACTAAAGGGCAAATCTGAAAATGGCACGCGGGTGCGAGCTCGTCCCACCAAAGTGCCAGCTTATAAGTCGCACATTACAAAGCTCGTGGACCGCCGAGGGCGGCTGTCCCTAAGTGGGCTACTCGGAAAGCACCATCTTGCCCGGCGGAACTATGGTGGAAAACGGCGAGCCCGAGATCACCGTGGGAGCGCCGGTCGAGGAATTGTAGGTATAGCCCGCAATACCTTTTCCGCTCTGAGTTCCGGTATAGAAAAAGTTGCCGCTGGGGTCGATGAGGGCGAACAGCCCGCCCGCAGCCAGGCTGAACGGTGAGTTCGTCACCGGCACCAGTTGTCCGTTGGTGGGAGTGATCGTAAAACACCAGATGGAGTCGCTCGACCCTGCGGCCGTCGCGTAAAGAAACCTGCCAAAAGGATCGAGGGTGAGTGCGCTGGGGCCGCTGTTAACTGTGGAAGTACCCGAAGTAAAAGGCGAACCCAGCATCTCGGTCAGTGCGCCGGTGGTCGGGTCGATATTGAACCCTGAGATGTTGCCAGTGGTGTTCAAGGAAGGATTGAATGCGGAAGGGTTGGCAACGTAAAGGAATCGTCCACTGGCATCCACCGCCAGCCCGAAGGCTCCCCCGCCGGAAACGACCGGAGAAGTAGGCATCTGTTGGAGCACGCCACCCGAGAACGTGAAAGCGGTGACCATGCCCAGGCCGGGATTGGTGACGTACACGAACTTGCCGGAAGAGGTGATCAGAATCTCGCTTGGATAGGCATTCGCGAAAACTGGCGACCCCACCGGCGACAAAGTGCCACTGCCGGCATCGATGGAGAAAACGGACACGCTGCCGGTAGAGTTATTATTCGTCACCAACAAGTACTTGCCGGTAGGGTCGATGACCATCGCGTTCGGATTCGAGTCGCCGGCCGGAATGGGCGTGCCGCTGAGCGTCAAGGTACCGTCGCTGCCAACGTTGAAAATCGAGATCGTCTTGGCGAGAGAATTGGCCGTGTAGAGAAACTTCTTCGAACTGAGCAACGCCAACCCGGTGGGAGAAGAGTTTTCCACTTGGGGCGTTTCGGCTCCCAGGGTAATGACTCCGGTGGCGCCGTCGATGTTCAACTGCAGTACGGAACCTCTCTGCGGCAGGGTTACATAGGCACTGTGGTTCGGCGCCGTCCTGGTGTAACCGCTGCCGCCGCAGGAAAAAGAAATTCCGGCCAGAACAACGGCCATGGCGACGAGAATTCTGGGAAAACCACTTTCACTTGCCAGTGCGGCACGCGCCGCCCTCAAAAAGCTCATTGGCGAACCTACTCCTCAAAACCTTAGATGCAACAAAAAATGACGTGTTTACTATCGTGCATGAGAAGAGTGGATAGCGCAACTGGAGAGGTTAGAGGTCAGAGGTCAGATTGCTGAGGTAAGAACCTCAGGGGTTGGCTTTCCACCTCTGCAATCTGACCTCTCACCTCTAACCTTCCCGGCGGGATGTGTTCTAATCTACGTATCGAAGTGACGTTGTGATCGACATCCACTGCCACCTTCTGCCCGAGGTTGACGACGGCCCCAAGTCCTGGGATGTAGCGGTCGAAATGTGCCGCATGGCGGCGGCGGATGGGATTACCCATGCTGTGGCTACTCCGCACGCCAACGATCGTTACGTTTACGATCGCGCCTATCTCTCCGGGCTTCTGGGCGAACTGCGGGAAAAGGCCGGTACCGTACCGGAGTTGACCCTGGGCTGCGACTTTCATCTTTCGTTCGAGAATCTGGAACGCGTTCTGGAGCAGCCGCACACCTACACGATTGGCGAAACCAACTATCTGCTGATTGAACTCAGCAACTACAGCGTGCCGACCCAGCTTACCGATTGTTTCCGGCGCCTGGGAGATCGTGGGCTGACGCCGATTCTGACCCATCCCGAACGGAACCCGATCCTGCAGCAAACGCCGCAGCGCATTTTAGAATGGGCGGAGCAGGGCTGCCTGATTCAAGTCACGGCCTCGGCGCTGACGGGCCTGTGGGGAGAGCGTCCTGAGATCATTTGCCGCTGGCTGCTGGACCGCTCGGCCGTCCACATTCTTGCTTCGGATGCTCACGACACCAAGTACCGCGTCCCGAATCTTTCGGCAGCTCGCGATGTGGCAGAAAAAATCGTGGGACCGGAGTATGCGGAAGCGCTCGTCGAGGACAACCCGGGAGCAATCATCCAAGGGATGCCGATCCCTTATTGTCCGCGGCCGGTTCTGGATTAGGGTACCCCCCTCCCCTCGGTATATTGAAATCAAAGACTTAGGAGGGCAATAATATAGTTGACACAGTGTACTGAGTGTGCTACCTTATTTTCATGGCACCCGAACCGAAAACCTTGCAATCTGCGATTGTGTACTTCTCTGATCCTGTCAACTGCCTGAACTTTCTGGCCGCTCGCCGTTTCCCTGATGGCGTCTACTGCCCCCGCTGCGGTTCCAAGGATGTTGGTTTTATCGCGACTCGCCGTATCTGGGAGTGCAAAGCGAAACACCCGAAGCGGCAGTTCAGCGCCAAGATCAATACGGTTTTTGAGGATTCCCCCATCGGGCTCGACAAATGGCTCACTGCCGTCTGGATGATTTCCAATTGCAAGAACGGCATCTCGTCTTACGAGATTCACCGTGCTCTTGGAGTGACCCAGAAATCGGCATGGTTCATGCTGCATCGGATTCGTCTGGCAATGCGCGTGGGATCGTTCCATAAGCTCGGCGGTGGCCCTGAGAGCGAGAACGAAGTGGAAGTCGATGAAACCTTCATCGGCGGCAAGATGCGGAACATGCACCGGGATCGCAGAGCACGATTCCAGGCTGACAAAGGCGCGGCCAAAACTGTAGTCATTGGCCTGCTGGATCGCCAGCGCCGCGAGATTCGCGCCAAGGTGATACCAACTACTTCGCGTACCATCCTGCAAAACGAAGTCTTGCGGAACGTGAAGCACGGCTCCAACGTGTATACCGACAACTACGGCGGCTACGATGCGCTGGGGGCCAAATACGTACATGATGTTGTGAACCACGCCGAACGGTACGTCAACGGCCGTGTTCATACTAATGGCTTGGAAAATTTCTGGTCCCTGATGAAGCGAAATCTTGCAGGAACCTACGTGGCAGTCGAACCGTTCCACCTTGATCGCTATATTGACGAGCAGGTGTTCAGGTACAACAATCGCGGGTCGAAAGAAGAACCGATGGACGACTTTGCACGGTTTGATCTAGCATTGCGGAATCTGGTCGGAAAGAGACTCACCTACAAGGAGCTGACCGGGAAGGAGGGTGAAACGCCGACGCCGTTCTAGTCTGTATCGGAAAAAGCGTGGCCCACGGAAGCGCGTTTCCGCTTCGTCGTTCGCGTCCGTTTCTCAGCGTCGAGTTCCGCCTTAATCTTCGAGTGCGGAACTGAAATCAGTTTATCTAGGAATCTCGTGAAGTTCCCAAACTCGTCCTGCTCCTTGGCGGGATCGCTGCGACGGGTTGGCTTCTGAGTCACTCTAGGGCTACCTAGAAAGTAGGGTAGCCGCAGTGTGCCCCAAAAGTCAAATCTACTGTAATACTGCACATCAGTTGCTGGGGGCCTGTCCTCCAAATTGGCGAGAAACCATCATAGCCATGGTCAACGTCTATATTGACGACAGCGGAACCTCCCCAAGTCAACGCGTAGCCATCGCATCTGCTCTGCTTGTTCCAGTGAAACGCGTGCACCAACTTGAACGAGAATGGAAACAATTTTGCGATACACGAAGCATTAAAGAGTTCCACTCGTCTGAGTGTGTCGCTCGCAACCAGAAGAGTGCCTTTGCAAATTGGACCGACCCCGAAGTAGATAGCACACTAAAAAGAGTCAGTCAGATCACTAAGAAGTTTGGGGTTGAAGCATTCTCGTGGGCGGTCAATAAAGCAGACTACGATGAAGTTGTCCCCGATGACTTCCAAGAAGTCTCGGGAAAGTACCACTATACATGGGCAATCCATCACGTATTGAAACTCATCCGTAACTGGGGAGCGCGGTCCGCCCAGCCACCGCTTGAGTATTTTTTCGATTGGCTGAAAGATAAGCCGCGAAAAGAGGTTGAGAGGGCGATGCGTCAAGAGGAAAGCCTGTTCCCCGGCCAATATGAGGGCCACTATGTTTTCAAGAAACGTTGTGATGTCCCTGCGCTCCAATGCGTCGATTTGGTAGCGTGGTCGTGCTTCTCTCGTGCACAACTTACATTTCACGGCACCCCGATGGGCGGGTTTAGCCAACGCAGTTTTGCTGATTTTAGGAATTACCAGAACAGAACATGGCTATCGGCTAGAGCAACTACGCGAGAGGAAATGATCCGAGTATTTAAGAAAACCCTATGATGAAGAGACTCGCCCAACTGGTGTTTTGGATTTCGATGGCTGTTCATTTCGCCCTCTACCCGCTTAGCACGGCAGTCATCGTTATCGGCTTCTGGAAGTTAGGTCTATGGCGGGGATTGCTCGGCTCGGCACTTATCAGTCTGGCAACTGTCGGTCTCATCAGAATAGTCGCCGCTGCGTCTTCCTCGCTCATCACTCGGCTTGATCCAGAGTTCTTTTCCTAAGCGTATAATTCGCGGCGTCATGGACGAACAAGTTGAAGAAACCTTCCGCCGACTCGCGAATATATTAGTCAATATAGAGTCTGATCTTTTCGATCTACAGACTTCGATGATCGCTGTGAAATCTGAACTTGCCCGTCTTCAAGGGAAAGATGTAGAGCTTGCGTTAGCTGAGTTTCACGCTCACGAGGAGAAATTGAAGCAATATGTTCCAGTTTCTCAAAAAGTGCAAGAAGCTCGCGCCCTCTTAGAGCTTTTCGAGAAGCACGGGAGAGAGTTCGGGAAGAACGAGGCTTGACCTCAGTCGCCACCTGCCCTGTCACGGCCTTTTCATTTTCCATCTTTCCTCCTACTGCGGCAAGTATATTATTGCCCTTAGGAGGAGGCTCCCGCCAGGTCTTTGAGTTTAAATGACTTGCGGGTAAAGTCTTTGAAAGTCAAAGACTTACGAGATCCGTTCGCTCCGCTCAGGATTTCGGCAGCGGGCTCCCCCTTCGGCTGCGCTCAGGGTCACGCCCGCTAAACGCCTCGGGTTGTCAAAGATCGCTGAAAATTGGTTTGGGGGGCAGCTTGGCTGCTCCAATCAGATCTCTTCTCTATCGTGGCGTGCGACCGGGCCTAAGTCAATGGACTTCGATTACGGATGGGAACATCCCCGCCCTTCGCTTCGCGATAGGACGGGCCGCCCGCGGGGTTTTGAGTGTAATCGCAATTTTTCGCCAATCACTATTGCGATTCACCTTGCCGCAGTGCTTTTTTGAAGTCTGTCAATGACATCCGCGACCGTGAAGCGCCCTGACGGTAGCCTGTCTGTAATTAAAACAGAATGGGTTTTACATCTGGATGATCTTTGACCCATGCGTCAGCTCTGCTTCGAGCCTCAGCTACCTTTAACGGAGCTATTCCTGAATCCAGATCCTTCAGAGCTTTCTGACTGGGCACGTATCCAAAGTGCGCTGCAATGAGAAGCCACATATAGCCCTTTACCTCATCTTTTGGAACTCCAATTGCTTTTGCATAGATCAATCCTACGTTGTATGCGGCAGGCACATCGCCTTGCTCGGCAGATTTCAGGAACAAATGAAGAGCCTCTTGATAATTCCTCTTCACCCCCTGACCGCTTACGTACATTACACCCAAGTCCTGCTCGGCTTGCGCGCTACCCTGATCTGCTGCTTTTTGTAGCCAATAACGAGCCTGGGTGTAGTCGAGAGGCACCCCGGTTCCAGAGGAATAATATGTCCCCAGGTTTACCTGGCCTTTCACCGAGCCTTGATTCGCGGCAGCCCGTGCCCACTTTGCCGATGCTTTCGCATTGGTTTTGAAAATATAGCCATTTATGTAAAGTATCGTGAGGTCGTTTTGCGCGTCCACGTCCCCCTGTCCCGCCCTGCGCTTAATATCCAGTGCCCGCGCTTGCTCTTCCGCAGTCGCGGTTGGCTGAAATTCAGAGTCGCTGGGATGAGGAGTCTGCCCTAGCGAACGTGCTTCCAGAACTGCAACTGCGACCACCAACAGAGCTATTCGGGCGGTGTACTTCACGTCAGCACTCTAGCTGAATCGTCAAGCCGTTCCAAGATAACTGTTGCTATCAGGCGATTACACCCAGAACCCCCGCAGGGATCGGTTGGCGTAACTAGGCGTTATCGCTCAGAACCCGGTTGTCGGTGAGATATTAATGTTTTTTCACATGACAGCGGTTGACCGGAGGTCGTGCCGGACGGCGGGAGTGTATTTCAGTTGCAGTTGCCTTCTCAGGCGCCTTGGCCTCCCTCAGATTTCTGCTATTGAAGTAGTTAGATTGCCCCAGAATCACCTGACTATTGATGAGGAAGATTGTCGTCTGCAGGGGCCGGTTTAGCCGCGGTCTTCCGATCGGGATCGCCTGCGGTAGCGGCGGGCGCCGTCGCGGTCATTGCGCTTTCGGGATTGAGCAGGTGATCGGGGCTGGGGCCTAATCCGAGTTTGATCAGGGCTCGGGAGTCAGGAGTGGTCTTCGACTGCCATCCCTGATCGGCCTGATAGCGCTGCATGGCAGCCTGGGTGGCGGCGTCCCATTTACCGGTGGGCTCGCCTTGCAGGTAGTGCTCGCGGATGAGGGCGGTCTGAATTTCGCGGGCGCGGTCCGAGTCAATCGCTTTCTGACCGCGCTTCTTCGACGTCTTCTTGCCGTGGGAACTTTTCTTGTGAGTTGAGGCGCTGGTGTGATGCTCCTGGGCTGGGGCTGCGGATGGAACTGCGGCTGGTTGCTCCGGTTTTGCTGGTGCGGTCGGCGTTTGCGCGATGGCGAAGCCGGACACAGCGAGGCAGAGCAGGCTGGAAAGACCGACCTGCCTCCAACGTCGAATTGGAATCGCCAAGCGCATTCCTGAAATCGCAGTCGCCGAGCTCCGCTCGGACGGGCGAGGGCGCCCGTCCCCACACGAGCATGGCTGCGGCAACGTCCTGATTTGCCTTCCAACAAAAAATCGGCGAGACCGGGCCACTCTTATCGTCCCCGAAATGGGGATGGAGCGCCAGTCTCGCCGGAGTTGTTATCGGTTACGGAAGTGTGCCTGCCAGGAAAATGGTTCCATCCTGAGCCCTGGCGCCTCGCGGACGCACCAGGAACACGACATCCTGCCCGCTCTTGAGCGACGACTCGATCTTGGTGAAGTCGTCGGGAGTATTCACGGGCTGCTTGTTCACCTCCAGAATCACGTCGCCGCGATTCAGGCCCAGATCCTCGGCGAATGATCCCTGCTTCACATCCGAGACCACGACGCCCTTGCTGGCGGCAATGCCCATGCGGTCGGCAAGATCAGGAGTGATGCTGCGAACCGTGACTCCGAACTTGCTGGCCTTGGGCGCCTCTTCGCTCTGGTTTTCGTCCTCTTCGCCCAGCCGGGCAGCGAACAGCTTGGAGCGATCGGCGATGGTCACAGTCGTATCTTGCTTCTTGCCGTTGCGCACAAAGGCCAGCTTGGCCTTCGAGCCCGGCTTGCGGGAAGCGATATCGGCCACCAGGTCGTCGCCGCTCTTTACGTCTTTGCCATCGACCGCGGTGATGGTGTCGCCGATCTTGATGCCCGCCTCGTCGGCGGGGCTGCCGGAGACCACGTTCGACACCGTCACACCCGATCCGTAAATGCGGGCGATAGCCGGGTTGGGCTGGGCGGTGAACTCAATGCCGATGGATCCGCGCGCCACCCGGTGCTCCGGACCAATCAACTGGTTGTAAACCTGGGCCACGGTGTTCGAAGGCATGGCAAAGCCCACACCCGCGTACGAACTGGTCTCGGTGAGGATGGCGGTATTGATACCGATGACTTCACCGGCCATATTCACCAGGGGCCCACCGGAATTGCCGGGGTTAATCGCGGCGTCGGTTTGAATGAAAGACTGGAACTGGCGTTGGGGAACGATACTGCGTCCCTTGGCCGACACGATGCCCGCAGTGACAGTTTCCTGCAATCCGAAAGGACTGCCGATGGCGAGGACCCAGTCACCGACTTCCATGCCGTCGGAGTTGCCGAGTTTGGCAGCCGGTAGGGCGTGATCGACATCGATCTTGATGACGGCGAGGTCAGTTTCCTGGTCCATGCCAATCACTTTGGCGTCATGACCGGGCGTGGCCTCGGGCTCACCCTGCAACTTCACGCGAATGCGATCCGCCTTCTCAACGACGTGGCGGTTGGTCACGATGTAACCCTTGGAATCCACAATCACGCCGGACCCCAGCGAGCGTTGGCGGATGGTACCGGCTTCAGGGCCACCCTGACCGCCGGGGCCACCGAAGAACTTGTCAAAGAAATCCTGAAACGGGGTGTCTTCGTCACCGCCCTGATCCTGATCGGGATCGGGACGAACACGCTGCCGGTGGTGCGGGCTCTTGATAGTTGACTCGGTATTGATGTTGACCACGCTCGGCTCAAGCTGCTTGGAAATCTGAGAAAAGGCGGTCGAGAGCTGTTGGGGAGCGGGAATGGTCAGCGGAGTTGCGTCCGATGACTTCTGGCCCTCCTTGCCTTTGACGCCATAGGAAACAACGGTACCAATCAGAATTCCAACCGTCAGCGTGGCCAGAATCGTAAGAGTGTACGCCCAACGGTTGGCTTTGAGACGCACCCAAAAGGCGCTTTCGCGCGAATCCATTTCTTTCCTCCTGAAACTGCCTAATTGATCATTATACCTTCGCTCCAGGCAGGGATCGGTGCGAAGGCCGTCAAACTCATTAGACGCAGAAAGGGGGGTTCGCGTTGACGATTTTCGCTTCATTGTTTTGTACTAGAGTTTCAGGGTCATCAGCGCCAGGAATAATCCGGTATAGCCGGCGATGGCGAGCAGAACGAACAGGGCTCCAAAACTGAGGACGTTGAAGATTCCCCACGGCTTCTGGACCGCTCCTATGGCCAGTTTCCACAGTCCGAGACAGCTGGCTAGGGCGCAGGCCGGCAACAGAATCAGCCCCATCGCCCGGCCGTGCGCGACCCGGGGAAAGACGATCAGAAAAGTCACCGCAGGCAGGAAAATCAACGCCGGGACGATGGCCAGCGGAGCGCCGATCAGGAACGCGCGTTCCCGCTCTCGCCATCGGATGAACGCGTCATGGGGTGATGGGGGTGATGGGGTCATCTCACGACCCTACTTGGCCTCGTACACGGTTTTGCCGCCGACCACGGTGCGCAGCACTCTTGTCTCCAAGATTTTCGGCGGCAGGGTTGCCGTGATGTCCTGATCGAGAACGACAAAGTCGGCCAGCATACCCGGCTCCAGCTTGCCTTTTTGCTTTTCGGCGAATTCGGCGAAGGCCGCGCCTGTGGTATAGGCGGCAATTGTCTGCTCGATATTCAGTTTCTGCTCGGGATAGTAACTCTTCTTGCCGTCTTCGCTGGTGCGGGTAAGGGCGGAGTAGATTCCGCAAAATGGGGTCACGGGTTCGACTGGATAATCTGTGCCGAAGGCCAGGACCACCCCGCGTCGCAGGAACTCAGCCCAGGCGTAGGAATGCTCGGCGCGCTTCGGTCCCAGACGCGACTCGGCCCAGGCCATATCCGTCAGCAGGTGGCTGGGCTGCATGGACGCAATGATCTTCAGTTCCTTGAAACGCAGAATCTGTTGCGGCGTGGTGACCTGCGCGTGCTCGATGCGAAGCCGGTAATCGGTACCGCCGTCGGCCGCTTTGACCTTGGCTTCTTTGGCCGCCTTCTCGGCTTCGGCGAAGGCGTCGAGCGCCATCTGCACTCCTTTGTCGCCGATGGCGTGGAAGCCGATCTGATATCCGGCCAGCACCCGCTCTTTGGTCATCGCATTCAGCTTGGCCGCTTCGTACTGCGGCAGTCCGCTATTTTTGGGATCATCGCTGTAGGGCTCAAGCAAGGCAGCGGTCTTCGAGGCGAGCGAACCATCCATGAAGCCCTTCAGCATTCCGGTATGGAGCAGGTTGTCGGACGCGGGATGAGAGTCGCGCTTGCGATTCAGTTCTTCGATGGAGTCGTCGAAAGGCAGCCACTCTGAAATTCTGGCCGTCAGCTTGCCTTCGCGCTCGAGTTCCTCATAAATCTGAAAGTCTTCCCACTGCGAGTAGTCCTGCGCAGAGGTGACGCCGTGGCTGGCAAGATCGGTAAGCGCCAGTTCGATGGCTTGCCGCCGCTTGTCGTGGGTCGGTTTGGGGATAACTGCCCGCACCACTTCCTGCGCGGTTTCGCGAAGAATGCCGTTGGGCGTGCCGGCTTCATCGCGGTCGATCTTTCCGCCTTCGGGATCGCGGCTGGCGACGGTGATGCTGGCGAGCTGCAAGGCGCGTGTGTTGGCCACGGCGATATGCCCATCCACCCGCGTCAGAAAAACCGGATGGTCGCCGCTCACCTCGTCCACATCCCAGCGCGTGGGCGGAACCGTGACGGGCCAGAGAGTTTCGTCCCAGCCGCCACCGACAATCCAGTCTCCCGGCTCCGCCTTTTCGGCTTTGGCGTGGATGCGGTCGCGGAATTCATCGAGGGTCTTGACGCCGACCAGATTCACGGTCGTCTTCTCGAGACCGGCGCTGGCCAGGTGCATGTGGGCGTCGTTGAATCCGGGCATGACGAAGCGACCCTCCAGATCCACGATCTTGGTTTCCGGTCCCTTCAACTTCATAATCTCGTCGCGCGTCCCCACGGCGAGGATGCGGTCGCCACGGATGGCCAGCGCCTCCGCGCGCTTGCCCGCTCCCAACGAAGCCGTGGGATCGACGAAGCCGGTGTAGATGTTGCCGCGGGTAAAGATCAGGTCGGCTCTTGGTTTCTGAGAGCTCGGAGCGTTCTGCGACGGGACGCCGTTCTGCGCCTGCAAAGCGCCGGCCGTGATCAGCAGTAGAAGTGGAGTGAATCGCCTCATCAATTATTCTCCTAGCAGGGCTGCGAACAAACGCTGGCAGCATCTGACGTTCGGTGGCGCGGCGCTCCAGAGTGTGCGCAAGAACTCGGTCGTCCCTCCGGGACTTCGGCTTTTTCCCTTGCTAACCCAGCGCTAAAGCGCTGGGCTAAGTTCGGTCGCCCCTACGGGGCTGTATTCTCCTGTGCCTCGTTCCACCACGATTCCTACCCCTACTCTCCCACCCCGGATAGTGCGAGCATTGTAAGCAGAATGCGCCTTAGGCCGAGGCTTCGTCCATCGCAATCGAACCATTCTTGCAACGTGTGCGCGCCGCCTCCGGAGCCGCCGCCTCCGATGGCGATGGCCTCGCGGCCGAGCGATAACGGAATGTTGGCGTCGGTGGAGGCGCGCTGCACCTGGGCGCTATTGCCCAACTGCGCATCGACGGCGCGAATGACCTTGAGAAGGCGCGCCTCCGGAGCCAGTTCGCCGGCGGGACGATTTCCGATCTCCAGCACTTCACTTTGCAACACCTGCGGCCGGCGGGTTACGTGCTGGGCCGCGGCCCGATTCTCCGATGCGAGGGCCTGCTCTAACGCCAGACGCAGCGCCCGCTCCAGCCGGTCAATTTCCGCCATCGAGGTGGAGCGCAGGTCGACTCTCATGCTGGCGGATTCCGGAATCGAATTCACGGAAGTTCCGCCGCGAATCACACCGACATTAAACGTGGTCTTGGGTGAGGCCGGAACCGGCGTTTGACTGAAAACCTCAATGGCGCGGGAGAGCGCAATAATCGGATTGGGCGCACCAAAATCGCTCCAGGAGTGGCCGCCCGGACCGCGCACGATGACTTCGAAGCGGCGGCTGCCCAGGGCCTCGGCCACCACGGTGTCGGTTCCGGCGCCGTCGACAATCACGCTGTAGGCAATCGCATCGCGCCAGCGCGGCGTCGCGAATACATGGCGCATGCCGCGCAGATCGCCTTCGCCTTCTTCACCGACGTTGCCGATGAACAGAAAAGGCAGACCATGCGAAATGCGGGCGCTGGCGAGGACGCTGGCCACGGCCAGCATGGCCGCAATGCCCGCGCCGTTGTCGGCGACTCCCGGGCCATACAATCGGCTGCCTTGCTGCCGGATGCGCAAGGGCGTGGCGGAGGGAAACACGGTATCGATATGGGCGCTGAGCGCGACATAACGGCTGCCATAGCCGGGACGAATGCCGAATACATTGCCGACCTCATCCACCTGCACGTCAAGGAGCCCAAGGTCGCGGAAGCGATCGGCCAGCCAGAGGCCACGGGCTGCTTCTCCGAATGGAGGCGCGGGCACCCGAGTGGCCTCCATCTGCCACTGCACAAACTGCGATTCCTGCGAGCGGAAGCTATCGAAGGCGGCGCGCACTTCCGGCGAACCGGCGAGTCGAGCGACTTCCTCCTGCACCGGGGGATAGGAATCGGAAACCGCCACTTGGGGGATGGGGTCCATGGCTGCGCTTATCTTATAATGGCTCGGCGTGGTTTCGAGGTTTGAAAGTTTCAAGGTTTCAGAGTTGAGAGACTTCACGGAACGATCTTCGAGCCTCTGAGACCTGGAGACTCTGAAACCTGAAAACCTTCCGCGCTGGGTCCCGCCTTCGAGGAGGTATTATTGTGAAAAACGCCCTGAAAGTGGCAGGCATTGTCGTTGCGGTTTTGATTGTGGTCGCTATCGTTCTCCCGTTGCTGGTGAACGTCAACAGTTTCCGTCCGCAGATTGAGTCGACCCTGAGCTCGGCGCTGGGAAGGCCAGTGAAAGTTGGGAATTTGAGCCTGAGCATCCTTTCGGGCAGTGTGGAAGCCGACCAGCTCTCCATCGCTGACGATCCGAAGTTCAGCAGCGCGCCGTTTATGCAGGCAAAATCGCTGCAGGTGGGCGTCGAATTGTTGCCGCTGATTTTCAGCAAGCGGCTCAATGTCACTCAGCTTCTCATCGAGCACCCGCAAATCACTTTGTTGCGCGACCGCGATGGAGTGTGGAATTTCTCGTCTCTCGGGAATCAGGCGGCGCAACCGGCCAAACCGGCGGCAAAAACGTCCAGTGCGCCGGCGAACGTCAGCGTGGCCAAGCTTGACCTGACGGATGGAAGCGTCACCCTGGGATCGACCACCGGCAAACGGAAACCCATCGTGTATGACAAGGTCACGGTTACGATGCGCAATTTTTCTTTTGCGAGCGCGTTCCCGGTATCCGCCTCGGTTGGCCTGCCTGGCGGGGGCAGCCTGAAAATCGACGGCACCGCCGGTCCCATCAATTCGACAGACGCTTCTCTTACGCCGGTGCAGGGGAAGGTAGCCCTGAAGAAACTCGACCTGGCGCAGTCGGCGGTCGTCGAGCCGGGGCTGGGCATCGCTGGATTAGCGGATTTCGACGGCACGCTCACTTCCGACGGGCACATGGCGAAGGCCAACGGGACTTTGAAGGCCACGTCGTTGAAGCTGGTTCCCAAGGGCTCTCCTGCCGGAGTGCCCGTCCAGGTTGTATTCGCGGTTGAGCACGATTTGAAGCAGGAAACCGGAAAGGTGTTGCAGGGCGATGTCGCGATCGGCAAGGCGCTGGCGAAACTCACCGGCACTTACGATATGCACGGTGAAACTACTTCCATCCAAACCAAGCTGACCGGACAAGCGATGCCGGTCGACGACCTTGAAGGCATGCTTCCAGCGCTGGGCGTGGTTCTTCCCACGGGTTCGAAGCTCAAGGGGGGAACGCTTTCGCTGGAGATCGACTCCAATGGCCCGCTCGCCAAGCTGGTCTCCACTGGCTGGGTAAAGATGAGCAACACGGCGCTCGAGGGCTTCAGCGTGACGTCGAAGCTTTCGGCGATCCCGGGGCTGGGTGGCAAGCAATCCGGCAATGACACCGTGATCGAAAACCTGAGCTCGGATGTGCGGAATGCGCCAGAAGGCACACGGCTGGACAAGATCAACGTGGTGGTCCCGTCGCTTGGAACCGTCACCGGCGCGGGTACGATCAGCCCGAACCAGGCGCTCGACTTCAAGATGCTGGCCAACCTGGCCGGCGCCGGCGCGGCTGTGACGAAGGTCGTCGGTCTGGGTGCGGGCGGTATCCCGGTGGCTATTGGCGGAACAACGTCGAATCCAACGTTCGCGCCGGACATGAAAGCGGTAGCCAACGGCAAACTGAAAAGCCTGGTACCCGGCAAGAGTTCGCTGGGCGGCCTTTTCGGAAAGAAAAAATCCAACTAGGAAAATTCGTGCGCCAATGCCCAGCCCCTGAAGGGGCATCTATTTCGAAGAGGTTGCGGCATCGCTAAAGCGATGCCCTGATACGAAACATCCAGCGCTTCAGCGAATGCCTACGAAACGTCTGGCACTTCAGCTAATGCCGCGGAGGGTGGTCTCGACGGGAGGAGATTCGAGCATCTTCATGCCATTGAGGATGGTGGCGATTACGTTCTCGTCCCCGACTGCCGTGTTGACCATCAGGTGATAGAGGGCGCGCACCGGCCAGTCGGCATTGAAGTAGTGCTTGATGTAGGCGACCCGCTCCTTGTCCACATTCTCCACCAGTTCCTTGGTCTCAGCCGGGCTCTTGCCCATGGCCAGCAGGCGGCGGATTTTTTCGCCGTACGGAGCATAGGTAAAGACGCGGAAAGTGTCGTCGCGTTCGCGCAGGAAAAACGGGGAGCCACGGCCGACAATGACGGCATTACCCTCTGCCGCAATGGTGCGCATGATCTCTCCCACCATGGCCATCATGCGGTCGGTATCAAAGGTAAGAGAATCGGCCAAGGGAATGCTGCGTTCGTAACTGCCCCGCCAGAAGGCTTTCGCCAAACGGTAGAGGCGGCTGTCGACCCGCTCATCGCATAAGGCCACGGCCGATTCTGCCACCTGGGCGCGACGGGCAATTTCGCTGGTCAGTTGCTGGTCCCAGAGCTTCCACCCCAGGCGACGGGCCAGTTCGGCAGCAATGCCTCCGCCGCCGCAGCCGAATTCTCGTTCCAGAGTAACGATGCGAAACATGGCAAACCTTCCTTCGTATACGGTGGCCGGGCGAGGGCGCCCGGCTCTCCATCAGTGCGCGACGATCTCGCCTCCGGGCTTCTGCTTCTTGATCAGGAACACGCACGGAATCAGACAAAAGATCACAACGCCAAGCACCCAAAAGTTATCGATGTAGGCGAGCATGGTCGACTGCTGGATCACACTCCCCTGCACCATGGCATAGGCGTGCTGTTGCGCGGTTCCAGGCCCAGTTCCCGGTCCGGCGACGCCGCCGCCCAAGACCGTGCGGGTCGCCCCGCGCAAGGCGGACTGAAACTGCGGATTGGCGGCGTTCAGCTTCTCCACCAGGCGCACCTGGTGAAACTGGGCGCGGCGAGACAGGCCGGTGGTGACAAAAGAAATCCCGAAGCTGCCTCCGATGTTTCTGGCGAGGTTCATCAAGCCGGATGCGGCATTGTTCTTCTCGCGGGGCAGAAATGCATAGGCGGCGGTGTTAATGGGCACGAACAAGAAAGCGAGCCCGATCCCCTGGTAGACGCGGGCCATGATCATGGTCTGGAAATCCACGCTCAGGTCGAACGACGTCATATGGAACAGGGAAAAGGAAAGCATCGCCAAACCAAACACCATCAGCCAGCGCGGGCTGTAACGTGAAAGTAGAAATCCAACCAGCGGCATCATCAGCATGATCGCGAAACCGCCCGGAGAGAGCGCCATCCCGGAGCGTTCGGCAGTATAACCGAGCAGGGTCTGCATAAACAGCGGCAACAGCAGCGTGCTGCCGAGCAGGGCGAATCCGAGCATGAACATCAGGAAGTTGGCGGCGGCGAAGGTGCGCTGGCGAAATAAATGCAGTTCGACGATGGGGTCTTTATGGTTCCACTCCCAGAAGATGACGAAGATCAGGGACGCGGCAGAGATGACGGTCAGCCCGACGATGAAGTGGGACTCGAACCAGTCTTCGCGTTGTCCTTTGTCGAGGATGACCTGCAGAGTTCCGAGGCCAAGCGCGATCAGGCCAAGCCCGATGTAGTCAATCCTGGTTTCGCTCAGCTTGCGGCGCCGGAAGTAGGGAGGGTCCTGGATGAGCCGTTGCGTCAGCAGCAGCGAAAGAATGCCAACGGGGATATTGATGAAGAAAATCCAGCGCCAGCTGAAGTTGTCGGTGATCCAGCCTCCGAGCGTGGGACCGACGGCGGGCGCCATCACCACCGCGATGCCATAGACGGCGAATGCCATGCCGCGCTTGGCGGGAGGGAAGGTATCGGCGAGGATGGCCTGCGAGCTCGGTTGCAGGCCTCCGCCGCCCGCACCCTGAAGTATGCGAAAGACGATCAGCATGGCGAGATTGGGCGCGAATCCGCAGAGAAACGAACTGATGGTGAAGATCGCGACACAGCCCATGTAAAAGTACTTGCGGCTGACGATCGAAGAGAGCCAGCCGCTCAGCGGCAGCACGATGGCATTGGAGACGAGATACGACGTCAGGATCCACGTGCTCTCGTCCTGACCCGCCGAGAGACTGCCGGCCACGTGGGGCAACGCCACATTGGCGATGCTGGTGTCAAGCACCTCCATGAAGGTGGCCAGGGTCACCACCATAGCGATGACCCACGGATTGACCGCGGGCCGCCATTCGGCGGCCTCATTCATAGTGATGGCAGCAGCGCCCATTATTTGATCCAAACCTTCGGCACAACCGACATGCCCGGGCGGAGTTCATGTTCCTTGATTTCGCCTTTGTCGAACACGATCTTGACCGGTATGCGCTGCACAACTTTGACGTAGTTGCCGGTGGCATTTTCGGGGGGCAGCAGGCTGAAGCGGGCACCGCTGGCGCCGGCGATGGAATCGACATGTCCCTTGTAGGTATTGCCGGTAGCATCCACCGCGATCTCAGCCGGCAAACCGGGCTTCATTTTCTCGAGCTGCGTCTCCTTGAAGTTTGCGGTGACCCAGAGGTTCGCCTCATCGAGCGGAATGACTTTCATCAACTCCTGGCCGGGCTGCACGTTTTGACCAACCTCGACGGTGCGGTTGCTGACCGCTCCGCTGACCGGCGCAATCACTTTGGTGTACTGGAGATTCAGTTCCGCCTGGTCCAATTCGGCCTTTCTGCGATCGGCATTGGCCTGCGCGGAAAGGGCGCGGGCGCGGGTGGCCCGCATGGTTTGCGGCGCAGTGTCAGCAGTTCTAAGCTCGGCGTTGGCCTGTCGCAGCCTGTCCTGCGCCTGTTCGACCTGCGCCGCCAAGGCGTCGGCGCGGGAACGCGCCGCTTGCACGGTGGCGGCGGCAGCCTGGGCGGCGGCGACGGCTTGATCGTACTGTTGCTGCGAAATCTCCTGCTTGTCGATCAGTTGCTTGTAGCGGACAAGATCATTCTGCGCTTTGGTGTTATTGGCCTCGGCTTCGATGACCTGCGATTTGGCGGCTTCCAGTTGCTGGCGGGCAGCCGCGATTCCAGCCTGCGCACTGGAGACGCCAGCCTGTGCCCCGCTTATCTGACTGGAAGTGCTCACGTTGGTGATGGGGACGTTAATGCCGGCGGCAGCGGCCTGAGCCTGGGCGTCGGCATATACGGCGCGTGCCTGCGCGACGGCAACTTCGTAGTCTGCGGGGTCGATTTCCACCAGCACCGTTCCCTTCTCCACGTACTCGTTGTCTTCCACGTTGAGCTTGAGCACATGGCCGCCGACGCGCGCGCTGATCGAGTTCACGTGCCCGTCAATCTGCGCGTCGTCGGTGGACTCGTAACTTGCGAGGTAGCGCCACAGAAGGAAAACGGCAGCGAGGATCACGAGGCCGGCGAGAATGACCACCAGTTTGGTGTGCGGATGGTTCAAAATCGCGTCCCGCCGCTGATAGAGGGATTCGCTGTCCGACGGGGACGAAGGCGTGGACTGAGGCGCGCCGGCTCCGGCTTGCGGTTTGGGCTCGGCTACAACGGTGCTGGTTGGATCCATAAGTTACTTCCCTTTCAAGTATTCGCGAACGCCCTCTTCGGCGCGTCCCAGGGCGCGGGCAAAAGAAACTTTGGCGAGATTGTGAAGATAGAGGCTCGATATCAAGCTTTCGTGGGCGGCCGCCACGGCTTCCTGCGCCTGAACCACTTCGAGGTTGTCAGTGACTCCGGCCGAGAAACGATCTTGCGATTGGGTGAGCGCCTGCTCGGCAAGATTTACAGAACTCTGGGCGACTTCCACCTGATCGCTGGAGGATTTGAGGTCAAGCAGCGCGTTGCGGATATCCTGATCGATCTGACCACGCACGTCCGCCATCTGCGCCTCCGCCTGCCGCAGGCTGGCTTCGGCCTTCAAGACGTCGCCATGGACTTTGCCACCCTGGAAGATCGGAATATTCAGCGTGCCGACGATGCCATACGTAGGCAGCACATCGCCGGGGGCCGGGCCGATCTCGCCAAAGTTTACCGCCATATCGAGGGTCGGAAGATATCCGGCAGTGGCGGCGCTGCGCTCCAGTTGGGCAGCGACCAGACGATTCCGCGCCGCTTTGTAATCGGAGCGCAAAGAATACGCGCGCTGCAAGCTGGTTTCAAGGTCGGGAATGGGAAAAGCCTCGTAAGGAGCTTTGTCGGCTAGTTCGAATTCCTGGCCGGGCGCGAGTCCGATTACACGGGCCAGGGAAATTTTCTGCTTGGCAAAATCGTTCGTGGCGGCGATCAGTTGCTGTTGACGCGCCTGATACTCGACCTGGGCCCGGAGCGTATCGATGGCCGGAGCGACGCCGGCCTGCTGTTGCGCTACCGCCTTCTGGTAGAGGGCGCGCGCCGATTCCACCTGCGCCTGGGCAGTTTCTACGCGGGCGGCCCCGGCGATCGCCTGGAGGTAAGCGTTGCCGGTGGCGAGCACGACGAGATCGCGGGCGTCCTTCAGATTGAACCGGGCCGCGCTTTCGCCAATCACGGACGCACGGTATCTCTGGATTGCCTTCCAGTCGAAGACTCGCTGGGTGGCCGAAGCGCGCACGTCAAAATAGGAATAGGGCCCGATGATGGGAGGAATCCCGGGAAGCAGCTTGGCGGTAAATCCTTCCGATTCCGTGCTCAGTTTCTGCCTGGTTTCCTGCACATCGCCGTTGACGTTCGGAAGCAGGTCGCTGAGCTGCTGCCACTTTTGTCCCCGGGACTCGATGGTGTTGTACTCCGACAAAAGGCCGGCCAGGTTCTGGCGCAAGGCCCGCTCAATGGCATCGCTGAAGGTTAGCCCCAGGACTCCGGGAACAACCTTTGCCTCGGGCACGCTGCCAAAGACAGGATTTTGCGCCGAGGTCGAAACCTGCATGGCGCCGCCCCCAGAACTGGCGGCAAAAGTCGAGCTTTGGGCGAACAGCACCGCCGGCAATATGACGATTAAGACGGCCGGGAAAACCATCCGGAAAACAGCAGATCCATTCATTGTAATTAACCAGTTAGTTAGATATTATTGGATTCCATCCCGCGCTGGCAAGCCGCGAATCCATAAATATACGTAAATGCAGCCTTTCGCGAGTGGGAAAATCCGGGAAAACCATGAAAACTGGCCCTCTCGTCACCGCACAAGAACGATAAGTCCTTTGGACTCCTTCGGGCTAAGGTCCGATGCAAATTGTTGAGTTGCCTCGACCAGGGAGCGACTGGTGACTGTGTGACCTTGGTCATCTTGTGTAACCACTAGCCACGGTTCAATCTAGGAATGAGCTGAGCACTTCCCTGCGAGCGAAATCCCGCGAGGGAAGACTGTACGTATGAGCGAAGACACGAAACTCTCGCCTAAGGGATCGGACTGGACCCGTCTGCTCACGGATCCCGACCTGGTCAGCCACCTCGGGAAACTGCTCCAGACCTACCGCGAAGTCTCTGCGGAACAACGCGAAGCGGCGCTGCTGCAGGCGATGCGCGAAATCAAGGACGCTGCCGTCAAAGCCCGCGAAGCGCAGCAAGAGAAGCCGGCTACCGCGGCGCCGGAGCCACCTGCCGTACTTCACCATCCTGAGCCGGTGGAGCAAACACCCCCGTTCGAACCGGATTTGTTCACCTCACAAGAGGGATCGGATCGCCGCCGTTATCACCGGATCAAATGCTTTGTGGCGGTGGAAATTCACATTGAGGACGCGGAAGAGCCGGTTTGGGGCAATCTGGTGAATGTGGGCCGGGGCGGATGCCTGGTCGAAACCGCCAGCGTGGTGCCCGCGGGCAAGGCGCTGGAGATTGGGTTGTGGGTGGCAAGCGGCAGGATCTGGGTGAAAGGCGTCATCCTAAGCGGAGTCGCGACGCGGAGCGCGCCGTCGTATGGGGTGCGGGTGAGATTCTCGGAGGCGGAACTGTCGGAAAAAGAGCACCTGCGGGAATTTCTCAAGTTCGTTGAGAGCACCACCCGGAGTTCGCTGAGCGGGAAAGCCTACGTGGCTAAATTGAAGGGCTAGTCCAAGCTAGGCCGGGCAAGACCGCTCTCCTCCCTACCTAACGTCGATCTTGCCAGCAACTTTTCCAGTGGTCCGGGTTCATTCTCAGAAATCGGGTCGGGCGATCCGGCGGCGTGCACGATGGCGAGGTGCTTCTGTTTCCACAACGGCTCAAAAGACGCGATCGCCGGATGCAATCCGAAAAAGCCGTCAAGGTCGAGCAAAGGTGCTTAGCGAAGTCGTGTCGCGCTATCTGGGGAACAAGGATTTGGAGACAGTGTTTCCGGGATTTGAAAATCCATCGGCGCGCTTCCTTCGATTGTTGAGCTAAAGATCGTTGAGCTAAGACTGGCCTTCCCTAAGAATGGAGTTTAGACCAGCTTGCGCCCCGCCAGGCGTTCTAACACTCGCAACGGCGAACTTTCTGGATGTTTCATGGCGCTCACCGGCAAGTAGAACGTCTGCTCGAACGCGAACTGACCAGACATGGCGGCGTGCGACACCGAATCCGTATAGCAAGCCCAAGTCGTGCCGGGTGCAATCGCGAGTTCGGTTTGCGCAACGTGCGACTGATAGCTCTGATCCGCCTTCATTCGGTCATGAATGCCGAGCATGAAATGGTCATATTCGGTGCGCCGCCCTTTGGTGATGCCTAGCCAGCAAAGCAGCGACGCTGCTCCCGGCGGAAGCGGCTTGATTCCAGGAAGGAAATTGCGCGCGACCTGCTCGAACTTTTCTCCCACTCGCCAAATGCGAGGTGATTGCGGATTGACATTTGTGAAGACGCGGAGAATCCGCAGGCCCTGCAGCGGCCGGGAGGGAAAGGCATCCACGTGGAGCCGGGTGTCGTCCTGCCGCCAGGATGCAGTCCGGCCGGCAATCTGGGCGGGACGGAAGCTGGTAAATCCGGGTCTCAACTCATTACCATAAACCGGACATAGCGCCCTCAGCAGACCGGAAGCCTGAATGTAATATCGGCGTAGCATGGCAAGCAATTCGTCACGCTCGGATCCCTGGCAACCAGTACCTTTCATGACGCCCGAATCGGGGCGGAAGCTTATGTTTTTCGATTTGCCGTCGAGATAATCCGGAGAGAGAAACCGGCGCTCGGCGCTGGCGAGGTCGAAAGGAAGCCGCGGTGCATAGAGGAGCTTTCCGCTTTCGAGCGCGTCCGCAGCTTTCCCGACGTCTGTGGAAGAGAATGGCCCTTGCCAGGAGATGATGTCGAGCGGTTCGAGAATCCCCATTCCCCCGAACCTATTAGCACGAATGTGGCGAGGATAGCAACAGGCCCGGGGACAGTTTCGACCCATGGGATGAGAATGTGTGAGGGTTCACAGGCTCACACTTCGATCAGCACATCTCCGCCCTCAATCTTCACCGGATACACGGCAATCTTCGCTCCCGGTGGACCGGCCTCGCCGGTCTTTGGGTCCCACTCCCAACCGTGCCAGGGGCAAACGACTTTGCCTCCCGAAATCACGCCCTGGCCGAGCGGGCCTCCGCGATGCAGGCAGATGTTTTCCATGGCGCTGATTTCGCCGTTCACGTTTGTGACGCAGATGGTTTTGTCTCCGCAGGAGAATTCTTTGGCTTCGTTCGGGGCGGGGAGTTCGGATTGGGAGGCGATCTTGATGAATGCCATAGCGCATCTATAGCGCAGCAGAAAACAGGTCCTTCGCTTCCCTCAGGATGACAAGAGTATATAGGAATGACGAAAGTGTGTAGGGGCGGCTTAGCTGACGCCTGAGATCCTTCGCTTCGCTCAGGATGACCGCAGCGGGCTCTCGCTTCGCTCACGCCCGCTAATCGCGGTCATTTCGGCTGCATGGTCTGTGCCACCATTACCTGGCGCTTGAAGTCGTCCATCATCTTCGCTTCCAGCCGCACTTCAGTGGGACGCTTGGCTAGGGTCATGGTGTCGATCTTGTCCTGCAGTTTGAGCAGCGCGTAGAACAGGTTCTCCGGCCGCGGCGGGCAGCCGATTACATAGACATCTACCGGGACGATGCGGTCCACGCCTTGCAGAACCGCGTAGGTATTGAACGGGCCACCCACCGACGAGCACGCACCCATCGAGATCACCCACTTCGGCTCGGGCATCTGGTCGTAAATTCTTTTCACCACCGGCGCCATCTTCAGCGTCACGGTCCCGGAGACGATCATCAGATCGGACTGCCGCGGGCTGGGGCGGAAAACTTCCGAACCAAAACGCGCGATGTCAAAGCGGGCGGTCGAGGACGCGATCATCTCGATGGCGCAGCACGCCAGGCCAAACGTCATCGGCCAAAGCGCCGACTTGCGCGCCCAGTTGAAGACGTAGTCCACGGTCGAGATCATGAAATTCTTTTCGAACTTGTTCTGGAGCCAGCTCATGGGGCCTCTTGCGGTACAGGATAAACCATGATCATACGCCCGGGGCGTGATGCAGGTCACACTCAGCTTCGGGCTACTAGCTGCTGGCTTCTGGCGAGCAAAAGCCGAACCGTCACCAGCAACGGGCTGGGTTGCTAGTAGCTACTAGCTAGTAGCTAGCAGCTAATAAATCGTGTATCCCGGCGCCGGATTCCGTATATCGGGTTTGGACGCCATCAGCAGCAGTGCGCCGATGCGCTTAAAGGCTTTCATGTCGTCGAGCGAGTGAAAGGAAGTTGTCTGGTAATTTTCGGGGGTGGGCGTGTCGTCGGGAATCAGCGCATACTCAACGTTTTCGAAAGCGTGTTTTTTCAGCAACTCGACGTACTCTGCGGCCGAGCGAACGTGCACCGGCACTTTCAACTTGGGCACCCATTGTAGCGAATATGAATTGTCTTTATAGAGATTGATCAGAATAAACAGACGTCCATGTGGCGCCATCACGCGAAACAGTTCGGCCAGGGCGCGTCCCTGATCCGGATAGTAATAAAACGACTCCACCGAAAGCACTTTGTCAAAAAAGTTTTCTTCCCAGGGAATCTGCGCAGCGGAGCCGACGACGAACATCAGGTTGTCGAATTCCTTCGAAGCGGCGCGAGCTTGGCGGACCATCTCGTCGGAAATGTCGACTCCCACCACCTGCCCGAATCCCTGGGGCCCTTCGCCCACCATGCGCGCCAGCAAGCGGGTTGCCCAGCCCGATCCGCAGCCGAGATCGAGAATGCGCTCGCCCGGACGAAGATCCATGCGGTGCATGGTTTTTTCCGCGATGTCAAGGTGGTGGCGCTCCATCTCCGCGCCCCGGCCGTCGTCAGCCCAGCGGTTGAATTCCTGTTGCAGGCGCTCGTCAGGGGATTGCGATTTGTCTGGCATGGAAACGGCGCTCCTGGCTTCTGGCTCCTAGCTTCTAGCTTGCTTGCCACTAGCCAGAAGCCAGTAGCTAGCAGCCGGTAACACTGCGCAGATCTTCAAAGAAACTTGGATACGATACTCCCGCCGCGTCGGCGCCTTGAATCGTCGTCTCGCCTTCAGCTCGCAACGCGGCGACGGCGAACGCCATGGCTATGCGGTGATCGCCAAAGGAATCGAGTTCGGCACCATGCAGATGCTGTCCGCCGGGAATCCGCATTCCATCGGGACGCTCTTCAACTTCCGCACCCATTTTTCGCAGATTGGCGGCCACGGCGGCGATGCGATCCGACTCTTTCACGCGCAATTCTTTGCCGTCGCGCACATCGAGGCCGCCGTCGGAGTAGGGCGCAACCGCCGCCAGCACCGGGATCTCGTCAATCAACGCAGCCGTGTCGGCGCCCGCGATAGCAGCTCCCTTCCACGCCGCACCGCGCGCATCAATCGTGCCTACCAGCTCGCCCTGATGTTCTTCCAGATGCGCGACGGAAACTTTCAGTCCCATCTGTATCAGGATATCGAGCAGGCGCGCCCGCGTCGGATTCATAAGGATTCCGGGAAGAGTGATCTGCGATCCGGGAAACAGCGCGGCGGCACAGAGAAAGAACGCGGCACTGGAAAGATCGCCGGGCACATGGGCCTCAATCGCATGCAGTCGTTGTCCGCCTATAATGCGCGAGGCATTGCCCTTGCGCTCAACCTCCGCTCCAAAGGCGCGGAGCGCAATTTCGCCATGATCGCGGGTGCGGATGGGTTCATCGACCACCGTCTCGCCTTCGGCAAACAGTCCCGCAAACAGCACGCATGATTTTACCTGCGCGCTGGCCACCTCCGGCTTGTAGCGGATTGCCTTCAGCGGTCCGCCTTGGATTTTGAGCGGAGGGCGTCCACCCTCCGCCGCCTCGATTCTTGCGCCCATCTCGGAAAGTGGTTTCATAATGCGGGCCATCGGCCGGCGCGAGAGCGAATCGTCCCCGCGCAGTTCGCTCGAAAAGTCCTGACCGGCAAGAATTCCGCTTAACATGCGCATAGTCGAGCCGGAGTTTCCGCAATCGAGGACCTTTGCCGGAGGGTTCAGCCGCGGTCCCAAGCCGTGCACTTCAATCGTTCCGTTGTCGTCTTCCATTCTCTTCCACTCGCAGGCGAGCCTGGCCACGCAATCGAGCGTGCTCTGGCAATCGCGCGCGGCTGAAAAATTCTGGAAACGGCTTGTGCCTTCCGCAATCGCCGCCAGCATAGCGTAGCGGTGCGAGATGGACTTGTCGCCGGGGATGCGCACGACTCCGCGCACTGCACGCGCGGGACGGACGGTGGCGATCGAACCATCAGACATGAATCAAATATAGCGGAGGAAGGTCAAAGGTGAGAGGTCAGATTGCAGAGGTAAGAACCTGGTTTTCACCTCTGCAATCTGACCTCTCACCTCTGAAATTTCTACTGCGCGCGCACACGTCCGGCGGCTTCGGCGAGGATCTCCTGCGGGACTTCGCGCAGCGCGACGTGGAATTCGAACATGGGCGTTTCCGACCCACGCCCCCACCGGCCCACTTCCCAATGCGCACGGATGAACTTGACCTCGGGCCGCGCCGCGAGATCGAGCAGCAGCGGAATTTCCTCGCGGTAGAACTTCTGCGGAAATGCCGCGACCGGCTTGGGATCCCAGGTGGCGCCATCCGCTGACCCGAAGATGCTGACGTCGAGAGATTCCTGCTCGATGGTGTTGGTGATGGCGAGCATCAGCAGGAAAATCCGGCCCTGTGCCCGGCTAACATCGAGGGCAGGCCCGTCTCCTTTGGCGTTGACAACCGTATTTTCGGGAACCACGAAGGCTTGCATCATGACGCGGAGATTCTAGCAGAGAGGCGGTGCTGCAAGCTGTGACGAACACCACTGGGGCCGGGACCTCAGAGGAAGTGCACGTGGACCGCGTTGCCAATCACGCTTACGGTCAGATTTTCCTTGTAGTACTTCCCCACCCCACGGATAAGTCCGGGCATGAGGGCCACCAGCCCGCGGACGGATTCATAGTGCATGATCAGATGCTTTTCTCCCTTCCACTCGTAGCGGAAGCGCGGCGGCCGGGCAAACTTGACCAACTTGGTCATGACTTCGTGGATGTGGTCGAGGTTGAGCAGTAACTCGCGCGCGCTTTTTGCACCGGAGTAATAGGCTTGGTAGACGTTCGGCGCGTACACCGTGGACCAGTACTCCCCGAACGCATCCATCACCTGTTCCGTAGACAGAAATGTCGTCTCCGCAACGCCCTCTAGGATTCTCGTGAATTCTGTCTCCTCCACATCGCAAAACGCGGTGAAGGTTCGCCCGTCCGTGACCCCTGCCTTCTCGAGGGACTCCTTCCATTTTCTGGAGCCAAACTTCTCGATGACAAGATCTTCCATGCACTTTATGATCGTTCCCCTCATGAAACGGCTCTTTCTGCCAAATGAATTCCGCCGGTTATCATTCCCGGAGCGAATTGTGTCCGCATTCCCCGGTCGGGACTCAGCTGGTTCCCTACGCAGATTAGAGTTCTTCTGCGAACAAGCTTAGACATCCCACACACTGCAATTCCAGTTCCGCAGAAAATGCGGATCGGGCACGAGCGGGCGATCCCAAATGTCTGGCTACTATCGCCTAGCGGCATGCCTGGCAGCCGTTTCCTACGGGAACGTCGCATATCCCTTTCCAACGCCAGAATAACCAGATGGCCCGCCTGCGTCGGCCTGTTGGGAGGAGTTTCGCTGCTGAGCTTGTGGCTGGCTCGCATCAGCAGTCGGTCACTGGATCAACTCGACTCTGCGGAGATCGAACTGGTCGGCGATTGACGGGAACGTGCGGGGCTTTGCCCCGCTGGACGGCTGAGAACGGCCGTCCCTACGCGAGCACCGAATCCAGAAACTGGCGCAGGATTTTGCCGACCAGCTCTGGCTGCTCCCACGGCGCGTAGTGTCCCGCCTTCGGGATCACCTTCAACTGGCTGCCGGCAATGTTTTGGCGCATCAGTTCGCCGTCGGCAACGGTGGAGAGGACGTCTTCTTCGCCGATTGCGATCAGCGTGGGGACGTTGATGGTCTTCAAATCCGCTACAGAGTCGGGACGCTCGGCCATGCCGCGCTGCACCTGGCTGATATCTTCGGCTGACATTTTTCTCATCATGGCGCGCGCTCCATCGACCAAATCCGGACGCGTGGCCACAGTAGTGCGGCCCATCAGCTTCGGAACGTTCGTCTCGATGAAGGGTTCGGGGCCCTGCTCGAGGACGGCAGCCGCGGCCTGCAACCGATTCGCCCGGGCCTCGGCCGTGTCGGCCTGAGGGCGCGTGTCATAAAGCGCAAGCGAGGTTACCCTTTCGCGAAAGCGGCGCCAGAATTCAAACAGGATGTATCCGCCGATGGAACAACCGATGAACGCGGCCTTGCCGACGGCAGCGGCGTCAAGCATGCGGGCAACGTCCGTGGCGTGCTTGGGCATGAAAGCGGGGCCCTCGCCAATTTCGGAATCACCGTGGCCGCGGAGGTCGGGAAGAATCAGGCGGTAGCGCGTATCGAGCGCTGCGGCTAGCGGGTTCCAGAATTCGTGATGGCACGGAAAAGGATGGAGAAGAACGACGGGCGGGCCGCTACCACGAATTTCGTAGAAGATCTCGGCGTCGTCGCTGCGCAGGGAGGGCAAGGTGTCAGGTCTCAGCTGTCAGGCCGTTAATCCACGATCAAAGTTGGTTTGTCATCTTGAGCAAAGCGAAAGACCCGTGCATCTTCGTGGGCCAGGCAAAATGCATAGGTCCTTCGCTTCGCTCAGGATGACAGCATGAGTTTACGCTGTGAACCTATGAAACATGACAGGAACACGACGCTAGCCGGCTGCCGGCTGTTGCGACGGGGCCACGGGCAGCAGCAGCGGCTCCTGCGGAATGATGATCCAAGCGAGCAGGTAGGCCACGATGCCGGGGAAGATGCCGCAGGCGAGCGTGATGAAGAACCAGAGGATGCGCACCAGGGATACATCGAGATCGAGATAGTGAGCCAGGCCAGCACAAACGCCTCCGATTTTTCTGTCGGCGCGCGAGCGCATCAACTTCTTTGGCGTGGGCGGAATCCCCACTAGGTTGCCGCAGTAGGAACAGAAGCGGCCGTCCTCAGCAATGGTTTTGCCGCAAGCGTTGCAGTACATGAGTGCGCCTCCCAGCTTAGGATACGACGATTGCGGGGGAAATGTTCCAACATCCGCTTCTGGCCGCTGGCTTCTGGCTAGAGGCTAGGAGCCAGTAGCTAAGAGCGCCTTTACTCCCGGTACGCGTCTTTGATTCTCTTCCTGGCCTTGTCCGCTTCGGCGTTGGCGGAATTTGTGGCCACCACGGCCTCGTATTTCTTCACCGCCAGGTCACGCTTCTGGAGCTGGTCATACATCTCGCCGGCTCCCAGATTCGCTTTTTGCGACAATTCCGGATCGGGGACTGCGACTTCACTCACCAACTCGTAAGCCGCGGCAGCGGCCTGGTATTTCTTTTCGGAGCGCAGCAGGTCGCCGAGTCCAATGGCCGCGATTTCGTAGTGCAGGCTGCCGTACTTTCCCTCGCGCCCGTTCTGCCAGACGCGGCGATACTGTTCTTCGGCTTCGTCGTTCTTGCCGGACGCCCGCAGCAGATTCGCCGCTTCCAAGGGCAGAAGGTAGTTGCGCGGAAAGCGGGGACCGATCGTTTCCGCGATCTGCAAAGCCTCGGCATAACGGTGTTCGCGGCGCAGGAAAACCATGAGAACGATTCCGGCATCCACGCTGGTTTCGCCGTTGCCGTGGTAGGCATCACCCAGATACTGAAGTCCTTTTCCCTTATCGCCGCTTAAGCCCATGAGCGCGACAGCGATCTTCACCGCCAACGGCAAGTTTCCCATCACGTAGTTGTGGGCTCCCACCACCAGTTTGGCGTCGGTGTAGTGCGGATCCAACTGGAGAACTCGCTCGTGATCGCGGCGCGCTCCCACCGCATTGCGCAGGGCAGAGAACCAGGCGCGCTCGATCAGGGCGGTGTAAAGCGCAAACTGGCCGCGGGTAACACCGCGAGCGTAGAGCATATCTACGTCGTCCGGGTTGCGCGCCAGTTCGGCATTTTCCAGCTTTTCGGCTTGCTGCACCAGTTGCTTGATGCGTTCCTTCTGTGCCGGATCGGCGGGACGGTGAGCTTGTCCGATGAAGTTGTCGTTGGAGTACTCCCCGCTATTCATGGCACCCATGCGATAGAGTTCCCGCATCTGAATCGCGGAGATCAAGTGATTCAGGGCAAAGGGATCGTTTGGATGACGCGCCACGATCCTTTCGAAATCCTGAACTGCGGCGTCGTGGTCAAGGTTGTAATAGTGCTCGAAAGCAGCCTGGTTCAGGGGATCGGGCGGACGGAGTACAGTCGAAACCGCAGGGTCAGCCGCCAGACAAACCTGGGCAAGAGCCAGCAACGTGATTGCGGTCAGAGCGGGGCGATGCCGGAAGAGAAGGAAAAGCACGCTTGCTCAGTTTAACAGTTCCCGGTTCTCAGTTCTCAGTTCTCAGTGGAAAGCCGATCCGATTTGACTGAGAACTGAGAACTCTGGCTGGGAGTTGACAAGTCGCCTGGAACCAAACCGGGTACGTCCGCCAGCCAGTCAAGTTGTGCACAATGGGGAAAATCCGGGTTGGATTGCGTAATTCTTGCTTGCCAGAGCGGCCACCGTACTCCATGGCCAACTTGTAAGCTTCGTGTTTGCAATAACTTGCTTTGGTGATTCGCTTGCGATCCGAAAAGGGTCAGAAGAAGAGTTCCTTATGGCAGAAGCAGCCGATCAGGCTCAGCACGAATTTTGGCGGGCGCCCATGCCGGTGTCCGAGGCTAGCGCTAACAGAAGCAATGATCGAAGCGCGATCTGCCAGTGTGGAAGCGAGTTCCTCGTCAGCTCGCTTTACTGCCATGCTTGTGGCGCCCGCCGTCCTGACTCGGGAGTTAGTGTCGTGCGCACGCTGGAAATCCCCGGCCGCGCTGAAATCGTCCGGCTCGGGGAGCGGCTCGGGCTCACAACGCCTGCCCTCATCGCCTTTCTGGTTGGCTTGCTCTGCTTGCTGGGAGCTTTGGCGGTTAGCTTGGTCTTCAGCGTCCGGACTGCACTGGATTGGCAGGCCATCCAGGTGTGGCGGATCGAGTGGTTGCTCGGGGCGGTTGCCGCTTTTGCCGCCGGGTGCCTGCTTAAGAAATAGCCGCCAGCCATCAGCTTTCCGCCGTCAGCCCTCAGTTGTCAGTTTCGCGAATGGACCTGTTCTGTTTCAGAGATGATGGCGCTTTGCCGCCGCTGTTGGCCCATGCGGTAGAGGTGATGCAACGGACCGACTCCTTGACCCACAGGTTGGGCGTTCGCAATCGCAGCCGAGACATAGGCTTTGGAGAGAAGAACTGCTTCCGGTAGTCCTCGCCCATGCGCCAGATGGCAGGCCAGCGCCGTCGCGAAAGCGCATCCGGTGCCGTGGGTGGAATTCGAGCGCTGACGGTCCGCCTTGAAAATTTCCTGTTCGGCGCCCCGGGGAGTGGCGAAGCTGAGGAGGTCGATCGCCTTCTCTTTCTCCAAGTGGCCTCCGGTGACGACCACATTGGCCGCTCCCAGAGAGTGCAAGCGAGCGGCTGCTTCGCCCATCTCGTCGAGATTCGTGACAGGCATCCCCGTCAAGGCGCTGGCCTCGTCGAGATTCGGGGTGACCAACTCCGCCAGCGGAAACAGCCTCTCGATCAAGAACCGGGCCCCCGCCGTATCCAGCAAGTCCGCTCCGGAACTCGACTTCAGAACGGGATCCAGCACGATATGAGGCAGCCGGGCCTGATCCAGAAAATTCGCAACCACTTCGGCCACCTGACCATTTCCCAACATGCCGATGTGGACGGCGGCCACGACCAGGTCCGAAACCAGTTCCTGCAGGGTCTCGGCCACGATGCTGGGATCCACGCCCTGAACCCGCCGCACTCCCTGGGTCGACTGGACCGTTAAGGCCGTAATACAGGAGATGCCGTAGCATTCATGGGCCGCGATGGTCTTGATGTCGGCGGTAATTCCAGCGCCCGAGGAGGGGTCAAATCCGGCGATTGTCAGCACCACGGGAGGGGTCACGGCCATGTCGTCACTCTACACCAGCCTTTAGCTGTCAGCCATCGGCTTTCAGCCAGCAGAGCAAATTGAGCGGGTCGTTGAAGGTTGACGGCTGTCTCCTCGCTTGGAGTTTACTCATCCGCCATCAGGTTTCACTGTATCTTATTGATTATACAATTGTTACTGGAATATTGACGTAAGTTTAACATTCGATGGCACATTGCATGAATTCGTCCTCACTGTAATTTCTAATGTTAACTTACCTATAAATAGCCACTATTCACTTCTTTCAATGACATACGGGTATAAATCCCTATTTTTCATGTTGCTAAGTCATTGATTAATCACTATTTAGTTAATTCTGTCGCATGGTTTTTCGGTTGACAGAGCCGGTTCAACCCGATAGCATTTCCCAATCGTTTGACCAAAGGAGCATACGACCAAAGTAACGACTTCCCACGACGAGAGGTAACTGAATGCGACGACGTTTAGCCGAAGGCCTGGCGCTGGTTTTATCAGTCGCCAGTCTGGGGGCCGGAGCCGCATCCGGGCCAAGCAGCCTGGAAGCCGCCAAGGTCACAAAACCGCCAGTCACTGCGACTGGTGGGCAAAAAACACGAAAGACCAACAGCCCAAAGTCGAAGGCCTACCAAGTAGGGACCGCGTCCTGGTATGGCGAGTATTTCCAGGGCAGGACTACAGCCAGCGGAGAACCCTTCGACATGCGCGATTTCACAGCCGCTCACCCCACGCTTCCGCTGGGTACGTTCGTCAAGGTGACCAACCTGAGGAACGGCAAGGCGGTGGTGGTCCGTATCAATGACCGGGGTCCCGTAGTGGACGGCCGGATCATTGATGTTTCCCGCAACGCGGCGAACGCACTGGGCTTTAAAGAACGCGGTTTGCAGAGGGTCCGATTGGATCTCTACCAGCCCACCGACCTGGCGCTGCTGCAACCCGTAGCCAACCTGAACTAAACCCGATACACTCGGCAACGATAGTATGGAAGCGCGCCAGCGTCTCATCGTTGCCTTGGATGTATCTACGGCGGCGGCCGCCCGGAAGATCGTGGCGGCTGTCGGCGACTCCGCCCATACCTACAAAGTGGGCATGCAGCTCTACACTGCCGAAGGCCCTCCGATTGTTCGCGAACTGGTGGGTTCGGGCCGCCGCGTCTTTCTCGACCTGAAGTATCACGACATCCCGAACACGGTGGGAGCAGCGGTTCGAGAAGCGGCTCAACTGGGCGTGAGTATGCTCACCGTACATGCCTCCGGGGGCGGCAGGATGTTGCGAGCCGCGGTCGAGGCGGCACAAGCTGCCAAGCCCGATTTGCTGGTGCTGGCGGTCACGGTGCTGACCAGCCTGGATGACGTCGAATTGGGCAAGATTGGCCTGCGCGGAGGAGTGCTCGATCAGGTCTTGCGGCTGACCGCGCTGGCGCTCTCGAACGGATGCAAGGGAGTGGTGGCATCGGCGCAAGAAGCGGCCGCTCTGCGCCAGGAGTTTGGGTGCAATTTCGCCATTGTGACGCCCGGGGTCCGGCCTGCGGGCAGCGGACACGACGACCAGGTGCGGGTGGTCACTCCGGCGGAAGCGATGGCCGCGGGCGCATCGCACATCGTGGTCGGGCGCCCAATCACCGAAGCCTCCGACCCGGCGGCGGAAGCGCGGGCAATTCTGGGGCAGATCGGGTAGGGCAGTTCCCGGTTCTCAGTTCTCAGAAAACCAAACCGCATCGGACCACCTTCCGGATTGCCGCTGGCAGCGCGGCGCCTGATTTACTTCGACTTCCGAAGCGACGAACGGAAGGTGTCTTGGAGCATTGCCCTCACCGCTGCGGTGAAACCAGATCGCAGTGCCGCCTCCTGTCCGCTTGGAACCGCTTTCGAGAGCAGGAGCGTGATGGTTCCGTGTGCCAATGCCCACAGAGCGAGCCCCAGCCGCCTGTTATCCTCCGGTGCTCCGCCCAGTTGTTCTGACAACTTCCTTTCCATCATCGCGAAATTTGGTCTCAAATCCTTTGGGGAAGGCGCGCGTCCAGTCCGGGCCGGGCCGGAAAGTTCATGGAGGTATTGGTAAAAGAGGTCGTATTCATGCGGATGACTTAAGGCGTACCGCAGGTAAGCCGCAACCGCTTCTTCGACAGAAGGGCAGGGTTCGAGGATGCTGCCGAATTCCTGCTGGGTACGGCGGATCAAAGCGCGCACAATGTCTCGCCGGTTGCGAAAACGCCGGTACACCGCGGGTGTGTTCGTGTTCGCGGCCCGCGCGACCGCTCTCAGGGTGAGCGCTCTTGAACCATCTTTCTTCCATAGCTTGTGCGCCGCGTTCAGGATACGGTCCTCCAGGTCAGGGTCAGGCGGTCGTGGCATTCTTGCCTCCACGGGCATACTACCAGTCCTGCACGACGGGAGACAGAATTATGTTTACAGCGTACATATAATTCGGTATAGTTGGACTCCCGACAACCCTCCCACTCCCCCACATTTCCACATTCCCCCCTGGCAGCGTGGGGTATTTTTATTATGTTGACACTGTCAACGTAACACGATACACTTTTAGGATAATTGCAGTCGGGGTTCCTTCCTTGCAGCACTGCTAAAAACTTCAGGAGTTTGCCCGATGTATTCATGGGATAAAGCGGAAGATCGCGCCGCCATGGCGCAAATGAATTCGGAATTGCAACATGCCCAGTTGGAGTTGCTCAGCGCCCATTGCGCCACCCACCAGCTCCGCCTGCGTTTTTCTATCGAAGATCTTGCGCGCTACGGGGAGCGCGACGTGCTCCGGAAGTCCGTCGAGACCGCCAACGCTCTGAGCGAGTACTACGCTTCCATCCTGGAGAAGATCCGGATGGCAGAGGCAAGCACCACGCCCGCCCCTGGTCCCAGTGAAGAGCAGGTGCGTGAAGTCATTGACCGCGTCTCCTCCTACATGCAGCAGCAGCGCGAGCACTACCTGGCTTCGGCCGTACCACTTTCCGAGGCACACAAAACCCTCCTGCGATCCTACTTCTCGGCATCCGTGCTCGACCAGGTGCGGGTGGTTGAACTCAACGGAAAGCGCATGCCCAACCTACCTTTCCAGCAGGAAGCGAAAGCGCTGGGTTTCGAGAACTTGCCCGAGTTCGCCCATATGGCCTCGATGACCTTTCTCGATGTAGTCGTTTTCAGCGAGAAACTGAGTGAGAGGCGTCTGTTTCATGCGCTCGTGCATGCGGTTCAGTTTCAAGTGCTCGGCCTGGAGTATTGCGCGGAACTCCTGGTTCGCAGCTTCGCGCACACGAAATCTCACGTCACTGTTCCTCTGGACGCGCACGCCTTTTCCCTGGAGTCAAAGTTTTCCGGGCAACCCCCGGAGAGGTTTTCCGTGGAAGATGAAGTCCGGCTATGGTTGAAGCAAGGCCGCTACGAGGGGAAACGAGAACCGGAATCTATCCGTCACAACTTCTCAAAAAACTCGCAAGCAGAGCACGAAATGTAGATCCCGCCGGGCACGCCACGCTCGCGATCTTTCATGCGCTTGACGATACGGGTTTCCTTGCCGCACTTGGGGCAGGCGGTCGATTTCGTGGTGTCCATGACCTTTTTCCGGTCGGCTGTCTTTGCAATTTTCGCCATTCAGTGTTTCTCCTGACAGGAATGTGCCGCTGGCCGAGAGGCCAAGGTTCTACCTGGTAATTGGGGAGTATCAAGAAGCGCAGGATCGACCCGCGCGCAAGCGGTGCACTGTACTCGCCTCTAGAATCTTACACGAAATTGGCTCTTAGTTCGTGTAGAGACGGGGCTTGCCCCGTCTCCGCTGCTTGCCCCGGGAACTCAGCCCGCCAGCGGCGGCGCTGGCCAGGGACCGCGCTCCTTTTCGAGTCTTGCGGCGACCGCCAGCACGACTTCCTCTTGCCAGGGCCGTCCGACGATCTGCACGCCGATCGGCAGGCCCTGCTCCGAAAAGCCCATTGGGACTACGGCGGCGGGAAAACCCAGCAGGTTAAACCACTCGCAATAGCTCCATGCGTCGAGATACTTTACCGCCTTTCCTTCCACCAGCCACTCCCGTTCGCCATGGCGAAAAGCGGGGATGGCAGCAGTAGGGCAAAGCAGGACGGGATATTTCCGCATCTCGAAGAGAATCTTCTCGCGCACTTGGTCGCGTCCGAGCCAGGCAGCCAACAGCGACTCGCCAGTGTGCGCGGGCGCGGCGCTGGTCCAGGCCTGGAACTCGCGCAGAATCGGACTCAGTTCGGACTCATGGCCATGCAACATGGGCCCGAGAATCATCCCTCCAGCGGTGCCGAAAAATTCCCACCATAGATGACGCGCGTCTTCCAACCCCTCGGGACGAAAGGACTCGACATGAAATCCACAACTCGACAAAAGAGACGCGGCATGACTTATCGCCGACTTAGTTTCTGGTGTGATGGGAGTCCGGCCGTCGTCTTGGAAGAACCCGATGCGCACAGCCTGCGCCGAGGTTTCGTCACGCACTTCGACCGGCGCGGCGCAAGGATCGCCGTCGTCCCAGCCCGCCATAACCTCAAACAGGATCCGCACATCTTCGACCGTGCGCGCCATGGGCCCGACCACACCGATCAAGGCAAAGGGGCCACCGGATTTCGGAAAGTGGCCGGTCGAGGGAATGCATCCCGGAGTCGGCTTGAAACCGCAGATGCCACAGAAGTGCGCGGGCACGCGGATCGAACCGCCGCCGTCGCTGCCCACGCCGCCAGAGGAAAGTCCGGTGGCAATAGCTGCGGCCTCGCCACCGCTCGATCCACCCGGCGTCCGGGTCACATCCCACGGATTGTTGGTCCGGCCATAAAGAAGATTGTCGGTCTCCCAGGCCATGAGCAGTTCGGGCGTGTTGGTGACGCCGAGGATCACGGCCCCGGCAGCGCGCAGGCGTGCGACCAGCGGAGCATCGGCAGAGGCTATGTATCCGGCCCGCAGACGCGTGCCGGCTTCACAAAGATGTCCGGTGACGTCAATCGAAGACTTGATGGAAACAGGCACACCATGCAGCGGCCCGAGATCGTCTCCCCGCAAAATTGCTTCTTCGGCGTTCCGCGCCTGGGCAAGCACAGCCTCCGGCTGGTAATCGACGAAAGCGTTCAGTGTGGGATTCAGGCGTTCGATGCGCTCGAGGTGAGCGCGCGCCACCTCCATCGGCGAAACTTCTTTGCGGCGGATCTGCGCCGCAATTTCCCGCGCGGACAAAAGCGAAGGGCCTGGTGCCATGGAGTGTGGAGAATAGCGCAACGTAATCAGGATACCTCGGCACACAAAAAAAAGCCGGAGCCCGAAGGCCCCGGCTGTCCAGTTGGTTGTGTGCCCGGATAAAAACTTTAGCGTGCTCCACTGACGCGCCCGGAGACGCGGCAAGCCGCGCCTCTACAGACGTTGGTTATGCGCTCCGTCGCGGCCGCACGGTCAAGTCCCGCACCTGTGCCAGGATGCTCGACATCTGCATCCCGTTCAGCTGTGACAGATACGGCATAACCTCAGCGACGAACTGATCCTCCATCAACTCGCGAACCTCTTCCTGCCGGTTGCGTTCTCCGCCCGAGAGCAGATCGGGCACGGTGACTTCGAGGGCCTTTGCGAGTCGCTCCAGCGAAGAGAGGGTCGGCGTCGCTTTCTCGTTTTCGATTTTCGACACGTAAGTCCGAGGCACGGCCATGCGCAGCGCCAGTTGGCGCTGGCTCAAGCCGTTGCGCAGCCGCAGCGATCGGATCGAGTAGGCCAGCTTCAAATGCCCGCGCCCGTTAGAATGAATGTTGATCGGCACCGCTTCCGGCGCCGGAGTCATAGCGGCCATCTCCGCCTCGTCCTCATCCAATGAGAGATGGCAACGGCGGCAAAGACTGTTAGATGTGCGGAATTGCACTAAAAGACAATGGTCGCAGCGTACAACTTCCCGTGAGTCCACGGGGGTTAATGTGGTAGCCATGCAGGTTTTGCGAGTGCCAGAGCGGGGCTACTCTCAAAGCCAACTAGCGTGTAATCTGCCGCATTGGGGCTGTGAAAGTCAAGACAAAAGTAGGAGAAAACAAAGCATTTAGCGGACGGAAACATAATCCAGAGGCAAAAATCGGCAGAAAACAGGTACAAACCATGAATCAACGCGATACGGCATGGTGTTTACTAACTGAGTTCACCCAATCGGAAAGTCTTCGGAAACATGCGCTGGCGGTCGAGGCGTGCCTGCGCGCCTACGCTCGCAAAGCCGGAGCCGATGAAGAATTGTGGGGTATGGTTGGCCTTCTCCATGACTTCGACTACGAAAAATATCCGAGCGCAGAGGAACATCCCTCCAAAGGCTCCGAGATTTTGAAAGAACGCGGCTACTCCGAAGAAGTGCGCCGCGCGATAATGTCGCACGCCCAGTACACGGGTGTGGCGCGGGTCTCGCCGCTGGAGAAGACCCTCTTTGCCTGCGATGAGCTCGCCGGCTTTATCACTGCCTGCGCCCTGGTCAAGCCGGGAAAATCGCTGGCTGAAGTCGAAGCCCCATCTGTGCGGAAGAAAATGAAGGACAAAGCCTTCGCCCGTAACGTTCACCGCGAAGACATCATCGAAGGTGCTACCGATCTCGGCGTGGATCTCGAAGAGCACATCGCTTTCTGCATCGCAGCCATGAGGACAATTGCGCGCGAACTGGGGTTGGATGGATCGGCGGTCAAGTCCGCCTAGTCAGAAAGGAATATCCGTTTTCTGAGGCTACCGCACTACCTCCGCAGCTTGCCGCTGGCAATTAACTCCGCGATGCGCGCGAAATCCTGGTACATCACACGGTCCTTGTCCATAGTCCGGCATACCGCCCGAATCGCCGCGTGCGCCTGCTGCAAGGGCCTGGAAGTCTTGAGCGGCGCGAGGAAGTCAATGGCCTGTGCCGCCGCCATGGCTTCGATAGCTAGCGTGTTGCGCGTGTTCTCGACCACCTTCTTCAGCTTGTTGGCCGCGGTCATGCCCATGGAGACGAAGTCTTCTTTGTTTCCCGAAGTTGTAATCGAATCGACCGACGCAGGATGCGCCAGCACTTTGTTCTCGCTCACCAGCGCGGCCGCGGTCACTTGCGGCATCATAAAGCCCGAATTCATTCCCGCACCCGGCGCCAGAAATGGCGGCAATCCTTCGCTGAGCGCGGGATTCACCATGCGTTCCAGCCGCCGCTCGCTGATGCCGGCCAGCGCGCTCAACGCAATGGCGAGAAAGTCGAGTGCGAACGCCAGCGGCTGGCCGTGAAAGTTTCCGCCGGAGAGTACGTCGCCCTCGCCGTCGCCATTCGATGCCTTCGGATTCTTCAGGAATACGAGCGGATTATCGACGGCCGAGTTCATTTCAGTCTGGAACACGGCGCGGCAATGGGCGAGCGTGTCGCGCACCGCACCATGCACCTGCGGAATGCAACGCAACGAATAAGCATCCTGCACGCGGCCGCAATCGCGGTGCGATTCGTTGATCTCACTCTGTTCGAGCAGGCGGCGCAGATTCGCCGCGGTTTTGCTTTGTCCAGCGTGGGGACGAGCCTTTTGAATGCGTTCGTCGAAGGCGACGATGGTCCCCTGGAGGGCGTCGCACGCCATCGCTCCGATGACGTCGGCGGTATCAACCAGCGTCTCCGCGGCGAGCAGCATCAGAGTGCCAATGGCCAGCATGGCCTGGGTGCCATTGATGAGCGAAACCGCTTCCTTCGCTTCCAGCACCAGGGGCTTGATTTGCGCGCGCTTCAACGCTTCAGCACTTGCGATGCGCGCGCCTTTTTCGGTTTCATCAATGCACTCGCCTTCACCGATCAAGGCCAGCGCGAGATGCGCCAGCGGCGCCAGGTCACCGCTCGCTCCTACGCTTCCCTGCGACGGGACCATCGGCGTCACGCCACGATTGAGCATATCGCAGATGGTGTCGATGGTGATGGCACGGACGCCGGAGTTGCCTTTCGCCAAGGAGTTTGCCCGCAGTAGCATCATGGCGCGCGTGTCGGGAATCGCAAGCGGTTCGCCCACGCCGACAGCGTGCGAGCGCACTAGGTTGACCTGCAGCTCGCGGACCTGATCGCCCACGATGTGCACATCACTCAGCTTGCCGACGCCCGTCGTGATCGCGTAGGAGATTTTATTGCTGGCGACGAGTGCGTCGACGACGGCGCGGGCGCGGTTGACTGCTTCGCGTGCGTCGGGATCGAGGAGCACCGGCCGTCTTTCGGCAGCGACTTCGCGCACCGCCTCGAGAGTCAGATCGTTTCCGTTGATGTGCAGAGCTTTCAAAGGTAGTTCCTGGTTTCGATTTTTTCACTTTCCTTGCAAGACTACTTTGAACGGATACAACGTTGCCGTCATCACGCCCCTATTTACGGCCGGATCGTTGTTCATGATCTGGCGGGCGGCGTCTTCGGACTCGGCGCGGAAGATCGTAAGTCCCATCGTTTTTTCATCGGTAGTCAGGGTTCGGCCGACGAGAATAATTACGCCTTGCGCTGTGAGATTCTGGAGATATGCGAAGTGTTCGGCCACCACCGCTTGTTCCGCGTCGTTCGGGCCGGTGCGGAGCATGTCTCCGCGCACCAGTTGCAGCCTGTAGAGGAACTCTGGCATCGGGCCTTTCTTTCCTATCTCCACTATCTCCCTATCGCGGCGCGGAACACGGTCATATATTTTTCCGGCAGTGCGCGGGGCTTCATTCTTGCATCGGCGACGATGTGCGTGGTCTCGCCTTCGGCGAGCAACTCGCCGGTTTCTGCCCGGCGCAGCTCGTATCCAAAGCGGATCACTTTCTCCCGCACGTGTTTCAAATACGTGCGCACGATGACTTCGTCATCATAATGTACGGGCGCCTTATAGCGGCACTGGGCGTCGACTACGGCGATGAAGCAGTCGTCCTCGCGCTCCATATCTTTGTAGCTGAAACCTAACTGGCGGAGAAGTTCGACGCGTCCCACTTCGAACCAGATGAAATGATTGGAATGATAGACGACGCCCATCTGGTCGGTTTCGGCATAGCGCACGCGAATACGAGTTTCATTCACCGTCGCCCTTTGATTTGTATTGGCAGACATCGATGTATGTGGCGGGTTCATCGGCCCGTCCACTTTGGCTTGCGCTTTTCGAGGAACGACTCGATTCCTTCGCGGAAGTCGGCGCTCTGGCGAATGCCGGCATTTTCGCGGATAGCGGCTTCAATTTGCAAATCGAGTTCGGCGCTGGCGTGACCGGTGAGCAGGCGCTTGGTATGGAAAAGCGAAAGCGGACTGTTCTCGGCCAGCTGCGCAGCGAGTTCGCGGGCACGGTCGAGCAGCTTCTCCGGAGGAACAATTTCGTTGATCAGGCCCATCTTAAGGGCTTCCGCGGAATCGAAGATGCGGCCCGTCAGCAGCAGGTCGCGGGCGATTTTCTCGCCGACCTGGCGCAGGAGAAAAGTCGAAACAATGGCGGGCACGAATCCGATCCGGACCTCGGTATAGCCAAACTTGGCTTCCGGCACGGCGAGCGTGAAGTCGCAGAGCAGCGCCAGTCCGGTGCCGCCGGCGATGGCTGCGCCGTTGACCGCGGCAATCGTCGGTTTGGGAAATTCATAGAGCGAACGGAACAGGCTGACCATGGTCCGCGAGTCTTCGAGATTTTGCTCGGGCGTGCGGCCGAGCAGGGACTTCAGGTTGTCGAGGTCCATCCCGGACGAGAAAGCCTTCCCTGCCCCAGTCAGGATCAGGACGCGTGCGGAAGACTTGTTCACTTCATCCAGAGCACGGATGAGATCTTCGATAAGTTCGTAGCTGATGGCGTTGCGCTTGTCGGGCCGGTTGAGAGTCACGGTGGCGACGGTGGAGTCGAAAGCGAGTTGGAGCGTTTTGTAGGTCATGATGATTCTCAGCGATTAGTCTGCGACCATTGAAGCCTTGTACCTCGCGCCGATCTCGGCTGTCGCTCTCAACAATGCGTCCAGCGGCTTCAGCGGCGGCAATTGCGCGCCGTGGGCGCGCAGTGTTTCGATCACTGTTTCCGTTGCGATATTCCCCACTAAGTCATCCTGCGCGAAAGGGCATCCGCCCATGCCGCCGATAGCGGAATCGAAACGGCGGCAGCCGGCTTCATAAGCTGCAATGATTTTGGTGGCGGCCTGATCGGGGCGGCTGTGCAGGTGAACGCCGATTTCGAGATAGTCGTACTTCGCCATCACCGCGGAAACCACTTCGCGAATCTTCTCTGGCGGCGCAAGACCCACGGTGTCAGCTAGCGAGATCATGCGAATTTCTTGCAACTCGAGCAAGGCTACGGCTTCGACAACCTCATCGATGGTCCATGGGTCGCCGTAGGGATTGCCGAAGGCCATCGAGATGTAGACGACGGTGTCGAGTCCCGCTTCGTCGGCTTTCTTTTCGATCTTTTCCAACTCCTCGATCGCGTCTTCCAGCGTCTGCCGTTGATTGTTTTGCAGAAAGGTTGGCGAAATCGAGTACGGGAAGCCCAGGGTGTGCACGGCATCAGTCGCGATCGCCCGCTGCGCTCCTTTTTCGTTGACCACGATGCCGATGATTTCCACGTCGTCGGGCGGATCGAGTTCCTTCAGAACTGCTTCGGAGTCGGCCATCTGCGGGACGGCGTTGGGCGAAACGAAGCTGACCGCGTCGATGTGCTTGAAGCCGGCGGAGATCAAGGCCTGAAGATAGTTGGTCTTGAGATCGGCAGGGATTTGGCCCTTGAGGCCTTGCCAGGCATCGCGGGGGCACTCAACGAGTTTGACCGAGTTAGTAGTCGACATTTGGAATGCGGTCGGAAAAAGCAGGTCCTTCGCTTCGCTCAGGATGACAAAATTAATTAAGATGATGCCTGAATCATGTTTGCAACACTCCCACTTTGAACTCCGGTACATCCGGGTTCAGCGACGCCGCTTCGAGCGCTTGCGTGATGGCCTGGCGCGTTTCCATCGGGTCGATGATCTTGTCTATCCAGAGACGGGCAGCGCCGTACCGAGGATCGCTTTGCTCTTCGTATGTTTTCTTGGTTGAATCGAAAAGTTCTTTTCTTTCTTCTTCGCTCAGCTTCTTGCCGCTGCGCTCCAGTTGCTTCACTTTGATTTCCACCAGCGTGCCGGCAGCGGCGTCTCCGCTCATGACCGCGTATTTTGCGGTGGGCCAGGCGAAAACGAAGCGCGGATCGTAGGCTTTGCCGCACATGGCGTAGTGTCCAGCGCCGAAAGAGCCGCCTACGATCACAGCAATTTTGGGCACGACGGAATTCGACACCGCGTTCACCATCTTCGCTCCCGCCTTGATGATGCCGGTCCACTCGGCATCCCGTCCCACCATGAAGCCGTTGACGTCGTGGAAGAAGACGATCGGGATCAGGTCCTGGTTGCAGTCCATGATGAAGCGGGCGGCCTTTTCGGCCGACTCGGTGTAGATGACGCCGCCGAACTCGATGCGTTTGTGGCCTTCGTGATCGGTCTGCTGCGCGTGCAGTTTCTGGTTGGCGACGATCCCTACCGCGAAGCCTCCGATGCGCGCATAGCCGCAGAGCAGCGTCTTGCCGTACTCGGGCTTGTACTCGTCGAAACGGCTTTCATCCACGATGCGCGCCAGAATTTCTTTCATGTCGTAGGGGCGCGCCGGCGAGGCATCGTAGGCGCCGTAGATTTCTTCGGTCGGCATTGCCGGGTCCGCGGGCTTCTTGCGATCCCAGACCGACTGGCGGCGGTATCCCCACTTTTCGATCAGCGAGCGGATGCGCGCGATGCAGGCTTCGTCATTGGGTTCGCGGAAGTCGACCGTGCCGCTGATGGCGGAATGCATGGCGGCTCCGCCTAATTCTTCGGCGGACACCTTCTGCCCGATGGCGGCTTGCACAAGCGCGGGCCCGGCGAGGAACAGACCGCTGCCGTCGGTCATGAGGACGTGATCGCACATCACGGGAAGATATCCACCGCCGGCCACGCACATGCCCATGATGGCGGCGATCTGCGGGATGCCCATGGCCGACATAACCGCATTGTTGCGGAAGACGCGGCCAAAATCGTCGGTGTCAGGAAAGACGTCCTCTTGCAGCGGCAGGAAGACTCCAGCGGAGTCGACGAGGTAAATGGTTGGGATGCGATTTTCCATGGCGATGTTTTGCGCGCGGATGACTTTCTTCGTGGTCATGGGAAAGAAGGCGCCGGCTTTGACGGTGGCGTCATTCACGATCAGCATGACCATGCGGCTATGGATGCGGGCGAGTCCGGTGATGACGCCGGCGGCGGGTGCGCCTCCCCATTCCTCGTACATTTTGTGCGCGGCATAGAGGCCGAGTTCGAAGAACGAGCCGGGATCGGCGAGGAAGTTGATGCGTTCGCGAGCGGTGAGGCGCGTTTTGGCGTGCTGGCTTTCAATGGCTTTCGCGCCTCCGCCTTCGCGGATTTTTTCCTCTTCGTTGCGCACCTGAGCGACCAAGTCGGCGAGCGCTCGCATGTTAGATTCGAAGCGGAGAGAACTGGGGTCAAGCTTGGTGGGAAGGACGTTGTCGATCGAGAGGGCCGTGGAATCGGTACGTTCGCGCATGAGGGCAGATTTCGAGACTACCTACGAAACTCCTTACTATACCAGCGGTGCGAAGGGCCGAGCAGAGCGATTTGGCTGGTAGACTCAGCTGCGGAGTTCGTTTTGAGGGTGAACCAGTGCAGGGTGGATCAGGAGGGTGGCGCAAACTGGAAGCGCGAGCGGATTGGCAGATCGCTTTTGCGATCACGGCAGGGCTGCGCGTGGTTTACACGAGCGTCGCGGCGGTCGCGGCAGTTTTTCTGCATCCGGATGCGCGTTTGATTCAAAGCAATGTGCTCACCGAGAACCTGCCGGCGCCCGGGGGTTGGCATTTCGCGTTGCTGGGGATTTGGGAGCGCTTCGACGCGCTCTGGTATCTGCGGATCGCCGGACGTGGATACGATCTGCCGGCGGGAGTGGTTTTCTATCCTCTTTATCCGTGGCTCATTCGAGGCTTGAGCGGACTGGCCGGCCCGATGGCTGCAGTCTTGCTGATTTCCACAGCGGCAGCTTTTTTCTATTTTTGGGGACTGCTGCGTCTGGCGCGGAGTGAGTTTCCAGCCGCGCAACCGCTGCGGACTGTGATGTTGGCGGCGGTGTGGCCGGCGAGCTTCTTCTTTTTCGCCGGATACACCGAGGCTTTGGCGGTCGCGTTGATCGTCTGGTGCATCGTTCTTGCGCGGGACGAGCGCTTTGTGTTGGCGGCAGCGTGCGCTTTTGCCGCTGGGCTGACGCGTTCGGCGGGGACGTTGCTGATCGTGCCCTTGGTGATCATGGCGTGGCGGGCGCCGCGTCGAAAGCGATGGCCGGTTGCGATCGCTCCACTCGGAACGCTGGGATATTGGTTCTGGCTGCGGCAGACGGGACGCCTGAGCGTAGCGGCGGCGTATCGGATGTATTGGAACACGGAGGTAGCAGCTCCGTGGACGACGTTGTGGCGGGCGATTGGTTCGCTGGCGGGACGCTTCGAGTCACTGGTGGCAATCAGTCTGCTCACGCTGATTTTTTTCTTTGTGGCTGGAGTGGCGGCGCGGCGGCGGATGCCGATCGAAGACAGGTGCTTCTCGGCAGCAGTGATCGTGCATCTTCTCCTGCGACTGTGCCGGCCCCCGCTGCTCGGCGTTCCACGCTATCTGCTGCCGGTGTATCCGGCTTTTCTGACGATGGGAAATTGGGCGGAGAAGATGGAGCGAACGCGCTTCGCATTCTTGTGCGCGGCGCTGTTTGCCTTCAATCTGGCGTGGATGTGGGCGTTTCTGAACTGGTCGCTGGTGCTGTGAGCGGATTCAACCCGTTGGTTGCAGTCGAGACAGAGCCTCTGCAACCGGATCGTTGGCGATGGCGTCCACCAATCCGATCGCGAGGGCTTGGGTGGCAGAGACTTTTTCCGCGGCGATGAAAAGCTCGAGGGCTCTTCCCTTTCCGATCAGGCGCGGCAGGCGCTGCGTGCCTCCCCAACCGGTCATGAGGCCGAGGGCGGCGCCGCGATGTCCGAAAACGGCGTGGGGAGCGGCGATCCTGCGGTGACAGGCAAGCGCGAGATCTAGGCCGCCGCCCATGCAGTGGCCTTCGATCACGGCGAGGACCGGCGCGGGATAGCTGGCAATTGCGCTCATGAGCGCTTGTCCCATGGCGGAGAACTGGTAGGCTTCGGGGCCGGTGAGCGCTGCGATTTCGTTCAGGTCGGCGCCGACCGAGAAAAAATGGCGATTGCCAGTGATGATCAGCGGGCGGGGCTGCTGCTTCAGTTCGGCTTTCAGTTCGGCGATGGCGGAGGTCAGGGCGAGTACGCAAGCGCGGGTGAGGCGGTTGGTGCCGTCGAGCGACGTCAGACGGAGGATGAGTGCCGGGCCGTCGGGATCGATTTCGAAGAATGTATTTTCGCGCGCCAAAATGCAGAGGTCCTTCGCTTCGCTCAGGATGACAGAAGTAAGGTAGGGTTTTTCAGCTCATCGCAGCTTAGACAGCCGGGACGCCCTGCGGTTTCACGTTCTCGCGGATGAACTTCACGATGTTGTCCATAGGAGTACCGGGCTGGAAGATGGCGGCCACGCCGATTTTCTTCAGGCCCTCGATATCCTGATCGGGGATGATGCCGCCGACCAGCACCAGCACGTCGTCCATTTTATTTTGCTTCAGCAGATCCATCACGCGCGGAACAATCGCGTTGTGCGCGCCCGAAAGAATCGAGAGTCCGATGACCTGCACATCTTCCTGGAGCGAGGCGCTGACGACCATCTCCGGCGTCTGGCGCAGGCCGGTGTAGATGACCTCCATGCCGGCGTCGCGCAGGGCGCGCGCGATAACCTTGGCGCCGCGGTCGTGGCCGTCCAGGCCGGGCTTCGCGACCAGGACGCGGATTTTGGGGTCACCAGCCATCGACCATCATTTAACCACAGTGGACGCAGAGGAGCACAGGGGGAACTGGACCTTTCGTCTACCGCCGCGGCTTCGCACTGTTCGTTCGGCACGATGGGGACGCACGAGGCGTGCGACGCGGGAGTTTCCAATCCGTTGCAGCCTCTGATATGATTTTGCTGATCATGCTCGCGCGCCTCGGAGCGTGCTTCCACTCCTCAGTAGCTCAATGGCAGAGCATCCGGCTGTTAACCGGAGGGTTGTAGGTTCGAGTCCTACCTGAGGAGCCATTCTTTCAATGGCTTAGCAAGCCTGCAATCACCAACGCAATCAGTTAAGCCGGTCGGCTCAATGCCAGCCCAACTACTTTTGAGTGCGCCTGCCCCATCTCATCGGTCACCACGTCGCCATAAATGTTCATCGTTGTTCTGATGTCGCTGTGCCGCATCAGTTTCTGTTGAACAGCGATTGGAGTTCCGACGGCATCCAGCCAACTGCGGTATGTGTGCCGAAAGGCATGAGTGCCGAGATGGCCGATTCCTGCCTCCTTGGATGCCCGCTCAAGTTCGCGCCAAAACCCCGTATACGAATAAGGTAGACGGCCCAGTTTCACAGGACTGCCAAAGATCCAATCCTCTTCAGCTGAGAACTGCGTGGTCTGCTTCCAGACCCTCAGTAGCTCCAGCAGTTCCTTGTCTACTGCCAGGAACTTGCGCGATGAATCGGTTTTCACATCATCCACAATTTGCTTCACGATGCCCCGCTCAATGTTCAACTTGGCACCGAGCCAGTCCACGTCGCGCCACTTCAAAGCAAGTAGCTCCGAAACTCGCAATCCCAAACAGACCGACACCAGAGCCATTGTGTTGAACGGTCTCTTCAGGGATGCGGTGAGTCTCTGGAACTGCTCCAAAGTGAGGCTTCGCGGTTTGCGAATGCGTCTTGTAGCACCTTTCACAACTACAAGGTCGATGGGGTTACGTGCAACTTCCAGCACGCCGCACCACATCGCAAACTCCATCAAGGCACGAAGAAGGTTGCGAACGTGAGACCTGCTTTTGGGAGACAGATCAAGCTGGCGAAGCCAGAGTTCAACGGGTCTCGGCTGTACGTCAGCGATAGACTTGTCGCCCCAGTGAGGCAAAATATGGTTCCGCAGCCATGACCGATACACGCGAGAGGTCTCGGAACGCGAGGGCATTCTTTCGGATTGGTAGCGTTGAGCCAACTCTTTCACCGTGTGCGTTTGGCTAATTGGTTTGTTGACAACCGTCTGACGAAACGACTCTGCTGCTTGCCATGCGGCTGCCTTAGTAGGAAAGTCGCGCAGCGAACCGATCAACCTGGTTCGACGGACTCCGTTTTCGCAGAATAGGTAATTCCATACCCTGCGACGTTTATCGCAAACAACAGATCCCTGCTTGTGCCGTGCTCGTTTCATATGCTCCTTTCGTTTGCAAGCACGGACGGCTGGGCCGAGATTACCACAGGTTTCTTCTGGGTCACCATTGCTTCTAAGTCTGCGTGCAGAAAACGCCAGACTCGGCGTTGCGTCCCGGTGAGCACATAGGCTTTTACCTTGCCTCGTCGCGCCCAGAGCAGAATTGTGCGCGTCTTCACGTTGAGGTATTGCGCCGCCTCTGCGGCGGTTAGCCATGTTCGGCGTTCGGCGACGACGCGACCTTGGGTGACCGATTGGGTGGAAGAATGTTCTGGATCAGAGGGCTGGGATTGGGGATACATTTTGACTCCGTTGGGTTGATGGGGTGCAGGCGATCTTTCGGTTTTCTTCTTTCGCTTCCATAATGGCGGGGTGGACTGGAACGGCGAAGGTTCAGTCAAGGGCGACTGAAGGGAGCCGCGCCAGCGGGCTTGCCCCTTGACGGGTTCTTCGCAGTTCCGGTTTCGTGCACTTGGAAGCGAAAGAAAGTGCCGGATGCGCGGGATGTGGTTCGTCCGTCTCATTATGCCGCTGGGTCCGCTTTCTGGATTGATTGTTCGCCTATTGACTCTCCGCCTATCATGGCCTTCCCGCGTGAAAGTATCGTTGATTTTTAAGATCAGAAGCCCAAACCTATGCCCATACCCATTCCCAGATCCTTTTCTGGCTGTTGTGAGCCTGCGGCAGCTTTTGGCGGTCGTTTGTGAAAATCTGTGCGTCCCACTGTCCACGCGAAACCGAGACATACGCCATGCGCCTATTGAGCAAGTCTTTCGCCGCAAGCTCCGTATCCACATGGATAAGAACGCGGTCGGCTGTTTGGCCCTGGCTGGAATAGCTGGTGACGGCGTAGCCGTGGTCGAGATGCGGATGACGTTGAGGTCCGTAGTCCATACTGCGCCCGTTATCAAGCTTCAGCCGCATCGCGCCGTCCGGCGCGATGTTTTCCACTGTACCCAGTTCACGGTTCGCAATCTTCAGCTCATGATTGGGCGCGGTGAATTGGATACGGTCTCCAACCGAGAACGCCTTCTCCTGCTCGCGATACACCGAGACGCCCATCTGGCGGCGCGGGTCGTAGGTCGTTTCACTCCCATCCACGCGTAGCACCGTGAGCCGATTGTTTTGCGCGTCGATGCTCTTGACGCGCGTGTATTCGCCCTTCTGAATGCCAGTCTCTCGCGAACTGCGCGAGTAGCGCAGAATATCGTTGATTTGGTATTGCTGCGCCCAAAAACGATCTGCGCCAGTCATCTCCTGGCGCGGCACAAGCGTTTGGACGAAATGCTCTTCCTTGCTCACGATGCCGCGCGATTGCAACTCTGCATGGATGCGCTGATTGATCTCCATGCGGGACAGATTGTCCGGCGACACTACCAGCGTACTTTGCGGCGATTTGGCATACTCGCGCGCGATGGCCGTGATGCGCTCCTCCCGCCCTTTCACCTCATGCACGCGGCCCTGCCGGTCAAGGCCTTCGATGGCCGCGCCAACCTGCCCACGCGCCAATTGCTCGACAGCCTGCTTCAGTTCCGGATCCTTCTGCCGAACAATCTCTTCGAGTCTCACCGTCCGCATTCCGGCTTCCTGAAGCTGCGCGAAAGGACGGCCCGCTTCGACCGCCTCATGCTGCCGCGTGTCGCCTACCAGCAAAACCCGGTCTCGCGGATGAAGCCGTTCCATGAACTCGTGCACCTGGCGTGTCGAGGCGAGCGAAGACTCGTCGAGCACATAGAGCTTCTTCTCACCTGTGTCCGGCTGCTCTCCCCGCACAAGATGGCGTTGCAGGGTCGAAGTCTCTATGCCCGCCTCGGCCAGCTTCTGCGCAGCGCGTGAGGTTGGAGCAAAACCTTCGACCTTGTAGCCTTCGGCCTCCGCTCCTTCCCGGATCACCGCCAAGGTAGTCGTCTTGCCAGTACCAGCGATCCCATCCAAGCCGACGATCTTCTCTCGGCTCACAAAAATGTCATCGACCACCTCGCGCTGCGCCGGACTCAGTTCTGTATGGCGGTCTTCGATTGCAATCCGCAGCGAAGGCGAAACTAGCATCGGATCGCTGTAGTAGCGCTGATTGCCGCTCTGCATCCGTCCGACGATATCCTGCTCCATGCGGATCATCTCAGCGGTTGTGTACATCGGCGCAGCGCGCCCTTCGATGGGGCCAACGGCAACGAATTCCCCGCGCTGGAGGCGCTGCGCAAACTCGTGCCGTACTTGTTCGTAGGTTGCTTGCGCCATGCTGCGGCTGATTGCCGCCTGCAAGATGCTTCGCTCATCCTGCACGGCAGTGCGCTCGAAGACATGATTGCGGGCATAGGTGACGGCCTGTCGTTCAGTCCGAAGTTCAGTCTTGTCTGAGCTCGGTGCATGAATCTGGGTATGTTCGCGCGCCTGGGCGACAACGCGATCCGCCTGATGGCCGTGCCGTCCTGCCAGTTCGCGGTGCCGCTGTAACACTTCTTCCGGGGAGCGAATCTCTTTGCTGTCCCGTGTGCGATGGGCAGCAACTTGTGCCGCGCCCGCGCCTTCTCTCCCGATCTCCTGCAAGTGATTCTTGATCTGTTCTCGTCTCGGACTGGATGCATCCAGATATTCTTGCGTGTAGCCCTTGATCTCGGGCTGACCGTGTTTGCCGCGTTCGATCTCGTAGCCGAGTCCCTGCAGGCGAATCGCAAGGTCAGAACGATAAACGCTGGTCGCATATTGCTGCGATTGGAAAAGGCTGCGCTCCTGAAGCGCCCGCGTCTGGCCGTTCTCGCGCGCGGTCAGATTGAAAATGACGGCATGCGTATGAAGTTGCGGCGCAGCATACCCGTCCACCGGGCGGGCGGTGTCGTGCTCGAAGGTGGCGGCGACGAACTTGGCCGTCGTCTCTGGCGCGTGGACATTGCCGATGCGTGCTTGCGCATACCGCTCCAATTCGCCAAGTGTTACGCGGACACTCTCACGGTGCGCTTGGCGCACACGTTCATCGCCGCCGACAAGCGCGGTGAGAGAAACGGATTTCGGCGCTGAGAATGTTGCATCCCACCCGGCTCGATGTTCGACGCTGGTGATTTCCTTGCCGTACTCGTTGTCGTAGGTCTTTGCAGGCTGGTGCTTGACGAGTTGCGCGCCGCTTGCAGGATGCTGTCCTTCGCTCAATCGAGCAAATTCCTCGGCACCAACGGAACCGCGCAGTCCCCACTCCTGGGCAAGCCTTCCCTGCCACTCGCTATTCACTTGCGCGTCACGACTCCAGTAGTTCTGCGTCTCCGACACAAACTCGCGCGCGTGGTATGTCCGCGCCTGGCCCGCCGACAGTGCTTTCGAAATGGTCAACATGCAATTCAGCTCTACAACTGCAGCAATATCTCGGCTCCTGTTTTCTGACTTAGACTAACTACGCCTCGCAAGAGATGCCCACTGTTTGTATTATTTGTTGCCATATTATTCAAGGCTCATCTATGTGGAAAACCTATATGTCAGTAGTTATATTGTCTTGCGTTATTGATCCGACCTACAACAGCGATCCGAATTGGCAACGCGAAAGCACGTTCATCGGAAGAGTCTAACGAGAGTAAAAGCAAGACCACAACACTGGGCATCGGCAGCTATTGATACTGCTCATCGGAAGCAAGAACGCGCGTTATTAGCACGGCCAAGTAGAGGTAAATGGACTGAGGATATCTGGCCGGAAAGAAATGGGATATGGAGGTAACTTATACCATCTTATCAAGCACGATGAGACGCACTTCATGGGCGTGCTTGGCAGCTGTCAATGCCGAGGTTTGGGTCGCGCAAATGGAGCACATAAGGACTGCCAATAGGGATCGGATTTCGTGCGACTGGCGTACCGACTAACTCAGTCGATCACGGCGACTTGTCCCGGCGGTTCCGATGTCTACTCCTTACTCATTTGCCTTGGTGATCCGGGATAGTTGGTCTGCCTTCTGGCGGGCTGCTTCGGAAGGCTGGGAGGTGGTGGCGTCGCCCCTGGTTGCGGAGTCGAATGCGCTGGCTGAGACTGCGGCAAGGAGTGGCGAGATAGTCGCTGTATGCGGTGTACTATCGCGGGCCGATTTCACCTGCCAAGAGGGTGCCGTTGACCTCGACATTGCTGTGGAGTTGGCGAGTCCAATTGGCCCAGGTTGGCAGAAGCTCTTGGGCCAACTGAAAGAGTGCCATTTTGCCAGCACAATTGTCCGCAGATACCGCACTGATCCGCCTTCCAATTCCGCTGGAAATCCGATGGCGATACGAGCCATTGTGAGTGTCGTAAGGACCTCAATTTGATGCCGGCCAAGTTGTCCTTACAGTGAGATTCGCCGGAACAATCAAAACCAAGATTGCAAACAAGCTTTCCATCCGTTTCCGGTGCCATATCGCCGTCAATTATCGGCGTGCATTTCCGACATGGGGCAGTCTTGAATAGCCACTCTACTACAGTTGTCGAATTGGTTGGTTGCGCCTCTCGGAGCAATCGAGACAATAAGCGGATGGTGCCTTTGAACAGTCGCAATTGCCACTCGTACCATGTCGCGCAACTATTGCTGGAAGGGCTGAAGAGCGCGGCCAAAATGGCTACAATCCACCACCTCGAACGCCGAGGAAAGCCAACGGGAAACGTGGTTCCTTCGCCGGTGTATGAGCACCGGAATTGGCACGCAATATCACCAGGAACTCGTCGGGCTTTCTGGTGCTTGATCGACTAGTCATACACGACAATTGTGCGCAGAATATTACCTGTTCGCGCACGTCGGAAAGGCATACTTTTGTTACGTCGGGCGGGTGCTAATTAGTTCTTCGCGGGACTCGCATTGCCGCCTTGAAAAGTTTGCTCCGCTGGGGCAGAGAGAGGCATTCCGAACATAGCGGGAAGGCCTTTACGGGCGTGGGCGCGGCCTGTCAACGCACCGGAGCGAAGCGCAGCCGTAAGGCGTTCCGCGCTCTTGGTGGAACGGGGCTTGACGGGCCGTGATCCGCGCCCGTACCCTCTTCCCGCTTCGGAATGGCTCGGTTACGGTCGCCGCGAAGCGTACTGCTGAACGCATCCGGCAACACCGGACACGCGCGGATGTGCGCCGGACAAACACCCGATGCCGCGGATGAGGCGTCAGCGGCCCGGATTTTCGCATCTTCGCGCAACCCTCAGCGGATCAACACGTTTACGCGCAGAGCGCCCGAGAGCGCCACGGCGGAACCCATTAGCTCCCGCTGTCCAGTAACTCGCCTGTTTTCAATGAGTATCTAACGAGATGCCAGGGTAGCTAACCAGTTCCCCACTTGGGGATGACGTGTCAGCCCTCCTCCCGACGCCATAGGCGGCGCAGGTTTTGACTTTGCCCGTTTACACATCTCGACCCAGCGAAACCGGCTCCCGCTCGGCCTCCGGGGAGCAGCAATCCGCCGCGCTCGCGCCACACTCTGCGCTCCCCATTCGCCACGCTTCCGGGCAGCCAACCGGCGGCTCACTCGCCACCGCAAAGCGCCGCCAATCGCACCGCGATTAGGCCAAGGATCGGGAGCGGAACACGCTGCGAAAAGGACTGGGATCGCGGCGCGGATCGGCGGCCCATCACGCAATCGGCAACGCATCGGCAGGGCAAAACAGCAAGCGCCGCGCCCCACATCGGCTCGGCCCTTGCGTTGGAATCAGCCGCTAAGAAAAGAACTCATTCCGGCCTGCCAGCGCCCGCCCAGAACCAGACTCCTTGCATCGCCCTGGGCTGGCGAGGATGGTTCAGGTGTTGGCTAGTAGTGGAAGCTCTCTCCGCTCGATTTTGGGCACACAAACAAAATCACGAAGCCCACAAACAGGACGTCAACAATTCCAAACGCCAGCGAATAATAGGGTCTGCCCTGATGCATTGGGATCCGCACAGCACACGCAACTCATTCCCCGTTGGCCATTCTCGTGCGAGAGTAGAGGTGGATGCTTGTGTCGGCCTCGATGCCGATCAAACATGAAGTTTGTTGCCGGAAGAACTCTGCGACTTGGGATCTCCAAAGTCGCTTACGCAGAACTGTTTCACCCTGACGATCAACACCGTGGACCTGGAACACATTCTTGGCAACGCCCAACCCAACTACTTTCATCTCGATGGCCATGAGCCCTCCTGCCTCTGACAGTAGCAAACTGCTAGTTGTCGGGCCCGGTCCATCCCATCAGGCCACGTGATCAGATAAGAACACTAAGCGATCTAGTTAACGTTGAGAGTTAATTTCACCGTGCGGTTAAAGGTACCACCCGTTGCTTTAACACTGATCGTATAGGTTCCGGGGGGCGTGCCTCCACCGCCTCCGCCGTTTGATCCCCCTCCACCGCAGGAAATCAGGAACGCGGAGCCGAGCCAAAGAAGCACGAAGACCGTAAGGATTCTTCTTCGCCAGCGCCAACCGTAGGTTGGACTCGCAAAACACAGACCGAACAGTGCCACAGTCGTCGCAAGTGCAACGTCCCAATTGCCGCTTTGCCTGAGAACAGTTCCTCTCACACCTGATCCCAACATGCTTGCCGACCGGGGCGTAGTCGCAACGCTTAGCGTTGCATCGCCCGCATGACTTCCATCTAATGTCAGCGTTGGAGGAGACACTGAGCAATTTGAATTTAGGGGCGCTCCGGAGCACGCAAGCGATATTTCCTGATTAAAGCCATTGAGAGGCGTCAGCGTCAGGGAATAGTTTGCAGGCTCGCCAGCATTGACTGTGACACTCGATGGAGTCCCGCTGAACGCAAAATCCGGCACAACTTCAAACTTGGCAATGACGGCGTCTCCGGGGCCTAGCAACTGAGACTGGATTGGATTCACGACAGGAAAGTCGGGCACCTGCGTGGAACCGGCAAAGTAGATGTTTCCTGCGCTATCGAGCGCGATTGCATTTCCCTGTTGGCTGCCATAGCCGCCAGCACCACCTCCCCAATACGTTGAGAAGAGTAGTGCCGAACCTGTACTATTCAGCTCCGACACAAAAACACTGGGTACGCCTTGGTAAAAGAGGCTCTGCAACGGATCTTGCAGCGGGAAATTAGTCGAATCTGTTTGACCTGTCACGTACACATTATTCGACGAGTCCAACGCGATGGCCCAACCGTAATCGAGGCCATTCCCTCCCAGATAAGTGGAGTAGACGAGCGAAGAACCTGTCGAATCCACTTCTGTGACAAAAGCGTCCCAATCTCCGCTCGGTAAGCCGGGCGTGGTCTGAAATGCGCCTGGCGTCACCGGAAAAGCATTGCCAGCATAGCCGGTCACGAATGCATTCCCTGCGGAATTGACAGCGATTGCAGTGCCTAAGCCATCGTCGAGCACACCGGAGTACACGAGATTCTGGCCGGAAGCGTCTATCTTGGAAACAAATACGCACTCGATGTTGGAGTTGCAGGTCGTCTGGAAAGCGTTCGGCGTTGTTGGAAAGGGGGGTTGGGTATAGCCGGTGAAGTAAATGTTGTCAGAAGGATCGAGAGCAACTCCCACTGCAAAGTCGTCGCCAGCGCCTCCAAAGTAGGTCGAGAAGAGCAAGGCGCTGCCATCGGCGCTGAATTTCGTGATGACGGCACTTCCCCCGTTCGGACATCCAGGACAAGCTGGCTGTAACGCGTTCACCAATGGGTAATCGAGCGAAGTGGTCGTCCCAACCACAATAGCTTCGTTATTTTGGTCCACCGCAACGGCTTCGATGTAGTCGGACGAGCTTCCGCCCAAGAAGGTTGAATAAATCATCTTCGTCCCATCCGCACTCAATTTCGAAACAAAACCCGTCGCAAAAGTGTGCGACTGTGGTTGAAACGCATTCACCATCGGGAAATCTTTCGACGTAGTCTGGCCGGTCAGGTACACGTTGTTCGCGGAATCAATGGCCATTCCCTTGGGAGTGTCGTCATCGTTTCCGCCCAGGTAGGTTGAATAGATGATCTGGGAGCCATCTGAGCTGAGCTTGGTCACAAAACAGTTTATGTCTCCGGGGAGCTTCGTCTGGTACGTGCCAGAGGTAATCGGGAAGTCGGGGGAATTCGTGATGCCGAACAGGTAGATGTTCCCGGCAGAATCGAGCGTCATCGCATTGACCCCGTCACCCATGCTTCCGCCGAGAAAGGTCGAAAAGCTCACGGCTGGATCGATCACCAGAGGTTGAGTGTGATCGTAGGCCGGGAGCCCAAAGCTGACCAGGACGCCAGAGTGGGCAGTGTGCTGGAGACGGAATTCTCCTCCACCGAGAGCCTTGCAGCCGGGCTCATCGGCAGCATGATTGGGTTTCTCTCGGTTGCACGATTTACCCTGATATAGAAGTGGCTTGTGGAAAAGAACCTCGCCGTCACGGCCCGGAATGACGAGATCGCCGTGCTCGTTCACTCGGATTGATGAACCAGACTCCGAACCGCCAACCGAGAACTTGATTCGGTCAGGATTCGCGCCCGGAGCGACGATGAAGTCGTATTCCAGTTGGCCTTCGTTCCCGTAATAGACCAGGCCGATGCCGGGGTAGATAGCTGGACACCAAACTTCGGCGAATTGCGGAACGTGGGTACGCCATTTTCGTGGATCGTTGCCGATGAGGTAGTTGCTGTAGGAGGGTAGCGTTTTTCGGCCTTCAGAGCCAGCCTGAGGGTTCGTTCCGATCAGATGCAGCCGCAAAGAATCCGGCACCGAATGGCTCGCGCGCTGTTTGTTTTGTGGCGCTTCGGATATTCCCCTGAATGCGAAAACCGCTTCGTTCGGAGTCAGAAACACCCGGTAATTAAGCCGTTGGCTGATGAACTTCACTTCTGGGCGGGTCTGGCCCGCATTCCCTTCGAACGCAATCGGGTAATTGATTGCATAAGCCCTTTGAGGCTCCGATTGTCGCATCGCCGGATGACCGACTGCCAGAGAAGTGAATGCACCGAGTACGCGCGATAGTAAAACGTGTTTTCTGAAGAAATCCTCGGAACTGCTTTTACGCCGCAGCCGGAACTCTTCTTCCTCGACTGTCCGCGTCGCGGGGCCATTCATCTCAACGAAGGCATTCATTCTTATTGACAGTCGCGCCATTCCCCTTCGCATCTATTAGCTTCCACTGTCCAGCCTCTTCGGTGCACGCGTGGCCGTTTTTGAACTGACCCGCAAAATCGTATTGAAAAGGAATCGCCATCTTGCCATCCTTGTCAATGTAGCCCCATTCCCCCCCCATATGGCACTTCCCGCCTTGATTCACCGCTGCCAAGCCCTCCGAAAAGTCAAGTGCATCGTCGAATTGGGGCTTTATACTCCAGTCACCCCTCGTGTTGAGATAGCCCACTTTTTCACTGCATCCACCAAATATCTTCCCCGGCCGCACGGCAGCCATTCCTTCCGAAAAATTACTGACGTGCTCAGCCGAAAATGGTCGCCGTATTTCGCGGCCAAAATGGTCAATGTAAGTAACCTGACCATACAGAGCGATGCCAACCTCACCAGTACCCAACGGAGTCCATGGTTTCCGAGTTACAACCCACGCGAATCCCTCCTTGAACGGCCCAGCCCTAAAGTATTTTGGCGGGATCACAAAATGGCCGTCGCCGCTAATGTATCCGAATCGGTGGTTGACTTCGACTGCTGCTGCACCTTCGGAAAAAGAAGTAGCAAAATCGAACTGAGGCGAAATCACGTACCTTCCCGCCTGATCGACGTAACCCCACTTGCCGCCCTGTTGTGCAGGCTCTGGTGCTTTGTCCAACTCTTTACCTGGTGGCAGTGGCAAAGACACTTGAGCCGCGCATGGGGCTTGTAAGGGCAAGAGAAGAGCAATTATCTGCAAGAGCACGCCACTGCAACCAAGCAGGGTCGTTGCTCGCCGACTTGCCAGACGGCTACAGGCGCTTACCTTCATATGGTTTGCTGCGCATACTCTCACTTAAAAGGACACGCCTTTGGATCTATATTTCCTCCAAAAAATTGAACGACGTGGCCCCAGAGCCCGTCTACCAACACGTGGCCAGCGATCCCTCCCACACCAGTGTCGGGATTGAACAAGTCGATGTGGGCTGTTGCTCCGATGGTATAGGTCGTCCCACCACTAACAGACCATCCGCCAAGATTTTCCAAGTGTAATGTAGGTCCAGCGCCGAACCGTGCGGGCGGAGGCCAGCCACTAAGAGCACTTGCCGCGTAAGTGGAACGGAATGCGCTTGCCGCATCAAATGAAGAAAACTGCATTTGGAATCCGAAATTCCAATGCCCACCGACCTCACCTGTTGAGGCTCCCGCCGTCACATTGCTCCCGGCAAATACGGACTGCAGGCCGCGGGCTATGCAATTTGCGGTGCTCGATTGGCTTCCCCGGTCCGGAGCCGAGTTCTGGTCACCTACTTGCGTAGGCAGTCCAAACCGTTCGGTGAGAGCAGCAGGTGTAATTGGTTTTCCCGAGGAGGTTGTTGCACTGAATGTAAACGACCAGCTGATGCTGTCGTCCGCCGCAACCGAGGGAATAGCCCAGCCTGCACCCGGAATTGAGGTGGCAACGCAGTTTGGGCAATTCACTGCGGTGCCATTCTGCAGTTCCATTTGAGCAAGTTGAGCATCAATTGACATGCCAAACTGGTCGTGGTAGGCCGTGCATGAGAAAGTCAGGTAGCAGCCGTTGTCGTCCCCGGTGATGCCCCAAGAATTGGGATCAACCAGCCCTAGCGGGTCAATCGCATTCAGCGGACCATTCCCGACGTATGCATAGCGATTCCAGGTCTGTGGTGCGGCAAGATTAACCGCTCCGAATCCAGCCGGATCGGGTGAGATCCATCGGCTCTGTTGCGGGTTGTAATCGCGGAAAAGAAAATCGTAAAGTCCAGATGTCAAGCTTGGAACCGTGTCCTGATTCTGCCCGGTGAAATTCAGGTCCAAAGATCCCGTCGCACCATAAGGTTCGCCGTAAGGGGCGTACTCCGTGTCGGCATAGACGGTGGTCGGCGCAGTCGGCGTCGACGCCAGCCGTGAACTCCCCAGCCAATCGGCATGGCGATAGTAGGCAACATTCGTGACGCCTGCCGTCGTCTCATACACTGCCGTCCCGCCGCCCGGCAAAGGAATGAAAGTCTTCTGCACCGTCGTGCCGTTCATCAACGCCAGTTTACCTCCGCTTGGGGCATAAACGATCTCAGTGTAGCTCGAACCCCGCGCCTGCTCCACCGCCCGGCCCAACGCGTCGTAGGTAAGTGAGACCGTGTCCACCGAAGCGACCGCACCGTCCGCCAGCCAGTTGTAGGAGTGCATACAATCGTTGGTCAGATTGCCATCGCCGTCGTAGCTCGGTGTGCAACCCGGAATGGTGCTGTACTGATTGGTTTGCTCATTGTACGTCGGCAAGAAACTCGTGCCCGCGGTAGCCGTTTTGTCGATGTTGCCGAATGGATCGAACGCAAAAGTCTGGCTCCAGAGCGTTGTTGAGCTATGCATGCAGCTCGCCGATGCAATCCGCGCCAGATCATCGTGGGAGTAACTGCAGGTTTGGCTATTGGCCGGAGTGACGTTGTCGGTGAGCGCCAGTGTACCCAGGCTGCCATTCGCATTCCAGGTCAACCCTCCGGTCTTCGCCACCGCACTGTTCATATTAAATGTGTAGCTCGTCAGACGGCCAGTAAGGGGGTCGTAGCCGAACGCGTCGGAGTCGCCCGACCCCAAAGTGACACTGGTGAGCGAGCCAATCGGTTGCGTCGTTCCGCTGGTGGTGTAGATGACGTTTTGTGCGAGAGTGGGTGTTCCCGATGAGGCCGTCACTGTAGTGATCCTGCCTTCTCCGTCCAGCCCCGTTCCAGTAGTGCCGCCGTAGTAGATCGTCGGCAAGGTCGTATTGGCGAGAGTAAGGTTCGACAACAAGCCATGCGGCCAATAGTTTGCGCTCACCTGGTAGTACCCACCAGAGTGTGGAGTAGATTCATAAACGTTTGTCAGCTCTCCACGCGCCGAATAGGTGAAGCCGATATCAGTTAACTTTGTCGGGGTAGGACTGCATGTCGTACAGGTGTAAGCCTCCGCCAAGCGGCCAGCTGTGAGCCCCATGGTTGTGCCATTGACCACGGCGCTCTCGTAAACAAATACCTTGGTCGGCGTCGGAGGAGTGGTCGCTGAATAGCTAATGCTAGTAACCCTGTGCAACCCGTCGTAGCTCAGGCAGGCGACTACTCCCTTGTTGTCAATCGTTTTTACCAGGTCTCCAGGGGAAGAAACTGTTCCGCAATTGGCATCGCCGCTCAGACTGTCGTAGAAATACTGGTTCGCGCCGGTCTCAGGATTAGATTCGTAGGTCAGGCGTCCCAACATGTCATAGTAGTACGTCCTGCTTTGTGAGGTGCCGCCGTTGGGCTGGCCGTTCTGAGTGACCGCAAGCGAATTAACATTCGGCGGCGCGTCATAAACATATTTCGTCAAGTAACCCAAGTAGCCGCCCGTGACTTGGCCGCACGATCCACTGTAAGGGGAAGCACTCGTGATTTCGCAGACAGAAGTCAGTCGTCCCAGACCGTCGTATTCGAGTTGCTTTTGCTTGGTGTTTTCACCGCTCGGCGCAGGAGCGATTTGCTGATACACATCATTCTGTGAATAGCTCGTGTTCACAATGCCGCCAGCCGCATCCTGTACGTTGATCGCGCGCATCATCGCATCGTAGGACGTTTGTGTATAGATAGGGGAACCGGGAGCCTGCCCGACAGTTCCCTGGTAGGGCATGCTCGCTTTCGTCTCGTAGTACAGAGGTCCGCTCCAGTCGTAGACCTGCTGGACGGAATCGAAATAGCTGCTACCGACTCCTTGCCGCTTCTGCTTGTATTCAGGCCTACCGAAACTGTCCAGGGTACTTCTCACATCTACGATGGAGTTCGCGGTGATCGGCATCGAACTCTCGGCAATCGTCTGGCCGGTGTAACTGTAGGTCGCCACATTGCCGAGTTGATCGGTTGAGCTGTATGGCCGCCAGAAATAGGGATCGGTATAGCTCGTGGACGTTGTCTTTCCGTTTGCGTCGGTGCTCGAAGTGGCCACAGCTCCGGTGCAGCTGTAAGTAGCCGATGTGGTCAGCGTGGTTGAGGCTGCCGTGACCTTGGTTTGTGTCGGGAATGCACCGCACCCACCTGAACCGTACGTCAACGTTGTTGTGGTCGTCCCGTTCGGGTCCAAGTGACCTGACCGGGAAAATTTGTACCAAGTGGAATGAGAGAGAATCCACTTGGAGGAAAAGCAGGTCATGCCCATCCAGAGGTACAAGCCAGAGCAAATCGTGACGATGCTGCGGCAGATTGAAGTGAGCATCGCGAACGGAAAAACCACCCCACAAGCCTGCAAGGAAGCCGGGATCACCATGCAGACGTTCTACCGCTGGCGGAAGGAATACGGCGGTTTGAAGATGGACCAGGCCAAGCGGCTGAAAGAACTGGAGAAAGAGAACGGCAAGTTGAAACGGCTGGTCGCGGAGCTGTCGTTGGACAAGCAGATCCTGAAGGATATTGCGGAGGGAAACTTCTAAGCCCGGAGCGACGTCGGTGCGCCGTAGAGCATGCCCGCGAGGAGTATGAAGTGAGTGAGCGGCGGGCGTGCCGAGTGGTGCGGCAATGGCGAGGAACACAACGCTATGTGCCGCTGCGGCGCACGGACGAAGACGAGCTAACGCAGGCGATCCTGGCCCTGGCGGCGAAGTATGGGCGGTACGGCTACCGGCGCATCACGGTGCTGTTGCGGGATGCGGGGTGGCCGGTGGGGAAGGATCGAGTGCAGCGGATCTGGCGACGTGAAGGGCTGAAGGTACCGCAGAAACAGCGGCCACGAGGGCGGTTGTGGCTGGGCGATGGTTCGTGCGTACGGTTGCGACCGGAGCGGGCGAATCATGCGTGGAGCTACGATTTTGTGAAAGCGATGACGCACGATGGACGAGCGCTGCGTATCCTGGTGCTGATCGACGAGTATACGCGGGAGTGCTTGGCGTTGCGGGTGGCACGGCGCTTGGGGAGTTTGCAGGTGATCGAAACGTTGGCGGATGTGATGTTGCTGCGCGGGATCCCAGAGCACATCCGTTCGGACAATGGGCCGGAGTTCATTGCCAAAGAGTTGCGGAAGTGGCTGGGAAAGCTGGGCACGAAAACGCTCTATATCGAGCCTGGGAGCCCGTGGGAGAACGGGTACTGTGAGAGTTTCAACGGGAAGCTGCGAGATGAGTTCTTGAATGGCGAGATCTTCTACTCGCTGAAGGAGGCACAGATTCTGACGGAGAGGTGGCGCGTGGAATACAACACGGAACGGCCGCACTCGGCACTGGGCTACAGACCACCGGCGCCACAAGCCATCTTGCCGAACCAAGAGGGGCATGGAGATATGGAAAACGCTTCGCGTTTCCCACATCCCCACACCCCCGGCGACGACTACGGACAATTGTCCAAAGAGGCGTTACACTAACATTCCACTTGGTACAAAAGATCGGTCAGGTCAGAACTGCTGGACGGGAGCGCTGGCCCATTTGGGAGTAGCTCGTGCCAATGCTCTCGAAGCCAAGACCTCGCAGGGCGCGGACGCCGACGCCGCTCGTGTAAGGGCGCTCGCCGCTTACAAAGCCTTCCTCACCCTCTGGAAAGACGCCGACCCCGACATCCCCATCCTGAAGGAAGCAAAAGCGGAGTACGCGAAGCTGCAATAGCGGAAAGAATCCTTCCTCTGTTCTTACCCGTGGACCTAACGGGAACCGCGTGGACCAGCGTCGCGCCAGTCCAGAATGACCTTCCCGGCATTGCCCGTGCGCATGACCGCGAATGCCTGCTCGTGTTCCCGCCACGAAAAGTGATGCGTAATGACGGGCTCGATGTTGAGTCCGCTTTCCAGCATCACCGTCATCTTGTACCAGGTTTCATACATCTCGCGGCCATAGATGCCCTTGATGGTCAGCATGTTGAAGATGACATGATGCCAGTCGATCGACATCTCTCCCGCCGGTATGCCCAGCAGCGCGATCTTGCCCCCGTGGCTCATGTTCGCCAGCATGTCCCGGAAGGCAGATGCGTTTCCCGACATTTCGAGGCCTACATCGAATCCTTCGCGCATGCCGAGCTTTTGTTGCACTTCCGCAAGGCTCGTCTTTCGTGGGTCGATGGCCATGGTGACGCCAACCTTCGCGGCCAGCTCCAGACGGTACGGATTCACGTCGGTGATGACCACATAGCGGGCGCCCGCGTGTTTCGCAACCGCGGCTGCCATGATTCCGATTGGACCCGCACCCGTGACCAGCACGTCTTCCCCAAGCACGGGAAAAGAAAGAGCGGTATGAACGGCATTGCCGAAGGGATCGAAGATAGCGGCAATGTCAGGTTTGATGTGCTCGCTGTGCTTCCAGATGTTCGACATGGGGAGCACGATGAATTCCGCGAACGCCCCGGGGCGGTTTACGCCGATACCTTTGCTGTGAGCACAAAGGTGGCGCCGTCCGGCCAGGCAGTTGCGACATCTGCCGCACACCACATGACCCTCGCCGCTGACCAGTTCTCCGACTCGGAAGTCGGCCACGTTCGAACCGACCGCGACGATCTCGCCCATGAATTCGTGGCCGATGACCAGCGGAACATGAATCGTCGATTGCGCCCAGGCATCCCATTCGTAAATATGAAGGTCGGTGCCACAGATGCCGGTCAGAAGAACGCGGACTTTGACGTCATTGATGCCCATCTCCGGCTCGGGAACATCTTCGAGCCAAAGCCCAACGCTGCGCTTACTTTTTACAAGAGCTTTCATTTTTTTGCCTTATGCGATTCGTATAAAGTAGAGAACTAACGGATTTTACTCCGCAGCGCCAGAAAACGCCGCACAAGCACGAACTGGAGACTCGGCAGGGAGGCAGGCCTGAAGGCGCGACCGTCTATCCACTGAGCAGCGCAGCCGACGATCCCACCCAAGCCAAATTCTTGTTCTGGTCCACGCCCATCATCAGGCCGCGGCCCATGCGCACAATGGTCAGCACCGGCACCAACCGATCGAGCCACACATACATGATCCGTAGTTCAACCTTGGTCGCCCCGTGCGGCGTCTCGACGACCGGCGTGAAATTCATCCGCTCCTGCAAAATGTAGGCGCTGCGCTTCGCCGCAGGAATCGCCGCGATGTCGGTGCGCGAAGGCGCAATCACCACGCCCAGTCCAGCAAACGAATACAGCGGCTTGAGCACAAAATTCTCCAGATCGTCTGGCACTTCCGTCAGCTGATCCAGAAACCAGGTTCGCGGCACCGAAGGATGCTTCAGATAAGGAATGGAGTACTTGCTGATCCGGAAGTACCAGTTCGGATGTCCCGCCCACTCCACGTCGAGGTCATCACGAAAATCAAACGGCAAACTCACTCCCTTGCGTTCCAGTTCATCGACGATGGTGCGGTTATAAATCCGCTCGATTGGAATCCGCTTGCCCGCCCACTCATAAAATAGGCGCCGACCGTCTTTCTGAATCTTGGTGATGCACACCGTGCGAATCCCAAGCAGCTTCTCGGTCAGCAGAAAATCCGGACGCGTCTTCTGCTCCTCGGGATGCACTTCCATCAACACCACGTTCGCCGGATCGTGCCCCGCCACAATTGCGTCCCGCAGAAGCCGCTGGTAAGAAGCCGATTCCAGCCCGCTCAAGAAGTAGCGAAGCTTCGCGTCGAGCGAAAACACATCGATGTAAGCCTGCGCCAATACCGGTTGATAAGCGTAAAGGGAAGGAAAAGCCTGCAACTCCACGAGCTTCGGCTGCAACTCGCCCGCCGAGTCGCGCACCAGTCCAAAGTCCACCTGAATGAGCATCGGATGCGCCGCTTCATTCGGCACCCGAAACTGCACCGGAATGGAAGCCTCCGAGCGCGCCCGATACTCCGGGTTCTCCACCAACTGCCGGATCAGGGTTTTTCCATCCTCCCCCATGCGCTCGACCAGCGCATTCGGAAAGAAGCAAGGCGTCTCGCAAAGCGCGAATGGAACCGCCATCCCGCACCGCGAGGTCATCTCGCGCCGTAAGCGCTCGTATTTTTCAGAAGTGAATCGCGAGTTGAAATCTTGCCGGTAGGAGGGAATCATAGAAGTTAGTGGAGAGACGGGCGCCCTCGCCCGTCCTGCCGAGCAAATCTCGTCCCAGCTTTTTCTCGGCGCTCTCAGTGTCTCGGCGGTGAAACGTCTTACGCTTCAATCAAGAACTGCCCGCCCCGCATGATCTGCTCGCCATCCACCCAGATATCGAAGTTGCGCCCCACTACATCAATGTGGGTTGACGAATCCCACTCCGCTCCCGTGTGCGCCCCATACGGGTTGCCAAACGCTATGTGCACGCCGGGAAATTTCTCGTCCTGCAAGATTTCTCCGATCACATCTTTCAATTCGATGTTCGTTCCAATGGCAAATTCGCCCACCCGGTTGCTGTTCTCATCCGTATGCGTGTAGGCCCAGAAATCGTCTTTCAATTCTTTGTTATTGGAGTGCGCCTCGATGACGCGATTCCCCTTCACGGTGATGGTCAGCGGATTTGCCTTCAACTCGCCAAACTTCGCACACAGATAATCGCCTACCACTCCATCAACTACAAATGTCCCGTTCACCTCGCCCGGCGTGGTGAACACTTCGCCGCCCGGCAGGTTCCCCCACTTTTCCGTGCTGATAATGCCACTCGTCTTCACCCAGCGGTAATTCGGGTTCAAATCCGCCACGAGATCCGTCCCCGACGGAGTCTTCGCACGAATTTGTTTCGCCCTGCGCACGGTCTCCAGTACCTTCACGCTCAGCCGGTCCACCTTCTGGAAGTCCGCCCGCATGCCCTCCACCATGATGCGCTTCTTAATGTTGACCATGTGCGCGTGCCGAATCTTTCGCCGGTTGACTACCTCCGTCATCTGCATGCGCGATTTCAGTTCGTTGGCCTGTGCCTGGACGGCAAAAATACTAACCTGGCTCGTCTCCAGATCCTCGGCTATGGGCAACGGAAAATCCGTCAGCGGCCGCAGCGCCACATCCTCCAACACCCACGTCTGGTAGCGGCAGCCCACCTCCTCCAGTTCGTGCACGATAGCCGCCGCGATCTCCAGGCTCACTTCATCGGTGATGACGGTGACTTTTTCCGAAGCCAGTACCCGGAGGCACACGCGCACCGCATTCCGCGCTCCCGGGGTGAGTTGCGGATCGAAAGCCAGTTTGTTCAAGTGTCGGTTGGATGGTTCAGCGGTACTTATCAAAGTCTTCATCAAACTCTTCAGACGGCACGCGCGGTGGGCAAACTGTCCACCTCGTCCACACCTATCTCTGTCTCCTCAATGATGTAGTCCACTACGGCTTTCATGTCGCCGGTCTGGCGATAGACTTCCAGTTGCCGGTCCGCGCCCGTACCCATCTTGATGATCTCGCGGATATACTCCACTTCCGCCCGGCATTCCAATTCGTCGAGCACGTCATCGACGAACTCCAGGTACTCTTCGATCAACTCGCGCTCCGGAACTTCCATCTGCTTCCCGAAGTCGATCAGCTTCCCGTTGATGCCATAGCGCGCCGCCCGCCACTTGTTCTCCATGAGCAGCGATTTCCGGTAGAGCCGAAAGCCCTGGTTCTGCGAGTACAGCTTGTACAGCTTGGCCACCGTCGCCTGGATCAGCGCCGCCAGCGCAATCGTCTCGTCCACCCGCATCGGAAGGTCGCACACCCTGAACTCCAACGTGTTGAAGAATGGATGCGGCCGGATGTCCCACCAGATTTTTTTTGCGTTATCGATCGAGTTCGTCTTCACCAGCAGCTTGACGTAATTTTCGTACTCGCCCCAGCTCGGAAAATAATCGGGCAGGTTGGTTCGCGGAAACTTATCGAACACTTTGCAGCGGTACGATTTCAGGCCGGTATCCATCCCCAGCCAGAAAGGCGAATTCGAGGACAGTGCCAGCAGGTGAGGTACAAAATACCGCGCATGATTCATCAACTGGATCGTCGTTTCGCGATCCTCAATGCCCACGTGGACGTGCAGCCCGAAAATCAGGTTAGCGCGCGCCACCAGTTGCATGTCCTGCACAATGTTCTTGTAACGCTCACCCGGCGTCACTTCCTGCACCCGCCAGTCGGCAAACGGATGAGTGGCCGCTGCCGCCAGCCGCAGCCCATTCTCCCGCGACAGCCGGATCATGTGGCGCCGCAGACTCTTCAGTTCTTCCCGGGCTTCCTTGATATTGGCGCAAACCGAGGTCCCAACCTCCACCACCGATTGGTGCATCTCCGTCTTGACCCGTTCCTGCAGGATCAATCTGCCCTTTTCGATGATCTCGGCGTGAATATGCGACCGCAGATCCCGAGTCTCAGGATCGACGGTCTGATACTCCTCTTCGATTCCCAGCGTAAATGCAGGTTTCATCGCGGCACCCAGAGCTGCCAGGCGGGAGGACACTCTGACAGAAGTCCAACTAGTATACCAAGGGACACGTGTGGTGACGGGGCTCTGTCCCGTCCAGGGCCGCGACACCAGCTAGGCCTTCTTCCGCACCTTTTGCATTCTGATATCCACCCACTTCGGCCCACTCAAGAACGCCGCCCAGCGCAATTCCGACACCGGATTCTCTCCGCTCAGCGCCTTTTTCACCGCCATCTCCGCCACCGCGTCCACGATCCACTCAAAATTCTGCTGCCCCACTGACGTGACTTCCGCATCCGGGGCCGGATTCATGAAGTCAATGGCAAACGGAACGCCGCCCTCTACGGCGAATTCCACCGTGTTCAAGTCGTAGCCCAGCGCGCGGCACAGTGCCAGAGCGTCTTTTTCGATCCGCTCCTTCAAGTTCGTTCCCGGCTGCGGATTTCCCTTCACATAGCGCTCATGATGCGGCGCCTTCGGATCGTACTTCATGATGTGCACTTTCTCCTGCCCCACTACGTAACAGCGGTAATAGTCCTCAAACTCGACGCCATGCTGCAGCGTCATGCAGAGGTCGCCCGTCTGGTTGTAGTTATGAAAAAACTCCTCCGGAGAATGCACCTTATAAACATGCTTCCAGCCGCCGCCCGAGTAAGGCTTCAGGAATGCCGGGAACCCAACATAGTCAAATACCTCTTCCCAATTCAGCGGATACATCAAATTCCGCATCGACTTATCAGTCGTATCCGGCGGATGGGTGTGATGCGGCAGAATCACCGTCGGCGGAATCGCCACGCCCATCTTGTGCGCCAGCGCATAATTGAAAAACTTGTCGTCCGCCGTCCACCAAAACGGATTGTTGATCACAATCGTCCCCTGCAGCATGGCGTTCTTCAAATAGGCCCGATAGAAAGCAATGTCCTGCGAAATCCGGTCAAGGATCACGTCATATTTCTTCGGTTCATCCATGCGGACGCCGCCAATCTTCACAAACTCGGCTGTAACGCCCTCGACGTTCATGCCGTTGATCTTCTCGACTAACGCCGGCGGAAACGTGTTCTCCATCCCAAAAAGAATTGCGATCTTCTTGACGCTCATAAGAGACTCCTTGTGGTGAAAAACGCTATTCGCTATTCGTCGTTCGCTGACCGATCCCAATCGCTCGTTCTCACCGTGCAGCTGCGGACGAGCGAACGGCGAATAGCGAATAGCGCCTGCCTAAAAATACTTCCCCGCCATCCGCTGCCACAGCGGCCAATCATGCTTGTTGTTGTCCCCATAGATATCCAGCCAATGCGGAATCCCCTTACCTTCGAGAATGCTCGCCATCTTCACATTGGCGTCCAGGCACATATCCCAATCCGACGATCCCAGCACGATTCTCATCTGCCGGATGCGGCTCAGCAACCACTCGTCGCTCATGTTCGGCAGATAGTCCGGAGGATTGTTGAAATAGACATTATCGTCGTAATAGCCGTCGAGGAAGCTCTTGATATCGAACGATCCGCTCATCGTCACGCACGCCGAAACCACATCCGGATGCCGCATGGAAAAATTCAATGCGTGATAGCCGCCAAAACTGCATCCGGTAACGGCAATCTGCGGAGCCCAGTTTTTCCACTTCAAGTACGGCAGAAATTCGTTGACGACGTAGCGCTCGTACTGCACATACCGCCAGATCCGCGTTCCCGGATGCGCGCTCTTGTTGTACCAACTCTCGCCGTCGACGCTGTCCACGCAAAACACCTGAATCGTTCCCGCATCCAGTTTCCCGGCCAGCGCGCGAATCATTCCCGAGTCTTCATACTCGAAAAAACGTCCCATGGAGGTCGGAAAAACGAGGACCGGTTGTCCGGCGTGCCCGAACACCAGCGACTCCATGTCGCGTCCCAATTCGTGGCTATACTGCTTGTGATATTCACGGTTCATGTGCCCGAGGATTGTAACCGAACCGCCCCGCCTTCGACATCCACCCAGGACCAATAAAGCGTTACCATCAATCCATCTGCTATCGGAGACTGAGATGGAACCATTCCGCTTTCATTTGTTCGTCTGTACACAGCAAAAACCAGAGGGTGTCACATCCTGCCCGGCCAGCGGGTCGTTCGCTGTGCTCGGCGCGCTTGATCGTGAGATACAGGCGCGCGGCCTTAACCACGATGTTCAACTCACTACCTGCGGCTGCATGGGACTGTGCGATGAAGGTCCAGTGATGGTCGCGTATCCGGCAGGGGTATGGTACCGGCACATACAACCGTCGGATGTGTCCGAAATAGTCGATACGCATCTGCATGGGGACAAGCCCGTTGACCGTCTGGTTTGGACCGATGCCGCCGCCATGAAGGCCATGGCGGTCGAGCACAGCGAAAAGTTCCGTGCCGCGATGGCTGCCCGCGAAAAAACAGGGACGCTTCCCGATCGCCTCGATCAGATGATCCGCGGCTACATGCCGAGCCGCTGCCTGCTGACGGCGCTCGAACTCGACATCTTTACCGCCGTCGGGGACGGAGCCAATGCCGAACAGATCGGGGCGAAGGTTCACGCGAATGCGCGCGCCGTGGGCATGCTGCTTAACGCGCTTGTCGCCCTGGGACTGCTCTCAAAAAGCGGCGACAATTACAAGAACACGCCCGAGTCAGCCCGCTTTTTTGTTCAGGGCTCCAGGGACAACCACCGCAATGGCCTGCTGCACATCGCCAACATCTGGCATCGCTGGAGCACGCTGACCGACGCGGTGCGCACGGGCACGCGCGTGGCCATCGGCCGTGACGATACCCCCGAATGGACGCGCTCCTTCATTGCCGCCATGCAACGCAACTCCAAAGATCGCGCCCCGCTGGTCGTGAAAGCCCTGGGCACAACCGGGGTTCGCCGTATCCTCGATCTTGGCGGCGGCTCGGGTGCATACTCCATCGCATTCGCAAAGGCTTGTCCCGACGTGCGGTGCGAGATTCTCGACATCCCGGAGGTCGTACCGCTCACCGCCGAATATGTCAGCCAGGCCGGCGTCTCAGCGCAAGTCCGGCTTCGCCCCGGAGACATGCTCCAGGACGACTTTGGCTCCAGCTACGACATCATCATGTTGAACGCGATCTGCCACATGTTTTCCGAAGAGCAGAATCGGGACATTTTCCGCCGCGCTCACCAGGCACTCGCGCCGAAGGGCCGCCTCGTCGTGCAAGACTTCATCCTTAATTCCGACAAAACCGGGCCCCAACACGCGGCGCTATTCTCATTGAACATGCTGGTCTCGACCGACTCCGGCGCCAGTCACAGCGAGGCCGAATATACCGGCTGGATGAAGGATGCCGGGTTCACCGAGGTATCCCGGGTCAACCTGCCCGGGCCTAGTGGTCTGATTGTTGGACTCGCGAGTCCTGAACGGCGCGGCTGAAGCCGTGCCCTACCCAATGGCCCTACTGCCCGTTCTTTGCCAGCACCATCTTGGCGCTGCGTAATTCCGGGCGGTCCGAGTGCTTTCCGTCGTCGCAGTTCTTCAACAGTTGCGCGTAGTAAGAATTCGCCTTTACCGGTTGATGAGCCTGTTCGGCAGCGCGTGCGGCGCCGGCGAGACCGTTGAAGCGATTGGGATCAATCTTCATGGACTTCTCATATTCCGCCAAAGCTCGCTCCGGCTGGTGAAGTTCGAGCAGCATATCGGCCAGCATCTCGCGCGCCGGAATGTCGACTTCCGCTTTTCCCACTTTGTCTTGGGTGTCCGCGACCTGGCGCATCTGCTGCAGCGCTTCGTCGTTCTTCTTTTCGGCGAAAGCCAGCCAGGCGCGCACTTCCCCGCGCCCTAAATTCGGCCCATCAAGCATATAGGCATACTTCGTCTTGCGAGTGGCCTCTCGCGCTTCATCGTATTTCTGCGCGTTGCTGCGAGTTGCCTCTAGATCGCCCATATGCGCCGAGGCGATCGTCCGCGCCCAATAGGTAATCATCTGCAAATGCGGCGGTGCGTTCGCCGCCGGCTGAAGCGCTGCGGCATCGGTCCAGTGCCGCATCTCTAAGTCGTAGAGCGCGGGGAAATGCGCCGCAGCAAGGCCGTAGTATTCCAGCATCCCGGTATCGTCGCCGTTCGCGGGCGCGGTCGCCACAATCTGCTTCGATTTTTCGACCACCTGCTTGGCCGCTTCGTCCTGGCCGGTCTGCAGGTAGGCATAAAGCAGAAAGTGCAGGGCATGTAATTCGTGTCCATGCATGTACATCGCACCCGACTGCTCGGTCAGAGCCACCGACTTCAGGTTCGCCTCAATATCCTCCTGCCACAGCCCCAGCCGGGCAAAAATGTGCGAGGGCATGTGGACCGCATGGGCTGACGAAGAGGCAATTCCTGCATAGCGGCGGGCGGCGTCAAGTCCCAGGGGCGCCATTTCAGGTGAATCGCAGGAATGGATGATATAGTGCGCCAGTCCAGGATGATTGGGCTCCCGCTGAAACAGTGGATTGAGTACCGCGACTGCCTTCTTCTCTGCAGCGAGCGACGTGTCATCCGGGCGCTCGGCCGCCAGCAGAGACAATGCATAAAACGCGCCCGCCTCCAAATCTCCTGGGTATTCCTGGTAGAGTTTTCCCATCGCGTCCGAGTAAGCGGCGGCCCGCTTCAGGTAATCATTCAAGGCAGGGTCCTGGTAAAACACACCCAGGGCGGAAATGTAGCCGCGCTCGCGCTCGGTTTTGGCGCCGATCTTCTGCGCATTCTCCATTTCCTCATGGCCCCGCTTCAGAGCCGACTCCTGCGGCCGTTCCCAAATCTCGTGGAACAAGCTCATCGCAATACCCCAGTGGGCCATGGCGCACGCTGGGTCCTGCTTGGAGATTTCGACAAACTGCTGCTCCGCCTCTTCATACCCAAACGAATGCAGCAGAGCGATCCCACGCTCGAAAGCTTTCTGCGAGGCGGGCAAGCACGAAATCGGAAACGAGACCTTCCCGAGCTGCTCGGTAGCTTCGTGATGATGCTCGTGCATTTCATCATCGAGAGCCAACGCCGGCACGGCACACAGAACGCACACGCACACCAGTAGACATGTAAGCGATTTTGCGTAGAACATTTTTCACCCCTCCCCACCGCGGGACGTTACTTTACTGAAGTTTCCACAATTAAACCACTACCGCTCCCGGGTTGCCAGCAAACTTCACGACGCTTTCGCGGCGCTTCAAGAACGAGTGGCTACTTCACATCCCAGCGTTGTGTCGCGGTAGGGATACGGCTTTCGCCGTACCCCCCGCACAGATCCGTACGGGCGGATTTCCCGCATACGGCTCTTGCCTCAGGTGGTGACGCGCAGACGGCGCGAGGGATAAGGATGGCAGATATGGGCCGGAGGCAGCCAGCGGCGGATGAGCCGATTCATTCGCTCCCACAGAATGCGACCTTTCTGGCTCCGTCGTCGCAAGACGTGGTACCAGAGGTTGCTCACGGTGAAACGAAAGTGAGCCAGAGCATGTCCGTTGCCCGGTACTCCGAAGTAACGGAAATGCCCACTCACAACGGACTTCAACCACCCACCGACTTCAGGAACAGGGTCATGCATGCGTCGCCGCAACTCGATTTTCACCTGCTGCAGTTTGGCCTGCATGCGCTTGCGAACCGTCTGCCGAAGCACCAGAAACCGTCCCTTTTTCGTCTTTCCGCAGATGTGCTTGAAGCCGAGAAAATCGAAGGTCTCCGGCTTGCCCAGACCGAGGCGCTTTCGGTTCGCCGCCGCGTGGCGTCCGAACTCGAAGAGTCGCGTCTTTTCCGGGTGCAGTTCCAGTTGGAACTTCAGCATTCGTTCGCTCAGTTCCGCCCAGAACCGTTCGGCCTCGTCCTTGTGCTCGAATCCAACCACGATGTCATCGGCGTAGCGCACCACGATTACATCGCCGTGCGCCCGCTTCTTCCGCCATGCCTGAACCCAGAGATCAAAGACGTAATGAAGGTAGATGTTCGCCAGCAATGGCGATGCACTTCCGCCCTGCGGCGAGCCCGCATCTACAAACGTTCGCGTTCCCTTTTCCAGCACGCCTGCGTTCAGCCATTTCTGGATGAGCCGCACGACGCGCCGGTCCGCTATCCGATGCTGGAGAAACCGGACCAGCCATGTGTGCGACAGCCGGTCGAAAAAGCTGCGCACGTCCAGGTCCAGCACCCAGTTCACACGTCGCTGATGGAGTCCACAGAACAGGGCGTCCAGCGCCTTATGCTGGTTGCGTCCTGGCCGGAACCCATAAGAGAAGCCGAGGAAGTCGGTTTCGTAGATGGAGTTGAGCACTTCCACCGTCGCTCGCTGAACAAGCTTGTCTTCGAGCGCCGTGACGCCGAGCGGTCGCTGCCGCCCGTCCGCCTTGGGAATGTACACCCTACGCACCGGCTTCGCCCGGTACGCTCCGCGCTTCAGCCTATGGGACAGGTCCTGGAGATTTTGCTCAAGGGCCTCGCCGTAGTGCTGCCACGTCTCACCGTCTACACCAGCCGCCGCATGCCTCTTCAACTGGAAGTAAGCAAACCGCAGAGTGTCGATCCGGTAGATGTGATGCAACAGAGCGGTGAACTTCACATCCTTGTTCAATGTTGCCGTTTGTCGTACCTGCGCCAGCGCACTGGGCGCGTCGACCCGGCTCTGAGTCCGGAACGCGTTTTGCTGGCTCAGGTTCCCCTTGGCCAGACCCCTTCCCTCCATCTCCTCCGCCGCCGATGCTCTGGTTTTGTTCGGAGACTTCCCCGGTACTATGGGTCTGTCCGACTTCCCGTGTTCGTTCGTCATCGTCTTCTGTCCTTGGACTTCCCGATGCGTCCCGAAAACGCTGGCCTTCGGGAGAACCCGGGATCTCTCAACTACCGTGCAAGATGTGTCCCCACGTGCCAGGGTCACAGACCGCGCAGGACTCCAACCAAGCTCGCGATGGCGCTTGGCAGGATGTTGCCTTCCGCGTTGTGTCAGGGCGTCGGCGTCCTGAAGTTTGGGGTATTTCGCGGCTCAATAACCTGGCCCGTAGTTCCTCCTGTCTACGCTTCGTATCCGGCCTTACGACCGTGCCCGCAAGACTCGGAGCCGGCGTGGCTGGCTAGGCCTTCGCCGTACGACTCTTTCATTCGCTACATCTTGCCGGTTCGGTGCTACAGCATCGTGACCTCCAATGTGCATTGGTACTGCCATCGGTGATTCGGTGCTTACGCACCGGGTTGACGCTTCGGCACTATACCCCCTGATCCATCCCGTTGTATAACGTTCGGTGCATCCTTTGCGATCCCCCTCTCGCGCAACACACCTGCGTGAATGGGATTGAAAACAAATGACCGCATCAACGACCAGTTCGAACCTCGGCTGTCATGTGTTTGGATTGGGGGCTTTGGCCTTTGGCCTCATTGCGCTGGGCTGGCACGATTACAACGGCTGGCATCAACCGCGCTACCTCGTCTACGCCGCCGCTGCTGCCCTGATCGTCGGCGGCGCTGCGATTCAGTTCCGCCGGACCGCGAAAGCGGGCGCAATTCTCCTGGCAGCGGTTTATCTTGTCTTCGCCTTACAGTGCGTGCCGGGAATCGTCGCCCAACCGCAGATCTACAATAGCTGGGGCAACTTTTTCGAGCAGTTCTCTCTCGTGACCGGAGCGGCGATCGTTTATGCACGCTGGTCATCGGCATGGTCAGGGGATACGCTTCCTCGGATCGGTGGCATTCTCTTGGGCATCTGCGCCGCTTCCTTTGCCCTCGAACAAGCGTTTTATCTTAACGCTACCGCCAGTCTTGTTCCGAAGTGGATTCCGCCCAGTCAGATGCTTTGGGCGGTAACAACGACTGCTTTCTTCGCACTCGCGGCTGCGGCTCTGCTTGCGAATCGGATGGCACTTCTCGCGACTCGCCTGCTGACAGCGATGCTAGTGATCTTTGGGCTGCTGGTGTGGGTCCCGTTGCTTCTTTCGCATCCCCACAGTCATACGAATTGGAGCGAAACCGTCGAGACCTTCGCAATTGCCGGAACAGCATGGACTCTCGCCGATCTCCTCAAATCCACCACTACCCAGCAGTGAAATTCATGGAAACAGCCGCAGCCGTTCCATCCTTACGGCCTGAGCCCGCTACAGGAAAGAAGTTCGGCGGCGGCGCGCTGGCCGCTGGCGATCGCGCCGTGCACCGTCCCGTTGTGTCCCCCGAAATCCGTCGCTTCTCCGGCAAAGAACAGGGTATTCCCGACCGGCGCCGCTAATCGGCGGGCAGCATCCTTACCATCGGCGAGAGGGTAGCTGTAGGCACCGCGGCAGTAGGGGTCGAACTGCCAGTCGTGTACGAAAGACTCTTGCAGCAGGTCCCGCAAGGTTTCCGGGGGTACTCCGAAGATGTGATGCAACCCCTCCAACCCCCGCTCCGTAATGGCTGCCTCTCCGTCACCGGAGAGTTGCTCCGCCCGGACGCCGCCGGACCAACCCGTCAACATGGCGGTCCCTGCCGATACGGACGACCACCACGCCGGAAACAATTCTTCTGGAGATGACAGGAAACTCATGTCCGGCATGGGTGCTGGCACCAGCTTGGGGTCGGTCCAGAAGCATTGCCGGAAACACAGGACGAGCCGGATCGCGGCGCCCATCTTCAGCCGCTTGAGTGCGTCGGCCTTTTCGGCCAGCTCAGGCCGAAAGCGGACGGCTCCGCCAGTTCCCGGCGGCGCCTGCAGAACGCCGAGAGGCAACGTGATAATGGCAGCATCCGCACGAATATTGGCGGGGTGCGGTTGGCCGGGCGATTGCGTCGTCACCTCCACCGTGCCTGCATGCCAAGCTATCTCGGTAACTACTGTGTTCAGCCGCACAATAAGGAGGTCGGGTTTGCTGGTGTCCGCCAGCGCTGCAACCAGACCGTCGTATCCATTGGGGAAACGGAAGCCGCGGTGTCCTTGAATTTCCTGGTCGCTCCGATGCCAGCGCGCGAGCGCATGAGCGCTGATGCGGCTTGCGTCACAAGCGTGGAAACTCTCGACATACGCCGCAGCTTCGTTCCTGGTGTGCCGTGGCAGGTCGCCACACGCGTGTTCCAGGAACTCTTGGAACGATTGATCGGGCGCAGACTCATCAATCCGGCGAAAGATGCTGTCGATCAGATCCCAGGAGCCACTCACAGGCGCCAGCCTTGCTTGTTCCAGACGCCATCGGTTTCCAGTCAGTTCGTGAGTCGGCAGGTCAGCACGCTTCACGATCTGCCACACCTCTTCCGGCAGACCATGAATGAATTCCGCTCCTAGTTCGACGGGCGCATCGGTCAGGGAGGGATGTACGGTCCAGATGCGCCCCCCGACACGGTTTCGCGCTTCGAGAATCGTCACCCGGAAACCCGCCTCGCAGAGCACCTTGGCGCATGCGAGTCCGGCAACCCCGGCTCCGATCACCACAACCTCAGAAATCCGTTTGGACATGCACTCCCCACGACCCGAGAAATGAGTTCCGAATAGGTTAACCTGCAAAGGGACTCGGTGAACAGACAGATTAACGAAATTTGAAAAGGAACCGCACCTTCTGGCACAGACAGATTGCCTGGTACTTTCGGCCGCCTCGACAACCCCCCTACCTTCCTGCCAAGATGGTCGGTCCATGTTTTGGTCTATATCTATGCGAACCCTGCAATTCTTGCTGAGTGTGTTCTTTTTCTCACTTTTTGCGATGGCTCAGATTCCCTCTTCACTCAACCTCATGCCCGTGCCCGTGAAGGTTCAGGTTGGAACCGGTCAGTTGGTCGTCGATCAATCGTTTACGGCAGTGAGCGCTGGCCAGAGTACCGGGCAACGAGACTCGCGTCTCGACCGTGGCATCGCCAGATTCCTCGATCAGGTCAGCCGCCAGACTGGCATGCAGCTGAACGGGCAGCCGGCCGATGCTTCCAACGCGACCCTCGCCATCCGCGCCGAGAACGCCGGTCGCAAGGTTCAGGAACTTGGCGAGGATGAATCCTATACCCTCGAAATCACCCCATCACGCGCGACCTTGACTGCGCCGAATGCCCTGGGGGCGCTGCACGGATTACAGACCTTCCTGCAACTGATCGAGCCTACTCCCGCGGGCTTTGCGGTTCCCGTGATCACCATCCAGGACCAGCCGCGCTTTGCCTGGCGTGGCCTGCTGATTGACGTCAGCCGCCATTTCATCCCGATCGACGTATTGAAGCGGAACCTCGACGGAATGGCTGCGGTGAAGATGAATGTTTTGCACTGGCATCTTTCTGACGACGAAGGCTTCCGGGTCGAGAGCAAGCGCTTTCCCAAGCTGCACGAGTCGGGGTCCCAGGGACAGTACTACACGCAGGCGGAGATCCGCGACTTCGTGGCTTACGCGCGCGATCGCGGTATCCGCGTGGTTCCGGAATTCGACATGCCCGGGCACAGCCGCTCCTGGCTGGCCGCTTATCCCGAACTTGCCAGTGTGCCCGGCCCTTACCAGGCCGGCAGAATGGCGGACGCAGATACGGTCATGGATCCCACGCGGGACCAGACCTATAAGTTCCTCGACAAGTTCATCGGGGAAATGGCGGACTTGTTCCCCGACGCTTACTTTCACATCGGCGGCGATGAAGTGGTCAACAAGCCCTGGGACTCGAATCCGAAAATCCAGGAGTTCATTCGCGCCCACGGCATGAAGAACAACCGCGATCTGCAAGCCTACTTCAATCAGCGCCTGCAAAAGATCGTGAGTAAACACGGGAAGATCATGGTGGGTTGGGATGAGGTGTTGCATCCCGACTTGCCGAAGACGGTGGTGGTGGAGTCGTGGCGTGGGCAGGATTCCCTGGCTGAGGCCGCAAAACTGGGCTATCGCGGCCTACTCGCCTACGGGTACTATCTCGATCTGATGTGGCCCGCGGCGCGCCATTACGCTGTGGATCCGCTGACAGCGACAACGACAGGTGCGGCGGCCGCCCTTACCGCCGAGGAACAGAAGCGCATTCTGGGCGGTGAGGCTTGCATGTGGTCGGAGTTCATCACTCCGGAAACCATCGATTCGCGGCTCTGGCCGCGATTGGCGGCGATTGCCGAGCGCTTCTGGTCACCGCAGCAGATCCGCGACAACCAATCCATGTACCGGCGGCTGGAGGAAGTAAGCTGGCGCCTCGGCTGGCTTGGTGTGAATCACGAGTCGAATTACATGTTGATGCTCCACCGTCTCGCGGGCAGTTACGATATCGCCGCTCTGCGCATCCTGGCTGATGTGGTGGAACCCACGAAAGACTACACGCGCACGGAGATCTTCCCCCAACCTCCGGTGAAGTCCACTTCGTTGAACCGGCTGGCGGACGCGGCTCGGCCAGAGAGCACCGTGGCGCGGCAATTTGCGGAGTTGGTCGAAACCTACATCCAGAGCGGCTACAAGGATTCCGCCGCCGAGGCGAAGATCCGGGCGTCGCTGGTCAAGTGGCGTGAGAACGACGCCAACCTGCAACCGGTTCTGGACCGCTCATTCCTTCTGGCCGAAGACAAGCCCTTGTCCGAGGACTTGGCTGCTCTTGCCGCCGCTGGACTGCAGGCGCTCGACAGCATCCGTAAGAATCAGCCATTGCCGGACGCATGGCGCATAGAGCAATTGGCGGTGGTGGACCGGTCAATGAAGCCTAGGGCCAACCTCCTGGTGATGGTGGCCCCACCGGTTCAGAAGTTGATCGAGGCCACGGCTGTTTCACGTTAGGGCAGCAAGCGACGAGGTGCAAGACAAATGTTTATGACTAACAAGTATTGCTATGCACATTATGCCGCGCAGGTTGCGGCGCTATACATGATTGCGGTCGGCATCGGTTTCGGCCCTGTATGGGCCCAAAAGCGCGCAGAAGTTCACCCGGAGGCGACGGTGGAGACGAGTCCGTTCGGAAGTCTGAATGACGGCAGTGCAGTCGAAATGCTCACCCTGAAGAACGCCCAGGGCGCTACCGCCAAGGTGATCACTTACGGCGCTACCTTGACCGAGTTGTGGGTCCCCGATCGCAGCGGCAAGCTCGGTGATGTCGTCCTGGGCTTTGACCAACTGCAGGGCTATCTCGGCAATCATCCCTTCTTCGGAGCGACGGTGGGCAGAGTCGCAAATCGGATCGCGAAGGGCAAGTTCACGCTGGACGGCATAGAGTACTCGCTGGAGATCAATAATCCGCCCAACAATCTGCACAGCGGATCAAAAGGTCTGAGCCGTACGCTGTGGAAGGCGGAGCCACTGCACGAGCCTCACGCGGCTGCTGTGCGCTTTACCGCCGTAAGCCCTGATGGCGACGGAGGGTTTCCCGGAAATCTTTCGGTCACCCTGGTGTACCGGTTAACCGACGATAACGCATTGCAGCTCGAATACACCGCCAAAACTGACAAGGCCACTCCGGTCAACCTCACCAACCACAGCTACTTCAATCTGGGCGGGGGTAAAGACGTCCTGGACGATGTCCTCTATCTCCGGGCGGAGCACTACACTCCGGTGGACGCCACGCTGATTCCCACCGGTGAAATCCAGCCGGTGAAGGGAACTCCCCTCGACTTCACAACTCCCGCAACCATCGGCTCCCGCATTGCGGAGATGAAGGGTGATCCGGGCGGGTACGACCACAACTACGTGCTGAGCAAGGAGGCGGGAAAACTGAAATTGGCGGCTCGCGTTCTGGATCCCGTCTCCGGCCGTCAGATGGAGGTTTGGACCACCGAGCCGGGAGTCCAGTTTTATTCTGGCAACTTCCTGGATGGAACCATCACCGGCAAGCGTGGCGTGGTGTACGGGAAGCACTCCGGATTTTGCCTGGAAACGCAGCATTTTCCGGACTCGGTCAATCATCCCAGCTTTCCTTCGGTGATCCTGCGGCCGGGGGGCATCTACCGGACGGAAACGATTTACAAGTTCTCAGCCAAGTGACCCTGTCGCTACTGTCGCACTTGCCGGAGGCGCCATCCGACGGGGACGAACCCGCTGATGCGGACTGCCGGGTCACGGCGGTTGAGCCGAAACAAACTATTACGACCCGATGAAGAAAGACTGGAGCGCTGATCCGGGCAGTTTCGGCATTCTCGTCGGGGGTTCGTCCGACAAGATTGAATTGAAAGGCACGTTCGTGCTCATGCCCTGAAATGAAATCGCTCCAATGCGGAAGTTCCGCACTGGAGCGATAGGAGGTCGTTTCGTTTTGGAAACAATTCCCTCGCCCCCAATGCCAGAAAGCGAAAATTCTGGGGGCGAGGACCTTCGGTTCGCTACGGCAAGTAGTAGCGGAAAGAGGTAAAGAACATATTTTCGACTCCGTGCGGCCCAACATAAGTTGCTGGCGTTGTCTCCGTTGCCGCAGCGAACGTTCCCGTCCATGCATTTCGTACCAGGTAGGAATACTGCGGACCGAATTGCAGTCTTCCCTTGGGACCGCTGTGCAGTTTTATCCAGAACCCGAACGTGCCCTCGATCGTGCTTTGGGTATTGCCGCTGCAGTTAGCAAGCGCTCCAAAACCGTAACCGCTGCCCGACGAGGGCAGGGTTTCGGTGTAGCAGCCCGAATCCACGAAGGTCGGCGATCCGTAGCCCACCTCTTTGCCGGAGACGGGATCAAGTTGATAGCGGCGTGCCACATACTCCTCGCCGCCGTTGAGGTACACATCAATCTTAGGTGCGTGGTATTCCAAGGTAAGCAAACCCTGGTAGCTGCGCAGCGGCGCCAGCGTGCCATCGGGGTTGACGGTGGCATCCGGCAGGCCCGACGCGCCATACCGGCCAACACCGTTCCCGTAGAGGGCGTGCAGGCCGAAGTCCACGTGCTTGGCAAGGGTGAAGCGGGCGTTCCCTCCCACTCCCCCGCCATTCTTCGAGGAGTTATAGGCTCCTAGCGTGGACACCGTGGGTGTGGTACCACACCCGGTTGTGGTGGCAGACACTTCTTCGCAGGGATAGACGCGGTCGCGGAAGCGGCTGAAGATGCCGAATACTTCATAGTGGCCGAAACCGGGTTCAAAGGCCGCCTTGACAATGATGTCGGGCATCGCGTTAAAGGAATAGTTAGTTTGATTGTTATACAGTCCGCCGGTAACGCCGGCAGTGCCAAACGCGAAGTTTGAGGCGTTGCCGCTGGCCGAAAAGATCGTCTGAGGATTTTCCAGCGAGGCGGCTAGCCAGAAGCGATTGTTGAAGTTCTTGGCCAAGCGGACGCCATACTGCCGCGCCCAACTGAAACCGACATGGTATGCCGCGTCTATCGTCATCGGCAAAGCTTCAGTCCGGTTGTCGACGCCTTTCTTGGTCTCCGTCGCCAGGCTCCACATTTGCCCGCCCGTGAAGCTCCATCCATTGTTGAAAGCAGCCTGCCCCCAAACCTGGCGTTGGCGCAGGGTGTAGCTGTTGCTCTGGTTATTGTTGGAAGTTACGCCCGCCGAAAGAAAGTCGGCTTCGTAATAGCCAGTCATCTTGATGTCGCTGAGCTTGCCTTCAGCCAGCATCGAGATTCGCGACTGGCGGCCGGAGCCAAAGAATTCAGAAACCGCGTTCGTACCGCTTCCGGGCATGGAGACGCTGTTGAAAGGAGTATTGACGTCCGCCCCCAACGCGCGATTGCGATACGCCGATTCTGCCGCCAGGAATCCGCCAGGAGTGATGGTGATTCCCTTATAGTGGATGGCGAGCGGACTCTCCATCGCATCCTTGACGCTCTTCTGTGTTTCTTGCAGAGTCAGCGCGGCGTTCGTGGCGCTCGTCTTCAAATCGGTTACATCGCTTTTGAGCGCCGTAACCGTCTGCGCTTCCGCCGCCGTTTGAGCGGCTGCTGCATCCGCATTGGTCTGCGCCTGCTTGGCTACCGCCTGGCTCTGATCCAGCCGCTGTTCCAGTTGTTCAATCTTCTGATCCCGGCCCTGCACCAGATCGGTCAACTGCTTGATCTGCTGCTGCTGGGCATCGATCGCCTGCTTCATCTCACTGAGCTGTTCGGAAATAGCCGGCCCCGTCGGCTTGGCGACCTTTTTTTTCTGCGCGCTCTTGGTCGTTGTCGCGGTGGCCGTGCCCTGCTGGGCCTGCGCCGCGATCACGCTCCCGGCTAGCACCATCGAAAACACCACAGCCATGATTCGTTTCATTGTTTTGATCTCCTGAGAAATAAGCGTTTTAAATAGCAGACACAGTTCTGACGGGAACACTTTGTGTGCGTAGTTCATGGTTGGCGAATTGTCAGCCTAGCCCGCCGTTTGTTAATAATTGATTACAATCTGTTGAATATTCCGTGAATCGCACCTGCATGCCGCCGCAAGGCCGCCATGGTCAAGAATTGAAAGGGGTTATACAGGAAAGCAGCTCCGAAGTTGATCAGGCCCTCTTGCCGTTGAGACAAAGGGACGCGCGGCACTGCCAAAGCACCGACAGTGTGGTTCTGCCAGGCAGCGAAAAACTCTTCTTCGGCTACGCCTTGATCTTAGCCTCGACGATCACTCAAAACCGGCCAATCACGGCCAGCAATCAGAAGTAAAACTTCAGCGCGAACTGGATCTGTCGCGGCGCGCGCGCTGCCACTGGGTATCCGAAGGGGCTCACCTGAGGGTTCGCCGGAGTATTAATGTTATTCGGATCAAATTCCAGGGGCACGGGCTCCACGCTGATTCCGCCAAACGGCGAAAACAGATAATTCACGTGGTTGAGTATGTTGAAGAATTCCGCGCGGAATTCGAAATGCTTTTGCTCGGAAATCGGAAACTGTTTAACCAGGGAGGTGTCCCACTCCGTGTATCCGGGGCCCACGATGTCATTGCGTGGGGCGTCGCCGAATGTTCCCTGGACATTGTTCGGCCCAAAGGCACAGGTATTGAACAGCGTCCCCGGAACGCAGGGCTTGGCGTTGGGATTACCGATGATGGTGGGGCGTTGGCCCTGGTAGCCGACGTAGCCACCGTCATCGGTATTGGAGACCGAAACGATGTCCGTAGCGGTGTAGTAGTTGCCGGTGGCAGCCGAAAAGACACCCGACATCTGCCAGTTGCCAAGGACTTGGTTTACGACGCCGGAAGCATCTTTAGCAAACATCTTTCCGCGGCCGAAGGGTAAGTCGTAGACATAGCTGAAAACGAAGCGGTGACGCACGTCGAAGTCGGCATTGCCGTAGTTCTGGTTGGGGTAGCGCTGGTCCAGGAAATCTCCATTGTTCACCGATCCCAGGCTGGCGCTGGAAGCGTTGTCGAGGGCGTGCGCGAAGGTGTATGCCGCTTCGTACTGGAGTCCGTGAGAGTAGCGTTTCTCCAGCCGAACCTGCAGCGAGTTGTAGTTCGATTGCGTATTCGAGCGGAAAGTGGCAATGGAGGTGTCGAGCGCGGGATTGCAGTTTGCTGCGTCCGCGTAGTCGTTGGCAGGATTGTTGTCGCAGGGACCGGTAGCTCCCGGCCAGTTGTTATTAGATGCGGGACGCCTAGGAGCAAGAGGATCCGATGGATCGGAAGTTGGAACGGCCTGGTTGCCGTTGTAAAAAGCGAAGAGCTTCAATCCGCGAGAGCCGCCGTAGGAAACTTCGAGAACGGTGTCGGCCGGCAATTGATACTGCAGACCCAGATGCCACTGCTGTGTGTAGGGCGTGACCAGATGCGGGTCAATGGAGTACAGGGTCGGCGTATTTGGGTTGCTGAGCGAGGCGGAGGGAAAACCCTGATACAGGAAGTTGAGCGGCAGGCCCCCATTGTTGGCCGTCGAGATCGAGCAATCCTCTTGCGCCGGATTGGCGGAGGGCACGGTACAGGGGGTGGCGAACGACTCCGAAGAAAAGAATGGAGGATTGAACCCTGGGCTGGGGTTAGAGAATGGGCCGTTTTCCTGTCCGCCATAAAAGATGCCATAGCCGCTGCGGAGGACGAGCTTGTCGCTCAATTGGTAAGAGAAGCCGATGCGGGGCGCAAAATTATTGGTGTCGGGGCTGATGAGTCCAGCCGAGCCGTTGTTATGAATGGGAAGCTCAGAGGCCAGCGTGGCTCCAGACGGGTATGTCGCGTTTTGTCCGCTGGGAACGAGCAGCGATTGCGTGGCGAAATCGAACGTGCCCTCCAGGCTGTTTGCCTCTTTGATGGTGGTGAAGAGTTCATAGCGGAGACCCAGATTCAAGGTGAGCCGCGGAGTTACTTTGAAGTCGTCCAGACCATACACCGCGTAAATCTGCCGGTTATAGACGATGTTGTTCAGGCTGGTAATCTCTCCTCCGTCAGGGATGCCGAGCAGGAAAGTGGCGACGGCCTCGCCGCCGAAACCGGGCGCGGCGGGATTGTCGGTGAAGTCGCTGCCGAACGACATATAGCCGCGAGCGGCGGCCGGCTCCAATATCGTGAACTGTTCGAAGCGAAGCTCGGTGCCGAACTTCATGGCGTGGCGTCCGCGAACCCAGTTCAGATTTTCGTTAAAAACGTAGCTGTGCTGGTGCTCGAGGGCGGGCTGGTATTCGGAACTGCCAATGCTCGTGGTGCCATCGCTGAAGCCGATTGAAGGCAGGCCGCCGTCGTTCTGGCCCGCTGTGTATGGAACTCCGGGGAAGACGGGATTAAGCTGCTGCGCGACGTTGATGTTGTAGTTCAGATTGTAGCGGTGGGAAGTGAGGTGATTGAAGCCGAAGCGAACTTCGTTGGTCAGGTTGCTGCTGAAAGAGTGGATCTCGCTGGCCGCCAGGCCCTCGGCAAGATTTTGGCTGTAGCCATCCTGAAAGCTGCCGCCGTCGAGGTAGTTGTTGAAGGGAGAGGGCAGAAAAGTACTATCATTGCCGTAACTGAAGCGGGCGAAGAAATTGTCCTTGCTGCTGATGGTGTAGTCGTAGCGAATATCGAACTTGTTCTCCGTTTCTGTGCCTTTGGGATCGGAAAGGAAAGCATTGGTACCGAGTGCAGGGTCATTGGGCGCGGGAAATAAATTCGCCAACTCTTGGCCGAGCGGGTCGATAGCAGTATTAGTGCCGCTATTGCCAGTGAAGATGTTGGTCGGCACGCCGGCAGCGGTGGTCCCGATCGGGACGCCGCAGTATCCGTTGGCGTTGCCCGCGTAGTTGTTTTCTGCCAGACGCGAGTTGAAGATCTCTCCTTGGTACGTGGGGTTGCCACTGCAATCCACAACCCCTGGCATCGCGGCACCGAGGGGAGAAACGAGGGAGAAGTCTCCGCCAACCTCGGCTGGCGTGGGCACCGTGGATATCTGCGGCTTGCCCTGACTAACCCGCAGGCCTTCGTAGTCCCCGAAAATGAACATCTTGTTCTTAACGATGGGCCCGCCCAGCGTAAACCCGAACTGGTTCTGCTTGTAAGGCTGCTGACTGGTGTCGAAAGCATTGATGGCGTCAACTTTTTCGTTGCGCAGATACTCCCACAGGTCGCCGTGGAGCTGGTTGGTGCCAGACTTGATGACGGCGTTCAATATGGCGCCGTTGCCGCGGCCGAACTCAGCGCTGTAGGCATTGGTGTCGACCTTGAACTCGCCGATGGCGTCCACCGCAGGCTGCACTACATACGCGGCGCCGTTCAGGACGTCGCCCAGATTCGCATTGTTGTCGATGCCGTCGAGCAAAAAGTTGTTTTGCAGCGAGCGGGCGCCGTTGGCGCTGAAGCCATAAGTGGTTTCGACGCGCGAATTGGGCTCGGAGGCAGCCACGCCGACGCCGAGCAGGGCAAGTTGTGCATAGTTGCGCCCATTCAACGGAAGCGCGTTGATGCGCTTGGCGTCCACCACCTGGCCAAGGTCGGAGGTTTCGGTTTCGAGCTGTGCGCGTTCGGCGGTGACCGTGATCACTTCCGTTGCCGCGCCCGCCTGAAGCTTCAGATCCACAGCAACACGATCCTGGATGTTGACTTGCACCGGGCCAGCAACTTCCTTCTTGAATCCCTTCATCTCTACCGTGACCGTGTAGCGGCCAATGCGGAGCGGGCTGGCGACATATTCCCCGGCATCATTGGTGGCGAAAGTCAGCTGAATGCCACGATCCACATCGGTCACGGTGACCTTCGCGCCGGTGACGACTGCGCCGCTCGAATCGCGCACCAGGCCGACAATGGCTCCGGCATCTTTTTGCGCCCATAGCGGCGCGGCGAAGGTTAGGACCATAAGAAGAAAGAGAGCTGAGAAAACCTGCAGGCGAGGGAAACGGGTCGGCATGGCGAGGCTCCTGGACGCTAAACTCGAATTTTCGCAAGCAGCCTGTCTGGGCCAAGCGAAAGTCCGGGTGCTGGGACTACGACTTTCAGTGTAAGATTACGAACCATTACTTATACTTTCGTTTTATAGCTTTTGTCAACTGCCATATTCTAGCGCTCCTCGGCTTTGCTGTGTCTGCACAACACCGATGTATCGCGGCAGTTGTGCATATTGGACCTCAAATCGCTCAGACACGAACACGATAATCTACAAACGAGCATACTATCGTTAAATTCCCTCTGCGCAAGAACCGCAGCTATTCTTTCGGTTCCTGGTAACGCTGCGGAGGTGGAAGGGTGACGGATCCACGGACCGCGATGGGAAATGTTTTCTCTGCTGATTTACCATCGAGGCCTTCAGCGGTGAAGCGCACGATATAACTTCCGGCAGCCGTATAGGTGTGAGTGAGCGCGGCGCCATCTGCGACCACGCCATCGCCGAAATCCCAACGATAGGTGAGTGCCGGAACGCCATCGCGTGCCGCGACGCTCGAGAACTTGATATCTTCTCCGGTTTTCGCCTCCGACGGCGCTTGGAACGCAACCGAAGGCGCTGCTGCCGGAATTGAGTTGTCGATAATCTTGATTAGCCTGACGGAGTGCGCCGGCTGGTTCTCCAACCCGATCATTGCGTGGTCCATCGGTAGGGGTTTGTTGTTCGCGAGCGAATCGTATAACTCGTACGAGTGCCCTGCGGAAAGTGCCAGATCCGAAAACGTAAGTGCATGGGAACTCGGATGCTCTGTCCAGTTAAAGACGGCCAGCATGGTTTGACGCTGATCCTCGTGAAGCAGAAAAACACTCGGCTGCTCATCCTTGTCGGCATAGGTCAGGAGATCGAGAGGCAGAGCAGCCCGTCCGATTTTCGCCATGGCAAGCAAATCAGGATTCGTGACCAGCGCGACCCGTTCCGGATCGCTCCCCAGGGTCGGGAGGTCATCGCCAATTTCGTACATTCCACCGGATACGGCGGACAACACGATGGAAACCTGAGCCTCATCCAAACTAAGCGGAGCTTGAATCGTCCGCTCTTCAACAAGCTGCCGGGAAACCGTGAACGCGTCCGGATCAGCGATGAAAAAGCTCCGATGCATGTAATACCGCGCCGCGATGCCAGGCTCAGCTTCCTTGCTGCGGAGAAACGCGTGACCTGTATCCTGCGATGTCCGGCCTTCATCCACCAGGCCAACCGGGTTTAACATCGGACTTCCGTCTTTATCGAGGAGCACATCTTCGCCCACTGTCTTGCGAATAGTTTCGAGTCCAATTCGCTGCGCTTCCAGCGCGGTTGTGTTCGGGCGATGGTAATACCCCTCGATGGCCGTGTTGTCCATGAAGTCGAGCTTGATGTAGCGCACGCCCCATTCCCGGACCAGTGTGCGATAGGTCCGGCGAAGATATTCCTGCGCGTCAGGATGAGTGGCGTCCAAGACGAACAGGCGTTCGCCCTTTACCTCTTCGGCGTCTCCAATCGGAATCGGATCGCCATGTGCGTTGTGCACCAGCCAATCTTTATGGTGCTCGTAAATCCAGGCGCGCTCGGCCACTTCAAAGGGAGCCGTCCAAATTCCTATCTTCAATCCCAACCGGCCAATGCGGTGCGTCAGATCCCACATGCCACCGGGGAATTGAGAGGCATTGGGCGTCGCGTATTCACCGCGAGCGTATCCGTAACCCATGTCGAAATGAAAATAGTCGAAGCCCAGCGTCTCCAGGTGCTCGGCCAACCATTGCGCGTTCGTGAGCGTAGCGCCTTCGGTGATTTTGCTGTAAAAGGCCGTCCAACTCCACCACCCCAGCAGATTGTCTGCGCTGACGCGACTGCGATGCAGCTCTCGAACCGCGCCGCCGTAGTTCTCAAGCTGCGAGTGATAGTTGTTTCCCACGGCAAACATCAGGCGTTCTGAACTCATCGACTCGCCAGCGGCGAGAGGAACGCTTAATTCGATAAGGTTCTCCGCAGGTCCCTCTCGCATGCCCGATTCGGGGTCGGTTGCCTGGATCTCAGTAGTTCCGGTTGAATCGATCGTGTAGGACGCGATGCCAAGACCCCGTGGAGATGAAGATTGCGCTTGCAAGTGAATGATCGTAAGAAATCGGTCGGAGGTGAGAGCTCCAAAAAAGACGCTCTCCTTGCTTTCCCGGTTATAGATGAGTTGGCTGCCTACGGCACGATGCATTCCCTGAGGAGCTTTCCCCAGATCGTAAATCTGTAACGGCGGCCAATCCTCGCTATAACTGTCCGAGAGGACCCGGTCGGCGGCCTGCGCGCCACCGAGATCGATAATTTGATCTCCAATGGCCTCGACGCTTCGCATACTTTGGACAGTCACAGGATTCCCAGTGTGATTCTGTATGCTCTCCTCGATAACACCAAAATGTCTTCCCTCATAGATTTGTATCGTGTATGCGAGGTCAGGGAGGTTCGCGAGTCCGGAGGAAGTCACCGTAAGTTTCTGGCCGCGTCCCAGGACATCCCCAAAAGTTGATTGCGAGATCTGATGTTTGGGATAGTCGGTGGATTTCACCCATTTATGGTCGACCTCCGCCGCCACTCTGGCATGAATGACGCTGCGTCCGCCCTTTCCTGTTTGAATTTCGTAGGTGCCGTCGCTCGGCTGAATAACGATGGCTACGCCCTCGACATTGGCAATTGTCGGAGAGGCTCCAACTGAACTGGAAGAGCCGAGGCAGCCTCCAACCAGTACCAACGCGATTAGGAGGCCGGCGAACTGGGCCGGACCGACTTGTCCGACGAATTCTTTAGGGAGCCAGGAACACTGAAAATTGCGTGCGATCATGAATTCCTCTTGAAGACGCGATGGCAGGCTCGCCGAGAATCTGAGCCTCTCATCGGCGCACAGGGACGATCAAATATGTGCACGATCGATCACAAATGTATTAACATGGTTTCCGTTTGTCAATGAATTTGTTAATGTCTCCCCTATCGTATAATCAGGCGCTGATTTTGACCTCCTATGGCTTTCCAAGCTGCCAGCGACCGTAGTCTCGCCGAGCGCTATTCCGTCGCCATCGTGACCTTGGATGAGGAAATGTTTCGGGACATGCGCCGGGCGCTGGCGCCGAACTTCCGCGCCACCATGGCCAGCACGGAATCACAAATCAAGACGCTCATTGATGACCCCGACGTCCATGCCATTGTCCTTGATCTGGAGAGCATTGGCGATGGCGCAGCCGACGGCATCGAAGTGCTGCAGGAAATGCGCCGGTTGCGGGATGACCTGATTATGGTGGCGATCACCGCTTCGACTGGCAGCGAATTCCCCCTTCAAGCCAGCCAAGCCGGGGCCGACCATTTCTTCCTCAAACCGGTGGACGGTGAGCAGCTCCGAGCCGTTCTGCTGCAAACCATGGAGAATCGCGCCTTGCAGTCCGAAGGCCGATGGTTGCTGGATCAGGTCGAAAACCGCTCTGCCTTCTGCGGCCTGATCGGCGGCAGCGACCCTATGCTCAAGGTGTACCAGGCGATCGAAGCGGTCGCGGGCAGCAACGCCAGCGTCGTAATCCGGGGTGAGAGTGGGGTTGGAAAAGAGTTGGTTGCCCAGGCGATCGTCCAGTGCGGCGAACGCCACGATAAACCTTACGTATGCCTGAACTGCTCCGCTCTTCCGGAGAGCCTGATTGAATCGGAGCTTTTCGGATATGAAAAGGGCGCCTTCACTGGCGCCGACAGCGCCAAGCCCGGCTTGATTGAGCTGGCGCACACTGGCACCCTTTTTCTGGACGAGATTACGACCCTCAACCTTGGCTTGCAGAGCAAACTGCTGCGCGCCCTGCAGGAGCGGTCGGTGCAGCGCTTGGGAGGAAGAGCTGCCAAGAAGATTGATTTTCGCCTCATTACCGCTACCAACGACGATCTCGAAGGTGAGGTGAAAAAAGGCCGGTTTCGCGAGGACCTGTTTTATCGAATCAACGTTGTCCCCATCGTGGTCCCTCCCCTGCGTGAGCGTCGCGGGGACATTCCCCGGCTGGCCGAGCATTTTCTCCGGCTGTATTGCACCGCCAACCGGAAACCGCTCAAACAGCTGCAACCTGAAATCATGGAGATTCTTGAGGATTACCCCTGGCCGGGCAACGTTCGCGAACTGGAGAACGTGATCCAGCGCATGGTCATCATGAGCGATGGCCCCGTGATCGTGGCCCATCACCTGCCGCAGCACCTTCTCTCTTCGAGCGCCGCCAGCCAGGAGGCCATTCTGATCCCGGAAGCAGGAGTCGACTTCGATGCCGAGATGGAGAAGATCGAGATTGCCTATCTCAACGCCGCCCTCCGCCGGACGGACGGAAAGAAGTCTGCTGCCGCCACTCTGCTGCATATCGACCCGCAACGCATGAAGTACCTCTGCCGGAAGCTGAAGCTTTAGCCGTTGGACGGCAAGAAATGGTTAAACTTTAACCAATCTACGGTTAATAATTAACCAACAGCAATTTTCACCGCTCGGGAACGACTGTGAAAAACTCCGCAAACAACTGCTAAATAATTCAGATTGTTGCGCTTAATAGCTCCGTCGCGGAGACCCTCACGTTTGGCACGACCCGTGCGATAGAGGAAAGCGAGCAGTCGAAGAAATCAAAATTGAGCCTGAGGAGCATGTCATGACCATCCAGAAGAAATCGTTGATCAGCACCCTGAACACCACCAAGAAGGCGATCGTCGCCAGCACCCCCCTGGAGTCGCCTCTTTCGAATGAGAAGGGCGTGAAGATGGGGAAGCTTGCTCGAGCCGGGAAATTGGGCAGGCTCGGCAAGATGGGCAGACTGGGCAGGCTGGCCAAGCTGGGCAAGAAGTAACACTCATCGGCCGGGTATTTGCGAATTAGCGGAACAAGGCTGCCCCAAGGGCAGCCTTTCTGCGTTGCTCACCAGATTCTGCGGCCCAGGAAATTCAAAATTTCCTGCCATCCAAATCCGGCAAGGCTTCGCCGCCGTCCATATACGCGCGCGGTGCCGACCATTCCAGGCCTCAGCCTGCCTTCGTGACTCCTCACTGTCAGATCCACGGCGTAGAACTTTGGCGGATGTAGGCCTTTGTATTGGGAAGTTTCGGTGAGACCGGGTGGTATATCCGAAGACATGGGTTCAATGCCTGAGACTTGGCCGTCCCACTTCTTGAAAATGCCGTGCACCAGCAAGCGTGCTTCTGATCCCACCCAGAACTTCGAAATGTCGTGTTCCGACATGTAGATGCGGGCTCGCATCGAACTAATGTCTGCAATCTCGACGAGTTCTGTCCCCGCCGGAACATAGGCCCCTAGCCAATTGCCTAATCTTGGCGTGAGGACCAGTCCTGAAATAGGACTATTGATCTGAAGTTGGGCCGCCTCCGAAGCGAGCAGATGCGATTGCTGCTCCAGTTGAGCGCGCTCCTGCCGGATGGAACCGAATTCGTCAGAGTAGCCCAGGGTCGCCGACGTTGCGCGATCGGCAGCCACCGAATAGTTCGCTTGGGTACGCGCGAGTCTCGAATCGAGCGTCAGGTTACGCAGGCGCACCAGAGGCGCCCCTGCCGCTATCCATTGCCCCTCGTTGGCATATACATCCGTCACCACTCCAGGCACAATCGTGCGGATGACCGCGGGCTGGACGGGTTCCAGCGTGAAATATCCGACCGAAGATTCCTCCCGCATGGGGAGGAATCCCAAGACGATGGCAAGGGCAGCAAGCCCGATCGAGCGGCGAGCTGTGAACCAGGCGAAGATGCGATCTTTCTTGTCCAGGTATACGAATTTCATAAAGTTCCATAAGGTGCGGAGCCGCGATCGAAAAATCAGGGCGGCGGTTCCCAGTTCCGGAATGAATGACCACTCGGGGTTGAAGTTGCGGAAAACGTTGCCGACGAAGCGCGCCACTACGTACATGACCGTGTAGCTGTAAAGCCCCGAGAGAAGCGCATAAACCGTGTATCCCAGTCGCCTGCGCTTGGGGACGTATGGCACCTCTACCGGAAGTCCCCAGACGTGATGTTTCACCCAGCCGGAGACGAATGCGGTGGAATTCTCCTTGAGATCGACGATCCCCAGAATCTCGCTGAGCATATGGTATCCGTCCAGCTTGATCAGCGGGTTCCAATTGACCAGGGCGGCCGAGATGCCAGTGATGAGCATGAGAATATAAGCGGCGTCGTGAACCCAAGTATCTGGCGGGGTGCCCCACCAGATCGGTGTCACCAGGGAATAAACGATCAACTCCACCCAGACACCCGCTAAGGAGATGACCAAGCGCTGGTAGCGAGTCCCTTTGACGTCGCCCTCGGTGGTATCCGTATAGAAGGCAGGAGCCAGGTAGATAAGGGCAAAACCCATCGCGGGTACGCGTCCGCCATAGTGTTTGCAGGCGTGGCCATGCCCCAGTTCGTGAATGCTCAGCACCAGGACCGCTAACAGGTAGAACTGAACAACGTCGCCCCAGGTTTTGTCAGCGAAGTTATAGAACTCCAGCGTGTCGCGGCCGATCTCAGACCAATGCGTAATCGTGATACCGGCGCTGAAGGCAAAGGCGCACAGGGTAAGCACGGTAAACCAGGGCGTGTAAAAGAAGTAGGTGTACCCGTAGAGCCAGTTCAGGAACTTGTCCGGATTGACCGCGGGGAAAAGAATCAGCGACATGTCGCCATATGCGCTTTTGCTCTTGAGGAGTTTGCGGCGCTCTTCCGCGCTCTTTTGCATGAGCACGATGTTCTTTTCCTGTGGGGTCTTATACCAAAACTCCATCGCGTCGAGCTCAGCAGCGAAATCCCGAACCTGTTCCATGCTGTATATGGCCCCGGACTTGCGCGAGAACAGCTCCGCGATTTCTTCATAGCTGCGTCTTCCGTCGAAGAGTTGGATCAGCGCCCAGTTTTGAGGTGGGAACTTGAACATGGACTCGACACTCGGAACATAAACACGAACCACGGGCTGGCCGTCTTCGATATGTTCCTGCGCCACAATGTCGGGGGCCATGCGTGGATAATGCTGCGCGATCATGCGCGCGGGAATTTCCGGCAATGCGGCGTTCAGCGCTTCGGTGATGTTCATCGCAGGTTTTCGAGGTTCACGCTCGCGTCCATGCCCGGCCGCAGCAAGCCAGGTTTTCCCTCGAGTTCCACTGTAACTTCGATCGTGCTGCTGGCGGGATCGACCACCGGACTCACTTCCTCCACTCTGACCTTGTATTTCTGGTCGGGCAGATCCGGAGTCATCATTGGCAGTTCTTGCCCCTTATGGATTCGCCCAATGAACTTCTCCGGCAAAGTAAACCGCATCTGCAACGGGCCCTCGGCCGTTACCCAGAACAACCGGTCTCCCTTGGCGACCTGTTGTCCCTGGCGCACGTAGCGCCGGGCCACCACCCCCGAAAAAGGTGCGCGGATCCGGGTTTTTTCCAACTCCAGTTCAAGGGAACGCTGTGTCTCCCGGGCGTTGACCAGCAGTTGTTCCACTCGCTGCACGTCGAATCGATCAGCTTCCGCTTTGAATTTCGCATGGTCGAGCTGCTCCCGGGTAATCAGCTGGGCGTCCCACATTTTCTGGGCCCGGTCGGAGTCGGACTGCAAAACTCTGGCCTCGGCTTGCCAGGCCTTCAAGTCGGCCTCCGTGCTGTGGGTCTTGGCCCGCGCCGCCTCGAGGTCCGCCGCCAATTGCCGGTCATCCAGTTGCGCCAGTAAGTCCCCGGTGCGAACGTGGGCTCCCGCATCTGACAGCAGTTCGGCGACCACGCCATCGCGCTGTGCAAGCACGTCAAGCTCATGCTCCACAATCAACGGACCCGAAACCGTGAAACCGGCCGCGCTCGCCGGAAGGTTCGCCGACGGAGCGGGCGCCGGCTCTCCCGAAGGTGCTGGAGAGGGAGCGGCAATGACCTCCGCGCTCTTCGAGGAGCAGGCCAGCCAAGGCAGCAGAGCCGCGCCCAGCAGAATCAGAGCAAGCCCATGCCTTCTTCTATGCATTTCCTCACACTCCAAACCACAACCATGCTTTTGAATAGATCCACAAAAGCGGTTTGCGAAACAGGACATAACCGGCCGGAGACCACCCCACACGGACTTTTCCCCGTCCTTCCATGCCGGCGCGGATGGCCCCGTCGGAGTTCGGAACCGAGACCCGCGCGAAGAACACGCGCGCATCGCCCTGCAGGGTTCCCTTGGGGCTGACGACGATCACGTCGCCGCGAAAGATTCGCATCGGGAAACTGTTGAGCTTGACGGAAGCCTGCGCTCCGGTCCGCAACAGTCCAGAATCGGTATCTTCGACGGCCACGTCTACGACTGCCCGCGAGGTGTCGACCACTTCAGCGAAGGTGTCCCCATATTGCAAGCGCCTTCCCACCATGTTCTCCACGTGTGGCGTCGCCACCAGGCCGTCAATCGGCGACCGCAACCGCGTTTTATCCAGCAATTCCTGGTCTCTTGCGACTTCCGACTTCCAGTAGTCGGTCTGGATCCGCTGCACGCCGGCTTCGCTGCCATCATTGGCTGCCAGCGAACGGTTCATTTGCAGCAGGGCAGTCTGATACTTGGCCTGCGCCTGGGCCAGAGTCGAGCGAGCTTCCCAATCCGCCAGTTCTGCGAGGACCTGGTCACGTCTCACATGGTCCCCTTCGCGAACGTACACTCTGCTCACTACCCCCTCAATCTCGGGCTGCATCTGAGCGGAATGCAACGGAGCCACGACCGCATCTCCGTCCACCCGCAGTGGCAATGGAAATATCGCCAGGAAGATCACGACCGCGCCCGCGGCAGCGATCATCAGGGTGCGCCGCCGTTTTTCCATGGCCATGAACTTCCGCTTTCTTTCGAGCACCGGTTCCAGGACGGAAATGAACGGTACTTCCTTGTACATTTGCGCGTTGCGCAAGGCGACAGTCGCCTGCCCGGCGAGGACCTGCAGGATCTCCAAATGGGCAGGCGTAAGGAAATCCGGGTCTCTACTTTCCAGGCCCAGGATGCCGACCCGCCCGGTATCGTCGGTCAGCGGAATCGCGTAAAAGCCCCTCATTCCCGACGTCTCAAAATAACTCCGGAACTTGGCACGAGTCTCTTCCCGCGCGGAGTCGATCTCTTCGCCGTGCTGCCGGACATACACAATCTCCCCCGACAGCAGGGACCAGCGCAGGATGGCGTTCAGAGGAGCGATGTCCGGAGCGTCAGCATCGACTTGCGTAACCCCGGTGACGGCAGACAGTTTATATTTACCGCCCTGCTCCAGGGCAATGGCGGCGCGCTCGTAAGGAATGACGGCTTGGGGCGCATTGACGATGGTCTGCAGCACGCGCTCCAGGTTCAGCGTCGATGTGATTTCGTGGCTGACCGTCACCAGCGTTTCCAGAATCTCCACTTTGCGCTCGGCCAGCAGAAGGCTGGCATTGTGGAGCGCGAGGGTTGCCGTTTCATTCAGGCTGCTGAGCACGAACAGATCGTCTTCATCAAAGGCTTTACCGTCGAGCCGGTTCATCGCTTCGACCACTCCCACCAGGGAGCCCTTGTCGATTAAGGGCGCGACGATGATGGATTCGATCTTCCCCTCTTCCCGACCCTCTTCCAGACGCTCGTTCCGTCGAACCAGCCGCTCGTCCTCCGGTTCCGCAATCAGCACCGCTTCGCCGTTTTCCGAGACGTCGCCTGCAATCCCCTCGCCTTCCTTCTGAACCATTCCCTGCTTCGTCGTCGGGTCAACTCCGGCTTGACACATCAGCAAAAGGCTGCCATCGCCTTGAACCATCCAAAGGTTCACCGCGTGGCACTCCAAACTCTCCCGGATCTTGTTGCCTATAATCGGAAGCAACTCATCCAACTCAAGAGTGGAACTGAACGCTTTCTCAATGTCGTAAAACTGGGTGAGCCGCGTGATCGAGGTCAGGGAGTTGTCGCGTTCTTCTTCATAGACCTGGGACGAAACCAGCGCATGAGCGGCGATCTCTGCCAGAGGTTCCAGAGTCTCCAGCGATGTGCGATCCAAAATGGCGTCGAAGCTGACGATCTCGATCGCACCGATGAGCGCTTCCTTCTGCAGCAGGGGGACACAGGCAAGGTACTTCAGCGTGCGGCGAACATTGAGATGGGCGTAATCTTCACGAGCCAGCGCTCTGCCCTCGAAGACAAACGTTTGTTGGTCGCGGCACAGCGATCCTAGGCTTCCGGCTTCCGCCGGGATCACTGCATCCGGTTCGGCGCCATCTCCCGCGCTGGCGCGGGCAGACCAGAACTGACCCTCCTCATCTTGCCGAAGAAGATAGATGGTAACGGTGGTGCCGGGAAACCGATCCACGACGGTCTGGGCAGTGAACCGGGCACGGTCGCCAGTCTCGCGCAATTCCAGAAGTCGCGAGGCAAAACCAACCACATCGATGTCCAGCTTCGATTCCTGTGGCGTCATACATGTGGCGCGCAAAACCCCAGGCGGGAAGAACTTCCAGCTTGCAAAAACCCCGGGCTTCCTCTAATTTGAGCACGCACTCTAGCAGAGGCTTGGGTGGGAGTCAACCCGATCTCGCCGACCGGGATCGCAGCACGTCAGGTGGACGCAACCGTGGAAATCGAGATTCGGAGTCTGGGAGAAGTAAAGCTGATTAAGCTCAGTGGCAAGATTTCGCTCGGCCCCTCCGTGGACCGGCTTCGCGAAAATCTGGACGAGCTGATGGAGAATGGCGCCAACCGTTTTCTTCTGGAGCTCGCACAAGTTCCCATGATCGACTCCAGCGGCATCGGCCTCCTGGTGCGGTATATGACGACAGCGAAACAGCGGGGTGGGGCACTCAAGCTGCTGAACCCAGCCAAATTTACGGTGCAGACCTTGAAAATGATCGGACTACTGAACCTGTTCGAGGTTTTCCAGGACCAGGACAAGGCAGTCTCCTCCTTCAATTAGAACGATCGCCATAGGTTGGGGGCATCCGCCGTCTGGTTACTTGCTTCCGATTACGATTAGTTACCAGCATCGTTACTCGCGCCGAGTAACTTGCACGCCGCCGCGAGAACATCTGCAAGTTGTTTCACTTCCCCATCTTCCGCAGCCGGCAAGTGCTTGCAACCACAGACACGAACTTACTCGTCCGTTGGCATCGTTATTGCATTTCTGCAGTCACGTCCTGCTCGCCAGGAAGGTTGGCGAGAACCGAGAACGAGGATAGGCGAATTCAATCTGCTGTCGGAGGCTCCATCGTGCGTCGTAACCGCTTTCTCTTATCGCTGGTCGTAACCCTATTCCTCTCTGCCGCGGCCCTGGCCGATTCCGCCCCAGTTACCATGACGTTGCTTGGCGTCGGCACTAACAACTCCGGCGGTTACTACACCTATCCCTACTATTTCTCGATTAACGGTGGAAAGGCCACGGCGTTGATGTGTGATTCGTTCACCAACCACGTTTCGATAGGTGAAAGCTGGACTGCCCACGTGACCGGGCTGCTCTCTGGAAAGGGCCTATATGGCAACCAGATCACCGACTACAAAGCGGCCGGCATCATTTTCATGGGCATATTGAGCGGAAAAATCAGCGCCACAACCGGTAACTGGGCAGTGTGGAACCTGTTCACGTCGGGCATTACGACCAACGCCGCTGTGCTCGCTCTTGACAAGAGCGCTCTTGCCTCAGCGCAGTACACTCCGGCGAGCTATTTTAAAGGTCTCGTGCTGTACACGCCTGTGGGCGCAACCCCGGGCCACGGGCCGCAGGAATACATCGGCTACGGACCGGGACTGGTCACCCCCGAACCGGGGACCATGTTGATGCTCGGGACCGGCTTGGTCGGCATCGCAGGCATGGTGCGCCGCAAGCTGTTGCGCAGCTAGTGGGTGGAAGTTAGGGCTCCGCTCGCCGTGGGACCGGCTCAGCCCCTTGCTCCGACTTCGTCTCTTTCCCGCGCCGCGTAGTGGGACTCAACGTAGTCGTCGAGAATCTTGATGAACTCGGCGACGATCTTGTCGCCCTTCAGCGTGGTGAACAGGCGGCCATCCACGTAAACGGGAGCCTTCGGCTCTTCAAAAGTCCCTGGCAGAGAGATTCCCAGGTTCGCGTGCTTCGATTCGCCGGGGCCATTGACCACGCATCCCATCACCGCGACTTTCATCTCTTCCACGCCCGTGTAGCGTCCCTTCCAGACTGGCATCTGGTCGCGCAGGTAAGTCTGAATCTGTTCGGCCATTTCCTGGAAGAACGTGCTGGTGGTGCGTCCGCAGCCGGGGCAGGCGGTGACTTGCGGGGTGAAGCTGCGAATGCCGAGCGACTGCAGGATCTGCTGCGCCACGCGCACTTCTTCGGTGCGATCTCCTCCGGGAGCAGGAGTGAGCGAAACTCGAATGGTGTCGCCGATGCCCTCCTGCAGCAGCACGGCCATGGCGGCGCTCGATGCCACGATGCCTTTGGCTCCCATGCCGGCTTCGGTCAGTCCCAGATGCAGCGGGTACTGGCAGCGCGAGGCCAACATGCGATAGACGTCAATCAGATCTTGCACCCCGCTGACTTTCGCGCTGAGAATGATCTGGTCTGGGCGCAGTCCGTGCTGCTCCGCCAGCTTTGCCGAACTGAGCGCGCTTACGACAATTGCTTCCATCGTTACTTCGCGGGCGTCTTTCGGTTCCGCCAGGCGGGAGTTCTCGTCCATCATCTTGGTCAGGAGCGACTGGTCGAGCGATCCCCAGTTCACCCCGATGCGCACCGCCTTCTGATGCTTCACCGCAACCTCGATCATGGTGCGGAAGTTGTCGTCGTTCTTGCGTCCGATGCTGGCATTGCCAGGATTGATGCGGTACTTGGCCAGTCCCTCGGCGCAGCCCGGATACTTGGTCAGTAGCAGGTGTCCGTTGTAATGGAAGTCGCCGATAATCGGCGTACGCAAACCCTGCTTCTCGAGCCCTTCGACGATGTGGGGGATGGCCTTGGCGGCATCGTCATTGTTGACAGTGACGCGGACGACTTCGCTGCCCGCTCGCGCCAGAGCGGCTACCTGCTTGATGGTGCCGGGGATGTCCGCCGTATCGGTATTGGTCATGGACTGCACCATAACCGGTGCATTGCTGCCCACGCGGACGCCAGCGATGGTGGCACTGAAGGTTTTTCTACGCTGAATTTCGGCCATAGCGGAGCCTTTATTTTAGCAGGTTACGGCAGGAAGATCGCCCCCAACCGAGGGAGCGAATGCGAAGAGCAAGCAGCGAATAGTGAACGCCGAACAGCGGAAGCTACGGCATTCGTGTCAATCCCGGCAGTGTCTTGACCAGGTCGTTGTAAATCACCATCACGGCAAAGAGCACCAGGAAGACAAAAGCCGCCTGGTAGATGCGTTCTTTGATGGGCAGGCTGATTTCCTTTTGCATCAGGCTTTCGATGAAGAGAAGCAGGATGACGCCACCGTCGAGGATGGGAATCGGCAGCAGGTTCATAATGCCCAGATTCAAGCTGATGGCGGCGGTGATCAGCAGCAACGGAGTCCAGCCCTCTTCGCGTGCAGCCGCCCCGACGGCGCTGCCAATTCCGATCGGGCCATCCACCTGACGCATGGAGACCTTGTGCTGCACCATCTTTTGCAGCAGTTCGAGGATGAGGAAAGAGCTTTTCTTGTTGTCCGACAGAGAACGTTTCAGTGCGTCCGGGAAGGCGAGCTTCACCACCTTAGTGGGAACACTGGCGACGCCGATCCGGTAGCGAAGTTCCTGTGAAGGCCCTCCGGCAGCGAGGACCGGTTTCACCGTGAAGGTCTGTCTCTGGCCGTTGCGGAGAACCACAATTTCCAGAGGCTGATCCTTGGTGTGGCTCAACATCTGAATCAGCGCTTCCACCGCGGGAATTTCCTGCCCATTCGCGGTCAGGATCTGGTCTCCGACTTTGAGACCGGCCTTTTCGGCGGGCATCCCGGCTTCGATGGTGGTCAAAGTCACGCTGGATTCTTGCGGCACCCAACCCATGGCCCCGTATTCATTGGGCCCGTACGGCTCCGGAACCAGGACCTTTTCCATGACCTTGCCGTCGCGCTCAATGGCAAACTTCAAGGGCTGATTCGGGCTGAGCGCATCCTTGACATCCACTTGCTCCCAGTTAGGATTCTCGATGTCCTCGACCCGAACAATCTTGTCGCCCCTCAGGATGCCGGCCCTTTCGGCGGGAGTGTCGGGATTCACCCATCCCACAACCGCAGGCCCATCCAGCACGGCGGGATATTCGTAATGCACCATGTACACGCCCGTGAGCAGCGCGATGGCCAGCATGACGTTCATGGCCGGTCCGGCCAGGGCTACCAGGAAGCGCTGCCAGCGCGGATGCGACAGAAACTCCCCCGGATCGCCGGTGCGGTCGTCCATGGGGTTCTCGCCCGACATCTTCACGTATCCGCCCAGCGGAATGGCGCTGATGCGATAGTCGGTATCGCCTTTCTTGAAGCCCAGCAGGCGCTTGCCAAAGCCGATGGAAAACACTTCCACCCTGACGCCGAAATACTTGGCGACCGCGAAGTGCCCGAACTCATGAATCAGGATCATGAATCCGAGCACGATTCCCATCACGAAGATGGTGTGGAGGATGGACAAAATCTGCGACATCATTCTTTAGACTACTCCAAAATTCCGATTATGAGATGGCCCCGATGGGCGATCGTTTTCGGCGGCGAGGCTTCACCATTTCCTTTGCCAAAAGGCGGGCTTCCGTATCCAGCATCAGTACCTTTTGTATAGATTCCAAATGTCCAGCGGGCGTTGCAGCCATGGTTTCCTCGATGATCCGAGGAATGTCCTCGAACCCGATCTGCTCTCCCAGAAACGCGGCCACCGCAACCTCGTCCGCAGCGTTCAGGGCGATAGTCTTGGCGCCTCCGGTACCGGCCGCCTCGTAAGCCAAACCCAGGCAAGGAAATTTACTCATATCCGGGGGGCAGAAATCCAGATGCCTTAAGTCACTGATCGAGAAGCGCAGCTCCGATGCGATCCGCTCCGGGTACGTCAGCGCATACAAAATGGGCAGACGCATATCGGTGACAGAGATTTGAGCAAGTATGCTGCCATCCACGAATTCGACCAGGGAATGGATCGTAGATTGCGGATGCACAACGACTTGCACCCGGCCGGGTGGAACATTAAACAACCGGCAGGCCTCGATCACCTCGAACCCCTTGTTCATTAATGTTGCCGAGTCAATGGTGATCCTTTTCCCCATCTTCCAGGTGGGATGATTGAGCGCTTGTTGCACCGTAATGGACGCAAACTCCGACTTCGGCGTCTTCAGGAACGGACCGCCCGAAGCAGTCAGCCAGATGCGCTCGACTTCATCCATCCGTCCGCCGCGCAGGCACTGGTGGATGGCGTTATGCTCGCTGTCAATCGGCAGCAGCGGCTTGCCCTGCTTCCGCGCCTCGGCCGTGATCAACTCGCCCGCCACCACCAGGCATTCCTTGTTGGCCAGTCCGACGCTCTTCCCTGCGCGCACCGCTTCGTAGGTCGCCTCCAGTCCAGAGACGCCCACAATCGCGCTGACCACAAAATCCACTTGGGGATGAGTCGCCACGCGCACTGTGCCCGCAGCGCCATGCACGATCTCAATCTCGGATAGACCCGCGCCACGGAGTTTCGCCCGGAACGCTTCAGCATCCTGTTCCTTGGCCAGCGAGAGGACGCGCGGCTTCCAGCGCATCGCTTGCTCGAAGGCGAGCTCAGCATTATTGCCAGCCGCCAGGGTTGCAACTTGAAAGCGGTCAGGATAGCTCTCGACCACGCTCAAAGTGCTGCGGCCGATCGAGCCCGTCGAACCCAGGATGGCGATGCGTTTCATGCGCAATGACTGATCTATTGTACGGGATCGAGCGCAGTTCGAGCCGCAACCACGGGATCCAATGGCCGGTCCCTCCAGCCGACCTCACGACAAGTCGCAACGACAATGACAATGAACGGTAGCTTCCGGTTGGCGGACCATACTTCCAGTGAAGATTGACGAGTGCACAGATGCAATAGAGGCCGCCCACGCGCAAGCGTTCTGGAAGTGGCAGTTATTTTTGTCTTGACGCACAGCACGTCTAAGTTGGCCCGTCATGCGCGATGGAGGTGGTGCGCACGCCCAGCATGTTCAGCTTGTACGTTCGGATCACGTCCGGCGGTATCCGCTCTCCGACAGGCGTGACGAACGCCAGCGCGTCCTCCGGACATTGCACGATGCAAGCCCCACACTGCACGCACTCATCCGGTTCTGCGATCGCCGCCTTGTGGGCCGCGGCATCGATGACGTAGCAATTCTTGGGACAAACCTCCCAGCACATGGCCCGTCCCGTGCAAGTATCTACGTTCAGCGCCACGTGGAGAAGCCGGTCTTCGTGCAAGCCACTCTTGTACAGGGGAGTGCTGCCCGCCAAGTCCATGCTGATAAGGAGCATGAGAAAGAGTGAAGCCAGCGACCAACCGACCAGGCTGTGCACGTGCAAGGTGCCGCGGGCATACGCCAGACCCCACATCCCGGCCAAAAACAACAGCCAGACGACCGCATTCCACCGAACTCTGGGATCGAAGAGGATCAGCCAGCGTACCCAAGTCGGGGGCGGCTGCCGGGTGGCTTCCACGGTTCCTGAAAGCCACGGAAAGAAGGCGTACAAGCCCAAGGCCAGTAGCCACGTCATGGCCACAAAGGGCAACAGCAGGTGATGCCAGCCGAAGGCGAGAACCACTCCGCCTAGCAGAGAGACTGGAAGAGCCCACACAGCCGCCATTTCTAGGCGTTCAGAAAGCGGGAAGTGAACCTGCCTCATGGCCTCGGTCTTTTTCCTGTTGGCGAGATAGGCTGCGATGTCCGAGGCATAGACGGGGCCGAAGACCACGGTCCAGCCGGTGCGCTGCTCGACCAGCTTGCGTTCAACGCCGGTGGCGCTCAACTGAGGCAGAATCAGGCGCCGATGATCCACCAGCTCTCCGACTCCGCTCGTGCGCACGATGGAAATGACCTGACGCGCAGTAAAGTATCCGCCGGCCGCACCGCACCAGACATTGATGCCTTTCGTGGGCGCGATGAGCAGATAGGCATCCAACCCGCGTAAGGCTCGCAACACACGCCGCACGGTCAAGTCGTAATTGCAGGTGACCAGCACGGGAGCATCTCGTCCAGGATTGCCGATGCGGAGCAAACCAGATTTAGTGGGCCAGGGAAGCACGCGGAGCAGGATCTGGGCCAAATCAAGAACGAGATCACGCACCGTTGCCACGGTCAAACCTCGCGTTTCTCCGCTTCCAGCAGGGCAAAATCGCCCAGCCGGTTGCTCTCCTCCATGATAATGCTGAAGCCGGCCTCGTTCAGCTTTGCTTTCAGGTCGCTCACTGCACGTGTACTCGCCTGCGTAAGCAAATAAGTAATGACCGCCAGAGGCACGCGCACGACGTGGTGAAGCGAACGCCGCAACAAGGTCGGTCCTCGCACTTCATCCGCCAGAATCAAACGACCGCTGGGACGCAGTAAGGCGCGGCACTGGCGCAAAACCACGCACTGTTCGGCATCACTCAACTCGCTGAATACGAGGATGCTGACGATTGTGTCGAACGATCCGGCCGGGAAGTGGTCGATCAACTCCACGGCGCCGGTTTGCACAAAACGCACGGCCGCCGCGGGAGGGACTTTGTGTCTGGCGACAGCGAGCATTTCCGGGGAAAGGTCAACACCGACGACGCACAAGCCGAGCCTGGCCAGACGAACCATCATGTTGCCTGTGCCACAACCGAGATCGAGTACGTTGGGGCCACAGACAAGTTCTGCCACTCGGTCGTAGACCCGATCGATGCGGCCCAGGGAAAGAAGACGGATGCCAAAATCGTACCGCTCGGGTGCCGACTCCAGCAGGCGCATCCAGACATAAGTGCTCACGCTGCCATCCTAACGCCGTGGCAGACGCTCGAGCGAGGGCTCCTGGCGAACTTCTCTGGACGGATAACAGGCAAACGTGAAGTAATCCCAAGGTAAGGTTTGCCGACCACCCGCGCAGGAAGTCGGATACCGACAACACCTGCCTGATCGAGAGCGGAAATCCGTTGACGGGGTGATCACCAGACGTGTGGTACCAACCGGTAACGCACCTTCTGGAGATATTCCTTGTAGCCCTCCAGATCGCGTGCCAACAGCTTCTCCTCGCCAAAGATGCGCACCACGAGCACCCCGACCATGGCGAGGGCTAAGAGAAGGCCGGAAATGGAGCCGAGCAGCAACGCACAACCAACGAAGACTAGACTTGCCCCAAGATACATGGGGTGGCGAACAAAGCCGTAGACGCCTGTGTCAATGACATGCTGCCCGCGCTCGGTCTGAATACGCACCAGCGGCGACGCAAAGGTGTTATCGGTGAACGCGCGGAAGAAGGGAAAAGTACCCCCGAGGAGCAGGATGCCTCCGCATACTTCGCACCACAGCGGCAGGCGGGGTGTCCAACCGAAGCGCACATCGAGCGGCGGCACAACGATCAAAGCCAGGCCAACCACTTTTATCCCGATGAAGATAGCCAAATCGGAGCGCGATTCACCCCCGCTGCCGGGCATGCGGAAGCGCTCGGCCCACAGCGCAGGGTCCCTGGAGCGAAGCCACAAGAGAAGGGCGGCAAAGAAGGATACCCACCAGACACCGAAGATCCAACCCTCCACCCAGCGCGAATCGCCCGACAGCCATAGCAGCAGCCCTAGAAAGACAACGGGGAGACCCGCCAACTGGAGCCCGGTGATGATCGGCGTGGGACGCATCGGAAACCGAAAACATCATACTGCCGAGACGTGCTTGGCTTCTACCATCGGAGCGGATTGCCGCGTGAGTTTGACAGGAGGCAAGACTCCTTCGGGCGGATTACGGGCTAACCGGAAGCAATCCACTCGGCAGTCTAGCGCTTCGACCGCCAACCGACCCGCGGTTCAGGACCCCCTACTGCATCAGCCGCCAGGCCCCATACGCCCATACCACCGGCACGGCAAACAGCATGGCGTCGATGCGGTCGAGCATGCCTCCGTGGCCGGGGAGAATTGTGCCCGAATCTTTCACTCCAGCACCCCGCTTGATGAGGGACTCCACCAGATCGCCCAGTTGGGCCGCGATATTGACTACCACCGACAGCAGAATGATGGGCCACAGTTGCGGCTGCTGCAATCCCCACATGCCGTCGCGGCGGTCAATCAGTCCAACCCGCAGAAGAGCCCCGCTAATTCCGGGCGCGTGCTGAATCCACAGCGTGCCGACGATCACGCTGGCCAGGATCGACGCCACTGCGCCTTCCCAGGTTTTGTTCGGGCTGATCCGTGGCGACATGCGATGCCGCCCCAGCAACTTGCCCACGAAGTAGGCGAAGATGTCTCCCGCCCACACGGCGAGCAGCATGTAGATCGTCCAGATCGCTCCTGCCGCCTGCAATCGGATCGCAACCAGCAGCGCCATCGGGATTGCGATGTAGGCGAAGGCAAACGTCGAAGCTGCCGCCGCCGGATAGCCGCTGCTCAAGTCCGCTCGCCGCATCGCGAGCGTGAGAAACAAAAAGGGTGCGAGCGCCGCTGCCAACGCCGTTCCGTAGAGGATGGCTGTGGTCTCAACCAGCGGAGTGCGGTTGGTGGAGACGACAATTACAAACACAAAGAAGAGTGCCACGAACGCATACGTCGCCTGTCCCAGCTTCTGGACTCCGTAGTGCGTTGTCAGCTTCAGGAATTCAGCGACGGCCAGCAGGGCGATTGCTCCCGTCACAAGGGCCAGCACATAAAGCGGCGCCTTCAAAACCAGGAATAGAACGAGGGGAATTAAAACTACGGCGGTTGCAATGCGCTTGATCAACGCTTCGCCTCAGCCTGTGCCCGAAGCGATGTATGCGGCGGAGCATGCCCGTCCAACCCCAGCCCGCCGTAGCGGCGTTCCCGCTTTTGATATTCCTCAATACTCTCGAGCAGTTGCACGCCGCGGAAATCAGGCCACAACGTCTGCGTCACGTAGATCTCCGCATAGGCAAGTTGCCAGAGCAGGAAGTTACTCAGCCGCATCTCGCCGCTGGTGCGAATTACTAAGTCCGGATCGGGCAGGCCACGCGTGTAGAGATGTTCGCTAATCAGCTGTTCGTCAACTGCCAGGTGATCGAGGCCGCCATTGCGCGCGGCAGCTTCTGCCAGCGAGCGAAACGCGTCAACAATCTCGCTGCGCGCGCTGTAGTTCAGCGCCAGCGTCAGCAGCATGCCCGTATTCTTCGACGTCGCGCCGCTGGCTTCTTCCATTTCGCGCTGCACTGATTCCGGTAACTCGTGCTGGCGCCCAATGTATTTCAAACGGATATTGTTTTCGTTGAGCGTCTCGACTTCCGCTTTGAGATAGCGGCACAAAAGCCGCATCAGGAAGTCAACTTCCGTCTTCGGACGCTTCTTCCAGTTTTCCTCGGAGAAGGCGTAGAGCGTCAACGCCGGAATTCCAATGCGGGCCGCAGTTTCGACCGTCGAACGCACCGCGGCGACGCCGGCGCGATGGCCGGCCACGCGCGGCATGTGCCGCCGCCGGGCCCAGCGCCCGTTTCCGTCCATGATGATGGCGATATGCTGGGGAAGACGCGCCCCATCGAGCCGCAGGTAAACCTCAGTTTCCTTGCGGTCCAGTCCCGCCGGAACCGTGTGTCGCAAGCAGACCTCTCGAAATCGAAGCTAACACACGAAATCCAGTGTGTGCAATGCGATGGCAGCGGCCACCGGCAATGATTGGTTTCTAGCGTGCCTCTTCGGGAAATATTGGCAAGGTCAGCTTCTCGGTGTGGCGAACCACCGTCAAAGCGCAGCGCGCACCGACTTGAGCATCGGTCAACAAGCGATGCAGGTCATCTACGCCGGCCACAAGCTTGTCATCCAGCGCCACGATCACGTCGCCCTCGCGCAAGCCTGCAATCCGCGCCGGGCTGCGGTCCTCGATTCCGACGACGACCACCCCAGTTTCTCTCTCCAGACCATAGAAGCGCACCACGCGGCGATGAATCGGAACTGTCTGCGCCGAGACGCCGATGTAGCTGCGCCGGATCCGCCCATCGCGCAGCAAGCGGCTGGCTACGAATTTTGCGGTATTGATTCCGATCGCGAAGCAGATTCCCTGTGCCGGCAGAATTGTCGCTGTGTTGACTCCGATCACATGGCCTCGCCAGTCAACCAGCGGGCCGCCGGAATTTCCGGGATTCAAAGCGGCGTCAGTTTGAATGACGTCCTCGATCAATCGTCCCGAATACGAGCGCAGCGATCGCCCCAGCGCGCTGATCACACCCGCCGTGACTGTAGACTGAAATCCGTAAGGATTGCCAATGGCAATCGCCATCTGCCCCGGCCGCAGTTGCTGCGAATCGCCCAGCGGGACGGCTTGTAATCCGGAAGCATCAATGCGAATAACGGCAAGATCGGTAGCCGGGTCGTCGCCGATGGTGTGAGCCGGAGCGCGCCTTCCGTCGGCCAGCGTTACCTCGATCCGGGTGGCGTCGTGTACGACGTGGCTATTGGTGAGAATCAATCCATCGGGCGTGAATACGAAACCGGAGCCGCCGCCGCGGCGCTCGCGGGGTTCACTTGAATGTTCGCCGGAACGCCCGCCGGGACGCGTTCTTCCGCTGCTTGGGCGCACCGCTTGATGCACCTCGACGTTGACCACCGATGGACTGACTCTTTCCACCGCGGCGATCACCGCTCGCGAGTACGAGTCGAGCAACCCGGCGTCGCCAGATTCGGCAGCGGCGGAGTGCCCCGGTTCCTCCGGCAAATTTCCACGCAGAGATTGATGCGAAGAGAGGGGTTCTACAAGGCTGTCCAGGTTCATGCTGCATAGATGAGCGTCGATGCAGGTTGGATTCCGCGGCCAAACCCCAACGATCAGGTGTGGTCAACGCCGTATGCGTGCAAAACATCCTGCAGGGTCACGACGCCTTCCAGTTTGTGGATGTCGGCGCGGTTCACCACGGGCAGCATTTCGATCTGATTGGTGCCCATGCGCTCGAGCGCCAAATCTATTCCCTGATCGGAATGGACGTGCGGAAACACCACGGCTTCCACCACCTTGCCGATTTTCTGATCCGCGCCCTTCGCCAGTTCTTGTTCCAGCTGCGCAAGACTGATAACCCCAATCACGCCTCGTCGGTCCGCCACCAGCCACGTCCGGATCTCGCTCGATCTCGCTCGTTGCAGCGCTTCCCGAACCGTAATCCCGCCTGGCAGCAACTGGTTCGCAGCCTGCATTACTTTTCTTACTTGGCGCTCGCCATAGCGTCGGCGCGTTTCCTCCCTCGGCAGGTGTATGCCATCCTGCACGGCGAGCGCATCGTAGATGGGCGAGTGCTGCAAGCGGGAAGCGATGAAAAGACTGATCAGATTCGCGATCATGAGCGGGACGATCACGGCATAGTCCTGTGTCATCTCGAAGATCATCAGCACCGAAGTCATGGGAGCGCGCACGATCCCCGCGAAGGCCGCGCCCATCCCAACCAGGGCGTAGGCGCCCGGCGTCGCGGTGTAGGCGGGAAACAAGCGATGCGCCACCGTCCCCACCGTGCCTCCCAGCATGGCGCCGATAAACAGGGCGGGGCCGAAGATGCCACCGGCGTTACCGGAAGCATAACTGGTGGTTACGGTAAGAAGCTTCAGAACCACCAGCAGTAGCATTATTTTGAACGCCATATTTCCGTTCAACGCGTCGCCGACGTAGCCATAACCAACGCCCAGAACTTGCGGCACAAACCAGCCAATCAGCCCGACCAGCAGCCCTCCCACCACCGGTTGGAACCAGACTGTCTTCTGCGGAAAGCGCAGGAAGCGTGCCCGCATACCCAGCAACATCCCCGAGAAGGCCGCCGAAACCACACCGCCGGCCACACCCAACACGGCATAAACCGCAAACTCCGCCGGATTCACCAGTTGATATTGCGGAACCTTGAAAAGGGGGTTGTTGCCGAGAAGCAAGCGCAACACCATCCAGGAAGTCGCGGAGCCAAGCACGACCCCACCAATCACTGGCGCATGCAGATCGCCCATGATCTCCTCCAGCGCAAACAGCACGGCGGCCAGAGGCGTATTAAATGCGGCTGCGATGGCGGCCGCTGCTCCCACCGGGATCAGGTTCTTGACTTGCTCGGTGCGCAGCCCGGCCAGCCGTCCGAGCACCGAAGCAATGCCCCCACCCACTTGCACCGAAGGCCCTTCGCGTCCCAGCGGGATGCCGCTGGCAAGGGTGGCGGAAGTGCAGAAGAACTTGCCGAGCACGGTGCGCAATGTGATCGTGCCTTCGCGCGCAAACAAGGCAGCCTTCGTCTGCGGCACGCCGCTGCCTCGCGCATTCGGAAAATAGCGATACAGCAGGTAGCCGATGCTGAGCGACCCGGCCACCGGAAACAGTACCCGCCGCCACGGAGCGCCACCCACCGGATACAGGCGCATCCCCAATCGTTCGGTTAGCAGGATGAAAGCGACCACCGCCAAACCCGTCAATGCGCCGATCACCAGCGCCAAAACCAGGAAGACCTGTTCTTCGCGCTGCCGCAACTCGGCCACGCGATCGACAAGCCAGGTTCTCCACCCGCTTGTACTCGTCGTCTGTACGCTCTCACTCATCTCTGGGGAATTTCCCTTGCTGCTCAGACGCCAGTCTTGGCCAACTGATTGTAAAGCCAGGCAAAGACGGTGCCACCAACGAGACCGTCTACGACCCCGTAGAGCGTCCCGACGATCACCTCCGCAATGCTCCGCGTTGCATGGTAGCCGGGGTACACCGACGACATTGTCTGGAGGAATTGCTGCCCATAGTTGCCCCAGATCAAGTTGGCTAGACCCGTCACCAGCATCACCAATCCCCACAAGATTGCCCACGCCAAGGCCAGAGCTTTGATGTTGAATTTCATGGCTCGCTCCTTGTGTTCATTCTAGTCGTCCTTCTCGAAGAAACTCATTGTGCGAGCACACAGAGGAGGGCGGGTTGAGCCATGCCGCCCTCCTCGAACCACGCTCAGCGTTGAAATACGAAATGGTCAACCCGGTTCTGCTGCCAGCACTGTTCGTTGTCCTGGGTGCAGAACGGCCTTTCTTTACCGTAGCTGATCGTCTTGATACGCTCTGCCGAGACCCCTTGCTGCAAGAGCGATTGTTTCACCGATTCCGCGCGGCTGGTTCCAAGGGCGATGTTATATTCCTCGGATCCCCGGTCGTCGCAGTGCCCTTCCACCAGAACCTTGATGTTCGGATGCTGCGAGAGGAAGGCTCCGTCATTTTGGACGGTGGGCGCCTCGTCGGTGCGGATGGCGTATTTGTCGTAGTCGAAGAAAACATCTCTGACGTTCTTGGCGAACAACTCCTCATCCGTAGGTGAGGGCGTTGCCTTGGCCATGGGGACGTTGACCGTGACGCGGGCAGAGGCATCTTTCGTTCCTCCCGGCCCTTTCGCGACCAAGGTGTAGGTGGTGGAATCGCTCGGCGTGATCGACCGGGAACCGGACGGCGGCAAGGTGCCGAGTCCGGCAATGGTAATTTCAGTGGCGTTGCTGGTTTGCCACGTCAATTCGGACGACTGTCCCTGCTGAATCACGCTGGGGTTAGCGGCTAGAGTGGCGGTCGGTGCGCTGGGTGCGGGCGCAGGCGGAGGCGGTGGCGTAACCTTGGCCGCCTTCTTGGCGCATCCTGCCAGGGTCAGCGCGCAAGCCAGCGCTGCCAGTAAAGCAAATGTCTTGATTCTTTTCTGCGTCATTTCTTCAATCCTCCTCACATGGAAGACACTCGGTGTCTTGTAGGCACTGATGGTGACGGGGTGGACAATCTCCTGTGCATCGCGACCAATGCGGGCGGCTGCAACAGGCGACTGACAAGTCCTAAAGCGACCAAGTGAGGGGGATCAACAGCGGAGGATGGCGCTGTGCTCGGGCGAGCCGGCCCCTCCCAATTCGGTAGTTGGGAGTGACATCGAGAACACAACTGCCAGCGGCGAAATCGGGGAGTTTCCCTGCGAATTGAAAGCGGCCTGCACGATGGCGATCTGCACGCGAAGCGCAGCTCGCGCGGCTTGCAGGGCGGTAGCCGGTCCATTGACGACAGGATACGGACCCTGCATGGCTGGAAAGAGAAAAATCGTCAGAACGCAAAGCACCGCCACCAGAGCCAGCTCGAATCCGATGCGGCCAGAAATCATTAACGTACCATCATTATATCGCAGGATTCGAACTACTTAGTAGAGAAGAATCGCGACCCAGTATGTCCCAGTCGGATACGCGGCATTACGCGCGTAGCAAACGCCTGCCGCAAACTGCTGAACGCCCGGATCGCGCAGCAAACGTAGCGCACCCTGAGGCAACACTCCCGGGCGGCTCTCGGTGTAAGTGATAATTTTTCGATTATCGTAAGCGGTCGCCAGCAGCCGTGCGTTCGGTCGGCTCTCTCTGGCCAGCGAGCAGGCGGCCTCGTCGAGATTCGGCGGCGTGAGTTGCACAAGTTCCGGCAGTCCTGCCTCTTGACGTACTTCATCAACGGCCCGGCCCACTAATTTCCCGCTCTGCTCGGCCGAATACGACGGGACCTCGCGCGCGAAATCCTGAACCACGTACAGCCGGCCATGGCTCCAGATGGCCGCCATGCCCACGACATTGAATTCACGATCAAGCAGGTTCTGCCGGTGCGGGGCTGAGCGCATCAGCACTTCATTCGCCCCCGGAGCGCAGGTTGCATTGGCAATGTTCTCTCCGGCGCGGTCGATCCTCAGTGCGTCGGTCAGCGCCCCGTTCAGTGGGCTGGCCTGGGCAATTCTTTCGAGCAGAGAGGGCTCACCTGAGAACTGATGCTCCAGACGCTCGCTGGTAACCATCCGATAGCCGTGCGCCAGCGCCGCTTCACGCAAATTTTCGTTCCTGCGCAACGGCGGCACACCCGCTACTTGGCGGCTCTGGTTCACCGCTTCCAACAGTTCGTTCTCGGCGGCAGTGTCCTCGCCAGTGGAGGACGCGGCCGCCGAGTTCGATTGGGGGGTGGGCTGTTTGCTGCTACCGTTGGTGCTAAGGCCCTTAGGAAGAACGACCGCCGGCGGAGTTGTTTCCGCCGCGCAGGGGCCGGGACATACCGCCAACATCGCGAATGAAACCGCCAGGGCCCTGAGCATGAGCGTTAGTTGAAAGCTTTCGACTTGGGGATTGCCGCTAAACTTCCGCTTTCCATCTCTCACGCTAGCTTCTAGAATTCAGCTCAGCTACTTACTATGGAGACCATACTGCTGGTTACCGTGCTCGCCGGAACCCTTGTCCTGCTTGGGTTCTCGGCCGTTTTGCTGCGCCGCATTTCGGCTGCCGCGCAAGTAGATGCAAAGGCGGAAGTTGCAGGTCAGCTCGAAAGGCTTGGTACCAGCCTTGGCCAGAAGTTCAGTGCCGCTACTGCCGATATGGCCAGTAGGTTGGAGCAGACCAAAGGGGACCTGCGCCAGCAGGTCACAGACCGCATCCAGCAAGGGTTTTCAGAGATCAGGGGCTCGGTCGAGCAGCAACTTGCCGCGGGCAGAGAGGAACAAAACCGCAGCTTGAGCGAGGGCAGGACCGAGTTGACCAATTCTCTTCTGCTCACGACCCAGCAACTCAAGGTCGAATTTCAGAGCCTGAATCAGCAGACCGCGCAAAGCCTCGATTCGATTCGCGATCGCGTCGACTCGAAGCTGATGGCCATCACCGACCAGGTGCAGCAGAAGCTCGATCAGAACATCAAGGAAGGATTTGCCCAATTCGAAAAAGTTCAACAACACCTGAAGGCCGCGGAAGAGCAACTGCGTGAAGTCGGCGCGCTCGGCCACTCGATCAATGATTTGAACAACCTGCTTAAGCTGCCGCATCTCCGCGGCCAGTTCGGCGAAGCGAGCCTGGAGCGGCTGCTCGCCGACTTCCTGCCCGCGCACATGTTCGCGCTGCAGGCATCGGTGGGCGAGGGCGGAGGACGCGCCGACGCTGTCATCTATTTCCCCGATCGCAAGCTGCCCATCGACGCCAAGTTTCCGCGCGAGCAAGTGATTGCGCTGTTCGAGAGCAATGACGAAGACGAGATCGCCGAAGCGCGCGTCGCCCTGGTGCGCGTGATGAAGGCGGAAGCCAAACGCATCCAGCAGTACATCCAACCGGAGAACGGCACCACGGAAATCGCGCTCATGTATCTGCCCAGCGAAACCTTATATATGGAGGTCATCCGCAACCGCGAACTGGGCGACTGGATGAACGAGCAGCACGTCTTTCCCGTCTCGCCCAACACTTTGCTGATGACGCTGCACACCATCGCGCTCGTCCACAAGTGGTACGAAGTTGCCAGCCGATTCGAGAAGAGCCGCGCCGAACTGGCCAAGGCGCAAAAGTCATTCGACTTTTTCCAGAACCAGTTTGAAAACGTCGGCAAGAACCTGAACAAGGCGCAGGAAGCGTTTGAGACCGCGCAGCGGCACCTGAAAAGCTACCGGGGGAAGGTTTCCGCGCTCAGCGGGCAGGAGCAGTTGGAACTGGAGGCGTCCGCATCCGCCGAGAAACCCCTGCCCCTCATCGACAAAGCCAGCGCGTAGCCGCGGAAACCGGAAAGGCAACGGCTTCGGCTTTGTGAAGAGTGACCGTTGCGGGCTGATTTCGGGTGGCGCAGTTGTCCACCGCTTTTTGTTTTTGATCTTGGGTGGCGCAGCGCTTCAGCGCTGCGATAAAGACACGGTTTGGAATCCGGCTTTAGCCGCCGAGGTGACACTTTCTACACAGAGACGAGTTCTTCAGGGGCCTCGTTGCTCGTCAACGCACCCAGTAAAGACGTTGCCAAGTGGTTTGCCGAATTGGATCGGCTGCAGGCCGGAGACTTCCTCCTAAGAGGCCGGAAACAGCCGGTAACGCCGCTTCGCGAGGTTTTTGATTAACCTACTGTCGGAAGCTCCGCACCGCTTCGCTCATCCCTTTCTCGTAGGCGGAAATCAGTTTGTCCATGGTGGCATTCACCGGGTGGTCAATTTGTTTTCGCGAAGGATCCGCATTAAACCACGCGATCGACCGCCGAATCCCTTCGTCAAAACTAGTTGTGGCCGAGTAGCCGGGAACAAAACGTTTGATCTTGGAGTTATCGAAAACCACGCTCACAGACTTGTCTCCGATCAAGGTCCCCTCCTTTTCAGGCAAGCAAGCGATGATGAAGTTGGACGGAATATGCACCAATTGCGGTTCCACGCCGACGGAGGCACCGACGATGCGGAACAACTGGTCCCAGGTAAGCGCCTCATCCGATGTAATGTGAAACGCGTGCCCTATGGCCTGCGGGTGGCCGAGCAAGCCGACCAGTCCCTTGGCGAAATCGGTGTTGTGCGTCACCACCCATAAGGAAGAGCCGTCTCCCGGCACAACCATTTTTTGTCCGCGGATCATCCTGTCTACGGCGGTGTAAGACTGCTGCCAGCTATTGAGCACCAGCGGAATCAGGGTTTCGCCATAGGTGAGCGATGGCCGCACGATGGTTACGGGAAAGTCCTCGTCGCGATAGGCCTGCATCAGGCGTTCTTCGCAAGCAATCTTGTTTCGCGAATACTCCCAATGCGGATTGGCCAGCGGAGTGGACTCGGTCATCAGGTAATGAGTCTGCGGCTTCTGATAAGCGCTGGTGGAGCTGATGAAGACGAACTGCCGGGTGCGTCCGCGAAATAACTTGAGATCGCGTTCGATGTCGGCCGGAGCGAACGCAATCCAGTCGACCACCGCGTCAAAGGACTCGTGCTCCAGCTTGTGGACCAGCGAGGGATCGTTCACATCCGCGATAAGACTTTTGACCCCGGCCGGAAGCTGCGCCGCATGCTGGCCGCGGCATAGCAGGGTAAGCTCGAAACCGCGCTCGGCGGCTAGCGCGGTACAGGCAGTGCTGATGATTCCAGTTCCACCGATAAAAAGAATTCGCATAGAAGATTATTTGTAGCAGGAATTCAGTTGAGCGTCAGTGAACCATCACTCGCTGACAGATCTTGTCTAACCGCGCGTCAAGACTCCCATCACCATATCCAGATCGCGCACAATGCGCTCGGGATCCTTGTGTCCCAGAAAAATTTCGCCGTTCGAAGTCTTGATATGGACGACCTGGTTGCACCAGACATAGGCTCGCGTGTTCCCGATCCCGCGAATGCCGTAACCGCGAATAAAGGTCCAGGGCTCGATCGAATAACTTACGATCGACTGTTTCGGAATCGAACGCAGCCGGAATCCAAGCATGCGAATCTCAGCCCCGTCCTGCAGAAAGCGGTACTGGAACCCGCTCCATGCCATTGCACTCACGCCCAGCGCGATGAGAACTACCAGGATCGCTCCCGAGACGGCCACCGATGTCCGCCCCCCCGGCCGCGACAATGAGATCGCCGGGCCGATCAGTGCCGGCGCCATGAGCAGGATCCACACTCGTCCGCCATGCGTTTCTTCCGCCAACACATCGCGTCGGATGGCATCGTTCCGGATGGGATCGTTCATAGATCAGCTCTCAGCCTTCAGTTCTTGACCGCTAGCTCTTCGCCCGAAAAAAGCCTCCGCCGGGGCGGAGGCTTGTCCAAAAAACGCGCGTTTATTTCTAGTGCACGGTCAGTTCCACCTGGGTGCTGTGCGCCGCTCCCGTGGCGGCGGAGCCGGTGATCGTGATGGTGTAGTAAGCAGCCTGCGTTCCGCCGCCGGGGCTGGTGCTGGTGCTGGAGGACCCGCAAGCCGACTGCAGCACGATCGCACCCGCGATCAGTCCCAGAACCAGGGCGGCCAACCAGCGCCGTCGCTTGCGGCTGGCGCCGATACCTAGTCCGGCCAGGCTCAGACCTCCGATGGGAAGCCAGGCGGCATAGAATGAGCCGCGGCCGAAGAGCATGGTGGACACGGGGCGGGCCACGGTAGCGATGCTCAGCGTTGTATTTTCACAAGCGGTCCCTGAAAGTACGACCGGGGTCGGCTGAAACGTGGGCGTGGTTGCAGTCACCATCGTAGGCGAGGTGCTTTCGCTTGGGGTAATGCTGGCGCTGTAACCGCCATACGGAATACTCTGGGCAGTGGGGCAGAACGCGACCTGGATGGTGGCCGTGTCGCCGGCGTTGATGGAGGGCGTCGAAGTAAAGGCACTAACACTGAAGTCGACGATGTCCACTTGCTGCGACAGCGTGTTGGATCCTGCGGTCGCACCGTTCGCCACGGCGTAGGCCGAGACCGGAATTGTCGAGAGGTTAGCGTTAATCGACGGCGTAACGTCGACTTCGACCGCCGCGTTGACGGGGCAGGGCGGTATCGTGCATGCCGCCAGTGTTGCAATATTGCAAACGATGATCGTTCCGCTGGGCGGGGCGCAGGTTCCCGTGTTCTCGGTCACTTTGGCCTGGGCGTTGGTCGACAGCCCGGTAGAGGGCACTGTGGCATAGAAAGTCACATTGTACGCGGTGTCGGGTCCGTTGTTGATGATGTTGAAGGTAAACGCGGCTTGGGTTCCGGCCGCGACCGGGTTAGGCGATGGACTGCTGGTAGGCTTCGACACGGTGAGAACGCTGACCGCGCCAATCTCGCTCACAAACGCATCGGGCTGCGTCCCGTTCAACGTCCCCTGCAGCGGAGTTTCCTTGCCCGCAGGAAAATTCGTCGAATTGGTTGACCCCGCCACGTAGGCGGCGTTGAAGGCATCGAGTGCGATTCCAGTGCCCTGATCCGTTCCGCTGCCGCCCAGATAGCTCAGGTAATCGCCGGCAGCGCCGACTCCCGACAATGTCGTCGCAATCAGCGCCACGAAGGCGTCGCTCGCTCCTCCGCCATAGGTCGGCTGGAAGGCGTCGACGGTTACAGGGAGGAGTGGGTTCTGGGAATCGGTGGTACCCGCCACGTGCGCTGCCTGCACCGAATCCACTTTAATGTCCTGGCCGCTGTCCGGGCCGGAGCCGCCCAAATACGTGAAGTAGGTCAACGGATACACCGACTCGGTCAGGTTGCCAAGCTTGGCGATGTAGGCGTTGCTGTTCCCGCCGACTCCAAGATAACCGTTCTGAAAACCAGTGCAGTTGCAACCCCAATCGAGAGAGTTGGTCGACCCGGTGACGTAGGCCTGACTGGATGTGTCCACTGCGATGGCGAGGCCGGCATCGGTACCGCTGCCACCTATATATGTGGAATAGACCGGAAGGGAGCCCGGCAGGTAAGGGCTGATCTTGGCGACAAAAGCGTCCGTATTGGTTGGGTTCGACAAGGTGCACGTGCCATGGTTACCGGGCTCGTCCAGGCAGGACTGCCACGCATTGAAGAGCGGGAACCCGGGTCCCCCGTTCAACCCTGTGGGCAGCATGTTGGTGGTGCCGGTGAAGTACATGCTCACGTTGGAGGAAGTCGGGTCCACGGCAATGCCGCCCCCGTTAGCAGTCGCCACTGCCGGATTTGAGCCGCCAAAGTACGTGGAGTAGATCATGCTCGGGGGTCCGCTGTATGTGGTGTTGATCTCGCTGGCGAAGAACTGGGGGTTCCCGGGAGAGTTCGACGACGTCTGATAGCCATTGGGATTCGCAGGAAAGCCGTCGCTGACGGGGTTGGTCGATGTGGTGTTGCCGGTGACGTAGGCGTTTCCGGCAGCATCGATGGCCATTCCGGTGACAATATCGGTGGCATTGCCTGCGGCATTGCTACCCGCAAGGTAGGTGGAATAACGTAGCGAGCTGGTGCTTGTGCTTGTTCCAATATTCACCCTGGCGAGAAAACCGTGGCATGGCACGGGAGACGGGTATGGAATGGGGCCGACGCAAGTCGTCCCCGCATCCTCCCCTGGTCCTGCTTCAAACGCGGCCTCTGCGCCGTTGATGGGAAAGTCGGTAGATGTGGTCGATCCGGCCACGAATACGTCGAAGCCTGAAGTTAACTGGTCCAAAGCCGCATGCACCGCGACGCCAGCAGCATAGTCAGTCCCCGAACCGCCCAGATAGGTCGCGTAAATCAGTTGCTGAGCGGGCACATAATTGGGCGGCTGCAGAGTGGGGTTTATCACCGCGATGAAGATGTTGGTCGCCGTGCTGGTCGGACAGGGCGAGGTTGGAGTTGGTACAAATCCAAAATTGCCAAGACAAGACTGGACCGGCGGGTCGGCCCAGCCGTTCGGTTGGACGGGCGGCAAGGGAAAGTCTGCTGAGTTGGTCGAGCCCACCAGGTAAATATTGTTATCCGGACCGATGGCTACGTGCACGAATGACTCGGTGCCCGTTCCGCCCAGGTAGGTCGAATAGGTCAGGATGGGATCGATGACCAGTTCGCGGCTGTGGTCGTAGCCTCCGACGGTGAACCCGATTTTGTTGTCCGCAATCTGCCGGAAGCTGCCCGCGATCGTCTTCTGACTGTTTCCCTCCGGCTGATACACGCGAGGCGCGTGGAAGCGTACGTCGCCGTTGGCGGTCGAGAGCACGAGATCACCGGAGTCCCCCGAAACACCGGGTTCTCCTGAAACAATGTGCGCGGAAGCGCCTTGGAAGCTGAGCACAATCTGGCTCGGGTCGGCCGCCGGCGCAACCCGGAAGTCGTATTCCAGCTGTCCCTCGTCGCCGTAGTAAACCAGGTCGATGCCGGGATAAACCGCTTGATACTCCACCCGGGCAAACTGCGGAATGTCGTGACGCCATTTGGAAGGATCATTGCCAATAAAATAATTGCTCTTCCCCGGCAGAGGCGAAGCGCCGGAGACGCGGGCGGACGAACTGGCTCCATCGAGCTTCATGCGAATCACCGCACTGGAAGCACGCTGAGAGCTGAGAGCTGAGAGCTGAGAGCTGCCCGCAGAATGCGGAGTGCTGACCGCTCGGCGCAATTCCAGCACCGCTTCATCCGCCGTCAGAAACAGCCCGTAGCCGGCGCCGCGCGCCAGGAACTTGACCCGGGCATCGGTCTGGCCCCGGTTGGGCTCAAAGAACAGCGGCAGCGACACTGCCCTCGGCGAAACAGCCTGGTGGGCATTTGGCTTGGGCCCGCTGGCTTTGGCGGCATTTACGGTGGTTGAAAAATAGAACGCGACGCCAGCGGCTGCCAGCACTGCTGCTGCCAGCAAAGCGGCCTTCAGCACACTTCCTGTCTTGTTTTCTGTCACCGGACCTCTCACCAAACCTCCTACCGACACAGGGCGATTCCGATTCACGAAGCTCCTCCGATTTCCCAATTTCGTGGGGTGAGAACATGAATGGCACACAAACACCGCTGCGGCTCGACGCCCTTAGGAAGCGGATGCGTACCTGTCACCAGAATACTGGGATTGAACCAAACAAATACTTTTACATCCAACAGTTACGCTGTCAAGCGGGCAGACGCTTTGCGCCGCATGGTGAGAAGCCAAAAGTGGGGCAAATGGTTGTAAGAAAAAGGCCTCAGGTCTCAGGTGTCAGGTCCCAGTTCTCAGATGCGAGTTCTCATCGAGTTGCCTGACAAGCCAGCCCCGGAGGGGCCGACCAAAATTAGCCCAGCGCTTCAGCGCTGGGAAAACGTCGGAAAGACAACGCAAGTCCCGGAGGGACGACCGATTTGGCCCGCGCGCTAAGACCTTGCCCCTGGAATCTGGTGCCTATTCAATTCCGCGATTTCCCGTTTGAGCCGTGCATATCGGGAAACAATGGTGGAGATGTAGACAATGTGGATGATCCAGGTGGCGGCATAGGCTGCAAAAAGGTAAGGGTTTCCGCTCATCGCACACTCCCGTGCGGATCGCGCAGCGATTCCATGGCGTGGGCCTGGTCAACGTCGCGCTGCAACTTTTCGAGGCGATACCGCGACCAGCAAACCAGAAAGGCGAAGCACGAAAAGGCCAGCCAGTTTATGAGCAGCACGTGCAGCATGCGCGGGTCGATGGATCCACCTCCGCCCATCACCGGTTGCGGGTGCTGGGTGCGGAAGAACCAGATCGAAAAATAAACGAAGGGCACGCACAGCGCGCCCAAAACGGCCAGGGACGCCGCCAGCAAAGGCGTCTCTCCGCTGGAAGAAAAGCGGCGCAGAAAAAGATAGCTCACATAGATGAGCCACAGCACCAGGGTCGAGGTCAGGCGCATATCCCAAGTCCACCAGATGCCCCAGACCGGACGCGCCCAGATCGGACCCGTGATCAGCACAACGGTGCAGAAAACGACGCCCACCTCAGCACTGACCAGCGCAACGATATCGGCAGCCGGCTTGCGCCTGACCAGATAGACAACCGAGGCTCCGAAATTGACGAAGAAAAGGATGAACGCCGTCCAAGCCGAAGGCACGTGGTAGTAGAAAATCCGCTGCACATTGCCCATGGTCCGTTCCGTGGGCGCCCACACCAGCGCCATATACAGCGCGTAGCTCAGCAGGATCGCGGTCAGCACTCCGAAGATGGGAAAGGCGCGTTTCATTGAGTCATTCAATCATCGAGACATTGCAGAGGTCAGAGGTCAGATTGCAGAGGTAAAAGCTACATGGTTTTCACTTCTGCAATCTGACCTCTGACCTCTGCAATTACCTCATTCCGCGTTCAACACGGTTTCAAACAACAGCAGACACACCGTAGTAAACACCAGATCGTAGCTAACAAGCAATGCCATCCAGAAGCGCGCGCCTTCGCCTTTGAGTATAGCGGTCGTGGCCCACACCATGGCGATAAGAGCCGGGGTCGAGATGGGGAACATCAGCAGCGGCAGCATGATCTCGCGGCTGCGGGTGCGGATCGACATCGTCGCGAAAAAGGTTCCGTTCACGACCAACGCCCAGGTTCCGAGCACTGCCACCAGGAGCAACTGCCACACCGGGCCGAGCGAACGCAGCCGGTAAAACACGATGAACAGCGGAGTCATCAACGCTTCCAGCACGCTGACAAAAATGAAATTGCCCACTGTCTTCGCGATGAACAGCGAATTCGCGGGAGCGGGCGATACCCGATAGGCGTCGAGGACCTGATTACGCAGCTCTCGCGCCCAGGTCTGGTTCAGCGCCACCACCGCGGCGAACAGGAACGCCACCCAAATCAGCCCGCCGGCAATCTGGCGCGATTCTTCGGCCGTCGGATCGAACGAAAAGCTGAACACCACTACCACCAGCAACGAAAAGAACAGCATGGAGTTGATCGCGTCCTTCGACCGCCACTCCAGGCGCAGGTCCTTGAGCAGCGTGGCGCGGGTGATGCCAGTGGGCGCGCTCATTTCCTGGCCTCCAGGCGTTTCAGGTCCCGCGTGCGACCGACAATCTTGCCGGACTCCATCCAAACGAACTCATCGGCTGCGCCATCGAGCAACGAGGCTTGGTGCGTGACCACGAAGATGGTTGTGCCTCGATCGCGCGCACCCGCCAGCAGCCGGACCATTTCCGTGGCAGAATGCAGGTCCACGTTCGAGAAGGGTTCATCCAGCAAAAGGATTTTGGGGTAATTTAGTAAAGCTCGCGCCAAAGACATCCGCTGCCGCATGCCTTGCGAATACTGGCCGACCGGCCGAACGAGTTCGGGATCGAGTCCGACCGCAAGGATCGCCTCTGCGCAGCGCGTACCGTCGGTGATTCCGTACAGCCGGGCGAAATATTCCAGGTTCTCCATCCCGCTCATCTCGTCGTAGAGCAGCGAAGGATGCGCCATGTAGCCCACCTGCTGGCAGATGTCGTGAAACCTCCTGGCGCCGAGAACCGTCACTTCGCCGCTCGACGGCTGGTTGAGTCCCGCGAGAGTCCGCAGCAGGGTGGTCTTGCCGGCGCCGTTATCGCCGAGAATGGCATAGAGCTTCCCGCCCGAAAACTCCGCGCTTACCCCGCGCAGCGCCGCAAATCGGCCAAACTGCTTGATCAGGTTCGAAACGGTGACGACAGGGGCGGCTTCAGTCAAGGGGTCGGTAGCCTGTAATGTTAGCGAGATTCGTATCAGGGCACGCCTTCAGGCGTGCCGCAAATTTTGGAAAAGATTCCGCCTTCAGGCGCTGGATCTTAGCGTCAGTTCGCCATCCCGCTCGATCCCGAATTCTGATTCTGCGACATGCTCTTGCCGGGCTCGGCGGTTGGAGTGGCTCCCGGCTGCGGCGCGTATTTCGAAGCGCACTTGGCCTGCAATTGCTTGGCGTGGAAAACGCCGTCGCGTCCGAAACTGCCATCAGCCAGGGCTTGCGAATCGTCCTTGAAAGTGTCGGGAGGAGCTTCGGTCCCGGTATAGGAAACCGGCAGGGTCAGATCGTTTTCCTTCAGCATGAAGTCCACGCGGGTTCCCGAGCGCTTGATCGAACCCGGCACCACGTTGCCCGCCACCCGCAGACGTTTGGAGTAAGCCTCATTCCCCATGCCGTTCAATTCTTTGATGGTGACGTAATAACTCTTGCTGTCCTGTACTCCCGTGTAGGCGAGATAGCCGAGCGAGACGAGAATCAACACCGTGACAGAACCGAATTTCAGGTATTTGCTGGTTTCGCTTGACATCAAAAAGCACCTCACCCCGGTGTAAAAACTCTACGCGTTCGTCAGGTATGGGTCAAGGCGCGGGCTGCGCGGCGATTCAGGATTGGCGGCTCTTCCCCGGCCAGAAACTCCACAAAAAACAAAGTCCATAGACCTACTTGACATTTATCGCCGCATGCTCTACATTGGTATCGTTCCTTCCTGGCCTGCACCGCCACTCGCCTGGTGATGCGGGCCTTCTTTTTTGCTTAGTCTCCTTCTTTCTCTTTTTCCCGCTCGTAGGGCTTTTGCATGTAGCGGCGGCACTCGTCGAGCGCGCCCTGGGTGTTGTCGTTGGTCTGAATAGCCTGGCGGTATTCATTGATGGCGCGTTCGCGCTGGCCGGTTACGTCGAAAATCTTGCCCAGTTGCAGGTGGCTCCAAACCTCGGTCCAGCGCGGCTCCCCGTCGCCATTCAAGGATTCGCGGTAGGCGTTGGCCGACGCCTGATAATTCCTCTGCAGGAAAAATACTTCGGCGATCCGGTAGTGCGCCAGCGAACTGTTCTTGTTCGCTTCGAGCGCCTTGTTGAACTCGCTCAGCGCTCCGGCCAGGTCGCCTTGCTGGGTCAGGCCTTGTCCGCGCATGATCGAGGACCGCAGCTTGATGTCGGCGGAGTTGGTCAGCACCCGGTTTTGGGGATCGAGCGTGATCCGCCGCGGGCGTCCAAAGGTTTCCACCGAAAACGGAGAATTGGTGCCCACCACCTCAATGCGCTTTTCTTCCGTTCTTCCGTCGGTATCGATTCTCAAGTTTACCGGCATACGGAAGAGGTCCAGATCCTGCGTGATCGCGCCCACAATCCGGAAGCCTTTGTTGCTGCCCAGCCGGTAGACCGTGTATTTGGCCTTGAACTCGGGGGCGCTGGTGGAATCCATCCACTGCGAGTAGAACCAGACCAGCTTCTCGCCATAGACCTTCTCGCTGAGCTCGCGGAAGTCGTCGGTGCTCGCAGATTTGCCCGCATACTTGGTGGCGAAGTCGCGCATGATCTTCAGATAATTCTTCTCGCCCACCACCCAGCGCAGCATGTGCAGGATCATCGCGCCTTTGTCGGTCACCAGCGACTGAAAGTCAGGAGAAAAATAGTCAAGCTTGTCGGCGCTCGAAAGCGGAACGCTGTCGTAGGCGAGCGCGCCCACCGACATGTCCTTCACCATTTCCTCCAGCCCCGCTTCGCCCGCCGCGCTCTCTACATAGCGAGCCTCGGAGTAGCGCGAGAAGCCGTCGCTGATCCACCAGTCAGCTTTCGAGGCGGGACTCACCGACACGCCCCACCACTGATGGGCAATCGTATTCGCCAGCAAGCGGTAGTTGATCTTCTCCGTGATGGCGCGGCCGGAGAGCGCCGCGATTTCGGGAGCCCACGCCGTCGGCACCGTGTCATCCGGCAGTTCCACCACTTTTAACCGCGTTGAGGGTGCCAGTCCATACTGCGTGACGAAGTAGGTGAACGCCTTGATGGCGGTCGATGCGTACTCCGCGCCCAGGGCCTGTTTGTCGGGTTTGAAGAACACGTGCAGGTCCATGCCCGCTTCGTCGCTCTTGAATTCCTGGAACGTGCCCGCAATGATCGTGCCCGGAAAACTCGGCTTGTCCCAGGTAAAGGTGAAGGTCTTCGAGTTCGCCAGCGCGGCTGCGTTCTTGGGAATTGCGCTGGCGGGCGCAGCCCCAACCGCTTCTTTCCCGCTGCCGACCACCACCATGTGCGCCGGAACCGTTACGCTGATGGTCGCAGTAAATCGGTTGACCCCGTATCCTGCGACCGGAAACCACAGTCCGGAATAAAGCAGGTAGCTGGTGTCCGGCCCGACGTAGGCCAGCTTCAACCCCTGCACCGGGCTGTCGTCGGCGCTTTCGAGCGTGCCTTCGTACTCGAAGTTCAAGGTGGTGCTCGCATTTTTTTCCAGGCCGCTGGTCAGCGCAACCCGTACCGTCGATTCCTGCGTGTTGCGCTCCGGAGTCAGTGGATTGTTGTTGGCGTCCGTGAGCTTGGTAATGCGCAGCGCGTTGTTCAGCTGAAACGTGGCCACGCTGATGTCGTCGAGCGCCGTGATCTTCACCGTGGCATGCGCCGTGAGCTTGTGCGTCTGCGGCAGCAGTTCGACGTTGATCTGGTAGTCGTCCACGCGCAGACGCGTTTTTTCCGCCGCCCGCGCCGGCCGGTTCGCCGCCAGGCTCAGAACAACCATAACCGCGAAGGCGAGCGCCCGGCGCGCTGGGCGAGAGTGGCAAAGCTTCAAGTAGAGTCTCCTGGCAGGGCTAGGTTCTAAGATGTCAATTTTCACGCAAAAGATGCTGTGAGGACAAGCATGGGAGAGATTTGTCTCGTGTGGCGCGGACATTCCTGTCCGCGCGGCCTTTGACTTACCTGATCATTTTCCGCTGATTTTCCGCAGTATGATCTCCGCCGCCGTCTCCGAAGGATGGGCGCCCGAGCCGCTCCCGTGCTTCAGCCGCGCCTTCACCGCCGCCAGTTGCTGGATCATGCGCGTCCGCGGCTCGCCATCAGGGATGATCTTGTTCATCTCGTTAACAACATTCTCCGCTGTGAACTTGTGCTGCACCAGTTCTGGCACAACTTCCTCCTCCGCAATCAGGTTGACCATCGCAAAGTAGGGAACCTTCACCCGCGGCTTGCCCATCGCGTAGGTGAGCGCGGAGACGCGATACACCATGACAAACGGGGTTCCCATGAGGGCGGCTTCGATCGTAGCCGTACCGCTGGCCACGATCCCGGCGCGCGAGTGGTAGAGCGCAGGCAGCGCTTCGGGAACTAAGTGAACGCTCCCCTGTAGAGACGCGGCTTGCCGCGTCTCATTAGCCTGTACCCCGAGCAATTGCTGGAGAAACGCCGCGTCGAGCGTACGCGCGACGGGCAGCAGGAATTCGTAATCATTGCCCAGCCGATCTTTCGCAAGACGACGCGCAGCCTCGAGGATCGTCGGCAAATTCGTGCGCACTTCCTTCGGGCGGCTGCCCGGCATCAGCGTGATCCAGACTTTCGCGGCGTCGAGCTGATTTTCAGCCGCATAAGCTTCGCGAGGAATTGCAGGCGCGGGCAAATCGGCCAACGGATGGCCAACAAACGTCGCGTCCACTCCACGATCGCGATAGAACTTCTCTTCAAAGGGAAAAATAACGAGGGCCTTGTTTACATACTTGCGCAGAAGTTTGACCCGTCCCTGCCGCCACGCCCAGAACTGCGGGCAGACGTAGTAAACCACCGGAATGCCACGCTTGCGCATCTGCCGCGCCACGCGCCAGTTGAAGGCCGGAGCATCGATGACCACAGCCAGCGCTGGCCGCTTCTCATCCGCCGCGCGAATCAATTTTCGATATAGCCCAAGTATCCTGGGCAGACGGCTAAGCACCTCAGTGATGCCGACCACGGCGAGATCCTTGGCGTCGACAACAATCTCGCAACCGGCAGCGCGCATGCGCTCCCCGCCCGCCCCGAAAAATTCAAGCTGCAAGGTCTGTGTGGTGGCGGGGCTTTGCCCCGCACCGATGGCCGCCCGCCGCAGGGCTTCAATCAGCTGCGCCCCATACATTTCGCCCGAGGCTTCACCGGCGGAAATCAGAATTCGCACGGTGCAATTGTAAGGGAGCGCGCTGCTATCTTGGGGCGCAGGAGCCAGGAGATAGGAGGAGAACCAGAGAACAGACGGGTTGCCCGTCTCCTCCTAAAACTTTGGGAACAAGAAACCGGTGTGGCGGCAATGGTCCCGGAAGGTTTCTCCGAACTGCACCGACAGCATGGATTCCTCTTTCCGCGCTTTGATCCAATAGCCGAGGACGATCAAGGCCACACCGGCGACGCATCGCCAGCGGTCGATCGCGAGCGCTCCGCCGATTGCCGCCAAGTCGATCCCGGAATAAATAGGGTGCCGGAAATACGCGTAGGGGCCGGTGCGAATGAGCTCGTGGTCTTCTTTGAGAGTGACTCGCGCGCTCCAATATTGTCCCAGGTGCCAGCGGGCCCAGAGAGCGATCGCGATGCCAGCCCAGGTGAGGGCAACGCCGGTAACGGCAAAAGCGTAGCTGCGAGGGAAAACCTGACGACTGAGAACGCCGACCTTCCCTGCGTCACTGAAGAGCAGGACGAAACCGAGTATCTCGAGAAAAAGAACGCCGCAACGAGACGCGAAGGATTCCCGGCTGACGGTGCGCCGCGTCTTCAGTGCACTCGCGAGCCAGTAAACGACGAATACGATCCATGGACCTTCAACCAAATAACGCCAGATCATCTCTTAAGCACCGTTCGAAGGCACGAGCCAGTTTCCCTGCGCAAGCAAGGAGTAAAGCACACGCAGCGTTCAGTCGTCCGCATTCGCCGTGACCGGGGAAGCCCCCGCCGCCATTTCCTGATCCTTATACTGCAGTTGATAGAGCTTGTAATAAATCCCGCGCTGGGCCAGTAGTTGCTGGTGCGTTCCCATTTCACGGACCTGGCCTTTGTGCATCACGATGATCTCGTCGGCGCGCTGAATCGTTGACAGCCGGTGTGCGATGATCAGCGCCGTCCGCCCTTCCACCATGCGGTTGAGCGCATCGCGCACGCGAAACTCGGTCTCCGTATCCACGCTCGAAGTCGCCTCGTCCAGAATCAGAATCTTCGGATTGTGCGCCAGCGCGCGCGCAAAACTGATCAACTGCTTCTGTCCGGTCGAAAGTGTCGAGCCGCGTTCCCGCACTTCTTCTTTGAATCCTCCCGGCAAGGTCCGGATGAAGTCAGCGAGGTTGACGTCCTCCGCCGCTTGCTCTACGTCTGCGTCCTGAATGCGCGCCGTCCCCAGCCGGATGTTGCCTTCGACCGTGCCGCTGAATAGAAACGGATCCTGCAAGACGACCCCGAACCGGCTGCGCAGGTCGTCAAGATTCATCTCCCTGATGTCCACGCCGTCGATGCGAATCGCTCCTCGCTGCACATCGTAGAAGCGCATCAGCAGCGAGATCAGCGTGGTCTTCCCCGCCCCGGTGTGCCCGACGACCGCAACCGTCTCGCCCGGCTCCAGCACAAAGTTGACGTCGCGCAAAACCCAGTCAGGCTCGCCACCTGATTGTGTGGGGACGGGCGCCCCCGCGAGCCTGCCCTGAGCGAAGTCGAAGGGTCCAAGCCGACTCGAAGAGTCGGCAGGCTTTTCTGCCGCCGACTTATTCCCGTACGCGAACCACACATGATCAAATTCAATCCGCCCCGGCCCCTGCGGCTCTTTCGTGATCGCCGGCGAGGTCACTTCAGCCTTCGTATCCAGCAGCTTGAACACGCGCTCGCCCGCCGCCATCGCCGACTGCAAGATGTTGTACTTCTCGCTCAAATCCTGGATCGGACGGAAGAACCGCTGCGCATATTGCATGAACGCGACCAGCACGCCGAGCGTCGCCACCCCCCGGATCACGTCGCCTCCACCGAACCAGATGATGCTGGCAATAGCAATCGCCGAGAGGATTTCGACCACCGGGTAATACAACGCATACGCCAGAATGGCGTCCTTATACGCCTCCATATGAGAGGCGTTAATGGCGGAGAATTTGTTGAACGCCCGCTTCTCGCGATTGAAAAGCTGCAACACCAGCATCCCGGAGACGGCTTCCTGCAAGTACGCGTTAATCCGGGCGATGGCGGTGCGGATACGCCGGTAGGAATCGCGCACCTTGTCGCGAAAGATCTTGGTGACGTAGACAATCACAGGAAGCACGGCGAAGGTGATCAGCGCCAGCTTCCAGTTCATCTTCATCATGATCGCGACGATGCCGGCCAGCACGAACACGTCTTCAAAAATCGAGACCACGCCTGCCGTGAACATTTCATTCAACGCATCGACGTCGGTGGTCACACGCGTTACCAGCCGTCCCACCGGGTTCTTGTCGAAGAACCCGATGTGAATGTGCTGCAAGTGGCGGAAAATCTGCTTGCGCAGATCGAACATCACCTTCTGCCCCGTCCACTGCATCAGGTAGGTCTGGATAAATTCCAGCGCAAAGGTGAGGATGAGCAGCCCAATGTATAGCCCGCCAATCTGCGCGATCCCAACCAGCGGAGCGTCGCTCAGTCGGTCGCCAATCCAGGAGCTTGAGTTCGGCGACTTCGCCAGGTATTTATCGATGGCAACCTTGGTAAGGAACGGCCCCAGCACGTCCGCTCCCGACTTCAGGATGATCGCCCCGAGCGCCACCGCCACGTGCAGCTTGTACGGGCGCAGGTAGGTCAGCAGCCGCTGCATCAGCCGGCCGTCGTACGCTTTGCCTAATACTTCTTCTTCCTGATTGGAGGCCATCGGTGGCGCGACAGAAAACAAAATCCCGGATTACCCTGGTCAAGCTTATCGCAAAAGCGTCAACCTAAATAGATGGTCGGATGGGCCGCGAAGATGGAAAAGGTTCTGATGGAGAGACGGGCACCCTCGCCCGTCCGGCCTCACCGTTCGGCCAGTTGCCGCTGGACAAACAGGAAATAAAGGGCCAACAGGATCAGCAAACCCCCGTTCACGCCGAGCACGATGGGCGCCGTGAACAGCGGAACCAGCCATCCCGACATCAGATTGCCCATGGGCATGCCGCCGCGAAATGCGAAGTTATACACGCTCATTACCCGCCCGCGCATTTCGTTCGTCGTAATCAACTGCACCAGCGAGTTCACCGTGGCAAAAACCGCCATCATTGATGCGCCGACCAGCACCAGGAACATATAGCTCACCGGCAGCGACTTCGAAAGGGCGAACCCTGAAATCCCCGCGCCGAGGCAGACGAGCGCGAGCAGAGCCACCCGCCCCTTTCTTTTGATGTTGCCCGCACCCGCAATGCTCAGCGAGCCGCAAATCGAACCGAGTCCCATGAGCGCCAGCAGATTGCCGTAGGTTTCCGGTCCGCGATGGAAAATATCCTTCACGAAGACCGGAAAGTAGGTGCGCACCGGCATGCTGAGAAATGTCATTAAGAACGCCAGAATGATCAGCGCTTCCATCGAGTGCTGCTTGCGAACAAAGTGAATGCCCTGCTTCAGGCTGGTGAACATCGATTCCACAGCCTTCACCGGCTGGAATCGCGACCGGATCATCGACAACGACACGATGGGCGCCAGAAAAGAAAGCGCGTTGAGTCCAAAGCACCATTTCTCGCCCAACTTCGCCAGCGCCTGGCCGGCCAGTGCCGGACCGACCATGACCGCGACATTGAATTGAATCGAATTCAGCGCGATGGCGTTCGGCATGTCTTCCTTTTCCACCAGCGTGGGAATCAACGCCTGGTAGGCCGGCCCGCCAAAGGCCTGAGCGAAGCCGGAAACGAACGAGAGGCAGAGGATCTGCCACACGTGAACCAATCCGGTCGCCACCAGAATGGTGAGCAGGCCCGCGCTCGCCATCTGCACGTACTGCGAAGCCAGCAGAATTTTCCGCCGCTCCACCCGATCGGCCACCACTCCGCCAATCAGGGAAAAGAGAAAGATGGGGATGCCGCCGAGAAACTGATCCAATGCCAGCAAGAATGCGGAGTGACTGAGCCGGTAGATCAGCCAGCTTTGCGCCACGATCTGCATCCAGGTGCCGATGCTGGACGTGCAGGCGCCAATCCACATCAGACGGAAATCGCGATATTGAAATGCTTTGAAGACCCGGCCAATCACCCTTGGCTCCCCGTAGAAGGCTAACACGTACCTTCATCAGGGAAGGGTGCGATGACAGAATCAGCAGCCACTGCTAAGTTGTGATACCCAAGACATGACCTTGCCCGCCACGCTGTCGGAAGCAGCAGGGGATTTTGAGCGCAATCGCCTCGTTACAGCAACTACGCCAGCAGCGGAAACCATTTCGAGCCGTTTGGAAGGACGACTATCACGGTGGCTGCTGTCGACGCCGCGATCAGACCGGGTGATCAGAATCACTGACAAACTGCAACCGAAGTGAGACAAGTTCGTCCCATGAAATATCCCAGTACCAAAACGAAACAGAGCCTGCCCCCTGTCCAGTGTCCGTACTGTGTTGAAGCCCAATGCTCCGTCCCGATGGTGAGGCGCGTTGACGGACGCTTTATCTGCAAGCTCTGCGGACACCTTAAACCCCTCCCGGTGTGTGATAGCGATGTCGAAAGGAGAGCTCCCATGAGTAACACTGTTTTCAGTGGTGTTGCAGCGTTTTGCCCCGGAGGAGCTTGCAAGTCACTCGCAAGCCTTCTGCTCGTATTAAGTGCGATGGCGTTTCTCTTCACCGGTCCCACCTCCCTTGCGCAGGATTCCAAAAGCCCCGCCGTACTGCCCGCGCCATCCAACGACAAAGCCATCGTCTGTATCTACCGCACGTACAGATTTACCGGCTCGTCTTCACACGACGAGCTTTATGTCAACGGCACTCACCTTGCCAAACTCCTCAACAGCGAATACGCATTCATGGAAGTGCCGCGGGGTACTGTTGTGATCTCCGGATTGCCCAAGGAGTACTACGGAAGCATCATCATGTCCGCCGCGGCGGCCGCCAATCAAGCCAGGCAGAAAGAAAACGAGCGGGCCCGGTTTGAGGCGGAGGCGGGCAAAACCTATTACTTCAAATGGACCGCCGGAGCCTTCGCGACTGGGATCAAGGTCACGCCTGTGGATCCCGAGAAGGGAGCCAAAGAGATAAGCAAACTCCATCTCTCCAAGCCCATTGACGACAAGGAAGAGGCGAAACCAGAAACCAAAGACACCGACAAACCGCCGACAAACTGACATCGTTCCGGCTGAGGGTGAGCTTTCGGTGAACGTGCGTGACCTGACGTGATTGCGCTGCTAGCGTCGGTCTATGGCGGACACGAATGACAGCCCTACACGGAGATCCCCGGTACGGATGTGCCGGGCGCTTGCGATCCACACAGTACACCCGTGCTAACGATGTTCGGAAGCACCGGCGCGGTAGTGTCCGCCGCACTAGTGGCTTGGTTCTGGTTGGCAACCCCAGAAGCTACTCCTCAGTTGTTGATAAATCGTGGTTACACGCATTGACCTAGGGTCGGCCTCGGAGGCTCCCGAAAGAGAGCGAAATCCAATAGTCCAGAGCGATTGACCTTTATGGCAGTTGGCACTAATACGGGAGGGTTGAAGTTGGGGTGGGAGACGGGAATTGAACCCGCAACCGTCGGAGCCACAGTCCGATGCTCTACCAGTTGAGCTACTCCCACCGCAGACTCTTTGTACAAGCTACGATTATAGCAATTGCGGCAGGAGTGGGGCGCCCGCTCGAGCGAAACTAGAGTCGCTATGGCCACCGGCGGCTGCCGAGCTTCGCTCGGCTTGGACGGGCGAGGCCCGTCCCCACACGATTATCTCCGCTACGGTCTGCCTACGCCCATGTACTGGAATCCCATGGCGCGCAGACGCGAGGAGTCGAGCAGGTTCTTGGTGTCGATGATGATCGGACGTTTTACCAGGTGGCGGATCTTGGTGAAGTCGAGCGTCCGGAATTCAGGCCACCCCGTGGCCACGACCAGAGCATCCACTCCTTCGGCAACTCCGTAGGCGGATTCGCAGTACTTCACCATGCCATTGAGTTGTAACCGCGCATCGGGCATGGCTACCGGGTCGTAGGCCCGCACGCGCGCTCCCCCGGCCAGCAGATTCTGCGCCAGATGCAGGGAAGCCGATCCCGCAACCGAGTTGGTGTTCGGTTTGAATGCCAGCCCCAGAATGCCGACGTCCTTGTTTTGCACGGTCTCGATCGCTCCCGAAACTTTCTCCATGAGCCGGTTGGCCAGATTCTGATTCACTTCGCGGGCGGCATTCAGCACTTTCAGGTCGACGCGGTTCTCCCGCGCCAGCCCGGTGATCGATTCCATGTCAGTCTCGGCGAAAATTCCACCCATGCCGGCGCCAGGTTGCAGGCAGCGCGGAGCAATTTTCTTGTCCAGCCCCAAAGCCAGTGACAGGCCGACGGCATCGGCATTGACGTGTTCGCACAGGCTCGCAATTTCGTTGATGAACGAAATCTTGGTTGCGACAAAGGCCGTGGTCGCTTCGCGCGTCAGTTCCGCCGTCTCGTAATTCGTGACCAGCACCGGAACTCCGCGCATCACCAGCGGGTGAAAAATCTGTTTTAGGGAAGAAACTGCTTCGCTCGAAGGCGTCCCCAGAAGAATCCGGTCGGGCCAGTTGAAGTCTTCGACCGCGCATCCGTTGGTGAAGAACATGGGTTGGCACACCAGCAGGCTCTTCAACCCTTTTTCCTTCAGCAGTACTTCAAACTTTCGCGTCGAGCCCACCCGGATCGGCGTAACGATCGAAAGCACCTGGAAACGGCCCGCCGCGCGCGACAGGCGGACGACGAGTTCTTCCAGCCCCTGGGGAGAATCTTCGGCCAGGAAAATTACCTGTGCCCGGCGCGCCAGTTCTTCCGGATCGGCCGAATACGCCAGTCGTCCCGATCGCACGTTGCGCCGAATCACTTCCTGAAGATTCTTTTCGAAAAAAGGTATGTTGCCCTTGGCCACTTCCAGGATGCTGGTGCCATCGGCGTGGCAGCAGCAAACCGGCGAGCCAAAATCGGCGAGACAAGCAGAGATGACAGTGGCGAGGTAGCCGGATCCATAAACCCCGATTTGCATATACGCTCTTCTTGATCGACTTGCGATCAAACCCGCAGCCTGGGATCCGGCGCTTGGTGTCGAGCCCGTTGAATCTATGGTAATTCACTCTATGGACTTGGCAACGGGTGGAAAGTACATGTACGTCCGGACCGCGAAAATGGGTGCTGGTTACGGGTTTTCAGGGGGTATTGCCGACCTGGTTATGGATTAAGAGTGTGGATCGGCCGGCTACAGCTTGGAGGACAATTCCCGGCGTCCCAGCGGCACCGGTGCCACGTCATGCCAGTCACCGTCATTCTCCCGGACGAACATCAACTCCTCCACGCGAACCTGACGCGGGCCGGAAAACCGCGCCCAGCGCTCGCGTGCGATCACATAGGCGGCGCGCGCCTGCTCATCCCGTTCCGTCTTCAAAATCGTGAGGTGCGGAATGTAGGGCCAGCTTTCCTCGCCGCACAGCCCTTTCCCGCTGAGCTGATCGTGCAATTCCCGCATTCGATAAGCGGCCCGCTTCACCTGGATGAACACCGTGGGTGTCGTCGGCAAAAAGGATTCCACTTCTCCCAGTTCGACGTTGAACGGAACGATGCGGCCGCAAGCCTCTTCCAGAAATTCCAGCGCGGCCGCCTCCGAGCCCGTCAGTTCCCGCGGAGGAAGGATCGTGAGATGGGCCGGCATGTGAGCCATAGTCGGATGGAGTTCCCGGCGCAGTTCTTCCACGAACTCGCCAACCGGATTGCGGACGTACGACACCAACGCGTAGCGTGAACTGGACATGACTTACGAAACAGAATTATATGCTCACGGTGGCAGGCAACGGCAGTCCACGTTTGGGGAGGGTTACGAATGTTACCCGCAGGTCATCATTTATAATTCAAATCACAGTCGGGGCGTAGCGCAGCCTGGTAGCGCACCTGCCTTGGGCGCACGCTCATCCCTTCTGAAAGCTCTCTTGATTCTGACGGCTTCTAATAAATCCAACAACTTGGGGCATCTGCTTTTCGCTCAGGTAAAGCTCCAACGCCCCGAACAGAAGGAGTTTTGACACAGTTTTGACACAGCCAGGCCACTCCTCGAGACGGCAGGCTTTCGCGCCAGGAGACGCCATCGGCTCAAAGTTCCGCTGCATCCGGTCGACTACGACCGAGATGCAGTCAATGAGCGAGAACGACTTCGAGTCTTCGCAAGCACGGGGATGAACACGCCAGAGACAATGCGCCAACATCTTCAAACTGACCCGGCCGGACGTGGCGCGCGCGTGCGTCTGCCTGGTTTGATTGGTCGGCCGTCCGCACTCAGTCGTAGCAAAGGGCCTTTCGGCGGCTATCGGGAGCCCATTCGATTGCGATGTGGGAAACCAGTAGGGACGACCATTTGGGTGAGCTCAAGCTGTATTGCCTTTTGTTTGCTGGTGAATAGCGGCAACCAGCCGACCTCTGCCCGTTGACTGTGGTCAACTGCATTTGTCACACAGGCATATGATGTGCAAGCGTTCACGGAATCGTATGCGGCGGTTCGTTACCAATCTCGTGGTCGTAGTTATTGTTCGGAGCTGCGTAGCTCCTTGCTAATCGACCGTTCAGCCTGCCTGGGGGCACGTCACTCTGATTCCTGTCTCCCTTTTCGGCGTATGCTATCTAGGAAGCCTTATCCATGACGCTGCGCTCAGTGTGTTGTTTCATGCTTGCAATCGTTCCGATCATTCCCGCCCAATCGAAACCGGAATCGGCCGCGACCACAGAAGCCGCTGCTCGTCTTGCGGGATACAGCCCAGACACTTCATCGGTCGAGCGCTCATGGGAAAAGAGGTTTCAGGAAGGTGTTGTGCCCGGGAACATTCGCGAGAATATGCGCCGGCTAAGCGCGCGTCCGCACCACGTCGGATCGCCATACGATAAAGACAATGCCGAATGGATTCTTGCGAGATTCAAAGAATGGGGATTCGAGGCACGGATCGAAACTTTCAATGTCTTGTTTCCCACTCCGAAAGAGCGTGTCGTGGAACTATTGGAACCGACAAAGTTCAGAGCAAAGCTGCAGGAGCCCGCGCTAGCTTTCGATCCAACTTCAAACCAAGCTGCTGAACAGCTTCCCACCTACAATGCGTATTCGGCCGATGGGGACGTAACCGCTCAGCTCGTGTATGTGAACTACGGCAATCGAGAGGACTACGAACAACTCGAAAGGCTGGGAATTTCGGTCAAGGGCGCAATCGTTATCGCCCGATACGGCCAAGGCTGGCGCGGCATCAAGCCGAAGGTGGCCGCCGAGCACGGAGCGGTTGGATGCATCATTTACTCGGATCCAAAGGAAGACGGATTTTTTGAGGGCGACGATTATCCCTCCGGAGGCTGGCGGCCGCGGGATGGAGTGCAACGCGGCAGCGTGATGGACACGGATTACCCCGGCGATCCTCTAACCCCCGGCGTCGGCGCGACCGCCGACGCGAAGCGGCTCTCGATCCAGGAAGCAAAAACGATCACTAAAATTCCGGTTCTTCCGATTTCGTACGCGGATGCGCTGCCACTTCTGTCGGCGCTCAAAGGCCCAGTCGCTCCGGAAAATTGGCGTGGAGCCCTGACCATCACCTATCACATCGGTCCCGGGCCAGCTCGGGTTCACCTGAGAGTCGCTTCCAACTGGGACATCAAGCCGATTTACGACGTGATTGGCACCTTGCGCGGCGCGGACGAGGGGCAATGGGTGCTTCGCGGCAATCATCACGACGCATGGGTAAACGGAGCCGACGATCCGATTTCTGGCCAAGCCGCGATGCTGGAAGAGGCGCGCATGTTGGGCGAGTTGCATCGCCAAGGGTGGATTCCGAAACGCACCATCATCTATTGCGCGTGGGATGGAGAGGAGCCCGGTCTACTGGGTTCCGTCGAATGGGTAGAAACCCATCTCAATGAGCTGCAGAAGCACGCCGTCGCGTACATCAATTCTGACAGTACCGAAAGAGGGTACTTCTTTCCGGGCGGGACACAGGATTTGCAAAGTTTCGTGAGCGGAGTGGCCCGCGACATCGAGGATCCGGAGACGCACATGTCGGTCTTTCAGCGCTCGCATCTTGTCAGCATCGCGAAAGCGAAGGATGCGGAAGAGCGCAAGGATCTGCGGAAACGCAACGATCTGATGGTTAGCGCCTTGGGAGATGGATCAGACTTTACCGCTTTCCAGGATTTTGCTGGAATACCGACCTTAAGCATCGACTTCGGTGGCGAGGATGATGGCGACCAGTACCACTCGATTTACGACGATTTCTATTGGTATGCCCATTTCATCGACACTGATTTTGCCTACGGGCGCGCGTTGGCGCAGACCGGGGGCACTGCAATGATGCGTCTCGCGGACGCAGACTTGATCCCCTACGACTATTCTCCACAAGCGGAAGCGATCTCAAAGTACGAAGAAGAACTAGAAAAGCTTCTGAAGGACAAACAAGACGAATTCACCGAGCGCAATCTGCAGTTAAAGGAAGGCGTGTTCACAGCCACCTCAGATCCGCGGAAGCCCTCCGTAGCGCCGCCGTTCGAGACTGTACCGCCTTACATGAATTTTGCGCCGATGAAGAATGCGATTGATCTGCTCAAGAAAAATTCGGAGCGTTATTCGAGAATACTGTCGGACTGGCAGGCAAAGGGTTCACCGCGGCTCTCCGCACAAGATTTGGAGTCGATCAACGCAGACTTGCTCAAAATCCCTCGTTTGTTCTTGAACGAAAAAGGACTTCCGGAACGTCCCTGGTTCAAGAACCAGATCTACGCGCCGGGAGCCTATACAGGTTACGGAGCGAAGCCGGTCGCGGCAGTGCGCGAATATATGGACGAGAAGAAATGGAGAGAAGCGGAAGCGCAAGTCCCCCAGGTTGCCCAAGTCATTCAAAACGTCGCAACGGGAATCAGCAAGGCAGCTGATGATCTGGAAAAAGCGGTAGCGCAGGCCCGTTGAAGGTATTTTGCCTGTCCGTGCGTCCGAAAGTTCGATTCGCTCAGTCGCAGGTCGCGCCCGAGGCTTGTATAGTATCGAGCATGAAGCGCACCGCCCTTGCCCTTGCCTGCCTGCTCTTCACAGTTGCCACCGCCGCCGCTCAATCATTCTCCGTAACCTTTTCTACGGAGAGAAGCGCGCAGCCCCTGGATGGACGGCTATTATTGATCCTCTCCACCGACCCCAGCCAGGAACCAAGAATGCAGATCGACGACTCGCCGAGATCGCAAATAGTCTTCGGCCTAACAGCAGAGAATTGGAAACCAGGCCAGCCCGCGCTGGTAGACGCAACAGCCGCGGGCTACCCCATCCATAGCCTTAAGGACGTTCCGGCAGGGGAATACATTGTCCAGGCCGTGCTCAACAAGTACGAGACCTTTCACCGCGCGGACGGAAAGACCGTGAAGCTGCATATGGATCAGGGCGAAGGCCAGCACTGGAACATCTCGCCCGGCAACCTCTACTCGAAGCCACAGAAGATCACAGTAAAGCCAGGCGGCGTGACTATCCAACTAGCGCTGACGGAGGTGATTCCGCCAATCCTTCCAAAGGCCGATACCAAATACATCCGCCACATCCGCATTCAGAGCCAGGTACTCACGAAGTTCTGGGGCCGGCCCATGGAACTTAGCGCCATTGTGCTGGTGCCCGAAGGTTTCGATGAGCACCCCAACGCCCGCTTCCCGCTGATGATCTTTCACGACCATTTTGTGGACGACTTCGACGACTTCCGCACCACGCCGCCTGACCCCGACCTGAAGCCCGACTACAGCGAGCGCTTCCACATCAAAGGATACAACCGAATCCAGCAGCAAGAGGCATACAAGTTCTACCAGCAGTGGACCGCGCCCAACTTCCCTCGCGTGCTGATAGTGAAAATCCAGCACGCGAATCCTTTCTATGACGACTCCTACGCCGTGAACTCAGCGAACGTAGGCCCCTACGGAGACGCCATCGAGAACGAACTGATGCCCGCCATCGAAAAGCAATTCCGCGGCATCGGCCAGGGCTGGGCGCGCTTCGTCTACGGCGGATCAACCGGTGGCTGGGAAGCGCTAGCCGTGCAAGTCTTCTATCCCGACCACTACAATGGAGCATTCGCTGCCTGTCCCGACCCCATCGACTTCCACGCCTACACCAACATCAATCTCTACGACGATAAGAACGCTTTTTTCATCGAGGGTGCACACAAACTCGTGGGGCAGCCAGCCATGCGCGACTACCTGGGCCACACCTTTATCACCACTCAGGAGTTCAATGCCTACGAACTGGCGCTGGGCGACCACGGCCGTAGCGGCGAACAGTTCGACATCTGGCAGGCGGTTTACGGATCAGTGGGCGCAAACGGATATCCCCAACCTATCTTTGACAAAGTAACCGGAGAGATCGACCACAACGTGGCCGAGTACTGGCGTCAGCACTATGATCTCGAAGCAATTCTCGAACGTGGCTGGGCAAAATTAGGCCCAGAACTGGCCGGAAAAATTCACATTTATGTGGGCTCCGATGACACCTACTTCCTGAACAATGCCGTCTATCGCATGGAGGATTTTCTAAAGACCGCGACCAATCCTCCATACGGAGGCGAAGTAACCTACGGCCCGCGCGCCGAGCACTGTTGGAACGGAGATCCCACCCAGCCGAATTACCTCTCGCGCCTCCACTACAACACGCAATATTTGCCGAAGATCTTGGACCGCATCCAGAAGAGCGCACCCAAAGGAGCAGATTTGACGAGTTGGCGATACTGATGTGGGTGTTTTGTCTAGCGCGAACTTCTCCGAGACACATAAGGTGGTGATTGCGCGGGCATAACAAAACGCTGCCACAAATGCCGCTTAGTCATTAAAGTGCAACACGCCCGCCTAGTGGGAATGACCCACTTGTGCGATTGACGCACACTCAAGAATCGCGATAAGGTCCGAGCAGCGTCATCCGCCAGTAGTCTGGGCCAAAGCCGTTAAGATCAGTTGCCGCTAGGAGAATCTGTGGTCTTCAGAACCAGCCGCTTCGGGACTGTGCAGAAACTTGTAATCTGCCTTGTTCTGACCCTGACCGCGAAGGCTGCTCTGGCCGCCTCTGGATTTACCCCTCAACGTCGCCTCGGATACACCTCGGAAGATCAATGGGAGCCCGCGTTGGCGACAGACGCCCACGGTCACATCTACATTCTCTTTCCTCAGTATGGCCCGGTGGCTCAATGTCCCGTCTGCTCCGCTCCCACCATGGTCCTGCTGACCAGCAACGACAATGGCCTTTCCTGGGAGCCGCCGCGGCCCCTGCTGACTTCATCGTCCGGACAATTTGATGCCCGGATCAAGGTCGACCCCGTTGATCGGCAAACTCTTTATGCATCGTGGATGCAGGGCAGGCACGATATCGTCGTGGCGCGGTCGCAGGATTTTGGCCGCTCCTGGTATTTTGCCATCGCTGAACATTCTCCGGAAGTCGTCATCGATAAGCCGGTGCTGGCCGTTCGCGGCCCCAACGTCTACGTGAGCTTCAACCACGATCAGACGCTCGCGGTCGCGGCGTCGCACGATTACGCGCAGAATTTTTCCTCCACTGTACTGAATCCTGGTGCTGGGCCTGGCTGGTCGCTGGCTGCAGGGGCCACTGTAGATCCCGTCGGCAACGTCTATTTCTCCTGGACGGCCTACCCGCGAACAAATATTCTCACGCGACCGGTGGAGGTGTTTGTGAGCCGATCAGCGGACGGCGGCCGGAACTGGAGTACGACGCCGATGGACGTATCCAGCGCGGCGCCCGGGTGCGCCGCCCAGGTCTGTTCAGCTGGCTTTCTGGCCTCCCAGATGGCTTTGGCTTCCGATGATGCCGGAATCATCTATGCCTTGTGGAACTCCGGCTCGGCCGTAGGCGGACCGGAGCGCATTTACTTCTCCTCTTCCACGAACGAAGGGCAAAACTGGTCAGCGAAGGTTGACGTCTCAAACGCCCCGTTTGGCGTGGAGCACTGCTTCCCGGCCATCACCGCCGGCACCGCGGGCGACGTCCGCATCGCATGGATGGACACGAGAAAAGTGGACACGCAAAACCATCCTCTTTGGAATACCTTCTACCGAGCTTCCACCAACGGCGGGGCGACCTGGTGGCCGGAATCGCAACTCTCCCGCCCCGTGCGCGGATACGATTACATCCGGCCCAACGGTTTCCTCTTCCCATTTGGCAACTTGTTTTCCATCGGCATCGATAACCTCGCCAGCACGCATGTGGTGTGGGGCGAAGGCCGCAATTACAGCTCGCCGGGTTCGATCTGGTATACGCGCGCGCGCTAAACTCGCGACTTTATTCGCATCGTCGTCCCGATTAGTTCGATCGTAAGCAGCGTGCACGTAGCCACAACTTGCCCGAGCGGGAACAATGAAAACATGACGTTGACTCCCCTCTCAACCCATGCGGGCGAGCCTCGCCCGCGTGGGTCGTCCAAAGCGAGTGGAATTGTTTGTTGGTAGGGCCGATCGAGCGACACTACCCCGCGGGTTAGAACGACTGCGAGAATCGAGTCTCCAGGAACTCTCCCAGCTTGGCAGTAGCCCGGAATTGCGGGATAGGATCTAGCTCTTTGAACGCGGACATGAATGCATTCGAGAGACTCCAGATCGTCCGCGGCAGAGCATGGGACGAGAGGCGCTACACTAACAATCCACTTGGTACAAAAGATCCGTCAGGTCATCCGGACAGGGATATCTCCCAAAAACCAATCTATCAACGCACGTTCAGGCCCGCCGCGTTGTCTTCGAAAGGATGTGCCGATTCCAAGCGCTCCGGCAGCTAATAAAGTCACAGACATATTTTGTCCATCGGCACGCTGGGTTTAGGGAAACTCATTGTTTATATCCTATCCTCTCAACTTCATCCAGAGATATACCTCCTCACGGTGGCAATGTGTTCATCGTCGTCTCAAATCGAAATCCACTCGACAATATTCCGCGTCACATGCCGCCGCCGGCGATCATAAATCTGCGTGGTCCTTCGGTTCGAGTGCCCAGCGAGGTACTGAACATCCTCGGTGGAAGTGGTGTCGGCGATTTGGCAGACAATAACATACTTTATCAGCTAGCAAAGGGCGCCCACCCAAATCAGTTCCGAATTCGATCAAATTGCGATACTCTCGGCAGTGGAGGATGCGAATATGAAGGAACCCGGACTGGATAAGCGCCACCGCGATAAGGCTCCGCCAAAAGCCGGCGAGATTCAGCAAAAGCGTGGCGATACACTCAACAAGAACCTTCCGAACCCCATTCCTCAGTTCTCGCCGAACACGAAGCTAACCACGATGAGGAAAGAGACCGGAAAGGTCAGCGAAGACGCCGTGCGGCGAGCCGCGAAAAAACTCAGACCAGACAAATAGAGCACGGAGTTCAACGAGTTCCGAGGCTTCTGCTTCCGCACCGCTCCGCCCCACGCTTCCTCGCCAACGACTTCTAAAGCGTCGGACGGACAAACCCCATGGCTGCGGTCTCTACAGGAAGCTGGCCGATGATAAGCCAACTGAGTCGTTTTTGTTAGAAAACAGGCACTCCGGAGCCGCTGTTGGCACGTTATTAAGGGGCAGTCCAAAGCCAGACATGACGTTCTTCGTGGGGTGACCGCAATGGCACGCAGATATATCGTCGCGTTCTTCAGCTTGGTGACGCTGATCCCCTTGGGAGGTCTGATCGGCTCGATATACTGCCGCTCTTGGGAGGCCGCAACCACCTACGCAACACTGTTCGTCGGTCTCATCGCGACTGACGTTGTAGTCTGGCAAGGCTACCTCATCAAGCGGCAGCTCGCATTTTCCACCTACCTCGACCTCGACAAAGAGTGGAACTCGGATGAAATGATCAAAGCCCGCCAAGCCGTCCATGCGCCTGGCACTGAAGAATGGGACCATTCCCGACTGGAAGGCATCCTTGAATTCTTCGAAAAGCTCGCCTCGATGTTCAAGCTCTCAGGTGACATGCCCTTCATCTATCAGAGCACGATCGGCTGGTACGCCGCCCAGTATTTCCTCTTCGCCCGCGAGCATGGCCAGATCAAATACTTAAGAGACCTATGGCAAGATCATCTTTACCAAGACCTTGAGGATCTCTATACGTTCTACCTCGTCAGCGAAGTTGGGCGGAGCCAAGAAGCCCAGCGAGCGTGGGAGCTCAAGCGCCTCACAACAGAAGCACGATTCTGGGAACAAGAACGTAAAGATTGAACTGCCACCTTCCCTAGCCCGCATTATTCATATATTTGAAGACAACAAAAGCCTCCTCTGTTACAAACATGTTGACGAGACAATGTTTGCAGCAACAAAAGAGGCTTCTGAATGTCTGACGATAGCACAACACAGTGTTTGTTGTTCCCAGGAATTTTTCGCAAGCCTGTAGTGGCCCAGTTCGATCAGCGAGAGGGGAGTTCCGACGGCGGGGCCTTGCTGCTGAAGACCGCCGATCGCCACTATGGATTGGTGGCTGGACTGGCCTCCTGCCTTCGAGACGAGCGGCAAGCTAGCAAGGTGGATCATTCGTTACGCGAGTTGGTGGGGCAACGCGTGTTCTCGCTCGCCTGCGGCTACCCGGACGCCAACGACTCGGCTCGCCTGTCCGGGGATCCGATTCACAAACTGCTTCTGGACCGCGATCCGATCGAGGGTCGCGACCTGGCTTCGCAGCCGACGCTATCCCGTTTCGAGAACGGGGTTGGGGTAAAGGAACTCTATCGTTCGGGCGAGTTTCTGGCCGAAAGCGTGATCCGGCGCCACGCCAAGCGGCTTCGCCGTCGCGCGTACCGCGTCACCATCGATCTGGATCCTACCGACGATCCCACGCACGGCGCGCAGCAGTTGTCGTTCTTCAATGGACACTACGACACCTGGTGCTACCTACCGGTGATGGGCCCTGGCATACCATCTATACCCGCATGAACCGCTGGTCCAAGAGTGGCGTGCTGGATCAGGTTTTTGAGCAGTTGCAGCGCGAGCAGATCGTGCGCATCAAGATCGAGGCCGTCAAAATGGACTCGACCATCGTGAAGGTGCATCCCGATGGCACCGGCGCGCTAAAAAAAACGGACCCCAGGCCATCGGAAAGTCCCGCGGCGGATGGACCACTAAGGTTCATATGGTTGCCGCGGATGCTCGAACGGCCATAACCTTCGCCCTCTCGCCCGGCGAAGCCTCGGACGCCAAAGCCGGTCGCGCCTTGCTGGGCGGCATCGGACCGCTGCCCGCGCCCTTGCACCTGATCATGGACAAGGCTTACGAGGATAACGAAACCCGGCAACTGGCGCTGGATTTCGGCTTTCTTCCCGTGGTTCCGCCCAAAAGCAACCGTCTGGAGCCCTGGCAGTACGACAAGGCCATGTACCGCAAACGTAATGAGATCGAGAGACTCTTCCGTCGGCTCAAAGGCTTCCGCCGAATCTTCTCCCGCTTCGAAAAACTCGACGTCCTGTTCCTGGGCTTTCTCACCTTCACCCTCATCGTCGAGGCCCTGCGATAGTGTTAACACGCCCTAGTACCTCGTAAGCTTGACGCATCTTGTATTCGGCAGACCTTAGTTCTTCGTCAAATGTCGTCATCACCGCGAATTATAGTGCGCGCCTCGCGTTCAACAGCTTCTCAGTCGATGGTTTCCCAGAGCCGCCCTAGCGTCGGCAACCGGAACAGTATCCTCCGACTTCCAGTCGCGCCACGAGGATGTTAAAACGGCAATCTTGCTCCAATTGGTGCTTCAAGGACTCGAAGATCTCGCTCACAAACTCGGTGATTTTCCCACAGCGTAAGCACGCCATGTGAATATGGTCTCGACCCAGCTTACGTTCATAGTAGTGGCCCTCGCCGTTCATGTGCATCAAGTCGAGTTCGTCAATCATTCCATGGCGTTTTAGAAGCTCCAGAGTCCGGTAGACCGTACTGCGGTCCACGGATGCATCTATCCTTTGCGCGTTGTGCAAGATCTGGCTCGCATCCAGATGTTTCTTGGCAGTTTCAATCACGCTCAGGATCGCACGGCGCTGATCGGTCATGCGGATCCCGCGCTCGGCCAGTTGGGTCTGCAGGCGACCTGGAATTTCGGTTTGAGGAAGCGGCATGGTCAGTCCCTCTCGATTTGAGTTGCAACTAATCGCAAAGGCGGTGCGACGGGATCTTGCGGTCTCGCATTGACAGTGAATGCAAGACGACCGTAAACTCAAATTATAATTCTTGTTGCGACTCAGTTGCAACACGGGGGCAACATGAGGGCGAAAAGCGGCCCGTTTGTGCAGAAAAGGCGGCAGCTATCAGTCATAGTGGGGCTCTGGGCCCTGCTCCTCCTCATCTCGTCTTCGTCGAGCTTCGCAAGTGACGCAGGAAGCGTTTCAGGAACAGTTGTCGATCCTAGTGGTGCTGTCGTCCGGGCGGCGATCGTGATCATCCGCAACTCAGATACCGGAACACAACAGAGTCGCGCCACCGGTGCTGATGGTTTTTATACCTTTCCTGCCCTTCCCGCAGGACACTACCAGATCGAGATCGCCGTGCCGGGATTCAAGTCATATCTGCAAACTAGCTTAGAGCTTGGGGCGTCCGATGCTCTCAAGATTGACGCCAGGCTGGGTCTGAATTCCGAGAGTACGACGGTTGAGGTGTCCGGCGAAAGCCTGCAAGTGGACGTCTCAAGCGCTCAAATGGGCGAAACGATCAGCGGGAAAAAGATGGACGGCGTTCCTTTGAACGGGCGAAGCTTCACCGATTTGCTGGCGATTCAACCAGGCGTCAGTCCGGTCAGCTCGCAGCAGACGAATGCGGTGGTGATGTCGGGATGCACGACGACTCCTCCTTCCGGCGACGTGAATCCTGGGAACGTGTCGGTGAGCGGGCAGCGCGAAACCGCGAATGGGTTCGTGGTCAACGGCAGCAACGTCGAAGAAGACTTTAATATGGGCACGGCCATTGTCCCCAATCTCGACTCCATTCAGGAATTTCGGGTCTTAACCAGCAACGCGGACGCCGAATACGGCAACTACAGCGGCGGGCAAGTCAGCGTGGTCACCAAGTCAGGGACCGATTGGCTGCACGGTAGTGCTTTTGAATTCCTGCGCAACACGAACCTCGACGCGCGCAACTACTTTTCCTCCGAGCGCGCGAAGTTCGACCGCAATCAATTTGGCGGCACCTTGGGTGGTCCCCTTAAGAAGGACAAAGTCTTCTTCTTTGCTGATTATCAGGGTACATGGATGACCCAAGGAGTGGAAACCGGGCTTATTTCCGTTCCATCAATTGCCGACCGGACCGGAAATCTCATCGACGAGGCCGGCGCGTTGACCACGACTACCACTCTCCCGAATGGCAGCCAAGTCACTGTTCCGACGGCGGTTGCCGGCAGTAATCTTGCCAGTTTGCTTCAGAACGAACTGGGCTATCCTGTTTCCCCCGGCTTGCCGTACTATTTTCGGAAGGGCGAGAATCAGGCAGGAAATCCAACAACCCAATATGCGACGAATTGCACCCTCCCGTCGCAGTGCGTATTCCCGAACGCAGTGTTCCCGCAGAATGCCTGGTCGGCGCCGGCCAAAGCTTTACTGCAATACATTCCCCAACCAAATCAGGGAGGAACCGTCTTTTCGACCTCGGCATACAACCAGACGCTTCGCGACAACGAAGGAGCGCTCAGAGTTGACGCCAACACAAGTTGGGGAGCCGTTGCCGCGTACTACTCCCTCGACGACTTTTTTCAGGACAATCCATACCCCACAGGACAGGGCGGCGCCAACGTCCCCGGTTTTAACGCCACATCACTGGGGCGGGCTCAGTTGTTCAGCCTCGGTATCACCAAGGCACTGAGCCCGAAAACGCTCAATGAATTTCACCTCAGCTACATGAGATTCGCCAACCATGTCGGTCAGCCGGTGGGTGGCGTCGGACCCAAGCTGAGTGCGCAAGGGTTTGTCGAGGGCGCAGGCACGCTTGGCATCGTTCCCTTGGACCCGAAGATTGAGGGCATCGAGAACGTCTCGTTCAACAACTACACCTTCGGCGTGGACACGACCGGCGAGACCCAGGTCAACAACACATACCAGTGGACGGACAACTTCTCCAAGGTGATTGGGAAACACAGTCTCAAAGTGGGCGGCGGGCTGCATTTCGATCAGGTCAACGTCAATCCGGATGCCGTTTTCAACGGCTCCTTCCAGTTTGAGGGAACCGAGACAGGATCGGACTTTGCCGACTTTCTACTGGGCGTGGCCAGCTACTATCGGCAGGGCGATTCCAAGAGCTTTTACCTGCGCAACAAATACCTGGGATTGTTTGGCCAGGACAGTTGGCAAGTGAAGCCGAACCTGACGCTCAGCTATGGTCTGCGTTGGGATGTGCTTCCGCCCTGGTACGAAAAATACAATCAGGTGCAGACGCTCGTATTGGGCGAGCAGTCGGTGGTTTATCCGGGTGCGCCTGAGGGGCTGGTTTTCCCGGGCGATCGCGGAATTCCGCGAACGCTGGCTCCGACGAGATACACCAACTTCGCTCCGCGCGTCGGCCTTGCGTACTCGCCAAACTTCCAGAGCGGCCTGCTGGAGAAGATCTTTGGCGGTTCCGGAACAACCAGCGTGCGCGCGGGATTTGGCGCGTTCTACACGGCAATCGAGGGACTATCGGCCGGCATCATGAGCGCCAACCCACCGTACGGTTATGACTACAACAGCAGTGCGCCGCCCTTGTTTACCACTCCCTTCGTGGCGGCGGCAACCGGCCTGAATAATGGCCAGCCGTTTCCGTCGCCAATTCCCGCGTACGGAGCTTCGGCAAACCATCCCAATACAACGGTGGACTGGTCTAAGTACGACCCGATCACGGGCGTCCCGGCCTTTTTCCCCGGGAATGTGTCGCCTTATACGGAAAGCTACACTTTGTCGCTGCAACGGCAGATTGCGGCCAACACCCTGGTTAGCGTTGGCTACGTCGGGAATCAGGCGCACCATCTTCTCGTGCTGCAATCGGCGAATCCCGGCAATCCGCAACTATGCCTTATAACTCCTGGATGCGGACCGTTCAACGAGACCGGTACAACAGGGCCCTTCAGCTCGCAATTTGCTGCCGTCACTTATCAGAAGACCATCGGGAATTCCAATTACAACGCGCTTGAAGTCAATCTCCGCCACAAAAGTGGAGCGCTGGAGTTCATGGTTGGATACACCTACAGCAAGTCCATCGACCAGTCCTCAAGTTTGGCGGAACCGGTTTACCCCGTGGCCATTGACGCTTCCGGCACGGAGATTAGTCCCAGCCTTAACCGAGCGGTGTCCGCGTTTGACATGACCCACAACTTTGTCGCCAGCTACCGCTACGAGTTACCCTTCGGCCGTCTGTTCGAGGATCACGAGCGGCTGACCAAGGGCTGGGTTGTTTCCGGTATCACGCGGGTCAGTACAGGTTTCCCGGTCACACTCTTCAACAACAACGACACTTCCTTGCTGGGCACGATCCCCAACGGCATCAACAACAACGGTGTGGACACCCCAAACGTCGCGCCCGGCAACCTGGAAATCAATAACGATCCTCGCAACGGAAGACCTGCTTTTAACACCTCGCTTTTCAGTCTTCCGGCGCTAGGTGAAATCGGCACAGCTCGGAGGCGCTTCTTCTGCGGACCGGGAATCAGCAATTTTGATATGGCGCTCGAAAAGAATGTGCGGCTGTCCGAATCGAAGTCTCTGGAATTCCGGCTGGAAGGGTTCAATGTTTTCAACCACGCGCAGTTCTACGGTCCTTCTGCCGTGAATGGCAACATCAGCAGTGCCAATTTCGGGCAGGTAGTGAGTGCAGCGCCTCCGAGACTCGTTCAATTAGCTGCCAAATTCTTTTTCTGAGCAGCGATGGAAAAATGACACTTGAGGCGTTTGCCGGGTCTGCCAGGAGCGAGGTCAGCGTTGTGCCCCCTTCGCCCAGGTCTCGCCGCCACAGTGCGGACAGACGATCTTGCCGCACTCAGAAAGTCACAACCTGCACGAGCGGGCTCGTGGAAATGAGTAAACTTGATTTCGGCTAATTCCAATCCAACGCACTAGCTTAAGGAGGGGAGAGTGGAACGAGCGACTACGCATCGGATATCTCTAGAAGAGGTCCCGAATAGCATTACTCATGGAATCGGCCTAGTCTTGAGTGTCGTGGGTTTCGTGGTTCTGCTTGGGCTGGCGATAGTTCACGGGACCGCGTGGCACATTGTTGGCTGCGCAATTTACGGCAGCACTCTCGTTTGTCTTTACACGGCCTCGACGCTGTATCACGGTATTGCCTCGCCACACCTGAAGCGTGCCCTGAGAATCTTCGACCACTCGGCGATCTATCTGCTGATTGCGGGAACCTACACGCCTTTTCTGCTCGTAAACTTGCGTGGCGGATGGGGATGGTCCCTGCTAGGAACCATCTGGGGACTGGCAATGGCGGGGATCATCTTCAAGCTCTGGTTTGTGGACCATTTCAAAGTCCTGTCTACCGTGCTCTATCTCGCGATGAGCTGGCTTGCGGTAGTGGCCATTCAGCCGCTTCTAGCACATGTTTCGGTTGTTGGACTTCGATGGCTGATTGCGGGAGGCGTAATGTACACGGTCGGCGTCGTGTTCTATGCTTTCCGAAGAATTCCCCACGGCCACGCCGTTTGGCACCTGTTCGTGATGGCAGGAAGCTTCCCGCCATTACTTGGCAGTGGTCTACGCTGTTGTCCCGCCAACGAATATGTGAGTTGCGGCAATCCTCGTCGCTGGAATCGAAGGTCCGCCGTTTTAACTCGTGCCCCTACGCTGCCCGCCACATTTCTCGGCGTCGTAACGGCCATTAACCTCTTTGTCGTCGCACCTCTCAGTGAGCGAAGTTCAAGATGTTTGAGGGCGTACTCGGAGCATGGCTGTCATTCCTCCTCAGTAAACTCATCCTGATTTTTTGCTTTCACCAGAACTGAAAGGGACATTCTCCCTGGCTCACGCGAGATGATGTACTGAACCAGCCTGGCGATCAGAAAGTGCCAGAAAGGAAAAGAGCTAGATTGTAGGCCGCGTGCATCAGAGCCGCTGCCGAAGTGGACCCGGAAGCCACCCGAATCGAACCGTAAGCCACACCCATCGCGGTAAACGACACCCACTGAGCCAAGCTGGCTGGCCCGTGGAGAAGCGCGAAAAGAAAAGCAGTGATGAGTATGGCCATCACGTTCCCGATGGTCTGAGCCAGGACTGGAAGGATGCAGCCCCGGAAGAGAGATTCCTCGAGGATTGGCCCGAGGATAGCCCCCAAAACCAGTAGGTCAATTGTCGGAATGGGCGGGGCGCTATGGTCATGGAGCCGGAGATAGAGTGTAACTCCGGTTGCGAGCAGTATCCCGACGATCAGAGAGGCAACCGTGTACGACAATCGTGGCCACACCCAGCCCAGTGGCCTCATCACTGGCCGGTGATAACGAATCTTCAGAACGAGATACAGCGCAACCGTTAAGAACGTGACCACCGCGAATTGCAAACCTGCCGTTGGATTGGTGATGTCGGATTGCGAAAGGAAATCAAAACGTGCAGAAAGACGGAGGACTGATGTAAGCGAAACCAGGATCAGGAAAAAGACGCCGATATCTTCGTATCCCCAATATGGTTTCGCACACGCTTGGTCAGTCTTCGAATTCGATCGATTGGCTCGCAATGCTTCCTCTGCGTCTCCACATCAGAACGACCGCTCCAAAGCCCCAAACACCAGCGCAACGGATGATATGAGTACGAATGTGCGGCCCGAATTACCGGACATGCAGATATTCCCAGTCCGGAACTACTCGGAACGGAGTCGCGGGAGGGGTCAGGGTTTCTCCAGCTTGGTCGATGAGTCGGGGAGAAGAGTTGCCAAGAAATCTTGATCCTTCACAAATGTGAACGATACACTCGGGGTTGAATCCCATCAGCCGCGCACAGGTTGCGTCGGCAGCGACCGGATCGTCGGCGAGCACGATCTTGCCGAGAGGTCGTGGACTGCCGTTAAGGGGACCGTTGCCTTCCATTGCCACAATGCCATCCGCAATCACGAAACGGATGGGAACCGTTGCGCACAGGTCAAGGATGCTCTCCTGAATTCCCTTCCAGTGAAGGACGTTTTTCGGCCACCCGTACCGCGCGCCGGGGACGACCCCGAACAGATTTTTCATGCTGAGCGTGACACCAGACCAGTGGTGCGCTTTTATCTTCGCATCGAAACCAAGAAATCAGCCTCCAGCACCGTCCGGGGAAGCCAAAGATTTTTCATCCCCGTGTAGCCTGCTCCGAGCGGTGTGCGGATCAACTCATCACGATTGAGATCGACGAATCGAATCTTTTCGTGGCTTAGAGAATCGTGATAGCCGCTCTGAGAAATTACTAGCTGGGTGTCTCGTTGATGTCCCGGCCCCTCAGCCACCACCACGGACCCGGCACCCATGCGGCGGAATGCCTCCGCTGCGGCGAGGACCAATGCGGGGTGTGTATTGACCACGTCCCCAGGGAGATAGTCGACCAGGTTGGGTTTGAGGACCACCGCCTTTCCGTGAACGTCGAGCGAAAAAAGTCGCAGACCGGCCGCGAGGATCTGATCTATCTGTTGGGAGTACCGGTCGGCGTGGAGGATTGCAACCAGTGATCGCCTCGGGCGTCGGTCCGAGTGGTATTTAGGCAGGGAAAAAGGGAGGGAAACAGAAGTGCCAGCAGCTAGCGCTGCACTGCCCACCAGGAAACCCCGACGCGAGAGGTTCATAACTCTACCCCAAAAGCAGATAAGGCGCGGGGGTAGTCAAGAGCAAGGCAGACAAGCGCCAAAGTACTGTTATCTTCGATTATTGAGACGTCAGTCAGAGCCAACAGTGTAGTGAGAAGCGCGACGACCGGCCGACGATGAGCAGCGAGCGCGAGAACTGCCCAAGCGAGGCTCCAAGGAGCTGTGACGGATGGAGCAGTACGTTCCAGCCACTGCACGCTGCTTTGTACAACCGGATCTTGTGTTCGATCACTCAAGGCTAAAAGCGCAATGGCCGTATCGTCAGGGTGAGGTGCAAGTGGAACTCCATAGACAACGCCGTTACCCGCATTCCATCCTCCGCCCGGGCATGCACGATCCATCAGCATCTCGATGCCGCGGTCAACGCGAAAAGGAATACGGTCCAGACCGCCGCAAGTGCACGGGACTTTGTTCAAAGCAAGAATCGCGAACGCGGTCGGAACAACCCAGCTAGCGGTGTCTGGAACCCATGGCCAGCCAAACTTGTCTGGGTCGAAACGGACGTGGCGATCCGCAGTACGGAATTTCCATTTCCAAAACCAATTGGATTCCCTGCCAGCGGAGTTCATCAGCCAGCGAAAACCCTTCAGCCTGGCCGGTATGGCCGGTACAAAGTCGCGGATTGCTATTAGTGCCAATGACGTCACCCAAGCCCCATCCTGGTCATCCTGCAGAAAAGTTGGCCAACTTCCGTTAGGGTTCTGAACGCGAAGCAGGAAGTCCTCAACACGCTCAACGGCAGCTGTATCTTGCGATTCGAGCGCAAGGGCAGCAAAGCACGTAGCCTCAAGAGCCGCCTGTGCAGACGATGCAAGCGCAGCCCAGCCTCCAGACACCAGCTCTCTACGGCTAAGCTCGGCGAGCACCTCGTCGAGAACAACACGCTCGTTCATCACCGCGGCACTTGTACTTTGAAACCACTCCACTGTCAAACGACACCGGAGGAGGGGCAGGCACCGGCCAGAAACCCGAGCAATCGCGCCATCAAGAGCCGCAGAAGCCTGCGGTCAGTCAAGGTGCGATCCGTAAGAAAGACTTGGCCGCCCTTGCGCAGTAAGGTAATCCCAAACGCGACTAGACCCAACTGCTACGGCCGATCTGCACCACGCCGAAACGTAGCGTGGAATCGAAGAGCCGGTTAGCAGTCAAAGTGCGATTGGTGGAAAGAAGATGGTGTTCCACACGCAACAAAAGCGCTCAAAAACGAACCCTACGCCAAAGTCTCGTGCTCCAGTGTTCCTGGGATCTTAATCAACTCCGGGCCACCAGTCAGAATGTGATCTGTGTAGAAAAAGTGGTCGGCGCAGTGCAACGGTTAACCGCGATGCAACATGAAAGAAGGTTCTGGTCCCCAGTCAAAGTGCGATTAGTGCCAAACATTGGCAGCGGATCTGTACAAGAAACGATGCCCGGTTTCCAAACCTTGCCTCGACCGGCATGCCGCTTTCTGCGCCGAAAAGTCCGACTGGTAAAAGAAAGCTGCCGGCCATGGCGTAAGGAACCTCTTGGGGAGACATGAGAACATCGCACCGACCCACGTGTGATTGTGCACTCCTGCCGGGTATAGTCAGTCAGCAAGATCGCGATCAGTAAAGAAAGTGTCGAGGTCCCGCGCCAAAGAAGGTTGCACCCCAGCCGAACGCGTTCTGGACAGTGACAATGCAATTGGTGAAAAGAGTTCGGTCACCCCCTGCCGCTCGATGCGCGCACGCCGTGACGGTCACATGTCGAGTATGCGATCACCTTTGATCGTGAATGGAATCAAGCTGCTGCAAGAGATTTTTCCTCACCTTCCCAGGCTTCCCCATAAACTTCGCGCCTGACTAACGGCGCCTCAGCCTCGCACACCACAGCGATAGCGCGAATGCAAACAAGTTAATTCCGGTGTAGTGTCCATGCCGCAAGGGGAAACGCCGTGTTCTCGTCCGCAGAGGAACTGTCGGAAAAGCTACGGGCCGCACGATACATCATCGACCCCGTAACGCTATCGGTCGTATATCTCGCCGCCCGTATGCAGAAACCACTCCTGATTGAGGGACCACCTGGATGCGGCAAAACCGAACTTGCATACGCCGTGGCCAGCGCTGCAAACGTAGCTGTGGAGCGACTCCAGTGCTACGTGGGGATCACTGAGGACAAGGCGATCGGGAAGTTCGACGAGGCGCTGCAGAAACTGTTTTTGGAAACCCAAGGTGAACATCTCGAGAAAGACTGGGGCGAAATCCGACGGCGATTACATACGCTCGATTTCTTTGCGGAAGGACCGCTGCTTCGTGCCCTACGTTACGAAGATCGCCCTTGTGTGCTCCTCATCGATGAGCTCGACAAGGTGGACCAGGGGTTTGAGGCGTTGCTGCTCGAAATCCTCAGTGCATGGCAGGTCACGGTACCCAAACTCGGAACCATAACTGCAACCACGGTGCCTTTTGTTGTGCTCAGCTCCAACGAGGAGCGACGGCTTGGCGACCCACTTCGACGGCGGTGCTTCTACCTACGCTTCGAATACCCGACCGTCGAGCGGGAGACTGAGATCTTGACTGTGCGGAGCAGAAGCGAAAGTCCGCGATTGCGGGGCCAACTCGCCGGGCTAGCACACGCTCTCCGCGGCTGGAACATGGAAAAGCCCCCGTCAATCGCAGAAATGCTGGACTTGGCACGGGCTCTGGAAATCTTGAGCATGGAAGAGATCTCCCACGAGCAACGAGACTTGCTGCTGCCGCTGTTGGCGAAGACGGAGGCAGATCGCAAACGTCTGCTCTTGCGTGCTGGTTTTGAGGGATTGGTCGCGGATTCGAAGCGATATCGAGATGAGTTGATGCGGCAGGCAGGGCCCGGCAAAGTGGGGCCGGGCAAAGCGGCGTCCCGGCCAGCGGAGGCTGTGGCGTGAAACACGCAAGATTAGTGTGCCTCTTCCTGGCGTTGACTCAGGCAGCAACCGCGCAGGCGTTAACTGGAAGTCCGGACGTGCGTGGACTCTCCGCGCGCTGGGCCGAGTATTACGCAAGACTTTATCGAGTTCCCGTGGACCTTGTAGAGGCCATCATCGATGAGGAGTCAGGTTGGAACCCGTATGCAATTTCCGACAAGGGCGCCGTGGGGCTGATGCAACTGATGCACCAGACAGCCGTGCGTTTTGGGGTTCGAAACCGTTTCCGGGCGGACGAAAACATCCGTGGCGGCGTGGCTTACTTGGCTTGGCTGAACCATGAGTTCAAGGGGGATCTCAGATTGGTTACAGCCGCCTACTACGTCGGTGAGACCCCGATCCTTTCGCTAAGACTGGAATATTCGTCTGCCGATGTGCAGGGGTATGTGAACCGAGTAGCAAGTAGATACCGAGCCAGACGAAGACAGAAGGCGAGGGTCGAGTCGGCGGAACAGCGCGAACTAGAGGTGGAACATGAGCATCCGTAAGGCAGCATTGGTGTTGTGCTGGTTGTTGTCAGCGGCGATAGTGCCGAACGCGCAAGTGGTAACCGTAAGCCCGCAAGTACGGACAAAAGCCACAGCGGACGGGAAGGTCACAATTGTAGAGATAGCGGCGCATTTTGTGACGGCGATCCGAATGCCGGAAGCGGTGAATTCGGTAGTCGTTGGTGACCCTGCGTTGTTTCAGGTGGAGCATTCAGAGCGCGAGCCGGAGTTGGTGTTGGTGAAAGCCCTCACGGGAAAAAGCGCCGAAACCAATTTGCTCATCACCGGCGTCCACGGCCGCCAAATTAGTTTGCTCCTGGTCAGCCGGGGAGTTTCTGCGGTTCCGGCCAAGGTGGATTTTCTTCTGCAGTACAAGCCGTCAGGAAGCTTCCTGGTTGAACCAGAAGTCGTGCCCTTCCCATTGGTTGGGCAGACCACCCCTCTCGCGAAAGCACAGCCAGTGACGAGTGGCACGGCGCCGAACAGCACCGATGGGCATCCGTCATTGATATCCACAGCACTCGGGACGAGTGCTTCGAATCTGCCGAACTCGCCACCGGAAACGGCGGCAAGCCAGGCACAACCGAAATCGTTGGATGAGTTGCTAGAGCGTCAGCAACGGGCCCCGTTACCTGCCCTGCATGGCGAACGAGAGGAAGGAGAGAACGTCAAGGGGGATCGCTTGCGGGCAGGTATTAGCGAAGTGATCGACAATGGGCAGCAGGTGGTCGTTCTGTTCTCGGTCGTAAACACGAGCAAACACGCGATATTACTGATGCCCCCACAGGTTCAGTTAGGTGGTAAGAGCAAGACGGGAAAGATCGTTAAGCACGATCGCTGGTCCACCGCAGAGCAGTTGACGATCATGGATTTCCGGCTGAGCCGGCGTCGTGTGGGAACTGGAGAGCGCGCAGACGGAGTAGTGGTGTTCGAACGTCCACCGTACAAACAGTCAAACGAGACGTTGTTTCTACAGATGGCCGAGTCGGGTGCGGTCGATCGCCCGGCCCTGGCCCCAATCGGTTTTGGAATTAGCGCGCTTCGGCAGGAGAGAGATCATGGAACGGCAAGAACAGAGAATTAGCGAAGCCCCCGAAACAACATCGAGCCTTGGTGAAGACCAGGAACAATCAACAATGGCGGAGTCAGTGCATGAAGAACATGGAACACCTGGTTCATTCCAGAGCTTCCGCGCACTTCTAGACAGGGCACGACGCCATCAGAAACCGGTCGCGAGTCGCCGTGAACTGGGCCTGGATAAGAGCAAGTCACTGTTCGTGCTGGCTGGAGCGGGCGTTGCGTTGCTTTTAGTTTTCTTCGGCGTGTTTTCGAGCCCGAAAAACCGCTCTCCGCTGCCCGGCGAAGCCGCGCGTGCTGCACCTAGTCTCGGGCGCAAGCTCACTCCCGGACAGGAACAGAACGATGCAGCCAAGGCTGTGACACCGATACTCAATGCAGATACGCGCTCAGGGGACGTGGGCCCTGGTTCACCCGTAACACCGGAGGATGTCGGCGGGACCTCATCTCGATTCTCGGCGATGCCCGAAAAACCGGCGCCGGGCAGAGTGAAAAACTCAGGAGAATATGCGCTCAAGAACGTAGATTTCTCCGATCCCGTAGTCGCGGAGGCAACAGCAACACCCAACCCACCCCCACTTCCGGCCGCTGAGTCAGATTCCGACTTAAAGAAACCCTCGATTGTATTTGTGCGTTCTGCACAAAGTACGACACCGGCCCTTCAGAGTGCCCCGAGTGAAGACAACACACTCGCGGAACTACTTCCTGCTGGTACGCGACTGGTGGCGCGTCTGGAGGTGCCGGTGAGTTCGGCGGCGCCTGCGCCCGTGATCGCCGTGGTTGAGTACAACTATGAACACAATGGAGAAGTCGTGCTGCCGGCGGGAGCGAAAGTGTTCGGAAAACTTTCCCATGTGAATCCCTCTGGATTTGTCGGCTTTCAGTTCGACAGGGTCGTAATGCCCGACGGAGCGGTCGAGAGGATTGATGCTACGGCCATGGATTTGAAGTTCGGACCAATAAAAGGCGATGTCTCCGGACGAAAGCGAGGAACCAATTTCTTGGTGCGCACAATGACCGGCCTCGGGACAGTCGCTGCGTACGTAGTGGGTGGCCAAGGGACGACAGGATTCAACGGGCCTATTTCCGACAATTCACTACTCCGAGAACGCATCGCGGACAATGTCGGCATGGCTGGGCAGGACGAAGTCAACATGCTCGCAGCCAACCAAAACATTGTGGTTACCGTACCTGGAAATACTCGCTTTTACATCGTGTTGGAGAAGGGCGGTTCAGACCAGCAAACCGGGAAGCCTGGAGTACGGTCGGCGGATGTCAATAATGCAAGCTTCGCTAACGGCAAAGTTCCCACACTCGAAGAACTGCGAGAACTGATACAGCTCAAGAACGAACTAAACCAAATGTATCTCCAGCCGAGTGGGCAGCAAACGCCGATGCAACAGTAGCAGGCCGATGGAGGACGTGTGGAAGCCAACTGGAAGCCGTTGGAAAGAATGTTGGGCAAGGCGAGGTGTGCAGGCTTCATGTTTATGGGTCGGGTGAACGGCATCAACCTCTATAAACACGGAATCAGCCGGAGCTATCTGAACCTGGACGATGATGGAAACTGTTACGTAAAGGGGGAGCGGGGTTGCCATCGGCAAACAGATCTCGACCAGGAACTTGCAAAACTCGAGGAGCGTCTGAAGGGTTTGCAGGCAACTCTCGAAACGCCATACGACGAAAGCTTCATCGCGCGAAAGCGCGAAGTCCTTCGTCAAGAGGGAATTTCCTTGCTAACAGTTCACGTCGAACCAGACGAAGTGACGATCCACTAAAAGCCCCCAAGGAACCCTTAATCGACGACCCATTCAGCCAGTTCACCCAAGCTTGTGCCTCCCGCCGCTAGGACCGCGTCAAGCCATTCAAGAATGTAACTCTGGGGCTGGCATCCGCCACGAAAATGGGCTAAAGTAAGCCATTAAGAGGATGGCTGAGTTTATGCCGCCCTGGTTCGATTGGCTGGACTACATAGGTGCCGACGCTATCGGCAGAGTCATAGGTCTGTGGTTCCGCTTCTGTGTGTCCCTCCCCAGAAACCTGTTCCGATTGGTGATCGGAACAACGACGGCTGTGCGCAAGTCCCCCTATCAGTTCAGAAGTCTGACGGTTTCGCCGCCAGCAATGGACCGGTGCGAACAGAGCCCTCATTGCTCGGGAGAATCGGCAAAATGGCGATCTCCACGTTGTTAAACCGTCATTGTGTGGAGAGCGATCACATGGAAGCCAGTTTGGACCGCCGCCGGTCCAGCGGGCGACAGAATCCTAACGGTCGTCCTACTCTTTGTAAGTGCTGCGTGGCCAATCTCATTGGTATGGATTTGGCTTTCAAAGCCACAAACCACAATCTCCGATCACAAAGCGCGCACATCGCACGACTCCGGATCAAATAGGGCAAACGCGGCATGAGCGGCGTATGCCCTCGGCGTTAGCATTGATTCGCGATTACATGAATTTCTCCCTGAGCGTTTGATTTAAGCGCCTCGTTCCTTGCCACTTTTCCTCGCGCCATTTTGACACGCCCTTTTTCTCTCTCTGAATTCCGTTCGCTCGCGTTTGACAGAAAGTTTCTTTGGCTCTACTTTTCCGCGCGAGTCGATTCCACCTCCAACTAATTTTGAGTGGACTGAGGAGGAACGACGAGCAGAAAGGAGGACACGGTCGATGAAATTCCAGGCCAATACGAGAGGAAGGACACTCTTTGCGTTGCTCGCCATTGCGATCATCGCGATCGGGCAGTTTGTGTGGGCGCAGAATCTGGGTTCTGCGCCGGCTTCAAACGTGGCAGTTCAAGGACAATCGGGGGCGCAACCAGAAGGTGCATTCCTGAACTTCATTAACTGGGTGGGGAACGTGATCGCACCAGTCGGCGCCGGCGGCGCGGTTTTAGGCGCTGTGGTGTCCTGGCTGACGGGACGTGGCTTCGGCCGATGGTTATTCGCGGCCGCAGCTCTGCTGGCAGTCTCAGGTGTCACGCGGCTTATCGAGTTCTGGATCACGAACGGGACATCTGGGGTGACTTAACCGCAGAACGACGAATGGAGCAGACCAGTGCAGGCAGCGTGCCACACGTACCGAAGCGAGCAAGGCTGCCTGCCAATTTCAACCCTCGGATTTGTGATTAGCGACTGGAGCATATGCCCACCCCGCAACTACTAAACGACGTGATTTCGCTGCTGCTCTTGCTGGCGCCGTCCGCGGCTCTGGTGTCGCTGGTGCTGGCGGGAGTCAACCTGCGACAGGAAGGCGGAACTACGTTTGCGATCGGAGGCGGCTTCACAAAATGGATGTTCTGGGCGGTCGTGTTTCTTACCCTGCAGCCGTTGCTAACCTGGTTTTCTTCCTTCGGAATTAATGTCCCACTGCCCGGAGGGGGGATCAGCACACCCTGGTTAGCCAGCCTTCGGTCGGACGTGGCGTCTTTCGTAACCAACTTTGTCATCGGGCGAATCGTGCCGACGCTTGCCGCATTCTTCGTTTTGCGCGCGATTCTCGATACAGCCTCCGGTGAGCATCCGTTGCCGTCGATTATTGCCGCCATATTTTTGCTTGGCACCCAGGCGACTTTCAATTTAATCCAAAACTACAACACGCAAACGCAGTACGCCACAGCAGACGTGCTTGACAGCCTGTGGAATCACTTGGCTGGCACGATTATGCCCATCGCAGCGGTGTTGGCGCTAGTCGGAGCCATTCTGAATTTCGCAACGCGAAAACCATTCATGCGCTTGGTAGCGGTGGCGCTGGCGCTGCTGTGCGTCTCAGGAATCTGGAAGCTTGTCGTGTCGATGATGTCATAGGAAAAAGCGATGAACTTCTCTCAAATGTCGTTCGACAACGGGATCTTGCATCTCGCGAACTGGGTCGGAAACGTGATCATGCCGACGATCGCGGCGGTTTTCATCATCATGGCGATCCTGCAATTCTCAAAGGGACAGGACTTTTCACACAGCATGTATGGAGCCTTGGCGTGTTTGATGGTGTCGGGGCTGACGCGGGCGTTCGAAACCTTTGCAGCACAGAGGGCGTGGAACGACCCCGACGTGTACTGGATATCCCTGACGACACTGATCAACTGGGTTGGAAACGTAATCCTCCCGGTGTACGCAGCGGCCCAGGTAGCTTTAGGGGCCCTACGAATTGGCATGTTCTCGTACATCCATCCCACGAGTAGTTGGATGCGCCATTTCCTAGCGGCTGGACTCTGCCTGATGGTGTCAGGATTTCTTCGTCTGGCCGAGTTTTTCGTGATCCACGGTACAGCTGGAGTGAGGTAGAGGGAGAAGGGACCAATGGCTCTAGACGTAACGCCAGTCTATCGAAATCTTCGGACCCGGGTAACATTCGCCGGGCTTGAGGCAGAAGACCTGTTTGTGATCCTGGCTGTGGCAGTCGTCATGAACATTTTCGGGAGATTCTTGAATCGGGAGATGTTTGGACTGCCAATGAACATGGTGCTGCAGTATGTCGTTCCGATCACGAGCGTGCCGGCCCTGATGCTGTTCAAGTATGGAAAACAGCGAGGATATCTTTTGGACTGCGTGATGTTCCACACCAAGCCGCACATCTACTCGGGGCTGGAACGCGACCGGGAGTTGACGCGGGAGTACATCAAGGACTGAGGCAACGAAGATGCCGCTGACGGTTCAAGAGCACAACAGGCAATTGGGGCAACCGCCATTGTGCGAGCAGCTAAAGGTGCGGGACATCACCGACAACCTGCTCATCCAAGTGAACGGTTCCTTTGTGGCCGGGTACAGGGTAAGCGGGATCAACTCGTATTACGCGAGCGACGAAGAACGCAACCGCACGAAGTTGTCGCTCGAAGCCTTGGTTCGGTCTTTCCCAGAACGCTCGATGCGGATGCAGGCTCGTTTTGAAATCTCGCAAGGAGCCGGGGATCTGATTGCACGCTACAACCGCGAGCAGCGGAACCCAAGTCCGGTCTTGCAGGCTCTGGACCGAGAACAATCCGACGCTTGGCTGAAAAAGGATGCTGCCGGTTTCTACCTGCGCCATTTCCTCCACCTGTACTTCATTTGGGACCCAAGGATCCATCACCAGTCTCCCGAGCTTGAGTGGAAGAAGAAAATGCGCGGTAGCAGCTCCAGTATGTCCGCGACTAAATGCATCGAACGCAGCCGTCGCGAGCACGAAGATCTGGTGGCTGAGTTTCACAGCATGATGTCAGGGGTGGAAGCGACGCTTCAATCGACCGGCATGAAATTCTCACGAATGTCCGGTGACGATCTTTTCTTCGAGATAAAGAGATCGCTCCATCCTCTCGGAAATGATCTAGTCCATTATCGACGCCCAGAAACCTCGACCCTTTACGAAAGTGCTCGGAGCCAAATGGCGAACGTAAACATCGAGGACGAACTCGATGAGTACATAAAGATCGGCGGCCTGCTGTATTCGTTTATAAGTTTGAAGGACCTGCCGGATGCCACCTTCCCGGGTGTACTACGGGAACTCGTCGTCATGGACTTCCCCATTGTGATCAACGCGGAGGTCGTCCTTCCGGACCAAGCAAAGTCGGTCAAGCAATATAAGAGTCGCCTGCGGAAAATGTCAGCTGCGCAGAAAGACATTCACGGAGGATTCCGACTCAATGTCGATGCTCAGGTCGCAGAGCATCAATTGATCAAAGTTCTACAGGACCTGATTTCAAGCTCCTTGAAATCCTGCCAGATGAGTCTGTCCATCGCCATACGGACTTCGAGCCCTGCGCACAACCGGCTGGAGGCCGAACAGGCGGAACGCATTCTTGCCGACCGCCGGCAGAGGGCCCTGCACGCCATCACACGGATGAACGGTGCTCGAGGCATTCCGGAGACGCTTGCGCAAAAGCGATTCTTCTTTTCGAGTCTGCCGGGGCAGGGAGAAGCCAATAAACGGGAACTAGAGGTCCTCACTTTGCACGCCGCGGATCTGTTGCCTGTCGAAATGCCATGGAGCGGCACCCCGAACTCACCGTTGATGTTACTCGAGACACCTTACCGCCAGCTCATTCCGTTCTCACCCTTCGATTCGGGTTTGGGCGATGCCAACCAGCTCATCATGGCCAAAAGCGGGGGTGGAAAGACTTTCATGACTCAGGGATTCCTCCTGATGTTGGCTCGTGCCAAGCCCTTGATCTCCATTTTGGAAAGGGGTGACTCCTACGAACCACTGGTCGAATTGATGGGTGGGCGGGTCATCAACGTGGACCTCGATGGCAGGGAGACGCTAAATCCCTGGGATTTGCCGGCAGGAGAAACCTCACCAAGCAACGAGAAGACCGCCTTTTTGAAGAACCTCACACGGCACATGATCGGCGAGAGCCCGGGAGCGGACACGGCGCTGCTGGACAGTGTCCTAACCGATGCGATTCCCAGGGTGTACAAGCGTTGCGCGATCCGCTATTCCAACCCAGTCCCAACTTTCAATGACCTGCGCGAGGAACTGGCCAACTGGCGGGATGCCGAAAAGATGCAGCGCACCATGGATGAAGCGCGTCTTGCCGCGATCAAATTGCGTTCGTGGACTGGAGAGAGTGGTATCTACGCAAATCTCTTTGACCGGCCTACTACTATGCGCCTGGATAGCGATTGGCTCTTCTTCAATGTAGAACTTCTCAGCTCCGATCCGAGACTTGAAACGGCGATGAGCATGCTCGTCGCGACCGCGATGGCCTCGCGAGCCACTGGAAAGACGGGACGACCGAGCATCACCGTACTGGATGAATGCTGGTTTTTACTGGACTCCCCAGCATTGGCGCCTGAAGTAGTACAGCTCTTCCGGACGGCCCGCAAGCGGAACTCGAGCGTCTGGGGCATCAGTCAGACTGTGGAAGATTTTGTTGGGACCGAGTCCCAGCCCCGCTTGCACGGACCGGGCATCCTCAAGAATGCCAGCACGAAAATTATCGGTCAGCAGCCTGGCGACGTCAGCGCGCTCGTGAATCACCTCTCCCTGAATCCAGTGGCAGTGGGCCAGGTTAAGGAGTTCGGCGCGCCCCGCAAAGGCCGGAGTGCCGAGGTGTTGCTGGTCATCGGGGAAAAAGCGGAGACGACGCAGACGATACGCATCGTGCCCACGCCGCTCTCTTATTGGATCTGTACTACGTTTCCGCGCGAAAGGAAATACCGCGCCTGGTTTCTAAACAAATCTGTCGGACGCTCATTGCTCGAATGCTATCAAGATCTCGCCCAGCGGTTTCCGCAAGGACTTGCGGACGTAACTCCACTGCCGGAGGAATTGTCGGGCGCAGTGGCAGCAACAACTAGCGAACCGAAGGAAAGACAAGTGGCCGAGGCAAAAGCGTGATGGCCATGAAGGGATGATCAGAGCGCGACAGAGAGGTCAACCAGCTTGGGTTGGAGATCAGGAGGCAATGAAATGCACTATTTGTTATTTGCCGTTTTATTTTCAGCATTCGCGTGGATGGTTTTGACCGTGAATGGCCGCCGCCGTGTGCTGGCCCTCACGCTGGCAGGGGTCATGGTAGTCACGGTGGTGGTGATTCCGCAGCAAGCGAAGGCACAGGCGCCAGCGGGGATCATCCAAGCGATTCAAGCGGTGCTGAAGGTGCTCAACACGTTCATTCTGCCGGTCGTGAACAGTATCCACGGCACTCGCAGTGCGAACAGCACCTTCTTCCAAACTAGGGTTTGGCCGGTGCAGTCGATCAACCAAGCCAACGCGCAGGTGTTCCAAATGATAGGTCAATACGCCAATCTGATGTCGCGGATTCTTGGCATCAACCTGCGGAGCGCCACCCTGCCGGCGCCGCAGTCGATGGAAACCTTGATACGAGATCACCAGGTGAACAATTTTGTCGGTCTGACGCAATCTTTCAACAGCACCTATCGAACGATTCCTACGCCAACCGACGCGAATCAAGCCGATCGAGACATGGCCGATTTTGACGATGCCCTGACACTCGACAGTTTGAAGACGCTCAAAGCATCGGATAGCGCGACCGATCTGGAACTGCAAGCGGCGGACTCGATTGAGAGTGCGGCCAGCCAGGCAGTCCCAGGATCCACTCCGTTCTTAACAGCGACCGCGACGTCATCAAGTATTCGAAGCCAGGCGCTGACGCAAAAGATGTTGGCCGCGGAACTACGGCAAGAAGCCGCACGCATCGCGCACCAGAACGGACTACGGAAGCGGGGGGCGATGTTCACTACACAATTGCGAGGCACCATCATGAACCTCTCGCACCACAACTGATTGCCAGAAAGGAAAGTCTTATGCCAAGCGTCTCGGCAGCTTTGAAGCGGAGTAAATCTTGGGTGTGGAGTCGCAGGCTCCGCATCATGCTCCTCGTCATCGTTCTGGTTCTAACTGCTCCATGGCCCGCCAGGGGCCAAGCCCTCAGCCCTTGCTGTGCGATTCTCGCAGCAGGTCTGTCAAGCATCGCCAACTCGCTGCAAACCATTGCTCGTTCCCTGAATGCGATTCTCGGTGTGGATAAGGGGATGCTGCAATTCGAGCAGACGGTGGTCTGGCCAACCAGTGCAATTGCCCAAGCACAAGCTTTAGTCGGAAGCCAACAAGGCATCTTTACGCGAATTCAAGCTCTGGTCCACATCCCAGTTAACAGCGCAACACAACCAAATCCTCAACAACTGGAGGTGACCCTTCTTTCCGGCAATCCGAGTCTGATCCCGCAAACGTCGGCAAATTACACCGCTCTGTACGGGCCAATCCCAACGACAACGGATGCGTCGCCGCAAGTCAGGGACCTCGTTGATATGACGGACGCAGCGGCCCAAGATGCGATGAAAAGGGCGATTCAGATCGATGCCTTGTCAGACCTGGAGATTCAGGCAGCCAGCCAAATTAACCAAAGCATTCAGACTGCGGCCCCCGGCAGTGCGCCGATCATCGAGGCACAGGCGGATGCATGGCTGGTGCGAGCCAATGCCTATACCCAGGCCGCGACGGCCGATCTGATGCGATTGCGAGCAATCGATCTGGCCAATTCAAGCGCGGACATAAAAATGGGTGCGACGAACACAACCAACCTCCGTCAGCAATTGATGAACCTGCTGCAACACAACTGAGGACTGTTGGAGAGAGTTTATGCCGAGCTTTTACTTCGAACAGGTGCTGCAGACGGCGCTCAATGGCATCGACCAGAATGTCACCGGGCCGGTGTTGCGGCTCGCGGGCGTCATCCTGATTCTCAGTTTGTTATATGCAGTCTACGAAGCGTATAGCAACGGCGGCGACGTCCGGGCTCTCGGAGTGGCAGGTGTCAAGTACCTTGTGCTCGGCCTGGTCTTCCTCAACTACCAGCAGGCATTTCGGTCCGTGAACGGGATGTTCAACAGCGTCGCGGACTTCATCTACAACACCAATGGCATTGGGGACGTAGTACAGAATTGGTTGAATTCCGTAAGTGCCTATATGGGGCAACAGGGTCTGTCCAGTTTCTGGACGCTTGTGACAGGGGCGATTTCCGGACTCTTGGATATGCTCTTGATCCTGGCAGGACTGATTATTTTGCCGGTCAGCTACACACTTTTCACGCTTGCCTACGCGATGTATGGATCAATCCTCTACATCATTGGACCCTTCGTCCTGGCTTTGTGGCCGAGTCGCGCAATGGGCCAGCTATCACGGACCTACTTTGTAAATTTGATGATCTTTCAAAGTTGGGGCCTGCTTTACGCGATTCTCCAAGTGCTCATGACGGCGCTACAGCTGAACAGCGTGAACGCTGTGCTTGGAGCAAATGGCGTTCTTAACGCGTTTGTTGGCTCTAGCCAAATGGTTCTTTTAGGAGCAGTAAGCGTATTGTTCTCCATCGCGATCGCGTTGATTCCATTCATTGCAAGTCGACTGGTTCGGGGAGAGGTCGGAAATACAGTCTTTGCGTTGGCCGCCGTCGCAAACAGGGCTGCTAGAAGTGCCTTAAGTTCCAGCGCCTCCCACGCAGCAACTCCTCCCCAATCAATGTCTGACTCCGACTCGCCTGCCGGCGGTGGGCAGGGTGTGGCTGGTGGCTCAAGAGGAAGCGGCGCTGGGGGTGCGGGTGGCGGGTTACTGGCCGAATCAAGACCTCCAACGCCTCCAAGCTCAAGTGTGACAACCGGCAGCGCGGGCTCCGCGAGTGGAGTGGGGGGAGCCGGGGCTGTCTTCGCCGGCTGATGGTTTTCCGGAGGCGGCGGCAAGAAACAGACGGAACAAACCGCGGATATGGTGCAGGTCGCAATGAAGACAAAAACAGAATTGAGAAACGTTCCTGAGATCACGGCATACACGAAGTATTACGAACATGACGGCATGCTTCGTGCTTACGCCAACCGCGCCATGTTTCTTGCGATTCTGTTCGGGGTAATTGCGTGCGGGTCGCTCGGATTTGCGATCTACGTTCGTATCCAGCCTCCTACGGTCATCCGAATCGACAAGAATGGGGAGGCGACAGTAGTCGGTGCGAGAAGCGGAACAGATCCAACGGCGAAGCTCGCGATGGTGCTCTCGGCAGAAGGGGGCGCCGGCGATTCCGCATCAAATTCAGCAGCGCCCACAGACCTCGAAGGCAAAGCCGTAATACGCCGATTCCTTGCGCACTACTTGTCGTACACGCCCGATTTCGTTACGCGAAATCTTGCCGAATCCCTCAACATGATGACCGGCAACCTGCGCAGGCTAACGATGGACAAGTTGCGAGACGACGACACGCTTGGAAAAATCAAAGAGGATCAAATCATTTCCGACTTCCGAATTCGATCCATCGAACGCACCAAAGATGCCCCGTGGACGTACGTGGTGTTCGGCGTGAAGGAAGTCCACAAAATCAAGAATGAGACAGAGGTGACCGACCGTATCGTCGGCCGGTACAACATCCGGTTGGTGGAGGAACGCCGGTCGGAGTTTAATCCGAGCGGACTGCTGGTAGCCGAGTATTCCGAGCAACAAATGGTAGGTGAGCGGGACAATGGCCTGCTGCAACAGAGTGAACTGGACAAGTAAACGTCGTCTGTTCTTACTCGGGATTGGATCGAAAGAGAGTGCGGCCAGCCAGGGGCAATCTGGCGTGATAACGGATAGCAGCCCAGGGGACTGGAGTTGCAATGGAGGGAGATGATCAAGATGACGACCGTGATCGCGGCTCCGCCCGATGAGAGAACAAGTCAGGTGACAAGCCGCTCGACGAGCAGGGGTACCCGGCGGGGACGCCCCGCCTCAGAAGAGGAAAGCGCGTCAGGGGCCCGTTTCTTTTTGTCTAAGTCAGGCGCGAACGGAAGCTCTCCAGAATTGGGCCGGGAGTTGCCGAACGAGGGCGAGGCCAAGGTCGAGGCGCTCAAGTTGGGTGTGACGTATTACAGCGTTCAAGAGTGGCGCCCAGTGCCGGATTTCGGTGGAAAGAATCCGGAACTGAAGCGAGAGGCGGTCACGAGAAAGGGAACGGCGTGAGAAACCTGGGCAGTTCGAGTTTTATAGCACGCAGCTTTCATCACAGACGTTGGTCTGTAGTGAGCGATCCACAAGCTGATTGTGGATGAGTGCTGGTCCGGTTCTTTCGCGAACTTGGCCGGGAACCTTAACGTTTTCGACCGGGACAGCGAAGAGAGCCGCGCAAGCGCCCTCCTATCTGTTCTGGTTCCAGACAGAAAAGGAGGCGGAGAAATGGTGAAGCAACGGTTCTTGACACACTTCAAACCGTGGCTTTTCGCCGTGATCAGGGTCGTCGGGCCGATTGTTGGGTACCAACTCTTCAATAAGGCTCGTACGTACCTTCAATACGCTCCTCTTAATAGCGTGGACGTTCTGCGAGGAGCGGCAGTTGCTCTCCTGATGGCCGGTCTGTTCTGCGGACTATGGGCATGGGGAGAGTGGTGCTGGTTCAAATTGCAGAGGCTTCGGGGCTTTTGTGCCGAGCTGAAGCGAGCTTTCAGAAATCACTGGGGACCAAAAGCAGTGAGGACCTCACAACCCGTAACGAGGAATATGGCTTAACCAAAACCAACTCGTGCAGGCCTGGCGCTTTCGCTGCCTGGCCGAAATCTTTATTTCGTTTTCGGCAATGGGCAGCGAAGAGACTGGCACGAGCAGCCTCCTTCTCTGCCGTTGCCCGACAGATCAAGGAGATCACACATGCCAAACGTTATGGATTACAGCCCAATACCCGTTTTCGCGCTCGAAATTGATCGCGATGGTCACTTGTCGAAGAAAACCATGAAACTCGGCCGAGAGGAACAGCTCACGAACACTCTGCTACAGGGGTTCTATCCAGGTATCCGCGTGGCTACGATTGACGTGCCAACGGAGCCCTTGGACGCCTGTGAGCAAGCGATCGTGGAGCAGGCACTGACCAAAGTCGAGTTCGATGGGATTCGCTACAGCTTGGTCGGAGCCAGCGGCAGTGCGAAAAAAGGAAAATTCTACGCTGTCGAAACCAAGTATGAGAAACGGCTGGCGGAGAGGTTTCGTTTCTCGCCGCAGGCAGCCATGACCTACTTCGGGATTCTGGTGTCCTCGTCCAGAGTAATGATCGAGGCGCCGGACTGCCGATTGCTGGTCGTGGAGGATCATCAACTTGGCACCAACGACTGCCGGGGATGGATCTCGCAGTCTTTGTTCAAGAGGCTCCAGGCAAAGCACCGGGACGACCTTTTAGCTCACGAGACCCAGAAGCTTCTCATGAAATGGAAGCAACAACATCAAAATGAACACAAGGATCTCCCACTAGCCCAAGAAGAGGAAGCGGCGCTCGCAGAGCAAGCACAATCGAAGATCGCACGCAAGGTTCTGCGAGGTCATCGCTTCTACCAGTTCCGCTTGTTGTTCGACAAAACACAGGCGAAAGGTTCGTTCAAGGTCATGGCAGATGAGTTGGCTGAGAAACTCGAGGCCGACATCATCCTGCCGAAATCTTCCGTCAAGCCCAAGTACCAAGGAGGAGTAGTACGGACGATCAGATCAATTTTGGGAGATCGTCAGGCTCATGCCTTCAGGGGGCACGCGTTGGTCGGTATTCGTGACGTTTCCCGCGATCTCGAATTCCAATCGAGTTACACACTGGTGGAACACGCACCAGAGGACTCAATTGAGCTTGAGATTAAACCGCACGCTCTCAGGCAGATCGAGAAGCTGCGAAAAGCATGGGAGGATAACAACTTCACGGACCTGTTCGAGCTGCTCGGCACGCAGGAAACTCAGAGTGTGCTCGAGGTTGGCGAAGAACCAGATACTGAGTACACGAGCAACGAATATACCGTCGCCGATGGTGCGCTCGTCGCCGACGGCACTGGCTACATGCTCAAACACCCATTCGTCAACCATCACCTGCAGAAGGTGCTGGCTCGATGGGCATACCGCCTTTGCACCAGCGGTGGTTTTCGCCTTCCCGGCTTCGCGCTGGCGGACGATGGCTATCTCGTGCTGCACGACGGGCAGGTGTTCTGGGGGTCGGACTGGATTCCGCAAGACCGGGCCATTGCTTCTGTTCCATCACGCCACGGTCTGGTAGTTCGCTATCCGATCCGCATGAAGGAAGACCTGCTGCCCTTCGAGAATCTCTCAGTTGACGAAATCCTGGGCCTGTTGGCCAAGGATATACAGAAACGCGGCTGCCGTATTGCAGACGAACAAGTGGCCGCGGTGATGGATCAGCAACTGCGGCTTAAAGGCACGCTGACTTTGCATTCGGAAGCAGCTGCACGAAACGGGGGCGACTTCGACTTCGACCAAGTATGTGTGGTCGAGGGAGACAAGTTTCCGCGATTCGTCCAAGACCGATTCAAATACCTGGAACAACACGCGGCGCAGAAGAACAAAGCTCCGAAGCCGCCGAGTCCCTGGTGGAACCTCCCGCAGGTTGCGATGCAGGCACGCGGGAACCAGATCGGCTCTATTACCGATCTGAAGACTTCATGCCTGGCAAACGGAAGAGAAGACCTGGCGCGGCAACTGGTGGACCAGCTTCAGAACGCGCTCGACCAACTGAAGCATGGTACCCAACCCGACCAGGAGATCATTCGCAACATCCGAAATGAGGTAAGCAAAGCACCCTGGCTGAAGCTCAAGCAGAAACAGCAAATCGCGGACATGGACGAGCATCTGCCCGTCACAGAACGCGACAAGATCGGAAAGTTGTACAACTTTCTGCGCAAAGAGCTTGGCCGGTATTTCTCAGACACTGCGGTCGCGCCTCTCAGCGACTTCCGGGGATTAATTGGAGGTGCAAACTTCACCCCGGAAATCTTTGCGGAGTGCTCCGTAATCAACAAGTATTACGCAAACGTCGTGACTCAAGCGTTGAGCCGGCGGCGGGAACTCTGGGAGCAGTTGGAGAAAGCGAACGCCGAGGTCGACGCGAAGAAGAATGACGCCGAGGCTCGGAAAGAAGTGATGTTCCGCCGCAACCAGGCTTCCGCGGCGTTCTTGGCTTATGAACAACGCTCGCGAGAAGAGCTTAGGGCCCTGATTGACCAAGTACGGATCTGGGCCCAAGGCAAAAATGGAACGCGGTTGGCCTATCTGTCTGCCTTGCACGCAATCGTGTGCCGGGACAGGCGGCCAACCCAAGAATATGACTTTGTACCCGGAACTGGGTCCATCGTTTTCTACGCGTTCCCGCAGGAAGTCGTAGACCAAATAGCTGAACGAACTGGAGGCCGTCCCGTCAGCGTGGAGATTCCGAGTCTCTGCGACGGCGAAGTGGAAATAGACCGGGAAGGACGAATCTTCCTGGTTAGCCACTTCACCAACGGTGAAGGTCAAGTGCATGAACGCCTGATCTTCCTGGCCCAAGTCACTGGGAAAGGTGAGGTCTTCCGTGAGCGGGACGCGCAGGGCTCGCCCATTGTGATCGAGCGAGTCCGTTCGTTTCCCATCCAGCCCGGCCGGAGCGAGGTACAGGACGGGATTGTCACATTTCCCGGAACCCAGCGGCGCCCCGAAGTCCCGAAGGGGTCAGTCGCGATCCCGGGATCACCCAACTAACACACTGGTCCAGGAGGTTAGCCTCGAAACCTCCTGGGCCATAACCAATTGTGACTGGGTACGAGAACGGCAAACGAGACATCGTTAGGAGGAACGACCTTATGAAACGGCTCTGGACCATCCTTATTATTGCGGTGCTGGTCACGGCAACGATGCCGGCACTCGCACAAAAGATCGAGACTGAGACGAGCGACCACAACCAAATTCTCCACCTCAAGACAGCCCTCAATCATCTGACTGTGATCGAGCTCCGCGAACCCGTGATTCAAGTGGCGACAGGCAGCCAATTCTTCAAAGTGGAGTGGCGGGAAAACAGAGTGTTCGTTCAGCCGACGGAGCCCGACGCCTCCACGAACCTATTCATCTGGACGGCATCTCAGCGGCTCAACTATGAGTTGGAACCAGCTGGCGCCGTGACCACGATGGACTTTGCCGTTGATCAGACGCCCATCCAGGTCATCCAGCCAAAACCTACCACCGTTCCGCCGCCCCTACAACCCTCGCCAACGGAAGTGTTGCTGGCCGGAAAACCCGTAAGGATGGAGTCAGGCAAGCCCGGCAAGAAACGGGTCGAAGTTGTCATTCACGACCTTTATGAGGGAGACGGCCGCGTCTTGGTTCGATACGCGATACGGAACCAGGGCGATCAGGCGTACACCGTCTATACGCCGTCGGTGTATGTGTTGACCGGAGCGCGTTACTCACGATCCCTGTACAGCCTTGCGAATTCGCAGTTGGGGGATCAGGAAACGCACCTGACGAACGAGGGACGGACTCGGGTGCCAGTGCTCGACAGCCGCGTCCAGTCTTCGCGCATTGAGCCTGGACACGAAGCCGTCGGTGTGGTTGCCGTGAGCCTGCCGTCGACCACAGAACCGACAGTATTGCGTTTTGAGTTCTCCAACGACGAGAGGGGACCGGTCACAGCCGTTTTGGTGCGTTAGGCCATGCCAACCCCGGTAACAGCCAAAGAAGCGTATACGGCGTTGCGCCAGAACCTGCGGAGCCGGCCCGACCTCGGGTTAGGCAAGGCCGTAGCGGATTGCGTGCTGGAACCACCGAACCCTTTCGAACCCGGTGTGGTCCGGAAACCGCAAAGGTGGTTCGTGCTTCTGTGCATCATCTCGTTGGTGGCACTCGGAGCTTTTGTCCACTTCAACTTTTGGAACTGAAGCATGAGGTTGAAAGGCATGTGCGACAACCGGAGGGGCACAAGACCATTAGGAGTTGGCCATGCTGCGTAGACTTGAAACTTTCGCGTTCTTCCTCGCCATGATGCTGGCTGTCACGCTGGAAGGCGCATGTGTGTACTGGATGTCGGCACACTCGGCCCGGTACACCATGCCGGACAGTTCGCTCAGCTTTGCTGGGGGCGAATGGACTGGTTTCGCGCTGCCGCAGGGCTGGTTGCTGGGAGCTTTGCTGGTACTCATCTACCGTATAACTGTCATGCTCCGACCGCCAAAGCGGTGGGGGCATGACGATCTGCTACACAACCAGCGAGCCTTCCTGCGTTTGTGGCGCTGGGCAATGGCCCTCGTTGCGATGCAGGGACTTGCGCTCTACCTCGAACGCATCGTGGCGACGTCATGATGCGGGAGTCTTACTCCGATCGTCACCAGCATCCTCCGCTGCTAGAGAGCATGGAGATCTTAGTAGCCGCGGTCCTCACGGCGGTGTGCTGGTTTTCCTGGTACGTCGCGCGCGAGCGGTACCACCTCACCAACCGCCAACTCGCAGAACTGGCTACGTACCTTATTATTGCTGCCCTTGCTGTTGTCGGAACGGCCATTCTGTTGGTCACGCGACGCGCTCGACGGGAGCGGGAATGGCCCCATCCTCCCATGGTTATGTCCCGAAAGAGTGACGAACGAATCACCAAAGCAGCCTGGGAACAGAATGCAGTCGTTCTCGGTTATGACATTCACGGTCAACCCTGGTGTTGGCCTGACCGCGTGCGCGTCATGCAAGGGATCGTGCTGGGCATGACCGGCACCGGCAAGACAACGTTGTTGCGAAATATCATTTCGCAGGATCTCGCACGGGTTGTAGGTCCTCCAGATCAGCCGCATCGACTGCCGATGGTGATCTTCGATGGCAAAGGGGATCTCGAGTTTTTCTACGACTTGCTGCCACACGTGCACCGGGCTGGACGACTCCACCAACTGAGGGTGCTCAACCCGGCACGAGCGGACATCTCCGTTCGCTACAACCCGTTCCAGTGCGCCGATGACGAGTACATGCCGATAGTCAGCATGATTTTCGGATCATTCAACTTGCGCAAGGAGTTTTTCGCCAAGCACCAATTGAACTACCTGTCCGACATCGTACGCGTGCTGTTCTACACCGGTTTGAAGTTCAACTTCTACGATGTGTTGGTAATGGCGCTGGACGAACGTGTCATGAAGGAACAGATCGAGAAGGCGCGTAAGCGCATCGAGCTAAATTCATCGCTCCCTACACAACGCCGCCTCAATTTCGAGATGTCAGTCAGGAGTCTCTACACCTCACTGGCAGATCGGGAGCGTGTGCCGAAGATTCAGGGACTGGTCAATGAATGCATGACCTTCCTAGATGACCAGCTAAGCGTTCTGACTGGTCCCTACGAACAGTTGCTATCGCTGGACGACGTGATCGACCAGGAACTCATCCTGTTTGTCACGCTAAACATCAACAAGAACCCCGAGCCCATGCGAGCGCTGGGAAAGATGCTTCTGCAAAACCTGCAGCTGATTGTCGGGAAACGTTATGAAAGCGAGGAACAAAGGCAGCGTGCGAACCGCCCAATGTTCAGTGTCGTGCTGGATGAGTTTGCACCGTTCGGATATCGCAATTTCGCGCAGATCCTGCAGACCGCACGTGGAACGAACACCGCCTTCCTGTTCTCCATGCAAAGCTTGCCGCAGCTCATGCAAGTGGAAAGAGGATTCAAGGAAGATGTCACCTCTGCGCCCAACACCACGATGAGTTTGCGAACACGAGACGAAGAAACTGCGCGCTATTTCCTGCGCGCCTCGGCCGAGCACAGGGTCACACGCCGCAGCGTGTCGATGCAACGGTGGAGACTATTCGGCTACGAGAAATACGAGAACACCGACCGGGCAGTCGAAAGTGAGGACAAGGAAACGCGGGCCCTGGATGAGCACATCAAGAATCTGCCCACGGCACAGATGGAAATACTCATGACGGACCATGCGCAGGGCACCCTGCACAGCTTGCTGCACGTGCGGTCGCCAGAGGATGTCACGGTCCCGAGATTCGAGCCACAGCTCTATCCGGCGCTGCGGCAGTCGCGTGAACAATCGAGCGGTGCAAACTTGAGATTCAAGGTGCCAGAATTCGCAGCTGTCGGGCGATCCGGCCACCGCGGCTCAGGAGGTTGGTCGTGAACAGCAAGGTCGCAGCGGTCTGCACTTTGTTGGTTTGGCTAACAGTCGTCAGCACGGCGATGCCACAGCGGACGGTGAAACCACAGGCGCCTTCGGAAGAACCGAAGACACAAGCTGCACCCCAATCTGCTCACACCACATACCAGCGCCAAGGGACGTGGTACGAGTTCATGCTGAAGCAATTCAATCCGGACAATCTTGACTACGGAAGTTGGATTGAGCAACAGCGCAGGGGCTTCATCGAGGCCCGAATCAAGAATCCGTACTTCTTGTACGGTTTGAGCACAACCATTGCATTGCTGCTGATGATAGCGGTTTGCGCAAAACTGCGGATCGATCACCGGCGGGAAATGTGGATCACTGCCGAGATGATGGCCGACATCTACAACCAGGACGCTTACTCGCGACGGGTCGCCCAGGAGGCAATCGAGAAATACAACACTCACATCGAACGCTGCAACCGTGCAATCGAGGCTGCGGAGCATGGCGAAGCAGTGTCAGGTGCCGAGGCCGAAGTCGAACAGCTAAGAAGCGAATTGATACGAGTTGCCGGTGAGAGAGACACTGCGGCAAGAGAGAGGGACGTTGCACGGGAAGACCTGCTGAAGAAGTCAGAGATCTTGTCTGGAATGTCGGTTCGCCTGGAAGCATTAGCAAGCAAGTCTGACACAACAAGCAGCAGCGGCCAACCAGCCGATCTGCGCACAGCCGACCCGAAGTTGGTCACCCATATCAACAACCTCCAAGAACAGTTGTATGCCGAACGGAACAATAATCGGAGACTGAAGGGTGCGTAGAAACATGTTAGTAGCGGTCACAGGCTTCGGCAGAGTGTGGCGGCACCGATTCGGGAAGGACAAGGACGATCCGCGCCGCTTCGCTCGGGCTGTCTACTACAACACGACTGGCGTTGTCGTCGAAGGAAAGATACGACAGCGGCCTCAGATTTGTGGCTATGCACGATTCGATGCGGTTGGCGGTTTCAATCCAAACTTTCCCTCGCGGATGATCAATCGTGTATTCGAATGCGCGGAACCGTCCGTGTGGATGGGATACAACAAACTGCTTTTCAAGCGCATGTTGACGGCCGGTGAGCGTCCCGACTGCTTCTTTGTGGTCGTACGGCCGGAGTTGACAGGAGTGTTGGCGGTGGGAACGGCTGGGTGGAGATCGCCAGACACATGGCTTCTCTCCTTCAGCGAGTGTGCTCAACAGCAGGAAGGCATGTTGTTGATGCCGGCGTATAGCTGGATTGGAGGTCAGCTCGGTCGATTCGTGCTCGAACCTTCAGAGCGGCGACCGTGGATGGCGCGCCTTGTGCTCAGCTATGGAGAATGATGGAGTCAGACCATGCGGTATTGGAAAGGGTCAATCGCGCTCAGCACAACGCGGGATTACCCGCTCCTGCGCCAAGTGCTGCATTCGGGTTTCATCACTCATAGCCAGCTGTTCGAGTTCCTGAGACTGGACCACTACGCGTCACTGCGCAACGCTTTCAGTAACCGCGTGCTCCGACTGGTGAAGCATGGGCTGCTCATTCGGCACGAACTGCCTTTCATCAACCGCGAAGCTGTCTACTCAATATCGGAAGCGGGAGCATCAGAAATGGCCGGCAAAGGGGAATACCATGCACGGCCAGTCGACCGTCTCAAGGCCGGTAACGGACAAGGCCGTCTTCACCACTCTCTGGATTTGAACGAAATTCATTTGGCCTTGAAGCGCACCGGCACGCTGGTTTACTGGACACCCGAGACGGAGATCCGGTCACGAAATGACCTGACCACCGCCGGGTATTGGAAGTATTACGACGCGGTTGTGGTGGTCCGTCTTGCAGGACGAGATTGCAGGTTTGCGCTGGAGTATGAGCGAACACCGAAAGCAGCACGCCATTACTTGAGCGTCCGGCAGCGGATTGAGCAGGAAACGTCAATCGCGCACTTTCTGTACCTGATGCCGAACCACGATCTCCTGTGGTTCGTTGCCGACAAACTGTCCGAGTGTCGGCGCGCGGTTCACTTTGGCCTGCTCAAGGATTTCCTTCAGCTAACATTGGCGCTGCCAGTGAGAAGGAATGGGTCCCCCGTCTCCATGACGCTCACTTCTGTCCTGACTCACGGGCGGGTAGTGCCAAAGACAGGTACTCTCTGGGAGAGCATTGCCGTGTGATTGCGGTGTCATTGGCGTGTTTTTGCGATGTCGTAGAACGCGGTATTCCTTTAGAAAGAATGGTCTATCCGTTGACTATACGTCGCTGACAGAGCTACCCGCGGGGACTCAAGACTCAAGCAACGAAAAAATAGCATTTCTCGAATGCGACCGCTGCTGCTGCGGTTATGGTTGTGCAAAAGCATCGAAGATCATGCAGAAGATAGCACGCATGTCGTCAAACTGGGGATCTGTCGCTGGCCTTTCCGACGCTTCAAGAGTCTTGAGGTATTTCTCCTGGACGTATCCCTTATCGCGAAGTTCGCCCTGATACTTTTCTAATTGACGTTGATATCCAGTCCACTGAATTGGCATAAGTGCTCCATCGTCACCGCTCAATGCCATTCTTCCCAAGTACAACTCGATTCCGCACGCTGAGCCGTTTATATCGGTGGAAACAAGCCCGGTTGGGCCGAGGGTAGGATAGCTCTTGGCGTGTTCGAGGACTGGCAACTGCAAAACGCGGAAGTTTCGAGGGAAGTTGCGCTTTCTTGCCAGATTCACGGCTACCATCCCGGCAGCATCGTTATCAAACAGCGCTATAACGCGGTTTGAGATACGGCATCCCGCCAAGCCCTTCAACAGATTACCGATGTTGCCTGTTCCCGGAGGCGGCCCGAAACCTTCATGATCCAAAAATGTATAGAGGTGGGAGAGGTGGGGGTAAAGCCTCTCCATACTGCGCGATAGTATGCGTGTGTCCGTTCTGCCTTCAGTCAACACCACGATCGGCTCAGTCGCGCGAGCGGGCGCCAGCAAGCTTTCCGTAGCTGCTTCTGTGAGCCGCTCTGTTGGGCTCTGATCCCACACCTTGATCATTGGTGTGAAATCCAGCGTTGCAGGTTCATCTCGGCGAAACACAGCGAGCATAGCCCGTAGCTTGAACCTAAGTTCCTTGAATGGGTCGCGAATGCCCTCCACGGGAGCGTCGCTTTCCTCCATGAGAAAGAGGTAGAGGTGCCCGTCCAGAGGCCCAGTCGCACGGGATTCGTAAAAGGTACCTCCCAGCCAGGCATCCGTTAATCGAACGTAGGCCTCAAGCCAATCTTCGAAACTACTCTTCGTCAATGTCGCCGTTTTGCTCTCTCTTTTTGCAGCATCCTCCGACGACTCGTTCCGCCGACGGATTCGAAGGGTGGGGGTGCTCAATGCGTCGGTACGAAGTGAGTCCATCTGCTCTCGTGCCAATGCTAGCGTGAAGCCCATGATCTCCAGTCGGTCGATAAGGTGGCCCACCGGACATTGGTATTGATAAGCTTCATTCTTTTCGCCGCTGGAACTCCCCGACTGTGGATGATCATTACGGTCTTCTTCTTGGAAGACGGCGAGCAGTTCATTCGGCGGCCACCCCCCAGCGAATAGAGTTAAGTTTCTGACTCGGAATGTATAGGTGTGAGAACCCATTATTATTCCCTCTCAGTTTGACAAGCGCGAATAGCCTGATCGGATCTCTTGATCGCCAACTCAGCCGATTACAGTATCCCAAATCGGCTGAATGCAGCACCTACCAACGGACAGCCTTTGCTCCGTGCTCAGGTATTCCCGATCACGAGAAGCGCCCAACAGCGCGTCAGTTCGCGGCACACCGCGGGGTTGTGCCCGAATCACGGACCTCTGAAGTAATCCGCTTTGACACAAAACGAGCTTCACCGGAGGGGAAGCCAGTCATGCCGCTAGAAGTCTGGTCATGGGAAGGTAATAGTGACCTCGTCGGTCGATGATCGGTGCTTGTGTTGCCGGCCTCACGTGAACGATCTGAGGACATTCTCGCTCATTATTGAGGACGCAGGCTTCATGCGGTGTCTTTCCCGCTTCGGTCAAGGTCTAATCCTCTAACTCTCTCCACATGCCACCGATATCAGACAAAGTTGAGTAATCAGCCTGTGAAGGCGAACCAGAGCCGGTCTCGGTCTCGGCTTGCCTTAACCAAAGGAGTGGAAAAGCTCCAGAAAGGAAAAAGTCATGTTCGGTCACATGAAAGCGGAACCGATTCTCAGAGTGAGGCCTGCCTGCTCTGTGGAAGAAGCGGTCGGCACTCTCACCAAAGCAACCGATGGGGCTCAAGCTGTTCGATGGCTAGAGTTTCCCGCAGCAATTCTGGTGTTTGTCATCGTTACCGGGGACCCACAGTCCGGGGCGTTTTACGTCCTGGATCGGAAGAGCGGAACTTGGCTCTGGGTCGACTTCGAGGACGAGCAGTACGGCGGCTACAGTATCGGGGAATTTGAGGCACTCGTGCGCGACTACGACTTCCTCAGCCTGGTCGAACGCCCGGGTTTGCTGAGGGGCGGCTTCGGATGGCTGTTGCAGCCTGGAGAGCCAGCCGAGACGGTCGGCGAGAACAAGTGCAGTATTCAGGGCACTTGTTGAGGCCGTTTGACAGAAATGGAGTCCTGGCATATCTACCACACAGCACGCGGGCCGCTGGGGCTGCCGGAGAGGAGGAATAAACCGTGGAGCGACGAGTGAAAGCAACTCCAGCGCTATTGAGGGAGTACATCCGCCTGTTCGTCAATCGCCGGGCCTACACCCTCCAGTCCGCCCGACCCCATCCGGATAGCGGCCGTCATTATTACTACCGCCCGAAGGAACGCGGTTCGGGTGCGCCTCTTCATCTGACCGAAAAGACAGTCTGGGACCACCTGGAAGGCAAGATCACGATTGGCCTGTACGCTATCAACCCATCCAGCCAGCGGTGCAAGTGGGTCGCCATCGACGCGGACTACAAGAACGCAATGGAGGATTTGGTGAAGCTGCAGTATTACCTTACACACGACACGGTGGACTCGGCCCTAGAAATGAGCAGGCGAGGCGGTCATCTTTGGATCTTCCTGGCGGCACCACTGCTGGCTCGGAAGTGCCGGATCTACATCTGTGACCTGGCCCGGAGACTGGGTGTGCCGGTGAAAGCGTCAGGTTTGGCTGAGGGAATCGAGGTGTTCCCAAAGCATGACGCGATTGCGAAGGGGGCATTCGGCAACGCTATCCGAGGCCCATTGGGAATCCACCGCGGCGCGAACCGACGCTTCTGGTTCTATGGCGCTGACTACACGTTGGAAACGCAGATGGAATTCCTGAAACGGCTGCGCAGGGTGACGGAAGAGGAGTTGGATCGGTTCACGGCGGGCAAAGAGCTTCCGGCAGATGTCGCAAAGTCGCAAGGTGAAGTGAAACCAATTGAAGGACTACGAACCGGAGGAAGCCGGAAGGCGTTTTGCATTCTCGATCACGTAGGCAAGACCAGAGTCGTGGGGAAGAACCATGTGGCTCGGTGTCCATCATGTGCGCAGGTCGGGCACGATCGCAGCGGCGACAACCTGGCAGTCCTCGTCTCAGATCCGCGGTTCTATCAGTGCTGGGCGGGCTGCACGAAAGAAATGATCCGCGCGGCCCTTGGGCATCCGATCTGTGTCCAGCATCACGCATGACAAAGAGAAGGAGATGATCCTCATGACCAGGCAAAAGTTCACGGGTGTTGCGGGGCTGCCGCTGTCGCGGCGAGTGGTGAGGGTGCTGAAGGATCGAGGGATCTTTGCGCACTCTCTGGTGAGTATCGAGCATCAGCAGTTGGCACACCGGTACGTGATGCGTGGCTTGGAGTCAGGCGGTTCCGCAGGCGATGTGGGAAGGTACGTGACCTTTGCTGGCAACGACGGCCAACCACTGGAATACCTGCATCCGGTAGAGGCGATCGGAGTGAATGGCCTGCACGCGGTTGTCATATCTCCGGACGTCGTCCGAGTGGATATGCTCCGGAAAGGCCGAACCTATGAACTTCTGATCACACGTCATTCACTCACTGCGACACAGAACGGCCGTCGTCCGCAGATGGAAACCACGATCCTCTTCCGTGGCATTCACGGTCGTGTCGAACTGGATCTGTGCGGCAAAGACAAAGCGCAGGCCGGCAACGTGGTGCCGACATTCTATTCCCTAGCCGGCGAAACTGTTGCGATTCCTGAGAAGTTCTTGGCGGTAGTTCGCGCAACGACAAAAGGGGCTAGCTGCAGCGGCTGTTCCCACGCGCACTATCTGCGGAAACCACGCCGTCTTGTTGGTGGTCCCGGTGTCAATGATTCAACGCAACAGAGTACCCCGAGCGCTGAGACTGCCTCAGCCACGCAAGCCTCAGCAAGCTAGGCGGGAGACGCCAGGCGCGGGGAAACGGTCGCGGTGCAGTTCCGGGTTGGAGGCTCACAGTGCGAACGAAGATCAAGCAGTGCTCCCTGATCGTCTGCCTGTTCCTTTTCTTGTTTGTCGTGATCGGTGGTGGTTTGCACCTTAACCCGGGCGGCGCGTTTATTGCAGCGGCTACCGGCACGCCACTGCTGATCTACGTGTTCAATCGGCGACTGGCGCGAGGGCGAGTCGAACCGGACTTGCGCTCTCGACGGGAATGTCACTCGGCTACTTGCGACGGTCCTGCGGAGAGCCCGACCGAACTTCCCTCGTGTGAGGCCAGAGACATCGTGCGTCAGTGAGTAGAGTACCTGTGCGCCGATCAGCGACGGCGAGGTGATTGCCCAGTGCGAGTCCATGAGAGTGGAACAATGCTTGAAGCGGCGGCAGAAAAAGGCGCACAGTCACTCGTAGGCGCTGCACCATCGTTCCAGTCGTATAGCCCGTTCCTGCCGTCTCTGTCGGACTTGGCCTTCTTGATACCAATTCTCGTGCTCTTCTGGTGCACAACCGGCGTAGGGTGGCTGCTCACTGATTCTGACACGGGGTGGCATATCCGCACCGGCGAATGGATTCTTGAAAACGGCCGCGTTCCGACGGCCGACATCTTCTCATTCACCCGAGCTGGCGAACCTTGGTTTGCCTGGGAGTGGCTCTCGGATGTTTTCATGGCAACAGTCCACCGCAGCGGGGGCTTAGCTGGAATCGTTCTAGTCAGCCTTCTGCTTCTAGGCGCGACGTCTGTCTGCGTGTACAAAAGTACGGTGGCGGAATCAGGCCAGCGCCTGATGTCGATTGCTCTGACCTCGTTGGCAATGGCCGCAAGCACGATTCACTGGCTCGCGCGACCACATCTCATAACCCCACTTGTAGCCGCGATATTTTGCTGGGTGCTCAACCGGGTGGAGCGGGACAGAAAGCCTGGTCTGCTGCTGGCGCTGCCCCCACTCACGATACTTTGGGTAAATCTGCACGGAGGGTTCTTCGTTGGCATCGTTCTGCTGATTACCTACGGCATAGGAGCGGCCGCCGAAGAATTGGTTCATGGCACCAGACACAAGGCATGGGTTCGGGGACGAAAGTATTTCCTGACGGCAGTCGCATGCGTGGTCGCCAGCCTTCTCAACCCTTACGGGTATCGTTTGCATGTCCACGTTGCCCAGTATCTTGGCGCCTCGTTCTACTTGCAGCACGTCAGTGAATTTCAATCGATTGACTTTCATTCGTTCACCGCAGCGTATTTCGAGACTCTGCTGGTGATTGCGATCGCTGCGGCGATGTGGCACTTGGGCTCGGGAAGGTTAGTCCATGTGATGTTGCTACTGAGTTGGTCTCACCTTGCATTGTTCTCGGCACGAAATATTCCGATCTTTGCCGTGGTAACAGCGCCGAGTATCGGCTTGGCGATGCGCGAGTGGTTGGAGCGCGCGGGCTCACTCTGGCCGACGCAATGGATGGGCAAGGTCGCTGGGAACCTCGAAGAGCTGGAGACAGGGCTACGAACAATTGCGAACAGTGACCAGCGAAGGCGCTGGCATCTCGCACCATGCTTTGCTCTCCTGGTGCTGGCGTTGCTGCTCGCCCATCCCGGCCGCGTAAAAGCGCTGCGCGCAGAATTCGACCGGAACCGGTTCCCGGTCGATGCGGCGGGAGTCCTTCCCCAGTTAAACCGCGACCGGGCGATTCGTTTGTACTCGAGTTGGCAGTGGGGCGGGTATTTGATATACCGCCTCTGGCCTTCCATCAGTGTTTTCGACGACGGTCGAACGGATTTTTACGGCCCTGCTTTCGTGGAAGAGGGGCTGCGTGCATCGGAAGTAGCTCCCGACTGGGAAAGCATTCTGGCCCGGTATCGAGTCAACGCGGCGCTCCTTCCTGTGGACTCAGCTCTCGCCAGCGTGTTGCGGGAAAGACGGGATTGGAAGCCGGTGTATCAGGACCGGGTTGCCGTGTTGTACGAAAAGCACGAGGACGTGAGATGAGACTTGTGCATGTATGTGGGCCGTGAGCCTCGTGGCCCGTCGAAGAGGTCCGTGATGTCAGCAGCAAAGGAAATCGTGATCGTCGAGCAAAGCGAAGAGCATTCCCTGAACGCAAGCAAGGAAGCGGGGAGCAACGGGTCAGGAGACACAACCGGCACGCCTGCCGTAGGCGCGGAGTGCTCTCCAGCAGTGAGGCGACGCCTGCCAGACGAGCGACACAGCTTGACCCATCACTTCTCGGTGGGCGGACAGGAAGGCTATGTCACAGTTGGTTTATACGAGGATGGTGTGCCAGGCGAACTGTTCATCAGGATGGCGAAGGAAGGCTCGACAGTGTCCGGGCTCATGGATTCTTTCGCCACAGCAGTGTCCCTCGCTCTACAGTACGGAGTCCCGTTGCGGGTCTTGTGCGACAAGTTCAGCCACACACGGTTTGAGCCGAGCGGGTGGTCGGGCAATCCAAAGATCGGCTACGCCAAGTCGTTAACCGATTATCTATTCAGATGGCTCGAATTGCGCTTCCTGAAAGGCGAGCAGGGAATCCTGTTTGAATTGCCGAAGCCGGCCAAACCGCAGCGTGAGGCGGGCAGCGTCGTCGAAGCACTCGGCCAGGTGGTAGAGCTGGGAGACGCACCCGTGTGCCAATTCTGCGGCTCACTGATGGTGAGGAACGGCTCCTGCTATAGGTGCTTAACTTGTGGCAGCACGAACGGCTGCTCATAAATTGACGAACTGGAGTACGACATGGCAAAGAGCGTAAACAAGGTAATCCTAGTGGGGAACGTCGGACAGGATCCTGAGGTCAAGTACACGGCTAGTGGGGTTCCTGTCGCCAAACTCAGCCTCGCCACCAACGAGCGATTCAAAGACAAAAACGACGCATGGCAAGACAAGACAGAATGGCACAGCGTTGTGGCTTGGCAGCGTTTGGCGGAGATCGTCGGCGAGTACGTGCGCAAGGGCTCGAAGCTCTACATCGAAGGCAAGCTGCAGACATCGACCTGGGAAGACAAGCAGAGTGGGGAAAGGAAATACAGGACGGAGATCGTCGCCCGGGACATTGTTTTGCTAGGGTCACGGGACAGCGGAGAGGAAGGAATCCGTGAGAGGTCCAGCGACGCGGCTAACGCGTCGCCGGCCTCTGCAGGAGTCGCAGATTCCGAGATTCCCTTCTGAAGTTGGGTGTTTCAGCCCACACGCATCGATCCTGGCTAGCGACACTGCAGCGGTGGTGGTGTGGAGGCAGCCAGGCGGTGGAATAGTCTCCGGCTAGCGACGACCCATCCAGAACGCCAAGCGGACAGAATCGAATGGAGAGATGCCGTCGAACAGAAGGGCCAGATCGTCTCAGACAGTTACTCTGACGCGGACGACTGTGCTCCTTCGTCAGCCGACTCGACAATCGCCGGCGGGTCGCTCCACAACGCATCAAGTGCGAGTGTGAGAGTGTCTTCCCGTGCGATTTGGGCGACCAGCCGCTTCACGCGAGCGGTCAACCAGTCGGAGTCCTTCGGATCCACTTTCCAGTCCCCCTCGATTCCCCGTTCCTCGTGCACCGCGAGTCGGACGCAGTCGTCATCCGCAAGCAAATCGAATGGAACGTGTTTCTTGTTCCAACTACTCTGAGACTCATAAACATTTCGGATATTGGCCTGACCGTCAATGAACAATATCTCGTCTGTATCCACGCGATAGATGGCGAGCCCAAATGCCGGCGACTTAGTCACATAGCGCTTCTTGAGCCGCTGCAGGAAGACACGAGTGGGTGTCTTCTGATCTTTGTTCGGGAGGAATTGCACCGCCTTGACTTGAATAACCACCGGCACTGCAAAATCCTGTTGCAGGTCGTGCGTCCGTTCTAGAACAAGCAGGTCTACTTCGTCATCGGTCCAGTATGGTTTAGCAACACGCAAGCCGCATCGAACGAATTCGGCAGCTACGCGAGCTTCACCCGCTACTCCCGAAAACGTGTTCTTAAGCGCATGCACGCGACGAAAGCCCTTGGACATTTGCGGCTATTTTACCAGTGGCGAACCGGAAGGACGAGTGTACGCGGTTGCTCATGTAAGCGGTCGCTCAACCAACCTTGCAACTGCTGTCGATCACGGATATAAACTCGCAACTACAACCGCTTCATAACAAGCCTCCAATCTAAATCACAAGAACTTCGCCTACGCTGATCTGGAGGTCGGTTTGGGGCAGTAGCAAGATGTGTGAAAGCGACCGAAGAGGAGAGAGGAAAACATGTTTGTCGAATTAATGCCAATGCTCAAGGAGCGGACGCTGCTGATTACGGTCGCGCGACTTGAGGAAAAACTGAAGGTGAACGTGATTCCCACAAGAGCCAAGGAAGGGGAGGAGCAGGCTCTGACAACTCCTCTGAGCTACACGGGGTCACCGGAGGAGTTAGATGCAGAACTGGGCAAGCATCTCGCCAGCTTCGTCGACTCCCACATGCAACTCGGCAGCACTCTGGCTGAAGCAAAGGCGGAAATGGATGCGGCGGCGAAGGCGGCTCGGCAGAAAGTGAAGGCAGCTCAGCAGACCGCAAAGCCTGATCAGGCCGTGCCCAAGCAGGAAACAGTGGCCGCGACGGCGACCGTCACGGAGGCTACGCCGAGTCTGTTTGCTCCTCAGCAACCAATTGTGGAAAGCTCCTGAGTTCACCGCGGCGCGCTTTAGTGCTTTGGCGATTTCTTGCGGATGCTGGCCTTCAAGTTTGGTGCCCGGTACGGTGTTAAAGGTTTTCTTCTTTCATCGTGCTGCTGTCTCGTTGGTATTTCGAGAACGTGACGCGCATTCCTTGCGCAACACTTCTTCTGTGAACATCGGCATTCATCCGACCTGCAGTGTCCTCGTGCAGACGGTACTCGGGAATGTTAGAGTTCCATGCCTGTTGCAGTTGTTCTGCGGCGGTAAAACCTGTGGCGCCAATCGGGTAGGCGCAAATCAAGCAAGGCGAGCAGAGGCTCGCGGTCTGAGAAGATTCTTTCTTTTCTTCCCCGTGAAGGAGATTGGCGCGCGTTCTCGTTTTGTGAAGTGGGATCTAGGCGGACACCTACCGGTCGCACCAAGCGGGCAGATCCCGTTAGCGTCTGTTCGGCTTTCGTAAAAGGAGATTCGCTGCCAGTCCAGTAAAACCGGTTGCATGTATCATTTTCTTAGTGGGGGCTAAAACTAGGCAACATCCTACCTCTGGCCATCGGCCTCGACGGTCTTAGGTTTGCGCGCTTTTGGGGTGAGGGTATGTATCGGGAGCAGTTGCGACGGGTGCTTGGTCATCTCAAACGGGCCCTGCGTATGGAACAGCGGTTAACCGTTGAAGAGTTTAATCAACTACTCCAGCTTTCAGAAGCAATCATTGATTACGGGCGAATGATCAAGGAGCACTACCAGCACTCCGTGCCGGACGTGATCGTCGAGATCCCAGAATTGGCACACCGCTTCAGAGAGACGCCGCAGACCATTAAAGACGCGCTCCGGCTGCTAAGAGACATCGGTCGTGCTGAGCCGGCCGATCTGGACGGATGTTGGAAATTGCAACTGGCAGATACTCTTCCCAACGTTCGCGAGGGCTTTCACTCGGCGACGCGCCACTCCCATACATAGGCAGGAAAACAAATGAGATCCACTTCGGACAAAAAGACCTCCTCCAGCGACATTAAGGGGCCTAAACGGCCATACGTGCGACCACAGCTGTCACGGCTCACGCTTGCCGAGGCAAGGACGAAATTGCAAGCGGAGGTGATTCCGGGAGACGCCGGTGGGCAAGAAATGCTAAAGCGGATCGCACAATTGTCAGAGAAGAAGCGATTACTGTTGTAAACAGATGGGATGAGAGGCCGGTCTCCAGCAGGATGCGATACGCTCCCAAGGATTGACGCGCTTTGCCTTCTGTGGCTTCTCTTACGATTCGCAGCGCATTCTAGCTTGAATCTATCAGCTTGCACTTGTGGGCATCGAACTAATCCCACGGCGGTGTCTCTGGTGGGCACCGTCGTCACGCTCGCTCAGGTTAGGGGCGTGGCGGGCTACTTCAGGTAGAAGGCGAGCACGTAGACGGCGCTGCCAGGTATCTGAATGAAATGGGCGGGCATGATGATTAGCCCCTGATGCTGCTCTGGCCAGTAATCACGGCACAGAACTGCAGTAAACAGTGGGGCGGATTGCGCTAACCCTACAACTTACAAGAGGAAGGGGGTCAGACGAAGCAAAATGATCGACGCAAAAGTGATGTCCCGCAGCTTTACCTATAACGGCGTGAAGCTTCCGGACCCAGATCCGAGGATGACGCCAGAAGAAGTGAGGACTATCTACAGCAACCAATACCCGGAGTTGGCAACGGCCGCGATCACAGGGCCGGAGGCTTCGGGGGAACAGTTGCAGTACAGCTTCGTCCGGGCAATTGGGACGAAGGGGTAGTCCTGAACAGACGGCGGCAGCAGCGATGAACTCTCTAAAAGAATACGGTCAGCTAGAAATCAGGTCGGCAAAGACAAAGTGGTCGCGAACCACAGTCTCGCCCACTGAAACTGAGATCGCACCGTTTAACATGGGCCCAGCATAGACAAATGAATGAAATTCCCCGCGTTCGCCACAGGGATCCACTGTGTCGGGTAGAGCCGAAAGAAGCGTCTGATCGAACTCATGGCCCACGAAGGCTTGGTCGAGTTTTCTTGTGTCGACACAAGTCAACTTCGCTCGCACTGCGGACGCGATCATCTCCTGTGCCAGATCCTGCGTCGGCAGCCCCCACACGGGAAATATCGGCTCTAGTCCCGTGCCTTTCAGTTGCCTTTCCCGGTAACGGCGCACATCTTCGAGGAAGAGATCGCCAAATGCGATTCCTTCGATTCCTTCCGAGACTGCTTTGGCGCAGGTTTGAGCCATCAGCGATTCATACTCCTCATTGGAACAGGGCCAGGGTAACGGAACGGCCCAGAGCGGAAGGCCGGCAGCCGTAGCCTGCCGCTCGACCAGGTCGTGGCGGACCGCGTGCATGGCCACCCGATCAGCCGCTTCGTTGAAGGTAGTCAGTAGCCCGACGACTTCATACTCTGCGCGCTGCCGGAGAACATGAAGACTCCAGGCACTGTCTTTGCCGCTGCTCCAAGATAAGAGAATGCGCTTCATGACCGATTGCCCACTCGAAGCGGCACGGGTGGTTGGCGGACGGGCGAAGCGGACTTTCTTGGGAGCTTAGTCCGGCAGAATAAATCAGCCAAAGCCTGAATTCCTTCTGCGATCCTCGGACCGGGACGCGAAAAATGGCTGCTCGCATCCATCGCGAATACGTTGCGGTTCCGCACGGCGCGCAGCGAATGCCACTCTGCTGGAAATGGTACTTCCTTGAGCTCCTTCTGGACTTCGTGCGCATGATAACCACAGGGCATGGCGAGGATCAGTTCGGGATCACTGTCCACTACGGTCTGCCAGCCGACCTCATACCCGGGCTCTCCAACACGGCCCAGAACGTCAATTCCGCCCGCGAGGGCTACCATCTCTGGCACCCAGTGGCCACCAACAAACGGTGGGTCGAGCCACTCCAGACACAAGACGCGCGGAGGGTCTCCCGGGCGTCGAGCCACTAACCCAGAAACTTGGGCAGTAAGACGCGAGACGAGTTCGGTTGCCTCCGCAGTTCGACCAGTGGCCGCGCCGACAGCGCGAATGTCGCTCCAAACGTCTGCAACGGTGCGTGGGGTGAGTGCAAGCACCATCGGGTGCGGGGATAGTCGTCCCAGCACAGCGCCCAAGTCGTCCGGGGAAGCCGCGCAAACGTGACACAGGTCTTGCGTGACGATAAGGTCCGGCTGGATGCGCTCCAGTTCCTCCGCATCCAGCCGGTAAAGGCTTTGGCCCGCTTGCGAGGAAAGCTTGACCTGCCGATCAATCTCTCGTTCGGGTAGGTTGGGTGGCAACTTGCTGTAGACGACTACCGGTTTCGTACGGGCTTCAGCTGGGTAATCACACTCGAAAGTGACACCCATAACCGAGTCGGCTAGGCCGAGAGCGAACAGGATTTCCGTTCCTGACGGCAGGAAAGAACAGATTCGCATGTTGTCGTCCTCCTCTACACAAAGCACCGGTGCCAAGCCACCACAAACTCCGAACTAGCTGATTCGAGTTTGCGCCTGCGGGTTGTGCACATGTCGCACCCTGTAAAACTCATAGAGTCCGAACAAAACTCCGGCAAACAGGAAGGTGCTGCCCAGGGAATACCCATAAAATGGAATTCCGGCGACGTAGCATTGGATCAACCCCGCCCAAGTCGGCGCATACGTGTGCCAGCCCAGCCACACTCCAAAATTACTGATCAGGAAGAACGCTGTGGGTCCGGCAGCGCAGGCGAACAAGAAACGGCGCAGCGTGACCCTGGGTCGCAGCAACCAGCCAATCATTGCGATTGCAGCGAATGCCACGATCTGGACCAGTTCCGCCCATCCGATACTCATGCGGTAAATGACATTGGTCAGGACAAAATCGCTTGCGCCTAAGAGCACAAGCGGAAACCAGATGGAATCGCGTTTCCGCAGGTGTGCGCCGCCGAACAGAAGAGCTCCGTACACCGGGGAAAAGTTCGGTATGTGTGGAATGAAGCGCGCCAGGACCGCCAACAGAACAATCAGGTAAACCATAGTGATTAGCTCCTTTCTTGTTGAAGCGAGAGTCAAAACCGGAAACGTGCTCCGGTGCGATACGAGATTCTCAGGGCGGGATACCCCAAGGCCTCCATATAGCTGCGATCGAGAAGATTCTCGATCGTGCCTACATAAGAGACGTGACGGTTGATTTGATACGCCCAAGCCAGATTCCAGTTAGAGTAAGGAGGGTCACTGGTCAGAGGCGGCTCGAGACCGGCAAAGTCACTATCCGGGCGCCGGCCGACGTAGACCATGCTCGAAGTTACGTTTAGGCGGCGCCAATTCCAGGTCACGCCCAGTGAACCGGAGTGACGCGGACGGCGAAGCAGCCCCTTGCCCACTCCAAAGATCGGATCCGATGGCGTAGAACTTTGCGTGACGCGCCCGTTCAGGTACGTATACTCACTGGTCACCTTGAGCCCTTTGAAAGGAGCAGTCTCGACAATGATTTCTGCTCCGTTGGCCTTCGTACCGTTCAGGTTGAAGTAGGTCCCAGTAAATGGCGTAAAGCTGATGGTCTCGAATTCGATCAGGTCGCGGAAGCGATTATCGAACCAGTTCAGCTCAACCTTCGTTCGATCATTCCAGACGCGCTGCTCGATGCCGAAGTCGAATCCCCGCACGCGCTCCGGCCGCAGAGCCGGATTCCCCAAAAACGAGGGGTCCGGGCTGAAGGATTCGAGAAACGAAGGTTCTTTGATCCCTAACCCAAAATTGAATTTCAGTTTTGTAGTCCCCAGCCGGCCCGAACTTTGCCGCAACAAATATGCAGCGGAACTTCGGGGAATTACGGTCTTGCCGAAACTGCTGTTGTCCTCTAAACGCACGCCGTTCGAGAGAAAAAATCTTCCGAGGACTACCTGGTACTGAAATGTCCCACCAAAATCGTCACGCAATGCGTGGGTCGGGAACGAGCTGGAGAGCGGGTCTCCAATGAATCCGGTTTCCCGGTCCCACTCAAATGCCAACGTGAAGATGTGCCGCCCCTCGCGCTTGTCGCCTGAACCCAGAGAAATATTGCTTTGGTAGTCAAGATGCTGGCGCCGGGTGTCGTTGTGAAAATCCGATGCGAAGTCGAAGAACTCGTACGGCGATGTGCTCCCGCCGTAGGTGGGATAGTAGGGCGGATCAAGTCCGAAGTCGCGCGAGATCTGCCGCGACCGCTCGTAAGTATAGGTCAGGCGTTGATCCCAGAAAGCATTCGTCTGGTCGCTTAAGCTCAGGCCGGTATAGCCGTCTGTCTTGCGGTAATAAGCGTCATCGATAGACGGCTCAAAGGCGCTCTGCCCGGGGGTTCCAGCACGCGAGTCATCCGCACGAGTGATCCATCGCAGATGAGCACGTTCGCCCAACCTATACCCGATGTTAAAGCCCCCGGTCGAGTCCCAAAATCCGTCGTTCACGCCCTGATTGTCGGTTTGGAAGCGGGAAAAATATGTATCGTAGTCGAAAGCGTGAAGCTGTCCATTCAGGTTGGCATTTCCATGGAACGCATCGTACTTGCCGCCATCGATGTTGATCTCGACTTGCGGTCTGGCGCTCTCCGCACTGTTATGGCGGCTGAAGAACTGCACAGTGCCAGCCATGGCGTCCGAACCATATAGAGCTGACTGAGGCCCGCGCACGATTTCGATGTGATCGAGGTCGTCCGCTGCAATGTTGCTGAAGTCGAATGCGCCACCAGGTTCATTGATGGGAATCCCATCCATCAGGACTTTTATGTAGTCGCTCTCGCCGCCGCGGACGAATAGCGAAGTAATTGCTCCGGGAGATCCGCTCCGTACCACCGCGGCGCCGGCAACGCTCCGAAGAAGATCACTTGCCACGAGGGATTGGCGGTCTGCGATCTCTTCTGCACCGATCGTGGTAGTCGTGCTGCCGAGCTGACTGCTCGGCGTCTCCATCCGTGTTGCCGAAACAATCACGTTCTCTTCTACTGGCGCGAGGGCCAGCTCAATCGTCTGTTCCTCCTGAGACGCATGCACTCGCTTCGTCTGAAACCCCGGCAGTTGGATCTCGACCGTACACTGTGGCGAACAGTTCTCGAGGAATGTGAAATGGCCTTGCTGGTCGGTCAGCGCACGGGCTATTTCGACCTGTTCAGGAGTGAGCAATCGCACCAGGGCCCGTGCAATATGCAGATGGGTGGGATCGAGGACGACCCCGGAAATCGCGTCAGGCCTCTGTGCCAGAGCCACTGTGGAAAAGCAAAAAGCGCAAACCACAAAAACAGCGAAAAGACGATACATGCTTGCTCCTGTCCCGCGACGAGAAGTGATGTGGTGGACGAGGAGCCTTCAAGAAAATGAGAGGAAAAGAAGAATGAGATTCAGGACTGAGATCGGAACAGAAGAAACGATCCGGAAGCCGGGTTCTCATTGCTCACCTTCCCGCGAAGGTTCACCCATCCGGCTTCTGGCAGGTCTCCTGACTCTCGCTTCATCGGACTGGCCGCCTTCCCAACCTTGTAGGTCAGTGGCATTGTGGCCAGCCCTCCGCGATCACAGTGGCGGGGCCGTGCCGGATTCTCACCGGCTTCCCTATTGAGCTTTCAAAAAAGCACCAGAAGCAAACTGCTTCTCTTGATTACGCTCGTGACGAGAAAAAGTCAAGAGACTCCAAATGGAATTGTGCGGAGTAAACGAGGTATCCGAATGCCAGTTCTCACGGGTGAAAGCGTCCGCGCCGAAAACGGAAGAAAGCAGGCGGTCTTGCGAGAGTTGAAGGAACTCGGCAGGGACCGCGAGTCGCGCAACCACACAGTACTCCGGAGGTTCTTGCAATGTCACGAACTGCAGATGTGCTCGGCTTTGTTAGCGAAGGCGATCGAGCAATGCTCGCGATGGCGCTGCGGGAAACGACTTCTGGCGCCAGGAGGATCACTACCGCCGAGCAGTTGATGGCACCAGAGTGTGGTGTTGTACTACCACGACTGAACGACATCCCAGCGGAGCACCGATTCTTGGCCGATGATCGGGAAACAATCGCGTTGGCAGAGAGTCTGTTGAAATCCGGCGTCGGAGCGGTAGAAGACTGGGAAAAGAGCGGAAGAGATCCGACCAAGTATGTATCGCTAACTCTCCAGCGGTGGATTCGCGACCATGGCGGGGCCGCAATCGACCGTCGCTTCGATCTGGACGTCGCCCTCAGCGACCGCTTGGTTGACTATTCGGACGAGCGAGGACCGGAAGGGACGCTTTACCTGATCGTCGATCCCGAGAGCGCGGCGTTCGTGATTCTGAACTCAGCCATTGAGCTGCTGGAGGAGATACATCCACACCTCCCCGCAACATTCTTCCGGCACTTCGTGGGTTCACTCAACCATTGGGTACGCGTGTACGACTACCACGACGCCGAAGAGCGTGTGGAGATGCTGCGGGAGTGGTACGAGGGTGAAGCGAATGCGGAGCAGTACGAAGTACCGGACGTAGAAGGATGCGTCCCGAAATGCCTGAAAGAACGCCCTCTGAGCCTGCGAAGTCTGAGCGAACTGAGTCAGAGGATACGGCTGAAGGGAGCGAAAGCTCTGGTCAAGAGCTTATTGGATCTGTGTTGGATCTCGAAACGGGCCAAGCGGCTCGAATTCACCGAGGACATGGGCGAGCAACTCATGGACAGCAACCCGCCGCTGCCGTGTTTGCTCGCGGCGTTCTCGCCGGGCGATGCTGTGGTGGGGTGCTTTGACGACGAGGCCCAGACTGCAATGGAGACGACGCCTCAACCAAACCTCATCATTCCCATTCAACTTACCGACCAGGGCAGCGTTCGCCAGGGCTTCCGGACGCTGGGTGTGGCGTGTGAGACATTGGCCGCCGCCAGCCGGCTGATTGACTTGATGCCTGGGAACGACGACGGCGTGATTGCTCGTGAGGAATAGCCATGAACGTCCATGTGCGGCTCGGAGACAATCGAAGCTTCGCGCTAAAACAGGCGGTGCTGCTGTATCAGGACGGCAGCACAACTTTTGCTACGTTGCATGAGGTAAAGAGTCTACCAGATGGAGCGCCGTACCTCAGTGCTGGCCAGTCTGTCACCACTGGCTTTCTGGAGAAGCTGGCCGCGGGCCTGGGAGCGAGCCTGGCAGCGGAGGTTTTGCCGAAGCATGTGCTGGCAAGAACGCCTGAGATGATCGCGTGGTGGAGTAGTGCGCAACACCGACTGATGTTCTTCGACGACGGCAACAAAGAGACGGAAAAGTTGAACGGCAAGATGTATCCTCACCCTTCCCTGGTGTTCATGATTCATGGACGGGAACTGTTCGTGCGGGCAGTGGCGGAAGATCGGCGGCCGGCGGCAGACACACGCCTGAAGAGTGCCCCGTACTGGAACACGGATGCGCACGGGCGTGTCTGTTTAGGAAGCATGCGTGTCCCTGAAGAAGTAAGCGCTAGTTCTCTGTCGGGCTGGGAGCACGCCTACTTTGCCAGCGAATTCACTCATCCGAGTGGCGCCGTCCAACTGACAACTCATCCAGGCGGCTTTCTTGGTCTCTGGTCAAGTTTGATGGGCCGACGCCGCTTTCCAGCGAAGTTTCTCGCCGACGCGAACGAAACGCTTCAGGAATTTGTGCAGAAACGCGGGGACCAATGAAGCCATGGAAACGCACCATATTCACCCGGAATTGCTGAAGCACAAAGTGCGTGTGCTGGTCGTGGGATGCGGCGGTAACGGAAGCGCGATCGCGGCCGGGTTGCCGTACCTGCATCAAGCATTGCTGGCATACGGACATCCGGAGGGGCTGCACGTTACTTTGCTGGATGCAGATGTGATCTCTCCGACGAACTGTGTGCGGCAGCCCTTCAGTCGGTCCGAGATTGGCCTTTACAAATCTGTCGTCCTCGCCAACCGTCTGAACCTGTTCTGGGATCTGAATTGGCAGGGAATCCCCCAGCGACTGAACGACACGCGCAGGCTAGACGGCGTCGACATCGTGATTGGCTGCGTCGACACGCGGGCGGCGCGAGCCACAATCGCAAAATGTGCAGAGGATTGGAGTGAGGTCGATTACTGGCTGGACTTAGGCAATAACGCCGACAGCGGCCAATTCGTGCTGGGAGAGCCGCTGAATCGCCGGAACCGCCGGCACAGGCTGCGGTTGCGTACAGTCTCAGAACTCTTCCCCGAAGTCGTCCAGGGCGAACTTGACGGAGATGGTCTCCCAAGCTGCAGCGCGGCGGAAGCCCTCGACCGGCAGGAGCCGTTCGTCAACCCGACGTTGTCCAATCATGCGTTGGCCCTGCTGGCTCGGCTCTTTCGTTACGGGACGATTTCTTATCACGGGGCATTTGTGAACCTGTCGTCAACAGCCGGCGCGCGTGCCTTGCCTATCGACCCGAAGCATTGGCAACGGCTGCGCCACCGCGCCAAGAGAAAACAGGTAGTGCCCACCCAAAGTAGCTCTCTAGGTTCGATCGGCGAAGTCTGAGAGCAGCGTCACGACGTGTCCATTCCACCCAAGTAGAACAAGCGAGAAATAGACTCTCGGGATTCCGAAACGGTTTCTCGCACACACCCCGAATCAGTGGCCGCGATTCAATCGCCTGCCTAACGCGGCCCCCAACCTGGTTGCCAACTGATGAGAAATGAGGTCGCCATGAGAATTCGTGTGACCACGAGGTCTGATTTGTTTGAGAAACGGAAACAACAACACATCGAGCGCGGCTACCGAATTGAAGATGAGCGGCCGATACCTGTAAACGGTCTTTGTTCGTTCATCGCTGTCAAGGAGGAGCCTGCTTCAGATCTCGTGGGCGAACTCGTGGCGCAGGCGCTCAATGGACGGTGCGGTTCGCGTGGTGGCTATTGAGGCTTTCGATGGCCCTGTGCACGGGCTTAAGCCTTCGCGCTCGCTGCACACGGCTGTCGAGATTGTCCAGGAAGAAGGAGCTGCGATGACGCATCTGAAACAACACGTGTTCAAGTCCACAACAGACATCTGCATCTATTGCGGTGCCGACCTGCAAGAAGGACATCTGCCTTGTGATCATGCCCTGGAGTCTGCGCCCGACTACTTTGAACGGGACGACCCGCGCTGGCAAGCCGAGGAGTCACAAAATGCGTTGAAGCCAGGGACCACGATTGAGCACTGGGCGAATTCGCGTCAGACAGACCACGCCTGACAGCACTCTGAAACTCACCAATATGCATTATCGAGGAGAACACTATGAGCGGCCCCAATGGCCATGCGCACGAAAACGGCGCTTCTGCTTCTGTCGCATCCCCCGCTGTCTTGGGTATGCCGGCGACGCCTCAACTCTCAGCGGCAAAAATCAAAGAGGTAGTAACGGCGTTGGAAGTGCCTTTTCCTCCCTCCGTGATCGAGTGGAGGGTCACAAACACAACCAAGAATCAGCAGCCGGCACGCGGCCAAGTGATCCCGTATGCCGACCAGCGCGCCTACACCGACCGCCTGAATGCGTTGTTCACTCCTGCGGGCTGGACGCGCCGGTACACCATTCATACCAGCGCGAATTTCGAGCGGAGCAAGGACCAGAAGATTGCCGCGAAAGTACTGGTCACCTGCGAACTGACCATTTTCGGTCTGGGCTCGCACTCCGCTACAGGAGAAGAATGGGCCGACGACGACAACGCAGGCACCAGTGCGGAAGCTCAGTCCTTCAAACGGGCCTGTTCTTGTTTTGGCCTCGGGCGTTATCTGTATCACTTCACCGGAACCTGGGTTGATCTGGATGACCGCAAGCGGCCCAAGACGGTTCCGAAACTGGCGAGTTGGGCAACGCCGGAAGGATGGCTGCGGGGTCTGCGGCCTTGTCGGGATGGAGATTCACAGATGCCTGGGCGAACAGCCGCCAACAATGGTGGTAATAGCGATGCTCATGACAACGGCAACGCCGCAAAGGCGCAAAACAGTGCTGTGATTTCCGAGATCGAGCAGATGGAAAAAGCCTTGGGGAAGCGCATGTATCGCGGTCTGCTGAAGAGCGTGGCAAGGGTGTGGAACCCCAAGGACATTCAGGACCCGGCAATTCAACAGAAGGTGCTGGCCCACATGCAGTCGGCCGAGCGCGGATTGCGTCGAGCCGAGGCTGCACGCGACAAAGCTGGTTTAGCGGCCTTCGCAGGAGTTCTCCAGCGCTTGAAGTTGAGTTCGCTTGACCAGGTGGACGATCTCAAGACACTGAACGAGATCGTGGTTGCGCTGGAAGCGGCGGCATCACAGGCCAAGTAACGAACCTCCTGCTTCCGTATGTGTCCTCCTCTACCACAGTTCCAGGATGCTCAAATCCCCGAACACGGGATAAGGAGGCCCTGGCGAACCTTGAGAAAGCCAGTTGATTATTAAAGGATAGGCTACTATTCTTTAATAAAGACATCTGTTATTAAAGGATGGCGCTCCGCATGCCAGCATCGAAATTGCAGAGTCGGCTCGGAACCTACGTCACAAGCTCGGTCGCCGGTGAGAGGGTCCGGGCATTTATCCCGCCTCCCTTACCACCGATCCCCGAGGTGAACCTCAGCACACTGCATCAGCAGCTCGATCGTGCCAACCAAGGACTTGGCCGCCTCAACGGCATGACCAAGCTATTGCCAGACGTCCGATTCCTACTCTATCTGTACGTCCGCAAGGAGGCGCTGCTCTCTTCTCAAATCGAAGGCACACAGTCTTCGTTTACGGATCTCCTGTTGTTTGAGAACGAAGCAGCCCCGAAAGTGCCCATTGAGGACGTTGAGGAAGTTTCCAACTACGTCGCCGCGATGCAACATGGGTTGCGACGGCTTGCGGGAGGTTTCCCGCTCTCGCTCCGTCTGATTCGGGAGATCCACGCGATTCTGCTCAGGGGCGGACGGGGCGCCAACAAAAGCCCAGGTGAATTTCGCCGGACGCAGAACTGGATCGGGGGCACACGGCCGGGGAACGCTTCCTTTGTCCCACCTCCGCCCCAACGACTCATGGAATGTCTGGACAGCTTGGAGCGATTTCTCCACGACGAGAAGCACAAACTCCCGCTTCTGGTCGAAGCTGGACTCGTACACGTCCAATTCGAATCCATTCACCCGTTTCTGGACGGCAATGGAAGGGTGGGGCGATTGCTCATCACACTCCTGTTGTGTTCCAAAGGTGCGCTGACAGAGCCACTCTTGTATCCCAGTCTCTATTTCAAGACGAATCGAAGCCAATACTACGACTTGCTGCAGAGAGTTCGCACCGAGGGCGCTTGGGAGAACTGGCTGGCATTCTTTCTCGACGGAATGGCAACGGCCGCTCAAGAGGCAGCGGACACAGCGGAACGAACTCTGCGTCTTTTTGCCGGCGACAGAAAGAAGATAGAACAGCTGGGGAGGGCCGCGTCCTCAGCGCTACGGGTCCAGGAACTCATGCAAAGGAACCCATTCATTCGTATTCGAACTGCGGCAAAAACGCTGAAACTGACGATTCCGACCGTTACCAGCGCGCTCAATCATCTTGTTCGACTTGGGATCGTCAAGGAAGTATCGGGGAAACGAAGAGATCGGCTTTTTGCCTACTCACGGTATGTCAACATGGTGAGCGAGGGAACCAAACCGCTTTTCGCGCTATAGGTCCTCGGCCTGGGCCTCCTTTGGAGCCAGGCTTGACTCCGCATAGCTTCCCGCCTGCGGATCACCTCACAGTCTCTCTCCATTCCGTTTCTACCCAATAGTGAAACTCCTGGGAGGTGCTTGTGACTACCTGCATCTCCGCCGTCCAACACCTCCGCAAACTCAGAGGAGGAGCGCAATCCCACCTGCTGAGGGCGTCAGACGGCGAAGCTTATGTAACGAAGTTCCAGAACAATCCACAACACGTTCGTGTCCTGGCGAACGAGATGCTGGCCACCCGGCTTGGGCTGGCGCTCGGCCTGCCCATGCCACCGGTGGCGGTGATCGAAGTCTGCGATTGGCTGATCGAGCGCACGCCGGATTTGCGAATCCAGTTGGGTGGTGCGGAGATCCCATGCCAAAGCGGCAAGCAACTGGCATCGCTCTATGTTGGCGCTGACGGTCCCGGCCTGGCGTCGGACTACCTGCCTCATGAACTGCTGCGGAGTGTCCGCAATCTGATCAGCTTCGCCCAAGCCCTTGTGCTTGATAAGTGGACGTGCAACAGCGATGGCCGACAGGCGATCTTCTGCCGCAAAACGCCGAAATGCCAAAGGTACACGGCGACCTTCATCGATCAGGGTTACTGCTTCAATGCGGGAGAGTGGACGTTTCCGGATTTCCTCTGCGAGGGGTCTACGCGAATAACTGCGTCTACGAAACGGTCACGGGATGGGAGGCGTTCGAGCCCGTACTGAGCAGGGCCGAACAAATGGACATGAGCGAACTTTGGCAGATGGCCGCCGACATTCCTGAAGAGTGGTACGAATTCGATAGCGAAGGCCTAAACCGGCTGGTCGAAAAACTGTACAAGCGTCGCGCCATCATTCGCGACTTGATTGCGGCGTTTCGCACGTCTTCTCGAAATCCCTTCCCCAACTGGACCGCAAGCCGGCAGGTTGCGGCCGCGTGATAGAGACATTGTTCGCCAAGAAGAAGGAGGCCACGGGATGAGTGAACCGATTGACCAGCCCAGCATCGTCCTCAGCAATGCAGACGGACTGATCAGAGACTTGTGGGATTTTATCGAGAACGTCACCGGCGAGGATCCCGCCCGCACCGACAAGTTCTTCGCCTTGCGCGAGCGAGTACGAAATCAATACGCGGATTTCGAGCGATTCAAGTCGAGTTGGGTAACAAGAGGCAAGAAATGCGGAGCCTGAGCGGACGGCTACGGTAATAGGTCGCGGCCATGTTGAACCAGCTAGCGCGAATCCCCCGAATACCGAGAATGCTGGCAAGCCCGTAGCCGCCGCACTCCGCTAACGAGCCGTACTTCGATCCCGAACCTGAGCCTCGAACATGAAAACCAAACCAATTCAAGATGTAATCCTCACCCTCCAGTACTGCCTGGAGACTTTCGAGCAGGCGTGCCAGTGCGGCCGCTGCGATCCCTGCACCAAAGGGCGAAAAGACATCGTGCGCGCAATCCGCACGATAGAAAGCCTCCAACTCCAACAAAGTAAACTCTCACCCTCCTCGCAACAAGTACGGCCGGAGGCTGCGAAATGAGACCGAATGCAAAGCTCCGCCTCGGCTTTTACCCACTGCCCGTGCGGGAAGCCGAGCGTCTGAAGAATTGTCTGACTTTCCCGTGCGAGTTCTCGGCGCTTGATCCCTGCGTAGGAGACGGTGTGGCGTTCGGGCATTTGCTGAAAGGAACGCAGGCTCGCCACTACGGCATCGAAATTGACGCGAACCGGGCCGAACAAGCCACCAGTCTGGGCATCGACACGTTGCACGCCAATACGATGGATGTCCGCTGCCCGGCAGAGGCATTGTCACTGCTCTACCTCAATCCTCCCTACGACTTTGAGACGGGCCAGACGAACAACCAGAGACTTGAGTTGGTGTTTCTGGAGCATACCTATCGCTGGTTGAAGCCCGGCGGCGTTCTGCTGTTTGTCATTCCCCAACTAAGATTGAAACCCTGCGCGAGGATCTTGAGCGAGCATTTTGCCGATCTGCTCGTGTACAAACTGACGGAACCTGCCAGCGTTCAATACAAGCAAGTTGCCGTCTTGGGCGTGCGCCGCAAGCGACACCAGCACCTTCGAGACTCCGCGTTGCTGGACTCCGTGCGCTGGCTGGAGATGTTGGCCACCAAGACCGATCTTGATGCCTTGGGCGAGGCGCCCGCAGTTCGCTACGAGATTCCGGAGTCCGGGCCTGTCACGCTCACCAATGCCGGCATTCCGCTGGATGAAGTCGAGGACCTGCTGCTTGATTCGGCAGCCTACCGCCAAGCCAGCCGCGTGCTGCTCCCCACACAGCGCGACGTACGAGGCCGGCCGCTTACGCCGCTGCATGGGGGCCACGTCGGTTTGCTTTGTACGGCAGGAATGCTGAACGGGGTCTTTGGCGAAGGTGAGGATCGTCACATTGCCCACTGGCGCTCGGTGAAGTTCACCGACCATTGGGAGGAAGCGGCAGAGGATGGCACCAGGATGCTCCATGACCGGGAGCGGTTTTCTCACGAACTGACGTTAGTCTTTGCCAATGGCAAGACCCAGATTCTCACCCACGAAAAGCAGGAGGCAGAATGAAAAATGCCCACCTTCGCTTCGGTTGGCTGACCTATGTGAAGAGCACGGAGAAAACGACCACCAGCATCAAGCTGCGGTTGGACCGTTTCATCGGAGAGGTCTTGCCAGATCCTCCGCGGCAAGCCAAGGCCCATCTGATCTCGGTGGTCGGCGGAGATACGCAGATTGCTGCTATCTCTGCGGCCATCTCCATGGGAGATCGCTTCATGGTGGAGGGGCCAGGCGTACCACCAATCCGAGTATGCCTGGAGCAGAATGCGCAGTGCCACAAAGGTTCGCTGCAACTCGCCGGACGAAAGAAACCGCTGCGTCACCTCATCGGCATGTCGGAGGAATTTGCCTGCGGCAACGCTTCGCAAGAGTCAGGAAAAACTCTTCTGGCAGGCTCGGGCAACCGATTTGTCTGGGCTTCGATCGCACATATCTACGGGATTCCCGGAATTCCGGAGTGGGCCGATTGGTTTGGGGACGAACTGCATACGCACCATGCGGTGATTCCTGCGCTCGGCATTGGATGTGATCCAGTGATTGTGAAAGGCGAGAAAGGCCAATTCCTCGACTGGTTGAGCTGGGGCGTCGAGAGTGAGGCAATCCGGTTCCCGGCCGAAACAGGTTCGATTCACTGGCCCAGCGTGAATCTGCGAGATCTCTTTCAGCAAGCCAACTAATCTTCCTCTGCCACAACTCCTTATTTCCTTTCCTGGGTCCGTTTTCCGCGCCCTTTCCTTCTTTCGACAAGAGGGGCTTCTATGCCTGAACTCTCGAACATCTTCGATTACATGCGCGCTCATGCCACATTGCTCGGGGAGCGCATTATTCAGCAGTTCCCGGCGCTCCACCAGTTCGATGACCCGGTTTCACCCCGGATTGAGGGGCTGCTGCGCAGGCCGTTTCCCGCACAGACCATCGCCATCATGGGCCTTGCCAAACGCTGGCAACAGGCGCGCACCAGCATGGTGATCGCCGAATGCGGCACCGGAAAAACACTGATTTCACTGGGAGCAATTCACGTCCACAGCGAAGGCCGCCCATTCAATGCTCTTGCCATGGCGCCGCCGCACCTGGTCGAGAAATGGGCGCGGGAAGCATTCCTGACCTTGCCAGGAGTGCGCGTGTTCCTGATCGACGATCTGCGGAATGGCGGGGACGAAAACAAATCGCATGGGGTGAATGAAGTGCGGCTGCGCCAGGGCCGCATCGTGCGCGAAGGGTTCCGCACCACGCTCAGCGAACTGCGACTGCAAAGAGAATCTCCGAGTTCGCGCCAGCGCTGGTTTTCGCTGTGCGGAAGGCCCTCGCTGTTCATTGTGGGCCGCGAGCGGGCAAAGCTCGGCTATTTCTGGCGCCATGCCTACCGTGTGCCGCGTTCCGGGCCCTACCTGGGCTGCGTCGTCAATTCCGACACGGGCAAACCAGTCGTTGTCGATGAGAGCCGCTTAACCCTGGCTGAGTTTGAGAAGGTCAAGATTGCCGAAACCGTCGAAACCAGAAGCGGCAAACCCTGCCGCCGATTTCACAGCGCGCTGTGGCAGGCCGATTCCGACAAGATTCGCCGCATGGCCCCGATTGAGTTTATCGGGCGCTACATGCCGGGATGGTTTGACTACGCGATCTGCGACGAGATTCACCAGTTGGCCGGCGACACGGCGCAAGGCAATGCTCTCGGCACCTTATCGTCTTGTACCGACCGGATTGTGGGCCTGACTGGAACCCTGCTCGGCGGATACGCGGACGATCTATTCAATACCCTGTTCCGCCTGGAAGCCGGAAGGATGAAGGATCACGGATACGAGTGGGGCACGACGGGACGGAGTTCATTCACCCAGGACTACGGAGTTCTGGAGACGATCACCAAGGTAGAGCCTGCCGATAACCGGTGTTCCAAATCGAAGACTACCAGCACGGTTCGCCGCAAGCCGGGAGCTTCCCCTCTGCTCTTCGGTGAATTCCTGATGCAGTTGTGCGCCTTCGTCTTTCTGGAGGACATCTCGGGAGAACTTCCTCCCTACGAAGAGACCTACGTGAGCGTAGCGATGGACCCGCTGATGATGGCGGCCTATCGGGAACTGGAAGACGCTATTCGGAAGGCATTGAAGGAGCACAGAGGCAATCGGTCGGTGTTGAGCACGATGCTGAACACTCTACTCCTCTACCCGGATCACCCCTATGGCTTGGGAACGCTGTACGGTACAGAGTTCGACCCCGAATTTAAGCGCAACGCCCGCTTCGTCATTGCGGAAACGCGGGACCTTTCTGGGAACCAACTGTATTCCAAAGAAAGGAAACTGATCGAAGAGATCGGGAAGGAGCTTGCCGAGGGACGCCGCTGCCAGGTGTTTGCCGTGTACACGCAGAAACATGACGTAACGGCTCGACTCCAACGGATTCTGAGCAACGAGGGTATTCGCACCGCAGTTTTGCGGGCGAGCGTGGACACGTCGAAGCGCGAAGCCTGGTACGCGAGGCAAATCAAGGAAGGAGTCCAGGTCGTAATCTCCCACCCCAAGCTGGTCGAAACCGGGCTGGATCTCCTGGATTTCCCGACCATCCTTTTCTACGAGTCGGGATACTCGCTGCACACCTTGCGGCAGGCGAGCCGCAGATCTTGGCGCATTGGGCAGCGACGGCCAGTGCGGGTGAAGTTTCTCTGCTACGAAGGAACGATGCAGACGGCGTGTTTGCGCTTGATGGGTAAGAAACTCTTGGTGGCGCTCACGATGGAAGGCAAGTTTGCCGGCGAGGGGTTGCAGAACATTGACGAAGACGATGACCTGCTGTCGGCGATGGCGCGGGAATTGGTCGAGAGAAACGGCATTGGCGAAACCGCCGATGCAATCTGGCGGACCCTGAATACAGAACATCAAAAGCTGTTCCCGACAACGTCTGGTGGCGGCGACAATGCCGCCTCCACCGAAACGGCGAACATACCGCTGAACACTCAGCCTGACACCGCTGGCCTCTTTGAGGGGGTTATCGACCCCGGCTCTATCTTCGTCTTCGGACGTCGACCTGAATCGCTGTCAGGCAGGAAGCGGCGCGGCAGGCCCGCCGTCCCGGAGCAACCGTCGCTATTCAGCTTCGGTTGATCCGATTAAGAGAACGGCTGTGGCCTCGCGGCCACCCTATTGTGTCCAGTCTTCGGGCGGCGTTTGGATGCCCCACACATTGCCCGGCTCATCCAGCGCCAATCCTAGCAGCCAAAGCTTCGCGTACTCCCCCATCGAGATGCAGTTCACTACCCGCGCAGTAACGCCAGCGTTTGCGGGAAGGCCCTCCAACCGAACCGCGTCCCCGATTTCCATTGGACGACCGAACCGTGCCGCACATCCCTGGGGGTTCACCAGGATTATCAGGCCTGGCTCGGAAAACCCATGAGCAGGATCCATGCTGGTGAGAGTAATCGGAATCTCGCAAGGAATTCGAGTACCCCGGCGGCCCCCCGTTTTATTAGCCATCGAAAACACATTCAAGTTTATCGGTTCGTGACTGCACCTCAAAAACCCGTGTCACTCAGGTGGATCACCGCAGTTCCATTCGTCTTCGAAGGTTGTATTTCAACTCAAAACAGGAGGAAAGCAGTATGTCCGAAACAAGTGCTCTTATTGGCTATGGCGGCCGGACGATTGGCCGCGAAGAACTAGCGCTGGTGCCCACACCGCCAGCAACGGAAACGCACCGTCCGATCCCTCATCACGAGATCGTACGGGCACTGATCGAAACCCTTGGGTTTCGCCACATCGGAGTCGTCCACGACGAGTACGCTGTTTCGCCAGACGGTATGAAAGCGTTCGGCGTCCTCGATCTCGCAACCGAGATGCAGGGGTGCCGATTCTCCATCGGCCTGAGAAATTCGCACGACAAGAGTATGCGTCTGGCGATGACGTGTGGCTACCGAGTGTTTGTGTGCTCAAACATGGCGTTTGCCGGGGATTTTACACCGGTGCTCGCCAAACACTCGAAATCATTCTCTTTGATCGATTGCATTTCGGTCGGTGTCGATCGGATGCAGCGAAACTTCGAACCGATGCGGAAGCAAGTGGAAGCGTGGCAGAGAAGCGAGTTGACGGACGTCACGGCAAAGGTGGTCATCTACGAAGCGTTTGTGGAAGGAAAGCTGGAAGCTCCCAAGCACCTAGCTCGGGTCGTGCATGACTTGTACTTCGAGCCGAAGTACGAGGAATTCCGCCCGCGGACGATCTGGAGTCTCTCCAATGCGTTCACATCAGCCTTCAAGGAACTGGATCCAATCCCGCAGTTTAAGGCCACAGCGAAACTGGGTGAGTTCCTGGAGCCGCGGTTTTCCCAGTCGTTCTAGCCTAAGGGGCGGTGTCGGCCGGCCGCCTCTCCATTCCATTCCGACAAGAAATTGAATAGGAATTACGAAGAACCCAGAGCGGGTGCGGTTTCGCTAGCTGTCGTCAACCCAATGGTTGCATTGTCCAGAGGACGGCCTGGTCCGGAGCCTCCGGGGACTTCTCCATCAAAATCCGCTACGGATTCTTGACAGAAAACCATGTTCAACCGTAATGTGACTGCGACGCGAGACGTGTCGCAAGTGATTCAGCGGCGTCCCCTACCCCGAGTCTGCCTCGCCAGTTCACTCTCGTCGATTCTTCAGTGCAAGCAGCGTTATCCAATCTCTTGCACTCCGAATAAGAAACATCAGAGTGCTCGAATCCAACAAACGACTGCGTAGACACTCCAACAAGCGAAAACGCCAAGCTATTTCACCATCTCATAAATAAGTCGGGCTGCCTTAATCCCACCATCCGGCTTGGATCCTGTGACGTTCGGGATCCGCTCACGCAACAACTCTGCGATTGCGTTGGAAAGTTCGACCGGAGTCTTTCCCCGAAACACATGAAAGTTGCTCTGCGCGCGCATCACTCTGTCTGCCCTAGCAAACTGATCGTCCCACTGGCGCTCTGCCGGTACAAGAAGTGTTTTGGTCCCGACTTGTTCAAGTTCTGCGACGGTGTTATATCCTGCTTGGCAGATTACAAGGTCAGCCTCCGCAAACCTTGAAGTGGTATCCGGCTCAAATGGAATTAGCGTTATGCCTTCCACGGGTCGCAGCAGAAGCCAATACCGAAACAAAGGCCCGGCGATCAACTGCGCCTTGAGCGCAGGATAGCGTCCCCGCAAATTGGCGATCGCCTCCGTAGCCAAGTTGTAGAAGTCTACCGTCCCCGGGTATCCCCCTCCTCCGCCAGTTATCACAATTCGTGAGGCGGTAGGATCGCGCTCAGTAATTGCCATGGGAATAGCCTGTCGCGCAATCTGACCTACAAAACAGCTCTTCGCCGTCAGTTCCTTCGGTAGAAACATTGTCCCCTCTGGATGGGGAATAACGATCAAACTCACCTGCCCTAGCAAGACCCGCGCATGGTCGAGATAGCAAGCCAAATCACGCATCTCCCGCAGGCAGAGCACGATTGGGATCTCGCTTTTCACTACTGCGTCAGCGAAGGCGGGGTTGGGCAGAAAATCGAAGACGACGACCTGCGGGGAAATCGCTTTCAATACTGATAGGGAGATCTGGGCCTGCAAAACGGAGCGCTCACCCTCGGTCCATGCTGTCCAGGCAACACTGTCACTCATTGCATGGCTGCTGGGTAAGGGCACATACGGTAGACCGAGGGCATCGAGCAAAACATGAGCGGATTCTTCCACGACGAATGGAGTGCGAACGCCATTGTCGAGTTCGTGGAGAGCGAGTGCAATTACAGACAGCCGATTGATATGTCCTAAACCGATGTGGTTCAGGGGATGAAACAGAACTGTTCTCTGATTACTCATAATCCCCGATGGCAGCTATTTTACTGTCAGGAACGCAATGGGCAGCGACCTGCAGCGAACGCTAACCACGGAGCTCCCATCATTGCGTAAGAGGCTGATCTCGGCCCGCCCGTTGTAGACTTCCACGCTCCGTGACCCCGTGGATGTGCCCATGTTGTCGAGGAGTACGCCGTCACCGGTGAGCCCAAACCACACGCGTTCACGAGCGTTCAGGCAGAGAATGTTCTTGCCGTCCAACAATCGAGCTTCAACCTTCACGTGCCCTCGGTCGCGCGCAATTTCTCTGAGTTCAATCCGTGCCGGAGCGCCCCACTTGTCGGTCTGGTATTGGAGAAGCAATGTATCTTCAACATTGACCGCTTTCGTGTGCCCGACCGCTTTCAGAAGGTTTTCGCCACGCTTGAATTTCACCAGCCAGTGCAATCCAGCAGCCGGGAAATCTTGACTGTTGCGCCGCTTGGCGCCGTGCGAAACTCCGTTGAGGAACAATTCGGCCGTCTCGCAGTTTGAATATGTCTTCACCAGCTTCAGTTCATCCGTTTCTCCCCAGCGGGTCGGCCAGGAATGACCGTAGAGGCGAATCATCGGACGTTCTGACCAATACGATTGGAAGACGTAATACCCTTCTTTAGCCGTCAGGTCTCGTTCGACCAGACCTTTCTGGTTTACATGCGGAATGGGGTTCTCAGGCCGCAGCGGCGTCGAGAAGTCTTTGAAGATCCATTGCGCTGAGCCTGCCAACAAAGGCATGGCTTCCTGTTCCTTAAGGTGCCAATCGAAGAGGTTGCACGCGTAGGTTTCAGACCAGTCGCCGTCGCGGAACGCAAGTGACTGCCCGCCAGTGAGCAAGTTTTCGCGTTCGCGCTCATCGAAACCGCTCCCGGACAAGAATTTCGAAAGGAGCCGGTCGGGATCTTCAGAGTGCCGCCGCGCATGACTTTCTGCGCCCCATTCCACATGCAGAAAGCGGGGCACGGTTTCCCGTTCCTTTTCGACCTTGCTTTTGTATTGCGTGTATGGTCCGTGATACCAGCCCGCCCAAATCGAAGGCGAGTAGACATCGACAAGGTCCTTGCAGAAGTCGCAACGACGAAGAAACGTTGGCCGGCTGGAATCGAGTCGATGGGCTTCGTCATGCAACTCTTTTACGAATCCCCGGATCTTTCCCTGATCAAACTCGGGAAAGTCTCCCGGCCAGTCGTTCTCGTTCCCCAAACCCCAGAGGATGACCGACGGGTGGTTGTAGTGTTGGTCGATCATGGCCCGCAGCATGTTCCGAGCGCGCTGTTTGTAGTTTTCTCCTCCCAGCCCACCCCGCGACCATGGAATCTGTTCCATGACCAGTAACCCCAATTCGTCGCACAAGTCCAGCACTGCTCGTGATTGTTGGTGGTGGCCCAAACCCACGAAGTTTGTGCCCATGTCTTTGATTAGCATCATCTCCTGCCGGATAAGATTTTCCGGCATAGCGGCGCCGAATCCGGCGTGATCCTCTTCACGCTCCGTGCCCTTCAGAAACAGCCGTTCCCCGTTAAGCCTGAACGGGCCATGCTCCACAAACTCGAAATAGCGGCATCCAAAGCGTTCATTCACGGTCATAGTTCCGTGCGCGCTAGTCAACTGGACTTCACAGCGATAGAGCGACGGCTGCGAAGGCGACCATAGCTCGGGATTATCCAACTTGAAAGTCGAGATTTCCTGTTCCCCCTCCCAAACCGGGAAGCGCCCAGTCGTCGTCCGGACCAGAGAGCCTTTCGGATCGTAAACCCGGATCAGGAGTTGGACCTCGTCACGAAACTGAACGGGATTGCGCAGCCTCGCCTTGATCGTGACTTGGGCCGATGCCGAGTGCGACACCTCGACTGCGATGTGTACGCGCTCCAGCGAGATCGACGGCACGTAGACGAGCGTCACGTTACGGTACAGCCCGCCGACGCGATGGAAATCGTTAAGTGAAGACGGAATCATTTCCAGGTCCCGCGAGTTGTCGCACAAGACTGAGAGCGGAATTTCTCCGCCGTGCGGAACGGTTGTGGTAGCCCTTGCCACTGCATCGGTGATATCGACAATAAACTCGTCATACCCGCCGATATGCTCGCCTACCTGTTCAGAAGAGACAAAGACCTTGCACTTCTGCCCGGCCCCCTCAAAAAGAAGAAGTGTGCGTCCATTCTCGAATGGGTTCTTTACTTGCAACTTGCGGCGATACCAGCCTGGCCCCTCGTAGTGCGGTTGCTCTGGATCAACTGCGTCCCGAGCATTGAAGCAGTGCGGAACCTCGACCTGCTTCCAGACAGTGCTCTCCAACATGTCTTTGCGCCAGACATCCCACGCACCTCCCAGCGATCCTCGAAAATATTCCCAGCCAACCGCCAGCCTCTCAGAGGTTGCAGGGTTTGAGGACGTGGAATCCCCGTAGAGACTTGAGATCGGTACAAGTGCGGCAGTTGCGGCGATCGCCGTCGATTTGAGGAAATCACGGCGCGTGACGGCGCTTGAATATGCGCGAAGAGGATTACCAGGCTTGAAGGTTGGCGGACTCATCGGTCACGGGTCGGACGTTCAGTTGGAGATGTCCCCGTAGGTAGCGGCTCCATTAGTTCAATGCGGACGCCGTCGGGATCGAACACATTCGCTCGCGGCGGCAGGTTGCCTCCGGTTTGCACTGTGATGGGAGAGGTCAGCAAACCGCTGCTTGCCCGCAGTTGGAGGCTGGCAACAGTCTTCCGCACGTCAGAGGTTGCCAGGCCGAGGTGGTTTTGCGCTTTCAAGTCGGACGAGGAAGGCACGGCCGCAAAAGGGAGCAACTCAATGTAGTCGCTCCCGTCGGGCGCTTGCAAGTCAACCCAGCCTGGCTGTCCGCCTGCTCCGCTGCCGCGCGAGAACTCCCGAAAGCCGAGGATATCACGGTAAAACTTCAGGGCAGATCCTTCGGACCTGACGAGAATCCCGACGTGGGTAATGTGGCTCGATACACGGCCGGCGGGCATGGATTTGCCTTGGGATCGCCCTGTCAAACTGTTCGGCGAGTACTGGACAATCTCGATCGGGCGGCCATCGGGATCGCGGACGGTGAGAAACGGGTTGCCGACACGGCCCGAGTGAATGTCTGTGAATATCGGGATTCGCTTGGTCAGGAGATATCCTCGCATCGCTGCAAGGTCATCTGTGTACAGCGCAAAATGATCGAGCTGCCCCTGGCTCCGCGCATCGCCCTGGAGAAGTTCCACATATTGCTCGTCATTTACTTTCACGAGCGCAATTGTCGTTTTTCCACTCCCGTCATTTGGCGACAACGGCTCCGCATAGCCCAGAAAGTTCTCATAAAACGCGACTGCCTTGCCCAGGTCACTAACACGAAACGCCACATGGGCAACGCCCAGAACGTGAGGGCGCTTGGCGTCTGTCTGCGCGAATAGAGACGCCATCCCAAGGACAAGGATAAACATCGGAATGATCTTCCACATCTTCATTATCGTGGATTTGTCGTTGTGGGCAGCTCTTTTCTGAATTCGCGCGACGGCTTCGGCCGCCCACTTCCTGATCGAATGGCTATGAACCTCTGGACCTGGATGCGTTATCGGTTTCATCAATCGGTCCTCCTTACCCTCGTCGGGCAGACCGACTGACATTAGCCGGACAGCTCAGGTCAAGTTAAGCACCCTTGCCCCAAACTCACGGTTGATCCCGGGATAACGGGTACCATCCCCGACCACACAATAATAAGCGTCAAAGCTTAGACACAGATGTCAAATGACTTCGAACACTGAAAACCTATGACTATTGCTGCTTTTGTCCTGATCTCTTCTCAATCGTAGCGATGGCCTTGACAGCGCGATTCCTGATCCAATAGTGATTCACTCGATCCACGGCAGGATCGGACTCAGCCACCTGTCTCAAAGCAGGAATCATCTCTTCAGTACCGACCTTGGCCAAGTTTTCTACGGTGTCATCGCGAACACCCTCGTAAGGATCATGGAGGAAATTTGTAATCATCTCTTTCGCCTCTTGCGCGATCGACGGATCGAGTTCCTTTCCCGCCCGCGCCGAGAGCTCTATGATGATTCGACTGGCACTGTCCCGATCGAGTATCCCGCTGCTGGCAGAGATTTGTTTCAGGCACGGCCACGCGAGCTTTTCCCTCCTTGCGGCTTCCTCGGGTGTGTTGGAAAGCGGGCCGATCCCGTCTTTAACCATTCTGCAGGCTTGATGCTGGTCATCCCAATTCACCAAGGGAGCGACCGTTTCTGATAAATCGCTGATGTATTCAGCAAATCCCTCGCCGCCGGTGTAGTTCGTGCTGTCACGCGTCTCGCGATCCAAAAGATCTAAGAGGGCAGCCTTAACCTTTGCATTTTGGAGTGCCGCGGGGTCAGATTCCAATTGATAGTAAGCACTCGACCTTTCACCGGCATCTTTTGAGTGCAATTGCGTAAGCAACGCGTTGATGTCTGGCTTGGGCTGTGGGTTTTGTTGTGCAGTGCCTGAAAGCACTCCGGCAAACATCAAAGCTAAAATTGTTATGCTTCCTTTCATTAGTCCCCTCCGTAATTCGCAGGTTTTACCAGTCGCCAAATCGAGTATCTTGGGGACACGTTCTACCCCAGTCAAAGTGAATGTGGTTGTAAGGATTGTTGACAATCACACATCCGGAGGCGTTTGGATTATTGTAGCATTGGGGCATATTGAATACCGCCTGCGCTAGATAAGGCTCTACGCAAGCATTTACAGCCGTACTCTTACCAATGTCGTGCAACTCCTGCCACACCGCTTGTAAACCTCCTGTGCGCATGTCAACGGCAAGACCTTTCATGTGCGGCTCGTGCGGATGGGCAGATGTGTGCGGAACGGTCTTACTTGGGTCTATTATGGTCTGGACATATGGACTTCGATACCCGCTTGTCACCGCTGGCGCTGAACCATCATAGTTGTTCAGGATGTTGATGATCCCGTTAAGCATGACTTGCCTCAGGAGCGCCCACTTCGGATGGTCATTGTAGGTGATGTCGTCCTGATTCATTGTTTCGAAAGGATACGGGAAGCCAGCAACGGGAATCGAACTGACAAACTCCACACAGAATGGGACGAAGCCCGAATTGTAGGTTACATACTCTGGAGTAAACTGGTCGCGATCGTCGTGGCACGGAGGAGAGGTAGCATTCGCGGATGGATTAGCTCCGTTGAAGCTCGAATAAGGCGGCGTGGCCGGAAGAATTGGCGGAATTAATAGTTGGTTGACACTCGCGGTCGCGATCTGATACCAGTCAGACGTCCACGACTGCGCGGCGGTTAAGAAACTTCCAAGTGAACCAGAGGCGTCTTCGGCTGTAGCTTGGGCTGCTCCATAAGTGCTGACCGCTGCTCTAGTGGACGTCATAGCTGCTGAACTGGTACTCCCGACCTGGCCGGTGGCGCGACCGTTGCTGTCGTAGATGATGCTGGAGGCTCCGACTACTCCTCCGTCGGCAGTCGCAATCTGCGGAGAGTCTCCGGGCACGCTCCATTGCACGCTCCCGGACTGATCGAACTTGACCATATTGCCGTTGTTGTCCGTGCCGTAAAACGAACCGTCCTGAGCTTGCAGCACCGGCTGTAGCAGTTGCCCCGTCGTACCCTGGGAAACCAGACTCCCGCCGTTCACGGTCGCGACGTAGTAGGTGGTCGATTGTGGTTCGAAAACTTCGCCCGTCCAAACGCTAATTTGGGTCTCCCAACTGACCAGCACACCCTGATCGGCATTGGTGATGATGGACACTGCTGGGACGTTCGCAATGGAAGGCGGACAGGAGGTATCCCATTCTCCCAGAGTAATAAAAGACGCATTTCCACTCGTGTCAATGCGCGCCAATTTCATGTAGTTTTTTTGAACGCCAGGGCAAATATCCCAGTTGCTGACGGAGAAAAACGGTACATAGGCATAACCATCGCCGGCAACTATCAGGTTGCCTGTACCGCCGCCAGAGTCAGTTAGGCCGATTCGTGCCTTCTGTTGGCCGGTCAGCGGGTCGATCACATCTACAAACATCTCGCCGAATGTGATGAAGTTTCCGTTAAGAAGTGAGACAATCCCGTCGATCGTAAAGACTGTGCCGTCGGGATGCACGACCATAGGAGAAAACGATCGAACCCAGTCACCCCCCGAACTACCGAGTGCGCATCCGTTTAGTGTACCCGTAAAATTCAAAGGACTCCAACACCACCCAGCAAGATCGTAAGCTGGATAGGCCTGACCGGTCATCCCATCGAACTTCTGGACATGATATTCGAAAGGTTCTAACCAACCTGGTGGCGTAGTCGTTTCACTCTTAACGACAAACCCGCCTTGGAAATCGGGGACGAATTGGTTGCATGCGGTGAAGTTTTCGCTATATTGCGGCGGTTGCCCAATATTGGCCGTCCACGCCACGCTTCCGTCGCTCCTTATAGCCTGGACGTTGCAGTCATTGTTCAAAGCGAAAACGTCGGCCACGCCGGTGGCGCTGGGGACAGCGGGCACGATACTGATGACGCCAGAACCATCCCCAGGATTCGACCAAATCACAGTTCCGGTGGGCAGCGCCGCGTAATACACCGTGACATCGGCGGAAGCGGTACCAGCTGTGATCGTGACATGTCCCCCAGTGAGCGCGGTGAGAATGGGCGGATCGTCGGTTGACAGACTGACCACCTTCGGGTTGCTGGATGCCCAGGTCAGTCCGGAGGATCCCCAGCGGGCCGGCAGGATTATCGCCAGGATCATGTCGCTCCCCGAAAACCGAGTCGGCCCTCTCCTGGACGAAGTATCCGCCGAATTCTCCCAACGACACCAGCAGATCCACAAATCCTTTCTGGAACGATTCGAACAGGTCCGCGACCTCCTGTTGACCGATGAGGAAATTTCCGAACAAAGAAAGCTGTTGATCGGCTCCTATTTCGTTTGCGAATTCTCCTTAGAATCCGCAGCCCTGTTCAATCCGTCCATCGTCCCGCACCCTGACCAGTCTGACCTGCCTCCCGGCGCTCTGCGTTTTATCCTCAGCTTGCGCGCCACCGGGGAGGGACACATTTCCTCCATCACTTTTCGGACGGGTATCATCCACGTCGACCATCGGATCGAGGTCTTACCCCCAACGGGCTTCCTCACCGAGCCGCGTCAAATCCCGAACCCCCGTTACGAGAAGGCGCTCTTCGAGCGGAAACTCTTTGAGCTGGGATTGACCAACGAATTCACGCGCCGGGTTATGAACAAGTTGGGGGAGTCGTTTGCATTGGAAGAACTTCGCGCCAATCTCGAAGCCGAAGTGAAGCAGTCCCGCCTGTCGGATCGGAACGTTATCCGGGGAATTTTGATGCTGGCCCGGTCCAATTACGAGGTTCAGTTCCAGCCCCAACAGCGGCTGTGTGAACGCATCATTTTCCCGGCCACGCCGGCGCAACGCAACGGCATCGAAGACGCCCGGTTCGTGTGTTTCCAGAACGATGACGGTACCCACGTCTACTACGCCACCTTCACGGCCTTCGATGGCAAGGTGGTCTTGCCAGAGCTGGTGGAGACTTCTGACTTCCTCCTCTTTCGGTTCATCACCTTGAACGGTCCGGCCGCGGAAAACAAAGGCATGGCCATCTTCCCCCGGAAAATCAACGGCCTCTTTGCCATGCTCTCCCGCCAGGACAACGAGAACATCTACCTCATGTTTTCCGACAACGTCCACTTCTGGTATGAACGCAAGGTGCTCCTTAAACCGATGTTCCCGTGGGAACTGGTCCAGCTTGGGAACTGCGGGTCCCCCATTGAGACCGAAGCGGGCTGGCTGGTCCTCAGCCACGGCGTCGGCCCCCTGCGAACGTACTGCATCGGCGCGTTCCTCCTCGATCACGATAATCCCGGCAAAGTGATCGGCCGCCTCCGCGAACCCTTGCTCAAACCGGACCAAAGGGAACGTAAAGGGTACGTGCCGAACGTCGTTTATACCTGTGGCGCTCTCCTCCACAACGGCGAACTGATCATTCCCTATGGCATGGCCGACCACGCCACCGGTTTCGCTACCGTTCCCCTCGATGAGGTGCTGGCTGCCATGCACTAGGAAATATCGTCGAACAGCATGACAAAGCCCGACAAAAGAGTGGCTGTCCTGTCGCCGATAGCCTGGCGAACGCCTCCTCGGCAATACGGCGCCTGGGAAACGGTGGCTAGCAACATCACCGAAGGGCTCGTCGCCCGTGGCTGGGATGTGACGTTGTTCGCCAGCAGGGATTCTGTGACCCGCGCTCACCTGCATGCCGTGGTGGACAAGGGGTATGAAGAGGATTCCGCCGTCGATCCCAAAGTAGCCGAATACCTTCACATCTCCGAAGCGTTCGAGCGCGCTGCTGAGTTTGACCTCATCCACAGCCACTACGACTTCATGGCTTTGACCTACACCCGACTGGTCAAGACACCGGTCCTCACTACCATCCACGGATTCTCGTCAGCCAAAATCATGCCCATCTATCAGAAGTATCGTGACGGATACTTCGTTTCCATCAGCGACTCCGATCGAGCCGCAGGGCTGAATTACCTGGCGACCGTCTACAACGGCATCGATCTCTCGTTGTACCCGCTTCAGGAACCCGGCGGTGATGACCTCATTTTCCTCGGTCGGATCCACCCGGATAAAGGTGTTCATCTGGCCATCGAAGTTGCTCGTCTGAGCGGAATGCGTTTGATCATCGCTGGTATCATCCAGGATGAGGCCTATTTCCGGGAGCAGGTCAAACCCCATCTCGACGATCAAAACATCCTTTATATCGGACCGGTGGGCGTGCCGGGCAAGAACGCACTGTTTGCCCGAGCCCGAGCTCTACTGCACCTGAACACCATCCCGGAGCGATTCGGACTTGTCCTGGTCGAAGCCAATGCCGCTGGCGTGCCCGTCATCGCGATGGACCTCGGCTCTTGCCGGGAGGTGATCAAGGACGGGCAGACCGGTTTTCTGGTTGACAACGTCACGGAAGCAGTTCGGGCCCTTGGACGAATTTCTGAAATCGATCGTCGTGCCTGCCGCAGCCGTGTCCGGCAATACTTTTCGATCGATACCATGGTGGAGGGATACGAACGGGTTTACTCGACGATTTTTGATCTGGAAGCGAAGAGACGACCATGAAGCTAGACATTGTCAGACGGTACCGCCACAACCCCATCCTCACCAAGGCCGAAATCCCCTATCCCGTGGAAACGGTTCACAACGCGGCGGTCGTGAAGGATGAGAACGAATACATCATGCTTTTCCGCTCCCATCTCCGCACCGGACGGTCCATCATTGGTTTGGCACGCAGTCCCGACGGATTCCGCTTCACCGCCGATCCACAGCCCTTTCTGATTCCTGCGCAGGACAGCCCTTTTGCCGCCTATGAAGAGTTCGGCGTGGAGGACCCACGCGTGACCCGGCTGGAGGGGGAGTACATCATCACCTACAGCGCCTACTCGCGAAATGGAGTGCGGATCGCCCTGGCCAAGACGAAGGACTTCAGTCAGGTGGAAAGAGTTTCCCTAATCACGCAGGCGGATTATCGGAATGTGGTGATCTTTCCCGAGAAGTTTGATGGGCTTTATGCCCGGCTTGACCGTCCTCATTCGGAAATCGCCCCCTGGTCAATCTGGATTTCCTATTCTCCGGATCTATGCTATTGGGGCCAATCTCAGCTCATCATGAAGCCTGAACCATATCACTGGGATGAAATGAAGATCGGTCCCGGCGCGCCGCCGATCAAAACGGACCAGGGATGGCTTTCCATCTATCACGGAGTTTTCCGAACTATGGATGGATCGGTCTATCGTTTGGGGGTTGCTCTTCATGACCTCGAGAACCCGGCAAAGGTCATCGGCGTGGGCGACTCGTGGATTTTGCAACCGGAAGATCCTTGGGAAATAACCGGATACGTCCACAACGTGGTCTTCACCTGTGGTGCCGTTCCAGAGTCCGATGGAACCGTGAAAATCTATTGGGGGGGGCGCAGACACGGTCATGTGCGTGGGCGAAGCGAACGTCTCGGATCTGGTCGCACTATGCCTGCATCACGGCAGACCGGCAAAGTAAACATGGCATTTCAAGAGTCCTAATAGCCCGAGGTCCGGGTCGTCTGAAGCTACCTCAATAACCTGGAGCAGGGACAGACGGCGACTGCGCATGGGACTTTGCGACGGCAAGCCGAGAAAAGCAGAAGACGGACCCACTTGGTCCGCCTCTGCCAATTTAACTTACAAACTCTAGTTCTCGTACAGCAGCACGCCCTCGGTTTCCTGCGAGTCCACCGGACGGTAGTACAGCTTGTTGGCCTCGAGGAAGACCTCGATGAACGCCGGCCGCGTGGTGATCGTGCCCTGGATCAGGGCCTCCGACAACGGATCTTCGACGTACTTCTGCAACGCGCGCCGCAGCGGACGCGCTCCGTAGCTGCGGTCGGTCAGCGTCTGGTTCAGAATCCACTTCTTCGCCTCGTCGGCCACGGTCACCGTGATCGAGCGCTGCGCCAGATTCTGGTTCAGTTGGTTGACCATGAGTTCGAGGATCTGGATCAGGTCGCCTTCGTTCAGCGCGTTGAACAGGATGATTTCGTCCAGGCGGTTCAGGAATTCCGGATTGAAGGTGCGCTTGACCTCGCTTCTCACCAGGTCTTCGACCTTCTCGGAAACCATCTCGTCTTTCGACGACTGGAAGCCCAGACCCTCGCGTTTCATCAGGTGCCGTGCCCCGATGTTCGACGTCATGATCAGGATGGTGTTCTTGAAGTCCACCGTGTTGCCCAAACCATCAGTGAGCTGCCCGTCTTCAAAAACCTGCAAAAGGATGTTGAACACATCCGGGTGTGCCTTCTCGATTTCGTCGAGCAGAACGACGGAATATGGCGCCCGCTTGACTCGTTCTGTCAGCTGGCCACCCTCTTCATAGCCCACGTATCCCGGAGGCGACCCGATCAGTTTCGAAACGGAGTGCTTCTCCATGAACTCCGACATATCGAAACGTACCAGCGCCTTTTCGCTGCCAAACATGAAGTGCTCCGGCGGCGGAACCTTGACGGCCTGGAAACGGCGCTCCAGCGAACGATCCTTTTCGATCGACTTGCGATACTCGCCCGGCGTCGTCGCGCCGATACACTGAATTTCACCGCGCGACAAAGCCGGTTTCAGGATGTTGGCCGCGTCTAACGAACCTTCGGCATTACCCGCGCCTACCAGCGTGTGCAGCTCATCGATGAAGATGATGGCGTTCTGCGACTCCATCAGCTCCTTCATCATGGTCTTCAGGCGCTCTTCAAACTGGCCACGATATTTGGTGCCCGCCACGATTAATGACACGTCGAGGGCCAGGATGCGCTTATCTGCCAGGAGCGACGGGACTTCGCCATCGGCGATGCGCTGCGACAGTCCTTCGACGATGGCAGTCTTACCTACGCCCGCCTCGCCGATCAGGACTGGGTTGTTCTTGGTGCGGCGGCAGAGGATCTGAAGCACGCGCTCCAGTTCGCTTTCACGTCCCACCAGCGGATCGAGCTGGGTGTCCCTCGCGGCCTGGGTCAGGTCACGGGAAAACTGACTCAGCAGGGAAACTTCGCGCTGACGCTGCGGCTGAGCTTCTTCCTGGCTGGTACGCGCCAGTTCCTCGCGGATGGTCGAAAGGCGTAAGCCGCGTTCGTGCAGGATCTCGGCGGCGAAGCACTTCTCTTCACGCAGCAGTCCCAACAAAAGGTGCTCGGTTCCAATGTGCTTGTGCGAAAGGCGCTCAGCCTCCTCGGCAGCGTAAGCCAGAGCCTGCTTGCACTCGTTGCTCGACGGGAGGTCGACCGAGGTCGAGACCTTCTCCCGGATCGTGGTGTGCCCCTCAATCTGCTTGCGGATGAACTCGACCGAGGCATGACAACGCAGGAACCGGAAGATGAGAGCTTTGTCTTCGCGCAGAAGTCCCAACAGCAGGTGCTCCGTCTCTATGTAAGGAGAACCGGACTGACTGGCCGCGTAGCGCGCAAAGAAGATGACGCACCTGGCTTTCTCCGTGTAGCGTTCGAACATATAAGCCCTCTCCCCGCCAAGTTCACCGGGAAGGTGTCGGGTCGCGCAATAGTGGGCAGCGAGCAGATCGTTTGTGCAGTTCTTTCTTGCAACTGCAAAGCGCCGTCCGAAGCTCGTGTTCTAACTTGTGAAGATCGTTGAGCTTCCGCCGGACCTGAGGAAGCTCGACGGCTTTGGGGGAGCGCCCCCTCATTCAATTAGATTCCTCTGGTACGGTGGTTGCAAGACCGACCCTGCCGAGCCGCGCGCGGCCGGACACTCGATGGCGCTTGTTGCTGCGTGGTCTTTATGCGCCCTTGTTCCCGGCGGGTTGGGTGAGACCGTGGCGGATTGGGCGAGGTGGCAATGTGTATTGTGAGCTGGAGTCCTTGCGCCCGCTCGTGGTCCGCTTTCAATTACAAGAAAGGAGGTAGCACGATGGCTTCCAAGAATGTGGAAACGCTTCGTTCCGTCCACGAGAGCTGGAACCGCCGTGACTTTGCGGGTATAGTCCGCAACGCGACGGAGGGCCTTGCCTACACCGACCATGCCCGGAGTCTCACGCTAAACACGCGAGATAAGTTCCGGGAGTGGACGGAAGATTGGGCCAAGGCCTTTTCGGACGGCTGAATCACCAACCCCGAGTACATTGACGCCGGGGATGTGGTCATTGCTCAATTCACTGGGGAAGGCACAAACGACGGGCCGTTCGGTTCGCTGAAGCCCACGGGACGCCGGATGTCGCTGCAATTCTGCGAAGTCTGGCATTTCGGCACAGAAGGGCAGATGGTTTCCGGCAACGGCTATTACGATCAATACACACTGTTGACGCAGCTCGGGCATATCTAACCGCTCGCTGCGGCGGCCTAGCGACTTTGCAGAGCTAAGACATCTAAAGGGCGCGCTCCGGCGCGCCCTAGTCTCCTACGCCAAGGAATCAGGCGCAGATCCCCAGAGCGACCCGTCCCTCCACGAAACTGTTGATCTCGCGTATTGAAAAGAGGGTTACTATTGGGGCGAGAAAGCTGGCTTCATTCTTAGCACATGAGGAGACCGCGAGCCGGTAGTTTCTATGCTGGTTCTCCACCACACCGAGCCTCCCGGTTGCTCCTTGAAAGAGGGGAGCCATGCATGATTTGATCACGCCCACCGCGTCACTCGGCATGCGCAAGATTCTCCTTCTGGCATGTCTTTTCTGCGCCTAGCCGCTGGTTGCGCAAAACAAGCAACCGCCAAGCGCTCCCAAATATGATCTGCAGGCCGAGACGAAGCTGAAAGGCACCATCGAGGAGGTGAAACTGCCGCCAAAAGGCAGTGAGAAGGAAATTGCCTACCTGCTCGTCAGAGCGGCGCGAACACCGTCGATGTATACCTCTGCCCGCAGTCTTTTCTTGCGGAGATGGGCATAAGCTTCAACAAGGGAGACGAGATCTCTCTCACGGGTTCGAAAGTTAAGCACGGTGAAGCCGACCTCATGCTGGCACGCGAAGTGGTGAGGGGGAACGATACCGTGGTGCTCCGAGACGAGAAAGGCAATCCCGTCTGGAGCTGGCGCCGGTGAGTATTGTTCATGTCAATAAAAGTGGTCACAATTATGAAATTGTGCGAGAACATGGAGGATTCTAGACAGAAATTCGCACGGTTACTTAAGAGATCACCGCAGGCTTTCCAGAGGTATTGAGTCTGCGATCACGCCGGTCTAGAATTAAAGATGAAAAGATCAATTTGCGGATCGGGTCTCGATTCGGGACCTTCGATTCGGCAATGTTCATTTGACCCAGTTTCGGACCTCTCGTTCTTCCGGAAGACCACTCTGGTTTCCCCTGGTCCAAAAGGAGGTACACGTATGCTGGGGATGAGCTTGCTTTCCTTTCTGGGGACGCTCGCCCAGACCAGGACGCCCAGCAGCTTAGGTGAGCGCGGACCGCGACGCCGCGGACTTCGTGGCCGTGTTGACGAATGTTTCTAGCCCTGCACCGGGATCCAGGGTCTTCTGAGCCAAATGTGGACGATCACTTTCTTTCTCCATAGATCTGTGGCGAGGATGGTGTTGCGCCGTAATCCAGGTCGAAGCCAAGCTGGAGCTTGGCCGCATCCGACATGAGGCCGGGGTGCCATGGCGGATCGAACACGACTTCAACATGAACTTCCTTGACACCGGGCAACCGCGAGAGCTTGTTGTCCACATCGGCCTTCAGCACGTTGCCCATCCCGCAACCGGGGGCGGTCATGGACATCTTGATATGAACTCTGTTCCCGCCTACTTCCAGGGGCGCAATCACGCACGAGTAAACCAGACCCAGATCCACGATATTGACCGGAATCTCCGGGTCGTACACGGTCTTCAACTGATCCCAGACCATCTGATCGCTGAAGGACCCTTCTTGGACTGCAGGTGTTTGCGCCGTCGCCGCGTTGGAGAGGCCCAGGGCATCTGTATCCTTGGCATCGACACGGCACATGTGGCCGCGATCGGTAGCCACCGTGTAGCCGCTGCCCAGGGACTGCATGATCCTTACGACGGCACCGGCCGGGAGGGTGGCGCGAATCCCACTGGGGATCTCGATGACTTCACAAGCCCGACTCAGCGTGATCGGTTCACTCGCACCCATATAGAACTCCCCGCGTAGCTGTTTTTCCTTCTTCTCCGCGTCGCGTGCTACTCCGTCGACACGGTCTCTTGCTTCCCTCGCATCGCAGCGTGCAATGCGTGCCAGGCAAGCGTGGCGCACTTGACCCGCACAGGAAACCGGGAGACGCCGGAAAAAACGGCCAGCTTGCCGAGTTCAGCCCGATTCCCGTTCGCCGACGACTCGCCCGTCACGAGCTTGTGGAACTGGTCGAAGAGTCTTTCCGCTTCCGCCCTGGTCTTACCCTTCACGCTTTGCGTCATCAGGGATGCTGACGCCTTAGAAATCGCGCATCCTGAGCCTTGGAAGCTGATGTCGCGAATCGAGCCGCCCTCCAAGTCCAGGTAGACGGTGAAGTGGTCACCGCAGAGCGGGTTATATCCTTCCGCCCTGTGGTTCGCCGTCGCCAGCTCGCGATAGTTGCGAGGCGCCTTGCTGTGCTCCAGGATCACTTCCTGGTAAAGCTCGCGTAGGTCAGGCATCAGGCGAACACCTCCCGTACCTTCTGGATGCCCTCGACCAGAGCGTCCACTTCTTCTCTGGTGTTGTAGAGAGCGAACGAAGCGCGCGCCGTGGCCGCGATGCCGAAGCGCTGCATTACGGGCTGGGCGCAGTGATGTCCTGTTCGGATAGCAATTCCCGCCTGGTCGACGATGGTCCCGATGTCGTGCGGGTGGATGCTGTCCAGCAGGAACGAGAGCACGCCAGCCTTTTCTTTTGCGGTGCCGATCAGACGAATGCCGGGGATTGCTGAAACGGTTTCAGTGGCATAGGCCAGCAACTCGTGCTCATGCGCAGCTATGTTGTCCATCCCGAGGCCATTCACATACTCAATGGCTGCGCCCAGGCCGATGGCGCCCGCCACATGGGGCGTGCCGGCTTCAAATTTGTAGGGCAGCTTGTTATAAATCGTCTTCTCGAAGGTTACGGAACTGATCATGTCGCCGCCGCCCTGGTACGGAGGCATGGCATCCAACAGAGCAGACTTGCCGTACAGAACGCCGATGCCAGTTGGACCGTATACTTTGTGACCGGAGAAAACATAGAAGTCGCAATCCAGAGCCTGGACGTCCACTTTGAGATGAGGCACGGCCTGGGCCCCATCGACCAGCACCGGGATGTTCCCGCGATGTGCCATTTCGATAATGCGCTGGACAGGAGTAATCGTGCCCAGCGCGTTGGAGACGTGGGTTACGGCGACGATTTTCGTTCGCGGTCCCAACAGCTTCTCAAAGTCCTCAAGCAGCAGAACGCCGCTGTCGCTGATTGGCGCAACCCGCAGCGTTGCTCCCTTCTCTTCACACAGGATCTGCCAGGGCACGATGTTGGAGTGATGCTCCATGGCGGTGATGAGCACTTCGTCGCCGGCGTGAACGTTAGTGCGGCCGTAGGTCTGTGCCACGAGGTTGATACCTTCCGTTGCACCACGAACAAAGATGATCTCGCTCGTATCAGCGGCGTTGAGGAAACCTTGCACCGTCCTCCGCGACGCTTCGTACTCTTCGGTCGCATGTTCGGAAAGAAAATGCACGCCACGATGGATGTTGGCGTTGTCCCGCTCGTAGTACTGACGAATCGCATCAATGACCGCCTGCGGCTTCTGGGACGTGGCTGCATTGTCCAGGTAAACCAGCGCCCTGTCGCGAACCCTCTGCCGGAGGATAGGAAAGTCACGGCGGACCTTCTGCACATCGAAATCCGCACCGGCGTCGCGCACCTGACGTGGATGGGACTCTGTGGGCAATCTCTTGGCGGCGGTGGTCATCCGATTTCCCCCCAGTTTCTTCCGGTGTCCTCGCGGCGGTTCCCTGTCGGAACATCAGGCACAGAGTTGGCCATCTGGAACAGACAGCGGTTGATCAGCCCTTCTACGTGCCTGCGGACCGGCCCCTGTTTCATGCGGTCGAGACATTCGCTGGCGAAGGCGAAGAGCAGGAGTTTGCGCGCGGACACCTCGTCGATTCCGCGAGAGCGCAGGTAGAACAGAGCGTCCCCCTCGATCTGGCCGATGGTGGCTCCGTGCGTGCACTTCACGTCGTCGGCGTAGATCTCCAGTTGCGGCTTGGTGTCGATCTGCGCGTCATCGGAAAGCAGCAGGTTGCGGTTGGTCTGCTTGGCATCGGTTTTCTGGGCGTCCTTGTGCACGATAATGCGGCCGTGAAAAACGCCCTGTGCGTGGCCATCGAGGATCCCGTTGTAGAATTGCCGGCTGCCACAGTGCGGGCTGGCATGTTCTACCAGCATGTAGTTGTCGAGGTGCTGGTGACCGTCGCCGACGAAGAGGCCGTTAATCAGACACTCTCCCCCTTCGCCTGCCAGCACCGGGTGTATGTTGTTGCGCACCAGCGCGCCGCCCAGCAGCACTGAGTGCGACACGATATTGGCGCTTCTGCCTTGCTGGATACGCAGTGTTGAGATGTTGAAAGCCTGCTTGTGCTCGCGCTCGATCATGTAGTGCGAAAGCACAGTGTGGTCGCCAGCGACCAGTTCCGTGACCGTGTTGCAGAACACCGCGCCGCCGTCGAGCGAAACATAGTCCTCGACGAACGTGGCCTGGCTGTCTTCCTCCGCCACAATGAGGTTGCGAGGATGGCTCATTGAAGGGGCATCGTCCGCGGTCGAGACGAACAACAGGTAGATGGGCTCTTCCACCAGCGTGCCTCTGGGGATGTGTACAAACGCTCCATCTTCCACGAAAGCCGTGTTCAGTGCACCGAAGGCATCGCGGCGGATATCGAGGTAGCGGCCGAGGTGCGGTTCAATCGCTTCGGGATTGCTGGAAATCTCCCCAGCAAGACTGTTGACCTTCACCCCATCGGGCAGTTTGCCCAGCGAAGACAGCTCGCGCGCAAAGTGCCCGTTCACAAACACGAGTTGACCGGCAACGCCGGCAACCCGGTACGGCTCCAGTTCCTGTTGGGACGGCCGGGCGCGGCCGTTCCGCGTGAGCCGGAAGGCAGTTTGCGCGATGGCAGAGACGTTGGTGAACCGCCAGTCTTCGTCGTGAGTAGTTGGGAAACCGACTTCGCAAAAGCGGGCAAACGCATCCCGGCGCAGCTTCCGCAACCATGGCAGGGCATGGCCGGCGGCAAGCTTCTCGAACTCGCTGAAGCTTTCCAGGTAACTTTCTAACTGCTGAGTTGCCGTGATCACGTTGTTCTTCCCTCGTTCTCACTAGACGGGTGTAGCATGCCGCGCCTCGGCTTCCATCGCGCCATAACCCTTCTCTTCCAGTTCCAGCGCCAGTTCCGGGCCGCCCGAACGCACGATGCGTCCATCCACCAGCACGTGGACGAAGTCAGGAACGATGTAGTTCAACAGGCGCTGGTAGTGAGTTACCACGATGATGGCGCGCTCCGGGTTGCGCATAGCCTCGACACCCTGGGCCACGATCCTAAGCGCGTCAATGTCCAGACCGGAATCGGTCTCGTCCAGGATCGCGAGCTTCGGCTCCAGCACCGCCATCTGCAGGATCTCGTTGCGCTTCTTTTCGCCGCCAGAGAAGCCTTCGTTCACAGAGCGGTTCATCAGCTTCTCGTCCATGTCCAGCAGCTTCAGTTTCTCCCGGAACATGGGCAGGAAATCCATGGCATCTATCTCATCCAGCCCGCGGTATTTGCGGATGGCATTGAGCGCAGACCGGAGGAAGTAAGCGTTGCTGATGCCGGGAATCTCCACCGGATACTGGAAGGCCATGAAGATGCCTTCACAGGCAGCCTCCTCCGGTTTCATGGACAGGAGGTCCTTGCCGTTGTAAGACACCTCGCCCGAGGTGACCACGTAGGTCTCGCGGCGGGCCAGCACCTGCGCCAACGTGCTTTTGCCCGAGCCATTCGGGCCCATGATGGAGTGCACTTCGCCGGCATTCACCTTCAGGTCAATGCCCTTGAGGATTTCGTGGTTATCCACTTTGACGTGCAAATTCTTGATTTCCAGCAAGCTCATTTCCGTTCCTCTCATTGGCTGCGTCGTTGCTACCTGCATGATCTCAGCCTTATCCGACGCTGCCTTCCAGGCTCACGCCTAACAGTTTCTGCGCCTCCACCGCGAACTCCATAGGCAGCTCGCGAAACACGCGCTTGCAGAAGCCATTCACGATCATGGAGACGGCATCTTCCGCCTTCAGCCCCCGCTGCCGCAGGTAGAAGAGCTGGTCTTCACCGATCTTCGAGGTGGAAGCCTCATGCTCCATGCGGGCGGTTGAGTTCCTCACCTCGATGTACGGGAAGGTGTGGGCGCCGCACTTGTCGCCGATCAGGAGCGAGTCGCACTGCGTGTAGTTGCGTGCCCCCGTGGCACCCTTCATGATCTTCACCTGGCCTCGATAGGTGTTCTGGCCGTGGCCGGCAGAGATGCCCTTGGCGACGATAGTGCTGCGCGTGCCTTTGCCGATGTGGATCATCTTGGTCCCGGTGTCGGCCTGCTGGTAGTTGTTGGTGAGGGCAACCGAGTAGAACTCGCCCACCGAGTTCTCACCCTGCAGGATGCAGCTCGGATACTTCCAGGTAATGGCGGAGCCGGTCTCCACTTGTGTCCAGGAGATCTTCGAGTTCACGCCCAGGCACTTGCCCCGTTTGGTCACGAAGTTGAAGATCCCGCCTTTGCCTTCTTTGTCGCCCGGGTACCAGTTCTGCACCGTGGAGTACTTGATTTGCGCGTTGTCGAGCGCGATCAACTCGACCACAGCGGCGTGTAACTGGTTTTCGTCGCGTATGGGCGCCGTGCAGCCTTCGAGGTAACTGACGTAGGAGCCCTCGTCCGCGACGATCAACGTGCGTTCGAACTGGCCCGTGTTTGCCGCGTTAATACGGAAGTAGGTGGAAAGTTCCATCGGGCAGCGAACCCCCTTCGGCACATAGACAAAGGACCCATCAGTGAACACGGCCGCGTTCAGGGCGGCAAAGAAGTTGTCGGTATAAGGCACCACTGAGCCCAGGTATTTCTGCACCAGGTTCGGATGCTTCTGCACAGCTTCCGAGAAGGAGCAGAAGACAATTCCCAGATCAGCCAGCTTCTCCTTGAACGTAGTAGCCACCGAGACGCTGTCGAACACCGCATCCACCGCCACGCCCGCGAGGTGCTTCTGCTCTTCGAGCGGAATGCCCAGTTTTTCGTAGGTGCGCAGGATCTCGGGATCCAGTTCCTCCAGGCTCGTGAGGCCGGGCTTCTGTTTGGGCGCGGAGTAATAAACGATTTCCTGGTAGTCGATCGGCCCGTACTTGAGGTTCGCCCACTTCGGTTCCGCTTGCGCCTTCTCAAGCGATGCCCAGTGGTGATAGGCCTTCAGCCTCCACTGGAGCATGAACTCCGGTTCATTCTTCTTGGCCGAGATCAGGCGAATAATGTCCTCGTTGAGTCCCTTTGGGACTCTCTCTTCCTCGACAGAAGTGACGAAGCCCCACTTGTATTCCCGCTCCGCCAAGTCTCGGATCGTGTTTAGGTTCGTGCTCATTGCATTCTCCCGGATACAAAACCAATAGTTGGTACTAGATTTCCGCGGGCATTCCTGATGGTGGTCAGATGCAAAGGTTGGGTCAGATCGGAAAGCATCACCTTATCCAGTGCCCCGCTCACTGCCTGGCTGATGATCCGCTGATTGTTCTTGATGGGACAGCAGGGCTCCAAGTCGCACAGCCCGGAGATGTCAGTGCTGCATTCAGTGAGCGCGATTGGACCCTCGAGTACAGCAATGATTTCAGCCACCGAGATTTCTCGCGGCTTCCTGGCCAGACTGTACCCACCCTTGATGCCACGGTGCGAAACCAGTAATCCACCCTGCAGAAGCTCCTTCAAGAGCTTGCTCACCGTGGGCAGCGGCAGCTGCGACTCCAGAGCCAGGTCACGCGCTGTGTGCAGCAACCGATCGTGGTTCCGCGCAATGTGAGTCATCAGGACCAACCCGTAGTCCGCCAATTTGCCTAGTCGGATCATCAGTCAATGGCCCTGTCCAGAGGTTTCCGAAGGGCCCACATGAGCAGCCTTAAATAGTACTAAGTTGGTACACTTTCATTGTATCGCGCCGATAGAACGGCTGACAAGGCCCGGCAACTGTCCCCCAGGAGGGCGGCTTCTGACGCAATCGCACGTGCGCTTGGGGCCCAGCGGCGTGTCAGTCGGAATCGGCCGGATCAACGGGAACAACACAGGTAAGCCAGAATGTGTCTCAGTGTGGAAGGTGCTGGGACCCCCGTGCTAGCATCCCTTTAGTTTTGGATTCTCGCACTTTCAGTCGCGGTTGCCGCTGCAGGTCAACAAAAGCACCCTTTGCCCATGCAGGACAGCGCTGAAAAGGATTCGGCTTGGCTCTTGGCGACATTGCGAAACTCATTGATGCAGGAAAGGGAAAGGGCTATCTCACCTACAACGAGGTGAATGACCTGATTCCGCACGACGTCCATTCCCCAGAGGATCTGGACGACCTGCTCGCCGCCATCGGCACGCGGGGGATTGATGTGTTTGAGGGGCAGCCCAAGCTTCGTTTCTCGGCCTTCGAAAAAAAGCTTGATAAGGAAGTGGAGGGCGACAGCGAAGTCGAACTCGACCCCACCGGTGGTGCCCTTGAAAAGACCAACGATCCGGTGCGGATATACCTGCGCGAGATGGGCGCGGTGCCTCTGCTCACCCGAGGAGGGGAAGTGGATATCGCCAAGCGCATCGAGCGAGGACAGCTGCGCACATTGAAGGCGCTCTCCCGCTCGCCTATTGTGATCCGACAGGTCCTGGCCATTGGCAGGGATTTGAAGCGCGGCGTGCGCTCGATCAAAGAAACTGTCATCTTCGATGAGGAAGAGATCACCGAGGAGATCCTGCGGAACCGCGTCAAGGACCTTACGCGCCGCATCGACGAGCTGCAAAAGCATTACAAACGAGTGGGCCAGCTGGCCGAGCGGCTTCCGACCATCCCCTCACAAAAGAAAGCGCATCAATACAGTCGCTGCCGATGGAGGCTGGGCCGCGAGATTGTTCGGATTTCCCTCATCATCCGCAACCTCGGTCTTACGAATTTCGAGCGCAAACGCCTGATCGGTCAGATGAATAAAACCATGGAAATTATGCGCTCGCTCGACCGCCAGGTCAGCAACCTGGAAAAGAAGATTGAGAGCACGCACAGCGAAGAACTCAAGAAAGGTTACCGCAAGACGCAGCGACACCATCGCGCCGACCTGGAAAGGCTGGAAGGCGATGCCGATGTGAAGTTCCAGGAGTTGCAGCGCACGCAGCGTGAAATCATCCGGGGCGAGATGGACGCGGAGCAGGCCAAGCACGAGCTCATTGAAGCCAACCTGCGCCTCGTGGTTTCCATCGCCAAAAAGTATGGCAACCGCGGACTGCAGTTCCTTGATCTGATCCAGGAGGGAAACGTCGGCCTGATGAAGGCGGTGGACAAGTTCGAGTATCGCCGAGGCTACAAGTTTTCCACCTATGCTACGTGGTGGATTCGCCAGGCAGTCACCCGAGCCATTGCCGATCAGGCGCGCACCATCCGACTCCCAGTGCACATGGTCGAGATCGTCAACAAGCTCATTCGCGTCTCGCGGCAACTGGTCCAGGAGTTGGGCCGCGAACCTACCTCGTTAGAGATTGCCAAACGCATGGACATTCCCGCAGCCAAGCTGCGCAAAGTGCGCAAGATCATGCAGGTACCGATCTCGCTAGAGACGCCAATTGGTGAGGAGGGGGATTCCCATCTCGGTGACTTCATCAAAGACAGCGCTGTGCTCGCACCGGACGAGGCTGCCATCAACGTGAACCTGAAGGAGCAAACCGGGCAGGTGCTGCGCACTCTGACTCCGCGCGAGGAGAAGATCATGAGGATGCGCTTTGGTCTGGAGGACGATTCGGAGCACACGCTCGAGGAGGTTGGCCGGGCGTTCGCCGTCACCCGCGAGCGCATTCGCCAGATCGAAGCCAAGGCTCTGCGCAAACTGCGCCAGCCTTCACGCTCCAGCAAGCTCAGGTTATTTCTCGACGGCGTGCACGAATAACGCCGAGGGTGAGACGTGCACGCAGGGAGAGCCCAGGAAAGGGATGGCTCAGCATCTGCGAGTTGACCTAGGCAGCCTCACTGCGAGGCGGCATACAGTGGCTAGTTTGCGATGTGTTCCGCAGAGCATGCAAGGCGTACATCGTGTCATCCAGAGCTTGTTCTTCTTCGATGTTGTCTCCGGCTATGTGAAACAACTCCCGTGCCCTTACCACGAGTGCTTCCTCTGCTTCCGCAATGCGGTCTGGGAGTCTGGCCTTATCAACCTCAAAGAGTGCGGCCTTGTACAAATCCCGCCACGCTCTGCTGTTTAGAGATATAGAGACGCCTGTATTCATGATTCCCCCGGGTTTCGCTTCCGAAGCAGGTCTGAAAGTGGCTCCAATGGCACGTCAATAATTATTAGACACGATGGCGCCGGTGATCCCCACCAGTAGGTGACTCGTGTTCACCACTGCGGTAGAGTTTGGGGCGAGCTTCATTGACAATCAGGGCGCGCCCGCCGTGGACTGAACCGTTCAGGGCATGAATAGCATCTCGCGCCTCCCCAGCACTAGTCATCTCCACGACACGAAGGATTCGGGCGGTAGCCCAGTCGGCATCCACTACGGCTCGACCCGTTCGGCAGGCGCTTGTAGAAATGGGCTCTTCTGGATATGCCGTGAGTGCGCCGAGACGTGTACGTAGGGAAAGCCGAGGAATTGTTTTGCGGAGATTTTCGTTATTTCCAAGCAATTAAATTTCGATCGTTCCGCTTTCGCCAGCACTCGCTTTATTGCTCTCCGTACGGTTCTCTCTCTCCAATAACCCAAGGCGGCCGCCTGAATGTTGCCAGCCAGAAAAAAGAAGTTCCAGTCAGCTCGTCGGATGTCTCGATCGAGGGCGTAGGCGTCGGAATTCTTGATGATTTCCCAGCCATGTGAATATAGTTCCGTTTCTACTCGCAAGGATTGGGGAATGATCGTGCCCACCTTCATTATGATGGTGCCCGCTTTTATGGTGCCTGACAATCGAGTCTCCCCTTATGTCGAAGATCCAGCGGTCAATGAAAAAAGCGCGCGCAAAAGAAAAGGCCTCGCCCTGCGACGAGGGTTCCGTAGTTTTCGCGCTAATCTGATTAGACGTTGAATGACGACCCGCAGCCGCAGGTGCTCTTCACGTTCGGGTTCTCGAACTTGAAACCGGCACCCTCCAGCGTCTCGACGTAATCCACGCGGCAGCCGTTTAGGTACATGATCGAGGTGGCGTCCACGAACACTTTAAGGCCCTCCATATCGAACACTTTGTCCATCATGCCCGCGCTGGTGTCGAACTGCAGGGAGTAGGAGAAGCCCGAGCACCCGCCTCCCACCACCCCCACGCGCAGGCCAGCCGGCGCAGGATTCTGTTGCGCCATGATTCCCTTTACCTTGGCAATGGCATTTGGGGTCAGGCTAATGGGTGCCGCTTTTACTTCCGGCGGAGTCTGGGTCGTCGGGGTAGTCGTTGTAGTCGACATATGTATCTCCTCGAGCCTACGAACGTAAATTGTAGCAAACGCGCACGGGGCGATTCAGACAAAATCTTCTGTGTATCTCGGACAAGTCACTGCCGGGCCACAAGATCGAGCCCAAGAGCTGAATTCCCTTGGAACTAGGCGCGGGCCTGAAAGCGGCAGCCCGGCCCACTGCCCCGCCGCTTCGGGTGACATCGCATGGCGCAGTTGGACCGATAGCGGTCCCTGCCGCCGCATGGAGAGGTCAGCTCAGCACCCCTGTCACGGATGCCGGGTGACAGCTCAATGTTGGCGGTACTTCTCCGGTGTCCGTATTTGAGACAATATATATACGATACAATCCGTGTCGAAAGGAAGCCTCACCCAATGATGACGACGCTTTCTCCCTAGCACCAACCTTGTTGGCTTCCAACCTCAATCCCTCAATCTCTGCCATCTTGCGAGTTCATGTCATAGTAGAGGAGTTCTGGAGGCCCCCGTGAGCGACCATGACGAGGTCCGCGCATTCATTACGGACCCTGCGCTTCAGCAGCGACTTGCAAAATACATGGTTCTTCAGTGCTTTCGCAATTCGATGCTGGAGGATCTCCATGCGGGCACATCTCCGTCTTCGGCATCTGGGGACTACTCGGATGTCACCGTCAGCACTCCTTACGGTGTCATTCCGTGGCCCAAAGTGTCGCGTCTGAACGACGACGAAATGAAGCGCCTCATGATCGATGTCGTCGATCGAACCTACCATTTCATCCACACGCTGTTCGATGAGAATACCGGGGGGCAAGTCCTGTTACGCCTGGCAGAACGTGATCCTCTACCGCACTGGAACGAACCTACACTTCGCGACGACAGCGCCAAGACTAAAGCGACTGCCGCGGAAACCAGGTTGGCACGGAAACTGCGCGAAGGCGAGTAACCGGCCTTAGTTCTCACGGAAGTTTCAACGTAGAAAAGAGCTCACGTGCCCAAGTTTACTGCCTTGCGTCTGGCGGCGTGGCGCTACGAAGCCCTTTACACATCGGACACCGGGCTGATCTCACAATCCGAGCTATCGTCAGTGCACTACGAAAGCACAATACAGAAGCCATGCTGCGGGCCTTGGCAAAACTGGCACTTTGCGATGGAGGTGTTGATCCGAGGATGGTCGAAGAATGAACCTGCAGTGGCAGGGTCGAGTCCCATCGGAAGAGCCCTCGCGCTTTGGTCGGTGTGCCAAGTGGGTCCGCCAGATGAAACCTATCCAAATCTGATTGCCGAGAAACGGAACGTCGACTGCGGGTCTATGGCCTGGGAACCGAGGTGGTCGCTGGGTAATCAATGTCATTGAGCAGGGTTTGCATTACCTCGAATACGTCGCGCTGAAGTATCTCCCGCGCCGCTGGGTCCTGTTCGTCTTTGAAATCAGCAACAGATGTGGGACCCAGGCCTTTCGTAGAATCGAAGTACTTGCGCACATTTTCTATCGCTTCCCTGACCAATTTGTTATTGGAGAATGGAATGAGGCTTTGCGCGAGCCACTTGGGACCGCCCTTGAAATACTTGGCAAGCATGAAGAGGTCGTAGTAATCCTTCGCCTTTGTCCGCTGTCCAATTGCGATTCCCTTCATGGCGAAAATAGCGACTTCGTTAGCCACGTTTATGCGGACATGCAGTTCTGCTCCGTTGGGCAGTTTGCCCGGGATCTCGTCCGTGTAAAAATTGTCGAACACGAGATCGGCCCCGCGCCCCTTGTGAGCGAGCATCTCCTGGACCTTCTGATGGCGGCGTGATTTCGCCGTCCCGCCGTATTCGCCGGCGAGGAAGTCTATCTGCATCGTGAAAGGTACGTCGCCGATTTTGATCGTCTTCTGAAAGCTGGCGGGAATGGACTTTCCGGCGGCATTTGTTCGTTGTGCATAGCCAATTCTGGTTAGCGTCTCAACAATCGTCTCGTACTTCTCTTCGGGGATTCGCTTGAAGTTCAGGGCCAGATCGCCATCGAGGGAACCTACATGCTGTTCGTCGGTTTTTGAGCCGAATTTCTGCAGGAGCAGGTATGGAGCCCAGCCGCCAACGATGACCACGTCAGCACCATAGCCCTTCAGAGCGTCAACCACCTCGAGTAACATCGAAAGACTGATGTCGGTTTCGTCTTGGCGGTATTGGGCCATGTCAGTACCTCAGCAGTTGCTCTCGAATCGCCGTAGCCTGTTCTTCGCCTCTTCCCTGGTAATTGATAAGGTCGAGATAGAGTTGGACGTTCGAGACAACTGAGAGGGTCTCGATCGTTTGTTCTCCGTAGTACACCCCTTCGTCATAGGGGCGGAATACCCAAACGTTGGCGCCGCTTGCCGTAGGTTTCAGTTGGAGTTCCTGTTCAAGCTCGGGTGTTGAGCCAGAAAAATAGAAAGCTCCGAAGTTGGATCTGACAAACGGTGCGACGCGTGCTGCGCCGGAGAACATTGTCAGCCCGTACCGAACCCGGCGTGATCGGGCAAACTCGGGCAGCCGAGCTTCCACGTCTGACGGCGAACTCGGAGAGTAGTACTTGAGTATTCTATTCTTCTGGTAGCTGTATTCCTTGGCCCACAGGTCGAGCAAGTCACCCGGCTTCGCGAGGCTGACTCCGGCCTTCGTTTCACCTAGCAGTTCAAGATCGACCAGACGCTTTTTGAGTCTTGAAGCGAGTCCGATGCTAACGGCCGCCTCGGCGGCAAGGTCTTGCACGTACCACGTCTTGCCTGGGTTCGTAAGGAGGACACGGACAACGCGTGAAGTCTTTGGGGCGAACAACGATTTTAGTGCCTTTTGTGCGGGTTTTGGATTTGGTCTACCAGCCAGGCTGATGTAGAGCGGACCGGCATCGATCAAAGCATTGCCTGCAAGGTCGAAGTAGCCAACTTCCCTGCTTCGTAGCAGCTCGGCGGTCTGACCGCTTATGTAGGGCGCGACGACGATGGGATAGGCGCCGGGGAAACGACCCATGAAGTCGCGTAGCTGATCTGCTGCTTGGCGAATGTAGCGCGGTTCGCCCTGCGCTTTCGCCTCTGCCACAAGTGTGATTGGCTTGCCTCTGATTACGGCATTGATGAGCAGGTCTGGGCCTGGGCGCGCTGGTTCCCGACGGAACGCTTTGAGGGTTCCACCGACATTGTTCAGAAAATCTCTGAACCGTGGCTCGAAGGCTTCAATGAGTTCTGCTTCTAGCATGTTGACGGTTTCGTTTCACTGTAATTAGTACTTGTACCGTACGGTGATTGTAGCATAAAAGTGAAACATGAAGCCATCGTATGAATTGTTTTACCGGAGGGTGAAACTATCTTAGATGATGAAACGCAGTGCCACAATGATTATTTTCAATGACATACATCGGTAGAAGCGCTGCCCATCATCGCCTCGAAGCCAAGAATAGGGCTCCATTCCACTACCACGGAGGGCCTTTTCAGGACCGCGCGACTAGTGGCGGGTGCACTACTTAACCCACAGAGTACGGCATTGAGCCGCCAGATGTCCTAATGTGTCCTGATGCCAGCGCGAGATCAAATACCCTCCGGCCTAAAGCTCGCAAGACTGAACACCGCGATAGGCTGAACCGATAACTCTCACGCCGTTCCCGGCCCAAGCGCAGATCCAGTCTGGAATGTTCCGGAAACCCGACAGCCCGGAAACGTCAAAGTCAGCGCAGAATGCCCAATGAGTGAGTCGGTTGCGCGCCCGGCCAATTTGAGTAGACTCGACCGATAGGACAGCAGAGTCAGAGCTGACAGCTAAGGGCAGCTATCCTGTTCCCCGGAGATTGCGGTTGAAGAAGGCGAAACTTCCCCTGATGCGCAACGCTGCCGTCCAACTCCAGCGCCTGGCCCGGGAGCGTGCAGACGAACAAGCCCGCCGTATCCCTTGGCGACGCCTGCTAGATACACGTAGCCAGTACATCGGCTGGCAGGAGTTCTGCCTGTGGGCCCGCTCAATCTTGGAAGTCGAAGAACAAACCCCGGATTGGCTCGTTGATGTTCTGAAGGAGCGTTGTCCAGGATTTCTCGAACGCGACAAGACACTGACGTCGAAGGCCATGAAGGAGAAGCCACTTGCTCTCCGCCTGGAGGATTGGATTGATGAGCACATCTTTGGCTTTGCCAAGAACGAAGGCTGGTTCAACGCGATTACGTATTACGCGGTGCGAGATCCGCGTTACCAGCGAGCCGAAGTCTGCTGGTCGGGGTGCGTGGAGAAGTGGAGAAGGGCCAAACCGATCCCCTATCCCTCATTCGAGGAATGGAAAGGCATGGCGTCGCAATGTGACGACACGGCCCATCTTGTGCCCAATGAGAGAAGAGCAAGAGTCGCCTCTAAGCGCGTGGACCCGGAGCGCTTGGCCGCGGCGGCCTCTCAATACATGGACTGGGAGGCTTTCGCGTGCTGGGCTCGCCCAGCACTGGAATGCCCATCCCAACTCCCCGCCGAAGTTCGAAGCGAGCTGCGGTCCCGTTGTCCTGGATTCCTGGGCCTAATCGGCAGTGCACGTGGACATGAATGCCGGGCTACTTCGCAAGGCTGGCACCAACTCATGTGCTGGATCGCTGACCACCTCTTCCAGCATGCAAAGGATGAAGGATGGTTCGATGCCATTCTGATCCAAGTACAAAGCCACCCGCGAGCGATTCGCACCGTGGAATATGCAGATCATTGCGATGAGGTCTGGGGGGCGCACCTGCCAATCCCCTACCCGTCATTTGAAGATTGGCGGCGAGATGCCGATTTGTACGTCGACATTTCAGACGATTAGCGTCTGGTTGTAGTCACCCTTCGCAAAGGCCGATCGCCTTTTCTATTAGCCGCCGCGATCTTTCTGATCGCGAGTTCACGGTTCCATGACTCCACCATGGAATCTTGGTTGCCCATTCTGCGGAGCAGCGACCTTAGGTGATCAGCCGCTGGTTTGTTGCGTTTGTGGATTCTCATCAGAAACGTCATGTTCATCGGAGGCGCATCAGCGACCCTCACTGGGTCGCCAACCCGCCGGGGGAAGCTAGATTTCGACAAAGCTCCACCTGACGCACTTGACGTATACAATCGCAGTAAGCTGTTTTTTGGGATGGAGATCCATCGATTTTGCGAACCTGCCGTTTGTCCTGCTGGTCCGTCCGAACCCTCTCCGCACGTGATCAACAGCATGATGCAGAAACAAGGGGCTTACGCCCACGAAAAGCCACTCTTGGGCGAGCTGGATTCGCCCCAAGGAGGACTGTTCCTAAGCGGCTTCGGTGGATGATCCGGTTTTTCATCAGGCACCTTGAGAAAGCATCCGTATGTCACCTCGTGGTTTTTATCCCGGCACGTCGCACGTGCGCAACTTAAGGCCGCTCTTTAGCCTTTTCTCAAGCGACCTCGCCATCGATTTGGGAACCGCCAACACCCTGGTTTATGTTCGTGGCAAGGGCATCGTCGTGAACGAACCCTCCGTCGTGGCCATGAACAAAAACACCGGTGAAGTGGAAGCGGTGGGGAGAGAGGCCAAGGAAATGCTGGGCCGTACCCCGGGCCACATCGTTGCAATTCGGCCGTTGAAAAATGGGGTTATTGCCGATTTCAAAGTGACCGAGAAGATGCTGAATTACTTTATCCAGAAAGCTCACAATCGCAAGATGCTGGTGCACCCACGCATTGTGATTGGTGTACCCGCGGAGATCACACAGGTAGAACGGCGGGCTGTTATGGACTCGGCGTACCGTGCGAAAGCCAGCGAGGTATATCTAGTGGACCAGGCCATGGTGGCGGCGATTGGCGCCGGCCTTCCCACCAATGAACCCACCGGAAGCATGATCATCGACATTGGGGGAGGTACGACGGACATTGCGGTGATCTCGCTGAGTGGCATCGTCTATTCGCGTTCCTTGCGCATGGCGGGAAACCAAATGGACGAAGCCATCATGACTTACGTGAAGCGAAAATATAACTTGCTGATCGGTGAACGCAGCGCCGAGCAGATCAAGATTGAAATCGGTAGCGCTTTCCCGTTGGAGAAGCCGCTGACTATGGAGATCAAGGGACGCAACCTGATTGAAGGGATACCCAAGACCATCATTCTGAATGACAGCGAAGTCCGCGAGGCATTGAGTGAATGGGTTTCGACCCTCATGAACGCCATTCGTGTAGGCTTGGAACGTATACCGCCCGAGCTCTCAGCTGACATCAGCGACCGCGGCATCGTGCTCACCGGCGGGGGCGCGCTGTTGAAGAACCTGGACAGGCGTATCCGAGAAGAAACCGGACTTCCTGTTTCCATTGCCGATGACCCTCTGTGCTGCGTTGTTCTGGGGACTGGCAAGATGCTTGACGATTTCAGGCTACTACGGAAGCTCTCCATTGACTCCATGGCGGCCTGACGGAGCCGCGCAGCCCGTCGTCTAAGCACAACGGCAAAATGTGATATGGCTGGCCAACTCAATGGTGCCGACTTTACGCCAAGAGCCCTGGACGTATGGTCAGCAAACTCTTCCCCAATTCTCCAGTGCGCGCCGGTTGGTTCGGGCACAATCCCAAAGTGATACCTCTACAATCATCTCTAATGGACCACCATACGGTCGCAGCTATCAGTATTACGGGCACCTGTCTCGATGTGCTCGGGAGTCTTTACCTTGCCTATGACCTGTTGGGTGGCCGACACGGTCCACTGCGGCTGCTTACCAGGGCGGTAACTTACTCGATCGTCTTCGGTATCGGCTATGGTATTGGCCTTGGTCTGTTCTTTGGTTTAGCGTCTGGTATTGCAACCGGTATCACCACTTCGATTGAACTCAATCGCGCGGCTCGTGGCCTGGATCATTACTCCTTGCCTCGGGAAGCATTTTTCGCCGGAATACGCGGGTTTGCCTTCGGCGCTGGACTGTATAGGATTTTGGGCGTCGAATTTGCGATCGCCTTTGGCATTCTCATCACGATCGGCCAAGTCTTCGCCTATTCCCGCGGCATGCGTCCTGCTATCGACTATGTCGCGTCTCGTCGTCCGCGCCTCACGCGTCGTCAGTTCTGGGGGACTGTCGTTCGAACGGTCGGCTACATTGCCACGGCACTTATCTGTAGCGCTCTTGTGCATCGTGTGGACCACGCTTGGTCTTTCGCGATGCGGGTAGGGCTGGTGACCGGCCTTGTTCACCGGCATCGGAGCGACACTGAACCCGTACATCGAGTACTACGCTGACAACCTTCCGGAGAGGCGGCTCGGAGCCTTCGGCATCGGACTCATCCTCTGCGGTTTCGCTCTGCAATCCCTTCAGTATTGGCTGGCGCTATTTGACGTGCACCTGACATAGGTATCCGGTGGCTAGCCCCTTGATCTCATGCTCAACATCTCAAGGGTCCGGAATGCACTACCGGCCCGAGCACATGCGTCAAGGTCACACGGCCAGCCACATGCTCAGTATTCTGCTTCTCATTCGATTCAGCCAGCGTTGGATCCATTCAGCATCTCGATGCGCGACGCTGTTTTGTCCGGTGCCTAACACGGCTGAAGGCCACGCCTTCCCCAAAAACTGTTTATGATGATGCGAGCGCTCGAGACACGTCCTATGCGCACGCAAATTATCCAGGTCCCGTACGACTCCGGCTACAAAGACCACCGCATGGGCCGGGGCCCCGGACACATTGTGCGTCATCTCAGGGCCGAGAAGAACTTTCCGGTTGGCGAGCTAGAATTAGATGAGGTAGAGGTGCACGACCGCTTCGCGCTCGAGGTCGGTACCTCTTTTGCAGTTGCGCGTGAACTCTCGGGGAAGGTTCGTAACGTGGCCGGTAGCGGGGCTTTCCCCTTAGTGCTAGCCGGCAACTGCATCAGTTGCGTCGGCACGCTCGCCGGGCTGGGAGCGCCCCCGCCCGCGATCATCTGGCTGGATGCCCACGGCGATTTCAACACTCCCGAGACCACGACTAGCGGGTTCCTGGACGGCATGGCGCTGGCCACCGCCGTGGGCAGATGCTGGGCTAATCTCGCAGCCACTGTGCCCGGCTTCCGCCCCGTACCCGAGAGGCAGGCGGTCCTGGTGGGCGCACGCCAGTTCGATGTCATCGAACGCATGCTGCTCGACAGCTCCGCCGTTCATTTAATAGGCCCGCAAGGCATTCGGAACGAGGGCTTGCGTACCGAACTGGACCGCATGTTCGCAAGGATCCAGACTCACACAGAGCGTGCATACCTTCATATAGATCTCGATGTTCTCGATCCCACCGAAGCACGAGTCAACCAGTTCGCCGCTCCCGGTGGCCTGACGTTGTCAGAGTTGCTCGGGATCGTCGGTTTGGTGCGCGAACGCTTCGCGCTGGCCGCTGCCGCCATCACCGCCTACGATCCCGAGTATGACAAAGGCGGCGAAGCGGCAAGAGCGGCGGTGGCTGTCATCCGGGAACTAGCCAAACGAGCTTAGTCCCTGCGCGCCAGTCCGGCATGGATGATCCCTATTCTTTAAGCCAAACGCTTAGGAATGGTGTCTCCAATTGCAAAACGAACTGGCTTTTTCTGGAATGACAACCACGGCGGCAAGTCTGCATCGGTCGTGGGTAATCACCGCAATAGGCTCGCGGCCGAAAGCGCGTGCACGATCCACGGTTTCATGCTACATTGACGTTGTGAAGCGCCTGCTTCAATTTCGATCGTCATTACGACTCAGTCGATCCCGACTGAGTTATTAACTCCTGCACAATTTCTAGCTTCAGGCCCGTGACGGAACTGGCATACGTAGCTGCCTTAAGAGCAGCCTTTTGTGGGTTCGACTCCCACCGGGCCTACCAGAATTCCTTTGTTCTTTGACAATTCGACGGAGAGTGGGCCGGACGGTAAGGCACTTGTCTGCTAAACAAGGGTTCTCGCAAGAGGCTAACGGGTTCAACTCCCGTACTCTCCGCCATGCGGAAGGTACTGCTGAATGGCCGGCAACTGGTCCTGAAAACCAGGGCATCGTGATGAGCGATGGGCGTTCGATCCGTCTGCCTTCCGCCAAGTTTGCACAGGTGCGTGAGCCCGGCTGAAACGGACCGGCTGTAACCCGGTTTCCCCGAGTGGGACGTGGAGGTTCAAATCCTTCCCTGTGCACCAGAGTGCCAGCGTGTGCGAATTGGAATAGCAGCCTGTCTTAGAAACAGGTGTTTGAGAGTTCGAATCTCTCCGCTGGCACCAACTTTTTCCCTAGCAGTTTGCTGAAAATGGCATGGTTTGTGTCAGGACACCGCTTTAGCGGTGTCGTAACTGGTCCGCGTTTACTGCCCCTTTAGGGGCTGAGGCCCCCCAACGTGGGTTTGCAGCAAACTGTTTAGGCGCTGGATTCTCATCGGTCGTAAACTAAAAAATCATCCGTGCGCCGACTCGCAGAATCAATAACAGGAACCAACTTCTCCCTCGAGGTGCTCGCATGCAACTCAAGCGCTTCCTGCTCGATGCCTGGCTCGACCAGTACGAACACGACATAGAATTCAACCTCGCTGCGAGCACCGGACCGACCTGGACCGTAAACGACATCCTCGCCCTCGCCGACGACGAAACGCGCCACCGCTTCCTGAACCACAACCTGGTCTACAGCCGTCCCGCCGGCGCCGACAGTCTGCGTGAGGCGATCGCTGAAATGCAGCGTGTCCCGGTAGAGGCCGTCCAAATCGTGACCGGCGCCTCCGAGGCGCTCGTGGCCCTGATGTGGCTGGCCGCCGAGCCCGGCGCGAACGTAATCATCCCGCTGCCTGGATTCACTACTTTCTCGGCGCTCCCGGAATCTCTTGGCCTGGAAACCCGCTTCTATCGCGTGCGCCGCGAGAACGGGTTCCGTATCGACCCCGACGACATCAAGCGGCTCACCGACTCGAAGACCAAGCTCATCCTGGTCAACAGCCCGCACAACCCCACGGGCGCGACCATCGGCGACGGCGAAATGGAAGCCCTGCACGACTTCACCGCCGAGCGCGGAATCCAGCTGGTGAGTGACGAGGTCTACCATCCCATCTACCACGGAAGGCAAACGAAATCGGCGGCACGCCTGCCGCACGCCACCGTGATCGCCGACCTGTCGAAGGCATTTTCGATTGCCGGCGTGCGCACGGGATGGATGATCGAGCACGACGCCCAGCGCCGCCAGCAATACTGGACCGCGCGCGCCTACTTCTCGATCTGCAACACCACCACCGGAGAAATTCTTTCGGAAATCGCAATCCGCAAACGTGACGTCGTGCTCGGCAAGACCCAGGAAGCCGCCACCCGAAACCTCAAGCTCCTCGAGCGCTTCATGGCGGACCATCGCGACGTACTCGGCTGGATTCTGCCGCAAGGCGGCATGACCGCGTTCCCCTGGCTGGTGAGCGGAGAGAATGACCGCCCGTTCTGCCAGGCCGCCACTGAGCGTGGAATCCTGCTGGCTCCGGGCGATTGCTTCGATGCGCCCTCGCATTTCCGCCTGGGCTTTGCCGCCGCCGGAGACAATTTCTCCAAGGCGCTCGACCGATTCGGAGCATTCGTAAAGAGCTGGTCGGCGAAGATGGTCACAATATGACGGTCACAGCATGACCAGAACTTGCTGCGACGCGATCAACAGTACTTAATTGTTGTCATTCCGACGCCGAGCGAAGCGGAGGCGGAGGAATCTGCTTCTCGGCTTGTGCCTGGAAGCGGCGAACCCCCCTAGAAGATCGTGTTACCTAGGTCACTCAGCGCAAGCCCGTCTCTCGGTACAAATCTCTTCCGAACAATACCGCCGGTTACCCTTCGTTGCAGTGCTAATCTGGGGGATATGTCGTCGGCTAATCAGCCACAATTGCGGACGTGGGTTCCGTGGTCGGAATTGGTGCAGCAACCGCGCACGACGCTCGCGGAATTGAAAGCCCTCTTAAGCAAACACCCTAAAGCGGGCTTTCTGATCGCGTGCGCAAAGCTGAGCGTTGGGTTCGACTATGGCCCGGATGCTCGCACGGTTCCGTCGGACAAATCCTTGGCGATGTTGGTTCCGCATCTTTTCCCGCCTGGACTTGTGAAACGGGTAAACTGGTTCGCCGATCAGAAGCGCATCATTTTCTTTCAGGGCCAGTTGCGGTACTTGGCCGCCGAAGTCATCCGGTTGCAGCCGTCCCCGCCCGAAGATCTTCCCGGACCCGAAAACCACGAATTAGGCGAGTTCATGCTGCGCGCCGGGGAGTTACTTTACAAGCCGCATGTGGTCGTGCAAGAGAAGCTGGCGGCGATGGCGAACCTAGCGGCTGAATTCCTTCCGATCTACGAGTTGGATTCGCCGACCGACCCGATGTTCGTCTTCCTGCGGTTCTACATCTTACTGACGGTTATCATTGACCGGCTTCCGTCGCATCTTCGGTTGTTCGATGCAGAGAAAGAGTTTCAGAAGCTCTTTCCGTTTCCGCTGATCACTTATGCCGAGTTTATCGCGGCTTTTGCTCTGCATGCGACGCAAGAGCGAAATAACAAGAATTACGCTGCGCCTATCGATGCCACGCTACGCAAGTCGTGGTTTAAGAATACGAACATTGCTCAAGATCTCATCGATAAAATGTTCGACAGCGTCTCGTTTTCGCTCGATAACCTTCCGGAGCCTAAAGACACGCTCGGCTATGGGGATTTTGAGTTCATCCGGGATCGTCCTTACTTCCTGTATAAGGGCGATCTGTATCTGCTTGATTACGAATTCGCGCTCGGCAAACTGGAAAGCGCGGTTGTCTGGCGTGTATTGCGGAAGCTGCCCGAGAACAAGAAAGAGCCGTTCCTGAGCTTTTGGGGCCATATATTCGAGGAATATGTTGTCTGGATGTTCGAGACCTACGCCGATGCAACACTCAACGTGCTACATTCAGGGCCGCTCTACGTCGGCAGCACCGATCAGATCTGTGACTCGATTATCCTCTGCGGCAATACGGCGGTGCTCATCGAAGCGAAGCTGGCGACATGCAAAGCTAGCGTCCGTTATTCCGGTGATTATTTGCAGGTCACCGAATATCTGGAAGACAGGCTTGTGACCGGCGCCGGCGTATGCCAGCTCTTAAGCGCGGTTAAGACCATCTGCGGATCACCCGAAAAGCTGCCGGATTGGCTCGAAGGTATCAAGAAAATCATTCCCGTGATTATCACGAAAGATGATGTGGGCTCAAGCTGGGTAGTGAATGCCTATCTCAATCGGCGGTTCAAGGATCAGCTTAGCCCGAAGTCGCATAAGGGGATCATCGTTACGCCGCTGGTTAGCCTCAATATCTCATCGTTGGAGCGATTAATGTGGGTGCTGAAGGAGAAGTCCTTCGCTGATGTCCTGGAAGAACGCATTCACACCAATCCTGACATGACCTCGCCTTTCGATGCGGCCTGCAAATACGCGCAGAAGGGTACGCCACGAAAACTGCATAAGCACATCGATGCATACCAAGACCTGACGGATAAACTGATCAAGGATTTCGACATGCACGAAGAGGATATTGGCACGGGGTCGGTTCAAGAAGAGGGCGCATATTTGATGTGCATTTTGGTTGCGCGGGCAGAATTTGCACCTGCGTCTAGAGATTATGAGCCTCTCGTATTGTCTTACGCTACAGTTAGTGGCCTCGGGGAATGGGCAAATAAGCTGGCCCGAGGTCGCGGAGTTCTGTGCCCGTTCCGCGAATTCCTCGCTTTACGAACGGCGTCTGCTTCCTAGCAGGCTGCGGAAAAATTGATGTGTAGCGTGTTTTTCTTTCTGTTTCTCATCGTTAACGATGCCGAACGGTTTGATTTCCGGTGTTTTTGTGGCCCTCGGGTCTAACTCGATGCTCCTGAAGACACACGTCGGCCCTGAGTTACGCCGCCGGAACTGCGGCGGTCAGGTTGCGCATGCGCACCAGATTGTAGGCGGCGCAGGCGAGAGTAAAAATCCAGTGCACTTTGCACACTCCGCGATGCCGTACCTTCCGCAGCAGCGCGATCGTCTTCAGCCAGCCGAAGCATTCTTCGATCCGCTTCCTCTTTCTCTGGCTGATGGCGTACCCCGGGTGCCGTGTGGTGTGGCCATCAATGGCGCTGCCCCCGGGCCGCGCATGGTTCTGCGCCACGTGCGGTGCGACTCCCATATGCCGACACTCTTTCACGAAATCTCGCGTGTCGAATCCTTTGTCTCCGCCCACGGTTACCGCCTTCGTTCCCCGAACCTGCTCCAGCATCACCAGGGCCGCGTCGCGCTCGGCCGTGCCGTTGGCCTGAAACACTTCCGCGTCCACGATCAGCCCGTTGCGATTCTCCACCAACAGATTCCCGCTGTAACTCAATTTCGACTCCTTCCCCTCGCCCTTGCGCGCCAGCAGCGCCTCGGGATCGGTCTTCGACGCGTGCGTCTGGTTCGACCGCCGCTGGCCGCGAAAGTTCACCGTGGGATTGCCGGGATCGTCCGGCGGAGACGATGGCTTTTCGTCCTTGGGTTGAAAGCTCTTCGTGCTCGCCCAAGCCTCCAGCAGCGTACCGTCGACGCTAAAGTGTTCGTCGCTGGTCAGGCCCTTGGCCCGCGCTTGCTCCACCACCCGCGCCAGAAACTCCTGCGCCACGTCGGCCTCCAGCAAGCGGTCGCGATTCTTGGTGAACACGGTCGGGTCCCACACCTCATCATCGGCGTTCAGGCCCACAAACCAGCGAAACAACAGGTTGTAATCCATCTCTTCCATCAGCAGGCGCTCGCTGCGGATCGAGTACAGCATCTGCAGCAACTGCGCCCGCAACAACTTCTCCGGCGCAATCGAGGGACGCCCGACGCGGGCATACATCGTGTCGAACCGCCGGGACAGTTGCGTCAGTACCTCGTCCACCATGGTCCGGATGGCACGCAGCGGATGATCCTTCCGCACCCGCGCTTCCGGCGACAAATAACTGAAGATGTGATTCTGCTGCTGATCGTCTCCGCGCATGCCTTCTCGTACCATACAAGGCTGTGGATTAGGAGTAGTTTTTCAGCAGCCTGCTAGCGTTCTCTAATTCAGTTCGGATCTTCATATCGATCAGAAGGGCGCCTGGTGCCACACGGACGACTTTCATATCATCTGGCCCAAGAAACGCAACTACCCAGACCTCGAGGAAAGGTGAGTGCATCCTTTTCATCTCTTCAATGACCCGATCGAAGTCGAGCACCTTTCCGCTATGGCGCGCATTAACTAGTAAAAAATAATGGTCGGGATAGGCGCGCTTGCATTTCTTCCCGATCACTTCCATGATGTCATCGACATTTTCTTCCCAATCGACAACTTCGATATTGCGCGTCTGGATGACGTTGTTTCCCGAGCTCTGATCTAGCTGCCGTAATCTGGTGTCGGGAGTGCTGTCTACGGTCTCGATTTCTATCCACCACGGTTCGCCATTCAATTTTGACAGCGCGAGGGCAAACACTCCGGTCGTACATGCTTCCCGCTCCTTCTTGAATCGACCGTCAGTGCGCGCCCGTTCAATACCGAAAGTTTCGCTGATCGTTGCCATTCGCTTGATTGCGATGTACGGGCTCATCCACAGTTCCGAATAATCGGACGCGGCAATCATCTCGACGTGACAGAAGCGACAACGTGGGTTTCGGTCTACAAGAATCTCTTCGTCCCGACCGCAGTTGGGGCAGCAGAATCTCATATGAGCCTCTAGTATCTCGCTTTGCTACTACCGGGGCCAAAGATCATCAAAAGCTATAAGAAAATGGTCCGGGTGGCAGGAGTTGAACCTGCGTGGACATGTGCCCAGAACATGTGGGTGGCCGCTACCCTACACCCGGATCTGAAGAGAGGGCATTGCAGCCCTCTCGTGTTTAGCCTTTAACGCAGACCACTTGGCGCAACGTATGTACGACGTCCACCAGATCGCGCTGCGCTTCCATCACCGCGTCGATGGACTTGTACGCCATCGGCGTTTCGTCGATGACGTCCGCATCCTTACGGCACTCGACGCCCGCAGTTGCCTTGGCGTGGTCATCCAAGGTGAAGCGGCGCTTTGCCTCCGTACGCGACATGGCGCGTCCCGCTCCGTGACTACAGCTCATGAAGCTCTCGGGATTGCCCTTGCCACGCACGATGTACGAGCGCGCTCCCATGCTGCCGGGAATGATTCCCATGTCGCCTTCACGCGCACGCACCGCGCCCTTACGCGTGATGAGCACGTTCTCGCCGTAATGATGTTCCCAGGTCACGTAGTTGTGATGGCAACTCACAACTTCCACATTGGCTTCGAACGCCGGGACTTCTCCCGAGCCCTGCACCGCCGCGATCATGTTGCGCATCATCAGCTCGCGGTTGGCCAACGCGTAGTCCTGCGCCCAGTGCACCGCGCGGACGTAGTCCTCGAAGTGCTCCGTCCCCTGCGGCAGGTAGGCAAGATCCCGGTCCGGCAGGTTGATCATCCACTGGCGCATGTCGTTCTTCGCCAGTTCGATGAAAAACGTGCCGAAGCGATTGCCCACACCACGCGATCCCGAGTGCAACAGGAACCAGACGTTCTCGTTTTCATCGAGGCAAACCTCGATGAAGTGGTTCCCGGTGCCGAGAGTTCCCAGATGATTGATGCGCTGCACATGGTTCAGCTTGGGATACTTCTCGATGATCGCCTGATACGCCGACTCCATCTTTGCCCACACTTCCAGGTGATGCGCCGGAGCATCGCTCCATGCGCCGTGATCGTTCTTGCCACCGTTGTCGGTACGCCCGTGCGGCACTGCCTTCTCAATCACGGTACGGATGCCGTGCAGATTGTCCGGCAGATGGTTGGCGTGCAGAGAAGTCTGCACTGCCATCATGCCGCAGCCAATGTCCACGCCGACCGCCGCCGGAATGATCGCACCACGCGTCGGAATCACACTGCCTACTGTTGCGCCGATGCCCCAATGCACATCTGGCATGGCCGCCACCCACTTGTAGATGAATGGCAGCTCCGCAACGTTCAGCAGTTGCTGGCGCGCGGCGTCCTCGAGCGGAACGCCCTTGGTCCAGGCCTTGATGGGAACGCCCTTGCCCGGCTTCAGCACGTTGTAAGTTGAATCAGTCATCGCATTTTCCTTGTTGAGGTACTCAGCCATTACCTTCCGCCAGAAACTTGGTCGGGGAGGGGAGATTCGAACTCCCGATCTCGTGCTCCCAAGGCATGCGCCTTGAACCAGCTAGGCCACTCCCCGAAATGGTGGCTCGGCACGGAATTGAACCGTGTCCACTGGCTTTTCAGACCAGCACTCTGCCGTCGAGTTCCCGAGCCAAAGTTGGTGGACGGTGCGAGACTCGAACTCGCATTGCACGGTTGCAGGCCGTGGGTAATCCCCTTATACGAACCGCCCAGTTGGGGCGAGATGAGAGAATCGAACTCTCGTGACTGGAGCCACAATCCAGCGCCTAAGCCATTCGGCCAATCCCGCCATCGAATTTGGAGCTGCTGGCTGGATTCCCACCAGCATGGACCTGCTTACAAGGCAGGTGCCTTTGTATGTCGGCCACAGCAGCAAACTCTGGAGCTGGCACGCAGCCTCGAACTGCGGTCGGGCGCTTACCGTGCGCCTGCTCTTCCCGTTGAGCTATACCAGCGGAGCTGGCGCGGCGATTCGAACGCCGATCACGGACTTACGAGGCCCGCGCTCTTCCCACTGAGCTACACCAGCACAAAACTTTTGGAGGCGGTGGGGAGAATTGCACTCCCGCTTGTCTGCTTTGCAGGCAGATGCCTTGCTGTCTTGGCTACACCGCCTCGGAACATTGGAGCGGAAGGCGGGACTCGAACCCGCGATCTCGACGTTGGCAACGTCGCGTCTTCGCCACTAGACGACTTCCGCCTGGAGCGAGCAGCGAGAGTTGAACTCGCGTCATCGGGTTGGAGGCCCGAGGCACCAGCCGCTATACCATGCTCGCCCTTCAAACTGGCAGGGGTGACAGGATTCGAACCTGCTTGAACTCGTTTTGGAGACGAGCGCCCTTCCCGTCGGGTCATCACCCCTGTGGCGGTCGCAACGGGAGTTGAACCCGTCCCTCCTGGTAGACAGTCAGGCATCCTGCCGCTAGACTCTGCGACCGCTTTCCAAACTTGGCTGCGAGGGCACGATTCGAACGTGCATGAACCGGGTCAGAGCCGGTTATCCTAGCCAATTGGATGACCTCGCAACTTTGAGGAGCGAACCTGCGGATACGGTGTGTTTTCTGGACAATAGAAGTACCCGTAACCTTTGCCACTCCTCGAACTCTATCTTTTCAGTGAACGTCCTCCTTTTCCTAACCTTTCCAAACTGGCTGCCGGGGAGCGATTCGAACGCCCGTATCCGGATTCAAAGTCCAGAGTCCTGCCACTAGACGACCCGGCATCACGCATTCAACGGGATTGCTTTCATGCACCGTACGCACAACACCGCCGAATCAGCGACATTGTGGCCAAGTCTGCTGCGGTCCGTACGCGCACGATCTACCAACTCGTGGTGATCAGCGCCGCGCTCGCAATAGAGTTCCGACGCAAGCTCGATTTCAAAACCTTCGAGTTCAATTACTTGTGTGCTCATATCGTGGTAGCAGCGAGGAGAATCGAACTCCCATCTCAGCCTTGAAAGGGCCGCATCCTGGCCGTTAGACGACGCCGCCTCCTTTCAGCGCATCGGTGAAATGCGCCCTAAAAACCAAAAGCCCCCGATTTGTATCGGAGGCTCAAAAAGACTACGCGCTGTTGATGCCCCCGTTACATGAACGTACCTTTCCCCGCTCCTTGCCACGTCGCCGTGGCTGGTGTCGGGAAGCAATCGGTATGGGGCTTGCGTATCATTACTAGAACTCAGCTATCACTTTGGCATCATTCCCCGAATTCGTCAATACCCCAAAGTGGTGGCATCCCTAAGCCTTGGGTCGCGCGGCGAATTGGAGCAAGTAAAGCAAATCGAGGGCTTGGACGTGTACGTGCAAGTTTGTGCGGCACACGTTTAGCGACTGAAGGCTGAACGAAGGGTGTACGCACCCATGATGGGACACGCCGGCCAAACTTGTTGCGCCATCAGCGTATGAACTCGTGCTCGCGTAACACCTACCATTAGGATCCTGCGGCTCCGACGATACGGTGGAGCGTCATCACGCCAAATGAAGTTAGAGATGAGTGTTTGTCCGTTGTGGGTCTCGCGGCGCAGGATCACGACTCCATCAAACTGCTTCGCCTTAGACTTGTGAATTGTCATCACTTGTATGCCATCTGGATCATCCACGCCATTCAAGATCAAATCTTGAGTGAGCGCCGCATCCAATGCCTGACGCGCTTCGGAATACGCACCGTGGATCTCCCAACGTCCGACGAGATTGGCGCTGATGCGCTTCCCGCGATTAAATGCCACCAGGTAATCCAAGTGTTGTGCAACGGCGATTAGTACCGGTTCTTTCGATTCTCGCAGCAGTCGCTTTACAAGAGTCCAGTCCCGACCGGGGTCGCCGGTATATGCTGCGGTGGTCAACGTCGAAAGTACTTTTCCCAAAGCCTGAACCATCCCCGCGTTGCTGATCTTTCCCTTCTTGCACTTGTCGGCCCACTTTCGCCAGCGCGTAACATCTCCGGTTGCGCCCGAAGATTTCTTGATGTCGCTCAGCAATAACAGGGCTTCGGCGATCTGATCGCACTCTTTCGTGCCCTGCCGCGGCTCTAAGAGATACGCTGCAAATCTGGCGGCTAGCAGAGCCTCCGCTTCGTCGAACAGAAGCTTGTGCTGAACAGGCTTTTTGCCACTATTTAAGCTCACGGAGACTTTCGCCGCCTCCGGCGATGACGGAACAAGGATCGCAATCGTCTTGCCCCAGCTTCCCGTTTCTTTTTTTATCTCTCGTTGCAAGCAGCCGAGAGCTTTACGCATTATGGCCCCGAGATCCGAACCTCTGCTGAAGCTCATGGAACTGACGCCCTTGTAACCTGAAGGTCGTGCTCGCCTCAGTAGAATGTCCCGGCCGAAGTCAGCGATTTCCGATCCTGGACTCCGAAGATTCTCCGAACCGAGATTCACCTCTAGGTTATGCTATGCCGCCTCTTTGCTATGTTGACCCTGGTGCGGGATGTGGGAATCGAACCCACTTCGTCTCGCTTAAAAGGCGAGTGCATATCCCTATCTGCCAATCCCGCGAATCTGGTGGGTGACGCTGGAATCGAACCAGCCTTGTCTCGATTAAGAGTCGAGTGCATCTGCCATCTCTGCCAGTCACCCTTTGGTGGTGCGAGAAAGAGTTGAACTTTCATCGCGCGGTTATCAGCCGCGTGCTCTGTGCCGTTGAGCTATCGCACCCCTTTCACCTCATCGCGCGCCAAACCGACGCGTGCTGAGTCCTGCATACTGGTGCGCCGTTCGGGAGTTGAACCCGCATCTGTTGGGTGTAGGCCAACTATTCTGGTCCTTTGAACTACCGGCGCAAATTTTGGTAGAGGGTACAGGGGTCGAACCTGTCTGGCCGCGCTAATCTGGCGCCGAAGTGGGTATAAGCCACTGCCCCTCGCCGGAGGCCCCTCCATGGTGGCTCGCGATGGATTCGAACCATCCGCGACGGCTTTATGAGAGCCGCGTTCTTCCTACTGAACTAGCGAGCCCCGCTTTCATTCACATCTGGCTGGCCGGGCAGGATTCGAACCTGCGCATGGCGTGAGTAACAGTCACGTGCCTTTCCAGCTTGGCTACCGGCCAAAAACACGAAGGCCCCGATTTTTGGTCGGGGCCTTCGAGAATCGAATCTGAGCTTGGAAATCTAACGAACGGTCAGACCAATCCCGAGGGCCCAGCGCGATTGACGCGCCGTCTCATCATGGATTTGGTCCGTATCGTCATTTTCGAGTTTGAGTATAGCACGCCTTCTGCGCCAGTCCCAGGACTATCAAACAGCCTTACCCATCGGCCGCTCTTCCACAGGACGGCAGTGTCTCACGTGCTTGAAATAGACATTGCCGGCTATTTTCCTTCCGCACTTGCACCTTCTGGTCACCAACGCGTGCTTTTGAGCGCGGGAGACAATCCTGCCGTTGCCGGATCCCGATACACCATATTCGCTCGCCAGCCATTTTGCCGTCGCGGGATCCATCAGCGAAGTATTGATTTCGCCTCCATGCTTCCTGCAGAACTCCTCAAACGACCTGTCGGTGACAAACATATCCCGAGCTTTAGCTGACTGCCGGAAATCAGACTTTGCACCTGCGCGACCGCCACGCCCAAGAGACCGGCTGCACGCTCCCAGGAGTGTGCGTCGTCCCTGGCAATCGCAGCCGTGAGTCTCTCGATGGCGGAGGGATCCATTGATGGACGGCTCTTCTCGCACAAAGCCGCCAAAGAGCTTGCAGTAATACGCGAATCGCGAACTCTCAGCATGCCGTTTCCGATGAGATACCGGAGCCTGGCGCGGCTTACGCGCAACAGCGTCCGCAACCCGCGCTGCGACCATCCATCAGTGACTTTTGCACTCATGCCCAGCGCTCCAAGCCGGAAGCGAACCGCACGGACGGAACGGCCAAGCCGCTGGGCAATCTTCTTCACCGGTTTGTACCCAGCCCAATTCAACAGCTTGTCATCATCTGCCGGGGTCCAGGGCCGGGAGGGCGCCCGTCGAACGGCGGCGACGCCAGCGGACTCTTCTACCTCGTCGCGTAACGGGGTCTCGGCAAAACCCGCAAGCTCAGAAGTCCTTCGCAACTGACGGATGCGCCGCCAGCAGTCCCCTCGCTTCCACTCCGGCACCAGTTTCAGGATCTTGTTGATCGCCTCGTGCTTTTTGCCGGGTCCGAGCTTGATCCCGGCGATCAACAACTGGTCGATGGCTGGCAGCAAACGAGGGTTGATTGCTGCCTGACTACGCGTGCGCTCGACAACCCCGGACATACAAAACTCTCACAGCCTCTGGTCGGAAATCCGGGCAAAAAGGAACTCTTCGAGGCGAACCGGCAGAGGTTCTTGACGATCGCCTCGTCCACGGGGCCGTCTACTTTCCTTTCCAGACTGACAGCCCGGCGCTTTTCGACCGATTCCTTCCCCACTCCCTGAGTCAGGTCTTGGTTCACAAGCTGCGCTAAACGCTATGTTTCCCAATCCCTGCCGCGAAACTCACTCGGCTCGATAGGAAGGCGCTCTCTGGACGCCCTGTACCGGTTCGCTTCCGACTCCTGCCAATACTGCGCTGAATTTCCCCACAGCATCCTCGAGGATGCGAATATGAGAACCATGCTGACGCACTTCGCCTGTTGACTCGTCATTTTTCTTTTTTGTGGTCGGGATTCCGGGCAGCGGGCAAATTCCTCATTTGAGGTGAGAATGGGGCTGGTTTGGCTTGAGCGGGAACACCTTTCAGATTGGGGTCGGCGTCGGGAGCTCAGGCGCCGGGGCGCTGCCGATTACGCCCTTGGAACGTGACGGGAGAGATCGGCGAATCGGGAGCCGAGAGTCACTCATCAAAAAAGAAATTTGAAAGCAAGATTCGGAATGCCAGCTTTAAGGCGTGCAACCTAAACTTGGATTGAGGAGACTCTTCATGGATCCGAAAGAATTTCGTGAAGTCGGGCACCGCGTTGTGGACTTCCTTGCTGAGTATCTCGATCATATCGAGGAAAGACGTGTCTTCCCTGACGTGGAACCGCGGACGGTGAACGAGCTGTTTGCTGAATCCCTGCCGCAGGACCCGAGTTCAGCGGAAACTGTTTTGAACGAACTTGAAAACAAACTGCTCCCCTACTGCACCCACGTGGGCCATCCTGGGTATATGGGCCTGATCACACCGTCGCCCAACCCGGTGGGTATCATTGCGGACTTCATCTGCTCAGCCATCAACCAGAACGTGGGAGCGTACTCGATTGGCCCATCCGCGGTTGCGATGGAGCGCCGCGTAGTGCGCTGGCTCACGGACCTTTGCGGCTACGGCGCGAAAGCTGGAGGCAATCTCACGAGTGGCGGGATGATGGCCAACTTCATCGGCCTAAAGGTTGGGCGCGATGCGGTGACGCACGACGCCGCGCAGCACGACGGCATCCACGATCATTGGGCGGTGTACGCGTCTGAGGAGCGGCACGTGTCCGTGGATAAAGCTGTCGATTGCGTCGGCCTCGGGCGAAATGCGCTGCGCGCGCTGCCGACGGACGCTAATTTTCAGGTGCGGCTGGATGCCCTCGAAGACGCAATCGTGCAAGACAAGAAAAACGGGATCCGCCCGATGTGTATTGTGGGCATGTTCGGAACCACGAACACCGGCGCCGTCGATGACATCCGTAAACCGCGACGCATCGCGGACCGCGAAGGCATGTGGTTGCACGTGGACGCCGCCTATGGCGGCGGCATGTTGCTCTCGCATGAGTGGCCGATGCGAGATCGGGGGCTTGAGCTTGCCGACTCGATCACGATCGATCCCCACAAATGGTTCTATGCTCCACTCGATGCCGGAGCCGTGCTCGTTAAGGATCAGGACCGGCTCACCGCATCATTTGGAATCAAGCCTTCATACCTCACGGACGAACTCGACCAAGCCAACGAGCGCTATCAGTATTACGTGCACGGTTTCGAGCAGTCGAGGCGCTTTCGCAGCCTGAAAGCGTGGATGAGCTTCAAGCGCTACGGGGCGCGACAGATTGGCGAGTGGATCGACAACAACGTGCGCCAGGCGAAACACCTCTATGCTCTGGCCGAAAAAGACCCTGAGTTTGAGCCGGCCAGCAGTCCGCCGATGTCGGCGATCTGTGTCCGATTCAAAGGTGCCGGGCTGAATGAGACGGAGTCGAAGGAATTGCACGCGGAAGTCGCGCAGCGAGTGGAGCAGAGCGGGCGTTTTTGGATGTCGACCACCGAGCTTAAAGGCAAGACTTGGTTTCGCATCAACCCAGTGAACTTCCGGACGCGCAAAGAACACATGGAGGAGCTGTTTCGATTGCTTCAGCAGGAGTGTCTTGCGTTGTTGCCACGGAAAGGAGTGGCAAGCTCGGGCGAGTGATTGAGGTGCAAAGAAGGAACAGAGTCTAAGTAGGTTCGAGCGCAATCTTGCTCAATTGGTGAGGTGGGGATCGTAGACCGACACATCTTCCGAGACGGCGAGTATGCATGACTGGCCCTCGAACTGGATTCGGTCCGCGGAATAAGCCGTAACCTTAATCTCTCCAGACTTCGTCCGTAGCCGTGTCATGACGTTTTGAATGGGGCCGCCCTTATTGAGCTGCGCGATCATGAGTTCCCGATCTGCCGGGTCCTCCCAGATCTTTAGTTCATGGACGGTACGCCCGAGCACCTCGGCGCGCGAATAACCATACCTTCGCTCGAAGGCGGCATTCACATCTAGGAACTGCCCCTCCTTCACGGTCGTGATGGAAAAAGGGATCGGACTCGAACGAAACACTTTCTGAAACTTCTCCTCCGAAATTCTCCGGCTGCCCTCTGATTCCGCCAGGGCAGCTTCGGCTTGTTTGAGGTCGGCTATGCGTTTTTCGAGCTCGGACCCGTAAATTTGAGCGGTTTGGTAGAGCCGGGCATTCTGGATTGCCGCAGCCGCAGGAATAGCCAGCAATTGCGCACGCCGGAGGTGCTCCTCCGTAAAGCGGTTCGGATCCGTGTGGCCGGCAGAAAGAAATCCCAAGAACTCCCCGGACGCAACCAAGGGGACACACAGCCAGGAGCGAAACTGTTTGTGTCCTTTGAAGGTTTGCCATCCTTCTTCCCGGTTCGTATCCGCGATCAATACGCTCTTTTGTTCGACCGATATCCGCTGCAAGAACGGAGACTTGTCAGCGATCAGAGTCAGCGGGGATCTCCAAGATTTGTTCGCGGGCTCGGGACACAGCTTCTCACCCAGCGCCAGCCAGTGGGGGCCGCCTTCCGGAACGAGTACCCTAGCGCAGGTGTACGGAATCAGTTCTCCCAGGGATCTCAGCAGCGCGTCCATAACGAAATCCATCCGCAGGTCTTCGGTTAGCGAAAGAGTCGCTTTGCGCAAAGCCTCGGCTTCGGCCCACGCTGATTTCGCCAGAGCCAGGTTGGCTGCGACTTGTTCTTCCGCTTCTTTCTGCGCGGTGATCTCCAGGGCAGTTCCGACCAACCGGCGTACTTTGCCCCCGGCATCTCGTACCGGAAACCCGCGAATCCACACCCAGCGGATGTCACCTTGAGGTCGAACAATTCGGAATCTCTCATTGAACTGTCCGCTTCGCGTGGCTTCGTCAAGCTTGGTGAGCACATGGACTCGATCTTCGGGATGGATCAGCTCTTCATAAGAGGAGGGACTGTCCATCAATGACTCGCAGGAGCGGCCGGTGATCGTCTCGTAAGCCGGATTCACGAACAGGGCTTGCTTGGTTTCGGCGTCGATCATCCAGAAGATCTCCTGGATGTTCCGGGCCATTTGCTGAAACCGTTCCTCGCTTTCGAGAAGCGCCAGCTGGGCCCGCCGACGTTCGGTGACGTCGCGGAGAATCATGACGTGCTGGCCGGGCAAGCAATCCGCTTTGGCCGTGAACTCCACGAAAACTGACGACCGGTCGTTTCTCACGAGTTCCGCATCGCTCTGCTGAAACTTCTGGGAGAGAAGCCGTTTCCAGGCTTCCTGGAATTGGCTGGAATCCCCATAAAAGTGGTCTATGGGTTGCCCAATTAGTTCGGGGCGTCGCATTCCGAATAGCTGTTCGGCGGCAGGATTCGCCTCGCGACAGACCCCCTGGTCATCAAGGATCAAGATGGTATCGAGCGCATTCTCGAATACTGATTGGAACTCGCGTTCGGTCGTATTGAACGCGCCTTTGATCTGGCCCTCTTCTTCCTGTGCCCAAAACAGGAACTTGGAGAGGAGCAGGACAACGGTTGCGAAGGCCGCAAGCAGGCCCAGGAGTAGGGCCGTCGGCAGTTCAGCTCCGTGGAGCCTGTACCCGAGGGTCAGCGCAATGAGGGCGACCGAGACGAGGCTTACAGTGACGGAAGCCACTCGCCAGCCGAATTGGTCGCCCTGAACGGGAAAGAGTGCTCGGCGGAGTCGTTCGGTCGGCCCCATGGAAATGCCACGCATATGAGCTCTCAGTGCACAACCGACAGGTGTGTGACAGGTACCGTATACGGCGTATCGCACTCTGCCTTTCTCTGGCAGATGGTAGGCGGATGGTGGGGCAGGGTCAAGTTCCCCTCATTTCATAAACGCGATCGTTTCTGCCAAGTGAGCGTTGTCGAACCACGGAAAGTGCTCCCCGTGCGACCTTGACTGATCTCGATCATCTATCTCGTATGAACTTGGAAGAGTTCCGCAATTCTCTGGTGAGCGACCGCCCTCCTAAAGAGCTGAGCCTCCCGTTGGCAGCCCTGTGGTGGGATGCGAAAGGCGATTGGGCGAAGGCACACGAATCGGCGCAACAGGACGAAGGACCGGCCGGTACGTGGGTGCACGCCTACCTTCATCGCAAGGAGGGCGACTTGTCAAATGCTGGGTACTGGTACCAGCGGGCAGGAAAGCCTCAAGCCCGCATGTCGCTCGACCAAGAGTGGGCTGAGATCGCTAGCTCCCTGGTTGATGACAAGCAGAGATCAAGATGAAGAAGGAATTCCGAAATCTCACACCCTGCGGTCGGGTTGTGATCGTGCAACTTCAGACTTAGCAGATGAGTCCTCCCGCATCTTGGCGAAAAAGCATGCAGAGACTTTTTCGGGTCCACCGGGAACTGCTGTTCGAGTGCACGCAGTTCCGTCATGCGGTCCACGCGGAAGTTTCTAAAGTCCTTGCGCATTTCGCACCAACTTGCCAGAGTCCAAACGCCACCCCAAAAGTACAGGCCCAGAGGACGAACCCGGCGGTGACTCTCTTGGCCGTCTTCCCGCGTGTAGCCGAATTCAATGAATTTCCGGTCTGTTGCGGCAGCATTCAGTAGGTCCACGCTGCGCTTGAGTTCCGCGCGGACCTGAAAATTCGGGGCATAGAGTAACGTCTGATCAACCTTATCGCGCAGATCGGGAGGAAGCACAGCTTCGATTTTGTGCAGCGCTTGCGTGGCCGCCTCGCCTTGTTCCGCACCTCCCCAGGCGCACCATGCGTGCGCCCAAAACCAGCGCTTCGATTTCAGACCGGGTGAACATCAGAGGCGGGATATCGAAATCCTGGCGCAGCAGGTAGCCGATGCCGGCTTCGCCTTCGATCGGCATTCCGGAAAGTTGCAGATCGCGGACGTCCCGATAGATCGTGCGCTCGGAAACCTGCAACTTCTCTGCGAGCCGGCGCGCGGTGATCAGGCGGCCGACTCGCAGGAATTGCACGATGCGGAAGAGCCGATCGGCGCGTCGCATTTCAATAGGTGCTCCGGGGCCCGAGCTTTGTGTTCGTAGTAAATCGCCAACTGCTCGTAAGCCTCATAGCCCTGTCGCGAATTTCCCAGTGCACCTTTCCAAAGGTCACAAGCAAAGGTGAAATCGCCTTCGCGTTTCGCGAGGCGTGCAAGTGAGCGCTGTGCTGCGAGGTCGGTCTCTACGGGCAGAACGGACGCAATCGACTTCTCGTAAAGCTTGCGGGCGCGGGTATTGTCTCCGGCTCGACAGGTGGTCCGGCAGGCACTTGATGAACTTCGCCGCGCAAACCACACCGGCAATATCGCTCCTGGCGCCTATCGCGAGATCAAGGCGAGATTTGACCATCGAATGACTCGGCTGGAGCGCAAAAGTCGGCGGCCGCTCTTGGATGTTTTGAGCGCAGACCTTCCGACTCAATGGTGAATGGGATGGAGGAAGGAAGAAAACGCGTCTTGGGAATCATCGCCGGGATTCTGGTCGCACGCCATCTAAAAACCACGGGAGATCTCCACGACAGCCGCCCGAGTCCGCGCACCGAGTCGCTGGTTGCTTCCGCAGTGCAGTGGGCCGAGCGGATCATGAAACGAATCGACGGAACTTTCGCAAATTCAGCGGATGATAAACGATGGCCGCGAGCTTAGAAGAGAGGCTGATTTCGGTGTGGCGCCGGGCGAATGGTCGAAGAGGCCAGAACCCTGTCATCATGGAGGGTTGGTTGGCCACAATTTGAACCACCCGTCTGTTGAGGCTTAACATAGAATTAAGGTCTATTAGGGTTGGGAGGCGCCTATGCCTCACTACGAGTTCGTCTGCCGCACTTGCAAGAAAGCCTTTTCAAGAATGTTAGCCCTGGTCGACTGGGCAGAAGGAGAGATCACGTGCCCGCACTGTGGCAGCCATGACGTCGAGCAACTCTGGTCGGTCTTCTCGCTTTTTACATCCCAGAAGTGCGCGTGAAGGGTGTCTGCTTCTGTCCCTGCGAGGGTGAGATGAAGTTCGGCCATTTCTCTTTCGGCTCCATACAGATTGATGATACGAAGTACGAGCACGACGTGATTATCGACCGTGGAGAGATCCTGAAACGCAAGAAGAAGCCTTCGAAGCGGTTTCGAGACGACTTCGGGCACACACCGCTGTCTGTCGAAGAGAACATACCGTGGCAGTGCAGGCAGCTTGTTATCCGAACCGGGGCGTATGGCCGATTGCCCGTGATGGACGAAGTCAGACGCGAGGCACAGCGCCGCAATGTCGAATTGCTGGTTCTGTCAACAACCGAGGCTATCGAAAGGTTGAGCCGGGATACCGAAGACACCAACGCAATCCTGCATGTGACGTGCTGAGGCATGGGCACCACACGCTCTCTGGCACTCGAGATTGCGGAATCGTCACTGCGCTCGGTCTCAACCTGGGGTCGCGAGAAGAAGCGCTTGTCATTATGGGAGTCTCCTGCCCAGTCACGGTCAAGCGTGCGAGCTTCCGGCCCGCCTATCTCAAACTGTGGGAGTCGGGGGAATTGTCACGCCGTGTGGAACTCGGCCTAAAGAAGCTGGCCGACTGTGCCCTCTGCCCGCGCAATTGCCACGTTAACCGTCTCGAAGATGAGACCAAGGTATGCAAGACCGGCCGATACGCCGTTGTCAGCAGCCATTTTGCGCACTTCGGCGAGGAACGTTGCCTGCGCGGCACTCGCGGTTCGGGAACCATTTTCCTCAGTTCCTGCAATCTGCGATGTATCTTCTGCCAAAACTACGAGATCAGTTGGCTGAGTGAGGGCCGTGCCACCAAGCCAGATGAGCTTGCCGAAATGATGCTGCGCTTGCAAGACAAAGGTTGCCATAACATCAATTTCGTGACTCCAGAGCATGTTGTGCCGCAGATTCTGGAGGCCCTCTTGGTAGCAGTGGAGCGCGGCCTCCGCCTTCCTCTGGTTTACAACACGAGCGCCTACGACTCCGCGGATTCGCTCGCGCTCATGGACGGAATTGTTGACATCTACATGCCCGACTTCAAGTTCTGGGACCCCGGCCCAGCGCGCCGCTACGCGAAAGCTCCCGACTATCCCGACACTGCTCGATGTGCTATCAAGGAGATGCACCGTCAGGTAGGCCTGCTGGTCACGGATGAACACGGCATAGCCATGCGCGGCGTTCTTCTGCGCCACCTCGTCATGCCCGGCGCTGTCGCGGGGACACCCGAGATCATGCAGTGGATCGCCCGCGAACTGGGCGGCGACACTTACGTCAACCTGATGGCTCAGTACCATCCTGCCTGCCGTGTCAGCGAGACTGAATACCCAGAGATCAACCGCTGCATCACGAGGAGCGAGTTCCGGAAAGCCCTCGACTCGTTTCTTGCAGCTGGGCTGGTACGCCTCGACTCCGACGCAATTCCCGTTGAATAAAGCGGGCGATTACTGAAATTCGGTGGGCAGACCCGGAGAAGTGGGGAGGGCGAAACCGCCCTCCCCTTCTTGAACTATGCGGCTTTCAGCGCCTTATTATTTTAAGGAAACCGTCTCGCGGAATCTCCCCAGAAGAGATCGTGAACTGCTGGGCATTGATCCTGTCCTTGACCTGCTACGCGCCCTCGTCGATGATCGTGAGCGGGATGAGACGCGGCCAACTGAAGGCTCTGCCAGTCGGCAAACTTCCGCTTGAGCATTTGCGATCGTTGCTGAGGCATCTGCCAAAGCATGATCCGCGCCTCCTCATTGGACCCCAGATTGGCGAGGACGCGGCCGTCATCGATGCCGGAGATCGCTATCTCGTGGTCGCGACAGATCCCGTCACCTTCGCCACTGATCACATCGGGCGTTACGCTGTTCACGTTAACGCGAACGATGTGGCCGCCCTAGGCGCGCGCCCGCTCTGGTTTTTCGTCGTCATGCTCCTTCCGGAAAACCGCACGACGCCCGAACTGGCCGAGACGATCATGGCCGATGTGCGCACCACGTGCGAGGAACTAGGCGTTGCGCTCGGCGGTGGGCACACGGAAATCACCCAAGGCCTCGATCACCCGATTCTGGTCGGTCAGATGCTCGGCGAGGTCGCCCCGACTCGCCTTGTGCGAAAGACTCACATCGCTAGCGGTGATCTGATCCTGTTGACGCGCGGTGTGGCCATCGAGGGCACAGCGATCCTGGCACGAGAGAAGGCCGAACGACTGCGGGGACAGGTTGATGCCGATCTTCTGGCGCGGGCCGCTCGTTTCCTGATTGAGCCCGGCATCAGTGTCGTGAGTGCAGCTCTCGCGGCTGCCAATCTCGGCGAGGCCGTGCACGCGATGCACGATCCGACCGAAGGTGGGCTCGCGACAGGGCTCTTCGAGTTAGTGGCACCTGCCGGTCTCGGACTTCGGGTCATTCGCGAGCACATCCCCGTGTTTCCGGAAACCGACACGATTTGCAGTGCGCTCGCGCTCGATCCGCTGAAGCTGATTGCATCTGGCGCATTGCTGATCGCCGTCGCACCGGACAGGGTGGACTTGGTCCTGACGGCTGTTGAGGCCGCAGGCGTTCCGGTTGTGGTGATTGGAGAGGTGTGCCCGTCGAGCGAGGGCATCACGATTGTGACGAACGGAACCGCCGAGCCGTTCACGCCGGCAGTCCGAGACGAGACCGCACGGGCCTTCGAAGGCAGTTAGGCACGGTCAGTGTCGGCGACCTTCGAACAGCGGATTCCCGAATTGACAGTAAGCCGAAGGTGTACTGGCACGGGCACGCACGGGTCTGTAGGCGGTTGGGCTTCGGGTTGTCAGCGGGCCGTGTATATCGGCGATTTGTGTGACGCCGCAGCAATCCTTTGGATTGGTACTAGTTGATGAGCTATCAGCAGCAGATCTTAGTCAGTACAAAAGGCCACGGTGACATGCACGATCTCACCGAGCAGGTTGCTGCGATTGTGACTTCCTCGGGCATCCAGACTGGCACGGTCAACATTTTCAACGTCGGCAGCACCGCTGCGGTCGGAACGATCGAGTTTGAGCCGGGTTTACAGCGCGATCTGCCCGCCATCCTGGACAAGCTCATCCCACCCAGCCGCTCCTATGGCCACGAGCAAGCCTGGCATGATGGCAACGGCCACTCGCATTTGCAGGCCACATTGCTCGGGCCATCGCTGACCGTGCCCATCGCGGAGGGCAAACTCGTACTTGGTACCTGGCAGCAGATCTTCCATCTGGAGTGCGACGTCCGCGGACGCCAAAGAACGATTGTAGTTACAGTGGTCGGTGACTAATGATGGTTCGCTCGGAACTAGAATGGAACTCTGGCTATGGTTAAGCGCGCACCAGCCCGGCGTCGTCCCCGCAAAGCTAAGCCCGGCACTAAAGGCTTCTCTCCAGCAGAGTGTCGGCTGCAGGAACCTGTAGGATCTGCCGCGGAGGCAGCACAAGCAGTCGAGAAAGCCGGCGGCTGCGTCGTCGGCTCATATAAAGAACCGCTCGGCGCTCACCCAATACTGCTTGCGATTCTGCCCATCGATGCGATTGAACCAACGCCGTTCCAGCGCGACCTCTCCGACGCGCACCACAAGCGGCTGGCTGACGTTATCAACAAGACCGGCCGTTTTCTTGACCCTGTCATTGCCATCGTGGCGCCAAATGGCGGCTTCTGGACTCCCAATGGCCGACATCGCTTGGAAGCCATGCGCCGGCTGGGGGCGAAGTCCATCACTGCGCTCGTCGTAGCTGCTCGCGAAGTTGCCTGGCAAATCCTCGCGCTGAACACCGAGAAGGCGCACAACCTGAAAGAACGTTCTCTGGAAGTCATACGCATCTATCGCGGCTTGGTCGACGAGGACGCGGCACGCCCGGAGTCCAGGTTTGTGTTCTACCTTGACGAAGCCGCTCTGGTCACCCTCGGCATCTGCTATGAGCGGGTACCACGCTTCGGCGGTGGCGCCTACCATCCGATCCTCCGGCGACTCGAGACCTTCACCGATGAGCCACTGCGAGCCGCCATTAAGGATCATGAGAAGCACGCCTCCATGGTGCTTGACCTGGAAGAGAAAGTTGCGGCGGTGGTTAAGAAGCTAAAGGAACGGGGTTTGGTCAGCCCATACTTGCGGTCGTTTGTGGTCGCGCGCATCAATCCGTTGCGGTGGATCCAGGGCGAGCCGCCGCCGATCGAAGATGTGCTGAAAACAATGCGCGAGCGTGCGACCAAGTTCAATGTCGAGAAGATCAAGCCTCAAGATCTCGCCGGCGCGGCGGGGCCGCCAGATGGAGAGGCATAGGCTGGAGGAACCTTTCTGGAAGATCGCGTGAGCTTGATTACCCAAGAAGCGGTAGAAAATACGTCAAGGACGTCGTATTGACTTTCGCAAGACCTCACAGACTCCGAAGGAGGGCAACGGCCGCCTCGCGACAACTCGTCATCCTCGACGACAATGAAACCGATGAAGTTAAGTGTGGAATGTTACTCGGGCCGAAAGGCCGATGAACGCCCCGTTCGGTTCTGGCTGGGAGAAAGGCCGTATCAGGTCGAAAGAGTGCTCGATCAGTGGTACGACCCGGACAGCGTCTCCTACAAGGTTCGGGCCGACGACGGCAATCTCTACATTCTTCGACAAAACACATCAACGCCAGATGGGACGTGGGATTTGGTCTCATTTCGCCAGACAGGATAGGAGCGCCAGGCGTGGGAGCTAGCGGCGCCGGGTGATCCACATCTGCCTGCCATAGAGCGCAAGGTTGAGAGCACAGATAATTACACCTGCAACCGTTAACAAGGTTGCAGAAATATCCGGATAGACCAGCTTGTCCAGGTAATCGAGCAGGAACCCACCCTGGTACGGCTGAACTCCCGCCTTGGCTTCAAGCCAGTTCTCTAGCACAGTCAAAGGACACGGCCAAGGGAGCAGTTCCGTAAGGATTCCCCAGACAAGAGACCCGATATGCAGCCAGCGAAGGAGCGGGCGCGAGCGCGTCAGTAAAGCACCGAAGACTACCCACAGAATAAAGAGCGCATGCAGCAAGAGGACGAAAATCGCGAGCGCAGAATAGAAACTCGAAGCTGCATGCATTCCTAGACTCTACCGCACCGGCAGTTTGCGATCGGTCCGATACGACGTCACGTTCACAGCGTTCCGGGACCCGGAATAGTATGGTTGCCAGATGGGCACCCGCAAAATCATCCACGTGGACATGGACGCGTTTTACGCTTCCGTCGAGCAGCGCGATGATCCGCAACTACGCGGGAAGCCCGTGATCGTGGCGTGGAAAGGCAACCGCTCGGTTGTCTGCGCGGCTTCGTACGAAGCCAGGAGTTTCGGTGTCCACTCAGCCATGCCGGCGGTGCGAGCGGAACGCTTGTGCCCCAGTGCCATCTTCATCGCTCCGGATTTCACCCGTTATCGATCTGTTTCCCGCAGCGTGCGGGAGATCTTCAAACGACACACAGATCTGATCGAGCCACTGTCGCTCGACGAAGCGTACCTAGACGTTACTGAGAACAAGACGGGCTTACCAACAGCAACGCTTGTGGCGCGCACGATCCGTGAGCAAATCCGCCAGGAATTGAATCTGACAGCCTCTGCGGGCGTCGCGCCAAACAAGTTCTTAGCGAAACTCGCCTCGGACTGGCGCAAACCTGATGGGCTCTTTGTCATCCAGCCCGAGGAGATAGATGCGTTTCTCTTGCCACTGCCTGTTGGACGCCTGCCTGGAGTCGGCAAAGTGACGGAAGAAAAACTTGCGAAGCTTGGAATCAAGACAGTCGGGGATGTGCGAAATCTGGATTTGCCTTTGCTCGAAGACCACTTCGGGCGCTATGGTCTGCGCCTGCACGAGCTCGCCCGCGGTATCGACGATAGTGAAGTCGTCCCGGACCGGCCGACGCAATCAATATCCGTCGAAGATACCTTTGAGCAGGATGTGCCATTGGCAGAAACCGAGCCAATGATCCGACGCCTCGCAGAAAAGCTTTGGTCTGGTTCCCGCAAGGAATCACGCATCGCGCGCACCGTTGTGCTGAAGCTGAAGACAAGCGAGTTCCGGATTCTTACTCGCAGCCATACGCCAAGCTCTCCGCCCTGCTCCTGCGAGGAATTGACTGATATTGCCCTGAAGCTGCGCGAACGAGTAAACCTGAGGCCGCAACAGCGGTTTCGGCTGGTTGGCGTTGGGTTGAGCAACTTTCGGGAACCTGAAGGCACAGCTGCGCAGCCGGACCTTTTCTAATTGCACCAATAAAGAGCTGGCCAATGCGACCACTTCGAACGATGCGCTGCGCTCGCTACAATAAGAGCCGTCATGGCAGTAGTCGTCGAAATGCAGAACATGGGCGATCTCGCCAACCGGTCCGAGATTGTCGCCTCGATCGAACACGCACTCTGTCAAGAGCCAGGCGACTGGCGGATCTCAATTGTTGGCTCTCGCGGCAGCGACGACTGGGAGATGAAGGTTGAAGGCCCTCGCGGGTTCGAGCGAATGTACACTCTGGCTGGCAGCGCAGGCGAGCACCAACCGGAGGTGATCCGCTCCATGCTCTTCAAGCTTCTCTCCGGGAGACCCAGGACCCTCTAACGCCTCAATCGGCGTTCCTCATTTTCAAACCAAACGTTTCAACTGCCCAGCCAAAGCGTGACACGATCTCCGGCGACAGAACCCTCTGTCTCCGATTTCCCATTCAACTACACCGGATTTCACGCGGGCATTACAGGAGAACTGCCATGAGGCTCCGTCGCAATGAATACTGCCCAATCCACCGATCACGCTTTTGCTGTGGTCGGGAGCCCATCTGGAAGGAACGCAGACTGCTAAGGCTGGGCGTACAGCGCATTGAAGATCCGCATCACCCACGGGGATATCGCGAATTAAGGTCACCGGCCGAAATGCGGAAACTGCTGAACCGGAAGATTGTCGAGCAGGACAGGAAATGCGCCATCTGCGACGAAGAGTTTACGGACTACAACGATGTCGTGCCAGACCACCGGGATCCGAAGGGGATGGGAGGGGCATGGAGAGATGACCATCCGGACAACATCCAAGCAACGCATTGGTGGTGCAACTCGGACAAAGGGTCATCGAGGGTCGACGATTGAGACTTCTGGCCAGCGCGCTTGCAGTATACTGACCGACATTGTACGGGAGATCCATTTACCCATGCTGACCGAGAACGGCAAAGTTCTTCGAAATCGCTACACCCTCTTGCGATCCATTTCCAAAAGGCAGCAGCAGGAATCCTGGCTTGCTATGGACCAAGACGGAGGACACGTGTTGCTAAAAGCATGGCCCTTCGAAGGTAATCAGCCAAATGATGTTGTGAGAGCGCTCTGGGACCGAGAGCTTAGAAACCTATTTAGACTCAGCAGCTCCCCCGGCGCTGAATCCAATCTTGTACTCCTTCGGGATGCCGCGATCGATCAGGAGAATCGCTGCTTTGTCATGGTTCTTGGAGCCCCCGGTTACGAACGGTTGAGCGAATTTCTGGAACACCGATCTCGGCATGATTGGCTCCGCGACCTCCGAACTCCAGAGGTGCGTCTACCCCTTTGGAGGAGCCTCCGTCAACTTGCTCTTGGGCTCACCCAACTCCACGGCCAGCAGATGCTTCACCGAGCCGTGACAGCAGAATCTGTCTTTCTCGATGGTTCGACTGGTCCCGAAAGCATGAGATTGGGTGGATTCGAATGGACCATCCGCGTGGGACAAGCTCCGACGACAGGAACTGACCTCGGACTTGCTCCCGAATTCCTGAAAGCGAACGGCCAGGCGTACAGTTTCGAGTCCGACTGGTATCAGTTCGGATGCCTTGTTGCTCAGGTTTTCGCGGGCGTTGAGTATGCTTTGGCTGCCGATCCTTCTCGAAACCCGGAGTTACGGCAGCGCATCCGAGATGCTATAAAACTCTCCGAACTCGAAAAAGACTTCATCGCCAGTCTTGTGGAACGCCAGCCTCAATTAAGGCTTAGTCGAGGCTACGACATTGCGGACTCGATGACGAACATTGTCTCTCGTCTCGATCAGCCGCCAAGATTTGCTGAAAATTCCTACCTCGGACTGGTCTTGTTGCTCGGACAAGGACAGACGTTGACGAGTGAGATCTGTGAGCAAGACGAGAGGATCAAAGCATTTGACACCGACGCTCAACGTCGGTTTGTCGAAGAGGATCTCTCCTCGGCGGCGCTAGTCGCAATTCCCAACTCTAAAAGCGATGCGTACCTTCTGCAGGGTCGTCGTCTAGTTTACTTCATTAAGGAATACAAGATATCGCCGTCTGATGCCGCAGGGCGGTGGACGTTGGCATTTTGCGGACGGGCGGGCGAAATCAAGTTCACAAGGGGTCAGGAGGATCAGGTTCACCTTACTAGACTGCCAATCAGGGCATTTCGCCGGTCAGATATCGGCAAAGATCAGGCTGTGGTTGTTCGCGGTGCAGTAAGTTGGAAGCTTTTCTTCCCAAAGGCAGATACAACCAGTCCACTCCGCGAAAGCCAAGAGAGATTTTATGATTTCTTCCGATTCACCAACCAAGTTGAGCTCCTGTTTCGCGATGCGGAGATTTTCCCATACAAGTTGGTGGACTACAAAATGAAAGGCGCTGTACAAACAGCAACTATCGAAGAGGGGCTGCGTCACAGATCTATCTTCAAGTTTGCAGAAGTGCCGGGCGGAATGGTTACTTTTCTGCGGCTGCAGAAAGCGGAAAAGCAATTTGGTGACTTGGTTTACTTGGGGTCAGAAGATTCTGTTTACCTTGATCGGAGCGTACCCCGACCCGAATTTTGGACCATCAACAGCACTGATGAGAAAAGAAAACAGATTGTCTTAAGCCGTACCGGTGTGAATCTGGACCTGCCGTTGAAGACAGGCTTCTTGCGCTGCTTTGAGATGTTTGGACAAATCAAACTGATCCGGCGGCGAAGGCGTGCAATCGACCGGTTCGCGAACTACACCTTTCTACTAAGGGCTCTGCGTGCGCCGGATACTGTCTTCATGGACACGGGTGATGACGAGCTTCCAATGTCGATTGACGTTGAAAAGGTCGATGAAGCAAAACGCCATGCATTGCAAAATATCTGGAGGACTAGGCCGATTTTTGCCTTGCAAGGGCCTCCCGGAACCGGCAAGACAACCTTAGTCGCTAATCTACTTGGACAGATTCTCCATGATGATCCTGTCGCGCAGATCTTGGTGACTGCTCAAGCTCACTCCGCTGTTGATGTTCTTCGTGACAAGGTCTCGGAAGACATATTTCGCGATGTTTCGGAGGACCGCCGCCCTCTATCCGTTCGTTTGGCGAAAGGAATCGACGAAGACGAGCAGGAAGAAGACAGCATATATAGCGTAACGCTGCGCCTTCTCGATCGCGCACAGGCGGCCAGCAATTCGTCGTCCCCTTTACAGGTACAGTGGAAGGCAGAGGCAAAGAAAGCAAGCGAGGCGCTCCGAAGAGAACAAAGCTCAACCGGGGCACCCGATCTCTGCGAACTCGTCAAGCGATCAGCAAACATAGTCTACTCCACCACTACGGCAGGAGACCTCGAAGCAATGGCCGACTTAACGCAGAGCTTCGACTGGTCGCTCATCGAAGAATCGGGCAAGGCGCATGGATTTGACTTGGTTTTGCCACTCCAAACAGGGCATCGCTGGGTACTAATTGGCGATCAAAACCAACTGCCACCATATCGGTTCAATGACTTCATTCAAGCGAGCGAACATCTGGATGACGTCATGGAAGCCCTTGCACAGCTTCCTGACCGAGCCGGCGGACTAGTCGACCTGGAACTTGTCCAGAAATGGCGGGATCTGACAGGCGAGGAAAAGGGTGTCCGACTCGAACTGTGGAGGCAGTGGCTGCCAGTCTTCGCACGACTCCATCGCGTATGCACAGAAGCGGCACCGGCGGAAGGTGTACCTGGACACTCCGAGCAGAGAGGCGTTTTGGCGACAATGCTCTGGCAACAACATCGGATGCATCCGACGATTGCAGGGCTAATCTCAGCCGCCTACTACATGCGCGAAATCGAAAGCATGACGGTCGACGGTGATGGACAACCCCTAGCGCGAGTGGTTCATCCATTTGTGGCTCCCGACAAGATAGAGAAATGCCAGATGGTGTGGATCGATGTGGGGTGGCCAAAGGCCGGTTCACCCCGAAACGAGTCCTCAAGGGAGGAACAAGAAACTTCACCCTCGGAGGTCGACAGCATAAGAAGGTTCTTGAGGTCTCTCAAGGTGAGAGCTGGCTTTTCGGACAAGATGCGTTTGGCAGTTTTGTCGCCATACCGTCGACAAGTATTCGAGCTGAGCAAGATGCTGGAGGACATATACCGAAACCCTCCGGTCTGGCTCGAGAGCCTCCAGAAGAACGACTTTCCAGCATCTACGGTTGACTCCTTTCAAGGCAACCAGGCCGACATTGTGATGGTTTCTCTTGTCCGCCAAAACCACGCCTCTCCCGGTTCAGGTCTTGGCTTCCTGAAGGAGGCACCACGCATGAATGTCCTCTTTTCCCGCGCCGAGCGGATGCTCGTGCTGATCGGTAGCTGGGATTTCTTCAAATTTCAAACGAAGTTTGCGCCGCGGGACAAGAACCAGCCCCTGGGTCATTGGAAACTAGCGCTGGAGTACATCGAATCACAATGCAAAGCGGGAAATGCTTGTCTGCTCGATGGGCGGACTTTCGAGCGCCAATCCTTATGATTGTTTTCTTGCCTGTATCACGGTATCGGGTAGAGTTCCAGGTCGCAAGTGGGCGTCCGTTCTCAACCTTTGAGCGTCTGGTCCTCGCTGCCATCAATGACAACCACAACACATTGGACGCTCTCGCGCTCATTTTTGGCGTTCACCGCAGGTTGATCGTAGAAGCGGTAGTCACGCTGATGCAGGCAGGATGGGTTTCGCTTGGTGCTAAGTCCCACGAGTTCATCGCAACGGCGGCCGGCAAGCTTGCCTGCGGGGAACAAGAGCAATTGCCACCGACCATCGTCTTGGACAACCGTGTTCAAACGATCGTCGTGGAAAAGGTAACCGGCCAGATCGCGCGCAATAACGAAGTCGACTTTTATCCAAAATCCAAGTTAACAAAGCTCTGGTCATTGGGGGTGGCCCTTCCTAAAGGCGATGTTTCAAATGTACTTGATCCGGGAATGGTAGCCCCCTTGCTTCTGCATGATTCCACTGAATGGGTGAGGTCCATTGAAAGGCCATATGTAGTGAGCGATAACACCGCTTACATCGTGGCTGACGTCGATCTCCGCCACAATCGAATCATGGGTATTCCAAAGTCCTGGGAGACTATCCTAGCGCCCGAGATGATGGAAAGAGTTCGCAGGCGCGAAGCGTCGGGCAAAACAGTCGACGACAAGGAACTCAAATCGTTCGTGAGAGTTCCGCGAGCTATTGAAACGGAAGAACCCTCAGAATACCTGGGGTCCTGGGTTCCGGTCTCGATCGGCAAGGATGACTTGCTCAGAAGCTCGAACGAGCACTTTGGACTTCTGGAGCATTTCCTTGCAAATGCGACATCTTATGTCGCGATTTCCAGCTCGTTCCTGAGTAGCAGCGGCGCGCAAAGACTCGGCCCGTTGTTTGAGAAGACTCTGAAACGTGACGTCCTCATTACTGTCATCTGGGGGCACCAAAACTCTGATCCCAATGACCACAAGAAGAGCTTGGAACATTTCACGAAAATGGTCTATGAGAGCGGAAAAGGCGCGAATATTGGACGATTTGTAGTCAGCAACTCGCCATCAGGCAGTTCTGCGAACATTCTATTGGCGGATCTGGCGGACGGAATTGAGGCGGTTGTGGGATCTTATTCGTGGGCCTCATCCTCAGGCGTTGAGTCAGAAAGACACCTCTCCATAAGACTGCGTAATGCTGGTCTGGTCGCTCGACTGTGCGAAATATTGCGTGACCTGTCAGCAGCTGACGAGAGGCTTCGAGTGTCGAGCGGTATTGTTCGTTTGGATAAGGCAGCAGAAGAACTCCGCGCAGCATCGCAGCGAAATGGTATTGCGAATCAGACCACACATGCCCGTCTTGTCTTAGATATTGAACACAAGACAATCTTTCAAGAATCGCTTTCGAGTGCAAAGCAGTCTGTTCAAATCCTCGCGGATGAACTAAATATGAATGCCGCCACAGGATTGCCGCGTCAACTTGTTGCAGCCACAGCGGTGCTAGGAAATCGGGTGAGAATCCGATGCGGAAGAAATGTCGGTGGTCCTGGGACCCAGGCGATGCTGGAAGAGCTTGAAAAGAATGGCGCGTCTGTCGGTGAGTCCCCAGGACTTCAGAGTAATCTGATGTGCATCGATGACAGCCTATTCGTTAGCAGCAGCTACCGTTGGCTCTCCGAGCCGATTCCATCTCGTCGACCATATGCGACAGATCTGGGAATTGCTCTGCGGAGCAAGAACATCTCAAGCTTGATTCCCGGTGACGTGCTCGACTGACCTCGACCACCGATCCCAAGGGAATGGGAGGGGCCTGGAGAGATGATCATCCAGATAATATCCAAGCAACCCATTGGTGGTGTAACGGAGAGAAGGGATAAACGAGGGTGAACGACTGACGGCCGATCAGTCGCCTGTGGCCCGTACAACCGCAGACTCGGTTGCTCAGGCCCTAAGCAGTGTGCGATTAGTGTGCCCTTTTTTGCCGACGAAGGAGAAGAGACCAGAACTCAGACCCTTGGGCTGCGAGCGGTTGCAGGATATCGGGAACTCCGCCCCCCAAGCCGAAGTGCGCAAGCTGCCGAACCGGAAAGCTGTCGAGCAGGACAGGAAATGCGCCATCCGCACGAAGAGTTCACAGACTATGCCGACCTCGTCCCCGGATCACATGAAATCCGAAAGGAACGCGAGGTGAATGGAGAGACGATCCACCTGGCAGCATCCGGGCACCACATTGGCGCTGCAATGGAGAAAACGGATCAACAAGAACGGACGGATAGTCCAAATTGGTCAGATCGCCGCTCTAGTCTCTCTCTCCCACTCGCCTTAGAATGAGCAACATCATGGATCTTGGCGAACTGCGCATTTCCAATTGTAATTACACCGCCGATGGGCTCATCGAGCGCGTCCGATCCTTGCTTGCGCGTGACGAACAATTGCTAGGCGAGGTTGTGCTGCGCTCTGCATTGATGAGACCGTCTGGTACAGACCTGCATCACGTCATTACTCGCATCGACGTGCTTCCTAAATCGCAGGGCGTCGCTACCCCGATGATCGCGGATTACGGCCGATTTCTGTTCATAACGGAGCTGTTGAGCAAAGAGACCCTCTTGGGACGGTTGGCCAAACTGTCCGAGCGTCAATTCCAAATCGCAGACCATACGGTCACATCCACAACTGGAATCGGATTCTCCGACAGATTGGAGCCAAGCAAAACAGGTCCTGTCCCGCCATGCACCATTTTCGACATCTACTTTGGGAACACACAGTTGTCATACGAACCCCTGCTTCATCCCAAGCTCAAGTCCTTTTCGTCGGCCTGCGATGCGATCCAGGAATACTTAGAGTTGCCCAATTTTAACGGCTTGTCGGATGGACGCCTCGGGAGAATTCAGCTCTCGATCCCTAATTTGAACGCCAGAATTGACAATCTCCGGATCAGCAAGGGGTGTCTGTACGTCAACGTCGACGCCATTGTGCCCTATGACTCTTTGAAGATCACAGTCAGCTACTCCGGGGAGGGTAAGAAACGGGTCGGCGAGAAGATACTGAGCGGAAAGGAGGCAACATTCGAGTTGGAATTCTCACCCACCGAGCTGGAGGTGTGGCTGATTTCGACCGAAGGTTTCGTTGCAGATTTTCACACGGAAAACACGCATCACTCGACAGGCGCAAATGCCGTTTTGCCGAAACAGCAGGAGGCGCCCTTCGCTCCGTTTACACTCCCATCGTCGATCGAGTTGCCCCTGTTACCCGCCACGAAATCTCGTCGGCGTGCTCTGCTCCTAACGGCCCTCCCACTGGAATATAAAGCGGTCATCAATCATCTACAGAACCTCCGCGAAGAAACACATCCCCGAGGGACGGTGTACGAGGTGGGGGAGTTCGCGGGAGCCGACGGGTCACGATGGGATGTGTGTGTAGCAGAGACCGGGATGGGCAACTCCGGAGCGGCGACTGAAACCGAGCGCGCTATCAGCTACTTCAGGCCGGAAATCGCAATCTTTGTTGGCGTGGCAGGAGGCCTGAAAGATGTTCAGATCGGAGACGTAGTGGTCGCGACAAAGGTATACGGCTACGAATCGGGAAAGGCCCAGCGCGAATTTCTCCCCCGGCCTAACGTTTATGAGACTGCATACGATCTACAGCAGCGGGCAAGGGCAGAAGCAAAGAGGGAGCAATGGCTGAATCGATTGGGAGCAGTGAAAACACGCAAGATTCGGGCATTTGTGCGCCCCATTGCATCCGGGGAAAAGGTCCTGGCCTCCCAGCGATCTGCTCTCTCGAAATTCCTTCGGCAAAACTGCAGCGACGCAATTGCGATTGACATGGAGGCGGTCGGATTTCTAAGCGCCCTTCATGCCAGCCATCAAGTTCGAGGTCTCATTGTACGTGGAATATCGGACCTCATCGACGGCAAGAGCAAGGCCGATGCTCGAGGATCCCAGACCCTTGCAGCGCGGCACGCAAGCGCCTTCAGCTTCGAAGTTTTGGCGAAGTTGGTGGGCACGTCTCCAGGCCGTTCCGAGGACTCTGGGGCATCGGAAATCGAAGCAATGACCGGGGGCAGCATTTCTTCGGCTGCCGCTACGGATTCGCAAAAAGTCTTCGAGCCGGACCCGCGCATCGACGCTTTGATAAAAGACGTCCAATTGGGAAACAAGGAATCTACGACCGAGCCGGCGATGAGAATAATTGCCGCAACCGACTCGGCGGGACGTAACGAACTGTTTAGTGCTCTCTTGAGATACCAATATTGCGCTGACCAGGAACTGCTGTGGAAGGCATTGCCAACAATCGAGGCCTGCGCGGAGTTCTCCCCCTTTCTGGTCAGTCGGAGCGTGCTGTGGGAAATGGCGCAGAACCCTGATTTTTCTGTACGGTCTTCAGCCGCGTCGATATGCATGGATCTGGCGCAGTTCGCGCCCGACCGCGTTCCAGTCGATCTGCTGACTAGATTGTCGGTACACAGCGAGGACTGGTACGTCGAGAGCCCGGCGAACGCCGCTCTGAAGGCGATGGCGTGGCACATGCCCGCCGTGTTGCGCATCTTCTTTATGAGGCTTCACAGCACGAGTCCCGATGAGAGAGTCCACGCCGCTCATGCCCTTGGGGACATTGCGAAGAAGGAACCCGAGATTCTCGATCAAGACGAGATTCGAAGAGAACTAGCAAGGCTGAGGACGCTAGGCGACAAGGATTCTGCAGCTGTCTTGAAAACTATCCTGCAGCGCGTACAACGCGTCCGCAGGGTTGACGGTTACAAGTATGGTCTTTGATTGACGCAACGGTACACCCATAAGGTTACAAACTTACATTCCATCAGCCAGCAAACTTTGCAGACCCGCCCCAGCACTGCTCGCATCCAAGAGTGATTGCGCCAAAGATGTGCTTAAAACCTCGACACATGTCCGTTCGCAGCAAGCTTTCGCGTACTCGCACTGGGTTTTCAAATCGGCCAATAAGTGCCCGACTCGAACGCCGGATGTCGCGGCTCGTCCATGGGACGACCGTGCTCTAGCCGCCACACTTCGATCTGGCCGAGCAGGGCAAACGCTGAACGCTTCCGCACGGGGTCTGAATACGCCATCTCAAGGAGGCGTTTTCGGAGCGCGTTCGATCCCCGTGGCGCAACAGTGTAGACATGTCCCTCGGCCCCGTAGGGGCGTCGCTCCAAGAAAGCGTTTTCGATCGACTGGAGAAGTTCGTAGGGAAAGCCCGACCCGTCATCGCGCAGCACACAGAGGCCTGCTACCAAGTCGTCTTCTCCCTGAAAGCGCGAAAATGTTTTTGCGAGCAGCATCCGCTTGGTTGGAGGCAGTTCGCCGTTTGCCAGGCGAAAAAGCTCCGTCTTGAACTCGCTGTCGTGCTCGGCTCGATCCGCCAGCAAGCCCGCGAGCACGTTGCCGTGCTGGTAGTCGGGGACAAACTCCTTCGTGAAGAGCTTCTGATCGGGGTCGACGAAGGAGAGGAGCACTTCGTTCGAGCGTTTGCCGCCCAGTTGTGCCACAGCTCTGATCCACTCCTCGCCGATCTGCGCCACCGCGCTTCCGTCCGGTTTCGCCCATTCCAGAAGCAAGTCCATCGCGTCGCCACAACGGCTGGCACCCAGCGCCGCGACGACGCCCCTTGAGTCGTGCGGGTAGAAGAAACGGACTTGCGCGAGGATTTCCTTGATCTTCGCGATCCCTTCCTCCGGAGGGTCGACAAATGCGAGGACGCTCAAACAGCGATCCAGCAGCCAACGGTTCTGGTCGCTGTTGCCGAGGTCGCGGCGCGCTTGCTCGATTGCGGGACCGAGAACGTTCATCATCTCCGCGAGCGTCATGCGGATTCCGGCGAAGATGAGGCTGTGCAAGGAATCAACACGATTGTAGGCATCGTAACCAGCAGGGAAGGCCATCACTTCCAGAATCAATTTTGCCGACCTTCGTGCGTCGAGAGCGGCGAGAGAAGCGCCGATCGGCTTGAGACGATGCTCCGCGGGCCGCTTATCGATCGCGGCTGCGTGTTCCGCGAGAATTTTCTCGACCAGCGCCCGAAGCGCGTCCGCGTAGCGGCTTCGCCGTTCCTCAACATATTCTTCCGTCTCTTTTCCTTCTCGGGCCGCCCACACCTTTTCGAAAGCGGGGGGTCGGATGCCAAGTGTTGGTTGTCCTTGGCTTTTCTTTGCTCGCCGAACGAGTTCCTCCGCCACGAACCGCTCGTATTGCTGCTCGCTCAACATTTCCAGCAAAACCTCGTCTCCGTGCTCCGGATCAGCCGCCATCACCGCGTTCATGTAAGGAATCACGTAACCGACGTTGTCAGCGGAGCGGTCGCCTTTCAGTCGGGCTGCCTGCATTTCGCGGTATCGAATCGAGTCGGCTCTGATCAACCGGCGAAGGTCGGGAATATCGCTTGGTCCTCCCAGCTGCGCCAGCAAAACGGCTAGATGCGCCCGCACGCCTGCGCGCATCCCATTCGGGTCCGCAGCCCGCTCCATCGCGCGCTTCAGATAAGCGTGCAGTCTGCGCCGGCCCTCGTCCGGCAGGGCCGTTCGCGGGTCGGTGCGGGTCGGACTGAATTTCCCGAATACGTCTGTCAGCAGGCCAAGCTCCGTCTCTTCCGGGTCTCTCTCCAGCTTGGGTAACAGCGCTTCGAGGAGAATCTTCGGAGCGATGGCTTCGAGCAAATCCTGCTGCTGCCGAAACAGGTTCCACTTCGCCATGTCCTGACCAGGGCCGATTGTTAGCCCGCGACGAATTTCACGCGCCCTTTCGAATACCCGCACTGCAAGTGCTTCATCCGCGGTCGTGGCGAGAATCGACAACACCCGTTGTTTCTCGTTCGCATCCAGAAGCTCGTTGGTGAAGCGCGCCGAGAGGTGGTCACGCTCCGCCGCTGGAATCTGGCTGACCATCTCGCTCCATCCTCCGAACCTCGTCGAGCCTTCCAGAACTTTTCGGGCGAGCCATTCACTCACCCACTGCGGATCGGATTCCCGCAGTTCATCCAGTGCCCACTTGGTTGGTCCCGCATTCCCAGCTTCCAACTGCTTCTTGTCGAGCCCCTCAAGCTCTGCCTTTATCCTCTCGTCGATCTGCTTCCCACCGAGCTTTTGCAGGAAACGTAAAGTTCTCATACGCCCGAAAGGGTCGCTGTTTTCGGCGTACTTCGCTTCCGAGATGTCAATCGCACGTTGCCGCAGAGATGGCGGAATTTCGTCCGGGTCCAGTGAGCGCACTGCCGTGACAAAATCGCTGTCATTGAGGGGACTCAGGAGCTTTTCAACTTTCTCTGTGAAGCCGTACCAGCTCAGTTGACGGGCAGCATCCAATTTGATCTGCGGACTTGGGTCCGCGAGCGCGAGTTGTTCGACTGTGTCCGCGAGCCACGGGTCGTGAGCAAGTTGCAGAATAAAGTTACGGCGGGCCTCCTCCTCCCAGCCTTGCACGACCTCGACCCAGCGCGGTCCCAAACTCGATGGCAGAAACTCAGCGCCGCTGTGATAAAGCGCAAGGCGAACCTGATGGTTCGGGTCCGTTAGCAGCGGCACGACGACGTCCTTGAAATCATCTGAACCTGTCGCCAGCATCGCAGCCAACGCGCATTGTTTGTGGCGCGCGTCGGGCACGTCATACCACAGACGGAGTCGCCCACCCATCTCCTCGCGCACGTCGCTCCAGACGGCCGCACCGCACCATCGGGCGAGTTCTGCTGCGAAGATCGGATCAACCTCGAGCGCCATTCGCACGAGCTTCGTTCCCACCTCAACCGCCTCTTTGTCTCCACCCGATGCTCCGATGTCCTCCGCGAGCAGGCGCAATGACTCTCCCCAACGCGGTTCGTTCACGTAGGACACGAGGAACTTCCGATCTTCGATCGAGTCTTTCGCGCGGACGAGATCGTCCAATCGCGCACGTAACCCGCGTGCCGCGAAAAATTCCTGGAACTGCTGGTGCTGGAAGCGAAATGAGATTTCGCCGTGCTCGGCCCGCAAGAGGACGTGACGCTTCGAGAGTTCGTCGAGTATCTGTCCCGGATCTGGCATCTCCGCGATCTGTTTGGCGGCATGGAGTCTCTCGCTCACCGAACTCACGACTCCCAGCGCGTCCTCTTCGACGATTGAGGTTTCGCCGCGGCCGGTCATCTCCATGGAAAGCGAGCGCAGATACGCGCCCGCGTGCCCTCGCAGAGGTCTTTGCTGCAGACTGGTCCGGTGTTCTGGGGACTGCTCGATCGCATCCATCACCGCGCCGAGCACTCCCATTTTTGTATTCGGGATGTCCTTTCCCGAACGGTAGAGATCGACAACTTCGGCGAGGAACAGTGGCGTGCGCGTGATCGAGTCCAGCACGCGGCTGTTGTTGAGCTTGACCCGAAGATCGTGCGCCGACTCTCCCAGCGCCAGATGGAGATATTCGTCACGCTGCGCACGCGTGAGAGGATTGAGTTCCAGTCGAAAAGAACCTCGCAGTTGCGGGACGACACTATGCTTGCGCGTGGCAACGATGACAATCGCGGCACCGAAACTCCGGTCAAGCTCTCGCAGCGCCGTGTCCGCCGCTTCCGCGCCGGCGACCGGCACTTCGTTCCATCCATTGAGCAAGAAAATCGGCGGCTGGGCTCCCCGCAGTTTAGAGAGCAGCGTCTCATCCAAATCTCGCGACGCAAACTGGGGCCGTTCGGCGACGTACGAAAGAATGCTCCTACCGGAACGGACCCAGTCCGGTAGATCTACCAGAAACGCCAACCCTCCCGCATCCGAGGCCTGCCGTGCGAGTTGGACGAGCGTCGTAGTCTTCCCCATGCCCGCTGGCGCCTCGAGAATGATTCGCTGCCCTTCAACCAGAGCGGAATTCAGCGACCGAGTTGGCACTTGTTCGATCGGGTCGCCCTTCTGATCCAACTTGAACGCGTTGAGACTAATCAGCGGGCGCCCTGTCCGACGAAAATCACGATCCCAGTGGTCTGCTGCTTCTTTAGCGGCTTCCCGTGCCCGCTCGAGCGCAGGCGCCAGTTCCGGCGTCATCGAGGGCGCGATTCCCAGTTGATCGCTGCAAATGTCGGAGTTTGCCGGATCGAGCAGCCAAGTGATGAACTCTTCGCGCGGAACGACGACGAGTTGCAAGCCGAACTTTTCCAGCACATCTTTGGCCCAGATCTTCGCAGTGTGCTGGGTCACTTCTTTCGGGGTTGAAAAAATGAGCACGCGCAGATCGGGATAGTTCTTTTTTGCTTCCTTCGCATCGCCCTCGACTTTCGCGGGCGTGGCTGTTATCGAACAGGCGAGGCCAATGCCCCTTCCTTCCGGGTCCAACTCTCCGCTCGCATAAGCGTCGAGGCCTCCATCCCAGTTGCGCTCGCAGGCCACAAGTTGAGGCCACTTTTGCTTGGCGTGAACGACGGCGATGCCCTGAAACTTCTTCCCCGTTTCTTCGGAGATCATTTCGTCGAGGGCCCGTTCGATTTCGGTCCGGTATGCCATTTACAGTGTGAGTCTCCCTCGTTTCCACTGGTCGAAGCACGTTAGAAAGTCCGCTTGCCCTACCGGATTCAGCCTCATGAGGTGCGCGCACTGGACGCGGAGAGCTTCCAGCTGCGCCTTGGTTGCTGCGTCCGTTGGAAATGCGTCGAGAAGCGCCTTTGTCGCTACGCACTTGGTCTCAGGCAGCAGCGGCTCCAATGAGAGTCTCAGCACGAACTCCCCGAGCATGAGGAGTGCCGTGTTCCGATTCGCCGTGTCAACGGCCAGAGGTCCGAAAACTCGCATGATCTGACGCATCGGAAACGCGTCGACCGAGCCGTTCGAAACGCGCAAGGCAGCGACGATCACGCTTCCCCTGAACTGTGTCACCTGGTAGTTAAAGCCCATCAGCTTTGCATAGGCTTCTTCCGCGACCGCTCGGTCGATGAGACCGCGATTTGCGAGGTGTTCGACAACGGCCTGAGTCCAGACCCGCTCGACGCCTAGTTCCGACCTCGCAACCTCAGCGAGAACCAGATCGTCGGTCCAAAGGATCCTCCCAGGCGCGAGAGCAGCAAATGCCGCCTCCAGTCCTTCCCATCCGAAGATTTTCTCCAATGACTTGCGTCGTTCGGGATCGAGCGCGGCGACCTCGGGAACCGATACGACGGTCGTGTTGTTCTCAACCGTCCGCATCCAGTCCTCGAACGCGGCCTTCTCCCTCTCGGACTGTTCCGCCGTCGTCTCAGTTATGTAGTGCTGGCCGTCCTCGTAGTACATCGTGCCGTGCGGCCTCGCGAAACGCGCCTTGGCGTGAAGTTCCTGCAGTTCCGTGCGCGTCGCCGCAGAGACCACGAAACGGAATCCTCCACTCGTCAGCACTTGGCGCGTGATGCCGAGCAGTCGCAACGTCGTGAGCGCGACAAGATCGAGAACCACCGTGCTTTTCGTGCCGAGATTCGCTATCGCAGGCGGCAATGCGTTGGGATAGGCGCATCGTACGAAATCAGCCTCCTCTGTCGCCAGATCGAAAAGGGCCTCGCAGGCCCCGTGCCCCAATTTCTCGCCGAACATGCTGAGAGTGATCGCTGTAGCTTTGTAGATGTCCCGCAGTTGTGTGTGCACCTCCGAGTGCGCCTTGATCTGGTCCAGCATAGGCTGGATGGCAGCGACCGTGAACTTCTCAGGTGGCGGAACGTACATGGCCCTGATGATCGTCTGGTCGGGGAACTTCAACTCCATCCGATCCCCGATCGCCTGGAATCGCCGCGCGTATTTGCTGAGAATCTGTGTGATTTTGCCGACGCGGGTATTTACGCTGCTCTTCGCCAGCACGAACGTGTCGCCGACCTTCTTCCCCAACAATTCCTTGGCGATCTCGTCTGACGCTGCAATCTCCTCAAACTCGTTGCTCGGCTTGTCAGTGTCTTCGATCACGAACCATCCGGCAGGCGCGTCGTTCTTCTCTGAGTACTCGACCGCACTTCCGACCGCGACCTCGTCCATCGCTGCGGGGATGTCGTCAGGTCGAGCGCCGGTCATCAGGCTTAACACGTAAGCCTTGTTGGCCTCGACCTCCGAAGTGTGTGCGCGCAGCACGCGGTACGCGTAGTCGACGGCGAGCGCGCCCCGAACTTGCCACTGGAGGACGCGGACGGCCGCCACCGCGTGCCGCATGGGAAGTTCATCGGGCCGTGGGAGCGTCGCCTCCGAGAGCGGAGCGAGGTCGCTCAATCCGTAGCGCATCGCAACACTCGCCAGACGCAACTGGGCGACGCGATGGTCAGGGTTCGCAGCGATAAACTCCTGCAACCTGCTGATGGCCTTCTGGTAGTCGTAGTCTTCTAGGTACTGTGACTCGAACTCTTGCAAGTCCCAATCCCTGACTCCTCGGTCGTAGAGGGCCTGGCATGTGTCCAGGATGATCTTGTCTTTCCCTAGACGTTGGGCGCACTCCAACAACAGGGAAATGTCGAAGGTTGGGCCGCTCGATTCGAAGAGTTCTTGCAGCAGCGGCAATGCGTCCGACGGGCGTCTCGCCTCCAACAAAATCCGTGCAAGAAAATCCGTGGCGGATCGCGTATCGGTCGGTCGGCGCGACGCGATCGCCTCGTCCAAGAGCGGGCCCGTCCGGTCGTGCTCTCCTCGCCTGATGGACATGAAAGCATTGATCGCGGCGACCAACATCGGCGAGTCCGCGACCTCCGGCCTGACGACATAGTTCGGGACATCCGCGAATCGCTCCGCGCGGGCCAAGGCCCTGATCGCTCCGATGGTGATCGGGTCAACTAGTTCGCGTGCCAGCTTCGCGATGCTCGCTGTGCTGAACACCTCGAATGCTCGGTCCACATCCTGCGGCGTGCCGCGATTCAGCAGCGCTTGCCCAAGCATGAAGCTCACGTTGGCAGCCGAGCTCGACAGCGCACGGCCCTCTTCCAGCACGCGGATTCCCTCGTCCACGTTGCCCATGCTGAAAAGCGACTGGGCCATCGCCAAGCGCCCGTTCAAGTCCGAGGGGTCTGCGGCAAACGACTCCCGCGCAAAACGCGCAGCATCTTCCTTGCGGCCCTGGATGAGCGCAATATCCGTCTTGAGCGCGAGAGCCTGCGCCTTCACATACGGAACACACTCAGCTTCGGCTGCGGAGATCGCGTCGTCAGCGACGGACAGCGACGTGGCGAGTGCTGCATCCCTGTCTTCGACCTTGAGCGGCTTCGTCGCTACCACGACGCTCGCGAAGTACACCTGCGCGAGAAGCAAGTGAGTTTGCGACCACTTCGGCTTGTCGGCCACGGCGTCCTTCGCGTGTTCGATGCCCCGCTCGTGCTCGCTCGCGGCCATCGCTCTCCTGCAGAGAGCGCACGCAATCTCGGCGTCTTTTCGTAGATGTACCGGAGTTGCGTCGAGCAACTCTCGGTATGGCTGTTCTGGCGGCGCCGACTGAATCCACAGCGAGCGAATTCGCGTGGAGTTGTGGAAGCGTTCTACCGCGACGGCAACTTTCTCTCGCGTCTCTTTGTCCTGGAGGAGGAGATGGTATGCGAGCACCTCGTTCGCGACGGCGAGTTCGTCGTCGGGCCGGAGAGGAGCCGCGTCGAGGAAATACCGGGCCGCCGCCTCGCCCTTGCCCAGCACCAGATTCGCGGCACCTAGGTTTGTGAGGATTCGGAACCGATGCCAGTCCGTCAGGTCGCCGCCCCTGGTCCGTTGCACGCGGTTGAGCAGCATCACGGCAATCTGTGCCTCGCTCGGCGTGATCCGCGTGCGGGCTTCGTCGATCAGCGCGTCGATCTCGCTCGTAGCCGAAGCTGACGAGACCGACTCAGTGCGCGTGGCGATGTAGTCCAGCTTGGCATTTACGATCGCCACTTCCTCCGATCGCAAGCCACCATAGAATTGCTGCTCGACCTCCGTGTACTGCCTGATGAGTTTGGTGATCTTATCCCAGGTCCACAACTCGACCTTGAAAAGGCCCGCCTTTCTGTGTTCCTGATTGATGGCCTTTATGGTCAACTGCGCTTCGCCAGAAACCTTGCCGGTGGTGAGGATCGCGTAGTGATCCAGCTTCGAAGGAAACGTCTTGGCCTTCTCGACCTCGGCGCGTATTTCGCCGGGTTCGAGGGACTTCCATTGCTCCTTCAGCTTGCACTGCGCTGCATATTCGGGCGACTCACCCAACGTGTCGAAGATGTCGACGCCGTACTGATTCTCGCCCTTCTTCGCGAAACGTTCGAGGCCCGGACGGGACCAGTGCCGCTTCAGGAGTTCAAGGCACAATTCCTCGAAAACGACATCCGATTCGGGCGGGTTGATGGAGTACGGATTCATGGGCGATGCTGGTCCTTAATTATATGGGTCGAAACTCACTAGCTTTCGTTCATCCAGGGGCGCGGCGCACTGACGCCCAATCAGTGGCACGGTGCCCGGCACGGTGCGCCGAGAGCAGCCAAATCAACGGTCCGGGAGATTCGTTCCACGGTCGGGAGACTCGTGTCCGCCCGGTGTCCGGTCGGAGCGCGGTTTCGAGCCTTCGACGGCGAAATGACACCACGGTTACTAGCGTTCGGCGCCGTTCTGCGGTATCTATCAGCGGTGAGTCTCTCGACATTCGTAGAACGCAAGGACGTGAAGGAGTATCTCCGCCTCAACGTCGCGAAGCCCTGGTTCCAGGTGCGGGCGGAGATTAAGGCGCCGCCGCTGACGACGAGCTATGGCTGGACCGGGACCGCCTTCGACTACGCGATGCGGTTCTATCTCCAGAAGCTCAATCCTTCCGCGAAGGTGAGTCGCTGGCTCGCGGAGGAGAGCGCCGCTCTGGTGGTTGCCAGCCGCCGTGAGACTGGGCGCACGAAGAAGCGCGTGCTCGGCATCGTTGAGACGGCGAAGGATTGTGTGCGCTCGTACCTCAAGAGCAAGCGCGACGCAAAACCTGGCTGCAAGTTGATTCGCGCAGCTGTGGACCTCGCGCAGCTCGATCTGGTCTATCGGATCGGCCTGCTGGACTTGCGGCGGATTAACGACGCGATGGTCGAAGACATCGGCAACATGCTGGCGCTCGTGCGGCCCGAGGATTTTCGAGCGAAACGAACGTGCGTGCTGAACCCGACCTTCGGCGCGGCTTCAGAACTAGTCGGCGGCGCGGACGGAGACCTCGTCCTCGACGGCACTCTGATCGACATCAAGGTCAACAAAAATCTCGTCATGGGCAGGGACATCTTCAACCAACTTGTCGGCTATTACTGCCTCTCCTGCATCGGCGGAATCGACGGGTGCCGCGGAAAGATCACTTGCGTCGCGGTGTACTTCGCTCGCTTCGGCATCCTGCACCGCCTGCCGGTGGACTCCTTCGTGGAAGCCAGCCGCCTGCCCGCGCATCTCAAATGGTTCAAAGCAACAGCGAATCGAGGCGTCAGCAGCATGTGACCGCTTCTGGGTACGTTTCGCGATGCTAGCCAAAACCGCAACGAGAAATGCTTGCAATCCGATTGCTCCGGATATTCCTAAGAAGTCAATCTTCTTGCTATGGGTGGAAAAGTTGAAAGAATGGCTGACTGTCGATCAGGCAAAACGTGGCCCCACCTGGGCGGTGCGGAGCACCCTGCGTGCCAGCCGTGGGCGAGATCTATCGATCTACCTGTGCGGAGGACGTCGGGGAGCTATCAACCCGCCTTTACAAAAAGGGGCCGCCGCTCGTTAGGGAAAAATTGCTTAGATGTTAAGAGAAACCGACGAATCAGATTCTTCTGTCTTGCCCTCGTTTTTGAGGCACATCACCATGCGACTTCAACGCAGCGTTTTCGAGATGCGCAAATTTGGGCATCAAATCCAGGACCCTGGTTAGAGTTTCTACGGGAGATACGTTAAGAGCTCGAGAAATCTCTATGACGGCCGTCAAAGTTGGAGTATGTTTTCGGCGCTCAAGAGCTCCGATGTACTTCTCCTCGTAGCCGCTCTTCTCACCGACTTTGCCTTGCTTCATTTTGGCCCCCTTCCGAAGCTCTACGAGTACCCGTGCAAAGGCCGCCCGTACGACAGGTTCTTTCGGATGGCGAGGCTCTTTGCCGCCCAGTTTCTCCATAGGCGGCTTGATAATTACGCTTTACGAACTATAGTTCCACCAAGTATACTATCCTTTTGGGGCTTCCTACGGATGAAGGCCGGAGCAGGTGGTTCTAGCGGAAGGTGCGTGTGTCTCGCCTGCGATACCGATTGCGAGGGAGCAGCTTTTCAACCCGCCCGACGAGATCTGCTCCCGAGATGTGCAGAGCGTCCGCGAGTTCCAGAATCGTCGTAAGAGATGGGCTGTATTTACCGCGCTCAAGAAGGCTAATGTACTTAGGATGATAACCGCTCTCGAATGCCAGGGTTTCCTGCGTTAGCTTGCGTTCTTGACGCAATTGAAGGAGAACTCGTGCGAACGCACGTTTTTCCCACGACCCAAGTTTGTCTCCAGCTGCCATGCGCAGCATGGAGTGTGCTTTGTGTCAACCAATAGTTCCACAAAGTATAGTATCCATTGAGATGGAAACTCATTGGTCACTACTGAGGCTTTACTCCAAGAGATCATAGCAGTCCGAACTCTCTTTGAGTGACATCACGCTGCGCAAGGGGTTTGCCAACGGAAGCGTGGCTGGGGAGATTCTTATGTCTCTATCGGACGATGAACTGGCAGCCTCGCTGTGCTCCCCTTCTCGGCTTCGAGCCCTTTCCGACGTGGACCTAATGGCGGCCTTACGCATGGGCTGCAACGATGCCCTGGCGGTGTTGTTTGAAAGACACAGTGCTCTGGTCTTCCGGATCGCCCGCGCAATTCTCCACGATGATGGCGAAGCAGAAGAGACGGTCCAGAGGGTCTTCCTGGATGTGTTTCGAGCAGTGAACCAGTTCAGTGCCGATCGCGGGACCTTCAAAACTTGGTTGCTCCAGTACGCCTACCACCGCAGCATTGATCGTCGGCAGCATCTTCAGGCAAACCGGTTTTACAAGGATTCTTATTCCTGGACGAGTCCTGCGGGTGGCGCACCGGAAGTTGAGAGGAAGTCTTGCGTTTTGGTAAGACTGAGCCCGCCCGCGGGGGTGAATTTGTACGTTATTGAAACTAAATCGGTTATGTGTGCGGCGATGTGCCAAATCGCCGAAGGCTGGAGTGTGTCCTCAATAGGCAAATGTGGAGCCAGGGGGCAGTCCGGCAACCAGCAAGGAAGGTGCTCGGCCTAGAACACGGCTTTTCGACCGCAAATCCACGGCCGGGGTCTCATGAATTCCCCCATCACAATTCGCCTGCCTGGGCTTGCGGTGCCCGGCGAGAACGGGAAAACGTCGGAGGCGCCAGCCGCGAATCCGGTCGTAGAAGCTGCGGCCTCCGACGAAGCCTTGATGGCTTCCATCTGCGACGGGGACAAGGAAGCCTTGGCTTGCTTGTTTCGCCGCTACGCCCGCATTGTGCGTGGGGTAGCCTACCGAGTCCTGCGAGACACGTCCGAGGCAGACGACCTGCTCCAGGACATATTTCTATTGATTCACCGCCTCTGCCGAACCTTTGACAGTTCCAAGGGCCCGGCCCGGTTCTGGATTCTCCAAATGACCTACCGCCGCGCCATTTCCCGCCGTCGCTATCTGACTACCCGCCACTTCTACACCCACCTGGATCTGGACCAGGCAGCGACCCAGTTGGGTGACTTGTCAGCAAAATCGGGACGACATGCGGATTCAGTGGACGGGATTCTTGAGAGAAGAGAGGCCCTGCAAAGCTGGTTAGCGGGGCTTTCCGAAAGCCAGCGTCAGATCCTTCACCTCTTTTTCTTCGAGGGCTACACATTTGACGAGATCGCTGCCAAACTGGGTCAGACCGTCGGGAATGCGAGAAATCATTACTACCGTGGGTTAGACAAGTTGAGGAAGCAGATTTCTGCTGGCAAATTGCCGGGCAAAGAAGCAGTATGATAAAACGTTCTAGCCATCGTAGGAGTGGGTGCGTTGTTGCCAAGCGGACCCCATGACGAGTTCTTGGAGCTCTGTGCTGTTTCGACCTCTGGCCAGCTTAGCGAGGAAGAACAGAACCGGCTTCAGGAACACCTTGCCGTTTGCCCCGCCTGCCGTGAAGCCCTCCGCCAGTACGAGTCCGTAGTCACTGACGCGATCCCAGCCATTGGCGCAGACCAATCGTCGCGCATAGACCCCGGTCCTTCTTGGTCGCAGTCGAAAGCAGAAAAGGCCTTCTTCGAGCGTTTAGCAAAAGAAGAGGGAGACCAACCAGGCGGCGCCGAAAACAAAAGCGGCGTACCCGTGGCTTTTCGTCGAGTTCTTCCGATCGCTCCCGAATCAACCTGGCGCCACGTGTGGATGCTGTACGCTGCCGGAATCCTGCTTTTCATCACTCTCTGCCTCTCCGCCTATTGGGTTGGCGTGCGGCACGGCACGGATGTGGCCAAGTCCACACCGCCGCCCCAGGCGACTCAAGCTCAGGTTGCGACTGAGAATCCGGCTTCTCTAGAGGAGCAACTGAGCGATGCCGCCCACGAGCGCGAAATTGCCCGCGCCCAGATCGCGCAGCGTGACAAGGCCCTCGCCGGTCTTCGCCGGCAACTGCAACGACAGTCAGCCGAGATCACTCGGATGAAGGAAGCCCAGGATCGCCTGGAGACTAACTTGCGCAGTGACCAGGCTGGCAAGCAGAACCTCGTTCAACAGCGAACTGAGCTGGGACAGAAGCTGGAATCGGCGCAGGCAGAATCTCAGGCCCTTCAGCAGCAGGTGGCTGCACTCTCACAGCAGTCGACCAGCGAAACGACGCAGGCCAAGACACTCGGAGCCAAGGTCGACGATCTCACCCGCCTGCTTCAGGATCGTGAGGCATCCCTCAATCAAAAGGATGAACTGCTCGCCCATGATCGCGACATTCGGGAAGTCATGGGAGCCCGCGACCTGTATATCGCGGAGGTCTATGACGTCGGTGATAACGGGGCTACCAGAAAACCCTACGGTCGTGTCTTTTACACGAAGGGAAAGTCGCTGGTCTTCTATGCCTACGATCTTGACCAACAGGGTACGAAGCGCGCCCAGGCATTTCAGGCCTGGGGTAGACGCGGTCCGGATTGGAAGCAGGCGTTAAATTTAGGCATTTTCTATGAAGATAATGCTTCCAAAAAACGCTGGGTTTTGAAGGCGGATGACCCCAAGACGCTCGCGCAGATCGACGCTGTCTTTGTAACCCTAGAACCGCACGGCGGAAGTGATAAGCCGAGCGGCAAACCACTACTTTTCGCCTATCTCCGAGTCAATCCCAACCATCCCTAAGTCTCAGGCCTTTCTCCTTTGATTCGTTCTAGAATCTATTCCAGCTGATAAAAATGGCGGGGCTTCCTGCGAACAACTGAGGAGTGGCTGAGACTCGTTGCTCGCCGGAGAATCAGTATGCGCTTCCCCCAGATAACCCTCCCCCTTGCTTGCTTCGTGCTGTTGGTCGTCCCCGCTGTTGGGCAGTCGCCGAACGGGAATATTAACGGCCTAGTGCTCGACCCCTCCAATCGAGTCATCGTTGGAGTTGAGATCATTGCAGTTAACGACGTAACCAGCGTGCAATACACGACCAAAACAAACAACGAAGGAATCTACGTCTTACCGAATCTGCCTCCCGGCCCCTACCGGATACAGGTCTCCAAGGTGGGTTTCAAGACGATCATCAAGCCTGACATCGTTCTCAATGTTCAGGACGCGCTTTCCATCAACTTTACCCTTCCCGTGGGAGCCGTCTTCGAGACCGTCACAGTGGAGGGCGGAGCGCCGCTGGTCAATACCGCCGGGGCTTCCGTAAGCACTGTGATCGACCAGAATTTTGTTGCGGCACTGCCGCTCAACGGGCGTAGCTTCAATACCCTGCTCCAGTTGACTCCCGGGGTCGTTCTCCCCCCGGCCGCCGATTCCTCTTCCGGACAATTCAGTGTGGCCGGGCAGCGAACTGATGCGAACAACTTCACAGTGGATGGGGTCTCGGCCAATTTCGGCGTGCCGCCGGTGACGACCATATCAGAAGCAGGCACGGGCGGAGCCCAGGCCTTCAGCGTGCTGGGAGGGACCAGCAGCCTTGTCTCCGTAGAGGCCCTGCAAGAGTTTCGGGTTGAGACCTCCTCCTTCGCACCTGAGTTCGGGCGCTCACCGGGTGGACAAGTAATCCTCGTGACCCGCTCGGGAACGAATAATTTTCATGGTGGCATTTACGAATACTTCCGCAACGACGTGCTGGATGCCAACGACTGGTTTGCCAACAGCACGGGCCAACCGCGCGCACCGGAGCGCCACAACGATTTTGGTGGATTTCTGGGCGGCCCGCTGTGGAGAAATAGGACGTTCTTTTTTGTGTCATACGAAGGGGCGCGTTTGCGGGTCCCTCAGACGAGTTCGATCGAGGTCCCCTCCGTATATGCCCGGACACTCGCTCCACCCGCCTTAGAGCCTTTCCTGGCCGCCTATCCGCAGCCCAATGGGCAGCCGGCCTCGCCGACAGCATACACGGCACCCTTTACCGGCGGTTACTCCGAGATGGCCATACTGGATGCGGGAAGCATACGCGTTGATCACAAGATCAACCAACGATTTTCCATTTTTGGCCGGTTCAACGACGCGCCTTCGAACTCTGCGGGCCGCAGCCAGGGACTCAGCTTTCTCGACCAGTTTGCAGTGAACACGAAAACTGTGACGGTTGGCGTCGATATGTCTCTCAACAACCGGGTAGTCAATGCCCTGCGGGCTAACTATTCGACGCAATTTTCGAGCAATATCCGCTCATTCGACTCTTTTGGCGGCGCCGTTCCGCTGGACCCGACCCTCCTGCTTGGGTCCCTGCCCAGTGCCAATGTAGTGGCGGCATTCTTCACCGACGACCTACAGGTGCTACAGGCCGGGCCCAAGGGGCGAAATCGAACTCAGCAGATGAATGTCGTCGATGACTTATCGGTCAATTCAGCCCGCCATCAATTCAAGTTTGGAGGAGACTACCGGGGCATTTTTCTCACGGTCAACTCTTCTCAATACAACGTCGTCTTTAGCGCCGCTAGCGTTCAGGACTTTCTCTCTACCGGAGCAGCCAATCTTAGTATCTCGACTCTTGCGGGAGGACGGCTCCTTGCCCAGGCTCTGTCGCTGTACGCGCAGGATACCTGGAAGGTCAGGCCCCGATTGACATTGACCTATGGCCTGCGTTGGGAGTTGAGCCCAGCGCCGTCGCCCCTTGGAAAAACGGCTCTGGCGTCCTGGACTAATGTGAACGACCCGGTGGCACTCGCCCCCGCCCCCGCCCGGACACCCATCTGGAACACCACGTTCAGCAACTTCGCCCCACGTATTGGCGCGGCGTACAGTCTAGGCGACAAAGGAGACTTCGTGTTGCGCGCCGGAGCGGGGATTTTCTACGATCTCGGTGTCGGTAGTTCCGCGAGCGCCTTTAGCTCGTTTCCGAACTCCGCAAGTCAGTTCTTCTCAGGTGTACCACTTCCTGTTGGGGACTTGACGCCATACTTGCCCGCGATTTCGCTTCAGCCTCCCTATACGGGAACCATATACGCCTTTGTGCCCGACCTCAAGCTTCCTCGTTCCTATCAATGGAATGCTGCGGTGGAAAAGTCTTTTGGCGGCGTCCAGTCCGTGTCGGCAACGTACGCGGGACAGGCGGGCAGAAGGCTGTTGCGCCAGGATGCGCTCTTTCAGCCCAACCAGAATTTCACCGGAGAGTTTCTGTTGACCCAAAATAGCGCATGGTCAAATTATGACGCTCTACAACTCCAATATCGCCGGCGTCTAGTGTCGGGATTGCAAGCCACGTTGAGCTACTCCTGGGCGCACTCCTTCGACAATGCTTCCAACGATGTGGTGGCAGGACTATCCGGTACCGTAATCTCCGCCGCGAATGACTATTCCTCTTCGAGTTTCGACGTGCGGCACAGCTTATCGGGTGCCATAACCTACGCTGTGCCAGGGCAGTCCCGGTACAAGATGCTTTCGCCTCTAACCAATGACTGGTCGATCGACGCGGTGGTAGTCGCTCGCAGCGGCTTTCCTTTCAACGCGCAGATCTACGCGGAGTCGCCGGATCCAGGAGGCTACGCGGTTATTCGTCCAGACCTTGTTCCAGGACAGCCATTGTGGACGGCAGATGCCCAGGCTCCCGGCGGAAAGATCCTAAACGTCAATGCATTTTCCATTCCCACTACCGTGCGGCAAGGGACCGAAGGTAGAAATGATATTCCGGGATTTGGACTCACTCAAGTAGACCTGTCGATCGGACGTAAGTTTTCGATTGGGAGGCGGCTCAACCTTCAATTTCGTACGGATGCATTCAATGTATTTAACCATCCGAACTTCGTGAACCCGCAAGCGCTGCCGGAATTCGGCGAGTTCTACATGCAATCGCAATCGATGTTGAACCAACAGCTTGGTGGGTTGAACCCCCTATTTCAAGAAGGAGGCCCTCGCTCCCTTCAGCTTTCTCTGAAGCTGACATTCTAGCCACGTTCGCAGTTTATCGAATCAGGGGCGCGAAGGAGGGGGGCCTAAGGTTGCGTAACGAAGCTCTAATTTTACGATGTCTACTCGGTGCAGTCGTGTTTTGCACTGCGGTCGCTAGCCTGGGACAAAACATTACGCCTGCCAGGACCCGGCCAGTTCAGGTGGCTGACGCCATTCGCATGACCCAACTGGCGGATCCCGAGTACTCCGCCGGAGGTTCTTCGGTGGGGCGAGTGGCCCAATTCTCTTCTGACCGCAAACACTTCGTCATTGTCCTCAAGCGAGGAGACCTTGAGCGAAACCAGAATGTGTACTCGCTCCTGTTGTACGAGACCAGGCATGCCTTCGAAAGACCGCGTCCACGCATTCTGCTGACCATGTCTTCTTCTTCGAACGACGACGCAATCGCATCCGTGAAGTGGTTGCAAGGTAATGATCGGGTCGCGTTTCTCGGTGAGACTCCGGGACATCTTCCACAGGTTTACTTGTTTAACCTCAGGACGCGTTCGCTGACACAGCTTACCTTTCACCGGACTCCGATTCTGGCCTATGACATCAGCGGAAACGGCAAACGTCTGATCTATATCGCCCAGTCCTCAGGTGCTAGCAGGAGCGTCGGGGAATGGGGCTACCGCGATGCAAAAGCCGTCGCCACCGAAGACCTTTTTGATGTGCTGACCGAAACCTCACCGGGTGGATCCCGATGGTCCGGAGATGAACTGTATGTCCAGGATTTGGGGTGGGCTGCAAGAAAGATAGACATCGATCCAGTAGTAACCGACCTGGAGCCGCCGGTCCTGTCTCCGGATGGAGACAACGCTATACTGCTGGTCCGGCCGCGTAAGATTCCCTCGCTTTGGGCGAGTTATCGCGACCGCATGATTTCTTCCTTCGCAACTCGGGCAAAGGAGAAATCCTCCATCTCGCAAATCATCACGTATGTGCTGCTCAACATAGAGAGCGGCAAAGCAACTTCTCTGGTGGACGCGCCGCTTGCCTGGGAAAATTATGCCTCCGCCTGGGCGCCGGATGGTAGGTCTGTAGTCTTGTCAGGTACATATCTTCCACTGGATGTCGACGACGCTGTGGAACGCGAAATCCGGGAGAAGGTGCCTTATGTTGTCGAGGTGAAATTGCCGGAAAAGAGACTTATCAAGATTACCGACAAACCCCTCAAAGTACTATCCTGGCCGCGCAATGCTGACGCGATCTCGCTTGGCCCCGACAGTTGGGAGACAGGGTCAAAACCGCTTGAGTGTTACGAACGAAGAGGAACGCACTGGATACAAGTAGCTGTTGCCAGCGGCGATAACGACGCTGTGGAGGTTAAGTTGAATGAGGATATGAATGCTCCACCGCGGATCTTCGTTCAAGATTCTCGCACGAAAAAAGAGTCTCTGCTCCTCGACCTTAATCCTCAGTTCGACAAACTGCGGTTCGGTAAAGAAATTCAGATAACCTGGATAGCCCGTAACGGCTTCGAGATCGAGGGCGGGCTGTACCTTCCGGTGAACTACATTCCCGGGCACCGCTACCCGCTGGTCATCCAGACTCACTCTTTTCGGCCTGACCGGTTTTGGATCGACGGCCCGTGGAGCAGTGCCTTTGCTGCGCAGCCGCTGGCCGGTCGGGGTTTCGTGGTCCTTCAGGTTGGTGATCCGAAGAAAAAGGAAGATTACGACGACTATATCCGACAATACAAGCAGACCCCGAACGAAGGCCCTTTTGAAATGGCCTCCTATGAGGGCGCGATCGACAATCTGGATCAAAGAGGAATCATTGATCGGAAGCGAGTCGGGATCATTGGATTCAGCCGTACGGTCTATCACGTAAAGTATGCTCTGACACACTCGAGCTATCATTTCGCAGTGGCGACCGTCGCGGACGGCATCGACGCGGGGTACTTCGAATACGAAACGGCTCCAGGAAGTAAACCGACCGACGAAGCCCTGAACGGAGGCATTCCGTTTGGTCCCGGTCTCGACCGCTGGCGACAAAACGCTCCTGGTTTCAATCTGGACAGGGTGAATTCCCCGGTTCGAATCGAAGCCTACGGACTTCCATCGGTCCTTGAGGGCTGGGAGTGGTTCGTAGGACTCTCGGGTCTGAATGAACCCGTCGATTTCATTCTGCTTCGGGGCGCAACTCATGTTCTGGTGAGGCCGTGGGACAGGATGATCTCGCAGGAAGGGAATGTCGACTGGTTTGCGTTCTGGTTGCGGCACGAAGAAGATCCTGGGCCTCGCAAACGCGCGCAATACGAGCGCTGGCGCAAATTGCGAGACAGGATAAGTGCTGATCCCAGTAACTAAGCCCGAACGTTCCTCGTGACTGTTGCCACCCTCCGATAGCCCTGCGTCGACATCAGGGCGCCCGGCGCCGGGCGCCCCACGTCATTGTCTTACTCGTCAGCCTCATAGGCTGAGTTTGTCATGCGCGGATCAATGCCGAGATCCACGTTTGGCGGTTTACCTTTTTGGTGCGCTTGAATGGAGCGCACTGCATCCCCAACCCGTCTAACTTCAGGTTTGGTATAGACCATAGATGTCACCTCCTTTCGTTGTTGCGTTACTCCCGGCCGAGAATCGTGTCGAGTCGTGAACAACTCGAATTTCGAGATGTCGATGAGTCACTGTCTGCCGCTTGCGACGTGTTTCCCGAGCTACGTAACACCTTCGAAGCAATAACATTGTTCAGCCAATCCTCTAGTGCGATGGTTCGCAGCAGAGTGACGACCGGGACTTCATGACCTTGCCTGGCTGCTTCCAGGACGCGGAAAAAGGCTTTTCGATCAACGATTCCCAACGAATCGCATGTCATGGTCTCCCGTAAAGCTGCGAGCCTTGGCCATTCCCTAGCGATGGCCGCGATCGGAGCTCTGGATACAAATGCCTTTCGCCTCCGATTGAGAATTTCGCTCGGCACGATTCCGGTGAGGGCTCGGCGGATAAGGGACCGCCTCTGACCGGGGCGCAGGAGTTGCTCGCGCGGAATCGCAAAAACGAATTCCAGAAAGTCACGGTCCAAGTACGGATACCGCCTTTCGTAGATTGGTTCTCGCGGAAGACTTAGGCATCCTATCTGCCGTCGTAGGGCATTCAGCGTCGCGAGGTTTGCCTGGAAGCTTGGTAGCGGTCCGAACAGGTTCAGAGGCTTTTCATATCCCCATAGAGCAGGACGATTTCGCCTGATGAAGGCAGGTGCTAGCCAGGTTGCTGCCCCTTTGTGGTTATGGCATCGCCTAAGGGCGAGCGGTAAGAATTCGGCGATCACGCTAGAGAGCAAATAAAACCAGGGCGTACGTTTATCCAATGCCCAGATTTTCGTTTGGCGGGCGAAGTCGCGGAATTGGTGAGCCGAGAGCAGATCCGCAAGCTCGGTTATAGGCGTTGGAACCCCTCCAGTAACCTCGTCGCCCCCAATACCGGAAAGCAAGATACGACACTTCTGGTGAGCAACGCATTCGGAGAACGCGCGGCCAGCCGTTGTCGTATTCGGGCCGGACGCAGGGGTCGCGCAAACCTCGCCATCCTCAACTCGTCTCCGAAAGTATTCTTGAGAGCTAAGGTCGATGCGGCAGCCGATCTTGCCGCGCCTCTCTTCAACTTTGGTGAAATACGGCCATTCGTTCCAGTTTGGCTCGCTCTCGTCGTAGAAGGAGACCGTGTCAAGCTGCCGGGCCTCTACCGATCCTCGGGCGAGAAGGTCATCTGCAACGCAAACGATCGAAGAGGAATCCATTCCTCCGCTCAGCTCTGCAAGTATCGGACTGTCGGAGCGCAGCCGGCGCCGAACAGACTCGGAGAAGACGTCTCGTAAGTGCTCCTCGTAGTCTTCATCCCTTTGATAGCGAATCTGCCTGGTAGACTCGAAATCCCAATACCGACGGAGCTTTTGTTCGCCTCCCCGGATTTGAACGAACGAAGAGGGTGGGACCGAGTAAATTCCACGGTACGGTGTGAAGTGGGTCGCAGGAAAAAGTCCAAGCCATCCGGCGATGTACTCTTCCTTCAGTTCTAACGGATGATTCCTAAAAAGTACAAAAGGGTCGAGGACGGTACACCACGTAGCCTGATTGTCTTCGATCGAGTAGTGAAGGGGGCGCGCACCAAGAAAATCCTTCGCGAGGATGAGAGACCGATCGGCGGGGTTCCAGATGGACAAAGCCCAGTCGCCTATCAGCCTGGCGAAGGCGCTGGTCCCCCACCGTCGAAGAGCTGCGGCCACAACCTCGAGATCCGTGGAGTCTATGAGAACCTCTCCCATCATTTCTTTGATGAGTTCGGTGCGGTTGTCCAGACGGCCATCCCAGGTCAGTACAAATTCTGAGGGCAAAACCAGTGGCTGAATTTCACGACGCGACTCTTTGGTGGTGTAGAAGGAACAATACAGAATTCCAAGGTTGTCCTTGCAGATGTAGCCTTCTCCATCTGGTCCGTACGGCGCAAGCACCGGCCGAACTTCATCGAGATCGTGAGGATCAACTGGCTTCCCATCGAAATTGCATTTGCCGAACTGAACGCTCATCGCTCTGCCCTTCCTTCAAACGACAAAGAGCTAACACTTGTCGAGTACTGCGTACATTTCCCGCACGTAAGGCTTGTCATTGACCACCTGGCCATCGACTTCGACCCAGGCATGGGCCTTGAAAGGCATCTGCTGGGCGCCAATCATCACTTGTGCCGGCACTCCACAGCACTTCAGCAAACACGCGGTTGCGGCTGACCGCTGAAGGCAGAGCACTTCTTTCCAGTACCAGATGCATGCCATATCCACAGCTTCGCAGACGCGTTCCGTTGAGTCCGCAGGTTCTTCCAACGTCCTGATCGGATAGGCGCGCACCTTGTCGTACAGCGCCTGGAAATTTCCGCGGGCTAGGTAGAGGTCGAACTGAATCAGCCTCAAATACGCTCGCAGCACGAGAAACGACATAGAACGACTCCACTTCACACGGTCACCTGCAACTGGTCACAGAGGAACGCCATCCGATCTGTGAGAGCTTCGATCCGCTGGCTCAAAGGCAACACCGGGGAATGCCCGCGATACGGGCTATAGTCCAGAAATATCGGGTAGCCAGACACGTTTGTGGCTTGGAGCCGCGCTGTCATCTTCCTGGCGTGTAGGGGACTGCAGTTCTGGTCTGAATCCCCGGAAACCAGCATGGTTGCCGGATACCCGGTATTTGCCCGCACGTTGTGATACGGGGAATAACCGAGCAAGGCTGCGAAATCCTCGGGGTCCTCGGTGGTCCCAAATTCGTCCTTCCAGACATGCGCGTTGTCGAACAGGTGATACCGCAGCATGTCCAGCATGGGAACCATGCAGACAACTGCGCGAAACAGATCCGGCCGCTGTGTCATCGCCGCGCCGACCAGCAGTCCAGAGTTGGAACCGCCAAAGATTGCTAGCTTTCCTCGTCCAGTTCGTCCAGTCTCAATTAGCCACTCTGCGGCTGACAAGAAATCATCGAACACGACTTGGCGATTTCGGCGCTTGGCGGCGTTGTGCCATTCGGCGCCGAATTCTGAGCCGCCTCGAATGTTGGGCAGAGCAAAGAGACAGCCTCGCTCGATGAGAAATGCGACAAATACGCTGAACTGTGGCGTCATGGGAACGCCATAGCCGCCGTACGAGGTCATGACGGTGGCATGTGCGCCTCCCTCAATAACTTCTTGACGGCCCACAAGGAACATCGGAATCTGCGTTCCATCCTTGGCCGGGAACCAAACCTGGGTATGACGGAAGCGCTCGGACTCGAATGGGATCTTCCGTTCTGCCCAGAGCGTTACCTCGGATTTGCCGGGGCAGTAGCTGCAGATCTGAACTGGCTTCGTGAAAGACTCTTTTTCGAAGAACAGTTCATCCCCGTCCTCTGAACTTCCCAGCAAGCGCACCGTGTCCCACTTGCTGCCCGGGACTTGGCCTAGCAGTTTGCCGGATAGATCGAAAATGCCGATCTCTGTTTGAAGCTTCCGAAGATGAGAGACAAAAATCCTATTCCCGCTTACTGTCCAGTTCTGGATGGGCAGGTCGCCGCACGGGACGACATCGAGGAATTCCGGCTCCAAGCCTTTACACCGGCGGACCTCAACAATCCTTAAATTCGGCGCTTCCCGATCGGTGACAGCCAAGATACGGCCGTTCTTCAGCAGCAGTGGCCCGAACATGTACCGGGCATTCAGAATCACCGGCTCTGGGTCGTCCGTGCCCTCGAACGGCCAAAGATAAAAGTCGGTCACAGCGTTTTCTTGAAATCGAACTACTAGAAACCCAAGGTGTTCCGCGCCGGGAACGATGTGGAGTCGCAGATTCTGATCCTCGCCGGCGAAGAAGACCTCCTTGTCTTCGGCAAAACCGCTGCCCAAAATGTGCTTGTAAGCGGCGCGGTTGTGTGACTGTTTGGCGTTAAGGGTCTCGTGAACGTAGTAGAAGGCCCGGGAATCAGGCGCAAATGCGAAGCCGCGAAGATAGCCTCGGGGAAGCGTATCCGGCAAACGCTCTCGGGTTCGGACATCCAAGATCTCAAACGTCCCAGTGCGTTCTCCACCCTGTTTAACTTCATAGAGCAGTAAGCGGCCATCGGGCGAAATCCGAAGCGGTTTTACTGCGGTGTGCGGCCCTGTGCCCCGAAGTGCAGGATCGACGAGTACCTGATCTGGTCCGTCCCTGCCTTCACGGAAGCATATGCAGGGTTGCTCCTTTCCAGCCACACGTTTCCGGAAGAAATATCGGGTGCCAACTTTTTGAAGAGAGTCATACGTCTCAACGTCGAGCAGTTGACGAATGCGTTCTCGGACGCGCTCTTGGTCTGGGATCGAATCGAGATAGGACCGCGCGTACCGCGTTTGGGCCGAAATCCACTCGCGAGTGCGCGGCGACTCCTGGTCTTCAAGCCAGCGGTAGGGATCAGTGACTGGCACACCGTGCAAGACTTCGGTCACGGCTTCGACCTGGGAGTATGGCGGAGGTTCCATCAGTGCAGGCACGGCGACCTCCGATCCGCCAGGTTATTCGCCTCGTGATTCATCCGCCGTGTTAGGCCGCGCAGACATCCAGCAGTGGCCGGCTCTTGCAGTCTTTCCGTGTCCTCCCATGCATTGCTTCCGGCCGCGTAGGCAAAGACTGCCAGGAACGGAGCAAGTGCCAAACCTTCGGCAACAGCGGCGGGCGGGACTACCTGCTCCCATTGTGCGCAGTACGATCCGATCAGCCTTGCTTCAACTGCTGAAGCCGTCCCAAGCGTGCGGCGTAGATGTTCGAGCAGATACTCAAAGCTGAAAAAAGGATTTCCGACGTACGCTTCCGCCCAATCCAGGAATGCACATCGATTTGGAGAAATAACAATGTTTCCTGGGTTGAGATCAAGATGCCCGAGCGTCTCAGGAATTCCCAGAGCCTCCAAAGCATCAAGCGCACTCTGTATGCGATCACCTAATAAGAGCAGTTCCTTCCGGCGGAGAACGGGTGGCGGGACTTTCGGTTGCCATTCCATCAGCTGCGCCATGATCTCGATGAAGGGCTGAATGAGTTTGGATAGTGCAGATGTGCCCAGATCACGAGCACCCGCGGCGAGGATCCGGGCACCCTGGTCGATGGAATCGATCTGCAACTTGGCCAGAGCCGCCGCCGATCTTTCCCAAAGCGCGGGCTCTTGGACCTCACAGAGAACTCTCCCTTCAACCTCCCGCGTAAGCCATCCATTCCAGTCCGCTCGGGTGGCGAGGATTCGTGGAAGATAGTTTGGGAAGAGTTGCGCAAGCGTAGACGTAATCGGGAATTCTCTCTGGTTGGGGTCACCCACTGCTTTGAACCACAGTGCAGGGCCTTCAGTCTCGAATCGAACTAGGCTGAACGAGGGGCTGGCATTCAACTGGCGGAAACTCCCGTTAAGATGGGAGCCCAGTGGTTCAACTACCGCCTCGACCCACTCCCGTAGCTCCTTGAACCAGCCGAGCCGTGCGAATGGGCCAGGCGGCGAATCTTTCATCTCGGCACCGCATTCCGTAAGCGATCGCCGAATTGCCAAATAGTCGGAGCCATCGATCAAAGATTGCTGCGATAAAGCTGAAACTGGTGCCCATTGAGTTGACATTTTAGGGCACCTCTTAGCGGACCAATGTTCCGTGGCTTGATAGCGGGTTCCGGCGCCATTCGTGCCTGGCGAAGCATCCGGCTCGAAAAGACAGACGACTTCTTCTCCCCAGTCAGTCTTGACCGCAGCGGTGAGAGTTTCTGCGACTCGTTGCCGGCGCGGAATTTCCACGGAAGGAAGCGCGAACCGATCGGCATCCGGTACCAGAAGGACCTCCGTCCCGCTCCGGCCGAGCATGATGACCCGGTAGGTCTCGCACTCGTTTTGTTCTGCAGTTGCCATTTTCCCGCTCGCCTTCCGGGTCGGTCGCTTTGCTAGCGGTCGCCGACTAGCTTGTGCTTCTTCAGCGACTCGATGAATTCGCGCACATCGTTCTCAACAACTTCGCGGGTGGCACTGAACTCGCGGCTGATCACATTCACGATGTCAGATTCCGGCGATCCGTTTTCAAGAAGTTCGAGAATCCTCGACCCCACCAGATTCACGTTGAACATCTGGCCTTGCTGGACGTCCAGCACGATTGCGCCATCCTGCCCATGCGTGCTGCGAACCCCATCGGAGACCCTGTACATCGGCTTGCCCCACTCGACGCGATCCATTTTCAAATCGCGTGTGTGGCACACCTTGCCATCTGTAGCAGTGGAAACGCCAGTGATTCTTGAATTTGTTCGGGAAACAATCGGGCTTGTGAAAACGGCGTTGTCGGCTCAACAAGATGAGTGACGCATATCAGCCTTCGGGCAAACGCAATCCGTTCGCTTTTACGATCTAGTCGCGCGGAACCCGCCGAGTTTCCTGCTTCTTTCAAGTGGAACGTATGTCGCTTGAGCAAGTTGAAACAAGCACATGCAAGATCATCGAGGCAGAAAATAGAAGAACTGAAGACCCCGTTGGGGCACGTCCACGGATCGTAAAATAGGCTGGACCATTTTACGATTGGCACGAAAATGGTCCGGGTTCCGCCTGGTACCGTTTGGGCCGCCTACAGCGCTGCTCAACAGCTCAATCACCACAATGTCAGAAGCGGAAGGAGGTTTTTCATTGGCAGATCACTGAAGAATGCCCGGTTTGTGAGTGCCTGGTGGTGCGGGTTTTGAAAAGCGTACATGTCATTGTCTATGAATAGCATACAGCTTTTTTCAGCGATACATGATGTGTCAGCTTAGTTCTAATATGGAACTATATTGACAGCATGGCATGAGCCGAGTAAGCTGCAAACATGCCCCGTTCTCGCTTCGACGAATTGCTTGCCCTGGCCGAGGAAAATGACGGTCTGGTGACAGCAAGCCAGGCCCGGGCCATCGGCATCGTGGACTCTGTCCTGGCCCGGTTGACTCAGCGAGGAAAGCTGGAACGTGTAGCGCGTGGTGTCTATCGCATCCCTTACTACCCTGGAGACCGGCTGTCGCAATATCGGGAAGCTGTCTCATGGGTGCGTGCGAGTCACGGACCAGAGAACGTCGCGCTCTCGCACGAAACCGCGTTGGCCGTCTACGGGATCTCCGACGTGAATCCCTCGAGAGTCCACATTACGGTTCCCAAGACTGCGAGGCTCCGACGCCAGAAACCGAAGTGGATTGTGGTCCATCGCGGTGAATTGTCGCCGACCGACGTGACCGTACAAGAAGGGCTGCCCGTCACGACCGTCGCGAGAAGTGTGCTGGATGTTCTGAAAGAAACGGGAAGGTCGGGGCTCGCACGCCAAGCAATCAAAGATGCGCGCAAGGAAGGGTACATTGACGCGGTCGAAGCGAAGCAGCTCGCGCGCCAGCTCGCCCGGTACGCGCTTGCCAGTGGAAGAGTTCAAGGATCCAAGGAGCAAGCGACCGCGTGAGCGCGAAGCCTGTAGAACGACTGGAGAAGACCCTTGCCCGAGTCGCACGCGAGCAAGGGCTTGATCAGGAACGTCTGCGAAGATGGGTCTCTTTTCTGGCGCTCTGTGGAGTGCTGGAACATGCAGTCCAGAGAGGGGTGATCGACACCTACTACCTCAAGGGCGGAGTTGCCATGGAGCTCCGTTTCGCGCGTGCTGCTCGCACTACGAAAGATTTTGACCTTGGCCTAGAGGGGAACAGGGCGGAACGCATCCGCAGATTGGAGGAAGTGTCGAAACTGGGGTTTGATGAGTTCACATTCCGCCTGAAGCCTGAGATGCACGAGATGGATTTGGCCGACACGGTGCGCGTAGAAGTTGCGGTGCAATACAAGACGCGGTCCTGGCAGACAGTTGCTGTGAACCTCGGTCCGGGAGAGGCACAGGAAGTGGACCTGGTCGAGCCAGCCATTACAGGCCTGGCCGAGATGGGCTTACCGATGGCGCCGCATGTGCGGTGCCTGGGCCTCAACGAACAGGTTGCCCAAAAGCTGCATGCCTGTACGGGGCCACATCGAGAGGACCGCGCAAGAGATGTTCTCGACATTCTCCTGGTGGACATGCTGGGTAAGCTCGACTACGCGCGGACGCACGTTGCAGCAAAGCGGATTTTCACGGAGCGTGCGACTCACGCTTTTCCCCCGAGTGCCGAACTTCCGCCGGAGTGGCGACGGGAACTGGAGAACCTGGCTCAGGAACTTGGATACCTTGCGACCAGTGCGGAAGGGATTGAAGCCAGGTTCGCGGCTGTGGTCGAGGCGATTGCGACGGCTTCCGCGGGTTAGTCCGAGCGCGGCGGCAGGAACGTTATACAAAACTTGCCGGTGAGCACCTTTGATCCGCGAACGCTCGTTGAGACACGTTGTGGCACCGAATGGACTTAGAGATAATTCGAGCTGATACCGGGGGCCGTGCTCGACGGCATTGGGGAAAAAGCCTTAGAACCAGCGGCGCGGTTGGAAATGAGTGCATCGGGACCTAAGTCTTCCACGATCCGACCACCGGAAAGGACCAATATTCTGCCAAACGCCGACACCGTCGAAGATCGGTGGGACACGACAATCAAGGTGGACGTAGTGAGGTAGTCCCGCACGTTGCGAAGGATAAGAGCTTCCGAGGCGGGATCCAAGCAGGAAGTGGCTTCGTCCAAGATCAGGATGTGCGGTTTTTGTAAGAGTGCTCTTGCAATTGCCAGACGCTGGCGCTGGCCTCCCGACAGTTGGCAACCGTCGGGTCCAATGCGCTGATGGATACCCTCCGGAAGTGCAGCAACCACGTCGACAAGGTCAGCCAGTTGAATTACTTCACGCAGCTCGCGATCTGACGCCCCCGGCCTGACAAACCGGAGATTGGATGCAAGAGTTCCGTCAAACAAGACTGGATCTCGCGGCAGATAGCAAATACAACGGCGCAAGCTCTTGAGTTGAACGTTTCTGATATCCGCACCGCCGACTTGGATCGATCCCGACTTTACGTCATAGAGCCGGGTCATGAGCCTCGCCAACGTGCTCTTTCCGGCACCGTTCTCCCCAACGATGGCGATCTTCTCACCAGCGGCGATTCGCAGGGAGGGAATGCGGAGCACATTCTCCTGTCGTTCATACCCAAACTCAACCGCCGTGAATTCCAATCCCCAATGTTGCTTTGGAAACTGAGCGCATTGTGGCGCGTCCGTTACGCTCGGGCGCAAACCCCAAACCGCCTGCAACTGCCGAATGCTGGCAAAAGTTCTCTGCGCGCGCGCATACAGCTCTGCAGCCCCGCTGAGCGGATCAAAGAGTTGGGTGACGAAGCTGTAGAAAGCCACCAAACTACCGAGGCTCAAAGTTCCAGCGACAACACTCCAGCCTCCGTACCCGATCACTGCGGACATGGCGAGCACAACCGCTACGGAAGTCCATACGGTGAACCAAACGCCGGTCCTGAAGAGCGCGAGATGGGACCGGGTTGTTCGCGCCAGGTGCCGAAATGCTCTTCTTTCCTGGTGCCGCTCGCGGCCGAGTAGTTGTATCGGAAGAACGGAAGAGATGTGCTCCTCAAGGAAACTGTTCCATGCGAGCAGGTGCCGCTGCACGGCATCGGAGTCGGCCGAGAGCTTCGTCCGAAAGTGGTGCCGAGCAACGAGGAAGAGTGGAACAAGAGGCAGGATGGCCAAGGTCAGCACTGGGCTCAGCACAAACATGGTTACGACTGTGAAACTGGTAGTCAGACACATGCGCAAGATCGAGGGAAGAAGATCTGAGCCGAAGTAGGCAACCTCTTCGATCGGCTCTTTGAGCGGGTACATCACTGCTCCGGGTGGGGTGTTCTCGTAATAGTCTGCGGAGAGCCGGTCCACGTGGCGCAGCATATCAATTCGCAACCGTAGCGCCATTTTCTGCACGGCATTCAGGGTCAAGTAGTTGCCTACACTCGTGAGTGCCGTTCTTCCCTGGTAGCTGAGAAAGATCAGCACCGCTGCACCGAGAAGCAATCCAGTTTCTTTTCGTGGCAGAACCTGATCGATAAGCCACTTGAGAACCAGCGGGGTGAGAAGCGCAAGGAGGCTGCCCGCAGTCATGCAAAGGAAGCTGGCGACATGCCAGGACACAAACGGCCGAATCTGCTTTGCGAGCCAGCGCAGCTCATTCGGGATGCGGAACGACAGAACGACCTCGCATATAAGTGAACAGGGATCGGAGATGCGGTTTGGAACAGAAGCATAGGCGGCCACAACTGCGATCGTCCAGACAAAGTGCTCACTGTTCGCCTTTCGCTCAATTTCGTTGAGTGTTGCTGAAAGTAAAGGACCTTGCTTGGGAGTGATTGACGGCCGCTCGTTCGCAAACTCGACCTATGCTGACGCTCGGAGGGTGCCAAGCCCGAGTGTCAGGACTTCGCGACAAACTTGGTCTACTGGGCGGTACCTTCCCAACCTTCCCTACCGCGACAGTTGACCGGAGCAAAGCCGACTTCCCATTACCAATTTGGAGGTCGGGCCTAGAATTGCCTTGAGGCTCACCTGGTGATTCATTTCCTGCGGAGCGCTCGGAACCCGCTATCGCTTTTCAATACGGGCCAAACAAGGCCCAACGATCTACCACGACGAGAGAGCACTATGTTCAGTTGGCAATGGGAGAGCTTCAAAGAGATCATCAAAAGCTATGCGCCGACGGTAGACGACCATGGGCCGCTTGCCGGTCCCATTCATCGCTTCACCATACGGCGTGACGCGGACTTGCGCCTCTGCATGGAAACTGAGGCATCCGGGTCCGCCACAGAACCGAAATCGCATCACCCGCCGTGTACTGTCCGAATCAATGATGACCGTGTCACGTTCCGCACTAGTATGGGACTCGAACTTGAGGCCATCGGGGTTAATCCTACTCATACAAACCGGCACTTCGAAGGTATTGCACCCGGAACCACAATTCAAGAAGTCGAGATTCACCGGCTCGTTGGCAAGTTTCCTCAGGCTCAGAGCCCACGCTACGCCATTGATTGGCTGGAGAATGTTCCTACAGAATTTCTCTGGCCCGACAACATCGAAAAGAAGAGTTCAAACACCGTTACAGTAATCCTCGGCGGCGTGCCGCCCACGCGTCCGAAACTGGTCATGAGTGGCAGTTCATCTCCGAGCGGAAGTTCGTGGGCAGCTGCGCAATTAGAAGTTGAAGGCATTCATTTATATCTCTGCGAAGCGCAAGGAATCAGCGCTACAGACGCAAAGAAGCCGGGCTTTATCGTCTACGACGGCGTTCCTACTGACGAGTTTCGGGACCGCCTTCGTCGCTGCCTCTCTTTTTCATTGGGCAGCTATTTGATTTATTTGGGAGTGTCGCGCTTTGACGAAGAATGGCACTTGACGGACTTCGAAGTCGTTTCACCGTACAGCATGCACGGACATGCAATCGCGCTTCCGCCAACACCACCAAGTCCGCTCGGGCCTCGCTCCTTCTGGGACATCGACGCGGCAAAACTCTCACGCATGGTAAACGCAATCTACGCAAAATACGATGATCTCAACTTCGGAGTCGTGAGTTGGGCCTATTGGCACGCCGTGACCGCAACACCTCATATTGCGGCAGTGCACTTCGGGGCGGCACTTGAGTCTCTACAACGGGCCTATCTCACCAGCACGGCAGCTCCCGAATCCTCTAAGGTCGTGGACGACCAAACTTGGGACAAGATTCGAACCTCGCTCGAGTCCTCCTTAGACAACTCAGGTCTTCCGAGTGAAACTCGCGAGACATTCAAGAACAAGATAAGAAACCTGAACAACCGATCGCAACATTCCACGGGCAAAGACCTCGTTGACGAGTTGGGGCTTGCACTCAGTAAACGTGAAAGGCGAGCGCACGATGCAAGGCACGCATCAGCACACGGGAAGGATGACGAAGTGGACGTCGAATGGATACGCGACCTCAAGCTTCTTCGAGTCAGGTTTCACCGGATATTTTTAGCAATGACCGGCGCAAACGACGAGTATTATGACTACTTCACTCTTGGCAATCCGATCAGGCGAGTCGCAGAACCCGTACCCGATTAGTGATGAGGTTCAAATTTATGCCTGCGCCCAAGCAGCTCGATATTGCGCAAGACATAGGTCCCGGCAAACGCGCAAGTGTCCACGAACAGGACCGTTCCCGAGTCGTCGGCAAGCCGGACTCTTCCAGTCCGTCAAAACGTGACTGACCGACTGCCAAGGCAGACACTAGCGATTCCGTCTGGCGGCGATGATGTCATGGCCGACCCACAGTTGCCGAGCGTAGAAGGCGAGATTCAGTGTGCAGACAGTGGCGCCGGTAGCCGTGAGCAGGGTAGCGGAAACATCCCGGGTAGACGAGCTTGTCCATATAGTGGAGCAGGAAGCCGCCCTGGTAAGGTGTGATTCCCGCTTGGCTCTCCAGCCAGTTTTCCCACAGGGTCAAGGGGCATGGCCAGGGTAGAACTTCAGTGAGAATTCCCCAGACCAGAGAAGCAATGTGCAGCCAGCGCAGCCTCGGGCGGAGGTGCGTCAATATTGCCCCGAGGGCGACCCAGCGGATGAAGAGTCCGTGCAAGAGCAGGACACTGGTAGCGAGCGCGGTGTAAATGTGAGAAGTCAACACGAACGTAAGTACTAATCATGATTCTTCCGTTAGTACGCGAGGTCGCGTCTCTGCTCTCTTCAGACAACACGCCCGGACCTCAGGACAGCCTTCGCACTATCGTAAAAATCTTGCCGATCACCTCAGCATCGCGATTCCGGAATTGATCTCGCCTGTGGACTCCGCCAGGATACGAGTGAATCACCAAACTGCTGTTCTCGCGGGTACAGCACCCGCACAAGTAGGTCCCATCACGTTTGAGAATGACATACAACGGCTGTTGCCATAGCGGTTTTGAGCCGCAGTCATTGGGCTTTTTCCTTTGTCGATTCACCACGGCGAGCACCCCACCCGCTAGATATGGATGGAAGGTATTTCGTTTCCCGCCGATCCAGAAGAAGTCTCGTAGGGTTGGTCTTGTTAAACCGGAGAGCGCTTTCAGCGATCCCCGCAGAAAGAAGGGGGTCTCCCCAAGTTCAGCAACCAGATCGCCAATAAATCCGGTTTGCTCAATCTCATCCATCTCAGCAGCCGCCTCAATCGCCGCCAGCGATGGTCGGCCGATGAGCATTTCCGGTATAGGTTCCAGTCCAGCTTCTTGCAGGCTGAGACCAAGCGTCTTAAATATCGCATTCAAGCGCAGCGAATAAGCCGCGCAGAACGTCACGATCTTGTGAAAGTGGCGGGGTGGGATGTTGAGCGTTTCATAGTCGGATAGAGATCCGGAAGCTATGAAGTAACGTTCATCGCCCAGCGAATCCGCGATCTCTCGACTGATCGCAGAGGCCGCACGGAACGAGAGTCCCATTCGCAGCCTGGCACGGCGAAGGAGCGAACCTAGTTGAGATGGTTCGGGGGATAGCGCTTCCGGCTTCCAGCGTTTCGCCAACTCCTTAGCAACGGCAGGTTGCTCTAGCCGTAGCAGGCTGCGGATCTCGAGATCCACTACGCCAGCTAGCCTCGCCTCTTCAGGAACCTTGAACTCAACTTGGGCATACGGCAGTTGGGTACTGATCGTCGCAATCCGCCCACCTCCAACAACCCGGATCCGGCAACAAGACAGTCCCTTCCCATGCTCAACCAGCAACAGATTGCTGGACTCCTCACCGCTGATCTGCCTCAGCAGGTGGTCCGTCATCCCAGGACTTACACGGGCGATGCTGCCCGCGAGCAATTCTGGAAAAGCAAGTGCGTCCTCATAACCGATCTTCGCGTATAAGAAACCTTTGCCCTTCGGTTCTGCTAGTGAGCCAAGGCGTCGGGGCTTCGTCCAGTCGAGAACCTGCGACAGTGGTACTACGGCATTAGGAGTGGTGCTAGCGCGCAAATTCCGAAGCCAAGGGATGAACGCGTTCGGGTCATCCAGCGATGATTCCAGAAGTGCGGTGCGTTTTGAAGGAAGCTGAATCTGTAAGCGAGGGATTGCCTCGATGTCAAAGCCAAAGACCCGCAGCCAGTCCGTGAGCCGGTAATCGGAGATCCGGCTAAAGGCAAACAATTGGAACAGGCTCGGGCTGAAGCTCCCGTGCCGGAGATCGTAATAGAGATTGTGCGGCAGGTAGTGAGGTGATGACCGGCCAAAGAAAGCTGCCGATCTCTGGGATGCCTGGTACAGCGTAAGCTTCTTGCTCGCCAGGATAGACTTTACCCGCTCCGCAAGCTCTCCGTTCGATCTTCGCTTCGTCTGAGAAGGCACTGCCGGCCCTCGCGTCGCGTCTTTCTCGCGAGAAGTGGGGCTTACAGCCGGTCAGAAGTCCGAGTGCTCATCGAAGACCAGTACGACCTGAATTACATTTCCGGCCAGTATCAATCTGCTCGCAGAGATTTGTTTCGGTTTAAACATTCGCGTCGGCGCTGTCACAAATATCTGCTACTTGTCCGGTATTTCGGGCAGGGGCTCGCTTTCAGCGCAGGAATGCGGTTTTTTCTGACGATGGGTAACAGGTTATAGGTGAGATCGTGGTCGGAGTCCCGACCAGCTTGGTGCGAATCAGCCTGTTGAGGCCTCGCAAGCTATTGAGAATTCGTACGGAGTATGTCGGATTTCCGAACAAAACTTAATCGCGGTGGACAAAGCGACCGATTTGCGCCTACCATACCGAAACGCCAACCTGAGCCGTTCCCAATGTTGGCCCCGTCGTCAAGTACCGTAGCTGGTCAGCGTCTCCGCGCGAAACGCGAGCGATTGCACCTGTCCATCCGTCGGGTCGAGCAGATTAGCCAGCAAATTGCAGAAGAAACGAGAGATCCAGCTTTCTACGTGTCTCACAATTGGGTAAGCGACCTCGAAAACGGTAAATCCAAACCACGCCTCGCGAAGTTCCAAAGCCTCAGCCTCATCTACGAATGCGACATCAACGAGATCTTGAGCCTCTTCGGACTCAATATCCGCGATCTTGGTAAGGAACGAGGATTGATAGCCCTGCCACACACCCACCTCAGTGGCCTGACGCTCGCGCGAGCGGAGCCGATTGTAGCGCCTTCTCTGAACTTGGCGTCGAAGCTTCCCTTGGAGCGGACGAATTTGGTCCATCGAATGTTGCAGGGCTTAGGTGAGATGCCGCTCTTCCTGCTGCAGCAGGCTGGTCTCCGGGATGTGCTTTATGGGTATGTCGGGACCGAGGACTACACGCTCGATCCCCTGATCCGTCCAGGCGCATTCGTCCAGATCGATCCGCGTCAAAACAAGGTCACCAAGGGCGTTTGGCCGAGCGAACACGACCGTCCGGTCTATTTTGTCGAGCTTCGCGACAATCGTTACGCCTGCAGTTGGTGCGACCTCGAGGGGAGCCGCTTGCTCCTTGTGCCATCCCCCAAATCGCCGGTACCAATCCGGCACCTGCGTTATCCCCAAGACGCCGAGATCGTGGGCCGCGTCACAGGGATTGCGATGCGAATCGCTGAGTTGCAGCCCGATACTTCAGGGGAGTTTTCTCAAGACACGACCCCACGTTGATGTTCCTTCCGCCAGAAGAGAGCCGGTGCGCAATGCACAACTCTACCGGGCCGGCAGAGAAAAGTCGGTAAATCGTGCGGGCAGCCTGACGGCCCTTTCGTGCGTTCGACCTCCCGATATGACCGCCTTAGAATGCGCTCGTGAACATGGCTTCCGCAACCTTGAGCGAGCCCGTGCCAATTTTTTGCGAGCGAGTGGCGAGCATCGCGAGAGAGCGCAACCCGGCTGTCTGCGTACTCACGAACCGTGGGAAGATCCTCGTGTCTCGCATCGTGGCCGGCCACATTATGGTGGGAGACGAGATTGCGTTTCCCATGCTTGCGGAAGATACCACAGGCCCTGAGATTTACGTCACAAAGGCTCATTTCTCAGGGATAGATCGTTGCCTGTACCAGGCCCCGGTCGGATACGTCACCCATCCCAAATTGGACAAGAGACAACAGCATTTCGTTTCCGCCCAGGTTCAGCACGGCCACCTGGGCATTTCTGCCATCTTTCTGCCTTGCGAAATCTTGCGCGAGTACTTCTATCGTCTCCCTCAGTCGGATGCGCAAAGCAAGCGCCCCAACCTCTACGAGGTTTTGGGAGTTTCTTCCAGCGCTGCCCCCGCTGAAATCCGGCTCGCATTCAAGCTTCGATACCTGGAACTCACATCGGCAGGCGCAGCGCACAGCGACCAGGCAGCAACAGAGCGAGCCTTTAACATCCTCGGCCAGCCAGAACTACGTGCTTGCTACGACAAGTTGCTCACGGACCCCGACGCTCCGGCGGTGTTTCCTTACGGCGGCTTCGGTTCGATTGTCGTGGGAGGTGAGCGCTCCCGCGACGGCCACGCCTTCTTCGCACATCGCATTTTGGTGTTCTCACCCGAACATCGGAGCCGCCGGTTCCACCTGGCGCTGCGGAATTGCGATTTCTATGACGACCGGGCGTTGTGCCGCGACGTACGCCGCAAACTCGAGTTCTGGATCGATCCTGCCGTCCTGCACACCGTGTGGAACCCGAGTTGGAACCGGTGGAAGCACCTATTGGGTGCCAGGCTGGAAGTGGACGGCACGTTCGTGCGCAGCGCCAAATACCGGAAGCGCGGCGGCAACTGGGAGTTGGTCATCTGGGAAACTGCGTTGCCTAGTCGGCTCGCAGCCAAGCTTCCCGCGGATTTTCAGCAGCAATTGGAGACCGCCCGAACGACCTACCATCGCTTCGGACAATGCTCACGCGCTTTGGAACAGATTCGGTTATGTCTGGACCACCGAGCCATCGAGAGAACAGAACTGGAACGAATGTGTTCTGAACTGGGTATTCCGGGTGGTTTCGATATTGCTCAGATCAGTTGGCGTCCCGATTATGACCCGCTCTTCTACCGCCAACTCTCCCGTCGAGCCCGGCGAATCTATCTGTTTCGTTGCGAATACATTTTCGACCTCGAGAAGGCGGTCATCGTCGAGACGCCGCAACTGGGCCATGCCACCTACGTATTCGCAAAGCCAAGGAGTATGGAGACCTTCCTTGCCCTGTACACCAAGGTCACGAAGGACGATATCAGGCGCAACCGGGACAATATCGGGGAGAGGTTGGGATTCATAAGACGGCTCGTTCACGGTTCGAATCCAAGGCTTTGGCTGCAGGAGATCCGGCGACGGGTGGATGAAAAGAGCGACTTTGCTGAGACAGAAGTTGCGAGGGAGTCGTGACTCGATCGAGTCACACGCTCAAGGCTTCACTGCTTGGCACTTGGTCTTTTCGGCGAATGGGTTTTTCAGGCGAAACGCGGTCTCGCGGTCAGCCACAATGTGATCGGTAATTTTCGTCGCTCGGAGAATTTGGGTGCCGACTAAGGCAGGTCGGGAGAGTTGCTCACCAACGCTCAGTGAGTAGTTGGGCTCTGGTCGACAGTGAGCCTGTTGGTTCCGATGACGCGGACTTCTTTGCCGCAGATACCAGCGAACTTTATCGCCATGCCCATGAGCCGATATTCCTCTTCCTGATAATCGGCGGCGAAAGCGTCCTGGTGCATGATGACAACCGGCGTGTCCTGCGCGCGGCATGTCCTCGCAAAGTCTGGGAGCATCTTTGCGATAGCGGCGATCAGGCCGGCTTCCTTTTTCGCAAGTTCCGTGGGGTTCCCGCTCGACATTATGAGCACCTCAATGCTCGGAAGATATTCCGTTGTCATGAATAACACAAACAAGACTCATTCCCACCTTTGGCCGAGCAGGTATGCGGTTTTGCATCCTTTTCGTCCAGTGAACACGGCGCGGAACTGGGCCGGGGTTTACTATAACGATGAAACCGCTCAAAGCGTGAACATGGAAGAACTCGCGAATGCAGTGACGCACGGAATTGGGTTGGCGCTCAGTCTTCTGGGTGCCGTGCTCCTAATCGTGGCGGCGGCCTGGAGCAGGAACACGTGGGCTATCGTGAGTTGCTGCGTCTATGCGGCAACGCTGGTGAGCCTCTACGCGGCATCGACGACGCTGCACAGCGTTCCATCTCCCCGCTGGGCGCGCACCCTGGAGACCATTGACCACTGCTGCATCTATTTCCTGATTGCCGGAACGTACACGCCGGTCACGCTGGTCAGCCTGCATGGAGGCTGGGGCTGGACGCTTTTCGGCCTCGTCTGGGGACTCTGTTTTCTGGGTGTGCTCATGAAGGTGCGCTGGTTCGACCATGCGCGAAAAATCTCGACTCCGCTCTACATCGCAATGGGACTGCTCGTGGTGATTGCTTTCAAGCCGCTGCTATCGGCGGTACGAGTCCCCGGAGTGCTTTGGCTGGTGGCGGGTGGAGCCGCCTATATTGCCGGGGTTGGATTCTATGCGTGGCGGCGGCTGCCGTATAGTCACGCGATCTGGCACGTGTTCGTGCTTGCGGGAAGTATCTGCCATTACCTCGCAATCTACTACTATGTGGTACCCCGGCAGGGATAGCGCTACCGCCCGTTCGACGCTATCGGCGCTGCCCGGCCCAGTCGCTGCAACATCTTCGGTGAGACGATCCACAAGCTACAACTCCAGGAGTTCGCCTTTCTCGTTGAGTCTCGCGTGCCGCACGGCGCGCAATGGGACGCCGAGATGATAGCGGGCATGTCTGTGCTTCCCGAACCATGTATTCGGCATAGCGACTATGCGGACCTGCGGGCAAGTCGGCGCGCACGCCAACACTCTCATGAAGGTGACCCTCACGCATTGCGGTCAAAACTCCGACGAAAGTTCCGGCTGCGGTCCAGCTTTGTTTCGCACCAGTGCGCAGGCCCCGGAGGGATCCTGGATCCACTCCTCGCACTCGCAGTGCACGGTCTCTCATTCTTGTCCACGATTATGCTCTCTCCATTAGTAATGGACAGTGCATAATCGTGGACACTTCACTTGAGATCGACTCGTTCATCGCGAGACCTTTGGTACCGCCGGCAGCGGCTCTCCCGCCATTCGTTTCTTGGTGAGGCCCGAGAGGAAGTCCGCGAACGGTCCTATGTCCTCTTTGACGCTCGCTTTCTCAAGAGTCTCCATGTATGTCTTGCGCTCGCTGATCGGTATTACCGTCCACGGATATCCGCCCGACGCCATCATCAAATTCATCAGAAAGCGCCCCATGCGCCCGTTCCCGTCCAAATACGGATGGATGTACACGAACACAAAATGCCCGAGGACTACCCGCACCGCGGGGTCCATTTCCTCGCGCAGCAGATCGAAAAAAGCGGGCATGGCATCCCTCACCGCCTCGCGGTTAAGGGGAACATGCATGGACTGGCGAATGTAGACCTGGCTGTTGCGATAACCAGCGAGGTCGGCGGGTCTCAGCAGGCCGGCGGTTACGCTTGGGGCAAACATCTCCCGATACCACGTCGCGTGATCTTCATCTGCGACAAGACCCGGATTCTCGCCCTTCAGGACCCTGCCGATGCTTTTCTGGACCGCTTGATACGCCTGCCAGTACCCGCGCGCCGCCATGGCATTGCGCTGTTCACGATCCTGCTCGTGCGCCTCAGGATTCCAGGCGCCGCTACGCACGCGCTCGATCAACTCAGGAGTGACGCGATAGCCCTCGATCGACAAAGAATGATAGGCATCGGTCACATATGCTTCGTCGACACCCTTCATGTAGGCGCCGACATCGCGCGGCAGTCCCGGCGCTTTCGGGAAGCGCTCAGTCACGGGCTCCCGCATTTTCTGCCACAGCAGCCTTATGCGGTTCACATAGGGAGATGTTTCGCGGGCAGGGAGTACAAGCGACGGTCGGTCAGCGAAGGGATCGGTTTCACGAACGTCATACCCCGCGGCTGACATCGTTTTCGTAATCTCATCCGCGACGCGGTCGCGTCCGGTGTTGCGGAAGGCGCCCGCAAGCCTACCTGCAATCGTGCTGTGTCCGCCTTCCAGAAGCTTGGCAAGCAAGCCGGATGCATCGCGGATCATTGCCAGCACCGCACGCACGTCGGTCGAATGGCTCGAAAAATATTGGGGAGAACACTCAATCAGAGCCGATTCAATCGAGAAAATCCGTAAACCCTCCTTTTCTTCCTTGTCAGGCGCTGCAGGGAGTGCGGCGCGAAGGTCGAGCAAAGATGTACCGTGCGGGAGCTTAGTGACTTTGTTGCGGGCTCTAGGGGACCGTACGACAAGCTGCCGGGGAACTGTCCAGTTGCCGCCGTGCAGGGATAGCGATTGCTCCGGAGACAGGCACCAGTTCTTGCGAAAACGTGCTTCAAGGTAGACAGCGCAGAATCGCCAGAACGACGCATACCACGCGGTGCTCTCCCCCTTCACTTCATCTGGTCGGCTGGGGATGTACCATCCCTTGATGACTTCCTGAAGAAACCCGTTCGCGAGCAAGCGCTCCCGGTGAGTGCGAGTCATGTCCTTCGCGCGTATAGCACCAGCGCCGCTGGCGTCCTGGAGTCTGTGCAGAACCTCCAGGGACTGTGCGAGTTTTTCCGATGGCGAAGCCATGAGTACCGTACTTTCGTTAGCTTATTGTGTTGTGTGTATCTTAGCTTATTATGCTGTGCAATAATTAGCTTATTGTGTTGTACCATGCTTAGCTTATTCTGTCGAGGCCGCGGGCGCAGGCACACCAGATCTCGCATGTCTCGTGTCCGCAGCGCACCTAGCGACTCTCTGCTGACGAGGAGTCGGGCGCTGGCGCTGCTGTCCTTCTTGCAGGACCTGCTGCCGTTTGCGGGCTCGCAATTGTTGGCGCCGGCGGGGGCGTTAGGAGTCCAGCCAAAGCGCAATCGGTAAGTCGCTTCAGCAATGCCCCGCTCTTTGCAATTCCTGCTGCCCAACCTTGCCGTCGGCAACTAAACAGCACCTAGCCTCCGACAGTCGTCACGGCCTGCTTTCGAGGCCAACCCGTTGCGCCACCTGCACAACCGCGCCCTATCGCTGGTCTAGCTCCAATTCGTGTCTTCAGATCGCGCCCCAAAAGCAGCCGCGTATATTGCGTTGCCGCCCTCGTCCCACTGCCGTTTGAGTTTTTGACACAAGGAGCAATCCCGCTTATGAACAGCTCCATGAGTTCCAAGCAGGTCCAGCCAAATGCCGTAATCAGCGTCGTAAACGCCGGGATGCCCTTCTTTCGCGAGGAACTTCCCCTCACCGTGCGAGAAGCGGCCACCTATCTGGGCGTAAGCATACAGACAGTGTATCTTTGGGTGGAGCGAAAGCAGATTCCCCACCTCCGCGTAATGGGCCGAAACATCCGTTTCTTGCGAGCGGATCTTGAGCCATTCCGCGCCACGTTCAAACAAGAGGTGGGAAATGGCAAGACCTAGAAAGCACGACGGTGTTGTCTACCGGCGAAGCGGTACAAAAGCTCTCTGGATGTGTTACCTGGATCGAGACGGGAAGCGCATCCGAGAATCAACCTTCACCCAAGACTGGCAGGAAGCGAACAGGAAACTTCGGGAACGACTGCACGCTAGGGACGACAAAGTTCTCGAGGTCGTCCGCAAAGGCGAGCAGTTAGAGTTCGTAAAATGGGCGGATCTTTTTTTGGAGAACTATTCCAAACCGCCCATACGCGCTGCCAAGACTCACGACGCCAATATGCGAGCTTCGAAGCATCTGAAAAGCGCCTTTCGGTCTCGCAAGTTGGCCGATCTCAATGCAGATGAAATTGAGCTGTACCTGCGCAGACGGCTTCGGGACCGTGTGCGCGTCCACACGGCCGCCGGGTTCGTCGAGCGTCAAGAGCTCAAGCCCGCAACCGTACACCAGGAGCTACGAGTTCTTCGGCGCATGCTAAACGTCGCCGTGAGGAAAAAGCTCCTCCCCTCAAATCCTTGTGCCGGGGTGGAGTTCCCGGTCACTTTGAAAAGCTTGTTCCGCCCGCACTATCTCTCGTGGTCGGAACAGCGGAAAATCGAGATCCATGCTCAGGAGTACCTGCGCAACATCGTGCGGATCATCACCGAGACGGGGCTGCGCGTGTACAAGGAGCTGATGCCGATGAAAAAGAGCCAACTGGACCTTCAGAACGCGGTGGTTTGGATCCCCGATTCCAAGACACCCAACGGAGTGGCGGAGGTGCCGTTGACGCCTTTAGCGGTTGAGGCGTTTCGGGACCAGCTTCGTCTATCTCCGTGCAGTCCGTATCTTTTTCCGAGTGATGAGAACCCGAGTGGGCACCAAAAAACTCTCAAGACGGTCTGGCATGCCACCTTGCGGCGCGCCGGTATCCCGTACTTTCGCATCTACGATCTGCGATCGACTTACGCGACGCGGCTGAGTGCGGGCGGTGTTGCGGATGAATGGGTCACGCAGCTCTTGAGGCAGGGAGACGCCAAGGTCTTCAAGAAGTACTCTCAAATGAAGCTGCAGATGAAGCGCGAGGCTTTATTCAAGCTGAATCGGCAGGCAAATGAGGAGAACATCAGTTCTGACACAGCGAGGGTGAACTGATGGGGTTTTGGCACAGTTTTGACACAGTTTTGGCACAGTTTGCACCAAGAACGGGCAGTCGGCCGCAATGCAAAAAAGCAAAGTGGTTTAGAATCAGTAGAGCAATAGAGTCGGGGCGTAGCGCAGCCTGGTAGCGCACCTGCCTTGGGCGCAGGGGGTCCGCGGTTCAAATCCGCGCGCCCCGACCAATTAACCCTCTGCACTTCACGCGGATAGACGTAACTTCGACGCAGCGTCGCGATCCTCTAAGTCAACACTGTGCCCAGTTTTGTGCCCACCTAGCCTGGACATGGCCGACAGGACTGCATCCTCTGAGGGGTGAACGTAACGACTGGAGATCGCGATTGAGCTATGCCCCGCTATACGTGCCAACGTCCAAGCGTCACAGCCCGACTCACCGAGCCGCGTTAGAAACGTGTGGCGGAGGCTATACAACACAAACGGGCGAACACGAGCCAGCAGGAGAGCCTTTTTGTGCTGCTTCTTGAGGCTGGACGGCTCCACGTGCCCACTCAAGGTCGGCGCAGTCCAGATCCAACCCTCTAGTGGCCTCACGTCGCGCTCCCAGCGGTTTTCTAGAATTGCTCTAACCCTTGGGGTCATCGGGAGCACGCGGCGGGCAGCCGCTGTCTTTCCGTGCGTAACAAGCAGCGTCCCATTCCGCCCGTTCGCCCAGGTAATCGACTCCCAGCGGAGGCGGTAGCATTCTTCAGGGCGCATTCCTGTGTCAATCAAGACGGTCACTATTGAAGCCAGCAATTCAGACCCAGCGCCAAGATAGCGGGCCTCTTCGTCTTCGCTGACAACACGTTCCCGATGGCGCTCGCCAGGTAGCCGCTTTATTGTCGGCACTGACTGCAACTCGCCCCACTCCACAGCCAGTCGCAGCATCCGACGCAAAACGCGAAGCGAACTGTTGACGGTGCTCACTTGCAAGCCTTGGGACTGGCGATATGCCGCAAACTCCGCAGCCCGCTCACTCGTTATCTCGTCCAGTCGAAGGCTGGCCAGGGCTCTACAGTTTCGGATCGCTCGCAGACCAACCCGGTAGAAATCAAGCCAAGTCTTGGGTGACGACTGCCCGAATGTCGCCTTGGCCCAAGGCTCGAAACGGTCGTCGCAGAATTCGGCAAGCGTCATCGCGGTTTTCTTGTCACGAATCCCTACCTCCCCCTTTGCCAGCGACGTGCGATGAGCCGCTTCCATCTGACGCGCGATTTTGTCATTGCCCTGCTTCGTGGATTCCCGTACAAGCTCGCCTTTCCACATGAACTTGTACCAGTAGACTTCGCCTCGCTTGTATATGCTCACTTTTTGCCTCCCCTTTTTGCCTTCGCCTTCGTTCCTTTCGCCTTGGGCCGCCCGCCGAGCTTGCCCCACTCCTGCATCTTGCGAACGAATTCTTTCCTGCCCCACTTTTTCTTGCGAGCGTCGGCGCTCTTGCGGCCCATCACGCTGGCTGCCTTGCTCACGTCAGTCACGCAATTATCATAAACCTAACGCTAGGTTATTACAAAGCGAAAAATAAGGGACAGGGTCAGACTTCTTGACTGAGAGCAGCCGTACGATACACTCAAAACTGAGTCGGCTAGCCGGACGCGGCGAACGGCGGGCGCATCCCGGCCCGCCTGCCGATGTTCTAGGTGTCGGGATGCCACGCGGGAGGTGGTATGACGAAGAAACGGCCAATAAGTAACTCCCCAGGCAGTTCGCCCGTCGCTTCGATGCCGAGGATGCCGAGGCCGGGGTCAGCGGGCTTGTCAGAACCAGAGCGCAGCCGCTTTCGGCATTGGCCCACCGCCTCACTGGCCGAATCATTAGAAATCAATAAGCAGCGAATGCTCCAGTTGAGGGGAGCAGATCCGAACTGGAGGTTGTGGGGAACCGGGGAACCTGGACCTGCGGAACGAAAAGCCGCTGATCTCCGAAGAGAGATTGAGGAAATGCAGGTCGAGTACAGCAACAGGAATGCAGATACGCGGACTGTTGATGAGGCAGTTGGGTCAAAGGCGGGAAAGTCGGCGGGCAAACCGCAAGCTCAGGCTGTTGCTGATCCTGAGGTTGCAAAGCGAAGGGCTCTTGTCAAGGCTAATGGGGACGTAAAGGCTAGTGAGCTATGCGAGATATTCGACCGGACGAAAGTGCCGCTACCGTCGAAGTGGCAAGCCGCAGGAGTACAGTCTTGGAGCCAAGCCTATTTGAACGCCGAGTATCGCAAACGGATTGACGTGATTATCTCAAAAGATAGATAAGGCAACTGAGGACAACTTTCCTTCTTTCCTTGTCCTCTTGCCTTCTTTCCCCGGCACCTACGCAGTACGTTCAATTGTGATGACTTAGCAGCCAGAACCTTCCCGCACAAATTTTTCCTTCCCATGACGGCTCATCCGAACCGAACTCTGATACACAACTCGTGTCGCGGAGGCGACTTGCATGAACAGGTTACTCACAGTCCCACAGTTCGCGGAATCACTTGGCTTGAAGGAGAGCACAATCAGGGCGTGGATCGCACAACGACGCATTGGCATAGTCAGGCTGGGCCGGGCAGTACGCATTTTAGAGGATGAGGGTCAACGCCTTATCAGCGAGGGCACAATTCCCGCCCAGAGGCCGCGCCGTGGCCGATGAATCCGCCGCACGTGCAGCCCAGATCGCCGTGAGCACGGAAGAGAAACTCAACATCGTGGATGAGCTGGCGACTCTGTTCTCTCGATTTCTCGCCCTCCATCCCGGCCTGTCCTTGGTCCTAGCCTTATGGACCATTGCCACGCACTTGCATGAGGTGTTCGACGCTTTCCCTTATCTGGCGATCACCTCGCCAACGAAGCGGTGTGGCAAGACGAGGCTTTGTGAACTGCTGGGGCTTGTCTGTTTCGAGCCCTTGCAGACCGTGAGCATCTCGTCCGCCGCGCTGTACCGACTACTGAAAGCACGGAAGCGAACCCTGCTTATTGATGAAGCAGAGTACCTGGGGCGGAAGAAGGACGACAGAGCGTCCGTCTTACGGGAAATCCTCAATGCGGGATACAGGCAGGGCCAATCTGTCTGGCGTTGCAAACAGATCACCAGGGAGCGAACGGAGAAAGGGAAAACGAAGAGAGAAGACACAAAGGAATCTCAGACAAACTACGAACCGGAGCCGTTCGACCCCTACTGCCCAAAGGCGCTCGTGCTGATCGGGCAGTTACAAGACACGCTCGCTGATCGCTGCATTGAGATGCGCATGGAACGGCGGGCTGACGCACAGCTAGAGCGGTTTCGGCTGGCGCGTGTGCAAGCGGAGGTCACTCCTTTGAGCAAGCAACTGAGCACGTGGGCCGAGGAGAATGCTGGAACCGTGCAAGCTCACTATCAGGACAATGACCTGCCCTTTCTCAGAGATCGAGAGGCAGAACTGTGGCTCCCGTTGTTTTCGGTGTGCGAGAAGGCAGCGCCGGAGAGAATCGCAGAGTTGCAGACCATCGCAACACGATTGGCAAACCTGAAGTCACGGAGCGAATCGGGAGACTGGGGGATTCAACTACTCGGTGATGTGCGCGAGGTGTTCGGCTCTGAGCATGATCGCCTGCCAAGTTCGGAACTCCTCTGCCAGCTCAACTCACTCGAAGAGTCACCGTGGTCGGGCTGGTTCAACGGTAGAGGTCTCAATTCTCATTCTCTCGCTCGGTGGCTTCGGCCCTTTGGAATTCAGCCTCAGAACATTCGGTGCGGAGAACAGGTGGTGAAGGGATACATGCGCGAGAGTTTCGAGGATGCGTGGAAACGTTACCTCTAAATCCGCTACACCGCTACAGACCGCATAAACACTGGCGCAAACCGCCATTTTGACCCGCTACAGGAGCCGGGCCGTAGCGGAAGGAAAACAGTGGCAGAGCCGCAATTGACGGGCCTTGTAGCGGTGTAGCGGATTGAAAGCTTTGCGGCTTGGAGGGCAGTTGAGAATGGACATGGAAGGGAAAACCATGAAACCGAAAGAAGGAAGCCTGACGCTACGGCAGCGGTACGAGGCTCAGCGCCAGGGTGCGCCCAAACAAACGCAGTCCAAGCCGCCCGACGATGCCTTGCTCCGCGCACTGCTAGGCCGCGAGGTCACGGTCAAATTCCAGAGCGGCGGGGAGGTCACCGCCGTTCTCACAGCGCTGGACAGGTTCACGATACGTGCGTCGGTAGCCCTCAAAACATGAGCTTGCAGAGTGTGCCGTTCTTATCTGCGCAAGCGCCCGAACCATGAGTAAGCGCGGTTGTGACGTACTCGCAATCCATCACCGATCCTTTGTCGCCAGTCACAACAGCGGTGCCGTACTGATTTGACCTACCTAGTGATCCTCCTGGGGCGAATGATCGCAGGGAAAGGCGCGGCGGGGTGTAGATGCCGGACGGGCGGCTTTCCGTTTACTTCGCGTTGTTCAGAAACCTGCAAACCTGTTTTGTGGCGGCGTTGGAGCTGAGTTTGTCGGCGCTGAACAGGGCTTTTCCGGTTCTGTCGAAAAGCGTGATCCTATAGCGCATATTCGACACACCGGGGCTATAGTCGGCTTCCATCACATAGTCTGGGACGGTGTCGCCCACAACGATGGAAACATTCGGGCAGGACTTGGCGAAACCTCTCACCAGTTGAGAAATATCCATGGTCGAGCCGCGCATAAGAGTAACCGTCCACTGCCGTGCGGAAACAGGCGACGCTGCCGCCAGCAACGCTACCACAGCCTGTACCGACAAGACCAAGACTGCGATGAGAATGGCGCGTTTCATGGAGCACCTCAAAGAGCAAGGAGTCTTATCGCCCCTCGCTAGGTCTTCGCTCGTGTGTAGGGCATACCGGACACGTTCGGTCAAATCCTACAGCCAGATGATCGTGCCTACTTCGCGCCGTTCAGAAACTTGCAAACCTCTTTGGTGGCAGCACCAGGGAAATGTTTGTCAGTGCTGAATACGGCCTTCCCCGTTTTATCGAAGAGCGTTATCCGGTAGTGTTTCAGCATCTCAGCCGCGTTCGGGCCAAAAGCCTCGATCACGTAATCTGCGGTCTTCTCCTCCGATACGATTCAGACGGCGTTCGGGCAAGAACTGGCAAAACCCTTCACCAGTTGCGAGGTGGCCATTGTCGAGCGGGGAGCAACAGCGAGCTTCGTCTCGGCGCTACAGGCACAGCAAACGAGAGCAACAATGGCGAAAATCCACGTTTTCATTTCAGCACCTCTCGTCCGCCCCTTTCCGCCCGTCCGATAGTTTTTCCGATCACTTCGCCCCTGGCGTTTTCCGCTGACCGCCTGTCACGGGCATCCTAAGCGTATAGCTACAGCGGCGGCACCGTACCCGTTTCTTCCCCTAGTACACGCCCTCAGAAGCTCTCCGGCTTCTTGGTGCTCCCGGTCCACCAGTGTTCAACCTTCGAGGGGCTGAACTTCGCCGTGACAGCACCATCCTTGTCATAAACAAATAAAGAACCTTCCTTTTCTTCGGCCCTCGCCCCTCCCTCGACAACAACAACTTCGTCCACGTATTCAATCTTGACCATGACAGGCATTCGCGTTCTCCCGTCCGGGATTTTCGACCTCAGAATGGCTCTCCCTAGCGAGAAAGCGGGCCGAGCGTCGCCTCAAAACTGTCTGACGGCTATAGCCGCTTTATCGACCAAAGCCTACAGCCATCATTGAGGCGTGTCCACTGATATCTGTGTCCGATTCGGCAAACGGTTGCGCACACTGCGAAAGCGGCAGGGCTGGACACAGGTCTACATGGCCGAGCACGTCGGCATTGACCGCAGCTTCATCTCCGACTTGGAAAACGGGAAAAAAGAGATATGCATCCGCAATCTCGAAGTGCTCGCCAGAGCATTTGAGATGACCGTTTCCCAGCTTATGACGCGTCTCTAGGGAGGGTCAATCAATGTGTTGGAATGTGTTGAACTCGACGCGGGTAGTCGAAGCCCTGATCCGCTCCTTCAAATTTCAGCCCGTGGTCAGCTCCGTGTTGGTTGAGTTTGTCTAGGAGCAGAGACTTGTCCAGCTCAAATGGTCCCATTCACCCGAAATCACACCACCGGGACTCCCCATGCCCGCAGCCTGGTCGCGTTCGTCGGCGTGCCGCTTTCGTTCTGCCCGCAATCGCGCCAGTTCTGCCCGTGCTTCCTCGCCAGGCACACGGCCAGACGCGCGTATCGTCTCGTGCGCGTGACGCGCGCCCTTAACACGCCGCATCCGCCGTCCCCACTCCGGTGTGCTGGTTTCTGCGACAGTCGCGGCTGTCCCCGCGCGTTGCCACGGTTCCCAATGTCTTCGTTGCGCCACTGTCGTCATACTACATTGCCGTTGCGGGGGATTTCCAGAACTTGAGCGACAAAGCGTGCCAACCTGCTTGGGAAGTTCCACGGGCCTCGGCTATATGGTCACTTGGCGCACGCACAGACGGGCTGAAGCTGAGTGAGCGCCGGGGGTTCGGCCTCGCGTGATGGGGTGCTCGTGAAAGGTGCCCGCGCGACTGTGCCCACTTTTGTGCCCACCACCAAACCCTACCGAGTGCGATGGATTGTCGCTACATCGCTGGAAAGCCTTGCTGGACAAGGCATCTGTAGCATTCAGTCACAATTCATCGCGCTCCGTGCAAGTTGTTGAATCCTCGTGCGACCAGTACTTGGGCGCAGGGGGTCCGCGGTTCAAATCCGCGCGCCCCGACCAACAAATTGATTCAAGTTTATGGGCTGGTTGGATCGTGGCTTGGAAATTTCGGCTCTTGGCCCGCAGGTCCTTTGGGAGGGCACAGTAGGCCTACCTGCTTCAGCACCGAGAGCATGCTCCAGGCGTTCCATTCTTCCGAGATCTTTCCTGCCCTGAAGCGGAACAGGGTCATTCCTGAAACCTTGACCGGTTTGCCGGTCGCAGGAAGCCCCATTCCCGGCTGCGTGTTCGTGCCCCACACTGTCCAATGCACCACGACCAAGTCTCCCTCGGCCACCATGTGCTTGACCGCGAACTGCATGTCGGGCATCGCAGTGCGTTCTTCCCGCGCCATCGCCAAATCTTCCGCCAGAGTGAAGTCGCGCTCGGTTCCATGGGCCACAAAGTCGGCGGTATGGGAGTCGGAATACCTTTCGAGCTTTCCCTGGCCAAGCACTTCCTCAATGAACGTCCGCGCCACGGCCTTGTTTTTCTCCTGCTCGCTTGCTGGTTGCGCTTGACTGGGAAGAGTCATGGCAACGACTAGTAGAGATAAGACAAAAGCACAGTTTTTCTGCATATAAACCTCCTGGCACAAGTGTCTTGGATCGCCTCTTATTGCCGGCAAAGTCAGTGTCCGGTCTATACCTAGGTATAGAGTCAAGGGAAAACTTCAGGAGGCGGCGATGGCGGCGAATCTAGAGGACTTGGGCCGGGAAAAAGTCGCCGCGACAAGTGAGACCGAATGTGCTTAATGCTGGATGCACGTACCTATCGGGCCATGGCACGGGCTTCCAGACTGGGTGTCCGTCACAGGGTTGAGGGCCGTGCGCGGAACCGTCAGCTGGCTTCGTTCACCCGGCAGCGCGTGATCTTGCCCTGGCGGAAACCATCCAGGCAACGGTTGCAGGAAATGCACGCGGCATGCGGGTCGCCTTCGCGCGCCTGCCAGCGGGCGGCAAGGTCCGGTTCACGGATGAAGGGCCGCGCCATGGCGACGAAATCCGGTGGGCCCGCCTGCAGAATCTGCTCCAGCCGGTCGACGTTGCGGTTGCCGCCGGTCAGGATCACCGGCACCCTGACGCGCAGTTTCTGCGCATATTTGAGGAAGTAGGATTCCCCGTCGGCTTTGCCGACCGGTCCAATCACGTCGATGGCCGCCACGCCGGCCTTTTCCACCTGGGCGGCCACAGCGGGAAAACTGTCGATGTTCGTTCCACCCTCCAGGCCATCATCGCAGTTGAGCTTGGCCAGGATGGGGAAATCGCCTCCCACCAGTTTTTGGGCTTTGGAGATGATATCGGCGATGACGCGGACGCGGTTCTCCAGGCTACCCCCGAAGCGGTCGGCGCGCGTATTGGTATAGGGAGAAAGAAACGAGCCGAGTAGGTATCCGGCCGCGTAGATTTCCACGCCGTCGAAACCGGCGGTTTTGGCGCGGCGAATGGCTTGCGCAAATTGCCCGGTCATCTCTTCGACTTCCTGAGCGGTCATCGCGCGCGGCTGTCTTTTCCAGGAGGGAAGCGGCTTGGCCGACGCTGCGATGGGGTCGGCCAACTGGCCCTCGGGCGCGGTGTGGGTGATCTGCGCCAACACCTTGCAGCCGTTGCGAGCGCCGTGGACTGCCTCGGCGATCCGGCGCATGGATGGAATGAAGCGGTCGTCATAGATGCACGTTTGCAGTTCGGTGTAGCGGCCACCCGCCATGGCGGCCATGTTGCCGGTGATGATAAGCCCGGCACCGCCCTGGCCGAGAGTGCGATAGATCGCGATGCCCTCATCGGTCATGACGCCATCCCGCCAGGCATTTTCCGCGGTTGCGCTGCGTACGAGACGATTCTTGAGCCGCAGATTGCCAATGCGGCCGGACGAGAAGATGCGCCGTTCCCCGGCGGCGGCCAGGATACTCATCCCTCCGCCGGCGAGGACACTTAGCCCTGCGCCGGCGCTCAGACTAAGAAATGTTCTGCGAGTGGTCCTCCATGAATGAGCCATGACGGTGCCCATTTTAGCCTCGGTTAGTGCAGACGACGCTACCGCATTTTTTGCAGGCATGATCGTTAGACGAAGGAGCGCGCTCCACGTTAAGCGGACAGCATGTTTCTTGTGCCGCCAACATTGCCCGCATGTCTTGTTGCAAGTTAGCGCTCGATGAGCGTGTCTCTATTAGAAGTGTCCGGTCTATACCTAGGTATAGAGTCAAGAAAAAATTTAGGAAGCGGCGATGGCGGCAAATCTAGAGGACTTGGGCCGATCGGACCTGATTTTCTGTGGCGGCGGAACATTCAGTCCAGCACGGATTTGACTTAATGCCGCTTGCAATTCATCGCGGAGTTGAATGGACGAGCGGATTTGCTCGTTCATGGCTTCGAGCTTCTTCTCCCCAAGTTTCAAGGCCTCGCGACGGCATTCCTGTGAGCCTTCGTGATAAGGAGATGGCGCACCCGTGTCGCTCGGCAAAATCCATAACTGCAACACGCGCCGGATTTCCACCAGCTTGAAACCAAATCGCTGCATCGTCTTGATCACGGTGACGGCCTCAAAGTCCTTCTCGGTGTAAATGCGATATCCCGCGGGCGTCCGGCGGGGGGTACGCATGAGGCGTCGCCGTTCGTAGAAGCGTATCGCCTGCACGCTCACACCACCACGCTTTGCAAGTTCGCCGATTCTCATACGTAGATATTAACCATGGCTGATACGTTAGCAATGCCCAACACGGAACCGATCAAGATGGCAGCAACGAGCAGCCCCACTGTGACACACCATCACTTAGGATATTGGAACGAATATCCGCTCGCTTCATTTCCCGACATGAACCGGGTGTTGTATTCGAGCAAGTAGTTCAAGTGCTCGGCGTCAGAGGGGTAAGACTTCCCGGGATACGGATACGTCACCATGTCGCGGAACGGCAGCGGATCCACCGTATCGCCGTGGTAGGCGTAGAAGTCCATATCTTTTTCGTAGCCGTTGGCGATGAAGAAGTAGTCGCGCACCCAGCCGCGCGGCAAGGCAGGCAAGTTCGCCGGATCGAAATCGAGCGCAACTTCATCGCCTGATCCGAAAACGACAAACTTATCGTCGACCGAGTCGAGCAGCGGCCGCACATCTCCATAACGCGTATAAGCGCCGGCGGGACGCGTATAGGGGCCGGTGGGGCTGGCCTTTTCGTAAATGTATTTCACGTTGCCCGGCGGCTGGCCTTCGATCTTCAGCGGGAATCCGTGAAAATTCAGGTTGGCGCGCGCAAGTGGCACCGGCGTCAGACGGGCACTTTGATCCTGGCGATTTTCCTGAGACGTTCTGCTGATCAGAATGTTATCCCAGTAGATCTGCAGATTCGTGGTGATGCGAATGCGCCGCGTGCCCGGCGGAAGTTTGCCGGTGAGATCGGCGGTCATGGTGCGCGCACCGCCGGCTGGGAATCCCAGGTCATCGACGACTCGGATCCATTTTGCTTTGCCATCGTTTCCGGGCGAACTCCCCGCAACTAGCGCTTCGACATACGGGGCAAACGGCCGCAGGTGCGCCTGATCGGCGGCGTACATGCTGGTCGCCGAGAAATATTCGATTTCGCCATGCATCAAGAGCCACAACGGACCGCCCCGGTATGGCTCGCCGAGATCCAGTTCCAGGCTGTGCGGCTCGGTGAATCCCTGAAATGAAAGCACTTTGAAATCGCCGAAATAACGGTGCGCGAGCAAATCTGGCAGCACATTGTGGCCGTGCTCGTCCCACGCACCGGCCGGCGGACGCGCGTCATTCTTATTACTAAAGACAACCTTGAATGGCGGATACGGCGGATTGCTGGCGAAATATTCGTTGGGATAAACCTCGACCCCGGCGGGATGATCAACGGCAAGCAATTTCACCTGATCGAGGTAGACGGATTCCTCCAGCGGCTCCATGAAGCGGAAACTGAGCTTGCCATCTTTTTCACGGAGCGAGCTGCGGTCGAGCTTGATGGCTTCGGTGGGACGCGCAATGTTGCGCTCGACCTTACCATCGTTCGCCGCAATCCAGTGTCCAACCACGCCCGCGCCAAGCATGTCGCCGACCAGTTTGTATTCGTGCCCGTCCCAGGCGAACAACGTCGGACAGGAACTGCCGCGCCGATCAAGTTCCTGGATGTTCTGCACCTTGTTGGCGGCGACTTCGATTTCATCCTGCAGCACGCCGGTCGGCCACGTCAGGCGTAGGACGTCGGCAACTTTCGCCTGTCCGAGGCCGATGGTCAAGTAGGGCGAGTTCTGTCCGAGATAGCCGGACGATCCATACACTTCAAATTTCTGACGAATGCCATCCGAGAAGACTTCGACTTTGGTGCCGATGGCGCTCTTGTTGTCGTTTAGGCCTTTGAGCGCAAGGCGCAGCGAGTTGTTCTTGTTGCCGCCTTCGTTGTGGAGCAGCACGGCAGGGCCGTGATTCTGCGTGATCAAAAGATCGGCAGCGCCGTCGTTGTCGTAGTCGCCGACGATAATGGCGCGCGGCTCCTTGAGCTGAATTTTGTCGAGTCCGACGTCGGTGGTGACGTCTTTCCATCCGTCAGGCCCAAGGTTGCGGAAGAGACGCACTTCGCCCTTGCCCTCTTTCGTCTCGCCGACGGCGACGAGATCGACCCAGCCGTCGTTGTCGTAGTCGATGGCTGCGACGCCGTAGGCGCGGGCCCAGTTGGGATCGGGTAGTTTCACATCATCGAAAGATTTACCGCGATGATTGCGCAAGAGGATGATGCCTGGAGGGCCACTTTCTGTAAAGGCGAAACCCATCCAGCCATCGTGATCGAAATCCAATGCAGCGACACCAAGGCTCTGCGCGTCGAATGCCATCTCGCTGATCCTGAACGCGCCCTCGCGTTGGTTCTCGAAAACTGTGGGGCCCTTTCTGTGCCCGGTTACGATCAGATCGACAGCGCGATCATTGTTGTAATCCGTACCAATGGAGTTTGCGTTGTACAAGTCGGACTCGAGGCCGGTTTTTTCGGTTACATCCGTGAACGTTCCATTTCCGTTGTTACGCCACATCACGTTGTCGCCTTCAGAAGCGGTGTCGATGTCCTTAGGAAGGCCAACTTGGCTGTATTCTGCAATGGAGCGTGTCACATACAAATCCAGATCACCGTCGTGGTCGTAATCGATAAATGTTAGCCCGATGATCTCCGGTCCGCCCAGAAGCGGGTTGCCGAAGTGCTTATTACTAATGGTGATCCCAGCTTGTTGCGTCACGTCCTTGAACGTGCCGTTCTTCTCGTTGTGCAGCAGGAGAACGCGATTGTCGAGGCTCACGGCCAGATCAGTGAATCCGTCATTGTCGTAATCTCCTGCGGTGCAGGAAATTGCAGGACCGTAGTGATCGAGACCAGCCTTCTTCGTCACGTCTTCAAATTTGCCGTTTCCCAAATTGTGGTAGAGCGACATCGATCCCTGAGTTCCGTTATCGGGTAAAAACAAATCGATGTTTCCGTCATTGTCGTAATCCAAGAAACACGCACCTGGGCCGAGATGCCGGGCGCCTAAATCGCCTGTCGCCACTCCGGGCCGGGAGACAATTCCCGCTTCCATCGTCACATCCACAAACTTCACCGGAATCTCCGCCGGCACCTTCTCCACCGCCATCGGCGAATCTTCCGCCCGCGAATACTTTCCCTGCTCGCCATACGCCAGGCTGATGGGAGCGCCCAGCTTGTTCTGCGTGATGTACTGGAACTTCTTCATCGCTTCGTGGGCGGGGTCGGCTTGGCCGGATTGCTGGTAGGTTCGCGCCAGTCCAAACTCGGCGGAGGCGTGGTGCGGGTCGAGCTTCAATGCTTGCTCGAAGGCTGCGATCGCTTCCGGAAATTGTTTGAGTTGCGCGTAGGTCGATCCGAGGAAGTACCAGGTATCGGCATCGCTCGGATCAATTTCGGTAACGCGACGGAACGCATCAACGGCGGAAGTCGCATCCGCGGAGTTCTTGTAGTAGAGGCCGAGGTTGTACCAGGCGTGGGGATCTTTGGAGCTGGTCTTGGTTTCTTTTTCCAACAGCGCCTTCGCTTCTTCGCCGCGCTGTAGGTTGAGCAGTGCCACTCCGCGATTGACGGTCGCGACCGCTAAGGCCGGGTCAGTGGCTGCCGCTTCTTCGAACGACTTCAACGCTTTCGCAAAGAGCTGCTGGTTCATGTAGGCGACGCCGATGTTGTTGAGGCGCGCCGCTTCCTGGGGATTCGGGGTGGGACCGTTCGCGGCCAGTAGCGCGACAAGCATTACGAAAAGAAAGCTGGCGACGAGGGCGATGCTGAGCGTCTTGGTCATCGGGGTTCGGAGATGATTCTATCCGAGTACGAAGATGGGTGGAGAACCGCGATTACTTCTTGCCGTACGGCCGCGACCCAATCACGCCTTTCGTTTCCTTAAGCGTAATCGTCTGCCCAGTCGCGATGTTCGAGAGCTTGTCCACTTGCCCGCTGGGCCAGTCGATTTCCACCGTGTCGGCTTTGGTTTTCGATCCCATGCCGAAGGTCAGCACCAGTTCGCTCTGCGAAAGATAGCTGGAGCCGGACTTCATGGTGAGCCATTGCTTGTCGCCTCTCGCGCTCACGCGGACGACGGCGCCAATGCCGTCGCGGTTCGATTTTGTCCCGACCAGTTTTATGCGCAGGCTCTGGTTCGTGCTGCCCTGGTTCAGGTAGAGATGTGCCGGGCCGCCATTGGTCATGACCAAGATGTCAAGCGCTCCGTCATTATTAATGTCGGCGTAGGCGGCGCCGCGCGCGACCTTCGGAGACGCAAAGGCGCTCCCGACTTTCGCCGTTACTTCTTCAAACTTCCCGTTGCCGAGGTTACGGAATAAGTGCGGCGGCTCGGCGTATCTGACGCGCTTCTGCACCGTTTCGATCCCGTCTTCGATGTGGCCGTCGGCGACGAAAATGTCCTGCCAGCCGTCGTTATCGTAATCGAAGAAAAAGCAGCCGAAACCGAGCGTCAGCAGGCTTGCGCGGCCGACTTCCGAGCGTGGAGCCTCATCCACAAAAAGGCCGTTGCCTTCGTTGTGGTAGAGCGAAAGCATCTGGTTCGAAAAATTTGTGATGATCAGGCTGGCGCTGCCGGAGCGGTCGTAATCAACGGCGTCAACGCCCATGCCGGCGCGGGCAATGCCATCTTCGCTGAATCCGATGCCGGCGGAAACCGCGCGCTCTTCGAACGTACCGTCTTTCTGATTCAGGTAGAGTTTGTTGGGCTGCGTGTCGTTGGCGATCAGGATGTCGGGCCAGCCGTCGTTGTTGTAGTCAAGAATGGCGACACCGAGACCTTTCGACGTTGGATCGTACAGACCTGCTTTCAGCGTGGCGTCCTCAAACTTGCCATTGCCGAGGTTGTGCCAGAGCCGGGCCGACGTTCCCTTGTACGATTCGGGCGTGCAGTAGGACTTGTGCGAGCCATCGAGCGTGCAGTAGAGGTCGGTCTGCTCGGACCACTGCACATAATTGGCGACGACAAGGTCGAGTTTGCCGTCGCGATCGTAGTCGACCCAGGCCGCTCCGGTCGAAAACTCGTTCGGGCCCCAGAGTCCGGCGGATTTCGTAACGTCGGTGAACGTGCCGTTGCCGTTGTTGTGGAAGAGATGGCTCTGGCCGACGGCAGTAACGAAAATGTCGTCGAAGCCGTCGTTGTCGTAGTCGCCGACGGCAACGCCCATTCCATAAAGCGAAATGCCGAGGCCCGACTGCCGCGTCACGTCGGTGAAAGTGCCGTCGTGGTTATTGTGGTAGAGCTTCAAGGTGGTCGCGCCGTTTTTGGCGTGTCCGGGCCAATCTTGTCCGTTGACCAGCAGGATGTCGGGCGATCCGTCGTTGTCGTAATCGATGAAGGCGCAGCCGGGGCCCATGGTTTCCGGAAGCCATTTCTTCCCGAAGGCTCCGTTGTTGTGTGTGAAGTGGATGCCGGCCTGGGAGGTGATTTCGCGGAAGGTGATGGGCTGCGCTTCCGCGAAGCTTGCCGCGATCAACAGCAAAGGCAACACCCACCACAGAGTCACAGAGGCACGGAGAAAAGCGCTTTTGGCTTTTAGCTCTTGGCAGTCAGCTAAAGGCCAAAAGCCAAGAGCCAAAACCGGGTTCTCTCTGTGACTCTGTGACTCTGTGGTGGGTGTTGTGCTGTGCGTGCTCATCACTATCGGGCCTTAGAAGTCGTGGTGACGCTTGCAGACAGGCGTTTGACGGGCGCGTTCTTCAGGATCGGCAGCGGAACCGACGTGTGCTCGTGGATGCTCTGGCGTTCATTGTTGTCTTCAGGATTCAGTCGGCGATAGGGGCCGGTGATGGCCTGCGAAGCTTCGTCGGCCTTAAAGCGCAGATAACGCGCCTGGTGTTCCTTCGACATTTTTTCGTCGCCGAGTCCGTTGTAGCAGAGCATGAGGTTGTAGTGCGCCTGCAAGTCCTCGGGGTCGACGGCGAGCACCCGCTGCAAGACTTTCGCCGCGTCCGCGTACTTTCTTTCCAGAAACAGAACGCGCCCCAGATTGTTCAGCGCTACGCGGTCGCGAGGATATTGCGCCAGGACCTTCGCTAGATGTTGTACCGCGCCGTCGTAGTTTCCATCCTGGCGCAGAACTCCGGCATAGAAAAAGTGCGCCCGGGCCAGATCGGGACTTAACGCCAGCGCCTTCTCCAGCACGGTGCGGGCGCGGGCAACGTCGCCTTCCTGCAGAGCGGCGCGTCCGATGTTCACCCAACCGTCGGGATTCTGCGGATCGGCTTCGGTAACTTTCACGAAGGCGGCCTGCGCCGCTTTCAGATCGCCTTGCAACAAAAGGCCGATGCCGTAATCGTTCCAGCGCTGCCAGTCTTCTTGCGCGACCTGAGTTTTGGGCCGCGGCACCGGGGCGCTTGCGGGCAAGACCTCGATGGCTACTTCGTTTTCAGCAACCGTGACAATCGGAAGATCAGGAATTTTCTCCTGTTTCGCCGAGACTCCCTGGAGGGATGCCGTGAACGCCATTCTTGTGTCGTCGTAATCGGGAGTAACGGTGGGAGGCGCGACCCCGGCCTTCGATGCGTTGTTCTCGTGCTCGCCGGCAAACGCGAACTGCGTATTGATCCACGCGAACTTGCGGTAGCAGAGGCTTGCCGTCAAGTGAATCCTGTTGCCCGTTTTCTCGGGAATCTCCATGCGGAAGTGCACCGTGTCGGCCGCGCCCGGCGGGATCAGACGCACATAGACGACGGCGCGCGTGGCCCAGGCGTTGCGCTTGTTGATCGGGTTGCCGTGCGCGTCCAACTGGAGCGAACGATAGAAGTGTGCTCCCTTTTCGACCGGGCCTTTGCCGTTGTCCTCGACCATGCCGCTCCAGAAAATCGTTTGGCCTTTGTCGTCGACCCCTTTCAGTTCCAGCCAGGTGTCGTAGGCATCGACCGTGCCGCCGGGAAAGAAATGTCCGACGCGCTTCGTGCGCACCACAACATCCACGCGAACCGTGTCACCGCGACGGACGGCGGGTTGCACGCGGTTAAGAGGCGCGGTGACGGGAGCGGCTTCTGCGTTGGCTCCGGGCGTTATCTTAGCTTCGGCTTCTTCTCCAACCGCAAACGTGGTCGCCAGCTCATGCTGCGCCGTGGCTCCGGTTCTCAATAGAGCACTTGCTGGCGAGAGCGCAAAAATGTCAACCGTAACAACTCCGCTGGTCAGGAAATCTTCTGTAGCCTTCAACTGCGCGGCATCTTCGTTGGCCGTGGGCAGGGCGGTGTTGGCGGCGGGAAAACGGTGGGAGTGCACTTTGCCGTCAATGTTGCCCATATCGTTCGAGGGTTCGAGCGGCATGTGGCAGTCGGCGCACTGCTGCGGCTTCGGCGGATAGTAAAACGAGCGCGCGCCTTGTCCCGAAACTCCGCTGGCTTGCCAGTTGTCATATTCGTTGAAGCCGCGAATCCAGCGGTAATGATTGACCGGCACATCGAGATGAACTTTGTGACATGACGAGCAGAACTCCGCCGTTTGCTGCCGCATAAAGGGCTTGAGGAAAACGCGGCGGTGCGGCTCCGGGTTGAGCTTGATCAGGAAATCGTGCAAGGTGCGGACCAGAGGGTTCTTGCTGGCTGCGAACTCATGCAGCCTCGGATACTCAAGATAGAAATCGCCCTGCCCCATCGTGCTTTTCACGTCGGCGATGGAGTGGCACATCATGCAGCCCAGTCCGGCCTGGGCTTCGGGCGTGTGCACGATCTGCTGGATGGGCGTATCCATCTTGCCGCTGTAGAGCACGGCCGGGTCATGGCATCCGCCGCACCATTTGGAAGGCTTGGTGCCGACCGTATCCTGCATGTACTCGACCGCCTTGCGATACCACTGATTGTTGAACGACGAAAAATGATGGGCTGAGCTGTTCCACTGCTTGTAGATATCTTCGTGGCAGCGCTTGCAGGAATCCGATTCCATGAAAAACTTGCTGGGAATTTTTTCTCCGCCGTACACCTGCGCGGAACTGGGGAAAAATGGTCCGCTAGGGCCGTCGCCTTCGCCGTTCATGCTGACGGGCGGAAGCGCCGGATTCTCAATGCGTCCATGCTGGGCCCAGCGGGTCACGCGCAGATAGCGAGCCACCGGCGCCAGCACCGCCAGCACCATCAGCACGGCCGCAATACGCAGAACACTATGACGGGCCAGCCATCCGGTTCGTGCCGCAGCGATCAACCCCGCTCCAAGAAAGCTCAAGCCGAGATGGACGTAGACGATCGGCCATTCAGCACGCAAAGCACCGGTGTAAATCAGCACCAGTCCTGGGATGGCACCGACAAACAAGAGACCCATTCCCGCCCGAACCAGCGGCTCACCCTGACGCCACCGGCGCACCAGCCAGAGCAGCAGCCAGATTGAGACCAGCACACCCGCAAGCGTGTGCAGCAGCACCACTCCAGCGTAGAAAATATTCGCTTGCGGGAACGCGTACAGGTAAATCGCGGACACGGCCAGGAAGCCGATCAGCAGCGACCACAGCCGTCCCACAGAATTTCCGGCGGAGAACATGAATGATTTATGCGGCCCCCACAAGAGCCTGCAACCCTGAATTTGCAACATGTTATCGGAACGCGGGAAACGCTGTCTCTAGTGAAAACAGATTAGGAGGCCTTTGCATTGCTGACTTCCCTGCCCTCTGCTACTTTGAGTAGTTTCCCGTTCGCTGTCTTCTGACTTGTGGGGTGAAACGTAATGCCGGCCATTAAATTCCGTGGTGTTGACTTCATCGAGTTCGACACGTTGTTGAACGACGACGAGCGCCTGGTGCGCGACACGGCGCGCAAGTTTATCGAAGAGAATCTCATCCCCATCATCGAGGAATGCAACCGCGCCGGCCGCTTCCCGCGCGAACTCGTGAAGCCGATGGCCGGCCTGGGATTCTTCGGCGCATCGTTGAACGGTTACGGCTGCGCCGGCATGTCGAACGTCGAATACGGCCTGGTCACGCAGGAATTGGAACGCGGCGATTCCGGCGTGCGCTCGTTCGTCAGCGTGCAGTCGGCGCTGGTCATGTACCCGATTTATACCTTCGGCAGCGACGACCAGAAAAATACCTGGTTGCCCGCATTGCAGAAAGGCGAAAAGATCGGCTGCTTTGGATTGACCGAACCGGATTTCGGATCGAATCCCGGCGGCATGAGAACGCACGCTCGCAAAGTTGGAAAAGAGTATGTGCTGAACGGCGAAAAAATGTGGATCACCTCGGGCTCGATCGCCGACGTGGCCGTGATCTGGGCCAAGGTCGAAGACGAAGGCGACGGCGCAGGGGAAGGGAAAACGATCCGCGGATTTCTGGTCGAGACCGACCGTCCCGGATTCAAGGCTGATGACATTCACGGGAAGTGGTCGCTGCGCGCGTCGGTGACATCCGGCTTGTCGCTGCAGGATGTGCGGATCCCCGAGTCGAATCTGTTGCCGGGCTCGGGAGGATTAAAGTCTCCGCTGATGTGCCTGAACCAGGCGCGCTACGGAATTGCGTGGGGCGCGGTTGGGGCGGCGATGGCGTGTTACGACTGCGCGCTGCAATATTCCCTGCTGCGCAAACAATGGCGCGATCAGCCCATAGCCTCGCATCAACTCGTGCAGGAAAAACTCGCCTGGATGATCAACGAGATCACGAAAGCGCAGTTACTCATCCTGCAAGTTGGCCGCTTGAAAGACGCCGGAAAAGTGCAACACCAGCACATCTCCATGGCAAAGCGAAACAACGTCTGGATGGCGCTAGAATGCGCGCGCCTGTCGCGAGACATTCTCGGAGCAAACGGTATCGCCGACGATTACCCCATCATGCGTCACCTGATGAACCTCGAAAGCGTCAAGACCTACGAGGGCACGCATGACATCCACACCCTGGTTATTGGGGCTAACATCACGGGGATTGACGCGTTCTAGGGCGTTTTTCTTGGTCTAAGAAGCTCTTGACATCTTCGCATTTTGCGAAGTACAATGTTCGCATATTGCGAACTTGGTAGGGCGGCATGCATGTAATTAGCCGCAAGAAACTCAAGGAAGCCGTCGCACGGCATGGTGATCTCGAAGGCCCGCTCGACGCATGGTTTCGCATCACTAAGAAATCCGAGTGGAGAAGTCTGGCAGACGTCCGAAAAACCTTTCCGAGTGCGGATGCCGTTGGCAAGTGGACGGTTTTCAATATTAAGGGAAACCAGTTCCGGCTGATCACTGAGATCAACTATGCCTTCGGCCGAATTTATGTCCGCGATGTTCTAACGCATGCCGACTATGACCGTGGAGGCTGGAAATCATGAGTGCGACCGCAGCCCGATCTGAATATGCCGCTTTGCTTTCCAGCACTCTGCCTGCGGTCATTCGCAGCGAGGCGGAGAACGAGCGTTGCCTCCGTCTGCTCGAAGAACTGGACAGCAAAGGTAAACAGATGACCGCTGCCGAGCGCCGCATGGCCGAGCTTCTTACTCTGCTGATCGAAGATTTTGAAGAGAAGCACTACGCGCTCAAGGCGTCGAGACCCCTGGATATCCTAAAGGAATTGATGAGTGCAAATAACTTGAAGCAGAAAGATCTGCTGGATGTTTTTGGCACGCCCAGCATCGTCTCTGAAGTGCTCAACGGGAGGCGGAAGCTGACGACGGAGCACATTCGCCGGCTTAGCCGGCGATTCCAGGTTTCGCCCGAAGTTTTTATCTGATAGACAGGGAAGAGCGCACGCCCGGCTCACACTTAGCCGTAGAGTTCCCCCAACAACTCATACGCCCGCCGCATGTGCGGAATCACGATGGTGCCGCCTACTACCAGCGCCACGTTGATCGCTTCTTCCTGCTCGGCGCGCGTCGCGCCCAGGCGGTAGGACTGAATCAGGTGGTAGGAAATGCAGTCGTCGCAACGCAAACAAGTGGAGGCAACCAGGCCCATCAGCTCCTTGTATTTTGCGGGCAGTGCGCCTTCCAGGTAGGTGTTGTGATCCAGGTTGTAGAAGCGCTTGACGATGAGGTTATTGGCGTGGTCGACGTTTTCGTTCAGACGCGCGCGCTGGTCGAGAAAGCGGCGGGCGAGCGCGCTTTTTTCAGCAACCTGCTTCTCGGAGAAGAGATAGGCAGGCTCTTTGCGGTCCTGGGTGGTTGCTTCAGTGGGCATGAGTGAAGATTAGCAGACGCATTGCCGTTCGCGGATGCTTACGCGGGCGAGGCGCCCGCGCCACACCAGCTAACCCGCACTTCCATCCCGGCCCCGAAGGCGATATATTCCAAAGTCGCATTTCCACGAGGAGGATTGATGCCCACCCAAACCCGTCCCGAACCTCATGCCAAGAATTTCGGGGAAAATCTTGAAAGCGATCTGGCGCTGGAATTCTTGCGCGTGGTGGAGAACGCGGCCATCGAATCGGCGCGCACCATGGGCCAGGGCGACCGTCCGCTGAGCGACCAGGTGGCCACCGAGGCCATGCGCAAGACCATGGATACGGTCCCGATGCGCGGCACCATTGTCATCGGCGAGGGCGAGCGCGACGACGCTCCCATGCTTTATATCGGCGAGCAGGTGGGTGGCACGTATCTGGACGGGCGCGAGGTTCCGCAGGTGGACATCGCCGTCGATCCGCTGGAAGGCACGAACCTCTGCGCCACCGGTTCTCCGGGGGCAATCACGGTGCTGGCGGCCTCGGCAAAAGGCGGATTGCTGCACGCTCCCGATTGCTACATGGAAAAAATTGTGGTGGGGCCATCGTGCAAGAACGCGATCGAACTGGATGCTCCAGTGGCCGTAAATCTGAAGAACATCGCGCGGCGGCTGCATCGCGGCGTCGAGGACCTGGTGGTGATGGTGCTCGACCGTCCGCGGCACGAGAAGCTGATTGCCGACATTCGCAAGGCCGGGGCGCGTATCAAGCTGATCGGCGACGGCGATCTTTCCGCGGGCATTGCCGCGGCCGTGATCGGAACCGGAGTGCACGCGGTCATGGGATCGGGTGGCGCGCCCGAAGGCGTGATTACAGCCGCCGCCATCCGCTGCCTGAACGGGTACATGCAGGGACGGCTGGTGATCGACAAGCCGGAATTGGAAGAGCGCATTGCCAAGATGGGGATCAAAGACAAGAGCAGAATTTATGAAGCGGAAGATCTCGCGCCGGGCAAACAGTTGATCTTCGCCGCCACCGGAGTCACCGAAGGCGCGCTGCTGAAAGGCGTCCGCTTCTTCGGCGAAGGGACAAGGACCTCATCGGTGATTCTGACTTTGAGGACCGGGCGCGTGCGGTTCATTGAGAGCATTCACTTGGATAAGGGACCGGACGTGAAGGTCAGGTTCTCGTAGAGCAGCTCTCAGCTGTCACCTATCAGCTCTCAGTAAGACCTTCACCTCGGGTCCGGCTCTAAAGAGTCTGTTTGAAAACTAATCTCCGGACAATCCGGCGGAACGAAGTCCCCGAGAATCCAGCCCCGGAGGGGCGACCTAACTTAGCCCAGCGCTTCAGCGCTGGGTAAAGTTGAAGATAGGAGTCAAGTCCCGGAGGGACGACCCGCCGGTGAATCGAGCAAAGCGCGGGCGTGAGCAACGCAGGCCTGCATCGCCTGCACAATTTTCTCGTCAATCTGGCGGCCCGTGTTCCAGCTGCAATCTAGCATGCTGCTGCCGACCTCAGCGCACAACGACGAAACCTGGTGCGAAGTTGTCTTGGGCCCTGTCATAGAAGTGCTTTCCGCAGACTGCACACGTCCTCCGGAGACCTCCGTTCCAGTCGTGGGGATGTGGCAGAAGGACGAGCTTTCCTTTGCCGTCGAAACACACCTGACAGCAAGGCCCTTTCTCGGCGGGTGGCCCACATCTGCGCCGGGCATACCTCTTAGGCTGTGAATCGCTGGCAGAGGAACAACTGGGGGTGCGCCGCTTCTCGCGCTTTTCGAGAAGTGGCCCCATCCAACCGTCGACACCGGAGTGGCGGGCTGGCTCACTCTTTGAGCGATGTCCGAAATTTGGGGGATAGACGGAACGTCCCCACTAACTAGTTCGAATCACACCCCAAAGAGAACCGCAGAGCAGCACACACCTCATTCATGCGTGCGAAACTAAGCTGGGCCACACGTTTTCCCAGGCGCTGTTGCGACACCGTAACTGCATTGTGCAGGTTCACCGCGCACGGGGACTTCATGCCGTCCTCCTCAGTCAGAACGACTTCCGATGGCACGCCGCGAATCGTGGAAGTGACAGGCGCAACCGTGACCGTGGATAAATACCCGATGGCGCTGTTGCGGGTGAGCACGAGGGCCGGTCGTTTTTTGTCGGGCGCGGCAAACTGGTAGAGCCTAATCTCGCCTCGGGCTATTCTTCCTCCGGCTAGTCTTGCGGCCACGTGGCCTCCGATTCCCAATCCCGCGCTTCCGCGTCGGCTGGCGACGGTCGCGAGTAGCCCTGGCGGTCGCGCTCTTCGCTGGCTCGCAGTTCCAACCGGCGGAGATGTTCCCGCAGGGCGTCGCGCACCAGAGCGGACCGGTTTCGCCCGGTGCGCTTCGCGGCCTGGTCGGCGGCGTGTAACAGCTTTTCATCCAGCACGATTTGAACGATTTGCATAATGTGGAATCTGTTCCACAGTATATTCCACATAGAAAATACTTCCAAGCAAGCTGTTTGGGAGCTCACCACAGATCTGGCCATCGGTTGATCGGGCGATCTCAAAACCTCGTAGTTTTGGTTTGCCCTTATTAAGGGTTTCCCGTATTATGGGTAGGTGAATATCACCCTTTCTATCGACGACAATCTGGTTAAGGAAGTCCGGAAGATCGCGGTCGAGCACGACACAACGCTGACCGGTCTGGTGCGTGCCTATCTGCAAGAGCTGGCCGCCGAACATGCGAAATCCGGCCGCAGGCGCCGGGAGTTGGAGGCGCTCCGAGAGAGCTTCGAGAAGTATCAGTTCAACCTGGGGAAGCGCACCTGGAAACGAGAAGACCTGCATGAGCGGCGCTGACTTTCTCGATACCAACGTCTTCGTGTATGCATATCAGTTCAACGATCGCGAGAAGCAGAGAGTAGCGCAAGACCTGGTGGAAGCTGCTGTAGCGGGAAAGTTCGTGATTTCAGTGCAAGTCTTGTCCGAATTCGCTGCCACGTTGCTGCACAAAATGTCAGCAACCCCTGACGCCGTGACCATCATCTTGGACAGGCTTTCGCCGATCAAACTGGTTGTCTCCGACCGCGAACTCGTTCGGCGCGCGGTGGAGGCCCGCGCGGCCTACGGAATCCATTTCTATGACGGCATGATTGTCGCGGCGGCGGAACGCGCTGGCTGTCAACGAATCTTGTCGGAAGATCTCAATACCGGCCAGGAGTATTTCGGCGTCACGGTGTCGAACCCGTTCCCTTAGCCGGAAGAAGAGGCAACAAATCACGAAATCGCCATAAGTTATTGACAAGAAAATACCTTACGCATAAGTCCTTATTCTTCAAAGACCTGGCGAAAATCCCCGACAAATTCTCGCTAAGTCTTTGATTCCAAAAGACCGGCTCTAGGGGGGTCAAGCACTGGGAGCAAGCACCGCATCATCCAGCCGCTTGCCGCGCAATTCCGCTGCAAGCCCCGGCGAAAGCGACGTGATCAGTCGCCTGCTACAATCTCTAGCTCCATGATTCAAGGGAACTTCCTGTCCCACAGAAACGTACTTCTCCTGTGCTGTTAAAGATCTGTGCAGCGCCCGGGCAAATGCATAGGTCCTTCGCTTCGCGCAGGATGACAACGATAGGCTGTTCAAGCGCAGTTCACGGAGTCTGGTTTTGGAAGAAGCCCAGGTTGTCGGATTGCTCGTCCGTCGCTGCGTTGGGGGCGATGCCGCGGCTTGGGAAGAGATTGTCCAGCGCTATCACCGGCGAATTTACAACGTCTGCTATCGCTTTGCTGGAGACTGCGAGAACGCGCAGGATCTCACCCAGGAAGTCTTTATCAAGATGTATCGCACCCTGAATACCTACGATTCCGGCAAGGGCGCGTTCATGACCTGGGTTACCACGATTACTCGCAACCTGCTGGTGGATCATTTTCGGAAGTCCAAAGGCGACCGGATCACGGATTCCTTGGATACAGTGCCTTCCGAGCACGAGGATGCGCAGCCCCTGAGCGAGCAGATTGCCGACCGCGGCCTCGCGGCCGATGCCCACGTGCAACGCCGGGAAACGCGGGAAATGGTGCATTTGGCGCTGCAGAAGCTGTCTCCCGAGCTGCGCGAGGCGGTGATTTTGAGGGATTTACAGGATATGGACTATCGGGAAATTGCCACGGCTCTGAGGGTTCCGGAGGGAACCGTCAAGTCAAGAATTAACCGGGGACGAGCGGAACTTGCGCGCCTCCTACAACGTACCTATAGGCAGGTGATGTGAATGCCAGATGAATTCAAACACGGCATCGAGTGCGCGGAATTCGAAACGCTCCTCAGCGAAGCCTTGGACGGTGACGGCCAGCTGAGCCCAGCTCGTAAAGAGAGCTTCGAAGCTCATCGGCGTGTCTGCGCGATTTGCGGTCCGCTGTTCGCGGACGTGCAGGCTGGGCAGCAGTGGTTGCGGTCGCTTGAGACCGTTGAGCCTCCGGCGAATCTGGTGCACAACATTCTGGCGGCCACCAGCGGAGTGGTCAGCACGCGGGCGCTCGGAGCGGGAGGCAGAACAACAACTCCGTTGGGCGAGCGGCTGCGCGAGCGCTGGGATTCCTTCTTCACCCCATTGCTGGCCTTTGTGCGGCAGCCGCGGTTTGTGATGTCTTTCGGGATGATCTTCTTCTCCTTCTCGCTGGCGCTGAATGCGGCGGGCGTGAAGCCTTCCGACGTGGCCAAAGTCTCGCTGCGGCCGTCCGCGCTGCGGCATGCTTACAACGACGCGCAGATCAAAGTCGTGCAGTATTACGACAATATCCGTTTCGTGTATGAGATCGAATCGAAGGTGCGCGAGCTGAAGCGGGCCAACACTCCCGCCGAGCCCGCGCCGGAATATCAGAAAGAAGAGCAGAAACAGAATCACAAGAACGATACCAGTGGGCAACCAGACAATAGACAGGATCGCAACTATTCCCAGGAATACGACCAGCCGATACTAGCCGCGCTGAGGGATGCACCGCCTGCCGTGACTGTGACCACAAATCGGAGGTCCGTATGAACTGCGCCAATCATGCTGATGCGTCAGCAGTGGCCTATTGCCGCACTTGCGGAAAGGCGCTGTGCGCGAACTGTACACGTCCCGTGCGGGGCGTGATCTATTGCGAAGATTGCCTGGGAGCCAAAATGGAAGGCGTTCCCACGGGAGCGGCTGGATTCGTTTCCGGCACGGTTCCCCAAACTGCAGCGCAGGGACGGGTTCCGCCACCGCCGCGTCCGGTTGGCAGCAGCGGTCCGAACCCGACGGTTGCTGGAATTCTAGGGGCAATTCCAATCGGTATCGGCGCGGTATACAACGGGCAATATGCCAAGGGACTGGCGCATCTGGGCATTTTCGCCTTGCTGGTAGCGGGTTGTAACGCAGCCGGCGATGTGGTGCCTACGATTAGCGGGTTCGGAATCGCGTTCCTGGTTCTGTACGGGATTATCGACTCCGTGCGCTCTGCGCGCGCCATCCAGTCTGGCCTGCCCGCACCCGATCCCTTCGGCCTGGCGTCAACCTTTGGAGGCGGAGCCAAGATTGAGGTCAGCAAAGTTCCGATGGGCGCCATCGTACTCATTCTGGTAGGCGTGATCTTTCTGCTGCACACGGCGGGTCTGCTGGAGCTGAACTTCCACCGTTTCTGGGGGGTGATTCTCATCCTGCTCGGCGCTTGGATATTCGCGAGCCGCTCGGGATGGTTCGGTGGACAGACAGGCTGCCCTTGCCAGCGCTGCCGGGCGCAATGCCTGATGGGACCCGCCATTCTGGTGACGGTCGGTGTGATCGGGCTGATCGACAGTTTCCACAATGTTGGCTTTTTAGGTTACGTGGGAGGAATCTTGCTGGTGGTCGGCGGCGTCAAGTTGCTGCAGGGGACCTCATCGATGGAAGGGCACAATCCCTCCCTGGCCGCATGTGCGAAGCCTATTGGAGGGCCCATTCCTCCGGAGCCACCGGTACCGCCCGTTCCGCCTGTTCCACCAACTGGTGAGGTGAACCATGGCTAGCCCAATGATGCCTCCGACTCCGCCGCGTCCTCCTCATCGTTCGATTGCCGGACCCGTCGTCCTGATTCTGATGGGCGTGCTGTTCCTGCTCGGGACGATGGGGATCATGGACATCCACCATCTGGGATCGCTCTTCGCCCGCTTCTGGCCTGCCCTGCTGATCTTGTGGGGCGTGCTCAAGCTGATCGAATACGAAGAGGCCAAGCGCGTGGGCCAGCCGGCGCGGGGCATTGGGGTCGGCGGCGTTTTCCTGATGCTGTTCCTAATCATGGCCGGACTGATTGCAACCCAAGTATCACGTGTGGACTGGAAGAGCCTCGGGGACCACATCCAACTGGGCGATGATCAAGGATGGGACGAGGTCTTCGGCGGGTCGACGTTCAACTACAGCGGTGAACTCAGCCATGACTGGCCTGCTGGCAGCAACAGCCTGCGCATTAATGACGATCGGGGCACGATTACCGTCAATGTGTCGGACGACAAGAACCTCAAGGTTTCGTGGCGCAAGAAGGTTCATGCGGAAAATCAGCAGGACGCGGACCGCTATAACACCAAGACTGACCCGGCGATTACCACGGCGGAGAAAGTGATCCTGCTCAATGCCAACACACAGGGCGCGGGCGATAAGGGCGTGACCACCGACATGGACATTTATGTGCCGGCCAATACGTCGCTGGTGATCACGTCGAGCCGGGGCGATGTGACCATCGCTGGCATGTCGAGCAGTGTCGAGATCAACCACCATCGCGGCGAAGTCAACGTCAACGACCACACTGGAAACATCTCACTGAACCTGGATGGCAGTTCCGCCCGGTTGGGACAGATCAAGGGCGACGTGACCATTCAGGGCAAGGCGAGCGAGGTGGCGGTGGAAGACGTGGATGGCGCGGTTCACCTGAATGGAGAATTCATGGAAAGCGTGCGGCTGATTCGAATCAGCAAAACGGTGAGCTTCCGCTCGTCGCGCACGGACATGGAATTCTCGCGGCTCGATGGCCGGCTGGATCTGGATTCCAGCGACCTGCGCGCCGATTCGCTAATGGGACCGATGCGCTTGACGACCCGGTCGAAAGATATTGCGCTGGAAGGGTTGTCGGGCGATCTGCGACTGGAAGACTCCAATGGGACGGTTGAGGTTGGACTGCACAAGCCGGGGAATATCCAGATTGACAACCGCAAGGGAGACGTGCAGGTTTCGATTCCGCCGAATACGGCGATCAAGGTGGACGCGCACACTCATGAAGGCGAGATTCAGAGCGATTTTGACGAGATCAAAGTCGACAATCGCGACAAAGAAGCGAGCGCCAGCGGTTCGATCGGAACCAACGGGCCGCGACTGGTAATGAACTGCGACAAGGGAACGATCGAGATCCGCAAAGGGACAGTCGCAGTGGCTGCGCCGCCAGTTCCGCCGACTCCGCCAGCCACTCCGAAACCGGGCAAGCCCGCGAAGGCACTGCCGGCTCCGAAGGCGAAACCGGTGGAGAGTGAGAACTAGGAAGGGCGGCCTTCAGTGCTCAGTTCGCCAGGCCTCAGAATCTGGGTCGCGAGTTTGATCGCTGGCTCCGACAACTATCGAGCCCACCGTTGTTGACGGTCACGGCAAGGGTTGGAAGTGGGGGGATTTAACCCCGAGTTCTTTAAAGGCTTCGTCCATGGTGCGCACGACTTTAAATAGGGGTCGTTTCGACTCTCCCACGATCTGAAACATGCGGGATATACCGAACCCGGCCGCGCGGTCGGAGCCACGACCATGCGAGGACGCTTGGCCGGATCGGCCACGGCTGGTTGTTCACTTGCCAGGGCGCGTATGAATTCGTGGGACACGGCCCACTCGGTAGCAGCTGTGTAGTCGGTAATGGCCGCGCTGGCGTCGGTCGCGGCCCAATGTTTTTGTCCCGTCCGGTAAAATTCTCCCAGCGATTCATCCGTGATGCGTCCCTCAAATCGGCCCAGCAGGATTTTGTTTACAGGGTCGAATTCAAAGCTGTACTTCATTGTCTATCACTCAACCTTCCGTTTTTTCGCTCCGCCTATTCTATCTTAGAGATAACTTGTGGTCATAGCCGTCTGCGACTCGCCCCTGGGTTATAATTTCGCCTGCTGATGGGTTCTCAGCCGTCAGCTTTCGGTTCACAGCTTCCTTACCTTCACGGTCAGCAATATCGTTAAGAACACATTCCGAGTTGACCATTAAGGAATTTCACCCACCTAGGGGAGGGGAGATCACCCACGCTGCCTGGCGGAAACCCGCAGTTGTCAATTGGGGAAGGAACCGCCATTCGAAGGCGTTCTTGTACTAAATACAAGTAAAGAAGGGCTCCCGTGCAACCTGTCAGCGCAGCATCCGCGGACATTTCCAGTGGTTGTTAGCTTTTAATTCCGGCGCGCACATTTGGCAACTCGGTTGCTTAGGGGATGGTTGGAACATCACATGATGGAGTGAGAGTTTCTTATGGCCCGAGTCATTGCTTTCTACATACCGGCCAACTTTCGAAGAAAGACGACGCCGGTTCCGCAGTTGCAACCCGGGAAAGTGATCCAGTTTTACCTGCCGTCAAGGAAATCAGCGTAGCTTCACGCTCAAGTCTTCCAGTGTGAACCCGCTCCTCGCTTCGCCGCCGCCGCATCCTGCGCCTGCAACTTCGACATCGTCCCGAGATCTGCGGCCTCCAATATCGCACAACTCAGGCGAACAGCAGGTCCCTCCCCTTCGGCTGCGCTCAAGGTCAGGATGACAAATTGTTAGGGCTTGTAAGAGCCGAGTGCAACGCGCCAAAGCTGCTCCATGTTAGATTCGAACGATGCGCTCGATTCTGCAAAAACGCTCGCTGCGATTTGTGAGAGCAGACACTCCTGTCCTGCCGTTGACGTAGGTCTAGCAACTGGATTCTAGTTCAAAATCAACCCCAAGACCAAAAGCGGCGGGCAAGAATGTTCGCCCCACACAAACAACAGATGCTGTTATTCTTTTTCTTCTCCCTGGGGGGAGCCTCCATAAATGTTTGAGGATTTAAAAGGACGGACGGCAGTCGTCTTCGGAGTGGCGAACAAGCGCTCGATCGCGTGGGCCATTGCGCAAGGGTTGCACGCGGCGGGCGTGAACCTCGCCATCACCTATCAGAACGAGCGGCTGGAACAGGAAGCCAAAGACTTGATTCTTTCGCTGCCCGGCGCGGAAGCTTTCATGTGTGACGTTTCGAACGATGGGGCAATTGCGAGCCTGTTCGCGACGCTCAAGCAGCGCTACGGCAAGCTGCATGTGCTGGTGCACAGCGTGGCTTTCGCTCCGGCGGAAGAACTGAAGGGCGACTTCGTGAACACGACGCGCGAGGGCTTCCGCGTCGCGCACGATGTCAGCGTGTATTCGCTGATCGCGGTTTCGCGGGCGGCGGCGCCGCTGATGGAAGAAGGCGGCAGCGTCATGACCATGACTTACTACGGAGCGGAAAAAGTCGTCCCCAATTACAACGTGATGGGCGTAGCCAAAGCCGCGTTGGAGTGCACGGTGCGCTATCTGGCTTACGATCTGGGCCGAAAAAAAATTCGGGTCAACGCCATATCCGCGGGGCCGATCAAAACCCTGGCGGCGCGCGGTATCTCCGGCATGGGGGAAATGATGAGAGGGCACGCCGAGCGCGCCCCTCTGCAACGCAATGTGGAAGTCAGCGAGGTGGGCAGCACCGGTGTGTTTCTGGCCTCCGACGCGAGTTCCGGTATCACCGGCGAAACCATCTATGTGGATTGCGGATACAACATCATGGGATTCTGAAATCTGCCGATTACCTGAGCAGATGCCGACATATATCGGGAGCCGCGCTATGACTGTGAGGGCTAAGGCTGAGAAAGGCAAGCCCTCGGCCGGGTTCTGGCGCTTGTTATTTAAGTCGCGTGCAGTTGCACAAACCCTCAACGACCCGCTGCATTGCGATGCCCCTGCGCTCCGTCACGCCGAGATTGCCGCGGTCTATACCGGGCAGCGAGTGGCTGGCGATTTCTATGAATTCCTGAGGGTGGGGCCGTCCCGCATGCTGTTCGTGCTGCTGGATATCGCCGGCCTGCGAGCGGACACGCGGAAAATCCTGATCGCCGTGCAAAAGACATTCCGAACGCTTGCGCACGAGCTTCTCTCGGGAGAAGACATCAACGAGACCACCGCCATGATCGAACTGTGCCATGCCATGAACATCACCATTTTGCGGGGCGGCGTGCGCAGTTGTCCGGCGTTTCTCGGTTGCTATAACGAAGACCTGGGGACGGTGTGCTATGCCAATGCAGGCCACACTCCGGGGCTGCTTCGCGACCGCACGGGAATTACGCTGCTGGAGGCTACAGGGCTGCCGCTGGGCTTGTTCTCGCACACGACGCAGAGCGCCGGGGCGTGTCACCTGGTGCCCGGCTCGGCTCTTCTGGTGGTCTCGCGCGGGATCGTCGAATCGGAATACGAGAGCGCGGATTTCGGACTCGATGGGGCGAAGCGAAGTCTGCAAGATGCGGTCGTGCTCAGCGCACGCGACCTGTGCCTGACCATTCTGGAGTCGGCTCGGAAGTCGCAGCCCGCGACTCCCACACAAAACGATCTGACCGCGCTCGCACTGGTACGCAATCGGCCGGATGCGACGGTCTGATTCCAAACTAAAGTTTTTTTGCGGCGTGATGGAAACGCGCGTGCAAGACTGCACGTAATAGTTTTGTAATGTAACCAGGATCACCGCGAAGCACTCTGCCGAGTACTTATTCTTCAAGCAACGAATCTATGAAATCCACACAAGTAGAACCTCACCCCAAGGCAAGCCACGCTCGAATTCTGCTCAGTTCGGTCTTCGGGCCTTATGCGCAAGACGACGAATTCGGTAGCCGGTCCATCAATCCGATGGAGCTCTATCACAACCAGGTGACGCGGGCGCAAGGCAGTTTCTCGCTGCGCATGTTCCATCGCTCCTGGGGCATCATGATGATTCAGGAAAATATTTCGGCGCCGTGCAGCGTGCTGGATTTTCCCACCCGCGAACGCTTTGCGCGCGAATTGACCACGAACCACTACGACATCGTCGGAATTTCCTCCATCATCGTGAATGTGGGCAAGGTGCGGGAGATGTGCCGCATGGTGCGGGAACTGTCCCCGGATTCGACGATTGTGGTGGGCGGACACGTGGCTGCCATTCCCGGTGTCGAGACCATGATCGACGCCGACCACATCGTGAAGGGAGAAGGGATTTCCTGGATGCGGCGGTATCTGGGAGAAGACGAACACGCGCCGATCCGCCATCCCGCTATTGTTTCCGGTCTGCGGACCCGCGTTATGGGATTGCTGCTTCCGGAGCGCAAGGGCGGGACGGCAGCCACCATCATTCCGTCGGTGGGTTGTCCCATGGGATGCAACTTCTGTACTACGTCCGCTTTTTTTGGCGGCAAGGGAAAGTTTGTCAACTTCTACGAGACTGGCGATGAACTGTTTGCGGTGATGTGCGGGATCGAAGCTGAACTCAAAGTGAAATCCTTCTTTATGATGGACGAAAACTTCCTGCTGCACCGTACGCGTGCCATGCGCCTGCTGGAACTAATGAAGGAGAACGGCAAGAGCTGGGAGCTTTCCGTCTTCGCGTCGGCCAATGCGATTCGAAAGTACACCATGCTGGAACTGGTCGAACTCGGCGTTTCCTGGGTGTGGATGGGTTTGGAATCTCCCAAGGCCGGTTATAGCAAGCTGCAGGGTAATAACGTCCAGCAACTGACGCGCGAACTCCGCGAACATGGGATACGAGTGCAGGGCTCAACCATCGTGGGACTCGAGCACCATACGCCCGACAACATCGTCGAGGAAATTGAAGCGGCCATCGCTCACCAGACCGATTTTCATCAGTTCATGCTGTACACGCCGGTCCCGGGCACGCCGCTGTACCAGGAAATGGCGGAACAAGGCCGCCTGCTGCCAGACGTTGACTTCGCCGATGTTCATGGCCAGTTCAAATTCAACTTCCGGCACGCCGCCATCTCTCGCGAAGATTCGAAGCGATTCCTGGATTGGGCGTTCTGGCGAGATTTCGAGCGTAACGGGCCGAGTCTGTATCGCATGTGCCAGACGATTCTGCTGGGCTGGCGGCGTTACAAGGACTATCCCGATCCGCGCGTGCGCGAGCGCTTCGCGCGGGAAGTGAAGAAACTCCGCAGCGCTTATAACGCAGCGCTTTGGGTAATGGAAAAAGAATTCAAGAAGGTCAATCGGAGCGTGAGTGAGCGGATTCACAAGCTGCGCCGCGAAGTCGAGAAGGAATCCCCGGTGATCGCGCGTCTCACCGCCGCATCACTGGGCCCGATCCTGTTGTGGTCCGCGCGCCGGGAAGAAAACCGGTTGGCCAAGGGAAAGACGTACGAACCCCCCACTTTTCTTGAACGCCGCAATTGGGTTCCGGCTGCCGAGACTCCTTAGGCGGCCCGGGTAACGGTTACTAGCCTCCCACTCATGACTCGCATCATGGCATCGACTTAGCGATGCCGCGACTGCCTGTTGTCAGCACATGCACGCCTGAAAAATCACCACAAGTAACCATCCAGGCTGCGTAGTTACTCTTACCAACAGGCCGCAATCCCACGAGATGGGCCATACCCTTCGGTAGGACCTTCACTTATTGTCATCTTGCTGACCTGTTACTACGCAACCGATGAAATACCTCCTCTCGATTCTTTTGCTGAGCGCCGCGCTGCAGGCACAGAGTTTCACGGCGGCCAGCAACTCCACCCTCCCCGATGCACCTAGCCAACATCGTTTCTGGACGATGGAGAACAAGGTCGACGTCAGCCTTCTCGCCGGGCTGATCGCAGTCGACGCGGTCACTACTCAGCGTGGACTGAGCCAAGGCCTCCGCGAAGTCAATCCCATCATGCGTCCCTTCGTGACGCGTGGCGCAGCCGGAGAGGCGGCCGGATCCGCTCTAGGTTTTGGCGCGGGAGTAGGCGTCGTTTACTTGTTGCATAGAAGGCATCACTACAAAGCGGAACGCATCACGATGCGAATGATTGTCGCCGGTGAAGCCGGTTTCGTGTCCAACAATCTCTTCGCGATTCGCTGAAGCGGTTCCCGGTTCTCACTTCTCAGTTCTCAGTAAAGCCGGGGCTGGAATTCGAGGGTGGGTTCGCTGCCACGGTATAATTCTCTTCTGGAAGTGATTTCCGCAATGATCCGGGGAACACGTCGGGCACTTCCGCGAATCTTTGCACCGAAGGAGTCTCGATGGCGATTCAGAAGACGGACAAAATCTGGCACAACGGCGAGTTCATCAACTGGGACGACGCTACCGTGCACGTGATGGCTCACGTTGTGAACTACGGCTCTTCGGTGTTTGAGGGCATCCGGTGCTATGCGCTGCCCACTGGCCCGGCGATATTCCGCGCCACCGAGCACATGCAGCGCCTCATCGACTCGGCTCGGATTTACCGTATCGACATCCCTTTCACGCGCGACCAGATCGTGCGCGCCATGCTCGAACTGGTAAGACACAATGGCGTGTGGCCCTGCTACATCCGTCCCATTGTTCTCCGCGGGTATGGCGACGCGGGAGTAAGCCCCTTCAACTGCCCCATCGAAATCTACATCGCGAATTATCCCTGGGGAAAATATCTGGGGGCGGACGCCAGTGAGGGGGTGGACGTTTGCATTTCTTCCTGGACGCGGATCGCGCCCAACACTTTGCCGGCGATGGCTAAGGCGGGCGCGAACTATATGAATTCGCAGCTGATCAAGATGGAAGCCATCGTGAACGGCTACGCGGAAGGCATCGCGTTGGATGTGAATGGCTTGGTCAGCGAAGGTTCGGGCGAGAATCTGTTCGTCGTCCGCAACGGCGTGCTGCATACGGCTCCGCTGGGCAACTCGGTCCTCCCTGGTATTACACGCGAGTCGGTGTTGCAGATTGCGCGCGACCTCGGGATCAAAATCGTGGAACAGCAGATTCCGCGCGAATCTCTGTATATTGCCGAAGAGGTCTTCTTCACGGGCACGGCTGCGGAAATCACGCCCATTCGGTCCGTTGACAAGATCCCGGTGGGCAAGGGCAAGATCGGCGCGGTTACCAAGTCGCTGCAAGCGGAATTTTACGGCATTGTGCGCGGCGAGAAAGCGGATCGTTATGCTTGGCTTACGCCGGTTCCGGTAGCAGCGAAGCAGCCGGTGAGCGTGTAAGGTTGTATTGGGCGCAGCACATATTTTCAATGAGTTACGGCGCGGCTGAAACCGCAACCCTTCAAAACAAAATCAAAGTCCGAGTTTCCGACAGCAAAGTATAAGGGACAGCGGTCAGGTCCTAAGGTCCCATTACTTCCGTCATCTCGTGCGCGAGGGCGGTACGCGTCATGATAGGCACGGTACCTGGAGTCTTGCCTGCATGACTATCGATGACCTGCTCCGTATTGCGATGGAGCGCCGCGCCTCTGACTTGCATTTGAAGGTCGGGAACTATCCACACCTACGCATTGATGGCGATCTGGTGCCGCTGACCGACCAGGCGCGTGTGTCGGCTGAAGACATGTTGAACATGGCGTTCAGCATGATGTCCGCGCGGCAAAAGCAGAAATTCAAAGAGACTACGGAAATCGACATGGCATACGGCGTCGCGGGCCTGGGACGCTTCCGTGTGAACGTGTTCCAGCAGCGCGGCAACGTGGGATTGGTGCTGCGCGTGATTCCGACGAAGATCCGCGCGCTCGACGAACTGTTTCTGCCGAAAGTGGTGGAGCAGATCTGCGACATGCCGCGCGGGCTGGTGCTGGTGACCGGGGTGACGGGCTCGGGCAAATCGACGACGCTGGCCGCCATGGTAGACCGCATCAACTCGACTCGCGCCGAGCATATCATCACCATCGAAGACCCCATCGAATTTCTGCATCGCGACAAAAAAGGTTACGTGAACCAGCGCGAGGTGGAAGTGGATACGCCATCGTTCTCGGCGGCGCTGCGCGCATCGTTGCGCCAGGATCCGGACGTGATTCTGGTGGGCGAAATGCGCGATCTGGAAACGATCGGGACGGCGCTGCACGCAGCCGAAACCGGCCACATGGTTTTCTCCACACTGCACACCCTGGATGCGGTGGAAAGCATCAACCGCATCATCGCCATCTTTCCGCCGCCGGAACAGAAGCAGATCCGGCTGCAGTTGGCGGCAGTGTTGCGCGCCATCGTCAGCCAGCGCCTGGTGCGCCGTTCGGACGCCGAGGGCCGGGTGCCCGCGGTGGAAGTGATGGTGACAACGGCCTACATCCGGGAATGCATTCTGGTACCGGAGAAGACGCGCGCCATCCGTGACGCGATTTCCGCCGGCACGTCGCAATACGGCATGCAGACCTTCGACCAGTCGCTCTGGGATTTGTTCCAGGCGGGGCTGGTGAGTTACGAGACCGCGCTGGAGAGCGCCTCGAACGCGGATGAGTTCAAGCTGCGGATGCAGGGGATTGCATCGACGGCGGACATCTCGCGGAATGCCATGCAGACGACGGGCTTTGGACGCTGAGATTGGGGACGAGATTGAGTTTGTCTTGCGGAGCCTATTGCTTCTGAACTTCGTTCCTCCTGACTCGGGCGCGTTTCGGCGCGCCCTTTTTTTTCGACTGTCCCCGGTTGGACGTTTACACGTTAGCGATGCGGTTTATACCAACCGGTCGGTACGGACGTTTCGTTGATCCCGGTCGATCGTGCTTAAATGAAAAGTTGGGCGCCAAGTTTTGCGCCGTCCCCGCGCAGGGCATCCCAATCACAATTCCAGCGAAACTGCAGATCCCTCGCTTCGCTTAGGATGACGACCTGCCAGCGTAACTGTAGTGAGATGGAGGACCTTTGGACTTCCAGTTAAACGACGAGCAACTACACCTGAAGAAGAGCGTGCGTGAGTTTGCCGAACGCGAGATTGCGCCGAACGTCATGAAGTGGGATGAAAACGGCGAATTCCCGCTGGCCACAATCAAGGAACTGGGCAAGCTTGGCCTTCTGGGCGTGATCTTTCCACCCGAGTACGGCGGGGCGGGCATGGGCTACGTGGAGTACGTCACGGCCATCGAGGAACTCTCGCGCGTGGACGGATCCGTCGGCATCATCGTCGCGGCGCATACGTCGTTATGCTCGAACCATATTTTTCTGGCAGGCAACGAAACGCAGAAGAAAACGTATGCGTCGAAGCTGGCGACTGGGGAGTTCATCGGCGCCTGGGGGCTGACCGAACCCTCGGCGGGGTCGGATGCGGGCAGCGCGCGCATGACGGCAGCGCGGGCAAAGCGCGGTTGGGTGCTCAACGGCACCAAGACTTTCATCACCAACGGGCACTATGCGGACGTTCTGGTTGTGCTCGCGGTGACCGATCGTGCGGCGCATACGCACGGGCTGTCGGCCTTCGTGGTGGACAAGAACACCAAGGGATTTCGCCCGGGCAAGAAGGAAAACAAACTTGGGCTGCGCGCCAGCGACACGGCCGAGCTGATCTTCGAAGATTGCTTTGTTCCGGCGGAAAACCTGCTGGGCAAGGAAGGCGACGGCTTTATCGATGCTATGCGCGTGCTCGATGGCGGCCGAATCTCGATCGCCGCGCTCTCGCTCGGCATGGCCGAGGGCGCATACGGGGCGGCGCTGAAGTATTCGAAAGAGCGGCAGCAATTCGGGAAGCCAATCTCGGAATTTCAGGCGATCCAGTGGAAGCTGGCTGACATGGCAACGGAAATCGAAGCGGCAAAGCTTCTGACCTTCCGCGCCGCCGCCATGAAAGACGCTGGAAAAAAGACCACGCTCGAATCGTCCATGGCCAAGCTCTATGCCAGCGAGGTCGCCGTGAGATGCGCCAACGAAGGGTTGCAGATCCATGGCGGGTACGGGTTCATCAAAGACTATCCGGCGGAGAAGTTTTATCGCGACGTGAAGCTGTGCACGATTGGAGAGGGGACCAGCGAGATCCAGCGCCTGGTGATTGCTCGGCAATTGCTGAAAGACTAGGGTGATACTGCGCAACTGTGGCAGCAGGCCGGAGGCAGTATGACCGAGAATCAGGAAGTCCCAATCACGCAGGACGAGCGCACGATGGCTACCCTGGCACACGCGTTGCAGGTTGTGGGGTGGTGGATTGCCCCTCTGGTCATTTTCCTGATGAACAGAAAATCGCGTTTCGTGTCGTTTCATGCTCTCCAAGCTCTGCTTCTGCAGATCACGAATCTCATCGTGATGGCCGGATTCATGGTCCTTTGGTTCGTAATGATTGTCGCGACGATCGCGCACCAGGGTGCCGACAAGAACGCTCCTCCTGTCGCGCTCTTTGTTCTGATACCCATTGTTTGGCTGGGATTCATGGGTATGTGGGTCTCTGTCCTAGTGATCGCGATTGTCTACGCTATTAAAGCCGGCCGCGCCGAATGGGCGAATTACCCGCTCATTGGAAGGATTGCCCGGCGGATGCTAAAGATGGACCAGGAGGAAGTGACCGCGTCGGCAACGGGTAGCCACTGAATCCTCTCATGGCGGCTCTCGCATTGCTTTAAACTCATAACTTGCACTCTGGCCCACAATCTCTGATTTCTCGTCTCCGCTCGGGCGACGCCCGCGCGCTGGCTCGTGCTATCTCTACGGTCGAGAACCGTGCTGCCGGCTGGTCCGATCTGCTCAAGGCGCTCTTTCCGCATACGGGCAAGGCGCGGGTCATCGGCCTGACGGGCGCCCCCGGATCGGGCAAGAGCACTCTGGTCGATCAGCTTGCCAAGCACTATCGCAATAAGAAAGAGAATCAGACGGTCGGCATTATTGCGGTCGATCCGACCAGCCCTTACACGGGCGGAGCCATTTTGGGCGACCGCATACGCATGCAGGATCACTACGGCGATCCGGGAATCTATATTCGCAGCATGGCAACACGAGGATCGCTCGGAGGGCTGGCGCGCGCCACTGCCGATGCGGCTACGGTGCTCGATGCTTCGGGGCGCGACTTGATCATGATCGAGACGGTCGGCGTCGGCCAGGACGAGGTCGATATTGTGCGGCTGGCCGACGTCACCATCGTGATTCTGGTGCCCGGCATGGGCGACGATGTGCAGACCATCAAAGCCGGGATCATGGAAATCGCCGACATCTTTGTGATCAACAAAAGCGACCGTGAGGGCGCCGAGCGCGTGGAGCGCGAGATTCGCGCTATGCAATCGCTGGCCACACGCCGGCCGTCCACGATCAACGACCGCTGGACGCCTCCCATCGTGAAGACGGTCGCCAGCGAGGGCATGGGAACTGAAGAGTTGGCGGACGCGATTACAGGGTATGAGGCGTACTTGAAGAAAGAGAATCTGGTCTTCAAAAAGAACGTCGAGAACTGGCAGCAGCGGCTGGTCGAGATGCTGCGTGACGCCATGCTGGAAAAGGCTCGCGCTCAAATGGATGGCGGAAGCCTCGAGCGTTATGCGGCCGAGATCGCCGAACACAAGCGCGATCCGTATTCGCTGGTGGAGGAGATTGTGCGGGGCACGGAGCACAGATAGCTTGATCGACAACAGGCAGGCGATCTTATGGAATTCAGCATTGATCACCTCGGCATCGCGGTGAAGTCGCTCGCGGCGGCGAAGTCCATTTACGAGCAGCTGGGGCTGAGCGTTTCTCAAGAAGAAACCGTGGAGCAGGAAAAAGTCCGGCTGGTAATGGTGCCCGTGGGCGAGAGCCGCCTGGAACTGCTGGAAGCGACTTCGGAGGATTCGACCATCGCCCGGTTCATTGCCAAGCGCGGTGAGGGGTTACATCATGTGTGTCTGCGGGTTCCCGATCTGGCGGCAGCGGTTGCAAGATTGAAGAGCGACGGAGTGCTCCTGGTATCGAATGAGATCAAGACGGGCGCGGGCGGGCACCGGTATGTGTTCGTGCACCCGCAAAGCACGGCGGGCGTGCTCCTCGAATTGGTGGAGAGTAGATAATTTGTCCCAGCTTCTGCTTGCGGTTGACACTTCCGGAAAGAACGGCAATTTGGCGTTGGCCCGTGTGGACCCGCACCGGGCCGAAATTGATGTGCTTGAAGTTGTGCCGTTAGTTGGAGGCACATTTTCAGCGCAACTGGTTCCGCAGATCGCGGCGCTGCTGAAGAAGCACGGCCACAGCAAAGGCGACTTTGGGGCATTTGCGGTTGTGTCCGGTCCGGGGTCGTTCACCGGATTGCGCGTCGGCCTGGCGGCAATTAAGGCTCTGGCGGAGGTTTTGCAGAAGCCAGTCGCCGCGATTTCGTTCCTGGAAGCGGTGGCGTCCAGTGGCACCGCGCGTGGCCGGGTTCTCGCTGTGCTGGATGCGGGCCGCGGTGACGTTTATGCGGGTGACTACCAACTTGGGCCCAAAGTGCATAGGCACGGTGAACGTCTGCTAAGCCAGGCGGAGTTCGTTGCCGAAGCTGCGGGGAAGTCGGTGGTGACGCCCGATGGCGTATTGGCGGAGATCGCTCGATCTGCCGGGGTCAAGGCTGAACTGATCGACTATCCGAACAGTGGCGTGATTGCCCGCTTGGGTTGGGAGCACCTCCAGCGGGGCGAGACGGTGAGTCCGGAAGAACTGGAAGCTAACTACATCCGCCACTCCGACGCTGAACTTTTCTCGAAGCCGAAAGCGTGAGACTGTCAACTATCGATGCCTGTAACCATCCGCTCCGCTCAGTTGAACGATGTCCCGGCGCTTCTTGCCATCGAGCAACGGGCGCCGGGCGCAGCTCACTGGGCCTCCGAGCAGTACAACCAGTTGGTAGGGAGCGGGGTTGTTCTGGTCGCCGAACAAGCCGGGCGGTCCTGCGGATTCGTTTGCGCGCAGGCGGCCGCGGGCGAATGGGAGATTGAGAACGTGGTGGTGGATGCCGGCGTCCTCCGCCGTGGCATCGCCAGTGAGTTGGTATGCGCGTTGATTCAGCGCGCGCGGAATGAAGCGGTGCCGGCGATTCTGCTCGAAGTCCGCGAATCGAATTTACCCGCCCGCGGATTGTACGAAAAACATGGATTCCGCGAGGTGGGACGCCGTCGCGCGTATTACAGAGATCCGGTGGAAGATGCGATTCTGTACGCGCTTCGGTTGGAGCGCCTGACCTGACTGGAAGCCACAGTTTTCTGCACCATTTTGGGTTCAACTTTGGTACCCTGCGCCCTCTAACCAGGGTGGAAAGCTGCCTATGAAATCTCATTGAACCCTTGCCAATCCCTGTGCTACTTTGTAACCTTGCAGTAATAAAAAAGCAGGAGGTCTAGCAAGGATGCTGACTCCGAGAGAGCAACTCCTGACCAGCCATGACGAGTTCCAGCGGCTGGCTCAGGAGCACTCGCAATACTCCCAAAGGCTGGAATCCCTCACCCAAAAGCGATACCTCACCGACGACGAAAAACTGGAAGAAGTAAGGCTGAAGAAGCTGAAGCTGCGCCTCAAAGACCAGATGCTGATGCTGGAACAGCGATATCAGCGGCAGTCCGCCTAGGTGAGCAGGCCTGAGCAATCGGGCCGGAATCGCGAGGAAAACGCAGGGTCTCACTCAACCCATGCCATCGTATAGGGCGCTCCTAAGCGCCTTTTTTTATTGCAGTTATGTTGAATATCGCAACCTCGCTCTATAATCATTCTGAATTCCGATGGTTCGCGACGGCTACTTTTATGGGGCGGGATGCGTGCTGGCTGCGGTCATCGTGGCCTGGCTGGCGGCCTGGCCTTACTCTGTCCCGGTGTTTTTGCTGGCAGCTTTCTTTCTGTGGTTTTTTCGCGATCCGGAGCGTCAGATTCCTACCGTACCCGGAGCCGTGGTTTCTCCGGGAGACGGCAAGGTGACGGATGTCTCGGTCGTGACCTCTGGCGGAATTTCGCGGAACCGGATCAGCATCTTTCTTAGCGTCTTCGATGTCCATGTGAACCGCTCGCCGATTGCGGGCGTGATCCGCGAGGTGCGCTATCAGCGCGGCAAGTTTCTCAACGCCATGGCGGCGCATTCGGCGGTGGAGAACGAGCAAAACATCGTCACCGTGGAAGGCGACGGCCGTACCGTAATCTTCAAGCAGATTGCCGGCCTGATTGCGCGGCGCATCGTTTTTAATTTCAAAGTGGGAGACCATGTGGCTTGCGGCGAGCGGGTTGGGCTGATCAAGTTTGGCTCGCGCGTGGATGTTCTGTTCGATGGCGATGGGGCGATCCAGGTGAAGCCCGGCGATCGGGTTAAGGGTGGAGCGACGATCCTCGCGCTTCTGCCAGTTGCACCGCCGGTGCCTGCGGGCGCGGCCGTGGAGCGGGAGGCTCATTGAAATGGAAGAACTGACGCCGCGTCGTCGTGAATCGGATCGGGCGCGGGGGAAATTGCGCAAGGGCATGTACATTCTGCCCTCGCTGTTCACCACGGCGAATATCGCGGCTGGGTTCTACGCGATTCTGCAAACCGTCCATGGCGTCACGGGCGAACCCTGGCACTTGGACTTCGCCGCCATGGCCATCGGTTTTGCCGTATTGTTCGATGGCCTGGACGGCCGCATCGCGCGTATGACCAACACCGCCAGCGATTTTGGCAGAGAACTGGATTCTCTGGCCGACGTGATCACCTTCGGTGTTGCCCCGGCCCTGCTCGCCTGGATGTGGGGCTTTCATCTGTTGCCGATGACCATTGCGCCCGACTTGCGCCAGAAAATTACGGAACTGGGCTCGGTAGCCTGCTTCGCTTTCCTCATGGCCGGTGCGAGCCGCCTGGCGCGCTTCAACATTGCGAAGAATCCGGAGCCGTCGAATCCGGGACGTCCGGGGAAGAAATACTTTGTAGGCATGCCGATTCCCGCCGGGGCGGGAGTGATTGCGGCGATCGTCCACTACTCCGCCGGAGTGCCCGTGAATTCGTGGTGGACGGCGATGAGTTGGTTGATGATGGTGGTCATGGTCGGCTACCTGATGGTCAGCACGTGGCGCTTCTACAGCTTCAAGGACATTGATTTTCGTTCGCGCCGTCCCTTCCGCCTGATAGTGGTGATTGCCGTGGTGGTCGCATTGATCGCCCGATTCTCCCGGCCTACGCTTTTCGCCATCGCGATTCTGTACATGGCTTCGGGCGTCCTATGGCGATTGCAGTGGATCTTCCGCCGCAAAACTCCGCCCGCGCCTCCGGCGTATCCGGAGGCATCGCCGACTCGATGACTCCCCTTTCCAAATCCGCCAACGCGCAGGCCGATCACCGCGGCACGAATCTTTATCGTGTGGCGATTGTGGGCGCGGCATCGCTGAAGGGAAAAGAGATTGCCGACGTCTTGCACGAACGGAATTTTCCGGCAGTCGATATCCGCTTGCTCGATGACGACGAATCTCTGGGCCAGCTGGAAGCGGTCGGCGACGAGATGAGCTTCATTCAGAGCATCCGCTCGGAACAGTTCGAGCGCGTGGACTTCGCTTTTTTCGCTTCCGATCCGCACTCCACGCGCAGTAACTGGAAGGTGGCGCGTGATCTGGGCAATACCATCGTAGATCTCTCCTTTGCGCTGGAAGAGGAGGCAGGAGCGTCGGTGCGCTCGCCCTGGATCGAGCGGCAGACCGGCCAGCCGATCGCCCCGGAGTTGCAACCGGGCCCGGTGGTGATGGCGCATCCGGCAGCAACGGTTCTGGCGTTGCTTGCCCTACGCGTTGAGAAGATCAGCGAGAAGGCTGGCAAAATACAACACATGGTGGCGACCGTGTTCGTACCGGCGTCAGAAAACGGGCAGAAGGGGATGGACGAACTGCACGAGCAAACGGTAAATCTGCTCTCCTTTCAGGAATTGCCGAAAAATGTGTTCGACATTCAGGTGGCCTTTAACCTGGTCGCACGGTACGGGCAGAGATCGGATTTGTCGCTGGCAGAGGTGTCGCAAAGGATCCGGAAGCACTACCGGCAGATCGCCCGAGGGGCAGTTGAGCCTGCGCTGCGGGTGCTGCATGCGCCCGTCTTCCACGGACACGCCTTTTCGCTGTACCTGGAGATGGAGAAGCCGGTCGCGCTCGCGGATTTCTCCAAGGCCCTGGCGGGAGAGCACGTGGTCGTGAGCAGCAGCCCGGAAGATGCGCCGACCAGTGTGAATGCTGCCGGTCAGGGAGACATCCTGGTCGAAATCAGCAACGACGCCAATCAGAAGAACGGCGTATGGCTCTGGGCGACTTCCGACAACTTGCGCATTGCCGCATTGACCGCGGTCGAATGTGCCGAGTCGATGACCGCATCCAGGCCCCGGGGTCAGATCCAATGACCTTTGAACTGTCCGAGAATCCAGCCCCGGAGGGGCGACCGAGCTTAGCCCAGCGCTTTAGCGCTGGGAAAAGCGGAATAAATGATTCCAGTCCCGGAGGGACGACCGAATTTAGCCCAGCGCTTCAGCGCTGGGAAAACCTCGTGACGATCCCGTGGACTGTCGTCCTTGCGATCGCCGTGACCTTGATCTCGACCGGTTGCGGCTATCACACGACCGGAAATAAGGTCGAACTGCCACAGAACATCCGCACCATCGCGATTCCCGGTTTCGTGAGCCACAGCCAGACTTTTCGCATTGAGCAACTGTTGACCGACGCCGTGGTGCGCGAATTCAACGCTCGCACCCAGTACCACGTGATCCATGAGGCAAAAGGCGACGCGGATGCCGTGCTGAAGGCGACAGTTTTGTCGGCCTCGGCAACTCCTCTGGCTTACGACTCCGAAACCGGGCGCGCCGTGAGCGCTCTGGTCACCGTGAGCGTGCAGGTGACGCTGACCGACCGCCAGGGCAAGGTGCTCTTCGAGAATCCTTCGTATCTTTTTCATGATCAGTACGAGCTGTCGCGCGATCTCCCTAGTTTTTTTCAGGAAGATTCTCCGGCCGTCGATCGCTTGTCGCGGGATTTCGCGCGGACGCTGGTGGCCAACATTCTGGAGGCCTACTGATGTTCGAGGGATACTATTGATGATGCGAGCCTTCAGTCAGGCCGACCGCTTTCTCTCCGAGCTGGAGTCGCGCCAGCTGAAGCCTGCTTACGTGCTGGTTGGGGATGAAGCGTTTTTTCGCAAGCGCTGCCGCGATGCCATTCTTGAGCACCTGGTGGCACCCGACTCGCGTGACTTCGGATTGTTTGAATTTGACCTCGCCGAGACTTCGCTCAATGAGGTTCTGGATCGCGCCCGCACGCCCTCGCTGATGGCGCCGTTTCAGGTGTTCTTCATACGCGGTGTGAAGACCTTGTTCGGCCGCGGCTCGAGCTCCAATGCGGAGAAAATCGGAGCCATCGAAGCCTACTGCAAGAATCCGAATCCCGATGCGCTCCTGGTTTTTGTCGCCGATCACATCAGCATTCCGGCCGACGCCCGCCGCATGGAGATGACCGACAAGGACCGCTACCAGAAGATCCGCGAAGATCTCGGCCCGTTCTGCGGCATTGTGGAACTGTCTCGTGTCGAAGAGGGTGAAGCCGTTCGTTGGATCAGCGAATACTGCGCCACACGTGCGGTCAAGATGGATGCCGACGGCGCCCGCGAATTAGTGGATGCCCTCGGCGGCGACATGATGATGGTGTCGAACGAACTGGAGAAGCTGATTCTTTACGTTGGCGAAAAGAAAAAAATCACGCTCGGCGATGTCGAGACCATGGTGTTAGCCGCGAAACAGCGCTCGCTCTATGAGTTGACCGATGCGATTTCCTCCAAAGACCGCACGCGCGCGCTTGAGGTCCTCGATGCGCTGCTTTCGACCGGCGACGGCGAAGAAGCTGCCATTGGTCATCTCTACATGCTGGCCAAGACTTTTCGCCAGATGCTGGTTATCCTGGAGCGCAATGTGCGCGACCAGCGCATGCTTTGGGCGGCCTTGTGGCAGGGCTTTCGCGTGCCGCCGTTCGCCGCCGACGACATCATCCGGCAGGCGCGGCGTTACAAGTCGAAGCGGGAGCTGACCCGCGCCCTTCGCCTGGTCGCGAAAGCCGATCTGGCGCTGCGCTCGAACCCTCCCGGCAAGAGGCTGGTTTTGGAAAAACTGATCCTGGATCTTGCCGCCGAGCCCAAGCTTGAAGCTGCGGGCGGATGGGCACAGGAAGAGCTGCCGGTGTAGCAGCTTTCGCCGGAATCCCGACATGGACGTTCAAGCCTACCTAAAGCGCATCCATTACCAGGGGTCGCTGAAGCCAGGTCTCGGTCGCCCCAATATTGAGCATCTGCGCTCGCTGCATCGCGCCCACCTGTTCACCGTCCCTTTTGAAAACCTCGACATCAGCCTGGGACGAGAAATCGTCTGCGATGAAGGCAGTATTCTTCACAAAATCGTCAACGAACACCGCGGCGGCTTCTGCTACGAACTGAATGGAGCCTTTGCCGCCCTGCTGCGAGCGCTTGGGTTTCGAGTGACCTTGCTCTCAGCTCGCGTTGCTCGCGAAGACGGCAGCTACGGCCCCGAATTTGACCACCTCACGCTGCGCGTCGATCTCGAGGAGCCTTGGCTGGCCGACGTCGGCTTTGGAGATTGCTTTCTGGAACCTCTGCGCCTCGAACCCAGCATCCAGCAACCGCAAAGCGGCCGTATCTATCGTTTGACGTCGATTGACAGCGGGTTCGGCCTGGAGGTCATGGCCGATGGCAATTGGAAAAAAGAATATGCGTTTAGCCTTCAACCGCGCGAACTCCCGGAGTTTGCGGGAATGTGCCGCTATCATCAAACCTCGCCCGAGTCGCATTTCACGCGCCAGCGAATATGCTCGTTGGCCACTCCCCAAGGTCGGGTCACGCTGTCGGACGAGAAGTTAATAGAGGCACGCGGAAATTCCCGGCAAGAGAGAGTGCTCTCTGGGGAGCAGGAATGGCGCGCCAAACTACGCGAACTATTCGGAGTGACTCTGCCGGAATGAGCGATTCTCTACCCCTTCGCCTCTGCCACGGCCCGCCGCAGTTCCTCAACCTCCGGAAAATTCGGCTTGATCTTCTCCAGGCGTTCCAACTGCTGCCGGGCGGGATCGTGCTGACCGGCCTTGGCGTAAGCGAGTCCCAGGTGGTAGGTGTAGAGCGGGTTGTTCGGTTCCTTCTTGACCGCTTCCTTGAACAGGCTGATGGCGGAGGTGTAGACGCGCTTGTTGTAGAAGGCCCAGCCCAGCGTATCGGCGGCGTTTGGATTATCCGGAAGCTGACGCCGCGCGGTCTGCGCCATGGCGAAAGCAACATCCACGTTGCCGCCCTGCTGCAGCATCACGTAGGCTAAATTATTGGAGGCCAGCGGATTGTCCGGCTGAATCTCAAGCACCTTCTGGTACTGCTGCTTGGCGTGATCCCAATCTTGCCGGCTCTCGTAGATGCCACCTGCCCGGAGGTAGAAAACGATCTCCTTGGGATTGATCTTAGATCCCTCAAGATAGGTTTCGAGCGCTTGATCCGAGGCACCGCGTTCGCTCTGCACCAAGCCCAGCTTATCCCACGCCTCGCTGTTCTTGTTATCGAGCTCGGTGGCTTGCTTGAATTCCGCTTCTGCCCCCGCTAGATCTTTTTCCCCTGCTATCAGGAGTGCGCCCAGCATGATGTGAAAGGCGGCGTTCTTGGGATACTTCGCCAGCTGTGTCTTGACCGCAGCGATGGCTCGGTCCGGCTGCTTCTGCATCAGGTCGACGTTGAGCACACCGCCCAGTGCGTCGCTGGAATTCGGATCCTGGTCGAGCGCCAGTTGGTAGGCCTTTTGCGCTTCGGCCGGCTGGTTCTGCGCCATCCGCAGGTTGCCTAACTGCAGGTACGCGGCAGGATTGTTGGGCGCCTTTTCCAGGGACCGCTTAATGTTTTCATCCGCGCTTGCGAACTGCTTGCGATCGATGTCGGCCACGGCGCGCAGCAGGTATCCGTCGGGAGCGGCGGGCTGCAAGGCGATGATCTGATCCGCTTCCTGCCCGAGTGCCGCGGCATCACTGCGGTGGATGGCCACGCCCGCCAACGCCCGGTGTGCTTCTACCATGTCAGGACGCAGTCGCACCGCATTGCGCCACTCGCCTTCCGCCCGGTTGCTGCTGCCCAACTGGTCGAGAGCCAGGCCGAGCTGATAATGCGCCACGGCGTTATCGGGATCGTTCTTCAACACGGCTTGCAGCGTATTGACGGCATCGTTGGTCTTGCCGCTGTGAAGCTCAATCTCGCCCTTATAAGTCTGGGCGTCGGAGTCATCCGGCCTCGCCTTCACGATCTCATCATTCAGCTTGCGGGCATCGTCGAACCGGTCTTTCAGGATGAGCAGCTGAATGTAATTCTTCTTGACCGTCATGTCCTTGGCATGGTCGCGGTACAGCTCGGCATATTCAGCCGTGGCTTTGTCGAGCTGGTTGTTGGCAAAATAGAAATCGCCGAGCATGCGGTAGCCCACGGAATCATTGGGGAAATCCTTCTTCGACTGGCGCAGGAAATCCTCGGCTTGGCCGGGCTTATTCTCGGCCATGTACAGGCTGGCAAGAGAGAGCCTGGGGCTGGGATCGTCGGCTGCGGTCGAAATGGCCTGCCGGAATGCCTGCTCCGCCTCAGGGAATCGTCCACGCGCCTGGTAAAAATTCCCCAGCGCGACCAGCGCATTGGTGGACTTGGGACTGAGTTCGACAGCTTTCTTGAAATTGTCCTCCGCATCGTCCCACTTTTCCACCTGCATCTGTAGCATGGCCAAATTCAGATGAGAGTCGGAACGGTTGGGATCCAGATCCAGCGCCTTTTTCATGTCCTCCAGCGCGTCCTTGGTGTCATTCATACCGGCGTCGTAGTTCGCGCGCGCGATGTCTACATCAGCTTTGTCGGGCCAACTTTTCGTGAGCAAGTCCAATTGCTCCTTCGCGTTCGTGAACTGACGAGCGAGCATGAGCAGGTTGGCCAAGTCGAGTCGCGCATCATAAAGCAACTTCAACGTTGTCTTATCAAGCGACTTCAATGCATTTGCATCATTTGTATCGGGCTGTATGATTTGGACGGTGCCCATTAGTTCCTGAAGGGCAGTTCGCCCATCCCCCAGCTTCATTGCCGTCAGCGCCAGCTTGTAGTGGGCGTTGGCAAAACGCGAATCCACCTGAATGGCGTTCTGGAACTGGATCGCGGCTTCCCGGTACTGGCCTTTGTCAAAATAGCGCTGGCCGCTCTCCAGGTACTTCTGCTTGCGGACGTTCGGATCCCGCGAGCAGCCCGTGAGTACCACTCCGAGCAAGCAAACCGCTACTACCGCAAAACGAAATCCTGCCCCTTTTGCAATCCGCATATTTCTGAGCCCCTCACATCGCGCAAACTTTTTCTTATCAATGGTCTACTGCACTAAGGTACTCTCTGGGCACACGCCAGAAAAGTTACTAGCTCTATTATCGCAAACCTGGCGACTGGCGGGACCAGATCGGCCTGATCTTTAAGCATACGCCCGTGTACAGGCGCTTTCGTAATCTCGCTCAAGCGTCCGCAGCATGGCATAGTCCAATTAGTTATGACCCATTTCCCCCAATCCAATGTCAACCAGCGCTCACCCCGGGTACAACTCCATGGATCGGTTGCGGCCGCAGTGATGGCCGAAGGCGGCCTGCGGGAACGAGCAAAACTGCAATCCATCTCCATCAATGGCGGATTGCTGCAGTTGCAGCACGAGCTCTCAACTGGAGACTTCGTCGAAATCGCCTTCCACACTCGATCGGGCGCCATCCACGGCATGGCTGAAATGCTGCACCCGACGCGCAAGTTTCAGAGCGCGTGTTTGCAGCCCTTCCGCTTCATTGCCCTGGGAGACGATGACCACCGCAAGTTGCGCATGGCGCTGGATTCCGCTCTCGACCGCAGTTTTCTGGACCCGATTTCTGAGAAAGTGCGCACGCCTGGATTCTGAATAGCAGGTGTCAGGTTTTAGGTCTCAGGAAAAGCAAAATCAGCCGTGGTTTCCTAAGACCTAACACCTGACACCTGCTTCCCTTCGCTATACTGAGTCCTCCGGGATGACCAGCCAAACCATCACTCACTCCGCCGAGGAAACCATCGCTTTCGGCAGGAGTCTTGCCGCCGAGCTGTCTCCTCCGCTCATGGTGCTTCTGCGCGGCGATCTCGGGGCGGGAAAGACGACGCTGGTGAAGGGGATTGCGGAAGGGTTCGAGGCCGCTCTAGCCGAGGATGTGACCAGCCCGACTTTCACGCTCGTCCACGAATACCGCGGACCCCGCGCCACCCTCTACCACATCGACCTTTACCGCATCGATACCGAGCGCGACCTGGAAACCCTGGGCCTTGATGACCTGCTCGCGCCCAATTGCATCTTACTGATAGAGTGGGGAGAGAAGTTTCCTCGCTTCGAACGCGATTGGAACGTGGAAATCACCCTGGAGCAAATGGGGGAAACTGACCGCAGGATCCGGCGGACGACCCGTTGAACCTGGAGGACTTACCAAGGCTGGCATAGTGCGGAATTGCGGAGTCTGTTTGCCGAGAATCGACTGCCAATAGTGGACTGCCAGCGTCACCTCGGCGTATCTCAATCAACTGAACCTGGAGCCGTAAACAATTTGAAACTAGGCTATTTCGCACTTGTAGGCTTACTTGCCGTGTCGATGTTGTTCTCTGCGACTTTTTGCACAGGCCAAAACGCCCCACAGACTCAGACGTCGGACCCCACCCAATCCTCTCAACCGCCCGCGACCAGTACTCCGAAGCAGGGCAAGCCGGGAGACCAACCAGCTGCCCGCAATGATTCTCAGGATCAAAACAGCCCAGCCCAGGAAGATACAGAGAAGAAGAAAAACGACCGGATGTTTTACGTGATGCCGAATTACTTGACCGTAGATGGTCAGTCGCAAGTGCCGCCGGTCTCCTGGAAAGAGAAGTTTGCCATGGCAGCGAAGGGCTCCTTCGACCCATATGAATTCACGATCATCGGCATTGTGTCGGGCATCCGCCAGGCGGAGAATTCCGATGAGGAGTTCGGACAGGGAATGAAGGGATATGCCAAGCGGTATGGAGCGGCTTTCACCGATCAGGTGGATGGCAACATCATGGTGGGCGGCGTTTTCCCCACGATCCTGAAAATCGATCCTCGTTATTATCGATTGGGTAGGGGCCCGTTTGTGCACCGCTTTGGCTATGCCATCAGCCGTATTTTCGTCGCCCGCAAAGACTCCGGCGGTTCGGTGTTCAACACTCCCGAGTTTGCGGGCAATGCAGCCGCGATTGCCATTTCCAATGCCTATTATCCCGCCGACGATCGTGCCTTTTCGCCGAATATCAACAACTGGGGAGTGCAGATGGGCCTCGACGCCTTGGGGAATGAGCTGAAGGAGTTTTGGCCCGATGTTCACAACCAAATTCGGAAATGGAGGAAGCGCCACCAGAAGCAGATATCCACCGATTAGGGACGCCGGGGTACATCCAAACGCCGGCTCAAAGAATCCAAGTTTTGATTGGCGGGAAATGTTTGAAAAGCAGAGTAGATAGTGCCCGAAATGGAAAATACGGATATGGGGGAAAGATTTGAAGACGATTCGATGGCTTTGCATGGCAATAGCGCTGGCGGGGACGTTGGGAAGTGCGTCTGTTCAAGCCCAGGGACCCACGAGCGCGCCAGAACAATCCCAAGAAGCAGCGGTACGCACCCAGGACCCTCAGCCAGCGAGCGCAACAAGGGATGGAAAATCCTCTTTGCCAGACGCGCCGACACCTAACGTCACCCCCGCGGAACCGAGTAACCCCAATGACCAGTTTGGCAAGCAACCCAAGAGAATTCTGTGGGTCATTCCAAATTACCGTGCGGTCAGCGCCAACACCAATTTGCCTCCGCTGAGTTTCAAGAGTGATCTCTGGCTGGCGACCCAGGATACGTTCGACTACTCCGATTTCATTTTCGTGGGAGGGCTCGCAGGAATTGCGATGGCTGGCAAATCGCAGCCGACCTTTGGGCAGGGCGCTGAGGGCTTCGGTAAATACTACTGGCACGTCTTTGCAGACGGCGGCATTGAGAACTACATGACGGAAGCGATCGTGCCCGCGGTGACGAAAGAAGACCCGAGATACTACACCCTGGGCAAGGGCGGCTTCATCAAGCGGACCGGTTATGCAGTAAGCCGGCTGTTTATCACCAGGACCAACGCGGGAAAGAGCACCCTCAATTTGTCGGAGATCGTGGGGGCTGGAGCGGCAGCGGGCATCGGCAATGCGTATTACCCAGCAGAATCCAACCCCTTTGTGAAAACGTATCAACGTTGGGGAACGCAAGTGGGCCTGGACGGCGTGTTCAACGTATTAAAAGAGTTCTGGCCGGACATCAATCAGGCGGTATTTCACTCAAAATATTAATCCCCTATACAACATGAAAGCGATCCGCCTGCACTGGAATTTCTTCGCAGCCTGCTAGTGCCGCCAGACTTTCTGGGCGCGGCGGTTGGCATCGCTGGGTGATGGGACAGGCGCAGTTTCCCCATTTGCGTTGGGCGCGGTAGCCGACGTTGCCGTCGAGGCAACTGGGGCGGCGGTAGCCAATTCCGGCTTGGTTCCTACTTCGTCGCCACGGAAGTAGCGGTCTTTGTTCTTGGCGGCGCGCATTTCGGGCATGGCGGTGTAAGGCTTCGAATAGTCGTTATTGGCGTTCCAGAAAAGAAAGCCGATGCCGCCTTTCTGCTTCGCCACCTCGACTTGAACTTCAACATACTGGGGCGAGTAGGTCTTGGTGCGCCAGGCGAAGGCTTGCAGCCAGGGACGAATTACAACCCCGCCGTCCCCGGAACTGGTGATGAGTTTGAAGCGGTCCATGGACTCGCCGATGAAATGTTCGGGTGCGTCGCCAGGACGCGCAATGCCGTCCATGCCGAAGAAGTGCGAGGGATAGATCATGGGCGAAAGCACGTCGCAGTGCTTCGCCATGGCTACGATGTCCTGCCCGGTGTGTGAAAGGTCGACGGGGCGCTGCCACGCCATCACTCCAAAGACATCGAGCGAGAACAAGGCGCCGGTGGGGTGGATCTGGGCGTAGGCACGCTTGAGGAAATCGGCAATCACATCCGCGCGCTGCTCGTCCTTCGGATGACTGTTCTTCAGATGCTCTGTTTTCGGATGCTCTGTTGGTGGATCGGCGGCATGCTCGGTCTGGAAGGCAAACGCCGCATCTTTCTGGTCGCCTTCGGCTGGAAAGCGGACGTAGTCGAACTGCACTTCATCGACCCCAGACTGGGCTACGAACCTGGCCAGGGCGATATCGTAGTCCTGCACCTTGGGATTGGAGGGGTCGGTCCAGACCAGTTTGCCGTTCTCGCGCCAGGGCTGGCCCGTGCTACGGGATTTTACGGCCAGCTCGGGATGGCTCGTGACCAGATGCTCATCGCGGAAGATGGCGATACGCGCGATGGCGTGCATGTTTTGGGAATGCAGGAAGTGAACGAACTTGGGCAGATCGGGAATGTAGTGGCGCTGTCCGCTGGCCAGTGGGTGGTCGAAGGCGATGTTGACGATGCCGTCGCTATCCTTGATATCGAAGACGACCGCGTTGCCGCCGACTTCCCGCCAATGGCGGATGATCCGCACTCCATGATCGCTGCCCGCCATCACCCCGGTCAGATAAATGGCGCGCACCTCGAAATCTCTTGCAACTGGGACGGTTTTCTCTACAATTGGCGATTCCAGAATTCCGGGGATGATGATCTGCTCTCCGGACTTCAGGAAAACTCCCTGCCGGTTATGGTTGGCTTCGCGGATGGCGTCGGCCAGTTCCGCTGAGGTGAGGTATTTGGTCCGCTTCAGATTCTTGCGGGCAACCGACGGGAGGCTGTCTCCACGCTGCGCGACGTAAACCTCGGAGCCAGGGGGCGCAACGAGGGGTACAGGCGCCGGGAGGTCGGGCTTTTTTGCGGCATCGGCTTTCACCTTTACTAACTGGACGCCGTGCGGATTTTGCACCCCAGCGGCGGGCAAGGCAAAGATGGCTAAGCCGGCCAGGGTCAGGGTGAACAGGAAGGCCCGCGCGGTCGCTTCCGAGAGTCTGGCTTCCGAGAGTCTAGCCGTCGAGAATCGGGACAAAGGTATTCTCCAGAGATATGATGATTTTTATGAGTAGTCTGTTTCTGATTGTGGGCTAGCGGTAACCGCGGCTGCCAGTTACGTCAGGCCAACGGACTTACGGCTTGCCGGCCATGTGCATACGGTGGTTGGGACGCAAGGGAAAGTTCCCGCAGTCTGCAAAGAATTTCTCTTGGGGAAACTGTGGGTGACGCAACCGGCCAGACCTAAGGTGGGCTAGCCGCATCTAAAACGATGAGAAACCGGGGATTACCGGGTATCACGGGGATGGCTAACGGCTTGCACAAGGTAGGCCAGCGGGTGAGGAGGCAGCCTTTCCCGCAAGTGGTCGCCGGGTGAACGAAATGAGCGCATTTCCAGAAAAAATGCAGTTTCCGGAAAGGAAACCAGGGCCTGAAGCGATGAGAACGAACCTTGCAACCGTGCTGGACCCTAGCCGCCGCAGCAACGACGCCCGTGACTTTGAGTCAGCCCTACGCCGGAAGATTGTGGGGCAGGACCAGGCGATCGAAAAGGTTGCGGAAATCTACCAGATGTTTCTGGCTGGCCTGAATGCTCCGGGGCGCCCTGTAGGCAATCTGCTGTTTCTGGGGCCGACGGGATCGGGCAAGACGCGGGTGGTCGAGGCGGTGGCCGAGTCGCTGTTTGGGGACGCGCGGGCCTGCATCAAGATCGATTGCGCCGAGTTCCAGCATTCGCACGAGATTGCCAAGTTGATCGGCTCACCTCCGGGCTACCTGGGACACCGCGAGACGCATCCGCTGCTGACGCAGGAAGCGCTCAACCAGTGGCACACGGAAAAACTGAAACTGTCAATTCTGCTGTTCGACGAAATCGAGAAGGCTTCCGACTCGCTATGGCAGTTGCTGCTCGGAATCCTCGACAAAGCAACGTTGACGCTGGGCGACAACCGGCGCGTGGATCTTTCGAGCTGCATCATCATCATGACCTCAAACCTGGGCGCGGTCGAGATGAACGGGTTGGTGGAAGGCGGCCTGGGATTTGCGCCCAAGGCAGTGCAGGTGGATAACTCGCTCGACGACAAGATGAGCCGCTCGGCCGTGGATGCCGCGCGGCGCAAGTTTGCGCCCGAGTTCATGAACCGCATCGACAAAGTCGTCGTGTTCAAAACGCTGCGTCCCGAGCACCTGCAACAGATTCTGGAAATCGAACTGGGGATGGTGCAGCAGCGGGTGCTGATGGCCGCAGGCGCGCACCAGTTCGTGTTCAATTGCACGCCGCAGGTAAAAACTTTCCTGCTCGCGGAAGGCACCGATCCGAAATATGGGGCGCGGCACCTGAAGCGGGCCATCGAACGGCATCTGGTGTTTCCGCTAGCGAACCTGGTGGCGACGGGACAGGTGAAGCTGGGAGATTTCATTCGCGTCGATCTGCTGGGCGAGAACAAGCTCACCTTTGTGAAAGAAGCCGAAGGAGCGATGGTTCCGGTGCTGCTCGAACGCTACGGGGCGGCGGCGGCCATGCCCGCGGCGGCATCCGCCAGGGCGGCGCGTCCGGTGATACAACGCAAGGAATTTGGAGCGGGATCGCTCAACGAGAATAAATAAATCGAGTTGCTGGTAGGTAGGGACACCGCGTGCGCGGTGTCCTTTTTTCTTGGATCTGTCGTCGTGTCCAGCTCCGAAGGAGCGGAATAAGTTAGCCCAGCGCGTAAGCGCTGGGTGGATCAGGAAAAGCGAGCGAGTCCCCGTAGGGACGGCAGATCTTCTCTGCACATACTTCCAGGCCGGCCGGGTGCCCCACTTACTCGCGTCTTTTGCGAATGAGTGGGCTTTCGCCACATTCTGACAGTGTGTGACTTCACAATCGTAGTTCGATCTCAGTCTCGGTAGCGGTGCGCAACGCCCACACATCGCAACGTGCGCGATGTGTGGGGCACCCGGCATACAGCTCGGGACCGGCTTTATGATTCGCAGATTGTGAGGAAATAAATCGGCGAACGTTCCGTCTGTCCCCACGTTTCAATAAATGGTTTTGGGAAGGGCACGGCATCAGCCGCGCCGATACCTGCCCAAAAACGCTAGGGCCTTAGCCCCTGAGGGCCTCGCGCTTGCTCTGAAAACAATCTATGAGACAAGCTCTAGTTTCGTTCGCCGGACTAAGCCTGTGACCCGTGAGCATCCCCACTCAAGCCAAAACCGGTGTCTAGTCCCACAACATGGTTTACAAAGTGTCCCGGGAGATCCTTTACAGTTCTGGGTGGGAAGATTCGTCTGGCAGCCAGTGATCGACGATCGTCGATCGCTGGCTGCCGAGGTCGAGTTCCCGCACCAGGGTTCGGCAGTAGTACACCAGAACCCGCGGTTCCATCCTGACCAGCCGGATCTGCTCCCCGCTCAGAGCCCGGCTGATCAGCCAGTGTTCTCCCTTCAGCTTGATTTTTCCATCGCTGTCCACCTTCAGCACCCACGAGCCCGTCGGATACTCCCACGCGGGCGGGTTCGCATCGTATCGGCGTTCGCTGCGCCGCCAGCGCGTGACCGGAGTTTGCATGCCCAGCGCTTCGTGGGGTCGCACGTGGTTGTGTTCCCAGCGAAACTCATCCAACCAACTCTGCAGGTCCCCGCGCGGTGGCCGGCACTGCAAAGCCCGTTGCAACTCCCCATGAAAGCGCTCCACCTTGCCTTGGGTTTGCGGATGACGTATCCGCCCCCAGTGCAGCGCGATGCCTTGCTTCATCAGCCACAGCGACAGTTTCGTAAAACCCTGCGGCGCCTGCCCACTCCACCACGGAATCCCGTGGTCCATCAGCATCCCCTCCGGTACACCGCAGTGCTGGAATGCCCCCTGCAAATGCTCCCGCACCAGTTCGCCACGGTTGTCCGCCACCTTCTGCAAAACCACCAGGTAACGACTGTGATCGTCCAGTACCGACAGCGGCCCTACCCGCTCGGCGGGGCAGAGCGGACCTTTGAAATCCATCTGCCATAACTCATTGGGCGTACTGCGCTCAAACCGCTGCGACGCCGCGCCATGACGGTCGGGGTCCTGGACCAGCCCCTGCCGCAACAGAATGCGATGGATCGTGCTGCGCGCTACCTCCAGGCCACGCTGCTGCCGCAACAGCACCTGCAGCTTGCGCGCACCCCAGTCCGGATAGCGCGCCCGCAGCCCCACCACTTGCTCTTCCACTTCGGCCGCGGTTCGATCCGGACTCCTCGCCGGACGCCGGCTACGCTCCGCAATCCCGGCCAGTCCCGCCTGTCGATAGCGTGACAACCACAGGTAGCCAGTCGGACGCGAAATCCCGAACTCCTGGCATACGGCAGTGAACGACCTCTCGCCCCGATTCGCTGTCACGACAAAACTTACTCGCTGTTCTCGAACATCCATCGTCTTCCATACCATCGAAGCCTACGCTCCAGCGCTCGCTGCGCTCGCGCCGGAGTGTAAAGGATGTCCAGAGACATTTTGTAAAGGATGTCATGAGACTGAACACAAAACCGGGCTTGAGTAGGACACCCGCCCCGTTGCGCATAAAATAGCGGCGCGGGAGGATGCAATGATCGTCTCAAACGCGATGGCTGTAATCTTCTGGGGTATCACCGCGCTAATGGCCGGCTTCGGCGCATATTTCGGCTCCTACTTCAAAAACAAAGGTGAGAACCTTGCAACGCACGAGGACATTGGCAAGTTGGTTGACCAAGTCCGCGCGGTAACAGCGACCGCCAAGGAAATCGAGGCAAACATTTCCGATCGATCATGGAATAGGCAAAAGCATTGGGAAATGAAGCGGGAGGCAATTTTCTCGGCAATGGCGTCACTGCTCAGAGCGGATGAGGCATTGCACACCTTTGCCCTCGCTGCCAAGGCGCTGAACGAATCCAAGGAACCGGGGTTTCTGCGAGGAGCAGAACAAGAGGCGAGGCACGAGTGCTACCAGGAGATCGAGGACTTTGATATGAAGCGTGCGCTGGCTTTGATCGTGTGCGGAAAAGAAATGAACGACACACTGATGTCCTTGAAGCTCGATCTGAGACTTATCGCATCACAATTGCGCGAAGGCAAAGGCAACGCGTATGACGAACTTGGGCCGAAACTACAACGAAATTATGCACGAGCGTATGCGTTTGCTCGGCGCGAACTTGGTATCAGGGGAGAAAAACAGGACCTAGCTACGCCCCAATCCAATGGATCTTCGGCAACTCCAAGCCCTGATTCACGAGCCCTTGAATGAGCCACACGCGCGTATTGTCTGAGGTGTAATGCTGTTCGCGTTCGGTCCCTTCAGAATCGCGGCACGTGAAACACCAACGAAACGGTATGGTCAAGGGGAGGAAAAATGAAAATCGCGGCTTTACTGCTAATGGTGGTGAGCTTGACGGCCTGTGACGACGCGCCACAGCGGCAAGCGGCATCGCCCGCACCTCCATCAAAACCTCAAGCTGAGGTAATTGAGCGGCACGCGGACGCGATGGGTGGTAGCGTGTTTCGCTATCGCATCAAGGTGAAAGTCGGGGAAGACAATTACACCCTCACCTGCACCGAAGATGAAAACAACATTACAAAGCGCGATTGTAACTGGGGCTGGAACGGCAGCAGCAAGCTGAGCAGCATAGACTGGGACGTCCGTGACTGCGAATGGGAGGTCTACGATCCGATCACCGGCAAATCGGAGAATCCGAAGTGCGTGTATATTGGACTAACGGTTTGGGAAGTCACGACCAGCCAACCCAGTTCCGCCTCTGCACAACCTACGAACGTCAAGACGCCGAAAAAAATCTCCGCGGAGAGTGGGATCGGGAGTGACGTGGAAAACGCTAAGACGATCGTTAGTGAGAATGAGGTCACATTCAGTGGTGGAAGAATCTGGACATCCCTCATGACTGCGAATGACTGGAACATCAGACAGGGCGGCGACTACCTATACATCGAGCGCGTCAACATTCCTCCCGAACTCAAGGCAGACGGCGTATTCATAAGGGACGAACTGAGGAAGAGCCCCGATGGGAAGTGGCGGGGCAAAGGCCGCTCCCTTCTTCCTTGTGAGTATCAGGGCGTCTTCAAGTATTGCAAACAGGAAATAGATTTTGAAATAGACCTTTTGTCTGAAAAGCGCATCGACGGGATTGCGATGGAGGACGATGTGGAAAAATTCGATTGCGGGAAATGTACTGCACGGGGAGTGAAGCCGGTTCCCTTCACATGGATTCCAAAATAACTCGAAATATGGGGACAGACGGGACGTTCACCTTTTTTCCCCAGCTAACGTTTCCCACGTTTCTGTTCCCACGTTTCCGCGCAATCCTCCTAAGTTATTGACAGAAAAATACTTTACGAGTAAGTCATTATTCCTCAAAGACCTGGCGAAAATTCCGGACAAGCCCGCCGAGACTCCTCCCATCAAGCAATAATCTTACTTCTGATATATTGACGGACTTTACAATCTGTGTCATACTTCCACATATGAGTATGACTGAGAAGCTCGAAACCGTATGGTTCACGACGAAGGGGCAGGTCGTCATCCCACTTCGCCTGCGCAAACAATTCGACATCGAGGACGGGACAAAGGCCGTGGTTCAAGCCACACCGGAGGGAATCCTTCTCAAACCCATGACCGCTGCGCTCATCAAGCGCGGGCGCGGCATCCTCAAGCGCACGCCGGGAGGCAAGCCCCTGACTGAGGACTGGGCCGAGCACAAGAAGCAGGAACGGGCACTCGAGGAGCGCCATGCCGGCTAAGGTGCTCGACAGCTTCGCACTGATCGCCTACTTCCGCGACGAACCGGGCGCGCAGACGATGGAAGATCTGCTCGTCTCCGCCGGAAAGAAGGACAGCCCGCTCCTCATGAGCGATGTGAACTACGCCGAGGTGAAGTACTCCATTGTGAAGAAGGACGGCGCGGCGGCGTGGGCGGAGGCCGCGAAGGTCCTTCAGGGCCTGCCCATTGATTTTCATTCCACGACCCGCGTGCTGGCCGACACCGCGGCCGATTTCAAGGCGCGTTTCAAAATGAGTTTGGCCGACGCCTTTGCCGCTGCGCTGGCAAAGGAAAGCAGGGCTGAACTCGTCACCGGCGACCTGGAATTCAGGCCGCTCGAAAGGGAAATCAAAATTCACTGGCTGAAATAATCGCAGCCGAGGAAAGCTATGGCATACGAAGAACCCACGTTTCCGCGCAATCCTGCTAACTTATTGACAGAAAAATACTTTACGAGTAAGTCCTTATTCCTCAAAGACCTGGAGAAAATTCCCGACAAATTCCCGCTAAGTCTTTGATTCCAAAAGACCGGCTCTAGGGGGGTCAAGCACCTGAGCAAGAACCGAATCCTCCAGCCGTTTGCCGCGCAATTCCGCTGGTGAACGTTCCATCTGTCCCCACACGTTTCCAGAGTCGTTCCCTAGGTCCAATCCCTGGCCGAAAACCACCACCTTGGTTGAGCCGGGCCACCGGAACCGCGAGAATCGCCTTCTCGCCAAGTTGTTTGTCCCTCTTAACCTCCTAAGAACAATGTGGTTACGGAATTCTCCCCAGCCGCTCGATAGTGGCACTCAGCCTGCATTATCTCTGGCAGAGTTTGTGTCCAGAACCCGTTGGAGGACGTAATGAAGTTCAGATTAATAGCAGCAATCTTAGGATTGGGATTGATGATCGCAATTCCAGGCGCCGTCGTCGCCCAGACGTTGGACGACCAAGTGCCGGATCAAGATGCGAAACCGTCGCCGAACATCCAAATGCAGGGTCCCAGCGAGCAGGATTTGGGTCCGGATCAAGGTTCGCCGAATCAAGGTTCGATGAGTCAGGGCCCGATGGATCAAGGTTCGATGGATCAAGGCTCGAATGACGCTGGCTCCGGCAACCAGACCTACAAGACGCCGGCTCCGCAGGAAAAGAACGGTGTCGCCCGCATCAGTCTGATTCATGGCGATGTCTCCACCCAGCGCGGCGATTCTGGCGCCTGGTCCGCGGCTGTGCTGAATGCTCCCGTGGTTGCGGGGGACCGCGTTTCCACCGGCGACAAGGCGCGCACCGAACTTCAGCTCGACTATGCCAACATGCTCCGGCTGGCTGAACATTCGCAGGCCAACATCAATGCACTCACGAGTTCGCAGATACAGATTCAACTTGGACACGGAATGGCGAACTACACCGTCTTCAAGAACAGCGACGCGGACGCGGAGATCGATACCCCCAACGTTGCCATTCGCACCGAACGCCGCGAGTCCAGCTTCCGAATTCTGGTGACTGCCGACGATCACACCGAAGTCCTCGTCCGCAAAGGCGAAGTAGAGGTTACGACTCCGCAAGGCGGTACGCGCGTCGGACAGAACCAATTCATTACCATTCAGGGCACGGGCGATCAGGAGCAATACAAGATTGGCGAAGCGCCGGCCCGGGATGATTTTGATCAGTGGAATAGCGATCGCGACAACATGATTCGCAACTCGGAAGCGCGCCGGAAGACTGACGACTACTACGTCGGGACCGAGGATCTCGACAACCGCGGCACCTGGTCGGAAGTTCCCGATTACGGCCCAGTGTGGCGGCCGTATGAGACGGACCCCAATTGGGCCCCCTATCGCAATGGGCGCTGGGTCTACGAACCTTATTGGGGCTGGACCTGGGTTTCGTACGACGACTGGGGATGGGCGCCATATCACTACGGGCGCTGGATGTATGTCGGCGGAGGTTGGGGCTGGTGGCCGGGTCCGGTTTACGGATACCCGTTCTACCGTCCGATCTGGGCGCCGGCTTATGTTTCGTTCTTCGGATGGGGCGGCGGTTTTGGATTCGGATTTGGATTTGGCTTCGGCTCAGTCGGCTGGCTTCCCCTTGGACCGGGTGACTTTTTCCATCCCTGGTGGGGCCGGTGGGACGGGGGCTATGGTTACGCTCGTTTCGGCGAATACAATCGCGGCGGCTTTGCTCCGCTGCGCGCCGGCTCGCGCTTTTCGAACGTGAACCTGGCGATGCATGACGCAAACTTCCGCGGTGCAACGTCGGTTTCGGGTAGGGAGTTCGGCACCGGACACATGAGCGCTCAGGCGGTGAGTCATGCGCAGTTCCAAAACGCGCATTTCTCGACCGGCAGATTGCCCGTGACTCCGGGCCGCGAGAGCTTCTCGGCCAGCGGACGTCCGGCAGCGGCTTCGACCACTCGGAACGTGTCGCAAAATCAGCACTTCTTCTCGGCCCGCGGGACGACTGGAACGGCGAGTGGAAGGTCGATTGGAGCCGGGCGCGATGTGGCGCGGCCCGGAAACACCGGTTCGCGCACTGGTTCGAATGGCGGCTTCGAGCGCAGTTCGAACATGGGCTCTACGCCACGACCCGGCAACTCGACTGGCTCGACACCCGCTCGCAACTCTAGCAACGCTAACGGCGGCTGGCAGAGATTTACGCCGATGCCCCCGCGGGCATCTTCGGAGTCGGCCCGGTCGAGTGAGTTGTCCGGTCGCAGCGAAAACCGCGGTTCGTATGGCTCTCCCCGCAGTTCGGGACTAGAGGGCCGTGGCTACGGCGGATACTCTCGTCCGCCACTTAACATGAAGCAGCCGATTGTGACGCCGCGCTCTTATGGCGGCAATCGTGGCAGCTACAACGGCGGACATTCGGCCCCGAGTTACGGTGGGGGCCATTCGGCGCCAAGCAGCCACGGCGGCGGGTCCCCGCACGGAAGTGGATCGTCACATGGTGGTGGCTCTTCACACGGTGGCGGCGGTGGCGGCAGACATGGGAGGTAAGAATACGCTGGTTTGTTTCCCAGCGTAGCAAGGCAACATAGTAACCCTCTACCCCAGCAGTGAGACGCGCAACCACGCGTCCCACTGCTCTTTTTTCTTGTGGAGCCTGGGGCGACGGGCGTCCCCGCCATCATTCAGAGGGAGGACGCAAGGTTACTTGCCGTCGTTCAACTGCTGCGCGAGGTAGTTGGTAATGCCCATTTCCTTGATGGAATGAAGTTGAGCTTCGAGGAAGTCGGCGTGCCGCTCTTCGTCCTGAATCATGCGCTCGAACAAAGCCTTGGAACCAGCGTCCCCCGCTTCAACGCAAATTCTGTCGGCTTTGTTGTATTGGCGCACCGCATCCAGCTCATCTTTAAGGTTAATTTCCAGTTGCTGTTGCACCTTGCTGCCCAGCTGAGGCTTCAATCCGACATCGACCGCGGGTATGCCGTCGAGGAAGATAATCCGCTCAATCAGCCCTTCGGCGTGCCGCATCTCCTCGATGGCCCGCACCTTTATGAGTTCTCCAAGCCGTTTGTAACCCCAGCCCTGGCACATCTCCGATTGAGTCATGTACTGCACAATCGCCGTCAATTCCGAGCATAGGGCTAAGTTCAACTGTCCAATAACTTTCTCGTCGCCGTGCATGGTTTCATCCTCCGTCGTTCGTCGCTCAATATTTTGATTTTGCGGTGTGGACGCCAGAAAAGGCTGTGACGCAGAACACAGAGGCATGGCAACGCGGACACCATGGGCCGGCCCATTCGCAATCCAAGTTCTGAGCGTAAAGTCCGGACGCGCAGTTGGGGATCGGCGCGTCAAGGTCACAGGCCCTTATGATCCACGTCACAGACCCGATGGTCATGCGACGGCAGAATCAAATGGGTCATTTCGCAAGACCGATCGCAAAGGAGCAAGGCCATGGCTTCTACTGCCACCCCCGTCAAGCCGGAACTGCTGCGGACGCTTCCTTCCGACGCCGCGCGCCAGATGCAATGGCGATTCGCCGACCGCTATGACTTGCAGATGCTGGTACAGTCGGCGCGAGCCGTGGCCCGGGGTCCGGTGGCGCGACTGGTGGCCAGCGGCGGGCGCAATTCTCATGATTGGACTCCGGCTAAGGCGGAGTTGCTGGATGCGTACGACGCGTCCGGAATCACAGCCGTGTTCATGGAGCCGGAGCAGGGTGGATTCATCGCCGGCCCGAAGAACCTGGCGCTGGCGTTGGTGGCGTTTGAACTGGCCTGGGTGGACGGCGGAGCCGCAACCGCCAGCCTGGCGGGCTGTCTGGCCTTGTCGCCGATTCACGAGCGGGGCACACCCGAGCAGCAAACAAAGTACATGCAGTTGGCCGCGCCGCCTCAGGCTGGAGAAGATCGCAAACCCTGGCGGGGAGCATTCTGCCTGACCGAACCCATCCCTTATGTCGGCGTGGATACGGGCATGCTCAACGGGAAAATCCGCATCGCCGAGTGGAAAAAAGGAGAAGAACCGGTTCTGCAGGTGGAAAAGCGGGGACGCTTCATCACCAATATCGCGTTCGCCAATTTTGTGACGGCAGCGGTGGATTCCGGCGATGAGCGGATCAAGGGAAGCTGTATGGTGATTCTGGAAGAAGGGGACCCCGGCACCTTTGATCGCGGTACGCCCACGCGAAAGCTGGTGCATCAGCTTTCTTCTACCGGTGACCCGATTTTCAGCCTGCGGATTCCGGCCAGCCGGATTGTCGGCGGCTACGACGTGAAGGATGGCGTCATCGTGCCGCGCTTCAACCACAGCGAGATCATTGAAGCCGTGTTTCGCCGGACACGTGTGACAGTGGGCGTCATGACGGCGGCGAAGTTGCTCTCTGCAGTCGAGCCGGTCATCCGCTATCAGCGCGGGCGGTTCCGTGGTGCGGAGACGGCGACGCCCGGATCCGTGCGGTATGAACTCGGGCTGCAGGCCCGTGAAGACGCGCTCCACCGGCTGGCGGACGTTTGGGCGACCGGCGAGGCCAGTGCATCGCTTGGTTTCGCGGCGGCGCGAGCCTTTGATGAACTGGACCCGCTGGAGCGCGAGGCGGAGACACTGCTGGCTGCAAAGGGAGCCACCAGCGATAAGGCGCGGGCGAAGCTGCAACGCGAAGCGTCGGAACGGGCGGCGGCTCTGCTCGGCTTGTCGGCCGGCGATTCGCATCGAGCGCAACTGGAAACGGACCCACTGCTGCGCTTCGTTCTTTTGGATTCGCTGGCCGACGTCCTGTGCCCTGCTACCAAGCTTTGGAACACGGGTTGGGGCGCGCAGATGATGCGCGAAGCGGTCAGCCTGATGGGCGGGTACGGCATCACGGAAGACTGCCCGGGCTTCCTCGGCAACAAGTGGATGGATGCGCAACTGGAAGCGACCTACGAGGGGCCCGAAGCGGTGCAACGGCGTCAGCTCTCCATCACCATGACGAACCCGCTTTTCTTGGCGCAGTTCAAGGCGTGGATCAAGGAGATGCGCGGGATCGCCTCGGAGCGTCCCGGCACCGGCGCATGTGCACTGGCAACGGCTATGGGAATGTGGCTGTGGACGCTCGAGCGTTTGCAGCGCTCGACCGATGCCGACGGCGGCCGACTGTACCAGAGCGCGCGCCAGGGTGTGACGTTCCCGCTGGCCGACGCGCTCTGCTGGTTGCTTGCGGCGCGCTGCCAGATTCTAGACGCGCTCGAACTGGAGCGGCGTGGACCGAGCGATCCCGCGGTTGCCGAGGGCCTGGCTGGGCTGGTGAATTTTATGACCGACCTGTGCCACGTGCAGGCGGCGCGGGCCAGCGGAGAAGTGGCCCGCATCTGCGCGGAGTTGGTGTTCGGTTACAACCGGCACCCAGCGTGGGACGAAGTGGGATACCGCGGCTGCTATCAACAAGACGAACTGGACTCTCTTGAGGGCATCATTCCGGGTATTGGTTCCTATGGCCTGGATGTCATCGGAAATGACGGTTCGCATCCCAGGAAAGCCGGCCCTTGTGCGAAGTGCAATGGAGCCGAACAGTTTCTTTCTTTGCAAACGAAGCTTTCCACTTGCCTTACCGGTTGCCGGCTATCGAAGGACCGGGCCGCCGAGGCGATCTCGAAGCTCATGATTCCGGAGGCGCTGGACTACCCCGCATGACGGCATCGCTTTTGGGTGGCGCAGCGCTTCAGCGCTGCAATAACCGTATTGGCTTGAATGCGGCTTTAGCCGCTGAGGGCAGAGATTGGAGTTGCACGACAGGCTCATGAGCGCCAATTCCCCAGAACCGGCCACAATTGACCGGCAGGAGATGACCGTCGACATCGCCTGCGTGGGCTTTGGTCCCGCGATGGGCGGCTTCCTTACAACGTTGAGCCGCAGCTTGCTGAATTCGGATGGTTCGGTGCGGCTGGAAAGTGCAACGTCTCCAGGCCTGCCTCTGCAGGTAATCTGCTACGAGCGTGCCGACGGGCTGGGCTTCGGAGTCTCAGGCGCGGTTACGCGCGCGTGTGGAATACGCGGCAGTTTCCCCGGCGTGGATCTTGCCGAAATTCCCATGGCGGCGGCGGTGAAGACGGAGAAGCTCGTATATCTACTCGATCCTACAGGCGCGAGCCGACGATCTTTTTCTTTCAGAGTTGCCGACCGCGTGTTGCGCTCACTTGGCTTCGTGTTCGGGCTGAAGCATGAGGCCTTCGAATTGCCCTACACTCCTCCATTCATGCAGAAACACAATGGCCTTGTGCTGTCGCTTGGCCAATTCAACCAGTGGGTCAGCGATCAAGTCGCAGCGTCGGGCATGGTGCAAATCTGGCCCGGCATGCCTGTCGCGGAACCTCTAATTGAAGGCGACGCCGTTGCAGGTGTGCGGCTCGCCGATCAGGGGACCGATCTTCAGGGGCATCCCGAGGCAGGTTTCACGCCGGGCATGGACCTGCATGCGGCGCTGACGGTGGTGGGCGACGGTCCGGTGGGAGCGGTTGGCCGCAAAATCGACGTGCAGCTTGGAAAGCCGCCCGGCCACGAGTCCCGCGAATGGGCGCTCGGAATGAAAATGGTGATCGAACTCCGCGAAAATTGCGGACTCGATCCTGGTACCGTTCTGCACACCATTGGATTTCCTGAGCCGGAAATTTTTGGATTCCTCTACGTTCATCCCGATCGGCTGGCTTCGGTGGGCATCTTTGTTCCGTCATGGTTCCGCAGTCCGGTGCGCACGGCGTACCGCTATCTGCAGCACCTTATGCTTCATCCTTATCTGTGGCGCTATCTCGAGGGCGGAACGCTGAAGTCTTGGGGAGCGAAGTCACTGCAGGAATCGGGCCGTCACGGCGAGCCGTTTCTGGCGGGCAACGGATATGCCCGCATCGGTGAAGGATCGGGAAGCACGAACGTGCTCGCCGGGTCGGGCGTGGATGAAGCCTGGACCACCGGTGTGCAACTGGCGGAAGCAGTCATCGAATTGGCCGGACAAAAGCGGGCTTTTAGTCGGGAAAACCTCGAGGCTACTTATGTGCGGCGTCGCCGCGGGAGCTGGGTCGACAAGGAGTCGAAGATTGCGGCCGACGCGCGCAATGGATTCCAGGAGGGCGTGGTCACCGGAATGATCGGCATGGCCGTCGCGGGTTTGACCGGCGGACGGGTCACGCCAGCCTCGCGTCCAGCACCCAGCCACCTGCCCTCGCTTGAGGAAGCATACGGATCCCGGATTTCGCCGGTTGAACTGAAGCAGATGCAGGAGGAATGCGCCGCCAAGGGCACTTCGCTGCACGACCGCATCATGGACCGCTGTGGTTGGCCGCAGATTCCGATGGATGGCAAGCTGCTCATCTCACACCAGGACGCTCTGCTCATGGGCGGAGGTGTGCAGGCGGCGCCGGGCTATGCGAATCACGTGATTTTTCGTCGTCCTGAACTCTGCCGTGCCTGCGAGACCAAGTTGTGCGTGGAAATGTGCTCAGGACAAGCGATCACGCGCGGCGAAGACGCAGTGCCCGCTTTTGATCGTGAGAAGTGTGTGTACTGTGGCGCGTGCTTGTGGAATTGCGCGGCCGATGGCGACGGCGCACAGGGAAGCATTGAATTTAAGGCCGGGGCTGGGGGATTGCACTCGGCCCTGAATTGATGGAAAGGGGTCGATCGTCGATCGTCGTTAGTCGGTCGTGGTTTGCTAACGACCACCGACCAACGACTAACGACGACCGACCAACAGGACTCGAATGACAAACGGATATCACATTGTAGTTTGCGGCAGCGTTGTGCCCGACCCGCTGCAAACACTGGAGCCGATCCAGACCCCAACCGGGCCCGCGCTTAAGAACGAAATGATGCTGCCCGCTGTGCTCGATCCCTGGGCAGCTCATGCTTTATATGAAGCTGCCAACCTGGCTTCTACGGCTGCGGGCAGCAAAGTTTGGCTGGTCAGCGTCGGACCCAAAGCAAAACTCCAGCAAGTAATGATGACGATTGCCCAGCGGGTGAGTTTCGAACTGGTCCCGGTCGATTCGAGCGCCAGCGGATTTGCCGATGCGCACTCGACCGCTGCGCTCCTGGCCGAAACCATCCAGAGTATCTCCGGCCTCGATCGCTCGCGCCTGCTCGTATTCGGCGGATGGGAATCGGCTTCGCGCGGCGCCGGCGCCACCATGCAGTTAGTTGGCGAGCGGCTTGAAATTCTCGACCAGTTTCAAGGCGTCGATCAGCTCAGAGTTCTAGACGACGCTCAAGCCGACGGGTCGTTCGAAGTTCTGGAGCGAATCGAAGGCGGGCGTCACCAGGTTTCGGTTTGCCAAGGTCCGCCGGCTTTGTTCGGCTGGGCGACAGGCAATCTGCCGGAGCCTCGCAACAATCCGCAGGTCGGAATGGCGAACATGCGCACCGTGATGCCGGCGCTGCAGCGCGCGAAGTCGGTGCCGCTGGCGGATGGCGGATTGCACTTCCTGAGCGCAACGCCGCCGAAACAACAGCGCCAGACGCGCGTGGTCAAGGACCTCTCGACCGAACAGATCGCGCAAGAGATTGCGGAATGGATCGCCAAGTAACTTATTGGAATTGTCATCCCGACCCTGAGCGAAGCCGAAGGGGAGGGATCTGCAGCTTGTCGGTGATCGAAGAATACTGGAGATCAAGACTCTGATGTCGCAGAATATTTTATTTCTGGCTCACGTTTCGGAAGCTGGCAACACGCTCCCCAAGGCGGCGTATGAGGTTCTGGGCGCCGCTTTGGAGTTGACGAAGCAGCCTGGCGGGCGTTTGACCATCGGTTTGATCGGCGAGGATGTTTCGGCCGCGGCGGAGACCATTGCCTCCGCCGGAGCCGATCGCATTTTGGCGGTTGCCGGGCCTGACTTTGCGACCGCGCGCTATGCCAGCGATGCGGCGGCGGCAGAGGCAATCTGCCGGTCAGCGGGGGCCGATCTGATTCTCGCGCCCGCGACTTCACGCTTCATGCGCGTTCTGGCGGGAGTGGCGCATCGTCTGAACGGATGTGTGGACACGCATGTCACTGCGCTCGAAACCGTTAACGGCGAGCCGCATGCCACGCGCTGGCACTATCGCCAGCGGATCGAAGGCGTCATCCGCCGTGACGCAAGGCCTTGGATTGTGTTGCTCGAGTCCGGCTGTGAAGCGGCCTGGGTGAACACCAAGACTAATGGGTCAGCTGGTACGGCGAAGATCGAAGTAATTCCGGTGACACTTCCGAAAACGGCCACAAGAACCGTCATCACCGGCATCCGCGCTCCGAAAAGCGACGTACAAACCATCCGGCCCGACGCTAACTTGCTGTTTGTTGCGGGTGCGGGCTGGACCAAGAAGCAGGCTGACGGCAAAACCCATGTCGATCAAGCGGAACCGCTGATTCTGGACTTCCTTCGTGTCACGGGCGCATCCCTTGGTGGCAGCAAGTCGCTGGTCGATCAAACGGGAGAGAGTCAGGCGGTGCTCGGCTTCATGACCCATCTCAACCAAGTGGGTCAGACCGGATCGACGCCGCGGCATCCCAAGGGTTTGTCCACTTGCTGCCATGGCGAGGAGCCCCACGTTGTGGGCTGGCGCTTCATCAACGAGCGGCGTGCCGTGAATCTGGACCCGAACTGCGGATGGGCGCGAGGAAAAACGGACGTGCTCTACGTGGCGGATGCGTTTGCAGTGCTGGCAAAGTTGAACGCTCTGCTCGCCCAGAGAAGCCGAACCAGCACCGAACCGGCGGCCCAGGGGGCGTTGGTAAATTAAGCCGCCATCGTTGTATTCTCGGGGCGTGCGAAGTTCGCCTGCTCCTGCGCCCCATCGGTCTCCCACTCCCGGATTGTTCTTGGGGCTGATTATCACCCTGGCGGCCGTGGTGGTTTACTCGGTATACACCACGCGACAGATTTCCGGCCTGCGCGAACTGCAAAACAATCTGGTGGACCGCAACCGGAAAGACTCTCTGCAGTTGCTTCGCATCCAGAACGATTTGAACTTGCTGGCGCTGGCGATGCGCGACATGCTCGACAACGATGAGCCCTATCCGCTGACGGCCTGGTCAGCGCAGTTCCAGCGTGTACGGACAGATTTGGACGACGCACTGCGCCGCGAGCGGCAAGTTGCCCCGGTGAATCGGACTGCCGACCAGCAGCAGTACCTGGAGAATTCGGTGGCGCAGTTCTGGGACGCAGCGGATCGGACCTTTGCGCTGGCGCGCGGTCCCAACCAGACGGAAGCCAGGACGCAGATTCGAATTTCGCTCCGATCCCGCCAGGAAACATTGAGCAACGCCGTATCCCGGCTGCTGGTCCAGAACAACGAGAGCGAAGAGCAAGCTGCGTTGCGTATTGCTCAGATTTACGACCGCGTCCAGCGCCAAGTCTATCTTTTTTTAACGGCGACTCTGATTGCCATTCTCTGTACCAGTCTTTACCTGATCCGCTCGAATCGGCGATTGTTCGCGCAACTGGCGGCGCTTTCCGAACAGCGCAGCGAACTTGCCCAGAAGTTGATTGCCGCCCAGGAATCCACGTTGCGTCACGTCTCGCGCGAGTTGCACGATGAGTTTGGACAGATTCTGACGGCCGTAGGGATGATGCTGACGCGCGCCGGAAAACATGCTCCGGAAAATTCAGAGCTGCGCGCTGAATTGCATGAAGTCTGTGAGGTTACGCAGAGCACGCTGGACAAGGTGCGCAGCCTTTCGCAAGCGTTGCATCCGGTGATGCTTGAAGAAAACGGACTGGAGAGTACGCTCGACTGGTATTTGCCGGTGGTGGAAAGGCAGGCGGGGGTTCACGTATTCTATGAGAAATCGGGCGAACCCTTTCCCGTGGACGGCAACGCCGCCATTCATGTGTATCGCGTGGTACAGGAAGCCTTGAATAACATGACCCGGCATTCGGGAGCCAAAGAATGCTGGGTGCGCCTGCGATTCTTGCCGCAAGCTTTGGAAATCGAAGTGGAAGACCACGGCCGGGGTTTCGAAGCGCGGGTTGCCAAGCAGGGCATAGGCCTGGTGGCGATGCGCGAACGCGCGGAGTTGATGGGCGGTACGGTCGAATTCCTGCGCCCGGCGCCGGGTGAAGGCGGAAGAGGGACGCTGGTTCGATTACGAATCCCCAGAAAGAAGCTGGAAGCGTGATGCGCATGCCGGATAAGATTTCAGTTTTGCTGGTGGACGATCACACCCTGGTGCGCCGAGGGTTCCGGCGCATTCTGGAGGATGAACCGGACATTACGGTTGCCGGCGAGGCCGGCGACGGCCATGAAGCCATCAAACTCACGGATGAGCTTCGTCCGAAAGTGATTGTGATGGATTGCGCCATGCCCGGAATGAACGGGTTGGAAGCAACGCGGCAGATTCTTGCGAAGCACCCGCAGGCTTTGGTGCTCATGCTCAGCATGCATCCGGAGGAGACTCTGGTGCGGCAGGCACTCGAGGCCGGCGCCCGCGGGTATGTCCTGAAAAACGCAGTGGACCTGGAGTTGGGTGCTGCCATCCGGCGCGTCGTGAACGGCGAAACCGTGCTCGATTCCCAACTCAAGCGTCCGCTTGCGCTCAAAGGCAAGCGCAACGCCGGGCTCACCCCTCGCGAACTCGAAGTCCTGCAAATGATCGTGGATGGTAAATCGAACAAAGAGATCGCTACCGCCCTCGACCTCAGTGCCAACACCGTCGCCGTCCATCGGGCCAACATGATGGACGCTTTGGGAACCCACAAGACCGCGGAGTTAGTCGTCTACGCGATCCGCAACGGGTTGGTAGATCTTCCGTGAAAAGCTCTTCCGTGAACGGCCCTGCCCTGAATCGCCGGTCGTTTCTCTGGGGCATGGCAGGCTTGGCGTCAATATCAGGGCTGCGGTTGGACGCATTCGCAGCCTCTCCCGCGCAATCCGTTGATCCCGGTTTCCGGCTGGTGGATGTGACTGCCCAGTCTGGAATTCGGTTTCGTCACAACAGCGGCGCTTATGGCGGGAAGCTGCTGCCGGAAACACTCGGCGCCGGTTGCGCGTTCCTCGACTACGACCGCGACGGCTGGCAGGACATCTTGCTGGTGAATGGCGCCGACTGGCCTGGACATCAACGCGAGCATAAATCAGAGCCGAGCACGCTGAAGCTCTATCGCAACAACCGCAACGGCACATTTTCCGATGTGACCCGCGGCGCCGGACTCGATGTCGAGATGTACGGCATGGGCGTTGCCGTCGGAGACTACGACAACGACGGTTATCCCGACATCCTGATTACTTGCGTCGGGCAGAACCGGTTATTCCGGAACACGGGTAAGGGCACGTTTGCCGATGTTACTAAGTCGAGCGGACTGGGCAGCCGCCAGGCCATGAGCTCGTCCGCCCTGTGGTTTGATTTCGACCGCGACGGACTACTCGATCTGTTTGTCTGCAATTACGTCAAATGGTCTCCCGAGCACGATGTGTTTTGCAGCCTCGACGGCCGGCACAAATCCTACTGCACGCCCGAAGCCTATCGCGGAGAGACCTGCTGGTTGTTTCGCAACCGCGGCAATGGAACCTTTGAGGATGTCACCGCCACCAGCGGGATTTTCGACAGCAGCTCGAAGTCCCTGGGCGTGGCCATGCTCGACTACGATCATGATGGCTGGCCCGATTTGCTGGTGACCAATGACACGCAGCCCAATAAGCTTTACCGGAACCAGCGCAATGGCACATTTAAGGACATAGCCGTGGAAGCCGGTATCGCCTTTTCCGCAGAGGGCCGGGCCCGCGCCGGTATGGGCGTGGACGTAGCCGATTTCGATAATTCAGGAAACTCAGGCGTGGCCATCACCAATTTCGACAACGAGATGACCGGGCTTTACCGGTTTTCCAGCGGCGGAAATTATGTGGATGTGGCGATGCAGAGCGGAGTGGGGCAGGCGTCGAAAGATAAGTTGGGATTCGGATGCGTGTTTCTCGATGCTGATCTGGATGGCACACTCGATCTGGCGGTAGTGAATGGGCACATTGACGATACCGTGCGCAACGTCAGCGGCGTTGGTTACGCGCAGCCGCCGCAGCTTTTCCTGAACAGCGGAAGAGGAACGTTCGTCGACGTGGCGGCGGAAGTCGGCGGTGGCTTCAGTCAACCCAAGGTCGGACGCGGTCTTGCCTACGGCGATTTCGATCGCGATGGCGATCTTGATCTGCTCATGACCACCAACAACGGTCCCGCCTATCTCTACCGCACCGACCAGACCGCCGGGAATCGAAGCATTCGGATTCACCTGGTCGGAACGAAGTCGAATCGAGATGCCATCGGGGCCGCGGTGAAAATCTTTCACGGAACCTCTAGCCAATCGCGCCTGGTCAAGGGTGGGTCCAGTTATTTGTCGCAGTCGGAACTGCCCGTAACCTTCGGGCTCGGGAAGCGAGACAAGATTGATCGTCTGGTGATCGAATGGCCCAGCGGCAGGACGGAAGAATACCAGAGCCTGGCGGCCGGGCGGGCTTATGAGTGCGTCGAGGAAAAAGGAATCACCGCGCAGCCGGGCTTCTAGGGATGAGCATTTATGAGGCTAGAAAGAAATTGATTCCGGCGGAGGCAAGCCGGCCTCTTCCTTGATTCCCTGCCCTTCGGTGATGGTGTAGATCTTGTCCGCGGCGACGTCTTTGAAGCTTTCCGTCTTGCCGGTGGGCCAGCGCACTTCAACCGAGTCAATTGTTGCCGCCGATCCCAAGCCAAAATGAAGGCGCAGATCGTTCTGCGAAAGATAGCTGGCGCCGCCGCGCACCTCGTCGAACTGCGTCATTCCTCCGGCATGGATGGTGACACGGGCGCCGATCGCGGCGCGGTTGCTCTTGGTTCCAACCAGGTGGAAGAGCACTCGATGGTTCGGGGTTTTATTGGTGTTGAGGAATAACGACGGCGGCTCTCCGACGTTGAGCACAACCATGTCGACGTTGCCGTTGTTGGCGATGTCGCCGAAGGCCACACCCCGCCGCGATTTCAGGGGCATGTCCGCCAATCCAGCCGCCTTCGAAACCTCTTCGAACGTTCCATTGCGCAGGTTACGGTGCAACAGCAGGGGCTCGGCGTAGGGAGCGCTTCCCTTCGCGTTGTCCATCTGTGGATAGACGTGCCCGGTGGCGACGAACAGATCGAGCCAACCGTCATTGTCCATATCAAAGAAACTTGTGCCCCAGCCGAGGTAGGGAAGGCTTGGCTGCCCGAGATGCGACTGCATCGCTACATCCTCGAATCCTCGCGTCCCCTGGTTCTTATAAAGAGTGTTGGGCTGATCGGCAAATTCGGTGACGAATATGGAGAGGCGTCCGCTGTGATCGTAATCGCCCCAAGTCACGCCCATGGAGCCCAGCGCCTGTCCCTCACTATTCAGAGCAACGCCCGCGACCATGGCCTCGTCGGTGAAGGTGCCGTCGTGATTATTGTGATAGAGATGGTTGGGAGTGGCGTCATCGGCGACAAACAGATCGGGCCAGCCGTCGTTGTCGTAATCGCCCCAGGTCGCGCCTAGTCCATAGTATTTGTCGGGATCGTCAACCCCGGCTTTTTTCGAGACTTCTTCAAACGTGCCATCGCCGCGGTTGTGGTAGAGGAGATCGGTCTCGCCCTCCATGCCCCACGGTCCACATTGCACGGGAACGCCCTTGAAGTGACAAAACTTGGTCGAGCCAAACTCAGGCAGATCGTTCATGTCCACGTGAACATATCGCGAGACAAACAAATCGACGTTGCCGTCGCGATCGTAGTCGGCCCAGGCTGCGCCCGTAGAAAAGCCGCCGCCGCGCACTCCAGCCTTGTCGGTCACGTCTTCGAAAGTGCAATTGCCTTTGTTGCGATAGAGCACGTTGCCGCCGTAGCCGGTGACGAAAAGATCGAGATTGCCGTCGTTGTCGAAATCGGCGACGGCGACGCCCATGCCCCAGCCTTTGCGCGTGAGTCCGGCCTTCTCGGTGATATCGGTGAACTTGAGGTTCGCGTCCTGATGCCAGAGTGTGACCAGAAGATCGCCGCCCTGCTGCCGATAGCGATCGACCGTCGAACCGTTCACCATCACGATGTCGAGTTTGCCGTCATTGTCGCAGTCGAACAATCCGATGCCGCCGCTCATGGATTCGATGACGTAATACTTCTCGGGCGAGGAGATGTGGGAGGCGGTCAGGCCAGCCTGGGCTGCGATGTCGCGAAAGACGGGAACGGGCGCGGTGAGTTTGGGCGCCGGCAACTTCTTTTCTATTTGCACGGGCGCGATTTTTGCCGGAGGCCCCATGGGCCCTTGGGTCTCGGTCTGCGCCGGCAGCAGGCCGGTCAAGGCGATCCACAAAATGGTAATCTGTCCGGCCCGCATGCAGAGTGATTGTAGCGCGTAGCATGGTCCCGCATTCCGCCAAACTTTGGCATCGTGAGCGAAGTCGGAAGAGGGCAGCTGCTCTATGGGAACATTTAGCGGTTGGCCATAGTTCGGATCGTTCCTAATCCCAACAATCGTTCGTCGGCCGTGACCAGAGTCAGGTCCAGGACCTCTGCGGTGGCGGCCAGAATGCGATCGGCTGGATCCTGATGCAGGGGTAACTGCCGGGCTACCAGAGCAATCTCGTGGGTGAGTGGAGCTTCGCGGGTGCCGGCGGTGGCTCGCGCCAGCCATTCGGTGAGGTTTCCGTCAATCTCGAACCTTCCTTTGTAGTACAACGTTAGAGCCTCATAGGTACTCATCGGCGAAAGCCAAAGTTCGTTGGCTTCATCTTTGAGTTGCTGAACAACCCTCCGCCCAAGCCGTCTTGGATCGCTCAGCGTCCATAGCCAGATGTGCGTATCGAGTAGCAGCCTCAATCGCGCAGGACCTCCCACTCATCTTCATCGATGGCTGGCGAAACGATGTCGCCCTTGATCCTCATCGAATTCTTCATCGATCCAATCCATGACGAGCGCGCTTCGACCACGGTCGGCGGCACGACCTCAGCCACAGGTTTCCCAAAACGCGTTACGCGGATCGGTTTCTTCGTCGAACGAACGCGTTCAAGCACGGCAAGACACTTGGCCTTGAATTCCGAGATAGCGATTTCCTGCATGACGTTTCCTTAATGGTCATTATAGCACACTATGGTCATATTGCTTGACCACATAGAGACTGTTGGCTGCGGGGTTCGCCCGCTGGACAGCCGAAAGCGCGTGTCCCTGCGCGAACATGTCTTATGCTAGTCTGACTCCCCATGACCCAGGGTTCAGCGCATTCCAAGCATTTTCTCTCCGACAAGGTTGAACATTTTACCGAGTCCGTGATTCGCGAGATGACTCGGCAGGCGATGCAATATGGCGCGGTCAATCTGGCGCAGGGGTTTCCGGATTTCTCCGCTCCCGCCGAAATCAAGCGCGCCGCGCAGGAAGCGATCGCCGCCGACATGAATCAGTACGCTATCACCTGGGGCGCGAAGAGTCTGCGGGCTGCGATTACCCGGAAGATGCAGGACTGGCAGGGGATCGAGGTCGACCCGGAAAAGGAAATTGTAGTGTGCTGTGGTTCGACCGAGGCCATGATCGCGACCCTGCTGGCGGTCTGCAACAAGGGAGACGAGGTGGTGGTCTTCGAGCCTTTCTATGAGAATTATGGGCCGGATTCGATTCTGAGCGGCGCCAAACCGCGCTTTGTCAGTTTGCGGCCGCCGCAAAGAGCGGGGGGTGAGTGGACGTTCGACGAGCAGGAATTACGCGAGGCTTTCCAGCATCAAACCTCACAACATCACACCAAGGCAATCATTCTTAACACCCCCAACAATCCCACCGGGAAGGTGTTCAGCCGGAAAGAACTGGAACTGATTCGTGACTTGTGCGTGGAATACAACGTGCTCGCCATCACCGACGAAATCTACGAGCACATTCTCTACGATGGGTCGGAGCACATTTCTCTGGCGCGGCTTGACGGCATGCGCGAACGCACCATCACCATCAACGGGCTCTCCAAAAGCTACAGCGTCACCGGGTGGCGCGTCGGCTGGGCGGTTGCGCCTCCCGCGATCACGAACGCGATCCGCAAGGTGCATGACTTTTTGACGGTGGGGGCGCCCGCGCCTTTTCAGGAAGCGGGAGCGGTAGCGTTGAGCCTGCCTGCCAGTTACTACCGGGAACTGGCCGACCGCTACCGAACGCGGCGCGATCATCTGATTCCTGCGCTGGAGAAAGCCGGGTTCGTCTGTTACCGCCCCTGGGGCGCGTATTACGTGATGACCGACATCAGTGCCTTTGGCTTCGCGAACGACCTGGAGTTCGCGGCTCACCTGGTCAAGAATATCGGCATTGCGTGTGTGCCGGGGTCAAGTTTCTACAAGCATCCGAAAGACGGATCCCAACAGGTACGTTTCGCCTTCTGCAAAAAGCCTGAGACACTGGATGAGGCGGCGCGAAGGCTGGAGAAACTGACGCGAAACTAGCGCAAAATCCACAGGAAACTGCGCTATACTTCGCCTCAACAGAATTATTCCCCGAAAGCGAGTGTCGACGTCCATGTCCGTGAAAAACGTGGAAGAGGTATCTGCCGAGGTTCCGGCTGAAGATTTTGAGGCTCTAGAAGAGAAAGTTTATCGCACCATTGAGTTGTACAAGGCCGCCAAGGAAGCGCGGGCTACGGCCGAGCGCGACGCCAAGCGGCTGCGCGAGCAACTCGAAGAGCGCGAGGAAGAAAACGAAACCATGCGCCGCGAGCTGATTCAACTGCGCAAGGACCGTGAAGATATACGGGGACGCGTGGAAAAAATGTTGAGCCAGATGGACAGCGTGACCGAGGAGCAGGCGGCAAGCTGAACAACAACTGCGAAGGCGAGGGCAGCAAGGGTTCATCCGGCGAACATGCGTCGGGCAGCGATCGGGCAGGACGGAATCCGCCGAGGGATCACATGGCCACTGCAAGCAAACAACCTCCGACCGATGCGTTGGCTAACCCCGGCAGCGTGCGTGTCGAAATCTTCGACCAGGTTTATAACCTGCGAGGCTCGGATGCGAGCTACATTCTGAAGCTGGCCGAGTACGTGGACGGCAAGATGCGGGCGGTATCGCAACAGACGGCAACCGTCGATTCGGTGCGGCTGGCAGTGCTGGCGGCGCTGAATATCGCGGATGAATATCATCTGCTGAAGCGGCGGCTGGAGAAGCCTTCACCGGATGCGCAGCAGCGGGCCAGCAAACTGGCGAGCGCGCTGGACGAAGTTTTAGAAGATACTCGGCGCACGGGCTGAGGAGGTTGCGGAGAACTCAAGCTTTTTCGCAACCGGCAAAATCGATCGTAACCTGAGGTTCATCTTCTCGACCGATTGCAGTGCGAATGCCAGCAAACCTCCTGCCAACTATTTTGCGTTTTCCTCTTGCGAAACTCTTCGTAGTTTCCTAGCATCGAAAGTGAAAGCCGACCTGCGGAGTTGGTGATGGTGGCAACCGATTTTTGAACCAACACCGAATGAACGGGGACTCGACTCGCAAAAAGATCCGGTGTGCTATGTTCCGTCATGCGGAAAAGCCTAATGGGTCGCGGCGGGTTCCCACCGTCTGAGACGGGTTCATTCTCGGCCCACCACACGGCCCAGTGGGTCGGCTTGTTTTTTAGCTCTTAGCTGTCAGCTATCAGCTCTCAGGAAGACCTTCTAGAAACCACCGGTATTCATTGAATGCAGAATGTCGGGCGGCATTTTTTTGCTGAGAGCTGACAGCTGAGAGCTGAGAGCTGATTCCTGCTAGACTCTCTTGGAACTCAATCTGCGTTCGGAGCATCCAAACTAACGTGTTTCCTAGACTTTTTCACATTGGCAGTTTCTACTTGCCCACCTATGGCGTCATGGCCGCCACGGGCGTGCTGATCGGGATTTGGGTCACCGTGCGCAATGCCGAGAAGCAGGGGATCAACGGCGACGATGCCTGGAATCTCGGCATACTGGTTGTCCTTGCCGGAATTCTCGGGGCAAAGATTCTTTACGTCATCAACGACTGGAGCACCTACGCGAACAACTGGCGGGAAATCTTCACCCTGAACACGCTGCAAGCGGGAGGCGTATTTTCCGGCGGACTGATTGCCGCGCTGCTCATGGCAGTGTGGTACATGCGGCGTCATCACATGCCGGGGCTGCGCACTACGGACGCGGCGGCTCCCGGGGTAGCTTTTGGCCACGTTTTCGGACGGTTCGGTTGTTTCTCGGCGGGCTGCTGTTACGGCAAACCGACAAATCACTTCTGGGGCGTCATCTTCACCAACCCTCTGGCGAATTCCGTCAGCGGAACCCCTCTCGGCGTCAGAATTGAACCGACCCAGCTGATCGAAGCCGCCGCTGAGTTTTTCAATTTCCTGCTGCTGATGTGGCTGCTCAAGCGCAAGCGGTTCGATGGGCAGGTGTTTGGCAGCTTCATGATCCTTTATGGTGTTGAGCGCTACTTCATCGAGTTCCTGCGCGACGATCCGGGACGCGGTGAAGTCTTCGGCGGGCTGATGACGGGAACACAGCTGATTTCGATTCTGCTGGTTGTCGGAGGGGGATTGATCTGGTGGCTGAAGAGCGGATCGCCGAAGACAGTGCCGATGCAGAACAGCGTTTAGTTTGCGCTCCCAAATGCCTGAATTCCCCATCATGCTTGTCGTCTCTCCCGACGGCGCGGGGCAGCGTCTGGACCAATACCTTGCGACGCAACTCTCCGAGCTTAATGGAATGGAGGTCAGTCGCGCCCGCGTGCAGCAACTCATCGCCAAGGGTGAGGTGCTGGTCAACCAGGCGGCGGCAAAAGCGTCGCTGCGATTGAAGGGCGACGAAGAGATTAGGGTTACCGGGCCGCCGCACGCTCCCCCTCTGCGCGCCATTCCGGAAGAGATCGCGCTCGACATCGTCTATGAGGACGACGACTTGGCGATCGTCAACAAACCCGCGGGTATGATGGTTCACGCCGGGGCGGGAGCGACCGACGATGCGCGCAATCGCGGAACACTGGTCAATGCGCTCCTCCATCACTTCAAGACGCTTTCGGCGCTTGGCGGAGAACTGCGTCCGGGAATTGTGCATCGCCTGGATCGGGCCACCAGCGGGCTGATGGTGGTGGCAAAGAACGACGAATCGCACCGCCGGCTCACAAAGCAGTTCAGCGGGCGCGAGGTACACAAGACATACATTGCGCTGGTCCACGGCTGGCCGAAGCAGGATCGTGGCACGATTCAAAGCGCGATCAGCCGCCATTCACAGAAGCGCACACGCATGACCACGCGCGGATTTGGCGGGCGCGAGGCTGTGACGCATTACGCTGTACGGCGAGAGATCGATTCTCCATATGGCAAGTTTGCGCTGATCGAACTCACAATCGAGACCGGACGCACGCACCAGATTCGCGTGCATATGTCGTCACTCGGACATCCGGTAGTCGGCGATGCGCTCTATGGCGCTCCGGGCGAATTGCGGTCGCAGTCGAACAAACGGAGGTCGGCCGGTATGCCCGCGACGCTAAAACTGGATCGAAATTTTCTGCATTCGGCGGCGCTCGAGTTGACGCATCCGCGGACGAAGGAGTTGCTCAGGTTCAGCCGGCCGTTACCAAAGGAACTGGAGAATTTGCTCGAAAGCCTCAATAATTCTCGGCGAGAAGGTCCCAGGCTGGAACCTGGTCCGTAAGAGCGAGACGCCGTTCCAGTAGCGGAGCCGCAGGCTATAATAGAGGAAATCAATTCTAAGCGAATCGCCCTGATGAAGTCTCGCATCTTTCTGTTTCTGGCCGTGTTTCTGCTGGCTGGCTCGCTGATCGGCCAGACGGCGGCGCCTGCGTCCGTGCCGGCGGTGCAGAATCCGCCCGCGACCACGAGCGCTACACCTGACGGAAAGGCGCAGGCTCCGGCGGCGCCAGCCTCTTCCTCCGCAACGCCCGCCGCACCAGCCTCTGCCACATCAACTCCCGCGCCAACGGCGGCAGGACAAGCTCCGCAGGCGGAAGACTCAGCGAAATCTGATTCCGATGAGTCGCTCGAAACCATCCGCCACACCGTCAACGAAGTTCGCGTTGTGTTCACGGTTACCGACCGGCACGGCCACTACATCAAGGATCTGAAGAGAACCGACTTCAGAGTGATCGACGATCAAAAGCCCGCGGAGCTGCGCAGCTTCCGCAGCGAGACCGATCTGCCCCTGCAGGTGGGGCTGCTGATTGACGCGAGTAACTCGGTGCGCGACCGCTTCAAGTTTGAGCAGGAAGCGGCCATCGAGTTTCTGAACGCCATCATTCGCCCGCGCTACGACAAGGCGTTCGTGGTCGGCTTCGACGCCACGCCGGAAGTTACGCAGGACTTCACCGATAGCACGGAGAATCTTTCAGCCGGCGTGCGCATGTTGCGGGCGGGGGGCGGCACCGCGATGTACGACGCGCTCTACTTTGCGTGCCGGGACAAACTGTTGAAGCAGGAGCAAACGGGGCCAGTGCGGCGCGCCATCATTTTGCTGAGCGACGGCGAAGATAATCTGAGCCACGTAACCCGCGAGGAAGCTATCGATATGGCGGCGCGCGCCGAAGTAATCGTCTACACCATCAGCACCAACATCAGCGGTATGAAGGGCAAGGGCGACAAGGTGCTGGAGCGCATCGCAGACGCGACGGGCGGCCGCGCGTTTTTTCCCTTCCAGATGCGCGATGTTTCCGATGCCTTTCTCTCCATCCAGGAGGAGTTGCGCAGCCAGTACGCGATGGCCTACAAGCCGGCAAATTTTATCGCCGATGGACGCTACCGCACGATTGAAATTCTGGCGCAGGATAAGGGCTTGAAGGTGCGCACCCGCAAGGGATACTACGCTCCGAAGCAGTAGAACAGTTCTCAGTTCTAACCCTCTAACGACATGGCTGAAGCCGTGCCCTTCAAAGCTGTTCCTGAACCAATTTAATCAGAATTCCCCTAATTCTCATTTTGTGGCCTCGTCGGGACGGGGCGGAGCCCTGTCACCGCACGAGACGTCAGGAATGCAGGTGTTCGGCGGGATGATGCGGCGACCACTGCGGATCTTCATCGGGCGTGACGATCTGGCCGTCGCGCATGTGGACGATGCGATCGCCATACTCTGCGGCCTCGGGATTGTGCGTAATCATGAGCACGGTCTGCCCTAAATCCTTGTTCGACTGGCGCAGCATGTTCAGCACGACGCTCGAGCTTTTCGAATCCAGGTTGCCGGTGGGCTCATCGGCGAGCACAATGGCAGGGCGGTTGATGAGTGCCCGCGCCAGCGCGACTCTCTGCTGCTCGCCTCCGGAAAGCTCGTTGGGCCGATGCTCCAGACGCTGGGCAATGCCGAGCATCTCAGTGATTTTCTTGAGGAATGCGGGATCGGGCGCAGCCTTGCCGGCAATGTCAACGGCGATTTCTATGTTCGAGCGCGCGCTGAGCGTAGGCAGAAGATTGAACTTCTGGAAGACGAATCCGATCTTGCTCTTGCGTAGCCGGGTACGTTGGCCGTCAGAAAGCGTGGCGAAATCCACGCCGTCGATGGTAACGCTTCCCGAGTCGGCCTGGGTCAGCCCACCCAGCAGATAAAAGAGGGTAGACTTGCCGCTCCCCGAAGGGCCCACGATGGTGACGAACTCCCCCTTCTGCACGCTGAACGAGATGCCGCGCAGGGCCGGCACATCCACCTTCCCCACGCGGTAGGTTTTGCGCAATTCTCTGGCTTCGATGAAGGCTGACATCCAGTGAAAACCATATCACACGGAAGGGGCAAAACTCGGCAGCGGTAAGGTTTACGCTACGTTCGCGCGCCCCACACCGATCGTACGGGCGCGAAGTTCAACCGGCCGCTTGGGCCCGCGCTTGCGCACCAGCAACAGACGAATGCGCTCCAGCAGTTCCGCGGGCTCGTACATTCCCTTGGATAGGAAAACATCGGCGAGGGTGTCGTGTTCATAGACTTTGCTTCGGCCGGAGATCAGAACGGCCGGAGTCTGCGGAGAAAGGTTCTTGATTTCTTCGATCAGCCGCGATCCATCGACACCGGGCATGATCAGGTCGGTGAGCACCAGATCCACGCCGCCGCCGCGGAAGGCTTCGAGGGCCAGGTCGCCACTGTTGCACGCGAGCACGCGGTAGCCCCGCGTTTCCAGCATGATTTTACGGATCGAGAGCGCCTGTTCGTTATCATCCACGCAAAGAATTGTTTTCTTGGGCTTCATGGGTCTAACCGGGAGAATTTCGTCGCGAACTTTCTATGGTGTTGAATCTCTTTTTTTTTGAGAACCGGGAGCGAGGTGAATGCTAAACAGAATCGCGGCGCGAGTAAAGTGCCGTGCTCGCCAATGGCACTCCGGTGCAAGGGACGATCGTGCCATTGGCCTCGGAGCCGCGGCTAGCGCGGTGTTTTGATGCACTAGATCGCGATCGTGACTTCACCGCGGAGAACTTCCACACAATTTCCACCGACGCGCACATTGACGACATGGTTATCCTGCCCATCCTTCTGCCTGGTGGCGCGAACGAAAATGCAACTGGGACGGTGCATTTCGAGGCCTTGCTCGATCAAAACCTGCTCCTCGCTGGCAGCGATGCCATGCTCGACCATCCAGGCGGCGCAGCATCCGGCGGCCGAGCCGGTGGCGGGATCCTCTCCGTTATAAAAAATCATGCGGGCGTGCAGTCGGGCCTTGGGGTCGACAGTTTCGCGGCAAACAAAGTATAGAAATTTCCCGCCACTGGGCGCGAGATATTCGCCAGCCCGGTCAAGATCGAGGCGAAGCTTTTGTATCGCCGCCAGCGAACGCAGCGCAACTATGGTAAAAGGCACGCCGGTCGATACGGTCTGGATGGGTACGGAGTCGTCGAAATCAGCAACCGCCAAGTTCGTGAGACGCACAACATCCTCCAGGTTATGGATGGCGCCGAACTGGGGATTCTGCTGCGTCATTTCTCCGAAGACGGGCCGCGGTTCTTCGGTGAAGCGCACGGGGACGGTTCCAACGTTCAGATCGAGCCGAATTTCGTTTGGGCACGCGGGCGCTCCAGTCTGACTACGCAGGACGAAAGCGGTGCCGAGCGTTGGATGCCCGGCAAAGGGCAATTCTTCCTGCACGGTGAAGATGCGCACGCGAACTCCGCGAGTTCTTTCGGCAGCGGCATCTCCGGGCAAAATGAAAGTGGTTTCGGAGAGATTCATTTCGCGCGCCAACGCCTGCATCTGCTCGGTGCTAAGGCTGCGGCCGTCGAGAAAAACTGCGAGCGAGTTGCCGGTGAGGACGCGGTCGGTGAACACGTCGACCTGCACCATAGAGAGCTTATGTGACATGGCTGAGATCCTATCCTCAGACTCATTGATTCGCGCCCCGGCATAATGGTCGCAGAATGTAATGCAACAATTCCAATAGCAACCGGCCCATCCCCGGTCCACGGATCGGAGTTCACTCGATATTTTATTCTCTACTAATGTGATAGGGGTTGAAACCACTGGTCGTCCAGCAGCATCTACTTAGAAAACCACTCGAGGAGCAAACATGTCTTTACGCATCAACTCCGAAGCTCCCAACTTCATCGCCGAAACCACGCAAGGCACGATCAATTTTCACGAATGGATCATTCCCCCGTCGGTTTCGGAAGAACAAGCCAAACAGAAATATCCCGCCGGATGGAGGACGCTGAAACCCTATCTGCGAGTAGTGGCGCAGCCGAAGTAGTTCGTGTTACGTTGCCAACGAACTTCTCCACAAACTACGGAAGCGCATGCGGTCCGGTGATCGTCCCGGTCTTCAAAACCGGCGGGCGGCATCTTCGATGTTGCCGGTGTGTTCGACTCACACACGCTTCCGCCAAAACCAATGACTTGACTAGCCGCGCGATCAGTTGCCGTGTACGAGTGGTCTGAATAGCAGTGCTCTATCGGCGATGAATAGCCGCAAAACTGCCCCGAGTTGGGTCTGCGAGAATAGGTCATGACCTTCGTACGAATGGACAAGTGGCTTTGGGCCGCCCGATTTTTCAAGACGCGAGCGTTGGCCGCGCGAGCCTGTGAACTCGGCAGGATTCAATCCAACGGGCAGCCTGCAAAGGCCGCGCGCGAGGTGCGGATTGGAGATATGTTGCGAGTGACCAACGACGGCGGTGACTTTCAAGTGGCAGTCCTGCTTCTCAGCGACGTGCGCGGCCCGGCTTCGGTTGCGCAAACGCTCTACCGCGAAACCGAGGCGAGCCGGGAGCAGCGCATGAAGGTGGCGGCAGAGCGTAAGGCGATGAAGCAGTTCGAAGAGCTCCCCGCCGGCAGACCATCAAAACGCGATCGCCGGAGAATTATACAGTTCCGGGGACGTGCCTGATCTTCGACCAGGTTCCTCGCTGCCGGGAACGGAAGGTGTTCTCGGCAGCGATATTGCGCAGGTCGCTGGATTACAGAAATTATTTCGCCGCGAGTTCGTCGCGCAACGCCCGCCCAAGCGCAGCCTGCCGGTCCGCGCTCAACTTGGCGCCTCCTGAGGTCAGATACAGGACGTCAATCGCCATCTGCCCCTCGGTCTCGATCAACGCAATTTCAATGTTGCACTCATGCTTCGAAACCAGCGAGCACATCCGGTAAAGCAGTCCCAGACGATCCTGGGTCAGAACCTGCACCAAGGTACTGTGCGCCGAGCAGCTATCGTCGAACTCAATCTGCGTGGCGATTTTGACCTTCGTGCCGTTCCCCTTCTCCGATTTGAGGCGGTCGCGCAGCATGCGCGCCACATCGGCTTCCCCTTTGACCACTGCGGCAATACTCTTTTTCAAGCGCTCCCATTCCTGCAGGTTCATCTCCAGGGTTCGAAAGCGATCGGTGAAATAGAAAGTGTCAGCCACCACGCCCGCGGCGTTCGAAAACGCGTTCGCTTTCACGATGTTCATTCCCCACGCGGCCAGCGCTCCGGAAACCGAAGCGAACAGGAAGGACCGGTCGGTGGTGATCAGCGTCAACTCATACCAATGACGAACCTGCTTCAGATTTAACTGGACGCCGTCCTGCCCCAGCCGGCCCGCCATTTCGGCATGTGCCAGAACGTCGCTGGCGCCGTGGATGCGCAGGTACCGTTGCGGCAGTCCTTCGAGAAAAACGTTTATCTTTTTTCCCGCCACCGGCGCCAGCGAGCGCAGATGCGCAAGATTGACGCCGGAGCCATCGTCCCCAGTGTGCACGCGCTCATCCACGCTCCGGCTTAAGTAATTCGCGGCCGCGATATACAGTTGCCATAAGTTGTCCGCTTTCCACGGCGTCATGGCCTCCGGGTTCACGGCTTTGATGTCGGCATAGGTCATCAGGCAAAGCATCTTCAGACGCTCGGGCACTCCCACTTTTTCTGCGAACGACTTCACATTCGCCGGGTCGAATATGTCCCGCCGCATCGCCGCCGACATTTCCAGGTGGCTCGCCACCAGATATCGCACCGTCTCGCGATCCACCGGATCAAGGTCGAGCCGTTCCGCGCAACTGTCAGTGAGCTGCAAGCTCACCTCAACGTGATTCTCGCCCGGCACGCCTTTGCCGGAATCATGCAGCAGCAACGCCAGGTAAAGCAGTTCCGGTTGTTCGAGTTCACTCAGTAATTCGGCGAAACGCTGGTCCCACTCCGATTTCGATTCTTTCAGTCGATGCAGATGTTCGATCGCCAGGAACGAGTGTTCATCCACCGTGTAGCGATGGTAAAAATCCCTTACCACCAGCGCCTCAATCCCTTTGAGTTCCGGCAGCAGAAGCGCCAGCAGGCGCAGGGCGTTCATCGCGCGCAGAGCATCGGCTGCATGCGGCTGCACCAGAGTTTCCTGCAGGTAAAGCCACAACTCGGCGCCCCGCGGAGGTGTTGCCGCCAGCGCCGGCAGCGCCTGCTCAACTTTGTATTCGGTGGTTGTGCTCAGTTTCAGGCCGTGTTCGGCCATGAAATGAAAAAGCCGCAACAGCATTTCCGGATCGCGCAAGCCGCCGGTTAGCTGCGCTTGCTTCAGAAATATCAGTCCATCCACCACAGAAAAGTCATCGCTTGCAACCTTCGACCGCCAGCCCTGGAATTGCCGGTACAACGACGACCACGCCGCCGGAATCTCCTCCAGCAACTGGTTGCAGACGCGGTGCACGCTGCGCACGTGGCCAAAATAGACGCGCATCCAATCCGCCGCGTTAGTGATTTCCGCGCCGTGCACTCCAATACTGGCGCCAATCTTTCTCTCCGCTGCTTCGTCCTGCGCCTCCCAAAACAGCGTATTGTCGTGACGCCCGTGCCGGAAGTGCAGAAAACAGCGCACCGACATTTGGAAGTCGAGCGCTGCATCGAACGCTCTCCGCGAAGAAACCGGCAGCAGCGTTTTCTCGTCGGGCCATACCTTCAGCTTTTCCATTGCGGAAATCAGCGCCAGCCAGTTGGCAACGTTGTAGTCGCGCAAACCGCCGGGTCCATCCTTCACGTTAGGCTCCAGGTGAAACACGGTGTTGCCAAACTTATGATGACGCGCACGCGTAATCTCGGCCAGATTCTGGATCAGGTTCTGGCACTCCCGGCCGACCAGACGGGGAATTGCTTTTTCTCGCAGCCGCGCAAAAAGCGCGCGATCGCCCGCCAGGTAACGGCAGTCGAGCAGTGAGATGGCAAACTCGACGTTGTTTGGATCCAACCGTTCGCACTCCGCCAAACATCGCGAGGCGGGACTCAACTTCAGGCGCAGGTCCCACAATTCCTGCGAAAAGCGCCGGATGCGATCTTTGAATTCACTCTCAGAGGTATCGTTGGCGTGCAGGAACAGCAGATCAATATCGGAGTGAGGGAAAAGCCAGCCGCGCCCGAATCCGCCGGTTGCCACCAGCGCGAAATTGTTCAGGCTGTCCGAAGCGGCAAAGCCGGATCCTGAGTGCGAGCCCAGGTAAGAACTAACGATGATTTCGTTCCACAGCTGCTGAACCATCGAATCGACCAGCGCCGTTCGCCGGGTGAGCGCCATGCGCCCTTCACCGGTGACCGAAAATTCCTGCTCGATAGCTGCAGATTCCCGTGCGTATAGGTCCCGTAACTCGCCGCGAACGGTGGCCCCGCTGGTCATTCGATGACACTCTCCTCGAAGTGTTCAGCCTCTGTTCAAGCCTTCATTCCACTCTGCTCAGCAATCAGCAGACGAGGGGGGATGTCGATGTTTTTGCCGTCGATCTTTTGCCCATCGAATCGGCGCTTTGAAGTGCCTTACAGCACGCTATCGCCACGTTCGTCGTTGCGAATCCGAATCGCTTCGTCAATGCGCGAAAGGAAAATCTTTCCGTCGCCGATCTTGCCCGTACGTGCCGCGGTAGTGATCGCCTGCACGACTTTCTCGACCATTTCATCGGCCACCACGATCTCGAGCTTTACTTTCGGGATCAAATCCACGGTGTACTCGCGTCCTCGATAAAACTCCGTGTGTCCTTTTTGTCGGCCATGTCCTCTGGCTTCAAAAGCGGTCATGCCCTCCACGCCCACTTCGTGCAATGCTTCTTTCACCGCTTCGAGCTTTGAAACCTGGATAATCGCTTCGACTTTCGTCATTGTCGTCCGTTCCGTTGTCTGTTCCCAGACACCATCGTCCAAACCGATCGGTTCTCGTTCTTGGGGGGATTCAACCACCGCATCATAACAATAGCCGCTGATTCGCCTTTTGCGGAAATCGAAACTATTTATGTGCGTGATTGGAAATCCTTATGTGCGCACAAGCGTAGGAATGTTCCAAGCAAGGGCTGAAAAGCCCATGAACACTGGAGAAAGATATGGTAGGCCCGAATGGACTCGAACCATCGACCTCTTCCGTGTCAAGGAAGCGCTCTAACCAGACTGAGCTACGGGCCTGCAAGGCGAACGGTTGTGGTTTCAATTCTACGGGCGGCGGGCAATTCCGGCAACGTTCAGACAAAATTAAACCCTGGCCCGAGTAAAGACCGAAGGCCGAGAAAGACCGAGGTCGCCCGGGGGTGGAACTCTCGAATCCACCTGCAGCTAACTCCCTGAGTTAGCCATCATCAGCGCGAACAGCGCAGGCAGATAGAGAATCGTAGCTCGCAGCAATCGGCGAGCCGGCGGTTTGGACGCTGGTGCCGTGGCCGGCATTTGCGGAGAAGCCATTCCCGCGGATACGCGGAACAGTGCCGCGCCCATCAGGATGGCCCCAACCAGATACACGCGTCCCGCCATTCCTATCGCAACCGGCAAAACACTCACCGGAATCAACGCGCCCGAATAGGCCAAAATCCGCCACACCGTGGATTTCCCATCGGAATCCACCACCGGCAGCATGCGAATGTCGCCTTGCGCATAGTCCTCGCGATAGAGCCAAGCGATCGAAAGAAAATGTGGAAACTGCCAGACGAACATGATGGCAAAAAGGATCAGAGTCTCGATTTCCAGTTTTCCGCGCACCGCCGTCCAGCCCAGCACCACCGGCATCGCTCCCGGAAACGCGCCCACAAAGGTGCACACCGGAGACACTTTCTTCAGCGGAGTGTATGCCGCCAGGTACACCAGTGCGGTCAAGAACACCAACAACCCAGTCAGCAGGTTGGCATAGATCGCCAGATAAGCGGAACCGCCCAGAGTCAGCGCCAATCCGACCGTAGCCGCGTGTGCCCTGGTCATACGTCCCGAGGGCAAAGGGCGTAGCGCCGTGCGCCGCATCCGCGCATCCACGCTCACTTCCAGCACTTCGTTCAGCGCCGCCGTTCCGCTCGACACCAGTGCCACCCCCAACAGGGCATGAAATAATCCCAGCGACCACGACGATACGCCCTCGCGGTGCGCGCCAAAGAAGTAGCCGCACCATGCCGTAAGGACAATCAGAGTCGTAATGCGCGCCTTAGTCAGTTCGGCGTAATCGCGCAGCAGAGAAACAAATTTTTGCAACATGGACCCCACATTCGACGGCTTGCCCGCTCCCGCCCCCATCCGGCGGTTTAGCTCAAACCGGCAGTCACTCAACCAATTCCCAACGGAACTACACCAACCCCAAGAGAGAGCATTGGTATCGCGCAACCTGTTTAATGTCAAGCCAAAATTTTAAACGACGACCCGCTTCGCTCTCACGATGCTCGCACCAGAACGACGTTCTTGGCAACTGACAACGCCGACTAGTGTCCGCCTGCAGGACTGGAAACGCTGAAGGTTTCGGGTGGATCAAAATAACAGTGATGCCAAAGAGCCGCGTCGGTCAACTTGCCCGCCTTCCATTGCTGAACCGTGGGCAGAGTTATGGCGATCATGCCGCCATCGACCGAATCGAAAATGAGCACTACCCCGGCCAGTTCCTGCGACTTTGCCGCCAGTTCAGCATAGTCCTTGTCGAGCAAAAACTTGGCGTATTCCAGCTTAGCTGGCGCACCGCTGTTCTTTTCGTCTTCCGCAACCTTTTGCACCGAGACGATTTTCACGTTCTTGCCCCGCAGTGGCTCCCAATCCCCTGGAAAGGTCGCAGTTTCCTCGCTCTTCACCAAAAACAGATCGGCCGCAACCGGCGCGGCCTTCGGACTGTTGGGCGGAACATCTGAAATGCCCTCCGGCATCTCCAGGCTGGTGCGCCAGATCCATCCCCGTGACAAGCCCGAAATCCGCACGTGAACCCAGTCCGCGTTGTAATCCAGCATCTCAAACTCGTCGTGCGCGGTCGCCAGAAACAAAGTCTGGGCATTCAGACTGGGAGACGCGACCACCGGAGTTCCTGTTTTCTTTATTGCGACTAGATTCTTCGGGTGTGCCTGATTCTTGAGCACCTCCTCCAAGCTCGCCGCCTCCGCCTGCAGGGTCGCGGCTGCCTGATCGGCAGCCTTATTCTGCGAATCTTTCGCTCCTGCCAGTTGCTGACCCGCCAGGCCCTGTTTCAACGAAGACGAGAACGTGCGCCCAATCTCCGGCAACTGGGGCGTCGGTGCCGAGATGATAGCTTCCGAACTGCCCTGGTTCGCGACTCCTTTTTCGGCAATTGCTGGCCGCTTAGCCGACGCCGATGGAGCCATCACCGGGAGGCTCTCGCTGGAACTCCCGCCCGAATTTGTCGCGCCAGAGTTGCTCGCCAGCAGATCGGTTAATTGGTCCAGCAGGTCAGATTCGAGCCGGCCATTTGACGCCAGCAGTTGGTATCCCGAATGCGATGCAGTTGAATCCGCGTACCACGCCGTCACCTTCGTCGTCACCCGCACCACCGCTCCGCCCGACGCAGTCGAACTCACCTGCACCGCAGACTGGTAGTACGCTCGCTGGTACTGATTCAAGGGATGATTCGCGGGCAAGGCAAATCCTTCCAGCACCGGCAACCGTCCGCGCATCGAGGGTTGCAATTCTTTCAGCGCTTTCTCCACCGCACTTTTCGACTGGGGGTAGGTGCGCTGGTACGGCCCGGCTTGCTGATTGCCTTGCGCCCACCCGCTCTGCGCCGTGGCCCCTAACAGCACGACCGGGAGAAGCGCAGACAACGCAGCGCGAAGCAATCGCCGGGCGCATGGCAAAGAACTCCAACTCATGGCACCTGCTCCAACTGGTCGCTTCGAATCCATCCGTGTTGTCCGTCGTGGGTCTCGACCCCGTACCAGTAAGGGGTTGCAATTTGAATCAGGACTTCGACCCCGGGCTCCAGAGATTCCAGCGTGCTCGCGCTGTGGAACGGAGCGGACTGCAGCGGCGCCCCAGGCTTCTTGACGACGCGTTCCACCTGACGGCGCAGCTCAGCGACGTGTTGCTCCAGCGATTCCGCGGGCTGCTCATGCGCCGCTGCCTGGCCGCTCCCGCCATTCGCATTTTCGATGGACGTCTCCGATGGCGGAGTGCTCAGCTCAACCGTGTCGTCGCCCATGCCGAAGTTTTGTTTTGCCAAGCGTTCCTGTTTCGCTCGCAAAGCGTCGGCGGTTTCTTTTTTCACCAGTTCGATCGCATCCAGATGCTCCTGGATGTCCTTGTACTCGCTGCTTTCCACCGAGCCGTTCGAGAGGTGGACGCTGTGCCGCATATCCTCGACAAACAGAGCGTCAATACGCAGCACCGTATTGCCGAAGCCTTGTTCCTGCACGACGTAGCGCACGGCCAGTGTCCCGAGATCGCCGCTGTCTTTGAAATTTCGCGGATCGAGCGCGTGCATCCGGACTTTGTAGAAAACCTTGCCGCCCTCCGTCCATTGCGGAAAAACCGGCGTCGAAGCGGCCGCGACCGCTCCCATGACGTACTGGTCTTTGTCGTATTCCTTGCTTCCGCGGATGATCGTGTTCTGCGCCACGTCTTCCACCACCTGCGCGACTTCAGGCTCTGGCAGCGGAATATTGACGATCAAGCCTTCGCCATACGCAAGCACATTTTTTTCGCGGCCGTACGAGGGAATCGCCGTCGCAATGACAATGCAAATGAGAATGAGAATGACCGGAAGATATACTGCCGTTACCCTGAGACGAAGCGCAGTTCCACAAAACGCAGCCCAACGATTCAGTCCCTTACCGCGAAAACTCTCGTCCCACATCACGACCGGCTCCGATGCTTCTGTTGCAAGAGTCTCTTACGCTAGGATGATTGCTGTCAACTGCAGCGAGCAGCACCGCGAGCGCTATCCTCGGGTCATACTTCTGGCAGATGTAAACAACTTGTAAAAAAAATTTTGCGCCCCCCTTGCGTTCAGCGCTCACTGGTAGTAGTATGCAGCGCCTGTGGGGTCGTTGGGCTACTCAATCGCAAACTATTTGGTGGGACGCGCAAGCTGCTAAGCAGCGGTTTCACGCTTAGCCGCTGCATGCGCGCCCGCGTTTGCGTGTGCGGGGAAGTCCATTTTTTGCAAAAAACTTTGTGACGTTCGTCTGAGGAGTGCAGCATGCGTATGTGGGCGCAGTCTCATCTCTGTCAGAAGCTGCAGCGGCTGTTTTCCGTTCTCGCCGCTGCCTTCACGTTAATCTTTCTGATCCTGGCCACCAGCCAGTCGGCGAGCGCGCTACCCGCCTTCGCCAGGAAGTACGGCCTGCGTTGCTCAGCCTGCCACGAGTCGTGGCCCGCCTTGAACAACTTCGGCCTGAAGTTTAGAGACAATGGCTACCAGTTGATGAACGAGCGCGATTCTCCCATCTGGCAGAATCCCGGCTACTGGCCGGTGACTTTCCGTATCACTCCGATCTGGCACCGGGTGAGCAGTCTTAACCAGGTTGATACCTACGCGACCACCGGGCCCTACGCCGGAACGATCAACGGTTCGACGGCCGCACGCATCACGTCGTCCGGCTTCGACCTCAGCGGCCTCGACTTCCACACCGGTGGAACCCTGGAGAAAAACATCTCGTTCTACGTGCTGCCGTCGTCAGATTCAACGGGAGCGTTCCATTTTGAGAGCGTCAATGCGCGCGTCGATAACATTGCAGGCAGCCCCTGGCTCAACATTCGCCTAGGCCGATTCGAACTCAACAACCTGCTTTCCGAAAAGCGCACCCTTTGGCTTACCGGCAACGGTGGTATTTATCAGACCTACCACTTCATCCCGGTGAATGACGGAAACATCTTCGGGCAAATGGGCGACAACCAACTCGGAGTGGAGTACATGGGACACTCGGTGGACGACAAGACCCGTATTTCCGCGTCCTTACTCAGCTCCAATGATGGGAACGTGAACCTAAGTTTAGGAGCCAACTCCTATAGCGGGTTCTTCACCTTCGACCAGGCCTTTGATACGGGCAAGTTGGGCATGCAGCGTGTCGGGGTTTACGCCTTTGTAGGAGAAGCGGCAACGTACTATCTGACGACGAACGGCGGGGTGCCCATCCCTGGTTCCGGAATCAACAACAAGGGATTCAGTCGTGTCGGCTTCTACGGACAATTCTACTTAGGTCCCCACTTCGACCTCAACGTTGTAACTCAGCATGGGTCGGACAACGCATGGTTCGGCCAGGGCTATGGCAATGCCATAGCGTCGGATGGCAATGGCGGCGCTACTGCTACCTGTTCGAGTCCGGTGAATGGCCCCAATTGCCCTTTCAACAACACGCCGGGAACAACTCTTCCGGCGGGAGCCCAGGCGCCGACCTGGAACGGCTATACCTTCGAAGCTCGCTATGTATACAGTCCCCAGCTGATCTTCAAAGCCGTCTATGAGGCGGAACGGATGTCGCAGCAGGCCAACGGGCCGGGTTCGGCCACTCCCTCCCCCTCCAACCTGGGAAACATCAACAACTATTCGATCGGCTACCGCTACAACCCGTTTATGACCAGCCGGGCCGGCTTCGCCTACTTCGGCGAATTCAACTTGTTCCACCAGGACCTTACGGGACCTAACAACTCGGCGGGCAATCCCACGAACGTGAACACCAGCGAATTGCTGTTTGGAATGGACTTTGATTTTTGATGAGGATGAATCCGCTGGCGAACTGGTTTCGCCAGCGCTGACTTCAGTTGAAGGGTGCTGACTATGAACAGCTTGAAGCCAATGCGATTTATCAGCGCGAGTCTTTTCACCGCGATCCCTGGCTCTACGATTCTCGGTGCGGCGATTCTAGGATTGGTCCTTGCGGCCGGGTTCACTCCTCGGGTCTCTGCCCAGGATGTGCCAGACATTGGGCCGCTGCGCCCCGTCGTGGTCAAGCCTATGGAGAGCCACATCGGTAATCTCACTGGGCACTCGACATCCGACAACGCCCGGTACGATTACCGCCGCTTTTGTGCCGGCTGTCACGGCCCAGCCGGCGATGGCAACGGTGAGAACGCGGTTTGGCTCGACCCGAAGCCGCGCGACTTCACCATCGCCACTTTCAAGTGCCGCTCCACTCTGACCGGCACTCTGCCCACCGATGAAGATCTCTTCAAAACGATCGGGCGCGGCATCGTCAACTCCAACATGCCGGTCTGGAATACCATCAGCAAGCAGGAACGCGCCGACTTGGTGGCTTATATCAAGATTTTCTCACCCCGCTGGGACAAGGAAAAAGCCGGCACGCCGATCACGATTCCACCCGAGCCCCCGGTCACCATCGAGAGCATCTCCCACGGCAAGGCGCTCTTCACCAAGCTCGAATGCTGGAAGTGCCATGGGCCGCATGGGGAGGGCGACGGGCCGTCGGCCTCAACTCTCACCGACAGCAAAGACAATCCGATCCGTCCCTACAACTTCGCGATCGCAGGAAACGACTCGCGCTTCAAGTGCGGCAGCACCAACCAGGATATCTATAAAATTTTCATGACCGGCGTGGACGGCACACCCATGCCTTCGTTCGCTGATGTCATTCAACCGAACGACGCCTGGGATCTCGTCCACTTCCTGCGCACCTTGCAGGTTCATCGTAGGAGCAAAGAGAACGAAGTTCTGTCGGCTGCGCACGGAGTGATTCCCCTGTACGTGGAGAAGAAAACGTCGTCAGCCTCCGCTCCGGCCGACAATAGGTCGCTCGGTGGCGGCCAGTAAATGAATTCCAAGACCCCAGAAGGGAGTACTTCAATGCGCACTAAGCAAATACTGCTGGCTCTGTTGACGCTGCTCGTCGGTTCGTCCCTGATGTTCGCGGGAACGGTCAGCGGCAAGGTGACCTACACGGGCACGCCCACCCACCAAAAACCCATTGACATGTCCAAAGAACCCAGCTGCGCCAAGCAGCACGCCACGCCCATAACTACCGAGTCGGTTGTAACCGGCCCTAACAATGCCTTGGACAATGTGGTGGTCTACGTTTCCTCCGGGGCTCCCGACGATGGTCAGGTCCCGGCGCAGGCCGTCACTTTCACGCAGAAAGGCTGCCAGTATCTTCCGCACGTTCTGGTCATGCACACCGGCCAGGAACTCAAGATCCTCAACGACGATCAGACTTCGCACAACATTCACCCCATGCCCAAAGTCAACCAGGAGTGGAACAAATCCCAGCCGCCGGGCACGCCGCCCATCACCGCAAAATACGACAAACCGGAATTCATCTCGGTGAAGTGCAACGTCCATCCCTGGATGCACGGCGAGTTCGCGGTGCTCAAGACCAATCACTACGACGTAAGCAAGGATGGAGGCAGCTTCAAGCTCCCGAACCTGCCTCCCGGCAAGTACACCATCAGCGCCTGGCATGAGCCCGACGCTATCCAGACTGCCGACGTGACCATCACCGGCAACGAAACCAAAGAAGTCAACTTCACCTTCAAGTTGACGCCATACTGACGGAACCGCGGCGGCGGAGTTTTCTGCTTTGCCGCCGCGGTCCTACAAGAGTTGAGGCCAGGGGCAACGACCGAGGCGGCGATGAGCGGCAACCGCTGATTTGGAAACGAGGAGGGCACATGGAAACTGCAATCGGAGTATTTACTTCGCGTGATCACGCGGAGGAAGCGGTCAGGGAGTTGCGGGAGCGCGGTGTGCCGCAGGATTCCATCGTTTTCCTGACTCGCTCCGAGAGCGACGCCAAGAACCTCGCAAAAGAGTTCGGCGCCTATGTGGGGGGCTTTGCTGGGGGAGCCGCTGGGATGACAGCCGGAGTTGTGGCTGCCACGCTGCTTCTTCCCGGGATTGGGACGGTATTCGCGCTGGGCTTCGGCGCCGCCGCTTTGCTCGGGGTTGCGGGTGCAGGCGCAGGTGCCACGGTTGGCTCGGCGGCAACGCACGACGCAGATGCGCCGCAACCGGCGACAGGCGAAAAATCATCTGAGGACATCGCGTTCTTCCGCGAAGTGCTTAAAGAAGGCCGTTCGCTGATTGTGGTTCGGACAGACTCAAAGGCACTCGCGAGTTCGGCGTGTGCCGTCCTTGACCGGCGGGGAATCGGAATGGAAGGACGGAGTCCCGTCAAGATGCAAACCGCTACGCGGCAGGTGGGCGGAGTAACCATCGTTGACATCATGGGAAGAATTACGGTCGGCGAAGGAAATGTCGTTCTCCGCGAGATTGTTCGAGATCTGGCGGAAAAAGGCAAGAAAGCGATCGTGCTGAACCTGGGCGAAGTGCAGTACGTAGACAGTTCTGGAATCGGCGAATTGGTCAAGGCTCACACCACGATCCGGAACCAGGGCGGGCAATTGAAACTCGCCAATCTGAACAAGCGCATCCACGATTTGCTCGAGATGACCCGCCTGTCCGCCGTGTTCGATATTCAAAAGGATGAGGCGAGCGCGATCAAGTCCTTTGGCGGATCGTCACAAGTGGTGGCTTAACGTGGCAGTCACCACTGGAGCTGTTTTCGCGCCCTGGGCCGGGCAGTGTTGGGTGAGCCTTGGGGTTTGCCGATTGTCCTCTACGCCCAGACTATCGAAGCAGACTCGTAAACTCGGGCTGTAAACCAGCCGGGGAAAATGAACAATTGTTCATGAAGAGTTCAGGTGATGTTCATGTTGTTCAGTTATGCTGTGCCGGCCGGACTCGTTAGTCGGCGTCTAAGCGGCTGGTTTTGAGGAAGGCGATAAGGCCGGAAAACCGGCGGGGGCGAAGCGTCATGGCAAAATTCTTTGCGGTCACCATCATCGTAATCGCGATTCTTTCCGCGATTCCCATCCTGCGACATACCTGGGCGGCGCCCGAGGATATCTCGACTCATGGAGCTCTGATCGACGAGCAGATGTCGGAAACCATGGCGGAGGCTGGCATTTCCTTTCTCGCCGCCCAGTTCATCCTGGCCTTCTTCATCTGGAAGTACTCCAACCGTCGTCCCGATGCCAAGCTTAAGAATTTTCCCGGCGGCGCCAAGGGTTTGGTGATTGCAGCCTTGCTGGTCGTAGGCATAGAAGTCATGGCTCTCGGAATCTTTGGAGTCAAAGCTTGGGCCAATGTGTATCTCACCCCGCCGTCGGCCGATGCGATGCCCATCCAGGTGCAGGCCGGCCAGTTCGCTTTCTATTTCCGCTACCCCGGTCCAGATGGAAAGTTTGGCCCCATTCACCCCGAACTCATTAATGAGGGTTCACAGAATTTCTACGGCCTCGATCCCGAGCATGACGTGGAATCCCGGGACGACATCGTGACTGCCGAGATGGCGATCCCCGTCAACAAGGAAATCCATCTCCTTATGCATTCGAAGGATGTCGGACATTCCTTTTTTGTCCGCGAGTTGCGGGTGCAACAGGATTTTGTTCCCGGCCTCGATGTTTCTCTGCACTTCACGGCAACCAAGATCGGCAAGTACGAAATCGTCTGCACCCAGCTTTGTGGCCTGGGACACTACAACATGAAGGCGTACCTGAGCGTGCTGTCTCAGCAGGACTTCGACGATTGGATCAAGAAAGAACAGGCAATGCAGTAATCTCGGCTCCGTCCGCACATCGGCGGGTGGATCGAGACATCTCTTTTGAGGTGAGGGCTAATGCACGACATGTCAGCGCACGCGGTGCACCACCATGCTCCCCCGACCAGTTTCATTCGGAAACACGTCTTCAGCCTGGACCATAAGGTGATCGGCAAGCAGTATTACGCGTTGGCCTTGGTGGCGGCTCTTTGCGGAATGGTGCTTTCGTGGTTCATGCGCATCCACCTGGCTTGGACCAATGCCGCCATCCCTGGCCTGCAATTGCTCTCGAAGAACGGCGCGCCCGGCGGCGTGATGACCCCGGAATACTACCTGCAATTGATGACCATGCATGGCACGATCATGGTCTTTTTCGTGCTCACGACCGCGCCTTTCGCCGCCTTCGGTAATTTCTTCCTGCCCATCCAGGTCGGCGCCGAGGATATGCCCTTCCCGCGCTTCAACATGATGTCGTTTTGGGTGACATTCACAGGCTTCGTGGTCCTGATGGCGTCCTTCTTCCTGAGCGATGGACCGACCCTTGGTGGCTGGACCCAATACGCGCCGCTCAATGCAGTGGGGCCGGTTGGGGGCCCCGGCGAAGGTACGGGTGTCGTCCTTTGGGCCGCTTCCATTGCGCTGTTTTGCGTTGGCCAGTTATTGGGCTCGCTCAACTTCATCCCCACCACACTCGATCTCCGGACCAAAGGGATGAGCCTCTTGCGCCTGCCACTCAGTTCCTGGGGATGGTTCATTACCTCCTGCATGGGTCTGACCGCTTTTGCCGTGTTAATGCCGGCCTGTATCCTCGTCATTCTCGATCACGTGGCCGGCACCAGCTTCTTTGTCCCATCGAATCTGGTGATGAATGACCAATTGCTGCCGCACTCGGGAGGGTCCACTCTGCTATGGCAACACCTGTTCTGGTTCTTCGGACATCCCGAGGTTTATATCGCGATCGTGCCCGGTATCGGCATCGTTTCCCACATCCTGATCACTAACATGCGCAAGCCGATGCTCAGCCACAGAGTGCTTATCTATTCCATGGGTGCACTGGCCGTCCTCAGCTACATGGTCTATGGGCATCACATGTTTGTTAGCGGGATGAATCCTTTCTCCTCGCTCGCATTCTCTTTCCCCACGCTGGTCATCACCATCCCCTCCACCATCGTGGTGCTGATCTGGACCTTTAGCCTGTATGGTTCCAAGCTACGCATCAACTCGGCCTCCCTGTTTGCCTTGGGCTTTATTTCGATGTTCGTCAGCGGCGGCGTCAGCGGCTTCTTCCTGGCTCAGCCATCGATCGATATCCTGCTCCATGCAACTTACTTTGTGGTGGGCCACTTCCACCTCGTGATGGGCGTCGCCGCCATGTTCGGCATCTTCGCTGGAACTTACTTCTGGTTTCCCAAAATCGCCGGACGAATGATGAACGAGACGTTGGGGAAAATTCACTTCTGGCTCAGCTTTGTGGGCGCGTATTGCATCTTTATGCCCTTCCATTACCTGGGCATGGCCGGGAATGTCCGCCGTTATTCGGCGTTCGTGGATGATTTCCTGCAACCGCTGATCCCGCTGCATCGCTTCATCACCGTCGCTGCTCTAATTACCGGTGCCGCCCAGCTCATTTTTCTCTATAACCTGATTCACAGCCGTTTCTGGGGCAAGCCCGCTCCTGATAACCCGTGGGAGGCCACTTCGCTGGAGTGGAGCACGCCGACGCCGCCGCCTTTCGATAATTTTGGCGGTAAGCTTCCGGTGGTCTACCACGATCCCTATCAGTACGGCGTAGAGAGCTCGGTTGGCGATTACGTCATGCAGGCTTCGCCGGAGCAAGTTAGGACGGAACACGAAGAGAAGTAACTTCAGCACGGGGCAGATGGTGTATTAGCCGCGAAGCGGCGCAAGAACGTAGCCCACGGCGTAAGCCGTGGGTGGATAGCGAACGAGAACAAGCCCCGAAGGGGCGAAAGAAAAGGCGTGAGACAGATGGCAACGACAATACCCGAACCCCCACAACTCGATCTAGACCGCTTGCCGAAATCAAAGCACTCGGGGAACGGTGGTTGGCGCGACTTGGTTCCGGCGAATGGCGACCTGCGTGTGGCGCTCGACCACTCGCCGCCGGCGTCTTCCTCTGCCATCTATGTAGTGCTATTCGCCATTACGATGATGTTTGCTGCGTTCAGCAGCGCCTTGATCGTTCGCAAAGGTTCGTCATTGGACTGGCAAACCTTCACGCTGCCGTCAGTCCTCTACTTGAACACGCTGATCCTCCTCGCCAGCAGCGTTACTCTTGAAGTCTCGCGTCGCCGCGTCGCCACTTTCATGGGCGGTTTGAAAAGTCAGGTGGAGAGCCCGGCACGATGGCTCTACGCAACGTTGTTTCTCGGCCTGCTTTTTGTCGCCGGTCAGTACGTCGCGTGGTTGCAGTTGCGCGCCGAAGGGCTTTATCTCGCTACGAATCCCAGCAGTTCTTTTTTCTATGTGCTTACGGCAACCCATGCGCTGCACGTGTTGGGCGGGCTGGCTGGGCTGACCTATGTCATTCGCAAGCTGAGTAAGTCCTCGCTGCGACGGAGTCAACTGGATGCGACCGCGCGCTACTGGCACTTTATGGACGTTCTTTGGCTGTACCTGCTTTGCCTGCTTTGGATGAAGCTTTAATCAACTCGACTATCAGGAGGCGTCGTGAGCCAAGCGGATTTGACCATGGAAGGACACTCGGCAGGCTTGACGGTAGGACCTGCATTTTCGTTTCCTACAAAAAAGCTGGCGATGTGGCTGTTCATTATCGCGGATACCATGACCTTTGCCGCATGCCTGGTGGCCTATGGATTCCTGCGCAATGGAACTCCCAACTGGCCCAGACCGTTTCCCGGCATCACCAACGTCGCGCTGATGACGTTCATCCTGCTCACCAGCAGCTTGACCATGTTGTTCGGACTGCGATCGGCGCGGGCGGGGGACAAAGCGGCCGCGTTCCGTTGGACCATGACTACAGCGGCTTTGGGTATCGCGTTTGCCCTGCTGCATATTCGCGAGTGGCTCGAACTGATTGACCAGGGCATGACTCTCTTCAAGAATCCATGGGGAACGGGATTGTTCGGGGCGTCATTTTTCAGCATCACGGGCTTGCATCTCACGCACGTTACTTGCGGCGTAATCGCTCTAATCGTAGTCGGCTTGCGCTACAAGGGCGGCCGCTACAACGCCGACGACATTGAAGTTTTGGGCCTTTACTGGCATTTCGTGGATCTGGTTTGGATGTTCGTTGTGCCGTTGGTCTACCTTATGAATCTCGCCCACTAGATCAAAGAAGCCTGGGAGCAGAATGCTATGACAACAGCGGAACAGCACAAGAGTAATAGAGTCGGGAAGGACTTGGCCATCTATGTCTGCCTGTTGGTTTTGGCAGGCCTGCAATTCGTCATCGCCTATCAGCACATTGACGCGTCCCAGATGTTTGCGCGCTTGCTGGTGGTCGCTTTCGTCGAGGCAGGACTGGCAGCGATGTTTTTCATGCATCTTGGGTCGGAAAAGCGGGGCTTTCTGCTGTTTGTCGCCGTCTTTACGATTTTTGTCCTGCTGACACTGCAATATGGGTGGACCGACAGCACTCGGATGGTCACCGGCGCGCCCTATTCAAAATTCCAGTGAACGGCGCGCGTTCGAGAGGAGTGAGATGTCAAAAGGAAAGCTGAGGGTTGAGAGGCCGGCCTTGTGCATGGCTATTGCGTTGGTTACCCTGGCCGCGCTCGCCGCTCCTCTCCCCGCCTTTTCCCAGAGTTGCGCGCTCTGCTATACCCAGGCCGCCTCTGCCGGAGCTCGAATGATTCAGGCCTTGCGCAGTGGGATTCTGATTCTTATCGTTCCTCCCACGTTCATGTCGATTGGCATGATCTTCATCATGTATCGTAAACGGAATCAGGTCAGACGCACCGACAACCTGCCTGACTCCGGCCGCGAATGGTAGTTGATTTTGGGTGGCGCAGCGCTTCAGCGCTGCGGTTGCTGCATTCTTCTCACTGCGGCTTTAGCCGCTGAGGTCACTCTAGGAAGTCGCTCTAACGACAGTTGCTGGGCGCGGCATAACCGCCAAGTCGTGCCTTGATCCAGCTGATCTGATCTGAAGCGGACGCTCCCATCACCCCGCTGGCATCAACATTCGGATACTTCAAGAAGAGGATTCGGTCCCCTTGCTTGCACATGCGGGCCACCGTTTGTTCCGAGATTTCCGCCGGTATAACAGGGTCTGCCCCACCACTAATCACCAGGAGCGGGCCCTGGGCCGCCTTTTGTCCCAGAGTGTTCTTGCTGAAAAATTCCTTCACGAACCGATTGTTCTCCCACCCCGGCTTGAGCATTGCGCTTGTAAACTCCGGCTCTTTTTCTGCTCCGCAGGTCTCGGCAACGCGCTGGTACGCAGGCAGCGCTTTGTCTTGCAGCATGTCGCTCACCTGGAACTCCGGATAAAGCGCCCTGATCGTGGATGCCAGAACCAGCAGCATGCGATTGGGAGAAGACCCCTGGGCAAAGCGCTCGTAGGCTTGCTGCGCATCCGCCACACCCGAAGTAACCACGCTACCCAGATAGTTGGGATCACGTACTTCGCTCTCCGCCACGGCCACGGCGGCCACTGCTCCCTGGAAAGATCCCACGGCGATCCACTTGGGTCCGATCTGTGTCACCGCGGCCCGCGCCGCCCGGACCGAATAAATGACGTCGAACGCGTTCGACTGCATGTCCAGCACCGCCTTGCCGGAATCCGCCCCTAACCCGGAATAGTCGGTCGCAACCACGGCATAGCCGAGATTGGCGTACATCGCAAGAATCGGCCCCACCCCGAGATTCTTCAGCAGCGAGGGAGCACACTGTCGCGCCGCTCCCCTGAACTCGTGCGCATACGCAATCACCGGCCATCCGCCTGCCGGAGGCTTGCCGTCCGGAACGAGCACCACCGCCGAAACGGCCACATCTTCTCCGTTCGCGGTCCGTGAATGATAAAGAATCCGCACTGCCGACAATTCATACGGAAGGTTGTATTGGTCGATAGGTTCCGAGCGCATCAACTCTCCCGCCTTGCCCGGCGGCAGCGGATGGGGCGTGTCATAAAAGCTCGTCAGCGGAAGCGTGTTGGGTGGCCGCAGCGACTTCGCTGGCGTTGCGGTCTGAGTTTGTGCAATTGCTGCGTTCCCAGTCAGTCCGGCCAAAATCAAAGACACGCCCGCGACCGCCGTTAGAAACATTTGAACATTGCGACTTAGAGCATTGCGACTTGGAGACCGGAACCAGCGAGGCTTTGTCATGTCGTCAGCAGGGGATGCTAGCACCTTAAGATTCCGAGAGGCCATAACCGCCGCTAAAACTGGCTAGGGTTGAGAGTACAGAGCCCGTTTGAGAAAGTCTCCCGCACCCGCGCGTCCCAGAAACTTGTCCGCTTCCACCACCACGCGCCCGCGCGACATCACGGCGTCAGGCATGCCCGTAACTTGAATTCCCTCGAACATTGAGTAATCGACGCGCATGTGATGGGTTGCTGCGCTGATGGTGTGTTTGCGATTCGGATCGAAGATCACCAGGTCGGCGTCACTGCCCACGGCGATCGTGCCCTTGCGCGGATACAGGCCAAAGAGCTTTGCGGGAGTTGTCGAAACCAGTTCCACAAAACGGTTCACGCTGAATCGTCCCCCGGCAACGCCGCCGGAATAGATGAGGCTCATGCGGTGTTCGATTCCGGGACCGCCATTCGGAATCTTGGTGAAATCGTCGCGGCCGAGCTCTTTCTGCTCTTTGAAGCAGAACGGACAGTGATCGGTAGAAACCACCTGTAGATGATCTGTCTTTAATCCGTTCCACAATTTCTCCTGATGCCACTTCTCGCGCAGGGGCGGCGTGAAGACGTATTTCGCGCCTTCGAACCCGGGCGCGTCGAAGTTCTCGATGGAAAGATACAGATATTGCGGACAGGTCTCGGCATAAACCGGAAGTCCGCGATCGCGGGCTTCGCGCACTTTTTCGAGCGCCTCATTGCAGCTCAGATGCACGATGTAAATCGGCGCTCCGGCCATTTCCGCCAGTGCAATCGCCCGCGAAACGGCTTCCGCTTCCGCCGTCGTGGGACGCGTCAAGGCGTGATACTTTGGCGCTTTCTTCCCTTCCGCCAGCGCCTGCTGCACGATCACATCAATCGCGCCGCCGTTTTCGGCGTGCATGCAGACCAGTCCGCCGTTCTTCGCGGTCGCCCGCAGAGCCTTGAAAATACTGGCATCGTCGAGCATGAACACGCCGGGATAGGCCATGAAAAGCTTAAAGCTAGTGACGCCTTCGCGTACCAGCGCGTTCATCTCTTCAAGCTGCGCATCCGCCAGATCGGTGATGATGCAATGAAACGCATAATCGCAAACCGCCTTGCCCGAGGCCTTCTGCATCCATGTATCGAAAGCCGTTCGCAGCGTCTGGCCCTTGTACTGGATCGCGAAGTCGATCAAAGTCGTCGTGCCGCCGAAAGCGGCGGCGCGCGTGCCAGTTTCGAAATCATCCGCGCTGGTGGTGCCTCCGAAAGGCATGTCGAGATGGGTATGCACGTCAATTCCACCAGGAAAAACATACTTCCCTGCCGCATCGATAATTTTTCCCGCATTCTCCCGAGGAAGGCTTTGCCCAACCGCGGAGATCTTTCCCTGGCTGATCGCAACGTCGCTGGTGTAGGTATCGGTTGCGGTGGCGACGCGGCCGTTCACGATAATGGTGTCGAAGCCCATGGCTATGTGCTCTCCTGAGCCGTCCAGACCGAATTCTATGCTAAACTGCGAGCCTTCGCAGACGCGTGAAGACAGAATCTCTAGCGCTTGTCATCCCGAGCGAAGCGAGGGATCTCCTGTCACGATGCTGCAGATAAGATCGAGACGCCTCGCTGTGGTAGATGGCATCATGGAATGAAAGGAGCAACATGCGGTTCGGCATCACCATCAAGCCCGACATGACCGTGGAGCGGATTATCGCGCTCACCCGGCAGGCGGAAGCGTCCGGATTTGACTATGGCTGGATCTTCGATTCGCACGTCCTTTGGCTCGACCCTTATCCCATGCTCACGCTCATGGCGGCGAACACGCAGAAGATGCGGCTCGGCACCTGCGTTACCAATCCGGCGACCCGCGACATCACCGTGACTTCCAGCCTGTTTGCCACCCTCAATCTCATCTCCAAAGGACGCATGCAACTGGGCATTGGCCGCGGCGACAGTTCGCGCCGCGTGCTGGGCAAGAAACCGGTCACGGTGGCGCAGTTGGAAGAGGCGGTGAAGGACTTCCGCAATCTGACCCGCGGAAACGAGATCGAATACGAAGGCCGAAAAGCGCGCTTCAACTGGGCGACTGGTGGAGTTCCTCCAGTTTGGGTTGCGGGTTACGGGCCGAAGGTGCTCGAGCTTGCGGGACGCGTCGGCGATGGCGTGATCCTGCAGTTTGCCGATCCCGATCTGATTGCGTGGTGCTTGAGCTTTGTGAAGAAGGGCGCAGAAGCTGCCGGACGCGATTTCCGCAGGATGGAGATTATGTCGGCTGCTCCGGTTTGGATCTCGGCGGATCTGAAGGTCGCGCGCGATCGCGTGCGTTGGTTTCCGGCGCTGGTTTCGAATCACGTTGTGGATCTGGTTTCGCGCTACCAGCCGGAAGAGCTTCCTCCGGCGCTGACCTCTTACATACGCGCGAGGGGAGACTACGATTATCTGCATCATTGCGAGGTCGGCAGCAGCAATGCGGATTTCGTGACCGATGACGTGATTGATCGCTTCTGTGTGCTCGGATCTGCCAAGGCGCATATTGAAAAACTTCATGCTCTGGCGAAAGCGGGAGTGACTCAGTTCAACATTTATCTGATGTGCGGAGACGAGGAAGATACGCTGGAGAAGTATAAGAAGGAAGTGCTGCCAGCGTTTCAGCGGTAAGCTCCTGGAGAGAGGGGAGCAGTTCTCAGTTCTCAGTTCTCAGTTCCCTGTGATAGCCAGGACTCGACCTTGCACACCACGCTGTCGGATAGGGACGCTACCATCAGGCCGTAGCAGGAGTCTTGGGCGCAAGGAAGGGGCGAACCAAGGGCGCAAACTTGTGCTGACGCCTGGCTACAACAACTGGGGCGATTACAACAACTGGGGCGACGGACATTATTCGATGACCGTTTATAGCGACCACGCCACCAGTTTCTTCAGATCCCCGACAAGAACGTTCATGCCCTCGTCGAAGTTCTTGCGAGCAATCGCAGTCCGGCTTGCGCCTTCTACTCCCTGATTGAGCGACCAGAGAGTAACGTGAGTTTTGGGGTCGAGGATTGCAAGGTGTACTTGCAGGCCGGCCAAACGCGAATCGTAAGACCGGATTTCAGAAACAACATCGGCATCGGCAGGGGAAGACACCAGTTCATATTTCCCCCAATTCTTTATGTCTGCATAAAACTGGTCATAGGTGAGGGCTGGAGCGTGAAGTTGATGCGGAATTGTCCAATCGTCATCACCTCCATTTGAAATGAAGACTTTTTTGGCTGCGAGGATTTGGGCAGGAATCGGGGCCGAGGGCATGGGTTGTTGTTGGGCCATCAGCATCGGGATGGACGGGATCCCCATCGAAAGAATCAGAAACAAAGCTGCTCGTTGCACGAGCCTTAACATGGCAGTGTCCTCCACTCCAGAATTAGCTTACAGTCTAACGCCAACTCGGCACGTTCGTTGATTAGCGAATCGCCTTAGCACCCATTGGCGGTTCGAGGCATAAATTGCGGAGGGGCGAGCAGACGGCGCAAGCTTGTGCTATCGCCTGGTTTCGCCAGTCGTGGAACTTGCCTGAAGACAAGAGACCTTGGACACGGGACGTAAACGGTACGCGTGAGTGCGGTCCCTGGTATATAGTTGCTCCTATCTCAAAAGAGGAGATTGCTAGTTGGGATGGAACCATAGCAAAGAACGAACGGCAACGATTTAATCCCCGGACGGTCGACCAGAAAGCGACGGCAATAAGAAGTGAAGCTAACCGCCGTCCGCCTCGATGACAACGGCAGTCCCATTGTTGGTTCGCGCCCGAGTCTGACTGTTGATAAATCGCGTCTCTGACAATGTCGGCGGTGTCAAGCAAATTTGAGGCGTACCTCACCCTGCACTCGGGAGAAGAGCGCCATTTCGCTCTAGCTGAAGAAGTGCCGTTCCAACCCAGGCTCGCATCGTAATCGTTTTCAGGTCAGGAACTCGGTCCGACCCAGCCGTCTCTTCGGTCCGCAACTGCGATCATGATTACTCATTCAGACTCCCCGCGAAGGGGAGCGGGATGCCCAATCAATTTCTCGGTGTTCTACATCACACCATCGCGATTTCCGGGCTGTCCCGCGTGCGAACCGAACTTGACCAACTCCTCGTAATCCAATCCCTGGCGCCACATCCAGTACAAGCGAATCGCCAGTCGACGCGCCATCGCCACTTTCGCCGTCTTCCGTCCCCGTCGCATCATCAGACGGAAGTACTGGCTGCGCCATTGCGGCACGCTGCGCACCGTGACCTGAGCCGCCTCCACCAGTAGAAAGCGCAACATCGAACTCCCCTGTTTGGTGATGTGACCCAAGCGTCGCCGGTTGCCGCTCGATTTTTCCAGCGGCACCAGTCCGAGGTAACTCGCAATCTGCTTCCCGCACTGAAAGCGCTCCACGTTGCCGATGATCAGCACGAATGCCAGTGCCGTCAGAGCACCCACACCCGGATGCGTCCTCAGCCGCTGTGCTTCGGGTCGCTTCTCCGCTTCTTGCTCGATCGCCTGGCTTAACTCCGCAATCGTCGGGCTCAGTCGATCCAGCAACTCCAGCAGATCACTCCGCCGTCGGCTGGCCCAGGGTGCCAACTGGAATGATTCCAGTTGCTGCCTCCCGCCGGCCCGCCACAGCCGCTTCTTACAGCGCAGCCCTTCATTGATCGCCACCGCCTGCAGTTGGTTCATGACTCGTGTCCGCGCTTGTACCAGGCGGTGTCGATGCCACAGCAGTTGCCGCAAATCCCGGTTGTCCCAACTCGGCACCCAGATCCGCGGGAAGTCATCCTTCAGCATGAGCTTCAGAATGTGTTGCGCATCTTGCCGGTCCGTCTTCTGCTTGCGCGCTCGTTTGCTCTGGATCTCCGCCGCGTCCCCAATCCACAACTCCAACTGCAGCTCCGCCAGCAGCCGTTCGAACCAGCGCGCGTGTCCGCTGGCTTCCATGCCCACTCGCACCTTCATGCCCTGGGCCGCGAGATCGCGGTAAAACTTCTCCGCCTCCTCGCGATGCATCAGTCGCTTCTCCTGGAACTCTCCGCTGTCCGTATCTAACCACGCGATCTGCTGAAACTCGGGGTGGAAATCTACTCCTATAATGATCATCGTTCGGCTCCTTTCTCCCGAGCCTGTTGGTTGGCTTCAGCACCACCAACTTTACCCGGGAATGGGGGCCGACATTGTCATGGAATCAATTACACTCAGAATCCCCCCAATTGGCTACCGGATCGGTCTCCAGTACGTGGACCAGCCAGCCCTATCCGCAAGGTCGGGTTCAAACTAATACATCTCAGTTCTCGGAGATTACAGCGAAACACAATCCTCGCTCGCTCAGAATTTCCTTGACAATTTGATATATACTACTAAGTAACAATCCGCGATAAAACGAATAAGCAACCGGTGGTAGCGAGGCGCCAGGTACGCCCGCAGAAACCCCATAACTTCCGGGGCCATTCTGTGCTAAGTTATTTGACATCAATATATAGGTGGCAGATCGCAGCAACTCTATATCAGTCAATACTTTGCCTGGAAATCACGCAGAAACATGAGCTAAGTTATTGATTTAGCAATACTTTACATCTAAGTCCTTATTCCCCAAAGACCTGGCACCACAGCTTCGCTAAGCCTATGACTTAAAAAGACTGGGTTTGAAGGGGGGGGGGGTACTAAGTAATAATCAATAACCGGCAATTTTATGAGATGAGTTCTATCCTCCACTCTCTTGCAAATGAAAATATATCTGGAACTTCCAGGAGGAGAACATGAAAAAGCCAGGCGCGAGCCAAGGCCAGTCGGCATCGGAGCTCATCTCGAAAAGAATCACCGAACTCGGGGACTGGCGCGGGAAAACCCTGAGCAGAATGCGCAAGCTCATCAAGCAAGCAGATCCGGACGTCGTCGAGGAGTGGAAGTGGATTACTCCGGTTTGGTCGCACGACGGCATCCTCTGCACTGGCGAATCCTACAAGAAGGTCGTGAAGCTTACCTTCGCCAAGGGCGCGTCTCTGAAGGATCCAGCCCGTCTCTTCAACTCAAGTCTCGAGGGAAATGTACGCCGCGCAATCGACATCCACGCAGGAGAAAAAGTTGACGAGTCCGACTTCAAGGCTCTCGTTCGCCAAGCGGTCGCCCTCAACAGTTCCGGCAAGTCGAAACCTTCGAAGAAAGCGAAGTCCTGAAGATGGCCTGCAGTAGGCTGTTTCAAGCCTTCATCAACGCATAATAAGCAACAAACGAGACTGCGAATCCGACGAACCAGGAATAGTCATATAAGACGCGCAGCGGAGGGACAACCAATCCCACCAGCGCCGTGCCCGCTCCCAAAGCCAGCGCAAGCACGGCCAGCCAGTTGAAGCCGCGCGAATATTCGTACGAGCCGCCGCGCAGGTAGAGATCGTCGACCACGAGCACGCGGCGGCGAATCACGAAATAGTCGCAGATCATGATGGCCGCAACCGGACCAAGGAACGCAGCATAACCGCCGAGCCATCCGAAGATGAAAGTGCCGTAGTTGGAGAGCAGTTTCCACGGCATCAGCGCGATTCCCATGAAGCAGGTAATCACGCCTCCGGTGCGGAAGCTGATTTTTCGCGGCCACAGATTGGAAAAATCGTTGGCCGGCGAAACGACGTTGGCGCCAATATTCACGTTCAGCGTTGCCAGCAGGATCGCCAGCAGCGATATCACCACGGCCACGGGCGAATGGAAGCGGCTGAGCAATTGCACCGGATCCCAGATCGCAGTGCCGTAAATCACCACCGTCGCCGAAGTCACCAGGATTCCAATCAGCGAATAGAGCGTCATGGTAGTCGGCAGACCGAGCGCCTGCCCGATCACCTGTTGCCGCTGACTTTTCGCAAACCGCGTGAAGTCCGGGATGTTCAGCGACACGGTGGCCCAGAAGCCAACCGTGCCATTGAGCGCGGGGATGAGGAATTTCAGAAAATCCGAAAAGCTCACGAAGCGCGATGGCGCCGAGAGCATGGGGCCAAATCCGCCCGCCGACTTGTAAGCCCATGCCAGCAGCAGGAGGCCAACGGCCAGCAGAATCGGCGCGCTGATTCCCTGCAAATGCCGGATGTACTCAATGCCCTTGAGAATGACGGCCAGATTGACGAGCCAGAAGACGAGAAAGCAGAGCGCAGGTCCGTAGACGACTTTGCCCCAACCGGGCACGAGCGTCGCGATCAGCGTGTTGATGGCTTCGCCGCCAATCCAGGTCTGGATGCCGAACCATCCGCAGGCAACGAGAGCGCGCAAGACCGCGGCAACATTCGCGCCCAGCACTCCGAACGAGGCACGCGCCAGCACCGGAAATGGAATGCCGTAGCGCGCTCCCGGATGCGAGTTCAACAGCATCGGGATGAGAACGATCGTGTTGCCTAGGAATACCGTTGCGACAGCCTGTTTCCAATTCATGCCTCCCTGGATCAGGCTGGCAGCCAGCATGTAGGTCAGAATATTGACCGACATCGATACCCACAGCGCGGCGAAGCTGTAGGTGCCCCAGGTGCGCCGCTCAACGGTTGCGGGCGCGAGGTCTTGGTTGTAGAGCGGACTGGATTCGATTAGCGAAGATGGGGACATGAAGCTCTCAGCTATCAGTAAAACCTAACTGTCATCCTGAGCGGAGCGAAGGACCTATGCATTTTGCTGGCGGCCCCGGAATACATAGGTCCTTCGCTTCGCTCAGGATGACAATTTAGAAATAGGTCGCCATTTTTCGCACACCCTCAGTCCGCAGCCGCCGTCTGTCCCGTCTGCGTCGTCAGCGCGCCGTAGGTTTCGGGACGGCGGTCGCGATAAAACTGCCACACCCTTCTCACTTCCTGGATCATGTCGAGATCGAGATCGGCGACCAGCACTTCGTCTTTATCGCGGCTGGCCTGAGCGACGATCTTGCCGCGCGGATTGCAGAAGTAACTCTTGCCGTAAAACTCGCCGATATTCCACGGCTTTTCCCTGCCCACACGATTAATCGCACCCACGAAGTAGCCGTTGGCCGCGGCGTGCGCCGGCTGCTCCAGTTCCCACAGATATTCCGACAGTCCGGCGACCGTGGCCGAAGGATTGAAGACAATTTCCGCGCCGTTCAGTCCGAGCACGCGCGCGCCTTCGGGAAAATGGCGGTCATAGCAGATGTAAACGCCGACCCGTGCATACTTCGTCTCAAAGACGGGATAACCCAGGTCTCCCGGTGTGAAATAAAATTTCTCCCAAAACCCGGGATGCACGTGCGGGATGTGGTGCTTGCGATACTTGCCCAGATATTTGCCGTCGGCATCAATGACCGCAGCCGTGTTGAAGTACAGGCCCGGCATCTGCTCCTCGTACACGGGGACAACCATTACCATGCCGTGCCTGGACGCGATCTTCTGCATGAGCTGAGTCGTTGGTCCCTCGGGAACGTGCTCGGTGAGGTCGTACCAGCGAATATCCTGCTCCGCGCAGAAATAAGGACCGTAAAAAAGTTCCTGAAGGCAGAGGATTTTGACTTTCTTTCTCGCCGCCTGCTCGATCAGCTTCAGGTGCTTATCGATCATGGCTTTCTTGATCTCAGGCAGCGAGCGGTTGCTGCCGAGCGCGTTGCTTGCCTGAATCAGACCACAGCGCACGTTTCGGGACATGGGGACACCTCCGAGAGAGGCTAAATATATCAGACCTCTCGCGCCACGGAATCCCCGAGCGCGAAGCCGGCTTGAGCACTCCCCCTTGCCGTAACTTATCAATTTTGGACGTTAGAATTTATGCGGATTTAGCCATGAATCGGGTACGCAGGCAACCAGGTTGTTGCCGCGCACTCAGGCTTTGTTTTCAGGCGTGCTGTCAGACTTGTTCTCAGCCTTGATTTCAGGCTTATCCTTCATCCCATCTTTTAACGCGCGAATGCCTTCGCCCAGACCCTTGCCCAATTCCGGCAATCTCCTGGGGCCGAACAATATCAATGCGATAGCAAAGATCAGCAGCAGGTGCCACGGTTGAAACAGACCTTCCATAAAGCCTCCGAAACGGACGATGCCAACCGGCAACGCCGCCCAGTACAACCACTTTATAGTGTACCGCAATCGCTCCCCGGCAGTCTCGCCGATTGCCTCCGGTGCATGTCCCAAAAAATTACTTCGGTGACCTATCGGCGTTACCGCAACCGGACTATCGTTTCGGCAGGGATTTTTTCGCGCGTCAACACCGCCAAGAACGCCGGAGGGCTTCGTGAAACGCTGTGTCCTGAGATGGCTTTTGCTTCTGCTGGCGGTCGCCCCCTTGCAGGCTGAGCAAGCTCCGTCCGCACCCGTTTCCGACGCCATTTTCCTGTGGCTGGCGGGGGGCATTTCGAACGCCCGGATCGAACGCCTGATCCAAACGCAGAACGCCCAAACGCCCGACCAAGTCCGGACGCTCTCCTGCAAGTCCACAGCGCAATGCACCCGCGCGCTACAAAAGGCGGGGGCTGACTCGGGATTGATTCAGAACCTCGTGGGCAAGAGTGTGGGGCGAAAATCAGCCGCCGGTACCTCCTGCGTCTGCTCCAGCTCAGCCGCGCAAATTGCGACTCTGGTTCACGACGAGAACTTCGGCGCTGCCGAAAACAAGATCCGCGCCCTGCTTCACGATGATGCGAACAGTGACGCTAACAATGCCGCGAGCAATGGCCTGCTGAATTTTGTCCTCGGAACCATCCTGCGCCGCCAGGACCGGTTCGATGAGGCGCTCGACACATTTACGGAAGCTGCACACCTGCTGCCCGGCTTCCCCGAAACGCACAGCCAGCTTTCCTACCTGTTTTACCGGATGGATGATCCCGACGCCGCCCTCGCCGAAGCGCGCACCGCTCTCAGCATGGATCCCGCCAATGCCGAGGCTTACCGCAATCTCGGACTCGCTCTCTACGCCGACGGCCATTACGACGCCGCTCTGCATGCCTTCGACGAAGCGCTCGATCATGAACCGGCCGGCTCGCTCGCGAACGCAGACGTCTACTTTGATATGGGAATCACGCATCGCGATCAGGGAGATCTGCGCCGGGCCGCCATCGCCTATCGCCACGCCCTCAGCCTGCGTCCCGACTTCTGGGAAGCGCACAGCAATCTTGGAGTCGTGCTGCACGATCAAGGCAAGCTGGATGAGTCGATCGTGGAATACCGCCTGGCCAAGCGTCTCAATCCGGAGGACGCCAGTGTGCGCAACAACCTGGGAAATACGCTTTGCGACAAGGAAGATTTCGACAGCGCGATCGCGGAATTCCAGGATCTCTATCGTCAAAATCCCGAGTGGGAGGGCGGTCACAACTGCCTGGCTCGCGCCTACATGTCAAAGCGCGATTACCCCTCCGCCATTCGCGAACTGCAGGCCGCCATCGCCGTCAATCCCACTGGAGCGACCGAACACCGCGTCCTGGGGCAGGCCCTGCTCCTTTCGGGAAGGGACCAGGAAGCGGTGGACGCGCTGCGCACAGCGGTTGCGCTCAACCCCGAATCCAGCCTGGGCCACCACTATCTCGGCACCGCGCTCGTGAACACTCAACAACTGGCCGAGGCTGAGAAAGAATTTCGTGAGGCACTCCGCCTCGAGCCCAGCGCCCAGAATCACTATTCGCTCGCCGCCTGCCTGATGGCCCTAAACCAGTACGAGGAGGCTCTGGGAGAACTCGAAATCGCCTCCCGAATGGATCCGAGCCAGAATCTCTACCGGGCCCGTATGCAGGAAGTCGTCCGGCTGATCACAGCGTCAAAGTAACTCGCCGGTAACTGGCAACCGAATCCACCAGCGGATATTACCTTTTCTATGCACTGACGTGTATCGTCTCCGGCTATCAACGAACCTAAAATGTGGGGAGAAAAGGACGGCGCTCGTGGCGCCGCCGGAGCGATTCCATGGAAACCACCGCTGCCAGGCAAGCGCAAGAGAAGTCCGCTAACCCTGCTACGCTATCGACTGCAGAGCGGCGTATGCCGCTGGGATCCGCGCCCGAAGCCGCCTCGGCACCAGAGAAGAAAACCATCGGCTACGGCCTGCCTTGTTCGCGATGCCACGCCTACTATCCCGCCGACATGCACGCCTGTCCGATCTGCAAGTCGCCGGATCGTGTCTCGCCCAGCGCACCGATGGCTCAATCCGCGCCTTCGGCTTCTAACGCGCCGCAAACGGCGTCGCCGGCTACGGCTGGCGCGCAAGTCGATATCAATATCAATGTCGACGACCGCGAACGCTTCCTGAAAGAGCTTAAGTCACAGGCCTTCGCTTTGCACGCGCAGGTCAACGCCGCCGCCACGTTCCGGTGCGTTCTCCAGCACCAGCACAATGGGGCCACCGAACCAGCCGCGGTTTGCCACAGCTGCTACAGTGAGGCACGCCAGCAGGCCGACCGCCTGGAAGCCGCTCTACACATGGACGCGAAAGAAGCGGCCAAGATCGTCTATGAGGCGGTCTGGGCGGATACCTCCGACCCCAATCGTACGTACCTGAATGCCGCCACGGCCCTGCTGTCGGAGTTGCGCAAACGCGCTGGCATCGGACTGCTGCTGGGCGCAAATCAGCCCTTCACGCACTAACTGCCCCTAATAGAACTCACTCTCCGGTCCGCTTTCCCCGCGCACTCCCAACGCGGCAAGCTTCGGCATGCCTGAAGGCAGGCCCTGATACGAACTTGCACCACGTCGGCATACTTGCAACTTTCGCACCCTTCCTACATCTTATTTTCTGGAGACGCGAACATGACCGAAGAGACCAGCGACATGATCACCAAGACCGATGCCGAGTGGCGGCAGCAACTCAGTCCTGAGCAGTACCAGGTGGCCCGCGCTTGCGGCACCGAACGCGCTTTCACCGGGCAGTACTGGAACAAGCACGACGACGGCACGTACCACTGCGTGTGCTGTGGCGCTCTGCTGTTTGGCTCGGACACAAAGTTTGACTCGGGAACCGGATGGCCCAGCTTCTATGCCGCCGCCGATCGCAAGAATATCGCGGAACACACCGACACCAGCTATGGCATGACCCGCACCGAAGCGCGCTGTGCCCGCTGCGATGCGCATTTGGGCCACGTGTTTCCCGATGGCCCGGGGCCGAGCGGGCTGCGCTACTGCATGAACTCGGCGTCACTCGACTTCAAGCCGAAGAAGTAATCAGCACCAAAAAAGAACCGCAAAAAAGAACCGATGGAGAGCCGGGCATCTTCTCCCGGCTGGACGGGCAAGACGCTCGTCCCTCCATCGTCATTCTTTGAATTCCGACTTCGAATTCAGACTTCGTTAAATTATGCGTTGCCCGCGGTGGCGGCCATGGCCTTGGGAGGCTCGGGCTTGTTCTGGGCCTGAACTTGCACCTGCGTCTTTTGATCTTTCTTTTCGGGGTTGCGGACTTCGACGCCACCTTTGAGGATCGCGCCTTCTTCGACGCTGATGCGATGCGTAATCACGTCGCCCGTGAGCAGGCCTTCGCTGCGGATGTCCAGACGGTCCGCGGCATCGACGTTGCCCTGCACCTTGCCCATGATCACAACTTCTTTAGCGGTGATGTTTGCCGCGACGTTTCCGTTGCGGCCGACGGTGACGCGATTGTCGGGAAAGTTAATGGTGCCTTCGACGCGTCCGTCGATGAAGAGCGCTTCCGCACCCGTTATTTCACCCTTGATGAAGAGCGTGCGTCCGATGTTGGCCTGATCCATGGGTGAGGTGGCCGGCTTTACCGGAGTGTAAGTGTTTTGGGGCGGGACTGCGTTTGGAGAGTACTTCGGTTCCGGGGACTGCAACATGAATAAACCTCACTTGAGTTCCGCAACCACAGCGGGAGTTGGCCCTGCGGTCGCGGTCGATGGGCCTTTGACGGCAAAATGAGGATGGCACGAAAGGACAGTGCTACGACAGGTAACCGAAGTGTGTTGTCCGCTTGGGGTTAAGCTGGGGGCCTTGAATCCGCACTTGGTCAGCAGGATTAGCGGATCATGCCTTGGCGAGTTGCTCGGCCACTTCTGGAAGTTTGGCGGCATGCCACGCGTCAAAACCTCCCACCACATTGATCACGTTGCGATGGCCGCCGCGCTCGAGCAAACCGCAGGCAATCATACTGCGATATCCGCTCTTGCAATGAACCGCAACCGGGTGCGCCCTATCCACTGCCGAGGTCAGAACGCGAGCCTGAAATTCAGAAATTTTTGCACGGAACTTCTTCGATCAGGGAAAAAATATCCGGAGAATTTTCCCAACTTGTTGGCCAGCTTATGGTTAAAGGACACACCCTGTGCGTACTCCTTTTGTAACTTGGACTTGCACCCGATTGCGTCCTACAGTAAGCGGACGAGGTTTTTCGGTTTTCGGCCCCCGGCGTGCATCGAATAAGGTGGATAGTTCCGAGATCAAGAGCTTCAGAGCTTGCGATTCACAGACAAGGCGAAAGAATGACGAAGGGCAGCAAATTCGGGTTGGCGCCGGGCGGATTCGCACTCATCTTATTCGCGGTCGCCGTTGTTCTTGGTCTGTCGGTTGCCGGATGCGCCCAAACCAGTCCCTACGTCCTCGCTGCTTCCGCGGTTGCGGTGAACTCCGATAGCTCCGGCGCTCTTGCTGCCGACGCCAGCAATGAGGCGGACGAACCCATCCTCACCATCAAGAAACGCGTCGATGAAGTCAACGTGTTGTTCATCGCCACCGATCGTCACGGAAAGTTTGTCCGCAATTTGAATCAGAACGATTTCTCTATTTTCGACGACCACAAGCCGGTGCAGTCCATCCTCAACTTCCGCCGCGAGACCGACCTGCCCATCGAGTTGGGCCTGCTCATGGACGTGAGCGGCTCGGTGCAGGGGCGCTTTGGATTTGAAAAAGAAGCGGCCATCGGATTTCTGCAGCACATCATTCGTCCTGGCTATGACCGCGCGTTCGTCGTGGGCTTCAACAAAGAGAGCCATCTCACCCAGGATTTCACCGACCAGTTACCCTTACTGGCCGCCGGAGTCGAGCGCCTAAGCGATGGCGGAGGCACCGCGCTCTACGATGCAATTTACAAAGCCTGCAAGGAAAAGTTGCTGCGCGAACATTCTGACCATCCCCTGCGCAAAGCGATCGTTATCCTCAGCGACGGCGAAGACAATCAGAGCGAATACACGCGCGCCCAGGCTATTGAAATGGCGGAGCGCGCCGAAGTTCTCATCTATGCCATCTCCACCGACGACAGCGGCCTGATTCTGCGCGGCGACAAAGTTCTTGAGGACCTGGCATCCGCGACCGGCGGCCGCGCTTTTTTCCCCTACAAGATGAAAGACATCACGCACTCGTTCGCCGCCATTGAAGACGAACTGCGCAGCCAGTACGACGTTTCCTACAAGCCCACCGACTTCGACGCCGACGGGCGTTACCGCTCGATCCAGATCACTGCGTTGAAGAAAGACCTGCAAGTCCGTGCCCGCCGCGGATACTACGCTCCAAAACAATAAGGCAGGTTTCAAAGTTTCAGAGTTTCAAGGTTTCAAAGTTAGGGTTTCGGAGTCCCGAGGGTCCTCCCGACTCTCTAGAATCCGGAAATAGAGGCGTGCGCCATTACTCTTTCAAGTCCTTGAAACCCTGAAACCTTGAAACTTTCAAACTTTGCTGTTAGTTTCCCTTTAAATCCGCATCGAAGGAGTTCTGCATGGCATGGATTGTTCTGACGGTCGTAGTTCTGTTGGGCATCTTCCTGATCGCGATGTACAACAGCCTGGTGCAGTTGCGGGTGCGCTCAGAATCGGCCTGGTCCGATATTGATGTTCAGCTCAAACGCCGCCACGACCTGATTCCGAATCTGGTCGAAACCGTGAAGGGCTATGCCGCCCACGAAAAGGGAACGTTCGAGAACGTCGCGAAATTCCGCTCCATGGCTATGCAGGCCACTGGCCCGGCCGACAAGGCTGCCGCCGAGAATCAACTGACCGGCGCGCTCAAGAGCCTGTTCGCGGTGGCCGAAAACTATCCCCAACTCCAGGCTTCGACGGAATTCACCCAGCTGCAGAATTCTCTCAACGAAATCGAAGACGCAATCCAAAACGCCCGCCGCTACTACAACGCCGTGGTGCGCGACCTGAACACTAAGATTCAGTCTTTCCCGGCCAATCTTCTCGCAGGGACCTTCGGCTTCCAGCAGAAGCAGTTTTTCGAAGCGGCTACCACCGATCGTGAACCCGTCGCGGTGAAGTTCTAACAGTGAAGTTCTAACAATGTTCCGCGGAGCTCATACGAATCGCCGATCGCTGGTTCTACTCGCACGTCTCGCGCTTCTCGTCGCGCTCGCCGCCACCTCTTCCGCTCAGGCCCGCAACTGGCGGGTTACGGATTTCAAAGACACGATTGCTATCGGCGCCGATAGCACCGCCCTGGTCAGCGAAAGAATTACGGTGGCTTTCACCGGCGCTTGGCACGGCATTCACCGCACCATTCCCGTCGAGTATCCGGGGCCTTACGGAACCAACTACACGCTGTTTCTCGATGTCCTGAACGTCACCGATGAAAACGGGAACAAGCTGAAGTACGATTCGAGCAAGTCCGGAGCCGATCGCGACCTCAAGATCTACATTCCCGACGCGGTGGATGCGACACGCGTGGTCAACATCGATTACTCGGTTCGCAACGGCGTCCGCTTCTTCGACAGTAGCGCTGACAGTTACGCCGAGTTCTACTGGAACGTGACCGGCAACGATTGGCCGGTGCCCATCGACCATGCCTCGGCCTTCGTGACCTTGCCCGAAAATGCCGCCGGAGGACTGCGTGCTGAGGCCTTCACCGGCACCTACGGTTCGAGGGGAAGTGAGGCGACCGCGGAAGTGAAAGGCGCCGACGCCACTTTCGAAACCACCCGCGCCCTTCCCATGCGCAGCGGCGTCACCATCGATATCTATATCCCGCAGGGAGTGCTGCAAGCTCCGAGTACAGTGACCAAGTTAGATTGGTTCCTGAACAGCAACCCCATCGTGTTTCTGCCGCTGCTAACCCTGGTCGTCATGTTCGCTCTCTGGATTTCTGTGGGACGCGACCCCGACCCCGGCGTATCCGTGGCCCCGCAGTACGAGCCGCCCCCGGGCTTGTCTCCCGCCGAAGCCGGAACTTTGATCGACGACACCATTCACCCCCGCGACATCACCAGCACCATCGTCGATCTGGCCGTGCGCGGCTACATCAAGATCGAAGAAAAGGTCGATACCTTCCTGGTCTTTCATCACAAGGACTACTTATTCCACCTGGTGAAGCCCCGCGAGCAGTGGGGCCCCGACCTTACGCCGCACGAACGGGTGATGTTGGAAAACATTTTTCTCGGCGGTCCTGAAACGCGGCTTTCCAGCCTGAAGAATCGCTTCTACACCGTGATTCCCGTAGTGCGCGAGGACATCATGTCGGCGCTGAAAAGCAAGGGAATCTACACGCTCGATCCGGAATCAGCGAATGCCTACAGCATCGTCGCGGCTGTCGCCATCGCCCTGGTCGTGGTCGGCGTGCAAGTTATGGGTTGGCTGAATCTGTTCTACTCCGTTCCACTGCTGATCGGGAGCGTTCTGGTTTCGGCGCTGATCTGGTGGCTTTTTGCCCGTCAGATGACGGCGAAGACTGTTTCCGGCGCCCGCACCAGAATCGCAGTGCTCGGATTCCAGGAGTTCATGAATCGCGTTGACGCCGACCGCATCAAGAGCCTGTCACCCGACTCGTTCGAGAAATTTCTTCCCTTCGCCATGGCGCTGGGCGTCGAGCACCACTGGGCACAGTCATTCGACGGCATTGTGAAGGATCCACCGAGTTGGTACGTTTCGCCGAACGGCTATACCGGTTTCACTCCGCTTTTCTTTTCCAGTTCCATGCACAGCATGGCGTTGGACATGAACCAGGTCTTCACGTCCGCCCCCAGATCGAGTTCCAGCGGCTCCGGCTTCGGCGGAGGAGGATTCTCTGGCGGTGGATTCTCCGGCGGCGGCTTCGGCGGGGGCGGTGGCGGCGCGTTCTAGTGCTGTGACTGCGTGATGCGTTCTACAGTGGAGGGACGCTGCACCGACGTCTTCCGCTGATACCATACCTTCGTGAACTCACTGCTCGACGTCCGCGACCTGACCATCGAGTTCCCGCAAACGCTCGGAGGACGAGGGCGGGCGCTTCAGCCCGCACAACAGAACGGTGGACCGGTGGCCGCCGTACGCGATCTCTCATTCTCCATCGCCCCTGGCGAAGTGCTTGGGCTGGTCGGCGAGTCCGGCTCAGGTAAATCCATCACTTCGCTCGCGATCATGGGCCTGCTCCCACCCGCGGCCATCGTAAAAGGCGAAATCACTTTCCGGAATGGCGACGGCGTGCCCACGCATCTGGCCAGCTTGGCCGCTGATCAACTGCGCCAGCTTCGCGGTTCCCGTATGGCCATGATTTTCCAGGAGCCGATGACCGCCCTTAATCCAGTGATGCGCGTCGGCGACCAGATTGCCGAAGCGGTTCTCGCTCACCACCGCGTGTCGAGGGCGGAAGCATGGCGCCAAGCGGTTGAAGGTATGCGCGACGTTGCCATCCCCGACCCGGACGAACGCGCCCGCAGTTATCCGCACCAACTCTCCGGAGGCATGCGCCAGCGCGTCATGATCGCCATGGCCATCGTCAATCGTCCGCAACTGCTCATCGCCGACGAGCCCACCACTGCACTGGATGTCACCATCCAGCAGCAGATTCTCGACCTGCTCAACGACCTGCGCCACAAATTCGGATTGGCGATGCTTTTCATTTCGCACGATCTTGCCGTGGTCTGGCACGTCGCCGATCGAGTCGCCGTGATGTATGCCGGGAGCCTGGTCGAACTTGGCGCCAAGGACGAAATTTTTCGCGCGCCCGCACATCCCTATACGCAAGGGCTGCTGCGCGCCATCCCCACGCTCGCGACCGACCGCACGCTTCCGCTCGCGACCATCGAAGGCACCGTGCCGACCATCGCTCATCTTCCCCCTGGATGCCCCTTCGAGCCCCGCTGCCCGCACCGCGTTGCCGCCTGCGGCGACGAATTCCCTCCGCTGGTCGGGATCGGCCCAGAACACTGGGCTCGATGCCCGGTCTTGAATCCGCCACCCTCCCGCCTCGGCGTTTCCTTGCCAGAAAAGCTATAATCCTCCCTTTGCCGTGCGTATCCTTCTTCTTAGCGACATTCACAGCAACCTCGAAGCGCTGGATGCTTGTCTGGCCACCGCTCCTACCCACGACCTCGTCGTAAATCTGGGCGATACGGTCGGCTACGGCGGCAATCCCAACGAAGTCATTGCCCGATCGCAAGCTATCGGGCACATTTTCGTGCGCGGCAATCATGACAAAGCCGTCGGCGGCCTGATGAACCTCGACGATTTCAATCCCGCCGCCGGGCTCGCCACGCTCTGGACCCGCGATCAGCTCACCCCCGAAAATCTCGGCTGGCTGCGATCGCTCCCGCAGGGCCCGATCAAACTCGACGAACTTCCCGGTCTCCAGTTCGTCCACGGTTCCGCCCTCGACGAAGATGAATATATGGTTAGCGCCCGCGACGCCATCGAACCACTCATCACCGATCCCGTGCCCATCACGTTCTTCGGACACACGCACCTCCAGGGAGGCTTCGTGCTCACGGGCGAAGTCAGCGAAGCGTATCGTCCGGGGTATCGCACCGTGGGTCAGCCCGAGTCGTCCGACTGGCCACTCCGCAAGGATCGCCGCTATCTCATCAATCCCGGTTCCGTCGGCCAGCCCCGCGACGGCGACTGGCGCGCCGCGTTTGCTGTATTCGACTCTGAGGCCTGGATCGTGAATTTTTATCGTGTGCCTTACAACCTGCGCGTGACTCAGGAAAAAATTCTGGCTGCTAATCTGCCGCAGCGCTTGGCCACCAGACTTGCCGCAGGCAGATAGCGGCATTCGAACCGCTTTGTTCCTGAAGGTCTTTTTGGGTTCTCGGGTCCGGATTCGGATCAGATATCAATGCAGCAGAGCGCTGAAACTTTTCTAGTCTCCTGGGGTTTATTCGCCTGAGTGTTCTTTTTCCACACGGTCGATTCTATTTTCCGTATCTGCAATAAGGGATCGGCTCTGAAGGAGGATGGTTACGCAGATGAACAGATCTGGTTTTGTCCGCTCGCTTTTTCTGGCCGCCGCCTTGGCGTCTTGCGCATTGGGCACGGCTTGCGCACATCATTACTATCGGGTCTATGACCCCTACTACAGCGACTACCACGTCTGGAACCACGACGAAGTGGTCTATTACCAACAATGGTGCCGCGAGTACCACCGCGACCCCGGCCGCGATTTTCGCAAACTGCGCCCTGAAGAGCAGAAGGAATACTGGACCTGGCGCCACAGCCACGGGGACCGTCACTAGACAGCTCCATCAGCAGATCCCGCAGGCGGAGGCTGATATGCTCGTCTGCTCACGCCCCCTGAAGAACAGCGGGCGCGGCCCTCCTTTGCTTATCCACGGATGACTGATGGTAGCCAACCAAAAACGCTGCCAAGTCATCCCTGTGTATAGGGGGCATATGTCCTGCCGACATATTTCGGAGATATGAGCAAACACTTTCTTGTGGTTAACACAATTCTCGCTTTGGCACTGTTGACATTGGTCACCGGTAGCAAAGCGGCTGACGAGGCCACGCCCGCAAACGGAACGCCGGCACACATGCTGGTCACCGTCGAAGCTGTTCATGGTTCCAACATACCAGTCATTAACCGGGAGGATGTGCTGGTTTACGAGGGGCGCGATCACGACAAAGTGACGGAATGGGTTCCTGCGCAGGGAGATCACGCCGCACTCGAACTCGTGGTTCTGCTCGACGATGGGTCCAATGCCAGTCTCGGTTCACAACTGGAAGACCTTCGCCAATTCATCACCGCACAGCCGGCATCCACCAAGATTGGCGTGGCCTACATGCAGAACGGCACCGCGAAAATGGAACAGAACCTGACCAGCGATCATGCTCTCGCTGCGAAAGCTCTACGCCTTCCTATGGGAATTAGCGGCGTCAATGGCAGTCCATATTTTTCTCTGAGCGACCTGATCAAGCACTGGCCGCAAACCACTGCGCGGCGTGAGGTGCTCATGGTCTCCGACGGAATCGATCGTTACTACGGAACCGGCGATATGCTGAATCCATATCTAGCGGCGGCCATCGATGATGCTCAGCGCGCTGGCGTTGTCGTCTTTGGTATCTATGCCCCAGGCGTCGGTCACTATGGCCATAGCTACTGGCGAGCATATTGGGGCCAGCTTTACCTCGCACAGCTCGCGGACGAGACCGGCGGTGAAGGGTATTACATCGGCTTCTTTGGACCAGCGGTAACCTTCAACCCCTATCTGGACGATTTGGAGCACCGGTTGACCCGCCAGTACTTCTTGACGTTTACTGCCAAGCCACAGAAAAAAAGCGGGTGGCAGCGCGTGAAAGTCACAACTGAAGTCCCGAATGCGGAACTGGTTTCGGCGGACAGAGTTTACGTTCGCGCTGCGGCTCCCTAACGATCAGGCCTACTGCCGTCGTTGTAAACTCGATCCATGTCTCCGCGCTCTTCCGGCTCCCGCAATCTTTTCTCCGCGCCGAAATCCCGGCCTTCCGCCCACACTGCGCACGTCGATGGCGGGGCTCGCGGCAATCCTGGGCCTGCCGGTTACGGTGTCGCCATTCAGGACGCTTCCGGCCACCCAGTCGCCGAGCTTAGCGAATATCTTGGCCATCGCACCAACAACTATGCTGAGTATCAGGGACTCCTCGCCGCACTGCGCTACGCCGCCGAACACCAGATCAAAGCGCTCAAAGTGATTAGCGATTCCGAATTGATGGTCCGCCAGATGAAAGGCATCTACAAGGTGCGCCATCCCGAACTGCGCAAGCTGTACGACGAGGCGCAGCAACTGGCCCGGACGCTCGAGCACTTCGAAATCAGGCATGCGCTGCGCGAACACAACCAGATTGCCGACCGGCTGGCGAACCAGGCCATGGATAGAGGGCGATAAAGGCCAGGTTTCAAAGTTTCAAGGTTGCAAAGTTTCAAAGTACAGCGTATACCCATGCTGTTCCGGCACGATCCCGAAACCTTGAAACTCTGAAACTTTGAAACCTGTTTTCCCACGGGAGGTCGACACGATGATCGGAGCTCACTCTTTTGTTGGAATTAATCCCTGGGCCGTGCTGGTATCCGCGATCGCGGCCATGGTGATCGGATTTCTGTGGTATTCCCCCATCCTTTTCGCAAATCCCTGGATGCGGTTGATGGGATTCGACCCCAATGACAAAGCCAGGATCGCCGAGATGCAAAAGGGCGCAGGCAAAATCTACGGCCTCGCGTTCGTCGCCAGTCTTGCGTCGGCCGTAGTGCTTGCCAAGATCATTGCCGTGACCAGCATCGTCAGCATTCCCTACGGAATGAAGGTCGGTTTTGCGGTTTGGCTGGGATTCGTAACCACCGTCCAGTTAACCGGCGCTCTGTTTGGCAAGCAGCCGACGAAGCTCTACGCGATCAACACCGCATACCAATTGGTCTGCTACCTGGTCATGGGAGGGATTTTGGCGAGGTGGCCGCACTAGAGCCAGGTTTCAAGGTTTCAGAGTTTCAAGGTTTCAAAGTGCCGCCAACGCTTGTGGCGTTCACGCCTTGAAACTTTGAAACCTTGCAACCTTGAAACCTGGCTTTATTCCGCCGAGTGATCGTGCACGATCTTCCATCCCTCGGGAAACCTGCGGAAGATCAGCGTGAACAACCCGTGTGGCGTTTTTCCATCTGACATGGTCAGATGAAACTCGCCGCGCACAAACGCAGAGTCCGGCCCCAGCATCTCGATCCGCAGGTTCGTGAATTCGAGCTTGCCCATTTCGTGCCCTGCGCCCTGATAGTTTTTCTTATAGCGATCGAGCGCCGCCTGCCAGCCCTTCGACTCATGCGCTCCCGAAAAAAACGTCAGCTCAGGCGAGTTCCAGTACCCGGCCATGAAGCTTCCCAGATCCTGCCGGTTCCAGGCCGCCTGTTGCTGCTCAAGCACATTGCGGATTGCAACCCGTCCGGCATCACCAGCATCCTGTCCAGCACTAAAAACGGCCAGCGCAGCCATGACTCCCAGCAGCAAGACCCAATCACGCATGAGACCTCCATAAGCGTCCGCACGCATCATAAATGTTCTAGATCTTGCTAAGAGGAGAGAAAAGCAGAGAGACCAGCAGAATCGACTCGGCGACCGTAACACTAGAGGTTTGCTTGCCAGAAGCCTGGGGCTAAAGCCTGAAAGCTGACGGCTCACAGCCGCACACGTCCTATGCCTGGCTTTTTTTTGCCGCCGCCGCCGCCTTAACCTTCACCGTCTCCCAAGGCCGCTTTGGACGCTCTACCTCAGGCTGGTCGCGGTCCTTGATGCGGTCGTACTGGTACGACTCGCTGACCGTTCCGAGCGATTCATTGTAGAGGCTGGGCAAGGCCAGCGCTTCTTTCATTTCTTCGGCGAACTGCTGCAACGCCTTCAGGTGGTCAGCGGTCGCCGGCACTTCGGTCTTGCTCGTCTTGAAAAACTGTTGATAGCCGCGATTGACCAGCTTCGAAATCTCGCTGCCGATCATGTATCCCGGATAGGCGAAAATTTTCACACCGCCGTCGTCGGTTTTCTGGATCGCCGCCGAGCAGTTGTACTTCTTCAGAAACACGCGCGTTTGCGGGCCCGGAGCCTCAATCAGGTCAAAACCATGGTCGCGCAGCCAGTTGACTGCGTCTTCATACGTTCGTTGTTCGACTTTCGCTGCCATTGATGAACTCAATTCTCTTTCGTCAGTGCATCCAGTTAGATGCGGCTTTCACCGATTCGGTGGAACCAAATCTCTCCACGCCGAATCTAATGACGGTAGAATTTAACAACGCTAGTTATAGATATACCTTTTTAGGATTGCGGGCACATTACTCTAGTCATAAGGGCCATTGACATTCCATGACACCAGCCGCTCACGGCTCCGCGCCCTCGCAGTCGCCTTACTCGGCTAAAGCCGCGTCTGACGGGCCAGGAGAGGCTGTGCTCGCTCAAATCGGCCACACGCCTCTGTTACCGCTCGATGCGCTCACCAGCGATCTTCCGAGCGTAAAACTTTTGGGCAAGGCCGAATGGTATAACCCCGGCGGATCCATCAAAGATCGCGCCGCCGCCCGCATCGTAGCCGAAGCGCGCCGCACCGGCAAACTCGCTCCCGGAAAGATTCTGCTCGATTCCACCAGCGGCAACACCGGCATCGCCTACGCCATGCTCGGCGCCGCTCTCCAATTCCCCGTCACCCTCTGCGTGCCCGAGAATGTTTCTCCCGAGCGAAAACGCATTCTACAGGCATACGGCGCAAATATCATCTACACCGATCCCGCCGAAGGTTCCGACGGAGCCATCAAGACCGCGCGCCAGCTCGCCGAGCGCCATCCCAATCTTTACTATTACGCCGATCAGTATTCGAACGACGCCAACTGGCGCGCCCACTATGAAACCACCGCGAACGAAATCTGGCAACAAACCGAAGGACGGATTACCCATTTCGTCGCCATGCTCGGCACCACCGGAACCTTCGTCGGAGCCACACGCCGTTTGAAGGAATTAAACCCGAAGATTCGCTGCATTTCGCTGCAGCCCGACTCCGCCTTTCACGGCATCGAAGGCGCGAAGCATTTGCCCTCGGCGATCGTCCCGCGCATTTACGATTCATCGCTCGCCGACCAGAATCTGGAAATCGCAACCGAAGACGCGCACGTAATGTGCCGCCGCCTGGCGCGCGAACAAGGGCTGCTGCTCGGAGTCTCCGCCGCGGCGGCCCTGGTGGGCTGCTTGCAAGTGATCGACCGCCTGAAAGTCAATCAGCACGCAACCATCGTGACCATCCTCTGCGACTCCGGCGAAAAATATCTGAGCGAGAGATTCTGGAACGAGGTATGAGGTCAGAGGTCAGAGGTCAGAGGTCAGATTGCAGAGGTTAGGAGTTACACTTCTGCAATCTGATCTCTAACCTCTGATCTTGATACATGCTGAAGATTCCCCAAGCCGCCTACGTCTCCCTTCGTCAGCACGGAGAGGAAACTTATCCCCACGAGTGCTGCGGCGTGCTGCTCGGGCGGTTCGACGACAACGGCACTAAGACCGTCGGTCGCATCGCCCGCTGCGGCAACACCCGCGAAGACTCGCCGCACAACCGCTACAATATCGATCCCAGAGATTTCATCCGCATTCAGAAAGAAGGCCGCGATCGCGGCGAAGACATCGTCGGCTTCTATCACTCCCATCCTGACCATCCCGCGCAATGGTCCTCCACCGACCTCGCCGAAGCTCACTATCTGGGCTGTTCCTACGTGATCACCAGCGTGGAAAGGGGCAAGGCGACGAGTACGAACTCGTTCGAGCTTGGTGGCAGCGACGAAGACCACAAGAAATTCCTGGATGAAAAGATTGAAGTCATCTGACGATCAAGCTCGTGTAGAGCCCATTGTCGTAGTTGCATCTTTCGCCCTTACCATAGCATCCTCTCTATATGCCCCAGATCCAGATTCCGTCTCCGCTGCGCCAATACTCGGGGAAACAGGCCTCGGTCGATGTCCCCGCAAAGACCGTGGGCGAGGCTTTGGCTGCCCTCGTCTCCCAGCATCCTGACCTGAAACGCCACCTCTATACCGAGGAGGGCAAGCTGCGCACATTTGTAAACGTCTACGTCAACGACGAGGACATGCGCTACCTGCAAAAAGAAGCCACCGCGCTCAACGACGGTGATACCATTTCCATCGTGCCGTCAATTGCGGGAGGAAGCTTCTAGCTGCTAGCTTTTAGCCTCTAGCAACCAACTGTTCGTACTTGATTGCTAGAAGCCAGGAGCTAGAAGCTAGCAGCTGATTTCCATGTCCACGCTGACCGAACTCAAACCCGAAGCCGTTCTAAGCAACGACGAAATCCTGCGCTACTCGCGCCATCTCATCATGCCCGAGGTGGGCATGGAGGGGCAGCAGAAGCTGAAGGCCGCGAAGGTCCTGTGCATTGGAGCGGGCGGACTTGGTTCCCCGCTGGCACTCTATTTGACGGCCGCGGGCGTCGGCACGCTCGGCATCGTCGACTTCGACGTCGTGGACTACACCAATCTGCAGCGCCAGATCATTCACACTACCGACGATGTTGGCCGCAAAAAGCTCGATTCCGCCGCCGACAAGCTGAAGGCGATTAATCCCTTCCTGAACCTGCGCCCGTTCGACATGAAGCTGACCAGCGCCAATGCGCTGGAGTTGTTTCGCGAGTTCGACATTGTCGCCGACGGCACCGATAACTTCCCCACTCGCTACCTGGTCAACGACGCCTGTGTGCTCACCGGCAAACCCAACGTTTACGGCTCCATTTTTCGCTTCGAAGGGCAGGCCAGCGTTTTCGCGACCGAAGACGGCCCGTGCTATCGCTGTCTCTATCCCGAGCCTCCACCGCCGGGTCTGGTACCGTCCTGCGCTGAAGGCGGAGTGCTGGGCATTCTGCCTGGCCTGATCGGCGTGATTCAGGCGACTGAGACCATCAAGCTGATTCTAGGTCAAGGCGATTCCCTTGCCGGACGATTGCTACTGGTCGATGCCCTCGGCATGAAATTCCGCGAACTGAAGCTGCGCAAGAATCCCGATTGCCCCGTCTGCGGCACGCATCGGACGATTACCGAACTGATTGACTACGACCAGTTCTGCGGCATTCGCGGCCAGGAAGAGCCTGCGGGTAATGACATCCCGGCGATCTCGGTCGAAGAGTTAAAGAAGAAGTTAGACGCCAAGGCCGACATATTCATTCTCGACGTGCGCGAGCCTCACGAATATCAGATCTGCAACCTCAAGGGATATCTCATCCCGGTGGGCGACTTACCCAAGCGCGTAAATGAACTCGACTCCAGCCGCGAGATCGTGGCCCATTGCAAGATGGGAGGACGCAGCGCCAAAGCCGTGAACTTCCTGCGCCGCGCCGGATTTACTAAGGTCTATAACCTCACCGGCGGAATTATGGCGTGGGCGGATCGGATCGATCCCAGGATGCCGAAGTACTAAGAGCAGTTCCCGGTTCTCAGTTCGAAGTTCTCAAGTTGATATAGGTCCGCGCAAAAAATAATAGCCATTTTTCGTCTGCCCCAGAGTGGTACAGTCACATCGGAGGCATTTCATGCTGAAAAGTTATCTCCTATTCTTCATGGTGCTGTTCCTGTCTTATTACTCAGTGGGCCAGACCGCTGGCACCCAAGCTACCCCCGTTTCGCCTGAACAACAGACCGCGCAATCGGCGGCACCTCAGCAGACGGCCGAGGGTTCGAACTTCACTTCCGCGAAGGGATTTGTGCTGGAGGAGGCAACTCCCGTGAGACTCCGATTTAGTCGGACTGTTTCTTCCGCGGATGCCCACGTGGGAGATACCGTGGACTTTGAGGTGCTGCAAGATGTCAGCGTAAACGGAACGCTGGTGATTCCCAAAAGCGGCGTAGCTTTCGGCACGGTTACAGAAGCACAGCCGAAGCGAAGAATGGCGCGCGGAGGGAAGCTAGAAATCAACATCGACTATGTGAAACTGCTGAATGGCGACAAAGCGGCCTTGCGTGCGGTGAAAGGGGGCAAGGGCGGCGGCCACACGGGTGCGATGACTGCGGGCATCGTGGCAACTGGTATCGTGTTCTTTCCCGCTGCGCCATTCTTCCTGTTCATGCACGGCAAAGACATCACCATGCCGAAGGGAGCCGAGTTCACGGCATATATCAATGGAGATCTTAAACTCGACATCGCTAAATTTCAGCCCGTTGCACCTGCCTCCCAACAGGCCGTGAGCGCCAGCAGTCATGATCAGCGGACCGACTCCGCAGCCGCCAAATTACAGATCGACTCAACTCCGCCGGGCGCGGATATCGAAGTCGACGGCAGTTTTGTCGGCAATACGCCTTCGGAGGTGCAGGTGGCAGAGGGCGACCACACGGTGACCGTCAAGAAAGCAGGATTCAAGGAGTGGGAACGAAAGTTGAAGTCGAGCGCGGGCAGCAGCGTGCACCTTAGCGCCGAGTTGGAGAAAGCTGACAACCCATAACCCCTGCTGGGTCCGATTGGCCTTCTTTCATCCCAGATCCTCCGTGATCGAATCCATTGACTTAAGGCCCGTCGGACGTCACGATAGAAATCTGACTGGAGCAGTTCCGGGTGCGTGCCCGTCCCCCCAAGACGGGCCCTTGGGACTACCCCAAACCCATTTTCAGCGCTCTTTGACAACTTAAGTTGAGGCGTTTAGCGGGCGTGACCCTGAGCGCAGTCGAAGGGGAACGGATCTCGTAAGTTATTGGTTCTTAAATACTTTACAGGCAAGTCCTTTAAACCCAAAGACCTGGCGGGGACTTCCTCCTAAGTCTTTGATTCCAAAAGACCGGGGGGGGGGATAGTAGTAAATACGGGCTAATACGTAATCGGAGTCAACAGCCGAAGGTATGAGGCCGCCCTGGTTATTAGGACCAAGAAAGAAAGGGAGCACCGAGGTGCTCCCTGCGTACCTTCCTCTTCCAGGAGTTAGAAAGTTACTTACTCGAATCGGAGCTTCCGCCCATTTCGGCCTTCTCAGTTGCGCCAATGGCTAGGGCGTACTTCTTGCCGGCAAAGCGAACTTCGTTAACCGTTGCCTTGCCGCCGGCGTGGTCGATCACCGCCGAGTCGTAATCGTTCGCCCTGTCGAGTGCGACCACCTTCGCCCACGCTTTTGCGATTTCTTTCTTGCCCTGCATGAAGCTTACCTCGACATTCGATCCCGTGCCGTCCCAGCGCAGGTGATACTCGCCGGCGGCGAGTTGCTGGCCGTTGACTTCGAACGGCTCCCGCACCTGCAACGTGCCCTTGTTACTTGCGAAAGCACTCGATGCGAGCAACACGGCCAGCCCGAGCACCACAGTCTTTGCCAGATGGTTCAGTTTCATTTGCTCCTTCGCTTTCTGCCCGGCCCGGCCGGGACGTTAGGGGCGGCTGGTGATGGTTAACGATGCCCGACTGAGGGCTTGCCTTTTTTCGGCAAGGTCCTACAATGCGCAGGTCAGGGTGACGCAAAAAACGCGGTCGTGCTTTTGCCGTTCTTTTTGCAGGACTCGGCGCATCCAGGGCCGCCAAACCATGCCTGCGCCAGTCCCGTCACCCTGCAAACTTTTTAAGTGGAGCGAAGTTTACTTCGTCCACCCCACGTTGGTTCGCTACCGGATACGAATCCCAGTTGGAGTAAGTTCCCGATTTCTTTTTTCTGTGCGAACCATGCTTTTCGCCAACATGCTCATTGGACGTGCGAGCGCTCGCCGCGTGAGCAAAGTATGGCGCGCTTTGGCTCGCCTAACAGCGTGGGAATGTTTTGTCAGGAATTCAAGCACCGTTGAGGGCCAGTGGCGTGAATCGGTTGCGCACGTGCGACGCATTAATGATTTGTCATCCCGAACGAAGTGAGGGGTCTGCATTTTGCGACGAACTCCAGATCCCTCACTTCGTTCGGGATGACAACCCTATTAGGCGGGTTAACTGATCTTTAGCACAATCTTGCCGTAGTTCTTGCCTTCCTGCATCAGCGTGTAAGCGGCGCGGGCTTGCTCCAGCGGAAAGACTTTTCCGATCACGGGATTGAGCTTGCCTGCGGCCAACCATTCGGAAAGCTGCTTCCACGCGGATTCCATGAGCGGGCGATTCGCGCTCAGATACGACAGCCAGAGTCCGTGGACGCTGGCGCCTTTGGCGTAGAGAACGCGAGTGTCCAGATTCGGTGTTTCCCCGGTGGCGGCGCCGTAAACGATGACCCGCCCGAAGTCACGCACGCATTTGACGCTCTTTGCCACGTGCTCGCCGCCGAGCATTTCGAAGACCGCGTCAACGCCTTCGCCGTGCGTCAGATCTTTGATCGCTTCGGCATAATCGCGCTGCTTGTAGTTGATGCCATGTTGCAGTCCGAGCTCACGAACTCGGGCCAGCTTGTCGTCGGAGGAAGAAGTTCCGTACGTCTCGATGCCGAGAATTTTGCCGATTTCGACGGCGGCGGTGCCGACCCCGCCGGCAACGGCGTGAATCAGAACGCGAGCGCCGGGCTGATCGAGCAAACCGGCTTTCCAGTAGGCGAAGTAGGCGGTGAAGAAAGTTACGGGGAAGGCAGCGGCCTGTTCCGCCGTCCAATTTTCAGGGACGGGCCAGACCAGTTCGCGGCGGGCCACGGTTTTTTCGGCGAACGCAGCCCACTGCGTGTAGCCCATGACGCGGCGTCCGCTCGAATCTTCTCGCCCGGCGAATTCGCGCCCTGCCGTGAGCGGCGGCTTGGGAGTGCCGGAATATCCGCCGCGCGCGGTGAGCAGATCGGCAAAGTTCAAGCCGCCCGCTTCCACTTTCACCAGAACCTGCTCGGGCGCCGGATGGGCATCGGGGACTTGCTGCAATTCGAGAACTTCGGGACCACCGAAGCGAGTGATGACGAGTGCTTTCATGCGGAAAGTTTAGCAGCCTGAGGGCGGTTCGCGGAGATCGCCTGCAGCATCTATAATGTTGGCCGAGTTTCCGATCCCCGTGGCCTGAGCGGTTCTTTGGCGGCGGGGACGAGGGTCGCGCCGGTCTGAGGGCTGCGATCCGAGGGTGCGGATGGAAACGTCCGCGCCTCCCGTGTTGGAAAGGAAACGCTCGCCCGGCTTACTCCTGCCGCGCTTGTTTTTCTTCGCCAACAGATTCGCCATGTACTGACGCTAACGGCTGAACGGTGAAGCTTACCGACAAATTCGGACGCTCGATTCATGATCTGCGGATCTCGATCACCGACCGCTGCAACTACCGGTGTGTGTACTGTCGGACAGGGACCAACGGCGCGGCGTATGCGGAGCTTCCGTTTGAAGATTATCTGCGGATGGCGCGAATACTGGTTGGGCTGGGGATCACGAAGATTCGCCTCACGGGCGGCGAACCGCTGTTACGCAAGGGCGTTGTGGAGTTTGTACAGGACCTCGCCAGGTTGCGCACGTTGGAGGGGAAGAAGCCCGAAATTGCACTAACGACGAACGGCCATCTGCTGGCAGAGATTGCGCAGCCGCTGAAAGACGCAGGGCTCGATCGCGTGACCGTCAGCATGGATGCAGTGGACCCGGAGCGATTTGCCCGCATCACGCGCGTGCCGAATGGATACGACAGCGTGCTGGCCGGAGTGCGCGCGTCGCGGCGGGCGGGACTTGATCCGGTGAAAATCAATTGTGTGCTGCTGCGCGGCTTCAACGAAGATCAGATCATTCCGTTTGGGATGTTCGCGCGGGAAGAGCGGGTGGTGGTGCGCTTCATCGAGTTCATGCCGCTGGAAGAAGACCGCGTTTGGACCCCGGAAATTGTGGTTACGCTCGATGAGATCGTCTCCCGCATGTCGGAGTATCTGCCGTTGGAGGAGATTGCCCACGAGCATAGCGAAACGGCGCGGCGATATCGCTTTCGCGATGGTGTGGGAGAAATTGGGATCATCGCGCCGGTGTCGCATCCATTCTGCGGACACTGCAGCCGGATTCGCATCACCTCCGACGGCAAACTGCGCACGTGTCTATTTTCCGTGTGGGATCACGACCTGCATGAGCTGATGCGGCGCGGCGCGACCGACGAGAAGCTTACGGAGTTCATCGTGAAGGTGGTGGAGAAGAAAGAAGAGCGGCACCACATTGGAGAGCCGGGATTTGTGCCGGCGTCGCGAACCATGGTGCATATCGGCGGATAGCACGCTGCGGATGGTGCTGTCGCCAGAATTGGCCGCTATGAAGAAGCTGTTTACGGTTGCTGCGCTACTCCTGCTTCTAAGCGTTCCGCTGTCCTCCGCCGACGACAGCGTCAGCGGTCTTACCGCCGGTGTGTTTTTCGATGCGGAACTCGGTTTCCGCTACACTCTGCCAAAAGGATTGATCGACGAGACTTCGTACTCCAGAGATGAGTTGCGCAAGCGGGCCGCCGCTTTAGGTACAAGCAACAACACACTTGAAATTTTGCTGCGAATGACATCGGGGCCGCCCGATACCGCGCCCGAATGGCGCGCGATTTCCATCCAAACTTATTCGCATTCCAAGTTTGCCGGGCTCGACGACCGCGCCGTCGAAGCAAAGATGAATGGCTGGATGGCCGGCGATGGGGTTACGGCGATCGGCGACCCGAAGCGGGTGTCGGTCGCCGGAGAGAGTTTCGTTGTTACCAATTTCGAAAAAAGCGGACCGTCACATGTCAAATACGCCCGGATTTACAGTACGATCCGAAATGGAAAGCTGCTAGGCTTTGCGTTTACAGCGAATTCCGTCGACAGGTTGCAACCACTTGCCGATAGCTTGGAAACGCTGGAATTCACCGGCGACGGCCCTGTCGCTTACTTCGGCTTCGATCGTAACGAATACCCCGGAGATCAGAGCCTGGAGGATCTGCGTGCGACGTTCTCTTACGCCGGTTATTGGCTGAACAATCCTCCGGGAGCTACCCTGAACACCTGGTCGGGAACGCGCAGCAAGTTGGAAGCGGCTGGGTTTGGGTTCATGGTTTTGTTCAACGGGCGCGCGTATCGAGAAGTGGGCAGTGTGGACCGTGCGTCGGAGTTAGGGAAAATTGACGCGCAACGGGCGGTGGCTGCTGCTGAGCGAGAGGGATTCCCGGCGCGAACCATCATTTTCCTCGATCAGGAACAGGGCGGGCGGTTGTTACCGGAACAAAAGGCGTACCTGTTCGCCTGGGTCGACGGAGTAAGCCACGCAGGATTCCGCGCGGGCGTTTATTGTTCGGGGATCGCGGCGAAGGAGGAGCGCGGTGAGAGCGTGATCACCGCTGAAGACATAAGGCAGAACGCGGGTGGGCGAGACATCGTTTATTGGGTAACGAATGATGTTTGTCCGCCGTCACCCGGATGCTTGGTCTCGCGGCGGCCGCCTTCGCCCAGTGCGAGTGGAATTCCGTTCGCCGATGTCTGGCAGTTCGCGCAGTCTCCTCGCCGGAAGGAGTTTGCCGGTGGCTGCGGGCGGACTTATTCGGCGGATGGAAATTGCTATGCTCCGGGATCAGGTTCGGCGCGGCAGCTTCCGGTTGATCTGAATACGGCGACCTCGGCGGATCCTTCGCATGGCAGATGATGAGGCTGGGAAAAGTTGATTGGCGAATTACTACGTGATCGGATTCTGTCAGTAAAACGAATCGTACTTCGTAACCGTCCAGCCGGAATCTTTCTTTTCTTCGGTCACTGAAAAAAGATCTTTGTAGGTTGCGTCCTGAGCTGGGCTGCTGTAGCGCTGGCCTCTGTAGTGCAGAATCACCAATGGCGGCGCGTCTTCCCATTCCACCAGGTTCCAGGAAATCAGCGGGTGCTGGGCTTCGGAGTCGCAGAGGAATTTGGCTCGCTTCTTGCGGTAATCCTTTTCCCACTGGGCGAGCAGTGTGCGGCAATTGCCGTCCCGCAGCTCCGCGATAAAGCTGTTGGCGGTGTGCTCGATGGTGCGATCGCGGAACGGATTCATGGTGATGCTGATCGGCATCTGGGTCAAAGGGTCCCGTTCTTCCGAGCGCGACAGAACCGGCCCCTGGTTGCTGAGCCAGTTCAGATAACCGAGAAACACGCCTACCAGCAGGACAGCGGAGCCTACTGCGATGGCGATATGGGCACGGGAAAACGGCATTAAGGAGAAGTTTGGGGGAAATGCGCAATGACGGCAAGGTTACTTCAGATACTTTCGTAACGGGTGAAGGGCCACTCTTCTCTCCGTTTTCCGTGCGACTTGAACGTCGGTTGCCCTGGTTTGTGTTTTCCAAATCGGCGGCGTATAGTTGGGGATGAATACTGTTGTGTAGTAGTGTCTGGACTGTCGAAGCACACCAGTGGGCGAAAGCCCACTTTTTAGTTTGGGCTGGTTTGTGCGGAAATGACGGGTGCGGCGAGTCTGGCGCAAGTTGCTGAAAACATGGCTCTTGATCTGGATAAGGTGCGGGAAATTGCCGAGCGGGTGGCAGGCTCGAGCGATCTGGAAGTGGTCGAATTGGAAGTGTGCGGGGCGGGTAAGCATCGCATGCTGCGCGTCTTTATAGATCGGACGGGGGCAGTGCCAGCGGCGAATCGTTCTTATGCAGAGCGTCCGGACGGTGTGACGCACCAAGATTGCGCGAATTTCAGCCGCGAGTTCGGGACGATCATCGATGTTGAGGACGCGGTACCGGGCGGATCGTATGTGCTGGAGGTTTCTTCTCCGGGACTCGATCGCAAGTTGACCAAGGCGGCGGATTTTGAACGCTTTCGCGGACAGCGCGTCAAGTTGACGACTCGGGAACCGGTGAACAACAACCGGCATTTTGAAGGGAAGCTGGAAAGCTTCGAGAACGGAAAGCTGCTGCTGGATTTAACCGCGGCGCGGAAGAAGAAGATGCGTCCGAAAGAGGGCGCGGCAACGAAGGTGGAAGTTGAGTTGACCAATGTGGAAAAGGCGAATTTAGTGCCTGAAATTTGAAGCGAGAAGGTTTCAAGGTTTCAAAGTTTCAAGGTTTCAAAGAGCAAAAGAATCAGTGCTCCGTCGAATCGCGGTGTTCACCTTGAAACATTGAAACCTTGAAACTCTGAAACCTGGAACTTCTATGGCTAGCGAGCTCTACAACATCATCGAAGGGGTCAGCCGGGAGAAAGGCATTGATCCGCAGATTGTGGTCAGCGCGGTCGAGGACGCCATTGTGGTGGCCACGCGCAAGTACTACAAGACGCAGGAAAACTTGCGCGCCGTGCTCGACAAGGACAGCGGCAAGATCAATGCCTATGCGGTGAAGTCGATCGTCGAGACTCCGGAGCAAATCGAAGATTCGGACTTGCAAGTGACGGTGGAGCAGGCGCGGAAACTGGATCCGAGCGCGGAAGTAGGCGGAGAGTTGCTGATCCCGAAAGTGACAGAAGGAATTCTGGGCCGGATTGCGGCGCAACTGGCCAAGCAGGTCATCTTTCAGAAAGTACGCGAGGCGGAGCGCGACACGGTTTACAACGAGTATATCGGGCATGTAAATGAGATCGTCAATGCGACCGTGAAGCGGATCGAGGGTCCAGACGTGATTCTCGACATCGGCAAGGCCGAAGCGCGCATGGGACGCAAGGAGCAGTCACGCCTGGAGTCGTTCGCCGTGGGCGAGCGGATTCGGGTCGTGATCGTCCGGGTGGAAAAAGCGGCGAAGGGTCCGGGCGTGGTGGCATCGCGCTCGGCGCCGGAGCTGGTGCAGCATTTGTTTCAAACCGAAGTGCCGGAGATTTACGACGGCACGGTGGTGATCCGGGCGATTGCGCGGGAAGCGGGCGAGCGCACGAAGATCGCGGTGCTTTCGAAGGACAAGGACGTGGACGCGGTCGGAGCTTGCGTAGGCATGAAGGGAATGCGAGTGCAGTCGATTATCCGCGAGCTGCGCGGAGAAAAGATCGACATCATCGAGTTTCACGAGGATCCGGTTACGTTCGCGGAAAAGGCGCTGCAGCCCGCGAAAGTGAGCCGGGTGACGATTGTGGATGCGGCCGACAAACATCTCGAAGTGGTGGTGGACGATACCCAGCTTTCGCTGGCGATCGGGAAAAAAGGTCAGAACGTGCGGCTGGCGGCGAAGCTGCTGGGCTGGAAGATCGACATTAAGAGCGAAGAAGAAAAGCGGCAGGAAGTGGAGCAGCAGATGTCGGCGCTGGTCACGCAGGCCGTCACTCCGTTGGAGAATGTCACGGGACTGGGCGAGGGACTGGTCGAGAAACTGAAGGCGGCGGGCGTGAACACAGTGGAGTCGCTGGCCGATATGACGCCGGAACAATTGGAAGCGATTGAAGGCATTGGCCCGAAAACGGTGGAAAAAATCAGTATTGCAGTCAATAATTACTTCGCCAGTCTGGATGGCGGCGAGGCAGTAGCCGACGCGGAAGCGGAAACGACCGGAGAAGCCGCCACGGAAGCGGCTGTCTCCGAAGCGGAAGTCAGTGAGGAATCGCTGACAGAAGGCTCCGTAGAAGCAGATGCGTTGGCCGCGGGAACGGAACCCACCGAGACGGCGCCAGCAGAAGAAGAAAGCGCCGGACCTGCGACTGCGGAAGTGGCGACTGAAGAGCCTGCGACTGAAGAGTCAGCGACCGAAGAAGCCCCGGAAGACAAGCAGAACTGATAACTGGGATGGTGGCGAGTTCGGAGGTCGATCCGGACCAAAGGCGCGGGGTTCGTTCATCCGGGAGCTGGCCGGAAGTGAGATTGCGTGGCATTCCATGAGGTTAGATATGCGAACCTAGATCGACGACATTAGCGGGACAAGAAGAGGAAGCGAGAGCGGATGAGTAAGATTCGAATCAATGATCTGGCCCGTGAGCTGGAAGTCAAGAGCAAGGAAATTCTTGACGTGCTGACCACGGTGGGCGTCACGGAGAAAAAGACGCACTCCAGTTCTCTGGAAGAGCATGAAGCGGAACTGGTGCGGAAACATCTCCGCGGCCGCAGCGAGACGGCGACCAGTTCGGCCAAGACTTCGCGTGCCGCTCGCGGTGAAGACGAGATCAAGACCAAGATCGACCTCTCGCATATTTCCCGCCCTGGAGATGTGCTGCGCGCCATCACGCAGCAAAAAGGAGTCGCGGAGCATCCTGCGGCGCGCCCGGCAGTCAAGGCACCGGTTGCGAAGCCAGCCGTGGAAGCGAAAGCTCCGGTAGCTCCAGCAAAGCCGAAGGCAGCGCCCTCCAAGCCCGCACCCGAAGCCCCTGCGCCTCCGCCGAGACTGGTTACGCCAGCTTCGGTAGCTGCCGCGCAGCGGCCGCCAGCAGTGGTCGTGATTCCGCCCAAAGTTCCCGTAACTCCACCCGCCGCGACCGCATCGCTTGCTGCAAGTACGACTCCCGCACCGCCGGCGATCGCTGTTCCGCCTCGGGCTGCGACTCCGGTTGTACAAGCTGGCGGTCCTCCGCCAGTTGTACAACCTCCAGCGCTTAGTAACGGTGCGCAGATCCAAGCTTCGGCACCCACGAAAGCAGCGCCTCCGATTGCGCCACCGCCGCGAATGATCATGCCCCAGACGGGTCCGCGACCGGTGTACAAGGCGCCTCTGCCAGCGCCGGGAGCGCCACCACGGCCAACTCCGGGACGGCCGGTTCCGGGACAGCCAATTTTTCAGCGCACGGCGCGGCCACAAGCGCCGGGCTCGCGGCCGGCGCTTCGTCCGGGTGAACGGCGGCCGATGCATCCCACGCGCGTGGCCCCAGCGGGATCGCGACCGCTGGGTGTTGGTCCGGGAGGAGCGCTGCCGCCGCCGGGACCGACGCGTCCGGGAAGCCGTCCAGGCGGTCCGGCGCGCCGTCCGGGACAGCGCTATGTGCCGCGAGGGGTGAAGGAAGGCCCGATGAAGGGCTACGTTCCACCGCCGCGCATGACCATCAGCAACGAGCCGGCGCCGATCACGCGGAATATCACGATTACCGAAGGAATCTCAGTGAAGGACCTAGCCGAAAAGCTGGGCATTCGCGCCAAGGACTTGATTGCGCGGCTGGTGGTGCGAGGCGTGTTCGCCACCATCAATCAAACGCTGGACGCGGAGCTGGCCAGCGAAATGGCGCGCTTCTTCGGAGCAGACACGGAAGTGATCACCTTCGAAGAACAAGCTGCGAAAGATACGACTGCCGCAACCGAGAGCAGCGAAGAAGGCGCGGAAGCCGTGCCGCGTCCACCGGTGGTCACGATCATGGGTCACGTGGACCATGGCAAGACGACGCTGCTGGACTCGATTCGCTCGACCAATGTGGCGGGAGGCGAAGCGGGCGGTATCACCCAGCATATCGGCGCATATAAAGTTCGTATCACGGACACCGCGTCTCCGGCGTACGGCCGCGAGATCGTGTTCCTGGATACGCCGGGTCACGAAGCATTCACGCGTATGCGCGCTCGCGGCGCGAAAGCGACCGACATTGTGGTGCTGGTCACTGCGGCCGACGACGGCGTGATGCCGCAGACGATTGAAGCTATTGACCACGCGCATGCTGCCGAGGTTCCGATCATTGTCGCGGTCAATAAGATTGACAAACCGGGCGCGCTGCCGGAGCGGGTCAAGAAGCAACTGGCGGATCGCGGACTGGTGCCGGAAGAGTGGGGCGGCAAAACCGTATTTGTCGATGTTTCCGCTAAACAAAAGACGAATCTGAATCTGCTGATGGAAATGATTTTGCTGACCGCCGACTTGCAGGAATTAAAAGCGACTCCCGGCCGCGCGGCCAGCGGGTTGGTGCTGGAAGCGAAATTGGATCGCGGACGCGGTCCGGTGGGAACGATTCTGGTGCAGAACGGTACGCTGCACGCGGGCGACAACTTCGTGGTCGGGAACGTGTACGGAAAAGTCCGGGCGATGTTCGACGATCGCAGCAAGCCGCTAAGAGAAGCGCCGCCTTCGACGCCGGTGGAAATCATCGGACTGGAAGGGCTGCCGCAGGCAGGCGACCAGTTTGTAGTGGTGACCGACCGCGAGAAGGCACGCGACATTTCGGAATATCGCGAACAGAAAGCGCGCGAAGCCGCGCTCGCCAAGAGTTCGCGCGTCTCGCTGGAAGGCCTGGCGGAGCAGTTGAAGACGGCGGGCATGAAGGAACTGAACATCATTCTGAAGGCCGACGTGCAGGGGTCGGTGGAAGTGCTGGGCGATTTGCTGGGCCGGCTCTCGAACGACAAAGTACGGCTGAAGTTGTTGCGGTCGGGCATTGGCGCGATTACGGAAACCGATGTGCTGCTGGCCTCGGCGTCGAATGCCATCATCATCGGATTCAACGTACGTCCGGAACGCAAGGCGCAGGAACTGGCCGAGCAGGAAAAAGTCGACATCCGGCTGCACTCGATCATTTACGAACTGCAGGACGAGATCAAGCGCGCCATGACCGGGTTGCTCGAACCGACGATCAAAGAAACCTACCAGGGACGCGCCGATGTGCTCGAAACCTTCCGCATTCCGAAGGTGGGAACGATTGCCGGGTGCCGCGTGAGCGATGGGTTTATCAAACGCGATTCCGAAGTCCGGCTGCTGCGCGATAACGTGGTCATGTTCAAAGGCAAAGTTGGCTCGCTGCGGCGCTTCAAGGACGATGCTTCGCAAGTGACCAGCGGGATGGAATGCGGCATCTCCATCTCAAACTACGGCGACATCAAGGCCGGCGATGTGATTGAAGCGTTCGTGACGGAACGGATCGCGGCGGAAGCGATTAAGTAAGGTCAAGTCCCACCCCTTCGGCTTCGCTCAGGGCAGGCTCTTGCGCAAAGAACGCGCAAGGATGGGGCATCCGCAGAAGAGAGGGCGCGGCATTTAGCCGCGCCCTTGGTCATTCAGGTGATCCGGCGGAATCTACTTGCGCCGGAAAGCCGCGTGTGGCCGAAGTGCTGGGCGGATGATCGCGATGTGCGACTGCGCCAATGCCGCATTCGAGGTTGAACTCTGCTCCTCAAACGTCCCCACCGCAACCTGGGAGCCAACGCCATTGACTGCGGCAGTGTCCACGTCGATAAACAGCACGGTTGAGCTGTTCACTACGTAGTACTGCAGGGTGACCCCGGTGAGGAGCGAGGTGGCGCTGGCGGAAATGGAGCCGCGGCCGTCTGAAGTTGTATCCGGAACGTAGTAGCCCGTGAACGCGCCCGAAGTGTTTGTGTAGTAGCCAAGGTCATTTTCGTCCAACGAGCCGGTCATGTTATAGGGGCCGGTGAAGCTGGTGGCAGGACTGCCGGCATCGAACTGGAGAATTTGGTCAACCTCACCAAAGCCACCACCGAAATCTGGGTTGTTGTTATTTACCCGGAGAGATTGTATGCGTAGCCTTCTGAGGCGGTGAATGACGTCGCGGTTTGGGAGTAGGCGGCGCCCTGAAGCAGCCCTAGACTGTCGATTTCCAGCAGCTGGGTTCCGCCACTGGAGGGATAGGCGGCGAATATGAAACTCTGCAGGCTGCCATTGCTGAAGCCACTCAAGGTCAGCTCACAGCGTCCTCCAAGAAAAGGAGCGTTCGCGTTGCAGGTCCCGCTAAAGCCGCTTATTGTGTTGGCGTTACCGGTGGCGGCATCGTTGTAATCTTCCGTGCCGTTGCTGAGGTTGCCGTAGGCTGTGGTGGTCACATAGCCACCGGCGACCACGGGCTCCAGGGAGGAGTCGAGGCCTCCAAGCGTGAAGACCAGCTGACCGGGGGTAAAGGAAGTCAGTTGCGGGAAAGCATCGCCAGCGAGGAGCACTCCGGTCTGGTCGGTCTCGATGAACTTGAGGTGGGTCGAGTCGATTACCCAGACATCAAAGTTAAGCGCGCCAAAGGCGCTTGACGTGCTGAGCGTTGCCGTGCCCGTGGTGCCTGACGCCCCGATAACCACCGAGCCACCAAGGTTCAAACCCCCAAGTCCCGATACGCTGGAAATGCCGTTGTCGTTGAAATCCTGAAGGCCAGTGGTAATGGCCCCGGTGGTGGTATTGAGCGCGAACCCACCCACTGTGGCAAGGGGATATCCGCTCGGGTCAGCGCCGGAAAGAGAGAAGGCAAGGGACGCGAGCGAGCCTTGGGTGGTGCCGCTTTGCAGGTCGATGGTGCCGCTGCCGGTCCCGATGTCGGTCCCTTGGTTGTCGAAACGGGAGATCAGCCCGTGACTGATTGACGACAGAACGAAATCGATGTTAAAGCTTCCCACCGGAGTCACCAGCGTCCCGGAGCCACGACCGTCCTGAGTGATACTGTATCCGCTGTTCGTTCCGACGGCTTGGCCGAGTTGCACGCCGATGTTTCCGGGGTCGTTGAGGTCAAGCGTGCCTCCCGTGATTCCGCCGCTGCCATTGGCGGTTACGGTCCCCACGATGGCAAAAGGGACCGCCTCGTTTGCAGTGGTGTTGACGTCCGTGCCCGCTATGGAGATAACGTAGGTGCCAGTCAGGCTGCTGTTACTGAAGCCTTGCTGGTTGGGCGGGACGGTCGAACTGCTGGAGCTGCAGCCGGCCATCAAAAAAATGCCTGATATCGCTGCCAGCGCCATGAGCACGCGGCTGGCACACTTGGTGGAAGCAAGGGGATTCATAGGACACTCCTGTCTCTTAGGATGCGCTAACCCGGATTGTAGGAGAAAGTTCCGGTGAAAAAAATTGACGGAGGCGTTCCCCCGGCGGGCTGCGGAGTCGGATGTCGAGTTCGACTCCTAAAGCCCATGTGCCGTCCCTTACGGGACTCGTTCTGTTCCTCTCCCAACTACCCGGCGCTCACGTGCCGGGCTTTCCTATTCTGCGGCTGGACCACGGTCCTGGGGCTAGCCGGTTTTGCCCACTATGCGCCGGGCGCACGGGGAGACGGGGCAAGCCCCGTCTCTACAGCGGATTCCGGGCGGGAGCTGGGATTGCGGGCTGCTTGTTGTTTTTGGATGCCTTCTCGGAAAACCAGACTCCTACACGGTAGAGGAGCAAGATGCTGAGCACGACCCCGTACTCTATGGGCTTGCGGAGATCCGCTTTCACAAGCCAGGTGTAATGCACCACCGCCAGGATGCCGGTGAGATAGATCAGGCGGTGCAGGCGCTGCCAGTTTCTGCCGCCCAGGCGGCGAATCGACCAGGCGGTCGAGGTCAGGGCCAGCGGAATCAGGAGAACGAAGGCGGAGAATCCGACGGTGATGAAGCGGCGCTTGGCAATGTCTTTCATCATCTCGTGGACGTCGAAGAACTTGTCGAGCCAGACGTAGGTGAGGAAATGTAAAGTTCCGTAAAAGAAGGCGAACAGTCCGATCATGCGGCGGACGCCGATCAGCCAATTCTGACGCGTGATGCGGCGGAGAGGCGTGATGGAGAGAGTGGCGAGGATCAGGATCAGCGTCCAGTCGCCGGTCGAGTGCGTGATGGCCTCGATGGGATTGGCGCCCAGGCCTTCATGGAAGGCCTTCCAGACGAGGCGGCCTAGCGGGACGAGCGCCGCCAGGAAAATCGCAATTTTTGATAAACGCAGTTTCATGGCGATTGCAGAGGTGAGAGGTCAGAGGTAAAGACCGCGCGGGTTTTCACCTCTGCAATCCTACCTCTGACCTCTAACCTCACTAGAAGTTCTTTTTCAGGTCCATGCCAGAGTACAGGCTGGCCACCTGGTCGTAACCATTGAACATGAGGGTCGGGCGCTTGAAGAATTCGCCCAGGCGGCGTTCCTTGGCTTGGCTCCAGCGGGGATGGTCGACGTTGGGATTCACGTTCGAATAGAAACCGTATTCGTTGGGGGCGGTTTGTTGCCAGGTGTTCAGAGGTTGGCTGCCGGTGAAGCGGATGCGGACAATCGACTTTGCGCTCTTGAACCCGTACTTCCATGGAATGACGGTGCGGAGCGGGGCGCCGTCTTGATTCGGGAGCACCTCGCCGTACATGCCAAAACACAGCAGGGCGAGCGGATGCATGGCCTCATCCATGCGGAGACCCTCGACGTAGGGCCACTGCAACACGCTGGTGCGCTGGCCGGGCATCTGTTTGGGATCGTACAAAGTGGTGAACTCAACATACTTTGCTTTGGGGAGAGGATCGGCGCGCTTGATCAGTTCGCTCAGGGAAAATCCAACCCAGGGCACGACAATCGACCAGCCCTCGACGCAGCGATGACGGTAGATGCGCTCTTCGGGAGCAGCCATTTTTATGATCGCGTCGACGTCGAGGACCTGCTTCTTCCTAACGTCGCCGTCGATGGTCACGGTCCAGGGGCGGGTTTTGAAATTCCGGGCCAGGCCGGCAGGCTCGTATTTGTCAGTGGAGAATTCGTAGAAATTGTTGTAGTTGGTAACGTCCTTGTACGGTGTTTCCTGTTCCGTTGTGCTGAAGGGGCTTTTCTGGAGGCCATCAATTTTGGCGTTGGCGTAGGCGGCTAGCGAGGGCGCGGCAAGATCCCGGAAGGCGAGACCGGTGACGGCGGCCGCGCCAGCGATGGCCGCTCCGGCGAGGAAGTTGCGCCGGTTCAGATAGGTCGCTTTGGGAGTAATTTCAGACGACGGAATTGCAGGCGGCTTCCCAATCAGCATTGCTCACCCCACTCCCACTATGAGACTCAGGAACGAGGGAAAAGTTGCAAGCGCCAGCAACGAGTCCGGAGGTGCTGGGGCCGGTAGGTTGCCGAGTTGCGCTCGGCTTGGACGGGCGAGGGCGCCCGTCCCCACACAAGCAGAGTTAGTTTGAGGCCGACTTGGTGGCGGATTTGGCGTCGGGGCGGGAGCGAATGACTTCGCGGACTTTCTTGGCGAGGTTCTGAAGGGTGAAGGGCTTTTGCAGGAATCCGGTACCGGGACCGAGCGCGCCCGGAGTGACGACGACATCTTCGGTGTAGCCGGAAAGATAGAGCACGCTGATGCCGGGACGCAGCGCAAGCAGCTTCTTGGCAAGTTCGCGGCCGCCGATGCCGGGCATGACGACATCGGTGATCAGGATATCGATGCGGTCCTTGTGGGACTCGGCGATCTCGAGACCGTGCTCTCCATCTTCGGCTTCGAGGACCTTGTACCCGCGAGAGGTGAGGGTGACACGCACCAGTTCGCGGACGGATTCCTCGTCTTCCACCAGCAAGACGGTTTCGCAGCCGCCGGCTTCGTTCAGCGGCGACTTGGGCGGGCTCGCTTGCTCGGCGGAATCCTCCACGCGCGGCAAATAAACATAGAACGTGGTTCCGGCTCCGAGCTCGCTTTCGGCGAAAACGTATCCATTGCTCTGCTTGACGATCCCGTAAACGGTGGAGAGGCCCAGGCCGGTGCCTTTTCCCTTTTCCTTGGTGGTAAAGAATGGCTCAAAGATGCGGGATTGAGTTTCCTTGTCCATGCCATGGCCGGTATCGGCAACCGAAATCACGGCATAGCGACCAGGCTGGATAAAACGGTGCTCGCGGAAAGTTTGGCGCACGGTAACGTCGGAGCTTTCGAGGGTGAGCTTGCCGCCTTCGGGCATGGAATCTTTGGCGTTGACCACCAGGTTCATGATGACCTGTTCGAGCTGTCCGGCGTCGGCGCGCGTGTGTCCGGCCCCGGAGGAGAGCTTGGTGACCAATTCGATGTTTTCGCCGATGAGCGGGCGCAACAGGCGCTCCATGTCGCCTATGACGGTGTTGACGTCGACCACTTTGAGTTCGAGGAGCTGTTTTCGGCTGAACGCCAGCAGTTGGCGGGTGAGGGTGGCGGCGCGGTCGGCGGCCTGCTGGATGAACTGTACCTTGAGGTGCGTGGGACTGCCCTTTTCCAACTGCTCCAGCAAAACTTCGGTGTATCCGTTAATCACCATCAGCAGGTTGTTAAAGTCATGGGCGACGCCACCGGCGAGGCGGCCGACGGCATCCATTTTTTGCGCCTGGCGCAACTGCTCTTCGAGCTGCCGCCGGTCGGTGATGTCTTCGGCGATCAGCTCCAGGACTTCTTCCGGTTCGTCGGTGCTGGTGGCCGCGCAACCGCTGAGGCGCACGACAATCACGCGGCCGTCTTTGCGTCTCCACTGCACTTCCACACCATTCAGACTTCCGCTGTGGCGATAGTCTTCGACCAGCCGGTCGAACTCCAAAGGATTGATGAAGACTTCGCGTCTCGCATCCAGTTGGAGAAGATCCTGGACTGATCGAGACCCGAGCATGGAGATGAGAGCCGGGTTCACGTCCAGGAACCGTCCGCCGACGGTGCAGCGGCAAATTCCGAAGGCCGCGCTCAAAATCAGAGAGCGGGAGCGAGCCTCGGAGCGGCGGAGCGCTTCTTCATCGCGCTTGTGCTCGATGGCCGCAGCCAACTGCTGCGAAACGAATTTCAGGATCTCGCGGTCGCGGTCTCCAAATCGTATGTTCTCGCTGTAAGTCTGGACGACCAGGGCTCCAATGCAGCTCGCGCCCGTTTGCAGGGGAACGCCCAGCCAGTCCAGGGAGGGAGCGCCGATCGATTCCACTTCCCCGCGGCGCATAAGGTCATCGAAGACGGCGGGCGTTGCCAGCAGGGGCTCGCGCGATCGCAGGACGTATTCCGTCAGACCGCGGCCGAGAGGCCTGGGGGCGGGAGCGGGGTCCTGCTCATCGACGAAATAGGGAAAGCTCAGCAACTGGGACTGCGGATCGAAGAGGGCGATGTAGAGGTTGCGCGCATTCATCAACTGGCCGACGATATTGTGAATGGCGGCGAAAAACTGCTGCAGATCTTCGGCCGACTGGCTATGGGCCGCGATGGCGTACAAAGCCGCATTCAACTTTTCGGCGCGCTTCTGGTCGGTGATGTCGAGATAGGAGGCGTAGGCTCCGACTCTTTGGCCATTCAGCGTGACGGGCGAAGTGGAGAGCAGCACTTCGATCAGGGAGCCGTCTTTACGCTGGCGGCGGGTCTCCAGGGTAAGTTTGCTTTCCTTCTTGATGCTTTCGGCGATCCATGCGGTTTCAGCGTAGCGATCGGGCGGCACGATGAGCATGTCGAGCCGTTTCCCGGCAGCTTCAGCCGCGGTAAAGCCGAACAGGCGGGTGAACTCCCCATTGATACGCAAAATGCACAGATCCTGGTCGACAATACTGATCGCTTCCGGGGCGTTCTCGATGATCTGTTCTAAGTAAGCTCTCTCTATGGTCGGGGGTTCTTCAGTGGCCCTGCCATTGGTGGGCGAAGTTGCCGGGATGGAGTGGGAAGCGTGAGTGGATACCGGCGACGATGCCGGGGCGAACTTGTCACCCATACGGTCCTCTCCCAGAAAAATTATGAAGATAGGGCGATGTTAAGCGGGGAGGGTTCTCCGCCGATAGTTACGCCCGTAATAGAGATTTCAACTGAGACACAGCAGAGCGGCTCAGAATGCGTTCGTCAACACGACACAGACCTCGCGCAACAGCAGCCTCTGCTCGTTGGATACGACCAGAAACTCGAATCCGCAGCGCAAACCGTCGTTATACCGCACCACAGCTCGCACCTTGATGATGTGAGGCGGGACGGGGATGGGAAACTCCAAGGAAACAACTTCGCCGACCTGCAATTGGCCGCTCAGGGTCGCGCCGATGCCGTCGACACTGAGTTCGCTGGTTCGGCCCCAGTAGGTGGTGGTGAGGCCTTCGCGAAACACCGACACCTGAATGCGCGCATCGAAACGACTACGGGAGAAACGCCGCAGCCTACGGTTAGCTTTGGCTGCCGTTTGTTCGTGGTCGTTCAATTCAGCTTCTCCATTTTAGGTATCGCTTCGAAAGCTTGCTTTTGATTGTGCTCCAATGCAAGTTTACCCGCAATGGCATCAAAGGGCATGTACCAACGAAATCAAGAAGATCGGGTGATCTTACGAAGGGTTATCGGGTTATCCAAAGTTAAAAGCGCGTAAGCTGCGCAAAGACGCGTGACAGATCCCGCCGCGGCATCTAACATTGAGAATCGACGTTCTGGGGTCACCTGAATCCTTATGTCCTACCGCTCGAATGCCGCCGAAGCCTGGTATCCCGAACCGCAGTCCACAACACCACAGACGGAAATTGCGCTGGATTTGCTGCCGCCGCCGAGCCTGACGCAGCCGCTCTGGAGGTCGCTGGCCGGCAATCTGCGCGATACCTTCGCGCCGGAGAAGTTGCCGCCGCTCGTACTCACTTCGCGGCCGATGAATGTGGGCCTGGCGCTGGGCGAACGTCTGCGCCTGCCCTGGTTCCGCACGGTGTTTACCAACATCGGGGACGTGATCTCGCCGGAAACACTGCCGCCGCTGGAACTGGAATCGCGGCCGGTTGATGTCGGTGAGCTCATCACCGATCGACTCAGCCACTTCTGGTGGGGATCGCTGCTGCGGAACCTGGCCGACCGCGTTGCGCCGGAAACACAGCCGGCTCTGAACCTGACCTCCAAGCCGATTCTGGACATCATTCCCAAGTCATGGATCCTGCTGCCGTTGTGGTCGGAGGTTGTGGACACGCCGAAAGTGTTTTATCCCGACAAGCCGAAACCGGCGGATGCGGTGAGGCCAGTCAATCTGCAGCCGGTGGCGTTGCCGGCAAAGAAGTTGGAAGCTTTGGCCACCGAACCCACCGCCGGCGACCTGCTCCGCGACATACGCCGCTCGCGCATCCGGCAGCGAATCTGGGTCGGGCTGGCGACGGCGCAAATCGTCTACATGGTCGCGCTGGCGTTGGGGAAACTCTGAGTGAGGTCAGAGGTGAGAGGTCAGATTGCAGAGGTGAAAATCTCAGGCTCCGCCCGTGCCGTTTGCGCGACGATCTTAACTCTGCAATCTAACTGCAACCTCTGACCTCCGCAGCCTCTACTGGCGCAAGCCCATCCAGCCTTCGGCAATCACCATGGAATTTCCGGGATTGCGCGAATCGTATTTCACCGATGTCGGCAAGCCGAGCCGGCAGGAATGCAGATTGATCCACTGCCGAAGATAAGTGACGTCCTGCGATGCCTCATAGGAAACGCCGGCCACGTCGTACTGGTAGATCAGCATGGTAGCGGGGCGGTTTACCTTAGTGGTGATTTCCTGGACGTCGATCACCGTGCCATCGGTGATGCGCCCGACGGTATTGAGCCACGTGCGGCGTGCGCGCTCGACGTCGTCCGCAGTTTTGGATTTGCGCCGGAGCAGGGCATAGCTGACGACAGCCAGACCGATTATGCCCAGTATAAGTGTGTAGAGACGAAGCGAGATCATTGGCAAAGCGAAACCTGAACCTTTCAATCTACTTTCAGCATAAGCCGTGACGGCTCCGACCGCCAAGAGCACTAAAGGTGCGCGCGGCATCGGATCGTGGATCCGCTCGCGAACCACTATGCAATATTCACTTGTTTTCTACGCGCGGCGGCGATAGTAAATGTTGAATTCGAATCCGGGGTTGGGGGGGAAGATTTCGGCGATCTTGCGCAGGCGTTCGGCCATCGGAGCCGGCGCCAGCAACGGGTAGTCGCGCTCCCGCAGGTCGTAGTAATCGACGTCGAGATAGAGCGAAAGCAAATAGATCGAAATGGCATCGGCGAAGCTGGCGGTGAGATAGTCGTTCTTGAATTTCTCAGCGTCAGGACCGTGGGCGGTGGCGAACTTGCGCGCCTCCCAAGCGTCGAGCGAGGTTTCTCCGCGCACACCGGATTCCACTTGCTGCCAGGCCAGATCAGCGAAATTCTGCGACACGCCGGCGCGTTCGACCAGCGCATGCCCGACATTGATGTAGAACTCGAAGGCCACCGAAAATTTATCCTCCATCAAGCGGGTGGAGATGAAGACGCACTGGGCGTCGCCGAGATTCAGGTTGCGATGGCAAACCGCATTGTCGCTGAGGGCAACGTCGTACCGGTCAGCAATCACGGTGTCATCGCCCTGGGTCACGGTGAGCGGCACGAAGTAGTAGGCCTTGCGGTTGAGGGCGGCGGCCACCGGCACGGGCACGGCGGCAATCATGCGGTCGAGATCGTTGTCGGCAATCGTAATCTCGCCGGAGCGGGCGTAGCAGATGCCATTCGCGGCCTGAGAAACCGGGCTATTCTGCACGATCTCCGCGGGGCTGCGGGTGATCGCGGAGGCGGTTTGCGACATGACGGTATTGTAGCGTATGGCAACCAAGTGGCAACCGACGGCTGGCATCTGCCGTTTGTGGTCGAAGCAGCCAGTCGCGAGGCTTTGGACCGATGGTGTAGCTTAGAAGCATGGGCAACACAGGTTCGGGCGGGCCGCGCTGGATTGGAATTCCAGTGCGCGCATTCGCGATGACATTTCTATTCACGTTGCTGTCGTTCGCGGTCGCGCTGCTGTTGAGCATCATGGGGACGGTGGTGTACTCGCAAGTGAAGCACGTCGCGCCCAATCTGACGTTCGCCTACCGGCACATTGCGTTTCCGTTCGCGATCACGGTGGGAGCGATCGTGCTGGTGCTATCGCTCGGGATGGAAGTTCGGAACTACCGGCAGCGGAAAGCGCTGGAGGGGATCGAGCGAGCGAGTTGAAGATGGACGAACGGAAGACGATTGTCCCGCGGATTGCGATTCCTGTTCCGCATTCGGGCGACCGCGAGTACGCCGAGCGCGCGCTGCCGCAGTATGAAGAAGCGGTGCGCGGGGCCGACGGCGAGCCGGTGCGCATCGAACTGGGTCTGACGTCGGCCGAAGTAATGAAGCAGATTGCGCGCTGCGACGCCGTTCTGCTGCCCGGCAGCAAGGCGGATATCGATCCGCAGAAATACGGTGCGGATCGCCACGAGAAGACGGCGCCTGCCGATGCGGCACGAGACATGGTGGACGAGTTGCTGCTGCAGGATGCCTACAAAACGCACAAGCCCGTGCTCGGCATTTGCTATGGATTGCAATCGTTGAATGTGCACCGCTCGGGATCGCTGGTGCAGGATATCAAGTCGGCGATCGTCGATTCGAAGATCAATCACAGCGCGGGCCGGGCGGTGGCAAAGGCGCACACGGTAAAGATCGAGCCGGGATCACGCCTGGCGGAAATTGTGGGCGCGAAGACGGTGGCAGTAAATTCTTCGCATCATCAGTCGGCGGACGCGGCGGGTGATGGGTTGCGCGTGGTGGCGCGTTGCGCTGAGGACGGGGTCATTGAGGCTCTGGAAGGAACCGCCCCCGGACATTTTGTGCTGGCGGTGCAGTGGCATCCGGAGCGCAGCGTGAATGATGGGGTGGAGTTGGCAGGGTCGGCGAAGGCGATTTTCCGCGCGTTTGTGGAGGCAGCTAGGGAGAAGCAGGGGGAGTTGGCGAAGGACGTACGCATTCGGGCGCTGCCTGCAAATACATAGGTCCTTCGCTTCGCTCAGGATGACAGCGTTAGGTTTAGTCAGCTTCGTTTCAGCAAAACCGCTACCTGCGCAATCGCGGCATTTTCGGTGCCGATGCCTTCCGGCGTTTTGGCTTTGATCCCTACGCAGTTCGCGGGAATTCCGCACAACTCGGCAACGTGTTCGCGAATTGCGTTCGCTTGCGGGCCGATTTTCGGCGTGGACAGGATCAGCGTGGAATCCAGGTTCACTAATTTGTAGCCCGCGGCCTTGATGCGCTTTAACGCTTCGCGCAGAAACAGGGCGGAGTCGGCGTTTTTCCACTGCGGATCGGATGGCGGGAACAGGGCTCCAATATCCGGTCCGGCGATGGCGCCGAGCAGCGCGTCGGTGATGGCGTGCAGCAGGACGTCGCCGTCGGAATGGCCGCCCAAGCCCTTCTCGTGCGGCAGAATCACACCACCGATTTTGAGCGGAATGCCGGGCTTGAATTCATGTGAGTCCCAACCGTAGCCGATGCGCATTTCAGGTTTCAAGGTTTGATCCTGGTCAGCCCCTAAAGGGGCATCTGATTTTCGAAATTATGGCATCGCTAAAGCGATGCCCTGATACGAAGCAAGAACCGTATCCCGATGCAAAACCGAGGGCTTGCTACTGAGTTCCTGCTTTCAGATAGAACTCGGCCAGTTCCATATCGGCTGGCGTGGTGATTTTCAGATTGCGCGGCGATCCCATTACTACTACTACCGGAAGGCCTGCGCGCTCGATTAAGGAAGCCTCGTCGGTGCCGAGAAAGCCATCGGCGATGGCGTCGTCAAAGACCTTCTTCAGGATGTTGTAGCGAAAACCCTGCGGGGTTTGCGCCATCACGATGCTGGCGCGCGGGATGGTGGCTTTGATGAGCGCGCCCTCCGCGGTTCTTTCCACCTGTTTCACGGTATCGACAGCGGGCCAGCCAGCGATGGCGGCTCCATGTTTGTGAGCTGCGTCAATCACATTCGCAATGATTTCGGGTGTAACCAAGGGACGAACGGCGTCGTGCACGAGGACGATATCCTCCGGGTCGGCCGCGGTGTGGGCTAGAGCGTTGGCCACCGAGTCCTGGCGATGCTCGCCGCCTTCGACCATCTGCAGGCGCTTGCTCAGAATTTCCGGGTACTGCTTTTCAAGCTGGTCGCGAAAGCCGGCCATCTCGTCCTGGCGAAGAGCGACGATGATTTCGTAGACGGCAGGAACGGCGGCGAACTTTCGCAGGGTGTGGACGAGAATGGGTACGCCGCCCAGTTCTTTGAACTGCTTGCTGGGTGTTTTTTTTCTGGAATTCGCGGCCGAGGGCGGCGCCATGCGCGTGCCCAATCCGGCGGCAGGGACAATAACAAACACCTTCATAGGGGCGATCAGTATAGTACAGGCGCCATGCTTTTTGCCGTTGAGACGCGGCTGGCGGCGTCTCCTGCCTCGGAGTGAGACGGGGCAAGCCCCGTCTCTACAGCTAAAGCGATGGAGAATTCAAAACTATTCGGCTGCCCGGTCATTCACTGCCGGTGCGGTTTTTTTTGCCGGGTCGTAGGGCGGTCCGTTGGGTGCTGCGGCCGGAGACGTGACCACAGGAGGCGGCGCTGGCGCCTTGCTGTCGTGGCGGCCCGTCCCACGTTCATCCCACTTGCCAAAGATCATTTTGCCGGCGGTAGTTTGCAGGACCGAGGTCACGGAGATGTCGATGGTCTTGCCAATCATCTTGCGGGCGTTATCGACGACCACCATGGTGCCGTCATCGAGATAGGCTACGCCCTGGTTGTATTCTTTGCCTTCCTTCAGGATGAATACGCGCATGACTTCGCCGGGCAGGACGATGGGCTTGAGGGAGTTGGCCAGCTCGTTGATGTTGAGCACGGCCACGCCTTGCAACTGAGCGACTTTGTTGAGATTGAAGTCGTTGGTGAGGATCTTGCCTTCATAGAGCTTGGCCAGTTCGATGAGCTTCATATCGACTTCGCGGACGGTGGGGAAGTCGTCTTCCACAATCTGGATCTGTACCGACGCAGTTTTCTGCAAACGCTGCAGGATGTCGAGGCCGCGGCGGCCGCGATTGCGTTTGAGCGAATCGGCGGAATCGGCCACCAGTTGCAATTCGCGGAGCACAAACTGCGGGATCACAATCAGGCCGTCGAGGAAACCAGTCTCGGCGATATCGGCGATGCGGCCGTCAATAATGACGCTGGTATCCAGGATCTTGTAACTCTTCTTACCCGTCTTTTCGCCGCCAAAAACTCCCCCGAGCGCCGCCAGATTGAGCAAGTCGCCCTTATTGGCGCCGACCGCCAAGCCCACGTAGGCCATGATCAGCATAACCATGATCTGCAGGAAACTCTGAGTGGGGCTGGCTGGAATGCTGTTGCGAATCACGAGGGCGAACAGATAAGCGCCGACGATGCCGAGCACGCTTCCGATGGCGGCTCCGATCAGGCGCCGCAGGCTCATGGCGCGCAACCGCCACTCAAACACAACGATGGCGATGCCGATCAACAGACCGACGGCTGCGGCTTGGTTTGCAGGCAGGCTAAACGGATGAATGACAAAGCAAATGACAGCGACTGTGAGGACAAATAGAAGGCGTATGAGTACGACGTCCACGACAACCTCTCTCGGGGAAGGAGTCGCTCATGCGATTCCCGCCCCCGCCGGCCGTCCAGGGCGCATGACAACTAGAACCCCTGTGCCAGCGTTCTATTTACGGAGCCTGTATGAAAATGAAAATGCGCCCCGTTCCCGGTCATAGCTGGGCAACTTCAAAAGTACGGGAGCAGTATATACCCGTGTGGAAAGGGTAGCCAGTGCCGGGTTCGGAAGCCGCACCCCTTCAAAACAAGATCAAAACCCGTAGCTCACCGTCGGCCGCTCCTGCGCGGTTGCTGGTGCATAAGGAACTGCGGCTACGTTAGACTGTCGGGGTTATCTGGAGACATGCCTGTATGAACTGGCCGGGACAAGTCGTCCTGCTCGTTGCCATCTGCGTTTCGGTGTATCTGTTCTGGCGGAAGTTCGGCGCTGCGTTGCGTGTGATCCTGGCATCGAAGCCGGACGCCGATTTCCAACTGCGGCCGATTGGCCCGCGCATCCGCAGAGTGCTCTGGGAGGTCGCCGCGCAGGGACAGGTGATTGCCCAAAGGCCGCTGCCCGGCCTGGCGCATGCCTTTGTGTTCTGGGGCTTCTGCGTTTTCACTCTGGTGACGCTCAACCACTTCGCCGAGGGATTCGGCCTGGGCTTCCTGTCGCATGGCGGTTTCTCGCGTTTTTATTTTGTGTTTGCGGGTGTGTTCGCCGTGGCCGTGGCCGTTTCGATTGCGGCGCTCGCCTTCCGACGGTTCGTCATCCGGCCGAAATGGCTGGAGCCGCTGTCTCCGGAATCGGGCCTGATCGCGTTCCTGATTTTCGCGTTGATGATCACCTACCTGGCCAATTTCTGGGTGCCGGAAGGCAGCGCTGCGGCTTGGCCGTTGTGGTGGGCGCACACGCTGGTGCTGCTGGTTTTTCTGCCGCTGATTCCCGGCACCAAGCACATGCACCTCGTGCTGAGCCCGTTGACGGTATTTCTGGAGCGCGACGGCTTCAGCAAGATCCCGCCGCTGGTGGGCGACGAAGATTTCGGCCTAGACACGGGCAAGGATCTGACCCGGATCGCCAGTCTGCAGGCCTATACCTGCGTCGAGTGTGGACGCTGTACCGAACACTGCCCGGCCAACAACACGGGAAAGATTCTGAATCCCAAGGAAATCATCTTGGGCACGCGGCATTACCTGCAAGAGTTTGGACCGAAGAGCAGCGAGCCGCTGCTCGGCAAATTCCTTTCCATGGAAGCCGCTTTTCAGTGCACCACGTGCGGGGCCTGCGAGTTCCAGTGCCCGGTGGGCATTCAGCACCTGCCTTTAATCGTGGGGCTGCGGCGCGGCGCGGTAAATACCGGCAAGTGGGATAACAGTCATGGCGGCGATCTGTTCAACACGCTCGAACGCCAGGGGAATGCGCTGGGGTTCCCGCCGTCCGAACGGGGAAAATTTATCGAGAAGAGCGGCCTGCCCTACTTCGACGGGACCCAGGAATATTGCCTGTGGATGGGCTGCCTGGGATCGTATGACCCGAATGGACGGAAGATTCTGCTGGCGCTGGTGGAGGTGCTGCGCCACCTGGGCATCAGCTTTGGCGTTCTGCGCCAGGAGAAATGTAACGGCGATCCGGTGCGGCGACTGGGCAACGATTACCTGTTTGGCGAATTGGCGCAGGGGAACCTGGAACAGATACGCGAAGCGGGCGTGAAAAAGATGGTTTCAATCTGCCCGCACTGCGTGCGCACCATGGGTGTGGATTGGAAGGAGCATGGCGGGAACGTGGCGATCGAGCACCACACGGAACTGCTGGCGCGGTTTCGCGACAAGCTTCCGCTGGATACTGCCGCGCAGGGGAGCATGGTATTTCATGATGCTTGCTACCTGGGGCGGTATCGCGGCGTCTATGACCAACCTCGGGACGTGATCGCGCGCTTCGGCAATGTGGTGGATCCGCCGCGGGCGCGCGAACGCGGCTTCTGCTGTGGCGGCGGAGGTGGTTTGATGTTTCTGGGAGAAGAGTCAGGCAAGCGCGTCAATCTGGAGCGCGCCCAGGAACTGGTGGCGACAGGCGCAAGCGTGGTCGCGGCAGCGTGTCCGTTCTGCAACTCGATGCTACGCGACGGATTGGCGGCGGCCACTGACACGCCGCCGGAGTTGCTGGACATCGCCCAGATCGCGGCCGCAGCCATCGCGAAAAGCAGCGCGGAGAAGATCGCCGGCGGGAGTCACGTTACATAATTCGCGGAGAGTTTAAGTTGTCATCCTGACCCTGAGCGCAAGCGAAGGGGAAGGACCTATGCATTCCTTTGCGGCCAGCAAACTACAGAGGTCCTTCGCTTTGCTCAGGATGACAACTGAGGGTTAGCACAAAGCCGGCTTTCCGCGACAACTTCACTAATTGCCTGCAAAACTCCGTCCATCTGCGCGGGCGTGCCCACAGTGATTCGCACGCACCCTTCGCAGCCGGGATTGGCGGATGAATCGCGGACCAGAATGCTGCGTCGCCGCATTGACTCTACGAATGCTTGCGCCGGCGCACCGACGCGCACCAGAACGAAGTTTGCCTGGCTCGGCCAGAAGCGCAGGCCCAGCTCGTCGAACAACCGCTCGAGTTGCTCCCGGCCGCGCTTTACCTGCGCCACGTGATCGCGCACAAACGCCTGGTCCGCCAGCGCTTCTTCGAGGCAAGCCAGTACCACAGAATTCACGTTGAAGGGCTCACTATGCCTCCTGATAAAACTGATCTGCTCCGCCGCTCCGGTCAGCACTCCGAGGCGCAGGCCGGCGAGTCCGTAGGCTTTGGAAAGGGTCCGTGCGACGAACAGGTTGGGATGGCGCGCCAAGTCCGGAATCAGCGTCTCGCCGCAGAACTCGAAGTAGGCTTCGTCGATGAGCACCGCCGAATCGGGCGCCGCTTCAACAATCTTCAACAGGTCCGCGCGCGGAACCGCCAGGCCGGTGGGATTGTTGGGATTTGCGATGGCGATTACGCGGGTGCGCGGCGATATGCGAGCCAGAAAATCGGCAGTCGGGAACGCCAGTTCTTCGCCTGACCTCACCCGTACCAGCTGCGCCCCCAGTGCCTCGCCCAGCATCGGATACATCACGAAGGTTGGGTCGGCAAACAGCAGTTCATCGCCGGGGGCGAGGTAAGTTGCGAAAAGCAGCGCCAGCGCCTCGTCTGCTCCGTTGGTGAGCAACACTTGCTCTGGCGCGATGCCCAGGAAATTCGCGATCAGCCGCTCACCTGCCTCGCGCTCTGGGTACAGCGAGACCTCCGCCGCCGAGAGCGAGCGCAGACGCGCCAGCACGCGCGGCGAGCATCCGGCCATGCTCTCATTGAGATCGAGACTCAGCCCGGCGCGGCTCACGATGGGCGAGCAGTACGGGCTCATCCCGGCAATCGATTCTCGCGGCTTCAGCATGGGAGACGCGCAAACCTGATGCGATGAGTTTACGACAGTCATTCTTCGCGGCGCCTCACATACTTCACCGCTGCAAAGATCGCCGTGCAGATGGCGAAATCCAGCAGCAGGCCTAAGTCTTCCCGGAAAAGCCTGTGCCGTACGACGACGGGCAGATGCGGCATAAGCAGGAAGTAGATTGCGTTGCCTGCAAGCACGGCCACGAGCGCGTCGAGAAAATTCTTCATCATTAGCTTGTGACCACAGCAGCCTGTGGTGAACTTGAATCCGGAGAATCCAGCGCCTGAAGGCGCATTCAATTTTAAACGCCTTTCGGCATGCCTGAAGGCATGCCCTGATACGAACCGCCCTTGTTCCACAGGCTTACTCGGTCATTGCCCAGGGCGCTGCTCCTGCTAACATCGCTTACGATGCTCGACCCGTCCACTCCAGTGCAGTATGTGAAAGGCATCGGCCCGCGGCTGGCCGACGTGCTTGCCGCCAAGGGCATTCGAACCGTTGACGACCTGCTGCATTACCTGCCCTTCCGCTACGAAGACCGGCTGAACCCGCGTTCCGTGGCCGAACTGCGCGCTGGAGAAATGGCGACGGTGATTGCCGAAGTGCGGAACTCGGGATTGTTTCGCACGCGGCGGATGCCCATCTTCCAGCTCACTGTTGGGCAAGGCCGCAGCCGTCTGAAGTGTATATGGTTTAACGCCGCCTATCTTCAAGATCGCTTCCAGCCCGGGCAAATGCTAGCTCTCTACGGCAAGGTCGAAGAGGGCCGCGACGGCGAATTGCAGATCGTGCAGCCGCAATTCGAGATTCTTGGCGACATTAATGAAGAGGGCGGCGCCGACGAGGCCGAGAAAAAGGCAGCAGCGTCGCTTGAGATTGGGCGGATTGTTCCGATCTACGAGTCGACCGGCCAGGGCAAGCTCACGCCGCGCTGGTTCCGGCGCATTATCCGAGGGGCGCTGGAAAATCTGAATCCCGATCTTCCCGATCCAATTCCGGCAGCGGTGCGCGCGCATTTGAGCCTGGGGTCCCCGCGCGAGGCATTGTGGAAGGTTCACTGGCCGGATGCGGGAGAAAGTTTCTCCGATTTGCAATCGTCGCGGACGGCGGCGCATATCCGGTTGATTTTCGATGAACTGTTTTTCATCGAGCTGGGGCTCGAACTCAAGCGCCGCGAGCAGAAGGCGCAAACCGGCGTCGCCTTTCAGCTGAACGATGGCGTGCGCGCGACGATCAAAAAGATACTGCCGTTTCATCCGACGGCGGCGCAGAAGCGCGTGCTGAAAGAGATCGCCACCGACATGCAGACGCCTTGTCCGATGCGGCGTTTGCTGCAGGGTGACGTGGGATCGGGCAAAACCATCGTGGCGTTTCAGGCCGCGATCATCGCCATCGAAAACGGCTATCAGGTCGCGTTGATGGCGCCTACGGAAATTCTGGCGCAGCAGCATTATTTTTCCGCGCGGCAGATTCTGGAGCGGGCCGGATACCGTATTGTGCTGCTGACGGGGTCACTCGAGCAGGATCGCAAACGTGATGCGCGGCGGCACATCGCGCAGGGCAGCGCGCAACTGGTCATCGGCACGCACGCGCTGATTCAGGACCGCGTCGAATTTGAAAAGCTCGGGCTGGTGGTGGTGGACGAACAGCACCGGTTTGGCGTGATGCAGCGCCTGAAGCTGATGAAGAAGACAGACGATGCCCGTGTGAGGCGGGCATTCTTGCCCGCCTCCGGGCGCAGCTCGACCGTCGCCGACCCAGAGCCCGATGTGCTGGTAATGACCGCTACGCCCATCCCGCGAACGCTAGCCCTCACTCTCTTTGGCGACCTCGATATCTCCATGCTCGACGAGCTTCCGCCGGGACGCACCCCGGTTGTTACTCGCTCGGTGGCGGACGAGCGCGTGCCTGAAGTTTGGGATTTCGTTCGCAAACAGATTGACGCAGGACATCAGGCTTACGTGGTTTATCCGGTAATTGAGGAGAACGAAGAACGAGAACTGAAAGCTGCCGAGCAGATGCACCGGCAGTTGCGGGAGAAGATTTTTCCCAACCTTCATGTCGGGTTGCTGCATGGGCGGCTTGATGCCGACGAAAAAGAACGCGTGATGCGCGAATTTCAAGCGGGCAAGATTGAAATTCTTGTAGCCACCACGGTGATTGAAGTCGGAGTCGACGTCCCCAACGCTACCGTCATGGTGATCGAGCACGCCGACCGCTTTGGCTTGGCGCAGCTTCACCAGTTGCGCGGACGCATTGGGCGCGGCGCGGCGAAATCTTATTGTGTGCTGATGCGCGGCGGGAAAATTTCCGAAGAAGGCGAGAGGCGGCTTGATGCTATGGTCGGCTCAAACGACGGCTTCCAGATCGCGGAGCTTGATCTTGAGCTGCGCGGGCCGGGCGAATTTTTCGGGACGAAGCAAGCTGGCATTCCGAGCTTCCGCGTGGCTAATATCATCCGCGACCGGCAACTGCTGGAAGCAGCCAAACGCGAGGCGGCGTTTGTGATCTCGGGGCCGAACGCGGAAATATCGAAAGAGGAGATTGATCGGTCGCTGCGGGAGATGCGAGCGCGCTGGGCGCTTAGTTACGGGCTGGTGGAGGTGGGGTAGGGTCACGCCTCACGTTGAAGTCGCCCTGAAGGTTATTCGTGTAATCGCAATGTTACGCCAGCTATTCGAGCGGGGTGGAAAGATTCGCAAGGTTCGAGCCGCATCCTCTGTGACTACCATGATATAAATTCTCGGAGTTTAAGGTCGGCCTAAAACAAGGCTGGAAACATGAGCGTCGCAGATTATTTTCTCCGCACCAAGCATTGGCAGATATTCCTCCTTTTATTCGGGATGTTCTGCGTTGCGGAATTTGTCCCGTTTACAGGGGCGAGAGCACTCTCGGCTGAGAGTTTGAGAATAGCCGGTCTCCTATCTTGGGCTGCGCTTGGTCTGGCCCAGCTCTCGCTTGCTCTCTGGTTGTGGTCTCTGGGGTCATTTCTCACATCCATCGCGCCTCCTACCCTGAGGTTGAGCCTCGGAATTTTTCGCTTTGCGCTAATCTACACACCGGTCTACCTGTTTGCTTTCAATGTTTTCTTTGGAGACCTTCGGCCCCTGCTGATTGCAGTCATCTTCCCGTTGCATCTGTTGGCAATGTTTTGTTTGGTCTACAGCTTCTATTTCGTCTCAAAGAGCCTTGTGTCGGCAGAGAGGGGCAAGCCGGCCTCGTTCTCCAGCTATGCAGGGGCATTATTTTTGATCTGGTTTTTCCCGATCGGAGTTTGGATCGTCCAACCGAGGGTTAATCGGCTGTATGCGGGCAAGAAAAACGTCGAGCCGCTTGCTAAACCGAACGCAGGCTAGCGCCCACCTCGTCTCCATAATTGGCGTAAACAGCCAATTGGCACCAAATAGCCCCAATTGCGCGCCGATACTTCTTAAATTGTCGCTTTCGAATTACCATCCAGGCAATGACTTCTCGTTTCGCACACTGGCTGCGCGATCCGCTTTTCCTCCTGTGTCTGACGGCGGGGCTGCTTGCTTTTGTGGTGCAATCGGGCGAGTTGGGGACCTCCGACACGGCGCACCGGCTGCAAACCACGCATTGGATCTGGACCTCGGAGCCGCAGGTTTTCCCCAATGAGTATCCCGAATTTGGCCTGCATGGCCGGGGAGGGCGGCTTTACAGCTGGTATGGCATCGGGCAGTCGCTGCTGATGCTGCCCTCCGATCTTCTGGGGACGTGGATTGCGCACTGGCCTATCTTCTCCGATTACGAAGACGATCCCTCCGTGCGCAGCATTGTGGTCAGCTACAGCACCAACATTCTGGTCAACGTTCTTACGGCGCTGATAGTATTCCGGTTCCTGCGCCAGTTGCGCTTTGGCTTGAAAGAGTCGGCGGCGGGCGTGCTGGCATTGATGTTCTGCACCACGCATCTTCACTACACGCAGAACCTGATGGAGAACAACTACATCCTGTTGCTGACGCTGACGGGATTTTCGTTTCAGTACGAATGGCTGCGCACCGGGAGCCGACGGGCGCTTTTCTGGGGATCTGGCGCGCTGGGGCTGAACCTGCTTACGCGGCTCACCACCGGCTTGGATCTGATTGCGGCGGGAATCTTTCTGTTACTCGTCCTATGCTTCGAAGGAGTGCGCGAGCGTTCGTTGTGGCAACGCCTCCTCGACTACTGCAAAGTCACCGCGCCCCTGTACGCATTCTTTCTCGTGGCCGATCGCGTCTACCAGTTTTACCGCTTCGGATCCTTCACCAACACCTACATAACCTTATTCGCCCAGGAGCAGCGCCAGATCGATCCTACGCTGCCGGTGAATTTTCCGTGGAATACGCCCTTTCATGTAGGCGTTCTCAGTGCGCTGTTCCAGCCGGAGAAGTCTATCTTCCTTTTCGATCCGCTTCTTGTGCTGTCTATCTTCCTCCTGGCGTTGCTGTGGAGGCGGCTGACTCCAGAGGTGCGCGCTTATGGGCTGACCTCTCTTCTGCTGTTGCTCGGCTATATCTGCTTTTATGCGCGCTACACCTTCTGGAGCGGCGACTTTGCCTGGGGCGATCGCTATGTTTCGACCACGGTGGAACTGGCGGCACTGGCTGCGGTGCCGCTGCTCATGCGCTATCGGGAGGTTCTGGGAACAACGATCTGGCGAGCGGGATGGGTGCTGATCGCGGTCAGCCTGGTGATTCAGCTGGCATCGCTCGCCTTTTGGCTGCCGCTCGAAATCTACCAGATGGAGACGCTGGGGCATCCGACGTTTGTGATTGCTCTGCGCTGCAAGAACATTGTTGCCTTCGCACTGGGCAAGATGGATGCGTGGGGATTGAACACCGAGGCCATGACTCAGGACCCATGGGATTACGTCCACATCACAACCTGGAATTTTCTGCCGTTTCTGCTGCGGCGTGTGGGAGTGGCGCCGGGGTGGGTGGTGAATACTACGCTGGCGATCTGGTTTGCCGGAACGGGGGCGCTGGGGGCGGTGTTGCTGCGGCTGCGAAATTACTTGCGGGCGGCGGCATGAGGGCAGCCCTCCGGGGCTGGATTCAATCTGACTTTTCTTCCACTCAGTCCATCGGCGATGGTTCTGCTATGATCGCGGTTGGGCCGGGAAAACCGGCGGATTTCACCGTTTACGAGGAGTTTTTATCATGGAAATGGCCGCTCTTCCTCTAGGCTCCCGGCGCAACGAAGACATCGCGCTTGACCTCATGAAATTCATCGCCATGACCACGGGCTACGGCAAGACAACTGGGGTCGGCGTCGGCTTCCAGGGCGGGGGCGGGGCCGAAAAACCCGAGGAATACGCCGCCCATCTGCTGGAACTCTACGGGCGGTGCTTGCAGTCGGTGGGCGGGAAATAGAGAGATCGGGTCATCTGGTGATCGGGTAATCGGGCGATCTAAAGTCAACAGCCCTGACTCCGGTAACCCCTTACCGCTGAACCTGTTCGTTGACAAGGGCGTCGGCACTGGGCTATCCTTGAGGTCTTTGGAAGTCCTGCGGCTGCCCGCCTGGAACACCTAGCGCGCGTTCTGCGTGGATGGATATTGCTTAGGGCACTCAGCGGTCTTCGTAGCGTTCTTTAATTTTCTGGGAGAGTTCCGATGTCAACCTATTTCCCTAAAGAGGGAGATATTGCGCGTAAGTGGTTTGTGGTGGATGCGAGCGGGCTTCCGCTGGGACGGCTGGCCTCGCGCGTAGCTCGCATTCTGATCGGCAAAGAAAATCCGAAGTACACACCGTTTATCGATACCGGCGATCACGTGGTCATCATCAACGCCGACAAGGTCAAGATCACCGGCATGAAGGCCGATCAGAAGACGTATCACCGCTATACCGGATATCCCGGCGGATTGCGCTCAGAGGAAATGAAGAAGCGCATGGTCCGCAAGCCGGAGCTGATCATCGAAGACGCGGTGTCGCGCATGCTGCCCAAGAACAAGCTGGGCAAACAGATGTTTACGAAGCTGAAGGTTTACCGCGGCGACAAGCATCCGCACGAGGCGCAGAAGCCGGAGAAGAAGCTGCTGGCTGCTAGCTACTAGCTTCTGGCAAGCAAGATCGAGTTTGAAGAAACTTTGGAAAGGTTGATTGGTCGACAGCGCTGTCTTCGCCCTTGGGTGGCTAGAAGCCAGCAGCTAGAAGCCAGAAGCTAACAATGGCAGAAACTGTTCAATACTACGGAACCGGACGGCGCAAAGCGGCGATCGCGCGGGTTTTTCTTCGTCCTGGCAGCGGCGAGTTCAAGGTTAACGGCAAGGCGTTCGAGGAATACTTTGTGACGCCCTCGCAGCGCATCAGTGCGAAGTCGCCCCTGGTGTCGACCGAGACCACGGCGAACTTCAACGTGCTGGCGAACGTGTGCGGTGGCGGAGTTGCTGGGCAAGCCGACGCAGTGCGGCTGGGCATCACACGCGCGCTCATGGAGTTCAATGCGGAATTGCGCAAGCAGCTCAAGGCTGAGGGCATGGTAACTCGTGACCCGCGGGCCAAAGAGCGCAAGAAGTATGGACAAAAAGGCGCGAGGAAACGGTTCCAGTTCAGTAAGCGGTAGTGGAGTGCGCAGGTTTCAAGGTTTCAGGGTTTCAAAGTTTCAAGGAAGTTTGGCGGCGGCCTTGAATCTTTGAAACCTTGAAACTCTGAAACCTTGAAACTTTGATTTTAGGAGTTCAATTCATCCCCCCACCTCCCCGAGATGGGGTGGACGGGAATGGCAATCCGGGGCCGGTGAGTGTCCGGATGCAGACCAACTGAGGAGGTTGATTGGCAAACATCACGATGAAGGAGTTGCTCGAAGCTGGCGTTCACTTCGGGCATCAGACCAAGCGGTGGAACCCCAAGATGAAGGAGTACATCTTTGGCGAGCGCAATGGTATCTATATTATTGACCTGCAGAAGACGCTGAAGATGTTCAAGGAAGCGTCGAAATTCGTGCAGGACCTGGCGGCCGAGGGCAGAATCATTCTCTTCGTGGGCACCAAGCGCCAGGCACAGGACGCAATTGCCGAAGAGGCGCAGCGCTGCTCGATGTTCTACGTGAATCAGCGCTGGCTGGGTGGCCTGCTGACCAACTGGGTCACCGTACAGAAATCTGTGAAGCGGCTCAAAGAGCTCGACGATATGGCCACCGACGGCCGTTACGACCTGCTTCCGAAGAAGGAAGTCATCAAGCTCGAGCGCGAGCGCAAACATCTGCAAGCCAATCTTGCCGGCATCAAGAACATGACGCGGTTGCCGGATGCGATCTTCGTCATCGATTCGAACAAAGAGCAGATCGCGGTGCGCGAATCGCGCAAGCTGGGCATCCCAGTGGTTGCCGTGGTCGATACGAACTGCGACCCGAGTGAAGTGGATTACGTGATCCCGGGCAACGACGATGCGCTGCGGGCGATCCGGTTGTTTACCTCGAAGATTTCCGAGTCGATTGCCGAAGGCGTGCATGCCCGGGACGACAAGGCGATGGCGGACATTCAGGCGGCGGCAGAGCCGGAACCGGTCAGCGCAATCGAAGCCCAGGCTGCTGAAACCATACTTGCCGAGGTCGCGGTCGAAGACGCAACTGCAACTCCCGCTGCGGGCCCCGAAGGAACGGGCGGCGAAGGTGAAGAGATCCGCATGGAAGATGTGCTGGGCAAAGGCACGCGGAAGCGTCCCTCAGCCGCCACCGAAGACATTGACGAGCTACAGGCAGAGACGCGCCGGTTCTAGCAAAATGCAGGTTTCAAGGTTTCAAGGTTGCAAAGTTTCAAGGTTGCAACCTTGATTAGACCTCAGTGTGGCCCCCTGACTGACCCTCCTTGAAACTCTGAAACCTTGAAACTTTGAAACCTGAGGTTCTAATTCTAATGAGTACTACTATGGCAAACATTTCTGCAGCCCAGGTAAAAGAGCTCCGCGAAAAAACCGGAGCGCCCATGATGGATTGCAAACAGGCCCTGACCGAAGCCAAAGGTGACCTGGAACAGGCGATTGTCCTGTTGCGCAAAAAGGGCGTTTCGGTCGCAGCCAAGAAAGCGGCGCGCGTGACCAGCGAAGGCTCGGTGGCCCACTACATTCACGCCGGCGGCAAGATTGGCGTGCTGGTCGAGGTCAACTGCGAAAGCGATTTCGTAGCTCGCACCGAGGACTTCAAGGAACTGGTCCACAACATCGCCATGCACATTGCGGCAAGCGATCCGAAGTATGTCCGGAAGGAAGACGTCACGCCGGCAGACTACGCGCGCGAGAAGGACATCTATCTCGCTAAGGCCATCGCCAGCGGCAAGCCCGCACACATCGCGGAAAAGATGGTCGCCGGCATGATGGAAAAGTTCTATGAAGAGGTCTGCCTGCTGGAGCAGCCCTTCATCAAGGACCAGACCATCAGTATCTCGCAGCTGATCGCCGCCAAAGTGGGCAAGCTCGGCGAAAATATTGCCGTGCGGCGCTTTGCCCGATTCAAAGTTGGTGACGCGGCGGCTACCGTTGCTTTCGTCAGCTCGAAGCCCGACAACCCACCCGACGAGGGTGGCGCGGCGTCTGCTCCGGTTGCCAGGTAGCAGCCGAATAATTCAGGGGCGCTGCGGCGCCCCTTTTGATTTATGCTTCTCTTCGACTGATTGTCATCCTGACGCTGAGCGTAGCCGAAGGGGAAGGACCTGCTTTTTCATGTCCACTCCGATCTTCAAGCGCATATTGCTAAAACTTTCAGGTGAGGCTCTTGCCGCCGATCAAGGCTTCGGCGTCGACACCAAACGGATTCATGAAATCGCCGCGGAACTGGCCGATGTACACAAACTCGGCATCCAGTTGGCCATCGTCGTGGGCGGCGGCAATTTTTTCCGCGGGGTTGCCGACCAAGCCAAGGACATGGATCGCGTCTCCGCCGATCACATGGGCATGTTGGCCACGGTTATCAACTCGCTGGCCTTGCAGGACGCTCTGGAAAAGCAGAGCGTTTTCACCCGCGTACAGACGGCGATTGAGATGAACCAGGTTGCCGAGCCCTTTATCCGGCGCCGCGCCATCCGGCATCTGGAGAAAGGACGCGTCGTCATCTTCGCCGGCGGCACCGGCAACCCCTATTTCTCGACGGACACGGCCGCCTCGCTGCGCGCCATGGAAATCAAAGCCGACGCCATCCTCAAGGCTACCAAGGTGGATGGCATCTACAACGCCGATCCGATGAAGGTGAAGGACGCCAAGAAGTTTGCGCAACTCACTTACATGGACGTTCTGAAGAAGGGCCTCAAGGTGATGGACTCAACCGCCATTTCTTTGTGCAAGGACAACAATCTTCCCATCATCGTTTTCAACCTGAACCGGCGCGGAAATATCCGCCGCGTGGTGCTGGGGGAGAAGATCGGGTCGCGGGTCAGCGCTTAGATCAGGTCAGAGGTTAGAGGTCAGATTGCAGAAGTAAAACCAAGACAGACCCTTTGGGTTTTTATCTCTGCAACCGGCGACGATGCGGGATTTGCTGACATGGTTATAGACACACTGAAGGTAATCGGATATGTGCTGGGAGTGGCGATTCTTGTGGCCCTTTGGGTGGTTCCTAATCCCATTGGGAAGATCGTGGAGATATGGCGTTTCTTCAGAGGAGAATGAAATCGGAACGCCGGATCAGATCAGTGCCTGCAATCTGACCTCTCACCTCTGACCTCAACCTTAGGTTTATAATCTACAGTTTTGATTTCAATGCATCCTAGGAGCCCCAAGCTATGGCTCATCCTGCCCTGAAAGAAGTCTACGCAACATTAAGAACGCGCATGGACAAAGCGGTGGAAGACTTCCGCCGGGAAATGGCGGCCACGCGCACCGGGCGAGCGAACGTTCACATGCTCGACACGGTTTCGGTCGACTACTACGGCGAGCAGATGTCGCTCAACCAGGTCTCACAGATTCACGCGCCCGAGCCGCAGATGATCACGGTGCAGCCGTTCGACATGTCACAGCTGGGGGCAATCGAAAAGGCGATCCGCAGCGCCGACCTCGGCCTCAACCCGATGAACGACGGCAAAATTGTGCGCGTGCCCATACCGGCGCTCACCGAAGAACGCCGCAAGGATATGGTCAAGCACCTGCACCGGATTCTCGAGGAGCACCGCACGGCGGTACGTAACGTTCGCCGCGACGGCAACGAAGCCATCAAGAAGGCGCTGAAAGACAAAAAGATTACCGAAGACGACGAAAAACGCGCGCTGGACGAAATCCAGAAGTTGACCGACGACGAGATCAAGAAGATGGAAGAGATGAGCAAAGCCAAAGAGAAGGAAGTGCTTGAATTTAAGTAGAGACGGGGCAAGCCCCGTCTCTACACCGACCGCATTCTGGATAATTCCGCCAAAACCAGCTCCCAGAGCCGGATCCCGCCCGTAATGTTACTAAAAATCTTCGCAACTCTGTCCTGAGTGCCGGGTTATTGCTTACGTACCGAGCAGAATCTGCCTCCCCACCAATCGCCGGTACCAACGGAGTTCGTTATCATGAAACGCTTTGCGACGCTTGTGGTTTTACTTGCCTCGCTGTTCCTGCTCATGGCCTGCGGTGGCGGAGCAACCAATAGTCAGAACAGTAACCAACAGGGATCCGTTTTTGTGGTTGGCGAAGACGCTCCGGTGTCGACAGTGGTTTCCTTTAATATCACCATCGACAAGATCACCCTCAACAATAGTTCAACCAGCGTGCCGGCACTTACCACGCCGACGGCGGTCGATTTTGGCCGGTTGATGGGACTCCGCTCGTTGCTGGCTTTCAACACCATTTCGCCGGGTACCTATACCAGCGCGACTTTCACTTTTGAGAACGTCAACCCGGCGCCGGTGATTGACTACGTCGACCTCAGCGCGAACCCGATTTCCGTGCAGCCGCTGACCGGTTCGTTTACCCAGACGACCGTCACGGTTCCGTTCCCTGCGGGCAAACCGCTGGTGGTGGGAAACAACGAACTGGCCGGTTTGCATATCGACTTCAACCTGCATGATTCGCTGGTCGTCAACAGCAGCAATCAGATGACGGGCGCGATCACGCCGGTGTTGAGCGTGCAAGCAGTCTCCGCTTCCGACGATCTGGGTCAGGTCACTGAATTCACCGGCAACATCGTTTCCGTGGACACGAACACGAATTCATTCGTGATGCAAGGGCCTTACGGCTTCCAGGAAACCATCGATGTGAACTCGAGCACGGTCTACAACGGCAGCAACAGCTTGAGCACGCTGGTGGTGGACGGAATCGTCTCCGTGGTTGGAACTGTGCAGGCGAATGGCAGCATTCTGGCCAGCGGCGTGGAATTGGTCAGCACGGATAAGGCCTTCATCTCGGGCCGCATTCTTGCCGTGAATCCAACCTCGGGCCCGGTGCAGACCGTGACCATGTGGGTGGGTGAAGAGCTGGGAACGTCGGCAATCTATCCGGTCGATACCGTGCAGACCATCAACTTGAGCGGCGTCTCCACCTACGACGTCTGCTTCTTCGACAACATCCTGACAGGGCAGTTATTCAACGATTCTTCGCTGGTGGTTGCACAGCGCATCTTCATCGGCGGTACCATCGCCGGTAGCGACTTCACTCCGGATCTGGTTTCGTTGCGGCGCCAAGGTGTCACCGGTGTGCTGGTGGCAAACAGCGTGGTCGTCACCGGAGGCACAGGCAGCAATCAGGGCTACTTCGCGATGCAGAACGACGCCCTCATGAGCTATGCCGCGGGTGGGCCCTTCACGGTGCTGACGGGCGATAAGACTTACTTCGTGAACATCGACGGCCTGGCCGGATTGCAGCAAGCCGGCACACCGAACTTGATCTCACGCGGGCTGGTCTTCAAGAACCCAAATAACGGCGAGCCGGTGATGGTGGCGGCCCGGGTACGGGTGCTGCCGGCTGGACAATAGCGGGCAGGCTTGAAGTTACTCCAAAGACGGGGCGGCCGAACCTGGCCGCCCTTTTATTCGCTGCGAGAGACGGGGCCAGCCCGTCTCTACGATCAATGTGCTAACCTCAGAAAAACTTACGGCCTTGGGCAACGCGGCGACGTTTTATTCCGTCTCTATCGAGGTGGAGCTCTTTCGGGCGTGACATCGGGTAGGGAGAAATCGCTCCTAGCCGTCGGCCTTTGGCTTTTGGCGAAGAGCTAAGAGCCCCGAGCGATGTTCTCCGCCTTGGACGGTTCTCACTCTCTACCGTATAATTACCGTTTTCCCAACTCTAGTTTTTCGAGGTAGTTGCAATTCATCGCCGTCATCATGCTATCTCCGTGTGGGCCGCACGACTGGCCCACGACCCAGGCCCGCAGAGAGACCCGTTCTGGTCTCAATCTCCTTCCCCCACAAGAGGTTGGAAGCAGCGTTGCTTCTGGAATCATCTTTTCGCGCTGTTGGCGCTCCTGCTCGTGGCTGCTCCGGTTGTCGGCCAGCAGGACCTGATCGTTGGCATCGTTATACACGGCAACCGCCGTATCCCAGCCGACACGGTCAAGGCGCGCATCTTCAGCAAGGTGGGCGACGTCTATGATCAGGCCGCTATCGAACGCGACTTCAATGCTTTGTGGAACACAGGCTACTTTGAGGACATCCGCTTTGAGCGCGAGCAGAACGCCAAAGGTTGGATCCTTCACATCTACCTGAAAGAACGGCCCACCATCCGCGAGATCAACTACACCGGCCTGAATGCGGTTTCCACCAGCGATGTGCTCGACCGATTCAAGGACCGGAAGGTTGGACTCTCGGTGGAGAGCCAGTACGATCCCACGAAGATCAAGAAGGCCGAAGTTACTTTGAAGCAGCTGCTCGCCGAGCACGGGCGTCAGTTCGCCACGATTCGAACTGAGATACGTCCGATTCCGCCCAATGCGGTCGGTATTACGTTCGTGGTTCGCGAAGGGCCGAAGGTTAAGGTGGGGCACATCCGCTTCCGGGGCAACAGACACATCAACGACCGCACGCTGCGCGCGTCCATGAAGAACCTGAAGCCCGTCGGCATTCCGCATTCCATTTTCCTGGAAAACATGTTTTCCAAAACCTACGACGCCACCAAACTGGACGAAGACACGGAACGCGTCCGCGCCGAGTTCCAGAACCGCGGCTATTTCAAGGTGCTGGTCGACGATCCCAAAACCGAGATCCACGACACCGGACACACGGGCTTCCACATACCGTGGATTCAGCCTGGGTTGGGCAAATCCGTTGATATCACCATGCCCATCGAAGAGGGCGAGCGCTACCGCCTGGGCACGATTACCTTCAAGAACAATAAGGCGATTCGCAATTCTGCCGCCCTGCGCAGCCTCTTCCCCATGAAGGACGGTGAAATTTTCAGCCGCGAAAAAGTCGCCAAGGGTCTGGAAAACTTGCGCAAAGCCTATGGCGAAGCCGGCTACATCAACTTCACATCCGTTCCCGACACCAAGTTCGACGACGAGAAGAAGATCGTGAATCTGGAAATCGACGTGGACGAAGGCAAGCAGTTCTACGTGCGTCGCATCGAGTTCCAGGGCAACACCACCACGCGCGACAAAGTCATTCGTCGCGAAATTGCTCTGGAAGAAGGCCAGATCTACAACTCGCGCTACTGGGAGCTCAGCCTGCTCCGCCTGAACCAGCTTGGCTACTTCGAGCAGCTCAAGCCCGACGATCCCAACACCACCGAGCGCCACCTCGACGAAAAGGCGGGGACCGTCGATCTGACGCTGAAGGTGAAGGAAAAGGGGAAGAACAGCATCGGACTGCAAGGCGGCGTGAGCGGCCTGGCCGGCGCATTTGTCGGCATCAATTACGCCACCAACAACTTTCTCGGATTGGGCGAAACGCTCTCTGTGCAGGCCAGCCTGGGCTCCCGCCAGCGCGACCTGGTGTTCGGATTCACTGAACCCTACATGTTTGACCGGCCCATCCAGGCCGGGTTCAATGTCTACACCCGGAAGACGAATTATGACCAGGCTCGGCAGTATGCCATTGCGACGGGACAGAATCTGAACCTGCCCTCCGTCTACCTGCAGAACCTGCAAAACTACTCGCAGTCGAGTACCGGCTTTAGCGGGTCCGTAAGCTACCCTTTGCGGAAGGGCCATTCCTTCAAGCGCCTGGGAATCAGCTACTCCTTCGACCGCTCTTCGCTGGTCGCGGTCAGCACCGCTTCCAAGCTGTTATTTGAGAATCTCAACTTTCGCGGCATTACCGGCCCCAATGCTCTCAACGGCATCATAACCAGCAAGATCACCCCCAGCTTCACCATGAACACCCTCGATGCGGCCTACGCGCCGCACCACGGCAAGAGCCTATTCATCGGCGGGGAGTTTTCCGGCATTGGCGGCACGGTACATACCATCCGGCCCATCATTTCGTACAAACAGTTCTTCCCCATGCAAAAGCGACGCAATGCTTTCGGGTACAACATGCAGGCTTCGTTTATCACAGGATATGGCGGGATCGTTGCGCCTCCGTTTGAACGCGCCTATCTGGGTGGCGAGAATGATATTCGCGGCTTCGACATCCGCACCGTTTCTCCCATCGCCTACCTGCCCAGCGCTCAGACCGTGCCCCTCAGAAACCAGGATGGAACCTTCGTGCCCGCTAATCCCCGGTTTGCGGTACAGACAAACTCCTCGGGGGGATGCGCCGCCAACTGCTGGAATATTCCGGTTCCCTACAATCAACTCGTAACTCCGGGCGGCGACCTCAGTCTTACCGGCAACCTTGAGTACCGCATCACCATCGCCGGTCCGGTCGCCATCGCGCCTTTTGTTGACATGGGCACCGACCCGATCCTGCGCACCTCGCAGTTGCAGACCAACATTGTCCAGTACGACACGCTGATCAACACGCTGTTCGGTTGCCCGCAACTGAATTCGGCTTATGCCTGTGCCGGTGGGCAAAAAATAGGCGGCATCTCGCAGAACCTCAGCCCGGTCCCCGGCACGAACTGGGTGGTGCGGATGTCCACCGGGCTCGAGTTGCAGATGATGTTGCCGGTAGTCAATGCTCCCTTCCGCATTTACTATGCCTACAATGCCATGCGCCTCAATACCAGCGCCACGCCTCCCATACCGATCACCCGGGCCATGTTCCCTTGTCCGGTGCAGGGGGATCCGACGTGCACAGCTTACAACGCTGGCACTTACACGTATGACCTGACGAAGGCGACCCTGGGCTCTGCCTACACCCTTCGGGAACCACGCAAGACCTTCCGGTTCACCGTGGCGACAACGTTCTAAGAGCAGCTCTCAGCTATCAGCCATCAGTTAGTTCGTAATTGCTACATTGTCAATGCGCTGTCGGTGGAGAACCGGGGCAGGATTTTCTGGAAGGTTCTTACTGAGAGCTCATAGCTGAGAGCTACTCGATATGCACGAGTCCGCTGGCCGGTTCGGACGCGGTCGCCGGCCATTGCGGCGCGCGCCAGGCATCCAGAACCGACACCTGGTGCACGCACGATACCGTGCAATGGGGTGCGCATGGCTTCTCGGTGTGGAACTCGCGGCGCAAGTCGGCAATCGTGTATTTCTCCAGCGGGGTGCCGGGATAGCCGCGCTGCTGCGAGCAGTAATGCACTAATCCGTCCTCGCAAATGTAGAGATAGCGCGCCCCGGCGCGGCAGCGCCACTGATTCGGACGCCCCAGCGCGATGTTGTCCTGAAACGCATTCACCCGGGTGAAACTGCGTTTCTCCAGTGCCTTCATTTCGTGGTACACGCGGCGTTCTTCGTCGTTCAAGGGCTGCAACTGCCCCGAGCCGTCATGAATGATTCCCACAGTTGAGCTGAAGCTGAGTTCCAGCGCGCGCTTGCCGATGGTCAGCGCATCCTGCGGATGGCTCACGCCGCTGCCCACCACCGAATTGATGTTCACGTGAAATTCCGCGTGCTCGGCCAGCAGTTGCAGTTTGCGGTCGAGCACCTTCAGGCTTTTCTTGGAAACTTCGTCGGGATTCACGTTATCAATCGAAATCTGGAGCCACTCCAGGCCCGCCCGGTTCAGCCGCTGGATGCGGTCGGCGGTCAGCAGATACCCGTTGGTGATCAGCCCCGACACGATCCTGCGTTGCCGCATGCGGTGAATGATGTCATCCAGTTGCGGATGTAGCAGCGGTTCGCCGCCGCTGATGGTGATCACGGAAGTGCCGAGATCGCCCAGTTTGTCGACGCGCTGCAACATCTGCTCGGTGGGCACAGGCTTGGAAAAATCGTCGAACTCGTTGCAGTACGTGCAGGCTAAATTGCAGCGCCGGATGGGGATCAGATGCGCCAGCAGAGGATGGTCGGTCGACACCAAGGCTTTCAGGATTTGCCAGAAGCCGTGGGCGTTGCGTTCCGCCGCCTTGAATTTACGGCGCAGTTTCACCAGCGATGCCATAAGAGCTTGATTGAATCATTCTGATTTAATCATCTTGATTTAATCATCGCAGGCAGGCCGCAGTCCAATTGCGGCCAGTATTCGGTGGAAAAGCGCGGTTAAATGGCAATTCGGACTCACTCGCAATCACCTTCGGCAAGTTTTTCGTGTCCGGCCGCGCCCAGCGCCGCCACCGCCTGTTCCAGGGTCTCGCGCTTGATCAGCACATAATCGGTATCAAACGTCGAAATTGCGAAGATCGGAATCTGCGCTGCCGCCAGCGGTTGCACAAACGATGCCAGCACGCCGGTCAGCGAGAAAGGAAATGGCCCTTCGACCTTCAAGGCCAGCCATCCGCGTTCGACAGGCGCGCTGGCCGGCATTCGATCGCCGGCACAGGGTTCCGCCGGGCGGGCGTCCTCCGGGAAAACTATGGAGAGCTCATCGCGCGTGCGTACCACACAGAAAAATTGTCCTGCCAGTGCCCAGGCAGGAATGCGAGCATCGCAGGCAAGCCGGCACACCGCCAGTCGCTCCACTAGAACGCGGTATTTCAAATGGTGAGGCAATTCAGCAAGGAAGGTTACTACATCAGGCTGCGGGCCGCCCCTAAAGGAGCATCTGATCTGGAGGGACATTTGGCAGCGCGGAAGCGATACCCTGATACAAATCCAATGTTCTCCCCGGCCGGTTAGAGCCACGGCCTTTCAACTACTCCATGCTGCCGCCCATCGGCACATAGCGGAATTTCTTCCCGTCGAAGAACACGGCGGCGCTTTCTCCCGATTCTCCGGTTTCGCCCAGTTGTTCAACGTAGATCGCTTCGACCGTTTTCTTGCGCAACCTCATTTTTCTAACGGAGATCGTGCGATAGGGCAAATGAATCATCACAAACTTGGCTTTCGGAGTTGCCGAGCGCCAGCCGTCCGGCCCAGCGCCATGGATGACCAGCACCACCAGACCCCGCAGCGCCGGGTCGGGCTCGACGAACGTGGTCGTTACCCTGGGGTTGCCATAGCCAAAAAAGTCGTAGTAAGGGTCGATCACCGTGTAATTGTGATCGCCTTGATCGAGCATTGGATTCTTGCAGCGTGCCGCGATCACCACGTCTTCCACGCCATCGCCATCCAGGTCGCCGAACACCGGTGCGATATCGGGCAGCAGCGTGAACTCCCTGCCAAATTGCTTTTGCACGAATTCGTTATCGATTTTGCGAGCCGCTGGAGATCCCTGCCCGAAAGCTGGAAGCAACATCACGATGCTGAACGCCAGGAGTGAAACCGCTTTTGTCATGAGCCTACTCTAGTCCTCCTTCGTCACCACCGGCAGGTAACCGAAGTCACCTTAGGAGAAGGTTTCAGAGAGCCGAGGTTTCAAAGTTTCAAGGTTTCAAGGTTGCAAAAATTACCCATTCCCTTTGAAGTGCTCCCATCCTCTGGCCTGGAGCGGCCGCGCCTTCCCATCCGGCCCGATCAGGCGCATCCCCGCGGACCGCGTGATTCGCCCGATCCGCGTTACTCGAACTCCCGCGATCTTGGAGGGGACGCGCGCCGCGGAAGTAAACAGCAGCTCATAGTCGTCGCCGCCATGCAGCGCCAAGTCGAGCGCGACCCGTTTATTGCCCAGCCCAACCTGCGCCCGCGGAATGGCCGCAGCCTCGATCTCTGCGCCCACGTGGCTTTCCTGACAGATATGTTCGAGGTCGGTGGAAAGCCCGTCACTCAAGTCAATCATGGCCGAAGCGATTCGCCGTTGCCGCAGCCACTGGCCTACGGCGACCCGCGCTTGCGGACGAAAGTGCCTGGAAAAAGCGCGGGAATACTCTGCGCCCACCGGTTTCGAATCCGCGAGCCGCGCCAGCACCGCCGCCGAACCTCCCAGTTCCCCGGTGACATAAATCTGCTGGCCTGCTTTCGCTCCCGAACGGAGGACTGCTTTCCCTTTTGGCACCGACCCGACCACCACAATGTCCGCCTGAATCCCGCCTGCCGACTGCGCCGTGTCGCCACCTGCCAGCGGAAGCTTGAATTCCTCCGCCAGACCCAGCAGCCCCTTCAGGAAGCGATTGACCCACTTCTGCGGAACGTCGCTCGAGACGGCCAGCGACAAGAATGCTGCCTGCGGCTCGCCGCCCATCGCCGCGATATCGCTTAAACCGCGCGTCAGGCAGCGCCGCCCCACCAGTTCGGGACGGTGCCAATCGCGCCGGAAATGCACCTTTTCGATGGTGAAGTCGGTGGTCACCAGCAAATCGTGTCCCGGAGGAACGCGCAACACGGCACAATCATCGCCGATGCCCGTCACCACCGACTTGCCTCCGCGGACCGAACGGCGGATCTTCTGAATCAGTTTCTTTTCGCCAAGTGGCATGCGGAATCAATATACCTCGAGGACCAACAGTCAATGAAGGACGTACCGGACGGGGGTGTGTTTCAAAAGAGCACGCGAAGCGGAGCACCCCTGCAGCGGGCAGGTTACGCCCTTACCACGGTAAGGTGGCCGGTGGGACAGCGCAAATTACCCCGCCTTGGTAACCTCTCAAAAGGGCAAAGGGAGGTTGACAGGGGGAATCGGGTTTGTTAACTTTAACTCGCCGTTCACAGTTATTTTGCCGAACCAAGTGCTGCAACATGAATCAGTTGCGGTGAACTTGAATTTCGGCGTGCCTGGTTCCGTGTGGCTGGAAGTGCCAGCCTGCTCCTGATGCGGCTGGTGGAATCAGGATTCCGAGCCCGAGCAAGACAGTTCCGCTCCGGCAGGATTCCGAAACGAAAATTCGGTAAGCGGATAGAATATTGCGTAAACGTTTCTACATATTTTTCGTAGCTCGCGACGAAGCGGGACAGCTTCGCAAAATCTCCATTCCCGTCCAGTATCTCTACGTTCTACTGGCCGGGCTGGCGATCGGGGCGCTCTGCCTCACAGGCATTGCCAGTTCTTATACGCGAATGCTGGCCAAGGTCCACCATTACAACCAGCTCCGTACCGAACAAGCCCAGCTTAAGGACAGCTATTCGCGTCTGGAACAGGTTGCCAAGGAACGCGACATTCAGGTAGCTTCTCTGGGCTCCCTGGCAAGCGAGGTTTCGGCGCTGTACGGCCTCAAGTCCGATCCGGCGATGGTGGCGGCCTCGACCGAACAGATTCAAGAAGCGCAGGTGAACTCTTCCCTGGATCAGCTTTACGCGTTGCGGCACACCGCGCTGAGCGGCGCGGCCAGCGTTGGCATCTCACTTGGCCTGACCAAGAACTCGACCACAGCGGACTGGATCCGCGCCAATTCGGCCCCGAATCTGTGGCCGGTCGAAGGTCAGATCTCAGCTTCTTTCGGCGAACGCATCGATCCGTTTAACGGAGAAGGCGCGTTCCATTCCGGGGTTGACATCTCCGCCGTTGTGGGCACGCCCGTGATCGCTCCTGCCGACGGCGCCGTTACCTTCGCCGACTTTCTAGGTGGCTACGGTCGCGCCATCATGGTTGACCACGGACACGGCATCACCACGCGCTTCGGACACCTTTCCAACTTTGCCGTTACCGCCGGACAATACGTTCATCGTGGTGACACCATCGGCTATGTAGGCTCAAGCGGACGCTCGACCGGGCCGCATCTCCATTACGAAGTCCGCATCAACGACGTTCCGGTCAATCCCTACAAGTACCTGCGCCTGACCGTGGCGCGCTTCGGCGGGTTCGCCGCCGGGTCGTAAGCAGCGGTTTCTTCTCCAGAAATCCCCCCAATTGTCATCCTGAGCGAAGCGAAGGGTCTGCTGTCGTATGGCGCGGACACTCTTGTCCGAAAGCTGGTTGTTCTTGAGGGTGCCGTTTTTCAAGATTATCGAAAAGGCAAATGGAAGAAGATTCCAGCCCCGGAGGGGCGACCGAACTTAGCCCAGCGCTTCAGCGCTGGGAAGAGTTGAAGGAACTGATTCAAGTCCCGGAGGGACGACCGAGTCCTCGTGCGCACGCTCCGATGTTAGGCAAGAATCAGGATTTTGGCGGTCGCAGCTTGTTCCGCCGCAACCAACGCCAGTAAAGCACGATCACGACGAGGCCGATCCACCCGAATAGTGATTGCAGCAGAATGTTACGACCGAGAGATGCCAACGCAAACCAACCCGCCATCAACACGGCGGTTACAAAGCCATATTTCAGCAGCTGGAAACTATCTTTTTTCATCTGTTTCCACGTTCCCCAGCGCTGAAGCGTTGGGCTAAGCTAGTTCGCCCCTCCGGGGCTGGACTCTCGAACATTTCATTTTGCGGATCGCCCGAAAACAAGCTCTCTCGCACACGCAAGAGTTACCCTTTTGCCTTCTTCACTTCCTCAATCAGCGGCGGAACGATATCAAACAAATTTCCGACCACGGCAACATCGGCAATCTCAAAAATCGGAGCTTCGGAATCTTTGTTGATGGCCACAATGCTCTTCGAACCCTTCATGCCGACCATATGCTGGATCGCGCCTGAGATTCCGAGCGCCAGATACAATTTCGGGGCGACCGTTTGTCCTGACGATCCGACCTGGCGGTCCATGGGCAACCATCCGTTATCGCAGATCGGACGCGACGCCGCCAGTTCGCCGCCCAGCGCGTCCGCCAACTGCTTCGCCAGGTCGATATTCTTTTGCTCCTTGATGCCGCGCCCCACCGAGACGATGATCTCGGCCTGCGTCAGATCGACCGCTTGCTTGGCTTCCTTGAAAACCTCCTGCGGCTGGTTGCGCACTACGCCGTCCGGAATCTCGACATTGACGGTTTCCACCGGCGCCGCTGCCGCGCCCGCTTCGACTTTGTCGGCGCGAAACGAGCCATTCTGGAAGGTCACAAAGCAAGGGCCCGAGCCGCCAAAGCTTACGTCGGCCACAAATTTTCCTTGGAACATTTGCCGCGTGAACAGCAGTTTCCCGCCTTCATACCTGGCCCCGATCACGTCGCTGATGGCCGTAGTTTCGAGCGCCGTGGCCAGCTTCGGCACAAAATCCCGCACCTGATAGGTGTGTGGCATCAACACCAGCTTCGCCGGATGCTTCCCCAGAAACTCCTGCAACGCACGGGCGAACGCATCGGGAGTGTAGGGTTCGAGTCTCGCCGACTCTATGTCATACACTTTGGCCACTTTCTTTTCTGCGACCTCGCCCGCGATCGCGGCTACGCCTGAGCCCAGCACTGCGGCTTCCAACATCCATCCCGTCTGAGCGGCAATCGCCTGTCCGGCTGTAATCGTTTCCCAAGAGATGCGGTTTAGTTTTCCTTCGCGTTGTTCGACGACGACTAAAATTGTGTCCATAAGATCGGTTCTCATTATCAGTTCTCAGTTATCAGTTGTCAGTAACAGCCCCAGGTCTTTAACTGAGAACTGACAACTGAGAACTGAGAACTGTTCCTCAGATTACTCGCATTTCATTCTTCAACTTTTCCACCAGCTTCTTCGCCACTTCCGCGGGAGGGCCTTCCAGATACTCTGTGTTCTTCGACTTCTGCGGCAGGTACAGCTTCTCGATCTTCTGCAAGTTTGCACCCATGGCTGATTGCACTTCCCCGAGGGTTACTTTGCGGAGCGGCTTGTTCTTGGCCTGCTTGATCCCAATCAGCGTCGCATAGCGCAACTTGTTAATGCCCGACTGGATGGTCAGCACCGCCGGCAACGGCATGTCGACAAACTGAAAGAACCCGGCTTCCAGTTCGCGCTTCACCCGGATGCCGCCGCCATCTTGTTCAGCGCGTTTTTCGATCTGCATGATGATGGTCGCGTGCGGAAAGCCAAGAATCTCGGCCAGAATCACGCCCGTCTGTGCATATCCGTAGTCATCGGACTGCAAGCCGGTAAAGATCAGGTCGAACTTCTCATCTTTTATAGCCGCCGCGATGGCCCGCGCCGTGTTGTAGGCATCGAGCCCTACAAAAGCGTCGTCCTCGAGATGAATTGCCCGGTCCGCGCCTTTCGCCAGCGCCTCGCGCAGAACCTGCATGGCTCGCGCCGGGCCGGCGGTAATGACCACCACTTCGCCAGTGTGCTTTTCCTTCTGCCGGAGCGCCTCTTCGAGCGCGAACGCGTCGGGCTCATTCGCTTCGTAGGAAACATCTTCGCGGATCCACGTTCCCGCATCATTCAGCTTCAGCGGAGCGTCTTTTTGCGGTACCTGCTTCATGCAAACCAGAATCTTCACAAATCGACTCCCTTGTAGTGGCAACTCGCACCACGCGAAACCGTTAGTATAAACGAGACGATGGAAGGCGGACAGAAGCGTTCGCGGCATCTTTCTGTGCGCACTTCCGGTTACGTACGGTAGTAACCTTGACCGCGCTCTTCCCGCTTGCCATGCTGATTGTTGTGAAAAAGTCTCAGAAGCCGCGCCAGGCCCCGCGAGCCCCGCGCATCCGCGTCCCCAATAGCGAACGGGCGCTATTTAGCGTCGACGGTGTCCACTTTGTCGGCGTGCTGCAGCGCCTCTCTCTTACGGGAGGCTCCGCCGTCCTCTCCAAGGGACCAATTCCCCAGGGCACCTTGGCTGACATCGCTTTGAGTACCGTATACGGCAAAGTCAGTGCGCATATTGAATTCCTTCATACTGGCGCCGATGGCGTCCCGCTGGCCCAAGCATTCCGCTTCCTGGCCATGGAAGACGCAAGTGCGAAGCGCTTGGCCACCGCAGCAAAACAAATGGAGCAGGAGGGCTTCAGCGATGCGCCAACGAAACCATCTCTTGCTTTACCGGGCTCCGGGGCCATGGGCATGCTCCTCCAAAGTGTTCGTCGCCTCGCGGCAACACTCGTTGCCAATCGCGCCTCGGTCAAGAGCTAGTACCGCGGCCCTGCCGGGCGAGGACGCCCGGCGCTCCACTGGTGACGCGGCATGGCTTGTGGTGGAAACCCTACTGCAGAAAGGCGACGCTCTGCACGCCTGTAATCTCAAAGCGCTTGCGACAGCGCATGTTCTTGCACATCATCATGTCGTCCCGGCGGAGCATGTAAGACTGCGCCTTGGCGAACTTTGCCCGGTCGCGATCGTCAGCGCGCGGCGGCAGACTTTTCTTCTTGGTGCGCACCAGCCACTGGATCTCATATTCCGCTGACTGATGGCAATGCGGACAACTTAAGTTTGCCGGCTTTTTATCAGACCGTTCGTCAAAAAAATCGCGCTCATCCATGAATGTAAGGCCCTCGGCTCTACTACGCGGCGGGTGCCCCACTCATTCGCGTCTTTTTGCGAATGAGTGGGAATTCCGCGCCAACCTCAGATTATTGCACTTTTGCCGATTGAATGTGCGAAGATGCGAGCATTACGACCATGCCCCGCAAGCGCAAGAAAAAGGTTTTCTCAGCCGCAAAGGTCGTCCGCGAGATGGCTCGCGAGCGAGTCGGGAGCCCAAAACCGTCCCGCCTGGTTCCGGCGAAGAAGACAAAACCGGAGAGGCACAAGCCCACGCTGAGCAAGTTGCTGGAAGATCAATAGTGCAAGGCGCTAGCAGGTCGGTGGCGTGGACGAGGTCGGGGTCACATTCACCACCGCCGTGCCCACAACCACGCTCCCGGTCTGATTCGACGGATTGCTGTATGCCGTCGCAGTGATGGTGATGTTGGTGCCGCAGGCGACTCCCGAAGTGGCTACACCCGTGTTCGAGACAATCGAGATCACCTGCGGTGCTGCCGACGTCCACACCACCGATTCTGTAATATCCGTAGTTTCGGGTGGATGGATGTAGTTCCCATAAGCCTTGAAGTTCACTACTACGTCCGGGCCCACAATGCTCGCGATCGGAGGGTCGATCGTGATCGAAACCAGCTGCCGCTTGAACCCGCAACTGGGAAGCGCCGACAACGCCGCTACCATGACAAGCACGCTAATTGCCAGCCCAATATAGCTCCGCTTCATACCCATCGCTCCTGGGGACAGCTTTCACCCTGCCCTGTCCGTCCGATGATTGCTCGTTAGATCAATGCTCGTCAAATTGCGGGAAGACGAAATCTAGCGGAAGAATGCCCAAAAAGCAAGAAAACGTTATGCCCCTCAACCCCTGAAGGAGCAGCTGATTTTGACCTTGGACGGCGCGGTGGAAGCCGCGCCCTTTCAGAGCACCTGAATACCGGAATTTTCTTGCGGTTACTCAACCATGTGTCGCTAGTCCACGTGCTCGCCCACCTCGAAACCTTCTTCGGAGGGGGGCAGTACGTCGCGTTCGCCCGCCAACCAGACATACAACGTGGGCAGCAGGAAGACGCTCATGATCAGGGCGGCGATGAGACCTCCGACGATAACAATGGCGAACGGGCGCTGAGAGTCGGAACCAATGGCGTGGGAGAGAGCGGCGGGCAGCAGCCCTAGCGTTGCGACCAGCATGGTCATCATGATGGGCCGCAATCGGAGGACAGCCCCTTCCACGGCGGCGTCCTCGATAGAATAGCGCCGCGCTCGAAGCTGGTTGATGTATTCCAGCATGATGACTCCGGTCTGCACCGACACACCGAACAGCGCCAGAAAACCAACGCCTGAGGAAACGCTGAAATTGGTGCCCGTGATCAAAAGAGCCAGCAGACCGCCTATGGGTGCGATGACGACAGTCACCATAATCAACAGCGCCCATTTGTAAGATTTGAACATGGTGTAAAGGATGACGAAGATGATGAGGACGGTGATCGGGAGCACGATCAGCAGCCGCTGGTTGGCTCGCTTCTGGCTTGCGTATTCGCCTTCCCAGTCGATGCTGTATCCGGTGGGCAATTTGACCTGTTCGTTCACCTTTTTGATCGCCTCTTCCACCGTGCTGCCGAGGTCGCGGCCGCGTACGCTGTACTTGATGGCGACGTAACGCCGGTTGCCCTCGCGATAGATTTCAGAAGCGCCATCGGTCACGCTGATCTTGCAGAGCTGTGCGAGCGAGACTCGTTCGCCCGAGGGCGATAGCAGGCGAATGTTCTCAATCGCTTCCTTCGTATCACGGTATTTTGGGAGATAGCGCAGCGTAAGGTCGTAGCGCGCCTCGTCCTGGAGGACCTGGGTGAGCGCGTTGCCGCCTACGGCTGTCTGAATTGCATCCTGCACGTCGGCGACGTTGATCTGGTAACGAGCGGCCGCATCGCGGTCCACGGTCACGTTCAGATTGGGCTGGCCCAGCACGCGGAAAACTCCAAGATCCTCAACACCACGAATTCGGCTCATGATACTGACGACCTCATCGCTCTTCTGTTCCAGTACTTTCAAATCGTTGCCATAGATCTTCGTGGCCAGCGCGCCTTTCACTCCGCTTACGGCCTCTTCCATGTTGTCTTCGATGGGCTGAGAGAAACCCCAGACGACGCCGGGAATCTTGTCGAGTTCGCGTTGCATGGCGGCAATGAGTTCGTCTTTGTTTTCGTGGAAAACAGGCCGCCATTGTTCTTTCGGTTTGAGATCGACGAAGTACTCCGTATTGAAGAAGCCGGTGTTATCGGTTCCATCATCCGGCCGTCCCGTTTGGCTGGTGCACTGCGGAACCTCGGGAAAAGAGCAAAGGACGATTCGCGCCTGGTTCGCGACCCGGATCCCCTCGTCCGGGCCGGTGCTGGGCGCAAGCGTGCCCCGCACCCAGAGCGCGCCTTCATCGAGATGAGGCAGAAATTCGGAACCGATGACGCCGCTGAAGGCGAGAAAGTTTCCAAAGAGCACCAGAAGCACGCACACACCAACGGTGATCACACGATGGCGAATCGCCCAGCGGAGGGCATCGCGATATCGCTCGGTCACGAAGGTCATGACTGGGTTACGCCATTCGTGTGCGCCCTTCGCGAACGCAAAACTTGCCAGCACAGGTGCGACCAGGATCGAGAACAGCAGCGCCCCCAGCAGCGCGAAAGCTACGGTCCAAGCCATGGGATGGAACAGCCTGCCTTCGACCCGCTCCAGTGTAAAGATGGGCAAGAAGGCAGTAATCGTAATGACGATGGCATAGAACACCGGGCGCTGCACTTCATGCGAGGCAAAACTGATTCGTTCGGTTGAGGTCGTGACCCCATCGCCACGGCTCAGTTGGCGCACAATGTTCTCGACCAGCACGATGGCGCCCTCTACGATCACACCGAAGTCCAATGCGCCAATGGACAGCAAGTTAGCGGGAATGTGACTCAAGTCCAGACAAATGGCCGCAAACAGGAGAGCAAACGGAATGGTTGCAGCGACGATGATGGCGCCTCGAACATTACCCAGAAATAGAAGCAGAACGATCGAGACCAGGATCATTCCTTCTGTCAGGTTGTGGAGCACCGTGTGCGTGGTGAAATGAACCAGATCGGTGCGATCGAGGAACGGAACCACTTTCACGCCGCGAGGCAGAATATGATCGTTCAGTTCCTCCACTTTCGTGTGGATGCCTTGCAATGCCGCATCTGCCACCGCGCCCTTCCGCAGCAGCACGATGCCTGACACCACATCGTCGTTATCAACAATCTTTCCGTCCTCGCGCTGGATTGCTCCGCCGGGACCATAGGGACAAGCACTGCAAGCCCGCGCAAACTGGCCCAGTCGAATTTTTGGACCTTGCGAAACGACAGCGATGTCCTTTACCCGCAGAGGCGTGCCATTCTTGGTCAGGATGACGGTGCGCTCGATGTCCTGGGCGCGGTCGACCAATCCGACGGAGCGCACGTTGATCTGTTGCAGGCCCTCCTGGATGAAGCTTCCGCCGGCGTTGACGTTGTTGTTGGTGAGTTGCTGCTCGACTTGGGCCAGGCTCAGGCCATAGGCGATCAGTTTGTTAGGGTCAACGCGAACCTGGTATTCGCGGGTGGGACCGCCGAAGCTGGCCACATCGACAATGTTGGGCACCGACTTGAAGCTTTTTTCGACGACCCAGTCTTCAATGGATTTCAGCTCCATGGGGTCGTAGGCAGGATTGGTGCTGTGCAAGGTAAAGAAATAAATCTGGCCGACTGGACTCCAGTCCGTGCCCATTTGCGGCACCACGCCCAGCGGCAGGGTAACTTGGCTCAGACGTTCCAGAACTCGCTCCCGGTTCCAGTCGTTGTCCGAGTCGTCGTCGAAGATCAGCTTGAGGTCGGAAAGCCCGAAGAGTGAGAACGAACGCAGATGCACCACGCTGGGCATCCCGTTCATCGCAGTTTCAAGCGGAATCGTGACTTGCTGTTCGATCTGTTCCGCTGAAATTCCCGGCCATTGCGTGATGATTTCCACGTAGTTGTCGGCTACGTCGGGATAAGCCTCAATCGGCAACCGCTCAAACGAAATGATGCCCCCGGCAAAAAGCAGCAGGGCGAAACCCAGGACGAGCAGGCGGTTGTTCAGAGCAAAATCAACGACTCGACGAATCACTTATTTGCTCCCATTTATTGCTCCCATCTATTGCTCCAAAGTGTTCTGCAACGGCAGAGCGTTTGAGACGACCCGATCTCCCGGCTTGATCCCGGAAACAACCTCCTGCAGGTTGCCGGGAAGCATGTTTCCCGTGACCACTTCCAGGCGTTTGAAATGCCCCGTGCTCTTCGGAACTGGCGTATATACCCACTCGCGATCATGCAAGTGCAGAATCGCCGTCGCGGGAATGGCGGCGTGCGTTTCCGGCTGCCCGCCATAGAAGGTCGCAGTCACAAACATTCCCACTCGCATCAGTCCGGGGTTGGCGACTTCGAGCCGAACCTTGGCGGTACGAATATTGGGATCGAGAATGGGTAGGATATTGTCAATCCGGCCTTTGAAGACCTTGTTGGGATAGGCATTCAGGTGGATATCCGCGTACTCGCCGACGTGCACGGCATCGAGGTCATTTTCGTAAACGTCGCAGATAATCCAGACGTACGAAAGATCGGAAATGGTGAACGGATTGGGGCCCGACAGACCCTGGACGCCGGCTGCGTTGGTGACCTGCTGGTCCGTGATCACACCCGATATAGGGGCGGTGATGTCGACAATCCCCGAGGGATGATCCTTGTCGATGCCGAGCGTCCGGAGTTGTTCCGTTGCAGCATTCAGATCAACCTTGGCGTCCTTTGCGGTGTCTTCGGCTTGTTCAAGAGCACTCTTGGCGATTGCGCCTTTGTCGTAAAGGATCTGTGCCCGTTCCAGTTGCTGCCGCGCCAACCGTTCATCGTTCACCGCCTTCAAGTACGTCTGGTAAGCCCCGGAAACATCGTTGCTTCGAACTCTCAGCAACAACTGTCCTTTCTGCACCACGTCTCCCAACCTGGCCTTGATTTCCACCACTCGTCCCGAGGCCAGCGAAATCACCGGCACGGCGCGCGCAATATCGGGCTGCACCACGCCGGTCACATTCAGGGCAGGCGCGGCCTTATGCTCAATCGCGGTCACCAATGGGAACTGGTCGGGATGATCGACTTTGAAGTTGTTGGCATCGAGGTCAGGCTCGACGGTGGCCGCAGGCGGGGCTTCGGCCTTCGGGTCGCCCTTCGTGTTGCCGCAACCAGGGAGGAGAAAACTCAACGGCAAGCAAAGAATTGCTACTAAGCTCAGGCCGGCAAATCTGTTTTTCATGGGATCACCTCGCGGCCCACCGCTAGATTCAATTGGGCGGCTGCGCTCAGGTAAGAACCAACCAAGTTCAGGTAGGCCAGTTGCACGGTGCGGTATTCCGCCTCGGCGTTCAGAAAATCCAGCAGCGACGCCCCGCCGTGCTGGTAGGAAAACGTAATCGTGTCCCGCACCCGCACCGACTGCTGCAGGTACTTCGCCTTGTACGGCCGCAGCAGAATCAGATCGCTGTCCACCGTGGCGTAGCTGGAATCCACGTCACTGTAAACTTGCGCTTCGGCGGCGTCGCGCAATCTCTCGTTGCGCCGGATATCGAGCTGCGTGCGCAGCTTCTCTCCCTGGTTGCGGTCGAAGATGCGCAGCGGAATGCTCACACTGACGCCGACGGTATTGATGGCAAACGGATTATTGGTGGAAGAGTTGTGCGTGTACCATGCGCTCAAAGTGGGATCGGTTGAGCCGTTGGCAACCGCGAGCTTGTGATCGGTTTGGGCCTTGTCCACGGCTTCAATGGCGGCCTTCAGGTCCGGCCGCGTGTCCATGGCGATCTTGCGGAACTCGTCCCGCGGCAGCAGTTGGTCGTTGAAGTCGTAGGTTCCGGTCACGTCGATTTGTTCCTTCGGAGTGCGGTCGTTGAGCAGGGTCAGCAGTTGAATCTTGGCGTTTTCGAGGTTTTCCTCGGCCATTTGCAGATCGGATTCATACTGCACCCGTTGCAGTTCCAGCCGGTCGAGATCGATTTGCGCGATGTCGCCGGCCTGGAAGCGGGTTCTACTGATGTCGAGCACATGGTCGTAATACACAAGATTGTCTTTCGCCAACTGCAGAACCGCTTTCGCTTGCAGAGTGGACACGAACGCACTCCGCAAGGTGAAGAGCAGCGTTCTCTCCAGGTCGGCATGGCTGGACTCGGCAATCAGCGTCGCCTTTTTTGCGCTCTCCAGACGCAACTCCCGTTTGTGCCGCCGTTCGTGCAGATAGCTAAGGCTGGGCGACTCAAACGTGCCGGCGAAGGGCTCCCAGACGTCTTTATGAGGAGCAATTTGGGTCCCATCCGCCAGCAAAGTGAACTGCGGATTGGGACGCAGAAATGCGGTAATCTCCTCCGCTTTCGATTCGTCGATGCTGAGCTTGTCGGCCAGCAGCGTCGGGTTATTCTGCTCAAAACGCAGGCGAACCTGCTCCCAGGTCAGGGTCTGCTGCGCCGAGGCATTGCGAGTGAGGGCCGCTGCCGCCAATACGCATACAACCCAATTGAAATTGTGGAACTTGGACATCGCGCGCTCCGTGCGCATGGGGAAAAGGCCTTCACCCAATGCGCGTGACTGCCAAAATCTTCGGGACTTTCCGGCCCAAAGATCGACTTGACTTCAGGTTTACAACAAGGTGGCAGGATCGGAAGGAGGAGCGCGGCCAGCAGGCGCGGGGGCAGCGAAGGTCCAGAGCGTTGGCGGAACGAACTGGAGAACCGTGCCGATCTGCTCAAGCGCGAGAGTAAGAGAACCGGAACTGGTCAGAACGGCCTGCGGCGAATGAACCAGCGCATGAATTGTGCAACCGCAATGGCCGGGATGCCGGAAGCTGCGTTTCGACTCTTCCATCTCGGGTCGCATCGGGTGCAGGTCGTCACTGGCCGAGATCACGGGAAACAGAAGAATCAACACGCAGCCCAGAGCGCAAACGAATGCGAGCGGGCCTACAGCAGGACCTCTCGGACCACCCGGACCGGCAAGAGAAGTTCGTTGCCGCCAGAGCAGCCACGCGGGCAGCAACAGAGAGAGCCAACAGAGATTAAGAAAAAGCTCCATACAAGATGTCAAAGGCCCTGGGGACAAATAACTCCTCGCAACTGCCTCAAGCTAATCAGGATAGCACAGAGACCGCAAGTGACTTGCGTACTTGGATAGAGGTTGGCAAAGGCGCTACGGACCGTGCGTGACCTCGAGAGGCTGCGCGGTTTGGAGTCTCTGGCGGAGAATGACGTTTCGGGTGGGGATTTCAGCAATGGCATCAGCATGGACCACGTAGGCGCCGTGGGGCAGCGTATCGCCAAAGGAAATGTGAACGTTGTTCGCGCCGGCTTTCAGCGGGAAGTGCTCGTAGCCGATGGCGGTCGCTCGCCCGTTGTCGTTGACGGCTACGATGATGACGGTCAGATCGAAGCTGTCTTTGGTGCCATTTGAGACCTGCACCGACCCGTCAATCCGGTTGTCTTGCACCCTTGGAGATTGAAGCCACTCCAGCAACAGAGACGCAGCGACCACAGCCTGGAACTCTTTGTTAATGCTGTGCGCGGGGTGGCCGGAGTCTTCGACTCTTAAGGTCAAGGCAAAAGAGCCGGGTTTGTTGGGGCGTCCAGCCAGCAGACCTTCGGACGTGAGCGTGGTTCCTTCGGGAAGATCGCCACTGGCCACGCTCCAGACGTAGGGTGGAACGCCGCCGGTGGCATGCAGAAGCGTGTGAAATTCCACGCCCGCTTCGAGCGGGGGCAGAGCTTCGTCCACCACGGCGAGTGGGGGAGCCTGTGCGGCAACGAGACCGCAGAGACAAAGCAGGATCGCAACCAGCCGAACAATCTTAGTGAAATTCATCCCCGCTGGTTTGATTTTACGCTGGGCACGGCGTAAAAGAACTGCAATATGTCCTATCGTCTGTCCCGCGTTGTGCTTGGCTTCTTACTCGTTGGTTTGCTCGTCTGCCTGAAGAGTGGCAGCGTTCTGGCGCAGGCTCCAGCTTCATCCCAGCAGAAAACCAGCAATGCTCAAGAGGCCGCGGTCATCGAGCGAATCCTGAATCGTGTCCACTTTGAAAACGACGGAGCGGAAGTGAGCGAGACCGAGGCCGTGGTTCGGATTCAGAGCCAGGCGGGCGTGGAAGAATTCGGCCAACTGGTTTTCGGATACTCATCGGCGACCGAGAAGTTGGAAGTCGAATATGTCCGGGTGCGCAAGCCGGATGGGCAGGTGGTGGTGACGCCGGAGTCGACGGCGCAGGATTTCGCTCCTGATGTGCTGAAAGAAGCTCCTATGTACAGCGACTACCGGCAGCGGCATATTTCCGTGGCCGCACTGCAGCCGGGGGACACGCTGGAATACCGAACCGTGACCCGCGTTCTCACGCCGCTGGCGGCGGGAAACTTCTGGTACGAATACACATTTCCGAAGGGTGTTGCCGTCAATGAAGATAGGCTGGAGATTGACATTCCGAAATCGCGCGAGGTGAAGCTCAAGACGCCGACGCGAAAGCCGGAGATTCAGGAGACGGGAGACCGCCGCACCTACACCTGGGTGGTGAAGGACCTCGAACCTGAACGCGACAAGGATAAGGATAAAGACGAGGACGAGGATACCGGTCCCGATGTGCAACTGACAACTTTCACCAACTGGGAGCAAGTGGCGCACTGGTACGCAAAGCTGCAAGGCGAGCGCATGACCGTGGATGACAGTGTGCGAGAAAAGGCCGAGGAGCTCACCAAAGGCGCGGTCACGCCCACCGAGAAAGCGCGGCGTCTGTACGATTTTGTGGCGCGGAAAGTGCGTTACGTGAGCATATCGCTCGGCGTCGGCCGCTATCAGCCGCATGCGGCCTCAGACGTACTCCAGAGCGGTTACGGCGATTGCAAAGACAAGCACACGCTGTTTTCTGCTCTGCTGCACACGCAAGGAATTCAGAGTTATCCGGTGCTCATCAACAGCTCGCGCACGTTGGATGTGGACATTCCGTCTCCGGCGCAGTTCGATCACGTGATCACAGCGGCGCGACTGGGGACCGGGACTGGGCTGACCTGGCTGGATACGACTCCTGAAGTGACGCCCTTCGGCCTGATTCTTTACCAGTTGCGGAACAAGCAGGCAGTGGTGGCGTCGGAGGATGCCGAGGGAGGGTTGCAGCGGACGCCGGCAGATTCGCCGATCAAGACCTTCATGCACTTTAGGCTCGACGGTAAATTCACTGAGTTCGGCGCGCTCGATGCGACGCTTGAAGTTACAGCCCAGGGAGATCGGGATTGGCCGATGCGCGCAAGCTTTCGTCGATTTTCGCAGGCGCAGTGGAAGGACTTCGTCAAAGCCCTCTCCGCGAGTTGGGGCTTGCCGGGTGACGTCGATGACATTCAGCTCGACCCTATCGAGGATACGAGCAAGCCTTTTCATCTGAAGTATCACCTGCACCAGGACGGGTATTTCATAGTGCCATCGGCGAGCGTAAATTTTCGTCCGATCCCGCCGCTGGGGATGCCTGCGGTCCGAGCATCGGAAAAGAGCAAGGAGCCCTTGAACATCGGCCCCGCCGGTGAAATGGATTACCGCGTCCGCCTGCAGTTTCCCTCCAACTACACCGTGCACACACCGACGCCGGTGAAAATGTCGCGCGATTATGGCGACTATTCCTCGACCTATTCGCTGAGCAAGGGAATCCTGGAAGGCGAGCGCAAACTGGTCGTGAGGGTAAATGAAGTGGCGGCGGCGCGGCGCGCGGACTACGAATCGTTTCGCAATGCCACGCAAAGCGATCAGGACCAGTTATTGTCGTGCACCATCCTGACGCCGTCGGGGCAAGGGGCGCAGTCGGCTTCCAAGATGGAAGGCACTCCCGCGGAGTTGCACAAGGCGGGAGTGAAAGCGCTGCAGAGCAAGGATTATCGAACGGCGATTGAACTGTTGAAGCGCGCGGTAGACGCGGATGCGAGCCTGGCAGATGAGGGGATGAAAGACGGTTGGTACGACCTGGGACTGGCCTACGCCGGAGCCAACCAGCATGCCGAGGCAATCGCGGCATTCCGCAAGCAGATCGAGCTCGATCCGAATCACAAGCAGGCGAACGGCGATCTGGCGATGGAACTCCAGCAAACGGGGAAGAACGACGAGGCGATCGCCGCGTATCGCAAGCAATTGGAGACGGCTCCGTACGACCAGACGACGCTAAAGAATTTCGGCTTGCTGCTGGCGCAGTTGGGACGCAACGCCGATGCGCGCACGGAACTGGAAGCGGCTGCCGCCATTCCTCCGGATGATCCGGAAACGAAGATGGCGCTGGCGCAGGTTTACGGCCGGTTGGGAGAAAAAGAGCTGGCGCAGCAGTTGCTGAAGGGATTGACGGGCAGTACGGGTGCGGATTCTGGCCAGGATATTTTCGCCGCCGCGCTGAAAGACAATATTGATCCAACCCAGACCGAGAACGACGCGCAGCAGGTCCTGTACGACATTGGAGGGCAGTTCGACTCGGGCGAGTTGGACCGGTTAGGGCCGTCCGCGTTTTCGTCCATGCGGTTGGTCGCGCTGGCGTGGGCGCGCATGGGGTGGGCGAAATTTCAACGCGGCGAAAATCTGGCAGCGATGCAATTCCTCACCTCGGCGTGGCTTTTGAGCCAGTCGGGAACGGTCGCCAACCGGCTGGGACAGGTACTCGAGAAGCAAGGGCAGGCGGAAAAGGCGCGTCACATGTATGCGCTGGCCGTGGCGGCGGGCGGCGGCGACGTGCCGGATTCGAGGGCGCGCTTGACGAAGCTGACGGGCGATTCGGCGGCCGTGGAGAAAGAACTCGCGCAGGCTCCGACGGACTTGGTGCAGGCGCGCACGGTAAAGCTTGGGCCCATTACAAGCAAGCCGGTGTCGGCGCGGTTCAATCTCGTGTTCGACAGCTCGCCGCGTCCGGAGCGGGCCGAGTTTGTAGACGGTGACGAAAGCCTGCGTTCGGCGGGCGAGCAACTGCGCGAGAAGGACTTCCCCGTCCGATTTCCGGATGTATCGTCGATCAAGATTGTGCGGCGCGGGCAACTGACCTGCGGCGCCTCGGGATGCGCGATTGAGCTGTTGCCGAATGAGACAGAACAGCGCACGGCAGCATCGGCGGCAAAATAAGGCTGTGATTCGGGAGTACGCTCGCGGCGGGGTTCTGAGTGTAATCGCCTGATTTCAACAGTTGAGGAAGTGCATCCAGCTACAATCCCGTTGAATATGGCGTTCATCAACCTCACTTTCAGCGACTGCCTGAGAGAGGCAAATGGCTCTGGCGCGTCGTCATGATTCTCTTGACGGTACTAAATACTTGCGAATGGTTCCGCAATGTTGCAGCAGGCAAAACGGTTGCTGCGGCCGTAGACGCGGTATTTGTGTTGATCGCGCTCTGCGTGCTTGTCGCCAGTTTCTTCGCCGGAAAGGGCGCGATTCAGGGCCGATGACTGTAATCGCCTGATTTGCGTCAGTTGACGTTCACTTCTTTCCGACGACAATCAGAAAGGCCGAGTTCATCGCGACATTGGTCGCGTGCTTGCTCTCGGGACTGTCTCCGAATAGCATGCACAGCCTTTTCGCAAACTCACTGTTATAATGGCCCGGCTTTCTTAAGAAGGGTATTGCGCCGGACGTTCTTTTCGGAGAAAAACAGTGTCTCGCCACTTCGCTTTATTGCTCCAGGAGTCGACAAATGTTTCTGAATCATCGTCGCGGTTTCGATTCCATGTATCAGAAATCGTCTGCACTCTCGTAATAACCTGTGTGTCCGCCTTTACTCAAACCGCAACCACAACCTCGCTGACTATAACCTCGGGGGGAAACCAGGTTAGCTCCGCAGCTGCGGGAAGCATGATCACTCTGACCGCTACGGTTGCAGCAGAAGAGACCGCGGTGGAACAGGGCCAGGTGAGCTTCTGCGATGCTACCGCCAAATACTGCACGGACATTCATTTGCTGGGCACGACACAGTTGAACAGTTCGGGCATAGCGCAGATGTATTTACGTCCCGGAGCAGGCAGCTATAGTTACAAGGCGATCTTCCTGGGAACGCCCAACGCGACCGTGCCCTACGCCGGGAGCACGTCAAGCTCATCCTCCCTGACCGTGACCGGACTAGCTGCGACCGCCACCACGATCACACAGAGTGGAGTATCAGGTAATTACAGCTTAACATCGTCCGTATTTGGTTTCGCCAAGTCGCAGACCCTGGCAGCGCCGACGGGATCTGTATCTTTCATCGACACGACAACCAACAATTCTTCACTTGGAATGGATAGCTTGACCTCAGTGAGTGGACCAGGCTGGGTGAACGTAAGCAATCCAACCGTGGGAAGTTTGCCCGGAGATCTAGTTGCGGGGGACTTCAATAAGGATGGAAATTTGGACTTAGCCGTTGGAATCAATACGGTCTCGGGCAGCGGTTCAGTAGGCGCGTCCATTCTTCTCGGAGATGGGCAAGGCAACTTCTCCCCCGCTCCGAAATCTCCCGTCACGGGGGGCGTGCCTATGGGCGTCGCGGATTTCAATCAAGACGGCATTCCCGATTTGCTCTTGTCCAACAGTCCAACTGGCGAGACGATAACTGTCTTTTTAGGAAATGGGGACGGGACGTTTACCATGGCCCCCGGCAGTCCTATTGAGAGCAACTACGGCGCATCCCCGCTTTTTGTGGCAGATTTCAATCGCGACGGGATACCTGACATTGCGACGTCTGGTGGTTACTACTCGACCATTTGGCTAGGCAACGGCGATGGATCCTTTACCGAAGTTCCTCCAACACTCTTATCAGTCTCAGGCCCTGTGGGTGATTTCAACAACGATGGAATTCCGGACCTCGTCACTCTAACCGGGTCAGACATTTCAGTATTTCTGGGTAACGGCGACGGAACGTTCAAGTCGGCGATCAATACTCCCGCAAACCTGAACAGTTCCCCGTTCAGCGTCGTCGCGGCAGATTTCAATGGTGACGGAAAGCTGGATATTGCCATTGCGCTTTATTACCCACCCGGCAACGTCCTCATTTTCCTTGGAAATGGCGATGGTACGTTTACGCCCGCGTCTGGCAGTCCGATTCAGGTCGGCTCGTGGTTGAATGAAATTACGGTAGGGGATTTTAACGGAGATGGAATCGCGGATCTTCTGATCAATGCCCAAACCGACCTCACCGACATCTTCATTCTTCTCGGAAATGGAGATGGCACATTTACCACTGCAGATACAGGGTCCCTTACTCTGCCGTGTTGCTTCCAAACCGTTATCGGCGACTTCAACGGTGACGGTGTCAGCGATTTTGCCTCGTCCAGTTACTATAACGGTACGGCCGACGTGTTCCTGACCGGAGCGAAACAATCTAGCGCCGCAATCACTGGAATCTCTGTTACTGGCCAATCGCCGCAGAATGTAATCGCGAGCTATCCCGGAGACAGCAACTACAGTCTGAGCCAGTCTGGTCCAACGACGCTCCTTGTACAAGCAGCCTCGCCAGTCTTTGCTCCAGCATCAGGAGGAGTGATAGCAGTGGGCCAAACCATTACGCTTACATGCTCTACGCCCGATGTGGGCATCTACTACCAGGCTGCGGGCGCGATATCCACGAACGGTATTTTCGTGCAGTACATCAATCCGATTCAGGCTTATCAACCGGGTGCCGTCACTATCCAGGCATATGCCTCGTCTATTAATTACGGCCAGAGCGCAACGAGTACCGCGACCTATACCGTGATTGCATCGAACCCAGTTCCGGTGCTCGGTTTGCTGTCACCCGCATTTGCTGCGGCGGGAAGCCAAGCCTTTACGCTGGCGGTGAACGGATCTAATTTCACATCAGCTTCCGTGGCGTACTGGGGCACCACCGCTCTGAACACCCAATTTGTCAGTACCTCTCAGATCACTGCCCAAGTCACAAGTGCGGAAAGTGCGACCGCAGGAGTGGATTCGGTCAGTGTGCAAAACCCAACACCTGGCGGTGGCACGTCGAACGTGCTGCAGTTTGAGGTTGATTCGGGTGGCGGCACGTCTCCGTCGTTCACGACGACGTCGGCGACAGTAAGCGCCGGCTCAACCGCGACTTACCCGGTGACGTTTTCCCCTTCTCCGACAAATGTAAGCGTGAGCTGCCTCAATTTGCCCACCGGCGCCAGTTGCGCCTACTCCGCGGGTTCGGGAACGTTGACGATTGCAACTTCGAACTCCACGCCTTTGGGAACTTACCAGATCACGGCCGTGTTCACCGAGACTTGGCCGGGAACCCAAGCTCTGACCTTGGCTCTTCTTCTGCTCGTCCCCTTCGGATATATCGAAAAAAGAAGCAGGACGACTTGGCATGTTCGCTTCGCGACATTGATCCTTGTTGGATCTGTCGCCCTGTTCGCATCAGGTTGTGGAGGAGGAAGTTCACAGTCCTCCACGCATCAAGCGACAAGTTCGGGCGTTGTCACACTCACTGTGCAATAGGTTTAAGCGTATGTAAACCATGGGCTAGTTACGAGGCTCTCGCCCGAAAGCGCGTCCCGAAAATCGCACACAGCCATCGGATCCAACGTTAGCCACGTTTTAGATTTTAGGAACGCAATGACTGATGAGAATTAGCATAGTTATTTGTTAGCGACAGTTGAGGAACTGTCATACCGCTGGCGGTGTCATAACTGTAAGCATGGCCCAAACTTGCCACATGGGGAATCGTCTTTCTGGCGTTCTCCCTGCCAGGCGGCTCTCCGTGGAATTGGGGGAAATTCTACCTGAAAGTCTGCGGGCGGAGGGATAGTCAGGCAAACCGAGGCCGGGATTGAGTGGGTGGGCACCCCCGCCTTGTTTTTAACGGCCAGAAAGATGTGGGCCACCCGGCTGGCCCATTCGTAATTTGGTAGACGCTCCCAGCTATACTCGCTCTGGGCTACCTGTGGAACTCTTCAATCCCCGTCCTCAAACCACTCACTCACTCGCTTCTGCTCACGAAGTAAAACCGCAGGGGTTAGGTGAGAAGCAGCGCCGTCACGTAGTTTGATTATCTGTTCTTGTTTCCCACCCTCAGTCTCGCCATGAGCCGCAATCGCGAACCAGTAATAGGCCTCTGCGTAGTTTTGCGTCACACCCAGACCGTTGTCGTACATAAAACCAAGGTTGCATTGTGCCTGATAATTTCCTTGCTCCGCCGCCTTTTGATACCACGCCGTTGCCTGAGCATAGTCCTGGGGCACCCCTTGACCCTTGTGGTACATGAGGCCAATGTTGAGTTTCGCATCAGGAGAACCCTGTTCCGCCGCCTTGCGAAACCACGACAGGGCCTGCGCATAGTCTTGCGGCCCGCCCTGACCCTCAGCATACATGATGCCAAGATTGAGTTGCGATACTGCATCTCCCTGTTCCGCCGCCTTTTGATACCAGACCAGTGCCTGCGTGTAGTCCTGAGGTATACCCTTTCCGTTGTAATACATGCGACCAAGGACGAATTGTGCTTGAGTGAGTCCTTGTTCGGCTGACTTGAGAAACCACGCCGCCGCTTGCGCGTAGTCCTGCGTTACACCTTCACCGTTGTTGTACATGGAGCCAAGGTTGTATTGGGCATATTTCTCCCCTTGTTCCGCCGCTTTGCGATACCATGCCATTGCCTCCGAGTAGTCGCGCGGCACAATTTGACCGGCCTCATACACAAGGCCAAGGCAGAATTGCACGTAAGCATCGCCAGAGTTAGCATTTGCTTGCACAGCTGACTTCGAGTTGAGTAAGGAATCACAAGTAGGCTGCACCTGTGCCACTGCCCCAACCACACATACCAAGCAAAGAACAAAAACCGCAGCGCGGACAAAAGTTCTTGAACTCATGCTTGTTCTTCCTTTCCCGCTCAGCATATTCAATGTGTACGCAAACCTCGTTCTTTATCGTACCGAGGCAACAGCGAAGGGGTAAGTGACTGAGGTAATGTGGCGAGTCATCTGGAGTCTAGTTGTTGAAACATCCCGATTACACTCACGACCGAGGTTCTGAGTGAAATCGCCTGATAACATCAACAATCAAACAAAGGTTGGTTGTTATTGGCCGGGCGGGTTCAAAATTGGGAAAACGACCCTCGTGAGTGCCACCGGACCCACACTCGTGAGAAACGGAGAACCCGGCAAAGGGGCGAGGCTACCCGTAGATCCATCCACGCTGAAGGCAAGGATGCTGTTGGACTGAGTATCGGGAACGTACAAGACTCCGCCGTTGCCGTTGATCAGTCCTGCCACTGCCGTACCTGCTGGAAACGGAGAACCCGGGATCTCGGTCAGGACGCCGGTATTCTGGTCCACGCTGTAGGCGGAGATGGTATGGTCAAGCCCGTTGAGGGCATACAAGAAGGTGTTGTAGGCAAGAAGCGAGGCCGGACCGCGCCCGGCCATAAACGGCGAGCCGGGAACCGGGGCAAGGGCGCCCGATGCATCGACCGCGTAGGCGGCAATTTCATTCAGGCCACTCAGCGCCACGTAGATTGTGGTCCAGTTGACAGCTATCGCACCGGGTGCGCTGCTGGGCGGAGTTGCAAATGGAGAGCCGGAAATAGGCGTCAGCGCACAATCGGAATTAAAGGTAAAACCCCAAATGCCACCGCCTGTGAAGTCGGCAGCATACACAGCGTTGATGTTGTACGGGTTGTACCAAACCAGATTGACGGGTGCAACGCCGGCGGTGAAGGGCGAGACGGGAGCCAGCGTCAGGGCACCGCTAAAGGCGACGTTGAAACCGGCGATCGTGCCGTTCGTGTCCCCGACATAGAGGCAGTTGCCAAATTGCAGAAGTCCCGCCGGACTACCCGGAGCAGCGCCCAGGCTGAAAGGCGATCCCATTATCGTCGTTAGCGTGCCGTCACTCGAATTCAGGGCAAAAGCATCAATCGCATTATTATTCGGATCGGACACGTACAAAGTGTCGCCAAGAGGAAGAGCCATAAGGTAGGGGCTGTTAGCGCCGCCTTGAGTTATCGCGGGCGTACCGAGAGCGCCGCTGGAGTCGGGCTTGAAGGTGAGAATCTGTTCGGCATTTGTCGTCGCGTAAACAAACAAGCATCCGCTACACTGGCCGCCTGACTGATTATTCGTACTGCTGGCACCGCAACCCGCGAATATGAGCAACAGCGCTGGGACGAAAAGAACTTTGGCAAGAACTCCGAGAGAGCGCATACACATTGCTTCTCCCTCCAGGGTCGAGATGACGCCCCGGGTATTCGGCCCGCCCGGTTCGAGAACAGGGCCCGCGACGCCTCGATGCTTGTGAACCCTGCGGCGAGAAAAAGGTTGCTTGCTCAAATTATAACGCCAACGCCCCATGATACTCCGGGGGAACCCAGCACGATGCTGCTCGACAGGAATTGCGGCTATGTCCGATTGACGATATATCCCGTTTACACTCACAACCCCGCCCCTGTGGGGGTTCTGAGTGAAATCGCCTGATAGCGTCAACTATAATCCTAGCCATCGAACTGACGCCCGAGGCCGGGCACTACGTTATCAGTTCCCATGGCTCTCTCATGACGGATATGGAGCGTCAAGTCCAGCGGCATCTCTCCACGACGATGAAGGCAACGTTAGGACAGAGTGAACGTTATGGCGCGGAAGACACTCAACGATTACGAATCTACTCCGATTTCTTATCTGAAGACCCAAATGTGTTTCAGCCTGCTGCCGATGGCTATGAAGCCTTTCGGAGTGTTCGCGAGGCACAAAATGACCCGTCATTCAGGATTTCGTCCTATTTACATTGTTTACTTCCTAGCGTCTATCGCGACTTTCATTGCTTTCTCCCTGCCGGCTTATGCCGCGGAAGACTGGTTACCTATCTCTCAAGACGAACTGAAGATGACGAGCGAGCCCAAAGCCCCTGGCGCTCCGGCCATCTACCTCTATCGGCAAGTAGATCGCGATGATGTAAACAGCCACCAGACGACTTACGAGCGCATCAAGATCCTCAGTGAGGAAGGTCGTAAGTACGCCAACGTCGAGATCTCCTTTTACAAAGGGCGCGACAACATTAAGGATATCAAGGCGAGGACCATTCAACCCGATGGTTCCATCGTGAATCTGACCGCCAAACCTTACGAGACGACGATTGTAAAAGCCAAGGGCGTGAAATATCTGGCGAAGACCTTCACCATGCCAGAAGTTCATGTGGGAAGCATCATCGAATACCGTTACACCGAGGAAATGAATCCCTATTGGATTTATGACTCGTATTGGCTCTTGAGCGCTGACCTGTTCACCAGATACGCGAAGTTTTCGCTTCGTCGCTCGCCTTCCTTCGCGTTGCGGTGGAGTTGGCCAAACGGACTGCCGGAAGGTTCTCAGCCGCCCAACGAAGATCATGGAGTGGTGCGACTGGAGGCACGGAATGTCGCGGGTTTTCAATTCGAAGACTACATGCCTCCCGAACGGGAACTGAAACTGCGTGTCGATTTCGTGTATGAATCCTGGAACAAGGAGAGCGAGCCCGCGAAGTATTGGGAGAAATTCGGCAAAGCACAATTCGAGGCGAATGAGAAGTTCCTCGACAAGCGCAAAGCCATGGAACAGGCCCTCGCAACGATCGTCCAGCCGTCCGATGATCCCCAAACCAAGCTACAAAAAATCTACGCGCGCGTACAGCAACTGAGAAATTACTCGTTTGAGCGGGGAAAAAGCTGGCAAGAGCAGGAACGCGAAAAACGCCGCGAGATTAATCATGTCGACGATGTCTGGAAGCAGCAGGCAGGGAACGGATCCGCCATCAATCTCCTGTTTGTTGGCTTGGAGAGGGCCGCTGGGATGGACGCTTCCTTCGTCGAGGTCTCCACGCGTGACTCCTATTTCTTCGCTCCCAAGATGATGAGTTCAAGCCAACTGAATAACAATGTCGTGTTGGTGCGGCTTGCCGGCAAGAATCTCTACTTCGACCCGGGAACCGCGCACCTTCCGTTCGGCCTGCTGCCGTGGCATGAGACCGGTGTTAAAGGGTTTATCGCCGCAAAAGAAGGCGGTACTTGGATCGAGACTCCTCGTCCCGACTGTGACACCACAAGAGTCGAACGCAAGGCCGATATCCGGCTCACGGAAGACGGCGTGCTCGCAGGCAAGGTGACCGTAACCTTCACCGGTCTCGAAGCCTTCGGGATGAGAATAGATGCCGAAGATAAAGATGACATTGCTCGCAACAAGATGCTGGAAGACTCCGTACGCGAGGCCCTGCCTGCAGAATCGGAAGTGACTTTGACCAACCAGCCTGAGTGGTCGGGTTCTTCTCCCATATTCACCGCCGAGTTTACGATCAAGGTCGCGGGTTGGGTTATGAGCGCCGGGCGGCGGCAATTGTTCCCCACCGGACTCTTCGGAGCCGGCGAGAAACACGTGTTCGAACATGCTAATCGCGTGCACCCGATCTATTTCCAGTTCCCCAGCGTTAAGACGGACGATGTAGTCGTCGCGTTGCCTTCCGGATGGCAGATCGAGAACTTACCCGCTCCGGCTTACCAGGATCACGGGCTCGTTGTATTTAAGACAAACGTGGTGAACGATCACGGTTTGCTTCACATTTCTCGAACCCTCCGCATGAATATCCTTCTCCTGGACACTTCCTACTACCCGGCACTACGCGACTTCTTTCAAAACGTGAGGTCAGGCGATGAACAGCAAGTCTTATTGCGGCCCGCAAGCTAGGAAGAACGGGGCGGCGGTCATATTCGGAATCATTTTGCTGGTCTCAGCTACCCAATTGAGTTTTGCCGGAGACGCTCCAGCCTGGATGCACGCTCTCGCTTCGGCCCCACTACCCGCTCATACAGATGAGACCAATGCCGTCTTACTTTACGACGAGCAGATTGTCACGGTGGTCTCAGTTGACAAGATCAAGACTCATGTTCGCAAAGCCTACAAGATCCTTCGCCCAGACGGTCGCAACTACGGCAATGTTTCCGTCCCTTTCAATCGCCGACAAAAGATCAACGGGCTTCACGGCTGGTGCATCCCGGCCCAGGGAAAAGACTATGAGGTGAAAGACAAGGACGCAGTGGAAGTAGCCTTGCCAAACATCGAAGGCAGCGAGCTGATTTCCGATGTGAGAAGCAAGTTCCTTAGCATTCCGGCTGCTGACCCCGGCAGCATCGTTGGCTACGAATACGAGCTTGAAGAACAGCCCTTCGCATTGCAGGACGATTGGTATTTTCAGGATTCGATCCCGGTCCGTGAATCGCACTACCGCCTCGCGTTACCTCCTGGGTGGGAGCTCAAAACAACATGGTTCAATGCTCCTGAGAGCCCGCCTGCACAGTCGGGAAACTTGTGGGAGTGGACCGTCACCAATGTCAGGGCCGCCGTCCCCGAGTTTGATATGCCGCCCTGGCGGGCCGTTGCCGGCCATATGGATGTTTCGTTTTCTCCCGCGGGCGGTGCACCGGGCAAGAGTTTTGGCAGTTGGCAGCAGATGGGCCTCTGGTATGCCGGCTTGACCAGCGGACGCAGCGATCCTTCCCCCGCAATCCAACAGAAAGTGGCGGCTCTGACCGCGGGCAAATCCACGATGCTGGCAAAAATTCAGGCAATTGCTGCCTTCGTACAGGCCGACGTTCGTTACGTAGCTATCGAACTCGGAATTGGCGGATGGCAGCCCCATCCGGCTGCCGACGTATTCGCATGGCGTTATGGCGACTGCAAGGACAAGGCCACCTTGGTGGCCTCAATGTTGCGCGAGATCGGAGTTGATTCCTACTACGTCGTCATCAATACCAACCGTGGCGCTGTCTCTCCAACGTCCCCACCCCACGCTGGTGCCTTCGATCATGCGATCATCGCCATCAAGTTGCCCGACAACGTCAAGGATGACTCACTCCACGCCGTTCTGCCTCACCCACAACTGAGTAGGTTGCTCTTCTTCGATCCCACGAACGAATTTACGCCCTTCGGCCAAATCGGCGGCTACCTCCAGGGCAATTACGGACTCGTCGTCGCTGGTGACGGCAGCGAACTTCTCGAACTTCCCAAACAGTCAACCGATACCAACGGCATCCACCGCACTGCCAAGCTGAAACTGGCCTACGACGGAACACTGGAAGGCGACTTCGAGGAAGTTCGACTCGGCGATCGTGCCGTCCAGCAGCGCGCCGCTCTCCGCTCGGTAACCACTGACGCCGACCGCGTCAAGCCCGTGGAACAACTCCTATCCCACGCTTTCTCCAAATTCCGCATCACTCACGCCAGCGTGCTCAATCTATCGTCCATCACCGAGCCTTTCGGCTACCGCTATTCCGTCGTCGCCCCCGAATACGCCAAAGCGACCGGCGATCTGTTGCTGGTGCGCCCGCGCATTGTCGGCAGCAAGAGCAGCACCCTCCTCGACACCAAGGAGCCGCGCCGCTTCCCCGTCGTGTTCGACGGCCTCGTCGAAGATACCGATTCCTTTGAAATCTCCATTCCATCTCTCTTCACAGTCGACGACCTTCCCTCGCCCGTCGACGCCGAATACTCCTTTGCCAGCTATCACAGCAAGACCGATTTCACTGCAGGCGTTCTCCGCTACACGCGCACTTTCGAGATCAAGGAATTCACCGTTCCTCTCGACAAGATTGAGGACCTCAGGAAGTTCTATCGCCTTGTCGCCAACGATGAGCGCAGCACTGCCGTCCTGCGGCGGATTGCGAAGTAAAGCATTCGAGTTGCAAAATTGTGGCAATAACGTTACGTCTGCAACTACCGCATACTTGAGCGCATCTTCTCTTTAGTTGGCGGCAAATCCCGATTACACTCACGACAGGGGGTTCTGAGTGTAATCGCCTGTGGCTGTTGAAAAAGGAACCAAGGCAGTAATTCAGCGAATTTCAGCACGTGCGGTGAACGAGCATTCAATGACTTACGAGCGAATTTCATTGGCGAAATCCCCTAAAAAGAGTTTTTCAACAGCCACGCCTGGTTGCAACAGTTGAGGGAGGGATTGCGACAGTTGCCCGAGGGACGCAGTCGGCGGCGCGCCTTAGTAGCCGGGTCACTCTTCACCCCTTGTGACTCAAATCACTGACATTCCCTGACCTTGAACCCAAGATTCCCCCGTCGAAGGGTTGCGCCACGGGATGCATCAGTCCATTCGAAAGCAACCCACGTCACTTCGTGGGAGAGAGGTTTAACATGGAGACGGATTACCGCGCGTACTTCGAATCCGCTCCGGGGGTGATTCGTTCGACTGGGGAACCCGCAATTTCGAGATATTGGGAAGCCGCCGACGGCAGCGGCATGTGGGTCCAATCTAACTATTGGGGTAAATCAGGGACAAGTAACCGGACTTTGGGAAGCCGGGAACACATGCAATCAATGGGTGGAGTGGAAGTAGAACCCGACTTTTGGGTCTTTGACAAGCCAGTAACCGCGTACATCAAGTTCTCAGACATGAGACCTATGGCTGCTAAAGAACCATAGACATCAAATATTCGTAGGGGCGATGGACTTCTGGAAGAGCAAAGAGTGGCAGGAATTATCCGGCTTGTTGACGACGGCATATCTGCCAGGCCCTACCGTCGGCGGCCAGTACCTCAGCCTGCTGAGCGTCCGCACGCCCGACGGCAAAATGGTGCTTGCTGCAGCCGTCTTTGACGATATATATTCGGGCAGCAACTTGATCGAAATCACAGACGAGAAGTTGCTGGCGAAGCTAAGAAACATCAAAGGACAGTTCCATAACGTTCCCGGAACCGGCGATCTTCCTGTCTTCTACTACGAACATTTGATGTCTACGGCTGACTTCAAAGTCTTCTCGAAGACTGGAAAACTTCCAGTTGTGACCGAAAAAGAACGTCCTGAAAGGGACCGTTTAGCCAGCGAGATCATGGAGCTTCTGATCAAGCGCCAAACCAGCCTCGCCGACGGGATCGACGCGCTCACCACGGTGAAGATCAACGTCCTCAAAGACAACTACGAAGGCGCAAGGGCGAACGAGTTCAACCTGCTTTGTGCTGATTTCTACGAAGATGTGAGGGGGTTCTCGGAATCGATGAAGAATGATCGCTTTTGTCTCATTCCCCGAAAGGGATTCGTGGAAGACGCGACGCATGTAGTGGAGAGGCGTGATCGAGTTTATTTCGCTTCAGTGAAACGGCTCTGGCATCGTATCGGGCAAGCACTGGCACGCGGGGGCACCAACCTGCGGAACAAGCTTGGTCAGGGTGGTGGGCCGCCCGAACGGGTCCGCCCTTTAGCCATTGAAATAAGAGAGCTTCTGAGCAAGCGTCGAACCAGCCGAACCACCCTCGGCGACGCTCTTGATGCGCTCACGACGCCGATGCTCACCGCCATCGAAGCCACGCACGGACGCGGAAAGGCGGACGAGTTCGACTTGCTTATGGCCCGGTTCTCCGAAGAGGTACGCAGGTTCCCGGGGTGGCGGGTTCAGTAGCCTACTACTCGGGGCGGGTTGGTTGGAGCGCAAAGGCGGGGCGGGGGCGGCGCGCGTTCCCACCCTCTTTTTGTTACAGGCGTGGGCAGGAGACCCGCAGCAGCCGACAGTTGGTGAAAAATCCCCTTTACACTTATCAACTTTGAGCGGCCGGAACAGCCTGCCCCGGGCGTAGTCGAAGGGTGAAACTCCTGTGCCTCGAACCGTCGGACCTAAGTCGCTATTCCTCAAAGACCTAGACCGAATCCAGAGAGAAAATAAGCCCCATGTAACCCATAACTCATTGATTCTTCAATACTTTATAACTAAGTCCTTATTTCTCAAAGACCTGGCTCGACCCAGCCTCCTAAGTCTTTGACTTTATTAGACCGCATGGAGAGGGGTCTAAGACAATGCGCTATCAATGCGATCTACACTTTCCCCGAAATCGCCTTGAACCCAACTTCCGAGATCACATCTGCATGTGCGGCGATGCCTCGACGCGTTCCCGTAGACTTCGGTAAGCTATTAGGTCCTCTTTAGAGAATCGATTCTCGATCAATATTGGAGGTTTCCTGATGCGCGAAGCCGTCGAACGGCTATGGCCGGAAATTCAGTGGATCAGCAATGCCAAGCTTCGCGAGCAGGTGACCGAAACCTGGATCAAGGCGCTGGAGCGCAGTCCGCTGAAACCCGATGACCTGAATCAGATTCCTTTTACGCTGCTGGTTCCGAATTGTCCGATCACTTTCATGGAGCACAAGCGCTGTGTCGTGCACATTGCGCGCGACAGCGCCAAAGCGATGACAAACTTCATGGGACGAGCACTGCCCATCGACATAGACGTGGTCATCGCAGGCGCGATCCTCGCCGACGTGGGCAAACTGCTGGAGTATGAAATCGGTCCGGACGGCAAAAGCCGGCAAAGTGAGCGCGGAGAAGCCTTGCGGCATCCGTTTACCGGAGTCGCGCTGGCGATGGAATGCGGAGTGCCCGATGCAGTGTGCCACATCATCGCCGCGCACGCTGCCGAAGGCGATTTGGTAAAGCGCACTACCGAAGCCTTCATCGTGCATCACGCCGATTTCATGGCGTTTCTGCCGTTTAAGAATTCGAAGAACCTGAAGGTGAAATAAAGTGTCAGGTCTCAGTTGTCAGGTCTCAGGTTTTACTGACGACTGAAAACTGACGACTGATGACTGCATTCATCGAGGAGATATCCTTGTCTACACAACAAACAGCCAGTAAAGAAACCATCACCGCGACCATGTCTCGCTGGGCTGCGGGGCTGGAATACAAGCAACTCTCGCAGGATGCTGTGTACCAGGCCAAGCGTTTTCTACTCGATTCGGTGGGCTGCGCGCTGGGCGGATATCAGCAGCACGACGTGATCATCGCGCTCGAGGTGTTGAAAGAAATTGCCGGACGCGGACCAGCGACCGTCATCGGCGCGGGCGAAAGGATGGACGCGGTCTCGGCGTCGCTGGCGAACGCGCTGATGATCCGCTGCATGGATTACAACGACATTTACTGGAAGCAGGATCCGTCGCATCCTTCTGATATCTTCCCGGCCGCGATGGCGTGCTGCGAGCGCGCCAAAAGCGATGGCAAGGAATTGATCGTTGGATTTGTGCTGGGCCACGAATTCGAAATGCGCTTCTGCGAGGCGGCTTTTCCCGGCATCCGCGAGCGCGGCTGGCATCATGCAACGCTCACGGCCTTTGTCTCCCCGATCGTGGCAGGACGCGCGCTGCACCTGAGTTGGGAACAGATTCAACATGCGATCGGAATTTCGGCTTCTCACCATTGCACCATGGGCGCGGTGACTGCGGGCAAGCTGACGATGATGAAGAATACCGTCGATCCGATGGCGACGCAGAGCGGCGTTCTGGCGGCGCTGCTGGCTGAGAAGGGCTACAGCGGCCCCGAACACGTCATCGACGGCAAAGAAGGATTGGTGCACTGCTACGGTCCGGAATGGAAACAGAATGTGCTGACCGATGGTCTCGGCGAGTCTTGGCGTATCACGCAATGCGGAATGAAATTCTTCCCGACAGAGGCGCTGACACACGCTCCGATTTCGGCGGTGCTTGACCTGGTCAAGAACAACAATCTGCACCCGGAGCAAGTGGAGAAGATTCAGATTCGGTCGCTGGCGCGCGCGGCCGACATTCTTTCCGACGCGAGCAAGTACGATCCGCATACCAAGGAAACAGCCGATCATTCGCTGCCCTATGTGATTGCAGCGGCGCTGGTGGACCGGCAGGTGACGCCGGCACAATTCGAGATGAAGAAAATCATGGACCCGACGATTCGCGCGCAACTTAAGAAAGTGGAAGTTGTGGCGGATCCCGAGATCGAAAAGGTTTTCCCGGCATTGCAGCGGGTAATTGTGAATATCACGACCACCGACGGGCAGAAATTCTCGAAGCAGCTTGACTATCCGAAGGGCGATCCGCGAAATCCGCCGAGCGATGCCGAGATCGAAGAAAAATTCCGCGCGCTAGCCGCAGGCGTGCTCTCGGCCAAGGCACAGGACAAGCTGATTGACGCGATTTGGAATCTGGAGAAGTGCGCGTCCGTCACGAAGTTGATGGCGCTGATGAAGGCGGATGTGAAGAAGGCGAAATCGGCAAAGAAGGCCGGCAAAAAGCACCGCTAGCGCCTAAGCAGGAGCAAGCCATGGCAGATTTGAAATCGACAATTGCATCGGACCTGACGGCCCGCTACACAAAACTCGCGGGCGCGGTTCACGAACTTGCCGCGCCCCTGAGCGACGAACAGTTTTGGGCTAAACCGTTCGCATTCGGCAACAGCTTCGGACATCTTGTGCTGCATCTCACCGGCAACCTGAACTACTACATCGGGGCGCAGATTGCGGGAACGGGCTACGTGCGGAATCGTCCGCTGGAGTTTTCGGACGCGGCGCGGCCATCCCAGGCGGAATTGATGAAGAAATTCGATCAGGCGATTGAGATGGTGATCGGCGCGATCAACCGCCAGTCGACAGAAGACTGGTCGAAGGAATACACGGCAGTAGGTGCGGACGCTCGCGACCGATTCGGCATAGTTCTGTCGTGCGCGACGCATCTGCATCACCACGTCGGGCAGATGATGTATCTGAATTTCGAGATGAAACGTGACTGATCCATCACAGGAGCAAACTCGATCGCGACGCTTGTTCAGAATGCCCCAGCGCAAGAGCTTCTGGATGTACGACTATGATCAGGTAAAGTACCGTACGCCGCTTCAATGGGGCGCGTCCCTTATCCTCTCATTCATCTTCGCTGTTTTTGGCTGTGTGGTCTTATGGGCCGTCGTCGGAGAATACAAGTCGAAACATGAGTTGGATACGGGGCTGATCGCGGTAGCTGCGATGTGCCTTGGCCTTGCGATTATTGAATTACCAGCTTCGGCCATCTTCTTTTATCGGCGATGGCGAGGTGAAATTACCGGCTATTTCGATTATGAGGTTTTGGGCACAATCGATCATGGCAAAGACGGAGTAAATCATGGGTCAGACCATCGTTGAAAAAATCGCGCAGAAACACATGACTGAAGGGCCGGCGCGGCCGTTGCGCACCGGGGATTTCCTGTCGATTCGCCCGCACCGCTGCATGACGCATGACAACACGTCGGCGGTGATGAGCAAGTTCAAGGGCATCGGCGCGAAGAAGGTGAAGGATTCGCAGCAACTTACGTTCGCGCTCGATCATGACATCCAGAATAAGGATGAAGCGAACCTGAAGAAGTACCGCGCGATTGAAGCTTTCTCCAAAGAGCACGGCGTGGATTTCTATCCTGCGGGATCGGGCATCGGTCACCAGATCATGGTGGAACGCGGCTACGTAGTACCCGGTTCGTTTGTGGTCGCATCGGATTCGCATTCCAATATGTATGGCGCGCTGGGAGCGATCGGCACGCCGATTGTTCGCACGGATGCGGCTGCGGTGTGGGCCACGGGCGAATTCTGGTGGCAGATTCCGCGGTCGATTCAGGTCGTGCTCGAAGGCAACCTGCCGGAGGGCGTCACCGGCAAGGACGTCATCATCACCTTGTGCGGGCTCTATAACCACGACGAATGCCTGAATGCGGCGGTCGAGTTTACGGGGCCGGGAGTGGCTTCGCTCTCGATGGATGCGCGGCTTTCGATTTCGAATATGACCACGGAGTGGGGACCGCTGGTGGGTTGGTTCCCGGTGGACGCCATCACCATTCGGTATTTGCGCGCCGTTCACTCGCGGCTCAGGGCGATTGGGGTGGAACGGTTTTCAGAAAAAGACATCGCGGCGTGGGAAAAGAATCCTCCTGCTCCGGATGTGGACGCGGCTTATGCGGCGCGGATCACGCTTGACCTTGCGCAAGTATCGCCACACGTGTCGGGACCCGACACGGTGCAGGTGATGCAGTCGCTGGCCGAGATCGAGAAGAATAAAGTTGCGATCCAGAAGGCGTATTTGATTTCCTGCGTGAACTCGCGGCTGGAAGATCTGACCGCGGCGGCGAAGGTGCTCAAAGGTCAGAAAGTCGCTGCGGACGTGAAGTTCTATTTGAGCGCAGCCAGCAAGTGGGTGCAGGAAGAAGCGGAGCGACGGGGCATCTGGCAGACGCTGACGGATGCGGGCGCGCACCCGTTGCCATCCGGTTGCGGGCCTTGCATCGGGCTGGGCGTGGGGCTGCTGGAAGCGGGCGAGGTCGGAATCTCGGCGACCAATCGAAACTTCAAGGGCCGTATGGGATCACGGGATGCGAAGTGCTACCTGGCGAGTCCGGAAGTTGTGGCGGCGTCGGCAGTGGCTGGCTATATTCGCGGGCCGCATGAGTTCGTGCATCGCACTCCGCAACGCACTTATATCGAATTGGCGGCGACGGCAGACGGTGTCGAGAAAGTTGAGATTTTGACCGGTTTCCCGCAGCGCATGCGGGGGCGACTGGTATTCATGCCGCACGATAACGTCAATACCGATGCGATTTATGGCAAGGACTACACCTATCGCGACGACATGACCCCGGAAATGATGGCGAAAGTGGTGATGGAGAATTACGATCCGCACTTCGCCGCGCCCACGAAAGCGGGCGATGTGATCGTCAGCCAGTTCAACTTTGGCACCGGGTCGAGCCGCGAACAGGCGGTCACATGTCTGAAGGCGAAGGGCATTCCGCTGGTAATTGCGGCCAGCTTCTCACAGACTTATCTACGAAACGCCTTCAACAATGGATTCCTGTGCATCGAGGTACCGGAATTGGTGGCGCGTGTGCGCGAGCAGTTTGCCGGGGAGATCGCGGCTAAGGAGAAGACGATTATCCCCGGGGACGAGATTGATATCGACTTTACTTCGAGCACAATCTCTTGGCGCGGCGAGAAGTTTTCCTTCCCGGCCCTGGGAAGTGTGCCACAGTCCTTGGTGATTGCCGGCGGAGTCGAGAATCTAGTGGCGAAGCGGTTGGGTGTTTTGAATTAACCGCAGAGATCGCAGAGTGCGCGGAGGGATGCATGGGTCCTTCGCTTCGCTCAGGATGACAAAGCTTTTTTATTGTTGTGAATTTCGTGGCGCCCTCGGCGTCTCGGCGGTTGATTTTCGTTAAGGAGCAATCATGGCGAGATATACAGTGATCACCATGCCGGGCGACGGCATTGGAAAACAGGTTCTGCCCGAATCGTTGCGGGTTCTCAAAGCAGTCGGGTTTGACGCGGAGTACATTCATGCCGATATCGGATGGGACTGCTGGCGCACGCAGGGCAATGCGTTGCCCGACCGGACGATCGAGTTACTCACCAAGCATAAGTTGGGTTTGTTCGGCGCGATCACTTCTAAGCCGAACAAGGCGGCGCAGGCCGAGCTTAAGCCCGAGCTGCAGGGGAAGGGCTACGTTTATTACTCCCCGATCGTAACCATGCGGCAGAAGTTCAATCTCGATATCTGCATGCGGCCGTGCGTCGGCTTTACCGGCAATCCGCTGAATTACATTCGAAAGAATACCCACGGAGGTTTCGACGAGCCGCGCATCGACACCGTGGTCTTCCGGCAAAACACCGAGGGCATGTACGCAGGCGTGGAGTGGACGAACCCTCCGGAGAACGTGCGCGCCGCCTTAAACAGCCATCCCAGGTTCAAAGCGTTTGCCAACGTGCCCGGACCGGACATTGCGGTGAGTTGTCGCATCATCACCCGCAAGGCGGCGCAGCGCATCGTGGCTGCAGCTTTCGAATATGCGAAGAAGCGCGGGTTCAAGGGCGTGACGATTTGCGAGAAGCCGAATGTGGTGCGCGAGACTTCGGGCATGATGGAAGAAGTGGCGAAAGAGGTCGCGAAGAATTATCCGGGGATTGCGCTTTGGTCCACGAACATTGATGCACAACTGATGTGGCTCAATAAGAATCCGGAGGAGTACAACGTAATCGTGTCCTCGAATCTATTTGGCGACATTCTTTCTGACGCGTTCGCGGGACTGGTTGGTGGGCTGGGATTTGCGGCGTCCGGCAACATTGGCGATGACGTGGCGGTGTTCGAGCCTACACACGGATCTGCACCGAAGTACGCCGAGCTCAATCCACCCATCGTGAATCCGATTGCGATGATTCTTTCGGCGGCAATGATGCTCGATCACGTTGGCGAAGAGCAGAAGGCAAATCGCATTCGCACGGCCATTGCTGATGTAGTGCGTGAAGGGAAGATCCGGACTTACGATATGATGCGCTTTGCGGGTGGTCCGAAAGCGATCAGTCAGGGCGCGGCTTCGACCGTGCAGATGACGGATGCAATTTTGGCGAAATTGCGATAACCGCAGGGACACCGGGGATCACAAGGAATCCCAGGAGCACGAAGTTTCTTGTCCTAATATGAGGAAATTATGAGCAGCGCTGTCGAGACTACCTCCCCGCGTTCTGCCGAGGCAGGCCACTGGGGCACAGAAGTTCGGTCGGATGTGCACGTTGCCTTTGAGGCGCGGGACAGCGGAGGGATCGAGATCTCGCTGGAATCGCGCGTGGCGCCTTATTACGGCTCGGCGATCATGGAGCAGACGCGGGACGCGCTCGCCGAACTGGGAGTCAAGCACGCGCGGGTTGCGATTCATGATGAAGGCGCGCTGCCCTTTGTGATCGCGGCCCGCATTGAGGCCGCGGCCAGGCGCGCGGGGATCGCGCTCGGCAAGCGTTCGCTGCCGGAGCAGCATCCGCTGCCGCCTTCATCGCCAAAGGACCGGCTGCGCCGATCGCGTCTGTATCTGCCGGGTTCGGAACCGAAATACTACATCAACGCTTCCTTGCACACGCCGGATGCGGTGATTCTCGATTTGGAAGATTCGGTGCATCGCGGAGAGAAAGATGCCGCTCGCATTCTGGTACGAAATACCTTGCGGGCGGTCGATTTCGGATCGTGCGAACGCATGGTGCGCATTAACCAGTTGCCGCTGGGGCTCGAAGATCTGGCGGAAGTGGTGGGCGAGAGTCCCGACCTGATTCTGATTCCGAAGATCGAGCAGCCCGAACAGGTGCGGGAAGTGGATCGCATGATCGGCGAGATCAAGGCACGGCATGGGATGATCCGGCCGATCTGGATCATGCCGATCTTAGAATCTGCGATGGGGATCGAAAACGCGTTTGCGGTCGCTACGGCGAGCGAAAATGTGGCGGCGCTGACGATTGGGCTGGAGGATTACACGGCTGATCTGGGCGTGGTAAAGACCACGGAAGGCCGCGAGTCGCAATATGCGCGGTCGCGCGTGGTGAATGCGGCGCGCGCGGCGGGGGTGCAGGCGATTGACTCGGTCTTCAGCGATGTCGGCGACATGGACGGTCTGCGGCGCTGGGGAGAAGCTTCGCGGGCGTTAGGATTTGAAGGCATGGGATGCATCCACCCCGGACAGATTCGCGTGATCCACGAAGCGTTTCAACCGAAATCAGTCGAGATCGAAAAAGCGCGAAAAATAGTGGCCGCCTTCGAAGAAGCGCAGAGTAAGGGATTGGCGGTGGTGAGTCTGGGATCGAAAATGATCGACCCGCCGGTGGTGCAGCGGGCACTGAAACTGGTGGAGCGGGCGAAGGCGATGGGAGTGATTTTGTGAGCGCGAATGTCAAAGAACGAGTAGAACTGGCGCATAACGCGGCCGGACGCGCGGTGCCGACGATGGTGAACGGTAAGCCGCAGACTCCGTTTCTGGGCGTGGGAAAGTATCAGCCACGGGGCCACAAGGCGGCGCCGGCGATCAGTTCGAATAAGGATTACCCGGATACTGGAGATAAGCGCGTGGCCGATCTGGAGACAGCGCTGCGCAAGTGCGGGCTGCGCGACGGGATGGTGATTTCGAACCATCATCATCTGCGCGACGGGGACCAAGTAGCGCTGATGGCGCTGGAGGCAGCGGCCAGGATCGGCGTCAAGGATTTGATGTGGTTTCCGAGCGCCTCGTTTCCTTCGCAGCAGGGCGCGATTGCGCTCATGGAAAAACGCGTGATCCATCACATCGAAGGCTCGATGAACGGGCCGCTGGGCGACTACTGCACGCAGGGGAAAATGCGCGGCATGGGTGTGCTGCGTTCGCATGGCGGACGCTACCAGGCGATTCAGGATGGAGAAGTTCACATTGACGTCGCGGTGATTGCGGCGCCGACCACCGATTTTTTTGGCAATGCGGATGGCTCGCATGGCAAGTCCGCTTGCGGCTCGCTCGGTTTTGCGCTGGCGGATTCGACCTACGCCGATCACGTGATCGTGGTCACCGATAATCTGGTGCCGTTTCCTTGTGTTCCCTGGCAGATTCAGGGCAACAACGTGGACTTTGTGGTGGAAGTGGAATCGATTGGCGATCCGGCGAAGATTGTGTCGGGAACGACGCAGATTACACGGTCGCCCGACCGGCTGCGGATCGCCGAACTGGTGGCGGAGTTTCTCCGCGATGCGGGCATCATGAAGAACGGATTTTCGTTTCAGGCGGGAGCGGGAGGAATCGCGCTGGCATTCGTCGAGTACCTGAAAAAGATGATGAGACGGGACGGGGTGAAGGCGCGCTTCGTTCGCGGCGGATCGACAAAATTCCTGGTCGAGTTGCTGCAAGAGGGGCTGACGGATTACATCCTGGATGGGCAGACGTTTGATCTCGATGGCGTGAGGTCGATCGCGAACGATGCGCGGCATGTGGCCACTTCGCCGTTCACTTCGTACAACTATCACGGCAAGGGGAACTTCGCTTCGCTAGTCGATGCGGTGGTGTTGGGCGCAACGGAAGTTGACGTGAACTTCAACGCCAACGTGGTGACGCACTCCGACGGGCGCTTGCTGCACGGTATTGGCGGATGGCAGAACTGCCTGTTTGCGGGCTGCACGATTCTTGCGCTGCCTTCCTTCCGTGATCGCATTCCCGTGATCGTGGACGAGGTTACGACGATGACGGGGCCGGGCGAGATGATTGATGTGGTGGTGACCGAGCGCGGAATTGCGATCAATCCCCGGCGCACGGACCTGCTCCACACATTGATGGGATCGAAGTTGCCGATTCGTCCGATCCAGGACATCAAGGCGGAAGTCGAGAAAATTTGCGGCAAGCCGGCGCGGCCCAAGTTGGGCGACCGTCCGTGCGCGGTGGTGAAGTGGGTGGATGGGACGGTGTTGGATACGGTTTGGCAGGTGAGCTGACGGAATAGTAAGTCTTAGTGAAAGAGGTCATTCATGATTGCCCGCAGATACGGGATTGCATTCATTGGTACGACTCTGGTTCTCGCACTCATGCTGGCGGCCTGCTCGAAATTGGAATCCCCACTGAAGAAGACTACAACCGTCAAGCCGGAGCCCACGCAACCTTCCACGATCAAGGTGGAAGTGAGCGGGGGCGGCCCGGTGGTGGTGACCACTAGCGCGGCCGAATTTCAAGTTAGGCCGGATGGTTATGTGCAGGCGTCTTTGTTGAAAGACGGGAAGAAACTTTCGCTCGACGAGTCCAGCGTTGGTGCTCCCGCGGACAGCGATTTTGTGCGGGTAGCGGGAAAGGATGTGCATTTCACGCTGGACTTTCAGCAGGCGCAAGTGCACGAAGCGATTGGGAAAATGGGAGTCGGGAAGCGGGTGGAGATTCCGGCTGGTCCGCTGGGGCCATCGGGGATGAATTTGCAGCGCGTGCTGGCGCTCGAAGTTTATGACAAGTTTCCGAATATTTTGCTGAGCACGGTGGAATATAAGAACACCGGCACGGGCGATGTGGCCATCGAAAAAAGTGTGAATCAGCGGCGCCGTTTGAACGCGCACCTGAGCGACACGAAGGCACATCCGTGGGAAATGTGGTCCTATCATGGCTCGAGCTACGACTGGGGAAAAGATGATGTGGTAAAGCTGACGCCGGGTTTTTCGCAGCCCAACGTCATGGGAGAAATGGTCAAAGGCGGCTATGGTGGCGGCATTCCGGTGGTCGCTTTCTGGACGCGTGAGGTTGGCGAGGCGGTGGGACACGTGGAGACGATTCCTCTACCCGCGGCGATTCCGGCAACGGTGGGAGCCGATGGGCGGGTGAATACCGAGGTGGACTACGCGGCCAACATTACGCTGAAGCCGGGCGAGACCTACTCGACTCCGCGCAGCTTCGTCTCGGTGTTTGCGGGCGACTTCTATGAGCCACTGCGGATTTGGTCGAGCGTGCTGCAGAAAGAAGGTTGGGACCTTCCGAAGCCGTCGAGCGAAGCTTACAACGTGAGTTGGTGCGGTTGGGGATACGAGTTCAACGTCACGCCGGCGCAGATGCTGGGCACGGTTCCAAAGCTGAAGGAGATGGGCATTAAGTGGGTGACGCTCGATGATCGCTGGTTCGATAGCTACGGCGATTGGAATCCGCGCCACGAGACTTTCCCGGGTGATTCCATCAAGAAGATGGTTGACGACTTTCACAAGGAAGGAATGTTGGCGCAACTCTGGTGGCTGCCGCTCGGCGTGGAAGATGGTACGGGGCGCTGGGACTCCCACAAGTACGTTGTGTCCAAGGTGGTCCAAGATCATCCCGATTGGCTGATTCTTGACAAGAACGGGAAGCACGCCCACATCACGCGTGGTCTGGCCGCGCTGTGTCCTGCCGTGCCGGAAGTGCGGGCGTATTACAAGCAACTGACGGAGAAATTCATTCGCGACTGGGGATTCGATGGCAGCAAACTGGATAACATCTACAGCGTTCCGGCCTGCTACAACCCGGCCCACCATCACAAATCGCCGCAGGATTCCGTGAATGCGATGGGCGACGTGTACAAGGAAATCTTCCAGACCACGCGCGCGTTGAAACCGCAGAGTGTGACACAGGCCTGTCCGTGCGGCACGCCGCCATCGCTGGCATGGCTGCCGTTCATCGACCAGGCGGTGACCGCCGATCCGGTAGGAGCGGTGCAGGTGCGGCGGCGGATCAAGATGTATAAGGCATTGCTGGGGCCAGAATCTGCGGTCTACGGCGATCACGTCGAGCTTTCCGCGATGACCAAGGTGGGCAACGACTGGAAAGAACATGGCGACGATTTCGCTTCCACGATTGGAGCGGGAGGCGTGGTGGGAACGAAGTTCGTCTGGCCCGATCCTGGACCGAAGTTTGAGGCCGTCAATCTGACTGCCGCGAAAGAGGAGCACTGGAAGAAGTGGATCGGTCTGTATAACGAGAAGATGCTTTCGAAGGGCGAGTTCAGGGATCTTTACGTGACCGGCTACGACACGCCTGAAGGATATGCGATCGCGAAAGACGGGAAGATGTATTACGCGTTCTTCGCGCCTTCCGCCTCGTCGTGGAACGGTGAGGTTGAGCTGCGCGGATTGAAGCCAGGGAAGTATCGGGTGAGCGACTACAGCGAGGGAAAAGACTTCGGCACGGTGGAGGCGGCGGGCAACGGTGTAGCGAAACTGCCAGCGGAATTCAAGGATCACTTGTTGCTGGAAGTCAGTTCGTTGCCGTAACGTTTGGTGAGGATGGCGGGAATGCGGGCAGACAGGTATCCTGATCTGCCCGATTTTTATTTGGTGGAGGTGGGCGTGCGCGGACTCAAAGCGAAGCGAGTCCTGATCACCGGCGGGGCGAGCGGCATAGGGGCGGCCACAGCGGCGCGGTTTCTTGAGGAAGGGTCGGCGGTCTGCGTGCTCGATCGCGATGCCGAGGGGCGGCAGAAGATCTTGCACGAACTGCCCAGTCTGGCGGGAGCACTCGATGCCGATGTTTCGAACCTGAAGCAGGTGGAGGCCGCCTTTGACGATGCGATTCGCCTGATGGGCGGTGTGGATGTGCTGGTGAATAACGCCGGCATCAGCATACGTCACAACTTTCTCGACATCACTCCGGGAGAGTGGGACAAAGTGATTGCCGTAAATCTCACCGGGGTATTCTATGTCGCGCAGACGGCGGCGCGGCACATGATGGAGCGCGGCAGCGGCGTGATTTTGCAAACGGCGTCGACCAACGGCGTCATCGGGTATCCGTTTTATGCGGATTACAACGCCAGCAAGGCGGGCGTGATCGAGTTGACGAAGTCGATGGCGCTGGAACTGGCGCCGAAAGTCCGGGTATGCGCGGTGGCGCCGGGATACGTGTTGACCCCGATGCAGCGCGCCGAGTACACGGATGAAATGCTCGAAGAAGTCAACCGGAAGATCCCTTTGCGCCGTCATGCGCAGCCGGAAGAGATTGCGGCGCTGTTCGCATTCCTCGCCTCCGACGATGCGCAAAATATAACCGGCCACGTTTACACATGCGATGGCGGAGAAACCGCGGGAGGACTGGCCAGCCGCTAAGCTATGCAGTTTGCAGGGAAAATCTCGGGAAAAGTTGCGCTGATCACGGGCGGTACGTCCGGCATCGGCGAAGCTGTGGCTGAACTGTTTGCGCGCGAGGGTGCGAGGGTCGCCATCACCGGCCGCAATGAGGCGCGGGGCCACGCAGTCACGGCACGCATTCTCGAAGCCGGTGGGAAGGCCGTCTTTCTGCGAACGGATGTTCGCAAAGCCGCTGAATGCCAACGGGCGGTGGAGGAGACGCTGCGCTCGTTTGGGCGTCTCGACATTCTGTTCAACAATGCCGGCGTTTTCTATCCGCAGACGGCGCTCGAATGCTCCGAAGAAGAATGGGACCTGCAGATTGACATCAATCTTAAAGGAACGTTCCTGATGTCAAAGTTCGCGCTCGCTCCGATGATCGCGCAGGGCGGCGGAGTGATGATCAACAACAGTTCGGGCTGGGGCGTGGTCGGCGGCGACAAAGCGGTGGCGTATTGCGCCTCGAAGGGCGGAATGGTTCTGCTCACGAAAGCGATGGCCATCGATCACGGACGGCAGGGCATCCGCGTGAATTGCATTTGCCCGGGCGATGTGGACACTCCCATGCTGACCGAAGATGCGCGACGGCGCGGCCTGGACTGGAAGACCCATCTGGCGGGTTGCGAGCGCCGACCTTTGGGAAGAATTGGTACCACCGACGAGATTGCAAAAGCGGTGCTGTTTCTGGCGTCGGACGATTCGTCGTTTATGACCGGAGCAACGCTGGTGGTGGATGGAGGCGGAACGGCAGATTAGCGATCTGCATGGAAATGGTATGAGCACGATCGTTTTTCTCGGCGGAGGGCGGATTACGTCGGCGATGCTGGCGGGCCTGCGTCTGCGAAAGAACAGGTACCGCCTGGTGGTGCATGATCGCGATCCGGCCAAGCTGCGCGATGTGAAAAAACGTTACGCGGTTGCGGTCGAGCCCGATCTGGCCAGAGCCGTCGAGCAAGCGGAAATGCTGATCGTTGCGGTTCGTCCGGGTTCGGTTCGCGAGCTTCTTGGCATGGTCGGGAAAGCGATTGAAAAACTGAACCGGCCATCGCTCGGACGACAGGCGCCCGCGGTCAGTCTGGCCGCGGGCGTACCGTTGCGCGTGCTGAGTCGGGAGGCTGGCCCTCGCGTAAGATGGGCCCGTGCCATGCCCAGTCCGGTCTGCCGCAGTGGGCGCGGGCTTACGGCAGTGACTTTCTCGCGGGGCTTGCCGCGCGCAGATCGCAAACGCGTCCACGATTTTTTCTCGAGCTTCGGCCAGGTCGTTAAAATTCCGGAAAGCAAGTTCGATGCGTTTACCGTGACCTATTCATGCAGCCACGGCTATCACGCGCTAGCGACTCTGGCGCGAGCTGCGCAAGAGGCCGGCCTTGATCGAAACACGGCGCTGCTGGCGAGCGCGCATGCCTTGGCGGATGGAATCATCGCCTGGCGCGATGGAAAGCGTCCCCTGGAGTCGCTGCTCGAAGAGGCTGCCACTCCCGGCGGCATTGCCGCGGCGACTGCGGCCAAAATGGAGGCTGCCGGATACAGGCATGCAGTGCGGCAAGGCGTTGCTGCCGGACTGAGGCGGGCCCGTGCGAACGCGGGCAAATGAATTTTATGGGACTGATAACCATCAACTTACATATTCGTCTAAAAACACATACCTGTGTGTGCCAAGGCTGCCTCAAAACCAGCAAACTTTACTTTTGGAGCCCCAATGCGATTCTTGATTTGCCTGCTAACCATCGCCATGCTAATTCCGGCCACCGTGACCGCCGCTAACCAGCCTGCCGATCTCGAAGCTCGGCGCAAAGCGCTGAACGACCTGCTGCACGAGCAGTGGGAATACACGATGCGCACCAGCCCCATCTATGCCTCCATCCTGGGCGACAAGCGCTATAACGACAAGCTCGACGACTTCTCGCAGCAGGCCATCGACGACAATCTGGAACAGACCCGCCGCTTTCTCGACCGCTTCGAAGCGATTAACACCACCGGCTTTCCTGAACAGGAAGCGCTCAACAAGCAACTCATGGTCCGGGACCTGAAGATGAACCTGGAAGGCGCGCGCTTCAAACCATGGGAAATGCCGGTGAACCAGTTCAGCGGAATTCACATTGATGCGCCGCAACTGGTCAGCATTCTTTCGTTCGAGACTGTAAAGGATTACGAAGACTACATCACACGGCTGAAGCTGCTTCCGCGGTTGTTTGACCAGACCATGGAGCAAATGCGCAAGGGCATGGCGGCGGGACTGATGCCGCCAAAGATTCTGCTGGAAAAAGTGGTGACGCAAGCTAGTGGAATCGCCACGACGGCGCCAGATCAAAGCCCGTTCAGTCACCCCTTCGACAAGTTTCCCGATGCCATCAGCGAGGCGGATCGCAAACGGCTGCGCGAGGCAGGCTTGGCTGCGGTCAAAGGTTCCGTGCTTCCGGCCTACGTCAGGTTCACGGCGTTTGTGCGAGACGAATATGCGCCGAAAGGAAGATCGGAACCCGGAGCCTGGTCTCTGCCAGATGGGGCCGCCTGGTACGCGTTTCGCGTAAAGGAGAGTACGACCACGAATTTGTCACCCGAAGAGATCCATCAGCTTGGGTTGGAGCAGGTGAAAGAAATTGAAGGCCGCATGCTTGCCGTGGTGAACCAGCTTGGCTACAAGGATATGAAGAGCTTCAGCGCATCTCTCCAGACCAACCCCAAGGTTCATGTGCATTCCCGCAAGGAAGTTCTCGACCTTTACCAAAAGTACATCGATCAGATGTACCTGAAGTTGCCGGCGATGTTCGGACGTCTCCCCAAATCGAAGCTGGAAATCATGCCCATCGAAGAATTCCGCGAGAAGGAAGCCTCCACTGAATACGTTGCAGGAACTCCGGATGGATCCCGCCCCGGTCATATCATGGCCAACACCGGTAACTTCGAGAGAGGCACCACGCTCGACATTGAAACCACCGCCTATCACGAAGGCGTGCCCGGACATCACATGCAGATTTCAATCGCGCAGGAATTACCTGAATTGCCGCTCTTCCGGCAGCACGAAGAATATACGGCCTACGTCGAAGGATGGGCTCTCTACTCGGAGAGATTGGGCAAGGAAGTTGGTTTTTTCCAGGATCCTTACAGTTACTATGGCCACCTGCAGGACGACATGCTGCGTGCCATCCGCCTGGTGGTCGACACCGGCTTCCACTACAAACACTGGACCCGGCAGCAGGTAGTTGATTTCTTCCACGACCACTCTGCCATTGACGAAGCCGAGGTGCAGAGCGAGACCGATCGTTACATGGCGTGGCCGGCGCAGGCGCTCGGCTACAAAATCGGACAGCTCGAAATTCTAAAGCTGCGCCAGTATGCAAGAGATCAGCTGGGCGACAAATTCGACTTGCGTGCCTTCCACGATGAAGTGCTTTCGGGCGGGGCGCTTCCGATGGATGTGCTGAGCACGCGCATTCACGAATGGGTCGCACAACAAAAGGCGCAGGCCTCGCTATCGGTGGCGAGCCCGACCTCGAGTTCGACTCCATAACCGTAGGAAACTCATTTCCGGTGGCCGTTTCGCCGGGAAGCTATAATCGGCAGCAATGCGACGATTCTTCCGCATGTTGCTTCTGGCTCTGGTGCTGATGACGGTGGCGCTGATTTCGGCGCTCACGGCCATGCAACTCGCCATCCACGGGCGCGAGGTGGCCATCCCGAAGTTTGTCGGCATGACTCCATTCGAAGCTGAGCGCGCGGGCGCGGCTTCGGGCTTGCAGGTGGTGATCGAACGCCAGTTCTACAGCGCTGACGTTCCCGAAGGAAAAATCATGACCCAGATGCCGCCACCGGGAACGAAGGTACGGCGGGGCTGGGCGGTACGTCTGGCACAGAGTCTGGGGCCGCAGCGGGTGGCGATTCCCGATGTGACAGGAGGGAGCGAGCGGGTCGCCGAGTTGAACATACGGCGCCGCGGGCTCACTCTGGGTTCGATCGCACACGTCAATTTGCCGAACGCGCCTCCGGATCAGGTGATATCGCAAAACCCGCCGGCGAATGCCAGCGGGGTGTCCGCGCCAAAAATCAGTTTGCTGGTCAGCGATGGTCCCGAGCCGCCAACCTATGTAATGCCCAACCTCACTGGACAACCGCTCGGCAGCGCGATGCTGGCGTTACAGGACGCCGGCATCAAGGCCGGCAAAGTCAGTACGCTTCCGCCGCAGTCGTTGCCTGGCGAGCCGCAACCCGCTCCGGTCGTGCCGTCCGCGGTCTCCGAGCCCAACTCCGCGAGCATGATCGTGACCCAGATTCCCGCGCCCGGGCAGAAAGTCGCGGCAGGCAGCGCGGTGAATTTCGAAGTCCGCTAGCGCGGGCTGCGCAATTCCTCGACACACCTACACTGTGTCATCCTGAGCGAAGCGAAGGACCTATGCATTCGAACGCCGCGATAGACGAGTCTTCCGCTTCGCTCAAGATGACAACCCTATCCCCGAGGGCTCATCTCCGTTCCATCATTGCGGCGAAGAATCCATCGCAAGGATGCATGCCCGGGATTGTCCTCAGATACGGTCCAGCGAGCAGGGACGCAATATCCTTCCAGCACATTTCGCCCGACTGCCGAAGTTGCTCCAGCTCTCCCCCGCAATCGATGACCCTGAATTCCGCCGCATCGTCGAGCGCGGCTTCTACCACCGCTTCGTTTTCCTCGCGCTCCAGCGAACAGGTGGAATAGACGAGCCGTCCGCCGATCGCAAGCCGAGCCAGCGCGGACTTCAGAATGGCCACCTGCCGCGACTGAAGATCGCGCAGGTCTTCTCTTTTGAGCCGCCACTTGATCTCAGGATTACGGGCCAGAGTACCAGTGCCAGAACAAGGAACGTCGGCGAAAATGCGGTCGAAAGCACACGAGAACGGTAAATCACACGCGTCCGCCGCAACCACGTGGACGTTCGGCAAGCGACTTAGGCTCTGCAGCAAGCGCGCGCGATGAGGGTGGAGTTCCGTGGCAAATATTTTGGCACGTGGGTTACGCCGAGCGATTAGGGCAGTCTTGCTGCCGGGAGCGGCGCAACAATCGAGAATCCGGCGATCGGCGATCGTACGGTCAACGATCGCTTCTCCGTCCACCAGCAACGATACCAGTTGCGAAGCTTCGTCCTGAATGTTGATGCGGCTTTCCTGGTAGGCGCGCGTCGCGGTGACGTCGCCCGCAAGAACGCTCCGTGCCGCCGCCAGCAATCGACCCGGCGCGAGCTGCACGCCCGCTTCGGCCAGCTCGGCCTCAGATTCATCGCCGTGAATATAAATGGACGTGCCAGGCACCGTCTGATCGTGCACGCAGATCTGCCGCGCCGCCTCAATTCCGTAGTGCTCAGTCCAGCGTTCTACCAGCCACGGGGGATGCGCCGCGTTCCGAGCCAGCCTGATCGCATCGGGAGATTTGCCGATTTCCGCGAAGACGTCGTCCGCGCCAGCAGCGGAAATTTTCCGGAGAACCGCATTCACGAATGACGCGGCCGAGCGCTTGCGCGCCGCTTTGACCAGCTCCACACTTTCGAAAATCGCCGCGCGCGCCGGTACTCGGGAAAGAAACTGCAGTTGATAGACGCCGAGGCGCAACGCGGCTAGCACTTCGCCATCCAGCCGCTCGATCTTCCGCGCCGACGCGCCGGCCAGTCGCTGATCGAGCAGAGACTGCCAGCGGAGAACTCCCATCACCAGTTCGGTGGCGAGGCCGTGATCGCGCGAGGCAAGCTTCGCGAGGCGATCGGAATGGAGCAATTCGGCGGCGAAGGATTGTTCGCGCTCGACCCTTAGCAGAATTTCGAAGGCCGCGGCGCGAGCAGGAGAGACAGCCATGGCAGCCTATTGTCCCAGATGATCGCCGGATTTGGGCCGGTAGCCGTTGATGAACTCCTGCGCGCCCACGCGGCGCTTGCCCTCGAGTTGAATTTCGATCAGCTCCAGCGTCGTAACGGTCGCTTCGTCTTTATCCCGGCCGCAACCGACGAACAGGCGCGTCCCATCAACCGCGATTTCGCCAGGCGCCACTTTAACCGTATGTTGCACAGGTTGAGCGCGGTGCACTTGCAGCGTTTTACCCTTAAAGGTCGTGAATGCCCCGGGCCACGGTTGAAAGCCGCGCAGGCGGTTGAACAGTGATTTTGCTGAGCGGTCGAAGTCCATGCGGCCATCTTCTTTTTTCAGGATCGGCGCGAGCGTGGCTTGCGAATGGTCTTGCGGAGTGGGGCGAACTTTCCCATTGTCGAGCGCGCGCAGAGTCTCGACCATCAGATCGGCTCCGATGAACGCCAGTTTCGGTCCCAACGTTTCTGCTGTATCTTCCTGGCCGATCGACATCTCGCGCTGCATGAGGATGTCGCCGGTGTCGAGTCCGGCATCGATGCGCATGGTAGTAACCCCGGTTACCGATTCACCGCTGGCGATCGCCCACTGGATCGGCGCCGCGCCGCGATACTTGGGCAGCAGAGACGCATGCAGGTTCAAATTCCCGAACCGCGGCAGATCAATCATCCACTGCGGAATGATGCGGCCGTAGCCAACGACAATGATCGCATCCGGGGCAATCGCCGCAAGCTGCCCGCGGAATTCGGCATTGTCCTTTATAGTGACGGGTTGCACAACGGCAATGCCCAAGCGGATCGCCGCATCTTTCACGGGAGAAACGGCAACTTCCATGCCGCGACCGCGAGGCCGATCGGGTTGCGTCACCGTCAGCAGCACGGGATGACCGGCCGCGACCAGCCGCTCCAGAGTTGGGACCGCGAAACTGGGAGTACCGCAAAAGACGAGAACCATAGGTCTTAGGTCTCAAGTCTTAGGTTCTTCCTGAGACCTAAGACCTGACACCTGAGACCTGCACTTTTACCACTCTCCTGCCTTCACCAGCTTTTTAATCTTGCGCTTGATGAGGTCGCGCTTTAGCGCGCTGACGTGCGAGATGTACAGCTTGCCATTCAAGTGATCGGTTTCGTGCAGAAAAGCCCGCGCCAGCAGGTCTTCTCCGGTGTGCTCAAAAACCTTGCCGCTCTGATCCTGCGCGCGTACGGTCACGGTTTTAGCGCGTGTGACGTCTTCGCGAAATTCGGGAATACTCAGGCAGCCTTCGCTGCTGCGCTGGCGGCCTTCTTTGCTGATGATTACTGGATTGATGAGCACGAGCTTGGCGTTGGGGTCTTCCTTGAACGTCACATCTACGACCGCGATCCGTTTCGAAATGCCGATCTGCGGAGCTGCCAAGCCGACGCCACGAGCCGCATACATCGATTCGAACATGTCTTCGATGAGTTTCTTGAGTTCGTCGTCGAACGCGGTGACCTCGGCCGCGGATTTCTCCAGGACCGGGTCGCCGAATTTCACGATTGGATAGATCATTTTCTTAAGTTAGGGTTGTCATCTTGAGCGAAGCGAAAGATCCATGCATTGGAGTGAACTCACATCCATTAGGTCCTTCGCTTCGCTCAGGATGACACCGGTTCCAAATCAGTAGTTCTTCAGTTGTTCCAGATAGCCTTGAAAATTTCGTTTCGTTTCTTTCATCGAGTCGCCGCCGAATTTCTCGAGCGCGCAACGCGCCAGGGTGAGCGCGACCATGGCCTCGGCGGCAACGCCGGCGGCGGGTACCACGCAAACATCCGAGCGTTCATACGCCGCCCTCACCGGCTCGCGTGTCGCAAAATCCACCGACTGCAAGGGACGCCTTAGCGTGGAAATCGGCTTCAGGTAACCGCGAACCCGGATTTCCTGTCCGTTGGAGACGCCACCCTCCAAACCGCCGGCATTGTTGCGCGTGCGCGTAAAGCCCGTGAACCCCGTGCCACTCTGATAACCGATTTCGTCATGCACGGCCGATCCGGGCGAATGCGCTGCCTGAATCCCGCTTCCGATTTCTACCGCTTTCACTGCCTGCAACGACATGACCGCCAAGGCTAGCAGCGCATCCAGTCTCTCGTCCCATTGCGCGTAGCTGCCGAGACCGGGCGGAACATTGTGGGCGACCACCTCGAAAACTCCGCCCACGGAATCGCCGGTACGCAGAACGTTATCGACTTGTTCCTTCATGCGCTGCTCGGCCTCGGCATCAGCGCAAGACAACAGCACTTCGTTCTTGCGTGAGAGGGACTCGATTTGTTCCCATGCGATCTCTCGATCAGCAATCGAAACCGAGCCAACCGCGATCACGTGACTCAGAACTTCCATGCCCAACTCGCGCAGCAGCAACTTGGCGAGCGCCCCAATCGCCACCCGCGCCGCCGATTCCCGGGCCGAGGCTCGTTCCAGCACGTAGCGTGCCTCGGTGAAATCGTACTTCAAAGCTCCAGCCAGATCGGCATGGCCCGGGCGCGGCGATGCTACACGCTTGTGTTTCTCCAGGTCACCCGTTTCGACCGGCAGCGACTCCTTCCAATTTTGCCAGTCGCGATTCTCGAGCATCACCGCGATCGGCGAGCCGATCGTCTTGCCGTGATGCACGCCCGAAAGAAAGTGCGCCCGGTCACTTTCGATCTTCATCCGCCCGCCGCGCCCATAACCCTGCTGGCGGCGCCAGAGTTCGCGATCCACAAATGCCTGATCGACCACCAGTCCGGCTGGCAGCCCGGAAAGGAACGCGACCAGGGCCTCACCGTGGGATTCTCCGGAAGTGAAGTAGCGCAGCATGTCGAAGAGGCATTGTAAATGAAGAGGAACCGTTCGGCTCTCTTTGATTCCTAATTCGAAGATTCCTGGGCCGAAGCTTTTTTGCCCCGAAGGCGTGGCCCGCGAAGGTACAATGGATCATCTCTTTGTACCGGAAATCGCAGGACGACCCGGTTTCAAGGCCCATCGCGCCCCTTCGTCAGAGTACGCGAGGCTTTTGCCATGTTGACCACGAAGGCTGCTCCGTTTCATGCGGACGTTGCTGATCGCATTCGCTGCGTGATCGCCGACGACCACGAAATGCTGCGCTATGGCGTGCGCCGTCTGCTGGAAGACGCCTCCGATTTTGCCGTGGTGGGAGAAGCCGGCGATGCCGCCGGGGCGCTCAAACTGGTCCTGGAGCACCGCCCTGACCTGGTGCTGCTCGATATCAGCATGCCCGGGATGTCGCCGTTTGGGGCCGGACGCTTGATCGAAGAACATTGTCCCGGCACGCGCATTGTGTATCTGACCATGCATGAGGACCGGGAGTATGTGCAGCAAGCCCTGCGCTCGGGCGCCAGCGGGTACCTGCTGAAAGATACCCCCGCGCCGCTCTTGTTGCGTGCGCTGCGCGAAGTGCATCGCGGGGAACGGTCAATGAGTCCGCAGATCGAAACGAATTTGAAGGATGACGCGACGCAGAGGAACCAGGTAGTACGGCCGGTGCGGAGAAGTATGCTGACTCCGCGAGAGCGCGAAGTGATGAAATTACTTGCCGAAGGGCATACTGTGAAACAAACGGCGGCAGCTCTCGAAATCAGCGTCAAGACGGTGGAAGCGCACAAGTTCAACCTGATGCGCAAACTCGATATTCACAACAAGGCCCAACTGGTAACGGTCGCCATCCAGAAGAAGATTCTTCCGCTGCCGGTTTCGATGTAGGCCGGGCGGCTTCGATGTCGATTGCGCTCGCTAACGACTAACGGCCGGCGACTAACGACTCCGCCAAGCTGGCAAGATCGGGGACTTCAAGGTCCGGCCGTCCAGCCGAAGCTCGGACAGCCCCAATCCCGGGACGAGCTGATTTCCGGTTCACCCACACCGTCGATATCCCCAGGGACCGCGCCGGCACCACGTCGTGATAAATGCTCTGCGCGGCGTGCAGCAGCCGATCCGGAGAAATTGCAAGCGTGCTTAAGGCCATCTGAAAATTATTGAGGGAAGGCTTGTAGCTTCTCGCCTGTTCTGCCGTGATCACGCCATCGAAATCCACGTCCAGATGCTTTCGCGTTTCCGCAAATAGGTCGTCGTCAACGTTTGAAATCACGACCAGCTTGTAGCGTTTCTTCAGCTTGCGCAACGCACGCACTGTGTCCGGAAAAGGCTGCCAGGCGGGGACCGATTCAGGCAGGGAGCGAATTTCAGCGGGTGTGGCTTCGAAATGGAGGCGATCGGCAAACGACCGAACCACTGATTGCAGCACATCGCGATAACTTTGGTACGGGCCGCTTTCCACCTCCGCCTCAAATTCACCGTAGAGCTCAAGAAGGGCAGCATCGGGCAGGCTTTGGCCGTGGTTGGCGAGAACGTGGCGCAGGACCGGCAGAATCCCCGACTCCCAGTCGATCAGAGTGCCGTAGCAGTCGAAGCTGATGGTGGTGAAACGCGAGAAGTCCATAGGCGGCGCAACGGGACGATTCGAAGCTCAGGCACGGGCCCTCTGCTCTTGCTTTATGCTTTCTGTTCACTGAACAGGTCAAGAACTGGGGCAGCGGAGGTTTCGCTCTTCGGCGCGGCGGATTCCTCCGCACCGGGTTTCGTAGCCGGCGCCTTTCCCCCTTGCAAGAATTTCCTGGAATCGAGGAGCGGGCGTCCGAGCGACGCATTGTAGCTGGTCCACGGCCCTTCGAGTTCAGCCTCACGGTCGAAGTGGGCCCGCATCGCTTCCATCTTCGAATCCAGATCGTCGAGATAGTGCAGCATGAGGGCCTCAGGAAACATGGGCAGCTTGGGCGATCCGAATTCGTACTGCCCGTGATGGCTGATGATCAGATGTTCGAGCAGCGCTTTCAGTTCGGCGGGAAAGTCGGGCAGTTTTGCGAGCTTGGCTTGCAGCATCTCCAGTTCGATGATCATGTGACCGAGCAACTGGCCGCGCGTGGTGTAGGAAAACGCGCGGTTGTAAGTCAGTTCCTGAATCTTGCCGATGTCATGCAGAAACGCTCCCGTCAGCAACAGGTCGCGGTTGACCTGGGGATAGTTGCGGCAGAGCAAATCGCAGGAGCGGAACAGGGACACGACGTGATCGAGCAGTCCGCCGATGTAAGCATGATGAAGCGCTTTGGCTGCAGGAGCATTGCGGTAGCGCTCGGCAATCTCCGCGTCGGCCATGAAGAGTTCGACCAGCGCTTTCAGGTGCGGATTCTGAAACGTGGAAACAAACTCCGTCAACGTTCTCCAGAGTTCGCCGATGTCCTTGGAGGTTTTGGGCAGGTAGTCGGTGAAATCAACCTCAGCTTCTTCCATGCGTCGTAACTTGTGAATCGTGAGCTGAAAACGATTCTTGTACTTGTTGATGAGCCCTTTGACCTTGAGAAAGTCTTCCGGCTCAAAGACATCGATGAATTCCTCGACGTTGTCCCACATCTTGGCTTCGATCTGGCCGGTGCGATCGGCCAGGGTCAACGCCAGGTAAGGCTCGCCATTTTTCTTGGCCTTGACCTGCTTCGATGCCACCACGAAGCTGGAGGTGATGACCTTGTTTTCCTGCTGGGAACATTCGGAGATAAAAAACTCTTTCATGAGCCTCCGCGAAATCGACTTACCCTGTGATCCACTGTTCCCCTGTGGTCAGGCTTTTGCCCTTTGTCGCAACGCCCACAGCATTCTCAGAGAACAGTGAGCCTAAAATACGCCCAGCTTCTTCTTCTTTTTCAGTTTCTTCGCTTTGTCTTCCTTCGCCGTGGTTTCGACCGGCTTGGTTTGCTTGGCACTCGCGCCCGAGTCGATGTAACCATTCTTGATGTCGATGAAGGCTTCTTCGCGCAGCGTGGTCAGATACACCCGTAGCGCCGGCTGCAGTTTCTCCATGTATAGCGCATCCTGGATGCGCGACTCAACATCCTTCAGACTGGGGATGCCCGCCATCTGATGCTCGCTCACCAGCAGGATCACATAACCCTGCTTGGTGCGAACCACATCCGTGACTTCACCGGACTTCAGCGCGAAGACTCTGTCTTCCAGCTCCTTCGAGAGCGTGCCGCGCTTGAAATAACTGAGGTCGCCGCCGTCTTTCGCCGACGGTCCATCGGAGTACTTTTTCGCCAAATCGTCAAACTTCGCGCCCTTGTGAATCTGGTCGAGCAGATCCTGGGCTTTGGCCTGGGCAGCGGCCAGCGCAGCCTCGGTCTCGGCTTCCGAAGGCGGCTGGGGCGCCGCTTCGGGAGCGGAAGGCGGTTTGACGGGCATTTTGGGCGCGATCAGAATTTCGCTCAGGCGAACCTGCTCGGGCTGCTCCATCTCCGCGCGGTGCTGGTCATAAAAGTGTTTCACTTCGTCTTTGTTCATGGCCAGGTGCTTGCCAACTTCCTCACCGATCACGTGCTGGGTGACGATCTGGTTGCGCAAATTCTGCTTGAAGTCTTCGTAGGAGGCTCCCTGCGCCTCCGCAGCCTTCTCCAGGTCTTCCATGGTTGCGAGGTTCATTTGCTTGCGCATTTCGTCGAGGCGCTTGATCAGTTCGGTATCGCCGGTGATGCCAAGGTCTTTGGCTTTCTGCAGAAGGAGCTGCTGGTCAATCAGATCGCGCAAAACGTCGCGCTGCTTTTCCGCAAAAGCGTGGTCGGCGTTGGCGGGGTCCTGCTGCATCACCTCCTGCTTGAGCTGATCGCGGCTGCGGATGTATTCGGTGCGCGTAATGATTTCGTTGTTCACGCGGGCGATGATCTCTTCGACGACGCTATCGGCGGGCGCAAGGGACGGAAGCAGCAATGCATATCCGACAACTAATAACAGGGAAAGTCTGGTCTTTTTCATTAGGGCTCTCTCGAAACGATCTCCCGAAACCTGGGGTACACCCGAGGGAAAAATTGTGTGTCTATTTTACGCTGCAAGGAGGGTGGAGGCCAATGGAGCGCGTTCGGTAACCTTCTGGATCGAAGTCACACAAAGCGGGTCGAGTTGATTAGTTTCCCCTTGTCAGCGTCAGTGCAGTGACATCATTGTGTTTCGGAGCGGTGTGCATGAACTCCTGCACCTGTCGCAGGATGTGCTCGGAAAGATCTCTTGCGGAAGCGGGTCCAGCTTGCATCACGCTCTTGACTCCTTCCAAACCAAATTCCACATGCTTCGACTCCGCTTCCACGACTCCGCGTGAGACCACTGCCAGCGAGCCGTTTGGCCCGAGACCGACGATGCGGGCGTCGGTGGGAGCTAGCGAGAACAGGCCGAGGGGCAGGCCGGTCGCGGGCAATTCGACGACGCTCGAGTCGTCGCGCAGAAGGCCGGGCGTATGGCCGGCATTCACGTAGCAAACCGTCCCCAGCTCTTCGTTGTAGCAGCCGGCGAAGGCTGGACAACTTCGAACCCCTCCAGCAGCGCGCATAATCTCAAGATTCAGACGGCGCGACAGTTCGATCATGGCCTCCGATTCGTTCAGTTCGTCAGCGGTAAAGAGCTGCTCGGCGGACGACCGGAAACAAGTCTGCGCGGCTCGCAGCACAGCGGCATTGGCTTCGCGCTTTCCAGCTACGTCAAGTAATCCGAACAGGAAACGGGTCGGGCTGGCTCTTCTAAAATCGTGGAAATCGCCTCCAGCGCGCGAGGAGAAATACGCCACCGCCATTTCCGCGCCCTGAAGCGTCGGGCTCTCTGCCTGGACGATTTCGGGAACCTCCTCCACTTTGGAGCCGAACCGGAGTTTGGAGAGCAGCGCCTTCATGAGGGGCGGAATTTATCACAGTCCTCAGGCCGGGGCAATGAGCAGAAAGTGCGGGATCGCCCCGACCGGAAGCTCCGAACCCTCGGAAGATCGCGGCACGCGGACAGCGCCTGCCCTGTTTTGCCGAAGCCCCGAGCGAAGCCGAGGGGGAAGTCGAAGGGAGTGTGTGCGCCCCACGCACCTATTCGCCGTACTTTTCTTTCAGCGTGCGGGCGATTTCGTCGCGGAGCTCGCGGTAATCGGAGTGAACCGTGGCGCGTAGAGCGGCCTCAGTGGAACTGCCTTCGGCGAGGCTTTCCAGGATGCGGGCGATTTCGCTCATGCCGTAGGCGTCGCGGATATATTCGGTAGCGGCGAGCGATTCCGCGTAAGCGGCAGTGGCTTCAGGGGCAGAAAAGCTCATGAAGCTGCCTTCGAGCATGTTGAGGGGAATCTCATTTCCGCCGGCGAAGAGCGCCGCCAGCTGTTGGCCGTTGGACGCGGACGACTTGCCTTCTTCGAGCTGCGCGATGCCTTCGTTCAACCACGTGGGGCAGCGGTTGCCCGACATCTGCGAGACGAAAGAGTGCGTCAGTTCATGTTTCAAGATGCGAGCCAGCTCGGGCGTAACGCTCTGGACGCCGTGGATCGGGATGCGCAGCTTGCCATCGTTGAGGGCACCCGTCCAGGAGGGCGCACGGGTCACGTCGAAGAACGCCTGCTGGGTGTAGAGAGTGACTGCGATATTGTTGCGGGGCGAGTAGCCAAGGTCGTTCACCAGGTCGTCATACTCGGAGTCGAGGGTCGAGAGCAGGTCGCGCCGGAAGGTCTCAGAGGTTTCCTTGCCTTCGAAGTGAAGGTTGAAATGGATGCTTTCGCGTTGCGAAAAATCGGACTCGGCCTTGGATTCGCGCTCGGCGCGCGCCAGATACTCGCTGACGGTCGCATCGGGACGCAGGGCGAGCGACTTTTTCCAGGAGCGAATGGCATCCGGCGTATGATCGCTGGCGAATTGCGCGAACCCGAGCATGGCGAGGGCGTCGGGTGAGTTGGGATCAATGCTGGCGGCGTGTTGCGCCTGTGACAGGGCTTCCGTGGTTTGGCCGGTGCGCAGCAGCGTAGCGGCGTAGTAGATCAGCAAGGTGGAGTTATCCGGCTTGAAACCGAGGGCGGATTCGAAATAACGCTTGGCCTGCGGAAAGTTGCCGTGATCGGATTCGTGCTTGCCGGCCAGGAAGTACGCGGTGGCCGCGAGTTCGGGATTGGCGGTTTGCGCAAGGCTGGCGAGCGTATCGGTGTCGACCTTGCCATCGCGGATGACTTTTTCGGCTACGCTGGCATCCTGGCTGAACGAGGGTGCGGGGGGGGCAATATCGGGGACATTGGCGGGCGAACCGGCGTGAACCGACGGGGCGACGCCGGCGTCGATGTGGTCGACAGAGGATTTGGGAATGGCGTAGGTGTCGTCGCCGAGGTCATACTCGACGCGGTCTTTATTTTCACGGACTTGGTCAGCCCAGATGGTGCGTCCATTCTTAAGATGAATGACGTCGGCCGACGCGGGAAGCGTCGCTAGAAGCACTAGAATGAGGAACAGAGGCCGCACAGGGGTGATCTTAGCAACCGGGCGCGGGGTCGGTAAGGTGACCAAGGTGCTGAGACTGGAAGAGGTTCCCAGTTCGCGGTTCTCAGTGGGAATCGGGTGTTTTCTTGGGTTTTTCTGAGAACTGGGAACCGGGAACGTTTTTATGAGGGCAGGTCTGGTTCGGTCGCGGCAGATGATCGGGTTGGCTTGCTGGCTGTGGGCCGCTGCGGGCTGGGCACAGGCGGCTGGGCCCAGCCTCCAGTGTCCGCAGACCACAAGCGGGCTTTACGCCCGGATTCGGTCGGTCGCACTCGATCCGCAGCGCGTCTACCACGTTCGCGACGCGTCGATCGAGCGGCCTGATCTTCATATTGATTTCGACGACGGCACGCTGGCGTTTACGGAAGACATTTGCGGGCGGATTACGGGCGCGTTCTTCGAGGGCGAAGGTGAAGTGCGGCTGCGGCCTCCGAACCGCGGCGAGCGCGGGTCGCTGTCGCTGTTTACGGGAATGGCGATTCTCGAAGAGCAGTTCTCCTCGGGATATCTGCGTTTTAACGACGACACGGCGGCGGTCTTGCAGCCCTTTCTAACGCCAGCGCCGGAGGGCGCGGAATTCATCAAAGAATGGAGCGACACGAGTCGTACGCTGGCGGAATTTGATGCCCTGCGCTTGCTGCTCGACTTCAGCCATTTCCTTCCCGCAGCGAGTGGCAGCGATCCCGATCGAAAGTTTCCGCCGCTGCTGCATGCTCATTTGCTGGGCAAGAGACTGGGTGCTTTCGAGGTGTTCTGGGATGCGTCTGGCGCCGAGCCGTTGTCGGCCGGCCAGCCGCGAGTGAAAGACGGCATCCTGTTCTTCGATGTATGGACCTCGTTTGCGCCCAGCGGGAAGCGCAGCGCGCCTGCGGACCGCCGGTTCGATGACGTCTCGATTACGAGCTTCCGGATTCAGGCGTCGGTCGAGCCTCCGACCATGTTGCGCGCCTCGACGGAGCTGAGTGTTCGCGTTCGCAGCGGAGGAGAACGAACGGTGCTGTTTGAGTTGTCGCGTTATCTGAAGATTGAAGCGGTCGAGTCGGATGATCGGCCAGTGGACTTCATCCAGAACCCGGCCATGGAAGGAACCGTGCTGCAGCGGAAGGGAAATGATGTGGTCGCGGTGGTGTTCCCTGCTCCGCTCGCGCCCGGACAGGAATTGAAACTGCGCTTCCGCTATGCGGGCGAGGTTCTGTCGGTGGCAGGCAACGGATTGCTGTATGTGGGCGAACGCGGCACCTGGTATCCGAATTTTGGTTTGAGCCCGGCGCGGTTCGAGACGGAGTTTCACTATCCCGCGAACTGGACGCTGATCGCAACCGGAAAACAGGTGTCACGCACGGGCGGCGAGGAGGAGGAAACAAGCGAAGAAGCAGGGGCAGAGAAAGTTTCGCGGTGGACCTCAGAGCGGCCAATTCCGCTGGCGGGCTTCAACCTGGGCCAGTACGTTCGAGCTGAAGCCAAGGCGGGCAATGTTCTGGTGGAAGCGTTCGGTACCAAGGGAGTGGAGAAATCATTTCCCAAAGCGCAGCCGGAGGTGATTCAGCAGCCGTCTTTTCCGGGCTCTCCGGCGACCAGATCGATGCCACCGATCGTGGTGACTCCGCCTCCCCCGTCGCCGGCACACGACGCGCAGGCGGTGGCGGACAGGGCCGCGAAGGCCATTGCCAGCTTCTCGGAGTGGTTTGGGCCGTATCCATATAGTTCGCTGGCTTTGACCCAGATGCCTGGGAATTTGAGCCAGGGATGGCCGGGGTTGGTGTTCCTGTCGAGCTTCGCGTTTCTGAGTCCGCAGGAGCAGGCTGATCTGCATCTTGACCCGGTGACGCGTGTGCTCGACAGCCAGGTTCTGGTCCACGAAACGGCGCACCAATGGTGGGGCGATCTGGTGCTGTTCAAGAGTTATCGGGATCAGTGGATCTCAGAGGGTCTGGCAAATTATGCGTCGCTGTTGATCCTGGAGCAACAGAACCCGGCGCAATTCCGGCAGGTTCTCGAAAAGTACCGCCGGGATCTTCTGAGCAAGAATAAAGATGGAGAGTGGCTGCGCGATGCTGGACCAGTGACGTTCGGGCAGCGTTTGGATTCGTCCCATTTTCCTGCGGGATACGAGGCCATCAGCTACGAACGAGGGACGTGGCTGTTTCACATGCTGCGCACGATGCTGCGCGATTCCGAAACGGCATCCCGTTCCCGGAAAGGGCGGGCGAATTCGGCGGTGAACTCTGATGAGCCGTTCTTCCGCGGCTTGCGGAAGATCCGGGAACGGTATGCAGGGAAGGCCATAAGCACGCAGGAATTGGTGCAGGGTTTCGAAGAGGAACTGCCGCACCCACTTTGGTACGAGAAGCGTCCCAAGCTGGACTGGTTCTTGGAAGGATGGATCGAAGGGACGGCGATTCCGGAGCTGGAAGCGCGAGAAATTCGCATCACCGAGAAGAATGGCGTGACCACGGTTACCGGCATGATCGTACAAAAGGACGCGCCCGACGATCTGGTGACGGCGGTTCCGGTATATGCGGTAACCGCGGCTAACGCGCTGGTTTTTCTCGGCGAAGTGCTGGCGGATGGCGGGGAAACAGCGTTTCGGCTGAATGCGCCGAGCGGCGTACGGAAGATTGTGCTGGATCCGAAGCAGACGATCCTGACCGCCCTGAAGTAAATCCCGAACAACATTACTGAACCTGGTTCGAACTACAGAGACCTCGGTGCGGAGCACGCTCTATTGCGACGGCGGCGAGGCCATGCGATTGCTGGATGGAAAATTGTCAGGAAGTGCATCGGAGGACGATATGACTCTTGTGCCATGTGTATCCGCAAACGATCGGCCCCGGCGGCGCACCATCCTTCTGGTTGAGGACGAACCTTTTGTGCGGGGGGCGACTTGCGGCATTCTGGAGAGTGCGGGCTTTGAAGTTCTGGCGGCCGAGGATGCACAAAAGGCCATGGACGTTTACGAAGCATGCAAGCACGGAGTTGATCTGGTGATGACAGATATGGTGCTTCCGGGACGGACGGGACAACAGCTGGGGCAGGATCTGCGGCAGCGTTCACCCGAGATTGTGGTTCTGCTGACGTCGGGCTACAGCAACCCCGAGTACGAGATGGAAGCGCCCGAGTCGCGCACATATTTTCTGGCGAAGCCGTATTCGAGGCGAGCGCTAGTCGAGACAATTGAGAAGATTTTTGCAGCGGTGGCGCTGCGGCGGGTGGCAGCGCAAGCCAGCTAGTGAGGTAACCGCACCCTTTTTTGGAACCTTAAAACTCTGCAATCTTGAAACCTTTAGCTTTGCCCCTCTTTGGACGTTATAATCTCCGGTTCCAAAGGAGCATTCATGAAACTGGAGGGGCGAGTCGCGCTGGTTACGGGCGCGTCGCAGGGCATCGGTCATGCTTGCGCGCGGGCGCTGGCGCGGGAGGGCGCGAGCGTCGCGGTGGCAGCGCGCAATCGGGAGAAGCTTGAGGAACTGGTTGCGCAGATCGCGGCGGCGGGCGGCAAGGCGGCAGCTTACGTCATGGACGTGGCCCAGGAAGAGCAGGTGAAGTCGGGCATCAAGGCGGCGCTTGCGCAATTCGGCAAGATCGACATTCTGGTGAACAATGCCGGCATCACGCGCGATCAACTGGTGATGCGCATGAAGCGTGCTGACTGGGACGCTGTGCTCAACACGAACCTGACTTCCGCGTATCTGTGTATCCAGCAGGTGATAGGTTCGATGCTCAAGCAGCGCTGGGGACGGATTATCAACATCAGCAGCGTGTTCGGCCAGACAGGGCAGGCGGGGCAGGCAAACTACGCCGCTTCGAAAGCCGGGCTGATCGGGTTGACCATGGCCATGGCGCGCGAGGTGGCGTCGCGCAATATCACCTGCAACGCGGTGGCACCGGGGTTCATTGAGACCAGCATGACGGCGGTACTGAGTGACGAATTCAAACAGAGCGCAGTGAAGGCGATCCCGCTGGGGCGGGTGGGCACGCCCGACGACATTGCCAGCGCCGTGTGCTTTCTGGCCTCCGACGATGCAGCTTATATTACGGGCCATGTATTGAACGTGAACGGCGGAATGTTGATGGGGTAACCACAGAGCTTGAATCCTGTGCCCTCTGCTGCGCTGGGGACTTTCGCGGGTGCCCTGCTAAGCTCATTTCTGCGTGAATCGGAAATACGACGTCCTCATTCTCGGCGCGGGCGCTGCCGGGCTGATGTGTGCCATGGAAGCAGGCAAGCGGGGCCGGCGGGTCTTGCTGCTCGAGCGCGCGGATCGAATCGGCAAGAAGATTCTGATCTCCGGCGGCGGCCGCTGTAATTTCACCAACCTCCACACCGGGCCGGAGAACTTTCTTTCGGCCAATCCACATTTCGCCAAGTCGGCGCTGGCCCGCTATACTCCGGCCGATTTCGTGCGGCTCGTCGAAAAGTATCGCGTCCCCTACCACGAGAAGAAGCTCGGCCAGTTGTTCTGCGATCGAACGGCGGGCGACATCACGGCGATGCTGGAGCAGGAATGTCACGACACTGGAGTAGAAATCCGGCTCAACACCAAAGTCCGCGCGGTGCACAAGAACGAGGTTCCGAAAAACGACCGGTTCACGGTGCACGCCGGGGACGCCAGCTTCGTGGCGCCCCGCTTGGTGGTCGCGACCGGAGGCCTATCCATTGCGAAAATCGGAGCCACTTCCTTTGGATACGATCTGGCCCGGCAATTCGCCCTGAAGATTGAGCCGCCACGCGCCGCCCTGGTTCCTCTTGTCTTCAGCGAGCGGGACCGCAAGCGCTGGTCCGATTTGGCGGGAGTCTCGACCGAGGTGGTTGCTTCCATTCGTGGCACGATCCGCAATACGAAACCAGCTTTCCGCGAAAATATGCTTTTCACTCATCACGGCCTCAGCGGGCCCGCGATTCTCCAGATCTCTTCGTACTGGGATGGCAGGGAGTCGATTCACCTGGACATTGCGCCTGGCCGGAATCTCGTCGCCGAGTTGCGAGCCCGCGGCCATCGCGACCCGGCGAGCTGGAAATTGCTGTTGAGAGAAGTCCTGCCTCGCCGCTTCGCCGATCGCTGGCTTGAAACTTATCCACCAGGAAGCAACTCCGATCGCGCCTTCGCCGACGCCGAACATCAACTGCATGCGTGGGAAGTAAAGCCAATAGGGACGGAGGGTTACGGAAAAGCCGAAGTCACCGCGGGTGGTGTCGATACTGGCGAACTCTCCGCCCGGACTATGGAATCCCGGAAAGTGCCCGGCCTTTATTTCATTGGAGAAGTGGTCGACGTTACTGGCCAACTCGGCGGCTTCAACTTCCAGTGGGCCTGGGCGGCCGGATTCTGCGCCGGACAGGCGGTGTGAGGCAATTGGTAATTTGTAATTGGTAATTTCACACAATGGCCAATCGAGTTCCAATTGCAAATTACAAATTACCAATCACAAATCTTAAATTTCCGCGCCTTCCCGCATGAAGGGCATGCGGGCAAGAATTTCCGCAGCCTGCTCTAGATGCTTGAGATCTTCGCCGGTGAAATCCGCGCCTGCGAGCGATGCATCCACCCCTTTGCGCGAAACTTGTACCACTCCCATCACCGGTTCTCCGGAGGGCGCCACCACGGGAACAGACATGATTTTCTGAATCGGCATCTGGTTCGAGCTTCGATCTTCCTCTCCGGATTCCAGCTTGATCGTTTCAAACAGGCTGACATGTTTCACGCGCGCAAAGGTATTCGACAGGAGAGAAGTACGAGTCGATGCCGTCCGGGCTGCAACCGCCGTTCCGGCCAGCGGCAGTACACCCGCGGATCGCAGTTCCGGCGGAAAGATAAATCGCAGACTGCTCTTTTCTAACCTGAGCAGCGCCACTTCGCTGCAGCGCACATGCAGAATCTGCGCTACCTTCAGGCAGACCCTGTCCGGACTCGGAGATTCTGCAAGCATTCCTTCCAATTCGGTGACGTTGGACTTGGCAGCCTTAACTGCGGAACTTTGATTGCTCGTTGATGACATGATTGTGGCCGTAAGCTTTATTCATCTATCGTGCGTGCGGCGGCGAGTTTTCAACAAGTTACCAGAGTGCTTTTGCTGCCCGGGCAACGGCGGATTGGCCCTGCCCAAAAGGGTGCCTTTTCTTGTACGGAAGAAAGAATTGAGGGCACTCTTCCACAGGCATTCGCGCTATATTTGAATACAAGAGTTTTCGCAAATAGTCGGATAGCGGCTATCGGAGTATGCGTATGTCGCTCATTCATTATGTAAAACCATTCCTGGAGTTGGGTATCTGTAAGGAGTATGTTATGGCTCGCAAGACAACCGAAAACGGTATCACCAAGCGCAGCAAGAAATCCGGATTCTCCATCTCGCCAGCCGCGGTGCAGGGTGCACTCGAAGCTCGCGAGAATGGACAGCCGGCTGACCAGGTTCCTGCCGGACTGCCGGTCAATCTTGAAGAAGAGATTCGCCGCCGCGCTTATGAACTCTACCTGCAGCGCGCGGCCACCGCGAGCAACGGGAACGGCGACGAAAATCAGGATTGGCTGATTGCCGAGCGTGAGATTCTTTCGCGCCACAACAAATTGGCGCGCCACACGACGGCGTAGAGTCAGTCAGGTCCGAGCTTGAATTCCGGGTGAGCGCGGAACAGTGTCTGTTGATCCGATCTCTGGTCGATCCCCGGTTTAGAGGCCCACACTGGAGTTACGGCTGCACCGCCTGAACCAGCGCCGGCCTCACCTGTTCGCGCTGAATCTCGGATGCGTCCCACGCGCCGCCCAGAGCCTTCACCAGATAAACGGAAGTGATCATCTGCTCGCCGAGCAACTGCGTTGCCAGGCGTTCGTTGTTCAGCAGCGTGGATTGCGCGGTAATCACGTCGAGATAGGTTGTAAGGCCGCCGACGTATCGGCTGTTGGCAATGTCGAGTGCGCGGCGGGAGTCGGTAACCGCTGCCTGCTGAGTTTTTGCAGCCTGGTCGAGCAGCGCCAGACCGGAAAGCCCATCCTCCACCTGCTGAAACGCCACCAGCACGGATTCGCGATAATTCGCTACCGATTCGTCATAGGCAGCGCGGCTGGCCGCCAGGTTGGCGCGATTGCGGCCGCCATTAAGAATCGGCTGCAGCAGATCACCGCCCAGCGACCACAGAGCGCTCGGAGCGCTTATCAGTGTGGAGATGTCGCGGCTTTCATATCCGCCACTCCCGGCCAGCGTGATATGCGGATAAAACGCAGTCATCGCCAAACCGACTTGCGCATTTTCGAACGCCATCTGGCGCTCGCTGGTGGCGACGTCAGGCCGGCGCTCCAGCATCTCCGACGGAACTCCGGTGGGAATCGCCGGAGGAGCCGCATCAAACGGCGCCTCCACCAGATTGAAAGCCGAGGCTGACTTTCCGGTCAGCACGGCGATGGCATGTTCGTATTGCGCCCGCTGCTGAAGAACCAACGAAAGTTGCGTTGCGGTCGAATCCAGCAATGCGGCTTGCTGCGCGACTTCCAGCCCAGACGCGACTCCGCCTTCGTGACGGTGATTGACCAGATCCAATCCTTTTTGCTGGATCTCAACCGACTGCCGCACCACGCCCGCCTCGCGGTCGAGCTCGCGCAGATTGAAATAGTCAGCCGCGAGTTCGGCGGTCAACACCAGGCGCACGTTTTCCAGGTCAGCCGCGCTCGCCTGTAGCGAAGCATTGGCCGCTTCCAAATTGCGGCGCACGCGTCCGAATAAATCAAGCTCGTAGCTGACGGAAAATGGGACGGTAAAATTACTCTGGGTAAAGGGCGGCAACTCGCCGCCCGAAAACGGACGGTTGCTGGAGAGTTCCTGGCGCTGTCCGCCGGGATCGGCGCCGACCACGGGAAAGTACGCCGAGGATGCAATCCGCGCCTGCGACCGGGCCTGCGAGAGGCGATCCCGCGCCGCCGCCAGCGACTGGTTTGCCTGAAGCAGTTCGCGCTCCAGCCGGTCCAGTTCCGCATCATGAAATGTCTGCCACCACGCGCCCTTGGGAATGGCATCCTTCGGAGCGGCCGTCTGCCACGGTCCCTCGCCCTTCCACGTGTCAGGAACCTGTGCGGTGGGGCGCTTATACCCCGGCCCGACGGTGCAGCCCGTCAGCAATGCGGTGGCCAGCAAAACGCAAAACCCACCACGGAGACACGGAGACACGGAGAAAAGCGAGTTCATGATTTCGTTTCCTATAAAACACCTATGACCCGGCAACGAGCCCCCAAAAAGCATTTCTCCGTGACTCCGTGGTGAGGTTCTGGCTTTACGAGTGAGCATCTCCCGCGCTCGGCTTGGCGACGTGGACTTGCTGCCCTTCCTCAAGCGAGTCCGACGGATTGATGATGATCTGATCGCTCACCGCAAGCCCGCCCAGAATTTCAAGGGTAGCGCCGAAGTCGCGACCAATGCTGATCGGACGCAGATGCACCTTGCCATCCTGGTTGACGACCGCCACCCGAGGTCCTTCGGCGCGGAACAGCATGGCGTTGACCGGGATCGTAATTCTTGGAACCGAAGTCCCGGCTGCAAAATGCACTTGACCGAATGAACCGGGCAACAGTTTGCCATCTTTGTTGGGAACATCCACTTCTGTGAGCAGAGTGCGCGTCGCGGGATCGATAGCATCGGCAGTGCGAGCCACCGTTCCCAAGAACTTCTGGCCGGGAAATTCCTGCAGCGTGACGTAGGCCTTTATCCCCGCTTTGATGTTCGGCATATACGCTTGCGGAACACTGACGTAAACACGAAGCGGATCTACGCGCGCAATATCGAACAGCTCCTTGCCGGAAGCTTGCGCTCCGGAATTGATGAGCGCGCCCGGATCAACATTGCGCCGGGTGAGCACGCCGGAAAAAGGAGCGTACACGCTCTTGAAAGACTCGAGATCCTCCAGGCGGTGAACATTCGCGTCCGCTGCCGCGAGATTGGCCAGCGCCTGCTGGTAGCCGCTGGTCTGCTGGTCGGCTTCCTGCTGCGAAACTGAGTCCGACTTCCGCAGATTCGCCCATCGGTCGGCGGAGATCTTCGCCAACTCCAGCGCCGCTTTGATCTGCTCGCGGCTGGCTCGCGCCTGCGAGAGCTCCTGGTCTACTTCCGGAGTGTCAATCGACGCCAGCAGTTCGCCTTTCTCAACCTTGCTTCCAATGTCCTTGTACCAGCGCAAGAGGTAGCCGTTGGTACGGGCAAAAATCGGGGACTCTATAAAAGCCTGCAAATTTCCGGGCAGCAACAGTTCATCGTTTCCGGCCTCTGCCTGCGGTTGCACCACGGCGACCGTCGGAATCGACACGGCTTCGGTTTCTTTCGCCAGCGCATCGGATTCGCTCTTCTTATTCAGAAAGGTGACCGTACCGGCGGTGATCAGGACCAGCAGCACGGCGCCAATCAGAATCTTCGCCCGGCCCACTGGCGCGGCACCCAGGTTCGAAGGCTGATAGCTGTCTGGACGCACGGGCTCCGCGTCGTTCTGCTGCGTTGTTACAGGCGGCGATTGCACTGGCATGATTGCGTTCTCCAACAAATCTTCTACTTTTGCTCCGGCTGCAGCCGCGCTTCGCGGCGGCCATGAATCATCGTGAACACGCTGGGCACGAAAAATAAGGTAGCGACGGTTGCGAAGAGCAGGCCGCCAATCACAGCGCGGCCCAGCGGTGCATTTTGCTCACCGCCCTCTCCGAAGCCCAACGCCATCGGCACCATGCCGATAATCATGGCGAGCGCCGTCATAATCACAGGCCGTATGCGCGTGTGGCCCGCTTCCAGAGCCGCTTGCCGTGCGCGCACTCCCGCATTCATGCGGTCGCGGGAAAACGAAACCAGCAGGATCGAATTCGAGGTCGCCACTCCCATGCACATGACCGCGCCCGTCAGCGACGGAACACTGAGCGTGGTGCGCGTAATCAGCAGGAACCAGCAGATGCCCGCCAGCGCCCCCGGCAGCGCGGTAATAATGATAAAGGGATCAAGCCATGACTGAAAGTTGACCACAATCAGCAAATAGACGAGCACGATCGCTCCGATCAGGCCAACTCCCAAACCAAAGAATGACGACTCCATGGTCTCGACCTGCCCCCGAACCACGATGCTCGTCCCGCGCGGCAGATGGTCCTGGAAGGGTTTCAGCGCCTTCGTGATGTCCGACGCCACCCCGCCCAGATCGCGACCCTGCGTGCTGGCATACACATCCATGACCGGCTGTACGTTGTAATGGTTAACCACGGCGGGACGTGCAACCGGTGTGAGTTGCACCAGATTGCCCAGCACCTGTGGAGTTGTCTGCGAACCCGCTCCCGTCACCGGCGTGTTCATCAAATCCTGCAACGATGTCATGTGATACTGCGGCGTCTGGATGGCGATGTTATAGCTCACGCCGTTCTTCCGATTCAGCCAGAAATTGGGAGACGTCTGGAAGCTTCCACTCAAGCTGACCAGCACGCTCTGGGCGACTTCCTGGGCATTCAGTCCGACCTGATTGATGCGCGTGCGGTCCATGTCGAGATAGAGAGTGGGCAAACCCATCATCTGTTGCACATGTACATCAGCGGCGCCGGGAATCTGGCGCAGCCGATTTGCGATCCTCTGGGCGATGTCATAGTTCCCGCGCATATCGGCTCCCACGACCTGAATATCGACCGGCGCGGGCAAGCCAAAATTCAGAATTTGCGACACGATATCGGCTGGCTGGAAAAAAAACTCCACGCCCGGAAACCGCGCGGGGAGATCGCGGCGCAACTGGCGCACGTACTGCGCTGTGGGATGATGGTGTTCCATATTCAGCGAAATCAGAATCTCCGCATCGCTCGTCCCAATCACGCCCGAACTGCTGTAGGAGGTATTGATGCCCGAATAGGGCACGCCGATATTGTCCAGTATCGTCTGCAACTCTTCCTTCGGAATCTCGCTGCGCAGGACCCGCTCCACTTCATCACACAAACGCGCCGTCTCTTCCACGCGCAGGCCGGGCCGGGCACGAAAGTGCAGACGGATCAGGCCGGCATCGACTTGGGGAAAGAAATCCCGTCCGAGAAAGAACGCCAGGCCCAGCGACAGAAAACAGAAAGCCGCAAAGCCGACGGAGAATAGCTTCCGGTGCTCGAGCGTGGTTTCCAGCAGTTGCCGGTAGCCGCCGCGGAACCTTTCAAACCAGCGTTCGAATCCGCGCTGCCATTTTCCGAAAATGCTTTTCGGCTCGGCGACACGGTGCTCATGCCCGCGCATGATAAACATTACCAGCGTCGGAATCAGGGTCCGCGATAGCAGATAGGACGCCAACATTGCAAACGACACCGCTTCCGCTAGAGGGACGAAAAGAAACTTCGCGACTCCGGTCAGGAAAAACATTGGCACAAACACAATGCAGATACTCAGCGTGGATACGAACGCGGGCACAGCGACTTGTTGCGCGCCGTCGAGGATAGCCTTCTTCATCTCCTTGCCCATGGCGAGATTGCGCTCGATGTTTTCGATTTCCACCGTGGCATCATCCACCAGGATGCCGACCGCAAGCGCCAGTCCTCCCAGGGTCATGATGTTGATGGTCTCGCCGAGCGCGCTCAACAGAATTACGGAAACGAAAATGGACAAGGGAATCGAGACCGCGATGATCAAAGTCGGGCGCCAATCACCCAGGAAGATCAGGATCATGACCGCGGTAAGGCAGGCAGCGGTCAGGCCTTCGTGCAAAACTCCCTGGATCGCCGCGCGCACGAAAAGGGACTGATCAAACAAAGCCTTGATGGTAAGCTCGCGCGGCAGCGACTGCGCCGCCCGCGGCACCATCGCCTTTATGCCATCGACGACGGTCAGCGTGGAGGAGCCGCCCAACTTATAGATCGACATCAACACGCCGCGCACGCCGTCCTGCCGCACGATGTTGGTTTGCGGTATAAATCCGTCACGCACGTGCGCCACATCGCGCAGGTAAAGCGTGGAGGAGTTCGAGGTCTTCACCGGAAGGTCGTTCAGTTCGGCGATGGTTTCTGGAGTGCCGTTCATCTCCACCTGGTACTCAGTCGGTCCGATTTTTGCGGTGCCTGCCGGCAGAATTAAGTTCTGTGCCGACACTGCGTTGACGATATCGGCGGGCGCCAGACCGTAAGCCTGCAGCTTGGCGGAATCAAGGTCCACCTGTATTTGGCGCGGTTTGCCGCCGTAAGGATACGGAGTAGCCGCACCCTGAATCGTGGTCAACTGCGTACGCAGAAAATTCTGTCCCAGATCGAACAACTGCTGTTCCGGCAGCGTCTTGCTGCTCAAGCCCAGTTGCACTATGGGCGTGGTGGATGCCGAGTAAGTAATGACCAGCGGCGGAGTCGTGCCCGCCGGCAGTCCGCGCAGCACAGTCTGGCACATCGCTGTCACTTGTGTCACCGCCATGGAAATGTTGACCCCGGGTCGGAAGAAAATCTTGATCACCGCTTTTCCATTCAGCGACTGCGATTCCTGGTGCTCGATGTCGTTGACCGTGACCGTAAATCCGCGCTCGGAGTTGCTCACGATCCGGTCCGCCATCTCCTGCGGCGACATACCGTCGAAGTTCCACACCACGCTGACCACAGGAATGTTGATTTCGGGAAAAATGTCGACCGGGGTGCGCAGGATGGTGAGGGGGGTGAGAATGATGATGAGCAGTGCCATCACCACAAACGTATAAGGACGGCGAAGCGCTAATGCGACTATCCACATAAAAAGACGAAAACTCGTGACGCTGAACTCGATACCAGGGGAAACTGGTAAACCTCAGCCCCACACCGGCCTGGGTTATCCCCAAACAGATTCAAAACAGTACGTTTCGGATTTAAATTATAATAGACTTTCGTGATGGCTCAAAATCATACCCGGCGAGTCGAGGCCAGAATCGGCGAAGCTCAAAGCAACGGCGCTCGTAACGGAATCGATGGCACGAACGGCAAGCGCCCGCCCGGCCGGCCGCGCAGTGAGGAGTCGCGTCAGGCGATCCTGCGCAGCACGCTGAAGCTGCTGAAGCAAGATGGTGGATTCCCGCAGCTCAGCATTGAAGCCATCGCCGCCGACGCCAATGTTGGCAAGACAACTGTCTACCGGTGGTGGCCGACCAAAGCCGCCCTGGTCGCCGACGCTTTCTTCACCAGCGCCGAGGAGGAACTCCAGTTCCCGAATACCGGCTCCGTTCAACGCGACATGAGCCTGCAGATGCGGAGGGTGATTCGCATCTTCAGATCCGATCGCGGCAAGGTCGTAGCGGCGTTGCTCGCCGGCGGGCAATCCGACCCGGAGTTGCTCGAAGCCTTTCGGGAGAGATTCTTGTGGCCGAAGCGCAGGCAGGCCTACCAAACTCTGCAACGCGGCATTGATCGCGGCGAACTCCCCGCCGACCGCGACCTCGACCTCATCCTCGACTCGCTCTACGGGCCGATCTACATGCGTTTTCTCATCCGCCACGACAAACTCGACGAAAACTTCGCCGACGAGATCTGCGGCTTGGTTCTGTCGGGCATGAAAGCGGCGGCCCCAGCGCGAAAATTAGGTTGAGTGAGTTTCACCGCTAACTGTACGACAGCCCGCGCCGCGACCTTGTCTCCTAAGCCGTTTACCTGCCGAAACTTACCGTTTGGCAGTAAAATCCGACGTATCCCTGATCAGCCTTGCGCGAACTAGCCGACGGAGTTAAAATTAAATTGCGACTGAAACAGTCGGAATTGAATCCGACTATATAGGTCGGAGTTTGTCCCATGCTGAAACTGACCAAAAAAGCGGACTACGGCCTCATGGCAATGAAGCATCTGGCCGAGCACGCCGACCAGGGCGCATGCAGCGCCAAAGATGTCGCCGAGGCCTATGGCATTCCGCAGGAAGCGTTGGCGAAGATCCTGCAACGGCTGGCGAAGGTCGGATTGATACGGTCCCAGCATGGCATGAACGGCGGCTACACACTGACGCGCGATCCGAAGACGATTTCCGCGTTTGAAGTGATCAAGGCGATTGACGGGCCACTGTTCATTACGTCGTGCGTGACGGTTCGCGGCGAATGTGGGCAGAGCAATCGCTGCACGATTCGCGAACCGCTGCGGAAGGTAAATGAAAGCATCGAGCAGGTGCTGAAGAACATCATGATTTCGCAGATGAAGGAAGAGCCGGAAGTCCTCCAGGCGGAGCAGGAGATTAAACGGCCGGTGGAATTGGTATCGATTTCGTAGCCAGAAGGCTGCTGTGAAATGAAGCTTCGTATCAGGGCATCGCTTTAGCGATGCCGCAAGTGATAAGAAATCAGCCCGCCCCTTCAGGGGCTGCTCGGCAAGGGAAGGCTTTCTAAGGAGAACGGTAATCATGAGTACGGATGTGAAGACGGCGACCCCAACCAGTCAGGACATCGGACAGCGCACAACTCCCAACGGAATCAAGCTGCCCATTTACATGGACAACCACGCGACCACGCCAATGGATCCGCGAGTCCTCGAAGAAATGCTGCCCTACTTCATGGAGAAGTTCGGCAACGCCGCCAGCCGCAATCATCCGTTTGGATGGGTGGCGGAAGAAGCGGTGGAGTTGTCGCGCGAGCGTATCGCCAAGCTGATCGGCGCCTCCGCGAAAGAGATCATCTTCACCTCGGGCGCCACCGAAAGCGACAACCTCGCCATCAAAGGTGTTGCCGAAATGTACCGCGAGAAGGGCAACCACATCATCACCGCGGTCACCGAACACAAGGCGGTGCTCGATACCTGCAAGCATCTGGAAAAATACGGCTTTCGCGTCACCTATCTGCCGGTCCAGAAAGACGGGTTGGTTGATCTCGATGATCTGAAGCGCGCCATCGACGACAAAACGATTCTGGTTACGATCATGGCGGCCAACAACGAGATCGGCGTGCTGCAACCGATCGCGGAAATTGGCAAGTTGTGCCGCGAGCGCGGCGTCGTCTTCCACACCGACGCGGTGCAGGCGATCGGGAAAGTACCGGTGGACGTGAACAAGATGAACATCGATGTCGCGTCCATCACGGGACACAAGCTCTACGGGCCCAAAGGCGCGGGAGCGCTCTATGTGCGCCGCAAGAATCCGCGCGTGCAACTGGTGCCCTTGATTGACGGCGGCGGGCACGAGCGCGGCATGCGCTCCGGGACACTCAATGTTCCCGGCATCGCCGGACTCGGCAAGGCTTGCGCCATCGCGCAGGAAGAAATGCCGCAGGAATCCTGCAAACTGGCGGGCCTGCGCAATCGGCTGCGAGACAGTATCATGAGCCGGCTCGACGAGGTCTATATCAATGGCTCGACGGAGCATCGCCTGCCGGGCAATCTGAATATCAGCTTTGCCTACGTGGAAGGCGAGTCGTTGCTGATGGGCATCAACGATATCGCGGTTTCCAGCGGCTCGGCCTGCACCTCGGCGACACTGGAGCCATCTTATGTATTGAAGGCTCTCGGTACGGGCGACGATCTGGCGCACAGTTCGATCCGCTTCGGCATCGGGCGCTTCAACACCGAGGCCGAGATCGATTACGTTGCTGACCGCGTGGTCGAAACGGTGCTGCGTCTGCGCGAACTGTCGCCGCTCTACGAAATGGCGAAAGAGGGTGTGGACTTGAAGAATGTGAAGTGGGCGGCAGAAGCGCATTAGAAGCAAGGTTTCAAAGTTTCAGAGTTGCAAGGTTTCAAGGTGCCTTGATCAATCCTGGAACGAGAACGACTCGGTGGGGAAGTTCGTTGAAACCTTGAAACATTGAAACTTTGAAACCTGAAGGGGTGAAAGATGTCATACAGCGATAAAGTGATCGACCACTACAACCATCCACGCAACGTGGGCTCTATGGACAAGAAGGATGCCGACGTAGGCACCGGACTGGTCGGCGCGCCCGAGTGCGGCGACGTGATGAAGCTGCAAATCAAGGTGAATCCGCAGACGAACATCATCGAAGACGCCAAGTTCAAGACCTTCGGTTGCGGCTCGGCGATTGCGTCGTCTTCGCTCGCGACCGAGTGGGTCAAGGGCAAGACGGTTGACCAGGCGCTTGAGATCAAGAACACCGAAATCGTGAAGGAACTAGCCTTGCCACCGGTTAAAATTCACTGTTCGGTGTTGGCCGAAGATGCGATTCGTGCCGCGATCGGCGACTGGAAGAAGAAGCAGGAAGCCGGGAAGCCAGCGGAGATGCAGGCGAAGTAGGATTTTCCTGCTAAGTCTTTGGTTTATAAAGACTTTACCATAAGTCCTTATTTCTCAAAGACCCTCGGCCGATGTCCGCTCCTAAGTCTTTGGTTCTAAAAGACCGGGACAAGGGGGCCTCCAAGCGACCCCGACAATTGCGCCTGCGAAGGATTATGGATCAAGCAATCGATCAAACAATCAAAGACGAAGCGGTGAAGACAGCATCTGCGGCTCCGGCCAAGGGCATCCAGGTGACCGACAACGCACTCAAGAAGATTCGCTCCGCCATGGTGAAAGAAAACGTTTCGCCGGAGCAAGGCGGACTTCGCTTGGGCGTGCAGGGCGGCGGATGTTCGGGCCTCACTTACAACATGCGGTTCGATACGCAACCGCGTGAGCGCGACCGTGTATTTCAGTTTGGAGATGTGCGCGTTTTTGTCGACCCGAAGTCGTTCATCTATCTGCACGGGATGACTCTCGATTACCAGGAAACCCTGATGCAGCAGGGATTCGTGTTCGTGAATCCGAACTCGACCAAGTCCTGCGGCTGCGGCAGTTCGTTCTCGTAAGGGATGGTGTGGAGACGGGCCCAAGACCTGTCGTCACATAACCAGAGGTTAGAGGGCGGGCCGTGCGCTCGCCCTAAATTTTGTATGGCAAACACTGAATCCAAATCGTCGTTGATCGTGCCCGGACAAACGCCCGCAGAGGCCACTTCGAGTTGCTGGTCGTGCGGCACCATGCGCGCCGTGCATTTCTGCAACTCCTGCGGCAAAGTGCAGCCGCCGATCCCGGTGGACTATTTCACCTTTTTCGGATTTCCGCGCAAGCTGAACCTTGACACTGCCGCACTGGAAAAAGAGTTTTATGCGCTGAGCCGCCGTCTCCATCCTGACGTTTTCGCACAGGCGAACACCGAGGAACGCACCTGGAGCTTGGAACAAAGTTCCATGCTCAACGACGCCTACCGGACGTTGAAAGATCCGATCAAGCGCACCCAGTACCTGTTGCGCCTCGAAGGTATCGAACTGGAAGAGCAATCGAAACAGGCGACGGAGAAGGCGCGCGCCACGGGCGAGTTGAAAAAGCAGGTCGTGCCCCCCGATCTTTTGGAGGAAGTCTTCGAACTCAACCTGCATCTGGAAGAATTACGCGGCCAAAAGAAGTTGGGCGAAGACGACCCCGCATTGCTTGAGGAAATCGGAAAGGCCAAGCTCTCGCTGGAAGAAAAATACGACGCGCTGTTCAACGAACTCAAGGCCGAATGGAACAAGTGGGACGAGTCCGTGGACGATGGATCGGAAGAGAATCGGCGGAAGATCCTCGACAGGATGCTGGATGTGCTGAACCGCAGAAACTATATCCGGAACCTGGTACGGGATGTGAATGAGGCAATGGAAAGCTAGGTCAGAGGTTAGAGGTCAGATTGCAGAGGTGAGCCACGAGTTGGGTTGGTTTTCACCTCTGCAATCTGACCTCTAACCTCTGCAATAAAACGCAATGTCCTCTGACCACATTGTCGGCATCGATCTAGGCACCACGAACTCGCTCGTGGCCTACATGCAGGGGGATTCCCCTGTCGTCATTCCGGGAGAAGACGGGCTGAACCTCGTGCCCTCGGTGGTGGCCCTCGACGAGAACAAGCAGATCATTGTCGGAAACGGCGCGCGCAAGTATCTGATCGAGACGCCGGAACGGGCGGTTTACTCGGTCAAACGCCTGATGGGACGCGGCGTCGAGGATGTACAGGACGAACTGAAGCTGTTCCCGTTCCAGTTGGCAGAAGATCTTCAGGCGGGCGAGGTTCTGCGCATCAAGATTGGCGAGCGCACTTACACTCCGCCTGAGATTTCGGCGCTGGTGCTGCGCCAGCTCAAGCGCAATGCCGAGCGGTTTTTCGGAGCACCCGTAACCCAGGCGGTCATCACCGTGCCCGCATATTTCAACGACGCACAGCGGCAGGCGACGAAAGATGCCGGCCGCATCGCCGGTCTGAATGTCCTGCGCCTGGTCAATGAACCAACGGCAGCATCGCTAGCCTACGGTCTGGACAAGAAGAAGAACGGCGTCGTTGCGGTCTACGATCTCGGCGGCGGCACGTTCGACATCTCGATCCTCAAGCTGCACGATGGTATTTTCGAAGTGATTTCCACCAACGGCGATACGCATCTTGGCGGCGATGACATCGACAACCTGCTGATCGCGATTGCCCTCGGCGACATTCGCGGCGACCTCGGATTCGATGTGCAGCGCAACGGCGAAGCGGTGGCTCGCATCCGCCAGGCGGTAATTGAGGCCAAGATTGCTCTCTCGTCGCAGCCCACGGCAAAGCTCGATGTCGATTTGCCCGGTGGAAAGAAGTACCAACGCGAAATTTCGCTCGAAGTCTTCGAACGTTTGATCCAGCCGATCATTGACCGCACCGTCGGTCCGTGCAAACAAGCGCTCAAGGACGCCAACCTGAAGCCCGAACAGATCGACGAGGTAGTGCTAGTCGGAGGCTCGACGCGCATTCCGAAAGTGCGGCGGTTGGTGCAGGATCTGTTTCAGCGCGTGCCACACACGGACCTAAATCCCGACGAAGTAGTCGCGCTCGGCGCAGCCGTGCAGGCCACTATTCTAGGCGGCGGTTCCGACATTACGAAAGAGATGCTGCTGCTCGACGTAACTCCGCTGTCTCTGGGAATCGAAGTGGCGGGCGGCGTGACCGATAAAATCATCCTGCGCAACTCGACCGTTCCGGCGTCGGCGACGCAGTACTACACCACGCAAGTCGATGGCCAGACCAACATCGCGATCCACGTCCTGCAAGGCGAACGCGAACTGGCGCGGGATTGTCGGTCACTGGCGCGCTTCGATCTGAAGGGCGTTCCACCTATGCCCGCCGGTATGCCGCGCATTGAAGTGAAGTTTCTGATCGACGCCAACGGCATTCTGCGCGTTTCGGCGCGCGAGCAGCGCAGCGGACGAGAGGCTGAAATCGACGTCCAGCCCAGTTATGGCCTCACCGACGAACAGGTCGAGAACATGCTGCTCGAATCGTTCGACTACGCCGAAGAAGATTTCCGCCAGCGCCAGGTCATTGAAGCGCGTCGTGAAGCGGATACCATCCTGACCGCGCTCGCCAAAGGAAAGAAGAATCCGGCCTGGGACGAGCTCACGGTCGAGGAACGCAGCAACGTCGAGGCGCTGGAGAACGATCTGGCAGCGGTAAGAGATAAGGACGACCATCATGCGATCCGCGCAGCCATCGACGCGCTGAATCAGGCCACAATGCATTTGGCAGAATTGATGATGGACACCGCCGTCTCCGCCGCGCTCAAGGGAAAAGCGATGGACGACACCGACCTAGAGGAAGGGCCGCAGGCCGGGCATCCGGTGGCGAAGGCGGAATTTGAATAGAAGCAGGTTTCAACGTTTCAAGGTTTCGATGGGAAACCCTGGCTGGCAACTTTGAAACTTTGCAACCTTGAAACTTTGAAACCTGGGGTTCTTACATGTCTGAAGAAAAAACGCACGGAACCGGAACTACCACAATGGAAGCGCCTGGCGAAAACACGGTTGAGGTCACCTTTCTTCCCGAAGGCAAGACGGTGACCTTCGAACACGGCAAGCTGCCGTATAAAGACCACGGCAAGGAAGAGTCTCTGCTCGATGTGGCCCTGAATTTCGGGATTCATCTCGATCATGCCTGCGGCGGCAACTGCGCCTGCACCACCTGCCACGTCTGGGTAAAAGAAGGCGCCGACCTGGTCTCTGAGATGGAAGACGACGAAGCCGACAAGCTCGATATGGCCGCCGACCTTCAGCTAAATTCGCGCCTCGGATGCCAGACGGTGATCAAAAAGCCGGGCAAGCTGGTTGTGGAAATCCCGGCGTGGAATCGGAATTACGTTTCGGAGGAGCACTGAGTCATGCGACGAGAACTCACCTGGGACGATTCAGAAAGCATCGGGATTCTGCTCTCTGAAACCTATCCCGACCTTGATCCGCTTGCGGTGCGTTTCACCGACCTGCACAAATATGTGATCGCGCTCCCCGACTTCAAGGACGACCCCATAAGGTCGAACGAAGCTAAGCTGGAAGCAATCCAGATGGCGTGGCACGCAGAGGTTCTCGACCGAACTCAGGGATAAACTCAGCGCACGGCGGCCACGTTGGGCGCCGCGTCTTCCACGCTCGCCTCGCGCAGAAACTTCGCCGCCTCTTCAGGCGGAGTGGGATTGATGTAAAAACCAGTTCCCCATTCAAACCCTGCCGTCTTGGTCAGCTTGGGCATGAATTCGATGTGCCAGTGGTAGTACTCGTTGGTCGGGTCCTGCACCGGCGAACTATGCACGACCAGGTTGTAGGGTGGATTGTCGAGCACGCGGTCCGCCTTCATCAGCAGCAACTTGACCGCTTTCGCGAGATTCTCGAACATGCGCGACGACGAGTTCTCGAAGGCAGACTCGTGGCTTTTGGGGAGGATCCAGGTTTCGAAGGGAAAGCGCGGAGCATAGGGAGCGAGAGTCAGGAAATCTTCGTTTTCAGCCACGACGCGGATGCCGCTGTCGATTTCCTGGCGGATGATGTCGCAGAAGACGCAGCGCTCTTTGTAGATGTAATACTGCTTGGCTCCCTGCAGTTCCTCGACCACGTAGATGGGCACAATCGGCAGCGCGATGAGTTGCGAGTGAGCATGCTCGAGCGACGCGCCGGCCGCTTCTCCGTGGTTCTTGAAGAGCAGAATGTACTTGAAGCGCCGGTCCTTCTTGAGATCGAGAATGCGATCGCGCTCGGCCCATAGAACGTCTTCGATTCTTTTCGGCGGAAGCGACGCCAGAGTGGCATTGTGGTCGGGCGTTTCGATGATGACTTCGTGGGCGCCGATGCCATTCATCTTGTCGAACATGCCCTCGGCCTGCTTGTTCAAATTGCCTTCGATGCCGAGCGCCGGAAACTTGTTGGGGACGACGCGGACCGTCCAACCCGGAGTGTCTTTCTGAGGAGGATTGCCGTTGGAGCTGGGGCGATAGGCCAGAATCTCTGGCGGGGTCTTGCTTTCGTTGCCATAGCAGAAGGGGCAGAATCCGCCCTTGATCTTCACCGCTTCGCGCACAAAGTCGTTAGGCCGCCGGGCGCGGTCGGTGGAAATAATCACCCACCGGCCCACGATGGGGTCCTTCCTTAATTCAGGCACGTACTAAATCCTTTCAATAGGAGTCCGCAGACCTGCGATTGCCGAATGGATGATTGTACGATACGGGAAACGCATTCTGAAACAACTCGAACGTGGGCCGGTTACGTCCGTGCTCATAGTATACGGCGAGTACATCGAACCGCCACTCCACCCACTGGCACGAAGGGGCCATCTGGTGCAGGAAGTCGCGGGCAACGAGTGACAACTCCCGTTGCTTCGCTCGATCCACAGCCGCTTCAGCGGGCTTGACGTCATGCGTGGTCCGAGTTTTCACTTCGACAAAACAGAGAACGTCGCGCTCCCAGCCGACCAGATCGAGTTCGCCGCGATGATGGGGAGAACGGTAGTTGCGGGCGATGATGGTGTAGCCCCGCCGACGAAGGTAGAAATAAGCGTCCTCTTCGCCGCGCCGGCCGGTGCGCTGGTGCGCGGGCGCGTCCTCCGGCGAAAGCGTTCTCGCCGTCAGCCAGTCCAATGCGCGTAGTGTCGCTTGCGTCAGGCGTCCGGCGAACAAAGGATGACTCCAGGTTTACCCTAGCAAGTTCACCCTAGCTGGGACTACAAGGCGCGTGATGTGACCCTCATCACCGCGCGGCCGGTACAATTCGCCGCTTCGCCAACCCAGTTCCCGAAGCGGTGATCCAGTCACCATGTCCATAACCACCCATGCCATGGCCGCAAGCGATTTTTCTACTTTCGCTTTCCCACCGTATTCACCAGCACCACGCCTCCGAGGGCAATCGCCCCGCCCAGCAACGAGATCAGCTTCGGCACCTCGCCCAACCAGATCCATGCAATGGCAATGGCCACGAGGGGAATCATGTAAAGCAGCGTCGTGGTGCGTCCCGCGGCACCGTGCGAAAGCACGTAGGCCCACGCCACATAAGCCAGCGCTCCCGGAAATATGCCCAGATAAATGACCGCCTGCGTCGCCGAAGCGGGAGCTGTTCGCAACGTATGCACCAGACCGTTGCCGAACGGCAGCATCAGCGCGGTTCCAAACCAGATCGAGTACGCCGTAAATTCCAGCGCGCTATACCGGCCCAGATAGTGCTTCTGCAGAATCATGTAAAGTGCAGACGTAACCGCGGCGGCAAGAATAATCAGCGCTTGCGGCGAGAGGCGGATGCCTTCGCCTTCTCCGCTCGAAATCAGTGCGACTCCCGCGAAGCTAACGAACACTCCAAGCCATCCGCTGGCAGTCAGTTTCTCGTGCAGCCAGAACCGAGCTGCCAGCGCGGTCCAGATCGGCACGGAAGCAATCAGCAGACTGGCCGCGCCTGCGGTCACCCGAGTCTCTCCGTAATTTAGCGCCAAGTTGTAAAAAGTAATCCCGATGGCGCCGGTCAGGATTAACCCGGGAATGTCACGCAATTCTGGACGGCGAAAGTGTGCGATCCCGGCGTAGATGGCGAGCACCAGAGACGCGACCAGAAAACGCAGGATGGCGAGATTCGCGGGCGAATAAGCGCGCAGGCCGGCGCGAATGCCAGCAAAGGCAGAGGCCCAGATCACCAGGGCGAACGCGAGAGCGACAAGCGTGCGAGATGTAAAGCGCGGCATTGAGAGGCCTCCTTCCAGCAGGAATCTTGGTCGATGAATTTCCGCTTCAGGCAGACAGTGGCGACGGATTCACGGCGTACCAGGTAAAGCTCACCATGTGTCGCCGCCACGTTCAGGAGGCCAAGCGCCCGCCTGGCGGCGGAGCAACGCAATCTGGCCGGCGTGATAACTATTGTGCGCGGCAATTTGCCAGAGTATGGCATGTACCGTCGACTCGCGACGAGACTGTTTTGGACCCAACATCTGAACTTTTCGCCCCAGAGCCGCAGGATCGGATTCGGCGAGCCGCGCCAACAACGCCAGCAAATCGGCAAAGCGGCGAGTCGTGGCTCGCCACGCCTCAGCGGCCGCCTGACTACCGGCGGCTGGATTCGGATGCGCCGGCCAGCTCTCGATTGCCTTGTCCGGGTAAGGACGAATCTCTCCCGCGACTTTGGCGAGGTCGTAGTCCATCCAGTAATTCATGTGCTCGACGAGTTGCCAGATGGAGTGTGGATAGCCGTCTACGGTCCGAGCGGCCAACTCAGCCGAAATATCTTCTACGCAAGCGACCGGATCCACATGGGCGCCTTTGCCGTACACGAGTTCGCGCAGTGTGGTGTCGCCCATACGTTCCATTCTTAATGCGGAGTCGGGGCTTGCCCGTCTACGATCGCTGAGACGCGGCAAGCCGCGTCTCTACCGGATATTGACCGCGTCCCCAACGCGAATCGTGCCTCGCGTAAGAATCTGCGCCCGCAATCCCCCGCGGTGCAACAGACCCTTGATCACCGGTTTCCCCGTGATTTTCTGTAGATGATCGCAAGGTTCGCACAGGCGGATGCCCCGAATGCGCACATCGCCGATGACAAACTCCTTGCCCACCAAGTGATTCAGCGGGACGTTGCGGGTCACGATGTTGCGGCGAGCGTCGCCCGCAGCAAGTTCAACCTGATAGTCCCGTCGCAGCGCTTCAATCGCCTCCGCTTCAATCAGCGTGAGTTCGTAATCCGGTTCGGGTTTGAAGAAGGTACCGAGCTTCAGCGCGTATCGGTCACCCTCAAGCCCCGTGCCCGGAATCGCCGCCGCCTGCGCAACCGACTGCGGCGACCCTTGCGCGGTGGAGGCGATGTGAATCGATTCCACAGTTCCACTCCACATTGCTCACCTCCGGCGTCTATGCGTTCTTTTCAGCTTCAACGGCCGCGATCGACTCTTCCAGCGCATCCATGGCAACGTCGGCTTCGTCCTTGGTAACGATCAGCGGCGGCGCGATGCGAACCGTGCTGGGACCGCAGCCTAAGAACAGGATGCCGCGCTCGAACGCCTCTTCGACGATGCGATCGCGCTCGCTGTTGCCGTGCTCACGAGTCGCCTGGTCCTTCACGATGTCGACTCCGATCATCAGGCCGCGCCCGCGAACGTCGCCAACAATCTTGTGCTTCTTGGGCCAGCCCGCCATGCGCTTCAGCATGTGGTCGCCAACCTCCTGCGAATTGCGCACCAGCCCTTCTTTCTCGATCACATCGAGCGTGGCCAGTGCCGCCGCGATGCACACCGGGTTCCCGCCGAAAGTCGACGCGTGCGAACCGGGCACCCAGTCCATGACATCGGCCCTGCTCATGGTGACGCCGAGCGGCATCCCGGAGGCAATGCCCTTCGCCATGCAAACTATGTCGGGTTCTACACCGCTGTGCTCGACGGCAAACCATTTGCCGGTGCGGCCGATACCACTCTGGACTTCGTCCACCACCAGCAGGATGCCGTACTTGTCGCAGATGCGGCGCAGTTCCCTCATGAAGACCGTCGGAGCGACGACGTATCCGCCTTCGCCCTGGATGGGCTCGATAAAAATCGCCGCGACTTCTTCCGGTGGCAGGATAGTCTTAAACAGTTTGTCTTCGATGTAGCGCGCGCAACCGAGCGCGAATTTCTCGGCATCCTGCTGACCGCCCACGCAGCCCCGATATACGTCGGGATACCGCACGTGCGTAACCCCGGGCACCATCGGCGAGAAACGGCGCTTCTGCTGCGGCTTCGAGGCGGTCAGGGAGAGCGCGCCCATGGTCCGTCCGTGGAACGCTCCCAGGAACGCGATAATGTGCTGCCGCTTGGTGTGATAGCGCGCCAGCTTCAGAGCGCACTCGATGGCCTCGGCTCCGGAGTTTCCGTAATAAATCTTGTGCGGCCCCGGCATCGGCGCAATCTTTGATAGGCGCTCAGCCAGCGTCACCATACCCTCGTAGTAGAAGTCGGTGCCCGACATGTGGATCAGTTCGCCTGCCTGCTTCTGAATGGCGGCAACCACTTCCGGATGGCAATGGCCCGTCGAGGTCACCGCAATCCCAGCGGAAAAATCGAAAAACTCGTTGCCGTCCACATCTTCAACCACAATACCGCGGCCACGCTTGGCAACCATCGGATAAGAGCGCGTGTAGGAAGGTGAAATGTACTGCTCATCGCCGGCGAGAATGCGCTTGGCATTCGGGCCCGGTATCGCAGTCTTGCGCTTGGGGCCGGCAATCAAAGTCTTGGTAGTCATGGAGTCCTCCAGATAGTTCTCAGTTCCCGGTTCTCAGTTCTCGGTAATTCTTGAGCCGGGGTGCGAGCAGCGTAGCTGCTTGGGCTAGGAGCCAAAAGCTAAGGGCGATTAGCGAAGCAACGAAGGGACAGGAAAATTAGTCGCTGCCAAAGAGATTGGCGCGCACATGCGACGGCAGAACGGAAAGATAGCGGCGGGGACAAGCGCGTCCCTCGATCCAACACTCCTGGAGAAGCGAAATGTAGTCGTTCGAGCGCATGTTGACTATCAACATTATATCCCGGGTTTACTCGCGCCGTAACCCCCAAAGAAACACTCCAAAGTCACATCCAAGAGCCCCCGCGCTCGCTACGAATCACGTAGGGACGGCCGCCCCGGCCGTCCAGCCGAGCGTGGCTTGGTCACCGCTAGGTCGAGTTCGCAGCCGGGCCAGCTTCGACGTCGAACACGAAGCGATCGCCAAGCACGAAATTCAATAGCGAGCAAAAGACGATCGCAATAAGGTTCGAAGCAACGTAGTTGAGCCCCAGTTCGCCGACCAGCAACCGCATCAAGACGAGGTTCCCGACGATGGAGACCGCTCCATTGCTGACGTTGAACTTCGACAACCTGACCAGCGAATGAACCGGCCCCTCAGCCGGCCGGTCCGCCCAAGTAAAGCGCTCGTGCCAGAGGAAGTTGTGAATCACCGCGATCTCAACCGCCAGTCCGGTAGCCAGCAGATAATCCAGTCTCAGCAAGGAACGAAACACCGCCAGAGCCACCAGTTGCACACCGATGCCGATGCCGCCAACCGCGTTAAACTTCACCCACCGAAGAAGGGTATGTTTTTCGCTTTCCTGAGAGCTGAGAGCTGACAGCTGGGAACTGCTCATCCGATTCTCTCTTCCCGATAAAGCCGCGCGGTATTCTTCACACACACCACCACCAGCATCAGCAGCATTCCGGCCAATCCAATCACGCCGCCGATGTCAAACAGTCGGTAGCGGCCGTGAATCACCCACGCCCAGCGAAACAGCGCCAGGTTGCCAACCGCCAGCAGAACCCGCAACTCAGTCGGGCCCAAGCGCCACAGCGAAAGATGGAATTCGCCGAGGGTATAGGTCGCCAGATACGACTGGATGGAGAGCAGCAAAAAAGCAATCAGCAACCCAACCGCAATCACCGGATGCATATAGCCGGAAAGCGCCAGCCCGCCCATCATTGCGACGGCGCCGATGGAATCGATGACGTGGTCAACATAGAAGCCGTAACGCGGCCGCTGCCGTTGGCGAACGCGCGCCAAGGTTCCGTCAAGGCTGTCGCCGAACCAGTTCACGGCAAGACACACAATCGCGGCAAGTAACATACGGCGGTCATGAACGGCGAGGGCATAGCAAACACCTGTAGCGATCTGTGCGGCAAAGCCGAGAATAGTCAGATGGTCGGAATTTATCCACGCGGGCATGCGCTCGGCCATCCAAACAAGAGCCCGTTTTTCGGCGGCGGCAAGGAAACTTCCGTGGACCCTGGTAGCCTGCCGGAAGTTGGCGCGGCGGGCTTCGGCCAAAGTCTTAGGGTTGATCTGTTCCGCAAAATCTGCAAGTGAGGTGGCCATAGTGCCTCCGCTTCTGCGGGCACTATGTGGCTTATGCGGTGGGATTACAATGCAGCACGGGTAAAACGTGGATCAACAGCCAAGTCAAAATATTTCAGGTAGTTGGAGCGCGGTCTCCCCTGATCTTGAGCTCGTGTGGGGACGGGCGCCTCGCCCGTCCAAGCCGAGCGCAGCTCGGCTCTAGCGCACAGTCGCCTCCAGAACCGCCGCATCTAGCTGCTCCACCGCCCAGCCAATCTGCTCGGCCGAGATCACTGCCGGAGGCGCAATCAGTAAATGGTCTCCCGCAACTCCGTCCACGCATCCCTGCATGGGATAGACGAGCAGCCCGCGCCGGAGGCACGCCTGCCCCACTAGTCCAGCAAAATTCTTCTCCGGCGGGAAGGGAGCCTTCGTCTTCTTGTCGGCGACGAACTCAACGCCCCACAACAACCCCTGGCCGCGGACATCGCCCACCGCATCCAGATCGCGCAAGCTCACGAGAGCAATCCTCAATGCCGAGCCCGCCGTTCCCTCAGTCTCTGAATCGGCGGCGTGCACCAGATTCAACGTCCGGATGCGCCGCAGCACGGCGCGTCCGGCAGCCACCGAAACTGGGTGCGCGTTGTAGGTAAAGCCGTGCAGAAAAGCTCCCGAGCCCGCGGCGATCACATCGACAACTTTCTTGCTGGCAATCACCGCTCCCAGCGGAGCGTATCCGGAAGAAATGCCCTTGGCGACCACCAGAATGTCGGGCGCAATTCCCCCGGGTTCAACTGAAAAATGCTCGCAGGCGAAATTCCGGCCAGTGCGCCCCATGCCTGTCATGACTTCATCAGCAATCAGCAGGACACCGTGGCGCTGGCAGATATCCGCAACGGCCTTCAAATATCCCGGCGGAGGCGCGACAGCTCCCAGCGTGGCGCCGCTCACGGGTTCAAAGATGAAGCCTGCCGCCGCACCCTTAGTTGCCTCAATCGCGTGCTCCAATTCCGCGGCGTACTGCTGGCCGCAGTTGCGACAACTGTCGGTGCAGTCGAACGCACAACGATAGCAGTAAGGAAAGCCGATGTGCTCGAACTCGCGCACCATGGGCAGGTGGATCTCACGCCGCTTCCGGTTGCCGGAAACCGCGAGCGCTCCGAGCGTCGCGCCATGATAGCTTTGCCGACGGCTCAGAATCTGATACCGATTCCACTCGCCGATCTCCACTTGGTACTGGCGCGCCAGCTTCAGAGCGGTCTCGACCGACTCCGACCCGCCACAGGTGAAGTAGACCGCTCCGCCGGCAAAGCCTTCCCCGGCAAAATCAAGCAGTTCCTGCGCAAATTCTTCGGCAACCGGAGTCGTGAATTGGCTGGTATGGACAAACTCCAACTGCCGAGCCTGCTCCGCCATGGCATCCGAAATTTCGCGAACGCCATGGCCAATGAAGTTCACCGCCGCCGATCCCGAGAAATCCAGATAGCGATTGCCGTCGCTATCCCAGACGTAGACGCCTTCACCCCGCACGGCCACGGGGTAAGGCTTGCGAAACGACCGCCGCAATACGGGAGTGCGGAGTTGCTGCTGGGTCAAGGTAGGTTCGGTCACAGGCGGATTATGCTGGTCGAAAGAGGTACCTGTCAAAGCTGTGCAAAGACTCAGGTTTTCCCTGTGTACCCCTGTGTCCTCCGTGGTAGACACTTAGAAGCTTGAACCACCGGGGACACAGGGGTTCACAGGGAACCCAATTGCCATTCCCGATTCTGCACCTCCGATAACTCTCCACCGGCGCGCCAGATGCGTTAATCTGCAGATGCGTCACTTCTCGAAATCATGCGTCTGCTGCGCTTCTTCCGCCCATCGCACCAGCACACGGCGTTTTCGGCAACGCTGCTGCTGATGACGACCATCACGCTCTCGCGCGTGATCGGATACATTCGCGAGGCCTACATCGCCTACGCTTTCGGTGCCGGCCAGCAGACGGACGCCTACGTAGCCGCCTTCACCCTCCCAGACTGGCTTAACTACATCGTCGCCGGCGGCACCGCTTCGATCACCTTCATCTCCATCTACACCCGGTTTCTGGCGGAGAAGCGCGAGCAGGATGCGCAGAAAACTTTCTCCATCATCATTACCGTGATGACCACGGTGCTCATCGCCGGCACCATCCTGGCCGAGATCTTCACTCCCCAATTTGCAGGCTGGATGTTCCACGGCTTCACGCCCGAGCAGATGCGGCTCTGCGTTCATCTCACGCGCATCCTCTTGCCGGCGCAGATTTTCTTTTATGTCGGAGGAGTCGTTTCGGCGGTCTTGCTTTCGCACCGCCTGTTCTTGCTGCCGGCATTCGGTCCGCTCATCTACAACGTGTTCATTATCGGCGGTGGAGTTATCGCGGGGCGCCAGATGGGGATTGCCTCGCTCGCCTTCGGCGCGCTCGCCGGCAGCATTGCCGGACCTTTCTTGATTAACGCGCTGGGAGCGGCCAAAATCGGCACCGGATACCGCCCCTCGTTCGATGTCAAGAATCCTGCTTTTCGCGAGTGGGTACGGTTGTCGATCCCGCTGATGCTGGGCGTTTCGCTGGTCACTGCCGACGACTGGATCCTTCGCTATTTTGCTTCGAGCGGCATCGGCGACATCGCCCGCCTCAACTATGCCAAGCGCCTGTTCGCCGTTCCCATCGCGATTCTGGGACAGGCCACCGGACAGGCGTCGCTTCCCTTCTTCTCGCGGCTGTTTGGAGAGAAGAAGTTTGCGGAATTCGCTGCCATCGTGAACGGATCGGTTTATCGCATCACGGCTGCTTCTTTGCTGCTGACTGGATGGATGATGGCGATTGCCGTTCCACTCATCGATCTCGTCTACCGCCGCGGGCACTTCACCTTTGCCGATTCCGAATCCACTGCCATTTATTTTTTCTGGTTCTCGCTCTCGCTGGCTTTGTGGTCCAGTCAAGCGTTATACGCGCGCGCGTTTTACGCCTCGGGCAATACTTTGACTCCGATGGTCGCCACCAGCATCATCACCCTCGCGTCCCTGCCCATGTACGCCCTGTTCTTCCGGACGCTGTCGGTTACCGGGCTGGCCATCGCGTCCGACGTCGGCATTGCCGCCAATGCCCTAGTCATCGCGCTGCTCCTGCATGTTCGCGGCATGGTTCCGCTCGGCGGTCTGAACTGGAAGGAATTATCGAAGGCTGCGCTGGTGGGCGCCGTTTCCGGCGGATTGAGTTATGAAGTCATGCGCAGCGTCTCGCTCGATGGCAGCCGCCGCGCCGATCTTCTGGCCCTCGCCCTCGGCAGCTTGACCTGGGCCGCAGCCGTCGCTGCTGGTCTCTGGTTGTTGCGTTCGGAATTGCCGGCAGATCTACGCAGGAAAAAACCAGCAGCTTTTCCACGAGTTGCGGAAGGGGGGGCAGGCGAAACCTTCGCCGCTGGCAAAGAGCCATGAGGACGCTGATCGCTGTTCGTCGTTCGCTTTTCGCAAGGCAGTTTCGCAGCTCTCACCCGCAGACAAAACAAAACGGGCCCAAAAAGGGCCCGTCTCCTAAGAACATTTGCCGCAATTCCTCCATCAAAGCGATAGCGAACGACGAACGACGAACAGCGAACAGCGCTTCTACGCTCTTGCCGCAATAGCCGGTTCCGGCACAACCGAAACGCTCTTCACCTCTTCCGGCTTCGATCCCGCCTTGCGAATGTCGATGCCGCCCTTGAAGAAGGCGCCGTCTTCGATCGAGATGCGCGCCGCCACTACATCGCCGGTCAGCGAACCGTCGCTGCGGATATCCACGCGGTCGCTCGCCGTCAGGTTGCCCCGCACCTTGCCGAGCACCACAATTTCCCGCGCACTGATGTTGGCGGCCACCACGCCATTCCGGCCGATGGTGACGCGATTGCCGGAGAGGTTGATCGACCCCTCCACTTTCCCGTCAATATATAAAGACTCGGACCCGCTCACTTCCCCTTTAATCACCAGCGACTTGCCGATCGTGGCTTGATCCGATGTCGTGGTCGTAACCGGGCGCGGCACAGCGACAGGCTCGTTCACGGGCGGTGCCGTGGTCGCAGCGGTCGTACTCGGACGCTCCGGCTCCGCTGGCCGTCCAGGGGTTGCAGGTTGATTCGTGGGCTTCCACATGGTGGTCAAAATCCTTTCCTCTATCAAGAAATTCTGAATCAGTAGCTAGAAATCCTGAATCAGCGCCGCATTTCGGGGGCCAAAGCGAATTGTACTCCTCCATAAATGTCCTGCCTTGTGGAAATCCAGCTTTTCCAACGGATTTTCATAGTTCCACCCGTGGTTCCCCCAGCAGCCCAATATGCCCAACCGCGCGTTTGCTGTGTAAGCCCTGCCCAGTCTGCGGTAATTCTTCTATCGCGATACTTCTATCCGATAGTATGGATAGATCCCGGACGTCAAGGTGTCAGGTCTTAGGTCTTAGGAAATGCATTGGAACCTGAGACCTAAAACCTGAGACTTAAGACCTGATGCCACGCAACCTACTCGTCGGCCGACTGACCATGCATCGCGACGGCTTCGGCTTCGTGATTCCCGAAGCTGCTTCGCTCGATGCCAGTCTGAAGGCTCGACTGGCTGGCGATGTCTTCATTCCTCCGCACGCCATCGGATCCTCGATGCACGGCGATCGCGTATTGGTCGAAGTTTCCGCCGTCCGCACCGATGGCCGCGCCGAAGGCCGCATACTTCGCTCCCTCTCGCGCGCGCACCCAACCGTGGTCGGCATCTTCCATTACGGACACCGCCATAACTACGTCAAGCCGATCGACGAAAAAGTGACGCAGGAAATTGTCATTCTGCCGGGAATGGAGAACCCGCAGTCCTCTGTGACCTCCGTGCCCCCTGTGGTTGCCTTGAAGGGTCAACATCAAAAGCAACCACAGGGAACACAGAGGCCACAGAGAAAGAAGTCGCTCGATCGAGTCATAGGCGAAGAAGCCGCAGTTCACACCGACTGGCAGAATCTAGAAGGCGTAGTCGTCGACGTGGAAATCACCGACTGGCCCAGCGCCACGCAGAATCCGCGGGGCCGCGTCATCGAGATTCTCGGCGCAGAAGACGATTTCGGAGTCGACGTTGAGATCATGATCCGCAAGTTCCACCTGCCCCATCGCTTCCCTCCCGAGGTGATCGAAGAAGCGCAAGGCATCGCATCCGACATCCCTGCAGAGACATTGCGCCGGCGGCGCGATTACCGCCAACTTCCCATCGTCACCATTGACGGTGAAACCGCGCGTGATTTCGATGACGCCGTCCACGTCCGCCAACTCGAGAACGGCAACTACGAACTTCAGGTCCACATCGCCGATGTCGCGCACTACGTAACTCCCAACTCGCGGCTTGATCAGGAAGCTCATCTGCGCGGCACCAGCGTCTATTTTCCCGATCGCTCCGTCCCCATGCTGCCATTAGAGCTTTCGACCGACATCTGCAGCCTGCGCCCGCAGGTCGACCGCTTAGTGCTCTCCTGCACCATGGAGATCGACCATCAAGGTGAAATCGTCAGCTACGAGATCAACGAAGGCGTGATCCGTTCGGCCAACCGCATGACCTATACGGCAGTGAACGCCGTCATCGAAGGCGACCCCGCCGCGCGCCGCGAATACGCCGCTCAGGTCGAGCACTTCGAGCGCATGCGCGATCTTGCCATGATCCTCAGCCGCAAGCGCAAACGCCGTGGATCGATCGATTTCGATCTGCCCGAACCCGTCATCGAGTTTGACGAATTCGGAATGATGAAAAGCATCACCCGCTCCGAGCGCAATATCGCCCATCGACTCATTGAAGAATTCATGCTCTCGGCGAACGAGAGCGTAGCGCACTATCTGGAGAATCGGCGCATCGCTTCGCTCTACCGCATCCACGAGAGGCCCGACGCCAAACGCGTCTACGACTTCGAAGTCATTGCCGCCACCTTTGGATACTCGCTAGGCGTTGGCGCGCTACCCATTCAGCGTGTGCAACTGAGAGCCGACCGCCGCGAGGCCCGCGGCACCGGCAAGCGCGTCCGCGAAATCGAAGTGCCCAAAGAAGTCCATATCACCCCGCGCATGTACCAGAAACTCACGGAGAAAATCGCGGGCAAGCCGGAAGAAAGAATCCTGAGCTTCCTCATGCTGCGCTCGCTGAAACAAGCCCGATACTCCGAAGAGAATCGCGGACACTTCGCCCTGGCCGCCACCACCTACACCCATTTCACCTCGCCCATCCGCCGTTATCCTGACCTGATCGTGCACCGCATCCTGAAGGATGTTCTGCGAGAGTCTTCCGAGAAGATGGATGGCGAGGTGCGGGTGGGAATCTCTCGAATTTGTCATCCTGAGCGAAGCGAAGGACCTCATTCTCAACCGGTCAAAGCCGGGTCAGACGCTCCGCCCCCATCTCCCTGGTCGAAGCGCCGCGACCATGCCGCGCATCAACAAGCGCTCGAACCCCTCGGCGGCCCCATTACGCTTGAAGAACTCCACAGCATCGCCGAAGAATCCAGCCAATCCGAGCGCCGCGCCGACGAAGCCGAACGCGGCCTGATGGAATGGAAAAAAGTAAAATTCATGGAGCGCCGCATCGGAGAAGACTTCGACGGCCTCATCATCAGCGTAACCAAATTCGGCTTCTTCGTGGAACTCACCGACCTGTTCGTCGAAGGACTGGTCCCCCTCAACACGCTAATTGACGACCGCTATACCTACCACGAAGCCACGCGCCAAATCATCGGGCAGCGTTCGCGCAAGACCTACAGTTTGGGAGATCGCGTGCGTGTGCTGGTGGACCGGATCGATCCGGTAGAAAAGAAAATTCAGTTCGCTATACTCGAAGAGCAGCCGAAGCGGTCGACGAGGAGCCGCCGGAACTGATCGCTGCCGCCGGTGTCTCCACTGTAGAATTGATGCGTACAAGGAGCGAGACCATGCCAACGCCAAGCGAACCCAAGTCCGAGCAAAATCCCGCTCAGGCTGCAGAACATGTTGCCAGTGCTCACAAGATTCTGAAGGAACTGCAGCAGAAGGTCGGGAACCATCCCGAACTCGGCGAGGCCATCACGAAACTCGAGATGGCGCTCAACATCCTGGCGCTCCAGACCGGCGGCATGCTGTAAGAGCGGGCACGCGCTGCGACCCTCGGCCTGCTAGAATTCTCCTTCACCACTCTTGGCGCCTGCCTAGGAAGTCAGTCTCATGTCCAGCAATCCAACTCCACGCACACGCGTAGTGCGCGAACCGCAGCGAGCGGTTTACGACCGCGACGCTGTCAACCAGATCCTCGATGAAGCTCTCCTGTGCCATGTCGCCTTCGTGGCCGACGGACAGCCGTATGTCATCCCCATGTCTTACGGACGCGACGGAGACATGCTCTACATCCATGGCTCGACCGCCAGCCGCATGTTGCGCAATCTTGAGCAGGGCGTTCCGGTCTGCATCACGGTCACGCTGGTCGATGGCTTAGTGCTCGCCCGCTCCGTCTTTAATCACTCAATGAACTACCGCTCGGTGGTAATTCTGGGCACGGCAAAGCTGGTCGATGATCCGGCAGAGAAAATTGCGGCCCTGCGCGCGATCAGCGAGCACATACTGCCTCATCGCTGGGACGATTCGCGCCAGCCTTACGAAAAGGAGCTCAAGGTAACGTCCGTCCTCTGCCTTCCGATCAGTGAATTTTCCGCGAAAGTTCGCGTCGGCCCACCCGTGGACATCGTCGACGATTACTCGTTCCCAACCTGGGCGGGACTGATTCCGCTAGACCTGACAGCCGGAGCCGCGATTCCCGACGAGCGCTGCCAGCGGGAGCTGCCCGGGTACTTGAAGAACTACTCACGCAAGCCCAAGCCGTAATGTGGCGCATCTGGGAGAGGTCACTTTATTAGGGCTCACGGCAGCAGTAGAAGCTTCCCCGTGGTTTTCCGCCCTTCCAAATCCCGGTGCGCCTGTTGCGCTTCGGCCAGCGGATACACGTGTTCGATCCGCAACTTGAGTTTGCCGTCCCGAATCATGCCGAAGACCGCTCCAGCACGCTGCTGCAACTCCTGCGCCGTAGCAATATAGTTTCCCAGCGAAGGCCGCGTCAGAAATATCGATCCCTTCTGCGTAAGCACCAGCGGATCAATCGGCGCGACGGGCCCGCTGGAGGCTCCGTAGAGCACCATCATGCCGCGTGGACGCAGCAGGTTCAGACCTTTTTCGAACGTCATTTTGCCCACCGAGTCATACACCACATCCACGCCTTTGCCACCGGTCAGGCGTTTCGTCTCCGCCTCAAAATCCGCCTGGGTATAAAGAATGACTTCGTCGGCTCCCGCCGCTCGCGCCAGCTTGGCTTTTTCCTCGGTCGAAACTGTCGCAATCACCCGCGCTCCAATGTTGTGCGCCATCTGGACCAGCAGCAATCCAACTCCGCCGGCAGCGGCATGGACCAGTGCCGTCTCACCTTTCTTCAGCGCATACGTGTCATGAGAAAGGTAGTGCGCCGTCATTCCCTGTAGCATGGCGGCGGCAGCCTCACGCGCTCCAACTGCGGCCGGAATCTTCACCAGACGGTCGGCCGCCACTGCGGCGTACTCGGCATAGCTCCCGAGCGCCATGGTGTAAGCTACACGGTCGCCGACAGCCACCTCCCGCAGACCGGAGCCGACCGCCGAAACCACGCCCGCCGCTTCTTGTCCCAGAACAAACGGCAACTTCTGCGGGTAACGTCCCTCGCGGTTATAGACGTCAATAAAGTTCACTCCCGCAGCTTCGATTTTCACCACGGCTTCGTTTGATTTCGGCTGCGGGACCGGCAAGTCCGCCAGTTCCATGACTTCCGGTCCACCGGTTTGCTTTACCTGTATGGCTTTCATATTAGGCTTCGATGAATCCGGAACGATGATAGATTCGGCGGGGGGAATCCGCTACCCTTTAGAGTGCCCTGCAAGAGAGCTTACGCAAAGGACCGATGTGCCACCACTCTGGCACCCCTGGCCGGTTTGCCATCCCCCGCCAGCCTTGGGTAACATACCCAACCGGTTCCTAAAGTAACGGTGTTCAGGTGTCTTATGTGGCGTTGACCCAACTAATTTTGCGATAGTACCATCTCATAGGAAAGAATACCCGCTCTTGCCCGGGAAGCGGTTGCGGTAAGTTTTTGAAAATATGAGGCTTTCTTCTCACTCTTATCTGGCCATCCTGCTCGCTGCCCTTTTGGCGGCGACCCTCGCTTGCCAGAGCGCCCAGAAGGCGGCTTTCATGCCTCCCGCTCAGGCTCAGGCTCCAGCCCTGGTCTCGGCCAGCAGCGCGCCGGATCCGCAAGAACAGCAACCAGCCACCACGGAGCCCCAGCCGAAGCCGCAGGTTCCGGCAGCCGATCCCGTAGCCGACCTGATCGCGCGCGTCGAAAAGGAATACCAGGCAGGGCAGGATAACTATCGCGCCGGGCACCTCGAAGCCGCCAAACAGAATTTTGATGCGGCTTTCAACCTGCTCCTCGGCAGCGGATTCGATCTCCGTCCCGATGTTTCTTCCGACGACCGCCTCGCCCACGAACTCGACCGCATCCTCGACGGCATCAACGGCCTCGAACTTGCCGCCTTGCAGCAGGGCGACGGCTTTGCCGAGCAAAAGTCCGAGCCAGCGCCGATTGATGAAGCCAATGAGCTGACCCCAGCGGTGGACGAAAACATCAAGGCCAAGGCCGAAGCCGAAATCAAATCCACACACTCCGATCTGCCGCTGATGATGACCGACCCGGTCGCGGGCTACATCAATTATTTCTCCAACCGCGGTCGTGGTACCGTCGAGCGCGCACTGGCTCGCTCCGGCCGCTATGAAGACATGATCCGCCGCACCCTGAGTGAAGAGGGAGTACCGCAGGACCTGATCTACCTGGCCCAGGCTGAATCCGGTTTTCATCCGCTGGCAGTTTCCCGCGCCGGCGCTCGCGGCATGTGGCAGTTCATGGGCAGCCGTGCCAAAGGTTACGGACTCGAGCGCAGTTGGTGGGTGGATGACCGGCAGGATCCAGAAAAGGCGACTCGTGCTGCCGCTCACCATTTGAAAGACCTCTACAACCAGTTCGGAGATTGGTACCTGGCCATGGCTGCCTACAACTCCGGCCCTGGGACAGTCCAGGCCGCGGTCAAGCGCACCGGTTACGCCGATTTCTGGGAACTTTACCGCCGCAACGTGCTGCCGAAAGAAACCCGGAACTACGTCCCCATCATCGTGGCCGTCACCATTATGGCCAAGAATCCCGCGCAGTACGGGCTGGATTCGGTGGTCAAGGAAAAGCCGGTCCCTTACGACACCGTCAAGATCGACTATCCCCTTGATCTCCGCCTAGCCGCCGAGTGCGTGGATGTCACTACCTCTGACTTGCTCGATCTGAACCCCAGTCTGTTGCGGCTGACTACTCCAAGGGTTTCCGGAAAAGGCCACGAATTTGAGCTTCACCTGCCCGCCGGGACTGCGGATAAGTTTCAAACGGCGGTCGCCGCGATTCCCTCCGACAAGCGCGTCTGGTGGCGCTATCACAAGGTGCAAGGCGGAGAAACGCTGGCCTCGATCGCCCGAACCTATCACACGACTTCGAAAGCCATCGCCGAAGCCAACGACCTGAATAACGATGCGCTCGAGCCCGAAAGCCGACTGATCATCCCCATCGCTCCCGGCAAGCAGAGCGATACCAGCACCTACGCGCGCGCCACCATGCGCTACAGGGTGCGCAAAGGGGATACAGTTGAATCGGTCGCCGAAAATTTTGGCGTCTCCGCCAAAATGCTGCGCGGATGGAACCGCCTCAAAGGCAACAGCCTCGCCGGAAGAAAGGTCTTGTTCCTTCACCTTCCCGTAACCCCGGGCGCAGGTGAAGCGCAGGTCGCCAGCAAGCATTCGAGCCGGTCGAAACACCACGCCGCAACCCAAACCGCGTCGGCCAGTGGAGTCGTCCGTCACAAGGTCAAGGCCGGCGAGACCCTGTATTCGATTGCCAACTCCTATAAGACCACGGTTACCGCTCTTCAGCACGACAACCAGAATGTTGCCACCCTACGCCCGGGCATGATCCTGGTCGTCCACAGCGCGAACTGATCCTGCAAGCCATCGCTATTGGGAGTAGCGCCGCCCTCCCGGCGGCTGTCCTGAGCGGAGTCGAAGGAATGCCGCGCTACTCGCTTTCCCTGCGTTGCGATCCCAGGCGCGCCATGCGAGGAACAATAATCAAAGCCACGGCGTAGAGGAAGATTGAGATGGCGATGTATCCGGAGTGGCCGTGGGGCAAGTCTTCGAACAGAAGCTTGGCCGAGACAAAGGCTAGTGTGCCATAGGCGGTCCACACCAGTTCGATGTGCCGCCAGCGCGAGCCTCCGTAGGCGAGGGTGAGCGCCAGCGCACAGGTGATGAGCGTGCGGATGACGGCGATATGGGCCGCGCCAGGAGTCATGCCAATCGCCGCCAGCCAGACCAGGACCGATACCAGCAGGGTAGCGGCGGCGCTGACGGCCAGAATTGCCGAGAGCAACCGGAGTAGCCGTTGCTTCCACTGTTCTCCTGGGAAGCGGCCTCCGACGGCGTAGCAGAGAAGCACGGAAGCGGCCACCAGCCAGACCATCCACCCAGGGGCGTTGGGAAAGGTTCCAGCCAGGGCGCGGACAGCATACGCCAACAGGCCAGAAGCAAAAGCGGCCGCCGCCAGATACAACAAGCCGTGGAACTCAAGCGTCAAGTGGTCCGTCCGGACGCCAACTACAGTGGCAAGAATTGCGGCGACGCTCAATAACAACGCCACTTGCGGCGGCGGGAGACAAAGGAAGCCACCGGCCAGAAGGAGTACGGCACTCCAGGTGGAATATACGTAGTAGTTGCGTTGCTCCGGCAGGCGGTCGCAGAGGACAAATGCCACCGAATAGCCAGCAGCCGAGAGGACCAGGCAGAAGATGCCTAAGCTCACGCGGACACCAGGCCCGAGTTCCAGTAAGCTGAAGGCCGCCAGCAGGAACGCGATAACGGTCTGCACCATCTCGAAGATGGTGATCCGCCGGCGCAACCACGCAGTCCGAAAGGTAACGCTGGCCCCGTAAATCAGAAACAGGACAGACGGCAGCGTCAGCAGCAATGCGCTCTGGACTGGTGCGTAGTCCGAGCGGGAGCTTTGCGGAAGCGAATAGATGTAGATGGGAATCCAAACCGCAAGATCCGCCGCAGGCGCCACCAGAAAACGGAGCCCCAGCCAGCGCTTGCGATCCGCCGCGAATTCGCTGATTACGGCCATGATGAGCAGCGCCGAAATGAACGGCTCCAGTTCATGCGTGGCAATCATCAGGGCGAGGGCAGTGAATACCGCGGTGATGTTGGCGATCCAGAGGACCGGTGTCAGATTGCGTTTCCATGCCAGAGCCGACGCCACGGCCACGAACGCGATCAGCACACCGGCGGTCACCGAAGCTGGCAATACCTTGAAACGCAAGGTGAGTTCCCAAAGCATCGGGGCGAGAATCAAGGCGGAGGTAACCGCGTACGCGGTGCTGATAAAAGGACTGTTTGCTGGAACCCGCGCCGCCCATAGCAACCACATTCCGGCATAGGCAAGGGCCAGAGTTACGACCACCCACTGCGGTAAAACGCCCGCTTCGGCCACGGCTCGCAGCAGGTAGGCGCCTGCAATCCCGAGCATGCCTTTACCCACGACCGGAAAAACTCCTCCATCTCGCGGCAGGGTGCTCTCTTCCACGGCAGGCGTTCCCCTCGGCAGCGCGGTGGCCGCGGAGGGGCGAGAGTTGGCGGTCTTGGGAGGATGTTCCAGGGCGGAGACTCGGCTCTCCAGGTGCTCCAGTCGTTCGGAAATCCGCGCTAAAGCCTCGAGAAGATCGTCCATGGTCCCCACCGCTTTGAGGCTGGCATACGAATACGGTCGAACGTCGTGCGCGAAACCTAATGCGCAAAATTTAGTTCACGAGTGCGGCGCCGTGGAGCGAGCCTGAATCTTTTTCCGGCCAGGGCGGCAGAAGCTTCACCAGCACCCACAAAATTACTAACGGCAGAAGGGTCAGCACAATGGCCACCAGAAGCCCTTCGCGTGTGACTAGGCCCATCTTGTACGTCGTGTATCCCAGAAAACTCTTGGAGAAGAGCTGTCCCCCGATCACCACGTTCCAGCGCATGGCAAAAATGCCGACCAGGGTCAGGCATCCGGCCAGCGCATAAATGCGTTTACGGGTCATTTCGCCGAGCTTCACCACCTGGGTCAAAAGGAGAAGCGCGATGGGAACCACCGTGCCCAGCACAATCTGCACCACGATATGCGACACGTACAGCTTGGTATGGACCATGAAATCCAGGCTGCGGAAGCTTTCATCGGCCTCGTAGATACGGTGGATCAAATCCAGCATTTCCAGGCTGAAATCGATGATGAAGGTGTAGCACAGATACCGCGCCACCGTGTCTACGCAGCGCATATCGATGGTCTCTCTGCGATACCACATCATCAGCATGTAGAGCACCATTACGGCGGCGATCCCCGACACCATCGCAGAGAAAATGAACACCACGGGCATGAGCGGCGACGACCACCACGGGTTCGCTTTGACCGAGCCAAAGATGAACCCGACATAGCCGTGCAGCAGGAACGCCGAAGGGACACCGATCAGGGTAATCAGGTAGCCGACTCGATCGTCAATGGCGAGCGCGTGTTCGCTGATGTTGCTCGATCCCAGGGTCATCAGGCGATAGATCCAGCGCTTCCAGCCGGTGGTGGATTCGGACAGCACCACGATGTCGCGCCGGTAGTCAAGCCAGATTTCGAGCACCAGAACCGCCATCAGGTACCACAGGTAAACAAACCCGAACATGGCCATCGCCGATGTCTTGTGCGGCGTCAAGTACATCTCGTACGACCGTTCCGGGTGTCCAAGGTGCAATTGCAGCGGCAGGGGCGCCACCAGGAGGAAGGCCAGGGCCGTCAGCAACGCCAGTCGGTAGGTGGGCTTAACCGCCTGCACCCGGAAAACACGCTCCAGTGAAGCCAGAATGAACGCGCCCGCCACCAACCCCGTGATGTACGGATACAGCACGATCAGCACGCTCCACTGCAGCTCGATTTCGTTTGGATACATGAAGCCTTCAACGCCAGACATATCCCCTACCAGTCTCCTTGCCGTCGTGAACCAAACATCGCACCGTTCATCGCACGGAACCATCCAGGCCGTTGTAAAACACCTTGGAGTGGGTCGCCATGTAAGGTTTCAAAACTTGCACGCTATGGGTTTCCAGGAACTCGTGAATCGGGTCATTGGGATTCTTCAGGTCGGCCAGTTGCCGCGCGCCCGTCGGACAAGACTCGCAGCATGCGGTGGTCAGGCCTTGCGTGATCCGGTGATAGCAGAGAGTACATTTCTCAGCAGTACTGCTCTGCGGATTGATGAAGCGGCAACCGTAGGGGCAGGCTTGCACACAATACCGGCAACCGAGGCAGTATTTCTTGTCGATCAGAACCACGCCATCCGGGCTGATAAAGGTTGCGCCCACCGGACAGACCTGCGTACAAGGTGAGTCGGCGCAGTGGTTGCACAGCTTGGGCACGAAAAAGTTCTTCCCGCTCGCGTCCTTCGCCGGAGGAAATCCCTTCTTGCCGCCATCGGGAGAATCCACGTGGGGATTCTCAATGTCGTAATCTAAAACATGGTAGCGCTCTACCCAGGTCCGGAAGTATCCGTCCGGCACGTCATTTTCAGCCTGGCAGGCGCGCACGCAATTCCCGCAGCCGATGCATTTGGTCAGGTCGATCAGCATGCCCCACCAATGCTGGCTCATGGTGTAGTTGGGGGAAGACTCCGGGGTTCCGGCCAAAACGTGCTTCCACGCCACGGCGGCGGCAGGCAACAGCAGAAGCATATGGCGCCGGGTGATGCTCATTTTGCGCCTCCGGCGGCCGGACTGGCGATAACCGGACTGTGCGGCTGGTGGCAGGTATCGCAGGGCATGCCCGAAGAATGGTCGGCGGAAGCAACCTGCGGAAAATTCTTCGGCTTGGCTGCGTTCGCCTCGTGACAGCGCACGCAGAGTACCGCCGTGTCGAGCTTCGGTGGCTGAATCGTGGCCGGGTCGTTGGCATGTTTGGCTTGCGGTCCGTGGCAGGCCTCGCAATTGACGTGGGCATGCTTGCCGTCTTTTTTCTTCTGGAGGACCTCGTCATGGCAGCCCTCGCAGGTCTCATGGCCGGCAAAGTTGACGGGCCGGGCGGCGATTTCGGCCATGGCGTCCCCGCGGTAGTGCCCGTATTGTCCAAAGCTCTTGGGGACCATGACGGCGCGTATGACGAGGAACAGCAGGATGCCCACGGCAAAAACGGCCGCCAGTCGGAATAAGTGCCCGGAATCTTTGAAGGCCTTCATGATGCTGCCAGCACTCGCTCGTTTGCGCCGGAGACTCACGTGCTACGCCCCGGCGAGATGTCGCTCTCAAGTAGATACAGGAGAGGGTGCACAGCCCGCTGTGTTCCGGATCACGTCTTAGGCTGGCGCAAATCACACATGACTGTGATGCACCCGCCCGAAGCGCCAACCTCGCCCAGGCGTAGTCACACCCCGCAGTGACCGGACGCACTGCCACGGCCCCATGCCACGCGAGAACATAGTTAGAGACATGGATAGAATGTTAAGTGGGTCTGGCTGGAGGCCATCATGAAGAGGATTCTCATTTTAGGTGCGGCGGGCAGGGACTTTCACAATTTCAACGTAATTTTTCGCAATAATCCTGATTACCAGGTCGTTGCCTTCACCGCCACGCAAATCCCCGACATTGCAGGCCGCCGCTACCCGCCGGAACTGGCAGGCAGTGAGCAGTATCCCGTGGGCATACCGATCTTTGAAGAGAAGGATCTTGAGAAACTGATTCATGACGAGCGCGTGGATGCGGTGGTGTTCGCCTACAGTGATATCTCCCACCAGAACCTGATGCACCTGGCATCGCGCGTCGTGGCTACCGGAGCGGACTTTTGGCTCTTGGGCACCGAGCGGACACAAATCAAATCGTCGGCCCCAGTGGTTTCGGTCTGCGCGGTACGAACCGGTTGCGGCAAGAGTCCCCTGTCCAGGCGCGTCGCCTTCGAGCTGCGCCGCCAGGGCTGGAAGCCCGTCGTGATCCGCCATCCCATGCCCTACGGCGACCTTGTCAAACAGGCGGTGCAGCGCTTTGCCACCATCGACGATCTGGACTTGCAACAATGCACCATCGAAGAACGCGAAGAGTACGAACCCCACATCCGTCAGGGAACCGTCGTCTATGCTGGTGTGGACTACGAGAAAATCCTGCGCCAGGCCGAGAAGGAAGCCGACATCATTCTCTGGGATGGCGGGAATAACGATACTCCGTTTTACAAGTCCGATCTGGAGCTCGTGGTGGTCGACCCGCTCCGCCCCGGGCACGAATTATCGTATTTTCCCGGAGAGGTCAACCTGCGGCGCGCCGACGTGGTGGTCATCAATAAGGTAGATACCGCTGCGCAGCAGGACATCGAGACCGTCCGGCGCAATATCCAATTGAGTAATCCCAAAGCCAAAGTGATTGAGACCGCCTGCCGGCTCTCCGCCCCTAATCCTGAACTGGTGAAGGGAAAGCGCGTGCTGGTGGTGGAAGATGGCCCCACCCTGACCCACGGCGAAATGCCCTATGGCGCCGGAGTTGTGGCCGCGCGCAATTGGGGAGCAGCGGAGTTGGTAGGCCCCAAGCCCTTTGCGGTCGGCTCCATTCGCAGCACTTTTGACCGCTTCCCGCACCTCGACCATCTTCTTCCCGCCATGGGCTACAGCGCTATACAACGTCATGAACTGGAAGAAACCATCAACCGCGTGCCCTGCGACCTGGTTTTGATTGCCACGCCCATTGACCTGGCGCGAGTCATCAAGCTCAACAAACCCAGCTTGCGGGTCACCTACGAGGTGGAGGAACTCACGCATCCAGGACTGGCTGAAATCCTGGCGCAAGTTGAAGTGCCGGCGGCGGCGAGACACTGAACGCCAAACAACCTTGTTTCGATCCGGGAATTGGGGGCCGCCTTTTTCGGCGGCCTCTTTCGCCTTGTCGCTAAGTCGCAGTTGCTGGATTTTGTGTCGCTGCTCGAAATTGCGCAGTCGGTAAGTCCTCAACAGGACTTGGTAGCGCTACCGGGAATCGAACCCGGGTTTGAAGATTGAGAATCTGAGAACCGGGATGCCGCCGCTAGGGCTGCCGTTCTGTAACCAACTGAAAACAAATCAATTCGCTTTCGCTGAGAGACGCGCAGTGTCGTTTCTGAAATGCAGGAAATTGTGGCCATTAACGGCAGTTTATGGCTGCTCTGGCCACAAAATGGCCACAATTGCTTTGGTCGCTGTTCGGCTTCGTGCCATCTGGCTCTGGCTGTCACTCGGGGTCGGCGCGGGAAAATGGATCAGACGTTCGGGATGATATCTACGTCATTTGCAAAAACGACGTTTTTGTCGCGGAATCTCTCCCGCCAGCTCTCGATAGTCTGAGGAAGCCGTTCTCGGAAATCGCGCTCCGTCTAGGGAGAAGCGTCCGGCACCCAGAAGGGCAATCGCAAGGAGCCCCACAATCATGCAAAAGTCCGTTCGTCCCTCGTGCATGGCAGCCCAAAAACCCTGCTTGAGGAGCAATGGACCCTTGGTTGTCGTGATCGCAACCAGAATAACGGTAAGCAAAGGCCAGACGGCGAAGATAGTGAAGAGGCCAAGGATTAACAAGGTGCCGCACACTATTTCTGTGACGCCCACGAACGGCGCCATGAACTGCGGAGCGGGAATGCCTATCTTCTCAAAACGCCCTGCACCAAGCGCGGCAGGGAAAAGGAACTTCTGGATGCCTTCCGAGAGGAAGACCCAGCCAACTAGCAAGCGAAGCAGGAGCAGGCCCGATCCGATTCGGTGCGGAGATATCTGTTTCATCCGTCAGGCGCCCTCCTAACGCGAATAGCCGCTGCTAAACATACGCCAACAGGGTCATAAAGCCGAAGTCCATATGCAGTTGCTGGTGGCAGTGAAACAGGGTGAGGCCGGGATTGTTGGCAACGAAATCTATCTCAGCTTCCTGGTATCCACCCACCATCACGACATCTTTCACCACGCCTGAGGTTGGCTGTCCAGCGATCCGCGTCAGTTCGAAGCTGTGCCGGTGCAGATGAATAGGGTGGATGTCATCACTCGCATTGCGCATGCGAATGCGGTAGCGCTTGCCCTCGTGCAAATGGAGGGAAGGCGTAGCCATCATCTGCTCCATGGGATAAGCCACGCCGTTGATGGTCCACTGATTGAATCCGTCGAGCGCTGCGTTCTGCTTTTCGAAGAGCATGTCGAACACTTCGTCGGGCGGCGCAGAGGTGGCGCCGGGATTGCCGAAGTGCGCGTAGTTCCACTTAAAGTACTTCGGTGGAATCCACTGTGCCTTCCCTTTATAGCCGGCGTACTCGATCACAATGCCCATGCCGTGGTGACGATCATCGTCGGCAAGGTCTCCCATAACCCAAATCCCAGGATGGTCCATTTCAACCATCGCTGAAATTCGCTCCGCGGTTCCAAGCCAAAGACCCGGTACGCGGATCGGCTTCGGCAGTTCATTGCCATCCATCGCAATCACGTTGAAGCGGTGGCCCGGAAGCGCAAGGCTGCGAATCTCCCCGGCGCTGCCATTCAGAATGTGAAACAGGACGCGCTCGCCCTGTTTCACGCGCACCGGCTCGCCATGACCCAGCATCCGCCCGTTGATGGTGAAGGAATCGTAGCCAACCTCGTATCCGTGAGGCATGCCCTTGGCGAGCGAAGCTTTCATCTTGCTCTCGCCAGCATCCTTGAGTGCAGGGACCGTCTGGGTTGGCGAGAGGAAGTCCATCGGCATATCACCGCCACGGCTCAACGTGGGCTGAAACTCTTTTAGCGTTAGGAAGACTTCGCGGTCGTAGTTCCCGACGTGCTGCTTCGGTTCAATGTAAACAGGTCCGACCAGCCCGCTGTACTGCCCTGCCGCCAGATTGGCTCCAGCGCGGACATGGGTGTGATAGAAGCGGAAACCCGCCGGCTTCGGCACAAAGGAGATTCTGCGGCTACCGTGCGGAGGAATGAAAGGTGTGCCCTCTTCCGCCGCTCCATCAACGTCGGGCGAAACGTACTGCCCGTGCCAGTGCAGTTGCTCCGGCGTATCCGTCTCATTACGAAGATCAATTGTGACTCGCTCACCTTCTTTGAAGCGAAGCAGCGGCCCTGGGAACTGCCCGTTATAGGTGGTGACCGAGATAATGCGATTCGGAGCCAGTTCGATGGGTTTGGTGGCGATCGTAAGGGTGTAGTCGGCTGGGCCCTCGCTTTGCGTAGCAGCTCCGTTGTCGCCAGCCGTCGCCGACTGACTCAAGAGGCTCGATGGTGATAGCAGAGTAGCGCCCGCAGCTGCTACCGCAGCTCTCAGGAAGCTCCGGCGATAGGGGTCGAACCGTGACATGATCCTCAGGGCTGCGACAAAACGGTGGCTTGCAGCTCTACCCATGAAATATATCGAATTTCGGCCAGCTCATGGAACTCTCCGGGCCCCGCGGATTGCGATCACTACGTTCACCCGATCCCTGGAAAGCTGCTGTCCGAGAGATTGTGCCTGGATCGGGCAATCCGGAAACTATTCCGGGCCAAAAGTCTTAGGGCCCACCACGACACGCCGAGGGGCGTCAGACTGGGCCACTTCGCCGAGTCGGCGCATTTTACAAATGCTTGATCGGCCGGCTCGCGGCTCCGAGGGAACCGGCAAGCAGTGCAGGTTTTGCACTTTAGTGGATCCAGTTCTTCAGCGGCCTGCGGGTTCCCGTGGCATTATCCTGGCCGCTGCCGGGCGATTCGACGGATTCTTCGAACTTTCGCATCGCCTCCCGCTTGTGTTCCTCCCAGTTCGGTACATAGATCCACTTTTCCTTTAGAGGCTCCCAAAGCCAGAAACTCCGGAGAGCGGTAAGCTCGGCGTCGGAGTACGGATCAGACCCAATCAGGAGAAATGTGCCGCATCCTGGGCAACAGCGCTTCTTCCTGAAGCTGAAGTCCCACTTGCAACGGGGGCAGTGATAGCGCTGAGGCTTGGCTTTCAAGATGCACCTCTCAAAGTCCGCAGATTACGGTTCTTTTCGTGGAGGGGCAAGAGGTTTTCGTTGGAGCCTTTCAAAGCATCTTTTGTCCCCGCGTCCTCGCTTTCATTCCTCTAGTCACAGTCCCGCTCTGCTCAGCATCATCAGGCTAGGACGGACTGCAACTTTTCGACAGCGCCGATTCCGGGCAACTGGGAAACAATACCCGCTTTGTTTGCGGCCCCGAAAACTTGAGACGTGACTTCTGCCGTGTCAATTTTGAGGTCAACAACCTAAAACCCTTTCCCTATCTAGCTTTTCCGCATCTTCGCGCATCCGAAAAGGCCTCTAAGCAGCCGAGTTTTGATGGCGAATTGATGGCAGGTTCTCACTGGTCTCATGCACTGATACAACGGGCCAATGCCAATGCCCGAAAAGGACGAGGACCTTCCTACCGGCATCTGAGCTACAGAGCGGGCGAGCTTGAGGACGGGTGATTCAGAGCGGAGCACCGTCGGCTTGTTACATATTCAGAACGGCGAAGGGATTTTCCTTGACAAAGCGCTAGCTCTCGCTAAGCTTTCTGCGAGGTTCACGCCTTGGGCCTCTTTTCTCGAAGCAGAACTCGATTCCATTTCGGGCTAGACTCGGCTCTCCAAAGGAGGATGTATGCAGAAGTGCTCCTTGTTGTTGATATGTCTTATTTCACTTTTGGCACTCGGACAAAACTCGCAGCCTCTGGCGCCTCAAGATGCTGCGCCCCTAAACCTAGTCATCGCACAAGTGAAAGCAGCCTTGGCTGAATACCAGCAGAATCTTGGCGGCGGCGCTGATGCTCTGCCGGCACTCTCATCTGCCGAGTTTGACTTTAAGGCTACCACGGCTACGACAGAGGGACTTACCGTTAACCTTTTCATTTTTAAGTTGGGAGGATCGCACGAAACCGATGTCGTCAACGATGTTACCTATACATATTCTGTCCCCAAGCCTCCAACTACCGTCCCCACGAAGGCCAAATTAAAACCTCCATTGCTCAAGGACGCGCTCGCACAGACAATTCAGAGCGCTGCGGCAGCGATAAAGACGTCCGGCAATTTGGGGAAGTTGAGCTTCTCAAAGCTAACCGTCAATCTCCAGTACGGCGTGAAGTGGGACGGTAACATAGGTGCGAATGTGCCAATCTCTTTCGTTACGGTCGGACTGAGCGGCGACAAGAACAAGAACACGGTGCAGTCCGTTAAGCTTGTCTTTGGCGAGTAGCTTACACGCGGGTGACCTGACCGGGAAAATTTGTACCAAGTGGAATGAGAGAGAATCCACTTGGAGGAAAAGCAGGTCATGCCCATCCAGAGGTACAAGCCAGAGCAAATCGTGACGATGCTGCGGCAGATTGAAGTGAGCATCGCGAACGGAAAAACCACCCCACAAGCCTGCAAGGAAGCCGGGATCACCATGCAGACGTTCTACCGCTGGCGGAAGGAATACGGCGGTTTGAAGATGGACCAGGCCAAGCGGCTGAAAGAACTGGAGAAAGAGAACGGCAAGTTGAAACGGCTGGTCGCGGAGCTGTCGTTGGACAAGCAGATCCTGAAGGATATTGCGGAGGGAAACTTCTAAGCCCGGAGCGACGTCGGTGCGCCGTAGAGCATGCCCGCGAGGAGTATGAAGTGAGTGAGCGGCGGGCGTGCCGAGTGGTGCGGCAATGGCGAGGAACACAACGCTATGTGCCGCTGCGGCGCACGGACGAAGACGAGCTAACGCAGGCGATCCTGGCCCTGGCGGCGAAGTATGGGCGGTACGGCTACCGGCGCATCACGGTGCTGTTGCGGGATGCGGGGTGGCCGGTGGGGAAGGATCGAGTGCAGCGGATCTGGCGACGTGAAGGGCTGAAGGTACCGCAGAAACAGCGGCCACGAGGGCGGTTGTGGCTGGGCGATGGTTCGTGCGTACGGTTGCGACCGGAGCGGGCGAATCATGCGTGGAGCTACGATTTTGTGAAAGCGATGACGCACGATGGACGAGCGCTGCGTATCCTGGTGCTGATCGACGAGTATACGCGGGAGTGCTTGGCGTTGCGGGTGGCACGGCGCTTGGGGAGTTTGCAGGTGATCGAAACGTTGGCGGATGTGATGTTGCTGCGCGGGATCCCAGAGCACATCCGTTCGGACAATGGGCCGGAGTTCATTGCCAAAGAGTTGCGGAAGTGGCTGGGAAAGCTGGGCACGAAAACGCTCTATATCGAGCCTGGGAGCCCGTGGGAGAACGGGTACTGTGAGAGTTTCAACGGGAAGCTGCGAGATGAGTTCTTGAATGGCGAGATCTTCTACTCGCTGAAGGAGGCACAGATTCTGACGGAGAGGTGGCGCGTGGAATACAACACGGAACGGCCGCACTCGGCACTGGGCTACAGACCACCGGCGCCACAAGCCATCTTGCCGAACCAAGAGGGGCATGGAGATATGGAAAACGCTTCGCGTTTCCCACATCCCCACACCCCCGGCGACGACTACGGACAATTGTCCAAAGAGGCGTTACACTAACATTCCACTTGGTACAAAAGATCGGTCAGGTCATTTATGTCTGTGACGGCCTCCTGCGAATCGATCGCAAGTCTGGTATCACTTTCCTTGAAATCATCAGGGAGTTGCCCAGCGTAGGTCCATGCCCCACTGCATTCGCTTTTGGCCGCTTCGGGAATTTCCTTTGTGGGAACGAGTAATAGTACGCCGGATTTGGTCGAGCATTTGAACTTATGAATGATCACGGTGAGCCTCCGTGCGCAGTCTAACCTCCTGAAAGCTCTTTAAGCAATGAGGCGGGTGGGCGGCCTTTAACGATCTTTGCATGCACCATTTCCACTGAGGGTGCCCGATCTTTGCGTTTTTTTGCAAGGGTGGGTGGCGATGCTGCGTGTGCTATTTGATTTTGTTGTGGACACGTGATCAAACCCACTTGGCGCCGGCATTTCCGACTCCCGCCCTTCGCGAAAAACGCGAAGGAACGGGGCACCCACTGTGTTGGTAATGCCCGCAAGATCAAAAGCCCGGGCCACCCGCCCGATTGAAGTTAGTCGTTTGAAGTGCCAGTGAATTCTTTGGCGCGCTGCTCAGCAACATCCAAGGTCAATTCTGACTGGAATGCAGGCGGGGTGTTTGGTACTCCAAGTTGGATCAGCACCAGCTTGTATCTGTTCTTCCCTTCACGGAAGATATTAGCGTGCCGAGTATTCTCTGGGTTTTCAAAGTGCTGCACAGGCGGCTTGTCACGGCGGTAGCGTTGTGGTCCCTCGGGGAAGAACTTGTTCTTGTGCCGCCTAATGAGTTCCTTCTTGTTCCCCTGAATGTTGAACAAGCTGTCGCCACGGTTTACGTGCCGTGCGATCAACTTCTTTTCTTGGTCTATAGCCTGTGCTGGTGTCAGTCCGCGAGAGACGATTCGAACCCACTGATCGGGAGAATATCCAAGTGCTGCCCACTCCCGCAGCCAGACACGATGGTCTTGGGTTTTGCGACCGCCAATAGACCAAGCCCTGCTACCCGACCCCCGTCCGACGTAAACCACTTCGTTCGGTCGCTGCGGGTGGACATGAACATAAACGTAATCCGTAGAGTAAGGTTGCATACGCAAGCTGTAGTGTCGACTCATAGGAACATCCCTCTGCCTATGGCCAAGTGTCGATTTCGTTTCATCATGGAATCAAATTGACAATCGTCTTCATTTCTCTTGCAACCGTCGCTCAGGCAGGATTTTCTGCAAAGTACGATGCGCAAGCGCGCTTTCGTGTCGAATCTCCACCTGGGTCGTGGCGCCTGCAGGCAGAGTCGCCGCCAGATACTCCTCGTAAAGAAGATAGCCCGGCGCAATGGGCTCGCGAAAGAAATCGTTCAGAATCTGCGAGACGCGCTTGCCCAATTCCGCGTCCGCGGCAAACTGTGCCTCAAACTGCCGCCTGAACTCTGCCCAGTCCGGGCGCGCTTTGACGATCGCCACAATGTCCGCCGCATGCGTCTGCGCTTCCTCGCGATCGTGCCGCGCCTCCTCCGGACCGCGGATATTGTGATAGCGGTCAAAGAGAGCCAGGAGTTTAAGCATCACCAGCGCGTGCGGCCGGGTGACAAGCACTCTCGCGGCATACGGTTCGCCGTCCGGCAACCTCCCTTCCAGCGGATACTCGTCCGACTCGGCGAGCGCGATCGTGCCTCCGGTACACGCGCGCGCATGGATCCCTTTCTGTACATCCACGCGGAAGTCGGCGACCCGCTTGAATTCCTCCGGGGCCATGAACTCGATGCGCATGGTTTCCTTGCTGTTGGGGATGGTCTTTTCAAATTGGAAATTTCGTGCCCCGGCGATCGCCGTATAGTCCAACCGCTTCAACACTGCTTCCAGTTGAAGAGGTTCCGCCCGGAGGGCAATCACGTTCAAAATGAAATCTACGTCTTTGGTGCCGCGTGCGTTCTTGACGGCGAACTTGACTGCCTGCGCGCCGGCAATGACGAAGTCCTTCGCCACTGGTCCCAGCGCCGCGAGTAACTCCAGGACGTAGGTCCGCTGTGGCTCCGGAATCATGCGGATCTCCAGCGCGGCTCGATCGCGTTGCTCAATAAATAGTCGGCCTGCTTGAGATCCCGTCCCCCGCGTGCATAGAGGTCGAGATAGGCTTGCAGGTTGGACACGATCGGAACCTCGCCTTCCCGCCTGCAGTACAAGAACACGCCTGCATCATAGGGATAGATCAATCGTAACTTGGGCCCGGTCGATTCGCCCTTGGCCAGTTCGCGCAAACGCGCGCCGCTCTCCGCATTTCCGAGAAAGATGTCCACGCGGTCGAGTTCGACAAAGGGGGCGACCAAGGATGCGGCAGCGGCGCCCGTGAAAGCGTACGCGCCCTGGACTTGTCCCTGAAGCCGTTCGCTGATCTCGGTCACCCCGTTTCCGAACGCATTCGGAACCTCGAAGGAACTTCGTAACCGCCAGCGATAGCGCTCTTTATATTTTTCCGCCCACTCGACCAGCAATCGCCGTGGCTCGGGCACGACGACCGCCGATCCCTGCCGCCGAATCCAAAGCTGCTCTTCGAGGCTGGAAAGGACTTTCGAAATCGAGCCCTGACTGACGCCAAAATCCATCGGCTGGCGAACGATACCGCCGACTCGCTGAGCCTGAGCGTTGAGTTCTTTGGAGATATCGGTGAGCGACCACGCTTTCGGTTTTTCGAGCAGGACTCGCAGCACGCGCGAGGAGCGTCCCGAAAACACGTTCATGCTGCGCGACGAGTCCCCGGTCTGGTTTCGTTCCGTACTTCGCCGGCCTAGACGCTGTAGCGTGAATTTTCCGGGGACTTGAATCGAAACGTTTCCCGCCAGGTCGAGGAAATCGATGCCATTCGCGACGCTGTACGCCTGCGCCTGCGAAGACAGACTCGGGGCTAACACTGCGAAGGCAGCGTCTTTTTTCAACGACTTCATGCGCTGCATCCAGGGACCAATCTCCGCCAACAGCTTGGGGGAAGGCGCCTGCTTGATTTCGGCAAATACAAGAATCCGATTCTTGCCCGAGGTCAGTTCAAAGCTGACATCGAAGGGGCGCTCCGGCTCCTGACGTACCTGCGCGATGCGTACGCCGGGGAGATCTTTCACGGGTACTTGCTTTCGCAGGGCGTCCACCATCCTCCGTTCGAATTGGGCCTCTCGGGTCTCCATGGTCCTCCTATTTTCGCAAATGGGAAATGCGTTGTAAACGAAAATATTCTTGTACGACGTAGTTTCCTGTCCGAGAAAACTACGTATCATCATCCATTGAATCAACGAGATCCACCAATCTCGCGGCTTTTCTTGCCCCTTCTTGCAACCGTTGCGCTCTCTCTTGGGGAGTGGACGCCGCCTAGTCCGCGGCTCCCAACGCGAGGCGAAATAGAAAACCCGCGCCAGGGAGGATGCCTGGCGCGGGTTTCGCGTCGATCAGTACTCGCTCGGCAGGTGGATTACCCTGTTGGCGAAATACAGAGTGATTTCATCCAGCGGAAAATCGGTGTACTCAATCTCCTTGGTGAACACGATGTGGCCGTTGCCATCATCGCAGGTGAGCGTAGCGGTTCGGTCGGGACGTACGGCGAGTTTCCAGACTTGAAATTCCTCGGCGGCGACAGCCTCGTTGTAGGGCTGAATGATCGCGATTTCGTCCAGAAGCCAATACGCGCCACCGTGTTCGGCAACGTGCTGCGCGCCGTCGGTGTAGAGAACGTTGCGGTTGATCCCGTGTCGATACCAGCTTTCGCTGCCGGTAAAATGCGCCAAGTCGCTTTTACTGAGAGTCTTCGTCGTCATGTTGTGCCTCTTTCGTTGTGAAGTGGCCCCACGGCGGGGGCGAGAGAGGCAACAGGAACAGCCGCACGGAAGGCGCAGCGTCACAGGCAATCGTGGAATAAATGAGGGGCAGCCCGTAGGGGATTATCGTTTATGCCGCGAAAAGTGCCTTGACGCTAGCCTGCGGCTGTTAGGTTGACTCCGAACCCGTCCGTTAATGGGTCACGGAAAGAGGCACATCGTGACGAAGACGGCGCGGAGCCGATGCAGCGAGAGAGAAGGGACTGCAACATGGCGAACACAAAGCGAAACCAGTGTATACTTAGCCGATGGACGAAGGCCGCAAACGGGTAGGTGAGCGGCTTATGCAGGCTCTTGAAGACCCGATTTGTGCGGTGCTTCTGTGGTGGTTGCTCTGGCATATGTCCTCGTCTAAAGGTGGGTGGGAGGTGGCCGGGAAGCGCTTTATACGCCCCAGAGCCAACTCAGGACATTCACGGCGAGAACGGCAATGCCCGTTCCGGCGGCCACGCCGGCGAGCGCTTTCTTCGCGCCGGGTTCACCGTGGGCGAAGCCGTAGCCGCCGATCACGATTGCAACTAGACTTGCAACCTTCGCAATGGTTCCGGTGAAGAGGGCTTGGATGGCGTTAAAGCCGGTGTCGAACGGTGAACCTTGTGCCATCGCGGCCACAGGCAGGACGAGAATTAGGGTGAGAACGGCGGCGGTTGGACGTGCCCACTTCCACCAAAGAAGGAGCTGGATGGGGCGAACGACGTGGACTTGGAACCAACGGGATGACATTTGCGCCTCCGGGAGCAGCTAAAATCTGCTGCGTGTGGCGCAAAACTAGCCCCACTCAATCATCATGTCTAATCACTTCTCGTTATAACGTTATTCCTGGGGGTTATAGGTCCGGGAAGCTAGAGTGATTCGGTGGGTCAAGTTGGAGTCGAGGCCCGCATGAGGAAGTTCTATCCATCACGTAGGAAAGGGCATCGCCCTCGTCACTTCGCTAAACCTTCGGTTGCCCAAAGGGCGTTCCAGCGTCTGGACAACCAGCTACGGTGGGTCTGAATAGTTCCGCGGTACGGCCGGATTCGCCTCCACCCCAAGGATCTTCTGGCGTTTTCGTCGAACGATCTTATTTTCCGTAAACCCTGCTTTGTCAATGAGCTCCGCATCCGCGCAACGGCTTGGTCGGCGAGAATTTGATGTCATGAATCGGCCTGGAGCCGTTGGTTATAACCTGTAGGAATAACGTTATAACGAGCAGTTATTGGACACGGCGGCAGGAATGGGCCAAGTTGGTTGACTATCGTCGGTTCTGTACAGACTTGACCCGTGGAGGGCTCGTTCCGAATGTAACGCGATTGCTAAGGCTTGTGGTCTGCGTCATCCCTTTGGAGGTCCACGGTGGAGCCGAAGCCGAGAGGCGCAAGGGCGAAGGCAAATGACAGATATCCAACTCTTAGACGAGCAGGAGGTGTCGAGGCGGTTGAGCGTGAGTGTTAATACGCTGCGGTACTGGCGCGTCTCGGGCGATGGCCCAAATTACGTAAAACTCGGACGCTTGGTGAGATATGATGCTGTTGCGCTGGAGAAGTTCCTCTTGCGCAACCTGCGTGTCTCAAAAGCGAGAGCGACAATGGAGGAAAAACGTGTCGCTCTTTAAACGAGGAAACACATGGCACTTCGCGTTTCGCTGGAATGGCAGACGCTACCGGGGGAGTTGCAAGACTTCCCGGCAGACTGAGGCCAAAAAGGTAGAAGCGCTGGTGCTCGCGCGGTTGCTGGAAGGCGGAGGTGCGCCGGGATGCAGGAAAGTTCCGACGTTAGCCGACTTCTCGAACCGCTTTTTCGAATGGATGGAGTCGCTGCCGGCGGACCGTCCGCCTAAATCGCCCACCCGCAGGTATTACGGGGTGGGCTGGCAACTCCTGGAGTCCACATCCGTCGCTGGTATGAAACTTGATCACATCACGGCAGATCACGCTTTGACGATCGAGGGATCGTCCCCTGCGAACACCAACAACGCTCTGCGCACGCTTCGGCGGATGCTGAAAAAGGCGCAAGAGTGGCGACTGCTCTCTACCGTCCCGATTGTCAAACTCGTCGAGGAACAGGGGCGGGAAGAGTTGATCGAGCCGTGGATGGAGCAGCGGCTGCTGGCGGTTGCCGGGGGCTCGCGTCTTACCGGGAAAGGTAGGAAGTCGCGTGTGGGCTGGGAGCCGTTTCGAACGGTGCTATTGATCATGCTGGATTCCGGTCTTCGTCCAGGCGAGATCTTCCGCATGCGCTGGGAAAACATCCACTGGGACAAAGGGCTGATCTTCAACCCGCGTGGCAAGTCCCGAAAATCCCGGCGTTACGTCCCGCTCACCGAGCGCGTCAAGCTAGCACTGTTGGCTCGCAAGGAAGGCGTGAACGAAGGATGGATCTTTCCCTCGAAGCGAGCCCAGTCCGGCTATATCACCGATCGCGAGGTTTCGAAGCAATGGCTCGAAGCCAAGCGGTTGGCGGGCATTCCCGAATCTGTCGTGCTGTACTGTGCGCGTCATCGTTTCTCAACGGATGCGATGGAAGGCACAGGCAACGTGATGGCGGTGATGGATGCGATGGGGCATGGGTCGGTGAATACCACACGCATCTACACGCATTCCAATGTGCAGCAGATCAGGGAAGCGATCGAGCGGCGGAACCAGTTGTCAGCGGCGCCTGTGGAAGCTGTGCAATAGTTGGCCACAAAAGTGGCCACAGTCGCCTGAAGCAACCGTGTCAGGAAATGCTGTAAGTGATTGAAAGAAAGTTGGTAGCGCTACCGGGAATCGAACCCGGGTTTGAAGATTGAGAATCTTCCGTCCTAACCCCTAGACGATAGCGCCACTTGCGACTTCGATGATAATGCCCGGTCCAACGGCCGTGCAAGCCTTCGTCCATTCTTCGCCGTCACCGCCGTTGTCCAAGCTGCCGAGGAGATGATTCAGAAGGCTTTTCGTTTTCTCATGTCACACGCGGAGAATCATGACTTCGGTCGCCTTGATGAGGGCAGCCGCAGTCTGGCCGGGTTTGAGGTTCATCTCCCGGGCCGAGCTGGCAGTGATAATCGAAGTGATTTCCTGATCCCCGATCGAAATCTTTATCTCCGCCATGAGCCCGCTTATGCGCACACCCTCGATCCGTCCCACTAGTTGATTTCTCCCGCTCACCCGGCGCGCAAGAAGAGCTCGCTCCGGGCCGGTTTTGCCTCTTGTCCGAAACAGGAGACGGTCAACCTCGCTCTGCGGAATACGATGGTGCCCTCCCGCCGTTCTTACGCTGCGAATTTTCCGCTTGTAAATCCACTGCTTGATCGTAGGGAAGCTAACGCGAAGTTCGAGGGCCGCCTCGCGGAGCTTCAGCAGTTCCCCGCCTTTTTGTGCCAAACGTCGAGGTGACGCCTTTCGAGTCATTTGAGACCGAATCCTACAGCGGCCCCATGCCTGAGTCAACCGGAGAGAAGCGCCGGTTTATGGGACGGCAATTCGGATACTCATATACAACTGCATAGGAGTTGACATAATAAACGATTAGACAATATACTTTGTAATTTGTTTTGGCTTAGCACTTCTTGTGGGAAAAAGGACAATCCAATCAATGCAATACGACGACTCCTCGTTTCGAACAGGAGTTTCGGTATGACATTGAATGGCAGACTCACAATAGCGGCGTCACCGCATTGACCCACCAAAATTGCTACTGAGAGGTGGGTGGTTGCCCCATTCAAAGTGCTACCGGCGTGAACCCCATGCGCGAGGGCGAGAATGAGGCGACAGATCAGGTTGACGGATTCTAAGGAAAGGTGGCCCATGGTGAAACCCTCTGACCGCTCGCAGATCCTCTTCCGGTACGGGAGGCAATGGAAAACTTTGACGCGCGCCGGCTACGTTCCAACGGCTGCCTCACTGCCGCTGGCCCAAACCTTCTTGCTGCTTTTGTTGTTTGCGATGGGGGCGTTCCCGGCGTGGGCCCAAACGGGAGCGAGCGTTTCCGGCGTGGTGACGGACCAAACCGGCGCAGCCCTGCGCGGTGTCGCGGTGACAATCAGGAACGCCGACACAGGCGCAACGCGCACGATCGCAACCGACGGCGGGGGGCACTTTCAGGCGGCCGGCCTGCCTCCGGGACGCTTCGAGATTCGTGCGGCCAAACCAGGGTTCGCCGATGAAACGCGCACGGGAATCAGCTTGGCGGTTGGCCAGGACGCCACCATCGACATTAAGATGCAGCGGAGGACGCTCGACGGCACTCCCGACGCCTGCGCGAGCGGCCACGAGTTCGCCACTACCGATTGCACGCTGACCTGGCACGGCATCACGCTGTACGGTGCGTATGACGTCGGCGTCGGCTGGGTCAGCCACGGCTTACCGGAAAACGGCTATAACTACGAAGGCGAATCTCTGGTCAACCGAAACGGCTATCAACATCGATTCGTCGTCGCACCGAACAACCTGCAGCAGACGGGTTTTGGCATCAGGGGCAAAGAAGAGTTTCTGCCCGGCTGGTATGTTGTGTTCAACGCTTCAACTGGCATCAATCCGCAGTCCGGCCTGCTCGCCAACGCCTCAGAAACCGACATCATCAACAACGGCCTTCCCAGGGCCAGTTATTCGATGGCCATCGACGGCGCGCGCGCGGGCCAACCCTTCAATGACGAATACTATGGCGGTATATCGTCCACGCATTTCGGCACGCTGACCTTCGGTCGTCAGCGCTCTCTCGGCACCGATACGATGCTCCAGTACGATCCGGCCAACGGCGCCTATTCCTTTTCCTACATCGGGTATAACGGCACGATGGCCGGCGGCGGCGACACCGAGGACAGCCGTTGGGACGACGCCCTGAAGTATCGCATCGCCTATGGCCCGATCCATTTCGGCGCCATGTATAAATTCGCCGATGGTTCTGCCGGCTGCTACTCGGCCTCCGCAAGCTGGACTGCGACCAGTTGTACGCCGGAAGCGGCGCATAACAACGCCTATGGATTCGACCTGGGCGGAGACTACCGCAAATTCTCTGCCGACGTCGTCTTCCAACATTACAACCAGGCGATCAGCGTATTGAACCCCTTGCTGGGGCCTCAGAGTCTGAGTCCGGCAGGGCAATATCAGTCGACCACCGACAGCATCAATACAAACCCCATCAACGGGGGGGCCGGTCTGGGACCCAATCTGATCGACCCGAACAACACCGTATATGGCATCGTGACCGACAACAACGCAATCATGGTCGCTGCCAAGTATAAGTGGGACCCGTTCAGGTTTTTTGCCGGCTACGAATACATCTGGCAGAATAACCCGGCGAACCCGTTGGGCGTCGGCGCCTCGGACCAGGGCGGTTATTACATGAGCGGGGTCGAAGACAACAATCTTGACTCTGAAAAGTTGGTGAATATCTGGTGGACGGGCGTGAAGTACACCTATCGCAGCAAAACCGACTTCACCTTCTCCTGGTATCAACAGCGGCAGAACGACTTCCGTCTTCCGCCGACCTGCTCGGCCACAGCCGGTTTCCGCAGTTCCTGCGCGGGCACGCTGAACGAGGGGTCACTGTATGCGGATCATCACTTCACCAAGCGTTTCGACGGTTTTGCCGGAATCGCGTATTCCTGGGTGAGCGGCGGCTTGGCCATCGCCATTCCTCATGGCCCGGGCGTTCCTTATAACTCCGACAACAACTTTGCTCCGACAGTCGGTGGTCGATTCACCTTCTGATCGCTTCCGCGGCAGGCTCAGTCGAGAGCCCTAAGCCGACGAGATCCTCCTGGCATTGTGCCGCAGGGAGCGGCCTTCGGATAGGCCGTAAACTTCTTCCGCCAGATTCTTGGCGTGATCGCCGATCCGCTCCAGCGCCTGAGCCGCGAGCAGAATGTCAAAATTCTTTTGTCCAGTCGGACTATTCGGCTCGGCCAGGTGTCTGTGAAACAGCGAATGGCACAGCCGGTCCACTTCCGGATCGGACTGGAGAACGCTCTGCGCGTGCGTCACGTCACGTTTCAGGAAGCCCTGATGAACCTGCTCCAGCATGGCGCAAAGCAAAGAAGCCATTTCGATGAGCTGACTCGAATCCGCCGCCGGCAATTTTTCACGGCGACCTTGCAGTTGCATGACCGCGCTGTAGGCGAGATCGCCGATGCGTTCCAGGTCGGTGATGAACTTCAGACACGCCAGCAATTCACGCGCCTTGGCTTCGCCCACCCGCGTAATGGCTGCGGGCAGTTGTTCATCGATCTTGCGCTCGATCTGGTCGAGTTCTTTTTCGCAATCCTTGATCGCCAGAAAAGCCAGGCGCGAGCCATCCGCGAGAAAGTCCCTGACGTTGAAAACCGCGTCGCGGGCTATCAGGCAGCCACGCACCACCAGCGCCGGCAGTTCATCTCCCGCCAATTCTTCGCGCGGAATCTGAGCCGGACGGGTGCGAGCTTTCGCGGCTCGCGATCGCGGAGAAGCCGGGTGTCTCTTCGCGCGTGACGTCTGTTTTCGCATCATGGAAACTCGCGCTGCTTCAGGAGCGTTCTAGCTCTAGAGAAGCTAGCATAAAACGGCCGTGTGAAAGGAATGTAAATAACCCCGAGCGACACGGCGGGCCCGGAACCAACTGATTACTTCTTCTCCAGCTTTGCAGCCCGCTCCTCGGTTCGCTTGGCGTCTAGTTCCCTGCCCAGTCCGCGATAGGCTCGCGCCAGTAACCGCAGGGCCACGGCATTTCGCGGATCAGATTTGGTGAGCGCTTCGAGATCGGGCAATGCGCCGGCAAAATCGGATTGCTGAATCTGCGCCTCCGCCAGTCCCAGGCGCCCCTCACTATTGTTCGACTCCACCAGTAGCGCTGCCTCGAACTGGTCTTCCGCATTCTTCGCGTCTTTGAGTTGCAGATAAACGCGGCCCAGCAGCAGCCGCGCGGACAGTTGGCTGGGCGCAAGCTTCAAGCTCGATTCCAGCGCATCCCGCGCTCCAGGCCAGTCGCCGGACTTTCCCAACGCCTCGCCCAATTCGAAAGCGGCGGTGGAATCGTCCGGACGCAGCTCACAAGCGCGCTTCAAGTGAATACCCGCTTTGGCGAGATCTCCAGCAGCAAGTTCAAGCTCGCCCAGTTGGCGCAGCGTGGTCGGCGACGCCGGGTCGAGCTGCAACGCTTTTTCCAGGAACTGGCGTGCGTCGTTCGGCCGATTGTCATCACCGGCAAGCATCGCATCGTGCAACAGGTTCTGCACTTCGACTTTGTCCTTGGGATCCGGCAAAGCTTCTCCGAGCTTGCCGGAGTCCCCCGCCGCCGGAAGCTTCGCCTTCCATTTCGCCATTTCAGCCTGCATGTTCTGCAGCTTGGCATTGCCGGAAGCATAGAGATTCTTCAGCTCCTTCGGATCGGCCTGCAGGTCGTAAAGCTCGGGCCGCGGAGCTTCGATCAGCTTCGTGTTCTCGGCGCGTAAGGCGCGCAGAGGAGCCCAGCCCCAGCGTAGCGGGTAATCGGTTTCACCAAAGAGGGCTCGATCGGAGCCCACTTGCGCGTCAAGTAGCGGAAGCAGCGACTCCCCGTTCAGCTCTGCCGGGGCCGTCACGCCCGTCGCCGCCAGAATGGTCGGAAGAATATCGGTGGTGCGCACCTGGGTATCAATCACGATGCCGTGAGGAGCGGCTCCTGCCGTTTTCACCGGCATTTTCAAAATCAGCGGGATGTGCAGCGTGGAGTCGTAGAGAAACAGGCCGTGAGTTTCTTCTCCGTGATCGCCCAGACCCTCGCCGTGATCGCCGGTGACGATGATGATGGCGTTGTCGTAGACGCCGGCTTTCTTCAGAAACGCGATCCAGCGAGCCAAAGCGGAATCGGCGTAAGCGATCTCGCCGTCGTACAAATGGTCTTTATATTTCTCCGAGAACGGCGGCGGCGGCTCGTAGGGATCGTGGGGATCGTACAGGTGCACCCACACAAAGTGCGGTCCGGTCTGGTGTTTCTCGAACCAGGCTTCGGCGTGCTCAACCACTGTCATGCCGCGGCGTTCGACGCGTCCCCAGCGCTCCTTACTCTCGGTCTTGGCCGGAAAGTTATCGTAGAAATCGAAACCGCGATCAAGGCCGGGAGCGAGCGTATTGCTGTCGAGGATTACGGCTCCGATGAAAGCTGCGGTCTGGTAACCGTGCTTCTTCAACAGCTCCGCCGCGGTCGCATGTTGCAGCGAGAGCGGGACTCCGAAATCGGTTACGCCATGTATGCTGGGCAAGAGGCCAGTCAGGATCGTGATATGCGAAGTGTTCGTGATCGGGCTATGCGTGAAGGCCTCGGTGAAACGGACACCATCGGCGGCCAGCGCATCGAGTGCGGGCGTTTCCACCTGCCTGTAGCCATAGCAGCCAACATGATCGGCCCGCAGCGTGTCAATGGTGATGAGATACACGTCGGGAAGAGATTTTCGTGGCGCGCTGGTGCGGAGAGATGTCTGGCTCCAGACCCCAGTTTCGAGCAACGTTCCGAGCAAAGTTCCCAGCAGCGTGATCCCAAGAAAAATCGCCAGCCGCCTCATAAGCGCCCAGCCTATCACACGCTGCGCCTCGTCGAGCCTCTGCCACCCGCCTCCATGCGATAAACTGAACTCACCAATGCTTCCTGTCGTTCATCGCTTGATTGTCGCCCTAATAGCCCTTGCCACACTGCAAGCGGCCGCGCAAACACCAGCAAAGCCCGCGCTGAATGTTGTCTTGATCACGATTGATACGCTGCGCGCCGATCATGTTGGCTGCTATGGCTACAAGCGCATCAAGACGCCGAACATCGACGCCCTGGCTGCGGACGGCGTCCGCTTCGAGCGCGCCTTCGCGGTCGTCCCCGTGACCTTGCCTTCGCACACCTCGATCCTGACGGGAACCTACCCGATGTTCAGCGGCATTCACGATTTCAGTGGCAACAAGCTCAGCCCGCTTCAGCCCACGCTGGCCACGGTGCTCAAGCAGGCCGGGTACCAGACGGGAGCGGTAATCGGGGCGGCGGTGCTCGACTCGCGGTTTGGACTGAACCAGGGATTTGATTTTTATTACGACCACTTCGACTTCAGCCGTCTGGACGAATCGAACCTTGAAGAAATGGAGCGTCCGGGGAATGTAGTGGCCGATGTGACTCTGGACTGGCTGGAAACAGACTGGCTGGCCAAGAATTCACAAAAGAAGTTTTTCCTTTGGATGCACCTTTACGACCCGCACTTTCCGTATCGTCCGCCCGAACCTTACAGCCGCGAATATGCGGCACAACCGTACGATGGGGCGATCGCTTTTGCCGATGAACAGGTGGGACGGCTTCTCCGTTTCTTGAAAGAGAAAGGGATTTATCAGAACACGGTCATCGTGTTCTGCGGCGACCATGGGGAAAGCTTGGGCGAGCATGGCGAAAAAACGCACGGGTTTTTTATCTACAACGCCACCATGCAGGTGCCGCTGATCATTCGATTGCCGGAGAATCGGCTTCCGGAGCAGGCCGCGCCCCGCACGATTGCCGATCCGGTTTCGCTCGTGGATCTTATGCCCACAGTGCTGGGCGCCGTCGGGCTCGAGATTCCATCGCAGGTGCAGGGACGCAGCCTGCTTCCCCAGCTTCGCGGCGAACGCGATCACGACGACCAGGCGGCCCGCGACCGCGTCCTCTACGGAGAGACCTTCCTGCCGCGGATTCACTTTAACTGGAGCGAGCTGCGGGGCTCGGAGAACACCAAGTATCACTTCATCGACGCGCCTCGGCCCGAGCTCTACGATCTAGCGAAGGATCCGGGCGAAGTTCACAATCTGTTCACCGAAAAGAAGGCGGTAGCCGAGGAGATGCACGCCAAGCTCGTGGGCATGATCCACGATTACAGCGCGGGCAAGGAGCTGGCCGAAAAGACCAGCCTCGACCCGGCGCTAATGGAGCGATTGAAAGCCCTGGGGTATGCGGGGTTTTCCGGGGGCAGCGATCCGGCTATCAGCAATCGCGACCTGCCGGATCCGAAGGACCGAGTTGTAACGTATGAGCTGATCTCCGATGCCATTGCCGACAGCCAGCACGGCCGCTATCTTGAGTCGATCGAAAAACTGAAGAGTGCAATCCAAACCGAGCCCAACTCCCTTCCGGCTCACTATCTGCAGGGCCTCGATTACTATCGCCTCAAGATGTTTCCCGAGGCAGTGGACGAGCTGCAGAAGACGGTTCAGCTCAGTCCTGATTACGCCCTTGCCGTTTTCAATCTTGGCATGGCGCAGGCTCGTGCCGGGCAGATCAATGTCGCCATCCCCACCCTGCAACGCGCTCTGCAACTCGATGCCACCAATTTCGAAGCTGCCTACAATCTGGGAGTGGCGTTCCTCCAGAAAAAGCAACTGGAGCCGGCCGCGGCGGCGTTCCGCCAATCGGTTACGATTAATCCGGAATTGGCCCGTGGACATCGTGCTCTCGGCGAGATTCTGCTTTACCAGGACAAGCTTGACGACGCCATTGTGGAGCTGCGCCGCGCCGTGGAGCTGGCGCCGCAAGAACCCATCATGCATCAGTCGTTGGCCAAGGCGCTGGCCGCCAAGGGACTCTCGGCGGAAGCAGACGAGGAGATGCGGCGCGCGCAGCAACTGCCAGCGCCGCAATAGACCATGTTCCGGCGCTTCTCAACTTTCTTATCCACTCTTCCGTTAGTGGCCGTGATCACTCTCTCGACCGGATTCTCGGCGTTCGCACAGGCCGCTCCAGCCAAGCCCGTACAAGCCAAACCGAAGGCCGCGCCTGCAGTTAGACGATCTAACGTCGCGAAACCCAGCGTTATATTGATCACCATCGATACCCTGCGCGCCGATCACGTGGGATGTTATGGCGCGCAGATGGTCAAGACTCCCACCCTCGATGCGCTGGCGCACGATGGCGTGGTGTTTGAGCGGGCCATCTCACAGGTGCCGCTGACCTGGCCTTCTCATGCGGTGATTCTGACCGGCACTTATCCTTTTCAAAACGGCGTGCAGGATTTCACCGGGCAGCCGCTGGCTCCGCAATTTCGCTCGGTCGCCCAGGCATTCAAACAGGCAGGCTACGCCACCGGCGCGGTGGTCAGCGCTTTCGTGCTCGACCGGAGCTGGGGACTGGCGCGCGGCTTCGACTTCTACGACGATGCGTTTTCAGCGCAGACCTTTCAGCAAAAAGATATCGGTTTGGTGGACCGTCGCGCCGGGGAGAGCGTGGCGCACGCCATCGCCTGGTTAAAGAAAACTCCGCGACGCCCTTTTTTTCTCTGGCTGCATCTTTACGACCCGCACAGCCCCTACGATCCTCCGGAGCCTTACCACACCGAATATCTCAGCCATCTCTACGATGGCGAGATAGCCTACGCCGATCACGAACTCGGCAACCTGATGGCCTGGCTCCGGCAGAACCACCTTTATGATTCGTCGCTGATCGTCGCCCTCAGCGATCACGGCGAATCTCTCGGCGAGCACGGCGAAGACGAGCACGGCTTCTTCCTGTACAACGCCACCGTGCACGTACCGCTGATCGTGAAACCACCCGCCGGAAGCGGCATTCCCGCTGCTCGCCGTCCCGAACCCGTGGAAACCGTAGCCGTTGCCCCGACTCTTCTGCAACTCGCCGGGATGAAGGATTCGACCGATTCGATCCACACGCAGTTCCAGTCGCATGCTTTGTTGGGGACAAGCCAGCCGCCAACAGATCCGGCCTACAGCGAGACGTTTTATCCCTTCAGTTCTTTCGGTTGGAGTCCCCTGCACTCGCTCGAGAGTGAGCGCTTCCATTGGATCGAGGCGCCCAAGCCGGAACTATACGATCTTGAAACCGATCCCGGAGAAACCCGGAATATTGTTGCCGAGCAACCCGCCACCGTTGCCGTTTTTCGGGAAAGAATGCAAGAGGTTCTGTCTCACAATCCCTTTACCCGCCAGGATACAAGCGCCGGGAATCTGAGTCCCGACGCGCAAGAGAAATTACGGGCGTTAGGCTACTTCGGATTTCGCGCCGCAGTTTCCGCCGAGTCGCTCAAGCAAGGGCTCGCCGATCCCAAGGACAAGTTGGCGGAGTTTAATGCCATCCTCAAAACCGAGGACCTTTTTCAGCGCAAGGATGACGATCAGGCGGAGGCTCTTCTCACCGAGATCCAGCAAAAGGATCCAGAAATCTACGTGATTCCTTATTTGCTGGGCGAGTCGGCCTTGCGGCGGCAGCGCTGGGAAACCGCTGCCGATCAGCTGCAACGCTGCCTGGCCTTAAACCCGAACTTCGACAACGCCATGACCGGCTTGGCGCGAGCGCTGTCCAAGCTGGGTCACGTGGACGAAGCGAAAAACTGGCTCACCAAAGCCGCGCAAAGCAACCCGCAGAATTACCGCGCCTGGTATCAGTTGGGGCTGCTCGATGAGCCGAGCGATCCCGCGACCGCGCTTTCCCTGTATCAGAAGACGATTGCCATTCAGCCCAATTTTTCTCCGGGACAGCTGCAGTTGGGCCTGGCGCTGTTTCGGCAGAAGGACTACGCCGCCGCCGCCATCCATCTGGAGAAGACCATAGCGCTCGGTTTAGAGGACGCTCACATCCATAATTTCCTGGGGATCTGCTATAGCCAGACCAATCGAGGGTCGAAAGCTCTCCGCGAGCATCAACGGGTTGTTGAACTCGACCCGAAGCTGGCAGAAGGGCACCTTAACCTCGCATACGACTACCAGAAGGTTGGGAAAATCAGCCAGGCGCGTGCCGAGTATGCAATCGCCTGCCAGCTTGAGAAAAACTTCTGCGGCATAAATCTGAAGTGAACTGGCGGGAATCGTCTACCGGTTGCGCACGCCCTCTTGACTTTGCAGCCTGTTCAACACTTCCCTGGCTTTGGCTGCTGTCGGAGCGTTGGGGAAGGCTTTCAGAAAATCCTGAAGCTGATGAACGGCATCGTCCTTGCGTTTCTGCTGCAGGTAGAGATTCACCAATTGCAGATGCGCCTGCGACATTGTCGGGTCGAGTTGCAAAGCCTCGCGCAGACTCTTTTCTGCTTCATCGAACTTGCCGGTTCGCGCCGCCAGGCATCCCTGGAGATAATGAGCAAAAGCCGAGTCCGGACGGCGTTGTAAACCGGCCGCCACAGCGGCTTCTGATTCGCTGTACCGCCCGGTCAGCATGAGCACGTTGCCCAGATTGAAATAAGCCTGCGCCTCATTTTGGTCAAGGCGCACGGATTCGCGGAACTCGGCCTCGGCCGCCTTGAAATCCGACTTGCCCAGATACAGTGACCCCAGATTGTTGTGTGCTGGATAGTAATCCGGAGCAATCTTCAACGCCCCTACATAGTGCGCGATGGCTTCGTCCCGCTCCCCTTTGTGCTCGGCATTCACACCGCGCTCGTACTCTTTCACCGCCTTCTTCGGAAAGCGCTTGTTGTAGTCTGCCGGATCGACCAGATTGGGATTGCTGCCCGATGCCCGCGCGCCCAGCGGGTCGTCCTTCTTTTGTTCTTCGCGAGGGCGCAAAAAGATCTCCAAATTGGCGTAGGGCGCCTCCGGTCTCAGATTCACCAGTTCGTTCACAGGGTAATAGGCGTCGTCGTTAATGACGATGTGGTAGGTCTCGCCTTCCAGGTTGTTGAAGGCGAACCGCCCCTGCGCGTCGGCGTAGACGCTGTTGATGGCGGCGTCGTGCAAACGCAGTTCCACCATGATCTGGCCTGGAGGGAAGTCCCCGCCGACGACGTGGATCTGGCCGCCAATCCAGCCCAATTGCTGCAACTGCGCGAAGAGCACAGCCGGGAGGAGCAGTACAGTGAGCAGCAAGAGGCGGGAGACAAGTCTGCGGATCATGACCTTCACCGCATGGGATGAACAAAGCGCAAAGCAAAAAAGGGGCCAGTCCTCATGATACGAGAACAGGCCCCAGAAAACTCAATCCGGCTAGAAGCTGAGCTTCAGGCCGAACTGCATGATGCGCGGTCCAATACCATTGACCGAAGTGCCGCCGGCTTCGCCAAACAGCGGGTCGGTTATGTCGTTATGCCCGTACCCGCCGGAGGTTGCCAGAAAGAAGTTAGTGTGGTTGAAAACGTTAAATGCCGCCGCGTCGAACTTCAGGTTGAACCGCTCGGTCAGCTTGAAGTTCTTGGACAGCGTCAGGTCGGCCGACCAGAAACCGGGGCCGACAAAGGTGTTGCGCCCCAGGCTGCCGAGACAACCGAGGCATGGGGCTGAGAGTGTGGGAAGACCGGTTTGCGTTGTACCGGCCCAACCATTTGCCCATGTGGAGTGATCAAAGCCGCTGTAGCCCTTGACACTGCTATCCGGGCGCTCGTTCCGGCCACCGGTGAGGAGGTAGTCGCCGCCGGTATTCTCACAGTTGCCATCGTTTACATCGGCTGCCGCGCAGGCGCTCCCGGCTGGGATGCTCCCGACGGCGTTGATGGTAACCAGATTGGGAAATCCTGAGCGGTATGGCTGCCAGTGTGCGCCGGTCTGGAACGACCAGATCCCGGCCAGGGACCAGCCACCAGCAACGTAGCCGGCCGGGCCTTTCATGTTATAGCCCGGCATTTGCCAGACGTGGTTGATGACCAGGCGATGGCGGATGTCATAGATCGAGTTGCCCCGATCAAATTCGGGGTTCGTCGGATCGGTGGTGTAACCTTCGCCACCGGCCGAGCCGTTGGCCGTAGTGGCGCCGCTGTGCCAAGTCGAGCCGTTGTCAATCGAGTGGCTGTAGGTGTAGTTCACGTTCAGCAGCAACCCATGGCTCATCTGGCGCTTCAGCGAAGCTTGCATGGAGTTGTAGTTGGAATTGACTACGTTCTCCCAAACGCGCAGCCTGCCGTAGTTTGGATTGGGAAGACCCGATGTATCCAACGCCGAGGTATAGCCGACCAGGGTTTCACCCACATTGTTCACAATCGAGGAACCCACAGGCAGCTGATCGCCCGGCAGCCGGTTGATGTCCTCAGCACGGAATAGCCTGTGAGCCGTCGTGCCTACATAGTCAACCTCCAGCACCGTCTTCGGCATGACTTCGTGCTGGAAGCCGAGGTAGTAGTTATAGACATAAGGATCGTCTACGCCTTGCGGGAAGATGATTCCCGTTAGGTAAGCGGCGTTTTGGTTCTGACCATACCAGCCATTGATATTGCCAGTAGCCTGTGCTCCTACGCCCTGGTTGGGGTTGCTTGCGGGTCCCGTGTAGGCTGGAGCGACGCCTCCCGCCCCGTAGAGCGCGCCGCCCGTCGGCGTGCAGCCAACACTGTTAACGCAGTTCGTCGGGCCCCAAACCACCGTTGAGTTGGAACCGACTTCCTGGTTGTATGCCAAGTCAAACGAGTAGTAGGGCAGGTTCCAGCGCGAGTTCGAAAGCGGGTTGTAGAGCGTGCCCTCGAAAGAGATGCCGAAACCGCCACGCATTGAGGTCTTGCCATCGCCAAACACATCCCAGGCAAAGCCAACACGGGGACCGAAGTCCTTGTGCCGGCCCTTGCCCAGCGAGGTAGCCGCAGCGAAGCCGCCCGGCCCGCAGACGCCAGCCAGTTGCGATAGAGCTGCATACGCTGGTTCGGCGCCGGTAGAATCACAGTCGTAGTTCACCCCGTTGATGGTTCCCGTCTCTCCGACGGGAACGTTGGCGTTGATCAACTGCTGTATCACGTTGCTCCCCGGACCGGGGATAAAGGTAGTCGCCGCGTTTCCTTCTTCGGTGTGGCGGGTGTACAGGTCGTAGCGCAGTCCGAGCTGCAAGGTCAGGCGCTTGGTGGCCTTCCAATCATCCTGGAAGTACGCACCAAACTCCAGGTTCCGCCAGTGCCGGATGTTGCTTGCCAGCTCCGCATTCGGGACCGTGTCGTTTTGCAGAAGCCCCTGGATGGTCGATTGCGAGCAGGGTGGAGCGCAGATCCCGGGATCCACGCCGGCGTTCACTCCGTAAGGGGCGTCGGCGGCGAAGAAGATAGGATCGGAGAAGTAGTACGAACCGCGCGCAATGCTGAACTGGCTATTCTCGATGTTGCGGCGGAAGTCGGCGCCAATCTTCATGTTGTGATTGCCATGGGTCACCGACACCATGTCGGAATAGGTGTAGATGTTCTCCCGGAAGTACTGCGGGTATCCGTTGTAGGAACCAAATCCCGCCGACCCGTCATCGAACTTCACCTGGGGGACACCGGGAATGCTGGTGCCAATCAGGTTCACGTTCTGCACATAACCCAGGCGTAATTCGTTCAAGATCGTGGGGCTGAAGGTGTGGGTATAGCCAAGGTTGCCGTTGGCCGACCGAATATTATTCGGGTTGGAGAAGCCGCGGGTGCAGCCGGGCCAGCAGGGTCCGAATTCATCATTGTTGCGCTCCCAGCTAAAGCTCGTAGCCACGCGGTTGTTCTGATTCCAGTTGTAGTCGAATCTCCCCGAGTACTCATTGCCGTTGTTAAAGTTACCCTGGTTTCTCGAGCTGAAGACGGCGACGCTGGAGTCCTCGAAGGCCATTTGGGAAGAGCCGGAAGCATCGCGCTGAGCCTGGCCGGGTTGAGCAGCCATCGTCACGCTGCAATGATTCTGGGTCTTAGTCAGAGGAGTGTTGTTGTCATTGAAGGTGTCGTTTACGATGACGCCGAGCAGGGACTGCATTCTAGTCGCAATGGCGTTTGCGTATGCCGGCGAGAAGTTAAAGCCGAGGGGACCGTAGGTATCCGGGCACAGGTAGTCGGCGTAGTTCGGAGTGGTAGTGTTACAGTTTCCCGTGACTAGACTTATCCCGCCCACGCACCCCAACCCGCTCGAGCTGTGTATCGCTACGGTGTTTAGATACGTATCCACGGTGTTCAGCGTGCTCCCCGCCAGCTTAGGCGCAAAGTTGCCGTATAGGAGGCCGGCCACAGAACTGGTATCCGTCGCTGCGTCCGTGGCTGCAACTGCAGCCCGCCAGTCGGGTGACTCCTGGCTAACCGTCGCACTCTCCGATGTTATGAACCGGCTTGACTGCCAAGCCAAAAAGAAGAACAGCTTGTCTTTGATGATCGGACCGCCAACGGTAGCGCCGAACTGGTTCCAGCGAAGCGGTGGGCGAGCGGCGCCGACCGAATTCAGGAAAAAGTCGTTGGCGTCGGCGTCGGCGTTGCGCAGGTATTCAAAGGCGCTGCCATGCAACGCGTTGGTGCCCGACTTGGTCACCAGGTTGATCGTGCTGCCGGCGCTGTTGCCGTATTGCGCCGACATGTTCAATCCCAAGTCCTGAAATTCCTCAACCGTGTCGTTGATCGGTGTGCTCTCTTCACCGCCGCTCAGGCCTTTGTTCGACGTGCCGTTGATCAGGAAGCCGTTGAAGTCTTCGCGTACACCATTGACCACGGTGTTGTGGCCGTTCTCAAAATCGGTGCCAACTACGCTCACAGCGCCGGCGCTCAACTGCATCAAGTCGAATATGTTGCGGCCGCTCAGCACCGTGTTCTCAATCACGTTGCTGCCCACCGTCGTATACAGCTTGGCATCGTCGGTCTGCACCGTGACGGCAGCGCCGGTCACTTCGACCACTTCCGTCGCCTTGCCGATTTGCAGTTTGAAGTCCACGTGCGCGATGACGCCGGCGTTCAACATGACGTTGGTATCCGATGCGGTCTTGAAGCCGGCGGCTTCGACCGTCAGCTTGTAAGTGCCCACCGGCAGTTCCCGGGCGGTGTAGTTGCCGCTCGAATTGGTCGTGACCGTAACGGAAACGTTGACTGCCGGATTACTGACCATAACCTTGGCGCTCGCAATCGCAGCGCCGGTTTGATCGGTCACGGTACCGCTAAACTGGCCGTTCTGCACCTGTGCGAATGCGCTGAAGGTCAGAGCCAGTACGGCAAATACTACGAGGCAAAACTGCAATCTTTTCATTTACCTACCCCCTGGAGACTATGGCGCGTGTTGGTTGTCGTTTGCACGAATGTAAAACTCCGGTCGCGAACTCTCTGCTGCGAACTTGAATGAGGCGCTGACCTTTCGCGCCTCGAAACCACTACGTCTTCAGCCTAACTAACTGATTCTGTTAACCTAACCAGAGAAAAGTCTCGAAAAACAACTTACCTTTCTCCGGGCACGGAGACACATAGTGCTTTTGAGGTAGAATGGCATTTCTTCAACCAAACGACGATGACTTTATTTTTCAAATACTTATGGGTTGGATGGACGCTATATCTATGAGTAACTGAAGATCAGTGTGCGCCATTCTACTAAATTTCGTAGATTCATCACCTTCAGCGCTTTCGTTCTTCGACCCCGCTTCCCTCTCGGACGACCAGTTCCTGGTCCGCCGCCTCCGGTCCCAGTTTGTCAACCTGCCCGCTGGGCCAGTGAATGACAATCGCGTCAACCTTGGTCGCTGCACCCAGCCCAAAATGGACGCGCGGATCGTTCGAACTTTCGAAGCTGCTTCCGGCGCGCACTTCGGCATAGCGGGTTGAGCCCTCGGCCGTGATCTCGATCCTGGCGCCGAAACCGTCGCGGTTCGATTTGCTGCCGATGGTCTTGATCCGCAGCCAGTGCCCGGGCGACGGAACTTCATTGCGCAGCAGAACGGGAGAGCCGTCCATATTGGTGAAGAGAAGATCCTGGCGACCGCGATTCCAAAAGTCGGCCGTCAGGGCGGCGCGGCCAATATACTTCTTCGCCAGGGCCGGGCCCGCCTTCTCGCCGATCTCTTCGAACTTCCCGACCTTCCCTTGGAATCCGAGATTGTGGAACAGAAACGGCCGCTCGGCATAGCCGACGCCGAAGGACTGTCCTTCGACCTGCGCGTCTACGTGGCCGTTGGCCATGAAAATGTCGGGCCAGCCGTCGTTGTCGAAGTCGAAAAATTTCACGCCAAATCCGAGGTATGGGTAACCGATGGCTGCTATGCCGGCCGGGCCGGCCATGTCGGTGAATTCGCCGTTGTGGTCGTTGTGGTAAAGGTTCTTGGTATCGTCGGAGAAGTTGGTCTTCACGATGTCGGGCCAGCCGTCGCGATCATAGTCGGCGGAGTCAACGCCCATGCCCGCCTGTTCGTGTCCGTCGGAACTGTAAGCCACGCCGGCCTCGGCGCCGACTTCGGTGAATCCGCCCTTGCAGTCGTTGTGATAGAGCAGGCTGGGCGAAGAGTCGTCGGCGACGTAGAGATCGAGGCAGCCATCCTTGTCGTAGTCCAGCCACAGCACGCCCAGGCCATAGTAACGGTTGGGATCGATGTTGAGCTTTTCCGTGACATCGGTAAAAGTCCCGTCACCATTGTTGTGGTAAAGGCGATCGCGCGCGCCCTTGAGTCCGCGCGGGCCGCAATTCACCGGGATGCCGCGGTACTGGCAGAATGGGCCCACGCCGAACGGCGGAAGGTTGTTCATGTCCACATCAACGTAATCGGCGACGAACAGGTCGAGATAGCCATCATTGTCGTAATCGCCGAAGGCCGCGCTGGTTCCCCACTCGGTGGGGTTCGCAACACCAGCTTTCGCAGTGACGTCGGTGAAGGTGCCGTCGTGGTTGTTGTGGTAGAGCGCCGAACCGTGGAAGCCGGTGATATAGACGTCTTCCCATCCGTCGTTGTCGTAGTCGCCGATGGCCACGCCATATCCCCAGCCGCAAAAGTTCAAGCCCGACTTCGCTGAAACATCGGTAAACGTGCCGTCATGATTATTGTGATAGAGGCGCGGCGGATGGCACTTGCCGGCCTTGTAGTCCTCGATCGACGAGCCATCAACAAGAAGGATGTCCATCCAGCCGTCATTGTCGTAGTCGAAGGCGGCGGCGCCACCACACTGGGTTTCGACGATGTAGAGCTTTTCCTTGCTGCCGCAGTTCAGGTGAAAATCAATTCCAGCGGCGCGCGTCACGTCGACAAACAACGGTGGATTGGTCGGGGGAGTCTTCGCAGTGGCGCGCTTCGGCGCGGCCGTCTGCGCGGCTCCCCGCATAACTCCGTTGCCGTTCATTGCCACTGCGATCAGCAGGATGAGCGCCGCAATCGTGACCCGTAGATTCCTCATTACTGATCGCGCCCCGTAGCCATTCCTGCCGTGGCCGGTTGCGCCTTCTTCAGTTCCGCGAAGCGCTCTCGTTCCTTTCGCGCCTCATCGGTCCTGCCGAGTTTTTCCAGGACGCGCGCCAATTGATAGTGCGGGCCCGGGTCCTTCGGATTCAATTCAGCTGCCTTCCGCAAAGCAGGCTCAGCCTGAGCCCACTGTCCGGCGAGCGCCAGCGCCTTGCCCAGGTCGTACCAGACGTCGGGATTGGGTGCGTCCAGTTCCGTGCCACGCCGCAGATAGGTCACGGCCGCCTCGTATTTTCCGCTGGCGAGCAACGCGTGCCCCAGCGCGTCGACCGTTACCGCGCTCTCCCCCGACCGGCGCAGTTCCTCCTTATATTCGCTGATGGCTTCGTCGTTGCGGCCCAGGCTGAAGTAGGCGAACCCCAGATGATAGTGTCCGAGCTTTATCGCCGGGTCGAGCTTCAAAGTGGTCTTGAACTCTTCGATCCCCTGCAAGCTACGATTCGAATTCAGATACGCTCGCCCCAGCAGCATATGCGCAAGCGCGTTCGAGGGATTAAGCTTGATTGAGGCTGCCAGTTCGTCCGCCGCACCCGGGTAATTGTTTTGGCTCAATAACACCAGCGCCAAATCATAATGCGTCGCGGAATCTTCCGGGTTCAGCTCTCGTGCTCGCGTGAGCTGCTCCTGCGCTTGTTTCAGGTCGTTACTCTCGAAATAGGCCAGCCCCAGATAGTGACGCAGTTGCGCATCGCGCGGCCATCGCGCAACCGCTTGTTGACCAAGCACGACCGCATCCCGGATCTGACCGGACTCTATCTCTTGCAACAACTGCCGCCGGGTTTGGGCTTGTGTCTGACTCTGCGCCTGCGCTGGTGCCGACAGGCACAAGCAGAGTGCGATGGCCATCACCAAGGCTACGCTCGTTATGGCGCCGTTTGTCATCCTGGCATCTGTCATCGTATCGTCTTTCGAGAGCCAGCCGCAACGCGCCCGCTGCTCTGGCTCTCGTCGAGGAGAATGCTATGCACGCCAAAGATTTTCTTCGGATGTTTGCCTACGATGACTGGGCCAATCGTGAATGTCTTGCCGCCCTGCGTGCTGCGAATCCCCCTTCCGCGGACACGATCAATCGCATGGCGCACATTCTTTCGGCGCAGAAGCTCTGGCTGGAACGCATCTTGAAGCAACCCCGGAGCATGCCGGTGTGGCCCAGTTCCACCATTGACGATTGCGCGGCCCTGGCCGACGAGATTTCTGTAGCGTGGCAAAGTTACCTGGCGCGAGTCGCCAACCCGTTCGCCCCCGGTTCGCTCGACGACCAAGTCGAATACCGCAACAGCAAAGGAGAGCCCTGGCGAAGCCGCGTGGAAGATATATTGATGCACGTGCTTTTTCACTCCGCCTATCATCGCGGGCAGATTGCCTTGCAGATGCGCGCCGCCGGAGTGCAGCCGGCCTACACGGACTTCATTCATGCTGTGCGGCAGGGCTCCGTCAAGTAACTCCATGTGGAATCGGGGAAGCATCCTTCGTGTCTGGCTGCCGCTGCTGGTTGGCCTCTGTGCCATTTACGCCACTTTTGTGTTGGGGCCGGGTCCGCGTGATGCCATGCGGTGGCTAGGGCTCGCTCTGTGTCTGATTGGCCTGAGCGGCGTGATCGTCGCTCGCGTCACCCTCGGCCGCTCGTTCTCAGCCCGGGCCAAAGCCACAGAACTGGTCACCGCGGGAATCTACTCGCGCATCCGGAATCCGATTTACATTTCGGGCGTGATTTCTCTCACGGGCCTGATTCTCATCGTGCGGCGGCCCGTCATCGCGCTGCTTTTGGTCGTCATCATTCCTATGCAGATGATTCGTGCGCGCCGCGAAGCCACCGTGCTCGAAGCAAAGTTCGGCGACGCCTATCGCGAATACCGCAAGCGCACGTGGTTTTAGTGGAGTGACGGGCGTCTCGCCCGTCCCAGCCGGCGGGGACGCCGGGCTCTCCATGATCGGGGCTGCTATTATTTCTGCAATGAAATCGGCCTTGACGAAACTGCTCCCGGTGGTTTTCTGCCTCCTTATCGCGGCCAGCCTTCCCGCCGCCAACGAGCCGACGCTCAGCCCGCTCCCGGCTCCGGTCTCAAACAATGCGGTGGCCATTTCGCATGACGAGGGCGGAGCCCGCATTTTTTCCTTCATGGGCATCGGCCCCAAAAAGACGTGGGACGCAATCACCACCAGCGCCTACGAAATGGATCCGGGCAACGGCAAGTGGACGGAAAAGCGTCCTGTGCCGGGCGTGGCCGGGAGAGTGGCGGCGTCGGCGGTCGCACTTCACGATCAGGTCTTCATCTTCGGAGGCTACGTCGTCGACTCCCAGGGTGGCGAGACCACCGTGTCGGACCTGAACGTTTTTGTCCCGGTTGAGAATCGCTATTATCGCGGCAAGGATATACCCGAGCCCGTCGACGACGCCGTGGTCGGCCTCTATCGCGACCGTTACATTTTCCTTATCGGCGGATGGTCAACGTCAAAAGGCGTTGCCGTTCGCAATGTCCAGATCTACGACACCGACAAAGATGTCTGGATGCAGGGCACACCGATTCCCGGTACGCCTGTGTTCGGTCATGCCGGCGCCATCCTTGGCGACACCATTGTTTATGTGGACGGCGCCTCTCTGAACCCGAACGGTCCCAATCCCAAGTACGTTGCATCCAGCGAATGCTGGATGGGCAGGCTGCCAATTTCGAAGAAGGGTGACATTACCAAGATTCGCTGGACCGAACTTCCCGCCCATCCCGGCAACGCGCGCTACCGCATCGCCGCCGGTGCGGATTCGCTGGACAAGAAGGCAGCCCGAATCTATTTCTCCGGCGGAACCGATAATCCATACAACTACAACGGGATCGGCTATAACGGCCAGCCCGCCGAACCTTCCCCGGTGACTTTCGCCTTTAACGTCCACACCCGCGCCTGGGAGACCGTCAACGACAACACTCCCGAGCCCACCATGGACCATCGCGGCCTGCTGGTTACCCGCCGCGGCCTGGTCATCGTGGGCGGCATGGAAAAAGGCCAGCAGGTTACCGCCAAGGTTACGATTGTAAAACCGGTCTACAGGAAGTAGCCTTAGAGCAGCGCTAACGGATTTGTTCTGAGGGGTTTCCACCGTGTGCGTACCATGTCCTGCGGCCAGAGTCAGAGATTGCGCCCAGTTGTCACCAAATCAGGTGACGTAAATCACGGCAGAGCCTCCCCTCCAGGCGTCCAATTAGCACAGCCGCAATTCTTGCGGCGTCCTGTTTCTTGAAAATTCCTACCTTTAAAAATTCGGAGGCAAGCCTATGACTGTCATGGAACCGCCTAAGGTCAGTACTGCGGCGGACTACGCTAATCAGATTCTCAACCTAGTAAAAGCCAAGAACCCAGCCGAACCGGAATTCCACCAAGCCGTCATGGAAGTGTTCGAGTCCTTGAGGCCCGTGTTGGAGCGCCACCCGGAGTATCAGGAAGCCAAGATTCTTGAACGTATCACCGAGCCCGAACGCGTCCTGATGTTCCGCGTCCCCTGGTTTGACGACCGGGGCAAAGTGCAAGTCAATCGCGGCTTCCGCATTGAGATGAACAGCGCCATCGGCCCCTACAAGGGCGGACTGCGACTCCATCCCTCGGTGAACCTCGGCATTCTGAAATTCCTGGCGTTCGAACAAGTCTTCAAGAATTCGCTCACCACGCTCCCCATGGGCGGTGGCAAGGGCGGAAGCGATTTCGATCCCAAAGGCAAGAGCGACAACGAAGTGATGCGTTTCTGCCAGAGCTTCATGACCGAACTCTGCCGCCACATCGGACCGGACACGGACATTCCCGCCGGCGACATCGGCGTGGGTGGCCGCGAAATCGGCTTCATGTTCGGGCAATACAAGCGGCTGCGCAATGAGTTCAGCGGCGTTCTCACCGGCAAAGGCCTGGCGTGGGGCGGCTCGCTGATTCGTCCCGAGGCCACTGGCTATGGCTGCGTGTACTTCGCCGAGGAAATGCTGAAGACCCGTAAAGACAACCTCAAAGGCAAAGTATGTCTGGTTTCGGGCAGCGGCAACGTCTCGCAATACACCATCGAGAAGCTGCTCGAACTGGGCGCAAAGCCGGTTACCGTATCCGATTCCGACGGCGCCATCTACGACGCTGACGGCATCGACCGCGAGAAACTCGCCTACGTCATGGATCTGAAGAACAACCGCCGTGGCCGCATCAAGGACTACGCCGACAAATATAAGAAGGCCGTCTACCACGCCACCGATCGCAAGCTCGATCACAACTGGCTGTGGGCGATCAAGGCCGACTGTGCCTTCCCGAGCGCCACTCAGAATGAGATCAACGCGAAAGACGCGGCCAATCTCATTAAGAACGGCTGCAAGGTTGTCAGTGAAGGCGCCAACATGCCAAGCACCCTCGATGCCACCAAAGCGTTCCTCGACGCCAAAGTCCTCTATGGACCGGCCAAGGCTGCCAATGCCGGCGGCGTTGCCACCTCTGGACTGGAAATGTCGCAGAACAGCATGCGTCTCTCCTGGACTCGCGAAGAAGTCGATGATCGTTTGCACAAGATCATGATCGCCATCCACAAGAATTGCTTCGAAACGGCCGAACAGTACGGCACGCCGGGCAACCTGGTGAACGGCGCCAACATCGCGGGCTTCCTGAAGGTCGCCAACTCGATGCTGGATCAGGGACTGGTGTAGTTAGAACTACGTTTCAGAAAGACGACGCGGGAGGGAGCAATCTCTCCCGCGTTTTCGTGTGTGGCAAACTCGTGTGGTAGCGGGGCTTTGCCCCGTCCTGCGTCATTCGGCAACGAGCACGAACGGGAAGGGAAGGGCACGGCTGGGTGCCCCACTCATTCGCGCCTTTTGCGAATGAGTGGGTGCCGCTCTTGAGACTCCGGCTAGAATACCCCCATGGCAGTCCGCCGCATCGCCGAGCCGATTCTGGACGCCGAAGAGCGCTTTGAAGGCTTCGAGAACCTGATGCCCTTCAAAGTGCAGAACATTCTTCTCGTCTCCAGTCTCTACGATTCCTTCATCCTCCGCGAAGACGGCCGCCTCAACGAGTTGCTCATTGACGAATCGCTCGAACTCAACTTGCGGCAGATCCCAGGCATCACGCATGTCTCCAGTTGCGCGGAAGCGCTTGAGCTGGCCCGCTCCCAACCGCAATTCAATCTGATCGTCACCAACCTCGCGGTCGGCGACATGGACGCGGCGCAGTTGGCGCGCGAGGTCAAGCGCGCCGGCCTCGATGTTCCCGTCGTCGTGCTCGCCTATGACTATCGCGAGATCAAGAATTTCGTGGCGCGAAATCCCGTCACCGATATCGAACGCATTTTCCTGTGGCAGGGCAATGCCCGCATCCTGATTGCGATCGTCAAGTACATCGAGGATCAACGCAACGTCCTGCATGACACGCGCGCCATCGGAGTGCCCGTGCTGCTGGTGGTCGAAGATAACATCCGCTATTACTCATCGTTTCTGCCCGTGATCTACACCGAGCTGATCAAGCAATCGCGGCGCGTGATCCTGGAAGGCATCAACGTGGCGCACAAATTGGTGCGCATGCAGGCGCGGCCGAGAATTCTGCTGAGTTCGAACTTCGAAGACGCGGCGCGGCTGGTCGAGGAGTATCGCGATTATCTGTTTGGCCTGGTATCGGACGTGGAGTTCCCGCTGGAGGGCAAGCTCAGTCCGGAGGCGGGCTTTGAACTGGCGCGCCTGGTGAAGAGCCTGGTGCCGGACGTGCCCGTGGTGTTGCAATCCAGCCGCACCGAGTTCCGTCCCCGCGCGCATGCCCAGGGCTATTCGTTTCTGCGCAAGCGTTCACCCACGCTGTTGCAGGACTTGAGCCGGATCTTGACTGAGCAATTCGGGTTTGGCGACTTCGTGTTTCGTCTACCCGATTCGAGCGAAGTCGGACGGGCGAAAGACATGAACGAACTGGAAGAGCAATTGCAAACGGTTCCGGCGGAGAGCATCGTCTTTCACTCGCAGAGCAACCACTTTTCCCACTGGCTGATGGCACGCACCGAGTTTGCGTTGGCGGCCAAGCTTCGTCCACGAAAGGTTTCGGATTTTGCCAGCCCCGAGCATTTGCGCCGCGATCTCATCCAATCGATCAACGATTACCGTCGTGAACAAAGCGAGGTCCTGATCGGCGACTTCCGGGCTGATACGTTCAAGCCTTCGGAATCAAACTTTCTGCGCATCGGCTCCGGATCCCTTGGTGGGAAGGCCCGCGGCCTCGCCTTTGTCCGTCACCTTCTGCGCAAGAGCCGCATCACCCGCCGCTATCCCGGCGTGCGTATCTCGGTGCCTCCCGCCGTGGTGCTGGCCACCGATGTGTTCGATCAATTCGTAGCCGAGAACGATCTTCTGGATTTTGCCCTGCGCTGCGAAGATGACGCTGAAATTCAGCGCACATTCCTGGCCGCACCGCTATCCGCGGCCCTCAGCGAAGATCTGCGATCATTCCTCGCCCAGGTAACCCATCCCTTGGCCGTGCGCTCTTCCAGCCTGCTGGAGGATTCGCAATATCAGCCTTTTACCGGCGTGTATGAAACCTTCATGCTGGGCAACCAGCAGGCAAATCCAGACGACCGGCTGGCAGCACTGAGCGAGGCCATCCGCTGCGTCTACGCCTCCACCTTCAGCCACCATGCCAAGGCCTACGTGCGGGCAACGCCCTACCGTCTGGAAGAGGAAAAAATGGCGGTGATTCTGCAGCAGGTTGTGGGCACGCCACACGGGCAGCGCTTCTATCCGGATTTCTCCGGAGTTGTGCGCTCGCACAATTTCTATCCGGTCGCGCCCATGGCTTTCGAAGACGGCATTGCGGCCGTTGCGCTGGGACTGGGCCGGGCGGTGGTGGATGGCGGGAAGTGTTTGACTTTCTGCCCGCTCTTTCCCCGCAATCTGGTGCAGTTTTCCTCGGTTGAAGACATACTTTCCAACTCGCAGGCGGAATTCTGGGCCTTGGAGTTGGATGGTGCCGCGGACGGCCGTCCGGGACATTGGCACGAGAGGCGGTTCGGCCTCGACGCCGCCGAGAGCGACGGCACCCTGCGGGCGCTGGCTTCCACTTACTCCCGCGACAACCACGCCATTTACGACGGCGTCAGCCGGCCCGGAGCGCGCATCGTGACCTTTGCCCCCATGCTCAAGCATGGCACTTTCCCGCTGGCGGAGATTCTCGATGACCTGGTGCGGGCCGGTGAAGATGCGCTGGGCAATCCGGTGGAGATCGAATTTGCCGTGCGCTTGCCCCAGCACTCTGGTGCATCGGCTGGAGGGTCGGCGGAGTTCGGGTTTCTGCAAATTCGCCCACTAACGCTGGCGCGCGACAGCGAAGACCTCGCCCTCGGCGATGTTCGACCGCAACATTTGATCTGTACCAGCAGCATGGTTCTGGGCAACGGCCGCCTTGAAAATCTTCACGATGTCATCGTGGTGGATTCGCAGCGCTTCGAGCGCAGCCGCAGCCACGAAGTAGCCACGGCGGTCGCGCAGCTCAATCGCCGGCTCAACGAAGAGAACCGGCCCTATCTGCTGATCGGCGTGGGGCGCTGGGGATCGACCGAACCTTGGCTCGGCATTCCCGTCGAATGGGACGAAATCTCCGGCGCGCGCGTGATTGTGGAGGCGGGATTCCGCGATTTTCGCGTTACCCCATCCCAGGGAAGCCACTTCTTCCAGAACCTCACTGCTTTTCAGATCGGTTATTTCACCGTGAATCCAGACGCCGGCGAGGGCTCAATCGATTGGCAGTGGTTGACGGAACAACCGGCGGTGGAGGAACAAGGCTGTGTTCGCCACTTGCAGTTTGCGGAGCCGATCCGCGTGGTGATGAACAGCCGCACCAGTCAAGGCGTAATCTTCAAGCCCGAAGCGCACTCGCTACCGGGTGCTGGTTACTGAGTACCGGGTTCTGAGTACTTATCTCGCCCGCGCCAGCACCAGCGTCACATCATCCGGCTGTTCGTTCTCGCCGATCCAGTCCGCCACTGCGGCGGTGACGATTTCCGTGATGCGCTCAAGGGGCAGATGGCGATTCGCGCGCACCAGGTGAATCAGCCGCTCCTCGCCGAATTCGCCATAATCGTTTTCCGGTTCGGTCACTCCATCGCTGTAAGCCACCAGCACATCGCCGGGGCACAGTTGCACGGTCGCTTCCGGAAAACTCAAATTGTCGAACAGGCCGACCACGGTTCCGCCGCAATCCAGCAGGCGAGACGACCCATCTTCCGAAATCAGGATCGGAGGCAGGTGGCCGCCGTTCGCGTAAGTGAGCCGCCGCGTCGCTCCGTCATAGATTCCCAGGAACAGAGTCGCGTACTTTGCCGCCGGCGTGCTTTCGTAAAGCTGATGGTTCAGCAGCGTCAGCAGCGCCGCTGGAGACACATCCCTCGCTCTCGACTCCGACGCCGGCGCCAGTATGAGTCCCGAACCCCCCGCAGCGACCGCGACTGGTTCGCGCGCCGTTAGTCCGCGCCGTACGGGCACGTCTTCAATGCTGTACGCGCGCACCGCCGAGTGGATCGTCGCCATCATCAGCGCTGCCGAAATTCCTTTGCCGCTGATGTCGCCCACCGCCAGCATCAGCTTGTCGGAATTCAGCGCCAGAAAATCGTAGTAGTCCCCGCTCACCGTCCGCGCCGGAAGGCAGAATCCGTGAACTTCCAGGCTCTCCAATTGCGTGATTAACTTGGGATAGAGCTGCGCCTGCACTTCCTGCGCAATCGCCAATTCGCCTTCCAGGCGCTGCTTTTCCTTTTGCTCCTGCACCAGCTTCTCGATCGACGTGGTCATCGAATTGAAGGAGTTGGCCAGTGTCGCCAGTTGGTCGTTCGACTGCACTGGGATCCGATGGCTGAAATCGGCGCGATTGATGTGCTTGGTGCCTTCATAGAGCTGGCCGACCGCCGAGGTGATGCTGCGCGTCAGTTTCCACCCAACGACTAGGGCCAGCGCCACGACGATCGCAAACAGAATCGCAATGGACCGCAGGATGTACTCCAGGACTTGAGCATAATTGCCGAGCGCCGCGAACAGTCTCGCGTAGAGCACGGATGGCCGGGTATGCACGCCCAGGGCTCCAGTCCGCTGCCGCTCCCCGGTCGCCGAAGCCCAGTCCACAACCATAAGCTGCGCTCCGAAGATGATCTCGGGATCCACCGCACTGCTCGCGGGCGGAAGCGTCCCTGCGGTAAATGTCGGTTCGAAGTGACGGCCATCTTCGGAAACCATCTCGCCCGAGTTGATCAAGATCCCTTGTTGGTTCTTGTCTCCCGGGATGGTAGCGGAAGGTTTCGGCTGCAGCAGCGTGATTTCTCCAAGCTCAGCAGCGATCTCCTGCATCAACGACTTGTCGAGCGGTTCGCTCGAAACGACACGCAAAGATTCCGGTCCCGCCTCAATCACAGTCGCCGTGCGCAGGTAGAGCCCACCCTGGTCCCGGATAATCTCGCGGAAATTGTCATTCACGAAAGCTGCGGTATTGAAAGGCGCCGCGCCCTCCGGCCCGGAGCAGTACGGCTGCGACTGGCTCTCGTACCACCCGCACACCTGGCGCCGCGACCACTCCGGACGATGCAGTCTTGCCCGGCCGAGCATTCCGCCATCCAGCTTGCCGCCGCCCGAGATTTGCGTCACCAGATGATGGGCGATGGCTCGGTTGGCTGCCTCCATACTGCGCAGGTGAGTTGCGATGTCAGAAGTTACGACATAGCTGGCGAATTGCCCGGCAAGAAGATAGAGCGTGATCAGCGAAATCACCACCAGCAGAAAGACCGGGATCACGCCAATAAAAACATAGGTGACGATCAGACGGTTCCGCAGCCGCCATAGCAGTTGCGTGCGCAACCAGCGGAACCCGGCCAGCGCCAGCAACACAATCGCCAGTCCGCTGAGAAACGTTACCCAGCCTGCGAGGCTCGCCGACGTCGCTCGACTTACCCCGCGCGCCAGTCCCTGCACCGCAAACAGAAGCAGGTCGAGCGCCAGCACGTAGAGCGCCGCCCAGGCAACCCAGCTCTGCGGCCAGAGCCCCTTTTCGCGCAGCTTGCTCTCGAGTTCCAGAGAGATCAGTCTCATCCCGTGGCCTGATTCGTCCCTTGTTGATTGGACGCCGCTCCTGCCGTCATAGCTCCGGCGTCATATCTCCACGCCCTCATATCTCTGGATAGATGTCGAAAAAAGCCGCCAGACTCGTCCTCAGCTGCTTCTCAATCTCGTCTTTGCCGCCCTCGAGAATGTGCATGGCGACGTGCGCATCCCGCCCATTTTTCAGTTTGATCGTCGCCGCGCTTACCTCCGCAACCTCATCGGACGGCAGCAGACGCAGACCGTACACCAATGTCAGGTTTGCCATCCCACGATTGTAAGCCAGAGATTGTGGGTCAGAAGAAGATGTAGGCTTTAACGGAACATTGTCATCCTGAGCGAAGCGAAGGACCTGCTGTCTCGTGCACTACCACAAAGCAGGTCCTTCGCTTCGCTCAGGATGACAGCTAGGATTTGTATTGCGGATCTGCCGAGCGCCTATCCCGGCGGCCATTGCAGCGCCCGTCCGCCAATCAAGTGCACATGCAGATGAAAAACCGATTGCCCCGCGCGTGCACCCACATTCATCACCGTGCGATAGCCGTCTTCAATCGACCGCTCCCGGGCAATGTGCGCGGCCGCCAGGTGGCAGCGCCCCAGCAGTTCCGCGTCTTCCGCCGATGCTTCCTTTAAGCCGGCAATATGTCTTTTCGGGACAATCAGCACGTGGGTCGGGCCTTGGGGGTTCAGATCTTCAAAGGCAAACGTGTGCTGGTCTTCGTAAACTTTCTTGGATGGCACTTCGCCGCGAATGATCCGGCAGAATAGACAATCCGCCATAAGTCAGTCTCCTCTCTCAGCGGAACTTAGTAATGACCTCCGACCTTTCAATCGAGCCGCACCAGAAACACCGCTCCCTCCGCCGTCTCCGTCTCCTGGGCCAGAGCGATGGCGCGCTGGCGGTCGTCGTCCAGCACTCGCACCCGCACCCACCACACGCCCACCGGACTCCTGAACTTCAGCACTTGGGCTGTCTGGTACCGCCTTTGCAGATGTTTCGCCAATTCACCCGCCGCTTTCTCCCCGGCAAAGGAGCCGATCTGTACCGCCCAGCGTCCCCCCGTATCGAGAGGCGCGGGCGCCTGCAGCACCTCCAACCGGACTTTCGCGATGCCGGGCAGGTACACGTCCAGCGCCTTCGCCGCTGCCAGCGAAAGATCGACGATGCGTCCGGTGACGAACGGCCCGCGATCGGTGATGCGCACGACCGCCGAATTTCCGGTCTTTATATTCGTGACGCGCACAATCGAACCCAGCGGCAACGTAAGATGTGCCGCCGTCATTGCGTTCATGTCGTAAACCTCGCCGTTCGACCCGCGCCGGTTGTGATAGGGAGCGCCGTACCAACTCGCCATCCCGGTTTCTTCAAAGATCGGCGTCGCGTTGAGAGGACCTTCGATCTTCCCGGCCGCGCCCGGCGTTTCCGCTGGCGGAGGAATTACGACTGGTTTTTCTTGTTCCTGCGGGATGGAAGGCGATGGCGGGGTCGGCGCTTGAGCAGGTTTATGCCCACAGCCGCTGAGAAGCACACTGCCCAACAATAAAAGGAATAGAAGAAATGGCAGCCGCTGTCGCGACGCCCTCTCAGACTTGCAACTGGAAGCATGGCGACTCAAGACTTTTTGCGCTCGGTTTCCAGAAAGTCCGCAAACTCCGCCAGCTTCCCCGCCGCCGTTCGCAGTGCCTTCGAGGAATGGGTCCGCACTGCCGGCACTACCTCGTCGTTCAGATACGTCACCAGCTCCGCCGTCTCTTTTTCCAGAGTCTCGGCCATGTTGGCTACCGAGCGATTGAAGCGCGCCGAAGCCTCTTCCACCTTGCGGTCGAATTCCGCCATACCCATCCTGCCGGTTCGGGTTAATGTTCACGCGTGTGCCGCGGTTCCCAGGCCTCATTATTATCGTGGGCCCTCTCGCAGCGGTCAATTCCGCTTTGCACGGAAGTGTCGTTCAAGTCACGGTACAATCGCGTCACAATAATGGCTGCATCAAGATCCATCCCCGTAGAGCCGCGGCTCGCCGCGTCTCCAGTTCCACCGGCCGCCAAGGACAGGGCCGCCTTCCGGCGCGCGCTGCTCCACTGGTACGACCAGCATCGCCGCGACCTTCCCTGGCGCAAAACTCGCGATCCCTATCGCATCTGGCTCAGTGAAATCATGCTGCAGCAGACGCGCGTGGCTGCCGTCATTGACCACTACCGCATTTTCCTCAAGCGTTTTCCGAATGTCCAGGCGCTCGCCGCAGCGACGGAAGACGCCGTGCTCGCCGCCTGGAGCGGTCTCGGCTACTACCGTCGAGCTCGCAGCTTGCATCAGTGCGCGAAAGAACTTGTGCGCAAGCACCACAGCCGCTTCCCGCAAACTGCCGAAGCTCTCCAGACTCTCCCCGGCATCGGACGCTACACCGCCGCAGCCATCGCCAGCATCGCATTTGCCGAGTCCGTCGCCGTAGTCGACGGCAACGTCGAGCGTGTGTTGCAACGACTTATCGGCATTGAAGTGGCCGGCAGCAAGCTCACTACGTCACAACTTTGGCAACATGCGCAGGCGCTTCTGGCGAGCTCCCGGCCCGGAGATTTTAATCAGGCCATGATGGAACTCGGCGCAACCCTGTGCCTGCCCCGCCAACCCCGCTGTCCAACCTGCCCGCTGCGGAAATGGTGTGTAGGCGCAAACAGCGCGATAACAATGGAGCGCCAAGCATCCTCGCCCGGCGGAACTCTAACCCGAAACCAGAGCCGTAGGATCAGGAAAGCAATCAGCTGCGTGCTCGATCGCCGCAACGGCCGAATCCGACTGGTCCAGCGCCCGAGAAAATCGCCGCTCATGCCCGGTATGTGGGAACTGCCGCAACTATCCCAAAAGCGGAGCGGGACGTCGGTTTCCGTCCCATGGCGTACGTTCCGCCACTCCATCACCGTCACCGACTATACCGTCCACGTCCATGCCGCCACGGCTGCCAAAGGTAAGTGGGTCCCGATCGCGAACATTTCCCATTTCCCCATCACCGGCCTGACGAGAAAGATCCTCAAAGCCGCCAGCGTCATCTAAAATCGGGAGCGACGTATGCAGTGGCTTCATCGCCTGTTCGGAGGTTCGAAACGTATGCCTGCATTGCGGGAGGAAACCAAAGCTCCTGACTTTTCTTTGCCCGCCCTCGATGGCGGAAAGTTCTCTCTACAAGACGCCCTCAAGAAAGGGCAAGTGCTGGCCGTGTTCTTCAAGGTTTCCTGCCCCGTCTGCCAATATGCGTTTCCGTTTTTCGAACGCTTGCACAAAGCCTACGGCAGCCAGAAAGTCGCCATGGTAGCCATTTCTCAGGACGACAAGCGCGACACCGCCGCCTTTTTGAAGGAATATGGCGTAACCTTCCCCGCCCTCTTGGACGATCCCGCCGGTTATGTGGCCTCCAACGCCTACGGCCTTACGAACGTGCCCTCGTGGTTCCTTATCGGGCAGGACGGCAAGATCAAGATCTCCAGCGTAGGCTGGGTAAGAGCGGACGTGGAAGCTCTGAACCGCGAACTGTCTGACGCCAACCATACCTCACTGCGGCGGCTATTTCACCCCGCAGACGACGTCCGCGACTTCAGTCCCGGTTGAGGCTCCAAGAACTGACCCCGCGGTCGCGGGACAAACCCGGATCACTTTTCATCGCCCTTACCGCGTTGATTCTGCGCCTACACCACGGTAACTTTCGAGCCCTCCCGCTGCCGTGCTAGCCTCGTTAGTATCGTAGTTTCAGCAATTTGCAATCATCGCTAGGACGATGCCTAAGCTCCCGATATTTCGGTTGCGTAGTTTCGAACCGCCCAGCCGGCCCGATCTTCAATACTACGGGCCCACCCTCGCCTTCAACGATTTGCAATTGGGCGTCGACAATCTCCGCTACGACGTTTTTCTCAGTCCCCGCGTCACCACCGACTTAAGTTTCTATCTTGCCCGTTACATCGCCCGCCTCGGCGAGGTGGAATCGCTCATCGCTCTCGATTCTCCCTCCGCCACGCCAAACAAATTCATGCGCACCGGCACGGTCGCCGCCAAACCGCCCAAGACCGGCCCCGCCGACCTGAAAACCCTCCTCGTCTCCATTCATCTCGCCATCCTGAATCGCGCCAAAGCGGAAGCCAATCCATCGATCGATGTGCTGGGGCGCATCGCCGTGCTCAAGTTCATACGCACCGAACTGCAAGCCCAGTTTTCCAGGATTCTCGAGCAATGCCGCTTGAAGACCAAGTCTCTCGAGGGCGTTTCGCAAGAAAGAACGATGCAGTATCAGGAGCTCGTTTCCTCTTTCCGGGTGCGCAAGAAAATCATTCTCCGCCGCGCTGGGCAGGAGATGTTTCGCCTGCTTCGCGAAATCGAAAAAGAAACGCTGGCCCGCACTCGCCGCTCCCTGCTCGGTGAATTGCCCCCCGGTTGCTATCGCCTGTTCCTTAATCCGCTGATCATTACCGAAGATGGACGCGACGATTATCTCTGTGCCGAGCACTATTACATGTTCGGCAACTTCGACAAGGATCCCGACCGTTTCCCCAATCTCCGCCAGCTGGCGTTGAATTTTCTGTGTGAACTCGGATACGGAGAGGCCGACGACGATGAGCATCTGGCGCAGGCTCTTAACGTCCCCGAAAACGCCGCCGTGCTCGTGGGCACCGGCAACGGCGAAGACTTAACCCCGGAAGATCGAAATCGACAGGACCGCCTCGACATCTGGACCCGCATGCTCCAGCGCGAATGCGTTTTGGGGCACATCGTCGCTTCCTATGAAGCCGTTCCTCTGCTCGCCGAGTATGCCCCCCGCGTCAATCCGCAGCAAATCAAGAATGCGTTGATGTTCCGCGAGGAAGCCGAGCGCGTCGAAAAAATGATTGCCGAAGGCCGTCTCCAGTCGGCCCGCCTCTTTGCCGCCATCGGACGCGTCGCCTCCTGCCGCAGTTCCGAGCGCAGCCGCTTTGCCGCACGCCTTCTCCACGACCTCTGTTGCTATCACCGCGACCTGCGCGGCCTGGAAACCCTGAGCTCCGGCTTCGACAGCGTCAACCTGGTCACCGACGAGAAAATCCGTCAACTTTCCACCCTCAACGGCATGCTCTACGAGTTTCTGCCTCCCGAAGACCAGAAGCCTCCCGAGGATCGCGTCCTCCACCACGTCATCCTGAAGGCCGACGTGCGCGACTCTTCCCGCCTCACCCGCTCGCTGATGGAACAAGGCATGAACGCCGCCTCGTATTTCAGCCTTAATTTTTATGAGCCGGTCAACAAGTTGCTCGCGAAATACGGCGCCACCAAAGTCTTCCTCGAGGGCGACGCCATTATCGTGGCTGTGCTTGAGCGCGAAGGGGAAGCCATGCTCGGCGTCGGCCGCACCTGCGTTCTGGCCTGGGAAATCCTGAGCCTGCTGCGCGATTACAACCAGCTTCTGGAACGCTCCGGCCTGCCCCAGATGGAACTCGGCCTCGGCATCGCCTACCAGGATTCCCCGCCGCTCTACCTGATGGATGGTGAGCACCGCATCATGATCTCCGACGCCATTAATGACAGCGACCGTCTCTCCTCCTGCAGCAAGCGCGTTCGCAAGAAACTCGCGCCCGACGCCGGCGTCTTCCAGGTGTACTCAGTTCTGATCGGAGGCGGAGGCGGAGGCAATACCAAGAGCAAGAATTATGACAGCGCCAGCGCTGAAGCCGGCTCGGAAGAAATGCGCCTGAACTACAACGTCGGCGGCATCTGCCTGAGTGAAGCGGCCTTCCGCAAACTGCAGCAGGAAATCTCGCTTTCCCGCTGGTCACCGGACCGCAGCGAATCTGGGTTTAACAGCCCGTGGATCGACGACGAGCGCGAGTTCTTCGTCGGCACCGTTCCCATCGCTAATGGAATGTTTCGCAAGCTCGTCGTCCGCCGGAACCGCATCGCCCAGGTCGATGTCCGCGATCTATCCATCTTGCGCTGGACCGACCGCTACTACTACGAAGTCTGCGCCAACCCCGCCGTCTACGCCGTCCTGCCGACGGAAAAAACCGCTGCGGCTCCTCGTTAACACGATTCAGAAATTCCGCCGCACCCGAAACGGAATCTTCACCACCGCTTCCAGCGCCACCGGTTTCCCCGCTCTTTCCGCCGGCAGGAATTTCCACCGCGCCAGAGCTTTCGCCGCGTAGGAGTCCAGACGTTCGTCCGGACTGTCGAGGACGCGGATGTCGCTCACCCTGCCATCCGCATGAATGATCGCGTAGAGCGTCACCATGCCCTGCACGTGCGCGCGAATTAATTCTAGCGGATACCCCGGGTCCGATTGTTCCGTGGCCAGCGGCGCCACCAGATATCCTTTTTTCTCTCCCGTTCCGAGTTCCGCAAACCGAATCTCCCAGCTCCCGCTCGAAGAGTTTAGATTCGGCATGTTTAGCGTCGAAGTATACAAGCGCTTGCCGCCAAAAACCTGGCGGTCCACGTCGGTGACCTTATCGTCCGAAACCGGAGACGCAATGCGCGCTCCCGGCCTCGCTCCGACCAAAGAAACGCTAGCCACTTCGCGCGGATCGTCCCCGCCAGAATCCGCCGCGCCTACCCGCAGCCCCGCTGGCAGTGAGCCGGCGCTGCCCGCTGTTCGACCGCCCCAGCCCTTCGCTTCCAGTTTCGATCCCGTCAACTCCGGTGTTCCCGCAGCGCCCGTTTTTCCCTGAGGACTCGCCGAGAACGTTCCCCGCCGATTGCCTCCCGGAACCGCAACCGGCCCAGTGGGCGCAACGGGATGAATCCCCAACGCGATCAGCCGTCCGCTGTTACCAGCGCCACTCGCCGTCATGCTTGGTGGAGGTCCCACCGGTTGCACGCCACCAGCCGCCAGGTGCCCTCGCGCACGCGCGCCAAGCGTATGTTGTTCCGCCAGCGTGAACTGCGGAGCGGGCCCGACCACTTGACTCGGGCCAATATCCACCTGCCCAACTCGTCCCTTTGGCGACCTCAGCTCCGGAGGCGGCGCAATTACATCCGACTTCATCGCCGCCTGCACCACGCGGTCGGGCGCGAACTGCACGTCCGGCGCGGGCGCTACGACCTGCACCTCGGGCGCGACCATGGGCGTCAACGGCGCGTGCGTAGCATCCAGCGGAACCGCCGGAACAACTGTTCCGGTGGCAATGATGTTAGGCAACTTAACGTCATGGTCCAGCTTGAGATCGGGAGGCACGACGATGGTTTGGGACCGGTTGTCCGCTTCCCGCGGCACCGAAAGGATGGGCTGCCTGGCGTAAACCGGATCTCCCTTTTGCGCCTTGGCAGCGTTGGTTGCTCCGGTGTCGAGCGGCGGCAGATATTCGTCCGGCGAATACGTGACCAGCGACGACCGGTCAAACGCGGCGCGGTCCAGAATGTGTTGCTGCCGCAACCAGGCCAGCGAAATTCCATAGAGGAGCGCAACCGTCGCAACGTGCAACAGCGCCGATTGCAGGAAGCGTCCCCAGGGCAGCTTTTGCTGGACGAACACATCGCGCCACAGGTCGCGTTCGCCGTCGTTGGGCAATTCCGCTGCGATTCCCGGCGAACCCAGAACGGCGCGAACTTCGCTCCGGAATTCCGGGCTCGTTGGATCGCGCTCCAGCAAAAGCTTCAAAAGTCTTTTCCCTGCAGATTCCATCAAGCTCCAGGCTGCTCTCAAGTCAGATGCCGAAAACGGAGACCCCTTCAATAGAGTGTGCGGGAAAATTCGATTTCCGGCAACCCTTGCAATCCCACTAGCCGATAGCCGGTATATCATTCTGACGACTATGGGCACTCTCGATCCGGGCGGACAGGAATTCCTGCGCATCTCCGAGCACTATCGGCAGATGAGTGACGACGAACTCCTGGTTCTCATCCCGCAAAGCTCCGAATTAACGCCTTTTGCCCAGGAAGCTCTGGCCAACGAGGTGCGATCACGCGGGCTCAAGCCTGAGCTGGAGGACGAGAAGCCAGCAGTTCCGTCGCCGGTCAAGCCGCGGCCCGCTTTCTTCGAGCCCGAATCTGCGAAATTCGGCGATGCAGCCAGTGACGATTCTCCCGAGCCCGATTCAAACGAAGACGAGTACGACGAAGACCGCAAACTGGTTAATCTCTGCACCGTATGGAGCCAGCGCGACGCGCTCCAGGTGCAGAGCATCCTCGATGAAGCGGGAATCCCATTCTTCATGGGCCCAGAGAAAGCTACGGGCGTAGACAAGGTGACCTCGAATTTTTCGAGCGGAGTCAGCGTGCAAATCATGCAGGTAGGTATGCCTTGGGCAACGCCGGCCATGCAGCACTACGAGCCTGAAGACGATCCCACGCCAAAAGAGAATCCAGAACTCGACCAGCTCGTGGTCCGTTGTCCTAAATGCCATTCCGACGAAGTCGTCTTTGAGGGCGGAAGCTCGACGCTGGTAGTTGCCAAGGATGACTCCTCCCAAAAATACCAATGGACCTGCGATTCCTGCGGCTACCAGTGGGAAGACGATGGCATCGCGAGAGAGGAATGAGGCCGTGAAAGGGCCCGCGAAAATTTTTTTATTTTTCCGGGTATGAAAAATGGAAGAATGTGTTTACCAGTTGGTACCCACTACCCCCCTCCCCCCTCTCCCCGGTCTTCTGGAATCATGGGGTTAGCGGCTCGGTCTTTGATTCTGAAGGACTTATATTAAAGTATTCCGGAATAAGGACTTAGTCGATTTCTCGGGCCTGGCGGCCTCTGAAGTGGGGTAAATCGTGTCAAGGGGAAGAAACCTTCGCTTTTTCCTGGGATTTCGGCAGCCTCCCGGCTCGTCGCCTCCAATTGTCAAAGAACGCGGAGATGGTTTGGGGACGGCAGGGCGAACCCTGTCGCCGGCGACAGGCACCCGCTCGGCTGCCCCAATCAGATGTCTATTATTTATCGTTGCGCCCGACGAATCTTAAGTCAATGGAATTGGATCAGGGATGGTTGTGTTGGCCTGAAAGGTTGTGGCACCTGGCTTAGATGTCAGTCTTGCGACGTTTGGCCGCAACTTTCCCTCGCCGTTCTCGCCTTTCAACGATTAAGCGATATTTCAGACGCACGTCTAATTGAACGGATTCCGGCGCGCGTTCGTTAGGCGCGCTGTCGGCGCCGTGAATTTGTCCCCGGACCTGTTCGTAAAACTCGGCGCTGATTTTGTTGTCGAATTGGTCCTGTCGCTTCGGTCCTACTAACTTGAGGACTAAACCCCTGAGAGTGGCATAGGCGAGATTTCCTATGGCACCGCTCGCAGCGGCCAAGGCGCAGAAGGCAAGCACGTCGCTCACGCGGGCGGCAACGTTAGGCGGCGGTTCGCCGCTGACCTTGTGATAGAAAAGGCCCGACACAGGAGCCTGTTCCTCATGGATCACGACGTATTGTTCACGGGCAAGCGCGGCGAGCATTCGGTCCTTCTCCTGCTCAACTCTTGAGATCCACCCTGCGAGATCAGGCAGATGGAGAGGGCAGAATGGCGGGTCAGAGAGCACTAGCGCATGGATCTTACATTCGGTGAAGGAGCAGCGGTTGATGACGAGGCGATTTTGGATTGACATAATAGTTCTTGAGCGAAGGGGTCACGGCTTGCCTGGGACCCCTTCGCCCCTTCGCTTCTTAGCCTCGGCCTGACTTATTCCGCGCCGGCCGGACTAGGTTGTAGGTTGTGCCCGCAGGGGCCGGTGGAAGCTTGTGCCCCTTCGGTACAGTGACTTCGCCATGTTGCCCGCCGCGTGGTCCGATTTCCTGATACTCGCCCGAACGCGGCGCTTTGCTCCCCGGGGGGAGGTCCTTAGGTTTCGACATAACGGTCTCCATTCTGCCCTTGAAATCGGGGCTTGCGTTGTGTTGTATACTTGCCGGGAGTCGTTTTAAGGCTCCCCGGCAAAGAACGGCATGGCAGTGCCGCTCGGGTTATTTGCCTTGCTTGCGACCGATAGGCCACGCTTCGTGACCGTAATCGCGAGCGTCATACTTGCGCCCGTTCCGCCAGTGCGTGAAGATGCGGCGGAATTGGGTCCCTTTAGACTTGCTCATGTTAAGCCATCCCAGGGACGGATAACGTCCCTTTTTTATTTTCCCAAAAGAACCTAGGTTCTAGAGGAAGTCCCGTATTGAAATTGAGCAGGATGTATCTGACCGGCAGTCCGAAATCCAGACAGTGCTCCCGCGTATCTGCCAGCTTCTCTAAGTCTCCGACGCAGTATGTCCAGCTCCGCTTCCCGTTCCGGACGGCTGGTAGGATCCCACACTGGGCTAGGTGGCGGATCATTCGGCAAGACAGACCTGTCATGCGCGCGGCGACATTTGTCCGGACTCGTCTATTGGGGTCTCGGAAACGTTGGTATTGGAACTGCGGGTTAGGTCTTGATGGCACGCGCCCTCCTTACGGCTGTTAGAGGGCACGGCTTCTTGCGGAACTAGAGAGCAAAGACCGGTGCGCGCCCCCGAACACTCGAACCGAACCGGCCGATTAACACGAGGAGCCGATCAATGGGGTGGGAGCCGTGTGCCAAAAAGAAGCGTCTTTGAAGGGTGATGGCGTTATGGAATCGATAGATTCCTGCGACGAATCGAATGAGAAGGATTGCAGCTAAGATTTTTGCCGACAGAAGTCCCGCTTGCAGTAATGCGACGCGCTCGATAACCCTGCGATGCAGCTCCCGCACAAGCAACCTGCATGCTCCGAAGACGTCGCTCGCGGCAAGGTCCTGCGCTTCCCGGAGCCGGCAATCCGCAATGCCCAGCTTACTGGCCTGCCACAGAAGCGTTTCGAACTCATAGGACCAATAGTCTTCACTGCCGTAAGTCCACTCGCCATAGTTGAGGCGAACGAAAGTTCCGTAGAGGCTGGAGCGGTATCTCCTATAAGCGGCGAGCCCGCTAATTGCCTGGTAGAGGTAGACGTCGAAGGACCGCGGGTCCCGAGAATAAGGATGCAGCGTCGCCCCCGACGGAAAGGCGAACTGATCCCACTCAAAAAAGCCTACGGTTTGCGCCGCCAATAACATACTCTAATCCTAACTCCAAAAAACGGAGCGGGAGTGGCCCGTTGCCGATAATTTTCAGGGCGGCCAAACCGAAGCTAGAGGTTCTTCAGTAAACGGTCGATCCGTATAGATCTGGTGCTCGTTTCGGCATGGTTAAAGCCATGCCCTACCCAAATCCTTGCGTCCCAAAAGCGCTGCGGAGATTGGCTCCGCTGGGGCTGGCTGGTTCCCTATCCGCACGCAAGATCAAAGTCAAGAGCCGCGGGCAAGAGTGCCCGCGCCACACGATCAACTGCTATTTCGTTTTTCGAGTCGACCTCAGCGGCTAAAGCCGAATTCAAAACAAAGCACTTACCGCAGCGGTAAACCGCTGCGCCACCCAAAAACAGCCGCAACATCGACTTTTTCCGCAAGCTGTAAAGCCATGCCCTGCCCTAAATCGCTGCGGCTCCGATCTGCTGGGACTGGCTGGTTCCCGGTTCACAAGCAAGATCAACGTCAAGAGCCGCGGGCAGGAATGCCCGCGCCACACGAACTCTCTCTTCACGAGCTGGACGGGCGAGGGCGCCCGTCCCTCCACCAGAACTTCTTAGCTGCAGCCGCTGGTGCTGCCGCAGCTCATGCACTTGTAACAACTGCCGTTGCGCACCATGATGCTGCCGCAGACGTGGCAACTGGGAGCGTCTCCCATGTCGATCATGTTGGCCAGGGCATCGGCTGCATGAACAGAACCGGTCATCGGTCCTGGTCGTTGGTCGCTGGTCGTTGGGCCAGAACTAACGGAGCCGTTCAGATCGCTTATGCCTTCGGGAGCGGGCCAGGTCTTGGGACGCAGGTTGTCGAACAGCAACTGCTGCTGTCCGGTGAGGAAGCGCAACTGCAGCCAGCGGAAAATGTAGTCCACGACCGACTTGGCAAAGCCGATGTCGGAATTATTCGACCAGCCGCTGGGCTCGAAGCGCATGTGCGCGAACTTCTCCGAGAGCAGCTTCAGCGACACGCCATGCTGCAGCGCGATCGAAACCGCCAGCGCGAAGCTGTCCATGAGACCCGAGACGGTCGAGCCTTCCTTCGCCATCTTGATGAAGAGCTCGCCGGGCTCGCCGTTGGGATAGAGGCCGACGGTGATGTAGCCTTCATGGCCTCCAATGCTGAACTTGTGGGTCACCGACATGCGCTCTTCTTTCAAGCGATGACGCACGGCGCGAGGCGGAGCGTCGAGATTCTCTTCTTCCTGCGCGGGCGAGGACGCCTGCGCGACAGCCGGCGAGACGCCGGCGCTACTCAGAGCCGTCTTGGTTCCGGCGGCCGAAAGCGGCTGCGACTGCTTGCATCCATCGCGATAGACGGCTACCGCTTTCAGGCCCAGCTTCCAGGCCTGGATGTAGGCTTCGGAAATATCGTCTACCGTGGCTGCATTGGGCAGGTTCACGGTCTTCGAGATGGCTCCGGAGATGAAGGGCTGCGCCGCGGCCATCATCTTCAGGTGTCCCATGTAGTGAATGGAGCGCGTGCCTTTGGCCGGCTTGAACGAGCAATCAAACACGGCCAGATGCTCATCCTTCACATGCGGAGCGCCTTCGATGGTTCCGGTTGCGTCGACGTAGCTCACGATGGCGTCGGTCTGTTCGTGGGTATAGCCGAGTTTGAACAGTGCGCTGGGGACGGTGTTGTTCACGATCTTGATCATCCCTCCGCCAACCAGCTTTTTGTACTTGATCAGCGCCAGGTCGGGCTCGATGCCTGTGGTGTCGCAGTCCATCATGAAGCCGATGGTTCCGGTGGGAGCCAGAACGGTGACCTGGGAGTTGCGGTAGCCGTGCTTTTCTCCGTGGGATAGAGCTTCGTCCCAACATTGCTTCGAGGCCTCGATGAGTTCGGGCAGCTGAGAAGCGGCCGAGCTTCGCTCGGCTGGACGGGCAGGAATGCCCGTCCCCACATGGCCATTGCTAGTGCCAATGTTGTTTACGCTGGCCCTATGCATTCTTATTACGTCAAGGAATGGTTCGCGATTGATGTACCAGCCGGGACAGGCTGCTCCGGGCATGTTTTCGGCGGCGCTGACTCCCAGCCTGTTTTGTACCGTGTCGGTGATGGGGCAGAGCGGCTCGCACAGCTCCGCGATTCTCGACGACTGGAGATAGGCTTCGCCGCACATGATGGCGGTTACGCTGGCGGCGTAATCTCTTCCGGCGTCGCTGTCGTAAGGCAGACCTGCGGCCATCAACAGCGCGCCTAGATTCGCATAGCCTAATCCCAGCGGGCGATAGTCGTGCGAGTTCTTGCCGATGATCTCGGTGGGATATCCGGCGTTGTCGACCAGAATCTCCTGCGCGGTGATGACTACATCTACAGCGTGCCGGTAGGCTTCCACGTCAAACGAGCCGTTGGGTGCGAACTTCAGCAGGTTGAGGCTGGCCAGGTTGCAGGCGGAGTCATCCAGGAACATGTACTCGCTGCAGGGGTTCGAGGCGTTGATACGCGCAGTATTCTTCGAGGTGTGCCAGCGGTTGACGGTGGAATCATATTGCATTCCGGGATCGCCGCAATGCCAGGTAGCCTCGGAAATCTTCTGCAGCAGGTCTTTGGCTTTGTAGGTGTGGACCACTCGGCCGTCAACGATGGCGCGGGTGGAAAAATCGGTGTCGCGCATGACGGCTACCATGAAATCGTCGGTCACGCGGACGGAGTTATTCGCGTTCTGGAAGAAGATGGAGCTGTAGGCATCAGAGTCGGGATGCGATCCGTCGTAGCCCTGGGCCACTAATGCGTGGGCTTTGGCTTCTTCTTTACTCTTGCACTCGATGAAGTCAACGATGTCGGGATGGTCGATGTTGAGGATGACCATCTTGGCGGCGCGGCGCGTCTTACCTCCGGACTTGATGACTCCGGCGAAGGCGTCGAAACCTTTCATGAAGCTGAGCGGGCCGCTGGCGGTACCGCCTCCGCTTAACACTTCGGTGGAAGAACGCAGCGGGGAAAGATTGGTGCCGGTGCCCGATCCCCACTTGAAGAGCATGCCTTCGGTCTTTGCTAACGTCAAAATGGAGTCGAGCGAATCGTGCACGGAATTGATAAAGCAGGCGGAGCACTGCGGGCGGGTGTACCCGGTGACTCCGAACTCCACTTGATTGGCGGTCGAATTCCAGTGCCAGTTGGTGGCGTCGGATTTCGGCTCGACGCGGTCGCAGCCTACGTTGAACCAGACGGGCGAGTTGAAGGCCGCGTACTGGCGGATCAGCAGGTGGACGAGTTCGTCGTGAAAGGTGGCGGCGTCTTCCGGCGTGCGAAAGTAGCCGTCTTTCATGCCCCAGTCGCGAATGGTTTCGGCTACGCGGGTTACCAGTTGACGCACTCCGGTTTCGCGCTCCTCGGTTCCGATCTGTCCGTGAAGATATTTCGAGGCGACGATGTTGGTCGCGGTCATGGACCAGTCTTTGGGGATTTCGACATTCTTCTGCTCGAAGATCATGCCTCCCTGGGAGTCGGTGATCTGAGCGGTGCGGAGTTCCCACTCCACCTCGTTGTACGGAGAGACGCCGGGCTTGGTGAAAAAACGGCGGAAGGTTAAGCCGGGGGCCTTCTTCTTATTATTCGCGTTGCTGGCAGCGGCTTGAGTCTTAATTTGGTCGCGCACTTCGGGCATTTCCTTCTCCTAAATTAGATGATGGCCAAACGCAGTCGAATCGAGCATCATTTCAAGATTTCATGGTTTGAAGGGCTTCAAAATTGAAGCCGCAACCCAGAAGCACGATGCCAACTGGGCCGTCCCTCCGGGACTTAAATCATCACTTCCAGTCTCCCCAGCGCTCAAGCGCTGGGCTAAGTTGGTTCGCCCCTACCGGGGCTGGATTCTTGATAATTGTGTGCTGGCAGCGCGGTGGTCAGGGCTGGCTCAGCGGGGCGGACCGGTTGGTCCGAGTTCGACCGGGCAAACTGAGAATCGCCGGCTGGGCATGCGATGCCATGACGGGCAAAAAAGGCATCAACAAATTCGATCAAACCTTCCATCGAGGCTCCTCCGTGGACATTTAAAGAGACGGGGCAAGCCCGGTCTCGACGCGAGCTAATGAATCCCCCCGAGGGGAACGTCTGGCGAGGCCAAACCGAGGGGACATCACCGCTAGCTTCCATCTGTTTCTCCATCCACTATGGAGGGATGGTTTCCGTGAAGGGGGAGACGCAAGATCCTTCGCTTCGCTGAGGATTTCGGCAGCGGACTAACGCCCGCTAAACGCCTCAACTTTGAGTCTCGCCCCAGTGTTTTATGGTCGTTGCCTCTTCGAAGGAGGTCTGCAAAAAGTGCTCTGGGATGCTTAACGTACTCCCGTATATGGGGTCTGTCAAGAGGGAAACGCAATATCTTGTAGCCCGAAAGTTGTAAGGGTATCGAATTGGGAAATCGGCCGATGGGCGACGCCGCATCCAGGGGGAAGACGGGGCAAGCCCCGTCTCTACCCGAAGGCAATCCCCTCAGGCGGTGGCCCGGGTGCGATCTTCCGGAGAGGCTCGGGTCACAGGCCGGGAGAGGACGGCAGGCACTCCATGTGCCGGTGCCAGAGGCACGTAGATATCTTCGAAGAGGGCTCGGTTGGTGATGCGCTTTATGCCGCCGGAGGACTCGACGAGGTAGTCGCCGGGCCGGCCGGATTGTTCCCGGCCGAGAGCATCGGTAAAAACGAGTGGTTCGGTGAGTTGACGGGCGCGCACCAGAAAACGGGTGCGGTAGACGATCCATTGGCTTTCAGAATTCATGGCGCTTTCTTTCACCCCTGGCAGGGCATATTCGTTGCTGGCCTTTCGCTTTTTGGTTCTGGGAGAACATGTTGGCTGCTCGAAGCGGATGCTTGCTTCGAGTGGAGCGACTGTACGCGCACAAAAAGGTCGGGTCAATACCATAAGAATTGTGCAACGGTGGAATTTCAGGGCGCGGATTAGACGGGATGAATTTGGATCAAGTGTGGGTCGAGGGTTACTGCGGCAGGCGCACGAGTGGCGGGGTTTGAGGGGTGGGCAGAAAATTGGGTTGGACCATGCTGCGCTGGGCGACCGGAATTTGCACAAGGGGCGCACAGATTTGGAACAGGTCGCGGTTCCAGTTCTCAGTTCTCAGTTTTCAGTTCTCAGTAAACCGTGCCGAGGGGTCGCTGCTAATTGCGGAAGGACCTTGTCCGCTTAATAAGAAACCCGGCTCGGCAAATTTTTTACACGACTGGATAGCGGAGATCACGTCCGTCAGTCTCGCCGCTCAGCGCCTCTGCATGGAGATGCACCCGGCACTGCTCCAGCGCGTGTAACGACTGGAGAGTGTCCTCAATGGCGCTCTCCTCCTGCAGATGATCTCCCGCAGTCCGGAAAAGCTCACGGGCGCGCACTACCAATGCTTTCTTGGCCTCGTCAATCCGCTGCACCAGGCGTCCCTCGTCGGGCTCAAAAAGTGCGGCCACATAGAGTGCTCGCCAGCCTGGTGATGCAGGCAGACCCAGGTGACGGTCGGTGTCCCCGATTACTCTTGTCTTCAGCAGGAATACGCGACTCCAACCCGGAAAGTAGTGGCGAAATGATCGCATATTGAACCTCCAGAACTGCCTTCCCGCTCACTGCACCGTTGCCATAGAAACCAATGTGGCCGTTGATCCGCGACGGAGTTCTACGCCGCAGGATCCTGTTCTGTGCGCGGCCGCGGTTCCGGCAATTGAGGCAAGGCAACTCCCAGCCACTGCCCCAACCCGCGAAAATGGTTGAGCCAGAAGTCATTCACGATTCCGGCTCCGTTGCCCGCGATCGCCTGCGAAAGCTCGTAATACGCGTTCTGCGACTTCCAGAGATTCAGTTCGAAGGGGTGGACTCGCGACAGCGCGATCACGTTTTCCACCTCTTCCAGAGTGTCCAGATTGCCGGGGTTCCGCATCCAGCGTTCCGTCAGCACATTCAAGCGCTGCCGCAGTGCAGGTTCCAGGTTGGAGGCATCCAGGCTGAACCCGCTTCTCTGGACCACATCCAAAAGTGATCGCACCGCCTCCAACTCCGTCCCTTGATCTGCCAGAGCGCGACGTGCGGCTGTGGCCAGGACAAACTCGGTAGTCAGCCGCAAAATTGGCGGGAGGGGAAACTGCAGCTCCGAGAGGAAGCACATGAGCGGGGCGTGGTCCTCGTACACGCGGCGGTACAGTGCTTCGGCATCGCTCAGCGTCGAATCAATGATCTGGCTGACAATCCTTCTGCGTTCGTCTTGAAACAGCGATTTCAGCGAATAAGTTGAGCCGTAGAAGTAGCGGTCAATCAGGCGCAGGCAGGCGGGGAGATCGGCCCCGGAAAACGCTTTACAGGCCTGATCCTCAAATTCTTCAAACCATGAGTCGTCACCAAGCGGACGCACGCCCGCGCTCAGGTTGTGATCGCCAAAGTGAAGCACTCCGAAGCCCGCTCGCAACGAAGTGTCGGTCGTATCCGATGTGAGCAGAGCCACGCCCGCTGCAAACTTGGTCTTGCCAGAGTGCAGAACCTGGGACTTTTCCAGCGCAACCCGATAGCAGAAGATGGAGTCGCGTCCGTGGTATCCGCCGAAGATCGAGCTGATGGCGTAATGCGCGCCCACCCCGACCAGATCGAGCATGGTGGATTTGATGAAGCGCTCGAAAACGTGCCGGCCATTTCCGCAACCGGGCACATTGCTCCAGGCTTCCTGTAAGCGCTGCAGGAAGGCTTCTTCCCGGTCCTCGCTTGTGATCTGCCGGCTCAACTGCAAAGCCCGGGCCGCGTATTGGAGGATCTGCAACGTGGCCGGACCGGTCAGGTCGTCGAAAAACCAGCCGCAGCTGGTGTACATGAGCATGAGGTGGCGCTGCATTTCGAGCAGGCGCAAGGCTTCCACCTGCTCAGCCGGGGAGAGCGGCCGCAGAGTGTGCTGTGCGAAGAAGGCGTCTTTGTTTTGGGAAGAACGATCGAGCACCACCTGGATGTAGTCGTTGCGCGCGGCCCAGGGATCGAGGAACAATCTGGCGCCCCTGGTCTCGTACACCGCGCTCAGGTCGTCGCGAAGCCAGTCCAGCGCATTCCGCAAAGGACGGCGCCATTGCTGATTCCATGAATTGCCGCCGCCCGATCGGCAGCCGCAATCGTTTACCCATCGTGCGATGCCGTGCAGGCAACTCCAGGAAGTCTTTTCGAGGATTTCCACCTCCTGCACCGGCGGATGCATGGCCAGGTATTCGCCATAGTTGGTAATCCGGGCAAGTTGGTTGCGTTCCAGATAATCGAGGGCATAGGCCAACGCCATCTCGCCGTGCGGATGATGATGGCCGTAGGTTTCGCCATCGGTAGCTATGTGCACGATCTGCGGCCAGTCGCGCTCGGAGTTGAAACCGCTGAGCAGCCGGTGCGCAAATCGTTCCCCGTCCGTCAGCAAGTTTTCGAAAGCGACGGCATGCGAGATGGGTCCGTCGTAGAAGAACAAGCTGATCGTACGTCCAGAAAGAAGGTAGCACTGGTAAGCACGCGTCGGATCGATCCTGCTGCCTTCCACACTCTGCCAGTCTTCCCAAAGCCGGTTGCGCATACGTCGAGCCTGGTGAGGAGCGAGGACGGTAAACTTGATTCCGGCTTCGCTCAGAAGCTCGAGGCTCTCCACATCCACGGCGGTCTCGGGCAGCCACATGCCTTCCGGATCGCGTCCGAAGCGGCGCTGGAAGTCGCGGATGCCCCACAGGATCTGAGTGCGCTTGTCGCGAGTGTTGGCCAAGGGCAGGATGGTGTGGTTGTAGGCTTGGGCGAGCGCCGATCCGTGACCGGGGAAGAACTCCTGGCTCTGCCGGTCCGCCGCAAGGACTCGTTCATAAGCCTGGGGCGCGTGCTGCTCCATCCAGGAAAGCAGCGTGGGACCAAAGTTGAAGCTGATGCGGGCGTAGTTGTTGACGATTTTCGCGATTCTGGACTGTCCGTCTAGAATCCGCGCGGCCCCGTTCGGCAGGTAGCACTCCGCCGTGACCCGCTCGTTCCAATCATGGTAGGGAGAAGCGGAATCCTGTAGCTCGACCGCTTCCAGCCACGGATTTTCCCGCGGCGGCTGATAGAAATGACAATGGATGCAAACATAGCGCTGCATCGCACCAAAGCTCCCGCGATCGGCCCACGCAGCATGGAGAATCCGTTCTTGCCTGCGAGGCCGTCCTCGCGCAAGAAAAGGGGGAACAGGCGGATAGGCCCGCCGTCTCCCCCACACACAGGCAACAGTAGCGCTCGGTCGCGCACAGGGGTAGAGACATCTCTGGTACCCCCCACACAGCCGGGCCGGTCTGGCCCGAGGGCGAAGAGTGCAGCGATCAACCTGACAATGGAGCACCGACCCTTCGCCTGATCCCCCAGACGGCGCCTGCGCTCTATCGTGGCGGTTTCCCTTGCGGTAACATTGTTCGGATTGATATGGAGCGCTCGCTGATCTGGGTCGCAGGCGATGCCAAGGGCTGGGCCTGCTCCAACTGCCGATGGAAATTCCCGGTCCCCACGCTGCTTAGCGGAGAAGAGGCTAAGGGTGCTTACGACCGTCTGGCCGCGGCGAAGTTTCGCGAACACCAGTGCGAGGCGGGAAGCAGTTTTTTTGCGGAACAAGAGCCACAACTGGACATTGCCGCCCCTTTCGCCGTGCGCGCCCGGGCGTTGATCAAGCGCGGATACACACCCAAGGTTGCTGCCGAGCTTGTACTGCATGAAATGGAATTCGATCACGGCAGCGATTCGAGGATGATGGAAAAGGCGCGTGCTGAAGCCGAGGATTTCCTTCAGAAAGTCCGCAAAGGTCTGATCTAGTAGCAACCTGGCGCCGTCCCTGACGGGACTCCGATTTGTTCCTTTTTGCCTACCCGGCACTCACGTGCCGGGCTTTCTTATTCCGCCGCTTCGCGGCTGTGACCAAGCCTAATTGGGCGGCTTCTGGTCGGCGGGTGGTTGTTTTCTGGCCAGGGACCGGACGTAGTTGACCAAATCCCAAAGTTTCTGGGGCTTGGCGCGATCGCCTTCGAGAGGCATGTCGCCGTGGCCGTTCTTGATGACATAGAAGAGTTCGCCGTCGGTGCGGTCTTTGAGCAGCGCGGGATCGGTGAGGTCGGGAATCTTCAGATCCTTGGCGACATCGGTTTTGCCGTCGCCGCTCGAGCCATGACATTGCGCGCAGTCGTAACCATAGATCTTCTTGCCTTCAGCGATGGACTCGGGAGTGGACTTCACCGGGTTGGGCTCTCGGGCCGCATTTACGGGAACCGGGCTGTAAGCCGTTTTGGGAGTGGGTTTGGTTTCCTGGGCGGCGGAAAAGAGTGCGATCAGGAGGAACAGGGTAAGAGTCGGCGCGAGCTTGCGCATGGCGGCCTCCGGACAGACCGACGACTAACTATCTGCAGTCTATCTTCTATCTTACGCTGGAAGGCAAACGGTGGCTAAATTGGGCTCGGCTGGACGACCGGGGGCGGCCGTCCCTACGCGAGCAACTGGGCGGGGCGGAACCCCGCCGCCACACGACCTACTTCTTTATCAACTTTTGGTAGCGCTTGTTGATTTCATCCCAGTTGACTACGTTCCACCAGGCTTGCAGGTATTCGGGACGACGGTTGTTGTATTTGAGATAGTAGGCGTGCTCCCAAACGTCGTTGCCAAAAATGGGATGGAGACCCTGCGAGATGGGGTTGTCCTGGTTGGGCGTGGAGAGGATTTTCACTTCGCCTTTGGAATCTCCTGCCAGCCAGACCCATCCGCTGCCGAACTGGGCGGCACCGGCGGCGTTGAATTTCTCCTGGAGCGTCTTGAAGTCGCCAAAGGTCTTCTTGATCACTTCGGCTATGGGGCCGGTGGGATCGCCTCCGCCTTTGGGCTTCATGATGGTCCAGAACATGGTGTGGTTAACGTGGCCTCCGCCGTTGTTGCGAACGGCGGCGCGAATGTCTTCCGGGATGGCGTTCAGGTCGCGGAGGAGATCCTCTGCGGTTTTCTTGTGCAATTCGGGATGCTTGTCGAGGGCCGCGTTGAGGTTCTTGACGTACGCGGCATGATGCCCGTCGTGATGCAGGTGCATCGTTTTTTCGTCGATGGTGGGTTCGAGCGCCGTGTAGTCGTACGGCAGCGGGAGCAGTTCATGCGCCATTTTCACTTCCTCCAAGGTTAGTGCCATTTTCGTTTCCTCCAAAGGTTAAAAGATGACGGGGCGCGGTTGAAAGATTCATGGAGGGCGGGCTGAATGTCCCGGCGGCCCCATATAGTTGTAACACTTTGCAGGGACGAAGCGGCGACTGAGCGAAGAGTGCGAGCTCAGCGGCTAAAGCCGCTTTCAAGTCAGTGCAGTTGCCGCAGCGGTGAACCGCTGCGCCACCCAAAATCACCTGCCGATGCAGTGGGGGATGGTGAGTCGTGCTACGATCCGCATAAATAGCAGTCACTGGTGCAGCCGGTCGGGGCGCTCGGGTCTCCACAGGCTCCAAGCGCGCCGCGAAAGGGGTTACTTCATGAAAACGATGGCTACGTTGCTTTTGCTGCTGGCAGCTTCTGCGGTTGCGACCGGTCAGAGTGGGGACGCGGAGAAGAGCAAGATCATCGCGCTGGAAAATACCTGGAACCTGGCGGAGCAACAAAAAGACGTGAAGGCGCTCGGCGAACTGGTGGGTAGCAATCTGGTCTATATCGACTACGACGGCAGCATCCAGAATAAGGCACAGTTTCTGGCAAGCGTGGGCAGCCCGTCGCTTCATCCGGAACAGATTGTGAACGAATCGACCACGGTGTACATGTACGGCTCGGCGGCGGTGGTGACCGGCACGTATCGCGAAAAGGGCATCGAAAAGGGTAAGCCCTATCTGCGGCGGGGCCGCTTCACCGACACCTGGGTCTATGCGAACGGGGCGTGGCAGTGCGTGGCCAGCCAATCGACGCTGATCAGCCACTGAGCGCTGGCAGTAAGCCTCGAACGTGGCGTTCAGAACCCAGCCCCTAAAGGGGCGTCAGCTTTGAAGAACATTGCGGTATCGCTAAAGCGATACCCTGATACGAAACTCCCACCCTTATAATTCTGTTTGCTTACTTTGCGGCCGAAGTCCTGGAGGGTCTTTGAAAGTTTTATTGCTGGAGAACATCAGCGGGGTGGCAGCTTCTCAGTTTGAAGAAGCGGGGTTCGAAGTGGAGTCGCTGAAACGGGCGCTGGACGAGCGCGAACTGATCGAGAAGGTGCACGGGACTTCGATTTTAGGGGTGCGGTCGAAGACTCGCATTACGGCGGCGGTGCTGGATGCCGCTCCGGAGCTGGTGTCGGTGGGAGCGTTCTGCATTGGCGTGGACAAAATTGACCGCGCCGCCTCGAGCGATCGTGGGATTGCGGTGTTTAACGATCCGCATTCGAACAGCCGGTCGGTGGCGGAATTGGCCATGGGAGAGATCATCCTGCTGCTGCGGCGGACGTTTGAGGCCAGCACGCGGCTGCATGGCGGAGTCTGGAATAAATCTTCGGAGGGATCGCATGAGGTGCGCGGTCTGACTTTGGGGATCGTGGGCTACGGGAAGATTGGGTCGCAGGTATCGGACCTGGCCGAGGCTATGGGCATGCGCGTCGTGTTTCATGATGTGGCGCATGTTCTGGCGCGCGGGAATGCCCGGCCCGTCAGCTTTCGCGAATTGCTGGAAATTTCCGACGTGATCACTTTGCACGTGGATGGCAAGGCTCAAAATAAGGATCTCTTTGGGGAAGACGAGTTTCGCGCCATGAAGGATGGAGCTTGCCTGATTAATCTCAGCCGCGGGTTTGTGGTAGATCATGAGGCTTTAGCACGGCATTTGAAGAGCGGGAAACTGGGGGGAGCGGCGGTGGATGTGTTTCCTTCGGAGCCGGAGACGGGCGGGACGTTTTCGAGTCCGCTGCTGGGGCTGGATAACGTGATTTTGACTCCTCATATTGGCGGGAGCACGGAGGAGGCGCAGCAGAATATCGGCCAGTTTGTTTCGGCACGGATGATCGATTACTTCAAGAGCGGGAATTCTCAGCTGAGCGTGAACCTGCCGCATTGTCATCTGGACTTTGATGCGAACTCGGAGCCGCGATCGTACCGGCTGATGCATATCCACCACAATGTGCCGGGAATCTTGCGGGCGATTAACGACATCCTGGCGGATCAGGGGATCAATATCGACCGGCAGGTGCTGGACACTCGCGGGCCGCTGGGGTATGCGATTTACGACATCAATCGGGCGTGCGATGAGGCGTTGCTGGGAAAACTGCGCGACGTGCCGCACACGATTCGGGTGCGAGTGCCGGGAGTGTGCGGATAGAGGGCGGAAGCTCGATCGCATTGCGAAGACAAATGCATAGGTCCTTCGCTCCGCTCAGGATGACAGTGAGAAAATCAGGTGGCCGAGGCGGCGGCGGTGTTGGTTGGAGTTGTGTCGGGGTCGGGCGTGGAGCCCTCCTCGACGGGCGGGCCCGAGGTGCTTACGGGAGAGGCTGGAATTCCGTTGATGTAAATGGTGGGGGCGACGGTTCCGGCGCGGACGGTTTGGCCGGCCGGCAGCAGACCCACCGCTCGATTTCTTCCCGAACCCTTGGCCTGGTAGAGGGCAAAGTCGGCTAACACGAGCACCTGATCGTGAGACACGAGATTGGTCTCGATTTCCGTCCAGGGAAAAACCGCCCAACCGACCGAGCAGGTGATGCGCAGTTCGGAATTGTTGGCCTCCACTTTGTACGGCTTGGAGCCGACGGATTCGAGAATGCGATTGGCGAGGACGTGGGCTTCTTTGCGGTCGGTATAGCGCGACAAGAGAAGAAATTCCTCGCCGCCCCAGCGGACCACAGCATCGGAAAGGCGGGCGGCAGAATTGATGCGGTGCGCGACCTCGGCCAGGACCTGATCTCCAATCTTGTGCCCGAACTGGTCATTGACCCTCTTGAAGTGGTCGATGTCGATCAGATAAAAGACAAGATCGCGATTGCGAAGTTCGCTGGATGGATTGTCAAACGAACGCAGCGCCTGGCGCACATCGGCCTCGATGGAATTGGTGAAGTAGCGCCGGTTGCGAACGCCGGTGAGCATGTCGGTCAGGGAAGCGTCGAGCAACTCTAGATTGGCATTGGCCAGTTCCCTTTCGAGCCGGGTCTGTTTGACCATGCCGACAAAAGCGAACACCACAATCGCGCCCAACGACAGGAAAATGCGGAATTGAGAAACCGGGACGGGCAGACTGCGGTCCAAGCATGACCAGGCCACCAGCAGGGGAAGGATGACGGTAAGGGGAGCAGCCAGACGCGAAGCCCACAACCAATATCGTTCGCTGTTGGGATCGCCTTGCTCCGACGAGGGTTCCAGACGGTAGGCCATCAGGGCCGCCACGGTCATGGCGGCGATCCCGACCGCCGACACGAAATCGTACCAACCACCACTGAAGGAAACACCGGAGCTATCGATCGTATCCACGATGTATTCCATGATGGTGTCGAAGGCGACTATGCCCACGAGCAGAGTGTAGAAACGCCGCCATCGCCCGGAACTCTGGCGCCAGCCGAGCACGACGATGGAGAGCATGGTCACGTCCTGGGCCAGGGCGAGAAACTTGTAGGCCAGGGCATAGGACTGGGGCTCAGGAGCCATGAACTCCCAGGGAATGACGAGGAACATGTAGAGGTACAGACCTGCCAGGAAAAGTAAGAGCAGATCCAACATTCTAAGGCGCTGATGTTGAGGGCTCGGGACGACGTGAGGCCGCAGAGCAAAGCCCAGAATCAGGGTGGTCCAAGCCAGGAAGACGCCGGCGTCCACCAGACTCATGGCGGGCGTTACCTTCCGCACCAACTCAAAATGCATCCACAAGATCTGGCTGCAGGCTTCGATGGCGTAACCGCCGCCCAGAAGCATCCACCCCAGACGGTGCTGGGGTTTGCTGGCGAACGCGTTCCTGGCGAAGGCAGCTGAAGCTGAAACCATCAGGAAGAAGGTGATGCAATCGGTGATGGCGGTAAGGCGGAAGGATTTTGAGAGGAACAGGGATGCGAGCGCCTGGGCGATCACCACGCAGACGACCACCAAGACCCAAATCTTCGAGTTCGTTCGAAGACGCACTAATCCCCCACTTCTAGAGCACATTCCAAAAACAGCTTTGCGTGCTGATGGATACGTTTCCCTCAGCGACTAAGAACGCGGTTGCTTTTTCGGGGAAGTTGCGGTCCGTCAAAGCCCGTTCACGAACACGCTGATGGAATTACAACCTGTTATTCGGGGAAACCCAAATGACAGAAGTAACTTCTGCGGTAACCATAAGAAAATAGAGGACTTGAAGGAAAGCGCTTCAAGGAGTCGAGGCTGCTCTGGGAAAGGCAATAGAAAGGCCGGGCGAGGGCGCCCGTCCCCACACGAGCACACGGAATTGCGCCTACTTCTTTTTCTCTTGTTCCTCCACTACGAGGTTGTTGGTCACGGAGAATGCTCCCTGGACACCGTTGGCCTGTATACCGGCAATTTGCTTGTCCATCTGGCGGGCCACCACGCCTTCGAGTGTGATGCGACCGTTGTTGACGATGATGTGAATGGGCGGAACGGCGCGCATCTGGTACTCGCTTAGGACTTCGTTGCCGTAGATGGCGCGGTAGGCATCGCGGCGAATGCGGTCGTCGTTGGGAGAGAGGGGCAGCACCTCGATGTTATTGACGACTTTCTCGACGCCTTCAATGCGCTTGACGACGTTTTCGGCATCGGACTTCAGACTGGGACCCCGAACGGGCGAGACCTGACCGAACAGGGTCACGGTACCATCGGGGTCGACCTTGTAGGAGAGGCTATCGAACACGCCGTAGTACGGAAGCATCACGAGTTCATGACGGACTTCCTTGACGATGCGATCGTAGCTCTTCTGCGGGAGCATGCCAGCGGGTTGGTTGCCCTGGGCGGCGGAACTGGCGAGGGCCGCCATCGAGAAAATCACCGGGAGAACGAGAAGGACAAACAATAATTTTTTCATAGGTTTGACCTCGCACAAGATTTTACTTTGGCGTGAAAGCCTTGGGGTTTCTTCGCCTTTTCAGACGCTGAGGAAACCCTCGAGGTTGCTTTTTTTTGCGCCGGCAGTTGCCGAGCTTCGCTCGGCTGGATAGCCGAGGGCGGCTGTCCCTACGCGGGCGTGAGTTTGCGGCGGCGCTCTCTGAAGCCTTCGATCAAGAGATAGAGGACGGGGATGAAGAACAGGTTCAGGATCGTGCTCATGATCATGCCGCCGAAGACGGTGGTGCCTACGGAGTGGCGCCCGTTTTCTCCGGCGCCGCTGGCGGTGACGAGGGGGACAACGCCGAGGATGAAAGCGAAAGAGGTCATGAGAATCGGGCGCAAGCGGATGCGGGCGGCCTCTACAGCGGCGTCCAGGATGGTCATGCCGCGCTCGCGCAACTGCTCGGCGAATTCCACGATCAGGATGGCGTTCTTGGAGGCGAGGCCGACCAGCATGACCAGTCCCACCTGGCAGTACACGTCGTTTTGCTGACTGCGGATCCATTGCGCGGAAAGCGCGCCGAGCAGCGCCATGGGCACGGCGAGCAGGATGATGAAGGGAAGCACGAAACTTTCATACTGCGCCGAAAGCGTGAGATAGACGACCAGCGTTCCCAGTCCGAAGAGGATCAGCGTGGTCGAGCCCGAGGCCAGCTCTTCCAGCGAAATTCCTGACCATTCGTAGGTGTAGGCCTGCGGCAAGACTTTCGCCGAGAGTTGCTGCATGGCTTCAATGGCCTGTCCGGAACTGAAGCCGGGGGCGGCGGAGCCGTTGATTTCCGTGGAGCGGAAAAGGTTGTAGTGGCTGATGACCTGGGGCGCGCCGGTCTGGCTGATGGTGATTAGATTTTCGAGCGGGATCATGGCGCCGGAATCGGAGCGCACGTAGTACTGCTTCATGTCCTGCGGATGCGAACGGAATTGCTTGTCAGCCTGCACATAGACGCGATAAGAACGGTTGTTGAAATCGAAATCGTTGATGTAGGCCGAACCCACGTAGACGCTGAGAGTGTCGGTGATCTGGCTGAGGGGGATGTGCAGGCTCTTGGCTTTTTCGCGATCGATGGTGATGACAAACTGCGGATCGCTGGCGGTGTAGGTGGTAAAAAGTCCGGCAAGATCTTTTTCCTTGCGCTCGGCGCCGGCGCGCGTGAGGTCGTGGGTGACTTTATCGAGATCCTGCAGCGTGTGATTGCCCTGATCCAGGAGTTCGTATTGGAATCCGCCGAACGTTCCGAGGCCTGACACGGCGGGCGGTTCGAAGGGGATGACCATGGCCCCGGAAATTCCGAACAATGGTCCACGCATCCGATTCAGGATGGCGGCAGCGTTGTGGTCATGCCCTTTGCGCTGCGCGTACGGCCGCAGGCTCACGAAAACCATGCCGGCGTTGGGAGCGCTGCCTGCGAAGCTGAAGCCGGCAACCGAGAAGGTGCCCTCGATTTCAGGAAAATTCCTGGTGATGGCGGTCACCTGCTCGCCGATCTTTCGCGTGTATTCGAGCGATGCGCCGGGGGGCGCCTGAATGGCGACGATGAGCCATCCCTGATCTTCGTTGGGGACGAAGGCGTGGGGCACGTGCTGAAAGACGAAGTAAGCGAGACCGAGTCCGGCGACAAACAGGATAAGCGCGACGGCTTCGAAGCGCAGGAACGTCCGCAGGGCGCGAACGTAGCCGTTGGTGACCGCGCTGACGACACGATCGACGCGCTGGAAGAACCAATTCTTCCCGCCGTGCACTCGGCCGAGCAGGAGAGCGGAGAGCGAAGGCGTTAGAGTCAGCGCGTTGAAGGCGGAGATCGTGATCGAGAAGGCGATGGTCAGCGCGAACTGGCGAAACAAAATTCCGGTGGTGCCGGGAAAAAAGGCGACGGGAACGAAGACGGCGACCAGCACCAGCGAAGTGGCGATGACGGCGCCGGTGACTTCCCTCATGGCGTCGGACGCGGCTTTTACGGGATTGGGCTCGCCTTCCTGCAAATGGCGTTCGATGTTTTCGATGACGACGATGGCATCGTCGACCACCAGGCCGGTGGCGAGGGTGATGCCGAACAGGGTCAGGGTGTTAATGGAAAAGCCGAGCAGCTTGACGAAGGCGAAAGTACCGATGAGCGAGACCGGGATGGTGACGGCGGGGATGATGGTGGAGCGCCAGTCTTCGAGGAAAACGAAGATAACCAGGATGACGAGGAAGATGGCCTGGCCGAGGGTGGAAACTACATCGCGAATCGATTCGCCCACGGCGTCGGTGGTGTCGAAGGCAAGCTCATACTTCATGCCGGGCGGAAAGCGTTTGGCAAGGCGCTCGAGTTCGGCGATGCAGAGGCGGTCCACGTCGAGGGCATTGGCGGTGGAGAGCTGGGTGATGCCGATGCCAACCGAGTCGTGCCCGTTGTAGTCCACGTCGGAGCTGTAGTCTTCGGAGCCGAGCTCGGCGTGACCGACGTCCCGCAAGCGGACCAGCGTTCCATCGGCGTTGCTCTTGAGGATGATGTTATCGAACTGAGTGGATTCCGAGAGACGGCCGACGGCGCGGACGCTGATCTGGAATTGCTGGCCGGGGATCGAGGGCTGGGACCCGACTTGTCCAGCGGCGACTTCAACGTTCTGTTCCTGGAGCGCGTTGACCACATCGTCGGCGGTGAGGGCGCGGCTGGCCATGCGCACGGGATCGAGCCAGAGACGCATGGAGTATTTGCCAGCGCCGAAGACCATGACGTCGGCCACGCCGGGAACGCGCTTCAGGCTGTCGCGGACGTAGACATCGAGGTAATTGCTCATGAAGAGCGTAGAGTAGCGGCCGTCGGGCGAATACACGGCCGCTCCAAAAACCCAGTTCTGCGAGCTCTTCTGGACGGTGATGCCGACCTGCTTAACGGCATTGGGAAGGCGTCCCAGGGCGGTGTTGACCCGGTTCTCAATGTCGACGGCGGCGAGATCGGGATCGCGGTTGAGGTCGAAGGTGGCGGTGATGGAACTGGAGCCGTCGTTGCCGCTGGAGGAAGTGAGGTACTTCATGCCTTCGGCGCCGTTGATCTGCTGCTCCAGGGGCAAGGTGACGGCGGACTCGACGGTCTGGGCGCTGGCTCCGGTATAGACGGCGTTGACCCCGACCTGCGGCGGGGCGAGGTTGGGAAACTGCGCGATGGGCAGCGTGGGGATGCAGACCGCGCCAGCGAGAATAATGAGCAGGGCGCAGACGGTGGAGAATACGGGGCGATGAATGAAAAAATCGACCATAAGCGTTCGTTTGTCATCCTGAGCGAAGCAAAGGACCTATGCTTTGAGGCGGATGCAAATTCATAGGTCCTTCGCTTCGCTCAGGATGACAGTTGGTATGACGCGAAGTCGGGACGTTACTCTTAGCTGCTGCTTTCTTGCGGAACCACGGGCACTCCATCGATTAGAAACTGGGTACCGGAGACCACCACCTTGTCTCCCGGCTTTACGCCGTCGAGGATGACATAGTCGTTGCCTACGATTTGGCCGATCTGGATCGGCTTCTGGTGGACCACATATCCACCTTTCTGGTCAGGCTCGGCGACGAAAGCGAAATAAAGGCCGCCGATTCGCAACACGGCCACGATCGGAACCACCGGCTTTTGCTGGCTGCCCCAGACTACACGGGCGCGGATGAATTGAGCCGTCCGCAGGGCGTCATTCGAATTTGCGATCTGGGCCTTGACGAGCACGGTTTGGGTCGTGGTGTCCACCTGAGGCGAGATGAACGTAATGCGGCTGGCGGCGAGCGGGCTGCCGGATTCGTCGACGATCTGAACGGGAAGGTCCATCTTCAGCTGGGCAGACTTCTCGATGGGAATATAGATGTAGGCTTCAAGGCTGCCCGGACGGTCGACGGTGGTGAGCTGGGTGGTGGTGAGGACGCGATCGCCGACGCGGACGGGTACATCCCCGACGATGCCCGCACGCGGCGCGACTACCTGGTAGTAATGCAACTGGACCTGCTGCTCGTTGACCTGAGCATCGAGCGAGTGCAGTTGCGCCTGGGCAGCGTCGAGGGTGGCGCGGGCCTGGTCGAGATCCTGCTTGCTGACTACGCCGGCGTTGGCAAGGCCATTGACGCGTTCGTAATTCTGCTTAGCCCAAATGACCTGGGCAACCTGGGCGGCGCGAGCGTCTTCCTGGCTCTTGACTGTGGCCTGCTGCTTGGCAGGATCAATCTGCATCATGGGCGCGCCATCAGCGACGCGTTGGCCGGAGTGGACGAAGATCTGCGTAATGATGCCTTCTACCTGCGGCATGACCACGGCGGAGTCGCGGGATTTCAAGGTGGCGACGTAGTCGGTGGTGTCGTCGACTTTTTGAGCCTTCGCGGTTTGAACTTTGACCGGCATGGCCTGCGGGGCGTCGGCCTTGGCTTCTTTGCTGTTGCCGCAGGCGGCCGTGAAAAGGAGCGCGGCGAGAAGGGCGCCGGACAGGATCATCGATGACGTTCTTGCCAAGAATTGAGACATATCATTGCACTTAGTAAACCGTCAGCCTGGTCGCGCTGCAGGCCGCGGCTGCCCTCAGCGGCTAAAGCCGTCTGAATTGGGCGTTAATCGCAGCGGTAAACCGCTGCGCCACCCAAAGTCAAGACCGCTTTCCCCGCGACCTTTTACTCACCTTCGGTGCGGCGACCAGCCGCTGCAATCTTAGAACAATTAATGGATTCATGGTAACGGCGGGAGGCTCCGGGGAATTTTCAGTTCTGTTAAATTGTGGGTCATGAAACCGAGCCGGAGTTTTGCCAGCGACAACAACGCGGTGGTGCATGCCGAGGTGCTGGAGGCGATCCGGCGCGCCAACGAGGGACACGTGGTGGGGTATGGGGATGATCCTCACACCGAATCGGCGATCAAGAAATTCCGCGAGCATTTCGGACCTGATGTAGCCGTCTTCTTCGTTTTCAATGGGACAGCAGCCAACGTGTTGAGCTTGCAGGCGCTGACGCGGCCGTTTCATGCGGTGCTGTGTCCGGAGCTTTCCCATATTTATACGGATGAATGTGGCGCGCCGGAAAAGTTTACCGGCTGCAAGCTGCTGCCCCTGGCCGCGCCGGACGGGAAGTTGACGGTGGAAACGGTGGCCCATGCGTACCACGGAATTGGAGATCAGCATCACGCGCAGCCGCGGGTGATTTCAATTACGCAAGCGACCGAGATGGGGACGGTGTACCCGCCGGCTGAAATCGAGGCGCTGGCGCGGTTTGCCCACGAGCGGAAGATGTTCTTGCACATGGATGGAGCGCGGATTTCCAATGCCGTGGCAGCGCAACGGCTTACTTTGAGGCAGGCGACACGCGATCTGGGAGTGGATGCGCTCTCCTTTGGCGGGACGAAGAACGGGTTGATGGGCGTGGAGGCGGTGGTATTGTTTCGTCCGGAACTGGCGGAGGATTTTTCGTTTGTGCGCAAGCAGGGGATGCAGCTGGCCTCGAAGATGCGCTACATGTCGGTGCAGATGGAAGCGTTGCTGACCAACGATCTTTGGCGGCGAAACGCGGAGCATGCCAACCGCATGGCGCAACTGCTGGAGCAGGAAGTGAAGAAGATTCCGCGGGTCACGATTGCGTATCCGGTGGAGGCGAATGGGGTATTTGCGCAAATTCCACGGGCGGCAATCCAGAAGATCCAGGAACGGTATTTCTTTTATGTGTGGAGCGAAGAGAAGTCGGTGGTGCGCTGGATGTGCTCGTTCGACACGACGGAAGAGGATGTCCGACAATTCGCCGAATTTGTGGGGGGAGTGGTAAGGAGCCTTCGGACCTGAAAGACCGGGGCGCCCGTGAGACGGGGCAAGCCCCGTCTCAACAGCCAGAATTACTTCTTGGCGGCCCTGACCTTTGCCCATCGCGCCCTCTGCGCGGCTGCAATTCTCCGGCGTCCGGCGGCTGAAATCTTTCGCTTCTTGCGAATGGCGACGGGAGCACGCTTGCTCCCCTGCATGAAGACTCTCCCGAAAGTAGTTAGGGCAGCGGTTACGCGATGGAGCTCATCCTCGAGTCGCGACCGTTCCTGCTGGAGCTGTTTGACCACGGATTGAATTAGTGTTTTTGCCATGACGGGGATTCTATCATTTGGACGGGCAGGTTCTGCGGGAGGTTCTCTGGGTCGTCCCTCCGGGACTCGAATCATTTCTTCCACTTTTCCCAGCGCTGAAGCGCTGGGCTAAGCTGGTGCGCCCCTCCGGGGCTGATCCCTCGCTCTTACTTACTCCAGCTCCAATTCAATTTTCTTGGTTGCGGGATCGAGTTTTGCGATCCGAAACTTGCGGATCTGGCCTGCCCGCAACGATTCCGGCTTGGCTTCGCTCGCGGGAGCGCCACTTTTCCAACGTGCCTGCAGCATGGAACCTAGCGACGACAGATCGGGCTTTGATGATGATGACGGTACCGGTTCCGCGCGTTTGTCTTCCTTCTCTGAACTCTCTTCGGGGATCCGGCACGCCGCCAGCACGCCTTCGCCGAGTTCCACTCGCGCGCTTCCGCTGGAAACCTCAGTTATGCGGCCGGTGACGATATCTCCCGCTTTGTGTTCGGCCAGGTATTCATCCAGGCCAGATGGGAGCAGCTGCTTCATGCTCAGGCGTATGAGGCGTTTTTCCGCGTCGAGCGCCAGCACCTGCGCCTTGACCATTTGGCCGGCTTTCAATACTTCTTGCGGGTGGTTGATGCGCTTTTCCGCGCTGATTTCGCTGACGTGAATCATGCCTTCAACGCCTTCGGTGAGTTGCACGAAAGCGCCAAACTTCGTCAGGCTTGTGACTGGGCCTTCGATGACCGTGCCCGGGGCAAATTTCTGCGGCACCACAGCCCAGGGATCGCCCAGCGCCTGCTTCAGGCCGAGGGAGATGCGGCGTTCGGCCGCGTTCACTCCCAGAATCACGGCTTCCACGGTCTCGCCCGGCTTCACTACATCGGCAGGGGTTCTTACTCGCTTGGCCCATGACATTTCGGAAATATGAATCAGGCCTTCGATGCCGGGCTCGAGTTCCACGAACGCGCCGAAGTCGGCGATGCGCGAAACCGCGCCGCGCACGCGCTCGCCCGGCTTGTATTTTTCAGCGACGGCGTCCCAGGGATGGGGCTGAAGCTGCTTCATGCTGATGGCTATGCGGCGCTTGTCCGCGTCGATCTTGATGATCACGGCTTCGATACGCTGGCCCGTGGAAAGCACGTCAGACGGCTTGTTGACGCGCCGCCACGAGATTTCGCCGACATGAAGCAGGGCGTCAGCGCCGCCGATATCCACGAACGCTCCGTAATCGGTCAGGCTGCGAACCTCGCCTTGCACGGTGTCGCCTTCCTTGAGTTCCGAGAAGCGGCGTTCCTTGCCGGCGCGTTCTTCGTCTTCGGCAAGAACGCGGCGATCGACCACCACGTCTTCCTCTTCCACGTCGAGCTTGATGATGCGGCAGCGGATTTCCTGTTCGACCAGCTTTTCGAGTTCTGACGCGTCTTTGGTTCCGCTGCGCGAAGCGGGCATGAAGGCGCGCACTCCGATATCCACGCTCAAGCCGCCCTTGACCACGCCGGTGACGGTGCCGACGATGGTGGACTTCTCGGCAAAGGCTTTTTCGAGCGACGCCCAGTCGGTGGGATGCTCGACCTTGCCGCGGGTCAGTTCATAGTAGCCTTCGGGATCGCGCCCTTTGATGGTGACTTGCACTTTGTCGCCGGGCTTCGGCGGTTTGCCGGCGGGGAACGCGGTAAGCGGGAGAACGCCTTCGGTTTTGAATCCGATATCGAGAACGATGGAGTCGGCAGTTACGGCAATGACGGTTCCTTCGCGGCCTTGAGCGCCCGGTTCCTTCTTGCGGGAATGGCTATGTTCGTACTCGGAAAAAATATCTTTGAAGGATTCGGCCGGTTCGCTGGCGGGTGTGGATTCGGGAGCGGCCGGGTCGGATGCGTTGAGATTGGACGTGTGTGGATTGGACATGAAGAGGTTAAAGCCCTGCGGCGTGATCCCGATTAGGATAACACCGGCGAGGGGCGATCCGTGGCCGGGCGCGAACTGGGTCGTCCCTACGGGACTTGGCTCGATTCCTCAATTTCCCAGCGCTGAAGCGCTGGGCTAAGTTGGCCCGCCCCTCCGGGGCTGAATTCCCGAGCACGCGGAAAGAGCACGTCGATGCCGCCGTCTTGGGAAATTGTTGTTCAATTCGGGGTGTAAACTAATTTCCACTTTCAAAGTCCAAAAAAAACTGGACGATGTCGGCCCGCGGCTGAAACATCGCTGCAGCACACTTATTCCCGGGAAATTCTTTCGGAGGTTTAAAGATGCGCGCTGAGTTTGCAATTTTAGTTCTTGTGTTCGCGCTGGCCGCGAGCGGTAGGACGCAGACAAAAGAGATTGATATTCCCTATGAGCGCTTCGTGCTCGACAACGGTCTGACCGTGATCGTGCATGAGGATCACAAGGCGCCGATTGTGGCCATCAACATCTGGTACCACGTGGGGTCGAAGAACGAAAAGCCGGGAAAGACCGGGTTTGCGCATCTGTTCGAGCACTTGATGTTTGGCGGCAGCGAGCACTCGCAGGGGCGGTATATCGACGCCATGGAGCGAATTGGGGCGACCGATTTGAACGGCACCACCAATCCGGACCGGACTAATTACTTCCAGAATGTCCCGACTTCGGCGGTGGATTTTACGTTGTGGATGGAGTCCGACCGCATGGGGCACCTGCTGGGGTCGCTCGATCAGAAGACGCTCGACCTGCAGCGCGGCGTAGTGCAGAACGAAAAGCGCCAGGGCGAAAACCAACCTTACGGGGTCACGCGGCAACTGCTTACGCAAAATACTTATCCGGCGGGGCATCCCTATTCCTGGACGACGATCGGAGACATGGCCGACCTGGATGCGGCGTCGATGAAGGATGTGCAGGAATGGTTCAAGACTTATTACGGGCCGTCGAATGTGGTGCTGGTGCTGGCGGGCGATATTGACGCCAAGACGGCGCGCGAAAAAGTCGCTAAGTATTTTGGCGATATTCCGGCGGGGCCGCCGGTGGCACACCAGCAAGTGTGGGTCGCAAAGATGACGGGAACGCACCGGCAGGTTGTGCAGGACCGTGTGCCGCAGGCGCGAATTTACAAGGTGTGGAATGTTCCGGAATATGGCAGCGCGGAAGGAGACTATCTCGACCTGGTCAGCGATTGCATGAGTCAGGGGAAGTCGTCGCGACTCTACAAGCGCCTGGTATATGAAGACCAGATCGCTACCGATGCCGCGGCTTATGCCGACTTGCGGGAAATTGGCGGGCAGTTCGTGGCGCAGGCAACGGCGCGTCCCGGACAGAGTATTGCGCAGGTGGAAAAGGAAGTGGATGAAGAGTTGGCGCGATTCATCAAGAGTGGGCCGACAGCGGAGGAGTTAGAGCGCGTCAAAGCGCAGTACCAGGCGAACTTTATCCGCGGCATCGAGCGGATTGGCGGGTTCGGCGGAAAATCCGACCGGCTGGCGCAGAGCCAGGTGTTTCGCGGAAGTCCAGATGCGTACAAGATCTCGCTCAAGCGCGTACAAGAGGCGACCACCGAGGATTTGAGGGTGGCGGCGCAAAAATGGCTTTCGGACGGCGTTTACATCCTCGAAGTGGATCCTTTCCCCGAGTACAAGACGGCGGCCGCAGGCGCGGATCGCAGCAAAGCTCCCGCTACCGGGACGCCGCCTGAGCTGAAGCTGCCGAAGCTCGAGCGAGCCACTTTGTCGAACGGACTGAAGGTGATTCTGGCGGAGCGCCACGAAGTTCCGCTGGTGAATTTCACGCTGGCAGCCGACGCCGGATTCGCTTCCGACGCGTTGACCGCGCCGGGAACAGCGAATCTTGCAATGCAGGTGTTGACCGACGGGACGCGTACCCATAACGCGCTCGAAATCAGCGACCAACTGGAAATGCTGGGAGCCCGATTGAGGGCGTATTCGAACCTTGATCTATCGTTCATTTCGCTTTCGGCGTTGAGCTCGAAACTCGATCCGTCGCTCGACCTGTTTGCCGACGTTGTGTTGCATCCGTCGTATCCGGAGAGCGAAGTGAAACGCGAGCAGAAACTGGTGCTCGCTGGAATCGAACGCGAACAGAACACGCCCGGGACGCTGGCTTTACGCGTGTTGCCGGCACTGTTGTATGGAGCGGGGCATCCGTATGGGAATCCGCTGACGGGCTCTGGGACCAGGGAGAGCGTGGCCAAGCTGAGGCGAGAAGATCTGGTGAAGTTTCATGACACATGGCTCAGTCCCAACAACTCAACGCTCATCGTAGTGGGCGACACGACGCTGAAGGAAGTGACGCCAAAGCTGGAGAAACTGTTTGCGGGGTGGAAGAGCGGAAGCGTTCCCGCAAAGAACGTGAAGACGGTTCCAGTGGCCGCGAAATCTACTGTGTACCTGATCGACAAGCCGGGAGCGCTGCAATCGGTGATCGTTGCCGGGGTAGTCGCGCCGCCGCGCGCAAATCCGCGGGAGATCGCGATTGAAGCGATGAACGACAGTCTGGGCGGCATGTTTGGCGCGCGTCTGAATATGAATCTGCGGGAAGACAAGCACTGGTCGTACGGAGTGCGCTCCGTTCTTCCCGGCGCCCGGTCGCAGCGGCCGTTCTATGCGATCGCGCCCGTGCAAACCGACAAGACGAAGGAATCGCTGGTGGAGATGAACAAGGAATTGCGCGGAATCATCGGCAATCATCCAGTGGGCACGGACGAGTTGGCAAGAATTCAAGCAAACGAAACGCTGAAGCTGCCGGGTTCGCGGGAGACGCTGGACGCGCTGGGACAGTCCATCGTGGACCTGGTGCAATTCGGCCTCCCTGACGACTACTACGATACCTACGCAGGAAAAGTCCGCGCGCTCAAGACGAACGATGTAAACGAGGCCGCAAAGGAAGTGGTGCGACCGGATAACCTGACCTGGATCGTAGTGGGAGATCGCGCCAAGATCGAAGCGGGCGTGCGCGAACTGAACCTCGGCGAGTTCCGCCTGATGGATGCCGACGGAAAGGTGCAGTGATCCGTCCCGACTACAAAGAGTTCGCCCGGTTGGCACGCGGCGCCACGCTGGTTCCGGTGGCGAAATCTATCTCGGCCGATCTGCTCACGCCGGTTTCCGCCTTCCTGGCCGTCTCTGACGGAGAGCCCGATGCCTTTCTGCTGGAATCGGTCGAAGGCGGAGAAAAAATTGGACGCTATACGTTTCTGGGAGTGCGGCCGTTTCTGCGGCTGGAGTCGCGCGGCGTCGAGATCAAGATCGAACGTGGCCGCAACCTCGAGCGGCGCTCGGGAAATGTTTTTGAGGTTATCAAGGAACTCCTGCAGCAACATCGTCCGGCGCCGATGGAAGGGCTGCCACCGTTTACCGCCGGCGCAGTCGGTTATTGCGCATATGACATCGTGCGCCGGCTGGAGAACATCGGGGAACACGCTGCGGATGATTTGCACGTTCCCGACTGTGTGCTCATGTTTTTCGACCGCGTGCTGGCCTTCGATCACCTGCGCCATCAGATCCACATTGTGGCCTCGGCGGACGTGACGCGGGAAGCGCCCCGAGTCGCCTACGAACGAGCCGTGAAGGACATCGCTCGCATCGAGAAAAAACTCGCTGCGGGCTGGAAGCCGGCCAACTGGCGCAAAACCGTCCCCAAGTCCAAGCTCAAGACGCGGGCGCGCACTCCGAAGGCGAAGTTTCTGGAAAGCGTCAGGCGCGCCAAGGAATACATTGCTGCCGGCGACATCTTCCAGGTCGTGCTTTCCGAGCGCTGGGACTTCGAGCCGGGAGTCGCTCCACTCGATCTGTATCGCGCGCTGCGCACGGTGAATCCTTCGCCGTATATGTACTTCCTGCGCTTCGGCGGCGGGAAACATTCCGCCGGAATGCACGTGCTGGGGTCATCTCCCGAGATGTTGGTGCGGGCAATTGGGAGAAAGTTGGAATACCGTCCGATTGCGGGGACGCATCCTCGTGGCCGCGACGAAGCGGAAGACACAGTCCTCGAGAAGAAGATGCTCGCGGACGAGAAGGAACGCGCGGAACACGTGATGCTGGTGGACCTGGGCCGCAACGATCTGGGCCGCGTCAGCGACTATGGATCGGTGAAGGTGCGCGGTCTGATGTATGTGGAGCGCTACTCACACGTGATGCACCTGGTTTCGGCGCTCGAAGGGCGGCTGCGTCCGGAACTGAATGCGATGGACGCGTTTGCCGCCTGCTTTCCCGCCGGGACCCTGAGCGGCGCGCCCAAAGTACGTGCCATGCAGATCATCGAAGAACTGGAGCCGACGCGGCGCGGAGTGTATGGCGGGGCGGTGCTCTACGCCGATTTTGCGGGGAACCTGGATTCGTGTATTGCCATCCGGACGCTGCTCATGCAAGGCAAGAAGGCGTATTTACAGGCGGGCGCGGGCATCGTGGCCGATTCCGATCCGCAGCGTGAGTTCGAAGAGACAGAAAACAAGGCGCGAGCGGTGCTGCGGGCGGTGGAGATGGCCAGGGGCAGTGCATAGTGGGCAGTGGGTAGAAATACCCCCCAGCAGTAACAACGCATGGTAACCACAGTACATTGACCTTTCGTTTACATCGTTTACATTAGGACTTCGCCCTCCCCCAAATGAAATACCATTTTGAGTTTGACCCAGAGAACAAGATACTGCTCCTGCGATTTGAGGGGCGGCTCACCGATAACTTGATACCAGAGCTTTATTGGGCGACTCGAAAGTATTCGATCGCAACCGATGCCCGCGTGGGTATTTACGACTTCTCGGCCGTCACCGATTTTGCCTTATCTCCCGAAATGATCCTTGACCTGGCCAACCGGCAGCCCGCCATGCCGGACGCGGCCAGACGCCCTCGTTTTATCGTCGCCCCGGCCACGCTTGGAATGGGTCTATCTCGTCTGATTGAGTTAACGACAAGCGACAGGAGCCCGCTGCTAAAAATCGTGCTTTCTGCGGACGAGGCGTTTGCGGCGGTCGGTGTTCAGTCGCCACACTTTGAAACTTTGGACTGACTTGATAGTGGTTAGTGGATAGTGGTTAGTAGAAGCGTGGCCGCACTATTCACTATTCACTATCCACTTGTCTGTAGGAAATTCTTCACCAATTTCTTTCCCTCATCGGTTAGTACGCTCTCGGGATGGAACTGCACTCCCTCGACGGGAAACTTCCGGTGTCGCAGTCCCATGATGACTCGGGTTCCGTCTTTGTCTGAAGTCCAGGCGCTGACTTCCAGATCGCCCGGCAATCCGTCTTCGGCGACGATCAGCGAGTGGTAGCGGGTTGCGGTCATTGGGGAAGACAGGCCGCGAAAAATGGTCTTGCCATCGTGTTCGATTTGACTGGTCTTGCCATGCATCAGGTTCCTGGCGCGCACCACCCGGCCGCCGAAGGCCGCGCCGATGGCCTGATGCCCGAGACAGACACCGAGCAACGGAACGTTGCCCTTGCCCGCGAAGTGGCGGATCAGGTCGATGCTGATGCCGGCTTCCTGCGGAGTGCAGGGGCCGGGAGAAATGACGATGCGCTCGGGGCGCATGGCCTCGATCTCTTGAACCGTCACTTCGTCATTGCGGCGAACTTCCACTTTCGCGCCCAGCTCGCCGAGGTACTGGACGAGGTTGTAGGTGAACGAATCGTAGTTATCGAGAACGAAGACCATGCGGGAAGACCCGAGTTCATTGTAGCGTTAAGAGTCAGGTTTCGAGGTTTCAGAGTTTCAAGGTTTCAAGGAAAACGGCAGCCTTTGCACGATTTGAACCGTGACACCTCTTTGAAACTCTGAAACCTTGAAACTTTGAAACCTGGCTTCTCCTTGACAGGCTGGCCGCTACTTGCCATGCTTACATGCGATTTCTGCAAGTCTTTGAAACTCTGAAACCTTGAAACTTTGAAACCTTGCCTTTGAGGAGGTTCAATGGCCGAGACCCAGCAGGACCATGACAAGCGCGCCACGCGGCGGTTTGCGCTTCGCCTGCCAGTGAGCGTCCGTTACGGCGTAAACGAGGAGGAGCACGAAGCACAGACCCGCGACGTGAGCGCGCGCGGAATCTGCTTCTACCTCGATTCCGCCATCCAGGCGGGCTCCGCGATTGATTTCACCCTGACCCTGCCGCCCGAAATCACGCTGACTGAAAGCATCCGGGTGCGCTGCAAGGGCCGCGTGGTGCGAGTCGAAGGCGGCGATCCCGCCAGCAAGATGGCAGTGGCAGCGGTCATCGATGAATACGAGTTCCTGGCCGATTAGTCATACCTCACGCGCCTTCTCCACGCGCTGATCATTTCACGGCCTTTTTCCGCAGGTCTTTTTCCGCAGAACCCCCAGAGTGGTATGTTTGCTGTAATACCAGAGCGCTTCCGTGAAAGACTTCCCGCTGCATCCTCGGCTCCGGCCGCCGTTGTCTTGCGAGCCCACCCTAACGTCGAAAAGCACGACGTTAGGATGGGGCACCCTTAGTTTGTGCGTGGTGGTTGCGCTGGGAATGCTCGGAGTCGGAGCACCGCGGCTTCGCTCCCAGACCACGCAGTCAGCTTCGAAGTCGGCCCCTTCTGCGGTGGTTGTGAGCAAGATTGCCGCGATCAAAAGCTTCCGGATCGTGCAGGAAAAGGACGGCCCGGCGGTTGAAATTCTCTCGACGCGGCCGCTGGTTCCGTCGATCCAGGCGATCAGCGATCCGGAGCGGCTGGTGATCGATCTGCCTAACGCGCGGCTGGAAACGCCGCAGAAGCGGATCAGCATTCAAGCCGATCAGATCAGCACACTGCGCGCCGACCAGTTCCAGCAGAATCCGCCGGTGGCGCGCGTGGTCGTGGATCTGCTCGCGCCGCGCGCCTACACCTGGGATGCTGCCGGAAACCGCCTGGTCGTGCATCTCGGGAAAAATCCCAACCCAGCGAACCGCTCGCCGTTCCAGGCACCCACGGTTCCAAGCCTGACGCCGGCACCGCAACCGGTGGTAGCGGCGGTGCGCGCGGCCGGCCCGCTGGCGCTGACGGGAAATGACGGAGGTTCGGGTTCCGCGATCACGGCCGGGCCTGATACTGCCGTTCTGCGTTTGTCGAGTGGCGGCGAGGTGCATGTTTGCCCGGGAACGACGGTGTCGGTTACGCCGTCGCAAAACCGGCACAACCTGATGCTCAGCATGAACACGGGCGCGCTGGAGGCGCACTTCGCTCTCGACGCTTCTTCGGATTCGGTGATGACGCCGGATTTCCGCATCCTTCTGGTGGGGCCGGGGGAATTTCACTATGCCATCAGCGCCGACAATCAGGGGAACACCTGCGTGCGCGCGCTGCCCGGCAATACGGCGTCGGCGATGGTTTCCGAGCTGCTTGGCGATCGCACTTATCAAGTCAAGGCAACCGACCAGCTCATGTTTCATTCCGGACAACTCGACCGCGTGGACAGCGCGGTGCCGCTGGAGTGCGGATGTCCGCCGCCCCGGGACGCTCCGCTGCGGGCAACCAACAATCTCCCCGTGCAGAGCCGAACGCAGGGAGATGCGCTGCCAGCCTTGAACGCGAACCCAGCGCCGGTGGCGGAGACAGCTCGCACAGGGAGTGCGCCCTCGACTGGAGCTCCGGCAGCCGCTGCTCCACTTGATCCCTCAGCGGCGCGCAACGAACTTCATGTGCAGGTAGAAGCGCCGCTTGTGTTCCACGCGACTGGACCTCCGCCGGCTCCGGTTGAGGATGTGCGGGCTCTGCCTCCCGACTCGCGTCCGGCGGCAACTCCGGCTCTGGCGACCCCACTTCCTCCAGCGGCGAGCCTGAAACCACAACCGGGCAGTCCGGGAACGGCAGCGGCGAAACGCCCGCCGGCGCGCGGGTTCTTCAGAAAACTCGGCGGTTTTTTTGCCGCGCTGTTCCGCTGATTGCCCTGGTATGCTGCGTCGCAAGGCAAATTTTTCACCCGCGCCTGCATCTATATTCCTAATTCCAAGTCTTGCTTGGCGCCGCACGTCTCGAATCGCACGCTCGGATTGCGTGCCCCAGATCGCATGTTTCAGTTCGCACACAAGGAGAGTAAAAACAAATGCGAAGATTGTGGACTTTTGTCCTGTTATTGACGATGGGCAGCGCCGCCTGGGCGCAGATTCCGACCAAGGGCAACGTGTTCTTCGGCTACTCCTATGACCGCACTTCTATCGTCTCCAACGACACCTCAAATCTGAACGGATGGGAGGCAACACTGGAAGGGAAATTCCTGCCGTGGATTGGCCTGGTGGCCGATGTCGACGCGCATTATGGCGGCCACAATTTCAACGGCACCAGTGCCGACATCGCCGCGCATAACGTTCTGTTCGGCCCGAGAGTTTCGGTGCAGGTCAAACGCTTCCGTCCGTTCGCGGAGTTTTTGGTGGGCGTGGGGCACATCAGCCGGAGCAACGGAATTTCCGACTCGAATACTTCATTCGCCAATGGGGTCGGCGATGGGCTGGATTATCGAATCTTCGGGCCGGTGACGGTCCGCGGACAGCTCGACTGGATCAATACTCGTTTCTATGGGGAGGGACAGAACGGCGTGCGATTCTCAACCGGCGTCGCGATTCACTTCTAGCAGGCCATTAAACGGCGTGAGATTGCGCGGTCGCTGCCGAGCGTTCGGCGCATTGCTCCAGAATTAAGGGCACTTCAAACAGCGCGCGATTGGAGTATTCATCAGCCTTCCGACGGAATTCATCGAACGTCGTACTCTGGAGCAAGCGTTGAACGGCGGGCGCGATTTGTTGGAAGCTGGGCACAACGATCCCGTAACCGTTCTCCGTCACCCATTCCGCGTTGTAGCGTTCTTGCGGCAGGGTATTGGAATTGCATTCCACGATGACCGGCAAGTGGAACTGCAGCGCCTCGCTGATCGAGCCCGGGCCTGGCTTTCCGATGAAGAAATCGGCGAGAGCCATGTAGTATTCGACATTCTGCGCAAATCCAACGACGGCGATGGGCTTTCTGGCCGGCAGTGCCTTGAGTTTAGCGGCGAGTTTCTGATTGTGCCCGCAAATCAGGATTAGCTGGACGCCGCTGGCAGCCTGGTTGAGTTTCTTCGTAATGCCAACCATGACCTGGGAGCCATGGCCTCCGAAGAGGACGATGCCGGTTGGACAATCGGGCGCGAGGCCGAGGCGCTTCCTTTCGGCGACGCGATCGACGCTGGTCTTTTCGTAAAATTTTGGCTTCAGGATCATTCCCGATGTCCGGAAGACATGGCCGGCGGGATGCCCTATGGTTAAAGCTTGTTGTCGGGCGCGTTCCGTGCCGGCGATGATGTACTGCGACTCGCGCTCAATCCAGAAGTGGGGCGGATAATCGGCTAAATCGGTAATCAGAGTCACAAAAGGCGTCCTGGCGCCATCGCTCGGAAGACTCTCAGCGATCTCGCGATTGAAGTGCGGGATTACGGAGAGCACCAGGTCCGCCGGATGTTCGGCCCAGTAAGCTCGGAGCAGTTTCACGATTGGGTTATGGTAGGCACGGATCGTGCCCTGCAGAACGAGCAGGAGTTGCGGCGTAAAGCGCGTCCAGCCTTTGCGGAGGATCAGGTTGTAGGTGTCCTGAATGCGCAGGCCGGTGGCGCGACGAATCAGGTCGAGGGGATCGAGCAATTCCTGAATGTCGAGGAGATTGACATCCCAGGGATGCTCCTGGCTGGAGAGTGTGGCTTTGAGGGCTTCTGCTGCGCTGCGATGCCCTCCGCCGGCATGGTGGAAAACGATGGTAAGTTTGCGCAAGTTTTAGCGTGCCTCGTTTTGTGGCAAACGAATTTTCTCAAATTTCAGAAGACCATGTGCCGCTGGAACCAAGGTCAGGTAGCCACACCCTCGAATTCGCCATCTTCGAGCAGTCCCACCTCGTCGCCGAATTCGGCATCCGCGAAACTTGGATCTCCGGCGGGATGAAGATCGTCAGGGCACTCGACATATTCATGGATCTGGACGCCGTTTTCGCCAACGGTGATATAGGTAGGATGCTCGTCGATCCAGGCTCCGCAATTGAAATATTCGGTTCCGTGCTCGTGCTTGTGCAGGGCGGCGTGGGTGTGGCCGCAGAAAATGCGCTCCGCTTGATGGTGGCGTGCATGGGCCAGCGCGCCGTGAGCGACCTTCTCCGACAAGCGCTGCCAGCGCGTGCCCAGCCGGTCGAGGAAACGGGTCACGGTCTTGTTTTTCGAGTCCCACTTCTGCAGTTGCAGGTAGAGCAGCGTCCCAATGTAATAACTGACGTGGACGTTTTTCACCACGAAGCCGTCGAACTGGTGACCATGCACCGCGATGTGGCGCAGGCTCTGATATTCCCATTGATATTCCTGGTACACGCGGACGCCGACCAAATGGGACATGATTTCGGCCAGGCCGGTGTCATGATTGCCTTCGACCCAGACCACTTCGACGTTGCGCTTGGGATTGGAGAGCTTGCGAATGTAGCCGAGAAATTTCCAGTGCTCTTTTTTCAGACGTCCGAAATTGAGGTCGGCAAAAATATCACCCAGCAGGATGAGGCGGCGAAATTGATTGTCCTGGAGAACGTGCAAGGCCTCGCGGGCGCGGCTCATGTCGGCGCCGAGGTGCAGATCCGAAAGGATCAGCGTGTCATAAGCCGGTGCGACGGTCTGCGGTATGGTGTCCTGCGGGACCACGCTTCCAGTGTGGCCGACGAGTGTTACGAGGTGATGAATTGGGGACGCGATAGCGGCCAGAGGTAATCAGTCAGTAACCTGCCGTCAGCACCGGCTGGCGAACGCGGATGGCTCGCACGGCGGCGTGTTTCGTGGCGCCGCGCTCAACGTCGCGCTCAATGGGCCGGAGGAACGTACTCGGCCGGGCGCGCCGATCCCTCACCAAAGAAAAACTGCTCCATCTGCTTCACGATGACTTCCTGATCCTGTTTGCGCGCCGGATTCAGGCGATATTCGTTGAGCAGCATTTTGCAGTGTTCCATCCACTGGCCCCACGCTTGTTGCGAGATGTTCTCGTAGATTTTCTTGCCCAAGTCGCTGTCGAACGGAGGCTCGGGGAGCCCGGGCAATTCCTGTTTCAATTTTGCGCAGAAGACTTTGTAATCGGACATAAATTTCTTTTGAAATTATCGCACAGGCGTCGCGGGTTCACCGGCTTCTGACGCAATGCCTTTTCCCGTGACTTGAAATTGGGTATGAGGTTGCGCGAGCAAGCGGAGCACGCGCTTCGCCAAAATCGCTCGGGGCAGTGATATTTTCATTGACAAATTACATACAAATGGCAATATCTTGGGGTAGGACAGCTGCTCATACAAGAAGTTGAGTAGCCCGGGCATCAAGGTGCCCTGTCGAGAACCTTGGGAGAACAAATCGTTCAAACGGAGGAAACACTTCATGGCAACCAAGAAGAAAGCCGCCAAGAAAAAGAAACACTAAGCGGACGGATGCTCGTTCAGAAATTCCCCAAAGCCTCTCAGGAGAAGCACCTCTTGAGAGGCTTTTCCTTTGGCGGTCGTTGGTCGATCGTCGTTGGTCGTTGGCAAACCCGGTAAACCGCGAACAACTAACGACCATCCCACTGATTTCGGCGTGCCGGCTGCACTTCCAGGCACTTTTGGGGGTTGTCCCGCGGCGCGGGTCGTGCTAGAAACGCGTATACAGGAGCACGGATGCGGCCTCCCATGACTGTCCGAAAGAAGACTTCGAAAAAAGCAGGCCGCAACGCCGAAATCATTATTCCGGACAAGCTCTATTTCCGTATCGGCGAAGTCGCCGGCTTGTGCCGCCTGCCGGCTTACGTGCTGCGGTTCTGGGAGACCGAATTTCCGCAGCTCAAGCCGGTCAAGAGCAGCACCGGGCAGCGCATGTATCGCAAGCGCGATGTGGAGTCAGTGGTGCGGATCAAGAAACTGCTTTATGAAGACGGTTTCACGATCGCGGGCGCGCGGGCGCAATTACGCGAGGAGAGCAAGTCCGACCGGAACCAGACGGCCCTTCCCTTTCCCGCGAGTCCGGCCGTGAGTGTGGCGCACATGCGGAATGAGCTCCAGCAGATCCTGCACATTCTGTCGGTGCGCCGCTAGTGGGGTAGCGGAGCTCCGCCGCATCCCAGCGAGGCAGAGGCCCGCTTCCACACAACCTTACTCTCTACTCTCTTATGCCGATTCCCGCAGCGGTTCGGCTTCGACCAGGGGCGCATTGACCAGGTGTTCGCTCAGGAACCAGACCTGCAGTTCGCTGGGACGAAGCACATCACTCACCACCAGATCGTTGGTGCCGGGGTCGCCCAGTTTGGTGGCGAGCTCGGCGAGTTCACGGCAATGAGTGATGATGATCTCGTGCGCGTCGAGCAAGCGAGACAGTTGCACGGGAACCTCTTCGCGGCCCTTGGGCGGACGAGGAATGCGGGTCAACTCGGCCACGTCGGCCGCCATGGCGACGCTGATTCCGCCCAGAAGCTGGATTCGTTCCGCGATCGCGTCGACGATCTCATTCTGTTCTCCGAAGTGCTTATCGAAGAGAAGATGGAGTTGATAGAAAGTCGCGCCTGACACCTGCCAATGGGACTTCTTGTAGAGATCCCGAAGAGTGATGGTGTCGGCCAACAGTTGATTGAGTTGTTCGGTCATTTCGAGCCGTACCGGTTCTTCCAGTTGCAGCGGCATGGTGCTGGTCACCGTGCCAAATGCCTGGAGTTCGCGCGCTGTCTGGTGGTAGCGGGGTTGGGCGGAAGCTTTGTTCGAATTGCTGGAGATTGGTTTCCTAGGCATGAAGGTCTCCTGAAGGTGCGAATTTGGGCAAACTAATTTCTGCAAACCAGAAGAGGGGAAATTGCCAAAACAGAGGTATCTGCTTCCGGTGCGGTTTGCCGGTTCAGCCCTCTTGGATGCGGGCAGGCGGAAATAGATACGGAAATTCCAGGCGCTCGGGAGCGCCTATTTCGGCGTTGGCGGAACGTCGAGTCAACTCCAAGGTTTAGTCGGCAGCGCTGCGGCGGAGGCTGTGCACTTCACTGAGGAAATCGACATGAGGCGTGCCTTTGACGCCGGCGCGCGCCATTTTGGCTTTCAGTTCCTCGGAGGCTACGAAGGCCCGCGCTTTTTCCAGATTCTCCCATTCGAAGAAAATGGTGAGGTCGTTGACACTTTCAGCGTTGCGGAAAATACGGCAACCGCACTCGCCGTTCTTGCGCCGCCAGTCGAGGGCGGAATCAAATGCCGCTTTCCAAGCCGTATAGTCGGCGACCTGGTGATGGATGAGAAGGTTAATCATGATGGCGGAAGGCCTCCTTAGTACCCTAAAAAGTTGCTCCAAACGCCGAAAAAATGCAAGGGCAGGGGTCACAGGGGAAGGGGCGCGTAGGCAAGAAATGGTCGGGACGGCGAGATTTGAACTCGCGACCCCTTGCACCCCAAGCAAGTGCGCTACCAGGCTGCGCTACGTCCCGATGGAATCCGCTGCCGAGCATGGCAGCGTGGGGTTTGACTTTCAAATTCTACACCAGTCGGCAGCCGCGGGCGAAATCTCTGCGACTCCTCTGTCACAAACGGAGAGTGATGAGTATCACCTTGTGGCGGCCGTTGCTCGCGGCAAGATGATGGTGTGGCGATCCTGGTCGTGGGTGGAGCAGGCTACATTGGCAGTCATGCGGCGCGGGCGCTGCGGCGGTCGGGCTATGAGGTCGTGATTTATGACAACCTCTCCACTGGTTTTCGCCGCCTGGCGCACGGCTTCGAACTGGTAGAGGGCGACATCGCCGACGAAGCCCGGCTCCGGCCGGTACTCGAGCGCGCCGGCGCGGTCATGCACTTTGCCGCTCATGCCTATGTCGGAGAATCGGTCGGGAATCCGCGCAAGTATTTCCGGAACAACGTTCTTGGGGCACTGAGCCTGCTGAACTCCGCGCTGGACGCCGGTATCCGCCGCTTCGTGTTTTCCTCCAGTTGCGCCGTGTACGGTGTCCCCGCGCAGATTCCTATTTCTGAGGCGACGCCGCGCGAGCCGGTGAATCCTTATGGCGCATCGAAGCTCTTTTTCGAGAACGCGCTCGAGGCTTATGGCCGCGCTTACGGAGTGCGCTCAGTGAGCCTACGCTATTTCAATGCCGCGGGAGCCGATGACAGTGAAAACGCCAGCGGAGAGATTGGCGAGATGCACGACCCGGAAACTCATCTGATTCCACTGGCGCTGGCCGCCTCCGCTGAGAACGGGCCGGAGTTGCAAGTTTTCGGCTCCGACTACCCGACGCCGGATGGCACCTGCGTTCGCGACTATATTCATGTCAGCGATCTCGCCGATGCGCACGTCCGAGCGTTGCAATACCTCGAAGAAGGCAGCGACGCAGACAAGGGTGACTCGCTGGCTATCAATCTCGGCACAGGCCGGGGGCATTCCGTTCTCGAAGTCATCCGCGCGGCGGAAGCGGCCTCGGGACGGCCGGTGCGGCGAAAGATCGGACCTCGGCGGACCGGCGATCCTCCAGTTCTGGTGGCCGATGTGGCGAAGGCTCAAAGCCTGCTGGGATGGACCGCCACGCGCGATCTTGGTGACACCGTCGCAAGCGCCTGGACCTGGATGCAAAATTTGCAATTGGTGACTTGTAATTGAAGAAATCGCCTTTGCTCCTTTGATTATCGATCCAGCAGTTGTCAATGCAGCCCGGTTTCACGTACTCTGCCGGTCATGGGAACTCGCTCTTTGTCTGCCTGGTCGTGCTCTTTCATTTTGCTTCTGTGTTCCTCTTTTTTCTTTCCTTGTTCCGCACAGACGGCGCCTCATGCCTTTACGCTGGAACAGGTCATGAGCTCGCCGTTTCCCAGCAATCTTGTGGCCGCCGAAACCGCTGGACGCATCGCCTGGGTGTTTGCGGCTCGGGGTGAGCGCAACGTGTGGGTCGCGGACGCTCCCAATTTCGAGGCGCGGCAGGTGACGCACTACGCGGGAGACGACGGCATGCCGATTGCTGCCTTGAAGCTGACTCCTGACGGACGAACCGTCGTCTATGCACGAGGCAGCGAGGCCAATGAGGCAGGAGAAATCGCCGACCCGACCAGCGGCGTCGAAAAGCGCGTGCAGCAGGTGTGGGCGATGGATGTGGACAAAGGCGAGCTTCGTTCGGGCGAGCTTCGTTCGGGCGAACCGCGTTTGCTTGGGGACATGGGATGCGGGGAGGAAGATTGCGAAGATATCCAGATATCGCCGAGCGGAGAGTTCGTCGTATGGTCGGCGAAGAAGCAGATCTGGATCGCGCCCATTTCCGGGAAGGATAAAGCCAAAGCGCTGACCTACGCGCGAGGCAGCAACTCGCAACCGAAGTGGTCGCCCGATGGAAAGAAGATTGCCTTCGTCAGCCATCGCGACGATCACAATTTTATCGGCATTTATGAATTCGGCCGCAGCACGCTGCGCTACGTCTCACCCAGTGCCGATCGCGATCTGTATCCGCGCTGGTCGCCGGATGGCAGCCAACTCGCCTTCGTGCGGCTGGCGGGCCGCCAGATGAAGCGGCCTCTGATTCCGCAGCTGCCGCTGCCCTGGGCGATCTGGGTTTATGACGTTGCCAAAGATTCGGCGCACGAAATCTGGAAGAGCGGTTTGGGCCTGGATGATTCGCTGCCGGAGCTGACGGAAGATGGGTCGTTTAAATTTGCCGCAAAGAATCGCGTCGTTTTTTCTTCCGAACAAGACGGATGGAACCATCTCTATTCGGTTGCAACCTCTGGCGGGCCCGCCACGCGGCTGACTCCGGGAAAATTTGAGACCGAAGATGTGGCGCTCGGTTCTGACAAGACTTCGGTCATCTACTCCTCGAACCAGGATGATACTGACCCGCGCGACATTGACCGGCGCCATCTGTGGCGCGTCTCCGTAGAAGGCGGAGCGCCAGAGGCACTTACCCGCGGCGAAACCATGGAGTGGACGCCGCTGGAAATTGCAGGGAAAGTTGTGTGCCTGGGTTCGACAGCCACGACTCCAGCGATGCCCTACGTCGTGACAGCGCACGGACGCGAGATGATCGCAAGAAGCGCGCTGCCGGCGGACTTCCCTTCGGCGCAACTAGTCACACCGAAGCAGGTCATCTTCAAAGCCGTCGACGGCTGGGAAATCCACGGGCAATTGTTCGAACCAAGACAGAACGGTCCGCGTCCGGCGCTGATCTTTATTCACGGCGGATCAGTGCGGCAGATGATGCTCGGCTTCCATTACATGGACTACTACCACAACGCATACGCGATGAATCAGTATCTGGCGAGCCGTGGGTACGTGGTGCTGTCGGTCAACTATCGGACGGGCATTATGTATGGCCGTCATTTTCGCGAACCGAAAGATGGAGGCCCTCGAGGCGGCGCCGAGTACAAGGATATTGTGGCGGCAGGAAAATACCTGCAGAGCTTGCCGAACGTGGATGCGAAGAAGATCGGGCTGTGGGGCGGATCCTACGGCGGCTACCTGACCGCGATGGGCCTAGCGCATGATTCCGATCTGTTTGCCGCCGGAGTCGATTTGCACGGCGTGCATGACTGGTCGGACTTCAAGGAAGAATTCCCGGCGGATGCGCCCGATCACGACGCCGCGGTCAAGCTGGCGTTTGAATCGTCGCCGAATGCGGCGATTGCAACCTGGAAGTCGCCAGTGCTGCTCATCCAGGGAGATGACGATCGCAATGTCGATTTCTCGCAGACGGTCGATCTGTTGCAGCGCTTGCGCGCGCAGAAAGTGCACGTCGAGGAACTGATCTTCCCCGATGAAATTCATGGCTTCCTGCTGTGGAAGAGCTGGATCCGGGCCTATGGCGCAACCGAGGAGTTCTTTGGGCGCGAGCTGAAGTAGTGGAAAATTTGTAATTGGTGATTTGTAATTTGCAATCTAAGATTCAGAAGCCCAAGACCCACAATTAGCAATCACAAATTACCAATCGCAAATGCTTTTCTGATCCTCTCCCAAGTCACCTCCAGCGCTTCCGGCATCACCCTGGTTTCGCCGATGACGCTGATGAAATTGGCGTCCGCGACCCAGCGCGGCAGTATGTGCATGTGGATGTGTCCGGCCACGCCGGCGCCGGCAGCTTGTCCGATATTCATGCCGAGATTGATGCCGTCGGGGCGATAGAGAGAGCGCAGGACCGCCTCCATCCGCTGCGTGAGAACCATCATTTCGTGAGCAGCATCGGCGGGGAGACTGCGTAATTCGTTCAGGTGGGCGTAGGGCACGACCATTACATGCCCATTGGTGTAAGGATAGGTATTGAGAATGATGTAGCAATGCGCTCCACGATGGACGATGCGGGCCTGTTCATCGGTTTCTTTGGGAGCCTGGCAGAAAATGCAATCTGACTGCCGGTCTGCGTCGGTGACGTAAGCGTAACGCCACGGAGTCCAGAGATGGTCCATGGGGGGAGGGTAGCAGAAGCAGCCCGCGCCGGGCCAATCGCTGAATTTCCCTCGAAGCGCACGGGCAGAATTTTGCGACCGTTTCCTCGCTCTGCTTGACGATATACTCTCACCGTACTCCCAGACCGATGTTCACCGCTCCCCAACGGCAGCGCCGCCGGGCCCTGAGAATTCTTGTGGTTCTCCTCGCCGTTGTGGTGGTTCTGGCGCTCGCTGGTCCGGGCTGGACCCATTTGCGCGCCGCCGGCATCCTGTTGCGAGTTCAATCCCCGCAGCATCCAGGAGCACTGGCCAACCTCAGCGCCCATCCGATCGAGGAAATTTCGACGGAGGTGCCGACTCCGTCCGGACCCATCCGCGCGCGACTGTACATTCCGAAAGACCGGCGCGATGCCCCGGGCATAGTCCTGGTGCATGGGGTGCATCATCTGGGCATCGAAGAACCGCGTATGGTGGCCTTCGCTCGCGCCTTGTCTTCGAGCGGCCTCCGCGTGCTGACGCCTGAGTTGCTGTCTCTGGCCGATTACCAGGTGGACCGGAGTTCGGTTGACCTCATTGGATATTCGGCCCGCATGTTTTCGGCACAGCTTGGGCAGAAGGTCGGAGTGCTCGGCCTGAGCTTCTCTGGAGGTTTGGCACTGCTGGCGGCAGCCGACCCTCGGTTTCGATCATACATTCGTTTTGTGGTTTCGGTGGGAGCGCATGACGACCTGGAACGGGTGTCTCAATTCCTGATCACGAACACCATCGCGCGGCCCGACGGCACCACCGTGCACATGATGGCCCATGAGTATGGGGCATTGATTCTGATCTACTCGCGTGTCGGCGATTTCTTTCCGCCAGCCGACGTTCCGACCGCCCACGAAGCTCTCCGGCTGCTCTTGTGGGAGAAGGTTGACGAGTCGCGAAAACGCGCAGAGTTGCTCAGCCCCGCGTCTCGCCAGAAGATGGAATTGCTGTACAGCCACCAGGTAGATGCGCTGGCCGGTGAGATCCGCGAGTCCATTGCCCGCCACCGGGGGGAGATGGCTCCGGTTTCTCCTCACGGAAATCTTGGAGCCTTGCAGGTTCCGGCGCTGCTGCTGCACGGCGCAGCCGACAACGTGATCCCGTCGTCGGAATTGTTATGGTTACAGCGCGACGTTCCGCCCGCAGCCCTGCAGTCCGCTCTCATCAGTCCGGCCATCAGCCACGTTGAACTGGGAGGGGAGCCGACTCTTATCGATCAATGGAGGCTGGTGCACTTTATGGCGCGGATCTTGGAACTTACGGAAGATTCCCAGAAACTGCCACCCACCCGCTGAGTGCCTCGCCCGCAGGGTCGTGGTCAGCTTCCATTAGCCGGTGGTAAAGGGTGTAATATCCGTTGCAATGAGGATGATATGGGACATCAAATTGTGCTCCCGTTTCTTATTTTTTCATTTCTTGTCCCACCCCCAGCTGTGGCCACACAAACCTCTGAATCGACGCAACCTTTATTGACGGCTACCCCTCAAGGCACACCGGACGCAACAGTCAGTACCCAACCTAACGATGGCGATTCCCTGGTTGTGCCGGACGGAACTCCACTTCGAATCAAAGCAGTAAACGGATTTTCATCCGCGAACGCAAAAGTGGGCGATGTGATCGACTTCACCGTGGCTTTCGCGGTCCGCGCGGACGGGATAGTTGTAATTCCCCAGCGTGCAGCGCTTACGGCAAGAGTCCTATCTGTGAGCCGTCCTCGTCGAGCAGCCAGAGGCGGCCAAGTAAAGGTTGTCTATGAGGGACTTCGTCTAACGACTGGCGAGGCTGCCTCCGTGCGCGCCACCTCAAGGCCTCGGCATTACAACAAGGCCAAAGACACAGCGGAGGGGACCGCGGAGGCGGCGGGGGTGGCTGTTGGGTTGTTCCTTATGCTTGGTGTCCCGCTGGTCGCTCTTCTTACAAAAGGGGATGAACAGGTCGTCCCGGCGGGAACGATCGAAGTCGTCTATTTGAACGGGCCGCTGCGTGTGAACCGGAAGTCCGCGGTGGAGTTGCAGCCAGCTCCCAGTTCAGGGTATGCCTATGTGTACGTTGGACCGCAAATCAGCGTCCGGAACGTATTTTGCGGTCAGACGCTCTTGAACGATTCTCGGGAAGCCTTACAACTGGAGCTGAACCCTGCGACTTATTGGTTCAGTACGGGCGACCGAAAGGGCCAACCGGCCAGGATCGAGGTGGCTGCAAATCGCGAGTACTATATCGGGAAGAATCGGCGCGGACTGTTTGCGAAAGAATTCCAGGGTACGAAGGGCCCATCTTATCGCGGTCTAGGGGTGGTCAATAAGGATTTGACCAAGCTGACACCTGAAGAATACCGTTCACTCACCGCGGAGCCCGTCAGCAGCGGGAGCGCTTCTGGCGGTCAGCGACATTGAAGAGGTGGGCACCTCATCTGTCGGCGCTGGCAGCGGCGCGATAACCCCTGAAATGATCCACGACCGCCCGCAGGTTTCGTTTGACCGATTTCCACAGCGCACGATAGACTAGATGAGTTTGCCTGTACTTGCGGACCCGCCCTGCACCCCGTCACGCCAAAGACGGGCGTGCCGGGGACCCCGGATGTCCGCGCCGCGTTTCCGGTCAGAAGCCGCAGCGGGAAAACAGCAAGCACAAGATGGTAGCGGCCGAGCTGTGCTCGGCTTGGACGGGCGAGGTCGCCCGTCCCCACACGAGCATAAGGAGAGTCTATGTACGCGGTGATCCGCGCAGGTGGAAAGCAGTATCGGGTGGCCCCGGGAGACGTCGTCCGGATGGAAACGCAGGAAGACAAAGACGGAAAGGTTCAGTTCGGCGACGTGCTGGCGGTTTCGGCGGAGGCGGGCAGCGTTGTGCCTGCGGGATCGGGAGCGCTGGTGACGGGCGAGGTGGTCGAGCAGGGACGCGGCGACAAGATCCTGGTCTTCCACTACAAGCGCAAGAAGCAATACAAGAAGCTGCGGGGACACCGGCAGGACTATACCGCGGTCCGCATCACCGAGATTGCTTTTGATGGGCAGTCGTTCAAGGCGCCCGAGCTTCCGAAGAAAGAAAAGAAGGTGAAGGCGGCGCACGAGGGCGGCGAAGAAGTGAAAGCTTCGGCACGGCCGGGGAAGACGGCGAAGAAGGCGACGCCTCACAAAAAGCCGGCGGCGAAGAAAGCGGCGGCGAAGGGGAAGAAGAAGTAGTGGCTGAGTAGGGGTCCTTCGACTCCACCAAGCCAATCGCTTCGCTCCTGGCTTGGCTCCGCTCAGGATGACAGAGTTGTTTTGGACGGCAAGAGTTTGGCACAAACTGGCAACTGGCCACTGAGAACCGGGAACTGATTTTATGGCGCATAAAAAAGGACAGGGCACTTCACGAAATGGGCGCGACTCGAACGCGCAACGGCTTGGGTTTAAGGCTTTCGGCGGACAACTGGTGCCGGGCGGCACGATTATCGTGCGTCAGCGCGGGACGCGGGTGAAGCCTGGGCTGAACGTTGGACGCGGCAAGGATGACACACTCTTCGCCAAGATCACGGGGCGCATCAAGTTTGTCGATAAGGGGTCGCTGGGGAAGTTTGTGCTGATCGAGCCTGAGGCGATCGAAGCCAACTAGGTCTTTCTGTAGAGACGGGGCTTGCCCCGTCTTGTTGTACACGGGGGAGACGCGGCAAGCCGCGTCTCTACAGGAAATTTACCAGCCTCGGCTTCGCGTCGAGGCTTTTTCGTTGCGACGAAATTGCGGAGCTTCGCTCCGCTGGACGGCCGAGGGCGGCTGTCCCTACGTGAGTTTTTCTGGTGCTAGCTTTTCGCGGACAGGAACGTCCGCGCCACACGATTTACACGTCATGTTTATTGATGAAGCCAAAATTCGAGTGAAGGCCGGCGACGGCGGCAACGGGTGCATGGCGTTCCGGCGGGAGAAGTTTGTTCCTCGCGGCGGGCCCTCGGGCGGAGATGGCGGCCGGGGCGGGGATATCTGGATGGAATCGAGCGAGCGCCACAATACGCTGGTGCATTTCCGCTTCAATCCTGAATACAAAGCCGAGCGCGGGCGGCACGGCGAGGGCGCGAAAAAAACCGGGCGCGACGGGGAAGGGATTGTCCTGAAGGTGCCGGTGGGCACAATCGTTTACGACGAGGACACGGGCGAGAAAGTTTACGATTTTTCGCGGGCCGATGAACGCGTCGTGATTGCGCGCGGCGGACGCGGCGGTCGCGGCAACGCGCAGTTTGCCACCTCCACGCACCAGGCGCCGCGCGAGCACGAAGAAGGACGTCCGGGGGAAGAACGCAACTTCCGCCTGGAGTTGAAGCTGCTCGCCGATGTCGGCCTGGTGGGATATCCGAATGTGGGCAAGTCCACGCTCATTTCGGTCATCTCGGCGGCGCGGCCGAAGGTTGCGGATTATCCGTTTACCACGCTCGAACCGAATCTGGGCGTGGTTGTGGTCGGCGATTCCTCTGATGTAGAGACGAGGCTTGCCTCGTCTCCGCGGGCGAAAAAGACGCGGCAAGCCGCGTCTCTACCCTCATTTCGAAACGAAGTCAGTTTTGTGGTCGCCGATATTCCCGGCTTGATTGAAGGCGCGCACAGAGGATCGGGACTGGGTACGCAATTCCTGCGGCACATCGAGCGCACGCGCTTGCTGGTGCATATGGTGGATGTTTCCGACAGCAGCGGCCGGGACGACGTGGTGAAAGACGTTGAGGTAATCGTGGGCGAGTTGGCGAGTTTTGGAGCGGGGCTGGAAAAGAAGCCGACTTTAATGGTTGCCTCCAAGATCGACGTGGCGAATCCGGAGAAGCTCAAGAAGCTTAAGCAGTGGGCGACGCGCAAGAAGCTGAAGCTTTATCCGATTTCGGCAGTTACAGGTGAGGGGATTGAGAAGCTGAAGTTTGCTATGGCGGAGGGCGTGGAGAAGGTAAGGAAGGCGCTGACGGGGGTGCTGGCAGAAGAAACGAAGATCCCTCGCGCCGGGGATTAGCTTGTTCGGCACCTCTGAGAAAGCGGTTATTGGCGATGTTACGTCAACAACCTACGACAGGAAGAGTATCGATGGTGATGGGCAATTCTTTCACATTGACGCGAACAAGGACTTGGGGGACAATGGCCACCCGTTCGTCGATCAAGAAGGGGGTTCCGGCGGTATAGAGTTTCCAGACGAAGCTGCAACACTGGAGGGCTGCCATGAACAAATTGATCCAAGTCCTTGCCTTCTTGTGCCTCATCCCGTGGGTCGGAACCGCCGCGGACAAGGCCCCGATTGAGGGTCTCAAGTTTAAGTTGGATCCAGACTGGAACCCCATACACAGTGGCGCAAACAGTAGGGGCAACCACGTCGTCGTTTATCTCCGCCAAGGAGACGACATCGATCACTGGAAGGAGCAGGTCCGTTACCTAAGCGGTTCTCGGAGAAGGGGTCTGAAGTCTCCAGAGAAGGAATTTAATGTCATCAAGGCGGACGAGGAAAAGCGTTGCCCCGGCGCAACCGTATGGAACGTAATCGAACAGGATGAAAACAGCATTTTATTCGAATGGCAGACAAAGCCATGCAAGGGTGGGCCCGAACTGCACTCTATCTGGAGGATAATCCAGGGCGAGCAGAGTTGGTTTGATTTGCTTTACACCGCAAAAGGGTATGAACTCGCGCCAGATACGCGAACGAAATGGATTACGGCCTTAGAGGATGCCACCATCGGTCCCGCCGGTCCGGGTCAATGAGTGATATGGGGAGTCCCGGATGACACGGCAATAATTGGAGGGCTGCCATGAAGAGATTGATCCTGGGCCTTGTCCTCTTGGGTCTCATCCCGTGGAGCGGAGCCGCCGCGCAAAAGGTACAGAACGAGGGTTTCGCGCGCGCATTAGGGCCGGAGTGGACGTCTATGTATCTCATCAGTCGAGACGCTCGCTATCATGGCCTTCGTTTTGTCTCCAATGGCGACACATTTAAGGACTGGAAGAAAACGGTGTTTATCGAAGATCACATTGAATCCAGCCAGCTCTCTCCGGAAGAGTTATTGAACAGACAAGAGGAAAAAGGAAAACCGGAGAAGGGCTGTTCCGACAAAAGGCAGTTCCTTGTGATCGCAAAAGACGAAACCAGCGTTTTGGTTCGATGGCACCGAAACGCCTGTGGCAATTCGCAGGAAGAAGACGCCGTCACCCGAGTGATTGTCGGAAAGCATAGCTGGTACGCTCTTTCTTACATCGAAAAAGTGCATGAAATGGCGCCAGACACTCTCGCGCAGTGGAGCAAGACGTTTTCCGATGCCACCTTCGATTCCGTCACCGGTTCCTTCGACCCGGCCTGGATGAGCGTAGATGTGGACGAGTTTGTTCCCTTCGCAATGGACAAAGTCTTGGCGGCGCTGAAGCCCGCTATGGAAGCCCAGGACTGCAACGTCTCTTCGGTTGATGCCAGCCGCATCGAGTGCAAGCGCCCACGCGTCTCTCCCACGTGGACAAAGGGAACCTCTGGCGGAGAAAGCGTCACTGCTACTCTGGAAGCGAAGGGCGACCAGACGCACGTCATCATCACGACCGGCTTGGGTTTTTACGCGCGATTGGCAAAAAAGAACTGGTCGACGCCTATCTTCGAGGGAATGCTGAAGAATCTGCAAAAAAACCAGCCGTAGATCAGGATTGCCGGCGGAGACGCGGGCGTTAACGTATTTCTCGCTGCGCCATTCCTTGAACCAGACATGAGAGGAACGACAACTATTGTAGTCAGCGATTACGCTCAGAACCGATCTCTAACCGAACTTCGATTGAGCCGCCGGCCTGCCGCTCCCCCGTGCTAGAATTTCCCCAGCCTCTGACCCTATAGTCTGGACCCTGCTTTGATCGAACTCGCACCCTCGATACTCGCGGCCGATTTCGCCCACCTGGCGGACCAGGTGGAGCGGGCTACGGCGGGCGGCGGCAGCGTGGTCCATGTTGACATCATGGATGGGCATTTTGTGCCTAATCTGACGATCGGGCCTCCGGTGGTGAAATGTTTGCGCCGGGCAACCCGGCTCCCGCTGGACTGCCATCTGATGATAGAGAACCCCGACCAGTACATCCCGGATTTCGCGGAAGCGGGAGCGGACTGGATTTCGGTGCATCAGGAAGCGTGCCGGCATTTGAACCGGACGCTGAACCTTGTTAAGCAGCATGAGTGCCGGGCGGGGGTGGTGATCAATCCGGCGACTCCGGTCGAGACGCTCGCGGAAGTGCTCGATATTGTCGATTATGTGCTGGTGATGAGCGTGAATCCGGGGTTTGGAGCGCAGAAGTTCATCCCGTCGACGCTGCATAAAATGAGGAAGCTGGCGGAAATTCGCGCGGAACGAGGATACTCATACCGCATCGAAGTCGATGGCGGCGTGGATTTGGACACAGTGGCGGAAGTGGTCCGTGCCGGAGCGGAGATTCTGGTGGCGGGAAATGCAGTGTTCGGCAAGGGTGATCCCAAGGTGAATGCCGAGGCGCTGCTGGAAGCGGCGCGAAGCGCGAGTTTGCAGAGAGTCTGAAATCGCTGCTAGCTGCTAGCTCCTGGCTTCTAGCAAACACCGGAAGGCCGGGTTTTGGTTGCTAGTAGCCAGAAGCTAGCAGCTAGCAGCCGTCGTGAAGGATTTTTGAGGTTTTCTATGCGTCGTGTTTCGGTTGTCTCGTTATTGATTCTGGTGCTCGCGTTTGGCGTGGCATGCACCAACAAGAAAGCGGTGAACCCGCTGGCCAACGTCGGGTCGAAGCAGCCTGACAAGGTGCTGTTTGACCGGGCCATGGATGCCATGAAGCACAACCGCTTTGACGTGGCGCGGATGACGCTGCAGACGCTGATCAACACCTATCCGGATTCGGAGTTCATCGCGCGGGCGAAGCTTTCGGTGGCGGACTCGTGGTACGCCGAGGGCGGTACGACGGCGATGCAGCAGGCCGAGATCGAATACAAGGATTTCCGCACATTCTTCCCCAATATGCCAGAAGCGGCCGAGGCGCAGCTGAAGGTGGCAAACATCCACTATCAGGAGATGGAGAAGCCGGACCGTGACTATACCCACGCCATGCGGGCGGAAGAAGAATACCGGTCGCTGATTCAGGAGTATCCCGACAGCAAGCTGGTGCCGCAGGCGAAACAGCGGTTGCGGGAAGTGCAGGAAGTGCTGGCAGAACGGGAGTTCGGCATCGGCCGGTTCTACTATATGCGGATGGCGTATCCGGCGGCGATTGCGCGCCTGCGAACGCTGGTAGACCGCTATCCGCTATACAGCGGCGCCGACCAGGCGTTGTATCTGCTGGGACAATCGTACGAAGGCGAGATCGAAGCGATCCGGAAGAACGGACGCATGAATGAAGTAGGCAAGAGCAGGATGATCGAAGGCCTTACGAAGGATGCGGCGGAGGCGTACGGCAGGATCATCAAGCGGTATCCGGCGATGGACCGGGCGCTGGATGCGAAGGCGCGACTGGAGGCGCTGCATCAGACGGTGCCGCGGCCGACGCGGGCAATGCTCGAACAGAACAAAAAGGAAGTGGCCAGCCGGCATGACACGAGCATCGTGGCGAAGGGGTTTGCGAACTTCGAGAAGCATCCCGACGTAGCCAAGGCCGCGCACGTAGGCGAGCCGACGATGGTGGATCCGGAGCCGGTGACGGCTACCGACGTGGTGAGAAGGGTCACCAGTTCGATGAGCGGAGGGAACAGCCCGGACAATAAGGTGAAGGTGGAGACTTTGAACGGGGCTGTGCCGCAGAGCCAGGAGGCGCCGCGTTCGGATGCTCCAGCCGCAGACTCGGGGATGGCAACGGCTGCGGACCAGCCAGCGGCGCAGGAACCGGCGGCAGCCGAGTTGAAGCCAAATGTTGCGGATCCGAATGAACTGAAGCCGAACGTGGAGTCCGATCCGAATGCGCTTCCCCCGCTGCAGCAGAGCAATCAACTGAATAGCAGCGGCGGGGCATCGAGCGCTGTCTCTTCGAGCGCGCCGGCGAAACCCGAGGAACTGGCGGATATTTCTTCGAGCAAGAAGAAAAAGAAGAAGGGTTTGGCAAAGCTTAACCCGTTCTAAGGATTCGAAGAGTTACAGATCAGACCAGATCTAAGGTTCAGGCACGGGGGCTGCCAAGTGCCCGGGTTCAAGCGTCAGGGTCTGCGGATTGAGGTTACTAAAGGCACCCCGACGCAGAAATGGTACATTCCCCAACAGACTAGGAACGGTCGTAACCGGTTACCCCTGCAGGAATCGTTGACTTAGGTGGATGGACGAGGTAGTTTCGCGTTATCTCTCCTTTTTAGGCGAAGAATGACGCTGGTTTTGGCGTAAGGATGACGCTTGGCGCGGAAAATACTGCTTGCCGATGACAGTGTGACGGCCCAGAACATGGGGCGAAAGATCCTGGCCGATGCCGGGTATGACGTGATCACTGTCAACAACGGATCTGCCGCCTTAAAGCGGATCACCGAACTCAAACCGGATCTGATCGTGCTGGATGTCTACATGCCCGGCTACAGCGGGCTGGAAGTTTGCCAGCGTCTGAAGGAGTCGGCCGAGACGTCGCACATTCCCGTGCTGCTGACGGTGGGCAAGCTGGAACCTTTCAAGCCGGAAGAAGCGCGCCGGGCCAAGGCCGACGCTCACATCGTAAAGCCATTTGAAGCCAGCGAGTTGCTGACTGCGATCACGCGGCTGGAAGACCGCGTGGTACCGCAGCAAGCGGAGAGTAACACCGACCTCGATACCGGATGGAAGAGCCGCCTGCGCTTCCCGTCGAAGAAGAAAAAAGAAGAACCGGAACCAGAGCCGGAACGTGACGATTTCGCACCCGCGCCGGTCTTCCGGGATTTCCGGAAGGGAAAAGGCCAGAAGGAGACTCGCGAAGCCTTCGCGGTGAAGGCGGCAGCGCCGCCGCCGGAACCGGAGCCAGCGCTGGTCCCAGATATCCCGCGCGACATCACACCGGAAGAGTTGGATGCACTCAGCGCGTTGGCGGCGAAACTCGATGGGCCGGCTGCGGATGAGAATACTGCGGCTCTGGCGGAGAAAACGGATTTGGCTGAGGTTCCAGCGGCAGAATTTGCGGCGGCAACGGCCGAGGTGGAAACTCCTGCTGTTGTAGCGGAAGCGAAGAAAGAAGAAGAACAGAAGGAAGAAGTTGAAACTCCCGCGCCGCCCGCGGTTGAAACCGTCGAGATGGCGGCAGCCGTCGAAGCCCCGGCATTGGCGGTCGAGGCCAAGGCCGAAGTCGAGAGTCCGGTTGAGCAAGTGGAACCAGCGAGCGAAGTTACCGCGGCGGTTGCCGATCCGGTTCCGGTTGCCGCAGAGGAGGTGAGTACCGCCCTTCTTGCGCAGGAGCCAGCACCGGTGGACAGGGACGATGAGCCGGGATTCGCTTCGGCGGCGACCGAGGCTGAGCCGGCAGCGGAAGACAGGACCGAGAAAAAAGTCGAGGAGAAGCCAGCCGAGCAGTTGCAGGCGGAGACGCCTGCGCCACCTCTTCCGGTTGTGGAAACGGCGCAAGAGAGCGCGGCGGAAGAGTTGGCACCGAGCGACGCGGAACTAGCCGAAGCTTTGCGCCTGCTGACGCCCGCCACCGGGCATGCGGATGTCGCGACTGTGCCGTCGCCCGAGACTCTGCTGGCAGCCGGCCAGGTGTCGCCGGAAGAAGCGGCAGGCGGTCCACGATGGGTCGCGGAGCCAGTGGCCTTGAGTTCTGAGGAGGCCGCGATTTCGCTGGAAGCGGAAATGTTCCGCACGTTTGCGGCAAAGCCGGCGGCAACGCCCGTCGAAGAAATTGAACCTGCACGGATCAGCGGAGTGCAGGCGATTGCGGCCGCGGTTGAAAACCGGCTGGCGGAAGCAGGGATAACGGCCGCGACAGAATCGCCTGAACCAGAGGCAGAACCTGGTTCATCAGAGCGTGGTTCAGCAGAGCATGGTTCGGAGACCAGAGCCGCCGAAACATCGGTCGCGGAAGCGCCAGCAGAGGGAATGGCGGCGGTTCCGAACGCAGAAATTCCGTCCAAGGCCGGGATTGAGCCGGAGATCGAAGAAGCGAGCAAAGCAGAGAAGAGCGAAGCCGAGCGGAGAAATCCACCCGAAAACTTTGCGGAGGAAGAACCCGCGGGAGCGACCTTCGCAAATGCGGTGGATTGGGAAAAGGTCGAGACTGCGGCGGAACAAAAGGGAGAGCCTGCCGCCGAAGCAATGGCTGCGGTGGCAGAAGAGAATCAAGATTCGAGTTCAGAAGATGGAGGGCAGGAATCCATGAGCACGGACGGGAAAGCAAAAGGGAAATCGAACTGGCGTCAGATACACACGGCGCCGGCCAGCGCTGCCGCGAAGACTGACGTGGTGGAAGCGGCGAAACAGGCCCAGGCCGAGGAGGCGCCGAAGGTCATGGCAGCCGCGGCCGCAGAGGGTTCCGCGACCGACGCCGGCGCGATTGCCAGCATCGTGGACAGCGTGCTCGCCGATCTTCGCCCGAAGATCGTAGAAGAGATTGCGAAGAAACTGGCGGGGAAATAGGCAGCTTTCAGCCGTCAGCCATCAGTTCATGTCGCCTCGCCCGCGGCGGGAGTGGCAAACCCGCGCATTCGAGCAGTTGGTTCGGCCTTGCTCGCATTTCGGCGGCAAAGGTTCTCTACAGCGTCCGCTTGAACAACGGCACTGCCAACGCCAGCGTCAGGAACGCAAAGATCGATAGATAAATCATGTCCGGGACAATCGCCGCCAGGCCGGTTTCCTTGAGCAGCAGCGACTTGAAGCCATGCACGGCATAGGTAAACGGATCCACTTTCGCAATCCCCCGCAGCCACACTGGAAACGCTTCCACCGGATAGATCGACCCGCTGGGGAAAAACAGCAGCGTATTTAAGATCCCAAACATCGCCCGCGGCACCAGCGGATCCTCGATCCGCACCATCAACAAGAACATCATGGTATTGAACGCCACTGAGGTCAGCGTGATCATCACCAGCAACCCCAGCATCGTCCCCGGATTGAATATGGTCCCCACCCCCGCCAGCAGCGACCCGATGACCGTGATCACCACCCCGGTCATCACCGCCTTGATCGCTCCCGCGCCGTTGAGCCCGAACACCAATTCCGCTTTTGTGATCGGAGTCACCAGATATCCCTCATGCACTCCGCGAGCCTTATCGTCGATATACAGCATTCCCCCGCCGATCATCACCGACACGAACATGGCCAGCGTGATCGATCCTGGCAGCAGGTACTTCATGTACTCGATATAGGGGTAGAGTTCGACCACCTCCAGCGCCGTCTGCTGCAATAACCGGGGCGACACATCGGGCTGGTTGAGCGCGTTGGTCACGTCGGTCATCTTGTCTTCGAACGACGAACTCATGAAGTTGTCGCTGTTGTCGACGATCAGCGCGATCCGCGGATGATTCTTCTCGTACACCATCTTGGAATACTGCGCCGGAATGATCACCGCACCCTGAATCTTGCCGTTGCGCACGTCTTCCCGCGCCTGCACTTCGTTGTCATAAGGGACAGCGATAAACGTCCCAGCATTCGCCCGGACCGCGTCAAACGCTTCCTTGATGCGGATTGCCTGCGTGCCATGATCCTCGTCCACAACGCCCATTTTGGCGTCGCGGATTTTTCCTCCAAACGCATTCCCCAGCACGATGAGCTGCACCAGGGGAAACACCATCGACGCAAACATCAGCGCCGGCGAGCGGAAAAATTTGCGCATCTCGCGTTCGATAATCGCCATCATCCGGTTCATGGCTGCAACCCCGGTCTCGGCGGCATCACGAAGGCAGGCGCTTTCACCAGTTCGTCGCGCAATTGCCGCCCTGTGTAGTGGACAAACACATCGTCCAGCGTCGTGTTCTGCACCGTAAGCGTCTTCACCGCCACCCCCGCCTCGACTGCCATCCCCACCAGATCCGTAGTCGTGCGCGACCCATTTGCCGTCAGCACCCGGAACATCCCCGCGCTCTCATTCTGCACCGTCGTCACTTCCGGCAACGCTTTCAGCCGTTGTTCCCAATCCGCCGGCGGATGCTCGAATTGCGCTTCAATCACGTTTGTTCCCGGCACGCTGGCTTTCAATGCCTCCGGAGTATCCAGCGCCACCAGTTTCCCGTGATCGACAATGGCAATCCGGTTACATAGCCGGTCCGCTTCGTCCATGTAATGCGTGGTGATCAGGATCGTCAGTTGGCGCTTAGCCTTGATCGCAGTAAGCATCTCCCACACGGCCACGCGCGATACCGGGTCCAGTCCGGTCGTCGGCTCGTCTAGAAAAAAAATCTTCGGACTATGCACCAGTCCCCGCGCAATCTCCAACCGCCGCCGCATCCCGCCCGAAAGCGTTTTCGTCTGCGCGCCCCGCCACTTCGTCAGGTCCACCGTCTCCAGCAGTTCCTCAATCGCCTGTTTGCGCCGCTTCGCCGGGACGTCATACAGCTTGGCGTAAATGTTCAGATTCTCTTCCACCGTCAAATCCAGATCGCTGGTCAGCGCCTGCGGAATCACCCCAATCGTGTGCCGCACCGCATTCGCATCGTGCGCCACATCGTGCCCCGCCACCCGCGCCGAGCCCGCCGTAATCGGAATCAGCGTGGTCATCATCCGGATCAACGTGGATTTCCCCGCGCCATTCGGCCCCAGAAGCCCGAAAATTTCCCCTTCCTTCACCGCAAAGGAAATATCGTCCACCGCCGTGAAGTCGCCGTACTTCTTAACGATGTGCGAGACCTCGATCGTATTCGGAGCGTCTGCCGCCACCTCGCTCTTAGTGAACTCCGAAGCCGAAAGTGGCGCCCCATTCGTCTTATTCCCATCGGCGCTCATGGCTTCCCTGCTGCTTCCGCGCTTTTCGGCGCCGTCCCCTTCGCCTGCTCCGAACTCACCAGCACCTCGGCCGTCATCCCCGGCACATAGGCTCCCTTCGGATTCTCCAGCCGGACTTTCAGAGCAATGGTTCGAATATCCCGCTTCCGCCGCCCCACATCCCGCTGCGTAGCGAAATCCGCTTCCGCCGCCTTGTAGAAGACCTTCCCCGGGATCACCGTGCCTCCCGGCAGCCGCACCCGCAGCGTGTCTCCAAATCCAATGTGATCGGACTCCGTTTCCGGAATCGCCGCCAGCACCCAGGTGTCGCTGAAATCGACCACGGTCACGATGGCCTGGCCTGCATTCACCACTTCGCCTTCGCGCGCTGCCCGCACCAGCACCGTCCCCGTCACCGGGGCATAAATCTTTGTGTATCCCAGGCGCACTTCCGCTTCCTTCAACTGCGCCACCGCGTTCTCGACCTGCGCTCGCGTGGATGCCACCGTGCTTTGCGCCGCCGTCGCCTGATTCGTGCGCGCGATCGCCGAATTCAAATCCGCCTGCGCCGCCGTTACCTGGTCCTTCAGCGACTGCACGCTGGCTTCTTGCGCCTTCAGATTCATCTCCGCCTGCACCCGGTCCTGATCGGATGCCACGCCCGCCTGTGCCAGCCCAATGGTTCGCCGGCTGTCGCTCTCCACCCGCGTCAAGGTCGCTTCCGCCTGCGCCAGTTGCGCCCGCGCCGATTGCAACTTGGCCTGCGAATTGGCCACATCGCTCGACGTCGAACCCTTCGTCGACTGCCGCGTGTACTCGTTCGCGCTCATCTGCGACCGCAGGCTCGCGATCGTAGCCGAAGCCGCGCGCTCCTCCGCCTCCAATTCCGACGGATCCAACAACGCAATCAACTCCCCCTGCCTGACCTGCGATCCTTCCTCCACCAGCAGCTTCAGAATCCGCCCCTGAATCTGCGGACTGACCACGATCTGGTTTGCATCCACCGTCCCCACCAGCACCAGATCGTTACCCGCCGGAGTAGAAAAAATGTAATACCCGGAAGCAATCGTCAGAAGGATCCCCAACACAATCAAGAATTTATTCCGCACACTCATGGAAAGTCTCCTGGCAACTTAGCTGTCAGCCGTCAGCCGTCAGCTGTCAGCCGTCAGCTCTCAGCTGTCAGTTTTCAGTGCTGGCAAAAAAGCCGAAAAACTGAGAGCTGTGAGCTGTGAGCTGAGAGCTAAGAAACAAACAGCGCCGTCGAAACAAAATCGAGCACAAACGCCCGCCGCTCCCTTATCCGCTCCTCCGACAAGGGATCGAGCTTCATCAGCGTCTTCATCAAAGGCGCCGCGCTGAAATAAAACACGATCACCGCCGCCACCGAAGGCAGAACATCCAGAGGATTCAGAGCCCGAAATTCGCCCGCCCGAATCCCCTCCTGCAAGATCTCCGCTACTTTCTCGAAGATGGGACGGAAATATTCCTGGGCAACCCGCTGCATGCGTGCGCTGCCTTTCTCGCCCGATCGCATCCACTCGCCTTGCACGACTCGCGGAAACCGCGGGTTGGCCGCTATGTAATCGAAATACGCCCCCAGGTACGCCAGCATCTTCTGCCGCGGCGGCAGCCCGCTTTCGAGCACCGGCATCACACATGCGCGCAACCCGCTGAACACATGGTCGAGCACCGCTTCGTACAAAGCATCCTTGTCCTTGAAGTAGTAATAGAGCAGCGCCTTGTTGACGTGCGCCGCCCGCGCGATGGCATCGGTTCGGGCACCGGCAATGCCGTACTCGGCAAATTCCGCCACCGCCGCCTTTAAGATCGCCGCCCGGCTCTCCTCGGGACGCCCCCGCGTCCCCAAGCGGGGAGTTCCAGCACGCCGGTGGGGGTGGACCACTCGCCGGCTGAGCCCAGCAGATGTTTTCATATAATTAACCAGTTAGTTAGATTATAGCACAACGGGGGCGGCACTACGCTGCACAGGGCAGAAACAGGGGAAGACCAACGCCATCCGGGAACGCTTCCCTCAGGCCTTCGGCGCTTCAACTGGCGGATCAAATGGGCCGCAGAAACGGCCCCGCATGGACTGACGAAACTTCTCCCGCTCTTCGGGAGTCATCCGCTCCCACCGTTCTCCCATGCGATGGCGCCAGTACATACGGCGACCGTGCCCGCCACGGAACCCGCCGAAGAGTATCCGGCAGAGGATCAATAGTCCCATCGCCTGCCAGAAGCCGATCAGATGCCAGCCGAACAGAGCCGGCGTCAGCCAGTTCCACAGGCGCATGGTCACATAGCCAAACAGCGGTACAAACACGAAGAAAAACACCAGGGCAAACATCAGGAATTTCACTGCTCTACCCACTGCCCTACCCGCCCAATCTTCTCTCATACCCTTCACCTCATGTTTTCAAAAATTCATCGTGAATCGCCTGCAAACGCTGGCGCAAATGCAGCACCGCATAATGCTTGCGCGAAAGCAGCGTGTTCACGCTCACGCCGGTTTCTGCGGCGAGTTCCTTGAAGCTGTAACCCATCCACTCGTGGGCAATGAATACTTCGCGCTGCTCATCAGGCAACTCGTCCAGAGCGGCGTCCAGTTCGTCCAGCAGCACACTCCGTGCGTAAGCTGCGTCCGGCCCGGCATCGGGCGAGGGCAGCAGGTCTTCCAACGGGAGCGTCTCCCCATCCTCGGTGATCGCCGATGGCTGGTTTCGCAACGCCTCCCGCGTTTTCCTGCGGAAGAGGTCCGTGATCCGATTGCGGGCCACGCGGAACAACCAGGCAGTCACCTGCTCCACCGGCCTCATCAGGCGGTAGGCTTCCACCAGCTCGTAGAAGACATCTTGCAAGACGTCTTCCGCGTCTTCGCGGTCCGCCACGCGTCTTCGGATGAAGTTGCGCAGCCGGCTTTCTTCACGATTGATCGCTTCAGAGATCCGCTGATCTTGCTCCGTCATCTCCCACTGTCTTCTCAGCGCCGCATCCATCTACTGATGTAGACGAATGAGGGCGACAAATATTTTATGAAGATAAGCAGAAGATACCGCAAAGACGTTATGCGAAGGGCAGAGGGTGTTGCGAAGAGGGCTCGGGGTGATTGACTCCATCCGCCGCTGGTTCCACCCCCGACAGTTCACCGCACACAAATCCTCAAAAAGCGGCAATTATCCACAAATTCAGTTGCTCACGAAGCGTCAATTAGGCATATACTCGGCACGCGTAGAAGTATGTACAAAGGAGACTCCCCCAAAATGAACAAGGTACTGGAAGTCCTGCTAACCGTTGTGGCACTGGCTGGGTTGTATTGCGCAATCCCGGCGAGCGCCCCTCCCCCTGGCATTTCTGGCACTCGGGCAGACCAGGTTGTGGTAGTTGCGGATGGTAGCGACCCGATGCCCGCGTGCCGGCAGATAAACTGCCCCCAATAAGTTAAGTGTAAGTAAGCTGGATACATAGAAGCGACGCCGGGCTGCCCGAAGGTGCCATTGCAGAGCGGTCGGGGTTGAGGTATGTTTCTGAGCATTACAGAGATGTAATGCCATGAACTGCTTAATGTATGCGAACTGGCTCGCTGGTCCGCTGTTGCAGATCACCCTTCTGATCTTCATGGTCCGGCGAAAGTACCACACTGCGTTTCCCCGATTTTTTTCCTACATCCTGTATCAGACCCTCAAGTCGGCCTGTTTGTTTGTCGCGTACAGGTATTTTCCCGCGAGCTATTTCGGCGCGTACTGGACCGGAAACGCCGTCAGCGTGATTTTTACGGTCGCGGTGATGGATGAAATCTTGCGCAGCCTCTTTAAAGAGTATGGAGGTATTCAGAGTTTAGGAATCACGATATTCCGATGGTCGTGCGGGCTCCTCCTTCTGCTTGCAGTCCTGGGTGCATTGTCTGGTAGCGAAGTGGGCGGCGACAGGATCGTGGCTGCGGTATTTGCCTTTGATCGCAGCATGCGCCTGATGCAGGTTGGGCTCTTCCTGCTCTTGATGCTGCTTTGCCGTTTGCTCAAGAATTACTGGCGGCAACCGGTATTCGGCATAGCGCTGGGATTCGGAGTCTTTGCCAGCGTTGAGCTAATCCTGGTCAGTATTTTGATTCGGTATGGCCATGGTCAAGCCGCGATGATCAGTCTAGTGAAGAGCACGGCGTATAACGCCGTCACGCTGGTCTGGATCGGCTATCTGAAACAGCAGCCGCAACTGGTGCCAAAGCTTGTACCAGCTACTACGAACGCGAATGCTCTCACTATGGCATTGGCCACGTCAGCCGCGGCGGCGGTGCCGGATCCTGACTCAGGCTTTATGTTGAGGATAGAGCAGGCCGTGGACCGGGTCTTGTCTCGCAGCGATTGGCCGAGACCCACTGCAGACGGAGCTCGGATCGTCAGCCGCAAACCCAATCCGGAAGAGCAAAATTAAATCGAATTCCTACCGGTGCACGAACCATGAAGCCCACGGCTGAGCAACTACGTATTGAAGCCAACTGGCCTCCAGAGCAAGGCCAGATCGTTTCGTTCCAATCTTCCGCCGGATCGGAAACGAGTATTCTCAAGGAAGTGCGTTGGGGATTGGTCTGGCGAGATTTCATTCTTGAGGACGGACGAGTGATACCCGAACACAGGATCTCGGGCTGTGCCCGGCCGCAGGTATGGCGCAAAATCAATGAGGTCACTGACGACGAGCGAGAGGAGTGTGAGGAGCGCCTTCTTTCGATGGCTGGGTCGGGAATGGATCCTCGCAGGCGGGACCAGCCTTTCTGGGCGGAACTGAACCAGTACCTGGCGTACACCTACCTCAGGTTCAAGCAGGCAGAGGGCAAAGAAGATACAGAGCGAGAACGAACTGACGCGAAATAACTCATTAAACGCGTGAATCGAGCGACGTCTGGAGCTATGAACCGACCCGATAAGGGCACCGAAGAGCAGGAGGCTTGGAGAGCGCTCTCCGAAGCTGGCCTGGTCGAAATACGTCTCGATGAATTTGCAGAAAGAATCAGAGACGTCAAACGTATCGTCGGAGCACGACTTCATGAATTGCTGAATTTGAGCACCGGCGTTAAAGAACGCGAATCTGCGGCGTACTCGCTGGGCACACTCAAGCGATTAGAGTTGAAGGTGTTGGCGAATGCTCCGGAGCCGCCCGACCCATCGGAGATGTGATCTCGCCCAAGCAATTAAGACCCGCAGTCATTTTGGAGCTTCCTGCCTTCTCAAACACGATCCTGCCACGCAATTTTTCGCACTGAGAACGTTTCTGTGCTTGCCTGACCGTAAGAACTGCTCCAAGATTAAGCAATGACCCCGTTTCCTCGGGGAGAGGTCACTATGCCCAGCGATGGTCCGAAGCAAGCCAAGAAGACTTGGGAGGAACTAATCGCCGCAGCCTCAACGGAAACCGACTCGGAAAAGCTCGGAAGGATCATGGAAGAGATCTTTGCTGCGCTCGAAGAGCGGGAACGAATCCTGTCCTTGTCACAAAATCGAGCGGGCTCCTGAGAGCGTTCCACGAAGAGTGAACGCCCGGCACAGATCCGATTCTTCGGGGTCCGGATATGGCCCTGGCCGCTCAGAAATAGTTGGCGGAAACAAGTGCGGTCTACCGCGATCCGCCCGCGATCGAAGGCACCAGCAGCACCTCATCTCCGTCCTGGAACGAATACGAAGCGCCTCCCAGAAACCGAATGTCTTCCTCATTCACATAGATATTCAGGAACCGCCGCGTCTCGCCCGCTTCGTCCCGCAAATGGGGCTTCAAGTCGGGGAACTGCTGGTCGAGCTCCGAGAACAGCTCATTGAGGTTGGCCGCCGAGCACACCACGCGCGGTGTCCCGGCAGTCAGCCGCCGCAAAGGGGTAGGAATTTGAATCGTAATGCTCATGTAAAGCCTCCTGGGCAAAAGCCCGAATGAAGATATTTCCAGTCGTTGGTCGTTCGTCGTTCGTCGTTAGCAAACCCGATCAACCGCGAAACTGCCGCGACCGTTTGCACCCCGCGAACGACTAATGACTGACGACCAAATTAAGCGACTGCCGCGGCCGGCGGATCCGTTGCCGGCGAAAAGGCCGGCAAACTCGCCGCTTTCGCCGCGAGATAAGCTTCGAACTCGGTGAGCTTCGGAGCGATCGGAGTCTCGGCTTGATACTTGTCGGCCAGCACGTCGGTGGTCTTGAGTCCATTGCCCGTGATGCAGAGCACAGTCGTTTCATCAGGAAGGATGCGATCCTGATGAATCAGTTTGCGCGCCGTCCCCACCGTCACGCCGCCCGCAGTCTCGGTGAAGATGCCCTCGCATTCCGCCAGCAACTGGATGCCACTGACAACGTCGGGATCGGAAATATCTTCGGCCCATCCACCGCTTTTGGTGATGGCCTTCACGGCGTAATGTCCGTCGGCCGGATTGCCGATCGCCAGCGACCGCGCAATCGTCTTCGGACGCTGCGGTTCGATCTCGGAGCTGTACTGCTTGATGGCGGTCGAAATGGGCGAACAGCCAGACGCCTGCGCGCCAAAAAACTTGACCGGCTTGGGATCGACCAGCCCGAGGAGAATCAGTTCATCAAACGCCTTCTTGATTTTCGTGATCAAAGATCCGCCCGCCATCGGCACCACGATGTTATCGGGCAAGCGCCAGCCCAGTTGCTCGGCAATTTCATAGCCCACCGTTTTTGAGCCTTCGGCGTAGTAGGGACGAAGGTTGACGTTCACGAATCCCCAGTTCCGTTCTTCGGCAATCTGCGAGCACAGGCGATTCACATGATCGTAGCTGCCGTTGATGCGCACCAGTTCCGCGCCAAAGACTTGGGTGCCCAGAATCTTCGCGGGCTCAAGATCGGAAGGAATAAAAATCCACGCCTTGAATCCTTCGCGAGCGGCCTGCGCCGCCACGGAGTTGGCGAGGTTCCCGGTCGACGAGCATGCCACCGTATCGAACCCGAAGCCGCGGGCATTGGCCAGCGCGACTGCAACCACGCGGTCTTTAAAGCTCAAAGTGGGCAGGCAAACCGCATCATTCTTGACGAAGAGCCGCCGCGATCCGATCCTGTCGCCGAGACGCGGAGCGTTGACCAGCGGGGTAAATCCAACGGGGAGGGAAGGCTGATACCCCGCGGGCAGCGGCAGCAACTCGCGATAGCGCCAGATGTTGGGCGCCCGCGAGGCGAACAATTCGCGGGAAATGCGAGGGCGAAGCGAATCGTAGTCGTAGGTGATTTCGAGCGGCGAGAAACAGTCTTCGCAGTAGCTGCGCGGCTGGTTGCCCCAGGTCTTGCCGCATTCGCGGCAGCGGAGGTGGTAGGTGCTCGTCTCCATCTTGCAACTTCTTTCTGTGACTGCGGGACGAGCCGGGAAAAATTACCCCAGTTACTACAAAACCCCTTTTCCGAATGGGAAAAGAGGCTCGGGAAATGCGAATCAATTTTCGCTTACCCGAATCTCATGGTCCCCGTTACCGGGCGAGAGTTGGCACCTGCAATTGAGATATATGATCTCTATCCGGTTGCCGTGGCGTCCTAGGGCTCGTCCCTCAGCCACTCTGCATGAAATTCCGATTTGCTCAATAAAGAGCAAACTTGGGACCAGATACTACAACCGTCGTAGGGGTCTGTCAAGTCGGTTTACTGGCTGGTACTGTTGTGGATGCCAGACCACAGTAGAACAAAATCAGAGCTAGCCCTTGATGATGGGAAACTCCGCCGATCCTACTTGCGCAACGTGCTCCTCGGCGAATTGCGTGACGCGTTCGAGTGCGGCCTGCAGCTGGCGGTGAAACTCAGCCATCTGAGCGTCCATTTCCGCGGTGCCCGCTTCGGCGGGAACTTGCATTTTGGCGCTGAGGCGCACCAGCGCCTTCGAAAATGGCTTGGGGATCGTCATCGCGTCCCATGTATTCAGCACCCAGGCATCGCTAAGCGCGACATAGAACGCAGCCATGGGCAAAGCGCTGGCACGCGACAGCAGCACCGGGCCCGGCTTGGCCACGTCTTTCGGTCCGCGCGGACCGTCAATGGTAAACGCGACCGAAGCGCCCTGTTGCAACTGGTTTTTCAGGCCCAGCAGGGCGGTCGCGCCGCCGCGGGTGCTCGATCCGCGGACCGCGACGAAACCAAATTTCTCGATGGTCCGGGCGATGTATTCCCCGTCGAAGCTGCTGCTTACCATCACTGCGATTCCGGCTTTTCTCCATAACCATGTGCTGGCAAATACGGCCCGGTGCCAGAAAGAATAGATCACCGGTTTTTCGTAGATTGCGTCGGGCGGAGAAGGCGTCTCTTCCCACGATATGGAAGATCGGAGAGTCGGACCGATCAGCGAAATGGCCAGATAGCTCGCCCAGCTGATGAGCCAGAGAAATATTCTTTGCCGAAGCGAGAATCGGCGAGCTTCCAAAACGGAGGGCGGCTCAGGCTCGACAGCGGTTGGAGAAGAACTCACACCGGTATTGTAGCCGGGGAGGATGAGGTTTAACTGAGAGCTGACAGCTGAGAGCTGGGTTCTTATGCTTCCAGATAACCCACGATCCACTCTTTCAGTCTTTGCCGGCGCTCGTCGGTCGGGTCAAAGCGAATCCCGAAGCTCTTGTTGGCTTTCTTCCAAGTGACGTTCCCCCGCACCCAGACGCGCGGCAGCGTCAGCAAAGAGAACGACACTTCGACCAGACTTCCCTGCTCGGGGATATGGCTGCCCTTGAGCGACATCCCTCCGGAACTGATCTCCTGGCTGGTGGCGGTATATCGGGCACCGTCCTGCATCACGATCCCAACCTCGGTCATAACTGGGACACGCACGTAGCGGCGGAACTCATGCTGCACCAGCATTCGAGTGGAGCGCACCAGCTTCAGAGCCGCCGACCGCTCCAGGGGCTCGTGAAACACCGCGTTGAGACATAACTTCGAATAACGCAAGGCATCCTGCGCGGTCCCACCCAGTCCGTAAATGATGATCCGGCTGTTGGAAGCCGATCCTCGCGCCAGTTCGATGATGCGGCCGGCATCCTCCCCGAGGGGCAAAACGCAGGCCTCGAATTTTTCGCGCTGCAGCCGTTCCGCGTCTGCGCGGACAATCAAGACCGTGTCAATTCCGAATTGACGGAAACACTCTGTCATCAGTTGTGCCGAGCTTTCGGGCAAGTCAAAGAGCGCAACGCGCGCAACCGATTTTCGATGGGCGGATTGGGGAGCGGTGGCGGTACCAGTTGAAGTATGCATGAGTCCTTAGGGGTGAACTCCTCTAAAACCCCATTCTGGCGGGCTTTTCAAGGGTTGACTAGGTTTCCAAGGGCCTAGTCCCTGTCCGAAAGTGCCATTACTGAAGTTGTACTTGGACGGGTTACCCCTACGCCCTTCGTTTCCCAGCGCATTGAATTGGGAAGACATAGCTCGTACGGACCGACTGCCCCTTCGGCAAGCTCAGGGCAGGATCTCGCCCGCCGAAGTCGGGTGTTCAGGTAAGATGTTGCCATCCTTCAACTTGTAGTCGCGCCAAAATGATCGCTCTCAACGACATCCAGTCGGCCCTGGGCCGCATTCGCAAATCCATCTATCTCTCGCCCTGCGCGCGCTCGGAGACCTTCTCGCAGTCCACTGCCAACCACGTCTATCTGAAGCTCGATAACCTGCAGCGCACGGGCGCGTTCAAGGAGCGGGGAGCGTTGAACAAGCTGCTCTTGCTGAGTGCTGAAGAACGCGCCCACGGCGTGATTGCGGCCTCGGCCGGAAACCACGCCCAGGGCCTCGCCTATCATGCGGGCAAACTCGGAGTCCGCGCCCTGATCGTCATGCCGCTCACCACGCCCCTCATCAAAGTCTCAGCCACGCGCGGCTATGGCGCCGAGGTCGTGCTCTACGGCGCAAATTATGACGAGGCCTGCGACGAGGCTATCCGCCTCAGCCAGCAGGGAGGCATGACCTTCGTCCACCCCTTCGATGACGACGCCGTCATCGCCGGGCAGGGTACCATCGGGCTCGAACTTCTCCAGCAACATCCCGACCTCGAAGTCGTCGTCGCGCCCATCGGCGGCGGAGGCTTGATCGGCGGCATCGCCTGCGCCGTCAAAGAATCGCATCCGAAAATTCAGGTGTTCGGCGTGCAGCCCTCGCGCCTGCCCTCGATGAAAGTAGCGGTCGGCGAAGGCAAGCCGGTCACGCTGAATGCCGCGTCCACCATCGCCGACGGCATAGCCGTCCGCCGCGCCGGCGACCGTACCCTCCCGCTGGTGCAGAAGTATGTGGACGACATCGTGACTGTAGAAGAAGAGGAAATTGCCAACGCAATACTTCTTCTTCTGGAACGCGAGAAAACGCTGGCCGAAGGCGCCGGGGCGGCCGCGATTGCGGCGCTGGTCAACCGCAAGCTGCCCTTTATCGAGAAGAAAGTTGCGGTGCTGGTGTGCGGCGGCAATATTGACGTCACGCTGCTCTCGCGTATCATCGAGCGCGGCCTGGTCAAAGATGGACGCCTCGTCCGCCTGCGCGTCCATCTGGGAGATTTCCCCGGTGCGCTCCACCGGCTTACGTCGATCCTGGCGCAGCACCGCGCCAATATCGTGGAGACGGATTACGACCGCGCCTACCACGGCGTGGGGCTGGGTGAGACCGCAATCGAAATCACCATGGAAACCCGCGGCCCCGACCACATCGCGGAAATCATCTCGGCGCTGGGAGCAGCAGGCTACTCGCAGGAGCGGGTGCTGTAACGAGTCTTTTCACCGCCGAAACGCCGAGGTCGCTGAGGAAAGAAGAGACAGAAAAATTTGCATTGGGGTTCCTCTGCGTTGCCTGCGTCACGGCAGTGATATTCATTCAAACTGCTTCCGAAATCTCTCCAGTTGATCCTTCACTTCCGAGATCTCTCCTCGCAACTCAGCCATTTCTTCCTCAAGACGGGCGATGCGCTCGGCATCTGCCGGATCAGATTCAACAAGGGCAGTTGCGGCGGACGGCACTCCCGCTTCCGCCACATCCCCAGCGAGCAGATGAGCGTATCGGGATTCTTTCGTTCCCGGGCGCCGCGGCAGCACTTTCACCAGCTGCGGCTCGCGCTGCATCAGCTTCTGCAACGCAGCCTGCACGTCATCGAGCGTCTCGAACCGGAACATGCGCTCGGTGCGGCCGCGCAGTTCGCCCGGCGTTTGCGGACCGCGCAGCAACAGCACGCACAGCACCGCCGTCTCCGGACGCGTGAAGTTAAATCTCTCCTGGGTGCGATGCTCATACTTCGTGACACGGCTGTCGGCGCCGCCCGCCGGTCCTGCCAGCCGCAGCTCCTGCAAAGCGGCCAGAGCATCGCGCACGGCATTTTCGTCCAACTGCATCACCGGGTCGCGATTCGACTTCTGGTTGCACGCATTTACCAGCGCGTTTAGCGACAGGGGATAGTATTCCGGCGTGGTGATGTCTTTTTCGATCAGCGATCCGAGGACGCGGACTTCGGTTTCGGTCAGGTTTAACTCCATGAGTTCTTTAACCGCTTCGATTGTATAGAAAAGATCAGAGTCAAAGGCAGCGGGCGAGGGTGCCCGCTCCACACGATCAAGCACCGGCGGGGCACGGTATACTCGATAGTTTGCCGGACGCATCCAAGTGAACCAGTACTGCATTCAAGGAGGAATCGTGAGGAAATACCTGGGAGTTATGGCGGGCGTGGCTGCGTTGTGTGTGATGTCGTGGGCGCAGGCTCCAGCTCAAACTCCAGCTCCGGATCAAGCTCCGGCTCAAACCCCAGCCCAGGCTCAGGCCCCCCAGGCCACTCCGATTCCAACTCCCACGGAGAAACCTGCCGCCCCCGCTCCGTACCCGCGCATGGACCTGTTTGTCGGCGGTACATACGCCGAGGCCGGTCTTTTCAACGCTGGACATTGGGCTGGCCTGCCCGGTTGGGACGCTGCACTCGGCCTGAACGGGACCCGTTGGCTGGGGTTCGTGGTGGAAGGCGGCCAATACTTCGGCACGTCGAAGATTCCGACCAACACGCCGGCGCCATTTCCCTCGTGCGGCGCACAGAACGGCTTCTGCCCGGGTACTTATCCCACGTTTGACGTGGCGACGCGAGAGTACAACTTTCTTTTTGGCGTTCAGTTTGCCCGGCGCAAGTATGAGCGCTGGACTCCGTTTGGCGAACTTCTGTACGGACACCAGGGCACACGCGGCGTGGCGACGGGCGCAGGCGCTACGATAACGGAAGTGGGAACTGGGCGGGCTCTGGTGGCCGGTGGCGGCCTCGACCGCAAAATCAATGAGCGATTCGGGCTGCGCTTCAAGGCCGATTACTTGCAGACGGGCACCGCGTTTCCGGCTCAACCCAAGCAGAAACAGGACAATTTCCGGTTCTCGGTGGGCATCGTCATCCACAATGTGCACAAAAAGAAGCGCACACTCGAGGATGAAACTGAGGCCGAACCGTAAGGCGGTCGTTTGTCGCTAGTCGTTGGTCGTTGGCAAACCACGGCCCTTACCCAACGCATCCAGGGCGGCGTTTGCGAACGACGAACGACTAACGACTGCAACTTACGAGCGGCGCAGCAGATCGCTCAACGGTTTGGTCTTAGACCGCACTTCGGACCGTACTTCGTCGGCGAGATCGGCGCCTTTTTCGACTGCGTCCTCGAAGCGGTCCTTCGCTTCGTCCGTCCAGTCAGAGACGGTGTCGAGGGCGTCGTCGTAGGAGCGCCGCAGGTCCTTCCGCAGCTGCCGTCCCGTTTTCGGAGCGAGTAGGAGACCGAGGGCAGCGCCGACACCGAGTCCGATCAGCAGAAAAGTAACTGCGGTGCCGACCGTACCCTCCGAACTCTCGTATTTTCCAATGCGCATATAAACCTCCCGATCAGATCCATTCTAGACCTGAATTGTACGGGCAATTTGTGATTTGTAACTGGTGATCGAAAACCTGGCTGCCCGGTTCCCATAATCGTCTCCGCCTGTGTAAAATGAAGTGTTATCTCCAAGTGCGGCGGAAGCCCCGGCGGCCTCCACCCCAGCAGGCCAAAAGCGGGCCCGCCGGGGACCCCGGACCTGCCTCGCTGCCCAGAATTCCAAGCAGAGTGAAGGAGATGTAAACCAGCAATGTCGATTCCAGCAACCCAACTCCGTCCCGGCATGATCATCAAGCACAACAACGACCTGCATTCCGTGTTCAGCGTCGAGCACCGGACCCCGGGCAACCTCCGCGCCTTCATCCAGGCCAAGTTGCGCAATCTGCGCACCGGCGCCATGTTCGAGCATCGTTTCCGCTCTCCCGACCCCATTGAGAAGGTCAACGTGGATGAGGAGAACATGGAATTCCTCTACGCCGACGGCGACAGCTACTACTTCATGAACACGGAAAACTACGAGCAGACTCACCTGACCCGCGACATACTCGGTGATGCGGTGGATTACCTGACGCCGAATCTCCAGATCAAGGTGGAATTCTTCGATGGCAAAGCCGTGGGCATCGAGTTGCCGCAGACCGTGGTATTGACCGTGCTGGAAGTTGAGCCCGGCCTGAAAAGCGCAACCGCATCGAGCGTGACCAAGCCGGCAAAGACCGAAACCGGCCTGATCGTGCAGGTGCCGCCCTTCATCAACGAGGGCGAGAAAATCAAGGTCGATACGGCGGAAGGGACGTATCTATCGCGAGCGCAGTAAGGTCAGAGGTTAGAGGTCAGATTGCAGAGGTAAGAGCCTTTGTCTACGGTTTTCACCTCTGCAATCTGACCTCTGACCTCTGCAATCTAACGATGACTTCCGCCAAAGACCAATCGACTACCCACGCTCGCCGTTTTCTGGTGCGCGGACGTGTGCAGGGCGTCGGTTTCCGCTGGTTTGTGGAGCGTGAGGCATTCATTCTGCAGATTGCGGGCTGGGTGCGCAACAATCCTGACGGCACCGTCGAGATCCTGGCTCAGGGGACACGCGCCCAATTGGCGGGATTGCACTCGCGGTTGCGCGAAGGCCCACGGGCGGCGCGCGTGGATGAGGTGGAAGTATCCGAAGCTCAGCCGGTTGCCGGCCTGATTTCATTTCTAATTCAGGATTTCTAATTCAAGGAGCGTAGATGTCAAGCAAAGCAGCCGCGGATTGCGGCGAGTTGAAGAAATTGATTCGGGAGGTCCCCGACTTCCCGAAAAAGGGCATCCTGTTTTACGACATCACCACGCTGCTTAAGGATAAAGCCGGTTTCGCGCGCCTGATTGACGCGCTCTCGGAGAACTATATCGGCAAAGGAATTGACCTGGTGCTCGGCATGGAGGCTCGCGGGTTCATCTTCGCTCCGGCACTCGCCTACCGTCTGAATGCGGGATTTGTTCCTGTCCGCAAGCCGGGAAAGCTGCCGGCTGAAACGGTGCAAGTCAGCTACGACCTGGAATACGGCAGCAACGCGCTGGAGGTGCACAAAGATGCCATCGGAAAAGGCCAGAGGGTGCTGATTGTGGACGACCTGCTGGCTACCGGCGGAACAGCGGCCGCGACGGCGGAGCTCGCCAGCGGCCTGGGCGCACAAATTGTCGGCCTCGCGTTTGTGGTTGAACTGGACTTCCTGAAAGGGCGCGAGAAACTGGCGAAGTACGACGTGTTCTCGCTTCTGCACTACGACCGCTAAATCGGCGAGATCAACCAAGCCGTGGCCGGTAGTACAATCCCGCCATGGGTGGCTTGATCGAGCCGAATCTAAACCCCGCCAGGGAGCAGGAATCCAGCCTGCGTCCGATTCTCATCGGGATCGTCATCGTCGGAATTGTGGTTGGCATTCTGGCGCTGATTTTCCGCGCCGAACAGAAAAAGCCCACGCCACCTCCGGCCTATGCCGCCAACCTGAAATTTTCGGACCTGAAAACCAGCGCCGCGCAGAATTTTGTGGGCGCAACCGTCAGCTATCTCGATGGCGCCATCACCAACACCGGCGATAAGACCGTCATTCACGCGGTGGTTCAGGTCACCTTCAAGGACGACTTAGGCCAGACGGCCCAGCGCGAGGAACTTCCCATCCGCGTTCTGCGCACCGGCGGACCGTACGACGAAGCCGTGGACCTCAACTTGTCGCCGCTCGCGCCAGGCCAGAGCAAGCCTTTTCGCTTGACCTTCGAGAACATTTCCGCGCAGTGGAGCCACGCCTATCCGGAGCTGCAGATCACGCAGGTCACCGTGAAGTAAGAAACGCATAAACATAGGCTGTCATCTTGAGCGAAGCGAAAGACCTGTGCATTTCGCGGGCAACTACATAGGTCCTTCGCTTCGCTCAGGATGACAATTTGGATTTATGCGACGAACCTGCGGGACGCCACGCCGCCCTCACTGTGATTTCTGTTGTGCGATCCACTTGTCGGTGCGCGCTTCCAGAAGATCGAGGGGGAGGGTTCCTCCGTTGAGCATCTCGTCGTGGAAGGCGCGAATGTCAAACCTGGGGCCCAATTCCTTTCGGGCGCGCTCGCGGAGTTCGCGGATCTTGAACTGGCCCAGCTTGTAACTGAGGGCCTGCGCTGGCCACGCGATGTAACGGTCGGTTTCGGACTGGATGCTGGGCTCGTCAATAGCTCCGGACTTGCGGAAGAAATCTACGACCTGCTCGCGGGTCCATCCTTTCGAATGGATTCCGGTATCGACGACCAGCCGCACGGCGCGAAACAGTTCAGAGGAGAGGCGGCCGTAGTCGGAGACCGGATCCTGATAGAAGCCGACCTCTTTGCCGAGCCCCTCCGCGTACAGCGCCCAGCCTTCGATGTAGGCGTTAAAGCCCAGACCATGCTGGCGGAACCTCGGCAACCCAGTGAGTTGCTGCTGCACGGAGAGCTGCATGTGATGTCCCGGGATACCTTCGTGGTAGGCGGTTGCCTCGTCATCAATGAGCGAGCGGTGGGCGAAGTCGGAGGTGGCGACAACGACCCGGCCGGGGCGCTTGCCGTCCGGTGTGCCGGTGACGTAGTGGGTGGCGGCAGCGGACTGGAACGCCGGTATGGCCTCAACCGTGACCGGCGACTTCGGGAGCAATGTGAAGAGCTGCGGGAGTTTCGGCTCCATTTGGGCGATGTAGTGGCGGAAATCTTCGAGAATCTGGTCGGCCGAGGTCGGAATGTATTTGGGATTGGTTTTGAGCGAGGCCCGAAAGGCGGCGAGATCGGTGAAACCCGCATTTTTGGCGATGGCCAGCATCTCGGCCTGGATGCGGTCGATCTCGCGCAGACCGAGTTGATGAATCTCGTCCGGCGTCATGTGGGTTGTCGTCCGGGCATAAATGTCGTTTTCGTAGCGCTTCTGGCCATCGGGCAGAGAAGTAATCGAAAGAGTGGTACGGCCTTGGGGCGCGTATTCCGTGCGGAGGAAGTTGGCGAAGCTCTTGTACGCAGGGATGACTTCGGTGTTGACAGCGTCCGTGATCTGCTGGGTCAAGCGAACCTGATCTTCGGCGGAAATATCCGCAGGATACTTCTTTGTCGGGCGCAGAAACGGGTCGGCGTCGATGATGCCTTCACACTGGACGGGAAGCTTCTCCAGCAGAAATCGGACGGGCATAAGCTTGTCCTTCATGCCAGCGCGCAGGACTTCGGTGGTTTGGCTGAGGACACGCGGAATCTGATGCAGACGGGCGATGTAATCCTCGTAGTGCTTGACCGAATCGAGCGGAACGGACAGCGGCAGATCGGCGAGGCTGGTATGGATGCCATTCTGCTGGTTGATGGGCATCTCGTACTCTTTGAGGTTGAAATCGGCGGTGCGTTGTTCGAGGACCCGAATTAGAAGGTCATGAGAGAGCTGGTCCTGGTCAGAGAAGCCGACGGTCGGGATGGCTTCAAGCCGGGCAAGAAAGTCTTCGTCGGTCGCGTGGCGCTGGGCGATGGCTGCGAGTGAGTGGTCGGCCAGTTTGTCATTGTAGCGATAGTCGCCGAAGGCGGTGGCGCGTTCGGGAAAGTTGCGCAGATCGGTCTCGTACTGCTCTTCAAAAAGGGCGTTCTGGGCGGCGAGGCGATCGGCAACTGGCTTGACGTTTTGCGCGAAGCCTGAACCCATTATGGCGGCTAGGAGAAATAAGCTCTGTTGGAGACGCATAGCTATGCAGGGTACCAGAAATGAGTAAGGTAAGAGGTGGGAGATCAGATTGCAGAGGTTAGAACCTTCGGGCTTGAGCTTTTTATACCTCTGCAATCTGACCTCTAACCTCTGCAATGGTTACAATGGCCGTGTGCCTGACGTAAAACCATTCCGTCTCACGGAGTCCGTTAAAGCTGCGGGTTGAGCGTCCAAGCTGAGTCCGGCGGCGCTGGACACGGTGCTTGGGAAATTAGCCCGGCAACAGGACCCGAATGTGCTGGTCGGCTTCGATCGCGCCGACGACGCCGGCGTGTATCTGCTCACGCCTGAGACGGCACTGGTGCAGACGGTGGACTTCTTTACGCCTATCGTTGACGATCCCTATACCTTCGGCCAGATCGCCGCCACTAACGCGCTCAGCGACGTCTATGCCATGGGTGGAAAGCCGCTAACTTCGCTGGCCCTTGTCTGTTTTCCGGACAAAGGCGATCTCGAAATTCTGGAGCGCATTCTGGCCGGCGGCTTATCGAAGATGATCGAAGCCGGATGCACGGTGGTGGGCGGCCATAGCATCCGCGATGACGAAACAAAATTCGGATATTCCGTTACCGGCGTTGTTCATCCCCAGCGCGTGCTGGCGAATCAAGGCGCACAACCCGGCGATAAGCTGCTATTCACCAAGGCGCTAGGCACAGGAGTAATTTCGACGGCGATCAAAAAAGGCGTGGCCAAGCAGGAGTGGATCGAAGCGGTAGTGAAGTCGATGACGACTTTGAACAAGGCCGCGGCTGAGGTAATTACGGGCGAATGGTTTGTTAAGACACACGTGGGGACGGGTGCTCCCACACGTTCTGCCGAGCTTCGCTCGGCTGCCCAGGCGAGGGCGTCTGGGCCTACGTGGGCTGTCCACGCCCTGACCGACGTAACCGGCTTCGGCCTGATCGGCCACTCTCGGGAAATGGCGCTGGCATCGGACGTCAGCCTCGTCTTCCAATCCGCGATAATTCCGGTGCTCGAAGGCGCGCTCGATTGCATCCGAGCCGGCTACATTCCCGGCGGACTCAAAGCCAATCGTGACTTTGCCGAATGCTTGGTGGGTTACGATCCGTCAGTACCCGCCGACATCCGCACGCTTCTCTTCGACCCGCAGACCGCCGGAGGTTTACTGATCTCCGTTTCTACCGAAGACGCGGGCCCGCTCAGGCGCGCGCTGCAGGATGCCGGGGTTCCAGCCGTTGAGATCGGCGAGGTGTTACCTCGCACGAAACCCTTGATCCAAGTCAATTCCTGATCGATTCCCAAGCCAGAAACTTAGCTACTCTGAAAAAGTTCTCACTTACTTTTTTCCCCGGCTGTGTTACCTTTCCCGGAACCTAGAGAAATAACTTCGCCTGGGAACGAGGACTCGAAAATGGCAGATCCTGGATATAGCCTCTCTCCGAGTGATACGAGCCAACCCGTCGCCGCCGAACAGAAATTGCGCGTCTTGCAGGCTCTCAGAGGGGGCGCAAGCTGGTTCGCCATGATCGCGGGGCTGTCGGTGGTGAACTCAATCCTGGCCATGTCTGGTGCCAGCGTTCGATTTATCTTCGGTCTAGGGCTTTCGCAGATTGTCGATGCACTCGCCCATCAGGCTGGCTCGGCAGGTTACATACTCGACCTGATCATCAATGGGATCGTCGCGGGCGTCTTTGTGCTGTTCTGGAATTTCGCGCGCAAAGGGCAGAAATGGGCGTGGTATCTGGGCATGGCGGTGTATGTTGTGGACGGCGTCCTTCTACTGCTCTTCAAAGACTATCTTGCCATCGCCTTCCATGCGTATGCTCTTTACCGGATGTCGTCGGGATTGAAGTTGCTTCCGATCCTAGAGCGCCTGGACCGCGAAAGCGCAACCGGGGCTATTTCAACTTCCTACTGACAGCGCCAAGAACGAGCACAGACGCAAGCTGAGTTCGCAGGGTAAGCTCACCCTGCGCTGACCAGTTCCCAGATGTGGGCCAGATGGTGGTCATCGTGCTCCGCCACAAAATACAGATGGTCCACCAGACGCATGGGTGTTTTCAGCCGCGGATGGAGAGAGGCGCGGGCGAAGATTGCGGGGTCGATGTTCTCCACTCGGCTCAACAGCCGTGAGCGAGCGCTTCGGAATTCGGCCAGTATTTCTTCGATCGGGCGCAGGTTGTGCTGCGCTTCGGATGTCTTCCGATTGGTTAAGTCAGCCACGGTCAGCTGTGATGCTCCGGTGATATAGTCATCGACCCGCGCCATCCATAGAGGTTCGAGGTCCGCCAAGTGGCCCGCCTGTTCCTGGGCCGACCACTTGTTACTTTCACGCGGGTTCTTCACCATGAGGTCGCGGTCCACACCGCGGACAATTTCTTCGAGGCGGGCCGGTGTGCCTCGCAAACGCACGCACAGGTTGGGATGCTGCTCCACCGGAAACGTGAAGTCAAACTTGCGCTCAAACCAAATCGGCGGTTGATTCATGGATGCGGCGAATCATGTCTCCCTACAAGATGCCAATGCAAGCGGAAGCGACGCAATTCGTGGAGCGCTCCGTCTTTCCCCCGGCGGGGCTGCGGGATTGCGCTATCCGGAACATAGGATGAATCTGGTCAACGTGTGGGCGGAGAAGGATTTCCAGCGTCAGCTGCCGCGAGCTTTTTCGCGCATGCGCTGGATGAAAGTGGGTACGTGGACCACGGCGCGCCCCACCGTGCCGCGCCCGATTTCCTGGATGCCGTCGTGGGCACGGACGCGCATGATGTAGAAGCGCCCGTCAAACGACTCCAGTTCCGCCTCGGCGTGAATTTGCATTCCGATCCCGCTGGCGGCGCGGTGTTCGACATGGATCGAGATTCCCACCGTAATTTCACCCTCGTCGCAAAACGGTTGCAGCGCCTCGAAGCTGGCTATTTCCATCAGCCGGATCATGTTGGGAGTGGAATACACGGGTGGCAACTCGGTGCGATGCGCGGCGAGGGTGTGTTTCAGTTCAACGGTTTCCGTCGCTTCACCGCGCACGCCGATGGGTATGGGTCGGGCCATAGTTTTCGAGCCAATGTCTTCGAAAGACGAGCTTTTGATTTTATCGTATGGCGACACTTTGCGCGGAGCCCGTAATCTCTCAAAGCACCTTCGCCTGCTTGGTGTTGAGGTTCACGATGAAGATTCGCTCGTTGTTGCCGGCCGGGTCTGCCGGTTGCATGAAGAAACCCAGATTCTTCGGGTTGTAGGCCACCGAAGAACCGATCAGTTTCTCGCCATCGGAGAAAGTGATTTCGATAGGCTTCCCCGGCGGTTGGAAAGCGCCGGAGGCATCCTCGTGGGCCGGGTCTCCGGCAAAATCCTTGACGAAAAACACGGCCTTCAGTTCATCGATTCGAATCGATGTTCCGGAATCGCCCGGTTTGGGCTCGACGCCCTCGGGAAAAAGGAAGAAGTGGTCGCATGCCGGGGAAAAATCGTTGGTATAACCCTTGAGCCTGCGGCCATCGAGGTAGGCGACTACCACCTTGGCTGGGTTTTGCATGGCTCCTGCCTTTCAACAAGGCTTTGCTAGAATTATCGTACTTCGAATTCCTTCTCTTGACCGGAATGCTCGTAGCTGTAGTAACCATATTGGGGACCAGTGCAGTTTTCAGAACATTTCGAGGTTGAGCCGCTTAGCGGGCGTGAGCGAAGCGGGAGCCCGCTGACGAAATCCCGAGCGGAGCGAGGGATCTCTCCCCAACATTCTTAAGATGCCCTACAACGAACATTTCGACGTGGTGGTGGTGGGCGCAGGCCATGCCGGATGCGAAGCCGCGATGGCTGCCGCTCGCATGGGGCTGAAGACCGCGCTCTATACCCTGAACGTCGACCTGATCGCGCAGATGTCGTGTAACCCGGCCATCGGCGGCATTGCGAAGGGGCACCTGGTGCGCGAAGTGGATGCTCTCGGGGGCATCATGGGCGAAATCACCGACGCGGTTGGCATCCAATTCCGCCTGCTCAACACTTCGCGCGGTCCCGCTGTCTGGTCGCCGCGGGCCCAGTGCGATAAGCAGGCCTATCGTCTGAAGATGCGCGAGGTGCTGGAGTCGCAGCCGAATCTGACGATCAAGCAGGCGGAAGTGGCGGATGTGGTGGTCGAGTCGTTGGTCGATGGTCGCTCGCCGTTCGCGGGTTCTGATGACGATCGCAGCGCAGTTGCCAACGACCAACGACCAACGACTAGCGACATTCCTCGCATCATTCGCGGCGTTCTGCTTCGCGATGGGCGGCGTGTCTCGGCCAAAGCCGTCATTATTACCACGGGGACGTTTCTTAACGGGTTGATTCACTGCGGCGAGCAGCAGTATCCGGCGGGACGTTCGGGAGAGCCTGCAGCCGTTCTACTGGGTGAAGCACTCAAGAAGCTTGGCCTGCGCGGATGCCGGCTCAAGACCGGGACGCCTCCGCGTCTGGACGGACGGACTATTGACTGGTCGCGGTTCGAGCTCCAGCCGGGCGATGTGGATCCGACTCCGTTCAGCTTTCGCACCCGCCGCGTGGCCCATCACGACTCGCAGGTGCCGTGCTACATCGCGTTCACCACCGAAGAGACGCATCGCGTCATCCGTGAAAACGTGCATCGCTCGCCGATGTACAGCGGACAGATTCAATCGACCGGGCCGCGGTACTGTCCGTCGATTGAAGACAAGATCGTCAAGTTCCCGGACAAGCTGACTCACCAGCTTTTCCTGGAACCCGAGGGGCTGAATACGCACGAGATCTACGTCAACGGCATGAGTACTTCACTGCCGATTGATGTGCAATTGGCGATCCTGAAGTCGATCCCGGGGCTCGACAACGCTGAAATGATGCGGCCCGGGTACGCCATTGAGTACGATTCCATCGATCCCACCGAGCTCATGCGCACGCTGGAGACGAAGAAAATTGATGGACTGTTTCTGGCCGGGCAGATCAATGGGACGTCGGGATATGAAGAAGCGGCTTGCCAGGGGATTATGGCGGGAATCAACGCCGCGCTGAAAGTGAAGAAAGAAGCTCCGCTGGTGCTCGATCGCACCGAGGCGTATACGGCCATTCTTATCGACGACTTGATTTCAAAAGGGACCAATGAGCCTTATCGGATGTTTACTTCGCGGGCGGAGTTCCGTTTGCATCTGCGAATCGATAACGCCGACCGGCGGCTGACTCCGCACGGACGGCGGGTGGGGCTGATCTCGGATGAAGCATGGGCGGAGTTCGAGGAGAAGCAGCAGCGGCTGGAGGAAATAAAGCAAGTACTGGAGACGACGAAAGTCACAGCGGCGATGGCGGATCATATCGGGTTTCCCGCTGCTGACGAGAGCAGTCGAGCTTCGCTCGACTTGGACGGCCGAGGGCGGCCGTCCCTACGCGATCTCTCTGCCGCGATTGGCCAGCCGCTGGCGCAACTGCTGAAGCGGCCAGAGATCACGATCGAGCAACTGGCGCCGGTTCTCAAGGATCTGGTGCCCAGGTTTTTTGACAGGAATTCCTCTGTGCCCCCTGCATCCTCTGTGGTAGGGCTTTCGTCCGAAATCCGGAACGAGCTTAAATCCGTCGAAACTGAAATCAAATATGCCGGATATCTCGAACAGCAGGAGCGCGCCATCGAACGGCTGAAGAAGGCCGAGCAGCGTCGCATTCCAGACTGGTTCGATTACCGGGCGGTGAGCGGGTTGTCGCGCGAAATGCAGGAGAAGCTCGGAAAAGTCGTCCCCCAGACGCTGGGACAAGCGTCGCGTATTCCCGGCGTGACGCCGGCTGCGGTCTCTCTGATCAACGTGTATATCGAAATCCAGGCCCGGCGGCGGGAACGGGCTGCGACGCTGTAGCTCCCCTGCAGCGGTTGGAAAGCCGCCGAGCTGCGCTCGGCTTGGACGGGCGAGACGCCCGTCCCCACACAAACCAATCAGCGAGCAACCACTTTCTGCAGGGCAGCGCGCAGTTCGTCATACGAAATCGCTCCGGGATGATACAGCGCCACTTGCCCGGCGCGATTCAGGACGACCAGAGTTGGGGTCGTACTGGCTCCGTAAGCATCGAAATTGCGTTGGCTCAACGGCACGGGCATGTCCTCCAGGCTGGCGTAATAGCGCTGGCGAACGGATTCGATATACGCCCGTTCCTGCGCCGGCGAAGCGTCGGCTCCCTGCGCCGCATATCCGTAGAGCTGGGTTGGGCCGATGACGACCAAGCCTCCAGGGGCGAACTCCTGCCGCAGCCGGGCAATAATCGGGACTTCGGCCTTGCAGTCAACACACCAATGCGCCCAGAAGAACAAAAGAACCGGCGAGCCTTTCAAGGACGCGAGAGCCGGTGGCTTCGACCCGAGATACTGGCTTATCCGTAGGGGGGGAGCGGGTTGACCGACCAGAGCGATTAGATTGAGGTTCTTCTGCAGCCGCGCTCGGATGGATGTGTTCCCATAGCGCAGCAAAGCCGAGCGCAGCAAGCTGACAGCTTTCGCGTGCTGTCCTTTTTCCGCCATCCCCTGCGCGAGCACCTCGTAAGCGGCCCCCAGGGCGGCGGGCAAGTGAGGTTCGGCGTCGAGTTTGCGCTTGGCCGTAGTTAGTTGCTGTTCCGAAAGACGGCGCGTTTCGGTGGCATAGGCAGCGGCTTGGTCCCACTGGTTGGTCGAGGCCGCACCTCGGGCCATCCATGAGAGGGCCTCGAGGTACTCCGGGGTGATGCCGTTCTGAGCCTTGTAGGCGTTAAGCTCTGACTCGGCGGCGGAAAAAGAGTTCTGCGCCAATTGGACGCGGACATCTACGATCAGATCGGCCTGGGCGGGCAGGGAAATGCAGCAGAGAATTCCGGCGACGAGGAGGCACCATGTCCTCTGAGTGCGCATCGTTTGATGATGAATGAGACCGCCGGAAGTTGCAAACGGCCGAAAGCAAGGACCATGTAAGACGGCCGATGAGCCTTAGTTTTCAACTTGATACGAGAAAATAGTGGACGGAAACCTGGAATTTTTTGGAGGGTGCCAGGCAGGTCTGTCCCAAGGGCCGACACCTCTGTAAGCACAAAATCTGCTAGCCATTTACCGGCGATTATGTACAATTTAGGTGCGTTTGATCTTTGCGGCCGTGAGCAGTACCCCGCTCTACAGCGTGACCTGCCTGCACTATGCGAGTTTCAGCGCATACTTCAAAACAAAAGGAACACAGCAACATCATGGAAACAGGAACAGTAAAGTGGTTTAACGATGCCAAGGGCTATGGTTTTATCAGCCGCCAGAATGGCGAAGACGTATTCGTGCACTTCTCCGCCATCCAGGCAAACGGCTTTCGCAGCCTGCAGGAAGGTCAACAAGTTCAGTTTGACGTAGTCAAAGGCCCCAAGGGCTGGCAGGCAGAGAACGTCAAAGGCGTCTAAGCCACAACCAAAATTCGAAAACCAAGAGAGGCGGCCCGGAAGGCCGCTTTTCTTTTTGGGGATTCTCCGCGACCCCTACGCTGCCTTTTCGGCCTCGGCTACGGTTCGGAAGAAACGAAAGAAGCTCTCCACCTTGGTCACTTCCAGAGCCTGGTGGATGCGCTGATTCACGCCCGCCAGCCCCAGACTGCGTCCATCTCTTTGTCGCGTAACATAGGCCCCGACGAGCGCCCCAATCCCGGCTGAATCGGCCAGTGGGACATCCGTAAAGTCCAGGATCAGAGCACGCGAGCTGTCGCCGCGCACCTTCGATTGAAAACCGAATACATTGGCTAGGGTTAGGGGTCCGGCCAGGCGCAGGATGCGAATTCCCTCCCGTGACCCGGGTAGATCTTCAATGTGTAAAGGCTGCTCAGGCATGTGGAAAATGTTAACGGCGGATGACGGTTTAAATGTTAAAAGCAGGTTAATTCCCGGGCCTGGGATGAGAATCACCAATCTAGATTACAATTCTGTTCGAACGGGAGATCGATATGCCCCTGAAGGTTGGCGATCCGGCGCCGGATTTTGAACTTCCCGCAATCGCCGGCGAACGCCAGATCACGTTGCGTTCTCGCGACTATCTCGGCAGCAAGAATCTCGTCGTCACCTTCCACCCCCTCGACTGGACCCCCACTTGAGCCATGCAAGTGCCCGAACTCGACGCCCATCGCAAAGAGTTCGAGGCGCTGAATGCCCAGGTTCTGGACATCAGCGTAGATTCCATCCCCAGCCACATCGCCTGGCGGCAGAAGGAGGTCGGCCCCGTCGAGGTTCCGCTATGCTCCGATTTCTATCCGCATGCCGAGGTCACGCGCCAGTTCGGCGTTCTTCGCGAAGGGCCGCCGGTCCCGGGCATCAGCGAACGCGCCGCGTTCATCGTGGATAAGAAGGGAAAGTTAGCCTTCGCCAAGGTCTATGGCATCAGCCAACTTCCCGACATCGAGGAACTAGTGGCCACGCTGCGCGGATTGCAGTGAATTCCCTCTATTCACCGCCGACGGTGAGCCCATCAATCCGAATTGTTGGCGACGCCACGCTGCCGCGGAATTCCAAGTCGCTGCCGATCTCGGAGATATTACAAAACATGTCTTTAAGATTGCCAGCCACCGTAATTTCTTCTACGGGATATGCCAGTTCTCCGTTGACGATCCACATGCCGGAGGCGCCGCGCGAGTAGTCGCCAGTAACCAGGTTGGCGCCGTGGCCGAGAAACTCGGTCACGTAGAGGCCGTCTTTGATCTCGGCGATAATCTGGCTTGGCTTCTTCGTCCCGGGTTCGAGGAAGTAATTCCCAGGGCCGATCCCCGGCGTCCCCGCGAGTCCGCGAGACGCGTTGGCGGTAGTCTCGAGGCCTAACTTCTTCGCGGTGTAGGTATTTAGCAGATACGACTTTAGGATTCCGTTCTCAATGACCACCGTGCGGCGCGTGGGAATGCCTTCGCCATCGAAGGGCGCGGTGCCGAAACCGCCGGGCATGGTGCCGTCGTCGATTACGGTGACGTTCGGTCCGGCAATTTTCTGGCCGAGTTTGCCGGCGAGGAAGGAGGCTCCACGATAGACCGAGTCGCCATTCACGCCCTCGAAAATATGTTCGAGCATGGAAGTGGCGACCATGGGATCGAGCACGACTGGCACATGCGCGGTCTTCACCTTGCGCGCACCCAGACGCCGCAGCGTGCGCCGCGCCGCCTCTTTGCCGACTTGCTCGGCCGAGTCGAGCTTGGCCAGGCTGCGGGCGACCGAATACCAGTAGTCGCGCTGCATGCCGCCGTTCGCGTCTTGCGCGATGGGAACAACCGCAACCGAACAGTACGACCGGCGATACTCGCCGACAAAGCCGTGAGAATTCGCCAGCACTTTTCTGCCGGTGGCAGCGTCGAACGATCCGCCTTCGGAGTTCTTGATGCGCGGATCGGCGTCGAGCGCAGCCTTTTCCGCGCGGCGTGCATAGTCAATGCGCTCGGGGCCGGGCAAGGAGTAAACGTCCTCGTGATAAAGATCGAGGTTGCCCGTAAGCCCTCCGAGGATCGCGGCTTCGGGAATTCCCGCGTACGGGTCTTCGGAGCAGATCTTTGCCAGTTCGAGCGCCGACTTTAGCATGCGCTCGATGCCGGCGGCGGAAAAATCGCTGGAATAGGTGCTGGCCGCGCGCTGTCCGAAAAAGACGCGCACGCCGATGGCGCGCGAGCCCGACTCCTTTAGAGTTTCGACTTGGCCGAGGCGCACCACAGTGGAAAATTCGTCGCCTTCGCGGACGACGCACTCGGCTGCCGTAGCGCCGCCTTTCGTAGCACGGTTAACGACGTCGGTGGCGAGAGAGTTAAGGTCGGTTGCAGTTTGCTGATCGCTAGTTGCTAGGGTCGTTGTCATTTCGAGAACTATTTCACCACAGAGTCGCAGAGACACAGAGAAAACCAGATTCTTTCTTAATTCTCTCGCGGAGGCACGAGCCAAGAGTCAGCGGAGTTGTTTTTCTCTGTGCCTCTGTGTCTCTGTGGTGAGAACGCTGTTACTGCATGAACCCGCCGGGATCTTTCCTAGCCGTCCCGCCGACCGTCAGCCGATCGATCTTAATTGTCGGAATGCCCACGCCCACGGGCACGGCTTGTCCATCTTTGCCGCAGGTGCCGACGCCCTCATCGAGTTTCAAATCGTTGCCGACCATCGAAACCCGCGTCAGCACATCGGGTCCGTTGCCGATCAGGGTTGCGCCTTTGATCGGCGCGGTGATCTGCCCATTTTCGATGAGATACGCTTCGGACGCGGAGAAAACAAATTTGCCATTCGTGATATCGACTTGCCCACCGCCGAAGTTCACCGCGTACACGCCATTCTTCACCGAGCGAATGATATCCCCGGGATCGTCTTGCCCCGCCAGCATGTAAGTATTCGTCATGCGCGGCATGGGAATGTGCTCATAGCTCTCGCGGCGTCCATTGCCGGTATCGGCCAGGCCCATCAGCTTCGAAGACAGTTTGTCGCTCAGATATCCCTTCAGAATTCCATTCTCGATTAGCACGGTTTCCTGTGTCGGCTGGCCTTCATCATCGACGTTCAGCGACCCGCGGCGCCACGGCATGGTACCGTTGTCAACCACCGTGCACTTTTCGCTGGCCACGCGTTTGCCGATCAACCCGGCAAATGCCGACGTCTTCTTGCGATTGAAGTCAGCTTCCAATCCGTGGCCCACGGCTTCGTGCAGCAGAACACCGGGCCATCCCGGACCGAGCACGACTTCCATATCTCCGGCCGGAGCTTCGCGGGCATCGAGTTGCAGAATGGCCTGCCGCGCAGCCTCTTTGGCGAAGAACTCGGGAGTCTTGTCGCCAAAAAAGAAGTCAAGCGCAACCCGTCCACCTCCGCCCGAACTGCCGCGGCCCGAAGTTGCTTCGGTCTTGGCAATGCAGGAAACATTCACCCGCGCCAGCGGCTGCGAGTCTTCCGCAAAGGTGCCGTCGGACCCAACCACCAGGATGTTTCTCAGTTCGTCGGCATAGCTGGCGCGTACTTCTTTGATGCGCGGGTCGTAACCGCGCGCGGTTCGATCGGCACGCATCAGCAGTTCAACCTTGGCGGTAATGTCGGCGTCCACCGAAGGCAAGGCCACGGGGTAGAGGCTGCGGGCCGGCTTCTGCTGGAATCCGGCGACCGTCGCCTTGGCCGGAGCGGTCGCGATCAGTGCCGCCGTGCGCGCGGCATGCAGAATTCGTTGCGGAGAGAGATCGTCGGTGTAGGCATAGCCGGTGCGCTCTCCGGAAACGACGCGCACGCCGCAGCCTGCCGAAATCCCCTGCGAGGCGGACTTGACCAGCGATTCATCCACCATCAGCGAGGTTGACGTCAGGTATTCGAAATAGAGGTCGGCGTAATCGCCGCCCGCCGAGAGCGCCGCGGCCAGATAAGTTTCGAGATCATGATTCGTAAACCCGTAGTGCTTGAAGAAGAAGCGTTCCTGATTGGCAGTCACCATCGTTGGATGCCCTTGGCGTGCAAACGACTCGCGACCCGATTACGGATGAAGAAACATCCGTAGAGACGGGGCAAGCCCCGTCTCTGCAGGAGCATTATCCCATGAGCGGAAGGCCAGGGCAGCGACGGGAGCGAAACCAAACAATTTTGTGGTCCAGCGATCACTGACGCAAAAGCTGGCGTGGTGAATAATCCTCACACTGTGACCTCAGACTCGCTCAGTCAGATGCTCTCCGAATTTCTCGAAGGCGCGCGCGCCGCAGTTGTGGTGGAAGACGGCGCCATCGCGTTCGACCTGGCCGACGCGAAGTATTCGATTTCCGGAGAGTACAACAAGTGCCTGCTGCATCTATGGTCGAGCGAGCGAAATTTTGTACGGCGGGTGCTGGATGCGGAAGTCAAAGCCACCACACTGCGGTTGCAGGTGCAGCGCATGGGGCAGAATCGGCCCACTCGGCTCGATTTCTGCCGCGATCGCGATCAGCGGTCGCCAACGGCGCGACGGGCGGCACGCTCCGCCTATGAGCCTCGCCTGCGCCGGGCAATCGAGAGAAATTTCCCCGAATGGACGGTGGTCCGTTTCACCGCCAGTATCGATCTCGAACACTCGTTTGGCCCGGCCTACCTGCGCGGCTGGCTGCGCCAGGGACAACGCGCCTTAGCCGTAGTTGGGGTGAACGATGAAGAAACGCAATCGACCGTCGATGGCGCGCTGGCCGTCGGAATCCTTTGGCTGGAGGCGTGCCGCCTGGCGCAGCAGGAACGATGCGTGGTCGAAGGGCTGACGATGGTTGTGCCGCAGGGCATGGCTACGCTGACCCGGCAGCGTATGGCGCATCTGCATCCTACCGCGGCGAAATGGCACTTGTACGAATTCGACCAACGGGAGGACGCGCTGGTTTCGGTGGATACCGGCGATCGCGGCAATCTGGCAACCCGGCTGATGCACTCGGTGGATGAAGGTTTGGCGCGCGACCGCTTTGCGGCATCCATCGCCCGCATTCGCGAAATTCTGCCGCAAGCAGAAGTTGTGGCGCTCTCGCCGGCATTGATCTCATTCCGGCGGCATGGGCTTGAATTCGCCCAAGCGCGGCTTGCGCATGATCCGCGAAACTTTCAAAGCTGCGAGGAAATCGCTTTTGGTGTGGGACCGGAAGAGCGCGTGCTCGACGCGCAGAACGAACCACAGTTTGCCGATCTGGTGCGGCTGGCGGCGGCCGTCCGCCACAAGGACGGTCCGAAGAACCATGCACTGTGGCGAATGCATCCGGAGCGCTGGCTGGAATCGCTGATTGCCGGCAACCTCGCGGCGCTTGACGGGCGGCTGCGGCCGGAACCGGTGTATGCCCAGGTGCCCGCATTCGCCGCAGCGGATCGAGCGATGATTGACATTCTCGCCGTGACTCGCGAGGCCCGCCTGGCGGTGATCGAACTTAAAGCCGATGAGGATCTCCATCTTCCCCTGCAAGGGGTGGATTATTGGTCGCGAGTCGTGTGGCACCAGAGCCGCGGCGAGTTCGCGCAGTTCGGTTATTTTCCAGGACACGGGATCTCGCAGCAGAAACCTCTGCTCATGCTGGTCGCGCCCGCCTTGCACGTGCATCCCACCACCGACATCATCCTGCGATATTTGTCGCCAGAGATCGATTGGGAGGTGCTGGGAATTGATGAGCACTGGCGGGACGAGATACGGGTGGTGTTCCGCAAGAGGCCGCGCAGGCCTGGATTGACGAGTTCAAGCCTTGCGATGCCAGCCTGATCCGCGCACTCAAATTCCGATGCTCTTGCGCAGCATCACCAGTTGTCCGAGGTGATATGCATTGTGATCGGCCACCAGCAGCGCTTCGCGCAACATCGTCTGCCCATCACCCCACGGTATCCTGGCGTAGAGATCGGTCCTCCGGTCGCCGACCAGCTCTTCTATCGTCCGCAGGTCCTTCTTGAATGCGGCCACACTCGCCTTCCAAGCCTTCTCATTTGCGGGCGCTTCCGACGTGGGCCAGTATCCTTCGGGCCATGCCGGTGAGACATGCTTCGAGTTGCGGCTGAATTCCAGGATGTCCCACTGGGCGAGGCGCATGTGTTCGAGCAACATCCATGCGGTGTGCGGGAAGTTTGCAACCTTAACTCCGGCAAGTTGCACTGGCCAATCGCCTATGGCGGAGTCGAAGTCGGCATGCGCCCCTCTACCTTTCAGCAGGTAGAGCAGGTGCTCGCGGAGCGGGAGATCGAGAGATGGCGGTTGCATGCTGGTCTTCTTCTTCGATTTAGACTTGGTTGACGTTTTCGGGTTCTTCTTCGCCATAGTGATCTCATTGTAAGAAAGCGGAGGTTCAGTTGGGAAGTTGGAAGGTCACCCTGGCAGCCTCGGGTTGATTTCGCTTTCCGGAGCTTCGCCTTTGTATACCCGCCCGATCCCCCGCACCAGGCGGCGCATGGGCAGCTCTCCTTTGGGGTCGGCCAAGAAGATTTCACCCGCCCGGGTCCCGCGATAGCACCAACGCTTCAGGATCGCCAGGTGCTCCATGCGCTCGATCGCGCTGCCGGGCTTGGCGGCCGGAAAAGCCGCAAGCGCGGTCTGGATGCGGGCTTCCATGGATTGGGACTTGGCGTGCTCCGTGTCGGAGATCGGAAATTCCAGCGGCCCCACGATCGCGCCGCTGTCGACGCGAAACAGTGCGACGCTTTCCGGCTGCCGGGACCTTTGCACGATTACGGCGTGCAACTGATCAATCCGGCGCACGAATTCCGGCAACTGCTGCAACACGGGAGCGAGCTTATCAAGCCGCGCATGAATGGCGGCAGCAGTTTCGAACTCCATCTTCGCCGAGGCCTCATCGCGCTCCGCAGCCATCTGCCGCTTCAGCGATTCGCCCCGCGAGTCGAGGAAACTTTCAACCCGCACCACCTCGGCACGGTACTCGTCGTCGGTGCAGCCGCGAAAGCAGGGCGCCAGGCACATCTTCATCTCGGAATAAACGCAGCCCGGAAACTTCGGATCGGGTCGAAGGTCTTCCACGCAGCGCCGCATCTTGAAAAAGTCGAGCGCGTCGTTCATGAACTTTTCCGCCGCCGTTCGCGACGCAAACGGTCCGTAGTAGGTGTTCTTTCTCGCAATCAGTTTTCCGGAAATCCGGCCCAGCCGGGTTGTGATCGAAGCCCGGGGATATTCGTTCTCCAGATGCAGCTTGACCAAGGGAGCGAACCGCAGCCGCAGGCGATTCGAGTAGGTCCTGGGAAAGGCGGCGCGCACGGCTTGATAGAGGACAAATCCGGATTCGAAGTCAGAGCCGGTGAGCGTGTATTCGATCCAGCGGACGCGGTCGCGGAGATTCAGGCGCCTGGTTTGTTCCTGAGGGGCGGAGAGCAGTCGCTGCAGCCGGCGGCGGAGATTGGCAGTCTTGCTGACGTAGGGCTCGGAGTTTGCATCTTCGCCACGCAAAAGAAACACGGCCGGGGCGGCAGGAACGGCGGAGAAGACCTCGGCGTCGGCTTCCGGCCGGAACTCGATGCGTTCGGTCAGCACGCTTGTGATTGTAGAGCGACCCACCGCGGAGATACAGGCCCACTTCCACGCTCTGTCATCCCGAGCGCTGTCCCGAGCGAATGCGAGGGCAAGTCGAGGGACCTTGTGTTGGTCCTCCACCTTCCTCCGCCTCGGACGCATTTTCACGCGGGTCGACGCGCTATGCCGGCATATTATCGAACCATCCCGCAGCCAAGTTCTTCCATCCCGGATTAAACTTCGCGATCAGCCATAGCTTCTTTTCCCGCCGCCAGCGCTTCAATTGTTTTTCACGAGCTATCGCTTTGTAGACGTCGTCATAGCGCTCCCAATACACAAGACGGACGGCATTGTATTGATCGGTAAAACCCTCATGTTGGTGCGTTTTATGTTCAAAAACCCGCCGGCGAAGATTGTTGGTCATACCTATGTAGAGGGCGCGCCGGGAGCTGCTTTGCAGAATGTAGACGTAGAAACGGTATTCACGCAGCATGCTTCCGACAGTGCTCGCACAGGCAAGCGAATGCAGTGCTGGCGATCACAGTGAGATTGTGATGACGTCGAAGACACAAGGTCCCTCGACTTGCCCTCGCATTCGCTCGGGACAGCGCTCGGGATGACAGTTCTTTGGTAGGTTTAGGAAAACCGCGTCTAGTTTTTCATCCGAAGCTTGCTTTCCTAAGATTCTCCCGGAAGTCGCCGCCTTCCATCTTCACGATGCGGCACATCTCGTGCAGGCGGGAACGCATCGTTTCCGTGATACGGTCGCCGAGAGTGTACTTGGTCCATTCCGGCTGGTCGGGTTCACTATTAAGCTCGGCATAACTCTGCGGGTTTGGAGCCGGCTTTTTTTTCCGCTTGTCCGCGAGCGCTCCCGGTGGGGTGTCCGGAAAGTTGGTAGTGATGATGGTAGTTCGACCATCGTTGTAGCGCGTGTTCAAGATCAGGCGCACTGTATCCCACCGCCACTCAGTGGGCCTCACTGAGCCCAGGTCATCGAGCACCAACACTTCCGTTTCAAACACCGGTCGCAGTAACCCTAGCTCAGTGGCTTGTACAGTGGGGTTGTACGAGTCCTGGATCTGCTTTAGCAAATCCGCATAGTCATAGAAAACGCACTCGATCCCCTTTTCGCGGATCAGCGCCTTCGCGATGCCGATCGCAAGATGCGTCTTGCCCAGTCCTGTGTTCCCGATCAGTAACAGGCCAGTTTTGTCCATCGGGTACTCTTCGACGAACCGGCACGCCGCCATACGCGCGTCCGCAAGGTGTAAGTGTGGTCCCTCAAACTTAAAGTTCGACAGCTCGCAATGCTCATATCTCCTCGGAATTCGCGCCGCCGCGATCATGGCGCCGCCGCGCGCCTGCAACCGGCAATCGCAGCGCGTGACGCCGTGTTCGGGCGCCCCCGGAACCGGCTTCCATCCCGAGCCCGCGCACAGCGGGCAAACCTCGGCTGCTGTTTTCATAATTGTGTTAGTTAAACTCTGCACCTGAAACCGCGTGCGCTGCAACTCGAATCCGCGTCCGCTCTGTGCACATCCTGTGGAGAGTGGCCCCACGTTGTGGAGAAACGAGCAGAAGCAAAGAAAATCTCTGATCGAAGACGCCAAGCACAGATTCAAGACCAGGGCCGGAACTGCCCCACATTCTCCGTTACAACCCGGACCCGGCCTGCAAAAAGATGTCAAAACCGGCAACAGACACGTGTTTTCCCTTGACAATCGGATCATACAGAGGAAAACTTGCCATCGTTGGGACTCGCGCTTGGAGTTTTCCTCCCCCGGCCGACGCGCGGGAACCGCTAACGACTAGTGTCAGGAGAGAGCATGAATAAAGCTGATCTGGTTGACCGGATCGCCGGAGCCTGCGACATTTCCAAGGCGCAGGCAACGACCGCGATCGACACCACCGTGGACAGCGTTACCGCTGCCCTTCGAAAAGGGGACCGGGTAGCCTTGATTGGATTCGGCACGTTTTCCGTCTCGCAGCGCAAGGCCCGCAATGGCCGAAACCCGCAGACGGGTGCCACCATCAAGATCGCTGCTCGTAGAGTCGCCAAATTCACTCCCGGGAACGAACTCAAGAAGGTAGTCAACAAAGGTAAGTAAGGGCCCCAGACATTTTGGATACGAACGAGACGGCAGGGGGTCGGCCCTGCCGTTTTGCTTTTAGCTATCAGCTCTCAGCTGTCAGCTCTCAGTAAAACCCGCGTCGGGAGAAACCTGATCACCCGCAAAAGTTGGGATTTCTCTCGGCCTGGCATTGAATTCCTCGGAACTGAGCGACTGGGTTACTGATAGCTGAGAGCTGAAAGCTGAGACCTGCCTTGCTGAATCCTTCCTAACTCCTGTAGAATCTAAAGTCTGAATCGAGGATTTTAGGAACCGTCATGAAAGCAGCTATCCACCCTCACTACAGTGAGATCCGCGTGCATTGCGCCTGCGGAAACACCTTCATTACCCGTTCCACCCATAAGGGCGACATCGGCGTAGAAATCTGCGCCGCCTGCCATCCCTTCTTTACCGGCAAGCAGAAGCTCATGGACACCGCCGGCCGCGTCGAGCGCTTCCGCCGCAAATACGCCAAGAGCGACGCCGCCAAAGCCGAAGCGGCCAAGCAGTAAACTCGGCCAGAAACACGCATTTTTGGAAGCCTCCCCGTGCGGGAGGCTTTACTTTTGGAACTTATGGCTTAACCGGGAAAAGAACGTAAAATCAGACTGTGCAGAAGTTCTGGGACAAGACGGGTCCGTGTGGCGCGGGCATTTCTGCCCGCGACCCTGTCTCCAGCCCAGGCTTGGCGGGCAAGAATGCCCGCCCTACACCGGCATTCCCTGGCCACCTGAAGATTGGCAACGTCCGCGTCTCCCCCGCCACTGTCCTCGCGCCCATGTCGGGCGTCACCGACACCGTCTTCCGCCGCTTCATCAAGAACCTCGGCGGATGCGGCCTCATCATGACCGAGTTCACCTCGGCCGACGGCGTGCTGCGCGACCAGCGCGTCCAGGGACGCTACCTGCACTTTTATGAAGACGAGCACCCGATTTCGGCGCAGCTTTTCGGCAGCAGTCCCAGAGTGCTCGCCGATGCCGCACGCCTGGTAGAGGAGCTCGGCTTCGACCTTGTCGACCTGAACCTGGGCTGTCCGGCCAAGAAAGTCGTGAAGTGCAACGGCGGCTCAGGACTGCTGCGCGATCTGCCGCTGATCCGGCAGATTTTCGAAGCCGTGCGCGCTGCTGTGAAGATTCCTTTCACCGTGAAATTCCGCGCCGGATGGAACGACGACGAAATCGTCTGCGTAGAACTGGCGCGCATGGCCGAGAGCTGCGGCTTGGGCGCGGTTGCCCTGCACGCGCGCACGCGTGAGCAGGGCTACAGCGGCAACGCGCGCTGGGAGTGGATCGCCTCCGTCAAGCAGGCGATCAAGATTCCCGTGATCGGCAATGGCGACATCCGCTCGCCCGAGGACGCCTGTGCCATCGTCGCCCAAACCGGCTGCGATGCCGTGATGATCGGCCGCATGGCCCCGGCAAATCCGTGGATCTTTCGGCAGATTGAGCAGTATGTCAGCCGCGGCAACTATGACGAACCCACCGAAGCTGACCGCTACCAGATGATCCGCACTTATTTCCAGATGCTGCTGGAAGAAAAAATGCCCGGAGCGGAAGGCAAGATGAAGCAGTTCGCATCGTGGTTCACGCACGGCGTGCCCGGGGGCGCGGCGCTGCGGAAGGCGATCTACGAGGCTAAGAGCGGCGCGGAGATTCTGGGGCGGGTAGAAGAGTTCTTCGAAGCCAAACTTCCGGTACCGACCATTTAGCTAACCAGGCGCGCAAGGCGCGACGCGAAATCCCCCGTTCCAAGCAGCATTACGCCCTGCTGCTTGTTTCTGACGAAACACTCCCTGCGATTCGTCGAGCACCCGTTACTTTCGTGCGCAAGAGGTTCCGGCCGGTCACCTATAATTTTCTCCATGCGGCGCGGCACGAGATTTGGAATCTTCGTTCTCATCCTCGGTCTTGCTGTCCAGTGCGGCGCCAAACAGCTCGCCGTCGTGGTGGAAAAAGGGAATGCGACGTCAGCGCTTACTTCTGTAAATCTAGTCAAGATCCTTAAGGCTCAAACGCGGACATGGCCGGATGGTTCGGTAATCACGGTGGTGGTCCGGGAGCCTGGTTCTCCGGAAATGCAGATTGTGCGTGACCGGCTGTATAAGATTTCGCCCGACGGGCTGAAAGCACTGGTCATCTCGCACAAAGGGTTCATCGTGGTCGCGAGTTCGGATGAGGACTTGCTGCATATCGTTGAAACCACGCGGGGCGCCATTGGGCTGGTGGATGTGTATTCCATCACGCATGGAGTCAAGGTCTTGAAGATCGACGACCTGCTTCCGCTGGAAGCGGGATATTTGTTGCGAGGGAAATAGGGGCTTTCATGTTCAGCAAGCGTGTAGTGATTCTTGCATTTGTCCTCCTCAGCGCAGGTCTGCCGTTGGCCTACGCGGCGGCGCCTGCGGCTCAGGAGGAGACGCTTCCCGTCACCACCAGTTCGGTCGAGGCACGGCATGTGTTCGAGCAGGGCCTGGCTCGCTTTCAGAATGACCTGAGGACTGAAACCGTAGTGAACACCTGGAAATTGGCGGTCAAAAAAGATCCCAATTTCGCTCTGGCGCACGGGTTTATCGCTTTCGTTTCCCGGGACCCTAACGAGCAGGCCATCCACCGCCAGGCAGCTCTGGGGTTGTCGAAGAAGGTCACGAAAGGCGAACAGTTGCTGATTGCCTGGATGGCGGACGCCGGGGATGGCCATTTTCTTGACGCCATCGCCGACATGAACCAGCTTTTGGGTCTTTATCCGCATGACCAGAATCTGACGTGGTTTGCGGGGTGGTGGCTGGTCCACCAGAACGAGGACGAAAAGGCCATCCCTTTCTTTGAGCGCACAACGAACTTCCCCGGCTCCTGGAATGAACTTGCCTATTGCTATGCCGCTCGTCACGATTGGCAAAAAATGCTGACAGCGGCGCGGAAATACATGGAACTGGCTCCGAAAGAACCCAACCCGCATGACAGCCTCGCCGAGCTCTCGCGGGTGATGGGACGATTCGACGATGCATTCTCGGAATATCGGACTGCTTTGCAATTGGATCCAACCTTCTCCTCGGCTCAGCTTGGCATAGCGGATACCTACGCGTTAGCCGGAGATCAGGTTCACGCCCGCGCGGAATACGAGAGGGCGATCAAAATGGCTCCGACGGAGGCGCAAGCGGCAGATTGGGCGCTGCAGTCCGCGGCTACTTACGTGCGCGAGAAAGATTTCGACGCCGCCGACAAAGCTTTTCGCGCCGTGGCCAGCCAGGCCCGGGCGAAGGGACTGGGAGAGCTGGAAGCCGAAACGTATCGGCAGATGGCCCTCTACCAGAAGGATCCGAAGGCAGCCATGGAACTGCTGAGCAAAGCAGCGGATGTGTTGAAGGAAGACAAGGGGATGAGCAAAGCCGCGCGGGAACAGGAAATGGCGGTTCTGCTCTATGCCCGGGTTCTTCGCGATCTGGATGCGGGCAACACAGAAAAGGCGAAAGCTTCGGTATCTGAGCTTAACCAGCTAGCCACCTCCAGCCGGCGCGCGACCATCCTGCATGCCTACTACAGCGCGCACGGCGCCGTGCTGGCCGCCGAAGGCAACTGGGACAATGCCGTTCAAGATCTGGAAGAGGACGATCGCGATCCGTTTGCGCTGCGAACGCTGGTGCTCGCGTACCAAAAGCTCGGCAAGCCGGAGGAATCGAACCGGGTGGCGGAAATGCTGTCGAATCTGAATCGTCCCACCGTGGAACAGGCTCTGGTCGTTCCAGCCTTTCGTCTACAGCGACAGGGAGAGCAGCGCACCCATCTCGGCAGCACGGGACCAAAAATTGTCGACGCCAGCCAACCGGTCAATTAGGACGGTTTCATCAGTGCCGTTTTAGTCAAGCTGCGAGACGATCCAACTGATTCATGGTTCGCGCTGCGATTTCATCGGGAGATCCCTGCGCCACAATCGGCAGCAGCACTCTGAGATTCTTGTAGAACTGGATGAGCGGCGCAGTGCTTCGGTCGTAGGCCTCCAGGCGCACGGTGATGGCGTCGGGCCGGTCATCTTCACGCTGAAAAAGTCGCCCGCTGCAGCGATCGCAGACGCTCTCGACCTTTGGCGGCCTTTCTTTAATGTGGAAAACCGACTTGCACTTTTCGCAGGTGCGGCGCCCGCTCAGGCGCTGCACAATCTCATCCACCGGCAATTCGTAGTTCACTACCGCGCTGAGCGTAATCTTCTCCTTTTCCATCATGTCTTTGAGGGACACGGCTTGGCCGAGGGTGCGCGGAAATCCGTCGAGGATGAAGCCGCGGCAACTGAGGATACAGTGGCTGCGTTCGCGCACCATCTCCCAGACGGTCGAGTCGGGCACCAGTTCGCCGCGGCGCATATACGCCTGTGCCGCCCTCATGGCCGGAGACTGATCGCAGTCCCGCAGCTTGCCGGCGGCTCGAAAGACGTCGCCGGTCGAGAGATGGCAAGCCCCCAGACGCTCGGTCAGGAGTTCGGCTTGCGTGCCTTTGCCTACTCCCGGCGCGCCGAGCAGGATCAGCCGCCACGGGTTCTTGCGCTCTGGTGGAGGGACCGGGCAATCGGCCGCAGGCCCTTGTAACCACTTTGCGCGATCGTTCTTGATGGGTACGCTCATCCTTCTGAATTTACCCGGAGAAGCGCCGCTTGCAGTGACGGCGGTCACACATGACTTGGTAATAGGCCCGAGGCCGCGGCGCCTGAAGGCACACCCTGATACGAATCCCGTTATTGCCGCGCCTCCGCTAGGCGCTGCCCCAGATTTCGCCGATCACACGCTGGAAGTTTGCGCCCAGAACTTTTTCGATCACCGATGCCGGCTGGCCGCGTTTGGCGAGTTCGGTGGCGATGATTTCCATGTGATCGGGGCCGTTTAGGTCGGGCACATAGGGATAGCGATCCTCGCCGGGGGCTCCGATGCCGAGCTGTTTGCGGCGCGCTATGTCTTTATCAAAGGCGGCTTTCTGTTCGTCGGTCAGGACCGTTTTCTGGATGGAGCCATCGGACCCGATGCCCACGTGATCGGCGCCGCATACGTTGATGGCGTGCACGACGTGATCGAGCACGTGTTCGCGGGTGGGCACGGTGGGCGAAGCTACGACGTAGGGCATGAGATAGACGCCGAAATAGCCGCCGCGATCGGCCAGCGACTTGAGAATTTCATCAGGCTTGTTGCGGGGATGAGGATAGATGGCCGCGCATCCGGAATGCGTGATCAGCACTGGCTTCGCGGATTCGGCGATGCCTTCCGAGGTGGTGCGATATCCGCTATGGCTGAGGTCGACCGCAACTCCGAGGTCGTTCATCTTCTTGACGGCGGCCATGCCTGCTTTGCTGAGTCCGGCATTGCCGGGTTCCAGGCATCCATCGCCGAAAATGCTCCGATTGTTGTAGGTGAGCTGCATGATGCGCACGCCAAACTGGCGAAACATCTCGATGCGCTCGGGCTTTTCTTCGAGAAAGGCGGTGTACTGGAACCCAGGAAGAATGCCGATCTTGTTTTCGTGCTTGGCGCGGGTGATGTCGGAATGGCGGCGCACGATAAGGAAGATTTCGGGATGCTGCTCGACTAAAGATTCAACCGCAGCGATGTTGCCGACCGTGCCCTCGAAGGTCGGGTCAGAAATAGTGAAGTTGATGGCGGTAATGCCCGATTGTCGCACCGCCTGGAGGATCTCGGGTGTCAGCGGCGCGTCCATGTCGACCAGCGGCGCGCACAGGGAATCGATCACGATGGCATTCTTGTACAGGGCGGCGATGGAAGTATCATCCCGCGCGGCGTCAAGCGGTTGAGCCAGCCGGCGCGGTGCCAGCAACGCCGCGGCCGATAATTTGAGAATACCAAGATTGAATTCGCGACGATGCATGAACGTAGTCTCCTGCGGGATTCTAACGCACGGAAGCACGAGTCTCGAGTGCCCTCAATTCGCGTCCCAGCTCTGGGGAACATTCACATACGAACGATCAAGGTCGGCGACAGAGGCGCAACCGAGCAACCTCAAGGTGCGGTCGAGATCGGCGCGCAGAATCTCGATGGCACGATGGACGCCAGCTTCTCCGGCGGCGGCCAAGCCATACGCGTAGGCGCGTCCGCAGAGCACGGCACGGGCACCGAGGCAGAGGGCCTTTACGATATCAGCGCCGCGGCGAATGCCTCCGTCCATGAGGATTTCAGCTTGCCCGTTTACGGCTTTGACGACCTCCGGCAAGGCTCGCAGGGACGATGGAACGCAATCGAGCTGGCGTCCGCCATGATTGGAGACGGAAATGGCGGCGGCGCCTTCATCGACGGCACGGCGCGCATCGTCGGCGGTGAGAATGCCTTTGATGATGATGGGGTCCTGCCACAGGTCGCGAATCCATTTCAGGTCGCTCCAGGTCACGGCGCACTCGGCAAGAGCGGCAGCGACATCGATGAGTGGCATGGGCCCTTGGCCGGGGATCGCGACGTTAGGAAGGGACGGCAAGCCTCCATCGAGCAGAAAACTCGCAAGCCATCCCGGGCGTGAGAGCATTTGCGGAAGAAAGGGAAGTTTCTCGAAGACACTGCCGCTGACGAGTTCCTGCATGCCGTTGCGGTAATCACGCTCGCGCATCCCCGCGACGGCAGTATCGATGGTAACGACGAGCGCGGAAAATCCAGCGCGGCGGGCGCGTTCAATCCCGGCCTCAGAGGCGCCGCGGCCACCCAACAGATACAGTTGATAGAAGACGGGTCCGGTCGAGGCCGCTTTAACATTCTCCAGCTTGTGTCCTGATATGGTAGAGAGAATGTAGGCGGTGCCAGCGTTGCCGGCAGCCCGAGCGGCAGCCACTTCGCCTCCAGGGTGCATGAGGCGGCTGTAGCCGATGGGGGCGAGCAGGAAGGGTAGAGCGAGATCGAAGCCGAGAACGCGGGTGCGCAAATTGCAATCGGCGAGCGCGACCGCGTGGCGGGGACGGAAGGTGATGTCCTCATAGACGCGGCAGTTCTCGCGAAGCGTGACCTCGCCTTCGGCGCCCCCGTCGAGGTAATCAAAAACCGCACGGGGCAGGCGGCGTTGGGCGAGGGCGCGGAAATCCGCGATGCTGACCACGTGGGGAGAAGCGACGGCGCGCGCGGATGGAGTCATTCGTTGATGCCCATGCCGAAAGTTCGGGAAAGCAGTTGATGGTACCACCGAGTTCCACTGCGGCTCATCGGGACACCACCGAAATTTCGTCATGCGTCGAGAGCGCCGCTTGATCTAAACTGAATATCCAAAAACGAGGATCTCCAAACTTGCACATGCTCTGGTCGTGTTGGACGCGCCGTATCCTGCCTGGTTGTTTTCTATTTCTCACGGTCGCGGCTTTTGCCCAGCCGGTTCCTCCGGAACTGATGAACGGCCTCAAATGGCGGCTCATCGGCCCCTTCCGTGGCGGACGCGTAGTGGCTGTGGCGGGCGTGCCGGGCGACTCCACAACCTTCTATTTTGGCTCAGTCGATGGCGGCATCTGGAAAACGAGCGATGCCGGCGTTGTGTGGACGCCGATTTTTGACGGCCAGCCTGTGGCCTCGATCGGCGCACTGGCCGTGGCTCCCTCCGACCCTAAAACCATTTATGCCGGAAGCGGCGAGACCGATATTCGTTCCGACCTTTCCACGGGCAACGGCGTCTACAAATCCACCGACGGCGGAGCGACCTGGACTCATATTGGCCTGGAGGACACGCGCCAGATCAGCCGGATCGTGATTGATCCGCAGAATCCGGCCATCGTTTATGTCGGTGCCCTGGGGCACGCTTATGGTCCTAACCAGGAGCGCGGCGTCTACAAATCGGTCGACGGAGGAGCTCATTGGACGCGGATTCTCGATCTGGGACCGGCAATCGGCATTTCCGATCTGGCGATGTGTTCTTCCACGCCACAGCTGTTGTTTGCCGGCGCATGGAATTCGCATCGTCCACCGTGGAGCACCTACGGCTCGATCGATGGAGCCGGGGCCGGCTTATACCGTTCTCAAGATGCGGGCAAAACCTGGTCGCGGCTTGAGGGACACGGGCTCCCCGATGGCGATTGGGGGCGGGTGGGCGTCGAGGTTGCGCCGGACGGCAAACGCGTGTATGCGCTGATTGAGGCCAAGAAATCCGAGGCGAAAAAGTCTGGCCTCTATCGCTCTGACGATGGAGGCGACACCTGGGTGCTCGCCAACGCCGACCCTCGGCTGACCAGCCGGGCGTGGTACTTCAATCGGGTCACCATCGATCCGCAGAATCCCGATGTGATCTATGTTCCGAATGTTGCTCTCTACCGATCCGAGGATGGCGGGAAGACGATTTCAGTCTTGCGAGGCGCGCCGGGTGGAGATGACTATCACCAACTCTGGATCGATCCCAGGAATTCCTCCAGCATGGTCCTCGGAACGGACCAGGGAACCACGATCAGCCTGAATCGCGGCCGGACCTGGAGCAGTTGGTACAACCAGCCCACGGCGCAGCTCTATCATGTAACCACCGACAACCAGTTTCCCTACGTGGTGTATGGCGCACAGCAGGATACCGGTGCGGCCGCGGTGGTAAGCCGCACCGACCACGCTCAGATCACGCCGCGAGATTGGTTTCCCGCCGGCCCCAGTGAAAGCGGATACCTGGTAGTCGATCCCAATAACCCGGACATCATTTATCTGAGTGGGACCTTTGGTACCGTAGTCCGCTTCAACAAACGAACTGGCCTCAGCCAGGACATTAGTCCGTGGCCCGCAATGGCATGGGACGCGGACGTCCATGAGCGCAAATATCGCGCGCCTTGGAGTCCGCCGCTGGTAGCTTCCCCGCTTGACCCAACGGCGCTTTACCTTGGAACCCAGTACGTTATGAAGACGGTCGATGGCGGTTTGCACTGGGAGACGATCAGCCCCGATCTCACTGGAGCAACTGTGGGGCACGAAGCAAAAGACAAGAAGGCGCCCGATCCGCCAACGATCGAGGAAGCCAAACGCGCCGGTTATGGCGTGGTGTTCACGATCGCGCCCTCGCCGCTCAACCGCAATTTGATCTGGGCGGGAAGCGACACGGGGTTAATTCACCTCACCCGCGATGGCGGAAAGAACTGGAAAGATGTTACCCCACAAGGTCTGAGCGACTGGAGCAAGATCTCGCTCATCGAAGCATCACATTTTGATCCTGCCGTGGCTTACGCCGCCGTCGATCGCGGGCGCCTCGACGATCAGACGCCCTACATCTATCGCACCCGCGACTACGGCGCGACGTGGCAACTGGTCACGAACGGCATTGCGGCTCCGGCATTCTTGCGCGCCGTTCGCGAAGACCCTCAGAGTCGAGGGCTGCTCTTCGCCGGAACCGAATTCGGAGTTTACGTATCGCTGGACGACGGCGGCCACTGGCAGTCCTTGCAATTGAACCTGCCCGTCAGCTCGATTCGCGATCTCACCATCCACGGGGACGACCTGGTGGTGGCCACGCACGGGCGTTCCTTCTGGATTCTCGATAACATCACGCCGCTTCGCCAGGCGCTGGAGGCGAAAAGAGCCGCTGGCCCGTGGCTTTACGGCCCGGCCACGGCGGTTCGCGTGGACAACGACTTTTTTACCGGCACGCCGCTTCCTCCCGAAGAGCCAACGGCAGAAAATCCTCCCACCGGCGCGATGATTGATTATTTTTTGCCGTCCACGGCGGGCGCGGTTCGTCTGGAAGTTTTCGATGCGCAGCAGAATCTGGTGCGACGCTTTTCGTCCGAAGATGCTGCGTCACAGCGCACGGCGAAGCACCGGCCACTTCCCATCGCCGAGCGCTGGTTCCCCAAGCCTGAAGTCGTAGAGAAAACGGCCGGAATGCACCGCTTCGTTTGGAATCTCGCGTGGGGAAGTTCCGGCGGCCCGGATGCAGACGACGACTCGGAGTACCGCAATCCCAGCGGGCCGAAGCTGGTGCCGGGAATCTACCATATCCGTTTGACGGTGGATGGAAAAACGCAGGAGCAATCGCTGAAGGTCATCATGGACCCGCGCTCGGCAGCGACTCCCGAAGTGCTGGCTCAGCAATTGCAGTTGGGTCAACAGATTTTTGGCCAGACCATCGAAGCGCGGCGCGCACTGGCCGAGATCGGCTCGGTTCAGAAACAACTGGCGGACATTCAACAGAAGCTGGGACAACAGAAGCTGGGAGCGCAAAGCGCACCGCTCGAGTCAGCGCTGGCGGAGGCTCAATCCGAAATTGGCAATATTCTTACGAACAAAGAACACGCAGCCGAGAGGGGTCCCGGCCTGCAGGAAGCCAACACGGGCCTCGCATCAGCGTTGCGAGTGGTGGAAAACGGAGAACGCGCCGTGCCCTCGCAGGCGATCGCGGTTTACCAAGAGTCCGGCAGACAGGTTAAGGCACGCATCGCGGAGTGGGCTGGATTCAAGCAAACGAAATTGGCACAACTCAACCAGCAACTGCGTGCGGCTGACTTTGCTCCCATCGCGATCTCTGAAATTGAAGATGAAGTCGAATTTCTGGTATCACGTTAGTCAGGACGGCACACCTCGATCAATTTCGGGTCGGCTCCTGCAGATAAACTTGCCTACAGGCGCGCTTCCTGCCTCATTTCTGGGGAATGCCTCGCCTGGTCACGAGATACACTGCAAAGCTGCCCAGCCAATGACCACCTTCGTAGTGCTTGCCGGTCACCGCTGCCAGTCCAGCACGACTATGTTCCTCAGCAGCCGCCATGATCATCGGCAGTCGTTTATCGTCTTTCGGAAGACCTGCAGCGATACCTTCCAACATCCATGCGCGACTTAGGTTGAGCCCGTCCAAATGTGCCAATTTTGGATCGCCGGGATCGGGCGACACCACTGGCTGTAACCAGGCACTCTTTCTCGCCGGGGAAATCTGCGGCAGAAAAGTTCGGAGCCAGCGAGCAAACTCAGGACTCGGCAGTACACGCCGCATCACGTCTGCTTCGCCGAGGCATGGGGAAAGAAAGTCCTCGCCCGAAGGTTCATACGCCAGCGGACAATCTTTGTCGCCGAGGTAGAACTGCCGGGCTTTCGATGCCAGCAAGTCCGCAAATTTCGTATCCCTCTGGGAGCGGGCATAGTCCAGCATTAACCCGAGAGCAAAAGCGGTCTGCGCATGCTCTCCGATGCGCACCGGATAGGAAAGCTTAGGAAGCCAATCCTCCAGTCGTCCGAGCGCAGCCTCTTCCAGCGGATGCAGGTTCGCAGCCATAGCGCGTGCTTCAGGATCGTCCCACTCGCGCAGTTCCGCAACCAGTTGCAGCAGCCACGCCAATCCATAGGGACGTTCGAAGCTGACGCGTCCCTCCGCGCGCAGGTACACCGCTTCCTGTGCCACGTTATCCGCAGTCAGGGTTTGCCGCAGGGCCTCGCGTGCAGACGGCGCGAAGGGGGCATTGGGAAAAGTCCTGACCAGCCGTGCCAGTAGCCAATGCCCATGCACCGACGAATGCCAGTCGTAGCAACCGTAGAAAGCGGGCGTTAGCTTTCGTGGCGGGGCCACGTCCGCATCGCTCGTCAGGTTGTGGCTGATCTTGTTCGGATATTCCTGGTGGACGCACGCGAGCGCAAGATTGGCAAACCGCGCAGCAGCGTTGATGTCAAAATTGGCGGACATGGCGGTCGGCTCAGCACCCCCCACGCTGACGATGAGGGGCAAGAGTGCAGCGCAAAGTGTGAACTTCATCGCGCTACCACTTTAGACGAATTGTCGGCGGGATTGAAGCCGCTGTGAGCAAGAGGCGTGGGTCATGAGTTCGATCGACTTGCGGCTTAAAAGGCGCGTGTTGCCCACCTTCCCGCCATCCAGCATCATTTGGCAGAAGCGTGCGTAGTCGGCAGCCGTGGATGTGAGCCCGGCACCCCCGGAAAAAAGCCTTCTCGGACTCCGGTAAGGATAATCGGCAGAATAGACAAAAGAGCCTTCGGTGATGGGAGTATCAGGAAAGCGATTCAAGCCTTTGTCCGGATAGTAGGTATACGCCGCGGCTAGACGTGGCAGCTTCTCTTCGGGCGGATAGAAGTAAGTGTCCTTCATCCCGAGCGGTTCCAATATGCGGGTTCGGAAGAACTCGTCTAGCGGTTTGCCGGAGACAACTTCCACCAATCGTCCGAGCGCAGTTCTTGCGCGAGCGAGGCAGCGGCCATCACAACAATGCAAATCAAGGTCGAGGCGTACGCTTCGCGGTTCATCATTCCTCTCCGCTTATCCAGGGAATTTTGCGGGTTGATTGTACACCTCCGAATCCTGTTTCTGCGCCATGAGGAAACAAGAATGCCAATGGCAAGCGGATGCGAGCGAAGGCTCTCTAATGCCGAAGCCTAGGGGCCCTACACCCTCGGTGCCGGTGCTAGAATTAAGAAGTAATGTCCGAGGATGTGCCTTTCGCCACCAGGGGCCCGCTGCTCCACGAGTCACCGTCCTGGTCTATCCCTCCGGAAGCAGTTCGAGCGCAATTGCAGCGCATCCTGGAGAGTTCAGAGTTCCGATCAAGCAAGCGTTGCCAGGATTTTCTTACCTTCATAGTGGGACAAACACTGGCTGGTCTCCCGCTAAAAGAACGCACGGTTGGCGCAGGTGTATTTGGACGTGAGGCGTCCTACGACACCAACGAAGACGGCATCGTCCGCATCAAGGCGGGTGAGGTCCGGAAGCGGCTGGGGCTCTATTACGCCGGTTGCGGCAAGGACGACGAAGTTGTCATCGACCTTCCGGTTGGCCACTACGTACCGAGTTTTTCGCTGATCCCAAGAAACGGCCCCGGCAACCTTTCCCCGGTATTGATAGAAAACTTGCCAGCGGTGCCTGCCACCGAGCATTCGGAAGAACAGATTTTCGAGGTACGCCGAACTCTCCGTGCCTGGCGGAATTCTGCGTGGGCCTCCGGATTGTTACTGTTGATTGGTTTCGCCGCTATCGCTGGCTGGAAGATATATAGTCCCGCCTCCGCACTCGACCAGTTTTGGGAACCGGTTCTACGCAGCCGGAACCCCATCATCGTGGCTACCTCCTACGCGCCGGTTTACTATCCCAGCAGTTCTCTGGGCCCGCCGAGTGCGGCTCGCACTCCGCATGACACTGACTTCATCTTGCTGACCGACCAGTACGTCGGTGGGGGAGACCTGCTTGCCGCAGCCCGAATCTCTGGGATGTTGAGCCACATGGGTCACCGCTACACGATTCGAATTGGCAATGCAGTGACGTTCGAAGACTTGCGCAGTGCTCCTGCCATTTTGATCGGCTATTCCAGTACTCACTGGGAAGGAGTCACGAGAGGCTTCCGCTTTTTCATCGATGATCAGAATCAGGGCATCATTAACGATAATGGAAAACCTACGAATTGGTACCCCCATCACCTATCTCCAGATTTTCATACGGACGAGGACTATGCCGTCCTCTCACGTGCCTTTGACCCACAGACCCACACGATGATCGTTTTGGTCAGCGGTTGTACGCAGTACGGCACGGAGGCAGCGGCAGAATTGATCACAGACCCCACCCTTTTGGCTGAGGCGCTTCACAGTGCACCCGACGGTTGGCAAAGAAAGAACTTGCAGCTTGTGCTGCATATGAAGGTGATCGCCAATGCTCCGGCGTCGCCCCAAGTGATCGCTTCCCATTATTGGTAGCTTGTACCCCACCCTGCTCTGTGTCACCGGGCACAGCAAAATGCGTACCCCAGTGAAATCATTCCGCTAGCAATGTTGTGGCCGACCGCTGTGGAACTGTTAGGCGGACGGTTACGCACGGTTACGCGCGTTGACGCTGCGAATTGGGCGGCCGATAGTCGAACCAGGACTGCTTTGGCCGCCGAAAAACAGCGGCCGGCCCTTACCCCGCAAGGAGGGGGATCCCATGGGTTCGAAGCAACGCCCGTTTTGCCTATCTTCCCTGAGCCGATACCTGGGTTGTACTTGTGCTCTCATTCTGCTCGTTTTGCTGTCATCGTACCGGGTGGCGTCTCAAAGCAAACAGGCTGGGGAGATTCGCGGAACGGTAATGGACGCGTCCAGCGCCGTGGTAGTAGATGTCAAAGTTGTCATCACGAACGTGCTGACGGGCGTGAGCCAGCAGATCACAACCGACTCCACCGGGGTTTACGAGGCGCCATTCGTGCCCCCCGGCGAGTATTCCATAACTTTCGCCAAGGACGGGTTTAAGACGTTCGTCCGCAACGGAATTGTGTTGCACGTCGAAACCATCAAGGTTGATGTTGTTCTGCAGGTGGGATCGGTTTCGGAGAGCATGACGGTCACCGCTCTCCAGCCCTTGGTGCAGACCGAAAATGCCGAGAAGGGCCTGATCCTGTCGACGCAGGTTGTCACTGACGTTCCCAATGTCCTCCGCAGTTGGGATCAATTACTGGGAACGCTCCCCGGCGTGAACGGCGGCGGCGGTGCCAGTGGCGCCAATGCTACCGGACAAGGCATCGGGGTGAACGGCCAGACGGCCTATCAGTCCAATTGGCAGATCGATGGTGGTATCGCCATGCTCGGGGCGTCTCAGAACCCGGACATCCTGCAGCCCCCGTTGGACACTATCCAGGAAGTTGATCTGAGCACGGCAAACTTCGGCGCCGATCGAGGTACGGGCCTGTCCGTTTTCAACGTCACCACCAAGAGCGGAACCAATCAGTTCCATGGGGACGCCTTCGAATATGTTGGGAATGATATATTCGGCGCACGCAATTACTTTGCCGATCCCACCCAACCGAAACCGGCGGTGCGATGGAATGAATTCGGTTTCACGCTCGGCGGACCCATCAAGCGCAACAAGGCTTTCTTCTTCGCCAGTTTTCAGGACAATCCCACCAGCACACCCAGCACAGCCTTCTATTCCTACCCGAGCAAACTTATGCGCGGGGGCAATTTCTCGGAGTTATGTCAAACCGGCTTTGATGCCAATGGTCTATGCATCCCCGCGCCGGCAGGTTCGAGCCTCATCGCCGTCCAGCTCTATGACCCCGCAACTTATAACCCAGCAACTAACACGAATCAGCCGTTTCCGGGGAACATCATTCCTCTTTCCCGGCTTGATAAGGTGGCCGGGAACATACAACAGTACTTTCCTTTGCCCCAGACCAACGACATTGTCAACAATTTCAATAGCAGCATCAGCTATCCGGTCGACACAAAGTGGTTCACTGGGAAAATCGACTACGATTTTTCGCCGGCCAACCGCTTGACGGGATCGTTCATGCTGGTCCGTCAGACCAGTACTTACTCCGATCCGATTTGCAGCATTGACTGCTTGACCAGCCCTCAACACGACGTACAGGGCCAGATCACGGATGTTTGGACCATGAGTTCAAGCAAGGTGAACGAATTGCGCCTTTCTCTTTCGCGCGAGCACTTCATTGCCAATGTCGCAAACATGGGCCAAGGTTATCCGTCGAAACTCGGGTTGAACAATCCCGCCGGCGATCTTTTCCCGGATACCTATATCGATGGAGTTTTCAGCACGACCATCGGGGTTGACGCAGCATATTTTGGTGGACCGGCGGTGGATGCCGAAACTACATTCGTGCCTTCGGACGTTTTCACCTGGATCAGGGGAAAACATATTTTCAAATTCGGAGGCGAATTTGAGAGGTGGCTAGTCAACACAGGCTGGCCTACCGCCAACGAAGGGAATTTTGATTTCAGCGGCCTTTTCACCCTTAACCCGGCAGACCAGGCAAACCCAAATCCCCAGCTTATTGAGGGGACGGGCTACGCAGATTTCTTCCTGGGCTTGCCGGACAGTTGGTGGATCTCCCCACAACCAGTAGTTGGGGCGCGCAGTTGGAGTGCGCAGAGTTTTGCGCAGGACGAATACAAAATTACGCCGAAACTCACTCTGACCATGGGGCTGCGTTACGTCATTCAGAGCGGATGGAGCGAGGTCAACAACAAGATATCCGGCTTTCAGCCGAACATCGTCAACCCGGGGACGGGTACGCCCGGTGGATTATGGTTTGCCGGCCAGCTTGGGCATAGGGCGGAAACGGACACGATTCGCGATTTCTTTGCTCCTCGCGTGGGATTTGCCTGGGCGCCCCGCAATGACACCTCGATCCGCGGTGGATTCGGGATCTACAACGTCATCGCTGGATGGAACACCTACGCATCCGCTGGATTCGGACAGGGCTGGGCGCCCATTGGCGCTATGAGCACCACCGATGGACTTACTCCCGTCTTTCAGCTATCCCAAGGTCCGCCTCCGCCCATCTATCCCGGTCCTCAGATGCGGACTCCAGACATTCTGAACGGCCAGGGTGTCAATTATCCGCTGTTTCACAGCCCGCTCGGCTATTCGGAGGAATATCAGCTAAGCATCCAGCATCAGTTCAAAGGCGGCATAGTGCTGGAGGCCGCATATGTAGGGAATCGGGGCATTCATCTTGCTTATACGCGGAATATCGACCAGGTGCCCGAGAGCAAATTGGGGCCAGGCAATGCCCAACTGAATCAACCTTATCCACAATATCTGGGCGTCAGCACTGCGTTCTTCGACGGGATCTCCAACTACAACGCGTTCCAAACCAGTGTGAAGAAACAGGTGTCCCACGGGCTGTTGTTGACGGCCAATTACACCTGGTCAAGGACCATGGACGAGATCACTAACTCCGGCTTCGTCGGTGGTGGCACTGGGCATGCGGAGAATGGCGGGGCGCTGCAAAACCAATACGATCCGAGATCAAACTACGGTCCTTCGGCGACGGATTTCCGTCATTTCTTCAACGGGAGCGCGGTTTACGAATTTCCCTTTGGGCACGGCAAGCGTTTTCAGAGCGAGAACAGCCTGTTGAACGAGGTTGTGGGCGGATGGGAGATCTCGTCTTTGTTCCAGATACACTCTGGCGGTCCTTTTACGCCGTATGTCGGCAGCGCCAACGAAAGTGGCTCACTGGCGGGGTCCTGGCGTCCAAACCGCATCGGAAAAGGAACGGTTGCACACCCGAATATTAATGAATGGTTTGATCCGAGCGCATTCGTGGTACCGAACGCGTACACCTTCGGCAATTCCGGACGGGACATCTTGTACGGTCCACGCTATGTCAACATCAATGGGGCATTGCTCAAGAATTTTTCCGTCCCCAAGCTTCGTGAACAGGCAAAGCTGCAGTTCAAGGTGGAAACCTCGAACCTGCTCAACCATCCCAATTTCAAGCTGCCGAATAGCGCTATCGACACCGGCAGTGCCGGCATAATTTCGAGCGCCTACGCGGGTCGCACTATGCAGCTTGGAGCCAACTTGAGCTTCTAGCCGTGGTGCCACAATAAACGAGAGGACACGTTAATGAATCGCTTGCTGGTTCTGTCCCTGTTAGTTCTTTCGTGGCCGGCGCAGATCCGTGCTCAGCAGTTTCCTCACCCGCAGCCCGTATCGCCGCGCGATTTTGCCGTCATGCCGTGGGACGACACATCGTCCGATCCAAACGTTCTGCGGGGCATGAAAGACGCGGGCATGAATATCGCCGGGTTCTGCCGGGCGGAGGATGTCGAGCGCGTCCGGGCGGCTGGGTTGATCTGTGTTCTGCGGGACGCACCACTCAGCAGCTACGACTGGAAAAAACTGCCGCCCGAGGACCAGATCCGCAAGGACGTCGCCGAGTTGAAGCAGGAGTTCGGCAGCAATCCTACGGTACTAGGATTCTTCCTGAGCGATGAGCCGCGCACGCCTGAAATGCCTGCTCTCGGACGCGTAGTCGCGTTGCTGCGTGAATCCATGCCCGACAAACTCCCCTACGTAAATTTGTTTCCCTACCGTGAGGGAGAGCAGCATTGGTACACGAACTACGAGGACTATGCAAAATCACTGGTCGATATAGTCCATCAGCCAATCCTAAGCTTCGATAACTATTCACTGTCTTACGGCGGCATGGGAGACGAGTTCTTCACTAACCTCGAGATCGTACGCAAGGTGGGATTGGAGACTAAGACTCCCTTCTGGAGTTGCATTCAGGCCGTGGCCCACTTCGGCTATCTGGTGCCTTCGGACGCGACGCTGCACCTGCAGGTATACAGCACACTGGCCTACGGCGGGCGCGGCATCCAGTATTTTACGTACTTCACGCCGCAACGCGGCAATTACCGCATGGGTGCGATCGACCAGTTTGGAAACAAAACCGCAACTTGGGAAGCGCTGCGCCGCATTAACTACGAGATCCACGCGCTTGCGCCCACACTGCTGGGACTGCGAAGCACAGGCGTCTACCACTATCCCGATGTGCCCAAGCAAGGCCAGTCGCTTTCTGAGAGCCGCCTGGTGCGGGGGATCGACATGGTGAAAGACGAAGATGGGTACGTGCCGCCTTCCGTCGCAGCGCGCTTTCTGGTGGGTGAATTCGAAGACGGGAAAGGGCGATCCTATCTGATGATCGTCAACAAGGACTTGACGTACTCCTTCCGCTTCGAGATTGAGTTCAAGCGCGAGGTGCACAACGTTATGCGCGTGAATCCTTACTCAGGGCGAGCGGAGCCCTTCCGAGGGGAGCAGAACTGGCTGGCCCCCGGTGGGGGGATCCTTTTGCGAGCGGAGTGACGCATAGTCGGGGAGCATCTTGCCGGTTTTCTTTGCTTAATGGATCGCGGCGTTGCGCTTCAACCTGCTCCGACCGTCGGCTGTTGGGACAGCGGAGAGGGAGGCAGCGATACATTACGACCTAGCGCAGCGATGAAGACACTTCTGCTTCAGGCAGTTGGACAAGGAAAACTTCTTCGAATCGCAATGCAAGAACCTGCACACACATAAAAGCCTGGCAATCGGGAGATTTCCCTCTAAGTATTTGAATATTAAGACTCCGGCGTTGCCGGCTGCTCAAGATGGACACGGCACAACAAATGCTTGCTATTCTCTATAACTTCGATAGACTTAATTGGAGCAATTGTGGTGGTGGGCGACAAAACCCGGAAACGCGTCGGTCCCCAACGCGGGTGGGCCATCCTGTCTGGATCGAAGGAAACGAATTCCCCCGTACCTCGCCAAGCCATCGATTTTGGATGGCGTTTACGCGGAAGAACGATTCGTCTGCTTCGGGACTCCTCTTTGACGCTGCTTCCCGTTCGGCAGCGCGCGACGGCGGCGTTGCTCACCCAATATTGCGCGGACGGGAATTCGCTGCTCTCCTGCCTGCAGTGCGGCGCCTGCACGGTGAACTGCCACCTTGCCGAAACCGACGGCGCCCTTTTCCCGCGGCGCCAGATGACGCTTCTGCAGCTGGGCGAAGTGGACAAACTGCTTGCCGATCCCAACGTCTGGCTCTGTTTCAATTGCCAGGACTGTACCTCGCGTTGCCCGGCCAATGCCGGGCCTGGCCGGATTATGGCAGCCATTCGTCGCCTGGCCGTGGAGCACTATTCCGTGCCCCGCTGGTGGAGTCGTTTGGCAGGTCAGCGGCGCGGTTTTCTGCCCATGCTGCTGACGGCCATCGCTCTGCTGCTGGCGGCCATCGCTGTCGGCGGGTCGTTTTCGCCCCAGATCACGCCGGTGCGTTATGCCAGCATGCTTCCCCATTTCACGTTGAATCTGTTCTTTGGAGCGATTGCTGGCATGATAATGATCGGTGCCGCGATCAGCGCGGCACGTGCCTGGAAGGCATTCACCGGAGAATCGCTGTGGGAAGCCAACCTTGGCCGTCTGGTTTACTCCCTTGCCTCCGTAACTCGCCAGGTCGCCACCCACCAGCAATTCTCCGAATGTCAGCAGTTTCCCTGGAGCCGATGGGCGCACATCTCTGTGTTTTACGGCTTCATCACGCTGCTGGCGTTGGCTGGTGCCGCAGCCACGCTCATCGCTCTCGGTGCTCCCTATCCTCTGCCGGTGTTCCATCCCTTCAAAATTGTCGGCAATCTTGCCGCAGTGCTGGTGGTCAGCGGGTGCGTGTACTTCTGCGTTCAACGTCAGCGGGCATCCCGGAACCGGGATGCAAGTTCATGGTTTGACTGGGTGCTGTTGCTGGAGCTTTTGCTCGTAAGCGTTACCGGCCTGCTGGCTGAAATCTTTCGCTACGCAAATGTGGGCGTGCTGGGCTACCCGACGTACTTTCTGCATTTGGTATTTGTGTTCGCTCTGCTTGCGGGTTCAGCAAACTCCAAACTCGCACATGTGCTCTACCGAACGGTTGCGCTCACAGCGGAACAGTACAAAGCAATCGCAGAGTCGCCCTTGGCCAATCTGGAACCTCGAAGGGTGGCGGCATGAACCGCAACATCTCGCCAACACAACAAATATTTCCTGCCGACTTGCTCTCGAAAGGGCACGAGGAACTCAGAGACATTCCGGACGACAAACTGGTGACGGCCTACGAGTCCATGCGGGACGACGAGTTCGCTGCCGATCACACATACCCGAATCTCAGACGCCTCTATGGAACATCGCTGGAACGGGAGAAAGACCGGCGCGAAATCCGCCAGCGGGCAGAGAATTGCGATGCGGAGATGCAGGAGTGGTATGAAAAGGCCCGCAATGAGCCCTGCACATGGTGGCTGCAGAATCATCTCGTTGCCAAACACGCCCTGAAAAGCTGCATCGCCTGCGGCGTTTGCACTGCGCAATGCCCGGCCGCCCAGTATTATCCCGAATACAATCCCCGCACCATTGTTGACGCCGTTCTCTCGAAAAGCGAAGACCGCCTGGTCGAACTCCTGAAGTCCGATGTTCTTTGGTATTGCGGACAATGTGGCTCCTGCAAACCCAAGTGTTCCCGAGAAAACAACTTGATGGGACTGATTTCTTCGTTGCGCTTCCTGGCCCAACTGAAGGGATATCACCTGCACAGCGTGAGGGGGCGGCAGCAATACGCAATGCGGCATTTGTGCGGCGGAAACCTGTGGAACCGAGGCTGCAGCCTGTACTTCCGGAATGTCACCGCAGAAGGTCACCCGGATTTCGGCCCGCGCTATGCAAAATATCAGTCCGAAGCGGAGGGTCAGATGGTTCGCTTAGGTGCCAATCCAGATCGGCCGGGGCATTTTGGCGGACGCAAACTTTCACCGCAAACGCTGGCGGAATTTCGTTCGTGCCTGGCCGCGGGTGGAACGCTGGTCTTGTGGAATCAGCTTGAGGAATGCGCAAGTGAGGATGCGAGGGAAAGCGGCGTCTCGATTGAGGAATATCACGATCGGGTTCACCGCGAAGGATAGACAAAGGAAGAACAGAGATGGCGAGAGCGATGATTGCGCCGGGGACTATCAAAGAGATCCCGGAAAACGATTTTTTTCTTACGCCGAGTTGCATTCTGGGTGCTGTCAACCCGGGAGCCGAGTTACTCATCAGCCGCATCTACGATTTGCTTGGGCTGCGATGGAAGGCGGCGGGAGATCGCGCGGAGTCGCAATGCACGTGCTGCACAGGCTTCTCGTCGCACGGCGACCTTGTCTCGATCGAAAGTACGCTGCTGGTGACAGCGCGTCTGTGGTCGGTCGCGGCAGAAATCGGCGTTGAAAATATCGCCACCGCGTGCGTGACATCATTCGCAATTCACAACGAATGCATGGAGATGTATCAGCATGAGCCGGGGCTGTATGAGCGCGTGGATCGCTGGCTGCAGCAGGCTTGCGGCCGGCGATTGCAGATTCCCAAACATGTGGTTCATGCGAGCGACATCATATATCGCAATCGCGAGGCTCTGGCGGAGAAGCTGCGCTATCGGTTGGTCGATCACAACACCGGACGACCGTTGCGTATCGTGGATCACGTCGGATGCCACTACGCCAAGGTTTTCCCCGAGAAGGCCATTGGTGGATCGGAATCTTGCGACGTGCTGGCCGGGCTCGTTCGCGCCTGGGGCGGCGAGACGGTGGATTATCCGGAGCGGCGTCACTGTTGCGGCATGGGGTTCCGGCAATGCGCGATTCGCCCCAATCGCGGCTACACGATGGCATGCGTCCTGAAGAAACTGGAGAGCATGGAACCGTGGAAACCGGACGCGATTCTCACCAACTGTCCCGGCTGCAACCTCTTTCTCGACAAGGAGCAATGGGCAATTCTCCAGATGACCGGCGTGGAGTACAACATCCCGACACTCTCCTATACGGAGCTCGCAGGCTTGCTGTTGGGGTGGGATCCGTACGATGTCGTGGGAATCCAGGCCCACACCGTGCCTGTCGAACCTCTTCTCGACAAGCTTGGGATTCCTTACGACAAGTCCAAAGAATGGCTGACAAAAGAGAACCTGGAGGTCACGTAGCGAACTGGTATGAAGAAACCGGTATGCATCATCGGAGGCGGGGTGGCGGGCATGCAGGTGGCGCTGGTGCTGAACTCGCTCGGAATGCCCTCTGTACTGGTCGAGAAGGCCCCGATACTTGGGGGAAGGGTTCCCAAGCTCTCCAGAACTTTTCCCTTCTTCAACGACGACGGATTCCACGATGGCAAGGAGTTCACCGACGCCATGGAACGCGACCTGCGAGCAGCGCCGCTTACTGACGTTCGCTGTGGCTCGGTGGTCAGCGCTTTGCGGGGAGCTTTTCCCAACTTCATAGTCGAACTTGGCGACGGCAGCTCCATCGCGGCGGGGGCGGTCGTTGTTGCCACGGGATTCACGCCCTTCGATCCCACCAGCCTCAAAGAATATGGGTATGGAGCTTATCCCAACGTGATTACAGCCACCGAGTTGGAGTGGATGTTGAACCCGCGCGGCCCAACCGGCGGAAGACTGGTGCGGCCGAGCGACGGCAAGGATGCCGAGAGGCTGGCGATCGTGTTCTGCGTCGGTTCGCGCAACAAGCGCATCGGAGCGCCCTTTTGTTCCCGCATCTGCTGCTCGTATAGCACCAAGCAGGCGAGCACAGTCATGGAGCGCAATCCCAAGGCACTGGTGGCTTGCTTCTACATGGATGTTCGCACCTACGATCGAGGTTTCGAAGAGATGTACTCGCTGGCACAAGAGCGGGGCGTCCGCTACATACGGGGCCGCGTCTCCATGTGCCGCCAGCTGCCGGACGCGTCTATTTCCGTCCGCGCAGAAAACACGCTGCTGAACCGCCCCTTCAGCGGCGAATTCGACCTGGTCTCTCTTTCGACCGGAATGAGGCCCTGCGAGGGGGCTAACGAGTTGGCCCGCTGTCTGGGAATCACCTGTGGTCCCGATGGATTTTTTCTGTGCCGGGAATGGTTCCGGCATCCGCATGATGCGACCCGTGACGGCGTTTTTCTCGCGGGATGCGCGACCGGCATGAAACCGATCCGCAACTGCATGATTGACGGCGCGGCTGTGGCCGCGCGCGTGACCGCTCTGTTAGGGGAGGCTACGGCATGAGATACGGAGTCGTCATCGACAGCCGCAAGTGCATCGGCTGCCATTCCTGCACGGTGGCATGCAAGACCGAGAACAAGGTTCCGCTGGGCGTTAACCGGACGTGGGTCAAGTATGTGGAGAAGGGGAAGTTCCCGCACGCGCGGCGTATCTTCCAGGTGACCCGCTGCAGTCACTGCGAGAAACCGCCATGCGTCGAAATCTGTCCTGTAACCGCCATGTACCAGCGCAGAGACGGGATTGTAGATTTCAACCCCTCCCGCTGCATCGGGTGCAAGGCCTGCATGCAGGCTTGTCCGTATGATGCCATTTATGTTGACCCCGACCGAAACACCGCGGCCAAATGCCATCTCTGCGCGCATCGCATCGAAATAGGACTGGAACCTGCCTGCGCAGCAGTTTGCCCGGAGCGCGCTCTTATCGCGGGCGATCTGGACGATCCTGACAGCGAAGTGGCGCAGCTCGTGGCGCGCGAAACTGTCCGCGTGCGCAAGCCGGAACAGGGAACGCGGCCCAAAGTCTTCTACATTGACGGCGACGAAAGCACCATGGCCCCCACCGCCGCTCGCCATGAATCCTTCTACATGTGGGCGGAACGCAATCGGCACGTCCACGGAGGCGGGGCGGCCTACTTTCTCACCAGTCCTTTTCTGCAAAGGAATACCCTGGCGGCCTATGACGTCGCCCACGACTGCCCGTGGGGTTGGCAGGTGCCGGTTTATTTCTGGATGAAGGCGGTCGGCTCCGGCCTGCTTGCGGTTCCTGCCATTGGACTGGCGCTGGGACGCATGTCGCTGAACCCTTTGCGAGACATCGTCCTCTCAACCCTCGCTCTCATCTTTATCGCTGCGACCATCGTGCTGCTCATCTCCGATCTGAGCCGCAAAGATCGCTTCCTTAAAGTTCTGACATCTACGCAGCCTAGATCCTGGCTATCAAAAGGGGCTTTCTTGTTGGTGATTTACAGCATGTTCTGCGGAGCGTTATTGTTGGGCACAATCACGGGGCACGCGATACTTTGCCGATTCTTACTCTGGCCAACGGTGATCGCAGGCATTGGCGCAGCCGGATATACTGCATTTCTCTTTGGACAATGCGAAGGCCGAGATCTTTGGCAGACCCCGTTATTGCCGGTTCACCTCGTGGTACAGGCTGTTCTGGTGAGCGCCGCAGTGTTGATGTTTCTTCCCACGCGATTAGGCGCGTCGCCCCGCTCACAAGCACTTGCAATCGTGGCGCTCTCCATCACGCTAATCCTGCACTTACTGATGGTCGCCGGCGAGATCGCTATCCCTCACAGCACGGTTAACGCCGAATATGCAGTCTGGCTGATCACGCGCGGACCTTACAGAAAATTGTTCTGGGGCGGAGCCGTGGGCTTGGGCGGTGTCTTACCTCTGCTCTTGCTCTTCGCATCTTCTGTCAGCGCCTTCGCTGCTGCATTATCCGGCTTGCTCGCTCTCGGAGGCCTGCTGGCATTCGAATGGTGTTTTGTCATGGCCGGACAACGAGTGCCCAATAGCTAAGGGAGAAAAATATGGGAGTCCCAAGAGTGAATGATCGCAGCAATCGTGGCGGCCGGCTTTCCTCGTGCCCGCCCGTGGAGAAGTGGGACGACTGGGTCGAGTTCGATCCCGAAGCTTGGCCGCGCCGAGTGGAGCGCCATTACCAGCTCATTCCCACCATCTGTTTCAACTGCGAATCCGCCTGCGGGCTTCTGGCTTACATCGATAAAGAAACGGGACAGGTCGCCAAGTTCGAGGGAAATCCCAAGCATCCCGGCAGCAGGGGACGTCTTTGCGCCAAGGGCCCGGCTGTCATCAACCAGATCCATGATCCCGACCGCGTGCTCTATCCCATGAAGCGCGTGGGGCCTCGCGGAGGTGGGCAGTGGGAGCGCACTTCCTGGGATGAAGTGCTCGAGACTTTCGGCGCGCGCATCCGCAAGGCCATCCAGGAGGGCCGCGGCGAGGAAGTCATGTACCACGTCGGGCGACCCGGCTACGACTACATCATGGAGCGCACGCTGCAAGCCTGGGGAATTGATGGACACAACTCGCACACCAACATCTGCTCGGCCTCGGCGCGCCTGGGTTACGTGCTTTGGCATCACGCCGATCGTCCCTCGCCCGACCACGCCAACGCACGCTTCATTCTGCTCTTGTCAGCCCACCTTGAATCGGGACATTATTTCAATCCTCACGCGCAGCGCATCATTGACGGCAAGATGGCTGGTGCCAAACTCGCGGTCATGGATCCCCGGCTCTCGAACACGGCCAGCATGGGTGACTATTGGATGCCGAGCTATCCCGGCACCGAGGCCGCCGTACTTCTTGCCATGGCCAAAGTGATTCTTGACGAGAACCGCTTCGATAAAGCGTTCATGAAGAACTGGACCAACTGGGAAGAGCTGGAGGTGGATGGTTTCAAAGCAGACAGTCAAGACTTTGATGCCGCCATCGAGGCGTTGAAGCGCCACTACATCCACTACACTCCCGAATTTGCCGAGAAGGAAAGCGGCGTGAAGGCGGACGTCATCGTGAAGGTCGCGCGGGAAATCGCCGATGCCGGAAGCCGCTTCGCCTCGCATCTTTGGCGCGGCAGCGCGTCCGGAAACCTCGGCGGCTGGCAGGCGGTGCGGGCCCTTATGCTCTTGCACGTTCTCACCGGCTCGGTGGGAACCAAAGGTGGACACAATCTCAACGCCTGGAACAAGTTTGTCCCCAAGCCTTTCAGCGTGCCGCCCCCACAGAAGCGCTGGAATGAATTGCTTTATCCTCCGGAATGGCCGCTTTGCACTCACGAAATGTCGTTCCTTCTGCCTCACCTGCTCAAAGAAGGGCGGGGCCGGCTCGAAGCCTACTTCACGCGAGTCTTCAACCCGGTCTGGACTTACCCCGACGGCTTCTCCTGGATCGAGGTGCTGCGCGATGAGAAGCTGGTCGGCCTGCACGCCGCGCTGACTCCCACCTGGAGCGAAACCGCCTGGTACGCCGATTACGTGCTGCCAACGGGATACAGCTCCGAGCGCCACGATCTGATGAGCCAGGAGACCCACGCCAGCAAATGGATCGGCTTCCGTCAACCTGTGCTGCGCGTATTCCAGGAAAAGCATGGAAAGAAGGTGGACTTCACCTATCAGGCCAATCCCGGGGAGGTTTGGGAGGAGGATGAATTCTGGATCAATCTCTCCTGGGCCATCGACCCCGACGGCGCCATGGGCATTCGGCAGTGGTTCGAATCGCCCTACCGGACGGGTCAAAAGATCACAGTGGACGAATACTATCGCTGGATTTTCGAAAACTCCGTCCCGGGACTTCCGGAAGCTGCGAAAAAAGAGAACCTGACCCCGCTCGAATACATGCGGAAGTACGCCGCCTTCGAAGTCACCACGGACGTGTACAAGCTCAACGAGAAACCAGTTCCCGCCGCTGATCTGGAGGGTTCAACGGTCGGGCCCAACGGCGTGGTCAACAAAGACGGCAAGCCTGTAGGCGTCACGCTCGACGGCAAGGTCGTCGCTGGCTACAACACTCCTTCGCGCAAACTCGAACTCTTTTCCAGGACGATGGCGGATTGGAAGTGGCCTGAATTTGCGCTCCCGGAGTACTACCGCAGCCATGTACATCGCTCTGCGCGTGACCTTGCGGCGGGCATGCCGAGTGCTGATTTTGATCCACAATACCTGCCGGTGGTCGATTGGCCGAAAGACGCTCACGGAAATGTGTACACCCTGCTGCCCATCTTCCGCCTGCCTACGCTGATCCACACGCGATCGGGCAACGCAAAGTTCTTGTATGAGATTGCCCACAAGAATCCGCTCTGGGTAAATCCTCTCGATGCGGAGAAAATCGGCGGTGTGCGCACGGGCGATCTGATGAAGGTGCACACGGAGATTGGCTATTTTGTGCTACACGCCTGGGTAACGGAGGGCCTGACCCCGGGCGTCGTTGCCTGCTCGCATCACCTGGGCCGCTGGCGCGTGCACAAAGACGACAAGATCGAGCGCTTCACCAGCGCGCTGGTCGACCTGAAAGAAATCGGAAAAGGTCAATGGAAGATGCGTCAAATCAACAGCGTCGAGCCCTACGAGAGCTCCGATCCCGACACGCGACGGATTTGGTGGAGCGATGCCGGAGTTCATCAGGACATCACATTCCCGGTCCACCCCGATCCCCTGAGCGGAATGCACTGCTGGCACCAGGTTGTGCGCGTGGAGAAAGCCAGCCCCGATGATCGCTACGGCGACATTTTCGTGGATACTAATCTATCTCATGCCGTTTACCAGAAATGGAAAGCGCTCGCGCGGACAGCGCCAGGACCCGAAAATCTGCGCCGGCCATTGTGGTTTCCCAGAGTGGCCCGACCAGCCGAATCAACGTACTACTTTGGCTGAGCGAGATAGCGCGACGATGCCCGACCTCCTGTTCCGCAGTCGCCTGACCGGACGGTTCCTACTTCCGGGATGAGTCCAAACACGTCCTATCGGTCGTGCTGTTGGTTACACCTCATAAACCACGCCACATGAAGTCAGCCAGAATAATACGGCCGCTGCCTGGAACCGATTCTCCAGACCTTGAGGGAGGAGAGCACCCAGGCAACTCAAGAGTGCAGAAGTGGTCGACAGCTGAATGCTCAGAAACCATGGAATTCGAGGACGTACTCTCAACGACGCCGGCCAGAAGTCCTCTTGGGGGCCATCACCACCCCATCATGTGTCTTGCAACCCGAGTTTGTCGTTCACTGCTTGGCTGAGTCGTTGCTTGCAGCCAAGATAACGTTCGGTGGTCTGAACCGATGCGTGTCCAAGCAAGAACTGAATCTGCTCAAGTTCTCCGCCCGCCAGATGGCATAACCGAGCACATGTGCGACAAAAGTCGTGGGGAGCCAGATTCTTGATGTCAGCACGTCTGGCGGCCGCTCTTACCACGTGCCAGATCGCTTTGGGTGTGATTCCATCGCCCCGGATTTTATCTAGCCGACTTACTCTGCGGAAGATCGCCCCGTCGGTGATGGCAGCCGCCCCAGTCCACTCGTCGCAAGACAAGAATCCGGTCACGTCGGTGGTGAAGGAAATCCTGCCGCGCCAGCAGAAGAACCTCGTCGCCGCCGTAGAAGCGATGCCTGCCGACAAGTTCGGCTTCCATCCGACGCCGCCGCAGATGACGTTTGGCCACCTCGTCTTGCACATTATCGAATCCAACAACTACCTCTGTGCCCAAATCAGCGATGTACCCGAATTGAAGCCGACGGGCCTGAAAGATACAGACGAAAAGGATAAGCTCGTCGCCGCGCTCAAGGCCAGTTTCGATTTCTGCACGGCCGCCTTAGGCAAGGTGGACGACTCCAAGCTTGCAGACGAAGTCGAGTTGTTCAGTGGCCGCAAAGGCCCGCGCGCTTTTGCGCTCATCGCCCTGACCAACGATTGGGCTGATCACTACAGCTCCGCCGCGATGTATCTGCGGCTCAATGGACTGCTGCCGCCGACGGCGCAGCCCAAGAAATAGGCCCGCCGAACTTCGTCGAAGCTCTCAGCTAAGGTAGCGTTTACTGTCCCGATCGCCCACCGTTCAGCAAACCCTCTCATACAAGTTTTCGTCGCGCTGACGACGATTCGCAATTGGCGAGTTTGGAGCCAATCGGCAACAGACCGCAAATATCTCGACACATGTCGAAAGATGCGACACTTTTGCGAAGCTTTCTGGACGGGCCGAGCATCCGATGAGATATGCATTTATCTCTTTGGGTAGATATACCGGGAGAGTAAAGTCGGGCGCCACGACATACCAGAAATTTGGGATGAAAAGATGTCTACGGTTACGGCGTCAATTTTTCCGCGAGTAGAAGAAGGCCGCTACCTGGCATTGCTGCAAGCGGCCAATGCCATTGCCACTTGCAGCGACTGCGCGGCCACTTCCGATGCGCTGGTCAGCAAGCTGCGCGAAGTCACTCACTTCGACTTCCTGCACCTGGTCGCGTTTGACAAAGACACAAACCAGTTGTGCTTCTCATTGCTGGACGCGAATGGCAGGAGGCTGGACCAGCCACCCGGCGACGTTCTTCCGCTCGCAGATTCCCCGATCCAATACGCCCACGATTCCGGCGAGGCGCTGCTGACGCTCGATTGGAGTCTTGAGCCTCGATTCCGAAGCTACGGGCGCTTTCTGAGCCAGCACGGGATTGGTGCGACTTGCACCTTGCCGTTGAAGCGAGGATCGCGCCGGCTGGGCGTTTTGAGTTTGGGACGATGTTATCCAAACGCCTACGACGAAGACGAAATTCGTTTTCTGAGTTTGGCCGCCGACCAGATCGGGCTTGCGATCGATGCTGCCGTGAACTTCTTCATCTCCCAGCGTGTGCAGGACCAGTTGAAATTGATTCTGGACCTGAACAACCAGGTCGTCTCGAATCTGGAGTTCCACGATCTGCTGCACGTCGCATCGGGAAGCGTCCGGCGCGTGATGCGCTGCGATGCGGCCGCGATTATGCTGGCCGACGCCGAGTCCAAGAACCTGCGTGTCCACGCGCTCGACTACCCGGACAGCCGGGGAATTTTTGTCGAAGGCGCACTGATTCCCATCGAAGGTACGATGCCGGGAGACTCGTTCAAGAGCGGGAAGCCCATCGTCATCAATCGCCTCGATGCGGCAGAGATGCCACCGGAAATGTACGCCAAGGCTTCAGCGGAAGGGCTGAATTCGTTCTGCGATGTGCCGCTCATCAGCAAAGACCGGCTGCTCGGGATTCTGGCGGTTGCGCGCCGCGAGGAAGATACGTTCGACGGAGAAGAGATCGCGTTCCTGATTCAGGTTGCGAATCAAGTCGCCATCGCTGTCGAAAACGCGCTTGCCTATACCGAGATCGCGGATCTGAAGGATCGTCTGGCGCAGGAAAAGGTCTATCTTGAAGAGGAAATCCGCGGCGAGATGGACTTTGAAGGCATCGTTGGTCAGAGTTCGGGGCTTCGGCACGTTCTGAATCTGGTCGAAACCGTGGCTCCGAGCGATTCGACCGTGCTGCTGCTCGGCGAAACGGGCACGGGCAAAGAGCTGATCGCGCGCGCTATCCACGATCGCAGCAAGCGCAAGGACCGGACGTTTGTGAAGCTCAACTGCGCCGCGATCCCGACGGGCTTGCTGGAGAGCGAACTCTTCGGCCATGAGCGTGGGGCGTTTACGGGAGCGATTTCGCAAAAGATCGGACGCCTTGAGCTCGCCGACCAGGGTTCATTGTTCCTGGACGAGGTCGGCGATATTCCCATTGAAATTCAGCCCAAGCTTCTGCGCGCGCTTCAGGAGCGCGAGTTCGAACGCCTAGGCAGCACCCACACAAAGAAAGTGAATGTGCGGCTGGTGGCGGCGACCAATCGCGATCTCGACAAGATGATTGAGAGCCGCGAATTTCGCAGCGACCTGTATTACCGGTTGAACGTCTTTCCCATTCGGATTCCGCCCCTGCGTGAGCGCCCGGAAGATATTCCGCTGCTGGTACGTTACTTCGCGCAAAAGTACGGGCGCCGCATGGAGAAGAAGATCGAATCGATTCCCACCACGGCCATGAAAAAGCTTTCGAGCTGGCACTGGCCGGGAAACATTCGCGAGCTCGAAAACTTCATCGAACGCTCGGTGATTCTCACGCACGGCTCGGCGCTCCAGGTGCCAGTCGGCGAACTCGGCACCAATAATAAGGGCGTTCCGATGCAGGATGCGCGCGCGGCCGATGACCGCAGCGAAATCCTCCGCATTCTCAAGGACACGAAAGGCCGCGTCGCTGGCCCCGATGGCGCTGCCGCGCGCATGGGCCTCAAACGCACGACCCTGATTTCGCGTATGAAGAAGCTCGGAATCGGCGCGCGCCAGATCGTCTGACTTCATTCGTCTGATTTGTTCTGTCTGACCCCCGCTGTCCAACTTCGGTTATCTGATTTCCGTTCGTCAGGCTCGCGCGTTCACCTTCGTCACTCTTCGACATCTGTCGAAATACTTCTCGACACTTTTCGACACTACTTATTTCTGCATTCTGCTCTACTCAATCCAAATCAGTCACTTATCGCGAGAATGCCGGCGCCCCCGCTTTGGCATGGGCGTTGCACTGTGTCTATGCATAAGAAGCACAGCAATGTTCAAGATTTCAGTTGTTGAGACTCATGGTCAGCGCAGGCTCGTTTTGCAAGGCAAGCTGGTTCCTCCATGGACAGCGGAGGTGGAAAGTGCCTGGCGAAGCGCTGGAGAGCAACTCAGAGGTCGCAAGTTAGTCATTGACCTGACAGACGTCACGGTCATCAGCCCGGACGGCGAAAACACGCTGTTCAAACTGATGAAAGATGGCGCGAAGTTCGCTTGTGACGGCGTTCTGACGAGGCACGTTCTAAAGCAACTAGCGCGGCGATGCCGATGCAAAGCGTAGGCGCAGTCGGCCGAAACAATTTGAGCAAAAAATGGGGCAATAAAAATTGATTGTCGATTTTCCAATGGTTCAAACGATAACCAATTGGAGGAGAAAGTTGAAGATGCTCGGGACAAATCACATCGCACATGACAACTCCACAGCATACGCAACCAGCGCAGACTTCTGCCGAATTTTCGAGAGTGATATGAGCCGCTTGTATCTGCTTGCGTTTCTGCTGACGACCGATCAGGCAACCGCAGAGAAGTGTTTTGTCTTGGGATTGGAGGATTCGAAGAACGGCAATCTGGTTTTCAAGGATTGGGCACAATCCTGGGCCAGGCGCTCGATTATCGCGAATGCGATCCGGATGATCCATCCGCACCCGCAACTCGCGACGGTGGACCATCAGTCCGTGAATGAATCTGGGCCTGGAGAGCACGCTGGCCCAGTCCATGCGGCGGTCGTGACTCACCTGGAGACTTTCAGTGAAGAGGTGATGGCGATTAGCGCGCTGCCGGCGTTCCAGCGCTTTGCGTTCGTGATGTCGGTCCTCGAAGGTTATTCCAATCGCGAGGCTTCGCTTATGCTGGACTGCTCGGTCATCGAACTCGTCGCGGCGCGGACGCACGCTCTCCAACAAATCGGTGGACGCCCTGAGCTTCATCGCAAGCTCGCTGGCATTGATGCTACGGAGGCCTCGCTGGCTGATGCCGGCGCCGCTTACGTAAGTAGAGTGATGTCGCTTCTCGCGACTCCGGCATAAGACAAACCTTCCAACACAAAGAATGGGGATGGCAATGAAAGAACAAAAAAGGGTAGGGATGAACGTGTTCCGCAATCAACATCTCATGTTAGCGGCCACGGCGCTGGCGCTGGCAGCGACGGTCGCATGCAGCAAAGGCAATGTGCAGGCGGCGCCGGCCATGCCGCTACCGCTGGTTTCGGTGGTGAAGGCCACGGCGCAGGACGTGCCGCGATATCTCGACGAGATCGGCCGCAATGCCGCCTTCGAAGCGGTAACGGTGACGCCGCAAGTCGGAGGCCGCATCGTCGAGCGCCACTTCCAGGATGGCGAGAACCTCTCCAAAGGCCAGCTTCTCTTTGTGATCGATCCTCGCCCCTACCAGACGCAAGTCGACGCAGCGAAGGCGACGCTGGCGCAGGCCAAAGCGGCGCTCGATCTGGCGAAGATTCAGTTTGCTCGCGACGAGGAAGTGATCGGTGAGCATGCAATCTCGAAGCAGGATTATGACACGAAGAAGAACGCCGTTGACGTCGATCAGGCGATGGTGGATTCCGCCGAGGCGGCGCTTGAAACCGCCAGGCTCAATCTCGAGTACTGCTACATCCACTCGCCCATCAATGGCCGCGCCGGCGCGCGCCTCGTCGATGTCGGCAACGTCGTGCAGGCGAATACGACGTCGCTTTTGTCGATCCAGCGCCTCGACCCGATCTATGCGAATTTCACAATCACGGAAAGCGATCTGCCCGCGGTGCAAAAGCAGATGTCGAGCGGCGGCCTGAAAGCTGCCGTTCGTCTTCCTTCCGACCCTGAAAGCGCGGCGCGGTTTGGGCGCGTCGAATTTCTCGACAACTCGGTGCAGAACGGCAGCGGCACGGTAAACCTCCGCGCCACCATGACCAACGCCGACCGTCACTTCTGGCCCGGCCAGTTCGTCGACGTAAAGCTCGTGCTTTCGACAGAAAAAGCAGCGGTTCTGATCCCGAATCAGGCCGCGCAGATCAGCCAGCAAGGCCCGTTTGTTTACATCGTGAAGCCGGATGACACCGCCGAACTCCGACCGGTGAAACTTGGCCAGCGCCAGGGCGACAACGTAGTCGTGACTGGAGGAGTCGCCGCAAACGAGTGCGTAGTGCTAACCGGTCAAATGCTAGTTCGCCCCGGCGGCAAGGTCCGCGTCGATGGCGCTGCGTCCGGAACCAATGCCGGCAACCAAGCCACCAGCAAGCAGGGAGGCCAGTCGTGAATCTCTCCGAAGTCTTCATTCGCCGTCCAGTAATGACCGTCGCGCTGACGGTCTCGGTCCTGCTCTTCGGAGTATTCGCCTTCTTGCGGCTTCCGGTAAGCGACCTGCCCGCGATCGACTACCCAGTCATTCAGGTACAAGTCAATTATCCGGGCGCCACGCCGGAGACGATGGCCAACAACGTGGCCACGCCGCTCGAGCGCCAGTTCATGCAGATTCCCGGCCTCGAGCTAGTGACCTCGAACAACGGTCAAGGCCACTCGAGCTTCGTGCTGCAGTTCGATCTCTCGAAGAGTCTCGACGGCGCTGCCACTGACGTGCAAGCCGCCATCACGCGCGCGCAAGGACAGCTGCCTGTTGATCTGCCGAGTCCGCCCACGTTCACCAAGACGAACCCGAACGACCAGCCGATCATGTATATCGCGCTAGTCAGCGACACCGAGACCGAGGGCCAGCTCTACGACTTCGCCAACACGCAGGTCGGCGAACGCATCAGCGTTTTGTCCGGAGTCAGTCAGGTCGCGGTCTACGGCACGCAGTCAGCGGTGCGGATCAAAGCTGATCCCGGCGCCATGGCCGTCCGCAACATCACCCTCGAAGACCTGACCAACGCCATCAAGAACGGCACCGCTTACACCGGCGCCGGGCAATTCGACGGACCGCATCGCACCTTCTTGTTGCAGCCACAAGGGCAGCTTACAACCGCCGACCAGTACAACGACCTGATCGTTGGCCAGAGCAACGGCGCGCCAGTCCATCTGAAAGACGTTGCCAGCGCGCAGCAATCCGTACAGGACGAGCGCATCGACATGCGCTTCTGGGTCCGCGGCTATCCGCAGCCGGGAGCAACCGTGGTAGTGGCCGTATTTCGCCGGGCTGGCGCAAACGCTGTCGAAGTGGCGCAGTCCGTGCGCGACATTATCCCTAACATCCAGACGCAACTCCCGAACTCAGTTCTCGTAGTCCCAGCCTACGACCGCTCGCAGACCATCGTTAGCGGCATCAACGACGTGAAGACTACGCTCTACATCGCGTTCGTGCTGGTGGTTATGGTTATTTTCCTCTTCCTGGGCCGCGCCACCGACACGCTCATTCCGGCGGTAGCGCTTCCCCTGTCGCTGCTGCTGACCTTCATCGCGATGAAGGTTCTCGGCTACAGCCTCGACAACTTGTCGCTCATGGCGCTCACCCTAGCCATCGGCTTCCTGGTCGACGACGCCATCGTCTTTCTCGAGAACACCGTCCGCCTGATGGAAGAAGGCCGCAACGCCTTCGACGCCTCGCTCGAGTCCGCCAAGGAAATCAGCTTCACAATTCTGGCGATGACGCTCTCCCTCGCCGCTGTCTTCATCCCGCTCGTCTTCATGAGCGGCCTGATGGGACGCATCTTCCGCGAGTTCTCGATCACCATCGTGATCTCCATCCTCGCCAGCGGCATTGTCTCGCTCACACTCACGCCGCTGATGACCTCCCGCCTTCTCAGCGACCGCGGCGCAGGCGCGAGGAAGACCTGGATGGAGCGCGTCTTCGGCTCCATCGAACGCCGCGTCCTCGACATCTACGGACGCCAACTCTGGTTCTTCCTGCGCCATCGCTGGATCTCAGCTCTAACCTGGGTCGTCTGTCTCGCCGGTACCGCATATCTCTTTTATGTGGTCCCGAAGGCCTTCCTGCCGGTCGGCGACAGCTCCTTCATCCGCGGCGTCATGGTCGCGCAGGAAGGAACTTCGCCTGACCAGATGCATGCCTACCAGACGCAGGCTGAAAAGATCATGAAGGCGAATCCCGCCGTGCGCAGCACGTTCACCATGAGCGGCAACGGCGCATTCATGGGCTCGAATCAGGCCTTCCTGATTGCCTTCCTGAAAGACCCATCGCAGCGTCCACCGATCGCGCAGGTCGCAGGGCAGTTAATGGAAGCAATCAGCGCGACGATTCCCGGCACAGTCGCGTTCCTGCAGCCCAATCCCGCGCTGGAAATCAGCACTGGCGCAACGGCAAATGCGCAGGGTCAATTTGCCTACGCTCTCTCCGGCATCGACCCCAATGAGGTCTATGAGACTGCCGGCAAGATGATGGCGAAGATGCACGAGTATCCGGGCTTCCTGTTCGTGAACTCGGATCTTTACAACCACACGCCGAACCTGCAGGTCGACATTCTGCGCGATCAGGCGAAGCTCTACGGAGTCTCGGAGACTCGCATTCTGACGCTTCTGCACGACGCCTACTCGCAGAACTACAGCTACCTCATCAAGAAGGCGACGGACCAATACCAGGTAATCCTGGAGGTCGCGGACCACGAGCGTTCCGGTCCCGAGGACCTCGGCAAGCTCTACATCAAGAGCGACGACGGCCAGCGCATGGTTCCGCTCAACGCCGTTACAAGCTGGCATCCGGTGATCGGGCCACAGGCCGTCAACCACATCAACCAGTTCACCAGTGGGACCATGTTCTTCAACCTGAAACCCGGTTTCGCGATCGGCCCCGCAACCAACTTCGTGGAAGCGAGCGCCAAGCAGATTCTGCCTCCGGGAGTGCAAGGCGCGCTGCAAGGCGAGGCGTTGACTTTCCAGAATACGGTTCGCGACCTCGCGATCCTTATGCTTGTCGCGGTGTTCGTCATGTACGTAATCCTTGCAATCTTGTACGAGAGCTATCTGCATCCGATCACGGTGCTTTCGTCGCTGCCGGTCGCGCTGCTCGGCGGCTTGCTCACACTCTGGATCTTCGGCGCGGAAGCTTCGCTCTACGCCTACATCGGCATGTTCATGCTGATGGGCATTGTGAAGAAGAACGGCATCATGATCGTCGACTTCGCCGAACAACGCGTCCGGCAGGGCATCGCTGACGATCAGGCCATTCACGACGCGAGCATGGAGCGGTTCCGTCCCATCATGATGACGACCGCAGCGGCGCTGCTCGGCGCCATGCCCATTGCGCTCGGTTACGGCGCTGATGGCTCATCGCGTCGTCCGCTGGGCCTCGTCGTTGTCGGTGGCTTGATCGTCTCGCAGTTCATCACGCTCTTCGTGACGCCGGCAATCTATCTATATCTGGAAGAGTTCCAGCAGAAGGTGCTGGACCGCTTCTCGTTCTTCCGCTCTCCTCGCGAACGCGAGCGCGTGCCTGCGCCGAGCTTCGCGTTGCAGGAAGGACATGGAGACTAATCCTATGAATGGAATCGTAAGTCGTCCTTACTTAACGCTTGCGGGAGTTACGCTCGCGATTGCGAGCACGATCGGCTGCGCGGTCGGCCCGAACTACAAGCGTCCAAGAGTAGACGTTCCGGTCACATATCGCGGCGCGCAACCCGAGCAACAACCCGCGACTCCCGACGCGCAGCAACCAGCGCAATCCAACGCGCCAGCAGCGCAGCCATCCGCGCAGTCGCTGGGCGATGAGAAGTGGTGGGAAGTCTTCCAAGACCCGCAACTGCAATCCCTGATTCGCACGGCGCTTAAGGACAACTATGACGTTCGCATTGCGGCGACGCGCGTGCTCCAGGCGCAGGCGCAAACCGGCATCACGCGCGCCAATCAGCTCCCAACGCTCAGCGCTGGCGGCAACATCACCAGCCAGCAGAGCCCGCAGCTCGGGCCGATTCCTTCCTACGAACTCACGCAGGGACAAGTCGCGGCTTCCGCTGCGTGGGACCTCGACTTCTGGGGTACGTATCGCCGCGCGACGGAAGCTGCGCGCGCCAACCTGCTCGCCAACGAGTGGGCGCAGAAAGAGGTTACGTCAACGCTGGTCGCGAACCTCGCGACCGCGTACTTCCAGCTTCGCCAGTACGACCTCGAACTCGAGATCTCGCAGCGCACGCTCAGCTCGCGCCGCGACTCGCTCAAGCTGACGCAAACCCTCGAGCAGCACGGCATCAACTCGCTCCTCGACGTGCGTCAATCCGAGCAGCTTGTCTACACCGCAGCAACCGAAGTTCCTGACCTGGAGCGCCAGATTGCGCAGGAGGAAAACACCATCAGCATTCTGCTCGGCAAGAATCCGGGAGACGTCCCGCGCGGACTCAAGCTCACCGAGCAACCGCATTCTCCCGAAGTTCCCATGGGAATTCCATCGGCGCTGCTCGAGCGTCGTCCTGACATCCACCAGGCCGAAGCGAACCTGATCGCGGCCAACGCGCAGATCGGTGTTGCGCGCGCAGCATATTTTCCGGACATCGCGCTCACCGCAACTGCGGGCTACGAAAGTCCGGCGCTGACGAACCTTTTCACCGGCCCCGCTGGAATCTGGAACATGGCTGCATCGCTGACGCAGCCGATTTTCCAGGGAGGTCGTCTGAAGAATAACGCGCGTCTCGCGCAGGCCGAGCGCGACCAGATGGTGCTGACTTATCAGCAGACGATTCAAGGCGCGTTTCGCGACGTCTCGAATGCGCTGGTCGCCTACCGCAAGGATCAGGAGACGAGAGTTCAACAGGAGCACTTGCTGGAATCGGCGCGCGATGCAGCGCGGTTATCGCAGGTGCGCTACAACGTCGGAACGACGGATTATCTCGAGGTGCTGACGAACGAAACCAATTCGTTCTCGGCAGAGTTAGCGCTGGCGCAAGCGCAAGGCAACGAGCTCCTCGCCCTGGTTCAGCTCTATCAGGCTTTGGGCGGAGGTTGGGAATGAAGTTCTCGCTCGAAAATTTTCCTAGGCTTGTCATTCCGAGCGCGGCAAGGAATCTGCTTTTCGTCGGGAGTGCCTGTTTATTTTCCCATTATGGGAATAGCAGGTAGGCTTGGGGGTACCTCCCGGGTCTAGAAGTCGGCTTCGAGGAGATCGCCATTGATCTCCCCCAAGCCCGTCAATAAGCATTGACAGTTCAGTAGCCACTAGCCCGTTTATCAGGACAAATCGCGAGCAGGCCAACTTCTGTATTGCCCGTCGCTCGCGAGAATCTCACCGATTGACAACCCAGATCGAAGGCTTACCCCCATAATTGAGGACTCACTGCGAGACAAAGCGCACGGGAACCACCGTAGCGTTCGCCTCAGGATTGTAATAATCGTAGAGGCGAGACGACGCCGTCATTGCGTCCATAGCGTAACGCAGACGGAATTGGAATTCGAACCGGGATCCGCTGGCCTCGGGCCAGACATAGAAAACGATGCGATCGGGTTGAACTTCATAGCCTTGGATCGAGCCCGTTCCTCTTGCACTTTCCAGCGATTCACGGTCTACCTCGGAACCAGGAGGCAATCCGACTTCGGCGAGCATCATCCCATAGCCGCGAAACCCTATCCGCTCCGTTTCCACGCGGCATTTCACCGATTCATCAGGCCTCGGATCGATGTGGTCGTATGCTACTTTCAGACGTAGCGCGCGCGTATCGCCGGCGATAAAGTTTTCGCCGGCAGTCGAACGAGAGTCCTTCCAGGGAATGTAGTGCGAAGTGATGACCAGCGCATTCATCGCCGATGAGTTCGCCCCGCGAACGACTTGCACAGTGTTATGGCCAGGGTGCAAGTATTGTGCGAGTTCCAGCGTCGCGGGACCAACGATGGCGGTCGCTTCCCGCAGTTGCACGGTGGAAAAGCTGTGCCCATTCACGACGATATCGGCTTTCGAGGGACCCGCGGTCTCATCTCCTGGGGGCATGGCGGCAATCATCGCCTCGATTACATTCTCCGTGGCTTGCGTGGAATACCAGACCGAATATCGATCTCGATGGCCGAGCAGGTACTGAAGCCCTCGACTGACCTGCTGAGCCGTGTCCGCATCCGGTTGTTTTTCTTCCAGCTTGGCCAGCGCTTCGACCGCAAGAGCGGTGGTCTCAAGTCGGCCAGTGTTTCCCCAGCCATAGAAAGGCGAAGTGTTGGCTTCCAAATCCCAATAAGTAGCGGTACCCTCCCGATGCGCCAAGCTTCTCAGTAGAGATCGTGTACGAGAAACATATTCGCTCTCGTTTGATGCAGAAGCGGCAATGGCGTAATTTCCGACCAGGTACGGGTCCTTCCACGAATCGATTTGGTCTTCGAGAAACTTCATCCCCAGCCTGAATGAGGCTTCTACAGCCTGAAGGCCCTTGATGTCCTGTTGATCTTTGCCGTCGGCTTTGATAGCGCTTTTCGCCCCAACCGCAGGAGCCAGAGTGCGCGTCATGTATGCCGTGAGGTTCAAATCTTCAACATCTTTTTCCTGTCCCCAGCGGTGCGTCCACGCTCCTGTCTTGCTTTGATGGCCAACAATGTAAGCCGACGCCCGGTTGATCACACTGCGATCAACATCGATAAACTCACCCGCACCTTCCAGGAATCGCAGGACGTACGCTGTGAGCGCCAGATCTGAAGCCTTACTCTGCCAGTATGGAAACCCGCCGTCGGGTTGCTGAAGATCCACAAGTTGAGAATATCCATCCTGCACCGCCTTCTTGGCGCTTGCGGCCAACTGGGCGCGAGGATTGGAAGGATCGTTGCTGCGGTTTGCCTTCGCCAGAACTTGCAGTCCCATCAGGCTCACATAGGCCACAGAGCTAATCTGCTCAGCGCACCCCGCGGGGCGTTGCCCAATCCCTTGCATCGCATCGAGAACGTTGGCAATGAGATTAGGGTAAAGGCGCAACTCGGCATCAATCGAACCGGGGATAGTGTCCTCAGGAATCTCGATCTCCAGGGAATTGGCCGACCCCGCCAACACTTGCGCTACGCTGGAGGAAATTTCCTGACCGTCAGGATGAACCAGCACTTCTCGTTCGACCGCGTCTCCAGTCTCCGAGTTGTGTGCGGTCACTCGCTGCTTTCCCTTTCGTACGCTGTGATCTGCCCGAAAGGAGAAGATCGCGCTGGCGTCGCTATTGGCAGCCACGGTCACGCTTTGTCGTGGGGCTGACAGCGCTGAAAACCATGACTCCGCTTTTAACTCTGTTTCAAGCGATTGGGACTTCACGGAGTAATTACGGATGACCACGGGCAAATGGATGCGATCGCCTTCCGTCAGTATCTTCGGTGGGTCGTGTTCCAAGAACAACGGCTGGAACGTTCGCAGTTCCTTCTCCGCCACTCCGATCTGCCCGCCTTCGGTGGAAGCAATCACCGACATTTTCCACGCTGTGATGTTGTCTGCCATAGTGAAGCTGATGCGAGCGTGCCCTTGTTTATCTGTGATCACTTCCGGCAGCCAGAGCAGAGTCTCGGGGAAATACTGGCGCAGTCGAGGCGTAAACAGCTGCTTTTGAGGCGGCGCCGTGTTAGGCGGTGCGGCCCCGATTACTTGTTGGCCGACGGATGCGTTTTCTGTTTGCAGCAGTGACGCTGTAGATTCAACCATCACTACCTCGGAGCTGCCTCCGACGTCGAGAGTAACGTCGACTTGGGTTGTTCCGGACTGCTGCACCGGAACCCTCAGCACCACGCGCGCTCGGAACCCGGTAGCAGCAAACTCCAGGCGATAAACCCCCGTGGGGATATTCGAGAACGTGTACAGGCCGCTGCTGTCCGCGTACTCGGTGAATTGCATGCCATTTTCCGCCTCCGCCGTCACCGCAGTTTTTGCGATGACCGCGCCGGACGGATCACTGACCACGCCGGTGATTCCACCATGCCCTCCGGTCCGCGGAGGTTCCTTCGGAGTGGGCATTACCTTGATGTCTTTGCTGCTTTGTTCTGCGAGCACGCGGCTGAATTCCGCCACTGGAAAGCCACCGTTAGCGTCGTTGTCTGGGCCGTTGCTGAACACTTGGATGTACGCTAACTGTTGCGTGACCGGCGTTACCTCAGTAGTCCGGCGCGGTTGCTCGCCATATACCGAGATGCTTTGGGTGTTCACGCGGTCCCAATAGCGGCTGCGCGTGCTGAACGTAAACCGGTAGGGATGGCCCCACGGGTCAAGCAGGCGCTCTGCAGCCAACTTCGCAGCCTGCAGAACAGGGTTCAGTTCGTCGGCACTCTGCGGGAACTTTCCCGTTTGTGCAAAATGCTCGCCCAGTGCTCTCTGAAGGTCGCTGGTCTCTTGTTGGAAGTAGTGGATCGATGAGGTCCATTCGTGAACGTCATCTAACGAAGGCTTCTCTTTTGTGCCGAATTCGCCGTCCGGACCCGCGCTCTCAACACGAATCTCGAAGAACGCGCCTGCAATTTCGAAATGATAACCGTAAGGGTGCCCCCAGGGATCGCGGAGCGCGTCCAGATCGATCTTCTTCTTTTTCATCTCCTCTCGAAGAGTGGCGTAATCACGAATATATTTTCCCGTGCTCTCGTAAAATGCATGCACAGCATTGTCGATTGCAAGCCCCGTTTGATGGAAGTACGGCCAGCCAAAACTCAAGGCCAGAAAGTCGTCCTTGGTATTGGGCATCTTGTCGACGCCTGCGCTGAAGATAGACAGTACGTCATATTGGCCTGACACAGAAAACACTGTCCGATAAGGAATGCCCCATGGATCGACTACGCGGTCCAGATCAACCCCGCAATCGCCGAGCTCAGCCCGAAGTTCACTCTCGTTCTTCGGATACGACATCCTTGTCTGATAAACCTCGTCCAGAGCCCCCTTTAAAAGCCGCGTACTGTCCTTAAGCACGCCGTCGAAGTGAGAAGCCGCCTCGCGGCCGTAATCCGAGGCGCCCCCAGCGATCGACAAATCGCCTCGCCAGGCTCGATATCCCGAACTCAGGATCTCCTCGGCTACAAGATCAATCCCTTCCGGAAAGGGTTTACTCGAATCAAGATTGAGCAAGTCGCGATAGGTGACGCCGCCGACGTTTAGATAGTAATAAGGCGCGTAATCGTAAACCGAGAAGCCATACTCGCGGCCAAACTCTTCGTCGGTTCGCACGCGCTCAGCAACAGCCTTGTCAAAAACCAATACTCCCAGCGCGCTCTCGACTGCGCTTCCTTCGGGCGTCAGGATGTGCAGGTCCGCGTTCGCGGTTTCCCCGGGACGCAATGTCGCGCGCGCCATGCGCAACGCCACTTGCAACTCCTGGCGGGCGGGATAAATGACGTTCGTGATTCCTGACAAGGCGCGGTTCTGGTCGCCGACACCAGTCATCGCATAGGCAACAATGGTTAGCGCGCCGCGGAACCGCGGATCGTAGGGCACGCTCAGTTCTGCCTTCCCATGTTTCAGATGCACAACTTCCGACACGATCAACCCGCTGTCGGCGAAGATGTCGACGATCAGTTCCTTGACTTTGGCGTTTGACATTACGTTGATCAGGACTGGATTGGATGGCCGGTAGAGAACATGGTCCGTCTTTACCCGGATGTAATCAAGGTTGAAGAAGATCGCGACTTGTTCGCTGTAGTGGCCCGAATTGCCCGCTGCATCAGCCCCTCGCAAGAGAATAAGCGCGTTGCTCTGGCCACTCTGCTGGTCGGAGTTGTTATAGTTGCCGTACTCAGACCAGGAGCGTGTCCAAGGATGCGAATACCATTCTTGATAGCCGCCACCGCCAACGGCGGTGAGCAAGTCTTTCGGCAAGGGCTGAAGCTCAACGCGTCCTACTCCATAGTGATTGGTATGGAATTTACCCAACGGCATGCGGTCGGCCGCACTGGGCTCTTCGCCGGATTGGCCGACACTGTCGGACCGTGCGCCCTCGACCACCCCGTCAACCGAAGCTGGAGTTCCATCTGCGTAAGAACTGGTTACATACAGCACAATGGGAGCATCCGCAGTAATCATTCCCACCGTTGAGAGATACAGGTGAATCGGTTGCGCGCTCAGCCGCAACTTGAACCGGCGTTGTTCCGTGCGCTTCGTTGAAAGATCCGTAACGTAGGCGGCCAGGGTCAGGTCTTCGAAGCGCTGGTAAAAGGACTCCTTGAAGTCGTGGAAATCCCCGGTGAGGTCCACATGTGCGGTGAACTTGCCGTCGGAATCCAGTTCCCCTTCCAGAGCCTTCGACTCGTCTGCCACCCACTCTTGTTTCTCCGTATCCCAGTGCCGGTTTTCCTGGCGAACTACCTTCACCTTGGCGCGCTGGACGGGCTTGCCGAAAAGGTAGTCGGCCCGAACTTCCACGCTGGCATTCTGACCGGGAAGGTAGTAGGCACGGTCGGGAGTAACCTTCACCGTATAAGTGGGCAGTTCATAACGGCTGATGCGGATCTTCGACTGAGACTCCTGGCTTGAGTATCGGTCACTCTGCACCTCGGCCGTGATGGAGATATCACCCAGTTGCAGTTTCTGCGGAATCTCCCAATCAGCCCGAGCCACACCGAACTTCGAGGTGTTGAGCGTGTCTTCAAATTGCGTCTGTCCCTGGTCGTCTGTAAGCGTGACTTTGACGGCGACATTCGCGAGCGCACGATGGTTGGGACCAAACGCCAATGCGCGCATGTGAACGGTTTGGCCCGGCTGATAAAGCGGCTTATCGGTGGTGAGCGTCAACTGGACGTCGTCGGGGAACTTGATGTCGAGCGATTCCTCTTCGCTGAAATCGCCGAGAGTTGCAGTTGCGATCGCTTTCCCCTCGGAGTCGGAAGAGGCTTTGGGAAGGTTAAACTCCACGACGGCGTACCCCGAATGGTTGGTGAGCACCCTTCTACGCATCGTTGGTTGATCATCATCCTCGTCGCCGGCGTCGAGCTTGAAGTCGACCGGGACACCCGCGATCGGCTCTCCCGTGGTTGGGTTATCCACCCGCACGCGCAGCGGATACTTCGCTCCGAATCCAACCGTCTCGGCGCCGGTTAGCCGCAGTTCAAATGCATCGGGAATCAAAGGTCCCATCTGCAGCACTCCACGGACTGGCGCCGACTCCAGGCCGTTGATGAAAGGAGTGAACCTGTATCGCAGGCGGTACCACCCCAACTCCGAGGGAGTCGTGGTGGGGAGAGTCTTAGCATCCCACTGCAGCTTCTCCACGGTGGTGCCAGGTTCTTCTTGAAACGTGCCCTTCATCGTCGAGTGGACCTGATCATCAAAATGAACCAGTTCCAAGAGGAACGTTCCTTCCAATCGCCGGTGCGAAAGATTAACTACAGGCAGCTGCAGCTCGGGCTTGGGAAGGAGATGAAACCGAACATTGTGCTCGTCAATTTTTAGCAGGCTATCTGGTGGTTGCTGCGCGAGGACAACAGGTATGAAGAGAAAAAGCAGAACGGCCGAAGTACACCAGTGGCGCATTGCATGCATTTGGCCTCCCAAAGAGATGCTAGCAGAGCGAAACGCACCTTGGGCACCCACCTCGATCTCGCCTGTAACCTCAGGGTATGTCATCTGGACCCAGCGGGCCGACCGGACACCCGGCATCATCCCTCTTGCCAGACATCATCTTGGATTGGAATGGTTTGCCGGTAATCAGGAAGCGGTCTGTTCCACCATCACGGGATTAGTACCCAGGAGTCGGCTAGTGTTCAGCTATGGCGGTTGCTGGCTTAAGCCGGAAGGGATGCAACGGAGAAGAACCTCGGTGACGATGGCCAGAAGTCGGCTTCGAGGAGATCGCCAATGATCTCCTCAAGCCCGTCTCCGGATGGCGAGACAAAGTCCGCAAATAGCAACCCACCCGAACCTCGCCTTGATCTTCTTCTAATCTTGCGGGGGCGATTTAGGCGGCTGTAATGGAGCGGTGTCGGTTCTGCGCCAGCAGTCGTAAAGATACTCCCAGTGCTCGTCGGGGCCATGGGAGTGATGCACAGTGGCCATGCGCTCCAATGGGCCGGAGAACGCAAGGTGATAAGACGTCTTCGGCTCGAACGTGCCTTTGAGCCAGGCGCGGGCAGATTGTTCGGACTGGATTTTTGCGTTCTGAGACACATCCTTTTCCAACAAACTGCGGAGACACGCCTGCGTGGGTTCGCAGCACGTCGCGTTCTGTTCTGGTCGCGCTTGTTTGCGCTCCAGCCCCGCGATAATGCCGAGTAACTGCTCCCGCTGGTCTTTGGGAGCGGGCAGCGCTTCGTAGTAGCGGAGCAAAGGCAGGGCTGAGGTGTCTTCGAGCGGCATCAGAATCCACCAATTCTTGTTGCGATCGGGAAGACGGTTGAAAAACGTCAAGATACGCCGCGTGTTGTCCCCGCGCGTATGTGGCAGGATGTTGTAAAGCATGTGGTTGAAGACGACACGATCCTGCGGGCGATGGCCCGCTTCGAGCCAGCGCAGCAGATCGTTCTGATCCGCCGGGCTCATTTTGTCCCCATGGCCGGGGTCGGGAAATACCAGCATGAATTGTAGCGTAACCGGGATCCAAATGTCCCAGTAGCTGCGGAAGCGCTGGCCTTGGCGAGTCTCAATGTTCCCTCCCATGAGCTGCCACTGCATGTATTGCGACGGTTCGGTCGCAAGGAGGGCCAGCGCTGCGGGCGCGAATTGGCGGCCATAGTGCCCAAAGGCGTTAATCAGCGCCTGGTGCCGCAGCCACGCATCGGGCTCCTTGTGCAGGATGTTTGACCAGTAACGGATGCTCTCCGGCGAGCGCAACCCCAAGGACTTTAGGGCGATGAGACGGCCCATGTAATCGCAGCTCGAATTGTCGTGTTCGTACAAGCTTCTTAGAGCCACCAGCTCTGTGCGCTCCAACTCCGGATCGGGATTGGGGGGAAAGTAGCCCAGCCAGTAAGCAGCGAGGGCTTCGCGCACACCGCACCCTCCTTGCAGGATCTTCAGCAGATTCGTTCGAGTGCGTGCGTCTGGCGGGACTAGGTTCCAGCGCGTGTAAATTTCCGAGAGGACTGGCATATCCTGATCGGCAAGTGTGTTCTCGGCGAGGTTATGGTAGTCGCCTTTTTCCTGATACTTCTGGATCAGACCGATCGTCCGCTGCGTGCCGATATTGCGCAGCGCCTGGAGAACGACGGCCTGTTTGAGTTGACTGCCATTGGAGAGATGTTGCTCCAGAATGCCGACGGCGCGTTCTTGCTGGCCGGACATCACCAAGGCGTACACCATCGTAAAAACAAGTTCCTTGCCGTCGAACCCCGTGTGCAAGTCTCGTGGCTGCGGATACACATTGCCGCTGTTGAGTGCAGAGTTGAGAACCGACGAGAGCAGGTTGTCGAATTTCTCCCACTCGGGATTGTCGCGACGGAGTACGACGAGGGCCGAGCGCGCCAACATTACATCCAGATAAGCAGCGTGCCCGTTCTGAACAATGGCGGTGATCTGCTCGGCGGTAATGCCTTGGGGAGATCCAATCTGCACGGTGCGGAGGAGCCTCGGAGTGAGGGATTCGTCATCGGCCCAGCATGCGGTGCAGCCGAGCAACAGCAGAATCACGCTGGCGATGGCCCGATTCACTGTTTCTCGGGCTCCGAATTATTCAAGATGATGTTACCCACTAGGTGCAGCGGCATGTTCCCCAGCAGCTCGGGGGGCGAGATTTGTTGGCCCGATTGATACGCGGCGATGTTGACCCGGTAATAGTCGGTTGGACCTTCGCCGCGCATCAGTTTTTCCGTGGAGCGCAAGGTGAGGCTTTGCAGCTGGAGCGACTCGGGCAATTCGCCGGCTTTGCAAGACAGGCTTTTCGCTCCGGCCGATACGCACCAGTGCTTCCATGCTTCAACGGTGCAGCGATCGCGGACTTGCTTGAGCTGTTCGTCGAAGTTTGCGATCTCATAACGGATCACGACGATCGATTGGCGCGATTCCGCCGACGACATATTGTCGCCAAAGCGGTCTAAGCCAAGTTCCATCAAATGCTCGAGAATGCGCTCCATGGGGGCATCGGCTGGAAATTCCGCGCGGATCCTCTGCGCGAGTTGAAAGCTGGGGTCGCGGGGCTGGCCGTTGATAGAACCTTCAGTGTGCACCATCCGCACCCGTTCAAGTTCCTTCAACTTGCCCTGGTTCCGTTGCACGTAGTCGTGGATCAACGCCATTTGCTGGTCGAGCTGGCCGACCGCGCTCGATGGTTTGAGTGCGGACACAGCCACTCCGCCCGAGACGACCGCAGTTGCCGGCCGCAGCTCTGCTTCGCAGTCGCCGGTAATGCTGACTACGCGGGACGGATACACTTGACCAATCTGGGCAAAGGCCGGGGTGAGAAGAACTGGCAAGGAGATCATCCAAAGCAACAGCCGCCGAAACAGACCTGTCCTCATCCAATGAAACACACGCTGACTCATAGCGTTTCTCTATCAGAATAGACGCCAGTTTGCTATCAGTTTCGTTAAACCGGCCTTACTTCCGTTTCTGGGTGTTTAGGCCAGACGAGGGCTCGTCATCGGTGGCTTGCAACGCAACGTCGACTCGAAAAGGGCCGGAACACCGTGGCATGGCATTATGTAGCTGCGCGCAAGGTAAGACAGCCAAGGATGAGCCGCAGGCCGTCGCAAACCAACCTGACTGTCCAAAAGTCGGCTTCGAGGAAATGATCCGTCGATGTCCCACAAGCCAGTTTCGGGATGGCAAAACCGAAGACTACATGCGTGATGAATGTAGTCTCACCAATTTCTTGCGACGTCCGGCGCAAATCACGGCAGCACTCCAGCAATTTTCACTGTAGCGAACCGGTGCCAGGCCGTTGGCCAGCAAAATACTTTGAGATCCGTGGGAAGTGCTTGAAAACCGCGATAGTGGGTACGGAGCAAAAGCCTCGCTGTGAGACCGATATACGGGAGTTCTGGCGGAGAGGGAGGGATTCGAACCCCCGATACCCTTTCGGGTATGCCGGTTTTCAAGACCGGAGCCATCAACCACTCGGCCACCTCTCCGGCTACTACAGTTTTACTACAGCCCGCAAGGGTCCCGGAATGGATGCCTCCATTATTTCACTCGGTCGGAATTAACAGCGAGCGAGCGAAAGGCTACTTCCCGATCGGCGTCTCTTGTTCGGCGACCTGCCACCATTGACCGTCGCGTTTCAGGAAGATGCCGGTCAGGCGGGTGCGGCGGCCCTTGACCTGCCCGGAATCCCGAACCCTGATCGTGAACTCCGCGTTAGCAATCGCCGTATCGCCGTAGATGCGGATCACAACATCAGCGGGCTCCATTTCCATCACGATGACTTTGCGCTTAACGTCGCGCAGACTCGCCAGCGCCTCGTCTTTGCCTTCGACATGGCCGTTGTCGCGGGTGTGCACGTAATCCGACGCCAGATGGCTTGCGTATTCGTCCCAGTCGCCGTGAACGATGAGTTCTGCCAGCTTCAGTTGCAGAGCTTTGATTTCGCCTTCTGCCGCGGCATTCGCGTCGGCGCGCACGCCTGGCGGCTGCGCGGTTAGAGAGGCGCTCAAAGCCAGAAGTAACGTGATCATGAATATCATTCGCATGGACTAGTCTCCGGAATCTTTTGCTAACCCCGCTGGCTTGTGGGCCTTCGGTGCGACTACTTTGTAATCTTCGGATTTACCGCGCGGAATGCTGAGCGTTTGCCATTCGCAAGAGCGCAGGTGTTTGGCGAGGAAGACGATTTGTCCAATGTGCTGCGCGTAGTGGGCGAGCGCGCGGTTGAGCGCCTGCATCACCGTGTGCGGCTCCTGGCGTATGGTCACCGTGCGCTGCATATCTTCGGGCTTCAGCGAGTCGAGCGCGGAGAACACATGGAGCCACGCCTCTGTCCACCAGCGCATCACTTCTTCGCGCGTCGTTTTTGCCGAGACTTCAAATTCCCGGTCGCGAAAACGGTCCGGCTTCTCCCCGTCGCAGATAAGAAAGTCGGTAAAGCGGGAGCGAGCGTTGCCGGCGAGGTGCTTGACCAGTGCAGCGGCAGAATTCGATTCCCGATCGAGCGCCACGAAGAAATCATCATCACCAAGTTGAGCCATGGCCGCTTCGCCCATGCGCTTGTGGCCGCGGAACTGGCGCTTGATCTCTTCGAGGTAGTGCGTAGCGAGGTCGGTCATAGGCATCCTCTGATTTTCCCTGCCGGAGTTCCCCGCATGGTTCAGATGGTTCCGAGATTTGATTGGGAATTGGAGACGATCGGTTCCAACTCTAATTTGATGCCGCCAATCCACCGGGCAATCAGGTTATAGACCCAGGCGCTAAAGGCTCCCATAACAAACCCCATGAGTCCATAGACGACTGGTACGAGAAGCGCCAAAAACCACATCGCAATTCCCGCAAGGGGTTGAGAGCTTTGGCTTCCAAGCAGCAGATTGCTAAATCCGCCCATCAGAAAGAACGGCACAACAATTAGTCCAAGACACCCGTAGATCATGCCCATTATCTTGGCGCAGGACATGACACCGACTGAGCGCAGTGAGTACATGGTTCCCCCTTCGCGAGGACGCTCACAATTTACACCAGCGCGCAGGCGACGCGGAACCCGTAGTCCGCATACTGAAACTCGGGAGGGATGCTGGACCGCGCCGCACAGCGCGATATCTTGACGTGGTGACGCCAGGATCCGCCGCGGGAAGCACGGCGGTCGCCGGTTTCAGGGCCACGTGGATTGCGCTCGGGCGACGCCGTATAGTAGTCGGCGGAATACCAGTCGCTGCACCATTCGTGGACGTTGTCGCACATGTTGTGGATGCCGTACGCGTTCGGTTCAGCGCGTCCGACCGGCTCCGGGCCGGTCTTCCAAAAACCAGCGCAGCGATCAGCGTAGCTGGGCAGAGACTGGGGAGGCGCGTCTCCCCACGGGAATAGTGCACCCTCTCGGCCTCCGCGAGCGGCGCGCTCCCATTCGGCCTCGGTGGGCAGGCGGAAATTTCTGCCGGTCGTTTTGCTGAGCCACTCGCAATAGTCGATCGCTTCGAACCACGACACACCTACGACCGGTTGCTCGGGATGGTTGAACGCGGGGCCGCTCCAGAACCGTGGCGGCAGAGTTTTCGTATCGCTCAGGAAGCGCCCATAGTCGGCGTTGGTGACCTGGCGGGAGGCGAGCAGAAACTCGTCAATCCAGACACGATGCACGGGCTTTTCGTTGTCCTGACCGGAGTCGCAGCCCATGAGATACCAGCCCGCGGGGATGCGGACTAGCGCGGGAATGTATTCTTCAACTCGTGATCGGAAAAGAAGTTCCGCATCCATGGGATCAGAGCGCCCGCAGAGCGCGGACGACATCTTCGATTTTATTCTCCTGAAACAAGCGAATGCCGGCGACGCCGGCCGCTCCAGCTTCCAGGCACGATGCGGCGTTTTCGATTGTGACGCCGCCGAGAGCAAGAACGGGAATCCCTGCCCGGCAGGCCTCCCGCAAAGCAGCAAGCCCGGCTGGAGCCGTTCCGGCGGCGCCTCTTTTTCCGAATATCGGGGCGAAGACGGCGAAGTCAGCTTTTTCGGATTCGGCGACGAGGACATCCGCGGCGGTGTGGCAGGAGGCAGCGACCAGAAAATGCTCGGCGCCCAGTGGCCGGTCGCCGGACCGCTCCAACATCTGGCGCACTTCATTTGGTGCGACATCGTCAGCGCGCAGATGAACGCCATCGGCTCCCACAGCCAGTGCCACGTCCGTGCGCGAGTTGATGAGAAGACGAGTTCTCAGTTTTCGGTTCTCCGTTCTCAGTGGAGCGCTGTTATTGATAGTAGCCAGGGCGTCTCTTGCCAGCATTTCCAGCTTCCGGGTGCTCAGATCTCTTTCGCGGAGCTGGATGTAGTCGACGCCCGCACTGGCGGCCTCGGCAACTTTGGCCAGCAGCGCGCAGCGGCGGTCGCCTTCGTCGCCGCTAAACTGGCTTCGGTCGGTGATGTAATAGAAGAGACAGCGGTCGGCCATCAGCTCTCACTGACCGGCGAACAACTTCAAATTCTCCGCTTTCCAGCGCATGGCAGCATAAATCCGATTCCGTCCGCTGGGGTGATCGAAAAAGATCCACTCCTCGATGGGGCCGGGGCTCATCTTGCGGTATTCGCCGAGATGGATTGCCGCCTGGGCAAAACCGTCGGGCTGCCGGCTCGCGTTCAGGCCGTACATGTCGGCTTCGTGCTCCTGGGTGCGGATCAAAGTGTTATCGATGGGAGTGAGTATGAAACCGAAGATCGAAACCAGCAGGATTACCAGAGGCAGCACAGCCGTGTCGCCCACGCCTCGAATCTGCCACTTCTCGCCCCAGCGCTGGAGCGCCCAGCTCAGTCCCCAATACAAATAGACGAAGGCCAGCACCGTTTCAATCGAGTTGAACACAATGCCTTTGTAGATGTGGTTCATCACGTAGTGCCCCATCTCGTGTCCCATGACCGCCTGAATTTCTTCCGGCGAGCCGCGGCGCAAAAGGTTGTCATTGAGTGTGATGCGCATCGTATGGGCGAAGCCGCTGACGTTGGCGCTCATGCGCGTCGACTGCCGCGAAGCATCCATCGTGTACACATCTTTCGCCGGGATTCCGTTAGCCCGCGCCATGCTTAAGATCGGATCGACAATCTTCGGATCGTTCAGGCGCGTGTACTTGTTGAAGATGGGGGCTATATAGACCGGCCCAATCAGCGCTGTGAAGGTCGAAAACAGAATGGTCACGACCGCGCCCCAGATCCACCAGGTTCGCCGCAGACGGCGCACAATGCCGAAGAGCACCATCATCAGCAGGCCGCCCAGCACCAGGTCTACCCCCAGAGACTTCATCTGATCTCCCAGCCAGGGGCCGAAGGTTTGGGTGGCGAGTCCGTATTTGTGTTCGCGGAAATAACCTTCGTAAACCGTGAGCGGGAAAACGAGGATGGTGGTGAGAACGAGATATTGCAGCCAGTACACAAAGGTATGCACCGGTTTGAAGCGAGTAACACGCTCCGCCAGATCCCGCATGCGGGCCGACCACCGCAGATTCAGCAACAGCAAGGCGACTACTGCGCCCGAGAGAAAGTCCCAAAGAATCAGCCAGTAGCCGCCCTCAAAATAGGCGTCGGAACGGGCCGTCTTGTCGGCGGGAATCTGCGCGAGATAGGCGTTGGTGGCCGCCGTGGCATCGAAGTGCGGCGAGGCTTGCGCTTCGGCTGGAACCTGGATCACGGACGGCATCTGGTTCGCGGCTGGGGGTTGAGCGAGCGCGGAAGTTGTGCAGAAAACTGCGCAGATTAAAATCAGGCAACAGAGTGCTGTCCCTGGGAATATTTGTGAGGGCATATTTCTTGTCTCCCGGAAATACCTATCCGTACGAGTGTATACGGAGGTTAGTTGCCAGGAGTTCAGTCTGTAGAGACGGGGCTTGCCCCGTCTTGTTTGGAGCGGTGAGAATGTGGCGGAGCACAAGGCGGAGGCGCGGCAAGCTGCGTCTCTGCAGGGAAGCAAAGAAACGGGCTAAATCGGTCTACGGTCGCGTCTTGGCGATTTCGGGGACGGCCGCTTCGCCTTTGCGCTTGGGTTGCTGGGGGCCGAGATGGTACTTGGTCAGTCCTTCTTTCAGGAACTCGAAGCTTTCTTCCGGCGAATCGGACATCTTGAACAGTTCCAGGTCCGCGGCTGAGATCATGCCGGCGTCGGCCAGGGCTTCGAAATTGATGATCTTCTTCCAGTACTCGCTGCCATACATGACGATGACAATTTTCTTCGCCAGCTTCTCCGTCTGGGCGAGGGTGACAATCTCAAAAAACTCGTCGAGCGTGCCGAAACCTCCGGGAAAGATCACCAGCGCTTTGGCCAGGTACGCGAACCAGAACTTACGCATGAAAAAGTAATGGAACTCGAAGTTCAGTGAAGGCGTGATGTAAGGGTTCGGATACTGCTCGAAGGGCAGGTTGATGTTGAGCCCGATGGTTTTTCCTCCCGCCTCGTGGGCGCCAAGATTGGCCGCTTCCATGATGCCGGGGCCGCCGCCGGTGGTGACGACAAAGCGGTGGCGCTTGGCGGGAATCTGCGAGGACCATTCGGTCAGCAGGCGGGCCAGGCGGCGCGCATCTTCGTAGTAGCGAGCCATGTCAACCGCGGCTTCGGCGCGCTTCATCTCTTCAGCTTGCTGGGCCTGCTGCGCGGCGGAGACTTGAGCGCCGTTGCTGCGGACTTCTGTAAGCCGGCTGCTGGCGCTGTCGCCGCTGTGAATGCGGGCAGAGCCAAAGAAGACGACCGTGTCCTGAATCTGTTCGCGGCGGAAACGCGAGAGCGGCTCGCTGTACTCGGACAGCAGACGCAGGATTCTGCCGTCAGGGCTGTTGAGAAATGGTTCGTTCTGATAGGCGAGCGGAGCGGGCTTGAGTTTTTGATCAGTCATAAGTCAGTCGTTGGTCGTTAGTCGCTAGTGGTTGGCCACCTTGGTTTGCGAACGACCAACGACCATCGACCAACGACGATTCTTCATTCCTCTTCCTGATACTGTATGGCCTCCCAAAATCCGATCCACACATTGAGCACGCCCAAGCCGGTCAAGACGCCGCGGGCGAAACCGCTGGCGGCCACGGTGCGCAGCGTGGGATACGGCAGGAGCAGAGGGTTGTCAGACCACTCCGGGCGCCAGGGCAAAATCATGAGCATCACCCCCAGTGTCGCGCACAAGAACACGAACAGCAGCACTCCGACGCGCCGCATCCAGAGACGCGCGACTGAAAGCGAAGGTTTGGAAACGGAAACAGGAACCTGCGGAACCGGTGTCTCCTCCGCAGCCTTGAGCTCCCCTACACTGGTGCTGTTGCTGGCAAGAGGTAGCTTAGGGTCGAAAATCTTGGGATCGGAAATCATGCACGCGTCGCTGTTCGTAAGGCCGTGGGATGGGCGCGAGAGGGAGTTGCATCCCCAGCGCAGATTTCGAACCCACTGCGTGCATTCTACGACTTCAGAGCCTGAATGCGCTCGGCCACGTCGCGATAATCGATGTTGGAACCGTAGACGGCCGTGAAATGACGCAGTGCCGCGGGCTTGTCGCGGGCCGTTTCGCAGGCTGACCCGAGCTCGTAGTTGATGGCCAAGCGAGCTTCCTGATCAAGTCCGGGGATGCCAAGCGCCTTTTCGTACCAGCGGATGGCGGCGTCAGGAACTCCTTTATCGAGGAAGCACTGGGCTAGCCAGGTGTAGGTCTGGACGGGCTGCGAAAATGGCTTGCCGCGGTCGATTGCCGTACAGACTTTCTGCAATTCGGCGATGGCTTCGTCGAGCAGGCCCATCTCGCGGAAGGCAACGCCGAGATTGTAATGGGTCTCCGGATCGTCATCGCCGGCAGCAACCTCTTCCTCGAGTTCCTGTTTCAACTCGCCGAACATCTCCGAAAGATCGACGCTGTCGGAGGCATGCATGGCCTGGGCGCCGGCTCCCAAGGGGCGCACCGGCGTCGGGCTGTAGCTCATGGTAGTCGCGGGAGCGGCTGCGGCGCCTCCCGCCGATGCAGTGGTCGCGCGCGCGGGAGCGGGAATTTCGATATGTGCCGGGGGTTCGGCCGTTCGGGCTGCTGGCGCCGCTGGCCACCTCGGTAAGGGTTGGGTATCGGGAAGCGGGGTTGCGGGCGGCTGTGCTTGCGGGAAAGAGTCGCCGAGCGAAGCCTCCAGATCGGCCACCAATGCGTTCAGGTCGCTGGGCTCCGCGTACGCGGCTTCGGCGTGTGCCGGTTCCGGCGCGATTTCCACCGGAGCCTGGTCTTGCATCTGTTGGTACCCGGCCAGCAGAGGATCGGACGCGGCGACGGCCTCGGAACTGTCCGCGGTCTCCATTTCAACTTGGAAATCCGCCGGCTCGTCGGCGTTGATCTCGGCGATTTCCGGCTCGGGCTCGGCCTGCGGTTCGGCGCCAGATTCGACGGCGGCGCGCAACGGATCGAGAATTCGGGCATCGCTGGTCATGGACTCGAGCTTCTCGATGCCGGCCCGGGCCTGGTCGGTCATGTAGTGCTCGAGATAGAAACGGATTTCTTCAACCGTCTCAGCGATCTCGGGATTGCTCGAAGCATCGGCTTCGACAGCGGCCGGCAGTTCTGCCGCCGGAGCCGGATCGTCCACGGAAAGCGATTGCTCCCATTCCGAGGCAAGATCCGCAGAAGGGTCGTGTTCGTCGGGGTGGGCCTGCACCGTCAATTCCTGGATGGCGAATTCCGGATGCGCGGCCGCGGCACTATCATGATCAGAAGCCGCCGGGGTGGCCAACGGCCAGGGTGCAGGCGAAGCCGCAGCGGCGGCAGGGGGCGCGGGCGACGCGGCGTCCGGGGCCGCCAGGGCGGCGGGCGAAGCTATCGCCGGGGAAACGGCAGCGGGTAGCGTGACGGTCGAGGGCTGCGCTTCCGCGCTTTGCTCATAGCGTGCGGCCAGGTCGCCATAGCGCACCGCTTCATCGGGGTAGCCGGCATCGTGGTACACGCTTTCCAGGGTGCGGCAGCAGACGGCGGCTTCGGTAAAGCGCTGGAAGCGCGTGTGCAGCGCGGCCAGGCGCTGGTTCAGGCGGGCATCGCGCGGGGCCTGCGGCAGAGCGCCCAGCAGGGGCACGATCGCTTTGTCCGGCAGATTGTACGAGAGGAACAGGTCGGCATCGGTAACCGCCGAGCGCACCGCGATGGCAATGGCATCGGGATAAGACTGATCGATGACTGGCGCGGTCGCTTCCAACTCCTCGACGATGACCGCACCCTCTTCGGCCGTGATCCCGTTGGCGGGCGCTGCTCCCCCGCCCTCCATGCGCTCCAACACCTGCTCATAGTTCTGCATGTGCATGGAGTTCTGGGGCTCGGAGGTGGTTAGCATCTGGTACAGGTCGCGTGCCCGCTCCAGGTTTCCATCCTGGACCGAAGCGTGCGCCAAGAGCTCGGAGACTTCGTTGACGTGGGTGGTGTCGCCGGCTTTGTTGAGCAAAACCAATAGCGCTTCGAGCGAGCTCGAATCGTCGCGCACCCGGGCAATCATGGTATGCAGGCTGGCCAGCATTTTGGCCGAGTCAGTCGCCAGCAGGCGATCGGCATGCTGCGTGTAAATCTCAAGCGCCTGCGGACACTGCCCGAGGCGGATCGAACCTTCCGCCAGCAGAAACAGCCCCTCCGGATCGTTGTGCACCGTGAGCAGCTTTTCGGCGATCGGAGCAGCCTTGGTCAAGTTTCCGGTTTGCAGGTACGCCTTCAGCAGATCGCGCAAACCTTCGGGGTGAGAATCCAGGTCCGAGGTCTTCTCCAGGTAGGCGATGGCGTTCTTGGGATCGTCGGCTTCGAGGGCGGCCTTCCCGCGCAGCAGCAGAACATAGCCGTTGCTCGGATCGAGCGTCAGCATCCGCTTCAGCACGTCTTCGGCGGCGGCGAGCGATCCGCGTGAGCGCAACGATTCCGCGGCTGCGCTGAAAATCTCCCACGCCTCTTTCTTCTTTCCCAGCCGGACATAAACTTCGGCAAGCTTGACCCGCATGGGCACATTTTCCGGGTCCATTTCGAGGACCTTCTGGAAAAGGCGCACCGCTTGGTCGAGGTCGCCACGCTTCATGAAGTCTTCGGCGACTTGCAGGTACTGGGCGCGGGCGTCGTTGAACAACCCCTGCTGGGTGTAGAGTTCCGCCAGTTTCAGAGATGCATCCATGCTCGGCTGGAGCTTGGTGATCTTCTTGTACATGGCGATGCCCTTCACGGTGAAGCCCTGCGCGGCATAGGCATCGCCCACCATCTTGAAGCATTCGATGGCTTTCGCGCTGTCGCCGAGACGCGCGTAGAGATCGCCTACCGTGTTGTTGACGGTAAGATCCTTGGCATCGTGTTGCAGGACCTTTTCGTACTCAGCAATGGCGTTCTGCAGCTTGCCCTGCTGGACAAATTTCTCCGCAGAGCTGAGAACCTTCTGTTTGTTGAAGCCGAAACCAAACGCCATAGAGTGCGGACTCCAGCCTTCTTCCCGTCGCCCGCCCGCGCTTTCGTCGAGCCATGAGCGGGTTCAAACCTTGCCGGGAGATTCCCCGGCGAAACCCCGCCGTCATGCCAGCGGATCGCGGGGTAAGCTTATTGTAAGGCTGGGGGGTACCAGTCGGATGGTTACCGACGATTACCAGGGGTCACCGAAAGGGCGTGTACGTCCGGTTTTCGGAAAATCCCGGTCCCGGCTTCCTGAGTGGAAGCAATCGAAGGGTGCCCGCACGCCACGCCGTCCGACTGCCGACGGTTCTATCGTTCATCAAGTCCGGCCCTGGGCATCGTGATCCGGGCTTGCCACGTTCGACTTGCCCCAGGGGGGAATTGTCCCCCCGGGTCACTCTGAAAAAGACTTCACCGCTTTTCCATCGGCACGAACGCTCGCGTGTCGTGGCCGATCCAGACCTGGCGCGGGCGCGCGATCTTCTGCTCCGGGTCGTTCAGCATCTCCTGCCATTGCGCGAGCCAGCCGATGGTGCGCGGAATCGCGAACAGCACGGTGAACATCTCCGGCTTGAAGCCCATCGCCTGGTACATGATGCCGGAGTAGAAGTCCACGTTCGGATAGAGCTTGCGCTGCACGAAATAATCGTCCTCGAGCGCGATGCGCTCCAGTTCCAGAGCAATCTCAAGTTTGGCGTTGCGTCCGGTTACCTGGAACACCTGGTCGGCCGTCCACTTGATGATCTTGGCCCGCGGATCGTAGTTCTTGTAAACGCGGTGCCCGAAGCCCATCAGCTTGCCTTTGCCTTCCTTGATCTTCTTGATGTAGGCGGGGACGTTATCCTTGGTACCGATCTCGTCCAGCATCTTCAGCACTTCTTCGTTCGCCCCGCCGTGCAGCGGGCCGGAAAGAGCGGCGGCGGCGGCGGCCGTGGACAGGTAGGGGTCGGCCTGCGAGCTGCCCACGGCGCGCATGGCATTGGCGCTGCAGTTCTGCTCGTGGTCGGCGTGCAGAATAAACAGGATGTCGAGCGCCCGCGCAATCACCGGATTGGCGGAATACTTTGGCTCGACCATCCTCCACAGCATGTTCATGAAGTTGGCAGGATAGCTGAGGTCGTTATCCGGATAGATGTAGGGGAATCCCACATTGTGGCGATAGGACATGGCCGCAATCGACGGCACCTTGCCGATCAGGCGCTTGATCTGCAGCAGCCGGTTGGCCGGGTCGTGGATGTTCTTCGCCTCCGGATACACCGTCGACAGCGCCGCCACTGTGCTCACGAACATCGCCATGGGATGCGCGTTGAAGCGGAAACCTTCCATGAACTTCTTGGTGGTTTCATGCAGCATGGTGTGGTGCGTGACGTCATCCACCCAGCTCTTCAATTGACTCGCGTTGGGCAGTTCGCCGAACAGAAGCAGGTAGGCAACTTCGAGATAAGTACAGTGTTCGGCGAGAACATCAATAGGATAACCGCGATACCGCAGGATTCCCCGGTCGCCGTCAATGTAGGTGATCGCACTGCGGCAGGATGCGGTATTCATGAAGGCAGGGTCATAGGTCATTAAGCCGAAATCTTCGGGTCCGGTTTTGATCTTGCGCAGATCCATCGCGCGGATGGTTCCACTTTCGACGGGAAGGGTGTAGCTCTGCCCGGTACGGTTGTCGGTGATGGTCAAGGTATCTTGCGGCATCCAAGTCCTCCTGGGAAATAATGGCGATCGAAATAATATAACTCGGGGCGAAGCCCGAGTGAGCAGCCAACAGTATCCGTAGCCCGTTCACGGGGCGCAGTGAGCTACGTCACAGGAGATTGTTTTTTTTCCCATCCTGTGGGAAACCCGATTCAGGTGGTTCCGGACACCTTTAGGAAGGGGCATGGCCACAGTCGGGCCTACCCTTTTACGGGCCTAACCGGCGGCGAGTGGTTCCCGCGAGCGTAGCAAACCGGCCCGCTCCCGGGCATTCTGCAGGGCGCGCTTAACGTGGCGAGGGGCTGTACCGCCCGGTACGTCGTGCAGTCCGAGCACCTCGCTAAGGCCGAGGCAGGAGGCAAAAGCGGCGTCGAAACTGGCGTGGATCGCTTGCAGGTCGGCGAGCGGCAGCTTTTGCAATTCGCATCCGCGCTCCACCGCCAGTTGGACGGCCTTGCCGACCGCTTCGTGGGCAAGGCGCGAGGGCACTCCGCGCTCCACCAGGTATGCGGCCGCGGCCCAGGCGTTCATGTAGCCCGCTTGCGCAGCCCGATTCATTTTGCCTTCGTTGAATTCGACGGTATTCATAAATCCGGTCACCAGCGGCAACATGCCGATAACCGTGTCACAAGCATTGAACACCGCCTCCTGCGTTTCCTGCAGGTCTTTGTTGTAGGCGAGGGGCAGCCCCTTGACCACGGTTTCGAGCGTGGTGGCGCATCCCATGACGCGTGCCGCTTTGCCGCGCACCAGTTCCAGTAAATCGGGGTTTTTCTTCTGCGGCATGGCGCTGCTGCCGGTGGAGTAAGGCTCGGGCAGCTCGACGAATCCATAGGCGGGCGTAGAGAACAAAATCATCTCTTCGGCCCAGCGGCTCAGGTGGAGCGCAAGCAACGAGAGCGCGTTGACGAATTCGATAGCGAAATCGCGATCGCTGGTAGCGTCGATGCTGTTCGCCGTCGGGCCATCAAACCCCAGTTCCCTCGCCATGGCTTGTCGATTGAGGGTGAGCGTGGCTCCAGCAACCGCACCGGATCCCAGCGGACATAAGTTCGCGCGTTTGCGGCAGTCGGCGAGACGCGCGGCATCGCGAAAAAACATTTCTACATACGCCAGCAACCAGTGCGCGACCAGGACGGGTTCGGCCGGCTGCAGGTGCGTGTACGCAGGCATAGCTAATGGAGAAGGCGCGTTGCCGGCGGCTTCGGCGCGCGCCAGAATAGCCTCGACCCAATCGGCGATCAGGTTTTGCAGGGCGTCGATGCTCTGGCGAACGAACAGGCGGAGGTCGGTCGCTATCTGCTCGTTGCGGCTGCGTCCGGTATGCAGCTTGTAGCCGGTCGCACCGATCCGCGCGGCCAGTTGCTTCTCGACAAAATGGTGAACGTCTTCGGCTTCCGGGTCATTCAAGAACTCGGGTTCGGATTCCGCGCGCTGGCCAATTTCTCCCAGAGCTTTCACAATTTCCGAAAGCTCTTCGGACGAAAGCACTCCCGCATGTTCGAGCGCGTTGGCGTGGGCACGGCTGGCGGCGAGTTCGAAGGGCAGCAGCCGCTGATCGTAGGGAAACGACCGCTGCCATCTTTCAAATTCGGGATCGAGCGGCTGCCGGAAGCGGCCGGACCACATCTTCATTACGCGACCTCTAAATTACGCGACCTCTAACTTTGCTTTTGCCTGCGTCTGGGCGCGGCAACGCGAAGGCAGTCCCAGGATGCGGATAAAACCTTCGGCGTCCTTCTGATCATAACTTGCGCCCATGGTGAACGAGGAGAGATCGGTGCGATAAAGCGAATAATCCGATTTGCGGCTGACGATGTTGACGTTGCCTTTGTACAGAGACAGCGTGACCGCGCCGGTGATGTTCTGTTGCGTGGTTTCGACGAAGGCGTCCAGCGCTTCACGCAGCGGCGTGAACCACATGCCAAAATAAACCAGTTCGGCATACTTGAGCGCCACGTGCTGCTTGAAGTGCAGCAGGTCGCGGTCGAGGCAGAGGGCCTCCAGTTCGCCGTGGGCGGTTAGCAGCAGCGTGCCTCCGGGAGTCTCGTAGCAGCCGCGCGACTTGATGCCGACGAAACGGTTCTCGACCAGATCGATGCGTCCCACCGCGTTGCGTCCGCCGATTTCGTTCAGCAGTTCGACCAGCGATACCGGATCGAGATTCATCCCATTCACGGAGACGGGCACGCCTTTTTCGAATCCAATTTCGACCTGTTCTTCCTGATCGGGAGCCTCCTGCGGCGACTTCGTCATTTGCCAGGTGTTCGTGAACGGCGCATTGCCGGCATCTTCCAACTCTCCGCCCTCGTGGCTGACGTGCCAGAGATTGCGGTCGCGGCTGTGAATCTTCTCGCGGCTCGCGGCCACCGAAATGCCGCGCTGCTCAGCGTAGTCGAGACAGTCTTCGCGCGACTTCAGATCCCACTCGCGCCACGGCGCGACGACTTTCAGTTCGGGAGCGAGCGCCTGGTAGGCCATTTCGAAGCGCACCTGGTCGTTGCCTTTGCCCGTGCATCCGTGGCCGACCACCGAGGCGCCTTCGCGCAGCGCCACTTCGACCTGATGCTTTGCGATCACCGGACGGGCGAGCGAGGTGCCAAGCAGGTACTTGTTCTCATACACCGCACCCGCTTTCAGCGCGGGCCAGACATAGCCGGTCAGGAACTCTTCGCGCAGATCCTCGACCACCACCTTGCTGGCTCCGGTTTTGTAGGCCTTCTTGACCACAGCCTCGACGTCATCTCCCTGGCCTACGTCGGCGACCATGGCGATCACTTCATAGGCGTAGTTCTCTTTCAGCCAGGGAATGATGATGGAGGTGTCGAGCCCCCCAGAGTAGGCGAGAACAATTTTCTCTTGCTTCGGCATGTGCGCTCCTAGCTGGGAAGCAGCCCACGCTGTTTCCCATAGCCATATGAGAATGGCTTTCTGAATGTGGTCTTAGGTGTCAGGGCTTGATTTTCCTAAGACCTAAGACCTAAGACCTAATACCTGGCCCCTAGGACTTGACCCCTAGCTCGCCAATCCGCCGGGCGAGCGCATGCGCTTTCTTCTTGTCGGCGGCAACCACCAGCACGGTATCGTCGCCGGCAAGTGTGCCCACGACCTCAGGCCAGTGGGAGGCATCGAGTGCCGCGGCGACGGGCTGCGCGCTGCCGACCGTGGTCTTCACCACCAGCAGGTTCTGGGCTTGCCGGATTTCGACCACAAACTCGTGGACCAGATGCATCACCGAGGGCAAGACAACTTCCGCGTTCAGGCTCTCGTCCGCGCGCTGATAGCCCGCAGAGCCTTTGACCAGCTTCAGTTCGTGGATGTCGCGAGAAAGGGTCGCCTGGCCTACCTCGAAGCCCTTGTGTTCGAGCCGGTGCTGGAGCAAGTCCTGGCTTTCGATAGGACCTTGCTCGAGCAGGTCGAGGATCGCTTTGTGGCGCGCTGTTTTCGACATGAATAAAAATGCACTGCAATGCATAAGTATCCATTCATGGGAGCGCAGTGTCAAGCGGGAAATAGGAGGCCGGTTACCACCGGCAGGACAGAGGAATCGCAAAATCCCCTGTGTTCCTCTGTGACCTCTGCGGTTAGGATTTCGATTTACTGCGGCTTCGTGCTCGCCGGAATCTGGAAGTCCACGCCCCGATCGTCGTTGGCTTTGCGGGTAGCGGGGAGATCGAGATCGGCAAGCAGGATTTTGTGGGTTCGGCCGGCATCGAAATCAAACAGCGTATCCCCCACGATGGCGTAGTTAAGCACGTCGGCATGGTGGCCATCCTTGAAAACCAGCACCGTCGAGGGCTGAGGGGTCACGGGCTGTTCTGGTTCAGCCGGAACTGGTGGGGCGGAAACGGCAGCTTTCGGAGCCGAATCGCGGACCCGGCGGCGCGTGGTCGGAGGATCTGGGTCCGGCGGGCCGTTTTGCGGACCTTGAGAGGAGTCGGCGTCGACGGAGTCGTCGTCGGGTTCCTGGTCTGGGGCGGCGTATGGAATGTAGGCCGGCACGCTGACGCCGACGGGGAAAAAGGCGCCATCCTCATGGCGGTGGCGATGCCCTGAGGATTTATGATCGGAGGCCTGACGATCAAAGAACAACCGTGGATACGGGTTCGCCGGCATGAAGAAGTTGGCACAGCAGTTTGGCCCCAGGGACGTTACGCTGGCTCGGACACCGAACGAAGTGACCGAAGCCGGGACGCCATTGATCTGCGCCTGAACCGGCAAACAGGCAGCGACAACGACAACGACGGAAAACGCTAAAAAGGGGGAAACCAGGAAACGGAACCGCCGACCGGCCACCATGGAAAGCCTCCCCTGCACAGGGTACACCAATTGGGAGCCTAACCTGTTAGAACTCGCCGCCACCGCCAAAGTTGCGTGAAAAATCTGCGCTGGGGAGGAAATCCCTGGGCAGAACTTACCCTTTACGCTGCGGTAAGGGGCGCGCGGGAATTGATCCGGCGCAGTTCGAGCATGCGGTGGCAGACATAGCCATCCTCGGTCAAATGGGCCGAAGCAATAGCTTTGCGGCTGCTGGCCACCATCTGATCGATCAGCCGGCGTTCTCGGAATTGCGGGTCGAACTCCCGGCAGAATTCACAAGGCCGGGAAGAGCGTGTATCGGCGCGATGGATTACAGCGGGATCAATGTGTTCCACGAGAAGAGGCTCCTGGGAGGGCTGGACTGCCCAGTTTGTGAGGCAGGGTCACAATATTCTGCCTCGGATGATTTCATCAATGATTTGACCGACGCCTTTGTACTACAAGGCAAGAAGCCTGACAAGCCCTTTGTGGCGGCCATAAATTTTATATGTACAGGAATAACTCAAGGCTACAGGAAGCGCCGAGATCCGGGCTGTGACGGCTGCCACGTACGGCTGTGACTTCTGGCATGATAATGGCCAAGCTGTTTATTCCAGAGAGCTTATTATGAAACACATGATTCTGGAGAGTTCATTGCTGGAGGTCGTGTGAATCGCGCGGATAGCAACCCGGGCACCGTATTCCTTTTCGACGTGGATAATACCTTGCTCGACAACGATCGCGTGGCGGATGACCTGAAGCGATACCTCACGAAAGAAGTGGGTGAGGCTTGTCAGCAGCGCTATTGGGAAATCTTCGAGCAGTTGCGCACCGAACTTGGATACGCGGACTATCTGGGTGCCTTGCAACGCTACCGCGCCGAGCGGCCGCACGATCCGAAGCTGCTGGCCGTGTCGCACTTCCTGATCGATTATCCCTTTGCCAAGCGGTTGTATCGGAAGTCGCTGGACGCGGTAGAGTACGCGCGGCGGTTGGGGCGGGCCGTAATCCTGAGCGACGGCGATGTCGTGTTTCAGCCGCTCAAGGTAGAACGGTCTGGCCTCTATCGCGCCTTCGCCGGGCACGTCCTGATCTACATCCACAAGGAACTGGAACTGGACGATGTGGAGGCGAAGTATCCGGCAGCGCATTACGTGATGGTGGATGACAAGGTGCGGATTCTGGCGGCGATCAAGCAACATTGGGGAACGCGGGTAACGACAATATTTCCGCGTCAGGGCCACTACGCGCTGGATGCGGCGCTGGTGGCCAGGTATCCGACGCCGGATATTACGTTGGAGCGAATCGGGGACTTGCAGAAGTATTCGCTGGCAGAGATTCTGGCGGCCGCAGGAACATAAACTTTTAGTTGGTCCGAGGTGCCGAAAGACTCGTGCTTCGTATCAGGGCATCGCTTCAGCGATGCCGAAAGTTCTCGGAGTTAGCCGCCCCTTCAGGGGCTGAATGCCCTACTCGGCTTCTTCCTCTTCCTGAGACGCGCCGCCTCGAACCAGGCTTTCCAGTTCTCGATTCAGGTTGGCGCGGTCGGCCTCGGGAAATTCCACAAAACGGAATGGCTGCAGACATCCCTGCGTGGCCCACATGGGAAACAACATGCGCGCGCGGCAGCGGATGCTGGTCGAGCCGAGGTGGAACACGACAGTCACCCCGATGCCTTCGTCCAGCGGGTGTTCCAGCGAGAGCAGTCCGCCGTTGACGGAGAGCTGATTCATGCGTCCGCGAAGCTGACGCCCGTTTTCGAGCAGCACCAGGGCGAGGATCGAGCCGCCGAGCTTGACGCGCACGCCCCGTGGTCCTTTCTTCTGCATGCTGGCGGTAGAGGACATTCTCGGGCTAGTATCGCACCGGGCGGTGGCGGCAGGGCAGATTACGAAAGTCAGCCATCAGTATTGGCCGCGTCCCCCGCAATCAGCGGTAGCCCTTCCAGAAGAAATAGGCCGTCATCGCCGTTCCGACGACAATGACGAAGCCGCGAATCCACGCGCCGGGAAGCTTCTGCGCGTAGTGGGCGGCGAAGTATCCCCCGAAGAGCGCGCCCACGGTTACGAAGCTGCCCGGTTTCCAGGCCACCGCGTGGTTCACGATGAAGGTGATGATCGCGACGCCGTTGATGATCCCGCCGAGCACGACTTTCAATGCGTTCATGGCGTGAATATCGGTCATGCCGAGGGCGGCAAGCATGGCCAGATTCAAAATCCCGACGCCACCGCCGAAGTAGCCTCCGTAGACTGCGACGACCAGCTCAAACAGCGACGCGACGGCCAGAGCCGAAGTGGAAGCGTCCCGAGCAATCGAGCCTCCCGAGCTGCGCGCCAGGCGGTGGCCGAACATGAACAACAGGGTTGCTCCCAGCATGAGCCAGGGCAGAACCCGCAGGAACGTCTGCGCGGGCGTGTGCAGCAGGAGGTAAGCGCCGGCAATTCCCCCGATCAGGCTGGTGACGGTGAGTGGAATCATCACGCGCCGCGAGATGTCGAGATGCTTGCGATACGCTCCACCGCTGGCTGTCGTTCCCACCCAAAGTGCCACGGTGTTGGTGGCGTTGGCCGCGATGGGAGCGACTCCGCTGAACAGCAGCGCCGGAAAGGCGATAAAGCTGCCTCCGCCAGCGACGGCGTTCAGCGCGCCGCCGAGAGCTCCGGCGACAAACAGGAAGAGAATAGTGTGGAGTGCCAAGTATCAGGTTTATCATACTGGCGGAAAAAGTTGCCGAGCGGCGGACATCCGATGGCGGGAGGGAACTGAGGTTGTGTAGAGGGGGCGCCCCCGCCCGCTGCCTTTGACGTTGATTCTCATAGGCACCGGCAAAATCATAGGCAACACCAAATCAAAATTTGCGGACAAACGCGTCCACCCTGCAATCGCACCGCCTACCAACGACGATCGGAATCCATTGACTTAAGCCCCACTTTGCGTGACGGTAGAGATTTGAGCTCTTTGACAACTTAACTTGAGGCGTTTAGCGGGCGTGACCCTGAGCGTAGTTGAAGGGGCGAGACCGCTGCCGAAATCCTGACCCTGAGCGCGGCCGAAGGGGAACGGATCACGTAATTCATTGGTTCTTAAAGACTTTACCGGCAAGTCCTTTAAACCCAAAGACCTGGCGGGGACTTCCTCCTAAGGGCAACAAACGGGTTGGCGCACATGTGTGTCAACCGTGATACACTTAATCGCCGTGACAGGGCTAATCTGCGCTTATTGGGCTTTCACTGTCCATCACAAGTCGCAATTGCTTTTGGTCAATGTTTTCCCCAATCTTGAAATTCGTTCGCGTTCGACCGGAGGGATCGATTCTCCGAATGTCTATGATATAGGCCGTGTGGTAGACGGCAGTCTTGCTAAGCGGGGATCGATAGATAAGGCAAATCACTACGGATGGCCATACTATGACGCCCGGCGATTTAGTACCGTTCCCATGATTCTTGGCCAGTTCAGCGGTGGGGAAGGTCCATGTCCAAGTCTGTACGAAAGGGATATTCGGGAAAAGAGCTATACCCATGGGATCAGGATTTACCTTACAAATTTCATTTCTTCGTTGAATAGGTCCCGGCATTCCGGTGAAGTTGGAATCGACAGGGAATCCTTCTATGAGGGTTTCCAAGGCTGGGGAATGTCCGGTGTTCAACAATTGAAATTTCAGATGGATGTTAGCCCCGTTTACATTGAAATCGAACGGGCCGTCCGGAGTTACAATCGCATCTACCCAGGGCCGCTCACTCATTTCAAGTTGTTTTTGGGCCGTCTCTGCAGCGTTTTTGGCGGCTCCCGCAGCAACGATCGCTTGTTCCGATTGAATTCTGGCGTAGTGAGTGTAAAAACCAGTGATACCGACCAGAATAATAGCGGCAAGTGCCTGAATCCATATTGGTGCTTTGGCGAGCTTGCGGCATCTTCGTTTCTTGCGATCCTCTGTCTTGCTTTGTTCGTAGCGGGCGGTATCTTTGATGACCTCCACTGGCTGTACCGGATCGTTTGCTGGCTGGGGGCCATTGCCTGCTATTTTGGTAGTTTGTTCGTCACTCATAACGCGCTCGATTATCGCTGTTGGTTCGGATAGTCTTTAAGCCATGAAGCAACCTGAGTACATCGAAGGCCCGGAAGCGTTCGCAAACTTTGAACAGTTCGCGACCGCGATTCTACAGGCTCCGAAGCCGAAGATAAAGGCGAAGAAGCGGCCTAAAACCGCTACTTTGCGCAAGTCCGATAATGCCGACAAGGACTAGAAGGGGACTGGCGTTTCCCCCGCCCCTGTCGGGGACGTGCGCGGCGATTGGTCTTTGCCTGTGAGATCGGCGTAGGTAAGACGCTTGCCAGCGACTTGGCTCATTGCCAGCGCGAAGCGGTCAGCGTCTTTGCCCTTGCGGTTATTGAAACGAAAAACTTGTTCGTCAACATAGCGGTCCAAATGAAACGGTTCCACAGCAACGTAGGTTCCGCGAAGAGTCCGCTTGAGAAGCGACCAGAAGTTCTCAAGTCCGTTCGTGTGGACGCGACCTTTGACGTAGGTTTCGGCATGGTTCACAACGTCATGCACAAAACGGTAATGAAGTTTGTCATAGCCGATAGCGTCATCCGTGTAGACGGTAGAACCGTAGCGGACATTGTTCAGAACTTCATTCTGCAAAGTCTCGCGCTTCACATTCGGTACAACCTTCGCTCGGACTTCGCGCAGATCGCGGTCAAGGATGCCTTGGACAATCGTCTTGCCAACGAATACACCGCCGGTATCCTCCTGTTGAACGCGAAGCCTGCGGCTCCGATGCATGTTTCTGGACAAGCCGCCGACGAAAGTCTCATCCGCTTCCAATTCACTCCCCGGCCCACCGCCCAACTTGCGAGTGCCCTTTCTTCCCTTCATCACTTCCCGAATCCGTTGGAGCATAAACCATGCCGATTCCTGATGAATGCCAATCGCCTTCGCCAGTTCGTAACTGCTGATTCCGTTTTTGCAGTTGGCCAGCATCCAAAATGCCGTCATCCATTTATCAAGGCTGATCGGAGAATCTTCCATAATCGTCTTGACCTTGACCGTGAACTGCTTTTTACAGACGTAGCAGAACCAGATTTTCCGCGTCTTGATGAACGAATGCTTGGTGCCATTGCAACGCGGACACCTGACCGTGCCATCTGGCCAGCGATACCGCTTTGCATACTCGAAACAACGGTCGGGGTCGGAAAAGTAGGCTATCGCTTCTTGCAGTGTTTTCGGAGTTTTAAGGGTGGCGTCCATGTACAAATACTACACTAGAAGCACATGTGTGTCAAGCCGTTTCTTACCCTCCTAAGTCTTTGATTGCAATAGACCGGGGAAAAGGGGGGTACGGCGTGCAGACCGGGTGCATCCTCAGATTCCTTTCTCGTTTGCGCAGCGCGGAACCAATGCTCCGCGCGAACCATGCCTCAGCCCCACCGTTCTCGCGTGCTAGAATCGTTCTTGTGATGCTCGGGGCCGATGCTTCCTGATATCGAAAAATTGCTGGAACTGCAGGTGGCGGATCAGGAGATCCGCAAACTGCGGGACGAAGTGGCGGCGCTGCCGAAACGGGTGGCGGCGATCGAGCAAAAACTGGCTGGAACCAGGGCGCACCTGGAAAAAGTCCGCGCTACCGCCAAAAATGACGACGCCAACCGCAAGAAGTTCGAAGCCAATATCAAAGACCTGCAAGGCAAAATTTCCAAGTATCGCGACCAGTCCCTCGACGTAAAAACCAACGACCAGTACAAAGCTTTGCTGCACGAAATCCAGTTTGCCGAGCAGGAGATCCGGCTCAACGAAGACCGCATACTGGAGGTAATGGTCAACGTTGACGCGCGCGAAACTGAAGTCAAGGCGGCGGAAGCCAAGCTCAAGGCGGAGACGGCCGAGATCGAAAAAGAAAAAGAAGACGCGCGGAAAGTTACCGCCGAAGATCAGAAAAAGCTCTCCGAGTGGACGGCCAAACGCGACGGGCTGCGGCACGGGATTTCTGAAGATGTGCTGCGGCATTATGAGCGGGTGGTGAAGCATCGCGGCACCGGGCTCGCCGAAGTCCGCGACCATAAGTGCATGGGATGCCAGGTGATGCTGCGTCCCCAGATTTACAACGAAGCGCGCAAGGGCGAGACGGTGATGTTCTGCGAATCTTGCCAGAGAATCTATTACTACATTCCCGCGAACGAAGAGAAGCCGGAAGTGGAAGTGGTGACGGTGACCGGCAGAAAACGCGCGCGCCCCAAGGCCGATGCGCCGCAGGCGTGGTTCTACCGTCCTGATTATCCCGAGGAAGGCGAAGTGCTGCTGGTGTTTATTAATAACGGCGGCAATGCGACGCGGCGCATCTTCGAAATGCACACCGGACGCCAGTTCGGCGAGGTGCTGATGCGCGAGGGCAATTATCGGCAGGCGTTTCCCGAGGATCTGACCGACTCCGCGCTCCGGCTCAACGGACATTGGGAAGAACAAGAGATGGAGGAGTGGGGATCGGAAATACCCTCCAATGTGCTCGACCTGCTGCATAAAGATCTGCTGGCCATCCAGCGCGAGCACCGCGCTGGTCACAAACCTGCTGCCTCTCCGGCGGAGCAGCCAGCCGCGCACTAGCAGCGGGCTTGCGAGCTCTTCTGCGACGAATCGAGATAATTAAAGCTTGGCCATAATTTGCCTGGAAATTTGCGGTAAGATGGCCCGCACGAGGTTAGCGATGGCTCCCAGCAACAACGATTTCAGACTTCCTTCCGCATCCCGACGTTCGTTTCTTGGCTTTTCGGCCGCCGCTTCGGCGGCGTTCGCCTTGCGCATTGTCACCGAACCCATGCTGGCTCACGCTCACATCCACAACGCGCCGAAAGATGCGATCCGGATTGACGCCAACGAAAATCCACTTGGGCCGTGTGCTGCGGCGCGCGATGCGGCCATTGCCATCGTCCCGCAAGGCGGACGTTATTCCGACTGGTTGACCGACGATCTGGTGAAGATGCTGGCGGATATGGAAGGGCTGAAGCCGGAACAGGTGCGCGTCTATGCGGGATCGAGCCTGCCTCTGCATCACACCGTGGCTGCGTTCATCTCACCACAGCGCAGCTATGTGACCGCCGATCCGGGATACGAAGCCGGCATTTTCACCGCCCAGGCGATCGGCGCGAAGGTGGTAAAAGTTCCGCTGACGAAAGCCTATGCGCACGATGTGAAGGCGATGCTGGCCGCAGCTCCGGATGCGGGCGTGTTCTATGTCTGCAGCCCCAACAATCCTACGGGGACGCTGACCAGCCATTCCGATATCGAATACCTGGTCGAGAACAAGCCCAAGGGTTCGGTCGTGCTGGTGGATGAAGCCTACATCCATTTTTCCGACGCGGTTTCGGTCTTGGATCTGGTGAGAGCGGGCAAAGACGTCGTTCTGCTGCGAACGTTCTCGAAGATCTATGGCATGGCAGGCCTGCGCTGTGGCGCCGTGTTCGCGCGGCCGGATCTGATGGAGAAAATCGAAAACTATGGTGGCTGGAATTTTATGCCGATCACCGCTATGGTGGCGGGCGCGGCCAGCCTGAAAGACGCGCAACTGGTGCCCGAGCGCAAACGAATCAACGCCACCGTTCGCAGCCAGGTCTTCGAGTGGCTCGACCGCAACGGATACTCCTACATTCCCTCGGAATCGAACTGCTTCATGCTGGACACGAAACGCCCGGCGAAGGCGGCGATCGATGCCATGGCCAAGCAAAAGGTGATTATCGGACGCATCTGGCCGGTGTGGCCGACCTACACGCGCATCACGGTTGGAACGGCGTCCGAAATGGAGCAGTTCCAGGCGGCTTGGCAGAAGGTGATGACGGGCGCGGTGACGGCTAGCGTCGGGGCGCTGCCCAGTTCGGGAGAACTACCGCGCAAGCGGAATCGGGACGGTGCCGTGATTCGAGCTTGAGAGTTCGTGTGGTAACGGGGCAGAGCCCCGCCTCCACATAACATCCCCTATCCCTACGCTATAACATCTATCCATGCCGAAAAAACCACCGGTCTCCGTTAAGCGCGCGGAGCCTTCCGTAAAACTGTCGCTGCGCGGAGCCGCGCGCCTCGAAGCCCGCCATCCTTGGGTCTATCGCTCGGATGTTATCGGGGCAGACGATATTCCGCCGGGCGCGCTGGTCCGCGTCCACGATCCGCGGGGGAAGTTTCTTGGCACCGCGCTCTACAGTTCTTCGTCGCAGATCGCGATCCGCATGATCTCTCACGGATCGGTCGACGATCTGCCGGCTCTGGTCGCGGAGCGCATTCGCGCCGCCATCGCCTACCGGAAGGAGCTTGTTTCAAATACCGACGCCTACCGCATCGTCTTCAGCGAAGCCGATTTCCTGCCCGGGCTGATTATCGATCGCTATAACGACGTGCTTTCCGTACAAATCCTGACCCAGGCCATGGATGCTGCGCCTGTACGCGAGGCCATCCTGCGAATGCTGCAGAACGAAGGCGAACTGCGACCGGCGGGAATCGTGGAGCGCGTCGAGGCGCGCATTCGCGAGCTCGAGCAGTTGCCGCCGCGACCGTCGGGGCTGCTTTGGGGGGAGAAGAGTTCGACCGAATACAGAATGAACGAGGTCGGGTTTCACTACGACGGGCTCGAAGGCCAGAAAACCGGCGCATTTCTCGATCAGCGGGAAAACTATGCCGCCGCCGCGCAGTACGCGCACGGGGAAGCACTCGATGCCTTCTGCTATCAGGGAGCGTTCGCGCTGCATCTGGCGGCGAAGTGTTCGAACGTTACCGGAGTGGATAGCTCGCGTCCGGCGCTGGAAATGGCGGAAAAGAACGCGGCTCTAAACGGACGTGAACTGGAGTGGATCGAGGGCAACGCCTTTGACCTGCTGAGGGAATACGCCGCCGCGAACCGGCGCTACGACACTATCGTTCTCGATCCGCCGGCCTTTGCCAAGACCAAGCGCGACCTCGACAAGGCCCTGCGCGGCTATAAAGAACTCAACCTGCGTGCCATGAAGATGCTGCGGCCGGGAGGGATTCTGGTCACCTGTTCCTGCTCTTTCCATGTCGGGGCCTCGGACTTTCTCAAAGTTGTCGCCGACGCCGCCCAGGATGCTCACAAAAACCTGCGCGTAATCGAGAACCGTGGGGCGGCGAAAGACCATCCAATGCTCGTGAATGTGCCGGAAACGAGCTACCTGCACTGCCTGATACTAAGCGCAAGCGACTGATATATAACAAGATATAATACTTGACAATATTACACTAAGATTTTATGATTTGCTTACACTAATTAACAACCTGGGAGCTTCCGAAGGCTCCCCGAATGAACTTCCAGTAGGAGGATTTACCTGTATGACCATGATTACGCGTTATGACCCTTTTCGTGAGTTTGTGACTCTCCAAGAACGAATGAACCGCCTGTTCCGCGTCCCCCGTGGGCCCGAAGAGCAGGATGAAGCGCTGACCGCGACCGCATTCGCTCCGCCGGTGGACGTCTACGAGGACGAGCACAACATCACTTTGAAGATTGAAGTGCCGGGAATCGACGAGAAGGACATCGATGTCCGCATCGAGAACAACACCCTGACCGTGCACGGCGAGCGCAAGTTCGAGAAGGAAGAGAAAGAAGAGAACTATCGCCGCGTGGAGCGGCAGTATGGCAGCTTCACCCGCACCTTCAGCCTCCCGAACACCGTCAACCATGACAACGTTCAGGCCGACTATGACAAGGGCGTGCTGAAGGTCAAGCTGGCGAAGAAAGCCGAAGCCAAGCCGAAGCAGATCAAGGTCAACGTCACTAGTGAAAAGCAGGGCAGCCAGAAGACGCTGGAGTCGAAGGCGCCAGGCAAGGCCGCGTAAGAGGCTCGATAGCTGTAAACTCGGCGGGAGGCGAGATTGCAAGCGCCTCCCGTTTTGTTTGCTCTTAAAATATCTGTCATCCTGAGCGAAGCGAAGGACCTATGCACTCCTTTGCGGCCAGCAGACTACAGAGGTCCTTCGCTTCGCTCAGGATGACAAGGCGATAGAGGAATAAACTCATGCCCATCCGTTGGGACAAATTCACCGTCAAAGCGCAGGAAGCGATCCAGCGGGCGAACGAGCTGGCCTCGGAACACGGTAATCCGGAGCTCGCGCCGCTCCATCTGCTGGCTGCGTTAGTCGAGGATAAAGAGGGCATCGTTGCGCCCGTGCTGGAAAAGATCGGCATTGGTCCGCAGGCTGTGCTCAGCGACCTCTACAAAGAAATTGAAAAGCTGCCGAAAGTCTCAGGCGGCGGCGCGCAGCAGCCTGCAATGTCGTCACAGATCAACCAGGTCCTCGAAAAATCCTTCAAAGAAGCGGACATTTTCAAAGACGAATACGTTTCGACCGAGCACATTTTGCTGGGCTTGACCGCACTGAAGCGCGATCCGGCGCAGGAATTGCTCGCTCGTCACGGCGCGACCCACGACGCCATCCTGAAGGCGCTCACTGCGGTCCGCGGATCGCAGCGCATCACCGACCAGAATCCCGAAGCCAAGTACCAGGCGCTGGAGCGTTATGCGCGCGACCTGAACGAGCAGGCGCGACGCGGCAAGCTCGATCCCGTCATCGGCCGGGATGAAGAAATTCGCCGCGTGGTGCAGGTGCTTTCGCGGCGCACCAAGAATAATCCGGTGCTGATTGGCGAGCCGGGAGTGGGTAAGACGGCGATCGTTGAGGGGCTGGCGCAGCGCATTATTTCCGGTGACGTGCCCGAAGTTCTGAAGAACAAGCGCGTGGTGGCGCTCGATTTGGGAGCCATGCTGGCGGGCGCGAAATATCGCGGCGAATTCGAAGACCGGCTGAAGGCCGTGCTGAAAGAGATCGAAGATTCGCAGGGCCAGATCATTCTTTTCATCGACGAGTTGCACACGCTGGTCGGAGCGGGCGCCGCCGAAGGCGCGATCGACGCTTCGAACATGCTGAAGCCGGCGCTTGCCCGCGGCGAGCTGCGCGCCATCGGAGCGACCACGCTCAACGAATACCGCAAGTACATCGAAAAGGACGCGGCGCTCGAACGCCGTTTCCAGATCGTTTTCGTGGGCGAGCCGAATGTCGAGGATACGATTGCGATTCTTCGCGGACTGAAAGAGAAGTACGAAGTGCACCACGGCGTGCGCATCAAAGATTCCGCCATTGTCGCCGCCGCTACCTTGTCGCATCGCTATATTTCCGACCGTTTTCTGCCCGACAAAGCCATCGACTTGATCGACGAGGCGGCGTCTTCGCTCCGCATCCAGATCGATTCCATGCCAACGGAAATCGACCAACTGGAACGGCGGGCAACGCAACTGGAAATCGAAAAACAGGCGCTGAAGAAGGAAGACGACCCGAACTCTAAGGAGCGTCTGGCGCACGTCGAGAAAGAACTCGCCGGCATTCGCGAAAAGTCGAACGCGCTCAAAGCCAAGTGGAAGCAGGAAAAAGACGTCATCGCGAAGGCTCGATCGCTGAAAGAAAAACTGGAGCAGCTCAAGATCGAAGAAGCCGCCGAGGAGCGCAAAGGGAATCTGGAGCGCGTGGCGCAGATTCGCTATGGACTCATCCGCCAGACCGAACAAGAGCTGAATAAAGTCACCTCGCAGATTGACGGCAAGGCCGGACAGCGCATGTTGAAAGAAGAAGTGGACGAGGAAGACATCGCCCGCATCGTTTCCAAGTGGACCGGCATTCCGGTGTCCAAAATGCTCGAGGGCGAAGTTAAGAAGCTCGTCAACATGGAAGACCGGCTGCGGCTGCGCGTCATTGGACAGGACGCGGCGCTCGAACGCGTGGCCAATGCCATTCGCCGTTCGCGCGCGGGGTTGAGCGACCCGAAGCGGCCGATTGGGTCTTTTATTTTTCTGGGGCCAACCGGTGTTGGCAAGACCGAACTGGCGCGGGCGCTTGCCGAATTTCTTTTTGACGACGAGCGCGCCATGATTCGCATTGACATGTCGGAATACATGGAGAAGCACGCTGTTTCGCGCATGATCGGCGCGCCTCCGGGATACGTTGGCTACGATGAGGGTGGACAGCTCACCGAAGCGGTGCGGCGGCATCCTTACGCCGTCGTGCTCTTCGACGAAATCGAAAAAGCGCATCCGGATGTATTCAACATCCTGCTGCAGATCATGGACGACGGCCGCCTCACCGACGGCAAGGGCCGCCATGTGGATTTCAAGAACACGGTCATCATCATGACCTCGAACCTGGGCTCGGCGTATTTGCAGTCGGAAAACATTCGCTCGGCCGACGGCTTCGAGCAGGCTTCCAAACACGTGATGGACGCGCTGCACGGGCATTTCAAACCCGAGTTCCTGAATCGCGTGGACGACATCATCATTTTCCATCCGCTGGGCAAGGAACAGCTGGTGAAGATCGTCGATCTGCGCTTGGAAGACCTGCGCCGCCTGCTGGCCGACCGCAAGATTTCGCTGGAACTGACCGACGGCGCGAAAGAACTTCTTTTCACCGAAGGCTACGATCCCAACTTTGGAGCGCGTCCGCTGAAGCGGGCGATTCAGAAGCTGGTGCAGGATCCGCTGGCGCTGAAAATTCTGGACGGCGAGGTGTTGCACGGCGACCACGTGATCGTGGACACCGATAAGAAGGCGGGCAAGATGACGTTCACGGTCAGCGAGCGCGTGGGAGAGAAAGTGGCGGCGCGGGCGAAGCCGCGCTAGCGGGCGCGATCTTTCGCCGCCTTATTGGTTCTCGATTTCGAAGCGCGCCGCGCCCCCGGCACCTTCCCGATTCTAGGGTCTTCCGCAAGCACGAGCTCGCAAGCTCGCAATGCTGCTTCTTCGAAGTCCTGCGCATCGGCTGGAAGGACCTGCCAGCCCGTTACTTTCTTCCCCAGCACTTTGATGGAGCGCATGTTGGGAAACTCCTGCCGCAGGCTCTGGTGGTGCTCCTCGGTGGTGGCAAGCCACACCCCGTTATCCGCCGTCTGTTTAGGCTTGTCGCGAAGGATGAGGACAATCTTGTCCTTAACATAGATCGCGAGGCAGCCGAACATGGGGCGTGTCGCGGGCGACAGAGGAGCGATCGCATCAAGCACGAATTCATGCGGGACAGGCTTGCGCTGTTTGACGGCGAAGAGGGTGTCGTCGAGCGGGAGTGACGCCGTATTGCGACGGGACTTCGACATACGAGCAACGGATCGCGTTCCGTTCGCTTCTGCTGTCCATTGACTCTATATCACTGAACGGTCATGTAGCGAATTCGAGAAGCTTGCCGTCGCCCTCCCCGAAGTTGTAAGGTACTCGGCCTAGGCTAAATTTTTTGGGGGGATGGAATGAAACTCAGCCGTGCTCTGCTTGCCCTTACTTTCTTGCTTTCCTGTATCAGCCTTTCTTCGGCACAAACCGCTCCCGCAACCAAGACTGTTGTCATCCACGCTGGACATCTGCTGGACGTAAAGACCGGCAAGATGCTTGCCAACCAAACCATCGTGATTCAGAGCGACAAGATCGCCAGCATTGGCTCCGATGCGCAGGTTCCTGCCGGAGCGCAGGTGGTCGATCTTTCGAACGCCACCGTGTTGCCGGGATTGATTGACGCGCACACGCATCTGACGATGACGACGAACTTTGGCTACTCGATGCTGGCGATTTCCGTGCCCCGCGAGGCGCTGTATGGAGCGCGTAACGCCCGCGTCACGCTCGAAGCGGGATTCACCACCGTGCGCAACGTGGGCGCGAGCGGTTTTAGCGATGTTGCCCTGCGCGATGCGATTAATGCCGGCGACGTGCCGGGACCGCGGATGCTGGTGAGCGGGCCGGCGCTCAGCATCACTGGCGGACATGCAGACAATAACCTGTTGCCGTTTGAATATCACGCCACCACCGACGGCGTGGCCGATGGCGTGGATGGAGTGCGCCACATGGTTCGGCAGAACATCAAGTATGGCGCGGACCTGATCAAGTTCATGGCCTCGGGCGGGGTGCTTTCGAAGGGAGACAATCCGCAGGCGTCGCAATACACGCAGGAGGAGATGAGAGCCATTGTGGAGGAGGCGCATCGGCTGGGACGAAAAGTGGCGGCGCACGCGCATGGAGCGCAGGCGATCCGGTGGGCGAGCGAGGCGGGCGTGGATTCGATTGAACACGGGTCTTACATTGATGATGCGGCCATTGCAGAAATGAAGAAGAACGGCACCTATCTGGTGCCAACGCTCTACCTGGGAGACTGGTTTCTTGCGAATGCGGAGAGAATTGGCACACCGCCCGACCTGATTGCCAAGGCGAAAGAAGTGTTGCCCGCCGCGCGCAAGAATGTGGCGCGCGCGTTTGCCGCGGGAGTGAAAGTTGGATTCGGGACCGATGCCGCTGTCTATCCTCATGGCCTCAATGCGCACGAGTTTGCGGTCATGGTGAAGCTGGGGCTGACGCCGCTGCAGGCGATCCAATCGGCGACGGTTAATGATGCCGATCTGCTGGGATGGTCTGACAAAGTCGGAACGATTGAGCCGGGAAAGTGGGCCGACATTGTTGCCGTCGATGGCGATCCGCTGGCGGACGTCACTACTCTCGAACGCGTTAAGTTTGTTATGAAGGGCGGCGAGGTGGTTAAGAACCTTTATTCGAAGTAGTTCGATTGCAGAAGGCAGAAGTCAGATTGCAGAAGTAAAACCGCCGGAGGAATCTCTACTGGTGAGCTGATCGCTGGTGTAATTGATTCCATGACAATGTCGGCCCCCATTCCCGGGTAAAGTTGGTGGTGCTGAAGCCAACCAACAGGCTCGGGAGAAAGGAGCCGAACGATGATCATTATAGGAGTAGATTTCCACCCCGAGTTTCAGCAGATCGCGTGGTTAGATACGGACAGCGGAGAGTTCCAGGAGAAGCGACTGATGCATCGCGAGGAGGCGGAGAAGTTTTACCGCGATCTCGCGGCCCAGGGCATGAAGGTGCGAGTGGGCATGGAAGCCAGCGGACACGCGCGCTGGTTCGAACGGCTGCTGGCGGAGCTGCAGTTGGAGTTGTGGATTGGGGACGCGGCGGAGATCCAGAGCAAACGAGCGCGCAAGCAGAAGACGGACCGGCAAGATGCGCAACACATTCTGAAGCTCATGCTGAAGGATGACTTCCCGCGGATCTGGGTGCCGAGTTGGGACAACCGGGATTTGCGGCAACTGCTGTGGCATCGACACCGCCTGGTACAAGCGCGGACACGAGTCATGAACCAACTGCAGGCGGTGGCGATCAATGAAGGGCTGCGCTGTAAGAAGCGGCTGTGGCGGGCCGGCGGGAGGCAGCAACTGGAATCATTCCAGTTGGCACCCTGGGCCAGCCGACGGCGGAGTGATCTGCTGGAGTTGCTGGATCGACTGAGCCCGACGATTGCGGAGTTAAGCCAGGCGATCGAGCAAGAAGCGGAGAAGCGACCCGAAGCACAGCGGCTGAGGACGCATCCGGGTGTGGGTGCTCTGACGGCACTGGCATTCGTGCTGATCATCGGCAACGTGGAGCGCTTTCAGTGCGGGAAGCAGATTGCGAGTTACCTCGGACTGGTGCCGCTGGAAAAATCGAGCGGCAACCGGCGACGCTTGGGTCACATCACCAAACAGGGGAGTTCGATGTTGCGCTTTCTACTGGTGGAGGCGGCTCAGGTCACGGTGCGCAGCGTGCCGCAATGGCGCAGCCAGTACTTCCGTCTGATGATGCGACGGGGACGGAAGACGGCGAAAGTGGCGATGGCGCGTCGACTGGCGATTCGCTTGTACTGGATGTGGCGCCAGGGATTGGATTACGAGGAGTTGGTCAAGTTCGGTTCGCACGCGGGACAGCCCGGAAATCGCGATGGTGTGATGTAGAACACCGAGAAATTGATTGGGCATCCCGCTCCCCTTCGCGGGGAGTCTGAATGAGTAATCATGATCGCAGTTGCGGACCGAAGAGACGGCTGGGTCGGACCGAGTTCCTGACCTGAAAACGATTACGATGCGAGCCTGGGTTGGAACGGCACTTCTTCAGCTAGAGCGAAATGGCGCTCTTCTCCCGAGTGCAGGGTGAGGTACGCCTCAAATTTGCTTGACACCGCCGACATTGTCAGAGACGCGATTTATCGCCAACTGGTACACAGCTCATTGTTTTGGATGTGGCGCAGCGCACGTCTTGCGTCTGCCCTCACCGGATAAAACTCGTCTCCATCGCCACCGTCATCTGCCTTTCCAGGAAGTTTGAAGGGGTCGGTTTTGGCGACTTCCTGCAACAAGGGAACGAAGTCTTGCCGATCTTTGCGGCAATCGATCTTTCGAACTACGTGTGTTCGGACGATAGGCCGATGGTCGTTGAGCGATGAGCGAATTAGTTCCCTTATGCGAACCTGTGACGCGGCATCGTTTCGAGCTTCCAGAATAGCGATGGCTGTGTCTAGTGCCGACATGCGCAAGGAAGAGTTTCGGCTGTTGAGTTGATCAATTACGGGTCCGAGGGCCTTGTCGCCGAACGCTAGTAACGCCTTCGTGACGTTTTCGTCCCAACCCACGGCGCCTGCCAAGGCCTGTATTGTGCGCTCATCATTGAAGCCGGCCACGGTCGCAATAAGCCTGTGCATGTAGGCAGTTGATGGGTCGTCTGATGGATCGTCTTCTTCTCCGGCGCCCTCACAATTATCCGTGCCGTTTCCGCAGCTCGCGCTCGCCGCGAGCATCGCCATTTCCTCGTCGGAGATATTGTTTCTGTCGTTCTCCCCAATCAGCAGTTGAATCATGCCTAGTCGAAGGCTCTCAACGTCGCTTGCAGCCGTGTTGCGGGAGGCCAAGAGTTTGGACGCTTCCTCAAAGGCTTTTTCTCGTTCGTTCAAGTTTGAGCTGTTCATTGCCTGCAGGACGGCCGCAACTGTCGGCGGTTTGGTGGGAGCTTGCTGAGCAGCTAGTTGAGCGACAACGAGCAAAATCGGAACTGTTAAGAAACTGACTCGCATTTTCGTTGCCCTCGGAGTCAATTATGAGGCAGCGTCGAATCGTGGCGCAGATAACTGATGTAATCACGCGATAGTACTCATTACGTCGGGTCCCACTTCTGCAATCTGACCTCTGCAATCTGCAATTGCTTTAGAATTCCCCACAGTGTCCATTCAATTTCAGATTGACGCTACTCGCGGGTCGGCCCGCGCCGGCAAACTCATCACTCCTCATGGAGAGGTCGAGACGCCGGTGTTCATGCCGGTGGGGACGCTTGGTTCGGTCAAGGGCGTTTCGCAGGACGTGCTGGAAGAGCTTGGCGTCGAAATCCTGCTTGCGAATACCTACCATCTTTATCTGCGGCCTGGGGTTGAAACGGTTCGGCGAATGGGCGGGCTGCACCGGTTCATGGCTTGGGATCGGGCGATTCTCACCGACTCGGGTGGGTTTCAGGTTTTCAGTTTGAACGATCTGCGCAAGGTCACGGAAGAAGGCGTCGCGTTTCGCTCGCACCTGGACGGTTCGCCGCATTTTCTTAGTCCGGAAAAAGCTATGGAGATTCAGATCGGCCTGGGGGCCGACATCATCATGGCGTTTGATGAGTGCACGGAGTATCCGGCCGATCCACAGCGCGTGCGCGACTCGATGGAATTGACTTTGCGCTGGGCGGCGCGCTGCAAGAACTATTTTGAGGCGCACAAGCACGAGGTGCCATGGAGGAGCTCTCAGCTCTCAGCTGTCAGCTCTCAGGAAAAGCAGGTCCTTCACTCCGCTCAGGATGACAATTTTGATGATGGATCTCAGACACAGGCATTGTTTGGCATTGTGCAGGGGGGGATGGACCCTGAACTTCGGCGGGAATCGGCTGCTCGGACCATTGACATTGGGTTTCCTGGATATGCTATCGGCGGGCTTAGCGTGGGCGAACCTCGCGCGCTTACCCGCGACATTGTCTTATCCGCACTGGAGCATCTTCCCTCCAACCAGCCGCGTTATTTGATGGGGGTGGGAACGCCGGAGGAGATTGCGCAGTATGCTCAGTCGGGGGTTGACATGATGGATTGCGTGCTGCCTACGCGCGCCGCCCGGCATGGGTTGCTGTTTACTTCCGAAGGCAAAGTCTCGATCAAGCAGGCGCGGTATGCGCAGGACGAGGGGGCGCTCGATCCGGCCTGCGAATGCCGCGTGTGCCTGCGCTATTCGCGGGCCTACCTGCGGCATCTTTACGCCGCGAACGAACTGCTGGCCCAGGTTTTGAATACGGTGCACAACCTGCACTTTTACCTGGCCACCATGCGGACCGTCCGGGGCTGGATCCGGGCAGGGCGTTCACGGGTGTAAATTCGGCGTGGCGTCCTTGACACCCGGCGAGCGGTCCGGCATTCTATTTAACTTGGGAACAAGGTCAGTTTCCTTCTGTGCCGTTCCGAAGCGAAACCGGAGCTCGGCATCGCCGGTTCTAGCCTGCAAGGTGGTCCCCCGGCCTTAGGAGAAAAGAATTCCCGCAATTCTGCAGAAAAAGGTTGACTAGCGAGAATCGTCTGGACGGTGGAAATGATTTTGTCTGGTATGGCGTGCAGTATCACGGGCCGATTGGCGTTCTGGTTGCAGCTACCCGGGGGCGGAAGTCTGATTACGCTGGCGCCGCTGGTATTCATTTTTGCAATTTTTTACTTCCTGCTGATTCTGCCGCAACAGCGCAAGCAGAAGAAGTGGCAGAGCATGTTGAGAGAGTTGAAAAACGGGGACAAGGTCGTAACCAGTGGCGGGCTGCGCGGGACGATCATCAGCCTCAAGGACGATGCGCTGACGTTGCGCGTGCCGCCCGATAATCTGAAACTCGAAATCAGCCGCGCCGCGGTGGTATCGGTGACGACGGCGGAAGAAGGAACGAAATCATAAGTCGTCGGTCGCCAGTCGTTGGTCGTTCGGGAAGCGCGGAAGGCCTGAACGGCTTTGCTAACGACTAACGACCATCGACTATCGACGATTTTTTCATGAATAAGAACCTCAGTTGGAAGTTGACAGTTATCATCGGAATTCTGCTGGTCTTCGTGGGCGGCATCTTCGGCGTCCCGAAGGACTGGTCGGGCAGGGGCCTGCTGGCTTCGATCGCGGACCGCATTCATTTGGGACTGGACCTGCGCGGGGGAACGCATTTGATCCTGCAGGTACAGGTCAATGACGCGGTCAACGCCGATTCCGACAACGCGATAGCGCGCCTGAAGGAAGATTTCCGCACCCACAAGATCAATTACGCCGACATCACCAAGCCGGATCCCGTGAACCATCCGGAGGTGATCGTGGTCAAAGGCGTTCCGCCGGATCAGACGAGCGATTTCAAGAGTCTAATTTCCGACCGGCTACCGGAGTACGACGCCAGTTCGGGGGCGGAGAATTCCTGGACGGTTTCGATGAAGAGCCAGAACCTCGCGGACCTGAAGAACCGCGCGGTCGCGCAGGCCATCGAGACCATCCGCAACCGTATTGACCAGCTGGGCGTGAGCGAGCCGGTGATCCAGGAGCACGGTCTTGGCCAATACCAGATTCTGGTCCAGCTTCCGGGCGTGGACGATCCAGCGCGGGTCAAGGAAATCATGCAGTCCACGGCGATGCTGGAAATCAAGCAATCGCTGGGCGGACCCTATGGAAGCCAGGAACAGGCGCTGCAAGACAAGGGTGGCGTGCTGCCTCCGGATGCAGTGCTGATGCCGGGGAAGAGCATTGGTTCGCGCGACAGCGAAGGCGGCGAACAGTGGTACATAATCTCCCGCGCCTCGGCCGTGACTGGCCGCGATCTTCGCACCGCCGAACCTTCGACCGACGAAAATGGCCAGCCGGCCGTCCGCTTTATCCTTACCTCCGAGGGCGGGCGAAAGTTCTTTTCCTTTACTTCCGCGCATGTTGGTGACTACCTGGCCGTGGTTCTCGACAACAGGGTGCAGGAAGTGGCGGTGATCAAGGAAGCCATTCGTGACACCGGCATCATCAACGGCCGGTTCACCCAGCAAGAGACTCAAGATCTTTCGATGACGCTGCGGTCCGGCGCTTTGCCAGCCGGCATCAAGTATCTCGAAGAGCGAACCGTCGGTCCATCGCTGGGCGCCGATTCGATCCGGTCCGGCGTTCATGCGGCCGTCTACGGCATGCTTGCCGTCCTCGTCTTCATGCTGATTTACTACCGCTGGGCGGGCGTGAATGCCGATGTCGCGCTGATCCTGAACCTGGTCATCCTGCTCGGCTTCATGGGCTACTTCGGAGCCGTGCTGACGCTGCCGGGCATTGCCGGCGTCATCCTGACGGTTGGTATGGGCGTGGATTCGAACGTGCTGATTTTTGAGCGCATCCGGGAAGAACTGAGGAATGGCAAAACGCCGCCCTCGGCCGTGGAGCAGGGATTCAGCCACGCCTGGATCACCATTGTGGATACGCACGTTACCACCATTGTTTCGGCCGCGATCCTGTTCATCTTTGGAACCGGGCCGGTCAAGGGTTTTGCCACGACGCTGGTGTTCGGTTTGCTCGCAAACCTGTTTACGGCAGTGTTTGTATCGCGGGTGATTTTTGATTGGGTGCTGAGCCGCAAGGAACGTGGCGAGGCGTTAAGTATTTAAGGCAGTCGTTAGTCGGTGGTCGATAGTCGTTCGCGAGTCTCAGTCGAGCGATGCATCCCGAACGACCAGCGACGAACGACCAACGACTGATTGTGAAGGGATCGTAAGCAGCGTGGAATTTTTTAAGAATACGAACTTCGATTTTCTTGGGAAAAAGTGGTATTTCCTGACCTTCTCGCTGATATTCAGCGTGGCCGGAGTGCTTTCCATGGCGTTCTGGCATGGCATCCCGCTGGGCGTCGACTTCCGCGGCGGCACGCTGGTCTATGTGAAGTACGCGCACACGCCTGATTTAGGCGCCATACACGCCGAGACCGACAGCATTGGATTGAAGAACACCCGCGTCCAGCGCTACGGTGCAGCCGCTAACAACGAAGTGCTGATCCAGCTCGATATTCAGGAGACCAGCGAACAGGCGCTCGACAAGGGCAAGACCCAGATCATTCAGGCGCTCGAAAGCCACGCCACTCCGGGCAAGCAGGACCTCAACAACTCGAGTTCGTTGACTATTGCGAATTATCTTTTGGAGAAGGACCCGCTCCTACTTGGGGCCGGCGCCGACGCGAACCCGCGCTACACCGCCATGGCTCAGGCCATCGTTGACTATCGCGACAAGACGAAAAGCGGCGTATTGGGCTCGATTGATGAATTGAAGAGCGTGGCCGACTCCGCAGCTGTCGCTTCGTTGCAAGAGAATTTCTTTGTTTCGGACTTTGGTATCCGCAACGTCGAGATTGTCGGCCCGCAAGTAGGGCAGCAACTGCGCAAGCAAGCGATCCTGGCTACGCTCTATTCGCTGGGCGGGATGCTGATCTACCTGGGACTGCGTTTCGAATGGATCTACGGGGTGGCCGCGGTTTTGACAGTGTTCCACGACACCCTGATTACGGTGGGCGCCTTCTCGCTGCTGAACTGGGAAATCTCGCTGACGGTGATCGCGGCGATCCTGACGCTGATCGGATACTCCAATAACGACACCATCGTCGTGTTCGACCGCATCCGGGAGAACGTGAAACTGCTGCGGCGGGACCGGCTGGCGGACATTGTCAACAAAAGTATTAATCAGACCTTAAGCCGAACTATCTTGACAGCGGGCCTGACTTTCCTTACCGTTCTTGCGTTGTTTGTTTTCGGCGGCGAGGTGTTGCACGGTTTCAGCTTCGCCCTGGTCATTGGAATCCTGATCGGAACCTATTCCTCGATCGCGATTGCCGCCCCGATTCTAGTTGCCTACCAGGAATGGCGGGGCGAGCGCGGCAAGAAGCCGATTGCCATGCCACTGCGGTCCGGCAACGGGGCCCAGTCGAAGGAAAAAGTTAAGGTATAAATCCGGGCATGTGGCGTAAAATCATGCACCTGCCCGCAGAGGCAGGCGGCTTGGAGCAAAAAGCTGGAAAGAGCGGGAGCAAAGAGGATGTGGCCGGTGTCTAAATTGTCTTAGGGTTTCGTGTAGGAGAAAGCTTATGTTTGAAGACAGCCTTATTGAGTCAGGCAATAGATTCAAGACCAAGCGGTTGAGCACGACAATCTTTTCCTTCACTCTGCAGGTTCTGCTCATCGCGATCTTGATCCTGATCCCTCTGATTTATACCGACGCGCTGCCCAAGACGCAGCTGATGACCTTCCTGGTCGCGCCACCGCCTCCGCCTCCGCCACCGCCTCCGCCAGTCGCTGCGGTTAAGGTGGTGAAGATGCAGAGCGAAATGATCAACGGCCAACTGCGTCAACCCACCAAGATTCCACAGAGAGTGCAGATGATCAAAGAAGAGGAAGCACCACCGGATCTGGGCGCGGGCGGCGTCCCGGGTGGTGTACCGGGCGGAATTCCGGGAGGCTCGGCGGGTGGCGTGATTGGCGGCATCGTCAGCCAGACGGCCAACATCCCGAGGGTAGCGACTCCGCAGCGCATTCGTGTTTCGTCGGGCGTCTCGACCGGTCTGCTGATCCGGAAGGTGACGCCGAACTATCCGCCGCTGGCCAAACAGGCCCGCATTCAGGGGCAAGTGGTGCTGCAGGCGGAAATCAGCAAAGAGGGCACGATTCAGAATCTGCAATTGATCAGCGGGCACCCCATGCTGGCGCCGGCGGCGATCGAGGCCGTGAAACAGTGGCGTTATAAGCCCTACCTGCTCAATGGTGAGCCGGTGGCCGTGGAGACCCAGGTGGTTGTGAACTTTAGCTTGTCTGGAGGCTAGACTCTCCGGCTGGCTTGTGGCGATTAAAACTTCCCCCGTCCCACCTTCTTGAGCAGGCGGGAGACCAGGGTGGTTTTGACGCCCGGGCAACTCTGCCCGCTTTGGTTCTCTTGCAGCAAACGGTTCAGACGAGCAGGCTTTCGAAGGATTCGAGTTTCGATTGCCCAGCCCTGAAAAGGGCGCCTGATTTCGAAGCACTTAGGACATCGCTAAAGTGATGCCCTGGTACGACTCATTTCTGAGGAGGAAAAGCAACTCATGGTAGTGAACCTGGCAGCAGTCGCACTCTGTAATTTCCATCTTTTCGCCGCCTGGCTCTTTGACGAGGGCTCGGTCGGTTGGGACCCGATTTCGCTGTGGAAACAGATGGGCATTCTGGCGAAAGTCGTGGTTATTGTTCTGTTCATCATGTCGGGGTGGTCGATCGGCGTGATGATTGACCGCTGGATGGCTTTCAACGCCGCCCGCAATCAGTCGCGCTCGTTCGCTCCCGCAGTTGCCGGAGCGCTACGGGAAGGCAAGATTGAGGAAGCGATCAAAGTCGCCGAGCGCAACAAGAAAAGTCACCTGGCCAAGGTCGTCACCGCCGGTCTGATGGAATTCAAGGCCCATCAGGATAGCCCGGGGGAGATTCCTGGCGAGACCATTGAAGCTTCCAAGCGCGCATTAGAGCGCACCGAAGCCATCGTGCATGCCGAGCTGAAGCGTGGCTTGGGCGGTCTGGCGACAATCGGTTCAACGGCTCCCTTCGTGGGACTGTTCGGAACGGTGGTCGGCATTCTGAACGCCTTTAACGGTATTGCCAAGGAAAAGGCAACCGGCCTGGCAGCAGTCGCGGGCGGCATTTCCGAAGCGCTCGTAACCACTGCCGTCGGCCTGTTCGTGGCGATTCCGGCCGTGATGATGTTCAACTATTTGACCGGTCGAGTGGAAGCGTTCGACGTGGAGATGGATAACTCCTCGAGCGAACTGATCGATTACTTCCTGAAGCGCCGGAGCATGCGCCGGTCCTAAGGCTGCGGTTCCGGAGCCGTCGTAAGAGCGAGGGCCGCGGGAAAGCAGGGCCGCAAACATGAGTTGCTGAAGTGGCGCCGGTTCTGGCCGGCGCCCACTCTTCCTCATCTGCATGGTTGCGGTTGCCGGCCAAGGCAAGCATAAGCAGGAGACATAATTCCATGGCATTAGCGAAGCGGAACGAAGGGGCGAACGTCAGCTCCGACATCAACGTCACACCGATGGTGGACGTGATGCTGGTGCTGCTGATCATCTTCATGGTGGTCACGCCCATGCTGCAACACGGCGTCCCCGTGGATATGGCGAAGGTCAATAGTCCTAAGGACATGCACGACGCCGACAAGGAAGACGCACTGCTGGTTGCGATCACTCGCGACGACAGGGTTTTCTTCGGGCCGGATCCAGTCCAGGTGAATGACCTGACCGACAAGATCAAGGACAAGCTGGCCAACCGGACCGACAAGACCGTCTATCTGAAAGCCGACCAGCGGGCAAAGTATGGCTGGGTGGTCGAAGTCGTCGACAATGTTCGCGCCGCTGGCGTGGACCAACTCGGTCTTTTGACGGATCAAAAGAAGTCGGGTGCCCTTGCCCCGCCGACCGGCGCTACCGCGCCGACGGGCGGGCAGTAGCAGGCAAACGCAGTTATCTGCAGGTAGAGTAGGAGCTCGATATGAGTATGGCAGTCGGCCCCAAGGGGGGCCAGAACGCGAACATGAACGTCACGCCGCTGATTGACGTGTTGCTGGTGCTGCTGATCATTTTCATGGTGATTACGCCGCTGACGCCGAAGGGTTTGGAAGCGCTGGTGCCGCAACCGCCGCCGAAGGATCAGAAAACACCGCCCACGCCCGATCGCACCATCGTAGTGCAGTTGATTGACCGCGGCCCGGGCAACGCTCCTGGGGTCAAGATCAATCAGGACGACGTCACTTGGGAAACTCTGCAGGGCCGCCTGGAAGATATTTTCAAGACCCGCGCGGAGAAGATCATGTTTGTGAAGGGCGATGACAATGTGCCCTTCGCCGACGTTGCCAACGTCATTGACATCGGGCATTCAGCTGGCGTCGATAAAGTCGGCTTGATCACAGCCAAGATCGAAGCGGGCAGCTAGAATCGGGTGATCGCGTCATCGGGTGATCCGAGAATCGTTAATCGACGATCCGGCGGCAAACGGCTTGCTTTCCGGTTTTGCGCCTAGCTGCCTGTTCCGTCTTACGTTCTTTTCCCAACTCCGTGGCAAAGGGAGATTCATAAAGCAATGAAAACGACTCAAAAGCTACTGGTGGTCTTCGCCGCCCTGCTGGTGATTCTGTCCAGCGTTGGATGCGCCAAGCTGCAAGCGCGCGACCACCTCAACAAAGGTGTGCAAGCTTTCAAGAACTCCAAATTCGAACAGGCGATTGACCACTTTCAGCAGGCCGTCGCCCTCGACCCGACCCTGATCAATGCCCGCCTGTATCTGGCCACCGCTCTGGCCCAGCAGTACATTCCGGGCGTCGATGCTCCGGACAACAACCGCTATGCGGAGCAGGCGATTGACCAGTACAAGCAAGTGCTGGCGAAGGATTCTAGGAACATCAACAGCATTAAGGGCATCGCATATCTCTACCTGCAGATGAAGAACTTTCCTTTGGCGAAGGAGTACTACAAGAAAGCCTCCGAGCTCGATCCGAACGACCCCGAGCCCTATTACTCGGTGGCCGTCATTGACTGGACACAGACCTACGTGCCCCGTCAGGAAGAGCGCGCCAAGCTGGGCATGAAGCCCGATGAGCCCCTGCCCGCCAAGGACAAGAAGGTTTGCGCCGAGATGAAGGAGCTGAACACCGCCAACGTACAGGAAGGCATCGATAACCTGAACAAGGCGCTCAAACTTCGTCCGGATTACGACGACGCGATGGCCTACATGAACCTGATGTACCGGGAACGCGCCGATATCCAGTGCGATGACCCGGAAGCCCATAACACCGATCTGAAGACCGCCGACGAGTGGGTAGACAAAACCATGGCGACCAAGAAGGCCAAGGCCGAAAAACAGCCCAGCGGCCAGATCGTCGTGGATCAGAACAAGTAAGTATTTTTCGCTCTCGCGTGGGGACGGATGTGCTCGGCCGTCCCCCTGAGCGCCCCCTTAGGCCTTTCCTCGAACGCCCCGCCCCTCGCCATCACAACCGCAAGTGATTTGTATCACGCCAATCCCCGCTCCCGCAGGTAAAATCAAGGCTTCACGCCGTTACAGACGCGGGCAACGGATGGATTCAACCCAGAATGTTCAAGAAAATTCTGATCGCTAATCGAGGAGAGATCGCGGTGCGCGTCATTCGCGCATGCCGCGAAATGGGCATTGCCACGGTCGCCGTCTATTCCGACGTGGACCGCGCCGCACTCCATGTCCGCAAGTCCGACGAAGCTTACTCCATCGGTCCGGCTCCAGCTGCTGAATCGTATCTTCGGATGGACAAGATTCTCGACATAGCCAAACGCTCGGGGGCCGAGGCTGTCCATCCCGGCTACGGCTTTCTCTCGGAAAACGCCAAGTTTGCCCAGGCTTGCGCCGATGCAGGCGTGAAATTTATCGGGCCCACTCCACATTCCATGAGAATGATGGGATCGAAAACCAGCGCCCGTCAGCACATGGAAAAAGCCGGTGTCCCCTTCGTTCCCGGAACCTCGCGCGGACTCGCCTCGCCGGAAGAAGGCGAAGAAGTGGCCGAACGCGTCGGCTACCCCGTGATGCTGAAGGCCGCGGCTGGAGGCGGTGGCAAAGGCATGCGCCTGGTGCATACCCGCCAGGAACTTCGTTCCGCGCTCGAATCCGCGCAGAGCGAGGCGCAGCGTTCCTTCGGCGACAGCGAAGTCTATATCGAGAAAGCGATCGTCAATCCGCGCCATATCGAGATGCAGGTGCTGGCCGACGAGCATGACAACACCGTCTGGCTGGGCGAGCGCGAGTGTTCGATCCAGCGCCGTCACCAGAAAGTCCTCGAGGAGGCGCCGTCTCCGATTGTCGATCCTGACATGCGCCGCCGCATGGGTGAAGTTGCCGTCAAAGTTGCGCAGGCGGCCAACTACACCAACGCCGGGACGGTCGAATTCCTGGTCGATCAGCAGAAGAATTTCTACTTCCTCGAAATGAACACGCGCTTGCAGGTGGAACACCCGGTTACCGAGTTGACCACCGGACTCGATCTTGTGCATCTGCAGATCCGTATCGCGGCCGGCGAAAAGCTGCCCTTCGCGCAGTCTGACGTGGCGATCCGCGGACACGCCATCGAGTGCCGCATCTATGCCGAAGATCCCGACAACAATTATTTTCCCAGCCCCGGCAAGATCACGGTGCTGCTCCAGCCCTCGGGGCCGGGAATCCGGCGCGACAGCGGCATGTACGAAGGCTGGAATGTTCCCATGGATTACGATCCGTTGCTCGCCAAACTGATCGGCTTCGGAACTGACCGGCAGCAGGCCATCATGCGCTTGGAGCGGGCCCTCTACGAATATTTCGTGGCTGGCATTAAGACGAATATTTCATTGTTCCAGCGCATTCTGGGCGACGCCGATTTTCGGGCGGGGAAACTCGATACCGGATACCTGGATCGTTTGCTGGCGAAAGGCAATCACACTTCCACATCGAGTGTGCCGGGAGCTGAGATCAAATCCCTGGAAAAGATTGCCGCCATTGCCGCTGGAATGTTTGCCGTGCTCGATCCCGCTTCGTCGCTCAGCAAGAATGGGACCCCTGTGCCGGCTTCGGTTCCATCCACCTGGAAACAGAAGGGACGCTCGGAAGGGCTGCGCTGATCTTATGGTTTATGAAATCGTGGTGGGTGACAAAGCGGGCGCCAAACCCCACCGCCTCGAACTGGAAAAAGCGGCCGCTGGATGGGAGTGTCGCTTGGACGGGCAGCTGGTCCATATCGACGCGTTAATCCCGCGCCGCGACGTTCTGTCGCTGCTGGTGGATGGGCACGCCTATGAAATCAAGCGCGAACAGACGGCCACCGATCTCCACATGTGGGTAGGCAGTACACGGATGGCGGTCGAGTTGCGCGATCCGCGTTCTTTGCGCTCGCGCCAGAAAGCTGGCGGAGACGAAAAAGGCCCGAGAAAGATCCTGGCGCCCATGCCCGGGCGTGTGGTGCGTCTGCTGGTGGCGGAGGGCTCCGAGGTCGAAGCCGGGCAGGGCATCGTCGTAGTCGAAGCCATGAAAATGCAAAACGAAATCAAGTCGCCGAAAAAGGGAGTGGTGAAAACAATCTCGGCGACCCCAGGCACGGCGGTGAATCCTGGCGATGTTTTAGCCATTGTGGAATGACCCGGCATCTGGAAGTTAGAACGCCCCGGCCCTAGCACCTACGTTATCTCAAACCAATCTCGCTCCGCGCGTACCATGAGAAAGATAGCAAGGGCGGAGGTGTCTTCGTGAAGTTGCAGCGGATCATCAGTTTCGCAACCTTGGCAATCTCGATTCTTACGCTCGTCCTGGTGTTAAAGCGGCCTGCGCCGGTGGCGCCCGCGGTGGCGCCCGCGGTGGCGCCCGCGGCGTCTGCCGCCAATGCGCAGTCCTTCCAGGAAAAGGTGAACCAGCTAGCGCAGCCCAAGGCACCTGGCGAAGGTGCGGCCGAAGTTCGCATGAATTCCGAGGAATTGTCGGCCGGCATTGCGCAAGCTGCCGGACTGCTGACTGCAGCGACGCCTCCGGCCGCGAATGCTTCCTCCAGCTCTGCCCCGAGCTCTGCGGACGCAAGCCCGACCATGGAGTTCCCCGGCGCGGTTCCCAATATCAAGGATTACCAGATCTCCATGGATGGAGACATCGTTCGCGGTCAATTCCTCACGCAGATTGCCGGCAAAGACGTCTACCTCACCCTGGCCGGACACCTTGGCTCCAAAGACGGCTATGCTACTTTCGATGCGACCGAGGTTAAGGTCGGCGATCTTTCCGTACCCGCATCGCTGGTCAACGAAGTGTTGCAGAAAAAACTTGCCGAGCAGCACGATCAGCTCAAGCTTCCCAACAACGTGAAAGACCTGAAAGTCGAAAACGGCGAGCTGGTGTTTGTCGAGAAATAACAGCCGTGGCAGAAAATACCGGCACTCTGAGTCCAGACATTTGTAAAGAAAAACTCGCCCGGCGCGCTACACCAAGGTTTCCCTGCGAAAGAGTCTTCTAATCTCCATCTAATCTCTTTCTAACCGCAGCCGTTTCCAATCGACGGTATGACGAGTTTCCCACTCCCGTCCAACTATGCGGACCACGTCCTCGTGGCTAGCCCCAGTCCAGCGGTGCGCCAGCGTGTCCTCGAAAGTCTATGTTCCCCGGTCCGCCACTTTGAGCAGGCCAGCGGAGGCGCCGAAGCCCTGGTCCATTTGGAGAGCGGTTTCTGGCAGGTGCTTTTTCTCGACCGTCGCCTGCCCGACCTCGACGCCGAGGAACTGAGTCAGATCGTGCGCCAGCGGTTCTTGAGAATCGTGTTCGACTGCAGCCTGGTTTCGGCCGAGCATCTGACCTACCGTGAGTTCCTGCAGCGCATTCCGGAAACAACCTACCTCGCATCCTGCGATCTCGCCCCGGTCGGCGCGGTCGCTGTAGTCCAACTCGATCTTGCGATTGTGTTCCCCATTCTGGACGTTATGCTCGGAGGTGAAGGGACGAGTAGCGAAAATATCCGCGACATTACCGAGATTGAAGCCCAGATTCTTGAAGGCATCCTGCGTATCGTGTGCCGCGAGCTCGAAACCAGCTGGCAAGCCATTGCACTTCAATTCAATTTCGAAAAGCGCCACCAGCCCCTGCAAGCCCAGCGGCTTATGCCTGCCGAAGAAAAAAATCTTTGCCTCAGCTTCGAAGTCAAAATGTCGGAAACCCGCGGTACCCTCAACCTCGCGGTCCCCGCCGTAGTTTCCAATGCCTTGCTCAGAAAAATTTCGGCCGACTTCAGCTATCAGCGCCCCCGCAGTCCCATCGAAGGCCGGCTGCAGATTCAGAAGAAGCTGCTTGACTGTTTGTTTCCCGTCGAACTCTCCATGCCAGATCTGCAAGTGCCTTTACAGAACCTCACCGGCCTGGTTCCCGGCGACCTGCTTAGTTTTCCGAGGAGCGCCTCCGCCCCGGCCGTCCTGCTGGTGGGTGACGTTCCCCTGTGCTCGGCTACTCCGGTGCGGGTTAACGCCCGCCGCGCCGCCCGCGTCTGCTCTCTCGAAGCCCCGCTTCCCACCCCAGGTGAACTATGACCGACATGTCCGACGCACCCGCCCATCCAGCCGCTCCCGAACCTCGTTCTGAACGTGGTCCTGAACTTCGTCCCGAACTTCGCACCTGGTGCGAAGCCTGGAGGACCTGTCTCCAAAACGTGCTTTCCCAGGTTGCCGGAAACGCTTCCGGAAACGCTTCCGGAAACGCTTCCGGACAACACGACGCCTTCGAACTTTCTTCCGAGCCTCTCTCCGTCACCGATTCCGACCTGTGGTACACCGTCGTCGCCGGAGGCGCCACTCGCGGTGAGATGACCTTGCGTCTACCAGCCGCCTCAGGCACGCGGCTTGCCCGGAAGTTCCTGGGCGAAACCGAGCCCGCCGCTGCTGCCAAATCCGCCACGGAGAGCATTTCTCCTGAAGGCATTTCTGCGGAGAGCATTTCTACGGAAAACATTTCTACGGAAAACAAGGGAGCCCTGGAAGAGCTGCTGCGCCAGATTGCCGGCCTGGCCGCGACCGCACTGGGCGCGACCGCTGGCGGCGAAGTTCAGCTCCATCTCTCCGCCTCCGCCGCTCCCTCCTGGTCCTCGGACGCCATCGTCTGCCTTCATACCCGCGACGAGGCCGGAACTTCCATTACCCTGGAAATTCAGATCAGCCCAGCCCTCGCCGCGGCGCTCCGGCCCCGTGAACAGTCCACTCTGCCCGCGCCAACACTGTCGCCGGCCTCGGTGCCAACCGCGGTCCAAGCATCGCCTCTGGCTTCCTCTTCCTCTCTGGCCTCGACTCTGCCGGCGCCCGCCTCCAGTTACCGCCGCCTCATGGATGTCGGCCTCGACGTCAAACTCCGTTTCGGAACCCGCCGTATGCTGCTGCGCGATGTGCTTGCGCTCAGTGCCGGAGTCGTCGTCGAACTCGATAACACGCTCCATTCGCCTGTAGATCTGCTGCTCGATGGACGCCTCATCGCCCAAGGCGAAGTGGTCATCGTCGACGGCAAATACGGATTGCGCATCACCGACGTCGTCGATACCGCGCCTGCTGCCGGATCTCCCGGTTGATTGTCGCTTTTGTGCAAGAGCCGAATTGCGGTGAGTGCAATGAGTTTTTTTAAGGAGGACTACCCTGTGCTCGACGTTTTGAAGCCATCAACCTGGTCTGCCAACTGGATCAGTCGCCACAACCTGGAATCCTCCGAGTTCCCTTGCGCGCTCGTTTCCTGTTCGCGCCCGCGATCGCTCTGGCAGCGTCTTCGCCTCCGCCACCGCCCCGAGGGAACCTTCCTCCAGGGCCTGTTCTATTGCCAGCCCCAATGCCTGGAGACCGCGCTCATCGGCCAACTTTCCCGCCTGCGCGTGATGGCTCCCGCGCCGCAGCCTCCCAACCGCATTCCCCTCGGATTGCTCATGGTCGCTCGCGGCCAGCTCACCTACCTGGAGGTCCGCGCCGCCCTTGAAGCCCAGCGCCGCGCGCGGCACGGAAAAATCGGCGAGTGGATCGAAAAACTTGGCTTTGCCTCGGAGCAGGAAGTTACCACCGCTCTGGCTCTGCAGTGGGGATGTCCCGTCGCCTCTTCCTTCGATCCCTCGGCCATCCATTCTCCGGGGAAGATTCCGCTTCCCATCCTCGAAGCCTTTCAGATGCTCCCCTTCAATTACGTGGCCTCGACCAACACGCTCTGCCTGGCCTGCGGAGAACGCGTGGACCACGCCGCTCTGTACGCGATCGAAAAGATTCTGGATTGCCGCATTCAGCCCTGCGTTGCCGAACGCAAGAGTATTGCCCGCCAACTCGAATCGATGCGCCAGCTTCCCCGCCCAGGCGACGTGGAATTCGGACCGATGAACGACCTGGCGGAGATGGCGCGCATTGCCTCGAGCTACACCGCCAGACTGAGTCCCGAACAAGTCCGCCTCAGCCGCATCGGGAGATTCATCTGGCTGCGCATGGAAGTCGGATCGAAGGCCTGGTCGAAACGACGCTCCATTGCCACCAACCTTGTTTTTCGCCTGGCAAGTGGCGCACATCGCGAGTAAGTTGTCCCCTTCCCCCGACCTCCGGTCTTTTGGAATCATGGACTTAGGAGGAAATCCCCGCAGGTCTTGGGGTTTAAAGGAGTTGTCAGTAAAGTCTTTGAAAGTCAATGACTTACGAGATCCGTTCCCCGTCCGGCTGCGCTCAGGGTCACGCCCGCTAAACGCCTCAACTTAGGTTGTCAAAGAGCGCTGAAAATGGGTTTGGGGCAGTTTCGAGGCGGGAGAGATCCTTCCCCTTCGACTGCGCTCAGGGTCAGGATTTTGGCAGCGGGCTCCCCCCTTCAACTGCGCTCAGGGTCACGCCCGCCAAACGCCTCAAATTCCATCGTTGCCCGCGACGGGGACTTAAGTCAACGGATTTCGATCAGGGATAATTGGTGGCGAAAAATCCGAACGACCCCACCCAGCCCGGGACCCATTCCGGTGCCGGCCGTCCGGCGGCCCACTTCTCGAAAAGCGTGTTCAGTCTCATGACATCCTTTACAAAATGTCTCTGGACATCCTTTACACTCCGGCGCGAGCGCAGCGAGCGCTGGAGCGTAGGCTTCGATGGTATGGAAGACGATGGATGTTCGAGAACAGCGAGTAAGTTTTGTCGTGACAGCGAATCGGGGCGAGAGGTCGTTCACTGCCGTATGCCAGGAGTTCGGGATTTCGCGTCCGACTGGCTACCTGTGGTTGTCACGCTATCGACAGGCGGGACTGGCCGGGATTGCGGAGCGTAGCCGGCGTCCGGCGAGGAGTCCGGATCGAACCGCGGCCGAAGTGGAAGAGCAAGTGGTGGGGCTGCGGGCGCGCTATCCGGACTGGGGTGCGCGCAAGCTGCAGGTGCTGTTGCGGCAGCAGCGTGGCCTGGAGGTAGCGCGCAGCACGATCCATCGCATTCTGTTGCGGCAGGGGCTGGTCCAGGACCCCGACCGTCATGGCGCGGCGTCGCAGCGGTTTGAGCGCAGTACGCCCAATGAGTTATGGCAGATGGATTTCAAAGGTCCGCTCTGCCCCGCCGAGCGGGTAGGGCCGCTGTCGGTACTGGACGATCACAGTCGTTACCTGGTGGTTTTGCAGAAGGTGGCGGACAACCGTGGCGAACTGGTGCGGGAGCATTTGCAGGGGGCATTCCAGCACTGCGGTGTACCGGAGGGGATGCTGATGGACCACGGGATTCCGTGGTGGAGTGGGCAGGCGCCGCAGGGTTTTACGAAACTGTCGCTGTGGCTGATGAAGCAAGGCATCGCGCTGCACTGGGGGCGGATACGTCATCCGCAAACCCAAGGCAAGGTGGAGCGCTTTCATGGGGAGTTGCAACGGGCTTTGCAGTGCCGGCCACCGCGCGGGGACCTGCAGAGTTGGTTGGATGAGTTTCGCTGGGAACACAACCACGTGCGACCCCACGAAGCGCTGGGCATGCAAACTCCGGTCACGCGCTGGCGGCGCAGCGAACGCCGATACGATGCGAACCCGCCCGCGTGGGAGTATCCGACGGGCTCGTGGGTGCTGAAGGTGGACAGCGATGGAAAAATCAAGCTGAAGGGAGAACACTGGCTGATCAGCCGGGCTCTGAGCGGGGAGCAGATCCGGCTGGTCAGGATGGAACCGCGGGTTCTGGTGTACTACTGCCGAACCCTGGTGCGGGAACTCGACCTCGGCAGACGAATCTTCCCACCCAGAACTGTAAAGGATCTCCCGGGACACTTTGTAAACCATGTCGTGGGACTAGACAAAAAGCGCGAGAAGTGGGGCACCCCATTTCTTTATTCCGCCAACACTTAGCAACGAAAGTTATACTTATCCGCCGGAGATTTGGGCCACCCGCGAGGGAGCATTTTGCCGTCGCCATACACTACCCCGGCGCACGTTTGACGGGGTGAGAACAGGACGGGACGGAATATACACCCCCCCCCTCGCTGCGGTTATCCGCGTGAGTTGTACAATAAAACGTTGGTGGTTCCGCAAAACTCAGAAACCCAGCCATGATTGTTGGCGTTCCGAATGTCGGCCAAGTTAATGTAGACAAACTGCCGGATTCGTGTCCTGTGTGTCTAATGGGTGTTCAACCAATAGATACCGGGCAGGCTCACCTGAACGCGAACAGTGTTGAGAGAGTCTTTCGTTGTCCTAGGCAACAGTGTGAACGCTTCTTCGTGGCGCGCCATCTCGGGAACCGGCTTCCGAACGGAACGATGAACTACATACTGACTGATCTCGTTCCACTCACGATCAAAGGATCAAACCAGAGCGACGTCATCAAGAGAGTATCCCCAGATTTTGTCGCTATTTTTGAGCAGGCGGAAGGAGCTGAACAACGAGGTTTGAAGCTAGTTTGTGGCCCAGGGTATCGAAAGGCTTTGGAGTTCTTGATAAAAGATTATGTCATCAAGACCGATCCAGACCAAGCGGAGCAAATAAAGAAGCAAACCTTGGCGAAGTGCATTGCTGACCACGTATCGAGTGACAGAATCAAGCAGATCGCGGCGAGAGCGGTTTGGTTGGGCAATGATGAGACCCACTACTTGCGAAAATGGGATGGAAAAGATCTGGTGGACCTGAAGGGGCTCGTCGCGCTTACGGTTCACTGGATCGAAATGGAGGAACTGACCAAGGCGGTGTTGGCGGACATGCCGGAAGGAAAGTGATGCCCATTGCATCCGGTTTTCGCGCTCGGCTTTTGCTAATTTCCTTCTCCTCAGCGACTCAGATATGTAGCTACCGTCGCAGCGATTCCCACGATTAATTCAACTTCTTTCGGGTCTGGTTCACCGCCCTCGGCGATGTGCCGCCCTTTCTCGGAGGCAAATCCGTATAGCTTGCTGACTGCTTCACCCACTGGCGGAGGGAACCTCTCAGGGTGTTTTTTGACTACTTGTCCCAGGGTTTCACCCTTTTCTCCGCACACATCTTTAGCCACACATTCAAGTGCGGCTATCGCATGTTGCACCGCACCTGTCAGGTCGGATACAGGACGTTTAGAGAGGTCCTCCAATGCCTTGTGAATCTCATTCATCGCCGTATTCTTGCCGGTCGCAGCCAACACGGACTTCGCGGTGTTGACAACTGTTTCGAACGATTCAGAGCCTCTGTAAACGACCTCACCTCCATTGTTCATCTGATAGCCAATGTTTCCCTCCGCCAACACCTTGTTTAAATCAACCCGAAATTGTTGCCGGTGATAATAGTCACCATCCCCTTCGTGAACCGCCTCTATGAAGTCGTAAACTTCCCACCACTCGAACCCCTTGATATATCTATACAATCGTCCCCAGACAGCAGGGTCGTGAGGATTAAAGAAACCACTTTGTAACTCCGGACGGTGGAGAAAGTCTGCTAGGATTTCGCCCGCGTGCCAAGGAGTATCATGGTATCGCTTTTGCAGGTACTTCAGCAGGAAATAGCGTAGTCCTTCCGGAGCATCATCCAAGGCTGGACTCGGCTCCGGCTTAATGTTCTGGCGCACCGAAAATTTCTTTCTTGGGTTCATTTGAATTATTTTAATTTTACGTTTGAGAACCAAGAAGAAACCACGGTAAAAAGAGGTTGACCGCCCACTTCCCGTCCAAGACCGTGAGTCGCTCGTGGCCGCCGCGCGGGTCCAGTGGGCGGGGCGGATGGTATCGACACCATGTCAGGTGCTCGCCGGGATATTAGCTGCAGAGGATTGCGTCTACAGCTTGCCCTTTTCGATCTCGCATGTATTCTCTCCTACACAACTCCAGTCTGAAGTGTATATCTACGTTCGCGAGCTGCGGCTTGAAGGCGCTGCAATGATCTTGGGTGCACCCGTTCGCCCCGTCGCGCTCTCAGGATGGTATGCCTGCTCAAACCGGTTTTGTTCTCCAAGACATTAAGGGAAATTTGCTGTAGGTGCTCTCGTAAGAGTCGGTTCGCCGTGCCGGTGTTCCGCCCGTAATGCTTCAGCGACGGCAACAACATACTGATATCCTCAGCCTGCTCCCAGCCGCGCTCGGTTTCCTTCCCGATCAGATGGAAGGCAGAAGGCGTGACCGGATAGCGTTTGAGCAATCCTCGACTCTCCGCCCTGCACGGAGTTCCATCCGGAGCGAGGCTTTTGTTTTCGGGATGCCGGAGGTATTGCGAGAAGACCATCTCGAACGATTGCGGCAGTACCAACAGGGTCGGCGGATTCAGCACGTGGGTGGTCCCATCATGGATGTTGATGTAAGGCATCTTCTCCCAGCACGCCGGGTCTTTCTCGAACGGCCCTAGTAGCGTGATCGGCAGAGTGGAGAGGTTCAGCAAGACCGGTGACAGAGCGAAGTTGTACGGTCGCGATTTATCGCGGTCCAGCCTTCGAAGCGCTTTCATAACATTCGGCGTGCTGATAGCGATTCTCCTCATGACGGGCAGGCGAAACCAGTCCGGTTCACGGCATGGAAGGCCGAGAGCACGATTAACGATCCACTGCCAGCCTTCTTTTATCCAGAGCGCCACCTCGCAATCCGGATCGCGTCCTTCCTTCGGCCTGTAGTACAGCCCCAGTCCATGCTCACTGGCCTTGATGAGTTTCACTCTTGAACCGTCATGCGTGTACAGGGCGTAACGTTTGGCGGAGATGCCATAGCCGTAGATCTGGCGCTGGCTTCCGACAGAGTCAAGATTAATGTCTTCAACGATGTTTAGAATTGAACCCGGCACAATCGCAGGGTCATAGGGATTCAGCTTTGTAAACTTATCAACGATTTCCCGCGTCTGTTTCCACGAGAGTGCCTTAACCGCATCGGTTCCGTCAGACATGCTATGCGGCCCACCTTTACACGGGACAAGTCCTCCGCGTTCGGAAGCTACGATGGCCATCGAATCGGTATCGCACATCAGGTAGCTTCCACCGGCATCAGTGACCATCCTTTCCAGCATGGCCAACAGCAAACGCCCGCCCGCTGTGATGAGGGCTGAAACGGGCGGGAAGTACCACGGGCCCGGCGGTTCCACTATGCAGGTTCGCTCGCTTCTCTCCAACTCTCCCGAGAAAATTCCTATTGTTTTTGGGTCGTTCTTTCCGGTTTGCGATTTATTGACCTCCGCATAGATTCCGTAGCATCCGGCGTTGGCTAGTATTTTGAGGAAGTAGTAGAGCGGGTCCGTTTTATCTTTGCCTTTGCGCTCTTCGATCACCTTGCGAAAAAAGTCGTCCTTGTAGGGATCGATAGACCCAGCCCCCAAGTTAACCGATCTCATTCCTTTCTGAACGCCTACGGGCTGAAAACGGATGGCGCGCAAAATCTTCGGCATCTTTCGGCTCAACAGCAGAGACGCGACTACATCCGGTCCGGCGAACCAAATCGGTTTCGCGGAAGTAAGCGGGTTTAGCCCGATGTTGGTTTGCTCACTCACATGTTCATCGCCGTAAACTGTGCGGACGGGCAGGATGTCGCCGTCCGGCTGAATCAATGCGAAGAATGCCAGCTTCGGCCACGTGCTTGGGTCGAGGAGTTGATCGGGCTTCAACGATCGGATCAGCGTTTTGACCTCCTGAGTCGCGTCGCTGACCCGCAGCTTTTCCGCAGTCAGCAGGCTCCACAATCCCAGCAACGTGTTGACCGTCGGATATTGGCTGGTGAAATCGGTATAGACGATTGGCACAGGGGTGTGTCGAATGCGAATCTCGGCCCGCCCGCCGTAATAGCCCTGCATGCAAATGCCGAGCGTTTTATCGTCGAGTTGGAACTTCTGGCTTGGGGGGATGACTCCCATCGTGCCGAGAAACGCCTTGGCAATTGAAGCGGCAGAATATGCTTTCTCAGGTGGAAGATCACCGACCGGGTATCCCCTGAACTCTACGAACAATGCATTCAGCAAGCCGACCGTGGCCCGCACGTCCTGGCGGCAGTAGTCGATTTCCTCATTTGTAACGCGTCCGGTTGGCGCGTGGTCGAGCTTTCCGGGAACTTTGAATTCTCGGCATGCGCTTTCAAGGCTGAGGCTCCTGTTTCGAAGCGCCCAGACCAGCGTCTTTAGATCCAAGAATCGCCCGAGCCTGTAGGGTTGATCCATGTCCCCGCCAGCCAAGCGGATGAATGCCGCCTTGGAATCCTTGGGCCTGAGCTGCACCCTTGGACGATAGGTGTTCGGAAGCAACGCCTTACTCTTCGGGTGTTTGTAGCGAAATACGACGAAGCTCCAACCTCGCCCGCCCGCGCCGCGTGCCACCCTGTATTCGACTGCTAGCCGGGAAAGATCAAATGGCAGGTTGAACGCGACGATTGCCGCCTCAGCTTGAATGGCCGTGTACATCACTTTCTCGACAAATGTTGAGCGATCATACAGTCGGAGCCTGCGACGCGGATTGTCGCCTGTTTTCTCTTTCCGCACATACTCACGAAGCACTTCCAATTGAGCCGTGTCCAATTCGTCGGCGTAGAGCAGCCCCTCCTCCAGAGACACATATTTTCCGTGCGAGTCCGCCTCGCAGAACTGGTAAGCTCCGAAATTCAAGCTCTGGAATGCATCGGTCGTGGTTTCCGTATCCAGAACGAGGACATACTTGGGCAGTGGACGCGGCTTTCTGGAACCGCTCTTCTCTTCTGGCTTTTCGTCCAGAATCCGGGTGTGACAACGCAAATAGATTTCGTGGTTCATTGGTAACACTCCTTTTCTTCAAAGCCAATCGGCCCAACGCCTCAGCGCGTCGGCGAGCATGTGAAGGAACACAGCCGTAGCCTTCAGCGCACACTGCACTCGCCTTCTGGAGTCTGGTTGACGACGCATATCGGCGTCTGCTCGCCGCCGAAACTCCGTCACCGCCGCATGGCAAGGCTGGCAGAGCGGACCCTTAAGGAAAGCATCGTGATTCTGACCGGCGGTATGATCCAGTTCGATCAGAACTCCGGTGCGCCCGCAAAGAAGACAGCGTTTCTGTTCCTCCCGCCTGGACAGTCTCCGCGCGGTCTTGATTGGACTCATGTCGATCACGAGGACGACTCCGGCAGGGCATAAATTTCGTCGAGCTGCAAAGCACCAGCTTGGGCAAGCGAGCCAAGGGTGTCCGGGTCCGTGATCAGAAGATGACCGCCGATTGACTTTCCGCGAAATTCATCCAGAGAATCAGAATCCCCGGTGCGCAGGTATTTCCCAACTGCCGCCATGTACCGCCCAAGCTGGGACGCTTGCTTCGAGCCGCGAACCACTACCGGTGACGTGCCAAGGGCAGTTGGAATCAACATGTCGCGGCGTCGCCGGTCGGCTTTAGTCGGCAGCAGTTTCCGTTGTGACCTTGATCCTCGGAGTTCAGCTCCGAGATACTTGCGGACTGTGCGCGGATCGATGTGCTCCTCCCGCGCGGCAGCTGTTAAGGTCTCGTCCGTCCGGCGCATTCTTGCCAAAACATGCAGAGCCCGGTTGTAGGTGTCCCGCTCATTCCCTCGCTTTCTATTGCCGTTTCGCATATAATCACCTCCGTGTCTGAACTGAATGCTAAATGTATCATGATGTAAACAAATGTTTTAATTCTACTGTGACTTGACATGTGTAGATTTATTGCTATTAGGTGGAGATTGGTATATATTGGAGTGTGGTTATGGTTGCAGTACTTCATTTAATGGGAGTCAACTATGGATACGATTGTGGATAATGTGGCGGAAATAATTGACGCCACATTCACCAAGGCAAGCTCAAAGGTCCGTCGCGGTCGCCCGATCGCAATCGACGACGGACGCCTTTGGGGCGCGCGAGATCATCTCGTTTGGCTGTTCGAAACCACTTGGCCCGATGTGGAAGGACGGCTGCCCTGGATCAAGAAGCCTGTGGACGTGCTCGAAACACTAAAGGTCTGGGATGACGTTAACAATTGTTATAACCAACACTACATCGCCAAGTGCTTACTTCGACCCTCATCTACTCCAGCGACTCCCAAATGGTTGACCGTTACACGTCACCGGCTGGGTGAGTTGAATGAGACCTTTCGCAGTGCGGATGATGCCAGAGAGAAATGTCGCCAGTCTCTCGAAGCTGCGCAGCGTGCGCTTAGTGATGATCTCTCCGAAGGCGAGAAAGCAGTCGTTCAGGACCAGATATCTAGACGCACTCAGAAGCTCGCTGATGCTGAAGCGGAATACATTGCGCTGTCAAATAGGCGACGTCAAACAGAAGAACTATTGCTCGATGGTGAAGCATCCTTCGCGCGGGCCGAATTTGTTCGGTTCTGCAAGAGCAACCGTTACCGGCTGACGCCGTTAAACATTGCAAACGCACTCGCCGGATTGCCCAACATCGGTTGGAGACAATCCGCCAAGAGATGCAAGAGCCAGCCTTGTCCCGGTGTGAATGGAGGGTCGATGCAGATATTCGCGACCATACAGCGTATCGTCCAATCTGGGACTCGAAGGTCCGATCTCATCAAGCAGGCGGAGCAATGGTTAAGGGAGCGAAGCGATGCGAAGTCCTACGGAGTGTCGGAGCTGCAAAAGGATTGGTTTTATCTGCGATGGTCAATCAAGACTGTACTCGAAGCGAACCCTCGCGTCCCAACGCGTGACCTGCCGTCCGCGATCACAAAAGAGTATTGGAAACGAAAGAGTCAACCTTCAAACATAGACCTCCTCTTTGCTGAGGAAGAACGCATTGTGAATTAACACAAGAAAGCGGGCCTGCCGACTGTTACCAGCAGCCGACAAGCCCTGACCACCAAAGGAGAGGTGCTCCAATGGCAGCTACGAAAACGCTAGCTCAATCCTCGCAATCTCACAATTGCATTAGACCTAAGCACGGAGTCATAACCCTATTTGGCTATGGCATCCAGGTGCGCGTCGACCGTGGTCACCTTGCGATTGAGGATGGGATTGCCAATGATCGTCGATTAGCGAGATTTTCGCGAGTGGGACATGGAATCAGACGCCTCATCGTGATTGGCTCGGATGGTATGGTTTCGCTTTCCGCCCTTCGATGGCTGGCTGATCAGGACGCGGCATTTGTTCTATTGGAACGTGATGGCTCCGTGTTGACGACATCGGGGCCGGTAAGATCTTCAGATGCGCGACTTCGGCGGGCTCAAGCTCTCGCGAGCCAATCCGACACTGCTTTGCGGATTGCACGAGAGCTCATCGACAAGAAGCTCGCCGGTCAGGAACACGTCGCACGTCAAAAGTTGCTCGATTCCGCAACCGCCGACGCAATCTCTCAATTCAGGGCTGAGTTGCCGACAGCTGACAGCATCGCAACAATTCGGCTGATAGAGTCGCAAGCCGCCCGCGCGTACTGGTCAGCATGGAGTACATTGCCCCTAAACTTCCCGAAGAAAGACCTTGCCCGAGTCCCCGATCACTGGCGCAGCTTCGGAACCCGCGTTTCTCCGCTCACGGGATCACCTAGACTCGCCGCAAATCCGCCGAACGCAATTTTGAACTACTTGTATTCCGTACTGGAGTCCGAATCTCGTTTAGCTGCTGCTGCAATGGGCCTTGATCCAGGGCTGGGTGTTTTGCACGTTGATACTCCGGCTCGTGACAGTCTCGCTTGCGATCTCATGGAACCCGTCCGTCCACAGGTCGACTCGTTCTTGCTCGATTGGATCACTCATGACTTGCTCAAGCGCGAGTGGTTCTTGGAGCAGAGGGATGGGAATTGCCGTCTGATGGCATCTCTTGCCGTTCGTCTCTCGGAAACTGCTCCAATCTGGGGCCGCGCGGTCGCGCCATTCGCCGAGTCAATTGCTCGCATGTTCTGGTCACCAACTGCGAAGGGACAACGCTCAGTGGGTCCTCCCACACGATTAACTCAGCGCCACAAACGCGAGGCAAAGGGCAGTTCACCCCTGCCATCGCCAGTCTCAACACCGCGTAGAGAGAAACTCTGTCACCTCTGCGGGAAGGTCATCGAACATCGCTCTACCACATGTGCAGACTGTGCTTCTGGCGGAGCAGCGGGGCGAATGGTCAATGCTGCGAAGCTCGGTCGCATAGCGGCTCGCAGTCCAGAAGCTCGTGCCAAACACAGGGCGTCGCGTCGGCGGCACGCACAGGAGTGCGCGGCATGGGATGCGTCGAGCCAGCCAGTGTGGCTGACCGATCAGGTGTACTTGGAGAAAATTCAGCCAGCACTTGCCCAAACCTCAGCCTCCTCTATCGCAAGGGAGATCGGTGTATCTCGCTGGTACGCGGGCAAGATCCGGCAAGGCTACCGCCCGCATCCGAGGCACTGGGAGGCGTTGGCGGAATTAGTGGAAGCAGCGGACTCAAAGTACGGTCGACAATGAACCAGCGAATGACTACAAAGATCGAACTCGTGTTGGAACTCGCGGTCCGCTACGCTCAGATCCGAGACCACAAGAACCCGACCGAGTTCAGGCAGACGAAGCTGCAATTGAGCTCCGCCAGGCAACCTGGGAGACCCATTCTTTCCTCGTCTGCAAAGAACCGATCTCAGGTTATGATTCCATTATCACAGATGGACACTCTTACCAGACAAGAGCGCAGCCTGCGAATGTCCCTTGTGCGCGGAACGGACACAAAACCGGAGATGGCGGTCCGCTCGACCGTGCATGGGCTCGGCTACAGGTACAGGCTTCACGTCTCAAAGCTGCCAGGCAAGCCTGACCTCGTTTTCCCTAAGTTGCAAAAAGTGCTGTTTGTGCACGGGTGCTTCTGGCATCGCCATTTGGGGTGTTCCCTTGCGAGACTCCCTAAGTCTAGACTCGACTTCTGGGTTCCAAAATTAACCGCAAATCGTCGACGTGATCGCAGGAACGCGGCACAATTGAGGAAGGCTGGTTGGAAGGTGTGCGTAGTGTGGGAGTGTGAACTTAGCGACACTGACAGGCTGGAAAAGAAGATCAAGAGGTTTCTGGATGCAGAGTGTTGAGCTTTTTAGTGGCGCAGGCGGTCTGGCATTGGGTGTAGCCAGGGCAGGCTTCAAGCACTTGGCTGTCGTCGAGTGGGACCGCTCAGCATATAGGACACTGAAAGAGAACCAGACTAGGAATGTGGAGTCCATGCCGGACTGGCCGGTGCACCAGTGCGATGTCCGAGAGTTCGACTACGGCCTAGTGCAAGGCAGCGTCGATCTGCTAGCCGGAGGCGTGCCGTGCCAGCCCTTCTCGATCGGAGGCAAGCACAAAGGGCACGAAGACGAACGCAACATGTTCCCGGAGATGGCCAGCGCCATTCGACGGCTCATGCCGAAGGCCGTATTGATAGAAAATGTCCGGGGCCTGGCAAGGCCATCCTTTAGCAAGTATTTCGGATACATCGAGCTCATGCTCTCCTACCCTGAGATCGTCCGCAAGCGGGGCGAGGAGTGGTCGGACCACTTGTCACGGCTGGAGCGGTACCACACGCGGGGGCGTAGGGACGGCCTCTGCTACAACGTTGTACATCAAGTGCTGAACGCGGCCAATTACGGGATACCGCAGAAACGTGAGCGCTTGTTCTTCGTGGCAATCCGAGCGGACCTTGCGATTGAATGGTCATTCCCTTTGCCCACGCACTGCGCGGACACTCTCTTGTGGGAGCAGTTTCGCACCGGAGAATACTGGGAGCGCCACGGGATAAGGGCGATGAAACCATCGCCTGCACTGCGCGCCAGGTTAGACACCGTGACTCAATACCTGTTGCCCCCGCCCCGCAAAGCATGGCGCACGGTTCGCGACGTTATCTCAGACCTGCCACAACCCAGCGAGAGCCGAACCAGCCAAGAGCCGGGGCTCACCCACTTTATGATTTCCGGTGCAAGGTCTTACGCCGGTCACACCGGAAGCGTTCTGGACCAGCCCGCTAAGACTCTGAAGGCTGGAGTTCACGGGGTCCCTGGCGGCGAAAATATGCTTGCGCTAGCGCGCGGCCGAGTCCGATACTTCACAATACGAGAGAGTGCCAGGTTGCAGTCGTTCCCGGACACGTTCGTGTTCCCCGACTCCTGGACGGAGAGCATGCGTCAGATCGGGAACGCTGTGCCGGTGGAACTCGCCGAGTTGCTCGCGCAACGGCTGGCCTCCGTGCTCGGACCAAAGGAACGTTGCCTTTCTACGACAAGTTTGAGATCGACCTCGTCGATGCTCTTTCGGAGCAACTAACCGCAGCGTTTGAGGCGCTGGTTCCGGGCGCCTTGAACGAAGAGAACCTAGCCCTCGTTCCCGCAGACCAAGGCGTCTATCACCTATACAGGAAGGCAGTCCTCGTTTATGTAGGGAAGGCTGACGACAGCCTAAGGAAACGGCTGTCGGAGCACCGTTTCAAAATAATGGGGCGGCGCAACATCGAGGTTACTGAGATCACATTTACGTGCCTCACTGTCTCCAAGAACTGGACAGCGCTTGCACCCGAAACCTCGCTTATCGCCCACTACAAACATCAGCCGGGCAACCTGTGCGAGTGGAACGGAAACGGCTTTGGTCCCCATGATCCTGGTCGCAACAGAGAAACTACAAACAAGCCCCCGGACGGATTCGACAGCCAGTTTCCTGTCCGGGACGACTGGCCTTGCGGCGGCGTGTCGGCAGGGGACTGGAATATCAGGGAACTGCTGATCCAGATGAAGGCGGAACTACCGTTCGATCTCAGGTTTGAAGTTACGGACAAGAAGAGATATCGCCTGGGACACCCGGACTACAACAACGTTACAGTCACAGTGCCAGCGGAGGGAATGCCGGTGAGCGAGCTGCTCCGTCTCGTCACACAATGCCTTCCCGGTTGGCAGTCGACTAGATTTCCCAGCCACATGATCCTCTATAAGGAAGCGCGGGACTACACCCATGGAATTGTGATCTGTCGGCAGCCTCGTGAAGGGTGATTAGAGTTGAGGTGGGTGTTTCTCAATGTGTCCAGATGCCTCCAGGGTTGGCAAGCTAAAGGTCTTTTGGGATAGGTTATTGTCCGCAAAGAAAATCGAGACTATCCTTTTGGGGAGGTAATTGGTCGGTTATGACAACTGTTGCGACTCCGTCGGTCCCTTCCGTTCCGGAAACCCTCATTTCATGTCTCAACGATCTTAGCGTTTTCTTAAAGGATAAGACGGTGTTCGACAGTCCCCTTTGGTTTCGCGGTGTTCGTGATTCAGCAAGACATGTACTGCTCCCGAGTCTGTATCGGCACCCAACTATCACAGGGGCGAACCTGAAAGGACTGGAAGCCGATTTGATGTCCATGTTTCGTCATCGCGCTCCGCCCTTTCTTAGGGAACTACCAAAAGGCGATTTTGAGTTGCTGTTCTTAATGCAACATCACGGTGTTCCAACAAGGCTTTTGGATTGGACAGAAAACCCCTATATTGCCCTGTTTTTTGCATTGGAAAATGCTGCCGACGAAGACCCCGCGCGCGCTGTTGACTCTGCAGTTTGGGTACTGAATCCTATTCTGCTTAACAAGACAGCACTCACGAACCACACAGCAGACCACATTTTTGCAATCGAGGACGAATTGCTGCACGGATATGAGCCCAGTATTCCTCCCAAGAATTCGGGAAAGCTGCCGGTTGCTATGGATGGGGTACATAACAGTCCACGAATCGTAGCCCAGCGTGGTGCGTTTGTCCTATTTGGTACACAAGCGGTTGCGATGAACAACGAACCAGTTCTTACCGCCGTTCCTGGTTTGCTTCATAAGCTCGTGATCAACCGGACACTCAAGAAATCTATGCGAGACGCATTATTTGCAACCGGTATTACTGATTCCGTAGTTTATCCGGACCTCGACGGCTTGGGCCGCGAGATCAAATATCGACTCAGATTCTAAGGAGATCTCTGGTGACCTTTAGTGTACTGCCCATGGCTCCGCGCACTCTCTCATGGTGGAGAGATGAGAGAGACGATATTGATTTGGCTCCTGTCTATCAGCGGAAGGGCCATATCTGGTCTGAGCCGCAGAAACGATATCTCATCGATTCAATTTTGAACGGATTTGATATCCCAAAAATCTATGTAGCCGACTTCACATTTTTCAATAGTGGTCTAAATCAATCCAAAAAGAAATATGCCGTAATCGATGGAAAACAACGACTGCTAGCGATCTATGAATTTTTCGACGGTCCTTTAACCTTGGCGAGCGATTTTGAATATATGGAAGATCCATCTTTGCGACTGGGAGGGTTGGCATATCAAGATTTGGTGCACAACTATCCCAAGATTGCGCGGAAATTCGATAATTATTCGTTGACAGTTATGAGTGTCATCACCGATGACGAGTCAAAGATCAATGATCTATTTGTAAGGCTTAACACAAGTAAGCCGCTGACCGGTTCCGAAATACGAAACGCTATGCAAGGAGAGGTGCCGCAGTTAATCCGGCATCTTGCAAGTCACGATTTCTTCAAGACACGAGTAGCGTTCTCAATGAATCGATCGGAAGACCGGAATGCGGCGGCCAAACTCCTGCTCGTAGAACATCGGGGAGCTCTGACAGACACGAAAAAGTCCCATCTCGACGCTCTTGTGGACGAAGGCGAGCAGGAGTTGGAACAAGTGGAAGAGACTTTGGACGAGACGATATCCGAATCTCAAAATACAAATGTGCGTCGCTCGGCCGAAGGAGTGACAGCGATATTAGATAGGATGTCGCGAGTCTTTCTCGAAAAGGATCCTCTCTTGGCCCAGCAGGCCCAAATTGTACCGATTTACTGGCTCATTAGGGAGGTCGAGCCGGACACCCTGCGAATGATGCGACCTTTTCTGGTCCAATTTGACAATGAACGAAAAGCTAACAAGGAAGAGAAACAGAATCAAGGTGTCAGAAATTCAGAGTTAGACGACTTCGAACTTATGGCGCGGACTAGTAACGACGCTTCCAGTATCAAGGGGCGCTACCAAATCCTTCGTCGTCGCTTTGAGCAATATGTGGAGATCGAGAAACTTAGCAAAGTCGACACACATTCTTCATCGAGTAGCTCAAATAACTAAATGCCAGCGTGCCGCCAATTGGCTCTGCTAGGATCAAAATAGGGTACCGAGCATTATCCCACGGTTTGCCAAAACGCTAGCGCGCGAGAGAACCTAGTACTGATGAAATCATTCCTAATCACGTTTAAGCCTGCGTCAGAAAATCCGGATCGAGGCTGGCCACTGGACAATATTCAGCGCCTTGCCAGAACCTCCCGTAAGGGTAAGAGTGTTGTAGAGAAGTGGCGATTTCACAATCGCAAGCACGTCTCTATTGGGGACCGTGTATTTCTTTTGCTTCAAGGCAAAGGCAGACCTGCGATTATTGGATACGGTGTGGCAGTTTGCCCAATGCTCTTCCCCTAGGGTTCATACAAGAAGAACCTGTACATGAAACCGCTTCCCCTTGATTTCTTGATCACCACTCAACTTTTCGAGCGCTTCGGCATCGCGAAGATCGGACGAATTGTAGATCAAGTAAAACAACGTCTTAAGGGGAACCCACTGGGCGTATAGAAACAGGTCCTGCGAGAAATCATTGAATAGTCTTTTCTGGTCGTCCGGGCTGTGCACATACTTGACCTCAATCAGGAGTCCCAGCTCCTCAATTGAGATGTCCGCCCTTCCTGACTTTGCTCCGGCCAGCTTCGGTAGAGGATCCTCCTGTACGGAGTACTTCAGATAAGCACGCAGAGTTGCATGAAGGAGATCCTGAACATCGTATTCATTCGTGATTACGTAAGATTCTTTGCCTTTTCGAGACCGATTGCAAAGAATTTGAGCAGACTTACCGATGCGTCTGCAAACCCGCTCTACCACATCTACATCGGCGGCAGCATCAGAGCGCTTCAGCTGTCCGGAAAACAAAAGGTCGAACGTGAAGTCCTGCCCGTCCGAGAGCGGTAAGTACCTTCGGTCGGTGGCCATGTCCATGATGCCGCTCGCCTGCATCCTTGAGTCATGCGCATTGGCATAATACTCTTGGGGTTGAGTGGTATGGGTGATCTTTATTGTGGATACAGAATCGCTGGATCGGATGATCCGCCCGGAAACTGTGAAGGGGCGCCCCATCAGCCACGGCTCTACTACCTTCCTCTGGAGCTCTGAAAAGGTGAGGTCATTTTCAATTGCGGTTTCTTTATCACGAGCCGTCGTGACCGCGCAGTGCCAATAGCGCTCCGGTGGAATTTTCTCGTGCATTTCTTAAGATTCTACAAAACAAAGAGACAAAATTGGGAGAGTCACATCAAAATTGCTCCGAAATCAGGTGATTGACTCGGCGGGGGGTGCATATTCCGTCCCGTCCTGTTCTCACCCCGGCGCACGTTTGACCCTTCTTTTCTTGCGCCTGTAAGATCGAAAGTTCCAGCTATCAGCTGTCAGCTCTCAGCTGTCAGTGATCACCGCTGAGCTTTTTGTCGCTCAGGCCCGTGAAATCGCAGAGTCAGTTGTTAACTGAAAGCTGAGAGCTGACAGCTGATAGCTGGTCCTCAACCATGCCGCACGAATTGCCGAAAGCTTACGAACCGGGCGCGATTGAAGCGCGCTGGGCCGAGTACTGGGTCCGGGAAAAACTGTTTCATGTGGAGACACCTTCGGGCGGGCAGGAATGCCCGCCCCACACGTTCACGCTGCTTTTGCCTCCGCCGAACGTGACGGGACGGCTGCACATGGGGCACATGCTGAACCAGACGCAGATGGACATCATTACGCGCTGGCATCGCATGCGCGGCGATGTGACGCTGTGGCTGCCCGGTACCGACCATGCGGGCATTGCGACGCAAATGATGGTCGAGCGTCAGCTGGCGAAAGAGGGCAAGAAGCGGCGCGAGATGGGGCGCGAGAAGTTCATGGAGCGGGTCTGGGAGTGGCGGCGCGAGTATGGCGGCGCCATCCTCGATCAGATGAAGCGGCTGGGCGCGTCGGTCGACTGGGGGCGCGAGTACTTCACCATGGACGACAAGCTGTCGCGCGCGGTGAAGGAAGCGTTCGTGCGGCTCTATGAAGACGGGCTGATTTATCGCGGGAAGTACATCGTGAACTGGTGTTCCGACTGCGGCACCGCGATCTCAGATCTCGAAGTGAAGCACGAAGATGTCGCGGGCAAGCTGTGGGAGATTCGGTATCCCGTTATTGGGACGAATGAATTCATCACGGTGGCGACGACGCGTCCGGAGACGATGCTGGGCGATACGGCGGTTGCGGTGAATCCGAAGGATGAGCGCTACACGCATCTGCACGGCAAGCAGGTAATGCTGCCGCTGATGAATCGCGAAATTCCGATCATCACCGACGAACTGGCGCAGCCGGAGTTCGGCACGGGCGCGGTGAAGGTGACGCCGGCGCATGATGCCAATGATTTTGAGGCCGGCCGGCGGCACGACCTGCCGCAGATCGAAGTGATCGATGAGCACGCCAGGATGAATGCGAATGCCGGTTCCTACGCGGGGTTGGATCGCTTTGCCGCGCGCGCGCATGTGGTGGAAGACCTCGCCGAGCAAGGGTATCTCGTGGGCACGAAGGATTACACGATTGCGCTGGGCAAGTGCGACCGCTCGGGCACGATTGTCGAGCCGCGGCTCTCGACGCAGTGGTTCGTCAAGATTGCGCCGCTGGCCAAGCGCGCCATTGAAGTGGTCGAGAAGGGATACATCCGCTTCACGCCGGAAAACTACGGGCAGATTTATTTGAACTGGATGCATGACATCCACGACTGGTGCATCTCGCGGCAGTTGTGGTGGGGACACCGGATTCCGGCCTGGTATTGCGGCAACTGCAAGGAAGTAGTGGTGGCGCGCGAGGCCCCTTCGGCGTGCAAGTGCGGCAGCACGAAGCTGGAGCAGGATAGGGACGTACTCGACACCTGGTTTTCGTCGGGCCTGCTGCCGTTCACGACGCTGGGCTGGCCGGCGGCTACGCGCGACTTGGAAGTGTTCTATCCCAATTCGCTGATGATCACCGGCTTCGACATCCTGTTCTTCTGGGTGGCACGCATGATCATGCTGGGGTGCTGGTTCATGATGCCGCCGCACAAACCCACCCTAAACGCCTCAAGAAGCGAGGCGTTTAGGATGGGGCACCCGGATTCAGAAGGCGACTTGCGGGCGAGCGTTCCCTTTCGCGAGGTTTACATCCATGCGCTGGTGCGCGATGCCGAGCGGCAGAAAATGTCGAAGACGAAGGGGAATGTGCTGGATCCGATCGAGGTAATCGGGCAATACGGGACGGACGCGACGCGCTTCACGCTGGCGTCGATGGCGGCGCCGGGGACCGATATCGCGTTCAGCGAGAGCCGAACGGCGGGTTATCGGAATTTTGCCAATAAGATCTGGAACGCGGCGCGGTTCATGTTCATGAATGTGGATCGTGTGGAACCGGGCCTGCGGCCCGGCCAGGACGGGGCAGAGCCCCGTCCCCACACGGGCGTTGCCGGGTTTCAGACTTCCTTGCTCGAAGACCGCTGGATTCTTTCGCGGTTCAATCGCGCGGCTGCGGACGTGAACGAGTCTCTCCAGGCCTATCGCTTCGACGAAGCGGCGAATCGCATCTATGATTTTTTCTGGGGCGATTTTTGCGACTGGTATATCGAGCTGATCAAGCCGCGGCTGAACCAAGAGGATGCGGAGGCCAAAATTGCGTGTGCGAATCTGGTTCACCTCTTCGAGGCGTCGCTGCGGCTGCTGCATCCGGTGATGCCGTTTATCACGGAGGAAATCTGGCACGCGATCTACGACGGAGCGCCTCCGCTCAAATCGATTGCACTGGCAACGTGTCCCGCAGCGGATGAAAAGCAGGTCGATCTCGGCGCGGAGACGGAGATGGCAATCCTGCAAGATCTGATCGTCACGCTCCGCAATCTGCGGGCGGAATTGAAAGTCGAGCCCAAGGCCAAAGTGACGTTCGAGGTTTTTGTCCACGACCCGGAGATTCGCGCGATGATCGAGAAAAATTTGAGTGCGGTTCTGCGGGATCGTCCGGCAAATGTGGAAACGATTGTGTTTGTGGAAAGGTCGCTCGGGAACTTGCCGGGCGCGCGCAGCACATCGCGATTTGACGTTCATGCCATTTACGAAAAAAAGATCGACGTTGCCGCCGAGCGCGAGCGTCTAACCAAAGAACTAGAGAAGATCGAGAAGCAACTGGCCAGTGCGCAAGCCCGACTTAGCGACGAGCAGTTCTTGAGCAAGGCTCCTCCGCATGTAGTAGAAGGGTTGCGCAAACAAGCACAGGAAGCGACGATTCTGCGAGAGAAGATTGGTGCCAAGTTGAGAGACCTCAGGTAGGGAAATGGACGGGCGAGGGCGCCCGTCCCCACACGAACATCAACGATCATGGACTGGAATTCACGACGGATTACCGCGATTATCGAGAACGCGCTGAACGAAGATCGGGCGACGCGCGATGCGACCAGCTATGCCTGCATCGATCCCAACCAGCGCGCTTCGGCTACGATACTCGCGAAGCAGGAATGCATTCTGGCCGGCCTGGCATGCATTCCGCGGATTCTCGACGTCTATGCGGCGCTTGACGGGGCGGTCACTTCGCACTACGAGGTGACGAGCCACCCCTCGATTTTTGATGGCGTCCGCGTGCACGCGGGGCAGCAGATCGCGGTGATCCAGCATAATGCGCGGGTGATTCTGTCGTGTGAGCGGGTGATCCTGAATTTTCTGCAGCGGATGGCGGGAATCGCGACCACCACGCGCAAGTTTGTCGATGCGGTCGAGGGCACGCGCGTGCGCATTCTCGACACGCGCAAGACGGCGCCGGGCTTGCGCTTGATTGACAAACACGCGGTGCGCTGCGGCGGCGGACAGAATCACCGGCTCGATCTCTCCGACGGCGTGCTGATCAAGGGCAATCACATTGCGCTGGCCGGGGGCGCGATTCCGGCGCTGGAACGCGCGATCCACAACCGCCGTGGGCGGCAGCCGATCGAGATTGAAGTGCGGTCGCTCGAAGAACTGCAGCAGGCGCTGGAACACGGGGCGGAGGCGATCCTGTTCGACAATATGAGCGTTGAGAATGTGCGCAAGGGGGTCGAGATCTGTTCGCGCCAGCCCCGGCGCATTCCGCTGGAGTACGCGGGAGGAATCAATCTGGAAAACGTGCGTTCGTACGCCGAGACCGGCGTGGATTTCATTTCGGTAGGGGCGCTGACGCAGTCGGCGACGGCGGTGGATATGAGTCTGAGAGTGACGCCGGCGTAAACGCGGTCGTTAGTCGCTGGCCGTTGGTCGATCGCGGGTCTGGATCATCTTAAAATTCGGTTGCCAACGACTAGCGACTAGCGACCAGCGACTGTTTATAATCCCTCCATCCAAGCTTCTCCAAAAACTCGGCGCGCGCCTTCCGTGCACAAGGCGACTGACGTTCGCCTGGGCCGCATCGTGCGCCTGCTGATGGACCACGCTATTGTTGTCGTCAGCGGCACCAAGATTGCCGAAGAGATTGGGACGAGCCGATCAGAAGTTTGGCGGATGATTCAGCAACTGCGCGGGTTGGGCGTGGATGTCGCGGGGCATCCGGCGACCGGCTATCAACTGCGCGCGGTTCCAGACCTGCTGCTGCCGGAGATGTTGGCCCCTTCATTGAAGGGCACGATCTTCGGAAGTGGCGGCGCCAAGCAGATCCACCACTATTACAAGATCGGCTCGACCAATCTGGAGGCGATGCGAGCCGCGGCGGAAGACGCGCCCGAAGGCAGCGTATTTCTTGCCGAGGAACAGTTGGCCGGGCGCGGACGCGGCGCGAATACCTGGCATTCGGCGCGGTCGACTGGTATTTACTGCTCGGTGATTCTGCGTCCGGTGATGCCGCCTTCGGATGCGCTGATTTTTTCGCTCGCTGCGGGGCTGGCGGTGCGCGCGGCGGTGGCAGAGATTGCGCCCCAGCTTGGCGCGGATCTGAAATGGCCGAACGACCTGTTGCTTGGCGGCAAGAAGTTCTGCGGCATTCTAACCGAGATGAATGCCGAGGCCACGCGGGTGCGCCACCTGGTGGTGGGGGTGGGCATCAACGTGAACCAGGTGAAGTTTCCGGCCGAACTGCGCGAGATTGCGACTTCGTTGCGGATGGAGACGGGTACGGAGTGGTCGCGGGTGGAGCTCTGCGCCGCGTTGTTAAAATCGCTCGACCGGGAGTATCGCAGCCTGGTGGAAAATGCGGGAGCGCGGGAGGCGATCCTGCGCCGATTCGAGGAGAGTTCTTCGTCGGTGCGCGGCAGAAGAGTGAGTATCCTAGTCAACGGAGACGAGAACGGTGGTCTGACGGGCGTTACCGAGGGATTGGACGAGCGCGGATTTTTGCGAGTGAGGACGGCGGAGGGGTTGCGGACGGTGGTGAGCGGAACGGTGAAGATCTGATTATGCTTCTCGTGATCGATGTCGGCAATACCAACACGGTGCTGGGCGTTTTTGAGCGGGTGGCGCATCGTCCCGGCGAGGATGTAACCATGGAACCCGCTCGCTACGAGCGACTGGTCGCGAACTGGCGTGTCGGCTCCCATCTCACCCGCACCGTCGACGAGTACGGAGTAATCTTCCGCAACCTTTTCTCGATGGACAACCTGGAAGTTACGGATGTGCACGGGATCGTCATTTCATCGGTGGTGCCGCCGCTCGATCCGGTGCTGCGGCAGGTGTGCGAGCGCTATTTCAACACCAAACCGCTGTTCATCGAGCCCGGCGTTAAGACGGGCATGCCGGTGCTGTATGACAATCCCGCAGAAGTGGGCGCGGACCGCATCGTGAACGCGGTGGCGGCGTTTGAGAAATATGGCGGGCCCTGCGTGATCGTGGATTTCGGCACGGCGACGACCTTTGATTGCGTTTCGAAAAAGGGCGAGTACATGGGCGGCGTGATTTGTCCCGGGATTGGAATTTCGGCGGACGCGCTGTTTCAGCGCACGGCGCGCCTGCCGCGGGTAGAGATTCGCAAGCCCGCGCGCATGATCGGATCGAATACGGTGGGCAGTTTGCAGTCGGGACTTTATTACGGGTATCTCGGCCTGGTCGACGGCATCCTGGAGCGGTTAGTGGACGAACTGGGTGCGGAGACTCGCGTGATTGCGACGGGCGGGCTGGGATCGCTGATTGGCACCGCTTCGCATTTCATTAAAGATGTGGACGAGTTTCTGACCCTCGAGGGGCTGCGCATTATCTGGGATCGGAACCAGTCATCCTTTGTTCGCCGCGAAGCCGCGCCGAAAGCGGCGAAGGATGCGAAACCGTGGCCCTCGCCGAAGTCATCCAAAACGAGGTGAGAGGTCGAAGGTCAGATTGCAGAGGTTAGAACCAAAAGCCTTCACCTCTGCAATCTGACCTCTTACCTCTGACCTCTCTGGAAACGTGGAAAACTACTTCAATTACTTCACCGAAATCGAAGAGCACTACTTGCGGCGACGGGGAACCCATTTGCTGCTTTCGACGCTCGATTGGGCTTTGATCGAGACTTGGAAAAATGCCGGCGTGCCGCTGGAAGCCGTGCTCCGCGGGGTGGACGATGCGTTTGACAAGTACGATCAGCGTCCGTCGAAATCGAAGAAAGTGAATAGCCTGGCCTACTGTTCGCAGGCGGTTTTGTCGGCGGCGGAAGATATGAAAGAAGCGGCGGTCGGTGCGGCCAGCGGTGAAAAAGCTCAGCGAGAGCCTGGGTTCGAAGCCGCGCAGATTGCGGCGTTCTTGCGTGGCAACGCCGAGCGCCTGGAGAAAGCGAAACTCCCGGAGCGCGCGGGATTCGCGACGGGAGCGCTGGCACGGGAAGAAGCAGGTTCGCTGCGCGAGATGGCTGGCGCAATCGAGAGCAGCGGGAAGCTTCCTCGGCTGGAAGATTTGGAGCGGCGGTTGACCGTGATGGAAGAGAAGCTCTTCGCCGTGCTCATGGCGGCGACTCCGGATGAAGATCTGGTGAAGGTTCGCGCGGAAGCGGACCGGGATATTGCTCCCTACCGGAGGAACATGACGGCCGCGCAGGTTGAACAATTGCACAAGCAGTATGTGCACAAGCGGCTGCTGGAGCGGTGCGGCGTGCCGCGGCTGAGTTTGTTTTACATGCACTAGTGTTGCGCCCCGCAAGTTCGGAACCTAAACAACGCTGTCATCCTGAGCGAAGCGAAGGACCTGTGTATTTGCATCCACCCGAATGCATAGGTCCTTCGCTTCGCTCAGGATGACAATTGCAATTTCATTTCGCGAATTTTAGGGGAGTGCCCGCGCTACACTTACGTCTTGCTCCTTTCCATCGACAAACTGATTTATGGCGGTGACGGATTGGCGCGCACCCCGTCCGGCGCGGATGGGCGCAGCATGGCGGTGTTTGTGCCGTTCGTGCTGCCGGGGGAGCGGGTTGAGGCGGAGATCCGACAGGAGAAACCTGGGTACGCGCGCGGCTCGGTTACCCAGTTGATTGAAGCGTCGCCCGATCGCGTCGAAGCCCGTTGTCCGTACTTCCGGCGATGCGGCGGCTGTCATTATCAGCACATACCCTACGATCGGCAACTGGAGTTCAAGGCGGGGATTCTGCGCGAGACGCTGCAGCGCATTGCAAAAATAAAGATCGAGCTGAAATCCGAGATTCGCCAGCACGCTTCTCCGCCGTGGAACTATCGCAATCGCACTCGGCTGCAGGTGCGGATTTCGCCAGAGTTTGCCTTGGGCTACTTCCAATTTGGCTCGCACGAATTTCTTCCCGTGCGCGAGTGTCCGATCAGCTCGCCCTTGCTCAATCGCGTAATGGCGCGACTGCTCGAGCTCGGCGGATTGAACTGCCCGCCGGCAGTGGAGGAAATTGAGCTGTTCGCGGATGCGGCGGATGAGCGGGTGCTGGCCTGGGCATTCTGCCACCGCGAAGCAGACAAGCAGGATTTGTTGCGATGGGCGGAAGCGCTCGCTCGCGAGGTGCCGGAAATCAGCGGTGTGACGTTTTTCTCTTCGCGGCGTCGAGCCGAAGAAGATGAAATGCCCGATCCGAAGGCGCTGGCGCAATCGGGCGCCAAGGCGATTCGCTATCGAACCAGGGACCACGAGTATCAAGTCAGTGCGGGCGCTTTTTTTCAGGTGAACCGTCATCTGGTGGACGAACTGGTTTCGGTCGTGACCGGAGACGCTCGCGGAGACCTCGCACTCGACCTGTATGCAGGTGTGGGATTGTTTTCGGCGGCTTTGGCGCGAAACTTTCATCACATTTTTAGTGTAGAGGCGTCACAGACAGCGTATGGGGATCTTGTGCAGAATGTGCCTGCGAACGTGAAAGCGGTCGGCGCGCGAACCGAGGATTTTCTTAGGAACGACTACCTGAGGAGCGATTCCCCGAGACACCGGCCAGTGCGACAACAGCCTGATTTGGTTGTCCTGGACCCTCCCCGCACCGGCGCCGGCAAAGCGGTAATTCGCTCGCTGGTGGCACTCGGAGCGCCTCGCGTCCGATATGTTTCGTGCGATCCGGCGACGCTGGCCAGGGATCTCGCCCCCCTCCTGGCGGCCGGCTACCACATCGAGGAAGCACACTTGTTCGATCTGTTTCCTGGGACGTTTCACATCGAATCGGTGATGCTGCTGGCGCGCTGACCGCTTTCACGTCGTCCAAGTTCCTCCTCCATACAGCGACCTGGCGAATGATGCGCAACCACAAGCCGCCGCGGCAACCTTTGTTCTGGGCGGCGCTGACATTTTCGCTCGGTCTGTGGACCGGCGTGCGAGCCTGGAGGCCCCCGTCGTGGTGGATGATTGCGGTGGTGGCGTTCGTCTTCGCAGCGTCATGGTTTCTGCGGAAGCGAGCGTGGCTGGCCAAGACACTCTCGCTGGGTACATGGTTCCTTCTGGGTGCCTTTCTGATTCAGATTCGCGGTCAACCGCAGGGTGATCCTCGAATTTCCTTCCTCGCGGATGGTCGTGAAGTTACGCTCACGGCCCACGTGATTCGTGAAGGATATGCGCGGGCCGCTGGAACGCAGCAGATTCGTGAATCCATTGATATCGAGACTGAAGGGATAGCGAGTCAGGGTGAAAACTGGCCGGTGCGGGCGGGGGTGCGGCTGTCCATCTACGAAAAGACAGAGCCAGTGGAGCGCCGGGCGTCCCTTCGGCAAGCTCAGGGCGGGCTCTCGCCCGGCCTCAATGCTGCGGATGGTGCAAACGCGACGGGCGAGGCGCCCGTCTCTCCATTCACCTACGGCACGCGACTGCGCATTCTCGCCAAGCTGCATCCGGCGCGCAACTATCGCAATCCCGGAGCCTTCGACTATGAGGGCTATTTGCGCGACAACGGCATCAGCGTGCTGGGGTCGGCGGAGGCAAGAGATATCGAGCGGCTCCCCGGCTTTTCCGGCAACTGGATTCAACTTTGGCGGACGCGCGTTCATGCGAGCATCGTGGCCAAGATTCACCAGTTGTGGCCGGCATCGCAAGCCTCGCTCATGGACGCCATGGTTCTCGGCGAAGAATCATTCCTGCGCAACGCGACTCGCACCGAGTATCAACGTTCGGGCACATATCATGTGCTGGTTGTTTCGGGAATGAACCTGAGCATCCTGGCGTTCGCCATTTTTTGGACGCTGCGCCAGTTTCGCGTGGACCCCGCGGTCGCGGCCATCACCACAGTGGTGGTCTCGTTCGCCTATGCGTTTGTGGTGGGGGTTGGTCCACCGGTATGGCGTGCCGCGCTGATGCTGGCGATTTACCTGGGCGCGCGCCTGCTGTATCGCGGACGCAACATGATGAACGCCATTGGCGCGGCGGCGCTGGGAGTTCTGATTGTCGACCCGCATGCCCTGTTTGGCGCCAGTTTTCAGCTGACGTTTCTTGCGGTTTTCATCATCGCGGGCATCGGCGCGCCGATTCTGGAGCGGACAACCTTGCCTTATGCGCGGGGGCTAAGGCTGCTGCGAGCCGTCAGCTACGACTTGCACGTCCCGCCCGAGGTAGCGCAGTTCCGGCTGGATCTGAGGTTGATCGCAGGACGGCTGAAGAGATTCATCGGCGACCGCCTCAGCCTGGCCCTACCCGCGATTTTCATGCGGGTGGCAATTGGTCTGGGCGGATTGATTTTCATCTCGGCGCTGATGCAAGCGGGGCTGGCGCTGCTCATGGCGTACCACTTTCATCGCGCGACCACCATGGGAATGCCGGCCAATCTGGCGGTGATTCCGCTGACCCAAGTGCTGATGCCCGCCGCCGCTGCTGCGGTCGGCTTGGGATACATTTCAACCACGCTTGCCCAGCCCGCAGTTTGGATTTCCGGCCTCGCGCTCGAAGGCATCGCGGGAACGGTGCACTTTCTCGGCGGTGCTCATCTCGCCGGCGCATCGATCGCTGATCTGCGCGTGGCCATGCCCTCGCTTGCGATGATACTAGCCTCAATTGCCGCACTGGCGCTCGCCATGCTTTTGGTGCGGGCCAGGCGCTGTGCGGCATTCGCTTCCATCGTGCTTCTCTTCGGCGTTGCGGGATGGATAGCTTTTGTTCCCTCTCATCCTCATCTTCGCCCCGGCGTGATGGAGATGACAGCCATTGACGTTGGACAGGGCGATTCCATCCTGCTGGTGACGCCGGACCAACACACGGTGCTCATCGATGCCGGAGGGATACCACAGTGGATGCATTCCGACTTCGATATCGGCGAACAGGTGGTCTCTTCTTATCTTTGGCATCGAGGCATCGACCATCTCGATCTGGTTGTGATGACGCATCCCGATGCCGACCACTACGGCGGAATGCCGGCGGTGATGGCTAATTTTCACCCGCGGCAACTGTGGCTGAGTATTGACCGGCCGGTGGGCGCGTTTGCCGCAGTGGTCGCGCAAGCGCAGCGAGCGGGAATGGCAATCTCGATAAAAAAGGAAGGCGATGAGTTCGATTACGGTGGAGCCCACTTCCACATGCTCGCTCCGGGACGCGACCAGGTTACCGGCTTAAGGCGTCCGAACGACGATTGCCTGGTATTTACTGCCGCGTTTCGCGGGACGACCGCTTTGCTCGAGGGAGACGCGGAGCGCCCAGCAGAACGGCGCATCGTGGAAGAGCGCCCTGGGGAGGCGATGCTGCTGAAGGTGGCGCATCACGGAAGCGCCAGCGGAACGTCTGCCGATCTGCTTCGCACCGTTCATCCGCGCTATGCGGTTATTTCCGTGGGTGTGCGAAACACTTACGGACATCCCCGGCGCGAAGTGCTGGAACGGCTACAGCAGGCGGGGGTGAAGACCTACCGCACCGATGCTGAGGGCGCAATCAGCTTTTACCTGGATGGCAGGTCGGTTACCCCGGATGTCGCGCTTCTGCACTGAACCCGCACCTGTGCGGTGAACGGCCGTTGAAGAAACGACAATACTCGCTATGACTTCTTGCGAATACCCGACACGATCTCCCATACCTGACCCATGTCAGCGTTGGTCGATCCCACTGTTATCTGTAACCCGCTTGACGACTTGCAGTGCCACCTCTGAGGATCGACATCGTACATCCGCCTGCTACTTGGCTCGTCGCCCCCTGCGCACGAAATCGTCCCGCCACCCGCGATGAACGTCCGTCGCAAAACAGGGTCCACTCCGCCTTTTTTCAGAGACATCAGGTCGAGAGACGTGAGACGCGCGAGATCCAGGTCGTTCAGGGGATTCTCGGGGAAAAGCAATATCGAGGCGTGCGCCCTCAGTTTCTTTGACGGCGTCTGATCGCTGGTGTCAATCCTGACCAGCAGCTGGCCCCCGTCCTCTTGACTCTCCACATACCAGTTCGCCGGAACCGGGACGACGCAATTACCAACGTTAATCGCAGTGCCGTGCCGAAGATGCCAGAGCCATGCCTCTATGCGGACGCGGTGGCCATGTGCCCCCCCACGCTCCGGCAAGGACGGCTAATACTAGGACGATGGACCTTACCCTTGGCCGTTCCATATGGCTCTCCGACTGAATTTCACCTTTGCCTTTGTCCACCCAGTAAGACGCGGCCAGCCGCGTCTCTACGGGAACTCTTTTCTCACCCAGGAATATCGGCGGTCTCGTCGTCGAGAGGCGGTAATTTACGGTATGCATCGATGATCTTTTCCGCTTCGGGCGCGTCTTCTTCGCGCACAAGAATGACCGTTCCGCCAACGCCGGGAAACGCGTTCTGGACCGCATCGATCGATTTCAAGTCCGACTCGATGCCGGCAGATTCCAGCAAGCCTTGCACGACGATGGCTTCGTTCTCCTGCTCGGTGTCGAAAATCTTGACGAGTTTCTCGTTAGGCTCGGGTTGAGGCGAGGAGTTAGTCGGCTCTGGCATGCGTCCTCCGTAAGACTGCCTGCCAACAGATTACGGCAGTTACCATGCCTCTGTCTTGCGCATCACAAAGCCGTACGCCCAAGGGAAGCTTGATTCGCCGGCGGAAGCTGGCACAATGGCGACTAGGGCGCAACGCCAGGGGCTTGCTCAACATCCAAAGTGGAACGGGGGCGTATGGAAGGGCAACGGACCAAACCACCAGGCGGGGAACACGGCGAACGCACGGAGGAGGCCCGACGACTACGGCGCTTGCAGGTGATGATGAGCATGGTGATGTCGGTGATCGGCCAAGATCCCGATCTGACGCTGGAAGAAGCAGCGGAAATGGCCGCGAACGCCCGCTGCGCCGCCCTCACTATGTTTCCCGACAAAGAACTTGCCTACGATCTTATCTACCGGCCGCGGCTGCAGCGGCTGATGAATGAACGTTTCCGGCTGCAATAGGGACTTCGACGCCCAGTTGCTCGCTTGCCGAGGAAGATGCAGGTGGCAGAAGTCCCTTGCGATCGCGATGAAGTGAGCTTCTACTTCTCGATCCGCTGCAAACGAAACAGCAGCGTGCCCCATCCCAACTTGGCGCGCATCTGCACCGGCGTGTGAGTCGCATCCTCCGAATACCATACCCAAACTTTGCCCTTGGACTGCAGCGGGCCGGAGATGGCTTCGGCGGTAACCAGCACGGCCGGGAAGGTTCCGGCCGGCGCTCTGATCTGCTCGCGCTTCTCCACGGTGGCGCGGACAATGGTCGTCTTCCCGTCACTGATCGGGAATTCGTAGCTGGCGCCCGGTTGCAGCGGCAGCGACTGCAGGTAGTAGAAGCCGGTGATGACGTCGGTGGCGCAAGCGGCGAGATCGTTTTCGACGTGCTTGGTCTCGCCCGTCTTCAGGTTCTTTTCATCGAGCGCGCTTTTCTTGCGCGCGTAATCGAAGTGGATGGAGGTCTCGCGTTTGTGCGAGCCTTCTTCGCTGTGCTTGAAGATTGAGAGCGAGCAGAACGTCCGTGGATTGAAGCGCGATTCGAAGCGATCGTGCACAGGAAAAATGATGTTGACGGCTCCCGAAGATTCGGCGGACGCGGTGACTTTACGTTCGTCCCCGGCAGGGTTCATTTTCACGATCGCAGTCCCGGCGGTAATCAAATGCCACTCCGCTGAGTACACGTAGCTCCGCCCATCGGGAAAAGGATAGTTAGGACGTGGAGGCGCGATTTCGACGGGAGCGGGACCGATCGTCGTTATTGCCGTGGGCGGGGCCTGCTGCGCCGGCAGGGTGGCGATCAGAAGAATCGGGAAAAACCGCAGCAGGAGCGTGGGAAGGATGCGAAAGCAGTCCCGCTTCGTATCAAGGCATCGCTTCAGCGATGCCGCAAGTTCTACGAAAAAAGATGCCCCTTTAGGGGCGGTGCGGCGGAAGTCTGGCACTATTCTTGCGGTCCTTGTATGGAGAAACCTTCCGGCAGACTACCACATCAGCTTGACGACGAGGATTCCCAGCACGACCACGCAGCCAATGCTGGCCTCGTATTCGCGATGCTTCCAGTAGCGTGAGGAAGAGTACGCGCTCTGCTGGTTACCGTAGCGCGTGAGCCGCGGCAACATGCGCGGCACGTGGCGGGCATAGGCGTCGTACTCCGCGAACGTCTGGCGCAGGTAGCGTTCTTCGCCGGCGATGACCGGAACGTAAATTACGGCGAACATCAGGAGCATGGCCGCGACGATCCACCAACTGCGCGCCGCGATGGCGAAGCCCGCCGCCAGCATCAGCGAACCAAGATACAGAGGGTTGCGAGTGTAGGCATAGGGGCCGCTGGTGGTGAGCTGCTTGTCCTTTTGCACATGGCCGGAAGCGAGTCCACGCAAGAGCAGCCCGGGAAGCATTACCAGCGCGCCCGCAATCAGAGAAGCTCTGGTAGGTTTCGCGAGCAACACGAAGACCACCGCAAATATGAATCCCACGGGAATCCGGATGCGGCGGGCCACGCGCGACCAGGTATCAGCGGTGGTAGGCGGGGGCTGCGATCCGGATTGTGAAGCTTCATTCACCTTAGTTCTGTAACAGCTTCCGAGTTGCGGCGACGACTTCGGCGACCGTGATTTCGAGCAGCCCTTGTTCCGGCTCGTGGTGCCGAGTGTGATCGGTCATGCTGCTTGCGCTGCGTAGCACAATCGACCGCGTGCCGAACGGGCCGTTGCGCGCCGGATTGGTCGGACCAAAGATTGCGACCACCGGAATCTTCAAAGCAGCCGCCAGGTGCATGGGCCCGGTATCACCGCCGATGAGCAGGCGCGCCCGGCGCGTAAGCGCGATCAACTCAGAAACCGAGCAGGAGATTTTTCGCGCCGCTCCTTCGCCGGCGGCTTCCACGGCCACGGCCAGCTCTTCTTCTCCGGGCCCGTAGTTTACGAGCGAACATAATCCATTTTTCGCAAGCTCCCTGGCAACCTGTCCGTAACGCTCGGCCGGCCACCTCTTTGCCCCCCAGCCCGCGCCGGGATTGAGAATTGCGAATCTTTTTCCATCCGCCGTCAGGCTCGCAATTTTCTCCTCTGCATCCGGGTCCAGAGGAAACTCTGCCGGGGCGTCGGCCGCGGTTGAAATGCCTGCCGTCGCAATGACCGCTCCAGCCAGCGCCAGCGCCTGTTCAACGACATGAGTGCCGTTGGTTTTCGAAAGTACTTTTCGCGTGTAAAACATGCTGGCGGCATTCTCGCGCGGCTGTATGGCGCCATACACAACGGGCGCTCCCGACCACCGTGCCAGCAGCGCCGAACGCACCGCGCCCTGAAAATCAATCGCCGTGTCGTAGTGAATTCCGCGCAACTCGCTCAAGCCCGCGGCCATCTGCTGCCAGGTGTTGAACGAAAACGGCGCGCGCCGCCACTCCGCGGTATTGACGGAATGAACGCGATCGACCAGCGGGCGCTGTGGAGAGCGCCGCCCCGAACGCGGATGGCGCAGCGTGCACAGCAGTTCTGCCCAGCGCTCCTCCACGAGCCATCCTAAAGTGGCCTGAGGAAAAGCCTGGCGCAGCATGGCTGCTGCAGGCAGCGTGTGAATGATGTCTCCCATGGCGCCGAGACGCACGATCAGCAGGCGGTCGAATCGCGGAGTGTCGTTCCTCACCATGTTCGCGGCTCCCGCCGCAGGTGCGAACGAATGATTTTGCTGGCCGAGTGATCCTTGGGATCACCCACGATGACAACGCGGCCTCCACAGGCTTCGACTACATCGCGCTCGGGAACGTTCTCCACTGTGTAGTCGGTGCCCTTGGCATGAAAGTCAGGACGGACTTCGCGAATGATGGCGCGCACGTCTTCTTCCGGGAAAACGACGACGGCGTCCACATCCGCCAGCGACGCCAGAATTTCCGCGCGTTCTTCGGCAGGCATTACGGGCCGGCCTTCGCCCTTCAACGCGCGCACGGAAGCATCCGCGTTGACCGCAACAATCAGCTTGCCGCCAAGTTCCCGGGCGGCATGCAGGTAGCGGACATGGCCGACGTGCAGCACGTCGAAACACCCGTTGGCCAGCGTGACGCGATCGCCGCCGCGCCGCCAATCCGCCACGCGCTGACGAAGCTCGTCGCGCGAAACAATCTTCCGATGGAGTGATGTGCTCAATGATGATGGGTTAATGATCTCGATCTATCAGGCTACCGTAAAACTCATGTTTCGTATCAGGGTATCGCTTTAGCGATGCCGAAAGCTCCTCGGAACAGACGCCTCTTTAGGGGCCGACGCCTCAGCGCCTGAAGGCGCGCCCTGGCACGAACTGTACCTGCGCCACGAGTCTCTAATGTTCTCGCGCCACCGGTGGCGCCTTTTCTAGCGCCTCCAATAATTCCTGCTGGCTGACCGTGGCTGTCCCGCGTTTCATGACCACGATGCCGCCCGCGTAATTCGCCAGGTGCGCCGCCTCTTCGGCGGTTGCGCCCGCAGCCAGAGCCGCGGTAAAAGTCGCGATGACCGTATCGCCCGCGCCGGTTACATCGGCGACTTCATCGCTGCCATAAATCGGAATATCCACCGGCTTGTGGCGTCGCGGGAAAACCACCAGGCCATCCTTGCCGCGGGTGATCAGCAGCGATTCCAGATTCATCGCGCCGGTGATCTGGTCTCCGGCGGCCAGGACGCGCTCCCAATCGTTGCCAATGCGGATGCCGAGAACTTCTTCCACCTCGGATTCATTCGGAGTCGCGGCCGTGATGCCGGTAAACTCCAGCATGCGATGGCGTGAATCAAGCGTTACCGGAACCTTGTCGAGTCCGCGTTTTTCCCGAATCACGTTGAGCAGGGTTGGCGTGGCCGCGCCGTATCCATAATCGGAAACGAGCAGAGCATCGGAGGCGCGCGCGTATTCGCGGGCAGACAAAACAAGTTCGCGGCGCAGATGAGAATTGGGGCCTTCGGTGGGCTCGCGGTCGAGGCGGACGACCTGTTGTCCGGCGGTGTGCGCGAACCCGGCCAGGATGCGCGTTTTGGTCACGGTGGAGTAGGTCTTGTCTTTGAGCACCCCGCTGACCGGGATGCGTTTGTGGCGGAAAGCGCGCAGCAGCAGCTTCCCCGGCTCGTCGTCGCCGACCACTCCAACCGGCAAGACGTTCACTCCGAGGTCGGCGAGGTTGTAGATAGCATTGGCGCCGCCTCCCGGAACCACCTTGCGATCGCGGTGCTGCAAAATCAGCACGGGCGCTTCGCGCGAGACGCGAGAAATCTCGCCGAACACGAACTCGTCGGCGACCAGATCGGCGAGAACGGTTATCGTGAGCTTGGGAAAGGATTCGACAATCTTCTGCAGGCGGTCGTTTTCTTTAATATGCTTTGTCATTAGGCCGGGACGCAATAATCTGGGACATCGGGCGCAACTGATGATTTTCTCACGAGCGCGGCTCCCTTTCCGCGATTCTCGCCAAAATGGCATCCAGAAGGTCCATCGGATGGTCGAGCGTGACCTTGAGCTCGGCGACAGCGAGGGGCTCAAGGCAATGCTGTTCAGGAACGAGATTGATAGCGTCTTTTTCGGTTGTCAGGAAGCCGCCGGCGTCCAGCTTGATGCGCGCGCTGACGAGACCCCGAATGTCGTCCAAGTCGTAAGCATGGTGGTCGCGAAATCTTACCTCCGCTGCAGGCGTAACTCCGGCGGCGCGTACCTGGGCGAAGAACTGCTCGGGGCGAGCGATGCCGCAGAAAACGATGGGGGCGGAAGGCAGGTTCGGGAGAACGAGCTCGCGCTCGATTCGCCAAATCGGCTTCCCCCGCAGCGCCGGATGATCGACCACTAGGCCTGCCGGCAGCACGACCGCGTCTGCGCGTGCCAGCGACGACAGTGGCTCGCGCAGGCGCCCCGAGGGCAACAACCGGTCGCCGAAGTCGCGCTCGGTCATCAGCACGATGTCGAAATCCCGAGCCAGAGAACGGTGTTGGAAGCCGTCGTCGAGGATGTGCAATTGGGGCTGGAATCTCTGTTCGGCGACTTGGCCCGCCTCGTAACGACTTTCACCAACGACGACCGGTACGCCCAGCCGACGCGCGATCAGCAGCGGTTCATCGCCGAAGTCGGCGGCGTTGCCATTGGGATCGACTACCAGAACGCCACGAGTCTTGCGGCCGTATCCGCGCGAGAGCACATCGAACCGAATGCCCCGCGCTTTCAGAAGCTCGCCCAACGCAATCACGAACGGAGTCTTGCCCGACCCGCCGACCGACAGATTTCCGACGCTAACCACGGGCTGCTGCAGCCTCCGCGAAGGCAGGATGCCGCGATCGAACAGCACGTTTCGCAGGGCGGTGACGGCACCGTAAAGTCCGGCTAGCGGATTCATGCGGAATCCCCGCCCTGGTGCTGCCCGATCGTCGTTTCGGCGCCCATCATCCTTTCGGCGCCCATCAGATGGAGCAGTGCCGAGATCGTCCTGGCCGTGGCGCCGCGCTGGGATTCGAACGCCGCTTGTGCATTCCGGCCAAGCGTCATTCGTGCGCCACCGTTTTCGATCAGCTCCAGGAAGACCAGCGGAAGTTCCGCCACAGTGACGATGCGCACCGCATTACGGCTGGCAAAGAAGTTGACGACGTCACGAAAATTCTCGTAGTAGTTGCCGGTGACGATGGGCACGCCATAGAGTGCGGGCTCAAGAATATTGTGCCCACCGCGCGGCACAAGACTCCCACCGACGAAGGCGACGGTGGCCAGCGAATAGAGCGCGGCCAACTCCCCAATACTATCGACCAGAAACACGCCGCCAGTGAGCGCTTCGCCGCTCCACAAAGAACGCCGCCACATGCGGAAACCAAGTTGTTCGACGAGCGCGGCCACCTCCGCAAAACGCTCCGGATGGCGCGGCGCAAGCATCATCACGGCCTTGGGATGGTTGGCCAGGATGTTGCGAAACGCCGAGAGCAAGGGGCCTTCTTCGCCATCGAGCGTACTGCCGCACACCAGAACCGGTCGCGTTTCACAGTAGTTGAAGCTCTCGCGAAGACTCGCAACGATTGCTGGCGATGGTGGCGCCGCCACGTCGAACTTCAGGTTGCCAACTACTGCGACTTTCGATTCGGCGGCGCCAATCTCCATGAGCCGCCGCGCATCTTCTTCAGTCTGGGCCAGGAACAAGTCGACGTTCTCGAGCGTCTTCTCCAGCAGTCGCGGAAGCCAGGAGCGGAGCCGCTTATAGCCGGGAAGGGAGCGGTCAGAAATACGGCAGTTGATGACCGCGATGCTAGCCCCGCTGCGCTTGGCAAGCCGCAGGAAATTCGGCCAGAATTCAGTTTCGGCGACCACCACGAGTTTCGGACGCAAGGCATCGAGATAGGGCCGGATGGCGAAGCCGAAGTCCACGGGAAAGTAAAACACATTCTCCGCGCCGAAGCGCAGCGCGGCGAGTTTCTGTCCCGTGCTGGTGGTCGTCGAAATCAGCACGCGATGAGCCGGGAATTTCTGTCGCAGCGCGTTGACGACTGCACTCGAAGCCACTACCTCGCCCACCGAAACCGCGTGAATCCAGATTACGGGTTTCTCGCCGCAGCCAGCGAGAGCGAGGGGAATGGCGCCGAACCTCTGGCGTAGGCCCGCCCGATACTTGCCGTGCCGCAGCATCTGCAGCAGCCAGTAAGGCAGCGTCAGCGCCAGGAAAAAAGCGAGCAGCGCACTGTAGAGCGCGTACATGAAGGCAGTCTCATTCTAAATGGCGGGGCGAAATTTGATTCGATCGCGAGCGGACAGCACGGCGCTGAGCTGCGGCATCCTATAATCCTCGTATGCATAACGCAGTCCGGCAACGATCCTCTGACGCGACCATGCCGCCTGCCGCGCGGCTTGCGGGAGTCGGCCTTTTCGTAATGCTCTGCTGTCTTCTTGCGGTTGCGGCGAAAGAATTTGCCATGCCTGCGGCGCAACCTGCCCGCACCTATCCCGCGCATGACGACCACCCCACGGAAAAAGTTGTGGTGGCCGTCGATCCGTATGACCTCGAGGACAAAGCTTCGATTTTCAGTGTCAACTACCGCAACGCCGGTTACATACCGGTCTTCTTCGTCATCACCAATGACGGCGATCAACCCGTCTCTCTGGTCGGCATGAAGCCTCAGTTGAATACCAAAGATGGCAGCAAGCTCTACCCCTCAACCACGGATGATCTGGTGCGCCGGTTGTCGCATCCTTCGCGGAGTGACCGGCCGAACCCGTTGCCGATTCCACTCCCGCGTAAAGAAGTCAAAGGAGGCGTCAGCCGCAAGACATGGGACGAAATTGAGCAGGCTCAGTTTGCCGCGAAGGCGGTTGAACCGCACTCCACCGCGCGCGGTTTTCTGTTTTTCGACGTCACTGACATTTCAAATCCGCTGGCCGGCGCCTACTTCTACCTGATGGGGGTGCGCGACGCGAAAGGCGACGAGTTGATGTACTTCGAAATCCCGATGGAAAAATATTTGAGCGCGCCGCAAGCGAAGAGGCCTTAGCTGCCTGTCGGCGCCATCTGCGAAGCCGGGGCAGTGCAAGTGATGTTTTTAGAGGAGTCTCGTTTGCGATTATTAAGTCTGCCATGGTTCGTTTGGATCGTAGTTCCGCTGCTTCCGGTTGGAGCGGTGTCATACCTTTCGAAGTTTTACCGCAAGTATCTCGGATCTTTAATTGTGTGGACGAGGGCTGCCGTTTTAGTTTTGGCTCAGACGGCATTGTTTCTGCTTTCTTTCGCCGCTTTCCCTCGGTTTGCCTTTATTATTAACGTCCTGGCATTGCCATTCGGATATGCTCTGTTCGATAAGAATCTCAAGAATCATGGAATTGAGCGCAGCGTCAAAGGCAAAGTGTTCTAATATGTGTGCCCGAGTGCTCGGATAGCAGAGTGCCGGGAAGAATCTCCCGATATGGCGACTACTCCAGCCGTTTCCGAGGCTCTCCTCGCGAAATACGAGCCCGTCATCGGACTTGAAGTCCATGTACAGTTGCTGACCGCGTCGAAAATCTTTTGCTCCTGTTCGACTCGTTTTGGCGATCCGCCGAATGCGAATGTGTGCCCGGTCTGTTTGGGGCTTCCGGGAGCGTTGCCGGTGTTGAACCGCAAGGCCGTGGAATTCGCGGTCCTGGCAGCGATGGCTTTCGAATGCCGCATCAACGAAGTTTCCGTCTTTGCGCGAAAAAACTATTTTTACCCTGACTTACCGAAGGGCTACCAGATTTCGCAGTATGACAAGCCGTTGGCTGAGTTTGGATTCATCGAAATCGATCTAAACGGTAGCAGGAAGAAAATCGGCATTACGCGCCTGCACCTCGAAGAAGACGCAGGCAAAAGTCTGCACGAAGGTTTCGCGGATGCAGCCCATAAGACTGCCATCGATCTGAACCGGACCGGCGTGCCCCTGGCCGAGATCGTCAGCGAACCGGATATGCGGTCGCCCGAGGAGGCTTACGAGTACCTCACGCGGCTCAAAGAAATCATCCTCTACACCGGAGTCAGCGACTGCAACATGGAAGAAGGTTCGCTGCGCTGCGACGCCAACGTCAGCGTGCGGCCTCGCGGACAGAAAGAGTTCGGCACAAAAACCGAGGTCAAGAACGTCAACTCATTCCGCTTCGTCAAGCAGGCGCTGGAGTACGAGATCGAGCGGCAGATCGAGATCCTCGAATCCGGCGGAAAGATCACGCAGGAATCGCGCCTCTACAACGCCAACGAAGGCAAGACATACGGGATGCGCTCGAAAGAGCAGGCGCATGACTACCGCTATTTTCCCGAGCCGGACCTGCTTCCCCTGGTGGTGGATGAGAAGTGGCAAGCCGCGATCCGCGCCAACCTGCCCGAACTTCCCGAAGCGCGCCGCCAGCGCATGATGAAGGAGTACGGCATCACCGCGGGCGACGCGCACACGCTGACGCTGACCCGAACCATGGCCGATCAGTTCGAGTCCGCTGCCCGCACGGCAAGAAATCCGAAGCGTGTGGCCAATCTGGTGCAAAGCGAACTGCTCGGACGCCTGAAAGCGCAGGGTCTGGAACTGGAGCAGTCGCCAATTTCCATGGCTGGAGTTACGGCCTCGGCCGATCTGGTCGAGTCGGGCGCAATTTCGGGCAAAATGCTGAAAGATCTTTACGACCTCTGCTTCGAACGCAAACAGGACTTCCCCGCGGTTTATGAAGCCGAGGGGCGTCCCGAGCAATCGCGTAACACCTCGGCGCTGGAGAAACTTGCCGATGAGCTGATCGCCGCCAATCCGAAGCAAGTGGAACAGTATCGCGCGGGCAAGAAGACTATGATCGGATTCTTCGTGGGACAGGTGATGAAGGCCTCGAAGGGGCAGGCCAATCCGCAGTTGGTGAATGAGGTTTTGACCAAGAAACTGGAAGGTTAGTCAATTCCCAGTAGAGACGCGGCTTGCCGCGTCTCGCCATTGCCGCACTTGCGGAGACGGGGCAAGCCCCGTCTCTACAGAGAACAGTGTTTTAACCGGCGATCGTGGTCCCTACTTCGCGGCTCCGGCGTTCTTCAGCACTTCCTCGGCGTAGTAATTCGTGACTTTGGCGTCGTCGCGGAGAGTCTCGTAGTATGCCGCTTTCAATAACTGTTCGCGGCGATCGCGCAACTGCTGGCGGATGGCCTGCTGTACTCGCGGATCATTCAAGTCGCGCTGGCCCGCCGGCTCCTTCGCAATCAACTTCACAATCATGTAGCCGTAAGGCTGATGATTGGCCGGATTGACCAAAGGAATGACGGGCGTGTACTGTCCGGGTTTGAGTTTCATGACCGCGTCCCGGGTTGCCGGATCGGCGTTCTTGAGCGCGGATTCGGGAGCCATTCCCAAATCGCCGCCGTTGTTGCTGGTCTCCGGGTCTTCGGAGTAATTCATCGCCAGCGTAGCGAAGTCGTCGCCGCTGTCGAGACGGTTAGCGATCATCTGGATTTTCTTGCTCGCTTCGGCAGCGTTCTGCGCCTTGCTGTTCTGCAGGTTGTGGACCTGCTGGTTCCCCACTCCAGACACCATGATTTTGGCCAAGTGGTACTGGGCTTCGATCAGGTTGAATTCAGCTTTATGCTCGTTGTAATAGTTCGTAACGTCCTGGTCGGTGATATTGATGCGCGAAGTGATTTCCTTGTTCAGGACCTTGTCGCGGGTGAGCGAGCGCCGCAGGTCGCGCTTGAAGTCATCGAGAGTTATCTTCTTGTCCTGCAGGCGCTTGTTAAATTCCTCGGCGGTGTAGGGCGACTTGATTTCGTTCAGCTTGCGGTCCACTTCTTCGTCGGTCGCCAGCAGGCCGAGCTTTTCCGCGCGTTGCATCAGAATTTCCGTTTCCATCAGCTCGTTGAGAATGCTGAGCCGCAAGCTTACTGCCTGCTCGCCTACCGGCTGCTGATCGGAGCCTGCCGTCTGATTGGCATAATACTTGTCGACTTCGCTGCGATAAATCTTCCGCCCATTCACTGCAGCCATGACGTCACCGCCGCTGCTGTTGCGGTTACAAGCCGAGAGCCCCACCATCAAAAACGCGCTGACCATGACCAGGCCAGCCCGTCCAATGCGGTTTCGAGTTTTCAAGTTCTTCCCTCCGCCATGACGGCGAGTTAGTCTAAAGAAGATTGCGATTGGCAATCTGTAACTGTTGATCCCGCGATCGTGCGGTTTTCACAATTTACAACTCACAAATTGCAAATTTCGTTACTTCGATGGCGCCGCCGGTGGATTCTTTACTTCCGCCGCGGCGGGCCGGTGCTCCGGAAGCGCAACCCCGGCCTCCTTCAACGCCTGATCGAGCGCGAGTCGTAGCTCGTCTGCAGGCACGGCTCCATCCAGTTTCTGTCCATTTACAAACATGGTTGGAGTTGCGTCGACTCCGACGCCATCTCCTTCGTGCATCGAGGCGCGCACCGCCTTTTCATCCTGCGCCTTGAGGCATGCCTGCAACTTTGGAACATCCAGACCATGCTTCTGAGCCTGCAGTGTGGCGAGTTTGTCGAGCTCGGCATTCCAGCCGTCGCGGCCTTTTTCGCCGCTGATCGCCGACTGATTGCCGTGCAGGTAATCGGCATAGTCCCAGTAGGCGTCGCCGTTTTGCGCACCCAGACAATTCGCGTTCACCGCCGCGTGCACCGCCCAGGGATGCATTTCTTCCAGCGGATAATCCTTGTAGATGAAAAGGACCCGGTCCCCGTATTCCTTGAAAAGCCCCGGGAAAAGTGTCGCGTGCATGCGCGAACAGAAGGGACACTCGAAATCGTCATAGTTGACGACCGTCACCTTGGCATCCTTGTTGCCACGGGTCGGACGCCCGCTGACGTCAATCTTCTTCATGATTTCAGCGTAGGGATCGCTGGTCAGATCGAACCTGCTGAAGCGCACCAGCGTCTTGTGATCGCGGGAAAGCAGGAACTCCAAGTCCTGTTTTTTGTTGGGACCGCTAATCGTAACGGTCAGCGCGTCATAGTTCGGAAACTCACTCGGCCGGAGCGTCCCCAAGATCACTTTTACGTCGGCTGGGAGGGCATAATGCGCCCGCACCTGCCGCTCAACCAGGTGCACGACGTCCGACGGAGGCGGTGACTGGGCCGAGCAACCCAGACAGATCATCAAGAGAACCAGGAACGCGCGCCGCACTATCATTAATCGAAACCACCTGAACATGAGTAAGCCGCTTGATTATCTCATGGCGGCAACACTCGTTGCGCAACCGCGGGATCAGACGTTCATTTTCAGGTGCGTCCCCGCAGCAACTCTTCGGCCGTAAGCAACTGGTTCATGGACCCCGACCGGAATCCCTCCAGGTCGAGCGTGACGAACTTGAATCCCAGTCCCTTGAACACGGTGGTAAATTCGCGGGCCATCTCCGCCGTCAAAGCGCGGGGAAGTTCTTCGTCCGCAATTTCAATACGAACGATGTCCCCGTGATGGCGAACACGGAATTGCCGAAAGCCCAAGGCTCGCAAGGCATCTTCGCCGCGCTCGATAACGCTCAGCGCTTCGGGCGTAACCGCCCGTCCATATTCCATGCGCGAGGAAAGGCAAGCCGACGCCGGTTTGTCCCACACCCGCAAGCCCGCTCGCCGCGCCAGTTCCCGGATTTCGGCTTTCGTTAAGCCGGCTTCGAGCAGCGGGGCCAGAACATGATGCCGCCGCGCCGCCTGCTGTCCAGGGCGAAAATCGCCCTCGTCGTCGGCGTTCACTCCGTAGGCGACGGCGTCGAACCCGCGCGCTTCGCAGCAGCGTTCGAGGACGGTGAACAGTTCGTCTTTGCAGTAAAAACAGCGCATGGCATCGTTGCGGACGTATGCGGGATTCTCCAATTCCTGCGTTTCCACAACCTCAACCGGGATTCCGTGGCTCCGCGCAAAGGCGAGCGCGTCTTCCAGATGAGTCCGCGCCAGGCTGGCGGAATCAGCGATTACCGCGAGCATCTGCCCGCTAAGCGTTCGATGAGCCATCCACGCAAGAAAAGCGGAATCCACACCCCCTGAGTAGGCGACGATCAGGCGAGCTTGGGCGGCGAGGATCTGGCGCAAGTGCTCCGCCTTCTGATCGAGCATGGTTGCAGGATCCACGATCTCCATTATCCACGAAAAGTTCCCGGTTCTCAGTTCTCAGTGGCGGCGCAGCAGGTTTCCAGGGGCCGAGGATCGGAGGGATGCGAGCAGCTAGTACAGCCGCTCCTGCCTCCGTAGATTGCCGAACGCTCCCACGTTCGCCAGCGTGAACGAGAAGCGATACTCATTCTCGTTGCGTACCGTTCCCAGCGCAAAGCGCCGGTATTCCAGGCTCAAGCCGCAACAGTCCCAGTTATAACTCGTCTGCGCCGTGGCGTACTGCAACGATCCGTGGTTCGCGTCAAAACCGAAACTGCTGGCGGCACTGAAACCAGGCTTGTTGAGCTGGCCGTAACCAAACAACACCCGAAACTGGTGGAAATCGCCCGGGCCGCTCTTGTCGATCACTCGCAAGAACGTATCGCCTCCGCCCATGGTAAACGGGCCGTAGTGGTAGTTCACGAGCGCCGTGCTGTTATTGAGACGACCAGCCTTGAGATCGTAGTCCACATCCCACTCGGTGTTGGTACGCGGGCTGGTTTCGATGCGCAAGCGGGAAATGATGGGAGCAAAGCGCCGCTCTGAATCCAGAAACGCGATGCCCGTAAAATCCGCCGTCGTCGTGAACACGTTTCGCTGCCCCGGCACCAGCGCGTTCCCAAACGTGGGATCGAAAAAATATTTCTGTCCGATCTCCCAACTCAGAATCTCCCGCGGACCCGAGGCACAAGGTTGAGTGTCTGGCGTGGGAGGCAATTCCCAGGGAACCGCGCCAACTTGCGGCACACCGCCGATGGCGAGCGTGCTCATGCCCTGCTCATCGCAGTCCTTGAGGTTGGGATCAAGGCGCTTGGCATACAGACGATTCACCAGCGAATATTCGACTTCATTGGTGTCGGTCAGCACGTCGTTGGCATCGAAACGCACAATGTTGGCGAAGGTATTGATGCCATCGATGCCGGTGACGTAGTCGTACTTCATGCTCGGCTCAATCACGTGCTTCCATTTGCGTCCGAGCCAGGGGCGATCGAAGATCCGCGACAATGCCGGCGGACGCAACTCGACGGAAGCCTCCATCGACTTGCGATTCAAATTGTCGTCGGCAGCTCTTCCCGTTGTCTCGGCCAATGCCGCATTAAATTCCTCGGTGTAAAACGTGTCCCGCAACGTAAGCGCGGGACGAAACGACCATCCTCGCCATTGCACCGGCATCGTCAGCGAGGGCGCCAGATCGAACCGGCCTACCACATCGGCCGTGCGGAACCCAATCTGCCGTCGCTGCAAACCCTCGGCCGCGCTCTCGAACGACCAGTACAGCGGCGTATTTCCCAGTTGCCGCTCTTCACCGGAGAGGAAGAAGCTGGGCGTATGAAGAATCCGCACCAACTCCGTCTGTGTAAGCGTGGGGCAAGTGTTCGGTACGGTTCCCTGAGGGCAGATTTCAAAGTCCTGGTAGCGCTCTGCCAGGGCATTAAAGTGAAATCCGTTGGTCGTATTGGAAAGGAAAATCTGCGACCTTACCTCTGAGTCGATCGCCTGCGTGTACACATCGGTAAAGGCGATGCGGAAAACGAACGAACTTAAATAATCTACATTGGCGACGCCGCGGAAAGTCCCGAAAGGACGTTCGGCCATAAAGTGTGCGTCCTCGCCGCCTTGATTCTGCGGTGGAGTGCCGATGCCGCGATCCACCATTCCCTGATAGTTGAAGTACACGTACGAGCTGTCGCTCGGACGAGCACGGAATTCTCCGCGTTCAAACCAGCCCCGTTTCGAAAAGTACTCGGCGCCCAGCATGGCGTCCATACTGCGATTGAGGACCCAATATACGGATTCGCCGGCAATCTTTCCTTTCGTCGACGAGTTGCCAAAACTCGGAATCAGCAGCCCGGTCTGGCGCTGCTCCTGAACCGGATGCGTCACATACGGGAAATAGAACACCGGTATGCCCATCAGCCGGAACTCGCTGTAGTAGATTTTGGCGGTTCCGTCCACGTCCACCAAAATACGCCGGGCGTTGAATCGCCACTTCGGATGCGGCAGTTCGCAGGTGGTGACCGTGCCCTGGCGCACCAGATAGTGGTCCGGCCCGTGTTTCTCCACAATTTTCCCGGTAAAGGCAAACGGGTTGGACGTGGCCAGCACGTAGTGAGACTTTCGCAGGCCTAATCCCACCGTTCCGATCACGCTATAGAACGTTCCGGTTTCCGTGCGGATGTTGTAAGTGCCGTGACTGGCCTCGATATGCTCGTCGTAAGGACCTCCGTCCAGAACGACGTGGCCCTCCGGCTCGCTATCTCCCGTGTCTGCGTTGTAGGTGATTTGGTCGGCGTGCAGGATGTACGTGCGATTGTGAATTTCGACCTCACCCCGCAGGTGGTAGATGGATCCATCCTTTTCCTGCTGCACCGCCCGGATCGTAACCTCTTCTTCCGTCTGCCCGGGAGCTGCTGTCGCTGGAGCAGAGGGCAGCGTCTGGCTGGTTACTATCTCCGCCGCGAGAAGCAGATGACAGACCAATGCGGCCGTGATAATGATTCGAAAGCGGGTGATCATTAGCAGTGATCGTTAGCGCTGATCGTTAGCGAGCGATCGTTAGCGAGAGGTCATTGCAAGCGCGCTTGCGCTCCGCCAGCCGGTCTGCTAACGGGAACCTCTGACCTTAGCACGCGAGCGGCAGGCGAGGCAAAGCTCCGCATTCGTGTGGTCTCCGCCATTCGTGCCGGGCCTGGCTCTGGCTGCTGGCATTCTTCGACGACTTGATTAAACGCGAATTGATGACTACGACCGGACCGATGACGAGCGGATTGAGGAACGCTGGATTGACGAACGTTGGAGTGACGAAGCTTGGATTGACGAATCATGCCACTGGCGGTGATCCTTCCTTCCCTGAGCGCAGCACAGCCGCAGCTGACACTGCAGCCGCGGACCTGAACGTCTTTCCGAACGCCGACTCCTGGCGCGTCGAGGTTGCCGCTCGCCTCGAGCGTTATCGCACGCGGCGCAAGCCCCGGACTCCGCGCTATCCCTCCCTGCTCCTGCCTTTTGATGCGCCCGAGAGCTGGTCCCATCCCGCGCCGCCAACTGCATTGGTGGGAGGGTCGTGTGGGGACGGGCGTCTCGCCCGTCCAGCCGAGCGAAGCTCGGCAGCGCCATCCGTACATGAGCCCAGGGCTACCGAGCAAGACTTTGCGTGCCAGGCAAAACAGGAGCTGGTGGCAGATGGGATGCCACGACTCGCCGAACGTCGGCAGACGGAGCAGGAGCCGGATTTTTATCCGGAATCCGCCAAGGTGATCGAGTTCCCTCGTTCTGCCGCCATTCCGGTTTTTTGCCGGAGCGAACTGGCCGATCCCGTCTTCGATCATGATCGTCCGCGCATAGTGGAAGCCCCCGAGATTCTGCCGCCGCCACCCGCATTAGGCGGAATGCTGATCGAGCCCGCCCAGCAAGAGCCGGCCGACAGGCGAGCCGGCGCTGACCTCCAGCTGCCCTCCCCATACCGCTCGGCGTCCATTACCCGCCGCGCTTATGCTGCTTTCGTGGATGGCGTTGTCCTGCTGGCGGCTCTGGCGGCTTTTGCCGCAATTTCTCTTCGTGTGAACCCCACGCTGAATCTCGGTCTGAACCTGCGGTTGAACCCCGGCCTGAACCTCATGCGGGAACCGTTCCCGATGCTCGCCGCCGCGCTGGGTCTGGTTACACTCCTGCTCTGGATGGCTTACCAATTCTTGTTTGTGGTCTACACCGGTTCGACTCCCGGACTGCGCGCCGCCCGGCTGCGGTTGGCAGGTTTTGACGGCTTGCCGCTCCATCGTCGCTCACGCCGCTGGCGTGTGCTGGCGTCGTTTCTCTCCGCATTTTCTGCTGGGCTCGGCTATTTCTGGTGTGTTCTTGATCAGGACGGGTTGTGCTGGCATGACCGCATCTCGCGCACCTACGTGCAATCGATTCCCCGCGAGTGAGAGGCGGATATCACGCTTGTACCAGCCGCGCTCGCGCTTTCCTGCACGCCCGCACCAATTCCTCGTCCAACGTAGCGAGTGGCAAGCCCGTATCGATCGCTAGGTCGAGGTAAGCTGCATCGTACGCCGTCAGACCGTGCTCGCGGCCGAGCTGCTGGATCCTGTCAAAGACGACTTTGGCGGGAAACTGTTCCAATACGATAGGGAGCGTTGCCAGGTCATCGAGGAAGCTTCGCACCAGTTCTTTCGAAATGCGTTTGCGCTTTTCTCCGGCCAGTAAAGCGTTCAGAACTTCGTGCGGCCAGAAAGAGGGCACAACCGCGGAGCCACCTCGCCGGAAGAGGCCTGCGACATGCTGCGCTAGGGCAACATTTTCATCAGGAAAACACCAGGCCAGAACGACCGAGGCGTCCAGGACAAACCGGCTCACCGGCGTCCTTCATTGATTAGGTCTTTGATTTTGAACCCGCGCAGAGACAGCCTGTGTCGCTTGCCAAAACTCGCCAGTCGCTCCGCCGCTTCCGCTGCGGAACCACCCTCGGCCAAGATGCGCTCCTTCAGTAGAGCTCCCAACATCCGGGAGACGCTGGTATCCCGGCGCGCAGCTTCGATTCGCGCCCACTGGGCGACGTCCTCTTCTAGCGTTACGGTTACGTTGCGTAGACGGCCAGTATTTGACACGGAAACAGTGTAGCACGAAAACCGTGTCAACGCGAGGAAAATTTGCCAAAGCTCTGGGGTGGGCGGCCGGTCAGACCAAATTCTCCAGCGCCGCCCCCAGTTCGCGAAAACGGAACGCATATCCGCTGGCGATGAGTTTCCCGGGCTCAACCCGTTGGCTCGCGAGCAACATTTCCTCCGCCGCTTGCTTTCCGAAAGCCAGCCGCAGCGCAAATTCCGGCACCGGAAAAATCGCCGGACGCCGCAGCACTGACGCCAGCAACTTTGTGAACTCAGCGTTTCTCACTGCATTGGGCGCCACAAAATTCACCGGCCCAGACAGCGACTCGGTGCGGATTGCGTGCCGAATTCCCCCCACGATGTCGTCCACATGGATCCAGCTCCACCACTGTTGCCCCGATCCAAGCCGCCCGCCCAGCCCCAGTTGGAACGGGGTTAGCATCTTTCCGAGCGCTCCGCCTTTCGCGCTTAGCACCAATCCAATCCGGATGTTCACTGTGCGGATGCCGGCTTCGGCGGCAACCCTGCTCGCATCCTCCCACTCGCGGCAAACTTTGGACAGAAATCCCGTTCCCACTGGGCTCTCTTCGCGTAGAACTTCTTCGCCGCGATTCCCGTAGAACCCGACCGCCGAGGCGCACACCAACACGCGCGGCTTCACCTCGGTATGGGCCAGCGCGGCAGCCAGGTTCCGCGTTCCCCGCACGCGACTGTCGCGGATCGCCTTCTTCTTTTCCTCGGTCCAACCTCCCACCACGCTCTCCCCTGCCAGGTGGATCACCGCATCGAACCCCGACACTGCCGACGGAGGCAAGGGAGCCAGGGGGTCCCACGAAACCTGCGCCGCGTTTTGGGCCCGTCCCCGCACCAAGCGTACAATCTGCGTTTCCCGAGGCTGAAACGAAGCCAGGAGCGCAGTCCCGATCAGGCCGGAAGCTCCACTCACAAGAATGCGGTTCACGCCCTATCACCCCTTCGTACTCTACCAGCCCAAACGCCTTTCTCGACGATCTCGACAGTCTCGGCGGCGGATAGTGCCTCAATCTGCTTGCCTCCGCCCAGAGACTGGCAGACGGGTTGCGTTTTAGCCGAACTCTAATGCCTTTGGAGGATTATGCCGATGAAGTGACGACAGGGATTTAACGATGGACCCCAAAGCCAAGCGGAAAGAGAGAATTGCGGCCTTGCATCAAGAGATACACCTCCTCCATTGCGCCAACGAACTGTATTGGCGACAGGCGAAACCCAGCGATGCAGCCAAGGCAGAATATTACCGCAGACAGGATCGGTTGGAAGAAATCCGGAGCGAACTTGCCGAACTGCAAATAGAATAATTGAGCAGCCCACCGACCGATTTTTTCCTCCATCAAGATTTCAGCCGCTACCCGGCAGTGAATGGCCTTGGACACTCCCCATCCCGTAAACTAGAGTTACAGAGCTCTCAGCGGTATCTCCCCTCCCCGCTTCCGCTGCGTTAGAATCGATTATGGCGACGTTGCGCCAACAGATTGCGACCAACGTGCTGACGGTGACCCGCTTCCGCGAACTGATGCGGAAGCTGCGCGAGAACCGTCCCAACGACGACCTCGAACTGGTCAAGAGGGCCTACGAATTCTCCCAGAAGCACCACGCCGGACAAACCCGAGCCTCGGGCGAGCCCTACCTGGTACATCCTCTGGAGGTCGGCAACGTGCTCGCCGACATGAAAATGGATTCCGTTTCCATCGCCGCCGGCCTGCTCCACGACTCCGTCGAAGACACCTCGGTCACCGCGGTTGAAATAGCACAGGAGTTCGGCGAACAGGTGGCGCATATTGTCGAAGGCGTCACCAAGATCAGCCGAATCGATTTCTCCACCCGGGAGGAAGCGCAAGCCGAGAACCTCCGCAAAATGATGCTGGCCATGGTCGACGACATCCGCGTCGTCCTCATCAAGCTCGCCGACCGCTTGCACAACATGCGTACCCTCGAACATCTGGATCATGAACGCCAACAGAAAATCGCCCGCGAGACGCTCGAAATCTACGCCCCCATCGCCCACCGTCTCGGCATGGGCAAGATTCGCGGCGAACTGGAAGACCTTGGTTTCAAATATGTCGATCCCATCGGACACGAGCAGGTCCGGGCCGCCGTAGAATCGCGGCGCAAGGCCGGCGAAGCTTTCATGGCGCGGGTCGAAGGCGTGCTGCGCGACGGCCTCAAAGAGGCCGGCATCACCGGCCGCGTCGAGAGCCGGGTCAAGCGCCTCTACAGCATCTACAGAAAATTGCAGCGCCAGCGCATCAGCGTCGACCAGGTCTATGACCTCTACGCCATGCGAGTCATCACCAACTCGGTGCAGGATTGCTACGCCGTTCTCGGCATCATTCACAACCTCTGGCGCCCCGTACCCGGCCGCATCAAGGATTTCATCGCCATGCCGCGGCCCAACCTCTACCAGTCGCTGCACACCTCCGTCATCACCGAAACGGGCGAGACCTTCGAAATCCAGATCCGCACCGAAGAAATGCACAAGATGTGCGAGGAAGGCATCGCTGCCCACTGGAAATATAAAGACGGCGCCGTCTCCGCCGAAGACGAGCAGCGCCTCGCCTGGCTACGCCAGGTCGTCGAGTGGCAGCGTGACGTCTCCGATCCCAACGAATTCCTCTCTACCCTGAAAGTCGATCTTTACCCGGAAGAGGTTTACACCTTCACGCCGAAGGGCAAGGTTCTGGTCCTGCCGCGCGAGTCCACGCCTATCGACTTCGCTTATTCCATCCACACCGAAGTCGGGCACAGTTGCACCGGCGCTAAGGTCAACGGCCGCATGGTCCCCCTCCGCCACAAGCTTCATTCCGGCGACATCGTCGAGGTCATCACCCAGCCCGGACACAAGCCCAGCCGCGACTGGCTCGCCATCGTCAAGTCTTCGCGCGCCCGCAACAAGATCAAGCACTGGCTCAACGTGCACCAGCGCGAGCGCGCTATTGAAATCGGAAAAAAACTGATCGAAAAAGAAGCGCGCAAATACCGGATTCCACTCAAGGAAATCAAGGAAGCCGACCTGCAAAGAGCGGCCAGCGAATACGGACTGGGTCGTCCCGACGATCTGATGGCCGGCATCGGCTACGGCAAGTACTCGGCCCGCCAGGTGCTGGCGAAATTCGCGCCCGCCGGCGCGCAGCCCATGGCGGAAACCGAAGAGCAGGCTGCAACCCACGGCTTCTCAAGCGGCATTTCAAGTGTGGTCCGCCGCGTTTTCGGCGGAGACAGCAACGCCATCGTCGTCCGCGGACAAGGCGACCTGCTCGTCTATCGCGCCCGCTGTTGTAATCCAATTCGCGGCGAAACCATCGTCGGCTACGTCACCCGCGGCAAGGGCGTCGCCGTCCACTCCATCAACTGCCCCAACGTCACTAATCTCCTCTACGAACCCGACCGCCGCATTGACGTGCTGTGGGCGGGCGATAAAGACGGCCTGCCCGTTGCTTATCCCGTCAAACTGACCCTGCTCTGCGACGACCGCTTCGGCATGTTGAAACAGATCACCGCCGTCATCAGCGACACCAAAACCAACATCCGCAGCATGGAGTCCCGCAGCCAGAACGGCCAAGCCTGCGTAGACGTAGTTCTCGAAATCGCCGACCTGAAGCACCTACAGAAAATCATGGACGGAGTCCGCCAGATCCCCGGCGTCCACAACGTCCAGAGATTGCAGAAGATATAGCAGGCTGCGGAAAAACTCGACATTTGCGCTTCATCTTGGGTGGCGCAGCGCTTCAGCGCTGCGATAACTGGCTTATTTTCAGCTCCGGCTTTAGCCGCTGGGGTGATACTGCGGCGTGGAAAGTGCTTTTTCCGCAACCTGCTAGAGTGGTGCCCCGGGCTATGCGCCGCGAGGTTATTAGCGGGAAATATAGCCGGAAACAAGGATTGAACAAGGACGCAATCCTTGCTATACTCTGATCATGGCTAAAGTTACCAGTAAACTTCAGCTGACACTGCCCAAGGCGATCGCCGAGCGTTACAAGATCCGCCCAGGAGATGATCTGGACTGGCTGCCTGCCGGAGAGGTGATTCGCGTGGTCAAGCGGTCGCGGTCAAAAACCTCGAGAGCCGAGGCTGCCTCGCTCCAGCAACGGCTCCGGCTTTTCGAAGAGGCGACAGCCCGCCAGGAAAAGCGAAACGCTGCCTTCCGTAAAAAGCATGCACACGGAGCCCAGCCCTCAAACCGGGGCTGGACGAGAGAGGACCTTTACGATCGTGGCCTTTCTCGTTGATACAAATGTGCTTGTCTACCGTTTTGATGCCCGTTATCCGCAGAAGCAGCGACTTGCTCGTGATGTTCTGCATCGGGGACTCAGAGATGACTCCGCCCGAATTCCGCACCAGGCGCTGATTGAGTTTGTATCTGCGACGACACGCACAAGAGTCGGCTCCGATCCCCTGCTCTCCCTGAACGAATCGCGCCACGAAGTGGAAGAACTCATGGAGCAGTTTCCCATTCTTTACCCGAACGCAGCGGTAGTTCATTTAGCTCTGTTAGGCGCGGCGGCTTTTCAGCTCTCTTGGTTCGACGCCCACCTCTGGGCATATGCAGAACACTACGGTCTTGAAGAGATTGTCTCCGAGGACTTCGAACATGGGCGGCTGTATGGCAGCGTTAGGATTCGCAATCCATTTCAGCGAGTGTAGCCCTCGCACCTAACAAAAAAAGGGCGCGATCGCTCGCGCCCTAACTTCTGCAATCTGACCTCTAACCTCTAACCTAGTCTCTCACTCCATCCATGAATGCTCTTAGCTTCCGCGAGCGCGACGGATGCCTCAGCTTTCTCAGCGCCTTAGCCTCAATCTGCCGGATGCGTTCGCGCGTCACCGCAAACGATTGTCCGACTTCTTCCAGCGTGTGCTCCGAACCATCTTCCAGCCCGAAGCGCATCTTTATGACCTTTTCCTCGCGCGGTGTCAGCGTGCGCAGCACCTGCGAAGTCTGGTCTTTGAGGTTGACGTTGATCACGGCCTCGGCCGGCGAAACTACCGCGCGGTCCTCGATGAAGTCGCCCAGATGCGAATCTTCCTCTTCGCCTATCGGCGTTTCGAGCGAGATCGGCTCCTGCGCAATCTTCAGCACCTTGCGGACTTTCGCCACCGGAATATCCATCCGTTTGGCGATTTCTTCCGACGTCGGTTCGCGTCCCAGTTCCTGCACCAGTTGCCGCGAAGTGCGGATCAGCTTGTTGATGGTTTCGATCATGTGCACCGGGATGCGAATCGTGCGCGCCTGATCCGCAATTGCACGAGTAATCGCCTGCCGAATCCACCACGTGGCATAAGTCGAAAACTTATACCCGCGGCGGTATTCGAACTTGTCGACAGCCTTCATCAGGCCGATGTTGCCTTCCTGAATCAGGTCGAGGAACTGCAATCCGCGGTTCGTATATTTCTTAGCAATCGAGACCACCAGCCGCAAGTTGGCTTCAATCAACTCGCGCTTGGCGTGCTCCGCGTCCATGTCGCCCTGGATGATCTCGCGCTGTGTGCGCTTGAGTTCCTGGAACAACAGGCCCGCTTCCACTTCCAGCTTTTCCAGCTCTCCGCGGACCGCTCGCGACTGCTTCTTATATTCCTTGCGCTGTTCTTCGCTGCGCGTCGCTTCGGCTCGCTTCTCCAGATTCTGGATCTGCCGGTCGAGCGAGCGCATGCCGTCAACCGTGCGGTTTACGCGGTCAATCAGGCGTTTGCGTTCGTTGTTGGTAAAGCCGAGATTCCGTACCGCGATCGACGTGCGCACAATGGCGTGCGCCAGATGAAAGCGGTACCGGCGATGGTCGCGCGGCCGCTTTTTCAAGTTCACCGCTGCCAGTTTTTCCTGGAGCGGCGCCACCTTCTTGTACAGCTTGTCGAGCGTGGCAATCTTGGCGAGAAATTCCTTCAGGCGCTTGTCGACGATCTCTTCCGTGATTTCCTCTTCGTCGAACGTCACCAGCTCTTTGATCGAGCGGACGCCCTTTTCGAGGTCCTCGCCCAAAGCGAGGAGTTCACGAATCACAATCGGGGAGCGCGATAGCGCCTTCAGAACGCGGTTTTGCCCACGCTCAATCCTCTTAGCGATTTCAACTTCGCCTTCGCGCGTGAGCAGGGGTACAGTCCCCATCTCGCGCAGATACATGCGGACAGGGTCATTGGTTTTTTCCAGAGCTCCGGGGGTTAGGTCGAGTTCGACGTCCTCCGAAGCCTCATCCACTTCTTCGAATTTTTTTTCCAGATCGGTCGTCGGCCCTTTCGAGCTTTCGAGTACATCGATTCCCTGGGTTCCGATCGTGGTTAGCAGATCTTCCAGGTCTTCAGGAGAGTGCACATCGTGCGGGATTAGGTCGTTGACCTGATCATAGGTCAGATATCCCTTCTCTTTGCCTGCGTCGATCAGCTTTTTTATGTCGTCGTACTTGTCATCCAGTGCCAAAACAGATTATCCTCAAGGCGTTCGCCGATACGCGGACGCCAACTCTTCAGCGGTGGGAGTTGTGACGGAGTTGTGTGCGAGGCACACAAACCTTAAAAGTATAGCACGCCGACAGATGTTTATGTCGGCAGTGTTTGAAGTGTCTGCCAGCTTGCCAGTTGCCCTCCGCCGCCCGTATCTCTTTTCCCCCTAGTTCTTTAGATGTCGCTATGCCCGTTTTCGCTCCAACACCAGAACTAGCTGGCCTTCTCTCCCATCCCCGGATCCATCAAAGCTCGCTTCAGACGCACCTTCTCCTGCAAAAGCGCCTGCTTTTCCGCCATGGAGAGCCCCGGACGCTGCAATGCCTGCTGTACCTCCTCCAGCCGCCGCCGGTAGTGAATCCTGCGCAAAGCCCGCACCGCTCCTTCGACGGTCTCCGGCGTCAGATCCTCTTCTTCGGACATCAGGATCGAAGCCAACAACCGCCGGTCTTCTTCCGTCTTCGGCAGCGCCATCGCGTCCGCGGTTTCAGTGCCAGCCTCCAGCAAGGCTTCGATCAACGACTGCGCTGCCAGGCCTTCATACAGATGCTCTGATTGCAATGCAAACTGCGCCTGCCGCGCCGGATCGAATTCCTCCTCCGCCCCGTCGCGAGACGAACGGCGCGCGCCGCTGGCTTGCATTTGCGTAGCCGAAGCCAGCGCCCGGATCAGGACGCGTTCCGCACCGGTGACTTGTGTCTCCGCCGAAGCCTTAACCGCGGTCGCGGAGCGAGTGGTCGCGGCATGTTTCAATTCCTGGCGCAGCACTGCCGAATCAATGCCCAGCTTCTGCGAAATTTCCAGCGCCAGCTCATCGCGCACAATGCGATTAGGCACCCGCTGAATATGCGGAAGCAGATGGTTGACGGCTTTTACCTTGCTGTCCGCGTTCCGCCCCGGAAACTGCGCCCGCGCCCGATCGATCAGATAGTCAAAATATCTCTGTGAGCTCTTCAGCGCCGCGCCATACGCGTCTTTGCCCTTGCGCCGGATGAACAGATCGGGATCGAATCCAGTCTCCAGCGTGAGCACCCGGATGTTGAATTCTTCTTCCACCAGTAACCCGAGTGTCCGCTCCGTAGCCCGCGCGCCGGCGGTGTCGGAGTCGAAATTGACCACCACATTCTTCGAGAATCGCCCCAGCAATTTTGCCTGCAGCTCGGTGAACGCTGTGCCCGAGCTGGCAATCACATTGTGGAAGCCCGCCGCGTACACCGAAATGCAATCCATCTGCCCTTCGACCAGAATGGAGTATTCCAGCTTGCGAATCGCTTCTTTCGCGTTATCCAGATTGAACAGCACTCGCGACTTCGAGTAAATCGGAGTCTCCGGAGAATTCAGATACTTCGGCCCCGCTTTTTCATCGGTAGAAAGAGTGCGCCCCGTGAACGCAATCACCTTGCCCTGTTCATTGCAGATAGGAAACATCACGCGATTGCGGAATTTGGAATACATCGCTCCTGGCTGCTGGCTACTGGCTGCTGGCTTGGAGCCCCCGCTATCCGCTGCTCGCTGTTCGTCGTTCGCATCCGACTTCTCCACTCCCTTGTCATCCTGAGCGGAGCGAAGGACCTGCTTTTGCTGAGAGCTGACAGCTGAGAGCTGAGAGCTTTCCTTCCACGAAAACAACCCGCTCTCCCGCAACAACTCCTCATCAAATTCCCGCCGCAGCGCATCCCGAAGTAAAAATCCCGAATCCGGCGCATATCCAATGCGAAAGCGGGTAATCGTCTCCGCATCCAGTCCGCGCCCCTTGAGGTACTCGCGGGCATTCGCCCCCTCCGGACGCCGCAGACATTCCTGAAAAAACGCGGTAGCGCGCACATGCACGTCCAGCAGCGCCATGCGAACCTGAGCGTCGCGCGCCTCCGCCGGGCTGGAAAAGGTGATCTTGGGCATGGGCACGCCCAGCTTCTGGGCAATCAGCCGGACGGCTTCCGGAAAGCTGATGTTCTCGACCTTCTGCACAAAGGTGAAGACGTCCCCCGACTCGCCGCAGCCAAAACAGTGAAAGAACTGCCGCGTAGCATGCACCGAAAACGAGGCAGTCTTCTCGGCGTGAAACGGACAGAGCCCGGAGAAGTTCTGCGCCCCAGCCTTCTTCAGCTTGACGTAGTCGCCCACAATGCGGACGATATCCGCCTGCTGCTTAAGCGTCTCTTTGAAGTTGTCGGAAGAAGTCAAAGTCGAACTCATTGCCGGCGCACACCAGTCCCGTAACGATAATGATTATGAGGGTAAGACGGGCTGAGGGGAATAGAACAGGCGAGCGATTGCTGTGGGAAAGGTGTGGAATACCGGTTCCTGCCTGTTGCCAAAGAAGAAAAAGGGGTGCACCACTTCTCGCGTCTTTCGAGAAGTGGGCATCCGGACAGCCGACACCAGGGGGCATCGCGTGGCCGGCGGTAGAATCTCACCGCCTGGGGTATAATTCGCGGCGCGCGGTGCTTTCGGGCCGGATTCCCAGCCTTCGTCACCGACTCCACTATGGTTGCGAGGTAAATCAGCCGTGCTCGTCATGCAACAGGTTCATTGCCCATGCTGCGGAAAATCCAGCAGCCACCCCAAGCCCATGCTTCAGCGAATGACTCAAAATCCGCCGGCGACGTATGAGGGTGGCGTCTACATAAATTACGCATGTCCTGGCTGCAACAATCTATCGCGTGCTGACGTGCCGAAGGCGCTATTGGAGCTCGATGCCAAGGGTCGATCAACCCACCCCGATGATCTGATTGCTTTCGTCGTAACCCTCGAATGCGAAACCACAGGCTGCCAAACTCCCTTAGCCGTGTTTGCACCCGTAAAACGCGATTCCATCCCCGATGGTTTTGCCACTCACGTCGCCGCGCAATGGAAGCAACACAGTGCCGCATGCCCCAGTGGTCACCCGCCTCGGCAGCCATTGAAGATGACCAAGCAAGCTCAGGAAATCCGTTGGAATACGAGCGTCTGGTAATCGCAAAGGAGTCCCACCTCTCGCGCTGTTCGAGAAGCCGCCACCTAAGTTGGAAGCGTAGTGGTTTACGCGGCCGGATCTCCGAATATCCGCGCTGTGAATACCCCGGAGCCGCGAGCCTTACACCTAGCCGCCGGAGATGCGAGCCACTCGCCGTTAGCGCTCAGGACTGGCTTGCGAGCGATATCGCGATGTTGCGCCAACCATCGAAGAACCTTTTCCGGCTTTGCGGTATAGACTGGCCTCGGAGCAGGCCAATCCTTATGGCCAAGGGAGGCGGAAATGTTCGAAACCAGTGGAACCACCGATGTCATGGAAAAGAGTCCGTGGCAGAAATACGTGCTCTGGTTCGCGGCAGGCTGCTTCGTCACGATTCTGATCTTCTACATGCTCCTCATACCCAGTGCGAAGCGGGCTGCGGCTGAGTCCGCTGAAAAAGCGGCGAAACAGAGACTCTCCGCTGAACTGGCAAAGAACCCGGTGGCAGCTCAACTGGAAACCACGAAGGCCGCATTGCAGACTGCGACCCAGGAGCGCGACGGCTGCAAAGCCAAGTTTGATCGCCAGACGGTCCTCTACGACAACACCATCGTCGTCGACCCCGACAAAATCTGGATCATCCCCGCCGATGTTGAACCGATCGCGGTCGGCGACCGCCGCGTCACTTACACGCACTACGACCCGAAGACCAAGCGCGAGACTGTCCACTTCTATCCTCAGCGGCAATAGCCGACAGGCGCTCACTCGAAACCCCGGGTCAGGGGGCAATGAGTGAAATCGGGATGTTACGACAACTGACCGTGCAAAATCTCGGTATTCAAGAAATGTCTCGAATTCGCCCACGACTCTTAGCGTGTTGCCTTGCGCTTCTCTGCGTGCCGTGTGTAGCTCAACAAGTCCCAACAGACGTGTCGATTTCTGATCTCTCCCTTCATCCGGGGAAGTTCGATGCACGGTTGGTACGCGTCCGAGCATTTCTCATTGAGGGGTGGGAAGGCGATAACTTCTTAATAGACCCACTGAAGCCTAGGCCGAAGACCATGCCTTCTCGCAACCCTCCATCTGTCTGGTTATATGACCTCACCGCCGTGAAGGCAGCGTGTGGTCCGCGGACGGCTTGCCTGTTTACGGGGCGCTTCCACTTCGTACCCGATAAGAAATCCCGAATACAAGCGGTGTTTGATCCGGGGCCTTTGCAGTTGGAGGTCGTCAGCACATCGGTTTGGACTCAGTAGGGGGCCAGCCCAGTCTTTCGCCGACACGACCATACAGTGGCTGCCCCATCCTTCGCATTTTTTGCGGGGTGCCCCATCCTAACGTCGCGCTTTTCGACGTTAGTGCCTGCCCTGAGCGGAGTCGAAGGGGTGGGATTCCACCGCCGCGTGAAGCTTGGGATTTCCCCGCAAGCCGAGGAACCCGAATTTGGGCGTCTGGGTAAACGGCACTGCACCTTTTCATCACAGCCCTCCAGGTCGAAATCCATTGACTTAAGACCCGTCGCGCGTAACGCTAGAGATCTGATTGGGGCAGTTCCGAGGTATGTCCCCCAAACGGGGCCGACCCTCGAAACTGCCCCAAACCCATTTTCATCGCTCTTTGACAACTTAACTCGTTGGTTCTTAAAGACTTTACAGGCAAGTCCTTTAAACTCAAAGACCTGGCTGTGGCTTCACCCTAAGTCTTTGATTCCAAAAGACCGGGGTTGGGGAGGGGGGTACCCAGGGAACCGCCTCTCCAACAGGCAAGAACGAGAGTGAGACGCCCTCGGAAGACTTGATGTGGTTCTCGAGCGCCCGATCCGTCAGACCCGTAACTCGACCACGGTCGCTCCGCCGCCGCCCTCGTTGATCGGCGGTTCGGTGACTGACTCCACATGCGGATGCTTCTGCAGATACTGGCGCAAGGCTTTGCGCAGAATACCCATGCCGCTGCCATGGACGATGCGCACACGCGGCATCCCGGCGAGAAAGGCGCGATCGACGAATTTCTCGACTTCGGCGGTGGCTTCGTCCACGGTGCGGCCGATGACGTTGATTTCGCTCGGCATGTTGAGGCCGCTTGATTCGTTTTGCAGTGAGACGCTAATGCCACGAGCCCGAGCAGCTTGCACGGGAGAGTCGGAGGGGCGCGCCAGCACTTCGGCAATATCTTCGCGGGCGATGCGCATTTTCATCGAGCCGATCTCGACATCGAAGTGATTGTCGCCAATTTTCTTTTTGATGACGGCAGCGCGCCCCATCGATTTGAGCTTGACCGTATCGCCTTCGGAGACGTGCTTCACCAGGCTGGGCTGGGCGTTGGGGTCGCCGCGATCGGCGCCGGTCGAATGCGCTACTACCGTGGCATCGAACTGCTCGCGAAATTCGCGGCGCATTTTGGCGATGCGGCGCTCGGCTTCTTTCGATAGCTTCTGCTGTGCGGCTCGGTCCTGCTCCGCGTTCACGGCTTCGCGCGCGTGATATTCGAAGTCGCGGAATAGAGCTTCGAGTTTCCTCTCCATCTCGCGAATTTTGGCCTGCTGTTCTTTGCGGCCTTCGTTGGCGAGGTGCGTTTTTTCGCGCTCGAGTTCCTGCTCGCGGGCATTGATGCGGAATCGTTCTTTTTCCAGATCGCGAAGATCGGCGTGCAGACGGTCGAGAAAGCGCGCCACGTCTTGAGTCTGCGAGCCCAGACGCGAACGCGCGGAAGCAATAATGGCCGGATTCAGGCCAAGGCGCTGCGCAATATTGATTCCAGCGGAGGCTCCAGGGACGCCAGTCTTCAGTTCGTAAGTCGGCTGCAGCGTGGCTTCATCGAAACCGACCGAGGCGTTGATCACACCCGGCGTATTCGCGCCATACACTTTGAGCGAAGTGTGGTGTGTCGCGATTGCGATCATGCATCCGGCTTTGCGGAAGTGCTCGGCGATGGCAACCGCCAGCGCGGCGCCTTCTTCCGGGTCGGTGGCAGAGCCGAGTTCGTCGAGCAACACCAGCGAATTCGCGGTTGCAGCGCGCGAGATGAAGTCGATGTTGGTGACATGGGCAGAAAACGTCGAGAGATTCTGCTCAATCGACTGATAGTCGCCGATGTCGGCGAGAATGGCGTCGAACACCGGCATGTCGGCGCGGTCTGCGGGCACGGGAATACCGGACTGCGCCATCAGGGCAAGCAGTCCCAGAGTTTTCAGGGAGACGGTTTTGCCGCCGGTGTTCGGTCCGGTGATCACGAGCTGGCGATGGTCGCCTTCGAGCTCGATGGTAATGGGAACGATCCTGGCGTTCTTCAGCTTCAGGTTGCGCTCAAGCAGCGGATGGCGAGCGCGATGAAGAATCATGTGGGGACGGGCATTCTTGCCCGCCCCACACGGCTCCTGGCCGTCCGCACAGAGACTCACCGCCACGCAGTTGTAGTCTTCGGCGAAGCGGGCTTTGGCAAACTGCAGTTCCAGTTCGGCGAGGACTTCAGCGGCGGCCAGGATCGCATCCGCGTTCTCTCCGATTTGGCGCGTCATCTCCAGCAGGACGCGATGGATCTCGGCTTGTTCTTCGTCCAGCAAGCGGACAAGTTCGTTGTTCTGCTCGATCGTTTCGAGCGGCTCGACAAACACGGTCTGTCCGCTCGAACTGGCGCCGTGGACCACGCCTTGAACGCGGCGTTTCTGCTCGACCTTTACCGGGATTACGAAACGCTCGCCGCGGATGGTGATCAGTTCGTCCTGCAACGTCCCGCCTTCGGCGAGTTTCCGCAGGTAGCCGCGCAGTGAGTCCTGGATCTGCCGCTTTTGTTTCTCGATCTCGCGGCGAATGCGGCTCAGTTCGGGGGAAGCGCGATCGTCGAGCGTGCCGTCGGGCAGAATCTTATTGCGGAACGAACGCAGGAACGTGGTGAAATCCTGGATGCCGGCGGAAAGGGCAACTACAGCGGCCCAGTCGGACCGCATTGCGCCGGGAGGCTGACGCACGATTTCGCGCCACTCGGCGCCGCGGTCGGCGACCAGGACAACGTCGCGGATCTCGTTGGTCTCAAGAGCGGCTCCGGCAATGCGCGATTTCTCGATCAGTTTCCCGACTTCGGGCAGGCCGGCGAACTCGAAACGTCCGCCGACGCGGCGATACTCGCGGATTTCCGTGGTGAGCTGCTGCTCGTTTTCAATCCACGCGCGATCGAGCGAAGGCAAAAGTTCGGCAATGCGGCGTTGGCCCAAAGGCGAAAAGGCGTAACCGGCGAGGAGGTCGCGCAAGGTCTCAAACTCCAGCAAGCGCGAACTGTTGTGAGCCACCGGATTGGGCACGAAGGTCATGCGATTTGATGTTACAACGCGGGGCGGATTTCCGTGGGCGCGGGATGATTTGGAGGCGAGCCGCAGTGTAGAATCGAGAGCGTCGGTCAGCACGATGACTTCCAGCGGACGGCCCCGTAGCTCAATTGGATAGAGCATCAGACTTCGGATCTGAGGGTTGGGGGTTCGACTCCCTCCGGGGTCGCCATTCTAGAAGCCGGCTTGCCATTCCTGCCACCTCCGCATAAACAGCGGCTCGGTTCATCTCCAGCCTGTGCACTCTGGTTACTTGCCGCCGGTACGGTTTCGCGGTGCAATAGTTTTTTGCGGAGCGAATTATGGGACGTGTTTTTGGGTTCTTGAGTGTGGTCGCCACCATGGCGATCGGCATGTACATCTACTCTCAGCAAGTCAAGACGCTGGCTCCGGGTGCTGGGAGCGGCAATCCTATAGAAACTGCCAACATCACGGGCGTGAAGGGCGATCTGATCGGCATCGCCAACGCCGAGCGCGGCTACATGGCAACGGAAGGGAAGTATGCTTCGCTGGACGAGCTGATTTCAGGCCACTACCTCAGCATCAAGGGCGAGCGCCCTCCCTATACTTACGATGTCGAAACCACCTCCAGCGGCTTTAGGGTAACTGCCACCCGCACCACGAAAGGCGCTCCGGCACAGCTCTGGATTACGGAAACCATGGAAGTTCAAGCGTCGGACTGACAAACTACAGATCCCTCACTTCGCTTGGGATCGCAATTCCTCTGGCAGGTTACGTCTTTTTCCATTCGGTCAAGGACATGAGTTCGTCCATGATTTCCTGCAATCTTTGCAGTCGCCGTTCCTGATCGGACGCACCGACCATCTTTTTTCCACCTTGCAGGTACAGGCGGTTGGCTTCACTGATTTCCGCGATTTCTGCCCGCAACTTGGCAACACGCTCTTTGACCGACTGCGGCATAAGGTTGTTTTCGCTAGTGTATCAGTCTGAAGTTTGATCGGGTAAGCCGCTCGGACCCAACTCAGCCATTACCACCACTTCAAGTCGATTGCGCCCGGCGCAGCGGACGATTAAGATTTCTCCACTCCCATGTCTGAAGTAATTTCAACCGAGCCCGTGACTTCGCCTCCCGTTTCTACTCCCGCACCCGAGACTTCCGTCGAAGTATTCGCCGTTTACGGCGTTGAGCCCGAGATTCAGGCCTACGCCATGGCCAAGTACTCGCGCTCCGCGCTCTCGATGAAGGAGTCGTTGAAGGAAATCACGCTGCAGAAGGCGGAAAAATTTCTCAACACCTTCTACTTCCAGTACGGGCACCGCTCGATCGCCGATCTCGCCCACATCGCGCTGGCCATCGAGCGCCTTTCCATCCTCGCCGCCATTATGGTTGCCGACGAACAGCGATGGGATGGCCAGGAGCGCTCGACTCGCTACCAGGACTTCAGGAAGAGCGGTTACTACACACCCAGTTTTGACGATGTTTCGTCTCAGACGCTCTATCGCGAAACGATCGAATGCCTGTTCTCCACCTACGAAAAGGTTTCGCAGCGCACGTTCGAGTATCTCGTCAGCATTACGCCTCGCCCCGTCGAAATGAAGCAGGAGTCGTACGAACGCACCCTGCGCGCCCGCGCCTTCGACATCTCGCGCTATCTGCTGCCGCTGGCGACCAATACCTCGCTCGGAGAGATCGTCAATGCCCGCACGCTGGAGAGCCAGGTTGCGCATCTGCTCTCGCAGCCGCATAAAGAGGTCCGCGGTCTGGGAGCACTGTTGAAACAAGCCGCGCTTTCTCCGGCCTACAACGCAAATGAGGATTCGCTCCGCGCCATTGTGGCTGAGATTCGCACCGTATCGCCCGAAATCGCCGAGCGCGCCGAGCGCGAACTCTTGCGCGCGGTGCGGGTTGCACCCACCCTGGTCAAGTACGCCGATCCGAATCTCTACGAAATTGAGACGCGCCGCGAACTGCAACAGGCCGCCGCCGAACTGATGCAGGGCGCTGCCATCGACCCCGCGCCGCTCGTGGATTTGCTTGATGACGACCCGCTTGAGGTCGAGCTAGCCATAACGCTGCTTTATGGCCATTGCCACTATTCTTACCGGCAGCTCCGCCGAGCGGTCGAAGCGGCGGGCGAGGCGCGCCGCCGCGAGATCATCGACCTTGGCCTGCGCCACCGCGGCAGCCACGACGAACTGCCGCGTCCCTTTTCTGCCGGACAGCAGTTCCGCTTCGATATCCTCATGGACATTGGCGGCTTCCGCGACATGCACCGGCATCGCCGCTGCGTGCAGATCATGCAGGATTTCACTACTACCCACGGCTTCGACACGCCGCCCGAAGTCGAAGCCGCTGGAGTCCGCTCCGACTACGAATCTGCCATGAAGCGCGTCGTAACCGCAGTGCAGAAGCTTTCCGCGACCGGGGGCGAAGAAGCCCGGCAAAGCGCGCAGTACGCGATTCCGCTCGCTTTCCGCAAGCGCACACTCTTTAAGATGGACTTCGCCGAAGCCGTCTACATTTCCGAATTGCGCACCACACCTGCCGGACACTCGTCCTATCGCAACGTGGCTTATGCCATGTACGAAGCGGTCGCCGCGAAGTATCCGGCGCTGGCGAAATATTTCCGGGTCCACGATGTGCGCGAGCCTGTGGATCTGTTGAAGCGGTGAGGATACGCGGTGCGGGCGTACAAATTGAGGAGCAGCACTGACGTGGGAAAATTGCTACAGGTTGGAGCCGGGCCTGAGACTTGGGAACACGAGTCATTTAATCCGACCGCTAGTGTGTAGGCGCAACATCGAAGATAACGCGCGCGTGAACCGCGTGGGGCTTATCTCCAAGCGTCGCCGGTTTGAATTGCCAGCCGCCTAGGGTGTGAACCGCATCATCGTCGATTCCCATACCAACCGGGCTGACAATGAAAATGTCGCGCGCCCGCCCATCCTCTCCCACCGTAAAGGCGAGAACGAGCGTCATGAAGCCGATATGAGTGCGTTCCTGTTCCCATTGGAATACAGGGTCCGGAGCGGCACCGAGGCTCGGGTCTTTGACTCCGGGCTCCGACAGGTAAGCGACTCGATGCCGAATCAAATATTGCCGCATCCCATTGTGAAGCGTGGTATCGGGCGAGGGCAGTTCCCACGAAATCTTCTTGCCCGAAAAATCAGGCACACTTTGTTTGTCGGCGATTTCGCACTCCCAGGGTGAGTGTTTGTCACGGCGATCAACTCTTCGAGAGAGGCAGTTTGTCCAATATGACGGCACCAAATCCGCTAGGCGGTCGTGGCTGTTGAGTAGTATCTTCTGCAACAAAGGCACAATAGCCTGCATGCTGCGCTGGTCTGGGTTGAGCTGTACCTCAATCTCGACGCGGTCGCCCGTCCGCGCATTGCTGAACTCCCCTTCCTTTTGGTCAAGAAGTATGCATGTTCTCTCTCCCTGCAGGATGAGTTTATTGTCTGGCGTAATTTTCACCACGGAGAATTCCACCATACCGTCCCGCGACCAGTATCCCGGCGCGGTTCTGTCCAGCAACTGCCCGTCGCTTCCATAACGGAGACGGCTTCCACGATAGAAATTGCGGATGGTAAAAGAGTGCCTAACAAAGATGCGACTCAGTTCCTCCTCCAGTTGCGCAGAGGCCCAGGCTGGACCAACGATGGCGAGCACGATGAGAGACAATTCAAAGGCTGCTAATAAGCGCCTCGAGACCATTTCGCCACCTTCCAGCGACAAAGATTATCAGGCAAAGATCGTCATGTCTGCAGCTATCCCGGCGTACAAATTGACGGCGACGAATCTCCACCTCTAGAATCACTTCACCGATGCCCAACTACGAATACCTGTGCAAGAAGTGCGGACACCGCTTTGAACAAATTCGCAAATTCTCCGATAAACAATTGCGAAAGTGCCCAGAATGCGGGGGCGTGATTGAACAGGTGATCTCGGCTCCGGCGGTGCAGTTCAAAGGCTCGGGGTGGTACGTGACCGACTATGCGAAAAAGGGGGCTGCTTCCGCGTCGTCCTCGTCCTCTTCTTCTGAAAATGAGAGCAGCGCGAAGGAAGCGAAAGAGAAGAAGGACGGTAAGGATACTAAGAAAGACGAGAAGCCCAAGGCCGAGACCTCGCACAAGAAACAGAAGAAAGACTAGCGCCCTCCACCACTGCGTTCCTATTTCGCCGAAGTATCGCCGCCCCGCTCCGGTATGCCGACGACCAAGCTTCGCCGCCGCGGCAGTTCGTGATCAGAGATTTCCCCCACAGTTCGCAGGCCCAGGCCCAGTCGCTCGCATTCCTGCCATGCGGCGTCGTTGAGAAAGTAGACGACGTCTCCGCCAAAGCGATCCTTGAACCGGCGGCGTTCATCGAGGTCGAATGGGCTCAGCGAATACACTTTGATCTCGGGAAGTTCGCGCAGGATGGAGCTCAACTGACGCTGGAATCCAAGCGCCCCTTGGCGCACTTGCGCCATGGTGAACGAAATAACGCGATAAGGCATAGGTTGAAGTCAGCTCCTGATCCCTGCCGCTGCCATCATTCTTCCCGTTATGCCTTTCTCCGCCCGGAAGCTGAACAGCAGCTCGGGATGGCATGTTGTGCACGGCGCCTTCGTGTCGATGTTCTTCGCCAGCACACCTGCATCCAGCAGTTGCCGGCGATTCGCCTCCACCAGATCGAGAAAAAGTTTCACGGGCAATGCACTGTGTCCCGGGGCGCGCGCCGTCAGGAACAACAAGGGATATTTTTCCCGCACCGGATCCGATTCTTTCACCTCGCGGAACAAGCTGCTGACATACGAAAACTGAGCTTCAAACCTGGAGTGCACTTCTTCGCCCACTTCGTAGCAACATCCCCGCACGCCCGGCCCAATCGCGGCCACCAGGTTCCGCGGATCACTGCCGAAGCGCTTTCGCATCTCGCCGACACCCTTCTCGACGATGCGCTTGACCGTGCCGCGCCACCCGGCGTGAAAAACGCCGATTGCTCGCCGTTTCCGATCCGCCAGAATGATGGGAATACAATCGGCCACCTGCACGGCCACGAGCAGGCCCGGAGTGTCCGTGACCATTCCGTCTCCGGCCAAGGGCTGCGCTGGGATTCCCACGACGTGATGGATCAAATCAGAATGAATCTGCCGCAACCAAACCAGCGGCCAGCTTCCACGTCCGTTGGCCGCGCCCAGTTCCTTGAGGAAAAGCTCGCGGTTGCGCTCAACCGCCGCACGCGAGTCGTGTTTCGTAAAGCCCAGATTCAGCGCGTTTCCGCCGTAGACGCGCGACACTCCGCCGAGTCGCGTCGAAAAGCCATGCACCAGCCAGGGCAGTTTCCCCAGCTTCTCGGAACGCAAAATATGTAGTCTGTTCTTTGCGATGCGAGGGGTCGCCACAGTTCGATCATACCCTGAGGATCGGGTGATCAGGCCATCGGGCGATTCGTAGTGGCTCGATGGCCCGATCCTTCGGCGATCACTTGCCGCCGACCGAGCCGGTGGCTGCTGGTTCGGCTACCTGCTCCTGCTCGACTGGATTGACCTTTGCCGTGGCCAGGATCTTTTCCAGCTTGGCAAAGACTTCGTCGCGGTTGACGGGCTTAGCGCCGTCTTTGATGCCGTACCCTGCGGTGCCCAGGCTCAGCACGTATTCGTAGCAAGCCCCGTTGGTGTAGGTGTGGTAGTACTGCGTTTCGGTTTGCGTCATGGCGCTGGCGGAAAAATTGTAAGTTGTTTCCATATCGGTCGAGCCGATCTTCACTTTTTCGGCGTCGACGGGCGCGCCGTTGACATTGTGCGAATCAACGAAGGCGAAGTGCTCGCACTCCTGTTCCGAGAGGTTGCGATTGACGTTCACGTTGAAGAAGGCGGATGCAAAGTCAGTGCCGGGATACGAACCGTCGGGCAATTCGACCGTAGCGACCGCAACCCCGCCAGGCTGCACAAAGTTCATCACGGCATCACCCAAGCGTGCAAACTGGGGCAACGCGTCGGCGCCGGTGAGTAGTGCAAACTTCCTCGGATAGAGGAACGAAACGCCAAAGTTGGGGTCGCTGTAGGTGACGTTCGCGGGGCGCTTTCTGGCCGCCTTCTTTGCGGGTGCAGTTGCGACCGCAGTGGTAGGAGCGGCTACAGGTGCTGTCATGGCTGTTGCCGGAGTTTCGGCCGGGCCGGAGACGCCGACCAACGCCGGTTTGGACGATTGCTTCGAGCACGCGCTCATCGCGATTAACAGCCCGAGAATTGTGAAGCCTGCGATCATTGCCAGTTTCTGCTGGCGCGACCAGGACGAAAGCATCGTCCCGGAGATTGTGTTGGTGCCGGTCGCCTGGTTCGTCGATTTCTTGTCACTGGATTTCCAAATGGTTGTCATTTTGTCACCTCCTCTGCGGCTGGCGCAGTCGGAAAGCAGAAGGGCAGGAGCAGGGCCAATCAAGTCTGCGCTGATTTGGTGAGACTTAGTGCGGTTCTCTCCGGTGCTTGAGCGTGACGGGCAAACACGGTGTGTTAGGACGGATACGTACAGGCTCATGTGCCGTTCCGGAATCCCACGGTCCCGCTAGAATGCCTCTGTGGTGAAGACCTCTTCTCGTTATCGCGGACGTCTGGCACCCTCGCCGACGGGCCTGCTGCACGTCGGTCACGCGCGGACTTTCTGGATCGCGGCGCAACGGGCGATCGAAAATCACGGAACCTTGATTTTGCGGAATGAGGATCTGGATCCGCAGCGCTCGCGGGCGGAATTTGCCCGCGCCATGATCGAAGACCTGCGTTGGTTGGGAATCCAATGGAGTGAGGGCCCCGATTGTGGCGGCCCTTATGGCCCCTATTCGCAGAGTGAGCGCCGGGCGCACTATTTGGAGGCTTGGCGGCGGCTGCGGATGGGCGGGTTCCTATATCCGTGCATTTGTTCGCGCAAGGATCTTGCGCAGGCGGCCAGCGCTCCGAATGATGCGGAGAATGATAATGATGACGAGCCCGTGTATCCCGGAACTTGTCGTGAGCGCAAGCAGGAGGCCGAGTTTACTGAGCCTGCGGGCGTGAACTGGCGGTTTCACGTTCCAGAGGGCGAAGTGATTGAATTTTCCGATTTGAATCTGGGCCGGCGGCGCTACATCGCAGGGCGTGATTTTGGCGATTTCCTGGTCTGGCGACGCGACGATGTTCCGGCTTACCAACTCGCGGTTGTGGTCGACGACGCGGCAATGCGAATAACGGAAGTCGTGCGCGGCGCGGATTTGCTGAAGTCGACTGCGCGGCAACTGCTATTGCTGCGTGTGTTGGGGTATGCCCCTCCCGACTATTTTCATTGTGAACTGGTGAGGGACAGCGCCGGCGTGCGGCTGGCGAAACGCCACGACGCGCTGAGCATCCGGCACTTGCGCGAAAGCGGGATAACGCCAGAAAAGGTGCGGGAGACGGCCGGTTGGCCATGATGGAGCCGCACTTTCGTTCGGTGCTGTCAGGCCCAAGCGAGCCTCAGCCTGCAGCGAGTGGCTGACTCCGACTCTACCGCGACCCTCGCTGTGGGGTCTTGTTTTGCCTCGATCCGGGCCATTTTGGAACACTTCGGCTGCCGGACCCTCATTTTATGCCCATTTTCAAGGGGTATCTTTCTGAAAACCGCATAAAATCTGCATAAAATGCTACTTTTCCACAGCGCAGTGCGTTACTATTCGGTCGAAACAAGCAAATTAGTAAGTTCCTGAAGGAGGAATTCATGGCATCTGGTATGACCAAGACCCAACTCACCCGCCACCTGGCCGAGAAGCTCGGCTCCAACAACAAGACTGCCGCGGCATTTCTGGAGCACCTGGCAGACACGGCGATTAAAGAGACGAAGAAAAGCGGCGTGTTCGTTGTGCCCGGCCTCGGCCGCCTGGTGAAGGCGCATCGCAAGGCCCGCATGGGACGCAACCCTCAGACCGGCGAACCGATTCAGATCAAGGCGAAGACGGTAGTAAAGTTCCGCGTGGCGAAGGCCGCCAAGGACGCGATCGCCCCGAAGAAGTAGGCTGTTTGTGTGGCGCGGGCATTCTTGCCCGCGAAAAGTTGGAAGCGAAGAAAAGGCCGGCTTGGAGTCGGCCTTTTTCTTGCGTCATTTCCTCGGGGTTCTTACTGATTCATCACAAATCTGATGTCGAGCCCTCACAGACTTCGGCGCCGGGTCTAAGGCTATACTGCCGAGAATGCCCGAAACGGGTTCAAATCTGGCGGAAGCGCTGCGACGTTATTGGGGATACCACGAGTTTCGCCCCAAACAGGAGAATGTTATCCGGAGTCTGCTGGCCGCGCACGATACTTGCGTAGTGATGCCGACGGGAGGCGGGAAGTCGCTGTGCTACCAGCTACCTGCCGTGATTTCGGGGAAAACGGCGGTGGTGGTTTCTCCGCTGATCGCGCTCATGCAGGACCAGGCGGCGCAACTGGCGCAGATGGGAATTCCGGCGGCGGCGATCAATAGTTTTCAGAGTGCGGCGGAACGGCGGCAGGTCATGGAGAAAGCGGCGCGCGGGGAATATCGTCTGCTTTATCTTTCCCCGGAGCGGCTGGCCGCCGAGAATACTTTTGATTGGCTGGCCAACGTGCCGATCGGCTTCTTTGCGGTGGACGAGGCGCATTGCATTTCAGAGTGGGGGCACGAATTCCGGCCGGATTACCGGCAGCTGAGCCGGCTCCGCACCAGCTTTCCGAAGCTTCCGATTGCGGCGTTTACGGCCAGTGCGACGCGGCAGGTGCGGCACGACATTCTGAAGCAGTTGCAGATGCGCGATCCGCATCTCTATATCGCCAGCTTCCATCGCAAGAATTTGCGCTACGTCGTGCACGAGTGTGAGGGGCGCACGCAGATGGAATTGCTCTGCCGGGCGTTGCGGCAATACGCAGGGGAGAGCGTGATCGTGTATTCGCCCACGATTCGCCGGGTCGAAGAAACGGTTGAATACCTGGAGGAGAGCGGCATTGCGGCGATTCCTTATCACGCGAAGATGGAAGCGCCCGAGCGACGGCAGAATCAGGAACGATGGATGTCGGACGAAGTGCGGGTGCTGGTGGGAACGATCGCGTTCGGCCTTGGCATCAACAAGCCTGCCGTGCGGGCGGTGATTCACCTGTCGCTGCCAAAGTCGATCGAACAGTACTACCAGGAGGCGGGCCGCGCGGGGCGGGACGGTCGTCCGGCAGATTGCGTGCTCCTCTGGCAGAAACGGGACCACGTTCTGCTGGATTATTTCATCGGCAAAATTTCGGACGACGCCGAGCGGGAGCGGTGCATCGAGCGGAAACGTATCATCAGCCGGTTCGCGGATTCTTCACGCTGCCGTCACCGGCAGATTTGCCTGCACTTCGGGGAGACCCCAACATGGGAGCGCTGCGGAAACTGCGACAACTGCGGTGCCAGGCCGGAGTGGTTGCGCAAGGAGATCGTACCCGTGGCCCTGCCTGAAGTTGCGGCGCGAAAGACTTCCTTTCCGCCTGAATCGCCTTCGTCCTTCTATATTCCGGTGCTGTCGTCCGATGAAACGCGCGAAAAGCCGCGGGTGCGGGATGCGGCGCCGGCGGAAGCCGATCCGGCGCTTGCGGAGTATCTGCGCGAGTGGCGCCGAAACATGGCGCGAGAAAATAAAGTGCCCGCTTACATCATTCTGCACGACAGCACGCTGGAAGAATTGTGCCGCCGGCGTCCGGCGAATTTTGCGGAGTTGAAGCAGGTGCCGGGAATTGGAGAGAAAAAGGCGGATGTGTATGGCGCGGAAATTCTTCAGGCTTTGCGGAACTTTGGCGAGGGAGCGCGCGCCACGCTGATGGCACCAAGGGAGCCGGCTCCGGCGGAACAGACGCTTCGGCTATTGAACGAGGGTTGCAGCTTCCAGGAGATTGGTCGCATTCGGGCCCGGCAGGTTTCGACTATTGTCTGCACGGTGGCAAACCTGATTGAGACCGGGCAGGTGAAGTTGGATTCCAAGTGGATTTCTCCCGACGCACAGCCGTTGATTGAAGCTGCCTGTCTGAAACAGGGCGTCGAGAAGCTGAAGGACATTAAAGAAGCGGTGCCGCCGTACGTCAGCTTCGACGACATACGGTTGGTGGTGGCGCATCTGCGCGCGGAAAATCGGGTAAGGGCAAAGACGGCCTAGGGCCTGCCGCCTGTGGCGGCGTAGCAAGCAACACTTTCAATAAATTGTCATCCCGAGCGAAGCGAGGGATCTGCATTTTGCGGCGAACTGCAGATCCCTCGCTTCGCTCGGGATGACAAAATCTAAGAGGTTGTTTGAAGAGCGTAATCTCACTTTTGTAATGCGCAGTTACACGCCCTTGGCGGCGGGATCCCAGATCAGTTTGTGGATTTGCAGGCTCAGCCGCACCGGAATGTTGTCGGCGAGGATCCATTGCGCCAGCTTTTGCGGATCGAGAACACAATGCGAAGTGTCTCGCGTGCGGGAGGCGTTTTTTTCAAACGCGGGCGAAAATAAGATGGCGTGGACACGTTCGGCCAGCCCATGATTCAAGACGAAGTCACGGGCGAATTCATAGTCTGCACGATCGGTCAGGACGAACTTGAGTTCATCGTGCGGCCGCAGCGCCTTCAGATTCTCGAGCGCGAAGGTGTTGGGTTCGCCGGAGTGCGGACACTTCACGTCGACAATCTTGATGACTCGTTTTGGGACATGCGCCAGTGGGCGCTCGCCGCTGGTCTCCAGCAATACCTGGTAGTCGGCGTCTAGAAGTTGCTCCATCAGCGGAATGACTTCACGCTCCTGCAACATCGGTTCCCCGCCGGTGATCTCGACCAGTCCGCCGCTGGGGCTCAGACGGGCAACTTCACGGAGCACTTCTTCGAGCGTCATCTTTTGCCCACCGTAAAAACTGAACTCGCTGTCGCACCAGGAGCAGCGCAGGTTGCATCCCGTCAGACGCACGAAGACGCAGGGCAAGCCCGAATACGTCGATTCGCCCTGAAGCGATTTGTAGATTTCGGTGACCTGAAGCATTGAATCATTGATGCATTTAGTCATTGAATCATTGAGATTCAAAAGCAGGAGCCTTCAATGACTCAATGATTCAATCACTCAATGACTCAATAATTTCACTCGGAGTAACGAGCCGTCGTGGTATCGGTTTCGAAAACAGTGACGTCCTTCACTCTCACCCGGCCGTTGGTCACTTTGCTCAAGCGTGCATTGGTCTCGTCGTAGAAATATTTCGCGAGATTTTCGGCTGAAGGGTTAAGGACGGTGAAGGGCTCGATGTCGTTGATCATCTGGTGGTCGAGACGGTCGATGGCGTGCTTCATAACATCCTTCAGATCTTTGAAATCGAGCAGCAGGCCTGCCTTGTCGAGTTCGGCACCGGCGAGGGTCACACGAATCTTATAATTGTGGCCGTGCGGATTCTCACACTTGCCCTTGTAGTTGCGCAGGTAGTGTCCAGCGGCGAATGTGTCTTCCACGGTTACTTCGTACATGAAATCTGGTTAGCCTCGACTGTGTTTTATTGTACCTTTTGAGGGCCTGGTTGAGAGCCTAAGAGACACGGCACGATCATGACGCATACCGACATCTCGATTCGAGAGGCAATGCCAAGCGAGTCGGCGATTATTCTCGATCACCGGCGGTCAATGTTTCGCGACATAGGCGAAGGCACGGTCGAGGAGCTTGATCGGATGGTAGAAGTTGCCGCCCCGTGGCTGGCGCGAGCTTTGGCCAATGGCACCTATCATCATTGGCTGGCGCTCGACGGATCGAACCGCGTCTGTGGTGGCGGTGGTGTGCTGCTCGGTCCATGGCCGGCGAATCCCAAAGACCCATGCACCGAGCGGGCGGTGATCCTGAATGTGTACACAGAGCCGGAGTTTCGGAAGCGAGGAATTGCGCGACAAATCATGCTAACTATCCTCGCCTGGGTCAAAGAGCGGGGCTTGCGCGCCGTCAATTTGCACGCTAGCGCCGAGGGTCGGCACTTGTATGAAAAGCTGGGGTTTGAAGCCACGAATGAAATGCGACTGATGTTTGATGGGCGCTGACAGCGTTGTTCTTACCCCTGTTTTCGACTGTCAAGCAAATCAAGGGCCAACTCCTGATAATCTGCTAACGTTCGGGCTGCTACTCCGTCTATTCCCGTACAAGGTTGAGGTTGGACCATTTGTAGGGGACAGACAGACCATGCCGGCCGATTCTTATGCAATCGCAATTCCGGTTGGCGACCACTACCGTCCGAGGCGGGCGGCACAGAACAGCGAGAGCGGCAACCAGAACCCCACGTTATCTAGCAATCTGAGGGGCTCCTTGGCAGCGCACAGCAACCGCATTGACGACACGAGTCTGATCCGGGAGGCGCAGCAGGGCAACCGCGCGGCCTTTGAGGTGTTGGTGCGTCATTACGATCAGTCGGTTCTGCGGCTGGCGCTGCATCTAACGGGATCGGAGTCGGACGCCCAGGACGTTTATCAGGAGGCCTTCCTCAAGGCCTACAAGAACCTGGGCAGCTTCCGTTTTGAGTGTTCCTTCTACACGTGGATCTACCGGATCGTCACCAATCTCTGCCTCGATCATCTGCGGAAGCGGAATGTGCGCAAGGAAGATGCTCCGGTTGCAGTGGACGCGTCGGGCGAAGAGTTCAACCGCTTGGAGCAGTTCCCGGACGTCCGCTCGGGAGCCAATCCGGAACGCGATTTGATGCGGCGGGAGCTGGGGCGGAAGATTGGCGCGGCATTGACGATGCTGACGCCTCGGGAGCGGATGGTATTCGAGTTGAAGCATTATCACGGGCTGAAGTTGCGCACCGTGGGCGAGATGCTGCACACGACGGAAGAAACGGCGAAAAATACATTGTTTCGCGCGACGCAGAAACTGCGTGCCGCGCTGGCGGAGATGCGATGAGATTTGAATTACCTCCCGCGAAGGGATACGAAAATGAAATGTGACTGGGTACGGCAGAACATTCTGTTCTATGTCTACAACGAACTGGAGGACGACGCCCGGTACGAGGTCGAGCAGCACCTGGCGCGGTGTCCGGAATGCGCCATCGAGTTGAAGGCAGCGCGCAAGTTCCACGCCACGCTTTCAGAAATGCCGGTGGCGGAGCCGACTCCAAACCTGCTGGCGGCATCGCGAATGCGCTTGCAGGAAGCTCTGGAAACGACGCAGCCGGGAGGGTTCTGGCGGCGGCTGATTTTCGAGCCCACGCTGTGGCTGCGCCAGATTCGGATGGCGCCGGCACTGGCCGCGGTGATTTTCATCGTGGGATTTGGCGGTGGCATTGGCGTAACTTACAACTTTCTTTCCGGACGTGAAGGGGGCGGTGGTGCAGTGACAGCCTCGCTCGAATCTGGCGGCAATCCGTCGCTCAATCAACCGCTGGAGGCATCTGCGATTGCCGGCATCCGCTCCGTAACGCAGGAGCCGGGATCGAATCAGGTGAGCATCAAGTACGACACGGTTTTGACCCAGGAAGCGCAGGGCTCGCTGAACGACCAGCGCATCCAGCAGTTGCTGTTGTTCGCGGCGCGCAACAATTACAACTCGGGAGTGCGCATGGATTCGGTGGATGTGCTGACGCAGGCGCCCGACGATTCACGCGTGCGCGAGGCGCTGCTGTATGCCTTGCAGAACGATACCAATCCCGGTGTGCGTTTGAAGGCGCTGGATGGACTGAGTGGCTTTGTGCGTCAGGATTCACGAGTGCGGGACGGCGTTTTGCGGGCCCTGATCAGCGACGAGAATTCCGGCGTTCGGATGCAGGCTTTGCGACTGGTAGAGCCGATGAAGACGGACAGCAATGTCCGATCGGTGCTGACCAGGTTGGCGCAGACCGATCAGAACGTTTCGATCCGCTCGCAAGCGCGAACCATGCTGGCGCAGATGCCGGAGATGGATTAGGAACGGTCGTTGGTCGACGGTCGATAGTCGTTCGCAAACATTTGCGACCCGCGATGAGTCCCGAACGACTAACGACCAACGACTTACTAGGTTGAGGAGGACATTCATTGAAGCACGCAATCAAACTCGCTGGCGTTGCAGTATCGATGGTGGCGCTGGCATCTCTCGCGCTGTGCCAGGAAGCTAAGGTATATCGCGAAGGCAGCAACTGGGTTCAGGAAATGACTGGGGACTTGGGTGCAGCGAAGAACCTGCGCGTGAAGCTCTCCGCCGGTTCGGTAAAAGTTCAAGGTGGAGCACAAGCGGGGATCACATATGTTATTCATCGCCGGGCTTATACATCTTCAGAACAGCAAGCCCGCCGCGAATTCGAGTCTTACAGGATCAACACGTCTGTTAAGGGAGACACGGCGTGGATCGTTGCCGAGTCGAGCAGGCGTGACTCCAAGTGTGCTGATGATCTTGTAATCAATGTGCCGCGGAACCTGCAGTCCGCCAAGATTGAGACCGGGGGCGGCAACGTTAACGCCACAGGGATTGCCGGTCGTGTCGAACTCGGCAGCGGTGGTGGAAATATTCACCTGGATGATATCGGCGGCCCGGCGATAGCGGAAACCGGCGGGGGCACGATTGAAGTCGGCAGCGTGGAAGGCGACGTGAACCTTGAGACGGGCGGCGGCAATATCAAGGTTGCATCCGCCAAGGGCGAGATCAAGGCTGAAAGCGGAGGGGGAAGCGTCGTCGTTCTTTCCGGGCTACAAGGCGCCGTGCTGGAGACGGGCGGGGGCAGCATTCGGGTGGACAAGTGCAGCGGGCGGGTGAAGGCCACCACCGGCGGCGGCAGCGTCGACCTGGGCGACATCGGAGGGCCGGCGGAAATCGAGACCGGAGCAGGCAGCATCCGGCTCGCTTCCGCGAAAGGCCGGGTGCAGGCTCAGACCGGCGGAGGCAGCATCCAGTTGGATGGAGCCACATCGGTGCAGGCGGAAACTTCTGCTGGCGGAATCGTTGTAAGACTGCTCTCACCAGCGGGCGCGGCCAGTCGCAGCAATTCGACGATTGAAACTTCCGCCGGCGACATCACTGTTTATCTAGCGAATGATCTGGCGATCTCCGTTCGGGCCGAGATCGAAAGCGCTGTTGGCCACACCATTCGCAGCGACTTTTCTGATATTCACGTGTCCAGTGAAGGCGGACCGTGGGAGAAAACGGTGTCGGCAGAGGGCCAACTCAACGGTGGCGGGCCGGTGCTGAAGGTCCGCGCGAATTCTGGGAACGTTTGCTTTCGCCGCATCAATCGCTAGAACGGTCGTTGGTCGTCAGTCGTTAGTCGTTCGCTGTTCGTTGCGGACCGCGATAGTTTGCTCATGATCAACGACCAATGACGAACAACTAGCGACTCGTGATTTTATTCAGGAGGGCCTATGATCCATCGCTTCTTGCTTTGCATGGCTCTTTTTACGCTGGTCGCCAGGGCGCAACCAGCGGAGCTGTCGCACGAGGGCACGGATGAAAGATGGAATTGGGGTTACGGGTCGGAGGAGAGCGGCGGCGGATCGTCGTATCTCGGAGTAGACATCGCCGACGTTACAGCGGAGCGGCTGGGAGAATTGAAGCTCCAGGAAGAGCACGGAGCGGAGGTCACCATGGTCGACCAGGATGCTCCCGCCGGAAAAGCCGGGCTGCACGAGCATGACGTGATCCTGAGCCTGAACGGTACGGCGGTAGAGAGCGCAGCTCAATTGCGCCGGATGATTAAGGAAACGCCGCCGGGCCGGGTGGTGAATCTTGGCATCAGCCGCGACGGTCAACCGATGACGATCAAAGTGCAGCTTGCCGACCGGCACAAGTCGATGGCATGGGAACCGAAGATGCCGGAGATTCCGAAGTTGCCGCCGATGCCCGCCCTGCCGGACTTCGACGTGCCCGTCTCGGTGGTCATCGTCCACTCGTCGCTGCGCAGCGGACTGATGGTGGAAAACCTTACTCCGCAGCTGGGAGATTTCTTTGGCGTCAAGGGCGGCAAGGGCGTGCTGGTGCGTTCCGTGGATAAAGGCAGTAGCGGGGAAAAAGCAGGATTCCGCGCCGGAGATGTGGTCATCAAGGTCAACAACCAGCCGGTGCACGATACCTCTGACTTCACGCATGCTCTGCGATCATCGTCAGGCAGCTCGGCAGCCGTGATTGTGGTGCGTGAGAGGAAAGAGCAGAACCTGACTCTGACTCTTCCGGAGAAAAAGGATTCCGGCAGCCTGCAGGAAGACACCTTTGATGTTCCCGATATCACCGCGGAGACCGAGCAGGCAATCAACCGCGCCGGAGATGAAATCGCCCGTATGGCTCCGGCCGTCATGGAGAAAGTGCAGCAGACATTGCGCTCCAGAGACATCGACTTGAAAGACCTCGATAAGAAGCTGCAGGATTTGCAGCGGAAGATGCAGGAACGGCAGCACAAGCTGCACCATGAGATATCGGGAGAGTGGGCTGAGATCTGACATAGTCAGGGCGGGATCAGCGGCTGGTTACGAAAGTTACTGCTGGTTTATCCGAAGGGCTGGCCATATTCCGCCCGCAGACTACACGCTGGTTACCTGTCGCGGTTCCTAAAGTCCGGTTAAGCTAGTGCCGCGATGGCTTTCCGCGCCCTATTGTTTTCAAAAAGCCCGGAGACGGACGCCGCTATGACGGCGGCCTGCAAGAGCACGGGCATCGGCGCCGAAGTCTGTTCCGACATCTTTACCGCCATCGAAAAAGGAAAGACGCGAGTCTTTTCATGCGTCATCGTCGACTGGGCTGACCAACCGGAGGCGAGCTTTCTGTTGCGGCGCGCCCGCGAGTCGGCGTCCAACCGCGAAACGGTGGCCATCGCCATCGTCGATCACGACCCCACGCCCGCGGAACTGCGCGACAACCGGCTCGATTTTCTGATCTATCGTCCAATTTCAGCCGGGGAAGCCGCCGCGGTGCTGGCGAAAGCGTCTGAGCAGATGCAACCTTTGAGCGAGGAGGATGCTGCGTCCTCGGCTCCAGGCGACGCAAGCCAAAAAGGCCAGAACGCAGGTTCTACTGACGCCGATGAAACGGAGCACAATCGGCAGGGCCAGTCCGCCAACTTCCCGGAAGAGAATACAGCGGAGGACGATGGCGGCGGAGTTGAGAGCGAAGAAGAGGAACCTCAAAGGCACGGCCACGCGATTTGGTTTCGCAAAGCTTGTGCCGCGGCGCTTGTGCTTACCGCAGCGTTTTACCTTTGGAGATCGCGCGACACCATCGAATATCTATCGCGGACGCGGGAGGGAAGATTCCGCGTTTTGCAGGAATCGGTAGCGGCTCTTATCTCCCGGAACCAGACGGACGACCTGACTGGCGGTCCAGCGGGAGGCGATGCGGAACAGGATTCGTACTTCCGCCGAGCTGCCCCCAGCTCCAATGCGCAGACACCCGCGCTGGAAGTGGTTGCGACGGAGTCCACGCAGATCGAGACGCGGCTCCCTCTGCCAAAGGCTTCCGACTTTCCGCTGCCGGTACCGTTGTTTGTGCATCAAGATGCCCCACCAATCCAGGTGGCACGAGCGGCGATTCCGGAAAGCATGAAAAGCTCGGCGCCGATTGAGCGGCCGGTGGTAGTGACGGTGACTCCGGGGCAGATGATGCCGGTTTCCGCACCACAGCTGCAGCCCGCGATTCAGCAATTCAGCGAACCGGTCGCGCTGAGCGAAGAAGCAGCTCGGGCCCTGCTGGTTCACAGCGTGAATCCGGTATATCCACCGGAAGCGTTAGCGCAGAAGCTTCACGGAGCCGTAGTGCTGCAGGCGGTGATTGGACGCGGTGGCAACGTCGAGGATCTGAAAATTGTTCGAGGATATTTTGTCCTCGGACGGGCTGCCATCTCCGCCGTCAAGCAATGGAAATTTCAACCCTACAGCGTCAATGGTCAAGCGGCGGCGACTCAAACCGTGATCACGATCAATTTCAGCTATCCGCCGGGATAGCGAAGCTCCGCTCGAACTACCTGTGCTCGCCGCGATCATCCGGCTCGCCGGTCGGAGCAGCCACACCGCTGGACTTCTTCCAATAGTCCTGCACCGCGGGGGGAAGTTTTTCTACGCGGGTGAGGAATGCCGTGAGCTTCCAGATGTCGGATTCAGAGAGCGTCTTATCCCAGGCGGGCATTCCGCTATAACGGACACCAGTGCGAATCGCATAGAAGACATGCCATTCTGCATCGTCCGGTGGGTGAAGGATGAGGTTTGGAGCGGGGGGATAGAAGGACTTGGCCAGGGCCGAGGGCTGGCGGTCGATGCCGCCATGGCAAAGCGCGCAATTCATGGTGTAGATCTTCAGCCCCTCGATCAGGTTCTCGTCGCTTGGAGGCACGGGATTGTTGATGCGGGGAGCATGGCGCTCCACGGAATTGTCGAGCGCGCTCATGGCGATCTGGCGTTCCAGCTTCGGGGGAACGCGGTTGGCGCGGGTCGGCAAGAAACCGAGCAAGGCAAGGCCCAGGCCGCCAATCAGCAGCACCACAATGGTGACGACGATTCCCCAAATGAAGTTGCGCATACAGATCCTCGGAAAACTGCTAATAATTATGCTCGCTGCAGCGGCAAAACGCATGCGTGCCGAAGTCAGTATGCGTGCAGACGGCGAGCCTCGCGCACCAGATCGGATACTTTTGGGAGGAAGAACTCCTCCTGCGGTGGCGAAAATGGGACCGGCGTGTCCATGGACGTCAGGCGGACGATGGGACCATCGAGAGCGTCGAACGCTTCTTCGTTGATGATCGCGGAAATTTCTCCGGCTAGACCTCCGGTGCGCGCGTGTTCGTGAAGAATGATGACTTTGTTGGTCTTCTTCACCGTGGCGGCAATTGCCGCACAATCGAGCGGCGAGACCGTGCGCAGGTCGAGGACTTCGATTTCGATTCCCTCTTTGCTCAGAATTTCGGCGGCTTCAAGCGCGGTATAAAGCATCGCGGCATAAGTAATCACGCTGAGATGATGACCTTCGCGCTCAATTCGCGCCTTGCCGAGGGGAACAATGTAGTCGTCTTCGGAACTTGGAATTTCTCCTTTGATCCTTCGGTACAGATACTTGTGCTCGAAAAAAATCACCGGATTGGGGTCGCGGATCGCCGCCTTGATCAGTCCCTTGGCGTCGTAGGCCGTCGCGGGACAAACGACCTTCAACCCCGGCGCATGCACGAACCACATTTCCGGATTTTGCGAGTGAAATGGGCCGCCATGGACGTTTCCGCCGCTGGGACCACGCAGCACCAGCGGGGCCGGCGCTCCCCAGCGGTAGTGAGCCTTCGCCGCCATGTTAACGATTTGATTGAAGGCGCAGCCGATGAAGTCCATGAACTGAAACTCAACCACGGGGCGCATTCCGGTGAGAGCCGCGCCGAAGGCAGCGCCTACGATGGCTGACTCGGCAATCGGCGTATCAATCACGCGCTCGGGCCCGAAGTGGTGAATGAAGCCTTCGGTGACTTTGAAAGCGCCGCCATAGATGCCGATGTCCTCGCCCAGACAAAATACGGTGGGGTCGCGCTCCATCTCCTCCCAGATGCCCTGGCGGATGGCTTCAAGGTAGGTGAGGGTGGGCATGGACTGGAAGTTTACCGCAACCCCAGTTCTCGGTTCTCGGTTCTCGGTTCTCAGTTGGTGCGCTTGGAATGCCCCACCCCCTACCCTCCCTCCGCCCGGTCTTTTGGAATCATGGGGTTAGGGAAAATTCCCGCCAGGTCTTTGGGTTTAAAGGACTTGCAGGTAAAGTCTTTATGAACCAACAACTTACTGGATCATCCGTCCCTCTTCGACTCCGCTCAGGGTCACGCCCGCTAAACGCCTCAAGCTCGGAACTGCCGCAATCAGAATTCTATCGTCGCGGAGGGTGGACCTTATGTCAATGGTTTCGAACGCGGATTGGCGATGAGAAATTCAGTCCTTCATATCAATTCAGTTGGCTTCAGGCTGGCTCCATGGACGTTTTCTCGAACCTGGGGCAAGATCGCAATCGCTTCCCCACTGAGCTGATTAGCTCTTGGAGGCAGTTTATGAAGCACGGAAGCTGGTTAATCGTTGTTACATTAGTGATGCTCTCGGGCATGGCGGCTGCGCAATTGGACAGCCGGTCCAAGATCGCGGTCCAGGTGCCATTTGAGTTCGTGGCCGCAAACAAGATCGTTCCTGCCGGCGAATGGGTCGTCCAAATTGCCATCGAGGAGGGCAACGTTCTGGATATCAGGAACGCGCACACGAATGCGGGTGTGTTTTCCACGTCGTCTCGGAGCGAGGCCAAGCAACCCGCCTCTCACTACGCACTGGTCTTCAGGCGATACGGAGACCGTTACTTCCTGTCCGAAATCAGCCTCCAGGGCAGCAAGATTGGATACCGGCTGCGGGAGAGCAAGGCGGAGGCTGAACTGCGCGCCCGGAATGTGTCCTCCACAGAAGAGACGGTGCTCGCCTCGGTGGAATAGCTAGGCAGGCCAGGGTTCAAGCCCGCTGTGATCGTCTGAATTCTCTCTACCCGTCCAGGCTTTGCTTGGGCGGGTTTTTTCGTGGGCCTGGGCGATCGCCCTGGGAAATGTGATGAAAAAATGCAGGTCGCGAAGGTCTCCGCGAAAAGCCCATGCGCGGATTAGGATAGATGGCGAGAAATCCCGATAGCGTTCATCGACGGGACCCGAGCGCAAACGTCTGCATTCAGCCACGCCTGATTACGACACCAATCGATCCCCGACAATCCGAGATGGCGAGCCGTGTCCGTACATCTGGTTCGTTCTGTCGGGGCTTCGCGGTGGGCAGCGCAACAACGCTTATTCTCCGTGCGGCTTCCGCGAAAACGCACCCACCATCAGTGGCGCGATTGTGACACCACGTTTTTCCAGAGACTCGTGACGGAGCCGCTCGGTGAGTGTATCGATATCCGCCTCCGCGGCGGTTGTGATCCCAAGCGCCTCCATTCGCGGTAAGAGACTGCGAACAGTTTCGGCTAGCCATTCATAGACCGGACTGTGCGGTCCGCCGTCGGTAACACATTCCGCACGGCACTCCGGAGAGGGCAAGCCAGCTTCTTGCATGAGATAGAACAATTGAGTCCCCATATTCGCCTTGGGCACAGATCGCCGGAAGAATTCGACGATCACCTCTTCCACCCAAAACATCAACGGCAGTTCGGGATACCCATGGGCATAGAAAGACAGGTCGTACTCCTGAAAAGCGATAACCCCACCGGGGTGAACTATTGACACGACCTTGCGAAGCACTGCCAATGCGTCCTGAGTGTGAATCAGGATGTGGCGTCCGATTACGGCATCGTAGAGACGGGCGGGCGAATGGTCATTGACGTTAATCCGCTCGAAGGTGACATGATCGTGCCCCGCAGAACGCATACGGCCTCGTGCTATTTCCAACGCTGCCTCATCGACGTCGATACAATGCACATGCCCATGTGGACCCACGAGCCGTGCGGCAATGAGTGCAACCTCCCCGATCCCACAGCCCAAATCCAATATGCGCATGCCTGCCGAAATGCCGGCACGAACCAGGAAATTGCTGGTGAGCGGATTCAGGAGGGCTGCCTGTAGCGCGAGCCGGCGTCTCTCGCGGTCCGTGTGGCCCATGACATAAGCAGACTCAGGATTAGCCATACTATTCCTCTCCGTCGGTGTAAATAGCGCCATGTGATCGCAGGCGGACAATCTTACGGGGGTGAAACAGGCATGTCAATGAAACTGGGAGCAGACGGCTGTGTCGCAAAGGGATTGTTGATGATAAATCGCGATAGCACTCACAACCCAAGAATCGTAGGGTCGCTCGGCGGGCCGTCGCCAGCCGGACGTGACCGTTAGCGCGGCGCAGCCCGTCCGGCACCCAAATCGCTTACAATTCCCCTTCCTGCGATTCCCTAATTATGACCATCGCGGTTCGTTCTTTTGCGAAGATCAACCTCGGGCTCTATATTGGCGCTGTGCGCGCGGACGGCTTCCACGATCTGCGCACGATTTACCAGACGATTGCGCTGCATGACGTTATCCGGGTGAGTGTCGGGCGGGGCAGCGGAATTGAAATTCTGTGCACGAATAAAGATCCGCGGGTTCCGCTGGATTCGTCGAACACCTGTTATCGCATCGCCGAACGCGTGATGGACGAACTCGGCGCCAGGGGCGGAGTCAGCATCGAGATCGAGAAGCGGCTGCCGGTGCAGGGAGGGTTGGGGGCGGCATCTTCGAATGCGGTGGCTGCCATGATCGCGCTGGAACGGGCGCTGAAGAAGAAGTTGTCGGCGGCGGCACGCTTGCGGATTGCCGCCGACATTGGGTCGGACCTGCCGCTGTTCTTGGTGGGTGGAACTACGCTGGGAGTGGGGCGCGGGGAGGAAGTTTATCCTTTGCCGGATCTGCCTTCGCTAGCCGTTGTCGTCGTCACGCCTGAAATCGGGGTGTCGACTCCTCAGGCGTTTGCGGATTGGGATGCCGGACGGGCAGGAATGCCCGTCCCCACACGGCCGGTCCCCGCACAAAATCGTGAATTGACGCGGGCTGGAGGCTCCGATAGACTGTTTGAGGTTGGCCGCGTGCTTTCGGCGTGGCTTTCTGGTTTAACCAGTGGTTACCCCAACACCGGTGCTGCCGCAAAAGGCGGGAGCCGGGCCGGGAACATACTTTCCGACCTTGTCCGTACCGGGATTGAAAACGACTTCGAGCGAGTCGTCTTTCCGCAATATCCCGAACTCGGAGACATCAAAGGTGCGCTGGAGCGAGCCGGGTCGCGGTATGCTTCGCTATCCGGTTCGGGGTCAACCCTTTACGGGCTGTTCCGGTCGCCGGCCGAGGCTGCGAAAGCAGCTCGGCGTCTGCTGAAGCAGGGGCTTCGGGCGGTCGCAACTCGGACGTTGACGCGCCAGCGGTATTGGAAGTCGATGGTCGTTGGTGGTTAGTCGTTAGTCGTTCGCGGTCGGTCGTCGGTCGTCAGTGGTTGGCTTACGGTTTCAGTTTCTTGTTTGCTGCGGGTTCCGGTTTCGGCATACTAGAAGCACACAGAAGTTGGGCCGTCGACTAATGGTAGGTCAAGTGCCTTTGGAGCACTTTGTCTAGGTTCGAATCCTAGCGGCCCAGCCAGAAAAACAGTTCTCAGTTGCCAGTTCTCAGTTCTCAGTAGAGATTCTGGAGCCCCACAACCGAGAACTGAGAAGCGGGAACTGAGAACTGAACCTATGGCTACAGTTGCTACGACGACCGCCGAAAAAACTGCCGCGGAAAAAAAGCCGACGACGGACGAGAAGCCGGAACGCAAGCCGCAGCGCGCCCGGGTGGACGACCGATTCAAGGTTTTCTGTGGAACCGCCAACGAGGCGCTCTGCGATGACGTGTGCAGCTTTCTTGGCCTGACGCGCGGGCAGGCTCTGGTCACACGCTTCAAGGACGGCGAAGCGTATGTGCAGATCCAGGAGAACGTGCGCGGGGCCGACGTCTTCGTGATGCAGCCCACTTGCCAGCCGGTGGACATGCATCTGATGGAACTGCTGCTGATGATGGACGCGCTCAAGCGGGCGTCGGCGCGACGCATCACGGCGGTGATTCCGTACTACGGATATGCGCGCCAGGATCGCAAAGATAAGCCGCGGGTGCCGATTTCCTCGAAACTGGTGGCCGACCTGCTGACCACGGCAGGCGCCGATCGTGCGCTGGTGGTTGACCTGCACGCGCCGCAGTTGCAGGGATTTTTCAATATTCCGGTGGACCACCTATTCGCTTCACCGGTGCTGGTGGATTACTTCAAGAAGCTGAATCTGCCGGATCTGACGGTGGTTTCGCCGGACGCGGGCGGCGTGGAACGCGCGCGCTTCTTCGCGAAGAAGGTGGATGCGGCGCTGGCCATCGTGGACAAACGGCGCGTGGAAGTGAACGTGGCGGAAGTGATGCACGTGATTGGCGACGTCGATGGACGTACCTGTCTCATCATCGACGATCTCATCGACACGGCTGGGACGCTGGTGAAAGTGGCGCAGGCTCTGCTTGAAAATGGCGCAAAATCGGTGTACGCCTGCTGCACGCATCCGGTGCTTTCGGGTCCGGCGGTGGAGAATCTTGTGAACTCACCGATCACCGAAGTGGTCGTGACCGACACGATTCCGCTGAGCGAAGCGGCGAAGCAAGTTTCTAAGATCAAGGTGCGCTCGATCGCGGGGCTGATTGGACGGGCAATTCAGTCGATTCACGAAGAAACTTCGGTCAGCAGATTATTTATTTAGAAAGGTCGTTAGTCGCTGGTCGTTAGTCGTTCGCGATTCGCCAGCATAGGCAGGTTTTGCCAACGACCAACGACTAACGACCAACGACGATTTTAACCAAGGACGGAAACGGAATTATGGCGACAGCAACGGATGTCAGCATTTTAGAAGCGCAGAAGCGCGAACCGGGAACCAAGAACGCGGCGCGGCGCGTGCGGGCGGGCGGGAAAATTCCCGCGGTTGTGTACGGCGCGGGCAAGGACGCGGCTGCGGTTGCGGTCGATCCGAGGCAAGTCCTGCGCATTCTCAAATCGGAGAGCGGGCACAACACGATTTTTGACCTGGCGCTCGACAGCGATCGCGTGAAGGCCATGATCGTGGACTGGCAGTTCGAACCGATCAAGGGCAATCTGTTGCACGTGGACCTGCAGCGCATTGCCATGGACAAGAAGCTGACGGTCACGGTTCCAGTGGTGCTCAAGGGCGAGGCCGAGGGCGTGAAACAGCAGGGCGGCATCCTGGAGCAATTACTGCGTGAGATCGAGGTGGAGTGCCTTCCGGCGGATATTCCGAAGTCGATCGAAGCGGACATCAGCCACCTTGTGTTCGGCGTCGACTTGCGCGTGAAGGACCTTCCGCACAGCGAAAAGCTGAAGTTCCTGACCGAAGAGAACCAGATGGTCGCGCACATGACCACAGTGAAGGAAGAAGTGGTGGCGACTCCGGAGGCGGTGGCGGCGGAAGCGGCGGCAACTCCGGCTGAGCCTGAAGTTATCAAGAAGGGCAAGCAGGAAGTCGAGGGTGAAGTTGAGGCTGAGGGAGATGCCAAGGCCAAGGCCAAACCCGAGAAGGCTGAAAAGCCCGAGAAGAAAGAGAAGAAATAGCTGCTGGCTGCTGGCTTCTAGCTAAGAGCCAGTAGCTAAAAGCCAAGAGCGAATCTGCGTGAAACTGATTGTCGGTTTGGGCAACCCCGGAATCGAGTACCAGTTCACGTGGCACAATCTCGGGTTCTTGACGATCGATCGGATTGCCAATGGGCTCGGGGTCGAAATCAGGAATCGCCAGTGCCGCGCGCTGACGGCGCGGGTAACGATTGCCGGTGAGCCGGTGATCCTGGCCAAACCGGAAACCTACATGAACCTGAGTGGGCTTTCGGTGCGGGAACTGGTAGCGGAACATCAGGTCGATGTGGAGCGCGACCTGATTGTGATTTACGACGAACTCGATCTGCCGCTGGGGGCGATTCGCATCCGGCAGCGTGGAAGTTCGGCGGGGCACAACGGGATGGAATCCATCCTGGGTGCGCTGAATACAGACGAGTTTTTGCGGATTCGGCTGGGAATTGCGCCTGAGCGCAAAGTTGTGGACGGCGTGAAATATGTGCTGACGCCGTTCCGCAAAGCGCAGGAGAAAGTCGTGGTCGAAGTTCTCGACGCGGCTGCGCTCGCGGTCGAGGTGATTTTGAAAGAAGGACCCGCGGCGGCGATGAGCCGGTTCAATCGCAAGAGCGAGCCAGGCGAAGAGCTTTAGTGGTTTGGATTCGTCGGTGGTCGCTAGTCGTTGGTCGTTGGCAAGCGCCCACGATTTGCGATGAATCGCGAACGACTAAAGACGAACGACCAGCGACAGTATTTTGGAGATAACGAATGAATCGTAACTATGAAGTGATGTTCATCGTCCGGCCCGACATGGTGGACGAGGATCTGAACAAGCTGATTTCCACGCTCGAGTCTTCGGTGACCACGGCGGGCGGAACGGTCAAGAGCGAGGTCTGGGGCAAGCGCCGTCTTGCGTACCGGGTAGGCAAGTTCAATGATGGCATCTTCGTGCTGATGATGATTGACGCCACCGGCGCCATGGTGCACGAAGTCGAACGCCGCCTGCGCGTGACCGAACCGGTGATCAAATTTCTTACCGTCCGTACGGATGAAGAATTGAAGCGGCTCGACAAGATCAAGAAGATCCGCGACGCGAAGAAGAAAGTGAGCGCGCAGCCGGCCTCGCCGGTAACCCCGGCAGCGCCGGAAGCGGCGGCGGAAACTCCGGCCTCGGCACCGGTCTAGCTGGAACTTATTCTTGGAAGAGCGCGGCTTGGGCAGTGCTGCGATCGCCGACAGGAGCGGGGCGAAGCCCCGCCACCACACAATCGAATTTAGAAAGCAGGAGCAATATGGCAGAAGAAACAAAAGCACCGGCCGCGGCAGGCGGCGAGAGCCGTCCCGAGCGAAGTGATCGCCCCGAGCGCAGCGGGCCACGCGGTCCGCGTCCCGGCGGAGGCCCGGGCGGTCCGCGGGAAGGCGGCCGTAAATTTTTCCGGCGCAAGAAGGTTTGCAAGTTCTGCGTCGAGAAGATCGAAGCGGTCAATTACAAAGATGTGCGTTTGCTGGCGCAGTTCGTGGCGGAAAGCGGCAAGATCACGCCGCGACGCCTGACTGGCGTGTGCACGCCGCATCAGCGCCGTCTGTCGCGGGCCATCAAGCAGGCGCGCAATATCGCCCTGCTGCCGTTCGCTGGGCGCGCACAGTAGAGAAGCAGCTTTTAGCTCCTAGCTTCTAGCCTCTAGCAGAAAGAGGCGAAAGTCTTGGTGGGCTAGAAGCTAACAGCTAGAAGCTAGGAGCTATCATGGAAGTTATTCTGAAAGAAGATGTGCCCAAGCTGGGCAACCGCGGCGAGGTGGTAAAGGTCGCCGAGGGCTACGGGCGGAATTTTCTGCTGCCCAAGAAACTGGCGATTGAGGCCACCGTCGCCAATAAGACCGTCATCGAGCAGATGAAGGCCGCCGCCGTGCGCCGCTCCGCCAATGAAAAGACGGAAGCCGAAGCGCTGGCCAAGCAGTTTGACGGGCTCGAGGTGAAGTTCCTGCGTAAGTCCGGAGAAGGCGATCAGTTGTTCGGATCGGTCACCGCTGGAGATATTGCCGAAGCGCTGGAGAAGAAGAGCTTCCATATCGATCGCCGCAAGATCCAGTTGCACGAATCGCTCAAGAGCATCGGCGAGTTCACGGTCCCCATCAAGCTGCACCGGGATGTGACCACGCATTTGAAGGTGATTGTCGACAAGGAAGCTGCGGAGTAGTCTTTGGCTCTTGTGTGGGGACGGGCGGCTCGCCCGTCCTCTCTGGACTATCGCCCGCACTGCGAGCCGGGATCCTCCTTTTTCCTCTTGAGCTTCTCCTCCAACCAAACCTTGTTCTCCCACTCTGACAGGGACAAACCTTGCCGCTCTGCTTCCTGTCGAAGTTTCAATATCCATCCCATGTATTCGTCTCGTGTACATCTTGTCCACGCGCCATCAACCTTCGCTTTGCCTAACACGATCCGATCAACGGGGCAGTGCGGTGGCATGGCGATCCTGCCAAGACACCACAAGCCCTTAAGGTACAGGTTGAAAGCCTTCTGCGATGGTCCGTACCCCAGACGTCCGTTCGACAGGCATTCCTTGAATTCAGACGACAGCGTTGCCGCGATCCTGCTGATAGATTCGCAATGTTCATCGTCGGTTACTTTATCGCCGCGGACGTAGCGCGTGGACTCGGCACGAATAAGCTTCGTCCAATCCTCTCTGAGCGCCGTTCTCTTGCGCACATCGGTTGTTTCATAGAATTTGCCCCCACGCCTGGTTGCCACCGCTGCATTGATTGCCTCTCTTATCGCGTGTTCTTCGGTTCTCCCAGCAAACACTTCAAGGAACTTTTCCCTCATGTCCACGATGTCATTCATCTAGAATCTCCCACCCCGAAAAACTGCTCTACTTTTTTCAAGTCTGTTGTCCTGCTGTAGGGCGGCAAACTTTCCACAAACACACGACCATACTGCTTCTTCAGAATCCGGTTGTCTAACAGAGCCAGCAGTCCGCGATCGTGCAGCGATCGAATCAGCCTTCCAAAGCCCTGCTTCAGCGTAATCACCGCGCTCGGTACCTGGTATTCGAAGAAAGCATTGCCGCCGCCGGCGTCGATGGCCTTTACGCGCGCCGCTACCACCGGATCGCTGGGGACCGCAAACGGCAAGCGATCGATAATCACGCAGCTCAACTGTTCCCCTTGCACGTCCACGCCCTGCCAGAACGAAGACGTGCCAAAGAGCACCGCGTTGGGCGTGAGCCGGAACTCCTCAAGCAACGCCGATTTCGGGGCGTCGCCTTGTTTGAGCATGGGAAAGTCCAACTGGCCCAGAAGCCGCTCGTGGATTTCGTTCATCTGTGCGTAGCTGGTAAAGAGCACGAACGCGCGTCCACGGGTAATTTCGAGCAGCCTCCGGATAACGCCGGTCGCTTCGCTTGCGAATTGCGGGGTGCGCGGATCGGGCAGATCGGGCGGGACGTAGAAAATCGCCTGGCTTTCGTAATCGAAATGCGACGGGACGATCGATTCGCGGGCGTGGTCGAGTCCGAGGCGCTGCCGTATGTAATCGAAGCCACCGCCGACGGCCAGCGTTGCCGAGGTGAGCACAGAGGTTTCGAGCTTCGACCACAAGCACTCGCGCAGGATCTGTCCGACTTCGATCGGAGTGGCCTGTAGAAATACATTGACGCGGCCGGCTGCGCGTTCTGATGATTTCTGCCGCGCGGGGACGCCCGGCGCTCCACGAAACCCGCGCCGCTCGATCCAGAAGACCGTGTTTGGATCTTCACTTTCCATTACGAAGCGAAGTTGTACCTGCAATTGCTGCGCCCGACGCACCAGCGCGAACGCTTCCTCGGGCTTTTGCGGAAGTTGCTCCAGTTCCGCACCCAGCCGGTATAGCGCTTGGTTGAGGGCGAGAAATTCTTCGCCGTTTTCCTCCAGGAATTCGCGGCGCGAGTCGAAGGCAAACCGGCCCTCGTGCGCGGGCAGGAGGGAGAAGAACAATTGCGAGCGCTCGCGCACCGATTGGATGGCTCGCGACATTTGCGGCGTGTAAAGTTTCTCGCGCTGCAGCAGGTGTTCGACGTCGCGCGTCAGTTCGTCCATACGCAGATTGCTGACCGAAATTCCAAAGTAGCTGGCGGCGACATCTTCCAGTTCGTGGGCTTCGTCGAAGATCACCGCGCCGCACTCGGGAAGGACACCAGCGTCGGGCGCGTCCTCGGCTTCGAGTTTGATGGAGAGGTCGGCGAAAAACAGATGATGGTTGACGATGATGATGTCGCTCTCGGCTGCGCGCCGCCGCATCTCGGTGATGAAGCAACGGTCGTATTCCTTGCATTTCTGGCCGAGACAGGTGTCGGCCCGCGCGTCGAGTTTGGGCCAGAGCGCGCTCGCCTCGGGCAGTTCGGCAAGTTCGGCGCGGTCGCCGGTCTGCGTCGTTTTCTCCCAGGCGGCGATGGCGCGGTAATGCTCGATCTCTTCCAGTCCGCTGAGCACGGGCTGATCCGTGAGATCATAGATTTTTTTGCGGCAGAGATAATTGTTGCGCCCCTTCATGTAACAGACGCTTAGCTTTCGATCTTCTCCGGGAAATAGCGCGCGCTCCAGCGCCGGTACGTCTTTGAAGAAGAGCTGCTCCTGCAAATTCTTGGTGCCGGTTGAAATGATGACTCGTTTGCCTGAGCGGATCACCGGTAGAAGATACGCCAGCGTCTTGCCGGTGCCCGTGCCGGCCTCGACAATCAAGTGACGTTTTTCTTCGAGCGCTTCTTCCACTGCCTGCGACATCTGCAACTGCCCGCGGCGAAATTCATAGGCAGGGTGCGTTTTCGAGAGCAAGCCCCCCGGCGCGAAGAACTGGTAGAGCGAAAATCCCGCCGGCCGATTTTCTGCAGGGGACACGGGATGGGATGAGGAAGGCACGAAGTCTCTATAATAAACAGTTCTCAGTTGTCAGTTCTCAGTTCTCAGTTCTCAGTAAACACTTTATCGAGCCGGATAAGAAAAGACACACTTTGAGTAAAAAGAAGTTATCGCCACTTGTGGCCATCGTCGGACGCCCAAACGTCGGCAAATCTACTCTGTTCAACCACCTGACCGGATCGCGGCGCGCCATTGTGGGAGACGAACCCGGCATCACGCGCGACCGCCTCTATGGCGAGGCCGAATGGCGCGGACACGAATTTCGCGTTGTGGATACGGGCGGCATCGTTCCTGAGGACAAGGATTTCATACCATCGGAGATTTTCCGCCAGGCCAGGGTCGCATTCGAAGAGGCGGCGGCCATCGTCATGGTGGTGGATGCGCGCACCGAGATCGCGGGACCCGATCGAGAACTGGCTAGACTCCTGGCGCGCACTGGCAAGCCGCTCTTTCTCGCCGTCAACAAGATGGACTCCGACAAGCAGGATTCATTGCTGGGCGAATTTCATTCGCTGGGATTGCGGAATGTGTTTCCGGTTTCGGCGGAGCACGGGCGCGGGATTGACGATTTGCTGGACGCCATACTTGTGGTGCTGCCTGCTAATGCAAAGGCAACCACAGAGGACACTGAGGTCACAGGGGAAGACACAGGGGAACCCACTCCGGCAGAGCTGCATGAAATCAGGGTGGCCATCATCGGACATCCGAATGTTGGGAAATCAACGCTGCTGAATAAGCTTACGGGAACCGACCGCGCCATCGTCTCGCCTATTGCCGGCACCACGCGCGATTCGATCGACCAAGTCATCCAGTACAAAGGGCGCAAGATTCGCTTTATTGATACGGCGGGCATTCGCCGCAAAGGCAAGACACGGCTGATGGCTGAGAAGCTGTCGGTGGTTATGGCGCGCAAGAACATCGAAGACGCCGACATTGTGCTCTTCATGGTCGATGCCACCGAAGGCGTCAGTGATCTCGACGCGAGCATCGCAGGTTACGCGCACGAGAGCGGACGCTCGGTGATTATCCTGGTCAATAAGTGGGATCTGGTGGCGAGCGGCGAGAAGCGCGCCATCAGCCAGTCGCGAACGGCTCGGATACAGGACGCCAAGCGCCCGCAGGACCGTGCCCTTTATGAAGAACGGCTGCGGTATGGACTTAAGTTTCTCGCTTACGCACCGGTGTTATTTCTCTCCGCGCACACGGGCAAGGGGACGGAAAAGATTCTTCCGCTGATCGAGAAGGTGGCCGCCGAGCGCCGCAAGCGCATCTCGACCGGCGAGATGAACCGCTTCCTGAAGACGATTGACTTTGACCGCGCCTCGGTTCCCGCGAGCAAGCGCGTGAGAATTCTCTACATGACGCAGGCGGGAGTGGCACCACCGACATTTGTTCTCTTTACCGACCGGGCGGTGAAGCTGCACTTTTCCTATCAGCGATTTCTGGAGAACCAGATTCGGGAGGCGTTCGGCTTTATTGGTTCGCCTATTTGGATTAAGAACCGGGCCAGCAAGTAGGGAGGAAATATACCGGGAACCGCACTCATTCCAGGATTCTTTAGACCATCTGACTCGCAACAGTCTGCGGTGATGCACTCACATCCACATGGAACCGATAGAACGGCATATACGCCGTACTCTAACAGGATTGACGAAGTGATGCAGGCAAGGATCACCCCAAAAGCCGGGCGAGCGAGCGACAACTGCAGCCCGGTGACTGCTCTGCAGGGTGATAGAAAGGCGTAAAATTTGCGGCGTGGATCAAGCTCCCCGGTGGCGGTGGCTCATGCTGGCAGCAGCCATCCTTGCGGCGTTTCTCGGAGCCGTAAGCATGAACATGCAGAGATTGCATGGGTGGAGTTTCCTAATCCTGTGTGTTATAGCAGGCTCGCTGGGCGGGCTGGGATATCTATGGGCGCGGGATCGCGTACTTCCAACCTGGAAACGACTGCCAAGGGTCAGACGCGTCCTCATTATTGCATTGACGGCCATCATTGTTCTGGCCGCGCGACTCATCGCAAATCGGCACAAACCCAACGAAGAATTCGCTGACGTGTTGGCATGTATTGCCGTTCTAGTCGCACTGGCCCTGTTGGGACTATATCGGATCATGTCTCATCTCTTGGACTCTTTGCATGCGCGCGCTTCCAGACGTTAGCTCCGAACAGTTGGCCTAGGGACTTCTACCCAGTCTCCGACGCATGTCGCCCGTCCTCCGTCAGCAGCCCCACGCGATCGACGCCGGCAATCCGAGCGATTGCGATGACGTCGGCTACGTCCTGGAAGTCGATGTCGTTATCGGCTTCGAGGTAGGCGATGCGCTCCACGCGAATGGCGAAAATATCCCGAAGCCGTTCGCGCAAGTGATCCCACTCCACTGCTTCTTCATTCACCATTACCTGCGGATGCTCGACTCCCGGCTTTGCGTGGCGGATCTGAATCACGATCGTCCGACCTGGCGGCGGGATCGGGTTGCCGGTTGGACTGGGCTGCTGCGGGATCTCCGCCTGCAAACCGGTTGGCCGCTGCTCGATTACGACGACCATGAACACGATGATGAGCACCAGCAGAACGTCAATCAAAGGAGTGACGTTCATTTGTGGACGAGACGGACCTCCGCCTGCGCCTGCCGTGGAGAATGCCATTCGATTTCCTCACTTTAAAATCGGAACGGCACGCGCGCGTGTCTTGAGTCATTGGACACCCGCGGGGCGCGGAGAGTTCCACGATCTCGTGATCGGGCACAGTGCGGATCCTCAGCGGCTAAAGCCGATTCTGAAAACGAGTCATTTACCGCAGCGCTGAAAGCGCTGCGCCACCCGAAGTCATGTGTAATTGGCTATTTCGCGGCCTGCTAGCCGATGGGCTCGGCTGACGGCGGCAGCGGAGGCGGTTGGAAGGGCGGCGGAGATTCTGGGACTGGAGGCGTCGCCGGGGCTGGAGGTGGAATGGGCGGCGCCGGATGCAGCAGCGCGTCGAGAGCCGGATAGCGAGCCGCAAGAAAATGTATCGCGTACGCGGGGAAGAAGACGGTGGCCGGCACGCACACCAGGGCGATCAGGTAAATCAGAACGAACAGCAGCACGGTTCCGAATATGATTGCCAAACTTACCGTGGCCACGCTCCATCCCAGGCCGGCAGCGTGAGCCGCGATAACAGCAACGACCGCAGGGATCACGACCAACAGCACCGGGGCGATGGCGATGATGGTGAACAGGATAGCCGCCGCGATGGATAACACCAGCTTGAGCAGCAGGTAAACGGCGTAGCGTCCTTTCTCCCGCCCGATCATCGCCAGCAGACGGTGCCAGCCGTCGGCAAAATCGAGATCCTCGAGAGCCATAACCGGCACCAGAAAGTCTTTCGCGAGTGCCTGCACCACGGCGGCTGCCAGCGCGAACACAATGAACAAGCCCAGGAGCAAAAGCCCTCCGATAATCAGGCGCCCGACGTGTTCGCGGAGATCCCGCATCCACCCGGCAGCGAAAGCCAGGGCCAGCGGCAAGCCAATGAGAATCCCCAGGAACAGCCACGTCGAAATAAGAAACACAATCTGCCACAGAAAGTATCGCCTGCCGGCGCGGTGCCATCTTCCCCACCCCTGGCTAATTGAACATTCCCGTCGCAGGACGGAGTCGAACAGGATGAAGCGGAACACGCTGTTGATGTACATGAAGACGACCATCAACACGAACAGAACAAGGATTCCCAGCACGATCAATCCGATGAACTGTGCGATGTGCTCGGAAATCTGCCCGGGAGTGAAGGGAGGAAAACCATGCGGCAGGGTCGACGACGGCAGAAACTCGCCCCGATTTGTTTTTGGGACGCGAGGCCAATTGCCGCCTAAGTTTCCAAAATTGCAACCGCCGACATGCAGTTCCGCCGCCAGAATTCCAACCAGCGCCAGCCGGGACCATTGTCCCCAGCGGAAATGAGTGAAGAGTTGTTCCCGCGTGTGCTGCAGGGCAGGCTGGACGCAATCAACGGCAGAGACGGGCAAAGCATCACCTCGTGCTGACGCCGCCAAGGTATCGCGTGGAGAGTTGCGGCGTCAATGGAGAAGATCGTCTAGGAGCTTGCTGGCAGCGCCGAAAGGCAGTTGCGCTGGAACCAATTCTCGAATTCCTGCAGGGCAAACTTACATTGCAATCGATGGCGCTCTTTGCGGTCGCGAACCTTGGCGTCAAGCGCGGGCAAGAGGTCGAATGTGATATTCGCCGGCTGGAAGTTCTTGCTTTCCGCTTGCGTGATGTAGTGGACAAGCGAGCCCAATGCCGCTGCTCGCGGAGGAGGCTCCGGTTCACCGTCAGTGGCCAGCGCGGACGCATTCATTCCCGCCAGCAGGCCGGTCGCAATCGATTCAACGTAGCCTTCGACGCCGCAGATTTGTCCCGCGAAGAGCACGTGGGGATGCGCCTTCAATTGCAGCGTCCGGTTGAGCAGCGCCGGCGCGTTGATATAGGTGTTGCGGTGAATCTGTCCGTAGCGCAGAAAGCGCGCGTTTTCGAGGCCGGGAATCAAGCTCAACACGCGGGCCTGCTCGCCAAATTTCAGATGATTCTGGAATCCGACGAGATTGTAGGAATCAGCGCGCAGATTTTCCTGCCGCAATTGGACGGCGGCATAAGGGATTCTGCCGGTGCGCGGGTCCTTGAGGCCGACAGGCTTCATCGGGCCAAAACGCAGCGTGTCGCGTCCGCGGCGGGCGATTTCTTCGATGGGCAGGCAGCTTTCGAAGTAGTTCAGATTTTCCCAGTCTTTCTGCTCGACCGACTGCGCCGCGAGCAGCGCATCGTAGAACTTGTCATACTCGTCTTTCGACATGGGACAGTTGATGTAGTCTGCCGATCCTTTGTCATAGCGGGCGGCCAGGTACACCTTGCTCATGTCGATGGAGCCAGCCTCGACGATGGGGCTGATGGAATCGTAAAAGTACAGGTGGCTGGCGCCAGAACTGGTGGCACAGAGACGCGCAATCTCGCGAGACAGGTTATCCGAGGTCAGCGGGCCGGTGGCGACAATTACGATTGTGGATTCGCCGGCTTCAATGTGCGTGACTTCTTCGCGGCGAATCGTGATCAGCGGTTCGCGGGAAATCGCTTCGGTCACCTTCCGCGAAAACTCGGCCCGGTCCACGGCCAGAGCGTGGCCGGCGGGCACCGCGGTTTCTCGCGCGCATTCGAGCAGGAGAGAACCGGCGCGCCGCATCTCCTCTTTCAGCAACCAGGGCGCGGTATTTTCACTCTCGGATTTCAGGGAATTGGAGCAGACCAGTTCCGCGAAACCGTCTGTATGGTGGGCAGGAGTCGTGTGCACCGGCCGCATCTCGAATAGTTCGACGGCGACGCCGCGCCGCGCACACTGCCACGCCGCTTCTGACCCCGCCAGGCCAGCGCCGATGATGCGAACTCTTGTATGCAACTCCAACTTCATGCGCCTCCAGCTTGTCTTGCATGATAGTCCTAGAGAAGAGGCCGAGCTTCGCTCGGCATGGACGGGCGAGGCGCCCGTCCCCACACAATCACAGGATTAGCCGCTCGTCGCCTACTCGGCGTGTGACCCGCTCGCGGTCCAGATACTCGAGCAGGGGGATGGCATATTTGCGGCTGACTCCCGTCAAACCTTTGAAGCGGGCGACGTCAATTTTCGGCGCAGTACTTTTGAGGGCGGCGAGCTTGTGGCGAAGATCGGTGAGCGCGCCCTGGTGGAAGACAAGTTCTTCTGAAATCTTGATCAGAACCCTATCGCGCAGGAGCAGAGTGACGATTTTTTGTGCGCGGATTTTATCCACCTTCAGACCCGCCAGTACCTCTTTCAGCGATGGAACTTTCAAACCTGCGGAAGCGAACGCCTGCTCGATGATTTTCTTGGATTCGGCTTCTTCGTCTTTCATGACGACGCCGCGGCCGGACAGGTGAACGAGTTCGCTGGTTACTTCCAGTTTCTTTTCTTCCGCTAATTTATCGAGCACGCCGTAAAACACCTCGGGCGCCAAGTTGACCCGATCGCGCAGTTCTTCTTTGCTCATCCCGGCGACAAGAGGATTTGCGTCGTGAAATTTCTTGAGAGCCTGAAGTGTATCTGCCTTCGCTGCGGCATATGCGGCCGGCGCAACCAGCACTTGATCGCACCGCAGCAATCCGGCCTGTGCGGCAAGTTTCGTCGCGTGTTCCCGCCGGATGTTCATTTCTCCGGGAATGTCATCCACACGCATACCCGCGGTCCCACGCCGCGCAACGCGCGCTGCCAGCACTTGTTCCGGAGAACCATTCCGCATGGTATTGAGAAATGCGGTTGTATCTTCAACGCGTCGCTTGCGAATCACAGGCGATGCATCCAGCACCACGCCTCCGCCGATCGTGACCACCGGTGAAAACTGGCGCACGATGAAGCGATCTCCGGGCAGAAGCAGCATGGGTTCCGCGAATCTTAATTGCGCATACGCTTCGTTCCCCGGTTTCAGCTGCCGGCTTGCATACAATCGCACTTCCGCGATCGTCTCGGTCGTGTAGGCGTGAAAATGCACCCGCGAGCCATCCTTGAACGGTTTGGCTGAGGGAAGAAGGGAAAGCAATGCATCAACTCGCGACGTGGGATGAAAAGTATCCGCGGTCGCAAGCGTCATTCCGCGCGCCAGGTCTTCGGTGGAGAGCGCAGCGAGGTTCAAAGCAGTGCGCTGCCCTGCGACCGCGGCATCGGCGGCAGAGCCATGAACCTGCACTCCGCGGACCCGCACGTGGGCGCCGGCGGGAAAAACTTCGAGTTCTTCTTCCTTGCGGATCGTCCCGGCAACCAAGGTGCCGGTGACAACCGTGCCGAAACCTTTCATAGTGAAGACGCGGTCGATGGGAAGGCGCGCCAGCGCCGCTGAATTTTTCGCCGCAACTTCGGAAGCGACCTGGGTGAGCGCAGATTTCAACTTGTCCAGACCTGAGCCCGTTAACGAACTAACAGCGACTATGGGCGAGTGCGCCGGATCGAGAGCTGGATCGAGAAATGATCCGCGCACATAATCTTCGACTTCCAGCCGCACCACTTCGAGCGTTTCCGCATCCACCGCATCGGATTTTGTGAGCACGGTGATGCCGCGGCGGATTGCCAGAAGGCGGCAGATATCGAAGTGTTCGCGAGTCTGCGGCTTGATCCCTTCATCGGCGGCGATGACCAGCAGCACCAGGTCGATGCCGCCTACGCCTGCCAGCATGTTGCGCACAAAGCGCTCGTGGCCGGGGACATCGACGAAGCCCAGGCGGAGCCTACTGCCATCGGGGGCCGTGAGCTCGAAGTGGGCAAAGCCGATGTCGATGGTGATGCCGCGCCGTTTTTCTTCTTCGAGGCGGTCGGCATCAATGCCGGTCAGCGCCTTTACGAGCGCGGTCTTACCGTGATCGATATGTCCGGCGGTGCCGACGATGACGGATTTCATCTGCGCCAGTATAGACGGCTGAGTGTGTGGTGAACCTTCTAGCGCCACTTCTTCAGCTTCGGCCAGACCTGCGCCAGGGTGCCGAACTTTGCGCCGTGGCAGATGAATACGGGAATCTCGCGCTCGAGCGCATACGGGTTGTCGCGCGAGGTGCCGACGAAATCCACACGCTCGAAGAGCTGTTCCAGTCGTTCGCGGCTGTCATCGAGCACGATCAGACAATTGCCGCTGTAGCCGCGCGGTCCCCACAGCCACCACGACTGATGTCCGCTCAACGACTGGGGCAGTCCGTACCTTGGTCCGAGGAAATCGATCGCTCCGGCCTGCCCGTAGTCTTGCGCGAAGATTCCGCAGTCTTTGCGTTCATCGGTGGGAATCTGGTTCCAGGCGACGGCGACTTCATCCACAATTTCGTTCCACCCGAACTGGTCGGCGTAATGCTGGGGAAGAACTACTTGTGCGTGCTGGTATTCCGTGTGGGGCACCTTGATCGGCAGCCAGTTCATGTACGGAATGAACTGGTCGATGGGCAGGATTGGCATCGCCAAAGGGGCGAAAACGGCGCCTCCGGCCAGCAAGAGCGCGACCATCGCAGGTTTCAGCCATGCCCATCCTTGCCGGAGACGATCGATGGCATCGTCGATTACGACACATCCGGCAGCGAGATACACGGGGTAGATCGGGGCCAGGTAGTAGTTCTTGCCTTTGAGAACGACGAAGACGGCAAAGCTGACCAGGTATGCCCATCCCAGGAAGCGGTAGGGCTGGAATCGTCGCGCAGCCAGAAGTGCGATAACGCCGGTGATCCAGATCACAGCGGACAAGTGGTGTAGGAGCAGGATTTGTTGGGAGAAGAACTGCCACGGGGAGAGCACGACGTCCCGGCCCTCGGCCTTGATGTTGCGCATGAGTTGGACGAACGGCCAGTGGTAGAAGACGTTCCACAGCAAATTGGGCAGAAAAATAAAAAAGGCAGCCGCGCCGCCCATCCACATCCACTTGCTCCATAAAAAGCGCCGCTGGCGAGTCAGCAGCAATCCAACGACAATGGCGAAGCCGAGCACGGTGATGGAGTACTTTTCCTGTAAGCCGATTCCGGCCACCACGCCGAAGCACAGCCAATAGCGGGGCTGGTCGTGTTTCGCGGCGAGGAATGCGAAATATACGCAACCCATCCAGAGCAGTACTTCGAGACAACAATTGCTGGTGAGCAGGCTGCCGCCCGACAAGTAAATGGGGGCGATCAGGATGGTCAGAGCGCTGAGCGCTACCGCAAATCGCTTGCCGCCAAGTTCGCGCGTGATGATGCCTGTCAGAAGGATCAAAGTTGAGGCGGAAAGGGCAGGCATCAAGCGGATGCTGCGCAGGGAATCTCCGAAGAGGGCCCGGAAAATCCGGCTCAGAATCGGGACCAGGGGTGGTTGATCGACGTATCCCCAGGCGGGATGATTTCCACAGATGATGTAGTCGAACTCGTCGCGGAAATAGCCGTAGCGGCCGTTGAAGACCATGTGCAGTGCGAAGGTGGCGGCGGCAATCGCGACGACGGCGAGCATCCCGTCTTTTGCCCAGTTTTGTTCGGCGGGACGACCTGCGGGTGATTGGGCGGAAAGGTCTTGCATACTGGGCGGAAGCATAGCGAAGAAGGCGGAAACTTGCACTTTCCGCCTTTGAATTCGACGAATCCACATGCGAAAAGTTAGTCGAGATGCGACAATAAAGATTCCTCGATGACCACCTCTGCGATCGTTCCTATTGCCATTACGCCGGAGATGATCCGGGAGCACGGCCTCACTCCGGAAGAATTCGAGAAGATCAAACAACTGCTCGGCGGACGCGAGCCCACGCGGACCGAACTCGGCATTTTCAGCGTGATGTGGAGCGAGCACTGCTCCTATAAGTCGTCGCGCGTTCACCTGAAGCGTTTGCCCACACGCAGCAAGTTGGTCGTACAGGGGCCGGGCGAGAATGCCGGCATCGTTGATATTGGCGAGGGCTGGGCCTGCGCGTTCAAGATTGAATCGCACAATCATCCGTCGTTTATCGAACCATTTCAGGGAGCGGCCACGGGTGTCGGCGGAATTCTGCGCGACATTTTCACCATGGGGGCCAGGCCAGTAGCGGTGATGGACTCGCTGCGGTTTGGGCCAATTGAAGCGGAACTGCGCTCCGCTGGACGGCCGGGGGCTGCCGTCCCTACGCAAGCGGAGCTACACAAGAACCACTCTGTTATGGAAGGTGTCGTTTCTGGCATCGCTTCTTACAGTAACTGTTTCGGAGTTCCCAACCTTGGAGGCGAGGTGAAGTTCGAGCCTTGCTACTCTGGCAATCCGCTGGTGAACGCGTTCGCTCTTGGATTGGTCCGGCGCGACCAGATTTTTTACGGGCGCGCCTCGGGCGAGGGGAATCCCGTAATTTATGTCGGATCGAAGACGGGACGGGATGGCATCCACGGCGCCACTATGGCGAGCGAGGAATTCAGCGAAGGCTCGGAAGCGAAGCGGCCGAACGTTCAAGTCGGAGATCCGTTCCTCGAAAAACTGTTGCTGGAAGCCTGTTTGGAAGCGATGCAAACAGGTGCAATCGTCGGCATTCAGGATATGGGCGCCGCCGGACTGACCTGCTCGACCTGCGAGATGGGCGGGCGCGGCGGTAGCGGCGTCGAAATCGAATTGGATCGCGTCCCGCAACGTGAAACCGGCATGACTCCTTACGAGATCATGCTCAGCGAGTCGCAGGAGCGGATGCTGCTGGTGGCGCAGAAAGGCCGCGAGGAAGAAGTCTTCCGCGTCTTCCGGAAGTGGGGATTGGATGCGGTGGAGATCGGCCAAGTCACGTCCGACGGAAAGATGCGCGTGCTCGAGCACGGGGAAGTCGTCGCTGAAATTCCTAACGCCGCTCTCACGGATAATGCGCCGGTGTACAAACGTCCGCTGGCGCGCTGGGAACCGCCGGTGGACCGGGAAATGCCGGAGCGCATTCGTTTCTCCGACAACGCAGATTTCACGTCCCATCTCAAGCTCTTGCTGGCGAGCCACAACATTTGTTCGAAGCGCTGGGTGTGGCAGCAGTATGACCACATGGTGCAGACCAATACGGTCGAAGCGCCTGGAGCGGGCGACGCCGGCGTAATTCGCATCAAAGGCTCCAATCGTGGATTGGCTATGGCGCTCGACGGCAACAGCCGCTGGTGTTATCTCGACCCGCGTCTGGGCGCCATGCACGCGGTCGCCGAAGCGGCGCGCAAAGTGGCTTGCGCGGGAGCGACTCCGATTGGCGCAACCAACTGCCTCAACTTCGGCAATCCCGAAAAGCCGCACATCATGTGGCAGTTTGCGCAGGTGATTGACGGCATCACCAAAGCCTGCGAGGAACTGGATACGCCGATTACCGGCGGCAACGTCAGTTTCTACAACGAAACTCTGGGCGAGGGAATCTATCCGACTCCGGTGATCGGAGTGGTGGGAACTCTGGAAGACGTCCACAAAACGGCGAAAATGCACTTCGCCCGTCCGGCTCGAAAAATTGTCCTGCTCCGTGCCAATGAACCGGGCGACGCACTCGATGCCGAATTGGAGTTCGGATCGTCCGAATACGCGAAAGAGATTCTGGGAGCGGTGTGGGGCTATCCGCCGGGACTGGACCTGGAGAAAGAAGCGACGCTGCAACGGGCCCTGGTGGCCATAATTGAGGCGGGGTTGGTCGAGTCGGCTCACGATTGCGCCGATGGCGGGCTGGCAGTGGCCCTGGTGGAAGCGGCTCTGCCGGCGGGGGTTGGCCTGAAGGTCCAATTGCCCAAGCAGGGAGCGCTTGAGTTCCTGTTGTTCGGGGAAGACGCGGGCCGGATCGTGCTTAGCTGCGACGCCGCTCAGCTGCCGCGAATCCAACAAATGGCGGAGGAGTATGAGGTCTTCGTGGATGTGCTGGGCGAAACGGGATCGGACAGAGTTGAGATCTCCGTCGACAACGAGTTAGTGATTTCTGCCAGCGTGGCCGAGTTGCGAGAAGCTTACGAAGGCGCGCTGGAGAGGGCGCTGCGGACGGAACCGAGCGTCGCGGCCGCAGACTAAGATATTGCGGGCTTTGCCCGACTGGACGGGCGAGTCGCCCGTCCCCACACGAGCTCAGAGTTAACTTGCTGACTTCTGACAAATTTCGCGATGAATGCGGCGTGGTCGCCATCCACGCCCATCCCGAGGCGGAGAAGCTCGCTTATCTCGGCCTGCATGCGCTGCAGCATCGCGGACAGGAATCGGCGGGCATCGTTACCTCGGACGGCGAACGCCTGCGACAGCACAAGGCCATGGGACTGGTCGCCGACATCTTCAGCCACGAAGTGCTGGCTTCTCTGCGTGGAGTTCTCGCCATCGGCCACACCCGATATTCGACCGCCGGCGATTCGGCACTGCTGAACGCCCAGCCCATCATGGTGCAGTCCAACAAGGGCACGATCGCGATTGCTCATAATGGCAACCTGGTCAACGCGCAGGCGATTCGCGCCAAGCTGGAGGGCCAAGGCTCGATCTTCCAAACCAACAGCGACACGGAAGTGTTGGTTCACCTGATTGCGCTTTCCCGCGAGCAGACCCTACCGGATGCCATCATTGACGCTTTGCGCCGCGCGGAAGGCGCGTTTTCGCTGGTCATGATCAGCCGCGACCGGATCTTTGCCGCCCGCGATCCACGCGGGTTTCGGCCGCTGGCCATGGGCCGCATCCCGGCTCTGACCAGCGAGAAGAAAGACACGGTCGTGTTTGCCTCGGAAACCTGCGCGTTTGATCTGCTCGGCGCCACCTACGAACGCGACGTCAAACCGGGCGAACTGGTCATCGTCGGACCGGAAGGCATCAGTTCGCGTTTTTACTCGCCGTCTCCGGCGCTGTCGAGCTGCATTTTTGAACACGTTTATTTTTCGCGTCCCGACAGCCTGGTATTTGGCCGCTCGGTCGATCAAAGCCGCGACGCCATGGGACGCCAACTCGCGCGGGAAGCCCCGGTGGAGGCCGATATCGTCGTGCCCGTTCCGGATTCCGGCAACACCGCGGCCATCGGATACGCGGCCGAAAGCGGCATTCCGTTTCGCCTTGGTCTTATCCGCAATCATTACATCGGACGTACTTTCATCGAGCCGCAGCAGTCGGTCCGCGACTTTGGCGTGAAGCTGAAGCTGAACGCGGTTCGCAGCCTGCTCGAAGGCAAACGAGTGGTTCTGGTTGACGACTCGATTGTGCGCGGCACCACCAGCAAGAAGATCGTTCGTATGATTCGCAACGCGGGCGCGAAGGAAGTTCACATGCGGATTTCCTGCCCGCCGACCATTTCGCCATGCTTCTACGGAGTGGATACGCCTTCCAAGAAAGAACTTATTGCCGCCAACAAGACGGTCGATTCGATTCGCGAGTACATCGTTGCCGACTCGCTCGCCTATCTCTCGCTGGAAGGCCTTAAGAAAGCTTGCGCGGACGGAGAAAAAACCACTTACTGCTCAGCCTGCTATACGGGAAATTACCCCACCAAGGTCGACGTGGAAGAGATATTGCCGGTGGTCGTCTCGCGATAACCCGCCGCTACCGAAATCTTCGCACTAACAAGGTGTGCCGATCCGATCGATACAGGCCGAGCACATAGAGTGTGGCTTTTCCTTTTGTCGAATAAATGACCTGGCGGATCCTGAGCAACGGCGCATCGCGCGCAACTTTCAGAAGATTGGCGGTCGCGGGGGCGGCGGCAGTCGCATCCATTTCCTCGTCGGCGTAAGCGATTTGGATTCCATAAGTGCCCTCCAAAGTGGAAAACAGCGACCCGCGCGCCACCGTGTTGCGGGTGAGACCAGAGAACTGCTCGGCCGGCAGATAGCAGGTTTCCAGCGCGAAGGGTTCGTCCGCCGCTATCCGGAGCCGTTCCACCTTGAGCAGGCGAGTGTGAGCCGATAAGGCCAGACGGGCCGCAACTTCCTGTTCGTTGTCGACCACGCTGAACGACAGAACTTTTGAGCAAGCGGCCAGACTTCGACTGGCCATCTGCTCGGTGAAACTGGTCAGCTTGTTGAAGTGGATCTTGGGCGGCGCGACAAAAGTTCCGGCGCCCCGCCTGCGATGTACCAGACCCTCCCGTTCGAGCGCGGTGAGCGCGTGCCGCGCCGTCATCAGGCTCACCTTGTGAATCCTCGCCAGTTCCCGTTCGGAATCGACTGCATCCCCGGGTTTTAATTGCCCGCTGTCAATGCGCTTGACGATCGTAGCCTGGATTTTCTGGTATGCAGGCATTCCGTTTGGGCGGCTGTTTGGCATGAATTCCCCAATCATTCTGATCCGAATCAGAAACGCCGATGTTAACTTCGCGTGTGCGTATGGGCCCGAAAACTGACGACACGGTACATTTCCTCAGATGTGCTATAGAGCAAAGAGAAACGAAACCAGACGCGCCAGCCAGGTTTCCAATGCCCTACTTCCCTCTTCTATGCTATAGAGCTCTTGAAAACAACTCATTTTTAAAACAAATGCACTCCTGAGGACTCACACCTTAGCCTTTCTCCATGCAACTTGTAAAGAGCGACTCTGAGTTATAGCGAAGCATCCAGCATTTCATAGCGGAACATTCCATTCCCCATAGCGCCAAAGGGTCGCGGTTTTCCACAGGGCGGATGAACGGTCAGCCAGCGGGCGAGACGGCCGCAGCGAAGTGCTATAGATTAATACCAAAAATGGAAGAACCAAAAATTTGCGTTTCCTTTAATTTTTTTCTTGACGACACTTACGAAAGTACTATATAGCATTAGTCCTAGTATTATTGCAGTATTTTTGATGCGGCTATTTTTCTATCAAAACGTCTCCCGGAGGTCTGCGATGCGAAAGTCTTTGGCGATGATGATCGGAATTCTGCTACTGGTCGGACTGCTCGGCGCACTGGCGCCGGCGTGGGGCCAAGAAGTGACAGCGGCAATCGTCGGCACGGTGACCGATCCCAGCGGAGCGGCCATCCCAGGGGCCACAGCCACAGCCACCGACGTCGACCGCGGCACGGTGTGGACGGCGCAAACGAATGGAGCGGGCGACTACAATCTCCTGCGCCTGCCGGTGGGCAATTACACCGTCAAAATCACGAAGGAGGGATTCCAATCGGCGGCGCAGCCCGTGTTCACGCTTGTCCTGAACCAGGTCGCTCGCATTGACGTGCAATTGAAGGTCGGCAAGGTGAGCGAGACGGTCGAAGTGTCAAGCGCGGCGGCGGTTCTGCAAACCCAAAGTGTTGACGTCAGCACGGTGATTGACGCCAACACCAACGTCAGCCTGCCGCTGGCTTCGCGCGATTATCTGCAACTCACGCTGCTCGCCCCGGGCGTAACCAACGTTGACCCGGATGGAATGCGACAGCCGCAAAACATGCTCAACTCCGGCCGACCCTACATCAACGGCAATCGCGAGCAGGCGAATGAGTATCTGATTGACGGCATCCTCAATAGCGAAGACAAGAATAATGAGACTGGCTATACGCCCAGCGTCGACGCCATTCAGGAATTCAATCTGATTACGCAAAACGCCTCGGCTGAGTTCGGCAATTACCAGGGCGGAGTCGTGAGCGTCAGCACCAAGTCCGGCACAAACACCTTTCACGGCGGTGCCTATGAGTTCTTCCGCAATGATGCGCTGGATGCCAACCTCGCTTCTGCGGGATGGACTCAGGGCGTAGACAACGGCGTTCTTGGATTCAACGCCCAAGGAGTGCAGAATAAGCCTGAGCTGCGGTACAACCAATTCGGCGCCACCATCGGTGGTCCGATCATCAAGAATAAACTGTTCTTCTTCGGCGATTATCAGGGCCAGCGCCTGGTGAATTCGGGCATAACCGGAGCCCAGGTTCTGACGGCGAAGGCACGCGGCGGAGATTTTTCCCAGATTTGCGTCAGCGGATTTACCGGCGGCCTTTGCGGTGATACTGCCCTTGGGCCGAACGGTCTCGACCTGGATGCGAACGGGAATCCCAAGAACACCGCAGTGGTCCTGGCGAATCAACTCGTCGTACCAAACTCCGGGACCACAAACCCTCTCTACCCAAACAGCCTCTACTACCTTAACCCGGCACAGATCCCCACAGTGCTGCACGGCAATGCTACGGGCGAGATTCAACCTACAGCGGTGGCAAGCAACAATTTGGCGGCTGTCGCCACCATCGACCCGGTGGCCAGTAATTTGTTCGGCATGACCAAATACTATCCTCTGCCCGCGGTCGACACACTCTTGGGAAACAACCTTTTTTACAATAGCGGGAATGAGCTGAACAACAACCAATACGACGTGAAGATCGACTACAATGCCTCTGACAAAGATCACGTCTTCGGACGCTGGTCGCACATGGATCTGAAGCAACCGGCCACCACGGGCTGCCTTTTCTGCAACAGCGGCGCCGTGGAAGGCAGTGACGAGCCCGTCCGAAATGCGGTAGTCAACTGGACGCATACATTCCGCGCCAACCTGCTCAACGAAGCTCGGGTCGGTTTCAATGCCGTCCGGTTCGATCAGAACCTGACGCCGACTTCCTCACTCGGCAATATCAGCCAGACGCTGGGCATCACGGGCGGGAACTTCCAGGCTCCAGGCCTGGTTGAAATCGATATTACGGGTAACGACGGTGGAGCAGCCGGCCTCGGACTCCGCAATCTGGTTCAGATATTCCACTCTACCCAAGGCCAGTTCGAGGACAACCTGATCTATACGGTTGGCCGCCACCAGATCAAGAGCGGTTTTCAGTTCGTGCGCGAGCGCCAGGATTTCATCTATCCGGGAAACAATGGCGCACTTGGTTATCTGGGTGTTAGTACTTTAACGAACTCCGGGCTTGCCGACTTCTGGATGGGCAACGTCACCGGGGGAGCCGCTTCGGAACGGGATACCGGCAGCCAACTCAGTTCTCCCGCTAAGCTTCGGGGCAATGTTTTTGCTGGGTTTGTGCAGGACGACTGGCGCGTAACTCCGACGTTCACGGTAAACCTCGGAATACGCTTCGAGGACCATACTCCGCTTTACGAAACCAGCGGTCATGAGGTCAACTTCGGGCTTTACACCGGGACGATCTACACCCAGAACGGCGTGGACGGAACCCAAGCGTTTAGCAACAAAGCCCTTTACAACAATTACCTGGGAATCGGCGATTGGGAGCCGCGGATCGGCCTTTCCTGGGCGCCCGCGTCCCTGGGAGGCAAATCGGTATTTCGTGCCGGGTATGCCATCTCGTCCTTCACGGAAGGCGGCGGCAGCAACGAAGAACTCACCCAGAATCTGCCCTTCGGTTTTCTACAGCAGGAGCCGCCAGCCGCCTCAACACTTGACTATGGTTTCGGAACTACTACGAATAGCCAGTGCCCCGGTGGTATTAATCAAACTTGCTATGCCGGCAACCGGATCCGAGTCTTTGATCAGAACTTCAGACCGGCCACGGTCACCCAGTGGAACTTAACGTTTCAACAGCAATTGAACAGCTCAACAACCTTCCAGCTTGGCTATGTCGGCCAGCGGGGAGCGCACCTGCTGAACTTTGAAGACATTGAGCAGCGTATTCCGCTGAACGCGGCCGGTAAGGTTGCCGGGCGTGGAGACCTTATCGTAAGCCAGATGTCTGGCCCCTTCCTCGGGGGAGGCGAGCTACCGTGTGCCACGGGTCCGGGTACGGTCGGCGTGAAATGCGGAGCTGCGGGTTCGCTGTATCAAGCTGACCAAACTGGCAACGCTCCAATTACATCGGGTTCTACCGTGGGCGTTCTAGCTGGTGCGGCGCTAGCCGGAACCAATATGTCGAACTCCGATCAGTCCTACAACGCGCTCCAGGCTGTGCTGCAAAAGCGCATGAGCAACGGCTTGCAAGCTCAGGTTTCCTATACCTGGTCGAAGTGCATGAGCAATTCTCCGGGTTACTTTGGCACGGGCTGGGGCAGCACCAATGCCACCAGTTCAGGCGGACAGCCGGGCTGGGAGAATATCTATAATCCGCGTTTGGATTGGGGACCGTGCTACTACGACCAAACGCATATCCTGACCAGTTATGTCACTTATCAACTTCCATTTGGCCGCGGCAAGCAGTTTGGCCACAACATGAACCCGGCACTGAATGCTGTACTGGGGAGCTGGGAGATTGGCGGAATTGTCACCCTGCATAGTGGAAACGCTCTGACTCTGAATAACTTCGGTGGTTGGGGCGTGGGAGGTAATTCAGACAACACCGGCGGCGTTGGACCCCAAACGCTGTCGGATCTGCCGGACTGCAGCGGTACAGTCAAGATTCTCAATCAAAGAGTGTATGCATCGGGCGGACCGGGTGGGCAACCTGGATATATTCAGTATATCGACCCCTCCCCCTCCAACGTAAGTCCGGCGGCGGCGAACACGTTTGGAACCTGTGGTGTTGGCGACGTTCGTGGTCCAGCATACGCCAATGTGGATCTGAGCCTGCACAAGGGCTTCCTTTTCACCGAAAGCAAGAAGCTGGAATTCCGGTTCGAGGCACTGAACGCTCTCAACCATCCGGTGTGGACATTCGCCGGGGGGCCCGCGGGCGGTTCGTTTGATCCGGGCACGGCCGGCAGCAACCCGAACTTTGGCCGTATCACCGGCTCACAAGGTGCAAGACAACTCCAACTCGCTCTAAAGTTCTCCTTCTAACCCCGATCTGCCTTCGCTCAGGGATGGCAGTCGGTCAAATGGCAGGCGCTTCGACGGGGCGCCTGCCCTTTCTTTTGCGGCCTGCGGGCTAACGCCGCGAGATTCGGACAGCTGTGATTTCGGAATATAATGAGCGCATGCGTGAATCCTTCCGGCGAGCGGGGCTTCCCTGCTTAATGCTCTCTGGCCTGATCTTGTGGGCAACGCTTTCCGCAGGTCAGGCTGCCAAGAAGAGTTCGGCGCCTGCCCCAGGCGGAGAAGTGGAACGGGCCACGAATTTGGCGGAGAGTGGACATTGCGTGGAAGCGCTGCCGCTGCTCAAGCGGGCCATCCGGCAGACGGCAGATCGCGAACTTAAGAAGAAGATCGGTCTGGAAGGTTTGCATTGCGCGATGACGCACAGCTCTCCCTACGACTCGCTCGACTTTCTGGCAGTGCTCAGCCGCGAGTTTCCGCGTGATCCCGAAGTGCTCTACGCGTCCACGCATGCCTACTCCGACCTTTCGATGCGGGCCTCGCAGGACTTGGCCCGCGAGGCTCCATTCTCATTCCAGGTCCACGAACTGAATGCCGAAGCGCTGGAAATCCAGGGCAGATGGGATGAGGCGGCGGCGGAATACCACCGGATTCTGGATATCAACCCGATGCTTCCCGGTATCCACGCGCGGCTGGGCCGGGCGCTGCTCTCGAAGCCGCAGCCTTCGCCAGCGGACTTAGACCAGGCGCGAAAGAGTTTTGAGGAGGAGTTGGAGATCGACCCGCGGAATGCCACGGCGGAGTTCGTGCTGGGGCAACTGGCCGCGGATGCGAAGGATACCGCGACCGCGATCCGGCATTTTGAGAAGGCAACCAAGTTAGACGTCAGCTTCATGGAGGCGTACCTCGGACTGGGGACAGCGCTGAACCGTGAAAAGCAGTTCACCGAGGCAATCCCGCCGCTGGAGACGTACGAAAAGATGGCGCCCGACAGTCCGACTGGGCATTATCAACTCGCGGTCGCCTACGCCGGAGCGGGACGCCGGGAAGACTCCAACCGCGAGGCCGCGCTGCAGCGGGAAACGTCGGCAGCACTGGAAGCGATCAAACGCAAGGCCGCCATTGCGCAGGAGAAGCAGACTTCTACCGAAACGCAGCCAGCGGAGCCGAAGTAACGATGCGTTTTGGCCCCGGTTTTGTTGGCAGAAGAGAGTTCCTGAGAGCTCTGGGGGGAATACTTGCCTTTCCCGCTTTGGCGCGGATGGCAGCAGCTACCGATTCTCCTCCTTATCCGTTTTCTGAAGTCCCACCCTCGGCCAGCGGCATCACCTGGACCCACACTGCGGGTCTATCGCCTGAAAAATACTTGCCCCAGTCGACCGGAGCCGGTTGCGCGTTCCTCGACTATGACAACGACGGATGGATGGATATTTACCTTGTCAACAGCGGGAAATGCGACATTTTCACGCCCACACAGCCTCTGCGCAATGCGCTCTACCGGAACAACCGCGACGGCACCTTCACCGACGTGACCGAGAAGGCTGGCGTTGTCGGTGGGGGCTACGGGATGGGCGTTGCGGTCGGCGACTACAACGGCGACGGATTTCCCGATCTTTATGTGACGCAGTACGGGCGCAGCATTCTGTACCGCAACAATGGAGACGGCACGTTCACGGATGTGACCGAAAAGGCGGCAGTAGCGGCTCCGGGATGGGCGGCGAGCGCGGTGTGGTTCGACTACGATAACGACGGACGGCTGGATCTTTTTGTCTGCCACTTCGTGGATTTCGACAAGTCAAAACATCACAACTGCGGCGCGCCGAGCATTCCCGCCATTAAAGGGCTGAATGAGTATTGTTATCCCCGGATCTATTCGCCGATGCCAAGCTGGCTTTTTCACAACAACGGCGACGGTACCTTTACCGATGTCAGCCAAAAGATGGGGATTGCCGAGAATCCGGGCAAATCGTGGGGCGTGGTGGCGACCGATGTTAATAATGACGGGTGGATGGACCTGTTTGTGTCGAACGACACGGACGCCAACTTCCTCTTCATCAACCGCGCTGGGCGGCGCTTTGAAGAAGTCGGCTTCACATCAGGAGTCGGCTTCGGGGAGGGGGGGAAAGCGCGCTCGGGCATGGGGGTCGATTCTGCCGACTTCAACCAGGACGGATGGATGGACCTGTTTGTGACTGACCTGAACCACGAACTCGACGGTTTCTATCAGAATCGGCATGATGAAACCTTTGACGACATCGCTGCGCCTACTGGAATCGCGAATGCCTCCAAACTCATGAGCGGCTGGGGAGTCAAATTCCTCGACTACGATAACGATGGGAACATCGACCTCATGATCGCCAATGGTCATCCTGACGATCTGATCGAAAAGATCTATGACAGCGTGACCTACCGGGAGCGGATCATGCTGTTTCATAACAGCGGGAACGGTCTGACAAATGTGACGCGGGAGAGTGGTCCTGCCTTTAACCATCTCATTTCAGCGCGCGGTCTGGCCTTGGGCGACTTCGACAATGACGGAGGTGTCGACGTGCTGATTTCTTGCAACGACGATGCGCCCGTCCTCTTGCATAACAATGTTGGGAGCCAGAATCACTGGCTGGGGCTCAATCTCATCGGCAAGAAGGCGAACATTGACGCCGTTGGCGCACGAGTTGCCTACCAAGCCGGCGATCTGAAGCGCAGCCGGATGAAAGTGGGCGGCGGGAGCTATCTCTCATCGCACGATCCGCGGATGGTGTTAGGGATTGGCAAGCAGCCGAAGCTGGACTGGATCGAAGTCAAATGGCCGCAGCCCAGTACCCTGGTCGAACGCTTCACTGATCTCCCCATCGATCGTTACATCACGATCGTGGAGGGTCAGGGTAAGTGGAAGTGACGGCGGAGGGTCTCGGCCTGAAAGACGCTGAGTTTCGCATTGGAGAGGCGCCAAGCCGCGCACTCGGATGGTACTCTTTTTCGATAGCGACCTTGCGTCGAGTGCACGTGTCATGAGCAAAGCGTTTTCAATTTTCGGGTCAAGTCCCAGGCCTCACCTCGGACCCTTCGAGCAGCAACTGCTGCAGGAGCTTTGGTCGCATGGCAGCGCCACGGTTCGCGAACTGCTGGAGGATGGCAAGATCCATCAGGCCTATACGACCGTGATGACGACGGTGGACCGTCTCTACAAGAAGGGTCTGCTCGACCGGGTCGCTGAAGGTAGAGCTTTCCGCTATACTCCGCGCCACTCTCCCGAAGAGCTGCAACGGGTCAGAGCGCTGGAGAGCATCGAGCAATTGCTGGGATCTGGCGATGCTTCTTTGCTCCCGCTTTCGTATCTGGTGGAAGCTCTCAGCACCCACGACGCGCAATTGCTCGACGAACTGCAACTGCTGGTCGAACGCAAACGCCGCGAACTCCAAAGCCGGGAAATCAAGGGCCGCGAAAGCAAGTCCAAGGAGCAACGCTGATGTTTGCCTTGCGCGGAATCGCCGTCTCGCTCACTTTTTTCGTTCTGCTTTATTGTCTGCTGTCGACGCTGGTGGCGATCGCATGGCGCTCATTGAAGTTGTGGCATGCGCCCGCACGGAGCCTGGCCGCTTTGCTCTTCGCGTTGCGGGTCCTCCCGATGGCGGCGTCTGTTTTCATTACGTTCGTGTTTGTCGTGCCGTCGTTTCAGTTGCTGGAACCCCGTTCGATGAATATCGATGAGGGCATCGGCGCGATGCCGCTCGCGCTCGGCCTTTGCGCGCTAGTCCTGATCACCTGCGGCTGCTTCCGCGTGATCACAGCCCAGACCACAACCTCCCGCGTGGTGGCTCGCTGGCTGGAAGGCGCGAAGCCTTTGGCCGGCGATGGCGGCGCCCGAACGGTCACGTTCCGCTCCCGATGCGAAACTCCACCACTCGCGCTGGTGGGCGTCCGCAAACCGAGAGTGCTGGTTTCAGAATCTACGATTGCCATTTTGGGCGATAACGAACTGCACACCGCGCTCAAGCATGAATTCGCACACATGCAGTCTCGCGACAATCTGAGGAAACTCGGTCTCCGTTTTTGTCCCTTCCCCGGTATGGCCAGGCTGGAAAGCGCCTGGTCTCAAGCCGCAGAGTTAGCTGCCGATGATGCGGCGGTCTCCAATCTGAACGACGCCGTTGACCTGGCCGCGGCCCTGGTGAAGATATCCCGCCTGGTTCCGGTGGAGGCCGTTCCGGTTTGTACCGTGGGCTTCGTGACCGGATCGATCAGCGCACGCGTGGCGCGCCTGCTTGCTTGGGACGAAACCCAGAAAGCTGCAACGACGCGAATTCGACCGTGGTACGCGGTTGCACCGGTGCTTGTGGCTTTGGCGTGCGTCTTTGCCACCTATGGCCCGGTTCTGGCACTGACTCACGAAATGACAGAGTGGCTCGTGCGCTAGCCCCTCTTGGCGCGCGCAGCGTTATTCCTCTCGCTACCCGTCTTGATTCCACTAGCGCTGGTAGTAATTAGTGCATCCCCATTACTCTCGGGAATGCCAGGTTGCTTCGCCGCCAAGACCATGTTCCTGTAGCTAGTCAGCTAGCGGCAATCCCTTCGTTTACTGGATGGTCTGTTCATGCTCGCTATGTTTGCACCCTCCCAAGTACGCAGATCGAGTTCCACGATCAGTGCCGTCATCCTTCTGACATTCGTTGCTGTTCCTGCGCTCATGCGCGCGCAGAATCCGAACGGCGCACTTCGGGGAGAGGTCCAGGATGCGAGCGGCGCCCGGGTGGCAAGCGCTCGAGTCGTCGTGCAGTCCATCGGATCTTCCATTACTCGTGAGGCGGCAGCGAACGAGCGGGGCGAATTTCGTATCGAAGGTCTGCTCCCCGGTTCCTATCGGGTCGCTGTGACCGCCAAAGGCTTTGCCCAAGCCACCGCCGATGTAGACGTCGCGGTCAGCCTGGTGCGCGATATCGCGGTTACGCTCAAGCCGGAGAGCGAGCGCGAGACGGTCAACGTGCGCGGCAATTCCTCCTCGATCACCACCGAGTCGGTTGACACGGCGAGTGCCGTGCATGAGGGCGCAGTGGGCAGCCGGGACCTGGAGACTCTTCCGCTCCCAGCGCGCAGCTTCGCCAACATCGCTTATCTGGTGCCCGGGACCGAACCGGTCGAGCCTTCCGATCCCACCAAGGCGCGCATCACCGCTGTTTCCACCGGTGGCAGCTCCGGCTTGAACAACGAACTGTCGGTGGACGGCGCCGATAACTCCGATGACTGGATAGGCGGCTTCCTGCAAAATTTCTCCCCCGATGGCATTCAGGAATTTGCCGTGCGCACCTCGAATGAAGACGCCGACACCGGCTGGACCACGGCGGGGTCCGTCGTGATCACCACCAAGCACGGCACCAACGACTGGCACGGCGACGGAGCTTTCTATGAGCGCGCGGCGCAGCTCAACGCCCGCTTCCCGATTGAGAATCCGGCGCCGAATCTCAAGCAGCCATTCTCTCGCCAGAACTACGTGGGCACGCTCGGCGGCCCGATCGCAAAAAACAAGGTGTGGTTCTTTACGTCATTCGAGCATGTGCATGAAAACGCTAGCATCGCCTACGACGACAATAGCCTCACGCAATTCAATGCGCTGGCGAAGTTGGCTCAGGGCGGCCTGATTACCGGTGTCCCCGCCATTGCTGTTCCATCCACTGTTCCCATTCCGTTCCGCGACTACATCGGCTCGGTGCGTTTTGACTGGGCCGAGTCGCCGAAGTCACTGTGGTTCCTGCGCACGTCGCAAGACAGTTATCTCACGCACAATGCCCTGGTGCAGCAGGGGACGCTGCCCTCCACTGGGCTGATCACGCACAACAACTACTGGAACACGGTCATCAGCAATACGTATACGTTCAGTCCGACGTGGCTGGGTAATCTGGTTCTGGGCGCGAGTCTGCTGCACCTCACGCAGACGCGGGACTCGGACCTGGGGTTCGCGCTGGCATTTCCCTTCAGCGCCACGGCGCTGACGATTTCAGGATTCGAAACTTTCGGCGACAACCAGTTCGCCACTCCCATCACTTTTTTCCCGGCCCTGCGCAATCAGGAAAAATACCAGTTTCGCTACGACCTGAGCCATGTTGCCGGAAGCCATGCGCTCAAGTTCGGAGTCGACTTTATTCACGAACCTGTGCTCAGCGGCGCGTTTGCGTCCACGGCGGAGACGCTCGCCCAGTACATCAACGACCCAACCTATTACGTACAGAATCCGGGCGTGTTCGGAACCTTCACGCCAGAGTGCATCAACTTCACCGCCTCGGATGGCTCAACTTGCGCCTACACTCCCGCCGGCAACGGCAACTTTTCACAGAACGTTCAGCGGCTCGCGTTCTACGCCGAGGACTCGTGGCGCGTATCGCATCATCTCACCGTCAACTACGGCCTGCGTTATCAAAACACCTGGGGACTGATGATCGGCTCGGGACTAAGCGAGGCCAGCAACGCTGCCTATCAGACGCTGAAAGCGTTGGCCATTCCAATTGTCCCCAGCGTTCCGCACGACTACAACAAACAGATTGCCCCGCGTCTCGGAATCGCGTACTCACCCGGCAGCAGTAAAAAAAACGTGATTCGCGCCGGCTTCGGTCTCTACTATGACGATCTCGCGCAGAATGGATGGGCGACGGCATTTCAGGGGCTCAACAGTTCGAACGCGATTACGGGGACGTGCACCTTCAGCGGAACCCCCGGCAGTTACGTGCTCAGCGGTCCCGGCTGTCTGCAGGGCGGAAACTCGGTGACTGGTAATTTGATTGGCTCCGACTACAAGACGCCTTACGCCATCCACATCACCGGCGGAGTGCAGCACGCCTTCAACGAACATTGGCTGATGAGCGCCGACTATACGCATGAGCAAGGGAATCATGGATACCGCGCATTCCCTTATACCAGCGGCGTCAACCCCGCCACTCCTAACGTGCCGCCTACCATTACGTCTCCGCTAATTCCGGCTTCTGATACGACTGATCAGGCAAATTTTGTCCCCAACGTCAACGTCTTTGCGTCCGACAATCGCTCGAGTTACAACGCTCTGATGTTGCATGCGCAGGGAAATATGCGCCGCTTCAGTCTGGTCGCGAACTACCAGCTCTCCAAGGCGCAGACCTGGGGATGCCTGCTCGGGGAACTGTTTGACTACGTGGATGGCGTTTGCACGGCACAGAGCGGACCGAATGCCGGAAAGCTCGACGCTTTTGGACCCGGTGATTACGGTCCTTCTGGCGAAGACGTTCGGCACCGCTTTGTGCTCGCCGGTACAGTCCACATCCCCGGCGGATTCGAATTGAGCACCATCAATCAGGTCGAGAGCGCCCGTCCCATCACCATCACGACGGCGGACAACACCGGGCGCATTTATGTGAACGGCGTGTATACCAGCCTCGACGAATTCCGCGGCACGCCTTACATTCAGTCGGACCTGCGCGTTTCCCGCCCTTTCAAACTCAACGAGCGCTGGCAGGTTTATCCCTTCGCGGAGTTCTTCAACCTCTTCAACCGCAACAATCCCGGGGCGAATTATGCGGTAAACATAATGCAGATTCCCGGCGTGGAGACCGCTCCCGGAAACCCCAATAATGTCATTGGGATTTGCAATCCGAACTGCGTGCCCATCACCAGCCTGAAGCAGCTCGAGATACCCGAGGGCGCATTGGGAGATTTCTTTGGTCCCGGTACAACGGTTGGAATTCCGTTCGCCGCACAACTCGGTGTGCGGGTGACGTTCTGACTCACATCACATCGGGCTTCCAAATTGCCGGACTGGTGTTTGTAGGAGAAACTTCCTCTGCGGTCCGGGCCGGTTGGAGGGTTTAGGGGTCCTTCGACTCCGCCGAACGATCCCTTCGCGGATCGTTCTGCTACCCTCAGGATGACAGATGGGATGGTTTTCTCGCAATCGCCACTCGCGCGATTCCCTGCAGGTCGTTCCTGATCGCAATCTCGTCCCAATTTGACAGTAATCCCCGCACGCGATCCGCTATCGTCCCACTGATTTCGAAGATCAGCCAACCGCCAGGCTTGAGTACGGTCTGCGCCTGGGGAATCAGACGTTCGATCACTTCCAGCCCGGTTGGTCCGGCGAAGACCGCAGAGCGCGGTTCAAACTTGCGGACTTCAAGCTGTACTGAATCTTCTTCCGACTCGCCGACGTAAGGAGGATTCGAAACCACGAAGTCGAACGAAGCCGGGGGGAATTCGTCAAGCAAATCGGCCTGGTGGAATTCGATTCGCGAAGTTAGTTCGTGCCGCGCCGCATTGGCTCGCGCGACCTCCAGCGCTTCGGGAGAAATGTCGGTGGCGTGGATTTCAGCCGCGGGGAGCTCCTTGGCTAACGTAATGGCAATCGCGCCCGAGCCCGTGCCAACGTCGACTATGCGTAGCTTGTGTGGCGCGGACATTCCTGTCCGCGGCCGTTGATCTTGACTTTGCTCCGAATCTCGCGACAGGAGCTTCAGCACCGTCTCCACGATGTGTTCTGTCTCCGGACGCGGAATCAGCACGGCTGGCGACACAATTAGATCGAGCCCCCAGAACTCCTGGTGCCCGGTGATGTACTGTGCCGGGACGCCAGTGGATCGGCGAGCGAGGGCTTCGTCGTAGCGCTGTATTTCCTCGGGAGCGAGCTCGCGCTCAGGATGTGCGTAAAGATACGCGCGGTCACAATCGAGCGTGAACATGATGAGGAGTTCCGCGTTCATACGCGGAGAAGGAACGCGTGCGCACGTAAGACGTTCGACTGCCGTAGTCAGGGCCTGGCGAAGTTGCACAAGTCTATTTCACCACGGAGACAGAAGGAATGCAGAAGTAAGAAGTCAGATTGCAGAAGTAGAACCAAGATCGTGGCGCTGCGAATTCTGCATTCTGACTTCTAACTCTTGACTTTGCCTTACACCACGCTTGCAGTTTCCTGTTTGATCTTCTTCGCCTGATAGTGCGCGATCAGCGCGTCAATCACGGGTTGCAACTTGCCATCCATTACCTGTTCTAGCTGGTGAATGGTGAAGCCGATGCGATGATCGGTGAGCCGGTTCTGCGGAAAATTGTAGGTGCGGATCTTCTCCGAACGGTCGCCCGACCCTACCATCTGCTTGCGTTCTTTCGCCAGCGCTTCCTGCTGCTTCTGCATCTCGACTTCGTAGAGCCGGGAACGCAGCACGCGCATGCCTTTTTCGCGGTTCTTGATCTGCGACTTCTCGTCCTGACAGCTCACCACCGTACCTGTCGGAATGTGCGTGATCCGCACCGCCGAATACGTCGTATTCACCGACTGCCCGCCCGGCCCCGAAGAACAGAATGTATCGATGCGCAGGTCTTTGGCTTCGATCTTGACGTCGACTTCTTCCGCTTCCGGCAGCACTGCCACGGTGATTGCCGAGGTATGCACTCGTCCTTGCTGCTCGGTTGCGGGAACGCGCTGCACGCGATGCACGCCACTTTCATATTTCAGGCGTGAATAGACGCGGTCGCCTTCGATCAGCGCAATCACTTCCTTCAGGCCGCCCACACCCGACTCCGAGGTGGAGAGCACTTCCACTTTCCACTTCTGCGTTTCGGCATAGCGGTTGTACATGCGAAAAACTTCGGCCACGAACAACGTCGCCTCGTCGCCGCCGGTGCCAGCGCGGATTTCCAGCACGACGTTCTTCTCGTCGTTCGGGTCCTTCGGCAGGAGCAGGACCTTGAGTTCTTCCTCGACGATCGCGATGCGTGCATCGAGCTTCGCCAGTTCTTCTTCGGCGTAGGCCCGCATGTCCGCGTCCTTCTCGTCCACCAGCACCGCCCGGCTCTCGGCTATGCCGCGCTTCAGGTCTTTGTACTCGCGATACTTCTCGACGATGGGCGCAATTTCGGCGTGGGCTCGGGCAGTCTTCTGGTATTTCGCTGAGTCGTTGGTGATCTCCGGCGAAAGCAGAGCTTGCGTCAGCTCTTCGTAACGGATTTCGATTTGGTCCAAGCGTTCAAACATGATTTTTGTCCGTAGAGACGGGGCTTGCCCCGTCTCGCTCTGCGGCAGGAGACGCGGCAAGCCGCGTCTCTACTCTGATTTTAGGTGGAATGGGAAAGAAAACAAGAGTTCGCGGTGGGCACCGCTAGGCAATCACCAACTCGCCACCGTGCTGCTTTTCCAGCTTCATGGCTTCATCCAGCGCGACGATGGCGCACTCGACTTCACTGTCATCCGGCGGCTGGGTGGTAATTCGCTGCAGCCAGAGTCCGGGAGCCGTCATCATGGCGAACAGCGAGCCGCGATGCTTGGCCGCGAAGCGAATGATCTCGTAGGAAACGCCCAAAATCAGCGGCAGCAGCGCAATTCGAATGGCGAACCGGGCCCAGAAGGTATGCACGGGAATCGCCATGTACACGATCATCGAGATGATCATCACCGTCATCAGGAAGCTGGTTCCGCAGCGCGGATGGTAGGTCGAATACTTCTGCACCGCCGCGGTTTCAAGCGGATCGCCATTTTCAAATGCAAATACGGTTTTGTGCTCGGCCCCATGGTATTCGTACACGCGGCGAATGTCTTTCCACAAGGAGACGGCCCACACGAACAGCAGGAACATCGCGATCCGGATGATTCCGTCGACCAGGTTAAACATAATCTGCTGCCCGAAAATCGGATCGACCTTTTTCAGTTCCGTGGTCGCCAGCAGCGGCAGATACTTGTACATGAAAATGAAAAAAGCGACGGAGAAAGCGATATTCACGCCGGCCATCCAGCCGGTGATTTCCATCTTCTTGCCTTGATTGTCGGCCGGAATCTCGTCGAGCGCCGCATTCGCGGAAAACTTCAGAGCGCGGAATCCAAGCGTCATGGCGTGTCCCAGCGTCATCACCCCACGCACCACCGGCCAGCCCATCCACTTATGGTGTTCGGAAGGCCGCTCCAGCGGCTCGCTGTGAGTAACCATCTGGCCCGAAGGCTTGCGCACCGCGATGCCCCAGGCATGAGGCGAACGCATCATCACGCCCTCCAGCACCGCCTGTCCGCCGACGAGGGTTTCCTCTCCGCTCTCGAGAGCAGGCAGCAGCTGCACTGCCGCCAAAAAACGCAAGATTTGCCGCCAACGTCGCATAGGCATTGGATGTTATTCGGGGAGGAAAAGCTCCAATTAGCAGGATATCACAGAAGGCTGAAGCCGGCCTCTGGAACACCGTGTAACTCGCTGTGTGTCATGTAGATACGGATAACGACCTTCGCCTCAGTGGGCATGGCCACGGTCGGAATGCTCGTGCCCGACGTGATCTTCCTCTTCCTGCACCGCGATCACGCAACTGTGCGCCGTCTCGCACACCACGTGCTCCAACTGGATGGTCGTGTGGTGGATGCCAAACCTTTGCCCGAGTTTCTCGTTGATCTCGCGCAGAATCGTGTCGCTCTCGGAAGTCGCCATGTCGGCAATCTTCACGTGCGCTGAGAGGGCGTGGTTTTCCGATCCAATGCTCCATAGGTGCAGGTCGTGCACGTCGCTCACGCCCGCAATCGTTCGCATCGCTGACTCCACCGCTTCCAGACTTATGCCGCGCGGCGTGCCCTCCAGCAGAATGTTCAACGTCTCGCGCACGATGCCGATGCTCGACCACAAAATCAGCGCACCGATCCCGAACGACAGCGCCGCGTCGATCCAGTATTGTCCCGTCCACAGGATGGCGAAACCGCCCACAATCACGGCTGCGGTTGAGAGCGTGTCGCCCACTTCATGCAGCAGGGCGCTGCGGATATTCACGTCCCGTCCCGAACGCCACAGCAGCAGTGCGATCGCGCCATTCATCACCAGGCCCGCTGCCGCCACCCAAATCATGATCGCGGCGCGCACATGCTCGGGATGCTGAATCCGCTGCAATGCCTCGTAGAAAATAAAAAACGACACCACCACCAGCGACAGCGAGTTCACCAGAGCCGCCAGCACTCCGGCGCGCCGGTATCCATAAGTCTTGGTCGCGCTCGGCGGGCGGCCTTCCAGAAATACCGCGGCCAACGATAACAGAAGCGCCAGAAAGTCGGAGAGGTTATGTCCCGCCTCGGAAAGCAGCGCCAGCGAGTGCGCGCGGATGCCGGCGACCACCAGCAGGACAACATAAAGTATGGTGACGGCCAGCGAGAAGCGCAGCACTCGCCCCGTACCATGAGAATGCCCCTCTGCGCCATGCGCGTGCATGTTCTAAGGATAGCGCAAGGGTACCCGTGTGGGACGGATCCGATATCTTTCACATGCCTCGTGGTAGCGCAGACGTCCCTGCTCGCGCTATTCTTACTTCCCGCATCAGGAGGAGAAAATGAAGAGAGCTTTCTGGATTCCAGCCTTGCTGTTAGTCGCCGCCGCAGCGATCGCACAAACAATGCCCGCACCTATCAAGAACCCGGTCAGCAGCGCGCTGAGAGACATCCTGCCCGGCCGCCAGAAGAACACTGTCGCCGCCGTTGAAGCCATGCCGGCTGACAAGTTCAACTACAAACCCACACCCGAGCAGAATACATTCGGCCACCTCGTGGCCCACATGATCGAAGCGAATAACGCATTGTGCAGCAAGGCCACCGCTGTCGCTTCTCCAAAGGTGAAAGAAGCAAAGGAATCAGACTCCAAAGACAAGCTGGTGGCGGCGCTCAAGGCCTCTTTTGATTTCTGCTCCGACGCGTTGGCGAAAATGGACGACTCAAAATTAGCGGAGACTACGGAAGGCTTCGGCGGGAAACAAGTTACGCGTGCCTGGGCCAGCATGGTCCTGGCCAGCAGTTGGGCCGACCACTACGCCGAAGCCGCGATGTATTTGCGCCTGAACGGGGTGTTGCCGCCGACGGCGAAGAAGTGATTTGGCCCGATCGGAGCGAGAGTGCGTTCGTAACTGGAGATCATGAGAGCTTACAGAAGGTCAATTGGGCTAACGGTTCTTCTTCAGGTCATGGTGTTGGCGCAGCAGCGTACAGCTGCGCCCATAGACTTCGGTGACGAACCTCACCATCGCCTGCTTCTCGAGAACTCTTCGGTTCGCGTATATAAATTGACGCTCCGCCCTGGCGAGGCCACGGCTCCGCACTACCACGGCCGCTTCTACATCTTTGTGAGTTTAAATGCAGCCAGCATCGATACCGAGGTCCGGGGCAGGTCGCCAATCAAGTCACAACTCGAGAGCGGGGAGCTTAGAACCTCCAAAGGCGGGTTCACCATAGCGGAGCGAAATAGTGGCCCTGCTCCGGCGGAAGAGATCGTAATTGAGCCACGAGATTCGCGCCAAGGTGCGAAGTTTGACGAACCCATGGCGAGCTTCCGCTACCACGACGCTGCTGTTGGCGCAATTTTTGAACAGCCGTTGAGTCGAGCCTACGATATGGTGATTGCCGCTGGCGGCATGACGGAGAAACACACAGAAAAGTATAACCGGCTTTTGATTGCTCTTACTGATCTGCGGCTAAAAGACGAAACTGAAGGAACTGCATCCCAAATCAATGAGAATGTTGGTGGCGTACTCTGGCTTTACGGCGGAGGCCCGCATACTCTCTCAAATATCGGTGACCATCCGGCGCACTTTATTACCATAGAATTCCCGTGACTTTCTGACGCGCTCGTGGACTGGTACGCCGTCGCGCGTTCCGGGTCCGCGCTCTACCCCACTATCCTCTCCATCTCATCCTCCCCGATCACCGCCACCCCCAATTCCCGAGCCTTGTCCAGCTTCGATCCCGCATCGCGGCCCGCCACCACATAGTCGGTTTTCTTGCTTACTGACCCGGAGACGCGTCCGCCCGCATCTTCAATCATCTTTTTCGCTTCGTCGCGGGTATGGCGCGCGAGCGTGCCGGTCAGCACAAAAGTCTTTCCCGCCAGCTTCGTGCCCTTTTCTTTCTTCTGCCCGGTGAACGTCAGACCCGCCTTGCGCAGATCGCTGACCAGCTTGCGATTATGTTCATCGGCGAAGAATTCCACGATGCTTTCCGCGATGCGCGGCCCTACTTCGTTCACTTCCTCAAGTTCCTCGGCACTGGCCTTCATGACCGCGTCGAGCGATCCGAAATGTTCGGCCAGAAACTGCGCCGTGCGCTCGCCCACGAACCGTATCCCGAGGCCGTAAATCACGCGCTCTAGCGGCAACTTCTTCGAAGCCTCGATCTCTGCGAGTACGTTCTCCGCCGACTTCTCGCCCATGCGTTCGAGTTGCAACAGATCGTCTCTTGTCAGCTTGTAGAGATCGGCAACATTCTTTACCAGACCGCGTTCCGTAAGCTGATTCACCAGCACCTCACCGAGGCCGTCGATATTCATCACGTGACGCGAGGCAAAATGCAGAATTGTTCCCTGCAGCTTTGCCGGGCAATTCGCATTCACGCATCTGTGATCTGCCTCGCCCGGCGTTCGCACCACATTCCCGCCGCACACCGGACAATGCTCGGGCATTTCAAACTGCTTGTGGCCGCGAGGATGGTCTTTGTCTTCGACCACCTTCACCACTTTCGGAATCACGTCGCCGCCGCGTTCTACCTCGACCCAGTCACCGATCTTTACTCCCAGCTCCTCGATTACGTCCATGTTGTGCAGCGTGGCGCGCGACACCGTCGTGCCACCAATCGGAACCGGCTTCAGCCACGCGACCGGCGTCAGCTTGCCGGTGCGCCCAACGTTGGGAACGATGTCTTCGATCTGCGTCACTGCTCCGCGCGCCGGGTACTTGTACGCAATCGCCCATCGCGGGGCTTTACCAGTGAAGCCCAGTTCCCGCTGCCAAGCCGTGCGGTCAACCTTGACGACGATGCCGTCAATCTCGTAAGGCAGCGATTCGCGCTTGGCCTCCCACCCCTGAATAAATTTCCAAACTTCCGCCAGATTTTTCGCCAGCTTCCGATTCGGATTCACCTTGAAGCCCGCCGCTTCCATCGCATCCATCGCCTTCGATTGCCGGTCGAAGAAAAATTGACCATCCTTCAACAAGAAGTAGGCGAAATAGTCCATCCGGCGCTGCGCAGTAACGGAAGGTTCGAGCTGCCGCACCGTCCCTGCGGTAAAGTTGCGTGGATTGGCAAAAGTCGCAAGTCCCTGGCGCTCGCGCTCTTCATTCAATTTGCGAAAGGCCGCCAGCGGCATCAGCATTTCGCCGCGGACTTCGAAATCGCCGGGTATCCCAGCTTTCTTCAGCTTGTCCTTCGAAATTGACAGTGGGATGGACCGTACCGTGCGCACATTCAAAGTCACATCTTCGCCGATGTTGCCATCGCCGCGGGTTATGCCGCGTTCCAGTCTCCCGTCGTTGTAGACGAGCGCCAGCGACATGCCGTCCAGCTTCAATTCGCACATGTATTCGAGGCCGGTCTGACCGCTCAGCTCGTGCACACGCCGTTCCCAATCGCGCAGTTCTTCTTCGCTGTAAGCGTTGTCGAGCGAGAGCATGGGAGAGGAATGCTTCGCCTTCACGAATCCCTCGCGCGGTTTCCCACCCACGCGCTGAGTCGGCGAATCCGGCGTAATCAGGTTCGGATGCTCGGCTTCGAGCCGCTTGAGCTCGTTCATCAGCTTGTCGAATTCGGCGTCCGAGATCTCCGGATCGTCGAGCACGTAATAGCGATACTCGTGATGCCGGATCTTCTCGCGCAGAGCTTCGATTTTCTTCTCGATCTTCTTATCGTCGGCGGAACTGGACATGACGGGGAAATTATAGTGTGGGTTGGGAGTTCTCGGTTCCTGATCCTCAGAACAATGGCTCTCAGAACAATGATCCTCAAAACAATCATCCCGCCGATCAGCGCGCGGCGCGGGCTTGCAGCCAGGATTGCAGGATCAAGACGGCGGCCATGCGGTCGACCGCCTGCCCACGTTTCTTGATGGAAAGATCGGTTTCGCGTAGCAGGCGGTTGGCTTCGGTTGAGGTCCAACGCTCGTCCCATAGATGGACGGTGAGGCCGAAGTGAGCGTGCAGATCGTCGGCGAAACGGCGCATCTTTTCCGATTGAATTCCTTCGGCGCCGCTTAAGCGCAGGGGCAGGCCAACCACAATTTCCCGGACTTCGTATTTCGCCAGCACCTGTCCCAGGGCCTCCAGATCGCGGCGCTTGTTCTGACGCTGGATTGTCTCCAGCCCCTGCGCGGTGATCCCCAGCGGGTCGGTGACGGCGACCCCGATCCGTTTCGAGCCGACATCGAGGGCGAGGACGCGGCTGTGGACGGGGGTTGCGGGTGAATCCATTTGGCTATTGTAGATGCAATCCGATTCCCGCAATTCCGCTGATGCAATTCCGGCTGCGCTGAGGCAGAATTGTTGGCCTGTCCCAGAGGGGATGGAGCGAGAAAATGGAGCGAGAAGACAATATGGAGACCATTGAAGCAACAAGCGGGCATCACTGGTCGCTGACGCTGCTGGGCATCGGCTTGATCGTTATGTTCGCATACTACGGCGAATCGGTGCTGGCGGTGCTGTTCTTCGCCATTCTGCTGAGCTTCACGCTCTCTCCGGTGGTGCAGGCGCTGGAGTATCTGCACGTTCCAAGAGCCCTGGCGGCGCTGATCAGCATGGTCGCGCTGCTGGTGGTGATCTATGGCGTCACTTCTGCTTCTTACAATCAGGCCGTTATTTTTGCCGACAACGTTCCGAAGTATTCGCAGAAAATCAGCTCCATCCTGCAGCCCTTCCGGCAGGAGGCGGAAAAAATCGAGAAGACGGGCGAGGCGGTCAGCGCCCCAGAACCCTCGAATGTCGTGCGTGTGCGGCAGGTGACAAGCTGGTCCGAGGTGCTCACTCGCGGAGCCGGCACAGTGACCGACATCCTGCTGGCGGCGGCATTTATTCCATTCCTGGCCTACTTCCTGCTCACTTGGCGGAACCATGCGCGTTCGGCCACGGTGATGCTGTTTCCCTTACATCACCGGAACACCGCATACGTAACCCTGGGCCTGATCGGGAAGATGTTGCAGAGTTTTATTGTGGGGAACCTGCTGATCGGCTTGCTGATTTCAGGCGTGAGCGTGGCCATTTTCAGGTTGCTGCACGTGCCGTTTTTCTACTTCGTCGGCTTTCTCAGCGGCTTTCTCAGCCTGGTGCCGTACCTTGGAATCGTGCTGGCGATGGTGCCGCCGATCATGGTCGGCTTGGGACAACTGGAAGCCGGAGACCTGGCGATCATGGTGCTTTGCGTTGTCGGATTGCATCTTTTCGCGCTCAACGTTCTCTATCCGAAGCTGCTGGGAAGCCGGCTGCGAATCAATCCCCTCGCGGTCACCATCGCACTGCTGTTCTGGGGAGCAATCTGGGGCGCAATCGGACTGGTGCTTGCCATTCCGATCACCGCCGCGATCAAGATTGTGTTTGACCACGTCGAGTCGATGAAGCCGTACGCGGATTGGCTGGGCGAGTAGAGAGCGTTTCACCGCCGAGACGCAGAGAAAGTCCTTTCTGTATTCCGTGCCTCGTCTTGACAGAATAAGGCCGATAAAATCTAATAATACTTAGTTGCTACCGCGTCGCAACTGGAAAGGCGGAGAAAAATACTATGGCTACGGGTGTGGTAGTTGCGGCCGATTCGCATCTAGGTAGAGCAAGAAACGACGCTGCAATCACTCGACCTTCGCTGATGAAGGAGTTGGCGGCGCGACGGATACGCATTACCGCTCAGAGGCGCCTGTTGGTCGGCATTATTCAGAGCTCGCCTCGACACCTGGACGCGGCCATGCTCCTGGAGCTTGCCAGGAAACAGGACCCGGATATCGATCGCGCCACCGTCTATCGAACGCTTGCGTTGCTCAAGAATCGCGGGTTGATTGATGAGTTGGATCTCATGCACATCGAGGGTGAGAAACACTTTTACGAAGCCAAGACGAATCGCGATCACTGCCATATGGCTTGCTTCCGCTGTGGCGCCATCATGGAATACGCGAGCTCCTCGTTCGAGAAGCTCAAGAAAGAGATGATCAAGGAGAGCGGCTTTCAGATCCGGGTGATGCGGCTGGAAGCGGGTGGATTTTGCAAACGGTGTCAAAGAGCAGCGGGCTAGCCGCCGTTATTTCATATATTTTTTGTGTGTCAGTTGCGACTGTGTCGCAATATAACCTCATAAACGTTTCTCCGTCGAAAGGCAAGAGCAACATGGCCGGTGCTCGTCAGAGTTATGGTGTCCGATTTTCTTCCCTGCCCGTCCGGCGCTTTGGGCGCTTCTTATTGATTCTCTCTGTGATTCCCGCATTCTTGAGCGCGAATTTATGGGCTGAGGTTGGCGGCAGTGTCGCCGGCATTGTCCGGGATGCGACCAACGCTCGAGTCCCGAACGCCAGCGTAAACGCCACCAATCTCGACACCGGAGTGCATCATCAAGCCGCAACCAACGGTCAGGGATTCTACTCTTTCGCCACCCTCCCCATCGGACGCTATACCATTGCCATCCAAAAATCCGGGTTTCAACCGTATCAGCGGACCGGTGTCACAATTGACGCTGACAGCGCCGTGACGGTCGACGCGGTGCTTGCGGTGGGTAAGAGGTCCGATGTGGTTAGCGTCGCCGAACACCAACTCCAGGTGGAGACGACGAGTACGCAGGTGGGCGAGGTTATCACCGGTGCGCGGATGACGGCGGTGCCGCTCAACGGCCGGAGTTTTACGGATTTGCTTTCCCTTCAGCCAGGGGTTGCGCCAGCCACTTCGATCACGTCCGAAACCGTGCAGGATGTGGGTGCAAGCGCGCTTTCGCCCTCCGGAGACCTGAATCCCGGCACCATCTCAATCAATGGCCAGCGGGAATTTGCCAACAGTTTTCTGGTGAACGGAAGCGATGTCGAAGAGGACGTCAACATGGGCGCGGCGATTGTTCCTAACCTTGATTCCATTGATGAATTCCGGATTCTCACGAATAATTTCGATGCCGAATACGGCGAGTTCAGCGGGGGCCAGATCAATGTTGTGACCAAGTCGGGCGGCAACGCATTTCACGGCGATGTTTTCGAGTTCCTGCGCAACACGGTCCTCGACGCCCGCAACTACTTTTCTCCGACCCGGGGCACATTCAAACAAAACCAGTTTGGGGGAACTTTCGGCGGTCCGATTCGCAGGAACAAAATCTTCTTCTTCGGAGATTATCAGGGAACGCGCTCCACCCAGGGAGTTGACACGGGGGAGATCCCAGTGCCATCCCTCGCCGAGCGCGACGGTCGCTTCGGCGACCTTACCGGAAGTGTAAGCGGGCCTTATTTCGCATCCTTGCTGACGGGACTGGGTTATCCTGCCACTCCAGGAGAGGCTTACTCCTCTGTTTTCCCAAATGGAGTTATCCCGACAAACGCATGGTCCGCGCCCGCAATCAATCTGCTGCAATATATCCCCGCACCGAACAATGCGAACGGCACATTTTCTACCTCGGCCTACAACAAAACCTTGCGCGACGACAAAGGAGCGTACCGCCTTGATGCCAACACGCGCTGGGGACTGCTATCGGCTTATTATTTTCTCGATGACTGGTCGCAGAACAATCCCTACCCGGTTGCACAAGGTGGAGCGAACGTTCCGGGTTTTAATGCGCTCTACACGGGCCGTGCGCAACTGCTCGGCCTCGGCTGTACGAAAACGCTCAGCCCAACTGCTGTCAATGAATTTCGTTTCAGCTATTTGCGTGACTCCAATGACCTCGGCCAACCAATCGGAGGCGTCGGCGTCAGTCTCGCCTCCCAGGGCTTCGAGGTGGGGCAAGGAACGCCGGGAATCGTACCGTTGTCGCCAACCACCGAAGGAGTGGAGAGTGTCGGCTTTAACAGCTTCATGATCGGAACCAACACGAATGAACTGAAGCAAATTGGCAACACATTCCAATGGCTCGACAACTTTTCCAAGGTAATTGGAACTCACACACTAAAGGCTGGTGGCGAGTTCCACTACGATCAGATCAATGTCAACGCCATCGCCCAGTTCAACGGCAGCTTTCTCTTTTTTGGAAGCGAGACCGGCTCCGACTTCGCGGACTTTCTCTTAGGACTTCCCAGCCAGTACAACCAGAGCCAGCTTCAACCCTTTTACGGCCGGAACAAGTACGTCGGCATCTACGGGCAGGATAGCTGGCGGGTGAGTCGCAGTCTCACGTTGAATTATGGCTTGCGATGGGACCGGATCGAACCCTGGTATGAGAAGTACAACCAGATCGCGACTTTCGAGCCGGGCAAGCAGTCCATCGTTTTTCCGGGAGCTCCCGCCGGCATCCTCTATCCCACCGACCCGGGAGTGCCACGAACGCTGGCGCCTCCGCGAAATCGTGACTTTGCGCCGCGCATCGGCCTAGCTTATTCGCCGACCACCGCAGGTGAGGGCCTGCTGGCAAAGATACTGGGCGCCCCGGGCAAAACCAGCGTAAGGGCTAGCTATGGGATGTTCTACACCGCGATCGAGGCGCTTACGATTGGAACGATGAGTGGTAATGCTCCGTACGGCACGACTTACACCAGTCCGGCCCCGCCCTTGTTCTCTACGCCGTTTATAACCGCGGCGAACGGCCAGAATCTCGGCCAATATTTCCCCACCACGCTCGCTCGGTTGGGCTCAAGCACGAGTCATCCTGACGCCAACATCAACTGGGCGCAGTTCGAGCCCATTACGGGTATGCCAACCTACCCCACCACCAACCGGATTCCCTACACCGAAGAATACATGCTCTCGCTGGAGCGCGGGTTCGGATCCAACACCGTGCTCAGTTTGAATTACATAGGCACCCAGGGACATCGGCTTCTGGTGCTTGATGAGGCCAACCCCGGCAATCCAGCGCTGTGTTTGGCCTTGAGTAATCCCGCTGATCTCGCGCCGGGACAGACCCCGTGCGGTCCCTTCGGCGAAGGCACTTCTTACACTACGTCCACGGGAAAGGTGTACAACGGCACCCGCGGACCTTTGGGATCGAATTTCGGCAGCGACGCCAACCAGGCCACTATCGGCAATTCCAATTACAACTCCTTGCAGATCACCTTGCGCCACAGCAGTAAGCGTCTGAGTGTGCTGGCCGGATACACCTACGGCAAGTCCGAAGACCAGTCTTCGAATCTGGGGGAAGAAGTCAACCCGCTCAATCCCGCGCTCAGCAAAGCTTTGTCGGCTTTTGATGTGAAGCATAACTTCGTCGTCAGCTACAGCTACAAAATTCCCTTCGCGACACTCTTTCACGCTTCGAACCGCTGGAGCGAAGGCTGGGAGATCTCTGGCATCACTCACTTTACTTCGGGTTTGCCGGTGACTCTGGTGAATTACGGTGACAATTCCCTGCTCGGGGCGGAGCCGAATGGCGTCAACAACTACGGTGTCGACGAACCGGACTACGCGGGCGGCCCTCTCGATCTGAATCGCAACCCGCGCGACGGGCGAGCGTATTTCGATACCTCGCAATTCAGTGAGAATGCCCTGGGGACACCGGGCACAGCCAAACGGCGCTTTTTTTACGGGCCGGGCATGGACAACTACGATATGGCTCTTCTCAAGAGCGTGCGTCTGACCGAATCGAAGTCGCTCCAGTTTCGGCTCGAAGGTTTCAATGCCTTCAACCACGCCCAGTTTTTCGGACCGCAATCTGTCGACGGCAATATCGGCAGTTCCACGTTTGGGCAAGTCGTCAGTGCTGGTCCGCCCCGCCTGGTTCAGTTCGGCGCAAAGCTCTTTTTCTAGGACCAGCAATCGGCCCTTGAGGCCTTGTACTCTCGCCACTTTGTGGCAATCCGAAATGACCACTACACTGGAATCTTGCGAACGCTGATCACACTGTTCTTGGTTGCTGTTCTCGCCGCTGGCGGCTGGGCGGCGTTTCAGGTCTACACCCCAGTCATGCCTCCAGCCCATACCTCTCTGCTTTTGCGTACCGGCTATTCGACGCGGCGCATTGCGGCGGAGTTGAAAAAGGCCGGGGTGATCCGCAGCGAACTGGCCTTTCGGCTATGGCACTCGACCCATCGCAAGCTGTCCCTGAAGGCGGGTGAATACCTTTTTGAGCGGGAGGCAACGCTTCCGCAGGTCTATGACCGGATCGCGCACGGCGATATCTACTTTCACGAGGTCACCATTCCCGAGGGCTACACGATGTTCGACATCGCCAAGGCCATGGAGGACGCGGGGCTCGGGTCGGCGGCCGATTTTGTGCAGGTGTCTGAAACCCAGACGCAGCTGATCTCAGATCTGGCGCCGGATGCCAAGTCGCTGGAAGGTTATCTGTTCCCCAACACTTACCAGTTCACGCGAACCCAGAGCCTGGAGGAAATGGCCGGAGTGATGGTGCATCAGTTTCGGCAGGTGGCGCAACAGATCGGGCTGAACTCCGACGTGCCTCGGGTCGTGACCATGGCGTCGATCGTGGAGAAAGAGACGGCGGCTCCCGAGGAACGGCCGCGCGTGGCCAGCGTGTACTACAACCGGCTGGAGCGAAAGATGGCGCTCGATGCCGACCCCAGCGTGATCTACGCCGAGTTGCTGACCGGCACGTATTCGGGAAGCCTGCATCATGCCGACATGGCGGTGAAGTCGCCGTATAACACCTATCGCTTCCCGGGACTGCCACCGGGGCCAATCGGCAATCCGGGGAAAAGCGCGCTGCAAGCGGCCATGCATCCTGACAGCACAAACTTCCTTTATTTTGTTAGCGATGGCAACGGGCATCACCGCTTCGCCCGCAGCCTCGAAGAGCACAATCGGAACGTTAGCGCCTATCGTCGCGCACTCGGCATGCGGTGACATCCCAATCTCCAGCTTCAGGAGTATCCCGGTGCCCAGCCCCAAAAGGGCCGTCTGATTTAAAGAAACAACGGTATCGCTAAAGCGATACCATGACACGAACCGCACTTGGCTCCGCAGACCGCTAAGCGCTGAACCCTCCGCTGCCTTATACTAATCAGATAGCCATGTGGCAAAAGTTTTCCCAGGTATCGGTATAGGAATGCATCGTCGTCATCTGCGCCTGCTTCTTCTTTTATTTCTGTCGGCGGCCACCTTTCCGCTGAGCGGGTGTCTATTCCGGACACGTAGTCTGGAGCGGCAGTTTTCGAACCGGCCGCTGAAGACCGCAACCCAGCAGGAACTGATCGAATACGTCAACACGCAGGCAACCAAGATTCAGTCCATGCAGGCGACCGTGGATATTGACGCTTCGGCCGGAAACCCGAAAAGCGGCCTAATCACCGATTACAAAGAGATTCGCGGCTACGTCCTGGCCCGCAAACCGGCCATGCTCCGCATGAAGGGCCTGTTGCCGCTGGTGCGAAACACGGCCTTCGATATGGTGAGTAACGGCCAGGAATTCAAGCTGTGGATCCCTCCGAAGAACAAGTTTGTTGTGGGCTTGAACGATGGCGACAACTACCAGCCTGACAAACGGCTGGAGAACCTGCGGCCGCAGTACATTTACGACGCGATGCTGATGCCGGAAATTGGCCAGGACGAGATTGCCGTGCTTGAAAACGGCTATGAAACCGTCCTGGACGCGAAGAGACATCGGGTCGAGCAGCCGAATTACGCCTTGGCGGTCATCCGCAAGGGCCCCCAGGGATGGTATCTATCGCGCAAGATCGAGTTCAGCCGAACCGACCTGTTGCCGCACCGGCAAAGGATCTACGACCTACAGGGAAACGTCGCAACCGACGCGCACTACCAGGATTACAAAGATTACGCCGGGACTACCTTCCCCAGCACGATTGGGATTGAGCGGCCGCGGGAGAATTACGACATCACCCTGAACATGGTCAAGCTGGAAATCAATCGAGCCCTGACTGACGACCAGTTTGTGCTGGAGCAGCCACCTGGAGCCGAGGTGGTGCACCTCGATCCCTCCAACACCCGGGCGGCGGCCAAAGCGCCCCTTGGCCAGTAGCTAAAGTCAGCCGCTGGTCGTTCGCCGTTGGTCGCTCGCGGTTTGTCGGTCGTTTGAGATCTGCGAACGACGAACGATGAACGACCGTTTCTCCGGAAAAAAGCATGATGAATCGCATGATCGTCGGGAATTTAGTATATCGGCCGGTGCGGTCGATGATCAGCATTGTGGCGGTGGCGCTGGAAGTGGCGATGATTCTGCTGATTGTGGGGTTTTCGCTGGGAATGCTGCAAGATTCACGCACGCGGACCGCCGGCATCGGAGCGGATGTGATCGTGCTGCCGCCGGGTTCATCCTTTATTGCCGGGCTGACGGGGAGCCCGATGCCGATCAAGGTGGCCGGCGTTCTGGCCAAACTGCCGCACGTAGATCGGGTTGCCCCGGTGATCACGCAGGTCACAACCGCGGGAGCGCTGGAGATCATCGCTGGCATCGATCTGCCGAGTTACGAGGGTATGTCGGGCGGCTTCCATTATCTGAAGGGCGGTCCGTTTCAGGGCCCCAATGATGTGATTGTCGACGATCTGTTTGCCCAGTCCAAGCATGCCAAGATCGGGGACACGATCGAGATCCTCAATAACCCGTTCCACATCTGCGGCATTGTCGAGCGCGGCAAAGGTGGGCGGAAATTCCTTCCCTTGAGCACTTTGCAGGATTTGACCGGCGGCAAGGATAAGGCCTCGGTGATGTACCTCAAGCTCGACGACCCCGCCAACGCGGACGCGGTCGTGGACGAGATCAAGCACGTGCCGGGGATGGAACGCTACGTCGCCAGTTCAATGGCCACTTACCTTTCCATGATGACCCCGACTCACATTCCCGGCCTTTCAACCTTCATCGACGTGGTGATCGGGATTTCGGTGGTCATCGGGGTCCTGGTGATTTTTCAGGCGATGTATACGGCGGTGATGGAGCGGACGCGTGAAATCGGCATTTTGAAGTCGATGGGGGCGTCGAAGCTATACATCGTTAACGTGGTGCTTCGGGAAACGGCGCTGCTGGCGATAGGAGGCATATTGCTGGGCATCATCGTGAGCCTGGCGGCACGGGCCATTATTCTTCACCGGCTGCCTCTGCTGCCCATGGTATTGGCCGGGGGATGGATTGCACGGGCTGCCCTGATCGCCCTGGCCAGCGCTGTCGCTGGGGCGCTGTATCCGGCGTTCAAAGCGGCGCAGAAGGATCCCATCGACGCGCTGGCGTACGAGTAGCGCCGCCACTGCTCAGCTTCGCTTTTGGTTCGCCCCTTGGCAGTCGGCCTTTTTTCACTGATAATTTTCCTCGCAAATCGGCGGAGAATGCACGATACTGCCGGTGAAACTGCGCCGTGCTATAATCACGCGCCGTTACGCAAAAGTAGTGCAGTTTCGCAGCACGTTGTCCTAATTCCCTGGCCCTGCTTGCGAATGCGTGCAGGTGACCACAAATACGCAGGAGGAGATATGCGCTTCAATGATCCGACTCTCTATGGTCGGGACGATGAGACCGATGAGTTCAGCGACAGCGGCGCCTATGGCGAATCGCTGGAAGAAGACTTGGACGAAGAAGAAGAAGAGGAAGAAGAACCAGTAATCGTGGAGGAAGACGACGAGCTTGCCGTGCTTCCGGTACGGGAGCCTGTGACAACACCCGCACCCATGACTCCCTCGGGCGGCGGCCCGAGTGCGCCTCCCAAGAAGAAGGCTCCTGCCAGGAAAAAGGCGGCAAAGAAGAAGAAAGCGGCGAAAAAACCGGCGGCCAAGAAGAAGGCCAAACCGGCAAAGAAGAAGAAAGCGGCGAAGAAGAAAGCGGCGAAGAAGCCAGCCCGGAAGGCAGCAAAGAAAAAAACTTCCCGCAAGAAAGGCCGCCGTTAGCGGTTCACGCTAGCCACCAAGAATGATGGCGGAAGCCCGGCTCTCTCTCCGGCTTCCGCCAGCTCACCGCTTTTCTTCTCTCACGATCGCGTCCGCTTCAATTTCCAGCAGCATTTCCGGAGAAACCAGGGCCGTGATGGCCATCATGGTGCTCGCGGGGCGAATGTCGCGAAAAAACTCTCCGTGCGCTTTTCCAACTTTTTCCCAGTCCGCAATGTTGGTAAGGAAGACGCGCGTGCGAACGACGTCGTTCAGGGAGGCTCCGGCCCGCTGCAACGCGCGTTCGATGTTCTTGAGGGTCTGCACCGCCTGCGCGTAGGCATCGCCCACGCCGACGATCTTGCCGTCGGCTCCGGATGCCGTTGTACCCGCAACATGAATGCTGGCGCCGACGCGAACCGCACGAGAGTAACCGACGATCGGCTCCCACGGCGCTCCGCTTGAAATGTTGATTCGCTCCACTCTGTCTCCGTTTCTTCGGTGCTTCTTGGTGAATAGATTCGCGGAACTGACTTTTCGATCCAGGCGATGCGGGCATTAGCAGCAGCTTGCCTTGGCTGCCAATAGATAGCCCCGAAACGCCTGGCCCCTTGCCGGGTTCTAACTATAGTAGTGGCTCAATCGTCACTTGCATGGATCATTGATTTCACGGTATCTAATGCGCACGAGTTCTTGTTTCGATGGAAACAAGAGGGGCAATGCTGGGAAGGAAGTAGGGGCCATGGGAATTCCGGAGACGCATCCACTACAGCGGTTGTTTGTTGAATTGGTCAGCCGTCACTACGTCCAGGAGATTGGAATTCGCGATCCGCAAGTGGTGAGCTACGTCGCGCATTTGCTGTCGGAGTTCTGCGATGCCGAGCAGTTGTTGAAGATCCGCAACGCGGCGGGTAGGCCGTTGAGCGATGTGGGCGAGATGCTGATCGAGTCGGATCCGATCTACGGCCCAGCGCCCTCGTTCGACCGCGAGCGCCAGGTCCGCAAGCATATTGGCGACTTTACACTGTTCTACGCCGGGATGTTTCCGGAGAGCATCAACCATTACCGCCTGCGCCGCCAGCGAGTCGAGAGCTTCGTAGATTGGGTGAAAGCCGGAAAAGAAAGCTACTACATCGTCTCGAAGTTCGAGCACTTCGAGTACGCGAAGGTGGCGCCGCTGTTCGCACAACTCTCGCAAAGATTCGAGCAGTGCGTATATGGATTGAACCTGGTGAAGAACGAGCTCGAAGTGATGCAACACCCGATTGCGCGGAGAACGAACGAGCTAATTATGTAGAAATTGCAGAGGTCAGAGGTCAGATTGCAGAGGTAAACCCACGCGTCGTGATCTTTGGATTTCACCTCTGCAATCTGACCTCTTACCTCTGACCTCCCACCTCTGACCTCTGACCTTTCACCATCCGCCTGCCGGCGATCGCGAAATTCCCTTCCAACACAATCTTGATCGCTTCCGAGTAGGCGACGTGTTCCTGCTCAAGAATGCGCTCCGCCAGCGTATGCTCGTCATCGGAGTCGAGCACGGGTATCGCTTTCTGCACAATAATGGCTCCGTGATCGAGTTCCTCGTCTACGAAGTGCACGGTGCAGCCTGACACCTTTACACCGTAGGCAAAGGCCTGCTGCTGCGCTTCCAGTCCGGGAAACGCCGGTAGCAGGGACGGATGGATGTTAAGAATTTTCCCCGGAAACTGCCTCACAAACCAGGGCGAAAGCAGGCGCATGTAACCGGCGAGGCAGATGAGATCGACTTTGTGTTCCTTGAGAGCGGCCGCAACTTCGCGGTCGTGTTCCTCGCGCTGCTTGCCTTTCGATTCAATGACGAGCGCATTGAGCCCGCGCTCGCGAGCGGTTTCAATGCCGGGAGCATCGGCACGGTTCGAAATCACGACCGCGATGCGGGCATCGGGGATCCGGCCAGCCGCAACGCTGTCAGCGATAGCCACAAAATTGGAGCCGCGTCCCGAAAGGAGAATGCCCAGATTCTTCATAGGACAACATTATTCACCACGGAGGCACGGAGACACGGAGAAAATCGGAAGGGGGTGACAATTCAAAAAGGGGTAGCTAAGAGCCAGAAGCCAAGAGCTAGAAGCCGCTCTAGCTGAACATCACTTTGCGATCGCCTTTGACGATGCGGCCTACGCTGTAGAATTTTTCTCCGGCCCGCTCCAGTAGCGTCTGCGCTTTCTTGAACTTCTTGGCGGGAACCACGATCAACATTCCGAGACCCATGTTGAAAGTGCGGAGCATTTCTTCCTCCGCGACATTGCCGAGTTTCTGCAGATGCTCAAAGATTGGCAGAACCGGCCAAGTACCAGGTTCTATCACTGCCGATGTACCTTTAGGCAGCACTCGGGGCAGGTTTTCGGTGATGCCGCCGCCGGTGATGTGCGCCAACGCGGCAACACAATCGCCCGCGATCAGCTTCCGAATGATCGACCAGTAGCTGCGATGGGTCCGCATGAGCTCGTTGCCCACCTTGTTCTTGATCTCGCTGACAAAAGTTTCGAGAGAATAACCGGCAACTTCAAAGAGCAGTTTGCGGGCCAGTGAGTATCCGTTGGTATGCAGGCCGTTGGAGGGCAAGCCGAGGACGCAATCTCCCACCTGCACATCTTTGCCGCTGATGATGCGGTCGCGTTCCACCACCCCGACGATGAATCCGGCAAGATCATACTCCCCTTCGGGATAGAACCCCGGCATTTCGGCGGTCTCGCCGCCGATCAGAGCGCAGCCGTTATGCTTGCAGGCTTCGGCCAGGCCGCCAACAATTTTTTCGGCGACCTCCGGGTCGAGCGTTCCGGTGGCCAGGTAGTCCATGAAAAACAACGGCGCCGCACCCTGCACCGCGATATCGTTCACACAGTGATTGACCAGATCGCCGCCGACAGTGTGGTGCATTTTCATGTCGAAGGCCACCTTTAACTTGGTGCCCACGCCGTCCACGCTCGAAACCAGGACCGGATCCAGATACTTCTTGTCGACGGAGAACAGCCCGCCGAATCCGCCAATCTCGCTCAGCACTCCCTTGGTAAAAGTTTTGTGGGCCAGATACTTGATGCGCTGCTTGGTGCGGTTACCACGATCAATGCTGACACCGGCATCGGCATAGGTGATCGAATCGTTTTGAGGGTTAGGGTTCTGGGCCACGTTTAGTCCGTCAGGGCCAGGGTGGAGAGATCGGGTGCGCCACCCAGCCGAAGGAAGCATTTCAGGCGCAACAAATTTTAGCACGTCTGGAGTTGATTCCGGCTCTTCGAATGGCGATCCGCGAAGGCGCTATAATGCTGGTCCAATTCATTTCACTGGGAGACAAGCATGAGAATTCTGATCGTTCTTCTTTTGGCTGTGCTGACGATTCCGTTTGCGGTGACGCAGCAAGACCAGGACACGACGCCCGAGAGCACGAAACAGGCCGCGTCCAAGAAAGATAAGAAACAAACAGCTCCGGCGAACGTCGCGACTCCGGATAAGACGGCGGAGAGCGCCAAGCCCGCGGAGCCGCCCAAACCTGACTTCGGCGAAGCTACGGATAAAGACAAGGAAGAACATTACGATGTGGCGGAAGTCCCGCCCGTAATCACGCATCACCAGATCACGCTCAACGGCAAGACTCTCAGTTACACGGCGACGGCCGGGAGGCTCCCCATCAAGCGCGGTGACGGCAAGACGGAAGCCGAAATGTTTTTCGTCGCCTACACGCTCGACGGACAGGAAGCGGCAAGGCGTCCGCTGACATTTGCCTTCAACGGCGGTCCCGGCTCCGCCTCGGTGTGGCTGCACATGGGGGCTCTCGGACCCAAACGTGTGGTACTGCAGCCGAATGGATTCATGCCGGCCGCGCCTTATCGCCTGGAAGATAATCCCGACACGCTGCTCGATCGCAGCGACATCGTCATGGTGGATGCCATGGCGACCGGTTACTCGCGAGCCGCGACCGCCGAACTTACCAAGAAATTTCTGGGCGTAAGAGGCGACGTGGAAGCCTTTGGAGAATTCATCCGCCTCTACATTTCCCGCTACGATCGTTGGAGTTCTCCACTGTTCCTGCTCGGGGAAAGCTACGGAACGACGCGCGCCGCCGGCATCGCCGGGTACTTAGCCGACCATGGCATCGCTTTCAACGGCGTCACCCTGCTTTCGACGGCTGTGGACTTCCAGACGCTCGAATGGAACAACTCGAACGACCTGCCCTATTTGCTGCTGGTGCCCACGTTCAACATGATCGCCGGCTACCATCACAAGCTCTCCGCCGATCTTACCCAGGACGTGGCAAAGACGCGCGAGGAAGTCTTACGCTGGTCAACCAATGACTACGCGCTGGCTCTGGGCAAAGGCGACGCCCTGACGCCGGAAGAACATCGCAAGATTGTGGAGCAACTGTCGCGCTATCTCGGGCTGCGTCCGGAAGTAATCGAAGCGCACAACTTACGCATAGACGTTCCCACTTTTACGCACGAACTGCTGCTCGATCAAAAGTTGGTTGTCGGACGCCTCGATGGGCGCTTCAGCAGCCCGAATCCCGACGAAGATCGTTTTTTTTATGACCCGACCAGCGCCGCCATCTTGCCCCCTTACACTTCGGCATTCAACAACTATCTGCGCACCGAACTCAATTACAAGTCCGACATGCCCTACCGGGTTTTCGCGTACGATCAACCCGGCTTCCACGATTGGGAGTGGGGCAACGCCGTGCAAGGTTTTCCGAGCACGGCGGGTGGGTTGCGCTCGGCCATGATCAAGAATCCATATATGAAAATTCTGGTGATGGAGGGTTACTATGACCTGGCCACACCTTTCGCCGCTGCCAACTGGACCATGGATCACCTCGACCTCGACGGGAAGTACCGCCAGAGTATTTCCTACGCTACCTACAACGCGGGACACATGGTGTACATCGATCGCGCCGAACACAACAAGATGAAGCGAGATCTGGTGGAATTTATGGAGAAGTGCCTGCCGAAATAAGAAAGGTGTCAGGTCTCTGGTCCTAGGTTTCAGGAAAAGCAACACACGCCGACCCGCACCGGATATGCTCTAATGCTGAACGAATGCGCGCCGCCGCTATCTTCGGGTTGGGAACTTCGCCGGCAGACTTGAAACCGTTTCAAGCAGGCACTTCAACCGAGTGGCTGGAGGGACTGCCCGGCTCCTCCAGCGACGCCGATGCCATCCTGATCTTTGGTGGCGACGGCACCATTCATCGTCATCTTCCCGCGCTGGCGCGGCTCCAGCTTCCCGTGCTGATCGTCCCGGCGGGTAGCGGAAATGATTTTGCGCGGGCGCTGAACCTGCGCTCGGTGCGAGACTCGTTGCGCCTTTGGCGCGATTTCGAATCGGGGAAGATTCAAGCGCGAGCAGTGGATCTCGGGGTCATCGTTCCATCCGCTGCGCCCGAGCGCATCCATTACTTCTGCTGCGTGGCCGGGTGCGGTTTGGATTCGCTTGCGACTCGACGCGCCAATCGGATGCCGCGCTGGTTGCGCGGACACGGCGGCTATGCGATCGCGTTATTGCCGCTGCTGCGAAAGCTTCCTGCTTATTCCATGCGGCTGACGCAGGTCGATGGTGCGAATCACACAGAGGCGGAAAAGCTCACTTTGCTTGCCGCTTTCGCCAACACGCAATTCTATGGCGACGGCATGCGCATCGCCCCGCAAGCAGATTTCGCGGATGGCAAGTTGGACATCTGCCGCATCGCCACATTGAATCCCTTCAAGTTGTTTTGTATGTTCCCGACGGTGTATTTCGGGCAACACCTCAAGATGCCCGAAGTTGAGTACTCGCAGGCGGAGCGAGTACGCGTGGAGACCGAGACTCCGATCGAGATCTATGCTGATGGAGAGTATGTGTGCGAGACGCCAGCGGAGATTTCCGTGGCTGCGGGCGCATTACGGGTGATTGGTTCAGCATCTTGAAATTGTCATCCCGAGCGAAGCGAGGGATCTGCATCTTGCGGCGAACTGCAGATCCCTCGCTTCGCTCGGGATGACAAAGTCTTTTGTATTGAGTTGAAGAGCGGGCCCCAGCTTTCGCCGCGCGTTCTAATGAACGCGCCCGTAGCGCGCATCGAGCGCCAGATTCAGTTCGAGTACGTGCACGCGCGGCTCACCCAGGAATCCCCATTGCCGGTTCTCCGAGTTCTCAAGGACAAGGCGCGCGACTTCAGCTTCGGAAATCTGGCGTTCCGCGGCCACGCGTCGAATCTGGAACTCGGCTGCCGCCGGCGTGATATCGGGATCCAGTCCCGAACCCGATGTCGTCACCAGATCCACAGGAATGGGAACGCCCGGATTCTCGGCTTGCAGCTTGGCGACGTCTCCATGAACGCGAGCAATCAGCTGCGCGTTGGTCGGGCCCAGATTTGAGCCGCTGGAGGCTGTGGCATCGTAGCCTGCGGCGCCCGCGGCGGATGGCCGGGAATGAAAATAACCCGGCCCCGAAAAGGGTTGCCCGATCAGCCGAGAGCCAACCAGCACTTCATCCTTCCCCTTGATCAGTTGACCATTGGCCTGCTTCGGAAAGATCAGCTGTGCGAGTCCAGTAATCAGCAAGGGATACAGAATTCCCAGCAGGACCGTGGTCGCAATCGTCATGAGTACCGCTGTGATCAGATTCTTCTTCATAGGTCTCTCTCGATGCCAGTTCTGGCCTATATCAGCTTGATGCCGGTGATGAACATGTCAATCAGCTTGATGCCGATGAACGGGACGACCAGTCCGCCGAATCCATATAAGAGCAAGTTTTGCCGCAGTAGAGACTCGGCGCTCATTGCCTTGTACTTGACCCCACGCAGGGCCAGCGGAATCAGGGCGACAATGATGAGCGCGTTGAAAATCACGGCGGAAAGCACCGCCGACTGGGGCGTCTGCAGGCGCATGATATTCAGCGCATTCAGCACAGGAAATGTTCCGGCAAACATGGCTGGAATGATGGCGAAATACTTGGCCACGTCGTTCGCAATCGAAAACGTAGTGAGCGCTCCGCGCGTCATAAGCAACTGTTTGCCGATCGCAACGACTTCGATGAGCTTGGTGGGATTGGAATCGAGGTCCACCATGTTTCCGGCCTCTTTCGCGGCTTGGGTGCCGGTATTCATGGCCACGCCCACATCGGCCTGAGCGAGGGCCGGCGCATCGTTGGTGCCGTCGCCAGTCATGGCCACCAGCTTTCCGTCGGCCTGCTCACGGCGGATCAGATCCATCTTTTCTTTCGGAGTCGCCTCCGCCAGAAAATCGTCCACGCCGGCCTCGCGCGCGATCGCCGCCGCGGTCAGCGGATTGTCGCCGGTGATCATGACCGTCTTGATCCCCATGGCGCGCAGTTGATTGAAGCGCTCGCGCATCCCGCCTTTGACAATGTCCTTCAGGTAGATCACGCCTAGCGCCCGCTGATTTTCCGCGACCACCAGCGGAGTCCCACCCGAGCGCGCGATCTGTTCCACGCTGGCCTGAATCTCGCGCGGCAGCGAGGTGCCGAACTGCTGCAGGTATTTGGTAATAGCATCGACCGCTCCTTTGCGAATCTCGCGGCCGTCCAGGTTCACGCCCGACATGCGGGTTTGCGCGGAGAACGGAACGAACACGGCTTCGTGCGAAGCCAGTTCGCGGCCTCGCAGCGCGTATTTCTCTTTCGCCAGCACAACAATCGAGCGGCCTTCGGGCGTCTCGTCGGCGAGCGAAGAGAGTTGCGCGGCATCGGCCATCTCGGCGGTGGTAATGCCCGGTGCCGGGATGAACTCCGCTGCCTGGCGGTTGCCCAGCGTGATCGTTCCCGTCTTATCGAGCAGTAAGGTGTTTACGTCTCCGGCGGCTTCCACGGCGCGCCCGGACATCGCCAGCACATTGTGCTGCACCAGGCGATCCATGCCGGCAATGCCGATCGCGGAGAGCAGGCCGCCAATGGTTGTCGGAATCAGGCAGACCAGCAGCGATACCAATACAAATACCGTTTGCGGCGATCCGGAGTAGATCGCGAAAGGCTGCAGCGTAACGACAGCCAGCAGGAAAATAATGGTCAGGCCCGCCAGCAAAATGTTGAGTGCAATCTCGTTCGGAGTCTTCTGTCGCTCCGCGCCCTCGACCAGCGCGATCATTCGGTCGAGGAAAGTTTCGCCCGGATTCGACGTGATTCGAACTTTGATTACATCGGAGAGCACGCGCGTGCCGCCGGTGACCGCCGACCGGTCGCCTCCAGCTTCGCGGATCACGGGCGCAGACTCTCCGGTAATCGCGGACTCGTCCACCGAGGCCACGCCTTCGATGACTTCGCCATCGCCTGGGACAAGTTCGTTCGCAGCTACGAGAACGACGTCGCCAGAACGCAGCTTGGCGCTTGGCACCGTCTCTGTCGTCCCGTTGGGCAACAGGCGCTTGGCTACGGTTTCAGACCGGGCTTTGCGCAGCGTGTCGGCTTGCGCTTTGCCTCGCCCTTCGGCCATGGCCTCCGCGAAATTCGCGAACAGCACCGTAAACCAGAGCCAGAGCGTGATCTGCAAATTGAAGGCGAAACTCTGTTTCCCGCCGAATAAGAGGATAGTGGTCACCACGCTGCCAACCTCGACCACGAACATGACCGGATTCTTCATCATGGTGCGGGGATCGAGTTTGACCAAGGCATCGACTAGCGCGCGCCGGATGATCTTTGCGTCCCACAGGCTCTTGCTTTTCTTTTCTGCCATTTCTTACCTCAAGAAGTTCTGCCTCGGCGGACGGACGGGGGCGCCCGTCGATCAACCGGATTTCGGCTCAGAAAGTTTTCCCTGCCATCATCAGCAGGTGTTCCAGTACGGGCCCCAGACTTAGAGCGGGGAAAAATGTGAGCGCTCCCACGATCAAAATCACCGACACCAGCAAAACGGTAAACAGGGGCGTAGTCACCGGGAATGTACCCGCCGAAGCAGGCACGGTTTTCTTTTTTGCCAGATTGCCGGCAATCGCCAGCATGGGAATGATCATGAAGAATCGCCCCACCAGCATGGTCATCGCGCCCGCGGAGTTGTACCAAAGCGTGTTGCCATTCAAGCCGGCGAAAGCGGAGCCATTATTCCCTGCCTGGGACGTGAACGAATACAGGATCTGCGTGAAGCCGTGCGGACCCGCATTGCTGATGCTCGAGGTGCCAAACCCCTCGACCGATGAAATGCCCGTAAGCGCCAGAATGATCAGCGGAAAAACCAGCGTGACCAGCATCGCCATCTTCACGTCGTAGGCTTCAATCTTCTTGCCGAGATACTCGGGTGTTCGCCCGACCATGAGCCCGGCAATGAACACCGACAGCACTACATAAATCAGGATGCCGTACAGGCCCGCTCCCACTCCTCCAAAAACGGTTTCGCTGAGCATAATGTTGACCAGCGGCACCATGCCGCCCAGCGGAGTAAAGGAGTCATGTACGCCATTGATGGCGCCACAACTTGCGTCGGTGGTGACAGTGGCGAACAGCGCTGAGTTCGCGATGCCGAAGCGCACTTCCTTGCCTTCCATGTTGCCGCCTGGCTGCATGGCGGTGGCGCGTTGGTCAACTCCGTGCAGCAGAGGATTGCCTCTGGCCTCGGCCCAGTAAGCCGTTGTAACACCCCCTAGGAACAGAATCGCCATAGCCGCCCACACCGCCCAGCCGTGACGCGGCGACCCCGTCATACGGCCCAGCGTGTAAGTTAGGCCAGCCGGGATCGCGAAGATGGAGAGCATCTGCAGGAAGTTGCTCAGAGGCGTGGGATTCTCAAAAGGATGGGAACTGTTGGCATTGAAGAAACCGCCTCCGTTCGTGCCCAGCATCTTGATCGCCTCTTGAGAAGCGACCGGGCCCTGCGCGATGGTCTGGTCGGTCACCGTGTCCATCACCGGCTTGCCATCTGGCCCCACCATTGCCTTGCCATCGGTTCCCGTCTTCTGCACCTGCTGCGGCTCGACTAGCTTCGCGGTGTCATAGGGCCTGAGGTTTTGCACGACCCCCTGAGAAACCAGAAGCAGGGCATAGACAATGCAGGCGGGCAGCAGCACCCACAAAGTGGAGCGCGTCATGTCAACCCAGAAATTGCCGATGGTTTCTTTTTCCTTGCGCGCGATGCCGCGAACAAATGCGATCGCGAGCGCGATCCCCACCGCCGCCGAAGCGAAGTTGTGGTAGGCCAGGCCAGCCATTTGCGTGAGATAGCTCATGGTGGACTCGCCCGAATAGTTCTGCCAATTCGTGTTGGTGGTAAACGACGCGGCAGTGTTAAAGGCCAGCGCCTGAGCGACCGCACCGAACTTCTGCGGATTCAACGGCAGCCACTGCTGCACCCGCTCGATCAGATAAAGCAGCAGCATGGAGGCGCCGCTGAACAGCAGCATGGCGAAAGCGTATTCCGTCCAGCGCATCTCGTGTTCTTCATCGACGCCGGTCACGCGATAGAGTAACCGCTCCATCGGGCGGACCACGGGGTCGAGAAAAGTGCGCTCCCGGCTGAACACTTTTGCCATGTATACGCCAAGCGGCTTCGTGATCGCCAGAATCAGAGCCAGAAATAAACCAATCTGTATCCAGCCATTGATTGTCATTTCAGAATTTCTCCGGTCTCAGCAACGCATACAGCAGGTAGACCATCAACCCTGCGCTTACGATCAGCATGATGATCGATTCAGCATTCATAGTGATTTGCCTCAGGCGATTATTTCTCAGCGAATTCGATCGCAGAATTGCACATAAACGAGCGACAGCACGAAGAACGCTATCGTGACTAAGATAAAGATCAGGTCTTGCATGGAACCTCCCTACAAATGACGTCAAGTACTCGCTGACTTGTCGTCACGATCAAAACTCGGCCGGCCCGGCTGAATTCAATTGGTCCCCATCCGGGCGGAACCCTGGCTTTACCGAAAGCAAGCTGGTCGCTTGGGCTCGTCCAAATTAGACAGGTCCCTACATAAGAGTGCGCTAAGCAGTTCGTAAAGAAGTCATAAAGATAATGCGTGCCACGCGACATTGCGTGGGGGCTGTGGGTCTTCCCGGTTTTCGTTGTATGCCCGGGTCCGGCCCACTACACTTGAACCCGATAGAGCCATGAGGAAGAGCCTGAGGTTGATGCTTCGCCACGCTATGTATAACCTGCGTGGCGGCTTTTTGATTCGCCCGCTCACCATCGCGCTGGCGCTGGGTTGCGCGGGAGCATTCCTGTCATGGTTGGAAGAGATGTTTCCGGCGGCCAGCGCCTGGGTGCCCGCTGTCCTGTTCCCCTCGCATGCCGACCCGCAGGTCGCCCAGGTCATTCTGGCGGGCATTGCCGCCTCCATCATGACGGTGGTGTCGATCGTGTTCGCCATCTTGTTAATGACGCTCACCCTGGCCTCGATGCAGTTCTCCCCGCGCATTATCGTCAGCTTTTCCAGGGACCGCGTGACGCAATGGACGCTCGGTATCTTCCTCGGCACTTTCTTGTACTGCCTCGCGGCGCTTCCGGCGGCTCGTTTGCTCCCTCACCCCTTCGAGCCCGTAGTCACCGTCCTGGGCGCGATGGTGCTGGCGCTGGTTTGCGTCGGTTTGCTGCTCTTTTTCATTCATCACATTTCGCAGGCCATCAGCGTCAATCACATTGTCGACAGAATCGCGGCAGAGACGGAAGCCATCATCGATGAACTTATGCCCTGGCCGCACCGGCTGAACGACCTGGAGGATGCTGAACCGCTCCGGCCCAATCCGAGCGAGGTGGCCGTCTTGAGCCATGATTCCGGCTACATCCGGTTCGTCGATACAGGGCGCCTGGTCGCCCTGGCAAAGCACTATCACGTCACCATCCGCGTTCTGCGCCGGGTCGGTCATTTCGTTCCGGCGGGCATCCCGCTGATGATGGTTTCTAAGGGAAAGCGCTTGCCCCCCGAAGGAACCACCGAGTTGCTGGCCGCGTTCGACCTCGGCCCGACCCGAACGCTACAGCAGGACGTTGAGTTTGGCGTCCTGCAGATTGTCGACGTCGCGTTGAAGGCGATTTCGCCCGCCGTCAACGACCCGACCACGGCCATCAGCTGCGTCGATCAGTTGAGCCGTATCATGATCCGCTTCGCGTCTCGAGAGCCGCCCGACGACCTGCTCTACGATCCGCCGGGCATCGTTCGCGCCAGCATTGCATCGATCCACTTCGAGCGCCTCCTGGAGGCAGCCTTTGAGCAGATCCGCATGTATTCGAAGGCGGACGTGGCCGTCAGCTTGCGCTTGCTGCGCGCCCTCGGTGACATCGCCGCCTCCACGCCCGATCCGGAGTTCCGCCGGATACTCGTCGAGCGCGGAATGCGGACCGTGGCAGGCTGCGCCGAAAAGCTCGGCGAAGAGGAACTGGGAGAGTTGCGCGCTCGCCTGGCCGCGCTGGAGAGGTTCGCCGCAATCTCACAGCCGGAGATTAGAGAGTAGAAGAGGTGGGGGGCGTGATGTGGGGGGCGTGATACGGTTGCCTGATTCGAACCGGCATGAAAAAAATCAGGTCTTGCACACAACCCCCTCCAGATGAGGGTTAACCTCCGTCACGGTCAGAATTTGACCATGATGTCTATATCAACCAGTGACTCATCCTTGCGCAGATCGGGAAACCATACGGTGCTCCCTTGCCCCCCGCAGCCCTGGGGCCCTTCCGCTGCGAGGAGGGTTTCTTGCATGGACGAATTCCCATTGTTGCAAGCAAAGAATTGTGGGTATCCGTTGTTGGTATAAGGCACTCCACCCGAACCAGGCGGCGTAATTCCACCGTGACCAGTCCAGTACGGCACATTGGCATGGCGATAGTCGTACTCCCAGCGGAAAGTGAGCCACTGTCTGGGCATGTAATCGTACGTGACCGACATATCCCAAGCCTTGAATGGATCCCCGGGATTCCCAGTGAAATACGGCGCGTTGATCGCCGCGGAGGGAGCAGTCTCACCATTGATGGGCGGGAGCAGGACCAGATAGCGACCGGGATTGTTGATCATGCCGCCGCCGATGGTGAATCCGTGCGTATCCTTCTTGAACCAGTTGCGGTCGTAAAGCATAAAGCCAATAAAGCTTTGCTTGGGATCAATTCCCCCCTGCGGAAAATTGGCACTCGGTTGCGCAAGCGGGTCCCTCTTATTACGGTGGCAGCTCACGCCGGCCAAAGTGGCCGTGCTAGGGCCAAATTCGCATCCCATATCGCCGGTGAAGGAGAAGGCCATCTTGTCGAGGAACTGTCCCGGTTTGTCGAAATACTTGATCTCGATGCTGTCGTCGGTGTGGATGCGGCCGCGATTAGGTATGTAGAGATCGTCGTGGCCGAGGCCGTAATTGTTGGAGATGATGTTGACCCAGGGCCGAGGAGTCCACTTGATCTGTCCCCCCAGACCCTTCCTCGAATTGGCGGAAGCATACGATTGCCAGCCATTGATGATCCAGGGTTCAATCTTCAAGTGGGGATTGGGGAAAATTTGTACTCGCAAACCCTCGAAAAACCATGGCGTATTGGAAGAAACGTAGGAAGGTTGATAGGCCCAGTTGTCCGCGTTGTAGTAGCTGAACAGGCCAATATAAGACAAGAAAATGCCGGCATCGATGTTGATCCCGTTCAAGGCGTTAATGTGATAACCGCCATACGCCTCCGCCAGGTACCGGTCCGCATCGTTGAGAAGCCATTGTCCCTTGGCGTAACTGGGGTCGTTGCGCACCGTGGTCGTCGAATACATGCCAAATTGGGTCATGAAGCGGGCGCGAACGTTGTCGTAATGAAAATCTCCGCCGAGCCCGAGTTGCTCCAACTGGATTTCATTGGCGCGAAAGATTTCGCTCGACCCCCCGATCGAGTCGTCGACAGGCTTGTTGAAATCGTAGTTGTAGGTAATATCGGCGCGGATTTCCGGGGTAAAGAATTTTGAATCAAAGGCGACGTCCTTGTTGCGTGGGTTGCCGTTGAGCCAAGTCCAATCCCAATCCGAAAAAGGATCGATCTTTGGCTTTTTTGTGGACGCGGTGGCTGGCGTGGTCTCGGCAGTGCTCTGCGGTTGAGTGAGAAGGGGCTGTACGAGCGAAGCGGAGGCCAGGCGGGCTGCCGGGACATTGGGCCCTTTGGACGGGGCGTCACTTTCTTTCACAGCAGATACCGTCCCTTGCCCGTCCCGATTTTGCAGTTGAGCTTCGAGCTGGACGATTCGCTTTTTCATGGCATCGAGCTCTTGCAGGATCTCCTGCTGCGTCGGCTGACTCGATGCGCTGGCCTGAATGTCCTTGCCTGCTGGCTGGCCATTTTGTTGACCCTGGACTTGCTGACCTTGGAGCGGCAGCGATAGTCCCACCGCGATAGATATGGTGAGGGCCACCCACTGGCTATTCACCAGCGCGCGCTTGCGCACATAGTTCTTGACATTCATGAACATAATGACTCGCTCTCCACGTCGTTGAGCTGAATTGGATTTTGCGAAACGACCTTTTTACTGGTCGCGGCGGCCTTCTCTCAGAAGAGCGGCAAGAAACCACAGCATGAAGACCACAGCACCTACACACAACGCTTCGAGTACCAGTTTCATTCCGCCCGTCCGGGCACAATTGTCAGACGCCGCAGCCATCATTGGACGACTGCGGGCGTAAGGTTTGGCTAAGCGGTGCGTAAAGATTTCGTAAAGGGGACGTGAATCTCAGGAAGACTTTCGGATCGATCCCGCCGGCTCGAAGCGGTAACCTACCCACGGCTCGGTGACGATGTAGCGTGGCGAGGATGCTTCCGGCTCCAGCTTCTTGCGGAGCTGGCCGACAAACACCCGCAAGTACTCCACTTGTTCCGTACTCTGTCCGCCCCAGATGGCTCCGAGCAGGGTCCGGTGCGTCGTCACTTTACCGGGATGGCGCGCCAGATAGGTCAGCAGATCGAATTCCTTGGGAGTAAGGTGAACCTCGCGGCGGCCGACCGTGACCTTGTGGGCGGCCAGATCGATGCGGAAATCGCCAATCTCGATCAGCGGCTCCTGTTCGATTTCAGACGCGGGAACGCGGCGGAAATTGGCTCGGACTCGCGCCAGTAGCTCTTCCATACCGAACGGCTTGGTAACGTAGTCGTCCGCGCCCGCATCGAGCGCCTTGACCTTGGTTCGCTCCTCGCCCCGTACCGAGAGCACGATGATCGGAATTTTCGTTTTCGCCCGCAGACGCCGGCACAATTCCAGGCCATCCATGTTGGGCATCGCCAGGTCGGTAATGACCAGATCCGGCGACCAGTCTTTCATGATCTCCAGCGCCGTCTCGCCGTCATTGGCAGCGCGAATGTCGTATCCGTGACTGGCAAGAGAAGTCCGCAGCACCCGCGTGATCTGGGGTTCGTCGTCCACGACCAGAATGTGTTTATGCTCCAACCTTTAGCCTCCCAGGTGTCCAATCAGCCGGGCTCTTGTGTCACGATGTGCACGTCCACCGCCGGGGCGTCGCGCAGAAACTGATGGATGGCCGAAAGATAGAAATACCGTTTCCAGCCGCGGGTGGCGGAGCGTCCAAAGACAACTTGCGTGATGTGGTTCTGGTTGACGAATCCGGCAACCGCCTCAGCCACGCTCTTTCCCTTCAGCCGTACTATCGCTGCCCCAACGTTTTCCGCGAAGCGGATGTTCGCGGCCAAGGTTCGCTGGTTCGCTTCGCTCGAGTCCTGCCCCAGGTCGGTATAGACCACAAAAAGATCGGCATTCATCGCCTGTGCCATGCGCGCCCCGCGGGCAATCAGATACTGCGCCGCCGGGTTTGAACTGACGCATACCGCAATGCGTTCGCGGATGGCAACCGCGCCTCGATCTTTCTCTTCCTCTCCGCGGTGTTGTTCCAGGCTTCGATCCACCACCTGCGCTACCTGACGCAATGCCAGTTCGCGCAATGCGATCAGATTGGTCTCGCGAAAAAAGTTTTCCAGCGCCCTCCCCACGCGTTCCTGCGGATAAACGTCGCCGCGCCGCATCCGGTTCTGCAGCGCCTCCGGGGTCAGGTCGATCATCACCACTTCGTTGACTCTTTGCAGCACCCAGTCGGGAACGGTTTCCCGCACCTGGATCCCGGTGACTCCCTGTACCGTGGGGGTCACGCTCTCCAGGTGCTGGATGTTCATGGTGGAAAGAACGTCGATGCCCGCATCCAGCAGTTCCAGAACATCTTCGTAGCGTTTGCGATGTTTGCTGCCCTCGATATTGGTGTGTGCCAGTTCGTCCACCAGCGCGACGCAGGGCTTGCGTGCGAGAATGGCGTCCACGTCCATCTCTTCGAAGACCGCGCCCTTGTATTCGATGGACTTGCGCGGCACCACTTCCAGCTGTGTGACCAGTTCGGCCACCGTTTTCCGGCCGTGGGTTTCCACGACTCCGATCACGACATCCTCGCCGCGGCTGTGCCGCCGGATGGCCTCGGTCAGCATCGTGTGGGTCTTACCCACGCCGGGAGCATATCCAAGAAAGAGCTTGAACACGCCTCCCTTCTTTGCCGCCGGCGAACATTCCTCCAGCCACTGGTCGGGGGTCTTGGGCATCGCGAGTATTGTCTCAGAAAAGAAGTTTCAAGGTTTCAAGGTTTCAGAGTTTCAAGGTCAAGCTCGCCTGCGAACGTTTCCCCTGCCCCGTCCTGAAACCTTGAAACTTTGAAACTCTGAAACCTTGCTTTGTCATACAATCGCCTCGTGAACGCCGCGGCCAGATTCGTGTCGGGATACCTGATCGCGGCGCTGTCGGTCGGCGGAATTACTCTCGTCGGCTACCGCTGGCTGCATCTCAATCCCACCACGATGGCGCTCGCGTTTCTGCTGGGCGTACTCGCAATCTCCGCTTTCTGGGGCTTGCGGGAAGCCGTTTTCATGTCGGTCATCGCTACCCTGGCTTTCAACTATTTTTTTCTGCCCCCGATCGGCACTTTTACCATCGCCGACCCGCAAAACTGGATCGCACTCTTCGCCTTCCTGGTCACTGCGGTCTCCGCTAGCGAACTCTCGGAGCGCGCTCGGCGCGGGACGCGCTCGGCCGTCGAGCGCCAGCAGGAACTGGAACGGCTTTACGCCTTCAGCCAGTTGCTGCTTTCGAGCGACAACCCGGCCGAGTTGCTGAACCTGATTCCCCGCTACATCGTTGACTCCTTCGGCGTCCGGTCGGCGGCGATTTCGCTGTCGAGCCGCACCGACGTTTATCGTTCCGGGCCCACCATCGACGGATTGGAATCGCGCGATCTCCAATTGATCTGCTTGCGCGGTGAACCCCGATTCGATTCTGTCCATCAACTGGCCTTTATGCCCCTGCGCATGGGCATGCGCGTGGTGGGCGGCATGGGCGTCTCTGGTTCGGTGCTTTCGCGGCAAACCTTGGAGGCCATCGGCAGCCTGGTTGCCATCTCTATCGAGCGCGCGGGTGCGGTTGAAAAACTCAGCCGCGCCGAGGCCGCCCGTGAAAGCGAGCAATTGCGCTCCGTGCTGCTCGATTCGGTCACGCATGAGTTTCGTACTCCGCTGACTGCCATCAAAGCGTCAGTAACCTCGCTGCTCGGCAGCCCCAATCATCCTGTGGCCGGTCTTTCGCCGGAGGAGAAACGGGAACTGCTGACTATCATCAACGAGGAAAGCGACCGTCTGAACCGGCTGATCGGAGAAGCCGCCGAGATGGCGCAGTTGGATGCCAACAAAGTGGAATTTCGTTTTGCATCAGCGCCCATCAGCGGCCCGGTCGGCGAAGCGCTGGACGAACTGAAGCAACTTCTGGTCCAGCATCCTGTGGACGTCAGAATTCCGGCCACTCTTCCGAACGCGCGCATGGACACTGCGCACATCAAGGAAGTCCTGGTACATCTGATCGAAAATGCCGCCAAGTACTCACCCCCCGACGCTCCCATCCGCATCACCGCGGAGGCGAAGGACGCGACCCTCATCATCAACATTGCCGATCGCGGACCCGGCATTGACGACTTTGAACAATCCCTCGTCTTCGAAAAGTTCTACCGCGGACGAAACCAGCGCGTGCAAGTCCACGGCACCGGCATGGGACTGGCCATCTGCAAAGCCATCGTGGAAGCCCACGGCGGGCGGCTGGGCGTCACCAGCCAGTTGGGACATGGGTCGGTGTTCTACTTCAGTTTGCCGGTGGGATAAGGGCGGAAAGCTCAACTTCAGATACCGCCAATTCCCCCGCCTTCGTTGACTTGCCTCTTTCGCCCACGTAAGATTTGCGCCAATGATTGGGGAGACCATCTCGCACTACCGCATCGTTGAAAAGCTCGGTGGCGGCGGGATGGGTGTGGTGTACAAGGCGGAAGACACCCGGCTCCATCGTTTTGTCGCCCTCAAGTTCCTGCCCGATGGAGTTGCCCGCGACCCGCAGGCATTAGCCCGCTTTGAACGCGAAGCCCAAGCCGCATCGGCACTGAATCACCCCAATATCTGCACGATTTACGACATCGGCGAACAGGACGGCCAGGCATTCATCGCCATGGAGTTTCTGGACGGCATGACGCTGAAACATCGGGTCGTCGGAAAACCCTTCGAGACCGACGTTTTGCTCGGCTTGGCGATTGAGATCGCCGATGCGCTCGACGCCGCGCATTCCGAAGGCATCGTCCACCGCGACATCAAACCCGCCAACATCTTCGTCACCAAGCGCGGCCACGCCAAGATTCTCGATTTTGGGCTGGCGAAGGTCGTGGCTTCTGCCAGTTCCCCCAGCCACATTGCATTAATGAACACGGTTACCGCGTCGATCGACGACCCGCACCTGACCAGCCCCGGCTCTACGCTGGGCACTGTCGCTTACATGTCGCCGGAGCAGGCGCGGGCGAAAGAACTGGATGCCCGCACCGATCTGTTCTCGTTTGGAGCCGTCCTCTACGAGATGGCCACCGGGCAGTTGCCCTTTCGCGGCGACAGTACAGCCACGATCTTCGACGCCATCCTGAACCGCGCTCCCGTTGCCCCGGTGCGGCTGAACCCCGATGTGCCCGCCGATCTGGAAAGGGTTATCCACAAGTGTTTGGAGAAAGACCGCAATCTGCGTTATCAGAGCGCGGCGGAGATGCGAGCCGACCTGCAACGGCTGAAGCGGGATACGGACTCCGGCAAATCGGCGGCTGCCACTGAGCCGGCACCGGTGAATCGCAAAAAAAGGCTGCCCTGGGTCGTTGCGGGGACAATTGGCGTCATCGTCGCAATTCTGGTGGCCGTCTTCTTCTGGCAGTCCAGGCATCCCGCCATTTCCCGCGGTGATTCTGCGAGCCCGAGGGCGATCGCGGTGCTGCCATTTCAAAATGCGGGTTCCGACACTAGCACTGATTTTCTGAGGCTGGCCTTGCCCGACGAAATTGCGAATACGCTGAGCTATGTGCAATCGTTCTCGATTCGTCCATTTGCCACGACGAGCAAGTACAACGGGCCGAACCTGGACTTGCAGCAGGCTGGCCGCGAGATGGGGGTGGCCTCCATCGTAACCGGACACTACCTCACGGAAGGCAACCAGTTGGAAGTCACACTGGAAGCGGTGGATGTCGCGAATAACCGCAGCGTTTGGCGAGACACCATCAGCGTTGCAAAGTCGGACAAGCTGGCAATGAGGGAGCAAGTTACAGCAAGAGTCAGGCAAGGCCTTGTCCCCGTGCTTGGAGGATCGTCGGCTTCAGGGGAAGCGGGAACCCGGCCTAAGAGCGAGGAGGCCTACGATTTGTATTTGCGCAGCATCGCCTTTCCACATGATGCCGGCCCCAACAAAGAGGCGCTGGCGATGCTGGAGCGTGCGGTGGGTATTGACCCAACCTATGCGCCTGCTTGGGGGGCCCTGGGCTTGCGCTATTACTTCGACGCCAGTTACGGCGAGGGCGGGCTACCCATGCTCACCCGTTCGGATTCGGCGATGGAACGCGCGCTGGCGCTCGATCCGAACTTGATTTCTGCCGCTGCACAGTTGGTTGCCAACCAGATGGATCGAGGCAACCTTGAACGCGCCTATGCGCAAGCATCAGCCTTGGTTAAGCGCAGGCCGGAAAGCGCGATAGCCCATTTCGCCTTGTCCTACGTTCTGCGCTATACCGGCTTGTTGGATGACGCGGCTCGAGAGTGCGACACTGCCCTGAAGCTGGACCGGGGAAATTATCAATTCCGTTCGTGCGCCTGGACCTTTAGGCAATTAGACCAGCCTCAGAGGGCAATGGAGTTCGTCCGCCTCGACGCGGGCTCGGATTGGGCAGGGAGGCTGACAGCTTTTATTCTTATAGGCCAAGGCAAACTGGCGGAAGCACGCCAAACGATTCCGAAAACGTCAGACGCTCCCTTAATGGGTCGTGATCTGTTTCAGTACTGCCTCGATCCCCAACAGACATCAAAATTGGATCAGGCCGCCCAAAAGATCGAAGCCGCCACGCTTGCGGGAGTTGACGCGGAACCTCGCTATCAGTACGGGGCCCTGCTCTCATACTGTGGGCAAAAGGATGCCGCCGCCCGCTTGCTGAAAAGCGCCTTTGAACACAACTATTGTGCCTACACCGCCTTGCAAACCGACCCGTTGCTGGTGAAGCTGCGGGGCACTCCGGAATACAGCGGATTGCTATCGGCTGCGAAAGAGTGCCAGGACAAGTTCTTGGCGCAGCGCGACCAGGGTCCGCATTGAAATACGCCGAATGCGTATGCCCCGTCCACCCTTTGAGAGCCCTGGTGGGCCCGCTAGGATTCGAACCTAGAACCAACAGATTATGAGTCTGCTGCTCTAACCGTTGAGCTACGGGCCCCGCCTCCATATCTTACACATTCACAGCGAGCGCGGGTTACCTCGGTCACGCGTCACCCAAGGTTGAGTCGGCGTATGATTGCGCCAAAAGGGGTCCCGGGATGAAAAAGCTGCGTTTTCTGCTTTCGCTGACCAACGACGATAACGACTACCAGCTTGAGCAGACCTCTGCTGCGCGCCAGGCAGCCAGCAAATTGGGCGTTGAGCTGCAGATCGTCTATGCCGGCAACGACGGCATCGTGCAGAGCCAGCAACTTCTCTCCAGCATCCATTCCACCACCGCCCCGCGGCCCGACGCCGTCATCTTCGAGCCAGCCGGTTCTACCGCGCATCCCCAGGCTGCGCGTGCCGCTGCCGCCGCTGGAATTGGAGTGGTGCTGCTGAATGCGAACGCCGATTACATCTCCGAACTCCGCCGCCGTTCCCACGTGCCGGCCTTTAGCATTACTTCCAACCACGAAGAGATCGGCCGCATCCAGGGACAGCAACTGGGCGCCCTGCTACCCGCCGGCGGGATCGTTCTCTACATTCAAGGTCCCCCCGACAGTTCGGCCGCCAAACAGCGCTACACCGGGATGCTCGAAACCAAATCCGAGAAGGTGTTGCTTCGCGTCCTGAAGGCCCATTGGACCGAAGCCAGCGCCCACAAAACGGTCAGCTCGTTTCTCCTTCTTTCCACTTCACGCCAGGCCCACATTGAGGCGGTCTGCGCCCAGGACGATTCCATGGCCATAGGAGCCCGCAAAGCCTTCGAGGAATGCAGCGAACTGCGGAAAGAGTGGCAGAAGATGGTGTTTCTCGGTTGCGACGGACTTCCCAAGACCGGACAGGAGTGGGTGCGCAGCAAGCTGCTGACCGCCACGATTCTTATCCCAGCCAATGCGGGTCAGGCCATTGAGTTGATGGCGAAATCGATTTCGAGCGGCACGTTGCCGCCGGAGCGCACATTCACGGTCGCGAAATCGTTCCCCACTCTCGAAGTGCTCGCGCAGTCGGCGCGCGCACGCGCCGCAGCGCGCTAAGGGTCCCCTAGTGCGCGCTGGGTGGCGCGGGAGGCGCCGCCGGAGCTACTTCTGCTGCCGCGCTATTGTTTACAAGATCTTTCAGTTCTTTGCTGGGCTTGAAGAACGGGATCTTCTTTGCTGGAACTTCCACACGATCGCCGGTTTTCGGGTTCCGGCCCACGCGCGGCTTGCGTTGGCGGGTGCGGAAACTGCCAAACCCGCGTATTTCGATTTTGTCGCCCACCCGCAGCGAGCGCACCACACTGTCAAAGATCGTGTCCACAATCACTTCGCTGTCTTTGCGGGTGAGTTCCGCCAGCCGGGAAACTTCCTCGATCAGGTCAGCCTTCGTCATATGCCTCTTTGCTCCATGTCTATAACCTTCTCAAATTTAAGGGGTTCTGCGCAAGTAGGGAAATCGGCACCTGGAAACTGGCTATTTCCACAGATAGTAAAAGCCCACCTGCTGCTCCAGAAGCTTTTCCCGGGTGGGCAAATAATCAGAAACATCCCCAAAAAGCAGATCCAGTCCCGAGCGCCGCTCTTTCGGCGGCCACACCAGCGTCGGTTCGCCGGAGATATTCACCGCCCCGGCCGTATCCTTCACCGCCCCTTCGAAATCTGCGATCTGATCTACCAGTTTCAGATCGAATGCCTGCTGGCCGGTCCAGACTTTTCCGTTGGCGATGGCGCGGATGTCGGCTTCTTTCGCGTGCCTGCCGTCGGCGACCGCCTGGATGAACTGGGTATGCATGTCGTCAATCAAGCCCTGCATGTACTCGCGTTCCGCTGGCGTCATTTCCCGCGTCGGGCTGCCCGTGTCTTTGAATTCTCCCGCCTTCATGGTGATCGCATTCAGTTTTGCCCACTTCAGAAGCTCGCCATAGTTCACCCACTCGGCAATCACTCCGATCGATCCCACCACGCTGCCCTTGTCGGCATAAATCTTGTTGGTGGCCGACGCCACGTAATAGGCTCCGCTCGCGCCCACCGTCTCTATCGAAGCCACGATGCGCTTCTTCTTTTCGTCGCGAATCCGCTTTACTTCGCGGTAGATTTCCTCCGACGCAGCCACGCCGCCGCCGGGCGAATTCACATGCAGGATGATGGCCTTGATGGAATCGTCATCGGCAAACTTCTTGAGCTGCGGGACGATCTGCTTGGGCGAGAAAATCACGCCGTCCAGCTCAACCACGGCAATCTTGGAGCCGAAGCCGGTAAACGACGATTCTTCATCCCGGCCGCCAAAACTCAGGTATACAAGCGTAAACACCGCCACCACGAACAGCGCAAACAACCCGCCGCCCACCAGCAACCATATCCAAACCCTTGAACGCCCTTCAGCCATAATGAGACGAGTGTAGCACCGAGAGGCAGGTCAGAGGTCACAGGTCAGATTGCAGAAGTGAGGAGCGCTTAGTGCTGACGATACTGCTGGACTCCATCATTCCCACCTCTGCAATCTGACCTCTAACCTCTGACCTTTTCTGGCCTCACTTGCCGTAAACTCTATTCCCATGCGTGATCCCGTCGAACTCGAAGTGTTCAAGAACCTCTACCACTCCATTGCTGAGGAAATGGGAGCGGCTCTGCGCCGCACTTCTTTTTCCCCCAACATAAAAGAGCGCCGCGACTACTCGTGCGCTGTCTTCGACTCCGAAGGTCAGGTCATTGCCATGGGCGATCACATGCCGGTGCACCTGGGCTCCATGCCGATGTCGGTCGCCGCGGCGGTGGAACAGTGCAAACTCGAACCTGGCGACGTCGCCATGCTGAACGATCCCTTCCGCGGCGGCACGCACCTTCCCGATATCACGCTGGTGATGCCGGTGTACGTCAGGGGAACTAAGAGCGGCGGGCGAGGGCAGCACGGGCGAGTCGCCCGTGCCCACACGCCCTACACAACGCCCGACTTCTACGTTGCAAGCCGTGCCCACCACGCCGATGTGGGCGGAACGTACCCTGGCTCCATGGGCCCGTGCCGCGAAATCTACCAGGAAGGCCTCCGCATTCCGCCCGTCAAAATCATGCGCGGGGGAAGGCTTGTCGCCGATGTGCTGGCGCTTCTCCTCAACAACGTCCGCACGCCCGAAGAACGTGAAGGCGATCTCGGCGCTCAAATCGCCGCTTGCCAGACCGGGGCCCAGCGCCTCCGCGAAATCTGCGACCGCTACGGAATCGCCCGCGCCAAGCGAGCCGCCGCCGACCTGCTCGCCTATTCGGAAGAAATGATGAGCGCCTTCCTGCGCACTGTCCCTCCCGGCCGCTACCAGGCCGAAGATTTTTTGGATGACGATGGTGTCGAAGGCAAGCCGGTGCGCATTGCCGTAACCATCCACGTCGCCCCTCTATCCCGCGTAGAGACGCGGCTTGCCGCGTCTCCTTCAGCGTCGAAAAACAAAGCGCGCGCCCAGGTCACCGTCGACTTCACGGGCAGCGATCCGCAAGTGCAGGGCGCGATCAACGCAGTCGCGGCAATTACCTATTCGGCCTGTTTCTATGTCTTCCGCTGTCTGCTTCGCGAAGACGTGCCCGCCACTTCTGGCCTGATGCGGCCCATTCGCGTCATCGCGCCTTCGGGGACCGTGGTGAACGCCAAGCCTCCCGCCGCCGTTGCTGGCGGCAATGTTGAGACCTCGCAGCGGATTGTCGACGTCCTGCTGAAAGCGCTGGCACAGGCGATTCCCGACCGCATCCCCGCCGCCGCCGCCGGCACCATGAACAACCTCACCATTGGCGGCACTGATTCACGAAGCAATGACCCGCACACGCAGCAGCCCTTTGCCTATTACGAAACCATCGCGGGCGGCATGGGTGCGCGCTGCAGCAAAGACGGAGTCTCCGGCGTTCACACCCACATGACCAACTCCCTCAACACGCCCGCCGAGGCCCTGGAATACGCCTACCCGATTCGCCTGCGGCAGTATTCTTTTCGCCCTAAAAGTGGAGGCGCAGGCCTCCACACCGGGGGCGACGGGATCGTCCGCGAAATCGAAGTCTTAACCGATGCCCAGGTCACGCTGCTCGCCGACCGCCGTTCCCGTGGGCCCTATGGCCTGGCCGGAGGAGCCGACGGCGCTCCCGGACGCACCCTGATCATCCGACGCGACGGTTCGGCGGAAGAAATCCCCGGCAAGACCAGCGTTCGTTTGCATTCCGGAGAAAAAGTGCGCATAGAATCGCCTGGCGGCGGGGGCTGGGGCAGGTCAAAGCTCGCCCCATAAATCCACACTGTCATCCTGAGCGAAGCGAAGGACCTATGTATTTGGCGGCGTGATGCATAGGTCTTTCGCTTCGCTCAAGATGACAACGCGACCTTAGGTCGAGAGATCTGCGGTAAACCCCACTTTTCGCTAAAATTCTAGTTGTAGACAATAAACGGGGTAACCACGATGAGATTCTTGCGTTCCTTGGTTTTCGCGATTCTGCTGGCGTCTGCCTTCTTCTACTTCACCACCTATCGCAACGGACGTCTCCATCCCGCCAACTGGATCGACAATCCGCAGCACGTTGAAATCACCGAAGCGGCCGGCAGCGAAACGCTCGACACCGAAGAGCAGAACAATATCAACGTCTATCGCAAGAACATCGGAGCCGTGGTCAACATCACCTCGCGCGTCATGACCTTCGACTTCTTCTACGGGCTGGTGCCGCAGGAAGGCCAGGGCTCGGGCTTCGTCATCGACAAAGATGGACACATCCTCACCAACTATCACGTCATCGCGGATGCGCGCGAGGTCTGGGTCACGCTGAACAACCGCAAGAAATATAAGGCCACCATCGTTGGCACCGACCGCTCCCATGATTTGGCCGTGATCCAGATCAAGGCCCCAGATCTACAGCCCATGACGCTTGGCGACTCGACCAATCTGCAAGTCGGCCAGAAAGTCTACGCCATCGGCAATCCCTTCGGCCTCGCCGGCACGCTCACCCGGGGCATCGTCAGTTCGATCCGCCAGGTGCAGGAGCCCGACGGCATGGTCATCGAAGAAGCCATCCAGACCGACGCCGCCATCAACCCCGGCAACTCCGGAGGTCCGCTGCTCAACTGGCACGGCCAAGTCATCGGCATCAACACCATGATCGCCTCCAGCGTAGGACAAAGCGCTGGCATCGGCTTCGCCATCCCGATCAACACCGCCAAAGCTGTGCTTAACGATCTGGTTACCCTCGGGCGCGTGCGCCGTCCCGCGCTCGGCGTGCGTACCATTCCCATCGATTCCGAAATCGCGGACGAGCTTGGTCTTGCCGCCGACTACGGACTGCTGATCGTGCAAGCCGTTCCCGGAGGCTCCGCTGATCGCGCCGGATTGCGTGGCGGCTCCGAACGCGCCTACCTCGGCAACACTCCCATCATGATCGGCGGAGATTTGATCGTTGCCATCGACGGAGAAAGAATCGAAAGCCAGCAGACCCTCGCCCAGATCATGAATAAACACCGCGCTGGAGACACCGTGAAAGTGACGGTCTTCCGCGGTAAGAAGCAGATGGAAGTGTCGGTGGTGCTGGGAGAAGCCAGGGAGCAGGTGTAGCTCGTGTGGCGCGGGCATTCTTGCCCGCGTGCCCTCGGTTGTCTCGAAGCTGTGCGTAGCACCCCGGCACTCGTGCCCTTGACGAACCTGTGACCAAAACGCACTTGCAATCTCCTTTGCTATATAGCATGATATATAGCAAGAGGAGGATTCGCCATGGCGCCTACATCTAAAGCAAAAGTCTTCTACAGCGGCAGGAGTCAAGCGGTACGAATTCCAGCCGAGTTTCGCTTTACTAAAGATGAGGTCTACGTGCGCCGCGACCCGCAGAGCGGCGATTTGATTCTTTCGGAGTCTCCGGTGAAGACCTGGAAAGAAATCTTCGCCGCGCTCGACAAGGCTGGCGTTCCCGATGATTTCCTGACTGATCGGGATATGAGACCGCCGCGGAAGCGGGACTTCTAATGATTCGAACTTGGATGCTCGACACGAATACAGTGAGCTACATCGTCCGGGGAAAATCTCCCGCCGCAAGGGATCGTCTGGACGGCTTGAAAATGAACGAAGTTGGATGCATCTCCGTCGTCACCGAGGCGGAAATTCACTATGGGCTGGCCAGGAAACCTCCGACTCTTGCTTTTCTTACCGTCCTTAACGACTTCCTGGGAAAGATACAAATCCTGCCCTGGGGCAGCGATGAAGCGCAGGCTTATGGAACCCTCCGCTTCAAACTGGAACGTACCGGCAAGACTCTTAGCGCACTGGATATGCTAATCGCGGCCCACGCCATCAGCACAAATGCAACCTTGGTCACTGGGGACAAGACGTTTGCCCAAGTCGAGGACCTGCGTCCGCCCGTGAACTGGGCGATTGATTTATAGGCTCGTGTGGCGCGGGCGCCTCGCCCGCGTGCACTTGCTTTTTCGGATAGTGCGCAACGCTCCCGCGCTATCATCTCCCCCATGCCCGACGTCGACTGGCTCCGCAAACTCTGTCTCTCTCTGCCTGACGCCGCCGAGAAGCTGCAGTGGGGCGAAAACCTCTGCTTCAAAGTGCGCGGCAAGATATTCGCCATCGTGGATCTCTCTCTCGGAAAACTCTCCCCCATTACCATCAAATGCGCGCCGGAAAAATTCCACGAACTCCTGGAAATCGAAGGCATCTCCCCCGCCCCGTACGTCGGCCGCTACAAATGGATCCTTCTGGAGCACTCCAATGTCCTTCCCTCCGGCGAACTCGCAGTCCTGATTCGCCAGTCGTACGACTTGGTCGTGGCAAAAGCTCCAAAGAAAAAAGCCGCGCAACAGAAAGCGCCAAGCAGGCGCCGCAAAAAATGAACGCCTCCCCCCTGTGCTGCCCTGTGCCCCCTGTGGTTAGGCTTTTGACTTTTCTCGGCGTCCTCGGCGGTGAAAGATTCCTCCGTTTGACTCCCCGCAGCCCGCTCAGCTAGCCTCGAAGGTTCGCACTCCCAATTCATGCGCATACAACGTAGCTTTCTGATCCTCTGCAGCCTGTGCGCTCTGCTGGCCTCGATCGCCGCGGCCGCGCCTCTGCGGCCTACGCACGCTCCACACGCCATCGTCACCAGCGTTCACGAACTCGCGTCTCGCGCCGGGGTCGAAATGCTGCGCTCGGGTGGCAACGCCGTCGATGCTGCGGTTGCCACTGGCTTCGCGCTGGCCGTCGTCCATCCCCAGGCCGGCAATCTCGGCGGAGGCGGCTTCCTTCTTTTCCGCAGCGCTGACGGCAAAATTCACTTCATCGACTTCCGCGAAAAAGCGCCCGCCGCCGCCACAGAAAACATGTATCTGGACGCCCAGGGCAACGTCCTCCCGGAGTCCAATAAAGAATCCAGCGTCGTAGGGTACAAGTCCGTAGGCGTCCCCGGCTCTGTAGCCGGCCTGGTTTACGCGGAAAAGAAATACGGCAAGCTGTCGCTGGAAAAAGTAATCGCTCCCGCCATCAAACTTGCCCGCGATGGCTTTCCACTGGCCTATGAAGACACGCAGGAGCTGAAAGACGAGTACCTGGCCCAGTTCCCCGAATCGAAACGCATTTTCCAGCGCGACGGAAGCTACTACCAGCCCGGCGAGCTACTGAAGCAGCCCGAACTCGCCCGCACGCTCGAGCGCATCGCCAAAGATCCTGACGACTTCTACCATGGCGCCATGGCTCGCGAACTGGCCGCAGCCATCCACGAAGGCGGAGGCCTGGTTACCGCCGCCGACCTCGCCGCCTATGAAGTGAAAGAGCGCGAACCCATTCGCGGTTCCTATCGCGGCTACGAAATCATCAGCGCTCCGCCACCATCTTCCGGCGGAGTGGCGCTGGTCGAAATTCTCAACATCCTGGAAGGCTTCGACCTTGCGAAACTCGGCAACCGCTCCGGCGATGCTATTCACCTTGAAGCCGAAGCTTTTCGCCGCGCTTTCTACGATCGTACCGACTTCATGGGCGATCCCGACTTTGCGAAAGTTCCCGTCGCGCAGCTCATCGACAAAAAATATGCTGCCGCCTGGCGCGACTCCATCGACCCGAACCACGCCAGCGCAAGCAAAGACCTGAAACGCCCCGCCTTCGGGGAGCTAGAGCGCGTCGCCCAGTCGCGAACCGCACCTATCCGCGAACCGGAAAATACCACTCACTATTCCGTGGTCGATGCCGAAGGCAATGCGGTTTCCGTGACCACCACGCTCAACGACTCCTTCGGCTCCCGCGTAACCGCGGAAGGTCTGGGCTTCCTGCTCAACGACGAAATGGACGACTTCGCCGCCAAGCAGGGCGTCCCCAATGCCTACGGGCTCATCCAGGGCCCCGCCAACGCCATTGGCCCCGGCAAGCGCCCGCTTTCCGCCATGACCCCAACCATCGTGCTGAAAGACGGCAAGCTCTTCCTGGTTCTCGGCTCGCCGGGCGGCCCCACCATCATCACCACGGTCGCCAACATCCTCATCGGTGTCGTCGATTTCTCACTCGATATTCAGGAAGCCGTCAATGCGCCCAGGTTTCACAATCAGTGGCTCCCTGATGGAATTCTCGTAGAAGACCGGCTTTCTCCCGATACAATGAATGTACTGCGTGCCAAGGGACACAAGCTAAAGGTCGAGCATTTTTGGGGAGACGGCGAGTGCATCATGGTTGACCCAAAAACCGGGGAACGCCTGGGCGCGAGCGACGGACGCCACAACGGGAAGGCGGTAGGGTACTGATGCAGAGGGCGGTTTCGACATACGTCTATGTGAAGGAACGGCTCCATCCGGGCTTGCTCGACGAGCTCGTCAAGGCAGGAGCCCAGTCGATCGAAATCTTCGCCGCCCGCCAGCACTTCGACTACGCCAATCGCAAGCAGCATGTGCGCGAAATTGCCGACTGGTTTCGTTCCACTGGCATTCCACTCAACTCCGTGCACGCGCCGTTGTACTCCGACTATGAATGGGGACGCACCGGAGCGCCGCCCGTGGACATTGCCTCCACGGACCGGGCCCACCGCATCGACGCCATGGACGAGATCAAACGCGCCCTCGAAATCGCCGAGCATATTCCGTTTCGCTTTCTGGTGCAGCACATCGGCAATCCGAACGACGCCTTCGACGAAAAGAAGTTCGAAGCGGCCATGACCTCGGTCGAGCACTTGCGGGCGTTTGCGAAGCCGCTCGGCGTCAGGGTGCTCGTGGAAAATATTCCCAACGAACTTTCTACGCCCGAACGGCTGGTCGAATTCATCAAAACCATGCATTTCGACGACATTGGTGTCTGCTTTGATTGCGGGCACTCACACATGATGGAAGGAATTCCCGAAGGTTTTGCCATCCTGAAAAACCACATCTGCTCGACTCACGTGCACGACAATAACAAAGATAAAGACTCGCACCTCTGGCCGGGGACCGGATCGATCGACTGGAAGCAGACCATGGAATTGCTGCGCACCGCACCGCAGAAGCCGCCCCTGATGCTGGAAATCGACGGCGAAGAAAAAAAGAACCCAGGCGTCGAAGTGACCGCAACCTTCCAAAAGCTGGAAGATTCGTAGAGCGAGGTCAAAGGTCAGAGGTCAGATTTCAGAGGTTCACCCCAGCAGTCAACCAAACCGGTTTTACCTCTGCAATCTGACCTCTGACCTCTAACCTCTATGATTAGCACCATTGCAGAAATAGGCAAGCACGAAGGCCAGTCCGTCACTATTCGGGGATGGCTCTATAACCTCCGCGAAAGCGGCAAGCTCCTCTTTCCCCAATTTCGCGACGGCTCCGGCATTATTCAGGGAGTGGTCCCGAAGAACGCCGTCTCACCCGAAGTTTTTGACGCCATCAAAGGCCTCACCCAGGAATCGAGCGTTATCGTCGAAGGCAAGGTCCGCGCCGACAAACGCGCCCCCGGCGGCTATGAACTCGACGTCTCGAACGTCCAGGTCGTGCAGCGTGTACCCGAATCGACTCCCTATCCCATCACTCCCAAAGAACACGGCGTCGACTTCCTAATGGAGCACCGCCATCTCTGGCTGCGCTCGCAGCGGCAGGCCTCCATCCTGCGTGTGCGCGCAGAAATTATTAAAGCCGCGCGCGACTACTTCGACTCGAACGGATTTACGCTTACCGATCCGCCTATCCTTACGCCTGCCGCTTGCGAAGGAACCTCCACGCTCTTTCCCGTGGATTACTTCGAAGAGCAGGCCTACCTCACACAGTCCGGCCAGCTCTACATCGAAGCCACGGCCATGGCGCTCGGCAAGGTTTATTCGTTCGGCCCAACCTTCCGCGCGGAAAAATCGAAGACCCGCCGCCATCTCACCGAATTTTGGATGGTCGAACCCGAGATTGCCTATGCCACGCTCGACGACCTGATGGAACTCGCCGAAAGCTTCCTGACTTTCCTGGTTAAGCGCTGTCTCGAACGCCGCCGCGCCGATCTCCAAACCATCGGCCGCGATCTCGCGAAGCTCGAGAAAATCGAGCCGCCCTTCCCGCGCATCACCTACGACGAAGCCGTCAGCAAGTTGCAGGAAGGCCACTCACAGGGCGTGCTCGAAAATAAATTCGAGTGGGGCGGAGACCTCGGTTCGCCCGACGAAACCTATCTCTCATCGCTCTATGACCGCCCCGTCATGGTCCATCGCTACCCGGCGAGCGTGAAAGCGTTTTACATGGAACCCGATCCCAAGCGCCCCGAACTTGCCCTCTGCGTCGACGTCCTCGCCCCCGAAGGCTACGGCGAAATCATCGGGGGATCGCAGCGCACGGCCTCGCACGACTTGCTCGTGCAGCGCATTCACCAGCACAATCTCCCCGAAGAAGCTTTCAAGTGGTATCTTGATCTCCGCAAGTATGGCACCGTCCCGCACTCCGGCTTTGGCATGGGCATCGAGCGAGCCGTGGCATGGATCTGCGGCTTGGAGCACGTGCGCGAGACCATCCCCTTCCCGCGCATGCTGCATCGTCTGTACCCGTAGTTTAGTTGTCAGTTCTCAGTTATCAGTTCTCAGTAAACCATCGGTAATGTGGACTGGTCTAACTGAGAACTGATAACTGACGACTGAGAACAACTATGGCTCATCGCAACGCAACCTTCTCTACCATCACTCCCCGTCAGATTCGCGTGATCGGGGTCCCTCTTGACCTTGGCCAGTCCCGCCGTGGCGTTGACATGGGTCCTTCAGCCGTCCGCGTGGCCGGACTCCAAGCCCGCCTTGAAGCCATCGGGCACGTTGTCGAAGACGGCGGCAACATCGCCGTTGCCATCCCCGAGCAGAAGAAAGAGGGCGCTGCCCACGCCAAATACCTCAAGGAAATCACCGCTACCTGCACCAAGAGCGCCGACCTGGTGTTGAAAACGCTCGAAGCCGGCAAGATTCCTTTGGTCCTTGGCGGTGATCATTCCGTCGCTGTGGGTACGGTGTCAGGCGTAGCCGAATTCTACCGCCGCAAGAACCAGAAAATCGGACTGCTCTGGATCGATGCCCACACCGACATGAACACGCCCGATTCTTCCCCCAGCGGCAACGTGCATGGCATGCCGCTCGCCGCGCTCATGGGCCTTCCTCCGGTCGAACTCGGCAAGATCTACGACTTCTCTCCCAAAGTGCAGCCGGAAAATTGCGTGCTCGTCGGGATTCGCGACGTTGACAACTTCGAAAAGGAACACATCCGCCAATCCGGTGTCGAAGTTTTCACCATGCGCGATATCGACGAGCGTGGCATGCGCGCCGTCATGGAAGAAGCGCTGCGCATGGCTGGACGCGGCACCGCAGGCTATCACGTCTCGCTCGACATGGACTGGATCGATCCCGAAGACGCGCCCGGCGTGGGTACTCCGGTCTGGGGCGGTGCTACCTATCGGGAGGCGCATCTCGCCATGGAAATCATCGCCGACCATGGACGCATGACGAGCTTCGAAATCGTGGAAGTGAATCCCGTAATCGACGAGCGCAATCAGACCGCCGACTTGGCCGTCGAGCTCGCACTCTCGGCCTTTGGGAAGAAGATTCTCTAACAGGCTGCGGAAAAAGTCGGCGCTGCACTTTATTTTGGGTGGCGCAGCGGTTCACCGCTGCGGTAAGTGCTTTGGCTTGAATACGGCTTTAGCCGCTGAGGGCAAGGTCCTCGACTGGAAACGACTTTTTCCGCATGCCAGGCAGCGCCGAAAGCACCTTTCCTAAAAGATCGAATCCGCTCACTCACTCAACGTCCGAGACTTTTCCGTTTAGAAACGTGACCTTGATGTCCTTGTAGACGTAGATCTGCTTGGCGCCAAGATTGACGATTTTGTCCGGCACTCCGATCGCAGCTTTTACCTGATCGGGCGTCTGACCCTTTTCTATCTGCGCAGGCTCCGGCGCAGGCGCGTCTTGTTGCGCTTGTCCCCCACCTCCACCTCCGCCTTGGTTGTTCCCTTGGTTATTCCCTTGGTTGTTTCCAGCCTGCTGCGCGTTGTTATTGTTGTTGCCCTGGTCGCCACCGCCGCTGTCATCGATGGCGAGGAGTCCGGCCATTGTATCTTCTACCTGGGATGGGTTCGTCGTAGCCAACGTTCCCTTGGGGAACTGGAAGACAACGTCGGCCTTGTAGAAGGTCTTCGGATCGGTGTTGTTACAGGAGTCGCAGGCGATGATGCCCATGATCACCTGGTCTTTCTCCATATTGACGGTGAGCTTGGAGGGATAGACCTTTGTGTCCTTCTGGAAAAACTGGGTGTTTGGCGCCTGTTGCCCAATTTTACTCATGAAGTGGCCGAAGACCTTTTGTCCAACCGGATTCGGGGAGTGAACCGCTCCGTTTTCATATTTGGTGGAAAAAATGCTCTGGTCGGAATAAGGTACGCCCAGGATCCCGCCCTTTTTTACAACTAGGATAGTGCCCGCCTCCACTACGGCAGCTCCACTGGAGTCCGTGCCCATCTTCACCAGCGTATATTGCGCTTGGAGTTGGTCGGCAAGTGGAACGCCTTGCGCTGCCAGCAGACAAGGGATGATTCCGAAAGCAATCAAAGCGACAACCGGAACGGCCATCTCGATTTTATGGCGCATTGCAACTTCCTCCTGTGAAGATGCTGCTCCCATTCCCGGCAGGGAAGGAGAGTTCTTTCAGGTTCCACTTCTAGTGGTTCTGTTTGTGGTTTCAGTTGCAGAAGCGGGAGCGCCGCCGCCTCGACTGCTCGACGCTCCCGGCTCCAATGCAAACTCACTCACTTCACTGCGGCTGCTTGGCTTCCGCCTCCGCCTGGTCAGCTTCTTGTTGTTGCGCTTTCAAGTCGCCTTCTACACTCGTGTCTGGCGCTGGTGCGGGGACTTCCCCAGCCTGCGTCTTGGTATCGGGGGCAGCCGGTAATCCGTTCTTCCCCTGCTTGTCGGCCAACTCCTTCAGCCCGGCATCCATCTGGATCCGCAGTTGATTGTGCATCTCCTGCAGGTCATCGACGGCGACTCCGACGGTAACGCCAATTGCACACTCATTTTTCTTGCTGCTCTTGACGACTGCGTCAACCATGTTGTCGGCGTCCGGTTTGTCGCCGGTACGAGAGATCACATCGCCAGCCGTCAGTCCGCATTCCACGCCATCGGACGTGGTCAGATCCTCGTCGCTCGATACCACGAAGATGCGTATCTTGGGATCGAGCGCCGGTGGCGCCTGGTCCCCGCTCGGAGCGGCATTCTGGCCAGCCGCGGCCGCATCCTTTTCTGCCGCGATCTCATTCTTCATCTCGTCGGTGATCGCCTGCTTCACCTCAGGACTGAGTTGGGTAGTGCCACTTGCCGGAGGTGTCCCGCCGCCTAACATGTAGACGCCATAAGTGGCCTGGAGCTTTGCGGCAACCAGTGGATCGCTCGACCACAACGCTGCGATCTCATCCGCCGTCGCATTTCGAATCTCCGGTGGAATGTTGGCGCCTTGGTCGGCAGCCGCCTCCTGTTGCTCCGCATAAGCAGCTTGCAGATGCGCCGCAATCAGGTAATCCGTCAGCCAGAATGCAGCCGTCGGATACACTGGATACGGCTGGTAGTAGGGGCCGTAATACCCGTACCATGGCTGTCCGGCCCAACCCCAGCCGTAATAAACCGGCGCGGGCCACGGATTGTAGGCCCATCCGTAGTATCGGGGACCCCAGTAATACGCGGGAGCGTAGCCGTAATACGTGCGGCCGCCCCAGCCGTAACCGCGATACCCATACGCATAGTAATGTCCACCCCTAAAGTAGGTGCGCTGGTAATAGGACCTGCCACCATGGTTGAAGTAGGCGCGCTGGCTGTATCCCCCGTGTCTTCCGTAGCTCACCACGCGGCGTCCATTGTGCATGCTTTCGATGTGCCGGCTGCCGTTCATCCCGTGATTGATCGTCATCCCGTGAGTTTGGATCGTACGCACTTGGCCATTCTTGCGGAAGGTCGCACTGCCGCCGTTCTTCAGGGCAACCGTTTTGCTCCCCGCCGGCTGATGGTGATTAGCGTTGGCTCCGGCATTTCCGCGATTGCTTGCATTGTTACCGCCTCTATTGGCGTTGTTCATGCCACCGCGATTATTACCGTTATTCATGCCGCCACGGTTGTTGGCGTTGGTGCCGCCACGGTTGTTGGTGTTGGCGCCGCCGCGGTTGTTGGCGTTGGTGCCACCACGATTGTTCGCGCCGGCGGCTCGGCCCGGGCCACGATTGTTCGCATTGGCGCCGGGCCCGCGGTTATTTGCGCCGCCTGTCATCCCGGAATGCTGGGCACTATTCCCGCCGGGGCGCTGCGCCACAGCGGAGTGCTGTGCCGGAGCGGAATGCTGCGCGGGAGCGGCATGCGGCGCAGCGGAGGGCTTTGCCGGGGCTGGTGTTTTTGGAGGCGCACCGTTGGCCCAGGCGACGGCGGTTACGGTGAGAAGAACCAGCAAGACAGACGATTTCGGCAAGGCGTTCTTAACTCGATTGCTCAAATTCATAGCCGCTCCTGTGAGATGTGAAGCTCCCTCTTCATACGTCACCAGCAGGAAACATAAGGGCCCACACAAGACTTCAGTCCAGCCTGCAATCCCGCTCATGCCTCTTCGACGAGAGCCTCTGGGTCCGGTTGCCCTGGGGGAAGGACTGGGCACCGGCCTTCGAAGTAGCGACAATTTCACACCCGTTTCACTACGGTGTCAAGCGATCCGCCGAAATTTACGTTTGTCATCCCAAACGAATCAATGGACCCGCTTTTTCTGACGCGGAACTTGTTTTGTTTGAGGCAAGTACGGTTGGCGCAATGTTATTCAAACAACGTAGGAGAAGAGTTCCTGTTCCGGGATAGAGCCTTACCAACCTTCCTAGTCACCTCCAAAGGTCACCACGGTAATTGGGGATAGTCCCGTCGTTCACCGATGGGACTAATGGACAGCAATGTTGGCACATTGGCACACTCGGTTAATACCACTCGCTCTTATTGTCTTGACGTACGGTTCGGCTGCCGAAGACGCGAACGATCCCTCAGGCCCGCCTACGTACCACAGCACGGTCTCTGAAGTCCGGGTTACATTCTTCGCCACCGATGAAAACAATCATCCGGTCGCAACTTTGACCAAGTCAGATTTTGCGGTCGTCGATAGTGAACTTGTGGTCCGTAATTTCCGCAGCTTCACCCCTGCGGATGAAACCTCGCTCGACGTTGTGGTGTTGGTCGACCTGAGCGAATCGGTAGCGCCGCGCTTGCGAGTTGCCATGAACGCCGTCTTGCAATTGGTGGCCCGGGAGCAATCCATTCCCGATGACAACATCGCCGTTCTGGTTTTTGGGGGAGCGTTCCCCAGAGCGCCTGACGGAGCGCCTGACGGAACGCTGAACGGCCTGCATCCTGCTGTGCTCTGCTCGAGCGGTTGCGGTGCTGCAGACTCCGCCAGCAGACTGCAGGCGGTGAAGAGCGGCGGCACCACGCCGCTGTTCGACGCGCTGATCTTTGGGGCCGATTTCGTCTCGCATCATCGCCGCGCCGGGGCCCGGCCTGTGCTCATTCTGTTTTCGGACGGCAACGACACCGTCAGCATGCATTCTGCCCGCGAGGCGCTGGATGCGGTGCTGAATGAGGGCGCTCTGATCTACTCAGTTGATATGGGGGCTTCCGAAAACCAGCCGTCGAACCGAAGCGGTGGGAGCATGTTCCTGCGGCGAGTTTCGGACGCGACGGGGGGCCGCTATTTCTCCCTGCATTTCTCCTCGAACGTTGACGCCGCCACCGTACTGAACGCTGCGCTCGAGGACCTGCGTGCCTCCTATGTGGTGACCTACGATCTACCCAGCCACCAGGCTGGATTTCATTCTCTTTGTCTGATGCCAACTCACAACCTCAACCTCACATTCCACAGCCGAAAGGGCTACTACTACGAACCCGGCGTTCGCTAATGGGAGATTCATGAAATCCACATTGCTATTAGGTTTGGTATTGAGCAGCGCAGCAGCCGCTTGGGCCGCGCCGCTAGGTATCTATCAGCATGGAACCGTGGTTCGGATGCGCATGGGCGACTGCGCGCTCACCCACCGGGGCTTCATGAACTCATTCGGGTCGCCACAAGGCCAGATGAACGAGGGAGACTGCCCGGAATACACCCTGGTGGCCGATAAGGTCGTGTTCCTCATCGTGGGCAAATCCTCCAATCAACTAGTGCCACTTGCGGAGGTCATCGATTTCCGCTTCCAGAACCAGGAATTGGCGGTCCGCGTCGATGACGCTCGTCACGAATCCAAGTTCGCCATCAAGGAGATGACGCTGCGCTCGGAGTGGGATCGCATCCAGAAGCACATCGAGGATCAACTGACTGAATCAGTTCGTCAGCCGGTGGATACATCGATGGCATCGCGAAGCCGGTAATAACGGGAGCTCGACCAGGGACCCGATCTTCCCAATCAGTGCGACCTGTGCTCCACACCCCTCTTTACCACAGGGGGCACAGAGAAACACAGGGGCAATCATCCAAGTGAACCGGTCATTCCCCTGTGTCCCTCTGTGTCCTCTGTGGTTAGCGCACCGCCAGAACCAAAGCTGGGATTGACGGGAAACGCGCTGAGCGCCAGACTGAAATGGCATGGCAAAACTTCGGGTTGGCATCCTCTTTGGTGGACGCAGCGGCGAACATGAGGTGTCGTTACTTTCGGCGGCGTCGGTTCTGAATGCAATCGATAAGACAAAATACGAAGTGGTTCCCATCGGAATCACAAAAGACGGGCGCTGGCTCATGGCGGAGCACGCCGAACGTTTGTTGAAGGGCGAGAGCGCCACGCCAGAGAAGCATTTGCGGGCGGGCGATCCGGAGGCGACCCCCGGGGCAGCGGTGCTGGCTCGAGGCGAATCTGTGGTCGTTCCCCCGGAACCCGCGCATCGCGAAGGCGGACTGGCTCCCTTTCAGACCGATGCAAATCTGCGGCGCGCCGCCGACCGCGCTATCAATGTGGATGTTATCTTCCCCGTGCTCCACGGCACCTTCGGCGAGGATGGGACGATTCAGGGTCTGCTCGAACTGGCCGACATCGCCTACGTCGGCGCCGGCGTGCTCGGTTCCTCGGCGGGCATGGACAAAGACATCATGAAGTCCTTGTTCCGCGCCGCGGGATTGCCCATCGTGAAACACGTGACTGTGATGCGCAGCCAATTCGAGGGCCAGCCGAAGCAAGTGCAGAAGCTGGTAGAAAGCAAGCTGAAGTATCCGGTTTTCGTGAAGCCGGCGAATCTTGGGTCGTCGGTGGGAATCTCGAAGGCGCACGATGCAAAGGAACTCGGCCCCGCCATCGCGGAAGCGGCCAAGTTCGATCGCAAGATCGTGATTGAGGAAGGCGTCGGCGGAAAGAAGCACAAGGCACGAGAGCTCGAGTGCGCGGTGCTCGGCAACGATGATCCCAAAGCGTCGGTTGCGGGAGAAGTCGTTCCCTGCAAGGAGTTCTACGACTACGACGCGAAGTATCTGGCGGAAGGCTCCGAACTGGTGATCCCGGCGAAGATCACGAAAACGGAAATGAAAACGGTGCAGAGGCTGGCGGTCGCGGCGTTTCAAGCGGTCGACTGCACCGGCCTGGGGCGCATCGATTTTCTGATGGACCCCAAAACCCGCAGGATTTTCGTCAACGAAATCAACACCATGCCCGGCTTCACCGCGATCAGCATGTATCCGAAGCTGTGGGCCGCAACCGGAGTGCCGTATGCCGAATTGATCGACCGGCTGATCCAGTTGGGGATCGAGCGGCACGAGGACAAAAAGCGGAATCAGTACAGCCGATAGGTCCTCACCGCCCAGACGCCGAGTTGGTCGAGAAAATCTCTTGGGCCTTTTTCTAACGATACTCTGAGATTTGCTGGGTCCTCTGGGATCTTTGTAGTCAAGCGCATGGCTCGTCTCGGCTACTCGGCGTCTCGGTGGCGGAATTCCCAGAGCCATGTCTATTGTGAACAGAGTAAGAATCGTGTATTGGACGGCCCGTTTCGCGTTTGACACTGTTCCAAAGCGGTTGCTATAGTCAAAGGGTCCTTGTTGGACGTGATTTCGAACCGGCTGGAATTGTCCTAGGTCGTCCGCCAGGTCGGCCTCAACGCAACCTAAAGACCACACCAGCAGTCCGTAAGGCCACGTCCCGCATGTCGCGCTCAAACGCGCGTCGACACAGAGGCTATGAACTTGTTCGACGACACCACCGTTCCCAATCCTGAATCCAGTCTTGAAACCATGACATCTGCCCACAACACGCACCCTGGCAGCTCGGCCGTAGTAGACGCTCCCGAGCCTGCACAACCCTCTTCCGCGGAGCCGCCGGCTTCCGCCCCTGACGCTTCTCAGAGTGAAACCCGGGAAATTTCCGCCCCAGAAATTTCTGCGGCTGGCGGCGACGCTTCGAAAATTAGCGCTCCTCAGAATGCCACCTCAGAAATTTCCACCCCCGAATTTGCCGCAACTGGCAGTGACGATTTCGCCGCCGCCCTCCAGCACTTCGAGACCGAAACCGAGGAAGCGGTTGGCGACGACCACGTAATCAAAGGCACCGTCGTAAAACTGACTGCGACCCACGTCGTGGTCGATATCGGGGCGAAATCCGAGGGCATGGTGCCGATCGCGGAAATTCTCGACCACGAGGGCAAGCCAAAGTTCCAGCCCGGCGACGAGATCGACGTGATGCGGGACAAGGGTGAAACCGAAGAGGGCTACGTCAACCTTTCGCACTTGAAGGCACAGCGGCTGCGGTCGTGGGACGAGATTGAGCGCGCTTACAACGAAAAGAAGCCGATTAAAGGCATCGTCGTGGAACGCATCAAGGGTGGGCTGACCATCGACATTCACGGCGCGCATGCCTTTCTACCAGGCTCCCAAGTCGACCTGCGTCCGATCCGGAATCTCGATGGGATGAAGGGTCAGACGATGGAAGTTGCCATCATCAAGCTCAACAAGAAGCGCGGCAACATCGTAGTCTCGCGCAAACAGCTGCTGGAAGAAGAGCAGAACCAGAAGCGCGGCAAGACGCTGGAACACCTGCAAGAAGGCAGCGTCCTCACCGGTATCGTCAAGAACCTGACGGAATACGGTGCGTTTGTGGATATGGGCGGAATCGACGGCCTGCTGCACATCACCGACATGTCGTGGGGACGCCTGACGCATCCGCGCGATCTGGTCAATGTCGGCGATCAAATCCAGGTGAAGGTTCTGAAGTACGACAAAGACAAGCAGCGCGTCTCGCTGGGCTTCAAGCAACTCACGCCCGATCCCTGGCTGGATGCAGAGCACCGCTACCCCGTCGGTGCGCACGTCCACGGACGCGTGATCAGCGTCACTGATTACGGTGCCTTTGTGGAACTCGAGCAGGGCATTGAAGGCCTGGTCCACGTGAGCGAAATGACGTGGTCGAAGCGGATGAAGCATCCGTCCAAGCTGGTCAACGTACACGACGAAGTGGACTGTGTGGTCCTGAGCGTGAACCCGACCGAACGCCGGATTTCGCTGGGCATGCGGCAACTCGCGTCCAACCCCTGGGATACCCTGCATGATAAGTATCCCGTGGGAGCAACGGTCGAGGGCCGGGTCCGCAATCTGACCGAATTTGGCGCTTTTGTTGAGATCGAGGACGGGATCGACGGCCTTGTGCATGTCAGCAACCTGAGCTGGACTATGCGCGTCAAGCATCCTTCCGAAGTGTTGAAGAAAGGCGACAAGGTCAAGGCTGTTATCCTGGCCATTGAACCGGACAAGCGCCGCCTTTCGCTGGGCGTGAAGCAGATGCAGCCCGACGTTTGGGATTCGTTCTTCACGCAGCATCGTATCGGCGACATTGTCCATGGCAAAGTCCTGCGCGTGGCGAACTTTGGCGCGTTTGTCGAGATTGCCGAAGGCATCGAAGGCCTGTGCCACAACTCTGAAGCGGTCGATGCGAACGGGCAGCCGATGCATCTGGAACCCGGCGGCGAGTTCGACTTCAAGATCATCAAGATGAATCAGGAAGAAAAGAAAGTCGGCCTCAGCATCAAGGCAGTGGGTGAAGAAGCGTCGCGGCAAGAAGTCGAATCCTACAAGCACCCGTCGTCATCGTCTTCAAACAGCACCACCATCGGCGACTTGATCTCCTGGAAACGCGCCGGCGGGGACAGCAACTAGCCCCGCGCACGCGCATCATGCAATTTAAGGCCACCGGCAACGGCGGCCTTTTCTTTTGTTTTTTGGGGACCGTTCGACTCTCTGAGTACGCTTGTGGAAGCGAAGGGATTACTTGGTCTCGACTTTCAAACTGATGTAAACCTGCGAACGATCGTCGAATTGGCTGACCGTCTTGGTGCCGCTCTTGTGGTTGTTGTACTGCGCATACACTTCGTAATCGATGGTGGGCTGGAGAGCGGGGAAACGGTAAGTACCGTCCGAACCGACGATATAGGTTTTTACCGATCGAGTTTGAGTGTTGGTCAGATATACGACTGCGTTCGGCAAAGGATTGTCGCCACTGTCGAGCACCTTGCCTGTAAGCAGACGGGTTTTGTCTTTCTTCGTATCGCGCCCAAACAACTGCGCTGGAGCGGCCAGCACCGACGTGGAGAAGACCGACGTCGAGAAGGCCGACGTCGAGTAGACCGGCGCCGACAATACAACCACCCATAAGATGACCAGCAACGAAGCCGTACGCGCACCAGCAATGACCGCATTCTTCATGAGTTTCCCGTTGGCCGCCGATTCCCCACCACCGCGGCCCTTACCAGTCTAAATGAAGACCGATGTCAGAACGCTCGTCATCGTCGATATGCACGGTTACTTCGGGGCTGGGCTTCAACTTCTTGCCGTCGGGCAGTTTGTAGCCTTTCACGTCCGCCCAAACGATGTAATCCGCTTTGCCGGTGGGCAAACGCTGGGCGAACTCGCCGGTGTGATTGGAATAGAGCTCCCAGCGTGCCTTTTTCTCGTCGGCCCGCCGGATCTTCACTTTGACCCCGTAAAGAGGATGCCCGTCGGGGTCCCAAACCGTTCCGTAGATCAGGGCGTAAGGTTTCGGCTTCTCCCGGCCATTACCCTGCGCGCTCGCTGGGGCAAGCAGAGACACCAGGAGCACAAGCGGCGAAGCCATTGCGACCAAGCGGCGGAATACCCGGAAATGTGCAGAATTGTTCAGGAATCCTCGTCCTCGTCCTCATCTTCGTCGTCGGCATCTTCTTCGTCCTCATCCTCGTCGATCTCGTCCCCGCCGACTACTTTCAGCTCCACCGGATTCACTGTGACCACCTCGAAGTCGGTGCCGCACTCCGGGCAGGAGACGACCGCGCCCTCATCGACCTCATCTTCGTCGATGTCGAGATCCGTCTCGCATTCAGGACAGTACACCATGTTTCCCTCCACGTTCGGGGTACCCTGTTATATTTAGTTTCTTGGAGAGGAAAAGGTCAAGTGGCTTACCAGAAAAATTCTTCCCTAACAGAAACGATAGAAATGACAAAATCTGTCAGTTTTCGCTGCTTCTCCACAGGCCTTGTAGCAGCCGTAATGGTTGCGCTGGCGCTGGCGTCCAGCGGGCCTCTGTGCCAGGGCCAGGGGCAGGAAATGGCCCAGGGACCGGCGCCGCGCTTGGCATCCGATCGGCACATCGACCCGCACATCGCCGAGGCGCTCCGGCAAGTTTCAGCGGACCGCATCCGGCAGACGGTCGAGAAGATGGTCAGCTTCGGAAACCGGTCTACGATTTCCGCGCAGGACGAGGAATCGATCAAAGCAGGCAAGGGAATTGGTGCGGCGCGGGAGTGGATCAAAGCGGAGTTTGAACGCTACTCCAAAGACTGCGGCGATTGCCTGGAGATAAAAACTGACACTTTCACCGAGCAACCCGGCGACCGCATTCCGAAACCGACTGAAATCACCAACGTTTATGCCGTGCTGCATGGAAGCGATCTGCAGCAGGCGAGTCGGATCGTGCTGGTGACCGGCCACTATGACTCGCGAAATAGCGATACCTTTAATGGGACCGACCCGGCGCCGGGGGCGAATGACGACGGCAGTGGCACCGCAGTGAGCCTGGAATGCGCTCGCGTTTTGAGCAAAGCTGCCGCCCAACTTAAGTTCCCAGCGACGATTATTTTTCTGGCCGTCGCCGGAGAAGAGCAGGGCCTGAACGGCAGCAAGCACTTCGCCCAGATGGCCAAGCAACAGGGATGGAAAATCGAAGCCGTCCTGAATAACGACATCGTAGGCGGCAACCTGGGTCCGGGGCAGGATGTGAGCGTTGTTCGTGTATTTTCCGAAGGCCTGCCGGCGGCGGCGAGCGAGGCTGAAATCAAGCGCATTCGAATGCTCGGTGGAGAGAGCGACTCCGTCTCGCGCGAACTTGCCCGCTACATCGCCGACGTTGGGCGCTCGTACGATGCCGGAGTGAAGCCGCTTCTGATCTTCCGGCTCGACCGCTTCCTGCGCGGAGGCGACCACTATTCGTTCAATCAGCAGGGCTTCGCCGCCGTGCGCCTCACCGAATTTCGTGAAGATTATAACCATCAACATCAAAACGTTCGAACCGAAAACGGCATCGAATATGGAGACCTGCCGAAGTTCGTGGATTTCGACTATGTGGCGCACGTCACGCGGCTGAACCTGGCGACGCTGGCCTCGCTGGCATCGGCTCCAGCACCGCCAGCCAGCGTAAGAATGCAGACGAAGAACCTCGATAATGACACGACGTTGACCTGGGAACCTTCGGCGGGAGCGGCCGCTTACGAGGTAGTTTGGCGTTCGACGAACGCGGCCGATTGGGAGTACGTGCAAACGGTCAGTAGTGGTACGCGTGCAACTGTGAAGGTTTCGAAGGATAATGTGATATTCGGTGTGCGGGCCATAGATCAAGCGGGACATCGCAGTCTTCCGGTTGTGCCGGAACCAGAAAGATGAGGAAAAGGTTTCAGAGTTTCAAGGTTGCAAGGTTTCAACGTTAAGACCCAGTGGCACTCTAAGGTTTTCCCTTGAAACCTTGAAACTTTGAAACCTCGAACTTAAATGAGTCGCGGACAAACCATCTCGTTCAGTTTCCCTCCATTTGCAGGATGGGTGAAACGCATCATTCTGACCTGCACCGGGATTTACCTGTTTCAGAAGGTGATGGAGACTTTTGCCCCGGGCGTCTTCCTTCTCATGCGGGAGGGGCTGGCGCTAATTCCAGTCGCTGTGATGCATGGCAGAGTGTGGCAATTGGTCACCTACTCCTTGCTGCACGCCAGCTTCAGTCACTTGTTCTTCAATATGCTCATGCTTTGGTTTATCGGCGCATATCTGGAACTCGACTGGGGACCGCGACGATTCATCGAGTGCTACACATTCTGCGTCGTCGGCGCCGCTTTGGTGACCATTGCCGTCTCCTATACCCGCTTCCTTGGGATGAGCCCGGGAACCGGAACGGTGGGCGCCTCGGGCGGCATCTTCGGACTGCTGATGGCTTTTGGGATGCTTTACGGCAATCAGGAAATGTTTTTGTTTCCGTTGCCGTTTAGAATCAAAGCCAAATACCTGGTCGGCATTTTGGTGGTGGCTGCGGTGATTGCAGCTTTTGAGCCATCGGGCGATATTGCGGTCTTCGCGCATCTCGGCGGATTGCTCTTCGGCTTCCTGTGGGTGAAATTCATGCCTTCTCGCGGAGTCGGCTATGCGGCCTCCGAGCGTTATTTCGGCGTGCGCAACTCTTACTACCGCTGGAAGCGCCGCCGCGCCGCGAGAAAATTCGAAGTCTATATGAGAGACCACGACCGCAAAGTCACCTTCGACGAGCACGGAAACTACGTCCCCCCCGACGATAATGAGAAAACCAACGGCGGATCGAAATCGGGTTGGGTGAATTAGCCGTCAGCCGTCAGCCACCTGTTTGTCATCCTGAGCGAAGCGAAGGACCTGCTTTAGTTGGCGCCAAGAGAGCTTTTTCACCCGAACATCGCAGCGAACGCTTCGAGAACGTGGCCGGGAAGCGCTTGTGCCTTCATCTTCCCTTTGTATCCCAGGTCGTGACCTGCGCCTTCCACTGTCATTAACTCGGTTTTGGCCGGAACTAACCGCAGAGCGTGCCTCATCTCCTCCACGCTTCCGAAGGGATCTCGCGTTCCATGCACAAACAGGCTCGGAGTTCGCAGGTTAGGCAAATGTTGAATGCGGAGTTGCTCCGGCTTACGCGGAGGATGTAAGGGATACGAAAGCAGAAGCAGTCCGGTCACTAACTCAGCCTCACCAGCGCAAAGCATCGTCGCCTGGCGTCCGCCGTAGGAGGGCCCGCCAAGAAAGATCCGGCCCGCGACATTCTTGCGCAAAGCTGCAACCGCATTGCGCAGTCCCGCGCGATCGCGCTCCGCATTTCCCGGAAACGGCGGGCCGGTTCGCCGCTCCTGGCGAAAGGGCAAATCGCAGCGCAGAACGACATAGCCATTCGCGGCAAGAGCCTCGCTGAGCGCGATCAGCAGAGGAGCGTTGCAGTCCGCTCCTGCGCCGTGCGTCAGGACCATAGCATTGCCGTTGGGATGCGCGGGCGAGTGCAGAAAGCCGCGCACAGCGGGGCCGAGCGAATCATCGGCAAATGGAAACGGTGGCTGCATGGTGCAACGACTCGAAGCTAGCCGCAGGAAAGTTTGTCATCCTGACCCTGAGCCTGTCGAAGGGGAAGGACCTGCTTTGGCCTTCATCACTTACTCTCAATGGTCGCTATTCCTTCTTTCGCCGTCCCGCTCGGGGCTGATCTCTTTCCCTCACCGTGTGCAACCGCATAAAATTGGTGGCGCCGGAAGTGAGCTTGGTTCCCGCCACCAACCCGAGCACGTCCCCGGGGCGGAGAAGACCTTTCGGCAACAATTCTTTTTCGGCGGTCCGGAGCATCGCCTCCGCTGACTCCCACTGTTTCTCGTAAACCGGATGCACGCCCCAAAGCGCATTCATACGATTGCAGACTTCCGGCTTATGACTGAAAGCGTAAATACACACCTTTGGACGATGTTTCGAAAGCATGCGCGCCGTGTTGCCACTTTCGGTGAAGACGGCGATCGCACGCATGGGTAGATCTTCGGCGGCGTGCGCAATGGATTCGCAGATGGTCTCGGCAACCGAATAACGGTGTTCCTGATGACGGCGGCGGCGTTCCGAGGGCTGTTGGGCGATACTAGCCTCCGCCTCCAGAATGATGCGGGCCATCATGGCGACGGTCTCGCGCGGATAGCGCCCGCTGGCGGTTTCTCCCGAGAGCATCACCGCGTCGGTTCCGTCAAAAATTGCGTTCGCTACGTCGCTAGCCTCCGCCCGCGTGGGCCGCGGGTTCTCGGTCATGGACTCAAGCATCTGGGTGGCCGTGATGACTGGCCTGCGCCACACCCCGGCGCGCTGAATCACCTGCTTCTGGATGACTGGAACCCGCTCGGGCGGTAGTTCGACACCCAGGTCGCCGCGGGCAATCATGACGCCGTCCGTCACTTCCAGAATTTCCTCCAGGCGCTCGATGGCTTGTGGCTTTTCCAGCTTGGCGATGATGGGCACGGATTTGCCTAACTCGCGCATCAGATTCTTGGCCATGCGGATGTCATCGGCGGAACGCACGAACGACAGCGCCACCACGTCCACTCCATGCTTCAAACCGAACTCGAGGTCGCGCTTATCTTTGGCCGTTAACGCGGGGATGGCCACGGCCGCGCCGGGCAAATTAATCCCTTGCTGCTCCCCGAGCATTCCCCCGTTCAGGACTTCGCATTCCACATCCTCACCACGAGTCGTGCGCACTTTGAGTTCAATCCGTCCGTCCGACAAGAGCACGCGCGAGCCCGGCCCGACTTCGCGCGCCAAGCCGGCAAAATCAGTGGCAATCAGCGCGGCGGTGCCTGCCACCTTGCGTGGCGTAATCGTCAGCAAGGCTCCGGTCTTCAGCAGCACAGCCTTCCCATTTTTCAGGAGGCCGGTACGAATCTTCGGACCTTGGAGGTCTTGAAGAATACAGATAGTCCGCTTCAACTGATAAGCGGCGCGGCGCAGCCGCCGGATTCGCCGGGCATGTTCGGAATGCGTGCCGTGGGAGAAATTCAGACGGGCAACATCCATGCCCAGGCGCATCAGGTCGTGGATCAAATCTTCGGAATCACAGGCCGGACCAATCGTGCAGATGATTTTTGCGCGGCGCGTGGGCTCAGTGGCCGAGGCGATCTGGGAGGTGGCCCTTAACTTCACCGTCAGCGACCTTCCGCGTCCACCCGCGGACGTGGAACCTTCGTCAGGCCGCGGGGAAAAAGCATGGCATTAAATTCGGCGCCAATCAGCACCACCAGCGAGATGATGTACATCCAGACCATTAGCGCGATGCCTACACCAAGCGAACCGTAGATGACGCTGTAATCAACATAGTGTTGCAAATAATATCCAAATAACGCAGTGGAGAGCAGCCACAGGACGGTCGCGAGGACCGCTCCTGGCAAAACGCTGTGCCAGGGTTGGGTGCGGGGCAGCGCGTTGTGATAGATCAGCTGCATCACGGCGATGCTGGTCAGGATCGCAATGGCCCAGCGGATCGCGCCCCACGCCAATAGAATCAGAGGTCCGAATTCATGCCCGCTGTGAATCAAAATCCGGGTTTCAAAACGGCTGCCGACTGCAACCAGAATGGTGGCGAAGGTCAGCGGCAGACCTGCCATCAAAACCAGTGAAATCGCAATCGCGCGCTCCTTGACTAATCCCCACGTCTTGGGCAGCTGGTAGGCGCGGCGGAAGCCATCCATCCAGGAGATGATGGCGCCGGAAGCGGTCCACATCGTCAATAACGAAGTGGAGACGAGCAGGCCCACCGGCCGGTCCACCTTGCTTCTCAGATAGGAAATCGCGGTAGCGCTACCCGCAGGCAAAATGGTTCCCAGAGCGTAAGAGATTTCGCGCAGGTATACTTCGCCGCGCCTCAGCGTGGCAAGTATCGCGCCCAGGACCAGTAAGGCTGGGAAAAAAGTGAAGATGGCCGAATAAGCCGAACCTTTGGCAGTCCCGAAAGCATCGTGCTCGAAGGCACGCCAGATCGACAAACGGAACAGACGCCAGAAGCGTCCCAATGCCGGAGCCAGCACCAGTCCACCCGGAACCGGCTCCGGCGCGGGATTGCGGTCCTCAGGTGGCTCGGGCAGGCGCTGTGGTTCCAGTGCTAAGGACATTGGATTTGGAAATCGTCGCTTAGTTCAGCGTCATTCTATACGTAACCAAGAGCTTCCGTGGCTGCCGACAACTGCCGAGCCGAGCTCGGCATGGACGGGGCACGGCCCCGTCTCTACACGAGCAAAAACGAGGGGGCGACTCGCGTCGCCCCTGTCTGAGTTCGTCTGTACTACTCCGCGGCGAGCTCTTCGGTCTCGCCTTCGTGCCGCATGAGTTCGAGTGCGCGCTCGGCATCTTCATAGGCTTGCGAGACTTCCTCCTGCACCTTGCTGGCGGCCTCTTCCATTTCTGGAGAGAGGCGCACGTTGCGGTAATATTCCATGCCGGTGCCGGCGGGAATCAAGCGGCCCACGATCACGTTCTCCTTCAGGCCGCGCAGATGATCGACCGCTCCCTGTATCGAAGCTTCGGTCAGCACGCGCGTAGTCTCCTGGAAGGAGGCGGCGGAGATAAACGAATCGGTGGAGAGCGACGCCTTGGTGATCCCGAGCAGCAACGGACGCCCGGTGGCTGGTTTGCCCCCGTTCGCAATCGCACGCTCGTTCTCCTCGTGGAAGCGGAACTTGTCCACTTGCTGTTCCAGCAGGAACTGGGTGTCGCCCACATCTTCGACCTTCACCCAGCGCATCATCTGGCGGACGATCACTTCGATGTGCTTATCCGAAATGTTCACGCCCTGCAGCCGGTAGACTTCCTGGATTTCATTCACCAGGTAAGACTGCAGCTCTTTCTCGCCGAGCACGGCCAGAATGTCGTGCGGGTTCAGCGGGCCGTCCATCAGCGGTTCACCCGCGCGGACGCGCTCGCCTTCCTGCACGTTGATGTGAACGCCGCGCGGAACGGAATATTCCTTCTCCGTGCCGTTATCGGCTGCCACGTAGAGTTTGCGTTGTCCTTTGGCGACCTCGCCGAAGCGCACCACGCCGTCGATTTCGCTGATCACGGCAGTCTCGCGCGGCTTGCGGGCCTCGAACAATTCCACCACGCGCGGCAGACCGCCCGTGATGTCCTTGGTCTTGGTGGTCTCGCGCGGGATCTTGGCCAGCACGTCGCCCGGAAACACCGTGTCTCCGTCCTGCACCATGAGGTGGGCGCGCGAAGGCATGAGGTAGCGCTTGCTTGCCTTGCCTTTGATTACGATGGCCGGCTGACGTTTCTCGTCGGGCGAGTCCGCCACCACGTGACGCGACAAACCGGTAACCTCATCCACTTCTTCGTGCAGCGTGATGCCTTCCTGCAGGTCCTTGAACTGCACCGTGCCGCCAATTTCAGTGAGGATGGCAAAAGTGTACGGATCCCACTCGACCATAACCTGACCGAGTTGTACCGGCCCGCCTTCTGCAACTTTGACCTTGGCGCCATACACCACCGCATAGCGCTCGCGTTCGCGGCCCTTCTCGTCCACCACCGCAATCGAGCCCTGTCGGTTCATGACCACCAGGTCGCCAGTCTTCGCCTTCACCGTCTGCAAGTTGATGAAGCGCACGCTGCCGTTGCTCTTGGCATCGAGGCGCGACTGCTCCGAAACTCGCGACGCTGTGCCTCCGATATGGAAGGTGCGCATGGTGAGCTGCGTTCCAGGTTCGCCGATGGACTGCGCCGCGATCACGCCGGTCGCCTCGCCGAGTTCGACCAGCCGCCCAGAGGCAAGATTGCGTCCGTAGCACATGACACAAACGCCACGCCTCGACTCACAGGTGAGCACCGAACGGATCTTCACCCGCTCGATACCCGCGGCCTGAATCGCACCCGCCAGATCTTCGGTGATTTCCTGATTCACGTCCACCACAACCTGGCCTTCGTAGTCCTTGATCTTCTCGAGCGATACGCGACCCACAATACGGTCGCGCAGCGGCTCGATGATTTCGCCGGCCTCGACGATACCGGAGACGAAAATTCCGTCCACGGTGCCGCAGTCGTATTCGCTGATGATCACGTCCTGCGCCACGTCCACCAGACGGCGGGTCAGGTAACCGGAGTCGGCCGTCTTCAGAGCCGTATCGGCCAGACCCTTGCGGGCGCCGTGCGTCGAGATGAAGTACTCGAGCACCGTCAACCCTTCACGGAAATTCGCCGTGATCGGCGTCTCGATGATTTCGCCGGTCGGTTTCGCCATCAGTCCGCGCATTCCGGAGAGCTGACGGATCTGCTGTTTCGATCCGCGAGCGCCAGAATCGGCCATGACGTAGATCGGATTGAGTTCGCCCTCTTTGTCGCGTCTCTGCATCTGGTTGAACATTTCATCGGCAACCTTTTCGGTAATGGCCGACCAGATTTCGATGACCTTGTTGTAACGTTCGCCGTTGGTGATCGCGCCATCCAGGTACTGCTGCTGCACGTTGATTACCTGCTTGTCGGCGTCTTTCACCAGGGTCTTCTTGTTGTCCGGGATCACCATGTCATCAATGCCGATGGAGAGTCCCGCGCGCGTGGCATAACGGAACCCGAGCGACTTGATCTCATCGAGCATCTTGACCGTGACTTCCAGGCCAAACCGCAGATAGCAGTAATTGACCAGTTGCCCGATGCCCTTCTTCTTGAGCAAGCCGTTGATGTAGGGCATGGCCAAGTTGACGCCGGGCACTGCCTTGGGCAGATGGTCGTTGAGAATGGCGCGGCCGACGGTGGTATTCAGGTACTCGCGCTTAATCTGCGTGGGCTCGGTATGGGTTACGTCCTGATCATCGTAGGCCTGGGTCAGGTCAATGACTTCGCCGGTGTAACGCAGACGAATCGGGGTAAGCGTTTCCACTTCGCCCATTTCGAGCGCGATTACCACTTCGTCGATGTTCGCGAAAGAACGGCCTTCGCCCTTCGCGCCCGGCTTTGCCTTCGTCAGGTAATAGAGGCCCAGCACCATGTCCTGCGTGGGCACGGTGATGGGATGGCCGGATGCCGGCGACAGGATGTTGTGCGAAGACAGCATCAGGACGCTCGCTTCCACCTGCGCCTCGGGCGAAAGCGGAATGTGCACCGCCATCTGGTCGCCGTCGAAGTCGGCGTTGAACGCGGTGCAGACCAGCGGGTGAATCTTGATCGCCTTGCCTTCCACCAGCACCGGCTCGAACGCCTGAATGCCCAGGCGATGGAGCGTAGGCGCTCGGTTCAGCATGACGGGATGGTCCTTGATGACCTCTTCCAGAATGTCCCAGACAATCGGTTCCTGCTGCTCCACCATTTCTTTTGCCTGCTTGATGGTGGTGCAGTTTCCGGTTTGTTCCAGACGGTGGTAGATGAATGGCTTGAACAACTCGAGCGCCATCTTCTTCGGCAAGCCGCACTGGTGCAGCTTGAGCTCGGGGCCAACCACGATCACCGAACGGCCGGAGTAGTCCACGCGCTTGCCCAGCAGGTTCTGGCGGAAGCGTCCTTGCTTGCCCTTCAGCGTATCGGAGAGCGACTTCAGGGGCCGGTTGTTGGCGCCACGCAGCACGCGCCCGCGGCGTCCGTTGTCGAACAGAGCGTCCACCGCTTCCTGCAACATGCGCTTTTCGTTGCGCACGATAACTTCGGGAGCGTGCAGGTCCATCAGCTTCTTCAACCGGTTATTCCGGTTGATGACGCGCCGGTAAAGATCGTTCAGATCGGAGGTGGCAAAGCGTCCGCCATCGAGTGGAACCAGCGGGCGCAGCTCGGGTGGAATCACCGGCAGCACGTCCAGGATCATCCACTGCGGTTTATTGCCGCTCTTACGAAAAGCCTCAACCACTTTCAGGCGCTTGGCATACTTCAAGCGCTTCTGCAGCGAGGTTTCATGCTTCATCTTCTCGCGCAGTTCGGCGGCGAGCGAATCGACTTCAATGCGCTTCAGAAGTTCCTTGATCGCTTCCGCGCCCATCATGGCTTTGAAGCCGGCGGGGCGATATTGCTGGTCGAGTTCCCGGTACTTCACTTCGTCCTTGATGACTTCGCGCTCTTTGACCGGGGAGTCGCCGGGATCGACGACCACATAGGCCTCGAAGTACAGAATCGCTTCCAGATCGCGCAGGGAAATATCGAGCAGATGCCCGATGCGGCTGGGCAGTCCCTTGAAGAACCACACGTGCGAACAAGGCGAAGCCAGCTCGATGTGACCGAGGCGTTCGCGGCGGACCTTGGACAGCGTGACTTCCACGCCGCATTTGTCGCAGATCACCCCGCGATGCTTCATGCGCTTGTACTTGCCGCAGAGGCATTCCCAGTCGGTGACCGGGCCGAAAATACGCGCGCAGAACAAGCCATCGCGCTCCGGTTTGAAGGTGCGGTAGTTGATGGTTTCCGGCTTGGTCACTTCCCCATGCGACCAGCTCCGGATCTTTTCCGGGGACGCCAGGCTGATGCGAATGGCATCAAAGTCAGCCACCGGATTTGCCATATCGAACGGGCTCGAACGAAACATGTTCCTCCGCTTTCCTGTGGGTCTTACGCGCCCACCAGCGGCCCTCAAAAACAGTCGCTAGTCGTTGGTCGTTCGTCGCTAGCGAAACACTGTGACCGGCGGCGAGAGAGCAGAGCGCTGCCGGTCTTTTCTCGAAAGTTCAATGTGGCCATAAGCCGCGAACGACCATCGACTAACGACCAACGACGATCTTTAACTAATCTGCTGCCACCGCCACCGGTTTCCTCTCCGTGGCCTTGATCAACTCGACATCCAGGCAAAGCGCCTGCAGCTCGCGAATCAGCACGTTGAACGACTCCGGTACGCCCGGCTCCATCGCGGCCTCGCCTTTGACGATGGCCTCGTAGATTTTGGTGCGCCCGTATACATCGTCCGACTTCGCGGTCAGCAACTCTTGCAGGATGAACGCTGCGCCGTACGCTTCCAGAGCCCAGACTTCCATCTCTCCAAAACGCTGGCCTCCGAACTGCGCCTTGCCACCCAGCGGCTGCTGCGTGATCAGCGAGTAGGGTCCGATGGATCGCGCGTGAATCTTGTCGTCCACCAGGTGCGACAGCTTCAACATGTAGATGTAACCCACCGTGACCGGCTGTTCGAACTTCTCGCCCGTCATGCCGTCGCGCAAGTACGTCTTGCCTGAGGTAGGCAGGCCCGCACTCGTCAGCAGCGCCTTGATCTCCATTTCCCGGGCGCCGTCGAATACCGCCGATCCCATGAACACGCCCTTCTTAAGCGTCGGAGCCAGCGCTTCGAGCTCATCTTCGCTCAAGTCGGCGATGGTGTCCGCCAGAACGGTGTCCTTGAACAAAGCTTTGAGATCGCGGCGGACAGCTTCGGCACGAGTGTTCTGTTTCAGCAACTCCGCAATCTTCAGTCCTAGTTCATGACCTGCCCATCCCAGATGAGTTTCAAGGATCTGCCCCACGTTCATACGGCTGGGCACACCGAGCGGGTTCAGGACGATCTCGACCGGCGTTCCATCCTCCAGGTACGGCATATCCTCTTCTGGCAGAATGCGGGCGATCACGCCCTTGTTGCCGTGGCGTCCGGCCATTTTGTCGCCGACGCTCAGCTTGCGTTTCATGGCGATGTACACCTTCACCAGCTTGATCACGCCAGGCGGCAGCTCATCGCCCTTGGTCAGCTTGTCTTTCTTTTCGTTGACGATCTTCTTGAGCACGTCGATCTGGCGCGAGGTCATCTCCTCGATTTCGTCGATTTGCTCGTTCACCCGCGGGTCCTTGTCGGCGTACTTGATCCGCTTCAGGTTGCGGGTCGAAATACGCTCGATCGCGTCGCGGTCCAGAATCGTGTCCTTCGTCAACAACCGTTTGTTGGTGCGCTCGTCGTGCAGGTCGGCTTGCACTTCCTTGCCGCCCAGCAGGCCTTCCAAGCGCTTCAGGCGCTCGTCGGTCAGAATTCGAATCTCGTCCGAAAGGTTCTTTTCGAGTTTCGCGACCTGGTAGCCTTCAATCGTTTTGGCGCGTTCGTCCTTCTCCTGGCCCTTGCGCGAGAAAATCTTCACGTCCACCACGATGCCTTCGATTCCTGGCGGGCAGTAGAGCGAAGCGTCGCGCACGTCGCCGGCCTTTTCGCCGAAGATCGCACGCAACAGTTTTTCTTCCGGCGTGAGCTGCGTTTCACCCTTCGGCGTAACTTTGCCGACGATAATGTCCCCCTGCTTGATACCCGCGCCGATGCGGATCACACCTGCTTCGTCCAGATTGCGCAGCGTCGATTCGCTCACGTTCGGAATGTCGCGCGTCACTTCCTCGGGGCCGAGCTTCGTATCGCGGGCTTCGAGTTCGAACTCTTCGATGTGAACTGAGGTGTAGTAATCCTCTTTCACCATCTTTTCCGAAACCAGAATCGCGTCTTCGAAGTTGTAGCCGCGCCACGGCATGAACGCGACCAGCACATTGCGTCCGAGGGCCAGCTCGCCAAAGTCGGTGCACGGGCCGTCGGCAATCACTTGCCCCTTCACCACCCGCTGGCCTTTCTTTACGATCGGCTTCTGGTTGATGCAGGTGTTCTGGTTCGAGCGCTTGAACTTCGTGAGCTGATAAATGTCGCTGCCCACTTCGCGCGAAAGCTGCATCGGTTGATGCTCGCCTTCGACCCGAACAATGATGCGTTCGGAATCGACCGAATCGATAATTCCGTTACGGCGTGCCAGCACCACCGCGCCCGAGTCGCGTGCGGTGACGCCTTCCATCCCAGTTCCGACAATCGGAGCCTGTGCCCGTAGCAGGGGCACCGACTGGCGCTGCATGTTCGCACCCATCAGCGCGCGGTTGGCGTCGTCGTGCTCCAGGAATGGCACCAGCGATGCTGCGACGGAGACCAGTTGCTTCGGGCTGACGTCCACATAGTCCACTTCGTCGCGGTGCACCAGGACGAAGTTGCCCGCCTTGCGTGCATTGACCAGTTCGCCGGCGATGCGGCCCTTTTCGTCCAGTTCGATGTTGGCCTGAGCAATGGTGTGCCGGTCTTCTTCCCACGCCGAGAGATAGAAGGAAAACGGCTCGACTTCAGCCGGCTTCTTGCGCCGCTCTTTCAGATCGGCATTGACCTTCTCCATCTCGCTCTTCTCGGCATAGTCGCCGACTTTGTAGCTGCTGTCACCGGCGTTGACCACGATGACATAATCCACCACGCGCGCGTTCTTCACCTTGCGGTAGGGCGACTCGATGAAACCGTAGTCGTTGATGCGCGCAAAGCAGCTCAACGACGAGATCAGTCCGATGTTCGGACCTTCCGGCGTTTCAATCGGGCAGATGCGTCCGTAGTGGGTCGGGTGGACGTCGCGGACTTCAAATCCCGCGCGTTCGCGCGACAACCCGCCCGGCCCCAGGGCCGACAGGCGCCGCTTGTGCGTGATTTCCGATAGCGGATTCGTTTGATCCATGAACTGCGACAGTTGCGAGGACCCGAAAAACTCGCGAATCGCGGCCATCACCGGCTTGGCGTTGACCAAGTCGTGCGGCATGGCCGTCGACATTTCCTGGTACACGCTCATCTTTTCCTTGATCGCGCGTTCCATGCGAACCAGGCCGATACGGAACTGGTTTTCCAGCAACTCGCCCACCGCTCGCACGCGGCGATTGCCCAGGTGATCGATGTCGTCCACCGCGCCAATGTTCTTGCGCAGTTTGAGCAGGTACTTGATGGTCGCGTAAAAATCGTTGGGATCAAGCGTGCGCTGTTCCAGGCTCGTCGCTTCCTGGTTCTCGAACAGCTTGATGTTGAACTTCAACCGGCCCACGCGCGAGAAGTCATACTTGCGCGGATCGAAGAACATGCCCTGGAACAACGCCGTCGCCGTGTCCAGCGTGGGCGGATCGCCCGGCCGCAACTTGCGATAAATCTCGATCAAGGCTTCTGAAGGAGTCGCAACCGAATCGCGGCGCAGCGTCTGGCTGATCACCGTGCCTACGTCGTCGCGCTCGGGGAAGAATACGGTCATCTCGACCACGCCCGACTCCAGGATCTTGGCCACCTTGTCGGCTGTGATTTCCGAGTTGGCCTCCAGCAGCACTTCGCCGGTCGTGGTGTCGACGATGTCGCTGGCCGCCCACGCGCCTTCGAGGTCGCTGGTGTCCACTTCGATTTCGCCGATCTTCGCCTTCTGAATTTCCTTCAGGATCGCAGGGCTGATCTTGCGGCCGGAGTGCGCAACCTCGTCACCCGACTTCGACTTGATGCTGTGCGCCAGCTTCATGCCCAGCAGATTCGTGGGCTTGTCGCTCGCCGGATCGAGCGTCCACAACAGCTTCTTGTCGCGGACAACCAGCCGGTCCGTGGTGTAGAAGGTTTTCAGAATATCTTCGCCGGAACGCAGGCCCAGCGCGCGCAGGAAAATCGTGCCCAGGAATTTGCGCTTGCGGTCGATGCGGACGTACAGAACGTTCTTCTGGTCGTATTCAAATTCAACCCACGAACCGCGGTAGGGAATGATCTTTCCCAGGAAGTAGGTGCGGTTCGCCGCCGTCTCGAAGAACACGCCCGGCGAGCGGTGCAACTGGCTGACGATTACTCGCTCGGTCCCATTGATAATGAAAGTCCCGTTCTGCGTCATCAGCGGAACGTCGCCGAAGAAAACTTCCTGTTCTTTGATGTCGCGAATGGAACGGTTGCCCGCCTCATCCTTGTCCCAGATTGTGAGCCGCATCGTGACTTTGAGCGGGGCGGAGTAGGTCATGCCGCGCTCTTCACATTCGGCTACGTCATACTTTAGCTGCAACCCAACCGGGTCGCCGCACTTGTTGCAGAAGTCGGGAGTGTTCGCGTTGTAAGTGCCGCACTTGTGGCAGAGAACTTCGCCGGGATGAAACGGGTCCGTGATCACCGTCGATCCGCAATTCCGACACGTCGTGCGCAAGTGGTGCAGCCCCTTCAGGTGGCCGCATTTGCATTCCCAGTTGCCAATCGCGAAGTCGACAAACTCAAGCTGCGAAACGTTGCGGAAATCGGTGATCGGGAACACCGACTGAAACACCGCCTGCAGCCCGCCGTCTTCTCGTTCGCTGGGCAGTTTGTCCATCTGCAGGAAGCGGTCATAGGAGCGCTTCTGAACCTCGATCAGGTTCGGGATCTGGATGGTTGCTGGAATTTTGGAAAAATCGAAACGCTTGCGGTGGATATTGTGCTTAGGCATTCTTAGAAACTCCTGCTTTCAGGCAGCCCGGGGCTGCTGGTACAAGCGGAATGAGGGCGCAAAACGCCGCGCCAAAATACTGCTAGTGAGCGGTGTACACTACAAAAGACACCGGCCCCCGCAAGGACATGTCTGTCCGCAGGCGCCGCGTGCGACGCTTAATCCTAGGTAACTTGTAAAATTCCGCGCCAGTTCAAAGGCCTGTTCCGTCCCGCCGCCCGCGGGACCGGCTGCCATACTTTCAATCCAGCGACCCTTTTCCGTTCCGCTTCCTGGGTTTATTTGGAGGATGCGGGTCGCCGTCGCCTCGCAGTGAAGCCAGGGTAAGCGGGTTATTTATTAGATATTAACACCACTTCCCCGGATTCAGCTACTCTTCGGTCAAATAATTGCTAGAGCGTCCGCTTGCCCGTGTGGTGACGGGGCTTCGCCCCGTCCAGCGGGGCGGAGCCCCGCCACCACACCCCCTCCAACTATTTGACTTCTACAGTGGCCCCCGCTTCGGTAAACTTCTTCTTGATGGCCTCCGCTTCGTCCTTAGAAACGCCTTCCTTTATGTTCTTGGGAGCGCCGTCCACCAGGTCCTTTGCCTCTTTCAGGCCGAGGCTGGTGACCTCACGTACCGCCTTGATTACATTGATCTTGTTGGCTCCGACTTCCTTCAGAACAACCGTGAATTCGGTCTTTTCCTCGGCCGGAGCCGCTCCGCCCGCCGCCGCTCCGCCGCCGGCAACCATTACCGGGGCCGCTGCCGCCGCCGAAACGCCCAGACGCGCTTCCAGTTTCTTGACCAGGTCTGCTGCTTCCAGCAACGACAGGCCAACTATTGACTCTTCCAACTGCTGTAGGTCCGCCATGTGAATCTCTCCGCTTTGTTAAGATTTGCGATTTCGCTACCGCTCAGCCAGGTTTCCAGTGCGACCAGGTCGTCCATTCCAGCGCCAGACACGCCAAAATTTCAGACCGCGCCACCCCTCGCCGTGCAATAACTAAATCTTTTTTCGAGCAACATTGCCGCTCCGAAACTTCTTTATGGCTTCTAGCTCCTAGCCACTAGCTTCTAGCAATCAAAACTTGGGTCGCTAGAAGCTAGCAGCCAGAAGCCAGTAGCCGTCTTTACGCTTCTTTAAATTTCTTCTGTTCCACGCCCTGGCCGACGACGACCGCCAGGTTCCGGCCGACCGCATTCATCGCCGTAACCAGACGCTGCGACGGAGCGTTCAACAGGAACAGCAGCTTCGAGTAAAGCTCGCCCTTCGACGGCATGGTCGCCAGCGACTCGATCTCCTTGACCGTAATTACGCGGCCTTCGACCACCCCAGCCTTGAAGCTGAATTCCGGATTGTCCTTGGCATACTTCGCCAGCGCCTTCGCCAGCGCCACCGGATCGCCTTCCGTATAAGCGATCGAGGTCACACCTTGCAGGTTCTTCAGCGCTTGCTCCACCTTGGTGCCCTTGCCAGCCCGCTCCGCCAAAGTGTTCTTGACCACTCGATACTTCGCTCCGGTCGGACGCAATGCCTTGCGCAATTCGAAGTCCTGCGTCACCGTCAGCTTGGAATAGGTGGCCACGATCATGCTCGAAGCATTCTTCAGATCGCCACCAAGTTTCTGAACCTGCGCAACTTTCTTAGCTCTAGTAACCGCCATATTCAAACCCTTTCAGAATTTCGTTTGTCATCCTGAGCAAGACGCCTTTTGTCTTGCGCAGGACCTGGGCGCGCCGCGCGAAGCGCTCGCGTTTTTTGCGAGCGCAGAAATCGCGCGTCTGGCGCGCTTCCTTAGAACCTATGCCTTAGCCGCAACCTCGATCGGAGTCGTGTCCAGCGCGATGCCCGGCCCCATGCTCGAACTCAGATAACAAGCCTTAATATACTTGCCCTTGGCCACCGAAGGCTTCGCCTTGATCACGCTTGAAATCAGAGTGGTTGCATTGTCAATCAGCTTGTCGGGCGTGAACGAAATCTTTCCCACCGGCACATGCACCAGCGCCGTCTTGTCGGTGCGGAACTCGACCTTGCCGGCTTTGACTTCCTGCACCGCGCGCGCAACATCCATAGTGACTGTGCCCGTCTTTGGATTCGGCATCAGACCCTTCGGTCCGAGGATTTTGCCCAGACGGCCAACCGATTTCATCATGTCGGGCGTGGCAATCAGCGCGTCGAAGCCGGTCCAGTTTTCTTTCGTGATCTTCTCGACCATATCTTCGCCGCCGACAAAATCCGCGCCTGCCGCCTCGGCCTCGCGAACCTTTTCGCCGCTCGCGATCACCAGAACTTTTTTCGACTTGCCCAGCCCGTGAGGAAGCACCACCGTGCCCCGCACCATCTGATCGGCATGCTTCGGATCGACGCCCAGCCGCAACGTCACTTCCACGGTCTCGTCGAATTTCGCGTATTTCACTTTCTGCAGAAGTGGAACCGCTTCCTGCAGCGTGTAAGGCCGCGGCTCAACCGCTTTCCGCGACTTCTCTATGTTCTTACCTGACTTCTTCATTTTCACCTCAGTCTCCCACCGCCCTCCGTTGTTCCGAAGAGCCGTGGTGTTTTCGACAAAAACTCCTAGTGTCGAATCTTATCCAACCACTTCAATTCCCATCGACCGCGCCGTGCCGCGCACGCTCTTGATGGCGGCATCGACCGACGCGGCGTTCAGATCCGGCATCTTCTGCTTCGCAATATCCTCGACCTGCTTCAGCGTCACCTTGCCAACCTTATCTTTATTAGGCGCGCCCGATCCCTTGGCGATGCCGGCCGCGCGCTTCAGCAAGATCGACGCGGGCGGCGTCTTGGTGATAAACGTGAACGTGCGGTCGCTGTAGACCGTGATTACGACCGGAACAATCAACCCTTCGAGTTCCTTCTGCCCGGTGCGGGCGTTGAACTGCTTGCAGAACTCCATGATGTTGACTTGCGCCTGACCGAGCGCCGGTCCCACCGGAGGCGCCGGCGTGGCCTTGCCCGCCGCAATCTGCAACTTTACCGAACCTGTAACTTTCTTCGCCATGATGCCTTTCTCAACCTACCTTCTTGTGTGGTGACGGGGCTTTGCCCCGTCCCGCCCCGAGTCTAGGATTTTCGGCTCAGCGCTTAATCTTCAGGGTTTCCCCTGTGCAGCTTTTCCCTGTGCTCCTCTGTGTCCCCTGTGGTCCAAGCACTTTCCGCGTACGACCACAAAGCCGGCCGCCTACGCGACCTTCTCCACTTGCCCAAATTCCAATTCCACCGGAGTCGACCGTCCGAAGATCGTGACCATCACTTTCAAAGTCTCGCGATCTTCGTTGACGTCGTCGACCACGCCCGTGAAGGTTGCGAATGGACCCTCGCCGATGCGCACCGTCTCGCCCTTTTCGAACTTGACCTTGAGCTTCGGCTTCTCCCGGCTGTCGGCCACTTTGTAAACGATGTGATTGACTTCTTCTTCCGACAGCGGAGTCGGCTGCTGTCCCGTGCCCACAAATCCGGTCACCCGCGGCGTCGACTTCACCACGTGCCAGACGTGATCGTCCATGTCCATCTCGACCAGCACGTAGCCGGGATAGAACATGCGCTCCGAGGTGTATTTCTTGCCGCCGCGAACTTCGGTGACCGACTCGGTCGGAATCAGCACTTTGCCGATCTTGTCCTGCAACCCGAAAGCCTGCACCCGCGATTCGAGCGACTCCCTCACCTTGCGCTCGAACCCGGAATAGGCGTGGATGATGTACCACTTCATATTCGGATTGCGCACCGGCTCGCCGCCAGCAACTGCTTCCGCGGGCGGTGAAGGCGGCGCCTGCAGGCTCTCGCCAACCGCAGCGCCTTCGGTCTTTTCTTTATCGATATTCGGATCCGTATCCGGCATTCAATTGCTTCTTTCGCTCGCTGCCTAACGGCGCGAGAAGTAATGCAGCATCCGCTCCAACGTGTTGCTGATGGCCAGATCTGTCAGGAAAAAAAACAGTCCAAACAGAAACACGGTAATAATGACGACCGTCGTCGTTCCCTGGACTTCCTTGAGCGAAGGAGACGTGACTTTCTTCATCTCCGTGCGTACGTCCCCGTAAAACCCTTTGATCCGCTCCGGCCAGGATCTCAGCGTGCTTGTAATCGCGTTCTGTTCTACTGCTGTCGCCATACCTTCCCGCTTTCCTCGACCACGGCTCCCTCTCGGGCCTCGACTCTACCCTCGGCTTTACCCTTAAATCTGGCAGGGGCGGAGGGATTCGAACCCCCAAGTTCGGTTTTGGAGACCGACAGTTTAACCGTTGAGCTTACGCCCCTGTGATCGTGTAGCGCGGGCGCCCTCGCCCGCGTTCCACTACTTCACCTCTTTGTGCAGCGTATGTTTGCGGCACCGGCTGCAGAACTTCTTCAGCTCCAGGCGGTCCGGTGTCGTTTTGCGGTTCTTGGTCTTCGAATAATTCCGTTCTTTGCAATCACCGCACTGTAACGTAATGATCTCTCGGGGCATTTCAACCGCTCCTAGCTTTCGGCTGCTAGCCTCTAGCAACCAACTCCAACCTTAAAGTTTCTTACTTCTGCAATCTGACCTCTTACCTCTGACCTTACTGAATAATCTCCGCGATCGTGCCTGCGCCCACCGTGTGGCCGCCTTCGCGAATCGCGAACCGCAATCCCTTCTCCATCGCCACCGGCGTGATCAGTTCGATCACCAGGCTCACGTTGTCCCCCGGCATCACCATCTCCGTCCCCGCCGGCAACTCCGCGATCCCCGTCACGTCCGTCGTCCGCAAATAAAACTGCGGCCTGTATCCCTTGAAGAACGGCGTGTGCCGCCCGCCTTCTTCCTTCGTCAGAATGTAAACTTCCGCTTTGAATTTGGTGTGCGGAGTAATCGACCCCGGCTTCGCCAGCACCATCCCGCGCTCCACCTCTTCCTTCGCGATGCCCCGCAGCAGCAGGCCGGCGTTGTCGCCCGCCATGCCTTCGTCCAGCTGCTTCTTGAACATCTCCACGCCCGTCACCACCGTCTTCCGCGTCTCCCGGAAGCCCACTATCTCCACTTCTTCGCCCACCTTCACCTTGCCGCGCTCGATCCGCCCCGTCACCACCGTGCCCCGCCCCTGAATCGAAAAGATATCTTCGATCGGCATCAGGAACGGCTTATCCAGCTCCCGCGCCGGCTGCGGCACACTCTTGTCCACCGCCTCCATCAGCGCGTCGATCTGCTTTTCCCACTTCTCGTCCCCGTTCAGCGCCAGCAGCGCCGACAGCCGCACCACCGGCACATCGTCGCCCGGAAACTGATAGCTCTTCAGCAACTCGCGTACTTCCAGCTCCACCAGATCCAGCAACTCCGGATCGTCCACCGCGTCGCACTTGTTCAGCGCCACGACAATGTAGGGAACACCCACTTGCCGCGCCAGCAGCACGTGCTCGCGCGTCTGCGGCATCGGACCGTCCGTCGCCGCCACGACTAAGATTGCGCCATCCATCTGCGCCGCGCCCGTGATCATGTTCTTGATGTAATCCGCGTGACCCGGACAGTCCACGTGCGCATAGTGCCGGTTCGGCGTCTCATACTCCACGTGCGCCGTGGCAATGGTGATGCCGCGCGCTTTTTCTTCCGGAGCGTTGTCGATCGAATCAAACGACCGGAACACAATCTTCGGGTTGTGCTTCTGCAACACCTTGGTGATGGCCGCCGTCAACGTCGTCTTGCCGTGGTCGATGTGGCCAATCGTCCCTACGTTGCAGTGCGGCTTGGTCCGTTCAAATTTTTCTTTCGCCATTTGCTCTTATCCTCTGTAGCGCCGGCGTCTCGCCGGCTGGTTCGCAAATCAATCGTCGTCCTGAGATCCACTCAGTAGTACTGATACAGCTTGTGAAACTTCGCCCGTAGCGCCGAATCGACCTCTTCGACCTTCGAGAGATAAAACTCCCGTACCTGGGCCTGGTCCGAAACCGGCAGCGCGCGGTACAAAGACCGTGCCGTTCCAGCGTTCTCGCCTGCCGCCCGGTCGATCGCATCCACTGCGAAGGCCGCGTCCAGGTTGCGGACACGAATCTTGCGGCTGCCGAGTTCCTTCAAATACTTCGTGACCCGGTCCGCCGCGAACGCCTTCTCGATCCGAGACTTCAGGTCGCTGAACTCGCGCTCTTTCTCGACCTTGATCGTGCCTTGCTCGAACTTCACTCTACGTACACCCTCAGATCCCTCGCACAAAACGCTTGGGATTTCGGCTGCGGGCTACCGCTTCGCTCACGCCCGCAGAACGCCTCAACTCTGGAGCGGGAGACGGGGATCGAACCCGCGACCAACAGCTTGGAAGGCTGTGACTCTACCACTGAGTTACTCCCGCCCTCGAAACCAGCTGTCAGCTCTCGGCTGTCAGCTCTCAGCAATCTACATGGAGCCGATGATCAGGATTGAACTGATGACCTCTCCCTTACCAAGGGAGTGCTCTACCAACTGAGCTACATCGGCCCGCCACACTTCCTTAAATTTGTCATCCTGAGCGAAGCGAAGGACCTGCTTTTTATCCGCACCGCCCTCGACTTCCATCTCTTCAGTCGACCGGCTTCCCGCTTTCCCGCTCTTCCTCGATCCGGGTCCGCCAAAAGTACAGCGCCGCTCGAAGAGCAAACAGCCCCAGGATCAGCAGCGTCCCGGTTCGCAGCCTCACGTTGGCGTTGAAGACTCGAATCGGCTCGTCCGACAGCGTGGTCCAGGCCAACACTCCCAACACCGCATACGCGATCAGAGCCAGCACGAACTTCTTCTTGATCGGCACAAGTTCCAGGTTTCAAGGTTTCAAAGTTTCAGGGTTTCAAGGAACCCGGTCGTAAGCTTGGAAACCTTGAAACCCTGAAACCTTGAAACCATGCTTCATTCTCTGGTGCACAGGGGAGGATTCGAACCTCCGTACCTCCTGAGAGGGACAGATTTACAGTCTGTTGGCTTTAACCACTCACCCACCTGTGCAAATCCGAAAACTCCGTCCGGCCGCGCGAAAAACAACACCGGCAGTCCACAGCATTTCTCAGCTCGGGAAACAAAATGCGAGAACTCCCGCCTGACCATTACACTCGCCGGAAAAAACCTGAAGGAGTGCTTTAAAAGCTGCGCCGCTAGCGCCTTGCCGACTAAACCTCTTCTGTTTCCGGAATCTTTTTTTTCTTGGAGCTGGCGAAGGGAATCGAACCCCCGACCCTCTGATTACAAATCAGATGCTCTACCGACTGAGCTACGCCAGCAGGTGGAAGCAAGTCCAACCGGGCACAATACTTCCCTGATCCCTTCCTGAAGTCCGGGACAATTATTTAAGTTATCACAAGGGTAATTCACGTGCAACCGGAAGCCGGGCCTGTCCGTGAATGAATGGCGGCAAGGAATCCCACCGCCTCCGGGTGCTATCATTATCGGGCTCACCCTCTCTCCACAGCGGATGAGCCAAGTACCCGCCCAAATCGATGCGCATTCGACGCCACCTCCTCATCCCTCTGGCCGTTTTGCTGATCGTGGCCGCCGTAGCGCTGATCGTATTCCTGCGCAAGCAGGCCCCGCCGGAAGCGGCCCGCTTGCTCCCCGGCGCGGACGGTTTCTTCTACGTCAATCTCAAGTGGATTCGGGCCTTTAACGCCACCGGCCAACTACCGCCCGTTTCCCGCGAGCCCGAATACCAGAAGTTTGTCGAGGAAACGGGCTTTCAGTTCGAGCGCGATCTCGACCAAGCCGCCTTCGCCATCCACTATCCACAAAGCTGGGGAAAGACTTGGGGAAACGGAACAGCCGGGTCGGCTTCAGAGCCGCGCTTTTCCGAGGTCTTTGTCGGCAAGATCGACTCCGGCCGCCTGACCGCGTACCTCAGGAAGATCTCGTCTTCCATCGACGACTATCGCGGCTTCGACATCTACAACATCCCCATGGAAGGCCGGACGGTTCGCGTCGTCAGACTTTCCTATGACAGCGTCGCGGTTTCGAACCATCCCGACCCCGGCGTAATTCGCGGCATGCTCGACCGCTCCCGCAAACTGGCTTCGCCCTTTGGCGGGCCCAAGTTGCTGCGCCAGTTCTACCGCAAAGTTCCGCTGGCGAGTCTGTGTTTTGCGATTCTCCGCGTCCAGCCCGCTGAAATGAATTTCCTCGGTGGAGTGGGTGGTTGGAGCCTCCTGTTTCCGAAGCCCGCGGTCGTCGTGATTTCCGCTCGCTATCTCCGCGCTCTTCACCTGCGCGCGGAGGCCTTTACGGACAGTGACGCTGACGCGCAGGCCATTACTGAGAAGACCTCCGCCTTTCTCAGCCTCTTTCACGCCGCCGAGGGCAGCGTCGGTGCACAAGGTACGGATACTGACGTGAAGGCGTTCTTCGACAGTCTCAAAGTCGAGCAGTCCGGAGATCGCGCCATTCTCACCGCCACCGTGCCACCAGGATTCATCAAGAAGGTTTTGACCGAAGCTCCGTCCGAGACCGTGCCGCCAGCCGCGCCGCCGCCCACGGAACCGCCCGCCCCGAAGCGGTCGCAAGAGCCTGGGCCTCGATAACGACAATCGGATGACCTCGCCCAATGGAACAGAGAGGGGATTGCTGAAACAATTCCACCATCCGCCGCATCTTGTAGAGAAGGTGTAGACCCCCCGCCGGTCGCTACAATAGAGCTATGACGAGTTTGCCATTACCCCTCGCCGTCTTCGTCGCAGGACTGATCTCGTTCCTGTCGCCCTGCGTGCTTCCGCTCGTGCCCGGATACGTTTCCCTCATCTCCGGCGTAGGCGTCGAGCAGTTGAAGCTGCAGGAAGGCCAGCTCTTCCGCAAGGTGATGCTCAATTCCGCCGCGTTCATCATCGGCTTCAGCATCGTCTTCATTACGCTGGGCGCGATCTCGACCGAAGTCGGCCAGGTCCTCGCGCAGTACAAATCGCTGCTCGCCCGCATCGCCGGCGTGGTCATTATTCTCTTCGGTCTTCACCTGACCGGCATCCTGCAGATCAAGGCTCTGCTCGCCGACACGCGGCTGCACAGCCTCAAAGGCAGTTCTTCGGCGTGGGGTGCGTTTGTCATTGGATTTGCTTTCGCCTTTGGCTGGACGCCGTGCGTCGGTCCGATCCTGGCGGTCGTGCTCGGATTCGCCGCCGCTCAGGACACCGTCTGGAAGGGCATTTTTCTTCTGGCCATCTATTCGGCCGGACTGGCTGTGCCTTTCCTGCTGACTTCGCTTGGCATCGAGCGCTTTTTGAAGTTCTACAACCGCTTTAAATTCCATATGCATGCCGTGGAAGTGGTGAGCGGAGTCTTGTTGATCGGATTGGGCATCTTATTGGTAATGGGCCGCTTCGCGCTCATCTCCGGCTATTTCTCGTTCCTGAACCGCTTTGCGCTATAGGGAGCGCTACTGCTTTCCTGTAGAGACGGGGCTTGCCCCGTCTAACTCTGTGCCGGCGGCAGCTTTTTGGGTGGCGCAGCCTTTTGCGCCGGCAGCGGCTTTTGGGCGGCGCGGCCCTATAGCGCCGGCGGCAGCTTTTGGGTGGCGCAGCGCTTCAGCGCTGCGGTAACGGCATTGTTTTGACTGCGGCTTTAGCCGCTGAGGTTACCAGTGAAAAGAAATCCTCTAATCCTGTTCTTCATCGCCGCCCTCGTCGCGGCCATGTTATTTGCCGGCATTCGCATGGCCCGCAATAACCGGGCGAACGGTCCCGCCAAGGGTCAGCTCATCGGAAATCTGGCCCCTGACTTCGACCTCCAGACCCTCGATGGCAAGGACCTCAAGCTTTCCGACCTGCGCGGCAAAGCCGTTCTGCTGAATTTCTGGGCCACGTATTGCGGCCCCTGCAAAATCGAGATGCCCTGGTTTGTCGAGCTACAGAAGGAATACGGCCCGCAAGGCTTTCAGATTGTCGGCGTGGCCATGGACGACGCCAGCACCGAAGACATTGCCAAATTCGTCAAAGAAATGGGCGTCAACTACCCCATCCTGCTCGGCAAAGAATCGGTTGGCCAGAGCTATGGCGGCGTCGGCGTCCTGCCCACGACGTTCTTTGTGGACCGCAACGGCAAGCTCATTGCCCGCGAATTCGGTTTGCAGAGCCGCAGCGTCTTCGTCGACCACATCAAAAAGGCCCTGAGCCAGGGCCAGGCAGTACAGGCTCAGAAGTAACTACAAACCGCACCTCAACCTGCGGTACCCTGTAGCCAATGAAAATACTGCTGGCGAGTGCGCTTCTCCTGTTCTCGGCCTGGGCGCAGGACGACCTCGCTCCGCACGCGCAAGGTCCCGCCGTGAAGATGGCGCCCGTTCCGCTCGTGACCGTCATACAAGGCAAATCGATTACTGTCCCGCTCTCGTTCCGCGTTTCCAGCGGTTACCACATCAATTCCAACCAGCCTAAATCGGAGTTTCTGATCCCGACCGTGCTCAGGGTGGAACCGGCCACCGACATCGTCATCGGCAAGACCACCTACCCCGAAGGCCAGGATATGAGTTTTGCCTTCGCGCCTGACGAAAAGCTCAATGTCTACACCGGAGATTTCAAAGTGGATGTGCTGGTGCGTCCCCTGCATTCCGCCCAAACCGGTAAGTATGTCGTCCGCGGAACTCTGAAATACCAGGCCTGCGATAACGCGGCCTGCTATCCGCCAAAACAGTTGCCGATCAGCTTTGATGTGAAGATCGCAAAGGCTCCACCCGCGCCCAGGAAGAACCCCGCCCAAAGCCCGCACGCCCACCAGTGACGCGGCTCTTGGCTTCTTGAAGCACGTTTTAAAGCACCACCGACCGCACCTGATCCAGTTTATTCGTCAGCGTGTCAATCCGCGCCTGGAGCAGGTTGCGAATGGAAAGCATCCCCAGCAGCTGCCCGTTATCATCCACGATGGGCAAGTGCCGGTAGTGACGCTCCACCATGGTGGCAAGCGCTTCGCCCGGAGTGGTAGCCCGGGTCGCCATCTCGACCGGAGCCGTCATGACTTCGCGAACGGCAATCTTTCGCGGATCGTGCTCGCCCAGCGACAACCGGCGCAGCACATCGCGTTCCGTAAAAATTCCAGCTACGCGACGGTCCTCATCAACGACGGCAACCGCTCCCACCCGCCGATCCAGCATCGTCCGGATCGCCCGCTCCGCGGTCGCATCCAACGGAACCGTAGCCGCCTCCCAATCGCACATTTCCAGGATGTTCATTCGCTCACCTTTTTCGGCCTGCCTGGTTCTTCAAAGCCATTGTGACAGTCGCTGGTCGTTAGTCGCCAGTCGTTGGCAATCCCGGCCAATCGTGACATCGCCGCGAGCGTTAATGCCCCGCGAACGACGGACGACGAACGACCAACGACTACTTTCCCATAAATGACTACCGACCCGCTGATCCAAGATCGTTCTTGAATACCTTGCCGTCCTTCATCACAAATCCGACATTCTCCAGGATCTTGATATTCGCCAGAGGATCGCCCGCGACCGCGACCACATCCGCGTACGCGCCCGGCACGATCGCACCGAGTCGTCCTTTCATCTCCAACAGTTCCGCGGCCCGCGAAGTCGCGCTCTGGATTGCCTGCATTGGCGTCATGCCCAGTTCGACCATTCGCGGAAACTCTTGCGCGATTGGCTCCGTCCACGGCATTCCTCCCATGTCAGTCCCGAAAGCGATCTTGGCTCCCGCCTTCACCGCCTTGCGAAACGACACCTCATGCTCGGACGCCCGTTTGCGGTCGCGCTGGCCTGCCGGGGTATCGGCTGGCGCCCAGTCTTCGTAATAAATATTCAGTGTCGCGCAGAGCCACGTGCCCTGCCGGACCATCTGCGCGATTTGCGCGTCGGTCAGCCCGAGGCCGTGCTCGATCGAGTCGCAGCCGCCGTCGAGAGCACGCTGCAGACCTTCTCCGTTATAAGCGTGGCAAGCCACTTTTTTCCCCCAGCCGTGCGTCTCGTCCACAATCGCGTGCAGCTCCTCTACGGTTAGAGTTGGCTGCGATACCAGTTCGCCGTTCTTTCCCAGCCACGAGCGATGGGTCATGTACACCTTGATCCAGTCCGCGCCATGGTCGAGTTGCTCGCGTGCTGCCTTGCGCGCCTCAACCGGACCGTCAATGATCTGCACTCCCTTCGGCACTTCGACCTCCGGAGCGTAACCCTCCAGCGCATATCCGCCGGTCGTCGAAATTGCGCGCGTCGAAACAAACAAGCGTGGACCGGGAATGTATCCGCCTTCAATCGCCATTTTGATGCCCACGTCGCCGTAGCCCGCACCTTCGGTTTCCATGTCGCGCAAGGTGGTAAAGCCCTGTTCGAGCGCGCGTCTCACTGACACGGTTGCGCGGGCCGCGCGGAACGCCAGCGGATACTTTAGCAGCTGAATGTCGTATCCACCCTGGGCCGGATCCTCGCCTTGCAGGAAGATGTGCGTGTGAGCATCAATCAGCCCGGGGAGCACCGTGGCCCGTGAGAGGTCGATGAAGGTAGAACCCGCAGGAAGGTTGGATGGTACGCCCGCTGGCCCCGCGTCAGCGACATCGGTAATCACATTTCCGCGAATGGTGATGATCTGGTCGCGACGAGCCGTGCCCGATACGCCATCAATCAACACTCCCGCCCGAATCAGCGTCACCGGCACGGGCGTGTTTTGCTGGGCTCCACTCGCGGAAATCAGCCACAGCATACTCAGAACCGTCGGCAGAATCGTCCAGCCCTTCAGTGTGCGCGTGAGAACTGGTTTTTGGACGATCCGGTATTCAGCCCCGGAGGGGCGACCGAGCTTAGCCCAGCGCTTCAGCGCTGGGTAAAGTGGAAGAAATGATTCAAGTCCCGTAGGGACGACCGAGTTCTCACGCAAACGCTTCACCGCAACCTCCGGAAAAGCTGGATTGTACTCCCTACGGCAAGCGCCATCCGGCAAAATTTCGGGGATCAAGGCATCAGGCAGGAGCCCCAACCCGTCGCGGAATGCGAAGAACCAATCCAACCGGACCGCCGTCTCCAAATACCAGCGATGCTCCGGCGGTTTCGAACACCCGTCTGGCGATTGCAAGCTTCACCCTGCGCAGCGTCGATACCGTCGCGGACGTCGATGCGGACGACAGCGGCTCGCGACCATTTGCCTCGTGAAAACCCCGCTCGCCTTCTACTCGCAGCACCGTTCCTGCCGGGCCCTCCCCCAGCAGGAGCGTGATTTTGCCGCCCGCTGGTTGTGCTTCCATCATCGTCGCAATCAAGTACTGTACAGCCAGCCGCAGCCGCGGCTCTGGCACCGGCAGTGTAGCCGTGCAGGTGCCCACCAGGCGTAACTGAATGCTGCGGACCGCGGCGATCGACGATAGTTCTTCGATTACACCGCGCATGACTGGTGCCAGCGCTGTCGAGTAGATCTCCGGCCTCGGTTGTTCGGCGTCCAGATACTCCCGCATCAACTGGATCATGCCTATGACTTTTTCGGTCTGTTGCAGAGCTGCCGCAACGTTCTCCTGCTGCCGCTCCGCGACTTCCTCGGGCGACGGTTCGAGCGACAGTTCGAGCGGAAGATCGAGCGAACGTTCGAGCGAAAGTTCCAACGAACAGCGCAGGCTGGTGAGCGGCTGGCTCAACGAGTGCAGCAATTCGTCGAGCACGTTCGGACTCGACGGTAACTTCGCAACCGAATGCGGACTGGTACTCATGCCGTGGCCCCTTCGGAACTGATCTGGTACCCCACCCCGCGAACCGTGTGAATCAAAGATGGCGAGAAGCCGTCATCCACCTTGCGCCGCAAATAGTTGATATAAACATCCACCACGTTCGTCGTGGAGTCGAAGGTCAGGTTCCAGACGTGTTCGATGATCATTGCCCGAGTTACGCGGCGCCCGGCATTGCGCATCAGGTATTCGAGTAATGCGAATTCCTTGGTCGTCAATTCAATGTGACGCCCAGCCCGCTCCACTTTGCGTTCCACTCGATCCAAACAGAGATCACGGACGGTAAGAACCGATTCCGATGGCAGGTGGCTGCGCCGCAACAACGCCCGCGCCCGCGCCGACAGTTCGAGAAACGAAAAGGGCTTTACCAGGTAGTCGTCCGCCCCTGAATCCAGGCATTGCACGCGGTCTTCAACCCGGCTGCGCGCGGTGAGAATCATTACTGGCAAGCTCGCCTTCCGCTGCCGCAAACTTTTCAGCACCGCCAACCCGTCAATCCCCGGCAGGTTCAGGTCAAGCACCACCAGATCGTAGTCAACCTCCATCGCCATCGCGCGGCCCTCGTTCCCCTCGTCGGCCACATCCACCGCATGATGTTCTGCTTCCAGCCCCTTTCGGATAAAGCTGGAAAGTGCCGCATCGTCTTCCACGATAAGAATTCTCATGAGCTTTTTCTAAGTCGGCTGATTCTGAACCGATTCTCATTCTCGACTGAGTGACACCAGCGCACAAGATAACCAGGCCGTACAAAGGGACGTACTTGGAGGAAGGGAAGAACAGAATTGCAGGGATGAGTGCTATCGAGATTTATCGCCAACTATCGAGGCCAGTTCCGAATCGCCTGTCGAACGAGCATCACTTCTTCTTAGGTTCCGGCTGATCAACTGCTACACGGCTTAGCTTGAGCGAGACTGGTTTAGCAGGGCACGAATCCAATTCGAGGTTTTCTGATTGAGCCGTCGAGCCGTCTTCGAGTTGCTTCTCTGCCCTAAAGAACACGGGGCCGGGGAACACTGCATAAACGGTTTCTCTGCCATTCTCGTCGGTCTGCTCACGCGCCTGGGAATAAAAATGAGGGTAGTCACGATAGGCAAGTGCGACCGCCGCGGACGCAGATGGCTTACCGAGATTGTCTGTCACCAACACCGGAAACTCGCACTCTTGGCCTTTCTTAATTCGCATTTCCGATAGAACCTTGTGCTCTCCGGCGCCTAGCGTTATCACCCGCGCCTCGGATCGGCTGCCGACGCCAGGGAAGTAGACGGGAGGGTAACGAGGGGAAAAGCGACTCACCGGAAGATATGTATTGAGTCCGAGAATGTATTGGCCGGGCAAAAGGTTGTCGGCTTTCAGATTGCTCTTTTCATCAGGGTACACAGATTGAACGAACTGTTGGTCTGCGGCAGTTTCGAGAGTCAGTTGAACGGACATCGGTCCAAGTGGGTCTCCGTCCACATCCACAATGTGTCCGGTGATTGACCCGGTGGGATGAACGCCCACTGTAAGCTGGGTACAGCGATGCTCGGTTACAGCGATCGCAGAAGGGACAAAATACGCCGCATAGCCAGTGGGAAACTCGGCAGTGATCGCATATTTCCCCGGGTTAAGAATGCCGTGAAATATTCCATCTTCATTGGTGACGAAGTCGATCTGCTGACTTGGCCCGACCAGATGAATCTTCGTCTTAGGCAACGGAACTCTCCTCCACGGATACCCACCCGTCTCGACTCTGGAATCTCCATAAAGCTCCGTGGGAGCAGTCCCTTTTTGTGAACTTCTTAGATATTCGAGCGCGGCGTTCGCTTGGTCCACAGGACGTACCTGTTCGCATTCTTCGAGCTGGTATATGGATCCTTTCGGTGAACTGTGAGTCTGAACTAGGTATGTCCCTCCTACGGTGGGAGTTGTTCCCACGTCGCGGCACAGATCACTGCGCATCAACACAATGACTACAGCGGACTTCTGCCCCTGTAAGAGTTCGGTAACGTGGAATGTAGCCGAATTCCACCAGCCGGGGGAAGGTGTTTGTGCGGGTGCCAAGTCCGTCAACGTACCGACAAAGGCCAAGGCGGAGGAAGGATCAAAGTTACACACCACGCCGCGGGTGTCGGCACCTGCAAGCGGATACGACAAGCTCAACGACAAGAGAGCTGAAAGAAGCTTGGCAGATCTGATGAACCTCATCCTCTTGGCATCATACCTGTGCACAAGACCTGAACCTCCCTGCTGGCAATAGACTCCCGGGTGTGCTGGCCTGTTCCACAGTCAGAACCGCTCAGCCTATTCTTTCGCTGGAGGTCATGCCCGAAAAGATAACTGTTGTAACCAGATTTCGCTCGCAACAGGATCGCATAGCTCGGCCCCTGGGCGCATCACGTGCCAATCGGGACACAAATCTACACTCCTAGCGCTGTTCGAAACGCCCCAACGATCGCTTCCGCGAGCCGATCGATCTGCTCCTTCGACTCCGCCTCCAGCATCACCCGCGCCAGCGCTTCGGTGCCGGAGTAGCGCACAAGCACACGGCCATTGCCGTCGAGTTCCCGCTCCGCCGCTCGAATCGCCGCTTGCACCGCGGGAATCTGTGCAAAAGGAGTTTTATTCCGCACCCGCACATTGCGGATGGTCTGCGGAAATACTTTCAGATCGCTTACCAGATCAGCCAGTGGCTTGCCCGTCCGAACCATGATCTCCAGCACCCGGAGCGCCGTCAGCAAGCCGTCGCCGGTCGTCGCTTCGCCATCGCGAAACAGGATGTGTCCCGATTGTTCGCCGCCCAGCACCGCGCCCACGCGCTGCATTTCCTCGAGCACGTACTTGTCGCCAACATTGGCGCGGAGCAAGCGAATCCCAGAGCGCTTGAGCGCCAACTCCAGTCCCATATTCGACATGGTCGTCGCCACTACGGTGGCGTTAGCCAGCGCGCCGCGCGATTGCATTTCACGCGCCGCCAGCAGCAGAACCGCGTCCCCGTCGATTACTCGCCCATGGGTATCGCAGAACAGCGCACGGTCGGCATCGCCATCGAAGGTAACGCCTACATCGAAACGTCCATGGTTTTCTGTAGCGACTCCGCCTGCGACAAATCGCGCCACCACCTCCGGATGCAGCGCGCCGCAATTCTCGTTGATATTCTCGCCATCCGGCGCGCAGTGCAGAAAGGTCGTGGCGACCCTGAGGGCCCCGAACAATCCCGGAGCTTCCGCCGTAGCCGCGCCATTAGCGCAGTCGACCACCACGCGAAGCCGCGTCAGGTCGGCGGAAACACAGCCTGCGAGCCAGCAAACATAAGCCTGCCGCAGCCCTTCCTCACCCGGAAGGCTCGAAACCTCCGGAGCGGAATCCGCCTCCGGAACCGCATCCGCCTGCAACAGCGCAAAAATCTCTTTCTCAATCGCCAGTTCGCGCGCGTCGGGCAATTTATAGCCATCGCCGGAAAAAATCTTGATCCCATTATCCGTCCACGGATTGTGCGAAGCCGAAATCACCACCCCGGCGTCGAACCCTTGCGAGCGCGCCAGGAACGCGATGCCCGGCGTGGTGATCACGCCCGCGCTGCGAACTTCCACCCCCACCGACGCCAGTCCCTGCAGAAAACGGTCGGCAATCCAGCGGCTGGAGACACGCGTGTCCTGCCCAATCACCACTCGCGGCTTGGACTTCACGCGCACCAGATCGTGCCCCAGCGCCCGTCCAATCCAATAAACACTGTCGCGGGTCAGCGGGAATTCCCCCGCCACGCCACGAATCCCGTCCGTACCGAAGAGTTGTCTGGTTTGTGTCATGAATGGGTCGATAGTCGTTGGTCGATAGTCGTTCGCGGTGCGCCGTCCATCTGGAATTCGCGAACGACTATCGACCAGCGACCAACGACCAACGACCGGGCTACTTCTTCTCGTCACCCGCAGCTTCCATGATAACCGTCACGCGAATCGGAGTGGCGTGTACAACCTGGATCAGAGGATCGGGGACATAAGCCTGCGTCATAAAAGTAGCCTGCGTCATGGTTCCGCTGACGTCCACCGGATCCGTGGTGGCAGCCTCCACGGCCTCGACGCGGCGCCGCGGGCCCGTGATCGTGACATTCGGCGGATCGGCAATTACCTTTGCTACTCGCATGCCGCTGGCGAAGTTTCCCGTCACGCGCGGCTGAACCTTGACCACGCTGGTGAACCGCTTATCGAAGGAAAGGTGAAATTGACCGGGTATGATCTGCACCACTTCCAGATCCTGCGGCACATGCACATGCCGCCCGGTTAAGTCGAAAGTCCGTTCCCCAGGCTGAACGCTCGACAAGTCAATTTCGGCGCGCACATCCGCGGGCTGCAGTTGGTGAATCACGCGCTCCGGGCCCCGTACGCGGATCTGCGCTTCGGTATAGCTGGCGGAATCGATCTCAAGACTATCGGGAAGATTACGGAACTCGATCGGAACTTTCATTTCGACTTCGGCAACCGGACTGCGCGCAACTGCGAACCACAGACCGATGGCGAGCAGCAAGGAAACCAGCTTGAGCCAGAAATTCTGCACGAAAACACGTTGCAACCAGTTGCGCTGCAAGCCCGGCATGGTCAGTCGTCCCTTCCTGCATCCTGCCGGCGGGAGAGATGCGAACTGGGCGGCTCTTCCTCCACAAAACTATCCTCCACCGGACTGGGCAGCGACGGTGCCGGAGCGTAACGGCGCAGCAGATGGCTCAGCCGCTCCCGCAGACGCTCCACTGTCAACTCGCGCTCGATCGTCCCGGCCACCGCCATGCTGATCGTTCCCGTCTCTTCTGAAACAATGACCGCGACCGCGTCGGTTTCTTCCGTGATTCCGATCCCAGCGCGATGCCGCGTGCCCAGTTGGGTTGAAAGCACGGGATTCATGGACAAGGGCAGAAAACAAGCGGCGGCGGCAATGCGGTCGCGCTGCACAATCACGGCGCCGTCATGCAAAGGAGCGCTCGGACGAAACACCGTGGCCAACAGGTCGTACGACAGCCGGGCATCGAGCGCCACGCCGCTTTCGATGTAGGTGCGCAGCCCAATCTCGCGCTCGATCACGATCAGCGCACCCGTCTGATTCTGCGAAAAAAGATTGGCCGCCAGAACAATGTCGTCATAAACGTCGGCCACCGAACTCGAAGACCGCATCAGCGAAACCCGGCTTCCGAGGTTGGCCAGGGCGTGCCGGATTTCCGACTGGAAAACCACGATCAGCGCAAAAACAACATACGGCAGCATCGTGCTGAGCAGCCAGTTCAGGGTCCGCAATTCGCCCAGCCGCGCCAAATAAAAGGCCAGTCCCAGCGTCGCCACTCCCACCAGCATCGGCGCCGCCCGCGTCCCCCGCACCAGCGACAGAAACTGGTAGATCAGGATCGCGACCAGCACGATATCCAGAATCGAGATGACCGAGATGTGCGACCAGACCTGCGACAGCGTCACAAAACCCTCATGTCAGGAGTTGCATTAGCCTTCATTCTAATGCAGCGCACCTAATGCAGATTGCCGGATTCGCGCCGGATTATGTTTCGCCGCGCTCGGTCGAGGTCACGCGGGCGCGAACCTGTCCCCGAGCCAGGCGCGCCGACAGTTCATCCCCGGCTTCAAGCCGCGCCGCATCTTTCACCAACCGGCCTTGCGCATCGAACACCAGCGCGTATCCGCGATTCAGAATCGCCACCGGCGAAAGCGCCTCCAGGCTTGCAGTCCGGCGATCCAGCGCGCCGCGGCTCTCCAGCAAACGCGTGTGCATTCGAGCGCTCAGGTTCGCAACTTGCGCTTCCAGTTGCTGCCGCACCCCAGCCAGGCGGCGTCGCGCATCATAGTGGCGGATGGCCGAGGCAGCATTTTCCCAGCGGCGGTGACATCGTTCCAGAAGCTGCCGTTCCGCTCTTTCCAGCCGGAAGCGCTGTTCATCGAGCTTCTGCTGCCGCCGGTGGATACCATCCATCATGCGCGCAAACGCCCCGTGCTGCGCGCGTTCGGTCAGTTCCTGGCGAGCCATCAGCAACCGGTAGCGCACGGCGCGCTCCAGTCGCCGATACAAATCTTCCGCCTGCGCTTCAATCTCCTGCCGCGACCGGATCACCAGTTCCGCCGCCGCCGAAGGTGTAGGCGCACGCAGGTCGGCGACAAAATCCACAATCGTGAAATCCGTCTCGTGCCCAATCGCGGATATTACCGGAATCTTCGAGTCCGCAACCGCGCGCGCCAGACCTTCATGATTGAAGCAGGCCAGGTCTTCGGCTGAGCCTCCGCCGCGTGCAATGATGATGACCTCAACCGCACCCTTGCGGCGCAAATCCTGATGAAACTGCCGCAGTCCCGCCATCACCTCGCCCGGAGCCGAGTCTCCCTGCACCTGCGCTGGATAGATCAGCACATTCGCCGAGTGATGCCTGCGCGCCAGAATGTTCAGGATGTCGCGCAGCGCCGCTCCCTGCGGCGAAGTGATGATGCCGATTCTTTGCGGCAAGGGAGGGATCGGCTTCTTCCGCGCTGCGTCAAACAATCCTTCCGCCTGCAAGCGCGCCTTCAATTGCTCGAACGCCAACTGCAAAGCGCCCGCGCCCTTCGGCTCCATGAATTCCGCCGAGATTTGCAGCTCTCCGCGATCTTCATAGACGGTAATGCGCCCGCGAACCGTGACATGCAATCCGTTCTCGGGACGAAACCGCAGCAGCTTCGCCGACGAGCGGAACATCACCACCCGAATCTGTGCGCCCTCTTCCTTTAGCGTGAAATACAAATGCCCGGAATCGGGAATGCGAAGATTAGAAATTTCGCCTTCCACCCAGCAATCGGAATACTCGCGCTCAATGTGCGTCCGCACCGCGGAGACCAAAGCGCGCACCGTCCAGACGTGGCGCTCAGGAGGACGAAACTGGAAGCCGAGTTGGTCGTTGGTTGCCATGAGCATCAGGCTATGAAAATCAGATCCTGAAGCATCAGTGTAACGTGGGTTTGAGGCGAAGTCGCCTGCGGGTTGGTCTGGGCCTCCCCTGATCGCGGTCTTTTAAAGTCAAAGACTTAGCGGGGCGGCGTTTGGCCAGGTCTTTGAATAATAAGGAGTTACGTATAAGGTATTTATAAATCAAAGACTTAGCGCGGTGGCAGGCGGGGCACGTCCTATCGCTTGAGGCGGCTGATGAGAAACAGGGCCAGCGACAAGACCACGCTCACCAGGATCGAAGTCGCCAGGGGAAAATAAAACGTCGTGTTCTTCCCCCGATAGATGATATCTCCTGGCAGTCGCCCCAAGGGCAGGCCCGTCCGCCCCAGCAGCATGACGATGCCCCCAATCACTACCAGGGCCACGCCGAGGATCACGAGCAGCCGTCCAATTTCTGCCATGGTTTGAGTTTAAACCCGCGGATTACTGAACTGCGCTTGGGGTTTTGAGTGCGATCGCCTGGTTTCGTCAGCTACGCGAGATTCGAGCTTAGCCTGGAAATCGTAAATACCAAATGCAAAACAGAGCCGTGATCCCTGTCGTACGTCATCGAAACCGCACTTTGCTTTCCGTCAGGCCAGATCGTGGTAACGCTGGTCGGGTTAATATTAAGTTGTTTTATTTCGCGTCGCCCGGCCGAGATTTCTCCGCATCAAAAAAGATTCTAGAGCCCTTCAGAGCCCCCAAGTCCGCATCGTTAGCAGCGACAAAGATCCACACCACCCAGTACTTGCCGACCGGCGCCACGGCGACAGAAGAGATCACCCTTTGAAGGCCCCCGCCTCCGGGTTCGCTTATGACGATGGAAAATGATTGCGAGAGTTCAACGATGACTCGCCCGGCATACTCGAATGGATGGACTTTCGACGCGCTTTTCCATGCCAGCCGAGGAGTTTGAATGTGATCCAGGACTTGATCGACCACACGACGCGCTGCCTTCTGGTCATTCGGCGATTGCGGAAAGGTAGCGTCTGGAAGACAAGCGGGGTCCACTGCAACCACAACCGCCATGGGATCAAGCCCTATCAATGTCATCCCTTCATGATGCTTCGTTACGAACAGCAGTCTCCTGGAGCACGGATTTGCGGTGGACTTGCCGGTGGGATCGTCCTTCCACCCATACTGGTGCTCAGGCGTGGTCGCTTCGGGACTTACATTCCAGCCTGCCGGGAACTCATACCGCAATCCCAAGTCCGCATTGTGGTAGGTGTTGCCGGAGATATCGCCCGCGCTTATTTGAGCGACATGGCTATCCTTCGGGTCGCCAGACGCAGCAAGGCATGAGGTCCCCAATAGCGCGGAGATGGTGAGCATCAGCAGCGTTCGCGGCATGCGGCTCTCCTCCTTAACCGGAATCTCCTTTGTTCGCACGGCTTACCGCCGAAGGCATTTTACCGCGTGGAGAGAACCAGGAGCTAGCTGCTGTGACATCGCGATTGCGCTCATTGACCCCGGATCACGGGGACCAATGCTGCAACCCCATATGACATACAAAATCGTCAAGCGTATAGTTTTCGGCATGTCGCCAACCTTCCGGAAGCCTGAGCAGGCACGCACGGCCCGGTGGGCCACGAAGAAATTCTATTTCTATCTTGTGTGCCTGATCGTTGCGCTCGTCATGCTGTTTCTACGCTCAAAAGGCTGGGTGAAATAAGGCTGATTGAGGCCATCAGAAGCTTTTGCAACCGAAGAGCCGGGGCCTGACTGTTGAAACATCCCGATTTCGCCAATAACCCTCGGTAGCTTGTCTATGCCACGAGTACATGTATTCTGAATTGCGCAGCAAGCCTTGAACGATGTCAATTCTCCAAACCTCCCGCTTACTCCTGCGCGAGTTCACTCCCGAAGACGCCGACGCCCTAGGCTTAGTTCTCTCCGATCCCGAAACCATGCGCTATTACCCCGCGCCCTACGATCGCGCCGGAGTCGAGCAATGGATTGAACGCAATCGCCAGCGCTACCGGGATGACGGGGTTGGGCTTTGGGCGATGCTGTTGAAGTCGACCCAGTGTGGCGCGGACACTCCTGTCCGTGGGGACAGCTGTGGCGTCGCCAGCACGCGGGCGAGGGCGCCACACGAACTCATCGGCGATTGCGGCATCACTCGCCAGGAGGTCGATGGCGAGCGCCTCTACGAAATCGGATACCACCTGCGCCGCGACTTCTGGGGACGGGGGCTCGCGACCGAGGCTGCCATCGCCTGCCGCGACTGGGCCTTCACGCACTTGAACACCGAGCGCTTGATTTCCTTGATTCGACCGGAGAATCTGGCTTCACGCCGCGTTGCCGAGCGCATGGGCATGACCCTGTGGAAAGAAGTGAACTGGCGCGGCCTCGTCCATTGCGTTTATTCCGTCGAGAGAGAAAAACCGACAGCATCGGCGCCGTGACCAGTTTCGTAAGCGGCAAAAAAGCAGGTCCTTCGCTTCGCTCAGGATGACAAAGTCTGCTGGAAGCCAAATCTTGCTGTTTGCCATTGTGTAGACTTGGCCCAGCAAGCAACTGCCTGCTAAGCTGATTCTTCTAGCCTCGGCACAGGGGAGTGGGGCCTGCGCTAAACTCAAAGCAGAGCTAGCCGAAAGCATGCACAAAGCCACAATTCTGTTCAATCCCAACTCTGGCCGCCCGCGCCGCGACCGGGAACTGAACCATGCCATTGGCATCATCCAGTCGGCTGGCATCCACACCGAACTCACGGTTTGCCGCTCCAGCCAGGAAGCGACCGACAACGCCCGCTGCGCGGTCGCCGACGGCAGCGACACGGTCTTTGCCTGCGGGGGCGATGGCACGGTTCACGATGTGATTCAAGGACTAGCCGGTACGCCGGTCGCGCTCGCCATCCTCCCCTTCGGCACCGCCAACGCGCTCGCCCACGACCTCAGAATCCCGTTCCGCCCCAGCACCGCCGCTCAAGTTGCGGTCGCGGGTAAAGTACGCCGCATCCCCCTCGGTCGAATCGAGTACGAGGATTTCACCGGCAAATCTTCGGCACGCTACTTCACCGTCGCCGCCGGAATCGGCGTGGACGCGCACCTTTTCTATAAACTCACCTCGCAACTCAAGAATCGCACCGGCATGACCGCCTACTACCTCAAAGCCTGGCAATTGTGGGCGACTTATAACATGCGCCGCTTCGAGGTCGAGTATGCCAACGGAAACGGCCATCGCCAGCGCGCTTTGCTGACGGAGCTGTTAGCGGTCAGAATCCGCTTTTTCGGAAACATCCTGCGCGAGCTGGTTCCGGGAGCTTCGCTCGACTGCAACGATTTGCGGGCCGTCATGTGCCGCACCGACAGCCGCAATGCTTATCTGCAATATGTGGCCGGGAGGCTGATCGGCCGCCAATGGAGCATCGACGGCATCGATCTGGTCAGTTGCTCGGAAGTCGTCTGCCGCCTGCCGCAGAAAACAGATGGTGATGGCGATGGCGAGGTTCGGAATGAGGTTCGGAAAGACGACCGCGTCTATGTCGAGGCCGACGGCGAGCTCCTCGGCCGCCTGCCCGCACGCATGACCATGGTTCCCGATGCGCTGTCGCTGGTGGTGCCCGCATGACTCTCCTGTTGCCCAGCCCTGTGTTATAAATCTCGCACATGCCGAGCTCTCGCCAAGGATCGATTCGCCTGTTTCAGTTCCAAGGGATCACTGTGTTCCTGCATTGGTCCTGGTTTCTGGTGGCGGCCTATGAAATCCAGAGCCGGAAGGGATCCTATTCCTCGATCGGCTGGAACGTGCTCGAGTATCTGGCGCTGTTTCTGATTGTGACGCTCCATGAATTCGGCCACTCGCTGGCTTGCCGCCAGGTTGGGGGGCAGGCGAACCAGATCGTGCTCTGGCCGCTCGGTGGCGTGGCCTATGTGGACCCTCCACAACGGCCGGGCGCTACGCTCTGGAGCATTGCGGCTGGACCGCTGGTAAACGTCGTCCTGATTCCGATCATCATGGGCGTCGGGCGCATGAGCCTTTTGTTGGGTTGGTACGCGGCCGTCCCCGACTTGCGGCCGTTGATTCATGCTGTTTTTTATATCGATGTCGGATTACTGATTTTCAACATTCTCCCCATTTATCCCCTGGATGGCGGGCAGATCCTCAGGTCGCTGCTCTGGTTTGTGCTGGGACGCGCCCGGAGTCTGATGGTAGCCACGGTCCTCGGTTTCGTGGGAGTCGTCGCCTTCATCGGTCTCGCCTTCTGGACGCGGGACATCTGGCTTGGGGCGATCGCCGTCTTCATGCTGATGAATTGCTGGGGCGGATTGCGGCACGCGCAGGCGCTGTTACGTTTTGCAAAGCTGCCGCGCCGGGAGGGGTTTGCCTGCCCGGCGTGCAAAAGCTCGCCCCCGATCGGCGACCTCTGGAGGTGCGGGAGCTGCGGACAGCCCTTCGACATTTTCGAGACTCAAGGCGTCTGTCCCAACTGTAGGGCGCAGTTTGCGGCGACCAAGTGTCTGGATTGCGGTGCCGTGCATCCCATCAGCGAGTGGGCCACGCCCGTAATCAGCGCGAGCTCGACGTTTGTCAATGAGGTCAGAGGTTAGAGGTCAGACTGCAGAGGTTAGAACCCTAGGCTTTTACCTCTGCAATCTGACCTCTAACCTCTAACCTCCTTGGAACCCGTTACCCATTTTCTATTCGGCGCCGCCATGGGCCGCGCCGGGCTCAACCGCAAGACGGCGCTCGCCACGGCCACCTTGACCCTGGGCGCCGAAGCCGCTGACGTCGACGTCTTCAGCCGCTTCGGCGGCTCCGCCTTCGCCTTAAACCATCACCGCGGCTTCACTCATTCTTTCCTGGGAGTGCCGCTGGTGGCCGCCTTCGTCGTTGGATTCGTTTATCTTCTCTGGCGTCTGCGCGGCCGAAAAACGCGCAACCCCAATCTTCCTCCGCGCTGGGGATTGCTCTTCGCCTACGCCTGCCTCGCCGGCCTCAGCCACATTCTCCTCGACTTCACCACCAGCTATGGAGTGCGTCCATTCTGGCCCTTTTCCGAACGCTGGATTTCCTGGGACATCGTTTTCATCGTCGAGCCCGTGCTTTTGGTCGTGCTGATTCTGGGCTTGACTCTGCCCGCATTGTTTTCGCTCATCAACGAAGAGATCGGCGCACGCAACAAAGGCCCGCACGCCAAGCCACCGGGAAGATTAGCCGCGACTCTCGCTCTCGTCGGCGTCTTCGCGTATTGGGGATTGTGTGACTACGAGCATCGCCGCGCCCTGGCCGCGCTCCAGGCGCGCAATTACCACGGAGCCGATGCCGTTCGTGTTTCCGCCTATCCCTACATGACCAATCCCTTCCGCTGGCTGGGCGTAGTGGAAACCCCCGCTTTCTTCGCCACCATGGACGTTGATTCGCTGAACTTCAATTCGATGTCCCCCGAAGTCGATCCCGAAGCCCAAATGCAGATTCGCTACAAGCCCGAAGAAACGCCTGTCACATTAGCCGCCAAGAGAACCTACCTTGGACGCGTGTACCTGAGCTGGGCCGCCTATCCCATCGTCGAAACCGAGCAACTAGAGAACGATCCCGTCGACAACACGCGCGCCGCCTGGGTAGTCCGCTTCCGCGATCTCCGCTACGACTATCCCGGACGCGGCACCCGCGCCACCCTCGGGGCGACGGTCTTCCTGACGCGCGATCTGCAAGTAGTGGAGGAAGGCGTCGGCATCGGAAGCGCTGGGACAAACACACGATGAAAGCACCATCTAATCTCTCCCCCTCCTTGACCGGCGGCATCCGGTCGCGCAACAATCCTAGTTGGCTCCTTAACGAGGTGATCATGCTGGCTTACGTATTTGTGCTCTTCGCGGTCGCGGTGCGGTTCATGCCGCATCCCCTGGCCTTTACTCCGGTAGCGGCAGCCCTGCTCTACTTTGGTGCGCGCGGTCCGAAGCGCCAGTTGTGGGTGCCCCTTGCCCTGCTGGCCGCCTCTGACGTCATCCTGACCAGGCTCGTGTACTCCTATCCATTCTCCTGGGACCATTTCGTGACTTGGGCGTGGTATGCTGCGATTCTCTGGCTCGGCAGCCAACTGCGCGAAAACGCCAACTGGCTGCGGGTCGGCGGAGCCGCGCTGTCCAGTTCCGTCTCTTTCTTCGTGGTCAGTAATTTCGCCGTCTGGGCTTGCTGGGCCATGTATCCCAAGACCCTGGCTGGACTCGTGACGTGCTACGCCGCTGGTCTGCCCTTCTTCCGCCGTGGAATTGCGGGCGACTTGCTCTTTACCGCCGTCATGTTTGGATTGCCGGCAGTCGCAAGTTTGGTAGTCCGCTCGATGCATAAGCCGCACGGAACAGCGGCCGCTTAGCTGATCTTAGCTGGTCAGTCGCGTCTCTTTCGAACGCAGCGTGGAATCTTTTCCCGCTGCGTTTTTATCTTCACCCTGCCGTTTCGCCCGCCGCCAGATCAGCCACACCGCCGCCAACACTCCCACCCCCACCAGAACCCAGACGAAGTGGTGGGCGAAAAGCTTTCCTGCCAGCGTCACAATCTCCGGACCGAACCAGAGCGTCAGCAGCGCCTCGATCAGAAAACGGACGAACCGTCCCGCAAAAATCGCCAGCAGAAAATGAGCGAAGTTCATTTCAAATGCCGCCGCTGCCAGCACAAAAATCTTGAACGGCGCGGGCGGCGGCAGCATGGCCGGAAACATCAGCGCCCAGAATTCATGGTGGTCGAAGGACTCGTGAATCTTCTCGAACCGCTCCGCCGAAAGCCGCTTGCGCAACAGAACCTCGCCACCCGTATACCCGATGACGTAGAGAACGATGCTTCCAAGCGCCGACCCCACCGAACCCAGTAGCACATACAGCAGGAAGCGCGAGCGATCGTGGTAAACGTAGCCCACGAAAATCGGATCCAGCGGCAGGCCCATGAACGAGCCATCCACCGCCGCAAACGCAAGCATCCCCCACGGCCCCAGAGGCGCAAGAACGTGCTTGATCCATTCGCCGTAAGCGCGGACAAAATGTTTGAGCTTGTTCAAGTAAGTAAGTTTACGCGAGGGGCGTCGTTGGTCGTTAGTCGATGGTCGTTAGCAAACCCAGTTTGCATCAGTGGTACATCCCCACGATTCGCCGGATATGGTTTTGCTAACGACTAACGACCAGCGACTAGCGACCGTCGTGCTCCGTCTTTCCGGCAATCAACTCCAGCGCATGCGGCAACAAATCAATCACCGCCTCCAGGGATTCGACCGCCCCCGCCGGGCTGCCCGGCAGGTTCAGGATCAGGCTGGTTCTCCGGACGCCGCACAGCCCGCGGCTCAGCGCCGCGAAGCGCGTCTTGCGCGCCCCCTGTATACGCATCTGTTCCGCAATCCCTTCCACCAGCCGTTCGCACACCGCGCCGGTAGCTTCCGGGGTCACGTCACGCGGAGCGATTCCCGTCCCGCCCGTGGTCACTACCAGACGAGCCGACCGGCACAACTCAATCAGTTTTTTCTGAATCGCGGCGCGCTCGTCGGCCACCACGCTGCGCACCACCACTTGAAAATTGTGCCGCTCCAGCGCTTCCGCCACGGCCGGACCGGAGAGGTCTTTTTTTCCACCGCGTTTTTCGCCGCGCGAACACGAATCGCTAACCGTCAGCACCGCCGCCGTCGCCCTATCCGTCGTTCTATCGAACGACGCATCAGGTGTCGAGGAGGACATCTTCACCCTCAGCCGCCGCGTCCCTCTGCGCCTCGTCCAGCCGACGCAGTCCTTCCATCAGCAGGCCCTGCGTATTCAGCGTCGTCGTTTCCTGCGTCGACTTTCCGTTGAAATCAATCTGAAAGTTTCCCTCGGTCCAGCGCAGCACTTTGAAAACGGCTTCGTCTCCCGTAATCGGGCCATAGGCGGCGTGCTTGGCCTGTCCCTGCGAGAAATAGATCTCGCATCTATCGTCACCATTGGTCATCGTCAGCAGACAACTCTTGCGCCCCATCTCCAGCGATTGCACCAGGTCGATCACATTCATCTGCGCCAGGCTGCCGCGCAATACGCCGTCGGTCGACGCCGCCTTGCTCAGCTTCTCCAGCGCGATGCGGTCTACCACGCGCTTGATTTTGTGGATGGCATCTTTGAGGAAGAAAGGTTTTTCCAGGTAGTCTTCAATCGGATCCTGCATCGATAATCGTTCGCTGATGTCGGCCTTGGTGGCCATCAGGATGACCGCGATCCCAGCCGTGGTCGGCCGGGCTTTCAGTTTCTCCAACAACTGCCGCCCATCCATGCCCGGCATGCGGTAGTCGCTGATCAGCACATCCGGCAGGTCATCGACCGCTTTCAACAAGGCATCGGCGCCGTCGGTCGCGACCGTGACCTTGCCCATCGCCGAGAGCGCCTGCTGCAGCATCCCCAGCACCATGGGGTTGTCGTCCACCAGCAGGATTTTGACGTCACTTGCCATAAAGAAATTGCTGGAAAACTATGTTCGCTTGCCGCTTCTGCGGTAGTCTCCGCTCTTGCCCCCCGACTTCCGCTCCAGCACCACGTCCCGGATTTCGATGCCCTTGTCGAGCGCCTTGCACATGTCGTACACCGTCAGCGCCGCCACGCTGGCCGCGACCAACGCTTCCATCTCCACGCCCGTCTCCGCCGTCGTCTTTACTTTTGTGGCGATGGAAACGCCATTCTCGCACACGCGTAGGGTCACAGCAACGTGCGCGAGCGGCACCGGATGGCACATCGGAATCAACTCCGCCGTCCTTTTTGCCGCCATGATTCCCGCCGTCCGCGCCACCTCCAGCGGGTCGCCCTTGGGATTGTCCGGCAGCGCCCGCAGAACCTCCGGCTTCATCAGCACGAAGGCGCTCGCCTCCGCTTCTCGCGCCGTTCGCGCCTTCGCGGACACGTCCACCATGCGGGCCTGCCCCCGAGCGTCGAAGTGAGATAGTTTCTTCGGCATCGTCAACAGGTTATCGTACTCGCCCCAGCGCAGCCCCTAAAGGGGCGGTTTTCGTGACGGCCTTCGGCATCGCTAAAGCGATGCCCTGATACGAACCCAGGGTTCTTCCGCATATGAACCTGGAGCTCATCACCGCCTGTTTAGCCCTGAGAGGTCGCTTATCATCGCATCAAGACTGGCACCCACTCTCCCGCCTCAATTCGCTCCCGCTCCGGAGCAATCACCACATAGCAGTTTGCCCGAGTCAGAGCGGCGATGTCGCCCGACCCTTGCCACCGCGCCAGTTCCACCTCCGCATGCTCAAATTCTCCCGAGAGCACCGCCGGTAGAAACCGCTTCAAACCTGTCTTCGTTTTTATCTCGGATTTCAATCGCGCGCGAAGAAAGATCAGCGGCTGCGGCTTCATTCCTGCCAACGCTTCGATCATCGGCCGGGCAAACAGCTCAAACGTCACCATGGTCGAGACCGGATTCCCCGGCAACCCAAAGAAGTATCTCTTGTGTGGCGCGGACATTCCTGTCCGCGCTAACGGCGGATTTGCTGCCGGCACGCGGACAGGAATGTCCGCGCCACACGAACCGAAAACCACCGGCCGTCCCGGCTGTATCTCGGCTCCCGTAAAGTAAAACTCCGCCTTCAACTCCCCGAGAACCTGCTCCACCAAATCGTACTTACCCATGGAGACGCCGCCCGTCAGCAACAGCAAATCGCAACCCAATCCTTGCTCGATCAGCTCCTTCAAGCGACTCGGCTCATCGGGAGCGATCGCCAGCCGCACCGCCTCCCCGCCCGCATTTTGAACCTGCACCGCCAGCGAATAAGAATTCGAATTCCGAATCTCGGCCGGTCCCGGCGCTCGGTCAATCTCCACCACCTCGTCGCCCGTCGAAAGCACGGCCACGCGCGGCTTGCGAAAAATCTGCACGCGGCTCTTGCCCACCGACGCCGCAATCGCGATGCCGGCGTGGTCCAGCCGCCGTCCGCGATCCAACAGCAGTTGACCCGCGCGCGCTTCCGCCCCGCGCGGAACAAAGTTCTCACCGGGCTTCACACTGCGTTGAATCTCGACCGACTTCCCCGCCGCAACTGTGTATTCCACCATCACCACCGCATCCGCGCCCGCGGGCAGCGGAGCCCCCGTCATGATCCCCACCGCCTGCCCGCGCTCGACCGAGCATCTTCCCGGCTCTGGCCAGTCACCCGCCTTCACTTCGCCCAGCACTTCCAGTCGCGCCGGGACCTGCGCCACATCCGTCGACCGCACCGCATATCCATCGCGAGTCGCCCGCGCAAAAGGAGGAAAATCACGGTCCGCCACAATCCGCTCCGCCAGCACCCGCCCCGGCGACGCCAGCAGGTCCAGCGTCTCCACCGCTCCCGGACACACGCCCAACGCATGCTGCTCAACCAGCCGCCGAGCCTCTTCAAAGCTCACAACGCGGGCCGCAGGCGTTACGGAAGCTGGGTTGGAAGAAGAAGACATGCAGGAATGATACGCCGCCGAATTCTGCAGCAGAAAAACAAGAGCATCAATGCTGTCTCTGAGAACTGGGTACTGGCGACTGGGTACTGCCTTACCGCGCCAATTCCTGCCCCAGCACCGTCGCATTGCTGGCGAAGCAAAGGCCGGTTTCCAGATCCACCAGGCCGGAGCGAACCAGTTTCGCGATCTCGCCATCGAAGTGCTGCATGCCTTCGCTTTCGCTGGCCTTGATCGCGTCCAGCAGCGTGCGGCCCGGCCGCTCGCCTTGTTCGATGCAATCGCGCGTACGCGAGTTCGACTTCAGGATTTCGACTACGGGGATGCGGTCGCCGCCATCGCTGCGCGCTATCAGCCTCTGGGCAATAATGTAGCGGAAGGTTTTGGCGAGGCGTTCTCGTACCGACTGCTGTTCAGCTACCGTGAATGTACCCAGGATGCGATCCACCGTCTTCGAGGTATCGACGGTGTTCATGCACGAAAGAACGATGTGGCCGTTTTCGGCGGCCTCGAGAAGAATCTCCAGCGTCTCGCGGTCGCGAATTTCGCCGATCATGATGACCCGCGGCGCCTGGCGCAGCGCCGCCCGCAGCGCCAGCGTGAAATTCGGGGCATCGCTGTGCAACTCGCGCTGGTGCACCGTCGATTTCTTGTGATTGTGCAAAAACTCAATCGGATCTTCCACCGTCAGAACGTGATAGCAGAATTGGCTGTTGATGCGGTCAATCAAGGCGGCCAGCGTCGAAGACTTGCCCGATCCGGTTCCTCCCGCCACCAGGATGATTCCGTTGCGAACCTTTGCCGCCTCTTCCAGCTGCGCCGGCAGATGAAGCGAACTGAACGTCGGAATCACGGTCGGGATGACCCGCATCACAATCGCGCAACTTCCGCGCTGGATGAAGACGTTGACCCGGAACCGGGCCATTCCCGGCAAGCCGTAGGAAACGTCGCACGAGCCTTGCTCGCGTAGCGTATTGACGGCCTGCTTATTGTTGCCGATCAGGTCGGCCGCGATGCGGCGCGTGTCATCCGCTGAAAGGACGCTGCTTCCCGAGATTTCGACCGCCGTGAGCTGCCCGTGAATCTCCACCTGGGGCCGTCGCCCCGGCGAAAAAACCAGATCGCTGACTTTCTCGGATGCGCGCAACATGCCCGCCAGCAGCACCGGCGTCGGGATCGAGCCCGTTCCGCTGACGCCCTCAAAGGCAATCGAAATCGGGGAGTTCCCCGGAGCCGCCATTCCACACACTCCCAGTTATCAGCCTTGCCGCCACAGAAGGGAGAAATCTCGTAAACCTGGAGAAACCTATACCTAGAATGTAACGCGGATGGGCAATACAGCGAAGGACAAGTAGGTCATAGACCTAGGTAACCGAAGACAGTTCCCAGTTCCCAGAAAGACCGAGCGGCGGTAATAACTGAGAACTGAGAACTGGGGTGAAGCTGTTTTTCCAGGGAACTAGTTCCCTTTTTTCGTCTGCTTTTTCTTTCCAAAGCCGGTTTCAATGGTCGCGCCGATGCTGGCCAGCATGTCTTTGGCCGGCTGCGCCAGCTTGCCCTGGGGTTGAAGCTCAAGATACTTCTGAAAAGCCTCGGCGGTGCCTGGGGGTGCAACCATTTTATCGCCTTGCAGAGTGGCCTTGCCGATCAGGTTCACGCCCTTCCAGTAGTAGGCTTCGGCCTTGGTCGGATCGGCGGCAATGACCTTGTCGAAGGCCGCGATCGCGTCATCCACCTTGCCGGAGTTGGTGAGAACAGCACCCTCGTTGAACAGGTAGGTGCCGGCGTGCGTCGGATCCAACTGGGCCGCCTTGTTATAGTTGGCGACGGAATCATCGACCTTGTTGGATTTCGAATAGGCCTCGGCCAGGTTGTTATAGTAGGCGGCCATTTTCACATTATTGTCGGGATCTTTCTGGGCGGTTTCAGAGGCGCTGCGCAGGTCAATTGCCTTCTGATAATCAGCCGCCGCCATCTCGTAGCGCTTCTGTTTTTCGGCGGGATCGGTCTGCTTCGGCCCCGACATGCGGTAGGCGTCGGCGAGTTTGAACCAGATCAAATCGCGGGTGGCGTCGATCTGGTTGGCTTCGTTCAAGGTGGTGATGGCAGTCTCGAAGTCGCCGGCATCGGAAGCCGCCTTGGCGGCGGCCAGTTTCTCGTTGAGCGTGCCGACCGTCTTCTTTTCAGCCTCGGCTTTGGCGAACTGCTCCTTCGCCTTCGCGGCTTGTTCAGCGCTCAGTCCCTGGCCCTGGATTGCGGCCGCCTGTTCTTTCTTCAGGTCGAGGTCCAGCGGCGTTTCGTCCACGCTCACCGTGACGTTGTTGACGTGCCAGAGTTCTTTGCCGTCTTTACTGAGCTTGACGTCGTACTTGCCGGGAACGATGCCGAGCGAGAAGTACTCGCCCTTGTTGTTGGTTTTAAGCTTGTAGACGTGGCCGGATTCGGTTCCGGTCCAATCCACTTCGGCTTGGGTGATCGGTTTCCCCTCGATGTCTCTGCAAACTCCCTTCACGGTGCCCGTGGTTTGCGCGAACGCCAGCGGAGCGAAGAGCGCCACGGCGAGGACAAGCAGCAAGGGAAGGATGAAATGTTTCCTCATGATTAGCCTCCCGGCAATGAATCTGAATTCTAAGACCGTTATGAAACCAGTTCTAGCTCAATCGGGCAGCGGCTTCCGCATACGGGATGGGGTCTTCCGCGCCCGCTTCGTGAAACGCACGCAAGCGGAGCACACAACTATCGCAGACACCACAGGCGCGATCTTCACGCTGATAGCATGACCACGTTAAATCGAAGGGGGCCATCAATTCAAGGCCCAGCGTCACAATCTCATGTTTACGCATCGCAATCAGGGGCGTCACCACCCGGATTGATCCTGCTTTCGTGCCCGCCTTCACTACCTCATTGAACGCTCGATAATACTCCGGCCGGCAGTCGGGATAGCCGGAGCTATCGGGCTCAACCGCCCCGATGTAGACTTTTTCGGCCCCCAGCACCTCCGCCCAACTGACCGCGACGGCGAGAAAATGGGCGTTGCGGAAAGGGACATACGTCACCGGAATGCCAATCGTAGCGCCGGCGCCGATCCGGTGGGCTTCGGGGACGGCAATGCTCGAATCGGTGAGGGCGGATCCGCCGATCGAACGCAGGGCCTCATTACGTACCAGCAGCCGGTCGTGAATTCCGAGCCGGTCGCAGATGCTTTCGAAGGAACGCCGTTCGCGCTGTTCGGTGCGTTGCCCGTAGCTGACGTGGACCGCGGCTGCCTGGTGGTCGCGGGCTGCCAGCGCCGCACACACGCAGGAATCCATCCCGCCGCTCAGCAGGACCACGGCGCGGCTCCGACTGCTGGTTGCGTTCGATGCCATGACTCGCTAGCGAAGCATTGCGATCGCTTCCTTCTGATTTTATGACAGATGAAGACTTTTCATGGCCTTGCGTGATGCTATTCGTAGCGCAGGCTTTCGACGGGATCGAGTTGGGAGGCGCGAACGGCGGGAACCGTCCCGAACAGGATGCCAACCAACGACGAAACTGCGATGGCGATGATCGCCGAAAGCCCCGAGATCGGGATCCGATACTCGGTGAAGAACCGCACCGAGAAAGGAATCGCGAGCCCGACCACAATGCCGATTACGCCGCCGATGAGGGAGATCAGGATGGCTTCGGAGAGGAACTGAAAGCGGATTTCGCGGTTGGTGGCGCCCACCGCTTTGCGGATGCCAATTTCGCGAATCCGGGCGCTGACCGTGGCCAACATAATGTTCATGATGCCGATGCCGCTGACCAGAAGAACGACCAGCGACACGGCCAGCAGAACCATGGTCATGGCGGTCGCTGTCTTGTCGGCCACCGCAACCAGTTCGGTCAGATTCCTGACGCTGTAAACCGATTCCGGACGATGGCGGGACTGGATCACGCGCTGCACCTGGGCCGTGATCGGCACCACCAGGGAAGCGTCGGCGGCGGAAAAGAAAATCTGCTTCACCGTGGGCGTTTCCTGAAAATAGCGGCTCACTGTGTAGGGAATCAGCATGGTGTTGTCGGTCACCTCCGATTGCCCGAATGTGTCCACCCGTTCCCGGAAGGTGCCGATGACGGTGAAGGGCAAGCCGCTCAGTTTGACCGTCCTTCCGAGCGAGGCTTGCTCGGAACCGTAGAGTTCGATGGCCAGTTTGGGAGTGATGACGCCGACTTTGTTGTGCGCTTGAGAATCCTGCTGGTCGAAGAAACGTCCCGAGAGGATGAGCAGGTTACGAATCTGTTCGTAGGCCGGGTAAACCCCCATGATCTGCAGATCGCGCTCTTTACCGCCGCCAATGGCCACGCGCTCGTTGAGAGGAAGCACGGGCGAGGCGGCGGCGATGCCGTCAACCTGGTGCTGCACGGCCTCCATGTCTTCAATGGTCAGGGCGTCGTTGCCGGTCTTGGTGATGCGTCCTCCGCCGCTTTCATATTCGGCATAGATCCAGTTTGACCCGATGGCTTGAATCTGATTCAGAAGGTACTGCTTGCCGGTGAGGCCGATGGTGGTGACCAGGATGAGCGAAGCGGTTCCTATGACCATGCCGAGCGCGGTCAGGGCGAAGCGAACTTTGTTACTGAGGAAGGTGTCGAAGGCAAACGTGAAAATCTCGCCGAGCGCCAGGTGCGTTCGTCCGTTTGTGGGACCGGCTGTGTCCATGATTCTGTTTAAATGCTACGAGCAGTGGGAGCCGCCTGCAAGCCGCTACCGGACTCATATTTCAGATTCGAGCCGATGCCTGCTACTCCATAAACCGCCAGCACCAGCATCAAGGGATCGATTTGGCGGCGAAAGTACACTTCAACGTGTGTGAAATAGAACACCACGGGAAGAAAGAAGAATACGAGAGCGTAGAGAATCGCGACCGGCTTATTGACCCGATACGCGCGACGGACGCCTATCAGCGTCAACAGCGTAAAGATTGTGCTGAAGACAACATTGATGGGGTCGTCCGGCTCCTGCTGCAGGTAGTAGTGGCTGAAGCTCCAAAAGTGGGTCCAGATAAAGACGAAGCGCCGCACGGTGACAATGGCGAACCAACGTGGGTTGGCGCGGATGAAGGCGAAGCCCTTTTGCTGGCACTCCGCCATATAGGCGAGTTCGCCAACTTGCTTGAAATGTTGCCACTCGGCGTCGTTGTGCCATGGCCCAATCTTGTGCGTCAAGGCCGAGCCCAGCGACCCCGACATCCAATAGGACGTATCGCCATTATTGCCCATGTGCCACTCCAGTCCCATCGAATCGCGAAAGGGAATGAAGCGATGGAATACCTCATAGTTGCGAATGAACCACGGAGTTACGCTGAGGATGAAGGCGAGCGAGGCCACGGTGAGGGGTAGAAACCAGCGTTCTCTTTGCTGCCATAGGCGAATGCCAATCCACCCCAGCATGACCGGCAAGACGGTGAGTACGACGGGTTCGGCAAGGGCCGTGAATCCCCAGAGTACGCCGTAGCCGATGAAGGCGCCGAGACTGGCAGGGCGCTCATAGTTCAGCGTCATCAAGAACAAAATCGTAAGCAGCAGCGTCGCCAGCCAGGTCGGCCAGATGCGCTCCGCCGGCCAATAAATTCCCAGCGGGAAAAGCGCCCAGGCCCATCCCGAGAACAACGCTACACGCTCACCAAAAGTCTTGCGCGCCACGAAAAACACCGACAGGCAGGTCAAGGCGGAAATCAACGCCTGCAGAGAGAGCAACACCAATGCGGATGCCTTACTGTAGGTTCCGAAGATCTCGAAGACGCCCGCGATCAAATAGGGATAGATTGGGGTCTGCCAAGCCGTCGGTCCGGTGTTTTCAAAAAGTGGGTTGCCAAATCCGTGACCCTGCACAATGGAGTAGGCGATCTTGCCGTTTTCAAAGGCAAAGTGCCAGTGACCTCGACTCGGGTCCATCTGATCAGGGTAAAGAAACCCGACCACGGCCAACCGGATGGCTAGCGCGACCAGGACCATACACCATTTGCTGTTGAGGCAAGCCAAAAACTTTGCACGGGGACCAACTGCAGGCGGTATTGAGTTTTGCATGTTTGAAATTAGAACGCTTGAAATTAGAACGCTTGAGATTAGAACTCAGAACCCAGTTTCAGCATCGTTGCGAATGAGTTTAGTTGCAATCGACAATTCTCAGCAAAATGCTACAACATCAGGCCAGCATGAGCGCTACCAGTATCGCACGCCACGGGTTGCAGATTGTCAGCCCCACCGTCAGGCCTTATGATGAAGCCCAAGCGCAAGCCAAGAAATGTCGCCGTTATCACTCTCCTCCAACCCGAGCGCATCTCCCGCATCGTCCCGACCGGCACGCTGTCCATCCTTCCTGATTTCCATGGTCCTGGTAGCGCTGGCGATCCGCCTGGTCGTCATGGTTTTCCTGCTGCCGGAGCAACTCGAACCGCAACGCGACCACTGGCATTTCGGATACGAAGCGGGCAGAATCGCCCGCTCCATTGTTCAGGGCCGCGGCTTCAGCAGTCCTTTATTCGAAGACACCGGCCCCACTGCCTGGATGACCCCGGTTTATCCCTATCTGGTAGCCGGTGTCTTCAAGCTTTTCGGCATCTACACGAAGGCCTCCGCCATCGTGCTGCTTTCGCTGAATGCCATGATGTCGGCGCTGGCCTGCGTTCTCGTCTTCCTGATTGCTCGAATCAGCTTTGGAGATCGCGTCGCCAAATGGTCCGGTTGGGCGTGGGCATTCTGTCCTTACGCCATTTATTTTCCCGTCGAACGCATCTGGGAAACCTGGTTGGCGACTTTGGTCCTTTGCCTGATTTTCCTGATTACGCTCAATCTCGAGAATGAAAACAAGTTTCGAAAGTGGGCTCTCTTCGGCCTGCTCTGGGGACTGGCTGCGCTGACCAGTCCGGCTCTGCTCTCCGTGCTGCCCTTTCTCGCCGCCTGGGTCATCTATCGCCGTCAGCGCCACGGCCAACCCTGGTTTGCCGTCAATGCCGTGGCTGCCATCGTATTTATTGCCGTCATCTCACCCTGGTTCATCCGTAACTATAAAGTCTTCCATCGCTTCATTCCCTTTCGCGACAATATGGGAATCGTCCTGCGGCTGGGCACTAAAGGCAGCACCTCGTACTGGGGACCCTACGAGCTTGGCCCCTGGCACAACCAGCAGGAATGGAATGAATTTAAGCAACTCGGGGAGCTCGCCTACTTTGACAAGAAAAAACAGCAGGCCTTAGAGTTCATTCACGCCCATCCCGGCTGGTACGCCTTGGCCACGTTGCGCCGCGCCATTTACATGTGGACAGGCTACTGGAGCCTCGATCGCGCCTATCTCTCCCAGGAGCCGCTCGATCCGCCCAACATTTTGTTCTGCACCACGCTCACCGTCCTGGCGCTTCTCGGCCTGCGGCGCGCGCTGCGCATGGATTGGTCGAGCACCCTGCCCTATGCGCTCGTGCTCTTCTCCTTCCCGCTCATCTACTACATCACCAGTCCGGAGGTTTACTATCGCCGGCCCATCGACCCCTTTTTCGTGATCCTGGCCGTGGTAGCGGTGCTAGAGATAAAGACGAAGATAAAAATAAAGACAAAGAGCGGGGGATCGGTGCCGGCATGAACGGACCCCGCTCCACCAAACGCCGCTCCACCCAAGGAAAGACGGCCCTTTATCTTCTTCTCCTGACCGCCGCCGCGCTTCTGATTCATGGCTATCATCCCTATGCCGAAGATTCCGAGATCTACCTTCCCGGTGTCCTGAAAATTCTGAATCCCAGCTTGTTTCCGGTGAACGCAGAGTTCTTTGGCGAACACGCCGGTCACACGTTATATCCGAACCTGATTGCCTTTTCGATTCGGGCCACGCATCTGCCGTTGCCGTGGGTCGCGTTTCTGTGGCATCTGGTCTCGATCTTCTTACTCCTGGCGGCGAGCTGGCGACTGGCGTCCGCACTATTTGCATCAGAATCGCCCGAGGACGAAAGCGCGCGCTGGGCCGCCGTGGCCGCGATGGCCGCATTGCTGACCTTGCCCATCGCCGGCACATGGCTCTACATACTCGATCAATTTTTGAATCCGCGGAATCTCGCAGCCTTTGCGGCGCTCTTTGCGGTGGCGGAAGTGCTGCACCGGAAATACGGCCGCGCCCTGTTGTGGCTGGCGTTTGCCGCCGTCATGCATCCGTTCATGGCGAGCTTCGCGATTTTATTTTGTGTGTGGGTCGTCCTGCTGGATGAGTTTCGTCCGCGGATGTTGGGTTTCGCGCTCGCGCTTCCCTTCGGCATCACCTTCGATCCGCCGCCCGCCGCGTATCACGAGGTCGCGCTGCGCCAGCGTTCGCACTTCGTCCTGCGCTGGGAGTGGTACGAGTGGCTGGGAGTGATCGGGCCCGTGCTCCTGTTCTGGTGGTTCGCAGGCTGGGCGCGCCGCCGCGGCATGAAGAACCTGGAATTAGTCTCCCGGGCAATGGTGCCGTACGTGGCGCTGGCTGCGCTGGCGGCGATTGGGCTCGGCATTCCGGCGCGCTTCGAAGCTCTGACGCGGCTTCAGCCCTTGCGCTGCCTGGCGTTGTGCTACATGGTGCTGGTGGTGGTAGGCGGAGGATTGGCGGGCCAATACATACTGCAACGCCACCTGTGGCGCTGGCTGGTGCTGTTCGTCCCACTCAGCCTGGGAATGTTTTATGCCCAACTCCAGGTGTTTCCGGCCAGCCAGCACATCGAGTGGCCATGGGCGCAGCCGCGCAATCAGTGGGCCCAGGCCTTTGAGTGGATTCGCGGCAATACGCCGGTGGATGCGCTGTTCGCGCTCGACCCCCGGCACATGGAACTTCCGGGTGAAGATGAAAATGGATTTCGCGCTCGCGCCCAACGCAGCAGGCTGGCGGATCTGGTCAAGGACAAGGGAGCGTGTTCGATGTTTCCGCCCCTGTCGGTGAAGTGGGCGGAACAAATCGCGGACCAGAAGAATTTTGAGAAGTTCCAGAAAGACGACTTCGAACGCCTGCGACAGAAGTATGGAGTCAGTTGGGTGGTGGTGCAGCAGCCCGGCCCGGCGGGGATGGACTGTCCTTACCAGAATTCGGCGGTACGGGTCTGCCGGGTTAACTGGTAGGGGGCAGTTTAGATCGTCCGCCAATTTTCCTTTGCGCTCTTCGCGAGTCCTTCGCGCACTTTGCGTTTAAGATCTTTCTAGCCGCAACGCAAATTGACCCCATTACCGGCCAACTGAGATTCTGGCAGGGCATCCAACAGGTGTGTTAGCCTTACTGACTTAAGCGCATGGCGGACCCGATTGTAGCCCCCGCAACCCGGCCACTGTTTCCCTACCTGAAATGGTCCTCCCAGCTACCCAGCTTGCGGCGGCAGTTCCGGGAAAACCAGCCCTATCCGCATGTGCACCTCAAGGAATTTCTCGACCCCTACGTGGCGGCGGCAATGGCCAGCGAGTTTCCGGGCTTGGCGACCGACGCCTGGACGCGCTACAAACACCCCAACGAAAACAAAGTAGGACTCGCCAAACGATCTCTCTTTCCGCCGCTGCTGGGCGAGGTGGTGGACGAACTCAATTCGGAAGCGTTCGTCGATTGGCTGTCGCAACTGACAGGCATTCCGGACCTGCTGTCGGACGACATGCTGGAAGGCGGTGGCCTGCACCAATCAGGTGCAGGCGGCTTCCTGAACGTGCACACCGACTTCAGCAATCATCACTACCACAAGCATTGGCGGCGGCAGGTCAATCTGATTCTCTATCTTAACCCGACCTGGCAGGAGGAGTGGGGCGGCGCCATCGAATTGTGGGATCGTGAGGTCCGCCGTTGCGTGGTGAAAGTACCGCCGCTGTTCAATGAGGCGCTGATCTTCCGCACCGATGAGATTTCCTACCACGGCTTCCCGGACCCGCTGCGTTGTCCCGAACATGAGTCTCGCAAGAGCCTGGCCCTGTACTACTACACCGTCGATTCCGGGGATACCCTCAAGGCGCGTTCCACAAACTATCGTTCGCGGCCGGAGGACGGCGTGCTGAAGTCCAGCATGATCTGGTTGGATAAAGAGGCCGTGGATCTCTATTCGCGGGCCAAGGCACGCTTCGGTTTCTCAGATGAACTGGCCAGCAAGATTCTGAGTTTTCTGTCGCGCAAGCGCTGATTAAGAAGCCTCTCGTTTTTTCAGCGCCGCTGTGAAGCGGTCGGCACTCCTCCCTCGTAGTAAGCCTCAGAACCAGCCCCGAGAGTCTTTCCCTTTTCGCTGAAGATGGGGATGTGAATGATGCCGGCGCGCTGGAAAGCAAACTGAAGGGTGGTAGCGAGCACCCCGAGTCCGTATTGCACGCTGCGGCGGAAATTGATGGAGGAAGCCTCCTTGAAATATTTCGTCGGGCAGGAAACCTCACCGATGTGGAAGCCGAAGTATACGCACTGGGCAAGCATCTGGTTGTCGAAAACGAAATCGTCGCTATTTTCCAGAAGGGGCAGGCGAGCCAGCACTTCGCGGCTGAAGGCGCGGTAGCCGGTGTGATACTCGGACAGCTTGACGCGCAGAAACAGGTTCTCAAAAGCGGTCAGCAAGCGGTTGGCGACGTACTTGTAAAGCGGCATGCCGCCCCGCAGCGCCGTGCCGCCAATGATGCGGGAACCGAGAACCACATCATAGACGCCGTAAGCGATCATGCTCGCCATGGCGGTTACGAGCAGCGGCGTGTACTGGTAATCCGGGTGCACCATGATGACCACGTCGGCCCCGGCGGCCAGTGCTTCCCGATAGCAGGTCTGCTGATTGCGTCCATAGCCGTAGTTGCGGTCGTGAACGAAAAACTGCAAGCCGAGGCGGTGCGCAACTTCGACCGTGCGATCGGAACTGTGGTCGTCGACCAGAATGCGAATATCGACCAGGTCGGGCAATTCCCGAACCGTAGCTTCCAGCGTCTTTTCCGCGTTATAAGCGGGCAACACGACGGCAATGCGTTTGCCGTTAATCATGCAGTCTTTTCCTCGATGGGACTGACTGAATCATAAATGGAAAGGCAGGCTCCTGTAAGCTTCCGTGGGGCGGCCTTGAACTGTGGACGAACTATGGGCGAAACTAGAAACATGCGGGCTCGCACTTTATTTGAGAAAGTCTGGGATGCGCACGTCGTCGCCGCCCCAGAAGGGCAGTCAGCGCTGCTCTATATCGATTTGCATTTGGTACATGAAGTGACGTCTCCGCAGGCCTTCGACGGTCTGCGCGCCAATGGACGCCGCCTGCGGCAGCCTCTCCGCACCGTGGCCACCGTCGACCACAACATCCCGACCACCCCGCGCGGCCTTCCCATCAACGACCCGATTGCCGCCAAACAGATTGAAGCCCTGCAGAAAAATTGCCGCGAGTTTGGAGTTCCGCTCTTTGACATGGACTCGGCCGAGCAGGGCATCGTTCACGTCATCGGCCCGGAACTGGGCATTACGTTGCCGGGGATGACGATTGTGTGCGGTGACAGCCATACCTCGACCCACGGTGCGTTCGGATCGCTGGCCTTTGGCATTGGCACGTCGGAAGTCGAACACGTGCTGGCGACCCAATGTCTGCCGCAGAAAAAGCCGAAGACCATGCAGATCCAGGTCAACGGAAAGCTGGCCGAAGGCGTGACTGCGAAAGATCTGGCCCTCGGAATTATTGGCCGCATCGGCACCGATGGCGCCACGGGATACGTGATCGAATACGCTGGCGATGCCGTGCGCGGATTGTCGATGGAAGCCCGCATGACGCTGTGCAATATGAGCATCGAGGCTGGAGCTCGAGCCGGATTGATCGCACCTGATGACACGACCTTCGCGTATGTCAGCGGCCGCCGTTTTGCTCCGAAAGGAAAAGCTTGGGAAGAAGCGGTTGCCTGCTGGCGCACGCTGGCCAGCGATCGCGACGCCAAGTTCGATCGCGTGATTGAGATTGACGCCGCATCGCTCGCGCCTTTCGTGACTTGGGGGACGAACCCAGGAATGGTTGTGCCGGTGAACGCACGCGTCCCCGAGTTGAAGAGTTTTGCTCAGGAAGCCGACCGGCGCGCGGCCGAACAGGCGCTCGCCTACATGGGCCTCAATCCCGGAACACCCATCGAAGCGATTGCCGTGGACCGGGTGTTCATCGGATCATGCACCAATTCGCGCATCGAGGATCTGCGGGCGGCGGCGCGAGTGGCGAAGGGACAGCATGTGAATCCGAAAGTACGAGCCATGGTGGTGCCGGGATCGCAGGCCATCAAGCGGGCGGCAGAGCAGGAAGGCTTGCACCGCATTTTTCTCGATGCCGGATTCGAATGGCGCGAATCGGGATGTTCGATGTGTCTGGGCATGAATCCCGACATCCTGCAACCGGGAGAGCGCTGCGCTTCCACCAGCAACCGCAATTTCGAAGGACGCCAGGGCCGCGGAGGACGGACGCATCTAGTCAGCCCGATGATGGCGGCAGCCGCAGCCATTGCTGGGCATTTCACCGATATTCGGAAGTGGCAATTTAACTAGTCGTTAGTCGTTGGTCGATAGTCGTTCGCGATCTCTTTAAGACCGTTGCGGCGAGGCTAAATGCGAAAGCAAGATCCTTGAGACCGTCCCGGAACTGCGATCGACTAACGACCAACGACCAGCGACAATCCAACTGAGATCAATCTATGCACCCTTTTCGCAAACACACCGGCGTCGTTGTCCCGCTCGACAAGGTAAACGTGGACACCGATCAAATCATCCCCAAGCAGTTTCTGAAGCGCATCGAGCGCACCGGATTCGGCCAATTCCTGTTCTACGACTGGCGCTTTTCCGGAGACGGAAAAAAGGTTCCCGGTTTTGTATTGCACGACCCGCGCTACGCCAAGGCCTCGATCCTGGTGGCGGGGAAAAACTTCGGCTGCGGATCTTCGCGCGAGCACGCCGTCTGGGCGCTGGCGGATTTCGGTTTTCAGGTGGTGATCGCGTCGTCATTTGCCGATATCTTCGCCAACAACAGCTTGAAGAACGGCCTGCTGACGGTGCGGCTCAACGAAGAACAGGTGGCGGAGATCATGCGTCGTTCGAAGGAGATCGAAAACTATCAACTCACGGTCGATCTCGAAACCTTGCGAGTGGCAGACAAACGAGGATTTGAGGCGACGTTCGCAATGGATGAATTTTCGCGCCACTGTCTGCTGAACGGGTTGGATGATATCGGGTTGACGCTGCAGCATGAAGCGGAAATCAAGGCGTACGAAGCAAAGCATCCCGTGCGTGCGGAAATGAAGGCGATTCTGACGGGCGCCTAACGGGCGCCTCGCCCGTCCACGCCCAGCCCCGCAACCAACCCTTCTGACGAAAACTGCCGGTAGTAGTGCAGCTTGGATCGGCCGCTAATTTTCTTTGCGCTCTTCGTGAATCCTTCGCGTACTTTGCGTTTAAGATCTTTCTAGCCGCAACGCAAATTGACCCACTACCGAACCGCCTCCAGGTTGTACACTTTTGACTTCCACTGCTAGAGTTGTCTCCCGCAAATGGTGGAGCGTGCTCGTGAACAAACTTCTTTGCGCCTTGGTCATCACCCTGCTGGTTCCGCTCTCCGCCGGGCAGGCCCAGACCGCCGCTCAGACCGCCGCTCCGAAGCAACTCACGATCGAACACATCTTCGCGGAGGGCGGCATCGTGGGCCGCGCTCCGGAAACCATCCAATGGAGTCCGGACGGCACCAAGGTTTCTTTCATCCAGCGCGATGACGCCGGCGAGCATGGTGAACTCTGGTATGTGGACGTGATAACCGGCGAGAAGAAAGTACTAGCCAGTGAAACCAAGCTGTCGCAGCTTGCCCCGCTCACCGGCAGAATCAAGGACCAGCGCGAGAAACAAGGCGTGAGGCACTATCACGTCACCGCCTATACCTGGTCGCCCGACGCCAAGCACCTCCTGTTCAATTCCCAGGAACAGCTCTGGTATTACAGCCTGGACACGGGAACGGCGGTGCAGCTCACGTCGTCTCCGGACCCAAGTGAAGACCCGAAGTTTTCGCCCGACGGCAAGCGGCTCGCCTACGTGCGCAAGCACAATCTTTATGTGCATCCCGTGTCCGATGAAGAAGGCGAATATGCCCTCACGCGAGACGAAAAACAAAAGGACAAAGACAAAGACAGGGACAAGGATAAGGAAGACAACCTCCTGAATGGCGAAGTGGATTGGGTATACGCCGAAGAATTAGACGTGCGCAGTAATTTCTTCTGGTCGCCGGAAGGGCGCGACATAATTTTCCTGCAAATGGACGAGACCCGCGTACCGGCTTATCCCATCACCGACTGGTTGCCGACGCATCCCCATGTCGAGCAGGAAAAATATCCCAAGGCGGGAGATCCGAATCCCACCGTGCGTGTGGGAGTGGTCAGCAGCAACGGCGGCAAAGTGCGCTGGATCAAGCTCACCGATGATGATGACACCTATGTGCCGCGTTTCGGCTGGATTCGCGAAAACTGGGCCTGGGCGGAAGTCTTGAATCGCAAGCAGGATGTGCTGGACCTCTATTTCATTGACGCCAGGTCGGGCAAGTCGCGCAAAGTGCTGACCGAATCGGCTCCGGATGCCTGGGTCAACGTCAACGACGACTTTCGCGTCCTGAAATCCGGCAACCGCTTTTTGTGGACCAGTTGGCGCGACGGCCACACCCACATTTATCTCTACAGTTTCAATGCCCAAGATCCGCTGGCCGACGATGCCAAACTCGAACGCCAGCTCGAAAGCGGAGACTATGAAGTGCTCGCGATCAGCGGCGTAGATGAAGCCGCGCACGACCAATCGTCCACAGTTTTCTTTACCGCCAATAAGGGAGATCCGCGGCAGGAGAAGCTCTTTTCTGTGAAGCTGGATGGCTCGGGAATCGAAAGCCTTTCCTCACAAGAAGGCGATTACACCGTCGCTTTCGCCGATGACGGCAAGCATTTTGTGGAAACTCATTCTCGAACCCTGACCCCGCCGCGAATTTCCGTGTGCGCGGCGGGCGGAGCCTGCCGGAAACTATGGGAAGGGCGCAGCGTCGCCGACTACAATCCGATCGCGCCAAAAATGATGGAATTCAAAGCCGAAGACGGTACGGTGTTGTACGGATCTCTGATTCTGCCGCGCCATGCCGATGCGACCCAGAAAATTCCGCTCATCGTCTACATCTACGGCGGTCCGGCTGGACAAACGGTGCAGGATTCCTGGGATGACACCAGGTCGGAGAATACGCTGTTCCACCAGATTCTGGCCAACGAAGGCTTCGCGATCTTCTCGGCCGACAATCGCGGAACCCCGAACCGCGGCAAGAAGTTTTCCTGCGCCATCCGCTTGCAGTTTGGCGAAGTCGAACTGAAAGATCAGCTCACCGCGCTCGACCAGTTGTATGCGCAGTTTCCGCAACTTGACCGCACGCGTACCGGAATCTGGGGATGGTCGAACGGCGGTTCCATGACGCTCTACGCACTCACTCACTACGACCGCTTTAAGGCGGGAATCTCGGTGGCGCCGGTGGCCAGTTGGCGCGACTACGATTCGATTTACACCGAGCGCTACATGGGTTTGCCGAAAGACAATGCCAGCGCCTACGACGATTCCATGGTCAACGCCGCCAGCAGTCTGCACGGGTCGCTGTTGCTGGTGCATGGGACGAGCGACGACAATGTGCATTTCCAGAACACAATCCAGATGACCAACGCGCTCATCCAGGCTCAGAAGCAATTTCGGCTGATGGTGTATCCGGACAAGGCGCACGGCATTTCGGGATCGGCCACGCGCACGCACTTGTTCCACATGATGGAAGACTTCTGGAATCAGGAATTGAAGTAGTTCTCAGTTGTCAGTCGTCAGTTATCAGTTCTCGACGAATCTAAGATTTTACTGACAACTGAAAACTGATAACTGAAGACACTTTTTATGCATCGTACAACTCTCGGCGATTTTGAACTCACCGTCGTCTCCGACGGCACTTACTTCCTCGATGGCGGAGCCTTCTTCGGCGTCGTCCCCAAGACCATGTGGTCGAAAAAGGTCGCGCCCGACGAGCAGAACCGCCTCGATGCAGGACTGAATTCGCTGCTCGTGCGCACCGGCAAGAAAAATATTTTGATCGAGACCGGCATCGGCAACAAACTGCCTGACAAACTGGTGCAGATTTACAAACAGCCGGCCAAACTGCTCGATAACCTGCATGCCGCCGGAGTTGCACCCGAAGAGATCGACATCGTCATCAACACCCACCTGCATTTTGACCACTGCGGCTGGAATACCATGCGCCGCGGTGATCAGATCGTGGCCACGTTTCCGAACGCCAAATATTACGTGCAGCAGAAAGAGTGGGAGCATGGCCGCCTGCAACTGGAGCGCGACGCGATCAGCTACATGAGCCCGAGCTACGATCCGCTGCTCGAAACCGGCCAGATGGTGCTGCTGAATGGCGATGCCGAGCTTTCGCCCGGCATCTCGGTCAAAGTCTTTCCCGGACACACGGCGAATATGCAGGCCGTGATCGTAGAGAGTGGTGGCAAGAAAGCATGTTATATCTCCGACCTGATTCCTACTGCCAATCATCTTGACCTGACTTGGGTAATGGCGTTCGACCTGTTTCCGCTCGAAACCATCGAGAGCCGCAAGCAGTACTACGCGCAGGCGATCCCGGAGCGATGGCTGACGGTATTCACGCATGATGACGCCACACCGTGGGGATACGTGGAACGCGGCGAGCGGGGAAGGCTCGGTCTAGTCAAACCCACCTAGGCGGCGACGTCTCGCTCGGGTTAATTCCGCCGGCTTCACAGTTTGCTGAAAAACCCAAGATTCGTATCAGGGCATCGCTTTAGCGATGCCGTAAGTTCCTTGAATTCAGAGGCCCCTTTAGGGGCTGGGCATGCAAGAATGACTTTTTCAGCAGACTCTTCAGCCACGCCGCGAGTGTCGCACCAACTATCCCGAATGCCCTCTTATGCGATAGCTTCTAATGGAAGGGACGGTACTCGTGAAACCGGTTTCCCGGAAAGCATCCACCGAATCCAGCGTCGAAGCGAAGCGTCGTCTAGTGTATTTCCAAGAGCGCCGCGACCAGATCGTTTCGACCATCCGTGAGTTAGCCGAAATCGAGTCTCCCAGCGACAACAAAGCCGCCGTGGACCGCGTATCGGAGGCGGTCGCGCATAAATTTTCCCAGCTTGGTGGTCAAGTTCGCATCCATCCAGCGCAGAACTTTGGCAATCATCTGCAAGTAGATTTTCGCGGCAACGGCGCCGCCAAGCCGGTGCTGCTGCTCGGCCATTACGATACCGTCTATCCGCTGGGCACACTCGCCACCATGCCGTGCCGTGCCGTAAACGACAAACTCACCGGCCCCGGCGTCCTCGATATGAAATCCGGCATCGCCCTGATGCTCTGCGCACTCGCAGGCCTCCAACAATGGCATGGCTTATTGCCGCGCCCCGTAACCGTTCTCCTGGTTTCCGACGAAGAAGTGGGCAGCGACTCGTCGCGAGCGATCACCGAGTCGCTGGCAAAAAAAGCTGCGGCTGTGCTCGTCCTCGAGCCTTCCTATGGATTCCAGGGCGCAGTGAAAACTGCGCGCAAAGGAGTTGGCGAGTACCTCGTCAAGGTTACCGGCAAGGCGTCTCATGCCGGACTCGACTTCCAGAAAGGTGTGAACGCGATTCTTGAGCTGGCGCGCCAGATCGAAAAGATTTCGAGCTTCACGGAACTAAAGAAGGGTTTGACGCTAAACGTCGGCGTCGTGAGCGGGGGATCGCGAACCAACGTGGTTCCTGCCGAAGCTTCGGCCCAGGTTGATGTCCGCATTGCGCGCATGAAAGACGCAGCCGGAATCGACCAGAAGCTACGCAGCCTCCGCCCCTTCAATCGCAAGTGCAAAATCGAGATCAGCGGAGGCATCAATCGTCCGCCCATGGAACGCACCGCGGGAGTGGCGGCCCTATACGCGCAGGCCGTAGCCATTGCGCGCGATCTGGGATGGAAGCTCGGCGAAGCCGCGGTCGGCGGCGGTTCCGATGGCAATTTCACCGCCGGTTTGGGCATCCCAACCTTGGACGGCCTCGGCGGCGTAGGCGACGGCGCTCACGCCCCGTACGAACACATCCTGATTTCCGAATTGCCCCGCCGGGCCGCGCTCCTCGCGGGTTTGATTGAGACGGTGTGACCAAGTTCACAAGCTCCCGTGACGGGCAGTACAGGCAGTTTTGACCTGAGGGTCCACACTAACCTAGAATTCGATATGGGGTTAGGGTGTGCCCGGCCGCATTCGAGGGCATCACTGGGAGGCTTTATGGAGGGACTGTTCCAGCCGTGGCATATTCTGTTGATTATCGGCATCGCGCTGTTGCTTTTCGGACCAAGTAAGTTTGCCGACTTAGGCAAAGGCCTGGGCGAAGGCATAAGAAATTTCAAGGCCGCAGTGAAAGAGCCCCCGAAAGACGATAAAGAAAAAGAGACGCCCAAGCCGCCAGCCGGTTAGCCCGTGTGGCGCGGGCGCCCTCGCCCGCGCGCCAGCGCAATCACGAATCTGCGTTACATCACTCCCGCCGTCCGCAGCATCCGCCACACCAGCGCCACCGGCAGTCCGACCACGTTGCAGTAATCTCCTTCAATGCGAGGAATCCACCGCGAAGCGATTCCCTGGATCGCGTAGGCTCCAGCCTTGTCCATAGGCTCGCCGCTAGCGACGTAGTCGGCGATTTCCTGATCCGTGATCGCACTGACAGTAACGAGCGTGGTTTCACTGCCCACCGACCACTGCCCACTGACCACTAAACAAACGCCAGTAATCACCAGATGCTCGCGTCCAGAAAGCCGGCGCAACATGCGCGCAGCATCCGCACCATCGCAAGGCTTGCCGAGAATCTCGCCATCCACCACAACCACGGTGTCGGCTCCGAGCACGCAATCGTTGGGACGCAGATCCGGACGCAGCCGCGCCACCGCCAGCGCCTTCTCGCGAGCCAGCCGTTCAGCACATTCCTTCGCGGATTCTCCCGGCAACGGTTCTTCCGGGATGTGCGGAGGCTGCACTTCGAAACTGATCCCAGCGTTGCGCAGCAGTTCCTGGCGACGCGGCGAGGCGGAAGCAAGCACGAGCATGGGGACATTGTATGGGCTTCGTCGGCTTTGACCCCAGCAGGAACGAAATAGTGCAGGAGTTAGCGGAGGAGAAGTTGGAACCGGAGTTTGGCGAGCGGGCAGGATGAGCACGAAAGTTACGTGGACCGCGAAACACGATCAGGTTACGCTTCAGAGTTAACTATCCGTGCGAAATATAGAGGTAGGTGGAGCTCATGGTTCGACGACTCGTCTTATTTACCCTTTCGCTGGCTGCGTTAGTCACGGCGACCCTAGCGAGCCGACGGCCGCTCGAAGCCCAGACCCCGAACGCCGATTCGTCGGACGCAGCCGCGTTCTCATCGATCGCCGAACGCGAAGTGTCTCTGCTCCAGGAAGGGATCACACTTGCCAAATGGATGGGGACTAGGGGCAAAAGCGAGCGCTGGGAAGCGACAAAACCAGAAATGTTGGTCGCCGGACCCGATGAGGAATGCCTGAGCTTACGGCGTACAGACGCGCTGCCCTCAGGCGCAACCGTTGTGCGGGCTCTCTATTTTTATCCTCCGCCGGTGCCTTCCCCTTTTGTCTTTCCAACATTGCGTGGCTCAGCGCTGTTCGCAACCTGCACTCTCGCGATCGTTCGAGTGGAAGCGGAAGCCTCTACGCCAGAGTTCGGCCGGGCAATCGTCCAGGCGGTCTCGCAGCGATTTACGGAGATTTATGGAGAAAGCGTCGGTGCGAAAGGAGTGCACCTTCGGCGCCCCGGTCTTTGGGGACAAGAAGTTTCACGCTGGGTTCCAAACGCTGAGATAGTCGCGAACTATGATGCAAAACCGGGATTGGATCCTGGTGCCCCGGGCCAGCTCCTCCAAGGTCCCGTCGTTCGTGTGTATGCGCAGCTGCCCAACATCGCTGATTTGGGAAATCGCAGTCCACAGGTTCACCAAGCCCGACCTCTTAGAGAGGCTCAATTTCGTCGCGCTGTGGCGGCGGCTGGTGTAGACGCCACGATCTCCCAACGTATGGAAAACTTGTACGAAGTGGATACCAGTCTTGCCGAACGCCTGCAAGCCGAGGCTGAGGAGATATGCAAGACTCGCTGTGTGCCGGAGGCAATGCCTAAACCTACCGGAAGCGACTGGAGGGAACCGCTGGTACCGCTGCTCCAGGACTGGTTTAAAGCGCTGAAGAACGTGGATGCGGGTCACCGGGCGGCAGGCCTGTTAGCTGCAGACAGCCTGCTCACGGCCTTCGGGAGTATTCGGCCTTGGGATCAATTCGGCACCGCGCAATCGAATACGGCGGAACAGGCGAAACTGCGTTCGGCATTGCAGGAGCTTGGCGCAACTTTTGAACTCGGTTATGCAGACGCCTTCGATCATTACTCGGGGAATTGGCTCAAGCAGGCAAAGGATCTGGATCTGGACAGCGAAGGTGGGAGACTGGCACTGTTGACTTGGATGTCAGATGGCGATGGTTGCGAGCGGTCGGGATCGGATGATTTCCGGAAAGTAATCTCCGAAGGTGAAGCTCTGCTCGCCAAAAAGATCGATGCACCGACGGCGGCGCAGGTGCACTTCATGGTCGGCGACGCCTATTCGGACATGGTTGCAATTGCTGGAGGCGTGGATCCAAACGGCGATTACGCAAACGCTGATCTCGGAAATGAAGCCGATTCGCGCGCTAAAGCGCTGCAACATTATCGGGCGGGCCTCGCTCTGGACAAAACGTCGGAGAACGCCAAAGACGCTTGGCGCCAAGCTTGGCATATTGCCGCCGGTTTGGTGCCCGGCACGAGGTATGCTTGCTTCGGCGACTAGAACGGAAACATGTGTAGATAAGACTCTGTGAGAACTACTCCAGCGCTTCCGGTTCAATCGAAATGTTCTTCTCGCCCTTAGCCCGTTTTTCCCAGTATTTCTTCACCCAGGCTTCGTAGCTCTTGCCGGCAGCGGTATCGCGTCCGGTGAAGGCGATGGCGGCGATTTCGGAGTAGGGTATGGCCGGCCGTTCTTTGCCCGAGGCGAGGATCAGACGCACCACCGAATCCGCCAGCGTCGATCCAATGCGGCGGTCGAACAGATATCCGGTCACCTCCGCGCCATTCTTGCGGGTGATAGTTACGTCGCCTCGATAATCGAATGCCTTCTCGATGACCGCCCGCACATCGGCGTCGGTAGCGAGTTGCGGAATCCATCCCTGAAGATTTTCGCGCTCGAATCCGGGGACAACCTCGAGTTCATCGGAAGGGCGCGGCGGCGCAGCCACCGCTTGCGCGCCGTGCGGCAGCAAAGGGTCGTGCCCATGTTCGCGCCCGCTCATACCCGGCTTTCTTCCGCCTGCGGCGCGGCAGCACCCGCCTCGATCTGCACCAGCGGATTGTAAGAGTGCACCGGCCGCACCTCGCGATCCAGATCAGCGAGCGCGTCCTTGTCGGGATAGAGCGAGAAAGTGGCCTTCACCGTGTCCACGAATCCGCCGAGCGATCCGAACGTATCGTTCACCGACGAAGGTTCGTAGCCGCAATGCACCATGCAATTCGCGCACTGCGGATTGCCCGACTCCGTGCCGTAATTCGCCCACTCCGTAGTTTCCATCAGCTCTTTATAAGATTCGGCGTAGCCGTCCTGCAGCAGGTAACAGGGCTTCTGCCATCCGAAGATGTTATAGGTCGGCATGCCCCAGGGCGTGCACTGATAGTGCCGCTTGCCCATCAGGTATTCCAGGAAAAGCGGCGACTGATTGAAGCGCCACGTCTTTTTGCGATTCGAAAGCATGGCACGGAACATGCGCCGAATGCGGGCGCGTCCCATGAAGTGTTTCTGGTCGGGCGCTTTGTCGTAGGAGTACCCGGGCGAGACCATCATGCTTTCGACGCCCACTTCCATCATCTCGTCGAAGAATTTGCGCACGCTGTTGGGATCGGCGCCATCGAACAAAGTCGTGTTGGTGGTCACGCGGAAGCCGGCGGCAACGGCCGCGCGAATTCCGTCGAGCGCAAGTTCGTATCCGCCTTCGCGGCACACCGAGAAATCGTGGTGCTCTTTCTGTCCATCCACGTGCACCGAAAAGCTCAAATACTTGCTGGGCTTAAACAGATGCAACTTTTCTTTCAGCAACAGCGCATTCGTACAGAGATAGATATATTTCCTGCGCGCCACCAGTCCTTCAACAATCTTCTCGATCTGCGGATGCATCAGCGGTTCGCCGCCCGGAATCGACACCATCGGCGCTCCGCACTCATCGACCGCCTTGAAGCAGTCTTCCGGCGAGAGATCGGTTTTCAGGATGTGGGCCGGATACTGAATCTTGCCGCATCCCGCACAAGCCAGGTTGCAGCGAAACAGCGGCTCCAGCATGAGCACGAGCGGATAGCGCGTGCGTCCGGCCAGTTTCTGGCGCAGGACGTACGAGGCCACTGTCCACATCTGAGATACAGGAACCGCCATCACCCCTCCGGGAAGGTTGTCTGTCTATGATACCGGATTCCGGCCTGGTTGTTATCCGCTAGTCATCATCTCCATACATTGTCATCCTGAGCGAAGCGCTGTCATCCTGAGCGAAGCGAAGGACCTATGCATTTGCGCGGCGGCGGAATGCGAGCTTCTTCCCTTCGCTGAGGCCGTGCATGACAGCGCCCCCGCCGCACCCTGCTAGAATCGACCTATTCATGGAAGCCGCTCGCATCCGCAATTTTGCGATCATTGCGCACATTGACCACGGAAAATCCACGCTGGCCGACCGCCTGCTGGAGCTCACTGGGTCGCTCGCCATGCGCGAAATGCAGGAGCAGGTCCTCGACTCCATGGACCTCGAGCGCGAGCGCGGCATTACCATCAAGGCTCATGCCGTCCGCATGTTATACCCCGCGCAGGATGGCCAGACTTACCAGCTCAACCTGATCGACACGCCCGGCCACGTGGATTTCTCCTATGAAGTCTCGCGCTCCCTCGCCGCCTGCGAAGGCGCGTTGCTGGTGGTGGACGCCTCGCAGGGCGTGGAAGCCCAGACCCTGGCGAACTCCTATCTGGCGATCAACCATGGCCTCGAAATTATCCCGGTCATCAATAAGATCGACCTGCAGAGTGCCGACATTCCGCGCACCAAAGAAATGATCGAGAGCGCCGTAGGCCTCGATGCCTCCGATGCGTTGCTGATCAGCGCCAAGACCGGCCAGGGCGTGCCCGACGTTCTCGAGGCGATTGTGAAGCGCGTTCCCCCGCCCAAAGGCGCGCCCGAGCGTCATCTTCAAGCCTTGTTATTCGACTCCTGGTTCGATCCCTATCGTGGAGTGGTGGTGCTGGCGCGGGTCTTCGAAGGCCGTTTGCGCAAGGGGCAGAAGATCCGGCTCTGGTCGAATGGGCACGTTTTTCAGGTGGAAACGTTGGGCGTGCTCACGCCGAAGCCGGTGGAAGTCGACGAACTGGTGGCTGGCGAAGTGGGCTTCATCATCGCGAATATCAAGAACGTCGCCGACACCAAGATCGGCGACACCATCACCGACGATGACCGCCCTTCGCTACAGGCCTTGCCGGGGTTTGAAGAAATCAAGCCCATGGTGTTCGCCGGACTCTACACGGTCGACGCGCACGAGCATACGCAGTTGCGTGAAGCGCTGGAAAAATTGAAGCTGAACGATTCGTCGTTTTTTTTCGAGCCGGAAAGTTCCGTAGCGCTCGGATTCGGCTTCCGTTGCGGCTTTCTCGGCTTGCTCCACATGGAGATCATCCAGGAACGCCTGGAGCGCGAATACAATCTCGACCTGATCACGACCGCCCCCGGCGTGCGCTACCAGATCACCAAGACGGACGGAACCGTGATCGAGGTAGACAACCCTTCGCGCTGGCCCGATACCAGCGAGATCGCGAAAGTCGAAGAGCCGGTGATTCTGGCCGTGATTTTGACCAATGAAGAATACGTAGGCGGCATTCTGAAGCTGGTCGAGGAAAAGCGCGGCAAGCAGAAAAGTTTCGAATATGTCAGCTCGTCGCGCGTGATGCTGCAGTACGAGCTGCCGCTGAATGAAATCGTGCTCGATTTTTACGATCGGCTGAAGTCGGTTTCCCGCGGCTATGCTTCGCTCGACTATCATCTCTCGGGCAACTGGGTGTCTCCGATGGCCAAACTCGACATCATGGTCGCTGGCGAGCCGGTTGATGCCTTGTCCACCATCATCCATCGCGACTTCGCCTACGAGCGCGGACGGGCGCTGGCGGCCAAGATGAAGGAATTGATTCCGCGGCAGATGTTTGAGGTCGCGATCCAGGCGGCGATTGGAGCCAAGATCATAGCCCGCGAAACCGTGCCGGCGATCCGCAAGAACGTGCTGGCCAAGTGCTACGGCGGCGACATCACCCGCAAACGCAAGCTGCTGGAAAAACAAAAAGAAGGCAAGAAGCGCATGAAGCGCATTGGCCGCGTCGATATTCCGCAGGAAGCGTTTTTGGCGGTGCTGAAGGTGGGCGAAGGCAGCGGATGATTCAACCAGCGGCCGAATACTTGCCCCAGCCCCGGAGGGGCGAACGAGACTAGCCCAGCGCTTCAGCGCTGGGAAAGGCCGGAAAACAATTAAAGTCCCGGAGGGACGACCGAAATTCTCACACAGACTCGGCAGTGCCGGGAAGCCGTTCAGAACAGATAGATCAAGTTCACCGCCCGCGTGAACTGCTGATTCGAAGAAGGAGTGCTGCCCACGAGAAACACATTCTTGTTCGACAAGTCCCAGCGCACCTCGCCCCGCACCACGAATTTCCCGTCCGCCTTCTTGAAATGCGAGTTCAACCGGGAGAACTTTGCCTTCATATCGTATTCGGGAGTGAACGTGAATCCCTGCAACGTCTGATCGGTGCCGGTGCGGGTGCCACCGTCGTCGTTGAAAACCTCTCCGCGAAATGCCAGCGAAAACTTGGAGGTAAGACTGTACTTCGCATAGCCGGCCAGCCCCCTCCAAAGCGCATCGTGACCGATAGCGACGCCATTTTCTTCGTGACCATAGACTCCATCGCCGCCAAGCGTCAGCTTCGAAACCGGCTTCCAGGCCGTCACCAATTCATAAACCGTGCGCTGGTCGTGCGTATCCCCCCGGCGCTCCGGACCGTGAATGAAGTTGAAAGTCAGACTGTAGGTCTTGGCCGGGGTGAGCGCAATTTGTCCCGCCGCCGTGTAGGCATGGTTGAGCCGCTGTACGTCATCCCACCCGTTGCAGATGGAAACCATGGCCGCGATCTTGCTATTGAAAGCGTAGGTTGCCTTCAGGCCGGTATGGGTAAACGGAATTCCGTACCCGAAGATGAATCCGCGGCTGAAGTTATCGTTATAGCCGTCGTACCCTCCGATGACCTCATATCCCATGTGGGTAGCGTACTTCCCTCCATCCAGACGCAATCCTTTCCCGATGGGAACGATGTAGCTGACGAAGAATTGCGGAATATCCACGTGGTGCGCGATTCCGCTGTGCATGTTGCGGAACAGGCCATAAGCAGCGGTAACTTCGGGAACCCCCGAACCCGCGATCAAGTCAAAGCGGAAGCCGAATTGTTTCGGTTCGCTGATCGCGCGCTGAATCACCAGCTGAGCGACATCCAGTTGGGGATCGTCGTCATTGAAGTCGAAAACCCGGAATTGGTTGATGCGATCGGCGGGAACATTATCGTTGTAGGTGTAGGAGAGAGACATGAAGCCGTCGGTGGTGATGCCCCGCCACCAGGGTCGTGCATCGGTAGCGCTGGCAACCTGGGCCGGTACTGGGGTGGGCGCGGCCTCGCCCGTCTGCGCATGGGCCGGCAGGGATGACCCAAATCCAAATCCAATGATCATCCCCGCCAGCACCCATCTGCCGACGATCCACTTAGCCCCAACTCTTGTCATCCTGAGCGGAGCCGAGTCATGCGCGAAGCGGATGGCGCGGCGCAGTCGAAGGACCCCTACTCCTCCAAACTGCCGAACCTGGCTACCGTATCCCCGCATGAATAAGATCGTGCTCGGGAGTCTCCTCGTAGGCATGTTCGCCGTGGATGGATTCGTCGAGACCGATTTCCTCACTCATCTCATCGACTTTCACCGTCGTAAACGCATCGATGATTCGCAGCATCGCATACGTAAACACGAAGGCCCACACCGACGAGAACGTCACCGCCACCACCTGCTTCAGCAGGAACGTCGGATCGCCGTACAGCAGTCCGTTGGCCCCGTCAGGATTAAATTGCTTGTTGGCGAAGATTCCCAGCATGACGATGCCGAGGAATCCTCCTACCCCGTGAACTCCCCAAACGTCCAGCGCGTCGTCCCACTGCATCTTGTTCTTCATCTCCACGGCGTAGTAGCAAACCACGCCGGAGACGATGCCGATGATGACCGCAGTGGTCGGAGAAACAAACCCGGCCGCGGGCGTTACGGTCGCCAGTCCGGCAACCGCTCCCGTCAGCAAGCCCAGAAACTTAGGCTTCTTTTCGTTGATCCATGCCACCACCAGCCAGGCGACCGCCGCGAACGAGGCGGCCACGTCGGTATTCAGAAATGCGGTCGCGGTCACCGAATCCACGCGCATCTCACTGCCGGCGTTAAAACCGTACCATCCGAACCACAGCAGGCCGGTTCCCAGCGCAACCAGCGGGATGCTGTGCGGCCCGCGATCCGCCGTGTGCCGCTTGCCAACGTACAGCACCGACGCCAAAGCCGCGATGCCCGCAATGTTGTGCACCACAATGCCGCCCGCGAAATCCTTCACGCCCCATTGCTGCAGGAATCCTCCACCCCAAACCATGTGCACAAAGGGGAAGTAGACAAACGTCAGCCATGCGGTCAGGAACAGCATGTAAGCCTTGAACGTGACCCGGTTGGTGAACGCTCCCGAGATCAGCGCAGGAGTGATAATGGCGAACATCATCTGATAAGCAATGAACACAAATGCCGGGATTGTGTTATTCGGCGAAGGTGTCGTAAGGTTGACCCCGCGCAAAAATGCCAGGTGGAAATTGCCGATGACCCCGTGCCAGTCGCCGCTGAAACACAGCGAGTAGCCGTACAAATACCAGATCACCGTCGTCCAGCCCATGGAGACAAAGCTCTGAATCATGATGGCGAGCACGTTCTTGCGCCCTACCAGGCCGCCATAAAAAAATGCGAGGCCGGGTGTCATCAGCATGACCAGGCTGGTACAGAGAATCATGAAACCTGTGTTACCAGTATCGAGATGCAGCATAGAAGCTTCTCCAGGAGAAAAAGATAGAAGGCATAGAATTCGAATTCTTTGACGGCTGCTGGAAAGCGCGAAGGCGCGGAACTCGCATGGACTGCCGAGTTGAAAGTGAAGAAAACGTCAGCGTTCTCCGGCGGCGCGATCAAAACTGCCGACACACGCTACAAGCAGGGGGGACCTCCGGTCCCTCCTCCTATGAGAGGGTGAACTTTGGCGAGTATAAACGCCGTGAGGCCCGTCACCTGTAGCTGTGACGCCAATCGCGGTTCCGCCCCTAAGTTCTTTAGGCTGTTAGGAGACGGTTTACGTGAGCGTCAGCCGTTGGCGTTGCCCGCTGTCGCCTTCCCGTTTATGTGCAAATCTCATATTTTGTGACGAAAGTACTGATTCCCAAGCGGTTCCGTAGTTTGCCGCCCAAACGAGCGTTAACCAACTTAGAAACAAAGCTTTAGCAAGGCCAAGACGGCTCTGAAATGTCCCGACCAGCTAGTCGGTTTCGCTGAATTCTGCATCCCGTCCTTCTCATCCACAACCTTTTCCACAGGGTAAAGGTGTCTCAGGATCGGGCTTTTGCCGCTTTATTGGGACACCGATTCCGCCCTACTCGCCCGGTTCGTTGTTGCCCTCGAGCAGGTTGGCGAAGCGCGTCGAATTGTGCAAGAACGCCAGATTGAACTTGCCCACTGGCCCGTTGCGCTGCTTGGCGATGAGGATTTCGGCGCGCCCCTTGAGGTCGGGATCGTCCTGCTTGTAGAGCTCCTCACGGAAGATAAACATCACCACGTCAGCGTCCTGTTCAATCGATCCCGATTCGCGCAGATCGGAAAGCTGCGGCCGGTGGTCGCCTCCACGGCTTTCCGGAGCGCGGCTAAGCTGCGACAAGGCCAGCACCGGAACCTCGAGTTCCTTGGCAATGGCCTTCAGTCCCCGCGAAATGGAGGAAACTTCCTGCGTCCGGTTTTCGAAGCGCTTGCTGCCGCCCGACATCAGTTGCAGGTAATCCACCACCAGCAAGTCCAAGCGTCCTTGCGACTGTTTCAGGCGGCGGGCTTTAGCGCGCATTTCGCTGATCGAGAGCCCCGGCGAATCGTCAATAAAGAGAGGCGAAGCCGTCAGTTCTTCGGCTGCCCGTTGAATCTTCGGCATGTCGGACGAAAAAAATGTTCCGGTGCGAAATTTCTGCGCGTCCACGATAGCGCGCGAGCACAGCAAGCGCTGCACCAGCGCCTCGCAAGACATTTCCAGCGAAAACACTCCCACCACCTTGCCGTCGTCGATGGCGGCGTTCTCCGCGATGTTCATGGCAAAAGAAGTTTTTCCCACCGAAGGTCGCGCCGCCACGATCACAAGATCGGATTTCTGCAACCCCGTTGTCATTTCGTCCAGAATCGTGAAGTGGGTCTCCAGCCCAGTGATCCGCTGGCCACGCTTGAGCAGGGCATCGATCGACCCAAACGAGTCGCGGACAATCTCCTTGATCCCCAGGAAGCCCTTGCCCATCCGCTTCTCGGAAAGCTGGAAGACGGCAGCTTCGGCGTCGTTGAGAATTTCGTCGGCGGGATCGGCCTGCTCGCTGGCTTTGGCGATGGCGGTGTTGGAGACGTTGATCAGCCCGCGCAGAATAGCCTTGTCGCGGACAATCTTGACGTAGTGCTCGATCGAAGGCCGGTCGGGCACGCCGTCCAGCAGCCCGGAGATGTAGCCCACATCGCCGACCGCCTGCAGGTCCTTCTTTTGCTCCAGTTCTTCGACCAGCGTGATGATGTCAATCGGCCGCGAAGATTCGGCTAGATCCATCATCCGCGAATAAATCCGCCGGTGCGAATCAATGGAGAAGTCTTCCGGCTTCAGGTGCTCGGCAGCATCGTTGAAGGCGTGATTGTCGAGCAGCACCGCGCCCAGGATGGAACGCTCGGCTTCAATATTAGCCGGCAACCGCCCGATGCTGGTTTCCACAGTCGCCACAATGTTTAACTGCGTGCGCTGCATCGTAAACCGATTCCCCCTGTGGACGTATGAGGAGCACAGCAGGAAAACCGGTCCGAAAATAAATTTTCTTGGCCGCTGAACCCCTGCGCGTTTCCAAAAACCAGGCAGGGACAGCCGCCCGTAGTAGGAGTTCCCAGACCGCGCGCTCTTCGCAGGCTGAGGTAGTCGGCTGCCCCTTCAAAGGCAGTATGCCACAAGGCGAACAAAAAGCAAATAACTGTGTTAGTAATTATTGAGCAACCAACAGAGAAACCAGCCAGTCGCTCCGAAGGGCTGTTACTGAGAACTGAGAACTGACCACTGACCACTGACCACTAAAAAACAAATGCGGCTCGGGCCAGCCACCCAAGCCGCATTGTTGTCGCAGACGTTCTGCCAGCCGTCTTTCGCCGAGCGAGATCGTCGAACGAGCTCGCTAAGCAAAAGCACATCGCGCCACCGCACTCGCAAAAGTGCTATTGCATCGATGCTCCCCCTCAGGCTCGCGCTTAAGGGCCAAGACTCAGCGTCATCCTTCTCGAAAGAAGGAATTCTGGGGAGGCCGCAAAGCCCTGGCACCGGCACACTGGACATGTGCCGGATTCCCACTCGGTGACTCACTCTCGAGAAATCACCGGCAACGCTGAACCTCTGTCGGAACAGATTCAGAACATCTCACGCTTGTGACTGCAAGCACTCTGCGGCAGCCGCAATGTTTGCGCAACCGGAAACTGCGCCCGCACTGTGTAAATACTGTGGAGCGGCCGAACTTCCTGTGGAAAGGAAAGGAAAAGTGTATTTTTATTGGCTGCCGTACAATACCACCGGTACCCCGCTCACCGATGCAACGCTCACCGGTACAATGCTGAGATGATTGCGCATCTTCGAGGAACGCTGCTGGCCAAGCATCCGAACCAGGCCATCGTGGAAACACACGGAGTCGGCTATGACGTTGCGATCAGCGTGCCGACGTTCACGGAGATGCCAGCCGCAGGCGCTGACGTCGCGCTCCACATTCACACCCATGTTCGTGAGGATGCGCTCAGCCTGTACGGATTCTTGCGCCTGGCCGAAAAACAGCTCTTTGAGAAGCTGCTCACCGTGAGCGGGATTGGTCCAACGCTCGCGATCAAGATTCTGAGCGGCATGCCCGCCGACGAGATGGTGGGAGCGATTCGCTCCGGCGACCTGGCGCGCCTCACGCGCATTCCCGGCGTCGGCAAAAAGACCGCCGAGCGCATGGTGCTGGAACTGCGCGACAAGCTGCCAGCCGCGGGAGCGTCCGAAATCAGCGCGCCGCAGGCCAGCCCGGTCGAGGAAGATGTCATCTCCGCCCTGGTCAACCTGGGCTATCCCAGGGCTGCGGCCGACAAAGCGCTGCTGGTGGCGCGGAGCGGCAAAAGTTTCCAGAGTTTTGACGTGCTGTTTCGCGAGGCGCTGGCTTCGCTGTCAAAATGACCACCGTCTGACAACTCCATCGTATCTGTCATATCGCAATTATAATGACACTATGATATGATCATGTCATATTCTGGAGACCCTGCCTATGGATACCGAAGCCCGCCTGCGCGTCAATGAAAACGGCCGGGTAGTGATCCCCGCTCCCTTCCGCAAGGCGCTGGGCATCAATGCCGGCGATGAATTGGTGCTCCGCATCGAGGATGACGAATTGCGGATCACGACTCTGAAACGGCGTCTCGAGCGTGCGCAGCGGCGCATCCGGCGGTATATAAAACCCGGTAGGTCGTTGGCCGGCGAACTCATCGCCGAACGCCGTGAAGCGGCCAAACATGAGTAGGATCGTGCTCGACGCCTCCGCGGTACTGGCGTTACTCAATCACGAGCCCGGGGCAGACAAGCTGACTCCGGACCTGTTGAGCGACGCCACCTGCAGCACCGTCAATCTGGCCGAAGTCCAGACCAAACTCGTAAGCGCAGGCGGGAACCCTGATGACGCCTGGGAAGACACTCTCAGCCCCATTCGCGAGGCCACGCCTTTCACCGGCGAGCAAGCGCGAATTGCTGGAAGTCTGGTGGCTCAAACCCGCGCCCTCGGGTTGTCCTTGGGAGATCGCGCCTGTTTAGCGCTTGGGCTGGCCTTGCAAGCCCCCGTTTACACGGCCGACAAATCGTGGAAGAAGTTGAAACTCGGCGTCCCGATCCATGTGATCCGCTGAATGGCCCGCCAAGGAGCACAGAGAACCCAGTATTTGCTTTTCTCCGCGACTCCGTGTCTCCGTGGTAGACCTTGATTCGTGGCTTTAATTGCCCACGAAGCGCAGATAGAGATCGCGGTCGTCGCGGCAGGTCTCCGCCATCTGTTTCACCTTCTCCCAAGCCTCTAATTGAGAATCATCGCGCGCGCGATCTTTCGCGCGCTCCCATTCCTGGAGGAAGGCTTCCATCTGCAGATGGTTGAACACGGTTTTGCCGAACGGATCAATGCCGCTGAGCAGCAGGAAATCCGCATGGCTGCCGGTGGGAACCACCCCGTGCAGCATCACCCATTCGCTGCGTTCGCCGAGATCGTCTTCCAACTTTACGACCAGTGACACCGTGACCCCTCAACGATGCAAAACTACTGGCCGCAATGTAACAGCCCCGGAGGGCGTTTGTCCAAGCTGAGCTGGGTTACGCTTGCCCAACGTGCGTGCCGTGCTGGAAGTGGTATTGCAGAATCTTTGCGGCCAACGCCGGGCTCACACCCTGCCCTTGCGCTTCGACCGAGCGCACCACTTCTCCGCGGCAGATGACTTCGGTAGCGGCCAGCCCCGCAATTTCCGGCGGCAGCACCAGGCTGATCTCCAGCAGCACGTTCGGATGGAGCAGTTCCTGCGCCTGGAACAACAAGCCCGAGCGGCTGATGTTCTCGGTGGTGCCCGCGCGCCAGTTCTGTTCGCCAAGCTGGCGGTAGCGGAGCGGAAGATGGAGATTGAAACGGCGAGCTCGGAAAGGTGGAACTTTTCTTTCCGCAACCACGCTTGAACTGGTACGGGATGACATCGCGGCCTCCTGGGGATTGCGCTCGGAATCCAGCACTTCGCGGACGCGGTCTTTCAGCGCCGGAAGGCTGAACGGTTTTTGCAGCAAGCTGACGCCGGCATCGAGCGTCCCGTCATGACCCACCGCATTCTCGCTGTACCCCGACATGTAGAGCACGCGCAGGTCGGGGAGAAGCTTGGCGATGTTCGTAGCTAATTCGCGGCCATTCATTCCCGGCATAACGACATCGGTAAGCAGCAGGTGGATAGGGCCCCGGTAGCCGTCTACGATTTGCAGGGCAGCGGCGCCGTCCTCGGCTTCGAGGACTTTGTAACCTTGCTTTTCCAGATACTGCCGGGCAAGACGCCGGAGATGGGTTTCATCTTCGACCAGAAGAATGGTCTCCTCCCCACGATCGGGGCGGGGAAGCCCGAGAGAATCCTGCGCCGCCACAGCCTCTTCGCGGCCATTGACGCGCGGAAAATAGGCGCGAAAAGCTGTGCCCCGCTCCGGCTGGCTGTCGACGAAGATAAAGCCCCCGCTCTGTTTCACGATGCCATACACCGTAGAAAGTCCCAGCCCGGTGCCTTTCGCGCCCTTGGTGGTGAAGAAAGGTTCGAAGATGCGCGACTGGGTTTCACGGTCCATCCCGATGCCGGTGTCGCTGATCGCGAGCATGATGTAGTCGCCCGCAGTGAGCGGTGCGTGCGTACGCGCAAAGTTCTCGTCGAGCCTGACGCTGGCGGTCTCGATCGTCAGCTTGCCGCCTTGCGGCATGGCGTCGCGAGCGTTCACCGCCAGGTTCATGATGACCTGGTCGATCTGTCCGGGATCGGCGCGGACCGCGCCCAAACCCGGACCTGGAACCATGACCAGATCGATATCCTCCCCGATCATGCGGGTGAGCATTTTCAGATTCTCGGCCACCACTTCATTCAGGTCGAGCACCTTGGGGGCAAGCATCTGTTTGCGGCTAAAGGCCAGTAATTGCCGGGTCAGCGCAGTAGCGCGCTGCGTGGCATTCGCGATTTCCTGCGCCGGCCCGCGCAGCTGGGGATCGGGTCCCAGACGCTCCAACAGAAACTCGGAGTAGCCGGAGATAACCATCAGCAGATTATTGAAGTCGTGCGCGATGCCCCCGGCCAGGCGTCCGATCGCTTCCATCTTTTGCGCCTGACGGAGTTGCAGCTCCAGGGTGCGGGTCTCAGTCACATCTTCCATGAAAATCTCGAAGTTGCCTCCGCCTTCGCCGTTCGCAATGGCGCGGCCGGAAATGCGCACCATGACCGGCGCGCCATCCTTCCGGACGCACTCCGTGGTCAGGTTGTTGAATTCTTTGCCCGCGTGAAAATAATCGGCGGTTTGAAACCATTGCTGGGCATCGGCGTACAGACTTCCCAGATGCCGGCCCGTGAGTTCGGCGGCGCTCTCATATCCAAACATCGCCACCAGCGCTGGGTTGGCGTCGTGCAGCGTCCCTTGGGCATCGCAGCGGCAGATGCCGTACGGCGCGTTCATCACCAGCGAGCGAAAATTGCTCTCTGACCGGCGCAGACTTTCCTGGGTAGCGCGCAGGGCCGCGTTGAACCAGCAGATCAGCAGGGCTACCGCGAAGAACAGGGCGAGGTGCGCGATCGCCTTCCGATACTCGCTCGGAGTCTGTTCTCCGCTGAGCGAATAGTAGGCGCTCACCGTGAGCGCAAAAGATGTGGCGGCGAGTCCGGGCTTCCATCCTCCGTACCAGGCGCTCACCATCACTGCGACGGCGAACACCACCAGCCGGCTCTCCCCCATATCGGAGAAGAACAAGGTCGGGATCAGCGCCAGCACCGCACTCAGGAGCGCGACTCCATAGCGCAGCAGCGGATCCCGTCCCGGAGCGACGGCCAAACTGCGGATGATGGGGAGTCTCATTCGCATGGGCTTATGCTATGCGCCATCCAGGCGCTGAGCGAGTTACACCAGTCCACCGCAGTTTCCCGGCGGCACAGTGGCCAGAGGTACAGCGACCATGGCACAACCTAATCAGCACGACCCTGGGAGGCAACGTCGAGAGAAAGCGACCCGTCTTGCCAATAGCCTAGTCTTATACCCTTTTTTCCGCAAAACTCACTGGTACAAATCGGCGTTCTGGGACCTATGCTGGGGTCAGGACTTGCAACCGTGACCGGTAACGACGAAACTAACGGGGCGTAACCGGCAACACTTCAGGGAATTCCCGAATGAATATCGGTATTTTCGGCGGCAGCTTCGATCCCATCCATCGCGGACACCTGGCCCTGGCCCTGGCGGCCGCCAGCCGCTACTCTCTGCGCCAGGTCTTGTTTGTGCCGGCGAACCTTCCTCCCCATAAACAGAAACAGCCGCTCACCGCTTTCATCCATCGTTATGCCATGGTGGCGTTAGCAACCGAGGACGACAAGCGCTGGGTACCATCGCTGCTGGAGGCGCCAGAATTCGCAACAAACCACGTAGGGACGGCCGCCCCTTCGACAGGCTCAGGGCAGGCTCCCGGCCGTCCGGGCGAGCGCAGCTCGCGAGCGAACTATTCCATCGACACCGTCCGCCGCCTGAAGCAGTCTCTCAAAAAATCCGACCGCCTTTTTTTCCTGATCGGAATCGACGCCTTCCGCGACATCGCCAAATGGCACGAGTCGCGCGCGCTTCTCGGAGAATGCGATTTCATCGTCGCCAGCCGCCCCGGATATTCCTTGCGCGACGTGGCCGAGTCCTTGCCGGAAGGCTTGCGGCCTCCGCCGGCGGTGACGCGTCCGTTTCATAAGCAGCCCGCAAGCGGCGATCTGGTTCTTCCCGGGGTCACCGTGCACCTGCTGGAAGGCGTCAACCAGAGCGTCTCCGCGACCTCGATTCGCCGAGCGGCGGCCCAGGGCAAGCCGCTGGCCCGATGGTTAGACCCGCGCGTAGCGGATTACATAAAGAAGCACAGCCTGTACCGAGGAAAGGGATGAAAGAAGTAAGCAGTTCTGTTTTGATTTTGGGTGGCGCAGCGGTTTACCGCTGCGGTAAGCGCTTTGTTTTGATTTCGGCTTTAGCCGCTGGGGGCAAGGTCCTCGACTGGAAACGATTTTTTTGCCAACCTGTTTAGCGATGCACTGATACGAATCCTTTTCACCTGCCAGCATTCGTTTTTGAGCCTTCGTTCCCACAACCGCGCAAGCACGTCCCCGCCACCCGCAGGTTACAATCAATCATCCCGTATGAAGAAAAAGGACGACCTCAAACTGCAAGTAAGTGAAGCCCTCCTCGCCTGCCAGGACAAACAGGCCGAAAATGTTGCAGTTCTCGAACTGGAGAAAGATTCGGGAGCCTTCACCGACTATTTTGTGATGTGCAGCGGCGCCAACCCCCGGCAAATCCAGGCCATTGCCGACGCCGTCGACGAGCGCCTGGAGGCACTCGGCCTCCGCGTAACCCACTCCGAAGGTTACAAACAGGCGGAGTGGGTGCTGCTCGACTACGTGGACTTCGTCGTCCATATTTTCTCCGAGAAAGCGCGCCGGTTCTATGATCTGGAACGCCTGTGGAAGTCGGCCAAGCGCCTGGAGCCGGCCGAATTGCTGGCCCCCAAAAAAGTGCGGCGGACAACCGCCGTCAAGTCCGCGACCGCTTCCCCCGCGCTCAAGAAACCGCGAAAGAAGAAGAACTGAAAATGTCCGCCCCGAATCCAGCCCCGTGGGGTTCGTCCTTCCGTCTGGTAGCTGCCGAAAAGTGGAAGGCAAAATCGGCGGCGATGGGCAGCGCCGTCACCAACGCTCTGGTTGAATATTCGCATCCGCTCCCCGGCATGAGCGTCATCGATTTGGCCAGCGGCACCGGCGAACCGGGAATCACTCTGGCGCAGCGTGTCGGTCCCCTGGGTTCGACGACAATGGGTTCGGTCACTGCCGTGGATCAGAGTTCGGACCTGCTCGCCATTGCCGCCGAACGCGCCCGTAATAAGAAACTTTCTAACTTCACCACCCAGCAAGCCGATGCTCACCAGTTGCCATTTGCCGACCAGAGCTTCGACCTGGCCGCCTGCCGCTTTGGCGTGATGTTTTTCAGTGATGCACAACGAGCGCTGCGCGAACTGCGCCGTGTCTTGAAGCCCGGAGCTCGTGCCTGCTTTGCCGCCTGGGGCCCGATGGAACAGCCCTACTGGCAAACCACCATGAAAATTGTGCACCAGCATGTTGGCGGAGCCATGCTAGCGCCTGGAGCAACCGGCCCTTTTCGATTCGCGGACGCCGGCTCTCTCTCCGCGGCGTTCAACGCCGCGGGATTTCGCGACGTGGAAGAATCGACTCAGAATCTGCCCTGGACCTGGCCCGGAGACGCGGAAGAAGTTTTCGAATACTTTTGCCAGGTCTCAGCTCCGTTCCGGCCCATGCTGGAAAGGGTTCCAGCCGATCAGTGGCCGGTGATCCGCGCCCAGGCCAAGGCGGCAATCGAGGGCTATCGCGTCGGCGATGAGATTCGTTTCGGCGCCGACATTGTCCTGGCATCGGGAAAAGCGTGACAACTGAATCGGTTTCGGGCGTAGTGTGGCTTCACCGCGCAAGAGAATCCAGCCCCGGAGGGGGCGCCGAGCTTAGCCCCGCGCTTCAGTGTGTGCGTGAGAACTCGCTTCTGGACAGTGCGGTGGAACAAATCTGACAAGATTCCAGTCCCGGAGGGACGAGCAATCTTAGCCCCGCGCTTCAGCGCGGGGAAAGTGGAACAAACGATTCAAGTCCCGGAGGGACGACCCAGTTCTCACGCACGCGCTTCAGCGCTGGGGATAGGATCCAAAATAGACTTAAAGTCCCGGAGGGACGACCGAGTTCGCCCACCCTTGACATGAAGATCAAAGTCGCATGGATCGGCAAAACGAAAGAACCGGCGATCGACGCTCTGACCAACGAGTATCTGAAACGCATCTCCCGCTACGCCGAAATTGCCGGCTTCGCATTGAAAGACGAAGCCGCAATCTTATCGCTAGCCGGCGAAAAACAGCGGCCCAAGCTCGTTCTCCTCGACTCGCGCGGCAAACAATTGTCCTCGGAAGAACTGGCCGAGTTTCTCGATCGCGAGCAACTGAACGCGATTCCCCTGCTGTTTGCTATCGGAGGCGCCGACGGCTTCAGCGAACGAGCGCGCCGCCAAGCCGGTTTTACACTTTCCCTGGGAAGGATGACGCTGCCTCACGAGCTGGCCCGCGTGGTTCTGGTCGAGCAGCTTTACCGTGCTTTCACCATTCTTAAACATCATCCCTACCATGTAGGGCATTAACTTGATGGTAACGGGGCAGCGGCCAGTTAGCCCCAGGATCGCGCAACTTGATTCCGAGCTCGAATGCACCTCTGGCAGCTTCCCAGCGTCGCGAACTTGGCTTACTGTATTTCTTAACAGGCGAAACAAGTCTGAATTTGCCTGTGAGGCCCTCCCCCAATGAAGAATCCGTACGAGGTATTGCGAACCAAGGAACAGGAGCTGTTGCGGGTCCGCAAAGAGATCGAGGCTTTACGCATCGCCGCGCGCTTGCTGGGCGCCGAAGATCCAGCCGCAGCCAAAGGTGAAGGTCAGCCTCAGCTGCCGCGAGTCGTCGAAATGCCCTAGCAGGCCGCGGAAGACTAAGGCTTCGTATCAGGGTATTGCTTTAGCGATATCGCACGTTCTTCGAATACCGCGCCCCTTTAGGGGCTGGGCACAGGAAATCTGCTCTTTGCCCGCGACGTGCTGCAGAATCTACTCCTCGTCTGACGCCAGGCGGACGGAAGCCAAAACCGTCCGCCTTTTCGTTTGTTTGGCAAAAATCGATTTAATAACGACACTATTTCCCCAGGCAGGACTATATTGTTCTGTCATGTCAACCACGCAAACGCTTACCGCGCCTACGGTATCCCGAGAAAGAGATAGCGCCAAACCGCACGATGGACGGCTGGTCTGCCTCGATGTTTTTCGCGGGCTCGCCGTGGCCGGCATGATTCTCGTCGACAACCCAGGCAGCGATGACAAGGCGTACTGGGCCATCAAACACGCGGAATGGAATGGCTGGACGCCGGCTGATTTTATCTTTCCGTCTTTCTTGTTCCTGGTCGGCGTGTCGATGGTGTTCTCATTCTCGGCGAGATTGCGCCGAGGCGAATCCCGAGAACAGATCTTGTTCCACGCTTTCAAAAGAAGCCTGATTCTGATCGCGGTTGGGCTGTTCGTGAATGGCTTCCCGTTTATTGGCACCGATTGGCACAGCTTCCGTTTTGAGGGCGTGACGCAGCGCATCGCGCTTTGCTACTTCGCCGCAGCCATTCTTGTTCTGTGGTCAAACCGTCGTGGACAACTCATCGCCATCGCCGCGTGTCTGTTGGGATATTGGGCGATACTGCGCTTTCTCCCGGTGCCTGGTTTCGGCCTGCCGGGACGCGATATCCCGTTCATGGATCAGAATGGAAACATCGCCGCATGGCTCGACCGCAAGCTGTTCATGGGGCATCTCTACAACGGCAACCGCGATCCAGAAGGAATTATCCACACCATCCCGGCCATTGCCACGACTTTGATCGGAGTGCTGACCGGCAGTTGGCTGCGTTCCGGACGAGACCGCGCCACCATAGCCGTGCGTATGCTGCTCTTCGGGATTCTAGGCTTGGTTGCCGGCGAAATTTGGAATATCTGGTTCCCCATCAACAAGAATCTTTGGACCAGTTCGTTCACGCTTTTCAGCGGTGGCTTCGCGCTGGTTTTTCTCGCCTTGCTCTATTGGATACTAGAAATCAAACAGTGGCGCGGCGCCTGGACGATGCCGATTCTGGTTTTCGGCATGAATGCGATTGCGGGATTCGTAGCCGACTCCTTCGTGTATGGCCCCGGTTACACCTTCACGGTAAAAGGAGCGAATGGAACCGCCATTCTCTGGCACGACGCCGCCCAAACCCGGTTACTATCGCTCGGTGCGAGCCCCGCCAACACGTCCCTCATCTATTCCGTGGCCGCCATCTTATTTTGTTGGGTCTTGCTATGGCTTCTCTGGCGCAAAAAGATCTTCCTCAAGGTCTAGGAAAACTCTGATCAAGTCCCCAGTCGTCCTCTGTGACCCCTGTGTCCCCTGTGGTTCAAGCTTTTCTTCGGACGGCTTCGCAACCGAAATTACAAATTCCCCACCATCCGCGTAGAATAAGCAATTCGCTTTATGCCGGATCTTCGCCGCGGTCTCATCATCGTGAATACCGGCCCGGGCAAGGGCAAGACCACCGCCGCCCTGGGAACGGCGCTGCGGGCCGTCGGGCAGGGGATGCGCGTCCTGATGCTGCAATTCTTGAAGGGTTCGTGGCATTACGGCGAGCTTGATGCGGTCAAGGCTTTTGGCGACAAGTTCATCCTCAAGCAGATGGGACGCGGCTTCGTGAAAGTCGGCGCCGAGAAGCCCGACCCGGAAGACGTCCGCATGGTGGAGGAAGCCTGGGCCGAAGCCGAGAAGGCGATCCAGTCCGGCGAATGGGACCTGGTGGTGCTCGATGAAATCAATTATGCGATCAGTTACGGTATGCTCGACCCGGCGAAAGTAGCCGAGTCGCTGAAGCGCAAGCCGGAGGCCGTGCACGTCATCTTGACCGGAAGGAGCGCGCATCCGACAATTGTCGAACTGGCCGATACCGTGACCGAAATGCGCCAGGTCAAACACGCCTACGAGCAAGGAGTGATGGCGCAGAGAGGAATCGAATACTAAGCTCTCAGCTATCAGCTCTCAGCTCTCAGTAAGAGCGTGCGTAGGGACGGCCGCCCTCGGCCGTCCGGTTTTACTGAGAGCTGACAGCTGAGAGCTGAGAGCTGCCCTTATGGCTTGGTTCAAGCGACAATCCGGCGAGCTAGACACTTCGGGCGAGAAGACCGTGCGCACCGAGGGCCTGTGGGTGAAGTGTGACAACTGCCGCCAGATTATCTGGAAGAAGGACCTTGAGGAAAATTTGAACGTCTGCCCGAAGTGCGACAAGCACTTCCGCATCGACGCTCGCGTCCGTCTGGCGCAGCTTCTCGACGACAATCAATACGAAGTTTTCGACGGCAATCTCGCCTCCAACGACCCGCTGAAGTTTATCGATCTGAAGCCGTACTCCTCGCGCCTGAAGCAGGCCAAGGCCTCGACCGGCCTCAAGGACGCCGTCATCAACGCCCATGGCAAGCTCAACGGCCGCCCCGTGATCGTGAGTTCGATGGAATACTCTTTTATCGGCGGAAGTATGGGAGCGGTGGTGGGCGAGGCCATCACCCGCGCCATCGAGAAAGCCGCGCAAACCCGGACGCCGATTATCATCGTCTCCGCATCGGGCGGCGCGCGCATGATGGAGGGCGTAATCAGCCTGATGCAACTGGCCAAGATCTCCGCCGCGCTGGCGCGCTTGGATACGGCGCGCGTCCCCTATATTTCGGTTCTAACCGATCCCACCACCGGCGGCGTGACCGCTTCGTTCGCCATGCTGGGCGATCTCAACATCGCCGAACCCGGCGCCCTGATTGGCTTCGCCGGTCCCCGAGTGATTGAGCAGACCATCCGCCAAAAGCTGCCCCCTGGTTTCCAGCGTTCCGAGTTTCTCCTCGAGCACGGAATGCTCGATGCCGTGGTCACGCGCAAGGACCTGAAACCCTACATAGCGCGGGCGCTCGATTTTATGGGGCAGGCAGCGTAGAGCAGCTATTGGCTTCTAGCTATTAGCTCTTGGCTTTCAGCCCTTGGTCCTGTTTTTTCGTGGCGCACGCCAACTACGCCTGCCTCCCGGCAGAACTTGAATTCTTGTCAGGTTGCGTTATTGTCTGCTCGGTGCATGGTTTGACCCTTGAGTGGGGTTTTCTGGATAAGCCTGGAAGCAAAGATCGAAACTGTATCTGAAAGCTAGAAGCTAATAGCTAGAAGCCAAGAGCCGCCCTTGTCCTACCAAACCGCAGTCGCGCAGATGTACGCCTTGGGCCACGAACTGGCGCAGACGCCGCCGCACAAGTTCGATCTGGCGCACATGCGCGTGCTGCTGGCCGCGCTCGGACATCCGGAAAGTCGTTTTCCATCGCTGCTGGTCGCCGGCACCAACGGCAAGGGTTCGACCGCCGCCACTCTCGCGTCCATCTTGCAAGCTTCCGGACTGAATACGGGCCTTTATACTTCGCCGCATCTGGTCCGCATCAACGAGCGCATCCGCCTCAATGGCGAACCCATCGGCGACGATGAATTTGCTTTGCTCCATGACGTAGTTGACCGCACTGCCGAGCGCCTGGTTGGGGAAGGCGATTTGCCTTGGCATCCCAGCTTTTTTGAGACATTGACTGCGATGGCCTTTGAATATTTCGCCCGCAGCCGCCCCGACATGGTTGTGCTTGAAGTCGGCATGGGCGGGCGTTTGGATGCCACCAACGTAGTCGATCCCCGCCTCAGCATCATCACCGATATCGCCCTCGATCATCAGAAGTATCTGGGCGAAACCATCGCAGAGATTGCCCGCGAAAAAGCCGGGATCATCCGCAAGGGCGGCGTGGTGGTAACGCTCCCTCAATTGCCCGAAGCCAACGACGTGATTGGAAACGCGATTTTGAATGCGGGCGCGCGGGCCGTAAGTGCCGTACCTTATGTTCCGCCGCTGTCACCGGGAAACGACACGTCCGCCAGCGGTCAGGGCCAACGCTATCCGCTCGAAATCTGCGGCCAGACGATTATGGTCGAGTCGCCGCTGGTGGGGCGTCATCAACTGCGCAATCTGGCGCTGGCCATCGCCGCCGCCGAGGAATTGCACAACCAGGGAACCACGCAGATTACGGCAGCGACGATCGCGCAAGGCATCCGCCAGACCCATTGGCCCGCCCGCTTCCAGGTGGTGCCGGCCACAGCAGACGCTCCTGAGTGCGTGCTCGATGTCGCCCACAATCCTGCCGGAGTTTGGGCGTTGCGCTCGACGCTGGCAGCGGCTTACCGGGACGGCCGCGAGATTACGATCGTGTTTGGTGTGATGCGCGACAAGGCAGTGCGGGAAATTACCGAGATTCTGTTTCCCATCGCCCAACACGTGATCGTCACTCACGCCAACAACCCACGCTCGGCCACCCCGGATGAGGTTCGGCAGGCAGCCGCCCGTGTGGCCGCCGGCATGGATATTCGAGAGGCGGACAATGTAACATCGGCCCTGAAGCAAGCGAAAACAATCGCCAGTCCCAGCGGCCTGATCGTAGTAACCGGCTCGATTTACGTAGTAGGAGAAACGATGCAACAGCTCGGCGTAAGCATCTAAGACCGTGTGGCGCGGGCATTCTTGCCCGCGAAATGTGAGCAGTATAGAAAACATGAACAAGATCGCCACCACCGCAGAACCCGAAAAAGAGCGAGAAGACCTGCGCCCAAGGGAGCCGTCGAAAGCATGGTCTGAAAATCGCCCCGCCGCTGTGCCCAAGGACGCGCACGGCTGGCCAAGCCGTCTGCGTTCCTATTTCATTCTGAACCCGCTGATCTGGGCCTACACCACGGTTCTGGCCACTCTTTCCCTGATCTCCTCGTTGTTCGACCGCAGCGGGCGCATCCAGCACGATTTCGCCCGCCTCTGGTCGTGGCTGATCATGAAGACGATCCTGTCGCCGGTGAAAGTCACCGGCATGGACCACCTAGCGACGGCCGCCCTCGGCCGTCCCGCCGGCGCCACCAAACCCCGCGTCTATGCGGTCACGCATGCCTCGGCGCTCGATATTCCGATGCTCTACGTCTACTTGCCTTTTCAATTCCGCATCGTTTTCAAGAGCGAATTGCTCGCCTATCCATTCATAGGCTGGCATCTGAAGCGCTCTGGGCAAGTCTGCATCAACCAGCAGAACCCGGCGGCTTCGATCGGCGCCGTCAAGTCGGCGCTGCGCAGTCTGCGCAGCGGCATGCCGCTGGTCATTTTTCCCGAGGGCGGACGCACCCAGGATGGCGAGGTTCAACCTTTTCTGCCGGGCGCATTCTTTCTCGCCATCAAAGCCCAGGCCGATATCGTGCCCATCGCGCTCGTCGGCACCTTCGACCTGCTGCCTATGAACACCTATCACATCAAGTGCCAGCCGCTGGAAATGCGGGTTGGGGCGCCCATCTCGACCGCCGGCCTGACCGTGCGTGATACAGAAGAGGTATCGGCCAAAGTGAAGTCCGCGATTGAAGCTCTACACGCCGCACCCAGAACCACGTAGCGACGGCCGCCCTCGGCCCGTCCAGCCCCTGCGCCACCAAATGTTAAACTTAAACGATTCAGCAGAATACAAGGCCTAACCATGTCTGACAGCATTCATATAAAGTTCCCCGACGGCAGCAACAACGAGTTCCCAAAAGGCACCACCGCGCTCGACGTTGCCAAGTCCATCAGCCCGCGTCTTGCCGACGCCGCTCTAGCCGCCAAATCAAATGGCGACTTGATCGACCTGACCCGCCCGCTCGACCAGGACACCGACCTCCGCATCCTCACCGACCGCGACCCTGAGGCGCTCGAAGTCTACCGCCATTCCTCCGCGCACCTGCTAGCCGCCGCCGTGCTCGAACTCTTTCCCGAAACCAAGCTCGGCCACGGCCCCGCCACCGAAAACGGATTCTTCTACGACTTTTATCGCCCCACCGCCTTCACCCCCGAGGATCTCGAAAAGATCGAGAAGAAAATGCAGGAGCTAGTCCAGCAGAACCTGCCCTACGCCCGCGAATTTCTGCCGCGCAAAGAAGGACTGGAAAAATTCAAGGGTGAAGGCGATTTCATGAAATGCCACTTCATCGAGCAATTCACCAAGCCCGATGAAAAAATCTCGGTATACAAGACCGGCAAGTTTCAGGATTTCTGCCGCGGTCCCCATGTGCCTTCGACCGGAAAAATCAAAGCCTTTAAGCTGCTCAACATCGCCGGCGCCTACTGGCTGGGAGACGAAAAGAATCCGCAGCTGCAGCGCATCTACGGCACCTCATTCTTCTCGAAAAAAGATCTCGACGCCTACCTGAACAGCATCGAAGAAGCGAAAAAACGCGACCATCGCGTGCTCGGCAAACAGCTCGACCTGTTCTCCATTCAGGAACTAGCCGGTCCCGGCTTGATCTTCTGGCATCCGAAAGGCGGCATTATCCGCAAAGAGATGGAAGACTGGATGCGCGAAGAGTACCTGCGCCGCGGCTATTCGCTGGTCTGCACGCCCCACGTGTCGCGCCGCCAACTCTTCCACACTTCCGGCCACGAGGGCTACTACTCGCAGAACATGTTCGACGCCATGGAGCTCGACGACGCCGAATATCGCCTAAAGCCCATGAACTGCCCCGGCCACATCCTCATCTACAAGGATTCGCTCAAGTCCTATCGCGACCTGCCCGTGCGCCTGGGTGAACTAGGCACGGTCTATCGCTACGAGCGCTCAGGCGTAATGCACGGCCTGCTGAGAGTAAGAGGCTTCACCCAGGACGACGCGCACATCTTCTGCACGCCCGATCAGATCGAAGCCGAAATCGTAGGCTGCCTCGAGTTCGCGTTAGAAGTGCTGAAAGATTTCGGCTTCGACAAATTCCAGACCGAGCTTTCCACCTGGGATCCCAAGGACAAGAAAAGTTTCCTGGGCACGGAAGACCAGTGGAACCTGGCTACCCACTCCCTGGAAAGCGCGCTGAAAAAGCTGAATATCGAATACAAGACCATCCCCGGGGAAGCCGCGTTCTACGGCCCGAAGATTGACGTGAAACTGGTAGACGCCATCGGACGCCTCTGGCAGCTCTCGACGGTACAATTCGACTTCAACCTGCCGCAGCGCTTCCAGCTTGAATACGTAGCCGAAGACGGCACCCGCAAGCAGCCGTTAATGGTCCATCGCGCCCTCTACGGATCGGTAGAACGCTTCTTCGGCGTCCTCATCGAACACTACGCGGGAGCCTTCCCGGTATGGCTCTCGCCGGTGCAAGTAGCGATGATCCCGATCGCCGAACGCCACACCGAGTACGCGGAAAAAGTAGCATCGCAACTCCGGGCCGCCGGAGTGCGCGTGGAAGTCGACGCCCGCAACGAAAAGATGAACGCGAAAATCCGCGAACACGCCATGCAAAAGGTTCCATTTCTGCTGGTGGTAGGAGACAAAGAAGCCGAAGCCAACAAAGTCAACGTCCGCACCCGTGGCAAAGAGAAGACCGAAGACATGGCAACGGCAGAGTTCGTGGAGAAGATCAAGAAGCTCATAGCAGACAAAAGCCCAACGCTGTAGACAACGCCTGACAATTTCGCATCCCTCTCTCCCTGTCATCCTGAGCGGAGCCAAGACATGCGCGCAGCGCATGTCTTGGCGGAGTCGAAGGACCCCTACACCCAAATACGCTGCCGCAAACACCGCAGGGAACTCTCCCGGTCTCGCAAGTGGGCTGGAAATCCTCAAGAGCGATGCGAACGCCGGTTCGACGGTCGAGCGGTTTCTCGACCCCCACCCCCCGTGTTACCATCGAAAGTTTCGCAGGTAATGTTGGGCTGGCCTGTACCCTGTCCTGATCCTTTTTCGGGCCGTCGCACTTCTTCCCGCAAGCCTGCCGAAGGAGACAACCCGTGAAAGTCTACGCCGCTGCCAATCTCCGCAACCTTGCCCTCGTCGGACACGGTCATGCCGGCAAAACCACCCTCGTGTCCGCCATGCTCTACACCGCCGGAGCCGCGCCGCGCCTCGGCCGCGTCGACGACGGCTCCGCCCCCACCGACTACGACGAAGAGGAAATCGCCCGCCAGATGTCCATTTCCACCGGCCTGGCTTTCGTCGAGTGGGGCAAGCCGGAGTCGAAGGTCAAGATCAATCTCCTCGACACTCCCGGCTTCAACATGTTCGTCCACGAGGCCAAGATGGTTCTGCCCGTGGTTGACGCCGCGCTGGTCGTGGTGGATGGCGTCGCCGGAGTCGAGGTCGTCACTCAGCGCGTCTGGAATTATTGCGACGAAGTCAACCTGCCGCGCATGATCGTCGTCAACCGCATGGATCGCGACCGCGCCGACGCCAACCGCACCCTCGAATCGCTCACCGCCGCCTTCGGCCGCGCCGTCACCCCGCTGCAGCTTCCCATCGGCAGCGAGAAAAGTCTCAGCGGCATCGTCGACCTCGTCCGCATGAAGGCCTACACCTACGAGATGGGAGGCAAAGGCACGGGTAAAGAAGGCCCCATCCCAGCCGATATGGCCGCCGCCGCCAAAGAAGCTCACGAAAAGCTGGTCGAGCTGGTCGCCGAGGGCAAAGACGAGTTGATGGAAGAGTTCTTCGAAACCGGCACCATCCCCGAGGAGCATCTGGTCCCGGCGCTCCACGAAGCCATTCGCGAAGACAAACTTTTCCCCGTCCTCTTCACCTCCGGCCTGGGCAACATCGGCGTCGACGAGCTCATGGATTTCATCGTCGACTACACCCCCGCAGCCAGCGAGCATCACGCCCTCACCGAGTGGACGCCCGACGGCCACGCCGAACCGGCCAAGCGCCAAGGCACCGACACCGATCCCGCATCCGTCTACGTCTTTAAAACCATGTCCGACGCCTTCGCCGGACGCATTACCTACTTCAAGGTTTTTTCCGGCGTGCTCAAGAACGATGCGGCGCTGCAAAATTACAATCGCAATATTCAAGAGAAGTTCGCCCACATTTCCCTGATCCAGGGCAAGCAAGCGATTCCCATCCACGAGATTCACGCCGGCGATATTGGCGCGGTTGCGAAGCTGAGGGAAACCCTCACCGGCGACACGCTCGGCGACAAGGCATCGCCCATCCGCTATCCCGCCGTCCAACTGCCCGAGCCTGCCATCACCTTCGCCATCGAACCGAAAAGCCGCGCCGACGAAGACAAGCTAGGCGTAGGCCTCCACAAGCTCATGGAAGAAGACGCCATGCTGCGCTTCTTCCGCGACCCGCAGACCAAGGAATTCCTGATCGCGGGCACCGGACAGCAGCACATCGAAGTCGTAGTCTCGAAGATGAAAAAGCGTTACCACGCCGAGGTCGTCCTGAAGGCGCCCAAGGTGCCGTATCGCGAAACCATTCGCGGCAAAGCCGACGTCCAGGGACGCCACAAGAAGCAGACTGGCGGCCACGGCCAGTACGGCGATTGCAAAATCAAAGTGGAGCCGATGCCGCGCAATTCCGAAGTTGAATTCGAGTTCGTCAACGACATCTTCGGCGGCGCCATCCCGCGCAACTTCATCCCCGCCGTAGAAAAGGGAATCAAAGACGCCGCCGCTCGCGGCTTTCTCGCCGGCTATCCCGTGGTGAACTTTCGCGCCATCCTCTACGACGGCTCCTACCACGACGTGGATTCCAACGACCTCTCGTTCCAGATGGCCGGCCGCATCGCCTTCCGCAAGGCGATGGAACAGGCCAAGCCCACGCTGCTCGAACCCATCATGACCGTCGAGATCACCGTGCCCGACGAGTTCGCCGGCACCATCATGGGCGACCTCAACAGCCGCCGCGGACGCATTCAGGGCATGGATAACAAAGCCGGCAACACCATCGTCAAAGCCGAAGTCCCCATGGCCGAAATGCTGACTTACGGCGCCGATCTCACTTCGATGACCCAGGGCCGCGGCAGCTTCTCCATGGAAATGCACCACTACGACATCGTCCCGCAACAATTGCAGGAAAAGATTATCGAGAAAGCAAAAGCCGAGCGCGGCGAAATAAAAGAAGAGGAGGAATGAATCGTCGGTGGAGCGACCGGCGCCCTCGGCCGTCCGCCCCCTGACCCCCGCCTCAAAAACAGATTCACCGCAAGCGGTTTGTGGCGTACCATTCCTTTTTCTTCTTTCTTCAGGAGGCACGTATGCCCAGGCGGTCTTCCCCACTCTGCTCCCGCTTGTACCTGGCGACTCTCGTTCTCGTACTGATCCCCCACTCCACAACGGCCCAGGAAAGCAAGACCGTGGTCATAGAACTCGACCACGCATCCGTCTGCGGCTCGAGTCTGGACACGCTTCGCCAGGCCTTTACCGATGTGGGCTTGACTCCCGACCTCGGTGGTCCCCACGGCAACGGCGTCACCCAGATGGCCATCCTGGGATTCGATGACGCGTCGTACCTCGAATTGATTGCCCCGGTTAAGCCGGGCGTGGCCGCCGGATCCGACTGGGCGAGGTATATGTCCGACGATGCCGTCACCTGCGCCTGGGCCGTCGGCACCAACGTTTTACTGCAGGAAGTGGATCGGCTGAAGAAGGCCGGCATTCCTGTCACGACTCCGCAACCTGGCAGCCGTAAGCGCCCCGACGGTATGTCGATCGAGTGGACGACCGCCGACGAAGGCTCTGGCACACCCGGCTCCACGCTGCCCTTCATCATCGAGGACAAAACCCCGCGCGCCTGGCGCGTCCAGACGTCAGCCAGCGTGCAAGGAGCGCCGGTCAGCGGCATCGAATACGTGGTACTCGGCGTCAACAATCTCGATGCAGCGATTGCCTTGTTCCGCAAGGCCTACGGCTGGGCCGACCCGCTCACCGAAATCCAAAAGGACATCGGCAAACTTGCCTACTTCCCTGGCGAGCCCGTGATTCTCGCCGCTCCGTCTGGCGGAGGCTGGCTCTCGGAGCATCTGGCCAAGTACGGCGAAACCCCGGTTGCCTATCTGCTAGCCACGCGCGACCTCCCAGCCGCGATCAAGAAGTACCGACTCTCCGGCGGCAGAACCTGGTTCGGCCAGAAGACAGCCTGGTTCGACGTCGGCAAGCTGAAAGGCGTGCGCCTGGGAGTAATCGGCCAGTAGCGAGAACCAGGTAGGGACGGCCGCCCTCGGCCGTCCGGCGGAGCTTCGCTCCGCAGAGGCTTTCGCGGCGACAATTGCTTGATTCCGTTTTTCGCTTTACCATCGCCTTCAGTGTCCGCCGCCAAAGACAATCCAGTTCTGAAAGACCGCTTGGTCTCCGCCGCCCCCGTCGAGGACGATTCCTCCTTCGAGCTCAAGCTCCGCCCGCAGCGCCTGCAAGAATTCATCGGCCAAGCCAAAGTAAAAGAGAATCTGGACGTAGCCATCCAAGCCGCCAAGTCCCGAGGCGAAGCCCTCGACCACGTCCTCCTCTACGGCCCGCCCGGCCTGGGCAAGACGACGTTAGCCAACATCATCGCCAACGAACTAGGAGCCGCTTTCCAGCAAACCTCTGGCCCCACCCTGCAAATCAAAGGCGACCTCACCGCGATCCTCACCAATCTCCGCGACCGCCAGGTGCTTTTCATCGACGAAGTCCACCGCCTACAACCCGCGCTCGAAGAGATCCTCTATTCCGCGCTCGAAGACTACAAACTAGACATCATGATCGGCCAGGGCCCGTCCGCGCGCACCCACACCATGGACGTCAAGCCCTTCACCTTCATCGGAGCCACTACCCGTGCCGGACTCCTCTCCGCGCCCCTGCGCTCGCGTTTCGGCCTGCTCCTGCGCCTCGAGTTTTACACGCACGACGACCTTCGCGTTATCGTCGAGCGTTCCGCAGAAATCTTAGGCGTAAAAATCGACCGTCCCGGTGCCATCGAAATCGCCAGCCGCTCCCGAGGAACGCCGCGCATCGCCAATCGCCTGCTGCGCCGCGTGCGCGACTACGCCCAGGTCCGAGCCGCCGGCTCCATCGATCTCTCGACCGCCCAATCCGCGCTCAGCATGTTGGAAGTGGACCGCTACGGCTTCGACGAAGTCGACCGCAAGCTGCTGCTGACCATCATCGAAAAATACCAGGGCGGACCCGTAGGCTTGAACACGCTAGGCGCCGCGCTAGCCGAAGAACCCGACGCCATAGAAGAAATCTACGAGCCCTTCCTGATCCAGATCGGCTTCCTGAACCGCACTCCAAGAGGCCGAGTAGCCACCCAGCTGGCCTACGAACACTTCGGCATAACTCCCAACCGCCGCCAAAACTCGCTGTTCTAGAAGGACTGTGGAGAGAAGGGTTTGACTTCCACTGCCCCAATCTGCGTTAATCGCTCTTCGTCATCATCCCCGGAGCAACACCGTCAGCAGGAGGACTCATGCGCGAAGTCATCGCCACCGCTCAGGCCCCGCAAGCCATCGGCCCCTACTCGCAGGCCATTCGGGCCCAGGGATTGATCTTCACATCCGGACAGGTAGCCATCGATCCCGCCACCCAGCAGGTCATCGCCGGCGACGTCGGCGCGCAGACCGACCGCGTGCTCAAGAACCTGGCCGCCATCTTGCAGGCCTCCGGCAGCACGCTGGAGAAAGTTTTGCGCTGCACCGTCTTCCTGAAAAACATGGGAGACTTCGCCGCCATGAACGAAGTCTACGGCCGCTACTTCAAGCAGGCCCCGCCAGCCCGCTCCACCGTCGAGGTAGCCCGGCTTCCAAAAGACGTATTGGTAGAAATTGACGTGATAGCGCTTGCTTGAATATTGTGTGGAAGAACGTAAGGAAAAACGAAAAGGGGCACTATGAAAACTGTCATCCTAGTCATCACACTGCTCGTACTGGCCGGCCTGATCGTCGCCCAGACCGCCAAGCCCGCCACCAGCACGCCCACCAAGGTCACCGGAGCACCCACCAAGACCGCCAGCGGCCTCGAATACTGGGACATTAAAGCCGGCACAGGTGCGGTCGCCGCAAGTGGACAGCACGTCAAAGTCGATTACACTGGCTGGCTCACCAACGGCAAGAAGTTCGACAGCTCGGTCGGCACCGGCCGTCCCTTTGAGTTCGTGCTGGGAGCCGGCCAGGTCATCAAGGGCTGGGACGAAGGTGTAGCCGGCATGAAGGTAGGTGGCAAGCGCCAGCTCCGCATCCCGCCGGACCTGGCCTACGGAGAAAAGGGCTATCCGGGCGCCATCCCGCCCAGTGCAACCCTGATCTTCGACGTGCAATTAATAGATGTGAAGTAGCGAGGCTCGCGTAGGGACGGCCGCCCCCGGCCGTCCAGGCATACAAAAACCCGCAGGATTTCCACAGCTCTGCGGGCTCTGATCTCTTACGCCTTAACCACTTTGCCGCTGCGCAGACAGGAAGTGCAGACGCGGATGTGCTTGGTAGCAGCTCCCACCTTGGCGTGAACCGGGCGCAGATTGACGTTCCAGCGCCGTTTGCTCACGTTGTGGGCGTGGCTGATGGTATTTCCGAACTGCGGCCCCTTGCCGCAGATATCACAAACTCGTGCCATAACTCTAGAATCCTTCCAAGGCTCTTGCCGAATCTTAGATTTTACAGAAAAACGGCGAATTCCGCTACAGGTCTCAGTGACCCCGGAACTCCCCGGGATGAAGGCTGGCCTGATCCTCCACTCTCACGACGGAGATCTCAGGTTTCTTGGGGGAGTACCGGACTCCGATGTTCTGGCCTTTCCAGCGGGCAACCTCGTCATCTGCCTTCCGCTCGGTTCGAGATTTGAGTTGAAACTGGCCCGAATAGAACTCATCGGCGACGCAATAAGAGTAGGAGATGTCGGTCAGCCACGTTCCCGTGTTCTCGAAGGACGATGCCTGCTCAACTCTTCCGTGTGTCATCGGCCAATATCGCGCGCTTCTCTTTCGGAGCCACAGGGCAATGCCGGCTCCAGAGGCAATGGCAAACGCGGCCACATCGCGCGCCAGCCCAACCCAGACCATAGGATCACGGGGCGCTCTCATATCCGCTCATTATGATCCGACACCAGCGGGAGAAAAGAAAGACCACGGGGAGGCGTGACTCTCGCGGGGCCTCGGTGTGCATGCTGCACCAGCGTGGATCAAGCCGCCTTCCCCATCACCGGCTCCGAGCAATGGCTGCACCGCCGCGCATCAATCGGTATCTCGCTCAGGCATTCCGGACACTTCTTGGTAGTCGGGTCCGCCGGCGCCGGATCCTTCCGCGTCCGCGCGATCAACGCATTGATCGGAGTCACCACAAAAAAGTAAACCGCGGCCGCAATCAGCAGAAAGCTGACCAGCGCCGTGATGAAATCACCGATCGGAAACAGCGTGTGACCGATGGTAAACGAGATCCCGGTAAAGTCCGGCTTGCCTACCACCAGCGCAATGATGGGATTGATAATGTCCTTAACCAGGGCCGTGACCACCGACCCAAACGCCGCGCCAATCACGACGCCGACCGCCAGATCCACCACATTCCCGCGCAGGATAAACTGCTTGAAGCCAGAGAGCATAGGGAAGAATCCTCCAAGCGTTGAACAAGAAGGTCCAAGCAAAAAGTGCCGTCAGCCAAGCCCGGAAGCAGGTTTAACTGACAGCTGAGAGCTGACAGCTACCTCTTCAGATCCGCATCGGCATCACAATGTACCGGTACTTGTAATCCTCGCTCTCCGCGGGACGAAGTTGCCCGGCCGACTGCGCATCCTTCAGTTCCAGTTTCACCTCGCACGACCCGGTCGCCTTGATGAAGTCCATCAGGTATTGCGCGTTGAATCCGATCTGCATCGGCTCGCCGTCATAGGCGACTTCAATCGAATCCTCCGACTCGCCCGTCTCGGTCGACGATGCGGAAATCTTCAGTTCGCCTTTCTCCAGACGCAGCTTCACGGCGCGCGACCGCTCATCGGCAAACTGCGCCACGCGTGCGATCGCCGCTCCCAGTTCTTCGCCCTGCAACGCGATTGACTTCGAAATGTCCTTCGGCAGTACCGCTTCGTAGTTCGGGAACTGCCCTGTAAGCTGCCGTGACGTCAGCAAACGTGGGCCCACACGGAAGAAGAGCGTGGACTCGTCCTTGGCAAAGTCGATGGTCTCGACATCGGAATCGAGCAGCGACTTCAATTCGTCCATCGCCTTCTTCGGAATCAGCGTCTTCATCTCGCCCGACACGCCTTCGAACTTCTCTCCGCTGCGCTCTATGTGTGCCAGACGGTGCCCATCGGTCGCGACCATGGTGATCGACTCCGGCTTCAGCACCATCAACGCCCCATTCAGCGTGTAGCGTGACTCCTCGGTGGCAATCGCGAATCCCGTCTTCGCAATCATCGACCGCAGCACCCCCGCCGGAATCTTGATCGCTCCCGCGGATGGAAACACCGGCAGACTGGGAAAATTCGACCGCGCCATGCCCACCATCTTTGTGTTCGATCGCCCGCAGCGAATACTGACCCAGTGATTCTCCAGCAGTTTGATAGTGATGTCCGCATCCGGCAGCAGCTTCGCGTAGTCGTAAAGCTTGCGCGCCGGAATTGTGCATGCCCCTTCCTTCTTGACTTTGGCACTACAGGATGTGCGCAGGCTCAGGTCGAGGTCAGTCGCCGTCAGCGACAATTTATCTCCTCCCGCCTCGAAAAGATAATTGGAGAGAATAGGGATTGTGGTCTTACGCTCCACCACGCCCTGAGTGGCTGTCAGTTCGCAAAGAAGCTCAAATTTGCTGACCGTAATTTCCATGGTCGTTGTGGCTGCGGCAGGGGCGACTTCCACTGGCATATTGGGTCTCCCAACTCTAGAACTGGTTCGGATCAAACCAGCTCTACTTCTGTTCTCTTCTTATATCAAATACAAAAGCCAGAAAACCAGTAGTAACCGTAGGCGCTTCGGAGAAGTGGAAAACTGGCCGAGGTCGCTGTGCTGCAATGGCTTCCCTATCAAGTCTTCGTGTGGAGAACCAACTCTCGTCTCAGCGGACTCTACTGCAACCTGGGGGACGACCTTCAGGTTTTCATCCCGTCTCCCACAGTTTCCACAAACACTCCACAGCCGGAAGGCAGGAAAAACGGCCTGATGAGTGGAAAATTGCCGGAAACCAGCGCTCACGCGCCCAATTGCTCGGTTAATTTATTCAGTAGTCTGTTCAAATCCTTGTCGTTCTTGCGAACCTCTTCAATCTTGTCTACCGAGTGCAAAACCGTCGTATGATGTTTCCCGCCGAACTGGCGTCCGATTTCCGGCAGCGAAGCTTCCGTCAGGTGTTTGGCCAGATACATCGCAATCTGCCGCGGGTAGACAATCGAGCGCGAATTATTCTTCGCCTTGATCTCCACCAGGCGCAGGCCGAATTGTTCCGCCACCGCCTTCTGAATGGATTCAATGGTTACCTTGCGCGCCTGCGAATCGATGAAATTCTTCAAGACCTGCTGCGTGTAGGGAAGCGTAATCTCCGCCCCGATCAGCGAAGAATGCGCCACCAGGCGGATCAGCGCGCCTTCCAGTTCCCGCACATTCGAGCGAATATTCGACGCGATAAACAACGCCACATCCGTCGGCAGCGTCACCCGTTCTTGCTCCGACTTCTTTTGCAGAATGGCGACTTTCGTCTCCAGGTCGGGCGGTTGAATGTCGGCAATCAGTCCCCACTCGAACCGGCTGCGCAAGCGGTCCTCAAATTCCGCTAACTCTTTCGGCGGACGGTCGCTGGCAATCACGATCTGCTTCATCGACTCGTGCAGCGCATTAAACGTGTGGAAGAACTCTTCCTGCGTGCGCTCCTTCTGCGCCAGAAACTGGATGTCGTCCATCAGCAGCACGTCCACCGTCCGGAATTTATCCCGGAAGCTGATCATCTTGTCGTAGCGCAGCGAGTTGATCATCTCGTTGGTGAACTTCTCGCTCGACACGTAGCAGATCGCTGCCTGGGGCGACCGGCGTTTGACCTCGTGCCCGATCGCCTGCATCAGGTGCGTCTTGCCCATCCCAACGCCGCCGTACAGGAACAGCGGGTTGTAGGCCTTCGAAGGCCGCTCTGCCACTGCCTGGCAGGCCGCGTGCGCAAACTGGTTTCCGCTGCCGATCACGAAGGCATCAAACGTGTAGCGCGGGTTCAGTTGCGCGGCGCTGTCCCAGTCGAACCGCCCCTGCGCCGCATGCGATCCCGCCATCGCCTGCGGTCCCGCGCCTCCAGCCGCGCTCGGAGCCGACAGCCCGCCGTTATGCCGGATCGGCGTGTTCGAAGGGTCGTCCTCAGCGGTAACGAATTTCACATCCTCGTACCCCAGCCCCAGATTGTCGACCGCTTCCTGAATCAGATCGGCGTACTTGTCGCCTACGTGGCGAAACTCGGCGGTGGGAACCCGCACGAACAGAACCCCATTGGCGGCATGGCTGTACCGCGTCGGCTTCAACCAGGTGTCGTAGGAGTGCCGGTTGACCTTCTTTTCCAGGGCGTCAAGGATGCGCACCCAGGGGTTCGGGATGATGGCAGAGCTGGTGAGAGACATTGTTTATCGGAATACCGAAAGCGCCGGGCGTATAAGTCCGGGAAAAGTCCAGTCGTGAAATTATGAGTTTCTTCTTTTACTGCAGACAGCTTCTGTTTTGCAGTACGGGTTGTCGGTGAAATTTATTACGAGTCGAACGGCATACTAGCACAAAAAAATTCGCGGCGTCTGTGTTCTTGCAACAAAAATTTCCGCGCCAACGCTAAATCGGATCGTGTTTTTTTCCCCCTGTCAAGTGTCGAGAAACTAACTGCCGCGCAAACTGTGCAAATACAGGTGAGAGGTCAGAGGTGAGATTGCAGAGGTGAGAGGTCAGAGGTGAAAACCATCACGAACCTTAGGGTTTTCACCTCTGCAATCTAACCTCTGACCTCTGACCTCTCTCGCCTCAGACCGTGCGCCGTTCCCGCCGCATCGGCGCCGCCGTCTTGTAATTCCCGGGATACACCACCACCGACCGTCGCCCGCCCTCGCCGTCACTCTCGGTGCGCAAATCTTTTTCCTCGCGCAAAGCCAGATGCACAATCCGCCGCTCCCGCGACGACATCGGACCAAACCGGTAGGGCTCACTCGTCCGCCGCACATGCTCCGCCGCCACCCGCGCCGCCATCTGCAACTCGTCGATCCGCATCGCCCGGAAATTCTTACAGTCGAACCAGATCTTCTCGTGCTCGTTGCCCTGCAAGTGCAGAACTTCCGATGCCAGCAGCTCAAACGACCGCAACAATTCGCCGCCCCGCTCCAGCAACAACCCCGAATCGGGCCCCGCAAACTCCACCAGAATTTCCGGATGCTCCCACTCGCGATTCTGTGCAATCGGAGGATCTACTGTGATCCGGTACTTCAGCTTGAAGCCGCCATGAGAAATGACAGCCTGCAAAAATTCCCCAATCTGTTTCGCAGCAGCAACCTTGTCAGTAATCGGCATAATTAGGACCTTGGCTACTAGCTTCTAGCGAACACCTCTACGGCAAGCTAGAAGCTAGCAGCCAGAAGCCAGCAGCTATTTCTCTTTTTTCCGCGCCCGCTTCGCCATCATCTCCCGCATCTCCCGCCCCAGCGCTGTCCGATTCAGCCCCGCCTGTTGCACAATGCCAATGACCTGGCCCATGGCCCAGTACAGGCACAAACCCGCCGGCAGGTTCTTGCTGATGAAGCCCATAAACACCGGCATCATGAAATTCATCATCTTCTGCTGCGCTGGATCCATGCCTCCCTGCGGCGTCATCCGCTGCATGAAGAACATCGTGACCACAATCGCGATCGGCAGGATATAGTATGGGTCCGCTCCCGAAAGATCCTTGATCCAAAGCCACGGCGCGTGCCGCAGGTCAATCGCTACCCCCAGCATCCGGTAGTACGCAAACAGAAACGGCATCTGGATCACGAGCGGCAGACATCCACCCGCCGGATTCACGCCTTCCTTCTTATATAACTCCGAAATCTCTACGTTCATTTCGGCTTTTTTCGGGTCCCGCAAACTGTACTTCTTGTATTTTTCCTGGATCTGCTTGATCTGCGGCGCCACGCGCTGCATCTTCAGCATCGACTTCATCTGCGAAAGCCGCAGCGGCAGCAGCGCCACGTTAATGATCAGCGTCTGCAGCAGGATTGCCCAGCCCCAGTTCGGGACGATGTAGTTATGCATCCACTTCAACCACAAAAACAGCGGACGCGCGATGATTCCCAGCCAGCCGAAGTCGATGATCGCCCGTAAATCCGGCTCCGCACCCGTTATTCCCGGCACCGAAACCGATTGCAGTTCCGAGAGCGCTTTCGGCCCCACGTACAACCGCGCCTCGCTCGCCCCTTTCGGATTGCCGGCCGCAACCCCGTACACGTCGACCTTGTCCAGTTGCTTGTCGTTGGGATCGGAAGGATTGTGCTGAATCTCGAGTTTGTTGCGCAGCGTCACCAGGGCTGCGTTCTGCGGATCCTGCGGCACGAAGACGGCCGCGAAGTACTGCTCCGAAACAGCCGCCCAGTTGAAAGGCCCAGGTAGAGTGGCGCCGCCGATTACCTTAATGGCCGGAAACAGCGACATTCCGTTCGCCAGCCGTTCCACCTTGCTGTCGTACTGGTATGCGATCTGACTGCTTGCATACGATGCGCCGCTGTATTGGTCGCCGAATCCCGCCGGCCACATCGGAAACGCCGTGACCGGCGTCCCTTTCTCATAAACCGCGGTCTTCACGCCGACGACATAGCTGGTCCGATCGAACGTGAAGCTTTTCTCGACCGAAACGTCGCCATCGGAGTAGGCAAACTTAATTTCCCGTGGAGAAGAAGGAAGCGTAGAAGGCGAATCGGGTTTCTGAGAACTGAGAACTGAGAACTGAGAACTTGCAGTCGTCACATACAGCGCCGAGTTGATCTTGTTCCGCAGCCCCTCGTCATACGACCACAACGTCAGCGGATACCCATACTTCTCCGAAGCCGCGCCATTCACCAGTTCGAGTTGCCCGCCCTTGTCGTCGGTGTACTTCTTCAGCACCCACGACTTCACCCGTGCGCCGCGATTGGTGAACACGATCCGGTAGACGTCATTTTCAATCACCGTCTCCGACTCGCTCGTAGCCTGTAGAGACGGGGCTTGCACCACCTCCGGAGCCGCCTTCGAAATCTGAGCCGGAGGTTGCGCTGGGCTTTGCGAAGGAACCTGCGCCTGATTCTGCCCCGGCGCCGCCTGCGAGCTTTCCGGTTTCGCCGGAGGCTGCGGCCCATACTTCTTCAGCAGCGGCTGGAACAGCATGATCATCAGGAACGTCAGCGCAAACACCAGCAGCAGCCTGCGTTCCATCCCGGGTTCTTGTTGAGGATTCTTGAATTCAGCCAAATCAGTCAGCTCGTAATCAGTTCAGTGTGGCGCGGACACTCTTGTCCGCGTGCTTGATCTTTCACCACGGGATCCAACCCGCCCTTCGCCAACGGATGGCACCGCAAAATCCGCCAGCTCGCCATCAGTCCGCCGCGCACCACGCCATAGCGCTCCACCGCTTCCATGGCGTATTCCGAACAAGTAGGCACATAGCGGCAAGCCGGCGGAAACGCCGGCGAAATCCACCGCTTGTAAAGCCGCAACAGCCCCAGCGCGAGAGACTTCATTTCTCCACCACTTTTTTCGCGATCACATCCAGCGCCCGGCCTACTTCCTCGAGCACCAGGGAAAATTCCAAAGTCAGCACCGACTTCTTCGGATTGATCACCACATCCACCGGGTACGCGGCTTCGAGCACCGACCGCCGCCGCCGCACTGCCTCCCGCAGCCGCCGCTTGATCCGGTTCCGCTCCACCGCGCCGCCCAGCACGCGACCTACGGTGAACCCGACCCGCGAACGTTTTTCCGGCAAAGCAGTTTCCGGCAACCCAGTCGCCGGTAAGGCACCCTCCGCCTGCCGCAGATAGAACACGGTCATGTGCGGAGAAAAGTGCCGCCGTCCCTGTTTGTACACGCGATCGAAGTCACAGTGCTTCAGCAGCCGCGCCGTGCGCGGAAAGCTCGCTCCCGCCTGCTCTTGAGTACGCTTCGGAGCGTCAGCGTTCACCAGCTCACCATCCTGAAGAGCCCAGTTGTCACTGACCAGCAGCGAGCCCCGCTTTTTCTGGCAACTGGCGACTGATGTACGGGGAAAGACTACTCGCGGAAACCCGGTTTCACCGAGACGCGCTTGCGCCCCTTGGCCCGGCGGCGCGACAGCACTGCGGCCCCGCTTTTCGTCTTCATGCGAGTCCGGAACCCGTGCTTCTTCGAGCGCTTGCGCCGGTTGGGTTGAAATGTACGTTTCGGCATCGAAAATCCCTGCTCCTGATTGAGTCAACGAACCTGAGGCGAACCGTAAGTATAAATGACCGTGAGCGCCCCCGGCAAACGCGAGCTGGGTAGGATGTGGCGACGGGAAAAACGGCTCCACCCCCCACCACCACTGAATTTGGACCTTGGGGCCGGGGCGCGCGCGCGCGGGGTGAGAGGGGGCGGGGGGGCGCGATGATCTTGAAGGACTGACTGGCAGCGTGAGCGATGGTGAGCTACATCAAGCCGTCGATCAAGGACGGGTCTCGCGGACTGAGGCTGCTTGAAGTGGCAACAGTTCATCCACTGCAACGATGAGTCCAGCCTGCCTGAGTCTCGATACCACGAAAAGGTCAGAGTCGAATGGCAGGATCAGGGTTGTAGAGGTCCAGGTCGTCGTGGCGAGCGCCGCGCTCGTGTTCGTTCCTGACACACTCCATTCGACGCATGTGGTTGCAACAGGCGCGCTATTGCTCTCAGGCGGGTGCGGCTGGTCAGGTGCATTCGACACGGGGAGATACAACGCATTGTGTCGCTCTTGGTATCGCTCATAGAGCGGAAGAAAGCTAGGCGCGACCAGCGCTGTGATCGCACCGGGCACGATGACCGGATAAATCGGCTCCATGAAGCGCAGTATTTGCAGACTTGTTGTCATCTCTCCGTTTTCCATCTGAATTTCCGTTCCACTACACCGCATTGTGGATTGCCTGCTGCCAAGTCCGGCGCTCGGTATGTCCACGCACCTGATGCAGCTGACCACGCGGATAGGAGTAGACCAAGCAGTAATCGCCTGTCGGCGGTGGCGGAGCAGCGCCGAATTCGAGCTGCTCGTGGTCCGCAATCCTGCCGTCGGCATCGAGTCGAAGATAGACATTCACATCCCAGATCTTGCTTTGAGTCTCGCTTCCTACCACGCCGACAACCTTGATTGTCTGCATACCCACATCATGCCTGAACCGCTCTGGCAAACGCAAACGACGCATTCACCCCCAAAATGGGCTCCAGGACCAGGGGCGTGCGCGGGGCGCGGGGCAAGCGGGAGAAGAAAACGCGATACGAGGTGTGGTTCTAAGGAACTAAGGCCCGCATCTACGACCGAGCGCGCTTTGGTTCAAACCTGATTGTAACGTTGAGTTCGATCGCGTTTGGCTTCCGCGAACCAACCTCAATCGTGACGTTTTGATCGGTCAGGCTTTCTATCGCCAACGGTAACAGCATTTGCGCTTCTGGCGACTTATCGTCTCTCTTTGCGCGTGCTGTTATCAGCCCAACATCTAGTTCGCCGTACTTCACTTCCACGCCCAAAGTCTTCGCACGCTCCAAAATGTCAAGACTTGGCACATTCTCTTCATTGAAGTATTTGTGAATCCCTGCTCTTGTGACACCGAGCTTGTGTGCGAACTCCTCGTAGGAGACTCCTTCGAGCTTCTTGGCATCCTCTCGCGCCTTGCGCAGCTTTTCGGCAAAGACTTTCATGAATGCTGTATCGCGCGGTGAGTGTTTTTTCATACAAGAAATCGAGTTTCGACATTAGTAAAACTTCTCTAGAATGTCAACTAGAATTGACGTAAACTAGAGTTGACATTTCTTGAATGCAACTCTAGTTGATGTGGTGCCGAAATGCTTGAGCAAACGTTCATCCACATTCCCGGCGTTGGCAAGCTGACAGAGCGTGAGCTTTGGGCCAGCGGCATTCAGAGTTGGGATGATGCCGATAGTTTCGAAAAGCGGTTCGGCCACGTTTCGACTCGTCTGCAACGAAAACTAGACGACTACATTCCGCGTTCCCGCGAAGCCGTAAAGCAGAAGGACGCGGCCTTCTTCGATCGTCTTTCTGCGCTTGGGGAAGCCTGGAGACTATTTCCCGAATTTGCTCAGGATTGCGTTTACCTCGATATTGAGACCACCGGGCTTTCGACTGTCTTCGACACCATCACGATGGTCGGGTTGTACGATGGGCGAAAATACCAACTCTTCGTAGATGGAGAGAATCTGCATGAGTTGCCAAAGCATCTGCAGAAGTACTCTCTAGTTGTCACATTCAACGGCTCTGGCTTTGATCTGCGGTTTTTGAAGCTGATGTTTCCGGACATGGCTCTGCCGCCGATTCACATCGACCTCCGATGGGCCATGCGCAAGCTGGGCATGAAGGGTGGCCTCAAGTCGATCGAAGCAGCACTTGGGCTTCGGCGTCCCTCTGAGGTCGAAGACTTAACCGGGTACGACGCGACGGTCCTTTGGGCCAAGTACTTGCGCGGGGACAAGCACGCATTGCAGTCGCTCATCCAATACAACACAGAAGACGTGGTGCACCTAAAGGCGATCATGGAAGTCGCCTACGACAGACTGTCGATGCAAACAGCTGAGTTTCTGAAACATTCGGCGAAATCTGTTTTCAGAGGTGTCTCAGAGCTCCCGAAGGCGAGAAGGCACGGCAAGCGAACGGCTCCGGCAAGCAATCCCAGCGGCCTCGTGGGGCGTCTGCTGGAAAAGTGCCCCAACATGAATGCAGTCCCTCGCGTGGTCGGGATTGACCTGACAGGCAGCGAAAAGCGAGCGACTGGCTGGGCGCTGATGGAAGGTGCTGAAACGGTAACCAAGAGCTTGAGCACGGACGATGAGCTCTTTTACGAAACCGTAGCTGCTCGTCCGGATCTTGTCTCGATAGACTCTCCACTTTCATTGCCAGAGGGTTGGAAGGACCCCGACACGCCTTGCGGTCGGCCGATTTATCGCAAGTGCGAACTTGCATTGAAGCGGATGGGCATTTCGGTGTTCTGGTGCTTGCTCCCGACTATGAAAGGCCTAACGACTCGTGGCATGCGACTGACCCAGAGGTTCCGCGCTGCTGGATTCAAGGTGATTGAGAGCTATCCCGGTGCCGCGCAAGACCTGCTCGGGATTCCCCGCAAGGGATCGAGTCTTGAAGAACTGAAATGGGGCCTTGCGCGCGCGGGCATCAACGGACCCTATTTGCATGGCAAAGTCACGCATGACGAGGTGGACGCCATCACATCGGCGCTCGTCGGGCTCTTCTATCTGGCAGACGATTACATCGCGCTCGGCAATGCTGCTGAAGATTACTTAATCGTGCCAAGGTCCTTGCGAATCAACTACCGGAAGCTTGGGGACATCCTTGCGGCGACAGGACTGGACGAGATTCCGATGAGTGGCGTTGATGGGGTAGAATTGCCGATCAATGCCCGACCAGAACTCTCAGCAGCGGCAGGATAGGCCACTGGTCATCGGGATCACGGGCCGCATTGGGGCGGGCAAGACTTCGGTTGGGAAGTATCTCAATTCGGCATACGGGTTTTATTACACGCGATACAGTCAAGTGCTTTCCGATTGGTTTGCAAAGGATGATCCGGAGAGCAAGGCCCACCTCCAGGTAGTTGGATGGAAAGTGATGGCAGGTGGCATGCAAGCAGAACTGAATGCTCGCTTGATTTCTCAGCTCCCAGCGCAATCCGATTGCGCCGTCGATGGGTTGCGTCACTCGTTAGACTACGACAGCCTCAAAACAGCCTTCAGTCCCGGCTTCTATTTGCTCTACGTTAGTAGCTCTCCGGAATTGCGTTGGCGGCGCTTGCAATCCCGCTATCCCGATCTGGAGGATTTTGGTCGGGCGGATTCGCATCCCGTCGAACAACAGATTGATTCTCTGCTCGACAAGGCGTTTGCCGTGCTCGAAAACCACAGTTCGTTGCAGAGCTTTTATTCAAAGGTTGATGCTGTGTTGGAGAAGATCCGCTCAGGAGGTCCAAGGTGAGTCTCTGGGTAGTAGTAGGCGGCCAGTTTGGCGGAGAAGGCAAAGGCAAGATCTCGGCCGTCATCACAAGAGATGAGGAAATCGACGTTTGCGTTCGGTGCGGTGGACCGAATTCCGGCCACTCATTTGTTAACGATGCGGGTCAAGTAGTGTTGCTCCGGCAGCTGCCGACTGGTTTTATCAGGCCGCGTACGAGACTGCTGATTCCCGCTGGGGCCCTCGTGGACCTCGAAGTATTGAAATACGAGCTTGACGCATTCGGAATTGATCCCAAGCGAGTGGGCGTGGATCGCAACGCGATGATTATCGAGGAGAGAGACAAGGAACGAGAACTCGGTTTGCAACTGCGTGAGCGTTTGAGTTCCACGCTCTGCGGGGTTGGTTCAGCTGTGGCGCGTCGCGCTCTTCGTGGAACCGATGTCAGGACAGCTCAGATCGCGAGCAAAGAAGTTCCGTGGCTAGAAGAATTAATAACGAACGTCAGCGAGGAAACCAATTCCGCCTTGGATCAAGGGAAGAGTGTTTTGGTTGAGGGAACCCAGGGATTCGGGCTATCCCTTTACCATTCGGACAGCTATCCGAAGGCAACATCACGCGACACAACAGCTGCGGGATTTCTGAGCGAAGTTGGGTTGAGTCCGGTGCTAGTGACTGAAATCGTGCTCGTCTTCCGCACATTCCCCATTCGTGTTGCTGGTGAGCAGGCAGGTCCTTTGAAAGATGAGATCACGTGGGAGATTTTGCAGAATGAAAGTGGGTACCCACACCCCATTCAAGAGATGACCACGGTGAGTAAGAAACTGAGAAGAGTCGGACGCTTCGATTGGGATTTGGCGACCCGAGCAGTCCAAGCGAATAGACCAACACTACTAGCAATCAATGGACTGGACTATCTCGATTTTCGGGACTACGGTGCTCGGTACCGCACCGATTTCTCGTCAAGAACCAGCGCGTTCCTCAGGGAGATCGAATCACGCTTTCATATTCCTGTCCATTATCAGGGGCTCGGACCAGCGATCAATCAGATGTTGCGCCATGTTTCGACAGATGATGCTGAGGCTGGTTTTGTCCATTCTTGAGCCTTGCACTGCGGACACTCGTGGCCTGCTTCAGCGAGCGCACATCACGGCGGGGAAGATTCGCTACATTGATAAGGAAACCTCTTCGATGTGGGCGCAGAACGACGATCTCAGCGTGATCACTGATGACGACGAACTCGGATTCAGGGTCGTCGAGTACGGAAAGAACAGAAAAGTTGCGCTTCCCGACTCCGTTAAATGCGAGATCAGAGACATTGGACAACGAGAGTTAAGACGAAGAGGAATTGGGCAGCACACAATTGAGAAAGCGCTGCTTGTGCGTGTGCGCGTAAATACCTACAGGAAGATCTTGGCCGCAATCGCAGAATACAAGCAACAAAAACACAGGTCGCGAGGTGCTGGCGGGAGCAGTCGGTCAGTGCTTCTTAACGAGCCGCAACTTGGCCCAAGCGCTTGCGTTGGGCGGCCCGCGATGCGCCTGCGTCCGGCAGGACAGGAACTGACCCAGGGTCAATGAGTGTAATGGGGATGTTACAACAATTGCTGGAATCTAGACGTAGTCGTGGCTCGTCCAGCTTGGGTATTACCGAAGGCAGCTAGTCTCTTGTGACATCTGCGGTGTCTAATTTAGATACATGCTCCCGACGCCGAACGATGTGAAGCAAATCGCATCCACGGAGGCTGCTTCCCGCCAAACACCACGGAAGCGTTGGCGGGTTCTACTTCCTGTCCTGATGTCGCTATTGTCTGCGTTGTTGATGGTCGTTGCGAAAAAGCAGCAACCGATGCTCTGGAGGATGGGCACGGGGTGGGAGGTCCCTGCGAGAGTTGTCAACTCGCTTATTAACGGCCCCGGTTTTTGGCTAGGCGGCCTTATCCCGCTACCAATCCCTTACGCTGTAAATGGATTCCTTAGCTTCGACGGAGATAGGATTCTGGGAATCGCCGCATTCTGGTTTCTGATCGGGCTGTCAATCGACAGGCGCAGGAGCTTGCAATCCCTCGACCAACAACACCCCGTTTTAGCCGGAGTTCTATTTATTCTGGCAGCGTTGGTGTTTGGGTTTTTCGGAGTGGCTGGGGACGTCATGCTTTTTCGTGACCCAAAACTTGAATGGCGAATCCTGAGTAGCTATCCTCTTCGGACGTGGGACGCGATGCATTTTGGGATGTTCGTGTGGTGTGTGATTCTTTCCTTGTACTTCGCGAGACGGGCTTTCATTGCCGCAAGGAGAAAATTAGCAACAATCGCGATTAGCCATCCTTTTATGCGGTAATTGACGCTATCAGGCGTTTACACTCATTGACCCGGTTGTGGGTGCAATGACAATGCGGTCGCGATCCGCGCGGGCCGACGCCGCCCGCATCCGAGGCACTGGGAAGCACTGGCGCAATTAGCCGGTGTCTCGGTATGAGGTAGAAGAGGGAGAGGTTCGCACACTGTTCCGCATCAGCACGGCACTGACATTGTGCCCCACAGCCGTCGAGCTAATGGCTACTGATGATGTTTTGCGGACTTCTTCCTGAGAATGTCTTTGGCTGCCAGTTTTGCAAGCCCGAGGATAATGCCCGAATTGCTGAGAATGGCTTCTGGCCACAACCTGCTCGCAGCCTTTTGAAGAGTGGTGAAATCCTCATCGCTCATTTTCACATTTACCTGAACAGTGCGCTTTCCGGTGGTTCCCATCTCTTCTATCGTTACTTCGGTACTCTTTGATAGCAACGGTACTGTTGGTATCTTTCGTACCACCGGCGAAGGCAGCCTGACGATTTCTGCAGTCAGGCCCGAATAGGTCCTTGGAGGGTAGAACGATGAAGTGGATAGCTGCTGTTTTTGTGCTGTTTGTCGCATCGGGTTGCATGGCTCAGCAGATGGACGAGAAGAACGATCCGGCGCTGCAACTCACCTTTTACACACCTCACAGGATAAACATCTCGAAGGAAAGGCAGGGAAGTAATTTGTTGAGGAGCGTGTGGGTCGTGAGTCCGTATATCGCGGAGAGGTACGACCACACGAACAAGTGGTTCGGTATCTTTGTCGAGTTGCACGGCAACAAACAGATTCTCAACACGGGCAAAGGCGGATTGTTGTTCACCGTGGACGGCAAGCAAATCGCAGCGTCCCCGACGATATTAGCGCACTCCCGCAGAGAGCCTTCTTGTGCTCTCACTCGCTGCACAGTCGCTTGGTATATTGAACCAAGAACGTTGTCGGAACAATCTGCCCTCGTTGAGTTCGTAAAGACGGTAGCAAACGGTCACGAGGTCTATGCAACCCTGTTTCCCGGAGAAAACGGCAGTGGCCAACGATTTACCGCAAAGCTCACGGACGAACAGTTGCTGGGTTTCCACGAGGCACAGCAATATTACGAATCGCTTACGCTGGTGAAGAAAGTCAGCCAGCAGACTGAGACACAATAGCGACCCACCTCCGCTCCCAACTCCCTCGCGCCCATTTCCGCTTGCCCACCCACACGCCCCCTCTCACCCCGCGCGCGCGCGCCCCGGCCCCAAGGTCCAAATTCAGTGGTGGTGGGGGGTGGAGCCGTTTTTCCCGTCGCCACATCCTACCCGGCAAACGCGAGCTCTGGCTACAATGAATCTGGTCGCTATCCACCGACCACTGCTCTTCAATGAATCTCGACGACACCATAGTCGCCATCGCCACCCCGCCCGGACGCGGCGGCATAGGTGTAGTCCGTCTATCCGGTCCCGAAGCGCGATCCATAGCCATGCCCATGCTCCGCCTGAGTCGTGAACTGGAACCCAACCGAGCCCAGCGCTGCGACCTGATAGAAACTCACGTAGGGACGGCCGCCCCCGGCCGTCCAGCGGAGCGAAGCTCCGCCCTTGCCGACACCACCACTCAAGCCCGCATCGACGAGGTAGTAGTCACCTACTTCGCCAAGCCCCACTCCTACACCACCGACGACATAATAGAAATCTCCGCCCACGGCTCCCCCGTAGTTCTCCGCCACATCGTCGAACTAGCCCTCGCCCAGGGCGCCCGCCTGTCCGAGCCCGGAGAATTCACCATGCGCGCCTTCCTCAACGGACGCCTCGATCTAACCCAGGCCGAAGCCGTTCGCGACCTCATCGACGCGCAAACTCTCTTCCAAGCCAAAGTCGCCGCTCAGCAGCTAGAAGGAGCGCTTTCCAATCGCCTGAAGCCAATCAAAAAGAATTTAGTCGACCTCATCGCTCTGCTCGAAGCCGGCATAGACTTCGCCGAAGATGACGTCTCTGTGGCCCCTGACGCCACCATCCTCGACCGCATCGCGCAAGTAAAAAGCCCGCTCCAGCAGCTGGCTGCCACTTTCACCTACGGCAAGATCGTTCACCAGGGACTAACTCTGGCCATAGTAGGTCGTCCGAACGTAGGCAAGTCGAGCCTCTTCAATCGCCTGGTAGAGCGCGAGCGCGCCATCGTCACCGCCCAGCCCGGCACCACTCGCGACCTTGTCAGCGAAACTGTAGCCATCGGCGGAATTCCCGTGAAACTGGTGGATACCGCCGGCATCCGCCGCGCCCCAAACGACGCCGACGCCGAAGCCGAAAGTATCGGCATCAAGAAATCAATCGAGGCCCTGGCCGATGCCGACTTGGTTCTGGTAGTAATCGACAAATCCCAGCCTCTCTCCGATGGGGACCGCGAGTTACTAACTCAAGTGGAGGGCCGCCCAGCGATAGTAGTAGAAAACAAATCCGACCTGGTTCCCGTATGCGAACCGTGTAGCGCGGACATTCCTGTCCGCGAAGCCCCGCAGGGGCGACCCACCTTAGCCCAGCGCTTCAGCGCTGGGGGTGCGGGGAAGAACGACCAAGTCCCGGAGGGACGGCCCATTCTCCAAGTCATCCCCACCTCCGCCCTGACCGGCGAAGGCATCCCCGCCCTTCGCGAAGCCATCCTCCGCTACGTAGCCGGAGACCGAAGCACGCAGCAGGAATCCGGCTTCCTGACCAGCGTTCGCCACCAGAAGCTGGTCAACGACGCGCTAGCCTCGCTAGAGTCCGCCACCAACGCCGTAACCGCCCGAGTCCCCCACGAGATGCTCCTCCTCGATCTTTACGCCGCCCTGCGCCCGCTCGACGAAATCACCGGCGCCACCACCACCGACGACATCCTCAACCTGATCTTCGGCACCTTCTGCATCGGAAAGTAAAATGGCGTTCGCAGGGGCCCAATCAGAGGCAAGATATACGAAAAACGATTGCGTTCGTTTTGTCTTTTTGTGCTTTGCATTTTTCCTCTTGACAGGCACGCAGAACCGGCATTTATTTGGTATTGATACGTTTTAATAAACGTTAATCCGGAAGGACAAATCCCATGAACACACGGCAATTCAGAGACGGGCACGCGCCGCTGTTGCTCGCGTTCTTCGCAACTCTGCTTCTCCTCGGCGCCAGCGCCCTGGCTTCGGTGACCGCAAGCATTTCCGGCACCGTGACGGATCCCAGTGGCGCCGCGCTCGTGGGAGCAACGGTCACTGCCACTAACGTCGAGACCGGCATTTTCCAAACTCTCCACACCAATCAACAAGGTTACTTTACTTTTCCCTCACTCGCGCTGGGCCATTATGACGTTGAAGTGCAGCAATCTGGATTCAGGCCCTTCCAGGAGACCGGCCTCCTGCTCGACGTCAACTCCGCGCTCACCGTTGATGTCGTCATGAAGGTGGGTGACGTCAAGGAGGCGGTCACGGTATCGAGCACTGCGGTACACGTGGAAACTTCCACCACACAGTTGGGTGAAGTAATCAGCGGTAACGAGATGACCTCGGTTCCGCTGGTATCGCGAAGCTACACCGACTTGCTGTCGTTGCAACCGGGCGTAAGCTCGTCGTCCTCGGGAATTGGCGGAGGCGGAGGCGGGGTCGCCTCAGGGTCGAACTTCGTCGCAGCGGGATTCTCCGTGACCCCCGTGTCCGGTTCGCTGAGCGCCGGAAACCTTTCCGTCAACGGCATGAGGGAGGCCAACAACGGCTTTCTCCTCAATGGAGCAGTCGTGCAGGAAGCTGGTTTCGGCGGCACAGCCGTCATTCCGAACCTGGACTCGATCGCGGAGTTCCGCATCATCACCAACAACTTCGATGCGGAGTACGGCAACTACAGTGGCGGCCAAATCAACGTCATCACGAAATCGGGAACAAACGGATTTCACGGCGATTTGTTCGAGTTTCTTCGCAATACCAACCTGGATGCGCGCGGCTACCTTGATCCGGCACGCGCAGCCTACCATCAGAACCAATTTGGCGGTACCATCGGCGGCCCCATCAAACGCGACAAGCTGTTTTTCTTCGCCGATTATCAGGGAAACCGTGTCGTACAAGGGGTAAGCACCGGTGACATCCCCGTCCCCACAACCGCGGAAGTTGGTGGCGATTTTTCCGGGCCAGCCGCCAGTGACGCATTTACTTCAGGCCAGATATTGCCCGGTGTAAACAACGGTAAGCCGGTTCCCGTGCCAAAGCTGGTGGACGGATCTTACTGGGCGGGCGTGCTAGCAGGGCAGTTCAACTATGGCGTTACGGCGGGCGAACCCTATTACTTTCAGGCCACGGACTACAATCTCCTGACCAACGCCCAATACGGAGTCAATTGCACGAGTTCGACGCAGTGCGTTTTCCCGGGCGGGCAGATTCCCACCACAGCTTTTTCGTCGATATCGAATAATCTGCTGAAATACATTCCAGCCACTGCCAGCGGTGTCTTCAGCACTTCCGCATTTTCCACACGGATACGTGACGATAAGACCAGCGGCCGCGTGGACGCCAACTCACACTTCGGCATGATCTCCGGCTACTATTTCTTTGACCAATACACGCTGAGCAACCCCTATACGCCGGCTTCCTCGGTGCCCGGCTTTGGTTCGCTCGGCACCGGCAGGGCGCAAGTCATCAACTTGGGCGATACCAAAGCCATCGGCAACTCCTCAGTCAACGAGTTCCGCGTCCAGTTTGTTCGCACCCGGAATGTAACCAACCCTTCGGGCGGTGTCGGGGTCACCACGCTAAGCCAGCTCGGTATCACTGGCGTCACTCCGCTCGATCCGAGCGTCCAGGGCGTCCCGGAGATCGACTTGAATAGCTTCCAGTTCGGCACGCTCAGCCGCATCTTTGGGCTGACGGAGAATACCTACCAGGTTCTGGATAACTATCGCAGGCTGGTGGGCAAGCATACGCTGTCGTTCGGAGGCTCCTATCATTACACTCAACTGCAGGAAAAGCTCCGCAACATAGAGAACGGCAATTACCAATTCTTCGGGGGCGAAACGGGACTCGACTTCGCCGATTTCGTGCTCGGAGCGCCGACCAGTTTCCTGCAGGGTCAAACCCCGGCATCCAACGGCCGCAGCAAGTACATGGGTCTCTACGGTCAGGACAGCTGGCGTACCACCTCGAACCTGACTCTCAACTACGGATTGCGCTGGGAATTCGCCACTCCCTGGTACGAGCAGCACGACGAACTGGAGACCATCGTTCCCGGCCTCCAGTCCACGGTATTTCCCAATTCACCCGCCGGTTGGGTGTTTCCCGGTGATCCTGGTATACCTCGCACTTTGGCGCCTACGCGCTATAACAACTTCGCCCCGCGGCTCGGCCTCGCCTATTCGCCTAACGGTGGCAATGGGTGGCTCGGCAAGCTTTTCGGGGCCGGACAAACCAGCATCCGCGCCGCTTACGGATTGTTTTACACTTCCTTTGAAGGTGCAACTGACTTCAACGAAATTGGGGACGCTCCCTACGGGGACTTCTACGGAACCCCATTCCCCCCGACCTTCGCAAATCCATACCTGAGCCGCGTGGACGGTGTCACAACCCACACCTCCCCGTTCCCGATCCAGCTTCCGGTTCCGAAAAACTTCGATTTCGCGGGCCTCGGATACCTTCCGATTGGGAGTTCGCCCGGCTTTTACTACAAGAACCGGCTGCCCTACGCTGAACAGTATGAGCTTTCCATTCAGCGCCAATTCGCTTCGTCCACGCTCTTGACTTTAAGTTACGTGGGAACGCAAGCACACCGCCTGCTTTCGACCCAGGAAGCCAATCCCGGAAATCCGCAGCTCTGTCTCGACTTGGCTGCGGCTGGAGCGACTCAACTTGGAACCACAACCCCCTGCGGTCCCGGCGGCGAAAACGCTACCTATGTGTTGCCTCCGGGCATAGCAGCGCCAGCGGAAGCCGTGGCGGCGGGTCTCGTCCCTAACCCTTCCACATGTTCACTCAATTCCGGCCAATGCCAAGTTGTCGGCACTCGTGGCACCGTCCCGTTCACTAAACCTACCGGCCTGGCTCCGAATCTCACCGCCGGCGCGGTAAACTTCACCAGCGACGGCTATTTCATTACCAACGGAACCTCCGCCTACAATTCCCTGCAAATCAATCTGCGGCACACCGCCAAGGCGCTCACCTTCTTGGCGGGCTACACGTTCAGCAAGTCGTTGGACGATTCCTCCGCCTACGGCGAGCAGGTCAACCCCTTCAATCCCAAGTTGAGCCGTGGCCTCTCCGCCTTTGATCAAACCCACAACTTCGTTTTCAGCTACTCCTACAACTTGCCGTTTGACAAACTGGGAGGTCCGAAACGCCTGACCAACGGCTGGCAACTGTCGGGCATTACCCGATTTGCTACTGGCGTCCCGGTCATCATGTATGAGACCGACGACAACTCCTTGCTGGGTACCGCGTTTGCCGGCCCCTTGCCGATCGGTATGGATGTCCCCATCTTCACTGGCACGTCGATCCATCGCCTGGATCCGCGCGCCACTGGTAACTACTTTGACAGCTCGCAGTTTACTGCCGAGCCCATCGGGACGTTGGGAACCCAGCGGCGGTTCTTCCACGGGCCCGGCCAAAACGACTGGGATATGACTCTACTGAAAAACACACGGCTGACGGAGACTATGAAGCTCGAGGTCCGAGCGGACTTCTATAATCTCTTCAACCATACCCAGTTCAATGCTGTAAATGGCAACTTCAGCAGTTCCACTTTCGGCAGCGTGCTCTCAGTTCAACCGTCGCGCATCGGTCAGATTTCTCTGAAGCTTCTGTTCTAGTGCGCGCAGCAGAGAACGATTGGCTCCAGCACGATTCAGGAGGCTCTTCGGAGCCTCCTGCTTGTCTGTGAGGAAAGAGAGATATATTGTGTGCCATGCCGAATGATCTCCCCCGATTTGACCTGACCGGTGATGTCGCTTTAGTAACCGGCGCCGCTCGCGGCTTGGGCCGTGCGATTGCGTTGGCCCTCGCCCACGCTGGCGCTGATGTGGCGCTCGGCTTGCGTGATGTGACCACCGGAGCCGAGCTGGCGAAGGAAATTGAAGCGGCAGGCCGCCGCGCCTTGCGTTTGCAGATGGACATGACGCGGCTCGATGAGGTTTCCCGGGCAGTCGATCAAGCCGAAGCGCACTTTGGTCGCCTCGACATCCTCGTCAACAACGCCGGCCTGGGTCCGGAAAACGCTGCCGAAAATGTGCGCCCGGAAGATTTCGACCTGACGCTCGCCGTGAATCTCAAGGGAACATTCTTTGCCAGCCAAGCCGCCGGACGCGTGATGATTCGCCAGCAACGTGGATGCATCGTCAACATGAGTTCCCAGGCCGGATTTGTCGCACTCCCAACCGAATCGGTCTATTGCATGACCAAGGCCGCTATCGCCCACTTGACCAAGTGTCTTGCCCTCGAATGGGGTAAGTACAACATTCGCGTCAATGCTGTTGCCCCCACCTTCATCCGCACGCCCGGTACCGAACCCGCCCTAGCCGACCCAGCCTTCCGTGCCGACGTCATCGAGCGCATCGCGGCCTTGCACCGAATCGGCGAGCCCATGGACGTTGCCGGGGCTGTAGTCTTTCTCGCCTCGCCCGCCGCCTCGCTGATTACCGGTCACACCCTCCTCATCGATGGCGGTTGGACCGCCAGATAATCCGCCTTTGGCTTACACTGGCAAGGCATGAACGTCCCACAGGATGCTCCTCCGACCCAACCCAGCCACGGCGCGGCCGTACTCGCCAGCTTCCTCGGCTGGACCCTCGACGCCTTCGACTTCTTCCTCGTTGCCCTGTCGCTAACGGCCATCGCTCGGGAGTTTCACCTTCCCGACAAAGCCATTGCCTTTTCCCTCGCGCTGACCTTGGCGTTCCGTCCCGTGGGAGCCTTCATCTTTGGACTGATGGCCGATCGTTACGGCCGCCGCACCCCGCTGATGATCGATCTCGTCTTCTACTCCGCAGTCGAGGTGGCAACCGGTTTCGCTCATAGTTTCACCACCTTTCTTGTGCTGCGGGCGTTGTTCGGGATCGGTATGGGTGGAGAGTGGGGCGTGGGCGCCTCGCTCGCTATGGAAAAAGTTCCGCCCCGGCTGCGCGGTTTTCTTTCCGGCATGCTCCAGCAGGGATACGCACTCGGCTATCTTCTGGCCGCGGTCTGCTTCTACTTTGTCTTCCCACGCTGGGGCTGGCGGCCAATGTTTTTTATCGGAGGACTCCCTGCCCTGCTCGGCCTCTTCGTCCGCTTCAAAGTGAAGGAGTCCGAAGTGTGGCAGAAAACTCGTCATACGGACTGGAGCAGTCTGGGCCGCGAAATTTGTTCCCACTGGAAACTGTTTCTTTACTTGACCCTCTTGATGATGATGATGAACCTTACCTCCCACGGCACGCAGGATATGTACCCCACTTTCCTCCAGCGCGAGTGGCACATGGGAGCCACCCAGCGCGCCGTCATCACCGCCATCTCTATGGTGGGAGCCATCCTCGGAGGCCTCTTCTTCGGCTTTTTCTCCGACCGTTTCGGACGCCGCCGGGCCATGGTCGCCGCCCTCGTCAGCGCCGTCGCGATGGTTCCTCTCTGGGCCTACGCTCCCTCTCTCGCTTTGCTCGTCCTCGGCGCTTTCCTGATCCAGTTCATGGTCCAGGGAGCCTGGGGAATCATTCCCGCTCACCTCTCGGAATTGTCCCCTGACTCGGTACGCGGATTCCTACCCGGATTTGCTTACCAGTGCGGCGTGCTTCTAGCCGGCTCCGTCGCATACGTAGAGGCGATTCTCGCCCAGCACACCCGCTACGCCAACGCCATGGCTCTGACCGCGTTTGTAGTCTTCACGCTCGCCGCCGTGGTGGTGGCTCTGGGCCGCGAGCGCAAGGGCATTCAATTCGCCGCCTAGCAGTGTGAACGCATAGCAATCCACGTAGGGACGGCCGCCCTCGGCCGTTCCTACGATGCTCCTCCGCAGAAGTCAGCCCCGGAGGGGCGAACGAACTTAGCCCAGCGCTTCAGCGCTGGGAAAAGTGCAATGAGTGACGTAAGTCCCGGAGGGACGACCCAGTTCTCACTTCAGCCCCTGGGTGGAATTTCCCCCGCATGTCCTGCCCCGTCAAAACATGCGATCATATTCCGACTCTCCAAAGGAGCTTCCCCATGGCCGAACAGAACTATTCCCATCACACGCGCTTTGATCCGCCCTTCCATTTCTTCGTTCTTCCCGTATTCGCCATCACGCTGATCCTGACCATCGTCCACGTGGTTCGCAGGCCAAGCCTGCATTCTGCCTGGATGGTCGTCGTCATGGTCGCGGCCCTCGCCGTTATCTTCAGAATCCGGCTCTACGCCCTGAAAGTGCAGGACCGCGTCATCCGCCTGGAAGAAAGGTTGCGCCTCGCAACCTTGCTCGACCCCGCGCTTCGTCCCCGCATCCCGGAACTTACCGAAGCGCAATTAATCGGACTGCGCTTTGCTTCCGACGCCGAGCTCCCCGCCCTAGCTGTCCGAGCCCTGAACGAAAAACTCTCCCGCGACGATATCAAGAAATCAGTCCAGCACTGGCGTCCCGACGATTGGAGAGTATGAACAAAGATTTCTGAAACCTTGAAACCCTGAAAGTTTGAAACCTGGGGTTCCTACGCCTTCAAATACCAAGGCACGTTAACAATATTGATCCGTTCATCTCCACCCAGCAGCAGCAGCGCCGTCAATATATCTCCCCGCTGATTGTGCAGAAAATAGTGATACCAGTGCCGCTCCACCATCGACGCAATCACTACCGCGATCGTCCGCTCCGGATTCTCCTTCTCCACCTTTAGCACGTAGTCCACAATCGGATGCAGCACCAGCCGAAACGGCGACGCCAGCGTCACCAGCGTTGGCTGCCGCGTTTCCGCCGGCAATTCGGCCAACCATGACGGCCGGTTCTCATCCGCCTCGCAGGTCACATGCACCGCCTGCACATCCGGAGACAAAGTCATGCCAAACCGCAGCGCCTTCTCCGTCGCCGCGTTCCATTTTTCCACCGGAACCAGCACAATCGGCGGCGCCAGTTTCCGCACATCCGGAATCACCCTGCCCGTCAGCGCTGTTTCCTCCGCTACCTCTTCATAATGGCGTCGCACCCTCCTCATAAACAGCATCGCCGCCGGCAACAGAAGCACCACTACCCATGCCCCAGCGGCAAACTTTGCCACCACCACCACCACCACCGTGATGCCCGTAGCCAAAGCTCCCAGCCCGTTGACCAGAATGCTGTGCCAGGAGACCCTCCACGACGACGTTCTCAGCCAATGCCCCACCATCCCCGCCTGCGACAAAGTGAAGGCCAGAAACGCCCCCACCGCAAACAAAGGAATCAACCGGTCCGTCACCCCGCCAAACAAAATCAGCAACAGCCCCGCTAAAATCGCCAGTGCCCAGATCCCCTGCGAGTACACCAGCCGCCGTCCCCGCAACGTCAAAGAATGCGGAAGATAATCATCCCGAGCCACCGCCCGGCAAAGCCGGGGAAAATCCGCAAACGAAGTGTTTGCCGAAAGACATAGCACCAGCAGCACCGAGAACATGGTCAGATTGTAAAAAATTCCCTTGCCCGTAACCGCCGCTGTCAACATCGACAACACGCTCTGATACCCCGCATGCCCCGGATCCGTGGCCATAATTCCGTAATACTTCACCAGTACCGCAATTCCCCCAAGTAGCACGATCAGAATCGCGATGATCGCCGCCAACGTAGTCCGAGCCGCCCGAACCACCGGCTCCTGAAACGCCTGCACCCCGTTGCTGACCGCCTCCACGCCCGTCAACGCCGTGCACCCCGAGGCAAACGCCTTCAGCAGAATCCATATACCAACCATCTGTAGAGACGGAGCCAGCCCCGTCTCCGCAGGCGCCAACGCCACCACCGCCACGGGATGTCCTCCCGAAGCCACCACCTTATAAAGCCCAATCGCGATCACCACCCCCAGTGTCCCCACAAATAAATAAGTAGGGGCCACAAACGCCGATCCTGCCTCCTTAACTCCCCGAAGATTGACGACCGTCAACATAACCAGCACCGCCAGACACAGAGCCAAAGTGTGCGGCTGCAAAGCAGGCACCGCTGAGACCAGCGCTCCGATCCCCGCCGATATTCCCACCGCGACATTCAGCAGGTAATCAATCATCAAAGCCGCGCCCGCCAGCACTCCCGCCTTGCTCCCCAGGTTCTCCCGCGCAACCGTGTAAGATCCCCCGCCCATCGGATAAGCCGCAATCGTCTGCCGGTAACTGAAATACACAATTGCCAGCAGCCCCATGATCGCCGCTGTCAACGGCACAATGTATCGGACCCCCAGCAACCCCAAAGGCAGCAAAATCGTCAAAGCCGCCTCCGGCCCGTAAGCTGCCGAACTCAAAGCATCCAGCCCAAACGTTGGAATCCCCTGCGTAGGAGTAATCCGCTGCCCCGCATCTTCAGAAGAAGCCAGTGGCCGCCCAAAACAAACATCAATCAGTCCCATATCCCCTCACACCCAGCGACAATCATCATACGTAGGGATGGCCGCCCCGGTCGTCCAAGCCGACCGAAGCTCGGCTCGTGCTGACAGTAAAAAACAACCGTGGGTTCGTTCCAACAGGATGCGTTTTCCCCACCTCGGCCCCACTTGTTACACCCGAGATTCCCCTGTGTTCCCCTGTGTCCTCTGTGGTAAACAATTCCCCGATGGCAGCGTAGAACCACCGCCTCGGCATGTTTTCAACGATGCTTGATGACGGCGCCCAACAATCCGCCACCGAAACGCCAAACCCATCCCACTGTTACTCCCCAGATTCCCCCGGAAGAGCGAAACCGGAGCGGCCCGCCCTCAATCCCGCCGCGCCCAATAAATTCCCACCAGCAAAATTGCCGCCAGAGAAACCAACCCAATCGCCCCACCCAGCGAAACCCGAGAGACGTAATCCTGATCCGTAGCCTGAGTCACGACCAGATAGGTCACCTCATCCAGAATCATTCCGCTCCCGACTCCAAGAGCCGCCGGAGCCAAGAACGCCACCACCCCTTTGCGCGCCCCAAAAGCCAGAACGAAGGCGGCAGGAAGTTCGATCAGGATTCCAAGGAACAGATGATGAACCAGATGTCCGCCCGGATAAACGTGCTGCACCCGCACCATGTGCAGATAAAGCCGAAGACACAAAACCGTCCCCAGCATCGGCAGCAGGATCAGTAGCAGCGTTTGCTTGGCAGTCGGTCTGGAAGGTCGGTCTGGCATTGGGCGCTTGAATTCTAGCGCCGAGCGGGGAGAATCAGGAGAGTAAAAAGTGGGACAAACCGAGCGTTTTGCCCAAAGCCGATTGCGGGATAAGGCCCTGATTCACTCCCGAAAGCGCCCAGAACTCTGAAACCTTGAAACTCTGAAACCTGGCTCTATTTCCCTTTCAGCATCCCCACCACCCGGTCAAAGTCCTCCAGCGTCCCATACTCGATCACGATCTTGCCTTTCCCCCTGCGATCCCGAATCCGCACCCTCATCCCCAACACCGCTTCCAGCGACCGCTGTGCCGCCCTCACATTTGGATCCACCCACCGCGCTCCGCTCGGCTGGCGCTCCAGCGGGGAGCCTGCGGGGAGATTGATGTGCATCACCAGTTCGGTAAGCAGCGCCACCGACATCTTCTTGGCGATCGCCACTTGCGCCACTTTCGAAATCTGTTCCTTGTCTTCCAACGAGAGCAGCAGGCGGGCATGGCTGTATGTCAGCTCCCCCCTCCGCAACGCCGCTTGCACTTCGGCGGGCAGTTTCAGCAAGCGCAGATAATTCGATACCTGCTCGCGCGACACGCCCACTCGTTTCCCTATATCTTCCTGCGTCAGGTGGAAGTCCTCACTCAGCTTGGCAAAGGCCCGAGCCTGTTCCAGGCAGTGCAGGTCCTGCCGCTGCAGGTTTTCAACCAGCGTCATCTCCGCCGCCTGCTGTTCCGAGACTCGCTTCACGATCGCCGGGATCGTCGTCTTCCCGGCCATCTTCGCCGCGCGAAAACGCCGCTCGCCCAGGATCAAAATGAAGTGTTCCTGGCCTTCGGGATACGCCCGTCCCGCCAGCGCTGGGGCTGGCCGCACTACGATCGGTTGCAAGACTCCCTGGGCTTGGATCGAGGCGGCCAACTCCGCCAGTGCATTCGGCTCAAACTCCTGCCGCGTCTGGTGCGGGTTATGGTCGATAAGATCAAGGGCGAGCTCAAACCCATGCTCACCGGCCGGCGCCTGCCCCGCCGCCTGCAACTCGTCCACAGTCTGGGGAAGCACATCGGCTATGCCGGCAGTGGGTGCCCCATCCTTCCGCGCACTTTGCGGAAGGGTGGGAGCCACGGCTCGCGGCCCCGGCAGCAGAGACTCCAGTCCCCGCCCCAAAGCCCGCCGCTTCTCGTGAAGCTTCTCCGCCGCTGCGTTCGATGTAGTCATCAATCTCTCCCAAGGTCAGAGGTTAGAGGTCAGATTGCAGATTTGAAAACCCGCGATTGCCGATGGCGTTTGCGCGACGGTTCTTACCTCTGCAATCTGACCTCTAACCTCTGACCTTTTCTTTATATCGATATAACTAAATATTTATATACATAAATCTAAGCCGCTTCCCCCGGCCCAGCAACAGCCCGCGCCTGCCGGTCCAGAATCTCCTTCGCCAGCCGTATGTAACTCTCCGCACCCCGCGACCGCACGTCATACAACAGCGCCGGCTGCCCGTGGCTCGGAGCCTCCGCCAGCCGTATGTTCCGCGGGATCGTGGTCGCGCACATCTTCTCGCCAAAATATTTCTTCAACTCCTCCGCTACCTGCTGCGCCAGGTTGGTCCGCTCATCGAACATGGTGATCACCACGCCCTCAACCGCCAGCCGGGGGTTCAGCCCGGTCCGTATCCTCTCGATGGTGTCCAGCAGCTCCGACACGCCCTCGAGCGCGAAGTACTCCGCCTGCATCGGGATCAGTACGCCATCGGCGGCAACCAGCGCATTCAGGGTTAGAAGATCCAGCGCCGGCGGACAATCGAGTACAATGAACTGAAAGCGCTCGCGCAAACTCTCGAGCGCATCACGGAGCCGATACTCGCGTCTCTCCGTCGGGACCAGCTCCAGGTTGGCTCCGATCAGATTCTTGTGCGACGGAATCAGCCACAGCTGGTCGAGCTCAGTGAGGTGCAATGCCTCCTCGGCCGAGGCCACGCCCATGATTACGTCGTAGATGCTGATACGCTCTGGATCCTTCACAACGCCCAGGCCGCTGGTGGAGTTCGACTGCGGATCGCAGTCCACCAGCAGCGTGTTGACCTCGGCAGCGGCAAGTGAAGCGGCAAGGTTGATGGCGGTCGTAGTCTTGCCGACACCACCCTTCTGGTTGGCAACCGCGATGATACGTCCCATGATTTTCAGTTTTCCCGGCTAGCGGCCCAGAATATGCGAACCCATCTTGTGAAAGCAATGACCGATTCTTGTGCAAGCACAGTAGTGTTTCACGTGAAACATTGGGGCGATGGTCCTGGAGAGAATGACTTCCCGTTGGCGCCCCTCCGGGGTCTGCGGAATGGAGGAGTGTTTCACGTGAAACACTCGCTCCAGATCGTCTCATAGTGAGACACAACTGAATATACTTCCCACCCGGACCGTAGTTTATAACCAATGATCGTCGTGCCTTGGCCCTTATGTCAACTAAAATCGATCCGTTGGTCCACTTGTCTCATGTACCCCTATTGACAATACCCTTGTATGTGACCGTGGGATCGGTACTGGGGGGTGCCATTTCAGAGTGGTGAGGGAGGCCAGGTGGGGGATCTGGGCGGACCCTATGAGTACGGCCAGGGTTGCGTTGGGAGCCAAGAAGGTTACCGCTTGGGGGAGGATGGTTTCGAAGTGCTCTACGGCTCGGAAGGTTACTACTTCGGCGCGGGGGCAATCTGGACGGACGGCCAGGACTTCGGCGCGGTCGGTGATTACATTGACATCGGTCAATCTAAGTGCGCGGGCCGCTTCGCGGAGGAAGGCAGCCTTCTTGTGGCTCGATTCGATCATCGTTAAGTGGATCTGCGGCGCCCACATTTTCAGGGGAAGGGCGGGGAACCCGGCGCCGGAGCCGATGTCGAGGACACGCGCAGTACGGTACTCAGTACCCAGTACCTGGTACCCAGTTGAACCAGGGACACCAGCAGGTCCCTCGCTTCGCTCAGGATGACAGGGGTTTGGAAACACATGGCGGGCGAGGAAGAAGGACTCGCCGAAGTGGCGGGACACGATCTCGTCGGGGTGGCGGATGGCGGTCAGGTTGATGCGGGCGTTCCAGCGGAGCAATAGATCGATGTATATCGATATTTGATCGAGCAGGGATGGGGGAAGCGATTGCTCCAGGAAAGGATGGAGAAGGACGGCGATTTTGGCGATGTCCATGGTGCGGCGCTTCTTATAAATCAGAAGGCCATGAGTTCGCTTCGATTTATCTGAGTCTAATAGGAGAGAGCCTCAGGTTGAAAACCCGTTCCCTTCCGCCGACCTTTTGCGAGGCTGTGCCGATGCAAGCGTGGCCCCAAAACCCTTACTGGGTGCGGGAAGACACTTGTTTAGACCCTTCCTTTGGTCACCGCATAGGGTGACGAAAGTCACAGCTTTTTTTCGCGCAGGCGAGTAGTTTGTCGTTCGTTGGCCCTCCCACGACCTTTCTGAACTGCTTGTCTCTAGAGTCTTGGCACTCTTGTCGTATAGAAGTGCATGACGTTAACGTTAATAATCCAACCTTCGTGATTCGGGCGACCCGCCCCCCCAAGGGTTGTCCGCGAGGGCGTACGAATCCTGTGGAGGGAATAATGAGGCGAGTTGCAGTAATTTTGGGTCTAGTCGCGCTGCTGTTACCGGCAGCAGCCTGGGCAGATGGGATTAATCTAACCGACAAGTTTGGCACCGTTACTATCACCACCGCGGGAATCAGCTCGGTAGGGTCCGAACTGATGACCTGGGGCGCATTCAGAGCGGGGTCCGGACACGCTCTGGGCTCAGTCACTTTTTCGACCGGGAGTCTGGCGACCGGCAGCATCTGGGGAGGCGGAACGTTTAACGGCGGCGGTGAATTTCTGGTGCTGGGCGTCGGCAAGTGGGCCAGAAACATCGCGGGAGCGGCCACGAACCCGGTAACGCTCTTTAGCGGCAGCTTCGTCGGACCTGTTGCCTGGACGGTAGTCAGCCACCCCGGCCCGTGGGATTATGTCTTTACGCTCTCAGGCGCGATCCAGGGGCAGTACTGGGACGGCCGGACGGTGAACGGAACCACGACGCAGACCATTTATGCGTACAAGAACCAATGGTTCCACGATCAAAAGGGCGGCATCAGTCTCGGCAAGAGCAACCTCGTCGTTCCTGAACCCGGGACCCTGGGATTGTTAGGCACGGGCTTGATTTTCATGGCCGGAAGCCTGCGCCGCAAGCTGCTCGGATAGTAACTTGACGATGTTCCAACTCGCTGGGTAAGCCTGATTTCCTCTTCCGGGGAACTGGTCCTCGATGCTCGTGTGGCGAGGGTGTTTCTATCCTCGCCACACGTTCTTATAGTGGGGCGCGTTCGGTGGAGCAAGGCATGAGGCGAATCGCGGCAATGCTTGGTCTATGTGCGCTGCTGTTGCCGCTGCTGTTACCCAGGGCGGCTTGGGCGGACCCACTCATCCTTAACAAGTTCGGCACGGTCAGCATCACCAACGGCGGAATCGTATCCACAGGGTCCCAGCTGGTCAGTTTCTTCGGGATTACCGCCGCTCCCGGAGGCGATTTGGGCTCGGTCAGCTTTTCGACCGGAGCTCTGACGAGCGGCAGCATCTGGAGCGGCGGAACCTTTGGCGGGGGCAAGAGCTCATCGTTTGTCGTGCTGGGCGTGGGCCGCTGGGCAAAAAGATTAACGGGGGAGAACGCAAACCGGGTAACGCTGTTTGTCGCCAGTTTCGTCGGACCCATTCAATGGAAATTGGTCAGCCACACCGGGTACGACTATGTGTTTACGCTCAGCGGTATGGTTTCGGGGGATCTCTTTACCGGCCGGTCCACCAGGGGCCTCACGAAGCAGACCATCTTTGTGTACCAGAATCAATGGGTGCATGATCACAGGGGAGGCATCGGTTCGGGCAATACGGACTTCGGCGTGAACGTTCCTGAACCGGGCACGCTGGGATTGTTCGGCATGGGTGTGATTGTGCTGGGCGCGGCTATGCGCCGCAAACCTCGGAGTGAGTGAAGCCGGGGGCCGTCCCTCCGGGACTTGGTCATTATGTTCGATTTTCCCCAGCGCTGAAGCGCTGGGCTAAGCTCGGGAGCCCCTCCGGGGCTGGACCCTTGTAGCGTTGCGGAAAAACCGCGCCCTCCAGGACAGTTAGCGTACCCCCAACATTTGGCCAGCGACTCCCCATGGCGTGCGATACTGAAATTCATGGCGCTGCCGGATTCTACTCCCAGAGTGGGGAACGATCCCAAGTCGGTGGTGATTCATTTGACGACCGGGACGGGGATGGAGATTGAATGGAAGGACGGACACCGGTCCGTCTATACGTTTCCGTTTTTGCGGGACGCTTGCCCGTGCGCGCTTTGCGAGGAAGAGCGGACTAAGTCAGGACGGAAGGCGGGTGAAGCGGCGAAACTCGGGCCGGGAGCTTTGCCGATGTTCAAGCCGGCTACGAAAGCGCTGTCGGCAGAGGCGGTGGGCAAGTACGCGCTGAAGTTTTCCTGGAACGATAAACACGATCTGGGAATTTATTCATGGTTCTATTTGCGGGAAGTTTGCCCTTGCGGGGAGTGCGCGGCGGGGAAGAGATAGCTCTCAGCTCTCAGCTGTCAGCTCTCAGTTAAGGCCAGCCCCTAAAGGGGCGCCTTCTTTCGAAGGGCTTGCGGCATCGCTAAAGCGATGCCCTGATACGGAGCCCCGGTTCTTCCGCGGGCGAGCTGTGCTCGCCTTGGACGGTCGAGGGCGGCCGTCCCTACGCGGGTCGCTAGTGCGGAGGCGACTTTGTGCCTCCGAAATGGAGGCCGTCCATCAGCTCATCGAGTTCCTCATCGCTCGCGGCGATGAAAGTGAACGAGACGATTTGACCCTTGCTGAGCAGCACCAGGGTGCACTGGCGCATGGTTAGCTTCTCGCTCGTCCTCTTAACTTCGAGCGGCTTGATGAAATCGGCACGCAGCAATTTCCGCGACTCCACTTCGAGCATGTACGGTTCACCTTCGGGCTTGAAGCCCTTGGCGGTCGCGAGTTCGGTGAGAGGGCCGAGGTAGTCTTCCGCTCCTTTGAGGCCAGGATAGGAAGATACGCTCTCGGAGGCGATTACGACCGCGGAATTGACGGTGTCTGCGGTGGCTTCGGGAGGGCGCTGGAAAACCGCGAGCAGGACCTCGGCTTTGCCCGGCTCATTTCCCTGCTGCATTTCTTTGGTGCGATCGACCCAACCGTAGGGGAGTCGATAGCGAAATGAGAAGGTGGAGTTGCGGTAGAGCTGGGCGTCGGCGGGGCTGGCGGGCTTGGCGGCGGGCTTAGGGGCGGACGCACTCTTGCTTTGCGCGTGCGCCATGGAGCTTAGACAGAGGGCTGCGACTGCGATTGCGGCTAAAGAAAATACAAAGTGGTTATGACCGCCGGCAACTGCCGAGCTGCGCTCGGCCTGGACGGGCGAGGGCGCCCGTCCCCACACGAACCGTCCCCACACTAACTCTGAGAGGCGATGCATACGCATCCATGCTACCAGCGACGGGCGGCTACTCCACGAACATGCAATCGCCATAGGAGTAGAACCGGTACCCTGCTTCAACAGCGTGCTGGTACGCGCTCATCACGAGATCCTTACCGCCGAGGGCGCAGACCAGCATGAGCAGGGTCGATTGCGGCAGATGAAAGTTGGTCAGCAAGGCGTCTACTATGCGGAAATGATAGCCGGGATAGATGAAGAGGTCGGCCTCGCCTTGACCGGCTTGGACTCGATCTCCAGCTGATGCTTTCTCAGAAAGCGCGGCGGCGTATTCGAGGGTGCGGACGGTGGTGGTGCCCACGGCCACCACGCGTCTGGCCTCGGCTTTGGCCTGGTTGATCGCTTGCGCGGACTGGGCTGGAATCTCGAACCACTCGCGATGCAGTTTGTGATCTTCGACTTTTTCTACTCGCACCGGCTGAAAAGTGCCGAGGCCGACGTGCAAGGTGATCTCGGCGATTTGAATGCCGCGTGCACGAATCTGTTGCAGGATTTCGGGGGTAAAGTGCAGACCGGCGGTGGGAGCGGCTGCCGATCCCCTTGCCTGGGCGTAGACGGTCTGGTAACGATCACGGTCGGTTGCCGCGTCGTCGCGGTTGATGTAGGGGGGAAGAGGCACGTGTCCGATGCGCTCGACGCGGGCAAAGAAATCGGGGACGGGGGCGAATCGGATGTGGCGTTCGCCGAAGCTGCCGCGTTGGGTGACCTCGGCTTCGAGGGCGGGCGGATCGCCGAAGTAAAGTTTTTCCCCGATGCCGATCTTGCGGCCGGGGCGTACCAGGCACTCCCATTCATTCGGATGGCCGGCGATTTGCCGTGTCAACAGAACTTCGATGCGGCCATGGAGAAAATCTCGTGCCGCCGGATTGTGCGGGCTCAGGGACTGAGCGCGCTCTCCGCTGCGGTGGCCGTAGAGACGGGCCGGGAAGACGCGCGTATTGTTCACCACCAGCAGGTCGTCGGGCCGCAGCAGGGTGGGGAAATCGCGAAAGCTGCGGTCTTCCCAGTTCTGACCCTGCCAGTTCTGACCCTGCCAGTTCTGACCCTCCCTCCCAGGCAGCCGATAAAGGTGCAGCAGGCGCGATGCTGAACGGTCGGGCAAGGGCTGCTGAGCGATGCGTTCGGGCGGCAGATCATAGTGGAAATCGGAGACGAGCATCGAGGAGATTATAGAGCTGGCTTCCCGGCGACCTTATCCAATCCGCTCGTGGCGGGAATGAGTCGCCATCTATTTACATATTTTGACCAGGTAATGGTTGTAAGGATTCCGAGAGGTGCTGTACCATGACGGCGCAGGGATTTCCATGGCCAGCGACCGCCAACATCGTCTTGCGATTGTGCAGTTCGGGCGCCTGCTGCACCAAAACCGCTTTGTGGCAGCCACGGACGGGAACTTGTCGGTCCGCCTGGACGAGGAGCGTCTGCTGGTGACGCCGACCTGTATCTGCAAGGGCAGGATGCGGGCCTCTGACATGGTGATTGTGAACATGGAGGGAAAGCGGCTCGCCGGCAAGCGCATGGTTTCGAGCGAGCTCGCCATGCACCTGCTGATTTATCGCCTGCGGCCGGACGTGAATGGGATTGTGCACGCACATCCGCCGACGGCTACGGGATTTGCCGCATCCGGTTATGGACTGAACCGGCCGCTGGTTTGCGAAGTGGTGGTTGGGCTGGGCTCGATTCCGCTGGCGCGCTACGGGACTCCGGGCACGCCGGAACTGACCGACGCTCTCGAGCCGCTGATTCCGCAGCATGATGCGATTCTGATGGCGAATCACGGGGTGGTGACGTTAGGGTCATCGCTGGAAAATGCCTACATGAAGATGGAAACGGTGGAACACTTCGCCAAGATCGCGCTGGTGACGCACCTGCTGGGTCACGAGCAACCGCTGAGCGAGAAAGAAGTGGAAAAGCTGACGGCGGTGCGCGACCGCTATAACGGAGGAAGCAAGCCGGCACAGGCGAAAATGCCGGTTGAGGTCGACGACCTCCGCTCGGAAAGCGAATCCAGAGAAACGGCGGGCAGCCGGCGCTAGCCGGTAGAGCTCGCGGGATGCAGAGCGAGATTGACGGCAGCGCAAAGCTGCTCCTGCGCAACAGGTTTGTGGAGAAATGCAATCGCCCCGAGTCTGAGCGCCGTCGATTCGGTCGCGGGATCCTCTTCGCTGCTGACCACGATTACCGGAATGTGCTGCGTTTTGGTGGACATCCTCAGGCGCTTCAGCACCTCGATTCCGGTGCCTCCCGGCATGTTGATATCGAGCAGAATCAACTGAGGCGCGGAACGCAAAGCCGCCATCCATGCCTGGAGGGCGTCGCCGGCAAAGACTGGCTCAAAGTCGTTCGGACTTAAGAACGAGGCGAGCAATTGTCTTTGGAAGGGAGAGTCGTCGGCGATGAGAATCTTCGGCATGAGGAACAGGGCCGGACGAAGCTCAGCCCTCTGGAATATCTATCGGCTGAACGGGGATAGACGTTAGGGAGTGGGGACGGATGAATGGGAAGGGCAGGGGTGCTTCGACTGCGGTTGAGCTCAGCATGACAGGTGAGAGCTTTAACCACAGGGGTCACAGAGAGGCACAGGGGAAAGCGGAGTCTGGGGCGGGGTAGGGGTGCTTCGACTGCGGTTGAGCTTCGCTGTCGCGAAGCTCAATCCTCGCTCAGCATGACAGAACGGGTGTCTACTCTCCTCCGAGGCGAAACCTTAGGCCGGCGCGGAAGTTGGCGGTGAGCGCGGGGTATCCCACCACTTCGTTGTAGTGATCGTTGAACGCGTTCGCAACATTGGCATATGCCGTAATGCGCGAATTGATCGCATACCAGCCTCCGAGATCGACGCGGGCGTAGCCGGCGGCGTGGTAGAAGTTGTTCGGGGTGTAAAGGAAAGCATCGTCCGGGCGGCGGCCGACGAAGCTTCCTCCCAGATTTGCGCCCCAGCGCGTTCCCAGATAGCTGAGGAGGGTGGTCGCCGAATGCTTGGGACGGCGGAGCAAGGGATCTCCCGGAGCATACGGAAAACTGCAAGGACTTGTCTGCGTGCACGTCAGATTTTCGAGTATTTCCGTCGAGGTGTACGTGTAGGCCGTGGTCAGCGACAATCTCGATCGGATTTTTCCTTGCAACTCAACCTCGGTACCGTGAGCGAAAGATTGTTCCAGGTTGAAAAACTCGTACTCGCCCGTCGGAGTGGGGATGGCCTCAATCAAATCGTGGAAGAGATTGTTGAAGTAGGTTGCGTTCAGGGCCCAGCGGCCTTGAAACAACTTCTGGTCGAAGCCGGCCTCAAAAGCGCGAGTGCGCTCGGGCAACAGGCCGTGGTTGGGGGCGTAGTAATATCCAGCGTCGCCAAAAGTCTGGTAGAGAGCGGGTTCCATAAATCCGGTGGCATAGGAAAAACGCAAGCGGGTACCAGAAAAAATCTCTCCTCCGCGTAACGCCACGAGAGTGAGCGCAACGCGCGGCACGCCGGTATTGCCGTATGCGCTGCTGTGAACAAAGCGACCGCCCGCTATGACCGAGAGCCGGCCCAGAGTTAGCTGCTGTTGCAGATAGGCATCCTGATCCAAACGCTGGCCGGGAGCGGGAGGAGGAAAATCCAGGTCGTTCACAACGCCGGTCTCATTTTCGATGCGATATCCAAAGGTGCTGTGCGCCCAGGTGCGCTCCGAGTAATCGCCCTGATATTCGAATCCCACGCGGTTGACGTGGGTGTCGTAGGTATCCGGATAGTCGTCGTAACTGGCCGGATTGCTATTCGTGTTCACGTCGGTGTAACGGTAGAGGGAGTCGAAGACGGTGAGGCGATGTTGCCATCCAGAAGGCGCGGTCACAGCAAGTTCCACGCTGCCTACAATGTTGTTGGTATGCGACCATTCGCCGGGGTTGGGAGCCAGCACGGGATCGCTGTTGAAATTCCACTCACCCGGTACTCCGGTATAGCTGTTGGAGTGGCGGAACCGCACCCGCAGCGCAACTTGATCGGTAATCGACATGCCGACGTTTGTGCCCTCGAGCGAATCCGAATAGGCCTGGTTCACGCCTTCCCCGTTGCTGTTGAATTGGTCGCCAAAGAAGTTATAGTCGAAGCGTTTGTGGGCGCCGGCCAGAGACGCGTAGCCGTTGGCGGTTCCGAAATTTCCTCCATCGGCGCCGAAACGAAGTTCCGGTACCGGAGTGCTTCCGGTGCGCGTCCACACCTGCACCACGCTGGTCATGGCGTCGGAGCCGTACAAAGTGCTCTGCGCGCCGCGCACAAATTCCACGCGGTCGGCTTCGGTCAAGGGCAGCGTGCCAAAGTCGAACGTTTCGCCCGGGTTATCTACGGCGACCCCATCGACAATCACTTTGTTGTAAGTGGATTCGCCGCCGCGAACGAAAAGAGATGAGATTCCGCCGCGTTGCCCGGCAGTATTCACGACCGCTCCGGGCAGGAAACGCAGGGTGTCGTCCACGGCAATCGGCTGCATCGCCTCCAGTTGCTGGCTGCTCAGGCTGTCAACATCGGCGCCCGCCGCCTGGCTTGGAACTGGAGTGCGGGTCGCGGTCACGACCACGGTTTCCGCCGCTGTCGCTACGCGCAGCTTGATCGTGATGGAGCCGGCAGTCGCGGAAAGGTCCACCGTCGCCTCCGCGAAGCCCGGAGCCAGTACGAGGACGCGATAAGAACTGGAGGGCTCGACGCGAAAAATCGCTAGCCCTTCCGCGGATGTGTTTTCGACGGCTGCCGGAGCGGACTTGCCCGCCTGGAGCAATTGCACCTCGGCGCCGGCGATGGCGGCGTCTTGAGGATCGACGACGCGGAGTTTGATTTCGGCAGAGGCGAGTTCGGCAGAAGCGAGGGACAGAAAAATGCACAGCAGAGAAGCAGTGGCAAATACGCTGGAAAACCGCATACACGTCTCCTTTATCACGCGAAAGGGTTGGTGGGGGCGGTTCACGCCGGTCTCCTGGCTTTGCGAGTCAGGATGTGAGCTTGCGCTCAGCATCCGGCTACTACGAGCGGCCTTCCCAGGTTTTGCCCAGTGGCCAGTCGCGATGTCCTCGCTTACAGTTGCGCGGCAGCGCGGGATTTGCACCCGCTTCCCATAGTCCAGCGTGGGGCTGGACTACGATCATGCGCGAACCTAATTTTGAGAAAGAACAAGAACAGCAGCTAGCCAATCTACCGGGGACGGCGTGGTGAAGTCAAACGCTGTGGGTGTTGCTAGTGGGTCAATTTGCGTTGCGTCTAGAAGGATCTTAAACGCAAAGTACGCGAAGGACTCGCGAAGAGCGCAAAGAAACCCAAAGGACGAGCTAGATTGCAGCTTTCAGAACGTTTTCGACGAGTCGAGCAGGATGGTGACGGGGCCTTGGTTGACCAGTTCGACTTGCATCATCTCCTGGAAACGCCCGGTCTCGCAGCGCAGGCCGGCGGCGTGGACTTTCTCCACAAAATATTGGTAGAGTTCGCGCGCCTGCTGGGGCGGAGCGGCCGCGTCGAATGAGGGACGCTTGCCGCGGCGGGCGTCTCCGTAGAGGGTGAACTGCGAGACTACCAGCAGCGCGCCGCCGACTTCGGCGACGGAGAGATTCATCTTTTTTATTCCAGTCGGGCCACCGGCATCTTCAAAAATTCGCAGGCCGATCGTCTTCTCGACAAGGTAGTCCGCGTCAGCGCGCGTATCTCCGGCGCCTACACCGAGCAGCACGAGCAGGCCGAGGCTGATCTCGCCGGCGATCTCAGCGCCTACCGTGGCGTTTACTGTCACTCTGGCGCGGCTCACGCGTTGGACCACGGCGCGCATTTAGCGTTCGGCCTCGCCGAGCAGCGATTCTTGTCCGGCGATCGCCTGCCAGCGGCCGGCGCGATAGGTGAACACGTCGGTGAAGCGGACTCGGGCTACGACTTTGCCGGAAGCGTCCACCAGCGTGGCGAGTCCGCGGGTAAACCCGGAGTTGCCTTCGACGTGCGCGCGCAGTTCCGAGAGCTGGTTGACGCCCGGCTTGCGGTTGGGAATGTGCTCGAGCGTCTGGCTGCGGGTGTGCAGCGAGCCATCTACGTCGACGTCTTCGAACTCGTCGGCCAGGAGGCAGGCGACAGCGGCGGCCTCCTTGCGGTTTAGAGCGGCGGCCCAGTTCTGTTCGAGTTGAATGAGCGCGGCTTCGGTTTTCGGCTGATTTTTGGGGCAGTCGGCGGCTGGCGCGGATAAGGTTAGCGCGAGCGGAAGGGCTAGCAGCGGCAGGATTTTCACGGCTTGATCGTGACATGAGATTGGCGAGATGGGCAAGGGCGGGGGTGGGGCGAGGTCGGGGAGTGCTAACGCCTGCTTTCGACAGCTGCGCCGGGCCGATGGTTCCGAATACAATGCTTGCATGAGAGCTAGAGCATCGCATCTGCTGGTGTGGGCTGCCTTGCTGGTTCTTAGTGTCGTCGCTGACTCCAAAGCCCAGCAGGCGCACCAACGCTACTGGGAAGAAACAAAAACGGAAACGTTGTGGCGAGGTCGCTATTCAAACGAAGACTATGGCTTTTGCGTTTCTCTAGGCAATGGTGTTGTCGGGCACGGTGCCCATAGCCCCGCTCCAAACCACGGGATTTATTTGTCACTGCCAGATGTGGGCAACGTCAATCCCGCTGCCGATGCCCTCGACCGTGTTGTATGGGTCGATGCTCACTACAACGTGTCGGATTATCGTTCGTTGGGGAGCGTGACGAAATACGAACTCGGCATCGCAAGCGAAGGGAAAACCGCGTTTCGCATTGTCCAACGCAAAGCGACAACCCTAGGTGGCCTGCGTGCAATCGCGTTCGCAGTTGACTATGAGGGTTCGCATGGTCGCATGGTCGAGCAGGGCGTGCTCGCGTTGCGTTGTGGAATTGTCTATACCGTTTCAGTTCAGTCATTCGCTGATTTCATGGCCGCTGACCAAGAACAGTTCGACGAAATTCGCAAAGGCTTCACGCTGCTGCCCATTCCGCAGAAGGAATGCAGCAACGGAGGATAGTTGGCGTAATATCCCGATATCACTCATTGACCTCACATCGCCAGGGTCTAAGCCGGTAATGAGGGGTCGACAAATTTTTCCGGAGAGCACTGCCCGGGGTAGTGGGCCAGTTTGGAAGACGCATTCCCCAGCGGCTAAAGCCGACTCATCAAACAAGCCAGGTATCGCAGCGGTAAACCGCTGCGCCACCCAAAATCAAGTGCAGCACCGATTTTTTCCGCAGCCTGTGAAGTCGTGCCTTTTCAAAACAGAGTCAAGATCCGAGTTTTTCCGCTGAAGCGTGCGGGTGAGAACTCGGTCGTCCCTCCGGGACTCGAACCCTTTATCCTTCCTTTCCCAGCGCTGAAGCGCTGGGCTAAGCTTGGTCGTCCCTTCGGGACTGCCGTTTTTCCGCAGCCTGTGAAGCCGTGCCCTTTCAAAGCAAATTCAAACTGGCCCATTACGAGACCCCGGCTGGCGTTGACCCTAGTCGTTGGGACTTCTACAATCCGATATTCACTGCGAACTTCTTGGTTCGGGGTTCCACACATGCGACTACTGTCAAGAAAGATATTTGCTCTCCACTGCGTATGGCTGACGATGACGTTGGCGTCTGCTTTCGGGCGGGCTTTCGGCGGAGAAAGTTTTTTCTTTACTTCCTTTGCATAGTTTTCCAATCCCTTTTAGACTACTAGCTTCGACTTCATGGCACCGTTGGAGCGGGATGCAGTCATCAATCAACAAACGCGGCCCGGACCCCGGACCCGCGATTCCCAGACTTGGAAACGAGGAGAAACATGGCAGCCGTTGATGAAAAAGTGAAACAAATTATTGTCGAGCAACTGGGCGTGGACGAGGGCGAAGTTACGCCCAGCGCTTCTTTCGTGGATGACTTGGGCGCCGATTCGCTCGACACGGTCGAGCTGGTGATGGCCTTCGAAGAGGCCTTCGATATCGAAATTCCGGACGAGGATGCGGAGAAGATTCGCACCGTGTCGGATGCCGTCGAATACATCGGCAAGCACGCGAAGGCAGGCAAGTAATTTGGCTCGAAGAGTCGTCATTACCGGCATCGGCCTGATCTGTGCGTTGGGCAATAGCACGGACTCGGTGTGGCAAGCCCTGCGCGCAGGCAAAAGCGGAGTCGACCGCATCACCGGATTCGACGCCTCCGCATTCGCCTGCCAGATTGCGGCTGAAGTCCGCGGCTTCGATCCCCTCGGTTTCATCGAGAAAAAAGAAGTGAAGAAGATGGGGCGTTTCATTCACTTCGCCATCGCCGCATCCGAGGAAGCGACCAAGATGTCGGGGCTTCAGATCACGCCGGAAAACGCCGAGAATGTCGGCGTGCATATCGGGTCGGGCATCGGGGGATTCGACGTGATCGAGCGGGAACACGCGGCACTGCTTGAGGGCGGGCCGCGCAAGATCTCGCCTTTTTTTATTCCCGCCTCCATCATCAACCTCGCGGCCGGGCACGTTTCCATGAGGGTGGGCGCCAAGGGTCCGAATGAAGCGACGGCGACGGCGTGCACCACCAGCGCGCACTCGATCGGCGATTCGTTCCGCATCATCCAGCATTGCGATGCCGACGTCATGATTGCCGGAGGCGCGGAAGCTGCCATTACCCCCATGGGCGTGGGGGGGTTTGCCGCCATGCGCGCGCTTTCCACGCGCAACGACGATCCCGCCCGCGCCAGCCGTCCATGGGACAAGGATCGCGATGGCTTTGTCATGGGCGAAGGCGCCGGCATTCTGGTTCTGGAAGAACTCGAGCATGCCCGCCGGCGCGGCGCTCCGATACTGGCGGAAATTGTTGGCTACGGTATGAGTGCGGACGCGTATCACATGACGCAACCCGCTCCCGAGCACGAGGGCGGATACCGGGTGATGCGGAACGCGCTGCGTGATGCGAAACTCGATCCCGGCGCCGTCGGCTACGTCAACGCTCACGGAACTTCAACCCCCATCGGCGATACGCTGGAAGCGCACGCCATCCGAAATTTATTTGGAAAGAAGATTCCGGTCAGTTCCACCAAGTCGATGACCGGCCATCTGCTGGGCGGAGCAGGTGGATTAGAAGCGGGAGTGACGGTGCTGGCGCTGCGCGATCAGATTCTGCCGCCAACCATCAACCTGGAGAATCAGGATCCTGAAACCGAGAACATGGATTTCGTTCCCAATCATGCCCGCAAAGCGGAATTCGAATACGCCATGTCGAATTCGTTCGGCTTCGGGGGGACCAACGGCGCGTTGCTGTTTCGCAGGTGGAGCGAGTAAGAACTAAACCTCTGCAATCTGACCTCTAACCTCTGCAATTTGGTTTCTACCTCTGCAATCTGACCTCTTCACTCCTTTTTCATGGCGTCGATCATTACGTAGAGCTGGGAAGTGTCGGTGACCTCTACGTAGGGCTTGCCGGTGTGCTTGCTGGTTACCACCCAGATGGTGGGGGTGTGCTCGATGTGCAGATTCATGCCCAAGTCTTTGTCCGCGCGCACCAAGGCCGCCAGCTTGCCGTCGGGATCGACCACGAAGGGCAAACCAATCTTGTGCTCGGCGGCAAACTTATCGGCAAACGCGCGCAGATTCTGGGGACTGATCTCCAACTGGTGCGCGAACACGGTGTCGCGGAAGGCGATTCCGATCTCCTTCGAATGGGTGTCGAAGTAGCGAGCCAGCACAGCAGCTTCGAACGACCAGTTGTGCAAGGGCAGTGGGAAATCGTGCTGCACCAGGGGAATCTTATAGGTGTGCGAGGCCTGCGCGAGCAGGGGCGCGACGCGGCCGCATTGCGGACATTGCAGGTCCTCGAAAACGACGAGCGCGATTTGCGCACCCTTGGGCGGACGGAGCGCCTCGGGAACATCCTGCGCGAAGATCGGCAGACAGAGCAAAACCAGAGTTGGCAAAACAGCGGAGAGTGGCGTCAGTTTGTGAATCTTCATAGGTTTAGTTTATTTGGATGCACGTCGAACTGAGAATGTCCTTATGGTAGCGAAATCGGCGGATTCGCGCACCTGCGGAGCGCGACGTTCGTCGCGCAGCCCCTAAAGGGGCGGTTGAAATCGAAGGGCTTGCGGTATCGCTAAAGCGATACCCTGATACGAACCTGACCTACCCTTGGGGCCATAACGATCGCTGCCGAGCTTCGTTCGGCTGGACGGCCGGGGCGGCCGTCCCTACGCGAGCCTTGAGCCTACTTCAAGTTGGCGCCGGGTTCGAGGTTATAGAAATAATAGAAACGCAGGCCGAGGAGTTTGCCGGGAAACTCTCTTGGCAGCGGCGGAAACGGGGCAGATGCCGTGATACTGCCCCACGCGGCCCGGTCGAGGGGCACGTCGCCGGAGGAGGTGTCCAGCATCATACCGCTCACGGTGCCATCCTTAAGAATGACGAATTCAATGGCCAGCTTGCCCTGTTTAAAGATGGGCGGATACACCGACGGCGGCATGATGTTATACCAGTTCTGTTTCACAATCTGGACGACCCGAGTCAGATAAGGCCCGAAATCGACGCCCATGGTGTCGGTCAGAATTTCCGCCTGATCCAGCGCCTTTGCACCGCTTCTTCCGGGGCTCCCGAACTCGCCCGCTTGCCCTTCACCGCCGTAGTGCCCGCGGTTGGCGGCTACGCCATGTACCGCCTGGTCAATCATCGAGCCCGGAGTCGTGGAAATATTAAAATTCGGCGTCGGCCGGTTCTGCGGAGGCAGCCGTAACTGCGCGGTCTGATCGTTCGTCTGCGGCTGGACGAATCCGGAACTCTGTTGCGGATTTTCCTGCGGAGCTTGCTGGCCCTGCGTAGGCTGCTGCTGCTGCTGCATCTCGCCCGGCCGTCCGGCGCGCGAGGCGTCCAATATCTTCTTCAATTCCTCGCGATTGATCTGTGGCGCTTTGCTGGTGGCGATGCGGTCTTTATCCGAAATCACCTTGGCATCGGGACGGCGGGTCAGCTTCTGGGCGTCGGGCGGCAGCTCCAAAAACGTCGCGTCCTTCGACTGATCGGTCCGCATCGCCAGGTTGACCGTTCGATGCGGCAACAGCCCCATCAATTTCTCGGTGTTCCACAACAGAATGATCACGAACAAGTGCAGGATGACCGACAACCACAGCGCTTCGCGCTTGCGTGCGCGCGAGAGATCGTCCTGCAACTGGATGAGAAGATGCGGAACATCGTCGGGATTGAAGGTGCGGTAAGCGGTCTCCCAGTGCTGGCCTTCGAACAAATCGCGCTGCTCGGGCTGGTCGGCCGGTGGGGGCAGTGGTTCGCCAGACAGGGGTCCACCGGACAAGGGATCGCGAGACGGAATTTGGGTCACCGGCATCAGGCAGAGACTATCAGCTTAGAGACACGGGCAGGCTCCCAGGTTGCGCAAGATTACGAGAATGTTGCTACGTAAAGTTACGTAAATCATGGAGTTGCAACCGTTGATTCTATTGTCGCATTTTTTGTGCGCGCGGAGTGAGTACCTGAGTAACAAAGAGACAGGCTGCTGAAAAAGTATTTTCCAGGACGCAATGTCACCCCAGCGGCTAAAGCCGCTGCTGAAAATGAGCCAGTTATCGCAGCGCTGAAGCCCTCCACCCCATCACGCCAAAACCAGGCGTGCTGGGGACCCCGGCGCTGCGCCACCCAAAATCAAGCGCAATATCGAGTTTTTCCGCAGCCCCTAAAGGGGCCTCTGAATTCAAGGAGCTTACGGCATCGCTAAAGCGATGCCCTGATACGAATCTTGAGCTTTTCCGCAAACTGTGAAGCCGTCCGCTCCATCTGTCGCTCCAACCGCAGATCACCAATTTCAATCCGCCTGCATCAGAACTTTTGTTGCTCCGTTTATCCTGTAGTCCTGTTCCACCCGTAGAATGTTCCTGGAGATCTGGCCTATGTTCCACGAGGGAAGTCGGCTTCCGTCCGCATCCAGACATGTTGCACCTCTGGCCATAGTGTCCAGGTTTCGCCGATCCAGCTTTCGTCGATCTGCGTCCGGTTTGGCTGCGCTGATGTTGGCGATGGTTTTGCTGGCCGGTCTTCCTAGGACGGCGGATGCCCAGCGGCATGGAGGCGGTGGAGGTGGAGGGGCGGGGGTTGCCGGCGACTACAGCATGACGAGGCCCATCATCTGCCTGCACGACTGTCCTGCCCTTCGCGAAGGGCTTAGTTCAGAGGATAGTCTCAAGAACTTTCGCCACATCATAGCCGTGCAGGCAAGCGCCGAGCAGCGCGCCGCATTCGCCAAGATTTTGCAATACACAGAGGATGCCAGCGGCCGGCTAAAAGACTTTCACGAATCTGTGCAGAAAAGCTCCTCAGCTGCGCCGGCCGCTCTGGCTTTGGCGGATCGTGGAACCGCACTTGATCAGGCGATGGAAAGAGTTCGCGCCGGCAACCAGAACTTTCTCGGGTCGTTTTCTGACGCGCAAAAATCGGGGTTGAAAGAGATCACAAGCAGACTGGGCAGAGAGGATGCCGAGCTCGATAAAGAGATCAAGGCCTTCGATCAGGCGGTTGAGACGTCGAAACCAGAGGGCACGCAGGTTGCTACCTCCGCCGCGAGTCTCGACAAGAAATTCTCGAGCTTCCTGGACGAGCAACTTGCGCTGGGCAAAGAAATGGGGATTCTGATCGACGCGGAGAGCCAAGGGCTCGCTTTCAATCTTCCGAAGGTGACGAACTCGATCAACATCGCCGGCCAGACACTTTTGATCCCTGCGTCAGGGGCGGCTTCGCTGACTTCTACCGCAAACGGGCATGATCTGTTCAGCGTCAAACTGACCGCCGATCTCTCCGACCTGCAGCAAAACGTTACCGCCATTGTCCGCCCTGAAGTCTACCGTTCTGCGCGCTGCGGCGAGCGCATTGAGCTTCGACAAGCGACGCTCACGCCGCTGGATTCGGCCAGCCTGGTGGTGGCGGACCTGCACTACGAGCGCTGGGTGTGCCCGCCCGGCCAGGCAAGCCCGATGGAAGTGGCCGACAGCGACCCCGTCCTCGAGGTCAAGGTGACGCCCTCGTTCGAACCAAACTCGGTCGAAGCAGGCGCCGGCTTACGACTTGCGTCCGAGATCAGCCGCGTCAACGCTGACGGAATGCTGCGCGACGAACTCCGCTCTGGCGACCTTGGGGTGAGGCTACGGGAGCAGATCGCTCGGTCGCTGCTCCCCGCGCTGCGGAAGATCGCTGACATCGACTTCAAAGCCACGCTGCCCCCGATCGCGCAGGAGTCGGCGATACTGCAGAACGTGGAATTCCAGGATGCCGGGGCCGACCAGTTGAGCCTGGTGCTCAAGGGTGAACTGCAATTGTCGGACGAGCAGACCGAGCAATTTGCCGCGCAACTGAAGCAACACTTGTCGGCGCAAGGAACGGCAGCGCCCTAGTTAAAAAGGAGAACCAACATGACTAAGCAGTGCCTTTTCATTCTTCTCGCCGTCAGCCTCATCTCCGTCGCCGTGCCTTTCGCGGCGGCCCAGGATAGCTCACCCAATAACCAGCAATCCTCGGCGGATAACGGCCGCTGGCACCATGGACCACCCGATCCCGCCCAGCGCACCCAGGAACTGACCAAGAAACTCCAGCTGACATCCGATCAACAAACCAAGGTGCAAGACATCCTTCAGTCCGAACATGCGCAGATGGAGAGCTTGCGCCATGACAGTTCTCTTTCGGAGCAGGATCGCCGGTCCAAAATGATGGACATGCACAAGAGCACCGACACGCAGATCCGGGCGCTCCTCGACTCAACGCAGCAGAAGAAGTGGGACGAAATGCAGGCCGAACGTGGTCAATGGGGCCACGGTCACCACCACGGCTCGCCCGACGGCGGCGACCAGCAAGGCCCTCCACCTCAGCAGTAGCAATTTCAAAAGCAAAAGGCCGGTCGCCTTCTCGCGGTGACACAAAGGAGAAGCGGCCGGCTTCTTAATTAAGTCATTCTGACGCTAAGTTTTCCCCACCCCGATCCGGCCGGCGTGGCGGCGGATCTCATCGAGAATCGCGAGGGCTAGTTGCAGCGCTTTGCGGCCATCTTCCAGTGATACCACCGGTCGCGAGCGGTCGCGCACCGACTGCAGGAAGGCTTTGATCTCCGCCAGCAGCGGTTCCTCGGCGGTGATGGGCGGCTTGGCCATCTGGATTTGCGGGTTCACGGTGGGCTGGCTGGTCATTGTCGTTGCCGCCGGGGCCACCGGACTTCCGACCGACAACACGAGCACATCCTGCCTGCCATAATCGATTGAAATATACTGCCCGGGCTGGAAGAAACGCAGCTTGCGCACGCGCTCGGTCGAGACGCGGCTGGCGGTAAAGTTGGCCACGCAGCCGGATTCAAACTCGACGCGCACGTTCGCGATGTCCACTTTGCCGGAAAGGATGGGGAGCCCGACGGCGCGGATTTCCTTGACCTCGGACTTGACGAAGGTTAGTACGACGTCGAGGTCGTGGATCATGAGGTCGAGGACCACGTCCACATCGAGGGCGCGCGGAGAGAACATGCTGAGCCGGTGCACTTCAAAAAACATGGGCCGGTTGATCAATGGCAGGGTAGCCCGCACCGCCGGATTGAAGCGCTCCAGATGCCCGACCTGCGCCACGCGCTGGTGCTGGGAGGCGACCAGAAGGAGTTCGTCGGCCTCGGCCAGGGTCGCGGCCAGCGGCTTTTCGATGAGGACGTCAACGCCGGCTTCCATCAGGTCGCGCGCCACCTGCCGATGCAGAACCGTCGGCACCGCGACCGAGGCCGCTTGCACCTCGCTGTGCGTGGTCAGCATCTGGTCGACCGAACCGAAGCCTTTGCAGCCGAACTCGACGGCAACCTCGTCGGCCCGCCTGGTATCCGGATCGACGACCCCCACCAGCCGCACGCTGCCTGCCTGCTGCAGTTGCTGATAAACACGCGCATGATTGCGTCCGAAGGCGCCTACGCCGATGACCGCAACATTGATGGGAAAGCTCTGACTCAGGTGAAAGCTCCGGCGCGAAGAAATAACCCGCTATTGTCGCAGTTCGGCCGCCAGTAGGAAAGTGCGAAAGCAGGAACCCGCGAGTGGCGGCGATGGCAGAGGTCAGAGGTCAGATTGCAGAGGTGAACCCCTTTCACGACCTCTCTGGTATTCAATTCGGGGCTGAATTGCCGGGACTTACATTTTCTTCAGCAGCGCGATCTGACCGGCATGATATAGCTCATGCTGCACTACGCCATGAAGCATGTAATAGAAGGTGTAGTGGGCGCCTTTTTTGCCGGGCACCTGCCTCTTAAGAGACTTTTCCGGAAATTTTTCCACCGCGTCGATGAGTTCCTGGTGGATCTGCCGCACATGCTCCAGAGTCATCGCCCATGCGGCCTCGCTGGTATCCACAACCGACGGAAAATTTTTCTTGCCGGAAAGCTTCACGGCTACGCCTGTCATCCGCTGCCGCACTGCGCCGTCCCACGCCGCGATGTGCAGCACCAGTTCCCAGATGCTGTGGGCGTTCTTGATGGGATGTGCGGCGGCTTGAGGGGCGGTGACGCCCTTCAGGATTTCGAATAGAGAATCGCCGTGCCAGGCACCGCCGGTGAAAGCGCGGCGGAGCTGGTCGGCAATGCGAGATGATTCAGACCGGTGTGCTTTAGACATGAAGTACCTCCTCTGATGCCCAGCCCCTAAAGGGGCATCTGATTTTGAAGAACTTGCGGTATCGCTAAAGCGATACCCTGATACGAACCTAAGTTTTTCCGCGGGCTGTGCAGCCGCGCCCTTCCCAAAACCTACCCAGGCAAATGATTTATGAATATAGCTCAAAGACTGGGCGACGAACCCTACTCCGCGCACACCGCGATCCCGGCTGCATCCGCCGCCTTTGTCATCGCTTCGCCATCGAGCAGCAGACATCGGCCCGCGTCGACCGCCAGACAACTCGCGCCGGCGCGCGCCATGGTCTCGATAGTCCTTATGCCGATCACGGGAACATCGAAACGCATATCCTGCGCCGGTTTTGCGACTTTCACCACCGTCAGGGCCCGGCTCAGAGTCGAAGCTTCACCGGCGGGTTCCGATTCTACGGATACGGATAAAGACCGCATCAGTTGCCCGGCGCGCTCGATGGTTGCGTCCGTGCCTTCCATGGCTTCGACGGTCACGCACGCCGCTTCCGCGATGACCACCGTCTGACCAATGTCGAATTCCGCCAGGCGGCGCGCTACCTTGCGTCCGTATTCTATGTTCTTGCGTTCCTGCTCGTTCGGAGCGCGCCTGGTGAGGACGCCTGTTTTTGCCAGCAGGGGCTCGAGAAGCGCGGTCGAGTTCTCGAGCATAATGCCCTCATCCGCCAGAACCTTGGCGACCGCACCCAGCAGCGAGTCGGTATTGCGGGTGCCGAGCGAGAGCAGCAGCTTGGCCAGCCTCCAGTCGGGCTTGATGGCGGAAAAAATCTGCTTGTGTTTGACCTGGCCCGCCATGACGGCGCGCGTGACGCCCTCGGCCTTGAAAGTGTCGATCAGCTTGGAGAGTTCGCCCAGAGAAAGCCAGTGAACCGTGGCGCCTTTCGATTCGATCTCGGGAGAAGTTTCCTCTTTGATGGCGGCGACCACGACTTCGTAGCCTTGGGCACGGGCAGCATCGAGGACGAGGAAGGGGAAGCGTCCGTTGCCCGCGATGATGCCGAGTTTGGGGTGAGCGGTCAATGAGTTTAATCGGGATGTTACGCCAACTACGAATGGCCTGCCGCTGTAAGAGTTTTGGCCAATTGCCTCCTGATGCGCAATGCTAAGTATGCGAATACTGCGGACACACAGGCGAGCAGAACCACCTTCGCCAACCAGTGTGCGGGTCTGGCATCTTCGCGGCGCATCAGAAGGACCCACCACGCGTAGACAGGGCCAACGCCGATGGGCAGAGCTAAGAGGACTCGCAGCAGGCCCTTCAACCAGTTGAATCGGCATGCAAGAACTCTGTCTTCCACCAGTTCAGCGGTAAGGCCGAGGCATATGGGAAGGAGCAAACTGGACACACCTACAAACAGAAGTATCCACAACATTCCAAGTGCGGGTGAATCATCATCCGGTCCTGCCCAAGCACGCACAGCGCAGAGAGACACTACAAGAGACAGCAAGAATGCGAATACAGCTGTTGCGACGTAGAGCGCGAGCGTTTTGACCCAAAAGAACACGACAGTCATTGTAGCAACCGAGGCTTGGGTTGCTGCACATCGTTTGTGACCCTAACAGGCAATTACATCACCTACTTGATCACTCCCCGTTCACTCGCCTCGATAAACCGGATCAGCATCTCTACATCTTCGCCTCGGTCGTCCTCGGACTTCAACTTCTCAATCGCCTGCGAAGTGTTCAGCTTCGACGCCAGCAACAGGCGATATGCATGATGAATTTTTCGGATCCGTTCTTTGGTGAATCCGTGGCGTTCCAAGCCCACGGCATTCAGTCCATAGGCATGGGTTCCGCGCTCGGCGGAGGTTTTAGAAAAGGGCAGTACGTCTCGTGTGATGGTCGTGCCCCCGCCTATGAAGGCATGCGTGCCTATGCGGACGAAGTGATGCACCGGGCAGAGCGCTCCTACCGTTGCCCAGTCTCCCACGGTTACGTGGCCGCCCAGCGTGGCTGCGTTGGCCATGATGATGTGGCTTCCAACCTGACAGTCGTGCGCGATGTGGGTGTAGGCCATGATCAGGTTATGGTCGCCGACCCGGGTGCAGCCTCCGCCTTTTACCGTGCCGCGGTTGATGGTGACAAATTCGCGAATGGCGTTGTGGTCTCCGATTTCGAGGCGCGTCGGCTCGCCGGCATAGCTGATGTCCTGCGGCGCCATGCCAATCGAAGTAAAAGGGAAGAAGACATTGTCCACGCCGATTTTCGTGGGGCCTTCGATGGTGACGTGGGAGACGAGACGGCAGCCCTCGCCAAGCTCTACATCAGCGCCGATTACGCAATACGGGCCAATTTTCGACGACGGAGGGATTTTGCTTTTGGGGTCGACGATGGCAGTGGGATGAATGGACATTGTCAAATCGTTCTTCCCTTGTGGGCCATATGGTCCGCCGTAAGAACTCGCTGCAGCAGCGGGGGAGATTGAGAATGAGTAGGGGTCCCTTCGGCTTCGCTCAGGGCATGCCTTCGACTCCGCCGAGCCAATCGCTTCGCGCTTGGCCCGGCTGCGCTCAGGATGACAACTTATTCTTCTCCGCTCTCAACTTCCGCCGCTCCAATGTTCCGCGGCACCAGCCGGCACGTCACCGTCGCTTCGGCCGCCACCTTGCCGTCCACGTAGGCTTTGCCTTCGAGACGCGCGGCGGTGATTCGCCAGGCCTTTACCACCACTTCAATGCGCAGCTGATCACCCGGCACCACGGGACGGCGGAAGCGCGCCTTTTCGATGCCGGTAAATACCATCAGCATCTCGTCGCGATTGGGAACTTCGGTCAGCAGCAGCAATCCTCCCGCCTGCGCTATGGCTTCGACAATCAGCACGCCGGGCATGATCGGCTTGTCGGGAAAGTGTCCCTGAAAAAAGGGTTCGGTGACAGTCACGTTTTTCAAGGCAACAATGCTCTTCATCCGTACCAGTTCGATCACGCGGTCGATCAGGAGAAATGGATAACGATGGGGCAGGATCTTGAAAATGTCGCCAATCTCCATGCCGCTGTTCGCCGCTGCTTCGGTGGTTTGGGTCGTATCTGTCATGCGGTTTGGTTCAAGTCGAAGATTATACTGTAGCGCACATCGCTGCGGCCTTGGCGAATGGGAGCCTGCTTGGCCGCGAGGCGCCGCACGCCCCGTCCCTCGGTAACCCATTTTCGGTGCCGCCGCCCTAACCCAGCCCCAGCTCAACGCCGATGAGTATGCCAGGGACCCGTATGCAACAGGTCTCGTTAGCACCAGTCTCGTTAGCACCAAGTCCCGGAGGAGCCGAACTATGGATTTTCGCGACGCGGACTTTCCCGATGCCCAGCCCTCTACTCCCGCGGCCTTCCAAAATGATCGCCGCCTGCATCCTCGTTACACGCTACAGGTCCAAGTCGAACTGCGTGAGGAAGGCGCCGAGGTCCCTATGCGCCTTGAAACCACGGACCTCAGTCGTGGCGGCTGCTACGTCCAGTTGCTCATGCCGCTCTCGCTCGGCATCGGCGTGCGGGTCACGCTTTGGCTCGGCAGTTCCTCCATCGTCATCCGCGGACGCGTGGTCACACGCCATCCGCAATTCGGCAACGGCATCATGTTCATTGAATTCGAAGGTGAAGGGGAACGACTCCTGAAACAATACCTGGACGCCATCACTATCTAATGCCGTGTCCCGGCTGTGGCAAACTTCAAACTTTGCTACGAAAAGGGAATGGCACGGGTATGATGCAATGTGACCGGTTGAGTTCCATCCCATGGGAACGCAAATCATTCAGGTGCCGTACGACTCTGGTTACAAGAACTGCCGCATGGGGCTAGGCCCGGAGCACATTGTGCGTCACCTCAAGGCCAAGACGAGCATTCCGGTGGACGAGGTCGAAGTACAGGATGGCTTCGCGCTCGAGATTGGCACCTCTTTTGCAGTTGCGCGCCCCCTCGCAGAGAAAGTTCGCAAAGTGGCTGGCGGCAAGGATTTGCCCCTGGTGCTCGCCGGTGGCTGCATCAGTTGCGTGGGCACGCTCGCCGGCCTGGGGGCCCCGCCGCCCGCGATTATCTGGCTGGATGCACACGGCGATTTCAACACGCCAGAAACCACGGTCAGCGGCTTTCTCGATGGCATGGCGCTAGCTACCGCCGTGGGCCGGTGCTGGGGCAAACTCGCCGCGACCGTCCCCGGCTTCCGCCCAGTGCCCGAGAGACAGGCAGTCCTGGTGGGCGCCCGCGACTTCGATGTCGACGAACGTGCGCTGCTCGACCGTTCCGCCATTTCTTTCCTAAACCCGCAACGCATCCCGAGCCATGGCTTGCGTGCTGAACTGGAACCGCTTTTGACGAAAATCCGGACGTACACTGGGCGAGCATATCTTCATATCGATCTCGACGTGCTCGATCCTGCCGAAGCACGCGTCAATCAGTTCGCCGTCCCGTGCGGCCTAACCTTGACAGAGTTGCTTGGGATCGTCAGCCTGGTGCGAGAACGCTTCGAGCTGGCCGCCGCCGCCATCACGGCCTACGACCCCGAGTATGACGATAGCGGGAAAGCGGTAAGCGCGGCGGTATCTGTTATCCAGGAACTGTCGAAGCAAAGTTGACATTCTCCGGATGACCACTTGCCTTGCCTGCACCCTCAGTAAGCCCTTCAAAACGGGCCAAAATCGGAGCTTCCGCTATTGCCCTTTAGTGCAGAAGAACCGTGGGTTACGGCCTCGATTCCGGGCTCAAAACCGGCGCGATTTGTGTTAAAATACATGGAGCTCTGGTGACGGCTAAATAGCAGAAAATTCAATAAGTTGAGGTCACCCAAGCACTCCCGGAATCGTCCCTCCAGCCAGGCGCATGATCCGGGGCCCCTGACGGGCCCGGGTTTGGCCCGCTGGGGTGGAGGGTCGGGCATTCTCCACGGAGCAGAATGGCTACGAAAGAATTGCAAACAGAACTAGTTGACGCGAAGAACGAGAACGGCAAAACGACCAGCGGAGATTACACCGCCGACTCGATCAAAGTGCTCGGCGGCATGGAAGCGGTGCGCAAGCGTCCTGCCATGTACATCGGCTCGACCGGCGAACTTGGGTTGCATCACCTGGTGTACGAAGTCGTGGACAACTCGGTGGACGAAGCGCTTGCCGGTTACGCCGACAAGATTGACGCCACCATTCACCTCGACAACTCCATCACCGTAGTCGACAACGGACGCGGCATTCCTGTTGACAATATGGATATCGACGGCGAAAAAGTTCCCGCCGCGCAAGTCGTCATGACTACGCTGCACGCGGGGGGGAAGTTCGACAGCAACTCGTACAAAGTTTCCGGAGGATTACACGGCGTCGGTGTGAGTTGCGTGAACGCGCTTAGCGAAGAGCTGGAACTGGAAATCTGGCGCGACGGATTTACCTGGGAGCAGACTTATTCGAAAGGCGAACCTACCAGCAAGCTGCGAAAGACCGGCGCCGCCAAAATCAAGACCGGCACCAAGGTTCACTTCGTCCCCGACAAATCGATTTTCACTACCACCGTCGAATATAACTTCGACACGCTCTCGCAGCGCCTGCGCGAACTGGCGTTCCTGAACAAGGGATTGGTCATCACGCTCACCGACGAGCGCCAGACCGACTCGAAGAGCGGCGAAGCCAAGCGCGCCGAGTTCAAATACAACGGCGGCATCGCCGAATTCATCAAGCACCTGAATCGCGGCAAGCAGACGCTCCACGACAAGCCGATTTACATGGAAGCCGACAAAGACGATGTGCACATTGAGATCGGCTTGCAGTACAACGACGCTTACTCGGAATCGGTTTTCAGTTTTGCCAACAACATCAACACCGTCGATGGGGGCACGCATCTCTCCGGCTTTCGCACCTCGCTCACCCGCACCATCAACTACGCCGGGCAGCAGATGGGCCTGTTCAAAGACGTGAAAGAGAATCTCACCGGAGACGACGTGCGCGAAGGCCTGGTAGCCGTGATCAGCGTGAAGCTGCCGCAGCCGCAGTTTGAAGGACAGACCAAGGGCAAGTTGAATTCCGACATCGCGGGAATCGTGCAGGCCGTGGTCAATGAAAAACTGGGCGCGTTCTTTGAGCAGAACACGGCGGTAGCGCGCAAGATCATCAACAAGGCAATCGACGCCGCCCGCGCCCGCGAAGCCGCGCGCAAAGCCCGCGACCTGACGCGGCGCAAAGGAGCGCTCGATGGCGGAGGGCTTCCCGGCAAACTTGCCGACTGCTCGGAGCGCGATCCCAACCGCTGCGAATTGTTCCTGGTGGAGGGCGAATCCGCCGGTGGCACCGCCAAACAAGGCCGCGACCGCCGCTTTCAGGCGATCCTCCCGCTCAAGGGAAAAATTCTGAACGTGGAAAAGGCGCGCTACGACAAGATGCTGGCGCACGAAGAAATTCGCGCCATGATTACCGCGCTCGGCACCGGCATTTCGAAAGAGGATTTCGATCCGACCAAAGTTCGCTACGGCAAAATCATTTTGATGACCGACGCCGACGTGGACGGCTCGCACATCCGCACGCTGCTGCTGACATTCTTCTTCCGCCACATGCAGGAGTTGATCAAGCGCAGCAACGTCTACATTGCGCAGCCGCCGCTGTTCGGCATCAAGAAGGGGAAGTCGCACCAGTACATCAAGAACGAGCACGAATTCGTCAAGGTGATGGTGAAGCGCGCCTCGGAAGGCCTCGTCATCCGCTACGGAGAAGGCGCGGCCAAGCTGGAAGGGACGGCGCTGACCAAGTTCATCACGGTGCTGAACGAGTATCTCGGATTCCTCGACAAGTTAAACAAGCGAATTCGCGAAGAGCAGATTACTGCCTTGCTCCCCAAACTCGACTTGGCCAAGCGCGCCGACTTTGAAGGCGACAAGAACACGCCGCCAAAGAAAATCGAAAAACTCGAGAGAGAGTTAAAGCGCCTGCTAAAAGACCTGAAGCTGAAGAGCATAGAAACGCGCTTCGACGAAGAACACAATCTGTGGGCTGTCCACTTCGTAAATGCGCAGGGAGCGGAGCATGTCATCAACTGGGAACTGGCCTCGACGCCAGAATGCCGGCAGCTCATCACCAAGTTCAAACAGATCGAAGAGTATCTCGATCCTCCGTTCATGATCGAGAGCGTGGTGAAACCGGCAAAGACAACGGCCGGCGTCGACGAGAAAGACGAAAGCGAAGACGACAATGTGACGGCCGCCGAGGGCGAGGAAGGCGAAAAGGCCGAGAAGAAAAGCGGCAAGCCTCCGGTGCGCCGTGCGAAGGAGCCTGAGATCGTCGAGAAAAACACTGCCCGCGAACTTTTCGACTACGTTCTGAACGAAGGCCGCAAAGAGTACAGCGTCCAGCGCTACAAGGGTCTGGGAGAAATGACGGCCGAGCAACTCTGGGAAACGACCATGGATCCCGAGCGCCGCACGCTGCTGCAAGTCCGGCTCGAAGACATAGCCGAGTGCGAAACCATCTTCACTACGTTGATGGGCGAAGACGTAGAAGCGCGCAGGAAGTTCATCGAAGACAATGCGCTGGATGTGAAGAATTTGGACATCTAGCAAAAACGAGTGTCACACGATGATATACGTGAAGAGCATACTGGCCGGACTGCTTGCACTCATCGTGGTTCCTGTGTGTCTGCTTGTCATAGTTGTGGTTGGAACGTTGACCTACGCCTTGGTTCATCCAACGCCCGGGGAAGGTTCGATTGGTTGGGACCCGATTAGCCTATGGCGTACCGATCCCATCGTCTGGTTCACCCCGGTGCTCACTTTCCTCATTGGCTTCATCTGGGAATACCGAAGACTCGCTAAGCGGCACTAATCTTACCGTCTCCAGCATCTTTACGTCTCATCTCCCTTGTGCCCCATGCCAGATCGTGCTGATAACAACGCGCTGCCCCTGCACCCGATATAACACAATGTAAGGGGTCCTCCCAATCACCAGTTCTCGAATTGCAGGCTCGGCCCCGACCCGGCCCAGGTAGGGATGATTTCTTAGCGTCTCGACCATGGCGACAATTCGGATGGCGAGCCGTTCCGCTGCCTCCGGCTTGTCCTGAGCCACGTAAGCGCGAATCTCTCGCAGGCGGGTTCGTGCCAAAGCAGACCAGACAATCTCTACTGGCACAGCGCCTCGTCATCGTGTTCTTTGCCGCAGACGCACTTCGGGACCGGCAACTCGTGCTCGGTTCCCCAGGACAACAGCCAGGCCTTCATGTCCTCGTTCTTGACGTAGTGTCCGGATTGGACTTGGCGATCCGCCTGCCGAACCTCGGCCAGCATTCTTTCCTGATCGGAGACGTAAACTTCGACGGCGTCCGCGATCAGAAAATTCGAACTCCGCCCCGAGGCCTTCGCCAGCCGCGCCAGCCGCTTCTTGGTTTCCGGTTTGAGCCGGATGCTAAGGGTTGCGCTCCGTGTGTTTGCCATGAACACATTTTAGCACGGCGGGCCACCGTTGCTATTCACTGCCTCGCGCCGTACTTCACCTCCGGATAAGCCCGGTCAAACAAGACCCACAGCGCTCCGATCACGACAAAAACCAGGTAGCTTCCCTCCGGGCCAACCGAGCCGCCGGTCAGCCATTCGGGACCGTGAAAGTGGGAGTTGATCAAGTGTCCGGGCAGAAGCGTGCCGCTGTCGGGGACGGAGTAGAGATAGCTCTCGCCCCAATCCCAAGCCATGTGGAAGCCGACGGCCCACCACAAATTGCCGGTGCGGCGCAGGGTTAGACAAAAGAAGAAGCCGATCAATGCCGCTGCCACCAACCCAGTCGTTGTTTCGCCTGGATTGCGACCGTGGATGTAACCAAACCCAGCCGAGAGAAACGCCGCCGCCGGCCAGAAATTCATTCCCTGCGCGAGCACCCACTGCGAGTAGCCGCGCATCAGGAAATCTTCGAACAATGCTGCGAACAGAAAAAGCAGGGCGTAAAACGCGGCAAATTTCCAGATGCGCGCGCCGTGCAGTTGCAAGGCGCCGAACTCGAACGCGCCCGTCACGCGCAACAGCAGCACCAGGACGCTCAGAGAGGCGATGCCCCACAGCGTTCCCACCCAGAAATTTCGTCCGAAGGCGCGCCGCGCCGGCAGACCGAAGTCGCCGAATGGCTGCCCTTCAATGCAGGCCATGGCAAAAGCCGGCAAGATCGCGGCCAGCATCATGCTGGCTTCGATCATCATGCGCCACCAGAGGAAGCTCAGATGCGACTGGAGAGACAGTAACAGCCAGCCTTCAACCTGAAAAACAACCCACGCCATCGCCAGGTAAGTCAGCCAGCGTATTCCCGGGTAAATTCCCTTCGGGCCCAGGAAAACTCCGCGCAACGGCGACTCGTGGGCAGCGCGCTTCGTTAATGTTAATGGCGGCGTTAATGGCGGCGCAGATGGAAGCGAAGACGCACTTGGCATTTGAGCATCCGCCGCGGCTGGTGGCTGCGGCTCCGCGGAAGAAGGGGACAACGGTTGGTTATCCATCTTTAGGTATCCGGGGCTGTCCCGGACATGGTAAAACACTCGGTCCTGCTTTGTTGCGCCAAATGTTGCGGCGATTTCTTCATTCCGATGGGTTCCGGGCCCCGCAGTTTGCCGCAGCCGCGCTGCTGCTGGTCTATCTCTTGCAGTGCGTCTGGCTGGTCCGAGTGGAATCGCGGCATGACTTGATCCCGAACTCCGATCAGGCTCTGTGCATCTACCAAGGGCTCGACCAATGGAAGGGAGGGCCAATTGCAGCAACTCCTGAATCGCTGCGCTCCGAAGCTGCCACTGGCGTTCCTTCCTCGGGACGAGCCGGGCATCTGCGCGTACGCGACGGATATGATGAAGATCGCTCACCGCTTTACTACCTGATCGCAGGAGCGCCGTTCCTGGTGCGTCCGGACGCCTGGTTGCCGGAAACATTCGTGCCCTTTGCGGCGGCGAGCCCGTACCTATTCTTCGGCGTCATGCTCGGAGCTTCGCTCTGGTACGTGGCGCGCCGTCTCTACGGCAACCCCGGTGGATACATCGCACTCGCACTCTACTGCTTTTCTCCGGCCATGATCGTGAACGTGGCGGGGGCGCAGAGTCTGGATGAAATGGGCGCGGTGTGGGGAGCCTTCGGAACCGTGTTCACTGCCATCGCCGTGGCGCACACGCTCTACGCTCCGCGCGAAGTCGTGCTGTGGAACTGGCGGCGCATTCTGCTTCTGGGATTGTCAGTGGCATTGGCTGCGGGCAACCAGTTTTCGCTGGCGGTGCTGGCGCTGGTGATTTTGCCGCTGATGTTCTGGGTGGCCCCAGTCCGGCCGCGCGCCGTGCTTGCGATCTGGACCACAGCAATCGCAGTCGCATTGGTGCTGCTCGTTGCCGCCTATTTTTTCGAGCCTGTGTTGTTCTGGCGAGGGACGGTACACGCTCGCTGGGTGGATTTCGAGTCGGGCGCGTTTCGCATGTACGTTTCCTACCGCCGTGCCTGGGAAACGATCTCCGCCGGAAGTCCAGCGCTGATGCTGGGTTTGCCGGTGGCGCTGGTGACGTATTTGGGATGGAAGCGCGTGCGCTATTTCGGCAATACGGCGCCGCTTCTGATCGTGGGGCTGGCGCTCATTCTGGCCTTGGGAGCTCCCAATTTTCCGGGGCAAGGATTCTATCTGATCATGCTCGTGTTTCTCTTCGTTTTCGTCAGCGGAGTGTTTGCCGATCTATTGGAGACTCGGCAAAGGCTGCTGGTAGCGGCTGGCCTGGGTGGATTGTTGAGCGCCTCCGCGATCTTGAACCTGTGGCAGTTGGCTCGCTTGAGGTAGCGAGGGCGTTTCTGCCGCAAAAGAGTTGCGAAGGTTAAAATGAGTGAAAGCGAGACACATTGTCGAGACACATCGGAAGGCGCCGCGCAGCCGCTAAAGGGGCATGGGGGGTAGTGGGTCAGTTTGCGTTGCGGCTAGAAGATCTTAAACGCAAAGTACGCGAAGGACTCGCGAAGAGCGCGAAGAAAGGTACCGGATGATCCAAGCTGCACCACCGTGGCATGGGATCTTGAAGGAATTCGGTATCGCTGAAGAGATACCCTGATACGAACCGCTCATCCTTCCGGCTTCCGGTGTGAGGGAGAATTTTAGCAAGTAAAAACTTAGCTAGTAAGAACAATGAGCACTCCGACCGAGACTCCGACATCGAAGACCATCTATGTAACCCGCACTGGCCTGCCGCTTCGTATCGAGCTGGAATGGCCCTTTCGGCATGCCACGTCGGGCGCGGACTTTGACGTGCTGCACACCACCATCACGCTGGAAAACTCGGGAGGGCTGCGCGCCTTGGTAGCCGTGAATCTTTCCGCCACGCTGCGGGAAGTGTTGCCCTCGCTCGAGCCGAAAGATACCGAAGGCCCCGTCATCAATGCTCTGCGGAAGGAGGTCGACCAGAAGCAGACGGAGTTCGTGAAGTCGGGCAAGCTGGTGCCGCTGCCCTTATCCAGCCGCCACTACAACTTCAAACTGAAGCAATGGGTTTTCGGCAAGGCCACGGACGAAGAAATCGCCGGCATGATCGAGCGCAAGGTGTACTGGCAGACGCGGCTGGCCGGCGGAGATGTGTGGCTGGGCGACCGGATCGAAGCCCTTTACCTGGATACCACCACCGATCACCTCGCCGAAATCGGCGCCGGACTGGCGCAGAGGGGGCTGTTCACGATGGCACGGCGGTATGCCACCGCGCTTCCCGCCTTGATGGGGCAGAAGGATCGCTTCGAATCGGAGATGGCCGCGGCGCTTCGCCAGTTGGAAGAAAAGCACGCGTTTGAGCGCGGGTAGGGTTCAGCGGCCCCTAAAGAGTGTGCGCAAGAACGTGGGTCGTCCCTCCGGGACTTGAATCCTTTCTCCAACCTTCCCCAGCGCTGAAGCGCTGGGCTAAGTTGGGTTGCCCCTCCGGGGCTGTACTTACCAGACGCGGCAAGCGTTCTCGCGGACCATCGGTTGGCCGGGCTGGCAGTGAAAGGCGGCGCGAAACTCCGGCAGGTTTGAGACGACACCGTTGGTTCGATACTTCTCCGGCGAGTGCGGATCCACCGTGGCTCGCAACCGCTTATTCTGCTCGCGCTCGTTGGTGCACCAACTCTGGCCGTAGGCGACGAAGAAGCGCTGCTCGGGGGTCAGGCCATCCAGTGACTGCGGCTTTTGATCCTTGGTATCTTCCCTATTTTCCTTCCATGCCAGATAGGCCAGCAGCGTTCCGCCGAGATCGGCGAGATCCTCGCCGTTGGTCAGTTTGCCGTTGATCTTGATGTCGTCGATGATGGTGTATCCGGAATATTGGTCAACCACGCACTGGGCGCGCTGTTCGAACTCTTTGCGGTCGGAGTCGGTCCACCAGTTGCGCAAATTTCCCTGGGCGTCGAACTGGCTGCCCTCATCGTCAAAGGCGTGGGTCAGTTCGTGGCCCATGGTGGCGCCGGTGTCGCCATAGTTGGGTGCGGCGTCGGACAAGGCGCTGAAGAGCGGCGGTTGCAGGATGCCGGCGGGAAAGTTGATGTCATTTTTCTGCGGATCGTAGTAGGCATTGACGGTGGGCGGGGTCATGTCCCATTCCTTGCGGTCGACGGGCTTGCCGATTTTGGCGAGCCAGCGGCGAAACTCGAACCAGGACGCCCGTTCCGAGTTTCCGATTTCGTCTCCGCGCACGATCTCGAGGGCGCTGTAATCGCGCCAGGTGTCGGGATAACCGATCTTGTTCGCGATGGTGTGCAGTTTGGCGAGCGCCTGCTCCTTGGTTGCGGCGCCCATCCAGGGCAGCGCCTGGATTTCGCTCTGCATGGCCGCTTCGATCTGGGTCACGATTTTCAGCGCTGCCTGCTTGGCTTGCGGGCTAAAGTACTTCGCCACATACGCCTGGCCTAGAGCTTCTCCCAGGTCGTTATCCACGTCACTGGTGCAGCGCTTCCAGCGTGGCGGAAGTTGCTCGCGTCCGCGCAGAGTCTTGCCATAGAAATCGAAATGCTCTTTTACGAAGGCGGCGGAAAGGCTGGTGGCGGCGTCGTGCGCGGCGTGCCAGCGCAGATACGTTTTCCAGTCGGCCAGGCTTTCCTTTTCGATTTCTTCGTTCATGACGTGGAAATAGCCGGGCGTCACGACGTTCAGAGTTCCTCGGGAAGACTCCAGCGATCTCACGCCGGTTTTGGCGAAGTATGTGTTCCAGCCGAAAGAGGGCGCCAGCTTTTGCAGGTCCTCCACGCTCATCTTGTGATAGAGCTTGGGCGGATCGCGTCGTTCGACGCGGGTCATCTGACCCTTGGCGAGCGCGGTCTCGATGCGCATCACTGTGGCTGCTTCCGTGGCCGCATCGGCTGGCTTGTCACCCAGCAACTCGAACATCCTGGCGACGTGCGCGAGGTAAGCCTGGCGCAGTTCTTTGGATTTGGCGTCGTCCTTTATATAGTAATCACGATCGGGCAAGCCGAGTCCGCCCTGATCGGCTTCGGCAATCATCTGCGTCGAGTCCTTGTAGTCCTGATTGGAGCGGAAGGTGAACAGGGTTCCTCCCTCGTAGAGCGAAGGCGGGAACGCGGAGGTGGCGGCATATTCTGCCAGGTCCTGCTTTGATCTCAGAGCTGCGATACGTTCCAGTTCCGGCAATAGAGGCTTGGCGCCCAGTTTGTCAATGGCCGCCTCATCCAGGCAGGAGGCGTAGTAGTCGCCGATTTTCTGGGTCACGGCATCGCGTGCGCCGCCCGGTTTCGCGGCTGCTTCCAGGATCGCCCGCAACTGCGCGCGATTTTCGTCCTCGAGCTTGCCGGAGGTGCTCCAACTCGCCTGGTCCGGCGGAATGGGGTTGTTCTTGATCCACCCGCCGCAAGAGTAGGTATAGAAATCCGCACATGGGTCGACGGTTCTGTCCATGGCGGAAACATCGAGAACCGGTTCGGAGGAAGAATGTTGGGCAAAAGCTGGCAAGGCGGCGGAAAGCCCGGCCAGAATCAGAAGGAAGATTTTCGAGTTCATAAGATTTTGAGGCGCGCCATAGCACTAGCTCTCTGAGATTATCGCTTCGAGCAAAAGTTATCCAGCGCCGGTAATGGGTCAATTCGCGTTGCGGCTAGAAAGATCTTAAACGCAAAGTACGCGAAGGACTCGCGAAGGGCGCAAAGAAGATCAGCGGACGATCCAAACTGCACCGCTATCCCAGCGTCGCTGCCGCGTCGCTGGGGACGCTGAGAGAAGTCAACGCATAACCTACCTAAGTACGCCCTCCGTTCGTATCCTATCCAGTTATGCCACCCTACCAATTACGCCTTGCGCACGCCTCTACGTTTCCACCCCCACGTGGCACACGCGGCCCACGATGTAATCACTGGGCTTCTGACCGTCTTCCAGGGTTATTACTTCAATTGGGCAGGCGGGATTGTGCGGGCGCAAAATCAGCTGGCGGTTCGCAGTTTCGACATATCTGATGACGCAAGTCCCATCTCGACGGACAGCGTACACATTACTTTCGCCCCTGCGGTAGGGAGTCATCGAATTATAGTGACGGTCGAGCAAAAGGGTGGCACCGGGCATGGTGCGCGGATACATACTGATTCCTTCGCGAGCATCGGCCTTGATGACGACAAAGCGTTCCCAATGGCGGCGGTCGCCTTCCACCTCTGTTTTCAAGCGCTTCAAGAAGCCCTTCTTGAACTTCAGGATCTCCTTGACATGCATGCGCCTGATCAGGGCTTCCGAGGCTGCGATGTGCGGGTCAATGACCACGACGTTGTCGAATTCATCCTCGCTCGGGGGGAGGATCCAGGCGCGCTTGCTGACTTCGGCAGGATCGATGAGATCGAGCACCGAAAGATGCTGGACGTTGAGAACTTTGTCCATACCCTCGAGGCTAAGCCCACGCTTGCGATTCAGGAAGTTGGAAATGTGGGCTTGCTTGAAGCCGGTCTGTTCTGCCAGACGAAGGCCGGTGAGTTCTCCTCCGTCAATGCGCTCCCAAAGGGTGTTGCGGAGATTTTCTTGAAGCATGTGGAATTTCATGGTCGGAGTATATGTCCGACAATAGCTCAGAGCTATTGTTAATAGAAGTACAACATCTGCAAGGCAATAAAGTTCTTGACTTAGAAATTGTTCAGCCATACTATCGCCTGATAATATGTCTCATCCTGCGCTTATTTTGAGAAGAAAGGTTGTTGGCTATGATAGAAGTACAATCCTCCGAAGACGAAGAACGAAGCTTCGGGGAGTTTCGCCGGAAGGTACGCTCGGCGGAAGTGCTCTCGGCGGCAGTGCAGCGATTGTTGCAGGCCCTTCACTTCAACGGGCGTTTGAGCGTTATAGTGCAGAACGGGCAGGTGCTTAAGTCTGGGTACGAGGAGGGTTACTTCCGGCAACGGGAGACTGGGGTAGCCTCCAGGCTGCAGTAAGTGCCTGGGTCTTAATTCAATAGCAGCACAGGTCATCGTAAGAGAAACGAGCCCTGGGCCGAGCAATCGGCAACCGGGGCTTTTGTATTTTTGGCGTTCTTTATTTCCCAGAGAGAAGGCAATCATGAACTTTATAAGCGAGATGGAAGGCGAAGAAATCCAGGTGGAACTGAAGTATTGCGAGCGGTGCGGCGGATTGTGGCTGCGCCGGCGGGGAAGCGAGGGAGTGTATTGCGCCAGTTGCCGTGTGCATGTGGAGGCCATGCCCGCCCCTGAGGAGGCGGGGGAAGCGTCCTCTCAGCGCAAGGCGCGCTTGCCGGGAACGAGCGGTGGAAGACAAGGCGCTCACCGCCAAGGGAGGGTTGGAAGAGAAACCGCTCACAGCCAGGTCCGGATTGAATACCTGGAGGGTGTGGCGGCGATGGAGGTGTGGGCATGACAAGCGAACAGACGACGAGCCCACAAGCATGGAGTCTGATGGGGCAGGCGGGCCTGCCACCGTCGGTGGTGTTTAGCGAAACGGAGATGGATCTGTGGCCTTACCGCAGGCGCACGGTGGCGCTGCTGCGGCGTTATGCGCGGGCCTCGGTCGAGGTGGGGAGGCTGCCGTCGCTGCTGGGACGCGAGTTTTTCCGGTCGCAGGTTTCGGCGTACACGATGAGAAACTTCGAGGAGGTGGTGATCTTTGTGGCCGATATGGAGCGGGCGATCGAAAAGCTGACCGTGGTCGACAAGAAACTTCTGGCCATGAATGTTTTGGAAGAATACAGCATCGATGAGGTTGCGCGGTTGCTTGGTTGTACTCCCCGAAACGTCCGGCGGTTGCTGCAGGATGCGCTCGACCAACTCTCGCGGATCCTGCTTGCCGCCGGTTTAATGGAGGAGATAGTGTCGGTTGGGAGCGCGAAAAATGGTTGTCAAGGGGGTAAAAAGTGCGATTTCGGTGTAAGTGACTCAAAGGAGGGGGAAAATAAATTGGGAAAACATGTCCGTTTTACCCCTCTGATTTGATATTCTAAATTTAAGAGTTGAAAAATAGACATTCTGAAGGGCGCGACTTCAATCGCGCCCTTTTTCTATTGATGGGGGCGGGGGCGAGGTGACGTAGAATCAGAATTATCGTAAGAGGCGTTGGCAAACGGAACGCAGCATGGACATAACCTGGGTCACGGAACGGGTCGCGCTGGGCGGTGGGATCTGGAACGCGCGGAACATGGAAGAGTTGGCGCAAAGCGGTGTGACCCACGTGCTCAACATGCAGGTCGAGTTCGATGACCGGCCGCTGGCAGAGCCGCACGGGGTGCGGGTGCTGTGGAATCCGACCGACGACGATTTCCTGCCGAAGCCTCCGGAATTGCTGAAGCGAGGGGTTGATTTTGCGCTGGAAGCGCTGGACGAGCCGGCGGCGCGGCTGTACGTTCATTGCGCGGCCGGGGTGCATCGGGCTCCGATGATGACGCTGGCGGTATTGTGTGCGCTGGAGTGGGAGATGGAAGCGGCGATGGCGCTGATCGAAACACGCAGGCCGTCGGCTGACTTTGCGGACGTGTATGTGGAGAGCGTGCGGCGATTTCTGGAGTGGCGAGTGGAGAGCGAGTCGAGGAGTTCAGAGTAACCATCGGAATTGAAGTGGGAGGAAATATGCGAAAGGGGCGCCGCTCGGCAGAGCGGCTTTTTTATTGGCCCGAACCGGAAACAGGCGCGTTCACGAGGAGAGAACAAGACATGCCCAGATGGTTGGCGGCGAACAACGAGCTTTTTCGAAGGGCCGCGAAGGTGGCGATCTTCATCCTGCCGGCGTTGCTGATCGGGTTGACGTTGCCGGGCGCGTTGCACGCGCAAGGGCCCGCGCTTACGACGATCAGCGGCACCGTGTACCGAGCGGACGGAACCGCAGCAGCGGGTACAGTATTGATTTCATGGCCGTCGTTCCAGACCGCAGAGGGAGACGCGGTGGCGGCGGGCAATCTGGCGGTGACCATAGGGCCGCTGGGCGCATTTACCGCGCAACTGGTACCGAACGTGGGCGCGACTCCCGCGGGAACTTACTACGTGGCAGTGCGGTACTCAGATGTGGGGTGGGGAGCCGGCTACAACGGCAACCTGGTGGGGCGTTTCACGAGTACGAGCTTTACGCTTACGCGATACGCGCGGGCACAAGACTATTTCTTGAGGAGCTATGACAACAGCACGCCGCCGAAGTATTCGCGGTATTCGGCGGGGCTGCATGTTGACTATCCACTGACATGAAAACTGCAAATGAAGAGATCGGCTCGGGGAAGCGGCGCTTGGGTGCCAGCGACTTCCAGCATGAAGTCCTGGAAAAGTTGGGGCGTCTGGAAACCAAGGTGGACATGATTGTGGGAAACGGACAGCCAGGACGGATGAAGCTGGCAGAGGACCGCGTGGTCGTGCTGGAACATAATGATCTTCGCAGAGCGGTTTATGACCGGATCGTAATTGCCGGAATCACGTTTGCGGTGACACTCGCGATCAGCATGATCGTGGCTGGACGGTCGTACCTGGGGTTGAAGTAAGCAAAGGCGCAAGAACAAAAGGAGCTGGGCTGTGAGCTGCAAGCATCCGAACATGCATCGCGAGTTCGCTGAGTACTCCGAGACTCAGAAGTTGCATGTTGTTTCAGTGTATTCAAACCCGTACCGCTGGCAGCGGCGGCGAGAAACTTTCCATAATTTCCGGCTTCATATGGAGGCTAGCCCGAACGTGGTGCTGCACGTGGTGGAGGTTGCGTTCGGAGACCGGCCGCACGAAGTTACAAGCTCCGATAATCCGCTGGATCTGCAACTGCGCACCGATACGAGTCTCTGGATCAAGGAGTGCGCCATCAATGAAGGAGTGCGGCGTTTCGCGGCGGACTGGCGGTACGGCGGCTATGTGGATGGAGATTTCCACTTCACGCGACACGATTGGGCGCTGGAGGCAATCCACATGCTGCAGCATCATAGCTTCGTGCAGCTGTTCAGCACCTATGCCGATCTGACCGGGGAAACCGCAACTAGTGATTCGGGTCATCGCCCTTATCGGATGAGCACGAGCTTCGCGTGGAATTATCTGCACCCTGGTGAATTCCTGAGTTCCCGGGAAACGCGGCGCGGAGGTGCGGACACGTATTACGCGCCGGCTGCGGCCGAACCGTCGTCAGCATCCTCGGAAGAAACATCATCAAAGGAACCATTTCCGTTTGGTCATCCTCCGGGAGCGACCGGGGGCGCGTGGTCGTGGCGGCGCGACGCTTTTGAAACGGTTGGAGGGATGCTGGATACGTGCGTCCTGGGCAGCGCCGATTGGCACATGGCCTTCGGTCTGGTGCAAGCGACGAACGTGGCGGCGGAAATGAAGCGATGCACGCAGCCCTACGTCGCATCCGTCCTAAACTGGCAAGCGCGCGCGGCAAAACTGGACCGCATCGAAGGGCGCTCTCCGGTGGGATGCATCGACAACTTCGCAACCCATGCTTTTCACGGCAGCAAAGCGCTACGCGCCTATGGAGAGCGGTGGGCGCTGCTGCGGAAATGGGATTTTAATCCGGCCACCGACATCGCGCGGGATTATCAGGGACTGTGGCGCTGGACAGGAAACAAACCGGGACTCCGCAATGACGTGGCTCGATATTTCATCGAACGGTCGGAAGATGGGCCGATGCTGCTGGGGGAAGCGCCGCTGGTTTGAGGCAATAGGCGAGAGCCGTGGCCCTAGGTGGACGGGCAGGAATGCCCGTCCCCACACGTGCGCCTACACTAGCCGACTTCTTCACTCCAGGTTTCCAGAGTCTTCTTTACTACGGCCATGAACTGGTCGGCGATGGCGCCGTCGACGATGCGATGGTCGTAGCCGAGCGTGAGGTGAACGACGGAACGGATGGCGATGGAATCGGTGCCGTCTTTGCCGGTGATCACCATGGGCTGTTTGGTGATGCCGCCGACACCCATGATGGCGGCGTTGGGCTGGTTGATGATGGGCAAGCCGAAGACGGCTCCGAACTGGCCGGGGTTGGTGATGGTGAAAGTTGAGCCTTCGACGTCGGCGGGCATGAGCTTCTTGGTGCGCGCGCGCTCGCCGAGATCGGTGATGCCGCGCTGCAGGCCGAGGAAGTTGAGCTCGTCGGCGTTCTTGAGAACGGGGACGATGAGTCCCCAATCGAGGGCGACGGCGATGCCAGCGTTGACATGTTTGTGGTAGCGGAGGCTGTCGCCTTCGAGCGAGCTATTGACGATGGGATATTGCTGCAGGGCGATGATGGCGGCGCGCACGAAGAACGGCATGAAGGTCAGGCGTGCGCCGTAGCGCTGCTCGAAGCCGTTTTTCAGCTGGTTGCGCAGATTGACGATGCGAGTCATATCCACCTCAAACATGCAGTGGACGTGAGCGCTGGTGCGGCGCGATTCGATCATGCGCTGGGCGATGATCTTGCGCATCTGGGACATCGGTACTAGATCGCCCGGAATGGCGGCCGGGGCGGGGCGCGTGGGCTGCGAAGGAGCGGGTGAAGCGGGCTCGGCCGGACGGGCAGGAATGCCCGTCCCCACAGGAATGCCCGTCCCCACACGACGGTCGACGAAATCGAGGACATCCTGCTTGGTGACGCGGCCGCCGGTGCCGGTGCCGCTCACTTTTGCGAGATCCACATTGTGTTCGCGGGCGAGCTTGCGGACGAGCGGGGAGGAGCGAACGTCGGAATCTTCTTCGACTTCCGGAATGGGGGCGGCGGGGGCGGGGCGCGGAGGCTGCGAAGAGGCAGGCGAGGTTGGCTCGGTCGGACGGGCAGGAATGCCCGTCCCCACACTTGGGGCAGAAGCGCCGTTGCCTTCGCCAATCACGCCTACGACGGTGTTGACCTGAACGGTATTGCCTTCGGAAATCTTGATTTCCTGGAGGATTCCACTGGCGGGGGCGGGGATTTCGGCGTCGACTTTGTCGGTGGAAATTTCGAACAGAGGTTCGTCGCGCTGGACCTTGTCACCGGGCTTCTTGAGCCACTTGGTGATGGTTCCTTCGAAAATTGATTCGCCCATCTGGGGCATGACTACGTCAGTCGGCATAGTTCCCTTTCCATGAAGCCCTGCGGAAATGGCGGGGGTAGAGCAAGCAAACATTATAGCGAAGCCGGGAGCGACTTCGGGCGCAGCGCGCACGGGTGTATGCGGGACTGGGTGACGTGCAAAAAGCTTTCTTCGGCTTATCGAGGATGCAATTTCTTGTGGAGCTAAGAGTGATGAAGATTTTGGCCATTGTACTTCTTTCTCTTCCTGCTTTCGGGCAAGCGGCTTACTCCGGTTCCGGATTGTACTCGGGAGCGGCAGTATTCAGTACGCCCGTCTCGGGTGGCGCTCCGCTGACGTACTTGGCCCGGACGGACAACTGCGTCCACGGCTATTCGTCTGCTTTCTACAACGCTTCTTACGAAACCTGCACGCCTGAAGCGACGACCGGAGAATCCGGTTCTGGCCTCGTCTTCCAAGGCGGCTGTGAGAACAACACTACGGTCGGCTGCGCGAATTACACCACGTTCGATCCGCTGCCGTTCAAGCGGCTTGACGATGCCACCACCCCGGCGTGGGCCAATACCGGTTTCACCGACCCCGACTTCGGTTCTTATAGCGTCTTTGCCACCGACAATGGCGCGGGACCGAATGCGTCAATCTGCGGAACCTATGCGGCGCTGCTCAACATGGGGTCGGATGGCGGCTATGATGCGTTCGGCACGGGCGCGCCTCCGTTCGGCAACTCCAATGACCTGATGTTCTATTTCACGACGAACGAGTCGATCACTTGCCTGGCCCACGTCATCGAGTCCCGCATCTTGGCCGGAACGTGCTCGCTCTCGAATCCGTGTGTGATTGCTTCGGCAGTCGAGGGAGCGAACTGCACGCCGGGCATGAATTGTTCCGACATACAGATCACCAACGGCGCCGTAGCTTTCAGCCGTAACTTCAGCGACGCGCCGAACACGATCTACGAACTGAACTTGCCGCAAATTTATAAGGACACATTCACCGAGTCCGGTCTTACCTCTCCCGGCGGAGCTTCCTGTAATCCGCAACTCGGAGCTTCGAATTGCTTCCCGACCGGAACCGGCGACACGATCTCACGCACCCTCTACGTGGACTTTTCGGCGTCGAATGTTGGCGTTGCGCCGTCAGGGTACGTGAGCCACTACAACACCACGTTCGCGATCGGGAACAATGGCGAGATCAGCATTGGTTCAGCGGGCGGGGCGCCGTGGCAGGCAAGCACGGCTTATGGCCCCACGACGCTGAACCTCAGCTTCATCGAGCCCGCGTCGAACAATCCGAGCAATCATGGGTACTATGCGCCTACGAGCGGCACGAGCGGCAGCAGTCAGCCAGTATGGAACGGCGCTGGATGCACGAGTTACGCGGCAGGGGCAACTTGTAGCGATGGTACTGAGACATGGCTGGATATTGGTCCCATGCACGCACAGGGACAAGGCATCGACATTTTCCACTACGATCCCGCCAGGGGACCGTCCTACATCAATACGTATCTCGGGAGAATGTATCGCGGCTATGGGCAAGGATTGGGATACACTCCGGGCTGCACCGTTCCCCACTGCGCTTCTAGCGCCGATCCTTCCGGCCAACTGACGACCAATGTAACCTCGGTGTGCTACCTACAAGGTGGAACCAATTGCGGCTCAGGCGGAATTGTGAATTTGCCTGAAGGCTTGAGCGGAGGCGTAACTCTGCACGCGGTTGACCAGAAATTCAACCCCCAATATGGCTCCATGACGACCGACAACGGGACATACTTTAGTTGCTTGCTCAGTACGGAGCTTTATACCCAATTTGCCTATGGCAGCCCCGCGACCATCGTCTGGCCGCAAACGGCTTGGGTTTCGACTTACGCCTACTATTCGAATCAATACGTTTCCGGTTCGGATGGTAATTACTACAAGCTGGCGGTGGCCGGCCCGGTCACTGGCGTTAACCCGGTCGGCGACGGCGGTGTGCATTGGACCCCGCGTTCCGGCTCCTGCTACAACATTGAAATCGATTGGTACAGCACACTGACGTATCCAATCCTGGAAATTGGTCCGAACTACGGCGCAGACGGGCACAACGCCGAGGGTGCGGCGAACGACTTCAGAGGCGGTAGTTACTTTCAGCATTGGTTTACCCAGCCTAACTGCCAAGGTCCGGGGAATTCCAATTGCCCGACCGTGAATGGGAATCAGTATGTCGGGATGCCTTATCCCGGCGTCAAGACGCTGGTAACTCGCTTCCCGACGACGGGCACCCGACTTACAGAAACGTGGCGAACTGCCCCACCTTCGCCTCGAATCCAACCCTATGCGACCAGCAGCCGATGTTCGATGCCACGGCGGACGTACCACTGTTCGGTTCTACACAGCAAGCCGGTGTGAAGGGTGGGCGTACCGGAACGGCGGCGTTCGTTGGGTCGTATTGCTGCGCAGGATACGGCGAGGAGATAGCGTGGACGCTTCCTCCAGCGACGGGCATCTACGTCAACACGCTCTGGCGCTTTGGGCACCAATGGAACACGGGATCGAATTCCGGTTTCGGAATACAGAACGCCATTGGAGTGGTCTCGCAGGCGGGAACGCTGTTCGCCTATACCTCGGACTTCATGGGCACGCGAGGGGACCAAGCTACAGCATCGAATACCTGCCAGCACCCCAATCGTGGGATGTATCAACCGGTGGCCAGCGGGACGGTGAACCTGAACGACACGATTTCCTTTGCGAATGGCGGTCCCGTCAATATCTATCAGGCCGTCGGTTTCTATTCGGGAACGTTTCCCAGCGGTTCTTATGTCACTAGCGGAACGGGAACGGAAGGATCAACCCTGCCATCCTGGAACTCCGTATGCGGCACAACGGGACAGTATTGCACTTCCGACAACGGCGATAATCCGGCTACCAGCCAACCGCTGGACGGGAACGTGTTGTGGCTCAACCAAGGCCCGAACACCTGCCGCTCCGACATCGGCATCATGAGTTTACTGTCGGCGCATCCAGCACCTTAACCTGTGAGGGCAGATTTCAGAGGTCAGATTGCCGATTTTGAAACCCGACCTTTCTTTATGGTGCGACTGAAGCCGCACCCTTTCAAAACAAAGTCAAATCGCAGTTTTTCCGCAGCCTGTTAATTCTGAAGCCAACTGAACATCCCATGCAACTTTCAGAGCATTTCACGCTGGAGGAGCTTTCCTTCTCTGAAGCGGCGGCGCGGCTCGGGCTCGACAACACGCCGGATGCGAGCGTTATTGCAAATCTAGGCCGGGTGGCGGCAGCGATGGAAAGAATTCGCACGCTGCTTGGGAACCTTCCCATCGTGGTGCACAGCGGCTATCGTTCGCTGGCGGTGAACCAGGCGGTGGGCGGAGTTGTAACTAGCGCCCATTGCCAGGGACTGGCGTGCGACTTTGTTTGTCCCACATTCGGCCCGCCGGAGGAAGTGGCGCTAACTATCCTTAAGTCCGACATCGAATACGACCAACTTATCCTCGAGTACGGATGGATACACGTTGGCTTGGCGCGCGAGGGAGGGTTAGCGCGGCGGGAGGCTTTGACGAAACGGTCGGCGGGGGCGGGGTACGAGGCCGGTATCAGAACTTGATCGGTTTGGCGGATCGGCCCTCAGGGGCTAAAGCCGACGTTCTTCCTGGTCTGAATGGCACGGCTAAACAGGTTGCGGGAAAAGCATTTTCCAGGCCGCAGTGTCGCCCCAGCGGCTAAAGCCGGAGCTGAAAATAAGCCAGTTATCGCAGCGCTGAAGCGCTGCGCCACCCAGAATCAAGCGCAATATCAAGTTTTTCCGCAGCCTGTAAAGCCGTGGCCTACACCAACTTCTATTGCAAGGAGATGACATCGTGAAGAAGTACGCTTCTTATCTACCCACCGTTGTGCTGCTGCTTACGACGATTGCCAATGCAGCTACTCCGGCGATTGCTGCGTTCTGGATGAAGCATGCCACGGCTGCGGCAATTCTTGCTCCGCTAGCTGTGGTCGTGGCGCATTGGCTGCCTTCGCCTTATGCGAGCACTAACTCTAAGTAAGTAACTGAGGTCGTGAAGAATCAGAGAGGGGAACCATTTATGAGGAAAGTTCTTGTCGTTTTGCTGTCGCTTGTTATGTTCTGCGCGGGCTGTTCGACCGCCTGGGTGTCGACACTCGATTCCATTCTGGCCGCGGCAGCGCCGGCGCTGATCAACATTCTCGAAATCGTGGCCGTGGCTAACGGGCAGCCGATGAACAGCAACCTGGCCGCTAAGATTGATGCCGACGCCGCGGTCATCAAGACGCTGGCCGGCGACTTCGCCAAGGCCTCATCGGGATCTGCTCCGGGAGTATGCCAGCAATTGCAGGCAGCGGTGGGCGCGTATCAGGCGGATCAGGCGCTTGTACTGCAGGTGGCACAGGTGAGCGATGCGAATACGCAGACGAAAATCACGCTGCTCGCGAATCTGGTTGCGGGCACGGTCGAGGCGATCACGGCGGTGATTCCGTCATGCCAGACGAATGTGCAGGCGGGGTTCAGGGGCGAAGCGTCGTTCGGTGGCGAGGCGTCGTTCAGCGTCTCCAGCTTTGCGAATCATTACAACAGCATCCTGGTGGCGCCGACGGGCAACGCGGCGGTGGATGCGGCGACTCCTGCATTGAAGCTGCATCGGCATTCGAAATTCGTGCGGGCGGTAACTTTCGGACGACTGCAGTGATCGCCGCGGCTTTGATCAAGCGCAGGTTTGGCGCGCTGCGCGACGTTCACGATGTGCGGGATCGCATGTACCGGGCTTTGCCGCGAGCGGAGCCGGTGCCGCAACGGGTGGATCTGCGGGAGTGGGGCGGTCCGATTAAGGATCAGGGCGAGGAAGGCAGTTGCACGGGACATGCCTTCTCGTCGGCGCGGGAGTGGATCGCGCGGAAGTATGAGAAGGCTTCGCCGGTTTTGAGTCCGCAGTGCTTGTATGTTGAGGAGCTGATTGCGGATGGTTCTTTTCCGAAAGATGAGGGAGCAATGCCGCGCACGGGTTGCCAGGTGCTGACGGCTCTGGGGTGTTGCGAGGCGGCGCTCTATCCTTATATTGCGGGTAAGTTTACCGCGCCGACGGCGACGCAGGCGCAGAATGCGCTCAAGTACAAGACGGGGGCTTATCACCGGATTGGAAGTTTGTCGGACTTTTTGCGGTGCCTGGCCGATGCAACGCCCTGGCCGGTTACAGTCGGCTTCGTCGTCTACGAGTCGTTCATGACGGAGCAGGTGGCGGGGACTGGGATCATGCCGATTCCGCAGCCGGACGAACAGCAACTGGGCGGGCACGAAGTGCTTTGCCTTGGCTACGACTTGGCAAAACAGTTGGCGCTTGTGCAGAACAGTTGGGGTGAGGGTTGGGGTCAGCGGGGGTATTTCTGGATGCCGCTTGAGGTCGTTGGTTCAGCGGACAGCGATCTTTGGATGGTGCACACGGGGGGACCGTGGGGGTGATCGTGCGCCCTTGAACTTATCGGCCTCGAATCTTTTGGCGATCTCTGGCATCTAGGTGACAGATAGAAACCACCTAGAGCCGAGGCGATGACGCAAACACAACAAGATATCGACGCGCAATCAACAAAAATTTCCAGCTATGCATTAGACCAGTTATTCCGCGAGGCCCGCACGCATTCGGCATGGCTTCCGCAACGCGTGCCCGTCGAGGTGCTGCGCGAAGCTTATGACCTGGCGCGTATGGGTCCGACCAGCGCGAATTCCAGTCCAGCCCGTTTTGTGTTTCTTGAAAGCGCGGCGGCGAAGGCGCGGCTTCTGCCGGCTCTCTCTCCGGGCAATGTCGAAAAAACAAAAGCTGCGCCGGTCACGGTGATTGTTGCCTGGGACACGGAGTTTTACGAAAAACTGCCTCAACTATTTCCCCACGCCGACATGCGATCCTATTTTGTGGGGAAACCGGCGTTGATCGAGGAGACGGCGTTCCGCAATGGGTCGCTGCAGGGAGCTTATTTCATACTTGCGGCTCGAGCTCTGGGCCTTGCTTGCGGGCCGATGTCGGGCTTCGACCAGGCAAAAGTGAACGCGGAGTTTTTCCCCGATGGCAAGTGGAAGGCAAACTTTCTCTGCAATCTCGGCTACGGTGATCCGAGCAAGCTGTTTCCTCGCAACCCGCGGCTGGAGTTTGACGAGGCGTGCCGGGTGCTGTGAGGGGCGCGTTTTGCGCGGGGGAGCCGCGGCGAGCCGCGTCTCTACACTCCTTGTTATTTCTTCTCGAACTTTTTCTCGACCTTGGCCCAGGTATCTTTCAGCGCCACGGTGCGATTGAATGCTAGATGTCCGGGTTTGGAATCCGGGTCCACGCAAAAATAACCTAAGCGTTCGAACTGATAGCGGGCTTCTATGGGGGCGTTCGCCAACGAGGGCTCCAGCTTGGCCTGCGCGATTACTTCGAGCGAAGCTGGATTCAGGTTCGCGGTGAACTCCTGGCCTTCTTCTACCTGATTTGGATCTTCCTTCGTGAACAGCTTCTCATAGAGGCGCACTTCGGCGTCGATGGCGTGGGCGGCTGAGACCCAGTGGATGGTCGATTTCACTTTGCGTCCATCGGGAGCATTGCCTCCGCGCGTGGCTGGGTCGTAGGTGCAGTGCACTTCAATCACTTCGCCCTTGTCATTCTTCACCACCGACTTCGCGGTGATGAAGTAGCCGTAGCGCAGACGCACCTCGCGTCCGGGAGACAGGCGGTAATACTGCTTGGGCGGGTCTTCGCGGAAATCTTCCTGCTCGATGTAGAGGACTTTGGAAAATGAGACTTTGCGCTTGCCGGCGCTTTCGTCCTCGGGATTGTTGACCGCGTCTACTTCCTCCACCTGACCTTCCGGATAGTTATCAATCACAACCTTCAAAGGGCGCAGCACGGCCATCACTCTTGGGGCGCGCTTGTTCAGGTCTTCGCGCACGAAGTGCTCGAGCATGGCTAGTTCCAGCGTGCCATTGGTCTTCGAAACCCCGATGGCGGCACAGAAATTGCGAATCGCTTCCGGCGTGTAGCCGCGCCGTCTTATGCCGGAGAGCGTGGGCATGCGGGGGTCGTCCCATCCGTTGACGCGTTTTTCCTGTACCAGAGTTAGTAACTTACGCTTGCTCAGCAGGGTGTAAGTAAGGCTTAGGCGATCGAACTCCATTTGCTGCGAGGGGAAGATGCCTAGTTGCTGGATGAACCAGTTATAGAGCGGGCGATGATCCTCGAATTCGAGCGTACAAATGGAGTGAGTCACATGCTCGATGGAATCGGACTGGCCGTGCGCGTAGTCGTACATGGGATAGATGCACCACTTGGCGCCGGTGCGGTGATGCTCGGCGTGCAGGATGCGGTACATGACCGGGTCGCGCATGTTCAGGTTAGGTGAGGCCATGTCGATTTTGGCGCGGAGGACGCGCGATCCGTCGGGAAACTCGCCCTGGCGCATGCGGTCGAACAGGTCGAGATTTTCCGCCACGCTGCGGTTGCGATGTGGGCTTTCCTTGCCCGGCTCGGTCAGCGTGCCTCGATACTTGCGAATTTCTTCCGCGCTTAAGTCGTCTACGTACGCTTTGCCCTCTTTGATTAGCTTGACCGCCCACTCGTAGAGCTGATCGAAGTAGTCGGAAGCGTAGTAGAGACCATCCCACTCGAAACCCAGCCAGTGGACGTCTTTCATGATGGAGTCGACGTACTCCTGCTCTTCCTTTTCCGGGTTGGTGTCGTCGAAGCGCAGGTTGGTCTTGCCACTGAATTCGTCGGCTAAGCCGAAGTTCAGGCAAATGGATTTGGCATGGCCGATGTGCAGGTAGCCGTTGGGCTCGGGAGGAAAGCGGGTCTGCACCTTCCCGTCGTACTTTTTCGTCTCCAAGTCTTTGATGACCTGGTCGCGGACAAAGTTGGAGGGGCGGGAGTCGGGAGCGGGAGATGAATTGGCAGCACTCATGTCCCTTGTATTTTATATGCGCGGGGGAAATCGCACGGGGGATGGGGTGCGGAAATCATCCGAGGGCAGAGGTTAGAGGTCAGATTGCAGAGGTGAGAACCTACGGCCGGAAATCCCACCCCTTCGACTCCGCTCAGGGCAGGCTCTAACGTCGCAAAAGACGCGACGTTAGGATGGGGCACCCCCGGCTGCATGATAATCTGCGACTAGATGGCAAAGTGTGTTCAATGCGGTCGGCAGCTTCCGGCGCTTAGCTTTGGCAGGAAACTTTGCCAGTGGTGCGTGCAACATGAGGCAGCGCAGCGCGGCGAGGATTCTCCGATTCAGAGGGTCGAAGTTGCGCCGTGGATGCGGTCGCAGTCCAGTTCGATGGCGGTCACGCAGGTGATTTTCGGCATCAACGTGGCGGTGTTCGTCGCCATGACGTTGGCGGGCGTTTCGATGCTCGACAATCCATCGGGTCAGGATCTGGTGCGCTGGGGAGCTAACTTTGGCCCCTACACCGTCAGCGGCGAGTGGTGGCGGCTGCTGACTTGCGTATTCATTCATGGCGGCTTGCTGCACATCGGGTTCAATATGTGGTGCCTGTGGGACCTTGGCAGGCTGGCGGAATCGGTATACGGCCATTGGACATTTGCCGTGGTGTACCTGATCACCGGACTCGCGGCTAGCCTTGGGAGCGTGATCTGGAATCCTGTGGTCTTGAGCGTGGGCGCGTCGGGGGCGATATTTGGAATTGCTGGGGCTTTGATCGCGTCGTTTTATCTGGGCGAGTTTTCGCTGCCACGAGCCGCGATGGGCGGAACGCTGCGGAGTCTGGTCGTGTTTGTTGGCTTCAACCTCTTTTTCGGCAGAGTGGTTGCTCGCACCGATAACGCGGCGCACATCGGCGGGCTGCTTATGGGGCTGCTTCTGGGTGCGCTCATCGCCAAGGTTGCTCCGGGACATGACGACTTTTTGCGCCGGATTGCGGTGCTGCTGGTTGGAGCTTTGCTGGTGGCCGGCGGCGTGATGTGGCTGCAACATGCCCGCGCTTATCTGCTTCATGGACAAAACGGGGTGGGACTTCTGGAACAGGGAAAGCCGGACGCAGCGATTGCGGAACTCGAGAGATCGATCCGGCAACGGCCGGACTTCGGCCCTGCCCACGCGGCTTTGGCGCGCGCCTACATTGCGAAGCATGACTTCGGCAATGCGGCGGCGGAGTTGGAGCGGGCGATCGCACTGAATCCGCGCGACGAAGAGGCGTATTACCGGCTGGGGCTGATTTATCTGGAGGAAAAGCTGCCGGAAAAAGCCGAGGATACTTTTTCTCAGCTGCTCAAAATCGATCCGGACAGCGCCGACGGACACGCCGGGCTGGCAGACAGTCTGGCAAATCAGCAGCAGAATCGCGAAGCGCTCGAAGAATACAAACGAGCGGCAGCGATCGACCCCGATCAACCGGGGGTGTATTTCAAGATGGCACTGATGGAGGCGCGGCTCCGGCTCTACGACGATGCCATTGCAACGCTATTGAAGCAGCGCCAAACTGCGGACAGTGCCGAGAACGAAGGTCTGTTGGCCGATATCTACGAAGCCAAGGGAATGAAGAGCGAGGCCGCGGGGGCGCGGCAGAAGGCGAAGGAGTTGGGGGAATCTCGCTAGCTGGTCGTGGGCGGAGGGTACCGTCAAAAATCCGAAGGGGGATAGAGCAGGGGAATCCCACCCTTGCGCAACAAACGCGCAAGGATGGGGCACCCGCGCTACTGCAGCTTCTTGATCGCCTCTTCGATCCGCCTCAGGGTTGCTTCCCTGCCCAACACTTCCAGCGTCTCGAATAGTGGCGGAGCGTTCTTGCGGCCGCAGACGGCTACTCTTATCGGTTGGAACATCTGGCCGGCTTTTACTCCCAGCTGCTGGGCGGCGGCGCGGAGGGTTTGGTCCAAGGGATCGTGTTTGAATTCGGTCTCTGCCAGGACTTCTCTTGCCTTTGTCAAAACTTTCAGCGCCATGGCGGCATCGCCTTTTTGCGGGATGAGTTCGGCGGGGTCGTAGAGCGGGAGCTGGTCATCATCAATGAAGAAAAAGTCGGCGGCGGTGAGGACGTCGCGCAAAAGCTTGATGCGCTCGCGGATTAGCGGAGTGATGGCGTGCATTTTTTCGGGCGTGATGGGGAAGCCGGCGGCTTGGACAATGGGCAGCAAGCGGGAGCTGAGATCGTCAATGGAGAGAGCGCGGATGTGCTCGGCATTGAGCCAGACAGCTTTGGGGTCGAAGGTTTCTTCGGGGTAAGCGGGCGAGGGCGCCCGCTCTACACTGCTCTCCTTGAAATTCACCACCGCGTTCGGGCGATTGATGCCTTCGAGCGAAAAGGCGTCGATCAGTCCCTGGCGGGTCATCTTTTCGCGATCGTCTTTGGGCGACCAGCCTAGCAGACATAGAAAGTTGATGAAGGCCTCGGGAAGGAAGCCGGCGTCGCGGTAGGTGGTGACGCTGACCACGGGACCGTGGCGGCGTTTCGAGAGCTTCGATCCGTCGGGGGCGACGAGCAGCGGGAGATGCGCGAATTGCGGCGGCTTGGCGGCGGCGCCTTCGAAGATCAGCACGTGCTTGTAGGTGTTCGAGAGGTGGTCCTGGCCGCGGATGATGTGGCTGATACGCAGGTCGATGTCGTCGGCACAGGAGGCGAGGTGGTAGGTGGGTATGCCGTCAGAACGGAGGAGCGCGAAGTCTTCGATGTCGTCGGCGGCTTTGATTTGCTCGCCGTAGACGGCGTCGGTGAAACGAACCTGCTCGTGAGTGCCTCGGGGGACGCGGAAACGGAGGGCGAAGGGCTCTCCGGCGGCGGCCCGGCGGTCGCTTTCGGCGCGGGAGAGTTCGCGCATGCCGGGGTTGAAGAGCCAAGTCTGATTGGCGCCGGATTTTTCAGTGTCGCCTACGTGGGCGGGGGTAAAATCGCGGTACGCCAAGCCCTTGTGGAAGATGGCGTCGGCGATCTGGCTGTGCAGGGCCAGGCGTTCGGATTGCTTGTATTCCTCGTCCCAGCCCAGGTCGAGCCAGCGCAGACCATCGAAAATGGAGTTGACGGAGGCTTCGGTGTTGCGCTCGATGTCGGTGTCGTCGAGGCGGAGGATCATGGTTCCTCCGTTATGACGGGCGTAGAGCCAGTTGAAGATGAAGGTGCGGGCACTGCCGACGTGCAGAAAACCGGTGGGGGACGGCGCAAATCGAACACGAAGCATAACGTTTGAGTATAGCGGGATTTGGCTCTGGCATGCGGCGGTGAGGGTAGTGTCCTAATTTGATTTTTCCCACCACAGAGTCACAGAGACACAGAGAAAACCAACTGCTTGGCAAACCCAAGGGCTGCGGAAAACCTTCCGGCCCGTAGAGGTGGGCCGTGCCCCGTTTTGCTGCGGGAGACGCGGCGAGCCACGTCTCTACAGGAGAGGAGACTGGTTACTAACGGTTACCAAGGTACTCTTGGGGAGAGGATTGATGTGGCTGCATCGCATCTCATAGGAAGATAGTTTTGAAAACGCCGTGCCCAGGGCGGAGCCTGTCATCTATTGTTTCGATCTGCCGGTTATGACAGGATTAGGCCATACAGAGTTCCATCCGGGCCGGGTTCACGGCTGATGAGGATGTTTAATCCATGCATAGCGTAGCCACAGGTATGGTGTTGATTCCTGGGGCCGTAGCCCTCCTGGTGCTGCTGGTCTTCACCTACCTGTACGAGCAAAACCGGCACAGCTATTTTCGCGCCTGGCAACTGGCCTGGGCTGCGTACACGCTGCATTACGCGTCGCAGGCGGTGGAATATTTTCGGGGCGCTTCGGCATTATTGTTTGTGCTGAGCTCGCTGCTGCTGCTGGCGATGGCGGTTTGCATTTTCGTCTCTACCCGGCTGATGAAGGAACCGTTCCAGCTGCGGTGGTATGACGGGGCGCTGGTGGTGGCCGGGTTTGTGCTGACGTATGTAGGTCTGCGGGCGCAAATGGCGAGCGGAGTATTCGGCGAAAAGGCAACTTCGGTACCAATCTATTTGCGGCTGGAAGTGTGGCTGGCGGCGATCCTGCTCTATTGCTCGTTTCATTTTTACCGGTATGCTTTTCGGCGGAATTCGGTGGCGTTCCGGATGCTGGCATTTGCCCTGGCGCTGTGGGCGGTGCTGATGGGAGCGGGACAGGTGCGGCAACCTTTCCTGCATGTGGTGGGCCCGTTCGGAGGTTTCCTGGGGCCGATCCCGCAGATGCTGCTGGCCATCGCCATGGTAATGGTGCTGTTTGAAAATGAGCGCAATGCAGTGCAGGAAAACGCGTTGGCGTTCTCGACCCTGGGCGTAGACCCGCGCCGGTTGTTCTCGGCCTCTGATTTGGTTCCGAGCTTGCAGAGTTTTGTCGAACGGTTAGTGGCGCCCTTGCCTTCGCATCGCGCGGTGTTTTTTGTTTCCGAGCAGTGGCGGGGCACGGTGCCCTCGGTGCAAAAAGGATTTTCCGCGGAGTTTCTGGAAAAGCTGCAAAAGACGCAGGCGGGAGATTACATTGCCGAGCTTGCCTACCGGCGCGGGGGCGTGGTCACGTTCCATAACCTGGCGGAAGTGGAAGAGCCTTTGCCGGCGCTTTCGGGAGGAAAATTCGGGGTGTGCAAGCAGCAGCTGCTGGCCGAGGGAATCCGCGACCTGATGGCGGTGAGCTTGCAGACACGGGAACACAACTTCGGGGTCATCCTATTTCCGCACGCCGAACGGCGCATGTTTGGCTCTTCGAATTTGCGGTTGCTGATCGGACTGGCACTGCAAATTGCGCTGACGCTGGAAAACTATGTGGTCATGCATGAGGCGCAGCGGCGAACCAAGGAATACGAACTGCTCAACGAGATTGGCCAAGCCATCAGTTCTCATCTCAACCAGGACGAGGTGCTGCGGACAGTGCAGGTGGAGCTGGGCCAGATTTTCGACACCAGTACTTTTTATATTGCGTTTCAGGTAGAAGATGAAATTCGCTTCGAGCTGGAGATCGAAGGCGGCGTCATTCTCCCGAAGCGCTCGCGCAAGGTCAACAATGGATTGACCGAGTATATCCTCAGGACCGGGGAGCCGTTGTTAATCGATTCGGATCTGGAACAGTTGCGGACAAAGCTGGGAGTCGATTTCGTACCGCAGCGGCCGGCCCGGTCGTTCTGCGCCGTGCCTATTTTTCTGGGCGGCAAAGCGGTGGGTGTGATGGCAGCGCTGAGCACGGAGCGGGAATTGCTGTTCGTGGCCAGGGACCTTGAGGTCATGCAAACCGTGGCCGGTCAACTCGGGGTGGCCATCGAGAATGCGCGCCTGTTTACGGAGGAGCAGCGCCGCGCCCGGCATCTTGCGTTTTTGAACAACATTTCGAAAATGGCGATTTCGAGCGAAGACGCCGAGCAGATGATGGCCGACATCGTGCGCGAGATCCAGAAGAACTTCCGCTACGACCACATCGGCATCGGCATCATGGACTATGCCACCAAGGACATCGAGATCAAAGCCGAAGCGGGAACGACCTCGCAAACCCTGGGGCGCCGGATCGCGGTGGGCAGCGGAGTTCTGGGAAAGGTGGCGCGCACCGGAGTAAGCGCGCTGGTGCAAAACGCGGGTTCGGGACAGCTTGCCGGAGTACTGCCGGAATCGCGGGCGGTGTTGTGCCTGCCGATCAGCTACGGCGAAACGCTGTTAGGCGTGCTCAACGTGGAGAGCCGGGATGAGAATGCGTTCGCGCCCCAGGACATTCTGATCCTGAATACGCTGGCCGACCTTCTGGCGACGGCGTTGCACAACTCCTTCGTCTTCCAGAAGCTGCAACAGCAATCGATTACCGATGGATTGACGGGGATCAAGACGAGGCGATTTTTCTGGGAGGCGCTGAGCTCGGAGTGGAAGCGCGCGTCACGTTCGGGGCGTCCATTCTCAGTGGTGCTGGTGGATCTGGATAAATTCAAAGAGGTCAACGATTCGCTCGGTCACCTGGAGGGGGATCTGGTGCTGGCGCGGGTGGGCCGGCTGCTGGAACAAAAATGCCGCCAGTCGAATGTGGTAGCCCGCTACGGGGGAGATGAATTCGTGATCCTCATGCCCGAGACCGGAATCGAGCAGGCGCAGGTGCTGGCGGAAAGATTGCGGCTGTGGCTGGCCACCGATCCGATGCTGGAGGAGCACCGTATCACCGGCAGTTTTGGGGTTGCCAGTTTCCCGGTGCATGGATTCTCGATGGAAGATCTGATTCGGGTCGCGGATGCGGGAATGTACGTAGCCAAGCACGCGGGCGGGAACCAGGTTTCGACCGCCGATGCGTTCGGCGAAGGCTCGGCAGTGCAGCGGCATCTGGTGTCCGGTTATATCGAAGGATTTCTGCAGCGCGAGCATAGCGGCATGGAGCACCTGGAAGAACTGGTCGCCACGCTGCGCAAGCTGTGCGTAGGCGAGGGAGACGCGGATCAGCAGCCGATCAAGCAGGCCGTCGAAGCCCTGGCGCGCGCGGCCGAACTGAGGGAGCAATACGCGGCCGGACACGGCGAGCAATGCGGTCGTTATGCGGGGATGATCGCGCGCGGACTCAACCTCTCAGCCCCGGAAGTGGAAGAGATCACCTTCGCGGGGCGGGTGCATGACCTGGGCAAGCTGTTTGTGGATCATCGAATCCTGAACAAGCCGGGGACGCTTACGGACGAGGAATACGCGGTGATCAAAACCCACGCGCAAATCGGCGCGCAAGTGCTGCGCGCGATTCCGGAAGTGGAGCGCGTAGCCCAGGCGGTCGAGTCCCATCACGAAGCCTTCGACGGCAGCGGCTATCCTCTCGGACTGAAGGGCGAGAATATACCGCTGTATGGCCGGATTATTGCCGTTGCCGACGCCTATGTGAACATGACGAGCGAGCGCTCTTTCGCGCTTCCGAAAACCGACGAGCAAGCGCTGACGGAACTGGGAAAGCTGAGCGGCACCCGCTACGATGGCATGATCATCCGTTTACTGGCCCGGCTGCTCAAGATGGAAAGGGCGTCGAGTCTGGGCGGGGGGAGCTAGAGCGGTTGCACCGCCGAGACGCCGAGGACGCCGAGAAGAGAACCCTGGATACGGGTTTTGCGCGCTGTCACCAGATCTCGCCACCCACCCTTCGGCAAGCTCATTTCTGAGCGCGGGGCAACCCAGTTGCCATTCTTGGGTTCGTAACAGAGAGCGGAGGTTCCTCATGCACCGTTCTGCCAAATTGCTTGCGATCGGCAGTCTAGTTGCAGCTATTCTCAGTTGTGGGGGTGGTAGCGTCTCTCCCAGCGGCGATTTCGTGGTTAACCCGTTTCCGATTTCTCTTTGGATTCAGCCGGGCGGCAATTCCCAAACCACCTTCTCTATCATCCCCGAGAATGGTTTCAACGGGCGCATTACCTTGACCGTTTCCGGCGCCCCAGAAGGACTTGCGGTTGTCCCAGCCCCTTCACAGGTTATGGGACCTGGCTTATATACGATGACGTGGAGTGCGGCTCCAGACTTGGCTCTCGGGACCTACACCCTTACATTCCTGTTCACATCGGGCCATTTACAACACTCCTATAATGCGGTCGTGCAGGTGCAGTGACGGCAAATGAAATTGTTGCAAAACCCCGTTTACGCTCAAAACCTCCAAGCCGGTCGTCCCTCCAGGACTTGATCTTGGAATTGACCTCTCAACCCGGCGCTGAAGCGCCGGGCTATTTTCAATCGTCCCTCCGGGACATAAATCACGAGTTCTCAACCGCACACTTCAGGGCGTGGCATCTACTTCGCGGTCAGCACCAGCTTCGCATCTTTGGGCAGATAACTCTTGCGGCGAAACCAGTCTTCCATGGCATCCCGAAGCTGATCGAGCGGGACATGGGTTCCAATTTCGAGGCATCCGTCGGCCACGGGCAGGGTGTCGTCAAAGACGGACGCGTTGGTGAAGTTGCGCATGCTGAAATTGTCGAGCCATTTCAGGGGACAGAGTTGGAGCTGTCCCTGGTGCTCGTATTCGACGCGGAGTTTGCGGGCGAACATAACGAGGTTAGAGGTCAGATTGCAGAGGTGAAAACCGGTGGGCCTAGCGCTATTGGTTTTCACCTCTGCAATCTTACCTCTTACCTCTTACCTCTTACCTCTGACCTTCTCTTTATTCATCGGGGGGAATCGCCTCATGTCTCTTGCCGAGGCGGCTTACCCTGCCAAACCTGCTCATCTTTCCTACTCGGCTGATGCTGGTGCGCAGGCGCTTGTCGAGGTCGTCGAGTTCGCGATTTAAGGCCTCGGGCAGATGAGATGCGAAGGTAGCGAAGTATTCGCGAATGAGCGGAATCTCGGCCAACCACCCATCAATATCCACGCTGAGCAGTTGATTGAGGACTGCGTCCGCGATGTTCAAGCCGCCGAGATCGATGTCGTCGGGCCGCGGAAGGCGTCCAATGGGCGTATCCACGGCATGAGCTGTGCCATCGCAGCGCTCGAAGATCCATTTCAGCACGCGGCAATTCTCGCCGTATCCGGGCCAGAGGAATTTTCCCTGCTCATCGGCGCGGAACCAGTTCACGTAAAAGATGTTGGGGAGATTGGCGCCGGGATGGTCGCCGATGTTGAGAAAGTGGGCCAAGTAATCGCCCATGTGGTAGCCGAGGAAGGGGAGCATGGCCATGGGGTCACGGCGAAGTTCACCGACTTTGCCGGCCTGGGCGGCGGTGGTTTCGCTGCTGGCGCTTGCTCCCAGAAAGGTTCCATGTTGCCAATTGAACGACTCCATGACCAGCGGCACGACGCCGGCTCGGCGGCCACCGAAGAGGATGGCGTCGATCGGCACACCTTTGGGGTCCTCCCACTCCGGGGCAATCACCGGGCACTGCCTTGCCGGAGTGGTAAAGCGCGAATTGGGATGCGCGGCCTTGCGGGAAGAAGCTGGAGTCCACGGCCGCCGCAGCCAGTCGACCAACTCGGCGGGCTTTTGCGGGGTCATCCCCTCCCACCATATGTCGCCATCCGCCGTCAGCGCGCAATTGGTGAAAATAGTGTTCTTGGCTACGGTCAGCATGGCATTCGGATTCGACTTCATGCTGGTTCCGGGAGCCACGCCGAAGAAGCCGCTCTCCGGATTGATGGCGTAGAGGCGGCCATCGTCCCCGAACTTCATCCAGGCGATGTCGTCGCCGATGGCTTCGACCTTCCATCCCGGGATGGTCGGGATCATCATGGAAAGGTTGGTCTTGCCGCAGGCCGAGGGGAACGCACCGGTGAAGAACTTGACCTTGCCCAAGGGGCTGGTCATCTTGAGGATGAGCATGTGTTCCGCCATCCAACCTTGGTCACGGGCCTGCACCGAAGCAATTCGGAGGGCGTGACACTTCTTGCCGAGGAGCGCGTTGCCGCCGTATCCGGAACCGTAGGACCAAATTTCGCGCGTCTCCGGAAAATGGCAAATATATTTTTCCTGCGGGTTGTTCGGCCAGGCGGAATCGGCCTGGTTGGCAGCCAGGGGCTCGCCCACCGAGTGCAGACCGCGCACGAAATCGCCATCGCTTCCGAGAACATCGAGCACGCGATTACCGACCCGGGCCATGATGTGCATGCTGGCAACCACGTAGGGCGAGTCCGTGATCTCGATGCCGATGTTGGCAATGGGCGAGCCGATGGGGCCCATGCTGTAAGGGATGACATACATGGTCCGCCCGGTCATTGCGCCGGCAAAGAGCGCCTGCAGCTTCTGCCTCATCTTCGCCGGATCTTCCCAGTTGTTGGTGGGGCCGGCTTGCTCTTGTGTAGTGGAACAAATGAAGGTGCGGTCCTCGACGCGAGCCACGTCGGCCGGACTGGAGCGGACGAGGATGCTGTTGGGGCGCTTGCTATCGTCAAGCCAGATGGCGGTACCAGTCAGGACCATCAAGCGCAGCATGGCTTGATATTCGTCGTCCGAGCCGTCGCACCACTGCACGCGATCGGGCTTCGAGAGCTGGGCCACTTCTTCGACCCAGGCGGCGAGGCGCAGATGCTGGGTTCCGGTCTTTTTTTCGGTCGTGCTTTCCAGATCGGATAGAACGCCGGACATAAGAATACTCTCCTTATAATGACGAACCGCACGGCCAGCGTGAAGTGCGAGGTGAGAGGTCAGAGGTCAGATTGCAGAGGTTAGAAGCAAAGGTTTCACCTCTTCAATCTGACCTCTGACCTCTAACCTCTAAGCTCTGACCTCCTGTCCTGAAACCCCGGCCACGACGGCTTCCAGGTGCTTCAGAGTCTCAGCAACGGTAAGCGAATACATTTCGCGGCCTAAGCCTTCGCCCGATTCCAGCGCCGTTTTCAGAAAATGGCCGGCGATTTCCTTGGCCAGGGAGTCGGTGATCAGTTTGCCGGTGCGCTGCTGGTACTCGACCCACGCCGGGTGCGGCAGGGCGACCCAGACCGGGCGGCCGTCGACCAGAAACTTAATGTCCACGGCATCGGCGTGGCGGGTGGCGATGGCTACCATCAAGGCTTGGTAGATGCAGTGGGCTTGTTTCCTGGTCCAGCGGTCGGTGGCGGTGAAGTCGGTGAACATTAGAGCCTCGAAAAAACAATTTATAACTATATCGCCGCGCGAGGCGGGGAGCAAACGGACGCGTCGCCTCTGGCAGGATTAAAATTGGGGAGTTTCTGGTTGCGAGCGTGGGGTTCTTCCATGACGGACTCGGCTGAAGGCAAACGCAATCTTATTGGGGACAACGCGAGTCCTCCCAATGGCCGCCATGCTGATCGGGCTCCGCTCGATCTGATTCAGGCCACGCTACCCGAACACATCGAACAAGTTCGCTGCCTGTTTCTTGAATATGGCAGGTCTCTGGGCTTCAGTCTGTGCTTCCAGAGTTTCGAGGAAGAGTTGAAAGCCCTGCCCGGCGCTTACGGCCCACCAAGCGGAAGATTGCTGCTTGCCCGATCGGGAGACCATGCCGCCGGATGCATCGCGTTGCGCAAACTTGAATCCGGTATCTGCGAGATGAAGAGGCTGTACGTGCGGTCCGAAGATCGCGGCCGGGGCCTGGGCCGGATGCTGGTGGAACGCCTGATCGCCGAGGCGCGCGCCGCCGGCTACCAGCGCATGCGTCTGGATACGGTTGAATCGGCAATGAAGGAAGCGGTCGCACTCTATCGCCGGATTGGCTTCCGGGAGATTGCGCCCTACTCCGAGATTCCTATTGAAAGCGCTCTGTGGATGGAATTACGGCTGTAGGGTGTGGCCGAGGACAACTATGTCTACGCGGCGGTTGAGGCCTCGGCCCTCCGCGGTGCGATTGGATGCGACCGGATGATATTCGGCGAATCCTCCAGCACTCAGACGACCGGGGCTGAAGCCGTCCCGGACGATGAGGAGCCGCACAATTTCGGTGGCGCGGGCGGTGGAGAGTTCCCAGTTTGAGGGGAACTGGGCGCTGTGAATGGGGACGTTATCGGTGTGGCCCTCGATGCGCAAACGATAATCACGCTGGCGAAGCATGCCGGCAATGCGATCGAAGGCGGCTGCAGAGGTGGATTTCATCTGGGCGTCGCCGCTGTCGAAAAATCCAACTTCTCGCAGGCTAATCACCAGACCGTCGGGTTCGCGCCGCATGGCGATTTCCTTACGCTTGATTTCCGAAGCCAGCGCAGTTTCCAGTTCAGCCTGCAAGTCGGCCAGATCGCCGTTTTCTATAGCTGCGCCGGTGCCGAGCGCGCCCTCGGGGTGAGATGCAATCCGGGCCAGACTGGCCGTGCGCTCCGTGTTTTCGATGGCTTGCACGGTGCTGAAGGGCATAGGGTCGGTGACATCGATGGGCACATCGGTCGAGGAAGTCTGAAAGACACCCATCTCCTGGAATGCGACCTGAATGGCCAAAGCCAGCTTTCCAACTTTTCGCTTGTCAACTTGCGACGAGGCGTAGAGCACGACAAAGAAGGCAAACAAGAGGGTGATGAAGTCGGCATAGGAAACCAGCCAGCGGTCGCGATTGGCGCGGCTTCTGGGTCGGCTGCGGCGGCTCATGGGGTGGACACCTCAGGGATTGCTGCGGGTTCGCGGGCCGCGGCGAGAAAGCCGAGCAGCTTCTCTTCGAGCATGTGCGGGTTCATGCCTTCGAGAATGGAAACCACTCCCTCGAGCGTCATTTCGCGGATGATCTGCTCGTCGCGGATGCGAATCTTCAGCTTTCCCGCCACCGGCAGCAGGAGCAGGTTGGCGGCGCCCACGCCGTAAAGGGTGGCCACGAAGGCGACGGCAATCCCTTTTCCAACTTCGTCGATTTTGTCCAGGTGCTGCATGACCTGGATCAAACCGAGCACGGCCCCGATGATGCCGATGGTGGGAGAAAACCCGGTGGTGTTCAGATTGGCGAGATTGTGGGCTGAGACTTCGAGGGCCTGGCTCTGGGCCCGTAACCCCGCGCACGCTGCATAAAGTCCGCTGTCCACGTTGGCTCCCGGTGGTTAGGCAAGGAGCAAGCCAATCGCCATGACGGAGAGGTTAAGGCTTTCACAGGTGGCTTTGTTCTGAAGCGCTTGGGAGCGGCGGCTGAAGAAGGAAGATTGCAGTCCTCTTAGAGTTCGCGGGCTGGGAAAACTCTGCCGGGCGGCAACGGGCAAAGTTTTCTTAGAGGCAGGTCTCAGGTGTCAGGTCTTAGGTCTTAGGTGTCGGGAAGATCGCAGCCCAGGTTTTTCCTGAGACCTAAGACCTGAGACCTGCCTTGCTCTTAACCCTGAAGTTGAAGACGGATGGCAACCGGGGCGCCCTGGAATAGAAGGACGGTGTCCATCGAGTTCCCATCGGCCATCGAACGAAAGTTGTATTCCTGGCCGCTGATGACGGTGGGCACGCTCAACAGGCATCGTTCATCCGCGCCCGCGAGCTTGTTTTTGAAGTTTCCCGTGATCATGTTGCAGACTTCCCCGAGCGCGTCGGCTACCTGTTGTTCGGAGTCGGCCATTTCGCCCAGCATGGACTTGGCAACCTGCCGAGCGGTCTGCGCGTCGCAGCGGATGGTCAGAACTCCGCACAGCGACCCGGCCAACCCGACCATGGCGGTGAATTCCCCGTTCACCACATGCTCGGATGACGCTGCCGGCTTGACCCGGCAGCCGAGCATGATTTCAAAAACCTCTTCGACGGCAAGTTCGAGAATGGGCAGCCAGTTCTCCTCGTGAGCCCGAGTGGCCAATGAGATATCCGTGCTCACGGTTTTCTCCTTAGCAAGGACAGGACATGCTCTTTCACCTGATCGGGAGTGAAGGGCTTGCGAATGTATCCGCGAGCGCCGGCGGTAAGCGCCTGAACCACGCGCGATTCGCTGCCTTCGGTGGTAATCATCACGATCGGAACTCCTTTAGCGTTTTCCACCGTAGCGGCCTGACGGACGAATTCCAGTCCATCCATTACCGGCATATTGATGTCGCACAGGATGAGGTCAACCACGTTGCCCTGGAGCGCGGCGAGCGCCTCGGTTCCGTTCGAGGCTTCCACAACCTTCTCCAGATCGAGGCCCGCCTGACGCAGGGAACGCTCGACGATTTTGCGCATCACCGAGGAGTCGTCCACAATGAGCGCCCGGACTTTATCCATGGGTCCCACCACTCTGCGGTTGCCAAGTTCCGGCCGCGAACCCGCCTGCCGCCATTTCCGACTGACGTGGTGTACATCGGCCAGTTCGAGGCAGCGCTTTAGGGAACGGCGACGAGCGGCCATCCCCTCAATTCTCGAATCAACCACTCTCCACGGCGAGCGTCTCCGATAGGGACGGAACCTTTGGCAGAGCGTTGCCGTCGCCGGTTCCTTCACCTACCTTTATTCTCCGGGAATCCGTTATGCTTAGAGGAGATTTATGACCCTGCTCGACGCCCAGCCCTACGACACAGCGAAAGCGCGGCGGCGAAGGATCCGGATCGCGGTCAGCATCGTGGTCGTGATCGCCGTCGCCACGCTCGCCTGGATGTACCGCAACTGGCCTGAAGAGCATGCCGTGGACAAGTTCTTCGCCGCGCTTGAGCATCAGAATTACGAAGCGGCTTACGGCATTTACTTCAACGATCCCACGTGGGTGCAGCATCGGCAGAAATATTCGCAATACACGTATGCGGATTTCTATCGCGACTGGGGACCGGGCGGCGAGTGGGGCTTAATCAAGTCGTACAGGGTTTACGGATCGGCCAACACAAAAGGTTTTGGCCGCGGAGGCGTGGTGGTCGAAGTCATCGTGAACGAGCGCTCCGAGCACGCCCGCATGTTCGTGCAGAAGTCGGATAAGACGCTGACGGTGTATCCGTTCTAGCGCCTGCTGTCGAGCTGCGCTCGGCTGGCGGGCAGGAATGCCCGCCCCACCGGAACTACGAGCTAGGCCGAAATTAGCGCAAGGGTTTTCTGCAGGGACGCTTCATCTCCTACCGTGGCGCAGGTCTTCGAGCGGTCGATCTGCCGCATCAGGCCCCACAGAACTTTTCCCGGGCCGACTTCAACAAACAAGCTGGCGCCCTTTTGGATCAGCAGCCGCACCGACGGCTCCCACCTCACGGCGCCGGTTACCTGGCGAATCAGGGCTTCGCGCGCAGCCTCGGCGGACGTGATGACCGCGGCATCGACATTGCAAACCACCGGGCAGGAGGGATTCTGAAAATTCAACGCGTGCAGATCCGCTCCCAGACGATCTTGCGCCGGCTGCATCAGCGCACAATGGAAAGGGGCGCTGACCGGCAGGCTCACGGCTTTCTTCGCTCCGCGTTCGGTGGCTAGTTGGATGGCGCGGTTCACGGCGCCGGCGTGGCCCGAGATCACGATTTGCTCGGGCGAATTGATGTTGGCCGCCTGGCAGACTTCTCCCTGCGCGGCATCGGCCGCAATTCCGCTGACCTTTTCGAGCGACAGCCCTAGAATGGCCGCCATCGCGCCCACGCCCACGGGCACTGCTTCCTGCATATATTTGCCGCGATTGCGAACCGTCCGCACGGCATCGGCAAAGGTGAGCGTGCCCGCGGCCACGTGCGCCGAGTACTCACCCAGGCTGTGCCCGGCGACGTACGCTGGCTTCACGCCTTTTTCTTGCAATATGCGCCACGCCGCCACTGACGCGGTCAGAATGGCCGGCTGCGTGATCTCGGTCAGCTTTAATTTTTCTTCCGGACCTTCGAAACAAAGCTCGGACAACTTGTAGCCAAGCGCCTCGTCGGCCTCCTCAAAGGTTTGACGAGCCACCGGGTGGTTCGCGGCCAGCTCTTTGCCCATGCCAACGGATTGCGAGCCCTGGCCGGGGAAGAGAAAAGCAATTCGAGAAGAGGAATTTGTCATAGGGAAGGTAAGAGGTTAGAGGTCAGATTGCAGAGGTAAAAGCCCATCCTGCAAACGGCATCGGCGATCGCGGGATTTTACCTCTGCAATCTAACCTCTTACCTCTGACCTTTTCTAAGTTGCAACCGTCGCGGAAAGTTGCGCTAGTTCCCGCTCGATCGTCTCGTTGACTTTGCCCTCGGCGAATTCGGCCGCCACTCGCACCGCGTTCTTGATGGCATTCGTATTCGACGATCCGTGGGTGATGATGCATACGCCTTTAATGCCCAAGAGCGGAGCGCCGCCATATTCGGTGTGATCGAGCCGCTTCTTGAAATCGGAAAACGCGTTGCGCGAAAGCAGCGCGCCCACCTGGCGCGTGATCGTCGCCTTCAAGGTTTCTTTCAGCACGGTACGCACCAGCCTAGCCACGCCTTCGGAAGTTTTCAGAGCAACATTGCCGACAAATCCGTCGGCCACGATCACATCCACATGGCCGTTGTACAAGTCGCGGCCTTCGACATTGCCAATAAAATTGATGGGTAGCCGCTTGAGCAGCTGAAAGGCCTCGCGCGTAAGATCGTTGCCTTTGCCTTCTTCTTCTCCGATCGAAAGCAGACCGACCCGGGGATGCTCCATGCCGAAAATCGAGCGGCAATAAATATCGCCCATCACCGCGAACTGCTCCAGATTATTGGGCGTGCAATCCACGTTGGCGCCGACGTCGAGCAGAATGGCCGCTGTCTCACTGACGGTGGGAAACGCGGCTGCGAGCGCCGGACGGTCCACTCCCGGCAACGCGCCCAGCACAACTTTGGCCGTGGCCATGGCCGCTCCCGTGTTGCCAGCGGTGACAAAGCCGGCAGCGCGCCCTTCGCGCACCAGCCGCAGTCCGACGCGAATCGACGAATCGCGCTTGGCGCGGATCGCCTCCACTTTGTCGTCCATGGTGATGACTTCGCTGGCGTGGACCACTTCCACCGGCAGCCGCCGCGCGCCGGGATAGCGCGCCAGTTCGGCTCGCAGTTGCGGTTCCGGGCCAACCAGAAGCACGCGGATGCCGTGATGGCGCGCCGCCTGTAATGCGCCTTCAATCTCAGGCTTGGGCGCCTTGTCGGACCCCATCGCATCCAGAGCGATTATGCTAGGCATGGGAGGAAGGATCTAGGATTTCTCTGCGACCTCTATGACTTCACGGCCCTTGTAGGTTCCGCACTTCGGGCAGGCGCGGTGGGGCATCTTCTGCTCATGGCAGTTCGGACACTCGGACAGCGAGTGCTTGGAAAGCGAGTCATGCGCGCGCCGGGTGGCGGTGCGCTTCTGGGAATGTCTGCGTTTTGGATTGGGCATGTTTGCAGCTCTCAGCTCTCAGCTCTCAGCTCTCAGCAAACCGCTTGCCTGAGAACGGAGAACTGGGAACTGAGAACTCTCCTTTACTGATTCAGTTTCGTACGTATCTCTTTCAGCGCCGACCAACGCGGGTCCTCAAACTGCTCCGCGCAGGAGCACTGACCTTCGTTCAAATTCTTGCCGCAGTGCGGACACAAACCTTTGCAATCTTCGCGGCAAATCGTCTTCAGCGGCAGCGCCAGCAGCACCTGCTCGCGCAGCGTGTCTTCCAGCAACAAGCCTTGGCCCTGGTAATAGCCGATTTCAGCCTCGGCGTCGGTGACCGAAAGCTCTTCGTGGCCGGCGTCGGTTCCAAGCGGCCGGTAGAGAAGATCGAAGCTGCGCTCCACCTGGTGCAGGACGGGCTCCAGGCAGCGCGCGCAGGCCAGTTCCAGGCTCGTTTCGAGCTTGCCCTTCACCCGGATGTCCTGTACTACCTTGTGCTTGCCGTGATGCTCTTCGACCAGATCCGCCCGGCCCTCGGTGCGCAGCGGCGAGCGCTGGGTGACGTCTGGACCCAGATCGATCGCACCCGGGCTGAACTCCTCCCGGAAATCAACCGGGTGAATTTCCAGATCCTCAAGTTCGATGAGCATTCGGAACCTCCGCCGCCCCCACTCCAATTACCGCAAAGGCCTGCGGAAGTGCGCACAGAGACGAAAGTCTCTCAGGGAGCAATGTCTAAGAATAAAGGGGTGAAAACAGGGTGTCAAGGAAGGGTATCCGCTGTTTCGCCGAAGTCATTCCGGTCTCGTTTGCTCCCTGCGCTATACTGATACCTTGGCGATGGAGTTCGCCGTTAACCGCCCGATCGGCTGATGACTCCTATAGAACCTTTGCAGGAGGATTCGGTCGTGAGCTTTATCCCCAACTATCTCTCCAACTATGTATGGATTGCGCTCGGCGCGGTGGTCGGAGCCAGCGCGCGCTACTTCCTCAGCACGCTGATCGCCCGCGATTTTGCATCCGCCTTCCCCTACGGTACGCTGCTGATCAACATTACCGGCAGCCTCGTCCTGGGATTCTTTCTCGTGTTCTCGACCGAACGCGCGCTGCTGGAGCCGCGTTGGCGGCTGCTGGTCGCCATCGGCTTCTGCGGTTCGTACACCACATTTTCCAGCTACGCCTTCGAGAGTTTTGCGCTGATGGAGCAGGGACAATGGCTCCTGACCGGCCTCAACATCGTGGCCAGCAACGTGCTTTGCCTGGCCGGTGTTTTGGCGGGCGCAGCGTTGGCGAGGGGGTTGTAAAATGGCAGCCAATATGGCCGTTCAAGTCACCATCTACCTCACCGAAGGCGATTCCTGGCACCATCGTCCGCTGCATCTGGAAATCCTGAAGTATCTGCGCGAAGAAAATTCCTTTGGAGCCGTGGCCTACCACGCGGTAGCCGGATTTCTCGGACGCGGCCGCGTTCACACCGCGCACCTCGTCGAAGCCGGAGGCCAGTTGCCCGTGGTGATCTCGTTCGTCGACACCGACGAGCACGTCACCCGCGTTCTCCCCAAGCTGCGCGAAATGGCTGCCCATCGGCTGATCGTGCGGGAGAATGTGGTGCTGGAGCAGGGCAGTTTGGACTGAAGGAGACGAGTTGCGAATCTCTGGTTCCCGGCCCGATTTGGGTTCAAGCAGCGTAGTGGGCGTAGAAGCGGACAAGTTGCTTCGCATTGCCAGTCTCGCCGAGCAGTTCAACGATGACCAAATCAGGGATGACGCCCGTTCCGCCGCCGAGCGCATTGCGGAGGGGCGTTTCTACCTGGCGTGCGTCGGCCAGTTCAAACGCGGCAAGTCTACATTGTTGAACGCTTTGATCGGGGAGCCGATCCTGCCGAGCGGAGTGGCTCCGGTCACGGCCGTCCCCACAATATTGAGATACGGAGAGAGGCTTGGGGCACGGGTTCGCTTAAGAAGCGGCGAATGGACGAAGATTGCAGTCGCCGATATTGAGGAGTACGTGTCCGAGGGGCGGAACCCGGAGAACAGCAAGGGAGTCGCTGGGCTGGAAGCATTTGTGCCCAGCCCACTGCTGGCCGAGGGCATGTGCTTCGTGGATACGCCGGGGCTGGGGTCGGTGTTCGCGGGCAACACCGCTGCCACGCACGCATTTCTGCCGCACATCGACGCTGCCATCGTCGTGATCGGCGCCGATCCTCCAATTGGCGGAGACGAATTGGCGCTGGTCGAAAGCGTTGCGAAAGAAATTCCCGACATCCTGTTCGTCTTGAACAAGGCCGATCGTGTGACGGGGCCCGAGCGGGATGCGGCGGTTTCCTTTGCCCGACAAGTGCTCGAGAGCCGGCTCCGGCATCCTGTCGGTTTGATTTTCGAAATCAGTGCCCTCGAACAACTCGACCTGGGTGGTTCTCAAAGAGACTGGGCGCAGTTGGTGGATGCACTGGAGCGGTTGGTACAGCGATCAAGCGGACAACTTGTCCGCGATGCCGAGGATCGTGCGGTGCGGCGTTTGTCTGGTCAACTCCTGGTTGTGGTGAAGGAGGAGCGAGACGCGCTGACTCGACCCTTTGATGAGTCGGAGAAGCGGATCGGCCAACTGCGCGAGATCGTGTCGCAAGCGGAGCAGTCGCTGAACGATCTGGGGTACCTGTTTTCGGGAGAACAGCAGCGCCTGTCAAAGGCTTTTGGCGATCGTCGGGAAGTCTTTATCAAGTCCGTGCAAAAAGAGGCGCACCGCGGACTTCAGTCAGCTCTCCAATCGCTGCCGCGAAGCAGCGGGCCCCAGTATCGGCGGTCGGCAATGCGGGCAGCTCAAGATGTAGCTCGGAATCACGTGATGCCGTGGCTGGAAACCGAGAAAATAAAAGGGGAGGAAGCATATCGCAAGATAGCAAAAAGATTCACGGATCTGACCACTGATTTCCTGTCCAGGACGCGTGGAACCTCCGGGTTGGAGTATCTGCCCAAAGAGGTGACGGCGGAACAGGATTTCCGAACTCGCTCGGAGTTCAGGTTCTACGATTACATGGATGTGGCTAACCCGGCATCGCCGGTGCGGTACCTCGCCGACCTCGCGCTCGGCGCTATTGGGGCGGAGTCGCTGATTGATGCTGCCGCCCACGAGTTTCTCGACCTTCTCCTGGAGACCAACAGCGAGCGCGTGCGAAACGATCTTGAGGAGCGTGTGACAAAGAGCCGCCGTTCGCTGGAAGCCGAAATACGCGCCGTGTTGCGCGAACTGAGCGCGGTCGCCGAACGGGCGCTGGCCCGCGCACGTACGGCCCACGCAGCAGGCGCCCCGTCCGTGGAATTGTCATTGAAAAGACTGGCGGGCGTGGAGGCTGAACTGGCTCGCCTAAACGGAGCCGAAGCTTCTTCTCTGGAGCATTCATGAACCCGGTCGCCATCTACGGGAGAGATGCTGAACTTGAGCAAATCCGGCAATTGGTGTTGCGGCGTCGTTCCTTCCTGCTGCACGGTCCGGCTGGGGTTGGCAAAACGCTGCTTTTGAAGCATCTGGCAGGCGAAGTGCCGGGGATGGTGTATTGCGATGAATCTTCCAGCAGTCAGACGGTTTTTCGGAAGCTTGCGGCGGGGCTGTTTGCGGGGAAGAATCGCCACGTCCTCCAAGCTTGCGGGCCGAGCGGTCGGAATGCCATTCAAGACAAATCCGCGGTTGCGATTCGGGGGATCGTCGCCGATGCCTTGCGGGAAGGCAGCTATTGGATTGTGCTCGACCACTTGAAAACGCCATCGCAGTCGTTTGCCGCCGGACTGAAAGACGTATGCAATTGGACAACAACCCCCCTGGTTGCTGTAGCCCGTTCCGCGCACATGGAAGATGCCGGGTTTTTGTTGCCGATGTTCTCGGATCGCTCTGACAAGTATGCCCTGCGGGATTTCGATTCGGAGACAGCAAGAGAGTTTGCCACGCGAACCGCGCAGGAGATGCACCTGAAGGCCGCAAACCAGGACGAAGCGATTCAAAAGATAGTCCACTACAGCAAGGGGAGTCCGGGCGCAATTATTGCCATGCTTCACATGGCCGCCAGCCCGAAGTACGTTACCGAGCAGCACGTCAAGCTTTCGCCTTTGTACATAGACTTCAGGCTGAGGTGGGGTGCCACTCATGGATGATGGACTCAGTGACAACCATCGTAGAGTCATCGCGAGCGGCATGCTGATCGTCGATGCCGCGGCGGTTCGTATGCTCGATCGGTTGGAAGACCGGAATTCGCCAGCCGCCATGAAGACCATCGAGGGCTCGGTTACGGAGAGCGAAAGGGAGCAGATCGGGGCGAGTCTGCTTCAACTGCAGGCGCTCATCGCTTCTTTTGTGGGGAAGTATGATCTTCAGCCCTCGAAGAAGAACCTTCGCCGCATCCTGGCAGCGGACGTGTCCCAAATATGGGTGGCTTTGGAGGACAGTCGGCCCTCACGAATCCGCGGATACGGGGCGATGCCGATCTCAAGCGCCGAATCGCTGGAAGCCGACTTACAGGAGTTGTTGCTGGTTGCCAACAGACTCAGGACGCTTCTGAGTTCATAATCCGCGCATCCAGTTGTGCAGAAAATAAAGTCTGAAGTACATTCCCGATTCGGGAAAACGGGCAGTCTGCCGCTTGCCCGCTGGAACATCCTGGAAGCACACTCCCGAGAGAAGTCACATTCTTCCCATCGCGGTACCTTAATGCAGAGGATCACAATGCCCGCTTCCAACGGTCAAGCCGTACGGCGCAGTTCGAGGTTACCGGTCAACGTTCCTGTCCGCGTCACCAGCATGGAGCCGAATGCCAAGTTCTCCGAGATCTGCGAGACGCTGGTGGTCAGTGCGCACGGTTGCGCGCTCCGCTTTCCTTTGAAGTTGAACGAGGGAAGCGCACTGCTGCTGCATAGCCGGGGAGGCCGGCAGGCCACGGCCTGCGTGGTTTTCTGCCAGCCGATGGGGTCCGACGGACAAGGCTACCGGCTGGGGGCGCGGCTCGACCGGCCGGAAAACTTCTGGGGGTTGGAATCCTATCCCGACGATTGGCGTGTGCTGGAGATGCCCACGGCTCAGCAGGCTCCGCAAAAACCGGCGACGAAAGCTCTGGTTGTGCGCCAGCCGCAAACCCCTTCCCGGGCTTCGAAAGCTGTGCTCGAAAAGATCGAGGAGCAACTCTCGGAAGACCGTTTGCGCGGCATCCTTGCCAAACTGGTTCAGCCCCTGGAGGCGGAAGTCTCCGAACTCCGCGAGAAGCTGGCTGGGAATGCTAGGCGCAACCGCTTTGAGGTTTCGCTCGGGCATATCCCGCCCGAGGTGGAGGAGAAACTGTGGGAGCGCCTGCGGCAGGATGTTGGAACCCGCGTGCTGGAGCAGACGCGGGAACAGTCCACCGAGATGCTGGGAGCGGCGAAAACTACCATCGAGCAAAAGACCAGTGCCGCCCTGACTGAATTTCGACACCGGCTGGCCGGTGAACTGCACGCCGTCGAACAACGAGCGCAGATATTGGCAAAAGAACTCACCGGGACGACGCAACAACATTTGCGCGCCGGAATCGAGAAACTGCAGCGGCAGGCTTTGGAGACGGGAGCACAGTTCAACGCGCAATGCGAAAAGCTGGTGTCTTCATGGCGCGGACAACTCGTCGATTCCCATGCTGCTCACCGCCGGGAGATGGAGCAGATCCAGGCCGATACGGTGGCGAAAGCTTCCCAACTTCAGTCGGAAGTGTCGGACCTTGGAAAGAGGATTGCGGCGCTGAACGAGTCGGTGCGGCGGCTGGAGTCAGATCTTGACGCGCACCTGGAGCGTGTCGCCGGGGAAATCGTTTCCGGTGCGCAAGCTCAAATCGAGAGCGCAGTGGCTTTGGCACTCAAAGGCCTGCAAGCACGCAGCTCGAATGAAGTCGAGAGCAGGGTCAACGAGATGTGCGGCCACTTGCGAACCATCCAGAACCGGATTGAAGGCTCTTTTTCGGGCTCGCTGAAAACCCAGGGCGAGGAAGCGGCGCAGTCGATCGCGCAACAATTCGAGGAACTCGCGCAACAATCCGTGGAAAAGTGGCGGGTCGGACTCGCCAAGGATCTGAATGCGGTGGCGAAGACTCTGGGGCAGGAACTCCGGCAGGAACTCGAATCCGAGGGCGGAGAAAGCTAGACCGAGCCGCGGAGCGGCGCCAGCGGCGTCATTCATCAGCCCAGTGGGTCGGTCAGCGCTGGGAACGAAATCCGCCGAACGGATCCCGAACATATGGGCCGCCCTTTCCTGTTGGTAAACTGGATGCCAGCGACTAGCTTATGCTTCCCTGCCAGCGCCATCTCTTCGATATTCCCGACGATGTTGCCTACCTGAACTGCGCCTACATGTCGCCGCTGATGAAGCCGGCGCTGGAGGCAGGAATCGCGGGGCTTGCCCGCAAGGCGCACCCATGGGAACTGACGGCCGAAAAATTCTTTACCGGCTCAGACGAGTTTCGAGCGACAGCAGCACAGCTTATCGACTGCCCGGCCGACTGCGTGGCCATCGTTCCTTCGGCCAGCTACGGCATCGCCACCGCCGCGCGCAATTTGCCGGTCAAAAAAGGCCAGAGCATTCTCGTGCTCGAGGAGCAGTTCCCGTCCAACTACTTTTCGTGGCAGCGGGGGGCGGAAGAAGCCGGCGCGGCGCTGAAAGTCGTCGGCTGGCCGGAGGATAACGACTGGACCGCGGCGGTTCTCGATGCGCTGACTGCCGATGTGGCCATCGCCGCGCTCCCGCACGTGCAGTGGACCAGCGGCGGAAGACTCGATCTTGTCCGCATCGGCGCTGCTTGCCGTGAGATTGGCGCTGCGCTGGTTCTCGACCTTACCCAGTCGCTGGGGGCACTGCCTTTCAGCGTGGGCGACTTGCAGAATGGCGTGCAGCCGGATTTCGCCGTCGCCGCCAGCTACAAGTGGCTGTTGGGGCCTTACTCCATCGGGCTGCTCTATGTCGCTCCCAAATGGCAGGAGGGAATGCCGCTGGAAGAGAATTGGATTCAGCGCGCGAACGCTCGCGATTTTTCGAGTCTTATCCTCTACGCGGAAGACTATGACGGGGGGGCGCGGCGTTTCGACATGGGTGAACGCTCGAACTTCGCGTTGCTGCCAGCTGCGGTGCGCTCCATGAAGCAGTTGCTGGAGTGGAATGTCGCCGAAATCTCGGCGACGGCCGGCGCGCTCAATCGCCAACTGGCAGCCGCCGCCGCGGAACTCGGATTCTCATCTCCACCTGAGCATCTGCGCGCGCCGCATTACCTCTGTCTGCGAAGAAAAAGCGGCATCCCGCGAGAACTGCCCGAGATGCTGGCGCGTGAAAAAGTCTTCGTCAGCGTGCGCGGCAGTTCCATCCGCGTGACGCCGCACGTGTATAACTCAGCCGGCGATGGCGAGCGGTTGATCGCGTGCTTGAAGCAAACGGCTAACGTCTCCCGCTGACCCGTGATGCGTGTTGAAAAGGGGCGTGCAGCGCGCCAAGTGACCAAAGGCATAGCACCGGGAAACTAGACTTTCGGCAGCTATCCAGCGGCGCCAAGGCTCGCTAGAGTAGTCCATCCGCCCCGATTAGTTATAGGAGGACCATCCTGCAATGAACCTGATGCAATGGTTCAGCCAGCACGCCATCTCGTTCACCCTGATCCTGGCCTACATTCCGTTGGTTGCAACCATCGTGACCACCGTCGTCAGCCTTATCCTGGTGCGCGCCACCTTACGGTACTCGGAGGCCAGCGACCGAGGCCTGGCGCTGGCGCGCGAGCAGTTCGAGCGCGAATGGGCGCCGGAACTGCACATCAAAATGGCGCGTATATCGGCTCGCGAACCAAGAATCTATGCCACCAACCTCGCGAAAATCTCTGCCCTGATGCAGATGGTGCAACTGCGCAAGCTGTCAATGGCGGTCCCGTCCTTGCGCTACTTTCTCAACGAGCCGCTGGTGGGCGGCACCACTTGGAGCGAGGATCTCGGAAAGCGTTTTTTCGCCTGCACCGGCGATGACTATGAAGGCCAGATCGCCGTGTCCATGACCTTTTATGCGGCCGGACGCATGTACCGTACCGACTGGTTCCGCTTTCACGTTCAGGTTCGCGACGGCCAACTGCTTCAGCTCAATCCGGTGAATCTGGCGGTGCGCCGCGTGCGGCCAGTTGAGCCCCGCAACGGTAACGGAACCCAACGCCGTGAACTGGTGATGGATGTGGCGGGAGACGCTGCCAAAAACGACGCCGAGATGGCTATTGCGGCAGCCGCCTCGCGTCAGGGATGAAGGGCTCGGGGCTGGCTTCACCCCAGCGGCTAAAGCCGGAGCTGAAAATAAGCCAGTTATCGCAGCGCTGAAGCGCTGCGCCACCAAAAACCAAGCGCAATATCTGTAAACTGCCCCTACTTCAGGGCCGCGGCTCGGCGCTGCGACAGAGATCCTGCTTCGCTGGCGGGATTTTCTTTCTCCACCTGCTCGTAAATTCTCTTGGCTTCGTCGGGCTTGTTCTGGGTCTCGTAATACGCGGCGAGTTCGAGCTGCGCGGTGGCCTTGCTGACGACGATGGTGGGCTTGTCAATCAACTGCTTATAGAGATCGACGGCCTGCGTGTCCTTGTTCTCGGTGCGATAAACCGTAGCCAGCGCGAACTTGCCGAGCGCCGCCAGGTCGGCGTTGGAAGATGCGGCTGCCAGCTGCAAGCTGCGCTCCGCTGCTGCGTTGTCGCCAAGCTGCGCCGAAGCCAGTCCCACAAAATAGCGCGCCATGTCGGCGGTGTGCGTTTGCGGATAGTTATCGGCGATGGCCTGGAACTGTTTGCGCGCGGTGGTGGCACGTTCCTGTATCGAGGCGAAGCTGTCGTATCCCGGCTGCGGGGGAACGCCTGCCGGACGGATCGGCGTTTCAAGGGTGCGGACCGCGGTCGAAAGCTCGGCGCTTGCCTTTTCGTCCTGCGAGTTGATGTAATACCAGCCGCCGAATACGATGGCGGCAATGACGGCGACCGCAACCACAATGACGATGAGTTTTGTCTTGTGCTCCTCGGTCCAGTGGGCGGCGTTCTCCGCTGCCTCCATGGTGACCTTGCTGAAGCGGTCTTGTTTCAGTTGATGCCGGGTTTCTGCGCGCACAGGCTTCCTTCTTCGGTTATAGGTAGGATGGCAATTGTTCAGTTTAACAGGGGGATTTCGGGAGCGTCAAAGCGGGGTGCTGTTGTGGACGCGTGTTGAGCAGGATTTCACCACAAAACCGATGTTCACCCGTCACAGCAGCCACCTGCCCGTTTGTGGCAGAACTGTTGTGTCGCAACGACAGACGAAATCTCGACGATCCCTGAACCAAATCGTGAGCTCCCGTCCCGGAGGGACGACTGAAAATAGCCCGGCGCTTCAGCGCCGGGGCAGAAACTCGTTAGAAGGAACAAGCCCCGGAGGGGCGACTGAACCTCATGTCCCACACCTACGTCTCCGGACTTTTTCACTGCGTGTTCTCCACGAAAGACCGCCGAGGTCTCATCCCACCGTCAAAACAATCCGATCTCTGGGCCTACCTTGGCGGAATTGCGCATAAGAACGGCTTCAAGGCCATTGCCATAGGCGGTACCGACAATCACATACACATGCTTCTCTCCCTCCCCGCAACCATGCCTTTGGCAAAGGCGATCCAACTGCTAAAGGGGGGTTCCTCAAAATGGATGAACGATTCCGGAGCGAATGCCTTTGCGTGGCAAGCGGGATACGGCGCGTTTTCCGTGGGGATCTCGCAACAGGCAGGCACGATCTCCTATATTTGTTCGCAGGCCGACCATCATCACAAACGCGGTTTTGAGGAAGAGTTCGTGGCGTTTCTCAAGAAGCACGGAATCGAGTATGACCCGAAATATGTTTGGGGTTAGTTTCAGCCGTCCCTCTGGGACTGCCTTTGTTTCTCCCGATCTTGTCCCGGCGCTGAAGCGCCGGGCTATTATCGGGCCGCCCCTGCCAGGGCTGGCGTGAAGCGCTGGACCGTTATCGATCGCCGCTGCCGGGGCTGGCGTGAAGCAGTCGCTTCGAACCACTCATTTCGGATCCGTCCGGTAACTCCAGAACCCAGCCATCTTCTCTTGCAGAATGTGAAAAGGTGCTTCGAGAACTTCGGGGGCTGCGCCCATTACCGCATCTTCGCGCACCGCATCTTCGATCAGGTGGTGCAAAGGCGCTAGCTCGCAAACCGGATCGGTCGCGCTGGCGTTGCCTGTCAAGAGATATGCCTGGCAACGGCATCCGCCGAAATCTTCTTGGCGGCGATCGCAGGAGCGGCAGGGCTCGGGCATCCACGCTTCGCCACGAAATTTCTGAAATGCTTCCGAGTTCTGCCAGATCCAATCGAGCGTGTGTTGGCGCACGTTGTCAAAGCGCAGGCCCGGAATCACGCCCGCTGCATGGCACGGCAGCGCGCGGCCGGCGGGATCGACCAACATCAACTGGCGTCCCCAGCCGCCCATGCAGGCCTTGGGAAAGCGGGCGTGGTAGTCGGGAATGACGGAATCGATGCGAATCTTGCCGCGCAGCCGCTCCTCGGCCGCCGCAACCACGGCCACGGCACGGTCAAGTTGGGCGCGCGTGGGCAGCAACGCCGACCGGTTCTTCAGCGCCCAGCCGTAGTACTGCGCGTGCGCGATTTCCATGCGATCAGGATGGAGCGCTTGGAGCGCGGCAATCATTTCTTCAAGGTGCTCGATGTTCTGGCGGTGAACGACCAGGTTTGCGGTGAAGGCAATGGGACTGCGATGCTCGCGGGTCTGATGTTCGCGGATCTGAAATTCGTGGATCCAGCCGGCCAGTTCGAGCTTGTGCGCGTGGGCGCGGGCGCCGGCAATCCAGTTGGCAGGGCCTTCGGTCGAATCCTGAAAGCTGAGTTGGATATGGTCGAGGCCTGCTTCTACAAGCTGGGCGAGGCGCTCGCGCGAAAGGCCGATTCCGGAAGTGATCAGGTTGGTGTACAGGCGCGACTGCCGCGCGCCCGCGATCAATTCGGCCAGGTCCGTGCGCGCCAGCGGCTCGCCTCCGGTGAGGTGAAGATGGAGAACGCCGAGCGCGGCGGCTTCCCCGAAAACCCGCAGCCAGTCAGCGGTCGCGAGCTCTTCTTTACGCGACGTCAGCTCCAGCGGATTCGAACAATACACGCAGTGCAGCGGACAGCGGTGCGTGATCTCGGCAATCAGGGCCAGGGGATTTGGCATTATCAAGTATTTGTCATCCTGAGCGAAGCGAAGGAACCCTGGATTCCGGCGCTGCGAACGAATGCATAGGTCCTTCGCTTCGCTCAGGATGACAACTCATAAAAGGCGCTGCCAATTCCAATCGCTAGTAATCGATGATGCGTTTGGCGTGCAGTTGCTCAAGAAATGTCAGGACATCGGCGCGGATTTTGCCCTTCGGCGCGAGGATGAACTGGGTTTCCAGCTTCTGCACAATTTCCGCCAGCGAGAAATGGCCGTCGCAGAGCTCGAGAATGATGCGTCCCGTTCCTTCCACGCGGATTGCGCCCTCGGGAAATAACACTACCGGCGCTTCCGTGGTTCCACCCCAGCGGCATCCCGCGGCAAACTTCGGAACGCTCGAATCGCTAAGCTCAGCCACGATTGCCCTCATCCTTAATTCGAAACGCACCCGGCGGCGGCCAGCCCGGTTCCACATAAGCGAAATAGAGTGCGTCGAGCTGCGCCCAGAGAATGTCGCACTTGTCGCGTAATGCTTGAATAACGCGTTCCTGGTCGGCGCGCGTAGCGGCATGGTCGAATACGTACTGGATGGCAAAGGCGGCGTCTTCCGGCGCTTCGGTCAGCCGCGCTTCAAAGTAATCGAGCGCCGAAGCCAGCCAGGGATAGTGCTGGCGCAGTTTCTCCATGCGGAGCGCGATTAGGTCGCGGGAAAAAAGCTCGGTCAGCGAGGAAGCGACACATTCGAGAAACGGCCGCGTCCGCACCAGGTGGAGATATTCATTTCCGATGAAGCGCGTGGCGGGCAGGATTTCATGGGCACGCACCACGCGCTCGCGATCGAGCCCGGTCGCTTCCGCCAGCTTGATCCAGCGCAGAATGCCGCCGTCGCGCTGGTCGTTTTCTGGGCCGTCTTGTCCGTCGTGATCCACAATCCGTTTGCGCCAGACGCGGCGGAATGAGGGATCGGTGGCGCGCGAAAGGATGATCGCGTCTTTGATCGGGATGATCGACTGGTAGTAGTAACGGTTCAGCGCCCAGGCCTGCAACTGTCCACGGGTGAGCTTGCCTTCGTGCATGAGCAGGTGAAAGGGATGCTGGTGGTGATAACGCTCGGCGCCTACCTGGCGCAGCGCCGCGCGCAATTGCTCAAACGTCAGCCTGGTGGTATTTCCGGGGGCTACAATTTCAGTTGGCAATTGTCCTCCGCCACTTCCCATCCGACCTGGCGCACGGTTTGATATTCGGGACTCGCCTGGTTCAGGATCGGATTGGTGTTGTTGAGGTGAATGAACATTTTGCGCTCGACGTTAATACTAATATTTTCCAGCAGGCGCAGACTCTCTTCCACCGGAATGTGTCCCATCTGGTGCGCGGTCTCGCCGCGCCCCTGAACGCGCTGCAGTTCGTCATCGCTCCAAAAGGTGCCGTCGAATAGAAGCAAGTCTGCGCCTTCGATCTTTTCGAGCAGCGCATCGCTGAGGTTGCCGACGGCGGGAACGTAGGCGACTCGCTTTCCTGAAGCGGACTGGAAGAATAACGCGGCCGTCGCTTGATCAGGGGCGAGGTCTTTCTCCTTGTCCTTGCTTTTAACATATTTCGGATAGCGTCCGGAAAGGTAGTGAACCTCGCACCGTAATCCAGAGTCTTTCCCATCGGCGGACAACAAGGGAAACGGCGCGCCTGCTTTCATTGGCGTCCAAACCACCTGCGGCTCGACGCGGTTCAACATGCCGAACATGCTGTTCTCTTCCCGCAGAATGCGCAAGATCGAGGGGGCGGCATAGACGCGCAGCGGCTGAAGTTCGCGGAGCAGAAGCAATCCCACAACGTGGTCAAGATCGGCGCTGGCGAGCACCACGCCGGCGATCGGGGAATCACGCGTCGTATCGCGCAAGGCCCGCGGATGGAGCGCCGGGGAACTTTCAATTTGCGAGGCCAGGTCGGGAGAGGCTCCGGCCAGAAACCAGGTGCAGCCGTCCGCGCTCAATGCGAGTTGAGCCTGAGTGCGCGCTTTGCCGCGGAAAGTCTTGCCGCGCACGGCAACGCAATTTCCGCAGCCGCAATTCCACTGCGGAAATCTGCCCCCGGCCGCGGAACCGAGGATCTGGATGTGCATCTGGAGGGCTAGAGTTTTGCGCTCACGTAGGAATTGATTTCGCAGCAGAGAACAACTTCTTCGAAAACCGGACTGGTCCAAGCCATAGCGTTTACCCCTAGGTTAGAGATTCTTTCCTCGCCGAGCCCCAAGCGCGGCGCGGGTGGAGATTCAAGAAGCATACCATTCCTGCGGTTGCATTCGTGCGGGAAAGTTGGGCAACGGCATGGCCCGAAAGTGCCACTGCGTGAGTCTCAGATAGGAATCGCCGTTCTTTCTTGAACTATTGGAATCAATGGCTTAGTCGAACGGCCGCGGGCGAGGCGCCCGCGCCACACATTACTGGGCGGTTTCTAGCAGGCCCTTTTCGGCTTTTTCCTGGCACGCGATGCAATGGCGAGTCCAAGGGACGGCTTCGAGGCGCTTGGCGTTGATCTCTTTGCCGCAGGAGACGCATTCTCCGAAACTGCCTTCGCGGATGCGCGACAGAGCGCTATCCACCATGTTGAGCAACTGGCGGTCGTTGTTGCTCTGGCTGAAAAGGAACTCCTTGTTATAGGAACTGGCGGCGCGGTCAGCGACGTCCTGAGTAGCCTCATCGTCGGCGGTACGACCGTCCTGCTGGTTGCGGACAACCATGTGGCGCAATTCCTGGCGCCGGGTTTCCAATCTTTTTCTGAACGTCTCTAGCTTCTTCTTATCCATGATTGCTGCTCGCAGTGAAGTGAAAGTCCCGACCAACGGGACCCATTCCCGCTCGAAGTCAAACGAATATCCTAAGCGCGGGAGGGATTGGCGTCAACTGGAGGACGACACCGATCACGGCTAGTTCGCGGCGGCTCCGAGCGCGGGCGGGGGATACTCAGGAAGCTTCTGCTTGGTGGCTTGCGAGCGCTTGACTTCGAGCTCATCGAACAGAAGCGCGGGGCTGGCAACGCTGAACCAGACGGGCTCAGAGCGGTCTTCGATGGCGGGCTTGGTACCGGCGGCGATGAGATCGCCGCGCAGCGAGCGGACGTCGAGATCTCCGAAGACGCCGCCGCGCACCAGCTCTTCGTGCCCATCTTTGGTGTAGATGCGATAGAGAAGCCGAGGCTCGAGCCGCGGTCCCATGGTTTCCACGTAGAGTCCGTAGGGCAAGTCGCGATTCTTCGAAAGCTCAATCAACTTTGCCTTCAGGCCGGCGTCAGGCTGGGGATCGGAGGATTCGAAAACGAGATTGCCGGGACATGGCACAGGCGCAGCAGGCGCGGCGGCGCGACCGTGACCGTTCGAAAGGGGAAGATCACGAATGGGTTGGCGTCCCATGAGGTAGGAAACGAGTTGTCCCTTCTCGATGAGGGAGACGCGCTGGGCTTTGACTCCTTCGTCATCGAGATTGTAGTTGCCGAACAGGGGCTCGCCGGAAATGGTGGAAATCGTCGGGTCGTCGAACACGTTGATGAAATCGGGCAGCACGCGCGACTTATAGCTGCTGGACCATTTTCCGGTGGTACGGGCATTTTCGCCGAGCTGCGGCTTCCGGCCGAGAACGTTGGGCTCGACGAGTTCGGTGACCACGGTGGCCGCGGCATCATTCGAGAACAAGACCGGACCACGGTATTCCTCATCGGCAACCGGAGCGTCGCGCAGCAACTTCAACGTTTCGAGGATGCGGGACGTGGTTTTAAGAAATGCTTCGCGGGTGGGGAGCTCTTTGAGGTCGTTGCCCTGGTCGGCGTGCGACCGTTGCAGCAACATGCCGTCGGAAGCCTGGGTTGATCCGGCGATGGAGATGACGTAGCGCGTGTGGCCGGAGCGGGCAGTGGTGCCCTCGGAATTCAGGAAGTAACGGTTCTCGACGGTGAAACGCAACCCAGATTCGAAGCTCTCCAGTTCTTGATCGCTGCGATATTGGGCGGAAGCTTCTTCGAGGAGATGAATCCAGGGCGTGAAGTCGGTGGAAGAGAAATGGGCGAGAGGCTCGACGGCCTCGATCGGCGGGGCTTTGGCGAAATCGTCCACCGGCTCGTCGACTTTGAGTTGCTTTAAAGCGGCTTGCTTGGCCGAGAGCGCCTCGCTGGCGGCCTTGTAAGCGCGATCGGTGGCGAGCCAGATGCGGTGGCGGATGGCGAAGACGTCATCATCGGAGGGAACCAGGTCAATGGCGCCTTCTCCGCTGCCGTAGAAGCTGTCCTGCTTGTAGTCGCCGACGCGAACTACGACGCGCAATAAGCGTGCGCGAGTATGCTGCTGGTTGCGCAGCGCGCCGAAAACGGCAGAGGCGTCGAACTGGTCAACCTCGGTAACGCGGTATTCGATGTAATACGGCGCGGGGACGTTGTCCATTTTCAGCTTGGCTTTGGAGCGGTCCATCTCTTCGCGAAGCGCGCGGAGCACGGGATCGCTGGAAGCGGCATCGGCGGCGCGGGCTGACCCTGACAGGCAGCAGAGCAAGAGCAGGCATGAAACAACTGAATAGCTCCATGTTGAATTTGCTTTTGGGTGGCGCAGCGCTTCAGCGCTGCGATTGCTGCTTGGTTGTAAAAGCGGCTTTAGCCGCTGAGGGCGGGCGGCGGTCTTACCCCAGCGGCTAAAGCCGGACTTAAGAGCGAGGGCTTTACTGCAGCGCTGAAGCGCTGCGCCACCCAAAAGCACGCGACCCAAAATCTGAAGCGCGTCACCTGGAACGGCTCGACCTGAAGTTAGGCGTGAGATCGACGAGACGCGGCTGATCATTGCTTGCCTCCTTTGTCATCCGTTGCGCCGGGCGGGGGCGGAAGAATAGGAGGACGTGTGTCGCCGTACTTTCTCTTCTGAACTTCCATCTCGGAAAACAGCATGGCCGGTGCGGCTGCGGATACGGGAACACTGCCGGATTCGGCTCCGCAAATGCCGTTGAAGACGCTGGTGGTGTCTCCGGTGGCGGCGATCTCGGTCAACACAGTAAGTGGAGTGCCGACGATGTCGACACCGCGAACCAGTTCATCGGGACGCCCATCCGCATAGACGCGCCAGACCATGACGGGCAACACCTGGAACGCCTGCGGCAGGTCGCGGGTGGTGAGCGTGAATCCGCCCTGGATATCTTCGAAGTAGAGGCCGTAGGGCTTTCCCTGCTTCTTGATTTCGTCGAGGAAGCGAGCGCGCAGTTGCGCGTCGGGAATGGTTTTCGAGGAAGTGACGATCAGATTGCCCTGGCGGCCGACGGGCATCAGTCCGGCCTGGGCGCGGCCGTGGCCGTTGGAGTTGCTGAAGTTTTTCACCGGCAAGCGTCCCATCAGGAAATTTTTCAGGATGCCGTCCTTGACCACCTCAACGCGTGCCGCGGGAATGCCTTCGTCGTCGTAGCGGTAAAAGCCCGAGAGCTCGGTGCTGCCGAGGGTACGCATCGTGGGGTCGTCGGCGACGCTGAGGAACTCGGGCAGGATTTTTTCGTTCACCTTCTTGGTAAAAGTCTGGCCTTCGTCGCGGCCGCGCTGGCGTTGTCCTTCGACGCGATGGCCGAGCACTTCATGAAAGAACACGGCGGCGGCGCGTCCGGAGAGCAGCGCTGGTCCACTGTAGGGTTCGGCGAGCGGAGCGGCGCGCAATGCGCTCAGATCGCTGGCCATCTTCTTGACGCTCGCCGCCACTTCCGCTTCGGAGGGCAATTTCGCCGGGTCGGAAGACTGGAAGGTTTCGACGCGCATCAGTTGCATGCCGTCGTCGGCCAGGGTTTGGGCCTGGATCATGATGCGGAAGACGGCGTCAGCGGTGACGATCTTGGTGCCTTCGGTTGAGACCAGGTAGCTGCGGTCCCTCTCGGCATAAAGAATCACCATAGACTCTTCGACCTGAGGATACTGGCGAAAGGACGCGGAATAACGGCGGGCGAGTTCCTCCCACGCCTTTTGCTCGGGGAACGCCACTGACGGCGCTTTCTCGATGTAGGTCGAGGCCTTCTCCTGGGAAAAATCGGGCGAGTCGTCCTCGTCTTTGGCGCGGACGGCGGTCTTGGTCTTCACGTTGGTGTAGGCTTGGCGCGCCTTGCGGTATTGCTCGTAGGTCAGCCGCCAGAGGACGCGGGCGATGGCGTCGGGGTCATCCTGCTGCGGAAGCTGACCCGAGGTAAGGCCGGAGAAACGTTCCTGGTCGTGAGTGTTATCGAGAGCGGGAGCGCCAATGCGCATGCTGACGTCGGCTTGGCGATGGCGGACGTGCGACGAGGTGAGCACGCCTCCCTGGTCGCTGAGGATGACCAGGGCTTCGCCGTCGGTCACGTTGTAGCTGGTGAAGTAGGGAGTAGGATCCTGCTTGGCGAGCTCGGCTTGGCCGCGATGCAGCTCCTTTTCCATGGTGGCAAGGAGAACATCGTCGGTTGCAGACTGGGCGTGCAGCGGTTTCTGGCCAAGCAGGGCAACCAGCAGGAGAAAGAGGGCGAGGGAAACGGCTTTTATGAAATTCATTGGAAAACGCGAGTGTACAGGAGCGGGAGCAACAAAAAAAGCGGCCCCTTTCGGGGCCACCCTTTTAAAGAGGCGAAATGGCGGGAAGCAGAGGACTAGCTGGTGGCGCCGCTCCGGAGAGTAGAACGGACAGAGTGAGATGTCGAGAACAATGAGAGTGAAGTTGTCAAACGGGAACGACCTCTTTAATGCACTGGAATGTAGCATTTGCGGAGCCAAAGGGGTAACCGGGGGTCAGGTGCGTTCCATTTTGGGAAACTGTTGCAAATCAGGAATTTAGGGTAAATCCCTTAGACGCAGAGCAGGCGGGGAGCGTCGGACAAGTTCGCGGCCGGATGCACAAAACTGCACATTATTTCGTGCAGAAGCTGTCTTCATGCAGAAGCTGTCTCTAGCTGTCTCCGGCTACGGTGCGCACCTTGCCGGGCAGGAAGTGGTAGGGCGGCCAGGGACCGGTGACGAAGAGCTCGCAGTTCTTGAGTTGCTTGGCGGCGGTGCTGTAGCGGTTCTGATATTTCTCGATCGACTTGGTGTCGATGAGGTGGGCGATATCGAGCAACATGCCGTCGGCATCGACCTTCTTGCAGCTGACTTCTTCCTCGAGCGGGTTGAAGAGCTTGTGCACCTGGACGGAGAGGGCTCGGGCTTTGGTCTGGCGTTCGCGCTCGCGGGAGGCCTTTTCGCGCAGCTTGGAGAGGTACTCGCGGCCTACGGTATCGGGCAGAACGATATCTTCCATGTTGCCGCGGAGCGAACCGTCGCGCACCACCAGCTTGATGCGCATTTCGGACTTGCCGCGCAAGCGCTCGACGCTCTCACAGAAAGTGCGGCGATTGGCGCGGACGGCCTGACGGATGGCATCTTCGGTGTCGAAAATCGTTCCGAAACGGAAGGGCAGGACGGTGGCGGTGCGGAAGCTCTGGCTGACCACGCGGGCATGCTCCAGCACCGACTTTTCGTCGAGCTTGCCGGTGGCGCGGTCAAATTCGCTGACAATCACCGCGAACTCTCCGCTGGGGTAGCTCATCACGGGAGCGGAGTTGACGCCTTGAATTCCTTCCAGAACGTAGGGACGACGAGACCGAACACCGTTGGCTAGAGTCTGGTGTTCCGTGAGGCAGTACGCGTACCACGACATGCACTCTCTCCGAATTGCACCGGGGCCTTGGAGACCCCTTTAGATTCTTGAAGCTAGGGCTGCGTTTTCTACCTGGAAGATTGGTTATTGTCGGATAAGGTGGACGCGAAAAACTGCATCCAAAATGATCCTACTGCCATCGTCAGTGATTTGCAACCTTTCTTTGCGATTGGTTTCAATTTGCTTCGACGATCTGCAGCTTTTGAATCGATTTAACCAAGTCTTCCTTGCCTATTTCGCTGCGGCTGTCCCAGCTCTCCTGAATTTTTATGCACTGTTTGATGACGTTCACTAGTTAGTACTGGTACCCCCCCTCCCCCTGGTCTTTGGAATCAAAGACTTAGGAGGAAGCTCCCGCCAGGTCTTTGGGTTTAAAGGACTTGCGGGTAAAGTCTTTAAGAACCAATGAGTTATGAGATCCGTTCCCCCTTCGACTGCGCTCAGGGGCACGCCCGCTAAACGCCTCAGGTTACGAGATCCGTTCGCTTCGCTCAGGATTTCGGCAGCGGGCTCCCGCTTTGCTCACGCCCGCTAAGCGCCTCAACTCATGCTGTCAAAGAGCGTTGAAAATGGGTTTGGGGCAGTTTCGAGGTCCGTCTTCGGAGACGAGGACGCTCAGAACTGCCCCAACTCAGATATCCATGATCGCGCGGGACGGGGCTTGGGTCAATGATTTCGATCACGGAGGGGTGTGATTGGGAGATTGCGACCCCGTTCTCTTCTCTGCCAACGGTTAGCAACCTGCGCTTACCTAAGCGCCGGAGAGAAGCGGATCACCTGCCTTGGGGCCTGTGGTTGAAGGGGCCGTGAGCAGATGATGCTGGGCCGATAGGCCGTGCCCCGCGCCCATGTACAATATCAGCCGACCATGGCTGACGAGCTCACAGACGACCAGCTCTTGGAAAGGCTGAAAGAGGCGTTCGAGTCTTGGCCGCTTTATCGCACTCTGCATTACACGGGTGCGGACCTGTCCTATCTTCCCGCTGAGATATCCCTCTTCTGCTCTAACTGCAAGAACACGCAGAGATGGCAGCGGTATAGCCAGTTCGGTCGCTTCGACCCTGCCGGGAACAGCAGGACGGGGTTCACCAGCGAACAGTACAGGTGCCGCAATTGCGCGTTTAGTGTGGTGCAGTACTACTTTTATTGGGGGAAAGATCGCAATGGCGCTGGTTCGTTCTTCAAGACCGGTCAGTGGCCTTCAATCGACGAAAGTATCCGCACCGAGTTGGAAGACCGGTTGGATAAGGAAGACTTGGATTTTTACAAGAAAGCTATCCGCCTGCGTAACCACGGCCTCGGGGTAGGAGCGCTCGCATACCTGAGAAGAGTTGTAGAAAATCGCATCAACGACATCTTAGACGTGCTGGCTGAAGCTGCTAAGGAACACGATTTTGCTGCCGAGGAGCTGAAGACGATTGAGGCTGTGAAGGGAAGCCATCGCTTTGACGACAAGATTACATATGCTGCGAAGCTGTTGCCGACGCACTTGCAGCCAAAGGGAAAGCCCAACCCAATCGACAGGCTGCATGAGCTAGCTAGCGAGGGTCTGCACTCGAAATCCGAAGACGAGTGCCTTGCAATTTTCGACAACGTGAGACGTGTATTTGAATACGTATTTGGCAAACTGACCGTTCAGGTAGACGATGCGCGTGAGTTCGTGAAAAGCCTGGAAAAAATCGCGGCGCCGAAAACAAAATAGGGAAGCGCCCAATGCCTCGGCTCACCCCATCGCGTGGTCCTGCCAGAGGCCGATTAGCCCGATTACATTGCGAATCATGGTTATGAAGTTAACTAAGTCATAGGTCAGCACAAAGACAGTCAGCGTCAGCAGAAACGAAGATGTTGCGCAGGCCGCGAAGAGGAGGATAAGAAAACCGAGAAGATCGGCAAATATCGGACTGGCGAGGGCCACGGCGTAAGGCGACGCTTCCTTCTTCTTGCGCAGCCAGTCGCCAAATTCGCTTGCGAGCAGCGCGAAGAAGCCGACCCAGACAGTGGCGCTCACGCCTAGCGTGATTCCCACGATAATCATGAGATCACTTCGAAGGCTGCAGAGGCGCGCGTGCAGGACGTCGCGGCCCATGACAATAAAGATCAGAACGGTAAGGAGGGCGGACAGAACGGCTTCGCCCAAGTACTCCCAAGCTGATAACCGCCATCCTCCCGGTGCAAGCTTCGATTCTCGTGTCACCTTTCACCTGGGGGCTCGGGCGTCTCAACGATTCGGTCAACTTCTTCCATGATTGACGCTATTGCGGTCCTGGTCTCCTTCGACTTTGCGTTTGCGGCCATACCCCGGACAAAGTCTTTCAGGCCCTCCATGCGCCCACGGGCAGCCCTCTTTCCGGTGCGCAAGTTTGTGCGTTTCCCCTCGCGGTATCCAGACATAGTTACGTCGCCATCCTTGTACCCGGCCTGTGCCATTGCTGCAGTCGCGAAAGGGAGACCTTCTTCGGATTGCGACAGCCCTCGAGGGTTTCGCATGTCCTGCGTGTAGTCGCGAATCTCGCCCGCGACTAGTTCTCTTCTCAACCGTTCCGTCCGGCGATCCAGTTCCGGATTGGGAATCCGAAGCCGTACTCGCAAACGGGTCAATGTCTGGAAGGATCGGAATGCCGTTAAAATTGCGGCCTCCCTCGGGACAGGTTCCAATCGAATGACTGATTGAAATTCTAAGGATCGTGCACCGTTGTCAAGGATGGCGTGCAACGAGAGCCTCCATTGTTCCGACGACATTACGCTGCTGTTGTACTCGACCACCACGAGGTGGCGCGTCATGTAGAAGAACAAATGCATCGTATCGGCAGCGGGCGGGGACAGCTCAGAGCGCGCTGCCTCGATGCCTTGGTCCGTCACAGTCTGGCCGGTCTTGGTGATCACCGACCTGGCTAGCGTCACGCTGACGATGCTCGGCAGTTTACCCTCAGGCTCCTCTCGATAATCTGTGAATTCTCTTAGGCTCCATTTGTAAGTCGCTCGGTCCGATTCAAAAGTGAGATCAAAGCGGCTATCGGTTGACGCAGAAAGCACGCGCAGGATATCGGAATCCGCTCGAATAACAGTACCCATGAACGGAAGCATCCCTTCGTCAACGATGTTCAGTCGATAGATGTCAAACAGCAGTGGTCTATCACTCATCTCTTCGTTGCCTTCGACAGCGACAGTGTTCGGAGATTACGAGCAGCGAGGTGCCTTTCCGGCCTCCCCTTAATGAACCTTGATGTTCTCTAGCCGGCGCTTGAGAATCTGGCCGGGTAGCGTGACGATGATTTGTATATTCTTGCTGCCAATATGAAGCTTCGCTCTTAGGTTGATCATGTGCTTAACTTTCTTCTTGCGAACCTTCTTCAACGCCATTCGGTAACCCTCCCCAATCGAAAAGGGCCATAGGTTTCCCTATGGCCCCCTCGGTCGGGATCATTATCTACCTGTTTCGACTAAAGATACATAGGGCAATTTGGTGCTGGGTGGGTTGGGGGATGAGAGCGGGGTGAAAGAGTTCGAGGGGATGGCGGTGAAAGGAGCTGGAGCCTATTTTGCTATCGGACTGCCTCCCACCCTTCGCGATAAGGCCGCGAAGGATGGGGCACCCACGGTGTGGGTGTGCTTATGGAAAGTCAAAGTCAACAGCAAGGTCAAAGGCGGCGGACAGGAGTGTCCGCCCTACACGTTCAAGATTCCCCGCGCTTCGCTTCGCGATGGAGTGGGACACCGACGGTGAAAATTCGGTCGTCCCTCCGGGACTTAACTCACTTCTTCCAGTTTTCCCAGCGCTGAAGCGCTGGGCTAAGCTGGGCCGTCCCTCCGGGACTTAGCCGGCATTCGGTTTTACCCAGGGCTGAAGCCCTCCACCCCATCACGCCAAAAGCGGGCGTGCTGGGGACCCCGGCGCTGGGCTAAGCTCGGTCGCCCCTCCGGGGCTGCTTTACGCGGCAATCGCGGAAATCTTTTAACGTTCCGGTGGTACAATCATCGGCCTATAAAGCAACACTGCACAACTGGCAGGATTGAGTCCTCTCTCTCTTCCCCAGAAAAGAGGATCGGATAAATGTCTAAGCTTGCCGTTGCCGACTTCATGGGCAAATCCGGCAAAACCTATCAGTTTGAGGTGCACGCGTGGGGCAGCGAATTCGAGGCAGTCGGGGCGGTTTACGCCATCACCAAGCGCAGCGTCACCAACGGTAACGGCAGTCATATCTTCATCTACTTTGGCCAAACGGGGAATCTCTCCGAACGCTTTGAGGGTCACGAGAAGGCCGATTGCTTCACCAGGAACGGGGCGAACTGCATCTGCGTCCATTTTGAAAGCGACGAAGAGTTACGGCTGGCGATTGAGGCAGACTTTCTCGAGGGGTACGGCACGCCTTGTAACGAGTGATTCCGGTTCCGAGCCTTCAGGGGCTAAAGCCCATTTCTTATTTGCTCTTACGGCATGGCTAATGCCGTGCCCTTCCGCCCTCAGCGGCTAAAGCCGGGAAACATTTTCTGACGCCTGGCGGTATGCCTGAAGGCATACCCTGATACGAATCGTGGGTTCTGTGTTTTGGTGCGACATGACTGCTGCCCACCCTTCGCGATACAGCCGCGAAGGATGGGGCACCCTCATTTGTGGATGTGTCAGCGGAAAAGCCCGAGATGTGCGTGGCTTGCTTTCAGGATTTCGGTTGCTTCTGGGCGGCGGCGCGGTCTTGCAGAGCTATGGTTACGGCGCCCAGCATGTCGGCGGCGGGAGCGGGCTTGCCGGTCCAGATTTCAAACTGGCGGGCGGCTTGTTGCACGAACATTTCAATGCCGGGGATGACGGCGATTCCTTTGGCGCGCGCTACTTGCAGCAAATGGGTGTCGACCGGGTCGTAGACCATGTCGAAGACTACGCGGGCTTGGATTTCTTCGTCCTTGAGCGGGCAGTCGCGGGTGTTGCCCATGCCTACGGGAGTGGCGTTGATGATGGCGTCGAAGGTTGATTTGCGCAGGTCGGCGCGTTTTAGGGTGCGCGCTTTGGCTTGGCGCGCCAACTTCTGAGCCTTGACGGAGGTGCGATTCAGGATCCAGACTTCGGCGCCGCGCTCTTTGAGTGCGAAGACGGCGGCGCGGGCCGCGCCTCCGGCACCGATCACCAGAATTTTCGCGCCGTCGATGGAGAGGCGCTGTTCGAGGGGACGAAGCACGCCGGCAACGTCGGTATTGAATCCGTAAAGCTTGCCATCCTGGGCGCGAACGACGGTGTTGCAAGCTCCGATCTTGGCGGTGTGGGCGTCGGTGTTGTCAAGATGCGAGAGAATCGCCTGCTTGTAGGGCATGGTGATGCTGAGGCCGTGCAGAGGAATGTCGCGCACGCAGTGGATGAGATCCTTGAGAGTTTTGGCGTGGAGAGGAAGATAGACGGCGTTGACGTTCTCGCGGCGCAGGGCGGCGTTCATGATGATGGGCGAGAGCGAATGGGCGATGGGATCGCCGGCGACTCCGTAGACGCGAGTGGCGGCGTCGACTTGCTCGATGCGGTAGATGCTGCGCAGATCCTGGGTGGTGACCTGACCGGGCGCGGTTTTTAGATCGTCGCTGACGGCGCCAAAGGTGAAAGCGCTGCCGGCGCGCACGCCGAGCACGCGGCTGATGATGCCTTGTTCTCCCATGCACAAGCCGATCAGCATATGCTTGCCGCTCTGGGCTTCGAGAAACTGCATCATGGCCACGTTGTCGGAGAGGGTGGTGGCGGTGGAAACGAGCTTGTAGAAGTCGGCTGGAATTTTCAGCATTTTTTCCAGCGTTGCCTCGATATTGCGGGTGGCGTGGAAATCGTGGAAGGAGAGGATGAGCGCGGCGCGGCTGCGCAGGCGCTTCATCGCTTCGGGCTTCGATTTGAGCGCGCTCTGGAGTTCGAGATCGACAATCGGACAGCCTGCGGCGGCGGCCTTGGTGAGCACTTCCAGTTGAGAAGCGAGCGATCCTTTGAACTTGCCGCCATGGTCGGCACGGCGGCAGGTAGCGATGGCGGTGACGTACTGGTGGGTTTCGAGAAAGCGATGGATCTTGGGAAGCGCAGCCAGAGGCTGCTTCAGATAATCGAAACGGAATTCGAGGAAAGGGTTATCCCGGCCCATGGACTCGGCGATGGCGAGGATGTCTTCAACCGTATCAGCGCTGAGGGCGAGGCAGACCTTGGGCAGGCGCAAAGGCAGGAGGCGGGGCGCGAGAGTAGAAGAAAAAGCCAAGGCCATTTGTTTTCAACAACGGCGCGATATTACAGGGGCGTAGGCGCAGATGCAACATAAGGTTACCGGAGGGGCCAGAAAACACTTTGGGAGCCAGGGGGCTCAACACCCTCGTAACCTTGACCCGATTCCGGGCGCTTGTTACTTTTTGGCTGTAACTCTTGTCTTACGAAAGAGATAGCCGGGGCAGAGCCGGAACCGTTAGGGGTCGGAGGTAAGATGAAGAAAACAGGATTGTTATTGCTACTGATGGTGGGGGCGACGTTTGCTGTGGCCCAACCGGCAGCGACGACGGCGAGCACGCCGGATGCGTCGGGCATCATCGGCACGGCGGTCAATACGCCCTACGTTCGTTACCAGACGCCCAGAGCGCAAGATATTTATTGCGCGGGTTTCATTAACAAGGACCGGATTCCCGACGCGAACTACGTAAGCGGGGGCCTGGATACACCGATCTCGACGAAGTTCAAGCTCGGGGAAATGATCTATCTGGCAGGAAGCGGGTACCAGACTGGACAACTGTATTCGATTGTCCGCGAACTGAAGGACGTGAACGAGTACGAAATTTTTCCGGGGCAGAAGAAAATACTGGCGGCCACGGGACACCCGTATGGGGAAATTGGGAGAGTGCGAGTGGTGGATACGCGCAATCACCAAGCGATCGCGCAGGTGGAATTCAGTTGCGATGCCATCAACCCGGGAGATGTCGCGATGCCTTTCGTGGAAAGACCGGCGATCGCGTTCCGCGCGCCCGGACATTTCGACCGGTTCGCGCCGGCGAATGGAAAGCTGAGCGGACGGATCGTGATGGCGAAAGACTTTGACAGCGAGATCGGCACGGGCATGAAGGTTTATATGAACGTGGGTTCGAACCAGGGCGTGAAGGTGGGGGACTATTTCCGCGTAGAGCGCTCCTACACCGCGACCCTGGCAGATCCGGTGGACTCACTCTCCTTCAAGACCGGACCCACAGAAGACACACAGATGCGCCCGGTGACTTATGAAGCAGATCGTTTCACGAAGGGCAAAGGGCCGAACATTCATGTGGCCGACTTGCCACGGCGTGCGGTGGGAGAAGTGGTAGTTCTGAACGTAACCCCGACGTCATCGTCCGCCATGGTGGTGTTCGCGCTGGAAGACGTTCATGGGGGCGACACCGTGGAACTGGAGGCACAAGAGTAAGAGAACGAAAGCATCGAATCGGAACCAGGGGAGAGTAAATCTCCCCTTTTTCTTTTGCGTGTGCAGGTGGTTCGCTTCTAGCGACGCGGGTTGCGGCGTATCCGCGCTCGAGGAGACGGGGCAAGCCCCGTCTCTACACAAGGGAGAACTTGTGTGGTTAGCGGAAGAAGAGGATTTTCGGATTCCCGGGAATCATCGCGCCCGCGACGAGCACTACGACAATCACAATCACAAGTTCCATGTTGCCCCCACAACTCAACAGCCAGGGCACAGCTTACTGCGTCCGGCATAAAAAACAAGAGTACTAAAGTAGGGGCGGACGCGAAAGAGCGAAATGCGAAGACTAGAACTTGTCTCATAAATTGTTTCCAGAGCAAGAGCGAGGCCCTCAGGGGCTATGAGATGAATTCTAGTTGAGAGATCTTGGCCGGGAAATTCAGCCAGGAGATTCAGCGGGGAAGTTCGACATCGGCGTCGCCGAACACTTCGGCGGTGAAAGCCTCGAGAGTTGCGGCTTTGCGCCAGACGTCCAGGGGCAGGCCCGCTTTGCGGCAGGTTTGCTCGAGAAAAGTTTCCCGGTCCCAGCCGTATTCGATGGGAACCTGTGGGAGCAGCAGGCCGCGCCGGCCGCTCTCCGAGATGACCAGGCCGTGACGCCCGACTTCCACTGCCTCGGGGTGAATCGGGAAAAGACGGGAGAGCACGCTCAAGGAAATCTCCAGCTGAAGAGCTTCGTCTTTGGTGACCGGCAAGAAGCGGGAATCTTCAAAAGCGGCGGCGCGGGCGGTTTCCGCCACGGCGCGATGCAAAGGCGCGATGGGCGCGGCGTAGCCGACGCATCCCCGAAGCTGGCGGTGAAGCTGGCCGGGGAGACGGCCGGGCAGATAAAGAGTGGTGAAGACACCGCGTGGCTCCGAGATCGCGGCCGAAAGCGGCGGCGCTGGCGGGAAAGGCTGACGCTCGAGAGCGGAAAGAATCGACTGGTGCGCGATGCGGAGCAGGGTGCGGCGTTGCTCGAGCGAAAATTCCTGGGATAAAAGGCCGGGGACTTGTTCGGTCAGATTAGCAGGCGGTTTTTCAGACAGCTTGGACATCGCGTTTTCTCCGCCGCGCGAGGACGAAGGCCCGGCGGCGCCGCTTTTCGGATTTGCGGTCGATGCGCGACCAGAAGGCAACGAAGTAGTCGAGCGCGGAAACCAGCGAAAGCAGAACCATGAACCAGACGGCGAGCCAGGCAATCCAGTAGACCGGGAAAACGTAGGGGCCGTACAGGGGCCACTCGTGCCAGCGGCGAGCAAGAATCACGGCCACGACCGAGATGATCTGCACCAGCATCTTGAACTTGCCCAGTTCGCTGGCTTGAATGGTAAAACCTTCGGAAGCGGCAATGGAGCGCAGCCCGCTGACCAGAAATTCGCGGCCGATGATGACGACGGCCATCCAGGCCGGGACCAGCGCGGGATTGAACTGGACCAGGGTAACGAAGGCGGCGGCGATCAGCAACTTATCGGCTAGCGGATCGAGCAGCATGCCCATGGTGGTGATCTGGCCGCGTTTGCGCGCGAGATAGCCGTCAATGCCGTCGGTGATCGAAGCCAGGATGAAAACCGCCGAAGCCAGGATTTCGCGTTCTCCGGTTTGTTCGGTGGCGAAACGTGGAGTGCACAGAATCCAGATCAGAAGCGGGATCGCCGCAATGCGGGTGAGCGTGATGTAGTTCGGAAGATTCACGCGACGAATGAGCCGAGGCTGCGAGTGCGGCCAAGGTGATTATCCTCTAGATCAGAGGCCGTGGCAACGGACAGAAAATGATGGTAGTGTCGCAGTTTGAAAACTCGGCGAGGCAGGTTGGAATTGCTACGAGCAAAAAGCAGGTCCTTCGCTTCGCTCAGGATGACAATGGTTGGGGATTAGCCAAATTGAGATGCTACCAAAATGATGCACGATCAGAGCAGCCGCGCGCCATCTATCGCTGAGCTGCTTTGTAGCCGGCGGCTTTGGCTTCGGCTTCGGTCATAAACTTTCCGGCCTTGGTCTTGCCATACCAGCGGCCGCTTTTGTGGTAGACGCCACTGTCGGTGTTGACCCAGACCTTGCCGCTGGCTTTCGCAGCGGCAATCTCCTGAGTGGACGGAGCGCCAGCTGCCGTCTTGGTGGTTGCCTTGGGAGCGGCGGGAGTTGCGCTGGGACTGGCTGGGGCTGCGGGTTTCGCGGCGGGAGTGGTGTTGCTGGCTTGGGCCTTCGCCAATGCTGGCGAAACGGCGACTGTGAGCAGCAGGCAGAAAGCGAGCATGCAGAGAGTAAGTTTGCGTTGGGAATGATTCATATGTCCTCGCGAGATAACCAGCGCCTAAAGGCGCATTCATAGCACGGCAGTTACGGTATGCCTAAAGGCATACCCTGATACAAATCGTCCCTGATACAAATCGTCCTTGATACGAGTCGTCCTTACATCACGCGCTGCTAGGCGTAGATTCCGCGCTGGCGGATGGTGTAGGCCACGCGGTCGATGGCCAGCATGTAGGCGGCGATGCGGTTGTTCACGCCATGAGTTTCGGAGTAGCGAACAACGTCATCGAAGGCCGCATCCATGATCTCTTCCAGATGCTCGTTGACCACCGATTCCTTCCAGAAGTAGCCCTGGCGATCCTGCACCCACTCAAAGTAGGAAGTGGTGACACCGCCGGCGTTGGCCAGGATGTCGGGAATCACGAAGACTTTTTTCTCAGAGAGAATATCGTCGGCAGCCGCGGTAGTGGGACCATTGGCGCCTTCGGCCAGGATCTTGCATTTCACGCGGTCGGCATTCTGGCTGGTGATCACGTTTTCGGTGGCCGCCGGAATCAGGATGTCGCAATCGACCAGCATGAGGTCTGCCGTATCGTACGGCTCGGCGCCCGGGAAACCGTGAATGGCGCCATTGCGCTGGCGGAATTCCCACAACGCTTCAATGTCGATGCCATCCTTTTTGTAGAGGCCTCCGTCCACCTCGCCGATGCCGATGACCTTGTATCCGGCTTCCGCCATGAGGCGGGCCGCGTTCGAACCGACGTTGCCAAAGCCCTGCACAATGACGCGGGTGGTATTGCGATTCAGGTGCAGTTTCTTGATCGCCTGTTCGCAGACCATGAGCACGCCGCGGCCGGTAGCTTCGCGGCGCCCGCGCGATCCGCCGATATTGACCGGTTTACCGGTTACGACTGCGGTGCAGGTCTGGCGCATGTGCATGGAGTAGGTATCCATGATCCAGGCCATGGTCTGCTCGTTGGTGTTCACGTCGGGAGCGGGAACGTCTTTTTCCGGGCCGATGAAATCGAACAGCTCGGCAGTGTAGCGGCGGGTCATGCGCTCCAACTCACCCTGCGACATCTTGTGCGGATCGCAAATGATGCCGCCCTTGGCGCCGCCGAAGGGAATGTTGACCACCGCGCACTTCCACGTCATCCAACTCGCCAAGGCGCGCACTTCGTCGAGGTTCACGTCGGGCCCATAGCGCAAGCCGCCCTTGGCCGGACCGCGCGCGATGGAGTGCTGCACGCGGTATCCGGTAAAGACTTCGAGGTGCCCGTCATCCATCATCACGGGAATATGAACAATGATTTCGCGACTGGGGCTGCGTAGAACCCTCCACAGTCCTTCATCAAGATTCAGCTTGTGGGCGGCCAGGTCAAAGCGGGCGGCTTGCGCCTGCCAAGGATTAGTTTCCTGTTCGAGGTCGATTGTTTTCATAAATGTCTCCGTATGATGGCGGTTGGGATGGTCTCCCAGAATTGCAGGTGAGCCTCGCAAAGTATATTGCCGCCCCGCAGGCTAGGCAAGCTGGGGACGTAAAACCAGCGCAAGGGCAGGAATTTGCGTTGTGGCTAGAAAGATCTTAAACGCAAAGTACGCGAAGGACTCGCGAAGAACGCAAAGAAAATTAGCGGGCGAGCACCGCTGCGGATCGACCTTCGGTTACCAGCACGGGGATATGGGGTAAGTTGACAAATGGCCGGGAAGTCCGTAGCCTTTTACAGGCGAACAAAAGGCGAATATCATGCCCTCCGCGGCAGCCCTCCGAGAGCAGATCGAGTCCGTGCTGGCGATGCGGATTCCCGCGGCTCTTTCCGTGCCCCATCGCAACGCCCCAGAACTTCTGCCTACCGGCATCGCAGAAGTGGACGCGCTGCTGGAGGGAGGATTGCCGCTGGGCGGGGTGACGGAGGTGATTGGCCGGGCTTCTTCGGGCAGAAGCACACTGGTGCTTTCCGTTCTGGCGGGCATTACCCGGCAAGGGGCGGCAGCGGCTTATGTGGATATCTCAGATGCCTTGGATCCGCTGTCTGCCGCCGCGATGGGGATTGATCTGGGACGCCTGCTCTGGGTGCGGGCGGGAGGTTCGGCAGACGAAACGTCGGGGAGTCTGCCGATCGCGGACAAGTGGCCTCTGGAAGTGAGAACGCGCTCACAAGAAAGACAAGACGTGAAGTATGGCCGCGGAGGCTCGCATCCGCGCACGGAAATGCTTGGCATGGAGCACGCAGTCGAAGAGCTGTTTCAGGCTAAAGCCAGTCTGGAGAACGCCGAAATTCCGCTGGTTGATTACACGCCCCGCTGCTCGGAATCTATTCGAGGAAGACGCGTTACCCGGTCCGTGGAGCGCGTGGCGCCTAAAAAGGATACTGCTGCGGAAAGATCGGTTGATTCCAGGTCCCGGCCATTCTCTAAGCCGCGGCGCCGTGCGGCGGCGAAAGAAGTCTGGGATCGTCTGGATCAGGGACTGCGAGCGACGGATCTGTTGCTGAATACGGGAGGCTTTCGAGCGATCGTGTTGGATATGGGCGACGTCGGCCCGGAACAGGCGCGTCGCGTGCCTTTGGCTTCGTGGTATCGCTTTCGGCTGCAAGCGGAGAAGTCGCACGCCATTCTCCTGCTGGTAACGCAAACGGCGTGCGCCAGCAGTTGCGCTTCTGTAGCGCTACGTTGCCGGGAAGCGGACGAGCGGTGGCAATCCGCGAATGAGGCTGCGATTGGATTGCCGCTATTGACGGGATTCCGCTACCAGATCAGCGCTGACCGCAAGCGGGGGAGTGCGCCGGAGTTATTTCTTCCCTTAAAGAAGAAACCAGTGTCGGTTGCCGCGACTTCGTGGAACGGTACGACCTTATGGGCGAGATGAGACATGTCTGCACGGTTGTATCTAGGTCTGCACATGCGCGATTTTCCGGTGCAGGCGGAGGTGCGAGTTTGTCCGGAATTGCGCGGACATGCCGTGGCGGTTCTGGATGGCGTCTCATCGCTTGAAACTGTGTTTTCGCTGAACGACCGAGCACGCGGGCTTGGGCTTGAGCGGGGAATGAGCCGGGTGCAGGCGGAATCTTTTATTAGCAATCGCAATCGCATTGCACTGCGCTCAAGAGTGAAGGCTCGGGAAGATTCGGCTTTCCGCGTTCTGATGGAGTGCGCGGAGCGGTTCTCGCCCAGGGTCGAAGTGCTGGCATCTCCGGCGGAGAGCGTTTCGGGGGCAACGCTTGTCCTGGATATTGCTGCCTGCGAGCGGCTCTTTGGGACACCGAAGCAGATAGCAGAGGCGCTGCTACGGGCGACGGAGGCGGCGGGATTTGAAGCCAGCGCTGCTACTTCCGTTAATGCTTATGCCGCGGTGGTAGCGGCCCGCGGATTTGCTGGAATCACTGTCATTCCTACCGGCAACGAGGCTAGCGTGCTGGCTCCGCTTCCGCTGGCGGTGCTGGAACTTGAAGCGGAGCAGCGAGAGACATTTGCTTCGTGGGGAATTCGGACGCTGGGGCAACTGGCGGGCTTGCCGCAGACGGCGCTCGTGGCGCGGGTTGGGGAGGTTGGGCATCGGCTGCAGGCTCTGTCGCGGGGCGAGTGCGAGCACTTACTCACCCCGGTTGAGCCTCCGGCTGATGCCGTTCTCAGCGAAAGCACGGAGCTGGAGCATCCGGTGGACCTGCTGGAGCCATTGTTGTTTTTGATCAGCAGGATGCTGGAGCAGATTTTCAGACGGGCGGCGGCACGCGCTCTTGCGATTGCGCAGGTGGAGACGCGGCTGGTGCTGGATGGAGTGGTGCGCAGAGAACATCGGCGCATGGTGCGGCCGGCATTGCCGGAATGGAGTTATCAGACGCTGCTGAAGCTGGTGCAACTGGATCTGGAGCTGCATCCGCCGGAGGCTGCCGTGATCGGCTTGCATCTGGTGGCGCAACCGGCGCGCTCGCAAACTGTGCAGCAAGGATTGTTCACGCCGCAAACTCCAGAGGCGGGACGATTGGAAATTTTGCTGGCGCGGCTGCGCAAGCTGGTGGGGGAGAATCGGGTGGGGGCGGCGGAACTGTTGGATAGCCATCGTCCGGAGGCATTCCGGATGGCTTCGTTCGTTCCCAGCGCCAGTACCGCTTCGCGAGCTTTTTCTGGGCCTTGCCCATCGGCGCTGCGGATCTTGCGGCCGCCGCGCGTGATTCGCGTGGAAGTGAAACCGACTGCAGAAAAAGTCGTTTCCAAGCAAGGGCCATGCCCTCAGCGGCTAAAGCCGAATTCACAACAATGCGCTTACCGCAGCGCTGAAGCGCTGCGCCACCCAAAAGCCAGTTCGACATTGAGTTTTTCCGCAAGCAGTGAAACCGGGCCCTGCCCAAAAACCTGCGCGAATCAGAGTTTTTCTGCAGGCTGTGAAGACGGACCCTGCCAAAAAACTATTTCTCAAAACAGCACTGCTTTGCATTTGGGCGCATTTTTTTTGGAAGGGCAAAAGTTTATGGTGCAGAGAGACTCGGGGCCTTGGAAGGCGAGTGGGGCATGGTGGACCTATCCGGAGTGGTCGCGCGAAGAGTGGGACTTGGCGCTGGGCGGGCAGGACAGGAAATGCTGCCGCGTCGCTTATGACCCGGCTTCAGACTGCTGGTATCTGATTGGAATCTACGACTGAGATTTTGCGATGTATGTGGAACTCCATGCCCGCTCGGCTTTCAGTTTTCTGGAAGGCGCTTCCCTGCCGGAAATGCTGATGGCACGCTGCGCCGAACTGCAGATGCCGGCGATGGCGCTGCTTGACCGCAACGGGCTTTACGGGGCGCCGCGCTTTCATATCACGGCGGAGAAGGCCGGTACGCTTTCCGGTGCTGGTGGAGTCTGCACTTGGATATCAGAATCTCTGCCGGCTGATCACTGGCTACAAATTGCGGGAAGGCACGAAGGCCGAAGGCGCCGCAACCCTGGCGGACATCGGAGAACACGCCGCGGGATTGATCTGCCTGACGGGAGGGGACGAAGGTGCTTTGGCATCTGCCCTCGCACGTGGCGGATACGACGCGGCGCTGCGCGCAGTCGAGAAAATTGTTGGGTTATTCGGTCCACGAAATGTTTACGTCGAATTGCAGCGCCACTTTGACCGTCGCGAGGAACACCGCAACCAGGCAGCGGTACGAATTGCGCTGGCTTTGAAGTTGCCACTGGTTGCAACTAATGGCGTCAATTACGCCACGGCCTACGAGCGGGAAGTAATGGACGTGCTGACCAGCATCCGGCACCACTCGACGCTCGACAGCGCGGGGCGCTTGCTTTCAGTGAATGCCGAACGATATCTGCGCTCTCCGCGGGAGATGCAGGAGTTGTTCCGCGATCTTCCGGAGGCAGTTACTAACACCACGGAGCTTTCCGCGCGCCTGACTTACACGATGAGCGATCTGGGATACCGCTTCCCTAGTTATCCCGTGCCCGATGGCGGCACCATGCAGGCGTTTCTGGAGAAGCGGGTGGAAGAAGGCGTACGGGAACGGTATCTGCCGAAGCGGGATGCGACACTTTTCGCAAAGGCGCGGCAGCAGGCTCGCCGCGAACTGGCGTTGATTGGGCAACTGGAACTGGCGGGGTATTTCCTGATCGTTTGGGACATTGTGCAGTTCTGTCGGCGTGAAGGCATTCTGGTGCAGGGGAGGGGATCGGCGGCGAACAGCGTGGTGTGCTATGCGCTTGGGATCACGGCGATTGATCCGGTAGGCATGGAGCTGCTGTTTGAGCGCTTTCTCTCGGCCGAGCGTGGCGAGTGGCCAGATATCGATCTTGATCTGCCCAGCGGCGACCGCCGCGAGCGTGCCCTGCAATACGTGTATCAGCGTTATGGCGAGCTGGGCGCGGCGATGACCGCGAATGTCATTACTTATCGCGGAAGATCGGCCGCGCGCGAGGCGGGGAAGGCCCTCGGGTTCGATGCGGACACTTTGGGGCGACTTACTAAGTTGGTGGGGGCATGGGAATGGAAGGGACCAACGGATACTTTGGATGCCAGCTTTCGCACGGCGGGCTTCGACATGCAGCATCGGCGCATCGCCAAATATTTGGAAATCTGCGAGCGCATGCAGGATATTCCCCGCCACCTTGGGCAGCACTCTGGCGGCATGGTGATTTGCGCGGGGCAACTGAATGCGGTCGTTCCCATCGAGCCGGCGTCCATGCCGGGGCGCAACGTCATTCAATGGGACAAGGAAGACTGCGCCGACATGAAGATCATCAAGGTCGATCTGCTGGGGCTGGGCATGATGGCGGTGCTCGAAGACTGCCTTGATCTGGTACCCCGGCATTACGAGGAGCCGCTCGATCTGGCTCAGCTTCCGCAAGACGACCCGGAGGTTTATCGCACTTTGCAACGGGCCGACACGGTGGGGATGTTTCAGGTGGAGAGCCGGGCGCAGATGTCGGCCTTGCCGCGCAATTGTCCAGTGCGTTTTTACGATTTGGTGGTACAGGTGGCCATCATCCGTCCGGGGCCGATTGTGGGGAAGATGATGAATCCTTATATGAAGCGGCGGCAGGGGAAAGAAGCGGTAACGTATGCGCATCCGCTGCTGGAGCCGGTGCTGAAACGAACGCTGGGAGTGCCGCTGTTTCAGGAACAGTTGATTCGCATGGCGATGCTGGTCGCCAACTTCAGCGGCGGAGAAGCGGAAGAACTGCGGCGAGCGATGGGGATGCGCCGTTCGCAGGCGCGAATGCGGGAGCTGGAGATCAAGCTGCGCCAGGGAATGACAGCCAACGGCATTCGAGCCGATGCGCAAGAGCAGATTATTCAGTCGATCGCGTCGTTCGCGTTGTATGGGTTTCCGGAGTCGCACGCGGCCAGTTTTGCGCTGATCGCTTACGCCAGCGCCTATCTCAAGTGCCATTATCTGGCGGCGTTCACGGCGGCCATGCTGAACAACCAGCCGATGGGTTTTTACAATCCGGCCACGCTGGTGAAAGACGCGCAGCGGCATGGACTGAGAGTGAAGCCGATTGACGTGCAGCGCTCCGACTGGTTCTGCACGCTGGAGCCGGAGAACGGCGACGAGGCCCGCTTCGCGCTGCGGCTTGGGTTGCTCTATGCACGAGGATTGCGGCAAGAAGTGGGAGAAGCTTTGGTTCACGCACGCCAACTTCGCCCTTTCGATTCCATACACGATCTGGCGCTGCGGGTGCCTGAGTTGCGGAAGAACGATCTCACCATGTTGGCGAAAATCGGGGCGCTGAATTCGCTGGGGGAAAACATCCATCGGCGCGATGCGCTCTGGCAGGTGGAATACGCTGGGCGTCCGACGGGGCCGCTGTTGCGGGATCTGCCGGAGCAGGAGGAAGCATCTCCACTGGTGCAGATGACTGTGGACGAACGGCTGGCGGCTGACTTCCACGGGACGGGCGTCACCACGGGACCGCATCCTATGGCTTATCACCGGGAGGCGCTATCGCGCATAGGCATTGTTTGTGCGCGCGATCTGAAGAAGTTCGAAGACGGGCGGAAGACTACGATCGCGGGATGCGTGATCGCGCGGCAGAGGCCGGGAACGGCCAAGGGATTCGTGTTTCTGAGCCTGGAAGATGAAACGGGGATCTCGAACGCAATCATTACTCCCGCGGTCTATGAACAATATCGGCGGGTGGTGACCTACGGCAAATTTCTTTTGATCGAGGGCAGGCTGCAAAACCAGGAGAATGTGGTCTCGGTGAAGGCGGATGTGGTGCGTCCGCTGAAGATCAGCGACGTTGCGGTTCGATCGCATGACTTCCACTGACTGGCGCGAATCAGGCGATTCGACGGGAGTCTTCGAACCAACGGGCAGTGGCAGCTCCGAAGATAAAGCCGCCAATATGCGCCAGGTATGCCACGCCGCCGGTCTGCACGTGTGCGACAGCGCCGGCGTGGAAGAGCTGAGTGAGAAACCAAAAGCCGATCAAGAGAGCCGCGGGGATGAAGCTGATTCGCCCGAACACGAAGATAAACAGAAGCGTGCGAATTTGATCCCGAGGATAGGTGACGATGAACGCGCCCATCACCGCGGCGATGGCTCCGCTGGCGCCGAGGTTGGGCACGGTGGAGTGCGGGTCGGCCAGAACCTGGGCGAGTGTGGCCACGAGCCCGCCAAGCAGGTAGAAGACAAAATAGCGGCCCCGGCCCATCGCATCTTCGATTTCGGGGGCAAAGGCCCAGAAGAAAATCATGTTGCCGATGATGTGCGACCAACTGGCATGCATGAACATGGCGGTCAGAATCGTGATCCAGTGATGGCCGGAAACAATTTGCGCCGGCACTAATGACCACTGCGTCACGAATGTGTCGCCACGCACCAACTCCAAGACAAAAACCAAGGCGTTCACGAAGATGAAGAGAGCAGTGACCAGGGGGACGCGTGCTGGCGCCGCGACGCGTCGCCTAATGGAATCAGGCCTCCCATGCCGTGTTCCTCCGTTCAGAGTTCAGCGAACACACCTGCGCTGACGCGCCGCATCCTTTTTGGCGCCGCTGAACCAGGTCTCCGTCAAATGTTGCCGCGACCCACTTATGCAGCCAACTTCGACACGATCGTATCCGTTGTCTTGCGCACCGCGAAGGACAGCATCACGCGGGTAACGCCGCTGAAGATCATGCTCACGCCGACCAGCGTGCCTATCGCCCAAGCCGAACTCGATGGCCATTGCCCATAGATCATCAGCCCCAATAACAGCGTAACGATCCCGTCGAACAGGAACCAACTGGATCCTTGCACGGAGCGCACCTTAAAGAAGAGGGCGATGTTCAAGATGCCCTCAACCAGAAAGAGCGATGCCAGGATCAAAGTGAGCGATGCCACACCCACGGCGGGACGCGCAATCAGGTACCCGCCAAAGCAGATATAGGCGAGCCCTACCAGCAGTCTCCAGATCAGACTGCCCGCTTCGCGTGTGTGAAAAGCGACCGTCAAGTGGACCACACCTGCTAAAACGATGAGCCAAGCAATTACCACGTTAACCGCGACGGCGGCGATCAACGGCGATCCCACCGCCAGCATGCCCAAGATGATGAGCGAAACGCCCCACAGGATGGACAACGTCGACGCCGACCGCACAATACGGGACGGAGTTTGCTGCGCCATAGAGGCCTCCTTAAGACGAGTGGAGTATGTTGCGGAGGGGGTCTATGTTACTCAAAATCAATGCAAGAGCGCCAGCACGGGTTCCGAGATTCGACCCTATTGCACGCGGGCCATTCACTTCAGTAAGGGCGCCGGGGCGATATTCCAGTTGTACGGCCAGTTCGAACCCGGCAAGATAGAGGCACGATGCGTAAGCCAATCTGGATTGTTCCGGTGCTCTTGCTGTGGGCAGTTGCCGGCGCGCTCGCCGCCGATACCGTTCTGACCTGGCCGAGCAATGGCAATGGCAACGACACGATGTTGCGCTTCACCTTGGGCAAGTTGCGCCAAATCAGTTCCGTCTCCGGCCAGAGCGATTATCTGGGTGAGGCGCTGGCGGAAAACCTGAGCACGAAAGCGATTCCTTCCGCTTCTTTCTATCTCTACCTGCTGGACAAGAACGGGAAGCGGGTGGGCGAAGGATATCTGGAAGTGACCAATTTGGCGGCCGGGCAACGGGCCAAGATCCCGGTCACTGCGCATGCTTTGGGCTCCTTTGCGAGCATGGAATTGCAGCCGCAGCATCTGCCCTCCGACGAACCGATGAAGATCAAAATGAGCATTACCAGCGTGCCTTCCGGGGCCAGCCTCAAGCTTGATTCGCAAGAGTCGGGCGTAACCCCGCAGGTGCTCCCGATGGCTCCGGGCAAGCATGTGCTGGAGTTCAGCAAGGAGGGCTATCGGACCGAGAGCGCGCCCGTGGAAATTGCGGAGAACGCCCTACCCGGTAGCGTTGAACTGGAGTTGAACCCGTTGACGCTCGATACCGTGGTTTTGCGCGACGGAAGGGTGCTGCTGGGCAACGTCACCTCGGTGACCAACACTGGCGTGAACATCAATGTGAAAGGCAAGGCCATGAAACTGGAGCGCAGTCGAGTGGCGCGGATTGTGTTGGGGGGACGCAAACCATCCGCCGGAACCCCAGCCACAGCAGCGGGCAAGAGTGCGTCCGGCAGCAAGAAGTGATTCGACGAATTCGGCGGTCGCCCGGTTAAAACAACAGTTCCGGGACATATTCCTCGGCGCAAGCGGGGTCGTCGTTGTTTACGGAATTCACGCGAGTGCTGACGCGGTAGTGATGCATGGCTTCGGCGGGGAATGGCTGGAGCAGGTCGCGAAGATCCTCCACCTTCTTGAAGCCGGGATCGAGCCAGAGGTCGTAGTCATCGCGCTTCAGGATTACGGGCATGCGGTCGTGAATGCCGGAGAGGAGCGGGTTCGCCGAGGTGGTGATGATGGAACAGGTTTCCAGCGATTCCTTGGTTGGTGTCCTCCAGCGGTCCCAGATTCCGGCAAAGGCGAAGATGGAATCGTCGGCCATCGAAAATAGGAATGGAAATTTCTGCCTGGCCTGCTTCGTCCATTCATAAAATCCGTCGGCGGGAACCAGGCAGCGGCGAGAGCGGAAGGGATCGCGGAAGGCGGGCAGGTCGGCAACCGTCTCGGCACGGGCGTTGATCATTTTGTATCCGGCGTTGGCGTCTTTTGACCAGGAGGGGATCAGTCCCCAGCGGATTAGCGAGAGCGTTCGTACGGGGCGGGTTGGGTCTTGCTGGACTACGGGCACGTCCTGGCCAGGGGCTACGTTATAGCGCGGGCTCCAGTCGACTTCATCGTCATTCTCTATATCAAATGTCTCGGCCAGGATTTCTTTCTTCCGGGCTAAGCGATAGCGACCGCACATGCGGAAAGTATAGGGCGAGTGGAGACTTCGGACCTAGTGTCGAGTCCTGGAAATACGCGAACAAAGTCGATGCAGTGTGGGTTCCGCGCCCCCAGCGGCTAAAGCCGCTGTTGGATCCTTTTCGATCGCTTTGGGCAACGGTATAAAGACAGCCTAGCTCTGATTGTCTGCGGTGCGTCTTTTCCTAAGATGTGAACAATCGCCAGCCAACGCCACAGTGATAGCTGAAAACAAAAGCGTATGGCAGCCGGACCTGTAAGCCGAATTCTGTCTGCCTTGCGGCAGGACGGTCATTCCTCTAGGCCACGCATTACTGCGGGGCTCAAGCGACCTACCCGGAGGTCGTGGCGCACCGAGCCAGCACGCGTCCCCGGCGAACCCGAAGGCTTGCCAGGAAATCCCTCCCTATTTGGTCTTGCTCCGTGTGGGGTTTGCCCTGCCCGGCGCATTACTGCGTCGGCGGTGCGCTCTTACCGCACCTTTTCACCCTTACCTGAGCCTTGCGGCCCGGGCGGTATGTTTTCTGTGGCACTTTCCGTCGAGTGGATTTGAATCCACCCTCCCGGACGTTATCCGGCACACTGCTCTGCGGAGTTCGGACTTTCCTCCCGTCTTACGACGAGCGACCGTCCGGTCCGGCTGCCAACAGATTCATTATAGAGCAGGCCATTACAGCGCAGACCGGATTAGGCTACGCAGAGAGCCGGATTTTGAGGCCCAGCCCTTAAAGGGGCGAGTGGTTTCCGAAGACTTACGGCATCGCTGAAGCGATGCCCTGATACGAAACGCGATTTCTTTTGCAAGCTGTGATGGCGCGTTCTGTCACTCCACCTCTTTGGGCGCGAGGACGAATGTGTACGCCAGCAGGGCCAAGCCGATCAACAAGGGAATCAGTCCGGCGAGATAAACCGGCTCGTCGCGCACCAGCCCACGCAGAAGCACCATGGCACCGATGCCGACGACAGCCGTGATCAATCCGCCCAGCTTCATACCTTCGACGCGGCGTTTTGTAATGTTCTTATTCTGTTCACGCAGCAGTTCGATCGCGGCCTTGGCACCTTCTCCGGAGCTCTCCGCGATCTTTTTCAGGGTTTCGCTGCGGTAGTATTCTTCTCTCTCTTTGCGGCGCGCATCGGACCATACGGCGACGGCCAGGAAAGAGAACAGGGCAATACTCCCTACGATGGGTACCAGCATGGCTGCGACCCCGATGAGGTTTTCTCCTGTATCGAATGCCATAATCAGCTCCTTAGGGTTCTTCTGCTTTCGTCCGGTAAGACCGGGCTGCGGCCGCTTCGGTTGCATTTTCTTCGATGGGGGTCCACTTCTGAAATAATGCAACCGGCGGCAGATTTGCCGTGTCATACCGTTTGAGGCAGAGTCCAGAGTGAGCGCCACCGACGACCAGAGCGATGTGGAAAGAGTTCTGGCGGGCGACGTTTCCGCTTTTGAAGGGATTGTCCTCCGGTGGCAGGGACCGCTGATCAACCTGGCCTACCGTTTTTGCCGCGATCGCGGCCGCGCCGAGGAGATGGCTCAGGAGGCGTTTCTGCGCGCTTACCGCGGGCTCAGCCAGTGGCGCAAGGATGCGGTCTTTTCCACCTGGCTATTCGCACTGGCGACGAACCTTTACCGTTCGGAACTGCGCCGCATCCCGGCACGAATTGTGTCGCTCGACGACATTGCGGAACCTGCGGATGCGCGCGCTTCGGACGGAGGACTCGAGGACCGGGACAGGGATTTGGCGGTGCGGCGCGCGGTTGGGGCTTTGCCGGCGAAGTATCGCGAGGCCTTGATGCTTTTTTACTTTCACGACATGGACGTCCCTGCCGCGGCGCGGAGCCTCGGGCTGCCGGAAGGCACGGTCAAGGCGCGATTGTTTCGCGGACGGGAGATCCTGCGCGGGAAGCTTCCGCAATTGTTGGCGGTTCCGCGCCTGAAGGAGGCTTAATGGAATACGACGAGATTGATCGCGTCCTTTGCCGTGAGGATGAAATCGTGCCGTCTTCGGGCTTTACCGCCTCCGTTATGGATGCGGTTCGGCGCGAGGCGGCAGCACCGGCGCCGATTCCGTTCCCGTGGAAACGCGCTCTGCCCGGCTTGATAGTCGGAGGCCTTGCGCTGGCGCTGGTTCTGGTGACGGGAGTTGTGGCTATCGCACGGTTGGGGAGAGCATCCGCCACGGCAGAGATCCCCATGTTGTCGCCCTCTCGGTTGCCGCTCCTTTTCCAGGGGACGATGGCGTCTGCCGCGAGCTGGACGGTGCTGGCGCTGCTGGTCACGTTGGTGTCGGTGAAACTGTCGATGAGATGGGTCTCCGGCAGGGCATGAAGGTCGCCTTCGCAGTCATCTATCGGTAGCTAATCCAAAAAAGTTGCCGTGAGCACAGGCGTCTGCCGAGCTTCGCTCGGCTTGGACCCTTCGACTTCGCTCAGGGCAGGCTCACGAGGGCGACCGTCCCTACGCGAACCGCTGTTAAACTGAGGCCTGGCAGCTGCGACCTGATCTCATGAACATTTCCGAGGCGATCAAGATTGCGTTCCTGTCGTTGTGGGCGAACAAACTGCGCTCGGCGCTCACCCTGCTCGGAGTGGTCATCGGAGTGGCCGCGGTGATTGCGGTGGTCACGTTCGTCAACGGCATCAATGGTTACGTGGCGACGAAGATATTCAATCTGGGCGCCGACGTTTTCATCGTTTTCAAAGTTTCACCCGCCGTCACCAACATCGATAAATTCCTCGAAGGCGAAAAACGGAAAGACCTCACGATGGAGGACTACGAAGCCGTCCTCGAAGCCTGCAAGCATTGCGAATGGGTGGGAGCGCAACTGCGCAACGACAGTGGACACGTCAAGTATGGCGAGCAGTCCATCACCGATACCACCGTCCGGGGCATGACGCCCTCGATGGTGCCGATTCTCGATATTGACCTCACGGCCGGGCGCATGATCAACGATATCGATGTGAGAAGCAATTCGCCGGTCGTGGTCATCGGCCCGGACATCACAGATAAGCTGATGCCGGGCGTGGATCCGATCAGCAAAGAAATTCGTATCGACGGCTGGGTGTATCGGGTGATTGGCGTCGGCAAACGCAAGGGCAAAACGCTTGGGCAAAGCCTGGATAACTACGCGATCATGCCGATCACGTCGTTTCAGAAGCAGAATGGTTCGCATAGCAGCGTGCGGATTTCGGGCAAGGCCGCGGCCAGCGGCGCCGGATTTGACGAAGCGATCGACGAAACGCGCGCCATTTTGCGCGCCCGCCGCCACGTCCGGCCGGGCGACGAGGACAATTTCGACATCGAGACCAATGACAGCCTGCTGAGTATCTGGTCGGACTTCAGCGGGACTTTCTTTTACGCCATGATCGGAATCGCCGCCATTTCGCTGGTGGTGGGCGGCATCGTGATCATGAACATCATGCTGGTTTCGGTGACGGAACGGACGCGGGAGATCGGCATCCGCAAGGCGATGGGCGCACGACGCGGCGACATCCTGCTGCAGTTTCTGATTGAGTCGGTGGCTTTGGCGCTGCTCGGCGGCGCCATCGGAGTGTTGTTTGGCATTCTGATCGCCAAGGGCGTGACGCTGGCCATCGGGATGCCCTCAGCGATTAAACTCTGGGCCGTCGCAGCGGGACTGTTTGTGGCCGCCAGCGTGGGGATTTTTTTCGGCGTGTATCCGGCGCGGCGGGCGGCAACGCTCGATCCAATCGCGGCGCTGCGATTTGAAACGTGAGAAAAGCCTTCACCACAGGGGACACAGAGGTTCACAGGGGACGACAAGAGGGTTGTGAAGCAATGCTGGTCAAAGGTGAACTCGGCGAAGGGCTGAACATGGCGGTGGACACGATCCGCAGCAACAAGATGCGGTCGTCGCTGACGGTGCTGGGCATCGTGATCGGGGTGGCCGTCGTGATCGGGATTTCGTCGATTGTGCGCGGGCTGAACGACAACGTGAGCCAGGTCATCACCAGCCTGGGTTCGAATATTATTTTCGCGTTCCACATGGAGCCCTTCATCTTCGGACGTCCGACGGAAGAGATGCGGACGCGCAAGGAACTGACCCTGGACGACGCCATGGCGATGCAGGATCTGCCGCACGTGAAGGCGGTCAGCGCCTCGGTGCAATATGTGCGGCCGGAACTGGGCACGGGCACTTACTCCGTCAAATACAAGGACCGCAAAGCGAAGCAAACCATTCTGGAAGGCGACACCACTTCTTATAAGGATGTGATTGACGTCGAACTGGCCTCCGGCCGCTGGTTCAGCGATATCGATGGGGAGCGGCGCGCTTCGGTGATTGTTCTGGGCCACGATACCGCGGCAGAACTTTTCCCGAATGAGCAGCCCTTGGGAAAAGAGCTAGATATCGAAGGCCAGTTGTTTACCGTGATCGGGGTGGAAAAACTCCGAAAGAGCGTGTTTGGCGGAGGGAAAAATCCCGATGACAACAAAGTCTCGTTCCCGCTACCCACGTTCCGCAAACTGCACCCTGAATTGAAGCAGTACTGGATCAGCGTCAAGGCCACCTCGCATGCCGACATGCCCAAAGCCATCGACGAAATGCGCGAATTGCTGCGGCGGCGACGCAAGGTTCCGACCGAGAAGCCGGATAACTTCGCCATCTTCACGCAAGACTCGATTTCCGACGTGTGGAATCAGATCACGAGCATGATCTTCATCTTCATGTTTGCGGTTTCGAGCGTGGGGTTGATCGTGGGCGGCGTGGGCGTGATGAACATCATGCTGGTTTCGGTGACGGAGCGGACGCGCGAAATCGGAGTGCGCAAAGCCATGGGGGCGCGCAAGCGCGACATCCTGGTGCAGTTCACGCTGGAAGCGGTCATGCTTACGGCGGTGGGCGGAGTGATCGGACTCTTGCTCGGTGCTCTTATCACCGCGATAGTCCCGGTTGCGTTCCCGTCGCTTCCGGCGACCATGTCGGTGGATTGGTCGATCTTCGCCTTTGTCGCCTCGGCTGCGGTGGGGTTGGTCTTTGGGATCTATCCGGCGTGGAAGGCGGCCAACCTCGATCCTATCGAGTCGCTGCGCTACGAGTAAACAGGCGCGTCACATGCAGCATCCAAAGGGCTCGCGGACAAGAATGTCCGCGCCACACAAACCATTCGCGGTTGAGGGTGCTCACGGTTTATTCTTTCGATTTACATGCCGTCAACTCCCAGAGCACTCCTCGAAGTCGTGGCCGCACTCGGAACCCTGGGTAGTTTGTTTTTCCATCTCCTCTCCGCGCTTGGGCTGGCCAGTTTCCTTAGCGACAGGCGCAAGAAGCTTAAGCAGCCGCCGCTAACCGAACACCAACTTCCTCCAGTTTCCATCCTCAAGCCGTTGAAAGGCGTCGATCCTGAGATTTGGGAGAGCTTTTGCAGTCACTGCGAGCAGGAGTATCCGCAATTTCAAATTCAATTGATCTTTGGCGTCAGCGATTCCGGCGATCCCGCCGTCGAAGTGGTGCGCAAGCTGCAGGTGAAGTATCCCAAGCTTGCCATTGAGCTGATGGTGTGCGATCGCGTTCTGGGAACAAATATCAAAGTCAGCAATCTGGCGCAGATGTTGCCGGCAGCACGGCATGAAATCCTGCTGGTGAATGACAGCGACATCCGCGTGCCGAGCGACTACCTGCGCCGCGTCGTTGCAGCGCTCGCGGGCGGGGGCGCCCGCGCCACACAGGTTGGGCTGGTGACCTGCCTTTACCGCGGCGTCGCTGCGAAAACGCTTGGCTCGCGCCTTGAAGCGTTGGGCATCAGCACCGACTTTGTGCCGGGCGTACTGAGCGCGCGGTTTCTGGAGAAGGGATTGCACTTCGGGTTGGGTTCGACCTTGGCGTTTCGCCGCCGCGATCTCGAAACCATCGGCGGTTTCGAAACATTACTGGACTATCTGGCGGACGACTATGAACTCGGCCGGCGCATCGCATCCACGGGAAAGAAAGTCGAACTCAGCGTTGCCACCGTCATCACATTTTTGCCTGCCTACACGCTGCGGGAGTTTTTCCAGCATCAACTGCGCTGGTCGCGAACCATACGGGATGCACGCCGCTGGGGATACGCCGGATTGCTTTTCACCTTCGGCGTGCCGTGGGCGTTGCTGACGCTGCTGGCTGCGCGGGGCGCGGCGTGGGCGTGGGGGCTGTTTGCGCTGACGTTCGCTTTACGGCTGGCGGTTGGGTTCGTCGCGGGGCAGGCTGTGCTCCATGACCGTCAAATGCTTCGCAACGTTGTTCTGCTGCCGCTGCGCGACTTAATCGCACCGTTCGTATGGGCCGCGGGTTTTATGGGTAACCGCGTCCACTGGAGAGGCGAGGTGTTCGAACTAAAGGACGGCCGCCTCACTATCGCGAAATCAATCTAGCCGAGCCCGCAAGCAACTGCCGACCTTCGCTCGGCTGGACGGGCGAGGCGCCCGTCCCCACACGATCTTTATCGCAAGGCCGCGTTCGGGCGATTCGAAAAAATAATCTTGCCGCCGCGGCGCGCGACCTCATAGCGGGGCAGCCCGCGCAACGCCGGCGGATCATCCTCTTCAGCCCATAAGAAAACGCGATGCGGACCCTGCCACATCTCGACGAACGAAGCCTCGGTCTCGAAGACCCGCGGCGCTCCCGGAAACTGCGTGCCGTACCACATGTTTCCGGCGGGCGGGCGCAAACTGTGCAACGGGATTCCGGCGTAGAAATTCAGCGAGGACGCATTTTCGTACAATCCTATGACGACGATCTGATCGCCCGGCCGGTATTGCTCGCGTATCGCCATTGCCAAATCTTTTGACGAAAGAATCGGCGAGAAGATGCCGAACGCAATCCGCACGCACGCCAGCACGACAATCATCATCGCCACCAGCGCAACGTTTCCCGCGCCCGCCTGCCCGCGGCGCCGCAGAATCCAGTTGGCGAGCGCTCCGAGCAGAAATGCGAGCGAAAAGCCGAACAAGGGCACGCGGAATGCTCCCATCGCCTGCGGGGTTAAATCCAGAAAATGTCCGAACGAAAGGGCGTAATCCTGCGGATGTTTCCGCAACAGGTCGGAGAGGTCGACGCCGGGAGCGGGTGGCTTGGAGAAGAAGAGCAAGGCAAAGCCAACCACAGCAATGATGACGCCGGCAACCAGCAACACCGCCGACGAAATCCGTCCATCCCGCCGTTCGCGGCTACCGGCAGGAGAAGTTCTCTCCCGTTGCAGCCATCCGCCGACCAGCAATGCCATCCCCGGAATGGCCGGGATGGTGTAGTATTCCTGCCGCGTCGAGAGGCTGAAGAAGCCTACGATCACCACGTTCCATAAGAAGAACATCAAGTAAGCACGCTGGCGCCGCGACATCTGCGAGCGGAACTCGCGCCACCGCCGCGGCACTTCCTGCAGCGACTGCGGAAGAAAGACGGTCCAGGGAATCAGCCACAAAACCAGCAACACCCAGAACAGAAGCAGCGGAACCGTGTCGTAGTCGCGCGGAACGCGCTTGTTAAGAAAACGCAGGATGTGCTCGTTGACGAAGTAGAACCAGAGAAATCCGCGAACGTTTCCCTGCGGCGGATTGCGCAACGCGGCCAGAATGTGCCACGGCGCGGCGATGGCGAAAAACACCAGCGCGCTCGAAGCCAGGCGCAATTTCAGCAAGTGCCGCAGATTTCCTGTCAGTAGTAAGTAGAGCCCGATTGCTGCTGCCGGGAACACCAGTCCGATCAACCCCTTGGTGAGGACGTTTAGGGCGCATACGGCGGCGAGTCCCCAACAAGTCCAGCGGGCCGGCTTCGTTTGGCCGGACTTCGTTTGCTCCAGCGACACCAGAAAAAGCCAAAAGGTCAGGGTCAACCACAAACCGACGGCAACGTCCGGAATCAAGAAGCGCGTAAAAAGAAACGGTCCGAGCGCGGTTGCCAGCACCAACGCCGAATCGAATCCGCCCTCGCCGTCGCTGCCCAAAGCCCAGCGTCCCAGGCCGTAAGTAGAGAGAATCATCGCCAGCACGCCGAGCACCAGGGGCAAGCGGGTGCTCCACTCGCTAACGCCGAACAGCGTGTAACTCGTCGCCACGCCCCAATACATCAAGGGAGCTTTCTCCAGATAGCGGACGCCGTTGGCGTAGAGCGTCACCCAGTCGTGGCGCTGCACCATCTCCTTCGCCGCCTCGGCATGCACCGTGTCGGCGTCGTCAAGCAAGGCGGGACGCGAGAGTCCGGCCATGTAGATGACCGCCCACAACGCGATCAACGCCAGCAGGCAAATGCGCCAGTCCGCCAGCAGCCGGTTCGGACGCTCCATGGTTTGGAAGATGGTTGCCGGCTGAGTCGAAGGGGGATGGATCTCGGACTCAATTGTTGGTTCGAGATGGCGCGCAGCGCTGGGATTCATCGCAGAATTTCTTATTATACGGGAATGTCCTCAGTCCGCGGCAACCCTGCGGGCCACCCGGGCGCCTGCCACTTCGCGGTAAATTTCAAGAATTCGCGACACGGACGTGGTCCAGGAGAAGCGCTGCGCTTGTTCATAGCCGCGTTGCTTCATCTGCGCGCGCATTGCCGGATCGAGCAGCGCGCGTTGCAAGCCCCGCTGAATCTCGAACACGTTTTCCGGATTCACCAGCAGCGCCGCGTTCCCCGTAACTTCCGGCAGGCTGGAAGTGTTCGAAGCGACTACCGGAGTTCCGTGGGCCATAGCTTCGAGCGGAGGCAGGCCAAATCCCTCGTAGAGCGAGGGGAACACAAAAACTTCGGCCACATCATAAAAAATGCGCAGCACTTCGATGGGCACAAATCCTAGGAAGCGGACGTCGTTTTGCACCCCGCTACGCACTACCGTACGCCGCAGCCGCGGATGGCTGGAAAGATCGTCGCCAATAATAATGAGCTTCAGATCCGGGAACTGCTGCTCTTTTTGCAGTTCACTCTTCAGCGCCGAAAACGCTTCGATAATGCGCACCACATTCTTGTGGGGCCGAATCGCGCCGGCATACAGAATGAACGGATAGTTCACCAGATAGCGCTGGGCAATCAGTTCGCGATCCGCGTCGGTGGCATGGCCGCGCAGAAAACGCTCGTCAATCGCGTTGTACACGACTTCGATGCGAGCATCGGGGACGGCCAGCAGCTTTTCGATTTCGTTCTTGGTGAATTGCGACACCGCGATCACGCGCGCCGCCCGGCGCAAAACGCGCCGCGTCAGGTAAAAGTGCAGGCTGCGCCGCAAAGTGGAGGCGTCGCGCGATCCATACATGTGCTCGAGCAGGTCGTGTACGGTCAAGATATAGGGGCAACTCAGCCCGCGCGGAATCCAGTACAGGTGCGGAATGTGAACTACGTCGCACTGGAGGCGGCGCACGATGGCCCGGAAATCGAGATTCCCTTTGAGCGCGTCATCGCTGCCGTCCAGAGGGATCGCGTGGAAGTTCGGCGGCAGCGGGCCGCATTCCGCTACCTTCGCCAGTGATCCAATGAGAAAGTACTTGCTCTCACGGTCCAGGCGCGCGAGGGTGCGGACTACGTTCCTTATGTAGGTGCCCACGCCGAATTCCGTCATGCGACGGATGTCGATGGCTACTTTCACAGCCTGAATTTAACCACAGGGGACACAGGGGAACACAGGGAATTCGCAATCAGCTTGTCATGCTGAGGGAGGCGAAGGGCCTGTGCATTTCAGCGCACGAGCCAAATACATAGGTCCTTCGCTTCGCTCAGGATGACAATTTCATAATAGAGATGACAATTTCATAATAGGAATGACAATTGATAAAACGTCAGGCTCTGACTTCGTTCTGCGCCCTTGCCCGCCGCTCGGCATAGAGCGGGAACGCCTCGGCCAGGCCTAGCACCTGCTTGCGAATCTTGGCCAGCACGGCGGCGTCGGTTCGATGATCGAGCGCTTCCGAAATCCAGTGCGAGATCTGCCGCATCTCCGCTTCTTTCATGCCGCGGGTGGTCATGGCCGGACTGCCAATGCGAATGCCGCTCGGCTTCATGGGCGGATTGGTATCGAACGGAATGGCATTCTTGTTGACCGTGATGCCGGCTTCGCCGAGAGCTTTCTCCGCCTCGCTGCCGAGCATGCCTTTCGCGAACACGTCGATCAGCATGAGGTGCGTGTCGGTTCCACCGGAGACGATGCGATAGCCGTCGGCGGCCAGCGTTTCGGCCATCACTTTGGCATTGGCCACGATCTGCCGGGCGTAGTCGCGGAAGCTGGGTTGGGATGCTTCGAGGAAGCACACCGCCTTGGCGGCAATGATGTGCACCAGCGGGCCTCCCTGCATTCCGGGGAAGACCGTCTTGTCGATGGGCGCGGCAAATTCCTGCTTGCTCAGGATCATGCCCGAGCGCGGGCCACGCAGCGTCTTGTGGGTGGTGGAAGTCACGATCTGGGCATGGGGCACCGGCGAGGGATGGGCTCCGCCCGCCACCAGACCCGCGAAGTGCGCCATATCCACCAGATAGAGCGCGCCGACTTTGTCCGCAATCTGGCGCATACGGGCGAAATCAATGATCCGCGGATAAGCGCTGCCGCCGCCGATAATCAGCTTCGGACGCTCCGCCGTGGCGAGCTTTTCCAGTTCGTCATAGTCGATCGTCTCGGTTTCCCTGGTCACGCCGTAGGGAACGATTTTGTAGGTCTTGCCGGAAAAATTCAGAGGATGCCCATGCGTGAGGTGTCCGCCGTGGGCAAGATTCAAGCCCAGAATCGTGTCGCCGGGCTGGAGCACGGCTGCGTATGCCGATTGATTGGCCTGTGATCCGGAGTGCGGCTGCACGTTGGCGTGCTCCGCGCCAAAAAGTTTCTTGACCCGTTCGCGCGCCAGATTTTCGACGACGTCGGTAAACTCGCATCCGCCGTAATAGCGCTTGCCGGGATAGCCTTCCGCATACTTGTTGGTGAACACGGAGCCGGCAGCTTCGAGCACGGCTTCGCTGACAAAGTTTTCCGAAGCGATCAACTCCAGCCCTTCATGCTGGCGGCGAACTTCGTTGTCGATGGCGTTCGAAATCTCGGGATCAACTTCATAGAGGGGGCGGGACATGGCATTTTTCATGGTTGGATACCGGAAGCTATTTTACTGCGGGGCGGACTGTCCTGTCCGCGAAAGGATTGCAAACGAATCGACTAAACGACGGGCTTGATGTGCTGGCGGATCCAGTCGAGGATCTGAGCGAAGCGGAATTCGTGCCGGTCCATCGAGCCGTAGATGAAGGCATATCCGTCCAGACCCTCGACCTCGACGTAGAAGCCGTTGCGGCGGAGAAAGACATCGGCGGCGGTGAACGCGATGCGTTTATTGCCGTCCACGAAGCCGTGGTTGTTGGCGAGCGACTCCATCAGCGCGGCCGCTTCTTCTTCGAGGGAGTTGTAATAGCCGATTTGCGGACGAAAAACGGCGGCCTCAACCGCGCCTTTATCGCGGACGCCATGGGCACCGCCGAAGAGCTCGATCAGTCGGTGCTGCATCCGGTAGACTTCCGCGACCGTAAGGTAGTCGGCCATCCGCCTTCTTACTTTGCTAGACGCTGCAACAGGCCGCGGTTGCGAGCCACCGACTGCTCGAAGGCATCCATCACCTCGGGGCGGACCAGGTGCTGGGATGGAACTACGTTGTGCAGATAGAACTTAAGCGCCTGCTCCAGAACATGCCGCTTCGTCTGCCCATTCCGCTCGGCAACCGCAACGAATTCGTCATAGAGTTGAACGTCGATCTCAGGAGTGAACTTCTTGGTTGGCGTGGCTGGCATGGTCCCTACTCTGACTACTATCTTACTTCTGCATCGGGATAAATCAATATAAATCTTGTATCTTGTATGTAGTTGCAAACAGATCGTTTACTGGATGTGAGAAGCTCGACTATCGCGAAAAGCGCGAAGCGCCTTACGCGCAGGGCAGAGGTTCGTGGCTTCGAGTGTCCAACGAAGCGGCGCCGCTAAATCTCGTGCTGGTACAAGAGATCGCTCAGGTCGTTGGAGTTGGAGGCGTCCACGGATTCCCCGGTGATATTCTCCGGTTGATGGCTGCTTACCGGACTTTCAGCCGGAGCGGTGTCATTCTCCGGGAGAAAGCGCTTGAGCCTTTCCAAGGCTTCGAGGTCCTTACGATGCTCCTCGCGCATGTAGTGTTCGATTTTCGCTAGCTCTTGACTGCTTAACATTGCCATCCTCCTGGCTGAGGGAGTCGGCCAACAAGAAATGCTAGCATCAACATCGCTGGCAAGAAGGTGCGGGGGTCACGCAGGGATGTGATGTGAACCACAACTAAAGGTGAGCAGTCTTTGATCTAATACACGCTTAAGGAAGGAAGTCAACGTCATGAGTCTTAGTCAGCTTGCCCGGTCGATCCGGGAATCGGCAACTCTCAAGCTGAATGAAACTGCGGCTCTGCTCCGCGACAAAGGAGAGCCCATCATTCACCTGGGAGGCGGCGAACCCAAGAGCAAGGCCCCCATGGATGCCGTGATCAACTGCGCGGCTCTGCTGAACACCGGAGAAATCCGATACACGGCGCCGGACGGGATTCCTGCACTGAAGAAAGCCATCATTCGCTATACCGAAGAGCACTACAAGAAGATTGTGTCGGCGCACAACGTGATCGCTTCGGGCGGCGCCAAGCAGTCGCTGATGGTGCTGCTGCACGCCATCCTCGATCCGAAGGAAGAAGTGATTTTCCCGGCTCCCTACTGGGTGAGCTATCCGGAAATGGTGAAGCTCGCGGGCGGTGTTCCGGTGCCGGTGACGGCCGAGGACGGAACTTTCTTTCCAACCGTAAAAGAAATAGCGGATGCGTGCGGCTCCTATACCAAGGCCATCATTCTGAACAGCCCGAATAATCCCTCGGGGGCCATGTACACGAAGGATTTCGTGCAGGAGATGGTGGAGTTTTGCGAGAAGCGGAGCATTTACCTGATTCTGGACGACATCTACAACCGGCTGGTATTCGACGGCAAGAGCGCGCCCATCGGCTACGACTTTATGAAGGCGCCACTCGAGCAATCGAAGGTGGTGGTGATCAACGGGGTATCGAAGATGTATGCCATGACCGGGTTCCGCATCGGGTGGGCGATCGCAAATCAGCCGCTGATCGAGGCCATGGCGACGATTCAGTCACAACAGACTTCCGGGCCTTCTTCCCCGGGGCAGTGGGCGGCGGTGGGCGCGCTCAACGGCGTGCAATCGCCGGTGGACAGCTTGCGGATGACGCTGGAGAACAACCGGAACGTGATGATGGAACGCTTGCACGCTTTCGACGGCGTCAAGGTGCACAAGCCGGAAGGCACGTTTTACTGCTTCCCGGATTTCAGCGCCTACATGAAGGATTCGCAGAAGCTCTCTAATTTCCTGCTGGAGAAAGTCCGGGTGGTCACGGTGCCGGGTAAGGAATTCGGCTTCGAGGGGCATCTGAGGCTGAGTTACTGCGGCACGATTCGCGATATCACCGAGGGTCTGGATCGCATCAAGTGGGCGCTCGATCCGAATTCGGCCAACGAACTCTACCTGGGCGACCGCAAGCTGGTGAGGGACTGGTTATGAACATCTACCTCGACGTGCAATCTCCGGCGGTAAAAGAGGCAGGGAAGCTGGCCAGCGCCTACGGCCTTGCCAACCATGGGCTGGTGAATCTGCGGCGCGCCTACTGGAATCTGCCGACGCCGGCGCTATATGAGGAGAGCATTTTCCGCTCGGAAGGCAGTCTCTCGCACCTTGGACCTTTGGTGGTGAACACGGGCAAGCACACAGCGCGAGCCGCGGCCGACAAATTCGTGGTACGGGAGCAATCGACCGAGGAGAAAATCTGGTGGGGGCAGTACAACCGGCCCGTCACCAGCGAGAATTTCAGCGCGCTGCTGGCGCGCCTGCAGGGCTACTTGCAGGGGCGCGATGTTTTCGTGCAGGACTGCTTCGCGGGAGCCGACCCGGAGTACAGTTTGCCCATCCGCATTATCACGCAGAAGGCGTGGCACAGTCTGTTTGCGCGCACCATGTTCCTGAAAATTCGGGGCGAAGATGCGCTGCGGCATCATATGCCGGAATTCACCGTGATCGCAGCGCCCTCGTTTCAGGCCTCGCCCATGGTGGACGGCACGCGTTCGGAAACGTTCATCATTATCAATTTCCGGGAACGGCTGGCGATCATCGGGGGCACCAGCTACGCCGGAGAGATCAAGAAGACCATCTTTACGGTGCTGAATTTCCTGTTGCCGCTGCAAGGCGTGCTCTCCATGCACTGCTCGGCCAACGTTGGCGCGGACGGCGATGTCGCAATTTTCTTCGGGCTGTCGGGCACCGGCAAGACGACGCTTTCCGCCGACCCCCTGCGACACTTGATCGGCGACGACGAGCATGGCTGGAGCGACAACGGAGTGTTCAACTTCGAAGACGGCTGCTATGCCAAGGTGATCCGTCTTTCGCCCGACGCCGAGCCGCAGATTTACGCTTGCACGCGGCAGTTTGGGACCGTGTTGGAAAACGTCACCTTCGATCCCGTCTCGCGCCACCTGGATTTGAACGACTACACCGTGACGGAGAACACGCGGGCAGCTTATCCGCTTTCCTATATCGCGAATCACCTGCCGGAGAAGCGCGCCGGGCACCCGCGGAACGTCATTTTCCTTACCTGCGATGCCTCCGGCGTGATGCCGCCTATCTCCAGGCTCAACCCGGATCAGGCGATCTACCATTTCATTTCCGGCTACACCAGCAAGATTGCCGGGACCGAGATCGGGCTGGGGGTGGAGCCCGAGATGACATTCAGCACCTGCTTCGGTGGCCCGTTCATGGTGCATCATCCGCTGGCCTACGCCGAGCTGCTGAAGAAAAAAATCCAAAAGCACGGCGCGCACGTGTGGTTGGTGAACACGGGCTGGACGGGCGGGCCGTTTGGCGTGGGCAAGCGCATCAGCATCCGTTACACGCGCGCGCTGTTGAATGCGGCGCTCAGCGGCTCATTGCTGAAGGTGGAGTACAAGAAAGATCCAGTGTTTGGCTTCGATGTGCCGGTCGAATGCGAAGGAGTTCCGTCGCAGATCCTGGATCCGGCGAACACCTGGCCCAGCCGGGAAGAGTATTTTCACAAGTACGATGCACTGGCGGCTCGCTTCATCGAGAACTTTAAACTGATGATGGCCGAGTGCCCGGCGCACATACTGGAGGCCGGGCCGAAGCGTCTTGCGACAGCGTCGGTGCGCTGAGAGAAGGTTCGTGCGGCTACACGCAAGCTAACCGCAACGCAAACTACTCGAACGCCGTTCGCAGAAAACTCACCAACTGCCAGCCGTCCATGTACTTGTACGGAGTTTCGCCCATGGTGTAATGGCCGCAGGGGAGCACGACTACTTTGTGATCCAGATGATGCTTCTGGAATTCCTCGACTACCTGCTTGGAAAATTCCGGCAGGAAGGTCATATCGTACTTCGCATAAATAATGAGCGAGCGGCGCGGCCAGCGCGAAAATTTGTCGAAGTACACCATGGGACTGACGGCACGCCAGACGTGGCGCAGGTTCTCCAAATCGATGGCCGTTTCGAGGCCTTCGCGGATGTGGCGCGTGGACTGGCCGTGCCACACCACGTCGGCAAAGTAAGTTGAGGCGTGATTGAAGGCCGCGACCTTTATGCGCGGGTCGTGCGCGGTGGCGATGAAGGCATAGCACGATCCGAGGCTGGTACCGACGATGCCGAGCCGGTTATAGCCCTGTGCCTCCAGCCAGTCGAGACAACAGCGCACATCGATTACGCCCTGGCGCACGGAGTCGAGGGTGCGTCCAATGTTGGCGGAAACGGCATAGTCGGCGCGGTAGACCTCGGCCGGACGGCGAATGTCATGGTACGGCATGCTCAGCCGCAGCACCGCGATGCCCATCCAGTTCATTACGCGGCAGAGGGCGGTGTAGGAAATGGCGTCGGAATTCCAGTGCGGCAGCAGGACCACGGCGCGGCGTCCGCGGGCCGGAAACCAGCGCGCGTTCACCAGATTATTTTCGGGATAAGGGGTTACGACCGGCGAGGTGAAGCGCAGAAATTCGGCATGGGCGCCGCGGACCTTTTCTTCGAGGCGCGGATCGGGCGTTTCGCGCGTGCTGAAGACCTGAACCTCGCGGCGCTCCAGCCGGAAATCCGTGGGCTTCTGGTAAGCATAAAATTCGTCACTCTGGCGAATGATGCGGTCGTTAAAACGGCAGAAATAATCCAGCAGACCGCGGGAGCCTTGTCCGGCAGGACCGCCGTTGCGGCCGGGCCAGCTCTGGGTCCAATCCAGTCCCCAGTCCAGAGGGCGCACCACGCGGTTGTTGTCCACCGACGTGAGCCGGGTCTCCCAGTCGTACATCCATTGGGCGTAGCGCGAGGGCATGTCTATTCTAGGAATACAACAACGGAGGCCAGATTGGCGACCTGGGTCGCTTCAACGGCAGAATTCAGCACTCGGCAAGCAGCACGCAGCATTCAGCAGTTGCCGAAACCCGGCCCCTAAAGGGGCATCTGATGCGGAAGGGCTTACGGGATCGCTGAAGCGATATCCTGATACGAAACCTGCTGGCCGGATGCCTAGCAGCTTGCGGGAAAAATTTTCCGCGCCGCAGTATCACCCCAGCGGCTAAAGCCAGTCCTGGAAATAAGCCAGTTATCGCAGCGCTGAAGCACTGCGCCACCCAAAACCAAACCGCTGAAGCGCTGCGCCACCCAAAATCAAGCGCAATATCGAGTTTTTCCACAGCCTGCCAGGGCTGAGGGCTAACTGCTTACGGCTTAGAGATACACGCGCGGCACGCGCTGCGACAGGCCACACAGAATTTCGTAGGGGACGCTTTCGCACAGGCGCGCCAGCTCTATAGCGTCCACGCTCTTGCCGCTCGGTTCGTCTTTCCCGATCAAGACGACTTCATCTCCCACCGTGACACCGTTGATGTGGGTGACGTCCACGATTGTCAGGTCCATCGAGACGCGTCCGACAACGGGCGCGTATTCACCGCCTACGATCACCAGGGCGCGATTCGAAAGCAGGCGCGGATAACCGTCCGCATAACCGACGGGCAGCACCGCGATGCGGCTCGGCTGCCTGGTCACGAAGGTGCCCATGTAACCGACCGCCTGCCCGGCGGCGACTTCCTTCACCGTCAGCACTCTTGTCTTCCACGAAAGCACCGGACGCAGCGGCAGTTCCGGCACGGCAGCGGGCTTGCCCGCACGGGTGAAGGGCAGTGAATATCCGTAGAGCGCGATTCCCGGACGCACCATCGTTTTCCAGGTCTCGGGCCGCGCGGTCATGGCGGCGGAATTTCCCATGTGAACCAGCACCGGCCGGAGACCGTAATCCGGCAGCACCGCAAGTCCCTCTTCAAAGCACTTCATCTGGCGCACCGCGTCTTCGGCGTCGAGCACTTCGGCGGACGCAAAATGAGTGCCGACTCCTTCCAGGCTGAGGTGCTTGCACGCGGACAGCATCTCGCACACGCGGGTCAGCGCTTTCTTCGACGCCCCGAGGCGATTCATGCCCGAGTCGACCTTGAGATGAACCGGCAGAACGCGCTTCCGTTTTTGCGCAGCGCGTTCCAACGACTCAATGTGCCAAGGTTCCCAAACCGTGGGAGTGAGATTCTGAGCGACGATCCCATCTTCCTCACCCCTCCAGATGCCGGTCATCAGCAGGATGCGGGCCTTGACGCCGGAACCGCGCAATGCCAGGCCTTCCGCGGCATCGGTCACACCCAGCCACTTGGCGCCCTCGGATTCGAGGGCGCGCGCGCACTCCACCGCTCCGTGGCCGTAACCATCGGCCTTGACCACCGCACAAATGGTGACGCCTTGGCCAACGTGCTTCTGAATGGCATGAAAATTTTCGCCGAGCGCCGAAAGAGAAACTTCCGCCCAGGTGCGGCGGTCGAGAATCAGCGAGCGGTGGTCGGGTATTTTCGACAAATCGGGATGCGGCGGGTTCACGTAGCCGATTATAGCGAGCGCGCCGCTCCGCCTGGTTAACTGATGATGGTAAGGGGCCTGGTTGAAGCCGACTTTCGCCGCCGACCCCTAAAGGGGCAACTGATTTCGAGCAGGATGCGGCATCGCTGAAGCGATGCCCTGATAAGAATCCGATTTCCGGCACGCGCTGTTAATTGCCCGATAACAGAAAGTTCACCGTGATTTCTGTCTCCACTTCGATGGGCTCGCTGTTGAGCAGATAAGGACGGTAGCGCCATTGCCGGACCGCTTCCAGCGCCGATTTGACCAGCATGGGGTGACCGCTGACCACGGCCAGGTTCTCGATCGTCCCCGCCTTGCTGACGATCGCCCGCAATTCGACCGTGCCTTGAATGCGGGCCTGGCGCGCGAGTGGGGGATAGATCGGCTGCACGCGGTAGATGAGGTTGCCCTCCGCCCAGTGGGAGATGCGGAGTGGACGCGTGGGCGCGGGAGTAGGCGGCGGAGCAACCTCGACCGAAGGGCCGAGCGAGCGCCACACTCCGTGTCTGCCCGTGCCAGTGCCTCCGTCCACGCCGAGGCCGCTTACATCCGGCGAAGACGCCACCGGTCCTTCTTCTTCATGCAGGTTTGCAACGGTTGGAGGAATCGTGGGCGGCTGCAGCAGTTCTCCGCCTGGGCTGATGTTCGAAGAATGAATTGGCCGCGGGCCTCCCGCTGGCGGCGCTGGGGCTGGCGGCGGCGCGAGAAGCGGCGATTCGTCAAACCAGTGCAGCTTGGGTGGTCCCTGAATTGTGAGTAAGGGAATGGCGAGCAGCAAGCTCAATGCGAGAGCTTGCAGCGCGAAGGAAGCTAGCGTGGCTCGTCCACGACGGGCAGACTGGTCCCAGGTGCTTTCAAGTGTGCTGAACATATAGTGTTCCTCCGGAACGGGCCCGTTACCCCTACAGACACCTGCGGCTGGCGATTTGATCCTGAGCGGCAAGAAGGGCAAACAAAAAAAGACCGCGTCTGCACGCGGTCTTGAAGAGACAATCTGGAACCAAAACTCCCGGAGCGGTGTCGCTACTGTTTCGGCGGAGTGCTCGCAGCCGGTTTGGTGGTTGCCGGTCTAGTGGCGGGCCTGGAAGTTGCGCTTGCGGCGGGAGCCGGCACGCCGGATTGAGCGTTGTACTGTTCCACGATCGGCGCCGTGATGTCCACGGCCGGTCCGTACCAGATCACCGGACCGCGCGGCCACTGCTGAGAGGTATCGAGGATCATGCCGTAGCCACTGTCGGAGGCGTACTTCACGATGAGCGGAGCCATCTTGGTCAGGATCTTATTTCCGATCTCGCCCTGCTGGCTCTGGAAATCTTCCTGCGCGTCCTGGGTGGCGCGATCGAAACTCTTCTGCTTGACTTCGATCTGCTTGACCAGCTTGTCGCGCGATTCATCGTTCAACTTGTCCTGCTGGGCGTTGAGCTGTTTTTTGAGGCTGTCGATTTCGTCGGCCATACCCTTCAGCTCGTTCTGTTTGGGTTCAAATTTCTTGCTGAGCGCCTCGAAATCGCGGCGTCCTTCGTTGGAGGCGAAGATCGCCTGTTCGATGTTGATGGTGCCCACTTTGGTTCCCGTAGCCTTGAGTGTGGCCGCCGCCGAGGCGGAATCAGGGGAGGTGGGCGCGGCGTGAGTGCCGGCAGTTGGGGTGGTTTGGGCCAGAGCCAAGAGGGAAAAGCCGAACAGTACAGCAACGGTGAGGCGCGCAAACTTCTTAATCATTTGGATCCTTTTGAACTCCTTCGGATTTTAGGAATGCTGGAAGCCTCCAGCTCGCTGGGCTCAACGAGACGGATCGCAACCCGAGCTTATCAGTCGTAGAACCGAAACACAGACCTGAGACTTGAAACCGGCGGCGCGAACGCGCGTACCCGGCTCTCGTCACGCAGAAACCACAAGCGTGGTGATCAGGGTGTGGACGCCCTCGATTATACGGAGGGTACAGGAACAGCGTCAAACGAATCCGGGCGGCTGCAGTGTCCTAAATTTGATTTTTTTCACCACAGAGTCACAGAGACACAGAGAAAACCAACTGCTTGGCAAACCCTTCTCCTCCCGGTTAATTCAGCGTTCGCAGGTAGCGGACGAGATTGTCGACATCTTCCTCGCGTAAACGCTGATCGAAGGCAGGCATCGTACCCCGGCCCTGGATGATGGTCGTGCGGATTTGCGCGGCGGTTGCCGGCGCGCCACTGGGGAGCGATCCGCGACGAAACAGTCCGTGCAAGCTCGGGGGTTGCTTGTGCAAGTCTGGGTGCGGGTTCTCGTGACACTCGGCGCAGTTATTGTCGTAAAGCCATTCCCCTTCAAGCTCGGCGTTGCTCAGCCGCGCACTCGCCGGCTGCTGTTTGTCGCAAGCCAGGAACATGAACGGAACCAGGAAACCGACCAGCAACCATAGTCGGCGAACCATCACTTTCCCCTCTGGGCAGTGGCTTGGGCGGCGTGCTGCAGGTTCTCCAAAAGCTCCGTCCAGGTCCAATCGGTGAACCAGAACTTTGCTACCTTGCCATCGGGGGCAATCAACACGATGCTCATGTTGTGGGTTATCTGATTATCCTCCTCCTCGTATTCCAGGCCGAAGGCTTTGGCAAGGCGTTGTAGATCGGCCGGAGTCGTGGAGGCGAAGTCCCAGTGCGAGAAGCCACTCTGGTCGCCGTCCAGATAGGCAAGGCCATACTTGCGCAGTACGGCGGGGGTGTCGTATTTCGGGTCGAAACTAATAGTCAGCAGGTGGGTCTTGCCGTAGTCTTCGGGGTTTTTCTTCAGTTCGTTGTGAATTCGCGCAAACTGGCTGCTCAGGCGCGGACAGAAATTCGGCATGGGGCAGCGCGTGTAGATGAAGGTCACCAGAAGCGCCTTCCCCGCGAAATCGGAGAGGCGGATGGTTTTGCCGTCCTGGTTGGTGAGGGCCACATCGGGAACGCGTTCCCCGGGCATGAGCATGCTGGGCGCCGCCGGTTGCTTCACCTGGCTGCGCCCGGATTCGTCGGTGATGCGAACGTCCTCCAACCAATAGTCGTTGCCGTCCTTGGAAACGAACGCTTCTGCGGCGATTTTGTCGCCGGGCTGAACTTCCTGGACGACGGCAGGGTCCTTGACGCGGTAAGGCATAGCCATGGCGGGCATGAATCCTGGAATGTCGCCGTGGTTCACCGTAATCTCGCTGGTGGCTGGGTTCTTGGCGACCACTTCGCCTTGCAGTGGAAACTTCTTGGTGCGGCTGCAGCCCAGGGACACGATCAGCAACAGAACGACCGATGTGAGTGCGAATTGGGATTTCATGATGCTGTTGTTCTTTCTCCGTTTCTACGCGATCTTGCTCTACGCGATGCTGGCCTCAATAATGGAAACGAAAGCGAAACTCCCCATAAATTTGCCGGGGATCGTTCCAGTGAAATCCGCCAAACGTCAGGCTATTGTCGAGCTGCACGCGGCGGTTGGCGACATTCAGTCCGGTTATGGAGACGGTGTATTTCTCGGCGAAGCTCTTACCGAGAGCGAGATCGAATGTGGTGTGGCTCGGTAGATAGGGTCCGGGGTATTGCTGCTGCGGCGTTTCGTACAACCCGTTCGTGAATCCGGAGCCGTAGTAGATGTTCGTCGAAGCGTAGCTCTGCCAGGGCAAACTCGTGTTGTAACCGAAGTTCAAGGTGTTTCTTTGATCGTGATCTACGGGAGAAAGTCCGGGCGGAATATCGAGCCCGCAGGAAGGTTGCGGCGGATAGGTGGGGCAGATCAGGCCTCCGGTGATGGGCGAGGTTGCCTGCGCGATCTGGTTGGCATAGGCGAGATGCAACTGGCCGCGATGCCACAGGTTCGGCGACCGCAGCGTGAGTTCCCAGCCTTGAATCAACGCATAATCCCAGGTGATGGGCCAGAAGATGTTGGATTCTCCGATGTTGTTGTGATCCAGCCAATTCGACGCGAAAGTTTGATAAGTGTCCACGTCCAGCGTCCAACCGTGATACGGGATCATGACGCCGTATTGCCATTCCCGGTCGCGCTCGCCGTGCAGAGGAGCAAACCCAAAGCCCTGGCCCATCCCCACCTCTTGCAATTGGTTGGTGGCCGTTGAGAGCGGCGGGGCCTGATAGTAGTAGCCGTAGAAGCCGCGAAACACCCAGTTCAGCCGCGGAACTCTTATGGCAACGCCAAAGCGCGGGTCGGCCGCGTTCTCGGAGACTGAGGCATCGCTGAATTCGGTTGCGCGAAGCCCGGCGATCAAAGTCAGCCAGGGCGTCACTTTGAACTTGTCGTTGATAAATTCGGCCGCGACCCCTCCATTTACGCCAATCGAAGAAGGGGGATAATTTGTCGTGCCGTCGGTGTAATCGTTGAAGAAGTAGTTGTACTGGTGCTGGAAAAATCCATAGACGCCAGCCTGCAGATCGTTCTTCCAGAAGTTCGCGCTCAGGGTTGTCTGTCCGCCGACATAATTGGCCGTCTGCGTCACGCTTGAGATGACGGGATAGTCGTTGGGGCCTCCCTGGTAGTCAGCGCCGTTGTAGTGATAGAAGGGAGAAACCGTGAGCAGCGTGTTGGGATTGAAGGTGTGAACCCATGAGAATGTGACGTAGCCATCGGGCTCGCGCTCGGCATCGTGCAGTCCCCAACTCGGATAGACAGAATTGCCGATCGAGTTCGGGTTGGGGTCGATGGGAATCTGGTAGTAATCCCGCCGCAACTGTGCCACCACCCGAAATTGGTTCTTGGGATCGGGATTGAAGATGAACGACGCAAAACCTCCGAAGCCATTCGCCGCATCGTTCACAACCTGCCCGATCGGAGTCTGAAGTCCGTATTGACTTCGATCTCCATTCAGGCTGGCGTAGTAGGCGAGGCGCTGGGTGTGACCTCCGCAACTGATCTGGTCGTTCGTCTGATAGAAATTTCCAGCCGTGACGACAAGATCACATTCGCGATAGCGTTCGAAGCCGGTTCGGGGCACCACATTGAAGACTCCGTAGGTGCGGTCGCCGTAGTCGGCGTCGTAGCTGCCGCGCTCGACCTCCAGATAGTCAATATCTTTCGGATCGATCTGCGGTCCCAAATTGTTCGCGATATTTGTGTTGGGGATAGGCACGCCGTCAATCAACCAGTCGACCTGGTGTCCCCCTCGCATGTGCAGCATGTCGTGCGTCACATAGGCCGCCGGCACGTAATCTGTGATCATCTCCATGCCGTTGGTGCGGTCAGCCCCGGGGGTTTGCTGGATGTCGATGCGGTTCACCATCGTCGTCGGCGTGACGCTCTCCGTCGTCGCCTCTACTGGAGTTTCCGATACGCTGACAGTTTCTTTTGCGCCTGGGATGCTCAGCTCGAAATGCAGTACCGGGCTAGTGTCCGATTGAACAATCGCATCCTGATGCATTTCCCGGAAGCCTTTCGACGAGACTGTGACCGTGTAATTTCCGATCGGTACCGAACTGAATTCAAATGCTCCGCTATCACGAGAGTCCTGGGACTCGGTCCAGTCGGAGTTTTGCGCCTTCAGAGTGACGTGTGCGCCTTGAATGGGACGGTGCTGAGGATCATGAACTACGCCGCGGACGGAGCCGAAGATGGTGGCAAATGCAGGGGCAGCGAGCAGCAAAGCGGCGCATGCCAGTAGCTTGCGATGGGTCATAGCTTTGTCCTTGAGATGTGTCGATGTCTCCAACGCCCAAATGACGGCGCAAGGGAGTCGTATCTAGCCAGGGTTGCTACGTTTCAGGGTTGGGCAAAAGGGCTAGCTGCGGGGAGGGGCGCGGGCGGAATCTTGTCGCGAGATATCGCTTGCAGGGAGGACCGCGTTTGGTGACGCGTGCGCGGGTTCGGTCGCGAGACTTATGAAAGACGGCAAACTGGAAGCGGGGCGCGCCCACTCGGAGGTAGTTGCGCCGCAGCAGCAGTGGTTCTGACAGCAGTTCTCGTTATTGGCGACCTGAAAGGAGACTTTTGAGGATCCGGACCGGGACGGATGTGCCATCGCATGATGGCAATGCATGGCAGGCGGCGCCGAATGTTCGGACTGGCGCATGCAGCAACGCATGGTTGCTGGCTGAGCACACTGCCCCATTGCCAGCGGCCCGAAGGCCGGGGCGAGCATGACCAGCACCAGAAATCCAGCGGTCCAGCGAAAAGCCCCCCACATTTGCGGGACAGCATAGCACAAAACCAGTTCTCAGTTGGCAGTTCTCAGCAAACCCTTGCCGCTGAGAACTCGGAACTGAGAACCGAGAACTGATTTACCATTTCTCCGTGCACGAACTGGCAGAGCGGTTGTTAAAGACAATTCGTCAGCAGGAGTCGATGCGAGCGGGGGACCGCGTGGCGGCGGCGGTTTCCGGCGGAGCGGATTCTGTGGCTTTGCTTTGCCTGCTGCTGGAGCTGCGGGCCGAGTTAGGAATCGTGCTGTCGATTGCGCACGTGAACCATAAGCTGCGCGGAGAGGAGTCGGACGAAGACGAACGCTTTGTCGCGAAGCTGGCGCGGCAGTATGGGCTCGATTTCTATGTTCGGGAAGCGGGAATTGACGACGGTGACAGTTCCGGCATCGAGGCAGCGGCTCGGGAACGGCGCTACGAGTTTTTCCGCCAGTTGGCGCGGGATGGCCGCGTTTCGAAAATTGCCACGGCACACACTCTGGACGATCAGGCAGAGACGGTGCTTCTTCGAATTTTTCGCGGCACCGGGATTCGGGGTCTTGCGGGCATTCATCCGCGAATGGTTTTCAAGGAGCAGGGGCGCGTGTTGGGTGAGGTGGTGCGGCCGCTGCTCGGCTTTCGGCGCGCTCGGTTGCTGGAATTTCTGCGCGAGCGGGACCAAAGCTGGCGCGAAGATTCATCGAATCGGGACCTGGCGTTCCTGCGGAATCGCGTGCGCCATCGGCTGCTGCCGATGATTGGGGAAGAATTCGGCGAGGCCGCAATCGAACACATGGGTGAGCTGGCGGAAATCGCGCGGGCCGAGGAGGAGATGACCAGTACCCAGTACTCAGTACCCAGTTCTCAGCAAACCGGCGCGTCTCTACTCGCGGGGCCGCTGCTGGCGCTTCCTTTGGCGGCGCAGCGGCGGGTGGTGCGCGCTTGGCTGAAAACGAATGGTCGCGACTTGAGTATTTCGTTCCGGCTGATTGAGGAGGCGCTGGAGCTGACGCGCGGTCCGGCGGGCAAGAAGATGGAGCTGCCGGAAGCGATTCTTCGACGTGGCCGGTTGGACCTTTTGCTGGAACCGAAGCCGAAGCCTTCCCGCGGCCCGCAGGCGACGGGGCATCGACAGGCGGCGGATTATCAGTATGCTTTAGCGGTTCCGGGCACGGTGAAGGTTCCTGAACTGGGCGCTTCGATTGAAGCCCGGGTGGTGGATGCGGGTAGCGTTCCGGAGGATGGGCGCGGGCAGTTGCTGGACCCGGGATGCATGCCGAAGGAAGTTATCATCCGCAACTGGCGGGCGGGCGACCGTTACTGGCCGGCGCACACGGCGGAGGCAAAGAAGGTGAAGGAGCTATTGAGCGGTCGCCATGCGACGGGAACGCAGAAAAAACTTTGGCCAGTCGCAATCGCCGAAGGCCGGGGGCTCATCTGGATGCGGGGGTTTGCGGTTCCGGCGGCTTTTCGGGCGCCGGCGGGGGCTGAGCAAGCGATTTGGATTCGGGAGATTGCAGGCATGATGTAACATGCCATCGTTGGAGATTATTCGATTGGTCAAATGCGGGCCGCCCCTAAAGGGGCGCTGATTTACGGCATCGCTGAATTGATGCCCTGATACGGAACCGGAGGCGCCACTTTCGCTATGACTGTTTCGCCGCAAGCCGGGTTGCGCCAGGTGATCTCGGCCGACCAAATTCAGAAAAGAGTTCGCGAACTGGGACGGCAGATTTCTGACGACTATCGCGGCCAAACCGTGGTCGCGCTGGGGATTCTGGAAAACAGCTTCCTGTTTATGGCCGACCTGGTGCGAGCGATCGATGTGCCGATTATCTGCACCTTTATCAAGCCGACCTACAAGCAAAGCCAGCGGGGCGAATCCGCAGTGTTGGAGATTCTTTTCAGCCACGAACTGGCGATTGCGGGCAAGCATGTGCTGCTGGTCGAAGGGTTGGTGCACTCGGGAGTGACCAGCGAGTTCCTGATGAACGACCTGCGCGGGCGGGGCGCGGCTTCGGTGAAACTGGTTACGCTGCTGGATCGGCAGGCGGCGCGCCGGGTGCCACTGCAGCCGGACTATTTCGGATTTCTGGTGGATGACGCGTTTCTTTGCGGCTATGGATTGGGGAGTCCGGAGCAGACGGGACGGAACTTGCCGTATGTGGCGGCGGCCGGGTAAGCTCGCTGATCCTGGCTGGTGTGGGCCACCACACAGGCTGAACCCGTGACTTCTGTTACATCCTTCTGGTTCCCCGTTTTCCCTGGGAAAGGTCTAAAATGCGGAGGGGTAGTCTTTTCTCAGTCAAACTCCCGCCTCGGGCATCTAATAGAGCAGAGGCGGCTTGCTGCTTTTGGCGGAGATAGGGCTGCACTTTGAGGAGTTTTGAGTGAATTCAACGATCAAAACGGTACTGTTCTGGGCGGTCATCGCGGTTTCGGCCATTTTGCTCTGGCAGGTGGTGAAAACCGGGAACAATGCCCAGAAGGAAAAAGAAATCGGCTTTTCTGAATTTATGGCCGACGTGGACCAGGGCAATATCCACGACGTGATGTTCATTGGCCAGGAAGCCAAGGGGAAGTTTAAGAACCCCGATGCGCCGTTTCATACCACCGTGCCGCCGGGGAGCTATCCGGAGATGTACAAGGAGCTGACGGCAAAGGGTGTGCCGTATGGCTTCAAGGACATCAGCAACGGAACGTGGCCGAGCTGGATTCTGAATCTGCTGCCGCTGGTGCTGCTGGGCGCGCTCTGGTTCTTCATGATCCGGCAGATGCAGACGGGTGGAAACAAGGCGCTGTCGTTCGGCAAGAGCCGGGCGCGGCTGCTCTCCATGCAACAGAAGAAGATCACGTTCAAAGACGTGGCGGGCGTGGATGAGGCGAAGGAAGAACTTCGCGAAATTATCGAGTTCCTGCGCGAGGCGCAGAAGTTCCAGAAACTGGGCGGGCGCATTCCGAAGGGCGTACTGCTGGTTGGACCTCCGGGAACGGGCAAGACCTTGCTGGCGCGCGCGGTTGCGGGCGAAGCGAATGTTCCTTTCTTCTCCATTTCCGGCTCGGACTTTGTGGAAATGTTCGTAGGCGTGGGCGCGAGCCGCGTGCGCGATCTGTTCGAACAGGGTAAGAAAAACGCTCCCTGCATCATCTTCATCGACGAGATTGACGCGGTTGGACGTCATCGCGGCGCTGGGCTTGGCGGTGGGCACGATGAGCGCGAGCAGACTTTGAATCAACTGCTGGTCGAGATGGACGGCTTCGAATCGAACGACGGAGTCATCCTGATGGCCGCGACCAACCGTCCAGATGTGCTCGATCCCGCGCTGCTCCGGCCGGGACGTTTTGACCGGCGGGTGGTGGTGAATCGTCCCGATGTTCGCGGACGCGAAGAAATTCTGCGTGTGCACACGCGCAAGATTCCTCTGGCCGACGACGTCGATTTGTCGGTGCTGGCGCGCGGCACGCCGGGATTCTCCGGCGCTGATTTGGCTAATATGGTCAATGAAGCGGCGCTGGCGGCGGCGCGTCCCAATCGCAAGGCCGTGCTGATGTATGACTTTGAGCTGGCCAAGGACAAAGTTCTGATGGGAGTGGAACGCAAGTCGCTTCTGCTTTCCGACGAAGAGAAGAAGAACACGGCGTACCACGAGGCTGGACACGCGCTGGTAGCGGCGATGCTGCCGCACTCCGATCCGGTGCACAAGGTCACGATCATTCCGCGGGGCATGGCACTGGGTTTGACCATGCAGTTGCCGGTGGACGATCGCCACAACTACTACAAGAACTATCTCGATACGCAGATCGCCATCCTGATGGGCGGGCGAATCGCGGAAGAGCTTTTCCTGAACCAGATGTCGACGGGCGCGGGCAACGACATTGAGCGGGCCACGGAACTGGCGCGCAAGATGGTTTGCGAGTGGGGCATGAGCGACCTGGGGCCGCTGACCTTCGGCAAGAAAGAAGAGCAGATTTTCCTAGGACGCGAAATCGCGCAACACCGCGACTATAGCGAAGCTACCGCCATCCAGATCGACGAAGAAGTTAGGAAGATGGTGAGCAAGGGCTACACGACGGCGAAAGGCATCCTGACGGAGAAGCGCGAAACACTGATCCTGATTGCGCAGGCGCTGATCGAACGCGAGGTGCTGGACGCCTCCGAGATCAAACTGCTGGTTGATGGACAAACCCTGCCGCCGATCAAGCCGCTGCCGGCCAAGACCGACGACAACGTGCAGCAGGTGCTCAAACCGGAACGCGCTCCGGCGAAGACGGGCGAGCGACCGGCTACGGCTTAGGAGCGGTGGTCAGTGGATAGTGATTAGTGGATAGTTTTCAAGTGGGCGGCCTTCCGGCCGCCTTTCTTTTGTTGGTGTGATTGTCTTCCGCTACACTTGTAGCCATTGTGAATCTGACTCTTAATTCTAAAGTGGCTCTTATTACCGGCGGATCGCGCGGCATTGGCGCAGCTACGGTGCGGATGTTTGTGGCTGCGGGCGCGAAAGTCGTCTTCAATTATCAAGTGGCGAAGGCGCAGGCGGAAGATCTGGTGCGCGAATGCGGAGCGGGAAACTGTCGCGCGGTGCAAAGCGATCTTTCGACTACGGAGGCGGCTCGGCTGCTGGTGTCGTCGGCGATTGCGGCGTTCGGGCGACTCGACATTCTGGTCGCGAATCACGGCATCTGGCCGCCCGAGGACGCGCCCATTGACCGCATGTCCGATGAGCAATGGCATCGCACGATTGCCGTGAATCTGGACAGCGTATTCTCGCTGGTCAAGCATGCGGTCGGACAGATGAAAAAGCAGGGCGGCGGGCATATCGTGCTGGTGAGTTCCACGGCCGGCCAGCGCGGCGAGGCTTTCCACTGCGACTATGCGGCCTCGAAGGGCGCGCTGGTCAGCATGGTGAAAGGGCTTTCGACGGAGTTGGCGGGCGACGGCATCCGGGTTAACTGCGTGGCTCCCGGATGGGTGGCTACCGATATGTCAGCGGAGGCGCTGAGCGATCCGCCAACCCGCGAGAAAGTTTTTCGAGCCATTCCTATGGGACGTGTGGGAACGCCGGACGAAATTGCCGGGCCGATTCTGTTTCTGTGTACGCCTTATGCCGGATTTATCACGGGAGAGATTTTCAACGTGAATGGCGGGGCGGTGCTGGTGGGGTAGGGAGGAACGCGTGAAGTTGGGCGCTGCCGGACGGCCGAGGGCGGCCGTCGCTACGTGGTCCGTGGTACAGCTAAAATCGTTGTGGGTGCTTCTAACCGAATAGGATCATGAATCGTCTCGTTCTTATTTTGCTGCTGTCAGGGCTGGCGTTTGGCCAGGCTGGGGAAGCGCCGCCCCCGCGGGCTCCGTTGACGGGCCAGCCCGCCGCACCCGTCAATCTGAACGACTCCGATAATGCCCGCCAGGCGCGCGCGGTCATCGATCAGACGATCCAGGCGCTGGGCGGACAGCCCTACCTGACTTACGAAAACAGGAGTGAGACGGGCCGCTACTATCCGCTCCATCACGGGCGCACCGAGAGCACCGGGATTCCCTACAACTATTACATCGAGTATCCGGACAAGGACCGGTTCGAAGTCCTCCGCTTGAAGGACGTGCATATCATACCGGGGGCAATTGACATCGGCGGGGTCAAGTCGAAGAAGGTTGATGTTGCCGTGATTCACAACGGCGACAAGGGATACGAGACGTCCTTCAAAGGAACGGCGGCGCAGGACAAGCTGGATTTGGAGAACTATCTCCGCCGCCGCCGGCACTCGCTGGAATGGGTGTTCCGCAAGTGGATCCGCGACCCGAATGTGGCTTGGTTCTACGAGGGGCAGTCGGTGGTCAGTGGCAAGGTATGTGAAGGGGTCACGCTGCTCAACAACCAGAATGATGCGGTGAGCGTTTACCTTGACCTGAATACGCACTATCCGGTGAAAATCAGCTATTCGTGGCGCGATCCGAAGGACAAGCAGAAGAACGTGGAAGACGAGGTCTACGACAGTTACAAGCTGGTGCAGGGAATCTGGACGCCTCACTCCATCACCCGTTATTTCAACGGAGAGACTTCACAACAGCGCTTCATCTACACCGCGAGCTACAACCTGAAGCTGGATGATTCGATGTTCGAAGCGGCAGTGACGTACGATCCGGAGAAACCGCTGAAGAAACGGTAGGAGTTCTGGTTAGACCTTACTAAAGTACCGTGAAACCGGGCCAAGTTCTTCTCTGGATACCCCTAACCATCTACAACCCACTGAACAAGTTAGCCTCTGGAAGGCCGAACGAGCCACGGAGTGTGGCTTTTTTGCCACATACGGAAGTCTGGCGGTCACGGTAAGCTGATACACAGCAAAAGACTTACATCATCTTCCCTTTGACGCACGAGCAAACAATTCGTGCCGCGGTGTCCTGCAGCGGAATCGGTCTCCACAGCGGCGCCGCAGTGAGCCTGCGGATTCTGCCCGCGCCTGCGGGAACGGGAATTGTGTTCCGCCGCACCGATCTCGACAGCTTCGCGATCGAAGCCAGTGGACGCAATGTGGCCCGCGTCAGTTACGCCACCAGCCTGATGAAAAAGGGCGTACTGATCTCCACCACCGAGCACCTGCTCTCGGCGTTTACCGGGGTCGGCATCGATAACGCCGTGGTCGAACTAGACAATCTTGAATTACCCATTCTGGATGGCAGCGCCCTGCCGTTTGTCGAAATGATTCAAAAGGCCGGCATTCGGCGGCAGCGCAAGGCGCGCACGTATCTTCGAATCGTGCGCGAGATCGAGTTGCGCGAGGGCGATAAATTTATTGCCGTGTATCCGTCCGACGCTTATTCGGTTTCGTATTCCATCAACTTTCCGCATCCCCTGATTGGCAAGCAGAGTTTCTGTGTGCGGTTGACGAATGGCAGTTATCTGAAAGAGATAGCACCGGCACGCACTTTTGGATTCCTGCATGAAGCCGAGGCCATGCGGCAGCAGGGGCTGATTCGCGGCGCTTCTACGGAAAACGCGATTGTGCTGAACCGCGACGAGGTGCTGAACCCGCCGCTGCGTTTTTCGGACGAGTTCGTCCGCCACAAAGTTCTCGACCTCATCGGTGACCTGGCGCTGATCGGAAAGCAGATTCTGGGCTCGGTGGTGGCAGACCGCGCCGGCCACGCCATGCATACGGCGCTGGTGTCGCGCATTTTGCGCGACCGGTCGTATTGGGAGGAGACGGCGCTGGAAGATGAACGTGTGGCGCCCGTGTTCGCGTCAGCCGCCAGCCTTGGGGTCTAGGGATAGAGCAAGGTCTTAGGTGTCAGGTCTTAGGTCTTAGGAAGAGCAAAATCCTAAGACCTGAGACCTGAGACCTGGGACCTGGGACCTAAGACCTTTCTTCAACCGCCGGCGTGTTCCGCTCCGAATGCGATCCGCTTTCGGCCAGCAGGCGCCGCAGTTCAGCTTCCGCTTCGGCGCGAAGGTGGTCGACGAAGGCGTTCGCGCTCTGCCGGTGCTCGGCCCCGAGCACGGACAAGCGCACATGCAAATAGGGCTGGTCCTCTTCCAGGCGGCGCAGCAAGCGCTGGGTTCTGGCGATTCTTTCTTCCAGTGTGATCATGCTGAAACTCGGCAAGGCAGACGCGGCAAGCCCCGTCTCTAACAGTGCCACAGCAGTGGCAGGGCGCAAGTTACAAGCTGGATGCCGGGTGCGGTCCAATCTTCTGGAGACGTTGGCGGGAAGCGAAGCGGCGAGAGGATAAGCTACCGCTTAGCGAAGCGCGGCATAGCCTTGCAGGCGTTTGGGTATCTCGTTCTGCAAGCGGTCGGTGAGCCATTTTTCAATCTGATATTGCGAGCTCTGCGGAATCTCAAGGAAGCGGATACCAGCGTGGCCGGTTCCGTCAGCCCAGGCGATTTGGCCTTTCAGCTCGAGCGAGATGTTGACGACGGGGAGGGTGAAGCGAAGCTGCACCTGCGCACCCTGAAGCAATTTGCCTATGACGCGGACGGCCATCCCTCCCTCGCTCAGGTTGGTCGTGGTAGCTGTCAGTTCCTGGTCGTGCGCCAGGGCGATCCGCAAGGGAATCTCTACCGGATGCCGGTAGTAGCGGCGCTGCTCCCGCAACATGAAATTGAGAGCTGCATTCAGACAGCGGGTGGCATGCAACGGGGTGAGCGGCTTCTGCAGAACGAAATTGGCGCCGGACTGAAACGCCTCCTGCGTGGTCGTCTTTCCGTTCACCACCGCAAAGGCCACGGTACGGGCATTACTTTGGGTTTGGCGCAGGCCCTGCAGAAGACCAACGCCGTCTTCCAGATCGTCGCAGTCGATAATGACCGCATCGTACTTGCGTTTCGCCAGCAGAGCGTTCCCGGGCTTGGATCCCGCGCAAACCTGGACATCGACGGAGATATTCTCGAGTGCCGGACGCAGCACTCCGAGCAAATCGGCGTCTCCGCTGATGAGAAGAGAGTCCAGATTCATGACTTTGTCGATACTAGCTTTACCCGAGACGCTAGGAAAGTGACCTTGGTACCGGGGGCGGGAGGGTCCAACGGCCGCGAGAAATGGGCGGCGTTGGTTGTAAATCCAGGCTGGAAAATCAACCATGGCTCGGCCGCGTCAGTTTTGGCTGGATTCCAACGCCTTTTACCGCGAAACTGGGGGGTGGGCGAAACCGCTTATCTGTCGTTGGGATCGAACCTGGGAGATCGTGCGGCCAACCTGCGCGCGGCGATCGCACAATTAGCCTCTGCGGGCCGAGTGCTGGCGGTCTCCGCGTTGTACGAGACCCAGCCGGTGGATGTCCCGGATCAGCCCTGGTTTCTGAACTGCGTGGTAGCGATTGCAACTGGCAAGAAGCCGAGAGAGTTGCTTCAGTTTGCGTTGCAGGTTGAGGCGGCCATGGGACGCCTGCGCATGGGTGACAAAGGTCCGCGCAATATTGATATCGACATCCTGCTGTTTGGGGATTCGGTGGTGGATGAGCCGGGCCTGAAGATTCCGCATCCGGCTATGGAGCGGCGGCGGTTTGTTCTGGAACCACTGGTCGAGATTGCGCCCGAGGCGCGGCATCCTATTTTTGGGAAAACCGCGCGAGAACTGTTGGCGGCGTTGGGCGGTGGGCAAACGGTGCGGCGGCTGTGAAATTGCATTACCCGGCCGCGGGTCGCCGCCATAGATCTCAAGGCCCTTCCCTGTGCCCCTCCGTGACCTCTGTGGTAGAGACTTACTTCAACCACAGAGGTCACAGGGGTCCACAGGGGAAGGCATTACGGAATCACAATCCGGCTGCCTGCCTCTTCTGGCGCAGCGATGGCCGACTGTTTCTCGGGGAACTGCGCCAACAGAAAATCGATGAATGCCCGCGATTTTGGCCTGCCGGAGGTGCGTCCAAAGCCCAAACGCAAGAGGAATACCAACGCCTTTAGCACATCAGAATCCCGCAGCCGCATGTGGCCGGGTATTTCTGCCAGGTGTTGCTGCTCGGCCTCGCGAAATTCACGGACCATGGTCTCGACCTCGCGAGCGATCGTCTGGTGCGCCAGGTTGGCGGTCGGCAGCTCGTAAATGAGGCTGGAGTTCACCAGCGTCTGATAGCTCTTGGCCAGCGAACCGACCGCCGTGATCAGGTCACGGTCGTAGAGCGAGCGATCGGCGCGGGCGCTTTTGCCGAGAGCGAAGCTTAGTCCCAGGATCAGGTGCTCGCGTTCGTGGAGAAACTGCTCCGTGATCTCAACCTCGGGAAACAAGCCCTCGCGCTCGCTTTCCGTTGGCGGTTCGTGGTGCGCTTTCGCATGCTCGCGTGCCTGCTGCAAATATGGACAGTCGCTGGGGCAGTCGAGCGTGACCTCCCGCTGCTCGCCGCAGCACTGCGGACAGATTCTTCCGTGGACGGCCGGGCAAAACCGTTTCTCTTTTCGTTCGTTACAGATTGCGCAACTCAATGGCGGTTCCTCGGACTTGATTATTTCATGGAAGGAGCCAGGCAAAGGCTCTACCACAGGGAGCACAGAGGACACTGGGGAAACCGACCTTCCCTGTGTTCCTCTGTGCTCCCTGTGGTAAAGATTCTTACCGCGGGGGACATCCAGACCGGCAGCCGGAAGCCAGTTCTGCACCGTTCCTGATGCAAAATGCAAAGCTAATGGTTGCTATAACCGATTTCTATTTGTCTGGTTGCGGCTGAAGGATTAGCCTATCTAGTCATCCCCGGCAAACTCAATCTGATTCCTGTAAGCGGATGAACTAAGGAGAGCCATGTCAACTGAACTGCGGAATTTTCTAGCGATCCCCTACGACGAACTGGAAGAGATGAATCTGAAGGCGAAGAAGCAGCGCCTGGACCGCGTGTCTCCTCAAAAAATTCAGGAAGAGCGGCTGAAGTATCTGGCCGACGAGTCGCGCATCAAGGCCGTAACCGTGATGTTCAGCGACCTGGAAGGCCGTCTGCACATGCTCGACTATGACAAGAAATTCCTGCTCAAGAGCTACGACAATCTGACCTTTGACGGTTCGTCGATTCGCGGCTTCACCGCGCAGCGCGAAAGCGATCTGCGTTTAGGAATTGACTGGGCCGCCTTCTACTGGGCGCCAGCGGATGTGTTTGGACCGGGCAAGGTGCTCGTTTTTGGCGAGGTCATTGACAAGAATGGCGAGCCCTACACGGCGGACATCCGCAGCATGCTGAAGCTCTTTGCCAACGGACTGCACAAGAAGCACGGCTACACCTGCAACGCCGCCAATGAGATCGAGGGCTTCCTGTTTCAGGGACCCGAGGCCGAGCGCATCTATCACCAGACGGGCAAGTTCGATTACGTCAATACCGGCGGCTATTACCACTCGCTTCCGGGCGATCCGCTGCGCACGTTTATTGATACCGTCGCCGAAGTGCAACGTGCCATGGGCTTCCAAAACGAGAAGGATCATCCTGAGGTCGCGCCTTCGCAGTTCGAGATCAACTACGGGTACGCGGAAGTAGTGGCTGCCGCCGACCACATCCAACTCTATAAATTGGTCTGCCGCCAGGTCGCACGAAATATGGGATTGACCGCCAGTTTCCTGCCGAAGCCGGTGGTGGGCGTCAACGGCAGCGGCATGCACACCAATGTCTCGGTCAGCCAGAATGGCAAGAACCTGTTTTGGGATCCCAAGGGCGAAGAGAAGCTCAGCAAGTTCGGCTATGAGTTCCTCGACCGCATTCTCACGCACGGGCTTGACATCTGCCTGGTGTTCAATTCCAGCGTCAACGCCTACCGCCGCCTCGATCCGCACTTCGAGGCACCCAACCAGCTCAGGGCGTCGGCAGTGGACCGGGGCGCCATGGTGCGCATCCCGATCGGCAACGAGCGCAGCATGCGCCTTGAGGTGCGCGCCGTCGCTCCCGACGCCAATCCCTACATGGTGATGTACTCGATTTTCAAAACCGGATTGGAAGGCGAGACGGCCAAGATCAAGAACCTCCGCGAGGCCAAACGCTACCTGCCCGACAACATCTACACCGCAATCGACGACTTCCGCAAAGCCGATTGGACAACCAAGCTCCTCGGCGAAGACGTGAAAGGCCGCTACGCCGAGCTGAAGCAGGCGTCGGCCGACCGCTGCCCACGCCTGCTGGGCACGATTGTCAAGGCAGCCGAAGTACAGTTCCACCACGAGGTGTACAACCAGTTCCTTTGGAATCTGTTCTAGAATGGTTGTAGGCTTTTTTCTGGTGATGCGAGGGTTAAGAAGCCGCCGAGGGTCGCCCCGGCGGCTTCTTTTTCCTCCGAAGGAATAGTCCGGCACTACCCTTTCGAGAACTACAGCTCCGGCTTCTACCTGCGATAATTGAATATCCGATGGAACTCACACTTTTTGATGAGCGCTGGCTGCCCAAATCAGTTCTTTGCCTGCGCCATTACAGCCTGAATAAATTCCTGCACGACTTAGTCGCCGGAATCACGGTAGGACTGGTGGCGCTGCCGCTGGCGATGGCGTTTGCCATCGCCTCGGGACTCACGCCGCAAGCCGGAATCTACTGCGCAATCGTCACCGGTTTTCTGATCTCGGCGCTGGGCGGATCGATGACCCAGATCGGCGGCCCAACCGGAGCCTTTGTGGTCGTCATCTCCGGCATTGTTGCGCTTCACGGCGTGGATGGCCTGTTCATGTGCACGGTGATGGCTGGGATCATCCTCGTCATCATGGGGCTTACCGGCGCAGGCTCGGCGGTGAAGTACATTCCGCGGCCGATCGTGATCGGATTTACCAACGGCATTGCCATTCTGATCGCCAGCACGCAGGTGAAAGATTTCTTCGGCCTCAAGCTGGAAAACGTTCCCGGCGTGTTCTGGTTGCGCATGGAAGCGCTGGCGAAGAATTTTCACACCTTCTCGCTCGAAGCCACCTTGCTGGCCGCCGGCACCATCGTCATCATCCTTGTCTGCCGTGTCATTTCCAACCGGGTTCCCGGCGCGATAGTGGCCCTGGTGCTGGGCACGCTGGCGGTGTGGATTTTCAAACTGCCGGTGGAGACCATTGGCACGCGTTTCAATGGGATCCCGAGCGGCCTGCCGCACTTGCACATTCCCGTGTTTCGCACTGACTTGATTCACGGACTTCTGGGGCCGGCCATGACGGTTGCCATGCTGGGAGCGATCGAGTCGCTGATGTCGGCGGTGGTCGCGGATCGTATGAGCAACGCCAATGTAAATGACCGGCACAATCCGAACGTGGAGCTGGTGGGGCAAGGCATCGCCAACGTGGTTTCGCCGATGTTTGGCGGTCTGCCGGCCACGGGCGCCATCGCGCGCACCGCGACCAACATCCGTTCCGGAGCCAAGACGCCGGTAGCAGGCGTGATTCACTCCCTCACCCTGCTGACGATTCTGCTGTTGGCTTCGAAGCTGGTGAGTTTCGTGCCCATGGCGGTACTGGCGGGAATTCTGATGGTGGTGAGCTACAACATGGGCGAGTGGCTCGAGATTCCGTCGCTGCTCAAGCTCACGAAAACCGATATCAGCGTGTGGCTGGTGACTTTTGCGCTTACCGTCTTCGCCGATCTGACGGTTGCCGTAGAGGCGGGGATGATCCTGGCAGCCTTGCTGTTCATCAGCCGCGTAGCCTCGACCACCACCGTTTCGCAGGTCACCGACGACTACGTGGAAGATGGCCGCGTGCACATTCTGCAGGATAAAGACATCCCGTACTACGCAACCATCTTCCGCATCCACGGGCCGTTTCTGTTCGGAGCGACCGACAAGATTGATGTGGTCACCGAGAATTTACATAAGCTGCCGCCGGTCGTGATTCTGCGGCTGCGAAATATGACGGCGCTCGACGCCACCGGACTCTTCGCTCTGGAAGAAGCCGCGCGCATTCTAAAGAAGAGCGGACGCGCGCTGATTCTTTGCGGCGCCAGAGAGCAGCCGTTGAAGTTGATCCGGCAGACGGAGTTTGAAGAGTTGGTCGGTCCTGAGAACATTTGCGACAACGTGCAGGACGCGCTGAACCGCGCCGAAGAAGCCTTTGAAAGGCTGAAACCTGCGGGGAAAGCCACGGCGGCACGGTAAGAACGCCCGCCGCAGAAGAATTCCTCACCACGGGGGACACAGAGGTACACAGGGGAAATCTTTTCAAACGATTCCTACTGATCGCCGCCCAAGAGTCTTCCCCCGTGTTCCTCTGTGTCCCTTGTGGTAAAGACTTAAGCGGCGAACTCAACAGACACGAAGCTAGTGCATCGCCGCCGCATTCGCGAGGTTGGCGTTCAGGTAGCGGCTCATCGCCAGGTCGATGATGGTCCCAATCATTTCAGTGTAAGAGAGTCCCGAGGCTTTCGCGGCCATGGCAAATTCCTGCCGGCTCGCCAGCCACGGATTCGGATTCGCTTCGATCACGTAAACATCGCCATTCGGAGCCAGCCGCATGTCAATGCGCCCGTAATCGCGCAGCTTCAGCGCCCGGTAGGCGGCCAGCGCCGTATCGGACAACCGCTTCATCGTCGCTTCGTTCACATTTTCCGCGATCTGCGACTTGGTCAGCTTGTAGGCTTCGGTGTTTTTCTCAAATTTCACATCGTAGCTGGCGATTTTCGGCGTGCCCTCGGGCAAGCGTGACAGATCAAGCTCCACCAGAGGCAGAACCTGCGCCCGCTCGTAGTTGCCCAGAATTCCGGCATAAATTTCGCGCCCTTCGATGTACTCCTCAATCAGGGCGGGCGAGTCGAATTCATCCTGAATGTACTCGACCCGTTCCATCATCTCCTTAACGTTTTTCACGACCGAGCCGGCATCGATGCCGATCGATCCATCCTCCCACGCCGGCTTGACGATGAGCGGAAAAGAAATGTCATGGGCATGTTCGATGCGTCCACGATAAGAAGTCGCGAAGAACGGAGTTTTGATACCGTGGAAGGCGAAGATCTTCTTGGCAATCGCTTTGTCCTGCGACATGAATAGGGCGTGCGGACCGGCGCCGGTATAGCGCAGTCCGAGCAAATCGACATAGGCGACCACGTTCATTTCTTTGGTATCGTCGCCGTCGAAAGACTCGGTAAGGTTGAAGAGGAGATCAGCGTCGCAGCGCGAGAGCGAGTGCAATGACTGGGGGCGCCCGTCGAGCTCGAAATAAGAAGGCTCGTGTCCTAGTTTTTGGATCGCTTCGAAGATCTCCTCGCGATCGGTCTTCTCTTTCTTGACTTTCTTCACTTTCTTGCGCGGCTTAGGCGCGGGAGCCGCTTCTTCTTTCGCTGCCGCCGCTTCCGGATCCTCATTCCAGAGGTCGTACAGCAGCGCGATTTTCAGTTTTGCTCCGATCATGAAGTCTCCTCGGAAAGCGTCTTTGTTGCCAAAGCTCTCAGCTGTCAGCTCTCAGGGGAACCGGGCGCGGCCATTCTCGCGGGTTTCCCTGACAGCTGAGAGCTTGGAGCTGCGAGCTTCGTCACGGCTGAATAAATTTTCCTTTCGTCACGTATGTCATCACGAGCGCGGTGGCGTAGGCCGTGACTTCGGCCAGATGCTCCGGGCTGCGCGTGTTGTCGGCGCGCAAGTCGAGTTCACCGGCGCGCTTTTCGATCGTATCCATCAAATTCTTGACCAGCGGACGCTGCGCGCCGGTCCACTGCGCTACCTTGTCAATCACCGCTTTGCGATGCTGATGCAGAAATTCGTGCGCCGGCAGCGCCGTCTTTCGCCGCCTGGATACGGGAAAAATGTCGCGCAAATCCGTATCCGGAGTGAGTTCGGTGACCGCAACTTCTTCCCGCCCGTTCTGGTGCCCATCCCGACAATAGAACTCCGCCACCGTAGTCTCCATGTCATCGACGGTGATGTCAGCCTGTCCGCGCCGCCGCGGAGGATCGCTTTTCCCCAGCTTGCGGGCCAGCCGGTTCAGATAGCGCAACTTCTCCATCGCGCCCCAGCCGCGATAGCGCTTGCGCCAGTTCGAGCGCGGCGTCAGCCACACCGCAAAGGTCTCGGCAAAATCTTCGTCCGGATGTTTTTGCGCGTACCATCCCGGCAGATGCCGCACGTAGTCGCGCGAAAATGGCGCGGGCCGGTAATTGTCGTGATAGGGACGGCGAAACGGCCCGAAGATCTTTTTCCACTCCGGCCGATTGTGCAGCTTGTACGCGTAGGTAAACGCGTGTCCTGCTTCATGGCGCAGGTACATCATGATTTCTCTCGCATCTTCGAGGTCATGCGTTTCTTTTTCCAGTTGCGCCAGCGCCGCATGCGCCAGGTAAAAGGGAATTCCGATAATCGGCTCGCCCGACGGACATCCCCACTCGTCGGTCAAATAACAGGCCGGACGAAACCTGGCCAGCCCTTTGGCGTCCAGCTCGCGATAGAGCTGTTCGACAAAGCGTTCCACCGGCGACCCGGCAAGCGTCAGCCCGAGCTCGCGAATCGGCCGGCTCAGCAGTTCCTGGTACGCGGCGGGTTCAGGTTTTGCAATTGCGATGTTATGCACAAACGCTCGCTTACAAACAGCCAGCAACCGCGCGGGCAAAGGCGGGGAGGAGTATTACTCAGGTTAACGGTAACGGAAAGCAGGGTTAGTTAGAAGTTACTGCGGTAATGGGGAGTGGCGGAAACGTCCATTTCCACCGCTTCACAGTAAGTGGGATCGCGTATTGGCAGACGTTCCCAACGTCCGCTCTCCTCTTGCGTCCAAGCATTTCTTCGGCGAAGATGCTGAGCAGAGTCCGTGTCCAAGTCTCGGTCCACATCGAAAGACGGCATCTCTGCCGCAGCCGCCAAGCTGCGGCTGCTGAAAAAATTGCGCTGCACGCTGAATTTTGAAAAGCGGGCGTGGTCCGCGGGCGCCGAGCACGTGGCCGGGGTCGATGAAGTGGGCCGCGGATCGCTGTTCGGCCCGGTCGTAGCCGCCGCCGTAATCCTTGACCCGACCTACCGCATTCGCGGCCTGCGCGATTCGAAACTCCTGCCCGCCGAACGCCGCGACGAACTCGCACTCCGGATTCGCCAGCATTCGATCGCCTGGGCCGTGGCCGCCGTGGATTCGGCCCGCATCGATCAAATCAACATCTACCAGGCGTCGCGGCTGGCCATGCTGCATGCCGTACAGCAACTAGCGCCGGCGGCGAGCTATCTTCTGGTCGATGCCGTGCGGCTCGATTGCGAACTCCCGCAACAGGCAATCATTCACGGCGACGCGCTTTCGGCCTCTATCGCCGCCGCCTCCATCCTCGCGAAGGTCGAGCGCGACCGCATGATCTCGGCCTGGGACCCGGTCTTTCCCACGTATGACCTGGCATCGAACAAGGGGTACTGCACGCCGCGCCACCTTGCGGCCTTGCGCGAGTTCGGCCCCTCGCCACTGCACCGGCAGTCGTTTTCGCCGGTGTGGAACGCGCCGGTTCCACAGGAAGTTTTGGGATTTATGCTGGATTCCGCTTCCGAAGAGTTTTCGAGCGACGAAGAGCCGGTAGCGGCGATTGCGGAGAGCTAGAGTTCAGGCTGCCTTGGCGCGAGCGTCCATTTCGGTGGTGCGCTGCCAGGTGTAGAGAACGCGGTGGAACACGGTGATGGTGGAAAGCACGCCGATTACCCACAGCACCGGGGCCATGACGTTGAACAGGGCGCCGATGATCAGCAGCACCAGGCGTTCGGGGCGTTCCATGAAGCCGACGCGGCAGGCGCCAATGAGCGACTCGGCGCGGGCGCGGGCATAGCTCACCATGATGGCGCTGATCATGGCCAGTGCGGTCAGCACGACGTAGAAGAACCGGTTGCCGCGGGCGTAGAAAACCAGCAAGCCGAAGAAAAGCGATGCATCGCTGTAGCGGTCGACGATGGAGTCGAAAAAGCCTCCGAAGCGGGTGACCTGGTTGGAGGCGCGGGCGACGCGGCCATCCACCAGATCGAAGAATCCCGATCCAATAATGACGAGGCCGGCATAGACGAACATGCGGCGCTGGTTGTCGGCGTTGGCATATCCAAACAGAAAGGCGGCGTAGGTGTTGACCAGCAGTCCCATGAGGGTGAGGACGTTTGGATTGATACGGGAGAGGGCAAGCAGGCGCACAATGGCGTCGAGCAGAACGCCGCAGGCGCGTCCGACTCCGCTGGTCCAGCTCATGCGGTGATCCCTGTAGCGTCGCAGTTCATTCTGTTTCCCGCTCCGGTTCCGGCAGCGCTTCGAGTTCCGCTTCCAGCTTGGCTTCGGCGATGTCGTGCATGGTGGAGAGTTTCAGAATCTCCATTTCACGGCTGCCGCCGGGTGTAACGACCACGGCGGTGTCGCCGACTTTCTTGTTCAGCAAGGCACGCCCAATCGGCGAGGTGGTCGAGATTTTGCCGGCGGCCACATCGGATTCCTCGCTGGTTACCAACTGGTATTCCATTTCCTCGTTCTTGGTGCCGTCGAAGACGGTCACGGTCGAACCGAGGCCGACTTTATCCCGGGGGATATTGTTCATGTTGATCAGCGACAGGTCGGCGAGGCGCTTGCCCAGTTGGCGGACGCGCGCCTTGAGATATTCCTGGCGCTGCTTGGCCATGTGATACTCGGCGTTCTCGCTGAGGTCGCCCATGGCGACCGCCTTTTTGATCTCTTTGGGGATATCAAAGGCCAGTTCGTGTTCGAGCGTGTTCAGTTCGTCCCGCAGCTTCTTTTTGATCTGTTCCGTCATCTTCTTGGGCATTATAACCCTGGAGCAATCGGAACCGTCACTGAGGATCGGATTCACGCCCGAAGGCCCCGATCCAACCCACTCAAGCGAAATGACTTAGTCCGGCAGTGGCGCCAGGGACACGCGGCGGTGCAAGCCGCCCAGCACCGATTCTTCTTCATTGCCTTGGGCGTGGCGGGCGACTAGACTAGAAGTTGTATTCTCCCTCGGGCGAGGGCCCTCCATGAGCGGCGACCGGGTTTTCCACATTGGCGAGAAGGTCGTTTACCCCAACCACGGTGTAGGAATCATTGAACAAATCAGCAGCCGAACCATGGGCACCTCTGTGGAAAAGTTCTATCTGCTGAAGATTGCAACCAGTAGTTTAAAAGTGATGGTGCCGTTCGCCAACGTTGACAGTGTCGGGATGCGCCCAGTGGTGCGCAACGGCGAGGTGCAAAAGATCGTAGATTACCTCTCCTCTGGCGCGTGCATCAACGCGACCGATTGGAAGGATCGGTTCAAGGAGAATTCCGATCGCATGCGCACCGGGTCGCTCGCGGACGTGGCGGTGGTGCTGAAGAGCCTGCTGATTCTGGCGCAGGACAAGTCGCTTTCCTACCGCGAAAAAAAGATGCTGGAGCGAGCCCGCTATTTACTGGTCAGCGAAATCGCCATCTCGCGCAACTGCGACGAGGGTCTGATTGAACAGGCGCTCAGCAAAGCCTTGATGAAGTGTAATCTGCGCTTCCCGGAGATTACGGAACTTGCCTCCTGACCGTGCGTGGGTGAGCAGCGGGGCGAAACTCCTACCTCCCGTCTCGACGTCTTCCGCCACTGGCATCGCTAAAGCGATATCCTGATACGAAGCTCTTCACGTCCGTTACTCGTTGGCCACCCGCCGGTGCGATTTTACGGCCAGGCAACGGGCGAAGATCGCCGATACCTGGGGAATCTCCTCTTGATTCAACCGAATGGCGCTGCCCAGTTTCTTTAACGCCGCGTTCAACGGAGCAGGCTCCGTTCCCGTGAGTTCTGTGAGTTGCTGCCACTCCCGCGCTACTGGAATGCGCTCGTCGGTTTCGGCGTCTTCGCAAAACTGATCGGCCGCTTCCGGAGGTGTTCCGTACTCGTCGGCGACATCCTCATGGAAGTAGCCCCGCAGGAAGGTGTGCAGCGCGGGAAAGTTGGCGGCGGTGATTTCCGGTTTCGGGTTCATCAGCGGCACTCCGGATAAGAAGTCAAAACGTAGTACTGGTTGGGCCCGGCGTATTTTAGTACAACCAGGGCGTGCGCGCACGGCCGCGACCGGTTTTCTCCCCGATTGATGGTGCGGCCAATCGGGCCCTGGCTATCGTAATCCAGAACCAGGTTGGGGTGTCCGCCGGAGCGGTTGAGCCAGCGCTCGATCCGGTCCTGCGATTGCGCGATGGCGGCGCCCACGGCGTGCTCAGCCGTCGGGCGATCGGTGTAGGTCGAGGCGCCGGTAATCTGAGGTTCCCGCTCCAGGCGCTGGCGCAATTGCCCGTCAGTTTGGCCCACATGCTTACGCAGAATGTGGCCGCCGGCGGCCTCGTCCTGGCTAAGGTCGCGCACGGGACCGGCCGGGTGGATTTCAGCCCGTGCCGCAGACGGCGCGCCGTTTGTGGCAGGCGGCCGGCACGAGATTAGGCCGCACGTGCCCACTGCGACACCGACACACGCGGTAAAGATCCGAAGTGTGATCCTAGAAGGCATTTCACTTAGACAGCTGATGCAGAGTGCACACCCCGAATCTCACCGCGGCGGCTAAAGCCGGACCCCGGAACAAGCCACTTATCGCAGCGGTAAACCGCTGCGCCACCCAAAATCAAGAACAAAGAAGCGGCGATCCGCTGCGCACTCAAAATCCGCAACCACCGTACAGTTTCCGTTCTGTGACAGTTACGACCTGTAAAGTTCCGGGAATTGTGCTACTAAACAAGGTGTGCGAGCAAGTCTATTGGATTCGCTGGACGATTTCGAGCGCTGGGGCGGCGACTGCGCCTATGTGTTTCCCCGAGGATACCGGCGCGAGCGTTGGAGCTACCGGCGCGTCGCCGAGGTGGCGTATCAGTTTGCCCGCGAACTGGAAGCGCGCAAAATCGCCAAGGGTGACGCAGTGCTGTTGTGGAGTCCGAATTGCGCCGAGTGGGTAGCGGCATTTCTCGGATGCGCGCTTTGCGGGGTCATTGCCGTCCCGGTGGACGATGCCTCCAGCCCGGATTTTGCGCGGCGGGTCAGCGGGCAGGTGCGCACAAGACTGGTATTGTGTCCGCGTGAACGAGTAACGATTTTCGAGGGAATCGCAACCATCGATCCCGCCGATCTGGCCGCCGCGGTCGCGGGACGTCGGGCGGAACGCTTTTGTCCCGCCCAGATCCAGCCTTCCGATCCCCTGGAAATCGTTTTCACCTCCGGCACCACGGCCGAGCCCAAGGGAGTGGTGATCACCCACAGCAATGTGGTCGGCAACCTCGTCCCGATTGAAACCGAGATCAAGAAATATCTGAAGTACGAGCGGTTGGTGCATCCCATTCGCTTTTTGAACCTGTTGCCGCTGAGCCATGTCTTCGGCCAATTCCTGGGAATTTTTCTTCCTCCGCTGCTGGGCGGCACCGTCGTATTCGAAAACACATTCAACCCCACGGAGGTCATGGCGGCGATCCGCCGCGAGCGGGTTTCGGTGCTGGTGGCCGTCCCGCGCATGATCGACTCGCTGAAGCAAAAGATGGAACGCGATCTCGATGACGCGGGGACCCGCGAAAACTTTGCCGCGCGCTATTCGGCGGCGGCGGGCCAGCATTTTCTGCGCCGGTGGTGGACTTTCCGCGACCTGCGCCGGCAATTCGGATGGAAGTTCTGGGCCATGATCAGCGGCGGGGCGGCCCTCAATCGCGAGACTGAGGAATTCTGGCATCGCCTGGGATATGCCGTTGTGCAGGGATACGGCTTGACCGAAACGACTTCGTTGATCAGCCTGAACCATCCTTTTCATACCAGCCGGGGCTCCATCGGCAAGGTCTTGCCCGGACGCGAAATCAGGCTGGCCGTTGACGGCGAAATTCTGGTGCGCGGCAGCGGCGTCGCCAGCGGCTACTGGAACGGACGAGAACTGCAGCCCGTCGCTGGAGACGAAGGCTGGTACCGCACCGGCGACCTGGGTGCCCTCGATGAAGAGGGCAATCTTTTTTTCAAAGGCCGCAAGAAAGAAGTGATGGTCACGCCCGCCGGCATGAAAATTTATCCCGAGGACCTGGAAGCTGCATTGCGAGGTCAGAAAGAAGTGCGGGATTGCGTGGTCGTCGGGCTTGAACGCGGCGGAAATGCCGAGCCCTGCGCCGTGCTGATTCTCGACCGCAACGCCCACACGATCGATGGGAAGACTGGCGATGGGAAGACCAGCGACGCGAAGACAATCGTGGAGCGCGCCAACGAAACGCTGGCCGAATATCAGCGCATGCGCACCTGGTTCGTCTGGCCGGAGAAAGATTTTCCCCGCAGTGCCACCCAAAAGCCGCAGCGCAACGTGATTCGCGATGCAGTCGAGGGAAGCCTTCGCGGACAAGCGCCAGCGGACGCGGCCAGCCCGCTCGCCGAACTGCTGACGCGAATCACCGGACGCACGGCACAGAATCTGATGCCGGATGCAAATCTCGAAAGCGGATTGGGGCTAAGTTCTCTGGAGCGAGTCGAATTGCTCAGCGCGCTCGAGGACCGCTATCAGATCGACCTGAACGAAACGAATTTCGCGAATGCAGCGACCGTCGGCGATCTGGAAAAGCTGTTGCAGGACAGGTCAGTCGCTAGTCGCCAGTCGTTAAGCGTTGGCAAACCCTCCGAACGGACAGCGACTGGCGATCAACGACCAACAGCCTCTCCGGCGTTTCACTATCCGCCTTTTCACTATCCACGATGGACTCTGCGCTGGCCAACGGCGTGGCTGCGTCTGGCGTTGCATTATCTGCTGGCGCGCCCGGCCGTGCTTCTTCTGGGATGGCCTCGGGTGACAGGATGTGAAAACCTGCGTGGGGTCCGCGGGCCGCTGCTTGTCATCTCCAACCACATCTCCGATGTCGACGTCGGCTTGATCCAGTTTGCGCTTCCCGCGCGCATCCGGCACAAACTGGCGACAGCAACCCGCGGCGAGGCGCTCGAAATGTTACGCTCGCCAGCTTCGGATCGCATCTGGTTCAAGCGAATTTACGACCGCCTGCAATGGACGCTGGGCGTCGCTCTGCTGAACCTGTTCCCGTTGCCGCGGCAGTCCGGCTTCCGCAAGAGCTTCGCCTACGCCGGAGAAGCTGTCGATCGCGGCTACAGCGTGCTGGTGTTTCCGGAGGGAAAACATACCCCGGACGGCAAGCTCTGCCCGTTCCGCACCGGAGTGGGCCTGCTTGCCAACAATCTACGCATTCCCGTTCTGCCCATGCGAATTGATGGCTTGTTTGAGATCAAGCACGCAGGGAAGAGGTTTGCGGCGCCGGGAAAAATTCAGGTGCGCATCGGGAAGCCCCTGCAGTTTGCGCCAGGAATGGATCCCCAGGAAATTGCGCGGGAGCTGCAAAGGGCGGTCGAGGAGCTCTAGCGCTCTCTCCTGGAGCTCGCCGGCCAGCAGAATCCACCCGGAAATACAAAAGGCCGGGCAATTGTGCCCGGCGCTTCATATTGAGAAACTGTCAATCGCTGAGTTGAGCTAGATCAGTTTCCCGTTAACCTCGTTTTACCTATGTATTAAGCTTTGCCCAAAACCTCACATTACCAGCGCAAGCCCTTCCAGTTCGCGCTCCAGCACCGGCAGAGAACAGCCCGCCATTTCTACCCGGCCGGCGGCATCAATGGCTGCGGCTGGAGAAACGCCATAGCCGCGTCCCATCAGGAAAACCTGCAGCAGTTCCGCGGCTTCGCGGGAATCCACCATGCCACCCTGGATCAGGTCGTTTCGCAAGGCGCAGAGCTCAGTCACCGTAAATCGTTCTTTCATGGCCATTCTCACCTGCGACCTCCCTACCGGTTGCTCATTTAGATTCATCGGCAACCGTATACGTTACATGCAATCCCGATGCCGTAACTTTGGTGCCCCGGCAGAGCCGGTTTCCTGGAACCTCCAGTTCTTAGAACCCATGATTTTGCAAAAGGTTGCGAGGATACCATTGGCAGGCAGGCGGAAGGCAGGAGGACGCCAACCGTCGCCAAAATGACACAAAATGTCGTTTCATGACGGGAGGGAACCGAACTCTGTCAAGAACGCTATCGGCTGCCGATGCAGGCGGCGTCAGGCATCAATAGTCGCGGCGTCCACCAGCATGATCGGGATATCGTCCTGAATGGGGTAAGCCCGGTGGCATTCGCCGCATTTCAGGCTTTCCTTGTTTGCATCCAGGACTACCGGCTTCTTGCAAACCGGGCAGACCAGCAGGTCCAGCAGATCCTGAGAAATCATAGCGGGAGTATTGTAGCGCGGGTGGGATCGCTAAGCGCGAGCGACCCCCCTTCCCGGAGCAATGCGATAGAATCGCTTTTCGATTTACTGCAAGTTCATTTGCAAAGCGTAGCGAGGTGGGATGGCGGCCAGGATTCTCGACGGAACCAAAATAGCCGGTGAAATTCGCGCGGAAGTAACCGCCCAGGCAAGAGCGCTGGCATTATCGGGCGTGCGTCCTGGGCTCGCCGTGGTGCTGGTCGGCCACAACCCGGCGTCGGAGGTTTACGTTCGAGGCAAGGTGAAGAGCTCGCAGGAAGTCGGCCTCTACAGCGAACAACACACGCCCGCTGAAAGCGCGACCACCGAAGAACTGCTCGCCCTGATCGCCAATCTGAACCGGCGCGACGAGATCGACGGCATCCTGGTGCAGTTGCCTCTGTCCGCGCACGTTGATGCCAAGAAAGTTCTGCTGGCGGTCGATCCGGCCAAGGACGTTGACGGCTTCCATCCCATGAACGTGGGTTACCTTTCCACGCAGCGCCCCGGACTTGTGCCCTGCACGCCGGCCGGAGTCATGGAAATTCTGCGGCGCAGCCAGATTCCGGTCGCCGGGCAGGAAGCCGTGGTCGTGGGACGCAGCGACATTGTCGGCAAGCCGGTAGCCATGCTGCTGCTGAATCAGAACGCCACCGTAACCGTCTGCCACTCGAAGACGCGCGACCTGCCCGCAGTTTGCCGCCGCGCCGACATCCTGGTGGCTGCGATTGGCCGCGCCGGCATGGTCACCCGCGACTACGTGAAGCCCGGAGCCACCGTGATCGACGTCGGCATCAACCGCATCACCGAGCGGAAAGAATTCGACCGCTTCTTTGCCGGAAACAAAAAGCGCGAAGAAACGTTTCTGGCCAAAGGCGCAACCCTGGTGGGCGACGTCCACCCCGAGGTCGCCGAAATCGCGGGCGCCATCACGCCGGTGCCCGGAGGCGTCGGCCCGCTGACCATTGCCATGCTGATGGCCAACACGGTGAAAGCGGCCATGCTGCGGCGTGGGAGATAGGTCAGAGGTGAGAGGTCAGATTGCAGAGGTGAGCAGAAGACTTTTACCTCTGCAATCTGACCTCTGACCTCTGAAATTCTTTCATCGATGGGCACAAACGCTTGCTGAAACTCGGCCTCACTGGCGGCATCGCGAGCGGCAAATCCGTCGTCGGCGAGATGTTTGTCAAACTCGGCGCGCACCTCATTCTGTCCGATGCCATCGCGCACTGGCTCATGGACCCTGGCCGCGCCGTTTATGAGGAAGTTGTCCGCCGCTTCGGCCGCGAAATCCTGAATCCCGACGGAAGCATCAACCGTCCCCGGCTGGCCGAAGCCGCATTCGGCAAGCCCGGCGGTGCGCCCCCGCGCGTCAAGGAACTCAACGAAGTCGTCCATCCCGCGGTGATCGCACACGAAAACGAGTGGATGGAGGAAATCGGACAACGCGATCCGAACGCTATCGCCATTGTCGAAGCCGCGCTGATTCTCGAAGCGGGCGCCGGTGACCGTTTCGACCGCTTAATCGTCGTGACTTGCCACCCCGAACAGCGCATTCTGCGCTACGCTCACCGCCTGGGGATTTCCGAAGACGCTGCCCGCGCCGAGGTCACGCGCCGCATGGCGGCGCAGATGCCGGACGAAGAAAAGGTCAAAGCTGCCGATTTCGTGATCGACAACTCCGGATCGCTCGATGCCACCGAGCGACAAGTGAAGCAAGTTTTCGCCGCGCTGCGCCTGAAAAAGGAGAAACTGCCTTAGCGCATGCTGCGCTTCGGCATGAATATCCACTGCAACACCGAACTCACGATGCTCAGCAGGATGGCGCCGACAAACGCCGCGAAGAAGCCACGCACATGGAACCCAGGCACCAGGAACGCTGCCAGTTCCAACATGAGCGCGTTGATCACAAACCAGAACACGCCGAGGGTTAGGATCGTCAGCGGGAAGGTTACGATCTTGAGCATCAGGCCAACGGTTGCATTGATCAGCCCGATAACCGCAGCCGCGATCAGCGCCGCCTTCGGGCCGCTGACGCTGACGCCCAGTCCGAGGTTGGCCACGATCCAGACCGCGACAGCGCTTAGAATCCAATGGAGTAGAAGACGCACGTTTAGCCTCCTTTTAAACGATGATTGGACACTATACCAGTGAAACCGGCGCTGAAAACTAACGCCGCACGGCTGCTCGATCGTATGGGAATCCACTACGAGCTGCGCGAGTACGAAGTGGATCCCGAAGATCTGGCTGCCGAAACGGTCGCGGCCAAAATCGGCTTGCCGCCGGAGCAGGTCTTCAAAACTCTGGTGGCGCGCCCCGACCGAAACAAGGAGCGGAATGGAGTCGTCATGGCCGTAATCCCTGGCGATCAGGAACTGAACCTCAAAGCGCTGGCCGCGGCCGCGGACGAGAAGAAGATTCAGCTCGTCCCAGTAAAAGAGCTGCAAGCCCTTACGGGCTACATTCGCGGCGGAGTGACCGCGCTCGCGGCCAAGCGCGACTTTCCTGTGTACGTGGACGAGACTGTTGAGTTATTCGATGTGGTATCCATCTCGGCTGGCGCGCGCGGCTTGCAGATTCTAATCGCGCCGGGCGACTATTTGCGCGCGACTAAGGGGACGATTGCAGCGCTCGGACAGCCGAAAGGGTGAGGATGCTCATCGACTGGGGGCCTCGCGGTCGGGATGGGGTCGTCGGGGTCTATTGATCCACACTTCTTTCCCTCGTCTGACTCGCGTCTTAACGATCCGGTAGCGATCAATGTCTTCCATGCAGGGAAGCCTTCTAAGGGATTCAGGTCTGGCCCATGACACGATATTGGCGCCCATGCGCTCATGCGCCTCGGTTACGATCTCGTCGAGCCTGTCATAGATATGAGCGCAAACCTCAAGCAATTCGCGGCCATTTAATCCCTCCATGCTCCAATGACGAGTGAAGTTATGTCCGTGATCTGTGGTCGGGCCGCTGTTCATATAGAAATGGGTGCACTGGAAGGGGTCCCTAGTTCCGATGGGGCCATCGTCCTCGTCCCAGGGTGATTTTCGTGGATTGCGGAAGCATTCCATTTCAAGCCAACTCGACGGCGCTAAGGCCGAGCGGTGAAAACCCGTGGTTCTGGTGTCATTGAGCCATTGCATGATTGGATCGGCCTTGGCCTTGGGCACCCATACCTTCTCGTAGAAATCAAAATTCTCGAAAACTGCTCTCTCCGCTTGCAGCATAAGAGTCACGATGCGCGCCGCCGTGGCGAATGCACCGAGCCGATATCGAAATGGATCGGGTTCGTGATACAACTCAGCCATCTCGTGCCACCAGTGATGGACCTCCGCGAGACGGTCGTGGGTTGCCGGGATCGGGCAAGTGCTCCCGTTAGCGGCCAGTTTCTCCGCAAGTGTTTTTGGATTGCGGTTCGGCGCAATATTAGCCATCTTCAGCCTTACTGGAAGTATATTACCCGGCACGCCGACTACCGCTCCGCCACGGAGCGCACCTTTGGGATGAGTTGTAAACTACCTACAGCGACGCCAATCCGAGGAAACCCATGCCCGCTGCCACGCGCACCAATCCGCTTTCCTTCCTGACCGATCAACTCGACGAACTCAAAGCCAAGGGCACGCACTTCAAGCTGCGCGTGCTGGAGGACGAGCAGGCGCCGGTTTGTACTTTCGACGGCAAGCGCGTCATCAACCTGGCCTCGAACAACTACCTGGGGTTCACGACGCATCCCAAGCTGCGCGACGCGGCGCTTGAGGCCACGCGCAAGTACGGCGTTGGATCGGGCGCCGTGCGCACCATTGCGGGCACGATGAAAATCCACATGGAGCTGGAAGAAAAGATCGCGCGCTTCAAGAACGTCGAGGCCTGCGTGGTTTTCCAGTCGGGATTCACGGCGAACGCGGGAACGGTATCGGCGTTTCTGGGCAAAGACGACTACATCATTTCCGACGAACTCAATCACGCTTCGATCATCGATGGCTGCCGTCTTTCCCGGGCGAAGATTCTCGTCTTCCGCCACAAAGACGCGGCCCACGCCGAACAGCAACTCGCCAGCGTGAAGAATGAGCCGGGGAAGAAGCTGCTGATCTCCGACGGCGTGTTCTCGATGGATGGCGACGTCGGCCCGCTGCCCGGTCTGTGCGAGGCGGCCGAAAAATACGGCGCGATCATGATGGTCGATGACGCGCACGCTTCCGGCGTGCTCGGCCGCCAGGGACGGGGCACGGTCGATCATTTTTCCATGCACGGGCGCGTCGACATTCAGGTTGGAACCTTGTCAAAGGCGATTGGCGCTCTCGGCGGCTACGTCTGCGGCACGCGCGATCTGATCGACTTTCTTTATCACCGCGCGCGGCCGTTCCTGTTTTCAACATCGCACCCGCCGTCGGTCGCGGCCACCTGCATTGCCGCTTTCGACGTGCTGGAAACCGAGCCGCAGTGGATGGAGCAACTCTGGGCGAACACGCGCTTCTGGAAAAAAGAGCTCGGCCTGCTTGGCTTCAACATCGGAGGCCAAAACACTCCGGCGAGCGAAACTCCGATCACCCCCATCATCATTGGCGACGGACGCCTGACCATGGATTTTTCCCGCGAGCTGTTCAAAGAAGGCGTGCTTGGAACGGGGATTGCGTTTCCTACCGTGCCTGAGGGCAAAGCGAGGGTGCGCACCATCATGACCGCCACGCACACCAAGGATGAGCTGCAGCGGGCGCTGGAAGTGCTGGAGCGGGTGGGGAAGCGGATGGGAATTTTGCAGTGATGCCGATAGCTGGGGTTTCCTCAGCGGCTAAAGCCGGGGATGGTTAGCCTCACGACGGCGCTGCTGAAGCCGCGCCCTTTCAAAACAAAGTCAGAACAGAGTTTTTGAGCAGCCTGCTGGTGTCGTGTTCGGGAAAATAGGCGAACAAGGGCGTGGCGTGGTTGCCAGGCCAGGCAAAGAGTTTCGTAGTGCAAGCAAAATACATAGGTCCTTCGCTTCGCTCAGGATGACAGAGGTAGTTCGGCCACGAACTTTCGGGACGCGACACTGGGGCCGATTCTAGAATAGCGGGCAAGATGCGGGCAATCTTTCAGTGGAAGCTGGGCACTCGAGTCTTGGAGTTGGGGCGGCGCACGCTGATCATGGGCGTCGTCAATGTGACTCCTGATTCGTTTTCCGATGGCGGGCTCTACATTGATGCCGGGAAGGCAGTGGTCCGCGGCGAGCAGTTGCTGGACGAAGGTGCGGTCATCATTGACGTAGGCGGAGAATCGACGCGTCCGGGCACGACGGAGCCGGTATCCGAGGAAGAAGAGCGCAGGCGGGTGTTGCCCGTGATCCGGGATTTGAAGCGGCGGCGGCCCGACGCGGTGATCAGCGTCGATACCTACAAGGCGAGCGTGGCGCGGGCGGCGGTAGAACTCGGGGCCGAAGCGGTGAATGATGTCAGCGGGTTCCGGTGGGATCCGAAGATGGCAAAGACGCTCGCGGAATTGAAGGTGGGAGCGGTGCTGATGCACACGCGCGGGCGTCCGGAGGAGTGGCGATCGCTGCCGCCGATTGGCGATCCCGTGCTGATGGTGAAGCGGGATTTGCGACAGTGGGCGGAGGCGGCGACGCTGGCCGGCATCAAACGCGATCGCCTGGTGCTGGATCCGGGATTTGGATTCGGAAAACGCTTCGAAGAGAATTATCCGCTACTGGCGCATTTCGCCGAGTTGCAGCAGATGGGATTTCCGCTGCTGGCCGGAGTGTCGCGCAAGTCCTTTATCGGGCGGACACTGGCGCGCGAGGGCAAGGATGCTGAAGTCGCCGAACGGCTTTACGGGACGCTGGCCGCGGAAACAAGTCTGATCTTGAAAGGCGCTCATATCATTCGCACCCACGATGTGCGGTGCGCGGTGGAGGCGGCACGCGTGGCGGATGCGATTGTGGCAAGTGGAGGATAGTGTAGAGACGGGACTTGCCCCGTCTTCCAGTGCGGAAGGAGACGCGGCAAGCCGCATCTCTACGGGGAAATTGTTCAGACAAAATTGTTCAAACACGCGCCGCTTCGGCGAAGGGAGCGTTGACTCCGAGCACGGGAAGGCGAATTTCAAAGACGGCGCCGCCTTCGGGCCGGTTATAGCAGGTAATTTGTCCCTGGTGGTCCTGAATTACGCCGTAGGTGGCACTGAGTCCGAGACCCGTACCTTTGCCGACCGGCTTAGTGGTGTAGAAAGGATCGAAGACGCGCTCGGGATCGCGCAGACCGGGGCCGGAGTCGGCGAACTGCACGACCACTTCGTCGTCCTCGCGCCAGAGGCAAACCTGAAGACGCCCGCCGCCGATTTCCTGTAAGGCGTCCACGGCGTTTTCGATGATCTGATGAAAGCCCTGGAAGAGTTGGTTGGGGTTGCCGAGAACGCGAGGCAGCGGATCTTTGCTTTCTACGCTCAGGCTGATCCGCTTGTTTTCGAGCTTGAATCCTTCCATCTGAACCGCGCGCTGCAACAGAGGCTTCAGATCGACAGGGCTTTTTTCTCCCGGGGTCATCTTGGCGAAGCTGAGCAGATCGCTGACGAGTTCGCGAGTGCGCCGGGCTTGCTGGCCGATTTTCTGCGCGTGGGAAAGTTGCTCGCGGCTGAGGTTGCTGCTGGTGGCCATGCGTTCGGAACTGGACAGGATGGCTAGCAGCGGGAACTCCAGTTCGCTGGCCGCGAGTGCGACCAGTTCTCCCAGGGAGGCCAGCTTGGCCTGTTGGATTACTCTTCCCTGCAGCCGCTGGAGGCTGTCGTAGCTCCGGTGCGAATGCTGGAGCAGCCGCACAAGCCGCTGGTCCAGCAGGTGTTGTCTGAGGAAAACACCCAAGGCCAGCAGGGCCACGCCGCCCATGGCCACTGCAAAACGAATTTGGCGCAGATAGGGCTGGTCGTGGCTCAGGAACAATGCCCAATATCCCATGAACGGCAGAGAGAGCAGGGCCAGCCTCGCAAGTTGAGGAGCGAGGAGACGGCGGGAACGCGTGATCACAGGCGTTCCCTGGGTCTCGCGAAGGCGGCGGCGGCCGTCGATGGCGGCCCAGAGGAAGCCGAGCAGCGCGGCAAGAAACGGAAGGTCGTAGATCCCGCCGGTGTGGTAAACGCCGCGCGCAATGGCGGCATTCATGGCTTCCGAGGAGAATGCGTAGAGAATGCTGGCGCAAAGAATGTTGCGATAAATCCCGCGCCACGCTCCGGTACTGGTGAAGAATGCCGAGGCGGACGCGATAATCAGGATCACATTTTCGGCAATATATAGCGCATCCCAGCGCGGGTTCGACACCGCGACAGTGGCGAGAATGTATTCTTCGGGAAACACGAAGAAGGCGTACACCACTACCCACCACACCAGCACCATGAAGACATTCAGCGCGCTCGGCAACATCCCCTCGCGCTCTTCCGCCTGATGGGGGTGGATGGCCACCGCCGCCATGATGGGGACAACATGGAGGAACAATATGACATCGCCGAGGAAGGGGTCAGGCAGGGGCTTGCGAATCACTATTTCATACCACGCCCACAGGACCAGGTTGAGAGCCCACATGACCATGCCTGCCGTCATAAGGCTCCAGAACAGGCGGGTATGGCCACGGCTGTCGAAGGCGTTTCTGGCGCAGGGGATGCAGGCAGCCACGACCACCAGCAGCGGGATCAGGTCGCCCATCGCCAGGCGGAAGAAGGGGTTCGGAAACACTGCGGGAGCCAGGGCGAAGACCAGCAGCAGACCAACTCCCCAGAGGAGAGACGGGATGGGGCGCAAAGACACTGTTCTCCATCATATGACGTTTTGTGACACGATGTTTAGATCACGGATTGGTTACCGGGGGTCACCACGGTAACGGTCCCACCACGATTGGTCAGTCGTTAGTCGGTGGTCGTTGGCAACCGGCGCCTCGCAAACGACTAACGACCAACGACCGACTCTAGATCGGCGATCGAATCGTGCGCGTTGCGGGCGGCGGCTGCTAGAATTGCGTTGTTATGGCATTTCCCGCTAACCGCATGCGCCGTTTGCGGCGCACGGAAACCCTGCGCGCCCTGGTCCGCGAGACCCGGCTTACCCCCGAGACTCTGGTGTATCCACTGTTCGTTTGCCCCGGAAGGGGAATCCGGAAAGAAGTGCACTCCATGCCCGGCGTCTTCAACCTTTCGGTGGACGAAGCAGTGAAGGAAGTGCGCGAGACACGCGCTCTGGGAGTGCCTTCCGTCATTCTGTTTGGGCTACCGGAGAAGAAAGACGAAGTTGCCACCGGCGCTTGGGCCGAGGATGGCATCGTGCAGAATGCTGCGCGCGCCATTAAGAGCGAGGTGCGCGACGTGTTGGTGATGGGAGACGTTTGCCTCTGTGAGTACATGTCGCACGGACATTGCGGCATCGTGACGCAAGCGGGCAAGCCGCAATCGCTGGGCGCGGCGGCAAGAGACATGAGCAAGGCGATGGCAATCGCGGTCAAGGGTCCCAAGGAAAAACAGAACGTGATCGAACAGATGGCTGCGGCTGCGACGCGTGCGGCGGCGCCACCTGAGTACGAGATCGTGAACGACGCGAGCCTGGAGTTACTGGCACGCACTTCGGTTTCGCTGGCGCGCGCGGGCGTGGACATCATTGCGCCCTCCGACATGATGGATGGCCGGGTTGGGGCGATTCGCGCGGCGCTGGATAAAGCCGGCTTCGAAAATACTCCGATTCTTTCCTATGCGGCAAAGTTCTCGTCCGGTTTTTATGGGCCGTTCCGCGAGGCGGCGGATTCGGCTCCGCAGTTCGGAGACCGCCGTTCCTACCAGATGGACCCGGCCAATGTTCGCGAGGCCATGCGCGAGATTGAGTTGGACGTTGAAGAGGGCGCCGACATGATCATGGTGAAACCGGCCATGCCCTACCTGGATGTGATTGCCGCGGCTCGCGACCGCTTCGACTTGCCGCTCGCGGCTTATCAGGTCTCAGGCGAGTACGCGATGATCGAGGCTGCCGCCCGCAACCAGTGGATCGACCGCGAACGCGTGATGATGGAATCTCTCATCTGCATCCGCCGCGCTGGGGCGAACATCATTTTGACTTACTACGCCAAGGAAGCGGCGAAGTTGCTGGCCTAGGCTGCTGCGGAAAAGCTGCGGCTTCGTATGAGGGGATCGGTTCACAAAAAAAGGTTCCCTGAAACCAGATGCCGGCGAGGCTGAGCCCTTTATGTTAGTCAGTTTTTATTCTGACCGGACAAAATGTCCTGCATGTAGCGCGAAAGTCTGTCTGGCGGATGTTGGACTTACGCCAACTTTTTCGTGTCCAGTCTGTCAAGAACAAATTCAGATTTCTCCTTTCTACCACTGGACACAGCGGATGACGGTTTGGGTTCTCGCGCTGTTCATTGGCTATATCATCGGGCAGGACAAATTGTGGTTGGTGATGTTGCTTTGGATACTATTCACAGTGATCCTAACCTTCTTGTGGCTCGTCATCGGAAGGTATTTGCTTCCCCCCAAGCTTGTACGTTGTGTTCCCGATCCCACCCACTTCCAGGGTCTCGGCCTTGGGCCGAGATGAGAATGGCAAGGCTGTAAGATCCGCCCCATCCAAGGCGGATATGGCAGGCATTTTATACATCGTTTCCCGCCCTTCGGCGACTTCGGAATCTCAGCCTTCCATCGGATAGGCCAAGCGCACCAGAGTTCTCTCCGAAAAAGGCACGTAGAGCAAGCCTGCGGTCGCGGCGAACGCCAGGCCCACTCCAATCTGCGGCAGCAGCAGGAACGGCGCGATGGCCCAGAGCTGATCCAGCACCAGCACGAACGGGAAGAGCCGGCCAAAAGTGCAGCCCAGCTTGCGGAAATCGAAAGCGACCGCGGAGAGCAAATAGAACCGCAGCGGGATTCCGATCGTTCCCGTCAGCAGCACCGCTCCGGCAATGACGAGCGCTCTCCAGCCCGGAACAAAGCTGCTGGCGACCTGCTCTGCGTCGTGCAGGTGAGCGAGTCCGCTCACGTAGAAGATTAGATACATCAGCTGAATCAGCGCGAAAAGCGCGCGCACCACTCCGCGCCGGGGAACGGGCACGTGCAGTTTGGGGTGCAGCACAATCTCCGGGAAGGTCGAAGTTGCCGGATCATGGCCGGCGGCGACGCTCTCCACCGGAGCAATGAAGCGGTATCCGCGGCGGGCCATGGTTTCGACGAAGCGCGGGCTCGAGGCGGAATCGCCGAGCGCCTCGCGAATTTTGTTCACTGCGGTATTCACGCTGTGATCAAAATCGACGAAGGTATCGGCGGGCCAGATTTTGTCGCGCAAGTCATCGCGGGATACGAGTTGGCCGGCGTTCTGCAGCAGGGTGGCGAGGACTTGAAAGGGCTGTTCCTGCAGCCGGATGCGAGCGCCGTTCTTGCGCAGCTCGCCAGCCGGCAAATCGACTTCAAAAACGCCGAAGCGCAAGAGCGTGGCTTCGCGGTTGGAACGGGAATTGGAGTGCGGCATCGGCATCGCGGCGCGCCCGTAGTGTACCGCGAGGCAGTGTTCGGTCGTTAGTCGTTAGTCGATGGTCGTTCGACGATGAATGTTGGTGAGCAACTTTTGCGAACGACCAACGACTAACGACCAACGACTAACGACCATCGACTAACGACCATCGACCGAAAAGGCTACAATATCCGCGTGAACGCCCCCACTCCGCCGAAGCCGGCCGCTGACCACAAGCATGAGCACCACCATTCCATCTACGCCGCCGAGGCCACCGGATTGCTTCTCATGGCGGTTCTTCTGCTGATTCTCACCATCATCCGCTACTGGCGGTACATCCCTTGGAGCGCGCGCTGAAGCTGTCGAGGTTAGGAAAATGACAGACCGCGAGCCGCTGCTGGTTATCGTGCTCGGCCCCACCTCAAGCGGGAAGACCGCTCTGGCGCTGGCCATGGCGCGGCGCTTTCGCGGAGAAATCGTCAACTGCGACTCGGTCGCGATGTACCGCGAATTTGAAATTGGCACCGCCAAGCCCACGGCGGCGGAGCGCGCTGAAGTTCCGCATCACCTGCTGAATTGTGTGGATCCGCTCACCGCCGTCACTGCCGGAGAATATGCTCGCCAGGCGCGAGAGGTGCTACGTGAAATTGCCCAGCGCAGACATTTGCCCATCGTGAGCGGAGGAACCGGACTCTATCTCCGCGCTCTCGTCGAAGGGCTTTTCCCGGGTCCCGAGCGGTCTGAAGATCTACGCAACCGCCTGCGCGCCCGCGCCGAAGAGCATGGCAGCGAACGCCTGCACCGCATCCTGCGCCGGCTCGACCCGGCGGCAGCGAAGCGCATTCACCCGAACGACGTTCCCAAGGTGATCCGGGCGATCGAGGTATGCCTGGCCTCGCGCCGCCCCATAACCGAGCTTTGGGAACAGGGTCGCGAACCTCTAAGGGGCTTTCGCATTCTGCGGCTCGGACTCGATCCGGAGCGCGAAGCTCTCTATGCCCGCATCAACCGGCGGGCTGCGAAGATGTTTGAGGCCGGCCTGATCGCCGAAACGGAAAAGCTTCTCGCGAAATATGGCAACCAAGCACGTCCGCTCGCGTCGCTGGGATATAAGCAGGCCCTCCAGTATTTGCGCGGCGAATTGGATCGGGAATCGGCGCTGGCCGCGGCGCAGCAGGCGCATCGCAACTATGCCAAGCGCCAGATCACGTGGTTCCGGCGAGAGCCGGATGTGCACTGGCTAGCCGGGTTTGGCGATGACACGGCCATCCAGGCGGAAGCCGTTGCAGCCGTCGAGCCGCAAATTTGAGAGGCGGGTCAGACGGCTGGAGGACGTCCCCCGTCCACTTTTGCTATTGTCAATTGCATGATCCGAAATCTTCTTCTTACCGCGCTCCTGTTCGCCACGGTGCTGTGCTTTGCTAAAGACAAGGGCAAAGAAAGATATCTTCGGCCCGGTCCTGTCCATCTCGACAAAGCCGGGCGAAAGTGGGCCGACAAGACGTTGCGCAGGATGTCGCCCGAGGAGAAAGTCGGCCAGCTTTTCGCCATCTGGGTAAGAGTCCAATTCCTGAATGACGCCGACCCCATCTTTGTTCGCCTGCGCGACAACGTGCGCAAGTATCACATCGGATCGCTGGTCATGAGTGTCCCGGTGGATGGCCCGGTTCTGATCAAGAGCCAGCCCGAGGTTGCCGCCGAGTTGCTGAACCGGCTGCAAAGATCATCCAAGCTGCCGCTGATCGTCTCGGCCGACTTCGAGCGCGGCGTATCCATGCGTCTGAATGGGACTACCGTTTTTCCCCATGCGATGGCCTTTGGAGCGACCGGCAAAACGGAAAACGCCGAAGCCTTTGGCCGCATCACCGCGCTCGAGGCAAGGGCCATCGGGGTGCATTGGAATTTCTTCCCCGATGCGGACGTGAATTCCAACCCGGCGAATCCCATTATCAACACGCGTTCCTTCGGAGAAGATCCGAAGCAGGTGGGCGATTTCGTGGCGGCATACATACGGGGCGCTCACGAAGGCGGCATGCTGGTCACGGCCAAGCACTTTCCCGGACACGGCGACACCGCTACCGATTCTCACCTTGGCATAGCTCATGTCACCGGCGACCGGGCGCGGCTCGATGCGGTTGAGCTGCCGCCGTTCCGGCGCGCCATCGAGGCAGGCGTGGATGCCGTAATGGTGGCGCACGTCACCGTTCCCGCCCTTGACCCCGAGCCCAACCGCGTGGCCACGACTTCCAAGTCGGTGGTGAGCGGACTGCTCAAAGAGGAAATGGGATTCAAAGGGCTGGTCGTGACCGACGCCCTTGACATGGCGGGGTTGACGCGCCTGTACGCCAAGAATATCGGCCGGGCGGCAGTCGAATCCTTCCTGGCCGGCAACGACATGCTGGTCATTCCGGCCGATCTCGACGCCAGCTACCGCGCCGTGTTGCAAGCGGCAAAGAGCGGCGAAATCGACCGTCAGCGGCTCGATCAATCCGTGCGCAAGATCCTGGAACTAAAGGCGTCTCTCGGCCTGAATAAGGCGAGGCTAGTGGATCCCAGGCAACTCTCCAGCGAGGTTGCAAAGCCGGAGAATCTGGCCGTCGGCCAGCGCATTGCCGACGAAGCCATTACGCTGGTCCGCGACAGCGGCAAAGTGATTCCGTTGCAGGCTGCGACTCCTAATGGAACCGAGGAGACCGCGCTTCCGTATCAATCCTTGACCGAGGTGAGCAACCGTCTCGTGGTAGTGATTTTCTCCGACGACCTGCGCACCGACTCTGGACGTATGCTCGAACGCGAGATTCTAGACCGTGTGCCTGACGCCCGCGTGATCTATCTCGATGCCCGCTCGGCCGCCGGCATGAAGGTTCCCGTTATGGAAGCCGTGGAAGCGGCGGAGCATGTGATCGCGGCGCTGTATGTGATTCCGGTCGCGGGCAAAGCCATGCGTGCCGCTGGAGGAGGTTTGACGAATACCGTTGCCATGGACGAGGCTACCGGGGCCCTGCTGACGGCGATTCTCGATCGCGCCGCCGATCGCACCGTTGTACTCGCCATGGGCAACCCTTATGTGGTGCAGGATTTTCCCGCGATCCAGAATTACTTGTGCGCGTTCTCCAATGCCACGGTGTCGGAAACCGCGGCCGTGAAGGCGATTTTCGGCGAGATCCCGATCAGCGGCCGTCTGCCGGTTACGATTCCGGGCATCGCATCCCGAGGCGAGGGAATTGAGCGTCCCCTCCGGCCAACTCCGGCTCAACCCAGCTCAGGAGATTCCTACCATGTTCAACCATAAAATGGCCAGCCACAAAACGACCAGCCGTAGCGTGATTGCAAGCCTGTCGCTCGGCGCCCTGTTGACTGCCCTCTGCCTTCTTCCCGCATGCAGCATCGATACCAACAACAATAGCAAGGAGGGCGCGAAGCACGTAGACATCCAGTCTCCCGTGGGTGATTTGCACGTCAGCGAACAAGCCGATATTCGCGACGCCGGACTGACGATTTATCCCGGCGCCAAGCCCGCTCCGAAAGACACCACCGACGAGGAGAAGAGCGCCAACGTGAATCTTTCGGTGCTGGGATTCTCCTTGAGAGTGGTAGCCGCGGAGTTCATCTCCAACGACGCTCCCGAGAAAATCGTCGCCTACTACGACAAAGAGCTGCAGAAATACGGCAAACCCATCCAGTGCCACGGTGCTTGGAGCGGCAGGCACGTAAGAACGGAAGGTGGCAAGGATGAAATGTCCAAGCCAGTTTCGTGCGAGAGCAGCAGCGGCGGAGACTCGGTGGAGTTAAAGGTCGGAACCGAGGGGAACCAGCACGTGGTTGCGGTTAAGCCGAATAACCCCGGAACCCGCTTCGCTCTGGTTTATGTGCGCACGCACACGGGCAAGGAAGACACGATCTGAGGACAGTCGATGGTCGTTAGTCGCTGGTCGTTCGCGATGGGTGTTTCCTAGCGACTAACGACTAGCGACCAACGACCCGATCACCCGATGCCTTGCTCTCCGCTTCGTTGTGCGCTAGCTTCAGAGACGTGGAGCATCCTTGCCAGCAGTGTGGAACGACGGTCGAAGACGGCCGTCCGTTTTGCCCGCAATGCCGTGCCCCTCAAATCCATGTGCAGGTTGCGGCTCCGGACACCGGAGTCACCGAAAGCTTGAATCCGGAAGCTCCCGTTGAGGCGAGGCTGGCCTCATCGCAGGCGCGGCCTGCCATGTTCGGCAGCACGATGGAACGGAGGGTTGCGGTTCGTGCCGCGCTCAAGGCCGGCGTCCTCGGCGTCTTCATTGCCATAATCCCGTTGCTCGGCATCGTGCTGACGGGTGCTTCGGCTGTCTATTTCTACCGCCGCAAGAACGGATTCGTACTTCCCGCCGTTCTTGGGGCGCGACTTGGAGGAGCAGCGGGAATCGTTGTCTTCGCCATCAACGCTCTGTTCACCATTCCAATTATTGTTTTTCATGCCCAGCAAGAGTGCCTCGATGGCATCGTGAAAATGGCGCAGCGGTACGGGATCAACACGGCCACACCTCAATTTCAAGCCAGCATGCAAAACCTGTTCACGCCCTCGGGACTGGCGTCATTCTTCATTGTTGCCGTGGTGCTCGCCTCCGCTGGCGGTGCGCTGGCCTCGCTGCTGTTGCGGCCCCGCGACCCTCCTATGTAGTTTCGATCACAATCGGCGCGGGTTTCAGGCGCGCCCTTGCTCTCATCTTTCCGCACGCGTATGATGCAGCGTTTATGAACACAAGCACGCCGGGACGTCCGGTTGAAATTCATCAGAAAGCGCAGCTGATGTCTGCCTCCGAAGTGGAGCGCACCTTGATCCGCCTGGCGCACGAGATTCTCGAGAAAAATAATGGGGCCGAAGATCTGGCCTTGGTCGGCATCCGGCGCCGGGGAGTTCCGCTGGCGGAGCGGCTGTCAAAAATCATTCAGCGCATCGAAAAGAAGCCGGTGTTGCTCGGTACGCTCGACATCACCCTTTATCGCGACGATCTTTCCACCCTGGACACCAAGCCTGTGGTGCAAAAAACCGAGTTGGAAATCCCCGTCACCGGCAAGTCGGTGGTGCTGGTGGATGACGTGCTCTATACCGGACGCACCACTCGTGCCGCCATGGACGCGCTGTTCCGCTCAGGACGCCCCAAACGCCTGCAGCTGTGCGTCTTGATCGATCGTGGCCATCGGGAGTTGCCGATTGAGGCCGCGTTTATTGGGCGAAAGGTACAAACGACGGAGAATCAGATTATTGAAGTCAAGCTGCGCGAGGTCGATGGCGCGGAGAAAGTCCTGTTGATGGAAAAGCAGCAGGTCAATTTGTAATTTGCGATTTGTAATTTGTAATTGAAAACCTGGATCCGCATCCTGCGCTCTTAAGTTACAAATTACAAATTGGAAATCACAAATTAACTATGAACCCAGCGCGTGGTTCCCTGCTCGGAATCGAGCACCTGGAAGCAGCCGAGATTCTGAGGCTCTTGAAGTTTGCCCGGCGCATGAATCCGGACAAGCCGCGGCCTTTGCTCAAGGGCAGGCGGGTGCTTCTGCTTTTCTACGAGCCTTCCACGCGTACGCGCAGCTCGTTCGAAATCGCGGCCAAGGCGCTGGGGGCCCATACGATCCTTATCCAGGCGATGGGATCCAGTATTGAAAAGGGCGAGTCGCTGCTCGACACGGGGTACACCTTGCGTGCGGTCGGCGCTGACATCATCGTCATCCGCCACCCCAACGCCGGCGCGCCCTACCTGATGGCGCAGCACATCGACGTGCCGGTCATTAACGCCGGCGATGGACTGCACGAGCATCCCTCGCAGGCGCTGCTCGATGCGTATACGATTTTGCGCAACAAGAAGACTTTCAAAGGTCTGCAAGTCGCGATTGTCGGCGACATTTTTCACAGCCGAGTGGCACGGTCGGCGTGCCACCTTTTGAGCAAGTTCGGCGTGAAGATCATTCTTTGCGGTCCGCCGGAACTGGTGCCCGAGATCGCGACCACGCTGTCGCCCGGCGTGCGCGTGACCCGCCACATTGAAGACGCCTTACGCGGCACCGATGTGCTCATGCTGCTGCGCGTGCAGAAAGAACGGCTCGCCGGCCTGAAGATCGACCTCCCGGAATACGTCGCACGCTACCAGATGACCCCGGCCCGTTTGAAGATGGCAAAGAAGGATGCCATGGTGATGCATCCCGGCCCGATCATTCGTGGATTGGAACTGACCAGCGAGGTTGCCGACGGCGCCCAGGCGCGCATCCTGGAAGAAGTGCATAACGGCGTTCCCACGCGCATGGCGATTCTGGCGCGGGCGATGGGGAAGATGCGATGAAAACGTTTCACCACAGAGTCACAGAGAGAACCAAGCCAAGTCTTGTTGATTTTGATTTTCTCTGTGTCTCGGTGACTCTGCGGTGAAAAATGTGCGGAACAAGGATTAACGTGACTTCTCGCTCCACAAACAGTCTGCTGATCAAGGGCGGCCACCTGATCGACCCGGTGGCTCGCGTCGACGCGCCCATGGACGTGCTGCTGAGAGATGGCCGCGTTGCCGAGGTCGCTGCTCCTAACAAGATCAAGGCTGCCGCAGATGAGAAGTTCGATGCCCGCGGACTCATCGTTGCGCCGGGCTTCATCGATCTGCACGCGCACCTGCGCGAGCCCGGCCAGACTTATAAAGAGACGATTGCGACGGGCACGGCGGCTGCGGCCGCGGGCGGATTTACTTCTGTCTGCACCATGCCCAACACGGTGCCGGTTGTCGATTCGGTGGAATGGGTCGAGTGGCTGCGTCAGCCCGAACGCGGCGCGGTCGTCAATGTTTTTGTTGTCGCTGCCGCGACCCGGGCGAGCAAGGGCGCCACGCTGACCGACTTTCGCGGACTGCACAGCGCGGGAGCCGTCGCGGTCACCGACGATGGCAAGCCCATCCTCGAAGACAGCGTCATGCGCGATGCTCTGGTTCTCGGCGGCGAGCTGAATTTTCCAGTCGTACAACATGCCGAAGACACTCGCATGACCGAGAATTGCTCGATGCACGCGGGCGCGCATTCGTTTCGTCTCGGGTTGCGCGGCATGACTGCGGCTGCGGAAGCGTCGATCGTCGAACGGGACGTGCAGCTCGCCATGCAAATTCCCAATGCCCGCCTCCACATCGCTCATCTTTCCACGGCGGACGCGTTGAAGAGTGTGCGCCGTGGCAAACGCGCGAAAGCGCGCGTCACCTTTGAAGTTACTCCACACCATTTCACGCTGACGGACGAGGACATGCGGGACTATGACAGTAATTTCAAGATGAATCCCCCGCTGCGCTCGGCCTCCGATCGAGAAGCCATCCTGGCCGCGCTCGCCGACGGCACGGCGGATGCGATCGCCACCGATCACGCTCCCCACGCCGCCCACGAAAAGGAAATGGAATTCGAGCGAGCGGCGTTTGGCATCACCGGATTTGAAACCGCTCTCGCGCTGGCGATCACCAGGCTGCATCGCGAGAAACGCATTCCGCTGGCTCGCATCGTGGAGCTCTTCACCGCCGGTCCAACCCGCTGTTTCGATCTTCGCGGCCGCGGTTCCCTGGTCCGCGGCTCGGTCGCCGATGTTACCGTGTTCGATCCGAAGAAGAAGTGGACCTTCGCCGCCGCCAAATCACTCTCGAAGTCGAAGAACACGCCCTTTGAGGGATGGCAGCTGACGGGGAAAGTCGTGGCAACCATTGTGGGCGGGAAGATTGTCTATGCAGGGTAAGTTTTTGTGGTGTCAGACAAATGTGCTATAATGTCTGACATCATGTCCTCGCAGCGTATCACCATCCGCATCTCCGAGTCTTTATTTAGGCGTCTGAAGAAACACGCCGGCATGAAGGGCCGCTCCGAATCGGTTTTGGTGCGCGAGGCCCTGGAACACTATCTCGGAGAGGCCTTCGCTTCCGGTTCAGCCTATGATCTGGCGAGAGACGCAAGCTTGATCGGATGTGTGCGCGGGGGACCATCTGACCTGAGCACCAATCGTAGGCATTTCAAGGGTTTTGGCGAGAACCGATGAGACGGGTACTGGTGGACACCGGGCCGCTGGTAGCGATCATGTCTCGCGCCGATCAGCACCACCAGACTTGCGTGGAAGCACTGCACGATTTGCCGGGGCCGTTGTTTTCCTGTTGGCCGGTCATCACAGAGGCGGCCTGGCTGTTGCGCGGGCACCGAGTAGCCGTTCCCCAGTTACTGAACAGCATTTCACGGGGCTTCCTCGAACTTCTTTCCATTCCAAGCGCCGAAGCGGCAGAAATCGGGAAGTTGATGGAGAGATACAGAGATATTCGTCCGCAATTGGCGGACGCGGCTTTGGTATATCTGGCTGAGCGAGATGGTTTCGATACGATCTTTACCCTGGATCGGCGGGACTTCTCGGTGTACCAGACCGGGCGCAAGCGTGCTTTCCGCATCATCCCGTAATTCCTCTGGAGCACGATTTTGTCCTCGCCAGTGCTACAATCCCCGCTCATGAACCGCCTACTGTTCCTCTTTCTGCTGATTCCATTCCTGGCTGCGCAGACCGCGACTGAAGTCGAAATCACCTCTGAGCCCTCGCACCACCTGGCTCTGGAAAACGACTACCTCCGCGTCTTCAAGGTTGAAGTTGCGCCCCATACTGCGACGCTCATGCATGGTCATCGCCACGACTATATTTACGTCACGCTCGGCAATGCTCACATCTCGAACGAAGTTGAGGGCAAAGCCCCGGTGGACCTCAGGCTCGCCGATGGCGAAGCGCGGTTTACGGCGGGAAACTTCGCTCACGTCACCAGGAATCTTTCTGACCAGCCTTTTCGCAACGTGACCATTGAGTTGATGCAGGATGAAAAATTGCGGCAGACGCCATCACACTGGGCGGAGGAAAACGGAGAGAAGACGTTCCCGGGCGGCCGCCGCCAGATTATTTTCGTGAGAGATGGAGAGCGCGTCTCCGCAGTCACCCTGGAACCGGGCGCGGTCGTGCCCAGCCACCATCACGACAACCCGCACCTGCTGGTCGCGGTCACCGATCTCGATCTACGCAGCGACGTCGAAGGAATGGGCCCGATGCCTGGAAAATTCAAGTCCGGCGATGTCAAGTGGCTGCCGGGAAACTACACCCACACCTTGGCGAATGTAGGGAAGAGCCCGGCGAAATTTGTGACGGTGGAATTCTAGATCGAGTCCGCTACGCGTTCTTGAGCAGCGGATTTCCCGGAGAAACCAAGCCGACACGATGCAGCTTAGCGGTGAGACGGTCTTTGTCGTTGGAAGCGGAAGCAGCGGCCAGGCGCTTGCGGAGCTTGGCAACTTTTTCTGCGCGGGTGCGGCGCCGGCGAATTTCCGGACGACGGCTGGGTGCGGACATAAGGCTCTCCTTGGTATTCAGTTGAGCGATCGGGCGAAAGCACGAGTCAGAGATATGGACGGCGGCGTGGACTCGTCTTGGGCTTCCATTATAGGGTTAACCGGCACGGCTGGCAAAGTCGGTTCGAACGGCGATTGCGGGAAATCCTGCTTGCACTCCCCGTCAACCTTGCTATAATCCTGCAATGTTTGAGGCGGGCCGAAACCCGTGCCGGTCAAGGACGAAGAAGCCAGGGACGGAACTGTGAGGCCTGTTCGCGCCTGCGGGGGATGGAAGGAACTGATTACCCATGGCTGAGAAACCGGTGACAGGAAAGCAAATAGGCTGGCTGTTGGGATGCGGCTTGCTTCTCGGGCTGGTGGCCGCTTTCGCTGGGCGTCAGACCGTGAACTACACATCGACAGACGCGTTCTGTGCCGAGGCCTGTCATTCGCACCCGCACGCTACGAAATTCTGGGTTCAGTCCGCGCACTACTCCAACCGGCATGGCGTTGTGGTCCATTGCACAGACTGCCATCTGCCGCCGGGCGGGGTGCAATATTTCACGGAGAAGGCACGGCTGGGCGGCCGCGATGCTTTCTCCCAGCTGTTTCGCGACGTTTCCAAGATCGACTGGGCGCGGGAGCGCAAGCTCGATCGCGCCCTGACCTTTACTTACGACGCGGGCTGCATCCATTGTCACAACAACCTGTTTACCCAGGGGCTCTCCAAAGTCGAGGGCACTCTGCCTTCCGCGGACCAGAAAACCGATGCGCAGCAAGTCCAGGCAATGAGAATCGTCGCGCGCAGAATGGAAGCGCACCTCTACTACCAGCGCAACCGGGACAAGTTGCACTGCGTCAACTGCCACTTGTTCTCCGGACATTTGATGGAGAAGACGATGGCTCCTGTGGCTACGGCCGCGGTTGAGGATTCCCAGTTTCCACTTGCCGCCTCGGGCTTTCGGGACTACACCGAAGCGCTGCCTGGGGTGCCCGTCAAGTTCCACATGATCGCGGTGCCGGGTGGAACTCTCGCTGCGGGCAGCCCGGAACTCGGCCCTTGCCGCTTCCGGGACGCGGGGCCGGTGCATGCGGTCAGCGTGAGCCCCTTCTGGATGGCGCAGGCCACGGTCAGCAACCACGACCTGGAATCGTTTTCCGCCCAGCGGAAGTTGAAGGAAAAGCCAGGCACTGTGACGCCGCAGCTCGCCGAAGCCTACACGCAGTGGTTGTCGCAGGCGACGGGAAAGAAATATCGCCTTCCGACAGAAGCCGAATTGGAGTATGCCTGTGTTGCCGGCGGCACCATGCCTGCTTGGGAGCGATTCGACAGCCGAGCCGATGCCAAAGTTTCCGGTCTGGCGGTGCTCAATGACTGGGGCTTCTTCGACCTCTCGGGCAGCACACCCGAGTTTCTAGTGGATGGATCCCATGACCCCAATGTTCTCCGCACCGGCGCCAGTTTCAGGGTGGTAAGGGAAGCAGACGAGAAACCGGCAACCCGCGCCAGCCTGCAGCCATAAGGAGTTGAGACCTATGAAGAACGCACGCGATCACGATCTGGGCATGGACCGCGCCATTACGCGCCGCGATTTTCTGAACGGAGTCGCCATCGGGATCGGCGGCCTGGCGCTCGGTTCCACCCTGACCGGATGCGGGCGGTTCGGCGGCTCGGACATCGCTGCGCAGGATGCTGCAGGTTACAATCCGCCGGCGGGAAGCGGCATGCGCGGCGATAACACGGGGTCGTTTGAAGCCGCGCACGGGTTGCGCGACGGAACTTTCTGGCAAAACGCCGGCTCGGCCACGCCCACCGACGGCACCTACGATCTGATTGTGGTGGGTGCGGGGATCTCCGGACTGGCAGCGGCGCATTTCTTCCGCAAGCAGGCCGGCGCCAATGCCCGCATCCTGATTCTCGAAGCGCACGACGATTTCGGCGGGCACGCCGAGCGCAAGGAGTTGCGCGCCGGAAGCCGGCGTTTGCTCAGTTACGGCGCCCAGTCGATTGAAAGCCCGTCCCTCTACAGTGCGCAAGCCAAGACTTTGCTGGCCGACGTGGGCGTTGACGTGCAAAAGTTCTACCACTACTACGACCGGAATCTCTTTTCGTCGCTGAACCTGGGAAGCGGCATGTTCTTCGACCGCGAGACGTTCGGAGAGGATCGTCTGGTGGCGGGCTTCGGCAAGATTCCGCATCGGGATTTTTTCGCCAAGGCCCCGCTTTCGGACGCGGCGCGCCGTGACATCGTCCGCCTCTACACCGAAAAAGTAGACTACTTGCCCGGCCTTACCGCGGAACAGAAAAAGGCCGTGCTGGACAAAATCAGCTATGCCGATTTTCTGACCAAGATCGCCAAGTGCACTCCGGAGGTGGTCCCCGTCTTCCAGACCCGCAGCCACGATCTGTACGGTGTGGGCATCGACGCCATTTCCGCTTTCGCGCTCCACGATGAAGGCGATGACTACAGCTATGGTTACCCTGGCCTCGATACCATGCTGGGACCCTCCGGCGATCGCGGGCCGCACAAGCCCGATCCTTACATTTTTCATTTTCCGGATGGCAACGCTTCGGTTGCCCGCCTGCTGGTGCGGTCTCTCATTCCCGAGGCCATTCCGGGACACACCATGGAAGACGTGGTGACGGCGCAGGCCGACTACGGCTGGTTGGATCGCGCTCCCTCACCTGTGCGCATTCGTTTGAACAGTACGGTCGTCCAAGTGCGACATAACGGCGACCGGCACCACGGAGACCCAGGGTCGGCAAGCGAAGTGAAAGTGACCTACACCCGCAATCGGCAAATGTTTCGAGTGCGCGGACACCGCTGCGTGATGGCTTGCTACAACTCGATGGTTCCCTACGTTTGCCCCGAACTTCCCGCTAAGCAGAAGGAAGCGCTGGCCTATGGCGTAAGAACGCCGCTGGTGTACTCGCACACAGCGATTCGCAATTGGACTTCGTTCCAGAAGCTCGGTGTTTTTCAGATCGCGGCCCCCGGATGCTATCACCCCTACGCCGCCATCGACTTTCCCGTGAGCATCGGGGAATACAAATACCCCAGCAATCCAGAAGAGCCGATGGTGGTGTTCATGGTGCGGACGCCCTGCCAGCCTGGCTTGTCGCAACGCGAGCAGCATCGTGTGGGGCATGTGGAACTTTACGACACGCCGTTTGAAACTTTTGAGCGCAAGATCCGCGACCAACTCGCGCGCATGCTTGGTCCGGGAGGCTTTGATCCCGCCACCGATATCGAGGGCATTACCATTGGGCGCTGGGCGCACGGCTACGCCTACGGATATAACTCGTTATTCGATCCCGACTTCGCCGAAGGAGAAGCGCCCAATGAAGTGGGACGGAAACCGTTCGGGCGCATCACGATCGCCAACTCCGATGCCGGCGCCATCGCCTATATGGATACCGCCATCGACGAGGCCTATCGTGCCGTGCAAGAACTCGCTCACTACCGGGATGCGTAGCGTCGCGCCCGCAAGTTTGTTGCAACTATAACGAACAAGCTGGGAGGGGAATAAGAATGAATCTGAAGCGAGTCCTCACTGCCGTTGCCGTGCTTGCCATGATGGTTCTGGCGCCAGCGGCCTGGCCACAGACGAAACCCGCCAGCGATCGCGAGGCCGCCGTCGCGGAAAAGTGGATTGCCGCCTGGAATTCCCACAATCCGGACAAAATGCTGCCCGTGTTCACGGATGACGTTTTCTACGAAGACGTGGCCTACGGCGAAGTAAGTCACGGTCACGCTGAATTTCGAAAGTTTGCCGCCGACGAATTTGAGGCGGTTCCCGATCTCGAAGTCAAGTTAGTGCGCGCGTCCATTCAAAACGGCCACGGCACCATCGAATGGACGTTCAGCGGTACCGACAAGGGAATCTACAAAACGGGAAAGAAATTCACGGTGCGGGGCGTGAGCGTGATCGACGTGCGCGACGGCAAGATTGCACGCAGCCTCGATTTCTACGATTCAGGTACAATCATGCGCCAAGTCGGGGTGTTGCCAACACCATAATTTGTCATCCTGAGCGAAGCGAAGGACCTATGGATTTGTTCGTAGCGCCGGAATGCATAGGTCCTTCGCTTCGCTCAGGATGACAAAGTCTAAACCATCAAGGACTCTCCATGAAACCAGAAACGACCGCAGCGAACCGAGACTCCGCTCAACTCGAAGCCTTGGGCTACGACTCCAAATTTGACCGCTCCATGAGCTTGTGGGCGAACTTCGCGCTCGGCTTTACCTACCTGTCGCCGGTGGTGGGCGTGTACACCTTATTCGCCTTTGCTTTCGCTGCGGGTGGTCCGCCCATGTTCTGGACCTATTTGCTGGTCGGGCTGGGACAGCTGCTGGTAGCCCTGGTGTTCGGAGAGATTGTTTCCCAGTTTCCCATTGCCGGCGGCCTCTATCCCTGGGCGCGGCGGCTGGTGGGAAAACGTTGGGCATGGATAGCGGGCTGGGTCTATTTGTGGGCCTTGTGTTCCACCGTCGCGGGTGTCGCCGTCGGAGGCGCTCCGTATGTGGCGCAACTTCTCGGCATCCACGTGGGTCAAGCTGGAGAAGTCGCGATCGCGGTGGCCATGATCGCCGCGACCACGGCCCTGAACGTCAGCGGCACGAAACTTCTGGCGCGGGTTGCCATGTTCGGATTCATTTGTGAACTGGTGGGCGCGATTGTCGTCGGTGGTTATCTCCTGATCGTGGCGCGGCGCCAGAGCTTCGGGGTGCTCTTCCACACCTTCGGCCTCGGCAACGGACACTATCTCCCCGCCTTCCTGGCTTCGAGCGTCGGAGCTCTGTGGTGTTACTACGGCTTTGAAGCGTGTGGCGACGTCGCCGAAGAAACTCCGGACGCCAGCCGCGCCATCCCCAAGGCCATGCGCATGACTATCTACATTGGCGGCTTCGCAGCCATGCTAGTTTGCCTGGCTTTCGTATTGGCGGTGCCCGATCTGAACGCCGTGTTCTCCGGGAAGGACACTGACCCGGTGGTTACCATCCTGAACACCGCTATGGGCCCGATCGGGCTGCGGGCGGTGATCGCGGTAGTCATGGTTTCATTCCTTTCCTGCCTCATCAGTCTGGAGGCGGCCACCAGTCGCCTGTTATTCAGTTATGGCCGTGACCGCATGATCTTTGGCAGCCATCAGCTCAGCACGCTTTCCGAACGCACGCGAGTTCCGGTGAATGCCTTGCTGTTTGCCGGAATTGTGCCGGCCTTCATTGCAATTACAGGCTTGTTCCTGAAGAGAATGGTGGAGACGATCGTCGTATCCAGCGCCGCCGGAATCTACGTCGCCTTCCAGATGATTGTCCTGGCAGCCCTGATCGCGCGCGCCAGGGGATGGAAGCCAGCGGGAGAGTTTCGTCTGGGCATGTGGGCGTGGCCGGTCAATCTGGCCGCCCTTACCTATGGTGTCCTGGCCATCATCAACATGGTCTGGCCGCGCACTCCGCAGGACCCCTGGTACAGCAACTACGGAATGATTGTAGTTTGGGTGGCCATATTCCTGATCGGTCTGTTCTACGCGGTGCTGTTTCGGCCGTACGAGCGCGGCGATGCCGCAGCAGGCGATGCTCACCTGAATTGACAAAGAAAAAGAAAAGGCCACGCAGATTGTGGAGCGCGGCCTTGACTGATGCTTGTTTTACGCGGCCGCGATTTTTTCTTCCGCGGCGATGGTATAGACCAACACCGCTTTCCTCCCGCCTTTCGCCGCCGTGGCGTGGATCGAGTTCAAGTTGACGCCCTTGGCGGCAAGTCTATCCAGACACTCCGCCAGCGCGCCGGGCTTGTTGGGTAACTCGCACTCCTCGGCGGTGGTTTCCTTGTAAGTGAGCCGGGCGTCGTCGAGCGCTCTCTTGGCTCGTCGTGCATCTTCGACGATGAGTTCCACGGTGCCCGTTGTCCCTTGCGCCGTACCGAGGAGAGCGAGAATGTTTACCTTGGCGTTCCCCAGCGTGCGTGCGATCTCAGCAACTGTCCCCGGACGATTGTCAATCGAAATTGTGAACTGCTTGATCTTGGCCATGTTGAATCCTCCTATGGCTTTCGGGTGGGAATTATACCCCGAGTTTGGTGCTGGAGGGGTACACCCCCTCCCCCTCCCCCGGTCTATTGGAATCAAAGACTTGGAGAGCAATTCCCGCCAGGTCTTTGGGTTTAAAGGACTCGCCGGTAAAGTCTTCCAGAATCAACGACTTAGAATGTCAAAGAGCGCCGAAAATGGTTTGGGGCAGGTTTGAGGTGCGTCTTAGGCGACGGATACATCTCGAAACTGCCCCGTCAGACCTCTATGTTCTATGTTCACGCTCGGTGGATTGTAAGTCAATAAACTTCGGTCGCGGACGGAATGCGTTAGAAAACTCCGCGAGATACAATCGATGGTGAGGGATTCGCGTCGCGGTTTCTGGAGGCATGGAATGAGTTTTTCGGCATCGTCAGCGCATAGCAATACGCCTGAGCGCGTGCTGGACGTCCAATTCACGGACGATGCGATCCGCGGAGTGCTCTGAGACGTTCATGTTTCCTCCCTTAGCCGTGGTGGACGATGTTGGCGAGGATGCCCCCGATGCAGGAAATCAAAACTCCGAGCACGACGACCACCAGAATGAACTTTCTCCGAGACTCCTTGCGCTGGAAAACATCGAGATAATCCCCCCAACAGAAGTTGTAGATCGGGTAGTACCGAGCTATGAACCCCAGTACAAGGAGGAACAGGAGGAGTACGCCACCCACAGCGAGTGCCGCCTTGCCCAGCGCGCTGGCTGGCTGCGCCGCATTATAGCGTAATCTTTCCGCCATAATGATTGCGTCTATTGGGTCTCTAATCTCGCCGCTTTTGCGTGCTTGCTCTAGCACCAAGCTCGGAGAGGGCGAGCGGAACGGCAGCAGCGCTGCTAGGAGGGCGCCGAACAGCGCGAGGACTGGCGCAGAGAGTCTGAATAGTGTTCGACTGGGCCCCTTGCCACTGAGTTGGTTAAACGCAAAGCGTTTGACCTTGGCAATCCTTTCGTCAAGCATCGTGCTCGTGACGAACACCCAATCGCGGGACAGTCCCCGGACAAGCGCACGAACGGACGTATAGCCTGGCTCATCTTCGGCATCGGCGTTCAAAAACTCCATGGTGACGACTGTCTCGGTCGGCTTAGTTTGAAGAACGGCCTTGATCGAAAGGCGTAGGATCAGCCCCGAGCCCGCGTTCTCCTGAGACAGCACATCGTCGAGACTCCCGGTATCGGCAATCACTCCGTTCTTGAAGGTCATTCGGTAACTGATGTCCGGCTTATGCTCGCTAGAAAGCTTTCCGAATTGCTCGGAGATGCTGTCAACTATGCGTCGCAGCTCGGGCTCCGTGAGCACAAATCCGTGTGTGAAGGTCTTTCGTGATTCCGCCTGTTCCATGATGGCTCCTGCGCGCGGGAGCGAATGGTTCTAGCTCTGAGCAAGAAGGCCGGGTGCAGCCCGCACGAGTATACCCCAAACGGAAAAGGCCACGCTCATTTCTGAACGTGGCCTTTATTTATGCCGGCAACGACCTACTCTCCCACACACTTGGCGCGTGCAGTACCATCGGCCCAGCGGGGCTTAACTTCCGTGTTCGGGATGGGAACGGGTGGAACCCCCGCGGTAAGATCACCGACAAGTCGGAGCCGTCAGCTATCAGCTCTCAGTAACTTCGTACTGAGCTGACTTTCGTGGCTGATGCGCGGCAAACTTGGTGGTCCCAGATGCATAGGTCCTTCGCTTCGCTCAGGATGACAATCCTGTTGAGATGCGAAGCTGGACATACGCCCTGAGCGCTTTTTCTCAAAGAGCTGGAGGACGAAGCCTCACAACTGAATAGATTGGGTGAGACGGGGCTAGCCCCGTCTCTACTACAAGGCGTTTTCGTCGGCGCCAGTCGTCAGTACTTGTGGTCAGCCGCGTCCAGTTTCTGACGCGGACTGAGAACGCCATCGCTTTCGAACAAGTTCGAACTGAAAGCTGATGGCTGAGTGCTGACGGCTGTTTCTGCACCGAGTAAATTTTATGGTCAAGCCGAACGGGCGATTAGTACAGGTAAGCTACACGCATTACTGCGCTTCAACATCCTGCCTATCAACCAGGTAGTCTACCTGGGCCCTTCATTACCCTTAAGGGTTGGGAGATCTCATCTTGAGGAGTGCTTCCCGCTTATATGCATTCAGCGGTTATCACAACCGAACTTCGCTACCCAGCGATGCCATTGGCATGACAGCTGGATCACAAGAGGTTCGTCCATCCCGGTCCTCTCGTACTAAGGACAGGCCCTCTCAAATCTCCTGCGCCCACAACAGATAGGGACCGAACTGTCTCGCGACGTTCTGAACCCAGCTCACGTACCGCTTTAATAGGCGAACAGCCTAACCCTTGGAACCTTCTACAGCTCCAGGATGCGATGAGCCGACATCGAGGTGCCAAACCGGAGCGTCGATATGAACTCTTGGCTCCGATCAGCCTGTTATCCCCGGCGTACCTTTTATCCGTTGAGCGATGGCCATTCCATACAGAACCACCGGATCACTAAAGCCTACTTTCGTACCTGCTCGACTTGTAGGTCTCGCAGTCAACCACGCTTATACTTTTGCATTCGACGGCTGATTTCCAAACAGCCTGAGCGTAGCTTCGCGCGCCTCCGTTACAATTTAGGAGGCGACCGCCCCAGTCAAACTACCCGCCTTACTATGTCCCTTTCCCGGATTACGGGAATAGGTTAGAACCACAGAACTCGCAGGGTGGTATCTCACCGTTGGCTCCTCCAAGTCCGAGAACCTGAAATCAAAGCCTCCCACCTATCCTGCGCAGCAAGTGCCATAGTTCATAGTAAAGGTATAGTAAAGGTGCACGGGGTCTTTCCGTCTAGTTGCGGGCAACCGGCATCTTCACCGGCACTACAAGTTCGCCGTGCCAGTTGGCAAGACAGTCGCACTTTCGTTACGCCATTCGTGCAGGTCGGAACTTACCCGACAAGGAATTTCGCTACCTTAGGACCGTTATAGTTACGGCCGCCGTTCACTGGGGCTTCAGTTCAAAGCTTCGCCTTGCGGCTAACCTCTCCCTTTAACCTTCCAGCACCGGGCAGGCGTCAGCCCCTATACGTCGTTTTCGACTTAGCAGAGACCTGTGTTTTTGTTAAACAGTCGCAATGCGCATTTCTCTGCGGCCTCTTCGGACTTGCATCCTAGTGAGGCACCCCTTTTCCCGAAGTTACGGGGTTAATTTGCCGAGTTCCTTACCAACTGTTCTCACGAGCGCCTTAGAATATTCATCTCGTCTACCTGTGTCGGTTTGAGGTACGGATCCCATACGTTCTCCTTAGAGGATTTTCTCGGCAGTGTGGAATCAGCAGCTTTCCCCCATACGGGGTACTGCTTTGCGTCTCAGTGATAACTCTCTCGCGGATTTGCCTACGAGAAACACCTTACACGCATCGACCGTCATAGCCATAGGACGGCCTGCTTATCCTGCTGCGTCTCCCCATCGTGATAACGAACACACGGGAGGTCCGGAATGTTAACCGGATGTCCATCAGTTACGCCTTTCGGCCTCACCTTAGGAACCGCCTGACCCTGAGCGGATTAACCTTTCTCAGGAAACCTTAGACTTTCGGCGCGGGGGGTTCCCACCCCCGTTATCGCTACTTATGCCGGCAGGGTCTCTTCTCAACGATCCACCAGTCTTCTCAGTCTGGCTTCAAATCGTTGGGAATGCTCTCCTACCACGCACCACTGTGAAGTGATGCATTCGCTGCTTCGGTAACAAGCTTAAGCCCCGTTAAATTGTCGGCACCGGACCGCTTGACCAGTGAGCTATTACGCTTTCTTTAAAGGATGGCTGCTTCTAAGCCAACCTCCTGGCTGTCTGGGCGTTCCGACTTCCTTTCCCACTTAGCTTGTATTTTGGGACCTTAGCAGGCGATCTGGACTGTTTTCCTCTCGACAACGAAGCTTAGCCCCCGCTGTCTGACTCCCGTACTGGTTGTTCAATGGCATTCGAAGTTTGATTGGATTCTGTAAGCTGGAAAGCCCCATAGTCCATTCAGATCTCTACCACCACGACAAATCATACGAGGCTAGCCCTAAAGCTATTTCGGAGAGAACGAGCAATCACGGAATTTGATTAGCCTTTCACCCCTACCCTCAGCTCATCGGAGCTTTTTTCAACAAACAGCCGTTCGGACCTCCAGTAGGTTTTACCCTACTTTCATCCTGGCCAAGGGTAGATCATCCCGCTTCGCGTCTATTCCTGCCAACTTGTGTTCGCCCTATTCGGACTCGCTTTCGCTACGGCTCGCTTTCGCTTAACCTTGCTGACAAGAATAACTAGCCGGCTCATTATGCAATAGGCACGCGGTCAGACTTTCGGCTTGCGCCGCATAGTCCTCCCACCGTTTGTAGGCACACGGTTTCAGGTACTATTTCACTCCCCTCGCAGGGGTTCTTTTCACCTTTCCCTCACGGTACTGGTTCACTATCGGTCAGAAGAACGTATTTAGCCTTACGGGATGGTCCCCGTAGCTTCTCGCAGGGTTTCTCGTGCCCCGCGATACTCAGGTACCAGCTTCGAGTCCGGATGATTTTCGCCTACGTGGCTATCACACTCTATGGCCCCTCTTTCCAGAGGGCTTCGACTAATCACCGGATTGGTAACTCTACTGTTGCTGGCCCTACAACCCCTGTGTCACCCGAAGGTGAAACAGGTTTAGGCTGATGCGATTTCGCTCGCCACTACTATCGCAATCGAGGTTTCTTTCTTTTCCTCCAGGTACTGAGATGGTTCACTTCCCTGGGTTTGCTCGCACCCGACTATGGATTCATCGGGCCGTACGGGGGTTTTACCCCCGTGGGTTTCCCCATTCGGAAATCCCCGGATCAAAGCCTGCTTGCGGCTCCCCGAGGCTTATCGCAGCTTGCCACGTCCTTCATCGCCGTCTTCTGCCAAGGCATCCACCATGCGCCCTTAGTAGCTTGACCACAAAATTTACTCGTTGCACTTAGGCTGCTGGCTACTAGCTTCTGGCTACTAGCTACAACCCAAACACGACGCGCAAACTCATGGCGCCAGCCTGCTCCTCGCACGCTCACCCGATCGCTCGGGTCGCGTACACCAGCAGGCAATAATGGCACTCATAAAAATTTACTTCGCCTTGTAATTTGCCCAATCTATTCAGTTGTCAAAGTTCGTCCTCGCCAGCTTGCGCTGGCTGACCCGCCTGAGCGGGTTTGGGCCTGGCTGCTAGCTTCTGGCCACTAGCTTCTTGCTAAACCAAAGTTGCATGTTTAGCTAGAAGCCAGCAGCAAGTAGCTGCTTCTTCCAACCCAATGTTCGGCGTCAAAGCGACTTTCTTTGGACCGTGAACTGATTCACGGTTGTCGCATTTGACGCCCAGCATCAGGCTGAGAACTAATCTTGGTGGAGCTGACCGGGATCGAACCGGTGGCCTCCTGGTTGCAAACCAGGCGCTCTCCCAGCTGAGCTACAGCCCCTTGTTAGCCGTCAGCGATCAGCCATCAGCCGTCAGGAAAATCTGCTCTACCTGATGGCTGATGGCTGAAGGCTGACAGCTGATTCTGGTGGGCCTGGGAAGAATTGAACTTCCGACCTCACCCTTATCAGGGGTGCGCTCTAGCCAACTGAGCTACAGGCCCGGTTTACCACCGAAAGCTTCCTGGAGCTCGCGTACCCAGCTCCTGGCTTCTAGCCACTAGCTTCTAGCAAGCCAATTCCGGATCGCTAGTAGCTAGCAGCTAGTAGCCAGCAGCTCGATTTATTTTCGAGGAAAAGGTTGAACGCGCGACCGGGCTAAGCCCAGTCTGACGGTTGTGATCAAATGTTCGAGCAAGAGAGGTCTGACCGTAAGCTCCCTCGAGTCTCTTCAGGTTAGTTTAGAGATTTTGAGGGGTACATAGCGACATTCCCGGCACTGCCGGGACGCTATGACGTTCTCTCTTAGAAAGGAGGTGATCCAGCCGCAGGTTCTCCTACGGCTACCTTGTTACGACTTCACCCCAATCATGAACCATACCTTGGACGGCTGCTCCCTTGCGGTTAGCGCACCGGCTTCTAGTGCAGTCCACTTTCGTGATGTGACGGGCGGTGTGTACAAGGCCCGGGAACGTATTCACCGCAGCGTTCTGATCTGCGATTACTAGCGATTCCAGCTTCATGGAGTCGAGTTGCAGACTCCAATCCGAACTGAGGCCGGCTTTTTCCGATTAGCTCCGCTTTGCAGCTTTGCGACGGTTTGTACCGACCATTGTAGCACGTGTGTAGCCCTGGACATAAAGGCCATGAGGACTTGACGTCATCCCCACCTTCCTCCCCGTTATCCGGGGCGGTTTCACTAGAGTGCCCGGCTTGACCCGATGGCAACTAGGGATGAGGGTTGCGCTCGTTGCGGGACTTAACCCAACATCTCACGACACGAGCTGACGACAGCCATGCAGCACCTATACAGCAGTCTCTTGCGAGAAAAGGATGTTTCCACCCCGGTCTCCTGCATTTCGAGCCCAGGTAAGGTTCTTCGCGTTGCGTCGAATTGAACCACATGCTCCACCGCTTGTGCGGGCCCCCGTCAATTCCTTTGAGTTTCAGCCTTGCGACCGTACTCCCCAGGCGGATTGCTTATCGCGTTAGCTGCGGCACAATCGGATTGGGTACCGATCACACCAAGCAATCATCGTTTAGGGCCGGGACTACCAGGGTATCTAATCCTGTTTGCTCCCCCGGCTTTCGCGCCTCAGCGTCAGTAGTGGTCCAGTGCGCCGCTTTCGCCACAGGTGTTCCTCCCGATATCTACGCATTTCACCGCTACACCGGGAATTCCACGCACCTCTCCCACCCTCCAGCACGGCAGTTTCGCCTGCAGGCTCTGAGTTAAGCCCAGAGGTTTCACAGGTGACTTACCGCACCGCCTACGCGCCCTTTACGCCCAATAATTCCGAACAACGCTCGCACCCTCTGTATTACCGCGGCTGCTGGCACAGAGTTAGCCGGTGCTTCTTCCACCGGTACCATCATAATTTTCCCGGTCGAAAGGAGTTTACGCCCCAAGGGGCTTCATCCTCCACGCGGCGTTGCTGCGTCAGGGTTTCCCCCATTGCGCAAAATTCCCCACTGCTGCCTCCCGTAGGAGTCTGGACCGTGTTTCAGTTCCAGTGTGTCCGTGCGCCCTCTCAGGCCGGATACCGATCTTCGCCTTGGTGAGCCATTACCTCACCAACTAGCTAATCAGCCGCGACCCCCTCCAAAAGCGGATTGCTCCTTTGATCTTGCGATATTATGCGGTATTAGCCTCGGTTTCCCGAGGTTATCCCCCACTCAAGGGCAGGTAGTCACGTGTTACTCACCCGGTCGCCACTATACTCAGGGATTGCTCCCCTTTCCCGTTCGACTTGCATGTGTTAGGCACGCCGCCAGCGTTGATTCTGAGCCAGGATCAAACTCTCATTTGAAACCTGAGTCGGTCTGGGTAGACCGACGGCCTCCGTCAGCTGAGACGAAGGTCCTATCTTGTGAGTACGTTCAGACTTGAGCCCGAACATTTGTTTCTCACGACTGGCACGTTCAACCTTTTGTCAAAGACCGATCCGCTTTCCGCCTGAGCGGTGCGCCTTCAGTCCGCCCGAAACCCCTTGCGGAATTCCGTGCGTCCTCGAAACCTTTCAAAACTATAGCGCCCGGCGCTGACTGTCAACCCGCTGAGATCACAGGATTTCCACCTGATTTCAACAGCCTGCCGTTAAGACAGTACGGGGAGTTGCTATCCAGAAATTGCGGTGAGGCAAATCGGAGAACTCTTTTTACCGCACGCCCGAAAACGCTCTTCCGCGTCGGTCCTAAATATGGCTCGCCACAAGATCCGGCGCACGCCGAAGCGGAAGAAGACTCAAAAATTAAAGATCACTGGGAGGCTCTGCTATTCGCGGAAACCCTTCAGGGACTTTGTCCCCGAATGCGAACCCCGGAAAGGGGTCAGTTGGAGGCTTTACTGAATTTGATGCCGCAAGCCACCGCGAGGATTCAACGGAAGGCTCAGAGACACTGGTTCACTTGTCCTCGACTGGATTGTTATACCAAAGTGAACGGGATTGTGCAAGGGGAGAATAAAAAAAGTTACCAGCGTGCACAGAAGAGATTTTAGGGCGGTGGAGAGACGGGCGTCCCTTCGACAAGCTCAGGGCAGGCTCTCGCCCGTCGTCTGCTGGCAAGCTGGCATCGACCGCAGCCTATAATGCTTTCGAACCGTGATCTCCGTTCTTCAACTCGGGGTGCTTGACTACGCCGAAGGTTTGCGCCTGCAGCAGAGACTGGTCGATCTGCGGAAGGCGGGACAGATCGGTGACGTCCTGCTGCTGCTGGAACACACGCCCGTCATTACTCTGGGGCGTAACGCTAAAGCCGCCAATGTGCTGGCTTCGACTGAAGTGCTGGCGGCGCGCGGGGTCGAGGTGTTCGAGTGCGATCGCGGCGGAGACGTTACATTTCACGGGCCGGGACAACTGGTGGGGTATCCGATCTTTGATTTGCGTTCGCATGAATTGCTCACGGTCGACGGTAATTTGCGTTCGCATAGTTTCGCGGACAGGAATGTCCGCGCCACACCAACTCGGAAGACTCTCGGCGTCGTCGATTACGTTCGTCGGCTGGAGGAAGTGCTGATTCGTACCTGCGGCGATTTCGGCATTCCGGCGCGGCGGGTGGCGGGTCTGACCGGGGTTTGGACAGCGGCGGAGCCGGCAGCAAAAATCGCGGCCATCGGCGTGCACATCTCGCGCTCGGTCACTTCGCACGGGTTCGCTTTGAATGTGAATACCGACCTCAGCTACTTCGATCTGATCGTGCCCTGCGGGATCACAGCGAAGCCGGTGACGTCAATGCGAAAGGAGTTAGGACAGGAACTCGATTTGAACGAGGTGGGGCAGTCGGTGTCGCGAAATTTCGGGAGCGTCTTTGCCCGCCAGACCCTTTGGGCCGAGACGATCGACGCATTGCTGGGGCGCACTGTCGGGGTGCCGATGAAGGCTCCGGAAGAATTGCGACGGCTGTGCGGCGAGGATGAAATCTTACTGGGCTGACGCGCAACTTTGTGTTTTGTGGCAAAGTTTCTCGCGGACAGGAGTGTCCGCGCCACACGGGTGTTAGCATGTTCGCGGACAGATCATGGTGAAGAAGAAGGCCAAGAGCCAAAAGCCAAAAGCTAATGGCGCAGCACCGAGCGCCGACCTGCGCGCCTACACCATCCGCGATTACCGCCTCGAAAAGCCCAGCTTCACCTTGCGCCAAGTTCGCGCGGGGGATGAGTTCCGTTACGAAGTGGAAAGCGGCGATCTTTCCTGGCAAACCGCGCCCGCGCCTCCGATTCGAGAATCGAAATACCTGAGCCGCGACCAGTGCATCGAAATCTACCGCTGGATGCTGCTCAACCGTCGCATGGAAACGGCGCTCGAAAATCTCTACAAGCAAGGCAAGGTGGTCGGCGGCGTCTACTTTGGGCTGGGGCAGGAAGCTTGCTCCTGCGCCTCAGCCTACGCTCTGCACAAAGATGAATGGCTGGGGCCCATGATCCGCAACCAGGGAGCGCTGCTGGTGCGCGGTTTCTCGCCCGCCGACATCATGATGCAGTACATGGCGAAGTCGGGATCGCCGACCAAAGGGCGCGACGCTTCCTCGCACTTGGGCGATATCGAAATGCGCAACGTGGTTGCCCCGATCTCGACGCTCGGCGATTTGATTCCGGTGTTGGCGGGCGTGGCGCTGGGAGCGCGGTTGCAGGGTAAACACATTGCCGTCATGACTTACATCGGCGACGGAGGGCAATCCACCGGCGTCACTTACGAAGGGCTGAATTTCGCGGCGGTGCAAAATCTGGGGCTGGTGCTGATTGTTGAAAATAATCTTTGGGGGTACTCCACGCCTGCCGACATGCAGTTCCGCATCAAGGACCTGGCCGAGCGCGCCATCGCCTATGGCATCCCGGGCGTGATCGTCGACGGCACGGACGCATGCCAGGTCTATGACGCTTGCCATGAAGCATGCGAGCGGGCGCGGCGCGGGGAAGGTCCAACCTTGATCGAAGCGAAGATGATGCGCATGAAAGGCCATGCCATCCATGACGCGGCGGAGTACGTTCCAAAGCCGTTGTTGGAGTATTGGAAGAAGCGCGACCCGATTGCACGACTCGAAAATTATCTGGTGAACAGGAAGAAGTGGCTGACACCGGCGGAAAACGAAAAGCTCATCGCCGGCGTCGAGCAGCAGTTGGAAGCTGACCGGGAAATCGCCATGAATTCTCCGATGCCGACGCCCGAATCGGCCGCGGGCGGAGTGTATTGCGAAGCTGGATGCCACACCATCCAACCCAAATACGCGATGCCGACGCCCGTGAAAACCGGCGAGCGCGGCGGCAAGTCAGCGGCTCCAAATCGTTCCGAGGCCTCGGTGCATCTGAAGTAGGGCTTCCCGCGGTTAGAAACTCAGCTTGACTCCGAACTGGATCTGCCGGGCGCCGGTGGTGAGGTCCGGACGCCTCACCTCGGAACTGGACTGGCCGAAGGAATTTGTGTCGGAGATGAGATTGTCGGGCTGGCTGAATTGAACGCGATTGAACACGTTGTAGCCCTCGGTGCGGAATTGCACGTTGGCGCGTTCAGAAAGCCTCAAGGTCTTTTGCAGAACCATGTCCCAGGTGTTCACTCCGGGGCCGTAGAAGTAGTTGCGGCCAAGGTTGCCGGCGCTGCCCCAGGCGGGATCGGAGAACAACCCCAGGTTAGGCCCAGTTTGTGTGCGCGGATTGCTCACGTGGAGAGGAGTGCCGGCGGGATTGTAGTCGGCGCGTTGCTGCTGGCCGGTATGGGCGGTGTCGAGGGCGCTAAAGATATCGTAGGGAAGGCCGCCGGAGAAGGTCGTGATCCCGGCAACTTCCCAGCCTCCGAAGATTGTGCTGGCGGGACCTTCGGCCAGGTGGTCGTGTCCGTGACCGAGGGGAATCGCCCAGGAGTAGTTGATCACCAGCCGTTGCCGCACGTCGAAATCGGCATTGCCGCGTTCGGCGCCGAGGTCGAGGGAGTTGCGCGGGAACCCCTGGTTGCCGGTGGAGGGCGTCAGCGGGTCGGAGGAGTTATCAATCGCATGGGCCCAGGTATACGCCGCCTGGAAGGTGAGACCTTGCGACATGCGCTTGGTGAGGTTCGCCTGCAAGGCGTGATAGATCGACGAAGCCGCGTTGTTGAAGACCTCCGCGTGCAGAAACGCATTGTTGTTGACCGCATCGAAGGGCATAAAGCCTTCCTCAGCGCCGATCCAAAGGCTGTTGAACTGCAAAGTTGACTGGGAACACTGGCCCGTAGGAGTGTTGAAGCCCGTATTCGCCGGGTTCGTGGGCACACAGAAAGCCTCTAATTGAGCGACCAAGGCCGGTTGCGGCGGATTGCCGTCCACCAGTCGAAGTAGGCGCGTTCCCCTCGATCCCACGTAGTTCAATTCCATGGTCACGCTGCCCGGCAAGTCGCGCTGAATTCCGAAGTTCCAGCTCTGGCTGTAAGGCATACGCAGGTTCGGATCGATAATGAAGGGCAAGTCGCCCGCTTCCTGGTTCACGACGGTTGAGGTGGGTAGCGACGGCGGCGAAGACAGGGCGGAAACCGGCGCCCCAATGCAGAACCCATACACGTCGGTCGCTGGGGGATTACAAGGGGCCACGCCAAAGAAAGGTTCGAAGAAGACCTGCTGGAAGGGCGGATTGCCGCGCGCGAGTCCCAGCAATTGGCCGAACAGGCGGTCGTGGAAGATGCCATAGCCGGCGCGAATCGAGGTTTTGCCGTCTTTGAAAGGATCCCATGCGATGCCGATGCGCGGCTCAAAGTCGTGCCAGTCGTTGCTGTAAAGAGGCGGCAAGCCGTGTTCGTTTTGTCCGGCGACCGCGAAGGTGAAGGGCGCTGGCCCGCTGGGATCGGCAAAAAGCGTGGAAAGCAGGTTGTTCACTTCGTAGGGAACGCCATTGAACTGGTAACGCAGTCCATAGTTCAGGGTGAGATTGGGAAGAACTTTGAAAGTGTCCTGGGCGAAGGCACCGAAGTCCTTCTGGCGGAATCCGCGGAGATCATCGGCGGTGCGATTGAAATTCTTGTCGTAGAATTGCGCCTGGGTCACCGATCCGGCCTGACCGAACCACCACCAGATCATGTCCTGCAGGGTGGGGTTGCCGTCAATGGTCGGGTCGCCGGTTGGCACTAAGGCAGAAGCGCCGCCGAAGTTTGCGAAGTTATTGAAATCCAACGTGGGCCGCGAGTAAAACTCATTGGTGTCGTTGGAGTAAGCATCGCGCGTCTCCACGCCGAACTTGAAGGTGTGACGGCCTCGCTCCCAGGTTACGTCGTCGCCGATCGTATAGGTGCCGCTGAAACGCTTCGAACCGTCCCGATCCACGATCAGCAGGCAACCAAATCCAGCCACGCCGGGCAACGGAACATCGAATCCGCGTCCATACGAATCCGCGAGGCCAAGACTGTCGAGAACGTTCAAACCTTCGCAGGTGAGCGGAAAATTGATGCGGTTCGCGCCCACGCGAAAATTATTGATCAGTCTGGGATCGACGACCGAGGTCAGTTGCAGAGTGGCATTCTGTCTGCGCTGCGAGGTGCCAGTCCCTCCCAGGCCGGGCAGGAAATCGGTGTGATCGAAGTTGGGGTCAACGTACCGGTTGAAGGTGTAGCGCACCGCCAGAGTTTCTTTCTGGGAGAAGTTGTGGTCAACGCGGACGTTCACGTTGTCGCTGGTCGACTGCGATGCACTGGGATAGAAAAGCAGGCCGCGCGTGCCATCCACGGGGGCGCCGTTCGGATCGGGATAGAGCGCCAGAATCTTTTGAATCGTCGGATCCTGGGACAAACCAAACATATTGCTGGGCGAAGCCGGAGTGCTGACATCGATGGGCACCTGATTCCCGCCCTGGCCGGCAAATGTGAAACTGCCGGTCTTAAAGTCATGGGAGGGCACGAAACTGGTATTGGTAAGCGTAGTGGAGAAGCGGTCGCCGTCGTAGTTCGCAAACCAGAAAGTCTTATCGCGCAGCAGGGGCCCTCCGGCGGAGATGCCAAACGTGTTGTGGGAGTAGGAATCCTTGGGCACGACCTGGCCCGCCGCATCGGTTTCATGGTTGAAGTAGTCGCGGGCGCCCAAGGCGTCGAAACGCCCGAACCAGTAAACGTCGGAGTGAAAATCGTTGGTGCCGCGCTTGCTTACGATGTCAATCACGGCCCCAGTATTGCGGCCAAACTCAGGAAGAAAATTGTTGGTGATGACGCGAAATTCCTGAACCGAATCGGGGTTCAGGGAAGTGAGTCCCGGCTGCGGCAGCGTCAAGCCGGGAATGTCGGAGTCGTTATTGTCGGTGCCGTCGAGCAGAAAATTGTTGTTGCGCTCCCGCGAACCGTTGACCGAAAGGCCCTGCAAGATAGAGTTGCCCTGAATCGTGCCCGGAGAGAGCAAGATCAGTTGATAGGGATCGCGCAAAATCATGGGCAGATTCTCGATCTGCTGACTCTTGACCATGTTTCCGATCTCGGCGTCATCCAAGTCAACCGGCGCAACCTGTTCGCCGCGGACCGTGATGGTTTCGGGGGTCGCGCTTGGGACCAGCGTCGGGCTGAGGTTCTGCACCTGGCCGACGGTTAGCTCCACGCGGGAATATTCCACGGTCTTGAAGCCCTGCCGTTCCACGAGCACGTCATACATTCCTGGATCCAGGCTCGGGATCCGGTAGGTTCCAGACCCATCGGTTACAGTGTCGCGCGAGGAGTTGGTGGCAAGGTTGCGGGCAGTGACTTTCACCTGTGGAACAACCGCAGCCGTCGTGTCCGTGACCGTACCGTTTATGGAGGCGGTTTGCGCCAGGGTGAGCCCTGGCACGCAGAAAAGCAGGAGGAACAAAGCCGTTGGGGGGAAAGGCCTCGTCGTCATAGGGCTTCTCTTTTTTTGTAAGACTTCTTCCCGCAGGGTATCACTAATGAGAATCCCGCGGCGGGAAAATGGTTGCTGCAAGCTTCGACCGCGGCAATTTCGCACTCCCGATATTAGGTCGTTTTCGCGAGATGGCGAACCGATAAGTTCCAATTGCGGCACCGCAGAGGCTCATTGCATACTGGGCCATGGGAACAGAAAGCTTTGTGTTGTCAGGCAAGCACGTTCGTCTCGAACCGCTTGACCACCACCACGTTGACGGTTTGGCCGCCGCCGCTGGCGTTGATCGCTCACTCTACCAGTGGAGTCCCATCCCGCAGGGCAAGGCCGAGGCTATCCGCTACGTTGACACCGCTCTAACTTGGCGAGACGCCGGCACCGCGGTGCCGTTCGCAACCGTTCGCGTGGAAGACGGCATCGTCATCGGTTCGACGCGCTTCTTTAACCTGGAGCGATGGGCATGGCCGCTCGGCCATCCGCGCCATGGACGCCGGGACCCGGACGCCTGCGAGATCGGCTACACGTGGCTCGCCAGTTCGGCAATCCGGACTGGAGCTAATACCGAAGCCAAGCTGCTCATGCTGACGCATGCCTTCGAAGTGTGGGAGATGCTTCGAGTGTGTTTTCATGCGGACGTGCGCAACCAGCGTTCTCGCGCCGCGCTCGAACGCATTGGCGGGAAGTTTGAAGGCATTCTCCGAGCGCATCGGATGGCTGCTGATTTCATTGCCCGCGACTCGGCGCGCTTTTCGATCGTGGCGGCAGAATGGCCGGAGGTTAAGCAGAAGCTGAGCAAGCTCCTGGATCCGCGGTGAGTAGCGGCCATCGCCGCGACGCGTCTCGCGAACTGATAAAATCAAATCTTGTCATGTCCGCATCTTCCCAGCTTATCCAGATTGACCTTGGGCCCAAGGTGCTCAGCCCGAAGCCCTCGTGGCTCAAGGCGAAAGCTCCGGTAGGCGATAATTTTCAGAGCCTGAAGAAGCTGGCGCGCGGGCTGGGGCTGCATACGGTGTGCGAGTCGGCGCAGTGTCCGAATATTGGAGAATGCTGGCACCATAAAACTGCGACATTCATGTTGCTGGGCGATATCTGCACCCGGCGTTGCGGTTTTTGCGCAGTGCCCAAGGGGCGTCCGGAAGCGATTGACTGGGACGAGCCGCGGCGCGTGGCCGAAGGCGTCGCTACGCTTGGCCTGCGGCATGCGGTCGTGACCAGCGTGAATCGCGATGATGACAACGTGGGCGGCGCTAGGATTTTTGCCGAGACCATCCGGCAGATTCGTGAACTGGTGCCGGAGTGCCGGGTCGAGGTGCTGATTCCCGACTTCCAGGGTCTGGAAGCGCCTTTGCGAATCGTGCTCGAGGCCAAGCCCAACGTGCTCAACCACAATACGGAAACGGTCCCGCGCCTCTACCGCGCAGTGCGCTCCGGTGCGCGCTATAAGCGGACGCTCGATCTGCTGTGGAATGCCAAGAAGTGGGACCCCTCGACCGTTACCAAGAGCGGCGTGATGGTTGGCATCGGCGAAGAGACGGAGGAGCTGATCGAAGTTTTCCGCGACTTGGGCGAGCGCGGCGTCGATATTCTGACGATTGGCCAATATCTGCGTCCATCAAAAGATCATCTTCCGATGACGCGCTACTACACGCCGGCGGAGTTTGTTTCGCTGAAGCACGAGGCTTTGAGGTTTGGGTTCAAGCACGTGGAGTCAGGCCCGCTGGTGCGGTCGAGCTATCATGCGCATGAGCAAGCGGACGTAGCAGCGCGGTAGGCGACGTCGTTCGCTGTTCGTCGTTCGCTGTTCGCAAACCCTATTTAAGGATTGTCATCCCGAGCGCAGCAAGGGGTCTGCATCTGCGAACAGCGAAAAGCGAACGACGGTGCGCTTTCCAACGACTAGCGACGAACGACTTTCTCGCTACCATACCCTGCACGCGTTCTGATTCACCATCGGCGCCTTCGCCGGACAGTGGTAGGCTTCGCGAAACTCGGGCATATTGGAGACGGTTCCGTTCACGCGGTCTTTTCCCGGCGAGTGCGGATCGACGGTGACCAGCATGCGGGCGAGGGCATCGGTGCGATTCTGGCACCACACGTTGGCCCATCCCAAAAAAAAGCGCTGCTCGGCGGAGAGACCGTCGACGGGAGCCGGTTCCTTGCCGGCAAACTTGTTCATCAGGGCCATGTAAGCGATGTGCAGGCCGCCGTTATCGGCCGTGTTCTCGCCCAAGGTGAGCTTGCCGTTCAGCTTCAGGTCGTCGACCGCAACGAAGTTCGCGTATTGGTCCCGGATGCAGCTGGTGCGTTCTTCGAATTGCTTCTTATCGCTCGCAGTCCACCAGTCGCGGAGATTGCCGTCGGCGTCGAACTGGCTGCCCTCGTCGTCGAAACCGTGCGTGAGTTCGTGACCGATCACGGCGCCGATGCCGCCGAAGTTCATCGCGTCGTCGGCATGGTTGTCATAGAACGGGGGCTGCAGGATTCCGGCGGGAAACGTGATGTTGTTCTGGTTCGGGTCGTAGTTCGCGTTCACCGTCATCGGCGGATAATCCCAATCCCTTTTATCGAGTGGCTTGCCGATCTTGTTCAGCCTGCGCTGCAGGTCGTTTTGATTCGCGCGCTGCGAGTTGCCCAGAGCGTCGCCGCGCGCGATCTGGAGCGCGGAGTAATCGCGCCACCGGTCGGGATAGCCGATGCGGTTGGTGATGGCCCGCAGTTTCACCAGCGCCTGGGTTTTGGTGTCCGCGCCCATCCACGGCGAGCTCTTGATGTCTTCGCCCAGGGCTTTTTCGAGAGCGCCAACCATCGCCAGCGTGCGCTCCTTGCCTTCAGCGCCGAAGGTCTGCTGAACATAAAGCTGGCCGACCAATTCGCCGAGGTCATTGTTGGTGTAGCCCACACAGCGCTTCCAGCGTGGCCGCAACTCCTTGGCGCCCGTCAAGGTCTTGCCAAAGAAATCGAAGTTTTCGTTGACGAACGCCGCCGGCAACACCGGCGCGTTGCTGTGCACCGTCTGCCAGCGCAAATACGTTTTCCAATCGTCGAGCGAGTGCGCGCTGATTACTTCCTGCATGTTCTTGATGAACTCCGGTTCCACCACGTTGAGCGAGTCGAAGCGGGGCGCACCCACGCCTTCAAAGTAGGTGTTCCAGTTGAACGCCGGACTCAGAGCCGCGAGTTCCTTGTCAGACATTTTGTGGTAGACCTTCTGCGGATCGCGGCGGCTGGTCTGGTCCAGCGCGCCCTTGGCTAAGCCGGTTTCAATCTCCATGACGACTTTGGCTTCTGCGGCGGCTTTGGCCTCATCGTCGCCCAGCAGCCGGAACATCCTGGCTACATGCGCAACGTACTTCTTGCGTAGTTCGACCGACTTCGGATCGTCTTTGAAATAGTAATCGCGGTCGGGCATGCCCATTCCGCCCTGGTCTACCTGGGCAATGATCTGGCTCGCGTTCTTGAAGTCGGATCCGGAATCGAAACCGAATAACACGCCGGCGCCCTCGCGATGCAGCCTCACGATCTCTTGGGGAAGCTCTGCTTTGGACTTGATGGCTGTGATGCTGTGGAAGTCCTGCTCCAAGGGCTTGAGGCCCGCCTTTTCGACCGCTGCTTCGTCCATGCAACTGGCGTAGTAATCTCCGATCTTCTGCTCGCTGGCGCTGCGGCCGGGCCGGTCGGCCGCCGCCTTTTCGAGAATGTCGCGCACAATGTATTCGCCGCGCTGCTGCAATTCGTTGAAGCGTCCCCAGGATGAGCGGTCGGCGGGAATCGGGTTCTGCACCGTCCACTTGCTGCATGCGTAGGCGTAGAAATCGTTGCAGGGATCGATGCTCTTATCGAGCATGTCGACGGAGAAACGCACGTCGGCAGGCGGCTTATCCTGCGACAACAGCGCAGGCACGAACAGGATGGAGACCGTCAACAGCTTTAAGAAATTGCGCATAAGATCCTCGAATCGAGATTTGGAGGCCAGTAACAAAACAAGCCTGATTGTTTGGACGAGCGTCGCCCGCAATGGTTAGACACAGTCGTTGGTCGTTAGTCGTTAGTCGTTGGTCGTTCGCAACCAAACTTCCGATTGGCTTCCTGATCTGCTCTCGCCATCGACCAGCGACTAACGACTAACGACGCCTTCCCCTCAGAAAATTTTCATGTGGATCGTCAGATACTTCTTGGGGTTTGCCCGGATCGCCTTCACCAGTTCCCGGGACTCCACCAGCAACTGGTTGCTGTTGTTGTAAAGCGTGGGATCCTTAAAGAACATTCCCGCCGTGCCCTCGCCTTTCTCCAGGCGATCGGAGAGTGCTGACAGGTTGTCGACCAGCGTCTGCAGCTTGGCGGCGAATTCCTGGTCGTGCGTCATCTTGCCCACCGCTCCCTTGCCGGCATTGATGTCGTCGGTCAACTGGCGAACGTTGGCAACCGTCTTGTTCAGGTTGTTATACAGTTCCTGATCTTTAAGCAGTTTGCCGGCCGTGCCCTTCCCTTGTTGCAAGTCGTCAACCACCACGTTCAGCTTGTCGATGGCGGCAATCGCCTTCTTGTAGGCCTCGTCGCTGGTGAGTAGTGGGCCGAGCGAGCCCTTTCCTTTCTGGATGTCATCCATCAATTCCTTGAATTCGATCACCGTCGCGTTGAGCTGGTCATACAAGGCCGGACTATAGATGGCCTTGCCGATCGAACCCTGGCCGCTTTCGACAAAGGCCACAATGCGGTCCAGGCGCTTGAGCAGCGCGTCCATGTTCTGCAGCGTGCCTTGGCTGGCGCGCACCACGTCCTCGATCTGGGGCTCCTCGCGGGTCGCCAGCGTGTCGCCGTCGGTTACCACCGGACCTTTGGCCGCCGAACTGTCAATGTCAACGTAGGTCTCGCCCAGGACCCCGGCCGTGCTCAGCAACGTCACCGAGTCTTTGCGCAGATTGCGAAGGTACTTGGTGGTGACCTTCATCGTGACTTCTACCGGCGTGGCGGGCTTACCGTCCACGACCCGGACAGCCGTCACGTTGCCGATGTCCACACCGGCCAAACGCACGGGCGCGCCTTCGCGCAGACCGCCGGCATTATCGAAGTACGATCGCAGCGTGATCTTGCTGGTGAACCACCCACCGGTACCGCTCATTACGAAGATCAGGATGGCGAGCGTGATGCTTGCGAACAGGACGGTGAGTCCCACGCGCAACTGCGACCATTTCAGCTGCTTCTGGCTAGGCAAGTTGGTCAGTAAACGACAGGAGCATGATAGCAAACGGCGCCCGATTTCAGCGCTTAAGATTCCTTCGAGGCGGAGAAGAGCAGAGCTTGCGCCAAAACGAAGGCTCCCACTCTCTCGCGTTCGGCATGGAGATGGAGAGTGGGAGCCTTTTCTTGCCTGTATCCAGTTTTAACGATGCTCGTCGCGAGAATTGTGCTTCTGTTCAGCTTTCTGTTGTGCCCGGTTCTGTTTCTCCGTCTTCTGAGCCGCCTTGTCCGGCTTCGGGTTGTTGTGGGATGACATCTGTCCCTGGTTTCCCATTCCATTGTTGCCCGGACGCGGCACCGCGCGATTGGACTCTCCCGCCCCGCCGGCTCTCTGCACGTGCGGTCCGCTGAACTCGCCCGGCCTGGCCGTTGCCGCTATCGCCGGGCGTCCATGATTCTCGGATGCGAACAGCTGCCGGTTCTGGCTGGCGGCATGTTCGTGTTGCATCTGCGCCGCCAGAGGCGCGGCGTGCGGCTCGCGCGCATATGCCTGCTCTTGCGGAGTCGGCCGCGCTACGATGCCGCCGGGGCCGTTGAAACTGGTGTGCACGTTATTCACAATGACGGTGCGGTTGTAGACGTTAGTCACATTGGTCACGTTCACGTTGACCACCGAGCGGTTGTAGAAGAAGGCGCCGCCTCTCCACTCGCCGCCGGCGAAACCTACGCCGCCGTAGCCGAAGCCGTAGTTAATCCCGCCGTAGAAGCCGACGTGCGGCCCCCAATAGCCCGCGTGCCAGCCATAGAAGCCGCCCGCGAAACCCCAGTAGCCCGGGGTCCAGAGCATGCCGGCAGGCGCAACCACCCATGTGCCGGGGACCCAGTAATAGCCGCCAGGGTCATTCCACGCCCAGTAACCCGGGGTCCAGAGATATCCCGGACCGGGACAAATGGGTTGCGGATAAACTGGCAGCGCGGGTGGGCCGATTCTCACCGAGATCCCAATCCCGATCTGCGCCGACGATGTCGTCGAAAGCGACAACACCGAAACTGTCAACATCAAAATTCCGAATACCAGCCCGAATCCCAGCCTGCGAATGGAGCGTTTCATTTTCATCGCCTTTCCTTATTCCTTTGGCCTAGCCTGACCATTTTGGCTCAAAATCGCTAACCCAGCCTCATTACGTACCGCCCATGTAAACCCTGAACTATTGCGCATGTTGCGAGAACGAAGGAAGTTATTTTGAATCAGCAAGTTGGTGTACCCCCACGCTTCGAAGGCCGAAAGCTGAGAGCTAATTCTCCAGAATGACGTGGGCCAGGGCCTGCGCGGAGGTGTGGGTGAGCGAGAGAGCAATATTCTTTGTGCCGAGCTTGGCCGCGATGGCTGCTGCCTCGCCATGAAATTGAATGGTGGGACGCTGCCCTTTCGGGCGCACCACTTCGATATCGCGCCAGCGCACGCCGCGACTCCATCCCGTGCCCAGAGCCTTCATTCCGGCCTCCTTGGCCGCAAAGCGCGCGGCATAGCTTTCAAAGCGGGTGGCTTTTTGCTCGCAGTAGCGGATTTCGCCGTCGGTGAAAATGCGATGAAGAAAGCGGTCTCCGAAACGCTCGATGCTTTCGCGGATGCGATGGACTTCGGCGATGTCGACCCCAGTGCCCAGAATCATAGAGACATTGTGAATTGGTAATTTGTAATTGGCAATCTGGAATCAGGTGTCAGGTCTCAGGTCTCAGGTTAGGACTGCTAGAGCAGTGGCTACGTTTGCATCTTGCTCGGGAAATACCGTCCTCAGGTCGAGCAGCACGCGCCCTTCTTCTACTCGGGCGATTATGGACGGAGCGTTGCGGCGGAGGCGGGCGCTGAGTTCATCTGCGCTGAGATCGGCATGGGTCAGCGCGATCAGGCGCGTGGACAGGACCGCCGATGGCGCGGCTCCACCGCCAATGACTGATACACCATCGAGGAGTTCCAGCCTGAGGCGAGCGGATTTTGCCTGAGAAGATTCAACTCCAGAAATAATTTTTCCCGCGCGGCGCGCGATCTCGTCTTTCGACAGGCGCATCATGCGCAGCATGGGCACGGCATCGTGGTCGCGTTTGACGTAGGCAAGCAGCGTGGCTTCGAGCGCGGCGTAGGTGAGCTTGTCAACGCGCAGCGCGCGGAACAGCGAGTTCGAGCGCAGGCGCGCGACCAGATCGGCGCGTCCGCTGATCAATCCGGCTTGCGGGCCGCCGAGCAGTTTGTCGCCGCTGTAAGTGACGAGGTCAACGCCGGCGCGCAAGCTGTCGAGCACTCCCGGCTCGCCGTTGATTCCTACCGAGCGCAGATCGAAGAGCGCGCCGCTGCCCAGATCTTCCATCAACGGAACATTCCGGCAACGGGCCAGAGCAACCAGTTCGTCGAGCCCGGGCTGCTCGGTGAAGCCGGTGATTTCGAAGTTGGAACGATGCACGCGGAGCAGCAGACGGGTGCGGTCGTTGATGGCGTGTTCGTAATCGGCGATGCGGGTGCGGTTGGTGGTGCCAACTTCGCGGAGCGTGGCCTGCGATTTAGCCATCACCTCGGGAATGCGGAAGGAGCCGCCGATTTCGACCAGCTCTCCGCGCGAAACAATGACTTCGCCTCCCTCGGCCAGCGAGTTCAAGGCGAGCAGAACCGCGGCGGCGTTGTTGTTCACGACGATAGTCGAGGCGCCGATCGGGGACGCGGCAGAGTTGCTTCCCTCCACAGAATCGTCGAGCAGCTTGCGGAATAGCCGGTCAACATGGACATCGCGCTTCCCGCGCTCGCCCGTTTCCAGATCGAATTCGAGATTGGAATAGGCGCTAGCGGTGGCGCGGACATGATCGAGCGCTGCGCCAGCCAGGGGCGCGCGTCCGAGATTGGTGTGGAGGATCACGCCGGTGGCATTGATCAGCGGCAGCAGCGAGTACTCGAGCGACTGGCGAAGCTGACGTTCAACCGCTTCAGACAGGCCGCCGAGGGCGAGGTCCAGCGATTTCTCGTCGAAATCTCTGCCAGCGATTTCCTGGCGCAGGCGCGCCAGCACGACGCGGACGCTGTCGGCGACGGCGGAATGGCCCTCGCGCTCGATCAACACCTGCATATCCGGCTGGCGGAGAAGTTCGTCTGTCGAAGGCAGTTTCTGAAACAGCGCGGATTTGTTGGCGGTGGACACTGGGGCCGATTATGCCACAAGACCAGTCCTCAGTTCCCAGTTCTCAGTTCTCAGTAAAACCGGCCGTGCGTGTTGCATCGGCCCGAGTGAGTGGCGCTATGGGCTTTACTGAGAACTGAGAGCTGAGAACCTTCTTACAGCGTGTGCAGATATGCCAGCAGATCTTTGATCTGCTGGTCGGTCATTACCTGGCCGAAGCCGTCCATTTTGGCGCGGCCATACTTGACGATGTCGGTTATGCGGTCGTCGTTGGCAGGCAATCCGCTCAGGGACAAGTACTGGTGCTTGAAAACGCCTTTCAGGCTCGGGCCCTTCTTGCCTCGCGACGAGTAGGGTTCATGGCAACGGTCGCAGTAGTTGTCGTAGAGTTTCCGGCCTTCGGCTTGTTGCGGGTTGAGGCCGAGTTCGGCATCGGACTTGCGGCGCTCGACATCGCAGCCGGCGAGCGCCAGCAGCGTAAGCAACATCACGGAGACACGAAGGCATGGAGAAATCCACTTCAAAAAGTTAAAGTTCATAATAATGATGGCGGCGGCATCGCCTGCAAGACCAAGCGCAGAGGTAGGATAATACGAAAGCCATGCCTATCGTCGTCAAACGCGTTTACGAGCCTGTTTCTCCGTCGGACGGAACACGCGTGCTGGTGGATCGCTTGTGGCCGCGCGGCCTGACCAAACAGGATGCGGCGCTCAAGTTCTGGCTGCGCGACCTGGCGCCTTCGAATGAGCTGCGGCAGTGGTTCCATGCGAATCCCGAGGCGTGGGGCATGTTCCGCAAGCGGTATCTCAAAGAACTGGTGAATGAAAAAGCTTCCGCGGCGGTGGAGAAGCTGCATCGCCTCGCAGAAGGCAGGCGGCAGGTCACGCTGCTGTATGCGTCGCGAATGGTGGAACGTAATAACGCGACGGTGCTGAAGGAACTGCTGGAAGGAATGCCCAAGCCTCCGTCCAGCGTGGGCCGCAGCGCGCTGGGGCGGGGGAGGATTCGGAAGGCGAAGAGAATCTAGCCGCTTTGCGATTCGAAGACAGCGTCGGCTCGATTCAAGGAGAAACCGCATGCTTCATTCAACGCTACAGATACTCGTAGGCTGCGTTTTTCTATTCTGGGGTGCATCTCTTTACGTTCAACGTGGTGGTGTCGGCCCGCTGCTGATGCTCGTGATCGGGGCGATTCTGATCACAGTTGGCGTCGTGGTGATGAATGTCAGGCAAGTGCTCCGCGACGAGGCGAAGCGCCGGGAACAGGAAAGCAAGCCCGTTCTGAATATTTGAGATTGCTGCCACTTCCGCACTCCAGGGTATCTTTTCGCCGAGCCTTCGCTCTGCCTGAATGCATCTAACCCACCAAGCGTCTCATCCTGATTGGAGTGTTGAACCTGACTCTCAGCCGAATTTTCTTCTTAACGCTGTTTCTGCTGGCGATCTACACCAGCCAGCGATTCTGGTTTATGCGGGCGTGGTCGTGGATTGGCTCGTTCTCGAATGGCGGCTGGCGTTTCGGGCTGCATGCTGGACTGATCGCGCTTGCCGCTGCGCTTCTCGCGACGCTGTTCGATCCGCTATTGGGCCACGGGATTTCACGGCTCAGCGTGGGCAGCCTGAACCTGGGCAGGGCAGTTGCTACCGTTGTCCGCTTGTGGGTGGTCGCTTCGTTCTTTGGATTCCTGGCGGTCGAATCGGTGGGAGCGCTCGAGTGGGTCGCCAACGTCGCGGCTCGCCTTCTGCATCAATCTGGAACAGTCGCAGGCGGGTTCAGTTCTTCACGCCGGACATTTTTTCAATATGCGGCTGTTCTCGCCGGAGGCTTTCCATTTCTTGCCGCCACCTACGGATTTGCCGCCGGGCGCTTGCGCTTTACGATCGAACGCGTCGATGTGCCCATCGCCAACCTTCCTCCGCAGCTGGATGGGCTGCGCATCGCTCAGCTGAGTGACATCCACATTGGCGACTACATGCCGCCGCGCGAGATTGCGCGCGCCGTGGCCATCGCTAACGATCTGCGGCCCGACATTTCTTTCGTTACGGGAGACTTTGTCTCGAGCGAAGGCGATCCGCTGGACGCCTGCATCACCGAGTTGAGCCGCCTCCGCGCTCCGCTGGGCGTTTGGGGATGCAATGGCAACCACGAGATTTATGCAGGCGTGGAAGACGAGGCGGAGCGGCTCTTCCGCGAAAAAGGGATGCGGCTGCTGCGCGCCACCAACACGGTGATTGAGCACCACGGCGGGCGCTTCAATCTCATGGGAGTTGACTATCAGCGCGACCACATGACCAGCGGCGAACCGGCTGGACCCATGTTGCACGAGATCGAGCACCTGATTCGCCGCGATATGCCGAACGTATTGCTTTCGCACAATCCGAATTCGTTTCACCGCGCCGCCGAGCTTGGCATCGAGCTCAGCCTTGCCGGCCACACGCATGGCGGGCAGGTTAAATTTGAGATTGTGGATCACAGCATCAGTCCGGCACGCCTGATCTCGCCATTCACTGCCGGACTTTATCGCTTGCCGATGAACGGTGACCGCTCGCAGAAAGCGGCGCTCTATGTGAACCGCGGCCTCGGAACCCTAGGCCTCCCGGTGCGGATTGGCGTCCCGCCGGAGATCACGCTACTGACCTTGAGAAGAGCCTGAAGAGCCAACCTTCACGCACCCCTTCGCGTCCCCGAACGTGGTATAATTCTCGAGTGAATCCTGTCAGATAAATGCCTGTAGATGCAAGAACTTAGCGACATTTACGTGGTAAGACAGAGCGGGCGGAGCTTCCCTCCGCGTGGACTCTTCGACTTCGCTCAGGGCAGGCTCGCGAGGGTGCCGGTCCCCACACAGACTCCTGCGAGCTTTTACTGAGAACTGACAACTGAGAGCTGAGAGCTAATTTCATGGCTGACGATCAGAATCCCGAACTCCCACTAACTCCTCCTCCCGGCGGCGATGGACAAGGACAAGGTCCGGGCGCCCTCAACATTCAACCGGTCAATGTCGAAGAGGAGATGAAGCGGTCGTATCTCGACTATTCCCTGTCGGTGATTATTGGCCGCGCGCTGCCCGATGTTCGCGACGGATTGAAGCCGGTGCATCGCCGCATTCTGTACACCATGCAGCAGATGGGCCTGGCTCCCGGACGCGCCACGCGCAAATGCGCCCGCATCGTCGGCGAAGTGATGGGCAAGTATCATCCGCACGGAAACCTCGCCGTGTATGACGCGTTGGTGCGTCTGGCTCAGCCGTTCGCCATGCGCGCGCCGTTGGTGGATGGGCAGGGCAACTTCGGCTCGGTCGATGGCGACCCGCCCGCGGCCGATCGTTACACCGAAGCGCGTTTGACTCGCGTCTCTACCGCGCTGCTGGAGGATCTCGACAAGGAAGCGGTCGATTTTTATCCGAATTACGATGGCACGGAAACGCAGCCCGCGGTTCTGCCGGCGCGTTTTCCTAACCTGCTGGTCAACGGGTCCGACGGCATTGCCGTGGGCATGGCCACGAAGATTCCGCCGCACAATCTGACTGAGATTGTCGATGCCACCATCACGCTGGTGAATAATCCCGCCGCGCAGTTGCCGGAAATTCTGAAGTTCGTGCAGGGACCGGACTTTCCGACGGCGGCCATTATTCACGGCCGCGCCGGAATCTTTGAAGCTTACCGGACGGGCCGCGGCCGTTTCATGATGCGCGCCCGCGCCGCCATCGAGAACATCACCAAGGAAAAGCAGGCAATCATCGTCACCGAAATTCCTTATCAGGTGAACAAGGCCCGGCTGATTGAGCGCATCGCCGACCTGGTGAACGATAAGACCATCGACGATATCTCCGACATTCGCGACGAAAGCGATCGCGACGGCATGCGCATCGTGATCGAACTCAAGCGCGGAGCCGAACCGCAGATCGTGCTCAATCAGCTCTTCAAGCACACCTCGATGCAAGAAGGCTTCAGCATGATTCTGCTAGCCGTGGTCAACGGCCAGCCCAAGGAAATGGGGCTAATCCAGGCGATCAAACACTTCATCGACCATCGCGTCGATGTGGTGCGCCGCCGCACTTCGTATTTGCTCAACAAGGCGCGCGATCGCGAGCACATTCTGGAAGGCTATCTGACCGCGCTTGATCACCTCGATAACGTGATCACGATCATCCGCGGCAGCGCCAACCGCGCCGATGCTCGAGAAAATTTAGTTGCTTATTTTGGCGGCAAGAAAATTGACATCAACACCACCGGACGCGCTCCGAAGCTTCCCGCCGACAAGCCGTTCACCGCGAAACAGGCCGACGCCATTCTGGAACTGCAACTGCACCGGTTGACCAAGCTCTCGATCGACGAGATTGCGAACGAGTTGAAGCAGGTGCGCGAGGCCATCGCCGAATACGAATCGATTCTTGCCTCCGAGGCGAAGCTGCGCAAAGTCATCATCAAGGAACTGGAAGAGGTCAAGAAGCTCTACGGCGACGAGCGCCGGACTGTAATAGAAGATGAGGCTGCGGAGATCATGCTCGAGGATCTGATCGCTGACGAGCAAGTTGCGGTCACGGTCAGCCACTCCGGCTATATGAAGCGCACTCCAATCTCGACCTACCGCATGCAGCGGCGCGGCGGTACCGGGCGCACCGGCATGAAGACGCGCGACGAGGATTTCGTCGAGCATTTATTCATCGCCTCGACCCACGCTTACATTCTGATCTTCACCAACACCGGACGCGTGTACTGGCTGAAGGTGTATGAGATTCCCGACATCGCCGCTGCCGGCAAAGGCAAGCACGTCGGCAACCTGGTCGGCCTGCAACCAGGAGAAACCGTGCGCACCATGCTCGCCGTCCGCGACCTGGAAGAAGAAAGCCGCTACGTCTTTTTTGCCACGCACAATGGCACGGTGAAAAAGACCGAAGTGAAGGACTTTTCGCATGTGATGTCGCGCGGCATCATCGCCATCAACATCGAGCCGGGCGACGAACTGGTCGCGGCTTCGCTGACCGACGGCAACCAGATCGTCTTCCTCGCCTCGCATGACGGGCAAGCAATTCGCTTCGATGAGAACGACGTGCGCTCCATGGGACGCAACGCCACCGGCGTACGCGGCATGAACCTGGCCGAAAAGGATTACATCGTCGGCATGGCCACCACGACCAAGCCGGAGGCGCAGGCGATTGCTAAGGAAGGCGAGGTCGCTCCCGATGTCGCCGACCTGGTTCCGGAAAAAGGCTCGCTGATTCTCTCCGTGACCGAGAACGGATACGGCAAGCGCACTCCCGCCGACGAGTATCGGCTTACCAATCGCGGCGGCAAGGGCGTGATCAACGTCAAGACCACGGAGCGCAACGGCAAAGTCGTCGGCATTTCGCAGGTGACGGAGAAATCCGAGGTGATGCTGATCTCGCAGTACGGCAAGATCATCCGCATCGAATCGAAGTTCATCCGCGAATCGGGACGGTCGGCGCAAGGCGTGCGGCTGCTGAACGTGGAGCCGGGAGATCGGGTCGCAGCGGCGGTGGTGATTCCGCCGGAAGAGCCGAATGGGAACGGGACGCTGACGCTACAGTAAAGTGGGGGCGTCTCAGGCGTACGTACAATGTTTCACGGGAAACATGCTGTACGGGCGCATTGCGGCATCAAAAATAGCTGTCAATCCTGAGCGAAGCAAAGGATCTGCTTCTTTCCGGGCGCACGCGAAAGCAGGTCCCTCCCCTTCGATAAGCTCAGGGTCAGGATGACAACCGAAAAATGCCGCCGCCTACTGCTGTTCTACTTCCTTCAACCGTGCGGCCTTGCCCTTGAGCCCGCGCAGGTAGTAGAGCTTGGCGCGGCGCACTTTCCCGGAGCGCACGACGTCAATCTTGTCGATGACCTTGGAGTCGATGGGGAAAATACGCTCCACGCCCTGGCCGAAGCTGATCTTGCGCACGGTAAAGCTGGGCTGAGCGCCTCGTGAGCGGGAAATGACGACGCCTTCGAACGCCTGCAGGCGCTCTTTCTCGCCTTCCCGGATCTTGACCTGCACCTTGATGGTGTCGCCGGGGGCAAACTTCGGGATGTCGGTGCGGCGCGATTTCGCCAACAGCTTTTCGATAATAGGGTTGCGCATAACGTTTCCTTCCTAACTCTTGCCCTTAATCTGGGCCAGCAATTCCTTGTCTTCCGCCGTCAGCGCAACCCGCTCCAATAAATCGGGACGGTTGCGCAACGTTTTCGCCAAAGCCGTTTTGCGGCGCCAGCTGCGAATCTGGTCGTGGTTCCCGTTCACGAGCACTTCCGGCACCACCATGCCGCGAAAATCCGCGGGCCGCGTGTAATGCGGATAGTCGAGCAATCCGCCGGAAACGCAGGTCGAATCCGGTTCGTTCGCGGGCAAGAATGCCCGCGCCACACTCGTGAACGACTCCTGCCGCGTCGAATTCTGGTTGCCGACTGCGCCCGGGATGAGCCGCGTAATCGAGTCCACAATCACCGCCGCACCCAGTTCGCCGCCGCTCAGCACATAGTCGCCGATCGAAATTTCGCGATCCGCCAGGCGCTCGCTGACGCGTTCGTCCACACCTTCGTAGCGTCCGCAGATCAGCACGATCCGTTCGAGCAGCGAAAGTTCAGCCGCCAGCGCCTGATCGAATCTGCGGCCCTGTGCCGAAAGCAGAATCACCGACTGCTTCGCGCCCGCGATCAAACGCGCTTCACGCGGGGCAACGTCGCCGAACGACTCCAAACATTCAAAGATCGGTTCCGGCTTCAGGACCATGCCCTCGCCGCCGCCAAAGGGGCGGTCATCCACGGTGCGGTGCTTGTCTTTCGTGAACGCCCGCAGGTCGCGAATGCTGATTTCCACCAGGCCCGTTTCCCGCGCCCGGCGGACGATTCCGTAATCCAGTGGTCCGCGAAAGAAGTCGGGAAAGATCGTGAGAATGTCGATCTTCATTGGCGGAAACCCGTCGCTGGTCGTTCGTCGTTGGTCGTTAGCCAAATCGAATAAGGATGAACCTCATTTTTTCACCGCCGAGCGAGGCACTCGGTATCTAATACGGCATTGCGAACGACTAACGACCATCGACTAACGACGTTCTTCTTTCTCTCCCTTGGCCAGCGGAGCGTTCACTTCCAGCATGCCCTCCGGCAACTTCATCCGAAGCTGCTTCCGCTCCGGATCCAACTTCTCCAGATACGCCTCGGCGAAAGGGATCTCATAGGGCAGCTTCTTTCCGCTGCTCACCACCAGCAGCGGCGCCTCTCCGGCGCCGAACTGCACGTTCTCAATCTTGCCGATCTCGCGCTGGCCGTCGAACACCGTACAACCGATCAAGTCGCTCAGGTACGTCCAGCCCGGCTCCAACTGGGCGCGTTCACCGCGCGGAAGCTGCAGTTCGGCCTTCACCAGCGGCTCGGCATCGGAAATCGTCTCGATGCCCTGAAACTTCAGTATCAGAAAATTCTTGTGCGGCCAGAGATCTTCGACCGTTACTTCGCGGCGCTGGCCGTCTCTCCCGAGCGCCCACAGCCGCATCTCTTGCCTGAAGCGGTCCGGAACAGCGCTGAACAACTCAACCGCTACTTCTCCGCGGCGCCCCTGGGTCTTGATGACGACCGCCAGGGTTATCCATTCGTTGCTTGCGTCCGGTGCCGCCATGCTTTGCTCGCCTTAGCGGCTCGGCTATTCGATGATCTCGAGCGCGTAGCGCTTGTCCATCTTGGAGCCGGCTGCGTTCAGCACGTTGCGCAAGGCGCGGGCCACGCGTCCGGAACGGCCAATGACCTTGCCCAAATCGGCTTCGGCGACTTCGAGTTCGATGACGGTTTCGTCCCCGTCTTCGTATTCTTCGATAAAAACCTCGCCCTTGGCGTCGACGATTGCCTTCGCGATGAACTCAATCATGGCGCGGGGGCTGGGGGTGGGCTCGATCATAGTTCGTCCTAAACTCGGCTTGTCCTGAACTCGGCTCCTGAATTGGCGAGTGTCGTGGCGGCTAGGCAACCGTAGCGGCCGTAACCGGCGCGGGGAGAGCAAGCAGTTTCGTGACCCGGTCCGAACATTGCGCGCCCTTCGAAACCCAATGCTCAATGCGCTCCCGTTTCAGGTCAAGAGTTGCCGGGTTGGTGCGCGGATTGTACGTGCCCACCACTTCCACCGGGCGGCCATTGCGAGCCCGCTCCTTCTCAATCACCACGACGCGGTAATATGGTTGTTTGCGCGCCCCAAAGCGCGCCAGTCGGATCATTAACACAGACTTCAGTATCCTTTGCCCGGAAGAGTCCGGCGGGTTAAAACCAACGAGGTAAAGACAAACCATTATTATGCCGGAGGTTACGGGTTTTCGCAATGGGGCCGAAACGATGGTAGTGGGGCAGCACGATTTCCACGGGGCTATGCGGTGTCCTTGAATCCATGGCATGATTATGGGGTCATGGCAGAGGCGAAGGATCGTGATTTCTTTGTGAACGCCCGCCGAGTTGTATGAGCGAAACGCGGGTGGAGATACTCATCCTTCAGCGCCTACAGCAAGAGCAAAAAGAGGCAAACGGGCGACTGGAGAAAATTGCGGAACGCCTCGGTGAGATGGAACGGCGCATCGCGGAAGTAAAGGGGGAAGTCGCCGGTCTATCAAAGCCGCGGACCGACGTGCATTGGAGCGTTCGTAACGTATTAGCGCCTTTGCTCGTCGCGGCTATCGTTGCATTGGCGGGCCTAGCATATCACGGTTTGGATACACGTCTTGGCAATGTGGAAGCATTCCTTCGCGGCAACGGCGGGTTTATCGCTGCCATTCGCCTTGAGAATGTCAATCCTTCCGATCCGCAGAGGGCTCAAGAGGCCGAACAGATTCTCGCCCAGGCCAAAAAGGCGGAGATTAAAATTTCTCCAGAAGTGATAGAGAAAGCAGGGAAGAAATTCATAGATGCCGCAAAAAACGATCCGGCTGTATGGAACGCTGCATTGGCTTTTGTGGACTATCGCTCATTCTTAAATGTTAATACCGAGCCACAGCTGAAAAATCCCCTTCCGATACCAGATGTCGAGCAACATTACTTTATTACAAATTTTACTGTTCACCGACCAGCCTTCTCGGTGTATGGACACGCTCCAGTCTCGCAGGCGGCCAAACTCAATCTTATCGGTAAGGCTGAGCCTTCACCACCTTACGGGCACGCTTTCATTCTTCTGGTTGGGGATTCGGTGATAATTGATGATCTAGAGATGAAGAATGTAGTCTTTCGCGACGTTCACGTCATCTACTTAGGTGGTAACTTTATTATGGAAAATGTCTACTTCGTGAATTGCACATTCGAGATTGTGCAGCAGCCAAATGGGCAGCACCTCGCCAATTCGGTGCTAGCTTCAAGCCCGCTGTCCATCAGTGAACCCAAGCCATCGTAACCTGTGGAAATCATACTGACCCGCTACCGCAGTCGCTGCATCGGATAGCGAAAACACTCGACCGCGTGGTCGTTGACCATCCCCATGGCCTGCATGAAAGCGTAGCAGATAGTCGAGCCGACGAAGGTAAAGCCGAGCTTCTTCAGACCTTTGCTCATCGCGTCTGATTCGGGTGTGCGTGCCGGAACCTTCTCTCCTAAACGCCAGGCATTCACCCTCGGTTTGCCCCCGACAAATTGCCAGATATACCGATCGAACGAGCCGAACTCTTTTTGCACCGCCAGAAATGCCCTGGCGTTTCGTATCGCCGACGCGATCTTCAGCCGGTTGCGGACAATCCCCTCGTCGCGCAGGAGTTGCTGCGTCTTTCGGCGATCGTAACGCGCGATTTTCCTCGGGTCGAAATCGTCGAAGGCGGCGCGATAGTTCTCGCGCTTCCGCAGAATCGTGTCCCAGCTAAGCCCGGCCTGCGCGCCCTCCAGAATCAGGAACTCGAACAGAACGCGGTCGTCGTGCTGCGGCACTCCCCATTCACGGTCGTGGTAGAGAATCGCGAGATCGTTGCCCGCCCAGGTACAGCGGACGAGATTCTTCCTGGGAGCTTTCATCGCCTTGACTTTATACGCTATTAGCGTATGCTAAGTAAAGTACGCTAGTTGCGTAGGGATTCGCTCCGATGGAATTCGTTGAAGCGCCCGCATTTACTCAGCACCTGACCCGGTACCTGGACGACGAGCAATACCGCCGGCTCCAGGAGACGCTTGCCAATACACCGGAACTGGGTGCCGTAATTCCCGGTACCGGCGGATTCCGCAAGCTGCGTTGGGCGGATGTTCGAAGGGGCAAAGGGCGCCGGGGTGGACTGAGGGTTATCTATTACTGGTTCGATGGCGAAGACCAGATCTGGTTTATGGCCGTTTATGACAAGAATGAAGCCGCCGATCTTACGCCAGAACAAAGAAAGACTCTAAAGACTGCGATCGACGCTGAAAAGAGAACACGGGCACGGAGGTAAGGACAGCGATGGGAAACAAGCGGAATCTATTCGAGGAACTGATGGCGGGTGTGGCGGCCATGAAGGCGCATCGCGCTGGGAAAATCACGCTGCGGAGCTATAAAGTCGAGCGGCGCCTGCTGCCGGAACTCAAACCAAGAATGATCAAGCAGGTCCGCGCCCACTTCCACTGTTCGCGCAGCGTTTTTGCTCGCAAACTGTTCACCAACGAGCGCACGCTGGAAAAATGGGAACAAGGGCGAGCCAAGCCCAACGCCCAGGCGGCCGCGTTGTTGTTACTTGCAGCCAGATATCCGGACACATTCGAGCGTCTGGAGCAATTGGCAAGGTAGAAACGTGCGGCGCAGCCTTACGCCGCTTGTTTGCCGGCGAGAGCGCTGTCAATCTTGCGCAGCTCCTCGGCTGAGAATTTCAGGTTCTTCAGCGCGGCCACATTGTCGTCCACCTGCGACACTTTGCTGGTGCCGACGAGAGCGCTGGTGACGCGCGGATCACGCAGCACCCACGCCACCGCCATCTCCGCCAGCGATTGCCCGCGCTGCTTGGCGATCTCGTTCAGCTCGCGGATCTTGGTGAGCTTGTCTTCGCCAATGTCCTTCTGCTTCAGAAAGAAATTGCGGGCGGCGCGCGAGTCGCCGGGAATTCCATGGAGGTAGCGATCCGACAGCAGTCCCTGCGCCAGCGGGCTGAAGACGATTGATCCCACGCCCTCTTTCTCCAGCACATCGAACAATCCCTGCTCGGGGTCGCGCACGAACATGGAATATTTCGGCTGATGAATCAGGCAGGGCGTTCCCAGAGCGCGCAGGATCTTCACCGCTTCGGCCGTCTGCTTGGCGTTGTAAGCAGAAATGCCGGCATAGAGCGCGCGACCAGAGCGTACGGCGGTGTCGAGCGCGCCGAGCGATTCTTCCATAGGCGTGTTGGGGTCGGGCCGATGATGGTAGAAGATGTCGACATATTCCAGGCCCATGCGCTTCAGGCTCTGGTCGAGGCTGGCCAGCATATATTTGCGCGAGCCCCGATCTCCGTAGGGCCCGGGCCACATGTCCCAGCCCGCCTTGGTCGAGATGATCAACTCGTCGCGGTAGGGAAGGAAGTCTTTCTTCAGGATCTGGCCGAAAGTTTCTTCCGCCGATCCGTAGGGAGGGCCGTAATTATTGGCGAGGTCGAAATGGGTGATGCCGAGATCGAAGGCGCGGCGCAGCATGGCGCGAGAATTTTCAAAATTATCTACGCCGCCGAAGTTGTGCCACAGTCCGAGCGACACGGCAGGAAGTTGGATGCCGCTGCGTCCCGAGCGGCGATATTGCATGGAATCGTAACGCTTGCTGTCTGCGACGTACACGATGGTTCTCCTCAGCGGCTAAGGCCGCACTCATCAAGCAGAACTTCCGGCATGCCTGAAGGCATGCCCTGATACGAACCTTCTTGCGCTGCGAGTTTCCTGGATCGGCAATCATTCTACGAGGTCAGTCATATTTTTCGTACCGGATTGAGGCGCGATCCCAACCCAAACTCTTCAACAACTCCCGGTTCGCCTTAATCATCTTGTCGAGGCCGCAGATGTAGGCGTGCATGTCGCTGCGGTCTCCAACGATTCCGGCCAGATGTTCCTGCACGTATCCCCGCAACCCGTTCCAACCTGCTTCCGCGCGACTCAACGTGGGCAGAAAATGAAAGTTTGCGTGCTTAGCCGCGAACTGCTCAAACTCCTCGCGATAATAAATGTCCTGCTCGCGGCGCGCGCCGAACAACAGCCAGAATTGGCGCCCCTGATGACGGTCGCTCTTTGCCAGGTCACTCTGGGCCAGCAACCAGTGCAACATCGAACGGAAGGGCGCGATCCCGGTTCCCGTGGCGATGAAGACGGTGTCACGCAATGGCGAGCGCAGAATGAAATCGCCGAACGGCCCCTGAAACGCAATCTTTGCGCCTTGGTCGAGATTGCACAGATAGTTTGACATGAATCCATCCTGCACTCGATTCAGGCAGAAGGCGAAGCGCCCGTTCTCGGACGGAGGAGATGCGATGGAATAAGCGCGCGTCATCTCCTCGCCCTCGGGAATATTGGCCTTCACCGAGAGCCATTGCCCGGAAACGAAGCCGAACCGGGTCACGCCGTTCACTTCCAGTTCGATGTGCCTGGTAAATTCGGAGAGCGCGACGGAGCGCAGCACGCGGGCGTCAAGAGTTTTGAACTGGGCCATTCATTCATGTAGATGATTTTCGCGAGCTGCCGGACGCTTCGATTCCCATGCACAGGTCTTGGTTGGTGTCCACTGAGCCCGGATCCCAAGGGACTCCCGAGTCTCGAAAATGACACAACTAAAATATTTCTGTCGCTCCTTCGTCTACAGGAGTGGGTGGACGAGGCGCGGGGACAGCAGCGGGGCGATTGTTCGAGGAGGGAATGTGGGACACCGCATTTGCCCGTGGTGGCTTGGCTACGTACTGGCCAGTCCGTTGCGACGACTGATACAGGATCCGGTCGCGATCATCAAGCCCTACGTCCGGGAAGGAATGACCGTGCTCGAACCCGGCCCGGGCATGGGATTCTTCACGCAGGAGATGGCTCGCCAAGTGGGTGCGAGCGGCCGAGTCGTCGCGGTCGACGTGCAGCCGCGCATGATTGCGGGATTGAAACGCCGGCTGGCAAAAGCCGGACTGCTCGAACGCACCGATGCGCGCCTGGCTCCGCCCGATTCCATGGGCTTGCAGGATCTGTCTGGCAAAGTTGATTTCGCACTTGCCATGGCGGTCGTGCATGAAATGCCCAGTACGAGCCGCTTCTTCGCCGAACTTGCGAATGCGATGAAACCGGGCGCAATGCTCTTGCTAGCAGAACCCCGGGGCCACGTGACGAAGGCGGCATTCGACGCCGAACTGCAAGACGCCGCCGCGGCAGGTCTGGAAGTGACCGATCGACCCGTAATTCCCCGCAGCCAAGCCGCGTTGCTGAAAAAGCCTGGAACCGCTTAAACGGGTGCTCCGCCGGGCCAGCGCTGCGAGGGCCCGGTCGTCCCTCCGGGACTTATTCTCAAATTTGGCCGCCTACCCAGCGCTGAAGCGCTGGGCTAAGGTCGGTCGCCCCTCCGGGGCTTGACTCTGCTGAGGGGTACAAGGACGCTGGCAGCTGAAAACTGAGAGCTGACAGCTGGGAGCCGACAGCTGAGAGCTGAGAGCTCAGAGCTCCCTACTCCACCGTGACCGACTTCGCCAGATTTCTGGGCTGATCCACGTCGCAGCCGCGGCGGACGGCGATGTGATAGGCGAGCAGTTGCAGCGGGACGATCTCCAGGATCGGCGACAGTTCATCGGGCGCCGGCGGAACAAAGAGCACGTGATCGGCTTCTTCGGCGATTTCTTTGTCGCCTTCAGTGGCGAGCGCAATGACGATGCCGGAACGAGCTTTCACTTCTTTCAGGTTCGACATGGTTTTCTCGTAGCGGATCATCGACTGCGGGCTGTTCGCGTCGCGGGTGGCGATTATGACCACGGGCAGATTTTCGTCAATCAGCGCATTGGGGCCGTGCTTCATCTCGCCCGCCGGATAACCTTCGGCGTGAATGTAGGAAATTTCTTTGAGCTTGAGCGCGCCTTCGAGGGCGATGGGATAGTGAATGCCGCGTCCGAGGAAAAGGAAATCCTGGGCGCGGACATAGGTCTTCGCCAGCTCGTTGCAAGCCTCGTCATGGGTGAGAATCTGCTCCAGCTTGCCGGGGATGCGCATGAGTTCTTGCACGGCTGACTTAGCCTGGTCGGGAGTCATGGCGCCGCGCACCTCCGCCAGATACAAGGCGAATAAATAGAGAGCTGTAAGTTGCCCGGTGAAAGCCTTGGTCGACGCCACGCCAATTTCCGGGCCGGCATGGGTATAGACGGTTCCGGCGGCCTCGCGCGTGATCATGGAGCCGACCACGTTGCAGATGGAGAGCGTCTTCGAGCCCTTGGCCTTGGCTTCACGCTGGGCCGCGATAGTATCGGCGGTCTCGCCGGATTGTGAAATCAGCAGTGTCATCGTGTCCGGCCCCAGGATCGGGTCGCGATAGCGCCATTCGCTGGCGTAGTCGACTTCGACGGGAACGCGGGCCAGGTTTTCGATCATGAACTTGCCGGCCAGGCCGGCGTGCCAACTGGTGCCGCAGGCGGCGATATTGATTTTCTTGAGTGCCTTGAATTCGGCTTCGCCGACGTGCATTTCGTCGAGAAAGATGGCGCCCGTATCCTGCGAGACGCGGCCGAGCGTGGTGTCGCGGACAGTGCGGGGCTGCTCATAGATTTCCTTGAGCATGAAATGCTTGAAGCCACCCTTTTCCGCCATGATCGGATCCCAGGTGACGCGCTGCGCCTTGCGCTCCAGCGGATTGCCATCGAAATCGGTAACCTGCACGCCGGCCTGGGTGATCACGGCCAGATCGCCATCGGCGAGAAAGAAAAGGTCGCGGGTGTGATCGAGGAGCGCGGGCACATCGCTGGCGACAAAGTATTCATCCTTGCCGAGGCCGATGACGGCCGGTGGACCATTGCGCGCGGCCACAATCTTGTTGGGATCGTCAACCGCAATCACTACCAGCGCGAACACGCCGGTGAGCTCCTTCACCGCTTTGCGCACGGCTTCTTCGAGGAGTACCTTGTGAGCGTTTCCCGCGTAGTGCTTCTCAATCAGGTGCGCGATGATCTCGGTGTCGGTTTCGGTCGAGAACTTGTGGCCTTCGGCGATCAGTTTTTTCTTGAGCGAGAGATAATTTTCGACAATGCCATTGTGCACCACCACAATCCTGCCGGTGCAGTCGCGATGTGGATGGGCGTTTTCTTCGGTGGGGCGGCCATGGGTGGCCCAGCGGGTATGTCCGATGCCGTAGGTGCCATCGAGCGGCCTGAGGCGGATGACTTCTTCCAGATTCCGCAGCTTTCCCTCAGCGCGGCGGATCTGCAAGCCCTCGCCGTTTCCGGCCACGGCGATTCCGGCCGAGTCGTAGCCGCGGTACTCCAGCTTTCTCAGACCCTCGATGATGACGGGGACGACCTGCTTTTTCCCCACATATCCCACGATGCCGCACATTAGCGAATTCTCTCCTTGACGAATCTTTCGGTGGGGGGACCGGCGAACGTTCGGGCACAATCAGGCCCGTCGTTGTTTCTCGGGCACAAACGGAGATCTAGTCTTCGAGGGAGAAACGAAACTCTTCAATGACCGGATTGGTCAGAACTTCGCGCGCGATGCGCTCGATTTCCGCCTGTGCCTCATCCTTTGAAATGCCGCCATTGAGAGTAATTTCGAAATACTTTCCTTGCCGTACTTCCTGCAGACTCTTGTAACCGATTTTCGTAAGTGCGCCGTGGATAGTTTTCCCCTGCGGATCCAGAACGCTTTTCTTCAGTGAGACGTAGACGTAGGCTTTCATCAACTCAGCGATTATACGTCAGGTGGCAGCGAACCGGACCCGTGTTTTCGTTATAGGTGGTATCTGGCCAGAGCGCTTTGTTTCGCGACCACGTGTGCGCAACTTACTAAAAACAAGATAGTTGGCGGTCCAATTCGGCGATTGCCTGCTCCAGCATCTGACGGTGACGAGGGTGGCTGGCGGCCTCGAGTTGTTGCGCGAGGCGGCCCCGGGAAAGCAGCAGCCCCTCGCGTTCTCGGTTGCGCTGCTGCTGGTTGGGCGAGATCGGGGCGCGGGCAGGCTTCCGCAGTTCTGCCATTTCCTCCTGCTGTTGTTCTACGGACTTGCTCTCCCAGCCACGCGCCATCTCAGTCCACACCGTTAGTGCTTACCCTAATAGGCGGCATCAAGCACTTTTGGAGCGCACGAGCCTCTGCCCTTCAGACGGAAATCTTCCCAAACGAAACAGTGTCTGTGCCGCTCGCTCGTACTGATCTGCCAAAGACGGAAGCGATCGGCTCGACAGGCCAGGAAATACGACTTCGGTTAACAGGTGGAGACTAACTCTCGCGGTTTGCAATCGAAGCCGAAAAGCGTTCTCGGTAACCTGCACACCGGAGGCCGCAATCTCTGGGTCCAAGCTCTGCTGTGCGGCTTGACCAACCTTGGCCAGCGCCGTCGCGGCCCTCCCCGCCTCCCAGGCGTAAAGGAGTGCTGCCCACGCGCGCTGCCGCTTAATCTCGCGGAACTTCCTTGGTGATAAATGATTGCGAAGAAATGCTTCCTCGGCTGAGTCGACAAGGTTTCTAAAGGCCTCAATGTCGAGAGAGCGGAACGCCTGGACGGTTCTTTCCAAATCAACCCGACGGGTGCGGCCGCGGATGGCAACATACACCAGGATCCCCACCGCGACCAACGCGACGGCGACAAGAGCCCAAGCGGCGATCAACCCCTGAGCAAGCGTTGCAGTTCCGTGTTCCAAGTCTCCACCTCATTATGCGGAACAACTGTGAGGGACCCAGCAGGCTCAAGTTCGGGCGCCCGCAAATACCCGATCCAGATCGAAACGCAAACCAGGTAGGTGCCGGTTATCAGTAAGTCCAGAAAATCCGCCGCTACGTCACTGGTGAATGCCGCGCGAAGAGCAAACATAGCAAGATCAACGCTTGTCAGGACCCCGAGACCAAGCGCGATCCCGAATGCGGAGCGACGCCAGGACAGACCCAAGAAACGGGAAAAAAGCAACAAGGCAAGGAGCAATCCACATTGAATCATAGCCGCTCCCCGGTTAACGACTAATACACCGGCATACCACCTGGCGCTATTGTCCCCGGGCGCATAGACAGCGAGCAGAACGCCCATTACAAGAAGTAAGCCTCCTACGCATTGCAGCGAACGCCTTGCTGCCACCTTCAGAAACTGGGATTCAAGAAACAAACTCTTAGAAACTTCGTCAATCACCCCGAAACGCAAAGCGATGCTAAGCAACAACGTCGCACAATAAGCATACCCGTACTGCTTTCCAACGCCCAGGATGGAATACAACGCGAACAGCAGAATAAACTCAGCAATTTCGTAAAGCACATAGGCAAAAAAGACCGGGAATTCCCGGTACAAGCGGCGCCTGCAAAGAACGACTGCAAGCACCCCAAGGAGCGCGTGCGGCGTGATCCACAGGAAAAGCGACAGCGCCTTGTGCCAACTCATTGGGAGCATTGCAGAGCACTATAGCCCTGACACTGCCCCCTTTTCAACTGGGACGCCCCGCAGGCTACTGCGGCGTCGTGCAGCCCAGGAGGGTGCAAACGGTACGGGGCGTGGGGTTGCCGTCGGCCATACTTGGAAGAGACGCGGTTGTTAGGAACAGGGTTATTGCAGCCAAAGCCAGCATAAGTCGTTTCACGGTGGTGCTCCTTTGCGAAAGAGTTCGCACCGTGATACATTGCAGGCGGCAGACGGGTTTTCTGAATTTAGTTCAATCCCGATGTCTTTTCGGAATTCGTAAATTTTAATGAGACTCAGATCTGCTCTCGAGGACTTTGAAGGGAATACGCTAGGCGCCGTCCCAGGGTTGCTGGGCAGACTTTCCTATGTCGGCGGATTGCAGGATGGCAAGGGAACCTACGATCACTGGGGTTTGGCGAGGGTGTATGGCAACGACGCCGCACAAGGCGCAATCCGTGCGTCTCATCGGGTGCTGCTGTATGAGGTCTTGAGGAAACCTTTGGCTGTGCTGCTCAAGGACGTGCCAACGTCATGCGCGAACCAACATCTGACAGCAAGGGAGTTCCTGGCTGCGCTGATGCAATCTCCACCTAAGTCCCTCTCTCCAGCTGCCCTGGCGCATCTGAGGTCAGTGCTGAACGCACTTTCGGCGTTGCTTGAAAGTCGGAATAATGCCAGTCTCCGAGACGCATCGCCACCCCGACAACCTGCCCAAGAACCTCGGCCTCCTGCGGGTATTTAAGAACTCGCACGGTCTCGCGAGACAGGGGATGAGGTTGCAGGACGATGGAGTCGCGCTTGGTCGAGCACCAGCAACATGTAAATCCGTCGCGCATTTCTACAAAGTAAATGGGACGCTCGAACTCCGAACGCCATGGCCCTTCCGCCACCTTGTTCCTAGCTTCGTCCACTTGCACGAAACTGCCCGGCGGAAGAATGGGATACATGGTGAAATCTTCCGAGCCAATATAGCCATAGGTGTATCGGTCATCCGCAAACAGCCCGAGGTAAGCCATGGGCACAGTACCCCACTGCTCGATTGCACGTCTCAAGTCGGTCGTTTTCTGGAGCGAGAATCCGGGGTCGAGTCTGGTTGGCATCCGCACCTGGCTGACGTTGCTCAAAGCTTCGGACCGGTGCGACTTCTGCGGGTGCCCAAAGCTGATGTCGGCTGTGATGCCATCGAGGTCGAGGCCATAGAAGGACAGCAACTCGCGATACTCACGGCGATAAATAGCCGCAAACGAATAGAGCCGAAAGATACTCGGGATTATGCCTTTGGTCTCGATGTCAGACAAACGGCTGGGCGGAATCGCGAATTCCTCATTGTCGAATCTCTGCGCGATCTGAGTGCTGGCCAGTTCCACGTCCCTCATACGATATCCGAGGGCTTCTCTCAGCGCCCGCAGCCTCTGGCCACCATTCAGTTGCACGACCTCACCCCCCAACGGGAGATATTCTAACATCGGTGCCGGTGGCGCAAGGAACTTGATCTTCCACTGGGATTTTCGGATTTTGGAACTGAAAAGCACGCATGGTTACGTGCAGTTCCTTCCCAACTGGTCTTCACGGATGCAATCTCTCGCGTCACGCGGGCCGGCCCGCGCAAGCGCCTGTTCGGTTTTCGTAACAGAAAAATCGCTGCCCGTCCCGTAAGAGACGAGGCATATACCATTCCCGCTGAGTCACTGAGGTCGCAATGTATCGCGGTAATCCCATTGGAGTCCAATTTGGATCGCTTGGGGGCAAGGGCATCTGTCGGGAGCACTTGCGATGGGTGCTTGGCCGTGTCAAGCGTGCCCTGGGGATGGAACAGCGGTTGACCGTGGAAGAGTTCAACGAACTGCTCCAGCTTTCAGAGGCAATCATTGATTACGGGCGAATGATGCATGCGTACAACGAGATCCCTGTGCCGAACCTGATTGTTGAGATCCCGGAATTGGCACACCGCTTCCGAGAGACGCCGCGGACCATTGAAGCGGCGCTCGGGCTGCTAAGGGACACCGGCCGTGCTGAACCCGCCGATCTAAGCGGATGTTGGAAATTGCGTCTGGTAGATACTCTTCGTAACAGGGAGGATGACAAGGCGGACGCAGGAGCCGCTTAACGCCACTGCGCTTCCATCGGTAACATCGGGCAAACGGTGTCGCAGAAACCAAGGGTCTCCCCAGCCGGGGACAATGAGATTGGTTCCCAATGAAGGAACTAACGCCTGCGGTCACCGCAACGAAGTGTAGCTCGCAGCTTGGCAAGCTGTGACGATCCCCCAGGACCTGCTCAAAACCTGTCCAACGATTGCACTCAGCAGGTGCAGGAGGTGTGTGCTGTGCCAGAAAACAAAGAAAGACTGGAGGGCGAAGCCTCGCCAGAGCGCTCCCGGTATCGGCTTCTGCTGGAGATTACCGACACCGTAGCTCGCGCCAAGAGCCTGCCCGACGCATTCAAAGAACTCGCCCCCCCGGTGCTGGACCTGACGGGCGGCGAATTACTGAATCTTGCCCTCTACGACCCGCGCCGCAATTGCATGCTGAATCAGTACTGGAAAAAGAACCAGGAAAGTGGAGAGTTCGACTCCTTCCCTGTGGACGAAGCAGCAACGGGGTGGGCATGGAAACATCAGGAGCGGCTCGCCATTCCCGATACCGAGCGCGAGCAACGTTTTCCCGGTTGCATGCCGAGGTTGCTCAACCAGGGCGTCCGATCGTACACCGTCCTTCCCATGAGCACGGCTTCGAGCCGTTTTGGCGCGCTTGGAGTGGGCAAAAGAATTCCCGAGGTTCTGGGTGGCGAGGACCTGGAGTTCCTCTCTCGCGTCGCACTGATAGGAGCGCTGGCGCTGGCGCTGGAGAAGGCGCAGCGCGCCTTTGAGGAACAGCAGAGCCTGGTTGCGATCAGCCGTGAACTGAGTTCCAGCCTCGATTTGGAAAAGCTTTTGCCCTCCATTCTTTCCAGCCTGCGGGGCATCGCGCGCTACGACCGAGCTGTCCTGTCCCTGCTGGATGAGGAAGGCAAGAATGTGTATCACTACGGAGATGCTCTGGAATGGGAGCCTTTCGTCAACCATGGAAGCAGCGTTCCAGCCGAGCATTCACTCTCGGCGCAGGCGATCCAGACGCGACAGGTCGCGTTCTTCACCGCAGGCGATTTGCGGGACATGAAAGTACCTCTGGCGCAAGCCATGCAAGAAATCGGGATTCGCTCGGTTTGCAGTGTACCTCTCATCGCGGGCGATCGGACTTGGGGAGCTCTGAACACGAGTAGCTTGACCGACAATGCCTTCGGCCCGTCGGAGGTGGAATACCTGCAACAGGTGGCCAACCAAGTTGCGGCTGCGGTCCAGAACGCCCATGCCTATCGCGAGATCGCGCAACTCAAGGACCGGCTGGCCCAGGAAAAGCGCTATTTGGAGCATGAAATCCGGAGTGCGAACCGCAGCGACGACATCGTTGGTTCCAGCCCAGCGTTGAAACGTGTGCTGGACTATGCCGCCATCGTCGCCGAAACCGATTCCACCGTCCTCATCACCGGCGAAACCGGGACGGGCAAAGAACGCATCGCGCGCTTGATTCACGGCATGAGCCGGCGCAAGGACCGCAACTTCATCAAGCTCAATTGCGCCGCCATTCCCACCGGCCTGCTGGAAAGCGAACTCTTCGGCCACGAAAAGGGAGCATTTACGGGAGCGATAAGCCAGAAGCTCGGCCGGCTGGAATTGGCGGATAAAGGCACTTTGCTGCTCGATGAAATTGGAGAAATTCCTTTGGAGCTGCAGCCCAAGTTGCTGCGCGTACTGCAGGACCAGGAGTTCGAGCGTCTGGGCGGAACCAAGACTATCCACGTGGACGTGCGGCTCATCGCCGCCACCAATCGCGATCTGACCCGTGCCGTCGAGGAGAAGGAATTCCGCACCGACTTGTTCTACCGCTTGCACGTCTTTCCCCTGCATCTACCGGCGTTGCGAGACCGGCGCGAGGACATCCCCATGCTGGTTCGCCATTTCGTCGAAAAGTGTGCAGCCCGGCTGCACCGGCAGATCGAGATCATTCCCGATGAGGCGGTGGAGGCCATGATGCATTGGGATTGGCCGGGAAACATCCGCGAGCTGGAAAATTTTATTGAGCGCTCGGTGATCCTGTCGGAAGGCGACCGGTTAACTCCACCGCTCGGCGAATTGCGGGCGGAAATTTCGCGGCTGCCGTCCGGCTCCGACGCTACGCTGCGCGATAAAGAACGGGAGCACATCATCGCAATGTTGCGTCAGACCCGTGGCACACTCTCGGGTCCCTTAGGCGCGGCGGCCAGGCTCGGACTCAAGCGCACTACCTTGCAGTACAAGATGCAGCGGCTGGGAATTTCACGCACGGATTATCTGCATTAGGAATACCGATTCGTATCAGGGCGTCGCGTTAGCGATGCCGAAAGCAGCACCCTCAGCTCCCCTCGGTGATGAGGCTGCGGAAAAATCGGCCTTCGATGCCCGCTAGGGATATGTGCCTTCGAAGGACTTTCGGCATCGCTAACGCGACGCCCTGATATGAAGCTCACAACGCTTGGGCAGCACGCTGACGCTGGAGCCCCGCCGGAAGTCATGATTCTTCGGACTGTTTAGACTAGAGACAGCGAGAATGACACCTGCCGAATTGCTGGCAGCCGGGTCAACGGTCCGGCATCTGCTGGCATGCGTGCTGTCCGTTCCAACCATCCTAAGCTGTGAATTGACAGCCACTTAGTCCAGGTGGAGCACGTGGCCGCTGATGTGCATTGTCCCTCCACGCGAAGCATTGCGGCCTCCCCCCACGCGAACGATTCCGCCAGCCAGGTTTCGCCGATCAGGAGCTTGCTATGGGTATTCCGCGCCGCATCGCGATTCCCAACGACTGTCTAAGTTGCACCCTGCGGCAGACCTGCGACTTCTGCAATTTGCCGCAGCCTCTGATGAGTGAGTTCAGTGCGATGGGGCACCTAACCCTTTATCCCAGCAATGCCACTTTGCTGGCGGAGGGGCAAATCCCGCGCGGCGTCTACATCGCGTGTTCCGGCCGCTGCAAACTGTCGGTCGAGGCCCGCGATGGCAAGACCATCATCCTGAAAATTGCCGGTGACCGCCAAGTGCTGGGGTTGAGCGCGGTGGTCTGCGGGACGGCTTCGCCGATTACGGTGACGACCATCGAGCTTTGCCAGATCAAGTTCGTCGAGCGCGACAGCTTCCTGCACTTGATCGAAAACAACAGCCACGCCGCGCTCGGCTGCGCCAGTCTGCTCGCCCGCGAGATCACGACTTCGTTCGACGATGTGCACGAACTGCTGCTCGCCCGCAGTTCGACGGAGAAACTGGCCCGCCTGCTGCTTTCCTGGGTCTCGGAGGAACCGCGCAACCGGGAACTCCGCCTGCCCACGGAATTCACCCACGAAGAAATTGGCCAAATGATCGGCTCTTCGCGAGAAACGGTAACTCGCTTGTTGAGCGATCTGAAACGGAAAGACTTGATTCGGCTTGAGGGCGCGACCCTGGTTATTCCCAACCGCATCGCCTTGCAAGCCGTTGCCTGCTAAAAAGTCCCTCCCTGGGCGGACGAAGCGGTCTTTACGTCCGCCCTTTTTTTAAAGGCGCTGCTCGTCGTTCGCTGTTCGCGACAATCAATTGCTTGGCGAAAGGCGAACAGCGAACGACCAACTGTCTTTACAGGTTGAACAGTTCCCGCAGGCGGCGGGTCTGGGCGCGGCTTACCGGAACTTCCGTCTGTTTCTTGTCGTCCATGCGCAACTGGTAGGAGCTTTTGAACCAGGGCACGACTTCGCGGATGTGATGGATGTTCACCAGAAAAGACCGGTGCGCCCGCCAGAACGAATTGGGATCGAGATTGTCGAAAAGCTCTTCCAGGGTCCGGCAGTTCGACTGGCCTTCCATGCCGGCATGACCGCTGGTGGCCACCGTGATCACGCCATCTTCAATGGTCGCATAGCAGATATCCCTGGGATCGGTCAGGAACAGCCTTCCTGCTGCCTTGATCAGAATCTTCGCCGTCTTTGCTCCAGGGGGCTTCTGCGCTTCCAGCATCCGCACCAGCGTTTCGAATTTCTCTTCCGGACCCGCGCCCGCCTCAATCTTCGCCCGTGCCTTTTCGATGGACTGGGCCACTCGCTTCTTATCGAATGGCTTCAGGATGTAGTCCACCGCGTTCACCTCGAACGCCTTCACCGCGTATTGATCGAAAGCCGTCGCGAAGATAATCTTCGGGAGAAGAACCTTGCGGTCGAGCAGCTTCTTGATGACGCCGAATCCGTCCAGGCCCGGCATCTGGACATCGAGAAATACCAGGTCGGGATTGTGTTCCTTGATCAGGTTGACCGCTTCCAGTCCGTTCTTGCCCTGCGCCACAACATTGACGTCGCCGGCGTTCTTAAGCAGGTAGGCAAGTTCGTCGCGCGCCAGCTGTTCGTCGTCGACAATGATCGCAGAAAGGGGCATAGGGTTCCGAAGCGAACTAGTGACACCGGCATGTGCAGTGGCAATGGCCATGGCCTTACTGGTGAGTATAGCTACGAGCGCAGGCCTGCCGCCAGTCCGGTCAGCTTGCCCCGGGTTGACCTATACTGCTCCCATGAGTCCGCTTGAACCTCGGTTCCAGGAGATGGATCCGGCTCTTACAACCGCCCCGGAGTTGAGAGACATTCTCGCCGAACTTGCCAGCAGAGAACCTATCTTTCATCGCCCTGAATTCGGAACGTCGAGGGCCGATTTCGAGACGATGACAGTCGAAGATTTCTGGGAGACAGGAGCCTCTGGTCGGCGTTATTCCAGAAATGCCGTGCTCGATGCTTTAGAGAAGCGCTTCTCGGTTCCGCACACCGACATCTGGGAAACGAAAGACTTTCACTGCCGAAGTCTGGCCCCTGGCGTCTACCTCCTGACCTACACTCTCCTCCAGGACAACGTGCGTCTCACCCGGCGGTCAACCATTTGGCGGCGTACAGCCGACGGCTGGAAGATTGTCTATCACCAGGGAACCATCGTTCAGGACGTTTGAGAATTTTCAAGCGCCAGAGCCATGCCCATACCGCCGCTGACGCAGAGCGTGGCCAGGCCCCGGCGCGCTTTTCGCTTGAGCATCTCGTGAAGCAGCGTCACCGTGATGCGCGTCCCGGTGCAGCCGATGGGATGGCCGAGCGCGATGGCGCCGCCGTTGACGTTGAGTTTCTCGCGATCGAGATGCAGCTCGCGATCGCAGGCCAGCACCTGGGCCGCGAAGGCTTCATTCAGTTCGACCAGATCGAAGTCACTGAGTTTGAAGCCGTTTTTCTGTTCCATTTTGCGGATGGCGGGCACCGGCCCGATGCCCATGAGGCGCGGGTCAACTCCCGCAGAGGTTGCGGCAAGAATTCGCGCCAGCGGTTTCAGATTGTTCTGCTGGACGAATTTCTCGCTCCCCACGACCACCGCCGCCGCGCCATCGGTGATGCCGGAAGAATTGGCGGCAGTAATGGTACCGGTCTTGGAAAACACTGGAGCAAGTTTGGCCATCTTCTCCATCGCTCCTGGGAGGGTCGCTTCGAGAAATAAATGTTCATCGCGCGAGAAAATGGTGGCGCCCTTCTTGCCCTCGATCGTGACCGGCGCAATTTCGGCGTCGAAACGTCCACTGGATTGAGCGGCCGCGGCGCGCCGCTGCGATACGAGCGCGAACTGGTCCTGCTCTTCGCGCGAAATCTTATATTGTCCGGCGAGAATCTCAGCCGTTTCGCCCATCAGCATCTTCGCCATTGGGCAGAAAAATCCGTCGCGATACATGCCGTCGACCAGTTCCTGGTGGCCGAGACGATAGCCCCAACGCGCGCCCTCGAGATAGTACGGAAGCCGCGACATTGACTCGGTTCCGCCCGCTAGTGCGCACTCGATGTTGCCAAGAGCAATCTCCTGAAATGCCAGCGCGATCGACTTGATGCCCGACGCGCACGCCTTGTTCACCGTGTAGGCGGGGACCTCCTGGGGAATGCCGCTGCGGATGGAAATCTGCCGCGCGGGATTGGGGCCGGCTCCTGCCTGCCGGGCGTTGCCGAAGATCGTTTCTTCGACTTGCTGCGGCTGTACTCCGGCGCGCTCGAGCGCCGCCTTCGCGGCTACCACGCCTATGTCCACCGAGGAGAGCGAGGCCAGCGAGCCTCCAAACTTGCCGATGGGCGTGCGGACGGCGGAGAGGATGTACACGTTGTTCACGGGAGCCTCCCGAACTTATCAGTCTAGCAGGCCGCAAAAAAACATAACCTGTGGTGAAGAAGTTCGGCACTCGGTACACTACTCGGCGTGAACATTCTCTACGGAATCAATACGGTGACGGAAGCGCTCAAGGCGCGCGGGCGTAACTTCGAGTGGATCGCTGTCGCCAAGGAGCGAAACGATATTCGCCTGAAGCGGGCGATTGAGGAGTGCCGCAAGATCGGCGTTCCCGTGCGCGTATTGTCACGGGTGGAACTGGACGAAATTGCGGGCAATGCCGCGCACCAGGGACTCGTAGCCGCGACCTCGGCAAAACAATACAGTGATCTCGATGACCTGGTGGCGTCGCGTCGCGGGGAGCGGTCACTCATCGTCGTGCTCGATGGCGTCGAAGATCCGCACAATCTGGGAGCGATCTTGCGTACCGCCGACGCCGCGGGAGCCGATGGCGTGGTGATTCCCGAACGCCGTTCCGCCGCGGTCACGGGCGCGGTGGCGAAAGTTTCCGCGGGAGCGAGCGAACATCTTCCGGTTGCGAAAGTCACAAACATATCGCGAGCGCTCGAGGAATTGAAAGAGAAGGACTTGTGGATCGTTGGCCTGGACGAGCGCGGCGAGAAAACTTACGATGCGGTGGACTACAAGATGCATTGCGCCATCGTGCTCGGCGCCGAAGGCAAGGGGTTACACGATCTGGTGCGCAGACACTGCGATTTCCTGGTGTCGATTCCGATGCTGGGGAAGGTGCCGTCGCTCAACGTATCGGTGGCGGCGGGCGTGGTGTTGTACGAAGTCGTGCGTCAAAGACGCCAAGCTGCATCCAAGAACATATGAAGTTCCTCTGTGTCCTCTGTGTCCTCTGTGGTTCAAGCTTTTTCGCTGTTGCCCTGGAGCGCGAAGCTTTCACCATCACGAAATACGACCTGGAGATTCGCCTGGAGCCTGCACAACAAAGGCTAGGCGCGCGAGGCAAGATCACCTTGCGCAATGATTCCGCGAAGCCGCAAAGAATCGTTGCCCTGCAGATTTCTTCCTCCCTCGACTGGCGTTCGATCCGGGTTGACGGCAAGCCCGTGCAATACGTTTCGCAACCCTACATGTCAGATATCGACCACACCGGCGCGCTCTCCGAAGCCATCGTCACGCTGCCTGCCGAAATCAAGCCGAAGGATTTCGTGGAGCTCGAAATCGGCTACGAGGGCGTGATTCCGCTGGATACGACGCGGCTGACTCAAATCGGCGTGCCGGAAGACATCGCCAAGCATTCAAGCTGGGACCAGATCAGCCGATCATTCACGGCGGTGCGCGGCGCGGGATATGTGACGTGGTATCCGATTACAACGGAGTCAGCCGACTTTTCCGAGGGCAACAGTCTGTTTGAGGTGGTCGATCGGTGGAAGGCGCGGGAGGCGGGGAGCGAATTCAAGCTGGGGTTGAACTCGCCGGGCGGGACGCCTGATGCGGCTCGCACTCTGCTATGTGGGCCGGAGGATCGAAGTTCCTCCGCTGCTGAGGCCGGAAAAGATCGGGAGCTCCGGGTGGAATGTAGCTGGAGTCCGCTGGGAGCGGTCACTCCGACGTTTGGGATGGCCGAATACGTGGTCGCTTCCAAAGCTCCTGTGAAAGTGTTCAGCCTGCCGGGTCACGAAGAAGGAGCGGCCACATACTCCGACGCGCTAGAGCCGGCCACTAAGTTTGTCACCGGATGGTTTGGTCAGCCGACCGCGCCGGTTGCCATCGCCGATTTCGCCGATCCGAATTCTGCTCCGTTTGAGAGCGGGACATTGTTGCTGGCCTCGATGGCCGCCGAAGACTCGAAGCTCGCAGGCATCAACCTGGTTCACGAGCTGGTTCATTCCGCTCTGCCTTCGTCGAGGCCCTGGGTCTATGAGGGTTTGGCGCACTTTGCCGAAGCGATGTATCGGCAGCAGCAAGGTGGACGTGAGGCGGCACTCGATCTTTTGGGTCTGCACCGGGCCGCATTTCTTGATTCGGAAAAAGAAGTATCGGCCGCTCTGCAAAAGAACGGCCCCCAGAAAAATATCGGTCAGCCTCTGGCCAGCACCTTTGATGAAACCTACTATCGCAGCAAGGCCGCGTATGTCTGGTGGATGTTACGCGACATGGTCGGCGACGACGCGCTGAAGCAGGCCATCAGCAAGTATCGGGCCGAGGACGATAAAGATCCCAAGTATGTGGAGCAGTTAGTCGAAACCTCTGCCAAGCGCGATCTGGGCTGGTTCTTCGACGACTGGGTGTATCAGGATCGCGGCCTGCCCGATTTCCGCGTCCAGTCGGTGCATCCCTGGACCACGGAAAAAGAAGTGCAGTTTATTACCGTGACCCTCGAGAACCTTGGCAATGCGGGAGCGGAAGTTCCGTTCACGATATCGTTTGCAGGCGGTGAGATCGCGAAACGGATCGAGGTGCGCGCCAAAGGAACAGCCACCACGCGAGTTGAACTGCCCAGCACGGCGACTGAGATCGTGGTCAACGACGGCAGCGTTCCGGAAAGCGACCTGACGAACAATGTGTTCAAGATTTCCACGCGGTAACCGATTGCAGAGGTCAGAGGTTAGATTGCAGAGGTAAAATCAAAATCTGCGGGGTCTACCTCTGCAATCTAACCTCTGACCTCTGCAATCCTGGAGACAGCTTGCCCTACATCCAATTTCTCGGCGCTGCCGGTACCGTAACTGGCTCGAAGCACCTGATCAACACTACCTACGATTCGAGTGGCAAGCAGGGCTTTCAGGTTCTGATCGACTGCGGACTTTTCCAGGGACAGAAAGAATGGCGCGAGCGCAACTGGCAGGACACTCCCGTCCCGGCGCGTGAAATTGATGCGGTTGTTCTTACCCATGCGCATCTCGATCACTGTGGCTGGATTCCGCGCCTGGTAAAAGAAGGTTTCCGCGGGCCGATCTACGCCACCCCGCCGACCATCGATCTGTGTTCGGTCGTGTTGCCGGATTCCGGACATCTGCAGGAAGAAGACGCTGCGTTCTACAACAAAAGGAAGGTGTCGAAGCATGATCCGGCGTTGCCGTTGTACACGCTCAAAGAAGCGCAGGATTGCCTGAAATTCTTCCAGCCGGTTGCGGTCGGCCAAACCACGCAGCTGAGCCCCGAGCTTGCATTTCGCTTCGTGCCTGCCGCGCACATTCTGGGTTCGTGTATGGCGGAAGTCACGCTGCAAACGAACGGCCGCAGCCGCCGGCTGCTCTTTACCGGCGACGTTGGCCGCGTGCGCGACAGCGAAATCGCGCCCGGTAAAGTGGTGCACTCCGGACCGCAGGAAAACGAAACCGCCGACGTGCTGGTCATGGAATCGACTTACGGCAACCGGCAGCATCCCCAAACGGATCCTCGGCCGGAACTCGCCCGCCTGATTCGCGAGACCGCCGAGTGCGGCGGCAGCGTGATCGTTCCGGCGTTTGCCGTGGAGCGGACGCAGAAATTTCTTTTCATCTTGAAAAGACTGATGGAGACGGAACAGATTCCGCGCCTGCCCGTCTATTGCGACAGCCCGATGGCGATCAAGGCGGTCGAAATTTTCATGAAGCATTCGGAAGAATACACGCCTCGAGCGGCCGATTTGATCAGGAAATACGGGTCACCCGTTGAGTGGCCCGGCTTCACGTTTGCGCTGACCAGCGAGCAGTCGAAGAAGATCAACGAGAGCCACTATCCGTCGATCATTGTCTCGTCGAGCGGAATGGTAACTGGCGGCCGCATTCTGCATCACCTGGCGCAGCGGCTGCCCGATCCGAAGAACCTGGTAATTTTCATCGGCTTCCAGGCACCCGGCACACGCGGTGCCGCCATCAAGAACGGAGCACCTGAAGTGAAAATCTTCGGCCAGTTCGTGCCGATTCGCGCGCAAGTCGCAGCGCTCGAACAATTCAGCGACCATGCTGATCCGCCCGAGTTATTGGAGTGGCTGGGGACATTCAAAAACAAACCGGCCACAACCTACCTAGTTCATGGCGAGCCCGCCGCATCGTCGCAGCTGCGCGACCGCATGAAGAAAGAGCTGGGATGGAACGTGCAGGTGGCGGAATATATGGAGCGAGTGGAACTGAAATAGAATTTTTGCTCGCCGCGCAAATGCATAGGTCCTTCGCTTCGCTCAGGATGACAATTGTTTTGGATGGCGCGAATCATCACAATCTGGGTGTACGACTCTCACTGACTTTCCTCTTTCTTGGATAAACAATCTAAATTCTGTCATCCTGAGCGAAGCGAAGGACCTATGCATTCAGGCGACCGCCGGCACTACTACGTTTACATTCTGACGAACCGCTCCCAGACGCTTTACGTCGGAGTTACAAACAGCCTGCGGCGGCGCGTTTGGGAACACAAGTTTGGGAACGGATCGGCATTCTGTAAGCGCTACAAAATTGATCGACTCGTTTATTACGAGAGCTTTGACGACGTGCGCAACGCGATTGACCGCGAGAAGCGGATCAAAGGCTGGCTTCGGATTAAGAAGATTCAGTTGATTGTCTCCGTGAATCCTGCATGGAACGATCTAAGCGCAGGATGGTACGACCGGCATCTCTATGCGCCGGACAGATGCATAGGTCCTTCGCTTCGCTCAGGATGACAAGCTAGTTTTGGTTGCAAAATGTGACAAGCGCCTGCAACCTTGCCAGCGCTGCGCCGGAATCGATGGCATTGGCCGCCAGCGGCACCGCATCCCGCAGGTGATCCGCCCGTCCGGCGGCGACGAGGGCGGCGGCGGCGTTGAGCAGGACCACGTCGCGGCGGGCGGATTTCTTTCCTGCCATTATTTCGCGGATCAGCGCGGCGTTGTGCGCAGCGTCTCCGCCGGCGATGTCTTCCAGTGTTGCTCTCTTCAGGCCAAACTCTTCCGGCGTCACTTCGTAGGTGTGCACTTGTCCATCGCGGACTTCTCCAATGCGCGTGGGGCCCGTGATGGTGATTTCGTCGAGGCCGTCGCTGCCGTGAACTACCAGCGCGCGGTGCAGTCCCAACATGCTGAGCGCTTCCGCAAGTTTTTCGACCAAATCGGCGGAATAAACGCCCACCACCTGGCAGGTGGCGCGCGCGGGATTGGTCAGCGGCCCGAGCAGATTGAAAACCGTGCGCAGACGCAGTTCGCGGCGCGCGGTCTGCACGTGCTTCATCGCCGAATGCATGGTGGGAGCGAAAAGAAATGCGATTCCCACTTGTTCCAGGCAGGCCGCTATCTGCGCGGCTTGCAGCTGGATGTTCACGCCCAAGGCTTCCATCACGTCGGCGGAACCGCACTTCGAGGTCACGCTGCGATTGCCATGCTTGGCGACGCGCACGCCAGCTCCGGCGGCGACGAAGGCCGTTGCGGTCGAAATGTTGAAGGTGCCGCTGGCATCGCCGCCCGTGCCGCAGGTGTCAATGAGTGAATTGCGGAGCGCGTCGCGTCCGGTGCCGCTCTGGTCGAGAACGGAATTGGCGTGGAGTTCGAGTGGAATGGCCGCGGCGCGGATGGCTTCGGCAAATCCGACAATTTCTTCGACCGTCTCACCCTTCATGTGCAATGCCACAAGTAGCGCCGCAATTTGTGCATCCGAGCATCGGCCGGTGAGCACCTCGGTCATTACCGCGTGCGCCTCTTCGCGGGAGAGCGACTGGCGGTGCACGGCAATGCGATGAAGCACGTCGAGAATCACAGGATCCAAGCTACAGCAGAGGAGAGTTATCTTTCAAACCGTTGTTCCGATGCCATCCAACTCCGTCAGGCGGGCGCGAAAGCGATCACGCCAGCTTTCGGGCAGCATCTTGACGTCGAGCGATCGTCGCAGCGTCTCGCGGTCGGGCGATTTCGCGGTGTAAAGCCGGTTCACATCTGCAATGGTGAGTGTGGGATCTTCGCGTCCGATGAGTTCAAACTCGTCGCCGGCGTCCACTTCTCCTTCTTCGATGACGGAGAAATAGAAACCGCATCGGCCGCTGCGCACGAATCGCTCGATCAGGTCATCGCTTTGAAATTTGGCCGCCAGTTTGAAGCAAGGAAGCCGCGGCGTCGTTACCCTCACCACAGCAGAGCCGATGCGGTAGCGGTCACCTACGGAAACGCCCGCTTCCAGTAGGCCTTCGGTGGTGAAGTTCTCGCCGAAGGCTCCCCAGGTGCGGGCAAAGTCGGGAAGCTCGGGAAGCTCGGAGTTCCAAGCTGCGTAGTGCTCGGTGGGATAGGCGTAGACGGCTTTGTTGGGGCCGCCGTGCACCGAAAGGTCGGCTTGGCGGTCGCCATCGAGATTGGTTGTCCGCAACCTGATTCGGCCGGACACGGGATGTTTGAAAATACCGGTTTTGAACGTGTTGCCTCCCCAAGTAAGCAAACGAGGTAATCCGACGTTTACGGAGACGAGCTTCATATCCGAATGAGACGACGGCGATGGCTCCAACGATGCACATTTCTGAATCCGGTGACGTGATCGTCCTCACGCTCGGCTGTGCTGCGCCGCCTTTGCCGATTGTGCCGCCGTCTTATAGAATCAAACGTTTGCTGGTCTTTGGCTGGTCTTCGAGTACAAGCCGCAAGCGGGTTCCTTCTGGGTTGGAATCGAGTCAATAGGCGATTTAGGAATCATTATGAAAATTCATGAATATCAGGCAAAAGGAATTCTGAAGAAGTATGGCGTCGCCGTGCCGCGCGGCGCGATGGCGACCACACGCGAAGAGGCCGAGGCGGAGGCGAAACTCCTTTTCGGGTCTGGAGCGACAGGTGTGGTGGTAAAGGCGCAGATCCACGCTGGCGGACGCGGTAAGGGCGGCGGTGTGAAGATCGCCAAGTCGGTGGAAGAGGCGGGCGAACTCGCCGCCAAGATGCTGGGCATGAAACTCGTGACCCATCAGACCGGGCCCGAAGGACGCATCGTCCATCGTTTGCTGGTTGAAGAGACGTTGCCCATCGAGAAAGAACTTTATCTCGGCATTCTGGTGGATCGCGGCGAGGGCAAGCCGGTGTTCATGGCATCGGCTGCGGGCGGCATGGATATCGAGCAGGTTGCGGCCGAGACACCGGAAAAGATTCTGAAGCAGTACGTCGATCCGGGCATGGGCCTGGAGCCGTTCCAGGCGCGCAAGATCGCGTTTGCGTTGGGGCTGAAGCCAGCGCAGATCAATCCTGCCGTGCAGTTCCTGACCAACCTTTACCGCGCATTCCTCGAATCGGATGCTTCGCTGGTCGAGATCAATCCTTTCATCAGCTGCACCGATGGGCGGCTGTTCGCGCTCGACGCCAAGTTGACCTTTGACGATAACGCGCTCTTCCGTCATGCGGACTTGCGTGAACTGCGCGACATCACCGAGGAAGATCCCCTCGAAGTGGAGGCGTCGAAATACAGCCTCAACTACATCAAGCTCGACGGCAGCGTGGGCTGCATGGTGAACGGCGCCGGACTGGCGATGGCCACCATGGACATCATCAAGTACGCGGGCGGCCTGCCCGCCAACTTTCTGGACGTGGGCGGCAGCGCCAGCGCGGACCAGGTGGCGCACGCGTTTGAAATTCTGTTGAGCGACAAGAGCGTGCGCGCCGTACTGATCAATATTTTTGGCGGCATTCTGCGCGTGGATATGCTGGCTGCCGGCGTGGTCGAGGCGGCCAAGAAAACCAACATCCAACTGCCGGTGATCCTGCGCCTCGAAGGCACCAATGTTCAGGAAGGCAAGAAAATCCTGCAGGAGTCGGGCCTGAACTTTGTCATCGCTGAGACGATGAAAGATGCTGCCGATAAGGTCGTCGCCGCGGCGAAGAGCGCAGCGTAAAGCGCGAACAGCGAACGACGAACAGCGAATAGCGTTTATCTTTGAAAGCGAGTAACTATGGCAATCCTGGCTGATAAAAGAACTCGATTAATCGTGCAAGGTCTGACCGGGCGCGAAGGCACTTTCCATGCGAAAGCTTGTGCGGCTTACGGCACGCAGATTGTGGGCGGCGTCACGCCCGGCAAGGGCGGGACCACTCACGAGGGCTGGCCGATTTTCAATACCGTGCAGGAAGCGGTCGACAAGACGGGCGCGAATGCCACCGTCATTTTTGTGCCGCCGCCGTTCGCGGCTGACGCGATTATGGAAGCGGCCGACGCGGAAGTTGAACTCATTGTCTGCATCACCGAGGGCATTCCCACGCTCGATATGGTGCGCGCCTGGGAGTTTCTGCAGAACCGGCGCTCGCGCCTGATCGGTCCGAACTGCCCCGGCATCATCTCGCCGGGCAAATGCAAGATTGGAATCATGCCGGGGCACATCCACAAGGAAGGAAATGTTGGCATCGTGTCGCGCTCCGGGACGCTGACCTACGAAGCGGTGCATCAACTGACGCAGCGCGGAATCGGCCAGTCGACGGCGATTGGCATTGGCGGCGATCCGATTATCGGCACCAATTTTGTCGACGCGCTCGATCTGTTTAACCGCGATCCCCAGACCGAAGCCGTGGTCATGATCGGAGAAATCGGCGGCAACGCCGAGGAGACTGCCGCCGAGTTCATCAAGACTCACATGAAAAAACCGGTCGTTGGATTTATTGCCGGACAGACCGCGCCTCCCGGACGCCGCATGGGCCACGCCGGAGCGATCATTTCCGGCGGCAAGGGCACCGCCGCCGAAAAGATTGCCGCCATGGAAAAAGCCGGCCTGAAGGTCGCGAAATCCCCGGCGGACATCGGCGAAACCCTGGCCACCGCGCTGGGGGCTGGGGTCCGGGCGTGACCGGGTTTCTTCGAAGGTAGGGGTCCTTCGACTGCGCGAGAAGTCCGCTCCGCGGACGTCTGGCTCCGCTCAGGATGACAAGATTGGCTAACGACTAAAGACCGAGGACTAACGACGGATTCATGAAAACACTGCAACGCACTCTGACCATCGTCAAACCCGACGCGGTAAAGAAGAACGCGATCGGAGACATCATCGAGCAGTTCGAGAAGAATGGCTTCCGCATTCTCGCCATGAAGATGCTGGAAATCTCGCAGCATCAGGCGGAGCAGTTCTACGCTGTCCATGCCAGCCGTCCGTTCTACCACTCGCTGACCGTGTTCATGTCCAGTGGACCGATCGTGGCGCTGGCGCTGGAAAAGGAAAACGCCATCGCCGATCTGCGCAAGCTGATGGGCTCCACCAACCCGGCCACGGCTGAAGAAGGCACCATCCGCAAGAAATGGGCGACCAACATCGAACACAATGCCATTCACGGTTCGGACGCGGAAGATACGGCACGCTTTGAGCTGAGTTTCTTCTTCGCGGGCTACGAATTGACGCAATAAGAACTGAGAACTCTATGCCTCTTGTTCAAGTCACCATGCTCCAAGGGCGCTCAGCCGATCAGAAACGCAAGATTGTACAGCGCATGACCGACGCGATGGTGGAGGAAGCCGGTGCGCGCCGCGAAGCCGTCGTGGTGACGTTTCTCGAAGTGTCGAAGGAAAGTTACGCGTCGGGCGGCGTGCTGATGGCCGACAAGCAGCCGAAGTGAAGGTCAAGCAGTGTGTGATGTAAGTTGAGCCAGCGCCGCACCCCCGACACCTTTTTATAATTTGTCATCCTGAGCGAAGCGAAGGACCCATGCATTCCGCAGCCAATCGCACAGGTCCTTCGCTTCGCTCAGATGACAATTGATTGAAGTTATCCCAACGGCTCGAACAAGTGTCCCTCGATCCGGTCGCCGAGCTTAGGCAGATCTTTCTTTGCCAACTGCAGGAAGTGTGGGGCGGCGCGATGTGCCTCCAGGGCGGCGTCGTCCTTGTACTGCTCATAGACAAAGAACCGGCGCGGATCGGTCTTGTGCTTGTGCACCTGATACATGAGGCATCCGGGTTCTTTGCGCGATTCGAGCGAGAGTTTTTCAAAGATCGCGGCCACTTCGGACTCGCGTCCAACTTTTGCCATCCAGGTTACGGCCAGCACCACCATCCGTCGCTCCGTTCTCTTGTAGGTTCGTATCAGGGCATCGCTTTAGCGATGCCGCAAGCTCTCTGAACCAGATGCCCCTTTAGGGGCTGGAGTTCGCCCTCAATCCTAGCGCGCTCACGAATTCTGGAACCAAAATCGTTTGCTCACGATCCGGCCCCGTGGAAATCATTCCCACCCGCGCTGCGGTTTCCTTTTCGATGAAGGCCAGGTATTCGCGGGCGGCCTTGGGCAACCCCTCCACCGTCCGAATGGACTGCGTTGGGCTGGCCCAGCCCGGCATTTTGCGGTAGACACATTCGAGTTTCTCATAACCGCATGCTTGCGCTGGAACTTCGTCCGTCTCCTTGCCGTCCACTTTGTACCCCACGCAGACTGGAACCTCCGTGAGGTGGTCGAGTACATCCAGCTTAGTCACCACCAGCCAGGAGATCCCGTTAATCATGCCAGCGTAACGCAGCAGAGGCAAATCGAGCCAGCCGGTGCGCCGGGGACGTCCGGTGACGGCGCCGAATTCATTGCCGCGCTTGCGCAGGTCTTCCCCTTGCACGTCGAGCAGTTCGGTCGGAAACGGCCCGCTGCCGACGCGCGTGCAATAGGCTTTGGTGATTCCGATGACCGTATCAATCGATGTTGGCGGCACACCCGTTCCGGTCGAGGCGCCGCCGGAAGTGGCGTTCGAAGAGGTCACGAACGGATAGGTGCCGTGATCAATGTCGAGCATGGTGCCTTGCGCCCCTTCGAAGACGATCGACTTGCCTTCGGCCAGAGCGCGGTTCAGCAGAAGCGCCGTATCGCGGACAAAAGGACGAATCTGCTCGGCGGCGTCGGCGTATTCGCGAAACATCTTGTCGGCATCGAGTGGCTCGGAGTTGAACAGCGCATGCGCGATCATGTTTTTCTCGCGGCATGCGTTCTCGATATGCGTGCGCAGCAACTGGGTATCGAGCAGGTCGGCAACGCGCAATCCCCGGCGCCCCATTTTGTCTTCGTAGGATGGGCCGATGCCGCGTGAGGTGGTTCCGATTTTCACCCGGCCGGGAGCGTTTTCCGACCCCAGCTCCATCATGCGATGGTAAGGAAGAATGACCTGTGCGCGATTCGAAATGAAAAGGTTGCCGTCCACCTTTACGCCCCCCGCGCGCAGGGAAGCGACTTCCTTCAGGAAGGCCAGCGGATCGAGCACTACGCCATTGCCGATGACGCTCGTGCACTCGGGCCTCAGAATGCCGCCGGGGACAAGCTGCAGAATAAATTTCCTCCCGTTGATGATGACGGTGTGTCCAGCGTTGTGGCCGCCGGCATAGCGCGCCACCACCGAAAAGGTCTGGGTGAGGACGTCAACGATCTTGCCCTTGCCTTCGTCGCCCCACTGCGCTCCAACGATAACCGCAGTCCTGCCTCTGCTCGTTCCACCTCTGCTCAATGCGAACTCCAATTGGAAATCTTGCGCGGCCGCATACCAAAGCCCGCCCCGGGGTCGCACACACGGGTCGCGCCGCTGCTGAATAAGACTGGAGAACTGGGAAGACCGGCGGTACCTGGTGTGTACGCTCCAGCATACCGAATCGGGCGGTGGAGGGGCAACCGTGGATGGCAGAGGTCAGAGGGCAGATTGCAGAGGTAAATCCACATAAGTTTCTCACCTCTGCAATCTGACCTCTTACCTCTGACCTCTGCCATCGCAGTTCTTGTATTCTGACACCGTGCCTGAACTTCCTGAAGTTGAAACCATTGCTCGCGGGCTCGAAGAGCGGGTTGCTGGAGACACCATCGAATTGGTGTGGATCGGTTCCCGGAAGCAGCCGCTGAAGTCGCCGGCTGGCCTGATCGCCGCGACGCTTGAGGGCAAGCGGATCGTGCGCGTGCACCGCGCGGGCAAGCACATCGTGTTCGATTTGGAAGGAGATGCGCCGCCAGCGCAGAAGAAGAAAGGCAAACGCGTAGAGACGCGGCTTGCCGCGTCTCCGTCGTCCGCCGAAATGCAGACGGCGCAGTGGATCGTCCATCTCGGCATGACCGGACGCATGGTCGTTTGTGAGCCCGCAGCGGAGATCGTCAAGCACACCCACCTGATCGCGAAGCTCACGTCGGGGCGCGAGCTTCGGTATATCGATCCGCGGATGTTTGGCAAGCTGAGTGTCCATCCGGGCGGCTTCGATCCCGGCGGAGTGGAGCCGCTGGAGGTCAGCGAGGAACGATTCGTCGAGCTTTTTCGCGGGCGCAAGACTCCCATCAAGAGCGCGCTTCTGAATCAGAAGCTGCTGCGCGGCGTGGGCAACATTTATGCGGACGAATCGTTGTTCCGGGCTGGCATCCGCCCCCGCCGGCGGGCGGCGGCCATTACCCGGGAGCAACTCGCCAAGCTGCACCGGGCGGTCGGCGAAGTGCTGCGCGAGGCGATCAGACTGGGCGGATCTTCCATTTCCGATTACGTGGACGCGGATGGGGAAGAAGGGCTCTTCCAGCTCCAGCATCGCGTCTACGGCCGCGAGGGGGAGCCGTGCCTGGTGTGCCGGACCGCGATCCGGCGCGTGGTGCTGGCCGGCCGGAGCAGTCACTACTGCCCAAAGTGTCAAAAATAGGCCTAATAGAACGATTTAATATGTTGACGGATTGACCTCCGCCCTGTAAAAAAAAGGGTTGGGCTACATGTCCCTCGCAGCGGTTACCGAGTCATCATCATGAATAAATTTTCGATCGGAGTGGACCTCGGCGGCACGAACTTGCGCATCGCCGCCGTGGATGAACAAGGCGCACTGGTTGAGAAAGTCACCCTCGGTACCGGGGTTTCCCGGGGGCGCGATTACGTCATTGCCGACATGTGCGCTGCCATCCGGCGCATGGTGGAGAAATACAACCACTCCGCCCCGCTTCTGGGGATCGGCATTGGCGTGCCCGGCATCATCGACATGCAAACTGGCCTGGTGCGCGAATCCCCCAACCTGCCGGACTGGGTCGACTATCCGGCTCGCGCCGCCATTGAGGAACGGCTGAAGACCGTCGTGATTCTCGAAAATGACGCTAACGTGGCCGCGCTCGGAGAAAAATGGCTGGGTGCGGCCAAGGATTATGCCGACGTGGCGATGCTGACCCTGGGTACCGGCGTCGGCGGCGGACTGGTCCAGGGCGGCGCGATCTGGCGCGGCGCGAATGGCATGGCCGGCGAGTTTGGGCACACCACGGTTGAGCCCGAGGGCCACCCTTGCGGATGCGGAAATCGAGGATGCCTGGAACAATACGCCTCGGCGACGGCGATAGTCCGGATGGCGCGGGAAGCCATCGCGAGCAACGGCGGTTCGCCCCTGGCGCGCGCTGCCAGCTCCGATCCTGAGTTCAGCGCGAAATCGATTTACAATCTCGCCATTCAGGGCGATGAAGATGCGCGCCGCATTTTCCGCTACGTGGGCCGCTGTCTGGGTATTGTTCTTTCGATCATGGTGAATTCCTTGAACCTGCCGATTTACGTGATTGGCGGAGGAGCTTCGAGTGCGTGGGAGGCTTTTGCGCCTTCGATGTTCGAAGAGTTGCGGCGGCGCTCCCTGGTATACGCGGCCACGGCGCCGCACGATCCTTCGGCTGCCCACGAGGGAGCTTCCGCGCATGTGAAGGCCGGCCCCGGACACAAAACCATCATCACCCGCGCCCTGCTCGGAAGCGATGCCGGCCTGTACGGCGCGGCCCGCCTGCCGATGATTACAGAACCAAAGCGCTAGGGCGACTGACTTGCCGGTGGAGTGCCAGGCGTCCCCGCCCGGCTTCCCTTCGCAGCTTTCGATCCCGAAGCAGCGGCTTTCAGCTTGGCGACCTCCAGGAGAGTAAGGTTGCGCCAATCTCCCGGCGGCACGTCGAGCGCGAGTGGTCCATACTGCACGCGCCGGATTTTCTCCACGTGATGCCCCACTTCTTCAAACATTTTTCGCACCTGGCGGTTGCGGCCTTCAATAATGGTCACTTCGAGCCACGGGTTATCGCCTTCGCGGATCAGGCGAATCTTTGCCGGAGCCGTGCGCACGCGCCGGCCGCCTTTTTCCGCGATCGAAACGCCGCGGCGAAGCTTGTCGAGCTTGGCCTCGTCGGGTTGGCCCGCGACTTTCACCACGTAAGTCTTCGGCACGTTGGAAGATGCTTTCATCAGCGCGTTGGCCAGCGCGCCGTCGTTAGTCATTAGGAGCAATCCTTCGCTGGCCCAGTCCAGACGGCCGACGGGATAGACGCGCCCCTTTACCTTCTGCCCTTTCGCGCCTTGAATCAGATCCATTACGGTGGGACGCTTCTTTTCATCGCTGACCGTGGTCACATATCCCTTGGGCTTGTTCAGTACAACGTAGGTGAAGCGTTCGGGACCTTGCAATAGTTTGCCATCCACGCGGATGTGGTCCTGTTCGGCATCGGCCTTAGTGCCGAGCTCGGTAACCACCTGCCCATTGACCAGCACGCGACCGGCGGCGATGAGTTCTTCGGCTTTGCGGCGCGATGCCACTCCGGCGGCAGCGATAATTTTTTGCAGACGTTCGGCAGGCATGGCTACTCCGGTTTGGCGACGGCGGGTGTTTCGGTTTCCTCTTCTTCGCGGGCAATTTCAGCAGCACTTTCGGTTTCGGAAGGATCGCTCTCTGCCGTCGCCGCCAAATTCAAAGACTCTTGCACCGGCGTGCCCTCGCCGGGAATCATGTCGCTCTGGAACGACTCCGCCAGCAGTTTCTCGAATTCTTCCATGCTGGGCAGTTCGCTGACGTCCTTCAGCCCAAAGCGCAGCAGAAACTCTTTGCTGGTTTTGTAGAGGATGGGGCGGCCGATTACCGCTTTTCTGCCCGCGGTCGTGATCAGCTTGCGGTCGAGCAGGGTGGCGATGACTCCGCCGGAATCGACGCCGCGAATTTCGCTGATCTCAGGCACCGTGACTGGCTGTTTATAGGCGACGACGGCCAGAGTTTCGAGCGCCGGAAGCGACAACCGGAAAGGCGGTTTCAGGCTCTTGGCAAAGGCGCGCACCACGTCATGCTGCTCGGGTTTGGTGGACATGCGGTATCCGCCGGCGACCTGGCGAATTTCGATTCCGTGGTTCGAGCCCGAGTAATCGGCGATAAGTTCTTCGAGCGCGGCGCGGATGCGCGACTTGATTTCCGCCGGATCAATTCCTGGAGTCTCCGCCAGCAGCGACTCCTTCACCAGCGCAAAAATCTGATCCAGCGTAATCGGCGTCTCCGCCGCGTAAATGATGGCTTCGAGTTGGGGTCTAAGAGGCATAAATCGTCGTTGGTCGCTGGTCGGTCGTCGTTCGCGATTGATCGTTGCTCGCAGCGGCAATTTGCTCGGTGCTAACGACCAGCGACGAACGACCAACGACCGAATTACTTCCAATCATCGCGCACCGCAGCGTGCTCCGTCATCACTTCTTCGAAGTGAGAATGTTTTCTCACCAGCACTTCGCCGAAGACGTGATCCTGCCGCACCTGGATCGCCTGCAACCTTACCAGTTCCAGCAACGCCAGAAACATGCAGACCAGCGCCGGCCGCGACTGCACATTGCGAAGCATCTGCTTCAGGCGAATGGGGCGATCTTCGAGCGCGAGCCGGCGGTGCAGGTACTGGATCATCTGCCCGACGGTAACCGTGTCTTCGTCCACTTCCAGGATGGGCCGGGTGCGCGCCCGATCTAGAATTTGCTGGAAGGTTTTGACCAGGTCGATGACATCGGCGGCCAGTTCGGGCTCGGCGCTCTCGGCGTCCATGAACTCGCGGATCGCCGGATTGCTCAGCACCGCATCTTCAATCTGCTGTTTCTGCAGGAGCATTTGTGCCGCGGATTTGAATTTTTCGTGCTCCAGTAGGCGGTTGACGAGTTCGTTGCGCGGATCATCCTGCGCGTCGGCCGGAGCCAGCGGATCGCGCGGCAGCAACATCTTCGACTTGATGTGAATCAGCACCGCCGCCATGTAGATAAATTCGCTCGCGACATTCACGTCGAGTTCGCGTATGCGCTCGACATAAGTAAGGTACTGCGCTGTGATCCTGGCAATGGGAATGTCGTAGATGTTGACGTCTTGCTTGCGGATCAGGTCGAGCAGCAGGTCGAGCGGGCCTTCGTAGATTTCACCGAGCTCGATGGCAAAGGGAAAATCGCTGGCGTCGTTGTTGGCGGCCTTGTTCTCCTGTAGAGACGCGGCTTGCCGCGTCTCCGCCGGAACCACCGACGCCGCGTTGTTTCCGGAAGCCGCTCCTGGCGCGGGTTCTGATATGGGTTGAGGCAAATCCGTCACTTCGTGGAGTCCTTCGTCGGTCCAGCGTCCGGACGATAGTCCAACCCCATTGAACTCCGGACTTCGTCCATCGTGGCGTCTGCGATATCGCGGGCGCGGGCCGACCCGGCTTCCAGAATATCCCAGGCGAGGCGTGGATTGTCCTCGTATTTTTTCCGGCGCTCCTGCATGGGGTTAAGAATCTTGACCAGGGCGTCGGCGGCCCAGCTCTTGCATTCGATGCAGCCGATTCCGGCCGAGCGGCAGCCCTCATAGACCTTGGCCATCGTTTCTTTGCTGCTGAATATTTTGTGCAGGTCGCCGACGGGACAAACATCCGGATCGCCGCGATCGGTGCGCTTGATGCGCCTGGGATCGGTGACCATCGTCTTCAGCTTCTGCCGCACCACCGGCTCGGGGTCAGTAAGCAGCAGCGCGTTGCCGTACGATTTCGACATCTTGCGGCCGTCGGTGCCGGGCAGGCGGGGGGCGGGCGTCAGCAGCGCCGCCGGTTCGGGGAAAATGTATTCGCGCTTACCGGCGTAGAAGCCGTTGAACCGCCGCGCAATCTCGCGCGTCAGTTCCACATGCGCAACCTGATCTTCGCCGACGGGAACAATGTCCGCCTTGTAGATCAGAATATCCGCCGATTGCAGCACGGGATAACCAAGAAACCCGTATGTGTCCAGATCTTTTCCCTTGATATTTTCCTTCTGCTCTTTGTAGGTCGGGACGCGTTCCAGCCAGCCGACAGGAGTGATCATCGAAAGCAACAGGTGCAATTCCGCATGCGCCGGCACATGGGACTGGATGAACATCACGCACTTCGCGGGATCAAGCCCCGCCGCCAGCCAATCGAGCAGCACCTCGACCGAGTTTTCCTTCAGACGCGAGGTGTCGGCATAGTCGGTGGTCAGCGCGTGCCAGTCGGCGATAAAGAAAAAGCACTCGTACTCGTCCTGCATGCGCACCCAGTTTTCGAGCGCGCCCACGTAGTTTCCCAGGTGCAGTTTGCCGGTCGAGCGCATTCCGCTCAGCACGCGTTTCTTGATTGAAGGATTTGTCGTCATTAGTGAATCTCTGATTCTAACAAAGGCTGGAAATTGCAGAGGTAGGAGGTCAGATTGCAGAAGTAAAACCGAGAGTTGTGGAGACTTAAAGAGAATCTATTGCCCGGCGCGCATCGGGGAGACGAGCAACTGGCCGGCGCCTCGCTTCTTGTCGCCCTTGTCGTGCTGATAGAGCAGCGAGAGCGCGCCTTCGGCGGATGCGGTTGCACCCGCGAGTTCCGCGGCTAATCCTTGATAGGAGCGGCCGATTTCGTGATTCCCTTGCGCCCCGACCGGGTTGCCTTTGTCAATCGCGGGCCCAATGAGGTGGTAGGCGTTGGGCACCTTCCAGAGCACCTTGCAATTCGTGGCTTTCTCGACATCCTCTTCGGTAAAGCCGGGAATCTTTTTGTAGCGGTTGAGCACAACCCGCAGGCGGTCGCGGCCACCGCCTTCCTGCAGGAACGCGTGAATCCGGCCCGCGCTCCACAGCGAAACGACGTCGGTCTGCGCCACCAGCAACACCGCATTCGAGAGGTCGCAGATCATCTGCATGGTGGCATCCATCCGCCCTGAGCCATCGATCACCACGAAGTGATACTGACTGACCAGCAGGTCGAAGAGCCGCGCCAGTTCCGACGCGGTCGGGATTCCGCCGTACGGCTGCTGCGCCCCAGCCAGCAGGTGAAGTCCATTGCGATAGGGCGTCATCAGGCCGTCGAGCAGAGAACCATCCATGCGATGCAGGTTCTGCAGCGCGTCAATCAGGGTGAATTGCGGCCGCAGATTCAGTTGCAGGGCGGTATGGCCGATCGAAGCGAAATCCACCAGCACCACACGTCCGTGCGCCTCCTGCAGCGCGACCGCGGTATTCACTGCGGTGGTGGTGGCGCCGGCTCCGCCCTTGGCATTCAGAAAAGTGAAGACGCGAGCCTTGCTCGAACTGCGCTGCGCGCGGCTCAATGTGGCCGAGAAGCGAGTGAAGGCTTCGATCAAAGCTTCGCGGCTGGAAGCATGATCCAGAAACTCCCGCGCGCCGGCGCGCATGGAGGAAACAATGTTGGCGGGCTGGTTCATTTCGCCCACCGCGAAAATTGTGACTTCGGGAATGCTGCCGTGGATCAGTTCGATGGTGCGGATGGCTCGCGCCGGATTCTGGGGATCAATACTCACCAGAACGACTTCGGCGTGCTGATCCTGCAATTGGCGGAGGATGGCGTCGCTCGGTCCCGCCGGGAATCCGACAGGGCTCAGGACCGTCCGGGCCAGGTTAGTGCTCTCCACCCGGCTGTGCATGATGACGGATTGTTCGCGGTCCTCGGTAAGGAGGGCGACGGCGATCCCGGGCATGACTCGCTTCTCAGTGCTCATTGCCATGCTACGAACTTCCAGCCTCCGGGCCAAATGACCTTCGTAATCGAAGATGACCCAAAGACGAAGCGGCAGGTTGACAGGGGGAAGCTTTCAACCAGCGGAAACAACCCGCCAGACTGCTGGTTTCCCTGATTGTAAGGCAAATGCCCGTCCTTGAAAAGACGGAGAGAGCAAGTTCGACAGGGAAAAGCGGATCTTACTTCTTGTTCTTGAGTTCCTGCGGCCAGTTCACCACCAGGGTCAAGCTGGGCGATTCCTGCATCGGCGGTTGCATCATCAGCAGGCGCTTGCCGTCGGCGCTGGCCTCGAACTGGTTGAATCCCGCCGCCTGGGCAGAAAACAGAACTTGCGGCTTACCCAAATCCACGCTGTCGCCGTGTGCCGTGACTTCCACCGACGCGACGCGCGAGTGGTCATCCAGGTAGAGAATTTCTTTGCCGCTGCGGCTCCATACCGGCTCCTCACCGTCCCCCACCAGGAACTTGCCCGCGGGTTTGGGGAAGGCCACGACATAGACCTGGGGGCGCCCGGCCTCGAACGACGTAAAAGCCATCCATTTTGTATCTGGCGAAAACACGGGGAAACGGGCGTTGTACTTCTCCTGCACGAAAGGAAAGGGCTTATGGTCGCCGAACATGGGCATCACCCATATAGCGATGCGGCTATTGGCGATGGTTTCGTAGACAAGGTATTTTCCGTCGGAGGACCAACCCCCCGGGTACTTGTCTAAATCGTCGTGATACAGCAATTCCTCCTGGCGTGAGCCATTGGCCGGCCGGGTATAGAGGTCAACCTTCCCGTTGCGCGCGGAGTCGAAAACAATGGTGTTCCCATCGGGAGACCAGATGGGATCGTCATCTCTGGATTGCGAGAAACTGAATTGCGACTTGGTGCCGCGGACCAGGTCATAGATGTAAATCTCCAGGTGTCCTCCCGCGTCCGCGCGCGCCGCCGAAACCTTCTTTCCGTCGGGCGAGATGTGGGCGTCCTGGAAGGTCCCGCTGTCAATGATGTCGCCCTTCTTCCCGCTGCGGTCGTACCATGCCAGGTCGAGCGTCGTCGCCTGCCCGCCAGCGAAGATCAGCTTGCCATCGTTCGAGAGCGAGAACGCCGACGCTCCCCGAGTTTCGCCGCGGACCTGCTCGGCGATGGGCACAGGGTTCCCAGTCAGTTTCATTGTCCTTTCATCGAAGCTCTGCATCATCAGATTCCCGCCGTGGACAAACGCCAGATGTCCGTTAGCATATTGTGCACGGTAATCCGAACTCACCAGGACCGCGTCCTGCTGCGAATCGAGCGCGCCCAGATGAATGTTTCCTCCTCCTCCCGAACTGTCAGGAGCGAACTGAAAAAAGATGAAGTGTTTTCCATCGGGCAAAAATGCCGGCCAGCGCGGGGACCCAAAGCTGGTGGCCGTCTTCTCATCGCCGATCGCGTGTGTCGGTGTTCCGCCAGCCGCCGGAATGCGGAACATGGCGGACGTAGCGTCGGGCGTGAACAGAATGGTGCCATCCGCTCCCCAGGAGCCGCCGCGAGGCTGGGGAGCGTCGGCCAGAGTTTGCACCGCTCCTCCGCTCGCATCAATGATCCGCAGTTTTCCCTGCGCAAAAAATCCCAGGCTGCGGCTGTCCGGCGACCAGAAGGGGAAGACGGCATCGTCAGTTCCGGCCAACGGCTGCGCTGCCGTCGAATCCAGGGAACGCACCCATAGTTGCGCAGTCGCTCCAGCGGCCGATGCCACAAACGCCAGCTTGGCGCCGTCGGGCGAAAGGGCGCTGCTCAGCGGATCAAACGTATGCTGCTCCGGCGGCAGAATGCTGACGCGCAAGGGATGAACGGGCGCGGGCGCGCGCAGTACAAAGCCAATGGCAAATGCGATGGCGAATACGGCGGCTACGGCTGCTATCGTCCAAGCCACTTTCTGCGAGATCCGCCGCTTAGCGGCCACCGGCGCGGGAACGCCTGCCTTCGAGCCAGCCTCGGCAATCCACTGCAGTTGTAGCTTGACGTCGTGCGCCGTTTGCCAGCGCTCGTCCGGATCTTTCGCCATGCAGGTCCGCACCACGCGATCGAGCGCGGGCGGCGACATCGGCTGGACTGCCGAAATCGGCTGCGGCTCGGAAGCCAGAATCGCCGCCACAATGCTGGCCTGGCTCTTGCCCGTGAACGCGCGCCGTCCCGAAGCCATTTCGTACAGCACCGCTCCCAAGGCGAAGATGTCGGAGCGCGCGTCCGCTTCCTTCCCTTCCAACTGCTCGGGCGCCATGTATTGAAAGGTGCCCAACACCATGCCTTGCGCGGTCAAGGGCTGACCGGCCGACGGTCCCGAGATCGTCATGGTCAAACTGGAGGACGGAGGCGGTTCGTGCGCTACGGTGGCCTTAGCCAGCCCGAAGTCCATCAACTTGGCGCCGGACTTGGTCAGCATGATGTTTCCCGGCTTCAGGTCGCGGTGGATGACGCCGCTCTTATGGGCTCTTTCCAGTCCCTCGCAGATCTCGATCCCGTACCGCAGCACTAGCTCCGCCGGCAGCGGGCCTTTCATCAGGCGATCGGCCAGGGTCTCGCCTTCGAGATATTCCATGACCAGGAAATCGGTTCCGTCCTGGTGGCCGATGTCATGCAGGGTGCAAATGTTGGGATGATTCAGCGACGAAATGGCGCGCGCTTCGCGCTCCAGACGCTGCTTGGCCTCGAGATTGGATGAAAGATGCGGAGGCAGAATCTTCACCGCGACGGTGCGATCGAGCCGGGTGTCGCGCGCGCGGTAGACTTCGCCCATTCCGCCAGCGCCCAGAGGGGATTGAATTTCGTAAGGACCAAGTTTTGTGCCAGAGGTTAGGGCCATCGGTGCAGGGGATTATAGCCCATGAGAATGACAATCGAGTTTGTGATTTTGAATGACGCTGCACTCGAGCCTAACCATCTTACCGAGTGCGGGAAGAATAGCTCTCAGTGCTGCGCCGAGCCGGAAGCCGCTCCGTCAGCACTGGCGGCCGAAACTCGCACGAAATGAGCGATGGGCTCGCCCGAGGGCAAGTACTCGTAAGAATCGAGTTGCACGGCGAACCCGCTTCGCTGGCCTGCTGAAGAGGTGGAAGCGCGTAGCACCCTTCCTCGGCACCGAACCGGCATGTTTTCCGTCAAGGTGATTTCGGAGGGCATGGTGAAAGTCAATTCCACAACCGCTCCGAGCGGGAGTGCCGTCTCCGCGTAAAAGAACATTCCGCGGCCACTCAAGTCTTGCGTGAAACCGGGCACAGTCCGTCCGTCGAAATGAACCGACAACGGCAGTTGCACTGCAAAACGCTGTGCGCCTCGGCGTTCAATGCCATTGGGATCTGTGCTCATAATTACGCCCTTCCCCGATCCGGCTCTCTCGATCGGTGAACTCTAACTCTAGCGCGGTTCGCTCCGGCGGGGAAGTTCGAAGTCAGTGGCCGCTGTGGAAATCTCAACCAAAATCAACCACAGAGACACAGAGACACAGAGAAGAAGCTTTTTCATATCTTTACGGTCGAGTTGCAGTTGCTTTATGAGCGACGGAATCATGAACTTGCCTTTCTCCGTGTCTCTGTGTCTCTGTGGTGAGGGTTGGGGTTGCGGTTGCCCTCATCCCCAAGATGTGAAAAAGTTTAGAGAGTGATGGAAGAGCAAAATTCTGCGGCTGAAGAAGCGGCTGTGAAAACCGCAGGCCTGCCAAAATGGGCCACCACCCTGCGCGCCTTGCGCCACCGCAATTTTCAGCTCTTTTTCAGCGGACAACTCATCTCTCTGATCGGCACCTGGATGCAGACCGTGGCTCAGGCGTGGCTCGTCTATCGCCTGACGAACTCCGCCCTGTTGCTGGGCAGCGTCGGCTTTGCCAGCCAGATTCCTGTCTTCCTCGTGGCTCCCTTCGGAGGAATCACCGCCGACCGCGTCAATCGCCAGCGCCTGGTGATCGCCACCCAGACCGCTGCCATGATTCTCGCGGGCATTCTGGCGTTTCTCACGCTGAGCGGGCGCGTGCACGTATGGCACATCTTCGTGCTCGCAGCCTTGCTCGGAGTGGTGAACGCGTTCGACATTCCCGGACGTCAATCCTTCCTCGTCGACATGGTCGGCAAAGAGGACCTGATGAACGCCATCGCGCTGAATTCCTCGATGTTCAATGGAGCGCGCGTCATCGGCCCAGCCATTGCCGGAATTCTGGTGGCAAAAATTGGCGAAGGTTGGTGCTTTGCCGCCAACTCCATAAGCTACATCGCCGTGATCATCGGCCTGGCACTGATGCACGTGCGCTCGGCTCCGCGTGCGGGCAAGCAATCGCCGATCGAAGATATTATTGAAGGCTTTCGCTGGGTCAATCACACCAAGGTCATTCGTGCGCTGCTTTTGCTGCTGGGCCTGATCAGCCTGGTCGGTATGCCTTACACCGTGCTGATGCCGATTTTTGCCGACAAAATTCTGCACGGCGGAGCGCGCGGTCTCGGCATCCTGATGGGCGCGACCGGCGTGGGCGCGCTGTTCGGCGCTTTGACGCTGGCCGCTAAAACCGGAGTAAAAGGTCTGGGACGGTGGGTGGCAATCACCTGCGCCAGCTTCGGCGCCAGCCTGTTTCTTTTTTCGTTCTCGCATACCTTCTGGTTGTCGGCCGCGCTGCTGCTTCCCGCCGGCTATTCGATGATGCTGCAGATGGCCTGCTCGAACACGCTGATCCAGACCATGGTTCCCGACCAACTGCGCGGCCGCGTCATGTCCGTCTATTCGATGATGTTCATGGGCATGGCTCCCTTCGGAGCATTCTTTGGCGGAGCCTTGGCCGACCGCATCGGCGCGCCCGTCACGGTTGCCGCCGGAGGAGTGGCCTGCGTCCTCGGCGCCATCTGGTTTGGCCGCGCTCTGCCCGGACTCCGCATCGAAGCGCGCCGCCTGATCGTAGCCCAAGGCCTGGCCGGAGGCGAACCCGCTCAGGAACTGGACGCCCAGCCGGTGGAGGAGTGACGCCTATAGCTCTGTCAAACTGAGTCCAATAGCTCTGTCATCCTGAGCGAAGCGAAGGACCTATGTATTTGAATTCGGAGTGCCCAGAAAGCAGGCCCTGCTCTTAGGTGGCGCAGCGCTTCAGCGCTGCGGAAAGACCTGCCCCCTCGACGAACGGGAAGGGCACGGCCGGGGCACCCCGCACTTTCAGTTTGACATCAGTGTTACTTAGAGTAACAATTGATGGGTGTACAAGGTCGTCACCACAAAGTCCTTCGCCAAGGCGCTCTCCCGGCTTCCGGTGAACTGGCAGAAGCGGATTGTGGAGAAGATTAAGGAGGTTGCCACCGACCCTTATGCTCAGCACAATAACGTCACGAAGCTTCAGGGACGCGACGGTTACCGGCTGAGAATCGGCGACTGGCGGGTCATCTATGAGTTGCACGATGACCGCCTTGAGTTATGGGCCTTGGAAGTGGGGCCACGGGGAGGAATTTACTGATGCGTGTCGAAACCATTACTCGCAGGGGCAAGGCATTCGCCGTTATTCCGGTGACAGCACTGCAGAAGCTGATGGAGGATGCGGAGATGCTGGCCGACGTTCAGGCGTACGACGCCGCAAAAGCACGTCTTGCAGACGGCAACGACGAACTCATCCCCCTGGAGATCACCGAGCGCCGGCTCAGAGGAGAGCCCGCGCTCCGCATCTGGCGTGAATACCGCAAGCTTACCCAGGAGCAACTGGCGAAAAAGGCTAGGGTATCGCGCGCGCTGATCGCGGCGATCGAGACCAGGCGCAAGGCCGGGTCGGTCAGCACATGGAAGAAGCTGGGCGCTGCGCTTGATGTGGGATGGGAACTGTTGGCGTAGGGGATAAACCCGATGAAGAACTGTGACGCAAGTCGGCACCCGGGCCCCTGGCGGGTGATGAAAGTCGACTCGGAGTTTGCCGGTCTTCTGCTCACGGTTGCTTTCCTGGTGATGGGCGCGGTTGGCCTCGACATCGGGAAATGGTTTGTGATGGGAGCCCTGGTCCTTGGCGTCGGCGTCGCTCTACTGCTCCGTGTCATCCGCAAGAACGGCTGACCACGCGCTGCCATATTCCCCGTAACTCCAACGTTCTTAAATACGTTACCTATAACTCCAATTTCCTCAAAGACTTAGCGCCGCAACCACCCCTAAGTCTTTGACTTTAAAAGACCGCGATCAAGGGGGTCCCCAGCTCACCTCCCAACACCAAAAGACCTCTAACTGAGAACTGACAACTGACAACTGACAACGAAGAACTACCTGTTTCCCGTCTTGTACGCGGAATCAGGCAAGCCTGTAATCCGCACTCCGCCATGGCCTTTGTGGCGGAGGTTGAGGCCAATCAACAGTGCGGTAATCTGTTCGACGATACGCGCGTTCTCCAGTTTGCCGCCATCGATGGCTCGCACGCCGGCGATCTTTGCCGCGAGGTCCATCGCGATCTGCGTGGCGTTCGGATCGTCGCTGCACACGATCACGTCGCAATCCACATCTCCGTCGCCGTTGAGCTGTTCTGCTGACACGTTCTGAAATGCCGCTGCTACGGAAACGCCCTTCGGAACCAGTTCCGCCGTCTGTTGCGCGGCCGAGCCTTGCCAGACGCCCAGAGTGCGGCTGGCGCGGCCTCCGACGCTCGCGGCCAGGGGAACGGTCGCATCAATCAGAATGCTGCCCGGACGAATCGCGGACTTCAACTGCTTCAGCAGCGCGGCCTGACCTTCGAAGGGCACAGTGAGCACTAGCAGATCGGTGGCAGCGCAAGCCGCAGAATTTTCCATGCCGGAAACTTTGGCATTTGCACCAGCTCGCTTGCGGATTGCGTCTGCCGTCTGCTGGGCGCGGGTTGCATCGCGCGAGCCGATGATGATCATCTCTCCCGCGCGCGCCCAACGCAGCGCCAGGCCTGTACCCGCGGGACCAGTGCCTCCGATTATGGCGATGGCGCGGCTCACGCGAACTCCGTCGCGAACGCCGATTCGGATGAAAGTGATTCGACGGGAAGCTTGATCTTCATGCGCGAATATCTGGTGTTGCGCTCGGCTGGAATGCGGCCCATCTCCAGTATCAATGCCTGGAAATCTTCCGGACTGGTGTACTGGCCCGCGTCGGCTCCGGCTTCGCGCGAGATGTTTTCTTCCATCAGCGTGCCGCCGTAGTCGTTGGCTCCGGCGTGCAGGCAGAGCTGTGAAAGCTTGCGGTTCAGTTTTACCCACGAGACCTGGACATTAGGAATTGAGCCGGCCAACAGGATTCTGGCCAGCGCGTGAATCTTGAGGTGTTCTGCTAGCGTCGGCCCCGAGCGCGCCAGGCCTTGCCGGAACAGAAGCGTGTTCTGGTGTACAAAGCCCAGCGGAACGAACTCGGTGAAGCCGCCGGTTTCGGTCTGAATCTGCCGGAATAACGACAGCTGCCGTACCCAATGGTCGGGCGTTTCGCGGTGGCCGTACATGAGGGTTGAAGTGCTGGGAATGCCGCAGGCATGCGCGGTGCGGATCACCTCCTGCCATTGCGCGGACGACAGTTTGTTGCGCGAGAGCACGTGGCGGATTTCGTCGTCCAGAATCTCGGCGGCCGTGCCGGGCAGCGTGTCGAGGCCGTTGTCGCGCAGCATCATAAGATAGTCGCGCAGCGTCATGCCGGTCAGTTCCACGCCGTACACAATTTCCATCGGCGAGAAAGCATGGATGTGCATTGCCGGGACGGCATTCTTTACGGCGCGCAGAATGTCGCGGTAATAAAAAGGAGGCAAACCGTGCGGCAGGCCGCCCTGGATGCAGACTTCGGTGGCGCCCAGTTCCCACGCTTCTTTACTTTTGCGTCCCATGTCTTCGAGGGAATGAAAGTAAGAGTCGGCCTCGCGCGGGCCGCGGCTGAAGGCGCAAAACTTGCATCCGACGAAACAGATGTTGGTGAAATTGATGTTGCGATTGACCACGTAACTGACAATGTTGCCGACCAGATCGCGTCGCAGCGCGTCGGCGGCCGCCAGCAGCGCGAGCAGATCGGCGCCGTCACAGTTCGCCAGGGCATAGCGCTCTTCATCGGTCAGGCAGGCGCCGTCTTGGGTTTCGAGCGTGCGTTCTAACGCGCCGCGAATCGCCGCGGAAGCTTGGGGCGCGACTTCGTCCCAGGTCAGCGCGGGGAATTGCTCGAATTCTGAGGCCTGCAGGGTCATAGCGTTCTCCTATCGAAAAAGATCGTTCTTCGCGGGCCGGATCAATTCCCTTGCTTTACCGCTTCCTCGGCGGCACGCATAGCCGCGAATAATGCAAGCGGGCGTGCCTGCCAGCTTGCCGCAAACCAGGCCTGCGGCGCAAGCCAGTTCGTCGGCGACCGCGTCGACGGTCGCGTGCAGCGGGTAGCCGTGCGGATCGCGGCGTCCGCGATAGTCGACCAGTGGCCGCATGCCCGCGACGCCAATCGCCACTTCCGTCAAGCCTTCCCGCCACGGGCGTCCAAAACTATCGCTGACGATGACCGCGATCTCGACCCCAGCCTGCTTTTTCACGTCCCGCCGCAAGCGCGCCGCCGAGCGATCCGGATTTTCCGGCAGCAGCACCGCGTGCCGCCCGCCATCGACGTTCGATACATCCACCCCGCTATTGGCGCAAACGAAACCGTGCCTGGTTTCGGTGATCAGCACATTGCGTTTGCGCCGCACGATTCGACGGCTTTCGCGCATCGCCAGTTCACGGATGCGTGCGTCAAGCCCGTAGCGCCGAGCCCAGGTTCGCGACGCAGCCGACGGACGAACCTCCTCGAGCGCGACCAGTGCGCCTTCCGCCTTGGAAACAACTTTGTGTTTTACGACGAGGATGTCGCCATCCTGAAAGCGCAGACCCAAACTCTTTGCCGCCGCCAACAAGCGCGCGCTGAGTGATTCTCCGGCGCGGATTTCTCCGCCGACGGGGATCGAAAGAATGCGGACCTCCCCAGCCCCGCGCTTAGACTTCGTCATGTGAACGATGGTTTCATAGCTGCCGTTCAACCAGCTCTATATGGCACGGCTGAAGCCGTGGCCTTCCCGTTCGTGGAGAAGTCCAAGTTCCAGCTGCGCACCAGCTTCTGCGAGCGGCGGTCCCCGCTGGCTGCGGCTAGTTCGCGGAGGTCCTCGGGACGATCGACATCCCGCGCAATCCCTGGCAGATCAAGTACCACGCACGGCAGGCCGGTTGCTTTCGCTGCGGACAGATGCGGCAGAAAGCTGTCGTTTCCGAAGCGCAACGGGAACAAGTCGCCGGGAGATCGCCAGGCTGCGTTGGTGCCGCGTCCAGCCGCATCGGGCACCAGCACAGCGCCGCCTTGATGGTGTGGAGCGCTATCCACGATCTTCTGAAGTTCCGCACTGTCGATCAAAGGAATATCTGCCGGAACCACCAGAGTGCTGTTCGCTCCACGCTCCCGGCAAAACGCCGTCGCCATTTCGATGGCGCTGGTTTCTCCGGAGTCGTCGTCGGCAACGACCTCGAAGTGGAAGCGCGCCGCCAGATCGCGGGCGAACGAATCGCTCGTTACCACTGCAACGGAGGGACGGCCTTGCCAGCGAGCCAGGGCTTCGAGTACGTCCTCGCACATGGCCTGCGCCAGCGCCAGACGTTGTTCAGGACTCAAGATGGAAGACAGGCGCTGCTTGGCGGCGGCTAGGTTTTTTACCGGGACCAAAATCATGCGCGCTCCACTGCGCCCTGAGCGGATGGAGGTTGCATCGCCGCTTCCAGTACGCTCTTGGCCAGCGCGACTCTATCTTCATTCCTGCGCATGACGGTCGGAGTGCAATGCACACGCATGCCGGTCTTGCGCAATTCTTCGGCAGCCAAGGCATCCTCGGAATCGACGACGAGCAGGTCGAGGAAATCGTGATAGCAGTCGGCAACCCCGGCAATCGAAACCGCGAAGCCTTGAGCCGCCATGAGTATTCCCGCGGGTCCAGTTACTGCGGCCCCTCCCACAATCGGGCTCACGGCCACAGAACGGGCGCGGCTTTCGCGCAGCGCTTCGCGAATTCCGGGCACGACGAGAATCGGGCCGATGCTGGTCACCGGATTACTCGGCGCCAGCAACACCAGGTCGGCCGACCGGATCGCCTCGATCACTCCGGGCGCTGGCTCGGCATCCGAGGCGCCGACGAAGCGCACCGATTTCACGGGATCCTGGTACCAGCGTTGGACGAAATATTCTTCAAAGCTCAAGTCACCCGCGGGAGTTAAGACTCTCGTCTCCACGCGCGAATTGCTCATGGGCAGGATGCGCGCTCTGACCCCCAATCTGGCCGCGATCTCAGAGGTGGCTTCACTGAGGGTTTTGCCATCGGCCAGCAGCTTGGAACGAAGAATGTGCGTGGCCAGATCGCGATCGCCGGCGTGAAACCAGATCGGTTGTCCCAACTGCCCCATAGCGTTCAGGCAAAAAAAAGTGTCGCCCTTCACGCCCCAACCGCGTTCCTGGCTCAGTTTCCCGGCGAGCATGTAGGTGATCGAATCCAGATCGGGGGAAACGTACAATCCCCACCACAGCATGTCGTCGCCGGTGTTCACGATGATGGTCAGCTCTTCCGGACGAACGAGTTGCCGGAGTCCATCGACGAACTTGGCGCCGCCTGTGCCGCCAGTCAGAATCGTAATCATGCCGCCCTCCGGTCAGATCGAATGCCCGGATGCCACTTCCATCGATCTACACACCAGGCGAGGAACAATGCAGTCAACCCGCCCCCGGCTTGAAAAAATGAGAAATGAGCATTATTGCGGTAACCGAGGAAAAGGAACAGATATATGGTAATGGCGATTCTGTCCAGAGTTGTAGGGCGTTCCCTAGCAAACCTAGTGAGCAAGGCGAGCGTGGCACCAAAAAAAAGGTCATCTCCGTTGCTTCAAGCCGCGAGAAACTGGCGTGAGGAGAATACCAATCCTTCCCAGCAAAGATGACCACAAGGCTCTTAAGGAAGCCGAATCCAACGCATCCCGCGAAGTATTGCAGCCATAAGTGCGCTGTTGTTGGGATGAGCACTGCGGCGGCGAGCAGCTCGCTCCAGCCAATCCAAGCTCCCCAAACCAAGTGGCCGGGCGGAACTGCTGTCCATACCGCGTCGAGTCCGTAGGCGAGGAACAGCACCGAGAGGACAAACAGGACAATTCCGCCAGCCAAGCGGAACCCTGTCTTAACCTGCTCTTTCACGGTTCGAGTCATGCCGCCCTCCAAGCGTAGCCCGCTGCGTCAGCCGCCGTACCCAGGCGCTCCGCGAGCAAATCACTGTGAGCCGCTGCTTGTTCTGCGAATTCAGGATAAACCGGCAACCGTTGGCGCAACTCAAATCTTTTTGCCTCGGTCCGTTGCTGCAATTGATGCAGGTGCGGCCAGGGCTTTTCCGGATTGATGAAATCCGGCGTCAGGGGCGAGATCCCGCCCCAGTCGTTGATGCCGCCATCGAGCAATTCCTCATAGTGCGGGTCGGAGAGATTCGGGGGCGCTTGAATATTCATATCCGGCATCAGGAGCCGCGCGACCGCCAGCGCGCGCAGCATCTCTCCGCGGCCGGGTTCGGGCCATGCGGCCATCGGCGTTCCACTTTTGGCGCGGAAGGGTTGCACGATAACTTCCTGGATGTGGCCGTACTTCTCATGCAGATTGCGGATCGCAATCAGCGAATCCACGCGCTCTTCCGGCGTCTCGCCAATGCCAATCAGAATTCCGGTGGTAAAAGGAATCTTCTGCCGCCCGGCATCCTCAATCACACGCAGGCGCTTCGCGGGTTCCTTGTCGGGAGCGTTGTCGTGGGCAGCGTTCTTCTCGAGCAGGCGCATGCTGGTCGTTTCCAGCATGAGCCCGAGGCTCGGAGCTACGCGGGACAGTCGTTCCAGCCATTCCGCGCTCATGAGTCCGGGATTGGGATGCGGCAGGAGGCTTGATTCGCGGAGCACTTTTTCGCACATTGCTTCCAGATAATGGAGGGTGGACTTATATCCGAGTCGGCGCAGGGTATCGCGCATCTGGGGAAAAAGCAGCTCGGGCTTGTCGCCCAGGCTGAACAGGGCCTCGGTGCATCCCATACGCTCGCCCGCGCGCACGACTTCCATTACTTCGTCGGGCGTCATGGTGTGGGCGCCGGGATCTCCGGGATCGCGCCGGAACGTGCAGTAGCCGCAGTAGTCGCGACAAAGATTCGTCAGAGGAAGAAACACCTTGCGGGAATAGGTCATGACCGCCGGCTTGAATCTTGCACGAGCAAGTTGAGCCGCTGCGAGCAGGGATGGCAGCATGTCGTCGTCTGCCTGCAGCAGTCGGCAAGCCGCTTCACGGGAGATCGGCGTCACGCCGGCATCCGCTAACTCGGCAGCCGCCGCGGACAGCGCGTCAGGGGAAAGAGTGGCCATACCTCTGCTCTCTACTTCTGCTCTCAAAGATACTTGACATCCTCGGCGCGCCGCAGCAAAATATCGCCAATTTGGGCAAAAATGAACATTTCCGTCGAGAGATGAATAGTTGCCAAGTTTATGATGTCTAGCCAGCCGTCGCAATCCTTCCCAAAGAAAGTCAGCCGCGACCAGTGCAAACATCCGCAAGTGCAGATCGTCTCTCGCGACGAAGAATCCGAGTATGTGGAATGCCAGGAATGCGGGGATGTGTTCGAGTCCAGCGAATTGAAGGACATGGCGATCGAAGAGAAGAAAGAGCCAGAGGAAGAGTGAGGCACGAGATTAACCGATCGCGCTTACCTGATCTTAATCACCAGGTTTTCTGACGCATCCACCCAAAACTTCTTTCCCGGCGGAATCACCGTGGTTGCGCTGTACTCGGTGATCACCGCCGGTCCTATCATGGATTGGCCCGGGACAAGGTCGCCGCGTTCCAACACGGGCGTGGTCATGGTTTTGCCGCCAAACAATACAGGCGCGCGTTCAACCGGTGTTACGCGTGGCGACCCCTTGCGCGCTGTTTGCCGCTGCACAACTTTAGTTTCGAGTTGGGATTGCGGCGGCGTTCGCAACCGGGCGCGCAGACGCAGCGTGACCAGTTCAATTTCTCGCTCCGGGTGGTGATAGCCATAACGGCGCTGATGTTCGTCGTGGAAGCGAGCTGTGACATCGTCATTCCCGGTGGCGGGCACATTGAGTTCGTAACCTTGACCACGATAACGAAGGTCAAGACTCCTTTCATAAAGAATAGCGCCCTGCCAGCGCTCGGCGCGGAATTCCTTGTGAGCGGCCGCTTCCAGCTTGCGAAATTCCTGCTGCAGCTTTGCCTGCGGCGCCACTTGCCCTTGATGATCGGCAAAGCGCCAGAGCAGCGTACGCGAATAATCTTTGACCACATCGCTGACCAGGATTCCGAAGGCGGAAAGCGCGCCCGGCCGTGCCGGAATCATCACCGTCGGGATGGCCATGGCCTCGGCCAGTTCGCAGGCATGAAGGCCGCCCGCGCCGCCGAATGCGACCAGCGCGAAGTCGCGCGGATCGTAGCCGCGCTCGATGGAGACGACGCGCAAAGCCCGCTCCATGTTGGCATTCACCACGCGTACGACGCCGGCGGAAAATTGCTCCAGGCTCAAGCGCGAGCCCTGTTGCTTCAGCCATTGCGACGTGATCTGCCGCGCTCTTTCAACGTCGAGCGTGAATTCGCCGCCGAGAAAACGGTTGGGGCGAAGGCGTCCCATCAGCAGGTTGGCGTCGGTGACCGTGGGTTCGGTTCCACGACCGTAGCAGATTGGCCCGGGATCGGCGCCGGCCGATTCCGGCCCCACACGCAGCGAACCGCCGGCGTCGAAGCGTGCCAGCGAGCCGCCTCCGGCGCCTACGGTGTGAATCTCGAGCATGGGAACGCCTACTGGAAGCCCGGCCACTTCCGATTGGCCACCAGCTCGAACCTCACCCTGGACGGCAGCCACGTCGGTCGAGGTTCCGCCCATGTCGAAAGAGAGAATCTTCCGGAACCCGCTGCGGGCGGCCATGGCCGCCGCGCCCACCAGTCCTCCGGCCGGGCCGGAGAGCACGGTGCGGACCGGTTCGCGCGCCGCCGATTCGAGCGCGGTGATACCGCCGCTGGATTGCATAACGAAAATTCTTGGCTCGCTTCGCTTCCGGGCTGCGCCAGACCCATTTCCGGATTCCTGGGCGCGCTCCGCCAGTCTTTCCATGTAGCTCTGCATGAGCGGCTGCAGATAGGCATTCACTACGACCGTGCTGGTGCGCTCGTATTCGCGGAACTCGGGCAGAATCTGATGAGACACAGAAAGTGGTTTGCCAAGTTCTGCCACGGCGGCAGCTACGGCTGCTTCGTTTTCCGCGTTGGCAAACGAGAACAGTAAAGAAATGGCGATGGCATCCGGGCCGGCCCGCCGCACCGTCTCCCGCAGCCGCGCCAACTCCGCTTCCGGCGGACGCTCTAAGATTCGGCCCCCGGCATCGGTCCGCTCCTTGACGCCGAAGCGCATGTCGCGGGCAACGAGCGGCGCGATCCGGTCAAAGAAAAAGTCATAGAGGCGCGGACGCGCCTGCCGTCCAATCTCGATGACGTCTTCGAATCCCGAGGTTGTAATCAGCGCCACGCGAGCGCCTTTCCTTTGCAGCATAGCGTTGGTCCCGACCGTGGTGCCATGCAGCAACGTGAGGGTGGTTTGAGCAGCGGGCTTGCGAATAGCGCGGCTGATTTTTCTGAGAGCTTCGGCAATCGCGCGCGAGGGATCGTCGGGCGTCGAGAAGACCTTCAGAGTCTTTAGAGCGTCGCCCTCAACCCACACGCAATCGGTGAACGTGCCTCCGGTGTCGATGGCGATGCGGAGTCCGGGTTGCGAGGCGCGAGGCATGGATGTGGAAGATTAACAGGGAAGACTATCATTGCTTGCTCCCAAAGCAGAACCCCACCACAGAGACACAGAGGCACAGAGAAAATCTTCCAATCTGTAGGAGTCAGGGCTTTTCCATCCTTTGAATTCCTCTGTGACTCTGTGTCTCTGTGGTGGGTGTTAGCAGTGCCCGAAACATAATCGCCCGCCGACTCCGGCTGCCGTATTCTGAAGAAGTGAACGGGAGAACGTGGAAGGCGTGGCTGGTTCCGGGCGGCTTGTTATTGGCGCTGGTGGCGGGGCTTGTCAACAGCTCCCTGTTCATCCAGGTCGCACCCTCGCTGGCCTTCTACTACGTTGGCGTGTTCACGGCGGGATTGATTCTGGCTTGGCGTTTCAATTCCAGCCGCGTTTTGTTTTCGCTGCTGGTGCTGCTGCTGGCACATCGCGCGGTCAATTTCTTTGCTGGCGGCGAAGTTCGTACCGGACCCGGACGTATGGCGGTTGCGCTGGCTGCCCTGCTGATCCCGCTGAACTTCATCGTGTTCGCCCGGATGCGCGAGCGCGGCCTGGTCTTTGCGGGAATCGCGCCCCGCTTTCTATTGCTCTTCCTCGAATCGGTAATGTTCGCGGTGTTGTGCCGGCCGGAGAATAGCCCTGCCAATCCACATCATCCCGGCGAGCCCGCGATCCCGCCCTGGATTCTGTTGAGTTTTGTGGCTGCCGCGTCGGTGTTCATCTGGCGTTTTTTTCAGACTCGTAAGCCGATCGAGCCCGGCTTTGCGTGGTCCGTGGCGTCGGTGTTCCTCTGGCTGCAATTCGCCCCGCTCGGCAAGGCGGCGGACGCCTACGTTGCCACGGCCGCTCTGATCCTCGGCGCCTCGCTGATCGAGACTTCCTACGTACTCGCCTACTACGATGAACTCACCGGCATTCGCGGACGCCGCGCGTTTAACGAAGCCTTGCTGTCACTCGACCAGCAATATGCGATTGCCATCGTTGATATCGACCATTTCAAGAAGTTCAACGACGCCTACGGCCACGATGTGGGCGACCAGGTGTTGTGCATGGTGGCCTCGCGACTGTCTCATGTCGGCGGCGACGGACAGGCGTTTCGCTGCGGAGGAGAGGAGTTCGCCATCGTTTTTCGCAACACTTCCGCGAAAGAAGCCTTCGAGCATCTGGACACGCTGCGCCAGATCATTGAGAAGTCCACGTTTCAGGTGCGTGGTTCGGAAAGAAGAGCCGAAGGAAGAACCGAGAGCAATGCAGAGAAAGAAAGCGATCGCCGCGCGAGCGAATCCGATCGCAGAAAATCGAGGAAGAAGAAATCCTTTTCCGCGAGCGCTACGCAATCGGCGGATCGGCTGGCGGTGACGGTCAGCATGGGCGTTGCCGAGCCGAGCACACGCTACCGCCAGCCCGAGCAGGTGATCCAGGCAGCCGACCAGGCTCTGTATCGCGCCAAGAATAATGGAAGGAACCGCGTAGAACTGGCTTCCACAGCCTCGCTTCGAGTGACCGAGGGCAAGCGAGCAAGAGTATCACGGCTTTGAGCGGCCACGGATAATAAGGCGAAGATCACTTCACGAAAACCTGGTATCCCCACGGTCTCAAGCTGAGTTTCGCGGAGGCGTCCAATTCAACGGACTGTCCGCCGAAGTAATTTGTGTATTTGCCGTGATAAAGAGTGTCTCGGAAGGTCACCGTCTGGGCTGATCTGAGAAATTGATTACCGCGAAAACCTTGTCGGCAGCATTCTGCCGCACGAAGCTGAACACCTTATCGGGACGACTGTTGGGCACCGCGATCATGGCTGCACCCCAATGCGCATTCCAGAGCGCGGTGTTCTTTTTCTTCAGCGCGAATAGCTTTTTATAAAGATCGCCGTTGGGGTGCGCTTTCCAGACGATCGGATCCTTTTCGAAGAACTTCAGGCGCTTGGTATTGGCCGCTTCCTGCCCGTTGTAGATCAGAGGCATCCCGTCGCCTACGACGGACAGCACCATCGCTGCTTCGAGTCCCTTGCCAAATTGCTCGAACTCGGTTCCATCCCACGCATTCTTGTCGTGGTTGCTGACAAAGGTCATGCGCATAATGTTGGGCGGGTACGCGCTCTGGTTCGAAGAGTAATACCCAATCAGCCCGCCCAGATCTTTCGTCTTGCCGGTGGTGATCTGATGGACAGCGTCATACCATCCCCAGGCGTAGGTCATATCGAAGGCTTCCGCGTGCAGGTCGCGGGAGTCGCCTTCCGCCAGCATAAAGACAGGCTTGATGGCGTCGAGCTCCTTGCGCGCGTTGTTCCAGAAATCCACGGGGACGAAACCAGCTACGTCACAGCGATAGCCGTCGATATCGGCTTCCTTCACCCAGTACTTCAGGGCATCGGTCATGTACTTGCGCAGACCTTCCTGGCGGTAGTCGAGATCGATAATGTCGGTCCAGTTCTCCCACGGCGTCGGCGTGAAATCGCCTTTCCAGTCGCGCGCATACCATTCGGGATGGTCGTGGACAAGGACATTGTCCCAGGCGGTGTGGTTGGCGACCCAGTCGAGGATGACGTACATGTGCTGCTGGTGGGCGGCTTGGACGAAGTGTTTGAGATCATCGAGAGTGCCGAAGTCAGGATTCACGCTGTAATAGTCCTGTACCGCATAGGGACTGCCTAAAGTGCCCTTGCGATTCTTTTCGCCAATCTTGTGGATGGGCATCAGCCACAAGATGTCCACGCCCAGTTCTTTCAGCCGGGGCAGTTGCTTCTCCGCCGCGCGGAAAGTGCCTTCCGGCGTGAACTGCCGGGTGTTGATCTGGTAGATGGTGGCGTTCTTGCTCCACTCCGGATGCTGGATCTTGACGTAGGGTATGGGTTGATAGGGGCTCGGCTGATTCGCAGCCGGGCTCGCCGCGCTTTCCCGCGTCGTCGTACAACTGGTTAGCAGTGCCACAAGCAGAGTAAGGAGCGACGCCCTGAAGCGCATGGACAAACCTCCTTGCGGCATTTGCGTCTGCGTCATTTGACCACCTCACCCACGAAAGCTCCGAAGGGCTCGAGCGATACTCCGGAATCGACCGCTTGCGCCTCGGAGGCGGCTAACGGTTTCAGTTTGGCGGCGGGAAAGCCCTGCTGGGCGAGGTCGAACATGATCTTTTGTCTGGAGCTCGACATGTTAAGAGCTACCAGCACTGCTTTGCCCTGGTAGGTGCGCAAATAGGAGAGCACGTTGGGGTCATCCTGGTTGAGAGGGACGTAAGCGCCTTCGAGCAGCGCGGGCTGGGAGTGGCGCAGTGCGAGAATGGGCTTGTAGAAGTTCAGGATGGAGCTGGGATCTTTGAGCTCGGTCTCGACGTTGTGGGTCGCGTAGCTGGCGGGCACGGGAAGCCAGGGAGCGCTCTTGCTGAAGCCGGCGTTCGGCTCATTCTTCCACTGCATCGGGGTGCGTTCGCCGTCGCGGCCTTTTTCCCTGGGCCAGCCGAGTTTTCCGATGGGGTCTTTGACGTCCTCCTTGCGTTGCGGATCGTTGTTCTCCATCCCAATCTCTTCGCCGTAGTACATAACCGGGGTGCCGCGCAAGGTCAGGTAAAAAGCGGCCATGAGCTTGGCGATCTGGTCATTATGGACGCCATCGCCGTAACGGTTATAGGACCGGACCATGTCGTGATTGCCGATGACATAGACGGGCCAGCCGCCGGCGGAATCTACGGCGGCAACCTTGCGCCGAAACTCGGCAGGATCAAGTTTCTTGGTGGTGGTGAACATGAAGTCCATAGGCATCTGCAACTCGCCGCCGAGCGCGCCGTAGTAAGCCTTCAACTGCTCGATATTGCTGGTCCAGGTCTCGCCGATGAGGACGGCATGGGATTCATCGGCCACCGAGCGCAGTTTGCGGAGCACGTCGTGGAGCTCGGGAAGATTGGTGTTGTACTGGTTCTCCATGATCGGATCGCCGTACTTATTCACGCCGGGCCTGGTGGGATTATCGTGAAGCTCGGGATCCTCAAACAGCGTATCCACGGCGTCGAGGCGAAAACCGGAGACGCCGCGCCGGTACCACCAGCGGGTCACATCGAACATGGCTTTTTCGACGGCAGGGTTGCGCCAGTTCAGGTCGGGCTGCTGCGGGTAGAAGAAATGGTAGTAATACTGGCCAGTCTTGTCGTCGAACTTCCAGGCCGAGCCGCCGAAGATCGAAATCCAGTTATTAGGCGGCTGGCCAGGGGCGCGCCCGTCACGCCAGATGTACCAGTCGCGATGGGACGCGGTGCGGGACGAGGCCGAGTCCTTGAACCAGGGGTGCTGATCGGAGGTATGGTTCAAGACGAAATCGAGAATGATGTGTACGCCCTTCTTGCGGCCGGTCTTCACCATGCGGTCGAAATCGGCGAGCGTGCCGTACATGGGGTCAATGTTTTCGTAATCGGAAACGTCGTAGCCGAAGTCGACCTGGGGCGAGGGGAAACAGGGAGTGATCCAGATGGCGTCCACGCCCAGATCGTGGAGATAGCCCATCTTCGAAGTTATGCCCTTCAGGTCGCCGACACCGTCGTTGTTGCTGTCGGCAAAGCTGCGCGGATAGATCTCGTAAAAAACGGCGTGCTGCCACCACTCGTGACCTTGGGCATCATGGGAGTTGGTTTGCGAGGCACAAAGCCCAGCGGAAAAGAGGAAAAGAAAGAGATGAATCAGAGCACGCTTCAGCATGGAATGGTCTCGTTCAAAATTTACCTGCCGAGGGTCAAGCCAAATCGCTTACTGGACACTAAACACGGCGAGGGTACGGGAGGCCATGGTGATCCGCAACTCACCCGCGGTAGTTTCTGCGGCCGTGCCGCCAAACACAGACTGCAGCCGCTGCGCCCCCGCCAAAGGCGTGTCTGCCAGGGGAATCTTCAGTTCGCGCGTGGAAGACGAGTTGTTGTAGACCACGAGCAATTTCTCCTCCGGTAGATCGCGCAAGAACGCGTAGTAGCTGTCATCCCATCCGATGTGCCACTGCTTTCCGGTGCGCAGTGCGGGATGCGCTTTGCGCAGCGCCAGCAACGATTGCACATAGGCGAACACATCCTGCTGTTCCGGAGTGCGGCCGCTAGCAGTGAAGGCGTTGCGCGGATCACCGGGGAAACCTCCGGGGAAGTCGCGCCGGTTATCGGGATCGCCGCCGCCCGGCATGGCGATTTCGTCGCCGGAGTAAATTTGCGGAATCCCCCGCAAGGTCAGCAGAAGCGACAATGCGGCTTTGAGTTTGGCCGGGCTGCTGCCCTTTTCACTCACGAAGCGGCCGTTATCGTGATTGCCGATGAAAGTAACCAGCATTTCAGGATGGGGATAGAGTTCATCGTGACGAAGAACATCGACGATCTTCTCCATGGGGTCGCCCTTGATGATGACGTCGCGCAAGGCGAATTCGAGCGGGAAGTCGAAAACTGTGGTGAGACCGGAATCGATGCCGTCGAACTGCTTTCGTCCGCCTTCGAAGAATGACGTGATGGTCGAATCGGCGTCCCACACCTCGCCGACGCTGTTGATCTGGGGATAAACCTGGCGCAATCGGGCGTGCCATCCGCTCCAGAATTGGCGCGTGGAATATGGAAATGTATCGAGGCGGAATCCATCCAGTTGTGCGCTCTCCGTCCACCACATGGCATTCTGCGTCAGGTAGGTGGCGAGCTCAGGATCGTCGGGATTCAGATCGGGCAGCTTGCCCGCGAACCATCCGTCGAGCGTGGCGAGATACTCGCGCGGTGAAGCGTGCGGATCCACCAACCCTTTGAAGGTATAGGCAGGCTCCAGATGGTGCGCGGGCGTGCCATGAAACCACGTCGGCGTCGGCGGATCGTTGGCCCAGGGATGATGCGGGCCTGTGTGATTGACGACGTAGTCGATCAGCACCTTCATGCCCAGCCGGTGAGCTTCCGCCACCAGGGCTTGGTATTCCTGCATGGATCCCATGTGGTCGTCGAGGGCGTAGAAATCTACGACGTGGTAGCCGTGATAGTCGGAGTCGGTATTCTTCCAGACGGGAGTGAGCCACAGCGTGGTGACGCCGAGATCGTGCAGGTATGCAAGATGCTCGCGAATGCCACGGAGATCGCCGCCGTGATAGGCCTTGGCCTGGCTGCGGTCATAGACCCCGTCAGAGCCAGCAGGCCGATCGTTCGACGGATCGCCGTCGGCGAAGCGGTCGGGCATGATCAGGTAGATGACGTCGTCGCGAGAAAACCCTGCGAAGTGGCCGCGTGGGTCCGCCCGAGCCAGCAGCGGCAGCGAAACCGTCTCCGATCCCGCCGAAGTGGTCAGATGCAAGGGAACGGTTCCCGGCGGCAGATCGGAACTCAGTTGCAGGTGGACGAAGAGATAATGTCCGTTGGCAGAAGCTTCCGCGTTGAGGGAGGTCAGACCCTTCGTGGGGCTTTCCACTCGGGCGCCACTCAGGTTTTCGCCGGTCAGCAGCAGCGTGAGCTCGGGCGTGTAGTTTACCCACCAGTTGGGTGGATCAATTTTGCGAACTACGGGCTTGGGAACAACGGGAACTTGGCCCGCCCTGGCATCCGACTGCGGCCACGCCGGGAGCGCGAGCAGGCAGACCACGAGCAGCACTAGCGCGATGGTGCGTTTGTTTTTCATGGCAGTTAACAGCGGCCCGCCTTGAGGCACCCGACCGAGCAACGCGCAGCAAAGCAATCAAGAAAAAAGAGCCGAGAGCATATCCCGCTTCCCGGCTCAAAGTAATCGGGAGGCGCTTGAGAATTGCACTCAAGCGCCGTCCCGGCTGCGGTTAGAAGGATAGGCGCACCGCGAGCTCGAGCTCCCGATTGGTGGGCGCGAGCCGAGGCGAAGTCAAGATGCCGAAACCGCTACTGCCGGTGGCGGTGTAGTTGGTGTTCGGGTTCTGCAATTGGGGCGTGTTGGTCAGGTTGTATACTTGGGCACGCACCTCCGTCTTCACGCGTTCAGTGACGCTGAAGGTCTTCGAGAGCCCTGTGTCCCAAGTGTGAGTTCCCGGTCCCGGGAAGGCGTTTCTCGGCAGGGTGCCGACGAGCCCAGCAGGAGCCGTGAACGCACCCGTCGGACAGCTGATCCAGACATCCCAGGAGACGCCGGTCTGGCATCCACCGTGGTAGTCCGGGCGGCCATTCTGGCCATTCGCGGTGCCAGGGGCACCGTCGATATCCATCGGCGTTCCGCTTTGCAGCACGATCAGGTTGTTCCATTGCCAGCCGCCAACCACGTAGTCCACCGTTTTGGAGATGTCGTGGCCGAGCATTCTTCCGCGTCCAAAAGGCAGCTCGTAGATGACGCTGGCAGTGAAGTTCTGGCGCTGATCGTCATTCGAGTTACCGTATTGGTAGTTCAGCAGGGGCGTACCATTTGGGCCCACCATGATGCCACCGGGGCCACCGAGCGCCGAGGCGACGTTATCGAGTGTGTGCGACCAGGTGTAGGACGCAGTTACCATGAGTCCGTTGCTCATCCTGCGAGTCAGGTTTGTCTGCAGACCGTTGTAGTTTCCGCTGCCGATCATCGCATACTCGCTGATGGAGCCCACTCCGTTCGGATTGATGGTGCCCCCAGTCGGGAACCAACTGGTCGCGGGCCCCGCCGAATAAGGTGCAAGAACGGTCCCATTGGCGTTGAAGGGGGTGGCGACATTACCCATCTTTGTCCCAACGTAGGCCAGGTTCAACGATGTCTTGCTGTCCAAGGCGCGCTGGATCTGAATGTTCCATTGCTGGATATGCGAGTTCGGGCTGTTCTTCGGGTAATAAATCACGCTGTCGCTGGCGGTCACGTCGTTCGGGTTGATGCCGACTTTAGGCGGTAGAGCTCCAGTGGCTCCGACCGGATTGGTGGTTCCGGTTGGGGCTTCTCCGCTGAGCGTGACGCGATACCCGCTGTTGGCATTGTAGGCGCCCGAGCAATCTATCCCCCCCGAGTAGCTATTGCACGCATAATAGGTCTGGACGCCGTTGTAGTCGGGGTTGTTCGAAAGTTCATTGGCGACGCCGCCACGGTCGAGGTAGTAGAAGTAGCCATATCCGCCACGGAGCACGGTTTTGCCATCTCCAAACAAATCGTAGGCAAATCCGAGGCGCGGACCGAAATTATGCTTCGGCGTGTCGATCAAAGAGAGGTTATATCCAGCGGCTGCGGCGGTTCCGGCCTCAACCAATTCTCCGGTCGCAGGATTGAAGTTGGACATGTTGTTGTTGGCTTCTTTCGGCCAGGTGAAGAGGTCGTAACGCAGGCCGAGGTTCAAAGTCAGCCTTCGGTTCACGCGGAAATCGTCCTGTGCGAAGAAGCCGTTCTCCCAGCTCCGCGTGCTGTAATACCCATGGAAACCACCCAGCGAGTAGGCGCCCATAAAACCGGCGACCACCTCGGAATCCTCATAGCCGGTAAAGGTCCCGTGGCCCGAGGTTGGAATGGGGAAGCCAGTGCAGCAGTAGTCGCCGTCATCGATCCAGAAGTAGCCTTTGGCGTTGTTGCCCTGGGTCCAATTTACGTCACGGTGCATAATGCTGGTGCCAAACTTGAAGACGTGCTTCCCTTTGGTCCAAGTTACGGAATCGGTGAACTGATGGGACGGCTCGACGACGAGATAGGGGCCACCGTCGCCCACGTAGGCCATGTTCCCGTACCAGCCGCCGATGAGGGTCATGCCGCCCAGCAAGGGGCTCGTGTTGGCATTGGGGATGCCAAGCGCGGAGGCCATGTTAATGCCAAAGCCGGGCTGCTGGTACCCGAAATACGGACGCGAGTAGCCATAGTGGAATTCATTGATAAGGTTGGGGCTGAGAATGTGGGTCCAGCCCACGGCAACCTGACGGGGATGCTGCGGGTTGTTACCGTTGCCGGAGGGCAGGAAGCCTTGGGCATTATGTGCGCCCTGCAGCCAGGGGGTGTTGTCCAGAAAATCATCGCCGAGGCTATAGCGGGCAAAAATAGAGTCTTTGGACGTGGCAATGAAATCGAGGCGTGCATCGTAGTCGTTCAGTTTGGTGATGTTCTGCTGCGGTCCCCGGAAGTTGTTGTCGTTGGTTGCCGGGTTCGCGCCCGCGATATTGGGCTCGGGAAACGCGTTCAGATACGCCAGGCCCACGGTGTTCATGCTGGCAGCCGGAATGAGGTTGAGTGCGGTATTACCTGCTTGCGAGGTGTTGATGCCGCCGGTCCAGCCGAATGGCAAACAGGTTTGCGGGTTGTAGATGTATCCGATGCTGGAGGCGAATTGCGGCAACAGGTCACCACCCGAATACAGGCCCGGGCAGACGGCCGAGATCGGCACGGTGGTCGCGGTCGATGTACCCGACGGTGAGTTCGCTGCGAGCAGTGCGCTGAAATCGTAGATTCCGGGTTCCGAGGCTGCTGTACCCCGCATAAAGTCTGTCGGCACCTTGTTATTTTGAACGCCCGCCGGCACGTCCTGGCGCCAACCCTGGTAGTCGATGAAGGCGAAGAGCTTGTTTTTCCAGATTGGTCCGCCGACCGAAGCGCCAAACTGATTGCGGCTCAACTCGGGAGTGACGGGGTTGCTGAAGGTATCCGCAGCCCCTTCCCGTGAGCGGTTAAACCAGTAGACGGCGCCGTGAATATCATTGGTTCCGGACTTGGTGGCCACCTGGACGACGGCACCGCCGGCGCGTCCAAACTCGGCCGGGGCAACGCTGGTTGTGGTCTTAAATTCTGCGATATCTTCAATCGCCGGGTAGACGGTCAGGGTGTTGACCAGGGAGTCGTTATTGTCGAGGCCATCCAGCTCGTAGTTGTTGGCCTGAGGCCGCAAACCGTTGACGGACAGCGCCGCACCCCCGGATTCGTAGTTGCGCCAAGTTTCGGCTGCCGGCCCGCCCCCAGGGCCGATGCCGACTGCGTTATCCCCATAAGCGCCGCGGCTGACGCCCGGGGTCAGCAGTGCGAGTTGGGCGAAGTTGCGTCCGTTGAGCGGAAGGTCCACCACTTGCCGTCCCTGGATCACTTCGCCGGCGGTGGAGGTGGCTGTATCGACGAGCGGAATTTCGCCGGTCACGTCCACGACTGCCGAGGCGGCGCCGGTTTCCAGTTTCAGGTTGATCTCGAGGACCTGGGAAACATCAAGGGAAAAGTCGGCGTGCGCAGTCTTGAAGCCTTGCTGCGCCACCTCAACATGGTATTTTCCGATTGGCAGAGCATTGACGGCGTACTCGCCGGCAGCGCCCGTTTTCGCGGTTACCACCCGTCCGGTTCCGGTTTCGGTCACGGTAACGGTGGCGTTCGTCACAACCGCGCCGGTGGGGTCGGTGATGGTTCCGATGAGACGGGCTGTGTCAGACTGTGCCAGCGCCAAACCGGCCAGACACAGCACAAGAATGAGAACCAGAAAGAATTTGCTCTTCATGTTTCCTCCAATTTCGGGGACTTCGGGAGACATCGATTTCCTCAGCTCGAACTATTGAGAGCTGCAAGTTTTAGTGCAAAAGGAGTAGAAGGGGAGGTTTCACTAGGTTTTTAAACGGTTACTGCGGTAAAATGTTGTCGCTGCACGAAGATACGATCCCTGTTACGCCGGTGTTAAATGGCTGTGACACATACTTTCGCGGCTGGGCCAGAACAATTCTTCCAGCAAATAGATAACATTATTAAAAGTCATAGCCTGCGGGGCTCCGAGTCCCTCTGCAAACTATTGCAATATCTCGCAAAACAAGCCATCGAACATCCTGATGCGCCGCTGAAGGAGTATCAGATTGCCACCGAGGTGTATGGGCGGCACGCGGACTTTGATCCGCAGTCAGACTCGACCATCCGGGTGCAGGCTGGACGTCTGCGGATGAAGCTGGCGGAGTACTACGCCAGCGAGGGAGCGGGGGATCCGATCCTGGTCAAAATTCCGAAAGGAAGCTATCACCTTATCTTCGAGACGAGGCTGATCGAGCCGCAGCCTCAGAGCGTGCCGCTGCGCGAGGGGTCGCCGACGAGCATTGCCGCCACAGCCGTTCCAGCAGGATGGCGAGTCGCCTTCATATTGCTGCTGGCCGGCCTGATTACTTCGTTGATTATTTTGGGGAGCCTGCTGTGGAACCGGAAACTGCCCGAGCCGGCAATGGCCGCGCCCAGCGCTCCGCGAGTTGCCGGTCCCCTCGCCGCTTTCTGGAGACCGTTTACTTCCGGAGCCGAGGAGCCGTGGGTCATCTTCAGCAACGCAGCCTTCGTGGGGCGGCCGGAGACGGGCATGCGTTACTACAATTCGCGCCAGGATGCGAAGAGCGTGGTGTACGACCATTACACGGGCGTGGGAGAGGTGCTGGCCATCCACGCGCTCGATGAGGCGTTCGCCACACTGGGGCGGAGGATCCTGGTGAAGCGCGGCAGTTTGTTTACGCTCGACGACGTGAAGAATAACAACCTGATCTTTGTCGGCTCTCCGTCAGAAAATCTTTCGCTGCTCGACATTCCTAACATGCAGGAATTCGTTTTTCAGAGGGTGGCGACGGGTCCGCGCCAAGGCGATCTTTCGATCGTCAACAAACATCCGAAGGCGGGAGAGGCGAGTAGTTACCTTGCCAGTCCTTCTAATGTCCCGCTGACGGAAGATTATTCGGTGGTTGGGCTGGTGCCGGGAATCTCCGGCCGGTACGTGATGATTCTGGCGGGAACGACCACGTTCGGGACGCAAGGCGCAGTGGAGTTTGTTTGCCGGCAGGAGTCGGTGGAAAAATTGCTGCATGAAATTCCTGGCTCTGGCGCCGGGCCGCTCAGGCCCTTCGAGGCGCTGGTCCGAGTAAAGATCGCTCGCGGTGTGCCGGTTGGGACCGATCTCATCAGCGTGCGTGCGCGGTGAGTTGTTGGTGGAGAACCGGGCGTCCGCCCGAGTTGCCAGCCATGACGATTCTCTTCGACTCAACCCTTAGCTGCGACGGCATTGCCGGGAAGCGAACTGCTGGGATGGCGCAGGTCGTAGAGATCCTCCACGCGCTGAGTCAGTATGGCCGCCAGGATGAAGAAGATTCCACCCGCCACCACGGCGGCAATGCGGTTGTTGTTCAGCAGATGACCCATGACCCAGCCGAATCCAAGCGATGCTGTGATCTCTGGAATCACGATGAAAAAGTTGAAGATGCCCATGTAGACGCCGGTTTTTCCGTGGGGGAGCGATCCGGCAAGAATGGAGTAGGGCATGGAGAGAGTGCTGGCCCAGGCAATCCCGACTCCCACCATGGAGAACAACAGCAGATACTTGTTGTGAATCACGGCCACGGAAAGCAGGCCTAATCCGCCGCAGATCAGGCAGAGACTGTGAGTTGCCTTGCGTCCGTATAGGCGGGCGAGTGCGGGCAGCACGAAGGAAAATCCGAAACACACCAGGGAGTACATTCCGAAACAAACGCCCGCCCATTCCACGCCCGAGGAATATAGGGGAGAATTCGTGTCGGCGGCGCCGAAAACATTGCGCGCCACCGCGACCGGAAAGTACAGCCACATGCAGAACAATCCCAGCCAGGTGCAGATTTGCACCCAGGCAAGTTGGCGCATAGTGCGGGGCATTTCGCGGATTGACGTCAAGATTGCCAAAGCGCCGGCGGCGAAGCCTGCACGCTCGGTCTTTTGTTTCTGAAATTCCGCCAGATTGTCGGGTGGATATTCTTTGGTCGTGAAAACGGTCCACAGCACAGCGCCCAGGAACGCCGCCGCGCCAATGTAAAACGAAAGACGCACGGTGAGAGGAATCGTCCCCGCGGCTCTGGTTCCACCGACGTGGAAAACATTGGTCAGCAGGTAAGGCAGTGCCGAGGCAATCACCGCGCCCAGCCCAATGAAGAGGCTCTGCATGGCGAAGCCGCGAGTGCGCTGAAATTCCGGCAGCAGATCGGCGACGAACGCGCGAAACGGCTCCATGCTGATGTTGATGCAGGCGTCGAGAACCCATAGCAGGCCCGCGGCCATCCAGAGTGCGGAGCTGCGTGGCATCAAGATGAGCGCCATCGAACTCAGAATCGCTCCCGCAAGAAAGTAAGGACGCCGCCGGCCCAAAGGCCCCCAGGTGCGGTCACTGGCGTGGCCGATGATGGGCTGCACGATCAATCCGGTAAGGGGCGCGGCCAGCCAGAGAATCGGAATCTGATCGGCCCTTGCGCCCAGGTACTCGTAGATGGCGCTCATGTTGGCCATCTGCAATCCCCAGCCAAACTGGATGCCAAGGAAGCCGAAGCTCATGTTCCAGATTTGCCAGAAGGTTCGGGGCGGCTTGTCCATAGATTCTTTCTACCGCGGATTTTCCTATCGATCGTACAGCATGACCAGAGATCGCAGCCTGGCGCTCAATTCGCCGCTCAACGCTCCCGGACGATAGCGCCATTTCCAGTTTCCGCTGACCTTGCCGGGAAGATTCATACGCGCTTCGCTGCCGAGGCCGAGCACATCCTGCAAGGGGACAATGGCCACGTCCGCGACCGACGCCAGCACGGCGCGGATCATGACCCAGTTGATCCTGGAATCATCATCGTTGTTAGTGTCGTCGAAGTTGAGATAGGCGCGAGCGAATTCGTGCTCTTTGCGGACATCCTCTGGAGTGCGTGTGCTGTCGCCCGCGCCGGAACTCGACCACCAGCCCACCGTCGTGTCATTGTCGTGTCCGCCGGTGTAAGCGACCAGGTCGTGACTGTAATTATGCGGACGAAACGATGGCCCTTGCGGATCCGTGCCGAAGGCGAATTGTAAAAGACTCATGCCCGGCAGACCGAACTGCTGCCGCAATTTCTCGACCGGCGGAGTGATGACGCCGAGGTTCTCCGCCACAATCGGCAGGCCGCCAAAGGCGTTCTGCAGTGCCGACAGAAAATCTTCTCCCGGCCCTTTGACCCAGCGCCCGTGAATGGCGGTCGTCTCATGGGCGGGAACCTCCCAGTAAGATTCAAAGCCGCGGAAATGATCGAGGCGCACCATATCGAAGAGCGCGAGCGAGGCGCGAAAGCGCTCGATCCACCATTTGTATCCGTTGGCGGCGAGCACGTCCCAGCGATAAATAGGATTGCCCCAAAGCTGTCCGGTGGCGCTGAAATAATCCGGTGGCACGCCCGAGACCACGGTGGTGCAGCCCTGCTCATCGAGATAGAAAAGTTCAGGATGCGCCCAGACGTCGGCGCTGTCGTGCGCAACATAGATGGGGATGTCGCCCATGAACCGTATGCTGCGCTGCTGGCAATAAGTTTTGAGACGTTCCCACTGCTGGAAGAATTCGAACTGCCAGTACTTGTAAGCTTTCAGCTCCGGCGCCAGTCTTCTTGACCACTCGCTTACGGCATGAGCATCTCGCCTGCGAATTTGTGGATCCCATGAGGTCCACATGGCTCCTTGATGCGCGTCTTTGCAGGCCATAAAAAGCGCATAGTCATCGAGCCAGGGGCTGGCGCTTTCGCAAAAACCGTCGAAGGCGGCACGGTCGGCGCGGGACCCGTCGGCAAAGAAAACCTGCGCCGCGCGGCGGAGAGCCGCCATTCGGAACGCGATCACCGGCCCGTAGTCGACGGAATCTTCGGGAAACGCCGGCGACCGAGCCAGGTCTGATTGTTGCAGCAAGCCCTGCTCCCGCAAGCGCTCGAGACTGAGCAACACCGGGTTACCGGCAAAAGCGGAAAAGCACTGATACGGAGAATCACCGTATCCCGTGGGATTCAGCGGCAACACTTGCCACAACTTCTGTCCGGCGGCGCAGAGGAAGTCAGCGAATTCGTAGGCGCAGGGGCCGAGATCACCAATGCCGAAGCGGCCTGGCAAAGAAGTGAAGTGGAGCAGGATGCCACTGGATCGCGGAAATTTCACTCCGTAACAATACCCAGATCGGCGGCATTAGGGCAAGGTGCGTCCGTGCCTGAGATTAACGGTGAGGTGGACTGGATCGGTTCGCGGCAGTCAAACCGGTGACATTCGGGGCGATCGCTGCGATGCGTAAAGTCTCAGAAACGCGCTTGGCATTGGACAAGTCGAAAATGCACCAATTGCTCTCCCAAGGCGCAAGAGAGGCTGAGGGACTCTAGGCGCTGATGGGATCGAATGATGCTCCAGATAGCGCAAATGGTTAGGAAGGAAGCGGCAAACGAGGTGATGCCGGCCGTGGTAAACTGAAATTCCGCACGACGGAGAGGTGGCCGAGAGGCTGAAGGCGGCGGTTTGCTAAACCGTTATACGGGCTAACACCTGTATCGAGGGTTCGAATCCCTCCCTCTCCGCCAGAATTCCCGTATATCGTTCTGACAAAGAGATTTCCTGCTCACCGTTCATCGGGGTTTCGCTTCCTTCCGCGGCCCCAACGAGCCTTTTTTGCTGCACAGTTGTTGCACAGTTAGCTTCGAGCGTCTTCATTGCCGCCGTGGCGTCTTGCGAAACCATCTTCACGTAAATGTTCATCGTGGTCGTGACATTCGCGTGCCGCAGGATTTGCTGGATGACCTTGTCGGGGACTCCCAGCCGGTTGAGGTTCGTGGCCAAACCGCGTCGAAAAGCGTGCCACCCATACCACGGTAGCTTTGCGGCTTCGAATGCGGGCCGGATCACGTCCTTCGCCAGGGCGTCCAGGTTCAGGGGCTTCCCTTGCGGGCTCTGAAGAATGTACCCCTGATGCGGATTGCCCGAACGCGCTCGGTGCCTTTCGAGAAAAAGCCTCAACTGTGCAATGACCGGAATGGCCCCTTTGCTCTTCTCTCGCTTCGGTTCATCTACATGGCTTCGCCACACTGCCTGCTTTACCCTGATGGAAAAGCCATCGTAGTCTTCCCAAAGGAGACCACGGATTTCACCCTTGCGAGTGCCCGTGAATGCCGCTACTGCGACTGCGGTAGCGGCTGGTTCGGGAAGGATGCCGAGCATTTGCACTTCCTCTTCAAGCGAGTATGCATGGGTCTCACCGCCGGGACGAGCCCTGGGGAGTTCGACCTCGTGCATGGGGTTGGCCGTGTCGAGCACTCCCTGTCGTCGTGCATACCGGAACACGCCGCTGAGGAAGTGTTTGATGTGGCCAAGCGAAGTGCGGCACAGATCTTCCTGACGGGCAATGGATAGCAACATTTGCTCGCAGTCGAAGGTTCTATACTCGCGCAACGCTCTTTCTCCATTCGGTTTGATGTAACGCTTCCAGAGGTTGTAGTAACCGCGATACGTCGACCGACGTTTCTGTTGCTCCGCGTAGGGAAAATACACGGATTCGATAAATCGGTTCAGGCTCATCGTGCTCTCCGCAGCCATGACGCCATCGTTGAATGGCCGCAGTGTTTTTTCGGCCAAGCTCTCGACGGCACGTTTCGTCCGATATGATCCGGCAGCTCGCGCGAGTCGGCGGCACTTTTGGAGGCGCTTGACAGTTCCATCCTCAAGCAACACATCTTCGCGATACCGGACATACCAAAACCCACATCTTAGAAATATGTAACCTGCCTGTTGCTGACGGGCTCTTTTCATCCCTACTCCTTTCATCGAGTCCGTCCCAGGCGCCTGTTGTTCCCCATCACTATACGCCGCCGAATCCACAGTTCAAGCCCGTCGCTGCCCCAAAGAAAACGCACATATTTGCCGAAATTCACATGAGGCAAGGGATCTTCAGCGCGCCCCCGCACTTGGTCACGAACCCAGGAAACGGGCACACCCCAGCGCCGCGCAAGTTCTCCGCTGTCGATAAATTCGTACGCTACGATTCGCGGTGAACTCGCCTCGGGTTGGGTCTGATCACTTTGGTTAAGGGTCTCGGGGAATGATGACTGGGAAGGGACACTCCCGGCTGAACTCGTCGATGTGTGGCTCTTATTCTGCATGCAGACCTCTTGTCTAAAACGCGGGATCGGCGATATTGACTGAATTTGCTTCAGTTCTGCCGTCCTGTCTAATGAATTTTGGGGAACGTGTTATTCCTTCCGCGACTTATAACTTTCCGCAACCGACAAATTTCTCCGACTTTTTCTGGCCGGAGGGATTCGTGGAGGTTTAGTTTGTTGAAATAGCGAGACTTGCGGAAACGGCAACAATTCAACCTAAGTGCCAAAAGGTCTTGATGCAGCGGTGGCGCCCATCTTGTTCTCGGCCTTGTTCCGCTGATTCCGATACCAGTCAGAGCATTTCAGCGAGGCGTTTAGAAGGATTGTGGGTGAGCGAAGAGCTAACGAAACTACATTGCCAATGTACTTCGTTACCAACCAGATGGAAATTTCTTCTTTCTACCTCGCATATGAGCTTGTCCGCTAAACCATAAGCACAAACAGCTATTAGTCCTCCAGGGAATAACACGTTCCCGAACTTTCATTGGACAGCTAAATTGAGCGGGGTTAGGTTTGCGCCACACGCAGCAGATTTTAGCTGCTCCTGGAGGCGCAGATGTCATCACGTTGGTTCCAAGTTCACCTTATTCACCCAGTCCAGCCCATTCTTCGATCGAAGTGGGCGCGTCCAACCGCGGCTGTTCTGACCCTGCTTTTTCTCATGCCTGTGACCGCGCTGGCGCAGGGCGGGTCACCATTCGACACCGGCTTCACCGCCATCCAAAGCCTTTTCACCGGCACCATTGCCAAGGTTGCCAGTCTGGTTGCCATCGTGATCGGCGGCTACGGCTTCGCCCACGGCGAACCCGGCGCAAAGAAGGCGCTCGCCGGCGTTGCCGCCGGAACAGGCATTGCCGTTCTCGCCGTTAATGTCCTGAGTTGGCTCTGGGGCGTATAGAGCCCTTCCCGGCCACCTTCCACCTTCACTCAACACGCTTTGTTAGGCGAGAGATTTATGGCAGACAACACACAGAAGCATCGCACAAATCGGGTCTTCAAGAGCCTGCACAAGCCTCTCACCTACCTGGGCGTGGAGCGCACGCTGTTTTACTTCGTCTGCGTCGGCGCGGTGGGGGCCTTCAATCTCTTCAATTCCATCCTGGCGGGTATTGCCGTCTTCATAGGTGGTTTCGCCTTCGGGCATTGGGTCACGAACAGCGATCCGGCGTTTCTCCGCATCCTAGCGAGGTCCGAACGCTACAAGCTGCGCTATGACGCAGCCAAACAGCTCATCCCCCGTGTGGAGGTGCTGTGATGCTGCGTGTCGATAAGGTCATCAAGCCGTGGAAAGAGAGCGCCTGTCTGAACGATCACATCAACCTCTATGGCTTCTGGAATGAGACGGCCTTCCTCACCAAGAGCGGCGATGTCGGCATGGTTTTGAGTGTTCCCGGCGCGGACTACGAAAGCCTGGACCGCGCGGAACAAGAGTATGCGGTGAAGCGGTTGGAAGCCGCTCTGAAAGCCTTCGGGCCAGGCTTCCATGTCTACCAATACCTCTTCAAATCGAACCGGCCCGACATACCGTTCGCCAAGTATGACGACCCGATTGTGGAAGCGGCGATTGAGCAACGACGGAAGTTCTTTGAAGCGAAACGCGACCATCTTTATCAGGTGGAAATCTTTTACTGCATCCTGCTCGAAGGCTCGCGGTCGAAAACCGGAGTGGGCGCGGCGTTCAGCCAGCTCTTTCGCGATCCTGCCGGGGCTATCGGTGAGCTGAGGGCGCAGTTCACCAACGACAACATGAAAACTCTGCTGCGCAGCCAGATCGAGAGTGATGTTGCCTGCCTTGGCCAGCGCGTGCAGGCATTCGCTCGGCAGCTCGCGGACTTCATGCAAATCGAGGTCTTGAATCGGCAGGGGCAGTTCACGTTTTTCCGGCGCCTGCTCAATTTCGACGACTGGCGCGTTGCAGGTAATCCGCAGTCCACGCAGTTTCTCGACTATCAAGTTGCCAATTCGAACATTGAAGCCGAGCGCGACCATCTGCGCGTGGGCGATCACATCGTCCGGGTGCTGACGATGAAAGAGGCGATCGCCGAAACACGGCCACTGGCACTCGACGCGCTGCTGAAAATCCCGGCCAACTTCCGAGTCATTACGGAATGGACGCCGCTCGCGGCGGACAAGGCCCGCAAAGAGGTCAACAAGCGCCGCCGCCACTTCAATATGTCGAAGACCGGGTTTGTTTCCCAGATGGGCAACGACGCCAGTAAGACGAACCCACGCGACGTGCTGGTGGACGAGTCGAAGCAGGCCGACATCGAAAACCTTGGCGACTGCCTGCGTGCTCTGGGCGACGGCCAATCGCTGGGCGACTTCTCGCTCACGATTATCCTCTACGGCCGCTCGATAGCCGAACTGGACCAACTCGGGGCCGAGTTCGCTGGCATCTTCACCAACGCCGACGGCAGCCTGTTTTCGGAGACCTACAACCAACTCAACGCTTACTTCGCCACCGTGCCGGGCAACTATGCGCTCAACCTCCGCAAGCTGTATCTGCTGAACACGAACTACGCCGACCTATCGTTCCTCTTTACGATCCTTCCGGGCGAAAAGACGAATGCGCATCTCGGCACCGAGTACCTGGCTGTCCTCGAAACCGACAACAGCACACCTTATTTTCTGAACCTGCATAACGGCGAGGTTGCCCACACGCTGATCCTTGGGATGACAGGCAGTGGGAAGTCCTATTTGGCCAATTTTCTGCTGCAAAATGCACAGAAATACAAGCCACTCACCTTCATCTTCGATATCGGCGGCAGCTTCGAGTCGCTTACGACAATCTTCGGGGGCTCATACCTGAATGCCGGCCAGGAGGCGCGCGATTTCACAATCAATCCGTTTTCGCTTCCGCAGACCAAGGAAAACCTCCAATTTCTCTTCAGCTTCTTCCGTGTGCTGATCGAGGGCAACGAACAGCGGTATCGGCTGGATTTCAAAGAAGAGCGCCGGCTGTGGGATGCCATCGAACGCATGTACATGCTGGGGCCGGCCCAGCGCACGGTCTCGAACTTTACGAACATCGTTGGCGAGTTGAAGGAACGCCTGCACCGCTGGGCACGCGGCGGGCAGTACGGCTTCCTCTTCGACAACGCTGAAGACACGCTTTCGTTCTCGCGCTTTCAGACCTTCAACTTCCACGGCTGGAACGATGCACCCGAGGTCCTGGAACCGTTGCTGTTCTACGTTTTGCACCGCGCGTCGAATGAAATCGCCGACCCAGCAAAACTCGCCACCTTCAAGATCTTCCTGCTCGACGAAGCGTGGCTCTTTATCAAGAACGAGACGATCCGCAATTACGTGGTGCAGGCGCAGAAGACCTGGCGCAAGCACAACGCGGCGATGATCCTCGCGACGCAATCCATCAAAGAGCTTGAAGACTCGGGGATGCTGGCGATTGTGGCCGAGAGTTGCCCGACGAAAATCTTCCTGGCCAACCCGGAGATGAACCGAGAGGTGTACCGGGAAGCGTTCCATCTGAACGATACCGAGCTGGACCTGATCGGCGGACTCGTGCCGCCCGGCCAGATGCTCATACGGAAGGCACAGACCTCGAAGAAAGTGCAGTTGAACGTCGATTCCGTTTCGCACTGGATGGCAACGAACAACGCCCGCGACAACTTGAAGAAGCGAGATTACTTCGAGCGTTTCGGTATCGCCGACGGGCTGCGCCATCTGGCGGAAGACTATCCATTCCAGCCGCGCACGCTGGCCACCTCAACCTCTAACACGAACCACTAAGGAGATCAGCAATGCGAAATATGAAATACATCGTTAACGCCGTATTGGCCGTTTCTTCCATCGTAGCTCTGCCGCAGGAGTCCGCACGCACGGTGCAGTATCACTCGCAGGATATTGTTGCGATCCGCGCCAAGGTCAAATACACAACCCTAATCGAACTGCCTACGACCGAGAAGATCATGGAGGCCGCCACGGGCGACAAGGATTTCTGGATTGTCGATGTGGTCGGCAACTTTTGCTTTGTGCATCCGGCCAAACAAGGCATCAGCTCCAACTTGAATCTGATAACGGATAAGGGAAACATCTACAGCTTCACCCTGCAGGACATCTCCGGGTCTCCGGGAGAGCCCGACCTGAAGGTGATCGTCGAACCCGCCGACCGCTCTGCCATTGTGGCCGCGAGTGGCCCCGCGCAGTTCGTGCCCGCCGCGCAACTCGAACAGTCGAAACAGCAGGTTGCCGCTATTCAATCGCACGTCGAGCAGGCCGTGGATGAGTACAAGAGCAGCTATCCGACGCAGCTCAAGTTCGACTATGTCTATAAGGCCAACCAAGCGCCCTTCGACATCCAGTCGATCTATCACGACGACAAGTTCACCTACATCAAGACCAATGCGCCGGAGAAGTTCAGCGTCTACGAGATGAAGGACGGCAAGCCGAACCTCGTCACCTATGACCTCCGGGAAGGAACCTACATCATCCCGAAGATCATGGACGAGGGGTATGTGGAATTGGGTAAGAAGCGGATGAGCTTTGCGCGGAAAGGATAGCAGTCATGACCGAGAACAACCGTACTTCTCACACAGACGCGCAGGCCGGGACGCACGCCGAACCGCAGGTCGATCCAACACTGCGCGGCCTTTTAGAGCAGCCCAAGGGCGTCTTGCAGAAGAACCTCAAGACGTTCGTCTATTTGGGCGCGGCATTGCTCGTGATCGTGGCGGCGCTTTTCAGCACCACGGGCAAGAAGACGCCCGCGCAGCAGGCCGCTGCGAAAGGGCAACCACCGCAACCGACGTTGCAGGACAACACCGACAACAACGTGCAGGACATGAAGAACCAGGTGCAGGCCGAACGGCAAAAAGAGCAGCAGGCAGTCAGCGCGGCTGCAGGGCAAGATCCGGCGCTTGCGTCTGCGACGCCCGCGCAGCAGGCCGCCGCCGCGGCCTTTGGCCCAAGCGGTGAGGCACCCACTTCTTGCGGTTCTGGTCGGCGCTGCGGGCAATTGCAGCAAGGCACCATGCCGCCGCAACTTACTCCCGAGCAGCAACAAGCGCAGATCATTGCCGCGAAGGAGCGCGAACGGATTGACAACTCCCGTTTCGCTTCCAACCTTGTGTTTTCCGAGCAACAGCGACCGCAACAGCCGCCGCAAGCGCAAGGCCAGATGATGCCCGCGCAGTATGACCATACCGAGCGGCAGGCAAAGAGGAGTCTCGTTGGCCCACAGGCCGAAAAACAACAGGAAGAGACACGCGGAGCCTATAAACGGCCTCTGGAAGCGAACATCGACTCGGCCGTCGGCCAGCCCTATCTCGTATACGAAGGTTCGGTCCTCGACACCGTTTTCATGAACCGCCTGGACGGAGACGCCGCAGGGCCGGTCAAAGTCCTTGTCTCAAATCCCTTGTATTCGCACGACCACCAGCACGTCATTATCCCCGAAGGAACGGTCGTGCTCGGTGAAGCCAAAAAGATTGGAGCGGCGGGCTTCGGACAACAGCGGCGCATGGCCGTCGCTTTTCACCGGCTGATTATGCCCGACGGTTACTCCGTCGATCTCGACCAGTTCCACGGTCTCGACCAGATCGGAGAGGAAGGGCTGAAGGACAAGGTCAACAACCACTACCTGGAAATCTTCGGTACTTCGATTGCCCTGGGCATGGTTGCAGGTGCCAGCGAGATCACGCAGGGCGGCGGCACCATCACTACCAGCGGCTCGCAGGCATTCACCAACGGAACTTCGGCCAGTGTCGCGCAATCAGCGACCAGCATTCTTGACCGCTTCCTGCAGATACCGCCCACCATCACGATTCGGGAGGGCCATCGCGTCAAAGTGTATTTCACGCAGGACTTGCTTCTGCCTGCGTATTCCAACCACACGATTCCGCAGACGTTTTAAGGAGATCTCGATGCGAAAAATTGCTCTCTTACTGTTGTCCACTCTCGCCCTTGCCGGCTGTCAGAGCAAGGCCGAAAGGGTGAAGCGGGTGCAAGACCAGTACAACGCCGAATACCCGGCCTATGCAAAGGCTTGCCTGGACGAAGACACCTCCGGTGCTGCAAGACTTCTGACCGGAGAGAGGCTGACCGCAGAGCAGACAGCAGCTCTCGAAGCCAAGAAAAAAGAGCAAAACGCGCGATGCAAGCCAGAGGCCGATCGTCTCGCCGAGTTTCAGAGAGAAATTCTTGCAGCACAGCAGTAAAGCCGTATCGCCGCAAGAGTAAAGAGCACCATTAACCACAAATGAGAGGACAAACAATGAGGAAACTAATCGTTACCGCACTCGCCATCGGACTTGCCGTAGCGTTGCAACCTGCTGCGCTTGCGCAGTTCGGGGGCGTCGTCTTCGATCCTACGCAGTCGGTCCACGCCTTCACGCAGATCGAACAAGAAGAACGATCCATCTCCAACCAATTCCAGCAGATCGAACAGGGCCAGCAAATCTTTACCAACACGGTCAAGATCGCGACGACCGCGCTGCAAGCCTACAACGTCGCCAAGCAGCAATACCAACTCGTCCATCAGATGATCCTCGCGCCGTCGATGCTTTATCAGCGGTTCTTGTCTCCCACGACCGACCTGAGACTGCTGCAACAAATCTCGAACACCTACGGCAATTCGATGGGGTGGCTCAACTCCGCGAACACCGGAAACGGGGCCGCAGCCTCATACCAGCAGGTCAGCGTACCCAATACCACCAACATAATCCCCGGTTACGGCAGCGCCAGTGTTGCCGGCCAACTACAGATTGCCGCGCAGGGAGCCACCGTTGACATCGGCGATTCCGTTATGACGAACAACCTGCAAATGCTCGGGACCATGCGCGCCAATCAGGCGGCAAGGCAAACCGATATCACTAACCTGGAGGCCGCAACGCAAAGCCAGGATGCCACCCAGCAGACCATCATGGCTACGCTCCAGCGCATCAATCAAGCCCTGCTCTTGCAACTCCGAACCCAGCAGGATGCCAACCAGATGAACGCCAATCTCGCCCTGCAGCAGATCGTCGCCCAGAAGCAGCAGCAGGACTCGATGAAATCGGCATTCCGTGATTCATCGGGATACGAAAGCTACTACAACGCCAACATCGCCACAACCAGCAATGGGGCGGCGAATCTCCTTACGCAAGCGTACTGAGTAGCCGCAAGCGGAAGGAAGTTAGAACAAAGCGGAAGAAAGAACGAAGGTGAGGAACATGGGTACAGGTCTCTTCGACTTTATCGCTCAGGCGTGCAAGTCGCTCGCAGCCACGGCGGCACCCTCGATTACCGCAATGGGGATTCACATCGTCGTCGCGTTAGCAACCATCATGCTGGTTTGGTTCGGCGTACAGGAAGCACTTGCATCGGCACACGGAGAGGCCGGGTTCAGCATGGGGAGGTTTCTCAACCTCTTCATGCTGCTCACCTTCGCCTACGTAATGGTGAACTATTACGACAGCTCGATCCCCGGCCTTGGCTTTTCCATCAAGGGTTTCATCGACGGCGGCACCATCAATCTTGTGAACCTGATTGGGTCGGATGGTTCCACCATGATGCTGAATGAGATCCATGCGGCATCGTCGAAGACAGGGCCGTCGCTTCTGACGAGTATTATGTCGCCGTACTACTCCATTGTGTACTTTGTCGTGCAGTTCCTTTTGGCCTTGTTAGCGGCAATCGTTTCGGCCATCCTGGCCTACGGCGCAATTGCGGCAACCATCATCGGACTGCTCGGGCCGATCTTCATCCCGTTTCTTGTTTTCGACAAGCTCGATTGGCTTTTTTGGGGATGGCTCAAGGCGTATCTCGGATTCAGCTTCTACAAGGTCATCGCCGCAGCCACGATGAACGTGTTGGCTCATGTGCTCACCAACTATTACATCCAGCTTGGGCAGAGCATTTCTGACCCGTCAACGATTGTTCAGACGTTGCCGCTTCTGATCCTTCTCGTGCTGGTCAACGTCTACATTCTCTTCAAGATTCCGGCCATGTCGCACAGCCTATTCGGCGGCGGTGGCGGACACGGTGGGGGCCTGGGCGCAGCCATGATGGCCGCACGGGCCGTGCTGTAAATCGCTTCAGAAAAGGCGAAAAACGAGGTCAGAGATGAACGCAAAAACAGAAACAATGAGTGTCGAAACGAACGCTACCCCGGAGATCACTCGCGCCGCGGAACGCTACCTGGAACAGTACGGCGATCCGCTGGTCATGAACACCTATCTGAAGGTGACCATCCTTGTGCTCGCCGTTGTTTGTTTCGCACTGGCGGCGCTCACCTACAAGAGCCAGAAGGCGCTCGCCGACATGCACCCCATGATTGTCCGGATCAACGACGTGGGACACGCCGAAGCCATCGACTACCGCAACTTCCAGTACCGCCCGCAAGAAGCGGAGAACAAATACTATCTTTCGCGCTGGGCAGAACTGTATTTTAGCCGCAACCGCTTCACCGTCGAGCGCGACCAAACCGACTCGCTTTACTTCCTGAATAGCGACGTGCAGCGCGCCGTGATCGACCAGGAACGCCGGGACAACATCATTCAGACTTACATCAAGGACAGCACCCTTCCGTATGTCGATGTGGAGATTAAAAACGTCATCCTCGACGACCTGCGGCAATCGCCGTATTCGGCGCGCATCGAGTTCGAGAAGGTGTACACCAATCCGGCGGACCACTCCGAACTCAAGCGGGAGCGATGGACGGCCAGCGTTACCTACGTCTTCCGCGAGAACGTGAAGAACAATGAGCTTGCCGTGAACCCTCTCGGCCTGACCATCGTACGCTTCCGGGCCGACCAGGCGTTCAGCTAAGGACGAACCGACTATCCCAGGGGCTTATCCATGTCGTTTCTTGCTGCCAATCCGGCTGACTTCCCCCACCTGTCCCCGTGTTTTGTAGGGCGGGCTAACGCGGGCCTGCCGACCCGCAACGACGGTGGCGAATGGCACCCTTCATACGGCGGACATGCCAGATCGAATTCGACTGCGATTACGTGGGACTTCCGCAGCCAATGTGCCGATGACAACTTTGCTCTGGAGCGTATCTGCCGTTATGTATCCCGTCTTATGCTTGGTCACAGCTTCGGAGCCTTTCCGGCGCCCGGCGGCACTCGGTCTTCTGCTTCGCGTTCCGCGCCCCTTCGGGGTCTCGGCTCCTCCCAAAACAAGTTTGCAATCAGCGGCACAAAACGCCGCGCAAACTTCTTTCGGGCCCCTCCCAGAAAGCAGACCTTCGGCCTTGGGAGCCGGGCCCACTCGCTAGGCTTCGCCCAGTGTGACCCGAGCAACAACGGGAATTTCAACAAACGGAGACACGATTATGTACCAGAACAAAGTAACCCTCATCGGCTTTGTCGGCAGCAACCCAGAAGTTCGCACCAACGATAATCGCAGCCTGACCACGCTCTCGCTGGCAACCAAGTCCTCCTACAAGAAGGATGGCAAGTACATCTCGCACACCGAATGGCACCGTTGCGTCGTCTTCGGCAAGCTCGCGGAGTTCGCCAAGACGCTCACCAAGGGTGCGCATATCCAGGTGGAAGGCGAACTGCGCAGCCGGGAGTACGACAGCAAGAAGACGGATTCGAAGCAGCGTGTCTGGGAAATCCGGGTCGCCTCGATCCTGAAGCTGGACCGCGCTGAGAAATCCGCCCCGGAAGATCGGGAGCACGATGACACGCCCGCAGAGGAATCGGCCACATAGACCATTGTTTTTCACTCTTGGAAGCCCGGCTAACCGCTGGGCTTCCATCGCTCGGAGATCCGCGCTATGAGTTTTGAATTGATCCTTCCATTCCTTCGTCCAATTGAGACACTGCTGCTCGACGAAAGCGTCAGCGAAATCATGGGTAATCCGAATGCCGCGTGGTTCTATGAACGCGACGGGAGATTGTGCCAGGAACCGGGCATTTCCTTCGACGCTGGCAAGCTGCGCACCGGCCTCGAAGTGATCGCCAACCAACTCGGCAAACGGCTCGACGAAGACAACCCTAGACTACACGCGCAGCTTCAGGACGGAAGCCGCCTTGCGGCATGGATTCCGCCGCTCGTAAGCCCGGCCCCGGCAATTGCGATACGCAAGTTCACCAGCCGTCATTACACGGTCAATGACCTGATTGCTCGCGGCACACTGACCCAGGCGGTCGCAGACCTCTTGGCCGAGCAGATTCGCAGTGGAAAGACGCTGCTTATTAGCGGCGGAACAGGAACCGGCAAGACCACGCTATTGCGGATATTGGCCGACTTCATTCCAGACGAGGAACGCCTCGTCGTTATCGAAGATACCTCGGAACTTCAAATCCAGAAGCCGAACATCGTGGCCGCCGAATGCCAGACCGATACGTTCAAGACCGATGTGTCTTTCGACAATCTATTGAAGGACGCACTTCGCTTTAGACCCGATCGGATCATCCTCGGCGAAGTGCGCGGAATCGAGGCGCGCACGCTGCTCGATTCCTTCAACACCGGCCACGCCGGGTCGCTTGCGACGATCCATGCTAATTCGGCGGAGAAGGCGCTGCATCGGTTCGCCAATCTCGTTATGCGCAATCACGCGCAGACCACCTTCTCCGACACCGAAGCGGAGATCGGAGAAGCCGTCGATTTCGTCGTCCATGTAGAGCGGCAGCCAGGTCGCCGCATCATCCGCGAAGTCCTGGCCCTTCGCGGCTACGACCGCGACGCGAAACGCTTCCTGATCGAACCCGTATTCGAGGTGAAACATGCCACAGCATAGGACACAGAATGCGGCGAACATTGCCGCCAACTTCCTAACCCGTTGCTTCGCTCCGGGCGAGTCCATCTCACTGCTACTTCGACGCGAGAATCCCGCCGGAATTCTCCAGCGGATCGTTCCCCTGGAACGTGCGCTTGCGCCTCGTTACCTCAGCTGGCTCGCCCACGAAAACTCTATCGGCGCGAACGTCTATGTGGCCGCTAATCCGCTGCGTTCTGGCAGCCGCAAACGCACCAAGGAGTGCATCGCCGCGGTGCGGCATTTGTATCTCGACTTGGATACCGACGGCGAGTCCCATCTCGCTTCGCTCCGGGCCTCCGATGCGGTTCCCATACCGAACGCAATCGTCTCGACATCGCTCGGCAAATATCAGGTTCTCTGGCGCGTGGATGGCTTCACCTTTGAACAGCAGGAATGCGCCCTGAAATTGCTCGCAATTACCTTTGGCGGCGATCCCGCTTGCACCGATTGCAACCGGGTGATTCGACTACCGGGATTCCTGAATTGCAAGTACGATCCGGCGTACCCCGTCACCGTCGAATACCCCGGCGATTCCACTTGGAATTCCGACGACTTCCGGCTGGATATTCTTGCGGCGGATGCCATCATTTCGGCCCGGTCAATCACACCGCGAACACATCCTTATAAGCACACCAATTCCGAACGCGATTGGGCGTGGATTCTGCACGAACTTGCCCACGGAAAGGACGCCGCGAAGCTCACGCGAAAGCTGGCTTCCCGCCGCGCTGATAAGCCGAATCCGTTGTACTACGCGCAGCGAACCGTAGATGTCGCATCCGCCAGACTTTGGCTCATCGAAGGCGTTCCGATAGACGACGTTATTACGATGCTCCACGTCCGCCGCCGCTTCGAGATTCCCACCGCACTTTGCTCTGCTCGTGCGAGGGAGATTGCGCTGACGGCGCAGCGGATGATTGCCCGGAGAAAAGTTGCTTAATTCAACACCAAATAAGGAGAAAACATGCCATTACTTGAAATCAATCTAAGCCACTACATCAATGCCTTGGTTCGGCTCGATGAATCCACCGCCGAGCAGGTCGATCAGTACGCCGCCTTCGTTCACGCACCCGCCGACGACGTTGTGGACAAGGCCCTCAACTATGTCTTCTCGAAAGACCGCGACTTTCAGGACTTTTTGAAGACGCCGCAGGCCAAGCAGGTTGCTTCCACGCTGCGCGTCCGTAAAGGCCAGAGCAAGGAGGCCAAAGACGCGCCGGAGCACCCGACTAAGAAGCAGGCAGCCGGGGCGGAGTCCACGGCTTCTGTGCGGGTGTTGAAGGCATGATCCGCCATTCAATTTCGTACCGGAGCAGGAACGGTGCTTCGCACCGGAAGAATTTGGTCGCGGTAGGGATACGGCTTTCGCCGTACCCCCCGCACAGATCCGTACGGGCGGATTTCCCGCATACGGCTCTTGCCTCAGGTGGTGACGCGCAGACGGCGCGAGGGATAAGGATGGCAGATATGGGCCGGAGGCAGCCAGCGGCGGATGAGCCGATTCATTCGCTCCCACAGAATGCGACCTTTCTGGCTCCGTCGTCGCAAGACGTGGTACCAGAGGTTGCTCACGGTGAAACGAAAGTGAGCCAGAGCATGTCCGTTGCCCGGTACTCCGAAGTAACGGAAATGCCCACTCACAACGGACTTCAACCACCCACCGACTTCAGGAACAGGGTCATGCATGCGTCGCCGCAACTCGATTTTCACCTGCTGCAGTTTGGCCTGCATGCGCTTGCGAACCGTCTGCCGAAGCACCAGAAACCGTCCCTTTTTCGTCTTTCCGCAGATGTGCTTGAAGCCGAGAAAATCGAAGGTCTCCGGCTTGCCCAGACCGAGGCGCTTTCGGTTCGCCGCCGCGTGGCGTCCGAACTCGAAGAGTCGCGTCTTTTCCGGGTGCAGTTCCAGTTGGAACTTCAGCATTCGTTCGCTCAGTTCCGCCCAGAACCGTTCGGCCTCGTCCTTGTGCTCGAATCCAACCACGATGTCATCGGCGTAGCGCACCACGATTACATCGCCGTGCGCCCGCTTCTTCCGCCATGCCTGAACCCAGAGATCAAAGACGTAATGAAGGTAGATGTTCGCCAGCAATGGCGATGCACTTCCGCCCTGCGGCGAGCCCGCATCTACAAACGTTCGCGTTCCCTTTTCCAGCACGCCTGCGTTCAGCCATTTCTGGATGAGCCGCACGACGCGCCGGTCCGCTATCCGATGCTGGAGAAACCGGACCAGCCATGTGTGCGACAGCCGGTCGAAAAAGCTGCGCACGTCCAGGTCCAGCACCCAGTTCACACGTCGCTGATGGAGTCCACAGAACAGGGCGTCCAGCGCCTTATGCTGGTTGCGTCCTGGCCGGAACCCATAAGAGAAGCCGAGGAAGTCGGTTTCGTAGATGGAGTTGAGCACTTCCACCGTCGCTCGCTGAACAAGCTTGTCTTCGAGCGCCGTGACGCCGAGCGGTCGCTGCCGCCCGTCCGCCTTGGGAATGTACACCCTACGCACCGGCTTCGCCCGGTACGCTCCGCGCTTCAGCCTATGGGACAGGTCCTGGAGATTTTGCTCAAGGGCCTCGCCGTAGTGCTGCCACGTCTCACCGTCTACACCAGCCGCCGCATGCCTCTTCAACTGGAAGTAAGCAAACCGCAGAGTGTCGATCCGGTAGATGTGATGCAACAGAGCGGTGAACTTCACATCCTTGTTCAATGTTGCCGTTTGTCGTACCTGCGCCAGCGCACTGGGCGCGTCGACCCGGCTCTGAGTCCGGAACGCGTTTTGCTGGCTCAGGTTCCCCTTGGCCAGACCCCTTCCCTCCATCTCCTCCGCCGCCGATGCTCTGGTTTTGTTCGGAGACTTCCCCGGTACTATGGGTCTGTCCGACTTCCCGTGTTCGTTCGTCATCGTCTTCTGTCCTTGGACTTCCCGATGCGTCCCGAAAACGCTGGCCTTCGGGAGAACCCGGGATCTCTCAACTACCGTGCAAGATGTGTCCCCACGTGCCAGGGTCACAGACCGCGCAGGACTCCAACCAAGCTCGCGATGGCGCTTGGCAGGATGTTGCCTTCCGCGTTGTGTCAGGGCGTCGGCGTCCTGAAGTTTGGGGTATTTCGCGGCTCAATAACCTGGCCCGTAGTTCCTCCTGTCTACGCTTCGTATCCGGCCTTACGACCGTGCCCGCAAGACTCGGAGCCGGCGTGGCTGGCTAGGCCTTCGCCGTACGACTCTTTCATTCGCTACATCTTGCCGGTTCGGTGCTACAGCATCGTGACCTCCAATGTGCATTGGTACTGCCATCGGTGATTCGGTGCTTACGCACCGGGTTGACGCTTCGACACTCCACCCCTCGGAGGGTACACGAACGTAAACGCCCGTCTACAAACGTCAACTTATTCGCATGGATGCGCTTACGCGAATTGACCGTATACGGCGTTTACGTTCGTAGACGGGACACGAACAGGTGATTTCAACGATGGAAAATGCGATCGCATTCAGACCAACAACCGATGGCTCCAAACGCCCGCTTGCCCGGAACCGCATCCTGTCGGCGCGTTTCACGGACAGCGAATATGCGGCCCTTGAGAACTTCGCATGGTCCAAAGGAATGACACTCAGCGACTGGGTGCGCGGTGTGCTCTTGCATAGCCTGGAAGGCCCCGGTGAGGCGCAGATGGAAATGCACATCTTCACCGAACTCGTCGGCATTCAAATGTTGCTGATGAACACGCTTGAACCGCTGTTGCGCGGCGACAAGATCGTCCCGGAACAGCTCGCCATTCTGTTTCGGCAAGTCCAAACCACCAAGGCCGCGAAGGCGCGGGAACTCCTCGCCAAGCGCAGCCAGAACAGGGAGAAGTAGTCATGCCAACCGTCCAACGCTGGGGCCGCAATGAATCGCTGATCTGGCCGCCACGCACCTATCTCTACACACTCAGCGCGTTCTTCCTCTCGCTCGCAGCGACCGGACTCTTTGTCTATGTCCACTTCCAGTTCGGCTTTTCACCGCTCGAACGCTACTACCTGCCGTACTATCTCCGCAGCGAGATGCCAAGTCTCACGCATCATGCCAGCACCTATCAGTTACTCTATGTTTCCGACGGCAACTCGCGGGCGCGACCCGCGCTCGCGGCCGACGTGAGGTCAGGGCAGACCGCGCAACCCACTCGCGTGCCATTGCCGCTCGCGCTTTCCGCGCAGGCGAGGCAGCAGGGGTTCCGCTTGCTCTTCCGCGAGCAGGCGCGCAATTATCCGAACCAGCCTTTCACGCATGGCTCGCACAATGGATCTATGACGGCGTTCCTCTCGACCGACTCTTCAATATACAACTCATGCTTGGTCTCACGGCGTTCGTGTTGCAACTCCCGTTTTCCATCCGCAAGGACATCCAGCGGCGCAAACAACTGCGGTATGGAAGACGGCTGAAAGGGCCGATTCTTGTCAGTCCACGCCAGTTCACGAAAGCCGTTGCCGGTAGTGGCATCGGCATTGCGACCAACGATTCCAAGCGCCCGTTGCGGATTCCACGCGATGCCGAGAATAAACACTTTCTCATTGTCGGCGACACCGGGTCAGGTAAGTCGAGCATCATCCGCCAGATGCTTTATCAAGTAGATGCGCGCGGTGACAGCGCCATCGTCTACGATCCCGCCTGCGAGTTTGTGAAACAGTTTTACGATGAGCACCGGGGCGACATCGTGCTCAATCCACTCGACGCCCGGATGCCGTACTGGAACCCGTCGAAGGAACTTCGGCGCAAGGCCGAGGCCAAGGCCCTAGCCGTCTCGCTCTACCAACCCGAAGGCGTGACCAACCGTTTCTTTGTCGAAGCTCCGCAGAAAATCTTCGCGCACCTGCTCACCTATCTGCCGACGCCGGTTGAACTCGTCCAGTGGATGTCCGATCCCGCCGAGATCGACCATCGCGTCAAGGGAACCGAGTATTGGATGCTGATTGATCCGAAGGCCCCGCAACAGCGGACTGGCGTTCTCGGGTCTCTCAATATGAGCGCGGACAGCTTCCGGCTTCTGCCCAAAGAAGACGAAACAACCTCTATATGGACGGCGACCAAATGGGCCGAGACCCGGCGCGGTTGGATCTTCATCACGTCCCGCCCAACCATGCGCGAAGCACTTCGCCCACTCATCAGTCTGTGGATTGACACGCTCGTTCTGCGCCTCTTGAACGAACCCATGCCTGACCAAAAACCCGTCTGGTTTGTCATCGACGAACTGGCGAGCTTGCAGCGGTTACCGCAGCTTCATACCGCTATCACAGAGAACCGCAAATCGCAGAACCCCGTCATTCTTGGTTTTCAGGGGCGAAGCCAAATGGAAGCCCGCTATGGCGAAGACGCCGAGGCCATGTTGTCACAACCGGCCACGAAGATTTTTCTCCGCACCACCGAGCCGCGGGCGGCGAAATGGGTCAGTGAGGCCATCGGCGAAATCGAAATCGAGCGGCTGCGCGAGACCCACTACGACGGTTCCCGCCCCGGACGCAATTTTGCGCTTGACCGCCAAACCGAGCCGCTTGTTCTACCTTCCGAGGTTTCCGGCCTCGACGACCTGCGCGGCTTTCTCAAGTACGGCAATCACGTCGCCCGATTCTCGTTTCCCTTCGTGGCGCTCGAAGAGAAGGGGCCTGGCTTCGCCGAACGAAAAATGGACGACCTTATTGTGCCGAGTACACCGCTTCCCGCCGAACCGGAAGAGATGCAAGGCAATCTCCTGACTCCCGAATTTGCCGTCCAACCTCCCGAGAACCAGATGGAGTGACCAGTCATGCTGACGATCTCAAAACCGCTATCCGCCGGCCAGGCGCAGACCTACCACGAGAAGGAATTCACTGCCAAGGAGCAGAACTATTGGTCGCAGCGCGGCGTTATCGCAGGCGAATGGCAAGGCCGCTTGGCCACGCAGTTCGGCCTTGCCGGAGCCGTCTCCGCCGAAGACTTCGCGAAACTCAGCCAAGGCCAGCATCCGCAAACGGGCGAGCAGCTTGTTCGGCAACGAGCGTCATATGAATATAAGGACGCCGACGGCAAAACCATCACGACGATGGAGCATCGCGCCGGGTGGGATGCCACTTTTTCCGCGCCCAAATCCGTGTCACTCACCGCGCTGGTCGGCGGCGATGAGCGTGTCCGCGAAGCGCATCGTGAGAGCGTCCGCGTTGCCCTCGACCAGCTCGAACGCTACACCCAAGCCCGCATGGGAGGCAATCATCCGCCCGAAACCACGGGCAAGTTTATCGCCGCCAAGTTTGAGCACGATACGGCCCGCCCGGTGGATGGCTATGTCGCGCCACAGCTTCATACCCATACCGTTATCTTCAATGTGACTGAGCGCGACAACAGCCAGCCGCGTGCGATTCAGCCCCACAGTCTCTTCGCCTCGCAGCAATTTGCCACGGCCATCTATCAGTCCGAGTTAACCTACAAACTACGCCAACTCGGTTACGAAATTACGGCCGGACGGAGCGGTGCGCCCGAGATCAAGGGATACACACAGGAATACCTCGACGCATCCAGTCCCCGCAGCCAACAGATTCGTGAGTACCTCGAACGCACGGGCCGCTCTGGGAAAGAGGCCGCCGAAATCGCCGCGCACTCGACCCGCGACCGTAAAGAAATCCATTCGCCAGCCGAGGTAATGGCTGCGCACCGGAAGCTGGCGGCAGACTTTGGACACCAAGCCGAGGCTGTTGTCCGCGCTGCACGCGAACGGTCTCAGCAACAGTCACAACGCCACGAGAAGCCCGTTAACCCAGTGGATCGAGTCCGAGAATCTCTCACTTTTTCCCGCGACAAGAACTTCGAACGCGAGGCGGTTGTAGACGAACGCGCCCTTATCCGCGACGGGTTGCGCCGAGGTATGGGTGAGATCACCCACGCCCAGGTCCGCGCTCATCTTGACGTCCGCTCGGCTTCCGGGGAATTTCGAATCGTCGAGCGACCGCAGGGTGTTCCGGGCCGTCAGTTTACTACTGCTAAGACCATCGAAGCCGAACACGAAATTCTGCACCGGATGCGTGAGGGGCAAAACCATGCCCAACCGATTCTTTCACGCCAGGAGACCATCGCTTTCGCCGACCAGCAGCCGCACCTCAACCGCGCCCAAAGGAGCGTCATCGAAGATGTACTCAGTTCGCCCGACCGCATCCACGGAATCCAAGGATTCGCCGGCGCGGGCAAAACGACCGCACTGACGGCGATCCGCAGCGCTACAGAATCACAGGGCTATCGGGTCGAGGGTTTTGCCCCGACCTCCCGCGCCGCGCGCCAACTGAATGAGGTAGGAATTGAGGCTGGAACCTTGCAAGGATTCCTTGCCCGTACTGCAAACCCAAACGTACGTGAGCAAAAGCATTTGTACCTTGTCGATGAATCGAGCCTCGCCAGCACCAACCAGATCCGCGAGTTTCTTGCACGGCTTGGTCCCAACGACCATGTGCTTCTCATCGGCGACATCCGCCAGCACCAGGGAGTCGAAGCGGGCCGTCCTTTTGAGCAACTACAGGAAGCCGGGATGCGCACGGCCAAGCTCGATGAAATCGTGCGCCAAAAAGACCCGGCTCTGAAATCCACCGTCGAGTTGCTGGCCAAGGGCGACGTCTCCGCAGCGCTCGACGCGCTCGGCCAGCAAGGCCACGTGCGGGAAATCCCCAACCGAGAAGAGCGCATACGCGCCATCGCCAAGAGCTACGTCGAATTGCCCGAGAACACGCTCATCGTCTCACCAGACAATGCCTCCCGCCGCGAGCTGAACGTCGCTGTTCGCCAGGAGTTAAAGGTCACTGGAACCCTCGCACCCGAAGATCATTCTTTCCGGGTCCTAGTTCAGCGTCAGGACATGACCGGAGCCGAACGATCGTGGGCAAGTCACTACGAAATCCACGATGTAGTTCGCTATACACGAGGCAGCAAAGCCATCGGAATCGCCCCTGCTGCCTACGCATCGGTCGTCGCGATCAACCAAACAGCAAACCAGCTCACGGTCGAAAAATCAAACCACGAACTTGCCACCTACGATCCCCGCCGTCTCACCGGTGTTAGCGTCTATCGCGAAATCGACCGCGAGTTCTCCGTAGGCGACCGCATCCAGTTCACCGCCCCCGACAAATCGCTCGACGTTGCCAATCGTGACCTCGCCGTTATCGAGACGATCCATCCCGATGGCCGCCTCTCCGCCCGCCTCGACAACAACCGGCAGATCGAGTTCAACGCCAGTGAGCATCGACATTTCGACCACGGGTATGCCGTCACCAGTCACAGCTCCCAGGGCCTCACCGCCGAACGCGTTCTCGTTCATGCCGACACCAGCGTCCACCCGGACCTGCTGAACTCCCGCTTCGGCTACGTCTCCGTCTCCCGCGCCAGCCATAGCGCCACGCTCTTCACAGACGACGTGGCAAAGCTGAGGCCTCAACTCGGAGCCGATGTCTCGAAAACCTCAGCTTTGGAAATCGATCAAGCCTCATCTGTAGTACTGGGAATTGGCATAGGACTCTAAGTTGCATTCTCCATCACGTATCTCTCGACTGCAATGACAATGGCCAGCCTCTCTCCCATTCCCGCACAGGATCTGTCTTTGATATGCTACAGTATATCTAAAGCAGAGATGGATATAAATTAATATATACAACCCAACGATTATGATGTGATATCTTATATCAACCATGGGAAACGATATAACAAAGCATATCAGACCGCTCCGACTGGGGGCCCTTCCAGAGGACATGCGCCTGGCCTTGAAGGACGCCCGCGAGAAGCGCGGCTGGACCCAGAGAGACCTGGCCAGCCGCCTCGGGCTCACCCAGACGCACATTTCCGGCATCGAGTCCGGCAAGATCGTGCCGCGCTACGACACCCTTCTTGAGCTGGTTCGTATCCTCGACAGCGACCTCCTCATGGTTCCGCGCGCCCTCGTCCCCGTCGTGCAGTCGCTCATCCGCGATCATGCGCGGCCCGATCAGGGCGAAGGCGACGACCGCTCTCTCTACGCCGACGACACCGACGAAGAGAGCAACAAGGAGCCGCGCGATGAAGTTTGATCCGAAAAAGCTCAACGCGCTCGCCGTGCGCCTGCACGGAGACCAGATCGGTGTCATCAACCGACTCGCAGGCGACCGCCAGATCTTTGCGTTCGAGCAGAGCTATATCGACGATCCGCAACGCCCGACTTTGAGCCTCTCGTTCAAGGGCCGCACCGGCGGGCTCGTCACGGCCCTGCGTCCCGTGCCGCGCCGCGTGCCACCGTTCTTTTCGAACTTGCTTCCCGAAGGGCACCTGCGCGAGTATCTCGCGAAGCTTGCCGATGTTAACCCTGAACGCGAATTCTTCCTCCTCGCTGTTCTCGGCGCCGATCTTCCCGGCGCGCTCGTCATCGAGCCCCTTGAGGGCAATGTAAAGGAAGATGATGCCCATCGTGATGATGCTGATCGCCATGATGATCGCCCGCGTGAAGCCGTACTCCGGTTCTCTCTTGCCGGCGTCCAGCTGAAGTTCTCCGCCGTCATGGAAGCATCAGGAGGCCTGACCGTTCCGGCTGGGGGCATGGGTGGATCGTGGATCGTCAAACTTCCCTCCGCCCGCTTCGCCGCCGTCCCCGAAAATGAATTTGCCATGCTCGAACTCGCCCGCCGCATGGGTATCGTAGTACCGGACAACCGTCTCGTCGAAATGTCGGAGATCAAGGGACTCCCCGAAGAGGCGCGCTCTCCGGGAAGCAAAGCTCTCGCCGTGCGGCGCTTCGACCGCACGGCAGGGGGAGCGCCCGTTCACATGGAGGATTTCGCGCAAGTGTTCGGGCAGTATCCGAACGACAAATACCACTTTCGCAGTTACGCCAACATCGCGTCCGTTCTGTGGGCAGAGGCGGGTGAGGACGCCGTCGCGGAGTTTGTCCGTCGCCTTGTGTTCTCCGTTGTAATTGGCAACGCCGATATGCATCTCAAGAACTGGTCCCTCCTCTATCCCGACCAGCGCACGCCGGTCCTGTCGCCGGGATACGATTTCGTGGCAACGCTTCCTTATATTCCCAATGACACGCTTGCCCTGAGTTTCGGCGGCAGCCGCAGCCTGTCCGAAATCACGCCTGACCAGATGCGGCGCTTTGCCGACACGGCCCGGATTCCGGCAAGCCCGCTGTGGAAGATCGCGGTCGAGACGACAGAGCGCGCAGTCGCCGCGTGGAAGGGCCTCGAACAGGCGGACCTGCTACCCAAGGATCTGCGCGCCTCCATCGACAAGCAAATTCTCCGGGTCGCCACCACGGTAAAATGACGCGGCACCTCATCCGGCGGGATTGATCTCGCCTTACGGCCGATCAGCCGAAGCAAGCATCTGAAGACTGCAAAGTAGACATGTTTCCTGGTTACGGTGCGCCAGTTGTGTGCACGATCTCAGTTCAGGCAACGTTGACTGCCATAGAGATCCAAACCCTGTTCTTTTGGCATTGTTCTGTCTGATAAATTCTGTTATCGGCCAGCGCGGTCGGCCGCGTGACACTCATAAAAGGATTAAGGCCAGGGTTGCCGATGCGCCGCCGGAACCGGGCCGGGTCAATCTTTGCGCTCTTGTGCCCAGAAGTTGTCTTCTGTTGTGAGGCATCTGGTCTCCCAGTCTTTCTGGGCCTTCTTCTTGTGCCCCACTTCATTCCTGAGATAGAAGGCGTAAAGATCTTCCAGGTCTTTATACAGTTCGTCCTTCCAGAGTTCACGGAGGTATTGAATTTGACCGTGTTCGCGTGCAAAAAGAAAATATCGGGCGGAGTACCAGCCAAGTGTGCTCTGGTAGATGAAGGGCATGTCGCCTGAAAGCGTGTACATCGATGCGAGCTTCTCGAAGAATTCCAAAATAGCTTCCAAACGGGAATGATCCCAATCATTGCTCTCAGGCGCATGAACGGATTGGCGCGCTTTGATCATCTCGTCCGAGTTCCATTCCTTGCCCAGGTCGAGATACGTTGAAAATGCGATCTGCTGCCTTATCAGGAAACCTTGCCAAACCACTACGACAGCGGCGACCAAACCAACTAGCAGAGCTGCCCACATTGCGGCCGCATCCCAATGGCCGCCTCTTGTAGAAATGATCAAACCTCGCAGCAGGAAGAGCAGCAAGAAGAGCGTTAACGCGGACGCGAATAACTTAAAAACCGTTTTCATTACTTTCTCCTGGTTACTATACCCGCACTGACAAGCCCCACCAGAAAATTGTTGAGTTTGCTGGCCGTCTTTAGTGTAGGAAAATTCTCGTAGCGCACGATGATTTCGAGATCCAAAGGCCATATCGGGATGTGGACTCCAGAAGTCCTCACAATTCTGTGTGCCGGGAACTGCGGTATTACGACTACAAAATGCAGTTGATGTATCGAAAACCCGACCCGTACCTGAAATGGGCCAGTCTCAGGCAACGTGTCCGACGGACATGCATACAGAAACCCTTTGGGCAGAAATGGAAGTTGGGCGGCGAGGACAAAGCACTCCGTGGGCACTCTTTCCGGCTCTTCGCCCAGTTGCTGGAAGAGATGCCAGGGCAGATCTGTGATGCTTTGCTGCGCACTGGCAATCATGAACGCACTCTTGATTGCCCAAGCTGACAGAGTTGTACGCTGATCGGGAGATAGCTGCAGCAGGCTGGTCCGCATATTCATCAACTCCACAAGCATGGGTTTTGCGCGGTCCTCCAACCGACTCATCCATCCGTTGTTGCAGGCGGTGCAGACGTTCTTGATGACAAAACTGCCCAAGTCATGGCTTCGAAGAAGTTCATCTTCGGCCTTATCTTCATCGTGGCGATATTGTTTGAGACTCAGGTCCGGTTGTTCAACTTCTTGAGCAAGCCACTCGGGAAGGATGTGTTCGCGCGAACGCGAAACCACAGTGAAGGGCTTGCCGCATCCTACGCAGGTGTTATTTGCCATGATTCATCGCACCGATGTTGTGTCTTATTTCTTGTGCTCCGAAATATAAGCGTACAGCGTCGGCTTGGAGATGCCCAGCGACCGGCAGATTTCATCGACCGCGTGCTCCTTCTGGTTATAGAGATTGATGGCAATTTCACGCTGCTGGGCGTCGAGTTTCTTGGGGCTTCACCGCCCTCCTCGAAGCTCGTGACCCGGCGCTAGGAAGATTCCGCGCCTATCTGCTCGAAGCGGGCACCGATCTCTTCGGGGCATGGCTCGTCGATGTCACCTACGGGCGGATTGGAACACGCGGCCGGCGCATACGCTACGTGGTCAAGGATGAGAGCGAGGCGAGGAAGCTCGTGCGCGAGAATCTCCGCCGACGGGCGACGGCAAAGCGCCGCATCGGTGTCGCTTATCAGTTTCGACAACTCATAGAGCCGCACCAGTGGTTTCCGATTGCGCTGGAGTGAAAGTCTTGGCCGCAAGGTGCGGGGCCATTGGCGAGCTAGAATGGAGTCCCGGATGAATACGAATCACGTCAAGCAGTTATTTGTACAGTTTGCCAAAACGTTGCCTGCGCCCGGAATGGGCGGCGGTTCAATAGATGGTGAAGCCTCAGGTCGTCCGCAACTGTTGAAAGGGCCACTCCTGGTTCGCGGCAATCTTGTACTCCGGGAGGAGCTTGCGGTTCAATATCTGGAAGTGCTGGACAAGATCGACGCGATTGTCACCCGCGATGGAACTTGGAGCAGAGCATCTATCGACCATCTTCTGGCGGAGTCAGTCTTTCACGTAGCCAACGCGCCAGCAGAGGATCGCGCGGAAATCACCCGGACGCAGGCGGAACGCATCGTTGCTCAGCTCAAAACTAACCCTGGCAGATGGCACGTCGATATTGCAGTGGCCGGAATGTCCCTGGACTGTGCGGGGCAGAAATTCGGCAACCTTCAATTTCTGCGCGATACGGTGAAGAATCGTGCGGCGCACCCGGACGAAAACAGCGATGAAGGTAAAGTAACGTCGGTTTTTGCGAGGGCCTGCGTGGAAGCGATTGACAGAGAGTCAGCGCTGCATGCGGCCATTCCGATTGCGGATCAACACCTCGCGGTACTGAATGCTTTATTTTCAGACTGGCAGCCATCCCGAATCCATCTCTACCGCGGGCAACCGGAACCATTTATCCGCGAGAGCATTATCCGGGCGGTGAAGGTGGGTGACGACAATCCCCGAACTGAGTTTGGAAGGAAGATCACTGGAACCGTGCTTTCCCGCGCCGAGTGGGATGGATTCCTGAAAATGCGCGGTGGCGCTGCTGTGAGCGACCTTTTAAGGCAAAATCATACATTTGCAGATCGAGTTATCACCGGATACGTGACGGCAGGTACGGCTTGTGTCGAACCAAAACCTCAATTAGCGTTTCTACTCTTCGCAATCGCCCTGGAGAGCGTCGTACTAGGCGAGCAAGTCAAAACCGAGATCACCTACCAGCTAAGCACGCGAGTGGCGCATTTACTGGCTTTGACAGTCGCCGCAAAACGCTCCATCGTTAAACAAGTTAACGAACTCTACAAACTGCGCTCTGAAATTGTTCATTCAGGTAAGAATGAAATATCGGAAACCGATCTGTACACGATCCGGGAAATCTGCCTGAGAAGCCTTTTTACGCTTACTACGTCGCCGGAGTTTACAGGTATGAAGTGCGTTGAGGAACTTGATCAATGGTTCGATGATCGAATGCTGGGAGGCTCCTAGGTCTTCAAATGAGCGGCGACTACCTTCGACGTTATACCGATCTGACGGCGCTGATTTATCTGTTGCGAAAGCGGAAGCTCACGCTTCTGGACCCAAGTTCGTGGGATGACAGCAACGATTCCTACTACCTGAGGCTCTACAAGGAAAAGCGGAAGCTCAGGTCTGTTCTCGCGCTCTGCTTCACGGAAACGGACGAGAGGTATCACTACTGGCGCGTGTTCGCCCCTGGGGCGAGCGGAGTGTGCGTCAGATTCAACCGATCCGGGTTGCTTGCGGCGGGCAAGAGACACGCGAGCCTGCAAATGAAGCCCGTAACCTACCTGAAACTGGATGAAATCCGCAGGCGGAAACTCAAGACGGCGGAGCTGCCATTTCTCAAGCGATATGCGTTCCTGCATGAGTCGGAAGTCAGGATGATTTACGAATCAAGAAAGCGGAAGTTGCGAAAGCTGGACATCAGCATTCCGTTGTCCTGCATAGACAGGGTCACCTTGAGTCCCTGGATGCACCCGAGCCTGTCTTCCTACGTGAAGGAAGTGCTTCGCTCGATTGACGGGTGCCGTCATCTGGACATCGTGAGATCCACTCTGATCGGCAACGAAGAGTGGAAGAGCCTCGGGGAGAATGCAAAATAGGTTTTTTTGCCCAATGCCCGAAAAGGTTCAATCCAGAATTAAAAACGGCTGTCCGATAAAGTTGCTTAGCGCCCTTACATTGTGCAAATTCTGTGGTGACCGCAGAAAGCCATCGCTTGAGTTGACCCGAAAGGATAGGACTTATGGCAAAGAACCCCCCGCGCCGTTCGCGCTACGACGATCTCCATGACAAGTATCACTCGATTTTGACGACGAAAGCAGGTACGCGCTACGAGCGGCTGGCGGCGATGGTCTTCAAGGCACTCGAAGACAGAAACGTCGTTATTCACGACTTTGAACTGCCCGGTGATGATCCTGAAGTGAAACACCAGATCGACGTAACCGTTGAGACTGGCGGCGCCAGAAAGCGGGTGATTATCGAGTGTAAGGACTTCGATATCTCCAAAGAGAAGGTTGGACTTGGAATCCTTCGTGACTTCCGGTCCGTTGTGGAAGATACCAAGGCGGACGAGGCCATCGTTGTCTCTTGTATAGGTTTCACCGAGGACGCCCAGAAATACGCGCGTTCAAAGGGCATCAAACTTGCCATCCTGCGGCTCTTTGAAACGTGTGACATGGACGGGCGCATCGCTAAAATCATCGTCGGCATCACGGTTCAGCAACCGGAAAACCCGAGCGTGACCGTCGCGGTAACTGAAACTGAGCATCCGCGTTACTTGTCTGAACTCGCGGCAATAGGCGCGAGTGGGGGAATACGCAATACAGACCCGGTCTTCTTTGTTCGCGGAAAAGAGCGCCATCAGTTCAATTTCTTCCTAACACAGCGCATGAACGAGGCAATTAAACCGGAAGGGCCGAAAACAATGCGGATCACCCTCCCGTCCGATGGCTGGCAAATTCAGGTTTCGCAAAACCTGCCCATCCATTTTGACGGGATAATCATTGATTTCGATGTTGATGAAGAAAAGCTTACAGTTGACGTTGTCTCCCAGCGGGTAGCCGAACTCATCCTTTCCGGTTTCGGCTCTTCCGACCTTATTATCTTCGGGGATCAGATCGAGCGGCACGCGATCGATCCGGTCTCAGGTGTGGTTGTATAGTCTCGTCGATAGAGCGGGCTCGATCGTGTTGGCACCGCAAAGGTCTCGGAAAGTGCAACCAGAAGACGGCGACCGAGGCTTGCGTTCCCCCCTTATCTATCCCCCACTGCGACACCAGGGACACCCTTGGACACATAGCTGGACACGCGAGGACACACGGACACGGGGACACGGAAATCCCCTCCCCGCCCCTGGTGAACACCGCCAGAAATGCGGCTTCCGGGACGCAAGAGCCGCCTGATCGCGCGACTAATCGCGGGTTGGCCGAGGCAAAATGCCCGTGGGCGCACAATGGCTTACGGTAGCTGCGCCGGATTGGGAGAAACGGGGCAGCCTTCGGCAAATCTAAGTTGTTGATGCGTTTGATAATGTTTCCGATAATGGCTCATCGTCATGGCGGACTCCCTTGGTATGGGTTGCCGGATGGCGAAGGTTCAAGCCGCGAACGCGCGCTTCGCGGCGTGGCCGGATTTGGCAGGAGTATCGATCATGGCGGAAAAATCAGGCGTCGCTGCACGCCGGGAAGAAATCAGGAAGCAGTATTGGCCCAAAGAGGATTTGTGGACGGGCGAGAAAGAAGTCGGCTGGTTTCCGGCCCCACGAACGCTCCCGCTGATTCTTGGCCTCCTTTCGTCGAAGGAAATCAGCGCAAAGAAAGATCCATCCTCCGTTTACCTCGACTTGATCAGCCGTCAGCGGGGTGAGGGCGTAATCGAGATGGGGCATGAAGCGGATCACGCGTTCGCGTCCGGTTATGAAGGCCGCCGCGCCGTGCGGACGTGGCAGGAGCGGATGAAGATTCTGGAGGACAACGGCTTCATCAAAACCGTGGAAGTCGGCAATCAGCGGTTCAAGTACGTCGCCATTGTCCATCCCACGACCGCAGTCCAGCGCCTCCGCGATAACAAAAGGATTTCGGACAAGTGGTGGAATGCCTATGTCGCCCGCAAGCTCGAAACCAGGGAGGCGACGCATGAACAGCGCGAGAAAAAGAAAGCCAGCGCGCAGAAGGTCGTCCCGCTGATTCCGTCAGGAAAAGCGCAGAGACAAAAGAAAGCCGGGAGCAAATGAAGTCTTCGGACAAAGGAGTGGCTGCGGTAGCTGGAGCGCCGCCAATGCCAGCGCAAACCGTCACGGTGCGGTCGCTGCTGGTGGGCTGGGCGAACGAGCAGGACGCCTGGGTTCGCCATCTCGTCTCGGAGGTTGTGGTTAGCCGCACGGTGATGACGGACGGCCAGCTCGATGCGATTTACCAGACTTTCTTGCGGGAAAAGGCGCTCGTTGCCGATAAGCCGGTCAATGTGCCGAAGCTGAGCGACGATGCCTCGCTACTGGATGTCAGCTCCGGCCTCTTTCTTACGCAGCTCCGCGATCTGAAGAATGTCAATGCGCTGGTGGCAGGCCAGGCCATTGAGTTCAATCCCAAGCTGACGGTGATTTTCGGCGAGAATGCCTGCGGAAAGACCGGATACGTCCGGGTGCTGAAGAAGGCGGCGGCCGTGCGCACGACGGAAGCGGTGCTTCCCGATGTCTCCCAGGTGCAAAGCGCCAAGCAGCCTCCGAGCGCGTGCATTGCGTTCCGCCTGGGACAGGAAAAACCGCAGGAAGTGGAATGGAAAGACCAGGCGGGGCTGGTTCCGTTCAACCGCATCGATGTGTTTGACTCGCGCGCGACGGCGCTGCATGTCGATGGCGATTTGAATTATATGTACACGCCGGGGGAACTGGCGCGGTTTCCTTTGGTCCAGCAAGGTATCGAAGGCGTACGTAATCACCTGGAGCAGGAGGTTAAGGAAAAAACGCAAACGGCGAATCCTTTTCTTCCGCAATTTGACCGGCAGAGCCGGATTTACCCGCTGATTGATAATCTCGGGGCCGCGACCGATCTCGCCCAGTTGAAAATGCTCAGCACGGTGACCGACGCGGAAAAACAGGAAATACCGGCGCTGAAAGCCGAAGTCGAGGCGCTGCAAACGACGAATCCGGCCGCACAATTGAAGCTCGCGGAGACAGTGAAGCAGCATCTGGACGCGCTCGTAAAATTCTCGTCGGCCACCGGGCGCTTCGACGTACCGAAGTACGCCAAGGGTCTTGAGCGCTTGCAGAAAGCCGAGCAGCAATACGAGAAGGCAACGCAGGAATCGTTTGCCGGGCTGCCGATACCGGGCCTGCTGAAAGAAGAATGGCGGCGCTTCATCCAGTCGGGCGAAGAGTACCTGAAAACGCTCGACGAGGTCGCCAAATATCCGGCCAAGGGCGAAGAATGCCTCTACTGTCGGCAACCGCTTCCGCCCGAGGCCGTGGCGCTCCTCAAGAAATACCGGGATTACTGCAACAACGATTTGCGCGCTGAGCTTGACGGCGCCGGGCGGGAGATCGACGCCGTGCGCCGGGCGTTTCAGCAGGGCCTCGATTTCGCCGATGTCGATCGGCGGGTCGGCGAGATAGCGGGAAACGGCGCGGGCATCACCGGGGAACAGCTTGCGGAAATCCGTGATTTTGTCGGCAAAGGCAAATCCATCCGGGATGCCATCGAGGCCCGCAAGCCGGTGGAGTGGAAGGATCAGGCCGCGCATACCGCGCGTGTCCTGAAATATCTGGAAGACGCCCAGACGCACGACAAGGCGCTGCTCAAGGACCTGACGGAACGGCGGGACAAGCGCGAAGAGGCCCTGCATGACAGGCAGGGCAAGCTTCTCGACATCGAATCGCGCCTCAAGCTTGCGGGATTGATGCCGCAGATCGAAAAGGCGGTCGAGCAGGCGAAATGGGTGGACAAGGCCAAGATTCAGCAACGGAAGTTTCAGGGGTTGCTCCGCTCGCTCACGGAGACCTCCAAGGTCGCAAGCGAGCAGCTCCTCAACCGTGATTTTGAGCGGCATTTCAACGAGGAGTGCAAGACCTTGAGAGCCCCGGCCGTGACGTTGCAGTTTCCTGGCAGGCAGGGCCAGGTCACCCGGAAAAAGGCGGTCGCCAGCGGCGAATATCGCCCCAGCGACGTGCTCTCGGAAGGAGAGCAGAAAGTCATCGCGCTCGCCGATTTTCTCGCCGAAGCGTCGCTCAAGCCCCCTGCCCCGGTCATTTTCGACGATCCAATCAATAGCCTGGACTACAAGCGCATGGCCGAAGTGGTTAACCGCATCGCGGCCTTAAGCGATACGCGCCAGGTAATCGTATTCACCCACAACATCTGGTTCACCACGGAGCTGCTTGCGCGGTTTGAAAAGCGCACGCAGGATTGCTCTTACTATGACGTGTCGCGTGATGGCGCGAAAATCGGAATTGTGAGTAAGGGTACGCATCCGCGCTCGGATAGCTTTTCGAGTCTGAAGGGGAAGATTAACGAGTTGATTCAGGTGGCGGAGAAGGCCACGGGAGAACCGCAAGCGGCGCTCATCGAGAAAGCGTATGAGCTGTTGCGCAATATCTGCGAGGTGATCGTGGAAACGGAGCTGTTGCAGGGGGTGACGCAGCGGCATCAGGCGATGGTCAGGATGACGATGCTCCCCAAAATCAATTTCGGCGGCCTGGAAGCATCAGTCTCCGCCATTTATCCCATCTACGAAGACTGCTGCCGTTATATCGGATCGCATTCGCAGCCGCTGGAAACGCTGAATGTGCGCCCGACGCTCACCATGCTCAAGGCGGACTGGCAGAAGGTTCTGGACGCGCGCAACGCTTACGCAAAGAAGAGTTAGGGGAGCTGTAGCTCCTGGTCTTTGAGCAGATTCGTTGACCCTCATCCTTAAAGGATATTTTTACACCAATTTGGTCGGAACCCTGATTTCGCCGGGGTCATGAGTACGGTTACCATGACGGCGGCCTGAACGCAGGATATGCATCACGGAACGCGGCCAGTGCATCGCGGCGGAGACGCTCCAGTTCCTGCGCCGCGTGGTACGGCTTGAAAAAGTAGACCGAACAGTTCGGGTTGTCGCACTGGCAGCGGCTGAGAACACCGGCCTTGATCATCTCGTCAAATTTCGCCCACAGGCGGGAAAGCGCAATCTCGACGGTCTGGAGCTTCGCGCGCAGGACATCGCTTTTCAGTTGATGCCGGGAGGGAATCCGGTCGATCAGATGACCGTCGCGCGCCTTCCAGATGCCCGTGCCCAGAGCCTGAATGGTGTCGGTGATGGCCTGCTTGAAATCACCTAGATTGCTTTCGTCATGAATCGGAGTGTAAAAGGCAGGACGATCAAACACCCTTGCGAACAGAGCAAGAACCTGGTTATCGTTGAGCGGCTGGGTGGATTCGGCAAGTTTTTTCAGGTCATCCGGCGCGTCGGGGAATGCTTCGCCTTCGACAAACCTTTTTAGAAGCGGTTCGGCCCCATGCCGCAAGAACTCTTCAAATTCCGCACCCGACCAGATGTCGCATTCGCGCACGCCAAGTGATTTGACGTGCTTCTTGATTTTGTCCCGCATTCCGGCTGAGATGTTGGAGCGGGCGACGATGCGAAACTGGTGCGGCGTGCCGCAGATACGCCCAAGATGTTTTGCGCCTTGACCAATGTCGCTGTGCGCGTCCGATCTCTGCCAAACAATTTCATTAATGAAACTATCATCACCAAAAACTTCGTCCATCACTGTCTTGGCGTAGTGGCCGACGTGCCAGTCGAGATGTACGTAGATAGTTCCCCGCTCGGCTAGTAAATCGCGAAGAAGAACTGCGGCCTCGTAAAACCAGCGTGTGTATCGGTCGATTGTCGTAACTCCGCGTCCGCGGTCGGCCGTACTCACGCCCCACGTGTCCCGATAAGCCTTCTGCTCTAGAAGAGACGGCTCCTTCTCGAAGAACTCCTCCGACCCAGGGATGTTGGTAAGAAACGAGAAATCCGCGCCCGTATCAAACGGCGGATCAATGTAAATCAAATCTACCTTGCCGACGAATTCGGGCAGGAGCGAGGGCAGGACGTACTTCTTGTCGCCCCAAATGAGGCGATTGCGCCACTCCGGGTCGTGACCGGAGGAAGACAGCTCCAACGTGCGCTGCCGCTCCTGTACGCTCTCGTTGACGGTCTCGACGGTTTGAAACGGCAGCTCGATACGAACCGGCGCGCGCTTGTTGCCGTGCTCGTCGTATTTGCCGTCCCAGATGAGTTCAGCCATGTCTTGAAAGTAGAAAGGGGGAAGCTCAACATCTTACATGAAAGGTTCCGTCCAAGTACGGCACGGCCTGTCTCCATATCATCCGCTGTTCTCGCTGCGTCTCTCCGCGCCGTCTTCGTCAGTGCTGTGCCTCTTTCCGTTTCCCCACTCATGGACGGGTTCGGAGTCAACCTAACAGCCGCCGGCTAGCGTCAAGGCACTTTCGCGACATAAACGATGATTCCCTACGGGCTACCCCTCATTTATTTCACGCTTGCCTGTGACGCCGCGCCTTTCGTGCGGCTGTTCCTGTTGCCTCTCTCGCCCCCGCCACGGGGGTCACTCAAATCGAAAGAGGCACAACATGACGACGAAGACTCTCAGCAAAAGCGGCCTCGCGCAGTTCACCGGCAGCGAAAACTGGTACCGGCACGGAATCAACCGGAACGTTCTCTACACCGACGGCGCACAGCATGTTGCCGAGCACGGTGGAGCATATTGGCTTCTGGACGAGATCGCGATCATTCAGCCCTACAATAAGGCTGTTGCCGTCGAGGAATTTCAGGTCTGGAAACTCGCCGTACGTCCCGACCGCACCGCTACGCTTACGTGCGACGATGGCAACGGCAACATCGTATTCACCAAGGAGATCGAGTACACCGATTTTCCGTTGGATGAAATTGACCTGACCGGGAAAATTTGTACCAAGTGGAATGAGAGAGAATCCACTTGGAGGAAAAGCAGGTCATGCCCATCCAGAGGTACAAGCCAGAGCAAATCGTGACGATGCTGCGGCAGATTGAAGTGAGCATCGCGAACGGAAAAACCACCCCACAAGCCTGCAAGGAAGCCGGGATCACCATGCAGACGTTCTACCGCTGGCGGAAGGAATACGGCGGTTTGAAGATGGACCAGGCCAAGCGGCTGAAAGAACTGGAGAAAGAGAACGGCAAGTTGAAACGGCTGGTCGCGGAGCTGTCGTTGGACAAGCAGATCCTGAAGGATATTGCGGAGGGAAACTGACCTGACCGGGAAAATTTGTACCAAGTGGAATGAGAGAGAATCCACTTGGAGGAAAAGCAGGTCATGCCCATCCAGAGGTACAAGCCAGAGCAAATCGTGACGATGCTGCGGCAGATTGAAGTGAGCATCGCGAACGGAAAAACCACCCCACAAGCCTGCAAGGAAGCCGGGATCACCATGCAGACGTTCTACCGCTGGCGGAAGGAATACGGCGGTTTGAAGATGGACCAGGCCAAGCGGCTGAAAGAACTGGAGAAAGAGAACGGCAAGTTGAAACGGCTGGTCGCGGAGCTGTCGTTGGACAAGCAGATCCTGAAGGATATTGCGGAGGGAAACTTCTAAGCCCGGAGCGACGTCGGTGCGCCGTAGAGCATGCCCGCGAGGAGTATGAAGTGAGTGAGCGGCGGGCGTGCCGAGTGGTGCGGCAATGGCGAGGAACACAACGCTATGTGCCGCTGCGGCGCACGGACGAAGACGAGCTAACGCAGGCGATCCTGGCCCTGGCGGCGAAGTATGGGCGGTACGGCTACCGGCGCATCACGGTGCTGTTGCGGGATGCGGGGTGGCCGGTGGGGAAGGATCGAGTGCAGCGGATCTGGCGACGTGAAGGGCTGAAGGTACCGCAGAAACAGCGGCCACGAGGGCGGTTGTGGCTGGGCGATGGTTCGTGCGTACGGTTGCGACCGGAGCGGGCGAATCATGCGTGGAGCTACGATTTTGTGAAAGCGATGACGCACGATGGACGAGCGCTGCGTATCCTGGTGCTGATCGACGAGTATACGCGGGAGTGCTTGGCGTTGCGGGTGGCACGGCGCTTGGGGAGTTTGCAGGTGATCGAAACGTTGGCGGATGTGATGTTGCTGCGCGGGATCCCAGAGCACATCCGTTCGGACAATGGGCCGGAGTTCATTGCCAAAGAGTTGCGGAAGTGGCTGGGAAAGCTGGGCACGAAAACGCTCTATATCGAGCCTGGGAGCCCGTGGGAGAACGGGTACTGTGAGAGTTTCAACGGGAAGCTGCGAGATGAGTTCTTGAATGGCGAGATCTTCTACTCGCTGAAGGAGGCACAGATTCTGACGGAGAGGTGGCGCGTGGAATACAACACGGAACGGCCGCACTCGGCACTGGGCTACAGACCACCGGCGCCACAAGCCATCTTGCCGAACCAAGAGGGGCATGGAGATATGGAAAACGCTTCGCGTTTCCCACATCCCCACACCCCCGGCGACGACTACGGACAATTGTCCAAAGAGGCGTTACACTAACATTCCACTTGGTACAAAAGATCGGTCAGGTCATTCGGTGCTGAAGTTCCGCGCTTCGTAGTCCACAATGTCGTTCATCCCGAGGGTATAGGGGACCACAACGAACGGCCTTCCGTTCACGGAAACTAGGAATGGCTCATCTCGACTTAGATCGTCAATGTGGTAGATGAAACCCAAGTCCTGAAGAATTTCCAGGGTGTGCCGAGTTCCGCGCATCCAGAATGCATTGAAACCAATGGGACGCGTCCCCGTAGCGCGCAAAATGCTTTGGATGCTCTCTTCATACGAGGCACGCTCCTCTTCGAGAGACATGAAGTACTGCGGAGTCCAAGTTTGACCATGCCCGGAAGCTTCATGGCCGCGTTGGACAATTTCCTTGGCTAGTTGAGGATTGCGATCCACCGCAGCACCGACCATATGAGAGGTGACTTTCACACGGCGGTGGTCGAACAGGTCGAGCAAACGAGGAATCCCTTCCTTGAAGCCGTATTCGTACCACTTTGCTGCCGGAAGATCGTCGTATTTGGGATCGATTTTGGGGTATGGACTTTCGGCTCCGCGGTCGGCTTGAGCGCCGGCTTCAAATTGCATCGAAATCGAAACGACCAGGCGTATTCCATCGGGCCAGAATCCACTTGGGACTTCCCGAGGCGAAGGCGAAGTGATCGATCTATCTTTGCCAAAAGTCGCTGGTGCGGACAATTGAGATGCCGCACCCACAGCAACGGCGGAAACGACACTCTGTCTGAGAAAGTCACGGCGCTTCATTGAGACTCCAACCTCCTACTTGCGTGCTCTGGCTTAGGACTAAATGTTTCGGAAGGCCTTAATTATCGGCGAGACATCCCAATAGACCCGATAGTGCGTGATCTTGCGGCCTTCGATCCTGATGTTCTCCGCTACATAGACGTCGTATTCGTTGTTGTTGGCCAAGATCTGGCCGTGTTCGTGCACAATGCCGACTGCTTCGGGACCATCCACTATCAACCGCAGCAGCTTGAACGAGAGCAAGCGCGCATGCTTCGCCCAAACCTCGATACTCTTCATGGCTGCCGGCACACCATGGTAAGTTCCCAGCCATGGCGCCAAATCGCTGACGCCCGGCGTCGATAGAATGTTTTCCCACACAACGTTCTCATCCAACAGAGCCTGAGCGTTTTGCAAGTTGCCCTGTTCCAGGCTTGAGAACCACGCTTCGGCGACCTGCCGTGGTGACAGCGTTCCCTGTACCCCTTGTTCCTTTGCGGTGGCTAGATTCGCCATTTTGAGCCTCCTTTTATGCCTTTCCGGTAGCCGACGACTCTACTCAACCTGTTGAACGAAATTAACTTCCAGTTCCCCGTCCAGCAGCCCGACGATTGTCTTCGTGAACTTCTGAAAATGTGGACTCGCTGCATGTTTATCGAGAGCGTCCTTGTCTTTCCACAATTCGTAACAATAGAAACGCCCAGGAGCATCCGATGCATACAGCTCATACACCTTGCATCCCGGCTCTGCATGAGTCGGGGCTAAGACTGCTTGCAGGGCTTGCTTTAATTCCTCTTCTTTTCCTTGGCGGGCAGTCGCCCGCGCGATGATACGTATTTCCGGCATTGCAATTCTCGCTCCTTTCGTGGCTAAGCTGGATGGCCGACTCGCTTATGTCTCAGCGATCAAGCGGTGCGATAGCGATCCAGCCAATGGGCGTAAGGCGCGGGAAGAACCCAGGCGGCTCGGTCCACGCTTAGCTCGCGGGCTGCACGATAGGGCCAATGAGGGTTTGCCAGCAGGGGACGGCCCAGCATCACCACGTCGACCTTGCCATCGCGAATGAGGCCATCAGCCTGTGCCGGCTCGCTGATAAACCAACTCGTTGCTGTCGGCAGGCCAGTTTCTTGGCGAACTCGTGCTGCGACAGGAGCCAGGAAGGCAGGCCCCCAGGGAATTCGGGCCGCAGGCGTCGAGAATCCAACGCCTACGTCGATGAAATCGAGTCCTATTGTTTTGAAGCGCTTGATCAGTTCGATTGATTGATCGAGGGTCTCTTGGTCCCGGCCGTCAAACTCGATCACGCCAAGGCGCGCGGTTAGAGGAAGATGATCCGGCCACACCTTCCGAACTGCTGCCAAGGTCTCAATCAGGAAACGGCTGCGGTTCTCAAAACTGCCCCCATATTCGTCCTGGCGGTGGTTGGAATGATCGGAAAGGAAGTTCTGTGCCAGGTAGCCATGCGCAAAATGCAGGACCAGCCACTCGAACCCCGCCGCGACAGCGCGCTTGGCCGCAGAAACAAAATCCTCACGAACCCGGTCGATATCGGCTTTGGTCATCGCGCGCGGTACCCGTGGGAGATTGGCGCCAAACGCGATGGCGGAAGGCCCGATCGTTTCCCAGCCGCGCGAATCGCCCTCGGGGATATGGTCGTCGCCCTCCCACGGGCGATTGGCGCTTGCTTTGCGTCCGGCATGACCGATCTGAATGCCCGGCACCGCTCCCACAGCTTTGATAGCGCAGACCACTGGCGCAAAGGCCTCGGCTTGGGTGTCATTCCACAGGCCCGCACAGCCTGGAGTAATCCGCCCTTCCGGAGAAACCGCGGTGGCTTCGGCGATCACAAGCCCCGAACCGCCACGCGCGAGGCCGGAGAGATGGACTTGGTGCCATTCATTGACGACACCGTCATTGGCGGAATATTGGCACATCGGCGACACGGCGATACGATTCTTGAGAGTAACGCCCCTGAGAGAGAACGGCTGGAACAAGGATGTCATAGTTGCTTCTTTCTCGAACCAACCCCAGGGTTGGCTCGTCATAATGTTCTATTACAAATAGCGACGAGATTGGGCGAGAGCAGCTTCGACTGTTCCCGGACTTATGCTTCTATTCCTTGCGTATTGATCAAGGAGAAGTTATTCAGGTCTTCTCCACCACTTTGTTTTTCATTTCACCACCTCGTAATTGGCAAGCTTCCGACGATTCTTCTAAGCGCAATTGGGCTCAATTCAGCCCGAAGTCCTTCAGAAATGCGGTTGGGTTGAGTTGTCCATTCGAGGCTGTCAGCCCACCGTCGACCGGAAGATTCACTCCATTCACAAACGAAGCATCGTTGCTGGCCAAGAAGGCGATTACGCTCGCAACCTCCTCAGGTTTTGCGCCGCGTCCCAATGGGATGCGTTCAAGGATCTTCTCCATTAGCGGCTGATGTTTCTGGAACGCAGCCGTCATTTCCGTTAGGGTCAGGCTCGGGTTAACTGCATTGCTCCTCACACCGTGAGGAGCCAGTTCAAGGGCTAGGGAGCGCGTCAAATTCGATACGGCCGCTTTGGAAGCGTTATAAAAGCTTTGATACCAGTCGCCTCCAAGGCCCGAAACTGACGATACATTCACAATCGATCCCTTTGACGCGAGCAAGTGCGGTAAGGCGGCGCGAATGGTATAGAACACACTGTCTACGTTCGTTTTCATCACGTTGTGCCACTCTTCTTCGGGAGTACCACCAAACGACCCGACCACCGAAATAGCTGCGTTATTCACCAGGACGTCAATTCGATTGAACTTATCGACCGTTCGTTTCACAAGTCCGAGAACGTACTCGTTCTCGGATATATCGCCACTATCAATGAGAACTTTGTCGCACGGAAAGCCATGAGCAGTCTCTTCAAGCCTATTTTTTCGACGCCCGTTGAGAACGACTGCTGCACCTTCTTCGAGAAACCGTTTGGCCGTCGCCGCACCAATTCCAGAACCTGCTCCGGTGACAATGACGACCTTTCCTTCGAACCGATTCATTACCTTTACTCCAGTACGCTCTGGCGGAGACACTCTGTCGGGGCCAAATCGTCGGTTGAATTTCCTGCCGATTACGGCAATATACGTTGTCGTATGGGCCGTCAAGCGGCGCTATTAAACGGTGAGCGAAGCCGATGTAGCCACGCAAACCAATTTCTTGTTCACAAACTCCTGGATGCCGAGGCTGGAAAGTTCCTTGCCATATCCCGACCGCTTGATTCCACCAAATGGCAGGTCTGGGGCGCTGATAAAGGGGTAATTGACAAAGACCATACCGGTCTCGATGCGGCTGGCGACGCGCTTGCCATGTTCGATGTCGGACGTGTACACCGATCCACCGAGCCCAAAGGGAGAGCTATTCGCTATGGCAATCGCTTCCTCCTCATCTTTTGCTGGGAAAAAGAGAGCCACCGGCCCAAAGAATTCCTGCCGGAAGGCGGGATTATCGGGCTTGACGTTGGTGAGGATCGTCGGCTGCATAAATGCTCCCTGATGGCCGATGCGATCGCCTCCCGCGAATACTCGCGCGCCATGAGCAACAGCTTCGCGAACCTGCTTGAGCAAGAGGTCCAGCGCGGCCTCGGAGGCCAGTGGAGCCAGCGTAGTGCTCTCATCCAATGGGTCGCCTGGCTTCAGTTGCGCTAACGCGTCACGAAACGCGTTGAGGAACTGCTCGGCCCGTGGCCCCACCACGATAAAACGTTTCGCGCCAATGCAGGTTTGCCCTACATTGCCGATGCGGCCCAGGACGGCCATCTTGACGGCGAACTCAAGATCGCAATCCTCCAACACGATGAACGCATCGCTTCCACCCAGCTCCATCGTCGATCTCTTCAGGTTCTTGCCGGCGCGGGATGCCAGCGATTCACCCGCCTGCTCAGATCCGGTAAGAGCCACGCCCTTGGTACGCGGATCATCCAGCAACCTCCCCACCTGATCGCTTGACACAAAGAGATTGGTGTAGGCGCCGCAGGGCGCTCCCGCATCCGTGAAAAGTTGCTGAAAGGCGAGAGCGCATTGGGGCACGCCTGACGAATGCTTGACCAGTAGGACGTTGCCGGCCATCAGGTTCGGAGCGGCAAAACGTGCCAGCTGGTAGTAGGGGAAGTTCCACGGTTGAACTCCAACCAACACCCCAAGCGGAGAAAATTCCAGGTGCGCGTCACCCATCGGCGTGTCAATGGGCTGCGGCGCGAGGAAGGACTCCGCGTGGTCGGCAAAGTATTTGAGAATCGCCGCGCTCATCTCCACTTCATCGCGGCCTTCCGAGATCCTCTTCCCCATTTCGATGGCGGCAAGGCGAGCCAGACTCTCTTTCCGCTCCAACATCAGAGACGCGGCCCGGCCCACGATCTTGGCACGATCCCGGAAACTTGCCTTGGACCATACGTGTTGAAAGGTGCTGTCAGCCTTGGCCAGCGCGCTTTCCATCTGCGCATCGGTATGCTGGTCGAACCTTTGCAGTAATTCACCGTTCAACGGATTAATGCTTTGATATGCCATGATCTTCTCCTTATTCTTGCGATGTTCTCCTTTGCTTAAACTTGCGCTTTCATTTGCTGTCTTCGATCAGTTCTGCTTCCTTCATCACCATCCGAATCCGTTTCCCTCTTCCCATGCCTGCGCACCCATTCCCGTCCATTGCACGAACCTCGGCGTCACCGTAGGCTCGCGAAATATTCGGCAAGAGAAGGCGATTTGGGGGACCAGCCGAGCCGCCGCGCGTTGACCGCGCTGACCAGGCTGTTGGAGGCCGCGCCGTAGCGACCGGCATCGCCGTATTGCCGCACCAAATCCTCTACACTCAGGCTGACGGTTTTGCCGCCAAACCCAAGAGAGCGGCTGACCATCTCCGCAATTTCCTTGAAGGATGCATGGCCGTTTTCCGCGAAAAAGAACGAGCCTCCCGGAGCCTTTTCCAGCGCGAGGAGGTACAGTTCGACGAGGTCGTCGATGTGGACATTCGAGTAACGATTGAGGCCTTTTCCGAAATAGACGCCTGCGCCCGCCTGTTTGGAAAGTGCAATGATTTTCGGGAGTTGATCGCTGTCCGGCTGTAAGCCCCGCCCCTTTCCATAGATCATGGGAGGGCAGATCACGACGGACCGGATGCCCTTATCGATGGCTGCCTCGCGAACCAGGCGGTTCATTGCTACGCGGGGCCGGCGGAACGGGACCGGCTCGAAGTAGGTGTCCTCTGCGTAGACGACAGAACCGGCATACTCGCCATCCGCGGAATCGACAACAATGCCTGAACCGGTTGTGCAGATCAGCGTTTTTCCGCTGCGTTCGAGCGCTGCGATCAGGGTCACCACAGCGCCGGCATGATCGGCGCTGGCTGCGTGAATGACCGCATCCGCCTCTTGCGCGGTTTTCGTGATTATTTCCGGGTCATCGAGATTTCCGAGAACCGATTCAATCCCACGATCCTTCAGCAGGGGGATACTTTGAGCGGACCTGACCAGGCCCACTACGTGATGACCTGAGGCGATAAGGCGTTCTGCGACCGAGCCTCCAATGTAGCCAGTCGCTCCGGTGACGAATATCTTCATAGTTCCTCTCCTTGTGCCCGGTTTGGGACCAACAACTTTTCTTGTTTGCCCCTTGACACAATCGTATAGATTATCGATAATCGATAAGGCTTCAGAAAAAGAAAAAATGAAAAATTCTTCTCCCTTAATTCGTGAAAGCACCTCGGCACGACTGAGGACCCTGGTCCTTCAGAGGATCATGGATGGGCAATACCCACCTGGACATCGGCTGAAAGAGATGGAGCTAGCGCGGGAATTTAATACGAGCCAGGCGCCAGTGCGGGAAGCCTTGCGCGAACTTGAGGCCACCGGCGTTATCGAAAGTGAACCGCATCGAGGAAGCCGCGTTCGCAGCGTCTCGGCGAGAGAACTGGGCGAAGCCTACCAGGTACGCGCGGTCCTGGAACAACTTGCAGGAGAGCTGGCCGCCGGACAGTTTGGCGGAAGGGAGACTCTCTTGCAACGACAGGCAGACAAGGTCAGGAGAGCATACGAGAAAGGAAACATGGAGGAGTATGCGCGTCAGGACCTGGCGTTTCATCGCATGATTGTCGCGGCCGCGGGCAATCAAGTGCTTTTGGAAAGCTGGGACGCACTTCACTTCGACATTCGTACGCGAGTCTTCCTGGGCCACTCCACACCAAGCCTTCAATCCACGTTGGACCTTCACGACGAGATTGTGAAAGCGCTCATTCAGGGAAAGGGCAATTTGGCGGCGCGGCTCCTGCGGAAGCACTCTGAAGCATTTTGCTCGGGTGCGGGCGAAGTACAACAAGGCATTCCCGATGCATAGCTCGCGGTTGGTCGGGAATCCAAAATTAGTCTGATCCTCAGCCTCGGGATTAGTTCTGGGAAAGCGGCGTGGCGTTGGGAAGGCAAACTCATCGCGCCCTGGGCAAACGAGCTACGGACTGCTTGCGAAAACGGCAAAACGGGTCTTGATGGCCGTGGTCTTGTGATTGACGAAGAACTTAACCGGTATTAGCCAAGAGGGCGAGGACGTCCTGCTTGCACTGATGAATGAAGGAGCGACATTTCGCTGCCGTGGGGTCTTTGCGAAACAGATTTTGAGGCAACTCGCCAGTGGGCGTCGCAGGAACGTCAAGGAGACGACGAGATGACTTGGCCTACCAGAAATCACATCGAAGGCGAAGCAAGGTACGTGGGAAGCGAGGAGTTTCTCAAGGCCTTCACTGAGGACCTGACTGGTCTTTATCAGCTTTCCTTCCTCCTGGCAGGTGATGACGAGAAGGCAGAGCGATGCTTGCTTGCTGGAATCGAGAACTGCGTTAACTCGAATCACATATTTAAGGAATCGGCGCATTCTTGGGCAAAGCGCACGATTATCCAGAATGCAATTCGTGAACTCAAGCCGCGTCCAAGCCGTTCCGAGTTGTCTCTGCCCGGCTCTGCTTTTACCTACGTTCACGACCTGTCGAGCGATCCGGTGCAGCATTTCGAAAGCGATGCTGTGTTGGCACTTGAGGATTTTGAGCGGTTCGTTTTCGTGATCTCAGTTCTGGAGCATTACTCCGTTCACGAGTGCGCCCTCCTCCTTGGCTGCTCGCAGCAGACAGTTCGAGAAGGTCGAACGCGGGCTCTTTTCGGACTTGTGGACTCGAGCCAGCCAGTTCCGCAGTGAGAAAGAGAGAGGCTTACCCTCTCTCTTTCGGTTCTGGAACAATCGCGATTCATAGGGCATAAAATCAGCACAGCACGGACTTGCAACTAAGGAACAAGAATACAACAAAGGAGATTCTATGACTCGTGATCACGTTTCCCACTTGAAGTTAGACCGTCGGCATTGGCTGAAACTCTCGGTCACTTCCGCTGCGGCCGCTTGGTTATCAGGTCCGCTGCTTGAAGCACAATCCGCACAGCCAAACTGCGCCCCGCCTGTCCCTCTAAATCACGAGCCCTCCAACGGCCGCCCATGTCCATATCCGATCCCTTGGCTCGACAAGAACGGCAATCACAACCAGAGCCCCATGCCGAATGTCGAACTATCGAATATCTATCACTTCAAAGGAAAGCTGGCACGCTGCAACGGGTTCCACGGTATGGGCACGGACAATAGGGGCAACCGCTTTGCGTGGGGCACTCCCTCCACTGACTACAGCTACATGGCGGGCGAGTACTGGGCAGCACGCCAAGAGCACCAAGCTGTCTTTGCGCACACATGACTCACGGTATTCAAGGGACCGGCGGTCCCCGCGAACCAGATCCACGATTTTCATTCTCCGATTTCGCCTGAGGGCCTGTATTGGGTGACGCCCGTCCCGTCCACTGGCCTTGCATTCAGTACCGACGGCAAAACCGCCACTCTCCAAATGACCAATGTGCCCATCATCGACCAGCCGCGTTGGCCTGCGATGGATGCGGAAACCAATCCCGCATTCCTGGATTTCAAGCTGGTCTTGAAAGCGACTGATGAGCCGGTCAAGTATGAAGACCCAACTCGGCAGTATCGGTTCGAAGGGTTCAAGGCGGCTGCACTACTCGAAGCCACCGTCCAGGTCCCGTCAATCGATTTCACCTTCAAGACGGATCCGCTGGAAACATCTAAGTGCGACTTTGCAGTGATGGGTTACGAAGTGAACGGGAAGTATTTCGAAGCAGACAAAAGGTGACCGGGCGGGCCGTGTGCGCCCAACTTAGGTGCGCCTTGCCCAGCTATAACCGATTTGCTATCAAACTGGTCTGCCGAAAACCCGTAACCTGTGCTGAGTTCTTCCCGACAATCGTCAACGGTTCTCGGACCCTCGGTACAACTTCGGTACAACTGAGCGAGAGGAAGAATGGGTTTCTGACCCCTAAGCGACACCAGATAAAGCACTTGGAGTTTGTGATTCCATGGTTCGGGACCAGGGAGTCAAAAATTCACATCCGGTGTGCCGGACGACTTCAGAGCGATTAATTCAAAATGGGAACCGGACCAGCATGCTCTGTGACCTTTATGTCTTTAGTTATGCGGGCCTTATATAAGGTGTAACTCTGCGATCTAGCCCAACTGGCAGGCCATACTGCTGCACAGTTGCTGCACAACTCTTGAAACTCAGAATCGACTGCCTACTATTTATTCTGGTATATCAGATTCGCCGAAAGGGCGCAGCGGTCTGCTAAACCGTTGTACCCAAAAAGCTGCGTCGAGAATTGGAACGCCTTCCTTCCACGGGTTATCGTGCGGCTTTCCGATGACGTCGATGATCCGCGATGTACCTGAAATGCGGCCAAGACTTCCCAGAAGCCGACTTATGGCTCGCGACAGAACACGACCGAAACGGATCTAGCCGGATTTTGCCTGCGCGACTTGACTGCCGCTCCGCCACCAGACTATTATTTCCTCCCAAGACAGTATGAGTTCCTGCCTCCGATTCTGTTGCTCCTGTAGTTGCCGCTAAACGCGAACTCCGCGTTGGCGGCTGATCCTGTATAACTCCGATCCGAAATCGTGCTATCGCGGGTGTCGGTCTCGCACCTTCGATAGCAGAAACCGTTCATCAACTGGTTCAATCTAAGGAGCGTTTATGAGCGACATTCTTCAAGAAGTACTTGCAGCCAACCAGAGATACGCCGCCGATTTTGGCGACAAAGCAAAGCTCGCCATGCCGCCGGCGCGACATTTTGCCGTTCTCACTTGCATGGATGCGCGGCTTGATCCCGCCAAGTTCGCCGGGTTAGCCGAAGGCGACGCGCATGTCATCCGGAACGCCGGCGGACGCGCCACCGACGATGCCATTCGTTCGCTCGTTATTTCGTACAAGCTGCTAGGCACGCGGGAGTGGTTCGTCATTCACCACACCAATTGCGGCATGGAATTCTTTACCAACGAAGTGATGCGCGGATTGCTGGCCAACAGCTTGGAAACTGCTGCCCTCACGGAAAAAGGATTTCAGGATGTTGGGAAAGGCCCGGGATCGCGCGCAGGAGAATTCATCGAGTGGCTTACCATCCGCGATCCGGAGCAGAGCGTGCGCGACGATGTGCAGCGAATTCGGGAGCATCCGCTGGTTCCCAAGAAAATAGCAATTTACGGCTACGTTTACGATGTGAAGTCAGGCAGACTGGTTGAAGTTCCGGAGGCGGAACGGCCAGCGGAGGTCGTCGCGGCCTGATTGCCCAACACTGAAAGCTGCTGGAGCGTGGGACTGCGGCTTCCTTGATGCGATCAGTTCCTGCGAGGTAGGTCGTACAGGGACCAGTTGATCTGGCGGTTCTCGCCCTTCGGAACGTTTCGGCGTCGTGCGGATGATGGAGAACTTCTAAACTCTGCGAACTCAGAAGTTGTCCATCATCCAAAAGTTGCAATCCGCGAGGTGCTGGCCGTCCGGAGACCCTCTCTCCGCCATTCGGACCGACCCGGGGTCGGACATTGCCCGAATGTCATGTTCTGTGCGAAAGGTCGGGAAATCTGCCGACTGGGGTGAAGCACCGAGATAAATCGGATGGCCCGCTGAGATCAGAGGGAGTACGATGAAAGCGCGCTAGATCTGAATTGGTGGGAGGCGCTCTCGCTTTATCAGCCAGTACCTGCCCAGCATTACCTCCGACTCCCCTCCAGCGTAAAATCGATTGAAAGGAACACCAGTAACATGGAACAAGGTACAGTAAAGTGGTTTAACGACGCTAAAGGCTACGGTTTTATCAGCCGCCAGAGTGGCGAAGACGTTTTCGTGCACTTCTCGGCTATCCAGGCGGGCGGCTTCAAGAGCCTGCAGGAAGGCCAAAAAGTGGAGTTTGAAGTCACAAAGGGACCGAAGGGGTGGCAAGCTGAGAACGTCCGAGCTGCGTAACGGCAGACGGTTATGAGAAGGGCGGTCGCACGTCGCGAATCGCCCTTTGCTATTTGGCGCAACAATCATTCCTTTTCGACGTGGTGAGCCGAAATCACATGAGAACATGAAGAGCACCTGCGGCTGTGGGTCATCGTTCAACGTCTAATCGGAGTAACGCGAAAACTACGGAAGCCTCGTCGCAGGACGATGCTCTGTCTTTTGCTTACCTTTTTTTCATTGACCGCTGGATCCTGAACATAAGGGGAGACTCGATTGTCAGGCACAATAAAGGCGGGCACCATCATCATGAGGGCGGGCACCATCATTCCCCAGTCCTTGCGAGTAGAAACGGAACCATATTCACGGGGCTGGGAAATAATCAAGAATTCCGACGGCAACTCCGTTGATCGAGACGTCCGACGAGCTGACTGGAACTTCTTTTTTCTTGCTGCCAACATTCAGGCGACCGCCATAGGCTATTGGGGAGAGAGAACCGTACGGAGGGCGATGGAGCGAGTGCTGGCAAAGGCGCCACCGTCGAAATTTAATTGCTTGGAAATAACGGAAGTCTCCGCTAAACAATTCCTGGGCTTTCCCTACGTGCACGTCTCGGCGCACTCACGGCATATCCAGAAGAGCCCATTTCTACAAGAGCCTGCCGAACGGGCCGAGCAGTAGTGGATACCGGCTGGGCTACTGCCCGAACTCTTCGTATCGTGGCGAACAATCTGTTTGAAAGGCAATGCAGCAATATGTCCCCGACGTTCACCGCTCGCACGCAATCGGGAAAAGGTTTCGGCCAGCAGGAGTTGCATCGAGTTTGACCTCTGCGATACCGCTGCGTCCGCAATAATCCAGGGCCGTGCGCATATGTTACTTGCCAAGTCCTCGGCCGCGATGTTCCTGCGCGACGAGCATCATGCCGATCCAGGCCAGATCCCCGCCCTATGTGATCGTTGTAACAGTGCCAATCCGTTTGCCGGCGCAAGATGTGGCGAAACCCACGTGGACCAAGTCTCATAAAGTCGCTTCCAATCACTCTCGGTCTGGTTCTCTGTTCCCTTTCTTAGAGTTGCAATACAGCGGCTTGCTCCCCTTTTGCCGAATCTCTTCTGCAACCGTGTCAGCACGGGCTAGACTTTGCAAGTTCTGCCATCCGTTTTATCAATTGCTCGGGCACTTTCATACGTACAAGTTTTCTCGTGAGAGACGACCCCAGCCATCCTGCAGTCGTGCAGAACAACCATGGGCTGAGGCTTCTCTACACCGGCCTCAGGCTGAGGCATGACCGGGAGATCTCGCCTCACGCGACCGCAAACCCGACGCCCCACGCTTAGCGGCGCCAATTCCGCCGCCCGCTGGCTGATCAAGAATCACTCCTTCCATCACGATGCGAGGTACAATGATTTTGCCGGGTGAAACGGCAGCGGGCTCTGCAGCGATGCGACCATGCCGAGGGATAGCTTGGTTGGGCTCATCGAGACGATCACTGCATCTGCGCGAATATCCTTCTCGCGCTCCTGCCAACCCGCATCGGATCCGTAGAGCCGCATGCCTTGAAAACCACCGCCCGAAGGACGGAATCTACACTACCGGAGCCCTTCCCCAGTTCACGCTGAGGCGGCACATTTGCAGTCTGGCGCGCAGACTCTTGTGCATAGCAGCGCGGGGCGCGAGGAATGTAAAGACTGCCTCATGGAAGAAGGTTCTAAAATTCGCAAGATCGCGTTTGTCGGCGATCACTTACCACGCAAGTGCGGCATTGCGACGTTCACGTCTGACCTGCTTGCGGCCGTGGCAGCTGCGCATCCCCAAAGCCAGTGTTTCTCAGTGTCGGTGAATGACATTCAAGGTGGCTACGAGTACCCGGAAGTAGTTCGCTTCGAGATTGAGGAGCAGGATTTATCGTCTTATCTACGTGCTGCGGATTTCCTCAACATCAGCGACGTGGACATCGTCTGCTTGCAGCACGAATTCGGCGTTTTCGGCGGGACGGCCGGCGGCCATATCCTGGCACTCCTGCGCGAATTGAGAATGCCCGTTGTCATTACGCTTCATACCATTTTGCGTGAGCCGAACGCCAACCAACGGCGCGTAATGCACGAGTTAGTCGCGCTCTCGACCCGGCTCGTGGTCATGGCTGAACGGGGGCGACAGATGTTGCAGGAGATTTACCAGGCACCGTCGGCCAAGATCGATCTCATCCCGCATGGCATTCCCGACGTAGGTTTTGTCGATCCGACCGATTTCAAGGACCAGTTCGGTGTGGAAGGCAAGGTGGTGCTGCTCACGTTCGGGCTGCTTTCGCCGAACAAGGGGATCGAATATGTGCTCAACGCCCTGCCGCACATTCTAGCGGAGTTTCCCGGCGTTGTTTATATTGTGCTGGGCGCCACCCATCCCAACGAACTACGCGAGCATGGCGAAGCCTACCGGCTCAGCCTCGAAATCCTTGCCAAAAAGAACAAACTCGAGAAGAACGTCATCTTCTACAACCGGTTCGTAGAACTTGAGACTCTGAAGGAGTTCATCGGCGCCGCAGACTTTTACATCACGCCTTATCTCAACGAAGCGCAGATCACGTCGGGCGCGCTAGCCTATACGTTTGGTGCGGGCAAAGTGGTAATTTCGACACCGTACTGGCACGCTGCGGAATTGTTGGCGGAAGACCACGGCGTGCTGGTGCCGTTCTGCGACGCCCCGGCCATAGCGCGCGAGGTGATTGGCTTGCTGCGCGACGACACCCGCCGGCTTGCCATTCGCAAGAATGCTTACAAGCTGGGCCGTGAGATGGTCTGGAGCAACGTGGCTCAGCTCTATATGCGCTCGTTCGAGTTGTCACGGATCGAGGGGGCGGCGCGATCTCGAAAATCTCTCGCCACGAAGACGCTCGACCAAAAGCCGCGGGAACTGCCGGTGTTGAAGTTGAGCCATCTCTCGCGGATGACCGATTCAACCGGAATCTTCCAACATGCCATTTTTAGCATCCCGAATTTTTCGGAAGGCTACTGTACGGATGACAACGCTCGCGCATTCATCCTCGCGGTACTGCTCAGTGAATTGGGAGAAGAGCCAGAGCGCGTGCGGACGCTGGCCACAACCTACGCGGCGTTCTTGCATCACGCGTTCGATCTCAGAGTGAAACGCTTTCACAACCACCTGAGTTTCGACCGCCGCTGGCTCGATGAACAAGGGTCAGAGGATTGTCATGGGCGAGCGCTCTGGGCGCTGGGCGTGGGCGTGGGGCGTTCGCCCTATCGGAGCTTCCAGGTCATGGCTGGACAACTCTTCGCGCTGGCGTTGCCAGCTCTAACGGAGTTCACTTCGCCGCGGGCGTGGGCGTTCGGTCTTATCGGCATTCATGAATACCTGCGCCGGTTGAGCGGTGACAGCCAGGTCAACCAAACCCGTGAGATACTCACTTCCCGGCTCATGGAACTTTTCGAAAGGACCGCCCAGCCGGACTGGCGCTGGTTTGAAGAGGATGTGACTTACGATAACGCGAAGCTCGCACACGCCTTGATTCTGAGCGGACGTGCAACCGGACAACAAGCGGTGTTTGAACGAGGCCTGCAGGCCCTGCGCTGGCTGACGGAATTGCAAATCTCCGAGAAGGGTCACTTTCGATCCATTGGCACCAACGGATTTTATCGCCGCGGCGGTATGCGCGCCAACTTTGACCAGCAGCCTATCGAGGCGCAAGCAATGGTCTCAGCCTGTCTTGAAGCCTATCGCGCCACATCGGACCTCTGGTGGTACGAGCAGGCGCAACGCGCGTTCGACTGGTTCATCGGCTGGAACGATCTCGGATTGGAACTCTACTCTCCAAAAACAGGCGGCTGCCGCGATGGGTTGCACGTGGATCGGGTCAACCTGAACCAGGGAGCGGAATCAACCGTGGCCTTCTTGCTTTCGTTGGCGGAGATGCGCTTGGCGCAAAATATGCTGACGAGTTTTAAGGAACCGATCGCCGCCTAAGAGTAATCGCGGCCTCGGTCCCGTTTCTCTGGAATAACCAGTCCATGAACGACAACTCGATTCACGTCAAACGCACGGCCACGGTCCTCAGGCCTGACCAGTCACGCGTTCTTCTGCGGCCATTCAGTCCGGAGGATCCCCAGCGGGCCGGCAGGATTATCGCCAGGATCATGTCGCTCCCGGAAGACCGGGTCGGCCCTCTCCTGGACGAAGTATCCGCCGAATTCTCCCATCGACACCAGCAGATCCACAAATCCTTTCTGGAACGATTCGAACAGGTCCGAGACCTCCTGTTGACCGATGAGCAACTTTCCGAACAGAGACAGCTGTTGATCGGTTCCTATTTCGTTTCCGAATACTCCTTAGAGTCCGCAGCCCTGTTCAATCCGTCCATCGTCCCGCACCCTGACCAGTCTGACTTGCCTCCCGGCGCTCTGCGTTTTATCCTCAGCTTGCGCGCCACCGGGGAGGGACACATTTCCTCCATCACTTTTCGGACGGGTATCATCCACGTCGACCATCGGATCGAGGTCTTACCCCCAACGGGCTTCCTCACCGAGCCGCGTCAAATCCCGAACCCCCGTTACGAGAAGGCGCTCTTCGAGCGGAAACTCTGCGAACTGGGATTGACCAGCGGATTCACACGCCGGGCCATGGCCAAGTTTGGGGACTCGTTTGCGTTGGAAGAATTGCGCGCCAGTCTCGAAGCAGAAGTGAAGCAGTCCCGCCTGTCGGATCGGAACGCCATCCGGGGTATTTTGACGTTGGCCCGCTCCAACTATGAGGTTCAGTTTCAGCCCCAGCAGGGGCTGTCTGAACGGGTCCTTTTCCCAGCCACGCCATCACAACGCAACGGCATCGAAGACGCCCGGTTCGTCTGTTTCCAGAATGATGACCGAACCCACGTCTACTATGCCACCTTCACGGCCTTCGATGGCAAGGTGGTCTTGCCAGAACTGGTGGAGACTTCTGACTTCCTCCTCTTTCGGTTCATCACCCTGAACGGTCCGGCCGCGGAAAACAAAGGCATGGCCATGTTCCCCCGGAAAATCAACGGCCTCTATGCCATGCTCTCCCGCCAGGACAACGAGAACATCTACCTCATGTTTTCCGACAACGTCCACTTCTGGTATGAACGCAAGGTGCTCCTTAAACCGATGTTCCCGTGGGAACTGGTCCAGCTTGGGAACTGCGGGTCCCCCATTGAGACCGAAGCGGGCTGGCTGGTCCTCAGCCACGGCGTCGGCCCCCTGCGAACGTACTGCATCGGCGCGTTCCTCCTCGATCACGATAATCCCGGCAAAGTGATCGGCCGCCTCCGCGAACCCTTGCTCAAACCGGACCAAAGGGAACGTAAAGGGTACGTGCCGAACGTCGTTTATACCTGTGGCGCTCTCCTCCACAACGGCGAACTGATCATTCCCTATGGCATGGCCGACCACGCCACCGGTTTCGCTACCGTTCCCCTCGATGAGGTGCTGGCTGCCATGCACTAGGAAATATCGTCGAACAGCATGACAAAGCCCGACAAAAGAGTGGCTATCCTGTCGCCGATAGCCTGGCGAACGCCTCCTCGGCAATACGGCGCCTGGGAAACGGTGGCTAGCAACATCACCGAAGGGCTCGTCGCCCGTGGCTGGGATGTGACGTTGTTCGCCAGCAGGGATTCTGTGACCCGCGCTCACCTGCATGCCGTGGTGGACAAGGGGTATGAAGAGGATTCCGCCGTCGATCCCAAAGTAGCCGAATACCTTCACATCTCCGAAGCGTTCGAGCGCGCTGCTGAGTTTGACCTCATCCACAGCCACTACGACTTCATGGCTTTGACCTACACCCGACTGGTCAAGACACCGGTCCTCACTACCATCCACGGATTCTCGTCAGCCAAAATCATGCCCATCTATCAGAAGTATCGTGACGGATACTTCGTTTCCATCAGCGACTCCGATCGAGCCGCAGGGCTGAATTACCTGGCGACCGTCTACAACGGCATCGATCTCTCGTTGTACCCGCTTCAGGAACCCGGCGGTGATGACCTGATTTTCCTCGGTCGGATCCACCCGGATAAAGGTGTTCATCTGGCCATCGAGGTTGCCCGTCTGAGCGGAATGCGTTTGATCATCGCTGGTATCATCCAGGATGAGGCCTATTTCCGGGAGCAGGTCAAACCCCATCTCGACGATCAAAACATCCTTTATATCGGACCGGTGGGCGTGCCGGGCAAGAATGAACTGTTTGCCCGAGCCCGAGCTCTACTGCACCTGAACACCATCCCGGAGCGATTCGGACTTGTCCTGGTCGAAGCCAATGCCGCTGGCGTGCCCGTCATCGCGATGGACCTCGGCTCTTGCCGGGAGGTGATCAAGGACGGGCAGACCGGTTTTCTGGTTGACAACGTCACGGAAGCAGTTCGGGCCCTTGGACGAATTTCTGAAATCGATCGTCGTGCCTGCCGCAGCCGTGTCCGGCAATACTTTTCGATCGATACCATGGTGGAGGGATACGAACGGGTTTACTCGACGATTTTTGATCTGGAAGCGAAGAGACGACCATGAAGCTAGACATTGTCAGACGGTACCGCCACAACCCCATCCTCACCAAGGCCGAAATCCCCTATCCTGTGGAAACCGTTCACAACGCGGCGGTCGTGAAGCATGAGAACGAATACATCATGCTGTTCCGCTCTCATCTCCGCACCGGACGGTCCATCATTGGTTTGGCACGCAGTCCCGACGGATTCCGCTTCGCCGCCGATCCACAGCCCTTTCTGATTCCTGCGCAGGACAGCCCTTTTGCCGCCTATGAAGAGTTCGGCGTGGAGGACCCACGCGTGACCCGGCTGGAGGGGGAGTACATCATCACCTACAGCGCCTACTCGCGAAATGGAGTGCGGATCGCCCTGGCCAAGACGAAGGACTTCAGTCAGGTGGAAAGAGTTTCCCTAATCACGCAGGCGGATTATCGGAATGTGGTGATCTTTCCCGAGAAGTTTGATGGGCTTTATGCCCGGCTTGACCGTCCTCATTCGGAAATCGCCCCCTGGTCAATCTGGATTTCCTATTCTCCGGATCTATGCTATTGGGGCCAATCTCAGCTCATCATGAAGCCTGAACCATATCACTGGGATGAAATGAAGATCGGTCCCGGCGCGCCGCCGATCAAAACGGACCAGGGATGGCTTTCCATCTATCACGGAGTTTTCCGAACTATGGATGGATCGGTCTATCGTTTGGGGGTTGCTCTTCATGACCTCGAGAACCCGGCAAAGGTCATCGGTGTGGGCGACTCGTGGATTTTGCAACCGGAAGATCCTTGGGAAATAACTGGATACGTCCACAACGTGGTCTTCACCTGTGGTGCCGTTCCAGAGTCCGATGGAACCGTGAAAATCTATTGGGGGGGCGCAGACACGGTCATGTGCGTGGGCGAAGCGAACGTCTCGGATCTGGTCGCACTATGCCTGCATCACGGCAGACCGGCAAAGTAAACATGGCATTTCAAGAGTCCTAATAGCCGGAGGTCCGGGTGGTCTGCAGCTACCTCAATAACCTGGAGCAGGGACAGACGGAGACTGCGCATGCGATTCGAGAGCTCATTAGCAAGCCGCTATCCTCAATGATTGCGATTCTCGATAAGCAAGGCGTCGAGGAGGGAGGCCGCCTAGAAACGCCAGCTTCGTGTCAGGGCGTTGAGTTGAGTTCTCAAGCCTGCCCGGAGCGAAGCCGAAGCGTGTCATGACTGGGCCGCGGCCTACGATGCACGATCATGCTAATGCACTGCCGTCGCCTTCACGGTTTCAGTACGCGAAGGCAGATTTTCATGCTTTTGTTGCTGAACGTTGCGAGATGATTTCGTCACTGGTGAACAGACTTTGCGACGGCCAGCCGAGAAAAGCAGAAGACGGACCCACTTGGTCCGCCTCTGCCAATTAAACTTACAAACTCTAGTTCTCGCACAGCAGCACGCCCTCGGTTTCCTGCGAGTCCACCGAACGGTAGTACAGCTTGTTGTCCTCGAGGAAGACCTCGATGAACGCCGGCCGCGTGGCGATGGTGCCTTGGATCAGCGCCTCCGACAACGGATCTTCGATGTACTTCTGCAAGGCACGCCGCAGCGGACGCGCGCCGTAGCTGCGATCGCTGAGTGTCTGACTGAGGACCCACTTCTTGGCCTCGTCGGTTACGGTTACGGTGATTGATTTCAGCGCCAGATTCTGGTTCAGCTGGATGACCATGAGTTCGAGGACCTGGATCAGGTCGCCTTCGTTCAGCGCGTTGAACAGGATGATTTCGTCCAGGCGGTTCAGGAATTCCGGATTGAAGATGCGCTTGACTTCGTTCTTCACGAGGTCTTCGACCTTCTCCGACACCATGTCTTCCTTCGACGACTGGAAGCCCAGGCCCTCGCGCTTCATCAGGTGCCGTGCCCCGATGTTCGACGTCATGATGACGATGGCGTTCTTGAACTCCACCGTGTTGCCCAAACCATCAGTGAGCTGCCCGTCTTCAAACACCTGCAAAAGGATGTTGAACATGTCCGGGTGCGCCTTCTCGATTTCGTCCAGCAGGACCACCGAGTAGGGCGCGCGCTTCACACGCTCGGTCAACTGGCCGCCCTCTTCGTAGCCCACGTATCCCGGGGGCGATCCAATCAGCTTCGAGACCGAGTGCTTCTCCATGAACTCCGACATATCGAAGCGCACCAGAGATTTGTCGCTACCGAACATGAACTGCGCCAGAGTGCGCGCCACTTCGGTCTTGCCGACGCCCGTCGGGCCGAGGAAGAGGAACGAGCCGATGGGCCGGTTCGGACTCTTCAGTCCGGCACGCGAGCGGCGGATCGCACGGGCCAGGGCAGCGATCGACTTGTCCTGCGAGATCACGCGCTTGTGCAACTCTTCTTCAATGCGCAGCAGCTTCTGCGATTCTTCTTCTTTAATCGAGGTGACGGGAACGCCGGTCCAGCGCGATACCACATCCTCGATGTCCTCCCGACCGACAACGCCGGTAGAGGATTCATCGAGGTGGTATTGTTCGCGAAGGGCGCGCAGGTTCTCGCGCTCCTTGCGCTCTTCATCCGAGTAGAAGCACGCCTTCTGGAACTCGTGGTTCGCGATGGCGTTCTCCATCCTGTGGACGATGAACGTGATCCGCTTCTGGACTTCCGCGATCTCCTCAGGCAGCGAGGTCTGGCGCAGCTTCACGCGCGCCCCCGCCTCGTCGATCAGGTCAATCGCCTTGTCGGGCAGGAGGCGATCCGGAATGTAGCGGTTGGAATGTGAGACCGCGAAGTTGATAGCGTCGTCCGTGTAAGTGACCGCGTGGAACTTCTCGTACCGGTCCTTAATGCCGAACAGAATCTTGGTGGCATCGCCTTCATTCGGCGGCGGAACCTTGACGGGCTGGAAACGGCGCTCCAGCGACCGATCTTTTTCGATCGACTTGCGATACTCGCCCGGCGTAGTCGCGCCGATACAGTGAATTTCACCGCGCGACAAAGCCGGTTTCAGGATGTTGGCCGCGTCTAACGAACCTTCGGCAGAACCCGCGCCTACCAGCGCGTGCAGCTCATCGATGAAGATGATGGCGTTCTGCGACTCCATCAGCTCCTTCATCATGGTCTTCAGGCGCTCTTCAAACTGGCCACGATATTTGGTGCCCGCCACAATCAGTGACAGGTCCAGAGCCAGAATCCGCTTATCTGCGAGGAACGACGGAACTTCGCCATCGGTGATGCGCTGCGCCAGTCCTTCGACGATGGCAGTCTTACCTACGCCCGCCTCGCCGATCAGTACTGGGTTGTTCTTGGTGCGGCGGCAGAGGATCTGAATCACGCGCTCCAGCTCGCGTTCGCGTCCCACCAGCGGATCGAGCTGGGTGTCCATCGCGGCCTGGGTCAGGTCGCGGGAAAACTCACTCAGCAGGGAAAATTCGCGCTGACGCTGCGGCTGAGCTTCTTCCTGGCTGGTACGCGCCAGTTCCTCGCGGACGGTCGAAAGGCGTAAGCCGCGTTCGTGCAGGATCTCGGCGGCGAAGCACTTCTCTTCACGCAGCAGTCCCAACAAAAGGTGCTCGGTTCCAATGTGCTTGTGCGAAAGGCGCTCAGCCTCTTCGGCAGCGAATGCCAGAACCTGTTTGCACTCGTTGCTCGACGGGAGGTCGACCGAGGTCGAGACCTTCTCCCGGATCGTGGTGTGCCCCTCAATCTGCTTGCGGATGAACTCGACCGAGGCATGACAACGCAGGAACCGGAAGATGAGAGCTTTGTCTTCGCGCAGAAGTCCCAACAGCAGGTGCTCCGTCTCTATGTAAGGAGAACCGGACTGACTGGCCGCGTAGCGCGCAAAGAAGATGACGCACCTGGCTCTCTCCGTGTAGCGTTCGAACATATAAGCCCTCTCCCCGCCAAGTTCACCGGGAAGGAGTCGGGTCGCGCAATAGTGGGCAGCGAGCAGATCGCTTGTGCAGTTCTTTCTTGCAACTGCAAAGCGCCGTCCGAAGCTCGTGTTCTAACTTGTGAAGATCGTTGAGCTTCCGCCGGACCTGAGGAAGCTCGACGGCTTTGGGGGAGCACCCCCTCATTCAATTAGATTCCTCTGGTACGGTGGTTGCAAGACCGACCCTGCCGAGCCGCGCGCGGCCGGACATCCGGCCACTGGTGACATTGCACAACTTGGTCTTCACCACTCCGCCCAACTTGGCAGACCCAGCTTTCGATTCGGCCTCGAGAACTTTGTAGATTTCCCCCTCGATGCGCAGGAACATTCCCGGCTTCAACTCAGATGCAATCACCATGGGGCTCCCCCGGTTCGGCCATAGTCCACCCACATTGATAGACCCCGGTACCTTCCCTCCGCAGTGACGGAGGTCACGACGATCGCCCAAGCGGTGGTTGGTCGACCTTTCTGCAATTGGGGCGGAAGATCCGTTTGTATTCACGTCCGGGCCCGTCGAAACGCGCTAGAATTTGTGGTGAGAAGGCTTGTGCGGGAGGTAGCTATGCCTGTCTACGATTACGTCTGCAAAGACTGTCATAAATCCTTCGAAAAAGTACTGATGCTTGTGGAGCACGACAAAAAGCCGATCGCTTGCCCCAACTGTGGTAGCAAGAATGTAGAGCAGGAAGCAGCGGCTTTCTTCGCGGTGACGTCGAAGAAGAGCTAGATTCTGTTGTGGACGGAACACCTTCGTACGATAAACAGATCGACAAGCGGACTGAGTGCCAGATGGCATAGATGTGCTGCGACTGGCGACCGTATGGTTATAGTCTTTCGAAAGTGGCGCGTTTGGATGTTGTGGTTCGACGTGGAACGGCAAGATGGCGTTTGGTACCGCCGTTTGGCCTGCTGACGCCCGACGACTTCCTAACCTTCACGAGGAATGCACAACTCTAGCCACCCAAGTCCGCGACTGGCACCAAAGCCGAATGGTAATTGCACCATTCTGTCGGAATGGGTGTAAAATAGCCGCACACGTTCAGAAGATGCGTTTCGAAGTCACCTCTCGCCAGTGACTCTCCGGGATACGACTACCAGATGCTGGACGCCTGTGTCACTTCACGGGCGCACTCCACCTCTTCAACCGAAAATCTGCGGAGGTTTCCATGCTGGCCAAGTGCAGTAATCCAGCCTGTTCCGCCACGTTCCACTATCTTCATGAAGGAAAGCTATTTCCGATTGAATTGAGGAGCGACTCAGCGATCGTCGCATCAGGTACTGAGTTCAGGGGCACACCGCTTCATTCCCAATGTTTTTGGCTATGCTCCTCGTGTTCTCGTGTCATGACAATTGAGCCCGACGGAAAGGGAGGAGTCGGTATCGTGCGGGGGCAAACTGTACTGTTGCGTGCATATGGCTCCATGAACGACTCCGTTCTCGACAGGGCGTCTGAAGATTATCGGAGGTGTGCATGAACAGCGCGAAGAATACCCTCCAGGTTTTGAAGCAAGAACTGGAGTTTTTGGAGAAGGGCGGGTACCGCTCGCCGATTGCGTGGCGGTGGCCTCTGGCCTTTGAAGACTCGCCAACATGCTCTAATCATCGACGGTCTGCCTGTCCAGAGGCCGACTGCGTTTTGATGGATTTTATGCCGAAAGAATGCCGTTACGAAGCCGTTCCGTGCCGACACATTCCTCTGAATGAAGCGGGTGAGACGGTGGACAGTCTTTACAGAACCGGTACAAACGAAGACATCGAGCGTGCACTACGACAGTGGTTGCTGACGACCATAAAGCGACTCGAACAACCAACTCAATCTGAAATGGGTTGGCGGCACGAAAGAGCCGCGTAAGGAGAAGTACAGCATGGCTCGATGAACGACGAAGGAAACAGAGAAAACCCATCAACCACTCGGTTTGCGGACTGAGATGACGAGGGCCACTGTGAAGACGATCGAAGAGGACTTTCACTGGCACTGGAAATCCTGCTGCAACTCATTCCACTGACCGATTCGAACGGGCTCCTGGTTCTTCTACAACCCGGTGCCCGTGGAAACTGCTGCTCGACGTCTCTCCACGTAACCAGCGCAGGTCCTAACGGTTGCTCGTTGCCGGGATGCGGAGACCACAGAAGCAGATCTAGTCGACGGCAACGCGACGCAATAGTTTGAAGTCGTCGAGAAGCTTAGCGGTGCCTAGTACGACACTGCATAGGGGATCGTCAGCGACGCATACGGGCAAGCCGGTTTCATCCCTGATCTTCTTGTCCAGATTTCTCAGGAGCGCACCGCCACCGGCAAGGACAATGCCACGGTCGCTGATATCGGCGGAGAGTTCTGGTGGAGTGCGCTCCAGGGCCGCACGGATTGCGTTCACAATTGTGGCCACGCATTCGTTCAACGCTTCGCGGATCTCGCTATCGTCCACGGTAATCGTCTTGGGAATGCCCTCGATGAGACTTCTCCCCTTGACCTCCATTGTCACCGGTTTCTCGAGAGCGGATGCCGACCCAATCTCGATCTTAATCTGCTCCGCCGTGCGCTCACCGATCAGCAGGTTATGTTTTCGTTTCACGTAGTTCATGATGGACTCGTCCATGTGATTACCAGCGGTGCGCAGTGAGCGCGCATAGACGATGCCGGACATTGAAATGACGGCGACATCAGTGGTACCACCGCCGATGTCCACAACCAAATTACCGCCAGGCTTGGTAACGGGAAGCCCGGCGCCAATGGCAGCCATCATCGCCTGCTCAACGAGGTGAACCTCCGCTGCCTTGGCTCGATAGGCTGAATCTGTCACCGCGCGCCGTTCCACCTGGGTAATCTCGGAAGGGACGCTGATGATGACGCGCGGATGAACCAGTGTCCTGCGCTGATGCGCCTTTTGGATGAAATAGCTAAGCATCTTCTCGGTTACTTTGAAGTCGGCGATCACCCCGTCTTTCAATGGCTTTATCACTCTGATCTTGCCTGGCGTACGCCCCAGCATTTCTTTGGCCTCTCTGCCCACCGCCTGCACTTCCCCAGTGCTGTCGTCAAGAGCAACGGCTGAGGGCTCGTTGACAACGATGCCCCGACCTCGGGCATAGACACGCGTATTGACCGTTCCCAAGTCAATAGCCAAGTCCTCGGAAAACAAACTGGCTAGAGGGCGGAGGTCCTGAAGGGAGATTCGCGTTGCCCACTCGGGGCGCATACGACCAACTCGCGTGATCGAAGAACTCGGACGAGTCCGTCTGGAGCAAAGGTTAGCTTGCCACAGAACCTCAGGACGAGGCTGACCGCCCATCACGAAATGTTATATCGCGTTGGTGATGAGCTGCGCTTTGATCGGCTGAAGAAAATCTTGTTGGGCCCGTCTTCACACTCTTAAGTGTAGTAGTTCACGCAAGGAAATCAGTGACCTGCAGCCATTATTGCAATTTCATGGAGAAAAGGAGCCTAATGAAAGAGGAGATTCTGCACGGCGGCGGGGGCGGCTTGATCCGCCGCTGTCGGCGACTGGGCTTTTATGAAGACCCCAATACATCTTAAGAGACACGGGGACAGCTATTTCCACCTGCATCCGTTGCACGCGGTGTTCTCGCTTATAGCGAGCTTCGTGTTAGCGGTACTGATCGTGTTGATGCTCGTCCGGTCGGCGAGGTAAAGGACAGAGCTCGCTCGCAGGTTCATGTATGTCTCAACGGAGTTGTAAGAATGTCGGGATTTCCCATGCAGCTTCCGTGGAGGCGTTTTGTCCGCCTTCTTCGTGACCTCGGCTATCGTCCGCTGAAGTCGCATCGGGGGTCAGTGAGGCAGTTCTTTAACCCCACGCGCAGCCCAAACGTGGCCTCCTTTCACGGGCCTCACTCGGGCGACACATTGCACAAAGCGACCCTGCACGACTCTCTTCGTAAGCTCCAGCTCAGTCCGGACGAGTTTGTTCAACTACTTTGGAGGCGTTGAGCTATAACAACCACCCCAGAAAGAGGTGGGTGTAATGGCAGGACTCGAAGCAATTTTCTGACGTACTGGCAAGTCGAGATGATCGTAAGTGCAGGTACAGCATAGGGAGCGGCTAGGGGTGCGTCATGAAAGAGGAAGTCAAATATAGACAGGACATCGTCCACTTCGGAAAGCTCTTGCACGAACGTGGCTACGTCGCTGCCACAGATGGCAACTTGTCGGTGCGACTCGATTGCCAGTCGATCCTCATCACCCCAACATGTATCAGCAAGGGTATGATGCGGCCGCAGGACTTGGTAGTGGTCGATATGCAGGGACACAAGCTCGCCGGACGACGAAGTGTGTCGAGCGAGATCGCCATGCACTTGCTGATCTACAAAACGCGCCCGGAGGTTAGTGCCGTAGTCCATGCCCACCCGCCGGTCGCCACTGGGTATGCTGCAGCAGGAATTTCCCTTAATCCTGCACTCGTCTGCGAGGCGGTCATGGGCCTAGGAGGAGTACCCTTGGCCGAATACGCCACGCCTGGTACTCCGGGATTAGCCGAAGCACTCGGTCCCCTTATTCCGCAGCATGAAGCCATCTTAATGGCTAACCACGGCGTGGTGACGTACGGCGAAGATCTGCTCCACGCGTACATGAAAATGGAATTGGTGGAACATTTTGCCAGGATCGCACTCGTCACCAAGTTGCTGGGGCAACAGCAGTTGCTCACCACACAAGAACTAGAAGAGCTGGCAATAGCGCGACGGAAATATCAGTTTGCCGGCGCTTCGGTAACTTCGATCTGTAAAAGGAGGAACCATGCTAGGAGGAGCCAAGCCAAAAGGAATTTCTTTCCATATCGGACTGAATCGAGTTGACCCTGTCCATTATGCAGGCTGGAAAGGAGAACTTGTCGCTCTGCGAAAACGACGCCCGTGACATGGAAACGATTGCCAGGAGTCCGGGCTTCGTTGCCCAATCGCTGCTCACGAAAGCTGCCACTTCGACTGCGCTGCTGGGTGTAATCGAAAAGGCCGCCAGAGAACTGATCGAGGGCGACTTTTTCTTGCTGACGTACTCGGGCCACGGCGGCCAAGTTAATGACGGAGTTAAGGGCCAACGGGCGCTCTGCACAACATGGTACTGTAAGCAGCAACAGGAGGAGCCAATGTCAAAGCATAATTCTGTCACCAAACGCAACCGACGCCCGAAGTCGGAGAAGCGTGCGGACTACACTGCACGCACCATGGCGGCTGTGAAAGAACTGGAACAAGCAGCGAAACTTAAAGTTAAGTGAATCTTCCAGCCGTGGCTTAGGACTGCCTAAGTACGACGCAACAAAGTCCAGCATCGGAATCCTCGTAAATGCTTGACGAGAGGTCGTTTTGGGGAGCACGTTGGAGCCATTCCCTCGGCGGAGAACATAATTTAGGTGTATCGGCAAAAATCGGAGGTGGACCCCTGTGGGGCTTCAACCGGCGTTTAGCGCGACAGCTTCTCGGGCGGAAGCTTCAGTCATTGTTAAAGCACCTTTTGCTCCATGTGGGAAGGCGCTGAAAGGGATTCGGCTTGGCTCTTGACGACGTTAAGAAACTCATTGATGCCGGAAAGGAAAACGGGTATTTCGCCTGCAACGAGGTGAACAGGTGAATGACCTGATTCCCAATGATGTCCGTTCCCCGGAGGACCTGGACGATGTGCTTGCCACCATCGGCACGCTGGGCATTGACGTGCTTGAGGGCGAGCCCAAGCTACCTTCCTCGGTCCTGAAAAGAACATTTGAGGAGGAAGTGGAGCCCGGCGAGGTCATCGGACTCGTTCCGCCCCCAGGCGCTCTTGAAAAGACCAACGATCCGGTGCGCATCTACCTGCGCGAGATGGGCGCAGTGCCTCTACTCACCCGCGAAGGGGAAGTGGACATTGCCAAGCGCATCGAGCGCGGACAGCGGCGCGTGCTGAAGGCACTTTCACGCTCGCCTATTGTGATGCGCCAGGTTCTGGCCATTGGCGAGGATTTGAAGCGCGGCGCACGCTCGATCAAGGAAATTGTCGTCTTCGATGAGGAAGAGATCACTGAAAAGGTCCTACTGAACGGCGTCAAGGACACTACGTGCCGCATCCACAAGCTACAGAAGCATTACAAAAGAGCCAGCCAGCTAGCCGTACGACTACCGACCATCCCGGCAAAAAAGAAAGCAAGGGAATACCGCCGCTGCCGATGTGGCCTGGGCCGCGAGATCGTTCGAATTTCGCTCATCATCCGCAACCTAGGTCTAACCAACTTCGAGCGCGAACGCCTGATCGATCGGGTGAATAAGACCGTGGACATCATGCGCTCGCTCGACCGGCAGGTCAGCAACTTGGAAAGGAAGATTGAGAGCACGCGCAGCGAAGAACTCAAGAAACATTACCGCAAGACCCAGCGGCGGCATCGCGCAGACCTGAAAAGGTTGGAGTGCGATGCCGGAGTGGCCTTTAAGGAGCTGCACCGCACCCAGCGCGAAATGATCCAAGGTGAGATGGACAGGGAGCAGGCCAAGCATGAGCTCATCGAGGCCAACCTGCGCCTCGTGGTTTCCATCGCCAAAAAGTATGCCAATCGCGGGCTGCAGTTCCTGGACCTGATCCAGGAGGGCAACGTCGGCCTGATGAAGGGAGTGGACAAGTTCGAGTACCGCCGCGGCTACAAGTTTTCCACCTACGCCACGTGGTGGATTCGCCAGGCCATCAGCCGCGCCATTGCCGACCAGGCGCGCACCATCCGCCTCCCGGTGCACATGGTCGAGATCGTCAACAAGCTGATTCGCACTTCGCGGCAACTGGTCCAAGCGTTGGGCCGCGAACCCACGGCGGCAGAGATTGGCAAGCAGATGGACATTCCGGCGGCCAAAGTGCGCAAGGTGCTCAAGATCATGCAGGCACCGATCTCGCTGGAGACGCCGATCGGCGAGGAGGAGGATTCCCACCTCGGCGACTTCATCGCAGACCGCGCCTCGGTCTCGCCGGCCGAGGCCGTCATCAACGTGAGTCTGAAAGAGCAGACCGCGCTCGTGCTGCACACCCTGACTCCGCGCGAGGAGAAGATCATAAAGATGCGCTTTGGTCTGGAGGACGGCTCGGAGCACACGCTGGAGGAGGTTGGCCTAGAGTTCGCTCTCACCCGCGAGCGCATTCGCCAGATCGAAGCCAAGGGCCTGCGCAAGCTGCGGCACCCTTCCCGCTCCCGCAAGCTTGGGTCATTTTTCTCGACGACGTGAATGAATGACGTGGGAATCTGTGCACGCTGGGAGCGGAAGTCGAGGGGGACGGCCTGTGTATTCCTCGGTCTGTCCCAAAATACATGACTGGCCACAGCCTCCTGCCCAAGCCCATGGAGGCTGCGTTGAGGAGAGTGGTAGTTTCCTCGAATTCGACCCAGTGACCATTCGTTTCCCGCAAAGTGCCAATGGCTCGCCCGCAGTTGTCCCGACCCACAAAGCAACAGTTCTGAACCAACCAGGTCTCCTGTCCGCGCACCCAGTGCGGCACCGAAACCAGTTCAAGCGACACCTCCAAGAGTCTATGACCGAGCCCGTGCAATGAGAGATGAGCCCAGCAATCTCTGAGGCGGTGGCAAAAACAAATGGAACGAAGAAAATGCGGCAAGTCCTTCTGGCCCCGACTGGCATCGGAGCTTTCTTCTCTGAATGGTATTTAGTCCCCGGGGCAGCGTTCGCCCTGGTGCCCCTCCCGCTTGTGATCCAGTATCGCCCCAAGGCACGAAAACTCTCGATCCGTCCATCCCAAGGAATCTATGTCCAGGCTTCCCGCCCTAGTCTGAATAAAATCCCATTCCAGTTGGTCCAACTCTTCGCAATCCATAAAACTAACTCCTACGTTGATCGCACTCTCAATGCCAAGAGGAAAGCAACCTAGGACACTCCCAGATTTTGGTAGTTGCTTCGCAAAGCGTGCAAAGCGTACATCACGTCGTCCAGAGCCTCTGTCTCTTCGCCGTTATCCCCGGCTGCCTGAAACAATTCCCGCGCCCGCAGCACAACCGCCCTCTCGGCTTCTGCAATGCGGTCCGATAGTTTGCTCTTATCAATCTCAGAGAGTGCAGCTCTATACAGCTGCCTCCAATATCTGCTGTCCGGAGACTTGGAAATACCGGTATTCATAATGCGTCTCCTCGTTTTCGCATGCTGGCTAAATGTTGTGGTTTCAAGACCAGAACTGCCCCGTCTGGTCGCATACGATGATGCCTGACGTGTGCCGCCACCTTGCCCCAACACTGGGGCAGAAAGGGCTTCCCTTATAAGGCCAACAATCGCGTACAGGATCAGAAGCGCGAATACTATCCGAATGAAGATATACGTTTGCTCCGTTGCATCTTTTCACCATAGGTACACCGCTGGAAACGATTTCCCACACTCCAGGCAAACTTCTTTCGAGCGTAACGTGATCAACCCGCAAGACGGGCACATTCTTTGTGACCCGAAACCAGCGATCTGAGGCTTCAGCCTGATACAGCGCGCCGATGCCTTGAAGTTCCTCAATGGAAGAGTGACGAAGGCCGGCACTGTACGAAAACGAGGACAGAACGGACGGAAAACGGGTTCCATGGTGAACCCTCATTTCTATCGGTTGCGCAGGGGACCGTCGCGGAAGGCGTGAACGTCTAGAGAGCGCCGGAGTGATGCGTAAGGGACCTCTTTAAGTCTAGGCTCCCGCGGTAAAAAAGCAAATGAAATTCGTATGAATGGGGTGTTCTTCATCTTCGCGCCTAGTTCACATGCAGTTGCTTCAAGACATTGAGAGGACCGTCATCTCTAGTCCTTCCTAGCTTCTCTCACGATTCCGGGCAGCGGCTTGGCTGAAGTCCTCGCTGGGCTGCGCTTTTTGGGCGTTTGCTCTGGGCGTGTGTCTACTCTCGTTTCCAGTTGATTGGCTTGGCGCTGTGCTTTATCGGCCTTTGTACGCTTTTTCGCCATGCCTACAGCTTGCCACAACGCGCCGAACGCGGCTAGGGCCTGTGGATTTCAAACTGCACCACGAGCAGAAATCAGGGCCGATGCCCTCATCAGCCTGCCTGTTGGCTGCTGGAGGGAATCGGTGGGACAATTGGGCGGCGTCAGGAGGCTGCACGATGACGGTTCAGCAGATCGTTGAGGTCGTAATAATCGTGATTGTGATCTACGTGGCGGTTCGTTTTTTTAGGAAAAGGGGGTAAGCTGCTCGGTGCGCCTGTGGGTGACCGTTTACCCAATCTCCGTGTTCGCGCACGTCTCAATTTCTAACCGTTAAAGTCGCTATGGAGCAGCCGTCCTAAGATGGCACCGGCCACCAATGAAGCGTAGGCCTAAGACATGTACACCACGACTAGAAACATTGCAGGCGGCACTCTCATGACATGCAGAGACTGCGGGCACACGATCAGCATGAACAAGATTTGTGAGAAGCCCCTTCAATCGGCAACGGACATGCTGAAACACATTGCTGCCCACAACGCCCCCCACGGCTTCGCGGCAGTCGAGCGCGTCATCCGACCGGAACCGGAAGCCGTCCCCTCAAGTGAACTGGCCTACACGCTCGGCATCGCAGTACCGGTGGATCGCTTCGCGCCCACAATCACCCAACTAAGTCCAATGTGAACACTCGTCCGGTCTGCCATAATCTCCTCAGGTGCAGCTTGCGAATCGAAGTATTCTTGCCTCCGCTCTACAATGCTGCCGTATGAAAAAGTCCACCATTACCCCCAAGAATCTGTCAGGAGTTGCGAGAGAGGCAAAGGCGCTCGTAGCGTTGGCTTTCCGTAACGGCCCGATTGAGGACATCCACGCGGGTAAGATCTGTCCCACATGCCACGGTAACTAACACGACTTTTCAGAGTGAAACCGGGCCGGAAGTTCCCGCCCGACTACGAGGAGCCGCTCGCTCATTACTCTTTATCCAGATACTCGCCGTGAACATCATCCTGCGGCACCTCATGCGTGCGAACCTCCTTCTCGTCAGTGTCACCAGCGTGTTCTACGCCCGTCACTGCGTCGGCCTCGAACGCGTTTCCTTCCTCGATCAACTCGGCCACACTCTCCGAATCCGCACCTTCGATGTTGGACAATCCCTGTAAATCTCCCGATTGCCCGCCCCTCGCTCTCAGTCCTTCGAGTGCAAATGCCTCCGTATCCACGCTCTGGCTTTTTCCCCGAACCCGTGTCCTGAGTGCGGCCGGCGTCTTCGCACCGGTTGTCTTCTTGCCGAGGGCCTTCGTTTTCACCGCCGCCTTCTTCAAAGCGGGCTTCTTCTTCGCCAATTTCTTCTTCGGAGTTCCCCTCTTCTTATCCAGCTTCTTTTTAACCGTCTTCTTCATCGGCTTCACTTTCTTCCCGGCAGATCCCTTCGGCTTCGTGCGCTTCTTATTAGTTTTGTTCTTGGCCATACGCGCAGTCTACCACCGGCCCATACGTGCCCACGAAACCGAGCTAGATGCATAGCGAGGAAACCCACAGGACCAGTGCCCCAGTTTCCGCAATACCTGCCGGCCTGTCGGCAAGCCTGCCGAAATGTCGGCGCAGGTTCTCGATACCCGTATGGTTCCCACGCGATCCTTATGGTTTTCAGCGGGATCACTCGGCATGGCGTCTGGAATCCTGCGTGCCAACCTCCTTTGCTCATGTGCAGGAGCACCCGATGCCAACTCTGACCGACACAACCTTGACCATCCGCTGTCCGTATTGCGGATCACGCGACTTATTTCAGCGCATGCTCAAGGACGAAGAAAGGCACGCGCCGTTCAGACGAGGATACTTGGGGAAGGCGAATCCTTCTTGCAAAAACCATTCGCGCTTGCGGAATTGAGCCGGAAGCTGAGAGAAGTAATAGACGTTCCCGAACAGCACGTGCGAGCACAAGCAAGCGGGAACTAATTCATGACATGTTACGAGACATGTACTTCATTGTGTCGATCGGACTCGCGTTTTTCTGTCCGCTAATTCAGTGACAGTTCAGCAGCTCAGCCATGCTTTACACCCCCGCTCATCTCTTGAATAGCACGACCGGTCGTACTATACTTGACGGATTGAGGGTTTCCGCCGTGAGGGCAAAGAGGAGAGATATGAAAGGAAGACCAGGGCTAATCAATGGCCGCTCCACGAAAGGCAGACAAACACGCACCGAGATTCTGCAGGTAGCTGTGCAGATTGCTTCTGCCGAAGGGCTTGAGGGTATCTCGTTGGGGCGTTTGGCCGATGAGGTGGGGATGAGCAAGAGCGGACTCTTCGCTCACTTTCGTTCCAAGGAGGAGCTTCAGCTCGCCATCGTAGACACAGCCCGCTCAATCTTCATAGACGAAATCATCCGCCCAGCCAATGGTGTACGGAGCGGGCTTAAGCGACTGCGGAAACTGGCGGGTGCTTGGCTGTCTTACGCGGAACGGGAGGTTTTTCGGGGAGGCTGCTTCTTCGGTGCCGCCTCTCTGGAGTTCGACAGTCGACCTGGTGTCGTAAAGGATCGGATCACCGAGATCATGGGCGAATGGCTTCGCTTGCTCGAAAATGAAATCCGCCAGGGCAGAGCGAGCAACGAACTCACCTCAGACGCTGATCCGGTGCAGTTAGCTTTTGAATTCAACTCACAAATGATGGGTGCGAATTGGGCTTACCAACTACTGGGGAACAGACAGGCTTTTGCCAGAGCCAAAACCGCCATCTGGGAAAGGTTACAGAGCTTCGCGACCTCCAAAGTTAAGCGACGTCCCAATTCACCAACTTCTGTCACTGCGCATCGAGCGACTGTCCAGTGACTGTCATCTGCAGAGCAATGTGGGAGTGACTTGATGTTTAGCCGTGGGGAGCACACGTCCGCCCGACCGAGAGCGATCCTACGCGAGTTCCCGCGTACGCCGAACTTGATGAAACAATCGATCATGGCACTTGGGGTCGTGTTTATCCTCTTCATTACCACCGTCCATGCTCAAGACTCGCCTGCGGCAGAGGAGATTCCAATCCAGCGTTGCGATGGTCTGCCCGTAATCAAAACCCGTATCAACCGCGCCGATATGTTCTTTCTGCTGGACACGGCTTCGACCACAATTCTCAACTTGAAGTCATTCTCCTCGGGCCGATCCAAACGCGTCCCTGTCACCACATGGAACGGCACTACTACCGCCGACGGTCGCCAGATCTCTCTACCACAACTCACTGTGGGCGATCACCAGTTTCGCGATCTGACACTACCAGCCGTTGACCTGAGCACGATCGAGCAGGCCTGCGGCAGCCGGATTGACGGCATTCTTGGATTTGATCTTCTAGACAAAATGGATATGACAATCAATCTGAAGCGTCAAGTGGCGTCGGTTGATATGTCGCCCGCGGAGATCCAGGCTGGGTTTGCTGAGATGCAAGAGGCCATGCATCCATGCAACGACGCGTTTCACCTGGGGAAAGTAGATGTATTGAAGAACTGTTTCGATCCAGCGATTGTTTTGTATGTGCCGACGGGAGAGTTCCGTGGTCGCAAACAAGTGATGGACTACCTGGAGCAGCGCTATTTGAGGTTCGCTCCAAATCTGCGCTTTGCCATGACAATTCGCGACACGCAGAGTTTCGGCGATGTACTTTGGTACTCCTACGACTACACGATCGAGTCTCCGAACGAGCATAGCATCGGGCATGGCACGGCCATGTGTCGCCGGACTGGTGGGCACTGGCGCATCCTGAACATGCATAACTCCCTGTTACAGCCGGAGGCTAACCCTTCGCCTTAGCTCCTCTGCGGCAAGGAACTTTTGGCAGTGACCACTTCGGTCTCCGCGAGGCCAAGGCTGATCTAGGGCAGGGTCAGGCCTACGGGGACACCCAGACACCCGGCTGATCGTGGACATCGCTCACGACATCCCGAGGCCCCCGAACCTTAGGGACCCGCTGGGCGCCGCTATGCGATGCAGCTAGGAGTCAGAAAAAGCCAACGTTGCTGCGATCACGCCGGCCCTCACGGAGATATCGATTGAAGTTGCTTTTGCTTTTCCCTTAGGAGAAAGGTTTTCGGGGTTGGACTTGGGGTTGCGGTTGACGTTGGGGTTGGGGCCGAGGGGATCGGGAATCCCCGGAATGGCCGGTTTTGCCGCACCGGAGTCGGTGATCATTTCGTTGGCCGGTTTTGGTGCGCGCCGCCTCCAGCCACTGGGCGGACGTACCGCAATCCCCGCCGCTTTCAGGTAGGCGCTGGCGGTTTCGCGACGGATTCTGGTCGCTTGCTGGATGCGCCGATGGAGCGCCTAAAAGTATATTTGTTCGGGACAACTGTATTGTTCGCATCGTTTGGGATGGGTGAAGCGGTCTATCGACTCTTGTTTTCAGAGTTTGACGGCGCAACCGATCGTATTCCAGTTGAGGTGCTGTTTGGTTCGGTATTTGCCTGGCTTGCCACTAAGTTCGTCTGCGGCGTTTACAGAAATCGCAAGGAGAGAAGCGCAAGGCTCAACTTCATTTGAGATCGGAGTCACAAAATACGAGGCGCAGTGGAAGGAATCACTCCGGTGGCCCACCCATTGAAAAACCAACAATCGATCAGAGTGATCCGCGAAGAAGTCGATAGGATCGAGTGCGCTTAAGGAGATCTTGCCGGGCTAAGCTTTTCGGCCAAGCTGCAACTGGAATAGCTGCTTTCAACAGTGCCGGGTGGAGGAACTGTTCGGTCTAGTGAGCCCACAACTTCATTATAAGGAAGCTGATCTTTGCACCCACATTTCCCGTCCGTCGACATCGAGCCATGCTAAATGTAAACCGGGGGGGGAGGGCTTCGAGACATTTAGGATGGAACCCGACTCAGAGTCAATGGCAGGAGGGTAGATTGGGGCACGAGGCGAAGTGGGAGTATTTCTAGGCGGTCTAGGGGCGTTACCGCAAGGCGGGACGCGCAGCCAAGCAAGGTTGGCTTGATACGGTGAGCACCACTCAGCAGCAGCTTTCCAAGGTCGAAGAGCGCATAAGCGACTTTCAATTGACGGGAAACGTAATTACCGGCGCGTTACGTTCACCCCTCCGCTGCTTGTGCGATCGTCTCGATCGCCTCCACCTGCGGCACTGGACTGGCAGGAATCCTCGCAGGCGCGCCGCGCCAGGCGCCGGCCTTGAACCCCTCCCTTACCAGCTTGAAGATGGTTCGCCGATTCTGCGCAATCACCTTCAGCCATGCCATTTTCCCCATCATGGGGAAATAGATGCCGCGGAAACAGAGGCGCGCGAGGAAGATGTTGACGCGATAACCCAGAGGCTGGTCGTTCAGCGAGTCGACTGCGGCCGTCAGCGCCTCCGGACTATAAGCCTGGGCCCAGCCCTGGTTCACTTCGGTGTGAGCTTCTTCGATGGTCATCTTCAATGGCGTGTGAGCCATGGCAAATGGGATGAACTCCTGCCAGTGCTTGGGCCGCGTCAGCCGCCCGGCCTTCTCCAGCCGCTTGTACAGCGGAGTTGCTGGCAAAGGAGTGAGCAGTCCGAAGATCGGCAGACCCGGAGGCCAGGTGCGAACCTGTTCCAGAGTTCGCTCGGCGACTCCGACCGTGTCATTGTCCATGCCAAAAATAAACGAGGTGATGGCGTACACGTTGCGTTGCGCCAGCCGCTCCAGCACCGCCGCATATTCGCCGGGCTTATTGAATCCTTTGTTCACGTCTTTCAGATTGGCCGGATCAATCGACTCCATGCCGATGAAGATCCACTTGCCTCCGGAAACCGCAATCAGGTCGACCAGTTCTTCGTCGCGCAATAAATTGGCACTGATCTGCGCCACCCAATGGACCTGCGCGCCGGCGGCAATGATGTCACGCAGTAGCGACTTCGTTCGCTTGATATTGATGGCGAAATTATCGTCGATGAAGAAAACCGCCATCTGGCCCTTCTCGCTGCGGGCGCGGGCCTTCAACAACAACAGTTCATTCACCACGCTCTCATTGGTGCGGAAACGAATCGAATCCCCGAAAAATCCGGTCACGGTGCAGAACTCGCAACCATACGGGCAGCCTCGTCCGGATTCGACCGGAATAATGCGGAATGTTCCCCAGCCTTCTCCGATTTTCTGGAGCAGGGCGGTCGCGGCCTTCGGCACCAGGTTGAACTGCTTGAGATCGATCGACTGCCACGGAATCACCGGGTATTCCTTCAGCGAAGGCTTGCTCTCCTGGCCAAAGGCATCCACCGGCGCATAAATATCTTTGAGTTCACCACGGGCTGCGTCTTCAACAATCCGCGGCCAGGTCGCATCTGCTTCCCCGAGTGCAACCGCGTCGGCGTGGCGCGGGCCGCCATCTCGCCCCAAAGCCTCGTCGGCCATCTCCGTCACGTGCGGTCCGCCCATCACCACCGGAACTCCCGTGGCCCGAACCGCATCCGCCATGCGATAAGCCTTGGCAATCATTCTGGTCATGGCGCCGATGCCGACCAGTCCAATATTGTTGTCGCGCACAAACTGCGCGATCCCCGCTTCATCCATGGATTGGGCATTGCCATCCACCAACAGCACCTCATGGCCAGATGGCGTGAGCGCCTGCAGCAGAAACATCCACAGATGCGGCATGAAATTACGTGTTACGCCATTGTCGGGGTTATAAAGCAGAATTTTCATAGGGTTTTTAGCGATTCCGCAAAACGCGGCTTTGCTGCGTGCTTCACCGCGAGGAAGAAATCAGCGACGCACAACGGCGACTGCCCCGTTTGCGGTTAAATCATTTAGAGGTCTTTCGATTGGAGTCCCACGTAGGGTGCATTGTACACCGTGATCGCTAGGCCGACACCAGATCATTCGCGTTCGAGGGTTCGTACTCGACGATGTACCCAGCCACTGCGCTCGCTGCCACGGTCAGCGGCGACGCCAGGTACATCTGCCCCGGCGGCAAGGAAGCAACCCTAGGCATATTGAGTAAGGAAGAGTTTTTCGGAGAACGTGGCTTGGCTGGACAGCCTTGACGCATGGGGTCTGGAACCGCAATGACGGACTGCGAACTTCTTCGCATTGACAAGAGAGCAATGATACTTGCGCTCCACCGAGAACACACGTTCTCGGATCTGTTCGTAGCGTATCTGCTAGCACGGAACATCCGATACGAAGAGGATTTAGTTGACCAGCTCTTCAATTCCAGCAAAAAGAGACTCGCTCGGATTCCCGTGTTGATTGAAATCCGGGTTGTGCAAAATTGACCAGGCATCCTAAGGGATAGCGGAATATCGCCAGGATGAATCCCCTTCTTAGGGGATGATTTAAGTAGCACAGAGGCCGCCCTGGCTAAGTTCCGGGCGGCCTCACTCTGAAGCTTACGCTAGTGATTGAAAATCCGCCGTATTCTATTCCTCTTAACCTCCCAGTCGGTACGGGTAAACATCATGTCCGCGTCACGTTCTGGGTAGAGTCGAGAACAGGCGCAGTGGCTGTAGTCTCCCGGTGGCTAGGCTCATCGCCAATCCCTCGGTCATTTGTTGCTTCTTGCGTCTGTCTTTAACTGAGGTCCCTTCCCTCCACCGGAGTTACCCGGCTTCACCAGTACTGCGTACCTCTCCGCCACCCCAGACGGCCCGGCCTGTCTCTCGCGAGTTGCCAGTTGATCCCGTACCGCAATCACCGCTGGGGCTTCCCGTGTTGCGTCTGGTCTCCTTACGTGCATGCTGTCGCCACTACCCCGGCAGGACCGATGGAGCCTATTCGCTCGTGCTTCTCCATCGTCGTCGGCCTTCCCTTTAACCACGACAGGTCGGCTCCTGCATTGCTGGTTTCGGGGCCTGCTCAGCGTTCACTTACGTTACGGCCTGCACGCTCGCCAAGTCGCCATAGCTAACTCCTTCTCTTGCATCCTGGCGTCGCTGAGTCTTCGTGAAAGCTGCATACGGGAAAACCGTACGTGCAGTTTGGGCGGCGGACGGAGGCCAGCGCTTCACGCGCGCCTCCTCCGACCCGACTATCCAGAAGCGGGCTTCGGAGAAGTGGGAGAAGTCATCTGCTGTGACGGAACGACACCAATGGAAGCTTGAGGTGCAGAGATAGGTTTGGAGCTGCGTTGAGGTGTCGACGTGGTGCACACTTGCTGCACAGTTGTACCCGAACATGGGCTTTGCAGCCCGAAAATGGCTGGCACCCTCCGACTTAAGTCATTGAATCCGAACAGCAGGCCCCAGGACGGTTTAGTTTGCTAAACCGTTATACGGGCTAACACCTGTATCGAGGGTTCGAATCCCTCCCTCTCCGCCATACTGTTTTCAATCACTTCCCGACAGTCATCATGGCCAGCGTGCAATGGCGTGCAACATGCATCCAATGCTGCATGGCCCTCAAACTCTATCGCCGCCATCGCACCGAATGCGAAGGCGCACACCCCGAAGACGCCCGCACCGGACAATTCGAAGAAGGACGGCGCGGCTGGAAAAAATGCGCGTGCCTGATCCACGTATCCGGCACGCTTGGCGGCAGTTTCAACCGCCGGCAGACCGGCAAAACCGATTGGGACGAAGCCAAGGCCCTGGTTGCGCTGTGGGAGAAAGCCGATTCATGGGACGGACGGGCCAAGATTGAAGAGCCTGTTTCCCTTCCTGCCGCTAAGCCCGAACCCGAGCGGATTAGCGTTGCTCGCGCCATCGCGGCCTTCACCGCCGAGTTTGAGGAATATGCGGCCTCCGCCACTCAAAAGAAATACAAGCGGCTCCTGCAGCAATTACAGATCTTCTCGGATGCCAGGGGTTACGCCGCGATTGACCAATGGAATCCGATTGACGTGCGCGAGTTCCGCTCGACATGGCCGGTCAGCCAGCGCACCGCCGCCCGCAACCTGAGCGTGGTCAAGGCCTTCTTCAAGTATTGCCGGTCGAATGAATGGACGCCGCGCAACCCGGCCAGCATGGTCACGAACCCGCGCGGACGCGATACCGCCGACTTGCGCCACGAACAAAAGTTGCCGTTCAGCGACGCGGAATTGCGCCGCATGTACGACGCCTGCGAAACCAAATACGGCAAGCAGAACATTGCATGGACGCGCGTGACCGGCGACCGGCACATAGATGTCAGCTATATCCGCCACAACCACACGTGGACGGGGCAGGACGTGGCGGACTTTATTTCGGTATCGGTTTATACCGGCCTGCGCATCTCCGATGTGTGCCTGTTTCACATCGACCGCATGGAGCCGGACGGCGCAATCCGGTTGCGGATGACGAAAGCGGGTACGCATGTGTGCACCTGGGTGCCCGAATGGCTGCAGGAACGCATTCGCGCCCGCGCCCGTGAGGTCGGGCCGTATATTTTCGGGGAGCATCAGACCAAGACGCTGGACGTTATCACCGATTTGTGGCGGCGCAAGCTGAAAAGACTGTGGTCGTTCTGCGGACCCTGGAAGGAGACACCGACGCCGCATCGTTTCCGGCATACCTTCGCAAGAATTTTGCTGGAGCGCCCCGGTGTGACCGTGCGCGACGTGGCGGAATTGCTCGGCAATACCGAACAGATCGTGAGAAAGCATTATGCTGCATGGATTCCCGAACGTCAGGGACGATTGACGGCGGTACTCAAGGCGGCATTCGAGACGAAGCCGAAGCCAAACGTTATTGCTATGCCGAAACCGGCGAAGGGGTGAGGGGAGAGTTTCACCGTTCTGTTCAGGCTCCCATGAGCAACCGCGTGTGAATACGCCGCGCGGCGGATTCTGGCACGCTATAGGTCGTATGCGCTTTTTTGCGTCCCTGCCTGATCTTGACGACACACGGATCGTCTTTGACGAGCTTGCGCACTGTCTCCCTGCCCAACCCCCACAGTTTTGCGAGTTCGCTAACACGATAGTGTTTTTCGGCGAAGCTGGAATCAAGAGGCATGTAACGCCGCTCCAGAGCAGGGGCGGCCTGGCTCGCGTTCTGGACTGATTGTTCGCGAATTGCCTCTGCGCCTATCATTGCTTTCTCACGTGAAACGGCTCGTCGATGCTGCTGGTCAAAATCAGAGACCGAAGCCTATGCCCATACCCATGCCTATTCCCAGATCCTTTTCTGGCTGCTGAGACCTGGCAGCCTCCTGCTGTAACGGTGCACGCGCCTGTTCCGGCTTGTGTGCGCTCTGGCGCGAGATGTCGTGACCAAGAGCCTGCGGCAGTTTCTTACGGTCGTTTGTGAAAATCTGTGCGTCCCACTGTCCGCGCGAAACAGAGACATACGCCATGCGGCTATTGAGCAGGTCCTTGGCGGCAAGCTCCGCATCCACGTGAATGAGTACGCGGTCGGCTGTTTGTCCCTGGCTGGAATAGCTGGTTACGGCATAGCCGTGGTCGAGATGCGGATGTCGCTGAGGCTCGTAGTCGATACTGCGCCCGCGATCGAGCTTCAGCCGCATCGCTCCATCCGGCGCGATGTTTTCCACTGTAGCCAGTTCGCGGTTCGCAATCTTCAACTCATGATTCGGCGCGGTGAACTGGATACGGTCTCCAACTGAGAATGCCTTCTCCTGCTCGCGATACACCGAGACGCCCATCTGGCGGCGAGGGTCATAGGTCGTTTCACTCCCATCCACCCGCAATACCGTCAGCCGATTGTTTTGCGCGTCGATGCCCTTCACGCGCGCGTATTCACCCTTCGCAATTCCAGTCTCCCGCGAACTGCGCGAGTAGCGCAAAATATCGTCAACTTGGTATTGCTGCGCCCAAGAACGATCTGCGCCGGTCATCTCCTGACGCGGCACAAGCGTTTGGACGGAGTGCTTTTCGTTGCTGACGATGCCGCGCGATTGCAGCTCTGCATGGATGCGCTGATTGATTTCCGTGCGGGACAGATTGTCGGGCGACACCACCAACGTACTTTCCGGCGATTTGGCATACTCGCGGGCGATGGCCGTGATGCGCTCCTCGCGCCCTTTCACTTCATGCACGCGGCCTTGCCTGTCAAGGCTGTCGATGGCCGCGCCAATCTGACCATGAGCTAATTGCTCGACAACCTGCTTCAGTTCCGGATCTTTCTGCCGCACGATTTCTTCGAGCCGCATCGTCCGCATTCCGGCTTCCTGAAGCTGCGCGAAAGGCCGGCCCGCTTCGACCGCCTCATGCTGCCGCGTGTCGCCGACCAGCAAAACCCGGTCTCGCGCGTGAAGCCGTTCCATGAACTCGTGCATCTGGCGCGTCGAGGCAAGCGAAGACTCGTCCAGCACATAGAACCTCTTCTCGCCTATGTTCGGCTGTTCTCCCCGCGCAAGATGGCGCTGCAGAGTCGAGGTCTCGATGCCCGCCTCGGCCAGCTTCTGCGCAGCGCGTGAGGTTGGAGCAAAGCCTTCGACCTTATAGCCTTCGGATTCCACTCCTTCCCGGATCACCGCCAAGGTAGTCGTCTTGCCACTACCAGCGATTCCATCCAAGCCGACAATCTTCTCGCGGCTCACAAAGATGTCATCGACCACCTCGCGCTGCGCCGGACTCAGTTCTGTATGGCGGTCTGCGATTGCAATCCGCAGCGAGGGCGAAACTAGCATCGGATCGCTGTAGGTGCGCCGATTACCGCTCTGCATCCGTCCGACGACATCCTGCTCCATGCGGACCATCTCAGCAGTCGTATAGAGCGGCGCGGCACGTCCTTCTACATGGCCAACGGCCAGAAACTCGCCGCGCTGGACTCGCTGCGCAAACTCATGCCGCACTTGTTCGTAAGTTGCTTGCGCCATGCTACGGCTGATCGCTGCCTGCAAAATGCTTCGCTCATCCTGCACGGCAGACCGCTCGAAGACATGATTGCGGGCATAGGTGACGGCATGCTGCTCGGCCTTGTTCGAGTGCGGCGCATGAATCTGTGTATGGTCGCGCGCCTGGGCTACAACGCGATCCGCCTGATGGCCGTGTTGTGCGGCCAGGTCGCGGTGCCGCTGCAATACCTCTTCCGGGGAGTGAATCTCCTTGCGGTCCCGAGTGCGATGGGCAGCAACCTGTGCCGCGCCAGCGCCTTCTCTTCCGATCTCCTGCAAGTGTATCTTGATCTGTTCGCGCCGCGGACTGGATGCATCCAGGTATTCTTGCGTGTAGCCCTTGATCTCCGGCTGGCCGTGCTTGCCGCGTTCGATCTCATAGCCGAGCCCTTGCAGCCGCATAGCAAGCTCGGAACGATACACGCTGGTCGCATACTGTTGCGATTGGAAAAGGCTTCGCTCCTGCAGCGCCCGCGCCTGGCCATTGTCGCGCTCGGTCATATTGAAAATGACGGCGTGAGTATGAAGTTGCGGCGCAGCATAGCCAGCGACTGGGCGAGCAGTGTCATGCTCGAAGGTGGCAGCAATGAACTTGGCCGTCGTCTCCGGTGCGTGGATATTGCCGATGCGCGCCTGCGTGTACCGCTCCAATTCGCCAAGCGCTACGCGGACACTCTCACGGTGCGCCTGACGCACACGCTCATCCCCGCCCACCAGCGCGGTGAGAGACACGGATTTCGGCGCGGAGAATGTCGCATCCCATCCGGCACGGTGTTCGACGCTGGTGATTTCCTTGCCGTACTCGTTCTCGTAGGTCCTTGCCGGCTGGTGCTTAACGAGCTGCGCGCCATTTTCAGGATGCTGTCCTTCGCTCAGCCGCGCGAATTCTTCGGCTCCAACGGAACCGCGCAGTCCCCACTCCAGGGCAAGCCTTCCCTGCCACTCGCTATGCACCTGCGCGTCACGGCTCCAGTAGTTCTGCTTCTCCGAGACAAACTCGCGCGCATGGTAAGTCCGTGCCTGCCCAGCCGACAATGGTTTGGAAATGGTCAACATGCGATTCAGCTCTGCAACGAGCGCGGTAATATCTCGCTCCTGTTTGTCGACTTAGACTAACCAAGCCTCGCAAAAGATGCTCACTGTTGTATTATTTGTTGCTGTATTATTCAAGGTCGTTCTATGTGGAAAACATATGTTTCTGTACTTATCTTTCTTTTGCGTCCTGATTCGACTTACAATAGCGATCCGAACGGGCAATGCGTGAGCACGTTCATCGGCATTGCGAAGCGGGGGTAAAAGTGAGGCTAACACGCTGGACATTGCTATCTATTGCCGCTGCTCATTCGAAACAAAGCGTGGTATTCGCGAGACTAATTCCAGGCAGATAGACAGAGAATGTCTGACCGGAAAGAAATGACATCCGGAGGCACGTTACACCATCTTATCAAGCACGCTGACGCGCGCTTCATGGGCGCGCTTGGCAGCCGTCAAAGTCGTGGTTTGGGGTCCTGCAAATAGCGCACATAAGTGCAGTCTGTTCGGGCTGAGTCTCTTGCGATTAGAGCGGCCATTAGCCCAGTCGATCCACTGCGATTCGTCCCAGCCTTCGGCCTTCTCGTTCCCAGCCCTTTGCCCCGATGCTCATGGATAGATAGTCTGCCTTTTGACGGGCTTCTTTGGAAGGCTGGAAGGGGTGTCTTCACCCCTGGTAGCGGACTCGAGTCCGCCGATTGAACTTGCGGCGGGGTGTGCCGCAATAGCCGCCGATTGCGTTGTGTTATCGCGACTGGTTTCATCTGCCAAAAGGATGTGATTGGCCTTGACGTTGCGATGGAGTTGGCGAGTCCAATTGCCCTCAGATGCCATACCGATCCGCCTTCCAATTCCGTTGGTAGACATTGGCGAACGACGCACGACGGCGCTATAGTTTCTCTCATGCACGGCCACAAGATTTGGAGAAAGCAGTGCCAAGCTACCCGCTCCATCCGGCGGCGCTTCGGCCTGAAGAATGCCCTGGACTATCTGGTGAGAGAGAAGCTGCTGAACTTCGCCGAAGCCACCGAGCAGCATCCCGAGTTTGCCGCCGAGCTGCCCAGATTTCAGGCTGCCGTGTGGGAGGTTTTTCATCCCTATGAACTCGCCGGTTACCTCGCCTCTCTGCGGCCCATGACCCGCAAGAAGCTCCAGAAACTTCTCTACGGGCGCGGTGCTGCGCCTGTGGCTGGCTGACCCAACCCCATTTTTCAATCACATTTTTTCTAGCTGGAAGCAACACAGGAGCGGAGAGGGAGGCCAGTCAAGGCCGCGCGCTTTTTGTGCGCCGCGTCAGCGGTCGGAGCGCAGCGCAGAGCCTTGACTGGCCTCCCGCGCGACGTACAATCTCCAGCGGAAAAATGGGAGTCCGTTCGCCGGTGCTGCTGTTGCCGTTGCCTCTGCGGCCTCGAAACCGTCCCGCGCCCGGACGCTTCGACCGTCTGGCCCGATTCCTCGATGAAAAGCCCCGACCCTTTAAAATCAACGTGTTTACGCGACGCGACCCCCGCAGCGGTTCTTCCGTTTACGAACGAAAACGGTGCGGACGCCGGAACACCCTTAAGTCGCCGCCACCGAACAAGTTTACGCGCGTAAACGCGCCCGCCGCTTCCGGTATCCGTACAGCTCCCAATCGGGGATGACGTGTCGTAGCGTCAACCCGATGCCGTAGGCAGCGTGCTTGCACCACCACACTGGCGGGACAGGCAGGGCAGCCGGCATCGAATCCGGCAAGATGCAGCGAATGAAAGAGTCGTACGGCGAAGGCCTAGCCAGCCACGCCGGCTCCGAGTCTTGCGGGCACGGTCGTAAGGCCGGATACGAAGCGTAGACAGGAGGAACTACGGGCCAGGTTATTGAGCCGCGAAATACCCCTAACTTCAGGACGCCGACGCCCTGACACAACGCGGAAGGCAACATCCTGCCAAGCGCCATTGCGAGCTTGGTTGGAGTCCTGCGCGGTCTGTGACCCTGGCACGTAGGGACGCATCTTGCACGGAAGTTGAGAGATCCCGGGTTCCCCCGAGAGCGACCAGCGCCCTCGGGACGCATCGGGAAGTTCAAGGACAGGAGCCGATGATGAACGAACACGGGAAGTCGGACAGACCCATAGTACCGGGGAAGTCTCCGAACAAAACCAGAACACCGGCGGCGGAGGAGATGGAGGGAAGGGGTCTGGCCAAGGGGAACCTGAGCCAGCAAAACGCGTTCCGGACTCAGAGCCGGGTCGACGCGCCCAGTGCGCTGGCGCAGGTACGACAAACGGCAACATTGAACAAGGATGTAAAGTTCACCGCTCTGTTGCATCACATCTACCGGATCGACACTCTGCGGTTTGCCTACTTCCAATTGAAGAGGCATGCGGCGGCCGGTGTAGACGGGGAGACGTGGCAGCACTACGGCGAGACCCTTGAGCAAAATCTCCAGGACCTCTCCCATAGGCTGAAGCGCGGAGCGTACCGGGCGAAGCCGGTGCGTAGGGTGTACATTCCCAAGGCGGACGGGCGGCAGCGACCGCTCGGCGTCACGGCGCTCGAAGACAAGCTTGTTCAGCGAGCGACGGTGGAAGTGCTCAACTCCATCTACGAAACCGACTTCCTCGGCTTCTCTTATGGGTTCCGGCCAAGGACGCAACCAGCATAAGGCGCTGGACGCCCTGTTCTGTGGACTCCATCAGCGACGTGTGAACTGGGTGCTGGACCTGGACGTGCGCAGCTTTTTCGACCGGCTGTCGCACACATGGCTGGTCCGGTTTCTCCAGCATCGGATAGCGGACCGGCGCGTCGTGCGGCTCATCCAGAAATGGCTGAACGCAGGCGTGCTGGAAAAGGGAACGCGAACGTTTGTAGATGCGGGCTCGCCGCAGGGCGGAAGTGCATCGCCATTGCTGGCGAACATCTACCTTCATTACGTCTTTGATCTCTGGGTTCAGGCATGGCGGAAGAAGCGGGCGCACGGCGATGTAATCGTGGTGCGCTACGCCGATGACATCGTGGTTGGATTCGAGCACAAGGACGAGGCCGAACGGTTCTGGGCGGAACTGAGCGAACGAATGCTGAAGTTCCAACTGGAACTGCACCCGGAAAAGACGCGACTCTTCGAGTTCGGACGCCACGCGGCGGCGAACCGAAAGCGCCTCGGTCTGGGCAAGCCGGAGACTTTCGATTTTCTCGGCTTCAAGCACATCTGCGGGAAGACGAAAAAGGGACGGTTTCTGGTGCTTCGGCAGACGGTTCGCAAACGCATGCAGGCCAAGCTGCAGCAGGTGAAAATCGAGTTGCGACGGCGCATGCACGACCCTGTTCCTGAAGTCGGCGAATGGTTGAAGTCCGTGGTGGGCGGGCATATCCGATACTTTGGAGTGCCGGGCAACCGGTACGCCCTGGCCCACTTTCGTTTCACCGTAAGCAACCTCTGGCATCGAACGCTGTGTAGACGAAGCCAGCATGGTCGCGTTCTGTGGGAGCGAATGAACCGGCTCATCCGCCGCTGGCTGCCTCCGGCCCGTATCTGCCATCCTTATCCCTCGCGCCGTCTGCGCGTCACTACCTGAGGCAAGAGCCGTATGCGGGAAATCCGCCCGTACGGATCCGCGCGGGGGGTACGGAGCAATCCGTATCCCTACCGCGACCCTATCCCTCCGACGCCGTAGGCGGCGAAGACACCTTAACCTCAACAAACCACCCTCCGGGAGCACCAATCTGCCGCCCTCACCTTGCCGGAATCGCCGCACTGACGGGTGGCGAATCGGTGGCAGGATCGGCACCGCAAAGCGTGGCGAATCGCTCGCAATCAGGCCACGGATCGGGACCGGAAAGGGCGGCTAAAGAGACCGGGAGCCGCTAGAGAAGGAACTCGTACCGGTCACGCGTAACGACGCAAAAATGTTGTTCGGACACAGTAGCCAATGAATATAAACTTGTTCTGCGAAATCCAGTCAGCAAGCGAAGGGTGATACGAACGACCGACTATGCGGACAAGCTTGAATGGTAGATTCCGATTGATTCGATCATATTGCGGATTACTGTTTCTCTTCTGCTTTGTTGCCGCGCTGACAACCGCCCCACTACTCAGCTCTGAGCAGCAGGGACACCCCGGCGGAGGCATACCTAAATCTCCGTTGCCCACACGGGTCCAGGTCACACAAGCCATTGCGCTTGCCGCAGGTTATCTGGAGCGATCCTGCGGGCCGGACGGCAAGTTCGTATATGAAATCACAACCCCTTTTGGCCAACGAGCGTCCTCGTACAATATCGTTCGACACGCTGGGGCGATGTATGCGCTCGCCATGTTGAATCGCTCCGCGTCAGACCCCAAGGCAGTGGACGCGATGGTGCGGGCCGCAACCTTCATGCGCCAAGACTACATCGCGCCGGGCCCCCATTCCGGCCAGTTGGTAGTTTGGTCGGAGCCGACAGCACCGCACTCCGAGGCGGAGTTGGGTGCGACGGGTCTAGGCTTGGTGGCGCTTACAGAGGTACGGAGAGTAGCGCCGAAATCGGTACCACTTGAGGAATTGCAGGCGCTGGGCCGCTTCGCGCTGTTTCTGCAAAGGGAAGATGGCAGCTTTGCTTCGAAGTACAGTCCCGAGACTGGGCCGAAGGACTGGGACAGCCTGTACTATCCCGGCGAAACCGCATTGGGGTTGATTGGACTGTACGAAATCGATCATTCTCGCCAATGGCTCAACGCCGCAGCCAAAGCGCTGTCGTATCTGGCAAGAAGCCGCGCAAAGCTTTCCCCGGTTCCTCCCGATCATTGGGCACTGATCGCGATGGCCAAGTTGCTTCCCTACTGCGACAAAATCTCTTGTCCGGTTTCCCGTGAAGAATTACTAGAATACGCAATCAAAGTCTGCGATTCGATTGTGCATGACCAACTGAGGAACCCTGTAGCGCCCATGGACGGTGCTTTCGACGCGACAGGGCGCACCGGGTCGGTCGCCACTCGCACGGAGGGACTGCTGGCCGCGCTGGAATTCTTGCCGAAAGATGAGTTCCGCGCGAAGGTCGAGGCGACGGCCGGACGCGGCATCTCGTTCCTATTGCGCGCACAGATCAAAACCGGCCCGTACGCGGGAGGCATGCCACAGGCGTTCCTTGCTGGAGCGCCGGGCACATCGGAGATTCGTATCGACGGCGTCCAACACGCTCTGTCTGCCTGGCTTCGGTACCAGAAGTCGCTCGGGAAAGGATCTCGACAAACGGTTTCTAAACAGTTTTTCTTGGGTTGCCCTTCGCAGCCCAACTTTCTTCTTAGAGCGCCCGCCACTGTCATTCATTGGCGGGGTCCGCAAGCTGCCTGCGGATTTCAAACCCAATTTTCTGGAGAGAATCGCCATTATCTTCGAAGCACCAGCCAAGCCCCCAAGACAATAGCCACCACGAGCACCGGACCCAGCGATAGTCCCATAAGAATCGCAGCACGCGGAGAAAGTGAACGAACAAGCCAGGACGGCAGTGGCAATTCACTTCCGTACCCCGAGATCAGAAGACCTATTGGCACCAGGAACTTCACCGTTACCAACAGCAGCAAAGCACTGGCGATAATAACAACACTCGCTGTCTTCAATTAACTCCCCCCCTAGAGAGGCGGGAAAAAATCGCACTTTACTGGAGTGTATTTCCCGAATTCGACAGTGACGAAAAGGAAGTCGATCCTCTCTCGAATTTCTGTTGCCGTTATTCTCCTGGGGCACGACAGATTCGCCCCGCATGTAGTTTTCAGCGTTTTCATGCTGAACTCTACCATACGATCCGGCAAAGTGTCGGTGCACTCACAGTTAGTCAGACATAATCCTTGTATCGGCTGTATATTAATCCCTTCACAGGTACAGTTATATGGACCGAGCTCAGTAATAACTGGTAATGCTTGGGTCAAGGCTGTGACCACCGGTACGACGACAAGCACTGGACAGGGAGCGGTGGACGCCGGCACGGATGCAATAAGGGCGCTCCCGCCTCCGGTACCGCAACCCAGCCCCGGCAAGAAACTGAACAGACTATCCACGTCCAGAGCCGAGCTGTTGAGCTCGCTTGGCAATCCCGGAGCCTCATCGCCTGACACGAATCCTGGCGGGCCTAAGATCAGCCAGACGGGTTCAGGGCCGCCAAAGTCATCCCCGCCGCCACCACCGCCCCCACCTCCACCGTCGTCAGGTTGATACCCACAAATAACATCATTTCCATCCGTGTAGCAGTCGCCAACATAATCGAGACCCCGCGGGTCAGTCGTGTTTAGCGGCCGGTTCCCGACGTAGGCATACCGGTTCCAGGTCTGTGGATCATTCGGGTCAACTGCCGCCAAACCTGAAGGATCAGGCGACAACCAGCGCCCTTGCACGAGGCTGTGCTCACGGTAAAGGAAATCATACAGTCCTCCCGCGCCGCCAGCACCGCTGGATTCTGTGTCCTGATTCTGACCGGTGAAGGATAGATCCTGTGTGCCCGAAGGTGCATAGTTCTCGCCGAATGGAGCATAGGCTCCGCTGTAGTAGAGGGTCCGGGAAGATGTCGAGGCCTTGACCGCCCATGCACGGGCGTATTTGAGCTCTAGCAGGCTGCTGAAAAATGGACTCCGCGACTTAGATTCTCTCCAGCCTCAGTGATTTTGTGATTTGGGAAGGGTTCTGGCTGCATCCGCTGGTGTCCCGCGGATTCATTTTCGGGCCTGCGAGCACACTGCGACCTCGGTTTACGTTGCTTGCATCGCCAGATTCCTCATACGGACTAAGTTGTAGGCCGCGGCCGCGAAGGTGAAGACCCATCCCACCTTCAAGATTCCACGATGCCGAACCTTCCGCAACAGCGCGATCGTCTTCAGCCATCCGAAACACTCTTCAATGCGCTTCCTTTTCCTCTGACTGATGGCATATCCGGCGTGTTGCGTCGTACGAGCATCAATGGCGCTCCCACCCGGCCGCTCCAGGTTCTGGGCCACATGCGGCGTGACCTTTAGATTTCGGCACTCGGCCACGAAATCCGCCGTGTCGTATCCCTTGTCGCCGCCCACCGTCACCTGCTTCGTTCCTGGAATCTGTTCCAGCATCACCAGCGCCGCGTCGCGCTCCGCCGTTCCGTTGGCCTCGAACACCTCGCTGTTGACGATCAGTCCGTGGCGGTTCTCCACCAGCAGATTCCCGTTGTAACTCAGCTTCGCTTCCTTGCCCTTGCCTTTGCGCGCCATCTTCGCATCCGGGTCCGTCTTCGATGCGTGCGTCTGGTTCGACCGCTTCTCCCCGTGGAAGTCCACCGTCGCATTGCCCGGATCGTCCGGCGGAACCGCGTTCTTCGCATCCTTGCGCTGATAACTCTTCACACTCGCCCACGCTTCCAGCAGCGTTCCATCCACCGTGAAGTGCTCGTCCGAGAGCAGACTCCGCTCCCGCGCCTGCTGCAGCACGGCTTGGAAGAAGGCTTCGGCAATGTCCCCATCGAGAAGCCGCTCGCGGTTCTTGGTGAACACGGTCACATCCCAGATGGCGTCGTCCATGTTCAAGCCCACGAACCAGCGGAACAGCAGGTTGTAGTCGAGCTGTTCCATCAACAGCCGTTCGCTGCGCACCGAGTACAGCGCTTGCAGCAGGAGCGCCCGCAACAACTTCTCCGGCGCAATCGACGGCCGCCCCGTTTTCGCGTACAGCTTGTGGAATCGTGGTTGCAAATTCCGCAGGGCTTCATCGGTCATGGCACGAAGAGGACGCAAGGGGTGGTCCTGCGGCACTCGCTGCTCCGGGCTTACGTAGCTGAACACATCCAACTGCTGCTCGTCTTTTCCACGCATGCCTTCTTCTTATCAGGTTGTGCTGTGGAAACAAGAGTGTTTCGTGGTGCTGCGTCCGCTTCAAATCGAGTTTTTCCGCAGCCTGCTAGAGGTGGAATGTCCTCGCCCTCCGCAGTTGGAAAAGCCTCTGCACAATAGGCCAAGCAACTGAAACAACACACCAAAGAAGAGGGATGTAGAGGTACCACAGGATTAGCAGCGCGAGCCCGATATAAGCCACTGGCGAGGGGTGTAGATAACTGTACAGAATGCAACCAGCAATCAAAAGGACCCACAAGCCCACGGCCACGAGAAGTCGCGTCAGAACCTGTCGAGCTATCATGCGTCCCCGATCGCTCATATTTCCCAAGTCGTACCAATTTCTCGTAAAAATTATTCCAATCGTTAAAGCGGACACACAAAAGCCCACTGGAACATTTCATCGGGATCCATTCCACACAGAGCGAAGCAAGCACAGTGTGCTGCTCGTGTACCGTGCTTATACTTCCCGTTGGTTGTGTCCCAGTCAGCTAGTAAGCATCCTCGCACACAGTTGTCAATTGGGTCATTAGGTGTGATTTTACAGAACAAACGAAACTTGCCAGGCGGGTATTTGTCGCATGCATTTCCCGGTGGTACGTTTGGTTGGGTGAAATCCAAAGGTTGTACGAGAGGAGGAAGCATCAAGAGGCAAGGAACGCCTGACGAGCTTGATGAGGTTCCGGTTCCCAAGAACCCTGCTGTTACGAGAGCGTTCCCTGCGCAATTCAACCCCGGCAGAAGGTTTAGCAGATCGTCCAACCCGACCGCAGAGGTATTCAACCCTGTCGGCGGCCCTGTTTCATCGCCCGACACGAACCCTGGTGGGCCTAAGACCAACCAGATTGGTTCAGGGCCGCCAAAGTCATCCCCACCACCACCACCACCGCCTCCACCGCCGTCGTCGTCAGGTTGATACCCACAAATAAGATCAGTTCCATCCGTGTAGCAGTCGCCAACAAGATAGAGACCCAACGGGTCAGTCGTGTTCAGCGGCCGGTTGCCCACGTAGGCATACCGATTCCAGCTCTGTGGATCATTGGCGTTCACAGCCGCCAGACCTGAGGGGTCGGGCGATAACCAGCGTCCCTGCACTGGGCTATGCTCACGGTAAAGGAAATCATACAATCCTCCCGCGCCGCCAGCACCACTGGATTCTGTGTCCTGATTCTGCCCGGTAAAGGAGAGATCCTGTGTACCTGAGGGTACATAGTTCTCGCCGAATGGAGCATAGGCTCCGCTGTAGTAGAGGGTCCGGGAAGATGTTGATGCCAATCGAGAGCTGCCCAGCCAATCGGGATGACGGTAGTACTGCAACCCAGAAGAATTGTAGACCGCCTGTGCGCCGCCCGGAAGCGGCACAAAAGCCTTGACCAGCGTTGAGCCGTTCATCAGGGCCAGCTTCGCGCCGGACGGGCTGTAGACAATCTCTGTCTCACTCGTCGGGCTGGTGGTGCACGCCGAACCCTTGTCCTGCTCAACGACCCGTCCCAGGGCATCATAAGTCTGACAAATCCCGCTCGACGTGCCAGAGTCGATTCCGGTCAGCTTGTTCTCGGTGTCCCAGCTATAAGCATGGGAGTTGTCGGCGGCCATGTCCCCATTGTTGCTGTTGTAGGTGAACGGCGACGAAGTGATCCGGTTGGTATAGTTGGTGTAGTCGTAGGAGGGTTGGAAGCTCGTTCCAGTACTGCCGCCAGGCACGGTCTTCGTGATATTGCCAAACGGATCGTAGCTAAACGTTTGGCTCCAAGTGCTCGCGCCGCAATTCGCACTGGCTACCCGGCCAAGGGCGTCATGTGTATAGTTGCAGGTTTGACTGTCGGCTGGATTCAGCTGATCGGTGATTACCAGTTCTTCCAGGCTGCCGTTGGGGTTCCAGGTCAAACTTCCGATGTCGGTTTGCGGCGAACTGCCGACAGTATACGTGTACTTTGTCATCCGGCCTGTATTGGGGTCAAAGACAAAGGAATCGCTGTCAGACGAGCCGTAGGTCAAAGCGGTTACGTGGCTGGAAGGATCATAAGTAATAGAAGAAGCGACCGGACTCTGGCCACTGCTCGCGGTCACTGTTGACATGCGGCCTTCACCGTCGGTTGAATACGTAATCGTGGGAAGACCGGAAAGATTGCTCAGCGTGTTCACTGCGCCGTTTGGCCAGTAAAGAGAACTGACTTGATAGTAGGTGTTGGTTCCCGAGTGGGGAGTCAGTTCCCACACACCTGAGGTCTGCCCAGTCGCGGAATAGCTGAACCCGAGATCGGTAATTTTACTGCTGCAAGTGCCGATACAGGTGTACGCCTCAGCCAAGCGAGTCTTAACGTTGGCCATGCTTGTTCCATTGACCGTGGCGGTATCGTAAACAAACTCCTTGGCGGGGGTGCTGGTGCTCGGATAGATGACGCTGCCCACGCGATGGTAGGCATCGTAGCCGCTGTAACAAGTGGCGTTCCCGGCGGCATCCAGCCGCTTAAGCATATTCCCCGCCGAGGTGATGGTCCCACAGGCCGCGTCACTGGAGAGCGAGTCGTAGCTGTAGGTCACCGCAGAATTGTTCATCTCCGGATTCGTTTCCGAAGTGAGCCGCCCCAGCATGTCGAAAACATAGGTTCGGGTCTGGTGCCCGGAGGACGCTTGAGCGTTCTGAGTGACTCCCGTCCGATCACCAAGCGCATCGTATGCGTACTGCGTCAGATAGCCAGTTGCCGACGTGTTCTGGGAACAGGAAGCACCTGGAAACGCCGTGGTCCCGCTCGTCACTTCACAAACCGAGGTCAAACGACCAAGTGCGTCATACTCTGACTGTTTTGCCTGCGTTGGCGAGGTCAGAGTCTGCAATACATCGTTTTCGTTGTACGAGTACGTGGTCAACCCACCACCACTATCCGAAACACTTAATGTTCGGTTCAGTGCGTCATAGGTATAGTCTGTTTGCGCCCCGGAACACGATTGCGTGTTCGAACTTTCGGCGGCGGCGCTAAAAGGCAGCGTCGTCGTATTCTTCCGGCCAAAACTGTCATAGCAGGTTGCAACCGTGTCGTAGTTGGTTGCGCTCGGGCCCTGCTTCGTTTGCTGAAAGATCGTGCGTCCAAAACCGTCGCTGGTCGTCAGAATGTCCACTATCGAATTACCGCTATTGAATGTACTTGCATACTTGCTCTCGGTCTGGAACTGCTGGTCGCTGGAATTCAGATAATAGAAGTAGTTGGTGGTGGTGCCCGCCTGGTCGGTGGTGCTGTAAGGCCGCCAGAATAGGTTGCTGTAATTTGAGCCACTGTAGGCCGTGCTGCTGGTGTTCCCGTTCTCGTCGGTGAGCGAGAGGAGCACGCCGCCGGTGCAGTTCCAGGTCATCGAACGGGACAGGCTCAGCGGCTCGGTGATGGAGGTCACAAAAGAATTGCCGCAGTGACCTGACCGGGAAAATTTGTACCAAGTGGAATGAGAGAGAATCCACTTGGAGGAAAAGCAGGTCATGCCCATCCAGAGGTACAAGCCAGAGCAAATCGTGACGATGCTGCGGCAGATTGAAGTGAGCATCGCGAACGGAAAAACCACCCCACAAGCCTGCAAGGAAGCCGGGATCACCATGCAGACGTTCTACCGCTGGCGGAAGGAATACGGCGGTTTGAAGATGGACCAGGCCAAGCGGCTGAAAGAACTGGAGAAAGAGAACGGCAAGTTGAAACGGCTGGTCGCGGAGCTGTCGTTGGACAAGCAGATCCTGAAGGATATTGCGGAGGGAAACTTCTAAGCCCGGAGCGACGTCGGTGCGCCGTAGAGCATGCCCGCGAGGAGTATGAAGTGAGTGAGCGGCGGGCGTGCCGAGTGGTGCGGCAATGGCGAGGAACACAACGCTATGTGCCGCTGCGGCGCACGGACGAAGACGAGCTAACGCAGGCGATCCTGGCCCTGGCGGCGAAGTATGGGCGGTACGGCTACCGGCGCATCACGGTGCTGTTGCGGGATGCGGGGTGGCCGGTGGGGAAGGATCGAGTGCAGCGGATCTGGCGACGTGAAGGGCTGAAGGTACCGCAGAAACAGCGGCCACGAGGGCGGTTGTGGCTGGGCGATGGTTCGTGCGTACGGTTGCGACCGGAGCGGGCGAATCATGCGTGGAGCTACGATTTTGTGAAAGCGATGACGCACGATGGACGAGCGCTGCGTATCCTGGTGCTGATCGACGAGTATACGCGGGAGTGCTTGGCGTTGCGGGTGGCACGGCGCTTGGGGAGTTTGCAGGTGATCGAAACGTTGGCGGATGTGATGTTGCTGCGCGGGATCCCAGAGCACATCCGTTCGGACAATGGGCCGGAGTTCATTGCCAAAGAGTTGCGGAAGTGGCTGGGAAAGCTGGGCACGAAAACGCTCTATATCGAGCCTGGGAGCCCGTGGGAGAACGGGTACTGTGAGAGTTTCAACGGGAAGCTGCGAGATGAGTTCTTGAATGGCGAGATCTTCTACTCGCTGAAGGAGGCACAGATTCTGACGGAGAGGTGGCGCGTGGAATACAACACGGAACGGCCGCACTCGGCACTGGGCTACAGACCACCGGCGCCACAAGCCATCTTGCCGAACCAAGAGGGGCATGGAGATATGGAAAACGCTTCGCGTTTCCCACATCCCCACACCCCCGGCGACGACTACGGACAATTGTCCAAAGAGGCGTTACACTAACATTCCACTTGGTACAAAAGATCGGTCAGGTCATATGTGGCAATGTAGAATCTACAAGTTATGGGAGCGATTGGGCGGGCCAGGGTTCGAATCCCTCCCTCTCCGCCACTGATTTGTGGCCACTGCTTTCAGTAGCTTGCCTATGATGGGATCCTTCACTTTAGAACAGCTGCCGTGATTTGCAGTCGCGTACAGCCTTAGACACACTTCCAACCAAGGAAAGTGATGTGCAAGGAGAAGCAATGAAAAAGCGCAAACTCGGAAACAGCAATCTGGAAGTGTCTGCAATCGGCCTCGGCTGTATGGGAATGAGCTTTTCCTACGGGCCGCCCAAAGACAAGCAGGAGATGACCACGCTTCTCCGTGCCGCCGTGGAACGTGGCATCACCTTCTTTGACACTGCCGAAGTCTACGGGCCGTACTTGAACGAGGAGCTGGTGGGCGAAGCTCTTGCTCCGTTTCGAGGTCAGGTGGTGATCGCCACCAAGTTTGGATTCGATCTGAGTCCTAATCTTGATCCTCGGGGAATGAAAGGTGCGCCGGGCGTGAACAGTCGTCCGGAGCACATCAAGGAGGCTGTCGAAGGCTCGCTCAAGCGGCTCAAGGTCGAGAGCATCGACCTGCTCTATCAGCACCGGGTTGACCCGAACGTGCCAATCGAGGACGTCGCCGGCGCGGTGAAAGAACTGATTCAAGCAGGCAAAGTCAAGCATTTCGGACTCTCCGAGGCAGGCGCAAAGACAATTCGCCGCGCCCATGCAGTCCAGCCGGTAACTGCTCTCCAGAGCGAATACTCGCTTTGGACACGAACCCCAGAGAAGGAAGTCATACCAACCCTCGAGGAGCTCGGGATTGGCTTGGTGCCGTATAGCCCGCTTGGCAAGGGTTTCCTGACGGGGGCGATCAAAGAGAACACGACGTTCGCCAGTTCCGACTTTCGCAGCACCCTCCCTCGTTTTACGCCTGAGGCTCTCAAGGCGAATCAGGCACTGATCGACCTGCTCGCCAGCATCGGGAAGCGGAAGAACGCGACTCCTGCTCAGATCGCAATCGCTTGGCTGCTCGCTCAAAAGACGTGGATGGTTCCGATCCCAGGCACGACGAAGCTGAATCGCCTGGACGAGAACATCGGAGCAGCGGGAGTCGAACTGACGGCCAACGACCTTCGCGACATCGATAGCGCCGCCTCGAAGATCAAGGTAGAAGGTGCCCGATACCCGGAAAGGCTCGAGCGAATGACCGGTCTGTGAGCGGCAAGAGATGCTAACCGCCAGCAGAGCGCATGCCAGTCGCCATTCTCGCTTCCGGATTGCTGGGCAGGAATCTCTGGTAGTGGGCAGCTTCCTTGAAGATGCTAAATTAGAAGATTCATGTCTGCCCCAAACTCTCTCTTCGTGCGGGCCGCCAAGGCTCAGCCCACCGAACGGACTCCCGTCTGGTTCATGCGCCAGGCTGGACGGTACATGGCCGAGTACCGCGCCATCCGCAAGCAATATTCCCTGATCGAGATCTGCAAGAGGCCGGAGGTCGCGGCTCGCGTCACGATTGAAGCTGCCGAGATCCTCAAAGTCGATGCGGCTATCATCTTTGCCGATCTGCTTCTCCCGCTCGAGGTCATGGGGCTGCCCTTTCACTTCGCCGCCGGCGAGGGCCCGAAGATCGAGCGGCCGGTGCGTACTCCCGAAGATGTTGCCAACCTTCGCACCGATCGCGCCGCCGAACTGGGCTACGTTTCTGAAGCCGTGAAGCTGGTGTCAAAGCACTTCGGCGACCAACTTCCCGTCATCGGCTTCTGTGGCGCCCCCTTTACGCTCGCCAGTTACATGATCGAAGGCGGAGGCTCGCGCAACTATCTTTTCACCAAGAAGATGATGTACTCCGCGCCCGCCGCGTGGAACGAACTGATGAGGAAGCTGGTTGCGGTGACCGCCGAATATTCCGCCGAGCAGGTGCGCGCCGGCGCCGACGCCATCCAGATTTTTGATAGCTGGGTGGGCTGCCTGAGCGTCGAAGATTATCGCCGCTATGTTCTGCCCCATGTGACCGACCTGGTGAAGCGCCTGCAAAAGACCGGCGCACCGGTCATCTACTTCGGTACCGACAGTTCGACTCTTCTGCCCTCGATGCAGGAGACCGGAGCCGAAGTCATTGGCCTGGACTGGCGCGTGCCGCTGGATACGGGATGGAAGAGCCTGGGCTTCAAAGGTGCCGTGCAGGGCAATCTCGATCCCGTGTTGCTCTTCGCCGATTGGAAGGAGCTCAAAGCGCGGGCCGAGGACATTTTGCGCCAAGCCGGCGGACGAGCCGGCCACATCTTCAATCTCGGTCACGGCATTCTTCCGGAAACTCCGGTGGAGAACGTGAAGGCGCTCTGCGATTTCGTCCGCGAGCACTCAGCAGAATTCAAGAAGGAGCGCAAGACGGAGTCAAAGAAATGACGGCGTGCCCCCTGGGTCTTGCCAGCCGGTGCTATTGCGCGAATCAGGTCAGTTCCTTCGTTGGCTCGCCGACCAAGACCGCCGTACTTCTGCTTGCCCACGGCAGCCCCGAGAATCCCGACCAAGTTCCCGAGTTTCTAAGCTATGTCACCGGCGGACGACCTTTGCCGCCAGCGGTGGTCGAAGAAATCCGCCATCGCTATGCGCTAATCGGTTTCTCGCCGCTCGCCTGCTGGACTCTTTTGCAAGCCGATCAACTTGCGCGGGCTTTGCAGATGCCGGTCTTCGTCGGCATGCGCAACTGGAAGCCCTTCATCGGCGAGGCGGTGAAGGCCATCGCCGTTGGGCAATACGAGCGCGTCATCGCCGTCTGTCTCGCGCCGCAGAATTCACGAACCAGTGTCGGACTCTATCGCAGCGCCGTTGTGGGCGCCGGAAATCTTCCTTTCAACATGGAGTTTGTCGAGGAGTGGCACGATCAGCCGCTGCTCGCTAAAGCGTTCGCCGAGAAACTGCGCGCGGGCTGGCAGAAGGCGTGCGCCGAGAGCGGAGCGAAGCTGCCCGTAATCTTTACCGCGCACAGCGTCCCCGAGCGCACGATCAGCGAAGGCGATCCGTACGAGCGGCAAGCGAAGGAGACCGCGCAGTTGGTGGCGCAAGAAGCCGGCCTCGAACCCGCGGACTGGACGTTCGCTTTCCAGAGCCAAGGCATGTCGGGCGGCGCTGGGTCCGCTAACCCATGGATCGGTCCGACGGTAGAGAACACGATCCGGGACTTAAAGGCAAAAGGCCATCGCGGCGTCTTCCTCGATCCCATCGGATTTCTGTGCGATCACGTAGAGGTGCTCTACGATATTGATATCTTCTTCCAACAGTTCGCGGAAAAAGAAGGCATGCACCTGTGGCGAGCCGAATCGCTGAACGGCTCCAGGACATTAACGGCAGCCCTGGCGGAAGTAGTAAGGGGCCGGGTGAAAGCGCCTGGCATTTAGCAGCGGTGAGACGCGGCAAGCCGCGTCTCTACGGCGGAGCACGCCAGAAGCCAGTAGCCAGAAGCTGATCTCCATGAAACGCATTGCAATCATCGGCGGCGGAATCTCCGGCCTCTCGGCCGCGTACACGCTCGAACAAAAGCGCCAGTCCGGTGAACCCATCGAATACGTTCTTTACGAGTCCAGCCCGCGCCTGGGCGGAGTGCTGGTCACCGATCGCGTCGACGGTTGCCTGGTCGAAGCCGGACCCGATTCGTTTCTCACCGAAAAGCCATGGGCTGCCGACCTTTGCCGCAAGATTGGGTTGGGCGATCAACTGATCGGTTCGAACGACTCCGAGCGCAAAACCTACATCGTGGCCAGGGGCAAGCTGGTGGTGATGCCCGATGGGCTTATGTTCATGGTGCCCACGAAGATCATGCCCACCGTGTTCTCGCCGCTTTTTTCTTGGCGCACAAAAGTGCGCATGGCTGCGGAATGGTTCCATCCCCCGCGCAAGGCTTCCGAAGACGAAACGGTTGCCGAGATGGTTGAACGCCACTACGGGTCTGAAATGGTCGATCTGTTGGCCGATCCGCTGCTCTCCGGCGTTTATGGCGGCGAAGCTTCGCAGTTGAGCGTGCGTGCGGTGTTGGCGCGTTTTGCCGAGATGGAAGCAAAATATGGCAGTCTGGGCCGCGCCATGCTCGCGGCCCGCAGGAAAATGGGCGCAGGTCGGAACGTTCCGGCGCGACCGCTGTTTACTTCGCTCAAGAACGGCATGCAGCAGATGGTCGACGCCCTGGTTACGCGTCTGGATGCGAACGCGCTCAAGATGTCTTCGCCGGTGCAGTCGATGATTCCGCAGGATGGCGGCTGGACGGTTTCCGCCGGATACCAGAGCGACCACTTCGATGCCGTGATCATCGCGACCCCAACCCACGCCGCTTCGGCCCTGCTGCAAGAGGCGAATGAGGATCTGGCGCGCGACCTGGGCGAGATCAAGTACAGCTCCTCCGTGACCGTGACGCTCGGTTACGACGAAAAGGTGCGCCGCTCGCTTCCGCCGGGCTTCGGATTTCTGGTGCCACGCAGTGCGGGCCACCGCATGCTCGCGGCTACATTCGTGCACAACAAGTTTCCTCATCGTGCGCCCGTAGATCGCGCCATCGTCCGCTGCTTTCTTGGCGGCGCGCGCGACGAACAGATTCTCGAATCGAGCGAAGAGGAAATTCTCGCCATCGTTCGCCGCGAACTGCGGCAGATTATTGTTCTCGATGCCGAGCCTCTGTTTGCACGCGTCTATAAATGGAAGTCCGCGATGGCGCAGTATGCGGTCGGTCACCTCGAACGTTTGCAGCGCATCGAATCGCTGCGGCAAAAACTTCCCGGCCTGGCGCTCGCCGGCAACGGTTATAGCGGCATCGGAGTTCCCGACTGCGTTCGCTCTGGCGCGGAAGCGGCGACCAAAATCCTCGCCGAAATGGGGATGTGGTCGGCGGTATAGCGCTCGTACTTTTACTTTGCAAGTTTGTGACAACAATTCACACTGTCATCCTGACCCTGAGCGGAGCCGAAGGGGAAGGGCCTGTGTGGTTGGCTCCCCGGTAGCCTCTTCGACCCACTCTGATATTCTGAATTTCTCTCATGAGCACCGCGCCCGCAGACCGATGGAAGATCATTGTTGCCTTCGGGCTGGTCTATGTTTTCTGGGGATCGACGTATCTCGGCATCGGGATCGCGGTGGAGCAGATTCCTCCGGCCGTAATGTGCGCCGCACGCTTTTCGATCGCGGGTCTAGTTATGCTCGCTTACTGCGCGTTGAGTGGACGTCCCATCCGCTTTTCCGTGCGTCAGTTCGGCCATCTGGCAGCGGTTGGCATTCTGCTCTTGATGGGCGGCAATCTCACACTTTCGTATGCGGAACGGGTTGTCCCCACCGGCCTGGCGGCGTTGCTGGTTGCGGTCACTCCACTCTGGTTTCTGGTGCTCGATAGTCTGCTGCTGGGCGACCATCACATCTCGCGGCGAGGCAAGATCGGGCTGGCGATCGGGATTGCCGGCGTGGTCATGCTCATCTGGCCTGACCTTCAACACTCCAATTCCCTTGACCGTCGCGAGCTTTGGTGGTCGCTGGTGCTGCCACTGGGATCGTTGAGTTGGGCGTTTGGTTCGGTGCTCTCGAAAAAATGGCAGACTGCGGCGGCTGATCCATTCAGCGCCGTGGCGTGGCAGATGGTCTTCGCGGGAATCGCCAATTTGATATTCGCGCTGCTCGTCGAGAGACCTTCCAACGTGATGTGGACCCTTCGCGGAGGGGGCGCGATTCTGTTTCTCGTGGTGTTCGGTTCCTGGGTCGGCTACACGGCCTACATCTGGCTTCTGCAGCACGTTCCGACCTCGAAGGTTTCTACTTATGCCTATGTGAATCCCGTGGTCGCCGTGTTTCTGGGATGGCTGGTTTTGCATGAGCGCATTGACCGCTACATCGCGATGGGCAGCGCCATTATCGTGGCTTCGGTGGTACTGGTGACGAGCGCGAAGGTGTCGACGCGGGCTGCGGTGGAAGAACTTCCGGCGGTGGAAGCTACGGGAGACTGAAGCCGATGACCCATGTGACCCGGCGCTTAATTGTGCTGTCGAGGACGCTCATCTCTCCACGATATACGACTACTCTTCTGGTTCTTCCGCGTCATTGACTACGTCGACTATGCGTCCCCGGATGGAGAAGACCAGTTTCTGGTCGCCTCCGTGCTGAAAGATGACCTGCATGGGGGTTCGCTCCCAGACTGGCGGCGGACACTCGGAGTCAGGATCGTCACCGCCCGCGGGCTCGCCTGCTTCCTTCTTCAGGATGGGCTTGCGGCGTCCAACCTGCGCGACGACTGCATAAAGTTTCTTGCCGTCTTCGGAGACGCCACAGTAGGCGATGTAGTCGCGATACCAGCTTGCGGTGGAATAGAAAGGGTCGAACTCGGGCAGATTAAGTTGGGAGACTCGTCCGGTGAGGCGGTCGACCAGCAGCCAGCCTCCGCGTTGCCATTGCCAGCGCGCGGCGGCCGTGCTTTCTGTGGGCAGCGCATCGTTCACGCGAAAGGCGCGCCGGACTACGAACAGGCGGTCGGTCAGTTCATGAGGAGTTCCGGTGGTGTATTCCTTGAGCCTCGAATCCACAAACAGCGGGCGAACTTTCAGGTCGAGCAGCTTTTGTCCGGTGGCATTCGGCCACTTGGCGGACATCCATTTTCCAAAAGAGATGACATGCGGTTTTGAGGCGGCGGCGCATTCAATCCATGTGGCGCAGAGCACGACGAGAATCAGCAAGAGCTTTCGCGGCATGATCGAAGGTTGGCACGGGCGCGAAAAGCGCTGCAAGGACGGCTGAACACCAAGAATGTTCAGTTTTACCGCGTCTGTGGGCGGGCAGTCGTCCCTCCGTGGTTCGTAGTATTGAAAATGGTTTTCAGTTACCATGAGCTTTGAAAGGCCAGGTAAAGTGATGGGCTTTCCACCACGCGAGCGCCGGACAACTCTTTCTCCGCAATCGAGTTCTTATGCGGGTATGGACGATGTGCTGGCGGGCCGCCGGAAGCAGTCGATTCTGGTGGTTGAAGACAATGTGGTGAATGCGGCGCTGCTGAAGGAATTGCTGGCGACCCGTGGCTATCCGACGGTAGCGGTGCACAACGCGGCAGCGGCGGAGGCGGAAATCCGACGCGAGGCTCCGGACCTGATTCTGCTCGACGTGATCATGCCCGGCAAAACGGGTTACGAGTTGTGCCGCGAACTCAAGAACGATTCCCGGACGCGGCTGATTCCGATCGTGATGATCACGGGCTTGAGCGCTCAAGAAGACCGCGTGAAGGGCATTGAAGCGGGCGCCGACGATTTTCTGACCAAGCCCATCAGTCCCGAGGAATTGTTCGCGCGGGTAAGTTCGCTACTCAAATTGAAGGAATTCACCGACGAACTGGAGACGGCGGATTCGGTGTTGTGCACACTGGGACTGGCGGTGGAGGCGCGCGATCCTTACACCGAAGGCCACTGCGAGCGCTTGGCGCGCGATGCCGCGGATTTGGGGCGCTTTCTCCGACTGGATGAAGAAAGCATTGTCGCCCTGCAGCGTGGCGGCTACCTGCATGACCTGGGGAAGATCAAGGTACCGGATGACATCTTGAAGAAGGGAAGCGATCTGACGCCGGCGGAGTGGGAGATCATGAAGCAGCACCCCATCACGGGCGAGAAGATTTGCCGTCCGTTGAAGTCGTTGCGGCTGGTGCTTCCGATCATTCGGCATCATCACGAGCACTCGGATGGCAGCGGCTATCCGGATGGGCTGCGGGCGGGCGAGATACCGCTGCTGCCGCGCATTCTGCAGGTGGTGGATATTTACGATGCGTTGATCACGGAGCGTCCGTATAAGCAGGCGCTCGGCCACGAGCAGGCCGCGGTAACCATGCGCGCCGAGGCGCAAAGCGGACTGTGGGACGAAGAGTTGGTCGCGGAGTTCTTCCGCATGCTCGACAAGCGGCGGCAGGTGGCGTGAAAATCGGGTGATCGGGTGAGCGGATCATCGGGTCATCTAAACTCAAATGCCTGAGCCTTCGACTTTCAATCACCCGATGACCCGATCACCGGATGACCCGATTTCTCCGATGACCTACAGCTTCGTCATTCCCGCCTATAACGAAAGCTTGCGCATCCGGCCGACGCTGGAGACGCTGCTCCGCCATTCGCAGGAACAAAAGTGGGACGCGGAAATTCTGGTTGTCAACGACGGCTCGACCGACGATACCGCGGAAATTGTGCGGCAATATGCCCAGCGGCATCCACAGATTCTTCTGCTGGAGAACCCCGGAAACCACGGCAAAGGTTACAGCGTGCGCAACGGGGTGCTACATGCTCGCGGCGATATCTGTCTGTTCACGGATGCCGACCTTTCTTCGCCGATCACGGAGGCGCAGAAATTGTTCGACGCGATTGCCCGGGGCGCCGACATCGCGATCGGGTCGCGCTGGTTGCGGGTGGAACTACAGACCGAAAGGCAGCCCTTGTACCGGCAGTTATTTGGACGAATTTTCAACCTGGTGCTGCGAGTGGTTCTGGGCTTGCGTTTTGCGGACACGCAATGCGGATTCAAAGCCTTTCGGCGAGACGCGGCGCAACGCGTTTTCCCTTTGCAGAAGATTGAACGCTGGGGATTCGACCCGGAAATTCTGTTTCTGGCGCGGCGCGCGGGCCTGCGAGTGGAAGAGGTTCCGGTTCTTTGGGCGCACAGCGAAGGCACGCGGCTGCATCCTTTCCGGGACGGACTGCGCATGTTCGTGGAAGTCTTGCGGATCCGGCGGAATGCGATGACAGGGGAGTACGCGAGGGGTACAGTGCCCGCCCCGGGGAAGTTGTAAGAGCGAGCCGCCCAAGGCCCTAACCACAGGGATCACGGGGGACACAGAGGACATCTCTTCCGTAACCTGCAAGCGAATTCATTGCTACGAGTTGGCTCGATGGTTTGTGTTTGCGGCCAGGCGCACGAATTCTGCAATCTGAGCGCCCATGGCCATGGTGGAGACGGTTCGCTCGCCGGGGCGCGCCAGATCGCGCGTGCGAAAGCCTCCATTCAACGCTGAGATAACGCCCGCCTCCACGCACTCCGCTTCCTGCCGCAACTGAAAGGTATGGCGCAGCATCAGGGCTACCGAGAGGATGGCGCCCAGCGGGTTGGCTACGCCCTGGCCGGCGATGTCGGGAGCCGATCCGTGAACGGGTTCGTAGAGGCCGACCGGACCGCCAATGCTGGCGGAAGCCAGCAGGCCGAGTGATCCCACGATTCCACCCACCTGATCGGACAGGATGTCGCCGAACATGTTTTCGGTGAGGATGACGTCGAAGCCGGCGGGCCTGAGGACGAGCGACATGGCGGTCGAGTCCACGTACATGTGGGAGAGTTGAACATCGGGAAAATCGAGGGCGATGCGAGTGACGACTTCGCGCCAGAGACGCGAGCACTCCAGAACATTCGCCTTGTCAACGGAGAGCAGTCGCCGTCGGCGGGTGCGCGCCAGTTGAAAGGCAACGCGGGCAACGCGCTCGATCTCCGGCTCACCGTAACGCATGGTATTGACGGCCTGGCGCGCCCCCGGTTTGCCTTCGATGGAACGAGGCTGACCGAAATACAATCCGCCGAGCAGTTCGCGCACAATGAGAATGTCGGTTCCTTTGACGACCTGCTCGCGCACCGGCGAGCAGGCAGCCAGCGCCGGATAAAAGACAGCGGGACGGAGATTGGCGAAAGCTCCGAGTTCCTGGCGGAGGCGCAACAGCCCTGCTTCGGGGCGAAGCTCGCGAGGATTGTGATCGAAGGCGGGACTGCCGACGGCTCCGAGCAATACGGCTTGCGAGGCAAGGCAGGCTAGAACGGTTGAGTCGGGCAAAGGATTGCCGAACTTTTCGAGAGCTACGCCGCCGATCTCTTTTTCGTCGAGTTCAAGATCGTGGCCAAAGCCGGTGGCCACCTCTTCCAATACACAAATGGCTTGAGAGATTACTTCAGGGCCGATCCCGTCACCGGGGAGGGAAGTGACACGGAGTTGCATGTAATCCTCGAGTCGTTTCCGAAAGGATAAATGAGGATGAAGACGTAATGGTAGCGCGGTTTCGGCGATGCGCCCTTTAAATTTCTGTAAAGATGTGGGCTGGCACCGTCTCATTTTGCGGCGGCGAGAGACGGGCCGGCCCCGTCGCTACAGGTGGCCGTTTACACACCCCAGAGATAGTCCTCTTGCTCGGTGTGATGATCGGCGTGCGTGACCGGCGCCCCCCCGAACCAGTTGGCAGGCGCAGGAACACCCGGTCGGGCCTGTCCCTGGCCGGCGTTGGTGGAGATTTGAGCCGGATGCGAGTCATTGGCACTGGCACTGGCGGAGACGGCGCGCGGGAAAGGCAAAGGGGCCGCAGCCGGCGGAAACTTCTTGCTCTGGCCGGTGACATCGCTGGGGCTGACGGCGCCGCGGCTGACATCCTGAATCAGTTCGAGCAAATGGCTGTCTTGAACCTTCTTAATGCGGTCGGCCAGAACGACAAACCTGCGATAGATTTCATCGAGTTCGCGGCGTTCAAACTGGTGTCCCAGTTGTTCGCAGCGGAGAGCGAGGGCGTGGCGGCCGGAGTGTTTGCCCAGCACCAGCCGCGAATCGGGTACACCCACCGATTGGGGCGTCATGATTTCGTAGGTCAGCGGATTCTTGAGCATGCCATCCTGGTGAATTCCGGCCTCGTGCGCAAACGCGTTGCGCCCGGTGATGGCCTTGTTCGGTTGCACGGGGACCCGGGTGATTTCCGCCAACATCTGGCTGGAAGCATACAGGTGCTCGCTGGCGACTGCGGTTTCGTAACGATAGCGGTCGGGGCGCACCCGCATGGCCATGACGATTTCTTCCAGAGAGGCATTGCCGGCGCGCTCGCCAATGCCGTTGATGGTGCACTCGACCTGGCGCGCTCCCTGCTGCACTCCCGCCAGCGAGTTCGCGACCGCCAGTCCAAGATCGTTGTGGCAGTGCGTCGAGATCGTGACTTTTTCAATGCCGGCAACTTTCTCGCACAACGTGCGAATGAGTTGGCCGTATTCCTCGGGCATGCTGTAGCCGACGGTATCGGGAATGTTAACCGTGGTGGCGCCGGCCGCGATTACGGCTTCGACAACCTGGCAGAGAAATGGGACGTCGGTGCGGGTGGCGTCCTCGGGCGAGAATTCAATGTCGTTGCACAAAGACTTGGCGTGCCGGACGGCGTTGCGCGCCTGCTCCAGGCACTGCTCCCGCGTGATGCGCAGCTTGTATTTCAGGTGAATGTCAGAGGTCGCCAGAAAAACGTGGATACGCGGATGCGCGGCACCCTGCAACGACTGCCAGGCCCGGTCAACGTCACCAGTGCAAGCACGAGCCAGGCCAGCAATGATGGGACGCCGAACCGTGGCGGAGATGCGCTGCACGGCTTCGAAGTCGCCATCGGAGGCGATGGGGAATCCGGCTTCGATCACGTCCACACCCAGGCGGTCGAGTTGCTGAGCCAGGTGCAGCTTTTCCTGCACATTCATGCTGCAGCCCGGCGACTGCTCGCCGTCACGAAGAGTGGTGTCGAAAATGGTGATGCGCGGCTTATCCATAAATGCCAGCCTCCCGGAAGATTACTCATTTACTTTATCGGCAGATTGAGGCGAAAGAAAAGATTATTATATTTACCAAAACATTAGATATGATGATAGTATTAGATGGACTTATGAATAGTTGTCGAATTGTCATCCTGAGCGAAGCGAAGGACTTGCTTCTGTGCTGATGCGAGAGACAGCAGGTCCTTCGCTTCGCCCAGGATGACAATGTCGAGTGGGACTCGGAACTGAAAACTGACGGCTAATAGCTGATAGCTGATGCTTGAGGGCGATCCCTATGGACCTTTCGCAACTGGAAGTCTTCCTCACGGTGGCTCGCGAGCGGCGGTTTTCGCGGGCGGCGGAAAAGCTGTTTCGTACGCAGTCGGCGGTGAGCCAGACGATCCGCAAACTTGAACTGGAGATCGGCGAGCCGCTGTTCGACCGTTCCTCGCGCGAGGGCGTACTCACCGATGCGGGACGGGTCTTGCAGGAATACGCCGAGAAGTTGCTCAACCTGCGGCAGGACGCGCAGACGGCGCTGGTGGAAATGCGCGAATTGCAGAAGGGGCAACTGGCGATCGCCGCCAATGAATTCACCGCGCTCTACCTGTTGCCGGTGCTGGGCGAGTTTCGCCGCCTGTATCCCACCATTAAGATCACGGTGCGGCGTTCGCTGGGCAGCCACATTCCCGACGATGTGCTCAAGCATAACGTGGAACTCGGAGTGCTTTCTTACGATCCGCAGGAGCCGCAGCTGCAATCGGCGGTGGTGTATCTGGACGAGTTGATCCTGGTGGTTCCTCCGGGCCATCCGTTGGCCGCTGCGGGCGAAGTCAGCGTCCGGCAGTTGGGCGCGGAATCGTTCGTAGCCCACATTGTGGCATCTCCCTACCGGGATAAAGTGATCGAAGCCTTCCACCGCCACAAAACTCCCCTGCACATGGACGTGGAACTGCCCACGCTGCAAGCCATCAAACGTTTTGTATGCATGGGGAATGGGGTGGCGCTGGTGCCCGAGATCAGTGTGGAAAACGAAATCAGCCGCGGAGACCTGGTGCGCATTCCGGTGCGCGATCTGCGTTTCCACCGCAAGCTGCGGCTGGTGTACCGCCAGGAATCGACGCTGTCACACGCGGGAAGAGCGTTCTTGAAAGTGGCGGAGCAGGTGGCCAAAGACCGAGGCGGCCATTATCTGTTTCAGCGAGAAAAGTAGAAAGCTATGCGGACTGCATCACTGGTTCCACGCCCGAATCCGCGGCATCCAGCGCCGGACGTTCCGGCAGTATTCTTCATACTCGGCGCCGAAAATCTTGCGCAGGTGCGGTTCCTCGTACAGCCGCACAAATAAAACCACGCCCAGCGCCACCAGGCACACCACCACAATGGCGGCCAGGGCTGCCCGTCCGAAAACCACCCACAATCCCACCCAGCCCACGCCGAACCCCAGGTACATGGGGTTACGCACATAGCGATAAGGACCCACCACCACCAGCCTCGTTGGCGGAGCAATCGGTGCGGGAGTTCCGTGTCCGGTCCATCCGAAGTCCCACACGCACCGTATTGCTACCGCAAAGCCAAGCACCGAGGGCACAGCCGCGATCCAGCGCCAGGGTGCGCCAGATGTTGCTTCGACGCGGAAGCCCAGCCATGAGGGCAGCAGCCAGAACCACAGCGCAAAGAATGCAGCGCCCACAACCAGGGAAGCAATGGTGGTCGGCCAATGTAGGCCAGGATTGTCGCTCGCCATTGAGGCCTCCGTCAGCCCGGAGTATAAGCCTGCGTGCGGGCTGCGGTCAGGCATCCCTGCGCAACACGCTGTTACTTCGAAGCGTCTTTTCGCCTCGCTGCATCCACGACAGGAACCAGCGGGCGCCGTAGCGGCACGATCGCGCCCTTGGAGGGATCGGCGGCTGCCGTGGCCCGCGCGAGAACTTCCTTCTGGATGTACTGCACGAAATCCTGGATCTGGCGCTGCATTTCTTCCATGCGCTCGCGCATTTGCAGAATGATAGCGATGCCGCTGATGTTGACGCCCAGATCGCGCGCCAGTGACAGGATGAACTCCAGCCGCTGCAAATCTTCATCGGTATAAAGCCGGGTGTTGCCTTCCGTGCGGCTCGGTTTGAGCAGCCCTTCGCGCTCGTAGAGACGCAAGGTCTGCGGATGAATCTCGTACATCTCGGCCACCGCCGAGATCATGTACGCGCCTTTGGATTTGCGTTTGGTCATTGAGTCGTTGCCATCACGATCATTCTACTGCGCGGCCCGTTGTTTCACCGCCGAGTCGCGTGGCGATGGCAAGATGATGCGAACATTGAGTTTGAGCCACTTCCGAATCCCCTGTGATCCCCTGTGTCCTCTGTGGTGAAGATTCTTGCGAGCAGCGCCAGTCATCCGCAAAAGAAAAGAGACGGGGCAAGCCCCGTCTCTACGGTCAAGGTTGAACTTCTGAAAACCTACGCCGCCATTTCCGGTTTGGGCGTGGCGGCTGTCCAGCCGGCTGGCTTCAGGGTGTGATTGATCAAATAGGCGACCACGCCGGCGGCGATCAGGATCAAGCCGAACAAGAGCGAGCTCATGCCGAGCACAACTTCGTGTTCGCTGCGGAGGATGGCAAATCCCAGCAGCAAGACTGGGGGAATGCCAACCGCAATCGCTCCAAACATGCCGCCGGGCACGCGGAACGGGCGCTTCAATTTCGGTTCGCGAATGCGCAGGCAGATCAGAGCTACGAATTCGAGCGCCAGGCTGGCGCCATAAATCATGATGTCGAGCGTGACCAGCCGTTCGAAGCCGAGATTCAACGCGAAGCCCCAACCAACCGCCAGCGCCAGAATCGCGACCCAGGGCGCGCGCGACTTCGGATGCAGCTTGCCAAAGACTTTCGGCAGCATGCCATCCTGCGCCATGGCCAGCGGCAGCCGCGAGTAACTCATAACCAGCGCGTTGAACATGCCAAAGCCGCTCATCATGCCGCCCGCCACCAGCGCGATTCGAAGCACCGGACCGCCCATCAACTGGGCGATGTCGGCCCAAGCGCCGGTTTCCCATGCAGAGGCCGGAAGGCCGGTGATCCACATGGCGGCAAAGGGAAGAACGTAAGTGACGCAGACAATGACCACCGCCCACAGCATGGCCCGCGGATAGGTGCGCTGCGGACGCTCCACTTCGGTGGCGATGGTGGAGGCGTTGTCCCATCCCATGTAGTTCCACATGCAGATGAGCAGCCCGCCGAGAATATCGACGTTCGAGGTAGTCGGTTTGGTCACTGCACTGGCCAGGGCGTGAATCTTAAATGGCGCCAGCACAAAAATGGCGGCGAAGGGAGCCGACAGGGCGAAGAACAGCCAAAGCGAAGTCGTCGATACGACTTTCACACCCATAATATTAAGGACCGCGCAAACGATCACCACGCCCAGCGCGACAGCCACTCCACGATGGTTCTCCTGAAACCAGGGGAACATGCGCGTGAGGTAGGCGACAAACAGCGTAGGATAAATCGCCATATCGAAAATGGACGCTACCAGCGACAGCCAGGCTTCCTGAAATCCCCAGAAACTTCCCATGGCGCGCCGCACCCAGGCGTAGTAGCCGCCTTCAAAGGGCAGTGCGCTGGAGAGTTCGCCAATCATGAAGGCGGTTGGGAGGCTCCAGAGAAGCGGGGTCAGCAGCAGGATGAGAATCGCTTTGCCATACCCGGCGCCGTGCACGATGTCCTCGGTGCCATAGGTTCCGCCCGAGACCATAAAGAAGGTTGCGGCGACCAGGGGCCAAAGGGTGAGGCGGATAGACTTTTTCCGGGGAGCGACAGCGGGGACAAAACTAGACTGCGAAAGGGCGGTGCGTGCGGTAGTTGCCAATTTCTATGGCTTCCTCCTCAAGCGACTCACTCTCACCACCGCGTCTCCCTTGACTTTCGTCACGCGGCTCCCAGGGTGAACTGCGATTTCCGGGCATTGTCGGCGAAGTTAGTTCGCAATTGTGAGATTACGGCAAATTTCCACAGATGCAAGAAATTTCTTCAGAAATTTTGAAATTTCTTGTCAAGGGGACAGGTACGGAGGTAATGGCCTGCGAACGACCTCTACCACAGAGGACACAGACGAACACAAGGGGAAGTCGGTTTCCCCTGTGTTCCTCTGTGTCCCCTGTGGTAAAGATTTTGACCTATTCATCACAAAAGAGGAAATCGACGATCACAGTCGAGCTAATCAGTAGCTGCTATTGCTGGATGGAAGGAGCCGCCGATGGCCAGCCCCGCACTAGTCTCCGCGCCGCGCGTCAACCAGGTCTCTGGCATAATCGTGAATGCCGCGATGAGAGTTCATTCCCTACTCGGTCCGGGTTTACTGGAGAGCGCCTACCAAGCCTGTCTAGCGCAAGAGCTGCGGAAACGAGGGTTGAGGGTGGAAACTCAAGTCGGTTTGCCGGTAGTCTACGAGGGCGAAAAACTCGACCTCGGGTACCGAATCGACCTGCTGGTCGAAAGTCTAGTAATTGTCGAGATCAAGTGCGTGGAGGCAATCCATCCCGTCCACGAAGCCCAACTCCTGTCCTACCTGCGGCTCAGCGGGAAGAACGTCGGACTGCTCATCAATTTCCACGTAGCCCGTTTGAAGGACGGCATCAGGCGCATGGTGGACGGCAAGGATTGGGACAAGTAAACCTTCACCACAGGGGTCACAGAGGAACACAGGGTACCCCCTAAGCAATAATTTTCCCTGTGTTCCTCTGTGCTCCCTGTGGTAAAGACTTTGACTCAGACTTTGCTCCAAAGTTCTTCCCGCGGGTCTTCTGGATTGAGCTTGGCCAACTCGCGCAGCAGTTCTTTGGTCTTTTCGTCCCGGGGCATAGGGACGGTGATCTTTACCTCGACGATCTCATCCCCGCGGACTCCATCCTGGGTAGCTGACGGCACACCCTTTTCGCGCAGACGAAGCTTCTGGCCGGACTGCGTGCCCGGAGGGATTTTCAGCATGCTCCGGCCATCGATGGTAGGCACTTCGATTTTCGATCCGAGAGCCGCTTCGACCGCCGTCACCGGCACCGTGATGTGGATGTCGTCGCCCTCGCGCCGGAACAACGGATGCTCGCCGATGCGGATGATGACGTAGAGATCGCCGACGCCGCCTCCATGCAGCCCGGCATTGCCTTTGCCCGCGATGCGAATGCGCTGCCCGTCGCGGGTTCCGGCCTTGATGCGGATTTCCAGCGGATCGGTGCGCTCGACGCTGCCTTCGCCGTGGCAGACCGGACAGGTCGAAATATTCTTGCCCGTCCCATGGCAGCGCGGGCAGGTGACGTTGAACTTCATCCGCCCGCCGGTCTGTTCGATGGTCCCCTTGCCGTGGCACTGCGGACATTGCCCCGGCGACTCAATGTAGCCATTGCCGTGGCAGTTGCCGCAGACATCGCGCCGGGCGATATTCAGCTTCATCACCCCGCCGCGGATCGCCGTCCAAAAGGGCACGTTGACCTGGTATTCGAGATCGCTGCCGGGTTCCGGACCCTGGTCGGCAGCCTCGCCGCGCCCGCCGCCACTGAAAATGTTGGAGAAGATGTCGCGAAACCCGCCACTCGCGCCGCTCGAGCTCTTCCGTCCTCCGGCGCGTGCGCCTTCGAAGAGGTCGGAAAAGTCAAATCCGCCGAAATCGACGTTGCCCGGTCCACCGGGATGGCGGCCTCCTGGGAAGCCTCCGCCAAAGTCGCCGGGGCCGGCGCCCGGCTGGCCACCGCCGCGCGCGTAGGCCTCCGCCGTCGCCGGATCGATATTGTCGGAGTAGAACCCGAGCTGGTCGTAAATCTTCCGCTTCTTGGGGTCGCTCAGGACGTCGTTGGCCTCGGAAAGTGTCTTGAATTTTTCTTCGGCAGTCTTGTCGCCGGGATTGACGTCCGGATGGTACTTGCGAGCCAGCTTGCGAAACGCCTTGCGGATGTCTTCGGTAGAGGCGGACTTCTTTACGCCGAGAACGCCGTAGTAATCTTTGGTTTGGGTGGGCATGGTCTAGCTGACAGTTTGTATCATCGACCCAACCAACGATTTTGTCATCCTGAGCGGAACTTTGTCATTGGCGAAGCCAATGACAAAGTGGAGTCGAAGGACCCCTACACCCCGAGTCACTTTCCCTTCCAAACTCTTCCATTATCTGAACAATGCCTGTCGCCTTGACGTCCCGCCTGGGGCAGAGGTCCTTCGACTTCGCCGGAGCTTCACTTCGTGAAGCTCTCGCTCCGCTCAGGATGACAAAACTAAGAAACTCAGTTCACCACTTCCTTGGCTTCCTCATCCAGGGCAACGCTGAACCCCGCAAACGGTGCAGTATCCATCGAAACGGGGATCTTCTGGAGGCCCGTCGGTGTGGGTGCAAAGCAATACCAGCGTCCCTCTTCGGGGACGAAGTTCACAAAAAACATTTGTCCATTGACTTCGAATCTCAATTCGCTTTCCTCTTTCCAAGAACCCAGGAGCAACTCTCAACTACTTAGATGCAAGTTGGGGGCGCATCCGCGCCCCCACTGAAGTGCCACTCGCTGATGGCTGACAGCTGACGGCTTATTTCTTGTCCTCCACGTCCACGTACTCGGCGTCGATCACGCCTTCGTCTTTCTTCTGAGCATGACCGTCGCCGCCAGCCGCCTGGCCCGCACCAGGAGTCGGACCTGCGCCCGGAGTGCCTGCCGCCTGCGTCGCCTTGTACATCTGCTCCGCCAGCTTATGCGATGCCGCAGTCAGCTTCTCGCGCGCCGAATCCATCGCCGCCTTGTCGCCGCCTTCGATAGCCTTCTTAGCGTCGGCCAGCGCGTTTTCCACGTCTCCGCGCTCGCTACCGGAGATCTTGTCGCCATGCTCCTTCAGCATCTTCTCGATGTTGTAGACCATCGAATCGAGTTGATTCTTGGCTTCGATCTCCTCGCGCCGCGCCTTGTCTTCGGTCGAATGCGCGTCGGCTTCTTTTGCCATGCGCTCGACTTCCTCTTTAGACAAGCCCGAAGACGAGGTGATCGTGATCTTCTGATCCTTGCCCGTGGCCATATCTTTCGCGGTCACGTTCAGGATGCCGTTGGCGTCAATGTCAAACGTCACTTCAATCTGCGGTATGCCCCGAGGAGCCGGTGGCAGGCCGGTCAAGTGGAACTTACCCAAAGTCCGGTTCTGCGCCGCCATCGGCCGCTCGCCCTGCAGCACATGCACTTCGACCGAAGTCTGGCTGTCGGCCGCGGTAGAAAACGTCTCCGTCTTCTTCGTCGGAATCGTAGTGTTGCGAGGAATCATAGGCGTAGCCACGCCGCCCAAAGTCTCGATCGATAGAGTCAGCGGAGTTACGTCCAGCAGCAGCAGATCCTTGACTTCGCCCTTGAGCACGCCGCCCTGAATCGCCGCACCCACCGCTACCACTTCATCCGGGTTGACCCCCTTATGGCCTTCGCGTCCAAACAATTCTTTTACGATGGCCTGGATGCGCGGCATGCGCGTCTGTCCGCCGACCAGCACCACTTCGTTGATCTTGCTGGCATCGATACCCGCATCTTTCATGCACTGCTTCGACGGCCCCACCGACCGCTGCAAAATGTCTTCGATCATCGACTCCAGCTTGGCCCGCGTCAGCTTCTTGACCAGGTGCTTCGGACCGCTGGCATCGGCCGTAATAAACGGCAGGTTGATCTCGTGCTCCATGGTGGTCGAAAGCTCGATCTTGGCCCGCTCCGCCGCGTCGCGCAGACGCTGCAAAGCCATCTCGTTGCCCTTGCCGCGCAGGTCGAGGCCTTCATCTTTCTTGAATTCGTCAATCAGCCAATCCACCAGCCGCTGATCGATGTTGTCGCCGCCCAGGTGCGTGTCGCCGTTGGTGGCCTTCACTTCAATCACGCCTTCGCCCACTTCCAGGATCGAAATATCGAAGGTGCCGCCGCCGAAGTCGTAGACGGCGATGGTTTCGTCCTTGCCCTTGTCGAGCCCGTAGGCCAAAGCGGCCGCCGTCGGCTCGTTGATGATGCGCTTCACCTCAAGCCCGGCGATCCGACCGGCGTCTTTGGTAGCCTGGCGCTGGGCATCGTTGAAATACGCGGGCACGGTGATGACCGCCTCCGTGACCTTCTCGCCGAGATAGTCTTCCGCCGCCTTCTTCAGTTTTTGCAGGATCATTGCCGAGATCTCCGGCGGAGTGTACTTCTTCCCCTGCGCCATGACGGCCACATGGTCGCCGTCCCGCTCAACCTTGAACGGGACCATCTTCATCTCTTCGCTGACCTCGTCATAGCGACGTCCCATAAACCGTTTGATCGAGTAAACCGTGTTCTCAGGATTGGTAATAGCCTGCCGCTTGGCGACCTGCCCCACCAGCCGTTCCCCGGTTTTGGTGAATCCGACAACCGAAGGCGTAGTCCGCCCACCTTCTTCGTTCGGTATAACCTTCGGCTCGCCGCCCTCCATAACCGCTACGCAGGAGTTGGTGGTGCCCAAGTCAATTCCGATAATCTTTCCCATAACACATCCTCCTATACAAATAAGTGCTTTACAATCAATGTGATGATGATTACGCTCTGGGCCATGCTATAACCTGAGCGAATCATTGTCAAGGTTTAGATGCTGCCGGAAGGGTTGGGGATGCGGACTTAATCGAGGCGGCTGCTCTCGACGGCCGACAGGATTTCCAGCGGCTCAGGCCGGTCGGTGTAGTCCTCGTTCGCGGAGGCGAACAGGATGCTGCTGTCGCGGTCGACGACAAAGGTTGCGGGAATCGGCAGCTCCCAGCTCTGGTCGCCGTTGGCGAAGGGCAGGCTGATGAAGGTGCTGCGGTAGAGCCCTTGCTCCTCCTCAGGAACGCGGTACGCCAGTCCGAACTGGCGGGCAAGTTGGTTGCGAGCGTCCACCAGCAGCGGGAATGCGAGCTTGTGCTGGTCGTGCATGAAGAAGGCTTGTTTCTCCGTTTGCGGAGAGACGGCAACCAGCGAAGCTCCGGCCGCTTCGATCTCGGCGGCGACGTAGCTCATGGCCTCCATTTGCCCAACGCAGAATGGACACCAGCGTCCGCGAATGAACAAAAGAACCAGGCGGCCGTTGGCCAAGAGCTCGATGGACGAAACAAGCTTGCCGTTGTGGTCCGGGAGTGCGAACGAGGGTGATCTGTCGCCGGCCTTGAGCGCACGGGTTGCAAGTCCTTGAGCCTTGAGGCCTGCGACGGCGCGGGCATGGACAGCCTGAACGTCAGCGGGAACGTACTTGGCGATCGCGTCTTTACGCTCGGCAAAAATTTCGCGCAGCGGCCGAAAGTCGCTGTAGGAGCCGGATTCCTGCAGAGAACGCCATTTCATGGAAGTCAGTCACTGGTCGTTGGTCGCTAGTCGTTAGTCGTTCGGTAGTCCGTGGTACCGCAAGCTTCTGAGATCTGCGAACGACCAGCGACAAACGACCAGCGACCTTCTACATTCCCGGAAATTTCATTCCCGCCATTCGCCGCGCGAAGCTCGGTTTGCCCATTTGCTTGAACATTTTTTTCATCTGCGCGTATTGCCGAAGCAGGTTATTGACTTCCTGCACGCTGGTGCCGGAGCCGCGAGCGATGCGTTTGCGGCGGCTGCCGTTGATCGATTCGTGATGGTTGCGCTCGTAGGCGGTCATCGAACTGATGATGGCCTCGACCCGGTTGATCTGCTTTTCGTCAACCCTGTCAGCGGCTTTCTGCATACCGGAAAACGCGCCGACATTGGGCAGCATGCCCATGAGGCTTTGCAGCGATCCCATCTTGCGAACCTGCCGCAACTGGTCGCGGAAATCCTCCAGCGAAAAGCCGTCGCCCGCGAGCATCTTGGACGCAAGTTCGCTGGCCTTCTTCTTGTCAATCTGCGACTCGGCCTTTTCGATCAGCGAGAGAATGTCGCCCATGCCGAGAATGCGCGAGACGATGCGGTCGGGATGGAACGGTTCCAGCGCATCGTATTTTTCGCCGATGCCAATGAACTTGATGGGCTGCCCGGTGACTTGGCGAATGGAGAGCGCCGCGCCGCCGCGAGCGTCACCGTCCATCTTGGTGAGGACGACGCCGGTCAGCGTGAGCTTCTTATGGAATTCGTCGGCCGAGCGGACCGCGTCCTGTCCGGTCATGGAATCGGCGACGAACAGAATCTCCTGCGGATTGAGCAGCCGCTTGAGCGACTGCATCTCTTCCATGAGCTGGTCGTCGATGTGTAGACGCCCGGCGGTGTCGACGATGAGCACGTCGCATCCGGAATTGATGGCTTCGCGGCGCGCTTCTTTGGCAAGACGCTCGACGGTGGCCGTGTTCGCTTCCCCAACTTCGCCTTCATAAAGGTTGGCCTTGATCGCCGCCGCAACCACTTTGAGCTGTTCGCGCGCGGCGGGACGGTAAACGTCAACCGAGACCAGCAGCGGTCGGTGTCCGCCATTCTTGAGCCAGTTGGCGAGCTTGCCGGAGGTGGTGGTTTTGCCGGAGCCTTGCAGCCCGGCCATGAGCACAACAGTCGGCGGCTGCGAGGCAAACTTTAACTTAGCCGTATCCTTTCCAAGCGTCGTAACTAGTTCGTCGCGGACAATCTTGATGACCTGCTCGCCCGGCGAGAGCGCCGTCAGCACTTCCTGGCCGACGGCCTTGGCATGAATGCGGTCAATGAGCTCTTTGACAACTTTAAAGTTGACGTCGGCTTCCAGCAGCGCCAGACGAATTTGTTTCAGCGCCTCGGAGATGTTCTCTTCAGTGAGGACAGCTTGTCCGCGAAGAGACTTAAAGGCGCGCTGGAGTTTTTCCTGGAGATTCTCGAACATAAGCGTAAGCAGCTATTTTAGCAGTCGCGGCGGAGCGGAAGTCGTTGGTCGCTTGTCGTTGGTCGTTCGCTATTCGTCGTTCGCAAAACCCTCGTTGTCATCCTGAGCGAAGCGAAGGACATATGGAGAATCACAACCGACCCTTCCAATATCCTGGTTTCCGCTTGCTGTGGGCGATGGCTACGATACTCACTACGGCGGGTTCGTCGAGATAAACGATGGAAAGCGGGAAGCGCCACAGGATGAACCACCGGGTTCCATGCACATATCTGGGCCAGCGTTGCGGCCACTGGGCAATCGTTTCAAGGGCATCATAGATAGCCGCCAGAAACCTGACACTTGCCTCGGCGCTGCGTTGACGGTACCAATCGTCCGCAGCCTCCAGTTCCAGCCAGGCTTGTGGATCGAAGCGATACAACTTATTTGCCGGCATCCGCCAGCCGGGCCGCCAGGCGGCGGCGTACCTCTTCGTACGGTATCATTTTGGTTTTGCCGGATTGAATGTCATCGATGCGGTGCTTGATTTCTTCGGTCCAAGCTTCTTCCACACCTTCTTCGGTGGGCCCTTCGTTCATTTCGCGGTCCAGGTTCGAGAACAGCGAGTTTGCTAATGCTTCCTGCTCTTCGACCGACAGGGACAAGGCTTGTTCCAGCAACTTGGAGACCTCGGGCGTCAGATGTCCCATGTTTTGCCTCTCGGTTGGATTATTCTACCGCTCCAGATAGCAACTCAGCGCAAATTGTAACTCTTACGCCCGTCACTCCACTTTCGGCCGCACCATCTCAAACCGCTGGGTGGTGCGCGTGTACTGCATGCCGCCCATGCGCCCGATCAAATCGAGCGAGTTGCGGTCCAGGCGGCCTTCTTTCAAATGCTGCTCGTTGATGTGAATGGAGACGATTTCGCCAATCACCAGGCTGCCGCCCTCAGGACCGGGATTGAAATCGAGAATCTGATACAGCTTGCATTCGAAGCTGACGGGAGACTCGGCCACGCGTCTTGGGCGCACGAGCTGCGAAGGCACCGAAGCGAGCTTCGCCACTTCGAATTCATTGATGGACGGGTCATAGTCGCCGCTGGTCAGGTTCATGGCCTCGGCCAGTTCGTAGGTGACCATGTTGATCACGAATTCCCGGGTCTCACGAATATTGCGCAACGTGTCCTTGGGCACTCCTGCGAGATCTGCTGCCGCCGCTCCCTGCCGTTTCGGCGAGCGCATCCCCGGCGCAAATGCCAGCAGCGGAGGATTGGCGCATACCGCGTTGAAAAACGAAAACGGGGCGAGGTTCGGCTGTCCGGAAGCGCTGAGGGTCGAGACCCATGCGATCGGCCTCGGCACCACGGCGCTGATCAGAATGTTGTAGATCTCACGGTGCGCAAGCTGAGAAGGAGTGACGTCCATAGCGTCGAGTATAACTTTCCGTTCTTTCCCGGACCCTGTCAGCCTCCGCCAAACACTTCTTTCGCGGCGATAACGGTGTTGCAGTGAATGGTGATGGTGTCTTCGAGTTTCATGGCGTAGCCGCCGGCGAGGGTGACCATTACCGGAATGCGCTCGGCTTTGGCGATCTGGAACACGAGAGCATCGCGCTGCTTCAGTCCTTCGATGGTCAACGACAATCCGCCGAGCTGATCTTCGCAATAAGGATCAGCTCCTGCGAGGTAGCAGATGAGTTCCGGCTGGAACCTGCCCAATCCCAGACTGAGCGCATCGCCCAGGGCCGCAAGGTATTCGCCGTCGCCGAGCCCGTCGGGCAGATTCATGTCAAGCGAAGAAGGGGGCTTAAACACCGGGTAATTGTTTTGCTGATGGAGCGAGATGGTGAAGACGTCCTCGGCGTGGACGCTGCGCGGCCTCATTCCGGGCGGGGCGGGGCGCCCGGTGGGGCGCGCGGGATCGAGAACCGAAGCCAACGTCGAGGGATGCTGATCGCTGGGGGCGCGCGGACCGGAAAAAATCACGGCCGTGCCATTGCCTTGATGGACGTCGCAATCGACGGTCATCGCGGTGCGAATCCTGTCGTCACGCTGCATGCGGCGGATGGCGACGGCCACATCGTTGATCATGCAGAAGCCTTCGCCGTGACCGGGATGGGCGTGATGGAAACCCCCGCCGATACTGATCCCGACGCCGTCGTCGAGGGCATGATCGGCGGCCAGCACGGAACCGCCTGCCGCTAGCCAGAAGGCGCGGACTAACTCCGGCGAATAGGGGACTTCGAGCTCCAGCTCCTCCATTGCGCTGAGCGTGCCCGTCTTCAATTTCTCGACGTAGCGCGGAGTATGTACGAGCAACACATCCTCGTCGGTTGCAGGAGACGGGGCTAGGAAATCGGAAGGCTCGGCAATTCCGGACGCAAGCAGCCGGTCATGAATGCACCTGTATTTCTCAGAAGGAAAGACATGGGAGCCGATGGGCAGGTAATAGTCGTCACTGTAGACGAGCTTGAAAGGCAGCATTTGGCGCTCAGAACCCCGTGGGACTAGGGCCGAAAAACTCATATCATACGCGATTAGCCAGATTCTCAACCACAGAGGACACAGAGGCGCACAGGGAATTCTCCGAACGTCGAAGATGCAAATTGATTTCCCTTTCCCCTGTGTTTCCCCGTGCCCCCTGTGGTGAAGAATTCGTGAGCTGCTAAACTTGGCTCATTGCCTGCCAAAAAGAAATCGCCGCCGCAAGAGAGTGCTGCGCCTGGGCTTCGGCGCGCCTCGGTTGATGGTAAAGGCCGTATTTTCCTGATCGACACGATGTCGTTCATTTTTCGGGCCTATCACGCGATGGCGCGGCAGCGGCCGATGTCCACGAAGACCGGAGTTCCGACGGCTGCGACGTATGTATTCGTCAACATGCTGCGCAAGCTGCGCGACGATTTCTCTCCCGAGTACTTGGCGGCGGTGTTCGATGTGGGCGCGCCGACGATCCGCAATCAGCAGGCAGAAGCGATCACGACCATCCGCAAGTTCGACATCAAGACGCAGACCTTCAAGGAAGCGGAGTATGGCGGCTACAAGGCGAACCGCGCCGAGATGCCTGGAGACCTGGTGCAGCAGATTCCATACATTCGGCGGGCGCTGGAGGGATACCGCATCCCGATTCTGCAGCTCGAAGGTTACGAGGCCGACGATGTGATTGGAACGCTGGCGCGAAAAGCGGCGGCGGAATCGTATCCGGTGTTTGTAGTGTCAAGCGACAAAGACATGCTGCAACTGGTGAACGACACGGTGCAAGTGCTGAATCCGCCGAAGGACAACCTGATTTGCGACGCGGCGAAGGTGGAAGAGTTGCTGGGAGTGCCTCCGTCGAAGGTGGTGGATGTGATGGCGCTGCGCGGAGACTCGGTGGACAACATTCCGGGCGCTCCGGGAATTGGCGACAAGGGGTCAGTGGAACTGATTCAGCGCTTTGGCAGCGTGGAACGAGCACTGGAACGGGCCGCTGAGGTGGAGAAGAAGACGTACCGCGAATCGCTGCAGAATAATCGTGACAACATTCTGTACAGCAAGCAGTTGGTGACGATTGATACCAATGTGGCCGTCGAACTGGATGTTTCTGCGATGAAGGTGGGCGAACCGGACGTGGAATCTCTGCGCGCGCTGTTTGCCGAGCTCGAATTTACTTCTTTGTTGAAGGAACTGCTCCCTGTGGTGGAAGTGAAAGAGGGCGACTACCGGGAGATCAAGTCGAAAGCTGAATTCGAGGAGTATTTGAGAGGTTTGGCCGAAGGTGCGGCACTGGCGCTGGCCATTCCTGCGGAACAAACCGAAAGTATTGGAGAGGAAGACGAAGAGCCGCAGCCGGCACAGTCTGGGCTTCTGGCTTTGCAGCCTGCGGGTGCGGAAGATCAGGGCGCCGTCGGTCTGAAGCCCATCGCTGTTTCGAATGCGCCGGAGGCCGGGGCGATGGTCGCACTGGATGACAAGGCGCTCGCCGATCGAATCAAGAGTGTGCTCGAAGATCCCTCTTTGCCGAAGACGATTCACGATCTCAAGTTGGCTCTGCACCATTTCTCCGAGGAAGGGATTGCCCTGGCGGGAGTGCGGCATGATCCGATGCTCTATTCCTACTTGCTCGATCCGACCTACTCGTCGCATTCCTTGCCGGAAGTTGCGCTGCGTCGATTCAATGTGAAGCTGAGCGGCAACCTGGCCGAAGCGGCGGATGTGACGGGCAGACTGGCGAGCGCGCTCCGCAAAGAAGTCGACGACCAGGGGTTGACGTCCGTGTACGAAGAGATCGACGCACCGCTGGTGCCCGTGCTGGCACGCATGGAAGACGCGGGCGTGAAGATTGATTTGGCGGCGCTGGAGCAGATGTCCGGGAAGTTGCGGCGTGAGGCTGCAGCCAAAGCGCAGGACATTTATCAGCGTTGCGGTTTGGAATTCAACATCAATTCGCCGAAGCAACTGGGCGATGTGCTGTTCAACAAACTCGCGCTGCCCATGCCGGTGAAATACGGCAAAGGGAAAAAGATTTCAACGGCGGTGGATGTGTTGGAAGGGCTGGCTGCGGATCATGAAGTTCCGCGGCTGGTGCTGGAGTACCGGCAATTGACGAAGTTGAAGTCGACTTACGTGGATGCCTTGCCGGCGCTCATTCGCAGCCATAGTGGCCGCGTGCATACGACGTTTGGGCAGACGGGGACCGCGACGGGCAGGCTGTCATCGGCGAACCCGAATCTGCAGAATATTCCGATTCGCACCGAACTTGGGCGCGAAATTCGCGCGGCTTTTATCGCCGAGCCGGGACACGTTTTGCTGGCCGCCGATTATTCGCAGATCGAACTGCGGCTCCTGGCGCACTTCTCGAAAGACAAGCTGCTGGTGGAGGCGTTCCGGCGCGGGGATGACATTCACACTTTGACCGCCTCGCAGGTATTTGGAGTGCCGCCGCTGATGGTGACCCCGGACCACCGGCGGCAGGCGAAGGTGGTGAATTTCGGAATCGTCTACGGTTTGTCGGCGTTCGGGCTGTCGCAGCAACTGGGCATTGAACCAGGCGAGGCGCGGAAATTCATCGATGCGTATTTTGAAAAATATGCGGGAGTGCGGGCCTTCATCGACGCCACACTCGAACAAACACGGCGCGACGGCAAAGTGAAGACACTCTTCGGGCGGATACGGCCGATTCCCGACATCAACAGCAAGAACGCCACCCAGCGCGGTTTTGCCGAGCGCACTGCGGTGAACACTCCGCTGCAGGGAACCGCCGCCGACCTCATTAAATTGGCGATGATCCGGATTGATGGGGAAATCCGAAAGCGCGGACTGAAGTCGCGCATGACTTTGCAGGTGCACGATGAACTGGTGTTTGAAGTGCCAGAGAGCGAAGTGGACGCCATGAAGCCGCTAGTGAGGGAGTACATGGAAGAGGCGCATCCGCTGGTTGTCCCGCTCGTCGCCGATCTAGGCGTTGGCCGGAATTGGCGCGACTTAGAGTACTAGATCGCAACCCGGAACAAGTTTGGCAGGACTTCGGCAGCAGCCCCCTGAATACATTCGTCGAAGGCCAACGCATTGGCAGGTTTTTCCGGCCCCACGTAGTAGGTGCGGGCGCGTCCACGAACGTGCGCGACGAAACTGGCGGCAGGTTCCACGACACCGGACGTTCCCACCGCGGCGAAAAGGGTGCAGCGATTCAACTCCGCAAAGATGCAGTCCAAATCGTAAGGTACTTCCCCAAACCAGCAGATGTGCGGACGGATTCTGCCCCCGCATTCGCAGCGCGGTATCTCCGCCGGCGCCTCGTACCGGGAGTCATCGGGGAATGGCGGTCGCCGGCAGGCGTCACAGCGGCTCTTGAAAAGCTCGCCGTGCATGTGAAAAACGCGGCGCGATCCGGCTTGTTCGTGCAGGTTGTCCACGTTCTGCGTGCAGAGGAACAAGCGGTCCGCGAGTTTGCCCTCCAGATCGGCGAGCGCGAGATGCGCGGGATTCGGCTGGGCGGCGGCAACACTCCGGCGCATGGAATAGAAATCCCAGACCAGCCGAGGATCGCGAGCCCAGGCATGAGGCGAAGCTACCTCTTCGATGCGATAGTTTCGCCAAAGTCCACCCGTCCCGCGAAAGGTTGGGATTCCGCTCTCGGCACTGACGCCTGACCCGGTCAGAATGAAAAGAAGGTCTTGTGGTCCGATGTGAATCATGAACGGAGTATTCGGCGCTGAGGAAAACTATTGCCCATTTCCGTTATACTCTGAAACAAGTTCTCATGAAGCGCCGCGTTCGTCGTTGATCCACCCGCGTGACCAGAAGGTGTTTCACCTTGCGGAGGCAGTCGGATGAGTGCAGCTCCATCGCTGGCGCTGGAAAAGACCCAACGGCGCGCACTTGCCCGCCGCCCGCTTCATGTGCCCCTGGATGTAATCGCGCTCCGATGTGGAGTTCCCGAAAAATTGCCCGGCCGCTGTACCGACCTCAGTGAGACCGGAGTAGGCGCCGTCATCGCCGGAGAGTTGCTTCCGGATCAGCAGGTCGCCATCGAATTGCGGCTTCCGAATGTTGGGGTGCCCGTCCGTGCCCGGGCCTTGGTTCGCTATCAGTCGCGGCTCCGTTGCGGGCTTGAGTTTGTCGGGCTGTCGGTGGAGCAGCGGGAGATGATCCGGTATTGGCTTCACCGGGCTTCAGCACCCGTGGATATCGGCGATTTCAAGAAAGAAGAAAAAAAAGCGGTTGCAAAGACGGAGACGGAAGCGCCCGTGGCCGCTGTGCCGACTGCCAGCCGAAAGCACAAAATTCGTGTCGTGCGGCGCGGAATCTACGTACTGTTCGCGTGCACGCTGGCGGTGGCTGCTCTGGGATGGTGGCAGTGGCAGAGGTCTTGGAACGATCTGGAGGCGCACGCGGCGGTTGCAGAATCGGGGTTGAAAGGTTCTCCCGAAATTGTCTCCGCGGAGACCATGGCGAAGCGGATTGTAATCAAGGTAGAGCCGGTTTATCCCGAGGCCGCGCGGACGGCGGGCACGGAAGGGCTGGTGGTGCTGGATGCCTTGATTGCGCCGGATGGCAGCGTGGAACGCTTACGGGCTGTCTCCGGACCCGATCTACTGGTGCAGTCGGCGACGAAGGCAGTCGAATCCTGGAAATTTGAGCCCTACCTCTCCAGCGGCCAGGCGGTTGAAGTGGAAACCACGATTGCGGTTGAGTTCCGGCTGCATTGATGCGGCGTCACTCGAATTTTTCAGTCAGCTCAAAGGGCACGCCGCGCCGGTCTTTTGCCGAGACGACCGCGGAAAAACCGGGTTCGCCGTCGGGTTCCCAGTCGTCGATTTGCCAATCAATGTTCAACGCTGGATCATTCCATGCCACCGTGCGTTCGTGCTCGGGCGCATAAAAATCCGTCGTCTTATAGAAGACGTGAGCGGCTTGGGACAAAACTCGGAAGCCGTGAGCAAATCCGCAGGGAATCCATAAAATCTTCTTGTTCTCGCCCGAAAGTCTGAAGGATTCCCATTTTCCGAAGGTAAGAGAGCTGCGGCGTAGGTCGAGCGCGACATCAAGAATCTCGCCGATGATGACGCGCACCAGTTTTCCCTGAGGCTGGCGAATCTGGTAGTGCAAGCCGCGAATGACATTTCTCTCGGAGTAGGAATGGTTGTCCTGCACGAATGGCTCGGGAATGCCGAGTTCGGCAAACGTGCGCTGGTTGTAGCTTTCCAGAAAGAAGCCGCGGTCGTCGCCGAACACACGCGGTTCGAGAAGCAGGATTCCGGGGAGGCTGGTAGCAGTTGTTTTCATCCTAAATTCACTCAAAACACGCGTTCCCGCAGCAACTGCAACAGATAGGCGCCGTATCCATTGTTGCGCATCGGTTGCGCCAGCGCTTCCAGTTGCGCGGCGGTGATGTAGCCGGAGCGATAGGCGATTTCCTCGGGGCACGCGACCATCAGGCCCTGGCGTTTCTCCAGCGTTTGAATGAACAACGAGGCCTCCATCAGGGCTTCGTGCGTACCTGTGTCGAGCCAGGCCGTGCCCCGTCCCATCACGCAGACGTTGAGTTGATTGCGCTCGAGATAGACGCGGTTCACGTCGGTAATTTCAAGTTCGCCGCGCTTCGAAGGCTTGAGACTCGCGGCGATTTCGACAACCTGCCGATCGTAAAAATAAAGTCCGGTGACGGCGTAGCGTGATTTCGGCTGCTTCGGTTTCTCTTCAATACTGAGCGCTCTCCCTTGCGCATCGAACTCGACGACGCCGTAGCGCTCGGGGTCGTGAACCGGGTATGCAAAAACGCGGGCGCCCTTTTGCTGGAGCGTGGCTGCGCGCAATTCCTTGACGAGGTCGTGTCCGTAGAAAATATTGTCGCCAAGCACCAGCGCGCAACCGCTGGAGCCGATAAATTCCTTGCCGATCAAAAATGCCTGGGCAATGCCTTCAGGCTTCGGCTGCGGTGCGTACTGGAAATTCACGCCGTAGCGGGAGCCATCGCCGAGCAAGTGCTGAAAACGCGGCAGGTCCTCGGGCGTCGAGATGAGCAGAATCTCGCGGATACCGGCCAGCATCAGCGTGGAGAGCGGGTAATACACCATCGGCTTGTCGTACACCGGCAGCAGGCTCTTGGCGATGGCGTGGGTGACGGGATAGAGGCGGGTGCCCGATCCTCCTGCCAGAATAATGCCTTTGTAATTCGGTTGCGCGATCTTCGTTCTTGTCATGTCGAGTTTTGATCTGAACTTTTCTTTTCGGCTTTCCTTCTTAACTCTCGGTGGCGTAGTGTTTCGCGATCCATTGACGATAGCTGCCACTGGTAACGTCACGGACCCAATCTTCATGTTCAAGATACCAGCCGACGGTTTTCTGGATGCCGCTTTCAAACGTCTCCAGTGGGCGCCAATTCAATTCGCGCTCGATTTTGCGCGTGTCCATGGCGTAGCGGCGGTCGTGGCCGGCGCGGTCTTTGACGAAAGTGATCAGCTGGTTGTGGGGGACGGCCGGGTCGTTCGGGCGCAGTTCGTCGAGCAGGGCGCAGATGGCGCCGACAATCTCCAGGTTCTTTTTTTCGTTCCGTCCACCGATGTTGTACGTTTCTCCAGTGCGGCCGTGGGAGAGCACGGCGCGGAGGGCGCGGCAGTGATCCTCGACATAGAGCCAGTCGCGAACGTTGTTGCCGTCACCATAAACCGGGAGCGGCTTGCCGCCGCACGCATTCAGGATCATGAGCGGAATCAGTTTTTCGGGAAACTGGTGAGGTCCGTAATTATTGGAGCAGTTGGTGGTCAGGACGGGAAGGCCGTAAGTATGGTAATAGGCGCGGACCAGATGATCCGAAGCCGCCTTGGACGCGGAGTACGGGCTGTTCGGCGCATAGGGTGTGGTCTCGCTAAAAGGCGGGTCATTGGGGCCGAGCGATCCGTAAACTTCATCGGTGGAGACGTGCAAAAAGCGGAACAATGCGCGATCCGCGTCCGGAAGCGCCGACCAGTAAGCGCGCGCTTCTTCGAGCAGGCTGAAAGTGCCGTTGACGTTGGTGCGGACGAAATCATCAGGACCGTGGATGGAGCGGTCCACGTGGCTCTCGGCGGCGAAGTGAATGATGGCGCGCGGTTGTTCATGCCGCAGCAGGTTTCGCAATAGCTCGCGGTCGACAATGTCGCCTTGCCCGAAGCAATAGCGGGGATTCGCTTCGACGGCACGCAGGTTGTTGAGATTGCCGGCGTAAGTCAGCTTGTCGAGATTCAGAATGCGCGCGCGTGCGTCTTCAGTGGCAATCCATTGCAGAATAAAGTTCGAGCCAATGAAGCCCGCGCCCCCGGTGACCAGAATGAGATTTTGCATGCTCGGAATGCGGCATGGCGTAAAACCGCCGCGTTTTGATTCTAATCATTATCACGGCCGGACGCGAAGTCGCAGCTCCGGTGGGGCGTGTTCCCATCAGGCGGGCACCCCTCTGGGGGCTCGGGAGGAGTTCGATCCACCCGTTACCGAACTGCAGAAGCGCTGACCTGGATCTGCTTGCTCGGCATGCGTTCGCTCAAGCTCCAGCCCAGCACGTTGTAATAGGCTTTTTCTATGGAGCGGGCGATTTCGGGCCAGAGATACTGGCCCTGGATCCGCTCGCGTTCCCCGGCCGCGGACTGACGGCGAAGTTCGGGATTGTGGATGAGCAGATTGAGCATGCGCTCAAGATCGGCCTGGTCGCCGCGACGGAAAGTGAACCCCACGCCCTCGACCACCTCCTTGTTTTCCGGAATATCGCTGGTCAGCACGCAGACCCCGGCTGCCATGGCATCGAGCAGAGCCAAAGACAAGCCCTCAAGTTCCGACGGAAGCACGAACAGAGCGGCATTGGAAAGAAGTTCTTCGAGATCGGTGCCAGAGACCCAGGGCAGGAAGCGGATCTGCTCAGATTCGTGGTGGCGCAAGCCTTCGACGTAAGCATCGGAGTGACTCGACCCTCCGGCGAGCACCAGGTTCATGCTGCTGGTGGTGTTTTCGAAGGCCTTGATCAGGAGATGGCAATTTTTCTCCGGCGAAAACCTGCCCAGGAAGAGTACGTAGTTGTCGGGGAGAAGATCCCACCCGATCAGTTGCCGGGGAAGTCGCCGGGAGGCCAGCGCGGTCCCATTGGGGACATAGATGGTCTCCCGATGATAGTGCTGACGGTAGTACTGCTGCAGAGTGGCGAGACGACCATGGTGGCATCGGGCGAGGAAACGGCAGCCGCTTCTCCCCAGCGCAATACGCGCGACGCGATGCGGCCCCATTTGCCACGCTGCCAGTCCAGACCCTGCACGGTGACGACGGTCTTCTTGCCGGCCATCCGCGGAAGAAAAGAAAACAGCGCCGGTCCCAGGCAGTGGTAGTGGACGACATCGTAATCCGCCATCATGGCGTGCGCCGTGCTCAATAGAGTGTGCACCAGAGTTTCCAGATGCTTGGAGCGGATGGTCGGCAACCGCCGCACCCGCATGCCGTTGTGCGTGTTGATAGGAGGAGTGAAATAGCTGCGGCAATAGACGGTGACTTCGTGACCCAGGCGGGCGAGTTCGTGCCCAGCCTGCTCGTAATAGGATTCGATTCCGCTGTACTTGGAGATCACGCCGCGCCCCCCGATGAATGCGACGCGGACGCCACGGCGCGGGACGGGGTGCTCCGGCGTGGCGGGGAAAGACAGAATCTTCTTGGCGGATGTGAGCTGGCAATAAAGTTCGAGTAGTTTCTCCATGTGTTGATCGGGGTCGTGGGTAGTCTTGACGCGGCGGCGAGCTGCGGCGCCCATTTTGTCGATCAGATCGGGACGGTCATACAGGAATCCAATGGAATGAGCTAGCTGTTCGCGGTCTCCATCGGAATAAAGAAGTCCGGTGACGCCATGTTCGACCAACTCGCGGCGCGAACCCAGATCGGAGGCGATGACGGGCCGTCCCCAGGCATAGGACTCCAGAATCGATTTTCCCAAAGTCTCATAGGCGTGGGAGGGAAACACGGAGAAGGTGCAACCGGCGATCAGTCTCTGGAGGTTCTCGCCATGAACCATGCCCGCGAAAAGGACCTGGTTCAAGTTCAATTCCCGCGCTAGCAACTCGAGGCGAGGACGCTCCGGGCCGTCTCCTGCGATGACGAGAGGAATGTGCGGCAGCCGTGCCATCGCGTGCAAGAGTTCGTAGGCGCCTTTTTCTGGAGAGAGCCGGCCGAAGTAGAGCACGAACCCTTCATCGGCGGTGAGTTGTTCATCGCGGGGTAGTGCCTGGAAGTGGGGGAGGACCACAATTCGATCGGCAGGAAGACCGCTGGCGATCAATGTGCTGCGCACGAATTCGCTGGGAGCCAGGAACATATCCACCGAGCGTTCGTAAGTTCGCAACCATTTATGCAGGTAGGCTTCGGCGGCAAGAACCACCGCACTGGCGCGCGGGCCGGCATAACAACCTTCGGTGACGGCGTGGTAGAAAGCGCCGTGACTGCAGAGTTCGCAGGGGTGGCCATCGGCAACCAGATTGTAGGTTGGGCACAAGAGTTTGAAGTCGTTCAGGTGGTAGAGGACGGGAATCCGCTGGCGCTTCAGTTCCCAAAGAATCGAGGGCGACAAGTGGTGGTAAATTCCGCGAACGTGCGCCAGATCGGGTGAAAAATCGGCCAGGCAACGGCGCATCGCGCGCCGGGCGGAGGTGGAATAGATGGCGTGGGCCGCCATCCTGACCTTTTTCAGGAAGCCGGCGTTGGGATCCTTGAAGTCGAGATAGGGAATGCTATACCTGCGCCCCGTGAAAGCTGGAGTACGGCCGTGGTCCATGCTGAACAGCGCGGTTTCCTGTCCGCGCTCATCCATCCGGTGGATGAGGTCGAAGAGGTACGCCTCGGTGCCGCTAAACGGATAGTCGTACTTGTTGCAATACAGGATGCGCATGGTGATTTTCCGATCGAGAAATGCGGGCCAGGAATTGCTCCGCAAAAGCGCGTACGTTTCGCTGGCGATTATAAGAAGCGGCGATGCTGGCCGCGGCTGCGCGCTGAATTCCGGCGAGGGAAGCCTGGTTGGCGTGAATCCAAGTGACCGCACTAACGAAATCGGGCAAAGCGCCCGCTTGGTATAGAAATCCCGTGCGCTGGTGCTCTACCAACTCTGGAATCCCGGTGATGGCCGGGGCCAGCACCAGTTTTGCGTGAGCCATGGCCTCCATGAGGACTACCGGGATTCCTTCGCTCTCGCTGGTCATGACGACCAGGTCGGCAGAGCGGTAATAGCTGGGCAGCTCGGTGCGAGGCACCTGACCGATCAGGTAAACGAGCCCTTGGAGCCCCGACGCCGTGATCTGGCGTTGCAGATCCGGACGCTCCGGCCCCTCGCCAACGATCCAGCAAATAAAGTCAAGACTTTGGTCGCGCAGCGCAGCGCAGGCCTGGATGAGGAAGCGATAATTCTTCACCCGATGCAGCCGTCCGACGGAGAGGAGACAGAACCGCTGGTGGCCTGCCTCGGCTCCAGGAGTGGGCCAGGGGAGCACACGATCGACTCCAAGACGTTGCACGATGATTTTCTCTGCGGGTATGTCGGGGTAGTTGCGGAGAATGTACTGGCGGTTGAAGTCAGAGACGGTTACGCAGAACTGGCAAGCGCGCAGCTTGGCCGAGAGCAGATCCGCGCGCTGCAGCAGGTCGGAGCCGTGCAGGGTAAAGCTGAAGCCGATTCCGAGCAGTCGGGCAGCGGCCAAGGCCATCCATGAGGCGAAGTATCCGTGGTGAGCGTGGATGTGTTCGACGGTGTTCTCAACATGGAGCGGCGCCAGTTGTTCTGCCAGTGCTGCGCCCATCACGGTGTGGCCCAGGGCTCGAATGCGACGGGTAGGGGAAGGTCCGCGCTCCCACAGCAACGGCCGCAAGAGCTGCCAGAGGTTGGGACGGTCGGAGGCGAGCCGGCGCACCGCCCGCAGAAGCTCAGCGTCGGAGAGCGGCTGAAAGTAGCGCGTCTCTTTCCAGAACGCGGTTTCCGCCAAGCTGAGATTCTCCGGCGTTACCTGTTTGCCGCTGCAGCAAATCACTTGCATCCCGCGGCGGCGCAATTCCGTGATTTCATCGGTTACGTATGGTTCCAGAGACGAAGGAAACTCGTTGGCGATGTAGGCAATCGTGGTCACGCGACGGACTCCTCGGACGCGCAGAGCATCCCGGCAACGGTGAACACGAGTCCAATGACGAACTGATACGCCATGTCGACGAAGAAGGCGTTAAAGAGATACACGCCGAGCAGGATGGGCCAGACCCTTCTCAGGGAAGCGAGGTGCACAGGTGCGCCGGAACCAGACTCACCGGGCGGACGGCACCCAGACGAAGCGGAAGACAGGCGGAAGAGATTGAAAAACAGAATCGCGTACAGAGCCAGCCCTGGAACGCCGAACTCCACCAGCAAGGCGAGGTAGGTGTTGTGCACATAAAAGGTGCGGAGATGATAGCCCTCCATGCGGCGGGCAAGCTCGGCGTACATACCGCCGGCAGCCCAACCGGTGAACGGCCGCTCCCGGAACATCGCCCATCCGGCGTCATACACAGCGAGCCGGGCGTCCACCGGGCCGCGTTCTCCCGTGCGGTCCCAAAAGACAGTCTTCAGCGAATGGTTGCTGAGGCCGATGGTCAAGCCGATCATGAGGCCCGCAACTACCAACAAAGCGCATACGGCTTGCAAACGGCGTTCGACCAGGCGGAATCCGAGCACGATGGTGGAGACGGCGAACGAGATCCAAACGGCGCGCGTCATGGTGGCGAGCACGGCCAGGGGCAGAGCCATCCACAGCAGACTGGCGATGGTTTTGCGCCGTTGCGGCAGGGCAACGACAAGAATCCCAAGGATGTTCAGCGAAACGCCGTTGGCCACTGCCTGGAGAAACGGGCCACGAGCCCGGTCCACATGAAAGCCCAGGCTTTCGTCAAGAATGAAGCGTGGAAAGATGAGTGAACGGGCGTCGAAGAGGAATGCTATGGCGATAAACACGAGGTAGGCGAGCGCGACAATGACGAAGATTTCAAAGTGCTTTCGCTGCGACGCGTCTCGGAAAACGAGTACCGCGATGTGAAACAGGGCGAAGGGGACGATGTACTTGCTGGCGATGATGCTCCAGATTTGTGCGTCGAACGGCTCCCGAAGCGCACGGAATACAGCCAGCGCCACCAGGCCCAGCATCGGCAAACTGAGTCCGGCAAAGAAGGGGATCTTCTCGCGCAGCGCCATGACGCGCAGAGCGACAAAAAAGATCAGGATGCCGAACGCGATTCGGTCGGCGTAAAAGGAAAAGAGGTCCGGTGGTCGAAACAGGAAAATGGTCAGCGCAGCCACGTAGAGGATGGAGGGAAACGCCAGTCCCAGATGAAGGGGGCGAAGCAGCAGTCCGGCAGCCCACCAGAGCGGGTTGTCGTCACTCTCCCGGCTTAGAGCCAGGGCGCGGCTGGTCGTGGTTAGTGTGCCCATGGCGAAGCTAGGCTCCTTCCGGCGCGAACAGCACGTGAACCGTAGCGGCGAGGATGCGCAGGTCCAGAAGCAAACTCCAGTTCTCGATATAGGTCAGATCAAGGTGCATGTTCAGCTCGAACGATGGACAATCGCGCGCCGTAATCTGCCATAGACCGGTGATGCCGGGTTTTACGTCCAGGCGCCGGTAATGTTGAAGTTCGTAATGGCTGACCTCGGCGACGGGATGAGGCCGCGGCCCAACCAGGCTCATCTCCCCGTGCAGCACATTCCAGAGCTGCGGGAGTTCGTCGAGGCTGTAGCGGCGGAGGATACGGCCGATGCGAGTAATTCTGGGGTCGTCGTCGATCTTGAAGATGGGGCCTTGCCGCTGGTTGCGGGCGCGCAAATCCTCCTTGAGGTGTTCGGCGTTGGCCACCATGGAGCGAAACTTGTAGCAACGGAAGGGGCGGCCTTTGACCCCTGTGCGTTCCGCGGAGTAAACGACTGGACCGGGCGAGTCCAGGTGGATGAGCAGAGCGACGACCGCCATGAGAGGACTAACCAAGGCAAGGACGAATGCGGCGCCGACGACGTCTATGGACCGCTTCAGAAACAAGGCGACGCTAGGCAGTGGCTCACGATGCAGGGTGATGACCGGTACTTCTCCGATGTGATCGATGCCGGAGTCGGGCCACGGACCCGGAGGCAGATCGGGCACAGCACGAATGTCCAGGTGGTTGCGGAACGCGACTTCGGCAGCTTCTCGCGCCTGCGCGCGCTGACCGGGCAGAGCGAGAACGACCTCATCAATGAATTCGCCACGAGCCAGCCAGTCCAGGTCTGCGATTCGCCCCAAGATCACCGGAGAAAGAGGGAGATCGTCATCCACGAAGCCGCAGACGGTGGTGCGCTGGAGGGGATCATTGCGCAGTACCCGAGCGATGGCGCGAGCGATCGGTCCCCCGCCAACAATAAGGATCTTGCGCGGCGCCGTTCCGAGACAGCGCCGCTTCCAAGCCATCTGCCTCACCCGCCGGCACAACACCAGGCCGGCCAGGCTGCTGGCAAATATGGCGAATGCGGCAAAAGGATGCATTCGGTCCCAGGCCGCGACGAAAACCAATCCGATCGCGAACAGGGTTGACCGGGCGAGGGCGGGGACGACCCCGGCAGGAGATGGATCTCCGGCGTGCTGGTAGAGCCCCTCAGAGGAGCCGAAGAGCGTCACCAGAACAGCAAACATCGGCAGGTAAGCCCATGGCAGGCTCCATACGGGAAAGACGAACGACAAGGCGGCGCACATTACCACTACAACAATCCAATCGGCTGCCGCTAGCTGAAAACCCAGGAAGCGACCAACGGTGGGTTGCGGCAGGAATTGCTGCGTCGGCCTCGTTACCTGCGTGCGTCTGGTGGTGGTGCCGGCCGCCGGCGCGAACGTGGTCGTCGCGACCCTGGGGCGCGGCATGGCGGGAGTGCCAGGAATCATGCGGGCATACGGCGAGGGGCAATCTTGAGGCTCCTTGTCCCACAGTCGGTTTGTGGTCAGTTCACCCATAGAGTTCACAGACTTCGGACAGGCCTTGAGGCACAGGAAAACGACGTTCGGCGAGGACGGTCCCGAGCACAGGAACTTGAACCTTATTCAGTTGATCCTTAATTTGAGCGGCCACGAGGCGCCTGGTTTTGTTGGCGGTCACCACCAGCACCAGGCCGTCGCAGATCCGGCCGATGCTCGATGTGGCCCAGGAGACGGAAGCACAACAAAGAATGGAAAAGTCGAACCACGTCGTGAGTTCGTGGAGCCGCGATAAGTTCCGGCCGGTGATCTGCTGCCCTCCGGCTCCTGGCAGCCAGGTTTCACGAGGAACCATCCACAGCTGCGGTGCGATCGGCCAGAGCGCCTTCCCCCGCATGGGGGAGGGAGTCTGCAACTGCGTTGGCAGAGGGATCGAGTCCACGGTGGCGTCGATCAGGCCGACGTTGTGCCCATCCTCTTCCGCCAGAGCCTGGGCGACGTCGAGGCATAGAGTTGCAGTCGCAGCCGATGCTTCGATGGCCGCGAATGCGACATGCCGCGCCGCCTTCGATTCATGCCCGAAGAAAAGTTGCTGCACCAGCGCAAGGATCTGCTCCTTATGAACCGAAGCCGCCGCAGAAACTGCTGGGCGCGCGATTTGCTCATGAATCGGCCTTGACCGTCGCAGTTCGGTGGCAGTTGGGACGTCGGCAACAGGCTCAGCGAATGTGCTCACTGGACCACCACCTTGGACCCGCGGATACGAAAAAGAGAAGGTCGCGGAACCTCAACTTTAGGGGCCGGCAGCCAGGCCAGCACCGGTACTCCCAGCAGGAGGTGAGCTTCGCTGGGGGTGCGAATGGTGGGGTCAAAGTACTCCGTCGCAAAGCCAACGCCGACACTGAACGCCGTGGCCAATCCGAAAGCAAGCAGGAGATACAGGAACATGGAGTGCACAGGCAAGGCCGGAGCTACCGGCGGTTCCACAATAGCTACGTTGAGGATGCGACTCTCGTCGAGGGCGTCACCGATGCGCGCTTCCTCGCGTTTGCGAAGATAAAGAAGGTAGTTGTCCTCGTCGGCTTTGGCGGCGAGAATCAGATCTTGCTGATCCACCGAGTCAGATTGCATCTGCTGGGCGACTTGGCGCAGGGAAGCAACCTGGGCGGCGGCGTCCGCTTGCCGTGCCCGCAAGCCGTCCCACTGCACCTGCCCCTTCTCCATTTCCATGCGAGCCCACTCGTAGTTGGGGTCCTTGTCGGTGGTTTCGTCGCGCACGGGGGTGAGCGCTTCGGCGGCGATTTGCGCGCGGGTTTCGGCGATTTCCTGTTCCACTTCCTGCACCGGCCGGTACGTCGGTTCAAAACGGCTCAGAAGCTCGGTGCGCTTGAGCAGGAGTTCCAGCAGGTGCGTTTTCATCTTTTCCAGAGCCTCCGGATTATCGGCCCAGCGCTTAAGCGTCACCGACCGGGAGGGAAAGGACTTGAGTTGTTCGCCGAGCGAGGCAATCCGGCGCTCGGTCTCCACCCGGTCCTGGTCGATCTGGCGGTAGGCCGCGTCCGCTTCGCCTAACTTCTGCAGCGCGATGTCGCGTTCCAGCGCCGCCGAAGCCACGCCCCGAGCCCGGGTAAACTGCACGAGTTCGGCTTCGGACCGATGCAACCTCTTTTCGTATTCCGCGGTTTGCTGGTCGAAAAACTGGATCTCCCCCGGCGGGCGCTGGAGATTGGCGTGCCGTTGCACGTAGAGCGTGGAAAGCGCTGCCAGAATGCGGGCGGCTCGTTCCGGATCGGTGTCTTTGTAACTGACCTGAATAAGGTTGGACTTCTTCAGAGCATCGACATCCAGGCGTCGTGCCAGCTTGCGAACCGCGTGTTCGGTCTCGGCGGGGCGATCGACATCCGGGACGTTGGCAGGAACAAGTCCCGCTCTTTTCACCACTTGCTTCAGCAGGTCCTCGTCGCGCAGGAGCTCGACTTCGGAATTGAGCTCTTCTTCGGTAATGTCGGGACGGGTGAAATCCATAGCGCTCGGGGGTTGGGAGGAAGCGACCGGGTCAAAGCGGCCGCGGCGCAGCAATACCTTGAAATGAGATTCATAGCGCGCAGAGAAAACGACGAGAAGCATGGTCGCCAGCAATGCGAATCCAAAAGAAGCGGCGACCAGCCGCGGACGCCGGAACAGCGTGGCCGCAAGTTCGCGGGGGGTAGGGGAAATAGCCTTGACTGAGTTTCCGATCAATTCCGCGGACATGGATCGTACAGCAAAGCCGATCACACCCGGCGGGCTTTATGGGAACTCGCCAGACTTTGAAGCCGTAATCAGTGAATGCTGCTGCTCCTTTCTGCTAAAACTGCAATGGGTTCACGTACCAGCTCATGGAATTGGTTGGAACATATTTGCGAATTTTTGAAATTCGGCTCTGGGGTACAAAGATAAAGTCGCCGGGCTGAAGGTGGAGATCTTCGTGAAGATCGCGAGAATCCAGCATCCTCTTCAAATCAATCACGTGGGATTCGGCGACGTACGCGGAAATCCGGCGAAACACGACGACCTGCGAATGACGGGCCTGCTGGGTGAAGCCGCCGGCAATGGCCACGCCTTCATTCACAGTCAGATCCCCGCGCAGCTCATACTTCCCCGGCCGCGCCACCTCACCGGAAGCAAGAAAATAAGGCTTGTCAAAATCCTTCAAGGTCACGGTGACCTCCGGTTCGTGCAGAAAGCCGCGGTAGGCGTTGACGACCGCCTGCTGCATCTGGGGAACCGTGAGTCCTTCCGCGAACAGCGCACCGGCGCCTTTCAACGCCACGAAGCCATCGGGCTGCACGGTCAAGGTTTGATTGAATTCGGGAGAAAAGGTGAAGCTTACGTCCACGCTGTCCGATTTTGAAAGCCGATAAAGCGGATGGCGTTCCCCTCCGAATGCAGGATCTCCCATACCACCCGCTTTATCGGGTTGTGTGATCGCTTCGTGGGCGGAGCCGCCCGTGCCCGGCCGGTCCTGGCTCTGCGAGCTCTCCGCCACCGCGACCTTACCGGCTGACGAAGCAGAGGATCCAGGCGCCGAAGCGGGCAACCGTGCAGTCTCCTGAGCGGATGCGATCACAGCCAGCTGCAGGATGAGCATGCCCGCAGCTCCCAAAACGACGTTCTTGTCAATTACATTCATCTCCGGACTCTCACCGTTGCTCTGAACGGAGAATTCAGCAGCCCGAGCTTCTGAGCTGTTACCGCAAAGTAGCGCTGCATGCCAAGCACAACAAGACTTGGAAAGTACTGTCCACTGCGGTACACGACACGTTCCCGCCATCGGAAAGGTGATGAAATCAGCGACCGGGCCGCTGGGTCCGGGTTCCTGGCCTTGAGCTCCTTCGAATTGGAAGCGTGCCTCTGTGAAAGTTGTGCACGAGAGTAGCCCTGCGAAAGTAGACATCGAGGACGGAATTCATCACCAACAGAGTGTGACGAGGCCTACATCCGGTCCGTCCGCTTAGGGGCATGATAGGAGCGTGACAGCCATGCGCTCCGCCAAACCGTCCCCAGAAGCCGGGCCGGCCGCAACCGAAGTGGTGCACGTCCTGGTCGCCGATTCGGGTCCCATTCAATCCCAACTCTTGACGCGGGCCCTAAAGAGTCGGCGGGAGTTTCGGGTTTCCGCGGTCGCTTTGGACACGTCGGCTCTCCACAATTTCATGCAATCGAATCCCGCCGACGTGGTCCTGGTTGCGGGGAATCACCTGCCGGATTTTGGCCTGCTGCGCTGGTTGCGCGTCTCCTATCCCAGGATCGCTCCGGTGTTGCTGGCCGAGAACGATGACCGGGATGTGGTGGTGAACGCCTTGCGAGCGGGGGCGAAAGGCATTTTTCTTTTTACTCACACCCCTTTTCCCATGCTCTGCAAGTGCATTCATTGCGTTTTCCAGGGAGAGGTTTGGATTAACCGCCAACAGATGAATTACATGCTGGATGCTTTATCGGAAGTGCCCACGCTGCGTCTGGTCAACTCCAATGGCAGGACTTTGTTGACGCCTCGCGAGGAGCAGGTGGTCGCTCTTGTAGCCGACGGCTTGACCAACCGCGCAGTCGCCGCCGAATTGGGGCTCAGCGAACACACCATCAAGAAATATCTGCTGCGCATTTTCGACAAGGTTGGGACTTCGAGCCGGGTGGAGCTGGTTCTCTACGCTATGTCGCACGGCGAGAATCGCCCGGCGGAATGGATGCCGGGCAACGCTTGACCCCGGAACACGATTTGTCCCAAGACGTGCCTTCACAGGTTGCGGAAAGCCCTGACTCGCGCTGGCTTGGGAAAGGGCACGAGTTCAGTCGTGCCGTAAGTCGTCGCAAACAGGCTCGCGCTTTAGCGCCTGCGGTACGCTTCTTGCGCCGTGTCACCACGCGCGCCTGAACGCCGAAGTCAGGGCCGGCGGAATACAATGTCGATATGCAAAATGGCGAGGATCGCTCGGTGGCAAGCTCCGGGTCCAAATCCAAAATAGAACGCCGATGGACGGTGATTGCTTCAGGGCTGCTTATTCTGGCGCTGGCGCTGGTCATGATCTATACCGGGCCGAATGCCTTTTCCAGTCCGGTTGCGTTAGTGGTGGTGGCCGCGATCGGACTGGCCGCGCTGCTGCTTCAGGTTTGGTTTCGCCGGGAGCTTCCGATTAATTCTCCTCTCTGGCTCAACGTCCTTGGCATTCTCTGCGCCATGGTGTCGCTATTCGCGGATTACCTCCGCATGTCGCACCGTGCGCTGGATGTGGTGGCATTTGCCGCCGTGATCTGCTTCGGCATCAGCGGATCGCTGATTCTGCACGCCTTGCGGCGACGAGGCCTTGGGAAGGGCACGACTTCAGTCGAGGGGACTTAGGCTCTAAGTTTGAATTGTGAAGTTAGACTTCCTGGTTGGAGATGACACCCAGAAATTGCCAGCGAAGAAGTTAACATCTCTCTTCCTTTTGACTGTTTTGAGCAGCCATGCGTTGACACCAAACGCGGGTCCCCACCCATCAGTCTACGATGAACAACTTTGCCCCTTTCGCCGTCGAGGACCGATGCGCTTCGGCGTTATCCGCAACCTGATAGCTCATGCCGGGTGTGAGCGTGAATCTTCGACCGTCCCTCAATTCCGTATTGAGCTGACCCTCGATGCATAACAGCACATGGCCCTTGCTGCACCAGTGATCGGCGAGAAAGCCGGGAGTGTACTCCACCATCCGAACCCGGATATTCCCGAAGTTGCGGGTTCGCCAGTATGCTGTGCCTGTCTCACCTTTGTGCTGTGTGCACTCAACCTGAGCCCAGTCGGTGAGTACAAATGGGATGCCGGACATCTGCACGAGGAGACTCCTCAAGAAGGACGACGAGCTTCATGATAACAGGATGGGCGCACTAAGAGCACCTGCAAGGACCGAACGGCGAATACCGACTCGCACACTTTTCAACCTTCTTCGTCCAAGTTCCCAGTTACAATCCCGTTATGCGCGTCACCTTGTTCGGTGCATCCGGACTGCTGGGCCAGGATCTGGTTAAAGAACTAAGCGAGGAGCAGTTGACTGCGCTGTCGGTCGAAGACGTCGACCTGCGCGACCACGCGCGAGTTCGCGGCATCGTCCGCGAATCCCGCCCCGAGTGGATTCTTCTGCTCGCCGCCTACACTGACGTGGATGGCTGCGAGTCGAACCGCGACCTGGCCTTTGCGGTGAATTGTGACGGCGCCGTCAATGTGGCCGAGGCTGCCCGTGAAGCCGGATCGCGATTGCTGTTCGTGAGCACAGACTACGTTTTCGACGGCAGCAAACGCTCGCCTTACCAGACTAGCGACGCCAGAAATCCGGCCAGCGTCTATGGCGAGAGCAAGGCACGGGCCGAGGAACGGCTTCTCCAAATTCTGCCCGAAGTCTGCATCGCGCGAACTTCCTGGCTGTTCGGGCATGGAGGGAAGTGTTTTCCGGCGACCATTCTGAAGCTGGCGTCGACCCGCCCTGAGATTTCCGTAGTGAACGATCAGCGCGGCAGCCCGACGTTCACGCGCGATCTCGCGCCTGCCCTGGTGCAACTGTGCCGTTTGTCCGCTCGCGGCATCGTGCACGTCACCAATTCCGGCAACTGCACGTGGTACGAGTTTGCCTGCGAAATCGTGCGCATGTCCGGATTGCCGAGCATAGTCAAACCCGTGACCACAGCCGAATTCCCGCGCCCGGCGCGACGCCCCGCCTACTCCGTTCTGTCGCCGGACAGCCTGCACGCGTACAACATTCACATGCCGGAATGGCAGGATGCGCTGCGCCGATATCTCGCGAGCGCGCCCGCTCCTGTTCCCGCAATCCCGTAGAGCCGGCGGGTTCCTCTTCATCGACGCGTGCTGTCCAACCTTTGCCGCCGTGATTTATCCTTACTCTTCTTTCGAGGATCAACTGTGAACAAGCGACTCTTCTGGATTTTGCTCGCCCCGCTCTGTGTTTTGCTTTTTCCTTTAGCGCTTTCCGCCGAACAGTATGACCCGACCATGTACCAGGAACTTCACTGGCGCATGATCGGCCCGTTTCGCGGCGGGCGCACGGTGGCGATTTCCGGCGTGCCGGGCCAGCCGAATGTCTTCTACATGGCGCCAAACAATGGTGGAGTTTGGAAGACGACCGACTTCGGCCGCACCTGGAATCCGATTTTCGATAACGAGCCAACTGGTTCGATCGGCGCGCTGGCCGTCGCGCCGTCGAATCCTGACACCATCTACGTCGGCAGCGGCGAAGGCTTGCGCCGCCCCGATCTTTCCGTGGGCGATGGCATCTACAAATCGACCGACGCCGGCCGCACCTGGCAGCATCTGGGTCAACGTGATGGCGCTCTGCGCGACGCCGAGCAGATTGGATCGATCCTCGTCGATCCGAAGGATGCAAACCGCGTTTTTGTCGCTGCCCTCGGACATCCTTACGGCCCGAATGCCGAGCGCGGCGTCTACCGCTCGCTCGATGGCGGCGAGACCTGGCTAAAGGTTCTTTATAAAGATGAAAACATCGGAGCCATCGATCTGGTGTTCGATCCACGGAACACGCAAGTGATCTTCGCCAGCATGTGGGCCTCGCGCCGTCCTCCGTGGACGACGAGTGAGAGCTACGACGGCCTGGGCAGCGGTCTCTACAAATCCACGGACGGCGGCAGCACCTGGCGGCAGATAACCAAAGGATTGCCGAGTGAGGCCGATAAGCTGGGCCGCATCGGTTTCGCCGTGTCGCCAAGCGATCCCGATCGTATGTACGCCTTGGTGGACGCGAAGAAAGGTAGCGGCGTTTATCGCTCCGACGATGCCGGCGAAAGCTGGCAACTGGTGAACTTCGAAGATCGCGTGGTCGGACGCGGTGACGACTTCGCCTGCGTGCGCGTCGATCCCCGAAACAAAGACGTCATCTATGTGGCCAACACTTCGACCTACAAATCCACCGACGCGGGCAAGAATTTCACCGCCATCAAAGGCGCGCCTGGAGGCGACGACTACCACACCATCTGGATCAATCCCGAAAATCCCGACATCATTGCCCTCGGCGTCGACCAGGGCGCGACCATCAGCGTGAACGGCGGCCAGACCTGGAGTTCCTGGTACAACCAGCCCACGGCGCAGTTCTATCACGTCATCACCGACAACGAGTTTCCCTACTGGGTCTATGGCGGGCAGCAGGAAAGCGGCTCCGTCGGCACCGCCAGCCGCAGCGACTTTGGCGAGATCACGTTTCGCGATTGGACCACGGTCGGGACCGAAGAATACGGATACGTCGCGCCTGATCCGCTGCATCCCAACCTGATTTACGGCGGCAAGGTTACCGTATTTGACCGCAACACCGGACAAACGCGCGACGTTTCGCCGGTGGTTCTGCGCACCGGGAAGAATCGCTTCGATCGCACCGCACCGCTGATCTTCTCGCCGGCCGATCCACACGTGCTGTATTTCGGATCGAATGTGCTCTTTGCCACGCGCGATGGTGGCAACAGTTGGCAGATCGTCAGCCCCGATCTCACTCGTGAAGATCCCGTCTCTCCACCGACTCTGGGACCGTTTGTCGAGGCCGATCGCGCAAAAGGCAAGCATCGCGGCGTGATCTATTCGATTGCTCCCTCACCGAAAGACGCCAACCTGATCTGGGCTGGCACCGACGATGGACAGATCCAGGTGACGCGTGACGGCGGCAAGAACTGGCAGAATGTAACGCCTCCCGAATTGACGCCGTGGAGCAAGCTGGCGCAGATGGACGCGTCACATTTCGATACCGACAGCGCCTACGCCGCGGTGAACCGCTTCCGTCTCGATGACCTGCATCCTTATATCTATCGCACGCACGACGGCGGCAAGTCGTGGCAGAAAATCGTCAGCGGCTTGCCTGACAACGAGCCCGTCAACACGGTGCGGGAAGATCCCGAACGCAAGGGATTGCTTTTTGCCGGAACCGAACGCAGCGTGTATGTGTCGTGGGACGACGGCGATCATTGGCAGCCGCTGAAAATGAATCTGCCGCCAACGTCAATTCGCGATCTCGTCGTGCATCATGACGATGTTGTCGTCGGAACGCACGGCCGGTCGTTCTGGATCCTGGATAACATCTCCCCGCTGCGGCAGTTCAGTCCCGGAGTTGCCAACGCTCCAGCGCATCTTTTCGCGCCGCAGGTGACCTATCGCGTGCGCCGCAATAACAATACCGATACGCCTTTGCCGCCCGAAGAACCTGCGGGACAGAATCCTCCGGATGGCGCGATGATCGACTACTGGCTCAATTCAAAGACCGCGGCTTCGGGTCCAGTCACTCTGGAAATTGTCGATACCTCATCAGGAAAAGTGGTGCGCCGTTTTTCGAGCGCCGACAAGCCGGAAGTCGTGAACCCTAAAGAGTTCAACATTCCGATGTACTGGGTGCGGCCCGCGCGAACGCTGTCCGCCGCGCCTGGCATGCATCGTTTTATCTGGGACCTGACGTATCCTGCCCCGGACGTGTTGACACGCGACTACACCATGTCGGCGATCTACCACGACACGCCGCTGTATCCGCTGGGAGCGACTGTGCTGCCCGGAAAGTACAACGTCGTGCTCGCGGTCGGCGACAAGAACTATACGCAACCGCTGACGATTCGCATGGATCCGCGGGTGAAGACTCTGCCGGAAGATCTGGCCCAGCATTTCGACCTCGACCGGAAAATTGCCGGCGCGCTTCACCGCGATTACGAAGCGATAAAGCAGGTGCGGAGCCTGCGAGCGCAGTTGAAATGGGCGTGGCTCGCTGGCGGAATCGACCATGTGACCTCGAAGGACAGAGCGATAAAGAAAGCAGCGATGGAACTCGGCGCGAAAGCCGCGACGATCGAGGGTGAAGAAGGCGACTACGCCACGAGTTATTTAAGCACGCCCGAAGGCCGCAGCCTGTCTCGCCTGAACGGAGGCTTCAACGCGCTGGTCACCGCTCTCGATACCGCTGACGCCGCGCCGACGAGCCAACAGGCCGCGATGTTCGTCGAACTGGAAAAGGCGCTGGAAGAGCAGTTATCGGCATGGGAAGAGCTCAAGACGAAAGATATTCCGGAACTGAATAAAGAGCTGAAGAAGGCGAGATTGCCGCTGATCGATCTGCAAAAGCCGGTTCCAGGCGCGGCCGATGCGGCGCAGATAACCTCGCAGGACAAAGACGACGACTAGGTTTGTGTCTCGCGGACACTCCTGCCCGCGAAAGGCCGAAATCGGCTTGGACCCCTCTGGTCGTGGTCTTTAAGAATCAAAGACTTAGCGCGTGAGAGGCGCCAGGTCTTTGAGGAATAAGGACTTAGATGTAAGTATTTATAAATCAATAGTTTAGGTCGCATTTCAGGTTTGCTATCAGGTTCATTTTCCGCCAGGTCTTTGAGGAATAAATACTTTAGTGGTCATGAGGGGCTGGCGACGCTGGCAAGAGTCCATGAGAGTGGGTGGACAGGAGTGTTCACGCTACACCGTCCACTAGGGCCGAAATTGGGTGTCTGTGATGGGGTGCACAGGTGCTTTGTGGTGAGGAAATCGAGTGCGGATTGCAGAGGTGAAGGCGCCCGCAGCATCCCACGTCTCGAAAAGCGCGAGATATGGGGCATACCGTGGTACCATTAGTGCCCCAAAACAAGGTGGACTAGTGCCTGTATCTGGCACCAGTTAGCCAGCACTCCTAGGCCCGCTGCCACGGTCGCGATGACAGTCAGGACGAGAATCAAGAGCTGCAAACCGTACATGACCGCAACGTTTCGTCGCGAAACGTAGTCTGTGAAAATCTTCGCCACGAGGTCAAGATGTTTCCTCACGCGGTCAAGATGGAAGTTTAGCGACCTAATCAGCGCGTCCGCGAGGTTGTATGGTTTCTTATCGCCGAGGCTAACAAGCCGCGTGAGTTCCCGGAGTACGCCCGCCTCATGCTCCAACCAAGGTTTTGCGTCTTCCAGTTCGAGCGCAAGGCGTGACACGAACATCGCTTCCTCCTGCAGTCGGTCATTGAGCTTCATTTCTGTTCGGAGGCGCCCCCAGACTGAACTGCCCCTGGCCAAAGCCCGGTACACGCGGATGCGCAATGTCTCAAGTTGTTGTCGGACCCTTGATAGAGCTTCGAGAAAACAGATGTAGGGCAGGGCGGCATCTAGGTTCTCTTGCAGCAGGAAGTCGCGGTGGCTTCTGTCGTTCTCGTCTGCGGGCAGTTGGGGGTAAATCTCGATGAACCTGTAAGGCACGGGTGGCCGTTCATCGCTCTCCTTAGCCCATACAAACATCAGGTCTTTCCCCGCGTAGTCGCCCAACGGGGACGCCCGCGATCGAAGCACCAGCGAGTCCATCCACGCGGATGTCCCCTGCAGCCGCTTCTCGGTGTCGTCGCCCGATGGCAGCCCCGTGACCGTAAAGATGTCAATGGCGGGTAAGCGGCTCGCACCCCGACCTGATCGGGCAAAGAAACCACTTAAGTAGGGTCTAACGACTCGTTCGACTCCGGAATGGAGGCCGTTTTCCCATCCAAGGATGGCGTCCTGCATTCCCCATTCTGCGGGAGATTCTGAACTGCCCCAAGAGTGCTTGCGCCACGGTGCCCAACGATGAAAACGGATAGCGGGCAGGTATTTGCGATTGTGAAGCGCCATGAGTTCCTTGGTGGCGGCCTCCGTCATACGTACCTCAAAGGCCAGCACAACTGCGGAAGGGAGAATCTTGTGGGCGCTGACCCCAACGGAAACGATCTCCTTGGGCAAGTCAGGAACAATCCGGATCTGCGACGGCCCTATCAATCTTCCCCTACACAGCGTACCGATATTCGACCATCGACCCTCAAATAGATCGGGGACAGTAGTGCCTAGTCTGTCTATCTCGTCTCGGCCGTATCTCTGTGTCGGGAACAGTTTTCTCAGGCCGGAAATGAGCTTGTCATACTCTTCGGCTGGGAACAGTTCTATGAGCCGAAATCCCGAGTACGAAACATCGGTTCCGGACGGTGCTCGGGTCCGAGCGTAAAGCTCGTCTGCTCGCCTTATCTGCCGTTCGCGGATGGACTGCAGAGTCCTCAGAAATCCGCCACGAAAAGTGGGTAACTTTTCCGCGAAGTCTAGGTAGCGCTGGGTCAATGCTTCTCCGCATCGTTCGCTCAGCCGCCTAATATCATCTCGCAATCTGATATACACCTCTGAGTTGAACTACCTAGGAACGCTGATTCTACCTTAGGAATAAACATGCAGGAAATGCGCAGGACCCGGTGGGTGCGGGCGACCTAGGAATCGTCGAATCTATGCCGGAAATTCGCGCCGCACATACTCCATCGCTGCCTCGCGCGATGTGAGTCGGCCTTCCAGTTGAGCGTCTTCGACGGCCGACAGCACCTCTTTGAATCTTGGGCCGGGTTCATAGCCTGCTTCGATCAGGTCTTGGCCGGTAATCAGCGGAGTGGGACGAATCGCTTCCGGCGGCGTCGAATGCAATTGCTCGCGCGCGTATTCATAGGCGTCGAGCTGGCCGTGACTGGAAAGACAGTCGATGCGATGCAACTCCAGATGCTCGTCAAAGGCGGGCAAGCGTAGAAACTTTTTCAGCGTGGATTGGTTCATGCGCTCGACGGCTCCGAAGCGCATGTGATTTTCAACCAGCGCCAGAATCTGATCGGTCTCGTCGTTCGAGAAGCGCAGGCGGCGGCAGATTTCGGCGGCCATCTTGACTCCAACTTCTACGTGGCCATCGAAGCGAATGCGGTCGGGCGCCACGCGGAAGGTTGGCGGCTTGCCTACGTCGTGCAGCAGCGCTCCCCAGGCTAGAGTTTTTGAGCAGCGTGCCGGAAGTTTTTCGAGCAGAAGCAGCGTGTGCACGAAGACGTCGCCTTCGGGATGAAACTGCGGCGGCTGCTCGACTCCCTTCATGGCCGCGATTTCGGGCAGGACTTCGGGCAAGAGTCCGGTCGAATCCAGCAACTGAAACGCGCGGCGGGCTTGACCTTCGATTAGCATCTTGGTCAGCTCTTCACGCACCCGCTCGCACGAAACCTGGTGAATTTTGGGCGCCAGCTTTTGAATTGCCGCCATGGTCGCCGCATCGATCTTGTAATCGAATCTGGCCGCGAAACGCACGGCTCGGAGCATGCGCAGCTTGTCTTCCGCAAAACGGCGTTCGGGGTCGCCGATGGCGCGGATGATTCCGGCTTTCAGGTCGGCTTGTCCGCCGACGAAATCCAGGATCTCGTTAGTGGCGGGATCCAGCATCATGCCGTTGATGGTGAAATCGCGGCGCTCGACGTCTTGGCGAGGATCCTTGGTGAAGCGAACCTCGTCGGGATGACGGCCGTCGGAGTAGCCCATGTCGGAGCGGAAAGTGGCGACTTCGACGGGCCTGTTTGTTGCATTGGATTCCGGCACCAGCACTACTCCGAATTGCTCCCCGACGGCGTAAGTTTGGGGGAAGATTTCGATGACTTGCTGCGGGGTCGCGTCGGTGGCTACGTCGTAGTCGGCGGGCTCGCGGTCGAGAAGAGTATCGCGGACGCAGCCTCCGGCGAAGTAGGCTTGGTGTCCGCGCTCGCGCAGGGTGCGAACGATTTCGGCGGCGTATTGTTTGGCAGTCAGCATTCAGCCATCAGCCGTCAGCCATCAGGTAAAGCAACACCTACCGCAGGTCGTCTAAACTAGAAACTGATAGCTGATGGCTGAAAGCCGACAGCTAATTATGCCTGACGCTACCATCCTTGGCATCGAAACGTCCTGCGATGAGACGGGCGCGGCGGTGGTGCGCTCGGGGGAACGGATTCTGTCGAACGTGGTTGCGTCGCAGATTGCCACTCATCAGCCTTACGGCGGAGTGGTTCCAGAACTGGCTTCCCGCGAGCACTTGCGGGCATTGGTTCCGGTGGTGCGGCAGGCGCTGGCCGAGGCAGGCGAGACTTATCAGTCCGTCGATGCTATCGCGGTCACGCAAGGGCCGGGATTGGCGGGCGCTTTGCTGGTGGGCATCAGCTTTGCCAAAGCGCTGGCCTTCGCGCTGGAGAAGCCGCTGATCGCGGTGAATCATCTTGAGGGACACATCCATGCGGTGTTGCTGGGTCACCGGCAAATGGAGCGGCGGCAGCGTGAAGATGCCGAGCTTCAGTTTCCGGTGCTGGCGCTGGTTGTCTCGGGCGGACACACGCATCTTTATCTGGCCGAAGTGCAGGAAAACCTCTGGACCTACCGGAACATCGGACATACTCGCGACGACGCAGCCGGAGAGGCGTTCGACAAAGTCGCCAAGCTGCTGGCGCTCGGCTATCCGGGAGGGCCGATCATCGACCGGCTGGCGCCGCATGGCGATCCGCTGGCGGTCAAGTTCCAGGTGGCGCAGATCAAGCATCGCGACCGGCGGGATCACAAGCAAGGCGAACCTGAGCAAGATCAGGCGCCGGGCGAAGGGCCTCACTTTGATTTTTCCTACAGCGGAATCAAGACCGCGGTCTTGCGTTACGTTGAGACCGAGAACCTGAAGCCCGCGATTGAGGCTCGTCGCCAGGCGCTGGCGGGCATCGGCAAACCTGCGCTCGAAGACATTCTCAGGCTCTGCGACCGGCAAACCCTCAACCTGGTGGCTTCTTTCCAGCGCACGATGGTCAACGATCTGGTTACGAAGACGCTGGCGGCGGCGCGCGAGTATGAGGTGCAGACTCTGTTCGTCAGCGGCGGCGTGGCCGCGAACCGCGAATTGCGGGCAGCATTCGAGGGCGAGGCTGGGATGCAGGGGCTTCCCGTCTTCTTTCCGTCGCGGGCGCTTTCCACCGATAATGCGGCCATGATTGCGGCGGCGGGGTATCCGAAATTTCTGCGGCGCGAATTTGTGGCCATGGATTTTTCCGCGGAGGCAGGAATGGCGCTGCGCTAAGAGCCTGTGTGAAACTCAGTCTTCGATCCAGCGCCTGAACCGTTGGCTGAACAATTTCGCTTCTCGATGTCCAGTTCCTAAAGTGTGCGCGCGAGAACTCGGTCGTCCCTCCGGGACTTGAATCATTTGCTCCACTTTTCCCAGCGCTGAAGCGCTGGGCTAAGCTCGGCCGCCCCTCCGGGGCTGCTAAATCGGAGTGCCGCGGAATGCGTTTTCCGCCGCTTTATCGAAATCATCACATTTCCCAGCTACAATGGATCGCGTGAAACCGACAATCTATGTAGTGGAAGACGACCCGGATATTTCGCGATTGGTTCGCCATCATCTGGAAGGGGCCAGCTTCAGCGTGCGGCTCTACTCGACGGGCAATCTGGTGGTGACGGATGCGGAACGCCAGCGTCCGGCGCTGTTTCTGCTGGATATCATGGTGCCGGGAAAGGACGGTCTGGAACTTTGCCGGCTGATCCGGCAGTCGGTGTCGCTGGCGTCGGTGCCGGTGATTTTCCTGACGGCTAAGAGCGGCGAAGCGGATCGAGTTCTGGGATTGGAACTGGGGGCTGACGATTACATTCCCAAGCCGTTCAGTCCACGCGAACTGGTGGCTCGTGTGAAAGCGGTGCTGCGCCGCTTTGAGCGGCCGCTGCCGCCGCTGCCCACCAAGATCGACGAAATCCACATTGACCCGAGCGCTATGACGCTGATAGTTCGCGGGAAACAGGTGCCGACTACGGCCACCGAATTCCGGCTGCTGGACCACTTCATGCGGCATGCGGGGCGGGTTTTCACGCGCGATCAGTTGCTCGACTCGGTGTGGCGCGATACCGCGTACGTCACGCCGCGCTCGGTGGACGTTTATGTGCGGCGCATCCGTGAAAAAATTGAACCTGATCCCGAGAACCCGCGTTACCTGAAGACGGTACGGGGAGCCGGCTACCGCTTTGAGGTTGCGCGTTGAGAAGCCGCATCTTCGTCAAATTGATGGTTGTGTTTCTGCTGGTGATTGGCGTAAGCGCGATCACGCTGCAATTGACCGTGCGCGCGGTCTGGGAACGGACGCTGCGGGAGCAGATCGAGCGCAATCTCCAACAGAAAACTTTGATGTTTGCCTATCGCGTGGAGGCGGACCGGCAGCACTCGCTGGCCGACATTACCGCACAGGAAGGCCAAGCGGCAGGAGCGCGCGCCACGGTGATTGATCCGACGGGCAAGGTGCTGGCCGATTCCGAGGCCGATCCGGGCACGATGGAGAATCACGCGCAGCGCAAGGAGTTTGTTGCCGCGCTCGCCGGCAAGATCGGCATGGATGAACGCAAGAGTCACACTCTCGACATTCCTTTCTTATACGTGGCGGCACCGGTTTCTGGAGGAGCAGTACGGTTGGCGTATCCGTTGCCGGAGAGCGAAATTACGGATCGTCCGCTGAGTGTGGCCCTGTTTTGGGGATCGCTCAGCGCTTTCGTTTTCGCGGTGCTGGTGGCTGGGGCGGCTTCGCACTATGTGGGCCGGCGTCTGCAGCGGATCGTGAGTTTTGCCGAGCGCGTGGCGAGCGGGGACCTGACCGCCCGAATTGCGTCGACTGCGACGGACGAGATCGGGCAAGTGGCAGCCGCGCTCGATAAGACAACGCACCATGTGGAAGAAAGCTACGCGCGCGTTCAAGCCAGCCAAAGAGAGCTGGAAACTCTGCTCAACAGTATGCAGGACGCGGTCATTGCGGTGGATGTCGATGGGCGGGTGCAGTGGGCGAATCGGGGCATGAACCGTCTGCTGCTGCGCGCTCCCCGCCTGAATGCGCCGTTGATCGATAGCGTTCGCGACCCGGATTTTCTCGCCGCCATTCAAGGAGCGGCGCGCGACCAGGTGGTCACTTCGGCACGATCGAACACCATCGCTTCGGGACGCACCTTCGATGTCACGGCGGCGCCCATGCCCGGAGGCGGTGCGGTGGCCGTGCTCCGCGACCTTACCGAGACCGAGCGCATGGAAAAGAGCCGCCGCGATTTCATCGCCAACGTTTCCCATGAACTGCGTACTCCGCTGACCTCCATTCAGGGATACACCGAGACGCTGCTCGATGGCCCTCTGGCGGACAATCACGTGCGCGAGTTCCTGGAAATCATCCGCAAGAATTCGGCCCGCATGTCCCGCCTTACGGAGGACCTGCTCAGGCTGGCCCGGGTCGAATCCGGTGAGCAGAGGTTCGACATGCAGCGGGTCAGCCCGGAAGAACTGTTGCAAGATGCGCTGGAAAGCTTTCGTGAAGTGGCGCGGTCCTATGGAGTCGAACTTGCGATTGAGAACTCAGCTCCCGCCGCTAATGTGAATGCGGACCGCGAAGCCATGCACCAGATTTTTTCCAACCTGATCGAGAACGCCTTGAAGTACGCGGCGGCGGGAAAAAAAGTCATTCTCGGAGCGCGCGCGACCGAGACTGGCGTCGAGTTCTACGTCCAGGACTTCGGATCCGGAATTTCCTCCGAACATCTGCCACGTCTTTTCGAGCGCTTCTACCGGGTCGATAAAGCGCGCTCGCGGGAATCCGGAGGCACTGGGCTGGGACTCGCCATTGCCAAGCACATTGTTCTGGCGCATGGGGGAACAATTCGCGCCGAGAGCGAACTCAACCATGGCTCAAGCTTTTTGTTCACCCTGCCTGCTTCCGAGCCGGATGCCGCGTAGACGGGCTGAGCAGTTCTCCACGCTCATCTATGCGCCGGGGTGAATCAATCGCACCAACCAGAACGAAGCTGCGGCGACCAGCGCCGCGGCTGGGATGGTGAGAACCCAGGCCCAGACGATGCGGGCCGCGACTCCCCAGCGCACCGCTGAGATCCGATTTACCGCGCCGACTCCGACGATCGCCCCGGTGATGGTGTGGGTGGTGCTGACGGGAATCCCGGCGAGCGCGGTGGAAAACAGGGTAATGGCTCCCGCCGCCTCCGCGCAGAATCCCCCGACGGGCCTGAGCTTGGTGATGCGCGATCCCATGGTGTGGACAATCCGCCAACCCCCGAAATATGTTCCCATGGCAATCGAAAAATGCGCTGCCAGGATGATGGGCCAGTGAAATTTTCCCCAGTTGCCGGCCAGTTCCGTCGAACTCAGATAATGGGCTCCGTAGAGAGCGGAGGCCACGATTCCCATGGTTTTCTGGGCATCATTGCCGCCATGGCCGAGGCTGTATGCCGCCGCCGAGAGGAGTTGCAGGCGGCGAAACCAGGCGTCAATTCGCCGTGGGGCTTTATTGCGCAGAAGCCAGAAGACGGCAACCATGAAGGTCAGGCTCAGGATGAGTCCCATGACCGGCGCCACGACAATGAAGATCAGGGTTTTGTACCACCCCGAGGCAATAATTACGTGCCAGCCGGATCGCATGACCGCCGCGCCGGCGTAGCCCCCAATCAAGGCATGGGAGGAGGAAGTCGGCAGTCCCCACCACCAGGTCAGCAGGTCCCAAACGATGGCGCCGAATAGTCCCGTGATAACCACATACTGGGTGACAGTTTCGACGTGGATCATGCCTCCACCGATCATCTTGGCGACGGCGGTGCCGAGAAGAAAGGCGGCCACAAAATTGAAGAACGCCGCCCACAATACGGCTAGCTTTGGGGACAGGACCCGGGTCGAGACCACGGTGGCGATGCTATTGGCGGCGTCGTGAAATCCATTCAGGAAATCGAAGATCAGTGCGACCAGTATTGTGAGGATCAGCAGAAGCAGATCAGGCTTCACCAGTTTTCCTATTTGGATAAATTATGAGGCTCTATGTGCTTTTCAATACAACCGTTTCCAGTACGTTGGCAACGTCTTCCGCCTTGTCGGTCGCCCTTTCGAGGAATTCCAGCAACTCCTTAATTTTTATGAGGTTGATAGGATCTTTTTCGTGTTCAAACAGCCCGGCAATAGCCTGCTGGGATACTTGGTCGGCTTCGTTTTCCAAGCGGTTGATCTCCACGCAATGGACGAGGATATTGCCATTCTTCTGCATGAGAGACACGGCTTTCTGCAGTTCCTGGCATTGCCTCAAGATGATCGCGGCCAATTCTCCGGCGGCGGGCGGCGGAGTCGTGATGCGATACATCACGATGCGGGCGCCGGCAGAATTGACGAAATCGAGGACATCGTCGAGCTTAGAGGCCAACTCGTGAATGTCTTCCCGATCGAAGGGTGTGATAAATGTCTGGTTGAGTTTGGTCAGGATGGCATGGGTGAGTTCATCGCCGTCGCGCTCGATACGGTGAATCTGTTCGATTTGTTTTTCGACATCCTGGTAATTTGCGAAGAGATCGACCAGGGTGCGAGCCCCGGCGATGAGGTTGTCGGACATCGCCGAGAACATCACAAAGAAGCTGTTATCCCTGGGAATGAGGCTGACCATTTTGGAAGCAACAAAAGTATTTGCGTTGACAGTCAGTTGCGGTGATCGGAGCAGGCCACTATCTCACGTGGCATGGAATACAGTCAAATGTTGGAACGCCAGCTATGGCGGGCAGTTAGCGCATTTTTCGACGGCTGACGATGATTGCCGAACGGCGAGGCAACCCGAGCCAGGTGAGCAACAGTAGAGCAAGTACGGTAGCCGCTCCGACTGCGACTCGCTGGAGAAAGCCGAGAAAGAGCAGATCCAATCCCATGGGAAGATTGTGCGGCTATCGAGAAGCCTGGGCGAGATAACGATGGTAATCCTCAAGAAATTCACTGGGTTGTAACCTGCCTGGCAACCACGCCGATTATGCTTTTCTGGGAGTGTGTGGCACACTCTGGATTGATGCCACTCGCGTCCCCTTGACGGGATTCGGCATCCTACGAAGCAGGCGGTTTTGCCTATGAGTACAGCCAGCGTAAGAACACCTCCGCCTGAGCCCTCGCACGCGCACCTGGTGCAGCGCACGGTGGAAGCCTGTGGACTGGCGCGCGAGGCTGCGGCCATCGCGGCCGAGGGCATTGCCACCGGGTCGATGTCTCGGCTGGACGCTATCCGGCAGTATGAAAAAGAACTCGATGCCATTGACCTGGAAGTGGACTCGGGTGTGACCTCGACCATTACCCGCGTGCCGGAGGCGGAAACCGGTCACCTGCTGGCGTGCATGAAGGTCATGATCGGGCTGGAACGCATTGGAGACCTGCTCCTGAGCTTTGCCACCAGCGCGCAGGCCGCCGGAGGCCGCATCGATTCGCAGGATGCCCGCGACTTGACCCAGATGGCTACGATCCTGGAAAAAATGCTGGCCGATGTCGGGCATTCCTTTTCCCAGCGGGACGTGAAGAAAGCCATCGACGTGCTGCGCGCGGATGCTGAGATGGACCGCCTGCGCAATATTATTTTTCTACGCCACATCGAGAATCCGGAGAACGTGGCGCACCACTCCAGCTTGCAGATTATCTTCATGACGCAGTCGCTCGAACGCGCCGGCGACCATGCCAAGAACCTGGCGGAAGAAGTTTGCCACTTCGTCAGCGGACGCAGCATCCGCCATCTGCTCATGGCCTACGACAAGCCCAAAGAGCAGATGTTCATCGAATGGCTGCGGCATAAGGACGAAAAGGCGTAGCAGGTCATCGGTCGTCCCTCCGGGACTTGATTTATCTTTTCAACATTACCCCGCGCTGAAGCGCGGGGCTAAGCTGGTTCGCCCCTCCGGGGCTGAATTCTCTTGAACTCCGTTCGCCCTCTTGAACATGAGTTCTCCGACGCACTCTTGACAGCCGGGGTCTCCGAGGCGAGACTCGGTTCAGCCCTTCCGCTATGCACGAATCTGCCCAATCCGAAGAGGGATTCCCGACCGCGAATAGCGAAGGCGCGAACGCCGGGACGGGTCGATCTTCCTCAGTTCGATCTAGCTCAGTTCGATCTAGCTCAGTCAACCCAGTTGGCGCAGCCGGTGATAAGTCCAACGGGAGCCGGGTGCTGGAAGAAGCGGAGCTGGATTCCGCACTTCAGCTGTTGGTGGAGCGGGCGCAGTACATCACCGGCGCCACCGGAACTGCCCTGGCATTGCCCCAGGGGGAGGAGATGGTTTGCCGCGCCAGCGCTGGTGTTTCGGCGCCGACAGTGGGGGCGCGGTTGCAAGTTCGTTCCGGATTAACCGGCGAAAGCATTGCGCGCCGGCAGTTGCTGCGTTGCGACAATGCGGAGACCGATGCGCGCGTGAATCTGGAAACTTGCCGGGCGCTGGGCATTGCATCCATCGTTGTTTTGCCGCTGTTGCGGCGTAGCGGCGAGGTTCGCGGGCTGTTCGAACTGTTCTCCGATCACCCGTACGCCTTCGAAGAGCGCGATCTGATTGCACTCGAACGCATGGCCGACCTCACTTTGACGGCCCTCGACCTGGCTGAGGAGCGCCGGGGCTTCGAACCTGCACCCGCGCCAGCGCCCAAGCGCGAAGCGGAAAGAGCCGTCGAATCTCCGGTGGCAACGACAACGATCGCGCCGGAGGCTGCCGCGACTCCCCTGCAAATTCCCCTTAGCGTGCCTCGTAACAGTGTTCCTCATAATCCGGAGCTCGCTGAGCCCCCAGTCGTGTCCGGCGAGGAATCCGCAAGCTCGCTGCCCGAAAACGCTTCCATCCCCGAGGCCATGCTGCGGGTGCAGAAATGCCCTTCCTGCGGATTCCCCATTTCCGAGGGGAGAACGCGCTGCCTCGATTGCGAGCAGAAGGATATGAGAAGGAAGGCGCTTGAGAACGAGCAAGGCGAGAGCGCGCGACAGGAGCCAGGGCAGAGCACACCGTCCGACTCCGCGGCTTCGACGGCGGAAGAATTCGTGCCGGCCTTCCTGGCAAATGCCGTGCCAGCGAAAGAATCGTGGCTGGCCAACCACGTCAATCTGTTAGCGATCGTGGTGGTGATCCTGGGTATTCTGGTTGCGGTGGTGGTGTTTCGATAACCATCCTTGCACCGGGGGCGGCTGTTTTGCTTGACAGATTGCGGTGGAACCCATACTCTGCGCTTAATCTCTCGCTTCAACACAGGTGGCAAACATGAAGAATGTCTACGAAGTTTTGCGACAAAAAGAACTTGAACTGACCCGGCTGGAAAAAGAAGTTGAGGCCTTGCGCGTGGCTGCGCCGCTGCTTTCGGACGAAAAAGAATCGCTGGCCGAAGCGCCCAAGCCGACCTTAACCGCCGCTCCGCAGCAACCGGTGCGGATTCCGCCGGTGGTCGCCGCGCAGGTCGCAAACGCTCCGACGCGGGTTGCGGGATGGGAAGAGGCGGCCAAGCGCTGGCCGTAGGTAATCGTTTGTCGGTGTAGAGACGGGGCTTGCCCCGTCTGCCCGTCATTGAAATAGCCCAGGATCGAGGATCGTTCCTGGGCTATTATTTTGTTCGCACGCTGAGCAGGTTGTCAGAGTCTCCGTAAGTGCCGGGGTCGTCCCTCCGGGACTTGAATTATTTCTTACACTTTTTCCCAGCGCTGAAGCGCTGGGCTAAGCTAGTTCGCCCCTCCGGGACTGGATCTCTTGCGCTTCCTTTTACCGATTGGACCGAAGATGCGTTCGTACTTGCACACTTCAGTCCTGGGTCGTGAAGGCCAGGGCCAAGAGCGTCTTCTGCTCGACCTGGTGCGCCTTGGCCGAACCGGTTGCTGGGCTCGCACTGCCGGAACGCTTCACGGAATGCACGGGCCGGTCATTTGCGATGTACCTCAAGCGCGGCAGCATGTAGGAAAGCGCACCCATGTTGGAGGGTTCTTCCTGCACCCAGACAATATCCCGGGCGGTCCCATGGCGCTCGAATTCTGCGATTAGTTCGGCCTCGGGGAAGGGATACATCTGCTCCAGGAAAATGATGGCGGTGCTTAAGTCTTTGCGCCTCTGCCGTTCGGTGCGGAGTTCGTGTCCGATCTTGCCGGTGCAGAGCAGAATCCGCTTGGTGTCCTGTGCTTCTCGGTCCGGAATGACGGGCAGAAACTTCTGATGCGTCAGGTCTTCCAGCGGAGACAGGGCGTCGGGATGGCGCAGCATACTTTTTGGCGTGAACACCACCAGCGGCTTTCTCCACTTACGCAGCGCCTGTCGGCGCAGCAGATGGAAATACTGCCCGGCATTCGAGGGCTGGCAAATCTGAATATTGTCTCGCGCCGCCAACTGCAGGAAGCGCTCGATGCGGGCGCTGGAATGCTCCGGACCCTGACCTTCGTAGCCGTGGGGCAGCAACAACACCAGACCTGACAGGAGCAGCCATTTGTCCTCGCCGGCGCACACAAACTGATCGATCACCGCTTGCGCCACGTTGGCAAAATCGCCGAACTGGGCTTCCCACAGAACCAACGCCTCGGGATAATCGCGGCTGTAGCCGTACTCAAATCCCATGACGCCCGCTTCCGAAAGTGTCGAGTTGTAGATATCGCACGCGGCCTGGCCGGGCGCGATGTGGCGGAGCGGCATGTATTCGGTTTCGTCTTCAGTGTCCAGCAGCACCGAGTGCCGCTGATTGAAAGTGGCGCGCCGGGAATCCTGCCCGCTCAGACGGACCGGAATGCCCTGCTTCCCCATTCTAGGTTTAACCAGGCTGGCAAAAGCCAGCGCCTCGGCCATGCCGTAATCCACCGGCTTCTTGCCCGTTCCCATTTCCTGGCGCTGCTCGAGCAACTTCTTTACCTTGGGATGGATGTGGAAGCCCTCGGGATAGGTGGTCAAACGCCTGGTGAGTTCCAGCAACTCTTCTTGCGAGACGCCTGTGGGCTGTTCGTACTCCGGTTTATAGCGGCCTCCGAAATAATCTTTCCAGTAGGTTGGAAGATCGCGCATCAGCGGCTTCTTGGTGACTTGCGTGGCATCTTTCTGTGCGGCTTCGTACTCGCTCTTGATCGTCCCCACGCGGGCGGCGATCTGGTCATCGTCGATGCCGATCTGTTTGGCGTAAATCTTATACAGCGGCGGATGCTGCTGTATCGCCTTATACATCAGCGGTTGGGTCACGGTGGGATCGTCCACTTCGCTGTGGCCGTGGCGACGGTAGCCAATGAGGTCGACAACCACGTCGGTGCCGAACTGGTAGCGGTACTCGGCGGCTATGCGGGCGATCCGCATGACTGCGTCGACGTCTTCGCCATTCACGTGAAAGATGGGAATCGCCTGCCGGCGCGCCAGTTGGGCCGAGAAGCGGGAAGAATGCTCTTCGCGGGCATTGGTGGTGAACCCGATCAGGTTGTTGACGATTACGTGGATGGTTCCGCCTACGGTGTAGCCGGCGAGGTCGGCATAATTCAGCGTCTCGGCCGTGATGCCTTGGCCCGCGAAGGCGGCGTCGCCGTGCACGAGCAGCGGCAGATACTTCACTTTGCCGCCTTCACCAGCGCGGTCCTGCTTGGCGCGAGTGCGTCCTACTGTTACCGGATTCACGGCTTCGAGGTGGCTGGGATTCGACACCAGGTGGATATGAATCTTCTTGCCGCTCTTGGTGACGTATTCGCCGGTCGCGCCCATGTGATACTTCACGTCACCTGATCCCAGGACGCTGCGCGGATCTACATCCTCAAATTCGGCAAACACCTGCTCAGCCGGGCGATTGGCAACATGAATGATGACGTTCAGCCGTCCCCGATGGCTCATGCCCATTACCAGTTCCACCGCGCCGCGCTCGCCGGCTACGTCCAGAACCTGATCTACGGCCGGCAACAAGGAGGTGTTGCCTTCGAGGGAGAAGCGTTTGTTGCCCAGATAGCGCTGCTGCAGCGTCTGCTCAAAGAGATCGGCACGCACGAGCAGGTCGAGAGCTCGTTCGCGGTCAACTTCAGACGGTTCCGCTTCGATGTGTTCCTGAATCCAGCGACGGCGCTCGGGGTCGGCGATGTGCATGAACTCCACGCCTACGGTGCCGCAATAAATACGTCGCGCTTCGCGCGCCCACTCGTTGTCGATGGCGAGGTCGGGATGGGGTTGCGGAGGCAGCAGGCCGAGCGGGTTCAGTTCGGCCTCCAGATATCCAAATTGCCGGAACAGCCCAAAGACGCGTTCCCGTTCGTAGTTTTCGATGATGGCGGGAGATGCGCTCCCGCCGGTGGTCCGAGTTGAAGTGGGCATAGAAGGTGTCTATAGAATAACGGATGACCCGACCGGTGCGGGCGATTCAGCCGGAAGAAGCGGACTCCGCCGGGTGGGGCGCCCGGCTCTCCATCGCACAACGGGCTCGCCGAGATTATTCTGAAGGATGAGGGATACTCCCATGGCACTTCGTCCCAACGCGGTCAAGTTTGGAACCCCGGTCATTCTCGGCGTTCCCTTCGATGCCAACTCCTCCTGGTTGCGTGGAGCGGCGGGAGCGCCGCCGATCATCCGCGTGGCGTTTACCTCCGATTCCGCGAATGCGTGGACGGAAACTGGCGTCGACCTGAGCGCTGCGGGTGCGTACTCGGATGCCGGCGATTTGAAGTTTACCTTCGATGAGCCCTTCGCTGCGATTGAAAGAAAAGTCGGCGAACTGCTGGACAAGGGCTTGCGCCCGGTCTGCCTGGGTGGCGACCACTCAATTACGCTGCCGATCGTCCGGTCTTTCGGAAAGCACATTCCCGGACTGACCATCCTTCACTTCGACGCCCACCCCGATCTCTACGACGAACTGGAAGGCAACCGACTGTCGCATGCTTGCCCTTTCGCCCGCATCATGGAGGAAGGCGCGGCGAAGCGATTGATTCAGATCGGCATTCGGACTATGACTGGGCACCAGCGCGAGCAGGCCAAGAAATTCGGGGTCGAAGTGATCGAGATGCGCCAGTTGCCAGTGCTCGACCGCATGACAGTCGATGGCCCCATCTATATTTCGTTCGATATGGACGCGTTCGATCCGGCATTTGCTCCGGGTATTTCACATCGCGAGCCGGGAGGCATGTCGGTGAGAGAGGCGATCGCGCACCTGCACGCCATCACCGGCAAGATCGTGGGCGCGGATATTGTGGAATTCAATCCCGCGCAAGACAATACGCAGATCACGGCTACGGTTGCCGCCAAGTTGCTAAAAGAAATTCTGGGAAAGATGATTTTGAACTGAAGTTTTCGTGAAGCCGCAGTTCGATTCCATCATCTGAATGCACTGGGGGTGCGCCCATGGCCAGCGGAATGATTGATGTGTCCAGCCGCTATTCCGTGCCGGAAACTTTGGCACGGCTCCAGTCGATACTCAAAGAGAAGAGCATCACGGTGTTTGCTCTCATCGACCACAGCGGTGAAGCAGAGAAGGTTGGCCTCAAAATGCGCCCGACGCAATTGCTGATCTTTGGCAGTCCGAAAGGCGGCACGCCGCTGATGGTCGCCGCGCCCCGGCTGGCGATCGATCTTCCGCTGAAAGCGCTGGCATGGCAGGACGAACAGGGCCAGGTTTGGCTTTCCTACAATTCGCCGGAGTATTTGCAGCAACGGCATGGCTTCCCCGCCGATCTGCTGAAGAACATCGCGGGAATTGCTGCGCTGATTCAGAAGGCTGTGGAATAATGACAAAATCAAAAGCCTTACCACAGGGGGCACAGAGGAACACAGGGGGAACCGGCCTTCCCTGTGATCCCCTGTGCTCCCTGTGGTAAAAGCGTTCTCTCGGCGCTGATCCATGCCCGATAATCTCAACCCCAATCGCGCCCGCGATCACCTGGCCAACGAACGGACGTTTCTGGCGTGGTTGCGGACCGGGATCGCCACCATCGTCTTCGGATTCGCCATCGGACGGTTTTCAATCGCCCTACGCGAATTCATGAAGATGCAGGGATACAAGTCGGCCACCCCCGGCTTCTCGACGTGGCTGGGGATTGTTTCGACGGCCGGTGGCGTGGCGCTGATTCTTGCCGGTCTGCGGCGCTATCGGAAGACCAGAGTGCAACTTGATTCGGACAGCTTCGAGCCCGCTGGATTCGTGATTGACCTCGTATCTTATTCGCTCGGCCTTTTCGGATTGGTGCTGGCGGGCTATCTGGCGTACATCGCAATCTTCAACAAGTGATCGTCATTCCGCGCGCAATCAGGTGACACATGGCGAATGGAGAAGAAAAAGAGGCGGCTGGGCGGGCGGCAGCGGAGCTAGTGCACGACGGCGACATCGTCGGACTCGGCACGGGGTCCACCGCATACTTCGCAGTCATTGCTCTCGGCGAGCGCGTGAAAGCTGGTCTGAAAATTGTCGGGATTCCGACTTCGATCCAGACCGCCGACCTGGCGCGCGCACTCGGCATTCCGCTGACCACGCTGGACGAACATCCAGAAATTGACATCACCATCGACGGCGCGGATGAGGTTGATCCCAAGCTGAACCTGATCAAGGGCGGAGGCGGCGCGCTGTTGCGGGAGAAGGTGGTGGCGTCGGTCACAAAGAAGATGGTCGTGGTCGCGGACTCGGGGAAGATAGTTTCCGTGTTGGGCAAATTTCCTTTGCCGGTCGAAATTATTTCGTTTGCGCGGACCGTGGTGGAGAAAAAGATTGTGACGCTTGGCGGGTCGCCGAAATTGCGCACGAAGCCCGACGGCAGCCCTTTCTTGACTGACAACGGCAATCAGATACTCGATTGCAGCTTTGGAAAGATTGCAGCTCCTGCGGCGCTGGATCGGGAGTTGAGTGGCACGGCGGGGGTGGTTGAACACGGATTGTTTATTGGGATGGCGAAAGTGGCGCTGGTGGGGAAGGGCGGTTCTGTGAACGAACTGCGGCCACAACTGTAAGACCGCCTCTAGGGACCTGGCGGGGGAAACAATCTCTGATAAGTCCACGCCACGTCCTTGCTTACCTTGCCAGTACCATCCACGATATCGAGAGAGACCTTGCTCAACTTCTTGGGCCGGATCGGTGTTTCCACGTGTAACGTATAGAAGCCGTTTACTTGAATATTGAGCGCCCGCGAGTAGAGTCTGATTTTTTCCTGGGCCCAGGCGTTGTAGTCATACTCTACGTCCCAGGAAGGCAGAAACGACGCTCCTGTTGAGCGACCAGCGGCACCGAAGACGAAGCCTCCGGTGGTGAGGGCGATGCCCATAACAGAACCCTCACCCGCTCGTTCCTCTTCGGTCACCGGCGGCTCAGCCAACAAGAACACAAAGAGTCGGATTTTGGACTTTAGGAGTAGTTCCCTAACTTTCGTTCCCGAGATGTGGCTGCTGTTGTCACCCCCATCGGTGATGACGTAAATCGCATCCCCGGCAAGCGTCGGTTCCAGGAGTTTGGTTGCGGCGAGCACTGCGTCATACAGTGCTGTCGTTCCTTTGACGGCGTCTCGCCGACTGGGTCCGACGTTCAGCCAAGCTGCCAGGGAACTTCTGCTCTGTGAGAAGTCGAACGTGTCTCGGACTTGAGAAGAAAACGTGAGAAGCGCCACTTTCACGTCGGCAGGACTCTCCGCGATTAGGTCTTCGATTGCCTCGCGGGCAACCTGCCACTTCTTGTTTTTTTCTGTTGCCCCGGCCATGCTGCCGCTCATATCGAGAAGCACGACGATCCGTCGCGGAGCAAGACCATAGCCGGCTGCTACAACTGCCGCCGGGTGCCCGTTAACTTTGACCCGAAAATTATCTTTCGTCAGATTTCGAACCGCATTGCCTTTTCGGTCCAGGACATTTACGAGCAACGCGCTTGTCGATTGGGTGGGCGCGCTCTGCGCCACAGTGAATATTCCGCAGGCTAAAAGAAGGATGCTGGCAAGCGCATGCGATGTTTTCGCCATGTTCAATCACGCTTCTCGAACGGCGGGATTCTACCACGGGACAGGTTGGATATTCCGTGGCCAGGTTTCGGCCGGCTATCTTCCCACAATTTCCCGCAGCGCGGCGAGCAGTCGCTCCACTTCCTCCATCGTGTTGTAGTGCACGAAGCCGATGCGCAGAAATCCTCCCAGGCGCTCTACGTCTAACTGTTCGGTCAGGTTCAGCGCGTAGTAGTTTCCGTCCCAGGTGAAGAAGCCGCGCTCGCCTAGCTTCGTGGCCAGTTCGAGCGGGGTGTGACCTTCGATGCGGACCACGAAGGTCGCGCATCTCTCCCCGAAGCGGTGCGGATCAGTGATGCCGTATAGCTTCAATCCGGGAATCGCTAACAGGCCGGCTACCATCTTCTCTATCATCTTGTGCTCGTGCTGATGAATGGCTTCGTGCGCGGCCAGAATTGCGGCGCGACGGCCGGCAACCTCGGGTTTCGCCCGGCGGCCGACTTCTTCCCAGTAATCGACGCAGGCTTTGATTCCCGCGATGCATTCGTGGTTCAGCGTCCCCCATTCCCAGCGGCTGGGAATCTCATCGGTGCAGGGCCGGACTTTATAGGGACGCAGCCCCTTCAGGTGCTGGCGCCTGCCGTAAAGCACGCCCATGTGCGGACCGAAGAATTTGTACGTCGAGCAGACCAGAAAATCGCAATCGAGGGCGCGCACGTCAATCGGACCGTGCGGAGCGTAGTGGACGGCATCGATGTAACTCAATGCTCCCGCTTGCCTGGCCAGTCGCACCACTTCGGCTACATCGTTGATCGTGCCCACGGCATTGGACGCATAGCCGACGGCTACCAGCCGAGTGCGACTGCCGATCTTGGCCGCCAGGTCGTGCATGTCGAGCGTGCAATCGGCTGGGTTGAACTTCGCCGCGCGAATGGTGACGCCCTTTTCTTCCAGAGCTTTCCAGGGCGAGAAGTTCGCATCATGGTCGAGCAGAGTCAGCACGATTTCGTCGCCGGGCGAGAGTTCGCGTCCGAGGGCGCGACTCATGGCGTAAGTGAGCGTCGTCATGTTCGGACCGAAAACGATTTCGCTGGCATCGCAATTGAGAAAATCGCCCATCGCCGCGCGCGCTTCGTCGATGATGCGGTCGGTGTTGTGGCTGGTTTGATAGGCGCCATGCGTGTTGGCGTTGTTGCGCGCCAGATAGTCGGCGATGGCGTCAATCACGCGTTGCGGTACCTGGGTGCCACCCGGTCCATCCAGAAAAACGGCGGGATGTCCGTGGACGGTTTGTGTGAGCGAGGGAAACTGCGAGCGAACCCAGGTAAGGTCGAGGGCCGTGGATGGAGATGAAATCTGTTCAGCGGTTGGCATGATGACATTCTAATTCGGCCCCAGCGCCGCGTCTGTGGTCAACTTGCGGAGTGCGATAATATTCACTCCGATGGCTTCCGTGCTGCCAATTGCCACCCTAGAAGCTATTCACCGCATTCGTCGGGTTCAAGTGCTCACCATCGCTTGGATGACTGTGGAGGCGGGCTTGTCCCTGTTTGCAGCATGGAAGGCGCGCAGCCCAGCCCTGCTCGCGTTCGGCGGCGACAGTGCCATCGAACTCTTCTCAGCCGCGGTTGTGCTGTGGAGGTTCTGCGCCCAGGCTGCTCCTGAGGAAGTGGAAAGGAGGGCAGCCCGTGTCGCGGGAGCCTTGCTGCTGGCACTCGCTGCCTACGTTGCGGTTAGCTCGGCCTTGAGTCTGCTGGGATACACCGAGCCCAGACCGACACTTCTGGGGATAGCTATTTTGGTTGCCGCGCTTGCCGTCATGCCATGGCTTGCGAAGGAAAAACGCCGTTTGTCACAGACCACGGGTAGTGCCGCGTTGAGGGCCGACGCCGCGCAATCGGCATTATGCGCTTATCTTTCGCTCATCGCCCTGGTGGGATTGGCGGTTAATGCAATTTGGCACATCGAGTGGGCTGATCCCGTTGCGGCGTTGCTGATCATCCCACTGGTTCTCCGGGAAAGCTGGCAGGCAATACGAGGCAAACCCTGCGGCTGCTGCTGAAAGCGGCGCGGTTGCCGCCGTGGCGGGTATTGTGGTCCAAGGTTACTGCGATAGGCTCTCGTTGCATTCGGCCGCTGTTCCGATGTAAATTCAAGGGAGCCTTTCGCGGGGAAATTCAAATGCTAAGCCTGTCGTCAAATCGGGGCGGGTTTTTCAGAGCCGTGTGTGTGCTCTGTGTCGTCCTGGTGTGCGTGGTGGGGACGGTGCAGGCGACGCACACGCATCCCGAGAACTCGGCGACTTCGCACCACACCTGTTCGATCTGCGCGACCGCTCATGCCGGATTTAATACGCAGACGATTGCGCCCGCGCCAGTTTTGGCGGTGACGGCCCTGGCAATTGTTGTTGCAGAAGTATCCCCGATCTTCCGTTCTGTTACTACCCAGTTCATTCGTCCTCCACCAGCGCTCTGATTCCGCGCCCAATTCCATAAGTACTCCCAAAAGACCGCGAGCTTTGATCTGCCTTGTGACCGGTGATCAGACTCGCTCAGAACCCATTATTGGAGGAATCATGGCTTTGTCTTACAGGAAGTGGCTGGCCGCGGCTGTGACTGTTGCGGTGGTGTTGAGTGTTGGGGCTGCGTATGCGCAGTCGGGCGGGAATTCGGGATCGATTAACGGCACCGTGCTGGACCCTTCGGGCGCGGTGGTAGCGAATGCCACGGTCGAGATTCATCAAGCGGTCAGCGGTTATGACCGAACGACCACCACAGACAGTAAGGGGAACTTCACTTTCACGAACGTTCCGTTCAATCCGTATCACATGAAGGTGACGGCCGCGGGATTTGCTCAATACGCGCAGGATGTGGAGACCCGCTCGGTAGTGCCCGTCAGTGTCAAGATCAGTCTTCAAGTATCTGGTTCTTCCACCACGGTAACGGTCGAGTCTGCGGGAGATCTGGTGGAGAACGATCCCACCTTCCACCAAGACATTGACAGGGACAAGTTTGACAAGATTCCCCTGGAGAGCCAATCGTCGTCCCTGAGTTCGCTGGTTACGCTCTCGACACCTGGAATCGCTGCCGATTCCAACGGCCTCTACCATGGGCTCGGCGACCACGCGGAGAATTCGATCGTCACCGACGACCAGCCCAATACCGATCAGCACAGCAAAGTCTTTTCCAACCAACTCGCGCTCGATGCGGTCCAATCCATGGAAGTGATATCCGGGGCGCCCCCTGCGGAGTATGGAGGCAAGACCAGCGTGGTGATTGTGGCCACAACGCGCTCGGGGCAGGGCGTAACCACACCTCATGGCAGCGTGAGCACTTCTTACGGGGCATTTGGAACTTCCAATGTGGCAGCCGATCTTTCTTACGGCGGTAAGAACTGGGGAAACTTCATCGCCTTGGGCGGATTGAACAGCGGCCGCTTCCTGGATCCGCCGGAGTTCGCCGTGATTCACGACAAGGGCAACGAAGAGAACTTTTTCGACCGCGTGGATTACCAACTCTCAAACGCCGACTCCATTCACCTGAACCTCAGCTACAGCCGGAGCTGGTTCCAGACGCCGAACTCCTTGGACTCGCAAAACGCGACGCCCTGGAGTGGGCTGAACGGAGTTCTTCCGGGAACGCTGCCGGGAACGCTGGAGAACTACGGTGGCGTAGTTCCCATCGGCACTTCGACCGGGTTTACCCCTGGTATCACTGTCGGGCCGAACGATCAACGCTCGAAGATTGGGACCTTTAACATCGCCCCTTCGTGGACGCGCGTGGTAAATACGCATTCCGTATTCACTTTGGGCGGGTACGTGCGCCGGGATGACTTCGACTACTATCCGAGCAGCGATGCGTTCGCGGATCTTGGACCGCCGAGTCTGCAGAGACAGTCGGTGGGCCAGAACCGGACGCTGACTAATGCGGGGATTCGATCCGATTTTTCCTACGTCAAAGGGATCAACCAGATCAAGGCCGGAGTTACCTACGAACAGACATTTCTGCGGGAGAACGATACTGTGGGCATCGTCGATCCCATTTACAACGCACCGTGCCTGACTCTATCGACGGCGACGGATCCCAACATTCCTGTCCCGGGTTTTACCGATCCTTCGCAGTGTGGAAACTTCGGCTATGCGCCAAACACTACTGCCAATGCGAACGCACCCAACACCGCTTTCTACCCTCTCTTCAATCCGCTGCTGGGCTGCTATGACCTGACCCGGCCGAATCCCTCTCCCAACGACAACTGTCCGACGGGATCCGGCGGCACGCCCTACACCTTCAATGGACGCACCGACGTGAAGGAACTGGCCCTCTTTGTTCGCGACGTGATCACGGTAAGAAACTGGTCTTTGAACCTGGGTTTGCGCGGCGATCTCTACAACGGAATCTCCATTGCGCGGCAAGCCGAACCTCGTCTTGGGATCGCTTACAACGTCAAGAAGACCAACACGATTCTGCGCGTTTCCTACGCGCGCACCCTGGAATCTCCCTTCAATGAAAATCTGGTACTTTCCAGCACCGGATGCAGCAATGCTGTCTTGTCCCCGCTTCTTCTCTGTTCGCCTGGAGTGAGCGGGATATTGAGTCCCGGCTTTCGCAATGAATTCCATGCCGGCTTCGAGCAGGCTTTCGGGCGCTACCTGGTCTTTTCCGGCGAGTACATCACCAAGTACACCCACAACGGCTACGACTTCAGCGTGCTCGGCGACACACCGATCACTTTCCCGATTGAATGGCACAACTCGAAAATTCCCGGATATGCGGGCCGCGTGAGCGTGCCTGACTTCCATGGCTTTACAGCCCTCATGGTGTTCTCCAGCGTGGCGGCGCGTTTCTTCCCGCCGCAGATTGGCGGCGCTGGCGCGACCGTGGGAGCTCCGGGGGCTCCTTTCCGTATTGACCACGACGAACACTTCAATCAGACCACCCACTTCCAATATCAGCCCTGGAAGCGTGGCCCATGGCTCGGTTTCAACTGGCGGTACGATAGCGGGCTGGTTGCCGGCAATGCACCCTGTTATGGAGTCAATGCGGCCAACGATTGCCCGCAGACGACTACAATCGGCGGCCACCCGGCGGTTCTGTTGCAAGACATTTTCGGAAACCCTCTGAGCGCCGATCAGGAGTACGAGGCGGGATTCACCTGCAACGGCGTGCGCGCCACGCCGACCACTCCGATCCCGTCGGGGACATGCCTGGCATCGCAGTTCACATCGAATCTGGTCCAAATTCCGGGGATCAATGCCGAGAATGACGACCACAATCCGCCGCGCATCGCTTCGCGCAACTTGTTCGATGTTTCGGTGGGCCACGACAACCTTTTCAAAGGCGATCGTTACAAATGGAGTCTCACGCTTACCGCCATCAACGTGACCAACAAAACGGCGCTATATAACTTTCTTTCGACCTTCAGCGGCACGCACTATGTGACGCCGCGGGCGCTGACGGCCGAGATCGGGTTCCACTTCTAAGGGATGTCCTTCCCCAAGGTGAGGGCAGTACGGCTTCGGCTGTGCTGCCCTTATTTGATGCGCTGCCGTCTCTACTGCAGTTTCGCGTATTCCGCTTTGGCTTCCCGGAGAAGGGGAACGTCGGGGTCGGCGTCTTTCCAGGCGGCGAGGAAGTCCTGATAAGCGATGCGAGCCTTGGGAATGTCGCCCTGTTTCTGAAACAGGCGGCCCAACTCCAGTTGAGCGATTACGGACGCTATGTCGGGACCGTTGTGGGATTTCATTTCCAGGGCCTTCTGGAAATCCTGCTGGGCTTCGGGGTAGCGTCCAGCCTGCTCATAGGCGCGGCCTCGGGCGTAGAGGACGCCGGCATTGGCGCGAGCATACAGAGCCGCGGTGTTCAGCAAGTCAATGGCCTTTGCCGGGTCGGCTTTGGCGGAATTCGCGGGCCACATGGCGACGATGGCGCGAATCATGGGGACGGTCACGTTCACCGCCATGGTGTCGTTCGGATGGGTATGCTGGATTTCGTCGGCCAAGGCGATCGCTTTCTGATCCTGGCGCAATATGGCGAACGCCGTGGCCGCATTCCCCATCACAGAAACCGTTCGGGATAAACGAAGCGCCCCGGTGGCCTCGCTGTTGGCTTCGGCGCGATTGCCCACCACGGCCTCGAAGATGGCGAGCCCTGCCTCAGCGTCGGCTCGGCCCTGCAGGTGCAGGCGATCCAACGCATCTTCGTTCTGGCGCGCAAACTCCCGCGCCTGGCGCACTTGCCCGCGGTTGCTGGCGACGCCGGCGCGGAATCCGAGGACGCTGGCCTCTCCGTCGGGGGTTGCGGAGGCACTTTGCAGTTCCTTCTCCATGTCAGCTTGTTTGCCTTCGCACCAGTCCAACATAGCCAGCCCTAGATGGAAGCCCGCAGGGGATGCCTTATGCTGGAGCGCTGCGTTGAGTGTGGCACGTGCTTCCTCGACGCGGTTCAGTCCGGCATAAGCCACGGCGACGCTTCCATAGCCGGTCGCCATGTCGGGGTCGAGCTCTACGGCGCGCTTCGCATTCTCCAAAGCGTTGTCGAATTGTCCGAGTTCGATATAGATCCCCGCCAGATTGTTGAAGGGGACGGAATCCCGCGGATAGGTCTGGCCATAGAGTTCGTAGGCGGTAATTCCTTTGTCGAGTTGGCCACTGTCGGCATAATAGTGTGCCGTGATGTAGAGCTTTTCGCGCTCGCTGGCGCGGTCGCGAAGCTCAAAAGCCTTCTGGCGGTTCTGCTCTGACAGCTCCGTCTGCCCAAGGTTGTTGTAGACCGTGCCGAGGCGGGCGTAAGCCATCGCGAAATTAGGATCGATCTCGATGGCATGCTGATAGTTGGGAATCGCAGCCAGATCGTCGCCCATATTGTGCTTGGCATCACCCAGGCTCAGCGCCTCCAGCGCGTCGAGCGACGAAGTGGTGGCCTGGGAAAGAGACATGTCGTATTTCTGCACCATGGACAGCGACTCGCCGAGTTGAGCGCGCAATTTGGTGGCGGCGCTATGCAGCGCATTGAGCACATCTTCTTTTCGGTCAGCCTGCGCCTGCTGGCGTCCGAGGGAATCGCCGGAAGCGACATTGGTTGCATCCAGACTGATGACATATTGGCCCCCGACGCTATCAATGCTGCCGTTGAGCATGGCCTTGATGCCATCGCGCAGGCAGATTTCGCGGCCCACGTCGCTGGTGATGCGGTCGCCGGGGCTGCGGCCCATGAACTGCAACGTCTGGCGGATCTTCTGATCGGGGAAGACATTCAGATACGGGGACTGCCCGAGATCGACGGCCAGCGCTTTCTTGAGCGTGCCTTCGAAAACGGGGTCAGCGGTGGTATTTACGAAATCGGCAATCAGGATCGAATCCTTTTCGGTAAGGGCGTGGCCGCGTTTGAGAAACACCAAGCCGATGCCGGCGGCCACCAGCGCGACGATCACAGCCGGGATCAGCCAGCCGGGCAACTTGCGACGGAGTGCACGAACCGATGAACTGGAAGCAGTCGCGGCCCGGATCGTGCCCGATTCCGAGTCGCGTTTGAGGCGCTTCAAGTCGGAGCGAACGTCGGCAGCGCTCTGATAGCGCAGGTCGCGATCTTTTTCGAGCAGCTTGTTCAGGATTTCTTCAAACTGCGGAGGCAAGTCGGGGTTCAGGCGAAGCGCCGGCGCGGGCGGGCGATTCAGGATGGCGTCGAAAATAACGGCGGACGTGTCTCCGCGGAAGGGAATTGCGCCGGTGGCCATCTCATAGAGCACGGCGCCAAAAGAGAATAGATCGGTGCGGGCATCGAGATCCTTGCCGCGGGCCTGCTCCGGCGACATGTAGGCGACGGTGCCGACGGTTGATCCCGGACTGGTCAGGAAGGGTTCGTCCACGGTAGCCGCGGTGCCGACGGTGGCGGCGGATAGAAGGGAAGGCTTGGCGGTGCGCTTGGCCAAGCCGAAATCGAGAACCTTGGCCTGGTTGCGAGTGGTCACGAAAATGTTGGCCGGCTTGATGTCGCGGTGGATGATTCCTTTGGCATGGGCGGCGTCGAGAGCGTCGGCAATCTGCGTGCCGAGATGGAGCAGTTGCTCAAGGTCCATGGGTTGGCCGTGGGGCTGGCGGTGAATGCGGGACTTGAGCGTCTCGCCTTCCAGCAACTCCATGGCGATGAAGTGACGTCCGCTGTCTTCGCCAACCTCGTAGATGGTGCAAATATTCGGATGGTTCAGGGCAGAGGCCGCACGAGCCTCACGCTGAAAACGGTCGAGCGCGAGTGGATCTTTTTCCGTCTCTGGCGGCAGGAACTTGAGGGCGACACGCCGGCCCAGGTTGAGGTCTTCGGCTTCATACACAACGCCCATTCCTCCACCACCCAGCTGCGAGAGGACATGGTAGTGAGAGATGGTCTGGCCGATCATTCCTGGGAACACTCCTGGGCGAGAGACATTCATGTTAGGCCGCTCGCTTCCGGCAAGTCAAACCAGTGGCGCCTGAGGTTGATACGAGGCGGCGGGTAGCGAAGTTCAAGGACTGGTTGACCCGTTGTTTTCTTTAGGTTAGGACCTGCATTTCCTCGCTCGTAGGGGCCGAGCGGTGCCAGAAAGTCACTATCCTCCTGTTACGGAAGTTTACCTGCGAATACCCGAATGCTTTGCTGCCCGTCCGGCGCCTGCTATCTAATGAGTGTTCCCTCTTATTTGCCGCTGGGAAGCGCAACCCGGCTTCCCGGGGAGGAGTTTGCCAGAAGTGAAATCTCACCCGCAATCCTGGAGGGACATGAGCGCGGCGCCTCGCTTTTTTGTCGCCGTGGTGCTGATTTGCGGGATGGCCGTGCTGACCTATACGGTCTTGCACGGCAGCAGTCAGAATCCTCTCAAATTTATCTGCTATCTGGTGATCGCGCTGGCGGCCTCGCGGCTCAAGGTGAATCTGCCCGGTATTGCCGGGACGATGTCGGCGAACTTTCTATTCCTGCTGCTGGGCGTGCTGGAACTGAGCTTGTCGGAGGCCATGGCGCTGGGCTGCGCCGCGATCGTGGTGCAGTGCCTGGGCGATCATCCGATTCCGATTCAAGTCGCTTTCAACGTCTGCTCGACGGCCCTGGCCATTGCGGTGACGTTCGCCACCTATCACTACGCCCTATCGCATTATGCGGTGGGGAATCCCACCATGATGTTGTTCCTGGCGACGTGCGTTTACTTCGTGGCCAACACGGTTCCGGTGGCCTCCGTCATCTCGTTGACCGAGCGCCGGTCGCTGCGAAAGATCTGGGCAAATTGCTACTTCTGGAGTTTCCCCTACTATCTGGTGGGAGCGGGCGTGGCCGGCATGATGAGCTGGCTGCACGGTTTTTCCGACTGGCAGACGTCGTTGCTGACCCTTCCGGTGGTGTACCTCATCTACCGTTCCTACCGCATTTACCTGGGCAAACTGGAAGACGAGAAGCGGCACGTGGAAGAGATGGCCGATCTGCACATGCGCACGATCGAAGCCCTGGCGCTCGCCATCGAGGCCAAAGATCAGACGACCCACGACCACTTGCAGAGAGTCCGCGTTTATGCCGTCGAGGTGGCCAAGGAACTCGATGTTGACCGGGAGGGAATGGAGGCCTTGCAGGCCGCAGCCTTGCTGCATGACATCGGCAAGCTGGCGATTCCCGAGCACATCATCTCGAAGCCGGGCCGCTTGACGCCGGAAGAATTCGAGAAGATGAAGATTCACCCGCTGGTAGGAGCGGAGATTCTGGAACGGGTACGCTTTCCCTACCCGGTTGTTCCCATCGTGCGCGCCCATCACGAAAAGTTCGACGGGTCAGGCTATCCGCTGGGTTTGCGCGGAATGCAGATTCCGATTGGCGCTCGCATCCTGGCGGCGGTGGATTTTCTGGACGCGCTGGCTTCGGACCGGCAATATCGGCGCGCGCTGCCTCTGAAGGAAGCCATGTCGCGTCTGTCGGCTGAATCGGGAAAGTCTTTTGATCCGCAAGTGGTCAAGGTGCTGGAACGAAAATACGTGGACCTGGAGCAGTTGGTCCACCGGCGCACTGACAACCAGGGCAAGCAAAAATTGTCCACGGAAGTCAGAGATTACGACGCGACGGCGGAGCCGAGGCATAAGCCGGCAGCCGGCTTCGAGAAGCAGGGGGTGCGGCAATTGCCGGAGCGCAGTTTCCTGGGTTCAATCGCCGCAGCGCGTCAGGAAGCGCAAACTCTTTTCGAACTCACACAGGATCTGGGAGCTTCGCTCAGCTTAGGGGAAACGCTCTCGGTGTTTGCCGTGAAACTGCGCCGGGCGATGCCTTACGACGCGATTGCGATCTACGTCCGGCACGGCGATGAACTGGTGCCGGAATATGTGAACGGCGACAATTTCCGGTTGTTTGCTTCGCTGCGCATCCCGATCGGGCAAGGGCTTTCGGGATGGGTAGCGCAAAACCTCAAGCCGATCCTGAATGGCAATCCTTCGGTCGAGCCCGGGTACTTGAACGATCCTTCGAAGTACAGCACCCTGAACTCAGCCCTCGCGATTCCACTGGAGGGATTGCAGGGTGTGGTCGGCGTGGTCGCTTTGTACCATGCGGAAAAGGATTTCTTCACCTCCGACCACCTGCGCATTTTGCTGGCGGTAAGTTCGAAGATGGCGCTGGCCATCGAGAACGCCATGAAGTACGAGCAGGCGGAGAGTTCGGCAGTTACCGATTACCTCACCGGCCTTCCCAATGCGCGCTCGTTGTTCCTGCAACTCGACCGGGAATTGGCGCGCTGCAAGCGCGACAAGAAAACGCTGACCGTGATGGTCGCCGACCTGGATCGCTTCAAGCTGATCAACGACCGCTTTGGACACCTGGAAGGGAACCGCGTACTGCGGCTGTTTGCACAGGCCCTGAAGGATACCAGCCGCGAATACGATTATGTGGCGCGCATGGGCGGAGACGAGTTCGTAGTTATCGCTCCCGGGCTGACGCCAGACGCGGCCGCGCGCAAAGCGGAACAGATGCGCGACCTGGCCCACCAAGTTGGCAGGGACATCTGCAAAGAGGACATTTTATCGCTGAGCGTAGGGCAGGCGGTGTACCCCGAGGACGGGATGGATGCCGAAAAGATACTCTCGGAAGCGGACAAGCGCATGTACCTGCAAAAGCAGAGTCACTCGATGCTGAAGAACCGCCGTGTGTATCCGAGGGTACGCGGCCGGCTCACCACGGAAATTTCTGGAAATGGCAAGGAAGTGTCGATGCTGGGCATCATCACTAACCTGAGCCTGGGTGGCTGCTATGTTGAAACCAGCGGCCTGCTGACGCCCGGGTCGCAGTTGACCCTCACCTTCTCGCACGAACATACCACGGTTAAGATTGCCAGCGAAGTCGTGCGTCTGGATATGGGTATTGGAACGGCGCTCAGGTTCAGCGAAGCGGGCCACGAGGTCCGCGCCGCCTTGCAGAGCATTCTGGAGAAGTTGGCCAGCGCCGAGATGGTTGACCTGAATCGCAGCCGCAACGCCGCTGCCGGGCGCTCAATCTAAAGGAAGATTCCCGCCGAGCTTGGAAGCTGACGTCTATCGTTTATCCTCCGCGTTATGCGGGAACGGCGATCGGCCGAATCTGAATCAGCGGCGCAAGGTTGCGGGGTTTCGACAGCCCTTGCTGCAGCATGTTCGCTGTTGGCACACCTGTCCGGTAGAACGATTTCTCGCAATCTGCGGTAGATGGTCCCCGCATACTTCCTTCCATATAGGCCAATCCCGGGCAACGCGAGCAACTGCTGACGTGCGAGCAGGACGAACAGACCGGCAGGTCTTTGGCCTGAATGGAGCGAACCTCTTTCAGTTGCGGGGAAAGATTCCAGATATCCAGGAACTTCTGCTGACGAACATTTCCTGTGGGAAGCGGGAACTGCACGCAGGGAAAAACATCGCCGTAGGGCGAAATGTAGCAGAAGGAATGGCCCGCGCTGCACGAGTAACTCTCCAGGTCCTCTTTCGAAAGCGGTTTGGGAGGAGCGCAAAACTCTTCCTGGCTGCCGACCAGCGCAGGATTGTGGAAGATCTCGGGGAGTTCTTCTCCCGGGATGCGCAGCGCCAGAACGGAAGTGTCGCCGTCCATCATGGGGGTGATGGTGGGATCGAGGGTGTAATGCGCGCCCAGGTCGGCGGCCAGTTTTTGCACCGCAAGATGATCGGCAGAATTCACCGTCATCATGACGTTGGCAATGGTGACGCGCAGCCCTTGTTCGCGCAGGAAGCGAATGGATTTGACGGTTCGCTCGAAGGAGTGCGGCAGCTTGGTGATGGCATCGTGAACTTCGGGGCGATGGGAATAGAGACTGATCTGGATGGTATCCACATCCAGGTCACGGATTCTCCGCGCTTCCTCCTCATGGATCATGACCGCGTTGGTCTTGATCTTGACGTTGAACATGAGACGCCGGGCATGTTCGACGATCTCAAAGAAATCGCGGCGCATGAAGACCTCGCCGCCGCTGAAGGTGAGAAAGAAAACGCCTGCCTCGGCCAGTTGATCCAGCACATCCTTGATTTCGGCGGTCGTCATTTCGCCGTGGTCGTCGTGATCGAGATAACAATGTACGCAGCGCTCGTTGCAGCGATAGGTGACGTCCAAGTGCACGGCGATGGGCACGCCCAGATTAAACGCCTTCTGGCCCATCTCGCTCAGCAACGTCATCGGGACGACTCCGCAGGCAGCGGTTGATTGGAAACGAGCAGGATTCCATGGCTGGATAGTTCGGCGACAAACTCTTCGGCATCGGCCTGGGCCTGCTCAGGATCTACGTCAAATTGCTCGCAGACCCGGTCGCGGACGATCTCCCGCAAAGGAGTGTGGCCGTCGGCCGCTTGAAAAATGACGGTTGCCACCTCGTTCATGGTGAAGAACGTCGAATCGGCCGCTTTCATGACCATCATTTCGCCGGCCAGCGCGCGAGCGGCAATGGCAGAACTGCGCGCAATGTAAATGGAATTTTCAGGCATGCTGCGGCACCCCCTGAAAGTTGCGGTCGTAATCCCGCTCGAAATTACGTTCGAAGTTTCGCACCAGGTCCCACACCCTGGCATCAGGATAGAACGTCAGGCGGCGAATGGGAACCCGGGCCACGAAATCGCAAGCCGTGGCGAAGAGCTTTGTCACCAGGCCCTGGTCCTCGGCGAAGAAAAGAATATTGCGCATCAGGCGGCGGACGGCTTCCGGAGACGGCAATTCCTCGATCCGATTTTCCGGGCCCTGCTCCAGAAAAAACAGAGCCGAGACCGGGGCTGAGCAATTTTCACCGGCCCGGGCCAGCTCTCCGGCGAATGGCGTACCGAACGCCGAGTACCCATCCCGGTTCGGGCGCAAATAGGACATTTCGTCGGTCAGCAGGGTGATGTCCGGCGGAGCAAGCCGTGTCATGGTGGTCTTGCCCGCGCCCGATACGCCCGAAAACAGATAGGCCCGGCCATCGCAAATCGCGCTGGCGGAGTGCAACAGAAATCCGCCGCGCTCGGCAAGAATCAGGCTATGCACAATGCGAAGCACCGAATCGAGAGAATACGGGTTGGCATTTTGCCGGACCCTGCCTCGTCCGGTGCGCGGATCCCAGCGAGCGCGGAAGTCGCCACGCTCTACCAGCCACTGGTCGCCGTCACGATAGACCCGAACGTCATCGTCAGAAGGCGGTGGCGCGCTTTGGAGATCGAATTCCAGCTCAAACTCGGGAGGCGAAGGACTCAGGAAACCGTCATAGCGCTGGCGCAGCAGACCAAAAAAGCCTTCGTCAGAGGTGGAGAGAGCAATCGGGATTCCTCCGATCTCGACGCATGCGACACTTGGCGGAGCGGTCATCATGAGGTTCCCAGCTTCGCTGAGCTGACATATGTGGCTGAGTCCGAGGTTCGAAATCCGGGCGCCGATGCCTTGCGGCGTCTGTGAAGTTTCAAAGCAAGACGGCGGGCGAGGCTGCAATAACAGAGCAGCATTCCCACCGCGCGAGACAACTTCACGCCGAGCCCGAGGCGCAGCGAGGCTGCAGAGACGCTTCGCCCTTTGTCCGAGCTAGGCGTTAGACGGCCCAGAAGTGCTTCGGAAGGGTACGGAGGATCAGAACCAGGCATGGAATCGCCACGCAGCAGGAAGGTGTCCGGTGTGCAGCGGGCCACGAAGCGATGCAGGAAGAGACGGCCGTCGCGCAGTGCGAGCACGATCTCGCCGGGCCGGACTTCTTCCAAAGAGCAGCCTACGATCTTGACCACATCGCCCGGCCAGAGAGTGGGCAGCATGCTCTCCCCGTGAACGCGCAGCTGCGCGCCCTGACGCAAACCACCGGCGCGCCGCAAAACGTCTGCCAGCAAGGCTGAGCGTTCTGCGCTCCCAATCGAGCCTACCCCGGTGGTGGCATTTTCCAACATCAGGAATTTTTTCGGTTGGAATTACAATTCGCGCTGGTGCCGGCAATCTTGCCGCAAGATAGAGCGAACGTCTCGAACACCCGCTCGTAGCGGAATGCCGGCTTCTGGTAGATCTTCTTTTCCTTACTCGCGTTGCCCGGTCGCTGGGATTTCTCGCGCGGGACCCGATCATCGCTCATAGTTGGTCAAGCCAGTCAGAAAACTGGCTTATCCCCCAGTTATCGATAAGAGTGAGGGCAGTGTACTACACGAGTTTGCCCGATGCCAATACAACCCGACGGCGAATCGAAGGGAACGAATCAACATTCTCAATAAAATGAAAGAGTTCCATTCAGCCGCGCTCGCCGCAGGCTGAGCGACAGACCGGTTAGCGCCAGCAGAAGCAGGACCACGCCAAACCCCGCCAGGACAGTCAGCGTGCCAGCCATCGCCACTACCGACTGACCCTCCAACAACGCCCGGCGCATTCCGTCGATGGCGTAGGTAAGGGGCACGGCGCGTGCAAGAAGTTCGAGCGGGCGGGGCAGGCTCTGAATGGGGAACATGGTTCCGCTGAGAAACCAAAGCCCAGAACCGAGCAGCCACAGCACAGCCGAGCCTTTCTGGAACGCAACCTGAAGCGTGGCTGCCGCGATCCCCAGAGCCAAGGCGATGGCCAGAGAAAAGATCAACACTGCCATGCACGCAAGCAAGTTGGCGTGGATGGACGCCCGGAAAACTGCCACCCCCGTGAAAAGATAGACCAGCAGATTGACCAGGTTTCCGGCAAAAGCAGAAATGGAACTGAGGACCAGAAGCTCAGCCGGAGCGGTCGATGTTGTCATCAGCACTTCCAGCGTCCCCGTCTGTTGTGCTTCCTGCACCGCGCTCAGGAAGGCTTGCGCGCTCATGACGAAGAAAGTGTAGATGCCGGTGCCGACCAGAAGGAAGGGGAAATACTCGAGGCCACTGGGTCGAAAACTGGGACCGATGGCTCGGGACAGGAAATAAAAAGCCGCCAGTTCCGTGAACACTCCGACCAAGGTCACAACGAAACCGCTGCGATGGCGGATGGCGGTGAGCAGATCGCGCCGCAGGATGGCGTGGAGCTTGTCGAGGGTCGAAATCATCACGAAATTTGCAATTTGCAGTCTCAGGCCCGTCGTTCGCTATTCGCTTTTCGCCATCCGCACGGCTCTCGATTCGCGAATCGCGAACGCCGAACAGCATTTTCTGTCAGCGATCAATTCCAAAAACCGGCTACCGACTACAAATCTTCTCATCGATCTCGCCCGTCATGCGGAAATAGAAAGAACGCAACGCCTCCGCGCTTTCGCCGTCGCTTACCGAGCGATGGGCGAGCAATTCGCCGCGATGCAGCAGAAGCAGGCGGTCGGCAACGGCCGCCGCCTCCGCGAAATTGTGGGTGGCGAGCAGGACGGTAGTCTCTTGCCGCGCCAAACTGCGAATCGTCGCCCAGAAATGCGCGGTGGTGGCGGCGTCGAGGCTGCGCGTCGGCTCGTCGAGCAATAGGACGCACGGGCGCTTGACCAGGGCCCGCGCGATCCCCAGCCGCTGGTACATGCCGCTGGAAAACTTCATGACCAGCGTGTCGGCCTGTTCTTCGAGGCCGGTATCATGGAGAACTTCCTTGATTCTTTGCGTTCGCTCGCGGCGCGGCACTTCGTCGAGAGCGGCAAAAAATTCAAGGTTTTCGCGAGCCGAAAGACGAGGAAAGAACGAGCGCTCCGCGGCGACAGCGATGCCGACTTGCCGCCGGACGGCGCCAGCGTCACGCTGTGCATCGAAGCCGCCCACGCGCACTGACCCAGCGTCGGGCAGGAGCATGGTCGAGATCAGCTTGAGGGCCGTGGTCTTTCCGCTGCCGTTTGGGCCGAGCAGCACCAGGACCTCGGCGCTGGCCGCCGAGAAAGAAACGTCTTTCAAGGCAATGGTTTCACCACTCCGCTCCTTTCCCAGCCAATTGAACAGGGCTGGACGATGGCGAAATGCCTTGCGGACGGATTCGAAGACGACTCGGTCCATGGAAGTGCGAACGACGAAAGCGCGAACGAAGCCGCGGACGCGCATCAAAGACTCTGTATTATAGTGGCGATTCCCGATTCCGTTGATTCCGGCTTGCGGGCCGCTTGTCTATCCGTCGGAATCCGCTTGCATGACGAAACCCTTGCCTCCGTCTCCGGTGTCGAGCGCCTCGCTCCAGATGCGGAATGAGTTTGAGTTCCTATGCGCATTGGCGGGCGTGGAACTGGCTCCGGGGCGGATTGAGGGCATTGCGGACTGGAATCTTCCAGCGCTCGACTGGAGCGAGCTTGTTCGCCTGGCTGAGAGCCACGGAGTTCTTCCGCTTGTGGCGCGCAACCTGATGGAACACGCTCGCGGGCTTCCACTGGAAATCGAGCGCGCGCTGCGTTCCTTGTATGAAGCGAACCTGCGGCGCAGCTTATGGTTCAGCGTCGAACTGGCGCGCATCCTGCAACAGTTCGAACGCCGGCAAGTGCGGGCGCTCCCGTACAAAGGGCCGGTGCTGGCGCAATCGGCTTACGGCGATCTGGGACTGCGAAGTTTTTCGGATCTCGATTTCTTAATTGCTCCCGCCGATTTCGAGCGAGCGAAGCAGGCTCTGGCCGAGATCGGATATCTCCCTTCGACGGATCTTACCGCACCGGTTGAGCGATTTTTTCTGCGGACGGGTTATGAACGCTCGTTTGACAGCGCTGGGGGAAAGAACCTGGTTGAACTGCAGTGGGCGTTGCTGCCGCATTTTTACGGGGTCGATGTGCGTGTTGAAGATCTGCTGGCGCGCGCCGGAAAGATCGTCGTTGGCGGGTATGAAGTGCCGTGCCTGTCTCCGGAAGATTCCGTGCTGGTGCTCTGCGTGCATGCTGCCAAGCATCTTTGGACGCGGCTGATCTGGCTGTCGGACATTGCAGCGACTTTGCGGTCTCAATCCAACACCCAGACCATCGATTACCGACTGGTGTTTGCAAGGGCGCGCGTGCTGGGGATTGCCCGCATTCTCGGGGTAAGCTTCTGGCTGGTGAAGAACGTGCTTCATGCGGACCTTCCCAAGCCGGCGGAGGAAATGATTGCGGCCGATTCTAAGTTGCCCGCTTTAGGCCGCGAATTCGCTGAGCGGCTGGCTCGCGGTGCGACCTATGGTTTCGAATCCACGGAGTACTTCCGATTGATCCTGAAGCTGCGTGAGCGGCGCGGCGACCGCTGGCGGTATCTCTGGCGTTTAATCTGGACGCCGGGGATGGGAGAGATTGGGGCAGTGCGGTTGCCGGAAGCGCTTTTCCCGCTTTATCGGATAGTGCGGATAGGCCGACTGATGCGGAAGGTTTACTGATAGCTGAGAGCTGACAACTGACGGCTGGTCTTAGTGCATTTCGCCGTCACCGGGAGCGACGTCTGGCGTGTCGACTTTCCGCGCGAGGGCTGGGCTCCCTTGCTCGGGCGCAGGCTGAAACTCGCCAGGATCTTTGCCGGCCAGGGCAACCTTCATGAACTGCATCCAGATGGGCAGAGCGGCGCGAGCTCCAGTTTCTTTGTCGCCGAGCGATATCTTCTCGTCATAGCCAAGCCAGACGCCACAGGTAAGCGAGGGAGAAAAGCCCACGAACCAGGCGTCGGTGAAATCGTTGGTGGTTCCTGTCTTGCCCGCCAGTGGATAAGGCATTTTCGCGGCTGCGGCCGCGGTGCCGTGGAGCACCACCTCCCGCAGCATGGAGGTCATGATGCGCGCGGTGCGCGAACTGACGACGTCCTTGATGTCGGAGTAGTCTTCCTCCAGAATGCGGCCTTCGTAGTCGGTCACCTTGGTGATGTAGCGTGGAGCCACGCGCACACCGTCGTTCGGAAACACGCTGAAGGCCGAGGTCTGCTCGATCGGCGTGATCTCGGCTGAACCGAGCGCCACCGGAAGATAGGCGGGAATGTTGGCAGTAATGCCGAAGCGGTGCGCGTAGTCGATCACCGTCTTTATGCCGATGTGGTCGGCCAGTTTGAGCGCGGGAATGTTTCTGGACTGGGCGAGCGCGCGCCGCAAGGTGATGGTGCCTTCAAATTTTTCGTCGTAGTTGTGCGGCGAATAAGGGCCGGAGGCAGTTTCAAAAGTTACCGGCGCGTCCAGAATGGTGTCGTCGGGGCTGCCGCCCTCGTCGATCACGGCGGTATAGACATAGGGCTTGAAAGACGATCCGACCTGACGCAGCGCCTGTGTGGCGCGGTTGAATTTGGAGAGATTGAAGTCACGGCCGCCAACCATAGCCTTAATTTCTCCGGTGGCATTGTCAATCGCGACCAGCGCTCCTTCGGCCCCTGTATCCTGCTCGAGGCTGACATGCGACTTTCCGCCTGCATCGAGCGAGAGCACTTTGATGTAGACAATGTCGCCGGCATGGAGAAGTTCAGGGAGCCTGCGCTTGGTCCAGGCCGCATCGGACGGCAGAATCATGGCCGTGTGCTGGCCGAAGCGGATTGCGGCGGCGGCGGGCGAGACCTGTGTGACCAGCGCGTGCATGTATCCGTTGATCTCGGGTTCCTCATCCCAATCCGCATCGTCGTAGCTATTGAGCTTTTGACCCAGGGCAATTACATTCTCCAATTTTCCGTGCCAACCATGGCGGCGCTCGTAGGTGGCCAGGCCGTCGAGCAGCGCCTGGCGCGCGGATTTCTGCAGGTCCATATCCAGCGATGTGTAAACCCGCAACCCGCCTGCGTGAACCTGGTCGCTGCCATACTTGGCTTCGAGGTAGCGCCGGATTTCCTCTACATAGTGCGGCGCCAGAGAATTGGGATCTTTCTGCACGTCGAGTACGATCGGCCTGTTCCTGGCGTCCGCCGCTTGGGCCGCGGTGATTTTCCCGTCCTCCAGCATGGCATTGAGCACGAGGTTGCGGCGCTTGAGGGCGCGGTCGGGGTGGGTGATCGGGGAATAATATTGCGGCGCCTTAGGGAGCCCGGCGAGCAGCGCAGCCTCCTCAAGTTTCAGTTTCTTTGCCGGTTTGGAGAAATAGTATTCCGAGGCAGCCTCATAACCGTAAGCACCGTGGCCGAGAAAAATCTGGTTGGCATAGAGCGTGAAGATCTGCGGCTTGGTGAACCGGCGCTCGATCTGGATGGCGAGCAGCGCCTCTTGCACCTTGCGATAAAACGAGCGGTCGGGAGAGAGAAACAGATTGCGCGCAAGTTGCATGGTGAGCGTGGAAGCTCCCTGCACTTTCCCGCCTGATTCGATATCGCGATAGGCCGCGCCTGCGATGCGCCAGAGATTGATGCCCGAGTGCTGGTAGAAATCCTTGTCTTCGATGGAGATCAGGGCATTGCGGAGAACTTCCGGATAATCGTCATAGGAGGCGATGACGCGGCGCTGCAGCGCGAAGGTGCCGATAACCCGGCCCTGTCCGTCATAGAGTTCGGTGACGGAGCTGGGACGGTAACGTTCCAGTTCCTCGACTTGTGGCAAGTCCGTCGAATAGACCAGCAACAAGCCAACGGCCGCGCCCACCGCGGCGGAGAGCAGGACCAGCAATCCGAACACGACCAATCCAAACAGCTTCCGTCCACCAATTTCTATCGTCGGAAGATGTTCAAAGGCAAGTTTCAAGGTTTCAACGTTTCAACGTTTCAATGTTTCAATGGTATCCCAAAGGCCAGGTTTCAAGGTTTCAGAGTTTCAAGGTTTCAACGTGGAAGAGCGTCAGGCGTTGCTCAAGTCTCCTAGTCAGCAAAAAAATCGCCCGCCGAAGCGAGCGATTCTTACGTTGAAACCTTGAAACTCTGAAACCTTGAAACTTTTATCCTTTCGCTTCCCGGTTCTTCAGCACTTCCAATGCTTTGTTCAGTTGGTCATCCTCGAGGTTCTTCGGCTTCTCGTCCTTCTTTTCTTCGGGAGCCGCCGTCTGATCTTCGTCCGGCAATCCGCCGTCGTCATCCGCAGTGTCAGCGCTGAGCACGTTGGGGGTAACGGCCACATCCTGGATTGCTTTCCCGCTGGGCGAGTAGTACTTGGCAACCGAAAGAATCAGCGCGGAGTTGTCGGGCATCTCGATCAGTTTCTGCACCGAACCGTCGCCGAAAGTCTTGTCGCCGACCACGTCGCCACGAGCGTTCTCGAGAATTGCGGCGGCCACAATCTCGGCTGGGCCGGCCGTGCCACGATTCACCAGGACCGCTACGGGCAGCTTGGTGATGTCCCTGGCCGGATCGGCGTTGAAAGCCTGGCGCGGATACTTCTGGCCCTGGAGATAGGTGATGGTGCCATGGTCCAGGAAAAGATTGGCGGCGGCAACGCCTTCAGACTCGGCGCCACCGGCGGAGTTGCGCAGGTCGAGTACGAGCTTCTTCGCGCCCTGCTTCTGCAGATCGCGAATCCTCGAGGCAAGCTCCTGCGACTTGCCTTCGGGAAGCGCGTCCACCTTGATGTAGCCGACGTTGTCGGCCAGCATTTTTTCGCTGACCGGCGGAATGGCGACCATGTCGCGGGTGATCACAATCTTCTGAGGTTCGGCTCGTCTTGGCCGGACCACGGCGACCGTGATCGTAGACCCGACTTCGCCCGACAGCAGGCCGTGAATCTCAGCCAACGACATGTCGTGCGTCGTCTTGCCCTCGATGGACTCGATGATGTCGGAGTTCTCGATCCCGGCTTTATCCGCCGGGCCTCCCGGAATCACCGAGACCACGTCCGCGTATCCGAAGCGCTTGGAGACGGTAGCGCCAATATCGGCCTTGCCGTCGCTCTTCATCGTCTTGTAGCGCTTGTACTCGTCCGGCGAGAGATAGCTGGAATTGGCGTCGAGCGACTCCAGCAGACCGTGCAGCGCGCCCTCGGTGACGATGGGGATATTGGGCTCTTCCACATATTCGAGCCGGATGCGCGACAGCACTTCGCTGTACACCGATAGCTGGCGATACGCGCCCTCATTCGAAGAAGCGCGGACGTTGACAAAACTGCCCACAACGGTGAACAGCAAAACAGCCAGCGAACTGGCAATGATTGTGACCTTCAACTTCGTTGACATAATTTTGATCTTTAGATCTTTCTGTTTTGGATCGGGCGATCGGAGTTCCCCGCGTAGCTAGCCTCTAATCATAACGGTTTGATGCACGGATCGGAAGGCATGATTCGAAGGCGGCAAGTCGCCGGTAACGCGTGCGACAAGAGCAATGCTGGCGATGCCTGTTCGTTTCTATTTTTCGACCTGGGTCGGTTTGGTTAGCTCTGTTTAACGGTTTGGGGGTACCCCCCTCCCCCCTTCCCAACCCGGTCTTTTGGAATCAAAGACTTAGGAAAAAATACCTCCAGGTCTTTGAGTTTAAAGGACTTGCCGGTAAGGTCTTTGAAAATCAATAACTTGAATTGTCAAAGAACGCTGAAAATCGGTTTTGGGGCAGCTCGAGGACCATCGAAGCTGCTCCGTTCAGACCTCTATCGTGGCGCACGACGGGTCTTAGGTCAATGGATTTCGAACCGGGAAGCTCGCATCAGAATGGCCCATCTGGATCGGGGTGTTCGAAGGGCAACTGCTCCTTTTTCTGGGCTGCTGCCCTCGCCCTTGGCGCTTTCTTGAAGGTCACTTCCAGGTCCACCGACTCATCCTTGACGTGCTGACGCAGGACCTCGAGATTGTCGCCGTAGTAGAGTTTGTTCTTTTCCACTGCGCAAGATTCTAACCCGCGTCAAGCGATCGCGTAATTTGCGAGTTTGGTATGCCGCGGCGGAGAAGCGCCAATGCAGGAGTGTTCGTGGGAGATCGGTCGTCCCTCCGGGACTTCAATTATTTCTTTCACTTCTCCCAGCGCTGAAGCGCTGGGCTATTTTAGGTCGCCCCTCCGGGGCTGGTTCCCTCTCAAACGCCACTTTGGAAACGAGTTCTCGCTGGGACTACGCTTCCAGCAGGGCGGCGATCTCCTCGTGACCCTTCTCTCTGGCCACCATGGCTGGAGTCTTGCCATCGTCATTTGCTAGCTTGGGATCGGCGTGGTGCTTGAGCAACAGGTCCACCATGGCGCGATCTCCGTTCTGAGCGGCGGCGTGGATTGGAACCCAGCCTCCCTGCTGGCGGGCATTCACCGGCGCCCCGTGTTCGAGCAGAAGACGGACCGCTTCGAGGTTGCGGGTTGTGGCGGCGGAGTGCAGGGGCATAACCCGCGTCGGATTCGCGGCGACGGCGTCGACTGCCGCTCCGCTTTCGATGAGGACGCGGGCGGCTTCGGGCTGTCCGAAGAAACAGGCGAAGTGCAGAGCGGTGAAGCCGTCTTTTGAGCGGCCGTTGATGGCGGAGGGATCGCGAAGACACTGCTTGAGGCGATCGAGACGCCCGAGCGCGGACGCTTCGAAAATGTCGAGCGCCTTCTTCTTGCTCGCGATCAGTTCGGCCAGGTCGCGGCGGCCGCGATAGAGAGAATGCATGAGCAGGCTTACGCCGGTTGCGTCACGAGCCTCGGATGCAGCGGGGTCCTGATCCAGAAGTTGCCGGAGTCCGTCGGCGTCACCAGCCTGCAAAAGCTCGAAACCGCGTTGGGAGTTTTCCATGGGCATCTCCGTTCTGTACCGCTAGAGCCGGCGCTAGGGCTGGTCGGCCACGGGATTGCGCAGCTGGCCGATGCCTTCGATCGAGACCTCGATGGCATCGCCGGCGACTACTGGTCCTACACCCTTGGGCGTTCCGGTGGCAATCAAGTCTCCGGGTTCCAGGGTCATGATCTGCGAAATGTAACGGATGACGACGTCGAGCGGGAAAATGAAATCCCGCGTGTTGCCCGACTGGCGAACCTCGCCATTGACCCGGGTCTCGACCTGGACACCGGCCCAGGGATCGAGACCGTCTGCGACCAGGGGGCCGACGGGGCAGAAGGTGTCGAAGCCTTTGGCGCGAGTCCACTGTCCGTCTTTGTTCTGGAGGTCGCGGGCGGTGAAGTCGTTGACGCAGGTGTAGCCGAGGATGTAGGGGCGAACGTCTGCGCTGTCGTCGAGTTTGCGGCAGCGGCGGGCGATCACGACTCCGAGTTCGCCCTCGTAGTCGGTGCGCGCGGAAACTTTGGGCCGCAGAATCGTCCCGCCCGGAGGCAGCAGGGAAGAAGGCGGCTTAAAAAAGAGCAACGGCTCCTGCGGAACTTCGTGGCCGAGTTCGGCGGCGTGTTCGCGATAGTTGCGGCCGACGCAGATGATTTTCGAAGGCTCGACCGGGGGCAGCAGAATCGCCTGCGCGAGCGGGATGCGGTCCATGCGGCGGCTGGGAAGGCCTTCGACGTCGCCATCGCTATGCTGCGGAGGCTGAAGGAGCAGGCGAGTGATTTCGTCTTCCGTGTTACCCGCGCCAGACTCGACCAGGCCGTAGTGGGCGGAACCGTTGAGAAGGAATCGGCAGTATTTCATCAGAGCAATATTCAAACACAAAGGGGGAAGAGCACGAAGGAAAAATCTGCGAGCGTTTATGGAATAGGCGAAAATCCTTACCACAGGGGCACAGAGGACACAGGAATATCAAAAGCTTTCCCCTGTGCCTCTCTGTGTTCCCCGTGGTGGAGAACTTCGCAGCGAACTTCGCAGCTGCCACACTACGGTACGGGCTCGCTGGTTTCCTCGGAACGCTGACTTTCGTTGCCGCGGACATCCACGGCGGAAACGGAGTAGGTGTAGGTTTTGCCGGAAGCGACGGCGTTATCGCGGTAGGCGGGCGATTTCACCAAATCCGAATTCAGCTTGATGGCTGCGCCGTTCTCCTCGGAGCGATAGATGTTGTATCCGGCGAGATCGGCGTTTGTCACCGGCGCCCAGATGAGATCAATAAATGGTTTCTGTCCCTCGCCCGAGTAGGCTGCCTGCAAACCGGAGGGTACGGAAGGCGGAAAAACGTCATGGGCAATGACGCGCACGGGCGCGGTGTCGTCGCCCTCAACCTGCACCTCGCTCTCGGGACGCTTGAGGATGGTCACGGCGGTGATGCGGTAGAGGTAGGTCTTTTCCCATTCGAAGGTTGAATCGGTGAAATGCACGGGGCCGGGCTCGGGCGTTGGAATGGGTACTTCGCCGGCAATCGCGTCTTTACCGGAGCTCTCGTCGCGACGATAGATGCGATAGCGATATTGAATGTTTGGAACATTCTGTGATTCGCCCGCGCTCGTCCAGGTAAGCACGACGCCATCGCCGGTGAGGTCGGCGGCCAGATCAGTTGGCGGAGGCATGGTCGCGACGGCGGGCACGTGCACGCGATTCGACAATCCCGCGCCGCGGGCATTGCGGTTCAAAACCTCGACAGCGTATGTGATTTCGGCGGAGGGGTCTTGCGGTTGCATGGCGGCGGGGAGTGTACCGGTGTAAGTCTCAGCGGCAGGGTGTGCGGAGTCTGGCTTCTTCGCAACTGTAGATGGTGCGGGTAACACAGCCGCGGGGCTCCCGCATTCGCTCATTTCATATTCGAGGCTAAGACAGACGAGGGTTGGGCCGATATAGCGCACGCTCTGGCGGTCGGTGGTGAGTGTGGGCTGGCTCCAGGCGAGGGTGACGTGATTGCCTTTGCGACTGGCCCGCAGATCGGGAGGCGGCTTGGGGAGTTCGAGCGACGGCGGCAGCGGCGGTCCGAGCTGGGCGCAACTGGCCAGCAGCAGGCAGAGCGCCGTCGTTGCTATTAGCCTTCCAAGATGCAGCTTCATGCGGAAAAGGAAAGGGTATCAGAGAAGAGCAAAACTACAACCACAGGGAACACAGGGGCACACAGAGGCACACAGAGGAAATCTCTTACCTTTCCCTGTGTCCTCTGTGGTTAAGAATTTCTACAGGATGTAGCGCGACAGATCCTGGTCTTTGACAATCTCGCTCAGCATCTTCTGCACGTAGGCCGCATCTACCATGAACTGCTGGCCTTTCTTTTCGGGCGCCTCGAAGCTGATTTCATCGAGCACTCGCTCCATGATGGTGTGCAGGCGGCGGGCGCCGATGTTTTCCGTGCCTTCATTCACGCGAAAAGCGAAGCGCGCTACTTCTTCGAGCGCGTCGGGCGTGAACTCCAGCTTGACGCCTTCGGTTTCAAGCAGCGCGATGTATTGCCGGGTCAGCGAAGACTTGGGCTCAGTCAGAATGCGGACGAAGTCTTCCATGGTGAGCGACTGCAGCTCCACGCGGATGGGGAAGCGGCCTTGCAGCTCGGGGATCAAGTCGCTCGGCTTCGAAACGTGGAAAGCGCCCGCAGCGATGAACAGAATGTGGTCGGTGCGAACCATGCCGTAGCGCGTGTTGACGGTGGTACCTTCTACGATGGGCAGGATGTCGCGCTGCACGCCTTCGCGTGAGACGTCCGGACCATGGCCGCTTTCGCGGCCGGCGATCTTGTCGATTTCATCGAGGAAGATGATGCCGGAGTTTTCCACGCGATCGATGGCTACGCGCGTGACCTGCTCCATGTCGATCAGGCGCTGCTCTTCTTCCTGAATCAGGTACTCGAACGCCTCGTTGACTTTCATCTTCCGCTTCTTGGTGCGCTGGCCAAAGATGTTGGGCAACATGTCTTTGAGATTGACGTCCATTTCCTCGACGCCCTGGTTCGAGATAATTTCAAACGACGGGAAATTGCGCTCGCGGGTCTCGATTTCTACGGTGCGGTCGTCGAGTTTGCCTTCGCGCAACTGCTGACGCAATTTCTCGCGGGTGCGGCTGGAGGATTCGGTCAGGCTGGTGCTGCCGTCGATGACCACGCCGCCGCTGGGGCTGGCGGTTGAGCTGGAATCTGACGGTCGCGGCGAGATCGGGGGCAAAAGAATGTCGAGCAATCGCTCTTCGGCGTTGAGTTCGGCTTTATCCGCGACATCTTCGAGTTTTTCTTCGCGGATCATTTCGATGGCGATTTCAACCAGGTCGCGGATCATGGATTCGACATCGCGGCCGACGTAGCCGACTTCGGTGAACTTGGAAGCCTCGACCTTGAGGAAGGGCGAGTTGGCGAGCTTGGCGAGGCGGCGGGCGATTTCGGTTTTGCCCACGCCGGTGGGGCCGATCATGATGATGTTCTTGGGGATGACCTCTTCGGCCATTTCGGGCCCGAGCTTTTGGCGGCGCATGCGGTTGCGCAGGGCGATGGCGACGGCGCGCTTCGCGTCTTTTTGTCCGACAACGTATTTGTCGAGTTCGGTGACGATTTCGCGCGGCGTCAGCTCGTCGAGCGTGACTTGTTCTTCTTCAGCGGTTCCGGGTAAGTAGATGGCCATAAATTCGTCGTTGGTCGTTCGTCGTTGGTCGTTAGGAACGTCCGCAAATATTGGCACCCCGCGAGCGACTAGTGACTAACGACCAACGACTTGTTCTCACAACTCCTCAATCGTCACCTTGTCATTGGTATAGATGCACATCCGGCCGGCAATCTTCATGGCTTCTTCGGCAATTTCTCGCGGCGAGAGCTTGGTGTGATCGGCCAGGGCCTGCGCTGCCGCTTGGGCAAACGGGCCGCCGGAGCCGATCGCTGCAATACCGGTGTCGGGCTCGATCACGTCTCCCTGGCCGCTTAGCAGGAAGGTGGCATCTTTGTCGGACACCAGCAGCAGGGCCTCGAGATGGCGCAGAAATTTATCAGTGCGCCAGTCTTTCGCTAGTTCTACGGCGGCGCGTCCGAGGTTACCGTGATACTGCTCCAATTTGGCCTCGAAACGGCTGAACAGGGTGAAAGCGTCGGCGGTCGAGCCGGCAAATCCGGCTAGGATCTTGTCCTGATAGAGGCGGCGAATCTTCTTGGCTCCGTGCTTGATGACGGATTCGCCGAGCGTGACCTGGCCGTCGCCAGCCATGACGACTTTGTTGTCGCGGCGGACGCAGAGGACGGTGGTCGAGCGGATGAGGCGGCGCGTGGGAATTTCTGCGGCGCTCTTCGCGGCCGCGGCTACGGTTAGTGTCTTCTTTTTCATGAGCGCAATTTTTGATTATACAGCCCATTGCGATGGAGAAACGGGCGCCCCGCCCGTCCAGCACGACTCCGTACCTTCGATCCATATCCAACGATACTCGGCCGGAGCATTCGCTAGTCCCGCGCGTACGGGATTGGCGAGCATATATTGAATCTTCGCGAGCAAGTCCTCTTCTCGTCGGAGAGCTCTGTCGAATGATTCCTCTTGCCAAACACGTCCAACATGCCTTGTCTCTTTGCTAATTCGGTGTGCTGAGACACTTTTGATCTCCTGCATGATCTCCGGAATGCTGAAAGTCCCACGCTCGTCCCACCTTGGCGTTAGGGCAAGATGAACGTGGTCTGGCATTACGACGAGGGCATGTAGTTCAAAGCGGTGGCTGTCCCCGCGAAGGCATGTCTCCGCCACTATGTCGCGGGCACGGTCAGGAAGGATCCAGCGTCTCGAAGTACTGAAAGTTATGAAGAAAATCTTGCGGTCGGGCTGGAGGTGCGGAAGTTTGCGGCGGTAGTCATAGCGGCGTTGCATGCATCTGTCCTATCAGGCAGAGCCGCACAGCGCGGTGATTCAGGGCATAGGTGCTTTGTGATGAATCCGCTGTGGACGGGCGGGGCGCCCGTCTCTCCACTGTCATAGTTTGTGTAGAATTCAGGTACCGGAGCCATTCTCTTTTGTCGTTCCTGGACGATCTAAATCCGCAACAACGCGAAGCGGTCGAGACTACCGAGGGGCCGGTGCTTATCCTGGCCGGGGCGGGTAGCGGGAAGACTCGCGTCATCACGTTTCGCATTGCTTACCTGATCGAGAAGATGGGGATCATGCCGGAAGCGATCCTCGCCATGACTTTCACCAATAAGGCTGCGTCGGAGATGGCGGAGCGAGTCGAAAAGCTGGTTGGCGGGCTTAGTGTGGCCAAGCCGGTGATTTCCACGTTTCATTCATTTTGCGTGCGCGTGCTGCGGCGAGACATTGAGGCTTTGCGGATTCCTTCTACGGTGCCGGGACAAGCTGCAATCGGGCTTACGAAGAATTTTGTTATTTACGACGAGAGCGATCAGCAGCAAGTCGTCAAAGGGATCATGCGGCGGCTGGGCCTGGACGACAAGCAACTTACGCCGCGCAACGTGCTTTCGCGGATTTCATGGGCAAAGAATCACATGCTCGACCCGCAGGAAATTTATCTGCAATCGGGGGATCCGAAGACGGAAAAGATTGCTCACATTTTCCAGGAGTATCGCAAGGAACTGCTTAAGGCGAATGCCATGGATTTCGACGATCTGTTGCTCGAAGCCATGCGCCTGCTCAAGTCGGTGGCGGCGGTCCGCGAATATTACAACCGGCGATTTCAATATTTGTTGATCGATGAATACCAGGACACGAACCGTCCGCAGTACGAGTTGATGCGGTTGCTCGCGGGCGATGGGCACAACGTTTGCGCCGTGGGCGATGAAGATCAGTCGATCTACTCGTGGCGCGGGGCCGACATTCGCAACATTCTGGAGTTTGAGGCCGATTTTCCGGAAGCGAAAATCGTGCGGCTGGAGGAGAACTATCGCTCGACCGAAAACATTCTGGAGGCGGCGTCGGCAGTGGTTAGAAACAACGTCCGGCGTAAGGGCAAGAACCTGTGGACGGCACGGCAGGGTGGGGGGAAGATCGGCTACTACGAGGCTCCGGACGGCGAGAATGAAGCGCTGTTTGCGGCTGACACGATCAACCGCTACGTGCGACAGGCAGGCGAAAACGGCGAAATGGCGCGAGCGGCCGTGCTCTACCGGACGAACTCGCAATCACGATTGTTCGAGGAGGCGATGCGCCGCTATCAGTTGAAGTATCACGTGGTAGGTGGCTTTTCGTTCTATGAGCGGGCGGAGATCAAGGATTTGATCTCGTACTTGAAGGTCATTCAGAATCCGGACGATTCGATTTCTTTGCTGCGCGTGATTAACACTCCGGTGCGCGGGATTGGCAAGACCACCATCGAGATGATGGAGCGGCTTGCGCTCGAAACGGGATTATCGCTGTGGGGCGCGATTGGCGAAGCGATTGCGCGGCAGTTGTTGCCGGGACGGGCGGTGACGGCGCTGAAGAGCTTTCAGGCGCTGATTGAGGACGGGCGGGCGATGCTGGTGGGGACGTTTGTGGAGCGGGTGGAGGAGACGGCGGGAGGGAAGTCAGAGTCCGAAGCGGCTGCCGAGCTTCGCTCGGCTTGGACGGGCGAGGCGCCCATCCCCACACAACCTCTTGTCACACAAGCTGGGGACGATACTGACTTTGATCCAGGCAACTTTAACTTTGATTTTGCGGCTGGCGAGGGGACGGGCGAGGACGCCCGTCGCTCCACTGACGAAGTGGCGGATGGCTTTCGGGCTCCGGGCGTGGTGGCTAATACGGCTGAGATTCTCAAGTTCCTCATCGACCGCACTGGATACATCAAGCTACTGGAAGAGGAAGACACGCCGGAAGCTTACTCGCGCATTGAAAACCTGCGCGAACTGGTGAACGCTGCCATGGACTCGCGCGATCGCGGGGAAACGCTTGATCAGTTCCTCGATCACGCCGCGCTGGTTAGCGATGCCGACCAGTACGACGAGCACGCGCAGATCACGCTGATGACATTGCACGCGGCCAAGGGGTTGGAGTTTCCGCTGGTGGTGCTGGCCGGGATGGAAGAAGGACTGTTTCCGCATTCGCGGACCATGCTGGAGCCTGATTCCATCGAGGAAGAACGGCGGCTTTGCTATGTCGGCATGACGCGCGCCATGGATACTTTGATTTTGTCGCGTGCGGTGTACCGGCGGCGCTATGGGACGGACATGCCGGAGGCTAGTGTACCGTCGCGGTTTCTGGAAGAAGTGCCGCCGCAGTTAATGGAGGAGTTGGGCGGATCGCGACGGCGTAGCCCTTCGTCATCGCCGTCTTCCTCTGTCGGCCTTTCGCGGGCAGGAATGCCCGCACCACACGGGCAGAGGCCGCACTACTCCTACGAAGACGAAGATCAGAGCGCTGTGTGGAATCCGGCGCGAGTCAAGCCGAAACCGCCGACTCCGCTGCGGAATTACAACTCCATGGACAACATTGCGGAGTTTTTTGCTTCACGGGGCAAGAAGTTCAATCTACCGAAAATGCCCTCGGAGGAGCCTAAAGGCAGGCGTGGATTCCGTCCGGGGCAGAAGGTCAAACACCCGAAATATGGCGAAGGAACGGTGTATCAGCGCGAAGGGGATGGGGAAGATGCCAAGATTACGGTACAATTTCCTCGCTTCGGTTTGAAGAAATTGGTGGAGCGCTACGCCCGGCTGGAGAAGGCATAGAACGCTGCTTGCCCCTGGCTTCTAGCCGCTAGCCAGAGACCCAGCCCCTAAAGGGGGTTTTCAATTTCGAAGATGGTCGGCATCGCTAAAGCGATGCCCTGATACGAATCGTTAAAGCAGACGTTACGAAATCTAAAGAGCAGAGGAAACCAGACGCATTCATGGCAAACACGAAGAAGCTAACCAAAGAAGAACGCAAGAAGAGCAAGCGAGCCTCCCGCAAGAAGACGAAGGCGGAAAAACCGAAGAAGCCCCGCGACTACGCCCGCGGATCGAAAAAGCGCAAAGTGAAAAAGATGGCACGCGGTCAGGCGAAGCGGTAAGCCGTTGGCCTGAATTGTGAACAGTTCCGGGCATGGGCCGGCGCGGCCATGCCCGACTCCCGTTGTGAGGAGCCAACGAAATCTTGTCGCAATCATCCAGTGAACCAGCAGCCACCACCATTCGCACTTCCAACAGCCAGGTGTTCTGTTGCAAGTCCATCGACAAACTAATCTCGGAGTCGGAGAATCCGGAGCACCGGCTCAGTAAGACGCTGGGGCCGTGGTCACTGACGGCGCTGGGCATCGGCGCCATTATCGGCTCGGGAATTTTCGTGCTGACGGGGACGGCAGCGGCTGGAGAATATTTCCAGGCGCCTTCCATCCTGCACGCGCAAGCGCTCGACGTGATCGTGAATCTTCTGCGCACCGGCAGCACCGCCGGAGCGCTGATGCACGGCCGTCCGCCAGCCGGACCCTCGATTGCGATTTCGTTTTTTCTGGTGGCGATCGCGTGCAGCTTTGCCGGATTGTGCTACGCCGAATTGGCGTCGATGATTCCCATCGCCGGCAGCGCCTACACCTACTCGTACGCAACGCTCGGCGAAATTTTTGCCTGGATCATTGGCTGGGACCTGATTCTCGAATATGTGGTCTCGAACGTTGCCGTGGCCGTCGGCTTCGCCGGCTATACGAAGGCGCAGTTTGCCGCGTTCGGTGTCAACTTGCCCGATAAATGGGCGAGTCCTGTCTGGGCCTCGGGACAGTGGACGGGCGCTTACTTCAATCTTCCGGGCTTCCTGATCGTCTTTATCCTCACGCTGCTGCTGGTGCGCGGCGTTAAGGAATCGGCGGAGACTAACAACATCATGGTAGCGGTCAAGATTGGCGCGATCCTGACATTTTTGGTGGTCGGGGGAATGTTGGTAAAGCCCGCGAACTGGACGCCGTTTGCGCCCTCTGGGTTTGCTGGAATCGTCACCGGAGGGGCGATCGTCTTCTTCACCTACATCGGCTTCGATTCGGTATCGACTGCCGCCGAAGAGTCGCGCAATCCGCAAAAAGACTTGCCCTTCGGCATCATCATGTCGCTGGTTGTCTGCACTTTGCTCTACGTCGGCGTCGCCTTGGTGCTGCTCGGCATGATGAAGTACACGACTTTCGTTTCCGGAGAAGCCGCCGAAGCGCCGGTCGCCTACGCGATGAAGTATCTGGGAGTGCACCGGGTCTTCCGCTCGGTGATCGTGATTGGCGCGCTGACGGGGATGATCTCTTCGTTGCTGGTGTTTCAGTATGGGCAGGCGCGCATCTGGTACGCCATGTCTCGCGACGGCCTGTTGCCGAAGTTGTTCTCGGCGGTGCACCCGAAATATAAGACGCCGCACTGGTCCACGTGGATCGCCTGTTTTGCCGTGGGCATTCCCGCCGGGCTGGTGGATATTGGCGATGCCGCCGACCTGGCCAACATCGGCACGCTGTTTGCCTTCGTTCTGGTTTCATTGGGCGTGATTTTGCTGCGACGCAATCAGCCGGATCGCAAGCGTGCTTTCCGTGTGCCCTTTGTGCCGTGGTTCCCGTTGATCTCGGTGATTCTCTGCGGCGGATTGATGTTCGGGCTTACGATCATCACCTGGCTGCGCTTTGTGATCTGGCTGGCGATTGGGCTGTGCATTTACATCTTCTACAGCCGGCACCATAGCGAGTTCAAGAAAACAATCGGGTGATCTGACGATCGGGTCATCGGGTCATTGGGAGGCAAAGGCATTTAAACTTAGATCACCCGATGACCCGATCACCCGATGGCCCGATCGTTCGGCTTCCCAAGGCCGAACTGCATATCCACCTTGAGGGCTCGATCGAGCCGTCCACGCTGCTGGAACTGCGCCAGCGTCATGGGATGGAAGGCGCATCGCTTGCCGAAGTTGAGCAACTTTACAACTACAAAGACTTCGCCGGATTCCTCTCTGCCTTCAAGGATGTGACGGGACATCTCCGCACTCCGGAAGACTACGAGTTGATTACCTACCGGCTGATGGAGCGGCTGAAAGCGCAGAACGTTCTTCATGCGGAGGTGATTGTTTCCGTCGGCGTCTGCCTCTGGCGCAAGCAGGATTTCGCGGCGATCTTCGAAGGCCTGGAACGTGGCCGCGCCCGAGGCGAGAAAGATTTCGGCCTATCGCTCGTGTGGATCTTCGATGCTATCCGCCAATTTGGCGCCGAGAAGGCGCAGAGCGTGCTCGATCTTGCAATCCAGTTTCATGATCGCAACGTGGTCGCGTTCGGCATTGGCGGCGACGAGCGCGCCGGCCCTCCCGAGTGGTTCACCGCGATTTACCATCGCGCCGCCGAGCATGGTCTTCATCTGACGGCGCACGCTGGTGAGAGCGCCGGGCCGGAATCGATCTGGGGCGCGCTCAATCTCAAAGCCGAACGCATCGGCCACGGGCTTACGGCCGGGCAGGATCCGGAGTTGATGGAAGAACTGGCCGAGCTTCAGGTTCCAATGGAAATCTGCGTGACCAGCAATTTGCGGACGGGCTGCTGCCCCGAACTGGCGCAACATCCGGTGCGGCGCTACTTCGATGAGGGCCTGATGCTGAGTCTCAACAGCGACGATCCTGCCATGTTTCGCACCTCGCTGGTGGAGGAATACGCTCTGGTGCAGGAGACTTTCGGATTCACCGATGAACACCTGCGCGAATTGGCGCGCAATTCGTTTGAGGCGTCGTTTCTGGCGCCGGAGAAGAAGATTGAATTTCTGAATCTATTTGATTCCGCGACATTGCGGGCGTGACGCGTCGCAGTCTCTACGCCTCTGCAAGAATCCAAAGTTGCTATGGCCACGGACAGAAGCCGAGCTTCGCTCGGCTTGGACGGGCGGGGCGCCCGTCCCCACACGAGCCTGCTCGCCTATAATGTCTGCCTATGAAACTCGAAGCGAAGATTGCCGAACTGAAAAAGCGCGACCAGATGGCGCAGGAAGGCGGAGGCGCACAGCGGCGCGAGCGCCAGCACAAAGAAGGAAAGATGTCGGCGCGCGAGCGCATCGAATTTCTGCTCGACGAAGGCACCTTCGAGGAAACCGACAAACTGGTCACGCACCGCTGCAACGACTTCGGCATGGCCGAGCAGAAATACTTTGGCGATGGCTTTATCACCGGCTACGGGCGCGTGGAAGGGCGGCTGGTCTTTGTCTTCGCGCAGGATTTCACCGTGTTCGGCGGCTCGCTCTCCGAGGCCAACGCCGGGAAGATCGTCAAGATCATGGATCTGGCGGCCAAGATGGGCGCGCCGGTCATTGGACTGAACGATTCGGGAGGCGCGCGCATTCAGGAAGGCGTAATGTCGCTGGCCGGCTACGCCGACATTTTCTTGCGCAACACGCTTTATAGCGGAGTGGTTCCGCAAATCTCAGCCATCATGGGTCCGTGCGCGGGCGGCGCCGTCTATTCGCCGGCCATCACCGATTTCATCCTAATGGTGGACCAGACTTCGTACATGTTCATCACCGGGCCGGATGTGATCAAAACGGTCACCCACGAAGAAGTCACCAAAGACCAGCTCGGCGGAGCGCACACCCACAACGAGACTTCAGGCGTGGCGCACTTCCTGTGCCGCGACGACGCCGAGTGTTTGTCGATGGTGCGCGAACTGTTGAGTTTTGTTCCGTCGAACAACCTGGAAGACCCGCCGCGCAAGCCCTGCACCGACCCGATCGATCGGGTGGACGAGAAGCTGGACGCGGTGATCCCCGATCAATCGAACGTGCCGTATGACATGAAAGATGTGATTCACACGGTTGTGGATGACGGTTATTTCTTTGAAGTTCACGAGCACTACGCCAGGAACATCGTCGTGGGCTTCGCGCGCTTTAACGGGAAGCCGGCCGGGATCGTAGCCAATCAGCCGGCGATGCTGGCGGGCACGCTCGATATCAATGCGTCGGTGAAGGGCGCGCGGTTCGTGCGCTTTTGCGACTGCTTCAACATTCCGCTGGTGACGTTTGAAGACGTGCCCGGCTTTTTGCCCGGCACGCAGCAGGAGTATGGCGGCATCATCAAGCACGGCGCCAAGCTGCTATACGCGTTTGCGGAAGCGACCGTGCCGAAAGTGACCGTGATTACGCGCAAAGCCTACGGCGGAGCGTATTGCGTCATGGCGTCCAAGCACATCCGCGCGGACGTGAACTACGCCTGGCCCAGCGCCGAAATCGCGGTGATGGGGCCGGAAGGCGCGGTGGATATCGTCTACAAACGCGAACTGGACGGCGCGAAAGATCGCGAAGCGGTTCGCCAACGGAAGATCGAAGAATTCCGCGAGCGCCTGGCGAACCCCTATGTGGCCGCTGACCGCGGATTCGTGGATGCGGTCATCCAGCCGCGCGAGACGCGCAAGAAGGTGATCCAGGCGCTGGAAATGCTGGAGACCAAGCGCGACAAGAACCCGGCTAAGAAGCATGGGAATATTCCGCTGTAGCGACCCCTGGGTTGCTGAGGCCACTTTTGTCAAGCTTGACTTTTCAATCGGGATGAAATGGGGTCCGATCGGACGCCCAGGAGCTAAGTCCTTATTCCAGAACACGCGGGTGTAACAACGTGGTCAGGGTGCGCCCCAGAACGCTCGATCCAAGAAAAATATTTTCGGAGGGTTCGCCAGAAGCCAGCGGCTAGAAGCTCGCAGCAGAAAATAAGAGTCCCGAGGTGATGTTGAACTCATTCCTCTCGGCCAGTAGCTCGCGTTTAGACCCTTGCTGACCTTATTCCTACAACTCCCTTGCGGGTGCATTGTAAGCCGATCTTGCTCGGGCTCCGGGCTCACCGCCAACCGGATAAATTAGTTCAACGCCTCGGGACTCTATCTTGCCTTTAACAGAGGCTCCTGTTCTCCTCAACCAGCGCTTAGCTATAGACCCTTGCTCGCCCTCACAAACTCACCTCGCGGTTGTCTGAGTGACTTCGCTCGAGCCCCGGACGCCGCACCAACCGGGAAAACTTCAGAACGTGTCAAAGAACGATTATGGTTTTAACACTTTCATTTTTTACGTCAACGAAATTCATGCGTCTTTAACTGCTTATTCATCAATCGAGTGCAGGCCGTGCACAGCCGGGTGATGCGGAAATGGTGCAATCGCCGGCATTTACCCGCGAAAGCCCCAGCATCCATGCGGTATTTCCGGGTTTCTGCCGCGAAAGACGCTGCTTTCGTCCGGGATGGACGGAGGAATCCGGCTGTGCAAATCGACGGTTCGGCCGCATGAATCCTGATCGCTGGCAAGTTCAGCTGATAACTCGGGCGCCCACAACCAGCGCCTAAAGGCGCTTTCGAAGCGGAGTATTTGCGGTATGCCTAAAGGCATACCCTGATACAAATCTTAGCTGCACCACAGAATGTCGGGGCAAACACTGGCCGGTCGTTGCGAGTTACACTAGGCTCCGATGGTCCTTCCGGTTTCACGGCTGCGCCGGTGGTTCGCCCTGGGCGCGATTCTGATGGTGCTTGTAGTCGCGGGGATGTATTTCTACGCGCGCTGGCGGGTGAGCAAGGCCGTGCACGAGATTCCGGCGAAAATCGGCCTCGACATTCAGCAGACCGCCGAAGGATTCTCGATCTCCAATTCCCGCGAAGGCCGCACTCAGTTTACGGTGAGCGCCTCGAAGGCGGTTCAGTTCAAGGAGGGGGGACGGGCGGAGTTGCACAACGTCAAGATCGTCATCTATGGCAAGGACGCCAGCCGTTTCGATCGGATCAGCGGGGATGACTTCGAGTTTGATCGCGAGTCGGGCAATGTGAACACGAAGGGCACGGTGCTGATTGACCTGGAAGCGAATCCCGAGGGGATGCTGCATTCCGACCAGACGCCTCCAGAACAAACGAAACAGCCGATTCATCTGGAGACCAACGGACTGGTCTTCAACAGCAAGACGGGAGACGCTTCCGCCACCGGGAAGGTGACATTTCAAACGCCGCAGGCATCCGGTTCGGCGGTGGGCATTAAGTATGTAGCTAAGACCGGCACGATGAACCTGCTGTCGGCGGTCGCGATGACGGTCAACCGGCCGCAGCCGGTTCATCTGGATGCAGGTCATGGCGTGATTACGAAGCAGCCGCGGCAGGTCGTGCTCACCGGGGTGCACATGACGCGGGCGGGGCAGCAAATGCAGTCCGATTCCGCAACGTTCTTCCTGCGCGAGGACAACACGGTGGACCACATTGTTGGCGAGGGCAATGTCGAGAGCGAGCTTCGCGGGCGGGTGGTACCCAGCTCGGAGACCTCCAACCCGGAAACGCGCACGCGGTCCGATCGCGCCGAGATGTGGCTGACCGGAACGCGGAATCTGCTGACTACGGCAATTCTTAGCGGCAACGTTCAACTCACTTCCCAGGGACCGCAGCCAGCTGAGGCTGCGGCCGGCCGCGTCACCCTGCACTTCGTCGGGCAGCAGATGTTGGAGACGGTTCACGCCGAAGACGGCGTGCGGCTTACTCAGAAGAGAGTCGAACCGGTCGAAGCGGGACCCTCCGGCTCCGCTCAGGGCAGGCTCACGGGGACGCCCGTCGCTCCACTATCGAACGGGGCGCAGGACGTTGAGATGACCGCGCCGGTGATGGACTTTATCATGAAAGACGGGCGTCTGCTGGAACGTGCCGAGACGAGTGGGCCGCCGCAGATCCTGATTACACAGCCGGGCTCGAATCAGAAGACGGTGGTTACGGCTGCCAAGTTTACCGCGAAATTCACGGAGAAAAATCGCCTGGCCACGCTGCATGGGGAACCGGAGGCGAAGATTGTCAGCAATAAGATCGGCGGTCAGATCGGTGCATCAGGACAGGGCGATCGCGTGTCGACCAGCGCGATGCTGGATGTCGTTTTCCGGCCGGAGGGCGGCGGTGTGGCATCGATTGCGCAATCGGGTGGCGTAGCCTACGTCGATGGCACCGAAAAAGCTTGGGCGCAGCGAGGGGAGTACACGGTCGCCGATCAAGTGCTGGTGCTGAGCGGGTCGCCTCGGGTGGTAGACGCTGGCATGACCACGACCGCCCAGACGATTCGTATGAACCGGGTGACCGGCGACGCGATTGCCGAGGGCAACGTGAAGAGCACGTACTCCGATCTCAAGGCGCAACCGGACGGCGGGATGCTCGCTTCTTCGGACCCAATCCACGTGACCAGCCGCAGCATGACAGCGCACCGTTCACCGGCGGTTGCGGTGTACAGCGGCGACGCCCGCTTGTGGCAAGACGCAAGTGTAGTGGAGGCTCCCACGCTGCAATTTGATCGCGATCGCCGATCGTTGTTTGCGCAGAGAAGCTCAGCCCAGCCGGTTTCGACCGTGCTGGTGCAAGTGGACAAGAGCGGCAAAGCGACTCCAGTTCACATCACATCCGCGCGCCTGAACTACGCCGACGCAGAGCGAAAGATCTTCCTGGATGGCGGAGTGACAGCGAAAGGGTCCGACACCACAATGACGGGAGAGCTGATGACGGTATTTCTGCTGCCGCGGAGCGCGTCGCCAGCGGCGGCCGGACCGGGAACGCCTGGGCAAGTGGATCGGATCGTGGCGGAACACGACGTTGTGATCACGCAGCCGACGCGTCACGCTACCGGTGAACGGTTGGTGTACACGGCGGCCGACGCCAAGTTCGTGCTGACGGGCGGAACTCCTAGCATTTTTGATGCCGAACGAGGCAGAATAACGGGCGATTCGTTGACTTTCTACAGACACGATGATAGGGTGCTCGTGGAAGGAAAGGAAGCCTCCCCGACCTTCACTAAGACGCAAGTGGCACGATAAATGCACACGCTGGCCACCGACGAAATTGGGAAATCCTACCGTGGCCGGCGCGTCGTCAATGGGGTTAGCCTTCAGGTTCTGCAGGGCGAGGTTGTGGGCCTGCTGGGACCGAACGGCGCGGGGAAAACCACTTCTTTCTATGCAATCGTAGGTCTGATTCCTCCCGACATTGGCAGGGTGCTGTACGACGACGAAGATATCACTAACGTTCCCATGTACTTACGGGCACGCCAGTATGGCATCAGCTATCTCCCCCAGGAAGCTTCGGTTTTTCGGAAACTGACGGTCGAGGAAAACATTCTGGCCGTGCTGGAGGTCCAGCCGATTTCCTGGCATGAGCGCCGGGAGAAGGCAGAGAAGCTGATTGACCAGCTCGGGTTGGAGCATATCCGGCAGAATCGCGGGTATGCGTTGTCAGGCGGGGAACGGCGGCGGGTGGAGATAGCGCGCTCGCTCTGCATCAACCCCACATTTATTTTGCTCGACGAGCCGTTTTCGGGTATCGACCCGATTGCCGTGTTGGATTTGCAGAAGATCATTTCCGATCTGCGGGCGAGCGGCATTGGGATCCTGGTGACGGACCACAACGTCCGCGAGACGTTGTCAGTGACGGACCGGGCATACATCATTAACGAGGGCCGGATTTTCCGCTCGGGCACGCCCGAGGAGTTGGGGAGTGACCCGGAGGTCCGGCGAGTTTATTTGGGGGAAAGCTTCTCACTGGTGTGAGGAAACCGTTGTCAGTTATCAGTTGTCAGTTATCAGTCAAAACCGCACCACTGAGAACTGAAGACTGAAAGCTGAGAACAAGGTTTCCGGTTACCAAGGCGTGGGCACACTGACCTTTCGTGTCCACCCGGCCTACCTCGGTGCATGAGAAGCTAAGTTTTCCACACCCCGACCTACCGGACAGTTAAGGGGCGGCGGGTTGACTGAGAACTGCGAACTTCTTTAGGGAGAAATGGTGCTGCTACAGCACAAACTGAACGTCAAGTTGTCCCAGCGGCAGATACTGACGCCGGGTCTCGTGCAAATGGTGTCGGTGCTCGCGCTCAACAAGCTCGAGCTCAAGGACATGATCAATGCCGAGATGGTCGAGAACCCGGTGCTGGAAGAGCTGGAAGACGCCGTCCCCCTGCTCGATGATGTCGGGCGTCAGGAAGAAGAACGCGACCGGCTAGCCGCCAAGGCAACCACCCCGGAAGAGGGTCCGCCGACCATCGCGGATGAGAAGAAGGATCCTTTTGAAGAGATTGATTTTGGCTCGTTCTTCCAGGACTATCTGGATCCCGGTTATCGCAGTTCGGGGGAAATGGAAGAAATCGAGAAGCCTTCGTTCGAGAACTTCCTGTCGAAGCCGGGAAACTTGAGCGACCACTTGCTGTGGCAGTTGGGAGCGATTTCCGTGCGGCCGCCGGTATATGAGGCGGCTGAGCTGATCATTGGGAATCTGAACGAAGAAGGCTACCTGATTGCCAGCGACGAAGAATTGCTGGGCATCACCCCGGTTGCGCCTGCTGAGGCCGATGTGGAAGCAGCGGCTAAGATCGTGGGTGAAGCGGAGGCGCTGGGGCTTGCGGTCGCAGGGACCTCGCTCGAAACATCTGACCTCGAGACTGCTGATCTCGAAGCTTCCGTTCTTGTACCCGAGGATATTGCCTCCGCAGGCGGCGTTCTTTCGCAGTTCACAGCGGAAGGCGCTGGGGCGGAGTCTTTGGTTAAACCGGAGGCTGAGCCAGATGCTGAGCCTGACTTGGCAGCCGAGGTTCCACTGCCCAGCGCGGCGAGCCATGGAAACGCAGCCACCGGAGCGGCGACGGCGCCAGCCCGGATTCCGGCTGTAACCTTCACGTTGACCGATCTGCACGAAGCGCTGGAAGTGGTGCGCCAGTTCGATCCGCCGGGCATCGCCTGCCGCGACCTGCGCGAATGCCTGCTCTACCAGCTGCGCTACCATCTGGCGCAGTTGCCGCTGCACAAGAACGGCCATGCTCTCACCGAGCAGGTTTTGAACGACGCGATTGCGATTGTCGATCAGCATTTGAAAGCGGTGACACTGAAGCAGTTCAAGGAAATTGGGCGTGCGATCGGGCGTCCGGTGGAAGCGGTGCAGGCGGCGCTCGACTACGTCCGCACGCTGGATCCCCGGCCGGGTTTGCGCTACAACAAGGTTCCCCCGCGGCTGATCGAGCCCGACGTCGCATTCGTGAAGCATGGCGACGAGTGGCTGGTCATTATGAATGACGAAGACATGCCGCAGTTGCGGTTGAATCCCGCGTATAAACGCCTGCTGACCCGCGACGGCAATGACCGGGACACACGCAACTACGTCAAAGATCGCTACAAGTCCGCCATTCAGCTAATCAAGAACATCGAACAACGCAAGCAGACGATCACCAAGGTCTGCTACTCGATCGTGGCGCGGCAGCAGGATTTTCTGGAACGAGGAATCGATCATCTGAAGCCGATGATGATCAAAGAAGTGGCGGAAGAGATTGGCGTGCATCCTTCGACCGTCAGCCGCGCGGTCGCCAACAAGTACGTCCACACCCAACAAGGCGTGTTCGAGCTGCGGTATTTCTTCTCGGAGAGCGTGCAGGGGCCCGAGGGCGGCGGTACTTCCCTCCTGATTTTGAAACGCCGCGTCAAGAAGCTGATCGAAGAAGAAGATCCAAGCCGGCCGTTGACCGACGAACAGATCACTCGCATTCTGCAATCGCAAGGAATCCAGGTTACTCGCCGAACCGTCGCGAAATATCGTGAGGACATGAAAATCCCGAGCACGCATCAACGCCGCGTAAAGAAATGAATAGACATCCGGTCGCTCCAGGCAAAATCCACAATCGCCTCAGTTGGGGTCTCGTGGGGTTGTTGTGCTACTGACGCCGCTACGCGATGTCTTCGCCGCTGAGGGGTGGATTGTGCGCGAAGACAGCATTGGGCCGGTCAAGGTCGGGATGACACGTTCACAACTCAGTGCAGCTCTACGCGAAAAGCTTGTCGAGGAGGAGTCCGGCAACGACAGCTGTTTTTTTGTGCACGCACGCGGACACGATCATGTGAGCTTCATGATCATCGGTGACCGCGTAGTGCGGATAGACATCGACGCTCCTGGCTATAAGACATCAATGGGCATTCAGGTCGGGGACTTGGAAGCGTATGCGCGTCGGGTCTACGGATCAAGGATGAAAGTAACCCGCCATCAATATCTCGACACAGGCCACTATTTGACCGTTCGTTCGAGCGACGGCCGGCACGGTGTTCGATTCGAAACGGACAACGGGAAAATCACTAGGTTTTATGCAGGTACGTACGAAGCGATCCAATACGTTGAAGGTTGTGAGTAGACGTTAGAGCAGCATTCGCCACGGGTTTCCTTGAGTCGAATTCATTCTGGAGGACCGTTGAATGAACGTGGAATATACCGCGAGGAAATATGAACTTACTCCCACCATACGGAAAGAAGTTGAAACCGGTCTCAGCAAGATCCGCAAAATTCTAGGCGACCGATTCGAGACCAAGGTGATTCTGGCCGTGGAAAAGCGCCAGCACAAAGCCGAAATCACGATAAACCCGCCCAACGGTCCGATCGTGGGGCTGGCGCAGACCACCGACATGGTGTCGGCCGTCAGCGAAGCGCTCGACCACCTGCAAAAGCAGGCGCTCAAATATAAGACCAAGTGGCTCAGCAAGAAGCGCAAGGCAGTCAAGAAATTTGAGGGCCAGTCATTACAGGACAACATAGACGCAGCGCTGGGGCTGGCGGAGAATCCTACGGTTTCCGTTCTGGTGCATAAGTTTCCCTCGGTGGCGCGAACCACTGAAGTGCATCTGGTACATAGCCGGGACTCGGTTGCGCTTCATCCGATGACGTTGGAAGAAGCGATTAAAGAGGCGCACTTCCGCGACAAGGATGTTTTCGTGTTCCGCGATCCCCAGGGCAAATTGATGGTGTTGCACCGGACGCGGGACGGGAAAATGGAGTTGATCGAAGCACCGTAACAGCCAGGTTTCAAGGTTTCAGAGTTTCAAGGTTTCAGTGTGCCTCAGAGTGGAGCCGCGAATGCGGACGATCTTAACCTTGAAACCCTGAAACCTTGAAACTTTGCAACCTGCCTCTCCTCACACGCCGCTGGTTGCTTCCTGCGCCCACTGCAGGGCCTGCCACCAGGTGGAGGCGACTTCTTCGTCGGGCAGCTGCAATTGTTTGGCGAGTTCGCTCGATTGCGACCACTCGCCCGATTCCTGGGCCAGCATGAGCCGGTACAGGGGCCGAAGGCTACTATTCTGGCCGAGCAGGGCGGTCTTGGTTTCGCGGTCCACGGGGAGCTGTTCCAGAAGTACGTCCATAGTGACTTCGAGGATGGCGTCCATGATGGAGAGCAAGCCCAGCAGGAACAAGTCCGTGTTCGCATGCAGCCGGGTGGAGAGCAATTCGCAAAAACGGCCGCGGGCCAATCCCATCAGCACCAACTCGCTGCACTTCTTTTCGGCCGCACTCACGGCGACCACGAGCCGGACCCAGCGCCGCATTTCCCGTTCTCCCAGAACGGCCATAGCATGGCGGACCGACTTGATTTCGAGGGAAAATCCAAAGAGTGGGGAATTCAGGTAGCGGAGCAGGCGGTAACAAATTGAAGGTTCCTGCTTGAGCATCTTCTCGAGTTCCCGCATGTCGACTTCCGGGCGGCAGACCATTTCGAGCAGCCGTATATAGTGCAAGCGGCTGGCGGGAACTTCGCGGCCAATGACAAGTTCGGGGCGGCAAAAGAAATATCCCTGGAAATACACAAACCCCATGTCGCGGGCTTGGTGAAACTCGTGGGGGGTTTCGAGCTTTTCGGCCAGCATCTTGGACTTCTGCCCAAACCGGCGCATCATGCCAGCTCGTTCCTCGGGCCGGGTTGCGCGGACATCAACTTTAATGATGTCGGCAAACTGGCAAAGCGGTATGCGGGGATCGTGGGGTGCGAAGTCGTCGAGGGCGATGAGGTAGCCAGCCGCTTTAAGACGCTTGCAGGCGGCGACGACGCGATCTTCGGGCTCAACCGTCTCAAGAATCTCGGCCACGGTCTGGCTGGGAGGCAGCAAAGTGATCAAATCTCTAAACAGGACGTCGCAGGTGCAGTTCACGAAGGCGCGGCGGCGATCGCAAATCGTTTCGATACCGAGAAGCAGGGAGGTATCCAGGGTGGCGCGGCAAGCAAGTTCCGGGTCGGCGTTAAAGTAATTTTCGACACCGTTTCGGAAAAGGATTTCGTATCCGAACACCTTTTGCGAGCGGTCAAAAATTGGCTGGCGGGCAATGAAGCGCTGTCCCGGCAAGGCGAGCGTGTTTGCGGCAGAGGCTTTCTCTATGGCAGCCGTGGGTTTCACCCTTCTTATATCGGCGTCGCGAGAGCAGAACTTCAGGCGAAGCTGCGGGAGGGCTTATCTTCGGGCAACAAACGGGGGAACAAGCCCTGGAAGCAAAAGGATTACTAATGTGCCGCGTGTGGAAAACTAAAGGCACTCCCCCCCTTGCGCGTTCGGCGGTTTCATGAGTAACATCAAGATGTTCCCAATGGCCATGCTTCCAGGCTGGCCGTTTGCGCCCAGCAAAACTCCAGGCGCCTATAGCTTGAACAACGACAGTTTGGACAACGACAGTTTGAACATTGATTAGTTTAAACATCGTTCTCGAATAGCATCCAGCCGATGTGGGGTTTGGTTAGCCGGCAGCGATTTGCAGTGAGCCACGCACAGTGAACGCGTTGCGCCCACGTTTTGAGCGCCGACTAGCATGCCAACCGCAAGGGAAGACGAAACCATCAGGCCTGTAATGCAGGCCGGGGATTAACTTCGGGGGTCAACTTCGAAGATTAACAAGAGAAAAATATGAATGCAGGACCCGGACATCCCTCCGCAGGAGGAGGGAAACACAAACGGCGCCGTGGACGGCGTCCGCCCAGACGAGGCGCAGGAGGCCCGATGGGGCGCCAGCGCCAGGAGCAGCAGGGCATCTTTACCGCTCCCATGGACCACAGCTACCGCGCGAATATGGGCATGGATAATGGCAACGGCAACAACCGAGGGCCGCGACGGCCGGGGTTTTCGGCCTCCTACCCGGTGGTCGATCCTGAGCCTTTGCCTGCTCCACGAGAGGACGCGGCTTCACGCGTCTTTGCGTTTGTTGAAGACCTTTTCTTCCTGAGCAAGATTCAGGATACGGGCCGCAAGATGAACGTGAAGGTGGAATTCGTGAAGAACGAAAAGGAACTCACCGACCGGATGAAGAGCAACGGCGAAGAGAAGCCTTCCCTGATCATCTTCGACTTGAACAATGCCAATGCCAAGCCTTTGACGCTTATCCCGAAATTGAAAAACAAGCTGAAAAAGGGGACGTCGATCATCGGATTCCTCTCGCATGTGCAGGGCGACTTGAAGCAGAAAGCCCACGAAGTGGGTTGTGACATGGTGCTGCCGCGCTCGGCGTTTTCGCAGAATCTGCCGCAGTTGCTGCGCCGGCATGGCGCCATCGAGAGCGATTCCGGGGTGGCCGACTAGAATTGCAGAGGTTAGAGGTCAGATTGCAGAAGTAAAACCTCTGGCTGTTGCGCTGCTGTGCCCTCTTGCGGGGTCTCACCTCTGAAATCTGACCTCTAACCTTTGACCTCTTTCTGTGTTCCCCTGATACAATTTCGCCGTGTTCCCTCACAAGATTCTGATCCTAGCGGTGGCTATGGCTACGGCCGCGTCGGCCTCTGCCCAGCAACCCACGGCCAACTCGCAGCAGCCTCCGGTAAAAGTGAACCTCCTGAACGTGTGCGCGCCTCCGGCCGAGGAGCAGAAGGAATTATCGGCGGCGCTGGCCAAAGTACCGGGCAAGCCCGCGTTCGGCACGGACTACGAAGTGTCCCGCGGCCATTCCACACTCGACTCGAGCACTCCGATTCCCGGCATGCAACCGTTGCCGCCCGGTACGGTCTCGGCGGCAGACTGGGTGCGGGTCCGGCGCGAGTTTCCGGGCGCTGCCCTGTTCAGCAACGTCCAATACTCGTTCAGCGTGGATACGCGGAATATGGTGGAGACGCTGGTGCTGCGCGTGCGCGATCCCAAGCCCAACGACCTGATGGAGGTTTCCATCGAGGACAGCGCTTCCGCGGTAACCTCCGCGACCGCGATGTTGTCATCGAGTACTCCGGTTTCGCGCGTCAAATTGGAACGCTTTGGGAAGTCGTCGGTGGTGCTGGCGCGATGTTCGGGAGAAGAAGGAAATCCGACGGATCAGAGCGTGTACGAACCCATCTTCAGCGCCGCCTCTTCGATTATGGAGCACTATCGCGACGCTCTGGACGCGCGCAAAATGGTGCCCCAGGAACTGGCTCACTTGCGCGCAGGAGCTTCAACCAAGGTGAGTGCCGGCAGCAAGAAGAACAAGTAGCTTGGTTCTGAGCGTGCGGTCTGAAACGAAATCCGTTTTTTAGAATCTATCTACTAGCACTGTATTTCTAACTTTATGGACATACGCAATGTTGTAATCATGGGCTCGGGATGCGCGGGCCACACCGCCGCTCTGTATACTTCCCGCGCCAACCTCAAGCCGCTGGTGATCGAAGGCCATGAACCGGGCGGACAATTGTCGCTGACCACGCTGGTGGAAAATTTCCCCGGGTTTCCCGAAGGCATCCAGGGGCCGGAACTGATCGAGAACATGCGCAAGCAGGCCACACGCTTCGGCGCCGACTATCGCACGGGCCACGTGGTCAAAGCCGACTTGAGCAAACATCCGTTCGAGCTGCGCATTGGCAAAGAGACGATTCACACCCGCACGCTCATCATTGCCAGCGGAGCATCGGCACGATGGCTCGGCCTGGCGAACGAGCAAGCGCTGATTGGCCACGGTGTTTCCTCGTGCGCGACTTGCGATGGCTTTTTTTTCTCGGGCAAGGAAATTGCGGTGATCGGCGGCGGCGACTCCGCCATGGAAGAAGCGACTTTCCTGACGCGTTTCGCCAGCAAGGTCACGCTCATCCATCGTCGCGAGCAGTTTCGCGCTTCGAAAATCATGCACGACCGTGCCCGTGCGAATCCGAAGATCGCATTTCTCACCGATACCGTGGTGGATGACGTTCTCGATATCAGCAAGAAAGAAGTCACCGCCCTGCGCCTGCGCAATCTGAAAAGCGGCGAAAGCTGGGAATTTCCCACGAGCGCAATGTTTCTGGGGATCGGCCACGTCCCGAACGCGAAGATCTTCGAAGGGCAGCTCGAAACCGATGCCGATGGCTACCTGGTCACGCATAAGAACGTCTTCACGAGAGTGCCGGGAGTGTTCGCGTGCGGCGACGTGCAAGACCGCCGCTATCGGCAAGCCATCACGGCTGCGGGATCCGGCTGCATGTCGGCGTATGAAGTGGAGAAATATCTGGAAGAGGAAGGACATTAAGCCAGGTCCGCACGGACTAGGGGAGACGCGCTAGGGGAAGTTTTTGTGGATCGCCATCGGCAGGAAGAGAATCCATATCCGTTAGCAAGTCTGAAATCTTGAGGTGAAACCATGAAATATCGACTATTTGGAAACAGCGGCCTTCGAGTTTCCGATGTGTCACTCGGCACCATGACCTTCGGAGAAGACTGGGGATGGGGCTCGGCCAAGGATGAATCGCGCAAGATCTATGAGGTCTATCGTGAGGCGGGAGGGAATTTCATTGATACCGCCAACATATACACCAACGGAACCAGCGAAACTCTACTCGGGGAGTTCATGCGCGATCACCGGCAATCCGTGGTGTTAGCCACCAAATACACCAACGCCATGGCGGGAAACGATCCTAATGCGGCCGGAAATCACCGCAAGAGCATGGTGCAGGCGCTGGAGGGTTCCTTGCGGCGCTTGAAGACGGATTACATCGACCTCTATTGGCTGCATATCTGGGATCAAATGACTCCCGTCGAAGAAGTCATGCGGGCGTTTGACGATCTGGTCAGCCAAGGCAAGGTTCTCTACATCGGCGTTTCGGATGCCCCGGCATGGTGGATTTCACAGGCTAACACGCTCGCCGATCTGCGCGGCTGGACGAAATTCATCGGGCTCCAGATTGAATATTCACTGATTGAACGCACCGTGGAGCGTGAACTTATCCCCATGGCAAATGCATTCAAACTTGGGTTGGTCGCATGGTCGCCGCTGGCTGGCGGCCTGCTGAGCGGCAAGTACCATTCCGGGGACGCGGCGGACGGGAGATACACGAGCGAAATGGCCAAGGTTTTCATGCGCACCGGAGAGCGAGCGGATCGCGTCGTGGCCGCGCTCAAAAAAGTGAGCCATGAAGTGGGCCGCTCACCCGCTCAGGTTGCGCTGGCATGGCTCCGTTACCGCGATATTCCGGTCATTCCAATTGTCGGCGCCAGGCGCGTGTCACAGTTGAAAGATAACCTCGCCAGTATCGAGTTAGAACTGACACGGGAACAAGTCTCGGTTTTGGACGGGGCGAGCGCCATCGAAATGGGTTTTCCGCATGATTTCTACGAAAATGACATGGTGAAAACGATAAGGTATGGAGGATTGCGCGACAAAATCTTGGCCGCCTGATTCCCGGTCTTCCCCCGTGGACCTCTGTGGCTCTGTGGTGAGGAAGTCAACCGCGTGGACCACAGAGGTCACTGGGGTTCACCGGGCGCTTCTCACGCCAGGACCCGCCGACGCGCGGAGTTGCTCAGCGTCTCACACGCAGTTCGCAGCACCAGTCGCGGTGCTCTCTTCCGGATTTTCATCAAGTACGGCAGGGTGCGCTTTGCGTCGGCCTTGGCGGTTTCGCGCAATAGCCATCCCAATCCTTTCAGGACCATATCGTCTTCTTCTTCGTTCTGCAGCAACCGATTTGAAAGCCGCATGATCTCCGCGAAGAACCGCCGCTCGCGCGCCCCCCGGATCAGCGTCACACAGGCGGCTCGCCGACGCCAACGATTCGTCGACTTCGCCCACAAGAAAACCTGAAGGCTACGGGCAGGCTTCGCGGCCACCATGGGCCCCAGCAAATCATGCGCCAGCGCGTCGTGATCGGCCCAACTGCTCACGCGGTCGAGCCAGTAGGCGAGAAGCCGGAATTCGTTGTCGCCCAGATTGCTGATCTGTTTTTCGAGCAGAAAAACAGCCATCACTTTCTCTTCGAGAATCGCGCCGGAGAAAAGTTCGTCGGCCACCTGCACCAGGAAATCCATTCCCCGTTCGCGGGCGATGCTGCGCTGGAACCGTAGCGCAAATTTTCTTAGTTCGGCGGTGTACCAGCCGCGCGATTTCACTGCTTCCTTGAAAAAATGTTGCACGTCTTCCGAGTGCGGGGCCGACCCGCCATCCTTCAGCACACGGCGGATGTGGTCGGCGATGTAGACGGGAGAAGCTCCTTTGGACATGAGTTCTATTTTGCGGGAGCTGCGCTGCCCGTCCTCAACGTCTTGTCATAGACCCACAGTATTGCGGCGGTGGCGAGGCCTACCGCGGTGACGCTCCACCAGATGCGCGCCGGTTGGTGCGTGACTTCTCCGAAATGGTGGACCAGCGTCCCGCCAAACCAGCCGCCGATCAGCGAGCCGATGCCAATGGGCAGGAACGCAAAGCCCATGTACGTCCCTTGTTGTCCCGGAGGAGCGAGCCGCGAAATGTATTCGTAGTAGCGAGGAGACAGAATGATTTCGCCCAGTGCGAGCACAAACAGTGAGAGCACCGCGCCCCAGATTGTCGGGCGCAGGGCGAGGATCACCCACGAGATTGAAGTGATCACCGTGCCCAGAATCACGGCCTGAAATGCCGGGATCTTGCGGGTCAAATAATTTATCGCGAGCGTGAGGAAGATCACGGTCAATCCGTCGGTTATCAGGATGATCTCGACGTCAGCCTTGGAGTTGATGTAGCCGTGAATGTAGCCGGGCAGGCTGATGTACTGCTGCCAGAACACCACCCAGTAGCCGGTGAAGAGTACGAGGAACCACATGAAGCGGCTGATGCCAGCGAGCACGAGAACCAGGAGCGCGCTCCAGACCCACCAGGGTACGGCATACTTGGGATAGACCAATAAACCGATGCGCAGCAACAAAGCGAACAGCAGCACCGGCAAGACCAGGCGATAATTGCCCACCACAACGCAGAAGTTCCGCGCGACGGTTGCGATCGAAGGCGGAGGTGCATCCCCGGCCTTGCGCGGCTCGCGGAAGAAGAGGACGACTACAAAAAACATGGCGAAAACGCTGAGCGCCGCGACGCGGTACACATTCTCGACGCCCAGATGACGATGCGCCCAGGACGCACAATAAGGTCCCGCCGCGCCGCCGATGTTGACCATCGTGTAATAAATCGAGTAGCCGATGGAGCGGACGTTCTCCTTGGAAGCGCGCGCCGTCGTCCCCACTACGCAAGGTTTCACCAGCGAGATGCCGAGTGCAGGGAGGATGAGAATGCCGCCGACAAACAATCCCAGCGGCACGGCGTTGCGCACCGGCGCCAGCCATGAGGCTCCGATTGAGCCAATCAGAAAATATGCGACGGCGAGAATCAGGTAGGCCATCGAAAGCGCGCGGCGGAAGCCCAGGCGGTCGGCGGCGGCTCCGCCGAAGATGGCGAGAAACCAAACCATGCCTCCGAACAAGCCGGTCAGAGTCCCGGTTTGCTCGGTCGAAAAATTGAGCTTCTCCTGCAAATACAGCGCAAGCGAAGCAAAGGCCCCATAGTAGGAAAGACGTTCGAAAATCTCGCTGATATTCGCGACCCAGAAGGGACGTTCAAACCCGGTGCGGATTTCCTGCAAACGTTCGGAGAAGGTCAATCGTGGCTCCTCATGCGGAGATGCCTTTCGGTATTGCGGTGCAATCATGTATTGTCATCCTGAGCGGAGCGAAGGACCTATGTACTGGCCCGAAGCGCTGGAATGCATAGGTCCTTCGCTTCGCTCAGGATGACAGCGCGATTTTATGCCCCGAGCTTGCAGGACACTGCGCTAATTTCAAACCTTCAAACGCCGGCGCACTTCCTCTGCCGACAAGCCCGACACACGGATCACTTTATTTCGGCTGGTCTGGCCGGCTGCAATAGTAACGGAGGAACGCGGCACCTTCAAAAGCTTTGCAAGAAAATCTATGCAGGAGTCGTTGGCTTTGCCGTCGACTGGAGGGGCGGTCAGGGCAAGTTTCAGCGCGTCGCCGACCTCGCCGGTGATGGCGTTCTTTTTCGCGCGCGGGTGGACTTTGACCGCGAAGGTGGCGCCGTTGGGCGAATTTTGAATGGCTACCATCAAAAAGGCCTAACCACAGGGGGCACAGAGGTACACGGGGGAAATCTTTCCTCGATTGTCCTCCTTGTATCCCTGTGCCCCCCTGTGGTTAAGGTTTTTCTCTTTCCCCGAAGATCGCCGTCCCCACGCGCACGCACGTTGCCCCCTCTTCAATCGCAACTTCGAAATCGTGCGACATGCCCATAGAAAGTATGGCGGTGCCGATGTGCGGCAGGTTGCGGGCGGCGATGCTGTCACGAATCTGACGGAGTTGGCGGAAATACGGTCGCGAGCCTTCCGGATCTTCGGTGTAGGGCGGGACGGTCATCAAGCCTTGAATTTTCAGATTTCTCCATCGCGGGCCGCCTTGCAGAATCTGCTCCAGTTCGTCGGAGTTGGGTGCGACTCCGCTTTTTGCCTTCTCGCCACCTACATTGATTTCGATCAAGATGGATAAGGTCTCGCCCGCGTTTTCCGCGGATGCATTCAGTTTCTCCGCCATCCGCGCCGAGTCGACGGAATCCACCGCGTCAAACAACTCGGTTGCCTTCGCGGCTTTATTCGTCTGCAGATGTCCGATCAGGTGCCATTCGACAACCGGCAAATCGCGCAGGGCGTTCGCCTTCGCGGCAAACTCCTGCACGCGGTTCTCGCCGAAAACGCGCAGGCCGGCGGCGTAGGCCTCGCGGATGCGCTCGGCTGGAAACGTCTTGCTCACGGCCATCAGGGTGATTTCGTCGGGATTGCGGGACGCGCGGCGCGCTGCTGCTGCGATCTGCTCCCGTACTTGGGCGATATTTTCGGCGATCGACATTCCGGAATCGCTTGCATCAGTCGTGGTGAGAGCCGAGCTTCGCTCGGCTGGACGGGCGAGGGCGCCCGTCCCCACAGAAACATCCCAATCCGAGCAACTCGCACGAACCTTACATAATCGCCGTCGGCGGGGCTGGATCCTCGGGCCTGCCGGCGTTGGCCAGCGGAACCAAGATCATGACAGCAACGAGAATCGCGAGCGCAACCAAAGGAGTAATCAACGAGTTCCCCATGGCAAACTGGTAGAGGGTCGTGTCGGCATGAGGATCGTGAGCCAGCCTGCGAGCGATGATGGCCGCAACCGCGATACCGCAAAGTGCTTCTCCAGCAATCAAGCCGGATGCGGTGAGCACTCCCGCATTGTCAACTCTTGCTTTTTGAGCGTCGTTCAGGCCGCGCTTATCACGGAGCCTGTCCGTAGCCCAGCGAATGACGCCGCCCACGAAGATAGCGAACGTCGTCCCGAGCGGCAAATACATACCCACCGAGAACAGCATTACGCTTTTGACTTCGATCATAATCATCGCGAGGCCCAATAGAACACCTACGATGACGAGCGGCCAGGCCATGTCACCGCCAACGATTCCTTTCGACAACATTGCCATCAGGCCAGCCTGAGGGGCCGGCAATTCTGGTGTGCCGAAGTGATACACCTTGTCGAGCGTGGACAGTGGAAAGAAAAGGACCAATGACGCAACGATAATGCCGAAGATGTCCCCGATCTGCATCTTTGCGGGCGTGCCACCCAGTATGTGTCCGACCTTCAAATCCTGCAGCATTTCACCCGCCACCGCGGAGGATACACAGACCACGGCTGCGACACCGAGAACCGCGGCAACTCCGCCGGTTCCGGAAACGCCAAGCGCAACCATGAGCAGCGCTGCGATGACCAGCGTGCAAAGGGTCAGTCCAGAAACGGGGTTGTTGGACGAACCGATCATGCCGACGAGGTTGCCGGAGACGGCCGCGAAAAAGAACCCTACGATGATCATGACCGCTGCGGCTACGAGCGACCCGGCTAGAATCTTGGAACTGGAGAGATTTCCCGCCCCGCTGATGAAGAAGTGGTAGAGCACAATCATGGCCACGAACACCACGGCCACACCGGCGAACACGACCTTGGCGCTTAAGTCCCGCTCGGTACGGTTGGTTGCAGCGTGCACTGCTGCGGATTTTCTCAGATCAGATACCGCCCGAGCCATGCCCACAGCCAACTGTTTCCGCATTTTGAACAGTGTGTAGGTGGCTCCCACGAGCATTCCACCAACCGCAATCGGACGCACGATGGAGTAGTAGATGGCGGCCGCCAGCAGGTCCCAGGCGAGCGGCTGGCCTGCCGGCCGCGTTGCTTGAATGTAGGGGCCAATGGTGAAGGTTAGAAGCGGAACTAGTAGCCCCCAGGCGAGCACGCCGCCGGCGAAGTTCAGGGCGCCAAGGCGGGGGCCAATAATGTATCCAACACCCAGATACGCGGGGCTGATGTCGGGTGCGCTGAATAGAGTTGCTCCACCCGTCAATGTTGTCGCAACGTTTGGGTTTGTCCCTGTGCGAAGGAGTAACTTCTTTCCCAGGTCGCTGATCTTCATGTGGAAGGTGTTGCTGGGAGCGAACACATTCAGCTGCCCCAGCAGGTACAGGAACGCGCCGAAGCCCATGTTAGCGAAAAGAATCTTTGCGGCTTTGGCTCCTTGTTGTCCGGCCTTGTGAATTTCGGAGGCTGCCACTGACTCCGGGTAGGGAAGGTCCGGATCCTCGACCATCACTCGCCGCAACAACGTCACAAAGAGAATGCCGAGGGTGCCCCCGATTACCATCAGGGCGACCGACTTCCAGTATTGATCTTTGGTGAGCCCTGGCCACAGGCCCGCCATCACGAATGCGGGAATCGTGAACACCGCCCCGGCCGCCACCGATTCTCCGATTGAACCCACGGTTCGCGCGATGTTCTCTTCCAGCAGCGAACCCTTCATCAAACGCAGCAGTGCCATGGAAATGACGGCGGCGGGATAGGTTGCGGCAATGGTCATCCCCGCCTTGAGGCCGAGATACGCATTGGCGGAGCCTAGGAGGGCGGTCAAGAACAGACCGATCAATACAGCCCGGAAAGTAAATTCCTTCATTTCCATGGTTTCCGGAACGTAGGGACGATGTTTGCGGGGGGCTTCATTAACCGCAGGAGTGCTCATGAGGGCCTCGTGGTCACCAGAAATTTAATTGCCGGTTCACATTAGCAGCGACGGCGCACCTTACCATGCCGAAAGCCAGCTTTACAAGTGCAGCGCTCACTTCGCAGGCGGCAGACAATCGAGCCGGTTTGCGGAAACCGCATTTTTTCCGTGCAACTTTGAGCCTTAACGAGAGTTAGAATGGTTGACACTTAGGAGTATTTTGTGGCTCTCCCTGCCCAGCCCTCCAGGAGCCCATTTTTCGAGGAATTCCATTGCCGGGGGTGTGGCTGGAAAGAGGCATACCGCTCCCGCCCTCGGGGATTCTTCGAAAGATATGTGCTTCCGTTTTTCTTGCTGCAACCGGTCCGCTGTGAGCGTTGCTATCACCGAAGCTATGTCTTGAGCACAATTCCAGTGCTCGAACGCGTTCCACCCGGCCGTAAAGAGTCACAGGGTCAAACGGCAGGCGATTCGAAGTCCGATGGCCGCGTTGCATAGCGACATGCGCCGCAGCTATACTGACTAAGGTTTGCATAAAAACTTAGCCCGGCCATGCGTCATCTACTGGCCGGGTGCTGGAGGCCGTCTTCAGCAGTAGCAGTAGCGGTACTGGGTTTCGAATACGCGCTGCCCAGGGCCAAGCGGCGAGTCAGGGTTCGGCGGACCATAGTCTGACTGATCATGGTCTGGCGAACCGTGGGTTCGTTGGCTTTGCCAAGCGCGTTCTTGCGACTTTATTCTTCACTTTTTTCCCCGCCGATTGCCGTATCTGTGGTTCCCCTCTACTTAGGGTTTCCCGGCTCCCCGTTTGTGAAAGCTGTTTGCTCGCGCTGCAACCGCTGAAGGGGTCGTACTGTTCGGTTTGCGGGGAAGCCTTGCACATCCCCGCCTATCTCGATGGCGGAGAGACGCGGTGCATGCTTTGTCAGCGCGCGGATCCTCCGTTCGAGCGAGCGGCCGCCTACGGCAGCTATGACGGCGGATTGCGCGACTTGATTCATTTGCTCAAGTTTCAGCAGGTTCGTCCCGCGGCGGCCGTGCTGGGGCGCATGCTGGCGGAGACGATTGCGGACCTGGACGAGGCGATACCTGTTGGGACGGGCTTATCTCAGAAGATCGGTGTGGTTCCCGTTCCCCTGCATGTGCGCAAGCAGGCGCAGCGCGGATTCAATCAGGCGGAGATGATCGCCCGGAACGCGCTGAAGCAACTGTCGCGTCCGAAGAGGTTCGAGCTGGCGACCGGAGTTCTGGTGCGCCGCCGCGAGACTGGAAGCCAGATTGGACTGACTCGTCATCAACGCCGCGAGAACCTGCGGGGCGCTTTTGCGGTGAACGATCCAACGCGAATCGTGAACCGCGACATTTTGTTGATCGATGACGTCTACACCACTGGGACCACGGCCTCGGAGTGTGCGCGCGTTCTTCGCCGGGCGGGAGCGGCGCGGGTGTGGGTGGCGACGGTGGCACGCACTTTGAAAATTTCCGATGTCATAGTCTTGCCAAAGAACGTTTTGCCAAAGACCGATAATCTGTCGGAAGAAGGGAGCGAAGATCGCGTGGGCGTGGCCGCTCACGGGTAGAAATCATGTCGTTGCGATTGCACAATTTTGCCAGCAACATGCGGTCGCTGCTCCCGGCGACGATGCTCACCCCGGGCATGCATTCCGATGGGGATGGGCATGCTCTGCATCAGCCTGTGCTGGTGCTGAACGCCTCCTACGAGCCGATCAACGTTTGCGCGGCGCGCCGTGCGATCGTGCTGGTGCTGAAGGGCGTGGCCATGACCGAAGAGGAAAACGGACACTTTCTGCACGCTGCCCGCGTGGCCATGCGCGTGCCTTCGGTGATCCGTCTGCTGGAGTATCGCCGAATTCCGCACCAATCGCGCGCGCTGTCGCGAAAGAACATTTTGCTGCGGGACCGCAACACCTGCCAGTATTGCAGCACCACGCTCCCTTCCGGCGAACTTACGCTGGATCACGTCATTCCCCGCTCGCGCGGCGGCCTCTCCACCTGGGAGAACCTGGTCGCCTGCTGCCATCCCTGCAACCGCCGCAAAGGCAACCAGCTTCCGCACGAAGCCGGCATGAAACCTGCGCGCGAACCCCGCTCCTTCAATCTCCACACCAGCCGGCACATTATGCGGCTGATGGGGCACTCGGACGATAAGTGGAGGAAGTATCTGTTCTATTAGCCAGGTTTCAAGGTTTCATAGTTTCAAGGTTTCAAGGATAAAGGCACCAAGAGGCGATTATGGCTCGCTCTTATCGCGAATTGCTGGTTTGGCAGAAGGCCAAGGCACTTGCAGTTCATACCTATAAGGCAACGGCAAACTTTCCGAAGGCAGAAACCTACGGCATAACGTCTCAGATCAGACGAGCTTCCGTCTCAGTAGCATCAAACATCGCGGAAGGGCAAGGCAGGCTAACCGCTGGCGAGTTCCGGCATTTCTTGGGCCAGGCGCGAGGATCTTTGCTGGAAGCCGAAACGCAGCTGGCGATTGCTCTGGACTTAGGTTTCCTGGAGCGGAACGACTACGAAACGTTGGAGCGAGAATCCTACCAGGTGCTGGGTCTCCTAGATCGCCTGCTCAACTCCTTGAGTAAAAAGGCGGCGTAGCCTCTAAGTCGTTGCCCTTTGAAACCTCGAAACTCTGAAACCTTGAAACCTGGCTTTACTGCGGCTTCTCCGGCTCGGGCGGTTTCTGATCCGGCTTCGGCTCGGCCTTCTGTACTTCCTGCCCTTCGAAGGTGATCCTCGATTTTGATCCGAAGCGCCGGTAGTTGGTGTACTTGACGATCTCGCGGATCTTTACGCCGCCCATGGAAAACTGGAGCGTATCTTCGGCGCGGGTGTAGGTGGGGAACCAGTACTGGCCGTCAACCTGTTCGCGCCAGGTGGTGAACTTCGGAAACAGGTTTTCGTTGCCCTTCTTCTTCTTGATGTCAGGCACGGTCTTGCCATAAGTCTCGACGATCTGAAAATCGTGGTCGTCCACCCAGATGCGACCCTGGAAATAGCGCTTCTTGCCGACGATCTGCTTGGGAGCGATGTCGAAAACGTAGGTGTTCAGCTCGTCCTGCTTTTGCTGGCCGACGTAGAGGATGTCGTACTCCCCGATTTCGTCCGAGGTCAGCACGAAGGGGAGGCGGTTCTCGATATCATCAAAATCTTCCTCGGTCATCATGATGCGTTGCAGGGTGGGTTGGGGCGCGAAGACCACGTTCTTGATCTTGCGTCCGTTATCGTCGAAAGTTACGTCGAACACCTCCTGGTACATTCCATCGGGCGTGTCGCCGTCGAGGGTCATGACCTTGACGTCCTGCCGGTAGGTGTATTGATCGCGGGCTGCCTTGAACTCTTTCTCCTTGGCGGCGAAGCGCTTGATGATTTCATCGACCGTGATGCCTTTGGGCTCGGATTTGTCGAGGGGGCCCTCCTGTGCGCGTGCTGCCTGAGAAAGTGTGATGACAGGCAAGAGGATGCCAAGCAATGCGGCTAGAGAAAGCGAAGCGAACGGCAAGAACGCAGGTCGGAACCAGAATTTCATAAACCCTATTCTAGCGAAAGGGACACGGAAAAGTTAACGGCAGCCTCCACCCCCAGAGCCGCCGTGCAAACGGCCCTTAGGAGGGGTGGAAGACTGCAGTTCTGCCTACTTCATTCGATGCACCAGGGGCCGAAAAGTTAGCTGGATTTACTTTTCTTTACTCGCGCGCGCCTTCGGTATGGCCTTGGCCATTCCCCACTCGACCAATCCGGGAAACAACTGATACAGCTTGATTGCGGGAATCATGGTCCAGGGCACTACGACTTCACGCTTTCGTTTGCGGTATCCGCGATAGGCCGCTTGTGCCACTCGCTCTGCCGAGACGCCGCGCACGGATTGCGGGCGGATGTTGCCCTGACGGTTGGCCACCACGTGCGCGCCGAAATCGGTGCTTACATAGCCGGGACAGACGGTAAGCACGTTGATGTTGTCGCGTTGTAGCTCAAGCCGGGCTCCTTTACCGAGCGCGTTTATAGCGAACTTGCTGGCGGAGTACAGAGACATGAACGGGACCGGAATGTGTCCGGCGACGCTGGAGATGTTGATGATATCTCCGCCGCCATTTTCGCGCATGGCGGGCACGACCGCCTGCATGCAGGCAATTGCGCCGAAGAAATTGGTTTCGAACAATTCGCGGGTGGCGGACGGCTCCATATCGGTGACGGAGTCGCGGATGCCCACGCCCGCGTTGTTTACCCACACATCCACGCGATCGAAGTTGTGCAACGTCAGCGCAAGCGCGCGGTCGATTTCTTCGCGATTGCGAACATCGCACGCCATAGCGAGCGTGCGGTCGGTGTGGCCGACGCGGTGGCGGGCGGTCTCGGCGCGACTGGCATCACGCGAAAGCAGCACCACGCCGGCCCCTGCGTCGGCAAAAACTTTGGCAATCGCTTCCCCAATTCCCATGGAAGCTCCGGTCACGACCACAACTTTTCCTGCCATGTCTTTTCCTGCTAGGCCCATGGCGACTCTTGTATAGCGTGGAGGGCGGCAAGTCAAACGAGAACTAGCTCTCAGCTCTCAGCTATCAGCTCTCGGTAAAATCCAACACCCGTTCGTCTTTGCTGAGAGCTGATAGCTTCTCTATTGGCGTAAAATCGTTTGCACCGGAGACGCTGTGAGTTTGCTGTTGCCCATTTTTCCGCTTGAACTGGTGCTGCTGCCGGGCGTTGCGTTGCCGCTGCACATCTTCGAACCGCGGTATAAGGAGATGATCGCGGAGTGCCTGGAACTGAAAAAGCCGTTTGGGGTGGTACGCGCGTCCTCCGATGGGGTCGCCGATATCGGGTGCACGGCCGAGATCACGTCGGTCACCAAAAAATATGACGATGGACGCATGGACATCCTGACGCGCGGGGTGGAGCGGTTTGAGGTGATCGAGGTCAACGAAGATCGGTCGTTTTTGCAGGCCGAGATTTCAGTGGTAGAAGACGAACCCGAGAAGCCGGCAACCGAGATGGTGACACAAGCCGTGCGCTTGCACGCGGAGATCGCCAAACTCGCTGGGGCTGAGCCCAGCGGCCCCGACGAACATGCCGGCAATCTTTCCTTCTTACTTGCAGGATCACTTCCGCTTGACCTCGACTTCAAACAGAACTTGCTCTCAACTTTATCGGAGGCCAAACGCCTGGAAGCGGTGATCGGCTACCTGGAAGCGATTCTGCCGGGACTGCGGCGGGTGTCGAAGGCGCAGTGGAACTAAAGAAAGCTCTCAGCTGTCAGCTCTCAGCTCTCAGGCAAACCACTTTAGCAGACTCAGAGGTTTTTGCTGACAGCTGAGAGCTGAAAGCTGAGAGCTGCTTTCCGGCGGTATAATCCGCGTAAGGCTGTCTCCTTTGGGGGTCCACAATGAGTGTTGCCCGGATTCTGGGCGAGTTGCGCCATAGTTCCTTCACTCCACAGCGTCTTGGTTCGCGGCGGGTCAAAGATGAGCTGCGCGAGAACCTGATGCTGCGGCTGCGCGAGGGCGCTCCGATATTTCCGGGCATCGTGGGATACGACGACACGGTGGTGCCGCAGATCGTGAATGCGATCCTCTCGCGGCACAACTTCATTCTTCTCGGGTTGCGCGGACAGGCAAAGAGCCGCATTCTGAGAGCGCTGACGGCGCTGCTGGACCCCGAGATGCCTTACGTTGCGGGCTGCGAGATCCACGATAATCCCTACGCTCCGATTTGCCGGCGTTGCCGCGAACTGGTAGCGAAAGAAGGGGACGCTGCGCCGATTGCCTGGCTGACGCCCGACCACCGCTACGTGGAAAAGCTGGCAACGCCCGATGTCACCATCGCGGACTTGATCGGCGACATCGACCCCATCAAGGCGGCGCGCGGCGGGCACGAACTCTCCAGCGAGTTCACCGTTCACTATGGATTGCTGCCGCGCGCCAATCGCGGAATTTTTGCGATCAACGAATTACCCGATCTCGCGGGCAAGATTCAGGTCGGTCTCTTCAACATCATGCAGGAAGGCGACGTGCAGATTAAGGGGTATCCGATCCGGCTGCCGCTGGATGTCGCGATTGTATTCAGCGCGAACCCCGAGGACTATACCGCGCGCGGCAAAATCATTACCCCGCTGAAGGATCGCATTGGGTCAGAGATTCGCACGCATTATCCGGCAACGGTGGAAGAAGGCATCGCGATCACGGCGCAGGAAGCCTGGATTGCGCGAGACGGCTCGCGGCTGCACATTCCGAAGTACGTGCAGGAAGTGATTGAGCGGATTGCTTTCGCGGCGCGCGACGACAAGAAGATCGACAAGCGGTCGGGAGTGAGCCAGCGCCTGCCGATCTCGGCAATCGAGAACGTAGTTTCAAATGCCGAGCGGCGCGCGTTGACGCATCAAGAGAAATTGATTGTGCCGCGAATCAGCGATATCTACGCGGCTCTCCCCGCGATTACCGGAAAACTGGAACTGGAGTACGAAGGCGAAATGAAAGGCGCGGATCACGTGAGCCGCGAATTGATTCGCACGGCAATCGCAAAGACGTTTGATGCTCATCTGCACGGGGTCAACCTGAATCAGGTGGTGCAGTGGTTCGATCTGGGCGGAGAGATTCAACTGAGCGACAATGCCGGAGCCGAGGAAGTGCTCGAAGGGCTGACCCAGATTCAGGGATTGATGGAGAAACTCGTCAAGTTGAACGTCGGCCCGAAAGACAGCACGGAGATGCAGGTGTCAGCGGCGGAGTTTGTGCTGGAAGGCCTGCATGCGCACAAGAAAATTGGACGCAATGAAGAGCGCGTGTTCACGGCGGGAGAAAAGCCTCCGAAGATCGTTGAGAAGCCTTCGTTCGAGCGGGATGAGCCGGGGTTTGGGCGCAAGAGAGGATTCAATTAGTCGTTGGTCGTCAGTCGCTGGTCGTTCGGAGACCTGACTGACATCGGGCTCCGATAGCCCCGCGACAATAGAAGCCAAAAGCCAAGAGCTAATAGCAAACGACCAAGGACCAACGACTAACGACGATTTCCATGAAACGCATCCGCTACTCCAAATACGTTCCCGACCCGGCCGGAGAAATGAGCATGGAGGACCTGCTCAGCGCGCTTTCGGATTATCTGCTGCAGAGCGGATTCAATAGCAATTTCTGGTACGAGATACCGGGCGGCGAGCAGACGCTGGACGAACTGCGGCGCGCGCTGGAGCAGGCGCTGTTGAATGGCGAGATGTTTGACGAAGAGATGCGCGACCGGCTGCAGCAGATGCAGATGGAGGGCGAACTTGAGGAGTTGATCGAGAAGCTGATTGAGCGCATGCAGCAGGAAGATTACATCTCCGTTGATCGTCCATTCGAAGCCCAGCCGCATGATCCGGCGAAGCAGTCGAGCATTGGCGGACAGGTTGGCGACGCGCAGCAGCGGGCAAAGTTTGAGATCACCGACAAGAGCCTGGATTTTCTGGGATTCAAAGCGCTGCGCGATCTGCTGGGGTCGCTGGGCAAGTCGAGTTTTGGACGTCATGACACGCGCGACATGGCGACCGGCATCGAGGCGAGCGGCGCGGCGAAGCAATATGAATTTGGCGACACGTTGAACCTCGATATCACCGCGACGCTATCATCGGCCATACAGCGCGAAGGGCTCGGGCTTCCTCTCAACCTGGAATACAACGACTTGCAGGTGCATCAGTGCGAGTACCAGTCGTCGTGCGCGACGGTGCTGATGCTCGACTGCTCCCATTCCATGATTCTGTATGGGGAGGACCGCTTTACTCCGGCGAAGAAAGTTGCCATGGCGCTGTCGCAGCTGATTCGGACGCAGTATCCGGGAGACTCGTTGTCGCTGGTGTTGTTTCACGATTCGGCGGAAGAAGTTCCGCTCTCGCAACTGGCGCGGGTGAAGGTTGGCCCGTACTACACGAACACGCGCGAGGGTCTGCGCATGGCGCAACGGATTCTGCAGCGCCAGCGCAAGGACATGAAGCAGATCGTCATGATCACCGACGGCAAACCGTCGGCGCTCACGCTCGAAGATGGGCGCATTTACAAGAATGCGTTTGGGCTCGACCCGCTGGTGGTCAGCGAGACTCTGGAAGAAGTTTCGAAGTGCAAACGCGCGGGCGTCCTGATCAACACGTTTATGCTGGCGTCGGATTATGGGCTGGTGCAGTTCGTGCAGAAGGTGACGCAGATGTGCCGCGGCAAGGCCTACTTCACTACGCCCTATACCCTGGGGCAATATCTGCTGATGGATTACATGTCGCGGAAGACTAAGACAATTCACTAGCGCACCCTCTGGGTCGGATTACAGAGGTAACCAGGTGTGTGCCGCAGGGACGCAGGTTCGGAGTAAAATCGCTGCAGAATCCTCCGTTCGGAGACGTTATGAAACGAATCGCTGCTTTCATTCTGCTGGTCGCCTTGAGTTTGGCCGGGGCGATGACGGCTCAAGCTCAACGCATCACCCCTGAAGAAAATGCGCGCCAGTCCCGCAAGGCGATCAAGAAGCAGCAAAAGATGTTGAACAAGATGAACAAGAAACAGGCCAAAGCAATGAAGAAATACGCGAAGGCGCAACGGAAGGCCACCAGGAAGGCGAACCGTCGCTATAAGAAATAACCTCCCGCGTCCTATCGTTCGATTCATCACAAATCCATAGTGATCGCCCGCACATCGCGCTATTCCCTGACGCAGTAGTCTGATTCCACTCCCAGGACCTCTGCCGGTCCCGTTCCCTCCAGAAAGAGGCTTGCTATGCCTGCGTCAAGAGGCGTGTTGGTCGCTGCCCTTGTCTGTTTATCGAGCTTTGCAGCTGCGCAATCGGATCAAGTCATTGCTGAGCGCGTTCTGGGCCCGCAATGGAAACAGCTTTCGCGACGGGCAGGGATGATATTTGCCGGTACGGTACTCACCACCACAGCCCCAACCTCGGTCACCGACCGGGCAGCACCGGGGGCGATTCCGGCGGTGACATTGAGTTTTCGAGTGGACGATGCGATTGCCGGAGTCGAGCGCGGACAAGTTCTCACCATTCAGGAGTGGGCGGGGGCGTGGTCCATGCAGCGGCCGATGAGCAAGGGCCAGCACATTTTGATCTTCTTATATCCGCCGAGCCGTCTGGGCTTTACCAGCCCCGTCGGTGGATCAGTTGGCCAGGTTGCTCTCGACGCCAGCGGGAAGAACGTTGTCGAACGGAAGGCTGCTGCTATTGACGTGCCACACGAATCGTTTGCGCAGCCGCGCGTGCCGGTTGCTGGAGCGACCGTCCTACAATTGGCGCGGGCCATCCGCGGCGCCAGAAGTGAAGAGGAGTGAGTCATGCGCTGGCGAATGGTGGTGGTTGGCGCTCTTGTGATCTGCAGTGCCGTTGTCAGCCGCGCTGGAGGTCCAGCCTTTGTGGCGGGTTCGGGCTACGTGGCCGGAGTTGAAGGACAAGCCCTGGTCTGGGCAAATGGGTCAGTGCAGTACTTCACTGACCAGGGGAACCTGAGCCCCATCTTGACCGGTGCGCAGGCCGATACTCTGGTTGCCAGCGCCTTCGGTACCTGGACGGGCATTTCCGGTGTGACGCTGACCGCATCCCAGGGCGGACATCTGGCCGAAGATGTGAACGGCAGCAATATCGTCGTCGACGGCAGCGGAACGATCACCGCCCCGGCGGACATTACGCCTTCCGCCACCAGCACTCCGGTTGGAGTTGTCTACGACTACGACGGAACGGTCACCGATGCGCTGCTGGGACAGGGCGCTGGGGACCTGGCCGATTGCTTCACCAATGCCGTTTATGGGGGACCGGACAACTTTTCCACGGCTGGGAACATCGTGCACGCCTTGGTGGTGATCAACGGAGTTTGCGCAGCCACCAGTGCGCAGTTGCCCGACGTTCAATACCGGTTGGTGCGGGTCCTGGGGCGCGTTTTGGGCTTGGGATGGTCGCAGGCCAATGTGAACGTGTTGACACGGGTGCCGGTTCCAACCAGCGCCGATTTTGCTGGATTTCCGGTGATGCACTTTCTCGATCCGGAGAACTGCGTGCCCATCAGCGCCTGCTATCCCAATGCGGGCGTCCCGAAGATGGATGACGCTGACGCGCTCGCGCGGCTCTACCCCGCCAGCGTGAACCCGCAACCGGCGGGCAGAGTCTACGGCAGCGTGTATTTCACCGATGCATCCGGAAATGCGGTGCAACCGATGCAGGGCGTCAACGTGGTGGCCCGGTTGATGATCTCAAACGAGCCCTCGCGGCAGTATGTGGTGACTTCCGTTTCCGGATTCGCATTCCACGGCAACGCGGGCAACATCATCAATGGATACGTAGATGCGAATGGTCTTCGCTATGACCGGTGGGGATCGAGCAACCTCACGCTGGAAGGTTTTTTTGATCTCGGGCAACTGATGATTCCCACCGGGCAAACCACCGCCCAGTACCAGCTAAGCGTGGAAGCGCTGGACCCGAACTGGTCGATGGGCGTCGAACCGTACGCTCCCACACAGGTCGCGCCCTCAGGTTCGTTCGCTCCGGTGGTAGTCACGGTGACGAGTGGGTCGAATGCGGAGCAGGACATCCTGATGCTGCAGGATGAGGTCGTGCAAACGCATCCCGGGAGCGGATCGACGTACGCGAATCCGGCGGCGCTTCCACAGGGCGGCGCATGGGGTTCGTGGATTTCGGGCTACGGCAGCGCCGATTTCTTTGAATTCGCCGCCCAGGCGAACCGGACGGCCTCGGTTGCGGTGACCGCTCTTGACGAAACCGGAGCGCCCACCGAAAGCAAATTGCTTCCCGTAGTTGGGATCTGGGAATTGAGCGACCAGAGCGGGGATCCAGCGCCGGCGTCGGCACCCTCGGCTTTCAACTCGAACACTTTTGGAATGACGCGACTGGATGCGCAATTCAGCCTGTCGGAAACGTACCGCGTCGGGTTGGCTGACTTCCGCGGCGACGGTCGTCCGGACTATTTTTACCACGCCAGCCTCCTTTATTCGGATACGGTGACGCCGCCGCGTCTCAGTCTTGCTGGCGGCGTGACTACTCTTCATGGCATCGGTTTCAAACCTGGATTGCAGGTAAGCGTTGGCAGCAACAATGGAAGCCTTCTCTCTGCGTCGGCGAGCCAGATCCAAGTGGCCATGCCTTCCGGATCGCAGGACGGAACGGCTTCGATCCTGGTCACGGATCCGGTGAGCGGCGCGTTTTCGCAAATGACGGATGCGCTGAGCTATGGCGCTCTGGCCACGGACCGGTTGCTTCTGCTGCAAGGTGCGGAACCGTCAACGCCAGTGGGCTCCGCAGCGGCCAATCCAATTCGCGTGCGCGCGGTTGCCGCCGATGGAGTTACCCCGGTGAACGGGGCGACGATTGCATGGGCCTCGACCGCGTCCAACGGTTTGCAGTTTTCCGTGTGCAGCGCAGCCTCTTCCTGTTCGGTGCTGAGCGATGAAGCGGGAGAATCTTCAAGCTGGGTGACTCCCACGGCGACTGGGCCGAGCACGATTACGATCGCTCTGGCGCCAGCGTCGTATTCGCCGCCGCAGTCGCAGCAGGCTACGGTGGTGGGAACCTCGTCCGCGCTCGACCTGGTTGCGGTCGCGCCGACGCGCTGGGTTGGGCAGGGCGCAACGCTCGCGGTTCCGCTTATGGTGGAAGCGTTGGACTTAGGTGTGCCGCAAGCGAATGTGGCGATCAATTTTGCACTCACGAATGGCACAGCTGGGCTTTCGGCGAGCAGCGCGACCACCAACGGCTCGGGATTCGCCACGATCAATGCACAAGTCACGAATCAAAATGCCGCTGTGCAGGTGAGTGCTTGTGTCGCTCCGAATAATTCGCCGTGCCAGACATTTACTTTGTTTTCCACGCCAGCTGCGCTGTGGACGCTGGAGACGGTAAGCGGATCACCACAGGTTGTCGTAACCGGGCAATCCTTTCAGCCGCTGGTGATGCGAGTGACGGACGGCTCCGCTGCCGCGAATCCGGTGATGGGAGTGAACGTCACCTTTCAAACCACGTTGGCGCGAGTCCCGGAAAACGGCGTGCCTGTAATCCTCGGATCGTCGCAGGCGCGGGTTGCGAGCACGCAGGACGGCCTTGCCTCCATGGTTCCTTCTGCCGGAAGCGTGGGCCCGTGCGATGTGTTCATCACGGTGAGTGCGGGTTCCTCGACCGCGCAGGTTCAAATGGAGAGCGTGGCGGCTATGGTCACGGAGCAGAATAACGGCGGCGGCAAGGGCGGGCCTGAGCAGCACGGTCCGCGTTTTGGTTCGCAGACGGATTCGCAAACATCCGCCGCACAAGGCTTGCCAGACTTGCTGTTTGCGGTTCCGGAAGGCGTTCAGTTGAATGATGCGGTCTCGTGTTCCGGCGCGTGCCAGGATACTGCTTGCGGCACTGACGCAGACTTGGGCGTGAACGGTACGGCTGGCGCTGGTGACGCGGTTTCCCGAACTTGTGATTCAGTGCTAGAGTTGCCGAAGGTCGAGGCTCCTCAGGCTCCGGCGGAGCCGTCGATTAAGGCCACTGGCTCCTTATGCCGATGACTGGATCAGCGCATCTCTGGCTTGATGCTCCTGGAAGGGACCATGGCGCAAAAACGATCTTCGGAATTGGACTCGGAGAAAACATCGGCAAAAACCAAGAGTGGCGCAGTTTCCGCGAGTGGCTCCGCTCGAACACTGAAGCTGGGCAAAGACTGCGCCTACAACGATGAGTTGCGCCGGTTGCAAATCGAGCTGGTGAAACTGCAGGAGTGGATTCGGCGAAAGGGCCTGAAGCTGGTGGCCATTTTCGAGGGGAGGGACGCGGCGGGGAAAGGCGGCGCGATCAAGAGGATCACGGAGAGCCTGAATCCGCGGGTCTGCCGCGTGGTGGCGCTGGGCACTCCTACCGAGCGGGAAAAAGCGCAGTGGTATTTCCAGCGTTATGTGCCTTATCTGCCGGCTGCTGGCGAGATGGTGCTGTTCGACCGCAGTTGGTATAACCGGGCTGGGGTTGAGCGGGTAATGGGTTTCTGCACCGAAAACGAGTATCTCGAATTCCTGCACGGCTGCCCGGAGTTCGAAAGGATGCTGGTGCGTTCGGGCATCATCCTGCTCAAGTATTGGTTCTCGGTGAGCGATGAAGAGCAGGAGCGCCGCTTTCAGGATCGGATGCAAGACGCCACCAAACGCTGGAAGCTGAGCCCGATGGACCTGGAATCGAGACGCCACTGGGTGGAGTACTCGCGCGCCAAAGACGAGATGTTCGCCCACACCGATATCAAACAGGCTCCGTGGTACGTGGTGAACGCCGACAACAAGAAATGCGCCCGGCTGAACGTGATCAGCCATTTGTTGTCACAGATTCCTTACGAGGATCTGACGCCGGAACCGCTAAAGCTTCCGCCGCTCGAAGGAGTCAAATACATTCGGCCGCCTATTCAGGAGCAGAACTTCGTGCCGGAAGTGTACAAGTAGGACTGACGCAGGTTCCAAAGTTTCAAGGTTTCAGAGTTTCAAAGACTACTAGCCTTCGCGGGGATCGCCGTGGCGTTTTCCTTGAAACCTTGAAACTCTGAAACCTTGAAACCTGTCTCCATCACTTCTTCGTCCACTGGTCCACCCAGTCGTTGACCGTTTTGTACCAGAGCTGCGAGTTCTGCGGCTTCAGCACCCAGTGGCCCTCGTCGGGGAAGTAGAGCATCTTGGACGGCACGCCCAGCCGTTGCAGCGTGGTAAAGAGCTGGAAGCCTTCGCTCACGTCGAGGCGGTAGTCGAGCTGTCCGTGAATGACGAGCGTGGGAGTCTTGAAATTCGCCGCAAACAAATGCGGAGACCACTTCCGATACAACTCGCGGTTCGTGTAGGGCGTGCCGTGAAATTCCCATTCGTTAAACCACAGCTCTTCCGTCGTTCCCCAGTCTGATTCATTGTTGAACGTGCCATCGTGCGAGACGATGCACTTAAAGCGGTCGGTGTGGCCGAGCACCCAGTTGGCCATGTATCCGCCAAAGCTCGCGCCCAGCGCGCACTCGCGGTCTTTGTCAATGAACGGATAAGTCTTCTCTGCGTAGTCGAGCCCCTTCATCAAATCTTCAAACGGAGCGCCGCCCCAGTCGCCGTTGATCGAGTCAATGAACTTCTGTCCGTATCCGGTCGAGCCGTGGAAGTTGATCATGACGACCACGTATCCATTAGCAAAGAGTTCGGGATTCCACCGATACGACCAGTCGTCTCCCCAGGCACCCTGTGGGCCGCCGTGGATGAGGAACTTCACGGGATATTTCTTGCTGGGGTCGAAGTTCGGCGGCTTCACGAGAAAGCCTTGGACTTTTTCGTTGCGAGCTCCGGCGAACCAGAAGGGCTCGAGAGGGGAAATGGCGACTTGGGAGAGGACGGCATCGTTGAGGAGAACGATCTGGCGTGCCTTTGGTATTGAGCATTCTGGCAGTACCTCCTTCGACTCCTCCAGTAGCATCGCCTTCGCTTTATCGGGACCGATTACGCAAGAGCCGCGGTCGGCGATGTAGAGCGCTGTCGGCCCTTGGATAGACATTCGGCTGAAGACAACAGTAGTCAAGGGGAAGGTCGTTCCCTTATAAATCTCAGTCTGATGTGCAGGTGCGATGTCGTCGTTGTAGCCATCGACAAGCTTGATGGGATGGCAGCCCTCGAGACACATTTCCGGCAGAATCCAATAAATAGGTGACTCGCCCGCATTCTCGGCAGTGAAGTAAATCTCACGTCCTCCGATCCAAGCGAACGACCCCACCCAGCGGTCAAAACCCTCCGTCAGGTTCTTCTTCTCCCCCGTCTTGCGGTCGTACAGCATCAGCCGAAACCGGTCGCTCTCGTATCCCGGACGCTGCTGGGCGCGGTAGGCGATGTACTTGCCATCGGGAGAATAGAGCGGAGTCGAGTCGCTGGCGGGATTGTCGGCGGTGATGTTCTTGGCCGCTCCTCCATTCACCGAAACGATCCAGAGGTCATTATTGGTGGAAATGGCTTCGACCTTGTCGTGGTTCGAGGTGTAGCAAATCTCGTGCCCGTCGGGAGAGAAGGCGTAGTCGTCCTGCCCGCCAAGCGAGAACGGAGGCGCGTCGTAGTCGCCGGGCGTCAGGTCGCGAGGAGCGGCGGTGATTTCATTAATCGTTCTCATGTTGGTGCCAGACTTGAGATCCCCTGACTCAAGCAACCTGGGGACTTCGACAACGAACAGATGGCTACGCTTGCCTTCTTTGTAGGCGTTCCAATGACGGTAGAGCAGGTGATCGAAAATCAGCGCCTTGACCTTCGACTGCTCGACCTCTTTAAGTTTCTTCGCATTGCATTCGGTTTCCGTTTCCGGTTCGCCGTCACATTGGGGATAAACATCAGAAGTAAAGAGAATGTGCTTACCATCGGGCGACCAAAGTTCGCCACCGGCTCCGGTCGCGATCATTGTCAGCGGAGAAGCGCCAGTGACTGTGCCGGTCGCTCCGTCGAAGTTGGCGATCCAAATCTGAGAGCCACCAATTTTCGTCGAGAGAAACGCAAACCGCTTGCCATCCGGAGCCCAGCGCGGACGGTCGCCATCCTGGTCGGGGATTAGGATGCGCTCCCTTTGGGCGGGCGAGTCGCCCGCTCCCACACTTGTTGCTCCACTATTCAGCGGGACGATCCAGATGTGCGGCGTCTTCGTATTCGCGGCCAGATCCACATCCACCGCGCTGAAGAGCACCCACTTGCCGTCGGGCGACGGGACGGGCTCGGCGACGCGCTTCAGCTTCATCATGTCTTCGAAGGTGAAGGGATGCTTGGCTTGAGAAAAGGCGGGAAGGGAAAAAAGAAGAACGAGAAGAAATGCTAGACGGCGCATGCGTGCCTCCGTGGAACAAAAGAGTGTAGCAAAGAGCAAGGTTTCAACCTGCTTCATCCCAGTTCTTCCAGCATGGCGGTCATTTCCGATTGGGCGTGGGCATTGTTGGTGCGGCGGGCGGAGGCAATGCCATCCACCAGCCAGCGTTTGGCCTCATCGACTCGGCTGGCGCTGGCCAACATCTGCGCCGCCATGAAGTAGGCGGGGGTGTAATCGGGATTCTTTTCGATTAGCGTTTTATATTCCTGAAGCGCTTGGTCAGTTTGTCCGGCCTTCGAATACTCCATGGCCAGGCCGTAGCGGGCAAAGGCATCCTCGGGGTTCTCGGTCAGAATTTCGGTCAACGCGGCAATGCGATCCATGAAGAACGTTCTCAGTTGTCAGTTTTCAGTTCTCAGTAAAAGCTAAAGGCCAAAAGCCAAGAGCTGTTCTTTCCATTCATATCACGGGGCGCGTTACAATGGCTGTTCCTCGAGGGATCGGATTGGCCTGTCCTTTTTTTGTGCCGGTTGAGATTCTGAAAGACGGTTCCTGGCCTCATCCTTCGCGTCTGCCGCTGGGAGCGGGATGGACGGGGAACTGCCGCGCTTCGGGGCAGGAACTGGCGGCATCCGGTGCCCACATACGGGAGTTCTGCAACCTTGGTTACGCTCGCGCCTGCCCGCATCTTCCTCCGCGGCGAGATTGGGATGCGATTCGCTTTTCGGTGGCGCGCGCTGGCCGGGAGCAGGTTACTCTCTGCTTTGTTTGCGAGTTGGGCCACGCCCCGATTGAACGTGGAGAATTGACGTTTGACCTGGCCAACGACGCCTGGCTTAACCTGCACCCGGACTCGCGCGTGCTCAGACTCGCAAACTGCTATCTGCAGGCATATCGCGCACGAATGACAAGCTATGAATGACGAAGATAAAACGAAGTTAATGCGGCCGCGGCCGGTGTGCGAATCGATCTCGGAAATGGCCGAGATCGTGCTGCCGAACGATGCCAATCCGTTGAACTCCCTGCTGGGCGGACGCCTGATGCACTGGATCGACCTGGCTGGCGCCATGGCTGCGCACCGGCATTCGCGGGCTTACGTGGTGACGGCTTCCATTGATCATCTGGATTTTCTAGTGCCGGTTCGGGTGGGAGATTTCGTCATCCTGCGCTCGTCGGTCAATCGCGTCTTCCACACTTCGATGGAAGTGGGCGTGAAGGTCTGGGTGGAGTATTATCGCTCCGAAGAGACCCTTCATGTGAGTTCGGCCTATCTGACGTTTGTCGCCGTGGATGCTGAGGGGAATCGTATGGCGGTCGCGCCCGTCATCCCCGAGACCGAGGACGAAAAGCGCCGCTATGAGGGCGCCGCACGGCGACGGGAGATACGCCGTAAGGAATCGGCGCAAAGGAAGGGCGTTCTGGATTAGGTTATGCAATGCCAGCCCCTAAAGGGGCTTTGATTCATGGGGAAGTTGCGGTATCGCTAAAGCGATACCCTGATACGAACCTGGTATCGCTAAAGCAATATCTGATAGGAAGCTCCGTTATTTTTATTTGTTGTTCTTAGCTGAGACCTTATAACTTAGACCTGAGGCCTTATTTATGGACAGCGCACTTTTTGTTCATCGCCTGCAGTTTGCATTCACCGCCACATTCCACTATCTCTTTCCGCAACTCACCATGGGGCTCGCCCTGCTGATCGTCGTGCTCAAGACGATTGGCTTGCGGCGCAACGATCCCGTGTATCACGAGGCGGCCCGCTTCTGGGGAAAGATTTTTGGCATCAACTTCGTGTTGGGAGTTGTGACTGGAATTCCGATGGAATTCCAGTTTGGCACCAACTGGTCAATCTTTTCGCGATTCGCGGGCGGTGTCATCGGACAGACATTGGCCATGGAAGGCATGTTCGCCTTCTTTCTGGAATCGGCGTTTCTTGGATTGTTTCTCTATGGAGAGAAGCGGCTGAGCCCGAAAGCACATTGGCTGTCGGCGGTTGCCGTCTTTGTGGGGTCGTGGCTGTCGGGTTATTTCATCATCGCCACCGACGCCTTCATGCAGCATCCCGTCGGCTATTTCAAGGCCGCGGATGGAAGCTTGCAGCTGGCGAGCTTCTGGGATTTCGTGCTGAATCCGTGGGCGGGATGGCAATACGCGCACAACATGTGCGGAGCGGCGATCACCGGCGCGTTCATCATGACGGCGGTAGGCGCGTTTTATTTGCTTTCCGGCAAGTGGGCCACTCATGCGCGCATATTCGTCAGAGCCGGAGTGATCGCGGGCTGCGTGTTCTCGGTGCTGCAGATTTTCCCGACCGGTGACGGACAAGGCAAGATGGTCGCCGATCAACAACCCGTGACTCTGGCGGCGATGGAGGGATTGTTTCAGGGCCAGTCGGGCGCGCCGCTAGTCATCGTCGGTCAGCCTAACGATCAGCAAGGCAAGATCGATAACCCGCTCGAAGTTCCGAAAGCGCTGAGCATGCTGACTTACAGACGATGGAATGCCAATGTCCGCGGACTCGACGCTTTCCCCAAACCGGACTGGCCGGGGAACATTCCATTGCTCTATTACAGCTACCACATCATGGTTGGGTTGGGGACGATTTTCGTCGCGGTCATGGTTGTGGCATTGTTCCTGCTGTGGCGCGGCAGCCTCTTTAACGCCAGATGGATGCTGTGGATACTGATGCTGGCAGCGCCGTTCCCTTACATCGCCAATACTGCCGGATGGATGACCGCCGAACTCGGCCGCCAGCCCTGGCTGGTTTATGGATTGATGCGCACCGAAGCCGGCTACTCCAAGATGGTCTCGGCTGGTAATGGCATGTTTACTCTGTTGGGGTTCATGGGCATTTACATGGTGCTGGGCATTTTGGGCCTGTTCCTGATCCGGCGGGAAATTGAACACGGCCCAGTGGCTGGGCCCGCGACGGAGGCAAAGTAGATATATGGCTAGCCTATGGTTCTGGGTTGTCGCAGTGATGGTTGCGGCCTACGTTGTGCTCGACGGATTCGATCTGGGCGCGGGCGCAATTTATCTGTTTGCGGCCAAGACGAATGAGGAGCGGCGCCGCGTGCTGCGTGCCATCGGGCCGGTGTGGGATGGCAACGAAGTCTGGTTGCTGGCGGCGGGCGGCGTTCTGTACTTCGCCTTCCCTCAACTCTACGCGTCGAGCTTTAGTGGGTTCTACCTTCCGCTGATTATTGTGGTGTGGCTGCTGATGCTGCGCGCCGTCGGCATTGAGTTTCGCGTTCACGTCGAAAGCGCGGTCTGGCAGGACTTCTTCGACGTGGTCTTCAGTGTCTCCAGTATCTTGCTAGCGGTGTTTTTCGGGGCGGCGCTGGGCAACGTGGTGCGCGGAGTTCCGCTGGATGCAAGCGGCTATTTCTTTGAGCCGCTCTGGACCAACTTCAAACTTGGCCCGCAGACGGGGATCCTGGATTGGTACACGGTACTTACCGGCGTGATCGGGTTGGTGACGCTGGCCGCGCACGGTTCTTATTACGTTGCGCTTAAGACCGACGAGGATCTTGGCCGCCGCGCCCGCGGTATCGCCTTGCTTTGCTGGCCGGTGCAGTTTTTTCTGACCTGCATTTCTCTGGTTGCGACTTATTTCATCCGGCCCGAAATCATGGTGAACTACGGCAGACACCCGATCGGGATACTGGTTCCGATCGTCGTTTTCGCCAGCCTGGCCGTGATGCTCTGGGCCAATCCCAAGGGCAAAGAGAAACTGGCGTTCGTGGGCTCCAGCCTGTATGTCACGTTCATGCTGGTGGGAGCAGCGTTTGCGCTCTATCCTGTCGTGTTGCCTGCCCGCGACCACCGATACGACCTGACTATCTACAACACCGCCGCTGGTATTCACGGGCTGAGCGTTGGCTTGGTTTGGTGGACGCTGAGCGCAGCGCTTGCGGTGGCGTATTTTGTGTTCGTCTATCGCATGTTTCGCGGCAAGGTGCAATTGGGGGAAGGACACTACTAGGATCGGGCGATCTGACCATCGGGTGATCGGGTCATCTGAACCTGACGCGATGGTCGATCACCCGATGGCCCGATCGGCATTTCCCTCCCGTATAATCTTCGGATGAGCGCTCATTCCCATTATCCTGGGCAGCAACAGCCTACACCTCAACCTTTACCTGGCGTCAACGCCATCATTGCCGTCGGTTCGGGCAAGGGCGGAGTGGGCAAGACTACGCTCGCGGTCAATCTGGCAATCGCCCTCAGCAAGATGGGGCACAACGTGGGATTGCTCGATGGCGACGTGTACGGTCCGAATGTTCCGCTCATGCTCGGCATCAACGAGCAACCCAAAGTTGTGGGAGACGGGCAGATTGCTCCCATCCATTCGCATGGGCTTAAGGTTATCTCGGTCGGCTTCCTCAACCCCGGGGACAAGCCGCTGATTTGGCGCGGTCCCATGCTGCATTCGATCATCAAGCAGTTTCTGGGATCGGTGCAGTGGGGACAGCTTGATTATCTTGTTATTGATCTGCCTCCGGGAACCGGCGACGTGGCGCTTTCGCTGATTCAGACGGTGCCGCTGACGGGAGCTATCGTGGTCTCTACGCCTTCCGACGTCGCTTTGCAGGATGCGCGCAAGGCCATCGAGATGTTCCGGCAGATGAAGGTGGATATTGTTGGCATGGTCGAGAATATGAGTTACTTCGTCTGTCCGCATTGCCAGCACGAAGTGGATATCTTCTCGCGGGGCGGCGCGGAGAAGACAGCGAAACAGTTCGACATTGCCTTCCTCGGGGGAGTCGAACTTGATCCGGAGATTCGGAAGTCGGGCGACAGCGGCGCTCCGTCCGTACTGCAGGGAGAAGACTCGCCTCATGCGAAGTCGCTGTTCGCGTTTGCCCGCAAGGTGATGGCGCGAGTGGAGGAGATCAAGGCGGGCAGTTCGGCGAGCGTGATTCAGATTCAGTAGGGATCGTTTTCCCCTGTGAACCCCTGTGTCCTCTATGGTTGAAGAAAATCTTTACCACAGAGGACACAGGGGTCACAGAGGAAGTCACTTCTTGCTGATCACGGTTGTTCTTTCTGTGCTCGAAATCTCGCCAGCCGGTACAGCGGATCAGCAGTTCCGTCTTTCAGCACAAGCTTTGCGACCATTTCGCCTAGCGCGGGACCGTGCTTGAATCCGTGGCCGGAGCCGCCTCCAACAATCCAGACCTTCGCGTTGCGGGGATGGCGATCGACTATGAAATTGTGGTCGGATGTGTCTTCGTACTGGCAGACTCGGGTTTCGACGAGAGGCGCATCCTTCATCCCGGGAAAACGGTAGGCTAGATAACGGCGCGCCTCAACCAGATTTTCATTGTTCACCAGGCGCTGACCTGAGGTTGGATCGAACTCCGGGCCGCGCGTATCATCGCCGAGTTTGAAGCCGCGTCCATGGTTTCCGGGAATTCCATACATGAAGTGTTCGCCGTGATCGGCCCACACCGGAAGATGTTCCTCGTCGTAGCGCGGATCGCCCGCGGGAGTGCCGAAGAAAAACACATCTTGCCTGGTCGAAATGAAATGTGGACCTACCGTTCGCGGAAACAGTTTTCCGAGCCATGGACCGCAGGCGAAGATGTATTGGTTGGCAGCTAATGTTCCGCCATCGGAAAGCTTGAGGGCTTTCCACTGGCCACTTTCCAGATCGTGCGCTGTTACCTCCTCCTGACGATACTCACCGCCTTCGGCGACAAACCGTTCGACTACCACTTGCGCTGACGCGCGCGCCAGCAGGTAGCCACTTTGGGGCTCGTGAATTGCCCACTCTACGTTCTCGAAACTGATTTGCGGCCAGCGGCGCTTGAGTTCGCTTGCGGCGAGTTCCTGGAATGGGATTCCCGCATCTTTCAGAAACGGAAGCGAGCCGCGCTCGAATGCGTCGTTATCATTATTGTTGCCTTCGACCATCCACAGGACTCCGATGGGGAAAAGGAATTTTTGTTTCCACTGGGCTTCGTGCTGCTTCCAGAGATCGAGGGCGCGCGCGGCCAGTTTTGTGTACAGCTGATCGGGGCCGTAGGCGCCGCGGATGACGCGGGTCTCGCCTCCTGAGGACGCCCGCGAATTTCCCGGACCCCAGGCATCGAGCAACGCGACCCTGGCTCCGGCGCGAAGAAGATAGAGAGCGGTCCAACCTCCGAAGGCGCCTGCTCCGATTACTGCGATGTGGGGCTTGCTATTCATGCCCGCGAAGTATATCCCGAAGACTTTGCGGCTTGGCCCTTTGTCTCTTTACTAACCCAAGTGTATCCCCCTCCCCAACCCCGGTCTTTTGGAATCAAAGACTTCGGAGGAAGCTCCCGCCAGGTCTTTGGGTTTAAAGGACTTACTGTAAAGTCTTTAAGAACCAATGAGTTATGAGATCCATTCCCCTTCGACTACGCTCAGGGTCACGCCCGCTAAACGCCTCAAGCTGCTCCAGTCAGATCTTTATCGTCGGGCGCGACGGGTCTTAAGTCAATGGATTTCGAGCAATGCTGAGAGACAAACCCTTGTGGTGCTTCCCGGCTAAAGTGGTCCAGCCGCCGGAATCCCACCGTGCGATCAGATGGGTCCCCACCCTTCGCCAAGAAAGGCGAAAGGATAGGCAACCCCCCGGTTGTGGTAGTGCGGGCGAGATCAGAACCTAAAGGGTAGGCCACCCGTCAAATTTGGCAAAGGCTAGGGGTCAATAAGTTTAATTGCGATGTTACGCCAACCGAATGGTAGCTCAATCGTTTTGCGCTAAACTAGCGCAAATGGTTAGCCGGAACCGACCCGGTGGAGACGCCACCGAGTTAGCTTTTCATCACACCGTGTTGTGCGCTTTATCACATCGCCGCAGTCCTGAAGCACATTCCCTTAGCTTGGTTCATGAACGGCGGTAACTTTCAATTGGACATGCACCTCTTTAACCTCCAATTGAAAGATGTCTTCTCTATTTTGAGGCCAAGCCTGTGATCCGCTCTGTCGTCTCCGTTGTCGTGTCCAGTCTCGGAGTTCGCCACCTTGTTTTTGTGCTCTTCATTTCGGCTCCATTGTTTGCAACTATGACGTTCCGAAAACTAGAGCTTCTGTCTGCGGCCTCACGCCTGCGGAAGCTACTAGTTTGAATGTCGATCCAAGCGCTGATGCTCATGCGCTGTCGGATTACCGGAAAGCGATACACGTTCTGCTCGAGAATCGAAGGTTTGACCAACTCGATTGCCTAGCCGACTCCGCCCGCTCGCAGAGAGAAATGTTCCCCGGTGGAATATGGAAACTTCACACGATTTACTCAGGCCTGGAGGCTCCCCTTTTGCATCCGACTCAGCAGGACTGGAAAAGGCACATCTCACTGGTTCGACAGTGGGTGTCCGCGAAACCCAAATCCATTACGCCCCGCATTGCCCTGGCTGAATCGTACGTCAATTACGGATGGGATGCTCGTGGCAGCGGATTCGCGGATACCGTGAGCGACAGTGGATGGAAGCTTCTTGACCAACGCGTGAGCCAAGCTCTGCAAGTTCTGAAAGAAGCACGGAGTCTACCGAAAAAGTGCCCGGAAGGATACGTGGCCATGCAACAAGTCGCCTTGGCGCAGGGATGGAGTCCGAATGCCAAGCAAATGTTGCTAGAGGAAGCGGTGCAGTTTGAGCCTGCGTACTATTACTATTATCGTGCTTATGCAATTTCGATCTTACCGAAGTGGGACGGACAGGAAGGCGATCTTGCGAGATTCTTGAAGAATGCTGCCGATCTCGTCGCTGGAGATTCGGGCGACATTCTCTACTTTCAAGTCGGCGCCTACGTAGCGTGCCTAACCGACGACCAATTGAAACTATCGTGGCCAAGAATACAGAAGGGTTTTCGCGCTCTAGAACAGCGAAGTGGGTCTGCGCTGGAGAACACGAATTACTTGGCTCGACTTGCATATATGTACCAAGATCCACTGGTCGCGAATAGGATGTTTGCCCGAATCGGAGAGCAATGGAGTGAACACATCTGGGGGACGTCCAATTACTTCGAATCCATGAGGAAATGGGCGAAACAGATGTCATCGATGATGCGGAGCCAAAACGAAGAGGAAGAAGCCGCAGAAGCTAATTCACTTGCGGTCGAGGGCCAGCGCTACAAAGCTGCGATCGATCAGACAATTGACTCCATGATCCCTGACTGCATAAAAGAAGACGGAATTCCAACCGGCGATTTCGAGATGCTGTTCCATGTTCAGAAAGACGGCATGATCGACAAGGTCAACACCGTCGGGACGGATCGCGTGGGCGTGTGTGTCGAAGCGTCAACCCGGTGCGTAAGCACCGAATCACCGATGGCAGTACCAATGCACATTGGAGGTCACGATGCTGTAGCACCGAACCGGCAAGATGTAGCGAATGAAAGAGTCGTACGGCGAAGGCCTAGCCAGCCACGCCGGCTCCGAGTCTTGCGGGCACGGTCGTAAGGCCGGATACGAAGCGTAGACAGGAGGAACTACGGGCCAGGTTATTGAGCCGCGAAATACCCCAAACTTCAGGACGCCGACGCCCTGACACAACGCGGAAGGCAACATCCTGCCAAGCGCCATCGCGAGCTTGGTTGGAGTCCTGCGCGGTCTGTGACCCTGGCACGTGGGGACACATCTTGCACGGTAGTTGAGAGATCCCGGGTTCTCCCGAAGGCCAGCGTTTTCGGGACGCATCGGGAAGTCCAAGGACAGAAGACGATGACGAACGAACACGGGAAGTCGGACAGACCCATAGTACCGGGGAAGTCTCCGAACAAAACCAGAACACCGGCGGCGGAGGAGATGGAGGGAAGGGGTCTGGCCAAGGGGAACCTGAGCCAGCAAAACGCGTTCCGGACTCAGAGCCGGGTCGACGCGCCCAGTGCGCTGGCGCAGGTACGACAAACGGCAACATTGAACAAGGATGTAAAGTTCACCGCTCTGTTGCATCACATCTACCGGATCGACACTCTGCGGTTTGCCTACTTCCAATTGAAGAGGCATGCGGCGGCCGGTGTAGACGGGGAGACGTGGCAGCACTACGGCGAGACCCTTGAGCAAAATCTCCAGGACCTCTCCCATAGGCTGAAGCGCGGAGCGTACCGGGCGAAGCCGGTGCGTAGGGTGTACATTCCCAAGGCGGACGGGCGGCAGCGACCGCTCGGCGTCACGGCGCTCGAAGACAAGCTTGTTCAGCGAGCGACGGTGGAAGTGCTCAACTCCATCTACGAAACCGACTTCCTCGGCTTCTCTTATGGGTTCCGGCCAGGACGCAACCAGCATAAGGCGCTGGACGCCCTGTTCTGTGGACTCCATCAGCGACGTGTGAACTGGGTGCTGGACCTGGACGTGCGCAGCTTTTTCGACCGGCTGTCGCACACATGGCTGGTCCGGTTTCTCCAGCATCGGATAGCGGACCGGCGCGTCGTGCGGCTCATCCAGAAATGGCTGAACGCAGGCGTGCTGGAAAAGGGAACGCGAACGTTTGTAGATGCGGGCTCGCCGCAGGGCGGAAGTGCATCGCCATTGCTGGCGAACATCTACCTTCATTACGTCTTTGATCTCTGGGTTCAGGCATGGCGGAAGAAGCGGGCGCACGGCGATGTAATCGTGGTGCGCTACGCCGATGACATCGTGGTTGGATTCGAGCACAAGGACGAGGCCGAACGGTTCTGGGCGGAACTGAGCGAACGAATGCTGAAGTTCCAACTGGAACTGCACCCGGAAAAGACGCGACTCTTCGAGTTCGGACGCCACGCGGCGGCGAACCGAAAGCGCCTCGGTCTGGGCAAGCCGGAGACCTTCGATTTTCTCGGCTTCAAGCACATCTGCGGAAAGACGAAAAAGGGACGGTTTCTGGTGCTTCGGCAGACGGTTCGCAAGCGCATGCAGGCCAAACTGCAGCAGGTGAAAATCGAGTTGCGGCGACGCATGCATGACCCTGTTCCTGAAGTCGGTGGGTGGTTGAAGTCCGTTGTGAGTGGGCATTTCCGTTACTTCGGAGTACCGGGCAACGGACATGCTCTGGCTCACTTTCGTTTCACCGTGAGCAACCTCTGGTACCACGTCTTGCGACGACGGAGCCAGAAAGGTCGCATTCTGTGGGAGCGAATGAATCGGCTCATCCGCCGCTGGCTGCCTCCGGCCCATATCTGCCATCCTTATCCCTCGCGCCGTCTGCGCGTCACCACCTGAGGCAAGAGCCGTATGCGGGAAATCCGCCCGTACGGATCTGTGCGGGGGGTACGGCGAAAGCCGTATCCCTACCGCGACATGAAGAAGCTACAAGCAACACGGTCACAGAATCGAGCCGCTTTCCCGCCACCCCCTAAGCCCGACTATTGGATTCGGTACGATTTGCTTCCCGAGAGGTTCGCTTCGGAGGCAATGGAGTAGAGCTATGGGCGGGGGTTACGACGAAATCTGTTCATAGTTTGGCGAAGTTCGTCCAACAAATATGATTGTTGATGTTACAGGCGACTGCACTCAAAACCCCACCGCCTCAGGGGCCAATGAGTGTAATTGAGATGTTTCGCCAACTGCGCGACATGAGCAGTTATCCAGGCGGGTACCTTGGTACTCTTCCCTTCCGTGTTTTCGGGCGCAGAATAGTTAGTGATTATGCAGCGGAGACGCCAAGGGGAGCTTCCTCTGTCGTAGCAGAAATTGCTCTCCGGGTCGCGCATTTTGGAGCCGTGCAATGGCCGAGCTGTTTCTCAAATTCGAAGATCGGGTCTTACAAGAGCTCTTGCTTTCCGGCGGCGCCGTCAGCATTGGCCGTCAGCCTGATAACGTCTTTTGCATCGACAATCCTGCCGTTTCCGGACATCACGCCAAGGTCTATGCGGAAGGCGATCACTATGTGATCGAGGACGCCGAGAGCTTTAATGGCACGTACGTCAATGGTCAACGCATCACCAAGGCGGTGCTGAAGGACGGAGATAACGCCACCATCGGCAAGCACACAATCGAATTTCGTGATGAGGTACGCGTCATTTCTTCTTATGAAGCGCACGGCAACGGGCAGGCGCCGAAGGTCGCGCCGCCACAGCTCGATCGCACCATGGTGCTGGACACGGCAAAAGCCAAAGAAATGCTCGCTCAGGCAGCGGCGGCCGCTTCCTCCGCCGGCCCGGTTGTGGTCCGGAGAGTCAGCGTTGCCCCGGGCCAGTCGCCAGTCACTCCAGCGATTCCCGTACGTCAAACTATGGGCACGCTAGCGATCGTCAAAGGCCGGACGGACCGGCAGCAGTACGTTCTGACCAGTAAACTGACCCTGATCGGAAGATCGAAGATGGCCGGTATTCGGCTAAAGCGGTGGTTCGCTCCCCGCGTCGCAGCTTTAATTTACCGAGGCGAAGATGGCTACTTCATCGCTGCTTCCGAAAATAAGGTAAAGATCAAAGTGAATGATACCGTGCTCGAAGGCGGCCAAAAACAACTCGAAGCGGGTGACGTAATCGAAGTCGCAGGCATCAAGGCTGTTTTTGCTACATAGCTGGGACGCTCGGAGGCGACCCTTCGATCCTCAGAGAGCAGTTCGATTTTCAGACTACCCGATAGAGCGGGCTGTCAAGTTCTAACCGATTCGGTAACCCCTCGTCTTCCTTGGCTCCCCCGTCATTCCTTGACACCCTTGCCAGCGCTCCCTAGAATTCCCTTAGGCGTGGTGGAATCTTAATCTAAGCCACTGCATCTAAAGAATTTAGAGGGGCGGGTTCCGACTCCCATTCATGGCAAAGGGACGCGATGAATGGGGCACCCTCTTCTCGGTTTAGGGATTTATGCCAGCAGGGCCAGCGGGCGGACGGGAACGCGAAATTCTTACCGCCATTGTCGAGACATTTATTGCCAGCGGAGAGCCGGTGGGGTCGCGCACGCTGGCGCGCTCCAGCCGCGAGGGGCTGAGTGCGGCTACGATCCGGAATGTGATGGCGGATCTGGCCGATGCGGGATTTCTGGAGCAGCCGCATGCTTCGGCGGGACGCGTGCCTACGGCGGAGGCTTATCGGTATTACGTCGAGCAGCTTAGTGGCGAGGCTCATCTTTCGCGCGAGAATCAGAGCATTATTCAGGACACTTTGACCGGCGTTACGGATGTGGCGGAGTTCATGGAGCGGACTTCGCATGTGCTCTCGCTGATCTCGCATAGCGTTGGGGTGACGGTGGCTTCGAGCGGTCCTCGGAACGCTTTGGAGCATGTTTATTTTTCGCGGCTGGGCGATCAGAAGGTGCTGGCGGTGGTGGTCACGCGCTCGGGGGTGGTGCGGGATCGGGTGCTGCGGCTGGATATTCCGCAATCCGATCTTGATTTGGCGGCGCGCTATATCAATGAAAATTTTCGTGGCTGGACTATGGGCGACATGCGCGCCGAGTTGGCCCGGCGGCTGGAACAGGAACGCAGCGAGTATGACCGGCTGATGAAGTCGATTGAGCAGCTTTATGAGCAGGGGGCGCTGGCTTCCGCGGACGATGCGCAGGCGGTGTTCGTGGAAGGAGCGGCGAACTTAATTACGAACTCGGTTACTGGCACTGAGGATCGGGTGCGGCTGCAGGATATGCTGCGCACGCTTGAGGAAAAAGAAAAAGTCGTTAAGCTGCTCAGCGCTTATCTGGACACGCGGCAGGAAGCGGTGCGGGTGGTGATCGGACTGGACGAGGCTTTGCCGGCTTCGCATTTGCAGAATTTTGTGCTGATTGGGGCTCCGGCGCGGGTGGGCGGCGAGGTGATGGGGTCGCTGGCGGTGATTGGACCTACGCGGCTGGATTATCAGCACACTATGTCGGCGGTGTCGTACATCGCCCGGCTGTTTGACAAACTTTTGAACGAATCGGAGTAAGGCAGGGGTATGGCTAAAGGGAACGGAAAAACCGACGGGAAGATTGGACTGTCGCACGAGGAACTCGAGCACGAGCTTCCGGCCGGGGAAGGCGAAGATGAGGGTGCTCCTGGCTCGACGGTGGCGGGAGCGGCCGAGGTCAGCGCGATTTCGGAAACGGAAAAGCTCAAGGCGGAGCGGGACGCGCTCCTGGATCGTCTGGCGCGGTTGCAGGCGGAGTTCGACAATGCCCGCAAGCGCTCGGTGCGGGAACAGCAGGAATTCCGGGAATTTGCCGCGGCGGATGTCATCAAGAACTTTCTGCCGATCCTCGACAGTTTTGAGCGGGCGCTTAAGGCGGGTGGAGATTCCTCCGATTTCCGGAGCGGCATTGAGCTGATCTACCGGCAGTTTCAGGATGCGCTGCAGAAAATGGGAGTGCAGCCGATTGTGGCGATGGGGCAGGCGTTCGATCCGCGGGTGCACGAGGCAGTCGAAATGGTGGATACGACCGAGGTTGCGGATCATCATGTGTTCGACGAACTGCAGCGCGGGTACAAGTACAAGGACAGGTTGCTGCGTCCGGCGATGGTGCGGGTGGCGCGGAATAGCAAGGGATAACGGAGCCACGTGTTAGGACTCGGCCGTCCCTCCGGGACTTGCATCATGGGCCCAGTGTTCCCAGCGCTGAAGCGCTGGGCTAAGGCCGGTCGCCCCTCCGGGGCTATGCTGATTTGCTTGCGTTAAATTCTTGATTCGCTCAATTGAAAGAGTGGGGGGAGATTCTGGCCGCTAATAATAAACGCGATTATTACGAAGTGCTCGGTGTAACCCGTGTGGCCACCGACGTGGAAATCAAGAGCGCTTATCGCAAGCTGGCGATGACGTACCATCCTGACCGGAACCCGAACAACCCTGACGCGGAAGAGAAGTTCAAGGAAATTACAGAGGCGTACGCGATTCTTGCCGATAGCGAGAAGCGATCTTTGTATGACCGCTTTGGACACGCTGGGGTGGGAGGCAGCACGGCGGGTCCAGCGGGGTTCGACCCTGCTATCTTCCAGGATTTCGGCGATATTTTTGGGGACATGTTCGGATTCGGCGATTTGTTCGGGCAGGGCGGGCGTCGCCGCAGCCGCGCCCAGCGCGGGGCCGATCTGCGGGAAGACTTGCATCTGGAATTTGATGAAGCGGTGTTTGGGGCCGAGAAGCAAGTCAGTGTGCGTCGGCATGAGAGCTGTGATGCTTGCCGGGGTTCCGGCGCCGCGCCGGGGAAGGCTGCGGTCACTTGCCGGTCGTGCAATGGACGAGGGCAGGTGCGGTATCAGCAAGGATTCTTCAGCATTGCGCGAACCTGCCCAACCTGCCAGGGGGCGGGCAGCGTCATCACCGATCCTTGCCCTAAGTGCAAAGGCGAAGGCCGCTTGCTGCGCGAGCGCGTGGTGGAAACCAAGGTGCCTGCGGGGGTGGAGGATGGCACGCGAATTCGTTTCAGCGGACTGGGTGAAGCGGGCGCGTTCGGCGGGCCGGCGGGCGATTTGTATGTTGTGCTGCACGTCAAAGAGCATGCTTTTTTTGAGCGCGAAGGCAACGACCTGCATTGCGTGGTTCCGATCTCGTTTCCGCAGGCGGCGCTGGGCACGGAGATTATTGTTCCTACGCTGGAGGGAGAGCACAGGCTGAAGATTCCGGAGGGCACGCAATCCGGGACCTCGTTTCGCGTACGGAACAAAGGCGTGCCGGTGTTGAATGGCCACGGCAAAGGCGATCTCTACGTCGAGGTGCGAATACAAACGCCGGGGAAACTGGGCAAACGCCAGCGCGAGTTGCTGGCCGAATTGGGACAACTTTCTCCAGTGGAAAACACGCCGCAGCACCGGTCGCTGTTGGGACGGGTAAAAGACATGTTTGCGTAAGACAGCTCTCCAGCTCTCAGCTCTCAGTAAGAGCACTTTGCTCCACAGCTTGAACGGAATGCGCCTTCACTGATAGCTGAAAGCTGATAGCTGAAAGCTGAAAATGACACGACGCCGCTGGATTGCTGATGAAGTAACCGGAGACACCGCTGCTCTGGTGGGCGAACATGCGGCTCATCTTACCCGCGTGCTGCGGGCTGAAGTTGGGCAGGAATTTGATATCGCAACTGGAGACGAAGTTCGGCGCGGAACCATCACATTTGTCTCTTATGATCGGGTTGAGTTCGCGCTCGACACGAAGCCGCTCCCCAGACTGAGGTCCTTGCCGTCGGCCGCTCCGAAGATCACACTGGCGCTTGCCATCTTCAAGTTCGACCGCATGGAGTGGGCGATCGAGAAATGCACGGAGATTGGAGTGGCTCGCATCATTCCCGTGATCGCCCGGCGGACGGATGCTCATCTCGCTGCCGCCGCGGTTAAGCGGCGTGAACGCTGGCAGCGCATCGTACGCCAGGCGGCCGAGCAGTCGCGACGGTCGGCGCCGCCTGAGGTTGAGGGACCGGTGAAACTCAAGGAGCTTGATCGCGTCCTGCCTGACGCTTTGACCCGCGTCGTTCTTGCCGAGTCGGAAGACGACGCTCGGCTGGGAGACGTTTTGCAATCCAAGCCGAACGAGGTAGCGCTGGCGATTGGCCCCGAAGGCGGTTGGGCTTCGGGGGAACTCTCTTGGTTTTTCGAAACGGGATGGGTGGCGGCCTCGCTGGGCGATACGATCCTGCGCGCGGAAACCGCGGCGATTGTTGCGACCGCGCTCGCGCTGGAAGAGTATGCCTGAGAATTCGGTCGTCCCTCCGGGACTTGAATCACCTCCTCTACCCTTACCCAGCGCTGAAGCGCTGGGCTAAGTTAGTTCGCCCCTCCGGGGCTGAATTCTCGGAAGACCTCTAGAACCAGTCTGCACCTTCCACAACCTCCTCTGATATTCTCCGGCTAGTGACTGCGACTGCTTCATTTACGACAAAGATTGTGCCCGATGAAAGGCAGCAGCAGGCCATTGGACACGTGCATGGGCCGATGCTGGTCATCGCCGGAGCCGGTACGGGAAAGACTACTGTCCTCACACAACGCGTGGCCAACCTGATTCGCGAGGGGCACGCCCGTCCTGACGAAATTCTTGCGCTTACCTATACCGAGAACTCGGCGGCGGAAATGATGGCGCGGGTCCGGGAAGAATTGAAGGGGACGGCCATTGACGGCCTCGCGACCTGCACTTTTCATGCGTGGTGCAATGGGCTGCTTGAGCGGCGCGGCTTGGGCTTTGGTGTGCTCGACGAGAAAGACCTGTGGGTGTTCTTGCGGCGCCGTATTCGCGACCTGCGGCTGAAGCACTTTGTGAGGGCCGCCAACGTCGGTCAATTCCTGTTTGACCTGCTCGATTTCATGCGGCGCTGCCAGGACGAACTGGTCGGACCCGAGAAATACGCACGCTACGTCGAGCGCCTTGAGCGTGGCGAAATTCCACTTCCACGGGTTGCCGGCTCGAAGAAGCAGGCGGAATTGGAAGACTCGGAGATTTTGGAACGCTGCCAGGAAATCGCTCGCGTTTTCGCAGCCGTGGAAGACATGCTCCGGGAAAAGAACCTGGGCACCTTCGGCCACATGATCACCAAGGCCTACCAGTTGCTGAAGGAGGATTCGACGTTGCTCGGAGAAGAACGGCTCCGCACTCGCTTCGTGCTGGTGGATGAATTCCAGGACGCGAACTTTGCCCAGGTCGAGATTCTCTCGTTGCTTGCTGGTGCGGCGGCGAACGTTTTTGCGGTGGGCGATCCGGATCAGGCGATCTACCAGTTCCGCGGGGCATCGAGCGAAGCGTTCACGCTGTTCATGAAGAACTTTCCGGCGGCGCGCGTGGTTGTGCTGGGAAAGAACCGGCGGTCGCTCTCGCCGATTCTGCGATGCGCGTTTGGCATTGTGAATGAGAATCCGGCGGTGTTTGGAAAAACGTTCGCGCAAAAAGGGAATGCGATTTGCTACCAGAGGACTCCCCTGGAATCATTGCGCGACGAGGAGGCGACGCAAAGGGGTGAGACCACAGCTGCTTCGCCCGTTGAGATTGTTACTTGGAGGGATAAGGAAGTGGAGGCCGCCGACCTGGCGCGGCGAATCCAGAAGAATCGCAAAGAGCGGCGCTGCCGGTGGAGCGATTTTGCGGTGCTCTATCGCCAGCACAACCATCGCGATGAACTGGTCCATGAACTTGCCGAGCGAGGCATTCCGTTCTCCATCGAAGGGCTGGACGTTCTGCACACGCCGGAGGTTCGCGACGTGGTGGCTTGCCTGACGGCGGCTGTCGCTCCGAACGAGCCTGCGAGCCTGTTTCGCGTGGCAGCCCTGTCGCAGTTCAGCATCAACGCGATCGAGTTGCGGGCGGCAATGAGGGCGGTGCGGCGTCAGGAACTCGATCTCCGCACGGTGCTGGGAAGGCTGCCGAACGGCGCGGCGGTGCTGGAAAGCGTGGAGAAGGTGCACCGGGAAGTGGGGAAGGACGGAGTTCGCGCAGATGATGCGGTGAAGGTTGTGATCCGCCACTTTGGCTTGCCGCAGTCGGTGTTGGTGGTTGCGTTCTTGAAATTTGTGGAAGCGTGGCAGCCGAAAGCTATCGCCGAAACTGGAAGCCCTTCGGAATTCCTCGAGTACCTCGACTACTTTGTGCAGGCGCGAGGTGCGATTACGCTTCCGCGCGTCGAGGATGATGTCGATGCGGTGCAGTTGCTGACTGCGCACGCCGCCAAGGGACTTGAGTTCCGGCACGTGGCCATTCTGCGCGGTTCTTCGACCTCATTTCCATGCAGCTACAGGGAGCCGCTGGTTGATTTTCCTCCGGAACTGGGCCGCGCGGACGCGTTTTCTGTTGACGATAAGACGCTGCACGAAGAGGAAGAGCGGCGTCTTTTCTACGTGGCGATGACGCGCGCCAAGGACACGCTGGCGATCTATGCGCACCAGGGCCGGGGCAAGAAGGATCCGAAGCCCACGCAGTTTCTGCGCGAGTTTATGGTTCACCCGGCTTACAGGAAATTCTGGTTCGCACGCTCAGCGGCGGCGGTGCAGGATGCTTTGTTTGCTGAAGAGGAGCAGAGAATCGCGGTGCGGCAATCGAACGTTGCCGCGTGGCTGCTGATGCCGCCGTCGGCCAATTTCGTTACCGGGCTGAGCGCGTCGGCCATTGAAATTTATGAAGAGTGTCCGCTGCGCTTCAAGCTGGAACGGGAGTGGAACCTGCCGCGCGAAGTATCCGCGTCGCTGCACTACGGAGCGGGCATGCACGGTGTGCTGCGCACTTTTTACGACGCGCAGCGCTATCAGCGTGAGATCGGCGACGACGAGTTGCTGGAGCAGTTCCGGTCCCACCTGGCTTCGGCTGGTATCGCGGACCGCTATCAGTATGAGCTGTATTTGCGGCAGGGGATAGAGCAGTTGCGGCAGTTCTTCGGGGTGGCTCGCAGTGCGCCGCCGCCCGAGGTCGTCGAGACTGAGCGCAAGTTTGAACTGCAAGTGGGTTCGGCGAAATTGACCGGGCGTGTGGACCGTATCGACCGTACGGGTCCGGACACCGTAGCCATCGTGGACTACAAGACGGGTAAGCCGCGGTCACAAGAAGATGCCGATGAGAGCCTGCAACTCTCCTTGTACGCGCTTGCGGCCAGAGATGCGTTTGGGGAGCACGCCGACCGGCTGATCTTCCATAACCTCGAAAACAATATGGAGGTGTGCACTACGCGGACCGACGGCGAATTGGAGGCGGCGAAATTGCGGGTGCAAAAAGCGGCGGAGGGAATCGCGCGGGGAGAGTTTGCCGCGAAGCCGGGGTATCAGTGTTCGTATTGTCCCTATCGCAATCTTTGTCCGGCGACGGAGAAGGTGGTGGTGGCGCCGGCGAGGAAACCGGGGCCTCGCGTTAACTAGAAATGGTATCCGGAAAGCTCCAGGGAAGCTGGGGAGACATGGTTGCGGAGATTGTGGAAAACCAGTTGCTGCACGGAGAGTGTGACCCCAGCGGCTAAAGCCGAGTTCAAGCCAGTGCGATTACCGCAGCGCTGAAGCCCTCCACCCCATCACGCCAAAACCGGGCGTGCTGGGGACCCCGGCGCTGCGCCACCCAAAATCCCAGTGCTAAGTGGTTTTGGGAGTCTGCAAGAATTGCCGCAAAAAACTTTGGGGACGCTCATCGCGTCCCCTTTGTCGTTGCCTGTTGCAGGTGCTTAGTGCTTCTTGGCTTTCTTCTTTGCTTTCTTCTTGGTTGCCATGGATCTATTCTCCCTTTCCATTCTTCATGGAATTTCGCAACGATCTTTTGTTGCAACTGATTGAATGTATAGAGTCAACGCAGAACGAAGTCAAGAGAAAAATGATCGAAGCGGGCGTGTGCGACGATGCACCAAAGTCACCTGCGCGAGTGGCGCGCGCCAAATTTTGCATGACGCTTGGATCATCTTCTGACGAAACTTCACGCGAGACTTAGAGTGAGAGTGATGAGTAGAAGTACACGAAGGGAATTCGACATGAGGCCAACTCCTTGCCTGATCGTCTTCAATCTTGACTGGTTGCTGCTCCTGCTGGCGCCGGTTCTGCCGTTGTCAGCGGCAGGGTGATGGTGAAGACTGCGCCTCCGCCGGGGGCTGAAGCGGCTTCAATGTTGCCTCCGTGCTCGCGGAGCACGGTTTTGCAGATGCTCAGACCGAGACCGGTGCCGCGGCCGGGGCGCCTGGTGGTGAAGAAGGGATCAAAGATGTGCTCCAAGTTTTCGGCGGCGATTCCCGGACCATCATCCTGAAACACGACCCATACGGAGTCCGGGTTTCGGCCGACGCGCACGCGGATCGTACCTTTCTCCCGGGTTTCGCGGATCGCCTGCTCAGCATTCAGCAGAAGATTCAAGAACACCTGCATGAGCTGATTGGGATCAGCCATGATCGAGGGGATCGCCGGTTCGGGCAAAAAGTCGACCGTGATCTCGCTTTTGCGCAAGGGATACGCCTGCATCTGCACGGTACGGTGCACGAGCTCATTGAGGTCGACCTGGCTGCGTCCGAGAGCCGGCGGGCGGGCGAAGTATTGCAAGTTCTGCACGATTTCGGCGGCGCGCCTTGCCTCCTTGTGCAGATCGGCGATCTGCTTGCGGGCGGAATCGGTGGACTGCGATTCCTGCAGCAGTTCGGCATAGCCCAGAATAGCGGTCAGGGGATTATTGAGCTCGTGGGCAAAGCCGCCGATCATCTGGCCCATGGCGGCGAGGCGTTCGCTCTGAATAATCTTCTGCTCCAGTTTCTTCTCGGTGGTGACATCGCGAACCGAGATGATGACGCCTGCCGGCGCGCCTTCGGCATCGAGCAGTGGACTGGCCATGGCCAGCATGGCGCGCCAACTGCCGTCGTGGTGCCGGGAATTGTATTCACAGGAGGTCAGCGAGCTCCTGCCGGTCGCGACCGTGCGGTAGAGCGTAGCCAGCTCGGGTGAAGTTCGCTCCACATCTTCGACGTTCTTGCCCAGGAGATGTTCCGGCCCATACCCGAGGAGCTCGGCGATACGAGCGCTCACGAACGTGTACTTCCCTTTCAAATCGAGCACCAGGATCAGATCGGGGAAGCTTTCCAACAGATGTCTCCGGAACTCTTCCTGACGCTGCAACTGCTTCTCCAGCGCGCGTTTCTCGGTGACGTCCACGAGGGTGCCCTGGTAGCGGATCAGCTTCCCCGTTTCTATTACGCCGGTTGATGTATCCACGCACACCGCGACTCCCCCGTCTTTTCTTCGCAGCCGAACCTCTCGAGTGCGAGTGCGGCCGCTCTGGCTTCCCCCGCGTCCCAGCACCGGATCGCCGCCGGGATCGGCATTCAGTTGTTCGGGCGGCAGGTTCAACAAGTCTTCTTTGCTCTCGTAACCCAAAATCGTCACCAGCGCCGGATTGACCTCGAGCAACTTGCCCTCCGGATTGCTGATGTAGACACCCTCCTGCAGAGATTCGAACAACTGGGTGAAGCGCTGTTCCTTTTCGCGATGGCCGGTGATGTCGCGCGCCAGCACGCTGGCTCCGGTCACATCGCCGCCCTTAACGATGGCGTTGACCACGCAGTCGTAGTAAAGGCGCCGGGGATCGTTCCGCAGGCGAACTTCGACCACGCCCGACCAGCTTCGCTTCTCCAGAAACCGCGCCGTGCTCATGGACGTTTCCGGGTGCAGGGGCGCGGCCAGGAATTCCTCAAGCTTGCGACCCACCAGCTGGGGATAAGGAACACCTAGAAGTTCTGCGGTTCGCCGGTTTACGGTTTTGAGGGTGCCATCGAGTGAGATGGCGAGGGCCACATCATCCATGGAATCGATCAGCTCCTTGAAATTGCGCTGGGAACGCAGGATCAATTGGCTTAGCTGATCGAGTTGTTCTTCAGAAGGTACGACTCCGGCCTGATTCTGAAAGCCCTTCAGAATCTGCTTGAGCTCTGTAACCTCGCGTTTGCGGCCGAAAGCATAGGCGGCAAACAGGATGGACAGCACCAGGAGTCCCGCCGGAATTGCCCACAGGCGGTAAGGAAGATCTTTCAGCGCTTCAAACGACAACGCCGCCACCGCCGCCGCAAACAAGACGAGCAGCAAAAGCGCCCATCGCCAGAGCTGGCTCTCCTCGGCCTCCAGCCGGTTGGGAACTTGATCAGGCGGCTTTGAAGTGGAACTTTCGTCGGGCATGGGGGAGACTCCGCTAGCGCGAAAACGATTTTTCGGGTCGTCGGTCGTCGATCATCGGTCGTCGATCATTGATTCGTCGTTTCCGACGGATTGCCTTTAGCGTAGCACCGAAAGCGGCAGTACAGAACAGAACGTTCCGTCACGGTAACGGGGTGATGACCATCACAGCGGTCCGATCAGGGTGGGGCTAGGATGGTGGCAGGAATCTCCCATCCTACGTTGTCCCCTTCGTGTGCGCACAGGTGTCCCTATGCTCTATAAAACGCTGAGTGCCGCGGTTTACGGCATCGACGCGAACATCATCGAAGTGGAAGTGGATGTTTCTGGCATCAAAATGCAGGAAGACCACTTTCACACGGTCGGCCTGCCCGATGCCGCGGTGCGCGAAAGCCGCGACCGAGTGCGCTCGGCGCTGAAAAACTGCGGCTACGATATTCCTCCCACGCAGATCACCATCAATCTGGCGCCGGCCGACATCCGCAAAGAAGGGTCGGGTTTCGACCTGCCGATGGCGCTCGGCATCCTGGGCGCATATGGCGGGCTGAATAAGAAGGAGGTCCCGGACGCGCTGTTTGTGGGCGAGCTTTCGCTGGACGGAAGCCTGCGTGGAGTCCGGGGCGCATTGCCGATTGCCCTCGAGGCCCGGCGCACGAAGGTGAAACGCCTGATCGTGCCCGAAGTCAACGCGCGCGAGGCGGCCATGGTCGGTGGAGTCGAGGTCTATCCCGTCAAGTCGCTGCTGGAGGTCATTCATTACATTAATTCTGGCAACGGCGTTTCGCGCATGCAAGTTGACACCGATCAGCTACTCAGCCAGGCGCAGCAATTCCATGTGGATTTTAAAGATGTTCGCGGGCAGCAAACCGCGAAGCGCGCCCTGGAAGTCGCTTGCGCGGGCGGGCACAACATTCTGATGATCGGGCCTCCGGGCTCGGGAAAAACGATGCTGGCGAAACGCATGCCGACGATCCTGCCGCCTTTTACCTTTGAGGAGGCGCTCGAAACCACCAAGATTCACAGCGTGGCGGGCGTGCTCGACGCGCGGGCTGGACTGGTTGGACTGCGTCCTTTCCGGGCGCCTCATCACACCATCTCAGACGCAGGCCTGATCGGCGGCGGTGCGATTCCGCGGCCGGGCGAAGTGTCACTGGCGCACAATGGGGTTCTGTTTCTCGACGAACTCCCGGAATTTCCGCGCAACGTTCTTGAAGTTCTGCGCCAGCCGCTCGAAGACGGTTGCGCTTGCATCGCACGGGCCGCCATGTCGTTGACCTTCCCGGCGCGCTTCATGCTGGCCGCCGCCATGAATCCGTGTCCGTGCGGATTTCACAACGACCGTACCCGCGAGTGCCACTGCACACCGCCCATGATCCAGCGTTACATTTCAAAAATCTCGGGGCCGCTGCTGGACCGCATTGACATTCACATTGACGTTCCGGCGGTGAACTACAAGGAAATGCGCAGCACCACGGAGCCGGAGAATTCAGCCAAGATTCTGGAGCGCGTGGTTCGGGCGCGGGAGCTGCAGCTGACGCGCTTTTCCTCCGAGCGCCAAAAGCTTTACTGCAACGCGCAGATGCCGCCGCAATCGATTCGCAAGTTCTGCGAGCTCTCCGCCGATTGCGAGCGCCTGCTGGAACGGGCCATGGCGCAGCAGGGGCTGAGCGCCCGCGCCCATGACCGGATACTGAAGGTTGCACGCACGATTGCCGACCTCGAAGGTAATGCGCAGCTGGAGCCCAAACACATCGCCGAGGCGATTCAGTATCGAACGCTGGACCGGACGTTCTGGGCGTGAGATTCCGCAAGAAACGACAGCGCGGGGCGTTTCCTCGGCGAGGCTGTCGAATCAAGCTGAGGCCAGCACCTTTTGCGGCCGTGCCGGGAAGGGTTTGATCTTTGGCAGCCTGTTCTTCTGGGCCTTCCAGAGATCGTAATTGAGCTGCATCTTCAGCCAGAACTCGGGCGACGTATAGGGCATCGCCTTGGCAAGCCGCACGCTCATCACGGCTGAAATGCCGGCTCGACCGTTAAGTATCCGGGAGAGGTTTGGCCGCGTCACGCCAAGGCGCTCGGCCGCCTCCTTTACCGTCATGTCCCCCAGGTAATCCTTCAAGACTTCGCCGGGATGGGATGGATGAAAAAGCATTCTTTGCTCCTAGTGGTAATCCTTGTAATCGACAAGAATGGCGTCCTCGCCCTCGAACGCAAACGTGAGCCGCCAGTTTCCGCTGACCCGCACCGCCCAATGGCCCTCCAGTTCGCCCTTGAGCGAGTGCAGGGCATAACCGGGCGCGTTCATGTTGGCCGGACAAGTGGCCGCATCCAGAGCGGAAAGGAGCCTTCTGAGCCGGGTTGCATGTTCAGGGCGAATGCCAGCCTTCGAGCCCGTTTCGGCAAACTGTTTGATGCCTTTATGCCGATAGCTCTTCAGCATGTGTAAAGTGTACCAATACACGATACTAGAGATCAAGGCAAATCCTCTCGACCGTTACAGCGGGCCGCTTTTGGGGAAACATGCGTCTTGACAATAGTCGTCATAACGAGTAATATAGGGCTCGATGAAGGAAACAACTGAAGCGGAGCACAAGCGACGGCGCGTGGGATGTCCCGAGGAAGCGGCGTTCCTGGAGCTGGCACGCACCACCGACATGCTGTCGCGCGGGCCGATCGAAGTACTAAAGACCGAGGGACTGTCGGGGACGCAGTACAACGTGCTGCGCATCCTGCGCGGTGCACCGGAAGGGCTCCTGTGCGGCGAGATTGCCAGCCGCATGATTACGCGGGATCCAGACATCACCCGGCTGCTCGACCGGCTGGAAAAGCGCGAGCTGATCTCGCGCTGCCGCGAAGCCAAAGACCGGCGAACGGTGATGGCTCGGATCAGCGCGGAGGGTCTCAAGCTGCTGGCCCGACTGGATGAACCGGTGCAGGCAGCGCATCGCAAACAATTAGGGCACCTGGGGCGGGAGCGCCTGCGGGCTTTGACCGAACTGTTGCGGGTTACGCGCAGCCAAGTAGCCTGATTTCTTGGGCTTAACAGTTGTTGCAACGATTAATGTTATAACGCATCAAATTATTTGGGAGAGGAAATTACCTATGAGCACGCTTGCTGCACCGCAAATTGCAACCAGCACCTGGAACATCGATCCGGTTCACTCGGTCGCCGAGTTCAAGGTGAAACACATGATGATCTCCAACGTGAAGGGACAATTTACACGCGTCAAGGGCGTTCTGGTTCTGAACGAAACCGACCTGACGAATTCGCGGGTCGAGGCCTCGATCGAGGCGGCCTCCATCAACACGCGCGAAGACCAGCGGGACGCACATCTCAAGAGCGCCGACTTCTTCGACGTGGAGAAGTTCCCCACGCTGTCCTTCAAGTCCACGGGGATAACCCGCGTCGCAGACGGGGAACTGGCGGTGGCGGGTGAGTTGACGATTCATGGCGTGACCCGGAACGTGGTGTTCGCGCTCGAAGGACCGACCGCGCCCGGCAAGGATCCGTGGGGCAACACCCGCATCGGCCTTTCCGCAACGACGAAGATCAACCGCAAAGACTTCGGGCTGACCTGGAATGCCGCGCTGGAGACCGGTGGCATTCTTGTCGGAGACGAGGTTACCATCACGCTGGATGTCCAGTTCGTGAAGGCCTAAAAAGCATCGTCAGCGGTGCCATCGCAAGGCAAGCCGCACGACGAGGAAGGAAGAAGTTATGTCACTGCGCCCAATAAAACAGATTATTCAACCGAAGCCGACGATCGAAGGCGCTGGTGTGAAGCTGCAGCGCGCGTTTGGATTCGGCAAAACGAAGGAATTCGATCCTTTCCTGCTGCTGGATGATTTCCGGAATGACAATCCAGCAGATTACCTCGCGGGATTTCCCTGGCATCCGCACCGCGGGATTGAGACGATCACATATGTGCTCGCCGGTTCTGTGGAACACGGCGACAGCCTGGGCAACAAGGGCAAGATGACCGCTGGCGACGTGCAATGGATGACCGCGGGCAGCGGAATCTTGCACCAGGAAATGCCCAAGGGCGACGCGCGCGGCCGCATGCACGGTTTCCAGCTGTGGGCGAACCTGCCCGCGTCGCTGAAGATGACCGACCCGCGGTATCAGGACATTCCGGCCAGCGCGATCCCGGAAGTCACCGACGATGACGGCACCCGTGTGCGCGTTATCTGCGGCGAGTTCTGGGGTAAGAAGGGACCGGTGGAAGGTGTGGCGGCTGATCCGAATTACCTGGATGTCTCGGTCGGCCCGGGTCAGCGGAAGCGGCTCAAGATCGAGACCACGCGCAATGCCTTTGCCTACGTGTTCGCGGGTTCAGGCACGTTCCGCGACTCGTCGGATCCCCGCGCGGTTCTGACAGAGCAGGTCTCGAAGCCCGATGCGCCGCCGGTGTACGACGCCGGTAATCACTCGCTGGTGCTATTCGACCGCGGTGACGAGATCAGCGTCCAGGCCGGAGACGAAGGGATTCGTTTCCTGCTGGTATCGGGAAAGCCGATCGAGGAGCCGGTGGCATGGTACGGCCCGATCGTGATGAACACGCAGGAGGAGCTACGCCAGGCGATGGCCGAACTGCAAAGCGGATCGTTTATCAAACATCGCTGAAGTGTCGCAGGACGGGCCGCACCCTATCTATAAATCTGCCCGGCTATAATTCTGTCCGGAGGCTTCATGCCAGGATGGGGAACGGGCAGTTTCGAGAATGAGGATGCGCAGAATTTTCTGGGGCGGCTCAAAGCGCTGGGAATCGAAGATCTGATGGCGATCCTTTCTCGTGCCGCCGATCAGGAAAACTATCTGGAAGCGCCGGAGAGCGGCAGCGCAGTGGCGGCCGCTGAAGTGGTTGCGGCGCTGGTCGCCGCTGCAAAGGATGAGACGGCATCGTCGGCAACGCCACGGCAGATTTTCGATTGGCTCAGCAAAACCAAATGTGAAGCTCCGCCCGATTTGGTTGACCTCGCCCGCCGCGCCGTGGAAAGGGTGCGAACCAACTCCGAACTCAAAGACCTGTGGCTGGAGGCGGAGGGGCTGAACGATTGGAGCGCGGCACTTCGCGACCTGACGGAGAGACTGGGCGCTTGAACCTTCCCTTAGTCTCTCAATCGGCACCGATCACGACCAAAAGCAGAGTTGGCCGGTAAGGGCACCCTTCGGCTTCGCTCAGGGCAGGCTCTGAAGCCGTGCCCTTCCCAAAATCAGCGCGGGGGCAATGCGGGCTCAGGCGGCCACTACTACTCCGGTGGTGGAATCGCCGCGCTCGATTTCAGTGTTATTCTTCTCCGCCTGCTGCAAGCGCAGCGCACGGTTCGAAGGCAGGCCGGCATCGCGAATCTTGTACAGCAGGGCGCGATAGCTAATGCCCAGCGTGCGCGCTGCCTGCTTACGATTCCAATGGTGCTGTTGCAGCACTTTCAGAATGACCTTGCGTTCCAGTTCGTGCACGCACTGGCGGGTGAGCTTCTTCAGCGAAATCGGACCGTCGAACGAGATGTCGGGATTGAAGAAGTCTGGCTCGCGCGCCACCAGATCGTTGGTGATCACTTCTTCATGCCCCAGAATCACGTAGCGCTTGATCAGGTTTTCCAGTTCACGGATGTTTCCCGGCCAATGATATTTCTGGAGCACCGCCAGAACTTCGTGCGACAGAGGCCGAGCCCGGCAGTTGAACTTGTGGTTGTAATATTCGAGGAAGTAGCTGCACAGATCTTCAATGTCACCGCGACGTTCGCGCAGCGCGGGCATGCGCAGATTCACCACATTGATGCGGTAATAAAGATCCTGGCGGAAAGTGCCCGCTTCGATCTCGGCTTCCAGATGGCGGTTGGTGGCGCATACCACCCGTACTTCGACCTTTTTGTCTTCCTGGGCGCCGATGCGGCAGAATTGCCCATCCTGCAAGAGTTGCAAAAGCTTCGATTGCAACGATGAGTCCAGCTCGGAAATTTCATCCAGAAACAAGGTACCGCGGTGGGCCAACTCGACTCGCCCAGGCTTGGAGCCAAAGGCGCCGGTAAAGGCTCCCTTTTCGTAACCAAACAGCTCGCTTTCCAGCAGCGTTCCGGGAATCGCCGGACAGTTCACTTTGACATAAGGGCCAGTCTTCCAGGGCGAGAGTCCATGGATGAGGCGGGCAATGATGTCTTTCCCGGTGCCGCTCTCGCCTGTGATCAGGACCGGGACGTTGGCGGCGGCCACTTTGCCCAACCGCGAGCGAACCGCCTGCATGACCTCAGAATGGCCAAAAATAATGTTGTCAGGGGGAACCTCGCCTAGAGCCTGTGCCAGAGGAATTACCGGAAGTGTGGTCATAAGGCTGAACGCCCCCCTGCGGCGAGTGTCGGCCGCATGCACTAAAAGTGCAAGCCAAGCGCCAAACCTGGGAAGAGCACGGAACAGCTGTGGAGAGCTCCGTTAAGTGCTCGGCTGGTGAATGGCTTGGCGAGATAATAGCCTGAGAGCAAGAGGATCGAGCATGGCACTAAAGTGCCATGCTTAGACAGAGGTGGGAAGAGAAAAATAGTTCACACCGCCGAACCGGCTCTTCTCAGATTCCAACCGGAAACGGCAGCGGCGTCGGTGTTCAAGGGGCGAGCGAACTTCAGACCGAGAAGGTGGTAGTCATCAAGGTGCGCAACCCATATGGCCTTGGCTTGCATGATCCGAGAAGAAGTCTTCAAACCGTCGGCGGAACCGATAGGAGCGCTGGGAATCTCCAGGGAAAGCAGTGCCGATTTTGGCAAAGAACGGCGAACAACCACCAAAGCACCCCCGGGAGAGATATTGACGGCGGTGGCAAACTCCAGGGATTCCTTGCCATTCCGGTCACGGGTGCGGACAAAAACCGGAATAGCGAGTTGCAATCGTGGCCACTTACGTTCTTCCTTCTTTAATAGGCTGCGGCGCACGTATCTGAACCACCTTAAGAGGAGGTATTAACGGCCCTAAGACCGCATCTCAGGGGCCAAACTTCGGAGTAAGGCTAGTTTGCCCGGAATCAAGTGCAAACCTCGCCCCCAACACGGAGATTACGGGGGCAATTGCACAGCGTTAAGATTCGATGAATGACCAATAGTCATACCACAAAAGTGCAAGGTTTTTCGCTTCAATGCCGGTTCGGGGCCTTTTCCAATTGACACTCTGGCACCCCTGACATACGATCAATTTACCCCCCGTGTTCTGTAGGTAGAGGGACACACCTCCCCGTTATTGGCGTGCGCTTACTTGGTTTTCATGTCTTCAACGTTAGACAAAAGCCCAACTACCGCCCACAAAGGCAGTAGTCCGACAGAGGTTCTGCCGTCGACAGCCAAGGCTCGGGCTTCGATGCCCAGCTCGGCGGACGATATCGCACGGGATCTGGAACAAATGCGCGATCATATGCGCAAGACGACGACCGCTCTGGCCTCGGCCGCGCACGACCTCAAGACGCCGCTGGCGATTCTCAACGGCTACATCGAACTGCTGCAGAGTCAGAAACTCGGACCACTCAACGAACGCCAACGCGAAATCATGGGCGACATGTTTTTGAGCGGGCAACGCTTGCAGCACTTCATTCAGGACTTCCTGACCTTCAGCCTGCTCGAGACCGGCGAACTGCGCATGCAGTTCGTGGAAGGGGACATGAACGCATGCCTCTCCGAAGTTTGCCGGCTTTGGTCTGCGCGGTTTCAGGAACGCGGTCTGGCACTGTATTTTCTGGCGAACGACAAACTGACGCCCTTTGCCTTCGATTTGCCCAAGATCCAGCGCGTGATTTCGAATCTACTGGAGAACGCGTGCAAGTACACGCCCCAGGGCGGGACGGTCTGGTTGCACGCTGAACCCCATATGTGGGAGCGACGCAGCGTGAGCGAGTCCGCCACAAATGGGGACCGCCGGCGACAGTCGATAAATATTCCGAACGCCGTTAAAGTAAGCGTGGCCGATACCGGGCCGGGAATTCGACCGGAGTTTCACCTGGAAATCTTCGATGATTTTTTCCGCCTGCCGGGCAGCGAATCGGCCGAAGGCATGGGGCTGGGGCTGGCCATTTCCCGCCGGCTGCTGCAGGGCATGGGCGGCAAGATCTGGGTGGAAAGCGAACCGGGTGCGGGTTGCAAGTTTTCTTTTATTATTCCGCTGAAACCAATTCTGAGCAGTCCGCCACGAGGAACGAAATGAGCGAAGCCGCCAACATCTTGCTGGTGGATGACGAACCGGGAATGCTGCGCTATATCCGCACGCTGCTGGAAGTGGATGAGCACAAAGTGCAGACCGCCAGCACCGGCGAAGAAGCGGTGGAGCGCGTGCAGAAGGGACTACATCCCGACCTGGTGTTGCTCGATCTGCTCATGCCGGGCATCGACGGGCTCGAGACTCTGGAACAACTCCGCCACCTCAAGCCGGGATTGAAAGTGGTCATGTTGTCTTGCGTAAATGACACGCGCAAAGTGGTGCAGGCGATGCGCCTGGGCGCGGTCGATTATCTGACCAAGCCGTTCCAGAAAGCCGAACTCGATGCGGTGATTGGACAGTGTGTGGGCACGGCCAAGGGTGAGAGCTACGCGGGCGAAGTGGAAGAACTTTGCGACGACGTGTTCTTCGTCGCTGCCAGCCCGGCGATGAAGAAGATTCGATCGCAGGCCGCGCTCGTCGCCAACGTCGAAATCCCCGTGCTTCTGCTCGGGGAAAGCGGCACGGGCAAGGAAGTACTGGCGCGGCTGATCCACAAACTTTCCCCGCGCGCGCACCGCACTTTCCTCAAGGTGAACTGCGCGGCGGTGCCCGCCGATCTGCTGGAGAGCGAACTGTTCGGGTATGAAGCGGGAGCTTTTACCGGCGCCACGCACCCGAAGCCGGGCAAGTTCGAACTGTGCAACAAAGGCACCATCCTGCTCGACGAAATCGGCGAAATGCCGCCGGGGCTGCAGGCCAAGCTGCTGCACGTGCTGCAGGACCAGCAGTTCTCGCGCCTAGGCAGCCGTACCTTAGTCAAAGTCGACGTGCGCATTCTGGCCGCCACGAACATTGACATTCCGGAAGCGCTGGCCAGCAAGCGTTTGCGGGAAGACCTCTATTACCGGCTAAACGCATTCACGATGTCGCTGCCGCCGCTGCGCGAGCGTAAGGAAGAAATCCCGATTCTGCTGAAGCACTTCATGTCGCGCATGTCGGAGTCGTATGCGCGTCCGCCGTTGCCGCTGTCACCGGCGCTGTTGGAGGCATGCCTGCGGCATTCCTGGCCGGGCAACCTGCGAGAACTGAGCAACTTCATCAAGCGCTACCTGGTCTTGGGAGACGAAACGCTAGCTGCCTCGGAGTTGCAGCCCCGCCCCGATGGCGGCCGGGGGATGCATGCCTACGTGGCCGACAGAACCGCAGTCGCGGGTGCGGAGTCGGTGGGCGGACTGAAATCGCTGTCGCGGAACGCCAAAGATGGAGCCGAGGCTGAAGCGATCGCCCGGGCGCTGGAAGAGACAAACTGGAATCGCAAACAGGCGGCGGCCTTGCTAAAGATCAGCTACAAAGCTCTGCTCTATAAAATCCGCCAGTACGGAATCGCGCAAAGCCGGAGCACGCACCGGTTGTCTGCGGGCGCTTGAGGCCAGGGCGCGTCCGCGAGATCTCGATCGTCCCTCCGGGACTTGAATCATCTCTTTTGCTTTCCCAGCGCTGAAGCGCTGGGCTAAGCTCGGTTGTCCCTCCGGGACTAGGACTCTAGAGCATTCGGCTTTCGGCGGATTCCCGGAAAACGAAACCCTCCCGCACGCACTAAGGGCTACGGGCGAGACTAACGGTTCAGAGGTGGACGGCGAGGACTGGGCAAGGTCCCAACTGCACCACCCGATAGGTTGTCGAACCAAACACTGCCAGATCCAAGGCGCCACGACCATGCACTCCCATGGTCACCATGTCAGTTTGCGCCTCCAGGGCGAATTGAATGATTTGCCGGTAAGGTTTTCCGATGCGCACCGCCGTCTTAATCTTGAGGGTCCCGCGTCTCTCTGGTGGAATCAATTTATCGAGTTGCGCCGTCGCTGCCGCTATGGCCTGCTCGGTCTTGGCCGGACTCGGGACCTCCTCCAACACATGCAGCAGGGTGAGCTCGGCGTCGTACTCGGTTGTCGCAGAGATGGCATAGTCCAAAGCCCGCGCTGAATTCTCGGAAAAATCGGTACAGAAAAGGACCCGGTTCAAATGGTGGATGTGTTGCCGCGGTTCACCTGCGGCCATAGAGTCGTGTGGCGGGTTACATACTGCCAGTACCGGACAGGGAGCCCGGCGCATTACTCGGTCAGTCACCGACCCCAGCATCAAGCGGTCATAGCCGCGCTGGCCGTGGGTTCCCATGATGATCACGTCGGCTTTCCGCACCTGCGCTAACGACAGAATAGAGTCCGGGGCCATCCCCAGGTGCACCACGAGCTCGGGCTGAATTTCAGCGTGGGTGTGGTTCTTGACGAATGCCTGCAGCTGTTGCTGGCCGCTTTCGCGAACCGCCTGGCAGAACTCGTCATAGAGTTGGGCAGAGGCAGCAAAGCCAACAGAAGGATATCGCCATATTTCTACTATATGTTGCGCCACCACCTGGGCTCGATAGTGCTCGGCGAGCGAGAGCGCGTAGCGATACGCCCGTACCGAGAACTCTGAGAAATCAATGGGACAGAGGATGAGTTTGACTTCCAGCATGGCGTCTCGCTGAGCCATCGATTTAATCCATGCACCGCTATGAGCTAAGGCTTGGTGCGGATAAGAGGACTCGAACCTCCACGACCTTGCGGCCACTAGGACCTGAACCTAGCGCGTCTGCCAGTTCCGCCATATCCGCATAAAAAGAAAAAAATCGGCAGGCCCTTTTTTAGGGGGACTACACTAATATCTACTGGCCGGCGCCTGGCTGTCAAACGAGCGCAACGTCACCAGTTTCGGTGTGTTCCGCGGTTGGCAAGGCTCCAGGACGCCCAGGATTATGGGAAACGCCTCCGATAAAATTCCCGCAGAACTGGCGAAAGAGCTTCGCCTGACGGCACACGATCTCAGCAATGCTCTCGAAACCATTGTGCAAGCCACCTACCTGATTTCGCAGGCAGGCCCGCCCGAGAACTTGCGTCGCTGGGTCGAAATGATCGATCAGGCGTCGCAGGATGCGGTGAAACTCAATCACAAGCTGCGGCAGGTGCTGCGGCAGCAAAGCTGAAGGTGTCTCTTACCAGTTGTCATCTTGGGCGAAGGACCTCGGCATTGGGGTGCATTCAAATCTATAGGTCCTTCGCTTCGCTCAGGATGACAGGATAGATTTGTGCGGCGAGCATCCAGACCACCGCTCTAGCCCAGCTTTGCGTCCATCGTAATCTTTGCGTTCAGCACCTTCGATACGGGGCAGCCGGCTTTGGCGTTTTGCGCGGCGGTGCTGAAGGCTTCTGCGCTTGCGCCCGGCACTTTTGCGGTCACATCGAGGTGCACGGCGGTGATGGTCCAGCCGGCATCAAGTTTCTCCATGGTGAGGGTGGCGGCGGTGCTGATGCTCTCCGGCGTCAGGTTCGCGCCTCCGAGTTGCGCCGACAGCGCCATCGAGAAGCACGCGGCATGCGCTGCCGCAATCAGTTCTTCCGGATTCGTTCCCGGAGTGTTCTCAAACCGCGTGGTGAACGAATAGGGCGTGTTCGAGAGAACGCCGCTGGTGGACGAAACTGTCCCTTTCCCGTCTTTAAGACCGCCCTTCCACACTGCACTGGCTTTGCGTTGCATTCCAATCTCCTGGTGCGAGGATTAAAACGAAGTCGTACTGCATTATAAATTCAAATGCGTAGGGCTTGGCTTCGCTCAGGATGAAAGTTTGGAGTGGTGCCACCAGTCTGCGGACACTACACTAATACGGCAAACTTTCCCCCAAGGACTAAAAGTGGCAAATAATCCTATTCTGGTGGTTCACGGCGGCGCTTGGGCTATTCCCGACGACATGGTCGAGGCGCACCTTCAGGGTGTGCGCAAAGCCACCGCTACGGGATGGCGCGTGCTGGAACGCGGCGGCTCGGCATTGGACGCGGTCGAAGAAGCGGTGGTCGTTCTGGAAGATGACGAAGCCTTCGACGCCGGCCGCGGCAGTTTCTTGAACCGCGACGGCAAGGTACAACTCGACGCTTTCATCATGGACGGCGCTACTTTACGCGGTGGCGGCGTCGGGTGTGTCGAGCGGCTACGCAACCCGGTCCGCGCCGCCCGCAAGATTCTTAGCGACAGCACACACGTCTATTTTGTTGCCGAAGGCGCCGAGCGCTTTGCCGCCGAGCACGGCATCGCTCTTTGCCGCAACGAAGATCTCATCATCCCTCGCGAGGTCGAGCGCTTGCGCGAATACCAGGCGCAGGACTCAACCCACGGCAACGATCTGTTCGCGCCCGAAATTTCGCACGACACGGTCGGAGCCGTCGCGCTCGACCGCGATGGCAATATCGCGGCATCCACCTCGACCGGGGGCACGCTCAATAAAGATCCCGGACGCCTCGGCGATTCGTCGCTCATCGGCTGCGGCTGCTACGCCGACAATCTGAGCGCGGCCGTTTCCACCACCGGATGGGGCGAACCAATTATGAAGCTGGTGCTGGCGAAGTGGGCGGCAGATCGCGTCGAATCCGGAAGCCTGCCGGAGTGGATTGCGAAAGAAGCGATGAATTATCTGAAGCAGCGGCTCAACGGCCACGGCGGAATCATTCTGCTGGATGCTCAGGGCCGCTTCGGAATTGCCCACAATACACCGCGCATGGCTTGGGCGTTTCAGAGCGCGCAGAAACAAGAAGCTGGGATTACGCGAAACGGTTGAGGCGGCCAACTTCGGGAAGAAGTGGGCATCTTTTCACAATTCCATGATCCCAGGCCGGGTGCGTGGAAGGTAAAGGGCTCCGACTTCTCGGGAGAGCTTCGACTATGGCACAAGCAATTCCGTCAAGCGATGCGTCAGCGCAAGGGCTGCGCCGTAATTGCTGGCAATACCGGCGATCATGGTGATTAGAACAAGAAGAGGCCAGGGCCGAATGCGTTGCAGGCGCCGGCCAGTCTTACGCCACTGGAGCAGGCGCTGGACGCGCAGGCTAATCGAAGATGAGCCATTGACCAGACCGCTTGCCAGCGCAGGCTCGGACCACTGCTTCGAGGATAGGGACAGCTTGATCAACGCCGCAGCCAGATCCAGCGCTTCCTGACGATTGCTGACCGCCGAGTCGTCTGCCGCCAGTTCGGCCGCCTCTCGCCACGCACTCTCGATGCTGCGCATTCCGGGAAATGGAGTCGCACTGATTAGAACCTTCTTCAGGTTATCCCAGGAGCGCTTGTGTCCCAACTCGTGCCGGATCGCCACTTGCAGTTCGTGGCCGCTGAGCACGATCGCCGCCATGTCGGAGACCATCACTCTGGGTCTGCGAATACCGACCAAAATCAACGCGGGCGCGCCGTTCGAAGCGCTCAGTGCTGGTGCAGCCACCGCGTTGCCAATGCCGCCCGCTCCCGACGACCACTGTTTCACTGCGCTCGTCGTTCTCGCCTGAGCCCCAAGCACACGGAACAAGCCAGCACTCAGGATGACGAGCGCACAGGCGGCGAGAATAAACGTTCCGGAGTCCTCGTCGAGCGAAGCTCTCTCCATCAACCAGAATGACGGGAACGTGAAAAAAACAGCGACAACAGTGGAAACCGCAAAAGAAAAGATCCGCAGGCCGAACAGGAAGCTGGCCGAGGTCAGGATAGACTTTCGGCCCATGTGCGCCACGCTCCTCCATGCCAATACGACCAGCGAGGAGAGCGGGCAGTACACCGTGGCGAAAAAGGCAAGAGAAACGAGGAGGCCCCGCGCCGCAAATATCATCCCTGCTCCCCCTTCTTGAGTTGCAGTTCCGCGCGCTGACGTTCCACCAGGGTCTGCAACTCTTCGAGCAGTTTCTCGTCCTTCGCACCGACCGCCTCCACGAAATACGAGAGGTGCAGCGAAGCATACTCAGATCCCAGAAGCTGCCGGATTCCGTTCATGGCGGCCCCGCGCTCCACTTCTTCCGGACTATACCGCGCCGAGTAGCGAAACGCCTTTCCTTCGAGAACGCGGACGAGGAGTCCTTTCCGAAACAGACGGTCCATGGTCGTCATGATCGTGCTATAGCTTTGCCAGATTGTGACATCCTCAAGCACTTCACGAACCGTGGCAGTTCCCCGCATCCACACCGCGTTGTGGATCTGCCGCTCCAGCGGTCCGAGGCGGGCCGCGGGGGCATTTTCGAAGATAGAAGGAAGCGGTTCCATTTCGATCGGTGCAGTGGATCGGGCTGATCCGGAAGAGAGAACTTTAAAGTGGGAGAGGCGGGTCAGTCAATGCGTCCGCGACAGAATTCATCGCGCGTCAACAACTACCGCAAGTAATAGATTCGGAACCTATTATCGGCGATAGTTGGTTTTTCTCAGAGCATTAACGCTCGTGACACGTACTATTAACAACGCGCGATTATTGTCCTGTACTTTGACCATCGAAGGACGCACATGGATCGGTGTGCGAAGAAGGAGAATAAGGTCATGAAGCTAGGTGAATGCGCTCGCACTTCGCTCTTTGCACCCGCCCTTAAGACCACTATTCGCCTTGGCGTGAGAATTCCGCTGGTCAATCGCTTGGCGGTGTGCAGCATTTTGGCCATGTTCGCGAGCTGCCTATTGCTGACCGCCCAGAATGTGGTCTTGACGGGCTCGCTCAGCGGTCGGGTAACCGACCCGAGCGGAGCGGTAGTACCGGGAGCGTCCGTGGTCGTGCAGAACCTCGCGACCGGTGTGCAACAAACTGCCCAGACAAATCGCGACGGACTTTACCGGTTTCCGGAGGTCATGCCGGGCAACTATTCAATCACGGCAAGTCTCAGCAGTTTTCGCGATGTCCAGGTCCTGGTGCGGGTGATGGTAGGAAACACTACGTCGCAGGATATCAAGCTGCAGGTGGGAGCGAGTGCGGATACGGTTAAAGTAATCGGGACGACGCCGCTGCTGCGGCCTGAGGAGTCCTCCGCCAGCACCGTCATCGACCGTTCTCTCATTCAAGACTTGCCGCTCAACGGACGAAAATACACCAACTTCATGTTGCTCACCCCCAACACCAACTACGACGGCGACACAGGACTGGTCAGCATTGCCGGACAACAGGGTGGCGAGGATTCCGGTTACGCCAACGGAAACGGTTCCACTTACTTCAGCGTCGATGGCTCCAATGCCACCAACAACTATTTCGCCGACATCGTCGGCCGCAATCGCATCCCGTATTTATTTGGCGAAGATTCGATCCAGGAATTTCAAGTTACGGTCAGCCCCTACACCGCAATCTACGGCGGCGGAGCTGGTTTCGTGAATGCGATCACGCGCTCGGGCGGCAATGCCTTCCATGGCAGCGCCTTTTATTACAACCGCAACTCCGCGTTTGAGGCCAACGACGCCCTCGACAAAGCCGCTGGCAATCCGAAACCGGAAGATGATTTGCAGCAATTCGGCGCCGCTGTCGGCGGCCCCATCCTGCACAACCGCCTATGGTTCTTCGCCGATTACGAGCAGCAACTGCACAACAATCCGATCGCCGTCATCAACCCAGCTTTGCAGACCAACCCTTCGAACTTGGACGCCTTCGTGCTCGCTAATTTTTTCCCGCCCTCGGTAACGACGGCCCCAACCCTGCCTACGCCGTCGTCATCGATCTGTCCCAATAACCTGCCGCAACCAGGAACCGATCTCGCGCCTGACCCAAGCAACGAGACATACTTGCAGCAGGTATCATGCGCTATCAACGCGCTGAACTCCAACCTCGGAATCAAATCCAGAAAAGGCAACGATTGGGTGATCACGCCCCGCCTCGACTATCAGGCCACGAACCGCGATGGCCTGTTTTTCAGCCTCAATGCGAACAATTTCAATTCCCCCGGAGGCGTCATTCTTGACCCGACCGTCGGCAACTACGGAACCCAAACTCTGGCCAACGCCAAGGTCCGTACCTTCCAGGCCACTGTGGGATGGACGCACACTTTTTCCCCCAACCTGCTGAACGAATTTCACGCTGGCACCTCGCAGGATAGCGAAACCGCAACCCCCACCGGTTTGGCTGGGAGCACGCCGACCGTGGTTCTGGATAGTCCCAGCGCTTTCATCCTGGGCAACGCTCCTTTCTCCATCGGAGGAGTGTTTGAAAGACAGTACTCTTTCTCCGACCGAATCGATTACGTGATCGGCAAGCATACGCTGCAATTCGGTTTCGACTTCAGCCGCACCTGGGATGCGGACACGAACGATGGCGGCGCCGATCCGAACGAAGCAATCGACTTCGGCTCTCCCCTTGGCCTCTATGAATTTTCCGATCTGGAGCATTTTGCGCTCGGAGAATACAGCAATTTCAATCAGGCTGTGGGCAAACCGACTTTTTCTTTTTCCGTGCCTTACTACGGATTCTACGTGCAGGACACGTTCCGCGCCTTGCCGAAGTTGACCCTCGAAATGGGCTTGCGCGAGGACTTCCAGGTTTACCCGCAGCCCGCGGAAAATCCTCTGTATGCGCCCACCGGGCAATATCCGAACCAATTTAAACGCGTAGCCCCGCGCTTCGGATTTGCCTGGCAGCCACAGTCAAAGACCGTGGTCCGCGGAGGCTTCGGCATGTTCTACACCAACATGAACGGTCTGAACTATCGCAACGCCGTGATCTCCAACGGGCTGGCATCGCAGCAGGTGGAGGCAAGCTCCAGTTACACCTCAGGCGCGCCGAACAATCCTTCCTCCACTTATCCGGTGTTTCCAACAGTTCTCCTGCCCACGGACCCCCTGTTCGGCGCTTCCACAGACATTTCCCTGGTTTCTCCGCAGTTCCGCGCGCCTTATATCGAGCAGGCAAGCTTGCAGATCGAGCGCGAGATTTCCGAGAACACCACCCTAACCCTCGGCACCATGTGGAATCACGGCGTGCACATAATTTCCGGCACCGCCTATGACGCGAACCTCAAACCGTTGACCGGCACAACCACCTACACCTTTTGTCCTCCTGGTGCGCTCGGGCCGTCCTCCTGCACCGGCCCGACTTACACCCTGCCGACTATGGATGCCGGTCTGCTCCAGAACGATGACGGCCTCATCAGTTCGCAATTCGGCCAGATCCAGGAGCTCATCAGCCCGGCGCAAAATTATTACAACTCTTTGTTCGTGCAAGTGCAGCATCGCCTGTCGCAAGGCTTTTCCCTGCAATTTGGCTACACCTATGCCAAGAGCATCATGCTCGATGGCATGGATTTCAACAATCAGTTCGACTTCAGCAATACCCATGCCCCCTCGCTGTTAGATCAGCGTCACCGCATTACCTTCGCGGGAGTCTATCGCCCCCGTCTCGATCAACTCACCACGTCCGATATGGGACGCAAATTCCTCTCTGGCTGGACCCTGAGCAGCGTCATGGAGTTTTCTTCCGGCCGTCCCTACGCCGGTTTGTTAAATACCGCCTGCACCACTACCAATCCAATAGGGACGTTATTCGCCAACTCCCCTTGCATCGGCGCCGGTGACAACCTGAACGACACGGCCTACAACCAGGACACCGCGGCCACCGCCGGCGGCGTCAACGGCGCGGGCCCCACCCCAGGCATTGGCCTGAATTCTTTCTACGGCCCCTGGCTGGAGAGAATCGACGTGGGCCTCGCCCGCAGTTTCGAAATCCGCGAAGGCATGCAACTGCAATTCCAGGTGCAAGCCTTCAATCTTTTCAACCACGCCAACTACTACGTCCAAAACGGAGACGGCATCAACCAAATTCAGTACAATCCCATCGGCGCCAACTGCGGGGACGGCATGTCAGCGAACCAGCAATGCTATCTCGTGCCCAATTCCGGCCCAGGCAACTTCGGAAGCTTCCAGGAGATCAGCCCCGACGGCCTTCCTCGTGCATTGCAGTTTTCCGCGCGATTCACCTTCTAGGCTGTATTTTGCTGGGAAGTGAGAACCGGGAACTGCGACCTGGGTTCAGAACTCCACATGCGCCCGCAGGGCCGGTACCGCGACCGGGCCGCGGTCGCGGTTGTAACCGGGATTGTCGATGTGCTGCACTCCGGGAGCGAGATAGATTCCGCGCCAAACGTGGGCCGTGTAATACGATTCGACGATGTTCTCGCGTCCGTAGTTCAGGCCTCCATCACCCAGCAGGAAACCGAGGCCGCCATCGGCCAGGTAGACCTGGTGGTCTTTCTTGATGCCGTTCGACACGAAGGCTATGCCGGCGCGGTCTTGCTTGCGATGCCAGAGGGCGCCATTTACCCCCACGCCTTCGGCGAAGGTCGAATCAACTTCTGTGTAGGCAAAAGACTCGGTTCTTCCATCGTCCCAACCCCAGCGGGCAAACGCCGTGATGTTGCGCGTGAGATTCTGGTCCAGGTTTACGCCGAAGCCATATTTGCGTGTGATGTGCCAGGGGTGGTTCGTGATATCGGGGACCGAGACCAGCCCTTCTTTGAGCTGGGCCACGGCATCGCGGTAGATGCCCATATTGGCGTAGTTCTGGTACGCGAGCAGCCGCACAACGCCGGGTTTCTTCGGGATGAGGCCACGGCGCAGTTCATATTCCCAATTCTCCGCATGAACCTGCCACGGCCGCCACACCAGATCAATTCCGTTGGCGACTTTCGGCATCAACCCCTCGCCGAAGCGGAAACCCCAGTTGCGATCCTCGTAATCAGCGGTGAAGCCGAGGGTGTAGCCGCGGGTGTCGGCAGCGTAATCCCAGGCGCCGTTATTGTCGACCGACCAGTTGCTGAATTGAAAGTGCGTGTCGGAGCCCACCGAATTCACGTCAAAGAAATCGGGCAGACTGAATTTGCCGAAGCGAATTTCCAGGCGACGGCGCGGCAACTCGTCGAACAGTGATAGAAAACTGCGCTGGTTCTCAATCTTGTCCTGGCTCAACGCGAACACTTTGTGGATCATGCCGCGCCCGAGGTACGGCTCCTTGCTCAACAGCGGATTGCGAACGATGTCCAGATCCGTATTTCCGGCCAAGCCCAGGCCGGTGCTGAGGGCTGCGCCGCCGGCTTCCTCGATATCCACCAGAAGCTCGGTGGAATTATTGAGGCGCACGCCAGTGTAAAGGGTCATCACTCGAGAAGTGGCCTTGTCATAGTCCGGACTGAGGCTATGCGGTCCGCTGTAGTCGGCGTGAAAGTCGGGATGCGTTTGGAAGATGAAGTTCATCTGCCCGGAGAGCCAGAAGCGCGTGCTCGTGAAATGCGGGAACATGGCTTCGGGATCGCCACTGGCGGGTGGGTCGGGCGGATTGTCCGCGCCCGGGGCGGCGGCAGCGGTCGTTTGGGTGGAATCGGAGGTGGGTTGCCCCTGCGCCCAAGAGGCGGGAACCATGGAGCCCAGCAAGAAGGCGAACGCCAGGGCCAGCCCGGCGCGGCGACGTGCGCCGACGCGGCAGCTCGTCAGGAACCAGTCCATAATGAAAACGAATTTCAATTTCAATACCATGAAAAACACACTAACGACCGGACCGGGCTCTACAGCGCGTTCGGTCACGCTTGGATGCGATTGCAATCACGCCGGGCACATCGAGTTGACCAGTATGCGCTCAGGCGGTTAATAGAACGTTACAGTTGCAGCCGGGCCGGACCGTTGGTCTCCCTGTCGACCCGGCTCCTCGTCCTGATAGGAGAAGCAGAGGTGAAGCGGCAGGGAGGAGTCAACCGGCTATCGTGTCACGTCTACTGCTGCCCCAGCGTGCCGCTAATTCGGAGGCCCACACGCACGGCTGGTTTTCCTGCGTCCTTGTGCTGAGGTTTTCGCGAAAAGGTCTACCTTCACCGCTGGAAATGTTATATCATACCCCCCTAGGGTATATGTCAGGGAAAAATGCAGGACAATTCAAGAAACTTTATGAAGAACAAACTCCCGGAAATCTCGAAAGAAAAACAGAAGCTGCTTTCGCGGATCAAACGCCTGGGCGGGCAAATTAACGCGGTGGAGCGCGCGGTGACCGAGGGCGACGAGTGTGCCGATATCCTGATGCTGCTGGCGGCGATTCGCGGCGGCGTCAACAGCCTGATGGCGGAGATCCTGGAGGATCACATCCGGCTGCACATCACGCATCCGAATCACAGGATGGAATCCAACGAAGAATTGACGGAAGACCTGATCCGTCTGGTGCGTGCTTACCTGAAGTAGGGCCTCGCGTGATTTTGGGAGAATCAGCGCTGGCTGCGAAGTTCGGGGATAGGCGAAGGCGCCGGTGAAAACTAAAAAGGACAGCCCGGAGCCCCCCAAGGCCGTCCTAATAAACCCTCCCGGTTAGAAGGGCAACTGGGATCACGATAGCCGCGAGAGATTGCGGGAGTATTGCAATTTCGTGAAAGTCCGATGAATTCACATTGTGGCGAGGCGAGAAAAGAGGTCAGAGGTTAGAGGTCAGATTGCAGAGGTGAAGATCCAAATTTCAGAAGTCAGAAGTCAAATTGCAGAAGTAAGAAGAACCTGCGGTAGCAATGTGCAGATTGAAGAATAGGTTTTTACTTCTGCAATCTGACCTCTAACCTCTCACCTCACCAGTCCTCGCCGCTGTTATATTGATCGGAGTATCTTAAGCTTCCTGATCTGGCTACCGCTCCCGTGGAGGAAATATGGCCCGCAAGACAGAACAGTCCCGCAAGCTGCAAAAACGCGCCGAACAGTTGATTCCGGGAGGTGTGAACTCCCCGGTACGCGCTTTTCGCAGCGTAGGTGGCGACCCGCTGTACATCGTACGCGGCCAGGGCTCACATCTTTGGGACGCGGACGGCAACGAGTATGTGGACTACATCGGGTCCTGGGGGCCGCTGATCCTTGGGCACGCGGCGCCCACCGTTATCGAAGCCGTGACCGCGGCGGCGCAGAAGGGCACCAGCTTTGGAGCTTCCACTCCTGCGGAGGCGGATCTCGCCGAACTGGTAATTTCCGCTTTTCCACACATGCAGAAAGTTCGTTTCGTCAGCTCGGGAACGGAAGCGACTATGTCGGCCATCCGGCTGGCACGCGGGTACACGAAGCGGAAATATATTGTGAAGTTTGAGGGGTGCTATCACGGACACTCCGACGCGTTGCTGGTGAAGGCAGGATCGGGCGTGGCTACGCTCGGGATTCCGGGCTCGGCGGGCGTTCCGGAAGAATTCACGCAATTCACGCTGGCGCTTCCATTCAACGACATCGGTGCGCTCGAGCAGGCTTTCGAGAAATTCAGGCACCAGATTGCGTGCGTGATTGTGGAGCCGGTCGTCGGCAACATGGGATGCGTGCCTCCGGCGCGCGAATACCTCGAAGCTCTGCGCGCCATCACCTCGCGCGATAAAGCACTGCTGATTTTTGACGAGGTTATGACCGGGTTTCGTCTGGCCTACGGCGGGGCGCAGGAACTGTATGCGATTCAGCCCGATCTCACCACCATGGGCAAAATCATCGGTGGAGGGCTGCCGGTGGGCGGCTACGGCGGACCTTCGGAAATTATGGATTTAATCGCTCCGCTCGGGCCGGTGTATCAGGCGGGAACTTTGTCTGGAAATCCGCTGGCGATGGCCGCCGGTTATGCCACGCTGCGCTACTTGAGCGAGCACAAAGACGTTTACCCAAAACTTGACAAGCTCGCCGGAGAAGTTGTGGCCGGAGTCGCCGCCGCAGCCAAAGACGCGGGCGTGACCATGTGCCACAACCGCGTCGGCTCGATGTTTACCTGGTTCTTCACGGCGGGACCCGTCACTGATTGGACCTCGGCTGCTAAGTGCGACACTGAAGCCTTTGGGCGTTTCTTCCGCGCCATGCTGGAGAATGGAATCTACTTGCCGCCTTCGCAGTTTGAGGCGGCATTCATGGGTGCCGCGCACACTGAACAGGACGTGCAGCAAACTATTGCGGCGGCGAAGCAGGCGTTCGCAATGGTTCATGCGTAGCAGGAGGGTTGGGGAGGGATCTATCCGGCTACCGAAGGTTGGCGGCCGACAGCTCGCATCTCATCCACGGTCACGAACTCGTATCCCTGATCGCGATATCGCTGGATTAGATTGTCGGTCGCAATCACCGTCTGCGCGCGGTCGGCGCCCATGGCGCGATGGCTGCCATCGTGCAGGAGGATCACGTCGCCGCCGCGCATCTGGTGCTCGATTTTCTTCTCGATTACCGCGGCTGATGGGGCACTCCAGTCGTAGCCGGTCACGTTCCACATGATAGTTTCGAGTCCGAGTTCGCGCGCGATCCTTAGCGTTGCCGGGCGTCTTCCTCCAAACGGCGGACGAAACAAATCGGAGTGCTTGCCAATTGCGTTCTCTAGAACCTGACGGCAGTCAACCAGTTCCTTGCGCGTCTGCGCTTCCGACTTGAAGATGAGCAACGGATGAGTTTGCGTGTGATTGCCGATGACGTGTCCGGCTTGCGCTACGGCGTGCGCAATATCGGGGCGCTGCTGCGCGTAGCGGCCGATCATGAAGAACGTTGCCCGCACATTGTGTTTAGCCAGCACCTCGAGCAACTTCAGCGTGTGGGGATCGTTGGGGCCGTCATCGTAGGTCAGGGCGATTTGCTTGCTTCCACGTGCTCCGCCGGTGAACGTGTGCCCGTACCACTGGCCGGTTGACGACATGGATTCATAGCCCGCCGCCGTAGCCGCGGCCGCGACCGTCAGTCCAATTAGAGCGGGGAGCATGAGGAAATTGTATGCGATTGCAGAGGTCAGAGGTCATGCCGAGGTTAGAGGTCAGAGGTTAGATTGCAGAAGTGAGAATCTCCCGCGATCTGCGGCAACGCAGAATCCTTGGGGTTTCACCTCTGCAATCTGACCTCTAACCTCTGACCTACTGTCCTCTGGCCTGCCCACAATCCACAATTGCGCAGATGCCCGAAGCCATATATTCTGCTTCCGACTTCTCCACAACAGTCGCCAAGTCATCAATCTATGGCCAAGCTTTTCGAACTTCCCCGTTATATTGCGATTGAAGGTCCGATACGCGTTGGGAAGAGCACGCTGGCGCGGGTTCTGGGGGAGCGCCTGGCCGCCCAGAGAGTGATCGAGCCGGAGGACAATCCATTTCTGAAAGCGTTCTACGACGGCGAGCCCGGGGCGGCGTTTCAGGCGCAATTCGCCTTTCTCGTCCGGCGCTTCGAGCAGCTGCGGGCGCTCGATCTGGGGCCGCGGTCGAACAAGACCATCGTCGCCGATTACATTTTTGAAAAAGACAAGCTCTTTGCCTGCCTCAATCTCAACGATCAGGAACTCGATACCTACAATCGCTACTTCAATTATTTTCGCGAACAACTCCCGACGCCCGATCTTGTCATTTACCTGCAGGCCACGCCGGAAGTGCTGAAGAAACGGCTGAAGAAAAAGAATGCTGCCGGCGAAAAGGCCATCAGCGAGGATTACCTGATGGAAGTAGTGAAGGCCTACGAACACTTTTTCTTTCACTACACGCAGTCCGACCTGCTGATCGTGAACACGTCGGAGATCGATTTTGTCGACCGCAACGAGGACCTGCAAGAGCTACTGAAGAAGGTCTCCGCGCCGATCAAGGGCACGCAATACTTCCTGCCCCTGGGCGGGCAGGACGCGGCCAGCGCGTGAGGGAAGGTCTTAGGTCTCAGGTGTCAGGTCTCAGGAAATTCAACACATTCCGACTGAAGACAAAGGACTTGTAGAAGCCCAGATACTGGTTACTGCCAGGGTCCCGCCGCCTATCGACCATCAACCGGTTTGCGGCTATAATGCCCCCAGCGTCATCCAAAGACGCGTACAGGCTCTATCCGCCCGGTTTGCGGAGGGGCACTGGAGGACATCGTGAGTCTCACTCCTATCGGCGAACCTCGCCAGAAAATCACCACTGCTACGCTCCGCGAAAAGAAGTTTCAGCGCCAACCCATCACCTGCTTGACCGCATACGACTACGCTACCGCCCGCCTGGTTGACGAGAGTGGGATCGACATTGCGCTCGTCGGCGACTCGCTGGCCATGACCATGCTGGGCTACGAGAACACGCTTTCGGTGACCGTGGAGGAGATGCTGCACCACGTTCGGGCGGTGCGCCGCGGCGTAAAGGATGCGCTGCTGATCGCCGACATGCCCTACGGGTCGTATCAGGTTGACCCCAAAGACGCGATTCAGAACGCTGCCCGCTTCGTGAAAGAGGGTGGCGCCGAAGCGGTCAAGATGGAAGGCGGCGAGAAGCGCGTGGAGGTGATTCGGCGCGTGATTGATGCCGAGATCCCGGTGGCTGGGCACATCGGCCTCACGCCGCAATCGATCAACGTGATGGGCGGCTACAAGGTTCAGGGCAAAACCCTGAACGCCATCGAGCAGCTCATGCGCGATGCGGTCGCGCTCGACCGTGCCGGTGTGGCCTGCATTTATCTGGAAGGCATTCCGCGCGAAGTCGCGGCCATGATTACGGCCGAGGTCGAAGCGCCCACGATCGGCATTGGCGCGGGCCCCGATTGCGATGGACAGGTACTGGTTTTCCACGATCTGGTCAACCTGACGTTCGGGCATCCAGCGAAGTTCGTTCGCCGCTACGGAGACGCCGCCGCGCTGATCACCGAATCCATACTGGCGTTCAAAGCCGACGTGGTTTCGCACCAATTCCCGAACGACGCCGAGTCTTACCACCTGCCGAAAGAAACGCAGGCCGCACTCGAAACGGTACTCCACCGGAAGCAGGCGATGCGGTGATAATAGCGGGCGGAGAAAACGTTGTGCGAGATATAGTGCAAACGCTGGTCGCTTTCGTTCTGGTCGTGGCTCTGGTCGCCTGCTCCAAGCCTCAGCCGCCTGAGCCCACCGAGACGCATGTAAGCGGTCTGGAGTCGATTCCCGCAGCGGACCCCTCAAGATATCCGCTATACAGCAACATGAGCGGCTGGAAGAATCCGTACTTGATCGTTCGCGACGATGGAATCGGCTTCCTCGATCTTGCCAATCGCGAGATTCATCTGCTGCAGCCGGAAGAAGTGCAGGCCGAGTTGGTCGCGCTGCCATCGAGCGCGTGGCCTTATGGCCGCGTGGTGCTGGTTGCCGAAGCCGTTCCCAAAGCTCCAAGCGAGCAGACGAAGGCAGACATCCGCAAGAATCGCGCCCTGCTGCTGGGAACCCTCAAGGAATTGGACGTGCAATACCGCGAAGCGCCGCGAGCGGACAACGGGCAGTCTGTGGCCGGCCCCTAACAGGGGCAATCAAAAGTGGATGAACATCGGCATCGCCAAAGCGATGCCCTATAAGAACCTTGATTCTTTCCGCAGCCTGTCAAGCGTTTGACGCCCCCGAGCCATGAAGATATGCCCGACCATTCCGGAAGCTCGCACGGCTTGCGGCGAAGCGCGCGCGAGTCACAAGCGCCTGGGCCTGGTTCCGACCATGGGCGCTCTGCATGAGGGACACCTGTCGCTGGTTCGTGCTGCTCGCGCGCAGTGCGACTCGGTTGCCGTTTCCATTTTTGTGAACCCGACACAATTCGGCCCGGCCGAAGATTTGTCGAAGTATCCGCGCCAATTCGACCGCGATTGCCGGTTGCTGGAAAAAGAGGGTGTCGCGATTTTATTCGCGCCGCCGGTCGAAGAGATTTATCCCAATTCCAATTCCAATTCCAATGACCCAGGTACCTGGGTCGTGGTCGAAGGCCTGAGCGGAAAGCTCGACGGACGCTCGCGCCCCGGGCATTTCCGCGGCGTGACCACGGTCGTCTCGAAACTGTTTCACATTGTCGAGCCCGAGGCGGCGTTCTTCGGGCAGAAAGACGCGGCGCAACTGGCGGTGATCCGGCGCATGGTGCGCGATCTGAACTTCCCGGTCGAAATCGTCGCCTGCCCCATCGTCCGTGAACTCGATGGCTTGGCCATGAGCTCACGCAACGCGTATTTGAATGGGGAAGAACGCAGCCGGGCGCTCGTGCTGCAACGGGCGTTACAGGAAACTCGACAGCAATTTCAAAACGGGGAAAGGATCGCCGCCAAGCTGATCTCCGCCGCTAAAGAAATTTTCGCTCGCGAGCCGGGGGTCGTGCTCGATTTTTTCGAGATCGTCGATCCGGACACGCTTGATCCTGTCGAACGACTCTCACAAAGGACACTGGTCGCCGTCGCCGCCTACGTCGGAACTACGCGGCTGATCGACAATTGCGTTATTGAGCCTTGAGGTGGAGCGGCCTCGCGGTTCATCCCTACCCGCTCCTCCCGGAGACGAATGGATTTCCGGCAATGAAAAAGCGTAACGGCTGCTCGGCTGCCTTTACGATTCCGACGCGCGGCGTGACCATGACTCGTCGCACGCGATAGCCGTCATCGACAATGCGAAGATCGGAGCGCGCGCTGACCAGGTTCTTTCCGTTGTCGCGTTCGCGGGTGATTCCGAGGGCTTCGGATAGGCGTCCTGGGCCGGAGGAAATTTTCTTCAGGGCGGATCCTTGCGCGAGCTCAATGCCTCGCGCTTTAGCCATCTGCTCGATGCCCGCTACTGGCTCCAGGGCGCGAAAGAGAACACCTCCGGGAACGCCATCGGGCAGGCAGGAAACATTCAGGCAGTAGTGATTGCCATAGATGAAATACACATAGGCGTGACCGGGAGGGCCGAAGAGAACGGAATTCCTTGCCGTCCGGCCCGCCGCGGCGTGGGCCGCCGCATCTCCCCGGCCGAGATAAGCTTCGGTTTCGACGATTCGGCCGGCCAGAATTTCGCCCGGCGTCTTCCGGAGCAGCAATTTCCCGAGCAACGCCCGCGCTACTTGCCGCGGGTCGCGATTGAAGAACTCGGCTTTGAGTAAAGTAGCGCGACTGAGCGAAGCCATACCTCATTCCAACTCATAACCAGGTGACGCTCGTCCACCTTCTCAGACGGCGCTCTTCAGATATGCCAGCACCTCTTCGGCATGACCTTCCGCCTTCACGTTATTGAAGATGTGCTTGATCTTGCCATCGGGGCCGATTACGAAGGTGGTGCGCGCGATGCCTTTCACCTTCTTGCCATACATATTCTTCTCTTTAACCACGCCAAACAAATTCGCGATTTTCTTCTCCGGATCGGCCAACAGCGGGAAAGGCAAACTGAACTTGTCCTGAAACTTCTTCTGCGACGCTGCTGTGTCTTTCGAAATCCCAAGCAGCACTATGCCCGTCTTCTTGATCTCTTTGTAGGAATCGCGAAAGCCGCAGGCTTCCTTGGTGCATCCCGGCGTATCGGCCTTGGGATAGAAATAAAGCACCACGGTCTGGCCGCGGAAGTCTTTCAAGGCAACCTCTTTGCCGTTCTCGTCCGTCGTACTGAAGTCTGGGGATTTATCATTGACTTGCATGGGATTCTCTCCTCGCTGTTCATGGTTGCATCGCAAGTTATATAGCAACGGGATGTGCGCCGTCACCTTGGCCATGTTGACTCTGCTGGCCAGTTCGCGGCTGGTGGCCCAAGACCTGGTCACTCAGTATGGGCGCAAAGCGGCGGTTGACAAGGGACCGCGCGCCGTGGGGTTGATCCAGCTTTCGCCCAAGGGCAAGAAAGCGCGCTTCATCCCGATTGCGATCATGATGGACGGAACATTTTACGACGCCGGCGCGTATAAAGCTGACCCAGTCCCCATGGCGCTCGATTTCGGCATTGTCTACGAAGGCTTTCGCACCGGTGTGTCGCAGGGCATCTTCACCATTACGCAACCGGGACAGCTCAACCACGTCTGGATCGCGGAAGGCACATGGATTCCTGCGGGAGAGAGGGTTCCGGAAAAACACAAGAAGTATTCGGCGCCGGTGATCGAAGACGAAAGCGGGCCGCCGGTGCTTCACCGCCGCAGCGAAAAGGCAGCCTCGGATGGCGGCTCCGACAGCAAGGGCAAGGATAAGGATAAAGATCAGCAAAAGCCCGCGTCACCACCTGCCAGCGGGCCGCCTGCGCCCGAAACTGCCAAGGCGCCTGCGCCACCGCAGCCCGCGAAGTCAGCCGCGTCTGACGAGCCGATCGAGGATCCGAATAGGCCCCGGTTGCGGCGCGGAAAGCCGGAGTCAACCGCTAACCGCGAGCCGTTTACGACGTTCGATGCTCTGACGGACACTACGCCAGGCACTGGGAAGCCCGGTCCGACTGCAAAGGACGCCACCGCTTTGCCGCAGATTGTTACCATTCCGGCGATCTCAGATGCCGGCGGGCCCGACCCGCGTCCTTACACCTATGATCTAAAGCCGGCGGAAGAAGCCAGCTATCGCAGCCGGATGCTCGATCTGGCCTCGGCGCAGCTTCGCGCTCAAGCGGGCGCTGCGACCCAAAAGGCTGCGCCCACGCGCAAGAAGGCATCTGCCGGCAAAGCGACCGGCAAGTTGGTCAATCCCGCCTACGACGATGTGAGTCTGCGCATCTTTGATCTCTCCAATTCGAACGAGCCGGTACTGGTGCTCTCCGCGAAAACCCGGCCGCCGGCCGCGGCCGCAACCGGAAGCATCGAGCAACCCAAAGAGATCACGCTGATTGCCCGCACCAACCTGGAAAACGACTTACAGAAACTGTTTTTCTCGCAGACGGATTCGCAGCATCTTGACGTCACTCCGAGGATGGAGCTGATCGACGCGGTTGATGCCGACGGCGATGGCCGCGGGGAATTGCTGTTCCGGCGCACCTTTGACGGTGGCAGCGCCTATGCCATCTACCGCGTCACCGCCGACGGGCTGTGGCCGCTGTTTGAGGGCACACCTTAAGAGCAGGTCTCAGGTCTCAGGAAACCCGTCACTCCTAAGACCTAAGACCTGACACCTAAGACCTTTCGGTCTACAATTTCAACCTCTCTATGAAAAGCCTGTCGCTGTCGCTGATTCTGTCGCTCTGTTTATCGCTTTCAGCTTTTGCCGCGGATGGCAAGGCGGTTTCGTACAAGTCCGGGGACGATACCGTCAATGGAGTTCTGTACACTCCCGCGGGCAAAGGGCCGTTTCCAGCGCTGATCGTGATTCACGAGTGGTGGGGATTGAACGACTGGGTGAAGGAGCAGGCGGGGAAACTGGCGGGCCAGGGTTACGTGGCGCTGGCGGTCGATCTGTATCGCGGCAGGGTCGCCGATAATCCGGACATGGCCCACGAACTGATGCGGGGCTTGCCTCAAGATCGGGCTACGCGTGATTTGCGAGCAGCCTTCGACTTTTTGGCGTCGCAAGCGAACGTGAAAAAGGATCGGATCGGCGCGATTGGCTGGTGCATGGGAGGGGGCTACGCACTCGATACGGCTCTGGCGGAGCCTCAGTTGGCGGCGACGGTGATCCACTACGGGCATCTTGCGACCGAGCCGTCGGAACTGAAAAAGATCAATGCTCCGATTCTGGGAATTTTTGGCGGGCAGGATCGCGGGATTACCCCGGACGACGTAAAGAAATTTCAGCAAGCCATGGAAGGGTTGGGCAAGAAAATTGAGGTGAAGATTTATCCGGATGCGGGTCATGCGTTTGAAAACCCCAACAATAAGCAGGGATACCGGCCCGAGGATGCCGCCGATGCGTGGCAGCGCACGGTCGATTTTCTGGCCACGACATTGAAAAAGTGAAGCCCAGCCCCTAAAGGGGGCGTTTGATTCGAAGAACTTGCGGTATCGCTAAAACGATACCGTGATACGAAACCACCGGGTCGCGTCCCAACAAAAACATTCAAGGAAACACTTTCGGTTGGGACGGACGGAATTTCCACTTGCCAGACGGTACTACTCTGGTTACTATGCACGCATCTTTATATTGCTATTCATTCCAGGGATTGAGTTAGTCGCATATCTATGAATATCGGCGAGACCATCCGCAATTTCCGGCTCCAGCGAAGCATGTCACAGGGCGACATCGAGAAGCGGACCGGCCTATTGCGCTGTTACCTGTCACGGGTCGAAAACGGGCACACGATTCCTTCGCTGGACACGCTGGCCAAGATTGCCGGGGCGATGGATCTGGCTCTGTCGCAATTCTTTGCCGAAGGCCACAGCAACGGCCACAAGGGGCTGCCCCAGCTCTCCGACGATGAAGTCCGCTTCCTGAGCCAGATGCGCCGGTATTCGGCGAATCTGAACGACAGCGACCGGAAGCTGGTGCTGGCGATGGTGAAGAAGATGGCGTCGAGTTCGAAATAGCTCAGCTCTCAGCTCTCAGGAAAACCAACCCCCCAATGCTTTCGGACTGGCTTCGAAGTCGCAGACCTAGTGTGCGTTCCAAGGAAATCAAGGGTTTGCTGAGAGCTGACAGCTGAGAGCCGAGAGCTGCCCTAAGGTACTTTCGTACGATCCCTTCCGTGTCCGGTGGGAACCTCGCCAACCCTATGGTTCGAACGCTAAGGTAGAGGCTGGGGAATCCTTGTGACCACTGAAGAAGAACTGAATCTGCTCGATCAGCAACTGCGCCGGCTGAAGATCGAGTACGAGATTTTCTTCAATAATCCGACTAAACGGCCTCCCACCGACGTCGAATGGAAAGTCAGTTCCTTAATTCGCAAGTTCAGCGATAGCTCCCGGCTGAGTTTTTCGCAACGCTTCCGGTACAACGAGATGGCGCAGCGTTACGCGATTCAATCCGACCTGTGGCGCAAGAAAATGCGGATTCGTGAAGAAGGCTATCGCCGGCCAGCGGACGCGATCCTTTCGGTGCAGGGCGTGCGCGCCGTCGAAGAGCGGGAAGCGAAGCATAATCCGGTATATGGCCTCAGCCATCACGCCGAAGCTGCGGGCGGGACGCCGGGTGTTGACCAGAGAGACGATCGGCCTTTTTCGGTACAGTGTTCCGGCGCGGCGGCCGAGCGGGAGCAAGTCGAATCCCTCTACAGAGCTCTGACCGAAGCCAAGCAAAAATCGGGAGAAAAAGTTTCCGGGAACTTCGAATCCTTCGCGGCGTTCGTCAAGAAAAAGACGAGCGAGATTCGCCAGCAGCAACATTGCGATGCGGTGGTGTACTCGGTCGAGATGCAGGGTGGACACGTGAAGCTTAAGGCTAAGGCGAAGAGCTAGCGGCAGTTCTCAGTTCCCAGTTTCTTTGGATCGCCGTCTTTGATTTTGATTGCTTGCTTCTGCTCGTTTTTTCTCCTGGTGAAAACCCACTCGCAGAACTCGAGCGTCAACGACTGAGAGCTGAGAACTTTCCTCCGATACTGCTAGAATTCCTCTTCACTAATCTGCTCCCGGGGGCCATATGTCTCGAATCCAGCGCGCCATTCTTAGCGTTACCGACAAATCCGGACTGGTAGATTTTGCCCACAGGCTTGCCGCACTTGGCGTGGAACTGGTTTCTACCGGAGGCACGGCCAAGCTGCTGCGCGATTCCGGCATCGCCGTCAAAGATATTTCCGAACTGACCGGGTTTCCTGAAATGCTGGATGGGCGCGTCAAGACGCTGCATCCGAAGGTTCACGGCGGAATACTGCATCGGCGCGAGGACAGCGGCCATCGCGCGGCGGTCGCGGAGCATGGCATCCCGGCTATCGATATGGTTGTAGTGAACTTGTATGCCTTCGAAAAGACGGCCGCCAAGCCGGGAGTGCACTTCGAAGAATTGATTGAAAACATCGATATCGGCGGGCCTTCGATGATCCGCTCGGCGGCGAAGAATTTTCAGGATGTTGCCGTGGTTACCTCGCCCGGCGATTACGAAGCGATCGCCGACGAGATGGTGCGCTCGGGTGGCACGCTATCGAAGGAAACCAAGTGGCGGCTGGCACAGAAAGCGTTTGCGACCACCGCAGCTTACGATTCCGCCATTGCTTCGACGCTGGAGCGGGTGGGCGGCGACTTCGAATTGCATGCGGCGGAAGGTTTTCCGCAAAATTTGCGGCTGGCTTTTCAGAAAGTCGCGGACCTGCGCTATGGAGAGAATCCGCACCAGAAGGCGGCGATGTATGCCGACGGTTCGGGCACGGGCGTGGCGAATGCGCGTCAGGTGCAGGGCAAGGAGCTTTCCTATAACAACATTGTTGATCTGCAAGCCGCATGGGATCTGGCGCGGGAATTTGAGGAGCCGGTGTGCGCCATCATCAAACACACCAATCCCTGCGGAACCGCGACCGGCCGGACGCTGGCCGAGGCTTACGTGCGGGCTTTGGAATGCGATCCAGTTTCAGCCTTTGGCGGGGTGATCGGAGTGAACCGCACGGTGGATGCGGCGGCGGCTCAGGAGATGGCCAAGCTGTTCCTCGAAGTCATTGCTGCTCCAGCATTCGATGAAGGCGCGAAAGCGGCGTTCGCCTCGAAGAAGAATCTGCGGCTGGTCGAAGTTCCTGCCGGACAGCAAACCTGGGTTCTGAAAAACATTTCTGGAGGCATGCTGGTACAGGATGCCGATCTTCACAAGCTGGCTGAGACCGATCTGAAAGTTGTCACCCGGCGTGCGCCGGCTGCGGACGAAAAACGGGCGCTGCTGTTCGCCTGGAAGGTTTGCAAGCACGTAAAGTCGAACGCGATTCTATACGCCCGCGACGGGCAAACGGTGGGCGTCGGCGCCGGACAGATGAGCCGAGTCGATTCCTGCAAGCTGGGGGCGATGAAGGCGCAGCTGCCGCTGAAGGGTACGGTGGCAGCCTCCGATGCCTTTTTCCCCTTCCCGGATGGCGTCGAGGAGATCGCCAAAACGGGGGCGACGGCAATTATTCAACCCGGGGGCTCGGTGCGTGATCAGGAGGTTATTGAAGCGGCCGACCGGCTTGGATTGGCCATGGTCTTTACCGGGGTGCGGCATTTCCGACATTAGCCATAAGCGTATGTGGAAGCGGGGCTTCGCCCCGCTTGGACGGAACAGAGCCTCGTCCCCACCCAAGATACAGCCCCAGGCCGCCCAAGGCCCCTGTACTTCTGGCTTTTATCCCACCCCGCGCTTTCTGACAGCTTAAGGGCCTGCTGAGGGTAGAATAGGACGATACGGATGGCCTGGGACCGGCATCCAATCGTTAGCATCCAACAAGGTGTGGGCTGGAATTTGCAGGGTGCGGGATTCTTCATGAAAAAACAGCTTTGCATTGTCGGTATGATTTTTGCGGGGTCTTTTTTGCTGACCCAGGATTTACTGGCTCAAGATCAGCCCGCTCGGGGTGCGGATTCGGCGGCCGTGGCTGGCGCCCAGTCCGCCGCCAAGGGTAAGACGCCTGACCGCGCCGCTGCTTATTACCACTTCGCCATGGCGCACATGTACGAGGAACAAGTGGCCAACGGGCGCAGCGAGTTGGCCAACAAGGCGATCGAGGAATACCGCGCCGCCATTGATGCGGACCCGACCTCGGCGTACCTGACGTCCGGCTTGGCCGAACTCTATAACAAGATCGGCCGAATTCGCGATGCGGTGGTCGAGGCGCAGGACCTGATCAAGCGCAATCCCAACAATCTGGAAGCCCGCCGCCTGTTGGGAAGGATCTATCTGCGGTCGCTCGGCGACATGCAGGCGGGCAGCGGTTCCGACAGCATCCTGAAACTGGCAATCGAGCAGTACGAGCAGATCGTCCGCTTGCAACCCGAAAGCATGGATGACCACCTGCTTCTGGGACGCCTGTATCGCCTCAACAACGATCTGCAAAAAGCGGAGAGTGAGTTCAAGACCGCGGTGAAGCTGCAGCCGGATTCTGAAGAGGCCGTCACTACTCTGGCCTATCTCTATAACGAGCTGGGCGACACGGCTCGGGCCGCTCAGGTGCTCAGTTCGGTACCCAACCCCGCGCGTTCGGCAAAGCTCTATTCAGCGCTTGGGTACACCTACGAGCAGCAAAAGGAATACAAGAATGCCATCCATGCGTATCGGCACGCGATTGAACTGGACCGGGACAATCTGGATGCCATTCGCGGGCTGGCTCAGAACCTGCTGAACGATGGCCAGGCCGATGCTGCTCTCGAGCAATACAAAGTGATTGCGGACGCGAATCCGGAAGATGCGCAAACCTACGTTCGCATCGCGGAAATCTACCGCAAGCAGGGCAAATTCGATCTGGCGCTTGACCATCTGAAGAAAGCGGAGTCCATGGTGCAGGACTCGGTCGAAGTACCCTACAACATTGCCGCCATCTACCAGGCGCAGGGCCGGTACGACGAAGCCATTCCGATCATGCGCGACCTGCTGAAGAAATCGGAGAAGGCGGACGGCAAGTACACGAACGGCGAGAAGAGCAATCGGGCGGTGTTTCTGGAGAGGCTGGGCACGATCTACCGCGAGCAGGGGAACAATCAAGCCGCCAACGAAACTTTCCGCGAGATCGTCGCTCTGGGCGGCGATGACAACATCGAGCGCGGCTATCAGGAGATCATTGACACCTGGCGCGAAGCCAAGGAATGGCAGAAGGCTCTCGACGTCGCCAAAGAAGCGGTGCAGAAACTGCCCAGCCCCCAACTTAAGATGGTGCTGGCTCTGCAACAGGCCGATATGGGCGAGGCCGACAAGGCGCTCAAAGACGTCCGCGGGATGCTCAAGGGGGACGCCGACGACCGCGAAGTTTATCTCACCTTAGCGCAGATGGACACGCGGCTGCGCCGGTTCAGCGACGCCCAGCAGGCGCTCGACAAAGCCGAACAACTTTCGACGAAGACGGAAGACAAGGAATATGTCTGGTTTTTGCGGGGCTCGAACTTCGAGCGCGACAAGCACTACGCCGAAGCGGAAGAACAGTTCAAGAAGGTGCTGGCCAGCGATCCGGACCATGCCTCGGCGCTGAACTATCTGGGCTACATGCTGGCCGACCAGAACATGAAGCTCGAAGAGGCGCTGGGATACATCAAACGCGCGGTCGATCTCGACCCCACCAACGGCGCGTATCTCGATTCCCTGGGATGGGCCTACTTCCGCATGGGAAAATATGAATTGGCGGAAGACGACCTGCTGAAAGCGTCGCAGAAGATCAATACCGATCCCACCGTCCACGATCACCTTGGCGATCTATACCAGAAGACCGGGCGGCTGAAGCTGGCCGCGCTCCACTGGGAACGCGCCTTGAGCGAGTGGAACCGTACCATCGCGGCCGAGGTCGATCCGGGCGATGTGGCGCGGGTGCAGAAGAAGCTCGACTCCGCGAAGATGAAGCTGGCCAAGGAAGAAGACGCGAAGTAGAAGAGGGATTTCCCGTAGAGACGCGGCTTGCCGCGTCTCCCGCCGCGTGCTTCTCGTTGCGTCAAAAGAGATGGGGCAAGCCCCGTCTCTACACGTAACCCCAACGCTGCTAAACTCTTTCCATGCTCGCCGACTATGCGGTACGCGTAGAAGACTCCCGCGGACGCCGCCATCCCGAGCCGCCGCATTCCTACCGCAACGACTTTCAACGTGACCGCGATCGTGTCGTCCACTCTCGCGCTTTTCGCCGCCTGGAAGCGAAGACGCAGGTTTTCACCCGCCGCTACTCCGACCATTTCCGCAACCGGTTAACGCACACGATCGAAGTTGCGCAAATTTCGCGCACCATCGCCGCGCAACTCGGACTCAACACCGATCTGGTGGAGGCGCTCGCCCTGGTGCACGATCTCGGGCATCCTCCGTTTGGCCACTCCGGAGAAAAGGCGCTGGACACGGCCATGCGCCAACACGGGCTTACGTTCGATCACAACCTGCACGCGCTGCGCATTGTCGAAGACTTCGAACTCCGCTACGCCGCGTTTCGCGGGCTGAATCTTACTTTTGAAGTCCGCGAAGGCATCATCAAGCACTCGCACGATTACGACGCTAAAGATCATCCGGAACTCGCTGAATATCTGCTGGATCAGCGTCCGCCGCTGGAAGCGCAACTCATTGATCTTACTGACGAAATTGCCTACAACACGGCGGATTTAGACGACGGCTACGAGGCGCGGCTGCTGACGGTCGAGCAGATTGCGGACAGCGTCGATCTTTTCAAACGCCATTACAGCGAGGCAAGAAGCCGCTACCCGAATGTGGCCGAGAAGCTGGCCTTCAACGAGGCGTTAAAAAGTATTTTTGACAGGTTTGTCGGCGACCTGATTTCGAATACGGCGCAACGGGTGCAAGCTGCGGGTGTGCATTCTCTTGAAGATGTCCGGCGCCGAGGTGAGCGGCTTGCGGCATTCAGTGCGCCCCTCGAAGAGCAACGGCGCCGGCTGAAAGACTTTCTTTACGAAAATCTTTACTACAGCCCGGCGCTCGCGGGAGAGAAAGAAGACGCCGAGCGCATCACCGGAGAGCTCTTCGCTCACTGGATGGAGGAACCCGACGACCTGCCGCGCAGCTATCGCGAAAAAGCTGCGCAGGAGCCGCTGCCGCGCGTCATCTGCGACTACATCGCGGGGATGACCGACCCGTTCATCTATCAGCAGTATGAGAAGTATTGCGGGGAGTAGAGTCAGGTCTCCGCCATTTCCAGGAAGATCGCGGCATAAAACCGCTTTGTCATCCTGAGCGAAGCGAAGGACCTGCTTTCTTGTTACTGGAGGAGACAGCAGGTCCTTTCGCTTCGCTCAGGATGACAGATTCTTAAGAGGCAAACTACTTTGCGTACGCCACCCGGTAGATCACGCCGCCCGCGTCATCGCTCAAGTACATCGACCCATCGCTGCTGAACACAATCCCTGCCGGACGGCCCATCCACCGGCCTCTTTCCTTCTCGCCCGGCGCGAGCCAACCGGTAATGAAGTCTTCGGCACCGCCTTGCGGCTGGCCTTTGTCGTCGAGCTTCACGCGCACAACTTTGTAGCCGGTCGGGACGCTGCGATTCCACGATCCGTGGAAGGCTACGAAGATGTTGTGACGATACTCCGGCGGGAACATCGACCCTTCATAGAACGCCAGGCCCAGCGGAGCGGAGTGCGCCTGCATCTGGACCTTGGGCTCGATCACGTTCTGGCAGCGGTTATCCCCGGGCTTGGTGAAATTGGAATCGGGCACTCGGTCGCCATAGCAATAGGGCCAGCCGAAATCGCCGCCGTCTTTTCCCAGATCGTAGATTGTTTCTGGCGGAAGATCGTCGCCCAGCCAGTCGCGCCCGTTGACCGTGACCCAGACCGTGTCCGTCTTCGGATTCACGGCCAGACCGACCGCATTGCGCAACCCTTTGGCGAAGATTTTCTGGCCAGTGCCGTCCGGATTGAATTCCATGACGGTCGCTCGCCGCGGATCCTTTTCGATGCAAACGTTGCAGCTCGATCCGGCCGAGACGTACATCTTGCCCGCGTGGAACAGGAGGCTGCGGGTCGAGTGCCCGCCACCGGTCGGCAAATCCGTGAGCATTTTCGGATTAGACGCGCGCAGATTTGCCTCGTCCCAGTCATACCGGCGAATTTTGTCGTTCTCGGCGACGTACAGTTTGCCTCCGTAGAACGCGAGCCCGTGGGGCTCATTCAGTCCGTCGAGAACAGTTACCGTGCGCTCGGCTTTGCCCGCGTGTTTCGGATCGGGAAGCGCGACCACCTTGCCCTCGCCCGATTCGCTGACCAGCAGCACTCCGCCGGAGGTAAAGACCATCATCCGCGCTCCGTCCACATCCTCGGCAAAAACGGAGATGTGGAATCCCAGCGGCGCTTTCAGTTGGGCGAGATCAAAGCGAGTTTTCTCGGCGCGCGCCAAGCGGGCGCTAGCAAGGAATGTCAGCAGAACGGGAAGCAGCACAAAGGATAGTCGTCGCAGATTTCGTGGCATGATCCCACCGTGAGCTCTCTTCATTGTCATTGTTTCGATGATTCCGGGAACAAAACGGCTGCACGCAGTTTTTATACCAGTTCCCGCCAAAATTACCGTCAGGCGAGGTAGGCTGCAGGGGCACAAGAGGGTACAATATGTATGAAAAGAAAGCACTTGCATTTTACGCCCGGCACCCTGGCATTTGGCACGCAAACTGTTAATAGAAGGGCAGGCCCTGGGATACGGGTCCAGCTTTTTGAGGCAAGTTCTTGAGGTATTGGTGGCGTCGGCGCTTGCCTTCCGAAAGTTATGGGTTCTGTTACTGATACGACGCAATCACAATCGCGCCGGAAGGCGCCCGGAGTGGCTCTCCCCACTCCTCACTTGGAGGAAGTTTAAAATGAAAAACCGCACTATCTTTGCTTTACTGCTGGCCGTTGTTCTGGCTGTGCCAGCTCTTGCGCAAGACAATTCCGCCCCCCAGACCCAGCCGGCGCCGACTGCGACCGCGGCCCCGTCGGCCGCCAAGGCCGACAGCGCCACCGGCAAAGACCCGTTGCAACCGGAAACTCGCGAAGGTTTCTGGGGTCACCTGAACCCGTTCGCGCGCAAGAAGTATGTCGCACGCCAAACCTCGCCGATCCGGGACCGCATCAACGAACTCGATGAGCTGACCGCCTCGAACACCAAGGCGATCCGGGATACGGATGCGCGTGCGCAGCAGGGAATCCAACTCGCCTCGGCCAAGGCCAATGAGGCCGATCAACATGCTATCGAAGCCGGCAACAAGGCGCAGGCCGCGCAGCAGACCGCGCAACAGGCTCACACCCGTCTGAACACGGTCGAGAAAGTGGTCACCAATATCGACCAGTATCAGGCCTCCGCCCAAACCGAAATCCTGTTCAAGCCCGGACAGACGGTGCTGAGCCAGAACGCCAAAACCGCTCTCGATGAGATGGCCGCCCCGCTGAAGAACCAGCGTGGCTATGTCGTCGAAGTGCAGGGCTTCTCTTCGGGTCGGGGACAGGTCGCGATTTCCAACTCGCAGAAGATGGCCGAGTCGGTGGTTCGTTATCTGGCGCTGAACCACGACATCCCGATCTACCGGATCTACCTCGTTGGCATGGGCAATGCGCCGGTCCCGGCTTCCTCCAGTGAGGCCAAGCCGAAGCGCATCACCGGCGGGCGGGTTGAAGTCAGCCTGCTGAAGAACGACTTGGAGCAACTGGCTTCGACCAGCACTGCCCCGGGGGCAACGGATCAGCAACAGCCGAAGTAAGAACAGTACCCTCCCCCCTTGTTGCCTCCCGTGAAAACGGGAGGCTTTTTTATTGGCAATTCGCCGGAGTTCCGGATTTAGAAATCAGCCACAGATCGTGCTATCCTCCACGCGTCATGGAAACTCTGTTTTACTGCCGCACGTCTTCGCCCGTCGGTCGTCTGTTCATGGCCGCGTCCAGTAAGGGCCTGGTCCGATTGGAATTCGAAGATCGCGTGCTGAAGATGAATCCCAGTACGACGCATCTGCAGGAGTCCAAAGCCGCCCTCGCTCCCTATCTTCGCGAACTCAACGAATATTTCGAGGGCGAGCGGCGCGAGTTCTCCTTTCCGCTCGATCTGCGGGGAACCGAGTTCCAACTGGCGTGCTGGCGTGCGCTGCTCGAAATTCCATACGGCGGGACCCGCAGTTATCGCGACATCGCCGAAGCCATCGGCCATCCGCACGCGTACCGGGCCGTGGGCATGGCGAATAACCGGAATCCGGTCGCCATCGTCGTACCCTGCCACCGGGTGATTGCATCGAGCGGTTCGTTGTGCGGTTATGGCGGCGGTCTCGACATCAAGCGCAAGCTGCTCGATCTTGAGCAGGAGCACGTTCGTCCTCGCCTTCCACTCGGAATCGGGGCATAGCCGATTGTTCGTGGAGACGCGGCTTGCCGCGTCTCCCGCCGCATCCAAGCAAGACGGGGTAAGCCCCGTCTCTACCGGGCGGAAGTTCAGCGTATTTGCTGTACACTAACCGCCATTCTCATCGTGAACTCCCCAAGCTCATCCCCGACTTCCACTGTCCGCAAGGCCAGTCTTTTTTATTTTGTCTTCGTGATGTTTTCCTACACCACGGGAGGCCCTTTCGGACTCGAAGACATGGTGACGACCAGCGGTCCGGGCATGAGCTTGCTCTATCTTCTGTTCATCCCGCTGTTCTGGTGCATCCCGGTGTCGCTCGTCTCTGCCGAGCTCACCACCGCCATGCCCGTTGAAGGTGGGTTCTATCGCTGGACCCGCGCCGCCTTCGGAAAGTTCTGGGGCTTCGACTGCGGGGATTTCCTGGGATTCCTGGTCGGATGGTGGAACTGGTCCGCCTCATTCCTTCTGGGCGGGTCCTACGCCGTGCTCTTCACCGACTATTTGACTTTCTATTTTCCCGGGATCACCGGTTGGAAACACTGGCTCGTTTCTTTCGCGCTCATCGCCATCATCACCTGGGTCAACATTCGCGGCATTCAGATGGTCGGCAAGGCCGCCACGCTTTTCGAATTACTGGTTCTTATTCCCGTGATCGGCATAGTCGTCCTGGGCCTCGCCCAGTGGCATCACAACCCGTTTGTCCCGCTGGTGCCGCCGCACCAGCCTTTTTCCAAAGTATTCGGAGTGGGCCTCGCTCTCGTCATTTGGCTCTACTCCGGTTACGAACAATGCTCCAGCGTGGCAGAAGAAGTCGAGAACCCGCAGCGCACTTATCCGCGAGCGCTCGCTATCGTCATTCCCCTTTCCATCGCGGCCTACTTTCTGCCGACGTTCGCCGCCCTGGCCGCGGCCGGCGATTGGCAACAATGGAAAGATGGATACTTTTCTACCGCCGCTCTGCTCATTGGCGGTCCCTGGCTCGGCAGTCTGATGACAATCGCCGCCATGTTCTGCAACGTGGCTCTTCTCAATAGCACCGTCCTCACCAGCACCCGCATGCCCTTCACCCTGGCCGAAGACGGATACCTGCCGCCGTTTCTCACGCGCCGGCATCCGCGCTACGGCACGCCCTGGATTGCAATCCTGATCTCCGCCACCATTTACGCCTCGGTGGCCCTGCACTCGCTGGCAGAATTGATCAGCATCTATGTCTGGCTGCGCGCCGCCACTACCGTGCTCACGGTCCTCTCTGCGTGGGGACTGCGCCATAAACGGCCCGATTTGCCGCGAGCCTTCCGCATTCCCGGCGGCAATCTGGGCCTCGTCTACGTGATCGCTATGCCGGTCGCCATGACCTACGTCGTTCTGCGTTACAGTGATCCCATCGCCCTGCGCTGGGGCCCGTGGGCGCTGGCCGCCGGCCCGGTTGTTTATATTGTGGTGAAATGGTTCGCAAGGCGCGCCGCACAAAAGACGGCCAAAATGGGCTAGGTTGAAGCGAGGATCATGTGCTTGTTACCATCTGCGAACTAGGCGAGAAAATTCGCGCTCGTAAAATCTCTCCGGTCGAACTCACTCGCGATTGCCTGGATCGCATCGAAAAGCTCAACCCGACGCTCAACGCCTTCATCACGGTTACCGCCGAATCCGCTCTTGACCGCGCCCGTCAAGCTGAATGGGAAATCTATCACGGGACTTATCTGGGACCTCTTCACGGCATCCCTATCGGACTCAAAGACATTATCGATACCGCGGGGGTCCGCACCACGGCCGCCAGCGCACTGTTCAAAGATCGAATTCCCACCGAAGACGCCCAAGTCGTCCGCCGCCTGCGCCGCGGAGGCGCAATCATCCTAGGCAAGCAGAACCTTCACGAATTTGCCTACGGTGGCAGTTCGATCATCAGTTTTTTCGGCGAGGTCCACAATCCATGGGGCCCGAAGCGTATCGCTGGTGGATCTTCAGGAGGTTCGGCGGCCAGCGTCGCCGCCGGTCTCGGATTCGCCGCTGTCGGCACCGACACTGCCGGTTCCATACGCCTGCCCGCTGCCTATTGCGGTGTAGTCGGAGTCAAGCCGACGTACGGTCGCGTCAGCACTCGCGGAATCGTGCCGTTGGCATCGTCCTATGATCACGTCGGCCCACTGACAAATTCCGTCTATGACGCGGCCCTGATGATGCAGGTACTGTCGGACTATGACTCACCGAATCCCCGCGCTGACCGACCAGCGCCTAGCCTCGTTTCTGCGTTCGACGACCCTCCCGCGAATCTGCGCATCGGGATTCCGCGACCGTTTTTCTTCGACGATCTTGACCCCGAAATCGCTGCCGCGATCGAGAAAGCGATCCAGATCTTCGCCGGCCTCCACCACGAGATTCGCGACATCACACTCGAGGTTTCCACTGACCGCACGCTGGCGAGTGCCGAAGCCTATGCGTACCACAAGGAATTTGTCGATCGCTCACCAGAGCTCTACCAGCCGGCTACGCTGGCGCGTATCCGGTCGGGAGCCAACATTTCCGCCCACGACGCTCTCCGTGCGAACGCCGACCTCCAGGCGAGCCGTCATGCCATCCAGGAGATATTCCATGAAGTGGACGTGCTGCTAACGCCCACAGTTCCGATTCCGCCGCCGCTGATCGCCGACCTTCGCGAGCATCCCGACAATTTGCGTTCGCAAGAGTTGATCATGCTCAGGAACACGCGCCCCTTCAATGTTTGGGGAATTCCCACGGTTTCGGTTCCCTGCGGATTCACAAAAGACGGCCTGCCGATCGGCCTGCAACTAGCAGCCGCTCCCTGGCACGGGATTGTTTTGCTGCAGGCGGCAAATGCCTATGAACAAGCGACGGAGTGGCATACGAAAACGCCAAATGTACCAATTCGCGGGTGAGCCTCATCACTGCATATACCCTCTAACGCTGTCACCCTGAGCGAAGGTGGTCGTTCACGAAGTGAACGGACGTCGCAGTCGAAGGGCCCCTTACTCCCATGTCCCGCCAACTTGGCACGCGAGTGGTTCCCCCGGATACAGATTCCGGAGGGAATAGTGGCCCTTCGACTTGCAGACGGATTCGCATTCGCGAATCCGCCCGCTCCGCTCAGGATGACAATTTGTTAGGGGGCCCTGAAAAGCGTGAGAGTGACTTTCTTTATCTTCCGACCAACTCTCACTGTTCTCGGCTCGCCTGGATTCCAATAGATCACTGGGCCTGTCGTTAGCTCGCCATCGACCCTCACAGCTCTCTGCTTTATCTTGCGCGACGCATCGCCTACAGAATCAGCGAGCTTAATCTTGAAGAGCAATCTGTCTAGCTTGATGCGATGTACGCCTTCAATAACGACTTCGTGAAATTCCACTTCGGAGCGAGCCACAACCTCAGTAAATGGGACGTCGACTTCCTCGACTTCCTCCGGCACTCCGCCCTTCTGAAACTGCTTTGCCCAATCGTCCGCGGCCTTCGCCGCCGCTTCCGTCGAGTGAAAGTCCGCTACGATGGACCGTGCCAGTTCTTTCTTCAACGCCATTGGATGCGCCTTGCCGCTGGCCGCGTCTGCTTTCATGGCCGCGATCTGCTCGGACCTCACATCCGTCAGCAGCTCGTAATACCTCCACATCATCTCGTCGGAAATCGACATGATCTTCCCGTACATCTCCAGTGGCGGCTCGTGGATTCCAATCGCGTTGCCGAGCGACTTCGACATCTTGTTCACGCCGTCGAGGCCTTCGAGAATTGGCGTGGTCAACACCACTTGCGATTCCTGCCCGTAGGCTCGTTGCAACTCGCGTCCCACCAATAGATTGAATCTTTGATCGGTGCCGCCGAGCTCCACGTCAGCTTCGAGCGCAACCGAGTCGTATCCCTGCGCTAATGGGTACAGCAGCTCATGCATGGCAATCGGCTTTTCTTCACGGAAGCGCTTGTGGAAATCCTCGCGTTCGAGCATCTGCGAGACCGTGTACTTCGCGGTCAAACGGATGAAGTCCTCGGCCGAGAACTTCGAGAACCACCGGCTGTTGAAGTCCACTACCGTTTTTTCCGGGCTGAGAATTTTGAAAACCTGCGCTTTGTAGGTCTCGGCATTCTCGGCAATCTGCTCTTGCGTCAGCGGAGGCCGCGTCGCCGAGCGGCCTGTCGGATCGCCGATCATTCCGGTGAAATCTCCGATCAGAAAGATGACCGTGTGACCGAGGTCCTGAAAATGTTTCAGCTTGCGCAGCAGGACGGTGTGCCCCAGGTGCAGATCGGGGGCGGTCGGATCGAAGCCTGCCTTCACCCGAAGCGGTTTTCCTGAAGCGCGCGAGCGTTCGAGCTTCGAGCGCAGTTCGGGTTCCTTGACGATCTCCGCCGTGCCCTTTTTGAGGTATGCCAGTTGTTCGTTAACCGGTGGGAAGTTGGACATGTCGTAGTGATTATAACGATCGACGGCTCTTGCCATCCTTTCTGTGAATTGTCATCCTGAGCGCAGCGAAGGACCTGCTTCTTGCCAGCGCACGAGATAGCGGGTCCTTCGCTGCGCTCAGGATGACAAAAACCTGGGAGATTAAGAATTCTAAGCCAATCGCCGGTAGAAGCTCAGCGCGGCGTCTCCCTGCACCAGCTTGCGGTAGCGCCTTAAATTCCCAAACGTTTCTCCCGGATCGAATTTCTTCTGATGCTCGGCGATCACCAGGCTTTGCTCGTGCAGTAATTTCGATTCCGCCAGCGCCGCCAGTGTTTTCGCGTACTCCTCCTGCATCGAGTAGGGGGGATCCAGAAAGACGTAATCGGCGACGTTTCCGGCCGCCTCCAACTGCCGCAAGGCCTTGCCGGCATCCATCTTCAGAATCAGGAAGCTGCGCGCAATCCCCAGGGACTTTAGGTTTTTGGCAATCAGATCCGACGCTGCTTGGGACGATTCGGCGAAGTAGAGCATCCGCGCTCCGCGGCTCAGGGCCTCAATCCCGACCGCACCAGTCCCGGCGTACAAATCAAGCCACACCGACTCCGCCAGCGCATCCGGATCGCCCGCGCACAGCACGTTGAACAGGGTCTCGCGCAGGCGGTCCGCCGTCGGACGAATTTCGAGCCCAGGCAACGACCGCAACGTCCGGCTCCGGTACTGTCCGGCAATGACCCTCATAGTTTGCATTGGTTCGCACTCATCGCATTCATGTCCTTCCGGCCCAGCCCTTCCGATTCGCCTTTTCGCAACTCGGAAGAGTCGTCCGGTGTCTAAGAAGATAGAATACTGGTAGGCATGACAATGCGCAGTTGGTCCATCCCGGTCGGACGGCTCTTCGGAATCGAAATTCGCATTCATCTGACCTTCCTGTTTCTGCTGGTCTTTCTGTGGAGTACTACAGCCGCGACTCAGGATGCCACTACGGTTCTCCGCGTACTCGGTCTGGTGGGCATCATTTTCGGCAGCGTGGTGTTGCACGAACTAGGTCACGCTCTGGTGGCGCGTGGATCGGGCATTCCGGCGAAGGGCATCATTTTGCTGCCGATCGGCGGGATCACCATCCTCGACGAAGCGCACGCCATTCCCGATCCGATCAACGCCTGGAAGAGGGACATCCGAATCGCAGTTGCGGGACCGCTGGTGAATCTCTTCATTGCCGGTTTATCCGCCTTGGTCCTGCTCGCGGCCATACCAGGATTCTCGCTTACCGCCAGGCCGCTTCTCGACCCCCGCGCCTTGTTGCGGAGCATCGTCTGGTGGAATCTCTCTCTCGGCTTGTTCAATCTGCTGCCGGCGTATCCCATGGATGGCGGGCGCGTTTTGCGCGCTATTTTTTCGCGCCGCATTGACATGGTGGAAGCCACGCAGCGCGCCGTCCGCATCGGCCACGTCTTTTCCATTCTGATGATCATGGTCGGAATGCTGCTCAGCAGCGGCGCTGAGCGCTGGAACGGCTATTGGCTGATGATGACCGGCTTCTTTCTTTTCGCCGGCGCACAACTCGAAGAACGCTCGGCGGTATTTCAATCCGTGCTGCAAAGCGTCCGGCTGGAAGAAGTCATGCTCACCGACTTTGCCACGCTCTCGCCCGCCGACACTCTGGAAGACGCGCTGGAAAAAGCCGTGCATACGCTGCAGGATGATTTTCCGGTGGTGCGCGGCAGCGACATGGTGGGCGTCGTCTCGCGGCAAAAAATTCTCGACGCGCTGCGCGCCGACGGCAACGGCTATGTGCAGGCCGTGATGAATCGCATTTTCGACGTGGCCGCCAAGCAGGAGTCGCTAGCCTCCGCCTTCCGCAAGCTTTCGGCCCGGAATCTCAGCATCATCCCCATTGTCGACGAACAGCATCTGGTGGGAATCGTCACCCTGCAAAACCTGATGCACTCCATGTCGCTGCTGGCCGAAAGCCGCAAGTTGCGCCGAGAAGCGCTGGACGCCTAGAAGGTCAGAGGTCAGAGGTCAGATTGCAGAGGTTAGAATCCCAAGGTCGACGACGCCGTGTGGGCGCTTTGGTTCTAACCTCTGCAATCTGACCTCTGACCTCTTACCTGACCTTCGCGTAAACTTCCTGCGCCGCCCTTACCGCGCTCCCAAACGCTACCGTCTTGCCTGTCGCTTCGGCGATCACATGCTCGAGTGCCGCCAGCACTCCCACTGTGTCCATGTAATCGTAGTAGCCGAGGTGAGCGATGCGGAAAAGTTGTCCTTTCATTTCCGCCTGTCCGTTGGCCACGACCGCGCCAAACTGCTCGCGGAAGCGTTTGCAGATGGCGGTGGAATCGGCGCCCGCCGGGGCAGCGACGGCAGTCAGCGCCGCCGCTGGCGAACTGGGCGCGAATAACTTCAGCCCCAGGGCTTCGACGCCGGCGCGCGTCATGGCGGCACACAATTCCGCGTTCGCGATCAGCGCATCGCGTCCCGCTGCAAGGTTTCCGTCTCCCATCTGGCGCACATAATCGAGCGCCGCTGCGAGCCCGGCGAACAGGGAGGTCGCGGGCGTGTATGCTGTCTCCGCGTTGGTGGCCGCTTTTCGTTCCTTCCGCAGATCGAAGTAATACCGCGGAGACTTCGCCCCCTCCATCCGCTGCCACGCTTGCTCGCTGATGGCGCCGTAGGCCAAGCCGGGCGGAATCATGAGCGCCTTCTGCGATCCGCCGATGATGATGTCGATCCCCCAACCATCCACGTCGAACCGCGTTGTGCCCAAGCCGGTGATGGCGTCAACGACCAGCAAAGTGTCGGGTAATGCACGCACCAGCTTTGCAATCTGCTCGACGTCGTGCCGCACGCCCGTGGAACTCTCGGTTGCTTGCACATAAACGCAGCGGATGTCGGGGGTCAACTTGCGGCGTACTTCGTCGAGCGAAAATGTTTCGCCGTAGGGAGCGGTTAACGTCTCGACGGTGCAGCCAAACGCCTTGGCCAGTGAGACCCAGCGCTCGCCGAACTTGCCGGCGGTCAGCACGAGCACGCGGTCTCCGGACGAAGTCAGGTTCGAGACGGAAGCTTCCATAAAGCCCGTCCCCGACGACGACAGCACCAGCACGTCGTTCCTGGTGCCGATGAACTCCTTCACGTCGTCCAGAACGCGCGTGAACAGAGCGCGGAACTCGGCGGTGCGATGGTGCGCGCCATAAGAAGCCATCGCCAATTGCGCTTGCGGCAGCAGTGGCGTCGGTCCGGGAGTGAAGAGCCTGTTTTTCTTGAGCATGGTAACCAGAATATTCGAAAGATTGTGGTTCGGGAAAGGTCAGAGGTTAGAGGTCAGATTGCAGAGGTGAAAACCCATGGCTCGCAGCGAGTGATTCTAACCTCTGCAATCTGACCTCTGACTTCTGACCTATAATTCTCCCATGCCCCTCATCGACCAGATCCAGAAAGATATTGTCGCGGCCATGAAGGCGCGTGAAGAGCAGAGGCTCTCAACCCTGCGCATGGTCAAGACCGCGCTCAAGAACAAGGAAATCGACAAGATGGCGCCGCTCGACGACAAGGAATCGCAGCAGGTGCTCTCTACGCTGATCAAGCAGCGCAAGGACTCGATCGAGCAGTTTACCAAGGGCGGACGCCAGGAGATGGCCGACAAGGAAGCTGCCGAAATCAAGCTGATCGAAACCTATCTGCCCAAGGCCGCCGGCGAAGAAGAAATCGTGGCTGGAGTCCGCGCGGCGATCGCCGAAATGACGCCCGCGCCCGCCATGAAAGACATGGGAACAGTGATGAAAACCGCCATGGCCCGCTTCGCCGCCGCTGGGATGCGCGTGGATGGGAAGGTGGTTAGCGAAACGGTGAAGAAGGAGCTGGCGGGCAAGTAGGGATCACTTGCCCCTTTGCCACTCGCGGTACGCCTCGCTCTTGCCGATGCCGCGCTCTTTGGCCACTTTCTTCAGCGCGGCTTTTTCGTCTGCCTTATCCACGGCCATGATCTCGCGTACGCGTTGAGCGACGGTCAAGGTCGAGTCCTCAGCTTTCAGCTCTTGACTCTCAGGCTTCGCAATCAGCAGCGTTATCTCGCCTTTAACGTCTCCCCGAGCTTTGAGTTGCTGAAGAATCTCTCCGACGCGGCCGCGCAGGAATTCTTCGTGGATCTTGGTTACTTCGCGGGCGACGACAACATGGCGTTCGCTGCCTAAAACCTCGACCACATCCGCCAGCGTCTCGAGCAGCCGGTGGGGGGCTTCGTAGAATACCTGCGTGCGCGGAGAATCTTTGATGCTCTCCAGCAGCTTACGGCGCTGTCCCGACTTGGCGGGGAGGAAACCGCTGAAGCGGAAGGAATCGGTGGGCAGGCCACTGGCGACGAGCGCAGCCAGGAACGCCGACGCTCCAGGAATCGGCACGACCGGTACATGATGACGGATGGCGAGCGCGATCAGGCGGAATCCGGGGTCGGAGATGCCGGGCATCCCGGCGTCGGTGACGAGCGCGATCTTGGCTCCGCCTTCGAGATCGACGACCAGTTCGGAGGCTTTGGTCATCTCGTTGTGCTCGTGATAGCTGGCCAATCGCGTCTGGATGCCGTAATGGCTGAGCAGCTTCAGCGTCTGGCGCGTGTCCTCGCAGGCGATCAAGTCAACTTCTTTGAGAACGCGCAGGGCGCGCAGGGTGATGTCCTCAAGGTTGCCGATGGGCGTGGCGACGAGATAAAGCGACGGGCCTGCTATCGTTGCGCCTCGCTCAGCGCTGTCACCATTCTGTTCCCCTTTGCGCATAAAGCGAGTCTAGCAAGAAAAACCTCTTTCACCACAAAGACACTGAGGCACGGAGGAACCCGCCAAGAAAAATTCTTTGCTTTTCTCCGTGTCTCTGTGCCTCTGTGGTAGGTTCTGGCCGCGCCCTCCGAACCATCTCCAATAACTTCTTGCTTCGCCTTTTCTTCGCTTCGTGGTAAACTGACCAAAACTGATGTGATAGCCAACACTTCACGCTCCAGCCGGCGGGTGTAGGCTCAAAATCCAGATCGATCAACAGGAGCAGCCATTATGGCCGAAGAGCGCAGCCGAACCGACGAGCGTGGCAAGGCAATTGAACTGGCATTCGCACAAATTGAGAAGCAGTTTGGCAAAGGTTCCATCATGCGGCTGGGGTCGAAGGAAGCGATCGTCCCGATCGCGGTGATTTCGACGGGCGCGATTTCCTTCGATGCCGCGCTGGGCGTGGGCGGAGTGCCGCGCGGGCGGGTGATTGAAATCTTCGGCCCGGAGTCGTCCGGCAAAACTACCATTGCATTACAGGTGATTGCCGAGGCGCAAAAGGCCGGAGGCATGGCTGCATTCGTCGATGCCGAGCACGCGCTTGATCCGGGCTACGCCAAAAAGCTGGGTGTGGACGTCGACAACCTGCTGGTCTCGCAACCCGACTACGGTGAGCAGGCTCTCGAAATTACGGAGGCGCTGGTGCGCTCGAATGCCATTGACGTGCTGGTGGTGGACTCGGTGGCGGCGCTTGTCCCCAAGGCCGAACTGGACGGCGAAATGGGCGACAGCCACATGGGTCTGCAGGCGCGCCTGATGTCGCAGGCGCTGCGCAAGCTGACGGGGACGGTTGCCAAGTCGCGCACCTCTCTGATTTTCATCAACCAGATCCGCGAAAAGATTGGCGTGATGTTCGGCAACCCGGAAACTACGACGGGCGGGCGCGCGTTGAAGTTTTATTCGTCGGTGCGCATTGATATCCGGCGCATTGCGGCCATCAAAGAAGGAGACGTGGTCACCGGCTCGCGCACCCGCGTCAAAGTCGTGAAGAACAAAGTGGCCGCGCCCTTCCGCGAAGCCGAGTTCGACATTCTTTATGGCGAAGGCATCTCGCGCGAAGGCGACCTGCTCGATCTGGCGGTGAACAGCAATATCCTGGAGAAGTCGGGCTCGTGGTTCAGCTACAAAGGCGAGCGCATCGGGCAGGGACGCGAGAACGCCCGCGCCTTCCTGAAAGAAAATAAGGACACAATGGCCAAGCTTGATGCCGAGGTGCGCAAAGCCCTGGGTCTGGCCCCGTCGGCAGCGACTCCGGCAGCGGTTCCGGCGCAGGCCACCGGGACGCAGGGACGGGTCACGACCATGCCGAGCGCCTCGGAAGCGGCGAAGGTGCCGGCGGCCAGACGGTAACTGCTCCAAACCCAGTTTGTTAAGCGATGGAGAGGCGGGCGTTTTTGGGCGCACCCGCGCCCGGCTCTCCATCATCCATTATCTTCATTATCTTCAATTGCCATTCCCGCTTGCCCCCGAATACAATCCTTGTTTCTTCGCCCGAGGGCCCTGTGAAACGTATCAAAGCCATTTATCCCGGATCGTTTGATCCTCCTACCAACGGCCATCTTGATCTGATTGAGCGCGGCAGCAAGATTTTTGATGAGCTGGTCGTGGCCATCCTTCGCAATCCCGAGAAAGACCCGCTCTTCAGCGTCGCCGACCGGCGCAAGATGCTGGAGGCGATGACTTCGGATTTTGACAACGTCTCGGTGGACACCTTTGAGGGCCTCACCGTGGACTACGCGTTGCGGGTCGATGCGCGGGTCGTACTGCGCGGCATTCGCGCCATCAGCGACTACGAATACGAACTGCAAATGGCGCTGATGAATCGCAAACTGCAGCCCGGCCTGGAGACGGTGTTCATGATGCCGGCGGAAAAGTATTCGTACGTCAGTTCGCGGCTGGTGCGCGAAGTGGCGCAACTCGGCGGTTCGATTGCCTGCCTGGTGCCCGAACTGGTCGAGCAGAAGCTTCGTGAGAAAATGGACGTGGCTCACAAGTTCGAGAGGGGCGAGCCTTCGGAGGGCAAGAGCAAGTCCACGAAAAAGAAAGCTTGAGCATCGTTGACACGAGAACGCCAGACATGAGTACAGTTATGACCCCCGTTACTCACCCCGTCCGCCTGACGGAACGCATCCACCGCATTGAGCCCTCCGCGACCATGGCGGCGGTGGCCGAGGCTGACAAACTGCGGCAGCAGGGTATTGATGTCGTAGATTTCGGCGCCGGCGAGCCCCACTTCTCAACACCACAGCACATCAAAGATGCGGCTATCGCCGCGATCCAGGCAAATTTTTCGAAGTACACCGCGGTCGGCGGCACGACCGAACTGAAGGACGCCATCGTGCACCGTCATGCCGTGGACTTCGATTCCGACTACCGGCGTGAGGAAGCCGTGGCTTCGGTGGGCGGCAAGCACGCGCTCTTCAACGTTATTTCAGTGCTCGTGGACCATGGCGACGAGGTCATTCTTCCCGTCCCTTACTGGGTCTCGTTCAAAGACATGGTGCGCTATGCCGGCGGCACCTGCGTGCTTCTGCAGAGCGACGAATCCCAGGGCTTTCGCGTCACCGCCGAGATGGTGGCGCGGTTGATCACGCCGAAAACGAAGCTCATCATTCTGAATTCACCCTCGAATCCTTCGGGCGCGGTGATGAGCCCGGAAGACATGGCCGAAGTCGTCCGTCTGGCCCACCAGCGCGGCATTTGGGTCATTTCCGATGAGTGTTACGTCTATCTGAATTACAGCGGCAAGCGCTTCTCGGTAGGGTCGCTGCGCGAATATCGCGACCGCTTCATAGTCGTCGGGTCGCTCTCTAAGACCTACGCCATGACCGGCTGGCGTCTCGGATTCACGCTCGGCCCAGCGCCCGTCATCGCGGCCGTTCAGAAGCTGCAGAGCCAGTCTACGTCGAACCCGACCTCGATCGTGCAGAAAGCGGCGGTCGTGGCGCTCAAAGGTCCACAACAATGCGTGGAAGACATGCGCGCGGAGTACGTCAAGCTGCGCGATTACGTGGTGAAGGGGCTGCGCTCCATCCCTGGCGTGCAATGCACACTGCCGCAAGGCGCGTTTTATGCTTACCCCAATGTGTCGGGATTTTTCGGACGCAGCGGGATCCACTCGGCGTCCGACGTGGCCGGAAAACTGCTGCGCGAGGTGCACGTCGCCACGATTCCCGGAGAAGGCTTTGGAACTAAGGAACACATCCGCGTTTCCTACACCACGTCTGTGGCCGAACTCGACCGTGGGCTGGAGCGCATGCGGAAGTTCTTCGGCGGGCTGTAACACCGTGCTTGAGAAATTCGCAACATGAATTTGGCTTGTCATCCTGAGCGAAGCGAAGGACCTGCTTTTTTGTCAGTGCAAGAGACAGCAGGTCCTTCGCTTCGCTCAGGATGACAATATATTTGCAAGCATGACCCAACTCTACCCACTCCTGATGCAGCCCGCCTTCGACCCGCGCCCCTGGGGCACGCTTGATCTCTCCGCCATATATCCCAATCACAAATTCAACGAACGCATCGGAGAAGCCTGGCTTACCGGCGACAACTGCGTGGTCGTGAACGGTCCGCTGGCGAAGCGTTCGCTCGAAGAGCTGAGCAAGGAATTCGGCCCCGAACTGGTCGGAACAGCCGCGCGCGACCCGCGACGTTTCCCTTTGCTGATGAAGTTTCTGTTTCCCGAGGAAAAACTCTCCGTCCAGGTCCACCCTGACGACGCCACCGCGCAGCGCTTCGGCGAGCCCTGGGGCAAAACCGAATGCTGGTACGTGGCCCACGCCAAGCCCGGATCGCAGATCGCGCTTGGGTTGAAGCCCGGCGTTACGGCGGCTCAGTTCGAGCAAGCCATCCAGGAAAATCGAGCGGAAGGGCTGCTGAACTGGATCAACGTTTATCAAGGCGAGATGATTTATGTGGCCGGCGGCACGGTGCATACGCTCGGGCCCGGGGCCGTCATGGTGGAGACGCAGCAGCAATCCGACACCACGTATCGCCTCTATGACTACGGACGGCCGCGTCCGCTGCATCTGGAACGCGGCCTCGCCTCGGTCAAGGAGCGCGTTGCTTCCGGCAAAGTGATCCGCCCCGCGCCGGTCAGCATTCACGGCGGCAAGAGCCGGCAGTCTTCGATGATTGCCGCGCCCTACTTCACGGTGGATATGTTTGAACTGAAAGAACCGCACGTGTTCTCAACGGCCGAATTCGAGACAGACGATTCGGGCAAGACATCGGTGCAGATCTTAGTCGCCATCGAAGGCTGTGGAGTAGTCGAAGCCCAAGGCCGCGACCCGGTGACGCTGGCCAAGGGCGACGCGGTCGTGATCCCGGCCGCCGTGCAGGGCTTCATGGTGCGTCCGCAGTGGGCGGTGGAATTCTTGAAAGCTTCCGTACCCGGTGCGGCGGTACCTGAGCCCGCGACGCGGATGTAATGCAAGAATCCTTACCACAGGGAACACGGGGATGCACAGGGGAAATCAAATGCTTTTCACGGTTTTCCCCTGTGTACCTCTGTGCTCCCTGTGGTGAAGCCTTTCGCCGCGACCCGCGCAAATGTTAGGCTTGCAGCGACCCGTGAAGACAAATCCGCACTTCTATCCCGTAATTCTTGCTGGCGGGCGAGGCACGCGCTTCTGGCCGTTGAGCCGTAAACGCCGCGCCAAGCAACTGCTGGCGCTCGACGGCAAGCAGACCATGATCCAGCAGACGGTCGCTCGCCTAGCACCCATGGCCGCGGCCAGCCGCTTCTGGATCATCACCAACAACGACCTCCGGCCCGCTGTTCTTCGGCAACTTCGGAAGCTTCCTGCGAAGCAGATCATCGCCGAGCCTGCCGCGCGCAACACGGCTCCCGCGATTGGCTTGGCGGCATTTCTCTTGCTTCGCCACGATCCCGACGCCGTGCTGGGACTGTTTCCCTCCGACCACGTCATCGCCGATCCTGTCCAATACCGCGCCACGCTCACCCGAGGAATCGAGCTTGCCGCTGCGGGAGATAACATCGTTGTGCTCGGCATCCGCCCGACACGCCCTGAGACCGGCTATGGCTATATCGAGGTTGGAGCACCCGATCAGGATGGGGCTTCATACCTGCGCGTGCGCCGCTTCACGGAGAAGCCGGGCCGCGACCGGGCCCGGCAGTTTCTCGACGCCGGCAACTACTTCTGGAACAGCGGCATGTTTCTGTGGCGCGCCGACACGCTGGCGAACGCGCTGCGCGAGCATCTTCCCAATACCGCACCGCTGCTTGAAAAAATTGCCGCCGCTTATGGCACGCGCAAGTTCGCCGACACTTTTCGCAAGCTCTACCCGAAGTGCGACAACATCAGCGTCGACTACGCGATCCTCGAACCCCGCTCCGCCAAGGGAGAAGGCCAGTCGCGCATCTTCTGTCTACCCTCCGACTTTGGATGGAACGACCTCGGCTCCTGGACCGCGCTGCACGAGCACCACATAGCGAAGGCGAAAGCGAGCGGCGGAAGCCCAGTTTCAGCCTCTGGAACTTTTACCTTGAATGCGAAGAACAATTACGTCCATGTACCCGGCAAATTCGTCGCTCTGGTTGGCGTGAGCAACCTGGTGATCGTCGAGACCGACGACGCGCTGCTGGTCACCACGCTCGACCAGTCGCAGGATGTCGGCAAAGTGGTGAAGCATCTGGATGAGAAGAAGATGAAGAAGCTGGTTTGAAAGTCGTTGGTCGGTGGTCGTTAGTCGTTGGCAGGCGGCTCGTGGAGGCGAGCCGACTGCCGAAGTGAACGGCGAACCGCGAACGACCAACGACCAGCGACCAACGACGACCCATGACCCAAATCAAATTCGGTACCGACGGCTGGCGCGGCCTTATTGCCGACGATTTCACTTTTGAGAACGTGCGCCGCGTGGCTGGGGCGATTGCCAGCTACGTTCTCAAGCACGAAGATCCCCAGTGCGGCGTTGTTATTGGCTACGACACGCGTTTCTTGTCCGACCGCGCTGCTCGCGCCATTGCTGAAGTCATCGCGGGCGCAGGCATTCCCGCGCTGCTGGCCAACGATTATGTGCCTACGCCCGCGGTTTCCTACAACGTCAAGAAGCTGGGCGCGGCGGGCGGCGTCATGGTCACCTCTAGCCACAATCCCTGGAACTGGAATGGCGTGAAGTTCAAAGCGAAATTTGGAGGCTCGGCCACACCGGCGATCATGAAGTTGATCGAAGACGAACTAGAGCAAATGCCGCATAGTGACCGCGGGCAGCTGCCGAGCTTCGCTCGGCTTGGACGGGCGGGGGCGCCCGTCCCCACACAAGCCCCTGTACCTGCCAGAATCGAAGAGGTTGATCTGAAGCCAGCCTATGTCGAGGCCATTTGCCAGTTTGCCGACCTCAACCTGATCCGCAAGGCGAACTTCAAGTTTGCCATTGACGCGATGTACGGCTCGGGGCGCGGAGTTTTGCCGGGCATTTTCGACAAGAATGGGATTCAGTATGTAGCGATCCGCCAGGACGTGAACCCGTTATTCCCGGGTATTAATCCTGAACCGATCCTGCCGCACGTCGCCCTGCTGCAGGAAACCGTGGTGAAGCAAAAATGCCATGCCGGGCTGGTCACCGACGGCGACGCCGACCGGATCGGCGCTGTGGCCGAAGACGGCAGCTTCGTCGATTCGCACAAGTGCATGTCGGTGCTGCTGAACTGGCTGCTGGTGCGCAAGAAATGGCCGGGCGATGTGGTGCGCGCCTTCAACACCACGGGCATGATGGACCGCATCGCAGCGAAGTATGGGCGCAAGCTGCACGAGTGCTCCATCGGTTTCAAGTACATTGCCGACCTGATGATGGACCACGAAATTCTGATTGGCGGAGAAGAATCCGGCGGGATCGGATACAGCCGTTTTCTGCCGGAACGCGATGGAATTCTCAACGCGCTGCTGCTGGCGAATGTAATGGCGGAAGAAAAGAAGCCGCTCGGCCAACTCGTCGCCGACCTGCAGCGGGAATTCGGTGCGCATTACTATGGCCGGCGCGATCTCCACATTTCCGATGAGATGAAGAATGGGGCCATCCGCCGCGCCGCCGATTCGCGGACTAAGAAGCTCGGCGCTTATGCGATCCTGCGCAAGCAGAATCGCGATGGCGTGAAGTTCTACCTCGATGCTCCCAAACAGGGCAATGGGGCCGACGCCTGGGTATTGTTTCGCGCCTCCGGCACCGAACGGATGCTGCGTTGCTATGTGGAAGCGGCCACACCCGAGCTGGTGACAGAAATTCTTGAAAGCGGGGAAAGATTCGTGAGGCAGGGCTAGACACTAGAACTGATACGCAATAGGCGAAGGGTATAATCTGGCTTGCTTACGGAAGAAGCGGCGGAGGAAAGCGATATGGATCAACTGTACTGGGTTCCGTTCGGGATATTGGCTCTCATTGTGCTCTACCTGGTTCTAGGAAGCTTTTTCACCGTGCGTACGGCCGAAGTCGCCGTGATCACGCGATTCGGCAAGTTTCTTCGGGTCGCCCAGCCGGGATTGAACTGGAAGCGGCCATTCTTCGATTCCGTGACCGGCACAGTCAGTTTGCGTGTGAATCAGATCACTCTGACCATGGAGACCAAGACCAAGGACAACGTGTTCGTCACCATTCCTATCTCGGTGCAGAACCGGGTTCGCCCGGAAAAAGTCTATGATGCCTACTACAAGTTGTCCGATCCGGTGGCGCAGATCAAATCCTATGTCGAGCAGGTGATCCTGGGGCATGTGCCAGGAATGACGCTGGACGAAGTGTTTGCTTCGCAATCCAGTATCGCCGCGGCGGTCAAGCAGGAGCTGGATGCGGACATGGCGACCTTCGGATACGAAATTGTCAATGTGCTGGTCACCGATATTGTTCCCGATGCCAAGGTGAAGTCGGCCATGAACGACATCAATGCGGCACAGCGCGAGCAGGTAGCCGCTAACGCGCGAGGCGAGGCGGAGAAGATTCTGGTGGTGAAGAAGGCCGAGGCCGAAGCGGAAAGCAAGGCGCTGCAGGGGCAGGGAATCGCCAATCAAAGGAAGGCCATCATCGAAGGGCTTCAAGCCTCGATCGAACAGTTCCAGAAGGTGGTGGAGGGGGCGTCGGCGAAAGAAGTGATGCAGTTGGTGTTGGTCACACAGTATTTCGACACGCTGAAGTCGATTGGCGAGAGCGACAAGACGAGCACGCTGTTTCTGTCGCACTCGCCCGCGGCGGTTAAAGAGGTCTCAGACCAGATTTTGCAGTCCATGCTGGTGGCGGAGAGAGCGAACGGCTGAAGCTTACGAATCGCATCTGCAGGGCGGCACCGCGATGGATTTGCACATCCAGCCTTCGGGTGTTCTGCCCGGCGGGCCAGCCCTTTCGTGTTCTAGCCAGCCGCAGAACGCGATAGGATAATGACACTCAGCACAATGGCAACCAAGGAGATCACTCCGGTTCTCGCCGATTCCGCGGAATCGCGCCGCTACAACCGCATCAAGCGGTGGCTTGGCATCGCCGACTTCACAATTGGCTTCGGGCTGCTGGTTGTGCTGCTGGCGACCGGTTGGACGGGGACGCTCCGCGATCTGGCCGAACGGGGCGCTTCGCAGAATTACGCTTACGCCGTTTTCCTCTACATCGTGATGCTGATGCTGATCAGCAAGGCGCTGGGAACTCCGCTCGACTACTACGGTTTCCGGATCGAGCACCGTTATAACCTTTCCAACCAGAGATTCCGGTCATGGATCTGGGACGAATTCAAGGGCCTGCTGATTGGGCTGGTCATGGCCACGGTCGTGGGTGAATTGGTTTACATGCTCATACGCCAGGTGCCTGAGCACTGGTGGGTGATCGCGTGGGCGGTTTTTCTTGGACTGGTTGTCTTGCTCGCTCAACTCGCGCCGGTTGTGCTGTTTCCGATTTTTTACAAGTTCGAACCGCTCGAAAACGAAGAACTCAAGCGCCGCTTGATCGTTTTGAGTGAACGCGCCGGTACGCGCGTGCGCGGCGTCTATAAGTGGCATCTTTCCGAGAAAAGCAAGAAGGCCAACGCCGCGCTGACCGGACTCGGCGCGACCCGGCGCATCATTCTTGCCGACACTTTGCTGGACAATTACTCTGACGACGAAATCGAAGCCGTGCTCGCGCACGAACTTGGGCATCACGTGCACCGGCACATTCTGAAGAGCATTCTGGTGCAGGCGGGAATCACGCTGTTCGGCTTCTGGCTGGCCAACGAAGTTCTCAGCTACGCCGTGGATCGCCGCCACATGTTCGAGCAAATGTCCGATTTCGCCAATCTGCCGTTGCTGATTCTGGTCTCAACCCTGCTTTCGTTCTTGCTGATGCCCGCGCTTAACGCTTACTCGCGCTTCAACGAGCGGCAAGCCGACCGCTATTGCTTCCATTCGGTGGCCAGCGTCGAAGCCTTCATTTCGTCGATGAATAAGTTAGCCGAGCAGAATCTGGCGGAGAGAGCGCCTGCCCGCTGGGTCGAGTGGTTACTCCACTCCCATCCTGCCATCACAAAGCGAATCGCAGCCGCCGAAGCCTGGGCGAAGACGCACTAAGATTGCAGAGGTCAGAGGTCAGATTGCAGAGGTGAAACCTTTCTCAGCGCCCTCCGCGTTAAGGTTTTTACTTCTGCAATCTGACTTCTAACTTCTGCAATTTCAGGATCTCTTCCACTCTCCGCACATCCTCTTCCGTGTCGACGCCAACGGTGTCGAATGGCGTTTCGGCTACGTAGATCGGAACCCCGTTCTCGAGAAAGCGCAACTGCTCCAGTCGCTCGCTGCGCTCGAGTGACGACTCCGGCCAGCGTACGAACTTGTTCAGGGCGTCCTTGCGATGTCCGTAGATTCCGAGGTGCTTGTAGTATCGGGGATGCGCGCCGTCGCGATCGAAGGGAATCGTGGCGCGAGAAAAATAGAGCGCGCGCCCGGCAGCATCGGTCACCACCTTCACCGCGCCCGGATTGTCGATGTCGATGTCAGCCGCCGGCGTTTTCAGCGTACCGACTTCGACCTCGGGTGGCGACATGACTTCGATGAGTTTGGCGATGTGTTCGGGGCGAGTCAGCGGCTCATCGCCCTGGATGTCGATATAGATATCGGCAGGAATGACGGTGGAGATTTCGTGGGTGCGTTCCGTGCCTGACCGATGGCTGGATGAAGTCATCCGCACCTCCAAGCCGCGCCGCCGGCAGAACTGGAAAATTTCGTCGGAGTCGGTAGCCACCACGACTTCGTCGAGTTGGCGGCAACGCCGCACAGCCTGATAAGTTAGCGCCAGCAGCGGTTCGCCAGCGATCTCGCGCAGCATTTTGCGGGGCAGGCGAGTCGAAGCCAGGCGCGCGGGAATGACAGCGATGACTTTCATGCGCCCAGTTTCGCACGGAGCCGGTGCGGTTTGACAGTGCCTTCGTTTGACACTGCATTCGGTGCGCTCTTAAAATGCACTAGGGACGCGTCCACCCGCGTCTGCGGGATTCTGTGCCCACTTCCGGGCTGTCCCTGGTTCCTTCCGCGTATTTCCGGATTGGCGGTGTAGCTCAGGTGGTTAGAGCGACGGTCTCATAATCCGTAGGTCGTTGGTTCGAGTCCAACCGCCGCCACCAAATTTAACGTTTTGTTTTTAATGGGATAGGGGCATTCCACGTTAATGGGGAGTCTCCAATTCTGGTGACTGACATCCCACATCCTGAGAAGGGCGATGCCGGGCCAATGAGCGTAATCGGATTTTTCACCAACCATCATTGGCAGGGGCACGTTTTAAGGAACAACGATCTCACAGAACAGGCTGGAACCGTCTACCTCGGTAATACGAGGTGTGACTCCCAAACCAGCAGCAAGCTTCCCAAACGTCGTCCAATCGGCAGTAGTGGCACGAAAACCGTCCTTGCAGACAATCACTCCGTTTCCTGTGGCTTGGTGATCAATCTCGCCGATCAGGCGGTATGCGGACTGAATTTCAAACCATTGCAGTCGATGCTCCCAGAACTGAGCCGAGTAGCTCGAAAACAGCACCAGCCCGCCCGATCGGGTCACACGAAGTGCTTCCCTGAAAAGCTGCTGTTGATCAACTGCGAAGGCGCAGATGCCATTTTGAACGCAGAGGGTCAAATCAAAGGTACGGTCGCGAAAACCCATGTAAATGGCATCCATGCAGGCGAGGTGGAGGGATGGTTTGCCTCCCATGAATTCCGACGCCATGCGGAGGCTCGCCGGCGACGTGTCGATTCCGAACGCAACGTGCACGGCAGGGAGAAGCCGCTCAAGAACTCTGCCATAGCCACAACCCAGCTCCAAGACCACCATGGAGGGTCTCGTTCTTCTAAGAACGAACTCGATCTCGGCTTCGAGGTATGCCTTGGTGCGGGGCGGAGCGAGATCATAGCAAGCACGGAGGCGTTCGGCCGCCAGCTTCTCAGTGTAGTAGCTGGGCATTGTGCGACTCATTGTCATTATAAAAGAAGGCCCCTCGCAAGAGTCGGCGCACTCAGTTGAGTGGGTGCGCACTTGGGCGAAACGCACCATTATCCAAAGCGCGCTAAGTGCGTTACAGCCACACCCGCGCCACCACGCTGACTCATCCTGGCCCGGCCGCGCTCTGAACATCAACGACCTGTGGAACATTCCAGATCGCGATGTTGCACTCGGCACGGTCTGGGCGCTGGAAGATTTCGAGCGTTTCGTCTTCGTCCTTACTGTTCTGGCAGGCTATTCAGAACACGATTGCGCGCTGCTTCTTAATTCCTCAATTGGAGACGTTCGCAATGCGCGCATCCAGGCAACTGAACAATTGGCGGCGGCTGAGAGCAGACCAATTGTCGCCTCCCATGGTTCAACCCGTGGGCAGATGGAATCCGGCACGAACGTTTCACTCAGTGAGCCACGGGAGATTTAAAGACCGCATGCTCAGACACACACTTTTGCTCCCCTGATTCGAACGCCTCCTCCTCGTGAGCCTTTCGTGCGAACCTGAGCCCAGTGCTGTGATGGCTATCACAATACCTATGCCGATCTAGGGTTTAGTCTGAAGAAGGCTTGGGTTCTCCGGAGAGGGGCCCCGAGGCTCCGCAGAAATGGGGAATTTGCGGAAAGGAATACGATGTCCACACCCTTGCAAGTGCATCTTCCGACCGACGAGCAAGCTTTTATTGACAAGTTTGTAGCTGAAAGCGCGGGACGTCCGGGGGCGCTGCTCGGGATTCTCGAAGCGGTGCAGGAGAGAAATCCGCACAAGTATCTGCCTGTCGAGACGCTACGCTACATCGCCGTGAAGACCAGAACGCCGTTTTCACGGATCTACAGCGTGGCCACCTTTTATGCCCTCTTCAATCTGCAGCCGCAGGGAGAACACACCATCTGCATCTGCCGCGGCACAGCGTGTCACACGCGCGGCTCGCGCAATCTGCTCCAGGGCGCGCGGCTAGATCTGGGTTTGGGCTTGGAAGACAACGAGGGTGACGGCAATGAAGCCGATAAGCTGGCGCTGACAACAGGGGACGGAAAATTCACGGTGCGCACCGTGGCGTGCTTTGGGCAATGCGCGATGGCGCCGGTGGTGGAGGTAAATCATCGCATCTGCGGCCACGCTACCGAGCGCACGGTGCAACGCGAAATTGCAGCCATTCGAGGGGGAGAGTAAACGATGCCCCGGATTCTGGACATTGGAGCATTCAACACGGTGCGCGAGGCCGGACTGGCCAAGCTCGTGCCGGCGGTGCCGAGGCTGACCGTCGGCATGGGGACGTGCGGGCGTGGCAACGGCGCCGAAGGCTTGTATCAGGCCTTTGCCGAGGCGATCGAGCGCAAAGGGGCTGACGTTGTCCTCGCGCCCGTAGGGTGTTTTGGCGCGTGTTTCCAGGAGCCGCTGGTCAGCGTGCGTCTACCCGGCAAACCGCTGGTCATTTTGAATAAAGTGCAGGCCAATGAGGCGGGCCGCATTCTCGCCGATATCGAGGAAGGCAATCTGACTCCGGATCTCATTTACTGCAAGATCGAAGAATGGGATCACCTGACGGGACACGTCCGCTACGGAGAGGCCTATCCCGAGGTGCCGAAGTGGAATGAAGTGCCGTTCTTCAAAGGGCAGAAGAAGATTGTGCTGCGGAACTGCGGCATCATCAATCCGGACGACATCGAGGAGTACATCGCGGTCGGCGGTTATCAGGCGCTGTACAAAGTGTTGATTGACGGCCATCCGGAAACGGTCATCGAGCAGATCAAAGCGTCCAAACTGCGTGGGCGCGGCGGCGCGGGTTACCTCACCGGCAACAAGTGGGAGTTTCTGGCGAAGGCGAAGGCGGAGCCGAAGTACATCATCTGCAACGCCGACGAAGGCGACCCCGGCGCCTACATGAACCGCAACGAGATTGAGAGCGACCCGCACGCGCTGCTGGAGGGCATGATCATCGGCGCCTATGTGACCGGCGCGGCGGAAGGCATCATCTATGTGCGCGCCGAATACCCGCTGGCCGTGCATCGTCTGAACCAGGCGATCGCGCAGGCGCGCGAATACGGAATGCTTGGGGAGAACATTCTCGGCCGCGGCGTGAAGTTTGATATTTCGCTGGTGGAAGGGGCGGGAGCGTTCGTATGCGGCGAAGAAACCGCGCTCATCGCTTCTCTCGAAGGGCAGGCCGGCCGTCCACGCCCGCGGCCTCCGTTCCCGGCGCAGAAGGGCCTGTGGGGCAAGCCGACCAGCATCAATAACGTCGAAACCTGGTACAACATCGCGCCCATCGTGATGCGCGGTGCGGCTTGGTTCACCGAAACGGGCAGCCCGAAGAGCTCGGGCACAAAAGTCTTTTCGCTGGTGGGCAAGGTCAAGAACACCGGCCTGGTAGAGATGCCGCTGGGCACATCGCTCAAGACATTTGTGTACGACATCGGCGAAGGCGCCCCGGGCGGCCGCCAGGTGAAGGCGATCCAGACCGGCGGTCCGTCGGGCGGATGCATTCCGCATGAGATGTTTGAGACCCCTGTGGACTACGAAAACCTGGGGCAGTTGGGCTCGATCATGGGATCGGGCGGCATGGTGGTGATGGATGAAGACAACTGCATGGTGGATGTCGCCCGCTATTTCATCGAGTTTACGCACTCGGAATCGTGCGGCAAGTGCATTCCCTGCCGGGTCGGCCTGAACAAGTGTCTGCGCATTTTGAACCGCGTCACCGAAGGCGTAGGCACGACGCACCACGTGGAGCTGCTCGACGAGCTGAGCCGCTACATTCGCGACTGCTCGCTGTGCGGGCTGGGGCAGACGGCGCCGAACCCGGTGCTGACCACGCTGCGGCATTTCCGCAACGAATTCGATGACCACATTGTCGCCAAGCGCTGTGCCGCCGGTGTGTGCGAAGAGCTGGCGTTGTCGCCGTGTGAAAACAGCTGCCCGCTGCACATGAACATCCCGCGCTTCCTGCAGCTCTATAAAGAAGGAAACGTCGAAGGGGCGTTTCTCTCGATCATCTTCGACAATCCGCTGCCTTCCTCAACCGGCCGGGTGTGCCAGCATCCCTGCGACAACCGCTGCCGCCGCCAGACGCTCGACCAGCCGGTCAACATGCGCGAGGTCCACCGCTCCATTGCCGATTTGATCTTCACGACCAGCAAGTATGAAGGCATGGTGCAGGCCGTTCTGGCGCGAAAACTGGAACCTACGGGACGCAAGATCGCCGTCGTTGGCGCCGGGCCAGCCGGACTGACGGCCGCGTTTTATTCGGCGCTGCTCGGCCACGACGTCACCGTGTACGACAGCAAGCCAGAAGCCGGAGGGATGCTGCGGTTTGCTCTGCCCGAGTACCGCCTGCCGAAAGAAATCCTGGGCCGCGAGATCCAGCTCATCGAACGCGTCGGAGTGAAGTTCACCTTCAACACGCGCGTGGGCGTGGATATCTCGCTGAACGAACTCGACGATCGTTTCGACTCGATCTTTCTCTCCATCGGAACGTGGAAGGAATCCTGGGTCTATCAGTCGGGCACGGAGCTGAAGGGTGTCTATCCCGCGCTGAATTTCCTGGAAGCGGTGGCGGCCGGGCAGGACGTGCCCCTGGGGCGGAAGGTTGCCATCATCGGCGGAGGCAATGCGGCCATTGATTCGGCGCGTACGGCGCTGCGCAAGGGCGCCGAGGCGACGGTTTTTTACCGGCGCGAGCGCAAGGATATGCCGGCGATTGAAGAAGAGACCCAGGCCGCGAAAGATGAAGGAGCAAAGTTCGTGTTTCTCGCGGCGCCGCACCGGGTGATTGGCGATTCCAAGGGCTGTGTGCGGGCCATTGAAGTTGTGAAGACGCGGCTGGGCGCCTACGACACTTCGGGCCGGAAGAAGCCGGTTTCGACAGGAGAAATTCAGCGCTTCGACTGCGATTCCGTCATCTTCGCCGTGGGCGAAACCGTGGATCTGGATTTCGCGAAGGCGTCCGGGCTGGCGCTGAAAGAAGGCGGCACAGTGGAGGTGAACCGCTTCACCCTCGAAACCAGCCGCCAGAAATTTTACGCCGGCGGCGATCTGGTCACCGGCGCGTCCAACGTCTCCAATGCCATGGGATTCGGCAAACAGGCGGCGCGCAACATTGACCGTCAACTGATGGAAGCGGATCGGTGGAACACCGTATTCCCCGAATTCGAATACCAGCAGGAGCCGCCCGAAGAGCCTAGTTCCAGCCGGCGGCACTCGGGAAAGGCCTTGGCTGCAGCGGTGCGAGTCAAGTCGCAGGATGAAGTAGTTACGGGACTGGACCACGAGGCGGCGCTCGATGAGGCTTGCCGCTGCCTGCGTTGTGACGTGAAGACCGTCAAATCGAGCTAGGCGCACGAAGGCGAAAGGAGTCAGTCTTGGCGGCAAAAAAACTTTCCATCCGCATCGATGGACAACTGATCACGGCCGAAGACGGCCAGACCATCCTGCAGGCAGCCCAGGCCAACGGGAAATATATTCCCACGCTCTGCGCTCTCAGCGGCCTGACGCCGGTGGGCGCCTGCCGCATCTGTCTGGTGGAAGTGGCGGGTGTGGATCGCCTGTTCCCGGCGTGCACGACGCCCATCCAGGACGGCATGGCGGTGACCACGAACTCCGCGCGGCTAACCCGCTATCGCCGGATTTCGGTGGAACTGCTGCTCATCGAACGCAATCACACTTGCTCGGTCTGCGTCTCCAACGGGCATTGCGAACTGCAGGCGATGGCGACATCGCTGGGCGTGAATACGGTGGAACTCGCCTACAACTATCCCAAGCTCAGCGTGGATACGTCGCATCCGCGCTACGTTCTCGACCACAACCGCTGTATTCTGTGCACGCGCTGCGTGCGGGTGTGCGCGGAACTGGAAGGAGCGCACGTCTGGGATGTAACTTCCCGGGGCATTCACGCGCGCATCACCAGCGAGATGAACGAAAAGTGGGGGCAAGCCACAAGCTGCACCAATTGCGGCAAGTGCGTGCAGGCGTGTCCCACGGGCGCGCTGGCGGAGAAGGGTTGGGCGGTTGAGGAGATGGTGAAGAAAATCGGCGCCGTGACCTCGCTGGCACACAGAAGAGGAGCGGAGGTATGAAGAAGGTGAAAGTGGCGACGGTGTGGCTGGATGGATGCTCCGGCTGCCACATGTCGCTGCTCGACATGGATGCGGCCATCATTTCGCTGGGCCGCAAGATTGACATCGTGTACGGTCCGCTCGTGGATGCGCAGGAATTTCCCGAGGACGTGGACGTGACCCTGGTCGAAGGCGCAGTGAGTTCGCAGGATGATCTAAACAAGATCCGCAAAATCCGCCAGCGGACGCAAGTGCTGGTCTCGCTGGGCGACTGCGCCGTAGCGGGGAACGTGCCCGCGATGCGCAACAACATTCCCGTGAACAAGCTGTTGCAGCGCGTTTACATTGACGGAGCCGACGAGAGAAAGTTGATTCCCAGCGACCGGGTACCTGCCTTGTTGAAGCAGGCGCGGCCGCTTCGCGAATTCGTCCAAGTTGACTACTGGCTGCCGGGTTGCCCGCCGCCCGCGAAGGCGATTCTGGGATTGATCAACGACTTGCTGGAGGGCAAGAAGCCCGAGCCCAGCCAGTCGGTGAAGTTTGGATAAGGAGAGAGCGCGTGACCAAGCGCATTACCATCGAACCCATCACCCGCATCGAAGGGCACGGGAAGATCACCATTCATCTGGACGAGCAGGGCCACGTGGAGCGAACGGAATTCCACGTCACCCAGATTCGTGGCTTCGAGAAGTTTACGGAAGGCCGTCCCTATTATGAAATGCCGGGCATTACGGCGCGCATTTGCGGGATCTGTCCGGTGAGCCATCTGCTGGCGTCGGCGAAAGCTTGTGACGCGATCATGGCGGTGAGAATCCCGCGCACGGCACGCAAGCTGCGCGAATTGATTCACTATGCGCAGATCGTGCAGTCCCACGCCTTGAGCTTCTTTTATTTGTCCGCCCCCGACTTCCTGCTGGGCATGGAGAGCGATCCGGCGGCGCGCAATGTTCTGGGAGTGATCGCGGAACATCCTGAATTGGCGCGCGATGGGATCGAGTTGCGGAAGTTTGGCTTGCACATCGTCGAGGGGCTGGCGCAGGAGCGGGTGCATCCTTCATGGATTGTGCCGGGAGGAGTGGCAGCGCCGCTTGCCGCGCAAGTGCGCGATCACATTCTTGCGGAATTGCCGTCAGCCCAAGCGATCACCGGCCGCACCCTCCGGTTCTTCAAGGCGGCGCTCGACAACTACCAGGAAGAGATCGCCGTCTTTGGTTCGTTTCCGACCATGTACGCCGGACTGGTGGATGCCAAAGGCAACCTACAGTTTTATGACGGCAATTTGCGTTTCCGGGGCGCCGCAGGGGAAATTGTCGAAGATCAAATCGCCGCCGAGGACTACAAGCAGTGGATCGGCGAGGCCAGCGTTCGCGAATCGTATCTGAAAGCTCCCTACTTCGTGCCCGAAGGGTTCCCTGGAGGCGTGTATCGTGTGGGGCCGCTAGGCCGATTGAACGCGGCCAGCGCCTGCGGGACCCCCGCGGCCGACATCGAGTTCCGGGAATTCCATGAGCGTTTCGGAGCAGTGGCGCACAGCGCGTTTCTCTATCATTACGCCCGGCTCATCGAGATTGTGCATGCTCTGGAGAAGATCGAGATGCTGCTGAACGATCCGCAGATTCTCGATACGCACGTGCGCGCGACTGCGGGAGTGAATGCTCTGGAGGGCGTGGGAATGATCGAAGCCCCGCGCGGAACCCTGATTCACCATTACAAAGTCAATGAGGAAGGCGCCATTACCTGGGCCAATCTGATCGTGGCCACCGGACACAATAATCTGGCGATCGGGCGCAGCGTGCAGCAGGTCAGTAAACACTACATCGACGGGACCAAGCTGAATGAAGGGATGTTGAACCGGGTGTCGGCGGTCGTTCGCGCGTATGATCCGTGTTTGAGTTGCTCGACCCACGCGGATGGAACGCTGGCAATGAAGATCCAGCTCCTGGACGTGGAAGGAACCCTGCTGGATGAGGTGACGAATTGAGTTGTGATGTGCCTCTCAGGCGCAGGTGGAGGAGGAATGGAAGTAAAAGCCGGTGATGAATTCAGAGCCCGCGATACTTGTCTGAAATCCGGGATTTACAAGGTCATTCATGATCCGGCGCACACTCCGGAACACGAGGTGACCTGCGTCAAGGGCAAGCCGTTTCCTCGATGCCGCAGTTGCGGACATCCCCGCTTCGTCCTGGTGAAGGCGGCGCACCGCCTCGAGACCCACGAACTCTTCAGGGATCAGTTGTAAGCGACTCTCCCTTCGAAGCCAAATCAATCAGCTGAAGAATTTGCGCCTTCAATAGGGGTAGGGCTGCTGAAACTGCGGGCGAAAGAGTGTCGCCTGTTTCGAACGACTCGCCCGCCATCGTGAGGAGATACGCTGGAGGGCAGCGCTGATAGAGCTCCTGCGCCAACTTCAGAAGGGCGGCAGGAGATAGAACATGGGAATGACAGCCGCTCTGGGTGGAAGGTGTGAGGGGCACGCAACTCAAGGTCCCAGGCTTTCCATTGCGAGCGGCATCGATAAAGAGGACTCGTTCTGCGCGGCTTGCCATCTCGGAAATTTCAGGAGTGAGCTGGTGGGTGGGCAAAATCTGAATATTGTCGCGCACCAGCTCGCTTGAAAACTCACGCGCGACGCGCCATCCCAGCCCGTCGTCGCCCTGCAGAGGGTTGCCGATGCCGATGATGAGAATCTGGAGCATAAGCGCGAAGTGGGTATCTCTGGAGATTACGCCAAGTTCAGAGCCGGAACCAGGCTTGGCCGGAAAGCACGCCCGTGGCCGCCGTCCCTGGAAGCTGAATGCGGAAAAAGCCAAACACCTGACGTCAGCGTCTAAAGCCGCCACTGGAACCAGTCCCTGATCGCAGGCTAAAGCTCTGCGCCACCACCCGGTAACTGACTATTTCAATCGTCGCCTGCATCGGTTGTGGTCTGCTCGCACGACGTCGCGCGAGCCGGGGGTCAGCTTTAGTGCTCGTGTTCATGGCGAGAATGCCCGTGAAGATGAGGGTGTGAGTGCACGACGCCGTCGTGCGAATGACGATGGGCGTGAATGAGGTTTGCCCTTAGAAGCAAGTCAGTGTTGGAGAGAATCTCCGATGGAGTCCCTTCGGCAATTATGGTGCCGGCCTCAAGCACCAAAACGCGATCCGCGATGTCTTCGACAATCTCCAGCTGATGAGTGGCTGTGATCACAGTCCTCGCCGTGCCTTTCCATTGTTGAATAAGGTCTACGAGCTGGCTCTGGCTCCTCGGATCGAGGGTCGCTGTTGGCTCATCGAGCAGCAGTACTTCGGGGTCGAGGACCAGGACGGAGGCCAGGGCAACCCGCTTTTTCTCGCCGCCGGAGAGCCGGTAGGGCGGGCGCTCCCTCAGGTGCGAAATGGACATGAAGTCAAGCGTCTCATCCACTCGCCGCATCACGTCTTCTTTGCTCCATTGCAACTGCAAGGGACCGTAAGCGACCTCGTCGAATACGGTCGGATTGAACAGCTGGACATCCGGATTCTGAAAGACCAGGGCGACCCGCCGACGGAAATTTAGAGAGAATCCGTCCTGCTGAAGGTGCTTTTCGGTGAGCGCGTTACCCTTGAATGTGACAGTGCCTGCCGAGGGAAAATAGAGCGCATCAAGAATTCGCAACAGCGTGGACTTGCCTGAGCCATTGGCGCCAACGAGCGCAATCCGATCGCCTTCTTCGATGTGGAGCGTGAGTCCACGGATCGCCGGGATCGCTTCGTAAGAGAAGCTAATGTCTTGCACTTCGAAAGTTGGCGCCAATTCTTGCTTACCTCCCGATCCATACGGCTAAGCAGCCAGTAAAGAGGAAGACAGTCAGACCGACGTAATCGCGGGGTTGCAGGCGGAAGTCGGTCAAGAGGCGAACCTCTCCCCGAAAGCCCCGTGACAACATGGCGAGGTACACCTCGTGGCTGAGTTCGATGCTTTTGCTGAGCAGCACCCCGGCGGTTCGGGTCGTCATTTTACGCCGCTCAGAGCCGCTCAATTCACCGACCGTTCGGCTCTGCCTCGACTCGAACATCTGGTTGGCCGTCTCAATCAGCAAGAACACGTAGCGGTGCGTCATTGCCAGCATGGTGACGATCTCGGCGGGAAGGTGCAGCGAACGGAGCGCCTTCAAGATGTGAGTCCAAGCGGTCGAAAGCACCAGCACCGTGGTCAGTGTAGCCGCTGTTTCCACCCGCAGGACCAGCAACACCGCCGTGTGTACTCCTTGGATAGAGATGGAAAGGTGCAGAGCTGGTGCCGTGAAAAGTGGCTGTCCGGGAGTGATAAACAAGGCGGGCAGTGCGATCACGCCCGAGAAGCCCAGAACCACAAGCCAGACTCGTTTTGCGAGTGATGCGATGCTCACTCTGGAAGCAACCGCGATTGCAATTGCGATGAGCAAAATGGCTGCAATGGCCTCAAGCTGTCGACAGAGGATCACGGAAACAACCAAAGCGAGGATTCCGATGACGCGGACGCGAGGATCAAGTTGCTGCAGCAGTCCCGGTTGGGTTGCGGCATGTTCCGATTGGAGGGCTTTCGACACCGCTCGGGTGAAGCCTTGAAGCGTCGATTCGAGGAAAGAATGCCGGCTCATGACCCGAGGTTCCTCCTGGGCCATTTTCTGACAGCGACTTTCGCCAGAAGCGAAGCCAAGACAAGGAGGCCCACCCCAAACATCGCCGAGAGTAAATACCCAAACACCGGACTCTTGATGAACCTCGGCGCATAGCCGGGGAACGGTGCCGTCCACAGGGTAGACAGGCCTTGGATTCCGACAGGAACCGAAGACGGAGGCATATGGTTTCCCGATGCGGCCGCGATCTGTTCCCGCGTGTGAGGATTCGTCAGGTCAGCAGAAGACCATTCTCCCCAGGCAGAGCCTGCCGCCAGGATGCCCAGCGGCGTGAACAACATCAGGAATGCCACCACCCACCATAGCTGTCCTTTTGAACTTTCAGCGCTCCCGCCAGCGATGATCGACGTCGGTGTCTGGGCCAAACCGCTTACTCCTTGAAGGAGACCCAAATCCGCACGCTGGAGATAGGACACCATACCTGCCGATATCACCGCTTCAGCCAGTCCTGCAAACGTCAGATGTCCGATCATCATTGCTGGAATGGCCACATGCAACGGATATGGCGCGAAAAGCGGCGTGCCGCTGGCGTCATGAAAGAGCATGGGCTGAATGCCGAGCTCAACCGCTGTAACCAAGGCTGAGGCGTTGATGGCAACATAACCGGCAACTGCCGCCGCTAGTGCTCTCTGGCGGGATTTTAGATTCGAGTTCGCTGCCATCATGCGGTAAACAACGTAGGCGGTGAACGACCCAACCATTGCCATGTTGAAGCAATTCGCTCCCAGCGTGGTGATTCCTCCGTCGCCGAAGAACAACGCTTGAATCGCGAGAGCGATCGAAATGGCAAGAATTGAACCCCATGGGCCGAGCACGATGGCGGCAACACCAACGCCAACCGCGTGACCAGTGGTACCGCCCGGCAGCGGAACATTGAACATCATGACAACAAAAGAGAATGCCGCGAACACCGAGATCAATGGGATTGCGCGTGTGGCAAGAACCCGCTTGATGCGCTTCAGCGCCGCATACCAGCCCGAAGCTGCGAGCAGATAGAGGGTCGCACAGGTCGACGGGCTGAGATAACCATCAGGAATGTGCATGCTCTCGTCAATTTCTACCGGGTTTACCTCCTCCGACGCAAGGTGATTCCAACGGTGGAGGGGGCGGTGTAGCTTCGTGTGCCATGAATGCGAGTACCCCGCGAGTTGGGATCAGGTGTCGGCGTGGACCATGTTTCGTCGTATCGCTTCTTGGTCAGGTTATCAATGCGAATGTTGAATTCCATCCATTGACGGAGCTTCATGTCGATCCCGAGACGTTCCAGTCCGGATGCCAGAGGCACAGATGGGTCGATGTCGAACTGGACGTAGAAAGCGCTGGCGAGATCTGGCCAACTTGATTGGGACGAGCCGGGAAACGGTCACGACGGGAGATTCTTCAATCGAAGCTCTTCGGAGCGCTTAGTCAGCTCGGCCCTCCGTGAAGCGTACTTACGAGTAAATGAAAGCCAGGGCCAGCAAAACTCCAAATGCCACTCCATGCTTCATCTCAGACCACCCGAGTTCTTTGATATCCAGGGATTCAGGCTTTCGAAAGAACCATTGTGTTCCTCGCACGAGTGCCGGAGCAAGAGCGATGAGCACCAAGGGAGGAAGCACCCGCCAAAAAGACGCGAACGTCAGCACCACCAATAATGCCGGCTGAGCCAAAAAGAAGAACCTCCCTCGATCAAATTTTTCGGAGAAGTTAGCCGCGTGGGCAGCACCGATACGCAGTTGGACGAAATGAATCTGGTTGCCGGCGAAGATCCAGTTCGCCGCCCACAATAGGAAAGCGCGCTCATCCAGTCGTCCGGTGCCGATATAGTAAGCAGCCGGAGCAGTGCAGGTAAGGCCGACTGTGCCCACCAGTTGCGCCGCCATTCGCGCCCTGCGACCGAACATCCGAAGAACTGCCTGGGCCACAAATGCTAATGCCGTTGCCACTCCGAGAAACAACAACTTTGAGTTTCGACCTTTCCACATGAGCTCGGTTAGACAAGCGACGGAAAAGGCACCCAAACAGACCGACGCAATCAGCGCTGTCCAGCGTTCTCCTGATGTATGGGCGGTCAGTGAGCCCGTACCGATGAGGCTTTCGAACGGCGTTCGCAACCAAAACAAAGACAGCGTGGCCAGCGTGAACACAAGCAGCGGCCAAGTCCCATGTGCCGATGCAAGTGCGGCGGCGACTCCGGTGAACAGGGGGACAAGCAGCAACCCCCAGGCACCATGCTCACGCGGAACTATCAGCGCCCGCCTGCGGGCCCTCCAAGCTGCACTGACAGCTTCACTATTCTCGGTCATAGCTTCTTTGCTCTTTCGTATTTCGGGACCGGATCGATCAATTCGCTCATGACACACCGTCCAACATTTCAAGGTTATGCATGCGAATGAACCCAGCACATGACTTTTGTCACACTGGCGCGCATTGTTCTAAAGGTATTTGGCTGCTGTGGTGGATCGCCCTCTCGCCTCGCCACGGTTATCGCGTAAAATCGACGCCATGCCGACAGAGCAGGAATCTGCCTCGCTCGCTGTACTGAAAGGTGTATCTATCTTCTCCGGTTTGTCGGAACAGGAATTCGCGTTCCTGACTTCGCACCTTCTGCAGCGCAAATACGCTGCCGGCGAACTGATCTTCGGCGAAGGCGATCCTTGCGCCGGCCTGTACGTCGTTCAGTCGGGCAATGTGCGCATCTTCAAGAGTTCGGCTAGTGGGCGCGAGCAAGTGCTTTCGATCGACGGGCCCGGCAGCTCAATTGCCGAACTACCTGTCTTCGATGGCGGGAGCTATCCAGCCTCCGCCCAGGCGGTCAGCGATAGCACCCTCCTCTTCTTCAGCCGTCAGGATTTTCAGTCTCTCTGTCTGCAGCATCCGCATGTCGCGCTGAAAGTTTTGCAGGTGATTGGCGGGCGTCTGCGCCGGTTAGTCGGCATCATTGAAGAGCTTTCATTCACCACAGTGCGTCACCGTCTGGCTTCCTTTCTCTTACGTCTTGCTCAGAAGGAAGGCAAACGCACTCCCGAAGGCGTGGAAATCATCATGCCAGCCAGCAATCAGGAATTGGCATCGCAAATCGGCACAGTGCGCGAGCTTGTATCCCGCAACCTCTCCCGGCTGCAAGCGGAGGGAATGATCAAGATCGACGGCCGCAGCGTGATTGTCTGCAACTTGAAAGCCCTGGAAGCCGAACTGCAGTCTGAGAATTAACCAGAGTGCAATCGGATTCTCCGACTGCCCGCGTCCGCCCCGTGTTTTCCGTTTATTCATGTCGATGATGGTTAACCCCCCGGCTGTGCGATCGCCGTGACAAAAGTCATCGGCACGGCCGCACCACTCCGCTACCTTCGAAGTTGAAGCGTGGCCATGAGGCATGGAGCCGGACCACGAGGAGGATGCAATGAGCATTACCGCTGAGAAAACTGTTCGGGAAGTGGCCCTGGAAAATCCCGCTGCGGCTCGAATCTTTGAGAAGCTGGGCATCGATTATTGTTGCGGCGGCAATAGGTCACTCGAAGAAGCGTGCCGCACGGCGAATCTCCCGATGGACGAGGTGCTGGACTCGCTCGAAATGGCCGAGCAGTCTGCACGCGCCGTCCAAAAGGACCATAGCTGGACAACGGAAATGCTGGCTGCCTGATTACGCACATCATCAGTACGCATCACAAGTACACGCGCGAGGAGCTGGCTCGCCTCGGTCCGTTATTCAACAAGGTCTGCTCCGTGCACGGGAAGAACCATCCGGAACTGCTGCAGATTCGGATCAGTTTTCAAGGGTTGGAGCAGGAATTGACGATGCACATGATGAAGGAAGAGAGGATCCTGTTCCCCTACATAGTGAGGATGGAAGAGTCGGTCATCCAGAAGGAACCGGTGTTGCCGCCGCCTTTCGGCAGCGTGCAGAACCCGGTTTCGATGATGATGCATGAGCACGACTCGGCGGGCGAAGCCTTGCGCTCGATGCGGAAAGACAGCGCGGGCTATACGGCCCCGGACGATGCCTGCATCAGCTTCCAGACTTTGTACAAAGCCCTGGCAGACTTTGAAGCTGACCTCCATCAGCACATCCACTTGGAAAACAACATCCTGTTTCCCCGAGCGATTGCGATGGAACAGGCGCAGTAATCGACTCGCAATCCAGCCAGACGCACTGGGTGGCTCGGGCTATGATTGCAGTAAGAATGTTGGCGATCGGAGGTTTCCATGCGCTTTGTGGCCTTTCTCAGTTTTCTCCTCTTCGCGCTGATTACAGTTGCTCGTGCCCAGGTGTCCGCAGAAGGTCAGGCATGCCTGGATTGCCACAGCACTACCACGCCGGGCATCGTGGAGCAGTGGCGAGAAAGTGCTCACGCCAAGAAGAATGTGGACTGCTATTCGTGCCATCGTGCCAGTGAGAAAGATCCCGCAACCTTTGACCACTACGGCCAGCGCATCGCCGTGATCGTCACGCCCAACTACTGCGCGCGCTGTCACGGTAAAGAAGTAGAACAGTTCGAAAAGAGTCGTCACGCTCAGGCAGCACAGTTCATCGGGTCTCTGGATAACATGTTGGGAGAGGTAGTTGAGGGCGGCCCAGCTGCAGCAAACGGATGCCGGCAATGTCACGGCAGCGAAGTCAAGTATTTGAAAGGCGGAAAGTTTGATGCGGACACCTGGCCGAACAGCGGTATTGGGCGCGTGAATCCTGACGGCAGCCGAGGCTCCTGCGCCGCCTGTCATGGACGGCACTCTTTCAGTTCGGCACTTGCTCGCCAGCCCGAGAACTGCGGAAAGTGTCACCTGGGTCCCGATCATCCGCAGATGGAGATCTACACCGAATCGAAGCATGGCATTCAGTTCCGCGCCAACATCGCAAAGATGAACCTGGATTCAAAGTCCTGGGTGGTTGGGAAGGACTACTCCGCGGCGCCCACCTGCGCAACCTGTCACATGAGCGCAACCAGTAATCAGCCCGTGACACACGATGCGGGCGACCGTATCAGCTTCACCCTGCGTCCAGTCGTCAGCTTCAAGCTTGAAAACTGGGAGAAGCGCCGTGCCGCCATGCAGGACGTCTGCTCGAACTGCCATGCCACCGGCTGGGTAGAGAACTTCTACAAGCAATACGAGAACACGGTCGATCTCTACAACGAGAAGTTTGCCAAGCCAGCCAAGGCGATCATGGATAAGCTCTATGCCGCCAATAAGCTGACGAAGACACCGTTCGATGAAAAGATCGAATGGACCTACTATGAGCTCTGGCATCACCAGGGACGGCGAGCCCGGATGGGCACGGCCATGATGGGCCCGGCCATGATGGGCCCGGATTACACGCAGTGGCACGGCTTCTACGAAATCGCCAAGACCTTCTATACGGAATTCGTTCCCGAAGCTGAGGCGCTTCTTCCGGGCGTGACGGCAGACGTCATGAGCAGCCCTTACCACCAGTGGACAAAAGGACTGAGTAAAGAACAGCTCCAACAACAACTCGACTTTTATAGGAAGAAGTACAACCAGTGATGGCCCACCGGAAGTGAATCCGGACTCTATCCAGCACATTCTGGGCTGTTTATCGGCAATCCGGAAGTAGTCGGTCCCGCCCATCACAAGATTCGTACAACTACAACGTAGCCAGCGATATTGATGACGCCAGGTTCAGGATGTGGACCTTAAGAATTAGGAGGTAACTTGAGCACTAACACTTCAGTAACCTCGTCATGGGGAGGCGACGCAACTAATCTTTCCTCTGAGGGTTTCTATCGACATGAACAACAGAATCATCAACTCGCTGTTAGTCCTGGCAGTCGGGGGCCTAATGATCGCCGGTTCCGCCGCTGCTCAAACCTCAACCAACACTTCGGGCGCAGGTCCTGGCGTGGTCGATCCCGGCCATCCACGGGTCAATCAAGTGAACGGCCGCGAAGCAAACCAGCAGCAGCGCATTGGCAACGGAGTCAAGAACGGTACGTTGACAGCGAAGCAAACCTCTCACCTGGAAAAGCGCGAGAACAGTGTGCAGAACCGTGAAAAGGCCGATATGGCGAAGAACAACGGCCATCTCACCAAGGGCGAACAGGCCGGTATCAATCGTCAGCAGAACCGGATCAGCAAGAGCATCGCCAAGGACAAAGCATCCAACAAGTAATCTGTCGAGAGGCAAGAAAAGATTGAAACGCTAGGATAGCCGCGGGCTTGTTGCGGCTTTTCTTTTTTGCTTTGGCGCTACAGTCGCCAGGCTGGAACCAGGAAAAGAAAACGGCTGGGAGAAACTCCCAGCCGTTTCTTTTGGAACTGCTACGCCGTTATTCTTACCAATTCAGTTTCAGCGCAAACTGGAACTGGCGCGGGTCGTAGGCGGCGGTGGCCTGGCCGGCGTTGTTGAAAAGCGGGCTCACGGCCGCGACATTGTACACATTGGCGATGTTGAACATGTCGGCGATAAGGTCCATGTTGAAGCGCTCGCCGAATGAAATGCGCCTGGCGACGCGCAGGTCGTTAAAGACCGTCCAAGGGGTGATGCCGGCGTTGCGGCCGAGATTGCCATCGAGCGCGGCCAGCGCGACCAACGGGTTGGGATTGAATAGCACGGGTAAGTTGTTAGCGAGGTCGGCGAAGCACGGTTCCTGAAAGAAGCCCGTGGGCGAGTACTTGGAAGCCACGGTCGCGTAGCCGCAACCATTCGCGGGCGTTCCCGCCGGCACAACGTTAGGGCGGCTGGTGAGGGAGGACAACTGGAGGTTGTCGCCGCCGCTGGTAATGATGTTGAAGGGCCGTCCGGAACTAAGTTCGATCTGCGGGGCGATCGTCCAATCGCTGAAGAACTTGCTGGCGAAGCCGCTGCCGCTCAGCTTGCCCGTCTGGTAGACGCCACTGAAGACGAAGCGATGGCGTTGGTCGAAGGTGGAAGATGAACGATCAGCGCTCGGGATGTAGCTGTCCTGCGGGGTGAGTGTGGCCTGCAGATCGGTGGAATCGTCGATCGCATGCGACCAGGTGTAGGAGGCCAGGAATTCGTAGTGGCTGCTGAAGCGCTTGCGCAGATTAGCGCTCAGGCCGTGATAATCCGAAGTGCCGTTGGAATAGTTGGCGTCCATGTCGCTGAAGGGGATGCAGTTGGCGAGGGTGGCTGGGTTGCAGTTGGCATTGACCTTAGCCACCGCGAGATCGGCAGCGGCGTCCGTCACACAGTTCGGGAAGGCTGTAACCATGGAAGCGTTCAGGCCGGAGGGCCGGAAGAAGTTCGCCAGCGCGGTAGGGACATAATAGGGTAGTGCCACCGGGGACGTACCAGCGAACGGACTTGGACCGCAAGAGGCGATGAATAAAGGGTTGGTCGAAGGCGTGGCGGCCCCCGCCTCCACGGCAGCCAGCCAGTTCTGCGTTACCAAGTCGCCACGGACTGGAGCGGCGTTGATGGGGCGGTTCAGATGGCGTCCACCGTTAAAGTTATAGGCCAGGCTGAAGGCGAACCCATCGCCGAGGTCGCGCTCGACGGTCAGGTTAGCTTGCTGCGAGTAAGCGTATACGAAGTTCTTGCCCTGCGGATAACCGAAGGGCTGGAATGCCAGCGGGAACGGATATGGAGAATACGGAGCCGGCGAATTGGTCAAATATTGCTGGCCGAGAAACAAGGAGTTAGGCTGATTCGACTGAAACTGCTGCTGGTTCGGCTGATAATACAGCTGGCTTACGTTCATGCAGTTCGCGTTCCCAAGGACCCCGGTAAAAATACTGGAGGCATTGAGATTCGCGGGACTGAATGGGGTGGAGCCGATACTGCACGGTGTGCCCCCCGGAAACGCCAACTGGACGCTGGTGGAGGCGTCGGAAGCATCGCCTAGGAAATAGAGCCCGAGCAAGGGGTGGTCATAGAACATTCCGAAGGAAGCGCGGACCACGGTTTTACCGTCGCCCTTGGGATCCCACGCCAGGCCCACGCGAGGCTGAATGTTGTTGGTATCGGTCTGTATTCCCTTTTGCAATCCCAGGTAGTTGTATCCCGCCTGCGCCAGCGCGGTCGGCGGCTTGAACTTCGGCGGGAATTCCACGTCGTAGCGCACTCCGAGGTTCAAGGTGAGATTGTGGCGCGCACGCCAGGAATCCTGCCAGAACACGCCCAGCGGTTTGTTGGAGAACGAGTCGGTGGGGTTGCCGATGCCTTGGACGAAGTCCCCCGGTATGCCCGCGCCATAAGCCTGAACCGCGGACAGGCTGGGGAAATCGGGCAGAGTGCCGGGAGCTGGATTCACGAAGCCGAGGGACGTCCCGCTCAGCGGGCCGAAGTCGTACACGCCGCCATAGTTCACCGTGAAGGTGGCCTTGAGTGGGAGATAGTTGAAGTCGCCTCCGAATTTGGTGTTGTGCCGCCCTATACTCCAGGAAAAATTGTCGGTGAACTGGTAGCGAGTCTCAACCCGCTGAATATAAGAGTAAGGCTCGCGGCCGAAATAGGCGTAGCCGGGAATGTTCACAGCCGGGTAGGCGCCGTCCGCGACTTGGGTGTTGTAGAAATAATTCAGGCCTCGGCGGGCATACTGGAAACGGAATTCATTTACCTTGTTATTGCCAAGGGTCCAGGTATCCTGCACGACTCCCGCTACGTCCCGGTAGGTCTGTTGAGAAGTGCGCGATCGTGAATTTTCGCCGAAAGGCTGGTCCTGGCCGCTGACTTCGATGCCGGTCACGGTACTGGGACTGACGTTGGCACGCAGCATAAGGCGGTTGTTGCTATTCACGTTGTGGTCGATGCGAAGCGAGTAAAGGCTGGTGCCTTCGAAGACGGGGAAGTTGCCTTCCTGCTGCGTCAACGTCTGATAAGAAGTCGGGACAAAGCAGCTTCCCGGAGTTGTGCAGGTGGTCGGGAAGCCGGTGATTCCCGGAATTCCCCCGGTTAAGGCGGTGGGCCATTGGCCGTAGATGGCCTGACCGGAGGAGATGCCAGCCAGACCAACATACTGCTGCACCTCAGCGGCATAAGCGGGATTGGCCTCCGCCGCTATAACGTTTGAGTTGGTGAGGAACGCGATCTGGTCGGAAGTCAACAGCACATTGCCGGCCGGTGCAAATGGAATAAGTCCAAAACATGTCTGGCTGTTGGCAGCCAGGCAGTCCTGCCCGATGCTCGAAAACCCCGTCTCATGCCGCCGCGTCACCTCGTACGAAAAGTAATAGTACGTCTTGTCTTTCTTAATCGGCCCACCGAAGGCTGCGCCTGCCTGCACTCGGGTGTAGGCAGGATTGGGCGTGGTGCTGAAGGGGTTGACGGCCTGGAAATTGCGGTTGCGCAGGTATCCGTAGACATCGCCGTGGGAGGCGTTCGATCCGGAGCGGGTGATGATGTTGACCACTCCTCCGGAGGCGCGGCCATATTCGGCGGCGTAACTGTTGGTAATGATCTGGAATTCCTGCACCGCTTCCTGCGAGACGGTGGAGCGCACGCCGTTGGTGGAATTGTCGGTGGCATCGGCGCCGTCGACGTTGACCAGGTTGGAACGTCCGCGCTGTCCGCTCATGTTGAGGCCGGAAGTCGGCGCCGCGCCGAGGTTTGGAGCGCTATCTCGCGACACTTGCGAATCGGTGAGGGTAAACTGGATGTAGTTGCGGCCATTGATGGGCAGATTGTCGATGCGGCGCTCGCCAACGGTGTCGGTGGTAGAGCTGCGCGAGGTTTCAACGTTCTCCGCCTCGGAGCTAACTTCGACGATTTCCTTGCCGCCAGCGACCGTGAGCGTGACCGGCAACTCCGCCATCCCGCCGACGGTGATGGCGACGCCGGTGGCTTCGGTCCTGGCGAAGCCCGGTGCGCTGATGATGACGGAATAAGTGCCGGGAGCCAACTGACGCACGCTGTAGCCGCCCTGGCCGTCGCTGCTGCCGGCGCGTTCCAGGCCCTTGGCGACATCGCGCACGGTGACCGCGGCGTTGGTCACGACATTGCCTTTTGGATCTTTCACGCTCACGCGGAGGTCGCCGGTGGCGACACCCTGGGCAAATGTAGATTGACGGACCAGCAACAAGAAGATCACCGCGAAAAAGAACAGACGAAAGGACGCTTTCATGGGGCTCCTGGGAACATCCGCATGGCGGCGGAAGTTGAGATCAAAGTGCACGATTTGTCACAAACTAGTTGAACTTCGAGCACGTTGTTGGCACAGGTAACCGCTGATATGTACATCAGTGGAGGGTGTTTAGGCAAGCGATAAGGTGGATAACCCGCAGGCGGAGGCCAACCGGCAGAAACTGTCTTTGCTATGGCCCTTGTCCCCGCATTGCGTTTAGGGGCACCTTTCTTTAGATTCAAAGAGCGAGATTACTGGCGTGTCAGAGATATTTCTAGTGCCTTCCATTGGGCCTTCTGAAAACTTTAACGGACACTCCATGACCGGCAAGCTGCTGCGGGTGATGGTGTGCCCGCCGTGCAACGCTGGGTGGGACATTTCCGGGAAAGCGGCGGCTTGGCGGGAGCTTGGATTTCAACATGCTCCTGATTTTGCGGCGGCGCAGAGGCAACATCAGATGCTTTGCGGGTTGCTCAGCGAGAGCGGAGCCGAGGTCGTGACCCTGCCCGCCGAGGAATCGCTCACGCTCGATGCCGTCTATGCGCACGACGCGTCGCTGGCTACCGACCATGGTCTCGTCTTGATGAATCCGGCCAAGAAGAATCGCGTGGCAGAGGCGCAGGCGCACGCCGGCTTTTGCGGGCAACTGGGCATTCCCTTGCTTGGCCGGATCGGATTACCTGGGACCTCCGAATCCGGCGACATCGTGTGGCTCGATTCGCGGACCCTGCTGATCGGTGACGGCTACCGGACGAACAAAGCGGGAATCGAGCAGATGCGGGCGCTGCTCTCTGCGAAAGATTCGGCGAAGAATGTTGAAGTGCTGTCCGCGCCGTTGCCTTACGGAGCGGGACCTTCGGCTTGTCTGCACCTGATGTCGCTGATGAGCATGCTCGATGAGCAGACCATTCTGGTCGATCTGCCCTGGCTGGCGGTGGAGACGGTCGAACTGCTGAAGGACCGCGGTTTCCGGCTGATTGAGATTGAATACAGCGAGCGCGACACGCTCGCCTGCAACGTGCTCTCGCTGGGTAACCAGCGGCTGATTGCGATTGAAGAAAACGCCAGGACCAATCAGCGCCTGCGGGACGCCGGGTTTGACGTGCGCACGTTTCCAGGATCGGAGATCTGCATCAACGGAGCGGGCGGGCCGACTTGCCTGACGCGCCCGCTGCTGCGGAAGTAGTCGATAACCAATAATTGGCCTGGACCGGTCTGGCCTGATGGTAGTATCGAATTGCTTAGGAAAAGGGAGCCCTTATGAAACGGCTGGGGACGATGTTATTCGTGTTGTTGATAGTCGCGGAACCGTCGTTTGCGAAAGTGCACAAGGATATGTATTCGGTGTCGTGCAGTACGCTATGGCCGGCTGTTAAGGACACCCTTCGCAACTCGGGAAAGTACGGAATATTGGGGATGGACAACGCCGAGATGACGGCGACCTATTCGATGGGTATAGGAAGCGCCGGGCAGAAGCGGCAAAACTCGGTCGTCTTGAACGTGAAAGGCGACGCCTCCTGCGAAATGGTGGTTCAGTCCGGATTCGGCGGATTTGGAACCGACGACGCGGGCGATTTCAAGAAGCGCGTGGATAAGTCCCTTGCGCAGCTACAGAGCGCAGCGCCAGCAACTCCTGCAAAGTCCGAGAGCCCGAAGTAAGCAGGGCGTGAATCGGATTTCCGCAGCCCGGTAGTGTCTCGGTCTGCCTTCTTTCACCACAGAGTCACAGAGTCGCAGAGAAAACCCTAAACCTGTAAAAACCGGGAGGGGAAGGGTTTGCCAAGTAGTTGGTTTTCTCTGTGTCTCCGTGACTCTGTGGTGAAAAAGAATTAGGACACCACCCGCAGCCGGTTTACACGACCCATTGCTCACGTCTTGATAGAATCAAAGAGAAATGCTTTTGCCGTTCGTCCGCGAACTCTTCGCGGAGGTGGAACAATTACCTGGCTTCACGCGTGCCGCCTCCCATCTGCGGGAGGGCGCGGGGCGGATGAGTGTCGCTGGACTCTCTCCAGCAGCCAAGGCGCTGATCGTTGTTTTGCTGCGACGCACGGTCGAGCGTCCGTTCGTCTTGGTGGTTGCCGATAACCGCGCAGCCGAAGAGTTGCTGCCGGTGTTGCGGACATTCTCGGAACTGACCGGAGCGGTAGATCCGGACTCGGTCGTTAGTCTGCCGGCGCGCGACGTGCTGCCTTTCCAGAATTTGTCGCCGCATCCGGAGATTCAGGAAGAACGCGCGACCGCATTGTGGAAGATCGCTACCGGGCGCGCGGGGATTGTCGTCTCTCCGGTGACCGCGACGACAATTCTTCTTCGTTCTCCCGACTACTATGCCGACCTGGCGCGGGTTCTGCGCCGCGGCGAGACCTTCGACCCGGAAAAGCTGCTGCAGCACCTGAACACGGTTGGCTACAGCTCGACCGATGTTGTCGAAATGCCGGGGCAGTACGCGGCTCGCGGCGGCATCCTCGATGTCTACTCGCCGGAAGCGGATCGTCCGGTACGCGTCGAGTTTTTCGGCGATGAAGTCGAATCCATGCGCAAGTTTGACCCCGCGAGCCAGCGGTCTTCCAACCCCGTCGATGAAGCGTTGCTTCTCCCGCTAACAGAAACGCCGGTCACGGAAGAGCTGCTGGGTTCCATCAACGCGCGGCTCTCGGGGAAACGCATTACGGGATCGCCGGAGATTGTGGAGCAAGCGGTCCGCGACTCGGGCGCTGGAATTTTTCCGGGATGGGAGTTCTACGCTCCGGTGGCGGGCGCCGACCGTAGCATTTTCGGTCTGCTGCCGGAAGCGCGAGTGATTCTCGACGAGCCCGAAGCGTTGATGCAGGAACTCGATAAAGTCTGGGGCCGCATTGAAGAGGCGCACGAGCGCAGCGGCGTGGGGAATCTGGTTCGTCCCGCCGATCTTTATTTGACGCCGGAAAGCTGGCGGGAACAAACCGCTGCGCTGGCTGGAGCGGATTTGGAATATCTGGCGGTGGCGCGCGGGGCCCACGAGGCCGGCGCAGAAAAAGCAGAAAAACCCGAAGCCGCTTTTTTTTCGCAACCCGTCACACGCTTCCACGGCGCGGTGCCGGCAATGATCGAGCAAGTTCAGAAGCTGGTCGTCGGCGGTACGCAGGTAATTCTTGCCGTCCCCAACACGGGGGAAGTCGAGCGGCTCGCCGACATGTTCACCGAATACAACGCTTCGTATCGCCTGGGAAGCCGCACCCGCAGCGGAGAAAGCTATGCCGACGAAACTTCCTATTTTGCCGGCGACGTTTTCACTACTACGCTGCTGAAGGCGTACCTGCCCGACGGTTTCGTCTTGCCGGAAGCGCATCTGGCGATTTTTGGGGCGCGCGATCTGTTCGACGAATCGGACCTGGTAGCGGCGCGGCCGCAACGGCAGAAATCGAAAGTCTCGGCGTTTCTTTCCGACTTCCGCGATCTGCAGGTCGGCGATTACGTTGTCCACGTCGAGCACGGCATTGGGCAGTATCAAGGACTGAAGGAAATCAACCAGGGGGACGGCGTCGCGGAATTCATGCTGCTCGAGTATGCCGAAGCGGCACGGCTCTATGTTCCGCTGACTCGCCTGGATCTGGTGCAGAAGTATCGGTCGGCCGAGGGTGCGAAGCCTGTCCTGAATCATCTTGGCAGCACCGCATGGGGCAAGACCAAAGCCCGCGTGCGCAAGGCGATGAAGGATATGACCGACGAACTGCTCAAGCTCTACGCGCAGCGCCAGTCCGCGCAAGGCCACATTTTTCCTGCCGATACCGAGTGGATGAAGGAGTTCGAAGATTCGTTTGAGTATAACGAGACCGAGGACCAGGCGCAGGCCATCGCCGACGTGAAGCGCGACATGGAATCGCAACTCCCGATGGATCGCCTGCTGTGCGGCGACGTCGGCTACGGCAAGACCGAAGTTGCGATGCGCGCGGCCTTCAAGGCGCTGAGTGACAACAAACAGGTGGCCGTGCTCGCGCCGACGACGGTGCTTGCGTTCCAGCACTATGAAACTTTCAAGCAGCGCTTCGCGCCGTTTCCGCTGACGGTCGAAATGATCAGCCGCTTCCGGACGCCGAAACAGGTGAAAGAAATTCTGCAAAGAGTGGAAGCCGGCAAAGTGGACATCCTGATCGGCACGCACCGACTGCTGTCCAAGGACGTGAAGTTCGCCGACCTCGGCCTGTTGGTGGTGGACGAGGAACAGCGCTTCGGCGTCCGCCACAAAGAGCGCATCAAGCAGATGCGCACGGAAGTGGATGTGCTCACCATGTCAGCGACGCCGATTCCGCGCACGCTGCATATGTCGTTGGTGGGACTGCGCGACATGAGCGTGATCGAAACTCCGCCTAAAGATCGCATGGCTATTCAGACGGTGGTTGCGAACTGGGATGAAAAACTTATCCAGTCCGCGATTGAACAGGAACTCGACCGCGGCGGCCAGGTTTATTTTGTCCATAATCGCATCGAGACGATCTGGGAGATTGCCGCCAAGATTCAAGCCATGGCTCCGAAGGCGCGTGTCGCGGTGGGCCACGGGCAGATGGGCGAAGGGGAGTTGGAAAAAGTGATGCTGAAATTCATGCATCACGAAGCCGACATCCTGGTCTCGACCACAATTATCGAGAATGGCCTCGACATTCCATTGTGCAACACGATCTTCATCAATCGGGCCGACCGGCTGGGCCTGTCGGAGCTTTATCAGCTGCGCGGAAGGGTTGGCCGCTCGAATCGGCGTGCCTACGCATACCTGCTCTTGCCCGCCGAAATTGAGTTGACGCCCATCGCGCGGCGGCGACTGGCTGCGCTCAAGGAATTCTCCGACCTCGGCGCCGGCTTCAAGATTGCTGCCCTTGATCTCGAACTACGAGGCGCAGGGAATCTGTTGGGCGGAGAGCAAAGCGGCCACATCGAAGCGGTGGGATTCGAACTTTATACCCAGATGCTGGAGCGCGCCGTGCGCGAAATGAAGGGCGAGGCGGGCGTCGAAGTCACGGAAATCCAACTCAATCTCGGTCTCAACATCCGTATTCCGTCCGACTATATAAAGGAAGAGAACCAACGGCTGCGGATGTACAAACGGGTTGCGGGAGTCGAAACCGAGTCGCAGCTGCACGACGTGCGCTCGGAGTTGATCGATCGTTATGGCGAGACGCCCCGGGCGGTTCGCAATCTGCTGGAGTACGCCGCGCTCAAACTGCAGGCGATGCGGGTTGGCGCCAACGCCATTGAGCGCAAGCGCGAATTCGTGAGTATCAAGTTCAGCCAGACGGCCGCGATTGATCCGGGCAAGCTGGCGCGCTTTGTGGCCTCGCAGCGTGGCACGCAATTTACTCCGGAAGGCATGCTGAAGTTCTCGATCAAGATCGACAGCGCCGAAGGAATATTGCAAACGCTGCGCGATCTGCTGGAAGAGTTGGAAGCGCGCGAAGTCCCGGCACAAACCACGTAGGGACGGCCGCCCTCGGAGCCTGCCCTGAGCGAAGTCGAAGGGTCCAGGCCCGCGGAGGTCTTTGCCTCTCAATCCTGCGCTCGCACCCGTAAACGCCAGCAGTTAGAATGAGTCTGCAATGAATCCGACGCACGAACGTCGAACCAATGTCGACCGCCGCAAAATCCGGAAAGTCCGCAAAGCGATATTCCCCGCCGCCGGATTGGGCACGCGCTTTCTCCCCGCCACCAAAGCTCAACCGAAAGAGATGCTGCCGCTGGTCGATAAGCCCATCATTCAGTATGGCGTGGAAGAGGCGGTAGCGGCGGGATGCGACGAGATCATCATTATCACCGGGCGCGGCAAGAGCGCGATCGAAGATCATTTCGACGTCAGCTACGAGCTGGAGAAAATGCTCGAGGAAAAAGGCAAGCACGACCTGCTCAAGATCGTGCGCCAGATTTCCGACATGATCTACGTGGCCTATGTGCGCCAGAAAGAGGCGTTGGGTCTTGGACACGCGGTACTTACCGCGCGCGAATTGATCGGCGACGAGCCCTTCGCCACGCTGCTCGCCGACGATGTCATCGATGCCAGAGTTCCGGTACTCAAGCAGTTGATGAACGTATTCGAGGAGAAGCAGTGTTCCGTGATTGCGACGCAGGTGGTCGAAGGACCTGCGATTTCTTCTTATGGCGTACTGAAGGCGAAAGAAGTTGCGGGGTCCGGGGGCAAACTCTTCGAAGTTCTCGACTTGGTGGAAAAGCCGAAGGTCGCGGATGCGCCGTCGAATCTGGCCGTGATCGGACGTTATATCCTGACGCCAGCGGTGTTCGAAACGCTCTCGGACATCAAGCCGGGGGCGGGCGGAGAACTGCAACTGACCGACGGACTGCGCGGGTTGCTGCAACGTGAAAAGATGTACGCCTATGTCTATGAAGGCCGTCGCTTCGATGCTGGCGACAAACTCGGCTTCCTCAAAGCTACGGTGGAGTTTGCGCTGAAGCGCGCGGATTTGGGCGGGGAGTTCCGGGAGTACTTAAAAGGCCTGAAGCTCTAACCGCCCCAAACATTTCTTCACTGGATTGTCGTCCCGAACGAAGTGAGGGATCTGCAGTTTGCCTTACTCTTGCTGTGCCGCCTTGAGTTTCTTCGATTTTTCCTCAACGCCGCGCGCCAGTTTCTCTTTGTGCGCCGCCAGTTTCTTCGCGATTGCGTCATCCGCGAGCCCCAGTATCTGCGCTGCCAGGATTCCGGCATTGGTCGCGCCCGGCTTGCCGATAGCCACGGTTGCTACCGGGATGCCGGCGGGCATTTGCACGGTCGCCAGCAGGGAATCCATGCCCTGCAGAGAAGTTGAGAGAATGGGGACGCCGATGACCGGCAAGGTTGTGTGCGCGGCGATTACACCGGCCAGGTGCGCCGCGCCGCCGGCGCCCGCGATGATCACGCGAATGCCGCGTCCGGCGGCTTTGCGAGCGTAATCTGCGGTGCGATCGGGCGAGCGATGAGCTGACGTTACATCCATCTCATACGGAATCCCGAATTCATCGAGAGCTTTTCCGGCCTCGCGCATGATCTCCAGGTCGGAATCACTGCCCATTACGATTGAGACGAGTGGCTTGCTCATGATTGTCATGCGCTCATTTCTCTGAAGTCTTTATATACAGTTGTCATCCTGAGCGAAGCGAAGGACCCATGTATTTGCTCGCGCCGCCAGAGTGCATGCCCGTGAACAGGACGACGAGTCAAACAGGGAGCTAGCTCTTCTTCAACGCCCGCGCTGCAATGTCCTTCCGGTAGTGTGCGCCTTCGAAACCAATCTTCGCGCAGGCCTCATAGGCGCGGTCCACCGCCGTTTGCAACTCTCCAGCCCGCGTGGTTACTCCAAGCACGCGTCCGCCGGCAGTATAGAACGCTCCATCACGCTTCGAGGTGCCGGCATGAAAGACCTTTACGCCGTCCAGCTTCGCCGCATCTTCCAGACCGATGATTTTTTTGCCCGCCTCGTAGGCTCCCGGATAGCCTCCCGAAGCCATCACCACACACACCGCCGCATCGTTCGACCACTTGAAATCGCCGTCGCTGGTACGGCCGTCGATCGAGGCTTCCATCGCTTCGACCAGGTCGCTTTCGAGGCGCATCAGAATGGGCTGCGTTTCCGGATCGCCGAAGCGGCAATTGAATTCGAGCACCATGGGGCCGCGCGCGGTCATCATCAGGCCGCAATAGAGAACGCCTTTATACTCGGCGCCTTCCTCCTTCATGCCGGCGACGACGGGCCGCACAACGTGGGCGAGCAACCAGTCGCGCATCTGGTCATCGATAATGACCGGCGTCGTGTACGCGCCCATGCCACCCGTGTTCGGGCCGGTGTCGCCGTCGCCCACGCGCTTGTGATCCTGCGCAGCGGCCAGCGGCGCCACCCGCTCCCCGTCGCTCACCACCAGAAACGAGAGTTCGTCGCCTTGCAAAAACTCTTCCAGCACCACCCGCGATCCGGCCTCACCTAACATCCGGCCGCTGAGCATATCATGGGCTACGGTCGAGGCCTCGTCTTTGCTCCTGGCGATGACTACGCCCTTGCCGGCAGCCAGTCCGTCGGCCTTCACTACGATCGGAGTATGGAAGTGCGGCAGCGCCTCGCGCACCTGTTCCGATGAATCGCAGATCGCATAATGCGCCGTGGGAATGCGGTGGCGCTGCAGGAATTCCTTGGCGAAGCTTTTGCTGGTTTCAAGCTGTGCGGCAGCTTGCGTGGGCCCGAAAGTGCGCCAGCCGCGCCGCGTAAATTCATCCACCACGCCGAGCATCAACGGCAATTCCGGTCCCACAATGGTGAGGTCAGGCTGGATCTGGTTCGCGAGGGCGATCATGGAGTCGAGGTTCTTCACGTCGACTGCGACGCATTCCGCCTCGTCCGCAATACCCCCGTTCCCCGGCGCGCAGTAGATTTTCGTGGCATGCGGCGACTGCCGGAGCTTCCACACCAGGGCATGCTCCCGTCCACCGCTGCCGATGACGAGGATCTTCATAGTCAGAACATTCAAGGGTAGGGGCGGAAGAAGATGATGTCAAACGAGAGAAGAGATTGCAGAGGTCAGGGGTCAGATTGCAGAGGTTTTCGGTTTTCACCTCTGCAATCTGACCTCTAACCTCTGACCTTTCTTCTCTTGCTTAACCATGTTTAATCTCGCCGTATAATCTGTTCACGTGATCACAGTTTCCAAAGAGGACTACCTCAAGGCGATTCTCGAAGCCGAAAGCGAAGGGGAGCCCGTCATTTCGGCCACTCTTGCGCACTGGCTCAAAGTCTCGCCTCCGGCCATAACCATGGCGGTGCGCCGTCTGAAAAAAGACGGTCTGGTGCGGGTGCACGCTGGCGGACGTATTTGCCTGAGTGCAGCTGGACGAAAAATTGCCCGCAAGCTGACGGTGCGGCATCACTTGATCGAGCGCATGCTCGTCGAAATTTTCGGAATGGAATGGTACAAGGTACACGACGAGGCGGAACGTCTGGAGCACGCGGTCTCGCCCGATTTCGAGGCCAGATTGCTGGTCAAACTGGGCCGTGGAGTCGCGTGTCCGCACGGCAACCTGACCGAAGTGGAAAGTCCCGCCAGTCGGCGCCGTCGCGGCCTGCTGCTCCTCTCGGAGGCTGAGGCTGGGAAGAACTATATCGTGAGCGGGATCTACGAGCGCGACCGGCACCTGCTGGAGTTTCTGGAAGCCCGCGGCATTCGGCCCGGGGCAAAGCTCAGCTTGATCGAGAGTAATTACGACAAGACGCTTTCCATCCGGACTGCGGCAAAAGTCGTCATTCTAGGCAGGCCCGCGGCGGACAGAGTGTGGATTTCCCCGCCGCCCTCTCGTTCTTCATAAATAACTATTAACTACCATTAACTTCATATCGTATACTCTAGTTGACTCGGGGCTCTCTCGGGAAACAACCAAGGATGAGAAAAGCTGAAACAACGACGGATACTGCTGCCCCGGCCTGCTCCGGCTCGTCATCCTCGGGCGCTCAGAGTAGCGGCCACGTGTCTTTGGAAGGCGTGCACAGTTCCATCGCTGTGCCGCATCATCAGGCTGGCTTCTGGGAACAGTGGCGGGCCTTTGTTGGCCCCGCGATTCTGGTCAGTGTCGGCTACATGGACCCCGGCAACTGGGGCACCGACTTGCAGGGTGGCGCTCAGTACAAGTACGGGCTCTTGTGGGTGGTCGGACTTGCCAGTTTGATGGCGATCTTCATGCAAGTAATTTCCGCTCGTCTGGGCGTGGTGACGGGCAGGGACCTCGCCCAATGTTGCCGCGACTGGTATCCCGGGTGGACGCGTTGGCCCAACTGGCTGATGAGCGAAGTGGCGATCGGTGCTTGTGACCTGGCCGAGGTGCTCGGCAGCGCCGTGGCCCTCAACTTGATGTTCCATATTCCCCTGCTATGGGCGGTCATCATCACGGGTCTGGACGTGCTGTTGCTCCTGGCACTGCAGCGCTTTGGGATGCGCACCATCGAGGCGATCGTCCTGCTGCTGATCGCGACCATCGGTGTCTGCTACTTCATTGAGATTTTCGTTCTCCCGCAGACCCAACCCAGTTTTCTGGAAATGGCTCGAGCGCTGGTTTCCCCGCACTTTCGACAAGCCGGGAGCTTGTATCTTGCCATCGGCATTATCGGCGCGACGGTGATGCCCCACAACTTGTATCTGCATTCGGCGCTGGTACAGAGCCGCAGGCTGCAGAAGGACGTGCCGTCGATCCGCAGCGCCATCCGATTCAACACCGTCGACTCCATCGTGGCCCTGACCATTGCCTTCTTTGTCAACGCAGCGATTCTGGTGCTCGCGGCGATGGTGTTCTTCGGAAAGAAAAGCGTAATCGCCTCGGGCGGGCACGTGATCACGTTCAGCGCCAACAGTGATTGGATCCGAGTCGCTTACCTGACGCTGGCGCCGTTGCTGGGGACGGCTGCTGCGAGCACGCTGTTTGCCGTGGCGTTGCTGGCCAGCGGCCAAAGCAGCACCATCACCGGCACGCTCGCCGGGCAAGTCGTGATGGAAGGCTTCATGCATTGGCGAATCAGGCCCTGGGTGCGCCGGCTCATCACCCGCACGTTAGCCATCCTGCCGGCGGTTTTCATTATCGGGTTGCGGGGCGACAGCAGCGTTACCGACCTGCTGACGCTCAGCCAGGTGGTGCTGGCGCTGCAACTTCCGTTCGCCATGTTCCCGCTGCTTCAGTTCACCAGTTCGCGCCAGCGAATGGGAAACTGGAAGAACGGTTGGTTCCTGCTGATCACGGGTTGGGGCAGTGCTATTCTGATCACCGCGATGGACGTCTACGGCATACCGGATTCGTTGAAGGCGGCGTGGCACGTCATCGCCGGCGGATAATGCCGGGGACGAAAGTCGACAGAGGCGGAATGACATGTACGAGACCATTCTGGTGACGCTAGACGGCACGCCGACTGACCGGGCGATCATTGAACACGTCAAGCAGCTCGCGAAGCTCGCGGGCAGCCGTTTGGTGCTACTGCACGTGGCTGATGGATGGGCCGCTAGAACCTATGGCCCGGACGCAGTCAGTCCGGAAATCAGTGAAGACACTGCTTATTTGAAAAAAGTGCGAGCTGAGTTCCAATCCACAGGCATTCCTGCTGAGGCCGAACTGGCGTATGGTGAGCCAGCCGAACAAATCATCCAATGGGTCGAGAAAAAGCGGTGTGATCTGGTGGCCATGAGCACGCATGGTCATCGCTTTCTGGCGGACATATTCCTGGGCGCGACCGCCACTCGCGTCCGGCATAGTATCGATGTGCCGGTTCTGCTCCTCAAAGCGAAATAGAAATCAGGGCGGCGTTCGTCTGCCCGCGCATCCCCACACGAGCCCTTCGAAACCAATTACACTATTGGTTCTGAGTCCGCATCATTTCCCGGTCCGGTGCCGGAGATTACCAAGGAAGGTCATCATGTCATCGAATAGTTTTGGCGCCCGTGCCAGTTTCAAAGTCGGCAACAAAGAGTACGAGCTCTACCGGCTCGACGCTCTTGACAAGCAGGGCATCTCCACCCGGCACCTGCCGTTCTCGCTGCGCATTCTGCTGGAGAATCTGCTCCGCACCGAAGACGGACGCAACGTGACGCCGCAGGAAATTCGCGCGCTCGCAGCGTGGAACAAGAATTCGAAGCCGGAAAAGGAGATCGCGTTCACGCCCAGCCGCGTGCTCCTGCAGGATTTCACCGGCGTCCCGGCGGTAGTGGATCTTGCCGCCATGCGCGACGCCATGAAGCGTCTGGGCGGCGATCCCAAGCTCATCAATCCGCTGCAACCGGCCGAACTGGTCATCGACCACTCGGTGCAGGTCGATGAGTTCGGCTCGTCCAACGCTTTCGATGTAAACGCGCTGCTCGAGTTCCAGCGGAACAAAGAGCGCTACGCGTTTCTGCGCTGGGGACAGACAGGGTTCCGCAATCTTGCCATTGTGCCGCCGGATACCGGCATCGTGCATCAAGTGAATCTTGAATATTTGGCGCGAGTGGTTTTCGTGCACGAAGAAGGTGGCAAGCGCACCGCTTATCCCGACACGCTCGTCGGTACCGACTCGCACACCACCATGATCAACGGACTCGGCGTGCTGGGCTGGGGCGTTGGCGGCATCGAAGCCGAGGCCGCCATGCTGGGACAGCCCGTTTCCATGCTCATCCCGCTCGTCGTCGGCGTGAAACTTACAGGACGTCTGCGCGAGGGCGCCACGGCAACGGATCTGGTTTTGACCATCACCGAAATGCTGCGCAAGCACGGTGTGGTCGGCAAGTTCGTCGAATACTTTGGCCCCGGCCTGCAAGACTTGCCGCTCGCCGATCGGGCGACGATTGCGAATATGGCTCCGGAATACGGGGCGACCTGCGGCATTTTCCCCATCGATAAAGAAAGCGTGCGCTACCTGAAGCTCACCGGCCGCAGTGACGAGCAGATCGCGCTGGTAGAGGCTTACGCGCGCGAGCAGGGACTTTTTCACGACGCGAAAACGCCGGAGGCCGAATACTCCGAGTTGCTGAGTCTTGATCTTGCCACGGTCGAACCGAGTCTCGCCGGGCCGAAACGCCCACAGGATCGCGTGGTGTTGTCGAAAGCGGGCGAATCGTTTGAGAAGGCTCTGCCTGGATTGATGAAGGCAAAGGCAAAGACAACGCCGGGCGAGCCCGAAACTCCCGCCAACGGCCACCTGCATCACGGCAGCGTAGTGATTGCGGCGATCACCAGTTGCACGAATACGTCGAATCCATCGGTGCTGATTGCCGCTGGCCTGCTGGCGAAGAAAGCTGTCGAGCACGGCCTGGAAGTGCCGGCATGGGTGAAAACTTCGCTCGCTCCCGGATCGAAGGTTGTCCTCGACTATCTCCAAAAGGCTGAGCTCATGCCGTATCTGGAGAAGCTGAAGTTTCACCTCGTCGGCTACGGTTGCACCACCTGCATCGGAAATTCTGGCCCGCTGCCCGCGGAAGTGTCGAAGGAAATTGAACAGAAGAATCTGGTGGTCGCTTCCGTGCTCTCCGGCAATCGCAACTTTGAAGGCCGGATCAGTTCCGAAGTCCGCGCCAACTATTTGATGTCGCCGCCGCTGGTGGTCGCTTTCGCTCTCGCGGGGCGCATCGACGTAGATCTGCGCAAGGACCCTGTCGGAAAAGGCAAAGACGGCAAGCCGGTTTACCTCGCGGACATCTGGCCTTCGCAGCACGAGGTCGAGCAGTCAGTGGCCAGCGCGATTACGTCGGAGATGTTCCGCAAGAGTTACGCCGAGGTGTATTCGGGCGACGAGCGCTGGCGCGGATTGCCGGTTCCGAAGGGTGAGACTTACGCCTGGGGAAAAGATTCCACCTACATCCGGCAGGCGCCATACTTTGACGACATGGCGCTGAAACCATCCGCCGTCGCGGACATCAAGGCTGCGCGCGTGCTGGCCGTGCTCGGTGACAGCGTCACCACTGATCACATTTCCCCCGCAGGTTCAATTAAGAAAGATGGCCCTGCCGGCAAATACCTGATTGCTCACGGCGTGCAGCCGGCGGATTTCAATTCCTACGGATCGCGGCGCGGCAATCATGAAGTGATGGTGCGTGGCACCTTCGCCAACGTCCGCCTGCGCAACAAAATGGTGAACACCGAAGGCGGATTTACACGCCACCTGCCCGATGGCGCCGAGATGTCGATCTTCGACGCGTCCGAAAAGTACCTGGCCGAAAAAGTGCCGCTCGTGATTCTCGCGGGTAAGGAATACGGTTCCGGCTCTTCGCGCGACTGGGCGGCCAAGGGGCCGCGGCTGCTCGGGGTGCGGGCCGTGATTGCGGAAAGCTACGAACGCATTCACCGCTCCAACCTCGTCGGTATGGGCATTCTGCCGCTGCAGTTTCTGCCGGGAGATAATGCCGAGACGCTGAAGCTGACTGGCGAAGAAGTGTTTGAGATCGCGGGCATTCGCGATGTGGTCGAGAAATTCTCTTCCGGCCGCAAGATTACGGTGCGCGTGAAGGGCGGGAAGACGAAGGAATTTCAGGCCATCGTTCGCATCGACACTCCGCAGGAAGCTCTCTACTACGCCAACGGAGGCATACTGCAGTACGTGCTGCGGCAACTGCTGGCAGGGAAAGCTCAGCCGGAAGTGGTCACGGCTTAGCAAATCCGCATGCCCGTCGCGGCCCAATACATTCCCGCTGCCTATAGCCTGACCGCGGTTGGGGTCTGGGGCGCGAGTGATTTTCTGGGCGGAGTGGGCGCACGGCGCGCCAATGCGTTTCTGTTCACGGCCATTGTGCACAGCAGCGGCCTGGTCCTGGTCGGCGTTCTCGCGCTCATGATCCACGCGCCATTCCCGGGAAACGCCGGCTTGGTTTGGGCGCTGATTGCCGGGGCAGTCGGCGGCATCGCTCTGGCCTTGTTCTATCGGTCATTGGCCAGCGGAAACATGGGACTGGTCGCGCCGGTGGCTGCCGTGCTGGGTGCAGCCATCCCCAGCATCGTGACTGCCTTTGCCGAGGGATTTCCGGGCTATCGGCACCTGATCGGATTCATTCTGGCCGGAATCGGGGTCTGGCTCATCTCCCGTACCGAAGCTGGCGTCGGCCGTCCCCAAGGGTTAGGCATGGCCGTGCTGGCCGGAATCGGCTTTGCTGGTTTTTACCTCTGCATCCACCAGGCGGGCAACGGCTCCGTTTTGTGGATCGCGACCTACTCGCGCTTTGGCGCCTTGCTGGTCACGGGAAGTATCGTCTTGTTCGGAAGACACCTGCGCGCGGTGGCCACGCCGGTGCTGGGCATTGCCATGGTGGCCGGAATTCTCGACATCACCGGCACCGTCGTCTTCATCCGTGCAGCCCAAATTGGACGCCTGGACTCGGCGGTTGTGCTCAGTTCGCTTTATCCCGCCGTTACCGTTTTGCTGGCTCGCATTTTTCTGCACGAGCACTTCAGCCGCGCCCGTACGATCGGGATGTTCGCGGCGCTGGCGGCAGTGCCCATGATTGCGGGATGAAGAAAGTGGATAGTGGATGGTTGTTAGTGGATAGTTGCTGTTGATCGGTGTGCTTGCTTACTACTATCCACTATTCACTATCCACTGCTACTCTGACTTCGTGCCTCTGCTTGAAGTCCGCAACCTGACCAAAATTTTCGATCTTGCCGAATCCCCGTTTGGCGGTCGCGGCTCGGGTGAAGTCCTCGCCGTAGATGATGTGTCCTTCGACATTCAAGAAGGCGAGACCCTTGGGCTGGTGGGCGAATCGGGGTCGGGCAAGAGCACTCTCGGGCGGCTCGTTCTCCGCCTCATTGAGCCGACTGCGGGAGCCATCGTCTTCAATGGTGTCGATCTGCTGAAGGCAAACGGCTCCGCATTGCGCCGTCTTCGCCGCGACATGCAGATTATTTTCCAGGACCCATTCGGTTCGCTCGACCCGCGCTACCGCGTGGAAGATGTGATCGCCGAGCCGCTCATTCTTCACCAGGAGATCGCCGCAGAAAGCCTTGACCGCGCTGCCCGCCGCCAGCGCGTGCGGGAACTCTTGCGTGCGGTGGGGATGGATGAATCGGCCATGCCCCGTTATCCGCACGAGTTTTCCGGCGGCCAACGGCAGCGCATCGGAATTGCCCGCGCTCTTGCTCTGCGGCCGAGGTTCATGGTTGCCGATGAACCGGTTTCCGCTCTCGATGTCAGCGTAGGCGCGCAGATCGTGAACCTGCTGCAGCAACTGCAGCGCGATTTCGGCCTTACCTATTTGTTCATCTCGCACTCCATGCCGGTCGTTCGCTACCTCTCGACCCGCATTGCGGTGATGTATCAGGGCAAGATTGTCGAGATCGGAAGCACGGAGCAGATTACTGCCCGGCCACAGCACGCTTACACGCGCAAACTGCTGGCGGCCACGCCGGAGATGGCGGTATCGTAGTCTGGCATCGCTTCCCGTTGTCATTGCGCCGGAAGGAAACTACAATCTCCTCCTGTTCAGGAGAAGATATGGCGACCAATCCATCCGCACCACTGCAGACGCCGCAGCCATCTCAACCAGTGCCGCTATCTCAGGAAACCGCGCCGCTGTCGGAAGGGCAGCGCCTTATCAACACTTTTTTTGCGCCGAGCAAAGCCTTTGCCGATCTCCGAAGGAACGCCAGTTGGTGGGCGCCATTTCTGATCATTGCCATCGTTTCCACGTTGTTTGTCTACGTGGTCGATCAGAAAATCGGCTTTCAAAAAGTGTCGGAGAATTTGATCCAGTTGCAACCCAAGCAGGCCGAACGGGTGGACCGCTTGCCGGCCGATCAGCGCCAAAAAGTAATGCAACAGCAGGCCGCCGTTACCAGAATTATCTCCTACGCTGTTCCCGTGATTGCGCCCGGCGTCTATGCAGTCTTCGCCGCGATTTTACTTGCGACGCTCAAGTTTGGCGTGAGCGCCGACTTGAAATACAAGACCCTGTTTGCGCTGGTTGTCTATACCCGACTCCCAGAGGTGCTGATGGCGCTATTGGCAATCGTGTCGCTTCTGGCGGGAGTCGGCGGCGATGGATTCAACATTCAGAACCCTGCGGTAACCAATCCCGGTTATTTCATCGGCCCGGACGGGTCTCCGGTGTTGCGGGCGCTGTTGACACCGTTGGATGTCTTTACCATCTGGACATTGGTCCTGACCGCCATCGGCATCACTTGCATCAGCAAAGTCAAACGCGGCACCGCATTCGCCGTGGTGTTTGGATGGTTCGCCGTAGTAGTGCTGGCCAGGGTTGCGCTGGCCGCGGCGACTTCGTGACGCGCGTAATAGAACAAACATAGACATGCACACCGCGGACGTCGTACTCATCGGCGGAGGGATTGTCGGCTCCAGCATTGCCTACCACCTCGTCGCCGCCGGCTGCAGCAACGTTCTTGTGCTTGAGCGCGAGACCACGCAGGGCAAGGGATCCACCGGTAAGAGCATGGGCGGCGTGCGCGCTCAGTTCTCGACCCCGGTCAACATCCAGATGTCGCTCTACTCGATCCCGTTTTATGCCAGCTTCGAGGAGCGGCTTGGCTATCCCTGCGATTATCGTCCCCAAGGTTATCTTTTTTGCGCGACCAATGAAAAACACATGGCCTACCTGCGTGCGAACTACGAAAAGCAAGTCGCCATGGGATTAAAGAACGTGCGCCTCGTAGCTGGCGACGAAATCCGCAGCCAGTTCCCACAACTTCGTGGCGAGGACATCGTCGGGGGCAGCTTCTGTTCCACCGACGGTTTCGTCGATCCCAACAGCGCCATGATCGGCTTTATGACCTGGGCGAGCGACCACGGTGCCACGCTCTGGAAGAATGCCTGCGTAAGTGGGATCATTCGCAACTGCGACCGCGGGAGCTTTGAAGTTGCAACCACGCGCGGTACAGTCTCGACGCGCACGATCGTTAACTGCGCCGGACCGTGGGCAGCTTCGATTGCCAAGATGGTGGGCATCGATCTGCCGGTCGAACCCCTGCGCCGCATGCTGGTTCCGACCGAACCGTTTGAGCAATTTCCGCACACCGCGCCCATGATCGTCGACATGTCGAACGGCTTCCATTTTCGCCCGGAGAGCCGCGGATTCCTGCTGGCATGGAACGATCCAGAGGAAACGCCCGGCTACAAAACCGATTTCGATGCTGGCTTCATCGAGAAAATCCTGACCCGCGCCGCGGATCGTGTGCCCGTGTTCGAAAATCTGGCGGTCAATCCCCAGCGAGCCTGGGCCGGCCTCTATGAAATGACGCCCGACCATCACCCCATACTCGGCGAATCTGCTGAAGTCCCCGGCTTCTTTTTCGCCAACGGCTTCAGCGGACACGGGGTGATGCACTCGCCCGCCACCGGAAAAATTCTGAGCGACCTGATTCTGACTGGGAAGACGGATTTGATCGACGCGTCTCTGCTGAACTTCTCGCGCTTCGCGGAGGGACGCATGATTCGTGAAACAGCGGTGCTGTAGTTTTCGACGCAATCGTTTATCATGGCCGCGGCAAAGAACCTTAACCACAGAGGTCACAGCGTTGCACAGGGGACTGCAGGGACCTCCCCTGTGTCCCTCTGTGACCCCTGTGGTAAGAGCTTTCTCACAATATGCCCAAGGAACTGAATTACTGGCTGACCACTGTTCAGATGCCGACTGCCCCGGCCCTGCCGTTGCCGGAGAGCGCTGACGTTGCCATCATCGGCGCCGGATACACCGGACTCGCCGCCGCTCTCTCGCTGGCCAAACGCGGTGCGAAAGTGGTTGTGCTGGAATCGGAAACCATCGGCTGGGGCGCGAGTTCTCGCAACGGCGGCATGGTGCTCACCGGAATGAAACTCGGCGTCAACAAGCTCATCTCGATGTACGGACGCGAGCTGACGCGCCGCATGTACGCGGCGTCGCTGGAGACCATTGCCTCGGTCGAACGCATCGTGAAACAAGAAAATATTGCCTGCGATTTCGCCCGCACCGGACACCTCGAGGTCGCATGCAAACAGGCGCATTTCGATGACTATGCCCGCCAAGTGGAAGTGATCGCGCGCGAATTCAACCACCAGTTGCGCATCGTGCCCCGCGACCAGCTCCGCAGTGAGATCGGTTCTGATATTTATTACGGCGGCATGGTCGATGAAATCTCGGTGGGTCTGAATCCCGCGGGCTACGTTGCCGGACTCGCAACCGCATCCATGCGCGCCGGCGCCCAGATCTGCGAACGCACGCGGCTGCAGAATGTGCAGCGCGAATCGCGCAACGCAGCGCCCGGTTTCAAGCTCAACACCTCACGCGGCAGCTTCTGGGCGCGCAATGTGCTGGTCGGAACCAGTGGCTACACCGGCGCGGCAACTCCCGCGCTGCAGAGGAAAATCATCCCCATCGGGTCGTTTATCATTACGACGGAAGTGCTCCCCGAAGCTCTGGCCCGCGAACTGAGCCCCCGCAACCGCCAGATCTACGATTCCAAGAACTATCTTTATTACTATCGCATCACGCCCGACAATCGAATGTTGTTCGGCGGGCGCGCCGCCTTTTTTCCTGAAACCGATCAGACCATCCGCCAGAGCGCGGAAATTCTGCGCCGGGGCATGATCGGCGTCTATCCGCAGCTGCGCGATACCAAAGTCGAATTCGTGTGGGGTGGTACGCTCGATTTCTGCTTCGACATCATGCCGCACGCAGGCCAAATCGATGGCGTCTATTTCGCGATCGGATACGCCGGACACGGCGTTGCCATGGCCACCTATCAAGGCCAGAAACTGGCAGAATGGATTGCGGAAGGGAAGACCGACAACCCTTTTACCGAGATTCCATTCCCCGGCGCGCCGCTCGGGCTCTACAACGGCAAGCCGTGGTTTCTGCCCTTCGCGGGGGCGTACTACAAAGTTCTAGACTGGGTGTCATAAAAACAGGTCTTAGGTCTCAGGTCTTAGGAAAGGCCTGGGCCGCCTTTGTGGTTTCCCTAAGACCTAAGACCTGACACCTAAGACCTTCTTTGGAGAATTTCATGTCCATCTTTGGCCTCATCGAATACGCCGACGCCAGCCCCGAAGTTCGCGCCATCTATGACGACATCATGGCCACGCGCAAGACCGACTGGATCAATAATTTCTGGAAGGCGATTGCCCACGATCCGGCGATGCTCAAGCGGACTTGGCAAGACATCAAGCAGATCATGGCTCCGGGAGCGCTCGATCCGCTAACCAAAGAAATGATTTACGTCGCTGTCTCGGTCACGAATCAGTGCCCATACTGCATCGCTTCGCATACTGCCTCGGCGAAAAACAAAGGCATGACCGACGCCCAGTTCAAGGAGTTGATGTCCGTGGTCGGAATGGCGAACGAAACCAATCGCCTGGTCGCGGGATACCAGGTGGAAGTCGACGACCGCTTCAAATGAAGCAGGCCTTAGGTGTCAGGTCTCAGGTCTCAGGAACGAAGCTGATCTGCCTTTGGTTTTCCTAAGACCTAAGACCTAACACCTAACACCTGAGACCTTTTCCTAGATAACGCGCTTCTCACAAAGTCTTATAATCTCTTTGTGGGGAACGAGACTCTAATCGTCAGAACCGGGTCAAGAATCGAAACCTCAGGCACAAATCACTGAGCGTGCGCGAAAGAGGGGAACATGGCCGAGATGACGGTGATTCCAGTTGCCACCCACGGTTTTTTCCTGGATGGGAAGTGGCTGGAAGAAGGTGATATCGTCGATGTCCGCGCACCTTACGACGGTACCCTGATCGCGCATGCCCACCAGGGACGCCGCGAACACGCGGAAGCCGCCATTACCGCCGCGGTCAAGGCTTTTGGGACCACCCGGCGGCTTCCCGCCTTCGAACGCCAACGAGTTTTGCGCCAGATCGCGACCGGCATTCACGATCGCAAAGAAGAATTCTCGCGCATGATTGCGCTGGAAGCGGGCAAGCCGATCAAGAACGCTCGCACCGAAGTTGACCGCGCCGTTTTCACCTTCAACATTGCCGCCGAAGAGACGGTTCGCGGCTACGGCGAATATTTGCCGCTGGATTGGCAACAGTCGACCGCCGGGCGCTGGGGCATCGTCAAACGTTTTCCGCTCGGCCCCGTCGCCGGAATCACGCCCTTCAATTTCCCCTTGAACCTGGTCGCACACAAAGTTGCTCCAGCGATTGCCGCCGGCTGTTCTATGGTGCTCAAGCCCGCGCCCGAGACGCCGCTGACCTCGCTGCTCCTGGCGGAAGTGATCCAGCAAGCGGGATGGCCCGATGGCGGATTCAACGCGATTCTGCTCTCCAACGAAGACTCGGGTTTATTGGTTACCGACGAACGCATCAAGCTCATCAGCTTCACCGGCAGCGCCGCCGTCGGCTGGGCCATCAAGAACAACGCGGGAAAGAAAAAAGTCGTTCTCGAACTGGGAGGCAATTCCGGCGTCATCGTCCACAGCGATACCGATCTCGCCTATGCTGCCGACCGCTGCGTTACCGGAGGCTTTGCCTACGCTGGACAGTCCTGCATTTCGGTGCAGCGCATTCTGGTTGAGCATACCGTTTACGGAAAATTCACCGAGCTGTTTCTGGAGGGAGTCCGCAAACTGAAAGCCGGCGATCCGCTGGACGAGTCCAGCGACCTCGGCCCGCTCATCCGCGAAAGCGACGCCATCCGCGCTGCCGACTGGGTGCAGGAGGCGATGCGCGGTGGCGCGCGCCTGCTCTGCGGCGGCAAACGCAAAGGCTCCCTGTTCGAACCCACCGTGCTTACTGGCACCAAGCCCAACATGAAAGTGAATTGCCAGGAAATTTTTGCGCCGGTTGTAACCGTCGAACCCTACAACGATTTCGCTTCCGCGCTAAAACAGGTCAACACTTCCGCCTACGGCCTGCAGGCCGGACTTTTCACCCGCGATGCCAAACTCATCTTTCAGGCCTACGACGAACTCGAAGTGGGCGGCCTGATCGCCGGCGATGTTCCCAGCTTCCGCATCGACCACATGCCTTATGGCGGCATCAAAGATTCCGGACTGGGCCGCGAGGGCCTGCGCGACGCGATTCACGAGATGACGGAACCCAAACTGCTGGTGATGAACCTGCGCTGAAGTTCTAACTTCCGGTCAGGTTCAAGACAATGCTTTCGGATTCTTTCAGGATTCAATTTTTCGTATCGGAATCCCGAATCGAACAAAAGAAATTCGGCTCACCCTGTTCCATTTTTCCCGGCAACTGGTATACTCGCTTGTTTCAGTATCGTGCATCACAGCACCATGTGACGTAAGTCATACAGGTGCGGGGTCGCCCGGGACTGGCGCGAGCGAATTTCGCAACACCAAAAACTCACAATCAATGCAGATTTTTCCACGCAGCATTAATGCAATCGCTCGGGCCTCTATAGTCCTGACTGTGATTGCCGCGGCCGGGGTATTTTGGGTCCTGGTGCAACTGGAGCGCTCTCCCTACATCACTTACGCCGGAGTCAGAAAGTCGCAGCCCGTCCCCTTCAGCCATCAGCACCATGTAACCGGGCTGGGCATCGACTGCCGCTACTGTCACACCTCGGTCGAGCAATCGAGCTTTGCCGGCATTCCTCCCACCAAGACCTGCATGAACTGCCACGCCCAGATTTGGACGAATGCGGCTTATCTGGGACCCGTCCGCGAAAGTTTCCGCACCGGACGGTCCCTGGAATGGACGCGGGTCAACCAGTTGCCCGACTACGTATATTTCAATCACAGCATCCACGTGAATAAAGGTGTGGGCTGCAATACCTGCCACGGTCCCATCGACCAGATGCCGCTGACGTATCAGTACGCATCGCTGCAAATGGAATTTTGCCTCGATTGCCACCGCGCCCCGGAAAAATATCTGCGCCCGCGCGAACAAGTGTTCAACATGCGCTATGAGCCTCCTGTCAACAACGCGCTGGGCAAGAATGAGATCGTTTTTGGCGGTAAGGCGTACAACGACCAGATCGCGCTTGGCGATGCCCTGAAGCAGGCATACAAGGTGCGCTCGGTCAAAGACATTACCAGTTGCAACACCTGCCATCGGTAGGGGTAAGACTGAAGTGTGCGTGAACTTATTTTCGCCCTCTTCAGCAGAACCAGACGCTCGAGAGTCCAGCCCTGGAGGGGCGGCCAAACTTAGCCCAGCGCTTTAGCGCTGGGAACAGTGCAAAAAATGAGTCAAGTCCCGGAGGGACGACCGAGTTCTCGCGCACACTTTGAAATCGTGGCAACTGAGAGCTGAAGACTGACGATGAGCATGGAAGAGCAAAAAACGAAACTGGCCGGGACCGGCGTCGGAGCATCCGACGTCTGCCCCAGCAAGCGAAAAGACCTTGATCTCGCGACCGTGAAGGCACAAGTCGAGGAGACAACCGGTCCCGAGTACTGGCGCAGCCTGGAAGAACTGGCCGGAAGCGAAGAGTTTCAGGAGATGCTGCACCGCGAGTTCCCGAAAGGCGCTTCCGAGTGGCTCGACGATTTCTCGCGCCGCGGCTTCCTCAAAACCATGGGAGCATCGCTGGCGCTCGCCGGGTTGACGGGTTGCACGCGGATGCCGAACACCGAAATCGTTCCCTATGTGCGGCAGCCGGAAAACGTGGTTCCGGGCCGTCCCATGTTCTACGCGACTGCGTTTACGCTCGGTGGTTACGCCTCGCCAATTTTGGTCGAAAGCCATCTTTTCCGTCCGACAAAAGTCGAAGGCAATCCGCAGCACCCGGCGAGTCTTGGCGGCACCGACCTTTACGCGCAGGCTTCGATTCTCGATCTCTACGATCCCGACCGGGCGCAGAACATCACCTACCTGGGCGATATCCGCTCCTGGAATGCCTTCATGGATGCCGTTCGCGGCCCCATGAATGTGCAAAATAAAATAGCGGGCAGCGGCGTTCGCATACTGACGCACACCGTTTCGTCGCCCACACTGGCCGCGCAGATTCGCGGTTATCTGGAAAAGAATCCGCAGGCAAAGTGGCACGTGTACGAGCCAATCAACCGCGACAATGTCTATGAAGGCGCGAAGATGGCGTTCGGCGAGCCGGTCGAGACGCGCTACGACTTGTCGAAGGCTGACGTCATTGTTTCGCTCGATGCCGACTTCCTCTACGCAGGATTCCCAGGCTCCGCGCGCTACACGCGCGATTTCGCCGCGCGCCGCAATCCCGACGCCAACATGAACCGGCTGTATGTGATCGAGAGCACGCCGAGTTCGACGGGAATGAAGGCAGACCATCGGGTATCGATGCGGGCGGCGGAAATTGTGAATCTTGCTGCGAACATTCATATGGGTCTCCTGGGCATGACTGGTGGAGACCCGAAGTTTGTTCCTGCGATTGTACGGGATCTCCTAGCGCATAAAGGTTCGAGTGTTGTGATTGCGGGTGATCATCAGCCTCCGGCTGTGCATTCGTACGCACATGGGATCAACCAGGAACTCGGCAATGTTGGCAAGACCGTTTTCTATACCGACCCCGTTGATGCCAATCCGGTCAATCGTGGCGAATCGCTCAAAGCTCTTGCCGACGATATTCGCTCGGGGAAAGTCGATTTGTTGTTGATTTTCGGCGGCAATCCCGCGTACGACGCGCCATCTGAACTTGAATTTTCATCGGCGCTGAAATCGAATGCCGTCAATCTCAAGGTTTACCTCGGCACGCATCGCAACGAGACAGCCGAGCTTTGCCATTGGCATGTGCCGGAAGCGCACTATCTCGAGTCCTGGAGCGATGCTCGCGCCTACGATGGCACTGTGAGCATCGTTCAGCCGCTCATCGAGCCTCTCTATGGCGGCAAGAGCGCGCACGAGATCATCACGATTCTCGCGGGCCAGTCCGGCTTCACTGCGCGTGACCTCGTTCAAAGTTACTGGCAGAAGCAACACACTGGCGCTGACTTCGACGCTTTCTGGCGTAAGTCGCTGCACGATGGGTGGATACCGAGCACTGCCTTCGCACCAAAGCAGGTCATGTCGAAGTGGTTCGGTAAAGACCTGAAGGCAAGCACGGAATTGGCCACCATCGTTATGGGGTCTCCGTCTGCGAATGCGATCGAGCTAAACTTCCGCCGCGATCCCTCGATCTATGATGGCCGCTTCTCGAATAACGGCTGGTTGCAGGAACTTCCGAAGCCGTTGACCAAGCTGACCTGGGATAACCCGATCATGATCGGCCCCGCAATGGCCGAGCGACTGAAGCTGAATTTCAAGGACGTCGCCGAGCTGGAATTTCAGGGAAAGAAAGTTAAAGGTCCAGTCTGGATTCAGGCCGGCCATCCCGATAACTCGATCACTGTCTTCCTCGGTTACGGGCGCACCCGCGCCGGCCGCATCGGCACTGGAACGGGCTTCGACGTTTATCCGCTGCGCACCAGTCAGGCTCCATGGTTTGCCGACGGCGCGAAACTCACTCCCACCGGCGATATTTACCAACTGGCCAGCACCCAGGGTTATCAGACGATGGAAACGCCTGACGGCAGCGAGCGGCCGCTGGTCCAGGAACGCAGCCTTGAGGAGTACAAGAAAGAGCCAAACTTCGCGAAAGAAGGCGAGCCGCCGGCCGATCTTACGCTCTACAAGCTCTTCGATTATTCGAAGGAGACTTACTCCTGGGGCATGGCGATCGACTTGAACGCATGTGTCGGATGCAATAACTGCATCGTCGCCTGCCAATCGGAAAACAACGTCGCCGTGGTCGGCAAAGAGCAGACTCTCAAAGGCCGCCACATGCACTGGCTGCGCGTGGATGCTTACTACAACGGCCCGCGCGAAAATCCGAAAGGCTTCTTCCAGCCCGTGCCCTGCATGCAATGCGAGAATGCGCCTTGCGAACTGGTTTGTCCGGTGCAGGCAACCGTCCACAGCAGCGAGGGCCTGAACGATATGATCTACAACCGCTGTGTCGGCACGCGGTATTGCTCGAATAACTGCCCCTACAAAGTGCGGCGGTTTAATTTCCTGCTGTTCCAGGATTGGGAGACGCCGCAGTTCAAGCTCATGCGCAATCCTGATGTCACCATCCGCAGTCGCGGCGTCATGGAAAAATGCACGTACTGCGTGCAGCGCATCAGCGAGCGCCGCATTGACGCCGAGCGCGCCGACTCGACCATTAAAGACGGCGATCTCCAAACGGCGTGCCAGCAGTCCTGTCCGGCGAACGCCATCGTCTTCGGCAACCTGAACGATCCGAACAGTCTGGTCAATAAGTGGAAGGCGCAGGCGAGGAACTACTCCCTGATGGGTGAATTGAATACGCGGCCGCGCACAACCTATCTGGCGGAAGTCCGCAATCCCAACCCCGACTTAGAGCCAAGAATAGAAGTAAGGTTCGAGATGGAGCGCAAGTAAGGCATGGCTACGAACACACAAATCCCCGCGGCAGACAGGCGAGTGCCGGTGATTGCGCCCGGCCACACCTTCTCCAGCATCGGCGAGAAGATCAGCAACATCGTGCTGAGCCGCCCGGTCTCACTGGGGTGGATCTTCGGCTTCCTCATCGTGTTCGCGATGATGAACATGCTGATGATGGCCCTGGGGTATCTGTTCATTAAAGGTACGGGGATCTGGGGCATCAACATTCCCATCGGCTGGGGATTCGCCATCGTCAACTTTGTGTGGTGGATCGGCATTGGCCACGCGGGCACGCTGATTTCGGCGATTCTGTGCCTGCTTCGGCAGACCTGGCGCAACTCGATCAATCGCTTTGCCGAAGCCATGACGCTGTTTGCCGTGGCCTGCGCCGGGACATTCCCGCTCGCCCACATGGGGCGTCCGTGGCTTTTTTACTGGATGTTTCCCTATCCCAACACCATGCGGTACTGGCCGAACTTCCGCAGTCCGCTGGTGTGGGACGTGTTCGCGGTTTCGACTTACTTCACCATTTCGCTGGTGTTCTGGTTTGTGGGATTGATTCCCGATTTCGCCACCATGCGCGATCGCGCCGAGAGTACCTGGGTGCAACGTATTTACGGGCTGCTTGCCATGGGATGGCGCGGTTCCGCCCGCCACTGGCACCGTTATGAGACGGCCTATTTGCTTCTCGCCGGGCTGGCGACGCCGCTGGTGCTTTCGGTACACACGGTCGTCAGCTTCGATTTCGCCGTCGGCATCGTCCCCGGCTGGCATACCACGATCTTCCCGCCGTACTTTGTCGCGGGTGCCATCTACTCCGGCTTCGCTATGGTGCTTTGTCTTGCGATCCCCATCCGCGCCATCTACGGACTGCAGGACTTCATCACCGTGCGGCACCTGGAGACCGCGGCCAAGGTGATGCTGGCCACCGGCCTCATCGTTGCCTACGGCTATGGCATGGAAGCGTTCATGGGCTGGTACAGCGGCAGCCAGTTCGATTCGTTCCTGCTTTGGAACCGGCTGCACGGGCCGTATCGCTTGGTGTATGCCGCCTTGCTCGGCTGCAACATTTTCATTCCGCAGGTTCTTTGGCTGAAGAAGTTCCGTGTCTCGACCGGTTGGTTGTGGCTCATTTCGTTCATTGTGCTGGTTGGCATGTGGCTGGAGCGCTTCATTATCGTCGTGGTCAGTTTGAGCCGCGACTTCCTGAATTCTTCATGGGGTATGTACTACCCGACTAAGTGGGACTGGATGACATTCGCCGGCACCATTGGCCTGTTCTTGACGGCCATGTGGCTGTTTGTACGCATCCTCCCCATGATCTCCATCTTCGAATTGCGCACCTTGCTCCCTGAGTCGCAGGTGCACGAGCCGGCGGAGGTGAAGCAATGACAAATTCAATGGACGACGCTTCGATTTACGGATTGATGGCTGAATTCGACTCGGCCAAAGAACTCGTGGCCGCCGCTCACAAGACGCACGCAGCCGGCTACCAGAAGATCGACGCCTACAGCCCGTTCCCCATCGAGGGGCTCGCCGAAGCTATCGGCTTTCATAAGAACGCCGTGCCCCTCGTCGTTCTTATCGGTGGCCTGATCGGCGGAATATCGGCGTATGCGCTGCAATATTGGGTCGCGGTCATTACCTATCCGGTCAACATCGGCGGACGCCCGTTTCACTCCTGGCCCTCGTTCATCATCGTGACCTTCGAATTGACCATTCTTTTCGGCGGACTCTCCGCTGCCGCCGGCATGCTGATCCTGAACGGACTTCCGATGCCCTATCACCCGGTGTTCAACGTGCCGGAGTTCGCCAGGGCCTCGGAGGACAAGTTCTTCCTGGTCGTATTTTCGAGCGACCCGAACTATGATGCCGCCCGCACGCGCGCATTTCTTACGGGCCTCGCTCCACGCATGATCACGGAGGTGCCAAGCTAGCTATGAGTTCCGCTCGCAACCTCCGCAACGTTTTGCCCGCGCTGCTGGCGCTGATTGCCGTCACCGCAGGATGCCGCATTGACATGCAGATACAGCCTTATTACCGCACCATGGCAAAGAGCGATTTTTTTGCCGACGATCGCTCCGCCCGCATGCCGGTCGAGGGTACGGTGGCGCGCGGCGATTTGCGTGAAGACCCTTACTTCTACACCGGGAAGATCGGCAACGCTCCCGGCGATTTTCTTCCCTTCCCGGTAACCGCCGAAGTTCTTGCCCGCGGGCGCGAGCGCTTCAACATTAACTGCACGCCTTGTCACGGACGCGTTGGCGATGGCAACGGCTTCATCCCTTCGCGTGGATTCCGTCACCCGCCGTCGTATCACATTGACCGTCTGCGCAAAGTGCCGCTCGGTTATTTCTTCGACGTCATGACCAACGGCTTCGGCGTGATGCCCGAATACGGCACGCAGGTTGCCCCGCGCGATCGCTGGTGCATCGCGGCTTACATCCGCGCGCTGCAGTTGAGCCAGAATGCAACTTCGAGCGACATTCCCGCGGGACAAAAAGTTCCGTCGCCTCCACCGCAGTTCCGCGACATCGGCAATGGAGCCACGCTGCCTGAAATCGCTCCGCCTGCGACCGCAACCGAAGGGGAGCCCAAATGACCACGGCCGCTATGACTAAGTCGGACCTGATGGCCCCGCCCGTGGCTCAGACCATGCAGCAACGGTCGCTCATGATTGGCGCAATCGCGGCCCTTGCTTCCGTTGCTGGGGCCTATCTTGCTCCCGCCAGTTTTTATTCCGCCTATCTCACCGGCTTCATGTTCTGGCTTGGCCTTTCGCTCGGGTGCATGGCCATCCTGATGCTCTATCACCTGGTTGGAGGGGCGTGGGGCACGGTGATTCGCCGCATTCTCGAAGCGGGCATGATGACGCTGCCGCTTATGTTTGTGCTCTTCATTCCGATTTTGCTGAATCTGCACAAACTTTATTTCTGGGCTCGGCCCGGACTGCTGGCTGATCCAAAGACCGACCCGAAAATCCTGGAGATTGCGCACAGCTATCTCAACTTCAACGGCATCCTGGTGCGTTACATCGTTTACTTTGCCATCTGGTTCGCGATGGCCTACTTCCTCAATCGCTGGTCCACCGAGCAGGATTCTATTGCGGGCCAAAGCACGTTGCGCTTCCGCGCCATGAGTTCAATTGGGCTGGTTATCTACTCGCTCACGATCTCTTTCGCCGTGATTGACTGGGTGATGTCGCTGCAAGCGCGCTGGATCTCGACCATCTACGGTCTGCTCTTCATCGCCGGCCAAGCGCTTTCCGTCTACTGCTTCTGCGTGCTCGTCGAGAGTATCCTCGGCAAACGGAAGCCGATGTCCGAGTACCTTACTGATACGGAAGTCCACGACCACGGCAAGTTCATGCTCGCCTTCGTCATGGTCTGGGCCTACTTCAATTTTTCGCAGTGGCTCATCATATGGTCCGGCAACCTTCCGGAAGAAATTCCGTGGTACAAACTCCGCATGAATGGCGGATGGGGAGAAGTCGGCCTGTTCCTGGTGGTGTTCCACTTCGCCGTGCCGTTCGCGCTCTTGCTCTCGCGGCAGTTGAAGCGCAAGGCGCGCAGTCTGGTCTGGCTCGCTTCCTGGCTCCTCATCATGCGCATCGTCGATATCTATTGGCATATCGAGCCGGCGTCGCATCCCACATTTCACCTGAGCTGGGTGCTTTTTGCGATCGTTGCCGGGATGGGCGGCCTTTGGATGGCCTACTTCTTCCACAACTTGAGATCGCGTCCGCTGCTGGCCGTCAATGCGCCGCAGACGCTGAGACTGCTGGAGCCTGCCCATGAGTGACGAAATGAAGCGTGACGAAATGAAGAGTGACGAAAGGAATCAGAGCCACTCCGGCAACGGAACCGGTTTCGAACGCGAAGACTTGAGCACGCGCGGCGTGTTCGCCTTCATGATCGGCCTCGCCGTCGTTGGCGTAGTCATTTATTTCATCATCGTCGGCATGTACAGGTTCCTCGATAATTACGAGCGGTCGCAGATGAGCACGGCCAGTCCGCTGGTTACTTCCAAAGGCGCGATGTCGCGTGTGGTGACGCAGGCGGACATGGATAAGACATTCAAGGACAACGGCGCTCCCATGCTCGAAGTGATCGAGGGCGTCGATTTGCGCAAAGACCTGATCAATCAGGAGAACCAGCTCAACAGCTACGGCTGGGTCGATGAAAAAGCCGGCGTAGCGCACATTCCGATCGACCGGGCCATGGAGTTGATTGTGCAGCGCGGCTTGCCCGTGCATGCGCCGGGCGCCGCGGAATCAGCCACAGCCGCGCCAGGTAATGCGCCCGTCAGGAAGCCGGCAGCATCGAAGCAGTAAGTAACGAAGCAACCGTTCCAGCCGGACCGCTGGAAAAGGAAAAAGCAGTGCACAGCAAAAGCAGTTTCTCCAACTCGGTCGCCGCGGCAGGTCTTTTGCTCATGCTCTCGGCCGCACCGCTGTTCGCACAGGGTGGTCCGATGTCGGGCGGAGGGATCATGAGTCCACCGGTTAACCAGCGTCCCGTCGGACTCGAATTTGTCGGCATCGAGCAACATCTCAACGCCGAAGTTCCTGCCAATCTCGAATTCAAAGACGAACTGGGCAACCCGGTCAAACTTTCCGGCTACTTCGGCCACGGCCGTCCCGTCATCCTGAACCTGGGTTACTACCAGTGTCCCATGCTCTGCAGCGAACTGCTGGAAGGGCTGGTCGGTTCGATGAAGGCGCTGACCTTTAATCTCGGCCAGGATTTTGACGTCCTTACCGTGAGCTTCGATCCGCGCGAAACCACGGAAATGGCCGCCGCAAAAAAGCGGGACATTATGAAACGCTATGGCCGGGCGAACGCCGATCAGGGCTGGCACTTCCTTACCGGCAAGGCTGACCAGATCGAAGCGCTCACCAAGGCGGTCGGCTTCCAATTTCAGTTTGATCCGAAGACTGAGCAGTACGCTCACGCCGCCGCCATCGTTATGCTCACCTCCGACCGCCGCGTTTCGGGATACTTTTATGGAGTCGAGTTTTCTCCGAAAGATTTGCGTCTTGGACTTGTGCAGGCCTCACACAACCACATCGGCAACATCGGCGACCAGGTGCTGCTCTACTGCTATCACTACGATCCCAGGACAGGGAAATATGGCGCCGTCGTCAGCAACATCCTGAAGCTGGCGGCGCTCGCGACCATGCTCATCCTGGGGACATTCATGTTCGTCATGTTCCGTGCCGACCGCATCATGGCGCATGGCAAACTGGGGCGAGTTACGTAACTATGTCGAAATTTCTACCATTGTGGCCCGATCAGGCTTCGACCATGGCAGGTCAGGTGGATGCTCTCTACATCTACCTGCTTCTGGTTTCCGGCTTCATGACCGCGCTCATCTTTATCAGCGTCACCGTACTGGCGATCAAGTATCGTCGCGCACGCTCCCGCGAAGCCCAGCCCATCGAAGGCTCCACGATTCTTGAAATCACCTGGTCGATCATCCCGCTCATGGTGATGATGACTTTCTTCGTCTGGGGCGCGGTCATCTATTTCGAGGAGCGCACGCCTCCCGCCGACTCCACCGAAGTTTACGTCGTCGCCAAGCAGTGGATGTGGAAGATCGAGCATATGGAAGGCCAGCGCGAGATCAACGAGTTGCACGTGCCCGTCGGCCAGAACGTCAAGCTCATCATGACCTCGCAAGACGTGATTCACAGCTTCTATGTCCCCGCATTCCGCCTCAAGCAGGATGTACTGCCCGGCCGTTACACTACGCTCTGGTTCAAAGCCACCAAACCCGGCACCTATCACTTGTTTTGCGCCGAATATTGTGGAACCCAGCACTCCGGCATGGGCGGCGATATTGTGGTCATGGAGCCGCAAGATTACGCCCAGTGGATGGCGGGCGGGCCGACTGCGCCGTTGCAGGACACCGGCAAGCAGCTGTTCTCTACCCTCGGATGCGCCACCTGCCATCGTTTCGACGTGCAGGGACGCGGCCCCAATCTCCTCGGCATCTACAACAAGCCGGTCCTGCTCGAAGACGGACGCACCGTGATCGCCGACGAGAACTACGTGCGTGAATCCATCCTCAATCCCACGGCCAAGATCGTTAATGGTTTCAAACCCGTGATGCCCACCTTCCAGGGCATCGTCAGTGACGAGCAGTTGAACGCGCTGGTGGCCTACGTCAAATCGTTGGCCCAGCCCGCCGCTTCCCCGGCGCAACCCAAGAATACGCAGGTGCAATAGTCATGGCGAGCATAGGAATCCCGGCGAATCAAGCTCCGAAATTGAACTACCTCAACAACGGGCACTCCCCCAAGTCCTGGCTGTTGACCACCGACCACAAGCGCATCGCGCTCCTTTACCTGATCTCGGTTACCGCCTTCTTTTTCCTCGGTGGTTTTTTTGCCATGCTCATCCGGCTCGAACTGCTCACTCCGCAGGGCGACCTGATGCAGGCCGATACCTATAACAAGGTGTTCACCATGCATGGCATGATCATGGTGTTCTTCTTTCTGATCCCGGTCGTGCCCGCCGTGCTAGGCAACTTCCTGGTGCCGATCATGATCGGCGCCAAGGATCTCGCCTTCCCGCGCATCAACCTGCTGAGCTGGTATCTCTACATCATCGCAGGCACGCTTTTTCTGCACTGCATGTTAACCGGCGGCGTTGACACCGGCTGGACCTTCTACACCCCCTACAGCACCGGCACCAACACCAACATCATTGAAGCTGGGCTCGCCGTGTTTATCGCGGGCTTCTCCTCCATCTTCACCGGACTTAATTTCATCGTCACCATTCACCGCATGCGCGCCCCCGGCCTCACCTGGGATCGCCTGCCGCTGTTCATCTGGGCCAACTACGCGACCAGCCTCATCATGATTCTGGGCACGCCCGTCGTCGCCATCACCATCGTACTGGTGGCGGTCGAGCGCCTCTTCCACCTGGGCATCTTCGATCCCAAGCTCGGCGGAGATCCGCTCCTCTTCCAGCACCTGTTCTGGTTCTACTCGCATCCCGCCGTCTACATCATGATCCTGCCTTCGATGGGCGTGGTCAGCGAGATCATTGCGTGCTTTGCCCGCAAGCGCATCTTCGGCTACAAGTTTGTCGCTCTGTCGAGCGTGGCCATTGCGGTCTTCGGATTCCTGGTGTGGGCGCATCACATGTTCGTCGCCGGTATCTCGCTCTATGCCGCGATGATCTTTTCTTTTCTGAGCTTCTCAGTGGGCGTGCCCTCAGCCGTCAAAGTATTTAACTGGACCGCCACTCTCTACAAGGGTTCGATTTCCTACGCCACTCCCATGCTCTATGCCTTTGGCTTTATCGGCCTGTTCACCATGGGCGGATTGACCGGCCTGATGCTGGCTACCATCGGCATCAACGTGCACGTCACTGACACCTACTTCGTGGTCGCTCACTTCCACTACGTCATGGTCGGCGGTGTGCTGATGGGCTATCTCGGAGGCCTCCATTTCTGGTGGCCGAAGATCAGCGGACGCATGTATCCGGAAGGCTGGGCGAAACTTTCGGCGCTACTTGTCTTCGTCGGCTTCAACCTGACGTTTTTCCCGCAGTTCATTCTCGGCTACGTGGGCATGCCCCGCCGCTACTGGCAGTATCCGCCGGAGTTCCAGGTGCTGAACGTGCTTTCCACCGCCGGCGCCAGCGTGCTCGCCGTCGGCTATCTGCTGCCGATGATTTACCTGTTCTGGTCGCTGCGTTACGGGCCCATAGCCGAAGCCAATCCCTGGAACGCCGCCGGCCTGGAGTGGAAGACCACGTCTCCACCGCCCACCTTCAATTTCGACGAGACGCCCGTGGTTACCTGGGAAGCTTATAACTACGACGAGATTCCAGCACCGAAAGAACTGGAGGCTCCCGTTGCCAGATAGCCAAGCAATCACCGGCCAAGTAGCGACGATGGAACACGAAGCCCACAATCCTGCGCTGCTTCACCACTTCGCCGATGCGCAGCAACAGAAGAACGCGGCCTCCCTGGGCATGTGGCTGTTTCTGGTAACGGAAATCATGTTCTTCGGCGGCATGTTTTGCGCCTACCTGGTCTACCGCCTCAACCATTTCAATGCCTTCGCGGCCGGTAGCCAGCAGCTCAGCATCGCGCTCGGAGCCACCAACACCGCTGTGCTCATCATCAGTTCGGTTACGGTGGTGCTGGCGGTGAAAGCGGCGGAGGCAGGTAAGCGCAAAGTGCTGGTCGGTTACCTCCTTGTTACCGTCCTGCTCGGCATGACCTTCCTCGTCGTCAAGGGTTTCGAGTATCGCGAAAAGTTCGAGAAGCACCACGTCCCTGGCCCGACCTTCAATTTCACCAACACCTTTGACGACAATGGCAAGCAAATCCCAGTGAACCCGAAGGAAGCCGAGCTCTTCTTCTCCCTTTATTTCGCCATGACCGGCATGCACGCCCTGCACATGGTGATTGGCTGCGGACTTTTTAGCGTGCTCGCGATCCTGGCATGGAAAGGGCATTACACCCCCGCTTACTACACGCCCATAGAAAACGCGGGCTTGTATTGGCACTTGGTCGATATTATTTGGATTTATTTGTTCCCGTTGTTGTATCTGATCAGCCGGCACTCGTGACGGAACTAGGAACTGATAAGTGATAACTGATAACTGACAACTGAGAACTTCCATATGTCGGAACAAGCAGAACACACAAGTCGCTCACAAGGATTTTACATAGCCATTGGCATCGGCCTGCTCGTCCTGACGGCAACCACCGTCGGCGCCGCCTTCGTGAACCTCGGCCCTTTTAACCCCATCATTGCGCTGCTGATCGCCACCATCAAAGCCACACTGGTCGTGCTCTTCTTTATGCACGTCAAAGGCGCAAGCGAAAAGCTGACCGGAGCCATCGTCTTCTCCGGCTTCTTCTTTCTCGCGATTCTGCTCACCCTGTCTCTGGCGGACTACCTGACGCGATCCTGGCGGTAACAGGATTTCATTTGGTTTTCCCTGTGAGCCCCTGTGTCCTCTGTGGTTAAGATATTTCGCCGCAAAGGGGACCAGTCTGCAATCCCCCTTGCGCCCAGCGCCCGCATCCTCCAAGATGTTCTGTACCCTATGCCGCAAGACATCGCCCCACCTCCGGCCCAGTCCGCGCAACTCGACGCCTCCGCGCTTGAAGCCGCTCTGCGTCGCCATCTTCGCGGAGAAATTCGCTTCGACTCAGGCAGCCGCGCTCTTTACGCGACCGACGGCTCCAATTACCGCCAGGTTCCGATCGGCATCGTAGTTCCACGCGACAAAGAAGACGTGCTCGCTACCGTGGCCCTGTGCCGCGACCACCACGCTCCGCTGCTGGCGCGCGGCGGAGGCACGTCACTCGCCGGACAATGTTGCAACGCCGCCGTCATCCTCGACTTTTCGAAGTACATGGCGTCCATTCTTGAAATAGATCCCGCGCGCCGCATCGCGCGCGTGGAGCCTGGAGTCGTCCTCGACACGCTTCGCGCCGCGGCCGAGAAACACCACCTCACCTTCGCGCCCGATCCCGCAACTCATGACCGCTGCACCCTTGGAGGCATGATCGGCAACAACTCCTGCGGCGTGCACTCGATCATGGCCGGCAAGACCGACGACAACATCGAGGCGCTTGAGATTCTCACCTATGACGGCCAGCGCCTCCATGTCGGTGCCACCAGCGACGAAGACTTCGACCGCTTCCGGCGCGAAGGTGGCCGCCGTGCCGAGATCTACACCGGCCTCAAATCCCTCGCCGGCCGCTATGGCGAGCAGGTTCGCCGCCAGTTTCCCGATATTCCGCGCCGCGTTTCCGGATACAACCTCAACCACCTGCTCCCCGAAAACGGTTTCCATGTGGCCCGCGCGCTGGTCGGGTCCGAGGGTACTTGCGTCACGGTCCTCGAAGCTACCTGCCGCCTGGTCGAGAGTCCACCGGCGCGGGTGTTGCTCGTCATCGGATGGCCCGATGTTTACATCTGCGCCGATCACGTCCCCGAGATCATGGAGCATCGCCCCATCGGCCTGGAAGGTTTTGACGACATCATGGTCAACGCCAGTCGCCGCAAAGGCGTGAACCTCGAAGGCCTCGCGCAGCTGCCGGAAGGCGCGGGCTGGCTGATGGTCGAATTTGGCGCCGGCGCCGCCGCCGATGCCGCTGCCCAGGCACGGCGCCTGATGGAGGCTCTCGATCGTTCCCCCTTTCCGCCCAGCATGCGTCTGTTCACCGACCCGCGTCTGGCCCGCCGCATCTGGGATGTTCGCGAGTCCAGCCTGGGCGTGACTTCGCACGTCCCCGGCGAACCGCTGCGCTGGGAAGGCTTCGAAGATTCCGCGGTTGCGCCCGACAAACTCGGCGCTTATCTCCGCGACCTGCGCCGGCTGATGCAGGCTTTCCACTACGACGGCTCGTTCTACGGACATTTCGGCCACGCCTGCGTCCACACGCGCATGGATTACGATCTCGAATCGGCCCAGGGCGTGCGCAAGTTCCGCCAGTTCATGGAAGAGGCTGCCGACCTCGTGGTTCGCTATGGCGGCTCGCTCTCCGGCGAACATGGAGACGGGCAAGCCCGCGGCGAACTTCTTCCCAAGATGTTTGGACCGGAACTGATGCAGGCCTTCCGCGAGTTCAAATCGCTTTGGGATCCCGACTGGAAGATGAATCCGGGCAAGCTCATCGAACCTTATCGTCTCGACGAGAATCTGCGCCTCGGCGCTGGCTATGATCCGTGGCAGCCCGAGACGCATTTCAAATTTCCCGACGATCACGGCAGCCTGGCCGCCGCCACTCTGCGCTGTGTTGGAGTCGGCAAGTGCCGGCGCGACTCAGGCGGAGTCATGTGTCCGAGCTTTCGCGCCACGCATGACGAAGAGCACTCCACCCGCGGCCGCGCCCACCTGCTATGGGAGATGACGAAAAGAGATGCCATTCAAGACGGCTGGCAGAACGAAGCTATAAAAGAATCGCTCGACCTCTGCCTAGCCTGCAAAGGCTGCAAAAGCGATTGTCCGGTGGGCGTAGATGTCGCGACCTACAAGGCGGAATTCCTCTCGCACTACTACGAGACGAATCGCCGTCCGCTGAAGCAGTTTGGGCTCTCGAATATTGACCTCTGGCTCAGAGCTGCCTCAAAAATGCCCGGTCTGGTGAATCTGGCAACGCAACTCCCCGGCCTGCGTGACCTAGCCAAGCGAGCCGCCAACATTCCAGCCCAGCGCCGCATCCCGGCGTTAGCTCCGGAAACATTTAAGCAATGGTGGGAACGAACCCGTAACGCCGGCGTCTCGCCGGCTGTCGAGCGGGCGTCTCGCCCGCTCAAGCAGCGACGCGAAGCCAACCCCGTCCTCCTCTGGGCCGACACCTTCAACAACCACTTCCTTCCTTCAACCGCCAAAGCCGCCGCCGAAGTCCTCGACGCTGCCGGCTTCGACGTGACAGTGCCGCGCGCCCATCTCTGCTGCGGCCGCCCGCTCTACGACATCGGCGCGCTCGGCCGCGCCAAGGCCCTGCTGCTTCAGATCATGGACGAGCTTCTCCCGGAAATCGAAGCCGCGACGCCCATCGTCGTCCTCGAACCAAGCTGTGCTTCCGTTTTCCGCGACGAACTGACGAACCTTTTCCCCAAAGACGAGCGCGCGCAAGCCCTCTCGAAGCAAGTCTTCTTGCTCAGCGAATTTCTCGAACACCGCGCCAAACATTTCCCCCTCCCGAAACTTCCGCGCCGCGCGCTTGTCCACGGGCATTGCCATCACAAGGCCATCATGAAGATGACCGCCGAGGAGGCCGTGCTTGAGCGCATGGGCGTCAACTTCACCGCTCCCGCCCCCGGATGCTGCGGCATGGCCGGAGCGTTCGGCTTCGAAAAAGAGAAGTACGATATTTCGAAAGCCATCGGCGAACTCGAACTTTTGCCCGCCGTCCGCCAGGCTCCGACCGACTGGCTCATCGTTGCCGACGGTTTCAGTTGCCGCGAGCAGATCGCGCAGGAGACCGACCGGCACGCGCTCCACCTGGCCGAAGTTCTCCAGATGGCCATCCGCGAAGCCACCGAAACCCCGGAAGGCTTCCCCATGTTCGACCCGGCGCCACTCCACTATCCCGAAGACGCCTGGGTGCAGCCTCACCGGGCCGCGATCGAGAAGTCCATGAAGCGAGCCGGACTAGCCGTAGCTGGGGTCGCCGCCGGCGCAGCGCTGCTGCTGGCGATTGCTAGGAGAAGGTAGGACTGTGTGGGGCGGGCATTCCTGCCCGCCCCGGCCAAGCGCAGCGAGGCAATCGTCGGGGGCCGCTCCGAAACTTTCATGGCGCCGATCCAAGTCGACGTAAGTTGTTGATAAATATAGCTCTACCTACCCACTGCCAATCCTGTCTTCTTTCTGGGACAATAGACGATAATACATAGAGACAGCAGGCCTCCCGATGGAAACCACAAATCCAACCGTCGTTGCTCCAACCACCGTTCCCACCCCAACTGCGGCCCAGTCCGCCGTCACTGCCTTAGCCAAGTCGCTGCAAGGCTCGGTGCTGGTGCTGATCCAGTTCGACGTTTGCGAGGAGATTAACCTTGACGCTCTGCGCAACATCTTTGGAGCGCGCCGGCAGGAGACCAGCTTCAAGCATCCTGCTCCGGGATACGTCCGCTTCCAGCGTCCTCCGGTAGTCGAACCGGTCGAACCGCTGATCCTCGAAAGCGGCGAACGCCTCGACGTCCAGATCAAGTACTACGATTACGGCGTCCTGAGTGTCGTCCTCGAGCTGCCTTTTTCTGGCGACTGGGACACACTGGTTCGCCTAGCCGGCCGCTGGGTCTGGGACACCGATTTCACCAGCTTTGCGCAGAAAATCGTCAAACAGAAGATCGAGCGCGCCCGGCCTGCGCTGGTCAAGCTTTACGATAGCTGGCTGCATGAAGATTACTTCGTCTTCCACGTGCGCGACGTTGCCGGCAATCCCTCGGCGGCGGAACTGCTCGCAACCCAGGGAGGACGCATCGCCCAGATCGTTCGCGGCGAAAACGTTCCCCTTTCCGATGGCGAGCAGCAGGAAATCATGCAGTCGAAAATCTCGTATTACCCGAACGACCTGGCCGTGATCAGCTGGAACGCGGCATTTCTTTACGACACTTCGAGCGGCGCCGAGACGGTCATCCAGCTGCTGGAATACGCCAACTCGCAGCTCCTCGAATTCCGTCACTACGACGAACTGCTGACCCGCGAACTGCAAAGCGTTTACGACTTCATGGAAAACGGTTCGATGGGCATCACCGCTCGCTGGCGCACCGCGAAACGCGCCAGCCGCCTGCACACCGTCCTGCTCGATGTCGGCGAACTGACCGAGCGCGCCGACAACGCCATCAAATTCCTGAGCGACATGTTTTCAGCTCGCCTTTACAAAGTCGCGGCGCAGAAGATCGGCGTCACCGACTACAAGAACCTGGTCAACGAGAAAGTCCACACCGCCGAAGAACTCTACCGCTTCATGGTTGACCAGTTCCATCAGGGCCGGGCGTTTGTCCTGGAGGTGCTGGTGGTGGTTATTCTGGTCATTGAATTGTTCTGGCTGTTTAAAGGATCGATTTCGTTCTGAGTGAAGCTCTCAGCTCTCAGTTCTCAGCTCTCAGTAAAATCGCCCAAGTGTAGAGCGGACACTCCTGTCCGCTGCCTTTCACGACGGCAGAAAAGGAAGGCTCTCGTGGCCTCGCTCTTGTCAAGCTTGACTTTCTGCTCGGGACGAAACCTGGGCCCGACGCCAGGAGGCAGGAGCGGCAGCGGCCCCAAGGCCGAAAACCTGAGCGAAAACGAAGCTAAGTCTTTGAGGAATAAAGACTTTACCTCCAAGTCCTTATTCCCCAAAGACCTGGCAGGAATGGCCGCCAAAGTATTCATTCCCAAAGACCGGAAAATAAGGGGGGGGTACCCCCAGTACTAACCAGTAAACACAAAACCCCAAAAAAAACTCCCAACCGGTCACCGACAAAAATATTTATTTTCAAGCGAAGCAAAGGCGAACCTGAATACGAAAAAAATGCCCGGGAATCTTGCGAATCCCGGGCACTTGGTTTTACTGAAAGATCGTTGTCGCTACCTAGACAGCGGTAACGTTCTCCGCTTGCCAGCCTTTGGGGCCTTTGGTCACGTCGAACTGGACGGTTTGGCCTTCTTGCAGGCTCTTGAAGCCGCCAGCTTGAATCGCGGAGAAATGCACGAAAACGTCTTCGCCATTCTGACGGCTGATAAAGCCGTAGCCTTTGGCGTCGTTAAACCACTTCACTGTTCCTGTTTCTGCCATTGTATTGGTGTTCCTATTCTTGTTACTTGAAATGTGCTGAGAAGATTCGCTGCAGTGAGGGGGTTGACGCTGGTTGGCGGTACCGACCTTCAACTAACTGTGAGTCAAACTTAGCGATTTCTAGTGTAGCACAAGCAGCGGTCGAAAGGCTGGAAACTTCGGTCGGGGGCGGAATTGAGCTGCCGGGCGGAGACGGGGCAAGCCCCGTCTCTACAGCTAAACCCTTGTGGATCAGGCTAGTGGAGTCGCTTCTTACGTCGCTTCTTAGCGTTGCTTCTTGGCGTCGCTTCTTGCCCGGGAATCGGCTATAAATTGCTGATGATCGCCTTCCTCACGCTCGAACTGCGGATCGAAGCGGCGCACTCGCTCAAAGACAAGCGCCAGGTCACACGCAGCCTCAAAGACCGGCTGCGATCCTCTTTCAACGTTTCGGTGGCCGAGTTAGAGCCCAGCCCTCTGTGGAATCAGGCTACGATCGGAGTGGTCAGCGTCTCGCACTCGCGCGACTACCTTGACGGGCTGATGAGAAACGTGGAGCGCGCGGCAACCCGCATTGCCAACAATGCTGGAGCCGAGGTTACCGACTCGTTTGTGGAATTCCTCTAAGAACAGGTGTCGGGTCTCAGGTGGCGGGTGCGGACCTGTGGGCTGACTTTTCTGTTATCCTCATGAGTTTTCCTCCATTCGAGGTGCGGGTTGGAGCATCGTGGGCAGAAATATCATCGGGGGCGGTTGAGCGAGGCCATCCGCGAGGAGATCGAAACTATCCTCGAAGGCGAACTTGCCGACCCTCGGATTGGGCTGGCCAGAGTCAGCACGGTGCTCATGGCCGAGGACGCGCGCTCGGCTCGCGTGATGGTCACGGTTTGCGGCGATGAGTCCGAGGCGGAGCGCACGCTTGAGGGATTGGCCGCTGCCAGGAATTACATCCGGCACGAACTGGCGGAACGGCTGCGTCTGCGACGGCCTCCGGAGCTTTATTTTCAGATCGATCGGGCCGATGAATTGGAGAGCCGGGTGGAGGAGCTTCTGGGGCGCGAAAGGAAGCGTCGGCGGAAGACGCCTGAGAAGAAGGAGCCTTAGGAGGCGGCGGAATTGGTTAGGAATTCTAGCCGCTTGCACATTGGGAGAAAGGGACCGGGCCGTCCCTCCGGGACTTGAATTGTTTCGCGGTTTTCCCCAGCGCTGAAGCGCTGGGCTAAGCTGGGTCGCCCCTGTCGGGGCTGGATTTGATTTCGGATTGGGCAGCCGGTTAGAAGGCAGAAGGTTGGAGCTAAGAACTGAAAGCTGGTGGCCGAGAGCTCGCAACTGAGAGCCGAGAGCCAAGATCGAAGGACCAAGAGCTAAGAGCTAAGAGCTAAGCGCTAAGAGCAGTTCATGCTAGAGCGGGTGTTGCAGGAAATTCGGGCACGCCAACGGTTCGTGGTGACCTCGCACGCCCGGCCTGACGGGGACGGCATTGGGTCTGCCCTTGCCTGTGGCCAGATTCTGCGCGTCATGGGCAAGGAGGCCGAAGTGGTTATGCACGACGGCGTCCCGCGCATTTACCAGAACCTCCCCTTCGCCGACCGGGTGGTTCAAGCCGATGCCGTCCCCCCGAACGATGCCGTCATCCTGCTGGAATGTGACAGCACGGGGCGGGCGCTTCTCGAGGGACTCGACGAATGCTTCCTCATTAATATTGACCATCATGCCAGCGGGCGCAATTTTGCCCACATCAACTGGATCGACTCGACGGTGATGGCGACTGCGGAACTGGTGTACCGGCTGGCCCGGCTGGCTTGCGTCCCGGTGGATCACGACATTGCCACCTGCCTTTACACCGCGCTCATGACCGATACGGGCTCCTTTATGTTCGAAGGCACCAACGAGCATACTTTTACGGTGGCGCGCGAACTGGTGCTGGCCGGGGCCGACCCGGCGCTTTGTGCGCGCCATATTTATTTTGGACATTCCACGGCCAAGATGCGGCTGCTGGGCGCGGCGCTCTCGAACCTGCATCGGGAAGGTTCGCTGGCATGGATCTGGGTGGCGCAGGAACAGATGCAGCGCTTCGGGGCCCGCGAAGAAGACTGCGAGGGGCTGGTCAACTACGCGCTGTCGATGGCGGACGTGCAGGTCGCGATCTTCTTTCGGGAACTCCCCGATCGACGCTTTCGGGTCAGCCTGCGCAGCAAAGGAGAAGTGAATGTCTCGACGGTGGCCGAGTATTTTGGCGGCGGCGGCCACAAATGCGCCAGCGGCTGCTCACTGGAAGGACCCCTGGCGGTGGCCGTGTCGCGAATTGTCGGGCGCCTGCGCGCGGAGCCGGAAGTCTTGGATGCGGACTCTAATGGCTGAGGCCCAAGAGCAGCGCCTAAAGGCGCATTCATAAAGCGGCGGCTGCGGTATGCCTGAAGGCGTACCTGATACAAATCTTGCTTGCTCCACAGGCTGTAGCGGAGATAACTATGGACTTGACCCGCCAACTCATTTCTTTCGTTGGAGCGCTGCTCATCCTGATAGCCTACGGCGGTCACCAGATGGGATGGATGAATGCGCGCCGTCCGGCTTACAACATTTTGAATGCGGCCGGGTCCATCATTCTCTGGTGGATCGCGATGCATCCCTTTCAGGTGGGATTTGTGGTGCTGGAAGGGGTTTGGACCATCATCAGCCTCTGGGCATTAGCCAGGCCGCGCGCGGCGTGATCATCCATGAATCAAGGAACAAATTTGCAAACCCGTAGCGACCTCTTGCTGCTGATGGCGTTCTGCGGCTTCCTATTCTTCTATGGCCTCGGGTTCCCGCAGCGTGGCGGAAAGATTCACGGGGCCTTTGGGCTGGTCGGCGCCGACGAACCGCGCTATGCGCAAGTGGCGCGCGAAATGCTCGACCGCTCCGATTGGGTTACTCCCACGCTGTTTGGCAAACCTTGGCTGGAAAAGCCGGTGCTGTATTACTGGCAGGCGATGGTGGCGTTCCGTGCGGCTGGCGTGAGCGACCAGGCTGCCCGCCTGCCCGCCGCCTTCGACACGGCTCTCCTGATCGCGGCCATTTACTTCTTTCTTCGCCGCTTTCGACCCGGCAGTGAACTTGATGGCGCGCTCATTACGGCCAGTTGCGCCGCTGTCGTTATTTTTGCTCACGCTGCCGCCACCGACATGCCGCTGGCCTCATGCTTCGCCATCGCATTGCTTGCGTGGTACGGCTGGTACGAAAGCGAGCGGCACTCTTATCTTGCCGTCTTTTATTTTTTCCTGGCGCTTGGAACTTTAGCCAAAGGCCCGGTCGCGCCTGCGCTCGCAGCGGTTATCATCGTTCTCTTTGTTGCTGTAAAACGTGACTGGCGCGTCATTCTTCGCACCCTCTGGATTCCCGGCATTGTCCTTTATCTCGCCGTCATGTTGCCCTGGTACATTGCCGTGCAAGTGCGCAATCCTGGATTTTTCCGTTTCTTCATTCTCGAACACAATCTTGCGCGGTTCTCGCAGGATGTTTATCACCACCACCAGCCTTTCTGGTTTTACCTGCCGGTGTTTCTGCTGGCCATGATGCCTTGGACACTGGTGCTCATCCTGGCAGTGGCTGAACGCGCTCGCCTGATCTGGTCGGAGGGGAAGGAAGCCTTTTCCAGCCCGGAAGACTCCTGGCCGCTATTTCTTCTCATCTGGATGCTGGTGCCGATCGTGTTTTTCAGCGCATCGCAATCGAAGCTGCCGGGATACATTTTGCCCGCCGTGCCCGCCGGAGGATTGCTAGTCACCGAATATCTGGCTTCCCGCCGCGGCGAAGCTGGCCCGAGCGACGATACGAGGTTTTCGCCGTGGTTTGCCTCGGGTCATGGGGTTCTCTGCGGACTGCTGATCTTTGCTGCTCTCTCCGCAGCCTCGATTGCGATGAATCACCGCCTGCGATGGATCAGTGGAACTTGGGGAACGGGGACATGGATTGCGATTGCCGCCGTCTTCGCGCTTGGCATCACTGCCGCGCTCCTTTCCCGAAGCGGAATCCGCTTATTGAGCCGCGCCACCATATTTGCGGTGGTGGTCAGCGTAGCCGCCGTCATTCGCCTCGCCGCACCTGTCATCAACGCCACGCAATCCTCGCGACCGATTGCCGAAGACATTCAGGCCTTTTCGCACGAGGTGGTTCCTATCGGCCTGTATCACGTGAATCGCATTCAGGAATACGGGCTGGAATTTTATCTCAATCGTCCAGCGCAGAAATACGAGGACGGAAATATCCCAGCGGCGGCTCACGTGGTGGTTGCCGCACAAGGTACGCAATCCCAAGTCGCCCAACTCGTCCCCGGACGCCAGGTGTCATACTTAATCAGGATCCCCGAGCAGAAGTTGGATCTGTATTGGGTGTGGAAATAGCGAGGTTTCAAGGTTGCAAAGTTTCAAGGTTTCAGAGTAAGGCATCGGCAAACACGAGCGTCAGGTTGTTTCACCTTGAAACTTTGAAACTCTGAAACCTTGAAACCTGGGTTCCTATGGAAATTCTCGATCTCCGACATTTCTCTTCCGCTGACCTTCGGCCGCTGCTGGAAGATGAGATCGCCATGTGGGGACGTGCACTCTCGTGGGACTACGCCACCTCGGCCGAGATGATCCTGCGCTACATGGATGCCAAAATCCTGCCGGGCTACGCTGCCATTGAGCGGGGAAGCATCTTTGGCTACTCCTTTTTTGTTTATGAGCAGAGCAAGGGCGTCATTGGCGACCTTTTTGTGCGCGATGGAGGGCGCGGTCCAGAGCGTCACGAGGTCGAAGAACGCCTGCTTACCCACGTCATCGAAACCCTGCAGCAGTCACCAGGCATTCATCGTGTGGAGGCGCAGTTGCTGGCGCACCACACCGGAGAAGTGGCGCGTCCCTTTCTGCAACAGGGGTTCAGCCGCCATCCTCGGGTGTTCATGAATTTCGACATTGAACGACATCCGCAAACTTCGCAAACGACTGGGCCGCCGCTTCCGGCGCAGTTCGAAATGCGTCCCTGGTCGGAGCAGGAATACCAGTCGGCGGCAGCTCTGATCACGGCTGCCTACCGCGGGCACGTCGACTCCGAGATCAACGATCAGTACCGCACGCTGACCGGCTCGCTGCGCTTTCTGAACAACATCGTGCGCTTCCCCGGGTGCGGGACGTTCGATCCCCGGGCGTCATTTGTTGTGCTCGAGCGCCGCACGCGCATGCTGATCGGCCTCATCCTGTGCTCGCTGGTGCGGCCTGATGTTGGACACATTACGCAGGTCTGCGTGCTTCCCGAATACCGCTCGGCCGGGCTTGGCGAGGCCATGCTGGCAGCTTCGACGCGGAATTTGCGCGAGCGGGGATTTCATTTCATCTCGCTGACGGTGACGGAAGCGAATGACCGGGCTATTGCGCTTTATAAGCGCATTGGGTTTGAAACTGCGCGGGTGTTTGACGCTTTTGTGTGGGAGGGGTGAAGAAGGCCTAGAGACGGGACTTGCCCGTCTCTATAGGTGGACACAACCTTAGATCTGCGCCGCGCCGCCGTCGACGAAGAGCTCAATCCCAGTGATGAAACTGCTCTCGTTGGAGGCAAGAAAGGCGGCCGCATCGGCGATTTCATCAGGACGGCCCAAACGGCCCATGGGAACGGTGGCGGCGAGTCCGGCTTTGAGTTGGTCGATTTGTTGCGCATTTTCTGCCAGACCGTTGAGTATTGGAGTATCGATTGGACCAGGGCTGATGACGTTGACCCTGATCTTGCGGTCCTTTAAATCGACCGTCCAGCTGCGAGCGAACGAACGTACCGCGGCCTTGGTCGCGCTGTAAACGCTGAATGCCTGGAATCCCTTCGAGGAAACGATGGAGGCGTTGAGGATGATGGAACCCCCATCCACCAGCAGCGGGAGCGCTTTCTGTACCGTGAAGAGGAGTCCCTTAACATTGGCATCGAACGTTTTGTCGAAGTGCTCTTCGCTGATCGCTCCCAAAGGAGCGAATTCGCCGACACCGGCGTTGGCGAAGACAACATCGATGTGGCCGGCCTTCTGCTTGACCGTGGCGTAGAGGCGGTCGAGATCCGCGAGGTTGGCCACGTCGCCCTGGACGGCGGTGACGTTCTTGCCGATCAGCTTCGCGGCTTTGTCGAGTTCGCTTTGACGGCGGCCGGTAATGAAGACTTGCGCGCCCTCCGCGGCCAGGCGCTGCGCAGTGGCGAGGCCGATGCCGCTGCTGCCTCCGGTTATGACTGCTACTTTTCCTTCAAGTTTGCCCACGATATTGCTCCTTTCGATCTCTGGTTTTCCTGTACCGCACGTTACAGATGTATGGGGGAGCGGCGAAGATTCAACAATTGTGTACCAGGAAGTATAGAATAATCGTTTAACGCTATGAAACCGGGAAAAACACCGCGAGCGCCTGGGCGTCCCCGATCCTTTGACGACGGGAAGGCTCTGGATGCGGCGATGAAGGTGTTTTGGCGCAAGGGCTACGAAGGCACTTCGCTGTCCGATCTTACCAGGGCGATGGGCATCAACCGTCCGAGCCTTTATGCGGCTTTCGGGGATAAGGAAACGCTGTTTCGCAAGGCGCTTGGCTGCTACGCCGACGGCCCGGCGGCTTATATGCACAAGGCGCTCAAACAGCCAACGGCCCGAGGCGCCATGGAAGCGCTGTTGCGCGGGACCGCGGAGTTAGTGACACGCCCAGGCAATCCGCGGGGATGTCTTTTCGTGCAGGGCGCGCTCGCCTGCGGCGACGAAGCGAAAGCGATTCGAGATGATCTCGTTCTGCATCGCGAGGCGGGGGAGAAGGCCGTACGGCAGCGCCTCGAACGTGCGCAAGCAGAAGGGGACCTGCCGCCAGACGCCAGCCCGTCCGATCTTGCCCGCTATGTGATGACGGTGGTTCAGGGCATTGCGGTTCAGGCCGCAGGAGGAGCATCCCGTAATGAACTGCGACGGGTGATAGAGACCGCGCTGCGAACTTGGCCGCAGTGACCGGAGTGGTCGCGATCAAACTCGCACAGAACAAAAAACCTCCGCGTTGCCCTTCCCCGTGCCTACGCGGAGGATTTAGTTGGAAACCGGAGTCACGATGCAAAAACGACGCGAGCCACGGACCCTTTGCTCTCAGTTGGAGGCACGCACACCGCCGAGGGGCCAGGCTATGCGTCCAAGCCGAGATGGCTCCCACCTCATAACAACGAGAATGGCGGGCAATTCCCTTCACGCGGGGGAAGAAAAAGTGCAAAATCTCTCTGCGAGCCTCTGCCAGCCTGCTTTGTTCAAACCTATCCGATTGATGTCACGGGGCTTACTTCCGCAGAATGGCCTTCGCGATGAACAGTACGTTGGCTGGGCGCTCGGCCAAGCGGCGCATGAAGTAGGGATACCACTCGGTGCCGAATGGAATGTAGACGCGCACGCCCCAGCCCTCTTTCACCAAGGACTGCTGCAGATCGCGCCGTATACCGTGCAACATTTGGAATTCAAAAGAGTTGCGCGGAATATTTTCACGCGTGGCAAAGGCCTTGGCGGCTTTGATGATGGTTTCGTCGTGGGTCGCTAAACCATGATAGACGCCGCTTTTCATCAGGATCTTCATTAGCTTCACGTAACTGGCGTCGACCTCGGACTTTTTCTGGAAGGCGATGTCTGCGGGCTCTTTGTAGGCGCCTTTGCAGAGCCGGATGCGGATGCGCTCGGAGAGCAGCTTCTCGACGTCGGCCTCGGCGCGGCGCATATACGACTGGATCACGGTTCCTACGCTGTCCTCGTTGCCGGGAATGCGGTGAAGCTCGTGGACGAAATCAAGCGTGCGCTGGGTGTAGGGCGATCCTTCCATATCGACGCGAACAAAATTCCTGGGCGACATGCTGGCTGCCTTGGCCACCAGACCGCGGACGATTTCGTAGGCCATGTGTTCGTCCACGTCCAGGCCCATGTGGGTCAGCTTGAGGCTGATATTCGCGTTCAGTTTATTGGCGGCGATTTCGTCGAGCAGGTGGTGGTAGAGCTGGGCGCTGGCGCGGGCTTCGTCGGCGTTGGTGACGTTCTCGCCCAGATTGTCGATGGAGACGCCGGCGCCGATTTGATTCATGACGGCGGCGGCGCGAATTGCGGCGGCAACTTCTGTGCCGGCGACAAAGCGGGCGGAAGTGCGCTGGCCAAAGCGGGAGCGTTCGGCGACGGCGCGCATCCACCGGCTCTCGGAGAGCGCGATGAACAGTGCTCTCAACATCGCGCCCTCAGCATGGTGCACCGGATTTTCGCGGATTAGGACTGCCAGAGGCGTTCATTAGTGTTACGTGGCATTACATTATTTTCTACCACAAATGAGGGCGGGATGCAGTGAGGCGTCGTGAGGGCGCAGGCAAGAGGGGGCAAGCCCGTCTCTACGGGAGCGCAATTTTGAGTTGACTAGTCAGATGACTAGTCAGTATAATAGGAATCTGAGTTGGAGGTGAATGTTGGCTTCGTGGCAAGTGCAAGACGCGAAGGCGCGGTTCAGTGAGTTTCTGGATGCGACCATCAAGAAAGGCCCGCAGGTCGTTACTCGCCGCGGAGTTAAGACCGCCGTTATGGTGCCGATCGAAGAATGGGAGCGGCTGCAAAAGGCAGCCCGGCCTGGCTTGAAGGAATGGTTGCTCGCTCCCGAGCCCCGCTGTGACGACCTCACCTATGAGAGAGGCAAGTTGCGCAGCCGTCCCGTGGTGGAGTTTGAGTGAATCAATACCTGCTCGATACCAACGTAATCTCCGAACTGCGAAAAACGCGCCCCCACGGAGCGGTGGTCGCCTGGCTCAGCGCCGCCGAAGAGACGGGTTTATTCGTTTCCGCCGTAACGCTGGGAGAACTGCAGGTGGGGATCGAGCGGACAAGACGGCAAGATCCCTCGAAAGCGAGCGAACTGGAGCGCTGGGTTGATCGTGTGCCGGCGGTCTACCGTGTGCTCCCGATGGATACAGCCTGCTTTCGGGAATGGGGCCGCATTATGGATAGGAAGCCCCCTGAACTTCTGCAAGACGCCATGATTGCGGCGACGGCACGGGTCCATCGTCTGATTGTTGCGACCAGAAATGAACGAGACTTTAAGCAACTCGACGTCCGAACCTTCAACCCATTCAAGAACTAAATCGCGGCACCGCGTTACGGCGCAGGCAAGACGGGGCAAGCCCCGTCTCTACAGGGGCTTAATCCGGCGGCGGCCAGCGGTCGTGTAGAATAACCCTTTGCATATGGAGCTCTCGGCTATCCAGCAAGCCTTGCGCGAACGCAACATTGGCGCCTGGCTTTTCTACGATCATCACCATCGCGACCCGATCGCTTACCGCGTTCTCGGGCTGCCGGAGGGGCTGATGGTCACGCGGCGGTGGTACTACCTGATCCCCGCCAAAGGCGAGCCCATCAAACTGGTGCACAAGATCGAGGCGGGACACCTGGATACTTTGCCCGGCTCGAAGAAACAGTACGCGGGATGGCAGGAACTGTTTGACGCCTTGAAACAGATGCTGGGCCCGTATCGCGACGTGGCCATGCAGTTTTCGCCGAACAACTTTGTGTTCACCATCTCCATGGTGGACGCGGGAACGGCAGACATGATTCGCGGGCTGGGCAAGAACATTGTGAGCGCGGCCGACCTGATCGCGCAGTTTGAAGCGACGCTGACGGACGAACAGATCCAGTCGCACTTCGCGGCGCGCGATGTGATTGACGCGGTCACCGCCGAGGCCTTCAAGGAAATTGGACGGCGCGTACGCAACGGCGGCACGCACGAGCATGAAATCCAGCAATTTTTCATGGAAGCCTTCCAGCGCGCGAACATGGTTACGGACGATCCTCCAATCGTGGCCGTGAATGCCAACGCCGGCAACCCGCACTACGAGCCCAGCGCAAGCCGGCCGGTGCCGATTCGCGAAGGGGACCTGGTTCTGCTGGATGTATGGGCGAAGAAGAATACGCGGGGCGCGATTTACTACGACATCACGTGGATGGGGTTTGTGGGCAAGGCTCCGTCGGAGCGGCAGCGCGAGATATTCAGGATTGTGAGCGAGGCCCGCGATATTGGCGTGAAAACGGTGCAGAACGCCATCGCCGCCGGGCGGCCGATTGCGGGATGGGAAGTGGACCACGCGGTGCGCGGCCACATCCAGCAGGCGAAATACGGAGAGTACTTCATCCATCGCACCGGGCACTCGATTGCGACCGAGGTGCATGCCAATGGCGCCAACATGGACGATCTGGAAATTCACGACGAGCGCCGCATTCTGCCCAATTCCTGTTTCTCGATTGAGCCTGGAATCTACCTGCCCGAGTTCGGCGTACGCTCGGAGGTGAATGTGCTGGTGCGGCCGGGAAGCGCCGAGGTTACTGGTAAAATCCAACGAGAGATCGTGACCATCTGAATGGCCAAGCCGACAACAGATAAATCAACAAAAGTGAACGAGCCGGAATACCCGCTCACCACCATGGCGGTGGTGGCGCCGATTGTGGGCTGGCTGATTCCGGGCGGCGGACACATCCTGCTGAAACGCTACGGGCGCGGCATTCTGCTGCTGGTGTCGGTGGTGGCGATGTTCGTGATCGGCCTGGGCATGCAGGGGCGGATTTACAAGCCGAACGGCGGCGACATTCTCGACATACTGGGCTTTATTGGCGACGTGGGCTCGGGAGCGCTCTATTTTCTGGCGCGCATCATGGATTGGGGCGACGTGATGGCGGCGAATGCGGCCGCGGATTATGGCAAGACGTTTCTGATTGTCGCCGGCCTGCTGAACTTTATCGCAGTGGCGGATGCGCATCACATTGCGCTGGGGAAGAAACCGTGAGTATCAATTTGTCACACTTCTCGGCTGCGGTGGTGTTCGCGCTGTTCGCGTCGGTGGTCTTTGGCATCACGCAGCGCAGTACGACGATGGAGCAAGTCAAGTACGGGCTTTACTGCTTCGCCATGTTTGTGGGGGGAGTTTTTGCGGCGGGATGGGTGATGGCGCTGATCCGGCGATAGGGAGTCAGTTCCCGGTTCTCAGTTCTCGGTTAATTCCTTCGAAATCCGACCCCCTTCAAGTGCGCGTTGTGGGGATTTCGGTCGTCCCCGTTCGACTCCCCCTCGCGGTTGCTCGGGGTCGCTCAGGGCAGGCTCTCCGGGACTTGAGTCATCCTTGCACTTTACCCCGCGCTGAAGCGCGGGGCTAAGGTCGGTCGCCCCTCCGGGGCTGGATTTTCGGGCGCTTGGTTCCACTGGATTGCCCATAAAACGAGCTCTCGCCCCACGCCTCGGGGACCAGCACCCAGCACCTTAAAATCAGCAGGTGTTCTTATTCCGGCGGTTCGGGGTGCAGGCCTTCGCCGGGGGCGAGTGGAAGGTGAGCGGCTCCGCTGAGCAGGCCGCGTTCCTGCGGCGAAAAGGCATTCCTGTATTGCGGCGAGTTGATGAGCCGGTCGCGTTGTTCGGGCGTCAGGTTGCGCATCCCGCGAATTGCCTGGTTGACGGCCTGACGGCGTTCGGGGGGCAGCTGCTTGAACTGCTGGAAGAGTTGGCGCGCCTGCTGTTTCTGATTAGGGGTCAGGTGCTCCCAGGTTTCCATGCGGTTGAGGACGCGCTCCTGCTGCGCGGGAGGCAGGCTGGAAAAATGCTGCAACCTCTGTCGCAACCGCGCTTGTTGTTGCGGAGGGAGCCGGCGGAACTGGGGATCATTTTCGAGTGCGCGGCGCTGTTGGGCGGGCGGCAGATCCCTATAGCGGCGGAGCCAGTTTCCGGCGTGGCCGGGCTGGTTCTGCGGCGGATGGAATTGATTGGGACGGCTGGGGTTTTCTTTCTGAAAGTGGTGCCACTGCCCGTCGGCAGCTTGAGCTTGCGATCGCGGATGCTGTTGCTGCGGCGAATACCGGTCTTGGGCGAACGACGGCGTCAGCAGCAGAAATGCTGCCAGACAGCTCGCAACTCTTCCCCGGCCCAACATCTATTTCCCTCGTCAATCCAACTAACGTAGAAGCTGCCTCTCAACGTGCCGCCTATGCGACGGAGACGCGGCGAGCCGCGTCTCTACAGGAGATCACACTTACGGATTCGCGGTTACGTCGTCCTGCACCTGCAGTTCGTCGAGCATATCGAAATCGGCGTATAACTCGTCGTTCCTCTCCAGCGCCTGCAGATCGCCGACGGCGGTTCCCGGTTCCACCGGCAGACCAAGGGATGGGGGTTTGGTCGGGATGGTTGCGGTCAGAAGCAATGACTTGTTGCTGACCAGCAGGGCTCCCGCAAATACTACGGCAGCGAGCGACATAGCCCACGCCGGCCGCCGCGTCCAACTCAACCATCCCGCAGCCCGGCGCGCCATTTCTGCGCGTCTTGCTTCGGACAATCGCGCCTCGAGGCGGGTGTCGAAATAGGGCGACGGTTCGGGCGCCTGCCATTCGTCGAGCAGCGCCATGGTTTTCTGCAAAGCGGCGAGATGGGCTGCACAGGCGTCGCAGGATGCGATGTGCTTCTGAACCTCTTTCTCAACCTCCGACATTGAAGCGTCCATGCCAGCGGAAGTTATTACTTCCGGCAATAGTTCGCGAATTTGATTGCAATTCATACAGCTTCCCTCTACTTCCCCGAAACGAACTCTTTCAACTGTTCGCGCAGCGTTTCGTAGGCGCGAAACAGCAACGACTTGGTAGCGGATTCGCTCAACTTTAGAACTCCCGCTATCTCTTTGTAATCCATCTGCTGATACTTGTGCATGATGACGGCCACGCGCTGACGTTCGGGCAGCGCGTTGACTACCTTGCGGATAGCCGCCAGCCGCTCCCGCTTCAAGATCTGCTCTTCGGCGCTGAGCGAATCATCGGCGAGGTCGGGCGTGGTTCCAGTTTCCTGGTCCGGCTCATCGAGACGCACGGTGTTTTCCGGACGCTCGTGACGCGTATCGCGGGCGTGGTTGACGGCCAGGTTGGTCGCGATGCGATAGAGCCAGGTCGTGAACTTGGCGCTCGGCTGGTAAGTGGTGCGCGAGCGGTACACCCGTAGAAACACTTCCTGCGCCAGTTCTTCCGCCGTCGACGGATTGTGGCACAAGCGATACATGAAGCCCACCATCGGCCGGCGATACTTGTGAACCAGGTAAGAGAAGGCGGACTCGTCGCCCGCCTTCACGCGCAGCATCACGTCGACGTCGGAGACGGCCGCGTCTTGGTTAACGCTGTGATTTGCCATGGGCACGGGCGCAGATGGGGAGGCTCCCGCCAGGTTCAGCAGCCCCCGGTCGAGCATTCCGCCGTTCAGCAGTCCGCGATCGAGTACTCCGCCATCAATGGCCACACTGCTCACACTGATAGAAACCCCATCTGAGGCAGAAAGTTGCGCCTCTTCGGAGGCGGGCAGGCGTGCGGAAATGCTTTCCCGTGAATCAGTTACGGGTCGAGTCTCGGGATTGTCGGAAGCGGGCATGAAAGGGCGACAAAAAGAGGCTACCGGGAGCGGGGAAAGCGGTCAAGAGGCTGGTCGGATGCGCTTAAGGAAGTGGATTTTCAGAACGAAAGCGGGTGGCGATCAGCCGGTCGTTGTCGAACTTATCAAAGTCGGCCACCGTCCAGTAAGTCCGACCCGAAAGGCCCACGTACTCGCACTGCAAGCTCCTGCCGTTGAGAGCGCCAATTCCGGCGCCCTGCGTCCGAACGGGAATCGAGGTGGTCAGGGGACCCGGCTCAAGGTAAGGAATCTCGTCGGCTATGGACACCTGGCCCCGCGCGCCCAGAGAACCCCTGTCGGCCGCAGACAACTTGATGTGAAGCGCCGGACCCTTGCCGACGTTGACGAGCTGCAAGGCCTGACTTCCAACGTGGCGCACAACGACCGCAGGCATCAGCTGCGCTTCAAGCTGCGCCTCGTTCGCGATCCGAATTTTCTTGGTCTCTCCCAAGTACATCCACACGAGAACCGCGTTGACCGCGAGAAGAAGAACGGTGACCCAGGCGACGAGCGACCCGCTGTCCATGTCCCGAATTGTAGGCAGACCGCGCGATGAGAGCAACGGGCCGACCGCCGCGGGGTGTAACATAAGGCACGCCACCCAGACACTCGAAGGGGAAACGAGATGGCACAAACGCGATGGTTGCACGCTGGAGCAGCGAAGGTCAGAGTCGGCGTCAGAGACAAACACGTCGTCGTGGAACTCTGGATTCCCGAGAAAGTCCGCAATAACCTGTCTTGGAGCGTCGAGCAACGCCGGAAGAAGACCAAAGCGCAGCCACGGGAAAAATAGAAGCCCCCCTCCCCCCATCACGTCGGCGCCCACGCGCGCGAATTTCGCCACCGCCGTGCCCGATCGGTGCTAATCTGCTCTCGACAGTCGGACCCACTGTTAAGGCTGGACGGGCGCGGCAGCGCCACACGATAGGCCGCCTTCATACCTCGTACTCGGGCCCCGGCCACACGTCACCAAGCGCCTCGCGCCGTTCCAGCATCCAGCATGCGAGGCACACCCCATGCCCAGTTACTGGACAATCTATTTTCGGGCCGCACTCCGCGAGCAAGATCCCGCGAAGCTCCCGAAGCGGGTAGAGCGAGCCCGCCGCGCCATCAATGATCGATTGCAAGAGCGAGGAACAAAAGGCCCCGACACAGGCGAGAGAGAAGAACTCGAAGACGGACTTCGCCAACTCGACCTCCACGAGTTGAGCCGGAAATCCGCTCCCCGCTGAACAACATTCCATCGGCAGGGCGGCGGGAAAGGCATTTTATGGCCAGCGGGATGCCGGGAGGGGTGGGCATGATTTGTTACAATGACAAAACCGCAGAAAAGTGGGCGCATAACTCAGCGGTAGAGTGCCATCCTCACACGGTGGAAGTCGTAGGTTCAAATCCTACTGCGCCCACCAATCAAGATTCGCGATTATATTTTTTTGCCGAGAGCTAATTCTTTGGGGAAGAACTTAGCGCGGTTTCCACGGTTGTGGCCTCCTGAAGGGACCGCAGCGGCTAAAGCCGATTCCCAAAAAGCAAGCCACTTATCGCAGCGGTAAACCCCTCCACCCCATCACCCCAAAACCAGGCGTGCTGGGGACCCCGGCGCTGCGCCACCCAAAAACAAGAACAAAGAAGCGGTTAACCGCTGCGCCACCCAAAATCAAGTGCAACACCGAATTTTCCCGCAGCCTGACAGATGGAGAACTCGCGTCTCAGTGGGTTCATGGGCCGATTCCCCAAAGTAATCTGGTAATTCCTGCACGAACGGGAAAGAATCGTTCTGATCTAAGAGAGCGACACGGGTCACAAAGGCTCCGCTTCTTAAGGAGTTAGGGACTTTGGTAATCGTGCTGTTCTACTCCCTCACTTAGCGCAAGCAGCCCTGCGGGGCTATTTGATCATCAAATCTGAATGCGTGCTTTCGCAAACCCGTTCACGGTTTGGCCCCGAGTCTCGTGCAGACTTGGGAGGCTATGCACGCTTCTGCTCCTTTGCCTTGGGAGCGCTCGGCGCGCTCATGCAGGAGCGACGCTGCTTCTGGAAGAGCCGTATAGCTACGATGGCGCGCTCGCCGGAACTGGCCACGCGGCCGTGTATCTGAGCGACGTTTGTGCTGAGTCTCCGGTGGTTCTGCGGCGGTGTGGCGCGGGCGAATCTGGCGTCGTCCTTAGCCGGTACGACGGAATCGCGGGATACGACTGGATTGCGATTCCTCTTATCCCCTACTTGTATGCGGTTGACCGGCCGGAGTCGGTCCCGCTGTTTGCCGACGCGAAGCTGGTTACTTTCCTCCGCGATCAATACCGCCGCGACTATCTGCAAAGGCTGGCCCCCGATCGCCCCGATGGCGGGATGCCGGAGGGAAACTGGTATGAAATGGTCGGAGCATCTTATGACCGGACAATTTATGGATTCGAGATTGAGACCAGCCCAGAACAAGATGCTCGGCTGATCGAAAAGTTCAACCACCGGCCCAACCGCGAGCGCTATAACTTTGTAAAGAGGAACTGCGCCGATTTTGTGCGCGAGGTGATCGATTTTTATTATCCGCACGCGCTGCATCGCAGTCTGCTTGGCGATCTCGGGGTTACGACTCCCAAGCAGATCGCGAAAATGATGGCGAAATACAGCCGCCATCATCCTGAGTTACAGAGTTCAGATTTTCTGGTGCCGCAGGTACCGGGCACGGTCCGGCGCAGCCGACCGGTTCACGGAGTATTGGAATCGGTGTTGGCAGCGAAGAAATACATGCTGCCGGTGGTGGCACTGCATCCTTACATTGGCGGGGGCTTGCTGGTCGAGTATTTTGGCCATCAACGTTTCGATCCGGCACGAAATGCCCTTATTCTGGATTCGCGCCGCCAGTTGGATGCGCCCATGACCCGCGATGACCGGATTCGCTACCAGAGTCGACTGGACGAACTGAGCCTAACCTGTTCGGCGCTTGATCCCCTGGACGAAGGAAAGAACGAAGGAAAGACCAAGGAACCTGGAACCAGGGAACTTGGAACCAGGGAACTTGAAACCAGGGAAGTAAAAACCTGGGAACGCTTGGAAGCCGGCGCCGAGCCTGGGCTGGATGCATCGGGGCAGCCCGTACTGCAGATGCGCGCGGGCGATGGTGTGGCGCTGGTGGGGGTTTCGCGCGCCAACATCTTGAGCGTCTCTGAGTCGTCGGAATTAGCGGCGAGTCTTCTGGAGGCGCGGCTCCGACAGGAGTTGCGGCCCGCGATAGCCCGCAAGACTTCGCCCAGCGACGTGGAAAAAGATCTGGCGCTGTTCCAGCACCTGCTCGCGCTTGAGCCGAGAGAAATTGCCGTCACACCGTCCTCCGCGAATGACAAGCGCGCTCAAGCTATGGCCAGCTTGCAGTAGGCTTGCTCGTTATCACAGCAAACAATTCACAGCAGACAATTGGTCATTCATGGCCGCGGCTGCGGGGGCAGTCGGGAACGGATCAAGGATTCGACTTGAGTCCAAACCCTGGGATCACACTCAATTTCGGTGTGAGACTTCATGAAGACGCGGTCGTACCAGGGATATTGCTTACAGTCGATCGGATTGGCTTTGTAGTCGAAGCGGAAATTTCCGAGGATGTGAGTGCGTGCGGGATCGACGGCGCGGATATGGGGTTCACCGTGCAGCCAGCCCCCCGTTTGATAGAAATTTGCGGCCTCGGCTACGTTGGCGGGAATGAGCTTATCATTCTGGCCGGGCTTGGAGACACTATCCACCTGAACTGTGAGCAATACCGGAATGCCTTCTTTTTCGAGTGCTCGCGCCAGCGTAATGGCCTGGGAAGCGCCCCAGCTGTGTCCATACAGGATGATGCGGGCGTTCCGCTTTTCTTCGGCCGAGAGTGAACCGTTGTGATCGGTATCCAGAAATCGGCCGATGTCCGCGAGGGCTTGTTGCCCGCGAGCATTCTCAAGAACCTCGACATGCACGTCCGGTGGGCAGTTCCGGTTCAGATGCGCGGCGACTTGGACCGGGCTGTGGACCAGGTCATCGTGCTTGACAAATCCGCCTACGAAACCGATGACGATGACGGGCGGCGTTGTAACCGCGCCGGGTGCGCTGACTGGGCGTGCCGTGTCCGCGTGAGTGGCGGCAGGGAGGAGGCAAAGAATAAACGAAACGATGCGGATTGAAGTGCGGGTAAGAGGGCTCACGACCTAGTAATCATCATAGTAGTTTTCGAGCCGGGACGAAAGTTTTGGCTCGGGGCTGGGTCGTCCCTCCGGGACTTAGACCGTCTAGGGGCCGTACCCCGCGCTGAAGCGCGGGGCTAGGCTGGTTCGCCCCTCCGGGGCTGGATATTCGACGGCGACGCTTGCGGTTCGGGTCCTGGGCTGGCTGTCCGGCGGCGACAGTTTGCGGTTCCGTTGCTGGACTGGATATTGCGCGACGACCCCTTGGGGCTCCGTTCCTGCCAAAATGCTAAGATTTCGGACATGCCACTGCGCAGCAAATTCAACAAAGCCACCCACACGGCGGGAAAGCCCGCAACGGGAAAAGTTCGCGGGCGTAAAGGCGAACCGCGCGCCGCGGCGGAACTGGTCATTATCACCGGCATGAGCGGATCGGGAAAGGCCTCAGCCCTGAAGGCCTTCGAAGATCTCGGCTTTTACTGCGTGGACAATCTGCCCGTGGAGTTGATTCCGCGCTTTGCCGAACTGGCGGTGCAGTCGGGAGAGATTCCCCGGACGGCGCTGGTGGTGGATGTGCGCGAGGGAGCGCAACTGGAAAAACTGCCGGCGATCCTGAAGTCGGTGAGGCGGACGATCACGACCAAGGTAATTTATCTGGAAGCTAGCGATGCCGCATTGCTGCGGCGATTCAGCGAGACGCGGCGGCCTCATCCTTTGGGGACGGGCACCACGGTGCGAGCGTCACTGGGAGCTGAGCGACGGCATCTGCGAGCGATTCGCAAGATTGCCGACCTGGTCATTGACACTTCGAAGTTTAATGTTCATGAACTGCGAGCGCACTTGACCGACCGCTTCAAACAGCAGTCGGGGAGCCAGCAGACGATTCTGGTTTCCTGCGTGAGTTTCGGATACAAGCACGGCTTGCCCGACGACGCCGACCTGGTGTTTGATGTGCGCTTTCTGCCCAATCCTCATTTTGTGCCGGAGTTTCGAGCGCTGACGGGACGCGATCGTCGAGTAGCGAAATACATCCGATCGTTTCCGCAGACGCAGGAGTTCATCAACCGCATTTCAGAGATGCTGGTTTACCTGTTGCCGCACTACATTCGCGAGGGCAAGAGCTACCTGACCATCAGCTTCGGATGCACGGGCGGACAACACCGCTCGGTGATGATCGCCGAAGATGTAAGCAAGCGGCTGCGGAAAGCGGGATACAAGGTGAAGGTCGTGCATCGGGATAGTCCGAGGTAACGCGGGGTTTGCTCCAGTTTGCTCGCAGCAGGTGACGCGGCAAGCCGCGTCTCTACGGCAAATCACATGTAGAATTGACCCTTACACGCATGGCAACTTCCACAGTGGCGGACTCGAAGAGTGTGGCAACATCGGCAACCCCCCATCCGCTGACCCGCCTGTTGCGCTACGTTTTGCCCTACTGGGGGCCGTTTCTCGCTTCGGTAGTGCTGATGGCGATGGTGGGATTGCTGGATGCGGGGCGGTTGCTGCTGATCCGTCCGATTTTCGATCGCGTATTGAATCCTGGAACCCAGGACAAAACCATTCCGTTGTTCAAATGGCCGGGTAGCGAACGCTTTCTAGATCTGCAACGACTGGTTCCGCAGCACTTTCACAATCCTTGGACGGTGGTTGCCTTTGCGTTGGTGGCAGCCACGGTGTTAAAGGGAATATTCGACTACACCGGAACCTACCTGGTGAACTACGCAGGTTTTGGGATGATCACCGACCTGCGCGACGATCTGTACAACGCCATTCTGCGGAGTTCGGCGGCGTTTTTCACGAAGCACAGCACGGGGACGCTGCTCTCGACCATGGTCAACGATATCGAGAAGGTGCAATTCGCGATGTCGAGCGTGCTGGCGGAGTTTCTGCAGCAGTTTTTCACTTTGATCTTTGTTGCGGTGGTAGTGGTTTCGCAGGGAGGGAAACTGGCTTGGGTGTTGCTGTTCTTCATTCCAGCGATTTTGTACTCGTCGAGGAAGATTGGCCGGCAAGTGCGCAGCAAGACGCGGGGCGGGCAAGACAAGCTGGCCGAAATCCAGAACATTCTGCACGAAACGATTACGGGCAACCGAATCGTCAAAGCGTTTGGCATGGAAAACTGGGAAGTGGAGCGATTCCGGGTTGCTGCGCGACGGCTGTTTCGGGCGAACCTGCGGGTGGTGGCGGCCTTCGCCATCAGCTCTCCGCTGATGGACATTCTGGGCTCGATTGCCGTGGCGTTGCTGCTTCTGCTGGGGCGCGATCAGATCAACCGGCACGGATTCACGGAAGGGGCCTTCTGCACCTTTATTTTCGCGGTATTCAAGCTCTACGACCCGGTGCGCAAGTTCGCGCAGTTCAACAACAATTTCCAACAGGCGGTGGGAGCTTCGTCGGAAATTTTCCATTTCATGGATATCGAAGACGAAGTGCGGGAGAAGCCGGGAGCGAAGCGGATGGGGAAGTTTGCGCGCTCGATCCGGTTCGCAGACGTGTCGTTCTCCTATGAGAACGTGCAAGATTCGCCGGTTGTGTTGCATGACATCAATCTGGAAGTGAAGGCGGGCGAGGTGCTGGCAGTGGTGGGATCGAGCGGCGCGGGCAAGAGCACGCTGGTGCATCTGATCCCGCGCTTCTTTGACGTCAGCAGGGGGCGCATTTTGATTGACGACAATGATGTGCGGGAGGTGACGCTGGACTCGCTGCGCTCGCAGATCGGGATTGTCACGCAGGAGACGGTGTTGTTCAACGACACGGTGAGGAACAATATTGCCTACGGCCAGCCCCATGTGTCGCAGAAAAAAGTGGAAGAAGCGGCGCGAGCGGCGCGAGCGCATGAATTCATTCACGGGCTTCCGGAGAGGTACAACACCATGATCGGGGAGCGGGGGGTGCGGCTCTCGGGCGGGGAGCGGCAGCGGATTGCGATTGCGCGGGCCATTCTGAAGAATGCCCCGATTCTGATTCTGGATGAGGCGACGTCGGCGCTGGACAGCGAGTCCGAGTCGCTGGTGCAGTCGGCACTGCAAAATCTGATGACTGGGCGTACTGTGTTTGTAATTGCGCATCGGCTTTCGACGGTGCGCCGCGCGGATCGCATCGTGGTGCTCGAAAACGGCACCATCAGCGACATCGGCGCGCATGAAGAGCTGATGCAAAAGTTGGGCACGTACCGGCGGCTTTACGAACTGCAGTTTGCGGAAGCGTAGAAAAAAGGTTTCAGAGTTTCAGAGTTTCAAGGTTTCAATGTGAAAGCTTCCCGTCCCAGCCGCCGCGAACTCGGATGACTTTGAAACCTTGAAACTCTGAAACTTTGAAACCTGGAACTAATATGCCACTTCGCTCCATGACGGGGTTCGCGCAGGTCCGAGCGCAGGTCAATACCCAACTGGCGTTTTCGCTATCGCTCAAATCGGTGAATCATCGTTTTCTCGATCTTCACTTCCGTCTGCCATCCGATACCGACGCGTTGGAAATGAAGCTGCGCCGGTTGCTCAAGGACAAAATGGCGCGCGGCCATGTGGAAGTGATCCTGAACCTGGATCGTTCGGGGACGAACGGGGTTGCGCTCAATCGGCAACTGATTGCCGGCTACGTGGAAGCGTTCCGCGCGGCCGCCGATGAATTTGGCATAGAGGGCGAGCCCGATCTGAACGTGGTTTTGAGGATGCCGGGCGCCATGGACTCCGGCGCCGAGAGATCGGGAGAGGAACTGGAGACCGCGGTGATGGCGTGCGTGGAAGAAGCGCTTTCGCGGCTGAATGAGATGCGCGAAGAAGAAGGCCGCAGCATCGGCACCGAATTGCGCGCTCGGATGGCGAATCTGGAAAAAGCGGCGGCGGGGGTGGAAGCCCATCGCAGCACCATTTTGCACAGCTACTCCGAACGGTTGCACTCGCGCATGCTGGAGGTGCTTGGCGCACAGGTGGACAAAGAGCGGATCCTGCAGGAAGTGGCGGTACTGGTGGATCGCAGCGACATTCAGGAAGAGCTAGTGCGGCTGAATGCGCACGTGAAACATTTCCTGGGATTGCTGGACCAGGGCGGCGAGGTGGGCAAGAAGATGGACTTCCTGCTGCAGGAAATGAACCGCGAGGCGAACACGCTGCTTTCGAAAACCTCGGGGCTGGCGGGAGATGCGTTGAAGATAACGGAGATGGGACTGCTGATGAAGTCGGAGATCGAAAAATCGCGGGAACAGGTACAAAATCTGGAATGAGCATCGTTTACATTGTTTCTGCGCCCTCGGGTTCGGGTAAATCCACGCTGGTGAACGAACTGTTCAAGATGGTGCGTCACCTGGACTTCTCAATTTCGTACACCACGCGCCCGCCGCGCGGAAGCGAACAGAATGGCAAGGAATATTTCTTTGTCTCCCGAAAGGAATTTGAAGCCATGATCGCGGCGGATGAGTTTCTGGAGCACGCCGATGTTTTCGGAAACTATTACGGTACGGCGCGGCGATTTCTGCGCGAGGCCGAGGCGCGTGGTAATGACCTGCTGCTGGATATCGATGTGCAAGGGGCACGACAGATCAAGGAGAGGATACCGGACGCGGTGAGCATTTTTATTCTTCCGCCGGACCGGGAGAAACTGGAGTGGCGGTTGCGGAACCGGGGGCTGGATTCAGAGGCGGTAATCCGTCGCCGGTTGGACACGGCCCGCCGAGAGATTGAGAATTACGAGAAATACGACTACATTTTAGTGAACAACCTGCTGGAGCAATCGGCGGACCAACTGAAGGACATCGTGCTGGCGGAGCGGTTGCAGCGCAGCGGGGCGGAAGTTTCCGGCGAGGAAAAGCGGCGAGTAGAGATCGCGCAAGCTTGCCGGTTGGAAGAGGCGCGGGAGCGGGTGCAACCGATTCTGGCTTCGTTTGCTCCGCAACCGGTAAAGGGTATGTGAAGTTTTGGGGGAGAATGCATCATGAAGCTGGTTGAAGGGTTTGACAGCAACTACCGCTACATTCTGGTGGCGGCGCGGCGGGCACGGCAACTGCAAGGGGGCGCGCCTCCGGTGATCGATACCGGATCGCGCAAACCGTGCCGCATCGCACAGGATGAAATCAAGGCCGGCAAGGTGAAATGGCTGATTCCAGAGGCTCCTAAAATGCCGGTCGTGGCCGCAACCGAAACTCTGAACAAGGTGTTCGCGGAAGACGCGTAGGGATGTTCTGTGCAGAGACGGGGCTGACCCCATCTCTGCCGTGGGAGACGCAGCAAGCCGCGTCTCTACGGGATTTGAGTAATTCTGCAGGCGGGGCTGGATGCTAAATCCATGGCCGACGCCTTCCTCCTATGAAAATTGTGCTGGGCGTGTCCGGTGGGATTGCAGCTTATAAGGCGGCGGAAATCGTGCGCCTGTTGCAAGACCGCGGCATTCATGTGCAAGTCGTGATGACCCGCGCGGCGCAGGAGTTCGTTCGTCCTCTGACCTTCGCAGCACTCTCCGGTGAAAAAGTTATTACCGAAATGTTCGGCTCCGCATCTGGAGGCGAACAGGCGAACGTGGAATCGGCGATCGAGCACATTGCGATTGCGCAGTCGATGGATGCGCTGCTGGTGGCTCCGGCCACGGCCGATGTGCTGGCGCGCTTCGCGCAGGGTATTGCCAACGACTTTCTGAGCACTCTGTATCTTGCGACCACGGCTCCGGTGGTGGTGGCTCCGGCGATGAACGTCAACATGTGGAATCACGCGGCCACGCAGGCGAATCTGGAGATCCTGCGGAAGCGCGGTGTTCGCATTGTGGAACCCGGCAGCGGATATCTGGCCTGCGGCATGACGGGCGCGGGACGACTGGCCGAGAACGAGGCGATTGTGGCGGCGGTGATGGAAGCGCTCGGGGCCGCGCAGGATCTGGCGGGCGAAACGGTGCTGGTGACGGCGGGGCCGACGCGGGAGAAGATCGATCCGGTGCGGTATTTGACGAACCGGTCGAGCGGCCGGATGGGATACGCGATTGCGGAGGCTGCGCTGCGGCGCGGAGCGCGCGTGCCGCTGGTGAGCGGACCGACCGCGATGGCCGCTCCGGGAGCGGCGGAACTAACGCAGGTGGAGACTGCGGACGAGATGCTGGCGGCGGTTTTGAAACTCCTGCCGGAAGCCACGGTTGTGATCAAAACAGCAGCGGTGGCGGACTTCCGGCCGAAAGCGGTAGCGGAGCAAAAGATCAAGCGCAAAGGCGAGATGACGCTGGAACTGGAGCCGACGGCGGACATTCTGGCGGAGGTTGCGCGGCGGAAGACTACGCAGATTGTCGTGGGATTTGCCGCTGAGACCGAGAACGTGCTGGAAAACGCGCGCCGGAAACTGGCGTCGAAGTCGCTCGACGCAATCGTAGTCAACGACGTATCGCGCGCGGGCATTGGTTTTGATTCCGACCGTAACGCAGTCACCATCATCACGCAGAGCGAAGTGGTCGAGGTTCCCGAAACCTCGAAATGGGAAGTTGCGCAGCGCGTGCTGGACCAGGTAGTGAAGCTGCGGAAGCGTGTGGTTGTCCGTTAGGAGAATCCTGTGAAAGTCTGCTTCTGTAGAGCCCTGCTGCTTATGTTGTCCACATTGGTGGCAGCGCAGCCATCGCCAGTTGCGGTGCAAGACGAGCCGCACCATCATCTGGTTTTGAAAAATGATTCCGTCATGGTCGTGCGGGTGACGCTTTTGCCGGGTGAGAGCACGCTGTTTCACACCCACTTGTATGATCGCGTGACGGTTGATTTGACGGACGCCACCATCACCCGCCAGAAGCTTGGCGACCCGAAAATCGTCACGGAGGCGACGAAACCTGGCGACGTTGTGGCACTGGAATCGAATGGGCCTTTCACTCATCTCGTGCATAACGCCGGGAACGCCTCTTTTGAAGCGCTGGATGTGGAACTGCTTCATCGGCCGGCAAAGGCTGCGGGTCCAGCTGCCGGGAAGGTGGAGGCGGAGAATTCAAGCGCGCGGGTTTACAAGTGGACGCTGGCGCCGGGAGCTACGTCTGCGATGCATAGGCACGAGCGTCCCTACCTGATTATTGCGGCGACACCGCTGATGCTGAAGATGACGGACCCAGAGGGGAAATCGTTCACTCACGAAGTGAAGACGGGCGACATTCATTGGGTTGACGCCAAGGTCGCGCACTCGCTGACCAACGAAGGGACGACGGCGGGTACGATGGTTGAGATTGAGCTGAAGTAAAGATCGCGGTGGTGTGCCAGTGCTCGCGGGCAAGATGATCGCGGGCAAAAATGCCCGTGCCACAAGGTTTGTTATCCTTATCTGCAATGCCCGTCACCCTTCACCCTGAACTTCGCCGCGCGCTTGCCGCGCGCATCCGCTATTACAACGAAATGGGGATCTACGAGTTTTACCGGCGTCCTCCGTCAGAACGCGCGGGGAAAGTTACGGCGACGACATCGCTGGACGAACACGAAGCAAATATTGTGGAGTACACACCTGAACCAGGAGAAGAAATGAGTCCACGGAAGGCTGCGGCGGTCGCAATGCCGAGGGCGGTTGACGAGAATATTTTTGACGCGATTGCGCTGAAGCCCGAGCAGAGTGTGAGCGATCCTTTGAAGGCGCTGAAGATCATCCGCGAAGACCTGGGAGACTGCACGCGCTGCGTGCTCCATAAGCAGGGACGGAAGCAGATTGTATTTGGCGTGGGGAATCCGAAGGCGGAGTTGATGTTCGTGGGCGAAGGGCCGGGCGCCGATGAAGACGCGCAGGGAGAGCCCTTCGTGGGACGCGCCGGACAACTGCTCAACAACATGATTAAAGCGATGGGGATTACGCGCGAGGAGGTCTATATCGCGAACATCGTGAAGTGCCGCCCGCCGGGGAATCGCACGCCGGAGCGCGAGGAGTGCGAAACCTGCTCTCCGTTTCTGATGCGGCAGATCGCGGTGATCAAGCCGAAGGTGGTGGTCGCTCTCGGTGCGGTCGCGGCCAAGACGCTGCTGGCGATGAATGCTTCGATGATGCAGCTGCGCGGACGATTTTATGAGTTCAGGCCGACGGGCGTGCGCAACAACGATCCCAATTGGGATGGATGCAAGCTGGCGGTCACCTATCATCCGGCATTTCTACTGCGCGATCCGCGGCAGAAGGGTGAGGCTTGGAAGGATCTGCAGATGGTGATGAAGGAGTTGGGGATGAAGGCGCCGAAAACAAACGCCTAGGGACTGGGGCCTCGCTGGCAACGCTGGGTCTAGCTACTAAGCAGTCGCCTATACAACCAGTGATCGATGAGCCAGCCAATGGTGTAGTACCACGCGGCCACAAACAAGGGCATCATTGACATGAAGCTTGAAATTTCACTGATGCCTTGGCTTCCAAGAAGGCGAACCCACGACATCCCTGCCGCCAACGCAGGGAACGCGGAGAGGATCAGCAGCTCCGACGCCAATTCTGGTGAAACCCAAAGGGAGGCCGGGCTCCAGCTGGAGCAGTTGCCTGTCGCGTTGGTACACGGAGTTCCGACTCGGCGGCCGAAGCTCCGCGGCCCGCAGTTGCGTCTTGCGCGGATACAAGGCGTTCCGACCGGATGCTGAGCACTCAGTGGGTCTGAATCCAGCCGCAGAATTGACCACCAGAAGTACTGACTTGGAACTTTCTGGCTGCCTTGCAAGGAGTCGTAGGTTACCCCTGCAAAGAGCAGCAGCCCGGCAATTGGCAGGATCAGTCTCCAGTGGTTCCGCATATCCTTGCTCCGCTCCTAAGTGCTATCGGAAATGCGATAGGATTTGATTAGTCCCCTAAATGCCCCTCTTCTGCGACGTCGCGCTTGCCGTGCCGCTTGACATGGTGTTTACCTACGCCATCCCTCCGGGGATGGAGCCGGTGGTGGGTGGGCGGGTGCTGGTGCCGTTCCGGCAACAACGGCTTTCGGGGATTGTGGTTGAGCTGCATGACCGTCCGCCGCAAGTTAATGCTTCTCAAATAAGGATCAAGAAAGTCATCGAAGCACTCGACCCCTCTCCGGTTCTCGATGAACAACTGCTGAAACTTGGGAAGTGGATTGCCGATTACTATCTGGCGCCGGTGGGTGAGGTGTTTCGCACCATGCTGCCGCTGGCGGCGGAGTTCAAGCGGGCAGTCAGCTATTGCATCACCGATGAGGGACGGATGGCGCTGCATCTGGCGGGGATGGTGGGGTCTCCGGCGCGTTCGAAGCGGACTCCGGAACAGCAGTTGGTGGAATTTCGTGTGCTGGATTATCTGGCGGAGCGGGACAGCGTGCGAGAAGAGAGATTGCGCGGGGCTACGCGGGTGGCAAGGGCACTCCTTGCGGGGATGGTGCGGAAGAAGTGGATTGAGCGGGAGGATGTGTCGGGGGCGAGGGATGCGGTGCGACTGGTCAAGGTGGCAGTGCTGCTCGCGGCGGAGGAGGATGGCGAGCTGCGCTCGCCCTGGATGGGCGAGGGCGCCCGTCCCCACACAGGCAGAGCCGGCAAGGCTAAGAAGCTCAACGAGAATCAGCGGACTCTGATTGAGACGCTGGCTGCTTCTGGCGGGCGCTTGCCGGTGGAGGTTCTGCGCGGGTTGGATGTGCCTCGCACTACGCTTGCCACACTGGTGCGGCGCGGGTTGATTGAACTTGTCGATGGGGCGCAGGAGTTTACGGCTTCGAAGCTCAGGCCTCGCCCGTCTCCGTTTGAGTTCGAGTTCAGCGCGGCGCAGAAGGAAGCACTGGCGAAGATTGGCGAGGCCGTTGCCGCGCGCAGATTTGGTGGGCTGCTGCTGCATGGCATCACCGGGTCGGGCAAGACGGCGGTATATCTGGCTTGTATGCGACAGGTGCTGGACGCGGGACGCTCGTCCATCCTGCTGGTTCCTGAAATTGGGCTGACGCCGGCGGTGGCTGCCGATCTGCACCAGGTGTTCGGCGATGAAGTTGCCATTCTGCATTCGGGGTTGTCAGATGCGGAGCGGGCGGAGCAGTGGCATCGCATACGGCGCGGCGAGGCGCGGGTGGTGGCGGGAACGCGCTCGGCGGTGTTCGCGCCGGTCAGCGATCTGGCGTTGATCATTGTGGATGAGGAGCAGGATTCGTCTTACAAGCAAGAAGAGACGCCTCGCTATCATGCGCGCGACGTCGCAGTCATGCGGGCGAAGATGGCGGGCGCTGTTGTTGTGCTGGGCTCGGCTACGCCTTCGCTCGAGTCCTACTACAACGCCAAGAAAAATAAATACGCGCTGGTGGAGTTGCCCGACCGGGTGGAAATGCGTCCGTTGCCTGAGGTCGAGATTGTGGATATGCGGCAGGAATTTCAGGAGACGGGGCAGGAGCAAGTCATCTCGCGCAAGCTGGCGGAAGAAATCCGCGAGCGGCTGGAGAAAAAAGAGCAGGTCATGGTGCTGCTCAACCGGCGCGGATATTCTCCGGTGGTGTTGTGCCGCGCTTGCGGCAAGACTTTGCAGTGCAAGAACTGCGCCGTCTCCATGACCCACCACAAGCGCGAGCGCAAGATGGAATGCCACTATTGCGGGCATGTCGAACACATTCCTGACAAGTGCGTGCACTGCGGCAGCGAGTACGTTTATTTTGTCGGGACGGGATCGGAGAAGCTGGAAGAGTTGCTGCACGGCATGTTTCCGCAAGCGCGGATCGGGCGGCTGGATCGCGACACGGTGCGGGGGCGGGAAGATTTTGAGCACGCGCTGAATGCGCTGAATGAAGGCGCGCTCGATATGCTGGTGGGCACGCAGATGATCGCCAAAGGCCACGACATTCACGGCGTTACGCTGGTCGGCGTGGTCGGTGCGGACATGGCGCTGGGGCTGCCGGATTTCCGCGCGGCCGAAAGAACCTTCCAGCTGCTGACGCAAGTTGCGGGTCGCGCCGGGCGCGGACAGTCTCCGGGGAAGGTTGTGCTGCAGACTTATTTTCAGGATCACTACGCGGTGCAGTTCGCGGCGCGGCATGATTTCACCGGATTCTACGAAAAAGAACTGCAATTTCGCGCCTGGATGCACTATCCGCCCTACCGCGCGATTGCGAATGTGCTGATTCGGTCGGAGAAGTTAGACGACGCGCTGACCTGGTCGGGCGAGCTTGGGCGGTGGTTTGAGAAAACTCGGCATGAGGGGATACGCGTGCTGGGGCCGGCGGCGGCTCCGCTGACGCGGTTGAAGCGCGATTACCGCTATCACTTCATCCTGAAGTCTCCCAGCCGCGAGAAGATGAATGCGCTTTTGCGGGCGATGCTGGCGGAAGCGGCGGCGCGGAAGATTCCGCGGACGCAGGTGATTGTGGATGTGGATGCGGTGTGGTTGATGTAGGAGCGTCGTTGGTCGCTTGTCGTTGGTCGTTCGCGCGCGCCACTCCCTGACTTCGCGAAGGGATTACTTGCGATTTAGCAGGTGGCGCACGCCGTCGCGTAGATCGTGCAGTGTGTCGCGACTTCCGTCGCGGATTTCTGGCCAGACTTCGCGTCCTGAGCTGTGGGTGAAGGGAGCGGGGGTGAAGCTTAGCGCCAGCATCAGCGCGGCGCAGAGTGCGAGGGCACGGCGCCGGCCGGTGACATCGGGATAGCGCGGTACCTTGGGATGCCTGCCGGTCAAGGCCAGGAGCACGGCCCAGAGCAGCCAGCCGGTCCAAAGATATTTTCCAAACGGGACAAGGGCTACAACTGTGAACAGCGAGATCCAGCGATGCCACCCTGGCGAGATGGAGAACACGATGTGGCCGCCATCGAGCTGGCCGCCGGGCAACAGGTTAAGCGCAGTGGCGAACATTCCTACCCACGCGGCAGCGGCGATCGGATGGAGCGAGAGCGCGGAGAGCGGTGTGCCGATGTGCAGCAGGCGGGCCGCGAGATGGAAAGCCAGAGGAAATCCCAGCTGAATGTCGGACGCGGACGAACCAACTGTGGGATGCGAGAGCGAGAGCCCGTATAGCAGAGCGATACATGCCGGAATGAATCCTGCGATCGGCCCGGCGATACCGATATCGAAGAGGGCGGCGCGGGACGGGATCGGGCTCCTAATGCGGATGAAAGCGCCGAGCGTGCCAATCAGGCTGGGAAACGGCACGAAGAAGGGCGGCGTTGCATACACGCGGTAATGGCGGGCGTAGAGGTAATGTCCCATCTCGTGCGCGAAGAGGATGAACATCAGCGTGAGCGAGAAGGGAAGTCCCAGCAGCAGGTTGGCGGGATGTTGCGCGATCCAGTCGATGGGAAATAGAGAGAGGGAGTCGTCAGCCAGCGAGAATACCGGCTGATGCTGCAGGAAGTAGAACTGCATGCGCGCGCCTACCACCATGGTGCTGAATAGGGTCAGGAGCAGGAACAGTCCATAGAGCCACCAGCGCTGGCGCGGCGGTCGAATGACCCAGACGGCTGGCTGGGGCTGCTGGTCCCATTCGAGGGCGGCCGGAAAAGGGGATGTGGGTTCGGACATGAGTGAGGTCAGAGGTTAGAGGTTAGATTGCAGAGGTGTGGGGTTACTTCTGCAATCTAACCTCGAACCTCTGCAATTCTAGTCGATCGATTGCAGTTCCTTGCCGGGCTTGAAGCGGACGGCTTTGCCGGGCGGAATGGAAACTTCTGCGCCGGTGCGTGGATTGCGTCCAATGCCAGTCTTGCGCGGACGCACGTTGAATACGCCGAAACCGCGCAGTTCAATGCGGTCACCGGTGGAGAGCGCCTTCTTCATGCTCTCGAAGACGGTTTCGACGGCGAGCTCCGCTTTGGTCTTGGTGATCCCGGTGCGGTTGACCACTTCGTTGATGATGTCGAGCTTAATCACGGGCATCCCCCGTCTCGCGAAGATTGGTATGTCTCAAGTTATTGATGCTAAGGGGGATAGGGCGGATTGTCAACCGGGGGACCGTTAGAGAACGGGTTCTCTGACAAATTCGTGAATCTATGCCGTGGCGAGGTTGATTGTGGGACCCGCAATGCCATTGCTGCTGTACGAGTCGGGCCGCTTGAACTGCTTGCTGAGAGCTAGCCCCTGTTGCTGGTACGAAGAGTTAATCGATGCACCATACACCCTCTCCGGTTTGCTCGCCATTGGGTAGTAATGCAGTCTGCCGACGAGATCCTCGTCCTCTAGCAGGATCGGCACTTCGTATGCCCGCACTTCCAGTACAGCCGTTGTCCCCGGAATTTCTCCAGCGGCTCCATATCCAAAACCGGGGTCGAAGAATCCCGCGTAGTGCACCCGAAATTCGCCCATGCTAGGGTCATGCGCGACCATCTCCGCTGCGTGATCGAGAGGGATGCGCACTCGCTTCTTAGAGGCCAATAGATAGAAACCGCCCGTATCGAGAATAATGCGGCCATCGTTGGGCCTTGGGATTGCCTCCCAGAAATCTGCCGGGTCGTAGTAACCGATTTTATCCAGTTCTATTTCTCGGTTGGACCCTCTGGCCTTATAGGCGATAATACTCGAGCGGTTGTCGCCCTCCAGATCTACCGTGATCTCCACGCCATCGCCGACGTGATTCTTCGAGGGGCGGCCTTCAGCATCGTAGACAAGGCGCTGCTCCTTTGCCAGCTCCCTCAGATTTCCGTTACCTAGCCTGGCCGACGATCCCCGGACAAAGCGCAGTTGGTTGAGTTTCATCCCAGCCCTCAGACGGATCGGAAACGTTCTAGAGGAAACTTCTACATAAAGTTGGCCGGAGTACCCTTTCTCAACATGGTCAAACTCATCACCGCACTCGGTAATTAACCGCGTAAATATGTCGAGGCGTCCAGTTGTGCTCTTCGGGTTGGCTACGCCCTGAATATTGTTTGGGAGGTTCAATCGTTCGAGCAGCGGGATTATGTACACGACGCGGGGTTCTAACAAAGTCGGTGTCGGCTGGGTAAGGTCAATAGTGGAGTGGAGCAACTCCTGGACCTTTGTGAGAAGAGTGGCGGAGCGGCCTCGGAGGAAACTCGCCTCAACGCGATAGGCCTCTCGACCCAAGCGCAAGTCAAGGCTTGCCGGTTGGAGTTGAGAGTCTGACACTTCTGGGCTCGCGCTTATCCGGCCAACCTGCACGAGCCGCTTGATCTCTTGCCAAGGCAGAATACCATCGCCGCCTTCTTGGTCGTATATTTCGGGGAACAACGACCGCTCAACGATACCCACTCTCAACCTCACGATTCTTAAGAATTGCGGTGCTTCTCGGCGGCCGCTATTGCCTTCCTGTGTCTCTCCGTCAGTTCGGCTTTGTAATACTCGGCATAGCAGTCGAGACTGCAAAAACCACCATCACTTTTTCTGCCGCTCCCGACGCGCTTACCTTCGGGGATCTTCCTGCCGCAGTTCGGGCAAACATTATTGTCCCAGAGCTCAAGGAGATAGTTCCGCTCGAGTTCCGCCATCGTCGCCTCGGCTCGCGCGCTCGTTTTCTAATGCCCTTTTCGTTTCCTCAAGGGTCACAGGCAACGGCGCCCCAGTGTGAAAAAGGTAACCGGCGCGTTGCAAATACAATTCTAACGTGTCCACGGCTCGCTCGAAGCCGCCTGATACTTCGACGTACACGGGCACCACGAAGACGCTAGGCAATTGTCGCGGCTCCTCCTGCTGCATTTTGGCTGGTGTGATTTATAAAACTAATCGCCAGACGCGATTCGTTGGGATCACTTTATCCGCGAGAGGGTCTCTCGTCAATGTGTACGCCTGTGAAAAACCTGGCCCCATTGACACAAATTGTTCTGGTCTTCAACATCAATCAGGTCTTAGGGATGGAGCCTACTTCCGGCCGTTCTCGCCTTCCTTGAACATGTACTTGATGGCGGGCTTGTAGATCATCAGGTTGGCGGCGCCGGTGCGATTCAGCTTGATGCAGTTCTTGTCGTACCACTCGATATAGCCGTGGACTTCCTCGCCGTCGCGCAGGACGACGACCATGGGAGTCTTGCCCTGCATCTGCTTCTGATAATAAAAATTTTCGGCGTTGGTTTGCTCAGTGGGCGCGATCTTCTTGGCCGCGGCGGGGGAACGGTCGCGATCGTGATCTCTGCGTTCGGGGGGCACGTGGTTGTGGACGTGGTTGTGGTTCGCGTGGTCGTTGCCAGGGCGATTGAGGGTTGGGCGGATCAGTTTGCGATTGGCAAAGCTTTCCTGATCGCTGTTTTGACCGGCGGATTGTTCGGTTGGTAGGGAATCGATTGCATCTTTCAAATCGCACCACCTGCGCGCTGGGCGGGCAGAATATGCCACAACACTCGAGCCTGTGATTGTGGGTCCAGAGGTGTGAACTTAGGGTTACGGTATCACAGGGAGCGGGGGATGACAATATTGTGGGCGGTGTCTTTTGTAACCGCCTTGCGGTGCCAACCGAGACGGGGCAAGCCCCGTCTCTACGGTCGGACTACTAGGCACGCTCGAGGGCGGTCGCGAAGGCATCCAGCGAGAGCGAGCGCAGCAGGTTGCGACGCAGGCCGCGCTCCACTTCGCCCAAACCCTCCGCGGCACGTTGCAGCCAGGCGAAGTCGGCGGATTCGGACACTTTCTTCAGTTCGCCCAAAATGTCCGTATTCCGGACCAATTGTTCGGCGCCCGATTGCAGGAACATCAGGTCTTCAAGCAGCGAGTAGAGAGTGCGGAGAAGGTTGTCGATTTTTTCGCGGCCTTCGGCGCCCGGACGGTAGCTCTCGGTGGTCTTGAACAAGTCGGTGTGATCGCCTCCGCTGAGCGCGGATTTCAGCATGACGAGAGCGTGGCTGCGGGCGGCAACGTAGCTTTCGAGATTGAACGATAAAGCACGTCCGACGGCGCCTTCGCTGAGGCGGGCTACGAGCGCGCGCTGCCGGGCATTCCAATCGGGACGAAGTTTCGCGAGCCGGCTCTCGATCTCCGAAAAAGGGAGCACGCCCAGGCTCAAGGTCATGGAGCGGGAACGAATCGTAGGCAGCAATTCGCCGGCGTTTTCGGTGAGCAGAAAAATGCTGGCAGACTCAGGCGGCTCCTCCAAGACTTTGAGCAGCGAATTGGCGGCCTCTTTCATGAAGGCCGAACTGGTGAAGATGTACACGCGTTCGCGGGCTTCGGCGGGGCGATAGTAGATGGTTTCAATGACGTGGCGAACCTGGTCGACCTTGATCATCATTTGCGGAGGATCGGGGGGGACGATGAGCACGTCGGGATGGGTCTGGACGAAGAGGCGAGTCTCTTTCTTGTCCGTGTCGCGCAGATTTTCACGCGCCTCGACGGCTTCGGCGAAGCGGGCGTCGAGGTCTACGGCTTGCGCGATGCGGGTGCAGTTGGAGCAGCGTCCGCAAAAATCGGGCAGGCCGCCGGGGGTGGGGTGTTCCAGGCAGTTCATAGCGCGGGCGAGCATCAGAGCGAGCGTGTATTTGCCCGATCCGCGGGCGCCGGAAAAAATAACGGCGTGCGGAAAGCGGTTGCGCGCCAGCATCTCGCGCAGGCGATGGATGGTTTCCGGGTTGCCGACGAAATCGGAAAAGGGCATAGGGGCAGCTTCGAGCTACTAGCTGCCAGCTCCTAGCTAGAAGCGAGTAGCTAGTAGCTGGGTTTCAGAGCTTCAGTTTCTTCCGCACCAACTCCATAATAATTGCATGCGTCTCACCGGGCGTGCCGCGGGCGTTTACTACATGCAACCGGTGTGGCTCGCGGGCCGCGATGGCGAGGTAGGCGTGGCGGACACGTCCGAAAAAAGCGCGGTTTTCCTGCTCAAAACGGTTTTCGTCTCTTTCCGAATTTTTTTCTGACCGCGCAGCTTTGTTCTTTCGGTTGCGACGGCGGGCGCGCTCGACGCTGAAGGCTACCTCATTGTCTAGTAAGACGGTCAGGTCGGGTTGCAGGCCACCGCAGAGGATTTCGTGCATCTCGAGGACCGCTTTCGTGCCCAGCTTGCGGCCTCCACCCTGGTAAGCCTCGGTTGAATCGGTGAAGCGGTCGCAGATTACGATGCGTCCTTCGGCGAGCGCGGGCAGAATGACCTCGTGAATGTGCTGGGCACGGGAAGCGAACATGAGCGCCATTTCCGTGAGCGGAGCAAGGCCCGAGGTGGCGGAGTGCAGCAGGACGTCGCGAATTTTTTCGCCGGCGGGAGTGCCGCCCGGTTCGCGGGTGATGGTGACGGAGAGGCCGTGGGCGCGCAGGGATCGCGCCAGTTTCTCGACCTGGGTACTCTTGCCGCTCCCGTCGAGACCTTCGAAGGTGATAAATTTTCCGCGTGCGGGCACGTCGGAGATGATAGCAGGCGATGGAAGCTGGCGGGAGCAGTCTGGGGAGTGAACTGGCGGCAGCGACCGGTGGCCGAGTGACCAGTCGGAGGCTGATATATTAACTGATGGTTCGGCTGGAATGGATTCTGGACGATTTGACAATCCGGAGGGGGAATGGGCTCAAGTTGTGGAGTGAGGAACTTTTTCTGTCTTGCTATTTGTCTGTTATCGACGTTTTCAGTTTTCGGGGCAAGCAATCCGGCAATCACGCTCTCGGTGGACGCCTCGAACGCACCGCGCAAAATCTTCCACGCGCAATTGCGCATTCCGGCTAAGCCTGGGACGCTCACGCTTTACTATCCCAAATGGATTCCCGGTGACCACGGGCCGACGGGTCCAATCACGGATTTGATGGGCTTGAAGTTTATGGCAAGCGGGAAAACGCTGTCTTGGCGGCGCGATCTGGTCGACGGCTACACTTTCCATGTGGAGGTTCCGGCGGGCGAAAGCGAAGTCACCGCCGATCTCGACTACGCTTCGCCTGTGTCGAGTGACGGTTTATACGGCGCTGGCATGGCCGCCACGGAAAAGTTATACGTCGTCAACTGGGACAACCTGCTACTGTATCCCGCCGGATACGGCTCCGATCAACTCACGTATAGCGCGAGCTTGCGGCTGCCCGCGGGATGGAAGTTTGGGACGTCGCTGCACGTAGCCGGTCAGGTGGGCAAAGATAACGATAACGAGATCCATTTTGCGCCGGTTTCGCTGACCACGCTGGTGGATGGTCCGGTGATCGCGGGCGAGTACTTGAAGGTGGTGCCACTGACGGCGCCCACGGAAAAGCCGCCGGCGGAACTCGACGTTGTGGCCGATAGCGCCGCGGCCCTCGATGCCCCGGAAGAAGTCTGGCAACATTACCGGAACCTGGTCAAGCAAGCGGGAATTCTGTTTGGCGCGCGGCACTACACCGATTACCACTTTCTGCTGACCCTGAGCGACCACGTCGCACATTTCGGATTGGAGCATCACGAGTCGAATGACAGCCGCATCGAAGAGCGGTTCTTAATCGAAGAAAACGGACGGAAGCTGACCGCCGGGCTTCTGCCGACGAGTACGTGCATTCGTGGAACGGGAAGTACCGGCGTCCAGCGGATCTGGCGACGCCGGATTACGAACAGCCGATGCAGACCGACTTGCTGTGGGTGTACGAAGGGCTGACGTCATACCTGGGAGACATGCTGGCAGCGCGCAGCGGCGAGCGCACGCCCAGTTTGGCTCGCGATGCGCTGGCTCAAATGGCCGCGGATCTGGATCATCGTTCGGGCCGCGTCTGGCGCAATTTGCAGGATACAGCGGATGGCGTCCCCTCCATGCAGATGGCTCCCCGCGCCTGGGAGGATTATCGGCGCCCGGTCGATTACTACGATGAAGACGTACTCAACTGGCTGTGGGCGGACGTGATCATCCGACAGCAAACGAAGGACGCGAAATCCCTGGACGATTTCTGCAAGCTGTTTCACGGCGCGCCCAGCGGTCCGCCCATGGTGAAAACCTATACTTTCGACGATGTTGTGAACACGCTGAATCAGGTCACTCCCTATGACTGGCGCGGCTTCTGGACGGAGCGGTTGACGAACCATGGCCCGGGTGCCCCGCTCGGAGGAATCGAAGGCAGCGGGTGGAAACTGGTCTACGACGAAAATCCCTCAGAACTGGATCGCGCCGGAGAGCGTGACGGAAAATCGCTCCATGCGCAGTACTCGGTGGGAATGTTGGCCGGAACCGATGGCGAGATTCGAGATACGGTCGAAGGGATGATTGCCGCCAAGGCGGGGATCGGACCGGGGATGAAGATCATCGCCGTGAACGGGCGCATGTTTACGGACGATGTGTGGCACGATGCCATTCGAGCCGCCAAAACCAGCCCCGCACCGATCGAGCTGATCGTGGAAAACACGGATTACTTCCGGGTGGTGAAACTCGATTATCACGGCGGCGAGAAGTATCCACACTTGGTGCGCGACGAGTCGAAGCGGGATTTGCTGACGGAAATCTATAGCGCGAAATAGACGCGCGGAGTTCGCGTCAATAAAAATCAGAGCAGCTCAGATAGAAGCCGCATTTCTCACAGACCACCTTGCAGCGGTGTTGGCGCAACCCGGTCGAGCAGTTGGGACAGATGGAAGACGCCTTCTCATTGAGAACAGCCGGTGCTGTCTCGATGGTTCCCGGCGCAGCCGTGGAACCGGACGAACCGGGAGCCGAACTGCGCGTCGAAGTCATCTCCGGTGTTGTAGCACAGATCCAATCGCGAGAAAAATGCCACGGTTCGCTGATCGAGGTGTAAACCTGGTTCGACCAACCGGGATTCGACCGCAAGGCTTTCTAGACAAAGCACGGCAGAGCTTCTACTGTGAAGTGGTCGGCGCGGTACCCAAGTGGTAAGGGAGAGGTCTGCAAAACCTTTATACGTCGGTTCGATTCCGACCCGCGCCTCCATGATCTGGAGTAAGGAAGTCGCGGACCCGCGACATCCGGGAAAGCGGAGACTTGAAAATGAAAAGCAAATTGCTGTTGGCTGCGGTGCTGGTTCTGGTCGCGGTGCTCGGGCAGTCGGTCGCCGCCGGCTCCGACGGTCGAAGTTCCGACGATCAGAATGCCAAGGATCAAAGTGCGAAGGATCAAAGTGCGAAGGATCAAAGTACCAAGGATCAAAGTTCGTGGCAGCGCGATCTGCTCGCTTTCCGCTCGCAGCGGGTAACCGCCCTGCGGGCTCCCGAGGGCTGGCTTTCATTGATCGCTCTCGGGTGGCTGAATGACGGGGACAACAGCTTTGGTTCGGCGGAAGACAACCGCGTTCAGATCGCAGGCAAGGCGCCAGCGCACATTGCGATCGTGCGACTGGAAAAAAGTGGGCTGCGCTTGCTGCCTCCGGCCGAAGGTTTCCCGAAAGACCTGCTGGTCGATGGCCAACCGGCGAAGGAACAGGCTTTGTTTGCCGACGATGCCGATCAATCATCGAAGCTGACGATTGGCACGCTCACCATCGTCGTGATCCATCGCGATGAGCGATTCGCTCTGCGGGTCAAGGACCGGCAAGCCGCCACCCGCGTCGGCTTCCACGGATTGCATTGGTATCCGCCGACTGCCGCCTACCGGGTGCATGCGCGCTGGATCCCTTATAACCCTCCCAAGATGCTCGACATTCCAACCGTGCTGGGCACCACGACCCATCTTCCGGCGCCGGGCGTGGCCGAATTCACTCTCGACGGACAAACTCTGCGGCTTGAGCCCGTGCTCGAGGATCCGACGTCGACCGAGCTTTTCTTTATCATGCGCGATGCCACCAGCAAAACTACGACGTACGGTGCGGGGCGTTTCCTTTATACCGATCTGCCTGACAATGGGCTAAATCAGCCCGGCGGCGTCTGGCTCGATTTCAATCGCCTGGAGAATCCGCCCTGCGCATTTACTGCTTATGCGACGTGTCCGATGCCTCCGCCGCAGAATCGGCTGAGTGTCCCAATCCCGGCCGGCGAGCGCCGGTACCACGATTGATGGGCAGATGGATTGGCCAAAATCGTAGATGATATTCTAGATAAAGTTGTCATCCCGAGCGAAGCGAGGGATCTGCAGTTCGCCGCAAAATGCAGATCCCTCGCGCCGCTCGGGATGACAAGGTCTGAGAATTTATCCGAAATGCCTGGGAGTCCTGCATGAGATGGGTGCTGATTGTGCTGGCCGTCGCCGGTATCACCGCTTCTGCGCTCGCGTTGCGCGAACATTACCGTACTGACGCTTCGCCCTGCAGTATCAATGAGCGCTGGGACTGTGGCATCGTGAACCACAGCCCGTACGCCGTGTTCCACGGAGTTCCCGTGGCCCTGATCGGCATCGCGGGGTATCTGCTGCTGGGTGTGCTGGCCGCCGGGAAAGCCTACCCATGGATGCTGCCTCTGGTGACGGTCGCCCTGGTCTTTGCGATTCATCTCGCGGATATAGAAAAATTCGTCCTGGGCGTTTGGTGTGTCTACTGTGTCATATCGCTCGGAGTGATTAGTCTGATGACCCTGCTGGTGATCGGGAAAGTGATAGCCGATTCGATGTGGCAGCCGCGGCAGTCTTATTCGTAGCGCAGGCTCTCGATCGGGTCCAGTTGCGCCGCGCGAATTGCCGGCACCATTCCGCTCAGGATACCGACTACGCCGAGAATGATGGTCGCGACGGCCAGGCTGCTGAGGTTGATATGCAGATGGATGTCGCCGGCCTGGGAGCCATCGCCCAAGGCGCTCATCAGCGGCAGTGCGCCGACGCCCCACGAGATCAGATAAGCGATGCCGATTCCAGCCACTCCTCCGGCAAAAGTGATGGCCAGCGCTTCCGCGAGAAACTGAAACAGGATGTGGCTCTTTTGCGCGCCCAGCGCCTTCTCAACGCCGATCTCCCGGGTTCGCTGCTGCACTGAAACCAGCATGATGTTCATCAGCCCGATGCCGCCAATGCCCAGGGTCAGCGCGCCGATGAAGGCGAGCAGGATCTTGAGCGCCGTGGTCACGATGGTGAACTCGTCAAAGTCCTGCTTGAAGTCGGCGATGAACACGGCTCGGCGGTCGTCGGGGCGGAAGTTATGGTGCCCGGCTAGCACGGCCCGCACCACGCGCGCCAGTTGCTGGTGATCCTGGCCTTCGTAGTCCATGAAAATGCCGGTGATGTACTGGGTATCGTAGAGATCGCCCATGGCGCTGAAAGGGATGGCCATCAGAGTGTTGTCGTTATCGTCGCCGCCCTGCACCTTATGGCGGTAAATGCCAATCACCTGAAAGCTCACGCCATTGATCCGGATGCTCTGCCCCAGAGCTTGTTCGCCCGAGAACAGCCGGCGCTTCGCCTCGTCGCCGATCACCACCACGCGGGCGTGCTCCGCCTGATCCTGCTCGCTCAGGCCGCGGCCGCTGGCTACGCTAAATCCGCGTATGCGTTCGTACACCGGGTAGACGCCGGTGAGAAAAAGATTGGTGAAGGTGCGCGTGTCGTGCTGAATGGTCACGCCACGCTTGTCGAAAATCGGCGTGACCCCTTTCACCATGGGCACTTCGTTGCGGATGTAGTCCACGTCGGCCAGCTGCAAGCGAACTTCGCTTCCTGCCTTGGCGCCGCCTGCCTGCAGCGAGGTTCGTCCCGGGAAGGCCCCGATCACGTCGGTGCCAAATGAGCTGAAAATCAGGTTGATGGCGCGTTCGAATCCTGAGCCGAAGGCCAGCAGAATAACCACCGTCGCAATTCCCCAGGCCATTCCGAGCATGGTCAGCGTGGTGCGGCGGCGGTTGTGCTGCATTGCGCCGTAGGCTTCTTTGAGCAGATCGTTGGTCATGATCTTTTCTCGTCTTCAAATTGCTTCTAGCGGCTAGCTCCTTGCTTCTAGCAGGCAGAGACTGCTAGAGGCTAGTAGCTAGAAGCTAGTAGCGCCGGTTTCATTCCTGGCGCAAAGCCTCTACCGGTTCCAGCATGGCCGCTTTGCGCGCGGGGTACAGGCCGGCCGTTATGCCCGCCAGAGCCAGCGACAGCACGGCCCCGATCGCCGATACGGGCACGATGCGCGGGGTATCGAAGCCCTGCGGGAGCTGCACGCCTGAGAGCAGGTGGATTACGAGCATGGCGCCGCCGACTCCGACGGCGCCGCTGAACAACGTCAGGAATGCGCCCTCAAGGAAGAACTGGAACAGGATGCTGCGGTGGGTTGCGCCCAGGGCTTTGCGCAGGCCGATCTCGCGCGTGCGTTCGGTAACCGCCACCAGCATGATGTTCACAATGCCAATTGCGCCCAGCGCCAGCGTTACCAGCCCAACCCCGCCCAGGAACCAATCCATGGCGGTGAAAATCTTGCCCATGGTTTTCTGGTTCTTGATCGTGTCCCATTCTTCCCAGGCGTCGGTTGCCTTGGGATCAAATCCGCCGTGATTGCGGGCTACGATGGCGTGCAACTCGTCCTTGGCGTCTTCATTCTCGTCGAAGCTGCGCGGCTGATAGTTGATGAACGAAATTGCATTGCCCTCTTTCGAGTTGTCGCCGGTGAGCGGAAAGAGCTCGCGCATGGTGTTGAAGGGGACGAAAATGCGAACGTTGGTCGCGTTATTCTCCTCGCGGCCGATCATCGAGAGCACGCCAATCACCTGGAAGCGAACGCCGTTGAGCAGGATGGTGTTGCCCACGGCGGGACGCCCGGGAAACATATTGCGCGTCATTTCGCGTCCCAGAACACAGACGCGGCGCCGCTGGTCATTGTCGTCATCGTTAATCCAGCGTCCAACGGTTAGCGGAATTGTCCGCACCTGGCTGTAGATCGGCGGCACGCCCGAGACTTGGCCATTGGTGCTGGTGTAATCGCTGACGGCGCGGATATCGTCGCGCGCGATCACCGGCGAAATGTTGAGGGCAAGCTTCGATTCATTCTTGATGGCGAGGTAATCGTCATAGGTGAGGTTGAACCACTTCATCGAATTGAAACTGCCCTCAACCGCCGGGGCGCGTCCGCCGAAAAAGAAAATGATGTTCTTGCCGAAGGTTTCAAGCTCTTTGCGATTGCCGTTGCGAAAGCCCTCGCCGACGCCGGCCAGCAGGAGCAACGAGCCGACACCCCAGGCGATCCCGAACATGGTAAGGAAGGAACGAAGCTTGTGCGCCCACAGGGTTTGCAGGGTTTGCGCGAAGGTGTCCACCAGCATGCGCATGTCGCCACCTCGAGTCAGTTATTACTTCGACTCCCAAAAGTGGCTAGGGTTAGCGCGCAATTAGGGGCCCGACAATTGACATTTGATATCTGTAATTGTTTCCCGCGGATCGGCGGCCCAAGTTTGGTTGTCATCCTGAGCGAAGCCGAGCCAGGCGCGAAGCGCGTGGCTCGGCGAAGTCGAAGGACCCCTACTCCGCAGACGCGCTGCCGGAGGGAGTTCTTGCAAGGTAAGGTTGTTGGTGCGGCGAACTCCTTCGCCATTTGGATGGTGCAAAAGGGTATAGGGGTCCTTCGACTCCGCAGAACGGTCCACTTCGCGGATCGTTCTGCTTCGCTCAGGATGACAAACTGAGGAGTTGCGTGACACGACGGAAGCTCCAGAATGTTCAGGCTATCCGCCGTTCTTTTCGTTGGCGCCGAGCTTCCACGCCACCTGCCGCATCATTCCCAAGAATACCTCGGCATCGTTGGCGTTCAATTTGATGCGCCGGACCAGGCGCCGCAACTTTTCTTCAGCTGCCGCGGCTCGTGGATTTACGTATCCGCTGGCGCTCAGAACCGTGAACAGCAGTTGCGTCAGGCGCTCCACTTCTCGCGAGGTGGCGGAGGGACTTTCTTTTTTCCCGAGAGCAGTCTTCATTTTTGCCGGCGCAGTCTTTTGGCTTCGCACCAGTTCGTAGAGGCAGACTGCCACCGCCTGGCCGAGATTCATCGAACCATGTTCTTCTCGCGTGGGGATCCGCATCAACCAATGGCAGTGGCTCATTTCCTGATTCGATAGGCCGTATCGCTCGGAGCCGAACAGCAATGCTACCGGCCCCGTTTTCAGCTGCTGCTTGATGGCGCGTGCGCCCACATCCAGTCGCAACAACCGATGCTGCAACTCGCGCCGCGTTGCCGCGGTTGTGCCCACGACCAGCTTGCAGTCGGCGACGGCTTCAGCCACGCTCTCGTATTGTTCCGCCTTTGCCAGCAATCCCGATGCGCCGACCGCCGAACGGGCCTCGCGAAACGCCGCGTCGTAGGGATTGACCACGCGCAATCGGCGGACCCCAAAATTACTCAGGGCTCGCGCCGCTGCCCCAATATTCAGCGGATTCCGCGTCGCCACCAACACCACCCGGAGATGATCGAGCTCAGTCATAGCTAAGACCTTCATTCTACGGTGCTCAGGCTCGCGCCGCCCGCTCCGGGCGGCGGCTGCGACTTCCGCACTTGCGAAGCATCCAATGAACAGTGCTACGATAGAGGTCCCGCCCTTTGGAGACCAAACGGTCTACCTTGCGGGACATAAAACCTGGAGGATGAATGGGAAGCAACGCCACCGTCGAAGTCACCGACGCTAATTTCGATTCCGATGTATTGAAGTCCGACAAGCCGGTGCTGATCGATTTCTGGGCCGCCTGGTGCGGCCCCTGCCGCGCGATCGCTCCGATCGTGGAAGAGCTCGCCGGCGAATATCAGGGCAAAGTCAAGGTCGGCAAGATGGATGTTGACCGCAACGGCGCCACGCCTATGCGCTACAAAGTCACCGGCATTCCTACCCTGCTTGTTTTCAAAAATGGACAGGTCGTGGAACAACTCGTCGGCTACCGGTCGAAAGACGATATTCAGAAAGCGCTGGATAAACACGTAGGCTAAGCGCGAGAAGTTTGTGGAGGGACGGGCGTCTCGCCCGTCCTTTTCTGCGTTCTCAGTATTTCCGCAGTACGCCGATGACCCGCCCCTGAATCTCTACTGCTGCCGCGGGCACGATGATCGGCTTCATGGCCGCGTTTGAAGGCTGCAAACGAATATTCTCTCCCTCGCGGAAGAAGCGTTTCAGGGTCGCGTCCGAGGAATCAAGCAGGGCCACCACAATGTCGCCGTTGTGAGCGGCTTTTGTCTTCTCGACCAGCACGTAGTCGCCATCGAGAATCGCCTCATCTTGCATCGACTCGCCGCGCACTTCGAGCACGAACACTTCCTTCGAGCGCACAAAATCGGCCAGCGAGATAGTCTCGCTGTGCTCCACTGCCTCAATCGGACGCCCGGCTGCAATCCTGCCCACCAGCGGCAGCACCACGGCCGTGTTCACGGCCATCGACTGCTTCAACTTTCCCCGCGGCGGCAGCAGATCAATGGAGCGGCTGCGGTTGTAGTCGCGCGTCAGCAGTCCTTTTTTCTCCAGATTGGTGACATGCTTGTGCACCGTGGCCAGAGAGTTCAGCCCCATGCCCACTTTGATCTCTTCAAACGAAGGGGAGTAGCCATTCTCCGCCACGAAGCGCGAAATGAAGTCATAGAGTTCGCGTTGACGCCGAGTGATCGCCATGCCGCGAGCATAGGCGAATGTATGGCGAATGTCAATACACGCGGAGAGGACCAGCCCAGAGTCAGCTGACTTACGGGTCGTAGGTGCGGGTGCGGAGTTCGAGAGCCAGTTTCTCTGGCGCCTGGTCAACCGCCGCTTCCCAATGCAGACGCTCCAAGTGCATCGAATCGCTTCGGTAGTACGGAAGCATGGCGGTTCGCGTCACCATCACAAGGTTGACCCGGAACCAGGCTGCGCCTTCGAGCGGGCCGGAAAACAGGCTGACATTGAAGCTGTCGTATCCCAGGGAGCCGTACCATAGCAGCACTCGCGATATGCCAGCCGCAAGGGCGGCAATATCTGCAGCGTCGAGTTGCAGCAAGGTCTCGCGGCCTGGAACCACGGTGCGCACCTCATTGAAACCGATGGGGGCGAAAGCGGTCATCCAGGCCGTCGAGCCGACGTCCCAGACAAAACGCTCGTTTCTGCTCCTTTCTTCTGTGACTAGGTCTTCCCAAAAGCTTGTGCCATTCTCCTGCCAGTATTTCTCGCCGGCTTCGAACTGAAAGCGCATCATGGTGGTGGGAACAGGGTCGAGGAAGACCTGCGCATGGGGGTGCGGCAGCGATCCGCCGGATGGAAACAAATAATTGACGTTCCAGGCGCAGTAGCGGGCCCGCGAATCGGATGCGTATACGGCTCGAATGTAGCGAATGCAGGCAGTCAGGTTGTCGGCGATCAGCTTCGGAGAAAACTCATTCACACCCAGCCAGTGCCTCGAGGTGAATACCGCGACTGCCGCGTGTTGCGAATAGGGCACGAGGTTCGGGAACAGTACGGTTTCGCCGACCCGGATGCGGGGTTCATCGCTCACCTTCGGATCGATGCAGGGAGTGACCTGACCGATCCGCTCGGCGCAGAAAGGGCACGATGCATCCGGCGCCTGAAATCGCCCGAGGGCCGCGGCGTCCGCCGTCTGCAGCTTCACGCCGTCGGCGATTCTGGAAGTGGTGCCGAGCAGAGGATCAAAGCGAACCTCGAGCGATCGCACGTTGGTCAGCGACCCGTCTGGGGTTGCAGACCGCGCTTCGAGTTTCTGGCTGCGGAATCGAATCGGCACAGATTTTCCCCGACTGCTCTCCTACTCCGCCGTAACTCCCTTCAAGAACAGGTAATAGAAATCCACGCCGCGGGCAAATGACTCGACCCCGATCCGCTCATCTTTGCCGTGCGCCCGGATATCGTCCTTGTCGTACTCTTGCCCTGAGATCGCGTAGGTTGGCATTCCGGCGGCATTGGTGTACACGCCGTCCGAGGCGCCTGTACTCATATCTGGAAGCACCGGAATCCCCGGCCACATTTTGGCGACGACCTTATCCAGCGAATCGAAGACCTCTTTCCGCGGAGCCGGCGGGGCATAGCTATGCCGGTTCGATCCGTGATCGAGAAGCTGACCGTTGTTCTCGCGGAACTGCACTTTGATTTTCGGATCGGCCACCACTTTCTCCAGCGTGAGCCGGATTTCTTCCAGCGTGTGTCCGGGCTCGATGCGGCAATTGACGTTGGCCTGCGCCATCTGCGGCAGGGCGTTGTTGGCATGGCCTCCGCTCAGCCGGGTTGCGACGCAGGTTGTGTGCAGGGTCGAGTTGTCGATCGGATCCTTTGACAGTCGCGCCACGGCCTCCATGTCTGGAGGAGCCTTGAGCATCGCTTTCAGATCGGCCGCCCGCTGCGGCGTTGCCATCTTGATCTGCCGTTCATAATACGCACGCGTGATATTGTTCAGTTCGAACGGGAACTGGTAATGCGCGATCCTGGTCAACGCATCGGCCAGCTCATAGATCGCGTTCTCCGGGCGTGGCAGCGAACTATGGCCGCCGGGATTGGTCGCCGTGAGCACGAAATCGCCATAGAGCTTTTCGGCGGAATCCACCTCCATCAACACCGGCTTGCCGTGATCGTCGAGGACACCGCCGCCGTCGTGGTTCAGAACGAACTCGGCATCAATCAGCTCGCGATGATTCTTGATCAGCCAGTCCACTCCATTCGATGTACCGCCTTCTTCATCGGCGGTCAGGGCGAGAATAATGTCGCGGCTCGGCACGTATCCTTCTTTTTTCATGCGGATCAGCGTGGCCGACATGATGGCGTCACCATCCTTCATATCGCTCGAGCCGCGGCCGTAGTAATATCCGTCCTTCTCGATGAACTGGAATGGGTCGGTGGTCCAATCCTCGCGCCTCGCTTCGACCACGTCGAGATGGCCAATGAGCAGAACCGGCTTGTGCTTGCCCGATCCATGCAGCCGCACGACTACGTTCTTTTTCCTGTCATTGGAACTCGGCCCCATTACGTGTATGTCGCTCTCGGGAAATCCGGCATCGCGAAAGTGCTGCGCCATGGCTTCCGCAGCGGCGGTCACGCTGCCCACCGAGTCTGTGGTATTGATCTCGATCAGCTGTTTGAACATATCGACGGCCAGCCTGCGCGTCGCTTCGTCGGCTGGCGATACTTGCTGCGCCTGCACCGAAACCACAAACATCACAGAAAAAAACAGGCCCAACCACAACTTCCTGGATTCCACCTTGATCCTCCCAAGAGATTGGCGTAATAAAAGTTCTGCAACATGCTGCGGCTGAAAGCTAACAGATTTGTTCCGCAAAACCAAGCTTGGGCAGGGGCAAACAGACTGCGGGATTTGAGTTGCAACAACGGGTTGTGTTCGCCGCACGGAGGGTTGGGATACTCGATGCGCGGCGACGACAGGGTTACTCTGTTTTTCTGCTCTCTTCTTCGACCAGTTCCTGTTCTTGGCGTTTGTTCCACAGCGGCGCGAGGATGCTCGATTGCAGAATTTCCGACTCGGCCTTAACCCAGTCTTCCAGGTCTTGTCCTTCGACTTTTCCGCGCTGCTCGTAAAGCTGGCGCGCACGCAGCCGTACTTTTCTTTCCAGCAATTCCAGCATCAGTTTTTGTCGTTCACGAGTTCTAGTTACGCTATCCACTTCAATACCCCACAATTCATTTGTCTATGAATATTGTAGATGGTGAAGTGTTAAAGGGTCATGAAGAGGGAGGTTACCAAAGGGATGTACCAAGGACTGCGGCAAGGACTGCGGAAAAACTAGTCGAAAAAAAGCTCTCCACAATTGTGCAAACAATTGCCTAATTTGCGCTAACCGCGCTGCAACCCGCCATTTCACATCGGCGATGTTTGGTACCGGGCTTGCTCTTATTCTTACCGGAGGGGGGAACGCCGGCCGCCTTGTCCGAGGATACGTCCCTCGCTTCCCCCCGGAGACCCTACGATGAAAAAGACCCTGTTGCTGTTTTGTTTGCTTTCCGCCACCGCCGCCTTTGCGCAGATCGGTGCGGCCATAAGCAGTCAACCGCAGATCTACGAGTCCCCGAGTCATCCGGCACATGCATCTTATGCGCCGATGTCTCGGGAGCAGAGTGTGCTCGGCGGCACGAGTTATTTGTCCGCTCAGGGAGAAAGACCGCTTTCAGAATTCCCGCAGCCAACGGTGGCGGTTTCTCTCGGCACCATTGCCCGCGAATTAAAGCAGCAACATGCCCAGTTGAAGAAATCCCGCGTCATCTGGATCAACCAGTAGGGCGGTCCGAGACGGGGCAAGCCCCGTCTCTACACGAGTACGGCGGTCCGGGGCAATCTACTGACTCACCGCGTCACCCCTCTTCAGCACCAGCACCAGAATCCTTCCATCGGAGTGAAATCCCCCACCCGTCGCCGTCTTCGCATCGGTCACCGGATGCGGCGGGACAACGTGCCCCCGAGCCGACACCAGCCCTGTCCCGGAAAGCGTCTGGTTCACAAACTCCCGCTCGCCATCAATCGCCGGATCAATCTTGTGCGTCACCCCGTTATTCCTCTGATCGCGCTCGAACCCGATATCATGAGTCGCGGCCACGCACCATAGCGGCCTTCCATTTACCTGGTAGGGCGACTTCCATACCCGCAAATGATTTCGCGACATGATCACCCGCACTGGCTCGGCGTGCGCAAATCCATAATCCTGCGGACGATCGAACAAATACAGCGTGCTCATCGGCATGGTCAGATAGTCCTTTTTCTCGAACGTATCCAGCAGCCCCTCCATCACCGTGCTCCCCACTGATTTATCCACCTTCACCCATGCGGCAGTAGTGAACGTCTTCACCATTTCTTCTTCGGTTCCCACGATCAGGATATTCACCATATCTCCCGGGCTGTGGTTCTGATCCGAAACTCGCCGTGGGATCGACTTCAAAAGCGCCGGCGTAATCGCCGGCATTGCCGTTTCCGCTGGACCGCCTACTGCCTCCGCACCCGCCGTGCTCAAGCCCTCATTCATCACTTCGATCTTTGCTTGGAAACTTCCGGTCGCGCCCTCTGCGTCTTTCATGCTCTCGTTGATCCCGAGAAACAGGCGGCCAGCCACGGGAGCCGTGTACGCAGCGCTCGCGCCCACCTCAAACGCTTCGGCGGCATCGCCTGATCCCAGCCGCCCGATTAACTCCCCGTGCGCCCCGTTTGGAGCCGCATATTGATGGATTACATCGGCAATGCTCCGCGGGATTCCTGCCGGGCCGAAATGATTTCCTTTGGCATAAGTGATCGTGCCCTCCGCTGTAATCTGCAACTTCTCACCGGCGCGCAGGTCGATGTTGGTATCCATCCACTGCTTGGAGCCGCTCACTTCCACCGAGTAGGACTTTTGCGCGGATACCGTGCTCCCCATCGCCGCCGCGAAAATCGCCGCGGTGATGGTCGCCAGCATCCAGCGCTTCGTCATTTTCATGTAAATTCAACCTCTCACCGAACAATTGCATTCCGATACTTTGGAAAAGAGAAATGTTAACCTAGGAGAAATTCAATAACCACCGTTCCATGACCTTCATTCAATGACTTTCACCATCCCGGAATTCACCGTCATCGTCGCGATCGTCTCCTTTGCGGCGGGATTTCTCGGATCGCTCACCGGGCTGGGGGGTGGTGTGGTGCTCGTGCCCCTGCTGACCACGTTCTTTCATGTGGATATCCGCTACGCCATCGGGGCTTCGCTGGTCTCGGTAATCGCGACCTCCTCGGGAGCCGCCGCCTCGTATGTGAAAGAAGGATTCTCCAATATTCGCATCGGCATGTTCCTGGAGATCGCCACTACCTTCGGTGCATTGCTCGGAGCCTTCCTGGCTACGCGCATGCCCACCAACGCCCTGGCGATTATTTTTGGCGCGGTGCTGCTCTACTCGGCGTTCGTTTCGCGCAAGCCGCGCCCGCAGGCCCTACGAAGCCTGCCCCCGGATCCACTCGCAACCCGTTTGCGGCTGAACGGCAGTTTCCCCGACGAGGAAGGTCAGCGCGCTTACAACGTCCAGCGCGTTCCCGCCGGATTCAGCCTGATGTTCGGCGCGGGCGCGCTCTCGGGATTGCTCGGCATCGGTTCCGGAGCCGTTAAGGTACTGGCCATGGATCAGGCCATGCAGATTCCTTTCAAAGTTTCCACCACGACCAGCAACTTTATGATCGGAGTGACCGCCGCGGCCAGCGCCGGCATCTACTTGAGCCGCGGCTACGTGGATCCCGGACTGGCTATGCCCGTCATGTTAGGAGTTCTGGGCGGGTCGTTGCTGGGCAGCCGTATCCTGGTGAAAGCAGAAACAAAATCTCTGCGCCTGGTCTTCGCCGCAGTGATTCTGGTTCTGGGCCTGCAGATGCTCTACAAAGGATTCTGGGGGAATATGTGATGCCGGCGCGCCAAACGAAGCCGTTCCAACCCCAGCCGTGGAGAGATCGCCGCATCGAAATCATTCTCGGCAACCTGCTGCGCACCGGAGTCCTGCTCTCGGCGGCTGTCGTTCTGTGCGGAGCGTGTGTCTACCTCTCGCGCCACGCGCACGAACCTACCGATTACCGTGTCTTTCGCGGCGAGCCCTCTGAGTACCGCACCATCCCCGGAGTCATCCGAAGCGTTCTTAACGGCCGAGGCCGGGGATTAATTCAACTTGGATTGCTGCTGCTCATCGCCACGCCCATCGCCCGCGTAGTCCTCTCGATCGTGGGATTCGCCATCGAACGGGACCGCATGTACGTTGCTTTCACCCTGATCGTGCTTGCCGTGCTGCTCTATAGCCTGCTGGGCTCCGGCATCGGCTCGTAGGGCGCAGTCATCCCCAGACAGCGTCCTGGTATGGTATAACTGTTATACTTATGAGGTTCCACTTCGACGAGCGGAAGAGCGCGAGGTTAAGAGCGAACCCGAAAAGAGGCACCGGATTCGAAGAGGTACAGGAGGTCTTCTCGGACCCGTACTACCTTGACCAGCGATCGGATTTTCCCGAGCAGTACCGGGCCATCGGCTGGGGTGGGGGAGCAGTTGTACACCGTCATTTTCGAAGTGCGGGAGGATGAAGAAGGAGAGTATTACCACCTCGTTACTCTTTGGAGGGCCACCAAACAGGAGGGGCTACTTTATGAAGAACACTCGTAGATCTCGGAAGCCGGTGTCGGCAGAAGCCATCGCCCGCCTTGCGGACCGGGGGAGTGATGTGTCGCGGTACTTCACCAATGCCGGACACATGATGGGTCCGATACAGAGGGTGAATGTTGACTTGGCAGCGGGCATGTTGGAAGAACTGGACAAAGCGGCCAAAGAGCTGAACATCAGCCGACAGGCCGTGATCAAAACGTTGGTACGCCAAGCGCTCGATCAGCAATATCTGGCGCGTGCAAGCCGAGCCCCTGGCAAGCGGCGGTAGGGTTCCTTATACCCTGGTGCAGAGTTCTTACCGCGGCCAAAGCCAGCCGAAGGTGCCGGCGGTCAGCAAACTATAAACGAGCCCATCGAGCACTTCCTTGATGGTCACCGACCATTTCTGGCCTTTCCAGATGCCGTTGCTCAGGTGTGCCAAGCCGTAGGCGAGGAACGCTGCGGTTCCGACGACGCGGAAGACGGCCAGATAATGCGCGCCGAACGCGACTGTGTGTGCAGCGAGATAAGCGACGAAGAATGCGATCACGAGGCAATAGACAAGCCACTGGATCAGGAACTTTGCCAAGACGGGTGGGCCGCTGGGAAGAATGGTCATGAACCCGACCGGTCCCTGCTTTTGCTTTTCGAGCAGGGCGGGCGACTTCATGTCCCTGTGGGTGCAGTAGGGGAAGACGTACAACCCGCGCTTGAGAGGGGAAGCGCGCAGCACGGCGAGAATCTTATCCTCGTCGGGGAGTTGGCTGTAGTCGTTGCGATGAAAAGGCAGCACCATGTGTATGACAGAACTGGCCACGAAGACGATAACCGCCGACAGCAGGATGGGGAGCCAAAGAGCAGCGAGAGCAACCATGGGGAGCCTCCTTAGGGCGCAACGGGCAACTACTTGGATTTTGCACGCGAGGCTACGACAGGTGGGAGGGTGCGGTCAAGAGGGATGGCCGCAACCGCAAATTTGAGAGCCGAGTGCTCAGGGCCAGTCTTGGGCTCCATGATAGATGCGGAGGATTTCCAGGTTTCGGTCTTGAATGCGATAGACAGCGATGTAGGGCAGGTCAGGGAAGACCAGCTCGCGGGTTCCGTCAATCCGTCCCTTGCGGCCACGACGAGGGAAATCTCCCAGACTGCCACAACCGTCGTGGAGAGTCTTTGCGACCTTGGCGGCAGCGTCGGGATTGTCCTGCTGAATGCGGCGAACAATGTTGTAAAGGTCTTGAGCGGCGGGTGTAGTCCAGCGCAGGCGCATTACGGCCGCAGTATCTTTTGAATCTTGGCGCCGACTTCGCCGTGGTCCACAAATTCACCCCGGTCGGCGGCCGCTAGGCCAAGATTCACGGCCTCGATGAAGCGGGAGTCGTCTTCCAGGTAGCGGCTCAGGACCTGCTGCGCCAGTTCGTCAGTTTTCAGCCCTCGCTGGGCCGCGATTTGGGCTAGCTGGGCTTCCTTTTCGGGCTGAAGACGCACTTCCATGGTCACAGTCTAGGAAGGTTTGCGGGGGCTGTCAAACGGCTCGATCCGATCGGGACACCGTCACCGCTGTAGTTTCGCAAGTCGCCGAAAAGTGCCCAAAACTTACACAAATTCCATGGAACCCAAGCTTAAGCCAGGATGGAGTCGTCGAGCCGTTTGCGGCGGAAGTCGGCGACGTGCTGCACGAAGGCCGTAATGAGGGGATGCGGGTTCTTCTCGCTGGACGAAAGTTGCGGTTGGAATAACGTCGCGATAAAGAACAAGTGGGCGGGAGATTCGATGGCGCGGCATTCTTCTTTGGAGCCACGGGCTACGACCGGGAAACCGGCTTCCATGGCGGTCCATTCGAACTCGGGATTCAGTTCGTAGTTGCAGAAGAATTCTTCCTCAATTACTTCCTTGCCATAGAACGCCGCGAGATAAGAGCCGGGACGGAGGCGGATCTGGGAATCCACTCCCGAAAGCTTGGGCGCCTTCGGATCAGGGTTGGGCATGGCGCAGGCGACGGGATAGATGACGATGTTCTTAGCTTGCGGATCTTCTTCAGCGGTGGTGGCGTCTTCGATGCCGAGCACGTTGCGGGCGCACTCGATGAGCGTGTACTGGAAGCCTCCGCAGGTGCCGAGAAATGGCCGGTCGTGGACGCGGGCGAACTCGATGCCTTTCAGCATGCCGTCGAAACTTTTATAGGGACTGCCCGCCGAGGCCCACAGACCATCAAAAGAATCGAGCGTGGCGACGGCGCCCGGGCCGAGCAGCGAGGGGGTCGGAAGCCACTCCGATTCCACTTCGAGTTGGAGCTTCCGAGCCGCGTGCTGGAGCGAGTTGTTGGTGGCGTGATGGGAACGGAATTCGGGATTGAAGTCACCGAGAATCCCGATCCGGACGGATTCGCTCACAAGTGACATTCTAAATTAGTGGTGTGCACTTGGCATTAAGGAGTTGGCTACCGGTTTCGCTGAGGCCGGCAAAGGCTCTATTACAGCGACGCCATCTGCACCCACAGGGTGTAGAGGCCGAGCAGCGTGATGGCGGCACCTCCCCAGATCATAGCTGCGGATTTCCAGGCGAGAGCGATGGCAAATTCCTTCTGACTGCGGAAGGAGATCACGAATGTGGGATGATTCGCACCTTTCATCAATACGACAGGCGGAGCGAGATCGCAGTCCGATGGCTTGGGCTGGTCTGCTTGCCGCTGCTCACCGGCGGGGCTGGAAATGGTCTCGGGTGGCGCGTTCTCTTCGACGGCTGCACTTGCGTATGGGACATGGGCGGCGGACCACGCCTCTGGCTTGGTGATGCCGGCGCGATTGAGTGCGGCTGCGATTCTGGCCTGCTGGCTCATTGCCGGTGCGGTAGAAGCAGGCGAGTCTGGGGAAAGCCTGATGATCTGCGGGGCAGGGAGCGCGCTCTGCTCCGCCAGCTTGCTGGACGCAGGTTGGGGCGGCGTTTCGCTGTACGGCGAAAGTGGGCGCACTTGAACGCCAGGATTCTCCATGAGCGTTCCGGTAATGAAAAGCGCGTCGTTAGGCTTGATCGCGCGTTCTTCGATGCACAAGCGGCGCGCCGGAGCGATGCCGTGGCGCAAAAGAAAAACGCTGACGCGGGGCGGGACGTCATTCTCGCCCGAGGAGTCCGATGAGAAAAGCGAAGCGGCGTACTCCTGGCGAAAGTCACGGCGCAGGTCGAGATTGGCTCCGAGAGGTTCGATCAGCAACTGGCTGGTCGAGTCGTCGAGGAAGAAAGGGAGATGCAAAGTTTCCTCCGCAATCTTCTCCCATTCGTCTTGATTGGCGTCGCGCTGCTGCCAGGCGGTGGTCCGATAAAGAAAGCAAGGTTTGCCGGTGAGGGGCGCGGTCGTGGTGTAAGGACCGGCAGCTACTCCCGTGACCTCGACCAATCCCGGGGCGGCGCGGCCAATCTTGGAAGTTGGAGTGGCCAGCAATAAGCGCTTGCGGGCGAGCAGGCCGAATCCGGCAAACAAGAAGTACAGGCCACCGGCAGTCGCGACCGACGAAAGAATCGTGAGGTGATTGATCGGGATAAAGAGGAAAAAGCAGACGGTCACAGTTCTTTCCTGGATTGCCTGGGCTGATCGGAGACTCAGACGATCCAATATGAGGATAGAAAAGAGATTTCAAAAGGACACGGAGAAAGCGCCAGAGTGGGCTTACGGAAGTAATGGTTACCAGGTGGTCCAGAGATCGGATTAGGCGTGGAGGGCGTCGCAAACGCCGCGCGACATGGCTCCGAGGGAGTTCAAGATCATGTCCGTAACTTTGGCCCGAGCAGCGCATCTCATTTGCGCGGCTGGAGTGTCGGGCGCAAATTCAACAACAAACCGAGGAGGATTTCATGAGGAAGATGATCAGCAAGCTGATGGCTATGTGTTTCGTGGCAGTGTCGCTGGCAGCTTTTGCACAGTCCGGTGACACCATGAAGCAGGACAACATGAAGCACGACGACATGAAACAAGATCAGATGAAGCAAGATGACGCGAAGAAGGACAAGAAGGCGAAAAAAACCAAGAAGGACAAGACGAAAAAGGACGACATGAAGAAAGACGACATGAAGAAGGACGACGGTATGAAGCACGACGACAACATGCAACACTAGCCCTTCGCCTGGATTCCTCAAGTTCGGACTCAGGGTAGCGGCGGGCAGCATTACCGGCTACCCTGAGATTTCCATCGAAACGCCACTGCGACAAGGGCGAAGTCAGCCGTTGGCATTCAAATACTTCTTCATGCAGCGCACGCAGGGCGTGTACCCCGCTCGTAGCGCCTCCTGGGCCCTGATGGTCTGAATGTGCGCTTTGTCGTGAATAAATGGGCATCCAGACTTGTGAAATATCTTCCCATCGCTTGAAACCACGACCAGCATGTCCGGAGGAACGCCGGCTCCAGATTGTGCGTGTTCCGAACGCAGCTCAGGATGGCTGGAGACGGACGATTTGGCCACCTCGAAGCCGCCAGCGACCAGAACGGCTGCTGCGGCAGCGACCATCCATCCGAGAAAGCCTCGCCGGTCACGATGCATGTTCTCATCCAGCCTCCGCTGCAGACGCTGGCTGAACCCCAGCGGCACCTCGAACATCTTTTCGTCGCCGTACAACTGCACGACGTTGCGGGTGCCATCGAGCACAGCGGTGCAGTGTTTGCACCCGCGCAAGTGCTCTTCTATGGCAGCCCGCACATCCGGTTCAATGTCACCTTCAAGGTAATTCGAAATTTCGCGCCAGACGTCTTCGCAGTTGACTACCATGGCTTGGTCCCCTTTGCAAAAGACAACTTGCTGGTCCAGCTGCCGCCGAGCCCCGGCGCCAACAGGTCGCGGAGCATCAGCCGTGCCCTCAGCAAACGGGTCTTGACTGACGCGGTTGAGATCCGAAGCGCTTTGGCGGTTTCTTCAATACTCAGGTGCTGCATGTCGCGCAGGACAAAGACTTCCCGATACTTCTCTCCCAGCGAAGCCAGCGCCTCGGCGAGCATCTGCCGGACTTCTTTCCGCTCCAGAGTTTCTAGAGGGATCTCTCGCCAGTCCGCGAAGTCGCGAGGCGTGTAGTTGCCCTCCTCGTCCTGATGGTCAACGATCGGCTCAATCATGTGGGCGTGTTCTTTCCTCCTCCGCATACGCGCCTCATTGACGGTAATCTGAATCAACCAGGTGCTGAAGCGCGCTTCCGCACGGAATTGCCGAATGTGCTTAAACGCTTTCAGCACCGCTTCCTGCGCTGCATCTTCGGCATCCGCCTCATTCCGCAAAATGGCAAAGGCCGTAGCGTACACGCGCCGTTCGTAAGGTCGAATGAGCTCGTAGAAAAGATCATGTTCGCCGTCCCGGATGCGCCGGATCAGCAACTCTTCGTTGAATTGTCCGGCTGGATTTCCCAGCGACATCACCTCTTCCGGCATCGCTCCTCACCGCGACCGTGAACTCCCCGCAGCCGCCAGCAACCACTACTCCGATGGGTATTCGGGGTCTTGTTTCCATCCCGTCAGCATGGAGACGAAGTTATTCCAGCCATGGAGCACCACCATCACCAAGTGTCCGAAGACGAACGCCAGCATTGCCCACATGATCAGGAAATGGCACAGCCGTGCCAGATGGAATCCGCCCATGAGCCAGGCCAGCCACGAAAATTGCACCGGCTTCCAGACCGCCAGGCCGGTCAGGACAGACAGGGCGCCCAAACCAATCGCCGACGTGTAGGCGTGCTTCTGTAGCGGGTTGTAGGCTTCCCGGACCGGCGGCTTGGGGCCGAAGAAAAAGTAGTGGCGCACCATTGGCCACACGCCCGGCAGGTCGCGCCGTACAAAGAGCACTTGCTTGTAGTTTCCGCTGAAGATCTGGTAGCCGATGTACAACAGGCCAGTCGCAATATAAATCCACATGAAGGTGAGGTGCCATTGCAGCGCGCCTCCCAGCCATCCACCGAGCGCGAAGGACTTGGGCCAGTTGAGAAGATCTTTCTGCGGGATCTTGGCTCCAAAGCTGGGGAAAGCGCGAAAGATCTGAAATCCGCTGCCGACCATCACGAACAGCGCAACCGCGTTTACCCAGTGGCAGAGGCGCACCAGGAAAGGATGTTCGTACACCGCTTCGGTTACTTCTCCGGTCTTCACATCTTCGATTTCGAGGATTTCGATCGCGCGGGTTGCCATGTCATCTCCTCAGAGCTACAGACCATAGAATTCGGAGTAGCCTTGATCCTCCCAGTAGCCAACCTTCTCCAGTACATGGGTCACCTTGAGGTCAGTGAGGTACTTTGCCTGCTTGTAGCCAATCTTGGTGGGGATGGTAAGACGCAGAGGAGCGCCGTGTTCGCGGGTCAGCGGCTGACCGTACATTTCGTAACAGAGTAAAGACTGCGGATGCATGGCAGTGGCCATGTCCAACGACTCGTAATAGTCATCGGCGCATTCGACGGTCACGAAGCGGGCGGAGGGGTCGGCGCCAATCATTTTTAGGAAGTCGGAGAGGCGCACCCCACCGAACCGGCCAATCACGTCCCAGCCCTCCACGCAAACATGCCGTGTATTCTGCGTGAACTTGGGCAAAGCCTGAATCTGCGCCAGGGTGTAATCTCCCGGCTTCTGTACCTCGCCAGTCACCGTGAGCGTCCACTTGTCGAAATCAACTCCGGGGTCATCGACGTCATAGTCGTTAACGGGAAACTTGCTGAACGGCGTGAGAGAGGAGTCGGCAAACGTGGGCGCCAAATGGCCCGACCGGAACAGCCTTGCCGAAGCCCAATCGCTGAAGCCAAGACCAGTTTTGAGGAGTGGTTCCCGCAGTTGCGGGATGGCAAAAGCACCCAACGCAACCACCGGTGTGAGTTTCAGCAACTCACGTCGGCTGATGGTTTTGAACTTGCGGCTATCGGTTCGTGAGCTCATGTTTGCGCTGCCCCGCAGACGACAAAAAGCGCGAGAAGTGGGGCACCCGGCACATACACTCTCTTAACTAGTCGAAGGTCACCTGGGATGTGGCCGTGATGGTCGTACCCGTGTAGCTGGCAACCACCTGGTACGGGACGCCAGAGGTTTCGCTACCGAGACCGGTGCAGTACTGGCCAGCGCCGCCGGAGCCGCCAGAGGGATTCGAGGTCGCGTAGGAACACGTAATGTCGGTGGTCGCCGTCCCGTTCAAATACACCGTAAGGGTCGCCGTGCTGCTTACGTCGGTTGTGCCGTTCACCATCACGATATAGGGTTCAGGCGTGGTTCCGGTGAGCGTGGTTACGGTTTGGGAACCGGGTTCTAGGGTCATCGACGAAACGGTAATATATACGGTGAGGGTGGTAGTGTTGGTGACGCTCTCTGAGCTGGCGGTGATTGTCGACGTGCCGATGGTAGCCCCTTGCAGCGTAACGTTGCCGCACGTTTGCGTTGCGCATGCGCCGGTGATGAGCGCAACCGTTTCGTCGCTACTTGACCAAGACACGCCGCTGGTCAGGTAGCTACCCACCGGGGGGCTTTCGTTGTCCACACCATAAGCCTGCAAGGTGATCGAGTCAGTCAATTGCACGGACGGAGTGGTCGGTTGAATCGTAATTGAGGCCAAAGTCGGGTTAACGAAGAATCCCTTGCAGCTGACCCCGGCGGCCACCGCAACCAGAACTGTGAAAGCAAGCGTCAACGCCAGTTTGCGCCCAGTCAACATAGACAATCGCCTCAGATAACGTGATTTTAGCAGAACGCTTGGCCCTCGCTTCCCCCCGATAGTGCATGGCTGGAGTCGTACCGTCGACTACCCAGTTCATCACGGGCTCGAAGCGTTCTCGAATATACAGAACGGGGCGCGATGCTGAACTTGCATGGTGTTTTGTTGGAAGCCGCGGATTTCGGGCGCTGCAAGCGAAATGCATGGGTCCTTCGCTTCGCTCAGGATGACAGCACTGGGGGGATGACAACATTTGGAGGGAGATTTGGCTGAGAGACTGACCGGTTCCCTACTTCGTCCGCTTTTTTCCCGCCTTCGCGATCCTATCGTCAATGGGCTTGCGTCCGGCAAAGCCCTCGCTGGTTCCATGCCAATGCGCGATCGCTGGCTCGCCCAGTTTCCAGCAGAGCAGCAGGATCTCGCCCTCCACCTTGCAGGGGAAATCGAGCAATCCGATGTCGAGATCTTTCACCTGGACGCCAGTCGCGTCAATTTCGGCGAGGGCATCCTTGATGCGGCGAATCGCCTTCTCGCGCTCCGCCTTGCGCCGCGCCAGATGAACCACATTCAGCAGCGTGCCGCCGTTGAGAAAAACGCGGTGCGCCGTCTCCTGCAACTCGGCATCCACGCCTTCAATCAGTTTCTTGCCGTGGATGGCCTGCTTGAGCAGCGATTCCAGAATCGGCAGAAGCATCTGCGCTTCATCGAGGGTAAAGGTGCGCTCGGACATGTGACTCTATTCTACTGGAAGGAGTGCGGACAGGAGGTGTCAGGTCTTAGGTCTTAGGTATACGGGTCCGCCTCCCTATCCATGTTATTTTCAATGGACGGTCATGGACACGCCGCCCTCTCAAGCTACCCCCCGCAATATATACGTCTTTGGCTTGACCTCGTTTCTCAACGACACGGCCAGTGAAATGGCGTACTGGGTCTTGCCTGCCTTTCTCGCATCGCTCGGGGCCGGACCGGCCCAACTGGGGATTATCGAAGGTATCGCCGAAAGTGTAGCTTCCTTTGCCAAGCTTTTTTCGGGCTATGTGACGGACCGAGTTGCGCGCCGCAAGCCCATCGTGGTCGGCGGATACTTCGTCGCCAACGCGGTGAAGCCGCTGCTGGCGCTGGTTTCGTCGTGGTGGCAGATTCTGGGAATTCGGTTCTGCGACCGCTTTGCGAAAGGCGTCCGTGGAACTGCTCGCGATGTGATGGTGGCGGAGTCGGTTGATCAATCAACGATCGGCTCCGCCTACGGACTGATTCAAGCCATGGATTCTGCCGGCGCCATCGCCGGTCCGCTGCTGGCGCTGGCCGTAATCGGGCGCTTCGGCATGAGGGGCGTGTTCGCGTGGGCTGCGATTCCGGGAGCTCTGTGCGTGCTCGTCGCCTGGGTGGGGATTCGCGAGGTTCATAAGCACGGGGAGCGACGGGGGCCCCTTCGGCAAGCTCAGGGCAGGCTCTCGCCCGTCCCAATTCCCTCCGCGAAATCCGAATGGCTGCCAAAATTGCCGCGCGGTTTCTACTGCGTCCTGGCGGTGGTCACGCTGTTTTCGCTGGGAAATTCCAGTGATATGTTCCTCGTCCTGCGTGCCGGAAATATAGGCATACCGGCCTCCCGCGCGCCGCTGCTCGGACTGGTCTTCAACATCATGTTCACGTTGCTCTCCTGGCCAGCGGGCAAATTCAGCGACCGCTTCTCGCGTTCGTCCATCGCTGCCGCGGGATATTTCGTTTTCGCCATCGTCTATTTCGTCTTCGCCCTCGCGCCTTCGCAGTTGGCGATATGGCTGACTATGGCCTTCTACGGACTCTTTTACGCCTTGACTAATCCCGTGCTTAAGGCGCTCGTGGTGGAGACGGTACCCGCCGACGTGCGTGGACGCGCGCTGGGAATTTACTTCTTCGTAACCAGCTTGACGACGCTGCTGGCCAGCCTGATCACCGGCGCACTGTGGAAAGTCTATGGAGCGCCGACGCCGTTTTATCTATCGGCGGGGATCGCCGCGTTTTCGGCATTGGCCCTGCTCGCCCACCGTTCGCCGGCGCGAAACTGATCGGTAGAGACTTGGCTCGCTAGAACTCGTGCTAAGCGCCGACCGTCGCGCGTCAGCGCCTGCAGGCAGCCTATTCAGCGGGAATTTAGGGCCGACGGAAGAGGCTACTGAAGACAAGGGCACACTTGAAACGGCTGGTAGAATGTGGCATCGAGGCTTTCCGTGAACTTTGTTGTGGACTTCGACGCCAAGAACAACATTCTGCGCTGCACGCTGGAAGGCCGCATGACAGGTGTGATTCTGCTGGACCTCTACGCAAGAGCGGTAAAGTACATGGAGTCGCATCCGCCGTGTCGCGGCATTCTAGACTTCTCAGGGGTGACGGACTTTGAAGTTTCCAGCGAGGCGATAAGGCAACTGGCGGCGGCTCCGCCCGCGTTGTCGGCTGGATACATACGGGTCTTAGTGATTCCACAGATTTTCATTTACGGATTGGCGCGGATGTTTCAAATACTTGGCGAAAAGAATCGCCCGGAGTTGCAGGTGGTTCGCACGTTGGACGAGGCGTACCTTTTGCTCGGCGTGGAATTCCCGGAGTTTCACCCTGTAAGCTGACTGCTCCGCACTGCCCACGCCGTGTTCTCGGTTCGTCCGCCGGACGCGGCAAGCCGCGTTTCTACGAGGGATCCGGCGCACCTTCATCAGCGCGTCGCAACCAGAAATACGCGACCACCAGAAACGCTACGCCCGCCACGGTATCGAGCGCGACATCCCGTACGGTGCCCGTTCGCGATGGAATGTAGCTCTGGTGCCACTCATCCATGGCGGCAACTAAGACTGTACCCAGCCAGGACAACAGCGCCGTGCGCAACAACAACCTGGGAACTTGACCGAGCGTAGCCCGCCAGCCTCGCAGCAGAAGAAGACTCAACATGCCGTAGCCAACGACGTGTCCGGTCTTGCGCAGATAGTGATGGAAGATGAGGAAGCGGTGGAAGTTGATGTGACCGAACAGGCGGGTCAATATCGTGTACAGCGCTGTACCGGTGTTTCGCGACGAGAAGAAATCGGTGGATTCAAACGCGATGAGCCCGATCCAGACGACGGCTGGCCACCAGGCACGCACAAGATTGGGACGGGACGCAGTCAAATCGGTCGTCAATTTGGCCTCGTCCCTCACTCCGCCGCGTAATTCGGAGCTTCGCGCGTAATCATGACGTCGTGCACGTGGCTTTCGCGCAGGCCGGCGGCGCTGATGCGCACGAATCGCGCCTTCTGCTGCAGGTCAGACACCGTCTGGCACCCGCAATATCCCATGCCCGACTTCAGCCCGCCCACCATTTGGTGCACGATCATCGCCACCGATCCGCGATACGGCACGCGCCCTTCAATTCCTTCCGGCACCAACTTGGCGAGCCGGTTTGACTCTTCGCCCATTACCGGCATCGCGGTCGACGCATCTCCATCCGAATTCTGGAAATAGCGCTCGCTCGAACCCGCCGCCATCGCTCCCAGCGACCCCATGCCGCGATACGACTTGAAGGTGCGGCCCTGATACAGAATCAATTCCCCCGGGCTTTCATCGGTTCCCGCAAACATCGATCCGATCATTACCCCGGAAGCGCCCGCCGCCAGCGCCTTGCAGATATCGCCGGAATACTTGATGCCGCCGTCGGCAATCACCGGGACTCCGGAGTCGCGTGTGGCTCGCGCTGCTTCCGCAATCGCCGTGATCTGGGGAACGCCCACGCCGGTCACGATGCGCGTGGTGCAGATCGAGCCCGGTCCAATGCCGACTTTGATCCCGTCCGCTCCCGCGCGCACCAGGTCACAGGCGCCATCAAAGGTGGCTACGTTCCCGGCAATCAGTTCCATCTCCGGCAACTTCGCTTTCACCTTCTTGACCGCTTCGAGCACCAGCGTGGAATGTCCATGCGCGCTGTCAATGGCCAGCACATCGACTTTGGCCTTCGCCAATTCCTGGGCGCGCTCCAGGAAATCGCCGGTCGCTCCGATTGCCGCACTCACCCGCAGCCGGCCCTTATCGTCCTTGGCAGCGCCGGGATATTTCAGTTTCTTCTGGATGTCCTTGACTGTGATCAGGCCCTTCAGGATGTACTTGTCGTCCACTACCAGCAGCTTTTCTACGCGGTGCTCGTGCAGAATTTCTTCTGCCTGTTCCAGCGTCGTTCCCACCGGCACTGTGATCAGATTCTTCTTGGTCATCACCTTGTCGATCGGAATATCGAAGCGTGACTCGAAGCGCAGGTCGCGATTGGTCAGGATGCCGACCAGTTTTCCATCCTTCAATGTGATCGGCACACCGGATATCTTGTATTTCTTCATGACTTCGAGCGCATCGGAAACTTTGGCATCCGGCGACATGGTGACGGGATCGACAATCATGCCGCTCTCCGACCGCTTCACCTTGTCCACTTCATTGGCCTGCTGCTCGATGGTCAGGTTGCGATGAATGATCCCGAGGCCTCCCTGTTGCGCCATGGCAATCGCCATGTGCGATTCGGTGACCGTGTCCATGGCGGCGCTGAGGATGGGGATGTTCAGCCGGATGTTGCGCGAGATCTGGGTCTGCGTGTTGGTGTTCGCGGGCACGACTTCGGAGCGCGCCGGCAGCAACAACACGTCGTCGAATGTGAGGGCTTCGGGGACGGGAAAATGGATCATAGGAATTGGATGAACTTCTATTGTAGGGAGCGGTTCGAGATCAAGCAAATAGGGACCGCGGAGCCGAAGCGCCAGCCTCCAGGCCCTTCGCTGCATGAGCAGTCATTGCTCAAATGGGTACGAAAGCCGTAACATTTCATTGTCCTTCCCCTGGATGTCTCTAAGGAGGCTTCATGTCTCGCTCCCTATCTCCACTCGTTTTAGCGTCAACCTTAGCTGCGATCATGGCAGTTCCGGCAATTCTTACAGCGCGGGAGACGGCAGCTGAGATTCCGTCGGCAACCATTCGAGCGAATACACGTCTGGTGTTGGTAGACGTGGTGGTCACGGACAAGAAAGGCCAGCCGATTACGGGCCTGAAGGCGGAAGATTTTACCGTGGAGGAAAACGGGAAGAAGCAGAAGATGGCAACCTTTTCGGCTCCAGCTGTGGATCAGAAAGCGCCGCAGCCCCTGCCTGCTGGGCTCCTGACAAATCGGCCGGAGTTTCTCAAGCCCGCCGGTGTCCCCACAGTACTGCTATTGGACGCCGCCAATTCCCACTTCCTGGATCAAGCTTACGGCCGCGGCCAGATGCTGAAATATGTCCTGGAGCAGTCCACAGGTGGCACTCCCATGGCCGTCATGACGCTAACGGACAGATTACGGGTGCTTCAGGATTTCACTTCCGATCCCAGGATCCTGACGACTGCGATCAGGAACCTCCAGCCACAGGAGCCGATTCTCCAAGCGAGCGCTGCCCCCGCCCAATCCAGTCTCGCACCGCCTCCGAGCGTTCAATTTACCCGGCTGGTCGCGATTTCTCAAGCGCAGGTTCGGGGCTTTCAGGATCAGTCGGTCGGCTATTTACTCGAGCTTCGCACCCTGATCACCATCCAAGCCATGCGCGATCTTTCGCGAGCGCTGGGCGGACTTCCCGGCCGCAAGAACGTGGTATGGCTCACAGCCGCATTCCCGTTTGATTTGATTCCCGAAGATACCAATAAGAGCGACGCAGAACTTCTGGCAGACCTACCCGACGTGCAGCATAAGTACAATGAACTTAACAACGCGGCCGGTAATGCGCTATCTCAGCAGCGAGAATTGCACAGTCGGGAAATTCGCCAAGCACAATTCGACCTCGCGAGCGCTGGCGTGGCCATCTATCCCGTGGATATGCGCGGCCTCATGGTGAGGGGTATCGATGTCAATACCACCAGTTCCCTGGAAGAGTTGGCGAAGCAAACCGGCGGCAAGGCCTACGTCAATCAAAATGAAATTAAGAACGGCATTGCCCTCGCCGCCTCCGATGAGAAGGCCTCATATGAGCTCGGATACTATCCCGAGAACAAGAAGTGGGATGGCGCGTTCCGCACAATCAAGGTCAAGCTCGACCAGGGAGATCGCGAGCTCCGGTTCCGCAAGGGATACTTCGCGCTGGATCCGACACAAGTGAAGAATCCAAACCATGAGTCGGATGTTGCCGAGGCCCTCGACTTCAGTGAGTCGGCGACGCAAGTCTCATTTATGGCGCAGGTGAAACCGACCAACCCTGGCAAGATTCGCGTTATGTTCCTCGTGGACGCGCACACCTTGAGCGCGGAAGACACCAGCGACGGCAAGAAGTTGAACGTAAGCCTCTTTGCGAGCGCCTATAACGTAAACGGCAAGAATCTCGGGACGCGCACCCTTAAGGTGGATCGCGCGTTCGATGCGGCAACGTATCAGCAAATCCTGGCGAAAGGCATGATGGTGCCGATTGATATGGATCTGCCTGCCGGCGCCAATCAGTTGCGGCTGGCGGTGCTGGACAACAAGACAGGGTTCATTGGGACGGCAACGGGGACGCCAGGGCAGTAAGGGAGGCCGGGCGTTCAAAGGAGGCTTGATGTTTCGCTTTGCATCGCAACTCGTCGCGGCGGCAGCATTAGCCGCAATCATTGGGGTTCCGACAATCCTTCCTGCGCAGGAGTCGACATCTGAGATTCCGTCGGCAACCATTCGGGCGAATACGCGTCTGGTGTTGGTGGACGTGGTGGTCACGGACAAGAAAGGGCAGCCCATCACGGGCCTGAAGGCGGAAGATTTCACCATGGAGGAGAACGGGAAGAAGCAGAAGATTTCCGTTTTCGTCCCGCCGGGGGCCGCAAACGGGCCGAAGCCAGCACCCGCCCCTCCCGGGATTCTTTCGAACCACCCGCAAAACGTAGGCCCCGCCGGAGTTACCACGGTGCTGATCCTCGACGCGTTGAACTCTCCCTTCAAAGACCAAGCCTACGCGCGCTCGCAAATGCTCAAATATGTGGTTGAGCAAAGCGAGCCCGGGCAGCTCATGGCGGTTGTGGGGCTGACAGACCGACTGCATGTACTGCAACAGTTCACCAGCGATCCTCAAATCCTCTTGACCGCAATCAAGAATTACCAGCCGCAGGAGCCAATCCTCAAGGCTTCCGCTCCGCCGGCGATAGGGGAGACGCCCGACGCCGGTCTCAGAGTCGGGGGCGCCGCGCTGTTGACCATTGAGGCCGGAAAGCAGGTTGCCAGCTTCAGTAACCTTCAGGTCGGCTACGACCTCGAACGGCGTACTCTGATCACGATTGAGGCTATGCGCTCCCTGAGCCGCATGCTGGGTGGTTTGCAAGGCCGGAAGACCGTGGTCTGGCTCACCGCGGACTTGCCGTTTGACCTGATTCCGGAGAACCGCAACATAACCGATGCGGAATTAGCTGCGGATCTACCCCACATGGGCAATCAGGCGGTATCGGTCAGAGGCGCCGGCGCCGTTGCATCCGAGGAGCGGGAGCTCCACGGCCAAGCGATCAAAGACGCAGAGGCGCAGCTGGCTAGCGCCGGCATCGTCATCTATCCCGTGGACGTACGCGGGCTTGTCGGCGGCATGGAGTCGCTCGCTGCGGTCTCGGAAGCTCACAGCATGGATATCCATGGAGCGGGACTTGCAAACCAGGCAATCCGGCAGTCCCAAGGCCTTGAGGCTAGCCAAGACACAATGCGGGAGATTGCAGGCGAGACCGGCGGCAAAGTTTATGTGAATGAGAATGAAATTAGACAGGGGGTCGCTCTGGCGGTGAGCGACAACAAGGCCTCGTACGAGATCGGCTACTATCCGGAAAACAAGAAATGGGACGGGAAGTACCGCAATATTAAGATCAACTTGGCCCAGGGCGACACTCAGATCCGCTATCGCAAGGGGTACTTTGCGATTGAGACCGGTCCCACCAAAGATCACAACTTCGAACAGGACGTTGCGGCCGCGCTCGCGGTGGGTGCGCCGGCGACACAAGTCTCTTTCATGGCGCAAGTCAAGCCCACCGACCCCGGCAAGGTTCGCGTCGTCTTTCTCGTCGATGCCCACACCTTGAGCGCCGAGGATTCCGGCGCCAACAGGAAGATGAATGTAAGTCTCTACGCTGGCCTTTACGACGCAAGTGGCAAGAGTCTTGGGGTCCACAGCACCAAGGTGGACAGAGCTTTCGACGCGGCTACCTATCAGCAGATCCTCGATCACGGCATGATGGTGCCCATCGACCTGGAGGTTGCTGCCGGCGCCAAAGAACTTCGGCTAGCAGTCCTCGATGGCAAAACCGGCTTCATCGGGACCACGGTTGGCCCGTTCGGACCATAGCAGGCGCATGAGAACCAAAAGGAAAAGGGCGCCCGCTTTCGGACGCCCTTTGTTCTTTGGATTCCCGGTTTAGCCTCTACCCTGCGCGGAGCATTACTCTTTTTTGTCTCCGCCCTCGGCTGGTTCCGTCGCGGCGGTGGCCTTTGACTGCGCTTCGGCCTCTTCCATCGCTTTGCGATTCTCTTCCACGCGTTTGGCGCGAATTTCAGCGCGCTTCTGGCGTTTTTCATCGAGCACCTGTTCGCTGCCCAGCAGTTCGATGAACGCCTTTTCGCCGCCGTCGCCCTTCCGCCAGGCGGTACGGACGATTCGCAGATATCCGCCATTGCGGTCGCCGAAGCGCGGAGCCACGGTATCGAAAAGCTTGTGCACGGCTTCGTCCGTCATCAAATAGGCCGCCGCCTGCCGGCGCGCCGCCAGATCGCCCTTCTTGCCCAGAGTGATCATCTTCTCGACCTGCGGACGCACTGCCTTGGCCTTGATCACAGTCGTCTCAATGCGCTCTTCCATGATGATTGAAGTGACCATATTGCGCAGCATGGCGCGCCGGTGGGAAGTGGTCCGTCCTAACTTGTATCCTGCAACTTTGTGACGCATGGTTTACCCTCAGATGTCAGTAGCCAGTAAATCAAGCTTCTAGCCTCTAGCTACTAGCTTCTAGCAAGCATTTTCTTTCGAGCGTTTGTTAGTAGCTAGCAGCTAGAAGCCAGTAGCTGTCTTACAGATCGTTATCGCCGTACGCCGAAGCGGGCAGCACCTGGTTCGAAGTCGGTCCTGGGACAGCGTTCCCATGTTCGTCGATCTTCATGCCCAGGCTCAGACCCATCGAGGAGAGAATCTCCTTGATCTCGTTCAGCGACTTACGGCCAAAATTCTTCGTCTTCAGCATTTCGGCTTCGGTCTTCTGCACCAGTTCGCCGATCGACTGAATGTTCGCGTTCTTCAGGCAGTTATAGCTGCGCACCGAGAGTTCGAGTTCCTCGACCGACCGGTTCAGGTTCTCGTTCTTGATCTCCGGCCTGCGCTCTTCGCTCGCCGACGAGGTTTCGATTTCCTCTTCGAAGTTGATGAAGATATTCATGTGATCTTTAATCAACTTCGCCGACAATCCCAGCGCATCGCCGGGAGTGATCGAACCGTTGGTCCAGACTTCCACCGTCAGCTTGTCGTAGTCGGTAATCTGCCCCAAACGCGCCGCTTCGACCGTGTAGTTGCACTTGCGCACCGGAGTGTGCACGGAATCGATGGGGATGAATCCGATGCCGAGGTCGTCCTCGAAATTCTTATCCGCGGAAACGTAGCCGCGTCCGCGCTTCAGGCGCATTTCCATGTCGAGCTTACCGCCCTCGCTCACCGTCGCGATGTAAATTTCCTTGTCGAGCACTTCCACATCGCCATCGGCCTCGATCATGCCGCTGGTTACCACTCCCGGCTGATCGGCGCGCAGGTAAATCGCTTTTGGACCGTCGCCGGCAAGCTTGAACGGAACCTGCTTCATATTGAGGATGATGTCGGTTGCATCCTCGACTACTCCAGGAATCGACTGGAACTCGTGCAGCACGCCTTCGATCTTGACCGCGGTAACGGCCGCGCCTTCGATCGAACTCAGCATCACGCGCCGCAGCGCGTTGCCGATGGTGGTGCCAAAGCCGCGCTCAAACGGCTGCGCCCAGAACATCCCGTATTTGTCAGTGAGCGAACTGGCATCACTCGCCAGCCGCTTCGGTTTTTGAAAACCTCTCCAAAGCATCTTGTGTTTCTCCTCTCGGCCATGTGGCTCCGCGGTGGCTCTCCGAACCGGCCCAGGTTCGGATCAAGCGCCACAGCAGGCTGATCTGGCACGAATAGTAGGCCAAAACCCGCTGTTCGCTGTTCGTCGTTCGCTTTTCCGGTTTTGCGAAGAGCGAACAGCGAACGACGTAGAGCTACTTGCTATACAGTTCGACTATCAGTTGCTCGTTCACCGGCAGTTGGATATCTTCGCGCTTGGGCAGCGCCAGCACGCGCCCCTTGTAATTTTCGCGATCGATCTCCAACCAGACCGGCGCCGGCTGATGACTGGCAAAATCCTTCGCGATTTCGAGAATCGGCACCTTGCGGCTGCCCTCGCGAATCGCAATCTCTTCTCCCACGCTGACCTCGTATGAGGGGATGTTCACCTTGCGTCCGTCCACCTGCACGTGTCCATGACGCACCAACTGGCGCGCCTGCCGGCGGGAAATGCCAAAGCCCAACCGGTAAACGACGTTGTCCAGACGCCGTTCGAGCGACTCCAGCAATTTCGCGCCCGTCACACCTTTGGACTTGACTGCGTTCTCGAAGTAATTCCGGAACTGGCCTTCCTGGGTGAAGTAGATGCGTTTGGCTTTCTGCTTTTCGCGCAACTGCAGACCGTAACCTACGACCTTGGTCTTCTTGTCTTTCCCGTGTTGTCCGGGGGCGAAGTTGCGCTTCTCAATGGGACATTTGTCGCTAAAGCACTTGGTGCCTTTAAGAAAGAGTTTGATCCCCTCCCGGCGACAAAGACGACACACTGCATCGGTATAACGTGCCAAGTTGTTCTCCTTTTAGATGACCGGTTTACGGGTATGGCTTCACCCTTCGTCCCGGACGAAATTCAGTTGTCAGTTCTCAGTTGTCAGTTCTCAGTAAACCCCAGGCTTCAGCGGTTTTACTGACAACTGAAAACTGAGGACTGAGAACGCTTCTTTACACTCTGCGTCGTTTCGGCGGCCGGCAGCCGTTATGCGGAATCGGCGTTGTGTCCTTAATGGAGCGCACTTCAATTCCTGCCGAGGCCAGCGCACGGACCGCCGACTCCCGCCCCGATCCCGGACCGCTTACACGTACGTCCACACTGCGAACTCCGTGATCGCGTGCCATACTGGCGGCATTTGCGGCTGCCTGTTGCGCGGCAAACGGGGTCCCTTTACGCGACCCGCGAAATCCCAGCGACCCCGAACTCTTCCAGGCCAGCACATTGCCAGTCATGTCGGAGATGGTCACGATGGTGTTGTTGAAGGACGCCTGCACGTGCACCAGTCCGTGGGGAACGTGCTTGCGTTCTTTTTTCTTAAAGGTTTTCTTCTTGCCTTTTTTTTCGGGCACCGCGGGGGCGCCGGTTGCTGCTGCTGGTTTTGCCATAATAGCTGTTAGCTCCTAGCTGCTAGCTCCTAGCTAGAAGCTAGAAGCCAGAAACTGTTCTTACGCTTTTGCCGTCTTCTTCTTCTGCGCGACCGTGCCTTTGCGCGGACCCTTGCGGGTGCGGGCGTTGGTATGCGTGCGCTGCCCGCGAACCGGCAGATTCCGGCGATGTCGAAATCCTCGATAGGAACCGATTTCGATGAGCCGCTTGATGTTCATCGAAACGTCTTTTCGCAGATCGCCTTCCACCGAGCCTTCCGCCTCAATCACCTGGCGGATGCGGTTGACCTCATCTTCTCCAAGGTCCGAAACTTTCTTCATCGGATCCACGTTCGCCGCGTCCAGAATGCGCGCTGCGCGCGAGTTGCCGATGCCGTAGATGTAAGTGAGCGCGATATTCGCGTGCTTGTTGCGCGGAAGATCGACGCCTGCAATACGAGCCATAGAATCCCTCCAGCTTCTGGCTTCTGGCTGCTAGCTTCTAGCAAACACGTTACGTTCGTTAGCAGCTAAGAGCCGGAAGCTAGCAGCGGTTTCAACCTTGACGCTGTTTGTGTTTCGAGTTCTCGCAGATCACCCGCACCACTCCCTTGCGGTGGATGACCTTGCACTTATCGCAAATCTTCTTAACCGATGCCCTTACCTTCATAAACCAGTTCTCAGTTCTCAGTTGCCGGTTCTCAGTGACTGCAACTGCGTATTCCTACAGATCCTTCGCTTCCCTCAGGATGACGCCTGCGGGCTCCCGCTTCGCTCACGCCCGCAAAACAGCGTCACTTGTAGCGGTACACAATTCGACCGCGATTCAGATCGTACGGAGAAAGTTCGACCGCGACTTTGTCTCCCGGCAATATCCGTATAAAGTTCTTCCGCATTTTGCCGGAAACGTGCGCCAGGACCTGGTGTTTGTTTTCGAGCTCCACCTTGAACATGGCATTGGGCAGCGGTTCGATCACCGTCGCCATCACTTCAATCGCGTCCTCTTTACTCATTACCCTCCTGAATCTCTTCTAACTACAGATCCTTCGCTCCGCTCAGGATTTCGGCAGCGGGCTCCCGCTTCGCTCACGCCCGCTAGACGCCTCAACTTCAATCGCGTCCTCTTTGCTCATTAGCTCCTAGCTGCTAGCTGCTGGCTCCTAGCTGAAGCTCGATGCTGCTCGAAACGGGCAAGCAGCCAGGAGCTAGAAGCTAGTAGCTCTACTGCGTCAATATCACCGGCCCTTGCCGCGTTACCGCTACACAATGCTCAAAATGCGCGCTGTAACTGCCGTCCGCCGTCACTGCCGTCCACTTATCGCTCAAAACCTTGGTCTCGGGACCACCCGAGTTCACCATCGGCTCAATCGCCAGAACCATGCCTTCGGTTAACTCCGGGCCTTGGCCCTTCTTGCCGAAGTTCGGAATCTGCGGGGCTTCATGCAGCTTGGTCCCGATGCCATGCCCAACAAATTCCCGCACCACGCTGAACCCGTTCGCTTCCACGTGCTTCTGGATGGCCGAGCCGACGTGTCCTACCGTGTTGCCGATCTTCACCTGCGCGATGCCCTTGTACAGCGAAGCCTCGGTCACCTCGAGAAGCTTCTTCAATTCCGCAGTCAGCGATTCGCCGACCGGCACGGTGATGGCAGCGTCTCCGTAATACCCGTCGTAAACCACGCCGCAGTCGATGGAAACGATATCGCCCGCTTTCAGCGTCCGCTTTTCCGACGGGATCCCGTGCACAATCTCTTCATTGATCGAAGTACACAGCACGCAGGGGTAACCGTAATATCCCTTGAACGCCGGCGCGGCCCCGAGTTCCGCAATCAGTTTCTCGGCGGCCTTCTCCAGATCCATGGTCGTAACGCCAGCCGCCACGACTGTTTTCACATGGTTCAGAACCTGGCGGACCATCTTGCCGCTCCGCCTCATCTTTTCGATCTCTTCCGGCGACTTGCGGATGATCCGGCCTTCTCCAAAACTCATAATCAATTCTGACTTCGTTCCATCTCTGGAACTGGATAACCCGCAGAGTCCCTCCCGGGCTGGTCTCTGGTACTCCTCATTCCAGCAGCCACTAGCACTCGCCCTGGCAATACTTATCCTTACAGTGCCTGTCAATCACGCCGAAAATTTGCGCGGTAACATCTTCTTTCGGCCGATCCGCATTGACCGCGATCAGCCGCCGCTGCAATCGGTAGTAATCCGCTACCGGCTTGGTCTGCGTCTCATAAGCCGTCAATCGCCCGGAAATTACTTCTTCACGATCGTCGTCGCGGATCACCAGCTTGGATCCGTCCACATCACACAACTCGTCAACGAGAGGTGGCTGAAAGTGGATGTTATAGAGCCGTCCACAGGTGGGACACGAACGCCGCCCGGTAAGCCGCAGTAGTAATTGAGTATAGTCTACGAGCAACTGGATCACAACCGGCGGACACCGCTCCGGACTCTTTTCGGATCTATTTTCAAAGACCTCTTTTTCCAGGAAAGCGTCCAGCCATCCTGCCTGGGCGGCGGTCCGTGGAAAGCCATCCAGCACGAATCCGCGTTCACAGTCGGCTTCCCGCAGCCGCTTGGCCACGATGCCGTACATCAACTCGTCAGGAACCAGCTCGCCCCGAGCCATGATCGCTTTGGCTTCAAGGCCGAGCTCGGTACCCCGCCCTACGTGATCCCGTAAAAGATCCCCCGTTGAGATTTGCGGGACACCATAACGGTCGACAATCTGTTTCGCCTGAGTGCCCTTCCCGGCCCCGGGGGGCCCCAGAAGAATCACCGGTCCAATATTTCGCGCGGTGTCGTTAGCCGACTCTTTGGCCATCGACATGGCCCCTTTTCTCGTATTTCCCATCGCGGAAATACTCCGCGCTCACAAAATCCAGCTTCTAGCTCCTAGCCCCTAGCTGTTAAGCAAACATTCAGATTCTCGTGTTTGCTGGAAGCCAGCAGCCAGAAGCTCGCAGCTGTGTCTACCAGCGGCGTCCCCGAATCCGGCCGCTCTTCGGCGTGAAGCCATCGTAGTGCCGCATGATGAGTTGCGCTTCAATCTGCGTCACCGTATCCATCGCCACGCCCACTACGATCAGCAGCGAAGTTCCGCCAAAATAAAAGTTCACGCCCAGACCGTTCGTGATCCAGGTCGGCAGGTTTTCAAACAGGCGTCCCAGCAGCGGAAGATGGTTCAGCTTGATGCCCGCAATCATCCACTCCGGAATCAGCGAAATCATAATGAGGTAGAGCGCGCCCACCAGCGTGATCCGGGTAAGAACATCGTTGATAAAGTCCGAAGTTCGCTTTCCCGGCCGGATGCCAGGAATGAATCCTCCCCACTTCCGCATGTTGTCCGCGACCTCGTTCGGATTGAACACGATCGAGATATAGAAGTAGGCAAAGAAGACAATCCCGGTGGCATAGAGCAAGGTATACAACGGCTCACCCCAGCGCATCGCGTCGAGGAGCGGACCGACCACCTTGTTGTTGTGGAACGCCGCACCCAGCATCTGTGGCAGGGCCAGAATCGAGGACGCAAAAATCACCGGCATCACGCCGCCGGCATTCACCCGCAACGGCAGGTGGGTAGATTGCCCGCCCATCACTTTGCGTCCGACGACACGCTTGGCATACTGCACCGGAATCCGCCGCTCGCTGCGTTCGACAAAGACGATGAACGCCACCACCGCAATCATGAGCACCAGCAACAGGATGAGAGCCGGGGCCGTAAACACTCCCCAGGCCGAGGTCTGCGCCTTCTGGTAGAGATCGATCACGCCACGCGGCAGGCCGACCACGATGCCGGCAAAAATCAGCAACGACATGCCGTTGCCGATGCCGCGCTCGGTAATCTGCTCGCCCAGCCACATGATGAACGCGCTGCCCGTGGTCAGCGTGAGCATGGTCATCAGGATGAAGCCCGGTCCGGGCGTGTTGACGAAGTCGCCCGCCTTTTGCAGACTGAAGGCAATGCCGGCCGATTGCACCGCACTCAAAACCACGGTGAGATAACGCGTCCACTGCGTGATTTTCTTGCGGCCCATCTCGCCTTCTTTTTGCAGTTTGGCGAGCGGCTCATAGACCACTGTCAGCAACTGCAAAATGATCGACGCCGTAATGTACGGCATGATGCCCAGCGCGAAAATCGTGAGCCGCCGCAGGTTGCCGCCGCTGAACAGATCCACAAAACCCAGCACCGAGCCCCGGTTCTGCTCGAAGAACGCCGCCAGCCGGTCGGCATTGATTCCCGGCGTCGGGATGTGGCCGCCAATGCGATACACCGCCAGCAGCCCGAGCGTGAACAGCACGCGCTTGCGAAGGTCAGGAACCCGGAAGATGTTCGCCAGCTTTTCCAGCATTACTGCAAGACCTCAAACTTGCCGCCCGCCTTGGTGATTTTTTCCTGCGCCGACTTCGAAAACTTGTGCGCCTGGACGGTGATCGCCGTCTTCAGCTCACCATTGCCCAGAATCTTGACCGGCGACTTGCCATTCACCACACCCGCCTTCTTCAGCACCTCGAGCGTGATTTCGGTTTCGCCGAGCTCCGCCAGCCGGTCGAGGTTCACGACATCGTATTCCTCGCGGAAAATGTTGGTGAAGCCGCGCTTCGGCACACGCCGGTGCAGAGGCATCTGGCCGCCTTCAAATCCACGGATCAGCCGCGCACCCGATCGGGACCACTGCCCTTTGTGGCCGCGCGTGGAAGTCTTGCCCATGCCCGACCCCATACCGCGTCCGACCCGCTTTTTCTTCTCGCTTGACTTCTTAGGTGCACGTATTGTCGATAAGTTCATATAAGTTCCTGGCTCTCAGCTCTCAGCTCTCAGCTCTCAGGAAAACCGATTGGGGCTCTTCCTGAGAGCTGAGAGCTTGGAGCTGAGAGCTTACTTTACGATCTCCACCAGATGCGGGATCTTCTTCACCATGCCGCGAATCGCAGCCGTGTCGGGACGCTCAATCACCTGGTACAACCGGGTGAACCCCAGCCCTTTGACAACTTTCCTCTGTTTGACTGGAGTGCAGATCATCGACCGCACCCACTTCAGCTGGATCTTGCCGCTCGCAACAGATTTTGCCGTTTTGGTTGTCATTTCACTTCCTTGGTCGTTAGTCGATAGTCGTTAGTCGTTTGCGAGCCTCGCTTGCCAACGACCAACGACTAACGACCAACGACTGGTTTTGCTACAACTCCTCCACCGACTTGCCCCGCAGGGTCGCGACGGCTTCCCGGTTCTTGAGCTTCTTCAGGGCTTCGAAGGTGGCTTTGATCACGTTGTGCGGGTTGTTGGTGCCGATCGACTTCGTCAGCACATTCTGCACTCCTGCCGACGTCATCACCGCGCGCACCGCTCCGCCCGCAATCACGCCCGTGCCTTCCGGGGCCGGCTTCAGCAATACCCTGCCCGAGCCAAAGCGTCCGATCACCGTGTGCGGCACCGAAGTCTGCGTCAGGTTGATCCGCATCAGGTTCTTTTTCGCCGCCTCGATCCCTTTGCGGATGGCCTGGGGAACTTCCTTCGCCTTGCCCGATCCAAAACCAACCACTGCCGCCGAAGGATCGCCCACCACCACCAACGCCGCGAACGACATGTTCTTGCCGCCCTTAACCACCTTCGTCACCCGGTTAATCGAGACCACCTGGTCTTTTAACTGGAACGAACCCGCATCGAGTTTCTTAGTAACTCTAGGCATTCTGAAATCTCGTTTCTGTCTTTGTCGTTGGTCGTTAGTCGCTGGTCGTTGGACGTTCGCGCTACCGTGCTCTCCGAACGACTAACGACCAGCGACTAACGACTAGAACTGCAGTCCAGCCTCGCGCGCCGCATCGGCCACCGCTTTGATCCGGCCATGGTAAATGTAGCCGCCACGGTCAAATACAACCTTGGTAAAACCCTTCTGCTTGGCCAATTCGGCAATCTTCTTCCCCACCATCTTCGCCGACGCCACGTTGCCGCCGGTCACGCGCACACCCTTGCGGTCGTCGGCCGTCGAAGCCGCGGCCAGCGTGACGCCCTTCAGGTCGTCAATCAACTGCACGTAGATATGGTTCAGCGACCGGTAAACATTCAGCCGCGGACGCTCCGCCGTACCCATCACCTTCTTCCGGATACGATCGTGCACCCGCTGCCGCGTCTGATTCTTTGAAGCGATTCTCAGCATCGTGCAAGCCCTCAGTCGTTATTTTGCTCCCGTCTTTCCAACCTTCTTCTTCAACCGCTCGCCGGCGTAACGCACGCCTTTATTCTTATACGGATCGGGAGGCCGCAACGCCCGCATTTCCGCCGCTACCTGGCCGACTTTCTGGCGGTCAATCCCGTTCAGCGTGAGCTTGGTCAGCTTGGCATCGATGGCGCAATCCACGCCGCTCGGCAGGGGATACTCAATCGGGTGCGAGTACCCCAGACTGAACACCACCGTCCCCTTGCCTTTCATTTCCGCGCGGTAGCCGATGCCGACGATTTCCAGGTCCCTCGTCCAGCCCTTGGTCACGCCATCGACCGCATTATTGACCAGCGCGCGCGCCAGCCCATGCACTGCCGCCTGCGAATCGTTCTCGCGGATTGCCACCAGGTTGCCGTCCTTCTGTTCCATCTTGATGCCGGACGGAAGAGATGTATCCAGCTTGCCCTTCGGCCCCTGGACCATCACCGTGTTGCCTTCGATTTTGACCGTCACGCCCTTCGGGATCGCGATCGGTTTCTTTCCAATTCGTGACATAAGATCAGCTCTTGGCTTCTGGCTTCTAGCTTCTAGCTAGAACCTTTTCGTGCAATCTCACCTGCGTTGCGGCTTCAGCTAGTAGCTGGTAGCTAGAAGCTGCCCTACCAAATTTCGCAAAGCAATTCGCCGCCCAGTCCCTCGCGGCGAGCCTGGCGCCCTGTCATCACGCCTTTGGGCGTGGTCAGGATATTGATTCCCATGCCGCCCAGCACTCGCGGAATCTCGGTGCGGCGCACATAGACGCGGCAGCCCGGACGCGACACCCGCGCCAGGTTCGTAATCACCGCCTCGTTGTTGTTGCCGTACTTCAGATACACGCGCAGGACCTTGTGGCCCTCTTCTTCCGCCGGCTTGAAGTTCGCGATATAGCCCTCTTCCTTCAGGATGCGGGCAATCTCCGTCTTCAGCTTGGAAGCTGGTATATCGACTTTCTGGTGCCGGGCGCGGATCGAATTGCGGATGCGCGCCAGCATGTCTGCGACCGGATCGGTCAACCTCATCGTTTGCTTCTCCTCGAGCCGCCCGTTCGCTCCGCGTGCAGCGGAGAACCTGTCAGCAGCTTAACTTCGGTCGTTAGTCGCTAGTCGTTAGTCGTTAGCGAACGACCAGCGACCAACGACCAGCGACTGATTTTTACCAGGACGACTTCGAAACGCCTGGGATCTCGCCCCGCAGCGCCAGTTGCCGGAAACACAGACGGCAGACGCCAAACTTCCGCAGAAAAGCCCGCGGACGCCCGCAAATCTTGCAACGGTTGTGCTTGCGCGTCGAGAACTTCGGCTTCTTGACGTTTTGCGGCTTTACCTTGCTCTCCGCGCCGTCTTTCACTCGTTTTGCTGTAGTGGCCACTTAGCTTCTAGCTCCTGGCTGCTAGCTTCTAGCAACCCATTTGTTACGAATTTTGGTCTTACCTCTGCAATCTGACCTCTTACCTCTGACCTACGCCCGAAACGGCATTCCCAGATGCTTCAGCAAACTCCGCGCCTGGTCGTCGGAGCGCGCCGTGGTCACGATGGTCACGTTCATGCCTTTCAGCTTGTCGACCTTCGCGTAGTCAATCTCCGGAAAAATCAGCTGATCGTGCAGACCCAGCGTGTAATTGCCGCGCCCATCGAACGACTTGGTCGAGACTCCGCGAAAATCGCGCACTCGCGGCAGCACGATGGTTACGAGACGATCGAAAAATTCGTACATGCGGTCGCCGCGCAGCGTCACCATTGCCCCAATCGGCATGCCCTCGCGCACTTTGAACGCCGCAATCGATTTCTTCGCCCGCGTGACCACCGGTTTCTGTCCCGTAATCTGCCCTAGTTCATTCACCGCCGGATCGATCAGCTTCGCGTTCTGGGTCGCTTCGCCCACGCCCATGTTGACGACGATCTTGTGCAGCCGCGGCACCGCCATCGGGTTCTTGAGTTCGAGTTCCTTCATCAAGGCCCCGGCGACTTCCTTCTCAAACCGCGACCGCAGCCGCGGCCGCTCCTTCGCCGCGTGCCGTGGAGCCTCTGGACCCGCCTTGGCCTCGACCGGAGCGTGTCCCTTTTGCTCGCCCTTGGCCGGCTTCGCTTTCTTTTGCTGCTCGCCTTTTTTTTGCTCGTCTGCCATTGTCGTTGCTGCCTTCTCTCACGGTTTCGGGTTTGGCTTCTGGCTGCTAGCTACTGGCTTCTAGCAATCCGAGCTTCTCCGGTTCGTAAGCCCTTCCAAAATCTCTTAAGTTCCGCCCAGCGGCCATGGCCGTCAAGGGGCTTGCCAGCAGCTAGCAGCCAGCAGCTAGCAGCTACTTGTCCAGTGTCGTCCCGCACTTCTTGCAAACTCTTACCTTGCGATCGCCGCGCACTTCATGCCCGATCCGCACCGGGCCGCAGGTTGAGCACACCAGGGCCACGTTCGACAAAAAGATCGCCCGCTCCTGCTCGGCGATTCCGCCCTTGATGTTGCGCTGCGGATTCGGCCGCACGTGTTTCTTCACCGTCATCACGTGCTCCACCAGCACCTTGCCCTCGTCGGGAAACACGCGCAGCACGCGCCCTTCTTTTCCCGTATCCCGCCCGGTCATCACCTTCACCGTGTCATTCCGGCGGATATCCACTCGCTTATGTTCGGTAGTAGTAGCTGTTCCCATACAAACTCCAGGTTTCAACGTTTCAAGGTTTCAAAGTTTCAAAGCCACTTCGTTCGGGTCCCACATTCTCAAGGCACCTTGAAACCTTGAAACTTTGAAACCCTGAAACCTGGCCCTTACAGCACTTCCGGCGCCAGCGACACAATCTTCAAAAACTTTTTCTCGCGTAGTTCGCGCGCCACCGGACCAAATACGCGAGTACCCACTGGTTCGCCGGTTTCGTTGATCAGCACCGCCGCGTTCTGATCGAAGCGGATGTAAGTCCCATCTCGCCGCCGATGTTCTTTCCGCGTCCGCACGATCACCGCCTTCACCACTTTGCCCTTCTGCACCTGACCGTCCGGCGCAGCTTCTTTCACACTCGCCGTGATCACGTCGCCCAGGCCCGCGCGCAGACCGGTCGAGCCGCCCAGCGGCAGGATCATCTGCAGCTTGCGCGCGCCGGAGTTATCGGCGACCTCGAGCATGGATCTCATCATTACGGCCATGTCTGTCTCCTTCTCTCCGCCTATTTCTCAGCGGAAACGCCAATCCCGGCATCAATGTCCACTTCCGGCACCAGCGCCGTCTTGCGCACAATTTCCTTCAGCGTCCAGCGCTTCAGTTTCGACAGTGGCCGCGACTCTTCGATCCTTACGGTGTCGCCGGTATGCGCCTCGTTCTTCTCGTCGTGCGCGTAGAACTTCTTCCGGATCGAGATCACCCGCTTATACATCGGATGCGCTTTCTTCCGGGTCACCTCGACCACGATCGTCTTCTGCATCTTGTTGGAGACGACGGTGCCGATCAGGATCTTGCGGCCGCTGTGTTTTTCGGTCTGCGCTTTCTCCGTTTGCGCTCTTTCGGATTGGCCCATGATTTCCGCCATTATTTTTTCTCCATCTTCGCGCCCGCCAGTTCCTGCTGGCGCAGAACGGTCTTGACGCGCGCAATATCCCGGCGCAGCCCGCGAATCTTTTTGAGGCTCTCCGTCTGTCCCATGTTCATCTGGAACTTCAGCTTGAAGAGTTGGTCCGCCAAGTCCCGTTCCTGGTGCTTGAGCTCGGCGTCGGTCAAGTTGCGAATCTTTTCTACCTTCATAAAATCAGCTCTCGGCTCTCAGCTGTCAGCTCTCAGTGCGTCCCAGTTTCTTCGCTATTGGAGCCTTAGCTTTTAACTTCTGCAATCTGACTTCTTACTTCTGACTTCCCTTACAGCACTTCGCGCTTTACGAACGTTGTCCGCAGCGGAAGCTTGTGCGACGCCAGCCGCATGGCCTCTTTCGCATCCGTGATGGTCACGCCTTCCATCTCAAACAGAATCTTTCCCGGCCTTACCACCGCGACCCAGTGATCCGGCGCCCCTTTGCCTTTGCCCATACGGGTTTCAGCCGGCTTCTTGGTCACCGGCTTATCCGGAAACAGGCGGATCCAGACCTTGCCGCCCCGCTTCACAAAACGCGTCATCGCCACCCGGCTCGCTTCAATCTGGCGGTCGGTAATCCAGCCCGGTTCGAGCACTTTCAGCCCGTATTGGCCGAACGACAGCTCGCTTCCGCGCCAGGCCTTGCCCGTCATGCGCCCACGCTGCTGCTTGCGGTACTTAACTTTCTTCGGCATCAACATAAAAATCGGCTCTTAGCTTCTAGCTCTCAGCTGCTAGCGAATTCAAAATCCATCAGCGTCCGCGAGCTTAGGTTTTTACTTCTGCAATCTGACCTCTGACCTCTTACCTTCTAAAAAGCTCCGGTGGTGCTGACTTCTCGAGCCGGCGTCGCTTCGCGTTTCTTCGCCGGCAGAATCTCGCCCTTGTAGACCCAGCACTTCACGCCGATCACGCCGTACGTCGTGCGCGCCTCGGTGAAGCCGTAGTCGATATCGGCGCGCAGCGTGTGCAACGGCAGCCTCCCCTGCAGATACCACTCCGAGCGCGCGATTTCGTTTCCATTCAGCCGCCCGCTCACCCGCACCTTGATGCCCTTGCAACCGAAACGCAGCGCCGAATCCACCGACTTCCGCATCGCCCGCCGGAAGCCCACGCGCTTTTCCAGTTGCAGCGCAATCGACTCCGACACCAGTTGCGCATCGAGTTCCGGCTTGTGCACTTCCTGGATATCGACATGCACCTCGCGCGTCGTCTTCTTCTGCAAGTCCTGCTTCAGCTTGTCGATTTCCGCGCCCTTGCGGCCGATAATGATCCCCGGACGCGCCGTCTTGATGATGATCCGCAGCTTATTGCCCGGACGCTCGATTTCAACCGAACTCACGCCCGCCGACTTGAGCTTTTCCTTCAGCTCGGCCTTGAGCTTCACGTCTTCGAGCAGCAGCTTGTCGTAATCTTTTTCGACAAACCAGCGCGATTTCCACGGCTTGGTGTAGCCGAGGCGGAATCCGTAAGGATGAACTTTCTGTCCCATATGTGCTCCTAAATTTCTCACTGCAGGTTTCAAAGTTTCAAGGTTGCAAGGTTTCAACGTAAAACCTCTGCAACTCTCGTCTTTTCTTTGAAACTCTGAAACCTTGAAACTTTGAAACCTTCCCGCCTATTTCTTTGCCGTCGCCTTCTTGGCGACCACCTTTTTCTTCGCTGGCGCCTTCACCTTGGCTTTCGGCTTCGGAGGAGCCGCGGCTTTCGCCGCTTTCTCGCCCGCCGCCGGCGTCGTTCCTGTCCCTGCCGGCACGCCGTTCCGGTTCTTCTCCGCCAGCACAATTTCAATATGCGCGATGCGCCGCACATAGTGGTAGGCACGCCCCATCGGCGCCGGACGAATCCGCTTCATGCGCGGTCCATCATTCGCCACCGCGTGCTTCACATACAAGTTGTCCAGATCAACATCCAGGCCCTTTTCGGTGCTCAGAAAATTCGCGTTGTCGATTGCCGACTGCAACAGCTTCCCGACCGTCGCCGCCACGCGCTTCTTGGTGAATGCCAGCGTGTTCCGCGCCTCTTCCACTCGCCGTCCCTTGATCAGGTTCAGCACCAGCCGCGCCTTCTGCGGCGAGACCCGCATGTATTTTGCTTCCGCTCGAAATTCCATTTCTTGTCTCTCAGCTTCTAGCCTCTAGCTCCTAGCTCCTAGCCAGGAGCCAGCAGCCAGTAGCTGCCTTTTACGCCTTCGGCGCCGGCGGCGCGGATGGCACTATGGCTCCAGGCCCGCCGGGCACGCCCGCCGGTTTCGCCGCGACTTCGGTCGCCGCTTTCATCGAGTGCCCCTTGAACTGACGGGTAAAGCTGAATTCGCCCAGTTTGTGACCCACCATGTTCTCGGTGACATAGACCGGAATAAATTTCCTTCCGTTATGCACGGCAATCGTGTGTCCCACCATCTCCGGGACAATCGTCGAGCGCCGCGACCATGTCCGCAGCACCTTCTTCTCGTTACGCGCATTCATGGCTTCCACTTTCGTCGCCAGGTGTGCGTCCACGAACGGTCCTTTTTTCGTCGATCGTGCCATAAGTCAGTTCTCAGTTCTCAGCTCTCAGTTCTCAGTAAAGCCGAACCAAGGCTTCTGATTTTTCCTTGAAACGTTGAAACTCTGAAACCTTGAAACCTAGTTCTCTAACCTTTTTGCCTGCGGTCTTTCACGATAAACGCGTCTGTCCGCTTATTGTTCCGCGTCTTGTAGCCACGCGTCGGCTGGCCCCACGGCGTCACCGGATGACGTCCGCCGGAGGTCTTGCCTTCACCGCCGCCATGCGGGTGGTCCACCGGGTTCATCGAAACGCCGCGGTTATGCGGACGCTTTCCCACCCAGCGCGTGCGTCCCGCCTTGCCCCAGGTGACGTTTTCGTGATCGGTGTTGCCGACCTGCCCGATGGTTGCCAGGCAATCGAGCAGCACCTTGCGGGTCTCGCCCGAAGGCAACTTCACCAGCCCATAATCGTCTTCTTTGGCGATCAACTGTGCCGCACCGCCCGCCGAGCGCACCATCTGTGCGCCCTTACCCGGACGCAGTTCCACGTTGTGAATCGTCGTGCCCGGCGGAATATTCCGCAGCGGCAGCGCGTTGCCAACCAGAATGTCAGCCTCGGGACCGCTCAAAATCTTCTGCCCAACCTTCAGCCCATCGGGCTGCACGATGTAGCGCTTCTCGCCATCGGCATAGCTCAACAGAGCGATGCGCGCCGAGCGGCCCGGATCGTATTCGATGGTCACGACCGTCGCCGGAATCCCGTGCTTGTCGCGCTTGAAGTCAATCGTGCGCAGCTTGCGCTTGTTGCCGCCGCCACGGAACCGCATGGTCGTGTCGCCGGAATTGCGCCGCCCGCCCGACCGTATCTTCCCCTCAACCAGCGGCTTATGCGGCGTGGACGAGGTGATATCGTCGGTCGTAACCGAGGTGCGATAGCGCAACGTCTGCGTTGTCGGTCTGTAAGTCTTTATGGCCATATGTAGCTCACTGCTCTTGGTCGTTGGTCGTTGGTCGTTGGCCGTTCGCTATTCGATTTCCCAACGACTAACGACTAGCGACCAACGACAGCATTACAGGTTTTGTGCGTACTCCGGCATCTTCTCGCCGGTCTTCAACCGCACGTACGCCTTCTTCCAATCCGGACGGTAGCCTGTAAACTTGCCTCGCCGCCGTTCTTTCCCGGGATAATTCGCGGTGCGCACCGAAGCTACCTTCACCTTGAAGATTGCCTGCACCGCTTCCTTGATCTCGGTCTTCGTGGCCTTCGGCGCCACCTGAAAAACCAGCGTGTTCTGCGTCTCTCGAATGCCGAGGCCCTTCTCGGTGATCACCGGCTTCTGAATAATCTGATACGCGGATTTCATCAGGCCACCTCCGGCTGCGCCTTACGCGAGCGCCCGGCCGGTTTCTTCTTTGCTTTTTCCTGTGCCGGCTCCGCTTCGTGCGAGCGACGCGAAGCCGACTTCTTCAGCGAATCCTGAAGTTTTTCAAGCGCCGGCTGCGCAAACACCACATGCGTGTAGCGCATGATGTGATAGGGATGCACTTCGTTCGCCCGCACCAGTTCGAGCCCGTCGATGTTGCGCGAACTGAGCTCCAGGTTCTTATTCTCCGCCGTCGAAATATCGACCAGCAGCGTCGTGCCATTGATCTTCAGCTTGTCGAGCGCCTCGCGAAACAGCTTCGTCTTCGGCTCTTTCACGTCGAAGGCCTTCACCACCATCAGTTTGCCGTCGGCAAACTTCGAGGCCAGCGCCGAGCGCAGCGCCCCCAGCAGTTTCTTCTTCGGGAAGGCGTAGTCATAGGATCGCGGCTGCGGTCCATGCACCGTGCCGCCATGGCGCCACAGCGGCGAACGGATCGAACCGATACGCGCCCGCCCCGTGCCCTTCTGCTTCCACAGTTTCTTGCCCGAACCAGATACCCGCCAGCGGTTCTTGGTGGCATGCGTGCCCGCGCGCGCGGAGGCGCGATAGTGCGTGATCGCCTCCCAGAGCAGGTCTTCGTTGACCGCGCCGAAAACCTCCTCGGCCAGCTCCATCGTCCCGGCCTTGGCTCCGCTCAAATTGTAAATATCAATAGTTGCCATATGCTTTCTCATGTGGCGCGGGCGCCCTCGCCTGCGGCCTTTGATCTTTCTTAGCTACACCTTCTTCGAAGCTCGTTTCGCCGCCTTCAACGGATCTACCGTCGCCGCGCCCGCAAACCCGCGGCGTTCTCGCGGCGGCTTCTTCGCCTTATTGATCACGATGTATCCGCCATTCGCGCCCGGAACGCTGCCCTCAACCACCAGCAGGTTCTCGTCTTTATCTACGCCCAGGATGCGCAGGTTGCGCGTCGTCACCCGCGCATCGCCCATGTGGCCCGACATCCGCATGCCCTTGAACACGCGCGAAGGAAACGCCGACGAACCGATCGAACCCGTAATCTGAAACATGGAACCGTGCGACTTCGCGCCGCCGGCAAAGTGATGGCGCTTCACTACACCCTGAAAGCCGTGCCCCTTGCTCACCCCGACGATGTCCACGAAGCGCTCGCCCTCGAAAATATCCACCAGCACGCGGTCGCCAACCTTGATCACGCCTTCGGTTGTCTCGCCCAGAGCGTCCACTTCCACCGTAACCTCGCGCATAAATTTCACCGGCGGCAGGTTGTGCTTGGCAAAGTGTCCACGCATGGGCTTGGACAGCTTCTTTTCCTTCACAAACTCGACCAGCCCGATCTGCGCCGACTCGTATCCGTCCTTGATCTGGGTCTTGTGCTGCGTAATCACGCACGGTCCCGCCTGCAACACCGTCGCCGGACGCACATCGCCCTTCGAATCGAAGAGCTGCGTCATGCCGACCTTCTTACCCAGAATCCCTGTAACTCTCGCCATTTCCTTCTCCGTTCCCAGCTTGGCTCAGTGGCTATTGGCTAGGCGTCATTGTCAAGTCGTGATCGCGAACGACCAACGACGAACGACCAACGACTACTTATGTTCCTTACCGAATGCTTTAATCTCCACATCCACGCCCGCCGGCAGATCGAGCTTCATCAGCGCATCGACCGTCTGCTGCGTTGGCTCGAGAATATCGAGCAGCCGTTTGTGGGTGCGGATTTCGAACTGCTCCCGCGATTTCTTATCCACGTGCGGCGACCGCAACACGCAGTACTTGTTTTTCATCGTGGGCAGCGGAATCGGTCCCGCGATTTGCGCGCCGGTGCGTTTAGCCGTCTCCACGATCTCGCCCGTCGACTGATCCAGAATGCGATAGTCGTAAGCTTTCAACCGGATGCGAATTCTCTCTTTTCCCGTCACTGTTCACTCTCTTTGCCCCTCCCGGCTCGTCTTCATCCCGAGAGGAAAGATCTGGCGGCGAGTTGCAAGCCGCGTTTTGTGTGGCGCGGGCATTCCTGCCCGCGAACCTTTTCGATGCTGCACGCAGGGCGGGCAGGAATGCCCGCCCCACACAAACCTTACTGAATAATCTCCGCGATCGTGCCTGCGCCCACCGTGTGGCCGCCTTCGCGAATCGCGAACCGCAATCCCTTCTCCATCGCCACCGGCGTGATCAGTTCGATCACCAGGCTCACGTTGTCCCCCGGCATCACCATCTCCGTCCCCGCCGGCAACTCCGCGATCCCCGTCACGTCCGTCGTCCGCAAATAAAACTGCGGCCTGTATCCCTTGAAGAACGGCGTGTGCCGCCCGCCTTCTTCCTTCGTCAGAATGTAAACTTCCGCTTTGAATTTGGTGTGCGGAGTAATCGACCCCGGCTTCGCCAGCACCATCCCGCGCTCCACCTCTTCCTTCGCGATGCCCCGCAGCAGCAGGCCGGCGTTGTCGCCCGCCATGCCTTCGTCCAGCTGCTTCTTGAACATCTCCACGCCCGTCACCACCGTCTTCCGCGTCTCCCGGAAGCCCACTATCTCCACTTCTTCGCCCACCTTCACCTTGCCGCGCTCGATCCGCCCCGTCACCACCGTGCCCCGCCCCTGAATCGAAAAGATATCTTCGATCGGCATCAGGAACGGCTTATCCAGCTCCCGCGCCGGCTGCGGCACACTCTTGTCCACCGCCTCCATCAGCGCGTCGATCTGCTTTTCCCACTTCTCGTCCCCGTTCAGCGCCAGCAGCGCCGACAGCCGCACCACCGGCACATCGTCGCCCGGAAACTGATAGCTCTTCAGCAACTCGCGTACTTCCAGCTCCACCAGATCCAGCAACTCCGGATCGTCCACCGCGTCGCACTTGTTCAGCGCCACGACAATGTAGGGAACACCCACTTGCCGCGCCAGCAGCACGTGCTCGCGCGTCTGCGGCATCGGACCGTCCGTCGCCGCCACGACTAAGATTGCGCCATCCATCTGCGCCGCGCCCGTGATCATGTTCTTGATGTAATCCGCGTGACCCGGACAGTCCACGTGCGCATAGTGCCGGTTCGGCGTCTCATACTCCACGTGCGCCGTGGCAATGGTGATGCCGCGCGCTTTTTCTTCCGGAGCGTTGTCGATCGAATCAAACGACCGGAACACAATCTTCGGGTTGTGCTTCTGCAACACCTTGGTGATGGCCGCCGTCAACGTCGTCTTGCCGTGGTCAATGTGACCAATCGTCCCTACGTTGCAGTGCGGCTTGGTCCGTTCAAATTTTTCTTTCGCCATTTCCGTTTTCCTCAGGGGCTAAAGCCCCGAACCTTGTCTAACGATCCGACGTTCGCGATTCGGCGTGGCTAAAGCCACGCCCTGATACGATTCACCGCGACGCCGTTTTGCCCTGCGTCTTGGCGATGATTTCGTCCGCCACGTGACGCGGGGCTTCTTCATAGCGCGCAAAATGCATTGAGTACTCGGCGCGTCCCTGGGTCGACGAACGCATGTGGGTCGCGTAGCCGAACATTTCCGCCAGCGGAACGATGGCCTTAATTACCTGCGAACCGGCGCGGTGCTCCATGCCTTCGATGCGCCCGCGACGCGAACTCAAGTCGCCCATGATCGCTCCGGCGTAATCTTCCGGCGTCACCACCTCGACCGCCATCACCGGCTCGAGAATCACCGGACTCGCCTTGCGCGCCGCCTCTTTGAACGCCATCGAGCCGGCGATCTTGAACGCCATTTCGTTGGAATCGACATCGTGGTAGCTGCCGTCGTAGAGCGTCGCCTTGATGTCGACCATCGGATAGCCGGCCAGAACGCCGCCCTCCATGGCCTCCTGCATGCCCTGGTCAATCGGCTTGATAAATTCCTTGGGCACCGTGCCGCCCACGATTTCGTTGACGAATTCGTAGCCTTTGCCCGGTTCGTTCGGATCGAGATAAATCTTGGCGTGTCCGTACTGGCCGCGGCCGCCGGTCTGCCGGATGTATTTGCCTTCCGCTTCCGCGTGCCTGCGGATGGTCTCGCGATACGCCACCTGCGGCTTGCCGACGTTCGCTTCGACCTTGTACTCGCGCATCATGCGGTCAACAATGATTTCCAGATGCAGCTCGCCCATGCCGCTGATGATGGTCTGTCCACTATCCGGATCGGTATGAACTTTGAAGGTCGGATCTTCCTGCGCCAGTTTCGAAAGCGCCATGCCCATCTTTTCCTGATCTGCCTTGGTCTTCGGTTCGACCGCAACCGAAATCACCGGCACCGCAAACTCGATCGACTCCAGTGTGATCGGATGCTTTTCGTTGCAGATCGTGTCGCCAGTGCTGACGTTTCTCAAACCAACCACGGCGCAGATATCGCCGGCTAGGATTTCCTGGATGTCTTCGCGCTTATTGGCGTGCATCTTGAGCAGGCGCCCGATGCGCTCGTGTTTTTCGGTGCGCGAGTTCATCACCGACTCGCCTGACTTCAACTGTCCCGAATACACCCGGATAAACGTCAACTGGCCGACAAACGGGTCGGCCATGATCTTGAAAGCCAACGCCGAGAAAGGCTCATTGTCATCGGCCTTGCGCGTGATCGTCTTCCCCGTGTCGGGATCGAGGCCATGCGTCTCTTTCGTGTCGAGCGGCGAGGGCAGGTAATCGACCACCGCATCGAGCAGCGGCTGTACCCCTTTATTTTTGAACGCTGTTCCCACCACCACCGGAAACAGCTTCAGCCCGATTGTGGATTTGCGCAGCGACGCCTTGAGTTCGTCCGCCGAAATCGCTTCGCCTTCTAGGAATTTGTGCAGAATGTCGTCGTCGTTTTCAGCAACGGTTTCAACCAGCTGGGTATGAAATGCTTCGGCCTTTTTTTGCAGATCGGCCGGAATCTGGCCAACTACGAACTCCGCGCCGATGGATTCATCCTCCCAGATGATGGACTTCATCGCGACCAAATCCACCACTCCGCGAAACTTGTCTTCTTGCCCAATGGGAATTTGAATCGCGACCGGCTTGGCGTTGAGGCGCTTACGGAGGGTATCGACGGCATGCTCGAAATCAGCACCCATCTTGTCAATCTTGTTAATGAAACAAATTCGAGGAACGCCGTACTTGTCCGCCTGCCGCCACACTTTTTCCGACTGCGGCTGCACGCCATGCACCGCGTCAAACACGGCGACAGCGCCGTCGAGCACGCGCAGTGAGCGCTCCACCTCGGCGGTAAAGTCCACGTGGCCGGGGGTATCGATAATGTTGATGCGAATGTCGCGCCAGGTACAGGTTGTCGCGGCGGAGGTGATGGTGATGCCGCGTTCCTGCTCCTGCTCCATCCAGTCCATGATGGCCGTGCCTTCGTGCACCTCGCCGATACGGTGCGTCTTTCCCGTATAAAACAGGATGCGCTCCGTCGTCGTGGTCTTACCGGCATCGATGTGGGCCATGATGCCGATGTTCCTGCAACGCTCTAATGGGACTGTTCTGGGCACGACTAATAACTCTTTCTGGGGCTCCGAAATTCAGCTTCTGGCTTCTAGCTCCTAGCTAAAAGCTAGCGACTCTCTACCACCGGTAATGCGCGAACGCCTTGTTTGCTTCCGCCATCCGATGCACGTCTTCTTTCTTCTTGATGGCAGCGCCTTTGCCGTTCGAGGCGTCGAGCAATTCGTTGGTCAACTTCTCGATCATTCCTTTTTCGCCGCGTCCGCGCGCATAGCTCACAATCCAGCGGATGGCTAGCGACGTTCTGCGATCGGGAGCGACTTCAATCGGCACCTGGTAGTTCGCGCCGCCCACGCGCCGCGTTTTCACTTCCAGCAACGGCTTGGCGTTCTCGACTGCCTTGGTGAACAGCTTCAGGGCTTCGTCGCCGCCCTTTTCCTGCAACTTCTCAAGCGACTTATAAAAGATGCCCTCGGCAGTCGATTTCTTGCCCTGCCACATCATCGAGTTGATGAACTTTGTCACCAGATCCGATCCGTAAACCGGGTCGGCCTCGACCGTCCGCTTCGCTGTATGTCCTTTTCTAGGCATTCTGCTTCCGGCTCCTGGCTGCTAGCTTCTGGCTAGAGCCTTTAGACGCGGCGAGCCGCGTCTCTACGATTCTTTGCTTACGCTTTCTTGGCGCGCTTCGTACCGTACTTCGAGCGCCCCTGGTTACGGCCCGCGACGCCGGTGGCGTCGAGCGTTCCGCGCACCACGTGATAACGCACGCCCGGCAGATCTTTCACACGGCCGCCGCGGATCAGCACAATCGAGTGCTCCTGCAGGTTATGGCCAACGCCCGGAATGTACGTCGTCACTTCGATTCCATTGGTCAGGCGAACGCGCGCCACTTTGCGCAGCGCCGAATTCGGCTTCTTCGGCGTCTGGGTATACACCCGGGTGCACACTCCACGCTTCTGCGGACACGATTGCAGCGCCGGACTTGCCGTCTTGTACCGGGTCCGATCGCGGCCGGATTTCACCAACTGATTAAAAGTAGGCACTCTCGAAGCTCCTCAAAGTCGTTGGTCGATAGTCGTTAGTCGTCGGCAAAACCTGCTCGCGAACGACTAACGACCAGCGACTAACGACGATCTGCCCCTGAAGACAGGACCCTTCCCATCTCAGTTCTGGCACAGGCTGTCGCGCCCAGCCATACTCTCCCGCGCGGCTTTTTTAACAATGCGTGCCGGTGAGAATTCGTTCAATTTCCCGCTCAGACTAATCGGCGACGACGGTGACGCCACGCCTCACCTTAATTCAGGTTCGGAGGCGTTCCGTTTCGTCTGCTTCCCCTGCATAGCCTCGCGTGACTCCCAGGCTCTGTTGAATATGCCCGGGCACAAAGGTTTTCGCAGGACGTTTCAGCGAGGGCGTCCCCGATCTCACTCCAACCGGGTACGTATTTCTTCAAAGCTCAGCCGATATCTTGCCGGAGTCTGCCGTCTACGCGGGTTGCGCGTGCAACAGGACTGCCGTTCACAGGCAAGCCAGACTTAACTCGCGGAACCGTATGATAATAACAACTACACCGCACATCGTCAACCACTGTTCGAAGCATCGAAGAAAGGGCCAGGTTTCAAGGTTTCAAGGTTTCAAGGTTGCAAGGTTTCAGAGTCCAAGGTTCGCAGCCGCCTGAGAGCGTTCACCACTGCGCTCCTTGAAACGTTGAAACCTTGAAACCCCGCACTTTGCACTCCTTGAAACTTTGAAACCTTGCATCTACACTGACAGTTTTCCACCTGGCAACATTATGCTCGCGCCTGGCAAACGGGTGCGAGGAGGGTTCATGCAGCGTTGCGGTTCCGGTTTTCTTCTTACTTTGGCCATCACCTTTGTCCTCGCCTTGACCGGCTGCCTCGGCAAGAGCACCGGCAACACCGGCACGGGAGGGGTGACCGGCGTTACCTTGAGCCCTAGCTCCAGAGTCTCCATGGATATAGGCGCCACTCAGATTTTCAGCGCCAGCGCCAAGGATGCCTCCGGCCACACCGTCCCCGGCGTCAACATTCAATTTATTGTTGGGGTTCCGGAGGGTACGATCACCGCCGCGCCACTTTCCATCACCAGCAACGGCGCCGCCTGCGCCGGCACCTGGGACTCGAGCGGCAGCATTTGTACTGCCGGCACTCCCGGAATCGCCACCGTAGAAGCCGTCAGCAACGGCTACTACAGCCCGCTAACTACCGTCTACGTCCATCAGCACATCGACAGCATTCAGATCAGTTCCGATATCCCCCCGGGCCCCCCGCAACAGCAGTACGACTGCTTCTCGCAGGGGCAAACCTGGGAGTACCAGGCGATCGCCTACAGCTTAATTGGCGGAAATAACGTGGATATCACCGGCACGGTCGGCCCCATGAACTGGTCGTCAAGTAATGCCGGCGTAGTTACCGCGACTCCCTACGTGAACCCACAGCAGCCCAACGTGCTCAACCTGGTTCAGACCACCGCCAAGGCGCCCGGCATCACCCAGCTTGTGGCTTCCGTCTCCGGGCCCAACGGCGCTGTGACCAGCAGCAGCCCCTATCCGTACACGACCTGCCTGATCCAATCCATCCACCTCCAGATCGGGGGCCAAAGCCAGGCAGGAAACTTGATTACTGTAAATAACGGCGGCGGCGTATCCGTCACGGCCTCTGCGGTCGACACCTTGTATAACACGGCCCTCGGCGATACTGCGGCCCTGGCCAGCCCACCCCTCACATGGAGCACGACCAATCCTGAGGTTATAGCCTTCAGCAGCACCACCAACACCAGCGGAATCAACAGCGCCACTGCCCGCAATAATCTTGGCGGCGCCACCATCACCGCTTCTTGTGCTCCCCCCACCTGCAATATCGGAGTTTTCCCGGCAGCACCCGTCTATGCCAGTGACGGGCTGTTGCCGAATGGTTCGATGGGTTATGGCGCCATCTCCGTGGACGTAACTTCTGCTTCCAAGCCGCCCACCTACACCGCCTGGGCCGCAACCACGGGCTGCCAGAACGCCCCCGGATGCTCCAGTGCGATGTTCGCGGTGACCCCCGGAGCCACTCCCATCGGCGCCATCCTCGCCCTGCCCCGCACCCCCAATTCCATGATGTTCAACCATCTGTCATCGCCACGCGTCTACATCGGCAGCAATGAGGGCCTGATGTATGTAGATGTGAGCTCCGCTAGTCCATCCGTTGCCGAGGTCTCAAGTCTCTCGACGCCGTGCAACGTTGCCTTGTGCGGCCAGGTGCTCACCATCTCGAACGATGGCAAACTGGCGGTCGTCTCCGACACCGTTTCCACTCCCAGCCAGGTTTACATCTACAATGGCGGCAGCTCCGGCGGTGCCCCAGTTGACCTCATCCTGTCTAACTCGGGTGAAACCGCCACTGCCGCCGCTTTCTCTCCCGATCAGCTGAAACTCTTCATTCTCACCAACCTGGGCAACATGTACATCTATTCCACGGTCGACGCGCTGACTTCGGTTCCAATTGCGAGTTCGGCGACCGACGTCGAATTCTCTACGGATGGTAGCTTTGCCTATGTGGCAGGATCGCCCGCAAATTCGGTCTCTGCGTTCTCGACCTGTTCCGTGCCTGACATCGGAAGCGTGGACATCGGCAGTGTGCCAGCGACGAGCACGCCGTTGAGGATTTTCCCGTCGCCCGTCATTCCGCCACCCTTTGAGGCCTCGGGGCCGCCGCCCTTCCAAAAGGACACCTTCTATTGGGCAACGCAAAACATTATCGCTCTCGAACCGCCAAACATTGAGTTCTTGACGGCGGAGTTCACACAGAATCCGGTACTGTACCCCGTGCCGGGGGACCCCCTGCAGCTCACTTGCAACCCCCCGTTGGTGCTGAGCTTCACCAAAGGCCCATCCTTCAATCTCGGCCAGGGCGATTTCACTCCGATTTACTCCCAACTGGCTAACGACGGAGCCGAGGTCATCGTCGTCGCCCAAAATATCCCCGCTGTGCTCCTGTTCAACATCAGCAATGGGACCACGACCTCGGTCCCGCTCGTCGGCGGCAGCAACCCGCTCTCCGCTGCTGCCTCCACTGACGGCAGCCAGGTCTACGTCGCCGCTTGCGATCAGTACACCGGTACACCTCCGAACCAGGTGTGCGCTGCCGGCTCCGTGCACATCATTAACACTTGCGCCGCGCTGGCTTGCAACATACCGCCCACTCTCGGTCAGGGCGATTTCCAGCAAGTCCCTTTCGTCAACGTCAACGAGGCTAACAACCCCAACATGTGCAACAGCCAGGGCCCAAGCGCGCCGCTCTGCCTGCCCGACCTGGTGGCCATCAGGCCGCAGTGAGCGCAAACCGTGCTCGTGTGGGGACGGGGAGTTTTTGGATCGCTCTGCTCCAAGGGAGTGGGGCGCAAGAGAAGTGAATTACCTAAACTCGTAACTAAGACCTGACACCTGACACCTGATTCCTAAGGCCCAACCTCTTTACCTACACTATCCAGGACGCCATTAATAAACTGCACCGACTCCGGAGTCGAAAACTTCCGCGCAATTTCGAGCGCCTCATTGATCACCACTGCCCGCGGCGTGGCCGGATACCCCAGGAACTCTGCCACCGCGCCCCGCAGCACATTCCGGTCCACCGTCGCCATCCGGTCCATGCGCCAGTGCTGCGTGTGTTTGCCGATCAGCCCGTCGATCTCCGCCATCCGGCCGCTGGCGACGCGAAATAAATCATCGGCAAACCCCCGCACCTCTTCCTCCACGTTGGTTCGCTCCGCCCAGAAGGTCTTCTGGACAAGCTCCGGCGTCTGCTTTCCCATGTCCGCCTGAAACAGCATCTGCAGCACCAATTCCCGGGATTTGCGGCGAGTACCCATGAAAATCAGCTCTCAGCTGTCAGTTCTCAGCTCTCAGTAGAACCTTGGCGTCTAAAGGCTGAGCATAAGTCTACAGGACAGCTGCCGCACGGATGAATTGCAGGTCAGGAACGAGGTTTGCGCGTCGGAGCGTTCGGTTTTGCTTTGCCTTTCCTGAGAGCTGAGAGCTGAGAGCTGACAGCTGTTTTCAGATTCGCCATCTCCACCGCTGCCAGCGCCGCCTCCAATCCCTTGTTGCCCATCTTCAGCCCGGCGCGGTCGATGGCCTGCTCCAGCGTCTCGCACGTCAGCACTCCAAACGCATGTGGAACGCCAGTTTCCTGCGCCGATTGCCCAATCCCGCGCGTAACTTCGTTGACGATCACGTCATAGTGCGTCGTGTCGCCACGGAGCAGACATCCAAGGCAGATGATCGCGTCATACTTCCTGGTCGCGGCCAGCGTCCGGGCCGCGGAGGGAATTTCGAATGCGCCGGGCACGCGGACTAACGCGATGTCATTCTTTTTTGCGCCCGAGCGCAGCAGTCCGTCGTATGCGCTCTGAAAAAGCCGTTCCGTGATAAAGGCATTGAAACGCGGGACCACGATGGCAAAGCGCTTGCCCGCAGCGTTGAGGCTGCCTTCAATCGCAGGGACCGCTGGCTCAGGAGGACGTTCAGGTTTTATTTTCTCTTTCGTGGCTTTTCTCCGTACCTCTGTGTCTCCGTAGTAAAACCGTGAACTTACTTCCCCTTGAACTGTGGCGCCCGTTTTTCCAGAAACGCGGTCGTGCCCTCTTTTTTGTCTTCGGTGGCGCAACAGACGCCAAACAAAGAAGCCTCAAGAAACAGCCCCTCGGCCAAAGTCATTTCCATCCCCTTGTTGACCGCCTCTATCGCGTACTGCACCGCCAGCGGAGCATTCGCGATGATCTTAGCCGCAATCGCCTCCGCCCGCGGAATCAGCTCCGCTGCCGACGTCACTTCATTCACAAGACCAATGCGATGTGCTTCCTGTGCCGTGATCATCTCCCCGGCCAGCACCATCTGCATGGCGAGGCCCTTGCCCACCAGCCGCGACAGCCTCTGCGTCCCGCCATATCCCGGAATAATTCCGAGCTTCACCTCCGGCTGCCCCAGCTTCGCGTTTTCGCTCGCGAGACGCATGGTGCAAGCCAGAGCCAGTTCGCATCCGCCGCCCAACGCAAATCCGTTAATGCAAGCAATCACGGGCTTGCCCAGATTCTCGATCAGCTCGAGCACCGCCTGCCCCCGGTGCCCATACTCTTTGCCGGAAACCGCGTCCTGTTTCTCCAGCTCGCCGATATCCGCGCCCGCAACGAAGGCCTTTTCGCCCGCCCCGGTCAGAATGACCACGCGCATCGAGACGTCGGATTTAATGTCGGTGAACGCCGCCCGTAACTCTTCCATAGTGGCCATATTGAGCGCGTTCAGCACCTTCGGGCGGTTGACGGTGACGTAGGCGATGGAATTCTTCTTTTCGACTAAGATATTTTCGTAACCCATAATCTCTTTCCGCAAAAGACAAAGATCAAAACCTACCACAGAGACACGGAGTCACAGAGAAGCCCAAAGCCACTTTTTTAACTTTTCTCTGTGTCTCTGTGCCTCTGTGGTGAGCCCTTAGAACTTTCCCGCCACCGGCTTCGCCGGGTCCGAGTAATCATAAAAGCCGCGCCCCGTCTTCCGGCCATACCACCCCGCCATCACCAGCCGCTTCAGCAGCGGAGGCGACGCGAACCGCCGCTCCTTGAACTCGTCATACATCACCTGCGTGATGTAGTAAGTCGTATCGAGGCCGACAAAATCCAGCAGCACGAACGGCCCCATCGGATACCCGCAGCCGAGCTTCATTGCGTTATCGATATCTTCGATCGATCCCACGCCCTCTTCGTACGCCCGGATCGCATCGAGCAGATACGGCACCAGCAGCCGGTTTACGATGAACCCCGTCTTATCCGAAGTGCGCACCGGAACCTTCCCCAGCCGCTTCGCGAACTCATAAGCCGTTTCGTAAACCTCAGGAGAAGTGGCAATCGTCTTCACCACCTCCACCAGCCTCATCAGCGGCACCGGATTAAAAAAGTGCAGCCCGATAAATCGTTCCGGACGATTCACCGCCGTCAAAAGCTCGGTCACCGAGATGGAAGAAGTATTCGAGGCAAAGATCGCGTCTTTCTTCACAATGCCGTCGAGCGCCGCATACATCTTCTTCTTTTCCTCGACGTTCTCGATAATGGCCTCGATGACAATGTCGCAATCGGCCAGGTTTTCCTTCTTCGTCGTGCCCTTAAGCCGCGCCCGAATCTCATCCTTTTGCTGTGGAGTAATCCCGCCCTTCTCGGGGCCGCGCTCGGCAAATTTCGCGAGCGACTTCTCAATCCCAGCAAAGCCCTTGTCGAGATACTTCTGCTCGACTTCGAGCACGGTAACGTCAAAGCCCGCCGTCGCGCAGACTTGCGCGATGCCGGAACCCATCAAGCCACAGCCTAGAACGCCGACTTTCTTGATATCCATTAGAATTTGTCCTTGTGTGATACTATCGCGGCCATGTGGGGAGGCGAATCGCACCGCGAATTAGTAGAGTTTTTCCTCGTTTTAACACTAAACATTCTGATAATTGCAGTTATCATGGCTTGGCCGATCACAGCAGTCGAGGTGCGAAAGAACCGAGTCCCTTGGCAGCACTGGGTTGTTTTGATCCTAACTACGTTGTTGCTTCCGCAGCTAAAGGACATGTCGCAGCGGCCATTAGTAAGATACTTGCCCAACCCATTCTTTAGGTTCCCTGTCTTTTCCTTCTGGCCCATCAACGCCTTTTTTGTATTCTTGCCGGGGATGGTTGCGTGTATCGCGATTCTTGCCCACCGTCGGCTGTCATCTTATGTGCTCCTAATTGGAGGAGCGATCTATATCCTACTTTGGTTGGTAATCATCCTATTCATGAATGGCGGCGCCATGGCCTAGCATCTCGGCCACGTATCGTCCCTCACTGAAAGCTCTCCACCACCATAGCAATCCCCTGTCCGCCGCCAATGCACGCCGTCGCCACGCCGTACTTCTTCTTCCGCCGTCGCAACTCCAATAGCAGCGTAAGCACCAGCCGCGTCCCCGTCGCTCCCAGTGGATGTCCCAGCGCAATCGCTCCGCCGTTTACATTCACCTTTTCGCGATCAAGTCCCAACTCCTTTTCCACCGCCAGATACTGCGCCGCGAACGCTTCATTCACTTCAATCAGATCGATGTAATCCAACGTCAGTCCCGCGCGCTGCAGCGCAAGCTTCGTAGCCGGCACTGGACCGCGCCCCATCAGCTTCGGATCGACGCCCGCAATTCCCCAATTCACAATCCGTCCCAGCGGGCTCAGATTTCTTCTCTGCGCCTGGTCGAGCGACATCACCACCACCGCCGCCGCCCCATCCACAATGCCGCTCGCATTCCCCGCCGTCACCGTCCCGTTTTTCCCAAACGCGGCGCGCAGCTTGGCCAAGCCCTCGATCGTCGTCTGCGGACGCCGGTGATCATCCTCGGTCAGCATCTCTCCCGTGGCCTCGCCTTTCGAATTCCGCAACGGAACCGGCGTCAGTTCTTCCTGCAGCCGCCCCGCCTTGTATGCCGCATCGGCCGCGTGCTGCGAGCGCAGCGCGAATTCGTCCTGCGCCTGCCGCGTGATGCCCTGCTGCTCGCCATACAACTCGGCCGTATTCGCCATGTACAGTCCGCAATAGGTATCGAGCAGCGCCACCATCAGCGAATCTTCCAGCTTCCCACCCGGTGCCAGCGTGAACCCGTCGCGCCCGCGAATCGAAAACGGAGCCTGCGACATCGATTCCATCCCGCCCGCCAGCACCACCTTTGCTTCTTCCGTCTGGATCATCTGCGCCGCGCTGACAATCGCCTGCATTCCCGACCCGCAGATTCGATTCACCGTCAGCGCCGGAGTCTCGATCGGCAACCCGGCCTGCAACGCCACATGCCGGGCCCCGTAGATCGCATCGCCCGAAGTCTGCTGCGCGTTTCCGAACACGGCATGATCGAAGTGTTCCGCGGGGACGCCCGCCCGCTCCATCGCAGCCTTCGCCGCTACCGCGCCCAGTTCCTGCGCCGTATAGTCCTTGATCTTCCCGCAGTAGCGTCCAAAGGGCGTGCGCGCCCCGCTGACAATGGCAATGTCTCCAGGTTTCAACATGAATACCAACTTGTGCAGAAGAGATGGCTGGCCAGAAGCCAACCTGTGAGTTTATCAGCAGGAAAAGAAGATCAGAAGCAAGGTTTCAAAGTTCCAAGGTTTCAAAGTTTCAATGCATCAGGTCCCGAAAGGTCTGGAAGTTCTAAGGGTCTCTCGGCGCACTCGGCGTCCCGGCAGTGAAAGGGGTTACGCCACGGCCGCAGATGCTGCGAACTGCGGCGCCTGGCTCACGGTCTTTCCCGGGCCCTGCGCCACGGCCAGTTCTAACGCGTGATCGGCGCGGTTGGCCACTTCGGTGACAATATCCGCCGGATCGAAATGCTGCCGCATCACCGCCTGCGCCAGGCCGGCGCTGAACTCCACTCCCTTGTCCTTGCCCGGAAAGCGCACCTCCCCCAGTAACCGCTTTAATTTCTCTACCGCCAGCAGCGCTTCTTTTTCGCCCGTGTCGCCGAGCAGCAGCGCGACCGTCGTCGCCTCATAGCGGAACGCCAGATCGTTCGTGCGTATGTTCTGCGAAAACAGCTGCCCGATCTGATCCATCACCGCCGTCACCGCCTGCTCGCCATATTCCCTGATCAGGGCGCCGCGCCGTCCAAACTGCATGAGCAACACTGTCACCGCTGTCCCCTGCTGTAATCCGCGCCGGGTTTCCGCCTGCAGAAGATCCAGATACGAAGCCCGCTTCAGCAGCCCCGATTTTTCGTCGGTCACCGAGAGATTCTTTACCAGCCGCCGCAGCCCGGCGTTATTGAGCGCGATCAACACCTGGTCGCTCAACGTCCGGATCACCAGCACCTCCGACGGCTGCCACACCCGGTCCGCGTTCTGGGTCAGGATCAGCACTCCGACTTGATCGTTGCCTTCGGTCAGCGGCAGCGCCAGCAGCGATTTGATCTGCAATTCCTCGAGCGCGCTGCGCACACCCAGCAACTCCGGAGCATTTCCCGCGTCGCCCATCGTCACCGTGCCCCGCGCCACCGCCAGATCCTGCAAGGTTTCCACCAGGGTCACCAGCGCGGCCGAACTCGCCGGAATCAGCCCCTCCATGTGATATTCCTGCACGCTCGAGGGCGGCAGGCCCGGCTTGCGCAGAGCCGCAATACAGCGCGCCGTTCGCCAGTTCGCGCCGATTTCGCTCGCCGCCGTTTTTAGAACACCTTCGGCGTTCCCCTGGTGATACAGCTTGCGGGTAATTTCCGCTACTCTCGCCAGACTACTGACGTCGGCCGCCTCGCTCCCTGCCGCTGTCGCCGCGGTCGCTGCCAGATCGCTGCTCGCTGCAACCGGCGCGGCTGGCGCCGCCGGCGCCGCTGACCTCGCATATTGCGGTTCGATGCCGGCCGCAATATAGAGTTTCTGCAAGTCATGGTTGTGCTCTTCTTCATGCGGGAACAGTTCCTGAATGCGCTGCAATCGCTCGATGGCCTTCGAGCGCATCCCGTACTGCACCAGGATTTCGGCTTGCAGCATCAGATCCTGCAACGCGGCCGCTCCCAATGTCGGCTCCTGCACCTTGACCGCCTGCTCTTCTCTTTCCTTCTTCACCGTCGTGAACCGCGATGCGATGACGTTGAAGCGTTGATCGGCGATCTTGCCCCGCAGCTCCTCCAGCCGTTTCTGGTGTCCCGGCTCGTACGGATCCACTTCCGCCGCCCGATCCAGACACTCGGCCGCTTTCTGGTAATCATGCTTCGTGCAGCACAAATCAAACAGCTTCAGCAGGGCTTGCGCGTAGTCCGATTCACGGTTCGACGCGTTAAACAGCTCTGCCAGAAATTCCAGCATTTCCACCGACGGACGATGCGCTGCCAGCAATTCCTGCATGGTGGCGATGAACGATCGCCGTTCCCCGCGCCGCCGCTGAAAAGCTTCCAGCTTCCGCGCCAGCGCCACCGCCTCCGCATCCAGTTCGGAGTCGATCATCTTTCCGATCAGGCCCACCACCTGGTGCATGCGCGCCGGATTCTGCTCGAACAACTGCCAGATCAACGGTTCGCTCTCCAGGCACCGGCCCGCGGTCAGGAGCGCCTCCGCATACAAGTCGCGCAGGTCCGGCGATTCGTCCCCGGTCTGCACCAGCGGTTCGAAAATAAAAATCGCCGCCCCGGCTTCGCCCCGCGACAGCAGACTCTTGCCATAGGCCACGGCGATCTTCGAATCCGCCGGATTCTCCGTATACGCTCGCTCCACCCACGTACCGGCATTTCCCCCGGCAGCTTCCGCCAGTTCGGCCAATTTCAAGAATGACTGCGACGCCATCACATGCTCGCCCAGTTCCGACGACAATTCCGCCACCCGCAAATGGTTGGCCTGCGATGGCTCCAGACTCACGATCCGCTGCAGAACCAGCAACACCTCTTCTTTTTTGCCCTGCCGCTGCAAGTCTTCCAGCGTATTTTCATACGTGCCAATCGCCAGCTTCTTATTCGAATGCTCCAGCAGTTGCCCAAAGCGGACTTTCTGTTCCCAGGTCGGGTTGGCATACCGCGCCAGCTTCTTATAGGTCAGGCTCGCCCGCGTAGCGTCCATCGCCGCCACTTGCCGCTCAAACAACTCTCCCAGCAGCCGCACCGCCTGCGCCCCTTTATTCAAGGAGATACACAGGTCGGCCGCCATCTGCCGCACGTTGTCATTCAGCGGATCGCCTTCCAGAATTTGGAGATATTCCGCCAGCGCGTCGGCTGTCTTTCCCTTCTGTAAGAGCTTCTCCGCCTTTTCTATGCGGCGGGCTATCTCGGCACGATTAGGATTTTCCGGCATGGGCGGTCTTCGGACAGAGAGTTCCGTCTTGATTCTAGGATTCGCACCCCCCACCAGCAACGCGCTTCCCCCGCTCGGCGATTACGAAAGTCATGACCGGCTTACCCTCCTCTACTTTCTCCTCCCACCAGACGTGGTGTGAGATGATTCCCGCTTGGTCTCCCCTCCCCAGTCCCGAAATGGGAAAAACGTCGTACCTCCGATTCACGGGGTCCATTTTTCATTGATAATTTTTCCTTTTTTGATATGCTCAACAGGTTTCGGGACCCATCTGAACGGCGGGACGAACCCGGACTTCCCTACCTGTGCGACTCCCAGTCGCGACTAGTTCCTAGCCGGTCTGTTCCCCCGAAACGAAGGAGTATCTGTGACTTCCGCTCGAAAATTCAGCGTAATTTCAGGCAGTGAACGCCAGCCAGTCCGTGGTGCGCGTCTGATCCACAATTCGCATCCGGACCAAACCATCGAGGTCTCTGTTCGACTTCGCCCAAAATCAGCGGTCAAACACCAGGAGTTAAGGAGTGCCCTGGAAAAACCCGGTTTCAAGCAGATGTCACGCGCCGAGTACGAGAATGCCCACGGCGCCGATCCTGCTGATCTCAACCAGATTAAGAAGTTTGCCCAGGAATACGGCCTGAAGGTCCACGAAACCAGCACTGAACTTGCGCGCCGGACCGTAGTGCTCTCAGGAACCGTAAGCAATCTCCAGAAAGCCTTCAACGTGGAACTCAAGGAGTACAGCCACCCCAAGGGCAATTTCCGCGGCCGTGTCGGCGCCATCAGCGTGCCGGCCGACTATGCGGACATCATCACCGGTGTGTTTGGCCTCGACAATCGGCCACAGGCAGAGCCGCATTTCAGACGCTTGCCGCAGCCCGACAAGCGTAAGCATAAGACGCCTGCCTCCACGGCCTCCCATGATCCCAATGAAGTCGCCCAACTCTATGACTACCCGGCAGGAGACGGAACCGGCCAGTGTATCGGGCTCATCGAGTTAGGCGGCGGCTTTCAGCTCGACGACCTGAGCAACTATTTCGGCTCGCTCAATGTCACCCCGCCGCAAGTCATCTCCGTCTCCGTCGACGGAGGCAGCAATAGCCCAACCACTCCCGACAGCGCCGACGGCGAAGTCATGCTCGACATCGAAGTAGCGGGCGCGATCGCTCCGGCCGCCAAGATCGCCGTCTATTTTGCTCCCAATACCGATCAGGGTTTTCTGGACGCGATCACGACCGCTGTGCACGATAGCACCAATCAACCCTCAGTCATTTCGATAAGCTGGGGCTCCGCCGAGTCGGGTTGGACGCCTCAGGCCATGACCAACTTCGACGATGCTTTCCAAGCGGCCGCGGCCATAGGCGTAACCGTCTGCGTCGCCTCGGGCGACAATGGTTCGTCCGACGGAGTCAACGACGGCCACAACCACGTTGATTTTCCCGCTTCCAGTTCGTTCGCGCTGGGTTGCGGCGGCACCAGCCTGCAAACTTCGAACGAACAAATTGTCAACGAAACCGTCTGGAACGACCTCCCGAATGGAGGGGCGACGGGGGGCGGGGTCAGCAATGTTTTCCCGCTTCCAACCTGGCAGGATGGCTTCGGTGTGCCGCCGCCAACCGTTCAGAGTGGCGGCCGAGGCGTACCCGACGTCTCCGGCGACGCCGACCCCAACACCGGCTATAACATTCTCGTCGATGGCGAGAGTGCTGTCTTCGGTGGCACCAGCGCGGTCGCCCCTTTATGGGCCGGGCTGGTGGCGCGCATCAATCAACAGATGGGGAAGCCGATCGGCTTCCTGAACCCGTTAATCTACGCGCAAGCGGTTGAAGCCTCCGGATTCCACGACATAACCCAGGGCAACAACGGCGCGTTCAAAGCAGCTCAGGGATGGGATGCATGCACCGGACTCGGCAGTCCCGATGGAGCCCCGTTAGCAGCATCGCTGACCGGAACGCCTGCCATACACGCAGCGGCTTCGGCGAAGTCCCGCAGACCCAAGCAATCGGCAGCCTAAGCCTGACACTACCCGGGGGCGAGCCGCGCTCGCCCCCAATTCCTGCCGCGCTGACTTTGTCTCGACAGGCCTCGGCTTCTCGCGTACTAACTACTTCGAATCCAAGGTCGCCTGGAACTTTTTGCCGATTCGCGAATCTTAATGTAGGCTTCTTTGTGTTCAGTCTCATGACATCCTTTACAAAATGTCTCTGGACATCCTTTACACTCCAGCGCTCGCTGCGCTCGCGCCGGAGTGTAAAGGATGTCCAGAGACATTTTGTAAAGGATGTCATGAGACTGAACACGCTTTTCGAGAAGTGGGATTCCACACTGCAACGTTCTTTATCCCAACTATCCGCGATCGAAATCCATTGACTTAAGAACTGTCGTTCGTGACGATAGAGATCTGCTTGGGGTTGTTTCGAGGTTGGAGCGTTTAGCGGGCGTGACCCTGAGCGCAGTCGAAGGGGGACGGATCCAGTAAATCATTGATTTATAAATACTTTACGTGCAAGTCTTTTAAACTCAAAGACCTGGCGGGAGTTTCTCCCTAAACCCATGATTCCAATAGACCGAGGTTGGGGAGGGGGAGGGGTGTAGTAAAATATGGGTTAATACCTTACAGGTAAACAACCAGGAACATTTGCAAGGCTCGATTGTGCGCCGTTCTTTCCATCGCCATCACGTCGCGCTATAGTAAAAGTTTCATCCAGTGAAGTTCCTCCCCACATTTCTGCCTCGATCGCCGAAACCTCGATCATCGAAATTTCGATGGGCGATGGTCGCGCTCTGCCTCTCTAGTGCCCTATTTTTATCGGCCTGCAATCGCGGCCGCGGGCGTGTGCTCGAGATCGCCTATGTTTCCGGCGTTCAGGTCAACCTGCGCGACCATGTGGCCGCAGTGTATGAGAAAACCGGAGTGGTGAAGAACGGCGAGCGTGTAGAAGTGCTCGACCATGACCGCCGCTTCGCGAAAGTGCGTACCGCCAGCGCAACGATGGGATGGATGGAGCAGCGCTACCTGGTTGGCCAGGATGTCTTCGATCAGCTGCAGAAGCTGACCGCGGACAACCAGAACGATCCTGTGCAGGCGCAGGGCGTGACGCGCAACGACACGAATCTGCACGTTGAACCGGGACGGGATACCGAACATCTCTATCAGATATCCACCGGCGAAAAGCTCTCGCTGCTGAAGCGAGCCACGGCTGAGAAGCCGGGCATAGTTGCACCCCCATCGCGCTCTGCGACAACCGGCGGCAATCAGCAAAACAAGAAAGAGTCCGCACCGGTGATTGAAGATTGGTGGCTGGCGCGCGACTCCAACAACCGTGTCGGCTGGGTGTTGTCTCGCATGGTGGATGTCGATGTTCCCCTCGACGTCGCGCAATACGCGGAAGGCCAGCGCATCGTCGCATGCTTCGCGCTGAATCAGGTGAAGGATGGAGACAAGAAAATCGCGCAGTACCTGATCGCGCTCACTGAGCCCAAGGATGGCCTGACCTTCGACTTCAACCAGATTCGCGTCTTCACCTGGAACGTGAAACGCCATCGCTATGAGACGGCGTATCGCGAGCGCATGGAAGGCGTCCTGCCCGTGACCGTTGCACAAGAGAGCTTCGACAAGGAAGGCATGTTGCCCGTGTTCACGGTCCGCGTGCAGGACGATAACGGCAACCTTAGCGAGCGCAAGTACAAGCTCAACACGCCGATCGTACGCCGCGTGTTTGCTCCGGGAGAAGAGCCGGCGCGAACTGTGAGGAAACTCAAGCGCACGCAGTAAACCAGATCTTTAACCGCAGAGTACGCTGAGTGCGCAGAGGTTTTAGAATTTCATTTCTCTGCGATCTCTGCGTCCTCTGCGGTCAAAAATTAACTGTAGAAGTCGGCAATGGTCTCGACCACGCACCGGATCTCCGCCTCGGTCAACTCCGGAAACATCGGCAACGCCAGTACTTCCTGCGCCGCCTGTTCGGAGACCGGCATGTCTCCCGCCTTCAATCCCAGGTAGGCAAAGACGGGCTGCAAATGCAGCGGCAGCGGGTAATAGATTTCCGAACCAATTTTTCGCTCCGCGAGGAATTTACGCAGATCGTCGCGGCGCTGGGCGCGAATCACATACTGATGAAAGACATGTTTAGCTTGCGGAGTCCGCGCGAGCAAGCGTATGGGCGCATCGCTTTGGCTCGAAATATGATCCGAAGTCTTGCTCGAAATCACTCCAGCGCTGGCCAACAGGCGGTCGTAGGTCGCGGCATGTTTCTGGCGGCTGCGGTTCCAGTCGGCAATGTGGGTTAGCTTCACGCGCAGCACGGCGGCCTGAATCGCGTCCATGCGTCCATTCCAGCCAAATTCATGATGGTAGTAGCGCCGGGGACTGCCATGGTTGCGGAGTCGCCGCATGTGTTCGGCCATTTCCCGGTGGGTCGTGGTGACCATGCCAGCGTCTCCGTAAGCGCTCAGATTCTTGGTGGGATAAAAACTGAAGGCGGCAGTGACGCCAAGCGCACCCGCGCCATGCCCGCGCCACTCGGCGCCAATCGCCTGAGCGGCGTCCTCCACTATTACAACTTCGAATTCCTGTGCCATTCGGTCAAAAGCGTCCATGTCAGCGCACTGTCCGTAAAGGTGCACGGGGAGAATCGCGCGAAGATTTTCGGGGCGCTGTGTGCGGATTTGCCGATCGACCAGCGCCGCATCGAGATTCAGGGTTCCGGGATCGACGTCCACGAAGACCGGCGTTGCACCGGCCCGCACAATGGCACTGGCTGAGGCAAAGAAGCTGAATGCCGTGGTAATGACCGAGTCCCCGGGCTTTACGCCGGCGGCAACCAGCGCCAGCCAGAGAGCCTCCGTTCCGGACGCGCAACCGACCGCGCCAGCCGCTCCGGTCAGCGCCGCAATTTCATGCTCGAGCGCCTCAACCTCAGGGCCGAGAATGAAGCCTTGCGAATCGCACACGCGCTCGATCGCGGCCAGCACCTCTTCGCGGATGCCATCGTACTGCCGGCGCAAGTCCAAAAGTGGGACGGACCCCGGCGCGGTGCATCGTGCCGCCTCTTGTGGCTTCGTTCTTGAGGATGTGAGAGTGGGTTTCACGGGAAACAAGATTCTAGCAGGCGCAGGCACTGGATTTAACCGCAGAGTGCGTCGAGATCGCCGAGGAAGGAACTCCAAAGAACCGTGCGCGCCCAACTGGCTCCAGAGTCAAAGACGTGCTTACCGACGACATCAGTCCAGTCGACCATCTACGCGATTTCATAGAATGATTGGAGATACGCATCCAGAAAAGTGTAGAATCTCGACGCGTGAAATGTATGTCATTGAAAAACATGGCGCTTACTAAACTATCCTTTGGAATACAGATTGCACTTATGCACCGGTTACTTTCTCTGGGGAGGTGTGCTCATGGCAGGTCCCTCCCTGTGCAATCAACATGACTCGATTCAATGCATTTAGATTTCCAGGTTCAAATAGGAGAAATCGAATGGAATCTGCATTCCGCAACACTTGGACTTACCTTCTGCTCGCGTTCATGATGCTGGCCCTTTGCGTTGGAGCTTTCGCGCAAGGCGGAGTCGGCGAACTCACCGGTCTGGTGACAGACACAACCGGCGCCGTGATTGCGGGCGTTCAGGTCAAGTTGACCAACAGCGCGACGGGCGAAGTGCGCACCACCGTGACCACGCCCGCCGGAATCTATCGCTTCCCGGCGTTACAGGTGGTTGGAAGCTACACCCTTGAAGTTGCCACCAAGGGGTTCAAGACAGCGAAGGTTCAGAACATTGTCGTGACGGTGGGCACCATCATCACGCGTGACGTGAAGCTGGAAGTAGGCGCGACCACGGAGCAGGTGACGGTCGAAGCGGGGGCGCAGCTGGTGCAGGCCGAGGACGCGGCGCTTTCGCAGAACGTTGACCGGCAAGTGTGGACGAATATGCCGCTCGAAACCCGGAGCCAAAACGATTTCATGGGTTTGGTCGTCGGCGCGGAGCCCGCTGCCCAGGCTAATATTGCGGACCGCGGCCCAGCTGTAAACGGGACGCGCAGCGGTGCCGGCAACTTTATGGTAGACGGCTTTAGCAACAACGATCAGGGTCTATCGGGAGGCGGGGTTGTAAACGGTGCAGGTGGAGCCGTCACCTCGATCTCACCCGATGCCGTCGAGGAGTACCGCGTGATCGACGGCACCCCTTCGGCAGAGTACGGCCAGGCTGGCGGCTTCGTGACTGATACGGTGCTCAAGAGTGGAACCAACGCCTGGCACGGTTCGCTGTTCGAATACAACCGCATTCAGGCGCTGGCGGCCAACAGCTGGTTCTCCAATGCCGCAGGCGAGAAGGATCACCTGATCCGCAACCAATTCGGTGGGTCGGCTGGCGGGCCAATTGTAAAGGACAAGACGTTCTTCTATTTCACGACGGAGTACCATCGTTTGCGTACCTCAAACCCCCTCACCGGCAACACGTTTACGTCGGATTTTGAGAATTTCGTGAGCAGCGGCGCGTTTGAGACGTTCATGGAGAGCGGAACGCCCTCCAACAGCAACTCTACGACGGGCGGCATTTGTTATCAGATTCTCGGAGCTGCCTGTCCAACGGGCACTCTGGCGGGCGCTGGAACTCTCGGGCCGGTATATTCAAAAATGGCTGCCGCCCAGCCTCCGGTGATCTGTGTGAACGGGGCCGCCAATTGCAAGGTCAGTTCATTGGACTATGGCCAGGGGTTGTACACGGGAGCGGTTCTGGGCCTGAACCCCACCCAATACCCAACGGATATATTCGGAACCACAACGGTAGGGGCGGGTCAAATCCTGAATCAGGCGCGATACGCGGTAAAGGTTGACCATAAGCTCGGTGCCAAGGATCAACTAAACGGGGACTACCTTTACGACAATGGAGACGCAAGCTACCCTTATGAAGGCGGAGGCAACCTCTTCGGACCAACCGAATTTGTCCATACGCGTGCCCAGACAGCGGGAATAACCTGGTCGCACACTTTCAGCCCGACGATTCTCAACCAGGCGCGCATGTCCTATGTGCGGCACACCGGGAATTTCCCGGGAGATCCGTCTGTAGCCGGCATGCCCGACGAGTTTTCTTATTTCGATGAGAACAGCTTCGGATTTGGGAATACCGCCGGCTTTCCTCAATTGTTTACCGAGAATGAATTCATTTACAAAGACGATCTTTCGGTAACCAGGGGCAAGCACAATTTCAAGGGCGGTTGGGAGTACCGGCGTACGAGGAACGGCAGCAGCTTCGACTCCTACATGAACGGCGAACTCGCCATGGAAGACACCGAGGACATGCTCACCGATGGACTCTTTACCAATAACCTGGAAGAGTACCTCTACGGCCACACGGTTTATAGCGGCGAGCTTTATGCGGTTGCGTCGCTGAATCCTCAAACCGGTCAATTGCCGGTCTACTACCGCGGCTATCGCGCTAACGAGTATGCGGGTTACGTACAGGACGACTGGCGGATCAGCCCGCGCTTGTTCTTGAACCTGGGTGTGCGCTGGGAGTATTTCGGACCGCCGCACAACTTCCTGCCCGGCATCGACGCCAATTTCTATCAGGGCGTGCAGGTTACTCCGATTCCGAATCCCAGTGGCAATCCGTTCTTCCCAGTGAATAGCCCGTACTTTGCGGGGTTCGCGACGGGAACGGTGCAACAACGAGACCACGACCTGTGGAACCCGGACACGCACAACTTTGGTCCGCGCATCGGACTTTCCTGGGACGTCCTGGGCAATCAGAAACTGGTCATGCGTGCCGGATATGGAATCATGTACGACCGGATCTACAACAACGTTTTCGAAAACGCCCGGTTCAATCCGCCGTACTTCGCGGTGGGACTGGTGGGAGCGGGCGCAGGCGCACCCACGATTACGGCTGCCGATAGCACAGCGCTGGTCACCTATCCTTTCACTGGTACGTCCACGTTCTTTGGCGCGGGGCTGACCCCGGAACTTCGAGCCATGGACCAGAACCTCGCGACGCCCTATTACGAGGACATGCACTTGGGCTTCCAGTATCAGGTCGCCAAGGATATGGTGCTGGAGTCGAACTACGTGGGAACGTTGGGCCACAAGCTGATCGGAATTATCAACCGCAACACGTATGATGGGCGCTTCGTGGAGGGGCTGGGCGCCGCAAGCCCAATCAACCCCGCGTACAGCGACATAAACTTCCGCACAGGCTGCTGCAACTCAAATTACCACGGATGGCAGACCACGTTGCGCAAGCGTTTCTCCAATGGCCTGCAATTCAATGCCAACTACACCTTCTCCAAGGGGATGGATGATCTGAGCGACGCCTTCTATATCAAGGGCGCGGGCGGGACCGGGGCAGTCACCGGCCTGTTCCCGACTGACCCTGACAATGCAAGGTTTGACTACGGTCCGGCTGACTACAACGTGAAGCACCGACTGGTAGGCAGCTTTGTGTACGATCTGCCACTGGCGAAATCGAATCGGTGGATCGGTGGCTGGCAGGTGAATGGAATTTTCACCGGGCAAAGCGGAGCCGACTTCTCGGTTGTTGACACCCAGGTGGACAGCAACATGGATGGTCAATACTTTGACCGGTCGGTCTACCTTGGACCCGGCGGCATTAGCAACTCGATCAACCACAATGTAGACCCAGCTCATGGCTATCTGAAAACGGGGCCCACTTACTGGGGAGTGCTAAACGGAGGGTCAAATACGAGTGTAACCGGGATACCATGCCCTGCGAACGTCAACATGGGATTGTGGTGCAATCAGGGCGAGATGGAACGTAACACGCTAGTTGGGCCAGGATTCGTCGACATGGATTTTGGCGTCGGCAAGATCTTTAAGGTCAACGAGCGAGCATCGTTCAAATTTGAAGCCAACTTTTTCAACCTGTTTAATCACCCGAACTTCCAGACTCCTGTCAGCAATCCGACATCAGGCAACTTTGGAGACTCGATTTCCACCTTCACCAATCAGCAAAGCGGAGGTCCCCGGATCACGCAGATGGCGCTCCGGTTCGACTTCTAAATCAGCAAGAGTTCAGAGTAAGACTTCAGGCCGGCCGCAAGGCCGGCCTTTTTTGTGCAACCGTGGCCCGGGCACTGACGTGCTAGACTTTCTTCAACTCCCTATGCAGGCTGTCCGGTGGTTCCTCGTTATTCTAGTTCTGGCGTCTGCGGGCACGGCTGCCGCGCCAAAGAACGCCAGCCACGCGCCGACGGGGAAAACGACCCCGCCCAACATCATTCTGATCACGCTCGATACGACGCGTGCCGACCGCATGGGGTTTCTCGGGTCTACGCGGGGCTTAACGCCTAATTTGGATGCTCTCGCCCGCCAGGCTGTGGTTTTTACTAAGGCGTATGCGCAGGTTCCGCTGACGACGCCCTCACACGCAGCGCTGTTGACCGGGACGTACCCTCAATTCAACCATGTCGAGGACTTGGGGACGCCGCTGGCCAAGGACCTTCCATATTTGCCGGATCTGCTACACCAGCATGGCTACCACACCGCAGCGTTCATTGGGGCGCAGGTACTGGATCCCCACTCCATTGCCGCCGGGTTTGAGCGCGGTTTCGATTTCTATGACGCCGACTTCCACCGGCGTGCGCCGGGAGAGGACCGTTACAAGAGCATTGAACGTCGCGCTGAGGACGTAGCCAACCGCGCCATGGGTTGGCTGAGCAAACATCAACCGAGTCCGTTTTTCGTCTGGATGCACTTTTACGACCCGCACGACCCCTACGACCCGCCGGAGCCGTTTAAGACCTACTACGCGTCCGCTCCTTATGACGGTGAGATTGCGTATACCGATTCGGTTGTAGGCAGCGTGATGGAGGTGCTCCAGAGGCACGGGTTGTATCGGAATTGCTTGATCGCAATTGCGGCCGACCATGGGGAGGCATTTGGCGAGCATGGCGAAGAGAGGCATGGAATCTTTCTCTATGATGAGACCATTCATGTACCTCTGTTGCTGAAGCTACCGGAAGAGCGGCTTGGTGGAAGCCGCGTGGACGAGCGCGTGGCACTGGCGGACGTTGCGCCGACGCTGTTGGAGGCGGCCGGCGTTGCCGCTCCAGTGGCGATGCAGGCACGCTCGCTCCTCCCGCTCATCGACGTGACAGGGAGAAAGACCGCTGCAGGAAGGTCATCCGCCGGCGAAAAAGAAAAAGGGGTGGAACGGCCCATCTATTCCGAGACGAATTATGGTCATCAAACATTCGGCTGGGCCGTGTTACGTTCGTGGCGTACGGGGAAATACCTCTACGTTCAGGCGCCGAAGCGTGAGCTATACAACCAAGCTTCTGATCCGGAAGCGCTTCACAATCTGGCCGCCGCCTCCGAAGCGATCGTCGATACGCTCGAGGCGCAACTGGAAGGCTTTCAAAGAAAGACCAGCAACGTCCTCAAGGCACCGTCGAAGCTGGACCCCGTTCAGGCAGACAAGCTCCGGGCGCTCGGATACATGGCCGGGGAGGTCGCAGCTGAGAACAACAACGAGAAGCCCGCGGTCGATCCCAAGGACAAGATCGAAGTTGCGAACAAGTTTCATCGAGCGCTCACAAACCTTGCGGAGGATCGCTACGATGAAGCGATTGCGGATCTTCGCGAAGTGGTCCGCATGGAACCCGGCATCGGGGCTGGGTACCAGGAGTTGGGTCGCGCGCTTGCGCAGCGAAACGATTACGTGGGGGCCGTTTCAGCCCTGCAGTCGGCCGTCGAGAAGATGCCAGATTCGGCGATGGCTCATTACCAACTCGGGCTGGTGCTGGCCAAGAGTGGCGACTGGGATGCGGCATTGACTCAGATGCGGGCAGCTGTCGTATGCGCGCCTGCTTCCGCCCTTTTTCACTTTGATCTGGCTATGGTCTACACCCGCCTGAAGCAGATTCCGGAGGCATCCGTGGAATACGAAAGGGCGCTCGAAATCAATCCCGAGTCCTTCGAAGCGAATCTGACCTACGGCAGGTTGCTTCTTCTCCAGGGACATCCCGACGCAGCGCTACCGAGACTGAGTCGCGCAGTGAAGATAGATCCGGAATCGCCGGAGGCTCATGCGTTTTTGGCAAAGGCCTACGAGAAACTTGGACAGGCGCAAAATGCCAGCGAGGAACGCGCCAAGGCTGCTGCGCTGAAAAGTCAGCCGCCGGAGTAGACTTTTCCAGCGTTCATTTCTGTCCAACCCTGCTTCGTTCCCGCTTCGCGTCTTCGGGCCGTCCCGTGTGTTCGTAGGCTTCAGCGAGGGAGAGGTGCGCCGGGGCGAAGGCCGGCAAGCGCCCCGTGGCGATTTCAAGGTGCACGATGGCGGTTTTGAAGTCGCCCGTCTCCAGCAGACAGGAGCCGATTTCGTAGTTCGCCCAGGCGGAGTCGGGCTGGAGCTCGATCGCTCTGTGCAGATGCTTAGCCGCCTCGGCGTATTGTCCTTTTCGGGCGAGCGCCACACCCAGCGTGTACTGCGCCAGGTAGAGGTTGGGATCGGCGGCGACAATGGGCTCGAGCGCGGCAATGGCGAGATCCGGCTTCGACCGGTCGCGAGCCAACGCTGCGATCACCTTGTTGGCGGTCGCTATTTTGTCTTTGGGATCGGTTCCGGCAACCGCAGCGGCAGAGGCCGACGACTTTTGCAATCCGACGTAGCCGAGCGACGCCAGTTTTTGCATCTCCGAAGAACTCAACTCCACGGAAGACTTGCCAGCCTCACCATTGAAATGGCGGTCAAAATTGTCGAGCTGCGCTGCCATGGTGTCGAGCGTGGCCTTCGAACTTTGGGCCAAGTTGTGAGCAGCGCCGGGATCTGCGGTTAAGTCGTAGAGTTCGGGCTTGGGAGCGCGGATGTAGAGATACTTGCCGGCGCGCCAGGATTCGAGCAGGCTCCAGCCGAATCCGCGTTGCGGCAGATCAGCACGGGAATACACGGGCTGGTCGCCACCACCCCCTCCGGACTTTGATTTTGCGATCCGCAGCAGCGACTGTCCCAGCATTTGCGAGGGGACGGGGAGGGCGGCGATCTCGAGTAGCGTAGGGGCGATATCCACGAGCCTGACTTTGGCTGCCACTCGAGTGGTGGCGGGCTTTGCGGCCGCGGCTTGAGCGAGTTTTATGAGCAGTGGTACGTGAATCGTCTCGTCATAGAGAAAAACACCGTGGGCCTCTTCGCCGTGGGCTCCCAGGCTCTCGCCGTGGTCGGCGACTACGATCACCGCGGTATTCTCGTAGATCTTGCGTTGTTGCAAGGCGCGGATTAATTTGCCGACGGCGGCGTCAGCCGCGGTGACTGCAGAGTTGTAGGAAGCACTCGGCGTGCGCGCGCCGGCAATATGAATCCATAGAAAAAACTGCGGTTGCGCATTGTGGTCAAGCCATGCGATGGCGCGGGCGATAACCTGATCTCCGCTGCGTTCAGTTACGGGAGGACGGGCGTCGCCGGGAATCGCAGGCCGAAGGCCGGCGTCGTAAGTCTGGAAGCCGCGGTCGAAGCCTTGCGCCAGTCCGTTCACCGGGTCGAGATCGATGGAGCCAACAAAAGCCGCCGTGCGATAGCCTTGCATCTTCAGCAGATCAGGCAGGTAAGGCAGCGATGGCGGGAGGGTACCGCCAATCTCGCTCATGCCGGTGCGTTGAGAGTAGGCTCCGGAAAGAATGGTCGCGTGCGAAACTATGCTGCCCGGGGCCTGGGCATAGGCGTGCTCGAAGACGATGCCTTCACCGGCCAGACGATCAAGATTCGGCGTATGTGCGCCCTTGGCGCCGAGAAATCCCATACGGTCGGCGCGGGCAGAGTCGAGGGTGATCAACACCAGGTTGGGTTTCGATGCGCCTGCGGCGAAAGAAACGGCAAGAAAGATCAGACTCACGCCGGCAACGACTTTTCGGATCATGACAATTAAGTGTAAAGTACAAATACTGATAATACTTGCAGTGACCGGGCCCATCAGAAAACGTCTTCCTCTACTGTGCCTGCTGGCTGTGTGCGCCGCCGGCTTGGGCCTGCTTCTTTCCTGCCAGCGCGCTCGAGGAGGAGCAGTTCGGTCCAGGAAGCTGATTGTGCTCGGCGTAGACGGGCTCGATCCTGATCTGCTCACCAAGTTCATGGCCGACGGCAAAATGCCCAACTTTGCCCGGTTGGTCGCGCAGGGCTCGTTCCGGCGCTTGACCACGAGCATTCCGCCGCAAAGCCCGGTGGCGTGGTCGAACGTGATCACGGGCATGAATGCAGGCGGGCATGGCATCTTTGATTTCATCCACCGCGATCCGAAGACTTTTCAACTTTATTTTTCCACCTCGCGGGTAGAAGGCCCCAAGCACAGCTTTCACATCGGGAACTGGGTGATTCCGCTGGGCGGAGGTTCGGCGGAGCAGTTACGGCATGGCAAGGCCTTCTGGGAAATTCTCGACGAGCATGGCGTGCCGAATTACGTTTACCGCATGCCGGCAAATTTCCCTCCCATCGCGGCGAAAGGCAAGACTCTTTCCGGCCTGGGCACGCCCGATCTGCGCGGCACCTATGGCACATTTACTTTCTACACCGATGATCCCACAGCGGCGGTCGGAGCCCTTGAGGGCGGAGAAATAGTGCAAGTTGAAGTGAAGAACAATCGAGTCACGACCAACTTGATTGGACCGGACAACACGTTTCGCAGAAACTCGCCTCCCGCCACTGAGCCTTTCACCGTTGATGTGGACCCACTGGAGCCAGTCGCGCGCATCGCCTTGCAGGACCAGCAGTTCGTTTTGAAAGAAGGCGAGTGGAGCGGATGGATTCCGGTGGAATTTCAGCTCATGCCTGCCTTCGGAAATTGGATCGGAAATGTGAAGGGGATCTGCCGCTTTTATCTCAAGCAGACGCATCCGCGTTTTCAGCTTTACGTATCGCCGATCAACATTGACCCGGAAAATCCCGCCCTGCCCATCTCCACCCCGTCCGGTTATTCGCGCGATTTGGCGAAACAAATCGGAGAATTTCACACGCAGGGTATTGCCGAAGACACGAAAGCGCTCACTGCCGGCGTGCTCGACGATAAGGAGTATCTGGAACAGGCACGCACCGTGCTTGCCGAGCATCGGCGCGCGTTCGATGTGGAGTTTCCCAAATTTCGCGATGGGCTGTTCTTTTTTTATTTTTCCAGCCTCGACCTGAACGCGCACATGATGTGGCGGCTGATCGATCCCCAACATCCCGCGTACGATCCCGCACTGGCGGCTCAGTACGGGTCGTCTCTGGAGGAATTTTACGAGCAGATCGATCAAGTGCTCGGCGAGGTCATGCCGAAAGTCGATAACAACACGACGCTGCTCGTGCTCTCGGACCATGGGTTTGCTCCCTATCGGCGTTCCTTTAATTTGAATACTTGGTTATTGAACAATGGCTACATCACGCGCAAAGCCGCCGCCAGCGGGGATTCGAGCGAGCCTTTCGCCGATGTGGATTGGAGCCGCACACGCGCCTACGGCTTGGGGTTGAACGGGCTTTATCTGAATCTGCGCGGACGCGAGCGTGAGGGTATTGTCGAGCCGGCTCAGGCCGATGCATTGCTGCGGGAAATCCGCCAGAAACTTCTGGAGGTTCGCGATCCGAAGGATGGTTCTCAGGTGATGACCCGGATCGATCTGGCCAGCGAAGTCTACCAGGGTCCGTATGCGCGCACCGGCCCGGATGCGCTGGTTGGCTACAACCGCGGGTATCGCTCCGGCTGGAAGACGATCCTGGGCGCGTTTCCGGCGGACGTGCTCGAGGACAATACGAATGCGTGGAGCGGCGATCATTGCATGGACTTCACGAAGGTGCCGGGCGTGCTGTTGAGCAACCGCAAGATTGACGCACAAGCTCCGGCGCTGACTGACATCGCACCCACGATTCTGGCGGAATTCGGAATCGCGAAAACGAAGGATATGATGGGGCAGTCGGTGTTTCAGCCGCGCTAGGCGAAAATCCTCGGGCGGGGCCGAACGATTCGTATCAGGGCATCGCTTTAGCGATGCCGCAACTCTTCGAATCAGATGCCCCTTTAGGGGCTGCTGGCCGGTGCGATCTAGAACGGGAGAAACTATGTTCGGTTCCTACAAAGTGAAGATTGAAGGCGAACTGCTGGGGAAAGTGAAGCAATGTTCGGATGCCGCGGGATACGAATCCATCGACGAATTCGTGATCCACCTGCTGGAAAAAGAAACTAATAAAATCCTGCCGGACGAGAGCAGCACGTCGAAGGAAGAAATACAGAAACGGCTGCGCGGATTGGGGTACATCGAGTAGCTTGGTCTTCCTCTCCAATCCGATGGCGATGGCCCTGGGGCTCCAACTCATTATGCTGACCAGTCCACTGGCAATTGTCGTGACCCTGTCGCTGGTGGTCGGATTTCTGATGGTCGTCTTGTTTGGTTACACGTCAGATCAGAAAGCTATCGGCATTGCGAAGGATCAGCTGAAGGCTCATTTGCTGGCGGTGCGCCTCTACCGTGATCAAATCCCGGTGGTGATGGGCTCTTACGGCAAGATCCTGCGCGGCACCGGACGTTACCTGAAACTCGCCTTCAAGCCGCTGATCTACGTCATCATTCCGATTACTTTGCTGATCGTGCAGATGGATCGTTATCTGGGGCAAACGCCGGTCCTCGTGAACGCGCCGTTTCTGTTGACTGTCCATGCGACATCGAGCGCCGATTTAGGTTGGCTGAATGACACCGTGCTCGACCTGCCGCCCGAGATTACAATGACCGCGCCTCCGGTGCACATTCCGGCGGAGAATGAGATCGTCTGGCGACTGGTGGGCTCAAAAGAGGGAGAATATGAAGTGAAGATCGCCGCTGCTGGCCTAGGCTCGGTGAAGGCGGTTTGCGTGGGCAGCGACCTGGCGCGAATTTCTACTGTCCGCTTGCGCGGGCAATTCTGGAGGCGCATGTTCTCGTCGGCAGAGCCGGCGCTGCCCCAGAATAGCCCGATCGAGTCTATTTCGATTAATTACCCGGATCGCAACATCGAGGTCGCGGGCTATGGCATCAACTGGATTTGGCTGTTCTTTATTTTGTCGATGATCGCAGGATTTGTTTTCAAGGAACTGTTGGGGATCAAGATATGAGGAGATTGTGTAGGGCGGGCGCCCTCGCCCGCCTGAGTGGATCGGGCATCAGCCAAGGGCGTGCGGCGCGGGCATTCCTGCCCGCGAAAAGCCGGTGCTCACGATGGAGGAGCTGGCAATCACGAGTCTTGCTGATTGCCTTCATTTTCTTGCCCGTGCTTGCTCATGCTTACGCCGGGCCCGGTGCGGGCTTTGCGGTGCTCTCGTCGTTTTGGGCAATCTTTGTTGCGTTCCTCTATTCGTTCTACGCGCTGATGACGTGGCCGATCCGCCAGTTGCTCCGCTTTCTGCGGCGGCGCAATGCGTATGGAAAGGCGACCTTTGAGCGAGCGGTAATTTTGGGATTCGACGGCATGGATCCGGAGCTTGCCGGCCGGTTTATGAAGGAAGGCAGACTGCCGAACCTGGCAAAGTTGCGGGACAAAGGAACCTTCAGCAAGCTGCGCACTACGTTTCCCCCGATTTCTCCGGTGGCATGGTCGACGTTCATGACCGGCGTGAATCCGGGCAAGCACAACATTTACGACTTCCTGGCGCGCGACACCAGCAACTATCTTCCGTTTCTTTCGTCGGCTCAAATCAAAGGGCCGAAGCGGCATTTGAAGATTGGAAAATATTCCATTCCGTTTGGCAAAACAGAAATCAAGGGAATGCGCAAGGGCACGCCGTTCTGGCACTGGCTGGGCAACGCGGGAATTTTCAGCTCCGTGATTCGCGTTCCGGTCACGTTTCCGCCGGAGAAGTTTCAGGGCGTATTGCTTTCCGGGATGTGCGTGCCCGACCTGAAGGGCAGCCAGGGCACATTTTGCCTGTGCACGACCCGCGCTTCGAACGACAAGTTTCGCGAAGGCGGCGTTCGCGTCCCTGTCGAGCGCCGCAACGGTGTTTGCCGTTCCTATATTCCGGGGCCGGATAGTCCTCTGGCGGAAAAAGCTGGCACCGAATTGAGGGTAGCTTTCGAAATCCGGCCGGAGCCGGGATCAAAATCGGCGCGCATTGCGGTGGGTACCGAAAAATTCACTCTGAAAGTCGGGGAATACTCCGAATGGATTCCGGCGGAATTCAAGGCTGGCTTGGGATTCACGGCGCACGGCATTTGCCGCTTCTACCTCAAGGAAGTTTCGCCGGAGGTCGAAGTCTATGTCACGCCGGTGAACATCGATCCCGGGCATCCCGACCTGCCGATCTCACACCCGCTCACGTATTCGATTTATCTCGCCAAACTCTTCGGGCCGTATGCGACGCTTGGCCTCGCGGAAGACACGTGGGCGCTCAACGAGCGCGTGCTCGATGACGATGCCTTCCTGGCGCAGGCTTACGGCAATCACGAAGATCGCGAGAAGATGCTTTTCGATGCGCTCGACAAAACGAAGCAGGGACTCTGCACCTGCGTTTTCGATACCACCGACCGGGTGCAGCACATGTTTTGGCGCTATCTGGAAGAAGACCATCCGGCCGCGCGCGATGTGCCGCACAGCCAGCATCCCAAGGTAATTCAGGATTTGTATGAACGCATGGATCGCCTGATCGGACGCGTGATGGAAAAACTTGATGACGACACGCTGCTGCTGGTGATCTCCGATCACGGATTCAAGTCGTTCGCGCGTTGCATGAACCTGAATGCGTGGTTGCACCAGAACGGATATCTCGCGCTGAAGGACGGCAAGACCGAGAGCGGCGACTGGTTCGAGGACGTGGATTGGTCGCGCACTCGCGCTTACACCATGGGCCTCAACGGACTTTATCTGAATATCAAGGGCCGCGAGAAGCAGGGAATTGTCGATCCGGTCGAAGCGGACGCGCTGAAGAAAGAACTGCAAGGGAAGTTGAATAGGCTTGTCGATCCAGGTTCTGGCGTCGTCGGCGTCACGGGCGTGTTCATTACCGACGCGGTTTATCGCGGACCGTACACCGAGAACGCTCCCGATCTGCTGGTCGGCTACGGAGCCGGCTATCGCGCGTCGTGGGATTCGGTGATGGGCAAAGTTACAGGGCAGGTTTTCGAGGACAACATCAAGGCGTGGAGCGGAGATCACTGCATCGATCCGCGGCTGGTTCCGGGAGTCCTATTTTCAAGTCACAAATTCATCGAAGAGAAGCCTGCCATTGTGGACGTGGCGCCGACGATCCTGAAACTGTTTGGCCTGGCGCTGCCCGCGCATTTCGACGGCAAACCGTGGACGCTGGCGGCGAAGACGACGGACGTCACGACCGCGAGTTCGTCTTAGCGCGGGCGGCAAGCCAGCAGACGTACCCTATCATTCCGCACCAACCAAGCGTCCGCACAACGGCAGCAATGGTCGTGTCGTGCTGCAGAACTCCGAGACTCGAGAAAATCGTGTTCCAGTCGTGCTCGACATAGTCGGAGTCTCCGGTGGTTACGAGTGGCAAAGCCATGGCGCGGGCATCAGCCATATAAGTGGCGGTGTAGAGCCAGTTCTCGAAGAAGAAGAACAGGCAGAACACGAAGGCCGCGGGTTGTCGTTCGTGAAAGAAATAGGCGGCCAGCAGGAAAGGCACAAGCCACTGCAGAATGGTTCCTCCCCAGAGGCAGAGCGTTGGGCCGAACCAGCGGAAGAGCAAGTGGCCGCCTTCGTGGACGACGAGGTTGGCGGAGTCGATGAACAAATAGCCGCCGTGCATGCTGAAGGCATAGATCAGGAAGAGAACGTAGAAGACCAGCCACGCCGCGACGGCCCAGCGCGAGATGGGACGCCAGTCTTCACGAGCGCCGGACCATTCCAGAATCGAGTCCAGGAACTTGCGCATAACATTCATTTACCGAACATTCATTTACCAAACATGGGATAGTGACTCGCCGCCCCCATCAGGAACAGCATGGGGAACGACAGCACGAAATTCGCACGCGATGTGAGAAACGCCTGCCGCGTCAGATATTTTGCTTTGTCGGGGATCGCCGTGCCATTGGCCGCGTTGTCGGTGGTCCACCGGATGATTTTCTTCTGCGCGCGCCAGATTACTCCCCAGACGTTGAGCATCATCACCCAACCCATCCCGCCGCCAATGCCGATGGCGAGCAGGCGATTGCTCTCCCAGCCATGATCGTTGAAACGCAGGAATAGCCACGACGCCGCGACCACGATGACAGCATAGATCACAGCGAGCACCGGCCCTTTATCGAGCACTCCCTTACCGGGAATCTGGCAGGCGTACATCAGCGCCCAGGCCACGGTCCAGATCGCAAAGAAGGTCCCCATCGGACCACCAGAAGACGCACCGCCGTTTCCGGCGTCGGAGGCGACGATGCTGCCCCAGTAAGCCAAGCCCGCCAGCACGGTGAGCACCGACGCCCAGCGAAACCACCACAGGGCGCGAGGCATCAGGCTGGGCAGGACTTTGCCTTTGGTGGCGGGATCCAGTCCCTTCATGAAGGGAACATTGACCAAATTAAAGAAATAGAGCAGGCCGAGCCAAGTGATGCCGCCGACAAAATGCAGCCAACGAAACAGCATCCAGAGGTTTGTGTTGAAGTCGGTGGGGAAGTTGATATCGGTCAAGGTCAGGGCTCCTGTTCTGAAGTCTGTTTCCGAAGGGACGATTGTAGTTGGGTGGGCAGGGAAATGAAACCGGGTCGATGGTCCTGGGACTGATCGAAATGAACCATTGGGTGCGCCAGCTCAAGAGAAAGGTCCAAACAATTTTTATGGTGGGGGAAGTTGAAAAGCGCGAGACAAGGCCGTATTGTAGGAGCCTATAGAAACCGAGCTGCGCCATCGCCCTCCCTAAGCTCATGGCGCGGCATCGAACACGCAAGTAAGGAGATCGGCAATGGAAGCTAAGCCGGCACAACAGAATATTCAAGATTCCTTCCTCAACACGGCACGAAAGGAACGGCACAATATTACGATCTATCTGGTCAGCGGGGTGAAGCTGACGGGTCGTATCCGATCCTTCGACAAGTACTCGGTGGTTCTCGAAACCGGCAACCAGGAGCAGCTCATCTTCAAGCACGCGATTTCGACCGTCGTGATCGCGCGCGGGGCGCACAGCCACAGCGATTCGAAACCAGCGGCGGCCGCGTCCCCGGACGAGCCGGTGGTCTCGAGTTCCGCTTCCGGTACTGCAGGATGAAGTGAGTCTGCTTGCGCCGAGATGACTCCAGACTGAGCAGCCGCGATATCTCGCGAGATCGTTCGCGAAATAGTTCGCGGAATGCGCCCAAGGCGGTGCTGAATCCATCGGAGCGGCGGGAACGCGCTTTCCTGGTGGGCGTGGAGTTTCGCGGCAAATTCCGCACCCAGGGCCGCGCTGGCCACGCCGGGAAGGCAGGTTCTACAGGCATCACTCCGGGGGCTCAGGCGGCTCGCGATCACGCCGCCAGCGTGGCCGCGTTGTCATCGTCCCTGCCCACGGATTCCACGGATTTCAGCTCCGATTTCACCTCCGATTTCACGTCCGAAGACTCGCTCGACGAACTACGCTCGCTGGCGACCAGCGCGGGCGCCGAAATCGCCGGCGAATTCACCCAGCGCAAGGACCGCCCGGATCCTGCGACGCTGATCGGTAAGGGCAAGCTGGAGGAAATTGCGGGCGCGTCGGCGTCGGTTTCTGCAGATGTGATTTTGTTCGATCATGACCTCTCGCCTTCGCAGCAGCGCAATATAGAGCGCGTGGTTCACACTCGCGTTATCGATCGCACGCAGTTGATTCTCGATATTTTCGCGCGGCACGCCCGCACCCGTGAAGGTCAATTACAGGTGGAACTGGCGCAGCTCGAATATCTGCTACCGCGGCTCGCGGGACGCGGCGTGGAAATGTCGCAACTCGGCGGCGGCATTGGCACGCGCGGACCGGGCGAAACTCAGCTGGAAACCGACCGGCGGAAAATTTTCCGCCGCGTCCGGCACGTCAAGCAGCAAATCGAGAATGTGCGGCGCATTCGGGGCCAGCAGAGGCAACGGCGAGAATCGATCCCGGTTGCGCTGGTGGCGCTAGTGGGCTATACGAATGCGGGAAAGTCCACGCTGTTCAATGCGCTCACCAAGGCTAACGTAGTGGCGTCGCCACGCATGTTTGCCACGCTCGACCCGACCATCCGAGGCGTCGAACTGCCGTCGAAGCGCAAGATTCTGCTCTCCGACACCGTGGGTTTTATCCGGCATCTTCCGCATACGCTGGTTTCGGCGTTTCGCGCCACGCTCGAAGAAGTACAGCGCGCCACGCTCATCATGCAGGTCTCGGACGCCAGCAGCCCGGTCTTTGGCGAGCAGGACGCGCAAGTCGAAAGTGTCCTCCAGGAACTCGAGGCTGACAAGAAGCCGAGGCTGCGGGTGATGAACAAGATCGATTTGTTGCCTCCCAAACAGCGCGAGTCGCTGCGCGACAGTGATTTGCGTGACCGCAATCTACCAAACAACGAGCAAACCATCCACGTCTCGGCGGCGAAGGGCATCGGACTCGGCACGCTGCTCGATCGTGTTGATGCCCTTCTCGAAGCAGACCGGCCCCGGCGCGTTCACCTGCGCGTCCCGCAAAAAGAAGGCAAGATGCTGGCCCAGTTGGAGGCCGGCGCCCGCATCTATTCCCGTCAGTATCAGGACGGGTTGGTGGTGCTGGAAGCGGAGGCGCCCGCCTCGCTGCTGCGCCGCTTGCGGGAATGGGTGGTGGAGTAGGCTCGGGGGAATGAGCCGGGCTCTGTCGCCAGCGCTCACCGCAGGGTCCACGGAAGGAACTTGTCATGGCTGACCGGTGTGGTATGAGATAGATGTCATGAGAACCCACATGGCGTCAAGGCTGACTCTCTGCCTGCTCCTTTGTCTGACGATTCGCCTGTCTGCGCAAGAACCGGCCGGCGCGGCGGCACAAGTACGCAAGCTGGAAGAAAAATGGGCCCTTGCGTACAAGGAACGCGATCTGGATCTTCTCTCGACGCTCCTGACCGAGGATTTCGTGATTACGGTGGAGGATGGCAGCACCTACAGCAAAGCGGGCTATATCACGCACAGCGCTGACACCTCGGTTCACGTGGAAGTCGCCGAATTGTCCGATCTCCGTGTACGGGTTCGCGGCGGCGGTATGCTCGCTGTGGTGACCGGGGCGTATCACGAACTGGGACGGTCCAATGGCAAGCCTTACGAGTATCATGACCGTTTCACCGATGTCTGGGTCAGGGTTGGGAACAACTGGCGGGCGCTTTGTTCCCAGTACAGCGTTCCGGTGAAATAGAAAGTTCAGTATTGCGACGAATTTTTCCGGAGGAGCGATGAGCACTTATCCCGTAACTGCAGGACGAATGGTTGCCCACAACATGGTGACCACGCAGTTCGAACTCGATGGCTATCGCGTGGTGCGCACGCTGGGCGTGGTGCGCGGAATCACGGTGCGGTCCCGGTCGATCTTTGGAACCATCGGAGCCGGACTGCAAACGCTCGTCGGCGGCAACATCACCCTGCTGACCAATCTTTGCGAGAAGACGCGCGTCGAAGCTTTCGACCTGATGCTGCAGCACGCAGCGGAACTTGGAGGCAACGCCGTCGTCGGCGCCCGCTACGACGCCACCGAAGTGATGCAGGGCGTCACGGAAGTTCTTGCCTATGGCACGGCTGTTTTTGTTGAATCCGCAAAATAGGTTGTGTAGAGACGGGGCTTGCCCCGTCTTCTCGCAAAGGAGACGCGCCAAGCCGCGTCTCTACTCCTTGTACAAATAGCCCGCGACCACCGCCGCCAAGATCGCGCCTACCCACATTTCGAGCATCCATCCCAGCGGCAACATGCGAGGAACCGCCGACCAGGTTGCTTGCGCAAAGTTGCCAGGCATGCCCGCGCAGAATCCCACGATCATCCCGATTTTAACAGCCGTCCTCGGTCCAGCACCGGCGGTCGCGCGAGCCCACGCGTAGAGATACGCCAGAAGAATCGACATCACGAACACGAGAAGAACCCACTGCCCGATGAAAAATGGATAGCGCGGCTCCTTGAGGAATAATCCTTGCTTCTGCACGCCCACATAGAATGGGGCCAGTCGCGTCTGAATGAAGAAACTCCATGCATTCCACACCACCCCGCCAGCAATGCCCCCCAGCCACACCCTGGTCGTATTCAGCTTCATTGTGCCCCCTGTTTGCGTTTGGTTTAAATTCGGCACAAGTGTACTCCAGCGGCCCAAAAGCTGGAATCATGTTGAGCGTTAGACCCGCGCAACCCTTCGAGGTCGGGAGTTGCGCTAAAGTCGAGGAATAAAAGGAAAAAGAGAGGATAATCGTGCGCGCGCCAGCGGCTTCCCAACCGGTTCGGCCCGATTCTCACGGCGAACGGTGATCAGGGTCACTGCGCACCATTCGGATTCAATGGTAAAAATAAATAGGGTTTAGTGTCGCGCGTCGCTAGGAGCCCTTCCTGGCAACGGCGTACTCGAGGAGGAGCAGCGGAGCGCGTCGGCACCGACAGAATGCGATAAGCACGGTTCAATCGAGAGGAGGTTCTCGATGAACAAGAACATATCTATTGCAGTGGCGTTAATTCTGGTTTTCTGCGGTTCAGCTCTATCCCAAACAGGTGTCAAGAAGAGAAGGCCACTTCCCTACGAGTACGGGAGGGTCATCATCGACAACTACTCCGAAAAGGCGGATCTTGCGCCCGTCGTCTTCGAGCACTGGATCCACCGTTCCATGTTCACTTGCAGAGTCTGTCACGTGGACGTCGGTTTTGCGATGAAGGCGGGAGCCACGGGCATCACAGCCGCGGACAACACGCGAGGCTACTACTGCGGGACCTGTCATAACGGGAAGCGGGTGGTTGACGGAAAAACGGTCTTCCAAGCCTGCTCAAGGAAAGTGAATTTGGACGACGAACAAAGATGTGTGCGATGCCATTCCTACGGACAGAAGGTCGCATCGGATTTTGACTTCTTCAAATTCAGTGAACCGCTTCCCAAAGAGCGCTTTGGGAACGGGCTGGATTGGGAAAAATCGGAGGAGTTGGGACTCATTAAGCCGGCTAGCTTTCTCGAGGGCATCTCTACCGCAAAAGGAAATGCCTTCAAGGTGCAGAAAGACTTCGCGCTCGACCCGAAGGTGGAGGGAATGCCTGACATCATCTTCTCCCATAAGAAACATACGGTTTGGAACGGATGCGAGCTCTGCCACCCGGATATATTCATGGGCGTGAAACGGGGCTCCGTGAAGTACTCGATGGTGGACATATCGGAAGGAAAGTCCTGCGGCGCGTGCCATACCACGGTGGCATTTCCTTTGACGGATTGTCAGCGCTGCCATTCCAAACCGGTACAACCCTGAGCGGAGGCGTCCGTGTTCTTCGCGACAAAGTTCAAGGCGAGGATCATCACCGTACTACTCTTGCTGGGGCTCACCGGCCTGTGCAGCGTGCGTGCGATGGGCGGGCCCCAGACGTCTGCCGCGCAGGCGAATCCGGCGCAGGAGACTTGGCGGAAGGAATTCGATGACGTTTGCTCAAAGACTCAGGACGCCATGACCTTCTCGCAACAAGAGCTCGCCAATCTTATTCGGAGGTGCGACGCTCTGCTGCCGCAGATTGAAAAGCTCGACGAATCACGGAAAAAGGTCTATATGGGACGATTACGCAAGTGTCGAGGCCTTTATGCCTATGTGCTCGATTCGAAAAGGAACGAGAAGAAATGAGCGCGGGCTTCTCCTGCTCGTGCTGGCGTGCGGAGTTTTATTCCTGGGAAATATCGCGACGGCCCAAATCTACTTGCCAAAACCTCCACCGGAACCGTCAGAGTATGGCCAGGTGATTCTTGACAATCACTCCACGGTTGGGCCCGGTCCTGTCGTATTTGATCATTGGCTTCACCGTTCCAAGTTCACCTGCCGGCTTTGCCATGTAGATGTCGGTTTTGCCATGGAGGCGAAGGCCACCGGCATCAGCGCGAGCACGAACCGCGGAGGTTTCCATTGCGGCGCCTGCCATGATGGGAAGAAGGTGTTCGACGGAAGAACCGTCTTCGCGGCGTGCTCCGATGCCGCCAATGACAAGCGGTGCGACCGGTGCCATTCCCTGGGCAAGAAGGACGTACGGCAATATGAGTACAGGAAGTTCACCGCGAAATTTCCGAAAGGCATTTACGGCGTGAATTGGGAAGCAGCGGAAAGTTCTGGAGTCATCAGACCGGTCGATTTTGTTGAAGGTCTATCCGTCAAGACGACGAAGATGCAGAACCGGCCAGATTTTTCCGTCGAAGCAGGTTACCCGTGGGTCCACCCTATTGACTTCTCTCACGAGAAGCATTCCATCTGGAACGGCTGTGAACTCTGTCATCCTGAAATATTCCCAACCGCCCCGAAAGCTGCGATCCACTTCTCGATGCTGTCTAATATCGAAGGCCGATACTGCGGAGCCTGCCATGGCAAGGTCGCATTCCCCCTCAACAATTGCCAAGGGTGTCACCCAAAGGCGCCGTTCTGGGTTCCATAAGTAGGCTGGGGAATCGAGAATTCCACCTGTCTTGCAATTCGAACTGGTGCGTGGGTCGGACGCTTGATCACGGGCTACAAGCACGAGCGAGCCCTTCCGGGCCCGCGCAAATTTGATTGGGTGTCAACTCTCTCCGGGAACTCCTCGGCAGTCCGAACAACTGCAAGCGGAAAGTTCACGATTCCAACGTCAGTGAACCCGTTTTCTAAACACAAGCCCTAGTGGTCATCTTCCTGGTTAACCGCAAGATTTCGCGGTTTGCACCTTGAGTCCATTACGAAAGTCTCAACCTGAAACTTTCTTATTGACAACAAACGATTTAAGCGTAGGATGTGGACAAAAGTGGTAGAAAGTGGAGTAATTAGTAGAGTGCGTGGGCAAGAACGCTAAGTTTCGAGGCGCCAGTGATATCCGAGGCTGACACCGAAAAAAACAGGCCCAACGAACCGGACTCCATTGCATTTGCGACCGCTTCTACCTCCCTCGTGCTAGTGGCTGTGGTAGCAGCCATCAGAAAAAGGACCCCAATAACGAGCCCGACACATGTTTCGCGGAAATCATCCAACGCGCGTCGACGAAAAGGGACGGTTAAAAGTCCCCGCGGAATTCAAGCGCGTGATCGACGAGAAATATGCGCAGAAATTCTACATCACAAGTCTCGATGGAATTGTTGCTCAAGTGTATCCCTTCGAGGAATGGGAGCGGATCGAGCAAAAGCTGGCCGCGCTCTCGACTTACAACCCGACCAAGAAAAAGTTTTTGACGCGCACCAATTATTACGGGCAGGTCGTGGAGATGGACGGGCAGGGGCGCCTGCTGGTGCCGCAAATCCTGCGTCAGTCGGCGCAGATTCGCGGCGAAGTGGCAGTGCTCGGCAATCTGACCTACCTGGAAGTCAGGAACCTGGAAGCGCTCGATAAGGAGATTCAAGAGCAAGCCTTCTCGGATGAAGACATCAAGACGCTCGACGAATTGGGCATCTAGTGGGTACGGATTCAACAGACACCCCCGAGCGGGGTGGGCATGGTTTGCAGGAAAAAGCAGCGGTTGGCCATGTCCCGGTTCTTTTAAAAGAAGCGATCGATTTTCTAGCCGTAAAGCGTGGCGGAACTTATCTGGATGCCACGGTGGGCTTGGGCGGGCACAGTTACGAAATCGCAAGACGCCTCGGCGCACCGGGACATTTGATTGGCTTCGATAAGGATGCTGCGGCGCTGAATGTGGCGCGGATGAAACTCGCGCCAGTCGGTGGTCGTCAGTCGTTAGTCGTTAGCGAGTCAGCCTCCGAACGACCAACGACTGACGACCAACGACCGGATTGGCCGCTGGTCACGTTGCTGCACGGATCATTCGCGGAACTTGCGAACGACCAAGGACCAGCGACCATCGACGGCATCTTAGCCGACCTGGGCGTAAGCAGCTTGCAGCTTGCCGACCCGGCGCGGGGATTCAGTTTTCAGGCGGAAGGACCGCTGGACATGCGGATGAACCCGATGTCCGGCGAGACCGCCGAACAAGTGGTAAACCACATCGACGAGCGCGAGCTAGCCGATGTGATTTACGAATTCGGTGAGGAAAGGAGGTCGCGGAGAATCGCCAGAGCCATTGTCCGGTCGCGGCCGATACGTACGACGCAGCAACTGGTCGCAGTCGTATCAGCCGCGGCCCGGTCAATGAAACATGAGCGTATTCATCCGGCGACGCGAACCTTTCAGGCTCTCCGAATCTTCGTAAACCGTGAACTGGACGATCTGAAAGCACTGCTGGAAGCGGCGCCCAGAGTGCTGAAGCCGGGCGGAAGGTTGGTAGTGATCAGCTTTCATTCGCTCGAAGACAGGATCGTCAAGGATGCGCTGCGGGACGGCGCCAAGCAAGGCTGGTACCAGTTGCTGACGAAAAAGCCGCTGACGGCCAGCGCAGAAGAGATGGATCGGAATCCGCGGTCGCGCAGCGCGAAGATGCGCGCCGCCGAAAAAGTTTGAGTTTAGTTTGCCCCGGAGAAACTGCCGGGCGCCCGGTGCGGTGATGGTAAGACGTGCCGGGTAAAGATTTCGCAAGAAACTCTGTGGTGGAGTTTTCCCGGAGCGGCCAAAAAAAACAGAACAAGGCCGCGTCCGGAAAGAAAAACTGGAACGTTCGAAATGAAATTCACTGGCACCCTGATTGAAGATCTGATCGCAACCGTCGAGCGCGCTGAACGGAGGGCGCAGCCGGACCGGGCATTCCCCACGGAACCCCGGACGGTAGAGTCATTGCTCGGCGGGTCACTAGTCGAGTCATTCGTCGTCGAGTCCTTGCTTGTCGAACCCTTGCTTGTCGAACCATGGTTCGCTTCTGTTCAGAAAAACCGAGACTACAATTCCAAATTTATTGGAGTGGCATAAATGACGAGTGCCGTGGCCATGCCAAGCGCAATCTCTTCCACCCGGCGCCGGTCCTGCTGGCTGGGGACCCCGGAGATCTATTTCCGCAAGACCATCGACAATTCGCGCCTGGTGAAGGTCGAAGACCCGCGCCGCGAGCGCGAGATGAAATACTTCGGGCTGGCGCTGTGCTGCCTGTTCCTGCTGGTGATGGGATACGCGCTGCAGCATTTCCGCGCCATTGAATACGGCTACAAGATCGAGACGCTGCGGTCGGAGCGCGATGGTCTTACGGAAATGAACCGCGCCTTGCGCCTGGAAGAGGCGTCGCTGCGCGATCCGGAGCGGATTGACGTGATGGCGCGCAAACTGGGCCTGCAATCGCCACAGCCTGGGCAAGTGCTCCGCATGGACGTCGCCACCGATGCTGCTACGCCGGTGATGGCCAGCGTGACTCCTGTGTCAGTTGTGTCGGCGAGATAGTTCTGTAGAGACGGGGCTTGTCCCGTCTCACTCTGCGGCGGGAGATGCGGCGAGCCGCGTCTCGACGGGAAATCAGCTGTTTCGCGGCGGCTCCTCGGGGCCGCCGAAAGTTTCTGGTAACTGAAATGGCGGCGACCTCTTCGAACGGCGCAAAATTCAGGCTCTACGCCTTGTCTGGATTGCTGTGCCTGTGGCTGCTGGCGATCTGTCTGCGGCTGATCTATCTGCAAATTTTCTGCTATGGCGACTTCGAGCGCCGCGCCCAGCACCAGCAGCAGCGCAGCTTCGATCTCTCGCCAAAACGCGGCGTCATCTACGATCGCGCTGGACGCGAACTGGCGATGTCCATCCAGGTGGACTCTGCCTTTGTGGTGCCCTCGGAAGCTCCCGATCTCGCCAATACCATCAGCCTGATTACACGCATCACCAAAGACGATCCCCGCGTCGTGCTCGCCGACTGCCGCGCCCACAAGACCTTCTGTTGGGTGGCTCGAAAAGCCGACGCCGAGGTGATTGATCGCATCCGGGCGCTGAATCTGCAAGGCCTCCACTTCCAAAAAGAGCCGAAGCGCTTTTATCCCAAACGAGAACTGGCGGCGCAAATTCTGGGATATGTTGGCACCGACGATGAGGGCCTAAGCGGCCTGGAGCGACAATTCAACCAGCAACTGCAGGGCAAACCCGGCAAGCTGATGATTTCTGTCGACGCGCGCAAGCGCTGGTTTGCCAGTGTGGAAAAAGAACCCGAACCCGGCAACAGCCTCGTCCTCACCATCGATCAGAATATCCAGTATATTGCCGAACGCGAACTCGATCGCGGAATGGAGGAGACGCACGCCATCGCCGGCACGGTGATCGTGGAAAATCCTCACACCGGCGAGATTCTGGCGCTCACCAACCGGCCCACATTTAATCCGAATCTGCGCAAGGAAATTAAGAACGAAGCGCTCAAAGATCGCGCCGTGAGCGACATTTACGAGCCCGGCTCGACTTTCAAGATGGTCACGATCTCTGCCGGCCTGGAAGAAAAGGTCACGCGTCCCGACGAAATGTTTGACTGCCAGATGGGGTCGATCGTCATCAATGGCATGCGCATCCGCGACAGCAAGCCGCACGGTGTGCTTTCGGTGGCTGACATTCTGGCGGAGTCGAGCGATGTGGGCGCCATCAAAGTCGCGCTCCGGCTCGGCGACGAGCGCTTCTACAAGTACATTCGCGCTTTCGGATTCGGCCAGCAAACCGGGATCGAACTTCCCGGTGAAACGCGGGGCTTGACCAAGCCGGTCGAACGCTGGTCGAAGGTTTCCATTGGTGCGATTTCGATGGGGCAGGAGATCGGCATTTCGGCGCTGCAGCTCGCTGCCTTGATCTCGACCTTCGCCAACGACGGCGTGCACGTCCCGCCCCGCATCGTGGCCGGCACGATGGTGCCGCAAAATGGCCCGCAGAATACTCCGCAAACCATCGCCTTCCAGCCCGCCGCGGGGACGCGGGTGATTTCAGCGCTGACCGCAGCCCAGATGCGCCAGATGCTGCAGGGAGTGGTGCTGCATGGCACGGGGCGCAAGGCCATTCTCGAAGGCTACAGTGCGGCGGGCAAAACCGGAACCGCTCAGAAAGTTGACCCCGCCACCGGTGCGTACTCGAAGACAAAGTATGTCGCGTCTTTTGCCGGGTTTGCTCCCATCAATGATCCACAAATCGCAGTAGTGGTGATCCTCGACTCCGCCGTGGGACTGCATCAGGGAGGCCAGGTCTCAGCGCCAATCTTTCAGAGAATCACGCAACAGGCGTTGGAGTATCTGCACGTCCCGCATGACGTTCAGATTCCGCCCAGCCGTCAGGTCTTGCTGGCTCGCCGCGATGTTCCGGACGCAAGCCTGGAAGAGAGTTCGCCCGATCACCTGGGCGCCAGCCTGGACATGGCCGAAGCCGCCGAAGCCAATGCGACGCCCGCTACTCCAGCCGCAGCTAAGCCGGGCACGATTGCCGCTCAAGTCGTTCCAGCGGCTCTGACTGCCTCGACGACAGCGGCGAATTCGACGGCCGCACCGTCTGTCAGACCCGCCGAGAACCCATCCCCGCAGAAATTGCCATCCAGCGGAACGGTGGTTCTCGAGGTGGAGGAAGGAGGGGTAGAAGTGCCGTCGTTTCTCGGCAAGAACCTGCGGGTTGCGATGGAGGCGGCGCAGGATATAGGACTCGACCTCGATGCGGTCGGCAGCGGCGTCGCCCGCGAACAATCGCCTCTGCCCGGTGCCCACGTCGCGGCGGGGTCGCACGTGATGGTGAGGTTTGGAAGGTGACTGGTCGGACGATGCAGCCGTCAGCCTTTGCCATCTAACCTCTAACCTCTGACCTCTAACCTCTGACCTTCTATAATCACTCCAATGACTTTCCAACAACTCCTGCAGGGCGCCGAGGTTCTCTCGCAGAGCGGGAACCCGACCGTTGCCGGAGTGGAATATGATTCCCGGCGGGTGCGACCTGGAACGGTTTTCATCGCGATGAAAGGCGAGACCAGTGACGGCAACCGCTTCATCGATCAAGCCATCGCCGCCGGAGCGGTTGCCATCGTCACCGACTCCGCGGCCGAAGCTCCGCGGCCTGCGGCTGCCTGGGCGCAAGTCCTGCACGGACGCCGCGCGCTCGCCCGCCTGAGCGCGAATTTCTACAAACGTCCCGCCGAGCGACTTGCGAATACTGGAATCACCGGCACGAACGGAAAAAGCACGACCGCCTTTCTCATCGAATCCATATTCCGCGCGGCTGGACGCAAGACCGCGCTGGTCGGGACCATCGAGTATCACGTTGCCGGAAAGATTCTGCCGGCTCCGCACACCACGCCGGAAGCGCTGGAGTTGAACCGGCTTTTGTCGGAGGGCCTGGCCCAGGGAGTCACCGAAGCGGTGATGGAAGTGTCGTCGCACGCGCTCGAGCAGCAGCGTATCTTCGGGATTCCGTTCGATGTGGCTGTGTTCACGAATCTCACCCGCGACCATCTCGATTACCACCGCACCATGGAAGATTATTTTCGCGCCAAGCAGATGCTCTTCGAGGGCTGCGGAACGGAGCCGCCGCGCGCCGCGGTTCTAAACATTGACGACGAATATGGCCGGCAACTGTTCAAGCTTTCGAAAAGTAAGAGCGCTGTGGCGCTCTCCTACGGACTCGCGTCCGGCGATTTTCATGCTGAGTCGGTCGAAGTCACGCCGCGTGGCACCCGTTTTCAAATGGTGATGCCGTCGGGAGAGATCGCCATGTGGTCTCCGCTGATCGGCAATGTCAATGTGTACAACGTGCTCGCCGCTTCTGCCGCTGGATATGCCCGCGATTGTTCCGCTGAGGCGATCGCAAAAGGGATTTTCGATCTCACCAACGTTCCCGGGCGCTTCGAGCGCGTGGATTGCGGCCAACCCTTCACTGTGGTCGTCGATTATGCGCACACCGACGACGCGCTCCGTAACCTTACCGCCCTGGCCCGCGATTTTGTCGCCCGCGCCGGTCTCAAAGGCAAAGTCATCACGCTTTTTGGCTGCGGCGGAGACCGCGATCGCGCCAAGCGTCCGCTGATGGGCGAGGCGGCGGGCAAGGGCAGCAACTTCGTCATTCTTACTTCCGACAATCCGCGCTCCGAAGATCCGCTGGCCATCATGAACGATGCCGTCATTGGATTACAAAAATCAGGCGCAAAATATTCCATGGAGCCCGACCGCCGCAAGGCCATCGCGCTCGCTTTGCAACATGCAGCCCCCGGCGACATCGTGCTGCTCGCGGGCAAGGGTCACGAGAAGGTGCAGATCACAAGGGACGGAACGATTCCCTTTGACGATGTAGACGTGGCCCGCGAGAATCTGAAGGCGCTGGGCTACGAGTGCAAGAATGCTGCGAACGTTGGCACCGTGGGGAAGACCGCATGAAACTTGCTCTCTCCCGCATTGCCGAATTCACTGGCGCGACCGGCGCCACCAGTTCGGTCGCGACCAGCCATAGCGACCTGCGTGCAACTGCCCAGGGATATTCCATTGATTCCCGCACCGTGCAACCCGGCGAACTTTTCGTCGCTGTCAAAGGCGAGCGCTTCGACGGTCACGACTTCGTCGAGCAGGCGCTGACCCGGGGCGCGATTGCTGCGGTGGTCGAGAAAGGGCAACTGGCACGCTATTCCGACGCCGCCAACGTGCTTGCCGTCGACGACACTCTGGTCGCGCTCCAGACGCTGGCGACAGCGGTCCGAAAAATCTGGGGCAAGACTGCCATCGCTGTCACCGGTTCCATGGGCAAGACCACGGCCAAAGAAGCGATGGCGCACTTGCTCGCGATCAAGTACCGCGTGCATCGCACCAAAGGAAATTTCAATAATCATTTTGGCCTGCCGTTAGGGCTGCTGACGCTGGAGCCGGAGTACGATCTTGCGGTGGTGGAGATGGGGATGTCGCACCCCGGCGAAATTGCGGCGCTGGCTCGCATCGCTGTGCCAAATCAAGCCGTAGTCACCAATGTTGCTCCAGTGCATCTGGAGAGCTTCGACTCCATCGCCGGTATCGCGCGCGCGAAATACGAACTGATTGAAGCTCTGCCGCACGGTGGTACCGCCGTGTTGAATGCCGACGATGAATATGTGTCCCAGTTCGGTCGGGACTTCAAGGGCAAGGTCATCCAGTTCGGCTTCAAGCCGACGGCGGATGTGCGTGCGGAAAACATCGAGGTGCTTGGACCGGAAGGCACGCGCTTCGATCTCGTGAGCCACGAAATGCGCCAGCCGGTACACAGTCCGTTGCTCGGCAAGCACAACGTGTACAACGTGCTCGCAGCGGCAGCCATTGCGCTTGAGCACGGCATTACCCCGTCGGAGATCGCCGCAGCGCTGCCGTCTCTCCAGCCCGCCGACAAGCGCGGACAGGTCGTCCAAGTGGGTAACATCACGGTGCTGTACGATTGTTACAATTCAAGTCCGAAGGCGCTTATGGCCGCTGTGGATACTCTGGCTGCCATGCCCGCCCGGCGCCGGATTGTGGTTGCCGGCGAAATGCTGGAACTCGGCCCGACCGGCGAGCAGTTGCATCGCGAGTGCGGACGTTACATGGCAGAAAGTCAGGTCGGCAGTAAACTTGACTTTCTGCTCGGAGTGCGAGGATTGGCAAAGGCGATGGTAGAAGCGGCGAGCGAAGCGGGAATGAAAGCGGAATTCGTCGCGACACCGGAAGAAGCGGGCGCGTGGCTCGCACGTGAGGCTCGCGCAGGCGACGCAGTATTGTTGAAGGCGTCGCGCGGTGTGAAACTGGAAAAAGCATTAGAAACGTGGCAACGAAAGATCGGCATTCCCGCTGCCCCAGGTGCGGGGAGCTAATAACTGAGAGCTGACAGCTGAGAGCTGACAGCTGGTGTTGGAGGCAGATTGCTCTACTGGCTGCTCTATCTGAAGCTTTACCATTATTTTCCGCCCTTCCGTATTTTTCGTTATTTGACTTTCCGCACCGCCTTTGCCAGCCTTACCGCGCTTTTCACCGGCCTGATCGTTGGACCGATGGTGATTCGGCGCTTGCGCGATTTCCAGATCGGGCAATACATCCGCGAAGAAGGACCGCAGGCGCATCAGAAAAAAGCGGGCACACCGACCATGGGCGGCCTGCTGATCGCCATCGCTATTCTGGTGCCGACCTTGCTCTGGGCGGACCTGAGCAATCCGTTCGTTTGGGTCGCCGTATTTTCCACGCTGGCCTTTGCTGCGATCGGCTTTACCGACGACTATCTTAAGGTGGTTCATCGCCGCAATCTTGGCCTGACTGCGCGCGCCAAACTGGGCTTTCAGGTCGCGGCCAGTGTCCTGATTGCCATCGCGCTGATCGCTTTGCAATACCGCGCGGAGTATTCCACCAGGCTGATGGTCCCATTCTTCAAACAGTTTCATCCCGACCTCGTGATCGAGAGATGGGTAGTGTATCCACACCTTTGGCCGCTCGCCTTTCTGCCGTTTGTGGCCTTTGTTGTGCTGGTGATTGTCGGATCGAGCAACGCCGTGAATCTCACCGACGGCCTTGACGGGCTCGCCATCGGCTGCACCGTGATCGCCGCCGGAGCGCTCGCGGTTCTCACCTACGTCAGCGGCCACGCCACCTTTGCCACCTACCTCGAATTGCAGCGCATGCCGCAGATTGGCGAACTCACCATTTTTTGCGGGGCCATGGTTGGTTCCGCCATCGGATTTCTCTGGTACAACGCGCACCCGGCGGAAGTGTTCATGGGCGATGTCGGTTCACTGGCGCTCGGCGGCGCGATCGGTACGGTGGCGGTTATGATCAAGCAGGAGCTGCTGCTGCCGTTCATCGGAGGTATTTTCGTTATCGAGGCGCTCTCGGTGATCCTGCAGGTTGGCTCCTACAAACTGCGCAAGAAACGCATTTTCAAGATGGCGCCGATTCACCATCACTTCGAGCTGCTGGGCTGGTCGGAGTCGAAGGTGATTGTGCGTTTCTGGATCGCATCGCTGGTGTTCGCGCTGTTCGCGCTGACGACGTTAAAATTGAGGTGAGAGACGTCATCGATTGGTCCGAGCGGCCGAGAGCTTATGATCGTTTTCGCTGTTTGTTTCGCCTTAGGACTCGTAGATGCCGTGGTCTCTGTGGCGATGATCTTTCGGGTCAATGAAAGGCTCCCGGAAGGCCATAAACTGGCCTGGTGGCGGCGCGACAATTATTGGGGAAGAGTCAATCGAGCGTACCGCGAGCAGTTTCCCGATAGCATCCTTCCGGACTTGGAAAGTTACCTTACATACACCATGATCGCGCTGATCGTAGTGCTTGTCTTAGTGTCATTTTACAAAGGGCGGATTGGGTAAAACAAAAGTGGATCTTAAAGACAAACGCGTTCTCGTTGTCGGTCTCGGCAAATCGGGCGTGGCCTCGGCGCTCTTTCTGAAGTCGCGCGGCGCTCGCGTCACCGTGTCGGATTCGAAGCCGGAAGCCGAGCTTCGCTCTGAAATCCTGCTCCTCCTGGAGCATGGCATCGGGGTCGAAACCGGCGGACATGGCGACCGCACCTTTCGCGGCCAGGACCTGATCGTAGTCAGCCCCGGCGTTCCCTTCGATGCCCCGCAGCTAGTCCAGGCGCGCAACCTAGGCGAGAAGGTAATTGGCGAAATCGAACTGGCGGCGCAATTTCTGCCCGGTCCCATCGTCGCTATTACCGGAGCCAACGGCAAAACCACGACCACTTCGTTGGCCGGTGAGATTGTGGCTGCCGGAAATTTCCCTGCACTGGTGGGCGGAAACATCGGCACGCCGGCCATCAGCTTTGTGGATCAGGCCGGGCCCGCGACCTGGATCGTGCTCGAAGTATCGAGCTTTCAGCTGGAAACGATTGTCGAATTTCGTCCCCGGATTGCGGTGATTCTGAACATCACGCCCGACCATCTCGATCGCCACAAGACTTTCGCGAATTACGTCAACGCCAAAGCGCGCGTCTTCGAGAACCAGCGCCCGGACGATTTCACCGTGCTCAACGCCGATGATCCAACCACCGCCGGATTGTCGGAGCGCACCCACGCGCAGTTGTTCTGGTTCAGCCGCAAGAAGGAAGTTGAAAAAGGAGCCTTGGTTCGCGCCGCGCACATCTATTTTCGCGACGGCCAGCACGAGCGCGAAATCATGCCGCTGGCGGAATTGCCGCTGAAAGGCGCGCACAACCTGGAGAACGTGCTCGCCGGAGTTTCGATCGGGATGCTCGTCGGCTGCCAGCCTGAACAGATCCGCCATGCGGTGCGGAATTTCAAAGCGGTCGAGCACCGACTGGAATTCGTCGCCAAGGTTGCGGGCGTGGATTACTACAATGACTCCAAGGCTACCAACGTCGACGCCACCATTAAAGCTCTGGAATCGTTTCCGGCGAACATTCACCTGATTCTCGGGGGCAAGGATAAGGGCAGCGACTACACCGTTCTCCACGAGCTGTTGCGGCAGCGCGTCAAGCGCGTATACACCATAGGAGCCGCAGCCGCCAAGATCGAATCGCAGATTCAGGGTGTTGCTGAAGTCGAACATGCGGAAACTCTGGAAAACGCTGTCCAACTGGCCAGCGAATCCGCCGCGCCGGGCGATGTGATCCTTCTGGCTCCCGCCTGCGCCAGCTTCGATCAGTTTCAGAGCTACGAACATCGCGGAAGAATGTTCAAAGAAATCGTGCATTCCCTGGCGATGGCTCGATCCACGTAGACCGATAGTTGGAACCAACTCAGTTATCCCCTGCTCGAATTCCACGCGCGAAACTCCTCTGTGTCTCCGCGGCTCCGTGGTGAAATGAACTGTATGGCCAAGCGGGTTAGCGTCGATCGCTGGATGTTTACTGTGACCACGATCCTGGTTTTTGTGGGGCTGGTCATGATCTTCAGCGCCTCGGCCGTGATGGCTAAGGAGCGTTTCGGCTCGGCCTACGAATTCCTGCTGAAACAACTGGTATGGGCGGTCGCGGGACTCGCCGTGATGGTCATAGCCATGAAGGTGGACTACAAGCGCCTGCGAAATCCGGCGCTGGTATTCTCGCTTCTCGGCTTGACCACGCTTCTGCTCATCTCTGTCTTTTTTCTGGATCGCGCTCACGGCACGCACCGCTGGTTTCACGTGGGTCCAATTTCGTTGCAGCCTTCGGAACTGGCCAAACCCGCGCTGATTTTGTTTCTGGCGTGGTTTCTCGAAAGCAAGACCAAGACGATGGTGATGGATGACTGGCGCAATACGCTGATCCCCGCTGTCGTGCCCACCGCAGCTTTTCTGGGGCTGATTGTTTTTCAGCCCGATCTTGGCACCGCCATCGCCTGCGCGGGGATTACCGCTTGTGTTCTGTTCATCGCCGGGATTCGCCTGCGCTACTTCGCATACGCTTTCGCGGCTTCGCTGCTGCCGCTTTATTTCCTGATCTTTCACGTGGCCTACCGCAAAGATCGCATCCTGGCCTTCCTGAATCCTTATGCCGATCCCAAGGGATTCGGCTTTCACATTATTCAGTCGCTGATCGCGGTCTCTACTGGAGGCGTCACGGGACTTGGCCTGATGGAAGGGAAGCAGAAATTGTTTTATCTTCCCGAACCGCATACCGATTTTATTTTCGCCGTCACCGCCGAAGAATTGGGACTGGTCGGAGCGCTTAGCGTCATCATCCTGTTTGCGATTTTTCTCTGGCGCGGAACGCGGGCGGCGCTGCGCACGCAGGATAATTTCGGACGCCTTCTGGCAGTCGGAATCACCAGCATGATCGTGCTGCAGGCTTTCATCAACATCAGCGTCGTGCTCGGGCTGATGCCTACCAAAGGCATTCCGCTGCCGTTCGTTTCCTATGGAGGGTCGTCGCTGTTCGTGACCCTGATGTGCGTCGGCGTGCTGCTCAATATCACGAAACAGGCAGAGTAGTCGACGCACCCGCCACGATCGATTTGCGGTACCCCCCACCCCCCTTTCTACCTCGGTCTTGTGGAATCAAAGACTTAGGAAGAACCTCCCGCCAGGTCTTTGGGTTTAAAGGACTTGCCCGTAAAGTCTTCCGGAATCAATAACTTACGTTGTCAAAGAGCGCTGAAAATGGTTTGGGGCAGCTTCGAGGGCCGTCCGGGTTGACGGATAGAATTCGAAACCGCCTCAATCAGATTCCCATCATGGCGCGCGACGGGATCTTAAGTCAATGGATCTTGATCACGCATGGTTGTGAGTTTTCGTGAGAGAGTTGGATGGCGGGCACCCGGCATTCCGAAGATGTTTTCACCTGTTTAGGGTTCTGAGCGCTAAGGCCAGTATGCGCCGAGGTGGTATTCACCCGAGCGTGGCACTTCGTCGGGAGCCCAGCAAATTGTAGCGCCGCAGACGAGCCCGGCGCTGTGACTCGTTCAAAGATGGCACGTGTTGCCTCTTCAGAAGTTGTAAGGCCCGTTCACACCCGCAGATTTGAACGTTCGCTGAATTGCGGCATCGATTCCTGCTTGCATGGTCTGTCCTAACCCAACTGGGCAGGCGACATACGCGGCAATCACTGTCGTGCGACCCAATTTCGCGCTCGCTTTCGAGGGGGCAAACATTTCGGTGTGCATCGTGCTTTGACCGCTCAGAGAGGCCGTCTGTACTTGCTTGAGGTCAAACGCCAACTCGCGTTCCACATTCACAAGCTGCCGTGACTCTTGCGGCTCCTCGAAGCCACCGATGAGGCCGGAATAGAGAGTTCGGGCAATGAACTGGATGTCGTCGTGGCTTACGTTGTATTTTCGTTTCAAGAAGGCGGCACTTGTTACAAATCGGGGGCAACTAGCAACGAGCCTATCTTCCCAACTCTCATCCGGTGAGTTACCCCACTCGGCGGACTGGCGTAACAGGCCGTCATCCATATCCCAATATTTCGACGATGTACCGAAGTCGGGCGGTCGTTGTGGTGGCGCTGTCACTTGCGTCCACACGACAGTGGACGGGGAATTGCCCTCTGGCGGGGGTACCGCTGTCTTCCCGAAGCGCGTGCACTCACTGTTGTACCGCTGCTGCCAAGTGGTCGCCTGTTTTGTTGCTCTGTATGCGCGGGTCTCGGCGCTCACAGCCCAGCAAGCGGCAATGCACGTTGCAGCTATCGTGGCTACTAACAGTTTGTCGTGCATGGTTTCCTCTCTGGTTCCAACGGGAGATTGAACAGAATGCGGCAGCGGAAGGTATACCGCTGGCGCACCGTGAGTTTAGCACCTGAGAACAAATCGTCAACAAGGCCGCGCATCGAGTATGGCGTCATTACAGATACTGACCTGCTAGTGACGCCAAGAGAAGTATTTTCGGAAATCTGCAAGGTGAATCAGTCGATGATTGTTGAGAAATCCCCTTTACACTCACCACCCTCTAAGCTCCCGCCTCTTTCTCCATCGCCAGCAGCTGTTCTTTCCGCTGGATTCCCCAGCGATAGCCGCCTAGTTCGCCATCCTGGCGCACTACGCGATGGCAGGGAATTGCTACGGCTACGGGGTTGGTGGCGCAGGCTCGGGCTACGGCTCGGGTGGCTTTTGGCATGCCGATCTTTTTGGCTACGGCGCTGTAGGAGCGGGTTTCTCCGCGGGGAATTCTTTGCAGAGCTTCCCAGACTCGGCGCTGAAAAGCTGTGGCCCTTATGTCTAAAGGAAGGGAGGGATTCGCCTCGCGTCCTTCCATTAAGTGAGTCAGGTTCACTCGCCATTCGGCCATGCTGACATCGTCTCGGCGACGAGTGGCGAAGGGGAACTCGCGCATCAGGCCTTGCTGGAGTTGTTCGTCCGAATCGGCGAACTGAATAGCGCAGATGCCTTTGTCGGTGGCGGCGATCAGCATGCGTCCTAGCGGCGAGCTGGCTATGGTATATCGGACTACAGCGGCCACGGCGCCGCGACGGTACTTCTCCGGAGTCATACCGAGCTGCGCAGCGGTGCGCTCGTAGAGACGGCTGCTGGAGCCGTATCCGGCGGCGTAGAGGGCGGTGGTCACGGAGTGTCCAGCTTGCAGATTTTGTTTTACCTGACGCAGGCGGCAGGCGTCGATGTAGGCCTTGGGCGACACACCTAGCACTGACTTGAAAGTCCGCTGCAGGTGGAAAGGACTGAGGCGAAATTCCTTTGCCAGACGGCTTAGCGTCAGCCGGTCTTCGATATGCTGCTCGATGTAACGGCACATGGCGCGGACCAGCGCGGACTGCGGATTTCCGTCCGCCGCTTTCGGACGGCAGCGCAGGCAGGCGCGATAGCCGGCTTGTTCGGCGGCGAGGGCATGATCGAAAAAGCTGACGTTCTGGCGGCGCGGGCGTTTGGCGGGACACGAAGGACGGCAGAACACGCCGGTGCTCGACACCGCAAAGACGAACGCGCCGTCGAGTGCGGCGTCGCGATCGAGGACGGCTTGCCAGCGGCGGTCGTTCATTTGGACGGCGATCCCAGCTGAGATTTGCTCGCCGGCGGATTCCGGAGTTCGCTTCGTCATTTCTTCTTTTGCAAGTATCGCATTGGTGGCCATGGCGGTAACATAGGGCAGTCGTGCGGCGCGGGCTATCCGAATGTTGTGGTCAAACGATTTTTCTCGCAGGCCGCGGAGAATTCAAGAAGCTGAAAGGACCCTTTATGAACTGCAATCACAAGATGATGGGGCTGGTAGTGATGATGATGGCGGCGCTGGCGTTGACGTTGACGCAGGCAAGCGCGCAAGTTCTTACGGCGGATCAAGTGAAGAAAGCCGCCCCGAGTTCGTTCTTCTTTGCCGGGCAGAGCGCGGCGGTGCAATTGCGGAATACGGCCGGGGTGAAAAACTCCGCCGGCAAAGTGGCGCTGGCTGGGCTGGTGGATACCTCGGGATATGCCACCGCCATCGCGGAGAAATACCAGGGCTTTCTGGTTACCGAAGCCAAGCTCACCTTTGACGGGACTACGCTCGATCCGGGAGCCTATGGCTTCGGCTTCAAGGACGGCAAGTTCACGGTGATGAATTTGGCGGGAACGGACGTGCTCTCGATTCCGAGCCAGAACGACGATAAAATCCAACACCCGGTTCCGCTGAAATTTGAAAAGGACGGCGCCGGGTACCGGCTGTATGCCGGGCGGAAGTATGTGATGGTAAAGGCGGACTAAGGCCTGGTGAGGCCAGGTTTCAAAGTTTCAAGAGACGGGCGTCTCGTCCTTCCAGCCGGGCGCGGGACACCCCGGTCCCTACCGTATGACTGGATCGAACCCACCTTGGTAACGCTGGGTTCGTTACTCATTAAGTGCAGAGGCTTGCATCAGGCGGGGTCGTGCGATCGCCCCCCCGACCCATAACTCCATTCACAACAGACACTTAGGTGCTGCCTTCCATATGGTTTCATGGGTGCAGTATTCCTGGAGGAGGCCCGGAACGTAAGGGCGATCCTGGGGGCAAAATTGAGCATCGTTTACAGCGCTGAGTGTGTAACAGCTCGAACAAAGTCGCAACCGGCGGCGCTGCTGCCCCTGCTGGTGATTTTGTTCATCGTCTCCTACGCCATTTTGACCCTGCTGGTTTTCGAGCAGGGCCAGACGATCGAAACGCAGCGCGGTTTAATCCGCCAGTTGTTGCGGGATAGCACCCAACTAGCCGAACTGAGAGGCAAGCAGGCACGTGACGACGGCAAGCAGGTGCACGACAAGGCGTCAGCAGAGGTGGATCACAAAGACGCGGCCGGCAATTCTGCAGCGGGGGCGAAAGGATCGGACAAAGAAACAAAAGGATCGGACAAAGAAACAAAACGACCCGGCAAGTCGGCGCGCTCCACGAAGGAAACTCCTGGGAAACCGGCCGCGGATTTAGAGGATGTGCGGCGGTCTACTCGGGTGATCTAGCGGGTGGTCGTGAGCAACACGGACCCGCAAAAACAGTACGATTCTTAAAGTAAAAAGAGAAACGGTTCTGTGAAAATGCGGCCCTTCTGTGGGGGCCGTGGTGCAAGCGAGACCCTATCATGAAGGCCCTAGCTTTAGCCCTAGTTTTGTCGCTTCCCGTCCCCAGGTTGGCCCCGCCAGTTCAGCTCTCCCCCACCCCCAGCCAAAGCCAGCAGCCGGCAAAGGGAAAGAGAGGGCAATGGTACTTCGCGGCCAATGGACACGCCGTCTATTGCTACGGACCGGTCATGACCCTGCCTGAGCCGCGAGGAGGCTTGGCAAGAGTGGCAACGTTTTGCCGCGGCGATCAAACCATGGTGCCGCTGAAAGACTAGGCAGACTTTTTACCAGCAGCGCCAACCAGAATTCCCTCGCCTCCAGAGAGTTAACTGCTGGAACTCGTCAGAAGAACGCCGGATACTGTCCTGCGTGCTTCCCCTATAATTGGTAGTCAGAATCAGGTTTTGGCAAGGGCCCGTAGCTCAAGCGGATAGAGCATCGGATTTCTAATCCGAGGGTTGCAGGTTCGATTCCTGCCGGGCCTACCAGATAGTCCTACTGCGCTCCCCGTTCGTGCCATACCGCCGCGAGCGATCTAAGCATAGAGTGTACTTGAGCAGACTTCGGGGGAGGGCTGTTCAACGGGCGTCCGCGACTCTAGCCGAGTCCGGGCGCCTTCGTTTTTGCGACGGGTTCGTCACTGTCGGATATTCATTCTTTCGTCTTCTTCGGTTTCGGCCGCATCTTCTCCCACTCTTTTTCCGTTAGCTCGCGTCCCAGCGCGGTGAACTCGCCTGCTCCTTGGAGCCACTCCCCTCCATCCATGGTCACGACTTCTCCATTAACATAGCCGGACCCGTCGCTGACCAGGAATGCGGCCAGGTTGGCGAATTCTTCGGTCGTTCCAAAACGTCCCAGAGGATTTCGTTTCTTTGCCGCTTCCGCGAGTTCCGGACGCGGCAGCAGACGCGAGAACGCGCCCTCGGTCGGAATCGGTCCGGGCGCGATGGCGTTCATCCGAATTCCTCGATTGCCCCACTCGACGGCCAGGCTTCGGGTCAGCGCCTGCACGCCGGCCTTTGCCACTGCCGATGGCACCACATATGCCGAACCGGTGGTGGTGTACGTGGTGGTCACGTTCAACACCACGCCTCCGCGGCCCGCCGCTAGCCAACGGCGGCCACAGGCGAGCGTCGTGTGCAGCGTGCCCAGCAGGACAATGCCAATCACCGATTGAAATGCTCCCAGCGAAAGGTCTTCGGTGCGCGCCAAAAAATTTCCTGCCGCGTTGTTCATGAGGACGTCGAGCGGACCCTCGGCCCAAATGATCTCGATCATCTCTTCGACCGCCGCAGCGTCGCGCACGTCGCAGGGGCGGGAGTGGATCTTGCCGCCGGTGCGCTCGCGCAACTCCTGCTCGGTCGCCGCAAGAACTTCCTGGCGCCGGCCGCAGATATAAACTTCCGCGCCTAGCTCCAGAAACCGCTGGGCAGTGGATTTGCCCAGGCCGGTGCCGCCGCCGGTGATCAGGATGCGCTTGCCTTGGAGTAGATCTTTCTGGAACATGGGTTCTCCTGTGCAGCCCCTAAAGGGGCACCTATATTGGGCCACTCTCGGCATCGCTAAAGCGATGCCCTGATACGAATCAAAATCGTCCCAGCGCCCAACGCGCGTGCTCGGCTATGACTGCGTCGGAATCCTCGCAGAGTTTCTTTAGCGTTGGGAGAAATTTGTTATCGCCGCTGTTGCCCATGGCAATCACTGCATTTCGCCTTAAGCCGGAAAGTTTGGCGCGGCGGACTGGCGACCCGCGAAACATCGCCCGGAATTCTTCTTCTCGCATTTCGGCCAGCCAATCGAGCGCAGGATTGACCAGGCCTTCCCGCGGCTCGAACTCCGCCGCGGAAGTCACCGGAGCCTTCCGGTTCCACGGGCAAACGTCCTGACAGATGTCGCATCCGAAAACGTGGCGTCCCATTCCCGCGCGCAGTTCGTCTGGAATCTCGCCCCGCTTTTCAATCGTCAGATAGGAGATGCACAGCCGGGCGTCCAATTCGCCGGGCGCAACAATCGCCTGCGTGGGACAGGCCGTGATGCAGCGCGCGCAGGTTCCGCAGCGATCGGGCGCGGGCAAGTCAAAGGCGAGGCCGTTATCCGTGAGCTCGTGTTTGGTGAAATCCAGCGAGGTCAGGATCACGCCCAGAAACAGCCATGATCCAAGCTGCTGGTTGATGATGCAGGTGTTCTTGCCGATCCATCCGATGCCGGCGTACTTGGCGTAGACGCGCTCGATGAGTGGGCCGGTGTCGACATAGGAACGCGAGTGCAAGTCGCCAATTGCGACTATTCCGCGCAACTCATCTTCTACCTGGCTCAGGCGGCGCAGGACAGCCTCGTGGTAATCCTCGCGAGACCAGGCGTAGCGCGAAATCCAGCCTCGGCTTACATCTTCCGTCTGAGTCGAGTACGGATGCGCGGTGTTGTAGTTGATGGCGCATACGATCACGCTGCGCGCCCAGGGAGCGACTCGGGCCAGCGCCGCGCGTTTGAGTTCTCCGGCCTGATCGCGCGCTTCCATGTATTTCATTTCGCCGTGTTTCCCATCCGCGATCCAGGTGGGAAAGACGCGCAGTTCGCCGAAGTCGCGGACCGGCGCAATGCCGCAGAGCTCGAATCCAGCGTCGCGCGCGCACTGCTTGATGCGGGTTGGAAGGTTGGGAAACAAGGGGGCAATGACTGGCGGCGATTTCAGCCGCGGGGCGTACTCACATCCTCCAAGAGGCTACCACTTGAGGTTGGGAGTGAAAACGCCTGTTTACAACAATCGGCACCGAGTTGCCTGGAATGCGGATGTTGCACAGCTAGGGTGCTACTGGACCACAAATTTCAGCACGGCCTTAAAGGCGGTCGGCTTCCCATCCTTCAACAAGGGTCTGAATGTCCAACCGGCAACATCCGGCGCTAACGATCCGAGGCGGGCAGGGAGCCCCATAAACGGGCCTGACTGCCAAACTTTGCCATCCTCACCCACCAACACGGACACCGTTACAACGGTTCCCCTGGGGACGCTTAGTGGAAACTGAGGTTCGATCAGCGTGATAGCGCGCTCGCGGGCCTGTTCATCCGTAAGCTCTGGGTAAGGATCTTGGATCACCGTTTTGTAGGCAAACGTCAGAATTCCTTCGGCCTGCACCGGTTGATTCTTGAACACCACCGGCACGAACTGAATGTTGCCCAACTGTTGCCGCGCCGCGTCCGACATGCCAGGATGGTCGGAATTTAGAGCGTACGTTTCGCGGACCTTGCCAGCGCGGTCGAGGCAAACGTAGATACTCAATGTCCCCTCGGTCTTGCCCCCTCTTACCGACGGCCACTGCAGTTCCAGCGGGTTTTTCGCTAGCTTTCGGAGCCTGTCTTCACTGACGGTAACCGTCTGTAGTGGGGGCGATGCGAGCTGTGTCGCGGCGAACAGCGACTCGTCAAGGGTGGAAATTTCGGTCAATTCCGTAATTCTGGCTTCCAATTCGGTGCCAGGTTCGATGTACTCGCGAACGTTTCGCGGAATTCGCTTACCGTCGAAGTCTTGGTAGTTCTTATATTCGGCGCTGTAACCGGGAACCTGAACAGACTCCAGTCTGTCTCCGCTGAAGCACACAGTCGAAAAAACGCGGTTTTCTACAGGCGAAACTCCGACAAGTGAGGAATATCGCCGACAGAGAAGTGTTGAACCCGGCATTGGGTTATCGGAGGGTGCCGTCAGGTCCATGGCGCGTAAACGCGCACCCGGATCAAAGATGGCGGTCGCAAGCGTGCGTAGCCAATTCGGATAGTAGTCGCCTGACACAGAATCGCTCTGCTTGTCGCCATTGACCACAAGATCCGATGAAAAGCCTTCGGTTCTGACAGTCCGTCGCCATTTGTCCGGAGCCACCCAATACTCTTCAATCTCAGCCTTGTAGGAGTCGTTCTCGATGTTCGTTGCCTCCACAACGTCTGCCTTCAGATGGAATGGTCTTGAACCGGGACCTGTAAGCTGAGACTCCCCTATGGCTGGGGTGGCGACGCTCGGAAGACGATTCCTTGCTTGCGGAACATTCCGATGACAGGAGCACACCACCAGCAATAAAAAAGTGATTAAAGCGAAGAGAATGTTCTTCATGGCACGGATTTTAACTCAGAGCTGCGGTCCTGGCAGAAATCTACTTTCGTGTTCCTAGAACGAAACAGAAGGGGCGAGTGGCCCAGGGAGTGGCCCCCGCAGTTTCGAGCTTTTGCAGCTAACGTTTGCCGCTCGGCAAATGGCCTAACGTCCCGATTGCACCAACAACCCCGTCAATCCACGCCCTGACCTACCCCAGCGCGGCGATCTCTGGCGGCCACGATGGACTCGCAGATTTCCTGAATCGGAGACGTGACAATCGGCGTGCTATAGCCGGGGTGATGAAACTCCAGGCGCATACTGCGCCCGATGTAGCGCAGCTTGATCATGGAACCGCCCCAGGTCGAGCCCGCGATGGTTACCTGAACCGGTTGCGGACAGAATTGGGGATGTCCGGAGATCAGCGCCGAACCTTCGCCCAGAAGTTGTGCGGTGTAGAGGTGGTGCTGAGTCCGAATCTGCAGCACCGCGTCCGGCGGCAGACCTGCAAGGAACACGCCTCCCTCGATTTCGGACTGGACGATATTCCGATTCACCTCGTCGCTGAGGTTGGGATGAGGCGCGAACATGATTCCGAGTACTGTACCCAGTTCGGCCCCGAGTCACAACATAAAATAGTCATGAATAGTCAATTGGCCGGACAAACTCTGTCCACGAGTCTGGAGCATCATAGCGGTTATGGCAGGTGGTTCAATGTAAATGGCCTTCAGCTTTTGCGGGCGCGGCCAGCCGCGGCTTTCCTGACGGCGGGGGTGAAGTGCTCGACCCGGTTCCGGCCCTTTTCCTTGGCGGCGTAGAGGCCGGCGTCGGCCCGGTTCAACAGTGCTTCCAGTTCTTGTTTTCCCTCGCCATCGGAAACAGCGACCCCCATGCTCATGGTGATGAGCCTCTCCTCGCCGGAACAAACCACAGGTGTGTCAGCGATGCTCTCGCGCACCTCGTTGGCGCGCATCAGAGCGTCGCGCAACTCACAGTTGGGCAAAACCATGAGAAATTCTTCTCCCCCATATCGGCCGACACCGTCGTAGACGCGGAGTTGCTCGCGCAGTCGCCGGCCGATTTCCCGGAGCGCCTCATCGCCAAAAAGATGGCCGAGGGTATCGTTCACGCGCTTGAAACGGTCGATATCGCACAGAATCACTCCCACCCTTTTGTGTTCCCGGCGGGCGCGCTCCAATTCGCGTTCGAGCATGCTGAAAATCTCTCCGCGATTCATCAGTCCGGTGAGGCTATCGTGGGTGGCGGCGTGGCGCATGGATTCGCGGGCGGAAACCAGTTCATCCTGCAAGTCGAGAATCCGCTTACCGACCAGCAGGCGCGCCTTTAGTTCCAGTTCGTCAAAGGGCTTGACCAGATAGTCGTCGGCTCCGGCTTGCATGGCCTGGAGCATATTCTGGCGGCCCTCGTTGCTGGTGAGCAGGATGACGTAGACGTAAGGGCGGGAGGGATCGGCTTTCCGGATGCGCTTGCAAAGCTCAATGCCATCCAGATCGGGCAGCACCCAATCGAGCAGCGCGAGCTTGGGAGAATCGGGCTGCTCCAGGATTTGCCAGGCTTTGGAGCCGTTCTCCGCCAGGGTGACGCCAAAACCCCAGCTGCGCAAATGATCACCGATCAATTTCCGGTAGACGGCGGAATCGTCGACCACCAAGGCTTGCATGAGTTTTGAACCTCCGACCACCGCTGTGCCGAACGCTGTGCCGAACAACGAATAGCCGCCCATTCATACCTCCATGACAGGAAGCACCCATGAAACCGGACACCCCCACCATCTTAAGACCAAAAGGCTGTTTGGGCGGGCTGGCAAAGGGCTGGCCCGTGCATTAGGAGATACGTCTTGAAGAATCGGCAGATCGAGCAGGAGGCTTTAGGAGGCGAACTCAAGATTGGGGAAGCCCATCCTTTAGGCGCCGAAAGTCCGCTCCAGCGGCCCGGATCGCCGCCAACTCTCAGGCGCCAGCGCCCGGCGGTTGACCGGGACTTTGCCAGCGGCCTAACATAGCCACCGACGGCACTGAGGCCCTCACAATGATCGGCCAGACGGTCTCCCACTATCACATTGTGGGAAAGCTCGGTGGTGGCGGCATGGGCGTAGTGTATGAAGCGGAAGACACGCGCCTGGCCCGTCGCGTCGCCCTCAAGTTCATTCCCGCCGAGATGGTCCACGACCCCAAGTCACTCAACCGCTTTGTGCGCGAGGCCCGCGCCGCATCGCAGTTGAACCATCCCGGCATCTGCACCATTCACGATATCGAGGACAACGGCGGACATCCTTTCATTGTCATGGAAAAACTGGAAGGGGTGAGCCTGAAGGAGCGCATACGGGAAAAGCCGATGGAAGTCGACGAAGTCCTCGACATCGGCATCCAGGTGGCGGATGCTTTGGCGGCTTCGCACGCCAAGGGGATCATTCATCGCGATATCAAGCCGGCCAATATTTTTGTGGGGCTAAACGGTCAAACCAAAATTCTCGATTTCGGATTGGCTAAATCGGCGCACGAAAAGGGATCGAGCGATGCCGCCATGGATGACTCGCTGACCGCGATGGGCGTGATTCCGGGAACCGCGGTTTATATGTCTCCGGAGCAGGCGCGTGGCGAAGAACTGGATCCGCGGAGCGATTTGTTCTCGTTCGGAGTCGTGCTCTACGAAATGACCACCGGCAAGAAGCCTTTCTCTACCGGCAACGTGATCAGCACGCTGGACGCGGTCTTGAACCAGAAGCCGGTCTCTCCGCTTAGCCTCAATCCGAAGCTTCCGCGGGATCTCGAAGGCATCATCGGTCGCGCCATGGAGAAAGACCGGGGGCATCGTTATCCGAACGCGCTGGCGATGAAAGGCGATCTGCAGTCGTTGCGGAAGGACACGGAATCAGGGTTGACCAGGAGCAGCATGCGGCGGCCAGGGTTGCCCTATCGCTTGGCCACCACCACGTTTCGGTCCACGAGCAGATTTTCAACCTATCTTCTGCTGGGAGTGAGTGGATTGTTGCTCACGGTATTGGTCGCGGTAGGCGCGGTGTGGTTCAAACAGCGCCAGGCGGGCGGTGGCGCGCCCAAGAACACCATTGCGGTGCTGCCCTTGCACAACATGAATAGCGACATCAGCGTGGAGTTTCTCCGCTTCGCGCTGGCCGATGAAATCGCCAACACGCTCACCTACACCCGGACGCTGGATGTTCGGCCATTGCCGGAAAAAATTCGCGTGATCGCCGAAGCCGACCCGCAGCGCGCCGGCCGCGAAGTGCATGTTGCCAACGTGGTAACTGGGCATTTTCTGAAGCAAGGCGACCACCTGCTGATTACGCTGGAAGCGATCCAGGTGGAGGGCAACCGGCTTCTGTGGCAGACCACGGTGAAAGCCCCTGATCAGGACCTGATTGCGTTGCAAGCGCAGATGGCGGCTCAGATCCGGCAGGGGTTGCTGCCGGCGCTGGGCGCAACCGGCGATTTTCTCGATACCGGCACGCGTCCAAAAAACGCGGAAGCCTACGATCTTTACCTGCACAGCCTGGCGCTGCCTCATGATGCCGGGCCGAATAAGGATGCCATCGCGGTGTTGGAGCATGTAGTCGCCGTGGACCCGACCTACGCGCCGGCGTGGGAACAACTCGGATGGCGCTGCTACTTTGACTCGGACTATTCCGATGGCGGCGAGCCCATGTTCCAGCGCTCCAACCAGGCCTGCGAACGCGCCCTGGAGCTCGATCCGAATCGGGTCACGGCGGCTCGGCAGTTGATCGCCAACCGGGTGGAGCGAGGCGAATTGGGCAAGGCCTACCAAGCCGCACAGGCGCTGGTCAAGCGTCGTCCGGAGAGTGGCGAGGCCCACTTCGCGATGAGTTATGTCTATCGTTATGCCGGGATGCTGGAGCAATCGACGAGTGAATGCAATACGGCGATGGCGCTCGATCCCGGTAACTATACTTTTCGTTCTTGTGCTTGGGCGTTCATGGAATTGGGCAAGACCGAACGGGCCAGGGATTTTGTCCGCCTCGATGAAGGCTCGGAATGGGCTGCGTATGTGATGCCGTCGATTCTGCTGCGCGAGGGGAAGACTGCGGAAGCACGCCAGGCCGTGAAGCTCATGCCGAGCACGCCGCGCTATCACCGCGATCTGCTGGAGGCTTGCCTGCAGTTGCGGCCAGCGGCGGATCTGGACCGGATGGCGCAGGAAGCGGAAACCAGTCTGCCCACCGAACCTGACGCCGAGACCTGGTATTACCAGGGAGCGATTTTCGCGTTCTGCGGCAAGAAACAAGCCGCTCTCCATCTTCTCGAGAGCGCGGTCGAGCAGAATTATTGCGCGTACTCGAACCTGCTTTCCGATCCGCTGCTGGCCAAGCTTCGCACAGAAACAGCCTTTGACAAAGTGTTGACCGCCGCGGGCAAATGCCAGGATGCGGTGCGAGCGGCAGTCAACCCGCCGAGCCCATGAAACATAATTAGTATTCGAATCCGCGGCGCGCAGGCTGGTACAATCCGCTTGTCGAAAATGGTCTCTTATCCGCTCATTGTTTCTGCAAAAGAATCTCCAAGAGGATACCTTATGATTTCTATTCGAAATATTTTCGCCTCCATTCTTCTCGGTTGTGTGATCGGCAGCGCCTGCCTGACCGCAGCACAGGAAACGCAAGAGGGCCGCTTGCTGCGTTTTCCCGACATCTATAAAGACAAAATCGCATTCATGTACGGAGGCGATCTCTGGCTGGCGTCAAGCTCGGGAGGCACGGCCCGCCGCATTACTTCGCATCCCGGGCGGGAACTATTTCCAAAGTTCTCGCCCGATGGAAAGTGGCTGGCATTCACCGGCCAGTACGATGGCAACTTCAACGTCTATGTGATGTCATCCGAGGGCGGTCAGCCGAAGCAATTGACCTTCTATCAGGGATCGGCGCAACAACTCAATGACCGCATGGGTGTTCACAATCAGGTGATTGGCTGGACCCCGGATGGCAAAAGCGTCATCTTCCTTACGCGCCGCGACGCTTCGAACGGTTGGATCAAGCGGCCTTTCACGGTGAGCATCGAGGGTGGACTGCCTCAGCCCATGTCCATGGATGAAAGCGGCCTGCTTTCGTTCTCACCGGACGGCACCAAGATCGCTTACAACCGGATCTTTCGCAACTTCCGGCAGTGGAAACGCTACACCGGCGGCTTGGCGCAGGACATCACCATCTACGACCTCAAGAATAATGTTGTCGATGGAGTTATCCCGCATACGGATTACACCGACACGTTTCCGATGTGGCGCGGGAACACGATTTATTTCACTTCCGACCGCGGGCCCGAACACCGGCTCAATCTCTACAGCTACGACCAGAATAGCAAGCAGGTCGAGCAACTGACCAAGTTCGACGACTTCGACGTCATGTGGCCGAGCCTTGGCCCGGATGTGATTATTTTCGAGAAAGGCGGCTATCTCTACACCTTCGACCTCGAGACCCGGCAGCCGAAAAAGCTGGTCGTCTATGTGAACGGAGAGCGCGACCACGCCATGAAGCACTGGGTAGACGCGCGCAAGCAAATCACCGATTTCGACATCTCGCCTGATGGGAAGCGGGCCGTATTTGCGGCGCGGGGAGAAGTCTTCACCGTTCCGGCTAAGGATGGAAGCATCCGCAATCTGACGCATTCTCCGGGGGTTCGCGAGCAAAAGGTGGCGTGGTCGCCCAATGGGCAATGGATCGCCTACGTTTCCGATCGCAGCGGTGAAGATGAAATCTACATCGCGGCGCAAGACGGATTGGCCCCGGAAGAGGCCATCACCAGCGGACACAAGGGATTCATGTTCCAGCCGGTGTGGTCTCCAGACAGCTCGAAGATCGCCTGGGCCGACAAGGACCTGAAACTCTGGTACGTCGACATCAATGAGAAAGAGAAGAAGCCGGTCGAAGTGGACCGCGGCAAGTTCTTCGAGATTAGGAATTACAACTGGTCTCCGGATAGTAAGTGGCTGGCTTACGACAAGAATCTGGAGACGGGCTATTCCGTGGTTTATCTGTACGGGTTGGCCGACCGCAAGATCACGGCGGTGACTTCGACCCTTAATAATAGTTACGGCGCCGTGTTCGATCCCGACAAGCGATACCTGTACTTCCTTTCTGATCGCGATTACAACGAAGTGCTGGGTAACGTCGACTTCGAGTTTGCGAATCCGAAAACGACGCGGGTTTACGTGGTCACGTTGACGGCCGACGAGCCTTCGCCTTTCCCGGCCTTGAGCGACGAGGTGAAGGTAAAGATGCGGACCGAAGAACCAGCGGCGGCTGCGGCCGAGCCAGAGAACAAGAAGAACGAAAAGAAGCCGGCAAACAAGAAGGAAGAGAAGACGGAAGAGAAAACCGCGCAAACCGAGACCAAGGAGCCCCCGAAAATCTTCAAGATCGATCTCGATGGCATCCAGAACCGGATCGTGGCGCTGGCCGTTCCGCCCGCGGTGATTCGCAACTTCGACGCCTCCAAAGACGCGATCTACTACTCGACTTCGCCCATAGAGGGGTTGTCCGGACCGCTGGCAGGAGAAAATCCCGCAATTCATGCCTACGATCTGAAAGAACACAAAGACAAACTCTTGTTGGAGGGCGCGGATCGTTTCGTACTCTCCCATGACGGATCGAAGCTGTTATACCGGACCGAGCACGACGGCCCGATCGGGATCATCGAAACCAAGCTGCCGCCACCAGATTCCAAGGCTCCCGAACCGCTTCACAAGGCAGGCGATGGCGCGCTCAAGCTGGACGACATGCGAACTGAAGTCGATCCTCCGCAGGAATGGAAGCAAATTTTCAATGAGGTGTGGCGGCAGGAGCGCGATTACTTCTTTCAGCCCTCGATGAATGGAGTGGATTGGCAGAAGATCAAAGATCAGTATGCGCAATTGCTCCCCTACGTGGCCGATCGTTATTCGCTGACCTACATCATGGGCGAGATGATCGGGGAATTATCGAATTCGCACACTTATGTGGGCGGAGGCGATTTCCCCGACCCGCACGCGGTGAAAGTCGGATTACTCGGCGCGGACTATGAAACCGACGCGGCCAGCGGCATGTACCGGATCAAGAAAATCTTTTCCGGCGAGAACTGGGACGCGCACACCCGTTCTCCCTTAACCGAGCCGGGCGTCAACGTGAAAGAAGGCGATTACCTGGTAGCGATCAACGGGCGCGCCCTGCGCGCTCCCCAGACGCCCGACGAACTGCTGGAGAACACGGCGAATGAGGTGGTCACGCTCACCGTCAATTCGAAGCCCACCGCTGAAGGCGCCCGTAACGTGGTGGTGAAGCCAATTGGCGATGAGTACAGCTTGCGCGAGCTGAACATGATCGAGACCAACCGCAAGAAAGTGGACGCGGCCAGCGGTGGCCGCATCGGCTACGTCTACCTGCAAGACATGGGCGACACAGGACTCAACCAGTTCGTCAAGCAGTACTTCCCGCAGATTCGCAAACAAGGCATCATCTTCGATGTCCGCTACAACGGCGGCGGCTTCGTCGACGAACTCATCTTTGAGCGCTTGCGGCGCATACTGGTCAACATGGATGCGGCCCGCAACTTTGAGCCGGCACCGCGCCAGAATGCCTTTTACGGATACATGGCCTGTGTGACCAATCACTACGCCGCGTCCGATGGAGACATCTTCAGCTACATGTTCAAGCAGTACAAGCTGGGACCGCTCATCGGCGAGCGGACCTGGGGCGGAGTGCGCGGCATCCGCGGCGAAATCGAGCTCATGGATGGCGGCTACATCACGCGCCCGGAATTCTCGCTGTTTGGCCTCGACAGCAAGTGGATAATCGAGAACCACGGCGTGCAACCCGACGTGGTCGTGGATAATCCACCAGACCTGGTCTTGAAGGGACAAGATCCGCAACTGGAAAAAGCGGTCCAGATGTTGATGGACGAGATCAAGGCCAATCCCAAGAAACTGCCGCCACGGCCTCCAGATTTGCCGACGTATCCGGAGGGTCCGGGGCTGTAGCGCTGGGTCAGTGCGCGTTCGCGCTGGCAGAGAAGAAAACGGATGGGTGGCCCACTCAAGCCCGCTGTTGTGTCTAGTCCCACGACATGGTTTACAAAGTGTCCCGGGAGATCCTTTACAGTTCTGGGTGGGAAGATTCGTCTGGCAGCCAGTGATCGACGATCGTCGATCGCTGGCTGCCGAGGTCGAGTTCCCGCACCAGGGTTCGGCAGTAGTACACCAGAACCCGCGGTTCCATCCTGACCAGCCGGATCTGCTCCCCGCTCAGAGCCCGGCTGATCAGCCAGTGTTCTCCCTTCAGCTTGATTTTTCCATCGCTGTCCACCTTCAGCACCCACGAGCCCGTCGGATACTCCCACGCGGGCGGGTTCGCATCGTATCGGCGTTCGCTGCGCCGCCAGCGCGTGACCGGAGTTTGCATGCCCAGCGCTTCGTGGGGTCGCACGTGGTTGTGTTCCCAGCGAAACTCATCCAACCAACTCTGCAGGTCCCCGCGCGGTGGCCGGCACCGCAAAGCCCGTTGCAACTCCCCATGAAAGCGCTCCACCTTGCCTTGGGTTTGCGGATGACGTATCCGCCCCCAGTGCAGCGCGATGCCTTGCTTCATCAGCCACAGCGACAGTTTCGTAAAACCCTGCGGCGCCTGCCCACTCCACCACGGAATCCCGTGGTCCATCAGCATCCCCTCCGGTACACCGCAGTGCTGGAATGCCCCCTGCAAATGCTCCCGCACCAGTTCGCCACGGTTGTCCGCCACCTTCTGCAAAACCACCAGGTAACGACTGTGATCGTCCAGTACCGACAGCGGCCCTACCCGCTCGGCGGGGCAGAGCGGACCTTTGAAATCCATCTGCCATAACTCATTGGGCGTACTGCGCTCAAACCGCTGCGACGCCGCGCCATGACGGTCGGGGTCCTGGACCAGCCCCTGCCGCAACAGAATGCGATGGATCGTGCTGCGCGCTACCTCCAGGCCACGCTGCTGCCGCAACAGCACCTGCAGCTTGCGCGCACCCCAGTCCGGATAGCGCGCCCGCAGCCCCACCACTTGCTCTTCCACTTCGGCCGCGGTTCGATCCGGACTCCTCGCCGGACGCCGGCTACGCTCCGCAATCCCGGCCAGTCCCGCCTGTCGATAGCGTGACAACCACAGGTAGCCAGTCGGACGCGAAATCCCGAACTCCTGGCATACGGCAGTGAACGACCTCTCGCCCCGATTCGCTGTCACGACAAAACTTACTCGCTGTTCTCGAACATCCATCGTCTTCCATACCATCGAAGCCTACGCTCCAGCGCTCGCTGCGCTCGCGCCGGAGTGTAAAGGATGTCCAGAGACATTTTGTAAAGGATGTCATGAGACTGAACACCGCTGTTGGCTTGAGTGGGGAACTAGCTTCTCCGCGGCCTATCCCAGTGATACACCCAAATGGTCACGCCGCATTGCCACATCGTCTTGCGTCCAGGTACCAGTGTGCGTGAACTCTACGATCCGGTCGATGGGTTCGACGTTCGCGGCAGCAATTCTCAGAGTGAGTCGATATGCTCCGGGTGGCAAGAGATGCGAGTCGGTAAATGGGTCAACCTCAAGTTGTAGTTGCCCGATTGTCACAGTTTGCAACGCACCTGTGGGCCTTCTCTGAAGAGGGTTGCCGGGGTCGCAGAGGGCGATAACATCACAGAAGGACGACATCTTCGGCGAAATTCCATCGAGTATCGCCACACCGAGATTGGCCCATTTCAAATCGAGTGGAAGAATCGTCGGAATATCAACAAACCGGTTATCCGCTCCCCGTCTGGCGAGTTCCTGAGCACCCACCTCCACTTTCTGTGCTCGGCTTCGTCCGGTATTCTCCACCTTGACACGCACATAGTACCCGTCGCCGTTCCAAGTGACCAGACCTTGGCCTGGCAGGGGGCCACGCGCAATGATTGGGGTCTTCACTGTCCAAGGGATTTCCTTTGTGCACGTCGCAACCAACTGAGGCCGTCTCCTCCGAGCCATTATTGGGTCTTTAAAAAGAGCTACGATGACGGCCGCGATCGTCCCGACTGCTCCGAACCATTGCGCGAGAGTCGATGCTGCCAGTCCGTGGGACCATCGCGCAAAAGTAGCAAATGGATGCATTTCACAACTCCATCTCGGTCTGCAGTTCCGTTTCGCCATCATGGTACACCCCGGGCGGGTGGCCACCATCGAGTCACCCCGCGTTGTGAAATGCTGGCAGTGAAGAAAAATGGCGTGCCCCACGTCTCGCGATTTTCGAGACGTGGGATTCCGCGCCATGTTGGTCCGAAGGAATTTGTTCGACAGCGCCGCTGAGACTCCGTGCCTTTTTTCATCACAACCATTCGTAGTGGAAATCCATTGACTTAGGACCCAACCGCGCGCAACGATAGAGATCTGATTGGGGCAGTTTTGAGGTACGTCACAAACCAAGACGGCCCTCGAAACTGCCCCAAACCCATTTTCAGCGCTCTTTGATAACCTAAGTCGTTGACTTTCAAAGACTTTACTCGCAACTCCTTTAAACCCAAAGACCTGCGGGGATTTCCTCCTAACCCCATGATTCCAAAAGACTGGGCGGGGGAAGGGGAGGGGGGGGGGGGGGAGGGGGGAGGGGGGTACCCCCTTGCTGACTGGTTTAATACCATCGCCCGCTTGCCAACCGGACGGTCGGTCGGGTATGATCACGGGAACTCGTTGGTGCGACCGCGAACGAACGGAAGGGAGTACGAGTGTATCCGTCGGTCTCGGTTTGGGGAATGAGTGAGCTGAGAAACTGGAAATCGTAAGTGCTCCCGAATCCCACCCGCCAGAAAAGCTGGCACGGTGGGTTTTGCTTTTCTTGAGGCAACTGGGTCGTCCCTCCGGGACTTGGATTATTCTTTCCTTCGCCCAGCGCCGAAGCGCTGGGCTAAGCTGGTTCACCCCTTCCGGGGCTGGATTTGCATCACTGACTGGTAAGGACTTCTTTATGACGGATCCGAAAAACGCGCCGAACACAGGGAAGACGAAGACCATGACCGGGGCCAGCATTCTTTGGGAATGCCTGGAGCGTGAGGGCGTGAAGCAGGTCTTCGGTTATCCCGGCGGAGCCATTCTGCCAGCTTATGACGCGTTGAAGCATAGCAAGATTCATCACGTGCTGGTGCGCCACGAACAGGGCGCGACCCACATGGCCGACGGCTACGCACGCGCCAGCGGGCAGGTGGGAGTTGCGGTTGCAACCTCGGGGCCGGGCGCTACCAACATGGTTACGGGGATTGCCACCGCCATGCTCGATTCCATACCGATCGTCTGCATCACCGGCCAGGTGGGCAGCAAGCTGATTGGGTCGGATGCGTTTCAGGAAACTGACATCACCGGCGTAACTCTTCCCATCACCAAACACAACTATCTGGTTACGCACGCCAGCGAAGTGGCGCGGACGATTCGAGAGGCTTTTTATGTAGCGCGGTCGGGGCGCCCCGGGCCGGTGCTGGTGGATATCACTAAGGATGCGCAGCAGGGCACGTGCGAGTTCGACTGGGAAGCGGCCAAGCCGCAATTGCCGGGCTACCGTCCTGACCTTTCGCCGGCTCCGGAGGAGTATGAGCAGGCGCTGGAGTTGATCCACAATTCGAAGCGGCCCGTGATCCTGGCTGGGCACGGCATCATCGTTTCTGGAGCCATGCGCGAGGTGCGCGATTTTGCCGAGCGGGCGGGAATACCGGTCGCGCTCACGCTGCTTGGCCTGGGAGCGTTTCCGGCATCGCACCCGCTGAATCTCGGCATGATGGGCATGCACGGGGAAGCCTGGGTGAACCATACCATTCAGGAAGCGGATCTGCTGCTGGCTTTCGGCATGCGCTTCGACGACCGAGTTACGGGCAACCTGAAGAATTACGCTCCGAACGCAAAGAAGATCCACATCGAGATCGATCCGGCGGAAATCAACAAGAACGTCAAGGTGGATGTTCCGCTGGTCGGCGACTTGCGGGAAGTTTTGCTGGAATTGTTGCCGCATGTCGAATCCATTGATCGTAGCGAGTGGCTGGATTCGATCGACCGGCTGAAGGGCGATTCCGCGGTGCGTGACATCCAGAACCTGCCCGACAGCGGCCATCTTTACGCGGCGCATGTGATCAATGATTTGTGGCATCAGACGCGCGACGGCAACACTATTGTCGTCACCGACGTTGGCCAGCACCAGATGTGGGAGGCGCAGTATTACAAGCATGAGCATCCGCGCTCGCTGATTACCTCGGGCGGGTTAGGCACGATGGGATTCGCTTTGCCCGCCGCCATTGGCGCGAAAGTCGCTTGCCCGGAGGCCGAGGTCTGGGTGGTGGTGGGCGATGGCGGATTCCAGATGACGATGTGCGAGCTGGCAACGCTGGTGCAGGAAAATCTGAAGATCCATATCGCCATCATCAACAACGGATTTCTGGGCATGGTGCGGCAGTGGCAGGAATTCTTCTATGACCGCAACTATGCGGCTACGCCCTTGCTGAATCCGGACTTCGCCAAGTTAGCCGAAGCTTACGGCATACGGAGCATGACCGTCTCGACGCGCTCGCAGGTGGTGCCCGCGGTGGAAGCGGCGCGCCAGCACAAGGGGCCAATGCTGATCGATTTCAAGGTGGAACAGGAAGACACGGTTTATCCGATGGTGGCAGCCGGGGCCGCGCTGCACGACATGATTCGGCGGCCCAGCCCGATTGTGGAGACGGCCGAGGACTAAGAAATGCGATTGAGACATTTAGTCATTGAGTCATTGAGATATCGAAAAGCCAATGGTTCAATGCCTCAATGATCCAATGACTCAATGATTCAATAAACCTATGCTGAATACATTCATGGTGTACGTTGAAAATAAACCGGGCGTGCTAACGCGCGTGGCGTCGCTGTTTCGGCGGCGGGCGTTCAATATCGATTCGTTGACGGTGGGGCGCACTGAAAAACCAGAGGTGTCGCGCATGACCATTACGGTTGACGCCGACCGCGACCAGGCCCGCCGCATCGAAGCCCATCTCTACAAACTGGTGAACGTGCTGCTGGTCGAGAACATCACGAATCAAGCGGCCATTGTTCGGGACCTGGCGTTGATCCGGGTGGCGGCGACGCACGAAGCTCGCTCCCATGTGCTGGAACTTGCCAGCGTGTTTCGCGCGCGTGTGGTCGATGTCTCTCACGAGTCCTTGACCATTGAAATCACCGGTGGAGAAGACAAGATCGACGGACTGATTGAAGTGCTGCGCCCGTATGGTGTATTGGAAATGGTGCGTACCGGTATCGTTGCCATGCGGCGCGGCAGTAAGTCTAACGGTAACGCGGCGACTGAAAACATGGCGCAAGGCGCGGCCAATGACGATGTCTCTTACTCCGTATAAGATGGCTGAGTAAGTCCCCGATCCTCTCGGGAATGTAGAATTTTCGTTTCCTGTGCGGGCGAGAGATTCTTCGCCCCCTTCCCTAAAGTTTACACCAGACGTCCGAATTCGGGAGCGGCTCGGCACCTTTGTGCTCAAGCGAGAGAAGGCCGCGCCGATAGAGAGGGTATTCGAGATGGATGATTCCAGCGACATGGTCAAGGAGTCTCTGGTCAGCGATTCTCCGGCCAACGACTACGAGCAACATTAGGGTCGTGGGAACCCTTAAGACCAGCGGAGCTTTAGGACAGGAGACATGCGGCCCGTTCGCATATTAATTGTCGATGATTCGGTGGTCTTTCGAAAGATGCTCAGCGATCTGCTGGCATCGGATCCGGAGATTGTCGTAGCCGGCACGGCGGGAAACGGCCGTCAAGCGCTGGCCCGGATCCCGGAAATCAAGCCGGATGTGGTCACGCTCGACGTTGACATGCCAGGGATGGATGGAATGGAAGCCCTGGTCGAGATTCGCAAACTCTACGCGAAGTTACCGGTGATTATGTTCAGTGCTCTTACCGAGCGTGGTGCGACGATAACCCTGGAGGCGCTGGCGCGGGGCGCCAGCGACTATGTCGCCAAACCCTCCTCCAGCGAAACTCCGGAACGCTCGCACGAGCGGGTGCGAAAGGAGTTGCTGCGAAAGATCAAGGCTTTGTGCACGGAACACGCGCCTCGGCCACAACCTCGGCTGGTATCCACTCCGGTCTCGCTTCGTCCCGAGCCGCGGATCGACGTGATCGCCATCGGCACATCGACAGGAGGACCGGGTGCGTTGTCTAAACTGATTCCGCAATTTCCCGCGGATCTCCCGGTGCCCATCGTGATCGTACAGCACATGCCGCCGCTGTTTACGCGCCTACTGGCTGAGCGTCTCAATACCCTCGCCCCGCTCGAAGTACGGGAAGGCAAAGAGGGGCAGAAATTGCAGCGAGGTCAGGTGTGGATTGCACCCGGCGATCATCACATGACGGTAGCGCGCAAGGGAACTGATTTCCTGCTGAGCCTGAATCGCAATCCACAGGAAAACTCCTGCCGTCCCGCGGTGGATGTGTTGTTCCGCTCGGTGGCGCAAACCTACGGCGCGAATGTGCTGGCGGTAGTGCTCACCGGCATGGGTTCGGACGGCACGCAGGGCGCGGCTGTCATACGGGATGCGGGCGGGGAGGTCCTGGTTCAGGATGAAGAGTCCTCGGTGGTTTGGGGCATGCCCGGGAGTGTGGTTGCCGCCAGCTTGGCGGATCGCATTTTTCCTCTGAGCGGCATCGCGCCAGAAGTTTTGCGCAGGGTGTCGATGCGAAGAGCGGTCGCCGCGGCTGGGCGCGTGTGAGGCCCTAATTGTTTTAGGGCATAGTTGCAGGCAAATAAAGAACGCCCTGAGCGTTGAAGCTCAGGGCGTCTCCGGCAGCCCTCCCCCAGAACTGCCAAACCACACGCCTATCCTAGGGTCGTTTGGGCCTACAGTAAACGGCACTATCGTAATATAGAGCTTATAACTGAGTACGGCGGGACATGTACTTAGGTAATCGTATTTACGGAGTTACTAACTGCACGGTCGCGGTTGTTTTCGAGGAAATCACAGAAGGCCGCAAAAAGCGGGTCCTTCCCCTTCGGCTAGGCTCAGGGTCAGGATGACAAATCATCAAAACGACCGGGTCACTTTTTCTCCCAGGTTTTTCCGTTGTCCACGCTGCTCCAGAGCTCATGGTCACTGGTGGAAATTACGACCTCCGCTGGGGCACGCACATCAATGTGAATTAGGTCTGAGGCAAGTGGCTGGGATTTGATGGAGGGTTGCACCGGCAACCAGGTCAGGCCGCTATCGGCGGAGTGGAAGAGCGTTCCCGCCTGTCCGCCAGCCCACACATCCTGATCGTGACTGGCGTAGCACAACAATGGATGATCCGCATGCAATGAGGTTTGCCAGCTCTGACCGCGGTCCAGTGACCGTTGCAGAACGCCCGTCGTAATCATCCAGGCGACATTGCCCGCACGAGTTGGGCTGGGAGGCGCTGCCAATTTCGCCATTGACACCATGCTCCTGCCCTGTAGAGGCACTGCACCGGCGGTCGCCGCGAAGGCTCTCTGCGACTGGCTTGTTTGGGCCTGCGACGCTGGCTTTGCTTTTTCGACGGCTCGCGCGCCGTTTTGCTTCACCTCGGAGGAGACCTCTGCCTGCAGGGTTGGGGATTCGGCAGTAACCTCGACGGCTTCACTTGAGCTTGGAATTGCGGGTACGTTGTAATTGAGCGCAGCGGCTCCGGCCGATGAATTCGCTGACAACTTGTCCGCCTCCTTCAAATCCTGCTTGTTGTTGGCAATCTTGCTTTCCGCCGGCAGCATGCCGGACCCCGTCTGGAGCGATGGCGTCACGACCTGTCCAGCTTTGAGTTTCTTGGACAGCCGCAGTTCGGATCTTGGCGGCGCTGGCTCAGTCTTAGCAGAGATCGCTGATTGGTCCATTCCCGGCGACGCCGGTGGCGGCGATGTGAGCTGCGGACTGGGAATTGGCTGCGCATTGGTTGCGACCTGCGAGTTTACCGGAGGCGGCGTCGCCTGGTTCAGTTTTCCGGGACGCATCAGAAGCACGGCGCCAGCCACCACAACTCCCGCAGCCAGCGCTGCCCAGCGCAGACTGGGCCAGGCAAAGCTCAGCTTCCGTGGGGTGGGCGCCCCCGCCCGCGAGGCCGTTGCCCGATTCGCTTCCGGCTCAGCGATAGCCGGAGCTTTCACCGTGTCCATAGCGGGAAGCGCCAGAGCGATCAGTTCGCGGCAGTCTCCACAACGCGCCAGGTGCTCGAGCACGGCGTCGCGCTCGGTTGCGGGGAGCGCCTGCTCGACAAAAGCTGTCAGCAGGTCCGCATCGGGATGCGGTTCCCCGGTCAAGGCCTGGTTCGGCAAAGCGGCCCGCAGGCGGTCATACACGATTTTGGGGACTTCCGTCATCTTGGTATAGTCAATGCTTCGTTTAGTGAGCGCTTCCTTCGCCCGTGCCCGGCGTCGAAACCTTTCCCTCAGGGAACGTTTTCGCCCCCGAATCTTGCGCCAAGCGTGAGCGTAAATTCAACTGGAGGTCGCGGACGTCGGTTTCCAAGGCTTCCGTAGCCTGGGCGTGGCTCATTCCGCGCGCGCGCAGCCCCGCCAGAATGCGCTTCCGGAGCCCTATGGAGAGCCGATCCAGCCGCCGGCTGACGCTCGACTCGTGCAGTCCCAGGGTGCGCGCGATTTCGGCGAGCGTCCGCCCATCGAGATAATACGACGCCAGCGTGAGCCGGTCTTCGGACGAAAGTTCGGCGAGCGCTTCATCGGTGACTTCTTCGAGGCATTGTTCTGAGATACGGCCTGAAGCGCACGCCGGCTCAGGAACCATCGCGGCAAACTGCATGCCCTCCTCTGTTTGTTCTTCCAGACTGACCGTGCGTTTCTGCTTACGATAACGATTAATAAACTCCTGCGCCATTACGGTGCGCAACCAGCCTTCGAGCGAACCGCGGCCGCTGTAGAACACGAGCTTGGAACGGCGGACTCCATCGCGCGCGTTCACGCCATAGAGATCGGCGAACAGGGAATCGGCCAGCTCCGCGGCATGCGCACCGTCGCGCGTAATGGGCAGCGCCATGTTGTGCAACTTCTGCCGGTAGCGGTCGATAAAATCCTGCCAGGCACGTTCGTTTCCCGCCGCACAGGCGCGCGCCAGCACCAATTCTTCCAGACGGAGCGCGGCGCAGAAGTCAGCTTTCTGCTGCACCGAAGCGTGAGCCGAATTCACAAGCAGATACTTGCGCAGAATTTCATCGAGGATGGCCGCGAACTGGCTCGCGCTCACGCCGTAGGCTTCAGCCCCGCTGCGCTCGTAAAGAGCCGCGGCAAAGTCGGCTCCCGGGCCGGATTGGGCGAGGCTTGGCATGTCCCCCATGATGCTAGCAATTATTTAGACGCAAGGAAGAGGAAATCGTACGTTCTTCGATCAGCGAGCAGAGAAGGACACTCCCGGAAGACTCGCAGCTAGGTTCCTCGGCATGGACGGGCGAGGCGCCCGTCCCCACGCGAGAGGATAGGTGTCTTTACTGCAGGGAGGATCAATTATGCGGCTAGGCATCGCGGTGGCTGGAATTGTTCTGTTAGTCGTGACGGCGGTTGTGGTTCCATGTCTGTTGCAAGCGGGCGAGGTAACGCCCGCTGCTGGCTACTCGCTGCTCGGCCCAATTCGCAGCGGCAACTTAACTGTGTTTCCCGTAGTCGCCGGCTGGTCGTATGACACGGCGCAGTTTCTTACCCTCGATGAAGGCCTGCGCAGCGGCGAGGTTGTGGTTACGGAGGCGGATCAGGCGCGCGGCCTCATCCGTCGCCGTCCTGGCGAACCGCCAATCGCGCATCCCATGCACATACTCAACGCGCAAGTGAATCAACTGGTCCTGGTGAATAACTCGAAGCGGCCGTTGTTACTGCTCGCAGGCGAGATCGTTACTGGCGGGAAACAGGACCGCGTCATCGGCAAAGACCGCATTGTGCCCGCGGAGAGCGATCCAGTGGACCTCAGCGTGTTCTGCGTTGAGCCCGGACGCTGGGTGCCGACGAACGGCAAGTACGAGTTCAGCAGTGCGGCGGGCCCTGTTCCCAACACTCCCGGACTTCTCGCTGCTCCCGTGGTGCGCAGCAAGGCGATGGCGGCGAAAGACCAGCAGCAAGTGTGGGACAGCGTTCGCACTTCGCAGCGTGCCATGTCGGAAGCCGTAGAGGTTGCCGGCGGCGCTCCCGAAGTCAATGCGACCACCTCGTACGCGCGGGTTATGGACAACAAGGAAGTACAAAAAGAGGTGGATAAGGTCGCCGAACCGGTCGAGCGCAACTATGAGAGCGTGATCCGCCAACTGCGGGATAAGAATGCGGTGGGCGTTGTGGTTGCGGTGAATGGAGAAATCGTCTGGGCCGACCTTTTCGCTAGCACTCAGCTGCTGCAAAAGTACTGGCCGAAACTGGTGCGCTCGTATGCCACCGAGGCCGTGGTGACGCGTGCCAAAGGCGGTGAGGCCAGCCTCAAAGACGCGCAAAGGTTTCTCAATGATCTGGAAGGCCGCCACGAAACCGCCGAAGCCGAGATCGGCCTTTATCGCCAGACGGAAATTACCGGCGACGGCTTCAAAGTGTTTGAGCTAACGTCGCTGCTGCCGAGGACGGGCTTCGCGGTGCATGTGGCCAAGATGGCGGACTGAAGCAGGCGAATTTGCTAGGTCAGAACTGCGCAGCGTAAGCGCATGAATCCCGCAATGGACACTGGTCGCACAGCGGCCGGGAGCGTTTGCAGAGCTCCTGGCCGTGTTTGCGTAATAATTGGTGGACTGCGACAAGCGCCTTGCAGTCCGGAGGAAGTTGACCGGAAATTGCGTTCTTAACCGCGCGGTAACTGGCCGAATAGCTTTTCTGTTCCTCGGCGAAGCCCAGGCGCAAGAGCACCCGCAATCCATTCGATTCCAGTCCGAGTACCGGATACCTTCCTGCGAACATCAGTATTTTTTCCGCACCCGGTTCCCCAATCGTGGGAAATCGTTGCAGCGTTTTCTTTGCCTTCGGGAGGGACTCATCCAGCGCAGCGTTCAGTTTGCCCTGCAGCAGGATCTGGACGATTTCGGCGCTCTGCCGCAACCTCTGTGCGCGCAGCTCCGGTACCATGCCACCCACCCTCGTGACAGCCAGTAATTTGTCAGGTTTTGCCTTAAGAATGTCTTCGGGTCTGAGACCCACGGTTTTGCGAAGCGCCGAAAATGCCCTTGCCCGCTTCTCGTCATCGGCAAGATAGGCGACGTTTTCCCAAAGCACCTGTTCAAAGGGATCCGTAATCGGAGGCGGTGCAGGCGCACCGTAGAATTTGTTTAGTCGAGCGACGACTTGAGTCAGTGTAAGCGCTGCCATGAGTCCTCGCGTTAGCCCGTCGACGTCGAACGCGCCAACCCCTTGAGCACTACATCGTTCGCGTCATACGCCAGGTTGAGCGCGGGCAATTCGTCACGCATGAACCAGCGGACATCGGCCGCATCGCTGCCCGCTTTGAGATCGCCGGCGACCACACGGCACAGGAAATCAACCAGTACGTAGTGATACCGCACTCGGCGCTCATCGTCTCGGATCACGCGCTCATACACGCCCAGCATCTCGCCGGTCTCGACCAGCAGTCCAGTTTCTTCGCGGGCTTCACGCGCTACCGCTTCACGTAGAGTTTCTCCGCATTCGAGGACGCCGCCGGGCAGCGACCACTCGCCGAGCAACGGCGGCTGCCCACGGCGGATCAGGAGGACGGAATGATCCTGAACAATGACCGCACCCACTCCCACCAGCGGCGACTCCGGGTATTCCCGTTTCATTGGTCGGTTATTTCGTACCCACTTGATATTGCTCGATCTTGCCGTCGGGCATGATTCGTTCCCAAACCATGACCGTCTTCTGCGGAAAATGCACTTCAAACGAGCGGAAGGTCATGCCTCCGCGATCCTGCTTGATGGTCTGTGTAAACTCGGTCGGCGTTCCCAGCGGACCTAGGCTGCTGGCGAAATCTTTTAAAGCCTGTTCGGTGAAGTAACTGTTGCAATTGTCGGTGAACAAGGCGCGATTGATCTTACCTTGCTGCAAGGCGGCGAAAATTTCACGGGACTGAGCCTCCTGCTTGCCGGCATCGGCCTCGCGGAAAAGCAACGCCGCGATCTGGTGGGCGATATCATCCGAGGCTCCCACCGAATCCTCGTTGACGAGCACGACCACCGCCATGCGTGCGTCCGGAAAGACCATATTCTGCGCGGTAAAACCGGAAACTTCTCCGCCATGTTCGATGACGCGTTGTCCGAGTTCCTGCCGTACGTCCACGCCCAGGCCGTAACGCGTTCCCAAACCGTTCTTGAGCACGTTTTCTTTTTCCATCTGGGCGTAGGAGGCGGGCTGGAGCACAGTCTGGTTGATCAGGCTGATGTCCCATTTCGCCAAATCTTCGGCGGGCATAGCCAGTTCGCCCGCGGCAAACAGCCAGCCTTTACCCTCTTTCGGAGCCGGCCGCAGTGGTCCGATCGCATAGCGCAGGTAGCCGGTGGCGTCGGTTTCGGATAGCCAATTCTGGTCGATGTTCACGACGCTCTTCATGCCGAGTGGCGTGAAGATGTGCTCGCTTAAGAATTGCAGCAGCGGTTCGCCGCTTGCTTTCTCGACAATCAATCCCACAATTACGAAATTGGTATTGCTGTATTGCCACTCGGTTCCGGGATCGAAGTCGAGCGGCTTGCGTGCCCACAGGTTTAGGATCTTGTCTGCCGTGATGGGCTGGACCATGAAGGGGGGAACGTAGTCTTGCGGCCAATAGTCCTGATAGCCGGAAGTGTGCGAAAGCAATTCGCGAATCGTGACCTCATTGCCGCGGGTGAGATTGGGCACAAATCGCGATACCGGATCGTCGAGCGAAAGCTTGCCCTGTTCCACCAGCAGCAGCACCGCTGCCGCCGTAAACTGCTTGCTGATGGAGCCGATGCTGTAGCGCATGGAAGGCAGCGCGGGCGTGCGCGGGTCGATGCGGCCGTCGCCATAGGCTTGGAGATAGGCGATCGCTCCACCTTGCACAATGGCGATCGAGGCGCTGGGAACGCCGGTCGTGGTCAGCGCCTGGCGAACGATGGCGTCCACTTTCTCGCGGAGTGTGGCTGAGAGTGGCACAGGGGTCTGGGCTTGCAGCAGGGAAGCGGCAAGAAAAATAAGAGCAGCACGCAAGGTTAAGAATTTCGGCAGTCGATCCATGCACGACTCCTCGGAATCGGGAACAGTATACGGCTTTGGGTTGGCGTAAGCGGGCATTACAATAGCCGCCATGTCGCTTGAGGAATACAAACGAAAACGGCGTTTTGAGGAAACGCCCGAGCCTCCGCCCAAGCTGGGGAAAAAATCGCGGCACCGTTTCGTGGTTCAGCGCCATGACGCCACGCGGCTGCACTACGATTTTCGGTTGGAGATGGAGGGCGTGCTGAAGTCGTGGGCTGTCCCCAAAGGGCCTTCGCTCGACCCCGCCGACAAGCGGCTGGCCATGCAGGTCGAAGATCATCCGGTGTCGTACTTCGACTTTGAAGGCATCATCCCCCAAGGCAATTACGGAGGCGGCACGGTGATGGTTTGGGACGCAGGCACCTGGGAGCCACTGTCGCCGGTGCCTGTCAAAGGCGAGTATATTCCGGCCACCGACAAGGAAGCTGCCGCCATGCTGGCGAAAGGCGATCTCAAGTTTCGCCTGAAAGGGAAGCGGCTCAACGGCGATTTCGCACTCGTACACATCAAGGGCCGGGCGGGAAGCAAAGGGAACGAATGGCTGCTGATCAAGAAAAAAGACGATTACGCGGTCGCGGGGTTCGACATCGACGCGTACGACACATCCATCCTCACCGGTCGCACCATGGCGCAGATCGCCGGCGATAAAGGCTCGGCGGAATGGAAGAGCAGCCGTCCGGCATCGCGCGGGAAGGTGAAGGCCGCGTGGCTCGCGGACGCGATTGCGCGTGCCGACTTGAAGCGAAAGGCTTTGACCGCAGAGAGCGCTGAGAGCGCGGAGAAAAGTGAGCGAAACTCCCTTACCACAGAGGGCACGGGGGACACAGGGGAAAACAAGATCAAAGAGGGGCGATTGCATTCTCGGAACAACGAGGGCCGCCCAGTCGCCGAATCAAAGACAAAGAAAGCCTCGGCGAACTCTGCGTCCTCTGCGGTTAAAGCTCTCTCCGGCGCGGAAGAGAGGCACATGCCCACGGTCATACACCCCATGCTGGCAACCTCCGCCGCCAAGGCCTTCAACGATCCGGGCTGGCTGTTTGAAATCAAATGGGACGGTTACCGCGCCGTGGCCTTCCTCGATGGCGGCCGGCTTCGTTTGGTGTCGCGCAACCAGAACGATTTCACGGCGCAGTTTCCCGAGCTCCAAAGCCTGCCGCAATTTGTAAAAGCTGAACGCGCCATTCTTGACGGAGAGATCGTGGCGCTCGATGAGAAGGGCCGGCCGTCGTTCAGCCTGATGCAACAGCGCACTGGATTCCATCCGGGCCAGCGCCGCCTGCAGCGGCACGAAGGCGTGCCGGTCATCTATTACGCTTTCGACCTGCTTTATCTCGATGGACTCGACTTGCGCCGCGTCGCGCTCGAACAACGCAAGCGGCTGCTGCGAGAAAAAATCGTAGCTGGCGAGGTGATTCAATTTTCCGACCACTATGACGAGAAAGGCCTTGATCTGTTCGCGGCAGCCAAGAAGCGCGAACTGGAAGGCATCGTCGCCAAGAAGCGCAACAGTATTTATGAAGAAAAGCGGTCGACCAACTGGCTTAAGATCAAAATCACGCAGAGCCAGGAATGCGTCATTGGAGGCTACACCGATCCGGAGGGGAGCCGCGAATATTTCGGCGCGCTGGTGCTCGGTTTGTATGACCCGAAGGGACGCCTCATTCACGTCGGCCAGGTTGGCACCGGATTCGATCAGAAGATGCTTCGGGAAATCTTCGCTGCTTTGCAATCGCTCACGACGAAACAGAATCCGTTTTACGGGGAGATTGGCGGATTACGACAGGTTCATTTCGTGCGGCCGGAACTGGTCGCCGAAATCAAGTTCGCGGAGTGGACTCACGAAACCGCGGAAGGCGGGATGAAACTGCGAGCGCCCGTATTCATGGGGCTGAGACCCGACAAGCCGGCGGAGGATTGCAGGCTGGAAGAAGCAATGACGGGCTAGCAAGACTGGCTCGCCCCTCGGGGCTGGAAATGGCTTCGTGACCTATACTGAGAGTTCCGAGGAGAGCATGTCGATTCCCAGCATTCGCATTCACGCGCTGCAAGCTACGTGTTTCGTTCTTTTTTCTGTGATGCTTGCGGGGGCGCAGACGCCCGGGGCGGATTACTCGGGGATGTACGGTTTTTTGCGCGACGGCGAGTTTGTGCAGGTCACCGTCGAAGACCAGGGGCAGGTCACCGGTTTTGTTTCGCGTTACAGCGACTCGGAAAGCGATCGCGGCGTTTTTCTGGATCACTTTTTCAAGTCGGGCAAGCTCGCTGGCAATCAACTCGCGTTCACCACCGAGACGGTGCACGGTGTATGGTTCGAATTTCACGGGACGGTCGAGCGCGGCGAGGGCAAGAGCCGAGCCGACGAAGCGTATTACGTGCTGAAGGGAACTCTTATCGAGAACACAACCGACGAAAAGAAGAAAACTTCTTCCCGCTCGCTCGAGGTGGCGCTGAAGAGCTTTCCGCAAGATATGATGGCTCCGCGGGCGGACGGGAAGTAGGCTGCGGCGCCGTCTATCGTAAGTCGTCAATCTTCTATTTATCATCGATCAAAGGAGCGTTTATGACGAACTGGTCTATGACGAACAAGGTGTTGCTGGCGGTCCTGATGCTGGCTTGCGTACTGCCGGCAACGGGACAGCGGAAGGAAAACGAGCGCATCACCGAAGCCGGGACGGTGATGAAGGAAATCCTCGGTATGCCGGACGGGATTCCCAAGGATCTGTTGGGCAAGGCGGAGTGCATCGTGATCTATCCGTCGGTAAAAAAGGCGGCGTTTGGGGTAGGCGGCAGCTACGGGCGGGGATTGATCACGTGCCGCAAGGGACCGGATTTTTCGGGCCCGTGGAGCGCGCCGGCAATGTATGCGCTGGAGGGTGGGAGTTTCGGTTTCCAGATTGGAGCTCAGGCCACCGACTTCGTGTTGCTGGTGATGAATGAGGATGGCGCAAAATCGGTGATGTCGAGCAAGGTGAAGCTGGGCGGGGACGCATCGGTGGCGGCCGGGCCGGTGGGACGCGCAGCATCCGCGGAAACCGATATCGTCATGAAGGCAGAGATTCTGTCGTATTCGAGGTCCAAGGGCCTGTTTGCAGGATTGTCGCTGGAGGGTTCGACGATGCGGTCCGACAACGGAGCCAACAAGGACCTATATGGGAAAGACCTGACTGCGAAGGAGATCGTGCTGGAGGGAAAAGTGAGCGCGCCGGCATCGGCGCAGCCGCTCCTGGCGCTGCTGGGCAAAGCTGCGGCGAAAGAGAAGATCAAATCGACAGCGAAGTGATGCCGAGCAATCTTTTTCAGAGTGCGGCCGCTCGAAAGAGCGGCCCGAAGGTTTCCGCATGAGGGTTAGTGCGAGTGATTTCCGGAAGGCCATGGGATGTTTTGCAACCGGGGTCACGGTCATCACCGTAGACCAGGACGGCGAGGTTCACGGAATGACGGCGAATGCTTTCACCGCGGTTTCGCTCGATCCGGTGCTGGTTCTGGTTTGTGTGGATCACCGGGCGCGCACGCATGCTCATTTGCACGCCCGGAAGCGGTTTGGAGTGAACGTACTGCGCAGCGATCAGCAGGCCATCTCGGAATATTACGCGCGCTCTAAGGAGACTCATCAGCATCCGGAAGCTGCGGGCGCCCGCTTCGATCGCACCGCGCAGGGCACGCCGGTTTTGCAAGGAGCGCTGGCGTACCTGGAGTGCCGGCTCCATTCGACGCAAACCGCAGGGGACCACACCATCTTCATTGCGGAAGTGGAAGAAGTCGTGGTCCGGGAAGGAGAGCCACTGCTGTATTTTCGCAGCCAGTATCGGGAATTGCAGAGGTCAGGGGTCAGATTGCAGAAGTGAAAACCAGGTTTTTCACCTCTGCAATCTGACCCCTAACCTCTGACCTTACTTGGACATCACCAGCTTGGCAATCGTTGCCAGCTGCATGTTTGAGGTGCCTTCGTAGATTTTCCCGATCTTGGCATCGCGCCAGTATTTTTCTACGGGATAATCTTTGGTGAAGCCGTACCCGCCGTAGATTTCAATGGCCAGCGAGGTCACGCGCTCGGCCACCTGCGAGGTGAAAAGCTTGGTCATGGCGGCTTCTTTCACAAAATTAACGCCGGCATCTTTCATGCGGGCGGCGTTGTAAACCATCAGCTTTGCCGCCTCGATCTCGGTCGCCATCTGCGCGATCTGAAACTGGATTCCCTGAAATTCCGCAATGGGCTTGCCGAATTGCGTGCGCTCCTGGGCATACTTGGCGGCGCATTCCCACGCGCCGCGGGCTACGCCCAGCATTTGGGCGCCAATTCCAATGCGGCCTTCGTTCAGCGTTTCGATCGCGATCTTGTATCCCTTGCCGACTTCGCCGAGCACATTCTCTTTCGGCACGCGGCAGTCTTCGAGAATCAGCTCGCAGGTGGACGAAGACCGAATCCCCAGCTTGTCTTCCTTTTTGCCGACGGTAAATCCGGGGAAATCCTTCTCGATCAGAAAGGCTGTGATCCCCTTGTATCCCTTGGACGCGTCCACGGTGGCAAATAGAATGAATAGGCCAGCCTCTTTGCTGTTGGTGATCCAGAGCTTACGTCCGTTGAGAATGAAGTCATTTCCTTTGAGTTCGGCCTTGGTTTGCAGGGCAAATGCATCCGATCCCGATCCCGCTTCGCTCAAGGCATACGCGCCAACGGTATCCGCCGTCAGTTTCGGCAGGTAGCGCTTCTTCTGGTCTTCATTGGCCCAGCGTAAAATCGCATTCGCCACCAATGTGTTCTGCACGTCCACGATTACGCCGGCGGACGCGTCGGCGCGCGAACATTCTTCCACGGCTATGATGGCTTCAAAAAACTTGCCGCCCGCGCCACCGTACTGCTCGGGAACTTCAATTCCCATCAGACCTAACTGAAAGAACTGATCGATCAGGCCGTGATCGAATACGGCCTTTTCGTCCATCTCTTTGGCCAGCGGACGAATCTTGTCGTCGGCGAACTGGCGGACGTTGTCGCGGAACAGAATTTCGTCTTCCGTGAGTGTGGTGAGCGGCGCGGGATTCGAAAGCTGTAGCGTTTCCGGCATGAAGACACCTCAATCTTAGAGACGCGGCTCGCCGCGTCGGGAAGGATCGCGAACCAGAAATTGTAGCAGTAGAAGAGGGCGGAGCAGCGACCACTCGGTTGGTTCGCGCCGCTGGACGGCCGAGGGCGGCCGTCCCCACGCGAGCAGTTCAGAGTTCAGCGGCGGTTGATGAGGGAGGCGACGTAGCCGGCGCCGAATCCATTATCAATGTTCACTACGCTGACGTTTGAGGCGCAGGAGTTCATCATTCCGAGCAAGGCGGCGAGGCCTTCGAAGGCTGCGCCATAACCAACGCTGGTGGGGACGGCGATTACCGGGACCCCGACCAGACCGCCGACTACGCTGGGCAGCGCGCCCTCCATGCCGGCGCAGACTATGATCACACGGGCTTTGGCTAGCGCTCGGCGATGGGCTAGGAGGCGGTGAATGCCGGCGACCCCAACGTCATAGATGTGCTGAACGTTATTGCCCATTAATTCGGCGGTGACCACCGCTTCTTCCGCGACCGGGATGTCGCTGGTTCCCGCCGACACGACCACGATCACTCCCTTGCCATATTTCTTGCGATCACGCTTGAGCACGATGGCTCGAGGCAGGGGACGATACTCGGCGCGGGGCATGACGGCGGCGACGGCGGCGTACTGCGCTTCGGTAGCACGCGTCGCCAGCACGTTACCGCCGTGAGCGGCGAGGCGGGTAAAGATGTCGGCTACCTGGCGGGGTGTTTTGCCCTGGGCAAGAATCACTTCAGGCATGCCTTGGCGGAGGGCGCGGTGGTGGTCGAGTTTGGCGAAACCGAGGTCCTCAAAGGGCAGGTGGCGGAGGCGTTCGACGGCTTCGTCGGGGGAGATGCGCTTGTTCTTTACCTGGTCGAAGAGCTTGCGAAGGGCTTGGGAGTTCATGGCTGCACACGTCATTGTAGATTGCCCTGAGGCCGTGGAGAGCATGGGGCTGCCAGGCTAATGATAGGGGTCACCGAGTAACATGGGGAAGGATTGGCCGACGGCTGGCCGGTAACCTTTCATGATCCAGTAGTTTCAGTCACTTACGCAGATTACTCCAGAGGTTCTACGCCCTTCGGATAGATTGCCCCTGTCTTCGGCGCACCCTATAATCGGCTTACTCTGGTTCTGGGATTCTTCGGCAGGCTGCCGGGTAGGGTGGGCCCTAAAGTAAGTGTGCCTTTTGGCCGATCTTTAGTTGATCGGCATTTGGTCGAGCTTAACCCGCTATGCGAAAACGCCTGCAAGTCGCGCTGATGGCTAGCTTAACCGCGATCTCCTTTCTTTCCACGCTATTTTCGACGATGCCGGCACGCGCCGAGTCGGGATCGATTACTACCACGACCGACGAATACGGCCGCAAGATCTATGTTAACGGGGACGGGCCTACAACGGCTCCGAAGACGGAGGCTGCAACGCCTTCCCCATCATCGCTGGTTTACTGGAGTTCGACCGAACATCGTTTCAAGCCGGTTCCGACCAGTGGGGCGGTGATCCGGGCGGCGCGCTCGGCGGCTTCGGAAGTCAACACCTACCTCGACGGACGGGCGCAGAGCCACCAGATTCTGAACCGCGCTTTTTCCCAGGAAGATATCGACGCCGCGATTGCCCAGGCTGCGGCGCGGCACAATGTGGATCCGAGCCTGGTGCGCTCGGTGGTCAAGGTGGAATCGGATTTCAATCCCAATGCGGTTTCACGCAAAGGCGCTATGGGACTGATGCAGTTGATGCCGTCGACAGCGCGTTCGCTCAATGTTTCCAATCCTTTTGACCCGGTGCAAAACGTGGATGCCGGGGTTCGGCATCTAAGAGCACTGTTGGATAACTACCGCGGCAATGTTTCTCTGAGTCTGGCAGCTTATAACGCTGGTACGGGAGCGGTGTCGAGGAGTGCGGGCGTTCCGCGTTTCCGGGAAACGCAGAATTACGTTCGCCGCATTACGAACCTGTACAACAGCGGCGGCGAACCGGGGTCGTACGATTTCGGCAACCCGGCGCAGGATCCGGTTCACGTGGAGCGCGATGCTCGCGGCGTGCTGCACATCAGCAATACGGAATAGGTGGCATTGCCCGTGCTGGTAGCAGGAGCGCTCAGCCCCTAAAGGGGGAGTCGGATTTTGCATAGCTTGCGGTATCGCTAAAGCGATACCCTGATACGAACCGAACGGAATCGGCAAGTGACGACCCAGGCTTCTACGACCCTAACTCGAGGCGCCCACGCCTTTCGCCTTGGCACAGCGTTGTTGCTGGTGCTGCTGCCGCTGGTTTCCGCATCGGCTCGCGTCCATCACAATGATGCCTGGGCCCGCCAGCAGTTCACCAAGGCGGACCGCATGCGGGAGGCCCTCAACGGGCGTCCGGTTGGGGAGCGCACTCGGCATGAATACCAGCGTGTGATCGATTCCTACCGCCGGGTTTACTTCGGGTCTCCGGCATCCTCGAAAGCGGACCCGAGCGTAGTGGCGACCGCGGAACTCATGGTCGAAATGGGGCGGCGCTTTGACGACAACAAGATCCTCCGCGGAGCCGTCGAGCAGTACCGCTTCCTGCGCAAAGAATATCCCGGCAGCAAATATCGCTTCGATGCCCTGTTCACCATCGGCGAGATCTACAAAGACGATCTCAACGATCCTGAAGAAGCGCGCACCACCTTCGAAGATTTCCTGCATCGCTATCCACGCAACCGCCTGGCCGACGATGCCCGCTCGGCGGTGAAGGAAATCGATGCCGAGGCCGACGAAATGGAACGCACGGCAGAGAAAGCGGCACGCCAGCCGCGGTCTTCTGATGCCAGCGCTGACGACGCGGCCGAAGCGGCCAAGGTGGCAAGCGCCCGTCGCAGCGCCTTGCCGCGCATCACCGGAGTTCGCCACTGGTCCACGCCCGACTACACTCGCGTCGCCATTGACGTCGAGCAGGAAGTAAAGTTTGACTCGCAGCGCATCTCGCATCCCGACCGCATTTTCTTCGACCTGCGCGACACGAAACTGGCCTCGACCTTGGTGGGCAAGACCTTCGACGTGGACGATGGTTTCCTGAAGAAGATTCGGGTTGCCGAATTTCAACCGGGGCGCACGCGGATTGTGCTGGAAGTGGATAACCTGGCGAGCTACGATGCCTTCCTGCTGCCGGACCCGTACCGGCTCATTATTGATGTTCACGGGAAGGATATTCACGGCAAGGATGCGTACGTTAAGGATGCGCACGGGAAGCAGAATCAGGCGACGCTCGCTGCCAAGGCCAAGGCGGACACTGGCAGAACCAATGGTCGTTCTGCTTCGGAAACATCCGCGGCGGATTCCTCGGAATCGGACGACGACCCGAGCGAACCCGCCGCATTATCGAGCGGAGACTCGAAATCCGATGCGCGCGAAGCACAGGAGTCCGACACGGATGCGGTCGCGGTTACGAGGCCAGCGCGGGTTGAAACGGACCTATCCCCGGACTCAGTCCTCGAGGATGCTGGCGCCGATTCCAAGCCTTCCGGCTCGGCGAAGTCAGCGAATGGCACGGTGACCAAGACGACGGTTGCGGTCAAGGGGTCGAACCGCAGGATTCCGAAGACGATTGTCGAAGCGGATGGCGACACGAACGTCAAGACGGACGTCAAGACGAACGACAAGACGAACGACAAGACGAACGACAGCGCCCCGTCGACAGTCGCGTCACTCGAACACGAAAAACTACGTCCCGAAGTGCTGCCGGAGGAGGCCACCAACCCTCCAAGCAGCAACAGCGCCAAGCTCGGGAAAGCGGATTCGGGGTCCACATCGTCTTCTTCTTCGTATTCTTTGCGCCGGAAGAAGTCTCGCTCGGCGGGCGCCGCTCCCGACACGGCAGATCTTCATCCGGAAACTCGTGAAGCGCGTCCCACCGCCGCCGGTGACCGATCTTTGATTCGGGCTCTGGGCTTGAAAATCGGCAAGATCGTGATTGATGCCGGTCACGGAGGGTATGACACGGGGACGATTGGCCCGAATGGCCTGCTCGAAAAAGACCTGGTGCTCGATGTGGCCAAGCGGCTTGGGCGTTTGCTGGAATCGCGACTAGGCGCAGAAGTGATTTATACGCGCCAGGACGACACCTTCATTCCCCTCGAAACTCGCACCGCCATTGCGAACCGGGAGCGGGCCGATCTGTTCATTTCGATCCACGCCAACTCCAGTCACGATTCCGATGCGCGCGGGGTCGAGACTTACTACTTGAATTTCACCTCATCGCCGGAAGCGCTGGAAGTCGCCGCGCGCGAGAACGCGGTATCGGAGAAATCGATCCACGAATTGCAGGATCTGGTGAAAAAGATTGCTCTGAAAGAAAAGATCGAAGAATCGCGCGAATTTGCCGGCGACGTGCAGGAATCGCTCTACGGAGGGCTGGCTCTGCATAACGCCGGCATCCGCAATCGCGGGATCAAGAAAGCGCCGTTCATCGTGCTGATCGGAGCGAATATGCCTTCGATTCTGGCCGAAATTTCATTCGTGTCGAATCCCACCGACGAGCGCAAGCTGGAAACCTCAGAGCACCGGCAGCGCATCGCCGAGTCGCTCTATCGAGGCGTCTCCAAGTACGTCAACGGCCTAAGCGGCGTGAAAGTGGCGAGCAAGATCGACAAGCCCGAAGGGCAGTGAGGCGGTTCCCGGCGTCCGGCGCCCGTTCCGCAAAATTGGGCATGAACTTCCGTTTTTTCCCTTTTCTGCATTCCATAAGCCTTTACTGATTAGGGAATCTTCCGCAATGACAGAGGTAATGTGTTGAGAGTGCCTTCGATGGCATGAGGGAGCGGCTGGCGCTATTGTGAAATCCCCATCTCCGAGAAACGGGATGCAACTTCGAAACTGGAGGTCGATCATGAAGTCGATAGTTTTCTGCTTTCTGGCCACACTGTGTGCGTTCGCGCAAACTCCAAAAGCAGCCTTCTCCATGGAACGCGCCAAACTGGTGGTGCTCGAGCGTATGTGGAACGAAGCCCAGGTCAGCCGCGATGCAGCCGCTATCGCAAGCATGATCGGTGACCGGTTCGTTAATACCGAATACGATGGAGGAGTCAGTGATCGCAGGAAGTTTCTGGCGGATTTCACCGACCCCAAGTTCCGGCCCAGCGTCATGAATATCGACGAAGTAAAGGTAGAGATGTACGCTACTACCGCAATCGTGACGGGCATTTATCATACGAAAGGCCTTTACGGCGGCAAGCCGTATGAGCATTTCGGACGTTTTACCGATACCTGGGTTTTCCAGGATGGCGCCTGGCTGTGCGTGGCCAGCCATAGCAGCCTGCTGAAGAAGTAGACCGTCGAAGCCATCAGCGCCCGCTGGTGGAAACTTTCTCCGCCTGCCGATAGTCTAAACTGATAGTAGAGGTGTGCCGTTTTTCCCGAATGAAATTCTCGCGATTACTCTTCGTCTGCATATTCCTTCTTGGTGCCGCAGCCTTTGCCGCTGAGCCGCCAGCGCCGGCCGTGGCATCTCCAACCCCTGCCTCTACGGCCTCAGTGCTTCCCACCGAGTTTGCCGGCTGGCAGATGAAAGGCGCTGTTGCCAGGAGCGGCGATCCCGCCGTTGCCGATGCCGTGAATGCGCCTGTGCTGAAGGAGTTCAGCTTCCAGCGCCTGGAGAAAGCGGCCTACACGCGCGACGATGGCCGCAATCTGGTGGTCAAAGCAGCAGTGTTTGCCGACGCCAGCAGCGCTTATGGAGCCTTCACCTTCTACAACTCGGCCGAGATGGCAGAAGAAAATATTGGCGGACAGGCGGCTTTCCTGAATAACCGCGTGCTGTTCTACCAGGGAAACGTGCTGGTGGATGCGGTGTTTGACAAGATGAGCGTGATGTCGGCGTCGCAACTGCGGGTACTGGCGGGGTTACTGCCGCAGAGTGAAGGGAACAACGGCAGCCCGCCTTCCCTGCCAGCCTATCTTCCGAAGAGGGCCCTCCAGACCAACACCACGAAGTACATTCTGGGTCCGGTCACGCTCGATCGGGTCGGATCGCCACTGCCGAGTTCGCTGGTGGACTTCAAGTCCGGGGCGGAAGTCGTGATCGGCAGATATGCAGCTAGCGTGGGCAAGGCCACGCTGATGCTCATCGAATATCCGACGCCGCAGATTGCCGCGGAACGGCAGCGCCAGATTGACGCCTCGCACCAGGTCACGCAGCAGCAACCGGGGGTTGCGTCCATCGTCGAGGTGGGACCGTTCTTCGCCGCGCGCAGCGGGCCGATCATTGTGATCGCGGCGGGTCCGCTTTCCCAAAGCGAGGCGAGATCGCTGATGTCGTCGATCAGCTGGGAAGCCGATGTCACCTGGAACGAGAACACCTATGCGAACAAGAAAGACAATATGGCGAACTTTCTGTTCAACGCGATTGTTCTCTGCGGAATTGTAGTCGGCCTGGCGTTCGTTGCGGGAATCGCGTTTGGCGGCTTGCGGGTGATCGTGAAACGCTTTTTCCCTGATTCCATCTTCGATCGCCGGGAAGCGATGGAATTCATCTCGCTGCACCTGGAAGACGAGCCGCGGGCGGCGCCTCGGGAGCGCTAAGTCACTCAATCGAATGTTGTTAGGGTTGAAAAGAGGGCATTTTGCCCAATTTCGGGCCCGTTTGCCGACTTGTGGACATATTGTGTAAGTTGTTGAAAATAAGACTATTTAAGTCACAAATTTTGCTTGACACTGTGCTTTTAAGACTCATAAGATTCCCGCAGAAAGTTCTGATGGATGAAACCTCCGTTGGAACTATTCTCCCTTGAAAGAAAAGGCCGCCCAAGTTGCCGGGTGGCCTTTTCGTTTTGAAGGCAGCTGTCGGCTCTCAGCTATCAGCTCTCAGTAAAAACCAACACATCGTTTTCTGACTGAGAACTGAGAACTGCTTGGGAACTGTCGCGTGCTGGTGTCCGTATCACTCACAGGGTAGAACTTGTGCGGGAATAACGGAGATGCGAAATGTTTTGCGATCAATGTGGTGCGCAGTTGCAAGCGGGAGAGCCACGCTGCGGACGCTGCGGCAAAACCGTGCTTGGACTCATTGAGCTTCGCCGTAGCCGGGTTCGCGAACACGTCCGGCTGGTGGCTATTCTGTGGATGGCGTACTCGGCGCTGCACGTGGTGGCAGGAGTGGTGATGATCGCTGTCGCGCAAGTGATCTTCGGCGGCGTGCACGGAGTGATCCATATTCCCAAGGGTCCGCCGCCCGAGGTTACGGTCTGGCTGCGGCCTCTGATCAGCTTTATTGGATGGATGATTCTGGCGAAAGCCGCGGCGGGATTCATCGCCGGGTGGGGATTGCTGCAGCGGCAGGATTGGGCACGAACCGTTGCCCTGGTGGTGGCCTTCATTGCGCTGCTGAGTGTTCCGATCGGAACTGCACTGGGCATCTACACGCTCTGGGTGCTTCTGCCCACGCAATCCGACGACGAGTACAAGGCGCTAGCCGAGGCTGCGTAGCGTTTTTGCCTCAGGCATCAGAGCGTGATTGCTGCATCTGCACCTTTAGTGTCGCCTCTTAAGGCTCACGCGCCAACGTGAGCCTAGTCACAGCCGGCAGAATGAACATGGCTGATACTCAGACGACGACAGGGGCACAGAATGAACTATCCCGTTTGGCAACTTGGATTTCCTGGCGGACTGCTGATCGCGGCGGTAGCCGTGCTTCACGTCTTCATCTCTCACTTCGCGGTCGGCGGCGGGGCATACCTGGTTCTAACCGAGCGCCGGGCGTATTCACAGAACGATTCGGAGTTGCTGGGATACGTAAGGCTGCATTCCAAGTTCTTCGCGCTGTTGACCGTCGTTCTTGGCGCGGTGACGGGCGTGGGAATCTGGTTCACCATCGGACTGGTGAGCCCGGAAGCGACTTCTTCGCTCATTCACACCTTCGTTTGGGGATGGGCGATCGAATGGGTCTTCTTTTTCGTCGAGATCGCTGCCGCTCTCATTTACGCCTATCACTGGGACACGCTGGACCGGCAAACTCATCTCATCATCGGCTGGATCTACTTCGTCGCTGCCTGGGCGAGCCTGGTGGTGATCAACGGCATCATCACCTACATGCTCACCCCCGGACGCTGGCTCGAAACCAGGAACTTCTGGGCCGGCTTTTTCAACCCCACTTACTGGCCCTCGTTATGCATTCGTACCGCAATGGCGGTGGGTCTGGCGGGTATCTTCGGGCTGGTGACGGCGATGTGGGAACCTTCTGCTTTGCGGCAACGCGTGGTGCGTTGGGCGAGCCGGTGGCTGGCATTGGGAATCGCAGCTCTCGTTCCCTTGAGCCTGTGGTATTTCCGCGATTTCCCGTCCTACTCGCGAGCGTATTTCAACGGGATGTACGTGGGCGTTCATCATGCGCTGCTGGGGGCGATTGTTTGTGCCGAGGTGGCACTGATACTTGCGCTGTTCGCACTTCTCCGTCCGAAGATGATGAACCCAGTGGTCGTGGCCGTGCTGCTGGTTGCCGGGATTGGCGTCATGGGCTCAGGCGAATATGTGCGCGAATTCAGCCGCTATCCCTACGTCATCAACAGCTACATCTATGCTAATGACGTCAGGGTAGGGCAGTTGCAGGGTATTGTGGCGAAGGGTGTCATCAAGACTTCGCCGTGGGTTGAAGGCAGCGCTGACAACCCACATGCCTATGGCCGGGAACTCTTTGCCATGGAGTGTGGCTCCTGTCACTCTGTCGATGGCTATCGCGCGATGCGTAAATTCGCTCGCGGATGGGACGCGAAATTTGCCAGCGAGATCCTGCGGCATCTGCCGACAGTTCGCGAGACGATGCCACCGTTCGCCGGCGATGAGCATGACCGCGCAGCCTTGGGAACTTATCTGGCCTCGCTGGCGCCAGCAACACCTTCCGGCGCGAACGAAAAAGAACTTGGGCAGCAGGTGTTCGCAATCCATTGCGCCCTGTGTCACAGTGTCGGCGGTCAGCGGCGTCCGCTGGACCTCAAGGGAACGGATCCCGAGGCAATCGCCGGAATGCTCGGAACACTTGGCGACATCAATCCAGACATGCCGCCTTTTACCGGCACAGACGCGGAAGGTCACGCGTTGGCCGTCTATTTGAGCAGTTCCAAGTAGTAGTCGTTCGTCATTCGTCGTCAGAGGGAGGATTCATTGTCATGAACTTGCCCATTCCTTATCCCGATCCCATGCCATTGCCGGCGCCAGTCTGGCTTCTGCGCACGCTACTCCTGCTGACGTTCTTTCTCCACGTGTTGTTTATGAACTGCCTGTTGGGAGGCACAGCGGTCGCCCTGGTGTGCACGATACAGCGTAAGAGTTCGGCATTTTGCGCGCGGCTGGCCGGCGATCTCGGCCGCCTTCTGCCTTCTGTTTTTGCTTTTACCATCACCCTGGGGGTAGCGCCGTTGCTATTCCTCCAGGTGATGTATGGGCAATTCCTTTACGCCAGTTCGATCCTGATCGGGGTGCCCTGGCTTGCAATCATTGGGATGGTTATTCTTGCGTACTACGGCGTCTACTTCTTCTCTATGAAGGGACCCGAGCAAAAAGGTCAAACAACGGTAGTTTTGGCTCTGGTGGTGGTGCTGCTCGCATCCGTTGCCTTCGTGTACAGTAATAACTTCACCCTGATGCTGACGCCCGCACGATGGCTCGATCTTTATCAGAGCCATGCCAACGGCTGGAATTTGAACTGGTGGGAACCTTCGCTTCTGCCACGGTACCTTCATTTTGTGCTGGGCGCACTGGCGGTTGCCGGACTGGGGTTGATAGTAATGGGTCTCCGCCAGCAGGAAGAGGCGTACCGTCAGTGGATCACCGAACAAGGGTCCTTGCTGTTTACCGGCGCTACGCTTCTTAATTTTGGTGTGGGGTTCTGGTTCCTGGTGAAATTGACCGGTCCGGTGCGATTGTCGTTTGTCGGCGGCAATGGATTCGCGACCGCATTGTTGGGAACGGGACTGCTTCTGCCGCTGGCTGCGGTTGCGCATCTTATTCTGGCGAAAGCCAGCAAGTCTCCGAAGCGGCAACTGGTAATCGGTGTAAGCTGCGGTTTGCTGACCGTGGCAGTTATGGTCGTCATGCGCGACGTGCTGCGAAACCTTGCCCTCGCGCCCGTCTTCAGCCCCAATCAACTGGCCGTTACGCCGCAGTGGAGCATCATTGCACTTTTCGTAGTTCTATTCGTAGCCGGGCTGGCAACTCTGTATTACATGTTGCGTAAAGTCGCGATCGCAACCAGGATGCAGGTGGCGACAGCCCAAAAGCTGCAGTAGAGTCGTCCACCCGCTTTCTGTACAGGCTGCGGACTAGACGCCTACAATGCACAAGCCAGAGGTTCTCATCGGAAATCTGGTTCAGGAAAGCTACCGAATCGGTTCGCCCACTTCAGAGCGAGCCCAAGAAGGAACGGTCATGCGACCTGCAAAGGTCATTTCATACATTCTCAGCATTGTTGGCATCTGCGGCTTGGTGCCTCGAATTCCCGCACAGACGCTGGCGCCCCGCCAACGCATGGTAATTGCCGCGAGCACGGTGCTCGATGGCAGAGGCCGCATACTGCACGACACTCGCATCGTGATCGAGGGCTCAAAAATTCTCGCGCTTGACCCGAAGGCGGGGCCGGTGGACTACGATCTGCGCGGACTGACGGTGTTGCCTGGCTGGATTGACGCGCACGTGCACATTACATGGATCTTCGGCAAGGACGGGAAAAACGCGGGCACGGAAGGGACAACACAAGAGGCTGCCTATCGAGCCGCGTCGAATGCGTGGGTGACGCTGATGGCAGGATTCACGACGGTGCAAAGTGTGGGTGCGCCCAACGACATTCCGCTTCGTGATGCCATCGCGAAAGGAATACTCCCCGGCCCGCGCATTCTGACGGCCAACGAGCCGCTCGAAGGGCGAGGCGAGGCGACTGGCACGCCCGAGGAGATCCGGGCTTATGTGAGGAAGCAAAAGCAAGCCGGCGCGGACCTGATCAAAATCTTTGCGTCAGAGTCCATCCGCACGGGCGGAGGAATGACTCTTTCGCAGGAGCAATTGAACGCGGCCTGTGATGAGGCCAAGAAGCAGGGACTGCGCACGCTGGTGCACGCGTACAAACAGGCGGTCCGCGCCGCTACTCTCGCAGGATGCACCGAAATTGAGCACGGTACGCTGGCCCCAGACGAGGATTTGAGGTTGATGGCGGAAAAGGGCACCTACTTTGATCCACAATGCGGGCTGGTCATTGAAAACTACTTGCTGAACAAAGAAAAGTATCTCGGCACAGAGGGCTATACTGCCGAGGGATTTGCAGCCATGGAGGAGATCCTGCCGATGGATCACGAGATCGTAGAACACGCAGCGAAAACTCCGGGACTGAAAATGGTTTTTGGCACAGACGCAGTGGCGGGCGCTCACGGGCGCAATGCCGAGGAGTTCATCGACCGCGTGCGTGACTGTGGTGTGGATCCGATGGCCGCGATGGTCTCCGCCAACTCGCTGGGGGCTGAAGCACTGGCCTTGGGCGATCAGATTGGCTCGATTGTCCCCGGCATGCAGGCGGACATCATTGCGCTCGATGGAGATCCGTTGAAAGACATCACCGCCGTTCGGCGCGTTGTATTTGTAATGAAGGGCGGCGTGGTTTACAAGAACGCCGCGCGCGACGCGATTCCTGTTTATGCAAGCGTCCAGCCTTGACTCGACCTTTGAGGGTCGGCTTGGCTGAAGGTATCAGCAGAAACCACCGAGCAATTTGGTAGACTAAACGAAGCCGACGTAGCTCAGTTGGTAGAGCAGCCGATTCGTAATCGGCAGGTCATCGGTTCAAGTCCGATCGTCGGCTCCATTCTTTTCAGAAGCTTACGGATCAATTCACCGCTGCCTACTGTACAACTGCTGTACCACTGATTTTCTCTTCCAACTTCTTCATGGCATCCACCGCTACCGCGGACGCGGTCTTGATGTAGAAACGCTGCGTGGTATTCACGTTCTCGTGTCTCAAAATGCACTGGATCGTTGTGTCCAGCACTCCAAGCTCTTTGAGGTTCGTGGCGAGACCGCGACGATATGCCTGCCAGCCCTTCCACATCAGATTATGCGCCTTCAGTGTTGGACGGATCACTCGATCGGCTAAATTGTCGAGGTCGAGTGCCCCGCCAATGCTGTTGGGAAAGATGAAACCGGAAGCATGGGCAGGCTTGATCGCATCGAGCAACAGCCGTAGTGGTTTGATGATGGGCACGAGTCCCGGTTCATCAACATCCTCCTCCGTCTTGGTGTTCTTCAGCGTTGAGTGCCACATGCTGCGGCAGATCGAGAGCAGATCCCCGCCATCGTCATCCCACCACAGGCCTCGAACCTCGCCTCTTCTTAACCCAGCGAATGCTGTCACCCCAATGACCGCCCTTACAATGTCAGGCCCGACCTCGGGAGTGTATGGGCCATCCTCATTGATGATCACTATGGGGTCGCTCGTGAAGAGTTGAAGGTGCTTGAGAATTTCTTCGAGGCTGTAGGCCAGGCGTTTTCTTCCATGCTTCTTGCCTTTTGGAATACGGACGCCTGTTGTCGGATTCACGCCTTCGTACAAGCCCAGATTGCGTGCTTCGGTAAAGATCGCGCTGAGAGTAATCTTCATCAACTTGTACGACCCATGCGAGAGTTTCTTGTCGTGTGTCTTCTCCTCTTTGTTTAAGAGGTTTTGGACATCGACCGGTCGAAAATCTCGCAGGCGAAGGCCAATGACGTGTTGCCGAATATGGCATTTCCAGGAATCGCGGTAACACTTCGTCCCGCCTCCAGAGAGTCTCCTCTCGCAGGCTGGGAAAAAAGTGTTGTCGACAAAATCCACGATTGAGACCCCTGCTTCCGGTGTGAACCCGATCTTGCCCAACTTTTCCATGAAGCTGTTCTTGAGCGGAATGACTTCCGACTTTCTCGGATAATCTTTCACACTCGCTAAACGGTGGGCAGGGTGCTTTCGCTTGAGTGAGCCATCCGGCTGTCGGACGATCTCCCAATAGCGAACGAACCAACTGCCATTCTCTGCGTACAAACTTCCTTGCTGGGCCATCAAAACCCTCCTTTGGGATTTATTTGGACCCAGCTTTGCGTGTTGTTGTGTGGTCAGCGCGACGGTCCAGCCAATCATTCATCTCGGGGGAGCCCCAACGGTACCGCCTATGTTTCCCAAGCCGGAAGATCGGAATGGGGTCCGATGTGCGAGACCGCTTGCTCTGATCTATGACCCAAGACTCCCTGACCTTGAGCCGCTGCGCCAACTCGCTAGAGTCTAATACTTCGAATTCAAATCCGATAGCCATGTATTGGACTAGCCCTTTGAAATTCAAGAAATTCTTGCAGAGATAGGGGCTGCCTCAAGACGGGACGTTCTCCATCCCCGGCGCTTCAGCACAAATTTGATTCATTCCTCTCGCCGTGTCCAACAACTTCTCGTCCGCGTGATATTCCTGTCGGGAATATCAGACGGCAGCAAGTCGATTCGTCACCCCACATTTCGTCGAGTAAATCGCTTCGAGGGATGCGGAGCAACCGGTTCACAAGAGCTGAGTACACACGGACATCCAGTCCTCATATGTTTCAGCGGTAAGCACTTGTACACACATTTGCGCGAATGACATTCGCAATCCCAGCAACCGCAACGGCGTCTTGAGGCCACCTGAGTAAACGCTCAGGTTTGCCGTTTTCCCAGTCGCATTTTCCAAGCAATCTGCCTTCTGAAGAAAATTCTTTAAGCAAAGTATCGGGCCGAGCGGCGCGATTTACTTGGTCGCGACACCATGTTCGCCTCTTATTCCTTCCAGGAATAACAGAGTGACGAGAAGTTGTTGGACATCGTGATTGAGTCAGGTTACGTTTGCGCCACAAAAAGGCGATTTGAGGCGCTGTGGGAGGCGCAAATGCTACGTTGCTCAAAAGTCCATCTCATCAGGCAAATCGAGCCCCTTCTTCGATCGAAGTGGGCGCATCCAGCGCCATTCTTCTTGCCGCGCTTCTTGTCATGCCGGTTGTTGTGCTGGCACAGGGTTCACCGTTCGACACCGGCTTTAATGCCACCCAGAGCCTTTTCACCGGAACCATTGCGAAAGTTGCAAGTTCGGTTGCAATCGTGATCGGCGGCTACGGCTTTGCCCACGGCGAACCCGGCGCCAAAAAGGCGCTGGCCGGCGGTGCCGCTGGAAAGGGGATTGCCGTTCTCGCCGTGAGTGTCCTGAGTTGGCTCTGGGGTGTATAGCGCTTATCCCAGCCACCTTCAACCCGCGCTTAGATGAGGGAGTTGTGTCGGACACGAATCCGGCGAATGATGCCGAGCTCAAGCGGGAGCGATGGACAGCCAGCGTCACCTACGTCTTCCGCGAGAACGTGAAGAATAGTGAGCTGGCCGTGAACCCTCTCGGTCTGACTACCGTGCGCTTCTGAGCCGACTATGCGTTCAGCTAAGGATTAAGGATTCGTCGACCTTCACAGAGGCTTATTCATGTCGCTTCTTGCTGCTAATCCGGCTGACTTTCCCCCACCCGTCCCCGCGCCCAGTGGAGCAGGCGAACGAGAGCTTGGACGCGCAACTACGGAGGCGAATTGCGCCCTTCTGGTGGTCGACATGCCGGCTCGAATCGGACTTCGATTGCGGGGAATTTCCGCAGCCAAGACGCAGACGAGACCTTTGCTCTGGAGCGTGTCTGCCGTTATGTATCCCGCCTATCGCTCGGTCACAGCTTTGGGGCCTTTTCGGCGCCCGGCGGCACTCGGTCTTCTGCTTCGCATTCCGCGCCCTTTTGGGATCTCGGTTCCTCCCAAAACAAGTTTGCAAACCACGGCAAAAGGCGCCGCGCAAACTTCTTTCGGGCCCCTCCCGGAAAGCAGCCCTTCGGCACTTGGGAGCCGGGCCCACTCGCTTGGCTCCGCCCAGTGTGACCCGAGCAACAACGGGAATTCAACAACAGGAGACACGATCATGTACCAGAACAAAGTAACCCTCATCGGCTTTCTCGGCAGCAACCCAGAAGTTCGCACTAACGACAATCGCAGCTTTACCACTCTCTCGCTGGCAACCAAGTCCTCCTATAAGAAGGACGACAAGTACGTCTCGCACACCGAATGGCACCGTTGCGTTGTCTTCGGCAAGCTCTCTGAGTTCGCAAAGACGCTCACCAAGGGCGCACATATGCAGGTGGAAGGCGAACTGCGCAGCCGGGAATACACCAGCAAGAAAACCGACACTAAGCAGCGCGTCTGGGAAGTTCGGGTCGCATCGATCCTGAAGCTGGACCGCGCTGAAGAGGCCCCTCCAGAAGATCAGGAGAGAGACCAGGAACACGATGAGGTTCCCGGAGAGGAAACGGCCGCATAAGCCCATTGTCTTTCACTCTCGGAAGCCCGGCTAATCGCTGGGCTTCCACGCTGTGAGGTTCTCGCTATGAGTTTTGAATTGATTCTTCCATTCCTTCTGCCGATTGAGCCGCTCCTGCTCGACGAAAGTGTCAGCGAAATCTTGCGCAATCCGGATGCCTCGTCGTGGTGCGAACGCGACGGGATCATAGAGCGAGAAAGGACCATTTCCTTCGACTCCGGCAAGCTCCGCACAGGGCTAGAAGTGATACGGCCCGACGAAGACAAACCACTCCTGGACGCGAGACTCCCGGATGGAAGCCGCCTGGCGGTGGGTATCCCGCCGGTCGTGGACCCGGCGCCGGCCCTCGCGATCAGGAAGTTCACCAGCTGTCATTACACGATTGACGACCTTATCGTTCGCGGTACTCTGACGCGGCCACTCGCCGACTTCTTAGCGGAGCAGATCCGCAGCGGAAAGACCCTGCTTATAAGTGGTGGAACCGGCACCGGCAAAACTACGCTCTTGCAGCGTGACTTTCAGGACCTTCTGAAGACGCCACAGGCGAAGCATGCCGCCTTCGCATTGCGTATCCTTAGAGGTCAAAGCTGGGACGGGAAGGATGCGGCGGAGGAGTCGGTAAAGAAGCTGGTAGCCGGGGTGGAGGCCATGACTACTATGCGGGCGGTGAAGGCGTGACCCGCATTCAATCCCGTACTGGAGTTAAGACGGTGCTTCGCACCGGATGAATGTTGACACTCCACCCCTTTTAGGGAACCGATTAGGTTCTTTGGAAACTAATGGGTTCCCCGCGAAAACAAAGAACTTACCGGGAAGCGGGAACCTATTAGTTTCCTGCCTCCGAAGGAGAAATGAGCGCCTTCGATGCCATTAAATCATTCCGAGACACCCAGGAAGAAGGGTGCGGTGCGCGGTCGAGAAAGCCGCGACCAGTCACTCAATACTAAGTTGACGAAGACCGAATATGCCGTAGTTGAGGCCGCGTCCCAAGCCGATGGACGGGCGATAGGCGAATGGGTTCGCGAGGCCGTCTTAAAGGCGGCTCGCCCTTCATCCGGCGCTCTCGGAGCCGACCCGCTCATGACCGAAATCGTTGCCTTGCAACTGTTCTTGACTAACGTCCTTTCGCCGGTCGCGTGCGGCGAACGAATGAGCGCCGAGCAATACCAGGAGTTGATGCGCAACGTGAAAACCAACAAGCACCGCGCCGTGCGCGAGGTCGTCGCGCAGTACACCGCCGAAAACGAGGAGGAAAAACGCCATGCCTGAAACCAACGGGGGAAGAAAAGAAACCATCATTTGGCCGCCTCACAAGCCGATTTACACTTTCGGCGCGGTCTTTCTTGCTGTGGTTCTGACAGGATTGTTCGTCTATCTTCACTTCGCGTTCGTGCTCACTCCGCTACAACAGTTCGATCTCCCAATCTATATAAAGACCACCATCGTGGCGAGTATTCGCCAGTCCGGCAAGGATCAATTGCTGCTCATGGCCGATAAGAAAGGCCACGCCTCGTACGCCCGCGATGTGGATGTTGCGGCAGGATCGACGCCGCAAGCGAATGCCCAGCCCATCCCGCTGGTTTTGTCCGATTCCGCCCGCCAGCGCGGCCAGGTTTATCTCTACCGCAGCGTGCCGACGGTCTACCAAAACAGCTCGCTTGTGGGCTATTTCAGGCAGCAGGTCTACGGCGGAGCAACGATTGTCTGTCTGTTTCAGTGGCCACTCATCTTCGGAGTGGTCGCGCTGCTGGCGCAGCTTCCGTTCGCCATTCGCAAGGACATTCTCCGCCGCAAGGAAATGAAGTACGGACGACGACTTAAGGGGCCGTTTTTCGTGACGCCGAAGCAATTTAACAAGGCCATTCAAGGCACTGGCATCGGCCTCAAGGTGAACCACTGCCGAGAGATGTTGCGTGTCCCGCTGCACGCCGAGGACCAGCATTTCGAGATCATCGGCGACACTGGCAGCGGCAAAACCACCATCATCATGCAAATGCTGCGGCAGATCCAGTCGCGCGGCCACTCCGCCATTCTTTATGACCCGGCCTGCGAATTTATCGAGCGGTTCTATGACGCGCATCGCGGCGACATTGTCCTCAATCCGCTCGACCGCCGGTGCCCGTACTGGGGGCCGTCGGAGGAGTTGGTCCGACGCGCCGAGGCCCGAACGGTTGCCGCGTCACTCTTCCAACCCACCAATGATAAGAAGGGCGAGTTTTTCATCGAAAGCCCGCAGAAAATATTCGCCCATTTGCTTCTCGAACTGCCCTCGCCGCAGCAGTTGGTGCAGTGGATGTCGCACCCGGAGGAGATCGACCACCGCGTGAAGAACACCGAACTGGCCTCGCTGATCGACCCATCTGCGCCGCACCAACGCTCCGGCGTGCTTGGCTCGTTGAGCCTCGTCGCCGACAGTTTCCGGTTGCTTCCAAAGAAGACCGATACCAAGACCGAATGGACGGCGCGCGAGTGGTCGAAGAACCGCCAGGGATGGATCTTCATTACCTCGCAGCCCGCCGAGCGCGAGGCACTTCGCCCGCTGCATAGCCTCTGGATCGACATGCTTGTTCTACGCCTGCTCAGCGCGCCGACGCCCGAGCAACGTCCAGTGTGGTTTGTGCTCGACGAACTGGCCAGTCTGCAAAAGCTTCCGCAGCTCCATACCGCCATCACCGAGAACCGCAAGTCGCGCAACCCAATCGTTCTAGGTTTCCAGGGCAAGGCCCAGTTGGAGGTTATCTACGGCCACCTTGCCGAAGTCATGCTGTCGCAGCCGGCCACCAAGATATTCCTGAAAACGACCGAGCCAAATGCCGCCGAGTGGGTCAGCCGAGCCATCGGCAAGGTGGAGGTCGAGCGCATGAAGGAAACGCACTTCGACGGCTCCCGAGACGGCAGGAACTTTTCGCTCGACCGCCAGACCGAGCCGCTGGTGCTCGACTCCGAAATCAGCGGGCTGGAAAATCTTAACGCCTATCTCAAGCACGGCAATTATGTGACGCGGTTCTCGTTTCCACTGCTGGAGGTTCCGGCGTCTAGGCCGAGGTTCATCGAGCGCCTGGAAGACGACTTCATCGTGCGTGAACCGCGTAAGCAACAATACGAAAGACCGGAGACTACAAATGGTGAAAAGCGTTCAGAATCCGCGCCCCGCACCGAATCGACGCCCGTTAACAATGAACAGAATAGGCAAAGTTCTGTTTCGAAACCCACTGGTGAGCCTCAAGAGGAGCACAAAGCTGAGATTAACTTTGGTCCGAGGATTTAAGCCATGCTGACTATCTCCAAACCGCTTTCCGCAGGCCAGGCGCAGACTTATCACCAGAAGGAGTTCCCTGCCAAGGAGCAGAACTATTGGTCACAGCGCGGCGTAATTGCAGGCGAGTGGCAAGGCGGTTGGCCGCGCATCTCGTCCACGCGTGAAATCTCGTTATTCGAATTGGCAGTGCTAGGAGTGTGCCGGATTTTCAGGTTAATGCGTTCGCAAGGCGGCCCAGAGCGTCGCGCTTCCGCCGGTTTTCAGCGCATGCGTTCCGACCCGCAGCACGCGGGCCCCCTTGCCCGTATCGGAGCGGTTTTTCGCCGGTTTCGTGGAAGAAGTAGACCCCGCGCGACGGCCATTTCATACGGCCGCGGCAATCAGCCAGGGCGCGCGCGGCGCCAATCGTTTTTTCGAGCTGATTCAGGATCGAATAGAAGCGGATGAGGTCGTTCAGCCGTCTGTCGCTCATGACTTCTTGCGCTCACGCCAGACATGTTGCCACCCCTCGAATTCACTGGGCCTGATCTGGTAGCGCGCGAAGTTTCCTTCGTGCAGACTGACAAGCTCGCTCTCGGCCATGTCCCTGAATTTCTCCCGGTCGGCCTCCGAGATGCCGTTCTTCTCCACCCAGGCCGTGATATATGCCGCGGCGGCTTTCCTGTCCATCCGCCCGCGCACCACCTCGCCGACGATCTGCTGCAACGTGGCCTTGTGCTTGAACCTGAACGGATCGGGCTCGCCCAACGACTGGCGAACGGCGGCATAGCGGGCCGCCGACCGCTCATACGCCCAGATGAATACATCCCGCAGCAGATCGATCTTATTCAGTTCATAAACGCCCAGGATCGCATCCATGTAGATCGCGCGCGGCACGTCGATGAAAGACAGCGGTGAAAGATTGCGATTGATGAACGGAATGTTCGCCGACAGGCGCGACACGCGCTTGTTCACGTCATCGAACGGCTGCAGATAGGGCAACTGCACCATCGCAAACAGCGCCTGCTCGAACGGATCTTTGATTGTCGCGGCTTTTTCCAGTACCTCGTTGAAACACTCCTCGATCAGTTGCGGCAGCTCCAGAGGATGGAAAGTGGACTTTCCGATGCCGACGCCCATACGGCGTAACCTCCCCGGTGCGCCCGGGTCGGGCAGAAGGTTCTGCGCCAGAATGCCATGGAGGTTGAGGATCGTGTAACGGTTGAAGCCGATGGCCTCCGCGTCATTTACCAGGAATTCGATCGCGTCCTTGTGGTTGACGATCATCTGCGCTTCCAGCCGATCCCGACCTTCCGCCGCCTCGCCGAGTTCGATCAGCCGCGTCGTATCCAGCAGCGAATAGGTGTTGCCCTCAAGGCGGCTTGAGTTCCACGACAGATCGATGAGCAGCCGGTTCAAAATCTGCTTTGCATAAGTGCCCGCTGCCTGATCGTCAAAGTTTGGCTTGCCGACCTGCGCGAGATGCGCGCGCTGTTCTTCCGAAAGATAGAGCGTCTCGTTGGGCCGGTACGAGTCGAGAAATTCACGGTTGTAGCCAACCGGCTTGCGCGCATTGAGGGGTTGGCTCAAATAGGCGCGCATTTCCTGGCTGGCCGGAGACAGCGGCACCGCCTCCTCCTCCGTCTTCTCCGCTGCTGCGGGAACAGCCGCAGGCTTTTCTACCGCCAAGGCTCGTGGCTCCGCCTCCGCCGCCGGTACGCGATATCGCGTCCACCGCCGCCCCTCGCGGTCCGTGATCAGACGCCCCTTGTCGACGAGATATTTGAGCCTGTACTGCAGGGTGCGATCCGCAAGCCGCTCCGGGAGCGCCTCGACCACGTCGCTCAAGCTCGCCCCGTCGGGGTGCTTCGCGACCGCTTGCTCGATAGCAGCCAGGGATTCTTCCGGAATGCGAGGAGGCATAGTGTCCTATCGTTGCGTATAGAGTTCTATGCGCAATTAAAACACAGATATACGCAATTATCAATGGTTATACGCAACAAAACTTCGTTCTATACGCAATTACTTCCATCTAAAACGCGATTAAAACGAACCATGATTGCGTATAGAACTGATTCGGAGCCCTCTCGCCGTCATCGATCACCCGTGACCGTAAATGCCGTTGTGAAAGCCAGGAGATCATGTACGGCCTTTTCATATTCGGTACCGTTCTCCGCATAGCAGCACTCCACGAGCGACGCTGCTCCAAGCTCCTTGGCGACGCGAATATGTGCGGATTGCATCGCGCTGCTATTGTACCCGTCATAACCGCGATACCTTTTGGAGTGCTATCACCCTCAGCGAGCTCTTTGGAATGTCCAGCAGTTGATCGCTGCCGGCCTGCAGGACATCCTCTAGCGTATGAAGGCCGCGCTTGACCAATGCCATCGCTCGTTGTCGGCCCACTCCCGGGACGCGATACCGTTCGGCGACACGCAGACGTTCCAACATATTTGCGGGCACTCCCCACGTCACCCTGCGTGCAAGAAGATCAATTTGATTGCTAACCCGCTGAGAACATCCAATCTCCGGAACCGTGGATATCAGATGAACACCGTCTATGATCCAGGAGATATCGCCTGACAACCGTTTTTCATCGAGATTTACCCGACACTAACTCAGGAACAGTTTGAAGGGGAAAAGCATCAAAATATTTTCATACGGCGCAATTCTCTTTCCGTCGGGCATCCCGAGATTGTTTTGCTGCTTTCTCCCTTGTGGAGGTTCCTTTACTAGATGTAGGCGGTTGACGATCTCCGCCGCGCGTGAAGGGGGTTGAGCAGTGTTCCCCAGGGTCGAAGTACGTCACCTACAGGCAGTCCTTGTCCTGGCCGAGGAGATGAATTTCACTCGGGCTGCCGAAAGGTTGCACATCACTCAATCTGCACTCAGCAAACAGATCAATGAGATCGAAAAACACCATAGTTTTCATTTGTTCACGCGCAAGAATAAAAGGAATGTGGAGCTTAGCGAAGTGGGCCGTATCTTCGTCGAGGAGGCTCGTTCCGCCCTCTTGCACATAGACCGGGCCGTTCAGCTCGGGCGTGCTGCTCGCGAGGGGAGCGAGACCATTTTGACTGTTGGGCACTCGCCCGACGCCGACCAAGCCTGGGTTTCGGCCGTTCTTGCGATTCGTCTGCCCCTGTATCCAAAGCTCCGCATTCAACTCATCAGTGAATTCTCGAGCGAGTTGATCCGGAGTGTAATGGCAGGCGACCTGAATCTGGCGTTGGTAACGGCGCCACCGGAAAACTCTCAGATCACCGCCGTTGCATTCGCCCAGACGCCTCTATGTGTGGTTCTCCCACTGACTCACGCGGTTGCCGACAAGGAGAGCATAGCGCTCCAAGATCTGGCGGGAGATGAATGGATTTTATTTGCGCGACGAGTTCACCCCATCGTTCATGACGCAATCCGGAACGCAGCATTGCGTGAGGGAATAGCTCCGAAGCGCGCGCACGATATCCTTACGGCTCAACAGGCGGTTCACTTGGTATCCGAGCATGTCGGCGTGGCCCTCATCGCCCAACCTGCAGCCGCCCTCTTTAGGGCCAACGGTGTAGTGGTAAAGCCGATTTCAGACACATCATTGTGTTTCGAAACGTGTGTGATTATGAGAACCGACGACGATTCGAGGTTGGCAAACGAGTTCGTTCGCTCATTCCTCCGCAGGTGCCAGCCGCCACAGCGCCTGTCACCAAAGCTAATGGAGTTATCTCTATCATCTGAGCTGTAAACTGGAAAGCGGCGCTGAGATCAACTGAATTCAGAATCAGTTGTACGATGGGAAGGCATGCCGTGAACTAAACGCCCAGCTGCGACGTTTCTCCGGTCTCAAGCTATCCGCATTTGTGCTCATTTCCGATTGTTCGCCAAGCATCTTTATGGCCAACCGCGGTGCATCAGCAACTCGTGACTTTCAGCTATATGGCTACTCTTAGCTGCTTTTAGATGCCTGCCCGAATTGGGGCAGTGCCCACCAACCGTCGTGGACAGATGGCATCGAGTGTTCACATCGCCATCGGAAATAAGACCTTAACGAGTGCACCAGTTTGGCAGGTGATCTGCACCAGCTGAATGCTTGCTGAAAAAACAGGCCAATACATCAGCGATTAGCTTTGAGAGGAGGCTTTACGGACAGCGTGGTTACCATCCTTGATTTCTTGTTCGGCTGTCACCACCAGAACCTGAGCCGGGTATTCACGATACATGGCCGAACGTATCGCGTGTGCTGTAAGTGTGGCGCCGAATTCAAATATTCATTGAGGAACATGTCCATGGGGAAGCGGGTTTCGCGCGATCCCATGCTGACGTGCCTTCGTATCGCCGGAAACGGGAGGACAGATGAATGCGCACGGAGTTGTTGAGGAGGAAAGAGATCAGAAGCAGATGGAGCAGAGTTGGGAAGCGGTTGCAACCAGACCTGTTGTTCCCGCGGCTGGTGTGAAAACGCTATTTGAAGACAGCCTGCTCGAAGCCAGCAGCGGACAGCGCAAGCGAAGAACGTGGACAACGTTGTTGGCATGCGTTCTGCAGTGTCTGCTTGTAGCTGTCCTTATTCTGATCCCGTTGTGGTTCACGGACGTGCTGCCCAAGCAGCAACTATTAACCTTTCTCGAAGCTCCACCCCCGCCCCCGCCTCCGCCAGCGGCAGCACCTGCCCCGAAGGCTGTCAGGGTCGTCAAGGTCACGAGCGATATCGCTAATGGGCAACTGCGTACTCCCGGCCGAATCCCGGCAAGAGTTCAGATGATTAAAGAAGACGACGCGCCGCCCCCCACGATATCGGAGGGGGTCGTTGGCGGCGTGCCGGGTGGCGTACCAGGGGGTCAACTCGGTGGTGTGATTGGTGGAATCATCAGTTCGAATTCCAGCCTGGGGGCCGTGCCGACTTTGTCTAAGCCTGCAGCGATGCCGCAACGTGTGCGCGTCTCGCAGGGGGTGAGTAAAGGCCTGCTCGTCTATCACATTGACCCCCCCTACCCTGTTCTGGCGCGGCAGGCGCACATTCAGGGGACGGTGGTATTAACGGCGTTCATCGACAAGGAAGGCATTATTCAGAACCTGCAAGTCGTAAGCGGTCACCCGCTGCTGACTCCGGCTGCAGTCGAAGCGGTGAAACAGTGGAAGTACAAACCATTCCTCCTCAACGGGCAACCGGTCGGGGTAGAAACCACCGTCATCGTTAACTTCAGGTTAAGCGTGGCATGAAGAGGCATTATGTTGCGAATTATGACTGAGGAGAACGTTGGATTTGTGCTCTTCCTTGCCGGGAGTCTGAGCGATCAGGGCTCGGTTTGTCCTCTCTTTATGTGGTCGGCGCCTGAGGTTTCAGATGCGAATTCGTAGTTTCATCATCTCTTACGCGCTCGTGATGGCCCTCTTGCTGTTTGCCGATAGGCGTTCTTTGCCCCATCCGCAGAACCGTTATTCCCAAGTGGTGGACCTGACCGACACTGCGCTGGTGAAGACGGACTCAGAGGCAAGATCGGGCACACGCATCATTTCCCCCGCCGCCCTGATTCCCGGAACCTGGGGCACGGCGCAGATTCCAGCCGAGCGGTTGATCGCACCGCTGGTGGTGATGGACTTGAATGCGCCGTCGGCACAGATTTCTCTCGATGACATCGCCAACTGGGAAGCACAGCATGGGATTGTGCCGCAGGGAGCGATCGTTGCGGTGCGGCGTGCTGGATCTGACCATAGCTCCTCCTCAGATCAATTCCCCGTGTCATCCGATGCAGCGCAGTTTCTCATGGATGCGCGCTGCACACTCGGCTTTGTTGTCGAAACTCCGGCCAGCCTCGGCTCCGATCGCACGCTCTCACGCCAGATCGCTTTGCACGGAAACTACGTGGTCGAGCGATCGGCGCGGCTGGCGGAACTGCCTGAGACCGGATCGCTCATCATCATTGCCCCCGAAAAGAACAGGAATGTCGCCGAAAGTCCGGTGCGCGTTCTGGCCATGAGCCCGCGCATCCCAACCCAGCCGACGAAGCCTGCGCATTCACTCTGATTCTGTGGCACTGCCGTGCGACGTTTGCGGCCGCTTCTCTTTTCTTACCGCGAAGGGCAACGCGGTCAACTGTCGAAGTCACAGCTAGCAACGAAGTTGAAACCTTTCACCACACTCGTTTCCCTTTGAGATGTAGTCGCAAATGAGAATGGTCAGGTCGTCATCCTGTTTTCCTGACCATTGGCGGACGGAAGAAATGATCGAGTCTGCCGCCATCGCGGGGGATAGCTCTCGAGTTCTTGTCAGCAGATCGCACAATGCATCGTGACCGAAGAAATCTCCTGCAGCGTTGGAAGCCTCCACAACCCCGTCTGTATACATCACGATTCGATCATCTGTTTCCAGTTTGTGGATGGCAGTGGAGTACGATGCAAAATCGAACGCCGCAAGCATCAACCCATTCTCTTCAATTTGGGTGACGCGTCCATTCCTCACCAGCAACAGAGGCGGGTGAGCCGCGGCGGAGTATCGCAGTTCACCAAATTCTGAGTTCAGGTGGACATACGCTGCTGTAACGAATTGGTCTTGCGTATTGCCCAACAGAGCCGAGTTCATGCCGGTCAGGAACTGGCATGGCTTGGCGGCAACCGCTCGTTGCGAAGCTGCTGCGAGCTTGACCATGGCGGCGATCAGGGCGGCGGGAACCCCGTGCCCTGACACATCGGCGATCAACAATCCAACCTGATGGTCGTCCACGATGATGTAGTCGTAGAAATCACCTGCCACCGAAGTCATGGGCATATAGCGAGCCGCTACCCGGAAGTTCGTGGAGGGGGGAAATTCTCCGGGCAGAATTGATAGCTGAATACGGCGGGCTATCTCTAATTCGTTTTGGATCTCCTTCAACTGTCGATCCCGCCGCAGAGTACTTCTAGCGGCAACATAGCCCAGAGTGCCGAGAAACGCGGCAAATCCAAACGGTTCGAGTAAAGGCAAGGACATGTGGAAGAACTGAGCCGAATTTTGCCAAACCACCAAACCTACAAAGATCAGCAAGCCCCAGCGGATCACACCGAAATCGGCAGCCTCAGGAGCAATGCTCCTAGCAGAACCGCTTGCCATGAAGCGAATGAGAAAGAATCCCGACGCGCTGATGACGGCAATGCTGTTGATTCTCTCGTAGTAGGGCGAATCGCCGAACAAAAAGGTGGCTGCAGCGAGCAGGCAACCGAAACCAACCGCCGCGTACCCAACCGCACGCTCAAATCGTCTTGGCAGACCCAGGGAAATGAAGAACAACAATGCGGGAATCAGAGTGACGTAATTAACGGCTCCACGCAGGCGGGAGTAGAAGGTCGCACCCTGCGCCATCATTGCAAGCATGGGCGACGAAATCCACAAGCGAAGCCCGTACAAGGCAGCAAACAAGGCGAAGCAGTTGAGGAGCGAGTCGCGCTGGCGTCGGAGAACGGCAAAGGCGGCGGACACCACGCCGACAGCGGCGAAGGCCGCGCCTAAGAATAGATACGGGGCGTCACGCTGGAATGCAGTCAAGACCTCCTCAGCACTCATCTCAGATGCTCCACCACCCGATCAGATACCGTCCAGGTACGTTCACTCTGTTACGCGGCGGCTGATTCAGATTTCTAGCCAGCATCGCAAAAGTACAGGAGCTCACCGCATCGACCGGCCAGCATGGCCTCGCCGAGATTTGGGGGTTCTGGTGGCGTGATTCGCCCATTCCCATTCTGCAAGCCAGTTTCTGCGGCATCTCCCTTCACATTGGAATTCCGACATTCTTCCACCGCACTGTGGGCAGACCAGGTTAATGATCGACGAGATGATCTGCGCGTTCGATTCGCCCGGTAGTGTGTCCAAGGTGCTCATAATCACTCTCCTGTTCAGAGATCCGACAATTGCGCGAGGGGCAGGCATTTGCCACAAACAACGGAAATGTGCCGCGCGGGTCTTCTACGCTCTCGGGCGCTCCGAACTGGTTGGCTGCGGAGTCCGTCTCGGCCACCAAAAACCTGCCGCCTCGCTGCGAGATGAGAATGCACGCGCAATGCCAATGCCGAAAAAAGAATAAGAGGCTATGACGAAGCTGTTCCCGAGTGGCGCGTATGTCGAATGTCACAACTATTGCCCTGCATTAGGCATTGATGCCCGGATGTGGTCGCAACTTGAGCGTTGAGCGGCGACCCCGAGAAAGGAACGCCTTGCAAGCCCCTGTAACGCAACATGCTGAGACTCTACCTAGCGCCTCGACCATTGGCATGTCGATTGCGTTCCAACGGAGGTGATCACAAGCTCCTGACTTGGTTGGAGCAGAGGAGTGAAGGATGCAGAGGCTAATCGTTGTAGTCACTTTGTGCTTACTGACGTTGGCGGCATTTGGCCAGTCTACATCGAAGTATCAAATAGGACTTATTACCGAGGTCAAGCCGCGTCAGGCTGCAGGAAACGGTGCGTCTGATCCCAGCAGCTATGACGTTTCGGTCAAGGTGGGCGACACAATTTACGTGGTACTGTACGCGCAACCGTTGGGCGAAATCCCCGCGAAGTACGAAACAGGGCGCGAACTGCTAGTGCTGGTCGGAAAGAAGACAATTACCTACAACGACATGTTGGGTCGGTCGCTTCAGGTGCCGATAGAAAGCCAGCGACCTGCTACAGAGCACAAAGACTCGAAATAGCTTCTGCGGTCCTGCGCCAGAGAAATTGCTCGAGTGCAGAGGGGAACTTCACGCCCGATTCTGGCAGCGATTCGATGTGCGGGTGAGTTTACAGCGATCAGAACGCAATCAGTAGCAAATCTATTAGCCTGTGCAGTTCGCACGAGGAGCACCGATGAAGACTCGACAGATCCTGCTTAGGATATTGATTCTCGCAACCGTGTGGCACAGTGCCGCCGCCCAGCCAAAGAAAAAGAACATCCCGGTAGATGCGCTTCCGCCGGAGAGCATTCTGGCGGATACAAGCATGAAGTCCAATCCTGTCCTATCCGATTTGATTGCGGTCAAACCCGAAATGCCTTTGGGCCCACAAGACGTTCTTAAATCCTACGAAATAGCCATGAGCATCGTGGCAGACAAGACATCTGCCGATCTCTCTGTAATCGTGCAGGCCCAACAAACAAATCAAATTACCCGCGAACAGGCCGAATATCTTCTGCAGCAGAGCTACCAAGTGGCAATGATGCAGTATCAGGTGCTTAGCGCGCTCCATGATGTTCTGAAACATGACATCGACGAAGCAGCAGCACAGCAGGCAAGGCAGTCGCTGAAAACGACAAGCTCCGAAGCGGTTTTAGTGGTTCCTTTTTAAGTTCCGCCCCTGCATCCAGATGACATCGAAATTCCTCCTCGCAATTTCCCGAGACACCATGCTGAACTACCCGCGGCGTCCATGTTTCTCGACGGTAAGAAACAACCACCCCGAGCCGCTTCCTGACCCAATAGGGTCAAGATCCAACCACAGCTGACCTCATCTGCCCGTATTCGGGCGCGACTGCCCTGATAGTGTCTAGATCGTTCGCATCATCAGAGAATCCCCTGCGCAAGTCTTTGACGTGCCTAGCATTACGCCTATCCGCTAATGGCCTTACGCTTGCCATTAACCGTTTCGTGTTGATCTTGGCAATTGTCCGTCAGGAAAATTCGGGACATTTTGCCGGAGAGGAACCGACTTCGTGCTGAGTGGCAACGCCAACCGGATCGATAAGCCGGAAATCAACATTGGTGCCGGCGAACATGGCGCTCTGGCGTCTTTGAAGGGCCGCATTGATATCGATTCCTCTCCAGCAGTGCTCGACCAGCTTATCGCCCTTTTGCACGCGCCACATCCGAGGACAGTGAGCATTGACTTGTCGGGCGTCACTCATATCGACAGTTCCGGCGTTGTCACTCTGATTGAAGCGTTGAAGATCGCACGAAACTGTAAAACCGAGCTTAGGCTGCAGGGATTGCATGATCGCTTACATCGCCTGTTTGAGGCGACGGGCATTCTACCCCTGTTCAATGGGGGCATTGAAAGATGAACCACGTCTGGTGCGAGGCGGTCTGATGGCCAATATTCTCGAAGTTGCCGGCAGAGAGACTCTCAGTCAACTCGACTATGTTGGGAGCCTGAACATTCAATGGTGGGCCACCCTGCGTGGGATGCGTGCGGCTCTGCCCCTGGTTGGAAATCGACATCGGTGGCGAGCAGCCGTTCACCAAATGCTAGAGATCGGGGTTGACGCGCTGCCGATGGTTGCCCTGATGGCTATGTGCAGCGGATTCATCCTGGCCATGCAAGGAGCATCTGAGCTGCGGCGGTTCGGGGCTTTGCACTACGTTATCGATCTGGTCGCAGTCGGCTTCACACGCGAACTTGGTCCGCTGCTGACTGCAATCGCGGTCAGCGGACGATCGGGATCTGCGTTTGCAGCCGAGATCGGAACCATGACCGTGACTGAAGAGATCTCAGCGCTTAAGGTCATGGCCTTCGAACCAGTGGAGTTCGTGTTAGCGCCAAAGTATCTGGCGGCACTCGTGGCCGTTCCGTGTCTCAGTATCGTCGCGGCCTTTTTCGGCATTCTCGCCGGGGGGCTATTCATGTTCTTCAGCACGCACCTTGGCCTCCTGCTCTATTTCCGATACGTGCTGACCTCGATTGAGTTGCGGGATGTGGTCGCCGCGATGATCAAGAGCCTGGCATTCGCCACCATTATTGCTCACGTGGGATGCCTGGAAGGACTTCGTGTCCGCGGCGGGCCCGACGCAGTGGGCCGCTCGACAACTTCGGCGGTCGTGCGATCAACGTTCCTGGTCATCGTCGCCGATGCGATATTCACCACCATTTTTTACTTCATAGGGAAAGCTTAAATGTCCATCATTTCGGTGCGCGATCTGGTCGTGGAATACGATGGGCGACGTGTGCTCGATGGTTTGAACCTTGACATCGAGGCAGGCGAGATCACCGTTCTGCTGGGGGGAAGCGGTTCAGGAAAGAGCACACTCTTGCGGCAAATTCTTGGTCTCGAGCATCCGCAATCGGGCAGCGTCTCGATTAAAGGCACAGACATCACGACCTGTTCACAGGCGGATTTGAAGACAATCCGACGGTCGGTTGGGGTGGCCTTTCAGAGCGCTGCTTTGTTCAATTCACTGTCGCTGGAAGACAATGTCGCGCTCACCTTGCGGGAGCACACCGCACTCGCTCCTTCAGTGATTGACCTGATCGTTTGGATGAAGTTGGCGGTGGTGGGCCTGGCGGATTTCGGCAAACTGCACCCGCAGGAGCTCTCAGGGGGCATGAAGAAGCGTGCGGCTGTTGCCCGGGCTCTCGCTTTGGATCCCGAAATCCTAGTGCTGGACGAGCCTTCCGCCGGCCTTGACCCGATTGTGGCGGCGGAGCTGGACGAACTCATCGTATTTCTGAAGGAGACTTTTCAGATTACGGCTCTTGTTGTCACCCATGAGATGCACAGCGCCTTCCGAATCGCCGACCGGATCGCGATGCTGTTCGATGGAAGGCTGCTCGCAGTCGGTACAAAAGACGAAATACGCGCAAACCAGCATCCACGCGTGAGGCAGTTCCTCAACCGTGTGCCGGCCAACCCGATGCATACGCCGGCATTGGCCTCCTACTTGGAACGGTATGTGCAAAGTCAGGAGGCAAAACCATGACCACCGAAGCAAAGGTCGGTGCCTTTGTCCTCGGCTGTTTCGCGGTGCTCGCGTTCACTGTGATTTACCTGTTGAATGCGCAGTACAGTGGCGGCACCGTGCAATATCGCACTTACTTGCGATATGCCGGAGGGCTTGAGCCCGGAGCCTCCGTGTTGTACGGAGGCATGAACGTAGGCAAGGTTACGGCTGTGCGACCCTGGGCTAAGGATCCAACCCGAATCGAGATTCTGCTTGAAGTCAAAAAGGACACTCCGCTGAATGAGAAATCAGTGGCCAAGCTGGGCTTCGTCAGCGTGATGAACAGCGCGGCCTTGTCGATCACAACCGGCACTATCGATGCCAAGCGCCTTCCTCCAGACTCAACCGTCGCCTCGCAAGAAGCGGCCAGCCTGGATGAGATTGCCGGGAAACTGGCAACCGTTGCGGACAGCGCGAATACGCTGATCACGCAGGCACAGGGAGAACTCAACGATATTAGCGGCAACATGAACCATCTGCTTACCAACCTAGATACGATGACCGGACCAGGAAATCAGAAGAAGGTCCAAGCCATTCTGGACAACATCGATCGATTGGTGGCGGACGAGCGCCCAAAGATCGATCGTCTTACAGACCAGTTGAACAGGGTAAGCGAGCACGCGGATGACACCATTCAAAATGTGAATGGTACGGTGACAGATTTGCGCGCTCCCGTGCGGAAAGACCTGGCTGAATTGCAGACAACGCTGGAAGAGGCCAAAGGCTTGCTGCAGTCCATGCAGGTCATAGTACGAGCCAATGACTCCAAGATCGGCGACACGGTGGAAAATCTGCGCGACGCGACCGACAACCTCAACGAGTTCACGAATTCATTGAAGCAGCGTCCCTGGAGTCTGGTTAGAGTGAAACAACCCGGGGACCGCCAGGTTCCGAAATAGGTTAGGAGAGAATCGACATGAAGAAACTTCTAAATGCGCTCGCATTCATGCTGGCGATCGTAACCGCCCTGACCGGTTGTGGCGGGAAGATAAGATATCCGGCCTACTACACGCTCAACTTGCCGGCTCCGCCGGATCCGCCCGCTGCGGAGAACGTCCGAACCTCAATCGCGGTACGGGAATTCCAATCGCCCAATTATCTAAGGCAAGGGCCTATTGTGTATCGAACAACGCCGGAGGAAATCGGCTTCTACGAATACCACCGGTGGGCGGCAGATCCGCGTACCATTGTGACCAGCGCAGTCATCGACCATCTGCGCGCTGGCGGTCAGTTCTCCATGGTCTCTGTGTATGAGGGCCGTCCGAACAACGACTACGTTTTCAGCGGCAGGTTGGAAAATCTGGAAGAGGTGGATTACGAAGCCGGGGTCAAGGTGGAAGTTGCAATGTCTGCGCAAATCACCAGGGTAGCGACCGGTGCAACCGTCTGGAGCAATGCTGTTTCCGAAACTCGACCAGTGTCTCAACGAAATGTAGCCGGGGTCGTGTCCCAGATGAATCGGACTATGGAACTGGTCATCAACAAACTACTATCTACGGTTCCCGCATCGCTGGGAAGTGAACGATAGGAATTTCAAGGGGAGCCCGGGTCGCCGAGGTCTGAAGGTCGTCCAGAATCATCCGGGTATTGATTGCAGCGGGAAATTGATTGGCAGATACTTGAAAGCACAAAAATCGGGGCGCAGCAAGCGGCGCGTTCGCGAAAGCCGCTATACGTCGGATTTGAGAATTGCGGAGAGCTCACGTGCCATGACCATCACCGAAGATCGATATCGAATGCTGCTGGGCGCGTCCACTGCCCTGGCCGATCAGCCCACGGTAAAAGCCGTTCTGCAAAGCCTGCGAGGCGTTCTGGCAAGCACGTCGCGATTACACGGCGCCGAACTCTACGTGCTGAGCGATGACGGCGAGAGCTTATCCAGCTTCGAATTTGATCGAGATCCGGACGCTCCCGCAATCAAATATGGAGCCAAATTGTTGCTCACCGGCCTGGTGGCACAGGTGCTGGACGAACAGAAGCCGGTGTTTGTCCCGGATCTGTCGCTGACAATGCTGGAACACCCTGACCTGGCTCCTTTTGCAGCCGAAGTTGCCGGACGAAGCACTTACTTGTTTCCAGTATCGACCGCGCAAAAACGCTACGGAATTCTGTCAACGCCAAAGTTGGAGGGCCAGCAATTTGCCCCCGAAGACGTCGAGATGCTCAGTGCCCTGGCCTCCCACGTTGCGGTCGCGCTCGAGTGCGCATTGGCAAGAGATAACGCAGAGCTTTACCACCGGGAGGTCGTGAAGCAGCGAGATCGGCTCAGCTTGTTGCTGGAAATCAACAATCATATTGTCAATAAGCTGGAAGCGGATGACTTGTTTCAAGCTGTAGCAGGGTCGATGCGCAGGCACTTGGGCAACGATCTCACGTCATTGTGGCTCTTTAACAAGCAGTCGGGCAGTTTGGAACGTAGATTTCTGGATTTCCCGACTGGAAAGGGTTTTCTCGATAAGGTTGTTGTCGTCGAGCCTACGAAGCTATGGAGCGAATGGTCGCACCTCCGGACGCCACAGTATTACTCACCCTATGAAGCAGATATACCTCCCGCTCTCCGCGAGGCTTCCCGAGCTGAATCCCTCCTCTCGGCGGTCCTGGTGCCACTGATGGGTGCCGACGGCCCCCTGGGCCTGTTGACCATGTGCAGTCGAAGGGCCGATGGGTTTAACGAGGCAGACCGCGACCTGCTGTCGCAGATTGGCACCCAGACATCACTCGTGCTCGAGAATGCTCTGGCCTACGGACGGCTCCGCGCGTCGCGCGACGATCTGGAAGAGCAGAAGCTTTACCTTGAGTCGGAAATCGAATCTGAATTCAACTTCGAAGACATAGTCGGCAAGAGTGCCGCTATACGTAAAGTGCTGGACCAGGTCACGATCGTTGCGCCAACCAGTTCCACGGTGTTACTGCACGGCGAGACCGGTACGGGCAAGGAGTTGGTGGCCCGAGCGCTTCATAATCTCAGCCCGCGGCGGGAGCGCACCTTTGTCCGCCTGAACTGCGCGGCGATTCCCTCAGGTCTGGTGGAAAGTGAACTGTTCGGCCACGAAAAGGGTGCTTTCACCGGGGCGCTCATCCAGAAGCGAGGCCGGTTTGAGCTGGCGGATCACGGCACTCTGTTTCTCGACGAGATCGGCGACATTACCATGGACTTGCAGCCGAAACTGCTGCGTGCCCTGCAGGAACAGGAGTTTGAACGCCTCGGGAGTACAAAGACCATCCACGTTGATGTTCGTTTGATTGCGGCCACGCATCGCGATTTGGAGAGCATGATCCGCAATAATCAGTTTCGCGAGGACCTTTTCTACAGACTGCGGGTGTTTCCCATTGAAATCCCGCCGCTGCGCGAACGACGCGAAGATATCCAGCTCCTGGTCCACTTTTTTGTGTCGCGCCTCTCCCGCCGTATGCAAAAGCGCATCCGGTCTGTCCCGAGACCCGCGATGGAGGCTCTGGTGAATGCCGATTGGCGAGGAAATATCCGCGAGCTAGAGAACTTCATTGAGCGCTGCGTGATACTCACGCAAGGGGACGAATTGAATGTGCCACGAGCAGAGCTGAACAGATCCGCTGGTCGCACTGTTGTTGCTGCGGCAGCGTCGACCTTCGAGCAAGCAGAGCGGCAGGCGATCGTCGACGCTTTGAAAGGCGCGTCCGGAAGGATAGCCGGCAACGGTGGAGCGGCAGAGCGCCTCGGACTTAAGAGAACTACGCTGCAGAACAAGATGCGCAGGCTAAGTATCACTCGCGCTGATTATTCGGCCTGACAGCATGCGGTCTCCCGCCAGCATGAGGGCAAGCCAAACGGGCTAGTGCAGCCATCGGGCTTGTCTCTAAACACTTACACCCCAATGACTTAGAGGCTCAGCTGTAGTTCGGTAAGCAAGATGCCTTCTCCCCCCGTGGGCCACGCGCTAAGTGGGCCACAAAGGGGACTTAAAGAATGAAGACGTTGATCGTAGCTGCAATTATTCTGATTTTTCTTGGAATATCATCCTCGGCTCAGGAAGTCAGAAATGAGGTAACAGTTCAAGGTTCCGGTTTCTTCAAAAAACAGACCACCGTCGACGGGATCACCGACGACCCAACGAACTCTGGCGGCGTGATGGCCGGATACCGATTTAACCTCAAGAACTGGCTCGCAGTCGAAGGGGATTATGGCTATTTCAGGAATCATGAGAAGTTCTTGTCGAGCAGCGGCACCACATTCATACCGACGAATGTTCACGCCGCGACTGGTGCTGCTATTGTGAAGCTTCCTTCCTTCAAGGTGCCTGCCGTCAAGATCGTGTCTCCATTCGTGCTTGCTGGAGGCGGAGCCATGTTCTTCGATCCACGTGGGGGATCTGTCAGTAAGGAGCAGACCCGAGGTGCCTTCGTTTATGGCGGTGGATTCGATGTGCCGGTGGCCAAACATATTGCCGTGCGCGCACAGTATCGAGGATTCATCTACAAGATACCCGATTTCGAGATGACCAGCCTCAAGGTCGACAAGTACACTCATTCCGCCGTGCCTTCCGTAGGCCTGGCATTTACGTTTTAAGTCGGTCTGGCTCCTGGCTTTTTTTCAACTCTTCACGGCGGCTGCTTCAGCCGCCTTGATTCTTAGCCCCAGGGCCAAAGGCTGCCCTCATGCTGGCACTGCCCGTTATTCAGGGCGGCATACGCTCGAAAGGCCGTTTAGTTTCAACAGGTTGCGCTAAGAACCCATGGCAAAGCAGCTGCAAGGATGACTATAGCCAGCGATTTGAGGCTGCTGACGGATGTAAGAGGGGCCCATCATGCTACGTGTCCAAACGCAAGAATTAGACGGTGCTTTGACTTGCCGGCTCGAAGGCCGATTCACAGGCAAGGGAGCTGAGGAAGTCCGCACGCTCGTCACGCGCTGCGATAGCAAACTGGAATTAGTTGTCGATCTTACGGACGTGATGTTTATCGACAGTATCGGGGAAGAGGTGCTTTTGTTTGTCAAGAGGCTCGGAGCCCAGTTCGTTGCCGAGACTTCGTATTCCCGGGACGTTTGCGAACGGCTTCAACTCCCGCTTATGGGCAAGGGTAAGTCGAACATGCTAGTGCCGGGTATTTCGGACGGAAACGGGCATCGTTTTCGCCGCCGATGATCAAGCACACCTAACAAGCCATCGAGCGCCGTGGTTTTGGATTCAAGTGAGACTTCTGCCCACGGGTATTGCCATGTCCTCCTGAAGACAATGCCACTGCCCATATCTGGGCACGGTTTACTCCGCCCGTATCATCGGCGAGAGCCAATTGTTCTCTAAGCTCAACCACTTGCGTGAGTGGATGGGTTTGGCATCAGCCTTGCCTAATTCCAAACGTGATTGCAAAGCCACAGAGGAATCCGTTCATGATGGGTGCAGCGAGCAGGAATCTTCCGGAGCCTCCGCCCCTTGAATACATCGGCAGAGTTTTCAGCCAACATCGCGAAGAGCTGGAGTGGCTGGCCAATTTCCTCACAGGCGACGAAAAGATAGCGGCTGCTTGCCTTGTCGACGCGTGCGCACTGGCCGAGTCGGAAAATCCTGGTTTTGATGAATGGCTCCCGAAGTGCGCCTGTCTGGCTACGATCCGTTCCGCCGTGCAAATCCAGCAACGACGGATCGTTCAACTTTCATTCGCCTATACCCAACGCCCCTGCATTCATGGGGGACATACGGCTTTGTCATCCGATTGGCATGAGATGTTGGTGGAGGAATCAAGCGTTGTGATCGCAAGACTCGATGTCCTCTGTCGCTCTGCGCTGGTGATCTGCGGCCTTGAGAAGCGCTCAGCCTACGAAGCTGCGGTTCTGCTTGGTATCGATCCGGCGAGCGTGGAAGGCGCATATTGCGCCGCGATTAGGTCTCTAGAGGTTATCAGCTGCGAGCAGTTCCAGCGGCAGAATGACTCTGCAGCTGTGTACAACTGATAGCGGCCCACGATCACAATTAGGAATGGTTGTGGGCCGGTACTCATCAGGGTTTGGGCATTTCGGAGTCAACCAGCTCCACTGCCCGTGATGCCCGCGAACGCTTTCATTCTTGCCACCAATGCAATGCCGGCGAGCTTGAATGGGGAGCGCTCGCGGGCATTCTGTTTTTCCTCATCTCCTCAACCTTTTAGAAAGCTGTTCAATGTGCGGCCCTAACCACGACGGGCTCGATTGGTTTCGACATTGGCTCCGTGACTATCTAAATCCACCGCTCAGCCGCGGATGGCTCGACTCCGAGTCTGAACTTATCTTCAGAGTGTCACCCGGAACAGGATCTTCATCGCCCAGTGCCCGCATGAGGGCAGCGCCTATCGACCAGATATGGGCATTCTTCAGCATTCTTGGACGCCCGCGCTTCTGATTCAAGAACTTGCAAGGAAGTTCAGGTTGGCACGGAACCTGCAATCTTGGTGCACGCGAGCGACAACACGATTCGCTCAAGTTCAAAGTGCCGTCGGGCCTCACCCAAAGTTCAAGGTAGAAGAATGATGAAATCGAACCATCTCGCACTGCTTCTTACGATTCTCGTCTTTGCATCACCGCTGGGGTCGTTTGCCCAACAGGGTACGCAAGACGCCCCGCTTCTTACGCTTGATGACGCAGTCTCCATTGCACTCTCGAACAATCGGCTCGTGAAGAACTCGGTGTTGGAAGCGCAAAAGTTCGACTTTCAGGTGAGCACGATTCGCAGCAGACGGCTGCCGCACTTTCAATTTTCGGCACTCGGCGGCGAATTGCTGCAGCCGTTTGATTTCACATTTGCGAAAGGAGCCTTCGGGACGTATCCAGGGGTTGGGCCCATTCCTTCAACCAATGCCAAGGTTCACACGCCAGCACAGTTAACCGCCTTCTTAACTGGCGGCATGGATGTGCCCCTGTCGCAGCAGTACAAAATCGGGCTGGGAATTCGCGCCACAGAACTTGGACGCGACATCGCTAAAGAAGACGTTCGCGCGGAGCGCCAGAAGATCGCGGCCGAAGTGCGAAGTGCATATTTCGATCTTGTAGCGACGCAAGCTGCTGTGGATGCAGCACGGGAAGGAGTACGAACACTGGAAGAGGCACAGCGAGTTACGCAGCGTTACATCACAGAGAAGACCGTGCTCAAGGGAGATGCGTTGGAGGTCGATGCGCGTTTGACTAAGGCGCAGTATGAGTTGTCGGTCGCGGAGAACGGACTTGCCACACAGCACGAGCACCTGAATCAACTCTTGGCACAGGATATTGCTACCCCTTTTCGCGTTGATTCTATCCCTGAGGAGGACACGACTACTCTGAGTCTGGAGGAGGCGCGCCAGCAGGCGTCACAGAGTCGCCCTGAGATCCGCCAGGCTCATCTCAAGGAAAAACAAGCCGACTACGACCGCCGCCTGGCCAAGGCCGAGTACATACCGGACCTCGGTATCGCCGTCAGCTACATGGGGGTTCAGAACGTGCAGGTCCTTCCGTCGAATGTTGGTGTGGCCGGCTTTGCGTTGACTTGGGAACCATTCGATTGGGGACGCCGCCACAATCGAGTACGCGAGAAATCCAACACCCTGGCGCAAGCGCACAACGGGGCACAAGAGACAGACTCGCAGATCGGGGTGGAAGTCGGATCGAAGTACCGCAAGTGGAAAGAGGCTGCGTTGTTGCTAAAGGCCACCCGCACCGGTCATGAAGCCGCGGCCGAAGAATTCCGCGTCACCAATAATAAGTACAAAGAACAAGCAGCACTCATAAGAGATCTATTGCAGGCTCAGGCTCGAAGTTCGGAAACATCATTTCAGTATCAGCAGGCGCTTTCTTCTTATTGGAGTTCCCTTGCAGATTTGCGCCGTGCGATGGGAGAGGAATAAACGTGAGAACCACAATCGCAACACTTGCATTAGCGCTGGTCATGGCCGGCTGTGGCTCGAATAAGCCACTGGAGCAGCCTCCGCAGGGGGTCCAAGCTAAAGCCATAGAGAAGCAGGCGGGCGTCAGCGGTGACAGCTTGCGCTTTTCGGCCGTAGTGACCCCCGATTCGGAAGTTCCATTGGGTTTCCGGATTCCTGGGTACGTCATTTCGCTCAAACAGGTGCGCGGCCAGGATGGCAGGATGCGCGATGTTGCCGAAGGGGATCGGGTTAGCCGAGGAGCTGCACTCGTCCGCATCCGATCTTCTGAATACGAGGACAAGGTACACCAGGCGTCCTCGCAGGCAGCGGCCGCCGAAGCGGTCGCACAGAAAGCCAAGCTCGACTTCGATCGGGCTACGCATCTGTATGACACTCAGAGCCTTACGAAGCCCGACTTCGATTCCGCTCGCGCGCAATACGATGCCAGCGAGGAGCAGCTGAAATCTGCTCAGGCCCTGACGAGCGAGGCGGAAATCGCTCTCCGCGACACCTCTCTGATTGCGCCCTTTGACGGCGACATCGTGAAGAAAGCCGTCGAACCCGGCGCGTTCGTGGGACCTGGTGTTCCCGCATTCGCACTTGCCAAAACGGACGTCGTGAAGATCGTAGTCGGAGTGCCCGATACGGTTGTCCGTTCGGTAAAGTTAGGCCAGCCCGTCGATGTTGCCATCGACGCGTTCCCCACGCGCACATTTCATGCGCGAATCAGCCGCATGTCGTCGGCAGCGGACACGATTACACGTAATTTCGAGGTCGAGGTCGCGATACCGAATCAGGATCACTTACTGAAGGTCGGGATGATCGGCTCCTTGCAATTCGCGAATGCCGACGGCGCAAATCAAACGTCGGCGTTGCTGGTGCCACTTTCCGCAGTCGTGCAAGCGAAGGACGGGAAATATGGCGTGTTCGTCGTCTCAAACTCGAGTGCCGGAGAAGTCGCTAGCCTCCACAGCGTAGACATCGGCGCCGTCAATGGCACCGAAATCAGCGTAGTCAATGGGCTACAAGCGGGAGACCGCATCATCACCACCGGCGCCAATCTGCTTAAGGATGGTCAGCCTGTAGAGGTCCTGCAATGAAAGCTGAGAACCCCAGTAACAGTCGTAACGTCGCGCGATTCTTTGTCAACAACCGGCAGATTGCCTGGGTCGCATTGTTCGCAACGCTGGTCTGGGGCGTGTTCGGGTACATGAACATGCCCAAGCGGAAGGATCCCGACATCCCTGTGCGAATCGCACTGGCCATCACCCCTTGGCCGGGTATTTCCGCAGACAAGGTCGAGCAGTTGGTCACACGCAAGGTCGAGCAAGCCGTTACTGGAAACAGCAAGGTGGATCGTGTGGAGTCCACCACCCAGGACAACATTTCTGTTGTGCAAGTCAGGCTGTTGGACAACATCAAGAACACCCAGCAGGAATTCCAGGATATCGGACAACGACTGAATCAGATCACTGACCTTCCTGACGGTGCAGGGCCGATCACCTGGATCAGCGACTTCGGAGACACGGCCGCGCTGATGCTGACTGTCGCCAGTCCGACGGTCCCGGACCTTGAGATCGCGTTGCGCGCCCGCGGTGTGCGGGATGCGATCGAGAAGGGGCGCCTAGGAGATACGAGCAAACGTGTCACCGTTCTCTACTGTTACCCGGCATCCGTCTCCCCTGCGGTGATTGAGCGGCCATTTGTCATGCTGGCTGCGCAGGCAGAACGGGACAGGTTCGCGCACGATGTTCGTTTGTTGTCCGTGGGAAGCTGTTCCGGAATCGACTTTGCGACGGCGAAATCGGATGACGAAATCCGCGCGTATGGACAGCAGTTCATTGAGAAACGGCTGCAAGAATACGACTTTCATCCCGACGCGTGGGGTCCGATTATCATTCGCGATCCTCAATCCACGAAAGAACGAATCACAGAAGTAGCCAATAACCGGTATTCGTATCGGCAACTGGATGATTTCACCGATCTGATCCAGCGCACTCTGCAACGCGTGCCCGAGGTAGCGAAAGTCCAGCGCGTGGGCGTTCTGCCCGAAGAGATCTATCTGGAGTACTCGGACGCGCGGCTGGCAGCATTGAAATTGCAGCCCACGAAGATCAAAGACGTCCTGAACGCGCGGAATGTGACGGCTCCAGGTGGGATCGTCCAGACCCAATCGCGAAACGTCCTGGTTGACGCAACCGCCGAGTTCAAAAGCACGAAAGATATTGGCAATGTGCTCCTGGCATCGTCGGCCACTGGAGCACCGCTTTATTTGCGCGACCTTGTGGACATATCGCGTGCCTATCAGACGCCCACCCGGTACCTGAACTACATGGTCTCTCGGGAACCGAACGGAAGCTGGCATCGTAACCGTGCCATCACACTGGCCGTCCAAATGCGATCGGGGGAGCAGATTTTCAAATTCGGAGCGGCGGTAGACAAGGCTCTGGCCAACGTGCGCCCGCAACTGCCTGCCGACCTCATTGTGGCTCGCACGTCGGACCAGCCGAGGCAGGTGAAGGAACTTGTCAGTCTGTTAATGGGTAGTCTCTATGAGGCCATTGTTCTCGTCGTGTTCGTCGCCCTGGTTGGATTCTGGGACTGGCGTGCCGCCATGCTGATGGCGGCCTCCATCCCCCTGACGCTGGCGATGAGCTTCGGTATCGTTCACGTGCTGGGGATTGACATTCAGCAAGTTTCGATCGCGACGTTGATCATTGCTCTCGGATTGCTGGTAGATATGCCGGTCGTGGCCGGGGACGCGATCAAACGCGAGTTGGGCTCCGGCTCCCCGCCCGATCTCGCATCCTGGATTGGACCGACCAAACTGGCGAAAGCGATTGTATTCGCCACCATCACGAACATCGTCGCCTATCTTCCGTTCCTGATGCTAACCGGCGATACAGGCTTTTTCCTCTACAGCCTGCCGGTTGTGATGACGTGCACGCTGATCGCCTCCGTCATTGTTTCTTTCACCTTTATGCCGTTGATTGCGTATTACATGATCAAACCACCTAAGCGCCTGGAGCCGCCCATGTCCGAGCGACGACAGCACGGCTTCCCGGCGCTCTACTATCGGGTAGGTGACTTCGCGCTCAGACATCGTTGGGGTACGTTCGCAGCCTCGCTGATCGTTCTGGTGTTGGGCGGAGTGTTTTTCCGAATGCTGAAGCCGCAGTTCTTCCCCAAGGACCTCTCCTACCTGTCGTACGTGGACGTCTGGCTTCCGCCCGATGCCCCGCTGGGTGCGACGAACACGGTCACACAACGGGCAGAAACTGTCATTCGGCAAGAGGCGGAACGATTTGGAAACGAACATCGGCACAAAGAGGTTCTAAAATCGCTGACCACATTTATCGGCGGCGGCGGTCCTAGATTCTGGTTCTCGGTCGACCCCGAGCGACAACAGCTCAACTATGCGCAGATCCTGGTCGAGGTTTCCGACAAGCACTTCACCAACGAGTTCGTTGGCCCGCTGCAGACGGCGCTGAGCCGCGAAGTACCGGGTGCCCGGGTCGATGTGCGGCAACTCGAAACTGGCAAGCCGGTCGGCATCCCCGTCTCCATTCGAATCTCAGGTCCGGAGATAGAAGTTCTGCACCGTCTCTCTGGCGAACTCCAGACCATCTTTCGGGCGCAGCCAAACGCGACTCGGGTTCGAGACGACTGGGGAGAGCCTGCCATGAATGTCCGGCTGAAAGTTGATCCGGATCGCGCCAACCTATCCGGCATCACGAATCTGGACATAGCCCTCTCATCCACAGCGGCGGAGAGTGGATTACCTGTGTCAACTTACAGGGAAGCTGACAAACAAATTCCTATCGCCGTTCGTTTGCGGATGGAGGAACGCGCCGGATTGTCTGACATTCAAAATGCGTACGTCTATTCTCTGACCAACAATCAGCGCGTACCTCTGAGGCAGGTATCAAACGTCAACACGGAAATGGCGGTATCGAAAATCAAGCGCCGCAATCAATTCCGGACGGTCACGGTATCCGCGTTCCCGATCCCGGGTGTTTTACCGTCTCAAGTGCTCACGCCCCTGCTGCCGAAAATCAAGGAGTTCCAGAAGAACCTGCCTCCCGGCTATTTCCTCGAGATCGGAGGCGAATACGACGAACAGCAGAAAGGTTTTAAGGAACTCAGCGTGGTCATGGCGATTTCCGTAGTGCTCATCTACATTGCGTTGGTTCTGCAGTTTCGAAGTGCGGTCAAGCCCTTTCTCGTGTTCGCTGCCATCCCCTACGGAATGACAGGAGCCCTCGCGGGACTGGTGGTCATGGGGCAACCCTTCGGATTTATGGGATTCCTGGGAGTCGCGAGTCTGGTCGGCGTAATCGTCAGTCACGTCATTGTTCTTTTCGATTTCATCGAAGAAGCACATGAGCGAGGCGAGCCGCTGCGGGAAGCTCTGCTCGATGCCGGCATAGTACGATTGCGCCCCGTGATGATCACGGTCGGTGCGACTGTGCTTGGGCTCATACCCTTGGCCATTCACGGTGGCCCCCTCTGGGAGCCTCTCTGCTACGCCCAGATCGGTGGTCTTACCATCGCGACGTTCGTGACGCTGCTGCTTGTCCCGGTGATCTATTCCATCTTTGTGTTGGACTTGAAGCTGATTAAGTGGGAGTCCGCTGCGGCAGCCGAGCCGACGCCAGCAGTCGAGCCTACGACGCCAGCTTTTCATTACGCTGATTAACCATGAATAAGGAGTACTGATAAGGAGATCATCATGATTACTTGCACCACGACTGCCAGTCTCTTCGCAGAGCTGAAAACCAGAATTGAAACTCGCCAAGCGCGGGTAGGTGTGATGGGTCTCGGTTATGTGGGCCTGCCACTTGCTTTGCTCTACACGGAAGCGAAAGTTCGAGTAACGGGTTTTGACATCGACCAGCATAAGGTCGCAACTCTCAGCTCCGGTGGATCCTACATCTGTCGAATTCCACCTACTGAGATCCAGGCGGCGGGCTCGCAAGGTTTCTCTGCGACCTCGGACTTTTCGCGCCTGACCGAAATGGATGCCATCATCATCTGTGTGCCCACGCCGCTGGACGAATATCGAGAGCCTGATCTCAGTTTTATTACCAATACCGCTAAGGCCATAGCGCCCCATTTGCGTGCCGGTCAATTGGTGGTCCTCGAGAGCACGAGCTATCCCGGCACCACGGAGGAAGTGCTTGTTCCAATCCTGGAGGAAGGCAATGGCTGCGGTTTGAAAGCCGCTCGCGGCGCAACGGCTAACGGAGAGGATGAGTTTTTTGTCGCCTTTTCTCCGGAACGAGAGGATCCAGGCAATGACACCGTCGCGCGTCGTGACATACCGAAAGTTGTAGGAGGCCTGAATCCCCAGGCCTCAGAGCTGGCCGCGGCGCTGTACGGGACAATCTTCAACCGAGTCGTCCCGGTGTCCTCACCGGCCGTCGCCGAGATGACGAAGCTGCTGGAAAACATCTACCGCTGCGTGAACATCGCCCTGGTCAATGAATTGAAGCTTTTGTCATTGCGCATGGGCTTGGATATTTGGGAAGTCATCGAGGCTGCCTCGACCAAGCCATTCGGGTTTCAACCCTTCTACCCTGGCCCGGGCCTCGGCGGACACTGCATCCCCGTCGATCCTTATTATTTGTCATGGAAGGCGAAGGCGTGGGATTTCCAGACACGCTTCATCGAGCTGGCTGGAGAGATCAACAGTGCCATGCCCTATCACGTGGTTTCAAGTGTCAGCAGAGCCCTGAATCAACAAGGGAAGGCTCTGAAAGGCGCCAAAGTGCTGGTGCTCGGGGTGGCCTACAAGAAAGACATCGATGACCTGCGCGAGTCTCCTGCCCTGACCATTATTGAGCTGCTGCAGAATGATGGTGCTCAAGTCAGCTACAACGATCCCTATTTTCCTTTTATCGGCAAAGGACGCAAATACGATCTTCAGATGAAATGCGTGCCCGTGGACGACGTCTCCAAATACGACTGTGTGCTGATCGTCACGGACCATTCGGATTACGATTACGGATGGATCGCGCAGCACGCATCCTTGGTGGTGGATACCCGCAACGCGACGAGAGGCATTCACGGCGACAACATTGTGCGCTGTTAGATGATCGGTCCGAAGAGAACCAGGCAGTGTCTCTTACAACCCCTATCACGTTGCCTTTGGAAAACGAGTTAAACCAGGGTAGCGCGCAGTCCATGGATTAAGAGGAGCGATCTCGAACGATGACTCTGCTTCAACAGGCTGGTGCGGCCGTTCTTCTCGTGTTGATTACGCTATCTCTGCAGTGTGGCGGCGCCGCTGCGCTCATCATTTGGATAAGAAGCATTCCACGAGAGACCCGCAAGGTGCGGGTGTTTCGCTGCGCCGCGCTCGTCATGCAAACTACGGTTGCGGTCATCGTTCTGCACGGGATCGTTATTCTATTGTGGGCGGGTTGCTATCGCTGGCTTTGCCTTCCGTCTTGGGAATCATCTTTCTACTTTTCGGCGAGCAGCTATGCGACCGTTGGATACGGGGATGTGATCCTTCCGTCGAAGTGGCGCCTGTTGGGCCCGCTCGAAAGTATGGTCGGCATGCTGATGTCCGGAGTCTCCATTGGACTTCTCTTCGCGGCTGTCACTCACCTGGTCGACGCCAAGTCACGATCTCGTTTACCACTTCACGCCGAGCCCACGAATGCGGATCAAATCGGCTTGCGACAGAGGCGACACTGTTGTTTCAGTGGGCCTCGGTCGAATGTCTAGATTCCCTGAAGGATAATTCACAGTCAGTACGGGGGTGCCGGCATGACAAACCACATCATATGCCGTGGTCCAATTTAAGTGCGATAGCACTCCGGTGTGAGCGGAACAATGCAATCCCATAATGATCAGGTCGGCCCGCAGCCTTTCAGCGGTTTCGAGGATACACTCACTTACCGGCTTCTTTGACTTTAACGCTACATGGCGCTCAGGCGTGACGTTGAGGTTGGCATCACGGGCGAGTTCTGCCGACCGTTGGAGGGCTGTTATGCACGCGCCATCTCTCAGATTCCTCAGATCGCCTGCGCGGAGGCTGCTATGACGCGGCGGAACGGCTGGAATGATGTTCAGGAAGGCGAGCTTGGCTCCGAAGTGATTCGCCACCGCAGTGGCCTGGGGTAGTCCATGGAGAGACGCCTGTCCGAAATCTGTCGCAAACAGAAATGTGCGGTCTCTCGAGGTAGTTCCGACCCAGGGGTATTCCTGCGAGTGCGGCCCGAAAGTTAAAACCGGACACTCTGCCTGGCGGAAAATCTGTTCAGCGACGGAGCCGAAGAACAGCTTGCCTATGCCTTGTCGCCCGTGTGTGCCGACGACGAGGAGATCTGCGCTCTCTTGTCGGATGATCTCTCGCAGTTCCGGCCACAGTTCACCCTGCCGAACGATGAATTTGTGCTGAATGCCAGTAAGGGCCCCGGTTTGAATCAGCGATTCCTCCAAATCCGCGGCCTCGCGCGATACTGCCTCTTCACAGGCAGCAATTGCACCAGGACCTGCCATAGTCAGTCCCAGAGAGGACACCACGTGCGCCAAGCAAAAGTTCGACTCATAGAACCGAGCGAGTGCCAGAGAATAGCGTAGCGCCTTTTCAGAAGCCTCGGAGAAGTCCGTTGCGATCAATATCGACCGTGGTTTCAGAGCCGCTGCGATGAGTGACATGCTGAATTAAACGCCGCTCTTGCCGTTCAAAAACCGTCGGATGAGGTGCGGGTGCCTTGATCCGTAACTACTTGGGGAGAGCTGGGATCAAGTGCAGCGCACCCCTACTTCACCGACGGGCTTTGCGTGCGCACATTAACTTTCTACAGTTTGCATGCAAGGTGCCAATCGAGACCGACGGTTTGTCCCTGTAGCGCCACAATGTTTTCAGTCTTTGTCCTTCGAGCCTCTGCCCAGATTGAGGCACTGCCCAAGGCAGGGCATGCCGACGCAGATCAGGTGCGTGGGAACTATGGGGAATGAACGTGTTAAGGAGGGGCCGATTGGCAACCTATCTGCACTGGTAGTTCTGGAAACATGTCCATCGACAGATGAAGATCCTCGTTCTCAACTCTGGTTCGAGCAGCCAGAAGGCATGCCTGTACGAAATTGGCGACGCTCTTCCGGAGAGCCCCCCTTTGCCGCTGTGGGAGGGCCGCATTGAGTGGAACGGCGATACGGCAGCGATTACAGTCAGGAATTCGAAAGGAATAGCCAGGAAGGAGAAGCTAAAGGGTCTTTCGTGTGAGCTGGTGCTGACAGATCTGCTGGCCACGCTATGGAACGGTGCAACGCGCAGCATTGCTTCGGCGGCTGAGATCAACGCCGTGGGTCACCGTGTGGTCCACGGTGGTCCCCGTTTCCACGATCCCATTCTGATCAGTAACGACGTGTGCTCGACTCTTGCCGGACTGTCCCAGTTTGCTCCGTTGCACATTCAATCGGAGCTCCAGGGGATGAAGACTATCGCGGATCTTCTGGGAGACGTGCCCCAGGTCGCGGTTTTCGACACTGGCTTTCATCGCCGGATGCCACTGGTCGCGCAGACGTATCCCGGTCCGTATGAGTGGTTCGAACAGGGAATCCGCCGATACGGCTTCCATGGAATCAATCACCAGTACTGTTCGACCCGCGCGGCTCAGCTGATTGCAAAGGACCTGAAGTCACTCAAAATTGTAAGTTGTCATCTCGGCAACGGGTGCTCAGTCACGGGAATTCAAGCTGGCCGCAGCGTGGCTACAACGATGGGATTCACGCCGTTGGACGGACTCATGATGGGCACGCGCTCGGGTTCGGTTGACCCGGGAATCCTGATCTTTCTCATGAGACAGTATGGGCTCGATGCCGACCAGATCGACGACATGTTGAATAAGAAATCGGGCCTGCTCGGCATTTCTGGTCTGTCAGGCGATATGCGCGACGTTTTGGCTGGCATGCACGCAGGAAATGAGAGAGCAAAATTGGCATTCGATCTTTACACTCATGGTTTGCGCACGGCTATCGGTGGAATCGCAACTGTTTTGGAAGGCCTGGATGTCTTGGTATTTACGGCGGGAGTGGGTGAGAATTCGCCGGAGGTGCGCGCTGCCACGTGCAAAGGACTAGATTTTCTCGGGGCCACAATCGACCTAAACCGGAATAAGGAGCCTTTGCTCGATGCAGATATATCGAGCCCCGATTCCCGCGTGAAGGTCCTCGTAATTCGGGCAGCAGAGGACTGGGCTATCGCGGGAGAGTGTTGGAAGCTCTGCCGTTGCCCGGCCGCCGTAGCCTAATTGCACCACGATACGACCCTGACGAAGAACAGACCTGGTCGGTTCTGAGGATTTTGTCAGGTGACCGCCCGATCGCCCAATTGGGATGGCGATATTGGAGAGTGGAAGCATGTCTAGTGCGGAAAAGAAACAAGCAGCAACACAGTTGAGCGGGTCCAGGATTTCACCGCTGGCCGGGAAACCCGCTCCAAGGGAAATGCTTGTGAACGTGGCCAGATTAGAGAAGGAATACTTTGACCGCAAGCCGGATCTCGAAGATGCCAACCAATTCGTTGTGTTTGGAACAAGCGGCCACCGTGGGACGTCTCTAAACGGCACGTTCACTGAAGCGCACGTTCTCGCCATTACCCAGGCGATCTGCGAATACCGCAAGGCGCAAGGTATTACGGGCCCCCTGTACATGGGGAAGGACACGCACGCCCTGTCCTCTCCCGCGCAGTGTTCTGCGCTGGAAGTTCTTGCCGCGAACAATGTTGAGACCATCATCCAGAAGGACGATGGCGTCACACCAACGCCGGTTATCTCACGTGCCATCCTGGTGTGCAACCGCACTCGACGAGTTCCTTGGGCGGATGGCATCGTCATCACACCTTCCCACAATCCTCCGGAAGACGGTGGTTTCAAGTACAACCTGCCCAACGGCGGCCCTGCCGATACGGAGGTCACGCGCTGGGTACAGGATCGCGCGAACAATCTCTTGCGAGCCGGTAATCGCGAAGTGAAACGAGTTCGTTATGAAAAGGCCATCAAAGCGCCTTCAACTCGCCAGGAAGATTTTGTTTTGCCGTACGTCCAGGATCTGAAAAATGTCGTGGATATGGACGCCATTCGCGATGCGCGCCTCAAATTAGCGGTTGACCCGCTTGGCGGAGCGGCCCTCCCGTATTGGGAACCTATCAGTTCGATCTATGGATTGGACATCACTATCGTAAATCCGGCCATCGATCCCACATTCTCCTTCATGCCCGTCGATCATGACGGCAGGATTCGTTTGGATTGCTCAAGTCCATACGCCATGGCCAGGCTGGTTCGCCTCAAGGATCAATATCAGATTGCATTCGGCAACGACCCCGACTCCGACCGTCATGGCATTGTGACTCCAACGGCCGGCTTGATGAACCCGAACCACTTCCTGGCTGTAGCGATCCATTACCTGCTGACGAATCGGCCGGAGTGGGGCTCCAACTCCGCCGTCGGGAAAACGCTGGTAAGCAGCAGCATGATCGATCGCGTGGTGGAGAAGCTCGGACGCAAGTTGCACGAAGTGCCAGTGGGCTTCAAATGGTTTGTACCCGGCCTGATCGATGGTTCCGTGTGTTTCGGTGGAGAGGAGAGCGCGGGTGCGAGTTTCCTGCGCCGCAATAGCACAGTTTGGACCACCGACAAAGACGGGCCGATCATGGATCTTCTTGCCGCAGAGATCACGGCTCGCACTGGCAGAGATCCCGGCCTGCACTACCGTGAACTGACGGCGGAGTTTGGAAGTCCTTTTTATACGCGGATCGATGCACCGGCCTCGCCTGAGCAAAAGGGGAAACTGCAGAAACTCTCGCCTGATGCGGTGAAAGAATCAGAATTGGCGGGCGAACCGATCGTCGCTAAATTGACGAGGGCTCCCGGGAACAATGCTCCCATTGGCGGTCTGAAGGTGGTTGCAAAGTCCGGTTGGTTTGCCGCTCGGCCCTCCGGCACTGAGAACATTTACAAGATTTACGCTGAGAGCTTCAAGAGCGAGTCACATCTGAATGCAATCCTGAGCGAAGCTCAAGAGATGGTGAACAACGCGCTGGATTCTGGGGTCAATCGGTGAGCGTTGATAGCGCTTTCGCGAGAGTTCCTCCATTTCCGCCAGGGTATCGTGCCTCCGGCTTGTTACTGCACGTCACATCTTTACCGTCGCGATATGGCATTGGCGATCTGGGTTCGTCGGCGTTCTCCTGGGTAGATCATCTTCACGATGCAGGCCAGCAGTGGTGGCAGGCTCTACCGCTTGGCCCCACCGGATACGGCAACTCTCCATATCAGTCGCTCTCGTCTTTTGCCGGCAACGCTTTGCTGATCAGCCCCGGAGAACTGATTTCAGACGGACTACTACAGCCGGGTGATTGTGAGTCCGACTTCCCCGCGGATTTTGTCGACTACGGCAGGGTCATTCCATTCAAGAACCGCCTGCTTGAAAAAGCGTGGACGAACTTCAACTCCGGGGCACGCAAAGACCTGCGTTCTGAATTCGGAAAGTTCTGTGCTGATCAGGCAAATTGGCTGGAAGACTATGCCCTATTCAGAGCTTTAAAGGCCAAGTATCGCGGCGCTTACTACCTTGAGTGGCCAGCAAAATTGGTTCAGCGCAGATCTGATGCCATTGCCCAAGCGCAACGCGAACTGGCAACGCAAATCGATCAAGTTCGCTTTGCAAAATTCCTTCTGTCCCGCCAAGCGGATCAACTTAAGGAACACGCCCACGCAAAAGGCGTGGGCCTTATTGGCGACCTGCCGTTTTTCGTTTCTCCGGATTCGAGCGATGTCTGGGCGAATCCTGAGTTCTTCCTGTTAGACGAGGAGCGTCGACCGCGCTTTGTGGCTGGAGTTCCGCCTGATTATTTCAGCGCGCAGGGGCAGTTGTGGGGCAATCCTGTATTTAACTGGGATGCGCTTCGTTCGACCGGTTATCGCTGGTGCATCGAGCGCTTACGTGCCCTGCTGGCTCACGTAGACGTAATTCGCCTGGATCACTTTCGAGGTTTTGCGGCTGCATGGCACGTCCCTGCTGGGTCGCCAACGGCTCAGTCGGGACAATGGGTGCCGGGGCCGGGTGCAAGTTTTTTCCAAGCGGTGCAATCCGAGTTCGGTACCTTGCCATTTATCGCTGAGGACCTGGGCCTGATTACGCCCGGGGTGCACACTCTCCGCGATCAGTTTCAAATACCCGGCACTCGCGTTCTGCAATTCGCCTTCGATGGCCATGCCGACAATCCGTATTTGCCGGGTAACTTTGTTTCCAACACGGTTGTATACACCGGCACCCACGACAATGCCACAACTCGGGAATGGTACGAAGGACTCCCTGATTGCCAGCGGCAAAATTTGTGCCGTTACCTCCAGCGTGCACCGGACCAAATTGCGGACGCAGCCCCGGAATTAATCCGCCTGGCGTGGTCGTCGAAGGCAGCATTAGCAATTGCTCCTTTGCAAGATCTTCTCAATTTGGGGGCAGAAGCGCGTATGAATGTGCCCGGCCGGACCGATGGGAACTGGCGCTGGCGCTGCCCCGAAGAAATGCTGTCGCTTGCCACCTTTCAATGGTTGCAGGAGCTGACGGAAATGAGCCAGCGGTCCAGCGTGGCGCAGGTCGAGCATTGGACGACACGATGAAAAAGTGAAACGTGGCGAATGAGGGCGTGATTCCCCTGGCGGCCCAGCCGAGTTGTAGTTGGCCGGGTTCGCAGACGAAAGAACGCATGATCGCCATAACGGTCTACGACGTTCCCGGCCTTCGCTCGAACAAGGAGGATTGAACATCAGTATGGAAATGAACGAAATGACAGCCGAGGAATGCAGCGCATTCCTGGAGCGTGCGTCCCTGGGTCGGCTGGGTTGTTCGTTTGAGAACCAACCGTATGTAGTTCCAATTTATTTTGCCTGCCACAGCGGCTACATGTACGTTTTCTCGACCTTCGGGGAAAAGGTAAAGTGGATGCGTGCGAATCCGAAAGTGTGTGTCCAAACTGACCAGATTCAAAGCCACAGTCAGTGGATTAGCGTCATCGTGAACGGTGAATATGAAGAGTTACCCGATCCGCAATATGCAGCCGAGCGTAAACATGCGAGTTCGCTGTTCGCAAAACGCAATTATTGGTGGCTTAATGCACTGGGTGAACGGCAAACGAGAGTGGGCGATAAATTAATCGAACCGCTCTTTTTTCGCATTCGCATCCAGTCGATGTCGGGGTTGCGTGCTACCGATGAAAAGGAGAGGCGTGGGTAACTGCTGATGACGCGCCGTCCTGCAACAAAGTGTTGAAGGCGTTCGCTTCCAGAAGATCGAGAGATCGCACCACCACATCTGCAGGCAAAAGCTTGCAATTCTGGCCTACACCGATGCTTTTCATTCCGGCGGAGCGGGCGGCTTCGACGCCGTGCTGCGCGTCTTCTACAACGATGCAATGCTCGGGCGCGACACCTAGTTTCGTCGCGGCAACGAGGAACACTTCAGGGTCAGGCTTGCCTCGGTGTACATCCTCAGCGGACACGATGGCTTGAAAGCGTCTGCTTGCTTGTAAGACATCGAGGATCGTTTCTATGTTGGCGCGAGGAGCCGCCGATGCAATCGCTTGTACCCAGCCTTGCCGGTGCAGCAGGTTTATCCACTCCAAGGCTCCAGGGAGCGGCGCGATGCCGTGTTCGCGCACATGTTGCCGATAGAGCGCTTCTTTGGCGTTACCGATGTGCTGGATCAATTCGGGCGTAGCCTTTTCGCCGAGCCATTGCCGAAGAATAGAGTCGTTGCGCTGCCCGAAGGTGGCCAGGAATTGTCCGTGGGTGACCGGGAAGCCTTCGCGGGACATACTATCGCGCCAGGCCTGCCAATGATATTCGGCAGAGTCGACCAGGGTTCCATCCATGTCCCACAGTACTGCCCGATTCATCGCCATGAGAGTCTCACAGATAGGTCGTCCGGCTTTCACCCGATTGCTTGAGCTACCCGAGCCAGGGCGAACTGCTGGAGTCGGTGGGCATCGGCGTTGAACTTGCGAATGCCTTCCGCTAGCTTTTCCGTGGCCATCGCGTCCTCGTTGTGCAGCCAGCGAAAGGTCTTTTCCTCCAGGAGCAATCGCTGTTCTTTGCTCTCTCGGGCCTTCACCTGATCGAGTTCGTGCTTCGCAGTACCTTCCGTGTTTTCGAGTTGATTCAGAAGCTCCGGGCTAATGGTGAGCAAATCGCACCCCGCCAAACGTACGATCTGGTTCACATTCCGGAAGCTTGCTCCCATCACTTGTGTCTTGTAACCGAATTTCTTGTAGTAATTGTAAATGCGTGTCACGGATGCAACACCCGGATCCTGGTCGGGAGCTATCTCTGCTCCGCCGCGCTCTTTCCTGTACCAATCGGAAATCCGGCCTACGAAGGGGGAGATGAGCGTGACGCCCGCTAGGGCGCAAGCCACCGCTTGGGCAAAGCTGAACAGAAGCGTCAAATTGCAGTGGATCCCTTCCAATTCAAGGAGCTCCGCTGCCCGGATTCCTTCCCAGGTGCTCGCAGTCTTGATCAGAATTCGATCCCGCGAAAAACCTTTCTTCTCGTAGAGAGAAATGAGCTTTCGCCCCTTGGCAACAGTACCGGTCGTATCGAAACTCAGGCTGGCTGGGACCTCGGTGGAAACCCTCCCCGGTACTACTTTGAGAATTTCCGAGCCGAACAGCACGAAGAGTCGATCGATAAACTCTTCAGCCATGCGCTGCTGAGTGCCGCCCAACTCCGAAGCTACTTCGGTTGCTTCTTCGACCAGATGACGATAAGCAGGCATCTGGGCAGCTTGGAAAAGAAGTGAGGGATTCGTCGTCGCATCCTGTGGACGATACTGCGCAATCGCCTCAATGTCGCCGGTGTCGGCTACTACAGTGGTGTATTGTCTCAAGGACTCAAGTAACGTCATTGTTGGCTCCTACCCTTTCGTTTCCCAGTTCCTTTGGAGTTGGACCGAGGCTTCGCTTGCGATCGGAACCGCCGGAACGCCGTAGACAACAGTCGGATTGGTGCGAATCGCACTGACTTTGGCAAGGCGGCGACGGTGCCGTTCCGCTCCAGTGAACTTCGCGGCAAGGAAACTTTTTACGCAGTTCCAGGCAACGGCAACACCTGTCGTCAGACCGCCGAGGCAAAGGATGTTCATATCGTCATCCTCCACGCCTTGCAGAGCTGAAAAATCATCGTGACAGACTGCCGCGCGCACACCATCAATTTTGTTGGCAGCAATGGACGCCCCTATGCCGCTGCCGCAGAGCAGGACACCGCGTTCCACGACTCCAGCGGCTACGGCGCGTGCCAGCGGAATGGCAAAGTCCGGATAATCATCGTTTCGGTCATACCGCGTGTTGCCGAACTCCACCACCTCGTGGCCTCGTGCGCTGAGCAACTGCCGCATCTGCTGCTTCATTTGGTATCCGCCATGATCAGCGGCTATGCCGATTTTCATCTTTTCACCTCAGATTCTGGTGCAGTGCGATCTGGCTTTTGGCTGCGGCAACGACTCTCTCTACGGTGAAGCCAAATTTCTTTAGCAGTTGCTTTAATGGCGCTGAAGCCCCGAAGGTTTCGATACAGAGATTGTGTCCGTGCGTCCCGGTGTACTTCGACCATCCAAAATCGGATGCTTCCTCAACCGAAACACGAGCCCTCACGTTCGGAGGGAAAACTGACTCGCGATAGCGTTTGTCCTGATCGTCGAACAATTCCCAAGACGGCATGCTCACCACACGCGCTCTCACTCCATCCTGCGTGAGTTGCTCGTAAGCCTCAACGCAGAGGGAGACCTCGCTGCCGGTTGCTATCAGGATGACTTCAGGATCGCCGTTCGGAGCCTCTGCAAGGATGTAAGCGCCGCGCGCAAGCCCCGATGCAGCGGCGTACTTCGTGCGGTCGATCGTTGGCACAGCCTGACGGCTGAGCACCAACACTGCCGGCTCATGGTGGAGCTGAAGGATAACCTTCCAAGCCTCTGTTACTTCATTGGCATCACCCGGTCTGAGCACAATCAACCCCGGTATAGAGCGCATATTGGCAAGGTGCTCGATGGGCTGATGCGTCGGGCCGTCCTCGCCCACACCGATAGAATCATGGGTGAAAATGTAAACGACCGGCAGCTCCATCAAGGCACTCAGGCGCATGGCGCCGCGCATGTAGTCCGTGAAAATAAAGAAACCCGACCCAAAGGGCCGGACCTTCGTTAGACTCAGGCCGTTCAAGATCGCGCCCATGGCGTGTTCACGAATGCCAAAATGAAGATTGCGGCCGGCATAGTCTTGGGATGAGAAGTCACCAGCATCGTCAAAGACCAGGCGAGTTTTGGTAGAAGGCCCGAGGTCTGCGGATCCACCGATAAGCCAGGGGATGTTCTTGGCGGCCGCGTTCAGCACCTTGGCTGAAGATTCGCGTGTCGCTAAGCCCTTCGGGTCCGCGGGGAACTCGGGCAGATCGAGCGCCCAGTTTTCCGGCGGCTGCCGATGCTGCATGCGGCAAAGTTCCTCGCCCAGTTCCGGATATCGATTGCGATAATCGGCGATGCGCGCGAACCACTCATCACGTAAGCTCTTTCCACGTTTCCCCATGCCTTGCTGGAAGTGGCGGTAAACAGCGTCGGGCACATAGAATTTCGCGTCTTCGGGCCAGCCGTAATTCCGCTTGGCAAGACGAACCTCTTCTTCGCCCAACGGTTCGCCATGAGCGCCGCTTGTGTCCTGTTTATGCGGTGCCCCGTATCCGATGTGACTGTCGACAATGATCAGCGTGGGGCGATCTTTGGTGTTTTGAAAAGTTCGGAATGCGCGAGCCAAAGTCTCAAGGTCGTTGGCATCGCCAACGCGCGTTACATTCCACCCGTAAGCAAGAAAGCGTGTCGCAACGTCTTCGGTGAACGCAAGGGCGGTATTGCCCTCAATCGTGATGCGGTTATTGTCGTAAATCCAACAGAGATTAGAGAGCCGCCAATGGCCAGCCAGCGAGGCTGCTTCGCTAGAGATGCCTTCCATCATGCAGCCATCCCCGCAGAGCGCGTACACATTGAAATCAAAAAGATTTTCAAAGCCGGGCCGGTGATAACGAGCGGACAACCACTGGCGGGCAGCGGCCATTCCGACACTGGTTGCGACTCCTTGCCCTAAAGGACCAGTTGTGGTTTCCACCCCGGAGGTCCAGCGGTACTCAGGATGTCCCGGACAGCGGCTGTTTAATTGGCGAAATGTTTTGAGGGCATCGAGCGGGACCGAGAGTTCGCCCAAGGTTTCGTAGTCTTTACTCACCGCCCGGACTCCGCTCAGGTGGAGCAGAGAATAGAGCAACGTCGATGCGTGTCCGATGGAAAGCACGAAGCGATCACGGTTCGGCCATACCGGATCCTGTGGATCGAAGCGCAGGAACTGTTGCCATAAACAGTAAGCCACCGGCGCCATAGCCATGGGAGTTCCCGGATGGCCTGAGTTCGCTGCCTGAACGGCGTCCATAGAGAGCGTGCGGATGGCGTTGACACAGAGTTGATCCAGGTCTTGGCCGACCGGGGAAATGGAGGGTGCCACTGCTGAGTTCATTCAAATCCTTTGGGCTCGGGCATGGACCTTCTGCAGATTGCACTCATTGGGCCAAACGGGAATCACGGCATTTTTCGTGGATACTAGAATTTTCGTCGCTTGGGTCCCTCCATCAATGCCCACATTGAGGCAGTGCCCTGGGCAGGGCACGCCGAATCCAGGTTGGCTCTTGGGAAATAAGCGAAATCAACGCTTTCAAGCGGACATCCCGATTGGCAATCCATCTGCTCTTCCTCAGTGTCGAGGTACGTAAATCGACTGAAAATGGGGAGAGCGACATGGGAGTTATTGAATGTGCGCTGATGGGGATCCAGCAGACGCCCAAACCGAAGAAGGCGGGGAGATGGAGAAGGATCCTCAAGCAGGAGCGCAAGGGCGGTACCGCGCCCAAACTGCAGTCCCTCATTCAGTTCTCTCTCCGATTTTTCGCAGCTCTGCTGGGCCTTGGTCTACTGGGTTACTTGGTCTTTCGAAGCGGCCCGGGGGCCGTTTGGAAACAACTGCAGGCAGTCGGTTGGGGACTCGCTCTCGTTATCCTTTTGGGAGGGCTCGCTCAATTGGCCAAGACATGCGCCTGGAGACAGGCGTTTACCTGCGATATCAGCCGCCTTCCCTGGTCCCGTAGCTTCGTCGCGCAATTGATTTCGGACGGGATCGGACAATTTGGTGTCGCTGGAAAGGTGGTTGGCGAGGGGACACGCATATCGCTGTTGGGTCGCGCAGTGCCAGTATCAAATGCACTGTCCGCCGGTGCGATTGACGGAGGATTGCATATCTTCACCGCCGTGCTCGTCACTGTTTCAGGAATCTCAGCCACCTTACTGCTTGCCCCACTTTCTGGCCCGTGGCGCATGTACGCAGTGCTGCTCGTTGCTGTTCTCATATCAGCGGTGATCCTCGCAGCTGTGTCGGTTAGAAACCGGTGGCAGTTGGTGGGCCGTGCAACCCGGGCGATTGGCCGATTGCCCCGGCTCCGTACGTGGGTCAGCGGCAAACAGCCGATCATTGACTCGGCGGAAGACAACCTCCTGAGCTTTCGTGATGAAGCGCCGGCCGCGTTCTGGGCAACATTGATCTTCAATCTCCTATGGCACCTGCTGGCAATCCTGGAGGTCTACATCATTCTGCGGTTTATGGGAGCAAGGATCGCCATAGGCGGCGCTTTCATCGTGGAGGCGCTGACCAAGGTGATCAACCTGGTGGGCGCGTTCAACCCGGGCAACTTCGGGACCTATGAAGGTGGAAATATGCTGATTGCCAAGATCTTTGGCGTGACAGGCACGGCTGGATTGACACTGGCATTGTGTCGACGTGCGCGCACCGTCTTCTGGGCAGGGGTTGGAGTCATTTGCATGATCGCTATGAAGAGGGCCGAGGCGCGGAGCAGAGATCAAAAGGGAAATTCCGGATTGGGTATGGACGGGGGGTTGAAACCTTTAGTGGAGAAACGGCAATGCTGAGGAAACTCCTTCAGATAGTGTTCTTGACGGCGTGTTTGACTCCGGCCTGGGGCAAAGCAACTTCGGAATTGTCCTTCATCCGACAGCCCAGCACGGTGTCCATCGTAGGACCTGGAACGGTTTTGTCCGTTCACCTTTTAAACTTACCCTTCATCAAGCCGGGCTACGCGGTCAAGTACAAGACGGACGGCGGAGAGCTGATCGAAGTGTGGACTCCTGGGAAGGACGTTTTGGTGCTAGAAGGGATGCACGGGATACTGACTTACTCCACCCATCCCGAGAAGATCCTTAGCTTTCGAGTGGTGGAGCAAAAGTTGACAAAGTAGCGAACATGTTGTGCCTCCGCCCGGTGCGTTTACCGTCATCGCACTGTCCGCCCACACTGGCATAACATCCTTCTCTCGCTCCTTTGACCGGAAGCATACTCAACAGGTTCAATCACGTGATTCCGCCATGAGCCTGCCGCAGGCCAGATCTAAAGTTCGTTCGGTGACCAGATGAGGTCCGCGTGCCCATCACCGGGCACCGTATGGTCGTCCGATACCAAGGTTATTGCGGAACCACAACATAAGAAATGATTTGATTCTGAGTTGAGTTCGGCAATTGGCGTGCCTACATCATCTGGTGCAAGTGCTCCGTTGTCCTATCGAGGAGCTGTTCGCACAAATTTGTCGAGCGCACTGCGCCGCTGCGCCGGCGAATGACACGAAGCAAGCGGCTTAGGAGTTCAGTCAATGATGAAGAATTCTGCATTACTCATGGTTACGTTCGCGATGCTCGCATTTTGCCCTCTTGGCCGTGCTCAAGATCAGGAGCCCAATATTGACTCCACCATCGCAGTAGTAAGGGCCAATATGCAGGCAGACAGGGCCGCGCTCATCACTACAGGAATGAATTTCACGGACAAAGATGGCGCGGCATTCTGGCCGATCTATCAGCAATACGAGTACGAACGATCCAGGCTGGATGATCGTCGCGCTGCCGTCATAAAGCAGTACACCCAGAAGTTCCGGAACCTGACCGACGCCGACGCCAAAGCGATGGCAGACCAAATGTTTGACTGCGAATCTCGTCTGGCTGAGTTGAAGAAGAAGTATTACAAGAAGTTCAACAAGGTGCTTCCGGCCCTTACAGTGACGACGTTCTTCCAGTTGGAGCGTCGCATCGATTTGATGATGGATATGCAAGTCGAAGCTGCCCTTCCTCCGCTCACCGAGGCACAATACACCGTGCCGGGAAGTAGCGTGGCAGAACCGCCTCAGCAATGAGGCCCGCTCTAGTTCGAGCGCGACTTTGATCCGGGGGCTAGTCGATGTTCCACATGATGAAGCATAGGCCGGTGATGTGCGGGGCAGTGCTGTTGATGGTGGCCATGGCAATGGCGCAATCGCAGCGCGCGCGAGAGGCGTTGTCCGTGCAAGGCTACCAGGGACAGGCAAATGTCATTCGATATCAGGGGCACGTGTTCGTGGATGCGCAAGAGCTTGCGCAAATCACAAACGGGTCGCTGAGCTTTGAGAAGAACAGAATTATTCTGACGCTGCCTGGTCCGGACGGTTCATCGTCGAGCGACGATGCTCACACATCAGGCTTCTCGCACCCCTTCATGAAGACGGCGATCGAGGCAATGGCGTCGATCAGAGAGTGGGGTGGAACCCTGCAGGCGATCGTACTGAACGGGTATCCAGTAGGAAATACTACGGCAGGAAACACGATCATGGCGTTTCAGGGACGAGCTGCCGACAGCGTCGCGTTAGCTTCAGCGGCGGCATCGACAGACTCTGACAACCGCGGACTCGAGTTGCTCAAGAACGAATTTAACAATGTGCAATCCTGGGCTGACGGATATGTCAAAGCCCGCATTTCGCTGAGCGCGGCAGAGCTAAGCATGTCGGAGAGCCAATTCAACAACGATTACGATGCCCAAAAGATCATCCATTGCGGCCAGTTTCTGGCACAGATGTTCGCCAGCGGTAACTTCCAGGATGATGCGGTTTGTCATTAGGCTCTTAAGACGTGAGAAACACACTTCCCCAATCTATTGCGGTCAGCGACTGCGCACCTGACGCGGCGTCCGTCTCAGCAGCGTCACCGCAAAAACGTCGCACGTGGGAACACACAGAGGGGCTTCCATTGCCGCTGGGGGTTACCTGGAGCGAGGAAGACCAGGCCTTCAATTTTGCGGTGTGCGCTGAACATGCCGAGAGTGTGAAACTGTTTCTCTATTCCCCCGCCGATTTGGAAAAGCCAGTTTTGACATTTAAGTTCGATCCTATCCGCAATAAGTCAGGGCGGATCTGGCACTGCAGGATCCCGCTGGATCAAATGTGCGATGCCCGCTATTACGGGTACTCGGTTTCAGGGCAGGCCGTCGCTGGTCTCCGCGGCTTCGATCACGAAAAGGTCCTTCTCGATCCGTATGCGAAAGGTGTCTTCTTCCCGCCTGGGTTTGATCGCAAGCCGGCTATGAAGCCGGGCCCCAATGATGAAAAGGCGCCTCTGGGAGTATTACCTAGACAGACTGTTGCCTTCGATTGGTCAGGAGAGGTTCCGCCCCGACCTGAATCGGATGCGATCATCTACGAACTTCACGTCAAGGGGTTTACCAAGAATCCCAATTCCGGCGTGCATCCATCGCGAGCAGGCACCTACGCAGGCCTGATTGAAAAGATCCCGTATCTGAAAGAGCTTGGGATCACCGTCGTCGAACTCATGCCCATATTTCAGCGCGATCCTCACGAGGGTGACTATTGGGGATACATGCCTCTGAACTTCTTCGCATCTCATGCGCAGTATGCCTCGAGTGTTGATGATGATGGGCAACATCTTGAGTTCAAGAATATGGTTAAGGCTTTTCACAAAGCCGGAATCTTCGTCGTGCTAGATGTTGTGTACAACCATACTTGTGAGGGAGATCACGTCGGTCCTACCTACAGCTTCAAGGGTTTCGACGCCGCAGGTTATTACATGCGGTCGTCCGACCCGACGAGCCCATACGCCAATTACTCGGGCACCGGCAACACGTTGAATTTCAATCAGCCTCACGTGCGGAAAATGGTTATGGACAGCCTGCGGTATTGGAAGAACGAGATGCACATCGATGGATTTCGTTTCGACCTGGCCTCAATCTTCAGCCGCAATGCCGACGGATCACTCAATTGGGGAGATGCTCCGATTTTCAGTGAAATCGGCGCGGACCCCGAGTTGGGCCGGTTGGCTTTGATCGCGGAGCCTTGGGACGTCAGCGGCTATCAGCTTGGACGTGGATTTCCGGGCACGACCTGGCTGCAATGGAACGCGCGTTATCGCGACGATGTCCGTCGTTTCGTCAGGGGCGACGCAGGGATGATCCCAGACCTAATGCGTTGCATTTATGGCAGCGATGACTTGTTTCCGGACAGCCGCGAGCATGCCTATCATGCCTTCCAGACCATCAACTATATCGATTGCCACGACGGCTTCACGCTCTACGACCTGGTTTCTTACAATCAGAAACACAACGGGATAAACGGTCATGACAATCAAGATGGTATGGACGCGAATTACAGTTGGAACTGCGGACACGAAGGAGACGAGCGCGCGCCAGCGGAGGTTCTGGCACTTCGCCGGAGACAGGTTAAAAACTTCTTCTGCCTCCTCATGCTCTCGAACGGCATCCCCATGTTCCGGGCGGGCGATGAGTTTCTGAACACCCAGTTCGGAAACAATAATCCCTACAACCAGGACAGCGAAATCAGCTGGCTGGATTGGAGCCGACTCCAGGCGAATCAGGACATATTCCGCTTCTTCAAAGGCATGATTGCGTTCCGGAAGTCTCATCCTTCCCTGTGTCGCAGCAGGTTCTGGCGCGAGGACATTTCGTGGTACGGCGTTGGACCCACGGCCGATCTATCCCCAGATTCACGCAGCCTGGCGTTTTGTCTGCATGGCGCGTCACAGGGTGATGACGATATCTATGTAATGATCAATGCTTATTGGGAAGAGCTGCAGTTCCAGATCCAGGAAGGTACCGCGCAAGACTGGTTAAGAATTGTGGATACAGACCTACCGAGTCCCAGCGATTTCTCAGAATACGGTTTGCCGCTGCAGCAGTCGATCTATCAAGTAGCTCCGCGATCCATTGTCGTCCTAGTTCGTGCTAAGTAAGGAGTCATACATGGCCAAGAAGCGTATAGGCATATTCACGGGAGGCGGCGACGTCCCCGGGCTGAACTCCGTCATCAAGTCGGTGGTCTACCGCGGCGCGGAAATCGGATGCGACGTCATCGGCATCCGACGGGGCTGGGAAGGATTGACCCACGTCGATCTGAATGACCCGGCCAGCAGGGAGCATTACATCCTGCCCCTGAACCGCGAAAATACGCGCACCATCGATCGCACAGGCGGAACTTTCTTGCACAGCTCACGCACAAGTCCCACGAAGATGAAGAACCTGCCTCCCGTTCTGCAGGGACAAAACTTCGAAGCCAAAGAATCGAACAAGAAGGGCGTCACCAGCACCGTCTTCGATGTGACGCCAGCCGTGCTGAAGAACATCGCAACGCTCGGGCTCGACTACCTGATCGCGATCGGGGGTGACGATACTCTCAGTTATGCTGCGGAACTCGATCGTAAAGGCATGAAGGTACTTGCAGTGCCGAAGACCATGGACAATGACGTGCGGAACACCGAATATTGCATCGGTTTTTCGACAGCGATTACGCGTGCGATGGACGCCATCGATCGCCAGCGTACCACGGTCGGCTCGCATGAGCGCATTGGCATCTTTCGCGTATTCGGACGCGATGCCGGCTACACCGCGCTCTACACGGCCTACGTCACCGCCGTGCGTTGCTGCATTCCCGAATATAAGGTCGATTTGCAACACCTGATTGAATTGCTCATCAACGACAAACGCAACAATCCCAGCAACTACTCTCTGGTGATCCTCTCGGAAGGGGCCGAGTGGCAAGGCTACACCGTGAAAGAGTACGGGGAGCCTGATGCGTTCGGCCATCGCAAGAAGATGAGCGTCGCCGAAGATCTGAGTGATGAAATCAAGCGGACCACCGGCGAAGAGACTGTCGTTAGCGATCTCACTTACGACCTGCGGTCGGGCAGCCCCGACTTCGTCGACCGCATGGTGGCATTTACCTTTGCGGGCATGGCGATGGACGCGCTGGAAGAAGGCAAGTCCGGACTGATGACCGCGATCAACGAAGGCCGTTACGCGATGGTATCGATTCCTGATCCGACGCTAGGCCCGCGCAAGGTAGATATCGCATCGATGTACAACACTGAGCGGTACCGCCCGAAGTACGACCACAAGCTCGGTCTGCCTATCTTCCTGACGCGGCCGGAGTGAGCGGTTGTGGCTAACGCCTGTTCGATCCAAACCATGGTCGCGTTGCCGCTGAAAGCTTTTTGATTGGATCGTTTTTTGACTGAATCATTGACGAGAACGATGCTGAGAGTGCTAGATTAGGTTCGCACGCCAAGGCTGTGTTCCTCGGATGAGGTCCCAGGGTCTCTTGACGCTGCTCGGCTACGCACATGGGAGAAACAGCTTCTCGCCGATCGCTTCTGCTGCGCTTTAACTGGCCGCGCCCCACGATTGCGGCCACGCTGGCCTCTTGTGTCACCTGCGTGTTGTTGCTGGCAGGCACGGTTCACGCCCTCGATCCCAATAAACATGTCACCCAGTACATCCACACGGCTTGGCGAACTCAAGATGGCTCTCTGCCGGCCGGCATGTATCACATTGTGCAAACCTCGGACGGTTTCCTATGGTTCTTATCTCTTCCCGCCGATATCTACAGGTTCGACGGCGTTCGGTTTTTGCCCTGGCGTTTGCCTGCCGGTGTCCCGATCGATAGATCAATGAACATCTTTGCCGACCACGCGGGTGGGCTCTGGGTTCTAGGACCGCGTGACATTGTTCGACTGAAAGGCACGGATGTCAGTTCTCACTTCCAGTTGAAAGGGGGAATGTTTCAAAGCGTCAGCGAGGCGCCGGACGGTTCTTTGTGGGTACTGGGCGGTGACTCGGATGCGCCCCTTTGCCATATTGCCGATTCAGTCAAGTGCTTCGGAAAGGCAGATGGAATAACGATTTCTGACATCCAGTCTGTTCTGGCGGACGGTAACGGCGGTTTTTGGCTGGGAGGGCATACGGCGGGCCTTGTCCACTGGCATGCCGGCGTTTCGGAGAAGTACGACGTAGGAAACGAAGTCTTTAGCTTGGCGCGTGCTCCCGATGGATCTCTGTGGGTGGGCATATCGGGAGAAGGACCAGGTCGAGGACTTCAACAATTGAAGGACGGTACTCTGAAACCGTTCGTGACCCCCACGTTCAACGGAAGTAGCTTCGATATTGGCACTCTGATGTTCGACCATGACGGCAATCTTTGGGTCGGTACGAAAGCAAAGGGGCTTTTTCGTATCCATGGAAATGCGGTGGAGCACTACGACCATACCAATGGCCTGTCCGGCGATTCTGTGTATGCTCTTTTTGAAGACCGAGAGGGGATCGTCTGGGCTGGAACTACAAGCGGGGTCGACAGCTTTCGCGATCCGCCAGTCGTCACGTTCTCGCAGGTGGAAGGATTGGGGGCAGATTTACCAGCGGGCATCCTGGCCAGCCGAGATGGCACGATCTGGGTAGCAAACGCCGGATCGCTTGATCACATTGTTAACGGCAACGTCTCATCTATTCGCTCGGGGAAGGGTCTTCCGGGTGACCAAGTCACGCGATTACTGGAAGACCGAGCCGGCAACCTATGGGTGGGAGTGGATGACGGTCTGTATTTGTTCAAGAACGGGCAATTCCGACGCCTCCCCGAACCGGATCATCAGCCGCTTGGTATGGTGATTGGGTTGATCGAGGACATCGACGGGGATATCTGGGCAGAGTGTGCAAGCAAACCGCGAAAGCTTGTGCGCATCCGCGATTTCCAGGTACGTGAAGTGTTCCCTGCGCCGCAGGTTCTGCCGGCGTGGATGCTGGCTCCGGATCCAAATGGGGGAATTTGGATAGCGACTCGAAAAGGAGACCTCGTGCAGTTCCGCCAGGGCGTTCAGCGAAAATTCCCGCTGAACCCGAATGCTAAGAATCCGGCGCCCCATCGAATCATGGCACAATCGGACAGCTCTGTCCTTGCTGCCTTCGACGACGGGCTGGTGGGATTCCGCGAAGGCAAGGTGCAGCGGATGACGACGAAAAACGGGCTGCCCTGCGACTTCGTCATCTCCTTTATTCAGGATAAAGAGAAACGGTGGTGGCTCTACACCCGTTGCGGCATCGTCGAATTTTCAGATTCTGAGCTCCAACGATGGTGGACCAACCCGGACGCGATTGTTCAGAACCACGTCTACGACACCTTCGACGGAGCTCAGCCCAACATCCCCTCTTTCAACTCGGCGGATTGCTCCCCGGATGGGCGCGTGTGGTTTACCAGCGGAGTTGTCGTGCAGATGGTGGATCCGGCCAAGCTCGCGCAAAAAGCGCTCCCGGCGCAGACATACATCGAATCGCTCGTTGCTGACAGAAAGGAGTTCGAAGCAACGCCTAACCTCAAAGTTCCGCCGAATCCGAGGGACTTGCAAATTGATTACACCTCACCTACGTTTTCGATTCCGCAGAAGGTAAGTTTTCGCTACCGCCTCGACGGCTATGAAAACGATTGGCACGAGGCCGGCACGCGCCGGCAAGCGTTCTACACGGATTTGCCTCCCGGGAAGTATTCTTTCCGCGTGATCGCATCCAATAGCGACGGTGTCTGGAACGAAAGCGCCGCCAAGCTGGATTTTTCCATCGCTCCTGCCTATTACCAAACGAATTGGTTCCGCGCTCTCTGCGCGTGCATCCTTTTGGCACTGCTGTGGGCGGCGTACCAGTGGCGTGTCCGGCAATTGCAACATCAGTTCGACCTGACGCTCGAGGCGCGTGTGGGCGAGCGCACACGGATTGCCAGGGACCTTCACGACACTCTGCTTCAAAGCGCGCACGGCGTGCTGCTCCGATTCCAAACGGTTTCCCAGTTGCTGCCGGATCGGCCGATGGAGGCGAAAGAGAAGCTGGACAATGCGATCGACCAGACCGCGGACTTCATCACCGAAGCCCGGGATGAGGTGCAGGGATTGCGGGACTCCACGGTACAAAGCAACGATCTGGCAATGGCCATAACCACGCTCGGAGAAGAACTCACGACTGACTCAAGCGACCACCGACCTGCATTTCGTGTTGCCGTTGAGGGCGAGGCGCGAAATCTGCATCCCATCCTCCGAGACGAGATCTACAAAATTGCTGCTGAAGCGCTGCGGAACGCCTTCCGCCACTCTCAGGCACGGCAGATCGAGGTCGAAATCCGTTATGACAATGAGCAATTCCGACTACGGGTACGGGACGATGGAAGAGGCGTTGATCCAGCAATTCTCTCCAGCCAAGTCAGTGCGGGACACTTCGGCTTGCCCGGAATGCGGGAACGCGCCACTCTTATCGGAGGTAAGCTAGTGGTGTGGAGCGAAGTCGATGCTGGCACGGAAGTGGAATTACGCGTTCCTGCCAGCACCGCCTACGCGACAGCACAGAGACATTCGTGGTTTTCACGCAAGGTGAAGGCGTAAAGTAGGAGCTCATGAGCGCCGGCATCGCGCAGATTCGAATTCTTGCGGTTGACGACCATCCAGTCGTGCGCCAGGGGATCGCCGGTCTGATCGGCATTCAGACCGACATGGTTTTAGTAGGCGAGGCGTCCAACGGTCGCGAGGCTATTCAGCAATTCCGGGCGCACCGTCCCGATGTCACGCTGATGGACTTGCAGATGCCGGAAATGAACGGCATCGATGCGCTCATTGCGATTCGCACTGAATTTCCCGACGCAAGGATCATTGTGCTGACGACATACGTAGGCGACACGCAAATTCTGCGTGCGCTCAAGGCCGGTGCTCAGGCCTACCTGCTTAAGAATACGCTGCATAAGGAATTACTGGAGACGATTCGTGCGGTCCATACTGGAAAGAAGACGCTTTCCCCGGAAGCCTCGTACCAGATCGCCGAGCATGCGACGGATGACGCCCTGACGCCAGCGGAGATCCTTGTCTTGAGACTGATCGCGGCTGGGAATGCGAACAAGCAGATTGCGGATCAGCTCTCAATCACGGAGGAAACCGTTAAGAGTAGAGTCAAGAACATTCTTTCTAAACTAGGCGCCAACGATCGAACGCACGCCGCAATGATCGGCCTGAAGAGAGGAATCATCGAGCAGTAGTGTCCACCCAGCTTGCTTCCACGCCGTCAACGCAAAACCCTAAAGAGTGACGATTCCAACCCTATTTGGGGTTTCGATTCGCCTCGGCAACAACGGAAACTAGTAACGTCTAGAAGGGTGCGTTTTGCGACGGTTATATTCCACATTCGCTGGCGGTTGGCCCGGAACGGGTTTGCTTCTCATACGCTTAGTTGTCGGCTCCGCACTGGTTGTGCGTGCGAGCTTGAGGCTGTGGAGCGATCTACCACCCATGAATGAGACAGTTCCTGCTGTGCTCTTAATGGGAGCAGGAATACTGTTAATCGTAGGCTTATGGACGCCCATCGCGGGAACCTCCATAGCATTGATTGAAATCTGGAAGATGCTTACGGTACCCGGAGACAAATGGGTTTGGCTGCTGCTAGGAACCGTCGGTGCCGCTGTCGCAATGTTAGGACCAGGTTTATTCTCCATCGATGCTCGCCTTTTCGGATGGAGGCGCATCGAAGCTCCGCCCCGCAAAACAACCTCTAACCTCTAACTCTCCTCAAGAGACTCCCCACATACCAAATTTCTTGCCTCAGAAGAGGGTGACATTCGCCCACCAAGAGTTTGCGATTTGTCCCGATGTGGGGTCGTGCGCAAACAGAACTGATTGCACAATGGCTACGTCATTACGACAAAAGGTGCAAAGGTCGGGAGGCGCTTATGTGGAAGATCACAACTCGCGGTTTAACGCTACAGGAAGTCCTAATCATGGTTGCAATGAATGTTGCATCCGCTGATCGCGACCGACAAAGCCGAGCGAACGAACTGACGCAGCCGCGCGCACCGAGACTCACTGGGATCTAGGAGATGGTCATGGCAAAAGTAATTGAGTTTTACATCCCGAAGAACTTTCGCAAACCGTTTAGGGTGGTGGCTCAGCCACAACTCGGCAAAATCATCGAGTTTTGCCCACAGACGAAGAGATCGGCTTAGCTGCTATCCACTTTATGCGAATTGAGAGGAAATATGACGTTCATACCCACACAAACCGGCTTTATGCGTCTGGAAGATTCCGAAAAACTGTTGCGAGTCATCTTCCCAAACTATCCCAGCCTGGAGCCGTGCCATTCTGCGCCACGTCTGGAGCCAATTCGCCAGGGCAGCAAGGACTAGTGGAACGAAGAGAGGATGTCTCTCTGCTGGTCACTTTGTTCGTATAAGAGTTCGCAAAGCAAAGCAAGCGTAAAGGTTCAGGAGGAAATTATGGGGTGCGCGACTATTGATTTCACAGACCTCGGAGACCTCGCAGCAACAAGCCTTGTCAAAGTGAGCGGGCTCGGAGACCAGCAGCTCCATCTCGAACCAGAAATCAGCTCTGAGTATGGCTTCGAAGGCATTGTCGGCAAGAGCCCAGCCCTGCAGAAAGTCCTGGAACAGGTCGCGATCGTAGCGCCCACGGATTCCACCGTTCTGCTCCACGGGGAGACTGGAACCGGCAAGGAGTTGGTTGCACACGCCATTCACAATCTCAGTGCCCGGCGCGAGCATGACTTTGTGCGCATGAACTGTGCGGCTATTCCCTCCGGGCTGCTGGAAAGCGAACTGTTCGGGCACGAGAAGGGAGCGTTCACCGGAGCCCTTATGCAAAGAAAGGGTAGATTCGAGCTCGCCGATCATGGTTCGCTGTTTCTCGATGAAATCGGTGACATCAGCCTGGAGTTGCAGCCAAAGTTGTTGCGGGCGGTGCAGGAGCAGGAGTTCGAACGTCTGGGAAGCTCCAGGACGATCCAAGTCAATGTGCGACTCATAGCCGCCACCCATCGCGACCTGAGTGCCATGATTCGGGAGGAGAAGTTCCGCGAGGATCTTTTCTATCGATTCAACGTCTTCCCGATTGAAATCCCACCGCTGCGCGAAAGGCGCGAGGATATTCCACTCCTGGTGAACTACTTTGTGTCAAAGGTAGCGGGGCGGATGCGGAGACAGATAAAGTCCATCCCCACGCGCGCCATGGAGATGCTGACAAACTGTCCGTGGAAGGGGAATATCAGGGAACTGGCAAACTTCATCGAACGCGCGGTCATTCTCACACGGGGTGAGGAGCTGGAGGTACCGGTGAACGAGCTTGCCACTTCATCCGAGACCGTGGTTGCCGTTGGAAGGCCCTCTACGTTTCGGCAAGCGGAATCCTCTGTAATCATCAACGCTCTGAGAGCCTCCTCAGGACGAATCGCCGGCAAGGGCGGAGCCGCCGAACGTCTGGGATTGAAGCGTACGACGCTGCAAAACAAGATTCGTCGCTTGGGCATCGCAAAGGCGACCTACGGCTCTTAGGTGCTTGCATGTCTTCGCAGTGCACTCGCTTCTAGCAATTTACGGAAGCGAGTTTCCGAGAGGCCCCTCTGGGTGCGGTCTTTTGAAATCAAAGACTTAGGGGCCAGATTTCTTCCAGGTCTTTGAGAAATAAGGACTTACAATTAAAGTATTTATAAATCAGCGAGTTGCGGACAGGTTCGAGATAATCGGTCAGATTGCGGCGGTTCGCTGCGAGCTTCGAGCCACGAGCTCCGAGCAACCTAGCGACCTAGAACTGCAGCTTGAGCGCCAACTGGATCGAGCGCGGGCCGCCGATTTGATAGAGGGGGTTGAGGCCGCCGTTCGCGCCGCCGGAGCCGAGGCTGCTTGCCAGCGTTGCCGTCGAGAGACCGAACAGGCCGCCGGTGATGTTGTTGTTGGGAGGGCCGAAGTTGGGGTGGTTGAAGATGTTGAAGAACTCACCCCGGAAACGAAGCTGCATCCTCTCGGTCAGATGAAATTGGCGCTGGAAGGCCAGGTCGGCTTGCGTGGCTCCGAACCCACGGAGCACGTTGCGTCCGAAGTTGCCCTGCGTTCCGGTAGGCGGCGGGCAGAACGGTCCCTTGCCCGGTGCCTTGCAGCCCGGTCCGCCCTCGTTCGGCGTGTTATTCAGGGCTTTCCCTCCCGGATACTGCGACCCATAGAGATAGAAGGGTATTCCGGGAACAATGTTCGGGCGCGGATAGAACTCGACGCCGTCCACAACTACAAGGCCCCCTGTGACATTAACAGGCGGAGCCGATCTCGCGAAGATAAAGCTATCCACCGACCAGCCTCCCAAGGCGGCGTGGGCGATGTTGTTCCATGTGGGCGAGGGCAGGCTATACGTGATGCCTGCCGTGAAGGAATGACGTATGTCAAAGTCGGAGCTGGCGCGGTCGATATTCGGATTCGCGATCGAAGTTGGCGTGTTGAGATAATTAAAAGCATCCGTTGATGCGATGTCGATCGAATGCGAATAGGTGTACGAGGTCAGTGCTTGCAGTCCTTGCGCCAAGCGCCGCTGGAGCTTCACTTGGAGCGCCTGGTAGTTCGATGTGGCCGTGTTGTCCGTGACCTCGACGTTTATAAAATCTGGATTCGGATTCTCTAAAAACGTTGTTCGGAGCAGATCTCGCCCGACCGCACCAACGTAGGTCAACGATAAGCTCTGGCTCATTCCCAATGACTGTTCGAGCGCCACGTTCCATTCATAAGTCCGTGGGAGTTTCAGATCCGAGTCCGGGACAACAATAGTAACTACCGGAGGAGTTGTACTAAATGCGGGAGGCGCAGCATTTTGAGTGCTCAAAGGGAAACATACCCCTGTATTGCCCGTAGAACACAATGAGGGTGGGATAATCTTGGCTGCATTGAATGGAAAAAACGCGGAAGTTGCTCCGAGCGACCCATAGCCTTGATCGTAGAAAATGCCAAAACCTCCGCGCAGCAGGGTGTTCCAGCTCGGTCTGTTGCCGATTTGATATGCGACTCCGACGCGAGGCGCCAAGTTCCCGTACGTGGTGTTGTATAGAGGAGTGCCGGGAGGCGCCAGAGTCATGGTCGCCGGATTATTCAGGCCCGTGACAGTGTACGGCTGGTTCTGCGAGTTCTTGCCCTTAAGCGAAGGATTGATTTCCCAGCGCAAGCCGTAGGTGAGTGTCAGGCGTGGCGAGACCTTCCACGTATCCTGACCGTAGAAAGATAGATTTCGTGTCAACAGTGCCGCATTTTTGAGCGCTGCGACGTCCGCGAAAAGCGCCGTTCCGGAAAGGACCCCTCCGGGGCTGCTATTCACTCCCCCAAATTCCGCAAACTGAATGTAGGACAAGGGGCTGCTGAACGGCGAAAGCCACCGGTAATCCACGCCGAACTTCAATTCGTGACTGCCCTTGCTCCAGGAGAGACTATCGAGTAGGCTAACCTGCCTCTGCTCATCTGTCGCAAATTTGCCTGTTGCCCACTCCCCGACTCCAGCGATGAAGAATTCATATAGTCCATTGGTTGAAGTGATTCCCGATGGAAAAAGCGTGGAGTCGGGAACCGGCACGGCTCCACCGAAACTATCCAATGTAAATCGACTGCCAACTCGGTCATTGCTGTAATTCGCTCGGACTTCATTGATGATCCGAGGTGTGATCGAGCCGGTGAGCCCTACGGTGAAGGTGTGTACTGCACTTGAAACCAACTCCGTCGTGCTGAGGGCTCCGTAGGGGTCGCGGTCATTGCTGTTGGAGGGGGAATAGTTGTAGCGCCCGAATAGGCTTAGATTCGAGTTGATAGTGTGGTCCACGCGAATGCTGTAGGCATTAAGCGAAGAGGGATTGGAATAGCTACCGCTGAATGGTGAAACTCCCGGCGCCACATCCGGCGCATTTGGTAGCGGCATAGGATATGCATTCAAATACGGCCGAATGGTGATTCCGTCCGGCGTTTGAACCTGCCGCGACGCGGCGTCGGGAACCACAGTCTCCTGCGTGACCGGCTGGCGTAAGCGCAGGCCTTCATAAGAAAAGAAAAAGAACGTCTTGTCCTTTATGATCGGGCCGCCGAACACTCCACCGAAATCGTTCTGCCGCTCTTCTGCTTTCTGAACAGGTGGATTATTTGTGTACCCGTTGAACCAATCGTTCGCGTCCAGCACGTCATTCCGGAAATACTCGAAGAGCGTGCCGTGAAAATCGTTCGTTCCCGATCGCGTCACAATCGATACCTGGCCGCCGGGGGTGCGCCCGAACTCCGGCGCGAATGAAGAGGTCTGCACACGAAACTCTTGCATTGCGTCCACAGAGACGAGGCTGTTTGTGCCCCCTTGTGCGCTCAAGGCAGGTAATGCCCCACCAGCCGTCTGCGTGAGCGGAAAGTAACCAGTGACGCCAAAATTGGCGCTGACCCCATCGACGGCGAAATAGTTGGCATCGGCGCGTTGTCCATTCACGCTAAACTGTCCCTGATCGTCCGCAGCCGTTTGGGTCAAGACCACGCCCGGCGTGAGCATGATCAGCGTTTGGAAAGTGCGGCCATTCAGCGGAATGTCATCCGCGAACGTGCGATCTACCACGGTGCTCACGGTACCGTCAGTCGTGTTTACCTTCACGGCATTGGCTTCGACGGTGATGGTCTCAGAGGCAGAACCGACATCGAGCTTGAAATTCTGCCCCAGATTGTCCTGCACGTTGACAGTTATTCCGGTCAGGCGGGCCAGCTTGAACCCGGCCTTTTCTACTTCCATCCGATAACGGCCAGGGCGCACACTGGCAAAGCTGTAAAAGCCACTGCTATCCGTTGCAACCTCGCTCTTAATCCCGCGATCTATGTCAAGCAGGCGTACTGTAGCGTTGGCGACAACGGCGCCCGTCGGATCAGTGACAGAACCGTGGATCGTGGCAGTTTCCGTTTGGCCATGTGCGGGCGAGACAATACTGTAGTGCACCCCAGTAGAACTGGACAGGGAAGTTGGTTAGGCTTGGGGCCTCCGCCAGGAGGCGAGAATGTCGAGAAAGCCGAGAGTCCAGAGAACCCCGGAAGAGAAGTGGCAGATTGTGTTGGAAGCTTTGAAGAGCGGGAACGTGGCCGAGACTTGCCGGAAGTACGAGATCGCTCCCAATCTTTATTACCGCTGGAAGGACGAGGTGGAAGCAGGAGCCAAGGCTGCGCTTGGGGGAAGGGGCGCGGCCGCGCAGCCCGATGCCGAGCAGGAGAAGCGCATCAAGCAGTTGGAGCGGGCGCTGGGCCGATCGCATTTGCAGATTGAGATCTTAAAAAACGTGCTGGGCGAGTGAGTTGCGGGCCAGCGCATTCGTCGGCACGGGAGTTAGTGGCCCAAGGGAACGAAGCAAAACTGGTGGCAGAGACACTGGCGATCAGCCGGTCGAGCCTCTACTATCAGCGGCAGCCGCGCTCCAGTCGTGCGGATCGCTCGCGCGACCAGGAGATCATCCTGGCCTGCGGCGAGAAGCCGGCCTACGGTTATCGTCGCGTGGTCTGGTGGTTGGGGCGTAAGCAAGGGCTGGTGGTGAACGGTAAGCGCGTGTTGCGCGTCATGCGGGAACGCGGACTGCTAGTACGCCAGCGCCGCTTTCGGGTCTCGCGGAGAAAGGACTGGGGCAAGGTGGAAGCGCCACATCCCAATCACGTCTGGCAGTCGGACATGACCAAGGTCTGGGCGGGGCCGAGCGTGGGCTGGGCCTACCTGGTCTCGGTGATCGATTGCTGCACCCGCGAGATCGTTGGCTGGGACTTGAGTCTACGCTGCCGCACCGACGAAGCTCTGGCGGCGCTCAACCGTGCCGTGCTGGAGGTTTTGCCTTTCGGTTCTCGTGGAACGGGTTTGACTTTGACGACCGACAATGGCACCCAGTTTACCTCCGCCCGTTACGTCGAAACTCTGAACCGGCTGGGCATCACCCATCGGCGCACAGCTTACAACCATCCCGAGGGCAACAGTTACATCGAGAGGTTCCACCGCAGCTTAAAAGAAGAGGAGGTGTGGCTTAGCGAATACCAGAACTTCGATCAGGCCAAACTGAGCATCGCACGCTGGATCGAGGAGTACAATCACGACCGTCCGCATCGCGGACTCCGGGGCAGAACCCCGCACGAATCCCGTGCTCAGTTCTTTGCCCAAACCCTTACTTCAAACATGGCCCCATGTGTCTAGTTCTTGGGGGTGCACTACAATACCCGCGATAAGAAGCAAACAATTGCGAGAACGACTACGCGAGAGCTGCGACTCCCTGTCATGATGTACCACCGACTGTGTTTTTTGGAACAACCATGATACCCCCCTGAAGGCGTCAATCGCTATTGTTTTCATGTTCAAGATCATTGGGTGCAGACAACCAAGGAGGGCACAAACGCCGCTGACTGGACTAAGATGTATTTTCTTAATGGGAAAGACGCGCACAAATGCAGCCTTCTCGCTTGCCATCCTGCTGGCGTGCTGCGCTTCGTCATTCGCTTTAAATCCCTCACTCGATGTCAGCCAGTACGCGCATACCGTTTGGAAGGTTCGAGATGGATTCTCCAAGGGAGTAATCACGTCACTCGCGCAAACTCCTGATGGCTATTTGTGGGTGGGCACCGAGTCAGGCTTGCTTCGTTTCGACGGTGTTCGTCCTGTCCTCTGGCAACCTCCATCTGGTCAGCAGCTACCGGGAAGCCTCATCACGACCCTCTTGACTGCGCACGACGGAACTCTTTGGATCGCCACGTTCAGCGGGCTGGCCAGATGGAAAGACGGAGAATTTAGCCAAGTTCCCGAGTTGGCTGGTCAGAGCGTCACTTCTCTGCTTGAAGCGCGAGACGGCACCGTCTGGGTTGGTGTTTATGCGGCGGAGTCAGGCGGTGGGCTCTGCGAAATTCGGAGTGGAGCTGTGCATTGTGAGCGCGACAGGCACATGTTCGGAAGTGGCGTGATGGCGCTGTACGAAGATAGTAAGGGAACGCTCTGGCTCGGTTCGCGGAATGGCTTATGTCGATGGAAACCTGGCAGTCCACAATTCTTCTCAATTCCGGAGGACCCCTTCGGAGTCACAGGCTTTACTGAGGATGAGCAAGGGCAACTCTTGTTCGGTAGTTACGCTGGAATTCGGCGCCTTGTCGATGGCCGAGTTGAGCCATATCCGTCGTCTGGTTCGCCGTATAGCTGGCACGTGATACGAATGTTCCGCGACCATGACGGTGGGCTGTGGCTCGGCACATCGGAACAAGGTCTTGTACACATTCCCGAACGGGGGAAAACGGATGTTTTTTCGCATACAGATGGCCTCTCCGGCGATTACGTCACACGCTTTCTAGAAGACCGAGAGGGCAGCATCTGGGTTGCAACCTACGACGGCATTGATCGGTTTCGCGAGTATGCCGTTCCCTCGATTTCTACGAAGCAGGGCTTATCGAGTGCTGTTGCTTTGTCTGTACTTGCGTCCAAAGACGGTAGCGTCTGGATCGGAACCACTGGTGGATTGAACCATTGGAAGAACGGACAAATCTCTCTCTTCGACAGTACTCACTCTGGTGCGAATTGGAATAGAGAGGCAATTCAGTCGCTCTTCGAGGATAGTAGAGGGAGGATTTGGGTTTCCACGCCTGGCGGACTGGGCTACTTGCAAAACGATCGGTTTATTTCAGTGCCAGGTGTGCCGCGCGGCATTGTGCATTCGATGGCTGAAGCCCCATTGGGACACCTATGGGTCGCTGAGAAGGATGCAGGGATCTTTCACTGGTTTGAGGGACGTGTACTGCAACAAATCCCCTGGGCTGGACTCGGTGGCAAGGAATTCGCCAAAGTTATGGTTGCCGATCCTTTGCAGGGTGGCCTGTGGCTGGGTTTTTATCAGGGGGGTGTTGCCTACTTTACGGATAGCATGACCCGCGCGTGGTTTTCAGCTGAGAACGGATTGGGTAAAGGACACGTCACTGATCTTCGTTTTGGACCCCGCGGAGCCCTCTGGGCCGCAACTGATAGTGGACTCAGCCGCATTAAAGACGGCCACGTAACCACGCTTACCAGTAAGAACGGATTACCCTGCGACCAGGTCGTGGCAACGATCGAAGATAACGATCACTCTACGTGGCTCTATTTGGCCTGTGGCTTGGTGCGCATCAGCCGGGCCGAACTGGATGCCTGGATCACCGATCCGAACAGAGCAATAGAGACAACGTTATTCGATACTTCTGATGGCGTGAGAGGCCACGCTGCCGCTGGCGGTTACTCGCCGCTGATGACGAAGTCGGCGGACGGAAGAATCTGGTTCTTGCCGTGGGACGGCGTCAGCGTCATCGATCCGCATCATCTTCCCTTCAACAAAATTCCGCCTCCGGTGCACATCGAGAAGATCGTCGCCAATGATAAAACTTATGATCTTTCGGGTACGAATTTGCCTTCGCGGATTCGGAACCTGGACATTGACTACACGGCGCTGAGTTTGGTGGTACCGGAGAAGGTGCGTTTCCGTATCAAGCTCGAAGGCCAGGATAAGGACTGGAGAGAACTGCCCGACCGTCACGTGCAGTATACGAACCTGCCGCCAAAGCATTACCGCTTTCGCGTCCTTGCCTGCAATAACAGTGGCGTGTGGAACGAAGAAGGTGCGGTGCTGGATTTCGTGATCCCTCCGGCGTGGTATCAGACGAATTGGTTCCGTGCGGCTTGCGTGGCGGCGTTTTTGGCGATGATCTGGGGAATATATGAATTGCGGGTGCGGCAACTGGCGGCGCAGTTCAACATGCGTCTGGAAGAGCGGGTAAGCGAGCGCACACGGATTGCTCGGGATCTGCACGACACGCTGCTACAGAGTTTTCAAGCACTCTTGCTTCTCTTTCAGGCGGGGATCAACATGCTACCGGAACGTCCGGCTGACGCCCGTAGAACACTTGAAGATGCCGTCGATCGGGCGTCTGAAGCGATCACCGAGGGCAGGGATGCTGTGCAAGGGTTGCGCATGTCCACGGTCGAGAAGAATGATCTTGCCGTAGCCATTCGAACCCTTGGGGAAGAACTCGCTTCTGCTGAGACCAGTGAATTGTCTCCCAACTTTAAAGTGGTCGTGGAAGGGATACCTCGGAATTTGCATCCGATTCTTCGAGACGAAGTTTACCGGCTTGCGGCAGAATCGCTGCGCAATGCCTTCCGGCACGCGGCAGCGCAAAACGTGGAAGTTGAAATCCGTTACGACGAAAAGTATTTCCGGCTGCGCGTTCGGGATGATGGGAAGGGGATTCATCCCGAGGTTCTCCGTGGACCTGAACCTGAAGGGCACTACGGCTTGCATGGCATGAGGGAGCGAGCCAAACTTGTAGGCGGTAAGCTAACCATCTGGACTGAACTGGATAACGGTACGGAGATCGAGCTCAATATTCCAGGAGCGAGCGCGTACGTGAAATCCACGCGGCCTTTCTGGTACTTTGGGAAGCGCTCCGCGACAGACACGGATGAGAAGGAAACCATAGAGCGTGAGTGATGGGCTGGCTCAAATTCGAATTCTTGCAGTTGACGATCATGCTCTGGTAAGGCAGGGCATAGCCGTACTCATCGGTACTGAACCAGATTTGGCTCTGGTCGCCGAAGCATCGAATGGCCGCGAGGCTATCCAGCAATTCCGGATGCACCATCCGGACATTACGCTGATGGATCTACAAATGCCGGAGATGAACGGCCTCGATGCGATCATTGCGATTCGGGGGCAATTTCCGGATGCGAAAATCATCGTCCTGACAACGTATAAGGGCGATGTACAGATTTTTCGCGCACTCAAAGCAGGCGCACAGGGTTACCTGCTGAAAAATACGTTTCACAAGGAACTCATAGGAACGATCCGAGCGGTTCATGCCGGAAGAAAGGCGCTTTCTCCCGAAGCGTCGTACGAAATCGCCGAGCATGCGACGGATGATGCCCTGACGCCGGCAGAAATCAACGTGCTACGCTTGATCGCCGCCGGAAATGCCAATAAGCAGATCGCCGATCGGCTCTCGATCACCGAGGACACGGTCAAGGGGCGAGTCAAGAACATCCTTTCCAAATTGGGCGCCAACGATCGAACGCAGGCGGCAATGATCGGCTTGAAAAGAGGAATCATCGAGCTGTAGTGGTCTTCAGGTCTTCAATTAAAGGTTATTTCAGAACAGATTGTCTCAACGGTGCGGTTGATAGTCCCCCTTACTGATTCCGAGGCGCCTCATCTTATTCTGCAGGGTCGTACGTTTAAGACCGAGGCGTCCGGCCGCTCCGCCGTGACCCGAGATTTGCCCGGACGCCGCCTTCAATGCATCGAGGATGACTTTCCGCTCAGCTTCATGGAAGGTCGAGGCCGGACTAGAAACGTTGTGAAAATGAGAGACTTGAAGCTCGGCGATTGGCACTTCCAGTTCTTCGCCCTGCGAGAGTATGACTGCGCGCTCGATGAAGTTGGCCAATTCCCTGACGTTGCCTTTCCACGGATAATTTGTCAGGACCTCCATTGCTTGCCTGGGGATGGACTTGATGTTTTTCCGCATTCTCTTGGATAGCTTCGAAACAAAATAATTGACCAGCAGTGGAATATCCTCAGGCCGCTCCCGCAGGGGTGGAATCTCAATCGGGAAAACGCTGAGTCGATAAAAGAGATCTTCGCGAAAACTGCCCTGTCGAATCATCTCGGGGAGGTCCCGATGGGACGCGGCGATCAGACGCACGTCAACCTGCATCGTTCGAATGCTACCCAGTCTTTCGAATTCCCGCTCCTGTAGAGCGCGCAGCAATTTTGGCTGCAATTCGAGATTGATGTCGCCGATCTCGTCCAGAAATAACGAACCTCTGTCGGCGAGTTCGAATCTACCCTTCTTTTGCATGAGGGCGCCGGTAAAGGCTCCCCTTTCATGCCCGAAGAGTTCACTCTCCAGCAAGCCCGAGGGAATGGCGGCGCAGTTTAGTCTCACAAAGGTGCGTTGGTTCCTGGAGCTGAGGTTGTGAATGGCCCGCGCAATCAGCTCCTTGCCGGTACCAGTTTCCCCGTGAAGCAAAACTGTCGAATCCGTGGGCGCAACGATGCTCACTTGCTCGAGTACTTTCTTAAAGGCTGAACTTCTGCCTACGATATCTTCGAACTTGTATTCGGAGCTGATTTCCGATTCCAGATATACTCGCTGATCTTCCAGATGATCTCGTGATGCGCTGAGCCGCCCGTAGGCCAACGCATTGTCGATGGCCAGAGATATCTGACTGCTAACCTGAGAGAGCAAATCCAGATCTGCCTGGGTGAGGCTGTTCTGTTTCCGGCTCCCCAGCACCATGGCCCCGATCGGGCCACTTGCGCCAACCAGTGGCAGTGCTGTAACTGAGGCGATGGACTCCGCTCGGAGCATCTGCGCGACCACCGGGGGCATCTTGTCGGAAGGTGTCAGCAGCCTCGGCTGGCGGGCTCGCAACCGCTCCACGTCTTCCTGCGCGACGTGCACCGGGATATCGCTCATGAAGCCGCGGCTGGCGGGAAAATCCAGGACTACAACGTTCAAACGATCAGAACGGCCGTCGAATAGCATGAAGCTGGTGAAATCATTTGCGAAGTGCTTGCGGATCGATGCCGATGCGGCCCGGAAGAGATCGTTGATATCGAGAATCGTTACAACATGGTTGTTGATCTCTAGCAGAAGGCTGAGACGATCGCGCTCGCGTGTCAAATCACGCTGATACGCTTCCACCGAACTTATGGCAAGGGCGTTCTCCAGGGCAACAGCAACATGTCCGGCAATAGAACGCATGAGTTCGACATCAGCGGGACTAAAATCAAGTCTCTGTTGCCTGCCGAAAACCAAAGCCCCGAGTCTTGTTCGCGGGGTTGAAATTGGAAATATGTATGCGTTCTCCGCTTGATTAACTCGGGAGGCGAGTTCGGGATAGACTGCGAGCTCCTGCTTTACGTCAGGAACGAAGACCGGGACTTGCTCTTTAAGCGCACGTCCGAGCCCCGTGCCCGCGTACATGATTTCTGTACCGACCTCGATAGCCGCATCGTCGTGACTCCGCTCGAGGGCACGCAGTACCAGGCGTTGTCGGGAAGGATCAAACAAGAGCAGCGCGATATTCTCGAATGAAACTACGTTGGACAACAGAGTAGCGAGGCTGTGGAGAACTGTATCGACCGTGGGCTGAGCTCCCACGGTACCGGAAATCTTTAGGAGCGCGCGGTATCTTGTCAGGTCACCATTGATGGCAACATCATCCTGGTCGGTCGTCAATTTCGCATTCATGCAATCGTTATATTGGCAGTTCTCTAAGGGGGCGCTCGAATCTAGTCGCCAGTTTGTATAATTTCTCGGCCACTTCGGACGTATCCGCATAGCTCAAATGTTCCTGCGCCTGTTGGAGAAGGACCGTATACAGCAATCGAGTGTCATCGTCGTTGAGTTCAATAATCATGAGATCCTCGCTAAAATTGGGTTGCGTGCGAAGCGTCGCGATTTTCCTCCACTGGCTTCACGCAGCCGTCGTGAAGCCATGTCATGGCATGACAATTGGCGCCGAGCACTGCCGCGTGGGACACGTTCAGGCGTAAAGCGCAATCTTGAATCGACGATCGGATTGCAACTCTGAGTACCAGGACTGTCCGGCACAGCGGATCCAATTCCGCAATCAGTTTTTGGGCGTCGGTTCCAAGAATGAGGTCGAGATTAGCCGCGCGGTCTTCAGCATAGCCTCGCGATAAGTGCTCGACATGTGGGCATCGTCGATCCTTGTACGCGGCTTCACAGATGCGAATCGCCTCCGTTCCGCGTGATATCGCACTGGCAATGGTCGCAGCCTTGGCCCACTCAAAAAGCCAATCACGGAAGGGACTGTTTCCTTGAAGCGTCATCTCACAAGCGTGGACAGCTGCCTGTTCCGCCGTTGCTTGGTCGCCAGTGATCAAGAATGCAAGCCTACCCAGAACATTTCTTTGATCCTGGAAGCAGGCCACGATTTCGGCTGGCGATGCATAATTGCGGGCATCGACTGCCGCTGTGCTCGATTGAAACCAGGACATGGTTCTCCTCTTTCTGTGCCGCCCTCAAATGGCCTCAACTGGAACGGAATGCCTAATTGAGGACCTCTCCTCGTTATTCCCATGCCGCCGCTTGCGTCGCTCGGCTATTCTCTGCATAGGCGATAAACGCAGCCGGTCGCATACCGCAAATGCGTAGACACTGCCGGCGACAAACCCTGCGCCGACACTAGCCAACCACTTCAGCAACTGTTCGCCCACTGAATCGATATAGCTCACGTCGGTAAGGTCGACGATCAAACCCTTAGGCAGTACGTCCTTTGTGACTAGGCACCTGGCCTGCTCTGCCCAATCAGCGACGAGTTTGCCTTCCAACTTCAGGGTCGGACCACTCGCTAACCACTGGATTTCCGCACGAAACATTGGCTTGATCCTCGAAACGCCTTGTCGTGCTCTCCCTATACCCGTTGAAGCGCACGTTTCGTGCCAATGCTGCAGTTGCTATGTGATTGATGTAATTGCGTACTGGTGGAGACTGGTTCGTCCGAATTGCCTCAATGCGGTCATTGTCCGCATGCGGGCAGGGGGCCTCGGGGGTAGAGCCTGCCTTTTTTTCGACTCGTAACGGCCGCTGCTCACCAGGATTCGATACTTCTCGCAGTTCGCTCCGGCCTTGGCGAGCTTCGGTGCAGGAGAGATTCTGCAAGGCGGCGAATGTCGTCGTCAGGATCGTCGAGCGCCGCAAGGAGCTCCTGGTACGCGGCCAGGTTCCGCTCGGTGCGCCACTCCAAATGGCAAGCAAATAAGTACAAGGCGTCACGATGTCCGATTTTCTCCGACATGTCTGCCAAGGTGAGTGTGTACGTTCCTTGGTTCATACTCTCTTTCCATCTCGGGCACTTCGAAACCGGGTCAAGCCAGGAGCGAGCGGCAGGCGGCGCTCCATCGACATGGTCTCGAGTGGATATGCAAACTTCGTACCGCAGTCACAGCACACCCGGTAGGTCTCGTCTTGCAGTGTGAACATTGTGTGGGACTGGAACGTCATACAATCCGCATAAGGTGGATAGCAGCTAAGCTGATCTCTTCGTCTGTGGGCAAAACTCGATGATTTTTCCGAGTTGCGGCTGAGCCACCGCCCTAAACGCTTTGCGAAAGTTATTCGGCATGTAAAACTCAATTACTTTTGCCATGACCATCTCCTAGATCCCCGTGAGTCTCGGTGCGCGCGGCTGCGCCAGTTCGTTCGCTCGCCTTTGTCGGTCGCTATCAGTGCGGGTGACAAGATTCATGGCAGCCATGATCAGGACTTCCTGCAGCGTGAAACCGCGAGTTGTGATCTTCCACATAAGCGCCTCCAAAGAGAAAATCGAATCTGCACTGAATTCAACCGTGTGTACTGCAGGCCACCAACCACTTCGGTCATCCCGCTAACCCCTTGGTTTTTGGTGTAATCCCTGCGTTCCGCCCGCCGGCTGTCATGACCTTTCGAGGGCACTGCCGCAATGTGGGCACCGATCTCCGGTCCGCTGCTCGTCTATACTCCCGCAATTCAGTGATTTGCCGTGCTACGTCTTTGGCGAGCCAAATGCGTTAGTACGGCTGCGATGCATCGATGGCTGAACTGCTTCGAGCGAGAATTCCGGCAGAGCTACCGCGGCATGAGAGGGTCAAGTAGGAGCGAAGGAGTCAATATGTACGTCACAAAAGCAATCAACGGCGTCCCCGCGATCCAGCGCGATGGACAAAGTGTGTTGAGTGTCTGCCACCAAGATTGGGAGTTCGCAGACTGGCTATGCGCGCTACTCAACGAACTGGGCCAGAAGTCCGAATTGTTGCTGAACGAGCAGGACTGGGAATGGCTCAGGGCGATCGATAGCCCCTTCCGAAGGACGGCACAGCATGCCTGATATCAAGACAGCCCCCACGATTTCTATCGTTGTTCCTTTTCATAACGAGGAACCAAATGTCATTGAACTGTATGGCCGGCTGCAAGACGTCATGGAGGAGCTTGGTCGCACTTACCAGTTCGTCTTTGTCGATGATGGCAGCAGGGATCTTACATACAAGTTGCTGAAGGAACTCGCCGAAATCGACCCTCATGTAGTCGCGGTTCGGCTGCGTCGAAACTTCGGCCAGACCGCCGCGCTCGCTGCTGGGTTCGCGCACAGCACTGGCGAATATGTGATCGCTATGGATGGGGATCTTCAGCATGATCCAGCAGAGATCCCAGTCTTTCTGGCAAAAATCGAAGAGGGCTACGACATCGTGAGTGGGTGGCGCAGCCACCGTATCGACAATTTGTTGCTGCGGAAGATCCCCTCCCGCTGTGCCAATTGGCTGATGGCCAAGCTCAGCGGAGTCAACATCCACGACTTTGGGACCACCTTCAAGGCGTACCGGGGCGACCTGCTGCGGCAACTACCGCTCTATGGCGAAATGCACCGTTTCATTCCGGCAATAGCTTCTGCCTATGGAGCCTCGATTTGTGAAATACCCATTCAAAACAACCATCGGAAGCACGGCGAATCGCACTACAACATTTCTCGTACGTTCCGGGTATTTTTCGATCTCATGACGATCCGATTTCTTCTGCGCTACATGTCGCGCCCGCTCCACTTCTTCGGCCGGCTCGGCGTGATCAACATGGGTCTTGGATCGGCGGTTGCACTCTGGCTGCTGGTATGGAAGCTCGTTACAGGGACCGACGTCTTGCAGCAACACGGGTTGCTGCTGGTTGTTGCCGCGGTCCTGATTCTGGTTGGGTTCCAACTGGTGGCGCTCGGACTTCTCGGGGAGTTGGAAGTGTGGCAGTACTTCAATCCATCCGGGCGGAGACCTTACGCCGTGTCTGAGGTGCGTGATCTGCAGGCCAACCTGAGGATTCCGCTTCCGTCGGAAGTGGGCGCCGCACACCGGAGCATCTGTGCTGAGTGAAGTTCAATATCGTTGCGTCGGCCGGCATCGGGAAGCCGTGATTGTGCTCCTACTGACGGTCCTGGCATTCTCAGTTCGCCTCTACCGGGTAGACTTTAACAGCCTGTCCGAGGATGAGGTAGCCAAATGGACGGCCGTTCAAGAGTATCGACACGGACACTTTATCGGCGTCAATAGCGAGCACCCGATGCTGCCGAAGATGCTGGCTTGGGCCAGTCTGACAGCGGGTGAACGATGGGGCCGGGTGGCCGCGACACATGGCTGGTCCTCGCTAAACCCTGAGGGTTGGCTTCGTCTGCCCAACGTGCTATTGGGTGCCTTCAGCGCCGCAATCCTTTATTTCCTTTGCCGTCGAATGATGGGTGTTGCCGGGTCTTTTGCGGCGAGTTTTTTCTGGGCAGTTGCGCCTTTGCCAGTGGCGTTGAATCGGCTTACGAAAGAGGAAACGCCGCTCACTTTTTTCACACTACTGGCTTGTTATTTCTACTGTCGCGCCGCCCAGTCAGATGCGGGCCGGACTGCACGGCGATGGTACGACCTGAGCGCAATCAGCTTTGGCCTTGGTCTTGCCTCACAGTACATTCTTCACCTTCTTGGCTTGAATGCACTCGCCTGGTTTCTTGCCGGAAGAATGGGGCTGACGCGCAAGCCGTCTCACTTCAGCTACGGACGGTTTTTCCTCGTGATGTTCCTTGCCTTTGTTGTGGTCAACCCGGTCATTCTCGCTCCGGCCAACTTCAATGCCATCGTGCATTGGCTCCATCATGACGGGGTCAAGCACACTGGCTACGATTTCGACGGCAGGCTGTATATGAACTTCCCCTCCCGTCTGCTTGCTGGAGTGCCGTGGTTCTACTATCTCTGGCTGATGCTGGTAAAGACACCGATTCCAATTCTCCTGGCCGTGATTGTTGGCGCTGCACTGCTTTTGCGAGATCGCCGGACACTCGCGTCGTGTTTTTTCCTGTCGCTCGGGGTGGTTCAATTAGTCGGGCTGTCTGTCAGCGGAGCCAAGTGGATCCGATATTCGCTTCCGCTCCTGCCCTTCCTTTACCTGGCAGGCGGATATGCGGTTCAGCAAACATTGAAGGCCGCGAAAGGAAAAGTCCTGTCCCAGGCCCTTGTGGGTGCTGCTGCCGTCATTTTGCTAGGATGGCCGCTCCTGGAATTGCAGTCTTGGGCGCCCTACTATTCCTTCTACCTGAACTCAATTGGGGGAGAGAAACAGAACATCACACGCTACTTTGCAATGGATGAAGTGTCCGAGTTTGACACGCGCGAGGTAGCGCAAAAGGTGTGTCCGTTCGCGCCCGCTGCGGCGACGGTAGCAACCGCGAGACCGATGAGCATGGCCTATTACCTGCAGGCCTGCGGGCGCGCGGACCTTCAGATTGTGCCGCTTTACGACACGCATTATGCACCGCGAGACGGAGATCTGATCGTGCTTGAGCCTTCGCGCCGTTTCTTTGAGACGCAGAGATTTTTCGACGCTTTGGGAAACTCTGGGATGCCCCACAGTGAAGTCCGCGTCGGACCGGTTTTGGCGAGCACCATTTATCTTTTCGATCCGGCCGTGCCGGGACCAAAAAGCGGCAAGGAAGAGTTGACGCTAACCCAGTTGCGGGGCGCGCCACCTCGCTTCGACAACGATGCTCAAGAACGCGCATCGACAAACACGAGCAGGTTTGGATTCTTAGACCTCACCAGGAGACTCATACAATGACTCGGCTTTACCACGCCAGAAAATCTGATGGGCGCTGGTTTGTGCGCACACTCGCTTTGTTGATTATCGGCTTCCCGGCAGTTGCACAGCAGGCAAATGTATCTGCACCTCTGAGCGCTGATGAAGTGATGGGACATGTCGTAGAGATGAACGAAGTGCGTGCCAAAGCACTCGAAAGCTACTCCAGTGTTCGCAGCTATCACCTGGAGTGCCACTGTCTGTCACATAAGAAGGCCGACATGGTCGTACGCACTGACTACCGGGCACCGAATAAAAAAGAGTTCACGATCGTGTCAGAGAGCGGCTCTGGCACGGTGCGGGAACGTGTGTTCAAGAAACTCCTGGAGGCGGAGCAGGAGTCGATGCGGGATGAGAATCAGCAGCGTTCGGCGATCACCCCCGAGAACTATACATTTCAACTGTCTAATTACGAGAAGACCGGTGCGGACGAATTCTATGTGCTCGATGCACAGCCGCGAAGCAAGAACAAATTTCTGTTTCGAGGCCACATTTGGGTGAGTGCAAAAGACTTCGCGATAACTCGAGTCGAGGGCGAGCCGGCTGTCAACCCTTCCTGGTGGACTATCAAAACTGACTTCGAACGTCGCTACCAGAAAATCGGTGACTTCTGGTTGCCGGAATCCAACGAGAGCGAAACGAAGGTGCGCGTTTTGGGCACAGCGGTTCTAAGCATTGAATATCGCGATTACCAGATCACGCAGGCTGGAAGGGCAACAGTAGCCTCGCCCCACAGCGAAGCGCTAGCGGCTACAGTAGCCGCAGCTACAGTAGACGAAGCGTTTTAAAAAGAACATCGACGTGCGCCGCATTTGTGGTCGGCGCTCCTTCTGATCACTACGGCAGTCCCGCTACCATAAAGCACCCCGAGCGGCGTTCGTGCAATCTCGCCTTTGTCGGCGCAGATGGGGATCCTTCAGCGATCCCCGCGGAACAGAACCCGCAAAGAATGCGCAGACTATCCTCCATTTCTCTTTCCTGAACACAGTTGAGAGCACCGTAATCAAAGCAGAAATAGCGCACTGATCGAGGGTGCAAGAGATCCGGTTTTCGGCTGTCGACCTTTGATGTTTTCGGCTTCGACACATGACACAGCGAACTTGCGTATCAGTCCGTGCCCAGACCCTGCATCTGTTTTGACCTTTTGAAGGCAGCTGCCCTCATATGGGCACACGCAATGCGATTTCAGTCGTCCATCTCCTTCGCCTACAAGAAGTTCCACTTGGCCCTCGAAATGCTTTTATCGAATGCGTTATGGCAACCTGTGACCATCCTTCCGACTTATTTCATCACATTGCATACCCGTCTCTCGGGAGACCAGGGCTGCGAACTGATTGGCCGCTTCCAGCATTGTCGCCGGAGGATGAAAAACGGTCTCCTGCTTCTTCCAGCCTGCAAGGATTAGAAGCTGGCGACATATTTCGCGAAAGTCTAATTGCATCGGGGAAGTCACGGCCGCGAAATCCCTGGGCGACAGTTGGAGCGCTGGGATTCGAGCTAGTCCTCCTGCTGGCGGCAGTTGTCATTCCGCTGTTTCACACGGATCCGCTGCCTAAGAGACAAATGCTAACGATGTTATATGCACCGCCGGCCGCAGCTTCTTATGCCACGCGGCTTCAAGCTCCCACGCCCGCGTGCACCTCAACCAGCATTCCCTCCCCAAGTCGTATGACGCAAGAAGCGCCACCACCTCCGGTCGACACAACGAGCGGAGTCATCGGGGGAGTCCCTGGCGGAGTGGTCGGCGGAGTTCCCGGCGGAGCGCTTAGCGAAGTGGTGGGTAGCACGCGCAGCGTCCCTGTGCTTGCGAAAACCCCCGAGCCGATGCCGATTAAGAGAATCCGTGTCGCCGCCCGGGTAGCCGAGGCGAACCTGATCCACGACGTTGCGCCGCAGTATCCGCCGGAGGCTGGCCGGGCGCGGATTGAAGGGGCGGTAGTGCTGATGGCCGTGATCGGCAAGGATGGCAGCGTGCAGGATGTGCGAGTCGAGAGTGGTTTGCCGCTGCTGGCGCAAGCCGCAATAGACGCCGTGAAGCAATGGCGCTACCGGCCGTACCTGCTAAATGGAGAACCAGTCGAAGTTGACTCCCGGATCACAATTAATTTCACCCTGTCCAGAGGCTAGAAATGTCGACGATGCACAACAACAGACCTACGACGCCTGAACGGCGACTGGGAGCGTTCCTGAAAGTAACACACGTGTTGCTACTGATCTTCCTGGCTGGTGGATTGCTCCTTGTTGTACCTGCATCCGCGCAGTCTACTGCAGCGGCAAATACAAAAGCAGGAAGCGTCCTAGGCACGGTGGTCGATATCAGCGACGATCCCGTTCCCGATGCCGCCGTTGTCCTTCAAGGGCGAACTGGTACTCGTCTCGCCGCGGTAACGAAGGAGGACGGCTCCTTTGCATTCCCCAATGTCACGCCAGGAATTGTCTATCAGGTCACCGTCACTGCTGAAGGATTTGCAGAGTGGAACTCGTCCGTTACAGTCGAACCCGGGCAGAACACAACTCTCACCGACATCAAACTTCGCATTTTGACTGTGCAGCGGGCAGTTACTGTGAGTTATTCCGAGAAGGAGGTTGCCGCGCAAGAGTTCAAAGCCGAAGAACAGCAGCGCATTCTCCGCTTTATACCCAATACTTATGTGACCTACGAACCTCATCCCGAGCCTCTCACCACGGGGATGAAGTTCCACCTGGCATATAAAAGTCTCACCAATCCAGTTTTCTTCGGCCGCACGGCTGCGCGGGCCGGTGTGCAGCAGGCCGTTGACACACCTGAGCAGTGGCGACAGGGTGCAGAAGGATATGGCAAGCGGTTGGGGGCTGGCTTCGCTGACGCCACTACCGAAGGGCTTATCGGCAACGCCATTCTGCCCTCGCTCCTGCACCAAGACCCTCGCTATTTCTATCAAGGCAGCGGTACAAAGAAGTCCCGGGCGCTCCACGCCATCTTAGCCGCATTTATCTGTAAGGGAGACAACGGAACAACGCAGCCGAATTACTCTACGTGGGGTGGCAGTCTGATTTCATCTTCCATTTCCCTCGCGTACTACCCAAGTTCGGACCGCAATGCTCAGCATGTATTCAAAAACTTTGGAATCGGAATGGGCTTGCATATTGCTGGCGGTGTGGTGCAAGAGTTTATCTTGGACAAGTTTACAAGCAAAGGTAAGCACTAGTCAGAGGAAGCTGTTTTAGCTCTGTCTCAAATCTGTTCTTGGCGGAAAGAAGTTGGACTGTTCACAAAGTCTCGTATCGAAAAGGACTGAGCGGTAATGCAACAACAGACATTCACCGAATGGACGCTGGACTGGCTGGAACGTTACGACCGCGAGCGTGATTATGTGCGTGTCGAGCGCCAGGAGCTGAGCGCAAGGGATTGTGCTGAACTGAATCACCTGATTGATGAGCAGCGTGAGCAAGAACAGCTTGCGGATGGGGGAAGGACTGTTCGCGCGCAGGTTGTGCAGGAGACTTCGCTATTGAGGTGCCAACGTGAACTGATTTGATGTGTGCGGATGTGGGGCGGAATGCGATGTACTTAGACTCCTGTTCACCGTAACTGCGGCAACGTCGGTGCATCGGCCGCCCCTCCACACTGATAGAAGGGCATGCGAGAACCCGAAGAGACAAGAAACACCGAAACACCTAACTGACTCACGCCCTACCGTCCCGCCATTTCTTGTGACACGCGCTGTACCCAGTTGAGGTCAACGCCTGAATGTGGGCACATTTCGGAGCCCACACATGTTTCCAAGTCCATTTCGACAAAGCGATTTGCGACGAATCGGATTTGGCGCGCTACGTGCGGTTCCCAAGTGTATCTCTAATGCTCAGGAAGGCAGCCGAGAGCGTCTCGTCATAGGCATTTCTCAAAAAGGAGAAAACGACAATGTGCAATGCAACACTCACTCTGCAATCAGCAACGGTAAAAAAGCCTTTACACATGAACTGGGCCGTGGTCACTGACACAAACGGAAATCGACGACCTCAAATACACTGGCGGGCTATTCAATAGGCATGCCGACCGTGAATACCTATGCGCGATCTGCGCGAGCTACTAGTCAATCGGCCGATGGTCGTCGTCGTGCTTCAAGCCACTCTAAGTACTGGCCAGCAGCTGGGAATAACTTCGGCTTGCTGCCCAAACTCGGTCAGTGCCCTTGGCAGGTCATTCGATATCTGTGTCGGAGCTCCCGATCCAACTGGTAGACAGGTATTTTCATCCACTTACAACTGGCCACTTATGGCAGCCGGATTGCAAATACGAAGTGCGATCTCCAAATTGCTCCAGAGGAGTAGGCCATGTTCGGAGAACTGATGAACATCCCGACTGACACACTCATTGACATGCTGTATATCATCCTCGCCGGCGACTTCGCAATCACCGCAAACGATGCGACGGAAATCGAACAAATCCAACGCGAGTTGCAACGCAGAGGCGAGGAGCAATGCTGGAGTTTTCAAGCTGTTAACTGAGAGGAACGTGCAATCAGTGTTTGGATGAGTGTTGAACCACGACGAAGGCGGACGCTTGCTGCACCCCAAAGTGTCGGAAGAGCACAAAGACGAGTAAGGAATGGAAAATGACCCCACTAACAGGAACTGAAGAACTAGCCGGACCACTGAGCGCCGAAGGGATTGCACGATCAACCGTTGCAGGTGCGCCGCTAGGCGCCGATGAGCTGAATAGAGTCGATGCTTTTTGGCGAGCGTGCAAATACCTTGCTCTAGGAATGATCTACCTTCAGGCAAATCCCCTCTTACGGGAGCCCTTAAAACCAGAACATATCAAGAGCCGACTGCTCGGTCATTGGGGCTCAAGCCCAGGGCTCGCCTTCCTCTACACCCATCTGAGCCGTCTTATAAAGAGAGACGACCTCGAGATGATTTTTCTCGCAGGCCCAGGACACGGGGCGCCGGGAGTTTTGGCGCCTATATATCTGGAAGGCACGTACAGTGAAATCTATCCGGAGAAAAGCCAGGATGAGAAAGGCCTGCGAGAGTTCTTCAAGCAGTTCTCATTCCCCGGCGGTATTGGCAGTCACTGTACTCCAGAAACGCCGGGTTCGATTCATGAAGGAGGTGAACTGGGATATGTCCTCTCGCACGCTTGTGGAGCCGCGTTTGACAATCCCGACCTGATCGTCGCGGCGGTCGTGGGTGACGGCGAAGCCGAGACCGGCCCGCTGGCGACTTCATGGCACATCAGCAAGTTTCTGAACCCAATTCGCGATGGGGCTGTGTTACCCATACTTCACCTTAACGGATACAAGATCAACAACCCGACTCTGCTGGCACGGATTACTCACGAAGAACTGGAAGACTTGTTACGCGGGTATGGTTGGAATCCCTACTTCGTGGAGGGATCCGATCACGACAGCATGCATCAGGCGATGGCGGCGACGCTGGAGCAGTGCATTACCGACATTAAGACCCATCAGGAAGGATGCCGGAAGACGGGCGTTGCCACGCGACCACGCTGGCCCATGGTGGTATTGCGTTCGCCAAAAGGCTGGGGTGCCCCGCGGGAGGTGGACGGACATCGACTGGAAGGCTTCTGGCGCTCGCACCAGGTTCCATTGGCAGACGTCAAGACTAAACCGGAACACCTGCGCATTCTTGAGAACTGGATGCGGTCACTCAAACCCGAAGAACTGTTCGACGAGTATGGCAGGGTGTTACCCGAACTCGCCGAAATTATGCCGTCAGGCGGGCGTCGCATGAGTGCCAGTCCACACGCGAACGCAGAGCTCAGGAAAGCGCTGCGCTTACCTGACTTTCGCGACTATGCCATCAAGATTGAGCGCCCGGGAAACCTCGAAGTAGAGAATGTGCCGGCGCTAGGTGTGTTTCTGCGGGACGTCATGAAATGGAACATGAACGGCTTTCGGGTTTTCGCACCCGACGAGAACACTTCCAACAAGCTGGACGCCATTTACCAGGCTTCGAAGAAATTCTGGATCGCTGAAAGTTTCCCCGAGGACCGTGACGGAACAGAACTAGCTTCGGACGGACGCGTTGTCGAAATGCTCAGCGAGCACACGATGGAGGGCATGCTTGAGGGCTACTTGCTTACGGGCCGCAACGGCTTTCTCTCGTCTTATGAAGCTTTTGTGCACGTGATCGACTCGATGTTTAATCAGCATGCCAAGTGGTTGTCTATCTGTAACAATTTATCTTGGCGCCGCAAGATCGCATCGCTGAACCTTCTCATTACCTCAACCGTGTGGCGTCAGGATCATAACGGCTTCACGCACCAGGATCCAGGATTCCTGGATGTAGTGCTCAACAAGAGTGCCGCAGTAACCCGCATCTATCTCCCGCCGGATGCCAATTGCCTGTTGTCCGTAGCCGATCATTGCCTGCGCTCGGAAAACTACATCAACGTCATTGTCTCGGACAAACAGCGCCATCTGCAGTACTTGGATATTGATGCTGCCATTACGCACTGCACAAAGGGTATCGGTATCTGGAATTGGGCCAGTAATGATGAAGGCCAGGAACCCGACGTCGTTTTTGCTGCCGCGGGCGATATCCCCACCCAGGAAGCATTGGCCGCGACTGCACTGCTCCGGGAACGATTCCCTGACGTGACAATCCGATTCATTAACGTGGTGGACTTGTTCAAGCTGCAACCTCACAACGAACATCCACATGGCCTGACTGATCGAGATTTCGATTCTCTCTTTACGGCCGATAAACCGATCATCTTTAACTTCCATGGCTATCCCTGGCTGATTCACCGTCTCGCCTATCGCCGGACAAACCACCGCAACCTGCATGTGCGCGGCTACAAAGAGAAGGGCAATATTAATACGCCGATGGAACTGGCAATTAACAACCAGACGGACCGGTTCAGTCTCGCAATCGATGCCATTGACCGTGTTCCGAAGCTGCAGCGGATTGGGGCGCATGCTAAAGAGGAGTTTCGCGACAGCCAGATTGCATGCCGGCGCCATGCTTACGAGCACGGAATCGACAGTGCTGAGATTAGCGGCTGGAAGTGGCCTTACGGCAAGAAGTGAGCAGGGGGAGTCGTACCGCTGACCATGAGCGGTGGTCCGCTGTGGGAACCGCGTTGCTATCGTGCGAGTTTCAGGAATTGTGCAAGAGTTGCAGCTCGATGTGGCAAATCGATTCGAGCGCAAAGGAAGGATGGATCGTTTGTTTATTCTAAGGAACCATAGGAACAGTTACTTCGTCGGACACGCACTCATCAGAGTCTGGGCACTATTGCTCTGCTCCAGCCTAGGCGCATTGGCCCAGAGCACCGCTCCCCCAGTAAACGCGAGCGCACCATTCAGCATTCGGGCCACTCATCTTCTGGGTTTGGAAAACACAAAGAGCAACAGCAATGGAACTCTGTCCATTCAAGGCGATGCGTTGCACTTTCAGCAAGGCGGCAAGCCCGGCACAGAGGTAAAACTCACTTCTATCCAGGCTGTTGTTCTGGGTGGAGAGAGCAAGCAGGTCGGCGGATTGCCGATGAAGTTAGGCAAGGCTGCCGCTCCGTATGGTGGTGGCCGGGTCGTCAGTCTCTTCGCCCATAAAAAGTACGACACTCTGACCCTGGAATATGAGGACAGTAATGGAGGAGTTCACGGTGCGATCTTCCAACTGGCCAAGGGACAAGGCGAACTCGTAAGGGATTCACTAAAGGCTCGGGGCGTATCTCCTGGTTCTGGCGAATACCAGACCACAAAACAAAGCACTGTGGAGGGCACGGATGAAAACAATTAGACGGAGTTTATCGATCGTTTATGTAGCAGCAATGGTGGCGATCATGGCTGCATTTCCGGCTTGGCTACCTGCCCAAACTGCCGCGGTGAAATCCTCCGATGCGAGTAGCGGCTCCACTATGCAATGGAGCGTGCAAGTGGAAAGGGTCAACCCCGGCGACCTGGAGATCGCGGATTCATTCCAAGTCGCGATCTACGAGAACCTCCTTGAAGAATTGAATAAGACAAAGCAATTCAAGCAGGTGTTTCGCGACGGCGACCGTAACGCCAGCGACGTTCCGAACTTGCTGGTTTTGCAAATAACTGTTGAGAAATACACGCCTGGGAACGAAACGCGGCGTGCGGTAACCACCGTGAGCGGCGCGACAAAGTTAACGGTGCGGAGTCAACTTCTCACGCGCGAAGGCAAAATCGTTCTCGAGCGCACAGTGAACGGCGACGTTCGCTTCTTCGGCAGCAATTTGCGGGCTACTCACAACTTGGCCCGCAATATAGCCAAAGCGATCAAACAATCACGATGGGATGTAGGCTAGGGCACCAATCCTCGGAAAATGTTGAAGGAGTCGTTCATGATTACTAAAGCCGCCGCAAAGCGGCCGGATACTGAGAAACTCGTCGCCAAGTACGGATGTGGTCCCGTGCACTTCTCCGGAACGGACGAAGCACTGTATGAACGGCACTTGCTGTTTGACAGTGGCGTCGATCTAGCGGCGGCGACGGCGCGCGACCGCTTCGAGGCCCTCGCGCGGTCGGTGCGTGACGTTCTATCTCAGCGATGGCTCTTGACCGAGAAGACCTACGAAGAACGAAATCCTAAGCGGCTCTACTATCTCTCGATGGAGTTTCTCATCGGCCGCTCGCTGGCAAACAATGTTATGAACCTTCTCCTCGCTCCGCTCACAGAGCAGTTCATGCAGGACAAGAAACTGAACCTCATCGAGATCTTAGAGCAGGAGCCGGATGCGGGATTGGGTAACGGTGGCCTTGGACGCCTGGCGGCCTGCTTCATTGAATCGGCCGCGACGATGCAGCTACCGGCCATGGGGTACGGACTGCGCTATGAATACGGCATCTTCAGGCAATCGATCCAGAACGGATGGCAACAGGAAACGCCGGATAACTGGCTCCGTTCTCCCGATCCGTGGGAGATCGCTCGCCCGAACGAGAAGGTGGAAGTCAGCGTGGGCTGCTCGTTCGAGCTCAGCGGAGGCAGCCTGCGCCCGGTACCGGGTCGCCCAACGACTCTGATCGGCATCCCATTTGACCGTCCCGTGATCGGGTACGGTGGTTCCACGATCAACACGCTTCGACTCTGGGCCGCGGCAGCGCCCGACTACTTCAAGTTTGAAGAGTTCTCTCACGGCGATTTCGTAGAAGCGTTTACTCAGACCCTTGGGGCCGAAACCCTGACCCGCGTCCTTTATCCCGATGATTCAAAAGTGATGGGGCAAGGGCTACGCCTGCTGCAGGAGTACTTCCTTGTTGCCTGCTCGTTGGCAGATGCGGTGCGCCGCTTCCAGCGCTCCAACTCGGATTGGAGCTTGTTTGCAGAGAAAGTGGCGATTCAGATGAACGATACCCACCCCTCGCTGGCGGTGCCGGAACTCATGCGAATCCTGGTCGATCAGGTTCACCTTGAATGGGATGAAGCCTGGCACGTCACGCAGAAAACCCTGGCCTACACCAATCACACTTTACTGCCCGAAGCGCTCGAAAAATGGCCGGCAGCGTGGTTTGAGGACATGCTGCCCCGGCAACTCGAGATCATCTATGAAATCAACCGCCGTTTTCTGGGTGACGTTCGAGGGAGTTTTCCGGGCGACCAAGAACGGATTCAGCGCGTGAGCCTTATTGAAGAGGGGGACGGCCGAGACAAGAAGGTTCGCATGGCCAATCTGGCGGTCATAGGTTCTCACAGCACCAACGGGGTGGCGGAGATTCACTCGAAGCTGTTGCGTGAGACCACGCTCAAAGACTTGGCGGAAATTTTTCCCGAACGTTTCAACAACAAAACGAATGGAGTCACACCCCGGCGCTGGCTGCAATTATGCAATCCCGGACTCTCTGGACTTATCACCGATGCCATAGGAGATGAGTGGATCCGTGATTTAAGCGAATTAAGCAAGCTCAAAGCATTCACCGAGGACAAAGCCTTCCGGGATGGCTTCCTCAAAGCCAAACGAGGTGCCAAGCGACAATTCTGTGATTGGCTCCGCTGGTCGACAGGGCAGACCGTTGATCCGGGGTCGATCTTCGATTGCCAGGTCAAACGCATCCACGAGTACAAACGCCAGTTCCTGAATGCACTGCGGATCGTTGTGCTCTACAACCGGCTCCGGGAGAACCCTGGGCTGGACATGCATCCACGAACGTTCTTTTTTGCGGGCAAGGCTGCACCTGCATACCGGCTCGCGAAAGTGATTATCAAATTCATTAACAATCTGGCTGCGACCATCGACGGCGACTCAGCCGTACGCGGGCGGCTGAAGGTTGTATTCCTGCCCGAGTACTGCGTCTCCCTTGCGGAACGCCTTATCCCCGCCAGTGACGTCTCCAACCAGATCTCCACTGCAGGCTACGAAGCCAGCGGCACAAGCAACATGAAGTTCATGATGAACGGTGCATTGACGATCGGCACACGCGACGGCGCGACGATTGAGATGGCTGCGGAGGCGGGCGAGGAGAACTTCTTCCTCTTCGGCTTGACGGCTGAACAGGTGATTGGCAGTCGCGGATGGTACAACCCGCACTGGCACTACGAACACGAGCCCGAAACTCGCCAAGCCCTGGATTTGATTTTCTCGGATTATTTCAGCCGCCATGAGCCGGGCATCTTCGCTCCGTTGAGCGACATGTTGCTGACCCACGGCGATCCCTTCATGGACCTGGCGGACCTGAAGTCCTACCTCGAGGCCGACGCGCAGCTGACCGCGTCATATGCCGATTCCGACCAGTGGGCGCGCAAGGCCATCTTGAATGTGGCGGGCTCGGGGAAGTTCTCCAGCGACCGCACCATCGCTGAATACGCAGCAGAAATCTGGCATGTACAGCCATGTCCAATACCAGAGAAAGCGTAAAAGAGGACGCGGAACAAAGAACACAAAAAATAAGGAGACTGTAGTGAGATTTGCAAAGGCAATTATTTTTCCAGCGACGGCAAAGTTTGGTCCTGCATTGGTCCTGGCGCTCGTTGCGTGCTCCGTGACATTCGCGCAGGACGTGAGAACCAACTATATGCCTGGAACTGACTTTTCTAAATACCACACCTATGCATGGGTCGACGAGGTACAAGGCGTACCTGCGGTAGGTGGCCATCCCGACCAGATCCTGGACACCCAGGTCAAGCTGGCGATCGATTCGCAAATGGCGGGAAAGGGCTTCGCCAAGGCGGTGGACGGCAGTAAAGCCGATTTACTCCTTGGCTACCAGCTCGCGATCGATCAGGAGAAGCAGATCAACGGCTTCGGGGACAACATGGGCGGCTTTGGCGGCTTGGGCGGCTGGGGCCCGTGGGGGGGCGGCTTCGGTACATTTTCGGCCAGTACTTCAAGCAATTACATCGGGACTTTCGTCGTTGGTATGTATGACCCTGCTGTAAAGAAGCTCGTTTGGATAGGTGCTGCCCAACATGCGATTGAACCCAGCAAGAAACAGGAGAAAAACCAGGAAAGGCTCAATAAGGGAGCGCAAAAACTGCTGAAGGATTTTCCTCCGGGACGCAGCAAATAGACAGCTGCTGGCCTGAAGGCAACATAACACAACGAATACACAGGAGAACTCATAATGAACGCGAAACAGATTTGTGGGGTGATTGTCGCTCTGTGTGTGGCAGCCGTAGCTGCCCGCGCGGACTCTTTGGAATTGAAAAATGGAAGTCTGATCAAGGGTAAATTCATGGATGGGACCCAGACCAGCATCAGCTTTCAGGTAGGGTCGTCAGTGCAGAGCTATGATATCGCCGATGTCCGTTCGCTCCGATTCGATTCCGACGCGCAGGGCGCCTCGCCATCGGTTCCCTCGAATCAGCCGACTGTGCCATCGGCTATAGAAGAAGATGAATTCGCAAAGACTTCGTCGTCGGTCACCATTCCTGCGGGTACACGGATTTCGGTTCGCACCATCGATTCCATTGACTCCACCAGGAATCGCGTGGGATATCGTTTCGAGGCTTCGCTCGAAGAGCCTCTGTGGATGGATGGCGATGTGGTGGTTCCGAAGGGCGCTGACGTTTATGGCCGGCTGGACGAGTCCAAAGAGACCGGAACTTTCACTGGCAGGTCCGAACTAAAACTCGAGCTGACGGGAATCGTCGTCGATGGCCAGACTGTGCCGCTAGTCACCGGAGAATACGAAGTCTCAGGCAAGTCCAAGGGCGCGAGTACCGCGAAAAGAACTGTGGGGGGAGCCGCCATCGGGAGCATCATCGGTGCGCTTGCCGGCGGCGGGAAAGGGGCGGCCATCGGGGCGGGAACAGGGGCGGGCGTGGGAGCTGCCTCGGAAATTATCACTAAGGGAGACCAAGTGAAGATCCCGAGCGAGACCCTGCTGGATTTCACTCTGCAACAGAGCGTGACGATTCCGAAACACACAGCCTGATCGCTTTGCCTCAGAAGTAAGCCACTCAACGCGCTTTTCGTGGGGATTTCCGGCGTGGGACTTCGACAAGTGTCATGTCAACAGGAAGTAATTTATCGCTAACAATCAGCAGAAAGGAAAGAAAATGGCGATGACGGCGCGAGTAGTCACCAAACGACTGGCGACCAAGGGCCAGGCATGGAAAAATCTGGCAACTCATTTTCGGAAAGTTCGCAATCTGCACCTGCGACAACTGTTTGCCGAGGATCCGCGGCGCGGGAAGCGAATGGCTGCGGAAGCTGTCGGCATCTTCTTTGATTATTCAAAGAACCGCATTACCGACGAAACGCTGCGGCTTCTCATTCAGCTCGCGAAAGAGAGTCGCTTGCGGGAAAGAATCGACGCTATGTTTCGCGGTGACAAGATCAACGTCACGGAAGACCGCGCGGTCCTGCATACAGCCCTGCGAGCCCCTCGCGAAGGGTCCATCTTGTTGGATGGGAAAAATGTCGTGCCCGAGGTGCATGCAGTCCTCGACAAGATGGCGGATTTCTCGAAACGGATTCGAAGCGGCGAGTGGAAAGGCCACACCGGGAAGCGTATCCGCAACGTCATCAATATCGGGATCGGAGGATCGGACCTGGGCCCGGTCATGGCTTACGAGGCTCTCAGATACTACACGGAGAGGTCGATCAACTTTCGTTTTGTCTCCAACATTGACGCTACGGACTTCGCGGAAGCGGTTCACGGTCTCGACCCTTCGGAGACTCTTTTTATCGTGTCCTCAAAGACCTTTATGACGCTCGAGACGATGACCAATGCTCAAACGGCCCGATCCTGGTCCCTTGCCGGTCTCAGCGGGGACGAAAAAGCCGTGGCCAAGCATTTTGTGGCGGTCTCGACCAATGCCGCCGAGGTGGCGAGGTTCGGAATCGATACTGCGAACATGTTCGGATTCTGGGAGTGGGTCGGCGGAAGGTATTCCATGGATTCTGCCATTGGCCTCTCCACCATGCTTGCCATCGGCCCCGAAAACTTCCATCGGATGCTCAAAGGGTTTCATGCCATGGACGAGCACTTCCGCACGGCTCCCTTCGAGAAGAATCTGCCGGTGCTGATGGGGCTTTTAGCAATTTGGTACAACGAATTCTTCGGTGCCCAGACCGTGGCCGTGATGCCCTACGAACAGTACCTGAAGCGATTTCCCGCGTACCTTCAGCAGCTGACCATGGAAAGCAATGGCAAGCAGGTCACGGTTAAGGGAAACAGAGTGGCGCATCAGACCTCCCCCATTTACTGGGGTGAGCCGGGGACCAATGGCCAGCATTCTTTTTATCAAATGATTCACCAGGGCACGAAGCTCATTCCCTGTGATTTCATCGCATTCGGTCAATCCCTGAATCCCATCGGCTCTCATCATGACATGCTGATCGCAAACGTGTGCGCCCAGGCTGAGGCCTTGGCTTTCGGCAAGACTGCAGAAGAGGTGAAAGCGGAGGGAACGCCCAAGCGGCTTGTGCCTCATCGGGTATTTGAAGGCAACCGTCCGTCTAACCTCATCTTCGCCGAGCGCCTAACACCGGAGTCTTTGGGCACGTTGGTCGCTCTCTACGAGCATTCCGTCTTTACCCAGGGTGCCATCTGGAATATCGACTCATTCGATCAGTGGGGTGTCCAGCTTGGCAAGGTCCTCGCGCAGCGCATTATTCCTGAACTTGAAAGCCAGTCGAATCCGGTGCTCGGTCACGACAGTTCGACCAACAACCTGATCAGCTATTACCGCAAGTTAAAGGAGAATGCATGACACCGATCGGATTCCATCAACCTCTTTATATATTGCCGTTCGACCACCGGGGCTCATTCCAGAAAAAGATGTTCGGATGGGACGGCACATTGAGTGCAAAACAGACCGATGAAATTGCGGCGGCTAAGCGCGTGATCTATGACGCTTTCAAGGATGCTATCGAGGCAGGAGTGCCCAAGGAAAAGGCCGGCATCCTGGTCGATGAACAGTTCGGGGCTGCGATCCTTCGGGAAGCGCTAGCGGAGGGATACCTGACGGCCTGTCCGGCTGAAAAAAGCGGGCAGGATGAATTCGATTTCGAGTACGGCGATGATTTCGGCAAACAAATCGAGCGCGTCCAGCCTAACTTCTGCAAGGTTCTGGTTCGCTACAACGCGGAAGGGGACAAAGATCTGAATCTGCGCCAGGCCACTCGCTTACGGCGACTGTCGAACTATCTGCATCAGGGTCGCAGCCGATTCATGTTCGAGTTGCTGGTTCCGCCCGAGAAATTCCAGCTCGACCGCGTTCATGGAAACAAGCGGGCCTACGACCTCGAACTGCGTGCGAGTTTGATGGTGCAGGCTATCGAGGAACTGCAAGCGGCGGGAGTGGAGCCGGACGTCTGGAAGATCGAGGGGCTGGACAACCGCGAAGATTGCGAACGAGTAGTCGCGGCGGCTCGGGCGCATGGCCGGGACCAAGTCGGCTGCATCATCCTGGGCCGCGGCGAGGACGACAGCAAGGTCCACCTATGGCTTACAACTGCCGCAGCGGTCCCGGGATTCATCGGTTTCGCCGTCGGTCGCACGAGTTTCTGGGATCCCCTTGTCGATTGGCGCGCGAACAAGGTCACCCGTCACGCTGCCGTGAAAGAGATATCGCGGCGTTATCAAAAGTTCGTCGAAGTCTTCGAAACCCAGCACAAAGCGGCACGTGTTTAGCGAACGTGAAGAAGATTTGCCTGAAGAAGATCAAGAAAAGGAGATTGCAAATGCAACTTGGGATGATCGGGCTGGGAAGGATGGGCGCAGGTATGGTCCGGCGTCTCCTTGGGAAAGGCCATGAATGCGTGGTCTTTGATACGTCACCGATGGCGGTCCACGATCTGGTGGAAGAGAGGGCGATTGGTTCGACTTCGCTGGAGGATTTTGTCGGAAAGCTGAAATCGCCGCGAGCGGTGTGGTTGATGGTGCCCGCGGCAGCTGTCGACAAAACAATCGGCGAGCTTTTGCCTCACCTCGCTTCCGGAGACATTCTCATCGACGGTGGAAACTCCTACTACATCGACGATATCCGGCGAGCTCAAGAACTCTCGACCAAGGGGATTCACTACGTGGATGTAGGGACCAGCGGCGGCGTGTGGGGGCTTGAGCGCGGTTACTGCATGATGATCGGTGGGGACGAGGATGTGGTTGAGCACCTGGACCCACTCTTTGCTTCGCTGGCTCCGGGCATGGGAGATGTACCCCGCACCCCGTGGAGAGAGAATCTGGACGGCACGGCGGAACAAGGTTACTTGCACTGTGGTCCTAGCGGTGCCGGACACTTCGCGAAGATGGTTCACAACGGGATTGAGTATGGTGTGATGGCAGCGTACGCGGAAGGTCTTGGCATCCTGCGCGCCGCCAACGTCGGGAAACGGGCAAGCGCCGCTGTGGATGCGGAAACCACCCCGTTGCGACACCCCGAGCATTACCAGTACGACTTTAACCTGCGGGATATCGCTGAGGTCTGGCGCCGTGGCAGTGTCATCGCATCCTGGCTCTTGGATCTTACCGCGGCCGCTCTGCTCGACGATCCCATGCTCTCGAAGTTTGCTGGTAGGATTTCCGACTCCGGCGAAGGGCGTTGGACGATAAAAGCCGCGATTGACGAAGCCGCGCCGGCACCGGTTCTCACCAGTGCGTTGTACGAGCGGTTCAGTTCGCGAGGCGAAGCGGATTTTGCAAACAAGATTCTCTCTGCGATGCGGTACCAGTTCGGCGGCCATTTGGAGAAGGCCGGCCAAAAAACAAGAGTGGCCTGAGGAGACGACCTTGTCAAACACACATTCCGACGCGCTTGTTTTCTTCGGAGCCACTGGCGATCTCGCGTACAAGAAGATATTTCCCGCCCTGCAGGCCATGATCAAACGCGGGCATCTCGATGTTCCGGTTATTGGCGTTGCCAAAGCCGGCTGGAATCTGGAGCAACTTCGGGCGCGGGCCCATGACAGTCTCGCAAAACACGGGGGAATCGATCCGGCTGCGTTCGAGAAACTCGCACGCCTTCTCCGTTATGTAGATGGAGACTACAACGATCCCGCTACGTTTGAGCAGCTTAACCGAGAACTGCAGGGGGCACGACGCCCGGCAAACTATCTCGCCATTCCTCCAGCACTTTTCGAAGTTGTGCTGGAACAGTTGCAGCACTGTCGCAGTTGTACGACCAGTGCCCGAATCGTCGTGGAAAAGCCGTTCGGATTTGATCTTAAATCTGCGCAGCATCTGAATCGGCTTTTGCTCCGCCATTTCGAGGAGAAAGACATTTTTCGCATCGATCATTATCTGGGCAAGCTGCCGGTCAATAACATCCTTGTCTTTCGCTTCGCCAACGCGTTTATGGAAGCGTTCTGGAATCGCAACTATGTGGAGAGCGTACAGATCACGATGGCAGAAGACTTTGGGGTACAGGGCCGCGGCGCTTTCTATGATCGGACCGGGACGATACGCGATGTTGTGCAGAATCATCTATTTCAGATCCTCAGCAACCTGGCCATGGAACCTCCGGTCAGACTGGAGAGCGAATCGATCCGCGATGAGAAGGTGAAGGTCCTCAAGGCAATCCCGGCGCTGGAATCGACAGATGTCGTTCGGGGGCAGTTCCGAGGATATCTGGCAGAAGAGGGCGTGTCTGCCGACTCGCAGGTCGAGACCTTTGTGGCGCTCAAGCTGCAGGTCAATTCCTGGCGCTGGCAGGGCGTTCCATTCTACATTCGAGCTGGAAAATGCCTGCCTGCAACCTGTACGGAAATCGTGTGCCGCTTGCGAAAACCGCCTACCGTGATACCGGCGGATGTGCTTGCCTCCAATTATCTCCGCTTCCGCATCAGTCCTGATGTTGCGATCGCGATGGGAATGACAACCATGGCACCAGGAGAAAAGTTGATCGGAGAAGCGGCGGAGATGACCGCAAGCCGTCAGCGCGATTCCGAGGAAATGGACGCGTATGAACGAGTATTGGGCGACGCGATGGCGGGGGATGCGACGTTGTTTGCACGCGAAGATTATGTGGAAGAAGCGTGGCGGATTGTCGATCCCTTGCTGAGTCGGGGTACGGAACTCTATGGCTATGAACCGCACACGTGGGGTCCGGCCGAGGTCGAGCGGGTGACTCCTCCCGGCGGGTGGCAGGATTTCGATATCCGACATGCAGAATCAACTGCTGCCCATGCTGTTTGAGAAGGAACGAGCATGTCGGAACCCTCGGTGGCATCATCAGTCGTGAAGAGCGCCTGAACTCGAAGTATTTCGAGAGAACCGTGCAGCGTGTCCGAATGGGAAAAAGCATTGCACATATTGGTTTCGTGGCCGCGTTCCTGCTGCTCTGCTCCGCCCAGCCTTTTCAGCCAGCGCCGAAACTGTATCGTGCCAAGCCGGAGGACGTGCCGCCGTGGGCGGAGCAGGGAAATTTTCGTTTCATCCGGCTGGACGGCGGACGAATCGAGGGCTGGAAGGCCGAGCGGACATGGTGGGGGAAAAAGTTCAGCGCTGAAGAGAAGGAGGTGCTAACCCACATCTATGACCGTGACTTCGAGCAAATGCTCGGCTTACTCAAGCAGGCGGAGTTCAACTGGATCTGGGTCACCTGGAGCAACGGCTGGTCGCTGAAGGACGAGGACGAGAACCGGGAGAACCTGAAAAAGGTAATCGCGCGCTGCCATGAGAACGGCATCCATGTCTCGGCGTACCTGTCGGCTACCAATATGTTCTGGAAGAGCGCCTACCGCGACGACCCGGAAACGAAGAAATACGGCCTGTGGAAGTACGGCATCCCCATGTTCTACGCCGGCCCGGCCACGACCGACCTGCAGATCTCATGGAAGCGTCGTCTCGCCGACGCACGCGATCCGGGCTGGCGGGCCTATCTCTTGAAGAAGGCGGAGATGGCGATGGACGCGGGCGTGGACGCGATCGCATGGGACAACATGATCGGTCATAACAGCGGCCTGGCCCAGTTGCTCGATGACACCCAGCGGATGGCGGAGCGGAAGGCGCGGGAGACCGGCCGGCCCAAGGTCATGGTTGAAGCAAATATCCATATTCCGCCGGACCGGTTTGGGATGAACGATATTAACGAGGCGATCTGGGAGGAGGACGGCAAGGACACTCCAGGGGTGTGGCACGGTCATTGGCAGGTGGACAACGCGCGCAAGATCAAATTCTTAAGCGGCGAGAAGCAGCCTTGGCAGCCCCTGAAGTATGAGAACGACATTTACCACTGCGGCCATCGCGAGCGCTGCATCCCCAGCCCGGCCGAGCAGAAGCTTTCCATCGCCGAGGCCTATGCGTTCGGCGCGGCCACCTCGCGAAACATCGAGGGCCGATTCCTCTCCGCGCTGATCAACGGCGAGCCAGAGGCCCAGGAGGCCTGGACGGCCATCGCTCAATACAACCATTTCCTGGTCGAGCATCAGGAGTTGTATCACCAGGCAGAGCCGGCGGCGCGGATCGCCTTGATCTCCGCAGAGCCGCACAACCCGCTGGCCGACGAATTCCTCAAGCAGAGCGTCTTCTTCGAGACCAAGGTGCTCGCGCACCTGGACAAGGGAGTTCCTCTGGACCAGTTCAAGGTGTTGGTCATTCCGCCTGACCTGCCCAAGCTCAGCGCTAAGCAAAAGGCCCGGTTGGATGCGTTCACCGCCGGTGGGGGCGTCATCATCAGCGCCGGAAAGTCTAAGTCGGGAATCGTGGCACGCGCCGAGGCCGCGGCCAGAGGGCCTCGCCTCAGCATCGAGCCGCGGGGTTACGTGCTGGGCCAGTTGACTCGGAAACCCGACGGCCGGACTTTGATCCTCCACTTGCTCAACTACGATCATCAGGCCCCGGCAGAGAACGTGAAAGTCCGGCTGGAGCTGAGCGGGCTGGTCTGTAGTGCCTGCACCAACGACCTGAGCCGCTGGGAGGTGAAAGTCCTTTCGCCGGACGCGGCCCCGCCTCAGTTCGCTGGCCTCTCTCTGCACGGGAGCGTCTGCGAGTTCACGCTGGACCGGATCGAGCACTATACCGTGGTGACCCTCTTGGCAAGGCCGGCACCGTAGTTTGAAATTGGTACATTTTGCACGGACATGTCGGAAATCTCAGAGTAAAACGCAAATTTCTAGTGACTGTTAGTCAGCCAACCCGAAGCTTCCCTAACCACAACTTAAAGAGTTCACGGCACTAATAAAATGATGGACAAAGTAGGTGTGGCTGTAACTGTGGCTGTATCTTGCCAAATATGGCCAACGTTTCAAGCATTTGGAGGCGGTTCTCTGTGCGCGCAAGACTTGTGTAAGTTATTGGTACATTGGTACATTGTGAGTTCCTAGAGCATCGATGGCGGGGCCCTACTTGACTCTTAAACAGTAGGTGCCAGCGAGCGTGCGTTCGTGAGATTTGCATAGCCGACCAGTACCCGATGATGTCGGCGGCAAAGAGCCGAGCCTCTGGATTATCGGTGGGCAAGAATTCGACGATACAGAGCCAGTCCTTCTCATCTTGCCAGTAGGGCTCGAAATCGCCTTTCAGACTCCCAATGCGCGCTTTTGGTCTCACTTCCCTTGCACATGCGATGAGCAAGGGCCCGGCCGTCGAAATCGCCGAGTTGCTCAATCGTGACCTGGAACTCGAGGACCGCCCTTTCCAAGCATAAGGACGTCGAGACCAAACGTGCCGATCTGAAATCGGCTGGTCATGCTGCTGTACAAGTGCTGTACAAATGGTCGCTAGAGTGCTCAAAAACACCCCAAAACGCTCTGCTATAACCCTCATCTCACAACAACATACGCAAAACTGGGTCGATTCGTAATCGGCAGGTCATCGGTTCAAGTCCGATCGTCGGCTCCAGCCTGTATTTCTTCTGCGCTATCAGAGATGGGCGCCACTAGAGCCATCGCCATCCTGCACCCAAGAATTTCTCCCCCAGCACGACGCCAGGCAGTCCACCGCCATGGATTTTTGGTTCTGGTGTCCAGAACACAACATTGTGTAAAGTTGTGGGGCATAATCAGACTCGCTGAGTTGAGAACGAGGTCAGGGCCTACTTGCTCCCCTCCGGAACATTTCCCCGAATTGCGCTCGTGGTCACCGTCGTTGTGGCCATCCTTCTGGTTGCGAATGTTGTTTACGCTCAGCCGCAGTCGTCGAGTCTGCACAACTCCAAACTTCTCGATTTGGCAGTGGTGGCGTGGGCGGCGGTGTGTTCGTTTCAGGCTGCGCGGCGTTGCACCGGATACTCCCGGCAGCTTTGGCTGCTGCTCGGCATCGCGCTGACTTTGCGCGGCAGCGCCCAAGCCATCCGTATGTACTACCAGTATTTCGTCGGGAACTCGGCGCCAACGCCGTGGGCGTCCGAGATGTTGTTTTTCATCTGGTTCGCGCCGCTGGTCATCACGCTTCTGCCCGCCCCCAAAGAAAAGAAAGACGGAATCGACTGGCAGCGGGTGTTGGATTTTGCCCAGATTGCCATCGTCACCTTAACTGCTTACGTATATTTCTTTTACGTTCCGTCTCTCGGGAAGGCGGCCGAAGGGCTGACGGGCCAGCAAATCCTATGGCTCTATCTGGCTCGCGACAGCGGATTGTGTGCGGTTTTTCTGATTCGCTCGAAGACCGCTTTGGCTGAGGGTCTGCGGACGTTTCTTGCCGGCATGTCGGTGATGTTCCTAGCAGCGGCTATTTCAGATTTGGCCTATCTGCTGGCCGGGTCCAGCCTAACCGCGACCTGGGCGGACGTGGTTGAAGCTACGCCTTACATGTTTGTCGTGCTGCTGGTTGCGCGGTGGAAGCCCGTTCCGGACGAGCTCGCCACCGGCCACCAGCCTTCACGCCGCGCCGTGATGATTTCCCAGGGGCTGACGGTTTGCATCCCCCTGCTGGTGGTGCTGATGAGTTACCGCATTGGCCGGGAACAGATCATCATCGCCGGCATCGCGATTACTGCTTCGTTTCTATGTTCGTCGGGGCGCCTGGTTCTGACGAATCGCAAGCAACATCAAGTGGCACAGCAACTGCGCGAAACGGAACATGCGCTGCGACGGTCGGAAGTCATGTTCGCTTCCGCCTTTCGGTCAAGCCCCGATGCCTTTAGCATCTCTGTCTTCCCCGAAGGCCTGTATATCGACGTCAATGATGGGTTCGTTGGCTTGACCGGGTATTCGCGCGAAGAAACTATAGGAAAAACAGCGCTGGAGCTGAATCTTTGGGTGGACCACGCCGAGCGCGCGGAAATCATAGCGCGATTCGCAAAGTGCGGTGAGCTTCGCCAAGAAGAATTTCGTTTTCGCAGGAAATCCGGCGAGGTGCGGGTGGGTCAGTATTCCGGTTCGATCACAGAGGTGGGCGGACGAATCTGTGCGCTGACCACGGTTCGCGACGTGACCTTGCGCAAAGCAGCGGAGAGCCTTCTGCGAACCAGCGAGGAGCGCTTTCGCTCGCTCGCGCAAAACCTGCACGTGGGTATCGGGTCCGTCGGCCCTTCTGGCGACATCCAATTTGCCAATCAGGCTGCGCTCGACATCTTTGGCGTCACCTCCGAAGAGGCTCTGGGGAAAACTACGATCCAATTGGGTTTAACGGCGCTGCGGGAAGATGGCACCGAGATTCCTTATGAGGCAAGGCCGGTGCCTTTGGCCATCACTACCAAGAAGCCGATTCATAATCAGGTCTTTGGTTGGCGTAATGTCCGGTCAAAATCGGTGCGGTGGGCACTGGTGGATGTTCTACCGGAATATGGCGCGGGCGGAGAACTCGTCCGGGTTCTGATCTCGCTGACCGATATCACGGAACAAAAGCACGCCGAAGCGGCCCTGCGCAGCAGCGAAGAGCGCTTTCGCACCCTGGTGCGGGACTTGAATGTGGGCGTGGTCATCTGCGGGCCGGGGGGCGAAATTCAGTATGCCAACCATGCCGCGTTGAATATGGTTCATCTCACTCCGGAACACGTTCTCGGGAAGAAGGGCCACGAACTGGGCCTGACGCCGATCCATGAAGATGGAAAGCAAATTCCGCCATCCGAGCTTCCGGTGGCCAGGGCTCTCCGCGACCGGCAAAGCGTGCAAAGTGAAATAATGGGCTGGCGGAGCAATGGTACAGACGAAGTTGTGTGGGTTTATGAAAACGCCGTGCCGCAGTTCGATACGGTGGGAGGGATGACTTCGGTGATCGTGTCTTTTGCCGACGTCTCGGGCCTGAAGAAAGCGGAGGAGGATCTCCGCCAGCTCTCGACGCGTTTGTTGAAGGCGCAGGATGAGGAGCGTCGGCGAATTGGAAGGGAACTGCACGATGGTCTGGCCCAGAGCGTGCTTGCGGTAAACCTGAACCTTGCTCAAGTCCGGAGGTCAACCTTGCCGCTAGACGAGAATTCCGAGCGCGCTCTGGACAAAGCACGCGATGTACTGCAACAGATGGCGCAGGAAATCCGCACGCTTTCCTACCTGCTGCATCCGCCTTTGCTTGACGATTTGGGTTTGGCGTCCGCGTTAAAGCAATATGCGATCGGTTTTAGCGAACGGAGCGGCATTGCAACGGACGTGGAGCTGCAGCCGGATTTCCCCAGGCTTTACCAGGAAGCGGAAACCGCACTGTTTCGCATCGTGCAGGAGGCGTTGGCGAACATCCAACGTCATTCCGGCAGCGAAACCGCCCGCATCTGCCTGCGGCGTGATAGCGATCAGGTTAGGCTCGAAATCAGCGATTGTGGACGCGGCATGAATGGAACGCAACCGGGTGAGGTAGCCCGGGGCAGCGCCCAGTTGGGAGTCGGCATCCTCGGCATGCGGGAACGAGTAGCTCAACTGGGAGGCCATCTCCGGATCGAATCCAATGCTTCGGGAACCACGGTGAAAGTTACGATTCCGGTATCCTCATGAATCCGATGACGACGCTGAAAATTCTCATCGCGGATGATCATGCCGTCGTAAGGGCGGGGCTGCGCACTCTGCTGGAATCGAGGACGGGCTGGGAAGTGTGCGCCGAAGCTGTCAATGGGCGGGAGGCGGTGGAAAAAGCAGCGAGCGGCCAGCCCCATGTCGCGGTTCTCGATATCAGCATGCCGCTATTGAACGGAGTGGAAGTCGTACGGCAAATTCGCAAGGTTTCTCCGCAAACCGAAATCCTGATTCTGACCATGCACGAGTCTGATGATCTGGTGCAGCAAGTGGTCCAGGCGGGCGCACGCGGGTACATTCTGAAAGATGACGCGGACCGCATTCTTCTGGCGGCGGTGGATGCGGTGCGGCAGGGCAAAGCGTATTTTTCCACGCGTGTTTCCAATGTTCTCGAGGGCCGGGAGTCGCGCGGGGATTTGCCCTACTCTTCGCGTCCGCCACGGTCCCGCTTGACTCCGCGGGAACGCGAGATCGTGCAGCTTCTGGCCGAAGGCAAGAGTAATAAAGAGGTAGCAACGCTTTTGGATATCAGCGTGAAAACCGCCGAGGCACATCGCGCGCACATCATGCTCAAACTGAATTTCCATTCCATTACGGAGTTGGTCCTCTACGCCGTACGCAATAACCTAACCCGCGGCTGATCCCTCCGCACCCACTCCAGATTTTCCATTACTTCCGTCATAGGCAAAGGTACCTAACGAATCAGCCCAATTTCAATGTGGCTGGAGATCCTCCAGCATGAGAGGTGCTCTTGAATTCGGCCAGCCGTCGCATCCGGGTACTGGTTGCAGATGATTCGCCCGTAGCCCTGCGCGCGGTATGCGAATACCTCAGATTCGAAGGGCATTTTGACATCGTCGGAACTGCGAACGATGGCTTGAGTGTGATTGAGCAGGCAGAGATCCTCCGACCGGATTTGGCGGTTCTGGATCTGAGCATGCCGCGAATGAGCGGACTCGAGGCAGCGGAAAGAATCCGGGATTTGTTTCCGGGAATGCGTTTGATTGTTTTTTCCGGGCTCGACGATTCGGTGCTGGAGGTTGAGTGCAGGGAGCGTGGAGTCGACGGCTACGTTCGCAAGAACCGCATGCCCGAAGAGTTGCTGGACCAGGTATACGAATTGTTCCCGGAGGACCGGAAACGTTAGCCCTGAACGATGGAATGGAGAGACGGGAGAAAGCAATGTCATCGTGTAGCCAACGCAGCTATGCAAAATCACGGAAAGCTGGAAAATTATTGGCCAAATTCTGGATGGTCATGGCGTTGATGTTTCTTGTTGCATTGACCGCCGCCACGCAAGAGGGACGCAGGACCGTTTCCAATCCACAACCTGAATATCCCGAAATCGCCAAGAAGATGAACCTTTCCGGCGTCGTGCGGATTGAGGTTGTTATTGGATCGGGTGGAGAGATCAAGAACGCCAAGGTTGTCGGCGGGCACCCTGTGCTCGCTGATGCTTCGCTAAAGGCGCTGAAGAAATGGAAGTATGCGCCGGGCAGTTCAGAAACGAAAGAATTACTGGAGTTTAAATTCTAGCCGCGACCACGGAAGCCGGTTGGAACAAAAGCAGTAACAGGGGCTTCACAAAATCTTAAAGGCAGCACGGGAGCTTAGACGGTTCTCGCGACTGAGGAGTGAATGACAATGCGCAGCAAAACAGTAGTCCATCTCTTGCTTCTGACGCTGGGCCTGGCTCTCGGAGTGCAGGCGCAGAACATCTCATCCGCCAATTTGCGGGGCACCGTGAAAACTCCTTCTGGTGACCCGGTGTCGAATGCCAAGATTGTGATTCTGGACGCGAGCCACAATCTCGCCCGCGAAGCCAAATCCAGCAAAGATGGCGCATATCGTTTCTCGGCCTTGCCGCCGGGCACCTATGGGTTGACCGCGGAAGCGGACGGCTTCCGATCCACGGAGATCGCCAACCTGGTTCTGACCGTCGGTCAGGACGCAGATCTGCCGCTGGTGCTGCAATCCATCGAGGATGTGGTTCATGTCGTTATCAACACCAGTTCCGCGGACCAGCTCGAAACGCAACGCACTTCCTCCACCAATACGGTAACGCGTGAGCGCATCGACAATCTGCCGACCAACGGCCGCAACTACGTGCAGTTCGCTTTGATCGATTCCGAGGTCAAGCGCGACGGCCTGGCGCCGAACCCGATGGCTCCGACCTCGGGCCTGAATTTTGACGGCGCCCGCGCGCGCTCCAACCTTGTCAACGTGGATGGTTTCGACGCCGAGGACAGCATCATCAATGGCATTCGTTCTACGGTCTCGCAGGAAGCGGTCGGTGAATTTCAAATCATCACCAACGCTTTTGCTCCCGAGTACTCGCACTCTACCGGAGGCGTGGTCAATATCGTCACCCGCGGCGGTAATAACGATTTCCACGGAGACGCATACGCCTTCGTGCGCAACCAGGCATTTCAGGCGGTGAATCCATTCAGCACGGTTCCCGATCCTGCTTACACGCGCGTGCAGCCGGGCCTTACGCTGGGTGGGCCGCTCCGCAAAGACCGCACTTTCTTTTTTCTCTCCTACGAGTCCACATACCGGGAGGAAACCGGCTTTTCCACCATCGGAACCAACAATTTCAATCTCACCAGCATTGATGCCTCGCGATACCTCGGAACGGGAGTAACGATCCAGGGAACAGCGGAGCAGAAAGCGTTCCTGGAGAACGCCTCCACGCCGGTCAACGCGCAAACGGTGCAGTACGCCGGGCTTGTCGGTGCGGGTTCTTCCACGGCACTCAGCGGCGTACCGGGCACTTCCACGTTCGCGACCTCCGGACAAACCTTGCCGCTCGGATTCGTGCCTCTCACCAGCCTGATTGGAAATTATCCGGTCAAGGAAGATACCAGCATTTGGGGTCTGCGCCTGGATCACAAGATCAACGATATGCAGCAACTCCTGTTGCGCGTCAGCGTGAGCCCAAGCCTGGTCACTGGATTGGAGAACTCTCTCGACGGCCAGGTGCCGGGCCAGGGCGCCTACAGCCGCACCGACCAGCAGCAGTTCCACGATTGGAGCATCGGCGCTTCCCACATGTGGGTGCATAGCGTGTCGCTGTTCAACGAAGCGCGTTTTCAGTTCGCGCGCCGCGGGCTGGGATTCGATGCCGCGCAAGCGCCCGGTTCCCAAGGCGTTGGCGTGGACATTCCCGGCTATGCATACTTCGGCCAGGACACCCTTTCGTACCTGCATCGCACAGAAAAACGCTACCAGTTTGCGGACACGGCTACTTGGACTGCCGGCAACCACTCCGTAAAGATCGGCGGCGACTTCAGCTATATTCCCTTAGACATTCAGTCCACCAGCCAATTTGGTGGGCAGTTTATTTTCGCCAGTGACAATATCATCTCCGGCATGCCCTCCCTCTCCCCCCTTCAAGCCTACGGTCTCGGTCTGCCGCAATCTTTCGCCCAGGCTCTAGGCAATCCGAATACCAGCTTCGCGACCAAGAATCTCGGCCCCTTTATCCAGGATTCCTGGAAGCTTAGATCCAACCTTACCGTGAATTACGGAGTGCGCTACGACCTGGAATTCACGCCGCAATTCAGCGCATCCACGCCGATGGCCGCTGCCGCGCAGCAGGCGCTGCATGTGGTGCAGGGAATCCCACGCGATTACAAGAACATCGCACCGCGCATCGGGCTTGCCTGGGATCCATGGAAGGACGGCAAGACCGTGGTTCGCGCTTCCTGGGGAATGTTCTATGATCGCCCGCCGCTCACCATCGCTTACCAGTCTGGCGTGTACGATGGCTCGCGGACTCCGGTAATTCAAATGGGTAGCGGAACGGCATGCACTGCTTCAACGAATGTGGGCTACGATCCGACCCTCTTGAATGCGACGAACGTCTTCCAGGGCTCGCTGGACAATCCCAATTGCTTGCCGCTGCCGGGCTACTTGCCGGATCAGCAGAAGTTCGATCCCTATGATCCAGCAATCGCTGTCGTGGTCACCAATCAAGGATACCTGACGCAGGCCAATGGATTTAATTTGATCAACCAGCCCACCGCCAGCATGACCGCAGCGAATTTCTCTTACCCCTATTCTCAACAAGCCAACCTGCAGATTGAGAGAGACCTGGGCGGGGGATTCACCATGAATCTTGCCTATGACTTCAACGGCGGACGGCACCTGTATCAATTGCAGAATTACAACCCGCAGAACTTGAATGCGGAAGTTGCCAACTGGGAACGCGCGGTAGCCGCTGGCGCGCTCTCCCCGTCGTCCTCTCCGCAGGATGTCTCGAGCTGCGGCACCGGGCCAGCCGGCGCGTATTATCCGGCTCCGCTGCTCAGCTTCTTCCGGGTTTCGGGCCTCAACCCCGCGCTGCCTCCTCTATATCCAGCAGCGTGCGTAACCGCGGCAGTGGCGGCGTTTCCGGGCAACAGTGTGACCATCCCGTTCGCCGATGTAAACACTGAGGTATCCAGCGGCAGTTCTTCTTACAATGCGTTTACCGCCGAGCTGCGAAAACGGACGGGGAAGCACCTGGAATTCCAGGCGTGGTACACGTTCTCTCACGCCATTGACGACGCCACCGACTTTACCTCTACGCCCCAGAACGACTTCAATCCCGGAGCGGATCGCTCCAACTCCGACCTCGACCAGCGCCACCGCTTTGTTCTGAGCGGTGTCTACGGCAGCGGCTTGCATCCCGGCCAAGGCGTGTTCAACCATCTGGCAAACGGATGGACGGTTGCGCCGATGATCGAGATCTCTTCCGGGCGCCCCTTCAACCTGCTCACGGGTGGGACTTCGCAGCGCCCGGATGTGGCGGCATCGGCCAGTACCACGGACGCATGCGGCAACACGGCCATCGCGTCCAAGTACTCGCCGACCGGCTACCTCATTCCGGTTTGCATGAATGACGGGGTGTACGACGGCGTCGTAAACGTACCACTGTACGGCACACTGGGACGGAACACCGGCGTCATGCCGACGACAGTCTTTACCGATTTTCGGGTTGGCCGCCGTTTTCAGTTCGGCGAGCGGTTCAAACTCGACGCCAGCGCCGACATGTTCAACCTCATCAACAAGTACAACGTGCTGGCTGCAAACACGCTGTTTACGCAGGCTGGAACTCCCACGGCCACTTACGACCCACGCCAACTGCAGTTGGGATTGAAGGTAAGCTGGTAGGCGGTCATTGCTTCATAAATAACTCTTAAGCGTGGCAAGAAAAAGCAGTGGGACGCGCGGTATGCGCGTCCCGCTGCTTGGGGGTCGCCGCGCCGCGCGATCCTCCGCCGTGCGGCCCGACTCCAACCCTTTCAAGCGCATCCGTCTTGCCTTCAGAACACATTCAATCGGCTGTGACCGGTGGGCGTGATTTCCATTGCGGTTCCTTCCGAACGCTGTAGATGTGCGCTGGATCACAGTTTTGCGACTTTCCGCCAGAGTACAATTGCGGCGATTATCGGCCTGATTTCAAGGCTGATCTCAGCGGGAGGTTCTGTGCCGGATCAACTCTTCGGAGCGATGCGCCAAAGCATCATCGACGGTGCGCCGGATACGGCCGCGGAATTGGCGCAACAGGCGCTGGCCAATGGCGTCGATCCGCTCGATGCGGTGAATCAGGGATTTGCCGCGGGGATTACGTTCGCCGGCGAGCAATTCGGCTGCGGAGAGATGTTTCTGCCTGATCTGCTGGCATCGGCCGAGGCGATGAAGGCCGCGATGAGTGTTCTTGAACCGGAGATGCTGAAGCGGGGTTCGCAGCGTGAGGCTCTGGGCAAGGTCGTCATGGGTACTGCCAAAGGCGATATTCACGACATTGGCAAGAACCTCGTCGCCACCATCCTGTCCGCCAGCGGATTCCAGATCTTCGATCTCGGCACCAGCGTGGCCCCCGAACAGTTCATCGCCAAGGTCAAGGAAGTGGATGCCGACATCGTTGGCGTCTCCGCTTTGCTGACGACGACCATGGCCGGCCAGAAAGCGGTGATCGAAGCGCTCGACCGGAATGGCCTGCGGCCACGGGTCAAAGCGATCATTGGCGGCGCCGCGGTTACCTCGAAGTGGGCGGCTGAAATCGGCGCGGACGGCTACTCTCGGAATGCCATCGATGCCCTGGAACTGGCAAAGAATCTGATGAGCAAAGTGCCAAGTAAAGGAGCAGCCCTGGCATGAGACCCAAAATCCAACTGCTCAGTCCTGAACTTATCAGTCGCATCCTCGACGAAGCGTTCCAATTGCTGATGAGTCCTGGCGTTCGCGTAGGTTCGACGGTGGTCGAGCTATTGCAGTCGGCGGGAGTTGAAATCAGGGTTGAGAATAATGACAGGGTGGCGCGTCTGCCCGAGCCCCTGGTTCGCAAGTGCCTGGCATCGGTTCCGCGAGACTTCTACCTCTACAACCGCCACGGAGGGAAAGCCGTTCATTACGGCGGCGACGACGTGCAGTTCGATCCCGGTTCCTGCTGCGTGCAGATGCTCGATCCCGAGACGCTGGAGGCGCGGTCATCGGAAACTCGCGACCTGGTGCGCATCCTCCAGGTCACGGAGATGCTGCCGCAGTTCGCCGCGCAGTCTACCGCGGTGGTGTGCACGGATGCCCCCAGCGCGATCGGCGATCTCTACCGCCTGCTTGTAGTCCTCGAGCATTCTGACAAGCCGGTAGTGACGGGATCGTTCTCCGCGGCGGGCCTTGAAGGCATGATCGACTTGCTCGCCGCTGACTGCGGCGGCCGAGACAAGTTGCGCGAACGGCCGCGGGCAGTTTTTGACGTGTGTCCTTCGCCGCCGCTGAACTGGTCGGAGTTCGGATCGCACAACCTGCTCGATCTGGCCCGCGCCGGCGTGCCTGCGGAACTCGTCTCCATGCCGCTGGCCGGCGGCACTGCTCCCGTGACCCTGGCAGGTTCGGTGACGCAACATGCCGCCGAGTCACTGGCGGGCATTACGCTGCATCAACTGGCGGGACCTGGCTCACCCATCGTCTGGGGAGGAGCTCCGGCGATCTTCGACATGCGCAGCGGCGGCGCGCCTATGGGCGCGATAGAAACCGTCATGCTGAACATGGCGTGTTGCGAAGTTGGCAAGCATCTGGGCCTGCCCACCCACGGCTACCTGGTCGCGACCGATTCGAAGTTTGTGGATGCCCAGGCCGGCGCGGAAAGCGCCCGCTCGGCGATGCTGGGAGCGCTTACGGGCATCAACATGATCTCGGGAGCGGGCATGATCGAATCCCTGGCTTGTTTCAGCGTCGAAAAGCTGGTCATGGACGCCGAGTCGATTGCCTCGGCGCAGCGGCTGGTGCGCGGCATCGAAGTCCGCGGCGAAACCCTGGCCACCGGCATGTTCGCGCAAACCGGCCTCTCTGGAAACTTTCTCAAGCTGAAGGAAACGCGTGCACTTTTTCGACAGGAGCAGCATATACCCTCTTCGGTCACGGATCGCAGCGCGCGAGGTTCGGAGCCACCAATTGACGTCTTTGCCCGAGCCCGCACCCGAGTCGACGAACTGGTGCGCAACTGGCAGAAGCCGTCTCTTCCCGAAGAAGTGCGGAGGAAGTTTCACGCAATCGTCGACCGCGCAGCCGACCGGGCAGGGGTTGCCGCAGAACTTCCCGGGAAATGAGAATGCTGAAGATCAACGGTGCGGTCAGAACCCCTAGAGTTTGTTTCCTAAGGGCCTTTCAGACTGGAAGGCGCGGCCCTCAGGGGCTAAAGCCCGCGTTGTCTTGCCGCTAGCGGCACGGCTAAAGCCGTGCCCTGCCCAAACCCGAACTGGGAAACACGCCGTACCACTTCTGTGCCATTTCAGCCCGATTCTCCACAGCCTTCCACCGGGTTGCTACTTGCATTCCCGCACACAAGTTCCGGATAATCTGGGTGAGAACTCGACAGCCGTGTATCGTTACAGCCGCACAGACCTGCTGCGCATTCTCCGGCTCGTTCCTCGCCAGCTTCAGACCTGGGAGAAGGCGGGACTGGTGACGGCGGGCGAAGATTACTCCTTCTACGATCTGGTGCAAATCAAGAAAGTGCGCGACCTCTGTGCGCAGCGCGTTCGTCCCGCGGTCATCCGGCGATCGCTGGAGGCGATGCAGAAACAGGTTGCCGGCATGGAGAATCCACTGCTTGAGGCGGGGGCCTATCGGAGCGGACACCGCATCGCTTTCCGGCACCAGGGGCGACTGGTGGAGCCGATCGCCGGGCAGTTCATGTTCGATTTCTCGTCCGAAGAAAATAAAGTCGTGACCAGTCCACCGCGTGGACCGGAACTGGTGGTTACCGACGTTGCCGACTTGTTTGCGCGCGGGATCATGTTGGAAGAAAATCCCACCACGCAGAATGAGGCGATCACCGCCTATTTGAAGGTTCTCGATATGGATCCCATGCACGCCGCCGCGCACATCAATCTGGGCACGCTCTATTACAACCGTCAGGAATACGCGCTCGCCGAAAAGCACTACCGTTCGGCGATTCAGATCGATCCGCGCTACGCGCTCGCCTATTTCGACCTGGGCAACGTGCTCGACGAAACCGGACGGGTCGAGGAAGCCATTGACACTTACAAAACGGCGATTCAACTCGCGCCCACCTACGCCGACGCGCACTACAACATCGCGCTGGCCTACGAGAAGATACGCGAGCCCCGCAAGGCGCTGCAACACTGGCGTTACTATGTGAAGCTCGATACCACCGGCCCCTGGACCGTCCACGCCAAACATCAGATCCAGCGCATCCTGCAGGGTGATCGGCTGAAGCTGGTGCACTCGCGCAAGGCGAACTGAGGATCGCTGTTAGCTCCTAGCTTCTGGCTTCTAGCGAAAGTCCAAGGCCCGAGTAGCGACCGTTCCCGCGTTATACTCAGGTGTCACCTCGCAGCGCACAGGGAAACCCTGCATGAAATCCCATCGATTGATTTTGGCGCTCACGCTGGCCACCGTGGTCGCATCCGGCACGATCTGCGTTAGCCAGGCGGTCAAGAAAGAAAAAGAAATATACAACGAAAGGGCGGATGCGCGCGCCGAAATCAAAGAGGCTCTGGCTAAGGCTGCAGCGGAACACAAGCGTGTGATCCTCGTGTTTGGAGCCAATTGGTGCTACGACTGCCACGTACTCAATAAGGCTTTTCATAGCGCGGAACTGGCGCCGATCGTGGCCGCGAACTATGAAGTGGTGCACGTGGACATTGGCAAGGGAGAAAAGAATCAGGACCTGATGACGAAGTACGAGGTTCCGAGGAAGCGCGGCATTCCTGGGCTGGCCGTGCTCGATCCCGATGGGAAGCTGATTTACAGCCAGAAAAACGGGGAATTTGAGAACGCGCGCGCACTTGCCCCGGCAGATTTTCTGGCCTTCCTGAACCAGTGGAAACCAGCGGCGCAGAGCCGGTAAGAATCCGAATCATCCTGTACGCGGCAGAAAAGTGTACGCGGCAAAATTGGGCGCAGCTTGCGCCGCTTGATCGACTTGGGTTGGTATCTCTAACGATGCACGCCGAAGAGCGTATGAAGTCCCCAACCAGCCGCTGCGCCAAACGCAACAATAAACGCAATACCGATTACGCGACCCGACGCGGTGCTCTTGCTCCAGCCCTGGAGCACAGAGATCAGTCAAACCAGGAAGAGGAGGATGGCTCCGGTGGCTAGCGCTTTGATCAACATGTCAATGTCTCCGAATGCCTTGAGACTGACATGCGAGCCTGCAGAAGGGAAGTGCACACGTCACGGTTGTGAGTGACGGCAATTCCGGGGCGTCATCGCCGCTTTTTGCCGGTACGCTTCGCGCGGGTAGGTAAGGCTGAAGCCTTGCGAATCGGGCGTGGAAAGACGCGCGCGAAAATCTTGTCGATGTTCTTGAGCTGCCGTTGCAGGTCGAAGGCACGCTCGATCTTTGCTTTCGGCACCCGCCCGCGAATCTCGGGATCGTTCAGGATCAGCTCGTGGAAGTCGAGATTGTCCTTCCACGCACGCATGGCGTGGCTCTGCACCAGGCGGTAGGCGTCTTCGCGGGAGACGCCGCTCTCGACCAGGTCGAGCAGCAATTGTCCGCTGAAGACCAGGCCATGCGTGCTTTTGAGGTTCGCCATCATGCGCTCGGGATAGACGAACATGGTCTCGATCAGGTTCGCCGTCTGGTTCAGCAGATAGTCGGCGAGCGTGGTCGAATCGGGGATAATAATGCGCTCGGCGGAAGAGTGCGAGATATCGCGTTCATGCCAGAGCGCTACGTTCTCGAATCCGGCTTGCGCGTTCGCTCGTACCACGCGCGCTAATCCAGAGATTTGTTCGCAGGTGACGGGATTACGCTTGTGCGGCATGGCCGACGACCCCTTCTGCTTTTCGCTGAAGTATTCTTCGGCCTCGCGGACTTCGGTGCGCTGCAAATGGCGGATTTCGGTTGCGATCTTATCGAGCGTGGAAGCGATTGTGGCCACCGTCGCCAGATAGTGGGCATGACGGTCGCGCTGAATCACCTGCGACGACACAGCGGCGGCCTTCAATCCGAGACGCGCACAGATTTTTTCTTCGAGTTCGGGCGTGAGGTGGGCAAACGTTCCGACCGCGCCCGAGAACTTGCCCACGCGCAAATCTTCAGCGGCAGCCTTGAAGCGCGCGATGTTGCGCCCGGTCTCCGAATACCAGTTGGCGATCTTGAAGCCAAAGGTGATGGGTTCAGCGTGGACGCCGTGAGTCCGCCCGATCATTGGCGTGTCTTTGAATTCCCAGGCCCGGCGCTCGAGCACCTCAGCCAGACGTTCCAGGTCGCCGGCGATCTGTGATGAAGCTTGCTGGATGAGCAACGCCTGCGCCGTATCGACCACATCGTTTGAAGTCAGGCCATAGTGGAACCAGCGCGCGTGCGGGCCGACGATTTCGGCAACGGCGGTGGTGAAGGCAATGACATCGTGTTTGACCTCGGCTTCGATCTGAAAGATGCGGTCAACGTTAAAATCGGCGCGCGCGTGGATGGCCTTGGCGGCATCTTTCGGCACAATGCCGGCGGCGGCCAGCGTCTCGGTCGCGGCGACTTCGACCGCCAGCCAGGTGCGGAAGCGGTTTTCGTCGCTCCAAATGCGAGCCATCTCGGGCCGGGTGTAGCGTGGGATCACGGCTCTTCTCTCCTGAGGGGGAACTGAGGATTGTAAATCAGGTGAGGACATCGGGTCATCGGGTGATCGGGTCATCCGGTCATCTAAGGTCAAGTGCTTTTGACTTTCGATCGCCAGATGGCTCGATCACCCGATGGCCGATTTCTTTTACTACTCGACTGTGTGTTTTGCCGTGTACCCGTCGCGCGCGTACACGATGTACTTCACTTCCTTGCCCTTTTGGTCGTGAACCTTCAGCGGGCCACCTTCCGGCGCCTGGAGTTCGACTTTCAGCTTGCGGTAGGTGCCGTCCTGCTTGGCGTTGGTGGGGTGGTAAGTGATGTTGTATGCGTTCCGGATGTCAGCCCCAATCTCGTGAAACATCTCCGGCAGTTCGCCTTCGAAGCGTGGGAAGTAGGCGCGGCCTCCGGTCAGTTGCGCGAACGTTCTTACCTCGTTGTCCGCTTGCAGGTAGTCCATTGGACCGATCGGTATCATCCCGCGGGTGCGGCAATGGTGCACCTCGCAATATTCGCGCATCTGGAAACCGACGCTGATGGGGTAGATGGTGACGTCCTTTGTGGACTTGATCTTCTTGAGGGTTTGGTCGAAAGTAAGCTTGCTGAAGGTGTCCACCCCAGTGGTGACGAGGATGATGTATTTCTTGCCCTCGATGCGGTCGATCCGGTCGACCGTGTCGAACAACGCGTCAAACAGGTTGGTTTCGGCAAAGCCCGGCATGCGCAATTGGTTCAAGGCCGCGATAACAGCGCGCTTGTCCTGGGTGAAATCCGTGAGAATGTAAGGTTTGATGTCATAGGAGATCACCGACACCCAGTCGTCCTTTTGCAAGGTGTTGGCGAAAGCGTACGATGCCCGCAAAGCCTCGACTATGAAGTCGTAATTGGTCGATGCGAACTCAACCAGCAGCACTGCCGTGATCGGAGCCTGGCTCTGATTGAAGTTGGCGATCTGCTGCGGCGTGCCGTCTTCCATGATCTTGAAATTCGCTTTCGTAAGGCCCGGAATGGTCTGGCCATCCTTGGTGGTCACGAGCACATCCAGGTTCACAAGGGGCACTTCGACCTTGATGGAGTAGTCGGGCATGCCCTCGATCTTTTTCGGTTTTTCGGGGGCCGGAGGCGGAGGCTCTTCCTTCTTCTTGGGGATCACATACGGTCCGACATCGTTCTGCGGCCCACCGGCCTCGGGCGGAGCCTCCTGTTGGTTCGGGTTGGCCGGGGGTTGCTGCGACGGGGCTTGGGTCTGGGTCTGAGCCTGCGCCGAAAAGATGGCGACGACCATCCAGCAAAGAACAAACGCCAGCAGGCTCACACGCTTGCGATAAGCCGGCGGCACCTGGTTCGGACCGCCAAAGACATCAGAAAACATAGGAATATCCTCGAAAACTCCTGTGCTAGTATAGATGCAAGTACTCTGCGGTTGGGATATTTTGCGGGCCATAAAAACGCCGCCTCTCCTGGCAAACCCTTTCGATAGCACGCGGAGTCTAAGCAAGTGGCAGGGTCATTTTTTGACCTCCGGGGTTGTTCATGGGTAAAGTTGCGCGCTCACTCTCCCTCTGTTTGTGTCTCTCGTCCTCCGTGTGGGTTGCCGCACAGAACAAACCGGCGGCCGTCGTTTCTCCGGCCAGCGTTTCTCCGGCCATCATGCCTCTCGACCAAATCCACGAAGGCATGAAAGGTACTGCGCTCACAGTTTTCCAGGGTGTGAAGCCCGAATCCATGGACGTGGAAGTTCTGGGCGTACTCCGCAACGTGAACGGTCCCAAAGGCGATATTATCCTGGTGCGTTTGCATGGCACCAAGCCCGAATATACCGGCGTGGTTGCGGGTATGAGTGGCAGCCCGGTCTATTTCGACGGCAAACTGGCGGGAGCGCTGGCCTTCCGTATCGGTGAGTTCTCGAAGGAACCAATCGCGGGAGTGACGCCGATCGAGGAGATGCTGGAAATCAATGCATTGGATCATAGTCCAGCCCCGAACTCGATGCGTGCCAGTGTACCGGACGCCAGTCCCTCAGACCAGGCTGCAACTCAAGCTGCGAGCCCCGGCGAAAGCGCGGTTCTCCCCGCTCAGAACTACAGCAACTACCTGAAGCCCATCGAAACGCCTCTGGTGTTCACCGGCTTTTCTGACGAGACGTTGCAGCGGTATGGATCACAATTCGCTGCGGCGGGCATCGTTCCGGTGATGGGCATCGGCTCGGCCAGCGATCGCAGGCAGCCAGAACCGATCGAGCCGGGATCGGCCGTCAGCGCCGTGCTGGTGCGCGGCGATATGGATATTGCCGCTACCTGCACCGTGACCTACGTTGATCCGCAACGCTTGCTGGCCTGCGGACATCCGCTGCTGCAATTTGGCGAAGTCGACCTGCCGATGACCAAGGCTGACGTGCTGGCCACGCTGCCGTCGCCGCTGAATGCGTTCAAGATCGTCAATACGACCGAGACGGTCGGCGCCTTCGTGCAGGACCGGCAGAATGGCATTATGGGCGTGCCGGGGCGCGAGTCGAAGATGATTCCGGTGACCGTGGCCATGCATAGTGTTGGGGAACGCGGGGCGGCAACCAAGGAATTCCATTACGAGATCCTCAACAACGCGCGGCTTAGCCCGCTGGCCATGATGGCCACCGTCTTCAACGCGCTGCACGGCACCAACGAGTACGGCGAGGATATTACCTACCGCATGAATGGCGTGCTCAGCGTGAAGGGATATCCCGACGTCACGCTGCGGAACATGTTCGCTCCGCAGGATAACGGGCAGCCCGCGGCGGCTTTGGCTGCGGCCACCATCGGCGACCGCTTTGGGCGTATCTACAGCAATACCTATGACACTCCCGACGTTCAGGGCGTGAAGCTCGACTTCGATCTTGTCCGCGAACGACGCTCGGCTCGGCTGGAAGCTGCCCGCACCGACGTGACTGAAGCCCGGCCCGGCGACCAGATTACGGTTGAGACCGTGATTCGTCCGTATCGCGGCGAGCGCCTGGTGCGCCAGATTCCCATACGGATTCCAACCTCCACTTCGAAAGGAACGCTGCGCATTCTGGTCAGCGACGGAGATACGCTCGACCGCATGCGCCGTGGTACGCCCATGATGAACCGTGGTCTCGGCCTGGCGCCGACGATCGCGTTGCTGAACAAAGAGCGCGCCAACGATCGCGTGTACGTCTCGCTAATTGGGTCCGATCCCGAAGCCATGGTCGCCGACAAAGTGATGCCCACGCTGCCGCTTTCCGTGATGAACGTCATGGACAACATGCGCGGCACGCAGGACATGATCGTGCTCGGGGAATCATCGGTCAGCGAAGCTTCCACCGAGCCGCTCGACTACGTCGTCTCCGGCGCGCAGATGCTGACGATTAACATCAAGTGAGGCCGAAGTCAGGATCCGGCAAGTTGGTAGCACAAGAATCATGCTGTCATCCTGAGCGAAGCGAAGGACCTATGTATTTTGCCTGCCTCAGCAGAGTGCATAGGTCCTTCGCTTCGCTCAGGATGACAAACATAACTTAAACTTACCGTGCGAACGCAAGTAAACCCTGAACCGAGGTATGACTTTGGCTCGTAAGACGCTCGCCTTACTATCCGTACTCATTCTTTGCACCATCGCCCTCGCCGAGGGCACACGCACCTGGGAACAATCCAAGTTCGAAGAGCTGACCAAGGGTACCGCCAAAGGCATTGCCCTGCGCAGCGAGGGCGGACTCGAACTGGCTCCGGCGTTCAAAGCACTCGCGACCACGCCTTCGACCTACATATGGTCGATCGCATCCGATTCCGCGGGAAACATTTATGCCGCCGCTGGATCTCCGGCGCGCGTCTATCGCATCACGCCGGATGGTCCGGTCACGACTATTTTCGAGCCGCAGGAATTGCAGGTGCAGGCTCTGGTGGTCGACAAGAACGGCATCGTCTACGCCGCTACTGCGCCGGATGGCAAGGTGTATCGGCTTGAATCTGCGAAAGGCGCGAAGGCCGATGCGAAGGCTTCCTGGAGTTCGTCCACTTACTTCGATCCCGGCTCCAAGTACATCTGGGATATCGTTCTCGACAGCGCCGGTACGCTCTATGTCGCCACCGGCGATCACGGCGAAATCTACAAAGTCAGCGCCAACGGACAACACTCGCTCTTCTTCAAGAGCGATGAAGTGCACATTCGCGTGCTCGCGCTCGATCCGAAAGGAAACCTGATTGCGGGCTCCGACGGCAGCGGGCTGGTCTATCGCATTGCGCCGAATGGCGAAGCGTTCGTTCTCTACAGCGCGCCTAAGAAAGAAATTACCGCGCTTGCCATCGACGGCGCAGGCAATATCTACGCCGCCGCTGCGGGAGAAAAGCACCCAGCAGGCACGATGCCGCAGATGAGCATTCTGATGACGCCTGCAGCGCAGAACCCGCCCGCACCAGGCGGCAATATTACGCTTGGCCCCGCGCCCGCAATGCCGATCATGGCGACGCCATTTCCCGCTCCCGGGCTGGGCGCTACCGGCGGCTCCGAGATTTATCGCATCGCGCCCGATGGCGCGCCGTCACGTTTGTGGAGTTCCCACGAAGATCTCGTCTACGCTCTCGCCTTCGATCAGCACGGACGACTGCTCGCCGGTACCGGCAATCGCGGCCACATTTTTGCCATCAACGGCAACCAGGCTGATGATTACACCGATCTCGTCAAAGCCAGCGCCACGCAGATCACCGCTTTTGCCGCCGCACCGGGTGGAGGGCTGTATGCCTCCAGCAGCAACCTGGGAAAGATTTTTGTGCTCGGTCCCGGCCCCGAGTCGGAAGGCACGTATGAGAGCGATGTCTTCGACGCGCAAGTATTCTCCCTTTGGGGACGCGCCAGCGTGCGCAGCGCCGCCAGTTCCAATTTTGAGCTTTATGCGCGCAGCGGCAATGTGGACAATCCTGACCGGAATTGGAGCAAGTGGACCCGCATCAATCTTGCCCTGGCCGACGGGTCCGAACTGGGTGTTCCGCCGGCGCGCTTCGTGCAGTGGAAGGCCGTGCTTCATGCCGGCAATCCTGCGCCTCGCATTGACGATGTTCTGCTGAACTACCTGCCGAAGAACGTTGCTCCGGAAATTGATGAGATCATCGTGCAGCCCGGTTACCACTACCAGCCGATTCCGCATGTGACCGGCACGGAGCCGCCTGCGCCCGGGCAGCCGCGCTTCGATCCTCCTCCGCCTGCCCTTCGCGACCGTGACTCGGTGGGCATACGCTGGCAGGCGCATGACGATAACGACGACCAGCTTGTCTACAGCGTGTACTACCGCGGCGACGGCGAATCGCGCTGGCTGCTGCTGAAGAATAACCTCTCCGACCGCTACTACTCTTTCGACGCCAGCCTTCTGCCGGACGGCGGCTACACCGTGAAGGTCGTCGCCTCCGATGCGCCCTCGCATTCACCCGGAGAAGCTCTCTACGCGGAGCGAGTCAGCGCGCGCTTCGAGGTTGATACCACGGCTCCGGTGATTGAGAACCTGACGGCAACGTCGGACGGGAAGCAGATTCATGTGCGCTTCCGCGCCGCCGATTCGTTTTCGCCGATCAAGCGGGCGGAGTATTCGCTGGATGGCGGCGACTGGCAGTTCGTCGAGCCGGTTGGCCAGTTGTCAGATTCCAGGACGGAAGACTACGATTTTCGCGTGGCCGTGCCGCAACCCGAAGCTGCGCCGCCTCCGATGGCCGAAAGCACTGGGAATGACCACGTGGTCGTGGTCCGCGCCTATGACCGGTTCGACAATTTGGCCACCGCAAAAGCTGTACTGCGCGGGAAATAGCTCCAGGCAAGTCTACTGCTGCGCGAAAATGATGGACGGATACGGGTTCGTCGGGTCCACATCCATCATCAGAAAGTCTTGTATTGCGCAAACCGGGCCACTTGTTTTGGTGCAGCCTGAAATGTCCTGAACGTAGATCACGTAATTCGGGGTCGTTGCCGGCGAAATCGGCACGATGGTACCGTTGCCGGTATCCTGAAGCGTGTACGCTAGGGCCAACGGCGTGCCCGTAGAGCTGTAGTTGAGGCTGTCGTACTGCGTCCCGTTGACGCACTCTGAGGTGCACGGAGCGCCTTGAGTAGGGTTCGCCCATATAAGCAGCAGGTTGTCTGCAATCGGATCAACCCCGGAGCTGCCGCTGCTGGTGGTCGCCGCGGCGTAGGTGCCCGGCAACGCCGAACCAGGGAAACCAAGGTACGCTTGTCCCTCCGGATTCATGGTTCCAGTCATCACCGACGAACTGGATTGATCGAGCAGGAATCCGCGGTTTGCTCCACTGGCATAGAGCACGAACGGAAGCGGCGCCACGACCGGGTTCGCAGTTGGATTGCCCAGCATGTTGAAGGTATAACGCCCACCGGTGCCACTGGCTGCGTAGGTGTAGGGAGATGGAGACTGCGAGGTCCCAGGGAATTGGACGCTGGAGAGGATCGTACCGGCGTTATTCTGATCAAATTGACCGGAGAAGTTCCCGTTGCCATCGGTCGTCCCCAGCGTCAGCGAGACATTGGTGCACGGTGGCGCGGTACACGTGGCATTCGCTACCGCTACCGTCCCCGTCAGGGCGGACACGGAAGTGCCCTTGAAGAAGGCGCTGTTGTAGGTTTGCGGATTATCCTGGAGCACCATGGTTCCGGAGACTGCCGGGTGCGTGATGATCGGATCGGTGGAAATGGCATAGAAAGTCAGCGGATTTGTCTTATTGGTTGTTCCCGAAGAAATAAAGAAATCGAAATTCATGGGTGCCGCGCCGGCCGGGGTCAGGGTCATGTGCCACAACCCGCTGATATTCTGGTCGGCGGTGTAACTGCCCGAAGTGATGCTGCAGGGGCTCCCGCAAATATTGCTGGCGTTGCCGTCGTCGTTCACATCCATCTGGCCGCCGACGACCATCCCACTGCCATTCATCGGCAAGAGTCCGACATACCCAACCCGGTTGCCGCCGAAGTCCACGCCGGTGAAGCCGAACGCGTAGGTCTGGTCGGTGAGGCCGGTGAAACTCTTGTAGGACGAAATCTGCGCAATGCCGGAGCCGGTGCCATAGGTGTCGGATTCGATCATCTCGATGTCGCCGCCGCCGTCGAGAACGACTTGGAACTGATTCGGATAGACCCCCGCGGGCAAAGTCAGCGTTAGTGCGCCCGCGTTATTTGAGTTGTTGGTATCGGACGAGGTCGGAGTGTAGGAACCGTCCGTTATCTGGATCGGGTTTTGCGCGGAAGGGCCGCTGTTGGTCAGCACCTCTTCAACGCCCGAGATTGAACCGCCCGCCACCGTGAAAATTCCAACCACCGCTATGGGATTATTGCTCTTGTCATATCCGGAAAACTGAAACGCGTACGTACCGCTTATCCGCGATGCGACCGGCGAGACTTTAGCGATTGTGCAGTTGGTGGAGTTCGCGCAAATATTCGGATCGAGTGTCGAGTTCGCCGATATCTGAATACAGCCCTTGCCGTTGCAGCTGTCCGCCGCCGTGTACGTATAGATCGCCAAGCCGGACGCAATTGCGGGGTTACAGTTCGATCCATAACAAAAGTTCGCGGGCGCACACGACGGCCCGCCCGACCCGCCCACGTTGCAGCTCCAGGTAAAGGTTTGGGGCGCGCCGTCAGGGACGGCTACAGCGGTAAATTGCTGGGTCAGGCCTGTGCCGATGCTCAGCGAAGCTGGCGCTATGTCGGTGGTGATGTCAACAATGGTCAACGCCAGCGGGCCCGCTATAGAGGTGTCGGACGTGAGCGTCGCTGTGATGGTCGGCTCCGAACCGGAGAGGCACATGGCTTGGGAGACGCACGGGGGGGCCGTGAAGGCCGCGGTTGCAGGAGTTGTCGGCGGCGTAACGGGCGTGAGCGTCCCGCATGAATTCGCCGCTCCGCTGCAACTCAGGCTCCAGGTAACGGCAGTGTTCGTCGAGTTCGATACCGTGGCCGTAAGCGTCAGTGGTTGGCCGGGGTAGATCGCGCCAGGGTTAGTGCCGGCTGGGGTTGTAATGCTGACCGCGACGGATGGCGGAGGCGGGACGATGCCGTTGCCGCCCTTAGCGCAACCGCCAGCCAGCGCCAGACTCGCCAGAGCAACCGCAAACAGACAATTCTTGATCATGATCGGATCTCTTTGAACCAATCCTCTAGGAACCTGCAAACAGGGAATCCGTTGCCCCAAAGGCCCTGCCGGAGACACGTACTTCCCGCTGGGACTTATGCCAAGCATAACAGCAGCCCTAAGGCCAATTGCTTATTCAAATCAGCAGGTTACAAATGTACCTGAATCCAAGGCACTTGTCTGTGCGGGATGGGTTTAGAAGGGAGGCCGGCAATGCCCCGTGTGCAAGAAATTGCAGCTTTCGGGATGGACAAGAAATTCCCTATCAGTGAAGGCCGGATTGGTTCTGGCTGACAATTGAGAACTGGGAACCGGGAACTGATTTTACGGTTTCCATCAGCAGGCGCAACTCGGCGACGGTGATGCCGAGGGTGCCTCCGGAGAAGCCGTCAATGTAAGCGGAATTAATGCCCACAACTTCGCCGCGCAGGTTGAGCACCGGACCGCCGCTGCCTCCTCGGGCCGTGGGCGCGTCATAGATCAGCTTGTCGCCGGTGACGTCGCCAATGTGTCCAAACGTCGCCGAGGGCCGGATCAGCGACAGCGCCGCCAACTCGCCCGCCGTCTCGGCATCATCGGGATGCGACGAAAGGCGGTCGTACACCACCGCAGGGGACTTTGCCACCATCCCCGTGACTCCCATGGGATACGCCAGCACGCTTACCGACTCGCCCACCTGGGGCAGGGTCTGGGACAGGGTCAGCGGGCGCAGCTTTCTGGTGAAGGCGGTGGCTTCGAAGCGCAGCACAGCCAAGTCTCCGTGCTTGGCCAGGGCAGCTGGCTCAAGGTTTACCGGAAGCGGGGAGCCCGGGAAATACGCTACCAGCGTCTCCAGCACGGGCGATCCGCCCCTGCGCAATGCCACGGCAACTTCGCGGTCGCCGTACCAGGGCTCGGCCACATGACGATTGGTGGCCAGGAGGCCCGGCGCTACCACAAATCCGGTTCCAGAGACGCGAGCGCGAAAGCTTTGCGTGCGGCCGGAAACGTGATAAATCCCGTAGATGTAAGCGACTGAATCGCGCGCATCGTCCACGGCCGCCGCCGAAACGGATTGCTGCCGTTCCAGATCAGCCACTTGCCGCGAGAGCTGGTTCACCTGCTGCTCAAGGCCGGAAGTCTCCGGGGGAGCGTAGTAATGCGCCATTATTCCAGCGCCCACCAGGGCCAGCACGGCCAGCAGCCCCTGCACAAACCGCTGCCAGGTCTCAACCACATCATCGCCGCGATTTTGCCCACCGTCGAAACTGAACATGAGCCGTCAGGCCCAGGACATAGAGAGAGGTCCGGGTAGCTCTATCCTGACGCATTCGAGACAAGGCGTGTAGGGTACAGAAGTCGGTCGGTTGCGGGCCTAAGGTAACTGAAGACGGGTCGTTCGTCGTTGGTCGTTAGTCGTTCGGGACGTCGGGCGATCGACGAACCGCGACCGACCAACGACTAACGACCAACGACTCGATCTTCGCTCAAACCCGATCTAACTCGTGCACTGTCCGTTCGTTCTCGACGTTGCCGGTGTTCAGCGTGGTGGCTGGCTCAAACAGCACGACCCAGCATTCTTCCTCCGCCACCGGACGGTGTTCTATCCCGCGCGGCACGACGATAAACTCGCCCTCGTCGATCCATTCGTGGCGGTCGTTATCCTGACCTCTGAACTCCATGCGGAAACGGCCTTTCACCACCAGGAACATTTCGTCCTCGTTCTCATGATGGTGAAAGACAAACTCACTGTTTAGCTTGACGAACTTGATGTACTGTCCGTTGAGTTCGGCGGCAATACGGGGCTTGTAATACTCAGTGATCTGGGCGAACTTTTGGGCGATGTTGATTTTGGACATGGGGGCCTCAAGGACTTGGATGGCGCACCACGCCCGCACGTCGCCGGGAATCGGCCGGCAGCGGAAAAGATGGCCGAGCTGCGCTCGGCTTGGACGGGCGAGGGCGCCCGTCCCTACGCGAGCAAAGGCAAAAGCCGCTGATCCTTAGAATCCGGCGGATCCTGCGCCGGGGTGTCCGCCTCGCAGCATCGTCCTTACGCCGCGCTGGGCGTTGATACGCGTGGTCGTTGTCCAGTCCACTTCATCGGTGCTGATCACGCCGCTGCCGCCACTGGCCAGTTCGTAGCTGATGCGGCCGTCCTGATAGGTGTAGTTGCCCACCTCCAGGACCATGCCCGTTTTAAGGACAAATACCGGCACGCCCGGACCCGTGCCACCGCCGCCTACCGCATCTTTGGCGATGTAGCTGGCGTAGGTGACCTGCGGAATCTCCTCAGCCATGGGCTGTTGGGCGGTAGTAGGCGTCATCTCACGCACCGCCAGCTGCGGAATAGCATTGTCTGCTGGAGTGTAGGCCGAACCGCGGTAATAGGAGTCGTTTTCCATCCGTGGACGCCCAAAGAAGTGCCAGTCCGGGCCGTTGGTCGCCGAGACCTGCGGAATCTGCACATCATCCATCAGGCGGAGCGTGAGTTGGCTCTCGCCCTTGAGGGTAGGACGCGGTCCGCGCGCCGGCAGCATGATCACCTTCCACGGCCAAAGCGGCGGGATCATCCATTCCACGATATCGCGCTTGGCGTGTCCTTTGCCGTCGATGGCGCCGGTTTTATCGACTTTGTAGCCGCGCGTCGCGATCACTTTCGCGTCGAGTGGCATGTCGCCGTTCGGCAGTCCGATGCGATCGAATACCAGCTTCATGTTGCCCTTGCCCCAGAAGTGTCCGGGATCCTCGGCCGATTCCAGATGTCCCACGAGATAGCTGCCGCGCGGAAACGTCTGCTGGCCGAATTCCGTCACCGAGTGCAGATGACAGAGCACGGGGTCTCCGACCGCAACCGTTGCGGAAGAGAAGTTCGGTTCACTCATGGTGCACTGCAGAAGGGTACCGGCGGGCAGGACCATTTCCCGCGCACTGGCACTCAGGGTCAAAGCAAGAAGGGATGCCGCAAGGACTGCGTAGCAGCTGGACTTCATGACGCACCTCGGTCTCACGCCCCAGGATTCTTGGTTCGGATTCCCAAGCGACTGCGTTGAAGCCAGACCCGATTGAAAGCAGTAAAGCATAAGTCTGTCCTGGGGTCAAATTGTGGGGCGATAGCTGTCAGCTCTCAGCGGTCAGCTTTCAGTTCTTGGCTCGTAGTTCTTAGGTCTTGGCGACCTTGCTAACTCTTGGTTTGTCTCGGAGACCCCTCCTAGTGTGTTCTTATGGAATCAAAGACTTAGCGGGTGGCTGTCGCCAGGTCTTTGAAGAATAAGGAGTTAGAGATAAAGTCTTTATAATTCATAGACTTAGGGGACGCAAGCGAGCTTTCGAGGGTGGGAGGAAGCACGGCTGAATTGGGTGCGGCGGCAACAGACGGATCAAACTATTGCGAAGGCTCGCACGGGGAACGTCCCGAAGCCCTTCACCTTCACCGGAACGGCGAAGAACCTGAAACCTGAGTTTGGGAGGGATGCCAGGTTCGTCATGTGCTCCACAATTGGAATTTCGTTCTTCAGAAGGACGCTGTGAACCGGCCGCCGCAGGTCCTGAACGTCGTCGATGTTGTGCGAATCGATGCCCACGAGCACCGCGCCGGAATCGGCCAGAAACCTCGCTGCGTCTTCGGTCAGGAATGGATGCCCCTCGTAATACTGGGGCGTGTTCCAGTGCCGGGACCATCCGGTTTCGACGAGCACGGCTTTGCCCGCGAGATCTTCTCCTCGGGGGAGACACGAGACATCGATCGCCTGGTGGTGGGCCGTCACTTTGATTGCGGGGACGTCTGCCAACTTTTGCAGGTCGAGTTGCGACAAGTCTTTACCATCGGCGTAGCGGTGAAAGGGAGAGTCCAGATAGGTGCCGGTATTGGCCACCATTTCGATCTTGCCGATCTGAAACTCGGTTCCCGGCGCGTAGTGCTTCCGCGACGCTTCCCGGCTGAGGTAGTCACAGATAATGGGCGCGGGCAGGCCTTTGTAGGTCACGAGGCCGTGGGCGATGGTGTGGCTTAGATCGATCAGTTTGCGGGGAGCGGTCGTCATAGGGGCGGAACTATTCTGCCACATTCTCAGAAAGCACCTAAAAACTCTGCCGAGCTTCGCTCGGCATGGACAGCCGATGGCGGCTTCAAACCCTTGCCGAGCTTTGCTCGGGTGGCGGGCAGGAATGCCCGCCCCACACGATCAGCTTTCGTACAGCAACACGCCTTCGGCCTTCTCCGAATCCACCGGACGGTAGTAGAGCTTGTTGTCTTCGAGGAAGACCTCGATGAACGCGGGGCGGGTGGTGATCGTGCCCTGGATCAGAGCTTCCGACAGCGGATCTTCGATGTACTTCTGCAAGGCGCGGCGCAGCGGACGCGCTCCATAGCTGCGGTCGGTCAGGGTCTGGTTCAAAATCCATCTCTTTGCCTCGTCGGCCACGGTCACCGTGATCGAACGCTGCGCGAGATTCTGGTTCAGTTGGCTGACCATGAGTTCGAGAATCTGGATCAGGTCGTTTTCGCCGAGCGCCAGGAACAGGATGACTTCATCCACGCGGTTCAGGAATTCGGGATTGAAGGTGCGCTTGACCTCGCTCTTCACCAGGTCTTCGACCTTCTCGGAAACCATCTCGTCTTTCGACGACTGGAAGCCCAGGCCTTCGCGCTTCATCAGGTGCCGCGCGCCGATGTTCGACGTCATGATCACGATGGTGTTCTTGAAGTCCACCGTGTTGCCCAAGCCGTCGGTCAGTTGGCCGTCTTCAAAAACCTGGAGCAGGATGTTGAATACATCCGGGTGCGCTTTCTCGATTTCGTCGAGCAGAACGACAGAATATGGCGCCCGCTTGACGCGTTCCGTCAGCTGTCCGCCCTCTTCGTAACCAACGTAGCCCGGAGGCGAACCGATCAGTTTCGAGACGGAGTGCTTCTCCATGAACTCCGACATATCGAAACGGACCAGAGCCTTCTCGCTGCCAAACATGAATTGGGCCAGGGTGCGAGCCACTTCGGTTTTGCCCACGCCGGTTGGTCCCAGGAACAGGAACGAGCCTATGGGACGGTTCGGACTTTTCAAGCCCGCACGAGAGCGGCGGATGGCGCGCGCCAGGGCGCTGATGGCTTTGTCTTGCGAGATGATGCGCTTGTGCAGTTCTTCCTCAATGCGCAGCAGCTTCTGGGTTTCTTCTTCCTTGATCGAGGTGATGGGAACGCCGGTCCAGCGGCTTACCACATCCTCGATGTCCTCCCGACCGACTACGCCGGTGGAGGATTCATCGAGGTGGTATTTTTCGCGAAGGGCGCGCAGGTTCTCGCGCTCCTTGCGTTCTTCATCCGAGTAGAAGCGCGCCTTCTCAAACTCGTGGTTCGCGATGGCGTTCTCCATACGGTGGACAATGAACTTGATCCGCTTCTGGACTTCGGTCAATTCTTCCGGCAACGTGGTCTGGCGCAGCTTTACGCGCGCCCCAGCCTCGTCGATCAGATCGATGGCTTTATCCGGCAGAAAACGGTCGGGGATATAGCGATTCGAATGCGACACGGAAAAATTGATGGCGTCGTCGGTGTAGGTGACGGCGTGGAATTTTTCGTAGCGTTCCTTGATCCCGAACAGAATCTTGACCGCGTCGACTTCGTTTGGCGGCGGAACTTTCACGGCCTGGAAGCGGCGCTCGAGCGAGCGATCTTTTTCGATCGATTTACGATATTCAGCGGGCGTGGTTGCGCCGATGCACTGAATTTCGCCGCGCGAGAGGGCCGGCTTCAGGATGTTGGCCGCGTCCAGCGAGCCTTCCGCTGAGCCGGCGCCTACGAGCGTGTGCAGCTCGTCGATGAAAATGATGGAATTTTGCGACTCCATCAACTCTTTCATGATGGTCTTGAGGCGCTCTTCGAACTGTCCGCGATACTTGGTGCCGGCTACGATCAGGGAAAGATCGAGGGCCAGGATGCGTTTGTCGGCCAGGAACGAAGGAACTTCGCCGTCGGCGATGCGCTGCGCCAAGCCTTCTACGATGGCGGTTTTGCCCACGCCCGGCTCGCCGATGAGCACAGGGTTATTCTTTGTGCGACGGCAGAGAATCTGGACGACGCGTTCCACCTCGTTGTCGCGGCCGACTAAGGGGTCGAGCTGGCTATCCATGGCCGACTGCGTCAAATCGCGGGAAAACTCACTCAATAAAGAGGATTCGCGCTGTCCGCGCTGCGGCGCAGCTTTTTCCTGGCTGGTGCGCGCCAGCTCTTCGCGGATGGTCGAAAGCCGCAGTCCCCGCTCGTGCAGAATCTCAGCCGCAAAACATTTTTCTTCACGCAGCAATCCGAGCAGCAAGTGCTCGGTTCCAATATGTTTGTGCGAGAGGCGTTCCGCCTCTTCCGCGGCATAGGCCAGGACGCGTTTGCATTCATTGCTCAGGGGAAGATCGACGGAAGTGGAAACCTTTTCCCGGATGGTGGTGTGACCCTCGATCTGCTTCCGGATCGATTCCACCGACGCGTGAGAGCGTAGAAAGCGATTGGTCAGCGCCTTGTCCTCGCGCAGCAGTCCGAGCAGCAGATGTTCGGTCTCAATATAAGGAGAGCCGAACTGGCTGGCCTCGTACCGCGCAAAGAAAATTACGCGTCTGGCTTTCTCCGTGTAGCGTTCGAACATAGACCAATTCCCCCGACTTCCCGCGGAAGGGCCCCGCCCCCGCCAAACCCTGGCCCAACCTTTAATTATGCATTCAGATCGCCAAATCTTACAGCGATATCCGCCCGGAGTAACCTTCAGTTTTTACCTTCGGGTATTTCTGTTCTGCCTTTCGTCACGCTGGAAGCGATTCGGGTGCCACTTCTTCTATTCTGCCCTGATCCAACCGTAAAACGCGATGGCACCGTCGTGCAAACGCCAAGTTGTGCGTCGCGATCAGAGAAGTCAACTGGTTTTCCCTATGCAACCGCGCCACCAGTTCAAAAACCAACTCCCCGGTACGCCCATCGAGATCGCCGGTAGGCTCATCGGCCAGCAGCACTTGCGGCTGGGTAATGAGCGCCCGCGCCAGCGCCAGCCGTTGCTGCTCGCCGCCGGAAAGCTCTCCCGAACGATGATGCCCGCGCGCTTCCAGCCCTACCTCGCGCAACCACCGCGAAGCCTCCTGTTTTGCGGCGGATAACCTTTGCCCGCGCGTCAGCAAGGGCATGGCAACGTTCTCCAGGGCCGTAAATTCCGGCAACAAGTAGTGAAACTGCCACACATAGCCGATTTCGCGGTTACGAAACTCGGCGGCTTCATCCTCAGAGAGCGAATTCACGCGGGAGTTTGCGCAATATACCGCACCCGCCGAGGGACGATCAAGTGCTCCGATGATGTGCAACAAGGTACTCTTGCCCGCGCCCGATTGTCCCACGATGGCCAGCATCGTTCCCTTCGTGACCTGAAACGACAGATTCTCAAAGAGCACCAGTTCGGCTTCGCCTGAGCGAAACACCTTACCTAACCCTTCGACCCTCAACATGGGGTCTTGAGTCATTGGATGCAAACGCGCCCTCCGAAGTACCAAGGTAGACGGTGACTCCCACTGCCACGCGGGAAACCGTCCCGGTCCATTAGACCACGACGAGGGGCGGCACGTTCACGATTCCACTTTCGGGAACGAGCTATGCGAAAAACTGTATACCTCTGGAAAACAATTGCAATGTGACCGAGGTCACAGTGGGCCGCCCTACTCGTACCGCAGCGCCTCTGCCGGCAAGATTCGCGCCGCTGACCATGAGGGATAGATCGTGGCCACAAACGAGATTCCGATGGAAACCAGCGCCACGATCACGCCATCGATCAGCCGGGGAGCGAACGGTACGTAGTCAATGGAATAGACTTCGGGCGAGAGCGAAATAAAGTGGTAGTGGCCTCCGGCCCACGAGATGGCGTAGCCGAACACCAGGCCGATCGCCGTCCCAATCACACCAATCAGCGCGCCCTGCGCGATGAAGACGCGCCGGATCTGCCGCTTCTTTGTCCCCAGCGACATGAGGACGGCAATATCCCTTGTTTTCTCCATGACCATCATGATGAGCGAGATCAAAATGTTCAGCGCGGCCACGAACACGATCAGGCCGATGGTGATGAAGGTGACCACTCGCTCCAGACGCAGCGCGCGGAACAGAGGCTTGTTCTGTTCCATCCAACTGGTGGCCATAAAGCCGTGGCTTCCTGAAATAAGATCGGCGGCTTGTTCGAGGGCTCGCGCCACGTCACCGGCGAGGTAGATATCGTCGAGTTTGAATTGAATGACTGAAATCACGTCGCCCAATCCAAACAACTGCTGCGCGTCGGAAAGCCGTATGAAGGCCCAGGAAGAGTCGTAGTCGTAAAAGCCGGAGTTGAAGATTCCCGCGACGTGAAAACGAATGTACTTCGGCACCATGCCAAACGGAGTCAGTTCGCCTTGCGGAGAAGTCACCAACACCACCGACCCTACGGTCGCGCCAATTTCGTCGGCCATGTCATGGCCAAGAATGATCGGAGGCATGGCGGCGACGCGCTGTTGAACGCCTGCCAGGTCGTCGGGCGAATCGGTTTGTATAACGTTTGTGCTTGCATCTGCGCCGGGTTCCTCCAGAGCCGTCGCCGATCCCTGTGTTACTGAATTCAACAGGTCGCTGACCTTCCGCTCATACTGCGGCAGCATTCCCTTCAGCACCGCGCCGCGAGCGCGCGGCCCACGCGAAATCAGCACCTGTTCGTAAATCGCCGGAGCCGCCGCCAACACGTGTGGCTGCTTCGACAACTTCTCCAGCAGCGGACGCCAGTCGCGTATCCCGTCGCTTTCGACCCGGAGCAGGCTGATGTGCGCTGTCGAACCCAGCAGGCGCGCCTGCAAATCCTGGCGAAAGCCGTTATTGACGGCCAACGCCACGATCAGCGACGCCACTCCTGCCGCTACTCCCAAGATGGAGATCCCCGTGATAACGCCGATGAACGCCTGGCGGCGTTTGGCGCGGAGATATCGGGTTGCTACAAAAAGTTCGAAGCGCATAGGAACAGCTGTCAGCTCTCAGCCATCAGCTTTCAGCCAAGTCGGATTATAGCTGGGGCGGCGCAAACACTTTCGGCAGAACTGCTGGTACGGATTTGCGATACTCGCGGTAAGCCTCACCAAACCGCTTTTCCAACTCCGCATCCTCCATTCGGATCATCCCCGCTCCCGTGACCATGGCGAACGCCGTCAAGGCCCAGCATACGGCGAGCCCAGTCCCGATGCTCCAGGCGATCATCTCGCAGAGATGCGCCAGATACACCGGATGCCGCACTCGCGAGCGAATTCCATCCGTCACCAGCCGTTGCTCGCGGTTCCCGGCATGAACCTCCGGCAGCCCGCCGAGTTGCTTGGCGCTGAAATTCTTTCCGGATTGCGAATACAAATACAATCCGCAAGCGAACAGCAGGGCCGATGTGCCCCAGGCCCAGTCCGCTCGATACAGCAAGATGCCTCGCCAAGGACGAGTCGCCAGGGCAGCCACAGCCCACATCGCCATCCACGTCGGCACCAGCACAACATACGGCGAGCGACGCCGCAAACGCCACCGCTCGGCGAAGGGATGAATCATGAACCAGAAAGCAGGGATGGTCGAATACACGGCGCAAGCCAACCATCCGATGAGTTGTAGCCAGTAGCGCATGTCGCGGATTCTAGCAGGCGATGCGTCCCCCAGCGGCTGAAGCCGGCATTGGAAACACGGCAGTGATCGCAGCGGTAAACCGCTGCGCCACCCAAAATCAAGTGCAGGCGTACCGGCAACAGACCAGTGGACACTGCTTCCTGCTATTCTTCTTTCTCATGTCTCCCATTCTGACCAGTGTGCTGCTGGGGCTGACCGCAGCGGGCGCTAACGTGTTCGGCGGCGCCATCATCGTCCAGAGGAATTGGGAGCGCTCCTACCTGCGCTACTTCGTCGCGCTTGGAGCGGGATTCATGCTGGCGACGGCGCTGGTCGAGATGGTGCCGGAGAGCATTCATCTGCGTGGAGCATACGCCGGATTTCTCATCCTTGGCGGATACCTGCTCGTCCATTTCTTCGAGCACACGGTTACTCCACACTTTCACTTCGGAGAAGAGACCCACGCCGACCAGTTCGTCCATTCACACAAAAGCTACTCGGTTCTGATCGGGTTGCTGATTCACACGTTTTTCGATGGGATCGCGATCGCCTCGGGATTTCTCGTTTCTCCGGCGCTCGGCTGGATCATTTTTGTGGCGGTCTTTCTGCACAAGATCCCGGAGGGATTCACCATCTCGTCAGTGATGCTGGCCAGCGGCCGCAGCCGCGCCTTCGCCTGGGGAGCGTCCGTAATGCTGGGTGTAGCTACCGTGGCCGGAGTGATGACGATGGCCATCTTCCGCCACGAGGTAAGCTTCGGCCTGCCTTTGTCGGCGGGCGTGACGATCTATGTGGCTGCGTCGGACCTGATTCCGGAAGTGAATAAAGAGCCCGGCGTGAAGATGGCTTTACTGGTCTTCGTCGGAGCGGCTTGCATGTTTTTGCTGGATCGGTTTTTTCACGTGCACTGATCCAATCGTGCTCATACTCGCCTCGCTATCCAATAGAGTCAAGCCGTAGGTCATCGGGATCGCGATGTCGGTCATGCCGCGATATCGCTCGGCACGCTCCAACGCCACTTTGCCTTGGGGAGAAACTTTCTCAACCAGCTGCTGATACTTCGGGAAGCGCTGCTCGGTGCGGAATTCCTGATGGCGCGCGCAGGCGAAGTTTGCCAGCGCGTCGGTGCTGCGCCGGACTTTATCCTCTTCAGCGGCGTGGAAGGCCCATTCGGAATCCGGCAGATGATCGAAGACCAGTACTTCGGGAGCCAGCGTCAACGCCTGCCGCAGGGCCTGCCCGGGATCATCCATTTCGTGCAGGCAAAACTCGAAGTACACGACATCGGCCCGCGGCGAAGTTTCACGGAAGTCCGCGTGGATAACCTCTACTCGGTCTTGTAAGCCCTCGGCGGCCGCCTTTGCTTCCCAAAAGCGAATCGCGGCGGGGTCTTTGTCAATGACTATCAGTTTCCTGGATTCGAGCACGAGATCGGTGAGCGGCCCGTTCCCGGCTCCAACGGCTAGAACTTTTTTGCCGGAAAAACTGTAGAACTGCCTGATGTTCTGCGCCATTTGCTTGTAATCAGCGGCCATGGCATCTCCTCGTTACCCGCTGTGCCGGATGTGCATCACATCCCCATCCTGCACGATGTACTCCTTGCCTTCCAATCTCAGAGTGCCTTTGGCGCGGGCGTTGGCTTCGGATCCAGCTTCCAGCAACTGATCCCAGCGAATCGTTTCAGCGCGGATGAAATGCTTCTCCAGATCCGAGTGGATGGCTCCGGCGGCGTTGACGGCTTTCGTGTGGACAGGAATCGTCCAGGCGCGGCATTCGTCTTCGCCGGCGGTGAAGAATGAAATCAGTCCGAGCAGATGATAGCTCTTGCGGATCAGGCGCGAGAGGCCACTCTCAACCAGTCCGTAGCTGCCCAGGAATTCTGCTGCGTCTTCATCGCTCATCTCGGCCAGTTCCGCTTCCACTTTGCCGCAGATGGCGCTGGCCCCGGCATTCGGACGCGCGGCGACTTCGGTCAGGTTGTATTTCGCAACCGCTGCTTCCAGATCCTTGCCGAGTTCGGTGCTCTCGCCGATGTTGAGCACGTAGAGCATCGGCTTCTCGCTCAAAAACATGAAGCCGCGGATGCGCTTCTTGTCGTCGGGCGTCATTTCCATTTCGCGCAGCGGCTTTTCGGTTTCCAGGAAGGCCTTGGCTTTGATCAGGAGATCGTTTTCTTTTTCCAGCTCCGGCGTCTTCATCTTCTTCAGGTCTTTTTCGAGACGCTCGAGGCGTTTTTCGATTTGGCCGAGATCGCTGACCATAAGATCGAATTCGACGTTCTTGATGTCGCGCAGGGGATCGATTGGTCCGACGTGCGGGATGGCATCGTTTTCAAACGCCCGGAGAACGTGAATGAGCGCGTCCACCTGGCGCAGATGGCCGATGTAGGCGGTCTCTTTCAGCGCGTCCTGGCCGATGGCGCCTACGTCCACATACTCGACCGAGGCGTGAGTCAGCTTCTTCGGGTGGTAGAGCGCGGCCAGTTTGTCGAGGCGCTCGTCAGGAACCTTGGCCACGCCGATGTGCGCCTCGCGCGGGTTCGAAAACGCGTGCTCGGAAAGAACCGTCTTGGTCAGAATACGAAATAAAGATGTCTTGCCGACTTGCGGCAGACCGATGATGCCGGATTTCATAAGGGCAGCTCTCAGCTATTAGTGCAATCAAGAGAATAAATCATCGCGGGCAATGCGTGGTGAAAGGACGGGCGTTTCGTCCGTCCGCCGGGCGGGGCGCCCCGCTCTCCACGAGAAACTCAGCGGAAGGCTTGCGCGGTCGTGTACAGCGCAACCAACCCCAGCAAAAGCACGGCTTCCTCGAACTTCTCTGACCAGACATGCAGGCGGTCGAATTCCATGCGCAGAGGATTGTCTAGGGGCACGTTATCGATCACGCCTACCTCAGCGCGAAGGGCGTGCATCTTCGGGGAAATGGCGAACTGCGAGATCACCGTCAACAAGAGCATCAGCACAATCAAGAGGTGTCGCGCCGCTAGCGGCCGCGCATTTCCCGCGGAGATCCGGTTGTAGAGCATGGACGCGATCAGAAAAACAATTCCGGAAACGATGGCCATGTAGTGCAGGACATCGAGCGAACGGCCCACGATCGATCCTGCCATATGGCGAGTGGGAAGAAGTCCCGGCGAGAACACAGTGGGTGCGAGCACAAAGGCGAGGAAAATCACTCCGCCCAGCCAGACCACAAGCGACAACAGCATGAGGAACCGGAGAAATGACATGAGCGGGATTATACAAAAGCAGTGCTCAGTTCTCAGTTCAAACGTGCCATTGAAGCGAAAGTGAGAACTGGGAACTACATCGGCACCGGCACGCTCTCTACGATCTCGCGAAGCACCTGCTCGGCTTGCTCGGACTTTTTTAGAGTGGAGGCGTAGAGCGAACTCACGACCACGCGATGAGCGAAGACGGAGACGACCAGGGGCTTGAAGTCCTCGGGAGTGCAGTAATCGCGGCCGTTCAGGAAGGCCATGGCTTGGGCGGCGCGGTAAAGCATCTGCGAGCCTCGGGGAGAGACTCCCAGAGAAAGATACTCGGACTCGCGCGTTTTGGTGACTATGTTCAGGAGGTAGGTGATCAGCGATTCGTCGACGTGGACCTGGGCTACAGCCTGCTGAATTTCCACCACGTCGGCGGCGCTGAGCACGGGACGCAGGTTCTCGAGTTGGGCGACTCCGGCTTCGGCGCGCAGGATCTCGCGTTCGGCGTCGCCTTCGGGATATCCCATGCGAACTCGCATCAGGAAGCGATCAAGTTGCGATTCGGGCAAGGGATAGGTGCCGTGGTGCTCGATGGGATTCTGCGTGGCTAAGACGAGGAACGGTTGCGGGAGCGCGTAGGAGTGCGCATCGATGGTGACCTGGCCCTCGTTCATGGCTTCGAGCAAGGCGGACTGCGTTTTCGGCGTGGTGCGGTTGATTTCGTCGGCTAACAGAACGTTGGCGAAGACCGGGCCGCGCTTGAATTCGAATTTCTGCTCGATGGCCGAGTAGATCGAAATGCCCAGCACGTCGGAAGGCAGCATGTCGCTGGTGAACTGGATGCGCTGAAAGCTGCAATCGAGGGCGCGGGCGAGCGCCTGGCCAAGCGTGGTCTTGCCGACTCCGGGGACGCCTTCGATCAGCAGATGACCCTTGGCAAAGATGGAAACCAGGGCAAGGCGGAGGACGTCGTCTTTGCCGCGGATAACCGTGCGGAGCGATTGTTCCAGTTGGGCCGCGCGGCTTGACGCGGCATTTGCTGCCGATGTGGACATTGCCTGAATTTTACTATGCGGGTTGCAGGAAAGAGGGGTTACTGGAGTCATGCGCAAATTCGCGATTCCCAGCCGTCGAGCAGGAGGTGGAGGTCCTTCGACTCCGCAGGTGCTTCACTTCGTGAAGCACCTGCTCCGCTCAGGATGACATCGGTCCAAGGATGAACTGAGAACTCTATTACATGAATTCCGCCGGTCTTCCCGTCAGCCGCTCGATCCTTTTTGCGGTTGGTGGATGGGTCGAGAACAGGTTGCCGAAACTCATCCCACCTAGGAACGGCTGAATAATGAAAAGATGCGCAGTCGATGGACTCGCCACCAGCGGCACGCGCCGGGAATAGGCTTCGATCTTTGCCAGGGCGCTGGCCAGGGCGTAGGGATTGCCAGTCCAGTGGGCTCCGGTGTCGTCGGCGCCGTATTCGCGAGAGCGCGAAACGGCTAGCTGAATCAGCATGGCCGCGAACGGGGCGAGGAAGATCATGATGAGTGCGGCGATACCTCCGCCTCCGCGCTCATTGCGGTCTCGACTGTAGCCGCCGAAGATTAATCCCCATTTTGCGATGGACGCAAGCCAGGTGATGGCGCCGGCCAAAGTAGCCGCGATCGAACTGATGAGAATGTCGCGATTGCGCACGTGGCCGAGTTCATGAGCTAACACGCCTTCCAGTTCATCGTCGTTGAGCAGTCCGAGGATGCCCTGGGTCACAGCTACCGAAGCGTGATTCGGATTGCGTCCGGTCGCGAAGGCGTTGGGCGAATCAGTCGGGATGACATAGACCTTGGGCATTGGCAGGCCGACTTTTTGCGCCAGGCGCTCGACGATGTTGTAGACGCGCGGCAAATCTTCGCGGCTGACGGGCTGGGCGCAGTAGGCGGCGAGCGCGATCTTGTCGGAGAAAAAGTAGGCAACGAAATTCATGATGGCGGCGAAGCCCAGCGCCATCAGCATTCCGTTCTGGCCGCCGAAAGCTCTCCCGGCCAGCATGAGCAGCAGCGTCATGGCGGTGAGGAGGAGCGTGGTTTTGAAAATGTTGCTCATAATGAGTGCCTCAGTGCTATCCCACACTGATTAGATGCGAGGTGCAGGCTTTGGACTCTAAGCAAGCCTTGAGCAGGGGTAGCTGCCGAGCTGCGCTCGGCTCGGACGGGCGAGGGCGCCCGTCCCCACACGACCTTACCCCTGCCGCTTCAGCGCCCGCTCTAATGTCTGGTCGAGGGCGGCTCTGGCTTTTTCGTAATCCGCGGGAGTAATCTTGCCTTGCTTTCGCTCCACTTCCAGCTGAAACAATTCTTCTTTCAGAGCTTCGAGCAGCAGGGATGATTTCGCAACCGGGCTGGCCGCGGTTGCGGCTGCCGTTGTGGCCGCTGGGCGCGGGACTGAGCTGCGATCGCTCGATGCCGCAGGCGTCGCGGCGGCTGGTGCCGTGGTCTGCCGTTTCGTGACCACCCATCCGCCGATGGCGAGCAACACCGCGAATCCTCCCAGGATGGGCCAACGATATTGCTGCAGCGCATCGGGCGCATCGATGGGAGCGCCGAGTCCGCCGCCCGGCCGATTATCACTGGAACGATTGTCGCGGCCCTGTGCCTGCTGTTCCTGCTGGGCGGCGCCCGAGGCAGTCTCTCCCGGTGACTCGGTGATCATTCCGTTGCCCCGCAGCGTGAAGCCTAGCGCCTGGCCGGGCTTGGTCTGCTGCGCGACTTCTACCTGGCTGTCGCCCTGGGTGGGATCCTGCATGGACTGGTAGCTAGGCGGATTGGCGGCCGTGAACTGCATGGTCTTGGGAAGAACGATGACCAGGTGCGCGGCGGGATAGAGCGGCTTGGGATCGATCTTGAGCTCACCCGAGTAGGGCAGAGTGAACTCCACCTGAAACTGCGTTTCTCCGGGACGCAGCGGAAACTTGATGGCGTAGCGATTCTTGTCGGCTTGGGGAGTGGCCTCGGCGGCGATGGGCTGGCCGTTCGGGGCGCGGGCTTGCACCTGCTCAATTTTGGCGCCAGCGGGCACATAGAACTCGAAGTTGTGATCGTTCATCTGCGTCTTCGGGGGAGACGAGGTGTTACTGACGACGAACAGACGCACGCCCTGCATGCTTCCGCTGTCGGCCTGGAAGCGCAAGACGTCGGCGGTCACGCTGAGGCCGGCGACTTTCGACGCGACGTCATAGACCTGAACGTCAGCCGTGTTGACGCCGGGAGGCGCCATCTGGTGATAGTTGACGCCCTGATGCACAGCGCGGATCAGGTGCGGCCCGGGTACGTCGATTTTGAAGCTAAATTTTCCGTTGCTGTCGGCCTTGGTGGTGCCACCCACGTCCATGCCGTTGGCGAGGTTGATGAGGATGACTTCATCGCCGGCGGCGGGCTTGCCGGTGGTGCCGTTGGTGACGGTGCCGGTCAGGGTCTGGGCGGCGGCTGAGGCGAGAGACAGCGAGATGATTGCGGCTAGTAGGGTGGACTGTGCGAATTTGGTCAAAACTACTCCTTTGATCAAGACAATAGCTCAGATTGCAGCTACTTGGAGTTGCTGCCTCCTGCTGAGCTCTACCTTTGTTGGCTCTATCCATTTTTGCTGGAAGCCCGAAGTTCCGATGCGATGGCTCGCAGGCGATCTAGCCCTTTTTCGTTACACCAGCCAACACGGCCAGCGCGTGGAAATTCCTGCTCAACCTTAAAGCATTCTTTCTGAGCCCAGTTGATCATTTCGTTTTCAAAATGGGTGTTCATGAAGTAGTCCCAATCCCAACGCCCACCTGTGCCGTTAGCGAAACCCTCAATCAGCGTAGCGATCTCGTCCGCTGTCTTTGGTCGGGGTTTACGAGCAAAAAAGCGATCGAAGATTTTCATCTTTGTTGCTCGTTTCCATGGTAGTTGATGTTAACTGGCGCTTATACCACCTTCCCGGCGACTTGTTCCATCCGCACATGGCTGCCTCACTGTGCGTGGAGCTCCTGGAGCACGCGCTGGCGGCGGACTTTGATTTTGCTCTCGTCCTTGCGGGCCTGCGCGAGATCGTAGGCGAGCTGCATCCGTAACCAGGTTTCCGGCGTGCTGCCAAAAGCTTTCGAGAGGCGGATAGCCATCTCGGGGCTGATGCCCGACTTGCCGTGAATGACGTTGTTGAGGGTTTGCCGGCTGACGTCGAGAACCTCCGCTCCCTCGGTAACGGACAGGCCCAAAGGCTCGAGGCAATCATGGCGCACGATGCGACCAGGATGGGCAGGATTTTTCATGGGCATTGCGTATTCTCCAGTCAGTGCGCATTCTATTTCGGCGCGCTAATCGCTTGTTCCAGCGTCAGACGAATGAACCGTTGATAGGGCAGACCGGCGCGCGCGGCACGCTTGCGAACCGCGTTGAAAAGCTCCTCGGACAAGCGAAGATTGATGGACTTGTCTTTGCGCTTGATCTCAAAGCGGACCAACTGGGCTCCGGAAAGATCGTATTGCGACAGATCGGCGCGGTCAACGAAGGCTGCGGCGGCGCGGTCGCTTTTAAAGGCCGGGATTTTCTTTTTCGAAGGCATCAATCTCCTTTTTGTGCATGTAGCGGGCACTTATGGGCCGGATCAGAAGGTCTTCGCTCTTCCGTCGAAGCGTGAAAACCATGAATACTCCGCGTCCTTTCTCCGTTCGGCCGATGGCGCGAAAGCGATTCTCGCGCTGTGAGTGGGCCGCATCGGGGAGAATGGCCAGCGGGCGCGCAAAAAGACTTTCAATGTCGGCGACAGAAAGGCCATGCTTTTCACATTTTGCGCGGTTGCCCCTGTCCCAGTCGAAGCCATTCGCCTGCAAAGTCATAGTAGCAGATCAGGTATGCAATTGTATAGACACAATTATTAAGCCGGGTATGAAGCGGCCTGCTCCAGCCGCGCGATCTCTGCCATGATTGCGGCCGCCTCCTCTTCGAGCGAGGCGCGCATGGATTGGTAATCCGCGTCCGGCACCTTGCCGGCTTTGTATTCGAAATTCAAATCGCGCAGGTTCTCGTAGACGGCTTCCTTGCGCTCGCGGAGATAGCCGAGACGCGTCTTTTCTTCTCCGGCGTAGACTTCGCCGGGAAAGAAGAAAACGTAGTAGAGGCAAGCGAGGGTGAAAACGGCGCAGACAAAAATGATCATCGGGCGCGGCCCTTCTTTCGCCCCGTTGGGGCTCGGTCAATTGCCGGTGCTAACCCACGGCTTGCACCGTGGGCTGGGTTCTTGCGCCGCTTCGCGGCTTGGGGAGTGGTCACCGGGTGGCTTCCTTATCCTCGAAATCATTTCCAGATCGCGGCCTTTCGCGGACAGGAATGTCCGCGCCACACATGCAACTACTGCCACACTTTTTCGTCATAGGTCGGTCTCGCTTCTGGCTTTCTGGCGGAACTCTTCCAGTTCGCTGCCGCGCGGGATCGTGATGCCGTCGGCCAGGGCTGGTTCGGGGCGGTTCTTCCAGGAGCGAACGATGTGAACCGCCAAGCCGATGCCTAGCGCCAGGACGACAAAGGGCATGATCCACGCCACGCGATTGAAGCCCGTGGCGGTGGGCGCGGCGATTACGGTTGGTCCGTATTCCTGCACGAAATCTTGCAGGATGAGGTCGTCGTTATCGCCCCGATCGAGCGCGGCCAGCAGTTCGTCGCGCATCTTGGTGGACGACTGACAGCCGACGTGATTGCATTCCAGCAAAATCTGGCCGCATCCGCAGGTGCACATCATGCGATGGCCCAGGTCTTTGAAGCGGGCATCGGTGTTGCCAGCGCCCATGAAAATAAGCACGGCCAGCGCGAGAGCGCCCGCCTGCAACCACCGGCGAATAGGGTTGCTGGGTGCTGGGTACTGGGTACTGGCTACTGATTTCATCTCAGTCTCCTGCTCCTGCATGTGCCGGAGTTCGAGCGGGCACGGTCGCGGGCACCTGGACGGCGGCGGCGTTCGGTACTAGCGCGACGATGGTGCCGAAGACCATGATGATCAGGCCGATCCAAATCCAGGGCACCAGCGGATTCAAGTGCGCTTTAATGATGGGGCGTCCCGTGGTGTCGTTCTTGCCTTCATAGACGAGATAGACATCGGCCACCAGGAACAAATCTTCGCGAAAACTGGGGTAAATGCGGGGCAGGGTCTGCGGCTGTCCGCTGGCTTTGTAGAAGCGGCGCTCGGGATACATGGTTGTAATCTGCTTGCCGCCGCGAAACACGTTGATGATGGCCCACTCGTTGGCGTAGTTGGGATTGTCGTCCTGCGTATACGACTGGCAGACCAGAGTGTAGGGGCCGATATTGATTTTGTCGCCAAAGGCCATTTCCTTTTCCACTTCTTTATTGAAAGGCGTACCGAGAATTCCAATCACCACCAACGCCACGCCGAAATGGACGATGTAGCCGCCGTAGCGGCGCGTGTTCCGATGGCAGAGCTGAATCATAGCGGAGACGAGGTTCTGCTGCGTCTTGCCGGCGATGACGCGGCCTCCGCGGAGGAACTCGGAGATGACGGTGAAGATCACCAGCGCCGAGAGAACGGCGGCCATGGTGGCGTAAAAGTAAGAAGGATCTTCCCAGGGCCGCACACCGAACAAAATCATCATGCCGCCAATGGCGACCGAGCCAATGGCTGGGAAGAGGAAATTGCGCTTGAGGCTTTCGACTGAAGTCTTACGCCAGGCCAGCAGCGGTCCGACGGCAGTCAGCAACAGGAGCAGCAGCGCAACCGGAACCGCAACGCGATTGAAAAAAGGCGGTCCGACCGTAACTTTGTGCCCCTGAACAAATTCCGAAATGATCGGAAAAAACGTGCCCCACAGTATGGTGAAGCAGACGACGAGCAAGAGCAGATTGTTGAACAGGAAACTGGATTCGCGCGAAACCAGCGACTCCAGCTTGTGCTCGCTCTTGAGATGCGACCGGTTCGCCACCAGAAAAAAGCTGCAAACCGCGAGCGTCAAAAAGATGAAGACCAGAAACCAGGTTCCGATCGAGGACTGCGCGAAGGCGTGCACCGAACTGATCACGCCTGAACGCGTGAGGAAGGTCCCGAGCATGGAGAGCAGGAAGGTCGCGAAGATCAGCGACATGTTCCAGACTTTCAACATGCCGCGTTTTTCCTGCATCATGACGGAATGGAGAAACGCGGTGCCCGTGAGCCAGGGCATGAGCGAGGCATTTTCCACGGGATCCCATCCCCAGTAGCCGCCCCATCCGAGGACAGCGTAAGCCCAGTGCGCGCCGAGAAAGACGCCGATGGTGAGGAAGCACCAAGTCACCATGGTCCAGCGGCGGGTGATGTGAATCCATTTTTCGCCGGGATACTTCATGATGAGCGCGCCCAGCGCGAAGGCGAAGGGGACGGTGAAGCCGACATATCCCAGGTACAGCATGGGCGGATGGATGACCATCTCGGGATACTGCAGAAGGGGATTCAGCCCGGTGCCATCGGCAGGAAGCGAGCCCTGCATGATGGCGAACGGGTGCGCCGCGAAATTCAGGATCAGAAGAAAGAAAACCTGCACCGACGCAATGATCACCGAAGCGTAGGCGAAGAGGCGCTGATCGGTCTTATAGCGCAGACGGAGAACGAATCCGTAGCCGGCCAAAAGCAGCGACCAGAACAGCAGCGAGCCTTCCTGACCCGACCAGAGCACGGCGAACTTATAGGCAGCCGGCAGGTCGCGATTGCTGTGATGGAAGATGTAGGCGATGGAGAAATCGTCGTGGAACGCGGCCAGCACAAGCACGATGCCCGCGAGCAGCACCGCTGCGAAGGTAGCGATTCCGGAGCGACGGGCGGTTTCGCCGAGACGAGCGGAAGCGGCATCTTTACCGAATAATGCCAAGAGACCCGCCAGGAAAGAATAGGCGCTCAGGCCAAGCGCCAGCATCAGCGCAAAGCTTCCAATTTGAGACATCAGAAAAACCCCACTGTATCTTTACGGTATTTTTTCAGAGAAGCGGATGCTATGCAATCCGCCGGGCCATGAATTGCGTTCGGATCGATGTGGGGACGGGGCTTTGCCCCCTCCGAGCGGGGCGAAGCCCCGCCACCACACGGTAATCTAGCGTTACTTCTCGAGCGGGTAGCTGCGTTCGCGCCAATCGCGGATTCCTCCATCCATTGAAATGACGTTGGTATATCCCATTTTTTGCAGGTTATCGGCGGCGAGGGCGGAACGGAAGCCGCCGCCACAATAGAGCACGAGCTCAGTCTGCAGGTCGGGATACTTGCCCTCAATGTCACGCTCGATGACGCCCTTACCCAAGTGGACGGCTCCGGGCAGGTGGTCGGCGTCGAATTCGCGGTCTTCGCGGACGTCGACGAGAACGAATTTCTCGCCGCGATCAAGACGGGCTTTGACCGCGTCCACAGTGGTTTCGCGGACGCGCTTTTTGGCATCGTCGACAATCTTCAGAAAGCGTGGTGGATGCTGATGAGCCATTTAAGAATCTCCGGGTAAGAATATTAACAGGGATAAGCTCTCAGCTGTCAGCTCTCGGCTCTCAGGAAAATCTCGCGGGGAGGCTGAGAGCTAACACTTCGTGCTTGCACGATCTGGTGCCCTATGTGCTAAAGATAAAGAACGCTCTATGACGCTTGTCCTTCGCCAGTCTCGCATTCACTCCTATGGCTGCTATACCACGCGGCCGATTCGCAAAGGGACGCTGATCGTGGAGTACGTGGGCGAGCGCCTCACCTGTGAGCAGGCCGAAGATCTCTATAACGACTTTCCCAATACGTATTTATTCGGACTGGACGGGGGCAAACGCATCATTGACGGCTTCGGCGTGGCCGCTTTCGTCAATCATTCCTGCAAACCGAATTGCGAGACCGACCAGATACGGGGCAAGATGTGGATCATCGCGCTGCGCGATATTGAGGCAGGAGAAGAATTGACCTACGATTACAACCTCTATGACGGCGAAGATGAGGCTCCCTGTTTGTGCGGGGCGCGGCGCTGCCGGGGTAGTCTGTATTCGGCGGCGCACTTGCGCAAACTCGCCAAAAAGCGGTTTAAAGCTGCGGCGGCTACGGCAGCTGCAGCCTCTGCCGCATCGTAGGGAGCTGCAACATTTTCCGATGCTACAATCATCTCTTCCCCATCACGTTCGCGAATCTGGAGTCATGCCGTGAACCGCGCTTCCTCGGGCGTCGAAACCGTCATCGCCAAAGCTCTGCATCGCGCGCCAGCCAACCAGAGCGCGCTACTGGCTTGGCCCATCGCGTGCGGCAGTGCGGTGGCTGATCGGACTCGGACGCTGAGTTTTTCCGACGGCGTTCTGCGAGTGGAAGTCGCCGACGAAGGATGGCGGCGGGAACTCGCCAGCTTGGCGCCGCGTTACGTGGCCTTGATCAACAAGTACTCCGCGACTTCCGTGAAGCGGATTGAATTCGTGGTCAAAGGATGAAAGTCAAGGCATGAAAGTCAAAGCATGAAAGTCAAGGCGTGAAAGTGAAGGCATGAAAGTTACTGACAAAGACGTCGCCTACGTGGCCGATCTGGCCAACCTTGAGTTGACCGAGGAAGAGCGCGCTCGCATGCTGCGTGATCTGAATTCCATTCTTGAATATGTCGAACGGCTCAACGAACTCGAGACCGACAAGGTCGCGCCCATGGCCCAGATCTCGGACCGTTACGGCAAGGACAGCGACGAGTCGCGCAAGGGAAGCGACCGTTTCGCGTACGCTATCCGCGAGGACGTTAAGGAAGGTCTGCGAAAATCGCTGCCGCATGACGCCGCCGTGAATAACGCTCCGGACACGGACGGGACGTTTTTCGAAGTGCCGAAGGTGATTGAGAGATAGATGCCCGCAGCGACGATTGACGAGATTCGGAGCGCGATCGCAGGGCAGCAGACGACCGCGACTGCGCTGACGCAGGATTTCTACACGCGCATCCGAAAGGAAGATCCCGAGATCGGCGCGTTTCTAACTCTCTGCGAGGAGCGGGCGTTGGTGCAGGCCGGGCGCATCGATGCGCTGGCCGCGGAGGGCAAGCCCTTGCCGCCGCTGGCGGGAGTTCCGGTTGCGATCAAGGACGTCATGGTGACGAACGGCGTGCGCACCACGGCCGGTTCGAAAATTCTCGACAATTTCATTCCTCCGTATGACTGCACGGCGGTGGCTCGCCTGGAAGCGGCGGGCGCGGTGATTCTGGGCAAACTCAACTGCGATGAGTTTGCCATGGGCTCGTCCACGGAGAACTCGGCGTATCACCCCGTGCACAATCCGCGCGACAAGAGCCGCGTGCCGGGCGGTTCGTCGGGCGGATCAGCGGCAGCGGTGGCGGCGGAGATGGCGGTGGTGACGCTCGGCTCCGATACCGGCGGATCAATCCGCCAGCCGGCGGCGTTCTGCGGCGTGGTCGGTTTGAAACCGACCTATGGACGGGTGTCGCGCTATGGGCTGATTGCATTTGCCTCATCGCTCGATCACATCGGGCCGTTTGCGAAAACGGTGAAGGAAGTCGCGTTGGTGCTGCGCACGATTGCCGGCCGCGATCCCATGGATTCGACTTCCGCCGAGGTGCCCGTGCCCGACTATGTGGCGGAACTGGAGAAGCCGGTCAAAAGTTTGAGGGTCGGCGTGGCCAAAGAATACTTTGGAGCGGGACTCGATCCCGAAGTTCGGACCGCGGTTGAGGCTGCGATTCAAAAGCTGGCTGAGCTCGGGTGCGAGGTTGTGCCCGTGAGCTTGCCGCACACCGAGTATGCGATTCCCACCTATTACATTGTCGCGACGGCGGAAGCTTCGGCGAATCTGGCGCGCTATGATGGTGTGCGCTATGGCTTCAGGGCGAAGTCGAACACGCTTTCCGAAATGTACCGGCTGAGCCGCGATGGCGGATTCGGCATGGAAGTCAAACGCCGCATTATGCTCGGCACCTATGCGCTGAGCGCCGGATACTACGACGCCTACTATCTGAAGGCGCAGAAAGTGCGCACGCTGCTCACTCGCGACTTTGACGAGGCTTTTAAGAGAGTAGATGTAATCGCTGCGCCGACTTGTCCGACGCCTGCTTTCAAGTTAGGCGAGAAGGTGAATGATCCGCTGGCTATGTATCTGGCCGATATCTACACCGTAACTGCTAATCTGGCTGGCATTCCCGGAATCTCAGTTCCGTGCGGCGAGAATCATGAGAAGCTGCCGATTGGATTGCAGTTGTTTGCTCGGCACTTTGATGAGGCGACGCTGCTGCGCGTCGCGCATGCGTACGAGCATGGGATAGCGGCCGCCAACTAACTACGCAAAGCGACGTAGGCGATGTAAAAGAAAAGCGTGGCTCCCGCGATTCCGATCACACCCGTAACACGCAGGCCCCAAAGCGGCATCTTGTATGGGTGCCAACTGCCCTGCCTCCAGCTGTCGGCAAAACGGTCGAAGTTTGCTCTGACGTTGCCGGGTCGCAGCATCATCGTCAGCCCGAACGCCAAGAACCCCGCACCCATAACCACTGCGGCGGGCGCATCGCTGGGGCCAATATTTGGCACGGCAGCAGAATACCAGAAACTCTGTTGCTCCCATACAAGCCGCTAAGAAGAAGGCCTCGCCTAGATGACTTCGTAATACCGTTCACCCGAGCAGGCTCTGCAAAGCACCCGCCCATCGCACACAACTTCGCGGTGGAAGTTGATGCCTTCTCCGCACTCGGCGCAGACGATGCGCTCGCCCTTGTAGCCGGGGAACTCTTCGGGGGGGAGTTCGACCTTTACCCACTGCTTGGTGAATAAGTCGTCTTCCGGCATCTCGCGATAGGCCAGCACCTGCTGCTGGTTCTTGTCTTCGATTTCGGGATGCATCTCGCGCGCCAGCTTCTTCGATGACTCTTTGGCTGCGATGCGGATGGCCTTGCCGGTTCGCACGTCAACGAAGGTTGCGGCCATTTTTCCCCAGTCGCGAAATTTGAGGGCGCGCTTTCCGAGACGGCACCCGGTGACCAGAGATATCGCATCGGTTGCGCAGCGGTCGATTTCGACGAACGTGACCAAACGTTTGCGATCTTCTTTATTGCCGCGCGGGTCTTCGATGCCCAGCTCTCTCAACCCTACCATGGCCAGGCGCACGCCCAGCACCTGCCCGGCGCAGAGATGGCCGTGGGCGACTTCGGCCTCGCGGAGATAATCGTCGAGGGAGAGCATTTGAAATTGGTGATTTGTAATTCAAAAACCTGCAAGGCCGCAGCCCAAATTGCAAATTACAAATCGCCAATCACAAATTGTCCCTCACTTTCTTCGCCAGCGTACTCCTTCTTTCGTATTCTCGACGATGATTCCCTCAGCGGTCAGTTCGGCGCGGAGGGCATCAGAGACTTTGAAGTTCCGCGCTTTGCGGGCAGCTTCCATTTGCGCCAGTTTCTGATTGACCTGTTCGTCGGCGAGTTGCGCGGAGCCGGCGATCTCCAGCAATTCAGGGCTGATATCTTTTTCGCGGTCTTCGGCCCGCGCCCAGTCGAGGGTTGCTTTCATCTTGGGTTGGTCGTCATCTTTGAGCACGCCGAATATCTCATCGAACTTTTCGAGCGCCGCGAGCAGTGGCCTCACGTCGTCTTGGCGGACTTCGGCGGCGTCGAGAGCGGTGTTGGCTTTGCGCAACATGTCGAACATGGCGGCTTGGGCCTCGGCGGTATTCAAATCGTCGTCAAGAGCGCTCTTCATGCGCGCGACGGTTTCCTCGGCCAGTTGCGCCATCTGCGGGGTCGCCCCGGCGGGGAACTGCGTGCTGGTCAGGCGAAAGCGGAAGTTGCGCAATTTCTCCACTGAACTTGCCGCCGATTTCAAGCCATCGAAGGTGAAGTTCAGCTGATTGCGATAGGGAACCTGCGTCAGCAGCCAGCGGATGGACGACGGCTTATGCCCGCGCAGCACCAAGTCGCGGATGGTGAAGAAGTTTCCGAGACTCTTCGACATCTTCTGGCCTTCGACCAGCAGAAAACGCGCATGAAACCAAAAGCGCGCAAACTGCTTTCCCGTGAGCGCCTCCGACTGCGCGATTTCGTTCTCGTGATGCGGGAAAATCAGGTCTTCGCCCCCGGCATGCAAATCGAAGCTTGGACCGAGCTCCTCCATCGACATCACCGAGCACTCGATGTGCCACCCCGGACGCCCCGGGCCGATCGACGTATCCCACGAAGCTTCGCCCGGCTTCGGAGCTTTCCAGAGGGCGAAGTCGCGGGCGTTGTCCTTTTCGTATTCGTCGACGTCAACGCGGGCGCCGTCAGTCATGCCGGCGAAATCCTTCTTCGAAAGCTTGCCATACTCGGGAAATTTCGCAATGCTGAAATAGTATGAACCGTCGTCGGTGCGGTAGGCGAAACCTTTCTTTACCAGTTCGGCAATAAAGTCGGCCATGGCGTTGATATGTTCTGTCGCGCGCACCAGAATCGGCCGCTCAATGTTCAACGTGGCCGAATCTTCCAGAAAAGCCTGAGTAAACTTCGCGGTGTACTGCTGGACAGTCACGCCATCGCGGGCGGAGTTGCGAATGATCTTGTCGTCGACGTCGGTGATGTTCATGACGTAACGGACGTCGTATCCGCTCTGGCGCAAGAAACGGTAAAGAAGATCGACGGCAATAAATGTGCGGAAATTGCCGATGTGGCCGTAGTCGTAGACGGTCGGGCCGCAGGCATACATGCCGACGCGGTTGTCGTCGATCGGATGGAATTCTTCGATCTTCCCGGAAAGAGTGTTATAGAGACGCAGTGCCATGGATGATAACGGGTTCGCGAGTGCCGCGCGAATCTTTCATTCTAGGGGCGCGCTGGAAAAGGGGCAAATGCGAGTTAACTTCGACGGTTAGGGCTCGGATGTGGGGTTGGGCGCGTGCGCATGCAGACGGTGTTGCACCAGGAATGCGTAGTGCACGGCGGAGACGATGGTGAAGATAAAGGTGGCGCGCAAGAACGTAGTGCTCGCAATCCAAATCCAACGTGCAGGCTCGACCAGCAGCAGCAGGACGAAGAAAATCGCGGCCACTTGCGCGAAGGTGTTGGCTTTGCCGAAGATGCTGGGACGAAAATCGCGCAAACCGGCAATCATGTAGAGCACGCCGCTGATCAGCAGGATGGAGACGTCGCGGCTGAACACTACGACCGTATATTTCCAGGGAATCACGCGTTCGATGGAGAGCACAAGAAACAGGGTGCTCATCAGCAGTTTGTCGGCGATAGGGTCGAGATATTGGCCGAGCACAGTTTGCTGATGCAGGGTGCGGGCGAGGAGGCCATCGAGACTGTCGCTCACTCCGGCGAGAATAAACAGCGCCAGCGCCCATTTGAAATCGTGCTTGACCAGATTGATGACGATAAAGGGTAGAAAGATCATGCGCAGCAGGGTGAGCTGATTGGGCGCGGTCAGGATTTGCCGGTAGTTCACCGTTCTTTCTCTCCCTCGCTTGCGAGAAACTCGCTCACCAGAAGCGGGGCGGGATCCTGCCCGGTCATCTGCGCGAAGCGCTGGGCGAGCGAGAGGATGTTGCCCTCGGGAAGATCGAGTTCCAATCGTTCCACGCGGTGCATGGGGAAGAAAACGACGCCGGAGGTGAAGGGCTCGCCGTTCTTGATCTGCGAGGCTAGATCGTCGAAACCCGCCACATCGATCCCGCGCAGGCTCAGGCCTTCGGCTGAAAGATGGAGAATCGCGCCCCAGAATTTTTCGCGCGGGTTCGCCAACGTCGCGATCACGAGCGCGCCGGGACGAAAGGGGCTGACGGCTTCTGGTCCCTGATAAAAGCTTGTACTGGGCACGATGCGATTGTCGTCTGTGGGGGAGGGAAAATGCAAACGGACTTTGGATCGTCCGGAAAATTCGCTGCACAAAAACGGTTTGTCATCCTGAGCGAAGCGAAGGACCTATGTATTCCACCGCTGCAAGCAATATGCATAGGTCCTTCGCTTCGCTCAGGATGACAATATGATATGGTTTCAGCGCTCACCTTCGTTCTTCGCCGCTTTCAGATCAATCCCTACCTGTTCTGCCTTCTTATAAAGATGAGATCGCTCCAGTCCCAGCGCCCGCGCCGTGTTCGAGATCTGGTGGCGATTGCGTTTCAACTCCGCCAGGATGGTTTGTTTCTCGAAGGCGCGCACGCGGTCGGCGAGCGGACCGGTACCGGCCGATGCGGAATCAGTCGTGGCAAATGATGCAGGCAGCGCCAGCGCCACGGTTTCGGCGGTGACTTCGCCGGAAGTTGACAGCAGTATCAGTCGTTCGACGGCGTTTCTGAGTTCGCGGACGTTGCCCGGCCAGGGCTGCTCTTGCAGTGCGGCTATCGCGTCGTCGGTGAAGCGCATGGGCTTCCATCCGTTAGCGGCGCACACTTGCTGCGCAAAGTGCTCGATCAGCGCCGGAATATCTTCGCGGCGCTCGCGCAAGGGGGGCAGGCGCAGGGGGAAGACGTACACACGGTGAAACAAATCCTGGCGGAATTTGCCGTCGCGCACTTGCGCTTCCAGATCGCGGTGGGTGGCGACGACGACGCGCACATCCACGGCAATGGCGCGCTCGCCGCCGATGCGCTCCACTTCGCCTTCTTCCAGGACGCGCAGCAGCTTGGCTTGCATGGTGAGCGGCATGTCGCCGATTTCGTCGAGAAAAATGGTGCCGTGCTGGGCTTGCTCGAACTTGCCGAGATGGCGGGCGGCCGCGCCGGTGAACGATCCTTTTTCGTGGCCGAACAATTCGGATTCAATGAGCTCCGCCGGAACCGCGGCGCAGTTCAGCGTGACGAAGGGAGCGCCCGCCCGAGGACTGCGCTCATGCAGCGTGCGCGCCACCAGCTCTTTTCCCGTGCCGGTCTCACCGAGAATGCAGACCCGCGTTTCGCTCGCGGCCACGCGCTCTACTTGCGCCATCACGCGCCGCATGGTCTCGCCTTTCCAGACGATTTCGTGTTTGCCGAGACGGCGCTCCAGATCGCGATTTTCGCGCTCCAGGCGACCGAGCTTCAGCGCGTTCTCCACCGTGAGCAGCAGTTTTTCGGTCGAGATTGGTTTTTCCAGGAAGTCGAGCGCGCCGAGGCGAGTGGCACGCACGGCCATCTCGATGTGGGCCTGGCCCGACATCACGACGACCGGGGTCGGCACACCTTGGGCTTTGAGTTCTTCGAGAAGCGCCAGGCCATCTTTGCCGGGCATGACTACGTCGGAGAGGATCAAGTCGAAAGCTTGCGATTTGGCCAGGTCCAGAGCCTTGTTGGCGTTGTCGCAAACGACGGCTTCATGGCCTTCGAGACGAAACGCCCGCGACAGCGACGCCAGCGTGTTGGGCTCGTCATCCACGATCAGCAAGTGCGCTTTTTGCGCCACGGTTATTGACCTCAACTGAAATGCAAAACCAAATCTATCGCAGAGACGCCGAGTACGCCGAGAAATCGCACGGCAGCTCAATCCGAAACGTGGTTCCCTTTTCCTTGGTGCTCTCGACAGAAATCTTGCCGCCGTGATCGCTCACCACCGACTCCACAATCGCGAGGCCAAGCCCTGTGCCGTGCTGCTTGGTCGTGTAATAAGGGGTGAACAAACGCTCGCATTCTTCCTGGGTCAGGCCGGAGCCGGTGTCGGAAACTGAAACTACAACGCGATCTCCGACAGCTCCAGTGCGAATCGTCAACTCTCCGCCTTGCGGCATGGCGTCGATGGCATTGAGCACCAGGTTTTGCAAGGCGCGGTGCAGCAGATCGGGATCGGCTGAAATTTCGGGCAACGTTTCGGCCAACGCTGTGTGCACCGCAATCTGATTCTTATCTTTATCGTTGCCTCGCAATTGCGCATGAAAGACGCGCAGCACCGAGAGCACCACGTCGTTTACCTGCGTCGGCTGGCGCTGGGGTTGCGGCATCTTGGAAAATTCGCTGAAACGGCTGATGATCGCTTTGAGATTGTTGATCTCCGCCAGCAGGGTCGCGGTGCCCTCCTGAAAAACTTCCTCGAACATCTCGGGCGATTTCTGTTTTGCGCGCACCAGATTCTCGACCGTGACCTGCAAGGGGAAAAGTGGATTCTTCAACTCGTGCGCCAATCGCCGCGCCAGTTCGCGCCATGCGGCCACGCGCTCGGCCTGCAGCGTGCGGTCTTTTTGCTGCAGAAGATCCTCGGTCATGTGGTTGAACGATGCCGCGAGGTCGCCCAGTTCGTCGCTCGATTCCACCTCGACCTTGGCGTTGAGATCGCCCAGGGCGACCCGGCGTGCCGCTTCGGCCAGCGACACGACCGGACGTGTGACGCGGGCGGCGAACCACAGGCTGGTCAGCACGGCTACCAGAATTCCCGCACCGCCGACCAGCATGGCGGTGGAGACGATCTGCCTTTCCAGTTCGATCAGCGGACGGCGCGAACTGCCGACGAGCAAAATGCCCATCAGTTGCTGGTTTGCGGCACGCTGATTCGACGGACTCTCATTCGTTGCACTGAAGACCGGTCCGGTGAGTGGGATGGCATGAAAAACTTCGGCGTCCGCGGAATCGGAAGTCCAATGGATCACGCCATGAGACTCTTGCTGTGTGTCACGAACCTGTGCAACCAGCGGGGCGAGTTTATCCACGCCCGCCGCCGGTCCATTCAAATCCAGCAGTGACTTCGGATTCCATTTAGCGTCCAGGTTTTGATACAGCAGCACGCGGGTTCCGTCTGGGATGTCGAGCGTGGAAAGGAAGCCCTGGTCCAGGCGTTCGCCGCCCATGACGTACAAAGGATGCTCTCCAACCCGGGCCACGCGCACGGCAAACAGGCCGAGGGTTGTGCCATCCGGCAGCTCTTCGCGTTTTAGAAAGGTTCCGGCCGAGCCCACGATGGCGGGAGTCGTTGCCTGCGGAATCGCAACTTCGGAATATCCGAACTTCGCCTGCCACTGCGCGGAGGAGAGGATGGTGCCGCGATCATCGACGAGTTCGAGAAAGTCGAGCTGTTGCTGGCCGGCTAATCGGCGCGCCTCGCCTACATATTCGCCTGCGTCGGCGGCGCCGCGGTTTATATCCAGAGCGACGCGCTGCACGGTTTCGCTGACGGCAACCGATTCGACTTTGCGCGCAACCTCCTGGCCTCGGCGCTGGAACTCCGATTGAAACTGAGCGGCGACTGCGTTCGCGCGCTCCTGATCCGCCTGTTCGAACGAGCGTCGGATGGTGCTGTACACCGACGCCGAAATCACCGCGACGCAGAGCAGCACGGTCGCCGCGAACAAGAGAAGAAGTTTCTGGCGGAAGCTCATCGCACACCCGCCTGGGGGCGCGGACCATAAGATGGTGAATCCGCCGGTCGCTTATCTGTCAACCCCTGATCTGTCAACCCCTGCTCCGCCAACCGCGGATCTGCCAGCCAAACATCGGCAAGCGAAAATCCCGCAGCGCTCCAATCTCCCAGCCGGTCCGGCCCCCAGCCGCGGACGCGCGCACTTGCCGCACTGGCCACCGGCAAATGGAAAAGCGGGATGACAGAGTATCCATCGAGCGCACTGCGCTCGGCCTGATACAGATCGTCGAGAGAGTCGCCGGGAGGCGTGGCCGGGAATGCGGCCTGCGGTAATCCGAGTTGCCGCGCTGCTTCGGCGAGCGACGTCGCGGGATCGGGACTCGGCAGTACCACGCGCATCAGGCGAAGATCCTCCGCTCCTGACAACGATACTTGCACCGTGATGCCAATTTCGCGCGCGTCGAGGGCAATGCGTTCGGCGATCAGTTGAGCTTGGGGGTCCGTGGGGTCGTAGCTCAGATTGAGTGCGGGTTGGCGCGACCCGGCAAGCATGGCCCGGGCGTGCAGCGGATTCGCCTGCGTGGGAAAGACCGCACTGTAGCCGGTCATCCAGTTGGGAAGAATGCTGGCGGCGGGTTCTCCCGCGCCTTTCAGCAGCACCGACCGGATCGGCTTGCGGTCAATGGCGAGGGCCAGCGCTTCTCGCAGGCGAGGGTCCTGCGCCTTTGAATTCGCGGGGAAAACCAGCGCCAGCAATTCCACGGGCAACGACAATGACACCGGCGATGAGTTGTGCCGCTCGGATGCGTTCGCCGCCTGCGATGCCGTTTCGATGATGTCGGCCTTGTCCAACTCGAGCGCGATGGCCTGGTCACGGAGCGACTTGCCGAATTCGATTTCGACCGCGTCCACGAAAGGACGTCCCGCCCAGCTCTCTTCGTTTGCGGCAAGCTTGAGCAATTTTCCCGGCTGCCACTCGGCTACGAGGAACGGGCCGGTGCCGATAGAAACGCCGTTGCCATTAGCATTAATATTGCGCTTAAACAGGAGATTGCGCGGCAAGGCGAGTTCGGCGAGCAGCGAAGGCATGGCCGTTTCGCTCTCGATCGCTATTGAATCCGCCGCGGCACGCACATTCCAGTTGGGATGGAGTGCGCCCAGAATCTGCGCGATGGCCGCGGGCGAGGCGGCGCTGCCGTCGTGGAATTTCACTCCGCGGCGCAGAGTGAATTGCCAGTGCCGGGCGCCTGGGTCACTTTGCCAGGCCACGGCCAGCGCGGGCTGCGGGCGATCTTGCGCGTCCAGTTTCACGAGTGTGTCGCCGATCAGCGAGAGTGTACGCGCGGCGTCCCAATACTCGGAGGGAGTGGCGTTTGCGAGAAGGTCAAGCGCGTTCGGCGAGGATTGCAGCATGACGCGCAGGGTTCCGCCGTAGTGGGGACGCGTCTCCGCCGTGGCTCGGCTCGCTGACCCACCCAGCAGACTAATTGCCGCAAGAAACAGATACGCGATACGCCTCATACCATCCCGTGTCTTTTCGTCTTACGATTGCCGTTGCGCTGCTGCCGCTCGATTCCGGCCAGAGGGCGACGATTTGCCCTTCGAACTCTGCCGCTGAACTGACAGCCACTGGATCGCGATCGGGAATCTCGAACGCACGCAGGCCGTCGCGCTCGGCATCCTTGCTTTCAGAGATCAGCAACTGCGTTCCCGTGCCGCAATTGGAGTGAACCGTGGCTAGATCGCTGCCCCACTTTCCGCTGCGGATCGCCTGGTCGGTCATGCCATCCACAAGATGCAGCGATCCATCCACCGCAGCGAGCGCCCATAGCGTGTAGCCCGGTCGCGGAAGCGCGGCCGCCGAATAGAACGAGGGAACGTTGGAGACCTTTCCGATACCGGGAGAAAGCGCTCCGGTGAAGAAATTGCGTGAGGCCGTAAAGAAGGCGCGCACGCTGCCGTCGTCGGGCGTCAGGGGCCAGGGGTCATCGCTATCGTTACAGGTGAGCGTAAGCGGCGCGACCGAGCTTGACCGGCAGTACGTCGCGGGCAGGTAAACATCAAGCAGATGATCGCGGCGGAGCAGGAGACGTCCGCGCAAATCGCGGGGAAAGGCGCGCGAGTGAGCGATGGGCAGCGAAGCTTCGAGTTCCCAGTGCCCCGCCGAATCCGCTCCCTGATGACGATAAATCGCGACCATGGCGCCGTCGAGCACGAGCAGACGGGATCCTCCGGGCATTTCGACCTGAGCGAGGTCGAGCATCGGTTGTTCCCGCGCGAAGAGCAGTGCCGTTTTCAGAACGGTTGGCAACGCGGCGGCGAAGGGTGTTCCGGTTGGCGGTCGCGGCAACGAAACCAGGGCAACCTTCTTTTCGTCGGAACCGATCACAATCTCCGCCGTCCAGACATATTCGCGCAAGCTTTCGGAGAGAACGACCTCGACGGTTCCTATGGCCTGTTCAGCTTTGGCGGTGTGAACGCCTTCGGATTGCAACTGCGCTTCGAGGGCGCCGCGCACTTCGCGTACGGATCGCTCGTCGAGCGAGGAACGGTTGGTGACATCGACGGCGAAGGCGCCGGGCCCGGCGTCCGCGGCGATCTTGTGGGCCAATTGGCGGGCAGTGTCTCCCAGTGACGAAGCGTAAAGAGAAAGTGGCAGAAAAACCGTCGCGAGCAGGAACGAAGTCAGCCAAGCTAGCCGCAGACCGCTGGAGGTTCGCGCTCGCATGTGGGGAATGGGCTGATTATAGCGCGGGATGGATCGAGGCTTACTCATCTCGTTTACTCGCGGGTATTCTGTATCCTGTGTTCCCCTGTGACCTCTGTGGTAGAGGTTCTTCTTCACCACAGGGAGCACAGAGGAGCACAGGGAAAACCCATGTCCCGCAGCTATCGTTGAGGTTTTCCTTCTGCCGTTTCCGCGTCCTCGGCCTGGCTGGCTTGATTCGGAGCGCCCATGCCGCGCAGCACGTCGTTGGTGAAGAAAAACTTGCCGTCGGCCGGAACCATCATGATCTGCAACTTGTCGGAGAGGCGTTCGGCGACGATCTTGTTGATCAGCAGAGGATTCTGCTTGAGGATCGCGGCCTCGCTGGCCATGCGCTCGGCGTCGGCAGAGGCGGTCAAGCGGATGCGTTCGGCCTCGGCTTGGGCAAGAATTTTGCGGCGTTCGCCTTCGGCTTTGCTGTCGATGAGTTTGGCCTCACCGGCGGCTTCGGCGTTCTTGACGGTGGCTTCCTTGCGCGCTTCGGCTTCGAGCTTCGATTGCTCAATCTGCTTCTGTTTCAGCGGGAGCGTGTACTGCATGGCATCGGACTCGCCCTTGGCTTGCAGCACGCGGACAGCGGCCTGCCCCTCGGCCTGTTTCACTTCCTGCACCTTGGTGGCTTCGGCGTCGGCCTCAGCGATCTTCACCTGCTTCTGGTGGATCTCGGTCTCGACGGCCATGCGGTCGTTCTCTTGCTCCTTCAAGAGCAACGACTCCAGGCCTTTGGCATACTCCTCGGGAAGTTCGATATCACGCAGCATGACTTCCTTCACCACGATGCCGTCGGCGGCCAGCCGTTTGCGAATGATTTCGGCGGAGCGCTGACGAACTTCTTCGCGCTTGGTGGAAAAAACTTCACGAACCGTGTAGCCCGGCACCAGTTCACGCCACGCCGTAGCCACCACGGGCGGGACGATTTCCTTCTCCAAGGGCTGGGGCAGATTGGCTTCGATGTAGTCGAGACGCTTGGGATCAATCTGGTAACGCACGGTGATGGCTAGGCCCAGAGTGAGTCCTTCTTTGGCTTGGACGTGCAACGGTTCGCCTTTTGCCGCGCCTTTGGCCAGCGAATCTTCGCTGATGCCGGTGGTGAACAACTGGTCGCGGGTGTTGAACAGTTCGACCCGCTCGACCAGCGGCACCACGAAATGCACCCCCGGATACAGAGTGCCGGCTAACGTGCCCTTGGTCTGGCTTACGCGCACGCCGGCCATTCCACTGGGGACGATCACGATGCCCGCCGAGATCAGCAGCGGAGCCCAGGCCAGCATCACCAGCGCAACCGGGATACGCCAGCGGACAGCGGGAGGAAATCCGGGCGGCGGCGTGCCTGCCGCGGGATCGAAATTCAAACGTTTGCGCCGATCAGCAATCAGCAAATAAGTGTCGTAGGAGAGAATGCCAGCGGCGATCACGAACATCGCGATTCCCGCGCTCAACAGCAAATACTTCAGTAACAGCATGGTGGTGCTCCTTTCAATTCTTTTGCGCCGGTTTCGAAATACCCGCGCGGCGGGCAAAGGCCACACGGACGATTTGTCCAAAGATGAGTTCTTCGATCAGCAGAGAGGCGGCTAGCGAGAAGGTCAGACCGCCGATGATCACCAGCCCTTGCAGCATCGTTTCCATGATCAGCTCCTGTGGCTTCGCAGAACGAAAGCACGTGGGGAGCCAGAGCTAGGCGACTGAAAAGACAGAAGTTAAGGTTGCGCGCAGGGTAGGGTTACGTGTCTTCAGCAACGCAGGCGTGTGTGGGGCGACACGGGGACTGGCGCCGGGAGTCGAATCGCTTCGGAGATATGGATTGCGTCAGGTGCGCACAGCACAAACAGCAGTGATATTGGTCACTGTGCGGCCATTGCATATGCTGTAAACTATCGTCGGTCGGTTGCCTATCTCGTGTTAGACTGCTCCCCGGCCCTTCCCCAGTCGAGAGGCATTACCATGAAGCCTTCGTCGGTTGGAAGTTTTTCCCACAGGTTGTTCTTGACGTGGATCATCTTCGGCGTTGTTCCGATCTGCCTGTCCCAGCCTTTCGTTTCCGCGCCCACACGGAATACGGCCGTTCGTGAACGACAATCCCAGGCGCTCGCAGGAGCGAGATTGTGCTGCGGGAATGAGATTGAGTATCTCGGGATCTATTCCCCGGACGGAAAATTTCGAACGACGACGCGAGTCGATCATGACAGCTTGCGCAAGCCGGACTGGCGTTCTGTCTCCTCCGGAGCGTGGTCGCGGCCCAGCGAGGTTCCCGGTTTCATCGATCTTCATCCCAGGGAACGTATCGAAGAGAACTACGAACCTCCCGCCCGCGCTGTCAAGCCGGTAAAAGGAAAGTCGAGGCTTGCGGCGCTTCGGGACAATATTGTCACCTTGGTTTACGGACGAGAACGAGTTCTTCTGGCGCCTCATCATGTTACGGTCGACTCCCGCGGACGCGTCCTTATTGTTGACCCTGACATTCACGCCGTTCACGTCCTCGGCGACCACGACTCCTTCCGTATTGCCGGAGGCCCGCATCGCCGTCTGCTGCTGCCCAATGGGGTTGCGGTGGATGCGGAGGACAACATTTATATCGCCGATTCCGAACGGGGACTCGTTCTGGTGTACGCTTCGGACGGAAAGTTTCTCCGCTACATCGGCAAACGCGGAGACGAGAGTTTGTTTCACTATCCGACGGCGATTGCCATTGACCGCGGCAGTGGCCGGCTGTTTCTGCTTGATTCGCCACGTCACGTTCTGTTTGTGCTCGATCTCGAAGGCAACATCCTCAAACGTGTCGGGCGGCCTCGCCCCCATGCCTTCGGAAGAGCCAGGGGCGAGTCCATTGCGATGGACCTCGACTACCCTACCGAGCTCGCGATCGGGAACAACGAACTCGTGGTGCTGGACTCCGCCAATTCACGGATCCACGTCATGGATCTGGAATGCAAGCCCTTGGCGGAATTCAGGATTCCTTCCATTCCAGGCCCGCCCAGGGTTGACGAGGTGGGACTCGGCATCGACTTGGCTGGCAATATCTATGTGAGTAACACCAGGGACTCACATGTCGAAATCTACAGCCGCGATGGCTCCCTGCTCGGTTATTTTGGCCGAACCGGCATGGAAGTTGGAGAGTTTGAGTCTCCCGCCGGCCTATGGATTGATAAGACAAACCGCCTCTATGTCGCCGATACCAACAATGGCCGGGTCCAAGTGTTCCAACTCAGCCAGAACCTCGGGACCGAGAGCAATGCGGGCCCCGAACCCGAGAATAGAATTCTCGCCAAAACCCGGCCATGATGTTCCGCAGGGCTGAAACATGAGACGCGGCGAACGGAAGGAAGTTATAGCCCAAGTCTACGGACCGGTGCTTCCGGAGGCATGAAACCGTACTTGGACCACATCATCAACTCTTAAGAAAAGCACACTCGGGTTTTTCATTCCCCAGTGGACGTAGGGAATCTGAAACGACGCGTTCGCGTTCCAGGAATTTCCGGCAAAAGTCATTTCGACGGGAAACGTAACTTCGTGCTCAGCGCCATGCATGGTGAACATGCCGTGAACCTGGAGAGTGGAAACGCCTGACACGGCGAGTTCGCCATCAGCGCGATCGGGGCGGAAGACAATTTCCGGATAGCGCCCGCTCTCAATAACATCCTTGTGCATTTTGTGGTCGCGCGAGGAGTTGCCGGTCTTGCCGCTGGTGGCGTCGAAGGCGATTTCCCCGCTGGCCTTGCCGGTTGCGGGATCAAAATGAATGACGCCGAGTTTCAACAGGAACGTGCCCTTCACCGTATGCAGGGTGGCGGCCAGAATAATATCGGCTCCGCTTCGGGCAGGGTCGAGCTGCAGCAGCAATTCATGGTTAGCCGGTGCTGCAGCCTGCTGTCCCGCAGCCAGTGCGGCGGCCACGACCAGCAGGCCGATCGGACCAACAACTATCGAACGCAGAGTTCTTGTCATAGTTACGATACCGATAAAGAAGACCGAGATGGATTCGCCGGCAATGCGTCAGGCCTTCAGCAGTTCCCATCCCAAAGCAATTCCGTTGGCGATGTGATCGCGCGTGGAGCCTTGGCCCACGTGCAGGGCCAACATTCCGGCAAAAGAACTAGGGCTTGACTGGAATACCTGCATAGTGCGCCGCCGTAGATGAGAGTGTCTGGCCATGAACAACATCATGCGAGCCATCAACGTGGGACGGCGGATCAGCCGGCGATGGCCCAGTTGATAACGAGCCAGGTCTCCGCTCGCCAGGCACTCGCCGAGCAGGGCGGCTTGCCGGAAGGCAAGGCAGAGACCTTCTCCCGTGATGGCGTCCACTCCACCGGAAGCGTCGCCCACCAACACGGTTTGGCCACGATACACGCGCCGCAATCTTCGCATGACCGTAACTGCTCCCCGTTCGCTGGAAGTGTGCTCGGCATTCTTGAGGCGTGCCGAAAGTTCGGGAAATTCCGCGAGCGCTTCTTCCAGCCGCAGCTTCGGGTTCATCGAGACCATGGCCACACAAACTTCTTCGCGAGCGACGGGCGTGGCATAAATCTGGCAGTGACGGCCCCAATGCAGTTCCATGAAGTCGGTCCAGGGCGCGACGCGGTAGTGGCGACGGAATCCGATGCGCAAGTTCTTTTTCTGGAGTGCATCCGCCTTGTGTTGATCCAGTTTGGCCCAGGCGCGGACGCGGGAACTGGAGCCGTCGGCGCCTACGGCCCAACGCGCGCGCAGCAATTCTCCGGCGACCAGCACGCCTTCCGGATGCAGCCCGGTGACTGCAGCCTGCCACAACATCCGAACGCCGCACGCCGCCGCATGATCCAACAGGACACGATGCAAATGGGTACGCCGTATGCCCAACGCGGTTCCGCGAGGGAACGTGGCCTCGGCTTGAAGGCCGTCGCTTACGAAACGGATGCCGCGGAATGGATACGATTCGTTGGCAGGGATCGTGATGCCGAACTGGCGCAGCGCGTCGATTCCATCGGGCATCAGTCCCTCGCCGCAGGGCTTATCGATTGGCGGAACCGCGCCATCCGCCACCACTACGCTCAAACCATGACTCCGCGCCGCGATAGCCGTCGCCAGACCGGCGGGGCCGCCGCCGACTATGAATACATCCACCGGATTCGGGAAATGGTTCATAAGTTTGGCTAAGGTTTCAAAGTTTCAAAGTTTCAGAGTTTCAAAGACTTGCGACGGCGAGAGCCCATGGCTTTTGCGGGTTTTCCTTGAAACCTTGAAACCCTGGAACTTTGAAACCCCGCGCTTCCTACCATTCCAGCAAAACGAATTCCGAGCAGAACCCCGGGCCCATCGCGGCCAGCAAGCCGAGCGTGCCGGGCGCGGGGCGGCGATTTTTCATGACTTCCTCGAGCACCACCAGCACCGAAGCCGAGGATAGATTGCCCGTCCGGCGCAAGCACTGCCAGGAAACGTCGAGTTCACCATTCTTCAAGCCGAGCGCATCGGCGGTGGCTTCCAGGATCTTGGGTCCGCCGGTATGCAGCAGCCAGCTGCCAATGTCGGAGCGAGTCAGTCCGCGCTCGGCAAGAAAATCGTCGAGATCGTGCGCCAGATTCTTACGAACCAGGTCTGGAATTTCGCGCGAGAGAACGATGCGAAAGCCCTTCTCGGAAACGTCCCAACCCATCATCTCTTCGGTGTTGGGATAGAAAACTGAGCGGGTGGAAAGGATGCGCGGACCGGTAAGGCCGCAGTCGGCGTCAATGCCAGCGACGATCACCGCAGCCGCGCCGTCACCGAACAGCCCGGCAGAAATCATGTTGGCCATCGAGAGATCGTCGCGCTGCAGCGTAAGGGAACAGAGTTCGACCGATAACACCACGGCGGCCTGGTCGGGGTAGGCGCGCACATAATCGGCGGCGCGCGAAATGGCTGCGGCTCCGGCCACACAGCCCAGCCCGAAGATCGGAACGCGGCGAATGTTTCTGCACAATCCCATCTGGTTGATCAGCAGCGCGTCAATCGATGGGCTGCAGATGCCAGTCACCGAAACAAAAAAGAACGCGCCCAAATTCCGGCCGTGCAGGCCCGCGTCCGCCAGCGCGCCGGTGATGGCTTTCTCGCCCAGCTCCTTGGCCGTGCGAATCCAATGATGGTTGGCCTCGCCCCAAGTTGTCATCTTCAGGTATTCTTCCTTGGGAAGCGAGAGATATCGTCCGTCAACCTCCACGTGACGGTGCAAACGGCGCAGCACGTGCGGGTTTTCGATCTGGTCGCCCCAGTATTCCTGCAGCGCCGCCAGCAACGTCTCCTGGGGGTAGTAATGCTGGGGAAAGGCGCTTGCCGCGCTAACGATTCGCATATTGGGTTCCCGTTTCGGACGGCATGGGGCCGATTTCGACGCCAACGTCCCCGAAATTGTATGCCGATTACAAGTTGGATGCGGATGATCGTGTTAAATTTGTAGAAACTTTGCACAATAGGACTAGCCCGTGAATCGATTCGTCATCGGAATAATCCTCGGTGTCCTGGTCGTGCCCTGCGGGGCCTATCTCTATTTCACCGGCGGCAGCGCTCCTGTTGCCGCCACCGACTCCGACATGCCCTTCGAAACTTTCTTCGCGCGCAAGGCTCTGCAGGCGCGCATCGCGAAAGATATGCCGAAGAATGTCCCCATCCAGGCAAACGAAGCCAACTACCTCGCCGGCGCCGGGCTTTACAAACAGCACTGCGCCGTTTGCCACGGCTTGCCGCTGGCGCCGAAGTCGGCGATTGCGACCGGAATGTATCCGCGGCCGCCGCAACTGTTCGAGGGAAAAGGCGTGACCGACGATGAGCCGGGCGAAAGCTACTGGAAGATCTTCAACGGCATTCGGCTGACCGGCATGCCCGGGTTCAGCAAGTCGCTTTCTGAAGCGCAGATGTGGCAAGTGGCGCTCCTGCTGGCCAATGCCGACAAGCTGCCAGCCTCGGTCAAAGCGGCACTGGTCGCGCCCATCGGGACAGGTGCGCCTGCGGCAAGCGTTCCACCCGCGACCACTCCGCTGCAGCCCAGCTCCGCGCCGGCGCCAAAATGAACGGGCCGAGGGACGGCAAGAATTAACTGCCAAGCCCTGTCTCGCGTTATCGTGTAGGCATGGCGTTTGGCCGTCCCAGGAAACTCTTCACCGAGGCAGAGCTTTACGACTACGCCGTGGGCGCGCTGGCGCGTCGCATGCGCTCGGTCGCGGAACTGAAGCGCCTGCTGCGGAATCGGGTGGAAGCGGATACGGAGATCGGCAAGACGCTGGTGGAACTGATTGTGGTCCGCCTGAAGGATCAGGGCTATCTGAACGACGCCAAATACGCGGCGGCCTTTTCGTCATATCGCCGCGACAACGAGAAATTCGGGCGGAGGCGAGTGGTCACCGACCTGAAGGCGAAGGGAGTGCATGGCGAGGTCATCGAGAAGGCGGTCTCTTCCGTTTATGACGACGTGAAAGAGGAAAATCTGGCGCGCGAGTACCTGCGCCGCAAACGCCTGCAGAGGCCCAAGAACAAAGACCAGAAACAGACCGCCCGCATCTTCCGACAGTTGATGCGCGCCGGATTCGGCTCCAAGACAATTTTCACAATTCTGAAAAAATGGGATGTGGACGAAGAAACTCTTACTGAACTGGAGAACGAGACACCCGGGGAGTAACAGGTTTCAAAGTTTCAAGGTTTCAGTGTTTCAAGGAGTGCCAATGTTCGGATTGCACATCTTTTGCGGGGTGCCTTGGAACCTTGGACCCTTGAAACCTTGAAACCTTGAAACCTTGAAACTTTGAAACCTTCCGGGTTGCGCTATTCCGCCTTCTCTGATAGAACTTTGCCGACCCACCATCTCTGCAATTTCTGGGGAGGAACCATGAAAACGAAGTTCTCATTGATGATCGCAGCCACACTACTGGCACTGACCGCGTTCTCCTACGGACAGGCCGGAACCGACATGAAAACGGCGGCCGCTGATACGGGCAAAGCCACCAAGACCGCCGCCAAGGACACGGGCAAAACTACGGAGAAGGCCGCCGACAAGACCGGCAAAGCCACCAAGACCGCTGCTAAGGATACCGGCAAGACAACCGAAAAGGCCGCCGCCAAGACTGGCGCAGTGACCAAGACCGCTGCCAAGGATACCGGCAAAGGCATGGCCAAGGGCGCCAAGGCGACCGGCAAAGCCACGAAGACCGCTGCCAAGGACACCGGCAAGGGCATGAAGAAGGCTGGCGAGAAGACCGAAGAAGTAGCGAAGTAAATCTGTGCAGTAAATCTGCTTTCTCCGGACGACGTCGAGGTGCCGGCTGCGAACAGCTCGCGCAGCGGGCCTTCGACGTCGCCTGCCGCCCGGCCAGATCGAGCCTTCCGCCGTGTTTCCCTGTGTTCCTCGGAGCCTGCCCTGAGCGGAGTCGAAGGGTTCTCCGTACTTATCGTTTAGAATTTAACTTTACCGTTCAACCCGCATGCTCACAGGCTCCGAAATCCGCCGCAAGTTTCTCGACTTCTTCATTCAGAAGCAACACCGCGAGGTGCACTCGTCGTCGCTCGTTCCGGCCAACGACCCGACGCTGCTGTTTACGAACGCCGGCATGAACCAGTTCAAGGACGTTTTCCTCGGCCTCGAAAAGCGGGACTACGCGCGAGCCACGACTTCGCAGAAGTGCGTGCGCGCGGGCGGGAAGCACAACGATCTGGAAAACGTCGGTTTCACCAATCGTCATCACACATTTTTCGAGATGCTGGGGAATTTTTCCTTTGGCGACTACTTCAAGAAAGACGCCATCGCCTACGCGTGGGAGTTGATTACTTCGCCGGAGTGGTTTGGGATTGATAAGGCAAAGCTTTACGTAACGATTTTCAAAGGCGAAAACGGAGTTCCGCGCGATGCCGAAGCTTACGACCTGTGGGTGGGACAGGGTGTGCCCAAAGATCGCATCTACGAATTCGGAGCGAAAGACAATTTCTGGCAGATGGGCGACACCGGACCCTGCGGCCCCTGCAGCGAGATTCACTACGACATGGGCGTGGCGGCCAGCGATCAGGGCCACACGGACTGCGCGTTCGGTTGCGATTGCGGGCGATATGTTGAACTGTGGAATTTGGTGTTCATGCAGTTCGACCGGGACGCCAGCGGCAAGCTGACTCCGTTGCCCAAACCTTCCATTGACACTGGCGCGGGGCTGGAACGGATGGCGGCGGTGTTGCAGGGGGTGATCTCGAATTATCAGACGGATCTGTTCACGCCGCTGATTCTAAGCGCATCCGAACTGTGCGGGATGGATAGGGCTGCTTTGCTGACGGAACTTGGCCAGGAATTTCACGAAAGATCGTCTGCAGCGTCGCTACGAGTAATTGCTGACCATTCCCGTGCGGCAACGTTTCTTATTTCCGATGGCGTGATTCCGTCGAACGAAGGCCGTGGCTACGTGCTGCGGAAGATTATTCGGCGGGCGATTACGCACGGACGGTTGCTCGGGCAGACGAAGCCGTTTCTCTATCAGATGGTCTTCGCGGTCCGCGATCTGATGCAGGATGCGTATCCGGAATTGAAAGAAAAAGCTGATCGCGATTCAAAAGCAGTGCTGGCGGAAGAGACGCGGTTTGCGCACACACTGGATCTCGGTCTGAGCACGCTCGAACAAGAACTATCCCACGCGAGACTTGAGGCCGCCCAATCTCTGAAAGTAGGGAAGGCAGTTGAAGCCACGTGGAGGAAAGCGGGAGTTGATGAAGTTGCTCCAACAGTCCAGAAGGAACCGGTGCTTAGCGGTGCAGCCGCCTTTCGGCTTTACGACACGTTTGGGCTGCCACGGGATTTTATCGAGGACGCCTGCCGGGACCAGGGAATCGCGTTTGATCGAGAAGGTTTCGACCGCGCCATGGCCGAGCAGCGAGAGCGCGCCCGCGCTTCCTGGAAAGGCGCGGCCAAGCAGACGGCCAATCCTGCCTACCAGCAGCTCCCGAAGTCCGACTTCGAAGGCTATCGCCAGACGCGCTCCGACAATTGCGAAGTCCTGGCCATCATCAAAGGCGGCCAGGGCGCACAGGAACTCCGACCCGGCGATACCGGCGAGATCATTCTCGATCACACGCCTTTCTACGCCGAATCCGGCGGACAGGTTGGCGATCGTGGATGGATTTACTCTGACGATCACAACACCGTCGTCGCCGAAGTGACTGGATGCTACTACCCGGTGCAGGGGGTGCGCGCGCATCAGGTCATCGCCAAGCAACCGATTCGCGTGGGCGACAAAGTCGATGCGGTGGTCAACACTGACATCCGCGAGGCCACCATGCGCAATCACACGGCAACGCATCTGCTCCACGCGGGTCTACGCGAAGTTCTCGGCAAGCATGTCAAGCAGGCAGGGTCGCTCGTTGCTCCGAATCATCTGCGCTTCGATTTCTCGCACTTTACCGGGGTTGAAGACGAAGAACTGCAGGACATTGAAGACACCATCAACAGAGAAGTTCTGCGCAACGAGCGCGTCGAGATTATCGAAAACGTGCCGATTGACGTCGCTGTCAACGAGTATCACGCGATGGCGTTGTTTGGCGAGAAATACGGCGACAAGGTGCGCGTGATCAGGATTGGCGATTTTTCGACCGAACTGTGCGGCGGCACGCACACCGGCGCTACGGGCGAGATTGGGCTGATCAAGATTTTGAAAGAGGGAAGTGTGTCATCCGGCGTGCGGCGCATTGAGGCCGTGACCGGCGAAGGCTCGCTGCGCCACTTCCGTGAAGATCATGAAGTAGAGAGTTTTGTGTCAAGTTTTGCCCACCCAAAGACTCATGTGTCTCCCCGCAAAACGTTGGAAATCTTGCTTCATATTAAGGACGAAGAAATCAAGCGCCTGACGAAAGAACTCGATCAAGCACGCATGAAGTCGGCCTCATCGAGCACGGCCAACATCGGCGAAAAAGTCAGAGAGGTCCACGGTGTCAAAGTTTTGACGCACCGCGTGGACAACCTGGAGCGCGCGCAGATGCGCACGCTGGTCGATCAACTGCGCGACAAGCTCGGCTCCGCCGTGGTCGTGCTGGGCTCGGCGTCCAATGGAAATGTTTCGCTGATTGTCGGGGTAACCAAAGACCTTACAGGCCGCATTCAGGCGGGGAAAGTCATCGGCCCGGTGGCGCAGAAAGTCGGAGGCAAGGGCGGCGGGCGTCCGGACCTGGCCGAAGCGGGAGGCAAGGATGCGGCGGCACTGGACTCGGCACTGAACGAGGTTTACAGTGTCGTGGAATCGCTGTTGACCTAGATTTCCCCCTGTGCTCCACAGGGAAAAAGCCTCGGGGTCGCAATGGATGATCGTATACGATTCATCGAACACCAGGGCAAACAGATTCTGCTGGCGGATTTCTCTCACGCCAACGCGCATGAGATGCAGCTTCTGCTGGAGTATGTGCGGGTCGTCGTGGCGAAGCACCCGCGCGAGTCGCTGGTCACACTCGCCGACCTCACCGGCGCCACCATTGATCACACGGTCGCTATCAAGACTAAAGAAGTGTTGACGCTCGATCGGCCGTTTGTGAAAAAGACGGCGTGGGTGGGCGCGGAGAGTATCCCGCGCGCTTTCATGGAAAACTTCCACAGTTTTTCCCAACGTGAGATTGTGACCTTCAAGACGCGGGAAGAGGCGATGGACTGGCTGGTAAAGGACTAGTACCCGGTACCTAGTAACCAGTACGCAGAACACTGCAAAATCGCGCATAACTGGGTACAGGGTACTAGGTACTGTTGTTCCTCGGAGGTGCTTTATGGGTCAGCCAATGGTCAAGAGTGAAGCAGTTTTCTACGGCAAGTGCGTCAACGCCGCCTACGCGATGTTTAGGCGGAAGCCCTCCGACCTTAAGCCGGAACCCCTGCCCGGCGAGGTCCCCGACCCTTACGAACTGGTGGCGTGGATTCACATGACCGATTTCTTCCTCGACGACAAGACGCCTAAGTTCTACGGTTTCGTCGCACAAAACAAGAACGCTTCCCAGGAATTCATTCTGGCAATTCGCGGTACCGAGGGCAAGGTCGAGTGGTGGGACGACGCCAAGGCATGGCCGGTTCCGTTCCAACAGGTTCCTGCCGCGGGGCGGGTTCACCAGGGTTTCGACAAAATCTATAGCAGCATGCGAATTGAGAGGCGTCCTGGCGCGGCTGAAGACTTGCGTGTGGTTGCCGCTGAAGAACCGTTTACCGGCTCCTTTGCGCAACAACTGGAGCAGTTGCACTTGCACATGGAACGGACCAGCGCAAAAAAGCCACTGATCCGCGCAGAAAAAGGAAGGCCGGATCGGACCTACGTGGTGACAGGACATAGCCTCGGATCGGCGCTCTGCACTTTGTTTGTGATGGAAAACAAAGAAAGAGGAAAATTTGACGTGACCACGGTTTGCACGTTCGCGTCGCCTCGGGTCGGCGATGCAGAATTCGTGCGCCGCTTCGACGAATTGCCGATCACATCGTGGCGCATCGTCAACACTTGCGACGTTGTTCCCAAACTTCCACTGTGGCTGCCGTTCTTCAACTATCACCACGTGAACACGGCCTACAAGTTTTCCTCCTCGGGCACGGTGAAGTTCAGCGCCGCGTGCTGGCATGCGATGGGGACGTATCTGCATTGGCTGGATGGAAGCCTGCCGGTGGATGATGACTGCAAGCGGTAGAAAATACAGGCCCAGTGTGACTTTCTGTTTACATAGCTATCTCGAATAGCTATAATTAAGACATGCAAGTCAGCGTGGCCGATGCCAAGAACAAGTTACCGGAATTGATTAAAGCTGTCGAAGAGGGAAAGCCAGTGACCATCTGCCGCCGAGGAGTTCCAGTTGTGGACATCGTGCGCACAAAGAAGCCTAGCGGCAAGAAGCGTGTGCTGGGGACGCAGCGGGGCAATATCCAAATCCTCGACCCAGACTGGTGGAAGCCGATGACCGACGAAGAAGTAGAAGATTTTATCGAAGGTCGCGGATAAGTGCGCCTGCTACTCGACACGGCGACCTTTATCTACGCGGTCGAAGCGCCCGAGCGGCTCAGCAGACGGGCAAATTCCGCTTTGCAAAGCGCAGAAAACATCCTCGAATTAAGCGCCATCTCCATCACCGAGATTGCCATTAAGGCGGCTTTGGGCAAGCTGAAACTCTCTGCCGATACTACCCGCCATTCAATTCAAGACTTGGATATTCGCATCATGAGTTATACGATCGATCACGCCCTGCGATTGTTTGAATTGCCCCTTCATCATGGCGATCCTTTCGATCGACAAATCATCGCGCAGGCATTGTCCGAAAAGATTCCCGTGGTAACGCCCGACGAAAAATTCAGGTTGTACAGCGGACTCAGGATTGTCTGGTAAGCGGCAATCCCAGTACTTTGCGATTCGATTGAACTGGCTAGGTTTTTTCTGGGTCCCGAGAACTGAGACCTGAGACCCGCCTCTTTCAGCTTCTCCACTTCAGCGTCACCGGCCCCGCCATCGGATGCCGGAACTCGCCACCATTCTTCTTCATCTCCAGCATGGCGTTCTTCAATCCGAAATACCATTTCGCGGGGCGATCGGCGTCGTCGATCAGCATTAAATGCGGGTTATGTTTCAGACCCTCCGACTGGAGTTCCATGGTGCGGCGATCCTGCTCCACGAACTTGGCGAAAACGAACTTCAGCAACTCCGGACCGAAGGGAATCCAGCGAAATAAATTCCACGCTGCCACTACGTCGATGCGGCACTGGTGGCGGGTGATGGGAGTTACGGTGGTCAGGCTGGAGAACCAGTACTTGCCGGCGCGAATAATTTCCGACCGCAGGTTGGGCAGGACGAAATCGATGGTCGTCGTGATCGAATCGGCGTCGGCGTAGAGGCGCAGAAGTTTGTAGGGAGCACTGTTGGAACTGGGCGTGTGCGCGCTCATGCGAAATCCGTAGGGAATGGGTTCGAAATTCTTGCGCTTCTCGTGAATCGACTTTTGTGTACGCCACCACCACGCCTGGTGGACGAAAGGGCCGTGCGCGGGGTCCATCAGACCGATAATGCCGTGATCAACCGAGCAAGGGAGATCGGCGGTAAGGTAGGCGGTTTTGTAATGCTCGCTGAATTTTGGAATCTCGGGCGCGGGAGCCGGCGCGGGCGCGGACTTGGAGAATCCGGCGCCGGCTGGACCGGGATCGGGAATGAAAACCCAGATGAAATCATCGCGCTCTTCGCAGGGATAGCTGCCAGCGTAGATGCGCTCGATTTTCAGGTTTTGATCAGCCACCAGTGATGGAATCACCTGGCACTGGCCGGTGTGAGCGTCGAATCTCCATCCGTGATAGGAGCATTCGATTTGCTGGCCGTCGAACTGTCCGCAGGATAGCGGCATGCCGCGATGCGGGCAGGCGTCGCGCAAGGCAAAGGCTCGGCCTTGCTGGTCGCGCCCAATGACGAGCGGCTGTTCCAGCAACATCGTCTTGACCAGATTGCCGCCGCCTAGTTTCTCGCTCGGGAGGGCGCGGTACCAGAAGCCGAAGAGCATGAGCGCGTCGGGCGTCTGAGATTGGAGTGGGAAGTCGTCAGGCATTGAACAGGTGAGCATACCGCAGTCGATCAAAAACTTGAATCGCCGAGAACGCAGAGGATGCCGAGAAAGGCAGGACCTTAACCACAGGGGCCACAGAGGGGCACGGGGGAAATCAGACCTTGAATGGTGATAAAGAGTCTATGCGCGCTGCCCGGACCGCATCCGCTTTTTCATCTGGAAGTAGGCTTCGCAGGCCACGCCGGGCTCTTCGATGTGCGCCAGGAAAAGCTTGCGTAGGTTGGCGGTGCTCAGGCGGCCTTCGATGTAGGCGTCATAGAGGTCGGTGCCGGTGAGATGCCCGAGTTGCTCGGCGGCGTATTCGTACTGGCAGCCGGTGAAGGCTGGAGCTTGCGGGTTCCGGAAATCGTCTTGGCGATGTTCGGCCAGGAAGTCGAGAACTTCGACGGCGTCGGCAAAAGGAAGCGAAGTCTGATGTTCAAGGTCTTCCCGCGTCACGTCGAACAATTCCGCCAAATCGCTATCGCGGAAAGCGGGACGCGCTGGGTGTAAGATACGCGATCCGAAAAAGGCGAGCGCATGTTCGAAGACGGCCATGTAAAACGCGTCGTCTTGAGCCAGCGTTTTGACTCCGGGCACGGGTTGCGCGGTGGCCTTGCCATTCGCAAGATTCGGTAAGCCGCGACAGGCTTGATGAAGGCAGCGCACGGCATCCTCGGCCGAGGAGGTCATGCGGAACTCGCGCACATACACGGCGTTGATGGGCGCGAGATAAACGCTGCCGCGCTCGCGGACCTGGCGGAGCAGGGATTGGCGCTGTCCGGTAGTGAATCCTTTGCGCGACAACAGGCGGCGCAGAAGCGCGTCAGAACTGCGCGAATAGACTTCGGGCATGAGGTCGACCAGCAGGCGGGGCTGAGTGGTGTTGTGCGACGAGTACTGATTGATGCCGAGAAAACGCACCATGCCCTCGACCAGGTTATAGAGCGTGGGACCGAGATCGGGCCCGCTGTGGTCCTTGTCATTGTCACTGCGTCCCCAGCGGTCAAGCCAGATGCGGTAGGTCTCGTATTTCTCCAGCGGCGTGGCGTTGAAGACGCATAGAACATTTCTGCGGACTTCGTTGCGAACCTGGACGGCTTCCACGTGGTCGCGGGCTTCTCCGGCGGCGCGCCAGTAGAGGGCGTCGACGTTTTGCAGAACGGTGAGCGTGGGCTCCGCCGGAAGCCGCTCCTGGAGCAGGGCGGGCAGGTGCTGAGGCGCGAGATGGGATTCGCCAAAAAGGACCAGAATCAGCGCGCCGGAATGTTGGCGGCGGAGTTCGGCAATCTTGTCGGCGGCGTGCCGGTCGCGGGCGCCGATCTTGCGCAGATCTTCACGCGGCATGCAATCGAGGCCGTAGATAGATGCGCCGTGGTCGCGGGCGGCAGAGAGCAGCTCGAAAAATGTCGGCCAGTCGTATCCCCAGTCGAGATCGAAACGGATGCGATGGCGCAGTTCATGTTCATCAATCTCGCCGCGAAACCATTCGTCGAGAATGTGCTGATCGCGGGAAAAAATGGTTTCCAGCCCCAGCACTACGGGACGCTCACGGAGTTCTGGATCGCGAAGAAGCGAGGCTAGATAGCGCTGCGAGTTGGGCAGAGCGTGATAGTCGCCGACCAAAACGGTTCCGGCTCCGGCGATTTCGCGGCGGACATCACTCGGGGCGAGAACCTTCTCGTAGGAGCGGTAAGCCTCGCGAAAGTCGCGCAGATACTTGCATCCGGCGGTCGGGTCAATGGCGCCAATCTTGCGCACGACGCTGGCCAGGGCGTGGCGTTGGGCGGCACTGCGCCGCGATCGTAAGATGCCGGTGGCTGCCATGATTCGTCGTTGGTCGTTCGTCGCTGGCCGTTCGCTATTCGCCTTCACTGCACTCAACGGCGAATGAAAATCGGAAATCACAAATCAACCAGCTTTTCTCGCCTTGACTTGCTTTTTCCGCGTCCCTATCCTCAGTTTTTCGAGGCCGCGAACTGGATGGCCTCGTGGAGCGCCACTTTGTCCCTTCTGATTCCTGAAAACCTGACTGTCGCCACTACCGGCGCCAGTGGGTCGTTATTCTTAAAGCACTTCTTACTCACCGTGGAACGCGATCCCCGGGTGAAGACGGTGAACTTCATCACTTCTGACAGCGGCCTGCGCGTCATGGCCGAGGAACTCGGAGTCGAAGGCCGTTCCGACCTCCTACGTCAAATCATCGGCGCGCCTTCGCCAAAGATTCAGCAGCAGTCCAACACTGACATCGGGGCGAACGTGGCCAGCGGGTCGTATCCTGCGGACGCGATGGTCGTGATCCCGTGCAGCGTCGGCACGCTGGGCCGCATTGCCAACGGCACCGCCTCGCACCTGATCGAGCGCGCCGCCGATGTGACTCTTAAAGAGCGCCGGCCGCTCGTGCTCTGTGTGCGCGAGACGCCGTTGAACAAAATCCACATCCGCAACATGGCGCTGGCGGCCGACGCGGGCGCGACGATCTTCCCCCTTATTCCAACGTTCTATAACCATCCGTCGGACGCCGATGCCATGGCCCACGAATTCGCAAACCGCGTGCTGGCGCATATAGGCCTGGTCCAACCGAACGCCTACCGGTGGAAAGCCTGAGAACTTGTTGAAAGATCGATGACTTTGTACGAGTCGTTCCTGCTTTGCAGGGCTCCCTTCAGTCTAGGGAAGGGGCAGTAACGAAGGTAGATATCTGGCGGGCATGTACTGCGAGTGCCCTAGGCTGAAGCAGTTCTCAGTTCTCAGTATTTGGTCACGATTCTTTTTCTCTCGGAACCGAGAACTATTGCTTCTTCCGGCACGCCTCTTCCGTGCCGTTGACGCCGACCCCGCTTTTTTGTACTCTGCGTTTACACCGGAAAGGAGGTGGTCGGATGACAAGTTCTGAAAGTCACAGTAGAAGTACCAGACCAGGTGAGGTGGCTGAGTCTTAGGGCGGTTGCTCTAAGCGGAGTTCTCGAGGAACCTTGGTCGGGGGAATCGGGAACATCTCTCGCAAACCATCCGTGAGTATGGGCTGATTGATAAAGTCTGATCCGCCAGGCACAAGCTGTGCCCGGCACCGGAGTGAGCGAGGGGCCACGAGAGTGACCACCTCAGTCAATCCCAAACAGTCCACCGGGCAGCCCGCAGGCTGAAAAGCTTGCGGGCTGTTCTTTATTTCAGGTGTCAGGTGTTAGGTCTCAGGTCTCAGGAAAAGGCAAAACCCTAAGACCTAAGACCTAAGACCTAAGACCTAAGACCTAAGACCTGAGCCCTCCCTTATGGACGACAAACACTACCGCGCCCGCATCACCAAGCGCGCCGATTTTGCGCCCGATCTGTGGATGATCCGCATCGACCCGGGGGCGGAGTTCACGTTTGTTCCCGGGCAATACGCGACCCTCGGGATTGAGCGGGATGCGCGGCGACTGGAGCGTCCCTACTCGATTGCTTCTTCTCCCTACGAAAAGGAATTGGAATTCTTTTTTGAGCTGATCCCGCAGGGCGAGACCACGCCGCCGCTCTACGAACTGCAATTAGGAGATGAAGTTCTAGTCCGCAAAGTTGCCAAAGGCCGCTTCACACTCGACACTGCGCAACCGGAACGCACGAACCACCTGATGGTGAGCACGGTGACCGGAGTCGCGCCTTTTGTCAGCTATGTGCGCACCCTGTTCAAGGATTGGCAAGAGGGCAGGTTTGCGGGCGGCCACACGTTATTTCTATTGAACGGCGCGAGCCGGTCGTGGGAGTTCGGTTATCGCGAAGAGCTGGAGAGCTTTTCGAAACAAGCGCCGTGGTTTCGCTGTGTTTTCACGGTGAGCCGCCCGTGGGAGGACGAGAGCTGGAAAGGCGAGGTCGGCCGCGTGGACGAACTGATTCGCAAGTATGCCGACCACTGGGGATGCACCGCAGCGAACAGCATCGCGTATCTGTGCGGCCATCCGGAGATGGTCGAGCACGGGAAGGGCATCCTGAAGCGCGCCGGTTTCAGCCGCGAGAACTTGAAGGAAGAAGTGTATTGGGTGCCGGGGAAGACGGCTGGCGAGTAACTAGCCCACCGCGCCTCGGAAGAAAATCTCCGTGTATTGCTGCACAATGGCTTCGCCGGTCAGCGGTCCATCGGGCTTGTACCACTGATAGATCCAGTTGATCATGCCGACCAGGGCAAGGGCGGCTGCGCGCGGGGTGACCGGCGAATGCGAATTACGCTTGCGCTGGACGTCGGCAACCAGGTTCTCGACAAAGTGCAGGTAATCTTTCTTGCGTCCATTGATCTTGCGGCGGAGCGCTGGCGAGAGGGGGTGGTTCTCGTGCAGCATGACCGTAATCTCACGGTCTTCGGGACTGAGCACAACCTGGATATGCAGCCGGATGAGGGTGCGCAGGCGCTCTTCGGTCACGTCCACCCGGGTTCCGGCAACGCTGGCGCCGTCGACGCGACGCACCACATTGATCACCCGTTCTTCGGTAATGTCCATGGCGTGCGACATGATGTTGTAGAGGATCTCGTCCTTCGACTGGAAGTGGTGATACAGGCCGCCCTTGGAGAGCTTGAGCGCGGCGGCGACGTCGTTCATGGATGTGGCATCGTATCCTTGCTGCTGAAACAGCCGGGCGGCGGTGCGCAGGATTTCCTGGCGGGGTTCCTGTCGAGGTTCCTGGCGTATTTCCGAACGACGTTCAGTGGCAGCTTCGCGAAGCATCCCCAGATGGTATCGCGGAATGGGCTTCCGGCTCTACTCGCGCATCGTCTTTGACTTCCCTGGCCAGTCTCCCTAACATAGGCCTGCCAAGAGCTGCGGTGTTTGCGCGCCAGCCATGATCGGAAGAACCATCTCGCATTACCAGATCACCGAGAAGCTCGGCGGCGGCGGGATGGGTGTGGTCTATAAGGCAGAGGATACGAAACTTCATCGTTTCGTGGCCTTGAAATTTCTGTCCGATACGGTTGCCCGGGACGCACCCTCTCTCGCTCGTTTTGAGCGAGAAGCGCAGGCCGCTTCGGCCCTGAATCATCCGAACATCTGCACCATCTACGAAATCGGTGAGCAGGATGGCCAGCCTTTCCTCGTCATGGAGTTCCTCGAAGGGCAGACGCTCAAGCACCAGATCGCGGGTCGCCCCCTGGAGATCGAAACCGTATTGTCGTTGGGAATCGAGATTGCCGAGGCCCTGGATGCAGCTCATGCCAAAGGCATCGTCCATCGCGACATCAAGCCTGCGAATCTCTTCGTCACCAACCGCGGACACGCCAAGATCCTCGACTTCGGGCTGGCCAAAATTGGCTCGGTCAGCGTCCCGCAGTCAGACGGATCGCGCACCGTAAGCGAAGGGCATCTCACCAGTCCGGGTAGCGCATTGGGTACGGTGGCCTACATGTCTCCCGAGCAAGCGCTGGGAAAAGAGCTCGACGGGCGCACCGACCTGTTTTCTTTTGGCGCTGTTCTTTACGAGATGGTCACGGGACTGCTCCCCTTTCGCGGAGATACCACGGCCGCGCTGTTCGACTCCATCCTGAATAAAGCACCCGCGCCTCCCTTGCGCTTCAATCCGCAAATTCCCGTCGAACTTGAGCGCATTATTCAGAAGGCGCTCGAAAAAGATCGTGAAGTCCGCTTCCAGAGCGCGGCTGAGTTATGCGCTGATTTGAAGCGCCTCCGGCGGGACACCACTTCGGGCAAGATTGAAGCGGCCACAGCGGCAGCGCCTGCCCGCAAATTCAACTGGCTCTGGGCAGCCGCAATCTTGATGGTGGTCGTGGTTCTTGCCGGGACGTTCGCCTGGTTCAGTTCTTCACCGCCGCCACCCAGAGTGCTGGCCACTACGCAGCTTACTCGCGACGGCATCGCCAAATCAGTCATGGCGACCGATGGCTCCCGGCTCTATATCAACGAGGTAGGCGATACAGAGCGGATCGTGCAGGTTTCTACCAGTGGTGGCGAGACTTCGCCGGTTCCAACTCCGTTTGTCAACGCGTTCGTCGAGGGCATATCACCCGATCATACGCAGCTCTTGGTGGGTAGCTTTGTGGGAACCGAGCCCGAAAGTCAGATGTGGAATCTGCCTCTGCCCTCGGGAGCCCCTCGCCGTCTCGGCGACATTGTCACTCATGGTGCCGCATGGTCACCCGACGGACGCCACCTCGTATTCTGCAAGGCTTCGGATCTGTACCAGGCGAACGCCGATGGAACCGACCCGCACAAACTGCTCACAGTATCGGGCACGCCTATCTCGCCTCGCTTCTCTCCGGATGGAAGCCGTATTCGCTTCGATCGGGCCGAGAACGACCTTTATGCGCTCTGGGAGCTTCGAGCGGATGGCAGCGATCTTCATCCCGTACTGCCGGGGCATAACTCGCCCAGCGAAGGCGGTGGTGCCTGGACGCCGGACGGCCGCTACTATTTTTTCCTGGCCTCGACTCCCTCTGGATGGAATGTTTGGGCGATGCGCGAACCGTCGGGGCTGTTTCATCGGCATTCTTCCGCACCGTTCCAACTGACCACCGGTCCGCTGTCGTTCGAGAGCCTGGTGCCCAGCGCCGATGGCAAGAAGCTGTTTGTAAGTGCGAAGCAGGGCCGCGCAGAACTCGTCCGCTACGACCCCAGGTCCCAGCAATTCGTGCCATTTCTTGCCGGGATTTCGGCGGGCGAACTGGACTTCTCGCGTGACGGCAAGTGGGTCACCTATGTTGCCTATCCCGAGCACACACTTTGGCGCAGCCGCGTGGACGGCAGCGATCGTTTGCAACTGACCTATGCGCCAGTTTTAGCCGGCCTGCCCCACTGGTCTCCCGACGCTGCCCAGATCGCCTATGTAGATATCGAGCCCGGCCGGCCTTGGAAGACGTTTCTGATCTCCGCCCAAGGTGGTGCGCCCCAGGAAATGCTCGCAGAAAACCGTGCTCAGGTGGACGCGACCTGGTCCCCCGACGGCAAGAAAATCGCCTTCGGGCGAAACGGGGCAGCGGGTTCCGACGCACAGATCATTTCTATCACCGACCTTGTCTCTCATCAGGTCTCTATCGTCCCTGGTTCAGAGAATCTGTTCAGCCCGCGCTGGTCGCCCGACGGTCAGTATCTGGCGGCACTCAACCTGGATTCTACAAAGCTGCTGCTCTTCGACTTCAAAACCCAGAAATGGTCCGACTGGATCACTGAGCCGGGCATAGTGGGTTATCTCAACTGGTCGCAAGATGGCAGTTATCTTTACTATGACAACACCTTCACCGATCATCCGACTTTTCGCAGGGCTAAGGTGGGCCAGACCCACTCGGAACTCCTGGTCGATTTAAAGGGATTGCCCAGGTACGTCACCCCTCCTGCCTATACCTGGAGCGGTATTGCTCCCGACGGCTCGGCGCTCTTTGTCCGCGATTTGAGTACCGACGAAATCTATGCGCTCGACATGGAACTGCCGTAGCGAAACCGGTGCAACTGATCTCGTCTAGAATGGACACCGAGGGAATCCGTGGTTGACACCGGAAGGTTCAGTGTTTAGCATTTCATAAACCGACCGATTGGTCGGTTCTTTGCTTTCGACCCGATCCCGCATTTGAGCGATCGATAAGGAGTTTTCCAGTGGCGACAGTCTTCTATCAAAACGATGCCAATCCTTCCGCCTTAAAGGGCAAAACCATCGCAGTTTTCGGCTACGGTTCGCAGGGACACGCGCAGGCGCAGAACTTGCGGGACAGCGGATACGACGTGATCATCGGCCTCGATCCCGAGCGCAGCTCAGCCCAGCAGGCCCGCGCCGACGGAATGACGGTTCTGGCTCCAGCCGAGGCCGCCAAGCGCGCCGACTGGCTCCAGATTCTCACGCCCGACGAGACCCAGGCCGACTTCTACGAATCGGCCATCAAGCCGCACCTGCACAAAGGAAAGATTCTTGGCTTCTCCCATGGGTTCGCGATTCACTTCAAGACCATCAAGCCTCCGAAAGACGTTGACGTGGTCATGATCGCTCCCAAAAGCCCGGGCCATCTGCTGCGCCGCGTTTATTCGCAAGGCGGAGGCGTGCCGTCGTTGCTGGCAATCCATCAAGATGCCAGCGGACGCGCGCATGAATTCGCGCTCAGCTATGCGCACGGCATCGGTTCCACGCGCGCCGGCGTGCTGCAGACGACCTTCAAAGAAGAAACCGAGAGTGACTTGTTCGGAGAACAAGCTGTCCTCTGCGGCGGGTTGACTTCGCTGATGCAGAAAGGTTTCGAGACGCTGGTGGCGGCCGGATATGCTCCCGAGATTGCCTACTTCGAGTGCGTCCACGAAATGAAGCTGATCGTCGACCTGATCTACGAAGGCGGCCTGAGCCGGATGCGCTATTCGATTTCGAACACGGCCGAGTATGGCGACCTGACCCGCGGCGAAAAGGTTGTGGGAGATGAAACGCGCAAGGCCATGAAGAAAGTGCTGAAGCAAATTCAGAACGGCACCTTTGCGAAAGAATGGATTGCAGAGAACAAGAAGGGCGGCAAGAAGTTTGCCAAGCTGCGCCAGGCCGCGAAGCAGCACCCGATTGAAAAAGTAGGCGAGCAGTTGCGAGCAATGATGTCGTGGTTGCCATCGGATAAGAAAAAAGCAGCCGAGGTGAAGCCGGCGGCGCCGAAAGTGGTCAACGCGTAACTTAGGCTGCTGGCTACTAGCTTCTTGCTCCTAGCCAGCAGCTAGTAGCTAGTAGCGCTTTCTTCCTTTCAGTTACACTGTCCGCATCACTCCCATGGACATCGATCTCAAACACCGCAGCCGCCAGATCACCGACGGGCGCGACCAGGCTCCCGCGCGCGCCATGTACAAAGCCATCGGCTTCACCGACGCCGACCTCGCCAAGCCTCTGATCGCCGTAGCCAACACCTGGATCGAGACCATGCCCTGCAACTTCCACCTGCGGCGGCTTTCGGCCAAGGTGAAAGAAGGCATCCGCGCCGCGGGAGGCACTCCCATGGAGTTCAATACCATCGCCATTTCCGACGGCGAGACCATGGGCACCGAAGGCATGAAGGCGTCGCTGGTGAGCCGTGAGGTGATTGCCGATTCCATCGAACTGGTTTGCCGCGGGCAGCTCTTCGACGCGGCGGTCTGCATAGTCGGATGCGACAAAACGATCCCCGCGGCGGCCATGGCGCTGGCGCGCATGAACCTGCCCGGCCTGGTGCTTTACGGCGGAACGATTGCCGCCGGCAAGTACAAAGGCAAAGACGTCACTATTCAGGACGTGTTCGAGGCCGTAGGCGCGAATGCGGCCGGCAAGATGAGCGACGCCGATCTGCTGGCGCTCGAAAACGTTGCGTGTCCGGGAGCGGGCGCATGCGGCGGGCAGTACACCGCAAATACTATGTCCACGGTGATGGAACTGATCGGACTCTCGCCCATGGGATTCAACGGAATTCCCGCGATGGACCCGCGCAAGGACGAAGCAGCCTTCCGCTGTGGCGAAGTAGTGATGAATCTGCTGAAGCTCGGAATTCGTCCCAGCGACATTTTGACCCATGCAGCGTTCGAGAACGCGATCGCGGGCGTGGCCACGACCGGTGGCTCGACCAACGCCGTGCTGCATTTGTTAGCGATCTCGCGCGAGATGGGTCTGCCGCTGGAGATCGACGATTTCCAGCGCGTCAGCGAACGCACGCCGCTGCTCGCTGATCTGAAGCCGGCGGGAAAATACGTGGCGGCGGATGTGGACGCAGCCGGCGGCATTCCGGTAATCGCCAAGCGGCTGCTGGACGGCAAGCATGCCAATGGCGCGGCGATGACGGTGACGGGGAAGACATTTGCCGAAGAGGCGAACGCGGCCAAAGAAACCGCCGGACAAACCGTGATCGCGCCGTTGAGCAAGCCACTGAAGACCACCGGCGGACTGGTAATCCTGAAAGGCAACCTCGCTCCCGAGGGCGGGGTGGTGAAGATGACCGGCCACGAACGGGCTTCGCAAACCGGACCGGCGCGTGTGTTCGATTCCGAAGAAGCTGCGATGCAGGCGGTGACCAGCAAGCAGATCAAGCCCGGAGACGTGATCGTCATCCGCTATGAGGGTCCAAAAGGCGGCCCCGGCATGCGCGAAATGTTAAGCGTGACCGCGGCGATTGTGGGCGAAGGTTTAGGCGAAAGCGTGGCGCTGATCACGGACGGGCGCTTCAGCGGCGCCACCCGAGGTTTGATGGTCGGCCATGTAGCGCCAGAAGCGGCGCTGGGTGGACCGATTGCCACGATTCGCGAAGGTGACCGCATCACCATTGACACCAAGATCCGAAGGCTGGAACTGGAAATTTCCGACGCCGAAATCGCGCGGCGGCTGGCGGAATGGAAACCCCCGGCGCCACGCTACAAGACCGGTGTTTTCGCAAAGTACGTGGCGCTGGTAAGGTCGGCGGCCGAGGGAGCAATTACGACTCCCACCCACCAGACTCACTCCAGGCCCTAGCAGCCCACAGAAAAACGGAAAAAACTCGATCCTGATTTCGGATGGCGCAGCACCGGGGTCCCCAGCGCTTCCGCTCTTCGCTTGATGGGGTGGAGGGCCTCAGCGCTGCGATAACTGCCCAACTCCGCCACGTCTCGACTGATGAGTGTAATCGCGATGTTACGCCAACAACGCGGCAAAACTCTTCCCGCTCGTGATGAAAAATGTTGCACGTTGACGAGAACAGGGATTGAGAGGACAATGGCTGCCGCTTGTTGGGGTCAAGGAAGAGATCCCGGTCAAAAATCATCGGAGGTAAAATCGTGAAAAAGACCCTACTGCTTGTGTGCTTTTTGGCACTTTGCAACCTGACCCTGTTCGCTCAGACAGGAGAACGTCCTCGGACTGTGCACACCGAGGCAAAGTCTGCGAAATCTCACGTGCCACCGCAGGAAACTGAGGCAGTGCCGCCTTTGAAGACGATCTACAGCAACTTGGGTCCGTCGCTCAACGCTTACACCGGTGACGGCGGCTGGTACCTTTCGGGACCAAATCCCTACGGCCCTGTGTTCATCGCAATGACCTTTACGCCGAAAAAGAACTCGACGGTGACGCAGGTGCAGGCTGCTGTGCAGTGGTCCGGCGGAGATAACCAGGTGAATCTCAGCATCTACGCGGATAACGGGAGTAACGCACCGGGAACGTTGCTGGCGGGGCCGGTAACGGTGCCTAACCTGCCCGACTACGGGACCTGCTGCCTCCTCGCTACGGCCAACTTCTCCCCGACGGTTTCAGTTCTCGCTGGAATCCAGTACTGGGTAGTTGCGGACGAGCCTTCCAGCGGACCTGGCGCTAACTTCCTTGGCTCGTGGAACTTTGTCGTCAAGCCGAATATTCCGCTGGCAACTAGCTATGGCGATGGTTGGTACGCGGCCAACGGCGACGATCGACCCGCGGGACGAGTGCGCGGTACAATCCCGTAAGCTCTTGCCGGATTTTAGCTCTCCGAAATCTGGCGCACCTCAAGCTCAGTACTAACGGCCCCAGACCTTCGCAGGTGAACAAGCCTGCGGAGGCTGGTGCCAAGAGGTTTTGTGCGAAGCATTCTATGCCCGCTACCCAGCCTTGCCGGGTTCCCGAGCAAGCGCGACCGCTGCGGTTGCATTCTCGCCGTAGCCGCCCGCGTCCGGACGCTCGCCGCTTACAAAGACTTCCTCACGCTTTGGAAAGACGCCGACCCAGACATCCCCATCCTGAAAGAGGCCAAGGCCGAGTACGCGAAGCTGCAGTAGCGGGAAAGGTTCTGCCTGAGCCGTTGCTGTTTGCCGATAACTGTCGAAACCAGCGTTAGCGCTCATTGAGAATTGGCCGCCCCAGTGTCAAATGGGTGATATCGCGATATTGCGGCAACGACAACGTAGCTTCCTGTTTGCCGGCAATTCACCCGGCGGATGCCTATGGGTTTCGCGGAAGCAATGATTCGAGGGGAGGAATCGAGAAGGACGTGGTCAAGGAATGTTCCGGCGGTTGGGTTCCGTCCTGAATGGCTTTTGCGAGAATCTCCATCGCCGGTCCTGTGAGCGGGGGAATGTGAATCGTCGCGGTGAGAAATTTTTCGCGAATCCAGAGTTGGCCCGTCGCCGGCTGACCATCGCATCCGGTGAATGGCAAGCTCAGCCATTGTGAACGCTCTGTCTCGTTGGTGATCTCCTGAAAAGCTTTGCGAGCGCCCATGGCCATGGAATCATCCTGCGCGCCCACCAGCCTAATGGGCGCACTCTGTGAAGTGGCCAGTTTCAGCCAGGAGCGCACCGCGAACCCGGCACTTTCCTCCGTCCAGCGTGCCTTCAGCATCCGCACTTGAATGTTCGACGGTTTCGTCTGCAGCATCCCGGAGGTACGTTCCTGGGCCGAGGAACTGTGCGAAGGTCCTTCAATGTACAGAATAGAACCGCCTTCGGGCAACAAAGCCGCGAATTGTCTTCCTTGAATGCGTCCAATCTCGAAGTGATCGGAACTCACAGCAAAGATGGGTGCAGTGGCCGCCCTGCGGAGCTCCGCCAAGTAATCCGGCTTCCTGTTCAAGACCGCCCAGCCGATTCCGGCGGTGCTGGCGGCCCGGGCTACCTGAGGCAGGGCCGTGGCTCCAACCGGCTCCACCACGATGGCATCGGGTCGGGACTCATCGCGGCGTTGGATTGCCTTTAGAAGTTGCGTGCTCTGATTCACCGCGTCGTCATCGGCAAACACGATCTCCGCGCCGCTGCCCAGCTTGCGTGCGGCCTCTTCTGCGGATTGGGCTTGTGCCGCCTGGAAATCGTTGTCGCGGTTGTGGAGAGACACCAGGAATCGGAGCTTTTTCTTCATTTCGCAAGTGTACCGCCGAGCACCTCTGAAAAATACACGTTGTCTGAAGAAATACACGCAGTAGCGCCAACGGCCCGGACTTGGTTAGACTGCTCTTTCTTACCAAGAGGAGCAAACCAATGTCCAAGTTGATCGTGCGCTTTCTCGCCATCTTAGGCGCTCTGTGGCTGATCGGAATGGTCATCGTGATGGTGGCGGTGATCGGCTCGAAGGGCAGGGTTCCATCCAAAACGATTCTGGAAGCCAATTTCGAGCAAACGTTTCTGGAGAACGCGCCGGAGACGCCGACGGCGCAGTTGCTGTTGACCGATAAACAGACGTTGCGCGACGTGGTAGACGCCATCGATCGCGGAGCGAACGACGATCGCGTGGTCGGCCTGATTGCCAAAATCGGCGCGGCGCCGATGGGAATGGCGCAGACCCAGGAAATTCGCGATGCGGTCCAAAGATTTCGCGCCCACAAGAGATTTGCCGTCGCCTATTCGGAAACTTTTGGCGAGTTCGGTCCGGGCAATGGCGGCTATTACCTGGCGACGGCGTTTGACCATATCTATCTGCAGCCCTCGGGCGACGTGGGACTGACGGGCATCCTCATGGAGTCGCCGTTCATCAAGGGGACGCTTTCCAAGCTGGGCGTGACCTTTCACGGCGATCACCGCTACGAGTACAAGAACGCGCTCAACTTCTACACCGAGAGCAAATACACGGGTCCACATAAGGAAGCGATGACTGCGATCATGACTTCATGGTTCAGCCAGATGAAGGACGGCATCTGCCAGGCGCGGCAGATTGCGCCCGAGAAGTTCCAGGCGCTGGTGGACGCGGGGCCGTATCTGGGCAAAGAAGCAGTGGCAGCGAAATTGGTGGACGCGGTTAAGTATCGGGACGAGGTTTACAAGGACGTGAAGAGTCAGGCAGGTGATGGAGCGGAGCTGCTCTACCTGGACAAATATCTGCAACGCGCCGGTCGTCCGCATGATCACGGGAAGACAGTTGCACTGGTCTTCGGCGTCGGCGGCGTCACGCGCGGCAAGAGCGATTACGATCCGGTCGGAGGCAGCCAGAATATGGGGTCGGATACGGTGGCGGGAGCGATTCGAGCGGCGGCGGAAGACAAAGACGTAAAGGCGATTCTGTTCCGCGTGGATAGTCCGGGCGGTTCCTACGTCGCCTCCGATACCATCTGGCGGGAAGTAGTGCGCGCGCATCAGAAGGGGAAGCCCGTGATTGTTTCCATGGGAAATCTGGCCGGATCGGGCGGATACTTTGTGGCGATGGCGGCCGACAAAATCGTTGCTGAGCCGGGAACCATTACGGCCTCCATCGGCGTGCTGGGCGGAAAGATGCTGACCAGCGGCTTGTGGAACAAGGTCGGACTTTCGTGGGACGAAGTGCATCAGGGCCAGAACGCCACCATGTTTACCGGAACCGAAGATTACACGCCCGCCGAGTGGGCGCGATTCCAGGCGTGGCTCGACCGCGTATATGTGGACTTCACCAGTAAGGTTGCCGACGGGCGCAAGCTGCCCAAGGAAAAAGTGCTGGAGATTGCGAAGGGGAGGATCTGGTCGGGCGAGGATGCTAAGAACCTTGGTTTAGTGGATGAACTCGGCGGCTACGATACGGCGCTGAAGCTGGCGAAGAAAGCGGTCGGGATTCCCGAAGGCGAGGAGGTCAAGATTGTGGTCTATCCGCGGCCCAAGACTCTTCTCGAAAGCTTGATGGAACGTCGCGGCGCGGAGAACAGCGACAAGGAAGCCGTAGGGCAAACGCTGGCGCGAATTCTGGAAGTGGTGCAGCCCGTGGCGCGGCAGCTGGATGCGGCGGGGATCAGGACCCAGGATGCGGATCAGGATGATGTGCTGAAGATGGCCCAAGTACCCAGTACTCAGTAACCAGTATTGCCGTAGCCCATCTGGGTACTGGGTACTGGCAACTGGGTACTTACACTCCGAGCTTCTTTACTTCATCGTTGTAATACTTGCGGTAGAGGATCGACCATTCCTCGGAGCCCTCGATGATGGTGCGGCGCTGGCTTTCGATCTTCTGGCGAGCGGCCTGGTCGATGCGGGCTTCCTGCATCAGGAGTTCTTCGAGAATTTTGCGGACTTCAAGGCGGATAGTGTTGCGGTCTTCGATAAAGTCAACTTCGTCCAGTTCAGCGACGGCGTCGGTGACGGTGTGGGCGAGTTTGTTGACTTTGTCGCGGCTCAATCGCACAGCAGAGGAATCCTCAGGCTTTTAACCTCAAAGAACAGCCTTGTATTTTTTCACCAGCTCGGTCTTCACTTTACGGAACATTTCCTGGTAATTAGCGCCGCTCTTCTGCATTTCCTCGGAATACGCTTCGAGGATGACGCGCACCTCGTCGTTGATGCGGTCTTCGAGAGCCAGTTCTTCAAGCAGAGCGGCGTGCACCTTCTCGTTAAGAACGGGCATCGCCTTGGTCTCGATGAGACCGCTCGCCACCAGTTTTTTGGAAACTTCGCGGGCCAGATAGCCCACATATTCTTTGGAAAAGAGCATGACCGTTGCGCTTTTGTTTGAACAAAAAGTCTAACACAAACGAGGCGGTCGTTGGTCGCTGGTCGTTCGTCGTTGGCAACCCCTTTCTGCGAGCTGTAGCCTTCGTCCGATCGATGCGAGTTGAGGCAACTGGCGAACGACCAACGACTAGCGACCAACGACTAGCGACCAACGACTGCCTTCAGCAGTGGCGGCTGACTGGCGTAAGCCTTACAATAATGGCACTCCATGTCTCCACATCCAGACGACCTGACGGGCATGAAAGACGATATGACGGCCTTCATCGAAGGCCTGGGCATGCGCCGTTTCTTTGGCTATGTCGAGTGCGAAGAGGTTCCCAGCGTGCTCTGGGACTCGGAACAGAATCCGGATGGCTGGAAGGATTTCGTAGAACTGGCCAAGTCCACGGGCGCGCCTTTCCTGACCATGCATTACTGGACGCTCGAGCGCGAAGAGTTCGACCGCTTGTCGCAGCGCCTCGCCGACGGCGATTACAACAGCGAAGAAGATATGGAAGAAGCCCGCTGGTTGAGGACCTACATCGGCAAGACCGGCTTCGTGCAGCTCGGATGGGCCTACCAGGGATGCGTCTTCGTCTATGAAGCTGGCACCGAATGGTACGAACATTACCAGCACCTGCGCGAGCTCGCGGATGACGCCGGCGGGTTCATGATCGACGAGCCGGATCAGGACGAAGAGCGGTAGGGCAGGTCTCAGGTGTCAGGTCCCATGAAAACCGTTCGACCTACCGGCCCACAAGATTTCCTAAGACTGAGACCTAAGACCTGAGACCTGACACCTAAGACCTGCCGCAATGCGCTGGATCTCCAACCCGCTGGCTTCTCCTAAAGCCAGAATTCTGGAAGCTGCGCTGCATGAATCCAAACTGAAAATCTCTGCTTCTGCTTTGCCCGTGCTCGCCGATCTGCTGATCGGGCGTGGAATCGACGAGCCGGAGGCGGCTGCCCGTTTTCTTTCGCCTGCGCTTGACGACCTCCACGACCCGCTGCAAATGAGTGGGATGAAAGCCGCGCTCGACCGGCTGGAAGCGGCGTTAGAGCGTAAGGAGAAGATTCTCATCTACGGGGACTACGACGTGGATGGCACGACAGCGATCGTCATTCTCAAGACGGCCATCGAGTTGTGCGGCGGGGCGGCTGATTTTCACGTGCCGCACCGCATTCGCGAAGGCTATGGCATGCGCGACGAGGTCATCGAGCGTGCCGCGGCCGGCGGCGTGCGGCTCATCATTAGTGTGGACACCGGCATCCGCGCCTTCGCCGCCGCCGAAACCGCGCGGCGCACTGGAGTGGACCTGATCGTCACCGACCATCACTTGCCCGGGCCGGGCGGCGTTCCGCAGGCGCTTGTCGTTATTAACCCAAACCAAAATGGATGCGATTATCCCTGCAAGTATTTGTGCGGCGCCGGTGTGGCTTTCAAGCTGGCTCAGGGATTGATGCAGCGGCGCCTGGACGGGAAAGATCAGTCGCGCCTGCTGATGTCGTTCATGAAAGTCGTGGCCATTGCGACTATCGCCGATGCGGTTCCCTTGCTGGGTGAGAATCGGGTGTTCGCGAAGCTGGGATTGCAGGGGCTGCGGCGTCCGGTGAACGTCGGGCTGAAGGCGCTGTTGGAGGTTGCGAAACTCGGCGACGGGCGAGCGCTGACGGCAACCGAAGTCGCGTTCCGCATCGCGCCTCGCCTGAACGCCGCCGGGCGCATGGATGTGGCGCGAGATGTAGTCGATCTTTTCAGCGAGAAAGACATGGAGCACGCACGGCAGATGGCCGGCCGGCTTGACCAGTTGAACGCTGAGCGGCAGGAAGAAGAGCGGCGCATCATGGACAACATCGAGCGCCGTCTAGCGGAAGAGCCCGCGCTGCGCGAAGCGTATTGCGTGGTGATCGATGGCGAAGGCTGGCATCGCGGCGTAATTGGCATCACGGCGTCGCGAGTGGTGGAGCGCCATAGACGGCCAACGCTGGTTGTCTCGCGTGAAGGTGAGGAAGCGCACGGCTCGGGACGATCGATCCCGACGTTTCATCTGCTGCATGCCCTCGAATCGTGCCACGAGCTGTTCTCCCGCTACGGCGGACACGCGCACGCGGTTGGTTTTGCGTTGCCCAGCTCAAACGTGGAGAAACTGCGCGAGCATCTCGACGGCTACGCGCGTGCCCGGCTCACTCCTGCCGATTTCGAGCCGCAGCTCGAATTCGATCGGGAACTGCCGCTGGGAGAAGTCACGCCTGACCTTTATCAAGCGCTACTGCTGCTGGAGCCTTTTGGAATGGAAAATCCGGAGCCGATTTTCACCGCTCGGGCGGTGCGGCTGATGGCGCCTCCGCAGACGGTAAAGGAGAAGCATATTCGGCTGCGGGTGGCGCCGGCCGTCAATGCTACGGTTTCCGCCGCGCAAGGTGACGGCGCGTCGTCCTGGCGCGACCACGTCGCGTTCAAGGCGATGGGCTGGGGCCTGAAGGAATCCTGCGACCGATTGGAGCTGCTGGCCGGCGATCGCCTCGACATCGCCTACTCTATCGGCATGAACGACCATCCAGAGTTCGGCGGGTTGGAGTTGACTCTTCGCGATGTGGTGCGTCCACAGTGAGGACCTTCTTCAGCCTTTGACAAGAATCCAATCCAGTTCTATAGTGCCGGGCATGAACGGAACTTTCTTCTGCAACAAGTGTGGTGCGCAAAATGCCGCGGGTGCTCAGTTTTGTAGTCGCTGTGGAGCGCCGACGAGCCCGGCGCCGGAAGCACCCGGCGCGGTGTCATCCAACCCCGTGTCGTACTCAGCCCCAGCGCCTGCCTATCCGGCGGTTGCGCCGGTCGCGGGAGTTGGCTACGGAGGGTTTTGGATTCGGGTGGTGGCTGCCATTATCGACGCCATTCTGGTGCGCGTGGTTGTGCATCCCATGGCTGCGATTTTCGGCATCGGCGGACTCGCGGCGAGTGGATTAGGGCTCGGCCATGGACATGGACTGGCGTCTTTGCCGCTGCTGATTTTCGGGGGCGGAGTGCTGGCGGCGCTTACCATTGGCGCCTCCTGGCTGTACGAGGCCCTGATGGAAAGCTCGTCGTACCAGGCCACCCTCGGCAAGATGATCTTTGGGATGAAAGTTACCGACCTCTACGGCAACCGGATCTCGTTCGGGCGCGCGACGGGAAGACATTTTGCGAAGTGGCTTTCCGGGATAATCCTGTGCATTGGCTACATCATGGTTGGCTTTACGGAGCGCAAACAGGGGCTGCACGATCTGCTCGCCGGGACGCTGGTTCGGCGGGGATAGACCCTGCGCAGATACTTACTTCCTGTCATGGCTTTCCCTAGAATGCATCGTGAATAGGAGTGTGCCATGACGATCTACGATCCTCCCCCCGGCCGCGGCAAAATCATCGATATGCAGGGCGGTTCTGTGGCGCGGGTTGCGGGATTCCTGGTTCTCGGCCTGCTGATTGTCATCTTCCTGTCTTCCGCCGTTACCCGGGTGGATTCAGGCGCGGTTGGCGTACTGACGCTCTTCGGCCGGGTCACCGGCGAGGCTCTGCCCGAAGGCATGCACGTCATCAATCCGTTCAAGACCAATCACGAGCTCTCCATCCGGACGCAGGAAATCAAGGAAACGGCCAGCGTGCCTTCGAGCGAAGGACTGGTGATGAACCTCGATACATCGCTGATCTTTCACCTCAATCCTGCGAAGGCCGCCGACGTTTTCCAGAAAATCGGGCCCAATTACGCGGATGTCCTGATCGAGCCCAACCTGCGAGCGGCCATTCGTGAGGCCACCGCTTCGCACACGGCGAACGCTCTTTACACCGGCGAACGCGAGATGGTCGCCAAGCAGATCTTCGACCGGCTCTCCGAGCTTCTCGGCCCGCGCGGCTTCATCGTGGAAAGCGTGCTCCTGCGCGATATCCAGCTGCCCGCTACCCTCAAGGCTTCCATCGAATCGAAGCAGCAGGCGGAGCAGGAAGCGCTGGCCATGAACTTCCGCCTGCAAAAAGAAACGCAGGAAGCCCAGCGCAAACGCATCGAAGCGGCCGGCATCCGCGACTTTCAGCAAATCGTGGCCCAGGGGATCAGCGCGCAACTGCTGGAATGGAAAGGCATCGAAGCCACGGAAAATCTGGCTAAGAGTCCGAATGCGAAGGTTGTCGTGATCGGCGGCGGCAAGAACGGCCTGCCCCTGATCCTGGGACAGTAGACGCCTCGGGCAGTAGAAGCGAGCCGTGCCAGGCAGCGGCTCTGGCGACAAATCCTCTACAATACTGGCTCTCGTGGTTGGAGGCCTTTTTGTGATGCGAAGCCTGCGTTTGGCAGCCATCGTTTGTTTCCTGACCGTTCCTTGCCTCGCGCAAATCTCCGGGGCACAAAGCGAACTGGAGAAAAACGAGGAGAAAACGGCGAAGTATCTTGAATCGGTGCGGCATCAGCCGGGATTGCTGCTGGCATTTCTGCGGGAGATGCCCAAGGGCGGCGATCTTCATGTCCATCTGGCGGGCGCGGTCTACGCGGAAAGTATGATCGACTGGGCTTCGGAAAACGCTCTCTGCGTGGACCGCAGCACTTCGAAACTGATCCGCGCGGCATGCGACTCGTGCGAGCCCTACAAGGTCAAGCCGTCGGTGCGCTGCGCCTATCAAGACCAGATTCTCTACGACCAGCTCGTAGATGCGTGGTCGATGCGCAACTGGCATCGCGAGGAGGAATCGGGCCACGACCACTTTTTCGCTACTTTCGAAAAGTTCAGTCCGGCTCTGGAGAAGCACATCGGCGAGGCCTTCGCCGAGGTGGCAGCGCGGGCCGCAGCCGATCATCTGCGGTATGTGGAATTGATGAACACGTCTGACGGAGCACAGGCCGCCATTCTGGGTGCCAAGATCGGGTGGAACGACGATTTCGGTAAGCTCCGCGACAAACTGCTCGCCGGGGGAATGCCGGAGGTGGTGGCGTCGGTGCGCAGCCAACTCGACTCCGATGAAGCCCGGGAAAGAGAAGTGTTGCATTGCGGGACGGCGCAGGCTGCTCCCGGATGCGAGGTCACGATTCATTATCTGTACCAAGTGCTGCGTGGCTTGCCGCGGGAACAGGTGTTCGCGCAGATACTGCTTGGCTTCGAGCTGTCGAAGGCCGATCCGCGCTTTGTCGGCTTCAACCTGGTGATGCCCGAAGATTATTACGTGCCCATGCACGATTTCGATCTGCACATGCGGATCATCGAGGCCTTGCACAAGTTCTATCCGGCGACACACGTGTCGTTGCACGCCGACGAACTGGCGATGGGCCTCGTCCCGCCGGAGGGACTGCGGTTTCACATTCGCGAATCGATTGAACGCGGAGGCGCGGAACGGATTGGGCATGGCGTGGCCGTCATGAGCGAAGACGATCCGATTGGGTTGCTGCGGGAGATGGCCAAGAAGAATGTGCTGGTCGAGATTTGCCTGACCTCGAACGATGTGATCCTGGGCGTGAGCGGCGACCGGCATCCGTTGCCGATTTATATGAAATACGGAGTGCCGGTGGCGCTCTCGACCGACGATGAGGGCGTCTCGCGCGGCGATATGACGCATGAATATCTGCGGGCGGCCGAAACCTATGGGCTGACTTATGCAGATTTGAAGCGCATGGCGCGGGAGAGCCTGGAACATAGTTTTATTCCGGGGGATAGTTTGTGGAGCGATGGACGCGAGTTGCGGCGGGCGCCTGCGTGTGGGGATGAAAGGGCATCCGGCGAGCGCGCCTCGGGAACATGTCAGAAATTTCTTGCGACGAGTGAGCGTGCCCGGGTGCAGTGGCAATTGGAACAGGCTTTCACCGCGTTTGAGAAGAAGTTTTAGCGTTGCATCCCGTTGCGTTGTCATGTTGAGCGAAGCGAAACACCCATGCATTCTTTTGCTGTAGACCAGATGCATTGGTTCTTCGCTCCGCTCAGGATGACAGAGTGAGTTTATGTCTTCAGACCTGTTTATTCGCGCCGAATCCGCTGCCGCATTCATACTTTCGCAGACCAAGCTGCGCCCACAGATCGGACTTGTCCTCGGTTCCGGCCTGGGATCTTTTGCCGATGACCTTGCCGACGCCGTCCGCATCCCCTATACCCACATCCCGACATTTCCGCGTTCTACGGCGGTCGGCCATGCCGGACAACTGGTGATTGGCAAGTCCGGCGATGTTCCTGTTGCTGTGATGCAAGGGCGGGTGCATCTGTATGAAGGTTATTCGGCCGCCGAGGTTGCGTTTCCGACGCGCGTGCTCGGGCGGGCTGGCGTACGCGCTTTGATTCTCACCAACGCCGCCGGCGGCATTAACGTCGAGTATGGACAGGGAGCGCTAGTCATTTTGCGCGATCACATCAACCTTCAAGGGCAAAATCCGCTGACGGGCGCGAATGACGACCGCCTGGGCCCCCGTTTCCCGGACATGAGTTACACCTACGCCAAGCGCTATCGCGAGATTGCGCTGCAGGAAGCGAAGAACCTTTCGATCCCTCTGCGCGAAGGCGTTTACGCGGCGCTAGCCGGGCCAAGTTACGAAACGCCAGCGGAGATTCGCTACCTCCGCACCATCGGCGCCGATCTGGTGGGCATGTCCACCGTTCCGGAAACCATCGTTGCGCGGCACATGGGGATGAACGTGCTGGCCATCTCATGCGTGACGAATATGGCTGCCGGAATTCTCGATCAGGCGCTCGACCACACAGAAGTGCTCGAAGTGGGACGCCGAGTGATGGGACAGTTCATCGCGCTGCTGCGAGCCGTGCTGCCGCGGATCGCGGAGGAGCTGCGGAGCGAGGGCTAGGCTGAGCTTCGCTTGGGCTGGAACGGCGCGAGGCTCGTCACCGCGTGAACATCCCGGGACTCAGTGGCTCTTGCGGGGTATGAATACCGCCTGCGGCGGATCTATGCCGTAGACCGCTCCAAAACTTGCTTGGTTGAGCGCAAAGCTGGCGCGTCCTCGCGAATCAATGAACAGCAACGGCTGTTTGAGCGGCACGTCGCTGAACGTCCTGACAAAGGGCATTTCGAATTCGTGTCCGGCGATAGTGACTTTCAACTTGTCGCCGCGCTGATAGCCGAGCTTCATAAAATCATCGGCGCTGATGTTCGTAATCAAGTTACCGAACGGACCATCCAGGGCGATTACTTCTCCCGTCAACCCATTCTCATCGATGCGTGCAGGCTTCAGGTCTAGCCGGACCAGTTCCTTGACGACGGGGCCGACCTGGGTCCAGTCGTCGCCGCGTGCAACATGAGCACCCACGGGAGAAAAGATGTCGCGGCCATGGAAAGTGGAGGAAATTTTGGCGCCGACCATCCAATCGGGATTGGTGATCTCGCGAATCGCTTCGATGCCATCGCGATCCTCGACCATCGTCATCAAGCCGTTGTCGGGCAGCACGAAAAATTGCCCGCGCTTCGATTTCACAACCACCGCCTTGCGCGAGCTGCCCACAGTGGGATCGACCACCACTACGAACACCGTTCCGGCCGGGAAGTAGGGTGTGGCGCCAAAAAGGAAGCGCGCGCCGTCTCGAACGGAAAAAGGAGTTACCTGATGCGTGAGGTCGACAATGCGAAGGTTGGGGGCGATGCCGTACATGACGCCCTTGCAGAGCGCGACCGAGTCGTCGACGATGCCGAAGTCGGTCATGAAAACGACGGTTGGCGGAGGTTGCAGGGCAGACTGCTGCGCTAGAAGAACGGTCGGAAACAGAAATAGAGCGAACCACAGACACAATCTTCGCGCCGATTTTCCTGCCGGGGTTGAGGTTGTCCACATAAGGTCCGAGTCTCCAGAAAGGCTACTATAATCAGGGTAGCCACAATTTAGTAGGCAATCCATCAATGCAAATCCGTTCACCCAGGAGAGTCAGCGATGTCTAACGTCATCCCTGAGAAATACGTCGACCTTTTCCAGAAGCGCGCTTTCGCCAGTCTTGGTACCCTCATGCCCGACGGGCGACCCCAAGTGACTCCCGTGTGGTGCGACTTTGACGGCCAACACGTCATCTTCAACTCGGCGCGCGGACGTCAAAAGGATCGCAACGTGCGCCGCGATCCAAGAGTTGCGCTGGCCATCGTCGATCCTGACAATCCTTATCGCTATCTGGAGATCCGCGGCACCGTGGTTGAGATTACCGAAGATGGCGCCGCCCAACACATCGACAAAATGGCGAAGAAGTACCTGGGAGTTGACAAATACCCGTATGGGCAGCCGGGAGAAGTTCGTGTGCTTTACAAGATCCGGCCCGAGCATACGACCGTGATGGGGTAGATGGTTCGTGTGGCGCGGACATTCCTGTCCGCGTGCGACTTAAGCATCTTTCGGGAACATTGGTCGAGAACACCGCCAAGGGCCGCGGACAGGAATGTCCGCGCCACACTTGCCAATCTTTTTCTCCGATAACCTTTTCTCTGCCAACGAGTCCAACTCTCAACGGAACCTCGGAGCATCGTCCTGCGTATTACAAGACGAGAGTCGAGGGATCCTCGTCGGCTTCGTGGAGGATATGTTTATGGAAGTTGGGGAAAATAGCCGCGACAGCTTGTACGCGTCCGAGACTCAAGCCAATAGCATTTCGGCGCAGCAGGTGGTGAAGGCGGCGCACGAAGAACTCCTCCAACTGATGCAGCAGCGCGCCGAGATCATGAAGCGCATTGGGACGGTGAAGCAGACCATCGCTGGATTGGCGAGTCTTTTCGGCGAGCAGGTGCTGGGCGACGACTTGCTGGAGCTGATCGATCGCAAGCCCAACGGCCGTCAGCCCGGCTTCACCAAGGCTTGCCGAAGAGTGCTCATGGAAGTGCGGCGTCCGCTGGGAGCGCGCGAGGTTTGCGTGGAACTGGAACGATGTGCTCCGGCAATCCTGGCGCGGCACAAGGACCCGCTGGCCTCCGTCACAACGGTTTTAAATCGTCTGGTGGATTATGGCGAGGCCCGCAGCCTGAGCAACGACCGCGGCCGCCGCGTCTGGGAGTGGATCAGCGAGGTCGAGCCGGAAGAGGGTGTGATAGCTTCGAGGCGCACGGCGTGACCACGGTCCTCAGCGGATGAAGCCGGATTCTATTCCACGGCAATTACGGCACGACTGAAGTCCCAAAGCCCGGCATGAATCAGGTTTCTTCCTACGCTACGCGGGCAACAGCCGTCCTTTTTCCAGATGCCGCGTCACGTGCGCGTACTGGGCCGCGTGCGGATCGTGTGTCACCATCACAATGGTCTTGTTAAAGCCTTCATTCAACCGCTTCAGAATCTCCAGGATTTCCGTTGCCGAGTGACTGTCGAGGTCTCCGGTCGGCTCGTCGGCGAGGATCAGCGTAGGATCGCTGACGATGGCGCGAGCGATGGCCACGCGCTGCTCCTGCCCACCCGATAGCTGCTTGGGAAGGTGGTTGACGCGATCCTCGAGTCCGACCAGTTTGAGCGCGGTCATCACGTGATCGCGGCGTTGCTGTGTCGTCATCCTGGTCAACAGCAGCGGCAACTCGACATTCTCGAATGCGGTGAGCACCGGGATCAGATTGAAAGTCTGGAAAACATATCCGACGTGAGTATTGCGCCACTTGGCCGACTGCCCATCGCCCAGACGAAAAACGTTTTCGCCCATTACCAGCAGTTCGCCGGAACTGGGGCGGTCAATGGCTGCGATCATGTTCAACAGGGTGGTCTTTCCCGATCCTGACGGCCCCATCAGCGCCAGAAACTCGCCGCCGGCGATGTCGAGGGAGACGTTATCGAGCGCGGTCACCTCGAAAGCATCGCGCTTGAAAATCTTGCTGACCCCGCGGGCCTGGACGACCTTGCTGCCCAGGGCCGGCTGACTTGGTGTTTGCGTCGTTATCGTACTCATGAATTCCCCTTAATACGAATCTTTTGCCCGTCCTGCAAATCCGCGGGCGCTGCCGTGATTACACTTTCGCCACCGACAAGGGAGTCCACCAGATAGCCTCCCGAACGCTGACCCTGAACGTGAACTTCGCGGCGGAGAGCTTTGCCGTTGAAGGCAAGCAGCACGAATTTCTTCCCCTCCTTGTCACGCAATGCGGCGGTGGGCACAAAGACATACGTCTGTTTCGTGCCAGCGTTCTTGTCGTCATTGGCCTTCGCCTTGAACTGCACGGTCGCATTCATTTCCGGGCGCAGGTAGGAATCGGGTTTCAGAATCTGCACCTTGACTTGGACGGTGGCCTTCTGGCGATTTGCTTCCGGCGACATTTCGGCGATCTCGCCTTTGTAGGAGCGATCCTTGAAGGCATCGAGCGTGACGATGCCTTCCTGCTTCGGAGAGAGTTTGGCAAAGTCATCCTGCGCGATATCGAGCTCGACCTGAATGTCGTTCAAATCCGCCAGGGCGACCACCGACCCGCGCGGGCCGCCTTCGGCGCCGCTGGCAAATTGTGCGGTCACGAGTTCACCCTTTTCCGCCGTGCGTTCGAGAATCGTTCCGCTGACGGGAGCGCGAATCACGGTGGCGTCGAGTTGCGACTTGGTGTAATCCATTTGACCTTTGGCGGTTTCTACGTCGGCGCGGGCACGATCGATTTCTTCGACGCGGGGGCCGAGCGTTGACAATCGAAGCGACTGTTCGAGGGAGTTGGCTTTCTGCTGATCGGCGTCGTAACGGGCCTGAGCATCGTCGAGATTTTGCTTTGACACCACGCCCTGGGCAAACAGATCTTTTGTGCGGTCGAGATTAATTTTGTCGTTGGCCGCCGTGGCGCGAGCCTCGGCGAGATTGTGATCGGCCTGTTGAATTTCTTCTGGGCGCGAACCGTGCTCGGCTTCTGCGAGACGGGCTTTTGCGCTTTCCCACGCTCCTCGCGCCTCCTCGTACATGGCGCGAAATTCCTCGTCTTCCAGCCGCACCAGAACTTGTCCTTCTTTTACTTTGTCGCCTTTTTCCACGCCAATCCACGCGACGCGGCCGGTGACCTTCGAATTCACGCTGATCTTGTGATGCGCGACAATGTATCCGCTGGCCGAAAGCACAGTGCTGCCCGCGGCGTCGCTGCCTTCCGCGGTGGCGCGGGCGACTTCCACCTCCGGCACATCCGAGGCGAGCGCGCGATACAGCAGCGAGACGATTCCCAGCAGGACGACCACGGCGATTCCGCCCAGAATGAAGCGGCGCGACCACGCGGGCGGTTCTCCGCCTCCCTCGCGCAGCGAATGATCGATGCGCAGACTGCGCAGATCGTCGTGCTTCGTATCCGTGGGTCCGAGGTCTGTGGGCATGGATGAAGCGATGCTCCTAATTTTTCCTTTGATGCAAGATTCAGGGCACCAACATTGTACGGACAATGTATGAACAACGTGCAAAATCAGGCTCGGAGCGAGGTCAGAATATCCTGCCGCGCCGCATGCCAGGCGGGCGCGAAACCTCCCAACAAGCCCATAATCATGGCAAAGATCACCGCCGTCATGGCGACTCCCCAAGTCAGGTGCAGACTGAAAACCGTTTCACTGAAGGTGAGCTGGTTGCCTATGCCTGTGCTCATGCCGTTGAACGGCAACATCAAGACAATCCCGACCGCTGCTCCCAGCAGCGAAAGCAGCAACGCTTCGATCACGAACGAGGTGAGAATGCTGGGCCGGGAAAATCCGATGATCCTTAGAGTTGCAATCTCTTTCGAGCGATAGGCAACAGCTGCATACATCGTATTCATGGCGGCAAAGCTGGAACCGATGGCCATGATGATGGCTACAACCATGCCGATGAATTTGATCGGTCCGCCAGAACTGGTTTGCTTCTCGTAATACTCGGTCTCGAGCGTACCCTCGAGCTTCAGTCGCTGATCGTCGCTGACGCGGTGTTTCAGCGCGTCTGCCGCCACCGGATCGGTTGCCCGCAGATAAACGGAAGCATAGCCTCCCTGGCGGTCGAAATCCGCGGCGATCTGGTTCACGTCGCCCCAGATTTCCGAATCATAGGCAGTGCCGCCGGAATCGAAGACGCCGACGACTTTCCATTGTCCTTTAGCGAAGTCAAGGGCGTCGCCGACGTTGGCGCCAGAAAAACGATTGTGTATAGAGTTCCCCACCACCACTTCCCGCTGTCCGGGCGTGAACCAGCGGCCTTCGACCAGCTTCAACTTGGGCTGGTCTCTGGAGTCCTTCGCGTCCAAGCGCAGGGCAACTCCCGCCGGCATCAAGCCGCGAACCGACACGTTGACTTCACCGGTTCCGTCCTTGCGGGGCAGCACCACCACCACCACCCATTCGCCCGAGGCTAAGGGTTGACCGTCCCGGTCCCGGGCGATCCCGGGCAGGGTCTTCAGGGTGGGAAAAAGATCGGCGTTGAAGCCTCCTGAAAGTTCCGCCGTGGAGCCCTTGCGCATGACGAGCACGTTCACCGGATCGCCGCTGGCCATAAAGGCCTTCTGCAGACCAGCAAGCAGCGCCATCAGGAAAACGGCGGTGGTCACGGTGAGGGCAATGCCCAGAGCCGTCATGATGGTGAGGCCCTTGCGCAGCTTCAGATTGCGAATGTTATAGCTGATCGGAATCGCCATCGTGTTCCTTTGCTAGCCGATGTAGCGCAAGCCCTCCACAATATCTAACTTTGCCGCATGGCAGGCAAGGTCGCACTTAGTCAGGAGACTGCGCCGCTTGTTGCGAAACGCGCTTTTGGTTACGAAACGGGTTAGGGTCATGCGAGTAAAGCGCCCCACCATTGGGTAAGAGGTTCCGAGAGGGACAGCCAATCCCCAAATTTACGCTAGCCTTGAGGATAAAGCAGCGGTAAGGGTGTGAACAACTGCGGGTTGGTCTGCGTCCGCAGCCTTCAAGCAAGAGCCGTTGCCAGCCACTTTTCGGTGACCTTCGTAACTCTCGGTTGGACAGGTGATGGCAGTATTCTAGTTTTGATTCTTGCCCTGTTCTTAGCCAAAACTTATTTCAGGGTAGGGTGCGGCTTGTCACCGCGAGGCGATTGTAATGGCGACGATGTTTGGTCGATTCGAAATTCAGAGTGAACTTTCCAAGTCCGATACCGCCTTGATTTATAAGGCGCTGGACACGGAAACCAACCAGGTCGTGGCGCTCAAGACGCAGAGTCTGGAGCCGCTGGGCGAGCGCACGGAAGCGTTTGTGGAAACGCTGATCGCCGAAGGCGAGAGCACGCGCGATCTGGTCGGCCAGAACATTGTTCTGCTCTACGGTGCAGGCGAGATCGACGGCCAGTTCTGCGCGGCCATGGAGTACATCCAGGGCAACAGCGTGGCCACCATGCTGGCGCGCAAAGAAGGCTTCTCCATCTGGGATCTGCTCGACATCACCCGTCAAGTTTGTGCTGGCCTGGAGCATGCGGCCGAGAAAAGTGTGGCTCATTGTTCGCTGGAGCCCGCCAAGATCATGGTGCAGTGGGACGGGATGGTCAAGATTCTCGGGTATGGCATCTCGAACATGAGCCTGATCGGAGCAGAGTCGGAAAAAGGTTTGGGCCGGCTCATGCCCTACTGCTCTCCGGAACAGATTCGGGGCGAAGCCATCGACCTGCGTTCGAACCTGTTTACGTTGGGGGCGATCCTGTATGAGATGGTGGTGGGCAAGAAGGTTTTCGATGCCGCAGACCCGGTTGCCCTGGTAAACCAGATTGAAAATGAAATGCCCGCCAGCCCGTCCAGGGTGAACGTCAAGATTCAGCCGGCGGTGAGCGCGCTGATTATGAAAGCGCTCGCCAAAGATCCCGCGGCGCGTTATCAGAGCGCGCGCGAACTATTGGATGACCTGGAGAAATGCAAGGAAAACGGCAAGAAAACCGTCACCGAAGCCAAGAAGACGACCCCGGTGCCGGGTGCTGCCATCAGTTCCGCAGCTCGTGCGGCGGCGGCCAGTAAGTTTGTCTCGGCAGCGTCCAGCGCGCCCAAGGCCGCGCCCTCCAGGCTACCCGCTCCGCCCAAACCTGTTTCTCCCCGAGTCGACGCGCCGGTTTTTTCCGTCGATCCACCAGCAGTCGAAGGCAAAGCCGCTGCGGCCGCCGCGGGCGCAGGGGGTGCCTGGGATTTGTCCCAGGAGAACTCCGATGCAAACTCGATTCCGGATTCTGGTGCGCGGCTCATCGACGAATTCGACGGCGAAGTTGAAGTCAAGGCTGCTGAATCCCAAGCCCCGCCGGGTCCCGTGTTATCAGCGGCGGTGGTGGAGGAAGAAGCCGAGCAGCCGCTGCCGCGCATGGCCGTTGACCCAATGATGTCCCCGCCCGCGGCGGGCTCATCGAGCGTGAGTTTTTCTGATCTGGAAGAGCTGCCTCCGCTCAAGGAACCGGTTTACACGCAGCCAGTTCCCGAGCCCGCAGAGCCGGAGCAGCCGGTGGTGCAGTTCCATCCGCGGAAAGAAGAGAAGCCGAAAATCCAGCCGCGGGAAGTCGCGGAAAAGGCGATGAAGGAAATCGCCACCATTCCACCACGGCTGATGCTGTTTTCGATCCTGGGCGCAGTTGCCCTGATTCTGGTGATTGCGATCGCGGTCTATTTTCACGTACGCTCGGAAGACGATGATTCCACGGCTGCTCCTCGGCCGACGAAAGTTGTGGAACCGACCCCGGCTCCGCCGGTTGCCCCCACTCCAGTCGTACCGCAAGCCGGGAACTCAGCTCCACCGGTGGCGCCGATTGTGGAAGCTGAAACTGAACCCAGCCTGACCGTGCGGCAAGTCGAAAAGCGCGCCATGAAGAGACGGGTGGCGGCTCCTCCGCCAGTGCCAGTCGTGATCCCCGGCCAAGCGCTGATTGACTCCAGCCCGCAGGGCGCACAATTTCAGGTCGATGGAAGAAGCGATCCCTCGTGGGTCACGCCGTTTACAGTGGCGAGCTTAAGCCCCGGTAAGCACGTCATCACTGTGAGCAAGTCGGGCTACACGTCCGAGGTACGGTCGATTGATGTTGCTGCCAACAGCAGGTCAACTCTGGCGCTTCATTTAGCGCCGATCAATGCGCTGATCGTGGTGAACAGCGCGCCGCCCGGCGCCGAGGTTGTCCTGGACGGCAAGTCTACCGGACGAGTAACGCCGGCACAGTTCGCGGTGGAAAAGGGAAGCCATACCGTCCTGTTGCGCAAGCCGGGATACCTGGAGGAGACGGTCACCGCCGATCTCGGTCCCGCCCAGAATTTCCAGTACTCGCCGGCATTGCGAGCGCTGGGCAATGCCGACGAGATACGGACGGTCGGCAAGTTCAACAAGCTGTTTGGACGCGGCGGTGACAGCACTGCAGGCATGGGTTCCATCAGCATTCATACCCAGCCGAAAGGCGCACAAATCGCGATCAACCAGCGGGTCCTGGATAAGTTATCGCCCGTCGAAATCATGCTGGGGCCAGGGAACTACATCGTGGATGTCACCCTGACCGGCTTCAAGCCGATTCACAAGGTCGTCAGCGTCGACAAAGGCAGCAAGATAGCAGTCGACGAAATTCTCGAGCGGCAATAAAGCGCGATTCGGCAACCTCGGTTGCGGCGCGGGCATTCCTTCTTCTTCCCTTGTGATAACTCTGGCGCAAGCCACTGCCTACCCAACCTATCGAAGCCCTATCAGGAACGAGCCGACAGACCGTTCTCCCGAGGTATAATCTGGGGCCAACGGCTCTCCCTCGCCAGTCACTTAGAGCCGTCATCCAAACGACCGCCTGCAGTTCCGGATGCGTGCAGGATAGGCTGAGGCAAAAGGGGAGTGACATTGTGTCGTCGCAGCCCACGCCGGGCAAGTTGAGTCCCGATCTGTTACAAGCCCTTCAGGGGATCAAATCGGTTCGGCGGTTTCCCAAAGGCGCCACGCTGTTTCAGCAGGGCTCCGCCGTCACAGGTGTGTACTTGGTGGAGAGTGGCGAGGTTCGGGTCCTGCTGTCTGCCGGCCAGAGTCAAAGGCAGCTTCTGGAGGTGGTCGGCGCCGGAACCATCCTCGGGCTAAGCGAGAGCATGAGCGGAGAAAAGTATCGGATTACCGCGGAAGCGTCCGACCAAGCGACCGTAGCGTTTATTCCGCGGAAGGAGTTTCTGGAGTTTCTACGCGAGCACGCCGAGTTTTGCATGCAGGTGGTGCGGCTGTTAAGCGAAGATTTGCACGGACTTTACCACAAATTCCGCAGCATCACCGCCCATCCGGGGCGCCCGCGGCATCGTCCTCTGGACGAACAGCTGAACTAGATCAGGTCTCAGGTGCCAGGTCTTAGGTCTCAGGAAAACCAAGTGCACAAAGACCTAAGACCTAAGACCTAAGACGTGCTTTTCCTAGTTCGCTTTGAAATTGATGGTGATTTGCGTCTCGATTTCGGCGGGCTCGCCATCCAGGTAGTAGGGCTTGTATCTCCACTGGCGAACCGCTTCCAGCGCGGCCTTTGCCAGAGCGGGGTCCCCCCTGAGCACTTTCAGATTAGTGACGTTGCCCTCTTTGTTGATGGTGGCGTCGATCTCTACCGCACCCTGGGTATGGGTCGCAAGTGCCGCTGGCGGATATTTTGGCTGTATCCGTTTGATCAAAAGGCCCTGGGACACACCCTGCGAAATTTTCAGTGTTGCCAGCGAGGGTTTGGGAAGGTTTGGCGATGCCGGCACCAGGCCGCTCAAGTTGGTGTCTTCGGCGGATGCAACGGCGAGCGGGCCAGGAAGCTGAGGCTCAGGTTCATCTGCATGGGGCTGCGTTTTGGTGCTCGCGCGGCTCGGCTTCACTCGTAGGGGTGCTGTATCGGGTTTCTTCGTTTCCGGCTCCGGGGTCGCATCAATCCGAATCACCGGAACATTGCCCGCGTCGGCAGACGGCTTGTCGGGCAATGTCGCGGGTGCCGTTTTGAGAGTTACGGTTTGAGCTGCTGAACTCGGCTGGCCAGGTGTGCTCGTCGAAGGGGCCGGCGCCGGGGAGGACATGGGAACCGGGGCAGGAGCAGGCGGTTTCGAGACTTGGGGCGTGCTGGCGTGCTGCGAGGCAAGGAAAGAGGTGAACTTGCCGAGGTTCGTATAACCGAGGTAGCCCAGCGCAGCTAAAGCCAGTAGAGCCACTGCTCCCATCAGGGCTTTCTTGCCGACGCCCGATCCTTCGGAATCTCCTTCGCCAAATCCGGCAAAAGACGGAGCATCGGTTGTGCTCGCCGAACGGTACGTTGAAGCGCCGGTGTGCGACGCGCTGGCCGCCTCGGATTCAACCATCGTGCTCTCGTTCTCTTTTTCCTTCGCAGGAGCCGGTGCTGCCGCTGATCCCTGGGCCGACGTGAAAGCGGAACTCGATTGTGAGTGTGCTACGTACGCGGCGGTGATGTCTGCTGCTTCGCTCTTGATCCCTGCGCTTTTGCTTCCGCTGTTGACAACCTCAGTTTCCACCGCAGGCTCGGCGGCCATCGTAATCTCTGGCGGTGCCTCGTTCTGCGCTGCGGGCACAGGAGCAACCTCGGCTTTGTCCTCCACCTCTGCCAATGCCGTCATTGCCGGGACTGCTGTCGGAGGCGCGGTCGGCGTCATTGTCGTTGCCGGTAGCGGAGCTTCAAATTCAGCAAGCTCGGGACTGCTATGCGGTGGAGCAATCGTTTCCGCGTCTTGACTCGCCGGTTGGAATGATTTCGCCGCGGATGCATGCGCTTCGGTTTTTGCGGGAGCTGCCGCGCTGGCAGCATCAGCGTTCTTTCTCAGGAGCCCTCGCGCGACCCGAAGCGTTCCCTTTGCCTGTTCGACGTTGATGGGCTTGGTCAGCACCAGGTTGGCGCCGATACGATAGGCCTTGGCCACGCCCGCTTGTCCAAGCACCAGGGCAATCGCCAGCGAACTTTGATTGAAGCTGGAATTTCTTGCGCTCTTGAACAGCAGGGTAGCGCTCGGTTCATTCTCGCAGTCCACGACTATGGCGTCGTAACGCTGCGCCATGAATTTCTTGACCGCAGCGAAAGGTTCCTGGACCGTCTCTACCGTGAAGTCCAGTTCGCTGAACACATGGCCTACAACCCGGGCCAATTTTTCGTCGGGACAGAAGAGTACAGCTTGGTAACCCATAATGAGGTCATCCTAGGTAATGTAGTGGGTACCAGCAAGTTACGGGGGTAATTGAGCTGAGCGTCGATGATCGATTGTCTCGTTGGTCGTTCGCGCTCCGGCCTGCGACCGACTAACGACGAACGACCAACGACGCTCCGCTACGGCCGCTGAAAGTCAATGATCACGACGGTCTGGAAGGATTGAGCCTTTCCGTTGCGGACGTAGGGCCGATACCGCCATTGCTTCACGGCTTGGATAGCCGCCGTTGCCAGGATGGCGTCTCCCTCCACCAGTCGCACGCCCGCAACCTTGCCGTTCTCATCCACGACCTCTTTGAGGACTATCGTTCCTTGCCCATCCCCGGAGCGCGCTTCGACGGGGAATTTGGGCTCAACGCCGTGAGCCAGTCGCCTTTCCGCACCCTTGGAAGAGAGAATAATTGCACTGTCCTCTCCGGGCAGTGGCGCGCCGGACAAAGTTGCTGAGGGGGCGTCTTTCCTGCTGTCGCTGGGCTTACCGACCTCGGCCTTGCTGACCACAGGTGCAGTTTTGGTATTGGCCGAGGAAGTTATCGGCGGAAGTGTCGTGCCCGCCGCTCCCGGCTGGACAGGAGTCGCAGCGCCGGAGGTTGCTGCGGAACTGGCCGTGGAATCTGGGACGGATGATTGTTTCTGGTTCGGATCGATCGGTGATACCGGCGCTGGCGTCGAACTTATGGTCGGGGGCTGAGTCGCCGGCTGGGTCGCGGGCTTTACACGATTTGGCGCCGGCGGCTTGGTCAGAGGTGAGTTCGCTATCCCCGCCAGGGCCAGCAAGCGATCAATCTGCGATTGGGCGATTTCCCGGAATCCGGGCTGGTAGGTCCAAGCGGCATAAAAACCACCGGCGGCGAGCACAAGCATGAGCAACGCGACCGACGGACTGCGCCTTTTCTGCTGGCTTGGCCGGTAGGACGAAAATACTGGAGCTGCAGTTTCGGTGGGCGTTTCAACCGGCACTGCTTTGCCCGATTCCAGGCTTTTCAGTTCCGATTCTTTCCGCTCCGATTCCTTGAATTCCGTTTCTTCCAGTTCCGCAAGCACCGGGTCGTCAGAGAGCAGGTGGGCAGGTTTCGAGTCTTCCACAACTGCTGGCGCCGGAGATGACTGTGGCACAGATAAAGATGATGCCAAACCAGATGCAGGCCGGGGATTCAACTTTGAAGGCTCTGACGGGGCTGCGATGTCGGCCATGGCGGACTGCATCGTCGTCGTGCGGGCCGGCGTGGCAGGAGCCGCGGTTGAAGCAACGATGGGGACGGCGGCTGGAGCGGAATCCGCAAAGCTTGCCGGTTGCGAAGAAGCGGCGGCTGCCTGCGCGTGTTCCTTGGTCATGGAGGTGGTGGTCACGACCTCGCCGGGCGTGGCCGCGCTGGGAACCTGCGCGGGCACACTCTCGCTGGCCGGAACATCCTTTCGCACGCGGCTGACTGCCGTGCGAATGGTGCTCCGGGCCTGGTCCTTTGCCACCGGCTTGGTTAGAATCAGTTCGGCGCCCAGGCGAAAAGCAGTGGGCAGACCGGCGCGGCCATCGACAATGGCGATCGGGACCGGGTTGTTGCTGCTTTTCCCGCGACGGCAAACGTCAAAGATCAGTTTGGCTGCCGGCAGATTTTCGCAATCGACCAACACCAGATCGAAGCTGTGCGAATTGAGTTTCTGCGCAGCCGATCCTCCGTCCAGAGGACGTTCGCAAGTCACCGACATTTCTTCTAAAACGCCAGTAATAGCGGAAACCGCCTGGTCATCGGGCGACAACAGCAGGGCATGGGGCATGACTCTCTCATGCTAGGAACCGTTGACGAAAGCCGCAAGTTACTGGGGTAAGTGGGCGGATCCCCATAGTTTCAGGGAAGCCGCTGGTTTTTGCCCACGGCCGATTCCGGTTGGGGATAGACAATCGAACCGCGGAAGGCGGATTTGTCGGTGGGCGCAAAATCTGGGAAAGGCAGTTTGTGCTGGTCCCGCCATTGCTGGACTTGGCGTTCGGCGGCACTGGCTTTTTCCTTGTCGAGGCCGGAATCGCGCGAGAAGTACACGGCCTGTGACGGGAAGGCGAAACCAGTGCCCGATTGTTCGACGATCTCCATAATGCGCAGCAACAGGTCTTCGCGGATGGCAGCGAATTCGGTGGAGTCGCGGGTGAGCACGTAGCTGAAGATCTCAAGGCGCAAAGCGCTGCTGTCGAAATTGGCAAAGCGGATGCTTGCGCTGTCACTTTCGACTTTGGGGTGTTCGTATAGCATGCGGCGAACCTCAGCCAGCAAATAGCGCAATTGGTCGGCCGTGGTCTCACTCCGGATCGCGAGCGCGGGATTGAACAGAATTTTGTCGCGCCGGGTGAAATTTTCGAGGTTCATGGTGGCGAGCGTGCCATTGGGGATGGAAAGTTCGGTGCGTGCGTCGGTGCGAACGCGAGTGGAGCGCAGGCTGATGTCTTCCACGGTACCCGTGCGATCGCCGAAGCGGCAGTAATCGCCGACGCTGATGACTTCGTCGGTCAGGACGGAAATTCCGCCGAAAAGATTTTCCAGCGTTTTCTGCGCCGCGAAGGCGATGGCAATGCCACCAATGCCGAGGCCGGCGAGCACCGTGGTCAGATTGAAGCCGAGTAGGCTGACTGCGGTCAGGATGGCGACGATCACCACCAGCGCTCCGAGCAGCCGCTCGCCCAGCACCATCAACGTTCCTGTGCCGACGCGGCCCGCGCCGATGGCGCGGATGCGCAGACGCTGCATGGTGAGGCTGGTGACGCGCAGCAGAAACCAGAACAAGCCGATGCTGATGAGCACCGAAACGGTTCGGGAGTAATAAAGACGTGGCAGCAACGGCAGCCCGAAATAGCCGGCAATCACGCGGTGCGCAAACGCGCTGAATGAGAGCAGCAGCGGCTTCGACATGCGGCTGTAAGACTGCAGGTTGGAGCGATGTCTGAACCAGAGCCAAACCCGCCGCGGAATCGCCAGCAGCAAAACTAACGCCCAGCCAATCGCGATGGCCACGGGAATCGCCGCCAAAAGCGCCAGCCATTGCCAGAACGGCATCCCGAGAAACACATTCTTGACCAGGCTTTGCGGGAGTTTGCTTTCGACCTGGCGAGTCTGAAGGTTGTCATAGAGCTCAGGGACTTTGCCGAGCGTCTCGGAAGAGAAGAGCCAGATTCTTCCGGCATTCGGATCCGCGATCCGGACGAGGACGACGGGAACGTCGGCATCGCCATTGGAAAAGACTCCAATGGTCTGCTGATTGGGGGCGCCGTAATCCGGATTGCCTTCGGGGTTGGTGCTGAGCTTCCGCAGGCTGCCCACGAAGGCGCGGTTCATGAGCGCATTCAGCTTCTCGGCCAGATCCGGACCCTGCGACTGGCGCCTGGAGGTACTCATTTGCAGGTAATCGGCGGCGGTCTGGTAATTGCCGGCCTGTGCGGCTTGCAGGAATCCAACCACGGTTCCCGAAGGCGTCCCACGTCCTAGTTCATCGGTGGCCGCGGAAGCTGCAGCCTGAGCCCCGCCCGGCAACAGGCTGCTAACGGACTGGGCCACCAGACCGTGAAAGGAAAGGGAAACGACAAGAACTAACAGCGCCAATTTTTTCATCGAGGATCCCGTATGTGTTCGTGTGGGACCGGCCACCTTCGCAAGCCTGCCCTGAGCGAAGCCGAAGGGTCCAAGCCGAGCGCAGCTCGGCAGTCGCCGACAAAGACCGCTGCTATCTTTTGGGACGATAAATGTCGGTGGCTTGTCCGTAAAAGACTTCCGCCGCTTCCATCATCGTCTCCGATAACGTTGGGTGCGGATGGATGGTCATGCCCACATCGGCCGCCAGCGCGCACATTTCTATGGCCAGCACGCCTTCGGCAATCAACTCGCCCGCGCCCGCTCCTACGATGCCGACACCGAGCACGCGCTCCGTCTTTGGGTCGATGAGCAGCTTGGTGAGGCCCTCAGGGCGGTCGAGCGTGATGGCGCGGCCGGAAGCTGCCCAGGGGAACTTGGCGACGGTGATCTCGCGTCCTTGTTCTTTGGCTTGCGTTTCGGTCAGTCCAGCCCACGCGATTTCGGGGTCGGTGAATACGACTGCGGGGATGGCGCTCGGCTCGAAAGCAACTTTATGGCCGGCGATGGCTTCCACCGCGGTTCGTCCCTCATGCATGGCCTTGTGCGCCAGCATCGGTTCGCCGGCCACGTCGCCGATGGCGTAGATCGTTGGATCCGCCGTCTGCCGCTGCTCGTTGATTTCGATGAATCCCTTTTGGTTGACTTTGACTTTCGTCTTATCCAGACCGGGAATCTCGGAATTGGGGCGGCGTCCTACCGACATCAGCACGCGGTCGAACACCTGCTCCTTTTCTTTTACGTTGGGACCATCGAGAGTTACGCGAATGCCGGTCTTCTCGTCTTTGAGCGATTTGACGGTGGTGTTGAGCAGGATCGTCGAGAACAGCTTTTCCAGGCGCTTGTGCAGAGGCAGCACCAGGTCGCGGTCGGCGCCGGGCAGCAGGCCGGGCATCATTTCTACGCAGGTCACCTTGGTGCCGAGCGTGGCATACACCGAGCCGAGTTCCAAGCCAATGTAGCCGCCGCCGATCACGAGCAGCGTGTTCGGAATGTCGGGAAGGTCGAGGGCTCCAGTCGAATCCATGAGGCGCGGGCTGTCGAGCTTGAGGCTGGGCACGACGGTCGGACGCGATCCGGTGGCGATGATGATGCGGTCGAAGGTCATGTTCTCTTCGCCGGCTGCGGTTTTCGTCACTTTCAGCGTGGTGGAATTCACGAAGGACGCTTTACCCTGCACCAACTGCACCGAGTGTTGTTTGGATAACTGGCCCAACCCACCGGTCAGCTTCTTGACGACACCCTCTTTCCATCCGCGGAGCTTGTTCAGATCAACCTTGGGCTCTCCGAATTCGATGCCCCAGTTCTTGGCCTGCTCGGCTTCTTCCAGCAGCTTGGATACATGCAGCAGGGCCTTGGACGGGATGCAGCCGCGATAGAGGCAGACGCCGCCGGGGTTTACTTCTGGATCGATCAGCGTAACTTTCATGCCCAGGTCGGCAGCCAGAAATGCGGCGGCGTACCCGCCGGGACCGCCGCCAATTACAGCCACACGAAGATTTGAAGTGTTCGACATTTGGATATCTGTCCTTAATCGCTATGTCTTGTCATCCTGAGCGAAGCGAAGGACCTATGCATCTTGCCGCAGAATACATAGGTGCTTCGCTTCGCTCAGGATGACAGTGTTTTCGTCTTCTCCGCAGACTCTGCGTCTCGGCGGTAAAAAGCATTTATCCCTGTACCGACAGCAAGAACGGCTGCTCGAACGCCTCCGCAATCCAGCGCAAAAACCGCGCCGCATCAGCTCCATCGATCAACCGGTGATCGTACGAGAGGGAGAGCGGAAGAATCAAGCGCGGCTCGAATTTAGATTCATTGCTCACCCACTCTGGCTCCATACGCGAACGTGAAAGACCGAGAATCGCAACTTCGGGATGATTCACGATGGGAGAAAACCCGGTGCCACCAATTCCGCCCAAATTGGTGATGGTGAAAGTCCCGCCTTCCATCTCCTCGGGAGTTAGCTTGCGCTCACGAGCTTTTTTCGAGAGCTGCGTCATCTCCGCCGCCAACTCGACAATATTTTTCTTGTCCACGTCGCGAATCACCGGCACCAGCAGTCCGCGATCGGTATCCACCGCAACACCGATGTTGATGTATTGCTTGTAAATGATTTCTTCCTTCGCCATGTCGATCGAGGCATTGAACTGGGGGAAGACCTTCAGGGCCGAGGCGCAGACTTTCAGCGCGATCGCGGTGACCGTCATCTTGCCGCCAGCTTCTTCCGCTCGCGGCGCAAACTTGGCGCGCAACTGTTCGAGTTCGGTGATGTCGGCGCGATCCTGCTGGGTGACATGCGGGATCGTGTTCCAGGCCTGACGAAGGTGTTCGGCGGTTTTGCGCCGCACCCCGCGCATGGAAACGCGTTCGGTTTTTCCCCACTTGGCGAAGTCGGGCAGTTCAGGTTCGACGAAGGTTCCGCGTGGAGTTTGTGCGGCAGCCGCGGCCGCCAGCAGCGCCTGCTTGGCGGACAGCTTCACGTCATCTTCACTGATGCGGCCGCCCGGGCCGCTGCCTGCGACACTGCGAATATTTACGCCGATTTCGCGCGCCAGGCGGCGCACGTGCGGCGCTGCCGGAATGGGATCGTGGTCCGTGCCGGCTACCTTGCCCAGTTGCACGGGCATGCTGAATGCCGGTACGGGGGCGGGCGGCTGATCGGGCGGCAGCGCCTGTTCTTCGGTTTTGCCCTCGGCGCGCATCGCCAACTGGAACGCCAGCCGCGCCGCTTGCTGTCCGGAGATGTGTTCCACGGGTTCGTGTTTGCGGCCTGGTTCCACGTGGGCTGCACCGCCCTCCAGCGTAAAGATGACCTCACCAACCTTGACCTTCTGGCCCTCCTTGACCTTGATCTCGCGCACTACGCCGCTGACCGAGGAAGGGACTTCGACCACGGCTTTGTCGGTCTCGAGTTCCATAACCGGCTGGCCTTCGGAAACGCGCGCGCCCGGCGCGATCATTAACCGCACCAGATCGCCGGAGTCGATGTTCTCTCCCAGTTCCGGCATCTTGAATTCGCCGGCCGTGGAGGCCGAAGGCGTCGGTATCGGTCGCCGCTCTGGCGGTAGAGACGGGGCTTGCCCCGTCTGCCGAGCTGCGGCGAGCCGCGTCTCTATGGGAAGGTCTACTGAGCTGCTCTGCGCAACCGGTTTCGAAGCGGGCTTGGTTCCAACTCCGGCTCCGTTTTCTACGGTAAAGATGACCTGCCCCACCCGCAGCTTGTCCCCTTCTTTTACGTGGATCTTGCCGATGGTTCCCGTAACCGACGAAGGCACTTCGACCACCGCCTTGTCGGTCTCAAGCTCCATCACCGGCTCGCCCTCGGCGATGCTGGCGCCGGGTTTGATCATCAGGCGGACCAAATCTCCGCTCTCGATATTCTCGCCCAGCTCGGGCAGTTTAAATTCCGTTGCCATTCTTTCCGTTGTCCTTATGAGCTCGTTAATCACAATCTCGTAATTGTCATCCTGAGCGAAGCGAAGGACCTGCTTCTTGCAGGCGCCGCGAAACAGCAGGTCCTTCGCTTCGCTCAGGATGACAAGTCAAAACAAATCGCACACCTCGCACAGATGCGGAACAGCACTCTAGCTGTGGGCCGGATTGCGTTTTTCCGGATCGATGCCTAGATCGCGGATGGCTTTTTCCAGGAGTTTCGCACTGACGCCATCGCCGCCGTCTTTCTTGTCCTTATGATTGTCGGCGGATTGTTCGCCTGCCAGCGCATGCAGCGTGGCGAGCACGATGTGCTTCGCGTCCACTTCGAAAAAGTCTCGCAGGGATGCGCGATTCTCGCTGCGCCCGAAGCCGTCTGTGCCGAGCGACACCAGCTTGCCCGGAACCCATTGGGCGATACTCTCCGGCAGAACCTTCATATAATCCGATGCCGCAATAAAAGGACCGGGACCGGACGCGCCCTTCAGCGTCCGGGTGACGTACGGCACCTTGGCTTTCTCTGTGGGATGCAGCATGTTCCAGCGCGCGCAGTCGTTCGCTTCCTTGTAGAGTTCCTTGTAGCTGGTAACGCTCCACACGTCCACGGCAACGCCGTAATCTTTTTCCAGAATCGCCTGCGCCTTGAGCACTTCGAACATGATGGCGCCGCTGCCCAGTAACTGTGCGCGCAGCTTCGCGTTCTTCTTTTCGGAAGTTCGAAAGCGATACAGACCCTTAAGGATGCCCTCGCGGATGCCCGGTTGGCTGGGCATCTCGGGCATCGGCAGCGGCTCGTTGCCGACCGTCAAGTAATAGAAGATGGATTCACCATCCACGTACATGCGCTTGATGCCGTCCTGAATAATGATGGCGATCTCGTAAGCAAACGCCGGATCATACGCCAGCAGGTTCGGCACGGAGAGAGCCAGCACATGGCTGTGCCCATCCTGATGCTGCAGGCCTTCGCCCGCCAGCGTCGTTCGTCCCGCCGTGCCTCCGATCAGGAAACCTCGGCAACGCATGTCGGCCGCGGCCCAGATCAGGTCGCCAATGCGCTGGAATCCGAACATCGAGTAATAAATAAAGAAGGGAATCGTGTTGATGCCGTGATTGGCATACGCGGTGCCGGCGGCGATGAAGGAACACATCGATCCCGCCTCGGTGATGCCTTCTTCCAGAATCTGCCCGTTCTTCGCCTCCTTGTAATAAAGGAGCGTATCCATATCGACGGGCTCATAGAGCTGGCCCACGCTCGAATAGATTCCGACCTGGCGGAACAGCGCTTCCATGCCGAACGTGCGCGCTTCGTCGGGAACCACGGGCACGATGAACTTCCCAACCTCGGGATCGCGCAGCAACTTCGAAAGCATGCGCACAAAGACCATGGTGGTCGAAGCATCGCGGCCCTCGGTGCCTTTGTAGAACTCTTCAAAGATGGCTTCCGAAACCGGCTTCAGCGGCGTGGCGCGTACTTTTCGCACCGGCATGTAGCCGCCCAGTTGTTTCCGGCGCTCCTGCATGTACTTGATTTCGGCACTGTCGTCGGCGGGACGATAGAAGGGCGCATTGTGCAGTTCGCCGTCGGGAACCGGAATGCCGAAACGCGAGCGGAAGATTTGCAGCTCATCGTCATTCAGTTTTTTCTGCTGGTGCGTGATGTTCTTGCCCTCGCCCGCCTCGCCTAACCCATATCCCTTAATGGTCTTGGCGAGAATGATGGTGGGCGATCCGCTGTGGTCAACCGCCGCCTTGTACGCCGCGTGCACTTTGATCGGGTCGTGGCCGCCGAGCCGCATGCGGGCGAGTTGCTCGTCCGAAAGATGTTCCACCATCTTCAGCAGCCGGGGATCGGTGCCAAAGAAGTTTTGTCGAAAATAAGCCCCGCTCTCGACGAAATATTTCTGATACTGTCCGTCCGTGATCTCGCCCATGCGCCGGACGAGCAGGCCGTCGCGATCCCTCTGAATGAGCGGATCCCAGTCGGTGCCCCAGATCAGCTTAATAACGTTCCATCCCGCGCCGCGGAAAATGGCTTCCAGTTCCTGAATGATCTTGCCGTTGCCGCGAACCGGCCCGTCGAGCCGTTGCAGGTTGCAATTGACAACGAAAATCAGGTTGTCGAGCCGCTCGCGCGACGCCAGCGTAATCGAACCGAGCGACTCAGGTTCATCCATTTCGCCATCGCCCATGAACGCCCAGACTTTGCCGCCAGTCGAAGTTTTCAAGCCTCGATTTTCAAGATACTTGATGAAGCGCGCGTGGTAGATCGCCTGAATCGGCCCGAGTCCCATGGATACGGTAGGAAATTCCCAGAAGTCGGGCATGAGCCAGGGATGCGGATAGGAGGACAGTCCGCCGCCCGGTTTCAACTCCCGCCGGAAGTTCTCCAATTTTTCTTTAGGGATGCGGCCTTCGAGGTAGGCACGTGCGTACATTCCGGGTGCCGCGTGTCCCTGGAAATAGACGATATCGCGGTCGCCGGATTCCGTGGCTGCGTGAAAAAAGTGATTGAACGCCACTTCGTAGAGCGTAGCCGCTGACGCAAATGTCGAAATGTGTCCGCCAATGCCAGTCTCAATCTTGTTGGCGCGGACGACCATGGCCATGGCGTTCCAGCGCACCAGGCTCTTGATGCGGCGCTCCATTTCCTGACTACCCGGAAACGGCGGTTGCTGCCGGGAAGGGATCGTATTCTGGTAAGGAGTGGTTGCGGAGAACGGCAGATTAATCCCAGCCTCACGGCGCGCATGCAGCGCCAGTTGCTGCAAAAGTCGTCCGGCACGGTTCGGTCCGCCGTGCGAGAGAACATAGTCGAGCGAATCCAGCCATTCCCGCGTTTCCAATACTTCGATGCCGTTTGTCGGTTGCGTCTCAGCCACGTTGAACCACCCCACGGAAGGATTGCGAGCTTCCATCATAAAGAATTGGGAGGAATTTTGCTGGAGTGGGTGTGGCGCGGGCGCCCCCGCCCGCGTGTCGCCACACTGAGGCGATCAACGCAATGAGGTATCCGGACATGCGAAAGCCACGGCCCGGCCGAGGTAGCTTCCGAATAGCCCGTTATTCAGGGGCAACGCAAGAGTAGAATCGCGCGGATTACTTCCGCTATGCCGACTTCAGCGTACCGATCCGCCGTCAACGAGCGCCTCGGCGATTTTGCGTCAACTGGCATAGCACCGGCGAAGTTCCATGCCCGACATGCCAGCCACTCAGAACCATCGACCGGAGGTTGGGGCATTCAGCTGCATTCGTACCAGTAATCAGTCCCAGTGCTTGAACTCCAGCCAATCGGCCGCGTAGGTGCGCTTGCGGTGGCGTAGCCAAAGGTAGCGGAGGTGCTCGTTGTCCTGGATCCAGGGCGCGTCGAAGGGGCCAAGATCGATGACTTCAGCGTAGTTGTCGGCGTAGTCCTTGAGGTCTTTGCCAAGGGTGAGGACGGATTCGCCGGTGTAGCCGTTCCAGCCCCAGTAAAAGTAAGTTTGATGGCCGCTAATGGCGGTGGGCAGGCCGTATTTTGGCCCGAGAATGTTGACCGCGCTGGCCTCAGCGTAACTGCCGCAGAAGATGGCGGTGTGGGCGCGCACATCGGGCGGCAGAACATTGTAGCGCGCTGCGAAACCCTCCACCATCTGCGGCCAGCCAAAGCGGTGGGAGTGAAATGTAGGCAGGGGGCTGGTCCCTTTTTGGGCCTCTGTGTCACCGAGGAAAAGTCTTGTCTTGGCCCTGTATGCGTTGTACTTCTCCGGAGGCAGGATGGTGAGAACGAGGGGCCCCGTAACAAGGCAGAAAAAGCAACTCAGGACTACGGTGTAGCCAATGGCCGGCCAACGGCGGCGCGTTAAGTGGTCGAGGGCAACGGCGCCGGCCGCGAAAAACACCGGGTAGATGGGTGCGAGGTAGTAATGCTTGGCGTGCAGGAGCATCATCATGGGCAAAAACACCAGATAGGTGAGAGCCACAAAGCGCCAGGGGCGGGCACGGCGTGCAAAGGCGAGCCAGATCAGGCCTCCGATCCAGAGGGGAGCGGCGACGACAAACAGGATGTTGACTTGCGCGGCAAGAAAGGCCAGAGGCGGCAGCTTGATGTTCTCGTCGGAGTGGGCGATGTTGCTGAGCAGTTCATATGTGGGGAAATGGTGGACCCATTGCCAAATAAAGTTGGGCAGAGCCAGCAGGATCAGCAAGGCCACTCCGGCGGCGCACCAGCGGGAGCGAAGAAGACGACGCTGCGGGCTGAGTAGTACGCCCGCGAGTAGAGCCAACAGGAAAAAGACGGTGGAGTGCTTGTTTTCGATGCCCAGGCCAGCCAGCAAACCGAAAATCAGCCATGCGCGGGGGCTAGCTGTGCCGTCGGCCAGGCGAAGCAGGACGAATAGCGCGCCCATCCAGAAACAGGGCTCGAAGGAGACCATCGAGAGGTAGTTGGAGGCGGCGAGATATACGGGAGCGGCGAGGACGGCGGTCATGGCCAGGAGCTGCGCGGAGCGGCGGCCGCCGAGTTGCCAGGCCAGAAGGCCGGCGAGGCCAACGTTGATGCCACCGGCAAGAAAGCTGAAGATGCGAACCCCGGCGGGGGAAAGACCGAAGAGCATCTCGGCCAGCCGAGCCTGGAGGGCAATCAGCGAAGGCATATCGACATAGCCCCAGGCCAGATGATGGCCGCAGACCAGAAAGTACAGTTCATCGCCATCGAAGCCGTAGCCCAGATGGTAGCCCCAGAGCGTGCTGAACAGATGGGCGAGGAAGGTGATCGCGGCGAACAGGCTGGAGAGCAGCAGAGCTGAGCGCAGCGGCGCTCGCGCGGGGACGGGCGAAAGGTTTTCTGGCAAGGTTGTAGTCTCTCTGCGGTGGTCCAGGTGATTGTACGCGGGCGGGATCGGAGTGGTTCCATGAATTCATTTGGTCGTTAGTCAATGGAAATACGACTGCGCTCTCGTTGAGTGCAGGATGAATTTTCGACAATCTGACCGCGATAATGCCTGGTCAGCTTACGCCTTCAGGGCAACGCACTCATCCAGCTTGGCTTATGGAACGGAATCGGGATCGGTCCCGGGAAACGCGCTTGTAGTGATTAAAGGAGCCAACTGCCGGATTGTCGGCAAACCGGAAACTATCCAGAAACGGGCTCGGAGGAAGACTGAGGGCCCGACCCCAGCCTTAAGTTAGCCCTTATGAGGCTGCGACCAGGCTTGCCGGCGGGTATTGGAACGATTCGCATTTTTTCTTGACACCCCACGATAAAATAGAAGCAGCAGTCAAATCTGCATTTCGCTCTTTGACAACTTGAAGCAACTTGGGGCCCGAAAGCGCACAACCGTCTCGTGTTTCTCGTAAGGTGGTTTCCCGCACACCCTGGACGGTAACTCTTTGGCTCATAAAGACTTTAACTCCAAGTCCTTATTCCTCAAAGACCTAGCGTCCGTCTCTCGCTAAGTCTTTGATTTCATTAGACCGTGGGAGGGGGGAGGGGGGTAGGTACCCCGTCTTAACTGAGAGCTGAGAGCTGACAGCTGAGAGCTGACAGCTAAAGCTGCCTCACTCCAGCGTGACAGCCTTCACCAGATTGCGCGGACGATCCACATCCAATCCGCGCTTGGCGGCGACATAATAGGCAAACAACTGCAAGGGAACGATCTCAAGAATCGGCGACAAGAGCTCGGGTGCCTTGGGAATGAAGACGGTGTGGTCGGCCAACTGCGGCACGGTCGTGTCTCCTTCCGTTGCCAGCGCAATCACGGTCGCGCCTTGCTTTTTGAAGCCTTCCATATTGCTGACGTTCTGTTCATAACGCGCCACCGAGCCCGCATCGCTGCGGTCACAGGTCGCGATCATCACCAACGGCAAACGGAAATCAATCAGCGCGTTCGGCCCGTGTTTGGCCTCTCCGGTGGGATAGCCTTCGGCGTGAATCAAGGAAACTTCTTTCAGCTTGAGCGCTCCGTCCATTGCGATGGGATAGTGGATGGCGCGGCCGAGGAACATGAAATCGTCCAGGCGATAGTAAAGCTCGGCCAATTCCTCGACGCCATCGACCGCTGACAGAATCGCTTCCGTCTTTTCGGGCAGCGCGAGAAGTTCGCCGATGTAGTGCCGGGCATGCGTCTTCGAAACCTTCTCCTTGATTTCGCCGAGATAGAGCGAGAACAGAAACAAACACGCCATCTGTGCAGTGAATGCCTTGGTCGAGGCGATGCTGACCTCCGGCCCGGCATGGGTGTAGATGACGCCGTCGGCTTCGAGCGCAATCGTAGAGCCTTCAACATTCGAAATGGCGATGGTGCGCGATCCCTTCTGCTGGGCTTCGCGCTGCGAGGCGGTGGTGTCGGCGGTTTCTCCCGACTGCGTAATAAAAATGCTGAGTTCCCCCCGTCCAATCATCGGATTGCGATATTCGAACTCGCTGGCGTAGTCCACATCGACCGGCACATGGGCGAGTTCCTGCATCATATATTGGCCTGTCATCCCGGCATGACGGCTGGTTCCGGAAGCCACGATGTTGATGCGCCGCAGCGCGCGCAGTTCCTCGCGCGAGATATGGATTTCATCCAGACGAACCAGTCCGTCGGCCAGCGAGACGCGAGGTGCAATGGTTCGCCGCAAAGCGTCGGGCTGCTCAAAAATCTCGCGAATCAGATGATGCGGAAATTTACGCGTTTCAGCCACTTTTCTCCTTCGTCGTCTTTGCGTAGAGACGGGGCTCGCCCCGTCTCAGATCGCGGCAAGCCGCGTCTCTACGAGAAACATTCCACGCCACCGATAAAAGTCCGCAACACTTCGCCCACTGAGTTCAGGACCACGAAGTCCGCGTCAGCTCCCGCCTCGAGAACACCCTTATTCGCGATCCGCGCCACCCGCGCCGGATTCCGGCTGGCGGCGGCCACTGCTTGAGGCAGGTCCCATTCCGCGAAACGAGCCAGATTGCGCACGGCACGATCCAGGGTCAAAACGCTCCCCGCCAGCTTGCCGTTAAACATGCACTTGCCATCGTGAACATCTACTTCGAAGGATCCCAGGCGATAGCGGCCCTCCGGCATGCCAGTGGCGGAGATTGCGTCGGTGATGAGCACCGTTTGCTCCGGGCCTTTGGCACTGGCAACGAGCTTCACGATTGCCGGGTCGAGATGAACGCCATCGGCGATGATATCCGCGCTGACACGATCATCCGTGAGCACCGCACCCAAAATACCGGGACTGCGATAGTCCAAACTGTTATGACTCAGCGGACGCATGGCATTGAAAGTGTGCGTAGCGTGCCGCGCTCCCGCTGCGATTCCGCTTTCGGCGGTCGCAAAATCGGCGTCGGAGTGCCCGAGGCTTATGCAAACCCCGCGCCGCGAGGCTTCGGCAATCACTTCAGGTGCGCCCTCCAATTCCGGAGCTATCGTCATCATGCGAATCCGCCCGCGCGCCGCTTGCCAGAACCGCTCGAACAAGTTCAGCGTCGGAGCCAGCAAATCTTCCGGCGGGTGCACGCCGCGGCGAGCATGGCTGATGAAGGGTCCCTCAAGATGGATCCCCAAAGGGAGGGCTCGACCTTTGCCATCGTCATTATTCTTTCGTTCGAAATCTCGCTCGCGTTTTTCGATCGCATTCGCTAGCCGTTCGAGTGCCCGCAAAATCGTATCCATCGGAGCCGTGACGGTGGTTGGGAAATAACTTGTGACCCCATGCCGCGTCAGCAGGCCTTCGATCGCGGGCAGCGCCTCGGCGGCATCATCCATGACGTCATATCCGGCGCTGCCGTGGATGTGAAGATCAACGTAGCCCGGCGCTATCACGCCATCGCCCAAATCGGACACCGAAACTCCCGTAGGAACCTGGCGGCCGCTCCGGGGAGAAATTTCGAGGACGCGTCCCCGCTCGACGAGCAGGAGGGGACGCTCGACGGCGTGGGTCGGAGTCAACAGCCTTCCAGCAGTAAAAGCCAGCATAAAAAGGTTTCAATAGTGACAAAACTGACGTCTGTAACCAAGATTGTAGCAGCCCTCGCGCCCTCACCGGCAGGCACGACGGCACGAGGAGCCGGCAAAACTGTCTCTTCAATACCCGCTCCCTGCAACCAGGCGCAGGAATTAACGCCGGTTCGGGACACAACAGTGCCGCCAAAGGCGAGCAAATCGCCAACCGCGGAATGCTATACTGTTTGAGTTCGACTGGTCACGTCGTTCCCAAGGTGGCCGTCAGTCGGGGAGTGGCTCAGCCTGGTAGAGCACCTGGTTCGGGACCAGGGGGTCGGAGGTTCAAATCCTCTCTCCCCGACCATTCTTTCCAAACAACACATGTCATTTCTGGTTTTTCGTCTGCAGCCGTGCAGACGATCCGATCCCTATGGACATTCGGCCATCCGCCTGATAGCAGACCGCTGACTGCGAGCGAAGGGAATTTGCACATTCCACGCGCACCGTGGTAACCAACAATCCAGCAGCTGATGTGTTGCTCTTCCGTTTTTACCCGCTAGAATGGTTTGAGGGGATGGTTTTCTAACTTTTTCACGCCGCTAGGCTGACTTCCGGGTGACCGTTGCAAGACTTGGGGAATTTAAGCGAATGGAGACACGATTTGGATCGACCGAATGAGCTCGTTCTGGCTCAGGACCACGCTGCCTGCTCTCTCGATGCCAGCTATGTGCTGACGTGGGAGGAAATCGCGAACTTGACGGCGGAACCCGGCAAACCGGCCGAGACCCTGATGAATGTCGTCGCCTTGATTGCCAGACGGTTTGGCGTCGAAGTTTGCTCCGCCTATCTATTGGAACCTGACCGCGCCAATCTCGTGCTGGCGGCGACTCTGGGGCTGCGCCATGAATGCGTGGGCAAGCTTCGCATGGCAGTCAATGAAGGGCTGGTGGGCATGGTCGCGGAACAGGTCCGCCCGGTGGCCGTGGAACAGGTCAGAAGCCATCCTCGCTTCAAGTATTTCAGCGAAGCTGGCGAAGATGCTTACCAATCGTTCCTGGGAGTTCCTCTCATAGATCGCGGCGTGCTGCAAGGCGTTCTGGTGATTCAAACCGTAGAGGCGCGAGTTTTCCCGGAAGATGAAATTCGTCTGCTCACCGAGGCCGCGAACCGGGTGGCGCACGTGGTGAGTGAAGCCCGTACCCTCGACCGGTTCATCGCGCCTGCCCAGGAGCGGCTCTGGGCGCTGGCCCGCAACCTGTGGTGGAGCTGGGATTACGATTCCAACAGCTTATTCCGTGAACTCGATCCGGCGCGTTGGAGCCAGCTCAATCACAATCCAATCTTGCTGCTGAACGAGTATCCTCTCGCCAAACTCGAAGCCCGCGCCACCGAACTCACCCTGCACAGCCGGATCAACTATGCCTATCGCCGCCTGCGCGAGTACCAGGATGCAGAACGAACCTGGGGTGCGCGCCACGCTGGCGTGCTGCGGCCCCGCCCGGTGGCGTATTTCTCGGCTGAATTTGGCGTGCATGAATCTCTCCCGGTCTACTCGGGAGGGCTTGGGGTGCTGGCCGGTGACCACATCAAGAGCGCCTCTGATCTCGGGATCCCCCTCGTCGGCGTAGGGTTGTTTTATGGCCAGGGATATTTCCGCCAGCACCTCGATCGCGAAGGCTGGCAGCACGAGGAGTACCTCGAAACCGACGTCAATCACCTTCCGATGGAAACCGCTATCGGGAAAAACGGCAGACCGGTCGAAGTGCGGGTCGATACCCGCCATGGTTCGATCCGCGCCAAAGTCTGGCGCGTGAAGGTGGGCCGCTGCGATTTGTTTCTCCTCGACTCCGACGTGGAAGGCAATACCCCTGACGACCGCGTCCTGACCTCGCGTTTGTACGGGGGCGACGGCCGGGTTCGCGTGCACCAGGAACTGCTTCTGGGCGTGGGCGGCTTGCGCGCCCTGAAAGCGCTCGGCATCACCCCGGGCGTTCTTCACTTGAACGAAGGTCACAGCGGATTTGCGCTCCTGGAAGCGATTCGCCAGCGCATGGAAGAAGAGGGCATTGGCTTCGAAAAGGCCGTGCCCCGCGTTTCCCGGGAAGTGATCTTTACTACCCACACTCCCGTGCCCGCCGGCCACGATCGCTTCGATGCCGATCTGGTCGAAGAGCACCTCGGACCTCTGCGCGAGGCTCTCGGTCTTTCCAAGCAAAGTTTCATGGCACTGGGGCGCGAGAATCCCGAAAGTGACGAACGCTTCTGTATGACCGTGCTCGGGCTGAAGCTTTCACGGCGAGCCAACGCGGTTTCTTCTCTGCACGGGGAAGTTTCGCGCGCCATGTGGACGGGACTCTCCCCGGGCAAAACCGAAGACTCGGTTCCTATCGGACACATTACCAACGGCGTTCATGTTCCTTCCTGGCTGGCCCCGCAGATGTTCCGCCTCTACGACCGCCATCTGGGAACAGGATGGCATCTGCGCAGCAGCGAGGCCAAGATCTGGGATGGCATCGACAACGTCGACGACGGCGAACTCTGGGAGACTCATTTCAGCCTGAAGTCGCGAATGATCGAATTCGTGCGCCGGCGCGCCGTCAAGCAGGCCGCGCGCCGCGACGAACCGCGCGCCGTGCTGCAACACCTGGAGCGCGTCCTCAGCCCCGACGCTCTGACTATCGGTTTTGCCCGCCGCTTTGCCACCTACAAGCGAGCCAATTTGATTTTGGCCGACATCGAAAAAATCGCCAGCATGGTCAATGACCCGAAACGCCCGGTGCAGTTCGTGTTCGCCGGCAAGGCGCACCCTCTGGACGAACCCGGCAAGCGTGTCCTGCAGCAGATTGCCCACTTGATGCGCGATCCGCAATTTTCCGACAAATTCGTTTTCGTCGAAGATTACGACATCAACGTAGGCCGCCATTTCGTGCAGGGCGTAGACGTCTGGCTGAATAATCCACGCCGTCCGCTAGAAGCCTCGGGGACCAGCGGCCAGAAAGTCGTTTTGAACGGAGGTTTGAACCTCTCGGTCCTGGATGGCTGGTGGGCGGAAGCTTACGACGGCCTGAACGGTTTCGCCATCGGAAACGGCAGAACTCACTCCGACATGAATGTTCATGACACCCGCGACGGGGAAGACCTGCTGCAGGTGCTGCGCGATGAAGTGATTCCTCTCTACTACCAGCGCGATCGCGATGGCCTGCCCCGCGGCTGGATCCAGCGTATGAAGCGCACTATCCGCACCCTGGGCTGGCGGTTCAACGCCGATCGCATGGTGATGGATTACACGCTCAAATGTTACGTTCCAGCGGCCGGTGGCACCTCGAGCGACCTGCGGCTAAGCGTGTAGCCAAGAGCTAGAAGCCAAGAGCCAGAAGCTAAGAGCTGCACTTCAGTACGAGGCAGGGGCCACTGCGTCTTCCGGATACGCCGGCATTCCGAACTCAGGTACATCGAGGCCCTCTTCTTCCACCTCGGGCGCCACACGCATGCTTTTCACTTTGTTGACGCACCAGAAGACAGCGTAGGTTGCACCGAACGCCCAGGCGGCATATAAGGTCGCTCCCATGAGTTGACAGAGGAACTGGCGCGTATCCCCATGGAGCAGGCCCGTCACTCCCTGGCCCGCGTGGCCCAGATAGGACGTGGCGCCGATGCCATTCCAACCCGCGCCATAGGCGCCGTCGGCAAAGATGCCCACGCAAACAGCGCCTAGCCAGCCACAGTAGCCATGTACCGAAATCGCGCCACAGGGATCATCGATCCTGAGAAAACGGTCATTGAAAAGAACGCCGCCACAAACCACGCATCCCGCCAATATGCCAATGATGACCGCCGATGTGGGAGACACAAACGCACAGGGCGCGGTGATTGCGACCAGCCCGGCGAGCATGCCATTGCATGCCATGGTGATGTCAGGCTTGCCGAACAGGAAATACCACAAGAGCATCGCCGCCGCTGAGCCCGCAACCGCAGCCAGATTGGTGTTGACCGCAACTACCGCGATGCGCAGGTCCGTGGCGCCCAGCGTGGAACCGGGATTAAATCCCATCCAGCCGAAGAGCAGAATAAAGGTACCCGTCACGACATATACGATGTTGTGCGCGGGAAAGACGCGGATTCTTCCCCCCGGACCATACTTACCCAGGCGCGGACCCAGAATGATCGCCAGAGCCATGGCGCAGAACCCGCCCACCGCGTGGACGACAGTGGATCCGGCAAAGTCGACATAACCGTGACCAAGATTCAACGTAGTTCCAACCTGTGAGAGCCAGCCGCCGCCCCAAGTCCAGCAGCCGGAGATGGGATAAAGAATCGCACCGATGAAAAGCTCGCACAGCAGGAATGCCCAGAAGGTGATGCGCTCACAGATGGCGCCGACGATGATGTAGCCCGCGGTCTCCATGAACACGACTTCGAATAGAGTCAGGCAGTTGCTGGCGCTGTCATAGGCCGGTCCGGTCAGAAAAAAGCCCTTGCCACCGACGAATCCCCAGTGGCCGCTGCCAATCAGAAACTTGTTGAGAGTGGGGATGCCGCCCAGGTTGGTGGGCGCGGCATTGATGGCTACCGCTCCAAACTGGAATGCATATCCGCAGGCGTAGTACGCCAGGAAGGCGAACACGTAGGCCGCAAAATTCAGCATCATCAAGTGCGCGACATTCTTCTTGCGTACCAGCCCGCACGTGAGCAGGGCGAACCCTGCCTGCATGAACAGGACGAGATAGCCGGTATTCAGCGTCCAGGCAAAATTGGTGGCCACGCGGACGTGCCCGACGGTGTCAGCAAGCTTTACCGCAAGCGGTTCTTTGGCCGCCTGAGCCTGGTAGTCGTCGAATGCCTTCTTGTTCGCGCCGTAGTCCGGCGCCGCTTTGTCGGTGGGCTCGGAGACGACAAAAGAATTGCCCGCAGCGTCTACGGCGGCAGTTTTGTCCCCGGTTGCGATGCCTGCTGGATCTGGCTTGGGCTCGTCGGCAAAGCAGGCTGTGGATAGCGCTGCTAACATTCCAGCGAGAAAGAACGCCAAAATCGATACCGATACCAACGATGACCGGCGCAAAAGGCGCCTCTCCGGTTGCTTCCTCATTGCATTGCTCCTGGTTGCATGCGGTTGATAATTTTTTCGGGATGCTGTGGCACAGGGGAAAGCGGTGTGACATACGGCTTGAAATGTCTTGGCAAGTCTCCAACTCGCATAGTTACAATTGCTCCCCACACTAAATGCCTCGAAACGGCAGAGTCCAATAGAAATTTCTTCTTGCAGGCATCAGAAAAGCTTTCGCAAAAGGCTAGAGGCTGCACCCACCCCCAGAGTTCTCGAAAGAGTCCCGAACCGCTCTTTCGACTTGACACTGGGGCGAGAACATTTACTATATATGAATATTTATGCATTATAATGGATAAATATTCTGCATAACAGGAATCATAGTGGGGAAGGTTTGCACTCGATTGAATGATGGCCAAACTTAAAACTGCAGTTCTCGGTGCGACCGGCTATTCCGGCCTTGAACTTGCTCGCCTTCTGGGCAGCCACCCACGGACCGACGCGCCCTTGCTCTTGCGGCGCAGCGCGGATACTGTAGATCCCACTGCCGGATTGCCCCGTCTTTCTGGCAACGGCCATTCGCACGTCCAGCCATTTTCCTGGTCCGCGCTGGAGCATCGTGGCGTGGAGCTGCTGTTCCTGGCCACACCGCACGCCGTTTCTCGCGAACTTGTACCCGAGGCCATAGCGCGGGGGCTGCGGGTCGTCGACCTCAGCGGGGCGTGGCGTCTGAAACAAGAGCAGAACCGTGCTGTTTACGGCTTCAAAGATTTGAACGCCCAGACTGCGGCCGAACTGACCGACGGCGCCGTGTACGGCTTGCCCGAACTGAAGCCGAATGCGGACCAGATACCGACGGCTGCCCTGGTTGCGAATCCAGGCTGCTACGCTACTTCCGTCATTCTTGCGCTGGCACCCTTGCTTTCGGCCGGAATTGTGGATTGCGATCGCGGCATCATCTCCGATTCGAAGTCCGGTGTATCTGGAGCTGGCAAAGAACCCACGGCGCGCACCCACTTCGTTTCAGTGGCCGATAATTTTTCCGCCTACTCGGTCTTCGGGCACCGTCACACCGGCGAGATCCTCGAACAATTGGAGCTCAACGCCAGCCAGTTGATCTTCACGCCTCATCTGTTGCCAATCCCGCGGGGGATTCTGTCCACGATTTATGTCTACCTGAAACACGAAATGACGGCGGACGAGATTCAAAGTTGTTTTCAGGATTTCTACAAAGGAAAACGGTGGATTCGAATTTTTCCGGCGTCGAGCTTGCCGGAAATCCGGCTCTCCGCGCACACCAATTACTGTGACCTGGGTTTCTGCCTGGCGCGCGATGGCCGCCGGCTGGTTGTCGTTTCCTGTCTCGACAACCTGCTCAAAGGCGCAGCCGGTCAAGCGGTGCAGAATATGAACCTCATGTATGGCTGGGACGAAGCGGAGGGTCTGCAGTGAAAATTGTGGTCAAGATCGGAGGTGCGGCGCTGGAGGATCAACCGACCCTTCAGAAATGCGCGAAAGCAGTGGTGCAACTCGCCCAGGACGGCCACCAGGTCGCCGTCGTGCATGGCGGTGGCAGCGCGCTGACTCGCACCCTGAAACTGCTCGGGAAGAAAAGCGACTTTATCCACGGCCTGCGCGTGACCGACGCCGAGACGCGCGATGTTGCCCTGATGGTGCTCGCCGGTATCGTGAACAAAAGCCTGGTAGCCGCGATTGCTGCTGCCGGGCAGCCGGCCATCGGTCTTTGCGGCGGAGACGGTGGCGTCTTTCGTGCCCGCAAGAAACAGGACGCGGAACATGACTTGGGATTTGTCGGCGAAATCTGCTTTTCCGAACCGCGCTGGCTCAAAGCCATCTGGGCCGAAGGCGGCATTCCCGTCCTCTCTTCGGTTGCGCTCGGAGGCGATGGGCAGTACTACAACGTCAACGCCGACCAGATGGCTGCCGCATGCGCCATTGCGTGCCACGCCGACGCGTTGATTTTTCTCACCGACGTGCCCGGAGTGAAGCAAGCAGACGGTTCGGTGATGCCTCGCTTGGATACGAAACAAGTTGCCGGACTCATTGATGAATCCGTAGTGAGCGGCGGGATGATGCCCAAGCTCGAAGCCTGTACTCAAGCTCTCAAATCGGGTGTGGGACGCGTGCGCATCCTGCCTGCGGCGCAGGTCGAAGTTCTGCCGCTGTTCTATTTCACCAAGATTGAATGCGGCACTGAGGTGTTGAGAGCATGAGCCTTGCATCCGTCTCCCGCATGGAAGCGAAGCTCTTGCTTCCCACCTACGAGCGCCAGCCCATTCTTTTTGTGCGGGGGCGTGGCGTGTATCTCTGGGATTCCCGTGGCCAGCGCTATTTGGATTTCCTGAGTGGAATTGGAGTCAACGCGCTCGGCCACAACCACCCTGCCATACAGGCCGTGATCCAGCGTCAGGCGAGCCGGCTGATTCATGTGTCCAATCTCTTTTTTCACGAGTATCAAGCGGAACTCGCGCAGTTGCTGACCGAGATTTCCGGGCTTGACCGCGTTTTCTTCTGCAACAGCGGCACCGAGGCCTGGGAAGGAGCGCTCAAGCTGGCGCGCGCCTTTGCGCAAATGAATCACAGGCAGGGCGTCAGACCCCGTTCCAAGACACGCATTCTTGCCATGGAAAACTCTTTTCATGGACGCACCTTCGGCGCGCTTGCCACCACCGGCCAGCCGAAATATCAAGCTCCGTTTATTCCTCTTGTGCCGGGCGTGAGCTTCGTCAAGTTCAATGACCTCGACGACCTGCAACGGAAATTCGATGCCAGCGTCTGTGCGGTGTGCATCGAGACCATCCAGGGAGAAGGCGGGATTCGTCCGGTCAATCGGGAGTTTCTCGAACTCGCCTCGCGCCTGGCCAAGAAGAGCGGCGCTCTGCTCATGCTCGACGAGATTCAATGCGGCCTCGGCCGCACCGGACGCCACTTTGCCTACCAGCACTACGGTGTTTTGCCCGACGTGGTCACGGTCGCCAAGCCTCTGGCTTGCGGCTTGCCGCTCGGCGCCATCCTTACCACGGAACGGGTTGCGAGTTGCATGCATCCGGGAATGCATGGAACGACTTTCGGCGGCGGGCCACTGGCCTGCGCCGTTGCCATCGAGTTTCTGCGCGCAGAGAAGAAATTGCTCAGGCACGTGCGCGCGACGGGCGAATATTTTCATGTCGCGCTCCAGGCACTCGACAAGAAACACAAGTCGATTCAAGATGTCCGCGGAGCCGGTCTGATGCAGGCCTTGGAATTAGACTCGCCCGAACTGGCGAAGGCGGTAGCCAAACAACTGTTGCAAGAAGGAATTATCATCAATCGCACGCACGAAACCGTCCTGCGCTTTTTACCGCCATACGTGGTTCAGAGGAAGCACGTGGATCAGGTGGTCAAGGCACTGGATGCGGCGTTACATAAAAATGCAGAAGTCCCGCAAAAACGTACGCAGCAAGGAAGGAAAACCGAAAAGAAGTCCGCCCCACCTCGGCGCAAGGAGGCCCATGCGCACGCGTGAAGCGGTGCTTCCCGATGCCGAGCAGATTCATGCTCTCATTGCGGCCTACTCCGGCGACGGCACGCTTCTGCCGCGCACGCTCGCGGAGATCTGCGAGAACGTTCGCGACTTTGTCGTCCTGGAGCATGAGGAGCGCATCATCGGATGCGGCGCACTCCACCTCTATGGCATGCACCTGGCCGAGATTCGTTCGATTACCGTCGATCCCGCCAGCCAAAGTAGCGGGGGCGGCCGGCGCCTGGTCAAGGCGCTTCTGGCGCAGGCGGAAAAACATAAAGTCACCTGCGTGTGCCTGTTCACGCGCATTCCGGAATTTTTCTCGCGCCTGGGATTCACTCTCGCTGCGCACCAGGATCTTCCCGACAAGATCCACAAGGATTGCTATAAGTGCCCCCGGCTCTATCGCTGCGACGAAGTAGCGATGATCCGGGGAAACCTGCCCACGTTTGCCATCCTGCCCCCGCCGAAGAACTGGTTGAAGATTCAGGCATGACCACGCTGCGCCACGCTCCTGAGAAAATTCGGTTGCCCGTGGGGTTTTCTTTCTCGGCGGTCTCGGCCGGAATCAAAGTCAGCGGCCGGCCCGACCTCGCGCTGGTGGAAGCCGCCACGGGTGCGAACGCGGCGGCGTTGTTCACGAAGAATCGGGTCGTCGCCGCTCCCGTGGAAGTTGGCCGGGTGTCTATGCTTGCGAGCGGTGGACGCGTTCGGGCCATCGTCGTGAACTCCGGCAACGCCAACTGCGCTACCGGACGCGCGGGCATTCAAGCCTGCGAGCGAGTCTGTCGCGAAGCCGGTAAGCTGTTCGGCGTTTCTGCCGCCGAAGTCTTTCCTTCTTCCACCGGCATCATCGGAGTTCGATTGCCGGCCGAAAGAATCACAGCGAAATTGCCGGAACTCGTCGCAACGCGCAGCGCCAGCCAGCGCGGCGTGCTCGCCTTCGCCCACGCCATCATGACCACTGACACGCGTCCCAAGCTGGCGTCGGCGCGCTTCCGAGTCGCCTCGAAAGAAGTCGCCGTGCTGGGCATCGCGAAGGGGGCCGGCATGATCCATCCGCAACTGGCGACCATGCTGGTGTATTTGTTTACCGATGTGAGCGCGAGCCCGCGAGAGCTGCAGCCTCTTCTACGCGAGGCGTGCGACGATTCGCTGAATTGCATGTCCATTGACGGCGACACTTCCACCAACGACACCGTGCTGCTGCTGGCGAGCGGTGCGAGCGGTGCGCGGGTAAGAGATGTTCGCGTCCGGAAGGAGTTCTCCGCCGCTCTGAACGCTGTATGCCACTCTCTCGCGGAGCAGATCGTCAGTGACGGGGAAGGCGTTCAGCACGTGATCCGTCTGTTTGTCGAACAGGCGCGGAGCAGGGAAGAAGCGCTACTGGTGGCGCGGACGATTGCCCACTCCGCACTGGTCAAAACCGCGTGGGCTGGGGCCGATCCGAACTGGGGGCGCATTCTCGCCGCCGTGGGAAGGTGCGGCGCGTCCATCGATCCGTCGCGCGTGCAAATTTTCATCGGCAGTCAAAAGGTATGCCGCAGCGGAGTCGCGTGCACGTTCAGCGAGCGCCAAGCCCACCGAGCGCTCGCGCAGCCGGTCTGCGATATTCGCGTGCAGCTTGGGCGCGGCCAGCACGCGGTGCGATTTCTCACCACCGATCTGACTGCTGATTACGTGCGGATCAACGCCGATTATTCCACCTAGAAAAGGTCTTAGGTCTCAGGAAAACCCGACGGCAAGTTCGGGGCTTCTGCCTAAGACCTAACACCTGACACCTGAGACCTGCTCTTAGAAGCTGAACATCGCCTGCAATTCAATCTTCCGATTGGCCGCTGCGCTTGAGAACGGTCCACCCGCCAGGGCAATCGATTGTCCGAACGACTGTGAAGTCAGCGTGCCGATGGGAGTCGCTGCATTCACCTTGTTCAAGACATTGCGCGCATTGACGCTGAACGTCAGGCTGTAGCGCCGACTGGTTGCCGGTCCCAGGCCCCCGAAGCCTCCGCCGCCGCCGGGGCCGCGCGCAAGACTGCCGCCGCCTCCGCCCCCGGCGTGCGCAGCAATTGTGTGACCACCTCCCGGACCGCCGCCCTGCTGGGCTCCACTGCCGCCACGAGTTTCCGGCCCCAGGCCGAATGTCTTCGCCAGCCGCAGGTTTAGCGTGAAGTGGTTGGGGCCGGTCAAATAGTTGATTGGGATTGAAGCTGGAATGTTCGACTGCGTCGGAATCAGGTAGTGACACGCCTGGGTCAGCGAGAGGCAAGCGCCAGTAACATTCGGAGCAAATCCGGGGCGGTCATTAAACAGCGAATCGTTGCTCAAGGGCAGGCCCACGGTGACGTTGTAGGGCGAGCCGGAATTGAAAATCATAAATGGACTTAGGCGAAACCCACGCGGTAGTCCGATTGTGCCGCCCATGAATACCCTGTGCCGGATATCAAAGGAAGCTCGCCCGTAGTCGAGCCCGATGTCGTATTGGTCCGATGGGAAACTCCCAGCGCCGGATGTGTCACTATTGGCGTAATTCAGAGAGTAGTAACCGAACAGAGATAGTTTCGCACCGGCGCGGATGTTGAAATTGGCGATCAACTGGTTCTGCCGGAAAAGGCCATCCGAGGCGTATTGGAAGATGGGTCCCGCCTTCGGTTGTGGGGGCGTCCCCGACGAGAACGGCGTGCCCGGCGGTGGGGCATTGACGTTCAGGGAAAGTAACTGATGCACGCCGCGCGAATTTAGATACGTAACCGTGACGTTGGCAATTCTTGAGACCTGACGCTCCATGCTGAACGCGGTCTGCATGATGTAGGGCGCGTGCAACCCGGAATTGATCTGGTAGATTGCCTGTGTCGTTGGCGGCAGCGTCTGGTATGGCGGCGGGGTCGGGTAAGCCGGATCAGACACAATGTACTCTTGCTGGGTCACGCCGTTGAGGCGGTCCGCATTCAGAATCAAATCCTGGGTGAAGCGGTCATAAAACAGGCCAAAACCGCCGCGCAGTACGGTTTTCGGGGCGGTCTTTCCCCCTCCGCCTATGCCCCAGGCAATACCGAGCCGTGGCGCCCAGTCGGCATGATCGTGAATCGCGTTCTGCGTTTCAAAGCGCAGGCCGCCGCTCAAAGTGAGGTTGGGACGCACCTTCCAGTCATCTTGCACGTACAGCCCCGCGTCCACCATCGTGACGGGCACGCTGGCAGCAGCGCCGCTGGGGGTTGCATCGATAGAAAACTGGCTTGGAGTACCACTGTTGTAGTCCCCGAGGCTCGCGAAGGTATACGTGCCATTGAATCCGGCGCTGGACACATTGACTTCGTGAATTGCCCGCAGTCGCCCTCCGAATTTAACGAAGTGCTTGCCCTGCGATATCGACGTGTAGTTCTGCAACTCGTAATGATCCTGATGATCGGTCTCGGTTCCCGAGCTGGTGCCTCCGCCTGTGAAGGCACCCAGCACGTTGATGCCAACCGCGGTGCTGATCGGGTTCTGCGAGCTGTTGTCGCGCAGATACTGGAAGCGGGCTTCATTTACGGCCTTCGCGCCGAGGGTCTGCGTATCACTGATCTGCACGGTGTGTTCGGTGGACGTGGTGTCATAGCCGGCCTCGGGCAGCACTAGCCCGCCGGCGCCTGCGTTCTGTTGCGTGTCACGGTAATACTGGTAGCGGGCGGTGAGCGTATTGTTGGTGCCGATCTGGTAATCAATACGCGGGCCGATGTTGGTTCTGGTATGCGGGTTGGGAACGCTTTCGCTCAGGTCCAGCGCCGGCGCGTTTACGACTGCGACTTCGTCGATGTTGCGGCGCTGCACGTTGAAGAAGAACGACGCCTTTTTATTGAGCGGCCCGCCGATGTTTCCCATGTAGATCACCGAATCGTAGGGCTGCGTCTCATCGGCGGCGAGGAAAGGATTGCGCGTGTTCAATCCCGAGCTGTTTCCCTGGACTGAAAACTGGCCATGATACTTGTCCGTGCCCGGCTTGGTGAAGATTTCGATTCGTCCGTAACCCAGCTTGTCGTATTCGGCCGAAAACGGGTTCTGATTGATGCGAATCTCGCGAATCGATGACTTCGGCGGAAGCTCTCCGGCGGTGAATCCATCGATATAAATCTGCCCGCCGTTGGGACCGGCCGAAGGTCCGGCCAGCGCTTGCAGGTCAGCCAGCAATTCATCCGGATCGTCGGGAAGCGCTTCCAGATCTTTGCCGCTCAGCACGATAGCGCTGGCATTGCTGGCGGGGTTGACGTCGACTTGAGGGCTCTCCTCCTCGACGTTGACCTTTTCCTTCTGCACGTTGATATCGAGCGAAATGTTGAATTGCGCGACCTGGCCCGCCGCAACGGCCACACCGTTCCGCACAAAAACGGCGAATCCCTGGGCATTTGCCGTGACCGTGTACTTGCCCGGCGCCAGATTTCCGATTTCATAACCACCGCTGCGGTCGGTTGTAGCAGAATGCGTTTGCTTGCCGGATACCAGGATTGCCACCGTGGCGTTCGAAACCACGGCCCCCGAGGGGTCGGTCACTTGCCCGCGCAAGCTTCCCGCCGTTGTTGGTGATGGGGCCGACGCCTGCGCTGACGCAGGCGCAGCCAGCCCGATCAGCGTTGCCAAAATCAGAATTGCCAGAATGACGACCGATAGCTTCAACACGCACCTTTTCTTTCCAGGCAGATCGAATCGACTGAGACATGGATTGAGTTTTTCACTGCGGCGCAGCTTCACCTTCCCCGCCGGATGTGTTCAACGACCACGGCGAAAGCAACGTGGATGCGCTTTGATTTGGCGCCGCCGTCAGGATGGCTTCCACTCCTGCCAGCATCGTGACCGCCGTAATCGCGCCCACGTCTCCCCCCTCGGTCGCGACGATCATCACGACATCGCCCTTCTGCAGGTCCGCTAACCTGCTATCGGGCAAGCGGCTGAACAGGCGCTGAAAATCCGGAGGACCATTCCCGCCCGGCCCGCCACCCGGCCGCACGCCGCCGGCAGCCGGCAGACCGCCCCGCGCGAAGCTGTTGTCGCCACGCTGCTCTCCGCCCCCGCCACCTGCCGCGGCCCCCGCGTACTTTAGCCGCATGGCGATGCGCTGCGCCATCTCCGCCGGCAGCTTCTTCATTTGCGAATCAGCGGACACCTTCACCACGACCGCGCTCTTACCGATCGCATCCTGCACCGTCATCGTATTGTTCGCCGCGTCGATCGCCTTGATGGTCCCTGCGATATTCCGAAATGTGCCGGAGACGACCTCTTCCGCGCTCAGTTCGCTGCCGTCCGGGTTGCGGGTGCCGCGAGCGCGCAACTGATCGCCCACCTTGATCCGCGCCATGACCTCGCTGGCGGGCGCCGGTTTGGCATCATCGAACTTCACCGAGCCCGGCGCGTAGCGGCGCAGGATTGTATCCTGAGCAATATGGATGGCAATACTCCGGCTCGTGCCCAGTCCACTGGATGAAATTGTAATGGTGCCCGTCGCGGCATCCACTTTGGTGACGAGTCCACCCACCCCTCGCTTCTGCCAGTCGTCGCGGTCGTGCTGCTGTTTTGCCGCCACATCTGCCTGCTTCATCACGATTACCGCCAGCGCGACGATTGTGTGCCCATCGGCTGATGCCTGCCCGCGGACCAGCACGCGATCCCCAGGCTGCAAGTCTTGCGCCTGCAGCGCAGTCGCGTTCTTCAGATCCTTTTCTCCGGCAGGCACGCGCAAGATCTTGGTCGAGCCCATCAGCGTGGCAATAATCTCGCCCTGGCCGCCGGATTCCACCGAAACCGTGATGGAATCCGCCTGAACGCTCTTGATGACTCCGACGGCCTTGGAGACCTGTGCGCCTGCCGAACCTCCGGGTGGTTTATCTTGCGCTACAACGTAGCCGGGCCCCGCCAGAATCAGAGCGACCAATCCCGTGAGTAGACACGTCCTCACGAGGCACACTCGCACCTGCCTCTGCCAAAAAGATCGCATCCTTTAACTTTAGCATCGCCGCTAGCACCATATTTAACCCTTTACGAAGTTTTACCCGACACTGACGGTGCTTTTACACGAGGTTGGCAACTGCACTCCTTCGGCACGCATCCAGTGATTAGTACCCGGCTCGTGTTCAGGTGTCCACGGATAAATCCAATCCCGAAGAGCAGGCCCATCCACTGGCGGCGGGTCTCATCTACAGGTTGACGGTTGCTTTCCCGAGTTGGGCGGGTGCGATGCTGGCTGTATATTCTATTTTCTTATGCAGAGTCAGCACTCTAAAGATTCGTCTAAGATAAACGAAAAACGGAGCACAATAATAAGCGGAGGACACGGTGAATAAGTCCCGGCCCGATTATCCCTGGCTAGCTAAAGAAGCCATTGCGAAACGTTCGTCAAGGTTGAAGCTGGTTGCCTGTGCGGTGATTGCCGCGTTCGCCGCTCTTCCGGGAGTTGGCCCGGTGCTGCGGGCTCAGGAGACGGCTGCCACCATCGCCGTCGACGTCAAAGTAGTCGCGCTGCCGGTCACCGTTCGCGACAAACACGGTGCGATCGTCCGCGACCTCACCAAAGACGATTTCACCCTTCAGGAGGACGGCCGTCCGCAGACGATCCGCTATTTTTCACAGGATAAGAATCTTCCGCTTACTCTGGGTCTGCTCGTCGACACCAGTCGCAGTCAGACCAACGTGCTCGACGCGGAGCGCAATGCGAGCCGCAGTTTTTTCGATCAGATGCTCGTGCAAGAGAAGGATAAAGCCTTCCTCATACACTTTGATCGTGAGGTGGAACTGCTTCAGGATTTGACCTCGTCGCGTGAAAAGCTGCAATCGGCGCTCGAATTACTCCAGACGCCGTCCGACCGCGCGCGCTCGAACGATCCCAACGACTCCGATGATTCCCGCTCAGGATCGCATCATGGCGGCGGTACCCAGCTCTACGACGCCGTTTATCTGGCGTCGAACGAATTGATGAAAAAGCAGCAAGGCCGGAAGGCTCTCATTATTCTTTCGGACGGCGTCGACCGCGGCAGCAAGACGTACCTGGAGGGCGCAATCGAGTCCGCCCAACGCGCCGATACCGTCGTCTACTCTATTTATTTTGCGGATACTCACCACGACGAGGGCAGGCAGGGTAGTGGCATGGGCCGTGGAGGCGGCGGTTGGCCGGGCGGTGGCGGCGGCTGGCCTGGTGGCGGGGGTGGATATCCGGGCGGTGGTGGCGGCCGAGGGGGTCGCGGAGGCCAACGTCCTTCCGAGAGCCCGCGCACCGATGGCAAGAAAATTCTGGAGCGGGTTTCCAAGGAAACGGGTGGGCGTTTCTTCGAGGTCTCTAAGAAGGAGACCGTCGGCCAGATTTACGACGGCATTGTTGAGGAACTCCGAACCCAGTACAGCATGGGCTACACACCCGATAAAGACAGCGCAGCCTCCGGTTACCACCACGTGCAATTGCAGGTGAAGCGCAAGGACATGACCGTCCAAACCAGGGACGGATATTACGCGGATCGATAGTGCAGCATCCGCTGGTTCGCGGTGCGTGGCTGGATTAAGCCAACGCCTCTCCTCACCCAGGCGATGGAGGAAGCTGCCATCCAATTGACGCCGGGGGCCTTTCTGGGGTTGGATGGAAGTTGCGTGGTACCGGCGCCTCCCATTTTCGATCCCGAGTCCCGGCGGCTTAGCCGTCTCGACGCAGTCTGGCTCACGATCTGGCTCCTCTTCCTGGCCATACTGGCCGTGCTCCCTCCGCTACTCGAATGGCACAAGCAGTTAATTCTCCTCGCCATCGGCATAGTGCAACTGCTGGAATCGAAGTTGATCTCCCGCTTTCCCAAGCGCGGAGTCTTCTACGTCATCCTGCTCAAGATTTTGCTGGCCACGCTGCTCCTTGACCACACTGCCGAAGTCGGAATCAACAGCAGTTACTGGCCTATTTATTTCGTCCCGGTCGTCACGGCCGCGCTCTACTGCACTCCATGGCTGACACTGCTCTGGACCCTCATCGCCTCCGCTTTCTACTGCTCCTATCTCTACCCCGCGATGCAGGAATACGAAATAACTCCCGAGTCGTTGGGTTTACTGGGCCTCCGCATCCTGTTTTTCTTTCTGGCCGCCATGGTCGTCAACCGCTTCGCGCAGCAGAGCAAGCATCAAACCCAGTTATACCGTGACCTCGCCGAACGCCTGGCCGAAACCAATCGCCGCTTGGAGTTGGCTCAGGCCGAAGCGCGGCGCTCCGAGCGCTTGGCCGCTCTCGGCCAGCTCTCGGCTGGATTAGCGCATGAGATTCGCAATCCCCTCGGAGTCATCAAGGGTTCAGCCGAAATGTTGACCCAGAAACTGCAAACCTCCGACGAACTAGCCCGCGAACTAGCCGGTTACATTTCGACAGAGGTCAATCGGCTCAGCGCCCTTGTCACCGAGTTTCTGGATTTCGCCCGTCCACTTCATGCCCAACCGCAGCCCGCGGACCTGACGGCGCTTCTCGATCGCGTCCTGCAAATTGTCGCGGGGCGATTCCCGAGTGAATCCGTGCGTATCGAGCGCCACTACGCCAGCGGACTGCCTGCCGTCCCTCTCGACGAAAGCCTGTGCGAGCAAGCCTTCCTCAATCTCGTGCAGAATGCCTACGAGGCCATGCAGGATGGAAGCCACCCCGGAACGTTGCGTGTCGAGGTCCGACCCATCACAAAGGACGATCGGGAAGGAGTGGAACTCCTCCTCGCCGACACCGGCCCCGGCGTTCCCGAAGAGCTGCGCGAAGAAATTTTCAACCCGTTCGTGACCACGAAGAAAACCGGCGTCGGATTGGGCCTGTCTATCGTTTCGAAGATCGTGGACGGCCATCATGGGTCGATCCATGTCGAGAGGGCGCCAGAAGGCGGAGCTGTATTTGCGCTCTTCTTTCCGCTGGATGAGAACGAAGGAGCAATAGCGAATAGCGAACGACTAACGACTAACGCCTAACGACCACATGCCGACTATTCTCATCATCGAAGACGAAGCCAAGATGCGCCGCTTGCTGGAACTGAACCTCGGCGACGACGGCTTCAAAACCCTCTCCGCCGGTGACGCCGAAACTGGATTGAAGCTGCTTGCTTCCGAGCCCGTTCACCTCGTTCTCACCGACCTTAAGCTTCCCGGCATCAGCGGGCTCGAGTTTCTGCAGACGGCCAAGCAGCAGAATCCCGCATTGCCCATCGTCGTCATGACCGCGTTCGGGTCGGTGGAAACCGCGGTTGAGGCAATGAAGGCCGGCGCCAGCGATTACGTCCTCAAGCCGTTCTCACTGGTCGAAATGCGCATGGTCGTGCGCAAGGAGCTCGACAACTCGCTGCTGCGCGAGGAGAATCGCTCGCTGCGCGAGGCCCTTAGGCAAAAATACAGCCACCCCAACATCGTCGCGACCAGCCCCAAGATGCAGGAGGTGCTGGCCACCGTCGAACGCGTTGCGCCCACCAACTCCACCGTTCTGCTGGGCGGCGAAAGCGGAGTTGGCAAGGACCTCATTGCCCGCGCCATCCACGAAAAGTCGCGCCGCGCATCCGGTCCCTTCGTCAAAATCAACAGCACCGCCATCCCGGAAAACCTGTTGGAGAGCGAGCTTTTCGGCTACGAAAAAGGAGCTTTTACCGGAGCCACCACCAGCAAGCCGGGGAAATTCGAGCTCGCCGACAAAGGCACGCTCTTCCTCGATGAAATTGGAGATGTGCCACCCGCCACGCAAGTCAAACTTCTGCGCGTGCTGCAGGAGCGCGAGTTCGAGCGTCTGGGTGGAACCCGAACCATCAAGGTCGACGTGCGCCTTCTGGCCGCGACTAACCGCGACCTGCGCGCCGCGCTCGAAGAAGGAAGCTTTCGCGAGGACCTCTATTACCGGCTCAACGTGGTCCCCATCGATATCCCGCCCTTGCGCGAACATAAAGAGGATATCCCCGGATTGGCGAGCCTGTTTCTCGCCCGCTTCGCCAAAGACTCCGGGAGGGAGGACAAAATTACAGGGATTTCGCCGGCTGCCCTGCAGTTGCTCGGCGGTCATTATTGGCCGGGCAATGTCCGTGAACTGCAGAACGTGATCGAACGCGCCTGCGCGCTCGCCTCGGGCAGTCAACTGGAGGCCAGCGACATACAACTCGACTCTCCGCGCAGTCGCACCAACGCTTCGGCCGATCGCTTTCTCCCGGAGGGCATGACCCTCGACCAGTGGGAGGATGAGATGATCCGCGAAGCTCTGAAGCGCGCCGACGGCAATAAATCACAAGCCGCGCGTCTGCTCGGCCTCTCGCGCAACGCGCTGCGCTACCGCCTGTCCAAGATCGGCATCGACGACAACGAAGGGGAGTAAATAATCCCCTTGACAGCCCAGGGGCAGGCGTTCTAACATTCCGCTCCAAGAGCGAGCGCTCGTGTTGGTTTAGAGCGAGCGCTCGTATTGGCACAGCCAGCGGATGCATCTATGCCCAAGCTTTTGGACGACACCGTCGCCAGGAACCGGCTCAAGATCGAACGCGCCGCGCTGAAACTCTTCACCCGCCAGGGATTTCACGGTACCACCGTCCGTGAGATCGCCCGCGGTGCCGGCGTCTCCATGGGCAAGCTTTACCTGTACTACCCGAACAAGGAAGACATCTTCATCGGCCTGGTCCAGCACATGGAGCAGAAAATGGAGGTCCTCCGCCAGAGAAAGATTTTCCCCTTGATGCAATCTCCCGATCCCGAGTCGCTAAAGAAGCTGGGGAGGGCCGTTGGCCGCGTCGTCTCGGAGAATCTGGACTACTGGCGGCTGATGTACGTCGACGTGGTTGAGTTCCGTCATAAACACTTCATTCACAGCTATCGGGAAGTTGCCGGAGGTCTGCGCACCTATTCGACGGCCCTGTTTCAAAAGGCGCCGATTCCGTTTCCCAGCGACGTGAACCCCGGGCTTGCCTATGTCAGTTTGTATTTGCAGTTTGTTACCCATTTCCTAGTGGAGAATCTCTTCGGCGCCAAGCGCTATCTAGGCGTGAGTGACGAAGAAGCTGTCGATCAGTTTGTCCGTCTGTACACCCGCAGCCGGAAGGATTGAGCTGCGCGGCCGTGATTGAGACTTAAGGAGGCAATATGCGAATTCGAACCCTCACAACGCTGCTGGCGATTGCCGGCATTCTCTGTTTTATGACGCCGATGACGCAAGCGCAGACGGCCACCACCGGACAGATCGTGGGAGTGGTGACGGATCCCAGCGGGGCGCTGGTGACAGGCGCAAGAGTCGTCCTGACGAGCGACGCCGGCGTGCGGCGCGAAACTGTAACTGGCGGCAGTGGCCGTTACACGTTTCCTCTGCTCGACCCAGGCTCCTATCGGCTCGAAGTCAGTCAGAGCGGATTCGCCTCGGCCAAGGTGCAAGGCATCGTTGTCCTGATCACCGAGAGTTCGGTCATCGACGTTGCCCTCAAGGTGGCGGGCGCGCCGACCACGATTGCGGTTACCGGCGAATCGCCACTGGTGCAGACGGAAAGTTCCGCCAAGGGCACCGTCATTGATGAGAATCAGGTGCGCGAACTGCCGCTGCCGACCCGCAATCTGCAGCAGTTGCTGGCCCTGACTACGGGAGCCTCGGGTCCCATCGAGAACTCCTCTGAACTGGGACGCGGCGATGTTCCCTTGTACGTCAACGGACAGCGCGCGGTTTCCAACAACGTGGTCATCAATGGCGTTGATGCCAACTCCATCGGCACGGGATCGACACCAAATATCGCCGGCCCTTCCATCGACTCGCTGCAGGAATTCAAAGTTCAGACCAGCATGTACGATGCGGTACAGGGCCGGAACGCAGGCGGAGTCGTGGCCGTCGTCACCAAGTCTGGCACCAACAATCTTCATGGCGATCTCTTCGAGTTCTTTCGAAATACCGCTCTGGATGCCAACAATTACTTCCTGAACGCAATCGGCACACCGCGGCCCACCTATGACCGCAACCAGTTTGGCGGTGTGCTGGGCGGTCCGATTGTGAAGGATCGTGCCTGGTTTTTCGTCTCCTATCAGGGCAGCCGCGAAACCAACGGCACCTCGCTGACCAACTCGCTAGCCACTATGTTCCTGCCGGCCTATTTGGGGTCCCAGCGCGACCTCACATCTCTGGGTAACCTTTCGGGATGTTATGGCTTGCCATTTATCGATCCCGTGGCCGTGGCAGCTCTGCAGGCTAAGCTCCCCAACGGGCAGTATATGATTCCTGGAATCCCCGGCGTCACCACCGGCACTTGCACGGGTCCGTCCAGCCCGGTGCTGCAGACGATTCCCTCTAACTCAACTTATAAAGAAGACCAGTTCAACACCAATGTGGATTTCAAGCTGAATGAAAAGAACCGCATCTTCGGCAAATTCTTCTACGCCGCCAACCGCGAAAATCAGGCGCTCTACGACACCTTTGGCGACGGCAACGTGCTGCAGGCGCCCGGTTGGCCGACCGAAGAAGACGTCACCCAGCGCCTGCTTTCGGCAGGGATGTTATCACTGATATCGAGTCATCTGCTGAATGAGGCGAGGTTCGGCTGGAGTGAGATTTACGGGCCCGGCAAACCAGCCCAGCCCGTCTCTGCCTCCGACTTAGGTATCTATTCGCCGCTAGGAAGTTTGTTCCCCGGAATGCCGACATTGTCCTTCACGAACATGTTCACGCTGGGGCCGTCTCCGCTCGCCATCAACTACGCGAAGACCGACACCTACGGCGGCAGCGATATGATCACCTGGACGAAGGGTCCGCACACGATCAAAATCGGGGGCGAATACAAGCGGCAGCAACTGGACGCTCCCTATTTCGACGTATTCCCCAACGGCGAAATCTTCTACCTGGGCTTTACCGGTAACGTGTTCGAGGATTTTCTGGCCGGGCTTGCCGGCTTGTCGGTGATTGGCTCGGGCACCAACAGCCTGCACAACCGCGCCAACGACTTTTCGGCTTTCTTTCAGGACGATTGGCAAGTCAACCGCCGTCTTACTCTAAACCTCGGGATGCGTTATGACTTCTTCGGTCCCACCACTGAGACCGACGGCCATTTTGTCGGATTCGATCCGTCGAAGGCCGCCACCATCGCAGTGCCTGGCGTTGGCGAGGTCGTCACCGGCGGCTTTGTCCAGGCTGGCAATGGAAACTTGCCTGGAATTCCCAAAGTCGGCGACGGCCTGGTGAATCCCAACTACAAGAACTTCGGGCCCAGGGTGGGCTTCGCTTATCAACTAACTGGCAAGGGCGATGTTGTCCTCCGTGGTGGTTACGGCATTTTCTATGACCGGCCCAACATGCGCCTGTTTAACACCCAGTTGTTCAACATGCCTTACGAAATGATGGCCACCGCACTGGCCACCCCGAACGAAGATCCATTTGTGCATGTTCCGCTTCCCAGCCAGTTCCCTCTGACTATCAGCGCCAACCCCGGTATCTTCCCATACGGAGGATATCCGGCCTTCCTGCCGGCGACATCGTACCCTGATTCGCCCACGAACTATTATCCAGTTCCGGCCACTGGGCTCTATCCGGACCTGCACGACTGGAGCATCCCCTACGTACAGGCCTTCAACCTCGGAGTGCAAACCAGCTTCGCCAATAACTGGATGCTCGACTTGGGCTATGTCGGCTCGCTCGGACGCAAGTTCCCGCGTTTGTTCTCGTTCAACCAAGCGGCTGCGGGGTTCGCTGGATATTACGGTTTCCCACCTTCTGTGAGCGGACCTTTCTTCCCCGGCTTTGCCAATCTGACGGCCCCCGGGTTGGGCAGCTTCCTAATGGAGAGCAACGCTAACTCCAATTACAACTCGCTGCAGGCGACCCTCAACAAGCGCTTCTCCCACGGCCTGCAAATGCTGCTCAGCTACACTTGGTCCCACTCTCTGGACTATTACTCGGGAAGTCCCGTAAGCGATATCACGCTGCTCCCGGGCGACATGGTCAACGAACAGCACAACTATGGCCCCTCGGATTTTGACCGGCGGCAGCGCTTCGTCGCGAGCTACTTATATGACCTGCCGAACGTTTATCGCGGCGGCTCGACTTTCGGCAAAAAAGCCTTGAACTCCTGGACCGTGTCGGGAATCGTGACGCTGCAATCCGGCACTCCATTCTCCATCTACGGAGATGATTCCGCGTTTGAGGCAACTATGGCCGACTTGGTGCCGGGCCGAACCTTATCGTCAGCAATCAAGAGCGGCAACGTTGCCGACCGATTGGGGATTGACAATACTCCTCCCTACTTCGACACGAGCGCCTTCGTCAGACCAGTGACCATCGGTGATTTCGGCTACGGACAGTTGGGTAGGAACATCATAGTTGGGCCGAAACAGATCGACACGGACCTCTCCATCGTGAAGTCCATTCCAGTCACGGAAAGCCAACGGGTGGAATTCCGGGCCGAGTTCTTCAATTTGTTCAACAACGTGAATTGGGCCAATCCGGTCAACATAGTCTCCTCGGCCAACTTTGGGCAGATCGCGTCAACCACCACCGGGCCGCGAGTGGTCCAGTTTGCGCTGAAGTACACGTTCTAGGGGGCACATGAAAGACACAGGTCTGCGCGGTAAGGTCGTCCTCGTTACCGGAGCCGCGGCGGGGATTGGCCTCGCCACGGCCCGGGCGTTTGCCAGCGAAGGCTGCCGGGTGGCGGCATGGGATGTTAACGATGCCGGGCAGGACGCATTGCTGCGCGAACTGTCCGCGCTCGGCGGAGAGCCGCTCTTCCGCAAAACCAACGTGTGTGACTCCCGCGACGTCGAGGCAGGCGTTCAGGAAATTGTCGCCCGCTGGAAAACAGTCGACGTACTGATCAATAACGCCGGCATCACGCGCGACGCGCAGTTCGTGAAGTGGAAGGACGGCGCGGTTGTTGGAACGATGACCGATGAAGCGTTCGATTCGGTCATCTCGGTCAATCTCAAAGGTACCTTCCTGTGCTCGCGGGCCGTGGTGCCTCACATGATCCGCCAAGGCTCGGGCGTGATTCTCAACGCTTCTTCCGTGGTGGGTCTGTATGGAAATTTCGGCCAGACCAATTACGCTGCCACCAAGGCCGGAGTCATCGCGTTTGCCCAGACGTGGTCGCGGGAACTGGCAAAATACAACATCCGCGTAAATGCCGTTGCTCCCGGTTTCACTGCCACTGAAATGGTGCAGAAGATGCCGGAGAAGGTCATCCAAGCCATGGTTTCGCACATTCCTCTTGGTCGCATGGGAAAGCCTGAGGACATTGCCGAGGCCTACGTTTGGTTGGCCTCCGATGCAGCATCATTTATTACTGGCACCGTGCTCTCCGTCGATGGCGGATTCGTACTGGGGACCTGACTAATAGCAATTCAATAAGGGACTCATTCATGACGCGTTACGCAACCATTGTTGCTACCGGAAGATACGTACCTGAGATAGAAGTGACCAATGACATGCTGCGCGAGCGCTTCAAACATATCCCGGATTTCGTGGATAAGATGGAGGCGACAAGTGGCATCAAGACGCGCTGGAATGCCCCCGAAAACTGGGCTACCAGTGATGTCGCTCTGCCCGCAGCCAAGCTCGCAATTGAGCGTGCCGGCAAGAAACCTGAAGATATCGACCTGATCATCCTCGGCACCGATTCGCCGGACTACATAACTCCCGCTACTTCGGTGGTACTGCAGTATAAGTTGGGCGCAAAAAATGCCGGCACGTTTGACGTCGGTTGTGCCTGTGCTTCGTTTCCCACTGGGCTTTCGGCTGGCGCCGGAATCATCGCCGCGAACCCGGCCATCAAGACGGTACTCGTCATTGGCGTCTATCTCATGCACAAACTCACGTCGGCTGCCGATCCAATGGTCTTCTTCTATGGGGATGGCGCGGGCGCGGCGGTGCTCGAACCTGCGGCTTCGCCGGGCTTTGTCACTTCCACCTTCCGCGCCGACGGCTCCTATCACGACTATTGGGGAATCTACTCCGGAGGCACTTTCGAACCGGCCAGCGAAGCCTCGGTTAAAGCGGGGCGCACCGGGTGCACGATCAAGAACCGCTATCCTCCGGAGTTGAACGAGGAGACGTGGCCGATCATCGTGCAACGACTGTCAAAGGACGGTGGTTTCGATCTGCGCGACGTCGATTGCTTCATCTTTACCCAGGTGCGCAAGCCCACGATCGAACGTGTGATGGACCGCCTCGGTGTGCCCGCGGAACGCGCGCACACCATCATGGAGCAGTACGGCTACACCGGCTCCGCTTGCGTGGGCATGGCGCTCGACCACGCTATCGAGCAGGGCAAGGTGAAGTCCGGCAGCCTGGTCGTGCTGGTCGGCTCCGGGGTCGGCTACAACCAGGCAGGATGCGCGTTTCGCATGCCGTAGGCGGCGTTGCAGGCTTGACTTTCAATTGAGCCGGCCGAGAGGAGCGGGATGGGCCTGGCAATGAGAATTATGCTGCTGCTGGGTTCCGCGGCAGTTGCTGCTCTGATTTGCTTCTTCATTCTTTTCTTTTTGCGGCCCATCGCCACGACGGTCTGGTTGCGGAGGAACGCGCTTCGCCGAGCCGGCCTTCGGAAGACGAAACTTACGACCACGGTGGGAGAACAGATCGTGTGGCATGGCGGCGCCGGGCCCTTGCTGGTGTTGCTTCATGGCGCAGGTGATCAGGCGGGAACATGGTACAAAGTGGCGTCCGAATTGAAACGCCACTTTCAACTGGTAATCCCGGACCTTGCCGGCCATGGCGAGAGCGACCCGGTCGCAGGAGTGCTGAGTCTTGGAACGCTGCTCACCGCACTGGAACAAGTGCTCGACGCAAGGCCCTGGCGAGACGCACCGCTGGTGCTCGCCGGTAATTCGCTCGGGGCCTGGATGGCGATGCTCTATGGGCAGAAATATCCGCATCGAGTGACGCGGCTGATCCTCATCAACGGCTGCCCCATCAAAGACGCGCTGGAAGTGAACATCATGCCAAAGGACCGCGAAGAGGCTCGGCGCACGCTCGATGCCCTACTGGACCCTTCCGCGCCCCGTCGGCCGAATTTCGTCCTCGATGATTTGGTCCGCATCTCGAATACAGGTCCAATTTCGCGACTGGTGGCTGCCGGCGCAGACGAGATATCGAAATACCTGTTCGACGGAAAACTGGCAAGCTTCCAGCTGCCGGTCGATCTCATCTGGGGCGCCTCTGATCGCCTCGTCCCGCTGGACTACGCGAAGAAGTTCCAATCGCAGCTTCCGCATTGCACGCTTACGGTCATTGAGCGTTGCGGCCATGCGCCTCAGTTCGAACGTCCCCGAGAATTGACGCAAGTCTTGTTGCAAGTTCTCGGGCCAGATTCTTCTCGCGCGTCCGCCACTGCACAGCCCGTTTCAAGACAATCTAGGGAGAACTCGTGATCACCGGCGACATTCTTGGAGAACGCACTCGTCTTAGCCCCAACGCCGTAGCATTGATCCACGTTCCCACGCGTCGGCAATTTACTTATGCGGAACTGGATCGGCGCGCCTTGCAGTGTGCGCGGATCTGGACCGATCTCTGCTCTCTCGTTCCAGGCGATCGTGTCTGCATTCTTTCCGAGAACCGGGTTGAATACGTCGAGGCCTTCTTCGCCGCCGGTAAATCCGGCATCATCCTCGTTCCTCTCGGCACGCGCAGCACGGCTCACGAGCTGCACCAGATCTTGGCGGACTGCGAACCTCGCTGCCTCATGTACTCGGCACGGTACGAAACGCTCGCGCAAGAGCTGCAACAACTTGAAGCTTTCGAGCACCTAATAAATCTGGATGCGCAGGAAGACGCTAGGAAATTACTGAGTTATGCCAAAGCCATAGATCGGGTTCGTCCCGATCCGCTTTCCACGAAACTCCAACCCGAGGATATCTTCTGCTTGCTCTATACCAGCGGCACCACGGGACAGCCGAAGGGCGTGATGATTCCACACCGGCAGATCGCATGGAACGCCTACAACTCGGTTGTCTCCTGGCAATTGGCGCAGAATGACCGGGTTCAGATTTACACGCCCATGTATCACGCCGGCGGACTCACCGTATTCCTGACCCCGATGTTCGCTATCGGGGGCAGTGTCGTTTTGCATGACGGCTTCGACGCCGCTGAAATCTTGCAAGCCTTTCGAGAATACGAGTGCACCCTTCTTTTCGGCGTACCCACAATTTTCAAAATGTTCCTCGATTCGCCAGAACTTGCAAAGCTCGATCGCACCCACCTGCGCTGGCTGGCCAGCGGAGGCGCTCCGCTTCCGTTACAAGTTCTCCATGCCTACCAGCAGCGCGGACTGATTTTTCACCAGGGCTACGGTCTGACCGAAGTCGGCGTGAACTGTTTTGCCATGAGCGACGAGGACTCCGTGCGCAAGGCTGGTTCGATTGGTAAGCCCATGATGTTCACGGAGGCAAAACTTCTCGACCCCGCGGGCGATTCCGTCGCAACCCATGAAATTGGTGAACTGTGCCTGCGCGGGCCGCACGTCTGCCGCGGCTATTGGAACAATCCAGCCGCCACCGCTAAGGTGCTTGACCGAGACGGATGGTTCCACACGGGAGACCTGGCACACTGCGACGAAGATGGGTTCTTCTATATCGCGGGCCGCTCCAAAGACATGATCATCAGCGGTGGTGTCAACATCTATCCGGCGGAGATCGAGAAGCAATTGCTCGATCATCCGGCCATTGCCGAGGTCTCCGTCCTTGGTGTGGTCGACGAGAAGTGGGGCGAGGTCCCAGTTGCCTTCGTTGAGCTAAAAGCAGGTGCAACCACCAGCGGCCTCGAACTCATCGACTTTCTTCGTCCCCGGATCAATAAGATCAAACTGCCCCGGCAAGTCATCTTTATAGAAGCGTTACCCCGCAACGTCTATGGCAAAGTCCTGAAGCTTGAACTCCAGGAGCGCTTAAGGAAATCTCAAGCCTGACGTCGCCGGGGGAAGTAATATTATTAGGTCGGAACGGAACTTATCCTTAGAGGTGTTTTATGAAGCGCATTTACATTGCTGCCTATCATCAATCGAAATTCGGAAAGCTTATGGCCATGTCTGTGCCCGAGATTCTTGGCCGCGCCGTTACTGAGTCCTGTGCGGAGATCAAAGTGGAACCCTCCGCGCTCGATGTCGGCTCCGTGGGCGCCGTTTGCAATATCTCCCTCAACCAGCAGGGACTGCTCGCGGGCCTGGTGGCGGATATTCCAGGACTCGCCGGTAAGCCCATCGAGTCGGTCGAAAATGCCTGCGCTTCCGGTGGTCAGGCCGTTCTCTCCGTGATCCAGAAACTGCAAGTCGGATGGGGCGATACTGGAATTGCGATCGGCTACGAAAAAATGCGCGACGCCGAAGGCAAGATGGATGGAAAGCTCATCGGCCAGGCCCTCGGCTATTTTTCGCATCCTGCCGAACGTGAAGGCAAGGTCTACATCTTTCCCCACCTCTTTGCCGAGGTCATGGAGTGCTATCTCAAGGTGCATGGCATTCGCGAAGAACACCTGGCCCAAATCGCTGTCACGGAGTACGGAAACGCGCATCACAACCCGTACGCGCAGATGCGCAACGTCGAACTTACGGTCGAACAGGCAATGCAAATCGGCGGCATCAATCGCTACATTGTCGAAGGGTTGCCGCTCAAGACCTACGATTGCTCGCAGATCACCGACGGGTATGCCGCTCTCATCCTCGCGACTGAGGAAGGTCTGGCAAAGCTCGGCGTCCCCAGGCAAGAATGCGTTGAGATTGCAGGGTACGCGCAAGCCACCGACCCTCTCAGAAAATCCGGCCGCGATGTGCTTCGTCCCGCGGGAGCGATCAAAGCCATGCAAAGCGCTTACCGGATGGCCGGCGTCAAGCAGGACGATGTGAAGGTCGCCGAGATCCACGATTGTTTCACGGTCATGGGAGCGCTCGGCACGGAGGTCCTGGGAAAAGCGGGGTATGGCAAAGGTGCACAATATTGGGTCGACGGAAAAGCCGCAGTCAATGGTGAATGTGGCATTAACACCTCTGGCGGACTGATTGCGAAAGGCCATCCCATCGGCGCTACCGGTGTCGCCATGCTTGGGTGGTGCACATGGCAATTGCTCGGCAAGGTGCCCCAACCGCTGCAGGTTAAGGGAGCCGACGTTGCCGCCACGTTCAATATCGGCGGGCCCATCTGCGCCTCGGTATGCACGGTATTGAAAGCCTGCAGCTAGATGATCCTTTCCCCCGCGATCTCGCGCAGGAAACGGTCGCCCGGCGCCGAAACTTGACTGGCGCGGCCAGCGCAGATCCAGGTTTGGCAATAGGAGCGTTCGATTGGTGCCGGGAGGGGGAATCGAACCCCCAAGGACCGAAGTCCGGCGGATTTTGAGTCCGCTGCGTCTGCCAGTTCCGCCATCCCGGCGATTCGTTCAAACTACTGATTCTACAGCTTATTATACGCCACGTGCCTTCGTCACTTAAAACGACAAATGTGAAACTGTGCAAGAAAATGTGAAAGTATTCGAGGATTTGCACAGCTCGTTGTCATTTTGTGAATCAAGTGCTTTTCCGCCCTTCTCGGGCTAAGATTCCCCTCGGCACAAAGCTAAAGAGGGCACCTGGGCGACATTTTACCACCCATTGCACTCGCAGCCCCATACCTAAATCATGCCCTCGCTCCCCTTCCTGCGGACGTCCGGTTCGCGCGGAGGCGGGTTCCCTGCCGCAGATATGCCTTGCTGATTCGTTGGTTGGCTAAGCGATAATTGTGCTGCCAGCAACCCGGAGAAACTGACATGCCAATCGGTCTGACAAAACCGCAGCGCCAATTAGCCCATCACGTTCTCTTGTTCGACCGGCCTTTGTCCGCTGAGGTCGCAGAGGCGGTTCAGCGAGCAACCCTTGCTTGCGCCGAAAACGGCCTGACCTCAACTGGGATGATTGAGTTTTTCTGTGGTCTGCATCTCCAGTTCAAAGAAGAATTACAGACCCACTTCCGTGAAGACGTGGGCGCATTGGTAGAACGCATTTTCCCAAAGCACCGTTTTGGGGATAAGGGACTCGTTACCGAGAAGGTGCTTGAAAACGCCGCAACCGACGAGGACTCAAGCTTCGGATATTCCGTCGTGCTATCGGATAGCTTGATACGACTCCTGTGGACAGCGACTCGGCTGGCGGGTGCTGTTGGCAGGAAAACATCTCTGAAGGACGTAATTGCTGCCATTACCCTCGATGACGACTGGGTTGGCGAACTTCAACGAAATGGGGTCAGTCCAAGGGGCAGAGTGCGGGACTTCAGAGACGTTCTAAGTGTCGTTTTTTTCGCAACACTTCATGCACATGGCAGTTGGCCTAAGAAAATGGAATTCGACGTTGACGAGAGAATACAACCACCTTTTGCCGCTTTGGTGAAGACGCCCTCTGGTGGTTTTGCCGCCATGAAAACTGCAACAATGAAGTTGAACGGAGTGCTAGTGGCTGAGATTTCTTGGCCCGACCGCTCCGAAGTCACCGCTCCTGTCGAATTGCAGCGCAAGAACACATTAGAATTTGAGTTCGACGGCCCACAGTTTGGCAGCATGGAAGTGACTATCCGGGCAGTCTCCCAGAAAAAGCCCGTCGATTAAAGGGCCTGTTCCCCCGAATTGCAGGCCTCAAGAGTATCTACGAGGATGGCGACAGGAAACTGGACTGACGGAATGGCCGACGAACCTTCAACAATTTCAAGGTGGATAGCCTTTCGGCGTGGGCTCCAAGTTGCGACGTTAGGAGCCATAGCCGCATGGTGGTCGCTATGGGATTTACAACGACATTCAGTACTGATTGCAAAGCTGGCAGTTCGGTTCGCCTGGAGCGATTCTGCATTGCTAGAACGCCTTCTGTTTTTTGCGTTGCCTATCGGAATCGTCTTCGTGCTTCAGCTAGTCTGCTATTCCCTCGATAGGACTTTAATGGGGCGAAGATGGACTGCTACTGACCTGCTGCGGCTGGCGCTCTGGCGTACGGTCTCTCCGACCCTCGCCATGCTGCTCGTGGCCACAGGTTACGATGCAATGTACGGCAGAAGACTAGCGGCGATTTTTTGGCTCATCTTCGCTGCCATACTTGCAATGGTTGGCACATTCCGACTCAGAGTGGCCGAGGGAATCAAGCTTCAAAGAGTGAAATCCGGCGAACTCTACAAGCGGGCTTTCGTCATGGCGAAGGACATGCGGACGACCCTAAAGCGTGTGTATGTCGTTCCGGCTGGGAGAGGACATCTGACCAATGCCTACGGTCTCTCAGAAAGCATCGCAGTCACCGATAACTATGGCAAGTTTCTCGACAGGGCCGAACTCGATTTTGTCATCGGGCATGAACTTGGGCACGTGAAGGGAAAGCATGGCCGGAAAAAACTGTTGATAATGACCACCATTTTCGCCACTCTTGCAGTCATTTGCTTCTTCTTCCCTCCTGCACTGATTCGATTTCGCCCTGTCCTCGATTTCTTCCTGCTGTTGACGCCAATTCTGACGTTTTACTTCTTTTCCCGGCGCTTTGAGTATGCAGCCGACAAGAGCAGTGTTGAATTCACGCACGATGCCAAGGCGGCGATTCGTGCGCTCGACAATCTGTACGATTTCACTCAGGCACCCACCCGCTACAACAGAATTATCGAGGTTTTCCTGACGCACCCTTCGTTGGAGCATCGGGTTGCCGCAATTAGTGGAATGGCCTCGGAGACCGTATTATGCACTGTTGACCCAAGAAAATTCAGTGACCTGTAATCAGCGGCAAATATAATCGGGCGGGTCGGGAAAGACTCATGAACTACATCAAGGGCATCCTCAATCGATTAACGGCAATATTCGTTGCGGAGTTTGTGTTCCTTCAGCCAACTCTTAACCTATCAATTTCAATCTAAATATATCGGCAAGACAATTCTTACGATCATTCGAAAAGCGGCTTGGTCGTCCCAGTGGCTCCTGCATAGTAACGTGACGAAGCTCCGTCGGAGAACAACCTCATGCGAATTCCTGTTTCCGCAGTCGCTTTCGCGCTCTTCTTCCTGGCGGTACCAGCCTCTCCCCAGAGCGTACCCGTCCCATCTCTCGACCCTCAATTAACGGTGACCATACGCAATAATCAGTCGAGCTTTCACATTGGGGAAATCATTCCTCTAGACTTGGCGTTTACCAGTTCCTCGCCCAATACCTATCAACTGGATACGGCGACCTACGACCGTAGCGGCAGACTTGGTGAAGATCAATTCGTGGTCGACCCCAGTAACGGCTCCGACGATCCACTCCAGCTGTACTTCCACTCGTACAAGGGGTTCATGATGGGCGGCCTGAGGGGATTTAAAAGTCTTTCCACAACGCCAGCGACTGTTCACGCTGATTTGAATGAATGGATTCGCTTCAAAACTCCTGGCCAGTATCGGCTCACCGTCGTTTCAAGGCGCGTGTCGAAAGTGGGCTCCAATGAGTTCGGCAACCCCACCGTCACCTCGAACTCAGTAACGTTGACGATTCTGCGAGCAACGAAGGAATGGCAGGACGCGACACTCAAGTCTGCCATCCAGTTTCTCGACTCAACTAAGCCACCCGCGGTCCCGGCATTGAATCCGGCTGATTCGCGGACGCAGGCCGTGAAAACTCTGCGTTACCTGGGCACGCCCGAAGCGGCTAGGGAAATGGCGCGCCGCATAACCGGCACGGTTTCAGATTGGGATTTTGCCGCTGGGGTCATGGGATCGCCAGCGCGCAGCGTTGCGCTGGCGGAGATGAAAAAGCTGCTCGTCGATCCGAATTTCCCTGTGAGCGGGCGTTTCCTGGGCACGATGTCTGTGCTGGCGTTACCTGATGGAATCGTCGATAACATACCGGAAGAGAGAGAAAAGATCGAAACGCAATTTCGCCAGGAACTGGTGTCTGCGCTCCCACAAAAGCAGGGAGCCGCTCTCGCTGTCAGCAATAACACGATCATCGGGACCGCTGGTAGTTCTCCACTACCCGCCGATGTCAAGCGAACACTAACCCGTCAACTCGTGGCCACCTTCGACAGTCTCTCCTCTCAGGAGCAATACATACTCCTGGAATTCCGGTGGTCCACACTCGACCATGAGGAGATGCTTCCCCTGCTCAAGAGAGTCGAGAAGAAGGAATCGGATGACATGCAGTCCAAGTTAGCGAGCGCAGCGGCTTTGAAGCGCTGGTATGAGATGGCGCCCGACGAGGCGCGTCCGGTGGTCATCCAGGAAATCGTGCGCCCTAAGCCACGCTTCAGCGCCAGAACTCTCGGCATTCTTCCCGACAAAGAACTACCGGAGGCAGATCAGCCCTTGGTGGAACATCTGACGCCGTCATCGGACTTCTGGGCTAGTTCCAACTCTGCATCCTTGATCCATCGCTACGCCACGCGCGCGGCAGAACCGAAAGTCATTGCCTTCCTCGACCCTGAAGTTGGGAAATTAGCCTGTGCCATTCAGGCGCCGCTGCTCGCCTACGTTCTAAAGCATGATCCTGAGGTAGTCAGGCCGCTTCTCGAACGAGCCATGGAAGCGAGAGGAAAGGAAAAGGGATTTACTGCGTGCAATCACGCTCTCTTGACGGATGTCGGCACACTGCAAAGCAACAATGTGCTTCAGGAGATCGCGATAAAGAGCCTGGACGACCCCGATCCTGAAGTGGTCGGTGATGCGGCGTCTTACTTGAAGCAATTTGGTTCGGCATCGGCCGAGAACGTTCTGTGGACCCGCATGGTCGCGTGGAGTGAGCGTTGGAAGGGCCACGAGAAGGACTTGCAATCCGTCCCAGGCGAGAACATGAGCGCCATGTACGAATCGGCGGCTGGTTCCCATCTCGTCGAGGCTCTCGGCGCCGGCCATGGCTGGCTGCCGGACGAGGCGAAGCTGGGCCGCTTGATCGGTCTGAGTGTAACCGCCACTCAAAAACAACAGGCGGAACAATTTCTCAAAGCTTGGCAGACGCGGCCCTGGCCCATCACGTTCATGCCAGTTGTGGGGCAAGTCCACATCGCACAATTCCAGGAGACTTCAATTGAATCCGCGAAAGAGAAGCTGCTTCAGTTCCCACCGGGAAGCGCGTTCGAATGGATCCTGTTTGGGCAAGAGGGCGAACAAAAAGCTCTTGAGGAAATGTCCCAGTTCGCAAACGAGCACAGCTTGAAACTCGCCGCCAAGAACGCTCAGAAGTGACGCCCAGACCTTGCGCTTCATTCAGGCGAGACCTATCCCTAGACTCTGCCCCTGTTCTTGCTCGGCATGACGCTCACCGCGACTGGGAGCAGGCTCGATCTTCTGCGCGGTTGGTTCTTGCTGCTGGCCAGGTATTGCCGTGCGCTGCGTCAAGTCGCGACTGAGATCGCGTGCGATCTCGCTTCTGTCGTTCGTGTAGATTTGTGCGTCATATTGTCCACGCGACACAGACACATACGCAAAGCGGTTGTTGACTAAGAACTCGCTTTTCTCCGTGTCCACGTGGATCAGCACGCGGTCAGCAGTCTGGCCTTGGCTGCTGTGGCTCGTCACCGCGTAACCGTGATCGAGATGCGGATGCTCGCGGATGTTGAACGCGACCTCGCGCCCTGAGTCCATGCGGATTTGCAAGTCGCCGGTGTCGTTGATTTTCTCGACGGTGGCCAACTCGCGATTGGCAACGTGCAAGTCCTTCGATGGCGCTGTGAACTGGATGCGGTCCCCTTCCGAGAACGCGCGCTCGGTCTCGTGATACACGGTCACTCCTGCCAGTCGGCGCGGATCATAAGTCTGATGCTCTCCGTTTTTGAGCTCGATTGTGACCCGGTTCTCTCGCGTATCCACATGCTCCACGCGCGCGTACTCGCCTGGCTCGATGCCCAGCACTTTGCTGCCGCGCGTATAGCGAACCACGTCCCCTTCCCCGTACTGCGCGGCCCATTGCCGATCGGCTCCCGTCATGTCCTGACGCGAGTCGAGCACGCGCAGCTTGTGCTCGTCTTGGCTCACGTCGCCACGTTGCTGCATCTCGCGATGGATCAGCCCATTCAGCTCGCGGCGTGATTCGTTGTCCGGCGAGATCACGAGTGTGCCTTGCGGCTGTCGCGCGTACTCGCGCGCGATTTCGCTGAATCGGTCCTCGCGTCCGACGATCTCATGCACGCGGCCCTGTTGGTCGAGATTGTCAATCGCTCCGAACACGTCACCGCGAGCAAGCTGTTCTACGGCTTCCTTGAGACCCGGGTCTTTCTGCCGCACGATTTCATCCAGACGCGCAGTTTGCATCCCTGCCTGTTGTAGCTGGTGGTACGGTTTGCCAGCTTCGACGGCTTCATGCTGGCGCTTGTCGCCCACGAGTAGCACCCGGTCCGCGCCGTGCAAACGATGCAAGAACTCGTTCATCTGTTTTGTGCTTGCCAAGCTCGACTCGTCGAGCACATAAAGCCTCTTCTGTCCCTCGTCGGGCTGCTCCTCGCGGCGAAGATGCCGCTGCAAAGTCTCTGACTCGATGCCCGATTCTGCCAGCTTGTGCGCCGCGCGGGACGTAGGCGCAAGCCCACGAACTTCGTAGCCTTCCTGTTCGGCGGCCTCGTGGACAGCAGCCAGGGAAGTAGTTTTGCCCGCGCCTGCCACACCCTCTAGCCCCATGATCTTGTCCTGGCTCGATACGATTTGCTGTACAGCAGAGTGTTGGCCGGTGTTCAGATGCGAGTATTTTTCTTCCACCTCGCGCCACGTTTCCGAACTTACCATCGGCTCGTGCCGGTTCTGTCCGTGTCGCATATAAGCGATGTTGTCCCGCTCATATCCGATCATTTCTTCCGTAGTAAACGCGCGGCTCGGCGATCTGCTTTCCACCTCAACCAAATCACGCGATTGGATACGATTCTCGAACTGGTTGTGCACTTCGGCGAAACTGGCGTCGCCCATCGAACGCTTCAACGCATCGCGCATGAGTTCGCGTTCGTCGGTCACCGCGTGGCGCTCCAGATTTTTCTCCTGCGCGTAGGTCAGCGACGATTCAATGTGCTGCTGCTTCTGCTCCGGGTTTTGTTGTTCCACCTGGCGGGCCTGTGCCTCACGCACTACGTGCTCTGGTTGCTGGCCGAACTGCGCGGCCATTTCCCGGTGCCGCTGTTGCATCTCTTCGTGCGTGATCGCAGGCAGTTTCTCGTCGCGTGTTTGGTGCGCGGCGATCTGCGCCGCGCCTGCGCCTCTCACACCCTGCTCGGCGAGATGCTCCTGGATTTGGCGGCTGCGCAGACTCGACGCCTCCAGATATTCACGACTGTATCCTGTGATCTCCGGCTGTCCGCTCTTGCCCGTCTCGATCTCGTAGCCGTGCTCCTTTAAGCGTAGCGCCAGCTCCGAGCGATAGATCGCCGTCGCATACTGCTGCGAGCGATAAAGCTCGTGCGGTTGCAGGGCGCGCGTCTCACCGTTCTCTGTTTCCGTGAGATTGAAGAACACGACATGTGTATGCAGTTGCGGCGCCGCGTAGCCATCCACGGGCCGCGCGCTGTCATGCTCGAAGCTGGCTGCAACCCATTTGCCCGTGGTCTCTGCCGGATGGTTGCCACCGATCCGCGCCTGCACATACTTTTCGAGTTCATCAAGAGCAACCTCCACGCTCTCGCGATGTGCCTGGCGCACCTTCTCGTCACCGCCTACCAGCGCGGTTAGCGAGACGCTTTTCGGTGCGGAGAACGTAGCATCCCAGCCCGCGCGGTGCTCCATCGTGCTCACGGTTTCGCCCCGTTCGTTGGTGTACTCACGCGCGGCCTGATAGCGCACCAGTTGCTCGCCCGACATCGGATGCTGCCCGTTGGCGAGTCGCGCGAAGTGATCTTCCTGCACATCACCACGCAAGCCCCACTCCTCGGCGAGTTTGCCGTGCCACTCGCCGCGTATCCGGTCGCCTTCGGAGTAGTAATTCCCCTGCGCGTTGGCGAACTCCTCTTTGTGATACGCCTGCGCCTGACCTGCACTCAGCGGCTTGGAGATGGTCAGCATACTTCTGCTCCCTGTGGTGTTGGTTTCTCCAGCACGCGCCAGAGATTGTTTGCTTGCCCATGAAACAGCAAGGATCGTTCTGGATCGGAGTCCGCTACTACGTCGAGTGCTTCAGCACATCGTTCTACGGCCCACTCGAACACCTGATGCGAAGCTAACAGTGCCAGCGCATGCATCCCGCTCTGCGGCGTATTTCCGTCCAGCACTTTTCGGACGCGCAACCTTTGCAATGATTCCGGCCACTCCGGTTTTCCAAAGGGACACAACGCGGAAGGCAACATCCTGCCAAGCGCCATCGCGAGCTTGGTTGGAGTCCTGCGCGGTCTGTGACCCTGGCACGTGGGGACACATCTTGCACGGTAGTTGAGAGATCCCGGGTTCTCCCGAAGGCCAGCGTTTTCGGGACGCATCGGGAAGTCCAAGGACAGAAGACGATGACGAACGAACACGGGAAGTCGGACAGACCCATAGTACCGGGGAAGTCTCCGAACAAAACCAGAGCATCGGCGGCGGAGGAGATGGAGGGAAGGGGTCTGGCCAAGGGGAACCTGAGCCAGCAAAACGCGTTCCGGACTCAGAGCCGGGTCGACGCGCCCAGTGCGCTGGCGCAGGTACGACAAACGGCAACATTGAACAAGGATGTGAAGTTCACCGCTCTGTTGCATCACATCTACCGGATCGACACTCTGCGGTTTGCTTACTTCCAGTTGAAGAGGCATGCGGCGGCTGGTGTAGACGGTGAGACGTGGCAGCACTACGGCGAGGCCCTTGAGCAAAATCTCCAGGACCTGTCCCATAGGCTGAAGCGCGGAGCGTACCGGGCGAAGCCGGTGCGTAGGGTGTACATTCCCAAGGCGGACGGGCGGCAGCGACCGCTCGGCGTCACGGCGCTCGAAGACAAGCTTGTTCAGCGAGCGACGGTGGAAGTGCTCAACTCCATCTACGAAACCGACTTCCTCGGCTTCTCTTATGGGTTCCGGCCAGGACGCAACCAGCATAAGGCGCTGGACGCCCTGTTCTGTGGACTCCATCAGCGACGTGTGAACTGGGTGCTGGACCTGGACGTGCGCAGCTTTTTCGACCGGCTGTCGCACACATGGCTGGTCCGGTTTCTCCAGCATCGGATAGCGGACCGGCGCGTCGTGCGGCTCATCCAGAAATGGCTGAACGCAGGCGTGCTGGAAAAGGGAACGCGAACGTTTGTAGATGCGGGCTCGCCGCAGGGCGGAAGTGCATCGCCATTGCTGGCGAACATCTACCTTCATTACGTCTTTGATCTCTGGGTTCAGGCATGGCGGAAGAAGCGGGCGCACGGCGATGTAATCGTGGTGCGCTACGCCGATGACATCGTGGTTGGATTCGAGCACAAGGACGAGGCCGAACGGTTCTGGGCGGAACTGAGCGAACGAATGCTGAAGTTCCAACTGGAACTGCACCCGGAAAAGACGCGACTCTTCGAGTTCGGACGCCACGCGGCGGCGAACCGAAAGCGCCTCGGTCTGGGCAAGCCGGAGACCTTCGATTTTCTCGGCTTCAAGCACATCTGCGGAAAGACGAAAAAGGGACGGTTTCTGGTGCTTCGGCAGACGGTTCGCAAGCGCATGCAGGCCAAACTGCAGCAGGTGAAAATCGAGTTGCGGCGACGCATGCATGACCCTGTTCCTGAAGTCGGTGGGTGGTTGAAGTCCGTTGTGAGTGGGCATTTCCGTTACTTCGGAGTACCGGGCAACGGACATGCTCTGGCTCACTTTCGTTTCACCGTGAGCAACCTCTGGTACCACGTCTTGCGACGACGGAGCCAGAAAGGTCGCATTCTGTGGGAGCGAATGAATCGGCTCATCCGCCGCTGGCTGCCTCCGGCCCATATCTGCCATCCTTATCCCTCGCGCCGTCTGCGCGTCACCACCTGAGGCAAGAGCCGTATGCGGGAAATCCGCCCGTACGGATCTGTGCGGGGGGTACGGCGAAAGCCGTATCCCTACCGCGACATTCCTCCACCCGCTGCGCAGCAGCGCCAAACTCTCATTCCAACCTGGCAACTCACCTTCGAACGCGGCTTGGCAAGGGCAGTCCGTGGCTTTGAGTCCCTCCCTCTCCACCAAAAATCTAGTTTTCCCATTAACACTGGCTAAATCGCCACCTATCAGAGACCTCAAAATGACCCCGATTTTCAGAATCCCAGTGAGACTGAGCTTTCTGACCCCTCTTTTCGGCCACTTTGGGTAGCCGGACAGGTAGCCGTACCATAGCGCGGGCCTGCCGGAGAAGCAAACCACACGGACGTGTGGCCGTCCCGTGAGTGATGTGGGCTGCTTTAGCAGCGATTCAAATAGAGCCATAGTGGATTCACGTTTCGCACGTTACCAACGTTTCCTTTCCGTGTTTCTCGGCAGCCGAAATCCGTGTGAAGATTACGCTAAGGAGAGTGATATGCCCCTCAGAAGACTCAGTGACATCAAACGGACAGACGGCATGGTGTCGATAGGGTCCATGTCGAAACGGATAAAGGTGGACGACCGCGAGGTCTGGGCAAGAGTGTCTCGCCTCGGGCACAAGGCAGAGGTGACGTTCAACTATATGCCCGACCTGAAAATGGGCATGCTTGTCGATTACGAGGATCACAGATTTCGAGTTGAGCGTGTGGTGGAACTTGGTCTACGTGAACAGATTCGGCTGGAATGCTCGGTGGCGTGATTGTGCCCTTGGCAGCCTAGCCTTTTGAGCAGGAGATGTCCCTCATGAACAACGAATCCTTTTTCAGAATAGCGGCTGCTGAACACCTCGGATACATAAAGGGTGCTGTTCAGGCACGAGCGGAGCGGTTCAAGAACGGCGCACCAACGCTACGTGATCAGGTGCGGCACTTGGCTAATTGTTGCGGTGCTTACTTGGTGGGTTCTTCGACTCTTGGATGCTACAAGTTTGGATATGGTGCCTCACTGCGTAATGGCATCGGAAGTCATGTGTATCCGTTCAAACTCGATGTAATCCTGTGGTGCGAAACCGACGAAGGCAGGGAGTTGGCCGAACAGCTACGCGGCCTCTTCCGCACGAAGTCTTGCAAGGTGATGCAAACACTTTGATCGCGTTCTCGGCTACGTTGTTGTTCCACGACACACCGTCGTGCGACAAAAACGTAAACAGCTTGGTCCCCGATTTTGCCAAGCGCCGTTGATAGCTGGCTGCGACCTTCGAGTGAAATGTTGCGCCAGCAATTTCTTTGAGGAACTTGGCCGTCAATGGCCTGTGTTTGGCGAGGTATCTCCGTTTCAAGCCAAACCTGTCGATGGTCTCAATGATCGGAGTGAACAGGGCCGTGAACCCCTTGGCTAGACCGGCGAGTTCCGCGTCATGTGGCGCACGCATCAGATCGTCGTTCAAATCGCGAATAAAATGAACCACACATTTTTGTTGCTCGCATGAAGCCGATTCATAAACACCATAAAAATCTGTAACGAGAACCCCGTCGAAGCCCTGAAGCACCCGGCCCAAGACGGTTCCGTCTCTGCTCAGGCTGAAGAGGTACAGCACTTCATGGAGATTGGTGAACGCCCACACATATGCGGGCCTCCCATGCAGGCTCACTCTCGTCTCATCAACGTACATGACGTGGCTGGCACGCAGTTTGGCGAGCAATTGCTCGCGTGCAGGCGCGTATTTGGCGGCAAGCCGTGGCTTAAGCGTGGTCAAAATCACGGTTGAAAACGAATATCCGAAGATGTCATTGATGCCCGCGTTTACATCCCTGAAGGACTGCTTCAGCACAATGTGTGCGTGAATCGCCCAACTGGCCAAGCCGTGCCCAATTTTCGCCCGACAGGACGGATATTGGCTTGAGGTTGTGCTGGTGCCGCACAATTCGCACAAGTATCGATTGGAGCGATGGCATAAGACCCAGCGATGAATCCCCGATCTCGTATACCGCAAGTCGGAAATGACACGGCGATACACCACGTTCTTGTCGCAACGAAAATCCGGACCCCCACCGCAACCGGGGCATTTATGCCAAGGAGGCTGGCAATCGATGATCTTGTTGATCTTGGGTGTCCGCCGCCGCACCTTATGCCGGCGGAGGCTCTTGCGCACCACCTTATCAGCACGAAAGAACACCTTTGTCATTTGGTACTTGAAGTACGCACACTTGATAATTCGGTCAATCTCCGGAATTGCGGCATTAACCGGACCAAATTTCCGATCACGGTCAGCAGGCAAGTCTTGGGCGTGAACGATCTCTAATGCAGGGCCGGCTGCTCCGCGAGCGATTGTTTCCAACGTGCTTGTCACGACTTTCAGAGCCAGACAATCTTCGCGGTTATATCGGATGAGCGATTCTCTTAGCGCCGGCTCGCCAGTACGCTCCCACTCGTGACGCCACGCCATGCTTTGAATACCCGACGCAGAAGGGTCAGACCATTTCGCTCCGAGAATCGCCCCTACCGCCTTTAAGCTCCGCGAATATGCCGGGAAATATACGTTGCCCGTAGTGGCCGCCAGTACATCAAACGTGTCGGATTTGAGGCGCTGCGAAAGCGACTCACAATTTGGAGGGATCCCATATCGCTCTGCCATGTCGTCCAGAAATCTGCGGTCGTACGAACCATAGTGATAGATTTTGAAGTTCGGCACGGATTTCAAGAGATTTAGGAGGTCGTGCCAAATGCCACGCTCACCTCTTGCATCATCGGCCCAGAGTGCGTGGACGCTAGTTCGACCGTTCTCCACCAGGGCGATACCGACCAGATAATAGAAATCCCTGTCGGGTATGCCCTCGACATCAAGAAAAACCTTTGGCTCGTCCGTCGGCAGCGCCGGGTCGCGGACTACGTATATTTTGCCTTCCCGGATGGACAAGGCTTGCAGGGCGGGCAAGAGTCGCACCGCCTTCGCAGACCGCTTGCCGGTTACACTCTTCGTTCTAAACGTGTATGAGAGTTGCTGCACGGTGAAAACACCGCGCTCTCGAAATGCATCGATCTCACCAACCGATAAGCTCCGAAGTAGACTGATGTCATCGGCTGCCCGCGCGTTGGCGTTGCAGCGACCTTTGTATTCACAGGTCGTGCAATGGCTGTTGAGCGTGAGCGCAGGAGGCTTCGTTTCAATTTGTTTTCTGATCTCGCTCGCGGCTCGGCGAGCATCCGTGAGAACCGCAGTCATTCCCGACTGAGTCTTAAATTTGACCTTTGTTGTCTTTGCGCTTTGGCCATGGATGATTGTTCCAAAAGTGGGCAGGTCGCCAAGCACGTCCGACAGAGCCAAAGCGTGAAACGAGATAAGCAGTTTATCCCACCGGTTTATCTTTTCTCGGTGGACGAACAGCGTCGGTGCATATTCCGGCTTTCCGAGGCAGCCATCATTCGAAATCTTTGTCAGCACGAGAGAGTCAACCGAGAAACCGTTGCTGACCAGGGCAATCTCCAGCATCAGCTCAGGGCCAGCGATTTGCGCATCGACAATCGAAGCTGGATTGCTAATGATCCGGTCAGCACCGAATCGTCGTTGGAGTCTTAAGATCGCTTCGTCACGGTACTTTCGGTCGAGGTCTTCAAGCAGTTCTCCGTATTGCTGTGCGACGCCTTCTTGCTCCGTAGCCAAGAGATGCAGCTTGAACCTGCATCGAATGAACGCGTCGAATAATTGCCTCGTAATTTTCATTGCAAAGGCGACTCGGGCGGCGACCGTCCGTACTGGCTTTTCTCAATTAACGCTTGGCCTAAATTAACGAAAGTGGCGGTCCGGAGGTCGCGCGATCTCGGATTCTCGTCGTGCGGATAACGGGAGAAGACATACGCTCCGCAGTCCGCTCCGGCGACTTTGCGAAAACTCTGCTGCAATGCTGGGATCGCGCCGTAAATCTGTGACGCGTTCTTCACAAGCCCCTGGCGCGCCCTACGTCCACGGGAGCTTCCCGTGCCCAGCCCCCGAAACAGATCGGGAGCGCCCTTCCCCAGGAAGAGGCTCCGACACGTTGCCGTGATAAACCCGTGAGTCTGGACTCCAGGTGAAAAGCACGCCCATTGCGCGGTCAAGCAACGCCGCCGCATGCTCGGCAGAAAGAGAAAGCTTCACCGTGGAGAGCCGGACCGGCGCGTGTCGATTAAGAATCCTCGCATACACCTCTATCGTGTGCTCGCCTGCCAGAAACGCAAAGGAGGAATCGCCCCTGGGCGGCAGGAAATGATGATTGAACGACACGCCGTCCTCCCCTACCCTCAGACCGCTGCCTATCTTTAGCTCTTTCGTGTCACCGTACATCCAGAAATCAAACGTCTGCGTCGATTCACCCTGCCTTACCTTGAGATAAAGACCTTCGACTAGATGGCCGCGCTTCCCGGTTGCATAAAGCATCGCGCGAAAGAAAATCTTGGGCTGCTGGGCTTCATGAAGAAAGCCAATGAGCATCGGCTGTGTCATGCCCAGAGTGCCACGTCGCAGCAATGTCAGCCACATCACCGTGACGGACAGAATGAGGGAAACTGCCGAGAAGAGGAGAGGAATCATTGTCATACGCCTCTCTAATCTCCTTTGTTGGCGGTGAAGAACTTCTTCAGATCAAAACCGATTCCACCGACTTTCGGCTGCAATATCACCGCATCCACCAATGCTCCGGCCACACCGCGCTGCATTCGCTTTGCCGCCCGGAACTTGGATAGCTGTTTCTTGTCCTTGATGTCCTCGAATACCCGTTGGATGAGTTCCACAACGTCTTCCGCAGATTTGCAGACTTTCCGAAGGGGAATCAGCAGGAGGGCGTCCCTGGTCTCTTTTTTCGATCTCTTCATCTCGAACGACTCGCGGAACGTCGAAGGATGTCGCGTGGTAACGAGGATTGCCGGGAGGATGTCCTTTGCATCCTGTCCGTTCACGCGATGCCAGGAGAGCACTTCATCCTCGAAATGTACTCCCCGAGGACCGTGGATAACAACGGAATTGGAACGGGAGGCCATGTCGGCCATTTTGGGCAGATTAGCGCGAACAGCATTACCGAGGGATTCCTCCCAGCCGTAATCCAGCAGGTACACATAATATGCGCGCTCTGTGCCGGTCGGTATCTCACCAAGCGAGTGTACGTACAGGCCCATATCTACCCTCCCCTCTCCATGTTTCCGCGTTTATATCCTTCGGCTCACCATGACGAAGGCCTGAATGAAGGATACGCTTCACGAAAGGTGGTCAGGACTTCGTGCCGGAGACGCTCCAGCTCGTGCGCGGCATCATAGGGATTGAAAAAGTAGACCGAACAGCTCGGATTGTGACACGCACAACGGCGCAGAACACCGGATTTGATCATCTCGTCGTATTTTGCCCGCAGGCGTGAGAGCGCCTTCTCTACGGCCTGAATCTTCGTACGCAGAGCGTCACTCTTCAACTGGTGGCGCGAGGGAATGCGGTCGATTACATGCCCGTCGCGGGCCTTCCAGATGCCGGTGCCCAGAGCCTGAATGGTGTCGGTGATGGCCTGCTTGAAATCGCCCAGATTGCTTTCCTGGTGGATCGGTGTGTAAAAAGCGGGACGATCAAAAACCTTAGCAAATGCTGCGAGCACCTCGTCGTCGTTCAGCGGTTGCGTGGATTCAGCCAGTTTTCTCAGGTCCTCCGGGGCATCTGGGAAGGGTTCGCCCTCGACAAACCGCTTCAGCAGGGACTCGGCATCCTTGCGAAGAAACTCTTCGAATTCCGGGCCAGACCAAGTGTCACACTCCTGCACGCCGAGAGATTTAACGTGCTTCTTGATTCTGTCGCGCAGAGTGGCCGAGATTTTACACTGTGCCACGATGCGAAAGCGGTATGGCACTCCGTTAGGTGCCTTCAGAACCTTGCCGATATCTTTCTCTGCCTTGGCAAACGTCAGCTGCTTGCGATTAACGCACTGGATGCAGACAGACTCCCCGCCCGTGGTCCCGTCTTCCCGAACCCCCCAGATGTCACGACCGAGATCGTTTCCCACCTGACCGTACCATTCGAGGGAGCACCATTCGTCGCTTCGCCAGTGATACGCGAACACGAGACGCTCGAACTGAACGCCATCGAAATCCTCGAAATGAATTGAGTGCACCAACGTCGAGGGTTTAGCCATCCTGCTCACCTCATGGACATGCTCATGTCTATTGTCCCCTTGTTTTGAAAATCCGACTGAATCCCAAGTTGCACGTCTCCCGAATCGAGTCTGGAGTCAAGATCCTGCCCTGGACGATCCGGGACGCGGCGCGAATCGGATCAGTGACCGCTCCGAAGAGCGTGGTGGCAGCGCTCTGCACCGTCCGTACATTGTTTGCGTGTAGCTCGGGACGGATGTTCGTCACCCATTCTGCGCGCAACTCATCGATCCTCGTCGCGAAAGTCTCGATCGTGTCATGCATGTAGAGAATGTCTTTCGCGCGCTCGTCACGATTGCGTCTCCGATGGATAAGGATTTTTTGTGCGAGGAAGCTAACCGGATTTGCAATCTGCACAGGTGTTTCGTTTGCGAGCGGGAAACCAGTGGCCGCTGAAAGGGCAAGGCTCCAAGGTGCGGCTAAAAGGACTTCGATGTAGCGCAGGTTTTGCGAAGAAACGCCGCCCACCCTCAGTGTTGCATTCTGTTTCCCCGTCCTGCCCACGGCACCACCTACCAGCGGTGTAAGAAATTCCGCATAGAAATGAATGCCGGGATCGGTCAGCCGATAGTGGGCAGCGGGAGGTCGGTGATGTCCTAGAAACTCGGCTTCAAATCCGTTCGCAGCGAGCCGCTGGTAAATTTCATCTCCGGCGACTCTGATTCGCCTGGGAAGAGCTACATCCGCATCAAGTGTTGCCAGCGGTTCGTATTGCAGTGGTTGGGCTAAAGGATGCAATCGGTGTAGGCGGTGCGCCCAACCCCCAATGATGACCACCTGGTCTAGCCAGGGCGTCAACGATTCCACGAGCCTCGCGAAGGACGCAAACTCGGGATTCGCATTCATGCATTTGCCTTGGTAAGAATTGGGGAAAATACTCGCTTACGGAGAAGATCGGCCAGATCTTTCCCACGTGCCGGATGGTTGGAGACATCAAGCCATACCTGCAAAATATCGGTGGCCGGCACGCCATCGTGTTCTACTGCGGCGCGGAACACTGCCTCAGGATTTTTCGGCACCCTCACGAATACATCTGCCTGATGGTCTGCAACTTCAAGTGACAAGCCGAGTTCTCGGAGAACCTTCGGATCGAGCCGCTCGATATAGAGATGCGGCCCGGTTCCATGTACGAACTTGAAGCCCAAAGCTTCTGCAGCGGCAAATAGTGCAAGGCAGAGCCGGGGCTTCCCTCTGCGCAGCTGGTCCCTCTTAGGGTGTGGAGCACTGGATCGCATTCTACTTGCATAAGATCGAAGAGCGGCGTGAAACGTATCCTTTTCGCCGCTCAAGATCCAACGGGCCGGAGTTTCTTGCATACGGGAATGACTCGCTCTCAGCCATCGTTCCAGCAGTTCCTCGGTTCGGACTAGCCTCATCCCGCCTACTTCGTCGAGAAACCCTTCCTCGGAAAGCTGACGCACAAACCGGAACGCACTCATCGTGGAAACGCCCGCTGCGTCGGCGAGCTGAGAAACATTTTCATAATGTCCACGCGGAGCAGAGAGCAAGGAATCCGGGATGCTTCTTGATAAGAGAATTTTCAGCATCCACTGATTTAGGTCAGAGAATAGGTTGCCCGGCGAAACTTCTTTGGGAGGGCCTTCGATGACGCGCGACCTCTCCGCATTGAGAACTTCCAAGCCATGGCCCGCAAAACGGCGGAAGCCTCCGGCGTCAATGACTCCGACCCCGACATCGGGAGCATTGCGCAAGGCGAAGTCTTTGACGTGTTCCGACAGGGAATCCGAAACATGGTCGGAGGCCAGCACAGCGACGGGGGTTGCGCTGCCGGTAATCCGGGCAGCTGCTCTTTGGGCTTCCAGAATGGCCTGTGAAATCAAGGGAATAGCTCTGTCTTTCCTTGATTCCGATAACGCCTTGAGCTGGAAGACATAGATATTCTTGCCGTTGCGAGCCACGATGTCGGCGCCGCTGTCTGCGGATTGCGGTGACTGCTTTACGCGCCATCCCGCCTTCTGAAGCGTCTTGGTCAGGAGATTTGTAAAGTCTGCTCCGCGATTTTGCTGATGCGATGGCATAGCGAAGGCCTGTTATCATGGCCGCGATATATATCATGGCCACGGTAATTAACATGGCCATGATAATTGCGTTAAGCTAGCGTTGTCAAGCTGGGTCCACTCGTTGACAACCTAGTGGGCGGGAAAGCTTTTAGCATTGAACAATTGTGTTGTACTGCGGATGTCAGAGGCAGGAAAGGGACGCGCGGGATGCCTACAAAGTTGCGTAGATCAGGGCCAAAGCGGTTTTCCAACAGTTACGATTCTTCACCCAGTTTCCGAGCTGGCACATGTCCGGCTTGGTTCAAGCAGATTGAGCAGCAAAGAAGGCGCATTGTGAACTGATGGGACAGGTTCCGCATTTCGGCTTAGCGCGTTTGCAGAGATCTTGGCCGTGGCGTTTCAATAGCAGGTAAGCGCGGGTGCGCGACTCAAACGTTGCCGCTAATTGAATCGAGAGTAGTTGCTGCGCTTCACGATAGCTGGCGACGTAGTTCTCATTTTCATGGCCGTGAATAATTCGAGGCAGAACTTGTGTGCAATTCGACGGGACCGCTGCAATCGGCTGAATCCCCGCAAACAGAAGCATGCGGTCAGCCCCTGGATCCGCAATACCTGGAAACGTCTTTAGAGTCTTTCTCACCTCGGAAAGCGCCCCTGCCAGCCCCATACGCAGATCGCCACCGAACTCGTCTTGCACACGCATGGCAATCTCTTTGAGACGCAAAGCCCGCAAGTCGGGAAGCATACCACCTGCGCGAAGAGCGGACGAGAGCTTCTGCTGAGGAGCCTTTAGCAACGCAATCGGCGTGATATCAACTGAAGCTTTCAGCTTTTGCCAGCCTTTTGTGCATGCGATGTCGCTTGCTGGGTACCCACAGTACCACCATACGAGAAATTCATAAGGATCCACGGGCCACCACGGCTCCTGCTTTCCGTAGAATTTCTCTAATTTGTCGAGCAATCCGGGAATTGGAGTTCCAGTTTGTCGCATGGCAACGGTCTCCGCTCCAGTGAACGCGGCTAAAGGAACCATCCTGCCGCGACTGCGATGACCGCGAGTTTTATTAACCAACTAGCAGCGTAGGACGTAACAAAAATCCGGTGGAGCTTCATCCATGCCGCATTAGTGAGAATAAGAGGCAATGGGCCGATCAACCAAACGGCCACAGCCATTTTGAGTGCACCGGAGACAGAATGAAAACCCGCTCGCGCGATGACAAACGCAAACACGGCGCAGGTCAGAAACGGTAACGGGGCAGTCCGAGCAATGGCTTTAGCTTCGTTCCCTTGCCTCCAGATTTCAGGGTACGTGTAGCGACGATGGAGCCAATCACCCGCAAAGAGCCAGTCGGTCAGCGAAGTTACTATACCGGCAGCAATCGTGATTAGGGGGAGTCGCGTCCAGTTCATAACCTTTTTCCCTCGCGATCAGGCATTGTGGCCTGTTGGATGTTCAGACTGATCTTGTGTGCGCTTCCAGCGCCGAATCCACTTGCGCGCCCAACGATAGTGACTTGCAGTCTCCGCGCGGCAGTAGTCACTGAGCGTCCACGTCGGCCCCATCCACTTGAACCGCCCTACCGCCACCAAGTCTGCATCGGGAGTGGCTTCGACAAGAGCGATCATGCGGTTATGAAAGACCTCATAGTCTAATAACACCGCTTTGAGAGAACGGAGGCGATGTTCCTGGTAGATCATTTCGTTGAAGCGTTTCAAATCTCGCCACGTCAATCCGGGTGCCGGTACGGCCGGGGTTTCACCTCGCTGCTCTGCTTCATGCCATTCCAGGATTCGTCCCTGCCAGCCCACGACGTGGGACAGGATGTCCTTCACAGACCATCCGCCGGGGGTAACGCCCGGCAGGGTCATCTGCCGAGGTTTGATCTGCTTCAGAAGCGTGTTGAGCGCCTCCCGCTCCACTTTGATTTCTTGAAACAGTTCACGCTTTGCCAGCCGCTTGCCCATGGAACTCTCCCGCTTCGAATGCTGCCATTTACTTCCGGGTTGCCGCCGCGACGCGATGGCGTAATTGAGTTCGGAACGCAGCGACCACATTAGGAGAGCCGTCTATGCGGGCCCGGCTAGTTCGTGATCGAACGCCGTAGTGTTTACCCATCGTTCCGAGCGGATGGCCGGCAATCCTTCTCTAATCCGATTACGGAAGAGTTGCCCGTTAGCCGCATCATTGTCGTACATCCTGACCAAAGCAGTAAGAGTGGTCAGCACTTTGTGCCCTAAGCTTCCGCCAACGTAAGAGGTCTCGGCATGTTCCCGTCGACATCCGTGAATCCATACTCTTGCGCGAGAGCGGCTGCCACCAGTACCTTCCCAGATTTGCCCATGATGTCGGAATCATTCGCGAGCGCCGCGACAGCCCGGCCGATGAATCTCGGCGACTCAGAATTACTCAGATCGAGCCACTGCGCAGCAGCCATCACCTTCTCCGTTCTCACCAGCCCAGGATAAAGCGACACGACCGCAACATTGTGCTCTCGAAGTTCATGGGCCATGTCGGCCGTCAGCTTATCCGTCGCCGCTTTCGCAACTCCGTAAGCTACGTTGGCCAGATGCTTTTGTGCTGCCCAATACGAAAGGTTTACGATGAGCCCATTACGCTGGGCCAGCATTATCGGCGCCGCCAGCCCACTTGCCACATACGCGGCCCGGACACCGGTCTGGAACATCGCGTCCCAACGCCAGAGCGGCTGCTGCCAGAATGGACGCGGCCAAGTGTACTCGCCCTCTTCGATCATATTTTCATATCCACCCCAAGCGTTGTTCACGAGAACATCGATGCGTCCCTGCTCCTCGAGGATGCGGTCAAATACCCGGTAAACCTGCTGATCCTCGCGATGATCGCACGGGATGGCTGTGCCTCTGCCCGTTAGGTACGCCATCTCATTAACGCTTCGGCCCGTGATGTACACCGTGAGATGCGCGGCGCAGAGTTCTATGGCAATCCCTTTCCCTACGCCTCGGCTCGCGCCGGTTACAACGGCGACACGGTTGGGCATAATCCACCCCTTTCAGACTAGACCGCGATACTCGGGGTTGGGGTACCGCCCGCACGAGAAATCCAAGACCTAAGACCTAAGCCCGGATTCTCCCCGGACCTTGACCCCACACCCGCAGGAGTGGACTCGCACGTCTATTCCCGATCAAACACAAGGATGCTCGTGGGCCTGCTTTGACCCACCAGGCGCACGGTCACCGTCAAGGTCTTGAGATCTGTAGAAAGCTCGATCTGCCGGGTGCCCGTAATTTTGCCTTTGAATTTCTCTGTGATTTCCAGACTGCGCTCGTTCACGCGGCGGCCCGAAGATGCAGAGCCTGGAGCCGCATCCGAATCGAGGTCCAGATAATCGTTCCCATCGAACTTCATCCTCTTAGCCATTTTTGCATCGGGACCACTATCGGGACCACTATTAAATGACAGGCCGTCACCCTCGTAGGGCTGGATCTGGAGCTCGATCCCCGCCGTCACTTTCGCGCTCTCGCTGTCCCATGTGCCTGGAAAACCTGAATTTCCCGCCGTCCGCTCGTACACATAGGGCAAGAACAATGTCGAACCGTCGGGCAAAGACTGCGAGAACAATGTCGTACCGTCGGGCAAATATTGCGTGAAGGCGTCGTTAAGCGTTTTGCCGTCTTCGGAAAGCGTCCAATACGCCGTGAGGAGCGTGCGGCCCTTCATCTTGCGAATGACCACCCAGTTGTTGGGTCCCTTCACCGTGACGGAAAGAGTGGTCCCGCTCAGGGCTGGCTGGTCACTCCCATCGGCTACGATTGTGTCGACTGCGCCGGGGGCAAAAGTGAAGGTGTATCTGTTTGCGCCCGCGACCTCAACCTTCATTTCGTCGTTGAGTTTGCTTTTGGACGGGTTCACCTTCCACTTGCCTACGAAGGGATCGTTCGCTGCCCATAACGTGCCCGTAACCAGACAAGCAACCAGCAGCAACCGAAAAGTTCGACCTAACATTTAGTCCGCCTTAACTAGAGCGTCATCGGTCCCGAGCTTTCTCGTTTAACGCTCTTGCTTACTTGAAAAGCCTTCCCGCGACCTAGCGCAGAATCAGGGTCACCACCACGGCTGTCACGACTAATTTCACTAGCCTGGATTATTCAAGAAGTCTCTAGCCAAAAAAGAAAGGATGCTCTAAAAGGAATGATGAACACTGGGTTTCGGCACCCAGCATCCCCTTTCGGAGCATCCATCGCTTGATACAAAGTGTTTTACCACAACTCAGCTTCTCCTTCTATCGACATCGACCCATCCACGCCGATTTTTCCGGCGGGCAGATCACCAGTGATGCCGGTCTGTTGCCGTTACGCTCCTTCGATCAGCGTCATCATCTGACCCGCGATTGGGCCGCTCTGCTCAGCGACCCGCGACAACGCGATCGCGTCCTTCATGACTCGCAGACCTTGCTGCGGCAACGCATCTATCAGATCGTCGCCGGCTACGAAGACGCCAACGACGCCGACCGTTTGCGCCACGATCCCATGTTGCAGATCGTCGCCGATCAAAAGCTGGGCGACGCGCTGGGCTCGCAACCCACGCTCAGCCGCTGGGAGAACGCGCCTTCCGCCCGCGATCTGGTGCGCCTGAGCGACCTCTGGTGCGAGCAGTTTATCCGCCTCTGCGGCGAGCAAGTCCGCCAGCGCGGCGAGATCCTGCTCGACCTCGACTCCACCGACGATCCCACTCACGGCCAGCAGCAACTCAGCTTCTTCAACGGCGCGTACGGCCAGCACATGTACCACCCCATGCTCATCTTCGAGCGCCACACTGGATGTTTGCTGGCGGCGCGGCTACGTCCGGGAAACGCTTCCAGTCATGCCCGCATCGTACCCATGTTGGTGCGCCTGGTGCCCCGCCTGGAGGCCGCCTTTCCCGGCGTGAAGATCAAACTGCGCGGCGACGCCGGGTTCGCTTTTCCCGTGCTCTATAAGTTCTGTGAGTTCTTCCACATCGAGTACGCCATCGGCATCCCCGCCAACTGCGTCTTCCAACAACGCGCCCAACCGCGGCAACAGCAATTAAAACGGCGCTATCGCCGTAGGCAAGTGCCACAGCGCAGTTTCTCCAGCTTCCGTCACCGCGCCCGCAGCTGGCCGCGCCAGCGCCGCATCTGCTACAAGGCCGAGCACACCGCTGCCGGAACCAACCTGCGCTTCGTCGTTACCAACTGCGCCGGCCGTGCCTCGCAGGTCTTCGCGTTCTACAACGACCGCGGCGAGTGCGAGAACCGCATCGAGGAATTCAAAAACGGCTTCCGCGCCGACCGCCTGAGCTGCCATCGCTTTCTGGCCAACGCCTTTCGCCTGTTGCTGCACGCCGCCGCTTACAACCTGGTCAACTTCTTTCGTCAGCAGTTGCCGCAGGCCTGGCGTTCGGCCCAGATCGAAACGCTGCGCGCTCAACTGTTCAAAATCGGCGCCCGCATCCGCCAGACCGCTCGCTGTATCCGCGTTCACCTCGCCAGCGGCTGGCCCTTTCAAACTCTTTTCCGCCACGCGGCGCTAGCTTTCCGCTCCGGCTAATCCTTTCTCAGCGGTCTTCGAATTTTCGTTCCCCTTACAGTCTGGCGGAGCCTTGCCCGAAAACAAGCCCGCATCACATTCCCCGCGATTCATCAGGCCCTCACGTTGCTCTGCAAGCCTCCCCATGCCTCTCAACCTATAAACAAGAGTGGCGCAAATAGAAAACCTCAACGCTCATGAATTAAGCAGGCTAGCCACCCGAGGGAATACGCCGCCGCAATTGCGGGTTGCAGTTTGATGAACAGCGCATGCACGATGAGTAAGGGCAAAGGTCCGACAAGCCAAATAGCGAGCGCCAGTTCGAAAGTCGCGCTGTACGAGTGGAGATCGAAGCGGGCGCACAAAAAGGGTGAAGACCGCGCAGGTGACGAAGGGCAGAGGGGCCGACCACGCGATAGCCTTCATCTCTCCTTGACCATGCGCGTACCGCCAGATTTCGGGGTATTGGTTATAGCGCTTGTAGAGCCAATCGCCCATGAACAGCCAATCGGTCAACGAAGACACTATGCCGCCGGTCAATACAGTCAGGGCAAAACGCACCCAATTCACATCCATGTGATTTGCCTCCTCCACTCGCCATTCCGGTGCACCGCTATTTCCGGGTCTCGCGCAACTCCATTTCCAAGTTCAATTCGCAAAGCAAAGGCGGCTGGTGTGGCGCGATGCTCCCGCACACCTTTGGACTGGGTCGTTACGATCTACCAACAGGCCCCCTAGCAGTTTGCGGAACAACTCGACTGCTTGATCTGAGTAACAAGCAAACAAGCCAGCTGAGGCAGGTCTCTCGTTGGTCTTATTTCGCGACACCCCCCAGAAACCAATTCTCCACCCGACCAAAGACCGCTTCCAACCCTTCGGGTTCCTTCTGATTCGGAAGGTCCAAGGCATGGTCAGCACCTTCGATTCGCTCAAACACAGCGTCCCGCTGTTTTGCGGCCAACTCGGCGCGCAGAACATCGAACCCAGCGATCGTCTGCTGCGCGTCGGCTGTCCCGTGTGCGAAATATAGGTGTGCGTGCGATTTGAGGGCTTCCGCGATGACGGAGGTTTTCATGAAGCTGGACCACTGACGGTAGGTCTGCCCCCAACAGAACTTGGTAGCGCTGTCCGGATCTTTCAGGATGTCGCTCCAACACGCGTAGACTTCCTTTTCCGCGTCCACTCCCTTACTGCGCATAAACTCAGCTAGGTGGAACAGATACACTGGTCCGCCTCCCGACAAGGACGCCGCGTGTGTTACCTGCGGCAATACGTTCGCGACTCTCATCGCAACAATGCCGCCCTCCGAAATGCCAATAACGAGTGTTTTCGACGTTGCGACGCCAGGCATCTTCTGCGCCGCTTGGATCGCGTCCGCGATGGTTGTAGCCCACCGGTCGAGAGTGTACTCGGCTCGAAACTCTGGACGACAAGCGCTTGCGTCGACGCCGTCATCAGGCGGATAGTCCAGAAACTCGACACCCGGTTTTTCGACAGCCAAGATGCGTGCCCGTCCGCGGGCCACTGAATATAGAACGCCTTGCAGTCCACTGCTCATCCGCTTACCGTCGCTGACAAACTGAGATGAGCAGCCTGTGCCTTGGATGTAGACAATCAGCGGGACAGGATGGCTAGGTGCCTGTTCAGTTGAAAGATAAAAGGTGATGCGCTGACCATTTCTGCCCTCTACGACGTATCGCCGAAACGGCTTATCGCCCACAGGATAGTCTTCTAGTGCAGGCAGAGCGGAACAGAAAAGAAGACTGAGAACGAGAATCGAACAGATTTTAAGCATGACGAGCAATGGCATAAACCTGTTTACAGCTACGGTGCCAGATCCTCGCACCGCAATGGAACTGATCCAGAACCATAAACCTATCTTGTTTCCACAGCACAACCTGATAATAAGAAGGCATGCGAGGAAACGACGAGCAGCAGTTGGAATCACATCCCGGTTGCAGCTCCATTAACTTATGACCGATGAGCAACCAAAAACTTACTTTAGTCACTAAAATTACTAAAATCTGGCCTAAATCTGACTCGCGACATGCCTTTTTCCGCAGCCTGCTAGTGTTTTCGTGAGTGAATTTGCAATTCACTTAGCTCGTTCTCCAGAAAGAAGGATCAACCCGAATTTTCCGATCGGCGCCGCTCGGCGCGATGTCAATCCCTCATTGTGAGTTGCTAGGTCGCCCTATTTCAACGGTGAAAAGTCCGTCGGACGCATGTACGTCGAGTCTATTCTTTCCACCAGCTTGTTGGCCTGCTCGGATTTCATCACTTCTTGAAAATCTGGATCGGCCATGATCGCTTCCCAGTTCTTTTTCGCTTCCTCCCGGCTGGGATGGACCACGATATCGACGAATGTATTGTCCCAAGCAGGAGCACCCTCGGGTATTGACGGCGAATAGCACAAAGTCGTGCAGCTGTTCCGCCTCCCAGTTGAAGCCCTTCTTCTTTGGCTCCTGCGCGCGCTTTCGTGTCGCTTCGTAGAGCTTTTTGTATTCCTCTGGTGAGAACCACGCCCGGTGGGAGATTTTGGGGGATGACCGGTACGGTTCAGAGAAATCGGGGAGCCGGTCGAGCCATCCGTGGCGCAGCGCTGTTTTGAGGGTCTGGCGCAGCGTGACGATTTCCTGATGCATGGTGCTGTGGCCAGGTGGCTTGCCGCGTTTCGTAATTGCTTCTTGGTGTCTGTGAATTCGGTATTCCTGGATCTTTCCTGCAGTGATCTCTGAGATGCCCAGGTTCCCGAAGAAGGGGATCAAGTGAACGCTCGATCGCCAGTGCTGGCCGTCCACGTATCGCTTGTTGCGTTGCCCCTGGGTGATGATGTCGTATTCGTGGAGATACTGCGTGGACACCTCGCGAAAGGTCTTTTCGCTCTTGATCTCGCCACCGCGGAGTTTTCCGCGAAGCTGTAGGTACCAGTCCTCGGCGATTTCCTTGGCCTTGGAGAGGCTCTCTTCCTTCGTGCTGGTCCGGCGATTTTTGCCCGCGAAATAGCTGGAGCACTGCCAGAGGCCGCTGTTTGGCCGCTTATAGACGTAAACCTTGCCGCCAAGAATGGTGTGTTGTTCCGGCATCTTCGTTCCTCGTTGGAAGTGGCGCGAGAATGCGAAAATGTGTAATAGATGTGTAACTAAACCTGCTTTTGAAGTTTGTCAATAAGATTATTTATTTCAGTGAGATAGGTGACTAATTTGGATTATGTGTAGGATTTTGAGTCCGCTGCGTCTGCCAGTTCCGCCATCCCGGCTTTGGGAAATCAATAACTGCGGCAGAGCAACTTACTGTGGACCAACGTGATTGGCTAAGTTTGCTCCAAACCACCGGTGCTCATCGTGGTGCCAGTTGCCCTCTTTCGGTGCCGCCTCAGTATCGCATAACCGCCGCACGGCTTCCAACTCGTGTGCTGCGGCAATCTGCATTCGACCTGGTTAGAGGCGCCTGACGTGGTCATTTATACTGACAGTCGAGCACCTAATAATGACGAACAGCAATTCTCACAACCACAAGAAACTGAAATTACCGCCGGGCCCGTTTCGAGCATATTTATTCGACTGCGACGGCACCATCGCCGATTCGATGCCGCTTCACTACATTGCCTGGAAGAAGGCGCTTGGAGAATGGAATTGCGAATTTGATGAGAAGCTTTTCTATTCGTGGGGCGGCATGCCCATCGCTGAGATCGTGGCTACGCTCAACCAAAGACACGGGCTGAGTATGCCTGTGGAAGTTGTGGCCCGTCGCAAGGAAAGTCTCTATTTCGAGCTCCTCCCGCAGCTCAAGGCTGTTCCTGAAGTTTTGGAGCACATCGAGGCCCAGCATGGGCGGATTCCATTGGCCGTCGTTTCGGGAAGCACCAGAGATTCGGTGACGGCGTCGCTTGCTTCGCTGAACCTCCTCGATCGATTCGACGCCTTGGTCTGTGCTGGAGACTACAGGAAGAGCAAGCCCGACCCGGAAGCCTTTCTGCTCGCCGCTTCGAAGCTCGGAGTGGCGCCGAAAGACTGTCTCGTTTTTGAAGACACGGACATGGGCATTCAGGCAGCCACGGCGGCGGGAATGCCCTCCGTCAAAATTCCTCCGCCGTGGGAGAGATGATGACGGCTGCGGTTAGCATCGTCGCAGCCATCGGTCACCTCTTTTCAAAATTACAGGTCAACCCGTTCAGGGTAACACTGGCTTGATGCCGGTCAGTTCGCAGAAATCAACCAACGCTGGATACAAATCGCTGCCATATCCCAGGCAGGCGTATTCGTTAGTCCAACTATCGAGCATCCTTTCCACATCACAATGAACCGTTACAAACCCATGTGGCCAGAAGGGGATACCGCATTCATGCAGGCGCCGCTCGATCCGTTCCTTCGGCGGCTCGAAAATGCTGCCGCGGGTAATCACCATCTGGAATTCGCCATTCACGCGGCCAACCCGTGCCAACACGCCTTCGCCCACTTTGCAGATGAGTTTGACGGACATTCCGCCAGCCTCGCCTTCGGTGGGGATGCCATGTTCGGAGAAGCCTGCCGGGCCTAACTTGCAAGCGAGCGATGGCGGACAGGCTCCGTCGCCGATAATCTTGATTTCCTTCTTCTTCTTATCCAGGTGCTGCAGATCGCCGTAGTAGACGCGCTCTTTACTCAGCTTGGTCAGCAGCCAGACGGTGAGCGCTGTATTGAAGTCACCGAGTGTGGAAGTTCCATAGCCGTCTTCCAGCATCATGCTTTGAGCGAAACAAGTTGCGGCATAGTCGTTGGCCAGACCAGGGAACGACTGGATGGTATAGAAATCAAATTTCTCTTTGCCGATGATTTTCTTGAGAGCAAGATAAAGGCGGATCGAACGTTCGTTGACCACGCTTTTCTCAGGGGCAGAGCCGAACAGCTTCTTTAAACGAGGCTGAAGATCGGAGATTTCCCTGGCGGAAATTTTCTCCGCGGCATGGATGAGTTCGGTGGTATCGCGGGAATCGATATCCACGCCAAACATGCGCATCCACTGGGAAGGATCGGCCACTCCGCAGGTTTGACCCATACCGCGACCGCCGAAGGTCCCCAGAGTGGACAGGTTCAGGGAATGCTTCAAATGAGCGGCACGCGCGTAGCTGACTATCTTGAGAATTGTTTCCGAGTCGTCGGCTTCCCCATAGACAAACTTGTGTGGAACCCCGATTTCCAGCAATCCGCCGTGCATAACCAGTCCGCCTACGGGACGCCAGCCCTGTGAACCCGGATGCGTCCACAGCAGCAGCGCTTTGCCGCTTGCCGCGTAGTCGCGGATGGCTCCGACCAAATGCGCAGCCCAGACCCAGGTTCCCGAGAAGAGCACAATCATGTCGATCTGATCGTTGGACTTCATTTTCTTCATCGCGGCGCGGGCTTCTTCTTTCGTGGCCACCACGATTTCGTGCTCCACTACTCCCAGTCCAGCCTTCACCAGAGCTTGCCTGGAACGTTTCACGATGGCGTCATCGATGAATGGCACCCCCATGGGGTCTTTGAGCCCATCCTTGTGAACACCGTAGACGATGAATCCGATTTTAGGTTGAATCAACGCTCCTCCTTGTGGGTATGAAAATCCTGGCGCGCCATCATAGCCGCGCGAAATATCCGATACTGCCTCATTTGATCCGCGTAACTCGCGGCCGTAGCCTGGTTCGGAGCCAGCACCGCAGTCTCGTGGACAACCTGATCGACCGCCTGGCTGGCATCGCGGTATTCGCCGACTGCGACACCCGCCAGAATCGCGGTGCCCAGGCACACAGCCTCCTGCGACGCCATGACATGGAGGCGGCAACCGGTGAGTGCCGCGCGCAAATGGAGCCCGACCGCGGAGCGCGCGCCGCCGCCAGTAACATAGATATCCCTAAAGTCTCCGGCAGCTTCCGCCAGCATTTCGGTCATCAGAGAAAGCTCACAGGCCAATCCTTCCAGGATGCCTTTATAAAGTTGACCGCGAGTGGTTGCGGGACTGAGTCCGGCGATTGCGCCTCGCGCCAGCGGGTTGAACTCCGGATTGCACGTGCCAATCAGGTGCGGAGTGATACACAAACCGGTAGGACCCTCGGGTACGTGCGCCTCCAGGAAACAATAGTGATCGGCTTCGAGCCCGTCGCCCACGGTCTCCGCGCTGGCCTGGCCCGACCCATCGCTGTACAGCAAATCATGAAACCACTTGACCATGATGCCGGAAGGGAAGTAAGCAAGCGTTACGAACTTCTGAGGCACGACGTGGCAGTAGGAATTTAACGAGGCATGAAATGCCGCGTCGCTGAGGAACGGTTCGTTGGAGCCAACCACGATGCACTCGTAGGTTCCGATGGAATCGTAGACGCGCCCGTTACCGATCACTCCCACACCCAGGGCGCCACAAGGTTGATCGTGCCCGCCAAGTACAACCGGCGTGCCCGGAACGAGACCGAGATCGCGGGCTGCTTCAGAATTCAGCTTTCCGGCAATGGAGCCAGCAGGGACCGGCAGGGGCAATTGTTCCTTGCGCAATCCAGCGGCCGTCAAAATTTCTTCAGACCAGCAGCGCTTCCGGATGTCAAAGGCCAAGAAGCGTGAAGCCAGAGAGTCGTCAACGTACGGAGGAAGCCCCATCCGTTGCAGAATATATCCGATCAAAGTGACAAAACATGCGGCCGAGGCGAAGATCTCCGGCCGATGCTGGCGCAACCAGATAATCTTCGGGATGGAATACATCGGATGTGCCACTAACCCGGTGATCTGAAACAGGCGTTTGCGGCCGATCGCATTCTCGCACCACGCTGCTTCGCTGACTGCGCGGTTGTCCTGATTGAGAATCGCGGGAGCGACGGGCCGGCCGTTCGTGTCGAGCGCAACAAAAGTTTCGCCATGCGAGCTAAGGCAGAGTGCTTGCACAGGATCAACGATGTCTCTTGCGACTGCCCGGCTGGAGGCGCAAATTGCATGCCAGAATTTCTCCGGATCCATCTCGGCCATTGACGGGCGAGGAAAATCAGGAGTGTAAGACGAGGTGTGTCGAGCCAGAATTTTCCCGTCGACCGCGAAGCGCACGGCTTTGCAGGCGCTGGATCCAATGTCGATGGCAAGCAGGCTCATGACAACTGTTGACTCCTTACAGGAAATTTCCCACTGGGGCCGTCAGTTCGCGCCCCCCAGGCGCTGATTCAACGACCCGAGCGATTCCTCCGCCGATCGAAACTTCCTTCACGCCTGAGAATGCATCCGGAGTTTTGAATAGCATGATCAGGAAGCGAACCGTCAGGCGCAACTTGGCGGGAAGCCAGCGGTAGGTCCGTTCTCCGAAGAGCGTTCCTTGATCGACCGACTCCCGGCGGGGAATCGCATCGGGCGTGGTGCTGAACTCGAGGCCTCGGCAGAAGGTTCGCGCCTTCCAAGGTGGCTCAGTGCGATTGTTTCGCTCTTCCCAGTTGCCAACCCAGGGAAAATCCACCCTCCGAAACGCATATACAACCAGGAAATTTTGCGAAGGGTTGCAGGCGCTGATGAATGCGATTTGCAGCTTTGGATCCAGCAGTTGCATAGTGTAATGCCCGAACCGAAGATCCGGAGTCCGGCGCAAGTCCGCAGTTGCGCCTTGTTTTGTCGGAGCATTCGGCCACATAAACTCAGCGTCCGGCTGCAAGAAAATCCGTTCGCTGTAGCCCGGAGCGCACACTTTGGCACAGGTTGCCGGCATGTCAAAAACGGTCATCCCACATTCAAGGAACGGCGGGCCGAAGGTTACATGCTCATTCCAGGAAATTGGCCGGTCATACGCGCTCAGATTTTCTGCTTGCTCTTCGCAATAAATAACCGGATTTGAGCGGTCGACTGAAATCGTTCTACGGAAATCGATTTGGGCTTGGGGAAGCGTCTGCCCGTAATGGAGGGTTGGCCGGGGAGAATCGGATTTCTTCAGCACGTCCCAGTGCAACGATGGGGCCTCTCCGTGAGTCGTAAGTCCGGCTGCTGTTTCCTCTTTGGAAGGTGGTCCAAAGTGATCGAAGCTCAAACTGTGTCCGGCGATGCCCGCAAGTAGCTTGGCATCGGGTGGAGGGCCGTAAACCCGCCGATGCTTTTTGGGGGAGTAGTCATCGGGATCGATCGTCGTCCATTGCGGACGCCACAGCGGATTCACTCCCGGAACGGTGTTCAGCCCCAACTCGCAAATGTGGCCGCCGCCTTCAAGGACGGAAATGTGTCCCCAGTCAGCACTTACGCGATAGCCAGCACGGCCGTCCAAAACATTGCTTAAGCGTTGGACTGCTTTGGTACGGCTGCTACGGGGCATGATCGCTAATCTCCTGGTCTCAGGAACTTCGACGCCCTCTGGAATGGCGCGTGTTGGTTGCAGAAAGGAGCCCGAAACTCCCCCTTGGACGGGAAGAAATCCACCCGAATAGAAGGATTAATCTAGTACTGTATTCGAGCGATTGTCAATCTTATTTGTTTGTATCGGATCGATTCTTTCGGGCGTTTGGCGGCATCGGTTGCGTTTCCGCGACGATCACTTCCATCCCCCCTTCACGCAACTCACTGATGTACTTCGGGTCCGTTCCGTTGTCGGTCACCAGGGTAGTGATGTCGGCGACCGGCCCGACAAACGCAAAAGACTGCTTGCCGAATTTGCTGTGGTCGGCCAGGGCAATCCGAGTCTTGGCTGCCTTCACCACCATTTTCTTGATTTGCGCTTCCGCATGATTGGCGGTGGAGATTCCATAACCGGGGTCAATGGCGCTCACGCCCAAGACAGCTTTGTCGAGGCGTATTTCGGAAAGGGCCCGCTGCGCCCACTCCCCCGAAAAATAAAAGGTGTCCTTTTGCAGGTCGCCGCCCGTGCACAAAACGTTCACGCCGGTGCTGTGCTGCAGCTGGCATACGATGGTCGGAGAATTGGTGACCACGGTAAGCCGATTGCGGTTATGCAAGCGGCCTGCCAGCTCCAGGACCGTTGTGCTGCCCTCGAGAAACACCGTATCTCCATCGAGGATCAGCTTCTCGGCTTCGCGCGCAATGGCATGTTTCTCTTCGCTATTACTGCGTGCCAGGGTTTCGTAAGAAGGCTGAAACTTTGTGCTCGACATGCGAGACACAGCGCCGCCATGGGAGCGGACGAGCACACCTTCATCTTCCAGAGCCGCCAGGTCACGGCGAATGGTTGCCGGCGTCACCGCTAACGCACTGCACAGCTCCGAAGCGCTGATAGTGCGTTGCGTGGCAAGAATCTCGCGAATACGAAACCTGCGTTCCTCAGCGAGCATGGCGATGGTTGACCCCTCCTCTGAGCCGGAACCGAACCGGTACGGTACCGCTCAATCCTAATAACCCGATTCATCCAGCGCTAGCAACAAACAACCGCTAGCAACAAACAACTTCACAACGGATCAAAAACGATCATACTATCATCGCTCGCCCTTCGTTCTGGTTTTTCTGCCTGCGTGAATGTGACTGCGCGGTCTTCTAGAATTGCGCGTGATTTGCTTCGCGCTCAGACGCCGTGGCGGCTGCGGCGCGCCAGCTCTCCGAGGGTGGAGTTGGTCTGGGGCCGATAACCCTTCAGGGGCAGGATGCGCTCGTGGATCGCGTCCAGTAGCCACTCTGGTTGCGGGAAGAACATGGCTTCCAGTTCCGGAGCCGGCGTGATCCAGTTGCGCGAACCGACGACCACCGGCGGCGCGTCCAGATCGTCAAAGCAGAACTGGGTGAGGTTCGTGGCCACCGTATGCAGTACCGAACCACGCTCCACTGCGTCACTGGCCAGCAGGACCTTGCCTGTCTTCCGGACCGAATTCACCAGCAGATCGTAATTGAGCGGATTGACAGCCCGCAGGTCGACGATCTCCGCTGAGATGCCAAACTCTTTTTCCAGCCGATCGGCAGCGGCAACCGCGGTGTAGAGCGCGGGGCCTAGCGTAATGATTGTCAGATCGTTGCCTGTGCGCTTGATCGACGGTTCCGAGAGATCAATCTCATAGTGTTCCTCGGGCACGCCTTGCTCGACGAACATCTCGCCCAAGTCGTAAATCTTCTGGCTCTCGAAGAAGACCACGGGATCGGTTCCGGCAAGGGCAGCGGCCATCATGCCCTTGGCGTCGTAGGGCGTCACCGGATACACCACCTTCAAGCCCGGGATGTGATGCACCAGCGCGGTCCAATCCTGCGAGTGCTGGGCGCCGTACTTGGCGCCGACGGAAATACGCAGGACCACCGGCATGGTGAGCTGTCCGGCCGACATCGATTGCCACTTCGAGAGCTGATTGAAAATCTCATCACCGGCGCGCCCCATGAAATCCGCATACATGAGCTCGGCGACGACGCGCCCACCGGACATCGCATAGCCCACGGCCGCGCCCACGATCGCGGCCTCAGAAATCGGCGCATTGAACAAACGATGGTAGGGAAGAGCTTCGGTGAGGCCGCGATAGACCGCGAAGGCCCCGCCCCAGTCGCGGTTTTCCTCGCCAAACGCAATCATGGTGGGATCAACAGAAAACCGGTGCAGCATGGCTTCGAAGATGGCATCGCGCACGTTGTACGCCTTCATCTTCGGCACCGGCTTGCCGTCCTGCGTAGGGGTCCGGATCTTGCCGCGAATCTGCTGCACCCGGGGATTGGACGCGATGTCCTGCAAGAACTCCGGCGGACGATCGTCGAACTTCTCGACCCGCTGGTTGGAAAACATGACGCGGTCGACAAGATCGGAATCGATAGCGATGCGCGGGCTGCGCTCAAGATCGATGGCCAGGCGGAACATATCAAACACCACGGTTTCAATGCTGGTGCGGGCGCTATCCAATTCGCTTTCGGTCAAAACGTGGCCATCAACCAGCCGCTTCCGGAACGCGGCAAGAGAATCGGCCTTCTGCCAGTGCTCGATTTCTTCTTTCGAACGATAGCTGGAGGAATCGGAGGGTGAGTGGCCGCTGATGCGATAGGTGATGGTATCGAGCAGCACCGGACCGCGGCCATCGGCCAGGATCTGCTTCTTACGGCGAAAGGCATCGATCACCGGTAACGGATCGTATCCATTCACGCGCTCGGCGTGCATTTGCTCGGGATTGACCCCGGCGCCGATGCGGGCGATGAACTGCACGCCCATGGTTTCTCCGCAGGGTTGCCCGCCCATGCCGTAGAAATTGTTCATGCAGTTGAAAATGATGGGCAAGCCTCCGCCCAGCGCTTGATCCCACAGTTTCGAGTACTGATCCATGGCGGAGAAGGTGATGCCTTCCCACACCGGGCCGCAGGAAAAAGAAGCGTCACCGATGTTGCAGACGACGATGCCCGGCTTGCGGTTCACGCGTTTGAAGAGCGCGGCCCCCGGAGCAATCGAACCCGAGCCGCCGACGATCGCATTGTTGGGATAGATCCCAAACGGAGGGAAGAAGGCATGCATCGAGCCGCCCAACCCGCGGTTGAATCCCGCGTCCCGCGCGAAAATCTCGCAATAGGCTCCATAGACAAAAGCGCGCAGGGCTAGTTCGCGCGCCGAGCCCTGGAACCGATTCTCGACCGGACGCAGCATGGCTCCGTCGCGGTAGGACTCGAAAATATTCGACAACTGCGGCTCGGTGAGCTTGCGGATACTGGAAAAACCTTTGGCCAGAATCTCGCCATGGCTGCGATGCGAACCAAAAATGAAATCTTCGGGCGAAAGGGAAAAAGCCATGCCCACCGCAGCCGCTTCCTGTCCAATCGACAAATGAGCCGGTCCGGCGTGGTTATAGGCAACGCCCTTATAGCTCCCCCTGGTCTTGATTTCGTTCAGGATGGTCTCGAACTCACGGATCGCGCACATATCCTGCCAGATTTGCAGAAAATCGGCGGTGGAGTAGTTTCCCAGTTCCTGCTCCAGGGTGCGGTCGTAGGTGTTGATCGGAATCTCCGACACCTGGATCTTCGACTTGGCAAATACATCCTTCGGTTCGATGATGATCGATTTGGGCATTCCGCAAATAACTCCTAGTAAACGAACTTCTTGGTGGACTCCGGCAGGCTTTCTTTCAAAGTTTCAATCCAATCTTACAGATCTGCTCGACCTTTTCGATCTTGTCGCGAACCACTTTCAGGAATCGCGCGCCCGGCGCGCCGTCGATGATCTGGTGATCGAGCGTCAAAGAGAGACCTATGGAATCGATGAATTCCACCTCGTCTCCCCTACGCACTGCCTTCAGTTGAATGGTGTTGACTCCGAGAATTGCCACCTGCGGCGGGTTCAGTAGCGGCGTAAAGGATTCGACGCCCAGTCCACCGAGATTGCTGATGGTGAAAGTGGCGCCGCTGACGTCGTCGGCTGAAATCTTGCTTTCTACCGCCTGGCCCGAGAGTTCTTTCATGCGCGCGGCAAGAGCCGCGACCGTCAATGCCTGCGCATTCCGCACCACCGGAACGAGCAGCCCGCGCGGAGTGTCGCAAGCAAATCCGATATGAACGCCCCGGCTCCGGTGAATTTTTCCATCCACGAACAGCACATTAAGATCGGGAACCTCCAACAACGCCCGAACGGTGCAGAATGTCACCAAGTCGTTGATATTGATGTCGGGCACCGCCGACGAAGCCTTTATGCGAGCGCGTAACCGAAGCAAGCCACTGGCCTCGGCGGAAGAGTTGAGGGTGTACTGCGCGGTGTTGGATAGAGACTCGCGCATACGCCGCGCAATCTTCTCGCGCACACTGGAGATTGGAGTTTCTGCATCGAGATAGAGCGTGCGTAGGTCGGCTTCGAGCACGCGGCCGCCGGGCCCGGATCCCCTGACTGCTGCCGGGTGAAAGTCGTGTTCATCGGCAAATCGTCGCGCCCGTGGACTCATGGGCGCAGAAGAGTGTGGCAGGAAATCGTCGGTGGCCACAACCGGTTGGTTCGCCGGATGGATGTCTGGTGCGGTTGCGGAAGATGCCCCCTTTGATTGCGGGCGAAGCGCTTCTACACTCTCGCCGGGTTTGCCGATCACAAACAGCGGTGTGAAAACCGGCACGAGATCGCCGCGCTCGAAAAATGTTGCAAGCACGACGCCGTCCACGGATGCCGCCACCTCAAAACTGGTTTTGTCGGTCTCAATCTCGACCACCGTTTCCCCGGCAGAGACCGCTTCGCCCTCTTGCTTGACCCACCGAGCAATAAGGCACTCTTCCACCGTATTGCCCAATTTCGGCATTTCAACCGCAACTGCCATCTCCGTTTTCCTATTCCTCGCCTTTTCCGTGCGCTTGTCGCAAGGGTACGCCCTCCCCTCAGCCGTAACGGTCACGAGGACGGCGGGGAGATTCGATGCGATCAGTATAGCTCGCTTATGATCGAGAAACAACAAATAATATCTACGATTTGGCGCAAATATAGTTAATAATAGACATCAAACGAACAATATCGTTGACATTCATGCACGCTAAGAGATACATTAATCCCGATTTTGCTTTGTCTTGCTGATATTTGTTGGCGGATAGCCGCGATTGCCGCCAGTGCGAGACAGCATGAAAGCATGAGATGAATCCAGGCACCCCAAGAATGACAGAGGCGCCGTCGGGCATCACGACCGGCATTCAGATTGGAGTGCGTCCGGCGGAGACTGTCATCCCTGCCTTCAACATCCCTTATCTGCCGATGATGGAGCCGGTAGTTGCTGCTCTGCGTGAAACCGACTGTTTCGGGATGATCGCGGTGGCCCGCCTGGAATGGGTCAAGTTCGAGGCGCGCAGCCTGCGTGCGGTGCGGGAAGAATACGAACGGGTCGGGGATGAGCGTTACACGCGACTCCATCTGGACCATGTTCCGGTCATTGACGAAGATAATCTGCGGGTTGATTTTGAGGCCGAGATCCGTGAAGCGATCGGGCTCGGGTACCAGTCCGTAATGGTCGACGGTTCGCGCTTGCCGTTAGAGGAGAACATTCAAGCAACCCGAAAAATCACGGCCATCGCGCACGCTGCAGGAATTCCAGTCGAAGCGGAGTTGGGAGCCGTTCTCGGCCACGAATCGGGCCCGCTTCCTCCTTACGAAGAACTCTTCGCCACCGGCAAGGGTTTCACATCGCCTGAGGAGGCAAAACAGTTTGTTGCCGAATCCGAAGTAGACTGGCTCTCGGTGGCAGTCGGGAGTGTGCATGGGGCTCTGATGAGCCGGCGTCCGAAAGTGGAGGCAAGGCTGGACCTTGCCCATTTGCAGCGGATCCACGCAGCAACCCGAATTCCATTGGTCTTGCATGGAGGCAGCGGGATTAAGACGGAGTACATTCTGGAAGCCACACGCCGTGGCATCGCTAAAATCAATATCGGCACCGTAATCCGCCAGGCTTATCAGGCCGCCCTTTCCATCTCAATGACTTCGGCGCAACAAGCGGTGCACGATACGACGGTGTCGATCCTAAGGGAGTTAGGGCTTCAGGGCAGCCTTAAGCTGGTTCATCTGGACTCGTAATTCCCGGACAGGTTCTGGTTACTCGCCGCATGAAACCTAACCATGAGATCTCCGACAACGTCCCGTCAGAAATGCGGGCGCTCATGCTTGACGGCGTTGGCTTCGAACACCTGGCCATCCGCAAGGTTCCAGTACCGAGTCCCGGCGCACATCAGATGCTGGCGCGCGTCGAGGCAGCCGGCATCTGTACCTCTCTGATAAAACTCATCGAACAGGGGCCGGACCACAACCTGATGTACGGCTGGGATGTCTGCCGCTTTCCCGCGATTCTTGGCGACGAAGGCGTAGTAACTCTGGTGCGAGTCGGCGACGCGCTTCGGAGCCAGTACCGGCCCGGTCAGCGCTATGTCGTCCAGCCCGCCGTGGATCACGAACCCGTCAATCATCGAGACCGGTATCGCAATGCAGGCCAGGCAGTGCGCAAGGTGGCCGTGGGCTACACCCTGGCGGGTCATCTCGCCGAGTACATCCTCATCCCGGAAGAGGTTCTGAATTCCGGATGTCTGTTGCCTGTGCCTGTGCCATACCCGCCATTGGCGCACGCTGCCATGAGCGAGCCACTCTCCTGCGTGGTCTCGGCCCAGGAGCACCACATGCATTTGATCCAAAATAGTCCGCTGGCCGCGCGCGAAGCCGTGAAAGGACTGAAGCGGGGAGGCGTGACGGTGATCATCGGCGCCGGCGCGATGGGGCGGATGCACGTCGACCTGGCCCTCGCCTATCGGCCGCGCGCAATTGTGGTGGCAGATTTTCTGGAGTCCCGTTTACAGCTCGTCCATAGGCTCTTCCAGGCCCGCGCAGCGAAAGCAGGAGTCGCGCTGCACACGGTCAACGCTGCCTCTACACCAGTTCAGAAGGTGGTTGCGGAACTGACCAACCACCTCGGGGCGGACGACGTCATCGTTGCGGTTGGGTCCAGGAAGGCGATCGAGGACGCCCAGAAAATGGTCGGCCGGGGCGCCGTGCTCAATCTTTTCGGAGGGTTGAAAAAGGGCGACGACATCGTAGGCATCGACGGGAGCGCGGTTCATTACAAAGAGATCAACGTCACCGGATCGAGTGGCGGCTCACCGTGGGACATTGCCCGGACCCTGGAACTCATCGCGGCGAAAGAGATTGATGCTGGTGCGCATATCACCCGCATCGGCGATCTGGAACATGCCATCGAACTGCTCCAGTTGGTGAAAGCCCAACAAATTGACGGCAAAGGCGTGGTCTACCCGCATCGGCGTACCCAAAACATTCGCAGCGTGGATTCGTGGTCGGGGGCGGACGAACGCTCCTACCTGCAGGCAAGTGAGATCTGAGTGTCGCTCTCGGGCAATCGCACATTCGTCGGCTTCGGGTTCGGCGCCATTCAAGCCGGCCTCTTTCTCTGCGAAGCCTTTCGCTCCGGAAACTTTCGCCGACTCATCGTAGCCGAGGTCATGCCGAATGCGGTGCAGGCGCTCCGCCAATCGGCAGGAAGGTATGCGGTCAATGTGGCCTACCACGACCGGGTGGAAGCGCTGGAGATTGGTCCAACCGAGATTGCGGACCCGGGGAACCATTCTGAATGTGAGTTTCTGGTGGCGGCGGTTGCTGAGGCCGCGGAAATGGCAACCGCCCTGCCGAGTGTGGCCTACTACACCTCGACCTCACCGGGCAGCGTCCACCGGATTCTGGCTGAGGGTCTTAGAAGGAAGACCGTTGCGGGCGGTCCCCCCGCAGTCGTTTATGCTGCCGAGAACCACAACCACGCCGCCGAAATTCTGCAAGCTGCTGTATTCAGCGAGATTCCCCGCAGCGAGCACGACCAGGTCCATAGCCGCGTCTCATTTCTCAACACCGTGATCGGGAAAATGAGTGGCGTGGTCACTGACCCGTATGAGATTCAAAAACAAGGTCTGAAAACGGTCACGCCCTTCGAGTCCCGGGCCGTCTTAGTGGAAGCCTTCAATCGCATTCTGGTTTCAAAGACATCTTTTGCAGATCGAGCCGCCACCCGGGGCTTCCACCGCGGCATCGAGGTATTCGAAGAGAAGCCGGACCTGCTTCCTTTCGAGGAAGCGAAACTCTATGGACACAACTCCACCCACGCCGTCGCTGCCTATCTCGGAGCGCTCCTGGGCGTGGGACGGATCGCGGATCTGGAGAGAGCTCCGGGAGTGACCGCATTCCTGGAGGCAGCATTCGTCGACGAGTCAGGATGGGCGCTCATCCGCAGACATAAGGGCAAGGACCCTCTGTTCTCGCCGGAAGGTTACCGAGCTTATGCCACGGATCTGCTGCAGCGGATGTTCAATCCTTACCTGGGCGACACCGTGGAACGCGTGGGCCGCGATCCCGGACGGAAGTTGGAATGGGACGACCGCTTAGTCGGCACAGTTCGCCTTGCTCTACAGCAGGGCTTGAACCCGGTGCGTTACGCCATGGGCACGGCCGCTGCCGTGACTGCGCTCGATAAGTCTGCCCTCGATTCCGACCTGCCATTGCAGGAACTCTTGGACCCGCTTTGGCATAAAGCTTCGCCCAACCCGGCTGAGAGGGAAGCAGTGCTACGAGCGGTTGAAGCAGGTCGAACGCGATTGAGGCTCTGGCGCCACGATGGGTTCTCGAACCTGGAAGCGTTCGTGGAACGAAACTTGTCCGTTTCGCGTTGAAGCTGCGCCGAAAAAAGTCCCAACGCCGAAGAGCCAGAAGGCCAGTCGGAGATTTAGAAGTCGCGCCTTATTTCTGTCGCGCTTTCGCCAGCTCTTTCCAGGTCACGAGCACAAAGCCTTGCTCCTTCAGGAACTGCCGAAACTCCGCGCTCTTGACCATGTCCAGATCGCGTTGCCGCCATGCGGCGCCCCAATCGGGATGATCGTAGGTTGCGCCCCGCATCTCTTCATCGTCGTAAGCTAGATGCACAATGACCTGGTAAACGCCCGGCCCGAGAGGTGCGAGTTGCTTCTGGTACCACGCACTCCAATCCCGTGCATCAATGCCAGGGTCGATCTCGATCACCTTTTCCACCAGAACTTCTTCCGCGGGCGGCGACGTTCCCACCGGCGCATGGCTTCCCGCCTTCGCCTCCAGGATTGGCAGACCGTAGCTCTGGCCCAACCTTCTATAGACCTGATACAGGTCGGCCGATTCGAACAGTGCCCCCATGTGAGTATCCAGATGCGTTACATGAATGCCCGCAGCCTGGGCGCGATCAACTTGTGCTCGTAATTCGCTCTCAACCTCGGAAGGTTTGGCATTCTGCACGACGGCAGGTGTGTCGAGCGGGAGATACTCTGCCGCGTCCAGCAGGCTGGGCACCTTGTCCTTTGGACTCACAGGTCCCCAGCGAAGAGTCGTCCACTCGCTGTTGAGCGCCAGGTGAATTCCCAGATCGGCGTCTGGATGCTGTTTCGCCCAACCCGCCACCTCCGGAAACCACGGGCACGGAACCAGGATGCTGGCCGCAGTAATCCATCCCTTTTCGAGCGCCTCAAAGGTGGCCCGGTTGACGGAATGATTCATGCCCAGGTCGTCGGCGTGAATCACCAGCAGACGTGCCGATGCCGGATAGCCCAATCGCTCCGGTACAGTTTTTGTCCGTGCAGTCTTTTCCTGGCCAGTCTGGGCCAGGCTCTGCGCTAAGCTGACAAAAAGGAAGAGGAACAGAAGTAGGAAACGCATTCTCTGGTTCATGACCGTCACTCACGCTCCATCAAATCTGACGAATGCCGCCACATGTCTCGAGTTTCACCAGAATACGGCAAGAATCGTTTTAATACGGATTTTGTCATTGACAGAATATCCCTTCCGTATAGAATGCAAGAGGATTTTGTGGAACTGCGGCAGGTAGCTCAATTTGCGATGCCGCCATCCACTAAGCTATCCTTCCCCCGGACCCCGTTATCTCTCCGCAGGATAATGGGGTTTTATTTTGAGATTGTGAATGAGTTCTACCGCCAACCCGCCCGCTAACGCCCCGCGTCTGAGGCGTTCGCTCACGCTCTGGGACTTGATTCTCTACGGCGTCATCGTGATTCAACCGGTCGCCCCCATGTCCGTATTCGGCGTGCTCAGCGATCGCGGACATGGGCATGTGGTTACGACCATCCTGATCGCCATGGTGGCAATGCTGTTCACCGCCATCAGCTACGGCCGCATGGCGCGTGCCTATCCCAGCGCCGGCTCGGCCTTCACTTACGTCGGCCAGGAAATCAATCCCGCCCTGGGTTACGTCACCGGTTGGAGCATGGTGATGGATTACATGCTCAACCCCATCATCTGCACCATCTGGTGCAGCCAGCAGGCGCACGTGTTTGCTCCCGGTGTGCCCTACGCCGTGTGGGCTGTCTTTTTTGCAATGGTGTTCACGCTGCTGAACGTTCAGGGAGTGAAAACCTCGGCCCGAGTGAACTCCGGACTGGCTGCGGCGATGGGTGTGGTGATCGCAATTTTCTTTGTGGTGTCGGCACGCTATATCTTCGGGCATCCGCACGACGGCGCGGCTTTCTATACGCGCCCCTTCTACGACCCCAGCCTGTGGAACACGAAGGCGGTGCTCGGTGGAACTTCGATCGCGGTGCTCACCTACATTGGTTTTGACGGCATCTCGACGCTCTCGGAAGAAGCGGAGAATCCCCGTCGGAACATTCTGCTGGCCACGGTGATGACTTGCCTGGTGATCGGCATTCTGTCTGCGGTTGAGGTCTATGTCGCGCAGTTGATCTGGCCAGCATCGCAGCCTTTTCCAAACGTCAACACGGCCTTCGTTTACGTTGCCGGCCGCGCCTGGAAGCCGATGTTCGGCATCATCGGATTCACCCTGCTAGTCGCCAACTTTGGATCAGGCATGGGCGCGCAGATTGGTGCTGCCCGCCTGCTTTACGGTATGGGACGAAGCAACGCACTCCCGAAATCGTTCTTCGGAGTGGTGGACGCGAAGCATCGAGTGCCGCGGAATAACGTGTTGTTTGTGGGTGCGTGCGCCCTGATTGGCGCGTTTGTGATGAGTTTCAGCCTTGGCGCCGAGATGCTGAATTTTGGCGCGCTCATCGCCTTCATGGGTGTGAACGCGGCCGCTTTCATGCGCTATGTGGTGCGCGAACACAAAAGGACAATCTCGTTTATTGCGCCACCTGTTCTCGGCTTCGTGATCTGCTTCTTACTTTGGGTGAGCCTCAGCACTCCCGCCAAGATCGCCGGCTCCATCTGGATGGCCGCCGGCATCGCCTTCGGCGCTTGGAAGACACGCGGCTTCCGCGGAGATTTGGTCAACTTTGATCTCCCCGCTGAAGAGGAGTAGGAGGAGTAGAAGGTTAGAGGTCAGAGGTCAGATTGCAGAGGTGAAAACCGTTCTCCTGGACACCCTTGATTTTCACCTCTGCAATCTGACCTCTAACCTCTGCAATCGCCTCACTCCACGTTCCAACCACTCACTTCGATAATAGGTTTTGCCGCGCCCAGGCTCTTGGCGCGATAGGTCGCCGTGATTTCCCGTTTCTCACCGGGCAGCAGCGAGATGTAATTGTCCTGCCAGACAACCGGCAGAATTTCCTCGCCTTTGCCCTTTTCGAGCTTCAGGCGCACGAAGAACGCCAGGGCCTTGCTGGGATTTTCCACGGTGACGCGGGTCACCGCATCCTCACCCTTGCTTTCGCTGCGGATCGCTACATTCAACTTCACTTTTGGCAACTGCGCGAGCGAAGTGTAGTCCGCATACGAAGCGGTCGGAGTCATGTACCAGTTCGATTTTGCCCAGTCGAGCGTTTCCGGCTTCGTCGAGAGCCAATAGAAGTTCGACCCGACCAGCTTGCCGCTGCTATCGGTGACACGGAGATCGAGAAAGTACGCCGGCGACAGTCCTTCGATCTGCGGAATCTCGAACGCTTTCGCAGTGCTGTCGGCCGCCGCATCGAGCGCCGTGTCTTTGTAAAACTTCTGCGTTCCATCCAGATTGAACACCCGTGCCCAGAGCTTCAGCCCCTGGGCATCCGCATATTGGCTGCTCACCAGCCACACCGAGTGATCGTCGTAGCCATAGACCGGGTCAAGCGCCTGCATGGCTTTTTTCGCGCCGAAATATCCGCCGCCCGGACGCAAATAATAGTCGTACAGATGCCAGATCATCGAAGGCCACGCGTTATTCAGCATCCACTGGATGACGCCCGTCGAAGCGTACTTGTTGCGGCTGTAGGCCTCGTACATGGCGCGCACGCCTTCGTAGGCCATGAGTTGCGATTTGTAGGTGAAGTCTTCCGCGTTGTTGGCCTTGCCGTACCGGGCATTCAGCGCGTCGGTGAACACATGTATGTTCATGAAAGAGCCACCGCCGGCGTGGAAGCTCCAATATTCATCCAGCGGCCCATCCACCGTCCACAGATGATCTTTCGGAACCATGCGTTCGACGCTTTCGATCGGCGGAACCGCCGGTCCCATGCTGGTTTCGGTGTTGAAGCCGTAGGCTCCGCCGCACCCGCCGGGGTTGCACAGATTTTCGTCCTTTCGAAGATATGGATCTGTCGTCCAATACGAAGGCGCCACGTATTCATAGGGCCCGCTCATTTTCACGCCGCTTCCACCGCTCACCGTGGTCGGCTTCGCCGTGGCCGAAGATACGATCGGATTCGGCCACCGCAAATCGCTTTCGATCTTCAGATACATCTCTTCCACGTCCGGTGGAGGCGGATTGTCGCTGCCATTCAGCCACATCACCAGGCTGGGATGGCTTCTCAGCCGGTACATCTGGTCGCGTAACGAGGCTTTTGCGATCTCGAAGTCCTCGTCTTTCCAGCTCCCCCAGTGCTCCCAGAAATTGCAACAGCACCATCCGGCCATCACCAGAACGCCCTGCTGGTCAGCCATTTCGAAGAATTCTTCGGTCTCGATTTTGCCTTCCAGCCGGATCGTGTTCAGTCCCATGTCGCGCACATAGCGGAACTCATCGGCGAGCCGCCCGGAGGTCTGGCGCAGCATCATGTCGGGCGTCCAGCCGGCGCCGCGAATCAGAATGTTCTTGCCATTGACTTTGAACAGGCGTTTCAAGCGGTCCGGCCCCTGCTCGGCGACTTCGGACGTGATCTCGCGAATACCGAACTTGGCATGGGACTCATCGGAAACGTTGCCATTCACCTCGAACGAAAGCTGCAGATCGTACAAGTTCGGAGTCCCCATCTGCGCCGGCCACCACAGCCGCGGATTGCTCAGGTTGAGCTGCGGATATTGATCGGGCAAGAAAACCACATCTTTTGACTCCCCCGCCGCCAGTTCCACCGGTTGTGCGAATTCAATGCTTTCCTTGCCTTCGATCCGACCTTTCAGCGTCCCCTTTATCGGGTGATCGCCGCCATTTTTCACCAGCGCGGTTACCGTCAAGTGGGCCATTTTGTTCTCGGGCGAATCCACCTTCGAACTCACTGCCGGATGTCGCAGCGCGACCGCTCCACTAGACGTCAAATACACCTCACGCCACAGGCCCATGTTCTTGTCGGGCGGCGCGGGATTCCAGTCCACAAAAGTAATCGCCAGACTGTTCTCGGTCTGCGCCCACACCTGCACCGCGAGCACATTCGCTCCGGACTTGACGGCGGAGGTTACGTTGAACTCGTAGGTCCGCCATGCGCCGGCGACTTCGTTCGAATTGGCAATCTGCTTTCCGTTGAGAAAAATGTTGGCGCGATAGTTGATGCCTCGGAAGTTCAGCCACACCGTTTTCCCGGTGAACCGATTGGGCAAAGTGAATTCCTTGCGATACCACCACGAAACCGCGTAGGGACTGTCGGGCGGCATCGGAAGATTCGAAAAATTGGCGCCCACGGGATAGCCGACTCCTGGGTACTTCCTGAGATTCATGCCGTAAAACGGATCGGGCAACACTCCGCTCTTGACTTGCGCTGCCACCACAGTCGTCGGAACATTCGCCTGGATCCAGCCGGTCGCTTTAAACGCCGCGCCGGAGATCGCTGCGCCGGTTGCGGTTACTTTCGCGGAAGACTGCAGGGTCCACCCATCGCGCAAAGGAACCGTCCGGGCCGAAGGGGGGCCGGGCTGGGCGGCGGCAACCGCCAGCGAGAACAACGGGATCAGGAGTCGCAAGGTCTTCATAAAAGTGTCCTTAATAAAGAAATGAATTGCCGGCCAAATCGCCGTGCTGGAACCGCCCTATGTTCATAACACCTTTATTAATTCGTTTCAATAGCGGATTTCTGCCAAAAGGTCGGAACGCGAACATGCATCTTTAATGAATTGTCATCCCAAACGAAGTGAGGGATCTGCAGTTCGCCGCTAGATACAGATCCCCCACTTCGTTCGGGATCACAAAATCTAGTTGGAGTTGGAAGAGAGCTGAAGCGCGGGCGACAGGCTATCACCTCAATGCTAGTTTATAATAACTAATTCTCGCTTCCAGCGTGGACCAATCTAACGGAGTTATCCGACTATGATTCGACAGCTTCAAAATGCAGGGCCAACCGTGAAGATTATTCTCGGGGCGCTTCTTGTCCTCATCTGTGCCTCGATGGCGATTACGCTGATTCCCGGCGGGCTCGGTTCCAGCTTCGGCATTGGCGCGCCCCCGGCCGGCGTCCTGGCCACGATTGGCGACCAGCAAGTGACTGTGACCGAGGTGCAGCGTGAAGCCCGCGCCATGATCCGCCAGCAGTTTCCTCGCGGCGGAGCACAGGCCAGTATGCTGCTGCCCTATTTCTCGGGTCAGGCTGCCGAGCAGCTCATCAATGAGAAGACTTTGGTTGCCGAGGCGCACCACCTGGGTCTGCGCGCCAGCGACGACGAACTGCGCGATGAACTCCAGCACGGACAGCTTGGCCCCATGCTCTTTCCCGAAGGCAAGTTCGTCGGCCAGGAAGAATACGAAAACTTTGTCCAGCGCAATGACCTGACCGTTCCTCAGTTTGAAGCGTTGGAGAAGGACTATGTTCTCATCCGCAAGTTGCGCGCCCTGGTTTCAAGCAGCGCCTTCGTGGGCGACGCCGAGGTCCGCGACGAATTCAACCGCCGCAACACCAGGGTGAAGTTCGAATACGCCGTGGTCACGCAGGCCGACATTCTGAAAGGGCTGCACCCGGCCGACGAGGAACTCAAGGCTTATTACGAACGCAACAAAGCGACCTACAACAACTCCATCCCGGAGAAGCGGCAGATTAAGTACGTCGTTGTGGATAGCGCGAAACTTGCTGCGGCGGCGACCGTGACCGATCAGGACCTGCAGGCCTATTACGATCAGCACCGCGACGAGTACCGCGTGCCCGAGCAGGTGAAAGTCAGCCACATTCTGATCAAGACTCCTCTGCCCGCGCCCGGCGCCAAGGAAGATGAGAAAGCCATGGCCGACGCGCGCGCGAAGGCCGAAGGGGTGTTAAAGGAACTCAAGGCGGGTGGCGACTTCGCCAAGCTCGCGGAGAAATACTCTGACGATCCGGGCAGCGCCAAGAACGGAGGCGAACTCGGCTGGATCGGCCGCGGCCGCACCGTGCCTGAATTCGAGAAGGCGGCATTTTCGCTCGGCAAGGGTCAGACCAGCGACCTGGTCAAGAGCAGCTACGGCTTCCACATCATCCACGTCGAAGACAAACATGACGCGCATCTGAAGACGCTCATCGAGGTGAAGAGCGAAATAGAAGAAAAAGTGAAGCAGCAGAAAACGGCCCGCGCCGCCGAAATGGCGGCGAATGCCTTACTCAGCCAGGCGCGTACTGACGGATTCGACAAGGCTGCCGCCGCCAAAGGTCAGACGGCAGTCACCACCGATTTCTTCAGCCGAACCGATAACTTGCCCGGACTGGCGGCGAATCCGCAGTTTATGGAGGCCGTTTTCAACGAGGCGGAGAAGGCCCCGCCCGATGTAGTGCAGGTCCCGCAAGGCTACGTGGTCTTCCAGTTGCTCGCCATCAAGCCCCCGGCTACGCCCACCTTCGAGGAGATTCGTGCGCGGGTCGAAAGCGAATTCAAGAACGAGCGCGCCGCCCTTCTGCTGCAACAGAAGACGCAGGAACTCTCCGACCGCGCCAAGGCTGCGCATGATTTGAAAAAAGCGGCCAGAGATCTGGGTGCGACGGTGAAAACGAGCGAGTTGGTGCTGCCCGATGGCCAGGTTCCCGACATCGGTTCATTGGCCAATGCAAGCGCGATCTTCTCGCTGAATCCCGGCGAGATTAGCGGGCCGATCACCGCCGGCGGCAACGGCGTGGTCGCTCAGCTTCTCGAAAAGCAGGCGCCTACCGATCAGGAATTCGCCGAGAAGAAGGACCAGATCCGCCAGTCGCTTCTCGAAGCCAAGCAGAACGATTTGTTCGGGCTGTTCGTTACCAACCTGCGCCAGGACATGGAAAAATCGAACCGGCTCAAGGTGAATCAGGAAGAGATGAGAAACCTGACCCGCCAGACGGCGCAAGAAGGTTCATAGATCGATTTGAATTAGAAGTGCACTCGAAAAAAGCTCTCAGCTCTCGGCTCTCAGCTCTCAGCGAGCCGGCAGTGAAGGGTTTTCCTGAGAGCTGACAACTGATAGCTGAGAGCTGATTTTGATGCCTTTCCCGCGCGCCAGCGGAATTCTGCTTCATCCCACCTCGCTCGCTTCCTGCGGCGGGATCGGCGACTTTGGTCCGTCGGCGTATGCCTTCGCGGATTTTCTTGCCTCCGCGCGCCAGGGTTTGTGGCAGGTGTTGCCTCTTGGGCCCCTCGGCTACGGAGCCTCGCCCTATTCCTCCACTTCGGCCTTTGCCGGAAATCCGTTGCTGATCAGCCTGGAACGCCTTGCCGATCGCGGCTGGCTTGACCGCTCCAAGATCGACGCCCTGACCGGCGCCGTCGAGCCTGTGGATTACTTGTCCGTCTTCCGCCACAAGCTGCCGCTGGTCTTTGAAGCGGCGCACAACTTTGTACGCTCGGCTGCCCCGGATGCACGCTCGCGTTACCACACCTTCTGCCGCCAAAACCAGTGGTGGCTCGATGACTTCGTGCTCTTCGACGCTTTGCGCGCGCGTTTCCGCCTGGAAAGCTGGAACCGCTGGCCTCGCGGACTGACGCATCGCGATCCGGCGGCGATCGAGAAGGCGCGCGCGGAAATGCTCGACGAACTCGATGTCCGCCGCGCTGTGCAGTTCTTTTTCTTCGAGCAGTGGCAGGCGCTTCGTGCCTATTGCGCGCGGCGTTCTATTCGCGTCGTCGGCGACATCGCCATCTTCGTGAATTTCGACAGCGCCGACGTCTGGACCCACCCCGATCTGTTTTGCCTGAACTCCGGCCTCGATCCCGAAGTCGTCGCCGGCGTGCCTCCGGATTTTTTCAGCCAAGACGGCCAGCGTTGGGGCAGTCCTCTTTATCGCTGGGACGTGATGAAAAAGCAGGGATATTCGTGGTGGATCGACCGGATGCGTTGGGCCACGCACAATTTTGACTACATCCGCCTCGATCATTTTCGCGGCTTCGCGCAGTATTGGGAGATTCCTGCCAGCGAACCTACCGCGGTTCATGGCCGCTGGGTTGACGGCCCAAAAGACGATTTATTTGTGAAGCTGCGCGAGGCTCTGGGCGGGCTCCCATTCTTCGCCGAAGATCTCGGATACATCACGCCCGACGTGCATGAACTCCGCGAGCGCCTCAAGATTCCCGGCATGGCCGTGCTGCAATTTGGGTTTGGCAATGTCGGCGCGCACACCCATCTGCCTCACACTTTCACCCCTGAGAAGGCTGTCTACACCGGCACGCACGACAACGACACGCTGCTTGGCTGGTGGAAATCGGCTGCAACCGAATATGAACGCCGGCAAGCGGAAGCGTACCTGGGCCCATGTGAAGACGGTATCCACTGGGCGATGATTCGCGCCGCCTCCACTTCCGTGGCCAGCCTCTCGGTGGTGCCGTTGCAGGATGTGCTGGGGCTGGGAAGTGACGCGCGCATGAACGTTCCGAGCCGGCAGGAAGGCAACTGGCGCTGGCGTTTTGCCGCCGAGTTGCTGCGCCCGGAGTTGGCGGAAAAACTCGCCACACTCGCCGAAGTATCCGACCGGCTTCCGCAGCCCTTGCCGGCGGCCGCCAGCGCGAACCACGGTGAAGAGTGGGCGGCCTGAGTGGCGTATTCTTCCCGTTGAAACAAATCTATAAGACTTTCCCCTATCGTCTCGCCGCGTTACTCGGAATTACTAAAGAGATACTATTCACAAACCCTTAACGCTACCTTCATGAAGTTGCAACCAAGGCAAGGCCAAAATTAGCCATGCCAAGGTTGCCAATTGACGAAGAGCGAGCAGTACTGACCGAACCGCCGCTTCTGGCTGGGCTCCCGGGGTTCGCTGGGAAATTTATTCCCATGGGACAGGCGCGTGAACTGTATCAGCGCGTGCGCTCTGCGCCTCAGGGTTTTCGACTGGAAGCGCTGCTGGCGGAAATGAAGGTAAAACTTATCGTCCAGCCCGCTGATCTCGACCGCATCCCGGTCAAGGGCCCTCTGGTGGCCGTGGCCAACCATCCTTTTGGTGTGCTGGATGGTGTGGTTCTGGCAGTGCTCCTGTTGCGCGCGCGTCCCGACGTCAAGATACTGACCAACTCGCTCCTCGAGGGTATCCCTGAACTCCACGAGCAGTGCATTTTTGTGGATCCATTTCAGACCCCGTCTTCGGTCGATAAGAATGTCAAACCCCTGAAGCAGGCGATGGAATGGCTGCGCCAGGGCGGAGCGCTGGCCGTGTTTCCGGCCGGCGAAGTCTCGCAGTGGAATGTCCGCGAGGCCCAAATCACCGATCCCGCGTGGAACACCGTGGCTGCTCGCCTCGTGCGCAAGACTGCAGCCAGCGCACTACCCGTATATTTTGCTGGTCGCAACAGCGTGACGTTCCAACTGCTCGGGTTGATCAATCCACGGCTCCGGACGCTTTTCCTGTTGCAGGAGTTTCTGCAGCAGCGCGAGAAAGAGGTGAAGGTTCGCATCGGCGGCGCGATCCCCTCCGAGTTGATCGCCAACCTCGATAGCGACGAAGAAGCCACTGAGTATCTTCGTTTGCGCACCTACCTGCTGTCGTATCGCGGCAAGAAGCCAATCTCGCTGCCCACCAAGATGCGTTCCGCGCTTCCGCGCAAGGCGCAGGAGCCGATCGCTTCCGAGGTTCCACCTCAATTCGTGGTCAACGATATTGCGGCGTTACCTGCCGAACGGCTGCTCATCGAAAACGGGGATTTCGCGGTGTACGCAGCGCGCGCTTCCGAACTGCCCCACGCGCTCGATGAACTTGGGCGCCTCCGCGAAATCACCTTCCGCGCCGCCGGAGAAGGCACCGGACGCAGCGCCGATATCGATCAGTTCGACGCACACTACTGGCACCTCCTGCTCTGGAACAAGGCGAAGCGGGAATTGGCCGGTGCCTACCGCGCCGGTAACACCGATGAAATCATCCGAGCCCACGGCATCAAGGGTCTCTATACCAACACCGTGTTCCGCTACGACGAACAACTTTTCTTGAAGATTGGCTCCGCTCTCGAACTGGGCCGCTCGTTTGTGCGCCCCGAATATCAGCGTCAGTATGCGCCGTTGCTTCTGTTGTGGAAGGGCATCGCGCGTTTCGTGGCCGCCCATCCCGAAACTCCGGTGCTGTTTGGAGCGGTCAGCATCAGCAACGAGTACAACAGTTTGTCCCGCGAGATGATTGTGCGCTATTTTGAGCAGCGGCAAGACGACCACGAGTTCGCCGATCTCATCCATGCCCGCACGCCTTTTCGCGCTCCCAAGCTTCGCCGCTGGGATTGCGGCGCTCTCTGCGGAGCCATGCGCGATCTTGACGAACTTGCCGAGCCCATCTCCGATGTGGAAGAAGATGGCAAAGGATTGCCCATCCTGCTCAAGCAGTATGCCAAGGTTGGAGCCAGGCTGGTGGGCTTCAATCTGGACCGCAAATTTTCCGATGTGGTCGATGGCCTTATGATCGTCGACCTCCGCCAGACCGAGCCCTCGGTCCTTGAGCGCTACATGGGCAAGGAAGGCTACGCTAGCTTCCGTCGTTTCCACGAACTCGATTAGCGTCTTGTGTGGGGACGGGCGCCCTCGCCCGTCCAAGCCGAGCGAAGCTCGGCAGCGCAAAATCGGAAGACCTCCTTTGCCAAATCCGCCATCATGTTGAACAATGAATAGTTCACCTGGCAGCGGCGGCCGCTTCCCAATCCGCCAGTGCGCCGGGGAAAACGCAAGGAGCCTTCATGCCCGCCACTGGAGAACTTATCCGCCTGATGAATTACATCGACGACATCGCCACCACTCTGCGCCGCATCAGCGCCAGCATCCCGGCGATGACCAGGGAGGAGTGCGCCCGCCTGGGCGAATACATCCGCAAGTCTGAACCGAGCTATGAGAGCGTGCTTCAGCACCTCGAACAGGCGGGCAGAGAGCAGGCGCGCAAAGGCGAACAAGAGTGACGGAAGTCCGCACGGTGGCTGTCATCGGCGCCGGCATCATGGGCCGCGGCATCGCGCATGCTGCCGCTCTCGCCGGCTATCGCACCATTCTCGAAGACCTTTTCCCCAAGTCGCTGCGCCAGGCCGAGACCGAACTTCGCGTCCATCTCGACCATGCCGTCGAACTCGGCAAGGTCAATGCCAGGGACGCCGAGGCCGCTTTCTCCCGGCTGGAGTATGCCGGTTCCGTCGATGAAGCCGCGCGCGAAGCCGATCTCGTCATCGAGGCCGTCCCCGACGAAATGGAATCGAAGCTCGAAATCTTCACCATGCTCGACAAGTTCTGCCGTCCTGCCACGATTCTCGCCTCGAATACGTCCAAGCTCAGCGTCAGCGAGATCGCCAGCGTTACCTATCGCGCCCAGAAGTGCGTCGGCATGCGCTTCTTGAATCCCGTGCACCAGATGAAGCCGCTCGAAATCGTGCGCGCGCTCGAAACCGATGACGACACCCTGGCCGCTGCGGTCGAAGTCGGCAAGCGCATGGGCAAGGAAGTCGTGGTGATCCAAGAGACGGCCCCGTCGCCAGCCATCAGTGGACGAAGTTGATCGCTATCGCCGGCGTGACCGAGGCATGAGTGTTGTGCGCGGCCGGAATTACGCGAGTGCCCAGGAGTACACCCAGGGTTGGTTTCCAGCTGTATTCAATCGCCGGCGCGAAGGCGAACGCTTCGCTGGAGCCGGAGTTCAGCAGGATGCTGGACGGATTCTGCAGGCTGTTATATCCGGTCACGCGCGTGTTCCAGTTGTGCCGGTAGGTGGCGTCGAGCGCCAGCACCCAGCTCCGCGTAACGCTGTATTCCCAGGCCGGGTCGACGAGGAAGGAGGGGCCGGGTTGGGCGTGTCCGCGAAAGCCCGCTGCCGTGCCGTAGACGCTGACGTCTTCCACGTTCACGCTGTTCGAAAAACTCTGCGACACGTCGAAGCGCATTCGCAGAATGCGGCCATTCGGCAGCCACAGGTACGTCTGGGAGTAGAGTGCCAGCGTCGTGGTGTAAGCTCCGCTGCCCAAGCCGTCGCTCGGCCGGTCACCCAGCCGGTCGTACTTTCCGGTCGGCAACGTTTCCTGGAGGGTGAAGGAGGTTGTCGGAAACCAACTGCCTTCCTGAAACTTCGTGAGCCGGAACTGAGTTTGCACGGTGAGATCGCCCAACCCCCCGCCGGAACTGCTCGGGCCGTTACTCACTTCATTGAAGCCCGCGGTGGGGATCATCCCGACCGTCACTCTGTCTGCAAGTCCGTAGTTTACGTAGGTCAGCGAACCGAAGCCGTTCGAATGAGCGGAGATCACATCGTAGAAATAGGGTTCGATCAGGAAATGTCCGCGCGGTATCGTCGTCGCGTTGGGCGCCAGCATGGGGCCGGTCCACCAGGCATCGTCCAGCGACTGGCGGACGACGGAAGATGGCTGGGAGGCCTGCTGCTGGGCCGGTACGCGCGCAGTTCCGATGAGCAACTCCGCCACCATCAGTGCTGCGGCCGCGACGTATCTCCGCATGATCTGAGTCTCCCAGCTGCCGCGGAGTTCAGTGCGCCTTGTCAGATTCATCGGTTCCGCGCGTCTGATCCGTAATCCAGTTTACCTCCCGCCCTTCGAGACTGTGTGGTGGCCGGGCTTCGCCCCGCTGGACGGAGCAAACCCTGTCACCACACGATCCTCGTCGTGGCTAACCCACGGGGTCTTTCTCGCGTCTAAACAGTACGGTGCGCTGTGCTTTTTCTCGGAACCACAGCGCCCCCGGTCGCGTACTTCATAATAGAGTCCCGGTTCAGCTCCCATAAGGGCAGCCTGCCGTGAACCACCCATGCGGATGCTCATCGAAATCGTTCGCCAGTCGCTGGCCACTCTCTGGGCCCACAAACTGCGTTCGTTTCTCACCATGTTCGGCATCGCCTGGGGCGTCGGATCGCTGCTCCTGCTGGTCGGTTTGGGCGAGGGCTTCCGCAGCGGCCAGGCCAAGCAACTGAAGAATCTCGGCCAGGACATTATGTTCACTTTCCCCGGCCGCATTCCCGCCGTCGAAGGCAGTACGCAGTCCGGCCGTACCTACCATTTCACCTATCAGGATTACCTCGCCATTCGCCGCGACGCTCGCTCGCTCAAGTATGTTTCGCCAGTGCTCAACCGCGAGGACATTCGCGCCGTCAGCGATTACGGTTCCACCAACGGCCAAGTCTTCGGCATTGCGCCCGAGTACAACCAGATCCGCAACATCCCGGTTGGCCCGGGCCGCTGGTTCAACGACGAGGACAACGACGAAACACGCCGCGTAGCCGTCGTTGGCTGGGAGCTTCTGAAAAACATATTTCCCGGACGCCCCGCCGTAGGTTCGTCCATCCTGCTCAATGACATCCGCTTTGAAATTGTTGGTGTGCTCACCAAAGTCGGGCAGGACGGCAACAACGGCACCAATGCGCGCATCTTCATTCCCATCGAGACCATGCGCAATCTGTTCCGGCTGAAAGAGCAGAACAGCGAAGATGCGATCTCATTCCTGAACTACCGTCCGCTCACTCCCGCCGGAGATTTGGTGGCGAAACAGGAAGTCCACGAGATTATTGCGCGCCGTCACGGCTTCGATCCCAAGCTTGAGGAATCGTTCGATGACTGGGACACCATTGAGGACAACAAGCGCGTCGACAAGATCTTTGACGGCATGGATTGGTTCCTCGGCGTGGTGGGAGTGATCACGCTGGCGCTGGGTGCCATCGGCATCATCAACATCATGCTGGTCTCGGTCACCGAACGCACCCGCGAGATCGGATTGCGCAAGGCGCTCGGAGCCACCCATCGCGCCATCTTGACCCAGTTTTTTGTGGAAGGCGCCTTCCTGACCGCGCTCAGCGGAGGCATCGGGCTGGCCATCACCACGGCATTAGTCACGGTGCTCGCTGCTTTGCCTGCGCCCGAAGGATTCGATACACCCCGCATCGTTCCTTCGTCAGCGGCCATCGCCATTCTCTCGCTTGCGTTTGCCGGCATCGTCGCCGGCCTTTATCCAGCGCGACAAGCCGCGCTGCTGCAACCGGTGGAGGCCCTGCGCCAGGAATAGCGAGGAAGACTATGAGTGTGCAAGAGAAATGTAATTTGTCCGGCAAATGTTTTTGGGTGGCGCAGCGCTTCAGCGCTGCGATAAAGACAACCTTTTCATCGGCGGCTTCAGCCGCTGAGGTCACGGACAAGTAGTTATGATTCTCGAACTCGCCCGCCAGGCCTACAGCGCGCTCAAGTACAACCGCCGCCGCAGCATCCTCACCATGCTCGGCATGGCTTGGGGCATCGCGACCGTCGTGTTGCTGTTGGCTTACGGCTCCGGTTTCGAGCGCGGCCTTTGGGTCGCGTTCCGCTCCTGGGGCACAAACCTGGTCTTCATTTTTCCCGGGCGCACCTCCATGCAAGCGGGCGGCACCAAGGCAGGCAGTGAAGTCAAACTCACCGTCAACGATCTCGATTACCTGCAGGCCGAGGTTCCTCTGCTGAAGCGCATCTCGCCCGAAACCGCCAAGCAAAGCACGGTTGCTTACGGGACGCGCAGCGGCAGTTACAGCGTCAGCGGAGTCTATCCCTACTATCAGCACATGCGCCGCATGGAGGTTGAAGACGGCAGCTTCTTCACCGACCTCGATGAAAACACGCACAGCCGCGTCGCCATCCTCGGGGCCGACGTCAAGAAGAAGTTGTTCTCCGGGCAGAACGCGGTCGGCGAAAAAGTCCGCGTCGACGGCATTTCCTATGAGGTCGTCGGCGTGCTCAAGCACGTCATTCAGAATGGCGACGAAGACATGAACAGCAAGCTGTACATTCCGTTCAGCGCCATGAACGACCTCACCAACACTTATTACCTCAACGCCATCGCCATGGAATACGAAGGCGATCACGAAAAAGTCGCCGAGGCGGTGCGCCGGTCGATGGCTTTTCACCATGAATTCGATCCCAAGGACAAGCGCGCCATCTTTGTCTTCGACGTCTTTGCCGATCTGCTGGACCTGCGGGTCATCACCACCGGCATCAAGATTCTGCTCGGCTTCATCGGCCTGCTCACGCTCGGCATCGGCGGCGTCGGCCTGATGAACATCATGTTGGTCTCCGTGACCCAGCGCACCCGCGAGATCGGCGTCGAGAAAGCCCTCGGCGCCCGGGGCTGGCACATCCTGGTCCAGTTTCTCGCCGAAGCTCTCGCCATCACGCTCCTCGGCGGCCTCGCCGGCATAGTTCTCGCTTATGTCGTGTCCTGGTCGGTCGGATCGCTGACCTTGTGGAGCGCATTCGTGGAAAATGGTACCGAAGGCGACATCCATCTCACCATCGATTCCACTACTTTGCTGGCATCCACTGTGATTCTCGGATTCGTCGGCGTCGTCAGCGGCATGTTGCCCGCCATCAAGGCCTCCCGCCTGGATCCCATCGAAGCTCTGCGCTACGAATGAAAGGAAGGTCAAAGGTGAGAGGTCAGATTGCAGAGGTGAAATCGCTCTCACCATAGGTTTTTACCTCTGCAATCTGACTTCTGACCTCTGACCTTACTCTCTCTCCTGATCGTTTCCCGTGCCCGTATGCTATATTTCTCCGCAAATCCGTAATGGAGGGTTTCATGCGTCCACTTGGCGTCACTCTGGTCGGCTTTTATGAGATTCTGCGCGGTGTACTCGGGCTGTTGTTCGGAGTTTCTATCCTGTTCTTCGCTGGACTGGTCGCCAAACTCGCTTCTCTGGCCGCTGAGGCCAATGCCGCCGGACGTTTTTTTGGCGGTTTTGGGCACATGGCCAGTTTGGTGATTATTGTGTTTGGAGCCCTTCACCTGATCGCCGGCTATGGAGTTCTAGGAGTGCATAATTGGGGACGTCTGCTCACCCTGTTTCTTTCAGCGCTCGGCCTCGTTTTGCTGATGCCGGTCCTGCTGGTCGTTCACGGAATTCCAATGGCTTTCGCGATCATCAACGCCGTCGTGATCATTTATCTCGCCCTGCCGCCGGTCAAGCGCGCCTTTCACGATCGGCGCCACTCGCTCCGCATGGCAGCCTAGTGTCGCGCCGCCGTGAGGATTCCCGCGGTGGAGAGACGGGCGCCTCGTGAGCCTGCCCTGAGCGAAGCCGAAGGGTCCAGCCTGGTCAGACTAGCCTCAGTAGAATGGATGCGTGTCAGGTTCCGGCAAACTCGGTAAGGTCGAGGAGCACCTTAAGCTCTACGAGCATCCGCTGCTCGCCTTTTCCGCGCGCGAAAATAAAGGCGTTATCGAAGTCCTGATCGATCTGAAGAACTCGACCGTCCCCGTTCACACCTACGTGCTTCCGATTCATCCCCGCGACCTCGATCATCCCCAGTTCGCCTGGCATCTGCAGCGCCAGCTTTATGACGGCCTGCATGACTATTTCATCGAGATGTTCATCCGCACCCCGCAGGATCGCGCCGTCCCCAGCCCCATGCCTGCCGCAGAGGGAAGCGCTGGCAGCAAGGGAAGTTAGCGCCGTGTCCCTCCGCGAACAAATCGAGCGCGAAATCCGCGAGCGCGGCCCCATCCCCTTTTCGCGCTACATGCAGATCTGCCTCTACGATCCTGACCATGGTTACTACTCCGCCAACGCCGAACAATTCGGCAAAGCTGGAGACTTCTACACCTCGAGCGACGTTCACGCCGTCTTCGGACGCCTGCTGGCGCGTCAGTTTGACGAGATATGGCAAGCCCTCGACCGCCCTCCCCAAATCGAAATCCTCGAACTCGGTCCCGGCCGCGGCCTGTTCGCCCGCGACGTGCTCGACTGGTCCAGCAAGAAATTTCCCAACTTCTTCGCCGCCCTCACCTACACCTTGCAGGAGAGTTCGCCGCCATTGCGAGCAAAATTGCAAGATACTCTTCGCGGCCACATCCGCACTCGAAAAGCTCAAGTTCCGGAGGAACGATCCAGCTTAGCCCAGCCTGTGTGGGGACGGGCGCCCTCGCCCGTCCAGGCCGAGCGTAGCTCGGCTTCTGCTGACATCAAACGTAGCCTAGCCCACGACGTACCCCTGATCGTCTTCGCCAACGAATTCTTCGACGCCCTCCCCGTGGAAATTCTCAGCACCCGCGGCAAGCTCCACCTCGCGCTCGAAAATAATCGTCTGCACGAAACCTGGCTTGCGCCCCTCGCCGAAGAGTTGGAATTCCTCGACCGCTACGGTGTCCATCCTGAAGCCCAAATTGACAAGAACGAGCGCATTGAAGTGCCCATCCAGGCGCTGCATTGGACGCAGCAAATCGTGCGCGCCATCGAACGCGGCGTGCTGGCGATCATTGACTACGGTTACACGCGCAACCAGCAGCTCACGGGCCGCCACCGCGGCACGCTCATGGCATACCGTCATCACTCCGCCAGTCCCGACCCTTACCAGGCTCCCGGCGAGCAAGACCTGACCGCCCACGTCAATTTCACCGCCCTCGCCGCTGCCTGCGAGCAGGGCGGCATGCAGGTTGAAAAGCTGCTAACGCAATCGCAATTCCTGATGGGCATTGGCGAGAACAATCAATTTGCCGATGCCTTCGAAGGTTGCCGCATCCCGCAAGAACGGGCGAAGGTAGCCCTCCAACTCAAACATCTGGTCACCCCCGTCGGCATGGGAGAAAATTTTCAAGTCCTGATTGCCAGCCGAGGGATGAATCCAAGAAATTAGCCGCCCTGAGCGGACTGACCTTCGGGAGAAGTTCTCAGTTCTCAGTTCCCGGTTCTCAGTAGCAAGGTTGCAGTTTCGTTGGTATTCCCCGTCGCCGACAACTGAGAACTGGGATCTGAGAACTGAGTACCAAAGTGTGCACAACTTTCGTTGCTATTTAACATTCCTGAAATATCTTGGCAGTAAACTATGGACAATGAGTTCGCCACGCGTCTCTCAATTCGCGCTGCCGCTGCAGGTGGCAGCGGTCTGTTACCGGCGGGTGAATTCTCATGCCGAGTTTCTGTTGGTCAACACCAACGGCGGCAACAAGTGGACTTTTCCCAAGGGAGCCCCCGAACCTCGCCTGTCGCACAGCCAGGCCGCCGAACGCGAAGCCAAAGAAGAAGCGGGCGCCATCGGCACCATTGAGCCCCGCCATTTCCACATCTACATTCACTCCAAAGGCGTCTTTTGGCAGCCCGGCGGCGTGCAGGAATACGTGGTCAAAGCCTTCTTGATGGACGTGCGCCAAACTCGCCGTCCACAGGAAGACGACCGTAATCCCACCTGGTTCGACGCCGAAAAGGCGCGCATTATCCTGGCCAAGGGCCGCGAAGTCAAATACGCCCACGAACTCCAGACGGTGATCGACCGCGCGCTCGAGCACCTCGGCGAGGCCCGCATGGCTGCGGCCCGCTAGGGTTTGTGGAGAGACGGGCGCCCGTCTCATCGACTTAGTCCGTTTTCAAGCCCGCCGCCACTGCCAATTTCGCCTGCCTTTCGTCAAAGGTCCAAAAATGCTCGGCTTTCAGCTCGAGAGCCGAGGCCACGTGCAACGTGTCGAGAGTCCGAACGCCTAGCCGCGACGCGTGTCTGTGAGCCAGTTGCGCGCAGACCTCGAATGCTTGATCCGGCAGGGAAGACTCCCTCCATAGGTTCTGGGCGCGATGCTCGTGGAATTTCTGCAGCGCGCGGTCAGCCTGGCCACGTGTAATCGTCTTGCGGAAAACGTGTTGCTCGACGGCATGTGTGCACTCGGCCACATGAAGGGGCGTCATCCACAGCGACGGCCGCGAACTGAGCCTACGTTCAACTTCCGATGTGTGCCGGTCCGGGAGGTAGAGGGATACAAAAAAAGATGTGTCAGCGTAGATGATCACCGGAGCGGGCGGCGCGAAGGTCGTCATTGCAACCTCAATAGCGGCCGCGTTCTTCAATCACTACATCCGCTCCGGGCAAAATGCGGTCGCCAAAAATCTCCTTCCGCATGGCCGCGAAATCCGGCCACTCGCTGGGCTGCGGACGAGATCCTTGCGGAACAATGCAGGCAATCACCTCGTCCCGCTCCCGGAGTTCCACCGTTTTCCCGGCACGCAGCCAAGCCTTCAGCCGCTTGGTGTCCCGAAGTTGGCGAATGTTTACGCTGAGCATGTCAATAGTGTGTCACAATTTGTGACACACTGTCAAGTGGCGTTTTCACTGAGAGCTGAGAGCAGGAAGCCGACAACCGACACCCGCTCCCGTCCGCTATAGTTAAATAGACCCCCATGATCCAAGTCTCCAGCGCCGGCAAGCGCTACGGCCACAAGCTCTTGTTCGAAAACGCCGACTGGCTGATCACGCCGGAATCCCGCATCGGCCTGGTCGGGGCGAACGGCACCGGCAAATCCACCATCATGAAAATCTTGGCCGGGAGCGAGACGCTCGACTACGGCTCCATCTCGCGCGCTAAGGGCATCTCCACCGGATACCTTCCGCAGGACGGCCTCACCCTGACCGGCCGCACCATCTTCGCCGAGTGCATGTCCGTCTTTGCCGAGCTCCACGCCATCGAAAAAGAAATGGAGTCGCTCACCCGCAGCATGTCGGAGCTCGACCACGAGAGTCCGGAATACGCAAACGTTGCCGACCGTTACCAGAAGCTCGAACATGAATTCATCACCCGCGACGGCTACACGCTCGAAGCCCAGGTCGGTCAGGTCCTAACTGGCCTTGGCTTCCATCGCGACGACTGGAAGCGCCAGACCGAAGAATTTTCCGGCGGCTGGCAGATGCGCATCGCCCTCGCCAAACTTCTGCTGCAGAAGCCCAATCTGCTGCTGCTCGACGAACCCACCAACCACCTCGATCTCGAAGCCCGCAACTGGCTTGAGGACTACCTGACCACCTATCCCTGCGCCTTCGTCCTCATTTCGCACGACCGCTATTTTCTCGACATCACGGTTAAACGCATCGTCGAAATCTGGAACAAGCAAATCCACTTTTACGCCGGCAACTACGACCAATACCTGGCCGGCAAAACCGCGCGCAAGGAGCAACTGGAATCCGCCTACAAAACTCAGCACGATCGCATCGAGCAACTGGAAGTCTTCATCAATCGCTTTCGCTACACGGCGACCAAGGCCAAGCAAGTGCAGAGCCGCATCAAAGAGCTCGAGAAAATGGAGCGCATTCAAATTCCCGAAGAAGAGAAGACCGTCCACTTCTCCTTCCCGCAGCCAAAGCCGAGCGGGCGAATCGTGGCCGAGTTCATGAATGTCGCGAAAAGTTACGGCGATCACAAAGTGTTTGAGAAAGTGGACTTCATGATCGAGCGCGGCGAACGCGTTGCGTTAGTCGGAGTCAACGGGGCAGGGAAGTCTACCCTGATTAAGCTGCTCGCTCAGCAAGAGAAGTTGAGCGCGGGCGAATACAAGCTCGGCCACGAAGTCCACCCGGATTATTTCGCGCAGGACCAATATAAGGAGCTCGACCCCGAGGCGCGCATCCTCGACGACCTCGGCGAACTCTCGCCCGCCTCGACACAAACCCAGCTGCGCAGCCTGCTCGGCTGTTTTCTTTTCTCCGGCGACGATGTCTTCAAGCGTATCGGCGTTCTCTCCGGAGGCGAGCGCAACCGTTATGCGCTGCTGAAAATGCTGCTCCACCCCGCCAACTTCCTGCTGCTCGACGAACCCACCAACCACCTCGACCTGCGCGCCAAAGACGTCCTGTTAGAAGCCCTGATGAAATACACCGGCACGGTAGTCTTCGTTTCCCACGACCGCTATTTCATCGACAAGCTGGCCACTCGCGTCTTCGAAATCGGCGATGGCAAGGTAGAAATCTATCCGGGAAACTACGAAGACTATCTCTGGCGGAAGCAGGGAAGAGCGGCGCAGGAAATCGGTGCGGTTCAGGACGAACTGGTCGGAGAATTGTCCGCTTCTCGCTCTTCCGCGGAGCGTGTGGGGCGGGCATTCTTGCCCGCCAATCCGCTGAAACAGGGGCCAAAATCAGCTGCCGCTACTACGACCAATGGCGGCTCCTTCAGGTCCGAGTCCGCCGAACCCAAAGGCAGGCGCCTGAATCCGATCAAGCGCCAGCAAATGGAAGACCGCTTGCACGAAATAGAAGAAGAGATAGCCCGCGCCGAAGCCGCGATTGCGCTCTGTGAAACCGAACTCCAGAGCTTTGTAAGTGCCGAGGAAACGCAGCGCCAGACCCAGGAGCTCGCTCGCCAAAAGAGCGATCTGCAGAGCCTGATGAATGAGTGGGAAGAGCTATCAGGGTCACTGCAATAGTGTCAGTTCTACCTGGACGCGGCAAGCCGCGCCTCTAGAGGGAGATTGTTTTGGGTTTTACTGAGACCTGACAGCTGAGAGCTGACAGCTGCCCTACCCGCCCTGCTTCAACTCTGTCAGCACCTGTCGCGCGATTTCCTTCAGCGTCTCAAACACGCCCACGCCCTGGAAGGCAACCGCCTCCACCACCGGCTCGTTCTTCTTGCGCAGTTCCCGGGAGAGATCTTCCACCGGCAGCGCATTCGGCAGGTCGCGCTTGTTCAGTTGCAGCACGTAGGGAATCTTGTTGAAGTCGTAGCCGTGTTCTTTCAGGTTGGCGGTCAGGTTGTCGAGCGCCTCGATGTTGGCATCGTGGCGCTCCTGCTGGGAATCGGCCACGAACACGATGCCATCCACCCCGCGCAGAATCAGCTTGCGGCTGGCGTCATAAAAGACCTGTCCCGGAACCGTGTACAAGTGAATGCGCGTCTTGAAACCTCGCACCGAACCCAGATCCAGTGGTAGAAAGTCGAAGAACAGGGTTCGATCGGTCTCGGTGGCGAGCGAGATCATCTTACCCTTCTGCTGTTCGGCTGTTTTTTGGAAGATGAACTGCAGATTCGTCGTCTTACCGCCCAAACCGGCGCCGTAGTAGACGATCTTGCAGTTGATCTCGCGTGCTGCGAAGTTGATGAAACTCAAAAGGTTTCCTCAAAAACTCCTGCGAAAAAGGCCGTTGCGAACCACTCCCTCAATGCGCGAGCCTTCTCGCCACCATTGGATGCTGACTACCGTAACAGTATCGGTTACTGCTGGTTTTTATACCACACCGGGAGGCTCCGGCGCAGGTTACCCAGGTCAGTACCGGGTTGCCAAACCCAGCACCCAGTCGCCAGTCTTTTCGGTTTGATCCGCATCGGGACCGCGACCGCCTCGTGGATCGCCCTGGCGGGCCGCACCGGCAACTGGGTACTGCCCACTGTGACTATCGCGCCGTCGGCAGTGGATAATATCCATGCTTGGCGTAAACCTTCACGTCTGGACGCCGCACCTGCACCTCGATCTCCCGATAACCTCCAATGGCCGCCTTGGGCGAATACCCCAGCGTGTACTGGTTGCGCGCGTCTCCGATGGCCTGGGCGTAAGCCCGCTCGATGTCGGCTTGCGCCAACTCGCTGTGCACGGTCCCTCCTCCAGTTGCGTTGACGTATTTCGGCAAAATATCGCTGTAGCCCATCGCCGCGGCCGTCTTCGGCAGGTGAATCCGCTGCAGCCGGTCGTAAACCGGGATCGCCGCCCCTTCCACTCCCACGCCATACACCGTGATGTTCTGCGTCAGCAGCACTTTCAGGGTATCGGCGTAGCTGGCAGTCGAGCCCAGTTCCCGTCCGTCGCTGATGACAAAGATAATCTTCCGCCGCGCCCGGTCGCGTTTCGAAAGATCGCGCGCTGCCTCGAGGATCGCATCGTTCATTACGTGCGCGACCTTCGGAGGCGTGGAAACCGGGTTTACCGGATAGTCTACCGGACGGCCATTGATGTACGGTCCCTGCGGACCGAGCGGCCCGCTCGTCACCGGAGGTCCATTATTCTCTCCGCTGTATTCCTTGACCTCGTTCAGAGTCGCCGTCAACTGCTTACCCACCCCAGTGAAGTCGGAGGTGCGGCCCACCGTGCTGCTGTAGGTGTAGACCGCGACTTCATCGAACTGGCTGAACGCGCCCTGCAACGCCGATAACGTCTCCTGCACCTTCTTCAAACCGACGTCCGCCATCCCGGTATCAATGACCACTGCCGCCGACAGCGCAAACGGGTCGCTGGTGAAGAATGTCAACTTTTGCGGTTGGCCACTCTCCAACACCGAAAAATCCTTAGGCCGCAAGCCGCCGACCAACCGCCCATCGCTGTCCGTTACCGTCACCGGAACCAGCACGAGGTTCGTGATGTGCGTGATGGTGTAACCGACGTCCTGCCCGGTTTCTACATCCTTCGGAACGCTGCCCGCGGGTACCGTTCTAACCGGAGGCATTGCAGGCGGCGCCGGCGTCCCTTCTGTCTTCTGACTCGCAGAATCGGGAACGCTCCGCGGAATCTCCTTCGACCTGGGGACCCCTGCGCCGGAATTATCCGCCGGCGGCGTATCCGGCATGGTCTCCTCGTCCGCCCCGGGCCGCGGGCTGGGTGGCGGCGGCGGTGGGACCGGACGAACTGCCGACGGAGCGTCCGGGATATCCTCAGGCTTCTGCTGCGCCGCCAAGGCGCCCGCCAGCAACCCGCAGAGCAACAACAGCTGCGCCAGCCTCAATACCACCCTAGTCTTCGTCGCCATCCCCGGAATCCTCTATCTTTCTTCTTAGAGCTTTCACCTTCCAGCGCTTTTTACTGATTCAGATGCCCACCGCGGCACCTTTGGTGCATCTAACCTTTACGGGCTGTTACAGGATAGACTAGCAAAGTCTCGGGATAAAAACGCAAATGCCTAAACTACATCGCAGATGGTACCTGGGTACGAGCATTTTCGGTCTTGCCCTAGCCCTGCCACTATCCGTCGCCGGACAGTCCTCTCCACCTGCGCCCGCGAACTCCAATGCTCCGTCGCAAGACCAGTCCGTCGAAACATTGAAGGTCAACGTCGAAGTCGTCCAGTTGTTCTTCAACGTCAAAGACAAACATGGCGCGCTCATCCCCAACCTCAACAAGGACAACTTCGAACTGTTCGAGGACGGCCAACCGCAGACCATCAAGTATTTCAAGGCCGAAACCGATCTCCCCTTAACCCTCGGCATCCTCCTCGATACGAGCGGCAGCCAGCTGCGCGTCCTCGGTATGGAAAAGACGGTTGGAGGCTCCTTCCTCGAAAGTATTCTGCGCCCCAAAGACGAGGCCTTCGTCATCAGCTTCGGCACCGACATTACCCTGCTGCAGGATTTCACCAACTCCGTCAGCCGGCTCCGGCATGCGCTGGACGATGCCAGCATGAATGCCGGTGGAGTCGGCTGTGCCGGCGGTCCGATCGGCCCGCAGGGCCCGATTCCGTGCTCCTCCACCGGCCAACGCGGCACCGCGCTCTATGACGCCGTCTATCTCGCTTCGCACGACGAACTCAGCCACGAAGTCGGCCGCAAGGCGATGATCCTGCTCACTGATGGAGAAGATGAAGGCAGCCGCCTCAAGATCAAAGATGCCATAGAAGCCGCCCAGAAGGCCGATGCCATCTGCTACGTGCTGCTCATTGCTGACCGCGGTTTCTACGGCATGGGCGGCGGCTTCGGCTATAACGGCGACGCAGAAATGAAAAAGCTGACGCAGGAGACCGGAGGCCGCGTCATCGAGGTTGGAAACAAAATTGACAAGCTGCGCAAAGCGTTCGACGACATTTCCGCCGAACTCCGCAGCCAGTACAACGCCGGTTACACCCCCACCAACACTGCCCGCGACGGCTCATTTCGTAAGGTCGAAATCAAGCCCAAGCAGGGGGATTACAAAGTCCAGGCCCGCAGTGGCTACTACGCCACGCCTCACCCGGAAGAGTAGCGGGCTGCGAAAAAACTCAAGTTTCGTATCAGGAGCCGGAAGACTAGCAGGCTGCGGGAAAACTCAGGCCTCGTATCAGGGTATCGCTTTAGCGATACCGCAAATTCTCGAAAATCATCGGCCCCTTTAGGGGCTGGACGTCGAACGCCGAGCTGGGTGCCCCACTCATCGCGCACTTTGCGATGAGTGGGATTCCTCCGCGCTGCCGTGTTTGCTCCTGTAGGACGGCCTCATTTATACTCATACAGTCGAGCGGGAGTAACTCAGTGGTAGAGTGCGACCTTGCCAAGGTCGAAGTCGCGGGTTCAAATCCCGTCTCCCGCTCCAGTTTCTCCAAGCCCTGCCCCGGCGAGGGCTTTTCGTTTTAGAGGGCGCGGTAGCCAAGTGGTAAGGCCGAGGTCTGCAAAACCTCTATCGTGAGTTCGATTCTCACCCGCGCCTCCAAATTTCAGCCGTCAGCTCTCAGCTCTCAGTTCAAGAAATATCCCATCCGGCTGCACGGCTCACGTTCGATTCTCAGCCGCGCCTCCAACGCTGGCCATTGTCGATTGCCCTTTGCTGATGTAGGATGTCCGGTTCCTTGCGTCCTATTTGCATCGTCGTGAGGGGTGCATTTTCCTTAAGGGAGGATCCCTGTGCCTCATGACAAAGAAAGGCGCGGACTATCGCTCTATCCGCTCGCTTTATTTTTTTTCACCTTATTTCTGGTCACTCTTCTTCTAACGGCTTCGGCGGCTGCAAAAGAAGCCAAGACATATCCCGAATCGGGGAAGGTCATTGGCATTGGGCAGAATGAGCATACGAAAAACCACCCCAAGACGGGCAATGGTATGGGCGGGGGTAGCTATTCGGTATACAGCCACACGTACAAGATCGAAACGGACACAAAGATCTACGAGCTGGATTGCGGCAAGACGCCCATGTTTGGTGTCACGGGAAAGGAATGCGGAGGAGACAAACCGCTGCAAATCGGCGATGTGATCCATTTCCGGGTGGAGAAGGGATCCGCTCATATACCTTTGTCGGATGGCTCCGAACAAAAGCTGCGTGTTCTGAATGAAGAGGCGAAACCTGAGGCCAAACCGGCGGACGCAAAAACGCCCGATGCGAAGTAGGAGCCGCCCTCAACGGTCATTCATCAGCGGTCAGTTTCCGGCTTCCTGCAAAAATCCCATCCGCCCGCACATTCTTTGTACGTACGGATGGGATTGTAGCTAAAGCGACCTACAGTCGCGCGCACACCGCCTTCGTCTGCGTGTACATTTCGAGGACGTCTTTGCCCATCTCGCGTCCCCAACCCGACTGTTTGTACCCGCCAAACGGCAGTGCCGCGTCGAAGATGTTATAGCAGTTGATCCACACCGTCCCCGCCCGCAGCGCGGCTGCCAGACGATGCGCCTTCGAAATATCCTTCGTCCAGATGCCAGCGGCCAGTCCGTACATCGAGTCGTTGGCGCGCGATGTAAGATCTTCCGGATCGTCGAACGGAATCGCCGCCACCACCGGTCCGAAGATTTCTTCCTGCACCACCCGCATGTTGTCTTTCGTATTTACCAGCACCGTCGGCTCGACGAAGTATCCCTTGTCGCCCAGCTTCTTGCCGCCAGTCACGGCGGTCGCGCCTTCCTTCATGCCAATCTCCAGGTAGTTGCACACCCGCTGCAACTGCTCCTCGGAGACGAGTGGCCCCATCGCCGTGTCCGGCTCCAGACCCGATCCCACCCGGATCTTCTTGGCCTTCGCTGCCACTCCTTCCACCACGCGATCAAACACCGGCCGCTCCACGAACAGACGCGAACCGGCGCAGCAGCATTGCCCGTGATTGAAGAAAATGGCGCTGGCAGCGCCGCCGATTGCCGTATCCAGATCCGAATCCTGGAATACGATATTCGGCGACTTGCCGCCCAGTTCGAGCGAAACTTTTTTCAGATTTCCCGTGGCCGCATGCACAATCAGCTTGCCCACTTCGGTCGATCCGGTAAACGCGATTTTATCGACCAGATCGTGCGCCGCCAGCGCTGCGCCTGCCGTCTCGCCATATCCCGGGACGATATTGACCACGCCCTCGGGGAATCCGGCTTCCATAATCAGCTCGCCCAAACGCAGCGCGGAAAGCGGAGTTTGTTCCGCCGGTTTCAACACCACCGTGCATCCCGAGGCCAGCGCCGGCGCCAGTTTCCAGGCCGCCATCAGCAGTGGGAAATTCCACGGGATAATCTGCCCCACCACGCCCACCGGCTCCCGCAGCGTGTACGCGTGATAGTTCACCCCCGGCGTATACATGACCGAAAGCGGAATGGTTGTGCCTTCGAGCTTGGTCGCCCATCCTGCCATGTAGCGGAACATATCGACGGCCAGCGGAACGTCGGCGGCCCGCGCCACCGTGAGCGGCTTGCCGTTATCCAATGTCTCCAACGTCGCGAATTCTTCCAGGTGCTCTTCCAGCAGGTCGGCCAGCTTCCACACCAGCTTGCCTCGCTCGGAAGCCATAAGCCGCGACCAGGGACCGCTGTCGAACGCCTTGCGTGCGGCCTTCACGGCCAGGTCGATGTCCTGCCGGTCGCCTTCCGCGACCTGCGCCAGAACTTCGCCGGTGGCCGGATTGTAGGTTGGGAAAGTTTTGCCCGACGCGGCATTCACCCACTTGCCGTCGATCAGCATCTTGCGCGGCTTCCCGAGGAAGTCGCCGATGCGCGAATCAATCTGGATTGGGGAAATTGCAATGCCCATACATCCTCCTTGAAGTGCAAAATCGAGTGAGAGAATTCCGTCGAGGTGAAATGAATTGGAAAAATAGTAATCCCGCCGGACGGGGAAGGCAACTGGGGGCGAATCATTCCTTGCGGCCACTTGGGTTCGTATCAGGGTATCGCTTTAGCGATACCGTAAGCGCTTAGAGGAAAGATGCCCCTTTAGGGGCTGGGCTCGAAAACTGATCGCCCGCTGCCATTTTTCTCTTCCCCTACGCCGATTTTCGACATATACTCCGCCCCTGGGTTCAAACATAAGTCTGCATTTGCGTCCTTCATTCAAGATCATTAGAAGCTGTTCGCCGGGCACAATCATCCCTGCGCAACTCCACGGGAGGTGCAAATGTTGATCCGCGATCTGCTGAGGAATCAAGTCACCATATCCGCCGAGGCCCATCAGACTGTACTTGAAGTTGCCCGCCTGATGGTGGAGCACAACATCGGCGCCGTACCGGTTCTCCAGGATGGCCAGATGGTCGGCATCTTCTCCGAGCGCGACCTGATGATCCGTGTAGTGGTCGCCGGCAAGGACCCTGCCCAGACCCCGGTCAGTCAGGTCATGACCGAAGACCCTCTGACCGTCGCGCCCGACGATCCCCTCGAGACCTGTATGACCCTGATGAAGCGCCATGGGTTCCGGCATCTGCCCATCTGCGCCGGACGTGAACTGAGGGGAGTCATTTCCTTACGCGACATCCTCCTCCACAATCTCGACGAAAAGGACGATGAAGTTCGCATGATGCGCGCCTACCTTCATTCCACGCCCGACGCCGGATAGTCACCCGCAAGAGCCGGAGCAGCGCAAGAATGCAGCCCACAGCCTCCCCTGAGCTTTTCGAAGGCGCGCAAGCCGTGGGTAGGAAGTGGAAAGCCGCCCAGCCCCAGAGGGGCGACCGAGCTTAGCCCAGCGCTTCAGCGCTCGGAACCCTGGAATTAATGATTCAAGTCCCGGAGGGACGACTCATTTCTCACGCACGCTCTTCAGGCCTGTTTCCATAGCCCGAGAAGCCTGGCCGTTACTTCCCGTCTTTTTCCCCTGTCGTTTCAGATTCCGCCTTCGCGCTGGTTGCGGGCACTTTCCCCTCCCCCGCTTCGTTCGCGTCCCCTCCGGAACTCTTATTGCTGAGGTACTGCACAATGATCGAAATGCGCCGGTTCGACGGGTCCAGCGGATCCTTGACGTTGCGCAGGCGCTGGTCCGCGAAGCCCCGCACTTGCGAGATCTGGTCGCCGCGCAATCCCGACTGCTGCATTAATCGCCGCGCCGCGTTCGCCCGATCCGCCGACAGTTCCCAGTTGCTGTAGCTGCTCTTGCCGGTATAAGGTTTGGCGTCCGTGTGTCCCTCAATCGAAACATGGTTGGGAGCTTTTCCCAGTTCCGCCGCCAGCAGCGCCGCAATCTCCTGCCCGCTCTTGTTGAGCGTGGAACTCCCACTCTCGAAGAAGGTTCCCTTTTCCGATTCCAGCAACTCAATGCACAGTCCCTCCGCCGTCACCGTGATCTCGATATTGTTTTTCAGCTTGGCGAAGTCGTTGACGCCCTGGATACTCTTTTGCAATTCCTCTTTAAGTTGCGCCATGTCCTGCTTCTTCGGTTGCAGATTCTCGCCGCTTCCGCTCAAACTGCTGCCGGTCTGCTTTCCAGTTCCGGTGGGATCTTTGAAGTACCCGCTGATCGCCACCTGAATCGGCTTGCTGCTGTTCATCAGCCACAACACGATGAACAACGCCATCATGGCCGTGACAAAGTCGGCATAGGCAACCTTCCACGCGCCGCCGTGGTGGCCGCCATGGCCGCCTTTTTTTCTGATGATGATGATGGGAGGTGTCGGCATGACAGCGCTTATCCCGCGGTCGCGCCAGTCGCCGCATCCGGTGGCGCCGCATCCGACGCTGCCGATGCGGCTTTCGCTTCGTCTCTCGCCCCCCGGCAAGCGTCCTCCACCGCCTTGAATCCAGGCCGCACATGCCCGGGCACCGTCCGCCGCCCGATCTCAACCGCCATGATCGGAGCTACGCCTTTCAGAAAAGCAATCATGGTTACCCGCAACACCAGCAGGAACGCGTGTTCCTCGTCTGCCGTCTTGCCCATACGCGACGCCAGCGGGCCGACCAGTCCGTAGCACAACAGAACGCCCAGAAACGTCCCCACCAGCGCCGCTGCCACTTTCTTCCCAATTTCTTCCGGAGGTCCGCCCATCGCACTCATCGTGATCACTACCCCCAGCACCGCCGCCACAATGCCGAGCCCGGGCAGCGAGTCCGCCACCGTGGTCAACGACGACACCGGTTCGCTGGCCTCGTGATGATGCACGTCCATGTCCATCTCCAGCATCTGATCCAGATCGAATACTTCCACACCGCCGCTCACCGCCATGCGCATCGTGTCGCAGACAAAATCCACGGCATGGTGATCCTTCGCAAAATCCTCGTATTTGGAGAACAGCGGGCTCTTGTCCGGTTCCTCGATGTCCGTCTCCAGCGCCACCAGGCCCTCCTTGCGCGCCTTTTGCAGCAGTTCGTACATCATCTTCAACGAATCTGTGTAGCGCTCGGTGCTGTACTTCGAGGACCCAAATACGCCAATGATCCCGCTCATCATCTTCTTCAGCGTGTGCACCGGGTTCGAGACCAGCACCGTGCCCAGCGCCGCCCCGCCGATGATGAGCAGCTCCGCCGGTTGCAGCAGTACCCTGATGTTGCCGTGCTCCATCAGATAGCCCGCCACGATGCAGCCGAAAACCACCACGATCCCAATGATCGAAAACATCGAACATCATCCTCGCAAGTGCCCAGACCCGCCGCCCGTGCCCGTCGCTCCCCGCTTCGCCGTCCCACTCGAGTGCGCAGCCACCATCTCTCCCAATAGCGATTCCAGGTCGCTGCCCGCTGCCGCCATCGTGTGGGCCACCTCGGTCTCAATCGGAAAACGGTCGCCCCACCACAGCACTTCCGATCGGCTCAGCAGGTTCCATACCGTCTCCGCCGTGGTTGCCACCGTCACCGGACTCGCCGTCGGCAGCACCGCCAGAAACTCGTTCTCTCCCCAGCATCCCAGAAAGTTTTCCGCATCCAGGCTGTGTCGCAACGTTTGCGCCGCGGTGCGTAGAAACGGCACAACCGACTGCGGGCCATGCTTGGCGCGAAACTCTTCCAGCCCCAGCACCCGAATCCGCAGCACCCCAAAGCCGAGATGCGATTCCTCCATTCCCGCCATACATTCGTTCAGCACCGCACGCGTCAGACGCCGCGATGCGATCCCCGTGGTCGCGTCCAGGCATCCGTACATCGGCGGCTGCGACAACTCCTCGCTGTACACAACCGTTTCTTCCAACAAAACCGCCACTCCCTCGATCACTTCGCCGTGTCCAAGTGCTGCCAGCGTGCGGATCTTCAACGCCACCCGATGTCCATTTTTGTGCAGGTAGTAAGCGGCGCATTGCTGCGGCAGTCCCTGCCGGAAGGTGGCTGTTACCGGGCAGTGCTCGCCACTCAAGCGGTTGCCCCGCCCATCGCAGGCCTGCACAACATCTTCCAGAACATGTCCCACCACTTCCTGTCCCAGATGCCCTGTGAGGTGTTCCGCGCGACGGTTCCAAAAACGAATCCTCCGTACCCGGTCCACGATGAAAAGCCCCACCGGCAAGTCCTCCAGCACATGCCGGAACAGCTTCGGATTTTCAAGAAGCTTAGAGAACATGACCGGCCGCGCCGCCTTCCAGTTCCATCGGCAGTCCAGCTAGCGAACTTGTTGTATTTTTGCTTCTTTGGAATCAATCTCTTGCAGCCAATCGCAAAAAAGTCCTTGACAAAAATAACGGCAAGTCATAACTTAACGACGTTAAGTTAACAACGTTAACAAAGAGGCCAATGTTATGGGAGTCAAAGAGAGACGCGAACGCGAGCGCTTCGAGACCCGCGACAAGATCCTGGAGGCTGCCCGTGAGCTCTTCATCGACGAGGGCTACGACGGTGTCTCCATGCGTCAGATCGCCGACAAGATTGAATATTCGCCCACTGCGATCTATGTGCACTTCAAAGATAAGGACGAGCTGTTTCTCGAAATCTGCCATCAGGATTTCCGGCTCCTGGCTCATTCCATGGGGTCATTGGCGCAGATCGCCGATCCGGTGGAACGCCTGCGCAAAATTGGCGCGGCCTACATCGAATTCGGCCTGAACCATCCCAACCACTACCGCCGCATGTTCATGACGCCGCATCCGCCGATGCCGAAGGACGCCGAGGCGCTCATGGGGAAGGGCAATCCCGAGGAAGACACCTACGAACTGCTGCGCGCCACCGTCGGGGAAGCGCTGCAGGCTGGGGTTTTCCGCGAGCACCTGAACGATGCCGAGCTGATTGCGCAGACGCTGTGGGCCGGCGTGCACGGCGTCACCTCGCTGCAGATCGCCAAGTGCAACGAAGGCTGGGTGCCTTGGTGCAACATGCAGCAGCGCGGTGAAACCATGATCAGCGCCCTTCTGGATGGCCTGCTGAAGCGGGAACGGTGAGACATGCCTCCTCTGGCGCAACGTAACCTGACGCACGACAAGGTCCGGCTGGCCGTCACCCTGACGGGAATCGTCTTCGCCGTGGTGCTGATCGTGGTCGAACTTGGACTGTTCGTGGGTTTCACCGTCACCACCTCCGGCATCATCGACCAGTCGAAGGTGGATCTCTGGATCGTGTCCAAGGGCACGCCCTACATCGAGCAGGGCGCGGCGTTTTCCGAGAGGAAGCTCTACCAGGTATTGGCCACGCCCGGCGTTGCCCATGCCGACAAGTTCATCGTGCGCTTCTCCAACTGGAAGACGCCGCAAGGCGCGCAGGAAGGAATCCAGATCGTCGGCTTCAATCCCTACACCGGTGTGGGTGGCCCCTGGAACGTAATCGAAGGCAAGGTGGAGGACCTGAAGACTCCCGACGCGGTCATGGTGGACGAAATCTACAAGAAAAAACTTGGAGTGACAAAGATCGGCGAGACCTTCGAAATCAACGGCCGGCGAGCCCGCGTCGTAGGATTCACCCGCGGCATCCGCGCCTTCACCACCACGCCCTACGTCTTCACCAGCTTCAAAAATGCGCAGGCCTATACCGGAATCGCCGAGGACGAGACCTACTTCATCCTCGTACGCGCTCTTCCGGGAACAGACATGGCGGCGCTGCGGAGCGGACTTGAGTCGCGGCTGCGGGACGTGGATGTGCTGACCACGCAGAAATTCAGCAGTATGACCCGCATCTATTGGATGTTCACCACCGGCGCCGGTGTAGCCGTGCTCATCGCCGCGCTCCTGGGACTCGTCGTCGGAGTTGTAGTGGTAGCGCAGACCATCTATGCCACCACCATGGATCACATCCGCGAGTACGGCACCCTGAAGGCCATGGGCGCGCCCAATAGCTATATCTATCGCGTCATCATCACGCAGGCGGGGATGAGCGCGGTGGCGGGCTACGTTCTGGCGATGTTCGTCAGTGTCTTCATTGTCCACGCCAGCCGCAGCGGTGGCGCGGCCATCCTGATGCCCTGGCAAATGGCGGTGGGAATCTTCTTTCTTACGCTGCTGATGTGCGTGAGCGCGGCGGTGGTGTCCATTAACAAAGTGACCAGCCTTGATCCGGCCATGGTCTTCCGAGGGTGAGGAGCGTAAACGATGCAGCCAGCAATTTCAGTCCGGGGTGTCACCAAGGTCTTCGTCGAAGGCGCAAACAGAATCCAGGTGCTCCACGGCGTTGACTTCGACGTCGAGCAGGGCGAAGTCGTGTTGCTGATGGGGCCGTCCGGCAGCGGCAAGACAACGCTGCTCTCCATCATGGGCTGCATTCTTCGCGCAACTTCCGGCAGCGTGCAGGTTGCTGGACAGGAAGTGGCCAAGCTGAGCGAGCGCGAGTTGCCGCAGATTCGCCTGCAGCATATCGGCTTTGTCTTCCAGGGATTCAACTTGTTTCCCACGCTCACTGTTGGCGAAAACATCGTACTCGCGCTCGACCTCAAGCGCATTCGCGGAGAACGGGCGAAACAGGGAGCGCGAAAGTTGCTCGACCAGGTGGGACTCGGCGCCAAGTACGATAGTTTCCCGGCCGACCTGAGCGGCGGACAGAAGCAGCGCGTGGCGATTGCGCGCGCTCTGGCCGGCTCGCCGCGCGTCATCCTGGCGGATGAGCCGACCGCCGCGCTCGATTCCCACTCCGGCCGCAACGTGATGGAGATGATGCGCGACCTGGCCCGCAAGCACGGGCGCGGCGTGGTAGTGGTAACCCATGACAGCCGGGTGCTCGAGTTCGGCGATCGCATCGTGCACATGGAAGACGGACACATTGCCGAGCCCGAACCTGAAGCATTGGGACGCAAAGATACGGCGGAAGTCTCAAGCATGGGACTGCTCTCGACAGGATCTGCTCAACAAGCTCTGAGGATTTGCTGACCTGCGCCAAGCGCGAAGAAATGGGGATGGTATGAAGAGGAAAGTGTTGTTGATCGCTGCGATCGTTGCCTTAACAGGCGCAACCGCGACCATGATCTGGGGCCATACGACTAACAGCCGGAAGCCGCAACCAGTGCCAGCGGGCGCCCAAGGCGACTACTTGATTGCCGGGGCCGGACGGGTCGAGCCCAGTTCAGAGAACATCAAGCTGGGCTCGGAAATCAACGGCAAGCTGCGGCGGATCTACGTGGAGGAAGGAGATGGCGTGCGTCGCAGGCAAATCCTCGCCGAGCTCGAAAACGGCGACTACCGCGCGCAGGTTGAGTCCGCCCAAGCCGAGGTGATGCAGAAGCAGGCAGAGCTGCGCAAGGTCATCAACGGCGCCCGCCAGCAGGAGCGCCGCGAAGCGCTATCGTCCGTTGCCGAAGCCGAGGCGGTCATGAACAACGCCCAGGCTGACATGCTGCGCCGCCGAGGATTGTTCGCCGCAGGTGTGATTTCGCGCGAGGAGGAAGACCGCTACCAGAAGGAATACGAGGTCGCCAAGGCGCGCTATGAAGAGATGTCGCAGCACCACGCGCTGGTCGATGCCGACGCCCGCGAGGAGGACCGCGCCATCGCCCAGGCAACCCTGCAGCTTGCGGAAGCGAAGCTCGCCAACGCGCGCGCCTTGCTGGAAAAGACCTACATCCGCGCGCCGCTGGATGCCACGGTACTGCGCAAGCATCATCGTGAGGGCGAAAGCGTGTCGAATTCCACCAGTTCGCCCGATCCCATCTTCACCATCGGCGACAAGAGCGCCTTGCGCGTGCGTGTCGATGTGGACGAAGCGGACGTGAGCAAGCTGACGTTGGGACAGCGCGCCTACGTCACAGCCGATGCGTTCGGCGAGCGCCGCTTCCCCGGACATGTCGTTCGCATCGGTGAGCAACTGGGACGCAAGAACGTTCGCACCGACGAGCCCACTGAACGGGTCGACATGAAAATCCTGGAGACCTTGGTGCAGTTGGATGAGGGCATTGATTTGCCCATCGGCCTGCGCGTCAACGCCTACATCGTCCAGGAGAAACAAATGCAGGCGCAGGTGCAGACAAAGTGAAACGCTTGCCCGGCCACCGTCGGGATCGCAGCTAGTCGGAAGCTAGGGCGATCTCCTAGTGCGATCCCAAAGCACGCGCCAGTTCTTCCGCATCGAAAATCGGAGGCTGGCAAGCGAACCCCGAGCACACCACCGCGAACGATCGCCTTTCACTCAGCGCCGGAAGATTCGGAATCGTTTCCGCCAAAGCCGGTGACAGATTCTGCGCCACAACCTTATCGGCATCCAACCGCACAACCGCCGTATTCAAGCCCAGCGGACCGACCGCAGCCCGATACAGTTTCGCGGCCGCCTCATCGTTTCCGACGACCACCACCTGCGTGTGCGGCTGGGTGAAGCGAACCACCGCCAGCCCATAAGTCGCCGCAAAAATGCCGTGCTGCCCCGCGACCCCGGCATAGACCTCCAGGGTCTGCTCGGCCTTGTCGCGATAGGAAGAATCGTTCGTGTAACCATGCAGACGCAGCAGCGCAATCGCCGCCGCCGAATTCCCCGCCGGAGTCGGCGAATCCTGAAACGGTTTCCGCCGTGTCCCCAGGATTCCGAGTGCAGCTTTTTCGCCCGCCGTCTCACGCGTATCAAAGAAGCCGCCCGCCACCGGATCAAAGAACCCCGCCACCATTGCCTCGCCAATCGCCCGTGCAAAACGGAAATAACTCAAATCCGCCGTAGCCTCGTAAGCGTCGAGACAAGCAATCACCGCGAAAGCATAGTCATCCAGCACGCCAGAACTTTCCCGCCGCTCCGCTTTCGGATCGGAATAAGCAATCACATGTCGCAGTGTAGAGCGGGCGCCCTCGCCCGCTGCTGTTGGTTTTGACTCAACAGTCCATCCCTCGGAAAGCAGTCGATCCAGCGAGCGCAAGGCAAAGTGCCGTGCGGCCGCCAGATCAAGCACCTTGGCCACCTCCAGATAAGCCGAAACGCACATCGCATTCCAGCCCGCGTAAACCGTCTTGTCCACATACGGTGTAGGACGCAGCAAACGCGCCGCATACATTTTCTTCCGAGCCGCCGCCAGCAACTCGCCCACCCGCGCTTCCGGAATGTTAAGTCGGCGGCCGATCTCCTCCGCCGAGCCGCTAACCGAGAGCACATTCTTCGCCGGATTGTGATGCATGTCCCCGGTTTGCTGAATGTCGTAATAGGCGGTCGCCATCGCAACCTCATCCGCGGTCAGCACCGCTTTCGTTTCCTCCAGAGTCCAGGTGAAGTAATCGCCGTCGTCTTCCATCGAATAATCGGCGTCCTGCGAAGCGTAGAAACCGCCGTGGGCGCGGTCACTCAGCCATTCATCCATCCAGCGAATAATGTCGCGCGCCACCCCAGCGAAAAACTCATCTCCCGTCGCCTGATAGGCGTGTACATAGTTCTTCAGCAGTTCCGAGTTGTCGTAACACATCTTCTCGAAGTGCGGCACGATCCAGCGCTCATCCACCGAGTAGCGATGGAACCCGCCCGCCAACTGGTCATACACACCGCCCCGCGCCATCTTTTCCAGCGTGTGGACAAAAATAGTGCGCAGCTCCTCATCTTTCGCGCGCCCAAACTGATCCATCACCAAATCGAGCGCCGCCGGATGCGGAAACTTGGGCGCGCTCCCAAATCCGCCGTTGACTTCGTCAAACATCTTTCGCGCCGACTCCAGAATCGCGTCAATCACGGTAGCCGATACTGTTCCCCCGCCCGAAGAAAAAGACTCCGCCCGTGCGATCGCGCTCTCCACCATCTGCGCCTGCTCCAGCACATCGCCGTGCTTGTCGCGATAAGCCGCAGCAATCGAAAGCAAAACGCGCTTAAAACTAGGCCGCCCGTACGCGTCCGCCGGAGGAAAATAAGTCCCCCCATAAAACGGCTTGCCGTCCGCGGTAAGAAATGCTGTAAGCGGCCACCCACCCTGGCCCGTGAGCGAGGCCACCGCAACCTGGTATCGGCTGTCAATATCCGGACGCTCGTCCCTATCCACCTTCACCGCGATGTAATGCTCGTTAACAATCGCCGCCACTTCGGCATCGTCATAAGACTCGCGATCCATCACGTGACACCAGTGGCACCAGACCGCCCCGATATCCAAAAGCACAGGTTTGTTGGCCGCACGAGCCGCCGCAAAAGCCTCCTCCCCAAACTCATGCCACTGGATAGGCTGATGCATCGCCGAGCGCAGATAGGAAGAAGAAGCGCGCGCGAGCGAGTTGTGCGAGCCGGCAGTCATCAGGAGAGTTTATCGCGAGAGCGTAGGCGGCGCACAGATGAACACGTCCGTTCGGGCCGAGCTTGGGGAGGTCACCGTAAAGAGTAGACTTGGCGTGATAGGCCGCCCTATCGCCCGGAGGCTTGTATGAACATTGGAGACCTGCTTTCGTACGTAGCTCCTGTGATTCCAGCCGCGACTTCGACGGTGAACGGCTGGAGGGATTGGCGAGAGAAGCATAAGGCGCGCTTAAACCTCTTCTTAATCGCTTTCGCCGTGGTCATAGCGTGGATACTCCTCTTCTATGACAACCAACAACACCGAGCCGAAGCAATAAAGATGCAGAAAAGCACTGCCGAACAAGCCCGAATGCTTTCAGACTTGAAAGCGCAGAATCAAACTCTCGTTGATCGAAACCAAGACCTACAGAATGACATGGACGCCTTGCGCAAGCACTTCAAGGTGAGAAGCAAAAGGGACCGTTCGTTGGAGGAAAACCTTACAACTTCGGATTCGGTGAAAGCAACCGTCTCGTCGCCGGGTATTGATCGAGATCGCAAGTAAATCGAGCTAAAAGCCAGCAGCTAAGAGCCAAGTTTCTTCGCCATCGAACAATAGATCTCCACCGCCTCCACCAGCTGCGCTTTCTCCACGAACTCGCCCTCCGTGTGCGCCACATGAATCGAGCCCGGCCCCAGCAACAGAGGCTCGCCCCAATTCGTCAGCGAAGGAACGTCGGTCGTAAAAGCCGCGACCATCGTAGGTAGCCCCTCCAGCGTGCGCAACCGCAGGAACGGAGTCTCGCGCGTGAAGCGAGCCTCGACAAGCTCGCCGACGGCCTCGGTGATCTCGCGGCGCAGCGCGTCCGCCGGGCCCACCAGGCGATAGAAAAGTTCTGCCCTGGCAAAATCGGAAATCACGTTCGGAGCGCGTCCGCCCTGAATTGTGCCCACATTTTTCGTGCATGCGCCGGCCTCGAGGTCTGAGGGAAGCTTCATCGCGTGCAAACGGTGCAGCGCTTCCACCAGCTTGTCGATCGCCGACTCGCCCAGCTCCGGATAAGCCGAGTGCGCCATCTTTCCGTGCGCTACCACTTCTACGTTTAGTGCGCCTTTGCTAGCCAGCGCCAGCCTGTTTTCCGTGGGCTCGCCGTTAATCATGAAGCGCGCGCCTATCGGATGCTGATTGCCCATTTTCGCGCCGATCGAATCCCGCTCCTCGCCCACCAGAAACAGCAGTCCGACGAAAACGCCTGCCCCGCGCAGCTTCTCCGCCGCCACAATCTGCGACGCAATAATCCCCTTGGCGTCACAAGCTCCGCGCCCGTAAATGCGCCCAGCGTCTTCAGACGACGCAATGAACGGCGGCACCGTATCCATGTGCGTGGAGAAAACAATTTGGGGACGCCCATGCCCCGGCCAGGTAGCCAGCACGTTAGCGCGCACTCCCTCGACTGGCATTTTCCGAGCGTCCAACCCGCGCCGCCGCAACTCGTCGCAAAGAAAATCCCCCACCGCACTTTCATTGGGAGTGATGGATTCAATATCGATCAGCCGCCGTGTAAGTGCAAACAAGTCCATGCAGGAGAGCGTAGCAGTCGTTGGTCGCTAGTCGCTAGTCGCTCGCAAGCAGATTCTCTACAATTAGCGAGGGACCACCAGCGAACGACCAACGACCAACGACCAACGACTAAAGACCAACGACCGCTCCATGCCGCCCGAACCCTCCACCATCCGCTCCCTGTTCCTCGCCGGCCCCGCCGGACGCCTGGAAGCCCTCCTCAACGCCGGATCGCCCGCTGCGACCCACGCAGCCGTGGTCTGCCATCCCCATCCGCTCTACGGCGGAACCCTCCACAACAAAGTCGTTTTCCACATCATGAAAGCACTCAACCACTTCGGATTCCCCGTACTCCGCTTCAACTTCCGCGGCACCGGCCTGAGTGAAGCCGAGCACGCCAACGGCATCGGCGAAGTCGAGGACGTGCGCGCCGCCCTAGACTGGCTCGAAAGCGAATTCACGCTTCCCGTAATCTTCGCCGGTTTTTCCTTTGGAGCCGCCGTAGGCTTGCGCGCCGCCTACGCCGACGACCGAGTCCAAGCACTCATCGCCCTCGGCCTGCCCGCCGTAGAAGTTCGCAATGAAGACCGCATCTACGATTTCGAATTCCTGCGCGAGTGCAACAAACCGAAACTATTCGTCAGCGGATCGCGCGATCAGTTCGCTCCCCCAGGCAAACTCGAAGCGCTAGTCAGCACCTTCGCCGATCCCAAGAAGCTAGTCCGCATCGAAGCCGGAGGCCACTTCTTCGAAGGAAGACTCAAGGAAATGCGTGTAGCCATCGAAGATTGGATCCGGGAGACGTTGTCCGTCGGATAACGAGTGACCACCAACCCATATCTCAACCACGAGCCATCTCAAGAAGGCTCAATACGGTGCGCCCAAAGATAGGTAGTGAAATCGCCTTGTTTTCAACAGCTATCGGAGCCACCACCTCATATGAAACCTGATAAACAGGTAGGCGGTCAGCAAAGCAATCGCAATGAAGAACAGGGACACGGTCAGCGTTGGAATCCAGAACAAAAATACTCTCAAGAACTTATTTTTGAGTCGACTGGCCGCAAACAACAATGCCAAGAACAGGACTACGAGCCAAAGCAGCGAAAAAGGCGGCGTCAACAGCGAGTTCCAGTTGAACCTTCTCCTGGCTAATGTCTCGCAATCCACGGAATGAGCAACAACTGTCACGGGACGGGAAGGTTTGTTGGGGTCGTCCGTGTCGGTGAAATAATGTGCCGTACCCCGAAGGTTAGCGCCGGACTTGCTCAACAGAATGACCCATCCAACAAAACCTGTGCTCCACGCGATTTCGACCTTTCCTTCATCCGTCACATTCCAACCCGTCAGCAACGGCCCCATTGACTCCTCCCAGCGCTTGGAATCCAAATCCCTCGCTTCGAAGCCCGATTCAGCGGGCCGGGTTGTCAGTTGAAATCGCCTCGGCGGGGAGTCGAGTATGAACGAACGCCATCCCTCGACTCTTAGCTCATAGCAGCCTGCGAACGCCTGTGCTGCTCTGCTATCTTGCGCTGTAGCAATATGCCCGCACGTGAGTAGAAAAATAAGAAACAGGCCTTTCACGTGAGCAATTCTAACGCCGTTGTCGACAAATCGGGATTTCACCAGCGACCGCAGCCCACCACATTCGCAAGCCGACTTTTAGCAACCAACAACTGCCTCTATAATCCCGCCCATGGCCGGCCTGACTCCCGAGCGCCAGCAGCAGTTCGCCCGGATGCGTGAAGTAGCCCGCGAGATCTTCACCTCCGCCCTGAAGAACGCCTCCATCGAAAACGCCTTCGCCCGCAACGTGCACTGCGAGCGCCGCGTCCTGCGCATCGGAGAAGACCTCCACGACCTCGATTCCTACCACCGCGTCTTCGTAGTCTCCATCGGCAAAGCCGCGCACACCATGGCCGCCGCTCTCGAAGCCCAGCTCGGCAGCACGCTCGAAGGCATCGTTGCATCGCCGGTCGAACCCGCCAATCATGTTCATACAAGTCAGGTCCGCGGCTTTCGCTATTTTCGCGGCGGACATCCCACCCCCACCGCCGAATCCATCAGCGCCGCCAACGCCATCCTCAAATCGCTGAATGCTCTCGACTCCACGTCGCTCGTCATCTTTATGATCTCCGGAGGCGGCTCTTCTATCGTAGAAAAGCCTGTAGACGAAGAAATCACTCTCCCCGATCTAGCCGCCACCTATCAGACACTAGTGCACTCTGGTGCGCCCATCGCCGAGGTCAACGCCATCCGCAAACATCTCTCCGCCGTCAAAGGTGGACGCCTCGCCCAAGCCGCCTATCCCGCCCAGCAGGTCTCGATTCTCGTCTCCGACGTGCCCGACGCTACCCCCGACGCGCTCGCCTCCGGCCCCACCATGCCCGATTCCACTTCCATCCATGATTGCGAGCGCATCGCCGCTAAATACAACTTGCTCGATCAGTTCCCTAAATCCGTAGCCGGTCTCTTCCGCCAGCATGCCCTCGACGAGACGCCTAAGTCGGACGACCCCGCATTCGTCCGTGCTCGCTGGTGGAACGTGCTCTCGAACCAGGTAGCTATCGATGAAGCTGCCGCCGCTGCTACCTGCGCCGGTTTCGCCGTTGAGGTCGATAACTCCTGCGATGACTGGCCCTACGACAAAGCGGCTGATTACCTGCTCCACCGTCTGCGCGATCTGCGCAGCAAAGTCTCGCGCGTTTGTTTGATTTCCGGCGGCGAGGTGACCGTCACCGTCCGCAACGGCGGCATCGGCGGACGCAACCAGCAGTTCGCTCTCGCCTGTGCCGAAAAAATATCGGGACACGACATCACCGTACTAAGCGCCGGCACCGACGGCATCGACGGCAACAGCCCAGCCGCCGGAGCCGTAGTCGATGGCAGTACGCTCGCCCGCGCCGGCGGAGTCGAAGCCGCGCAGCAAGCGCTCTCCACCTTCAATGCTTATCCTCTCTTCGACGCGCTAGGAGACACCGTCATGACCGGACCCACCGGAAACAATCTTCGCGATCTGCGCATCCTGCTGGCTTACTGATCCGCCGCCGTGATCTCATCGGCCGGTCGGCAGCATTCGCCGAATATTCGCCATTACACAAAGGTATGCGCTTTTGTGGCTGCAACGATCACGTCCGATAACACCTTATCTTTCATGGTCCTCCGGCCACTATAAATTTTTGTAAATCTTCCTCCGCCGCAGCAGCGCCGCGCCTTCCGCGCGCATCCAATCTGTTAAAATCAAACTAATTCACCGGAGGTTTCGATTGAAACGGACATTGCGTGTTTCCATCCTCTTGTCTTTTGTCTGTTTTTCCCTGGCAGTCTTCTCGAATTTCGCTCAGGCTCAGAGGGTTGACTTCGCATTTGGCGTCAGCACCGTCACAGCGCCTGCGGCCAACTCGAGTGGCCCATCGCTCACCGGTGGCACCTATCCCGGCTTTAGCGGCGACGTGCTCTTCTGGCACAATTTCGGCATCGGAGCCGAAGTCTTTTGGAGGGCAACGCAGAGCAACTACCCCAGCTTCCCTCCGACTCCTTATCGTCCACTCTTCTTGGACTTCAATGGGGTTTACTCGCCCAAACTCGCCAGCCACGCCTATCTGGACCTTGAGGCTGGCATCGGCGCGGTAGACACCCGTATCTACTGTCAAACTTGCGGGAATGGTTACACCAACTACTCGACCGACAAGCACTTCATGGGAGACTTCGGCGCCGGCATCAAACTCTATCCCGTGCGCAATTTCTTTATCCGTCCCGAGGCCAAACTCTACCTCGTCACCAACAACCAGCTGTTTAGTTCGTCGTATGCCACCCGCTACGGCGTCTCCATTGGCTACACGTTCAAATGAGATAGCGATTTGAGTTTGTCATCCTGAGCGCAGCGAAGGACCTGCTTTTTTCCCGCCTCGGCAAATGGCAGGCCCTTCGTAGCTCGCGCTTCCGCTGTGCGACTTTTTGCTCCTCGCCATCCTCACAAGTTTCCGGTTTCCCCTCTCCCGCATTATGATAGACGTATGAATTTCGGCTTCTCCGGCGAGATGATCTTCCTGTTTTTTCTGGCCCTGATCCTTTTCGGCCCCAAGAAGATGCCCGAGATCGGCCGCCAAGTCGCGCGCTTCCTGAACGAGTTCCGGCGTGCTTCCTACGAATTCCGCTCGCAGATCGAGTCTGAAATGAATTCCCTGGATAACGCTAACGCTAACGCGAACGCCAGCAACCTCCGCCGCCAGATCCTGCCGCCCCTCCAGGCCCCGCTCGGATCGCTGGCCAACCGCATCTTCAATCCCCCGCCCGCCGAAAAGCTCGAAGTTGCGGAAAGTACCACCGAACATGCCCCTGCCGAAAATGCCAAGGTAGAGACGGGGCTTGCCCCGTCTCCAGTTCCTGGCGTTGAAACTCCGAGGGTTGAAGCTCCGAGGACTGAAGCTCCGACGCCTGAAGCTCCGAAGGTTGCGCCCGATGCCTGAAGCGGCCGTCTCCTCACCTGCGGACGAATCCGCCAGCGAGAAAATGCCCACCATGGGCTTCCTCGACCATCTCGAGGAACTTCGCAAGAGAATCGTCTATTCCATGCTGGCCGTCATTGCCGGTTTCTTCATCTGCTGGTTCTCCGCGCCCCGCCTGGTCGGCATCATGCAACGTCCGATCGTCGACGTGCTGCACAAATACGGTCTGCCGGAAAAACTCGTCTATCTCAATCCCGTGGACCCGTTCAATCTGTATCTCAAGGTTGCCGGGGTGGCGGGTCTGTTCCTGGCCTCGCCGTTTGTGCTTTACCAGATATGGCTGTTCATCGCCCCCGGCCTTTATCGCAGGGAGAAGCGCTACGTTATGCCCTTCATGGCGTCGAGCGTGGGCCTGTTTTTGACCGGCGGATATTTTGGCTACCGCGTGGTCTATCCCCAGGCGCTCAACTTCCTGATTGACTTCGGCAAACAGTTCCAGCCGATGATCACCATCGAGGAATACACGCAGTTGTTTGTGACCATCATCGTCGGCATGGGCGCGATTTTCGAGATGCCCATCCTGGTTTTTTTTCTGGCCCTGATGGGAATTGTTAGTGCCGGCTGGATGTGGCGCAACATCCGTTATTCGATCCTCGGGATCTTCATCGTCGCCGCCATTATCACGCCCACTCCCGACATCGTGAACATGTGCATCTTTGCCGCGCCCATGGTTGGGCTGTATGTGTTGAGCATCGGCATCGCCTGGCTCGTGCATCCCGCGCAACGCAAGAAACGCGCGGAGAAGAGTTCCTGATCACCGACGAGCGGGTGTAAAAACGTTTGGTGGCACCCGGTGGACCAAAGCCGGAAGAATCCAGCCCCGAAGGGGCGACCGAACTTAGCCCAGCGCTTCAGCGCTGGGAAGAGCCCAAGAAAGATTCAAGTCCCGGAGGGACGACCCATTTCGACACGGAGGCTCGCCAAGGAATGAAACGTCAGACATACAAACTCGATGCTTGCCCCTGTGTCACCCCGTGTCCCTTGTGGTTAAGAATTAGCCTTGCTCTGCCACTGATTATCGTTCTCGCGAGCACCATAGCCTGCGCCAGAGCAAACTCCGCCGACGCCGCCAGCAGCGCCTCCGATAGCGCGGCAGAAAAGCCCGCATCTCCCGCTGCGATGCCCGCCGCTCCCGACTCCCGTCCTCTCCCCCACATCGACGCCAGACGCGCCTTCCAGTACACCCGCGAGGTCACCGCCTTCGGCCCGCGCTACATGGGCAGCGAAAATCACAAGAAACTGGAGCGCTACATTATCGACCACCTGAAAGGCGATCAAGTCGAAGACGACGCCTTTACCGCCGACACGGTCGAAGGCAAATTCCCTGTCCGCAACATCATCGCCAAATTTCCCGGCGTCAAAGATGGCATCATCGTCATCATGGGCCACTACGACACCAACTACCCGCTGCGCAACATCGGATACGTAGGCGCCAACGACGGCGGCTCTTCCACCGCCATCCTGCTCGAATTCGCCAACCAGTTGCGCGGCGAATTGCGCGGTGTTGGACCGAGTAAGAAGCGCGATGGCTACAGCGTCTGGCTCGTCTGGACCGACGGCGAAGAAGCCGTCAAGACCTGGTCTGACACCGACAGCGTTTACGGTTCACGCCATCTCGCCGAAAAATGGGAAAAAGATGGCACGCTCAAGAAGATCAAAGCGCTGATGGTCATGGATATGATCGGCGACGCCGACCTCGACATCCAACGCAATACCAAAGGCGCTCCCTGGCTGCTCGACCTCATCTACACCGCCGCCGAGCGCTTAGGCTACCAGTCCCACTTCTACGCCGTCGAGGAACCCATCGAGGACGATCACATTCCTTTCTTCAACCGCGGTGTCCCCTGTGCCGACGTCATCGATCTCGATTACGGCTATAACAATGTCTTCCATCACACCGCGCAAGACACCATGGACAAGCTAAGTCCCAAAAGTCTCCAAATCGCAGGCGATACGATCATGGAAACCATCCACCTGCTCGACCAACGCTAGCATCGAGGTGCCCAATTCGATCATCGTCCATTAAATTGTCATCCTGAGCGAAGCGAGGGACCTGCTCCTGGGGACCCGCACTCCTGCTACCATATTCTCAGCGCCCGTGGGGGCGACTCTGATCGGCTCCAGCAGCCGTGAGAGCGTGGGGAATTCCGCTTGTTCGAACGAACTTTTCCGGCAGTCTTTCTATTTGCATTTATCATTCAGGCCAGCGCGCAAGCGCCCAGCGCTCCCGGCAAGCCGCTTCCGCCCGGACCCGCTCAAGCCAAGGTGAAGGCCGCCTGCACTACCTGTCACAACACCGCTCGCATCGCCGAGCAGCACCTGACCCGCCAGGGATGGTCCGTCGAACTCGACAAAATGGAAGGTTTGGGAGCCGTCATCCCCGACGCCGATCGCAACGCTTTTCTGGATTATCTTACCAAGAACTTCGGTCCCGAAAAAGGCGCGGCTAAGCCTGCAGAGAAGAAATCCGGGAGCGCCGCTGACTAGCTCGTGTAGCGCGGACACTCTTGTCCGCGAAGAGCAAGGCGCTGCCCGACCCAACATCCGAAGTGACGTTACGGACAGCGCTGCCCGTGACCTTGCGGAAAACTAGCCTCAGCATGATCGGGCTGCAACCAGACTTCAAGTGATTCTTTAGGTACGCGAAGCGACGCTACTTTTCCTCCGTGTCCCCTGTGTTCTCTGTGGGAGAGATTTTTTCCGGCCGCAGCAACGGAAACAGAATCACATCGCGAATCGTATGCGAGTCGGTGATCAGCATCGCCAGCCGGTCCACTCCCAATCCCACCCCGCCCGCAGGTGGCATGCCATAACTCAGCGCGTCTATATAATTCTCGTCCATCTGATGGGCTTCTTCGTCGCCGCGCTCGCGTTCTTCTAATTGCCCCTCAAAGCGCCGCCGCTGATCTTCCGGATCGTTCAGCTCGCTGAAGCCGTTGGCGATTTCCATCTTCCCCGCGAATATCTCAAAGCGCTCGGTCCAGTCCGGCTCATCCGGCTTCTGCTTCGACAACGGAGAGACTGCGGTAGGAAACTCATAAATGATCGTCGGCTGCATCAAATGCTCTTCGGCAATCGCCTCAAAAACATTAGCGACCGTCTTGCCCACCGGCGCCGCCGCATCATAGCCCAAACTGATCCCCGCGCCGCGCACGCGCTCGACCAGCGCCTCAACCGACTGGCGCGTCACGAAATCGCTCACCACCGGCTTGGCTCCAGCCTTCTCCGGCCAGAACTGGACAATCGCCTCCCGCATCGTCATCCGCCGCCAGTTCGCGTGCGACCAGTCAATCTCGTGCTCGCCCCATTTCGTCTTCATCCCGCCGGTCACGTCTTTCACCGCCTGCTCGATCGCGCCCTGCGTCGTATCCAGGATGCCGAGATAATCCGTGTAAGCCTGGTAAGCCTCGAGCATCGTAAACTCAGGATTCCATCTCCAGCCCAGCCCCTCGTTGCGGAAGTTGCGGTTGATTTCATACACGCGATCGAATCCGCCCACCGTCAGCCGTTTCAAATAAAGTTCCGGAGCGATCCGCAGAAACAGATCCATATCCAAAGTGTTGTGATGCGTCTTGAACGGACGCGCCACCGCTCCGCCCGCAATCGGATGCATCATCGGCGTCTCGACTTCCATGAACCCCTGCGCGTCGAAATACCGCCGCAACGATTGCACCAGCTTGCTGCGCTTCAAAAACACTTCGCGCACCTCCGGATTCATCACCAGATCCAGATAGCGTTGCCGGTAGCGCAATTCCACGTCTGTCAACCCATGAAATTTTTCCGGTAAGGGTAGTAGGTCTTTAGCAAGAAATGCCAATTCCTCGGCATGAATGCTGAGTTCGCCCGTGCGCGTGCGAAACAGATATCCGCGAACCCCAATGTGATCGCCCAGGTCGAGCAGCTTCCACAGTTCGAAGCCCGCATCGCCGACTGCATCTTTTTTGACGTAGATCTGCAGCCGCTGCCCGTCCTGCTGCAGGTGCGCGAACCCGGCCTTACCCATCAGCCGTATGGCCATGATGCGTCCCGCCACCCGCACCATCACCCGCGGAGATTCCAGTTCCTCCGTAGTCTGCCCGCCATACTCGACCAGAATCTGCCGCACCGTGTGGCTGTAGTTGTACTTCCGCGGATACGCCGGATGCCCGAGAGCCTCAATCTTCTTCAGCTTCTCGCGCCGTATTTCATAAATATTTTCGTCGAGTGCCAATGCGTGTCCTTCGGACGACTGTCCTTGCCCAGCAAAAGTTAAAGCCTGGAAGCAAGTGATTATAATAACCCCGGCCCGTGTGGGGCGGACGCCCCCGTCCGCCCATGGCCATTCATGAAATTGTCATCCTGAGCGGAGCAGGGACTTCACGAAGTGAAGTTCCAGCGGAGTCGAAGGACCCCTGCGTTCGCCTCGTACCAGTACGTGCCAGGGGAACTCCTGCCCGTGCCCTTCCCGAAGATTTCAATCATCGCTGGGGCCCTAAACTAGGGCGCTGCCGGAAACCAGCTGGAATCCGACCACTCAAAACACAACGGCTATACGAATGATCTAGCCGATTGTTATGCTAGGTCGTTGGAGGCTTGAATTGTCCACCCGTCGGCGGCACATCGCGTTCTGGAGTTATATCCGTTTTGACGACAAGCACGATGAGCAGTGGCTGTCAGGTTTGAAGCAGGCGCTGGAGGCGGAGATCCAGGCTTTGTCCGGCATCAGGGTCGAGATTTTCCAAGACGTCGAAGGCATCGCCTGGGGGGAACAATGGAAGTCCAAGATCAGAACCTCCGAGGACGATGCGGTGTTTCTAATCCCGATCATTACGCCGAGCTATTTCAAGAGCGATGCATGTCGCTCGGAATTGGAACAGTTTGTCGAACGGGAGAAGACCATGGGCTTTGGCGGGCTCATCCTACCGCTGTACTACATCACGTGTTCCGAACTAGAGGACAAATTCGCCAAGGGAGCCGACTGGCTCGCACAGCTTGTGGCTGACCATAACTACAGGGATATTAGGTCGCTCCGGCATCGGAAACTGGATTCCTACGAAGCTCGGCAGGAGGTTAAGAGTCTCGCAGCCGAGCTCATCGAACAGCTGAAAAGTTTCGCTCAGTGGCACCTGTCGTCGAAAAAAATGGAAGCGCAGATTACGGCGCCGGCCTCCCGCACGCACGTGCCGCGAAAGGCCCTGATCCTCGGCACCCTCCACGGGGTTTCAGAGTGGATTGAGATTTGGCTTGTGGTCGTGGCCGAAGGCGGCACCCACTACCATCCCCAAGCACACCTATCCCGCAGTGAAAACGCGTGGCGGGCGGATGTTTACATAGGCCGATCAAAAGAGGGCGCCGATGCAAACCAGGAGTTCTCAGTCCACGTTCTCGCCGTCACCGAGGATGTCAGCAATGCGTTTCAGCGATACCGAAAGGACGCAGGAAAGAGGAACGAATGGCGCGGCGTTCCAAAACCCCCAGATAGCAGAGTCCTCGCAACGCTGAAAGTTGTGCGCGACGATTCCACTTCCGCGTTCGGCTTTATTGTGGGCGTCTACGACGAGCATGGCCCGGATGGAGCGCCCCTGGGCGGCATGATTCGTGTGAAGCTGACCGGTCCCGACAGCCTTGCCACGGAGGCGCAGAACCAAGCGGGAAAGACGGAGTGGACCGGCAGTATTAAAATGGAAATATTTTCCGACCCGATACGAGGGGTTGGCAACTACAACTACCTCGGGAAAGCGGACTCGGGGGAGCACTCTGTGATGGTTGACGCAGCCACGGGCGACCTGAAAATCTCGGGAAAGAACCTGAGCCACCCCGGGGGAAAATCCTTCCAAACCGTTTGGAAGCGACGGAAGTAGTCTAGGTTTCCGCGTCAGCAGCCGCAGGAACAACCTCATGGCCCGGGTGGTCCGTCCAAGCTTCGGCTGGGCGGGGCCTTTTCTCATAACAACCGAGCTGTGATCACCCTCACAGAAATCCCGGGGTGCCCCACGTCTCGCGGTTTTCGAGACGTGGGATGCCGCGGCTCCTCACCACAGACCCATCCGAGAAATTCATTGACCTTAAGACCCGTCGTGGACGACGATAAAGATCTGATTGGGGCAGTTTCGCAGTCCGTCCATCAACCCAGACGGCCGCTCGACGCTGCCCCAAAACCATCTTCAGCGCTCTTTGACAAACGTAAGTTGAGGCGTTTAGCGGGCGTGACCCTGAGCGTAGCCGAAGGGGGGAGCCCGCTGCCGAAATCCTGAGCGAAGCGAACGGATCTCGTAAGTCGTTGATTCCGGAAGACTTTACCGGCAAGTCCTTTAAACTCAAAAGACCTGGCGGGAATCTCTCCTAACTCCATGATTCCAAAAGACCGGGGGAGGGGGGAGGGGATGCCCCCGGCTGTTCAGTACCCCGACCAAGTGGCAATGGGAGGCAGGCAAGCATGAAGTGCGCCCCCCGGGGCTTCGGCTTGAGGTCAGGCCCTTAAGCGCCAAATCTCGCCGCGGCGCGAGCTTTCGCCTTGGCCGCTTCTTCTTCCCGATTCTTCGGTGGAGCGTTCGTGTCGAGCCCATGGAGAAGACGGGCCGAGACACCGGCGATTTCGTCGATCGCGGCGAGGAACGCGGTTTCATTCGCCTTCGACGGCTTGTTAAAGCCGGTAATTTTTCTCACGAACTGAAGCGCGGCCGCTCGAATTTCATCGTCAGTAACGGGCGGATCGAAGTTGAAGAGGGTTTTGATGTTGCGGCACATTCGGTTGGACCTCCCACGATGACCCCGATAAACGCTGTGACATTTTCTCACGTCCAAGTGGAGCGCCTCGAATGGAGCTGCGCTTTCGTGCCTTACAAAGGGTCTTTCCACCTGCCGCTTGCCACTGTCATGGGCGATAGTTGCTTCAGGACCATGTCCGCCGGACCCCAGCCCGAAACCAAAAAAGTCGGAGCCGTCATCTATTCCTCCACCAACCGGCCGCTCCGCCTGCCCGACTTCCTCGCCGAATTCCACCGCAGTTGGCCTCATTCCTCGCTTGAGAAGACGGGCAAAGAACCGCACCGCGCCCTGTTCCGCGTAGGCCAGTCCGACTTCGCGCTCGAACTTCATCACACGCGCGTCCCGCAGCAGGTTACGGAACTCGTCGTCAATTCCACCCTGCACTGGCCGATGGCGAGCGCCGCCCTCGCCCATCACCAGGCGCACCTATCGGTGGTGGGTTCGGCGGAGACTCGCGACGTTCTCGGCCTGGCCTGCGATCTCACCAAAGCGATTGCCGCCCTGCTCCCGGTCACGGATGCGCTCGCCGTCTGCTGGCTTAGCGGTCCCGCCTTGAACTCTGCGGAGACGTTTGTCCACAGCGCCGTTGAATCGTTCGGCACCGGTCTTTACCCGATCTCGTTGTGGGTCGCGGCCCATTGGGACGCGCAAGCCGGTGTTATCCAAACCAGAGGCATGGCGCAATTTGGCGCCCCCGAGATTTGCCTTGCCCAACAGAAGGATGCCACCCCGCTCATGGTCCAATACGTGTTCCAGGTGGCGCAGTCCGTTCTTGCTCCCCACCGCCAGATCGCCGACGGCGATATCATCGACAGCCCCCACGGCAGGCTCAGAGTCAAGGAGATCGGCGTTTCAGGGAAGAGGGTTCTGGTCCTTGAACCGCCGCGAGACCAGCGGTAGAGACGCGGCTCGCCGCGTCTCGGCGGGGGCGGGCCAAGCGCTTGCCGGTAAATGCGTACCGTGGTACATTGGTACCATGATCAACGAATCGCAACTCCTCATCGAACGGGTTCAAACCGGCGTCCGCATGGAAAAGCGGCTGCTCAAAGTGCTCAAGGCCTTCGCCGAATACCACGACATGTCCCTGGGCGACTTGCTCGAAGGCATCGTGCTCCATGCCTTCGACGGCAAGACTCCTTTCAGCTCCGAATCGCTCAAGCGCATTCAAGACCTGAAAAAGTTCTACGCCCTCGATCTCGATTCCAGCGCCAGCCATCGCCTCACCGAGATCAAGCGCAGACCCGCGGGAAAGAAGGCCGCTTCGGGAAAGGGAAAGGGAAAGTGAATCACGCCTTCCACGTAGTGTCCTAATTTGATTTTTTCACCACAGAGTCACGGAGACACAGAGAAAACCAACTGCTTGGCAAACCCTTCCCCCTCCCGGTTTTTACAGGTTCAAGGTTTTCTCCGTGACTCGGTGACTCTGTGGTGAAAGAAGCCAAACCTGGACACTACCCGCCTTCCACGATCCGCGTCCCTGATGTCACACGTCGATGTTCACTTGTCCTTGAAGCGCAGCCACTTCGGCGTTAGTATTCCGTTTTCGCCCTTATTGCGACTTTTCGAGGACTCATGCCGCAAAATTACGTTCCCATCTTTTTCTTCCTCGCCGTCGTTGGCGTCCTCATTGCCCTCACGCTGTGGATCTGCGCCATCATTCGCACGCAGAGTCCCAACCGCGTGAAGCTGATGCCTTATGAGTGCGGCATCGACCCTTATGACAGCGCCCGCGGACGCTACACGGTTCGCTTTTACATCATTGCCATTCTGTTCGTCGTGTTCGATGTGGAAACGATCTTCCTGTTTCCCTGGGCGGTGAAGTTCAAGGCGCTCGGCGTCTTCGGCCTCGTCGAGATGTTGGTCTTTCTCGGCATCTTGATTGTCGGCTTCATATGGATATGGAAGAAGGGCGCGCTGGAATGGGTATAGCTGCGGCTGGTCACAATCCGGCCGCTTCCGATGAGACCTTCAGCGCCAGCCGTTGGACGCGGGGAAACCTGTGGTTCCCGACCCGGATCGTGGTCAGCCCGCTGCGCGTTAGCCGCGTGAAGCGGCGTCTGTTCGGCAGTAACGAGGAGAGCATTGCGATTCTGCAGGTCGCATCGGTGAAGATTTCGACGGGAATTTGCTGGTCAGACATTTTGATTGAGTCCTCTGGAGGCACCGATCCGATCGCCAGTCACGGACATCGCAAAGCCGACGCCTTGCGCATCCGCGACTTGGTCGAAGGTTTTCAGGCAGCGGCGCGACGCTAACGCGTATAGGGAAATGACGACGGGAATTGTTCTGCCATTTTATTGTGACGGCGGTCATTGACGGTAACGGCAGCCAACTGTTAGAAGTGAAAGTTTGCTAACCGCTGCACGGTTTTTTCTAGAGACAGACCTTATTGCATGGCTGAGGAAGTCAAATCGCCTGCTCCACTACCGCCGCCCCAACCCCAGCCGGCCAAAACCGCGCCGTCTGGGGGCCCGGAAGGTGAGCAGAAGCCGACGGCGGAAAAACCCGCCGCAGCGGCACCGACCGCGCCTGCGAAGCCTGCTGCTCCCGCCGCGAAGCCGGCCGCTCCGGCCAAGCCCGCTGGTCCGGTTCCGGTGCCGTGGACCTCGCCGATGGTGGAAAAATATCGCCGCCAGTATGGCTCGGGCCTGGACCCGCAGACTTATCTGGGCCAGAACTACCTCACCGTTGACCGCTTGCTGATCCCCGACATTCTGCGCCTGTTGCGCGACGAAGAGCAGTTCGACTACTGCGTGGATATCACTGCCGCGCATTATCCGAAGCGCGAAAAGCAATTCGACGTCGTATGGATTCTCTATTCTTTCCCGCGCAACGAGCGAATGCGCGTGAAGACCCAGATTGCCGACGGCGCTTCGATCCCGTCCAGCGTTTCCATCTGGCCGACGGCGAACTGGCTGGAGCGCGAAGTTTACGACATGTTCGGGATCAAGTTCGACGGCCATCCTGACCTGAAACGCATTCTTCTTCCCGAGGGCTGGAAAGGTTTCCCGCTGCGCAAGGATTACGGCATTCTGCAACAAGACAAAGAGTGGGTGCAGATCAACCTCGGAATCGAGAGCGGACAATGAGCGATCGCCCGAACGAAATGTCCCATCTCGATCTCGAAACGCCCGAGAAGACGTATCTCGATTCGAACGAACTCGTCATCAACATGGGTCCGCAGCATCCGGCTACGCACGGCGTGTTGCGCGTGATCCTGAAGCTCGACGGCGAAAAAGTTCTGGGCACGGAATGCGTCATCGGATATCTGCATCGCGGCGTGGAAAAAATCGCCGAGAACCGCACTTACACCATGTTCAATCCCTACGTCGACCGCATGGACTATTGCGCCGCCGTCTCGAATGGACTGGGCTACTGCGAGGCGGTCGAGAAATTGATGAATGTGGAGGCGCCGCCGCGGGCGCAGTACATTCGCGTGATTCTGACCGAGTTGCAACGCATTGCCAGCCACCAGCTTTGGCTGGGCACGCACGCGCTCGATATCGGCGCCATGACGCCGCTCTTCTATACCTTCCGCGACCGGGAGGAGATCCTCAAGATTTTCGAAAAGTATTGCGGCGCGCGCCTCACCACCCATGCTTTCCGTATTGGCGGTTGCCAGTACGAAACTTACGCCGGCTTCGAAAAAGATGTGAAGAACTTCCTGACCTTCTTCGCGCCCAAGATCGACGAATACGAAGCGCTGCTCACCACCAACCGCATCTGGCTGGAGCGCACCCGGAATGTGGGCGTGATCTCGGGTGCGGATTGCATCGCGCTCGGCGTAACCGGCCCGGTGCTGCGCGCCAGCGGCGTGAAGTGGGACGTGCGCAAGGCTCAGCCTTACGCCAACTACAAGCTCTTCGATTTCGAAATTCCGGTCGGCACCAATGGAGACACCTACGACCGGTACCTGGTGCGGATGGCGGAAATGCGCCAGTCGATGCGCATCGTCGAGCAAGCGGTCGCCGGTATTCCCGAGGGCCCAATCATGGGCAAAGTGCCCAAAGTGATCAAGCCGCCGGTGGGCGAAATCTATCATTCCATCGAAGCGCCGAAAGGTGAACTGGGATATTTCATCGTCAGCGACGGCTCGACACAACCTTATCGCCTGCGCGTGCGTCCGCCATCGTTTGTCAATTTGCAGGCGCTCGACGTCATGGTGCGAGGCTTGCTGGTTGCGGATGTGGTCGCCGTCATCGGCACGATTGACATCGTGCTGGGCGAGGTGGACCGCTGATGCTGAACTCCTTCATGTCCTATCTGGGCAGCACCCAGACGCCCGGCACCGCCGGGAACCAGCTCTGGGCGCTGATTTACGTGCTCATCATTTTCGCGGGCGTGTCGGTCACCGTGATTTGCATGAACTGGCTGGAGCGCAAGGCATTGGCGCACTTCCAGGTTCGGCTCGGCCCCATGCGCGTAGGTCCGCATGGATTGCTGCAGCCCATTGCCGACGCGGTCAAGCTGATGCTGAAAGAAGACATCATCCCCGCCGAAGCCGACCAGTTCGTTTTCTGGGTCGCGCCGCTGATCGGGCTGCTGGCGGCGTTCACGGTTTATACCGTGATTCCGTTCGGGCCTTCGCAGGCAGTGAGCGACATGAACATCGGCATCCTGTTTATGCTGGGCGTCTCATCGCTCGGTGTCCTCGGCATCGTGGTCGCGGGCTGGGCTTCGAACTCGCACTATCCGCTGATTGGCGCGCTGCGCTCGAGCGCGCAGATGGTTTCTTACGAAGTCGCCATGGGATTGGCCGTCGTCTCGGCGGTTCTGATGACCAGCATGAACGCGAGCGGCACGGGCACGTTGAGCATGATTGGGATCGTCGAGGCGCAGCAGCAGCAAGGCATCTGGTTTCTCTTTAAGTTTTTCCCGCTCGGCCTGATCGCATTCGCAATTTTCGCCATCGCCATGGTCGCCGAGGTCAATCGCGCGCCTTTTGATCTGGCCGAGGCGGAATCGGAACTGACGGCTGGATTCCACACCGAGTACAGCGGACTGCGCTGGTCGCTCTTCATGCTCGCGGAGTATGCGGCGATGATCGCCGTTTCCGCAATTGCGGTCACGCTTTGGCTCGGCGGATGGATGCGTCCGTTCCCGAACCTGCTGCACGCTGCGGCCTGGGACTTCATCTTCTCGCTGTTCCCCGCACTCACCTTCGGAGGTCTGGCGGCGATTGCTTTTATCGGCACGGCGCGCATGCCGTCGCATTCCTTCTTCAAGATTCAGCGCATCGGCCTCGCGGTATTCGCGGCGCTGCTTGGCTTTATTGCGCTGTTTCTGCTTTTGATCGCGGTCGCAGGTGGCTTCTCCGCGGACACTAGTCTAGTGGCCAGATCCAACCAGGGCATCGACTACGTCTACTGGTTTCTGCTGAAAGTCGCCGTCTTCATGTATCTGTTTATCTGGTATCGCGCAACCTGGCCGCGGTACCGCTTCGACCAGTTGATGCGGGTCGGATGGAAAGTGCTGCTGCCGATTTCGCTGGGCGTGCTGATTCTCACCGCGATCGTGGGGGTGCTGGTTTCATGAACCCCGCAATGAACTCGGCGCTCAACTCAGGCATGGCTCCGGTCGCGACGCCGTGGTTCTTTTATGCGCTGGCAGGACTGGCCGTCGCCAGCGGCATGGCGGTTATCACGCGGCGAAACGCCGTGCATTCTGCGCTGGCATTGATCGTGACCCTGCTTTCGGTGGCCGGTCTCTACCTGATGTTGTATGCCCCATTCGTCGCTGGCGTGCAAATCATCGTGTACGCGGGCGGAATCATGGTGCTGTTCTTGTTCGTGATCATGCTGGTGAACATCGACCGGTCATCCAAAGAGCGGCAGTTCAATCGCATGTGGCCGGTGGGATTGGCGGCGGCCTGCGCGTTGCTGGCGCTGTTCATGGGCGCGTTCGCGAAGGGTAAGGCGCTGTTTCCGGATCGTATGATTCCGCTGGCCGAAGGGTCGAACACGCAACAAGTCGCTGCCATGCTCTACGGACAAGCCGGCAGGATGGGCGAATATACGTTCGCTTTCGAGATCGCTTCGCTGCTGTTGCTGGTGGCGATCCTGGGGGCGGTAATTATGACGAAGAAGAAGATCTAGTCGTTGGTCGCTGGTCGTTAGTCGTTCGGAATACTGAATAGATTGACGATTTGCGAACGACCAGCGACTAACGACGAACGACGTTTTTATGGTTCCGATCACCACGCTTCACTATCTCGTCGTAGCGGCGGCACTGTTCGTGCTGGGTGTGATTGGTGTGCTCACGCGCCGCAACGTGGTGATTGTGCTGATGTCGATCGAGTTGATTCTGAATGCGGTGAACCTGAACCTGGTGGCGTTCTCGCGCATGTGGGGAAACCTGCACGGGCAATTGTTCGCGATCTTCATCATTGTGGACGCCGCCGCCGAAGCCGCAGTCGGCTTGGGTATTTTGATCGCCTTCTTCAGGAATAAAGAGACGATCAATGTGGATGAAATTGATTTGTTGAAATGGTAGAAGCGCCGCTGTTCGCTCTTCGCATGGGCAAGGGCGACCAGCGAACGACGAATAGCGAACGACGAACGACCAACGACTAAGAACATGTTTTTTCTAAACCACATCTACCTGGTTCCGCTGTTCCCGGCCTTCGGGGCCGCGATGATGTTCTTTTTCGGACGGCGGCTGCAGAAGGCCACGGTTAACGCGGTCTGCGTTGGCGTAGTCGTCGTTGCGTTCCTGTTCGGCTGCGGCGCTGTCTGGCAGTACACGCATTGGTCGGCAACGCCAGAACACTACCACCAGCCCTTCGAGAAAATTGTTTATACGTGGCTGGGCAGCGGCGACGGGCATCTCAACTTCGTGAAGCGTGATGGAACGACTGCTTCATTCAATGCCGATGCCGGGTTCCTGCTCGATCCGCTCTCTTGTATCTGGCTGCTCTTCGTAACCGGCGTGGGCATGCTGATCCACATTTACTCCGTCGGCTACATGGCGCACGAGGGGGGTTACTACCGCTTCTTCGGATACCTGAACCTGTTCATGTTTGCCATGCTTACGCTCGTCCTGGCGAATAACTACATGCTTCTGTTTGTGGGATGGGAAGGCGTCGGCTTGTGTTCGTATCTGCTGATTGGTTTCTATTTTCATCGCAAGTCCGCCAGCGATGCCGCTAACAAAGCATTCATCGTGAACCGCATTGGCGATGCCGGATTTATTCTGGGCGCGCTTACGCTGGCATGGTATTTGGGATCGTTCCGCTTCATCGACATCAACACGGCCGCGCGCAGTGGACACTTTGCGATCGGCGATCCTGTTCTCACGATCGCCGCGCTGCTGCTGTTTGTTGGAGCTTGCGGCAAGTCGGCGCAGCTTCCTCTTTATGTCTGGCTCCCGGATGCGATGGAAGGACCAACGCCAGTCTCCGCGCTGATCCACGCCGCGACCATGGTGACGGCGGGCGTGTACATGGTGGCGCGTTCGAATGCCGTGTTCGTGCTCGCGCCTAACGCAATGAAAACCGTGGCCATTGTGGGTGCGCTGACGGCGGTGTTTGCCGCGTCCATCGGGCTGGTGCAGAACGACATCAAGCGCGTGCTGGCCTACTCCACCGTCTCGCAACTGGGATACATGTTTATGGCGCTGGGCGTGGGCGCTTTTGCGGCGGGCGTTTTTCACGTGTTCACGCATGCGTTCTTCAAAGCACTGCTCTTCCTCGGCTCAGGTTCGGTGATTCACGCCATGAGCGGCGAGCAGGACATGAAGTTCATGGGCGACTTGCGCGGGCGCATTCCGACTACTTACCGGACGATGTTAATCGCGACGCTGGCGATCGCGGGCATCCCACCGCTGGCAGGCTTCTTTTCGAAAGACGAAATCCTCTGGCAGGCGTACCGTTCCGCCGAGGGCAGCTTCCCCTATCTTTGGCTGATCGGATTCGGTACCGCGCTGATGACCGCGTTCTATATGGGCCGGCTGATCTTCCTGACGTTTTATGGTCAGCCCCGCATGAGCCATGAAGTCGAGCACCACATTCATGAATCGCCGAAGTCCATGACGGGCCCTCTGGTGGTGCTGGCGATCGGTTCGATCTGTGCAGGTTGGCTGGGCGTGCCGGCGAGTTTGGGCGGAACGAATGCCTTCGGAAAATTCTTGGAGCCGGTATTCGCGCATAATGATGCCGCCGTCGCTACCGCTTCGGTCGCGCCGGCTGAACCGCAGGAGCCAGCTGGCCAGGAGCCAACTGGCGAAGAACATCGCGGCCTGGAATGGACGCTGATGTTGCTCTCCGTCGGGGCTGCGGTCGTGGGCGGAGGATGGGCCTACGGCTACTATGCGAACGCCGGCAAAGACTACCCCGAGCCGATCGCGGTCAAGGCCCCGCCGCTCTACACCGTGCTCTACAACAAATATTTTGTCGACGAGGCCTACGACTACGCCTTCACCGGACGCCGCAAGATTGGCAAGATCCGGCTCGGCGCGATGGGTGCAGGCGAAGCGTCCTCGTGGTTTGACGCCAAGATCATCGACGGAGCCGTGAACGATGCCGGCTGGATCACGCGTGCGGTCGCCACGCTTTCGACGTGGTGGGACAAGTGGATCATCGACGGCCTGGGAGTAAACGGTCCGGCGATTCTTGCTCGAATGATCTCCTACCCGGCGCGGCTGTTTGAATGGGGCCTGGTGCAGTGGTACGCGCTGGTCATGGTCGCGGGGCTGCTCGGATTTGGTGTGTATTACGTGTGGAAGTGAAACAGCTACTAGCTACTAGCTGCTGGCTTCTAGCAAGCAGAGCCAGTTCGAAGCCAAGCCGGTAGCGCTTGCTAGAAGCTAGTAGCTAGAAGCTAGAAGCTGAACTTATGCAGAGTCACATACTTTCGATCATTCTCTTCACGCCGCTGGTGGGCGCGCTGGTTCTCCTGTTTGTTCCCAAGGAGAACAAAGACGCGATCCGCTGGATTGCCAATATCTTTGCCCTTGGCGGCTTCCTGATTTCGATTCCGTTGGTGCCGATGTTCTGGGCGCTGCGCTTCGATGCCACGCATCAGTTCAAGTTCCTCGAAGGCACGGCGAACAACTGGATTCCCTCGATTGGCGCGGGTTACAACCTGGGCATTGACGGCATCTCGTTTCTGCTGATCATGCTCACCACGCTGCTGGGATGGATCTCGATTCTCTCTTCCTGGACCGCCATCGAAAACCGGGTCAAAGAATATTACGTGTGGTTTCTGGTATTGCAGACGGGAATGCTCGGCGTCTTCATGGCGCTCGATTTCTTCCTTTTCTTCGTTTTCTGGGAAGCGATGCTGGTGCCGATGTATCTGCTGATCGGCATCTGGGGCGGGCCGCGCAAACTTTATGCGGCCATCAAGTTCTTCCTATACACGTTGCTGGGCTCGGTACTGATGCTGCTGGGCATTCTGTTCCTGTACTTCCACCACCACACAGTTATGGGCGTTTTCACCTTCAGCATTCCAGCGCTTTATAAGACGGCGCCGATGATTCCGTTCGCCACGGCCATCTGGCTCTTTGTCGCCTTCTTTATTGGATTCGCCATCAAAGTTCCAATGTTTCCGTTTCACACTTGGCTGCCGGATGCGCACGTGGAAGCGCCAACCGCCGGCTCCGTCATTCTGGCGGGCGTTTTGCTGAAGATGGGAACGTACGGATTTGTGCGCTTCTCACTGCCCTTCTTTCCCGCAGTCGTGTCGCAACCCAAGGTGCAAAGCTGGATGATCGGGATCTCGCTGGTGGGCATCATCTATGGCGCGCTGGTTTCGCTGATGCAAAAGGATATGAAAAAGCTGGTGGCGTACTCGTCCGTCAGCCACCTGGGTTTCTGCACGCTGGGAATCTTCACGCTGAATTCGATGGGCTTGAGCGGTTCGGTTTTGCAGCAGATCAATCACGGCATATCCACCGGCGCGCTCTTCTTGATTGTCGGCATTTTGTATGAACGGCGGCACACGCGCGAAATCGCGGAGTATGGCGGCATTTCGAACGTGATGCCCATCTACGCGACCATCACCATGATCATGTTTCTCTCCTCGATGGGATTGCCGCTGCTCAACGGATTTGTCGGCGAGTTCACGATTCTGCAGGGAGCATTCACCGCCAACTGGAGATGGGCGGCGTGGGCGGCGCCGGGCGTGGTTCTGGCCGCCGCGTATTTGCTCTGGCTCTATCAGCGCGTCTTCTTCGGGACGGTGACGAATCCCAAGAACGAAAAGCTGCACGATCTGACGCCGCGCGAAATCCTTACCTTTGTGCCGTTGATCGCCATGGCGCTATGGATTGGCGTTTATCCCAAGCCGTTCTTCCAGATACTGGAACAGCCGGTCAATCAGATTGTGCAGACGATTCATGCAGCCAACGCGCCGGTAAATGCGCAGCTAGCACCCGCGGCGGCTCCGCAGGCGCCCGTTGCTGTTGTGCCGAAAACCGCGAGACCCAAGGTCGTCAAACCGAATCCCGTCGAACCGAACGCCGTCAAACCCAACGTCGTCAAACCGAAAGCGAGCAATTAAGTGCGAGGCCTCTCCGTCGATTACCAGTTGATGTTGCCGATGGTGGAACTCACCATTTTTGCGCTCGGCATTCTGCTGATTGACCTGTGGGTTCCGCGTGAATTGAAGTGGGTCAACGCCGTCGGCGCCTTTGTTGGCGTGTTCTTTTCTGCGTTGTGCGTCTGGGAAATTCAGTCGAGGCTGCCGGGGGGCGCGACCGGCTTTTATAACTCGTTGCTGGTCGATCGCTTCGCCATTTATTTCTGGTATCTGTTCCTGGTGGGAGCGGCGATCGCCATCCTCATGTCGGTGCGCTATCTTGAACTGGAAGATGAACACCACGGCGAATACTATGCACTGCTGCTGATGTCCGTAGTGGGCATGATGTGCATGGCGGCGGGAATCGACATTGTGCTGCTCTTTATCGGGCTCGAACTGATGGCGATTTCCACGTATGTGCTGGTTGGCTTCTTGCGCCGCGACCGGCGCTCGAACGAGGCCGCCCTGAAGTATCTGCTGCTCGGCGCGTTCTCGTCGGGCATCTTTGCCTACGGCCTCTCGCTATTGTACGGACTTTCCGGCAGCACGAATCTGGCGGTCATTGCGCGCGCGGTCTCGGCGCCGCAAAATCTGCACAATCCGGTGGTGGTGATCGCGCTGCTGACGACCATGGTGGGATTGCTGTTCAAGATTGCCGCCGTCCCCTTCCATCAGTGGGCGCCGGATGCTTACGAAGGCGCGCCCACCTGCATTACCGGCTTCATGTCGGTGGCCGTGAAAGCGGCCGCTTGGGCGTTGCTGCTGCGCATACTGGGATACCCCGTTTTTCCTGGCCCAGGCGGGGTTATGGTTCTGGGGTTGTATCCGCTGCGGTCGGTTTACACGCCGGTGATTGTGTTTGTCTCCATCGCGACCATGACCGGCGCCAACTTCGCTGCGCTTACGCAGACGAACACGAAACGGCTGCTCGCCTACTCCTCGATTGCGCACGTTGGTTACATGCTGCTGGCGTTTGTGGCCCTCGGAACTTCGCAGCCCGGCAGCCCCGGCTTTCTCGATGGCTTTAAGGGAATCCTGATCTACCTGCTCGTCTATACGTTTATGAATCTGGGAGCGTTCGCGGTGATCACGTCTCTGCGACAGCGCAAGGTGATTGGCGACGAACTCGACGATATGGCCGGGCTCTACCAGCGTGCGCCGGTTGAAGCCGTGCTGATGCTGCTATTTCTGCTTTCCCTTGCCGGAATTCCGCCCGCCGCCGGGTTCCTAGGCAAGTACTATATCTTCCTAAGCCTGATCGAAAGCCAGCATTACTGGCTGGCCTCGCTCGGCGTGCTCTATTCACTGTTTGGACTGTATTACTACCTGAAGATTGCGAACGCGATGTTGATGCGCGCTCCGATGGAAACCGAACGGCTGCCCCTCAGCCTCGGAATGCGCTGCACGCTGGGCGTAACGGCGCTGGCGACGCTGGTGATCGGAGTCTATCCGGAGCCGTTCATTCGCGGCGTCAACTGGTCGCTGGGGATTGCGCAGTCGCCGCACGTGACGGCGATGTTGCGCTAACCGCGGCGGCCACGGCACCTGCCTGCAGGATTCGACTTTATCTCTGCCCGTACGGGTCAATGAGCGCTATCGCCTGGCTTCGACAGTTATCATGCCGCAAGAGCGTTCTGGTCGTGCGTTCTAAGCATGGGATGCCAATCTAATCGCCTATGACATGGACAGAAGCGTTTCACAAGGGGCGCGACCGTTGGCTAATGTGGATCGCGGTAGGCTCTTTTCTTGCCTGCTGTTTCCTCATCAAAGGAGGAACACCATCTGAGCTTCTGTGGGCCATGGTGATCGGAGCCGCCAACGGCACGGCGGTAGGATTCGCAGTCGGCCCTGCTGCGGAAAAGGGTGCAATGATCCTCTCGGGACTCTTCGCGGGCACGCCATTCTACTTCATCGGCACTTCTATTTTCATGACGGAGTCGATTGAGGCGCAAAGACTACACCGACACCTGCTGCCAGACGTGATCCCAATTGTTTCAATCTTCCTCACAGTTGGAATCGCATTTTCCTTTGCGCAGGCTCTTCGGGTACGCAGTCACACCAAGCGGCGCGACGTCTCATAGTTGTCGCAAAATCCCGATGACGCTCAAAACCACCATCGGTTCGGCCACTTGGCGTTGATTCCATCACTGAATAGTCTTCTTGACGGGTCGCGCTCCCGTCACCGGCTTGGCAGCCTGCGGAGGCTTGCCGTCATGGCCCTTGCCGCAATGCGGGCATACGACCTTGGCATTCTTCTCGGCCATTTGGTGCAGGAAAGCGGAGAACGTCTGGCCGCAGTGATTGCATAAGAGATCAATTGGATCATTGCTCACATTTGCGCTCGTCATGGTGCCACCCTCGCCTCTCTAATTTTACCGCCCTCGCCAGATTACGCGCCCCTCGCGCGTCCCATAGAATAGGCAACAGCATGCCGCTCGGCCTCTATATCTCCGTCCCCTTCTGCCGGACCAAGTGCAGCTACTGCAACTTTGCCTCCGACGTGTTCTCGAAATCAGCTTATGAAAACTACGTTGCCCGCCTGCTCGAAGATATTGCCAACTCGCACCAGCTGGCGACAGATTTAGGCTGTGTGCTCGAAGAAACTGCCGACTCCATCTACCTCGGCGGAGGAACTCCGTCGATCCTGGACGCCGCGCAGTTGCTGCGCATCTTCGCCGCCGTGCGCGGTCAGTTTGCAGTCACGCCCGATGCCGAGATCACGGTCGAATGCGCTCCCGGCACCTTGACTCCCGCGCTCATTGAAACCTTGCGGCAATGCGGGGTAAATCGTGTGAGCCTCGGAGTGCAGTCGTTTGTCGATCAGGAAGCGCAGTCCGTCGGGCGGTTGCACAAGCGCTCGACCGTCCTCGAAGAGATCAGCCGCTTGCGGCAGGCTGGCCTCGCCAACATCAGCATTGATCTGATTGCCGGCTTGCCGCATCAGACGCCGGAAACCTGGGGCTTCTCGGTATCTGAGACGATTGCCACGGGTGTTCCGCACGCGAGCGTTTACATGCTCGAAGTGGACGACGATTCCCGTCTGGGCAGAGAACTGATCGCCGGAGGCTCCCGCTACCACGCCCACTTTGTTCCCGATGAAGACGCGACTGCGGATTTCTACCAGCAAGCCTGCGAGATGCTAGCTTCCGCCGGCATCGCACAGTACGAAATTTCCAACTTTGCCCGCGCGCTTCCGCCGCAATATTGTGTGGGGACGGGCGCCCTCGCCCGTCCAGGCCGAGCAAAGCTCGGCCCCGCCCCGGCCATGGTCTGCACGCCAGACGGAATGGGATTTCCGGCGCAAGATGACAAGGAGTCGCAGGATTACGAGTCTCGCGGTAACCAATCACGCCATAATCTGAAGTATTGGACGCGCCAGCCCTACCTGGGCTTCGGAGTCGACGCACACTCGTTCCTGGCGATCGATGATCACCAGGCGATCCGCTTCGCCACCCCCGACTCGCTCGACGCATACATGAATCTCAAGCCGCATACAATCACGCCCGTCTCCGCGCAGGCAGCCATCGAAGAAACTTTCTTCCTCGGTCTCCGCCTAAATCGCGGCATCGACCTTCCGACAATTACGAATTGTCATCCTGAGCGAAGCGAAGGACCGGCTGTTTGGCAATCTGCAATCGAGTCGTGCATCCACGACGGCCTCCTCGAACAGCAAGGCACAACCCTGCGCCTCACCAGCCGCGGCCGTCTCTTATCCAACGAAGTTTTTGCTAGATTTCTTACCGAGGAAAAGGAAAAGGTGGGAACCGGCCACGTGAATCCACGTTAGCTGGCCGACCGGTGCCGTTCGGCGTTGGCTGCCGGTCCCCACCATTTTCACAAACTTTAGGGAGGCCGATGCCCAAGATGGGCGGCTCATACGGCAGAGCTCGTATTACGGCCTCTCCCGAAGAACTGCTCCGAATTTTGACTGAACGATGCAAGCGGATCATAACCAGAAACGCCTCCCAGCGAAACGTCACGTCAGTTACACGCCAAAGTGTTCCCGAAGTTACATTGCAGCATCGTTCGGTGCACGTTTGATTCCGTATCAGGGCATGCCGTAAGTGTTGTGTTATGAATGCGCCTTTAGGCGCTGAGGCCGGACTTAGTCGAGGTCTCTCAGCGAGCAGGCTCCCGGCCCGCGAGCATCGCCGCACGACCCGCAGGGTCCCGCCGGCAGCGCCGACTGACTCGCCCCGCCGCTCTTCGCCGATACCGCGAACACCGACAGTTGCGGCTCCAGCTTCTTGCTCTGGCACTTCGGGCACTCGGCCTTTTGTTTGCCGAAGACCAGAGCCTCGAACTCGTGCTGGCATTCCTTGCAGATGTACTCGAAGATGGGCATGAAGAAAACTCCGCACGCTCTGACTTTAAGACGAAAATCGCTGTCTTCTATTTAAAATCAAAGCGTGGGTCCTGCGCAAACACATGAAGTGACGCGTCCTTTCACGCCCCGCCGTTGGTTGCGCGGCGGGCACGTGCAAACCGTCGCCAGTTTCTTGATTCCGCGACGTTTTCATTTGCCTGTGCCGGACGAGCGGCTGATCGAGGTCGAGCCCGGCGTCCCGGTCCTGTGCCACTGCCACTGGCAAGCGGATCGTGCGCAAGCGCTGACCATCATCATCGTGCATGGACTCGAAGGCTCAAGCGATTCGCAGTACGCGCGCGGCGTCACCGAGAAGGCGTTGGCCGCGGGAATGAATGTGATCCGCTACAACCAGCGCAACTGTGGAGGCACCGACGCTCTAGCTCCCGTGCTCTATCACTCCGGCCTGTCGAAGGATGTGGCGGCCGTGGCGCGCGAAGTCATCGCGCGCGACGGCGTCTCGCGCCTGGCGCTGGTCGGCTTTTCGATGGGCGGCAACATCGTGCTGAAACTGGCGGGCGAGTGGGGATCCGAAGCGCCGCCGCAGTTTCGCGCGGTCGCGGCGTGCTGTCCGGCAATTGATCTGGCCGCGTCCGCGGACGCGCTCCACCAACCCGCGAACCGGATTTATGAGGCCTATTTTCTGTGGGCGCTCGACCGGAGAATGCGGCACAAGGCGCGCCTCTTTCCCGAACATTTCGACTCGAGCCGCTTGCGCCGCATCCGCAGCCTGCGCGAGTTCGATGATAAGGTGACGGCTTACTATTGCGGCTTCACGGGAGTTGACGATTACTATGATCGCGCCTCGGCGGCGCACACGATCGAGCGGATCGCGGTTCCGGCGCTGGTTTTGCACGCGGCGAATGATCCATTCATCCGTATCACGTCACAGACGCGACGCAAGATTTCGTCGAACCCGAACATCACCTTCGTCGAGACGGCGGATGGCGGGCACTGCGCCTTTGTGGGCGCGCCGCAGGAATCGCCCGATGGCCATTTCGACGACGGTTACTGGGCGGAGCACGAGATCGTGAACTTTCTGGGCCGGTTCTAGCGTGGCGTTTTACAAGTTCGCGGCATAAATCTAGCTTGTCATCCTGAGCGAAGCGAAGGACCTATGCAGTGGGGCGGATTCAAATGCATAGGTCCTTCCCCTTCGACAGGCTCAGGGTCAGGATGACAATTTATATTTTGTCTATGCCATTTACGCGACACGACGCGGCGATGAGTTTCTAATGGATGCCGACTTCTCAATCGAACTAGGCCGCGAAGATCCGGTGCTCGATTTTCCCTGGCAAGATCCGGAGGGCAAGCTCGCCTACGTTGACCTGAAGCGGCATCCCGAGTTGCTGGCGTCGATCGAAGAGGCGGCACGATTTCCCGAGCTGGGAGAGCTTCTTCGAACGCTGAACTCGCCGCGGAGCATGGTGGAAACAGCGAAGTGCGACGCCTGGTCAACCTCGGAGCTGACTCCGGAGGAAGACATCTACCATGCGTCGCATAAGTTCGCGAGTTATGTGGACGTGGTGTTTTCTGAGGTGATGTTCTCTCACAACGACGCGCGCCTGTCTTTGCCCGCTCACGAACAGTTTGTCCGGAAGCTGGTTGCGTTGCTGCAACGTGCGCCAGAGACTCCATCTGCGGCGGAGGTCTCGGTCCGCCGCTGCTACTTCGCCACAAATGAAACTGGAGAAGTGCGGGAAGGCTGCTATTGCACCTTGTATGTAAGCGGCTATGGAAACGACGAATTCAGCGCGCGTCTGAATTGGGCAGTCGGGCTGAAGCTGGTGGGAAATGCGATCGTGCAGTTGTCGGCGGCGGAGAAAGTAACGAAAACGTTTTAGAGCCGGTTTTCCCAAATCTATTTCGACCTGTCTGCTCCGACCCCTCCTCGACCGGTCTTTTAGAATCATGGAGTTATGGCGATTTTTGGAATGGTCTTTGATTCTAAATGGCTTAGCCGTAAAGTATTTTAGAATGTGTGAGTTAGCGGCTTGACTTTCGGGGGGAAATCTTGTCAAGGGGCTAAACTGGCGGTTTTCTCCCTAACTTACTCAATTCAGGGCAGATATATTTCCCTCAAGCTTGTCCGTTTACCCCTGTGAATTTGAAATAATAGATATAGAGATTCTGAAGAAAAGCGGCGCGGCGGAACTCCCACGTCTCGAAAACCGCGAGACGTGGGGCACCCGGCCGCGTTTTTATTTGGCGGACATTTTGTGGCGAGGGGATGGGAGTTATGGCGAGTTATCCGATTGAAATCCGGCGTTGCGGGCACATCAAAACTAATGGCACACAGTGCGGATCGCCGGCGCTCAAGGGGAAGGAACGGTGTTACTACCACGAGCACAACCGGCCCGAGCCGGCCGAACTGTACATGGACGGAGACCGATATTGCGACAGCCAGATCGTGCTGCCGGTGTTCGAGGATGCGCATTCGATTCAAACCGTGATCCGGCAGGTGGTGCAACTGATGCTGACGCGGAGAATCGAGCGCAAGGACGCGGGGCTGATGCTGTACGCGCTGCAGATCGCCTCCGGCAACCTGAAAATGATGCAGGCGGAAAAGGCCAGCCCGACGCAAGTGGTGGTGGAACCGGAGAAGGCGGCAGAGACGCCGCTGGGCATGACTCCGTGGTCGGCCAGCGGGGAGGGGCATGATTGCGACGAGGCTGTGGGAGGGGAAAGCGAGGCGGAGGATTCAACGACTCCGACGCCGGAGGAGTTCTATGCCGCATTGGGCGGGGAGTTGTATTCCGCCTCCCTGAGCGAGGAGTTGTATTCCGCATTGAGCCTGGATGAAAGAGAGCCAATCCGGGAGAAATTAAACAAGAAAGGTCTGCTTGATCCCGCCGAATACGGGCACTATTGCGTGGGCAACGCCACTGATCCGGTACTGCTGGCAATACGCCGGCTTGGTGCAGGGCGCGACGGCGGGAGAGAGTCGCAAGACGCGAGTTTGGGGAGTGCGGGCGAGCGGGAGATGCCTCCCGGCAGCATACAAGCGTGTCGGGAGAAGGCGCGGATGGCGTCGGCCGTTGGGTAGGCCGCTTCTCGAAAAGCGCGAGAAGTGGCGCACCCACGGTTATTCCTAGGTCAAAGACAGACCTGGGTTATGGTTCCGCGTTAAAGTGGCCCACCCGCCTTTGGGCTGGCAATCTATGGTCACATCAAAGGGAGACAAGAACGCTCCTCTGAACGGCGCGACCCACGACAACAAGCGCTTTTCCCGCGACAAGAACACGATGCACGCTCCGCCGAACTTGTGTCACGCTGAACAACCTCGAATACAAGGAACTCACGGCAACTGCCTAATCACTTCGGCAATTCGTTAGCCAACGCCTTTAATTTATCCGTCTGTGTAACGAATTCGTTTCCGGTAAACCATGGATCGCGGTCCATCACCGACGTATCTCTGCCTAGCCTCTCCAACATTGTTCTGCGTAGATGATTGGCGCTAGTTATCAACTCTTCATTGTTTGCTACCAAATCGTGCTGCACTTCTTCTCGTTGGGCTCTTACCTGCTGTCGCTGCTTCGGATCGTGCGTTACAAATTCTTTAGTCTCCAGAAAGTCAGAACGTAATTTCATCGTCATATATGCCCCACGGAGTTTGCCAGCGACATCCGTTGCTTGCTTTCGTAAATCATCGTTAACCAGCAATTCCGCGCCAGTTATAGCATGAGAACGCTTTTGCGGTGGGTTTACCGCAGGAATATCTGGCTTATTGGGCTTTAGCGTTTCTATTCCCTTTTGTAGGCCGCCCATAGCGCCTAGCAACATTTGGGTGTCCCGCGATAAAGGCTCGCCAGCGTGTTGCTTCCGGTAAGCCTCAGCGATTGTGTTTTTACTGACGGCGGCGGCAACAACAAAGATCAGAACGCTTGCAACGATCTTTATAAACCCAGGAGCAGCGGAGGTAATAGGAAGTATCCATAAAATGCGTATCGCGATCAACATTGCTATAACCCAACATCCGGCACCTAACGGCACATTCACAGGCAGGCCCATTAAATCCCGCCCAAGTTGATAAAATACGAGCACAAGCTCAATACAAAATTCGATCCCGAGCTCTGCCGTGTAGTGTTCCTTGGTTTTGACGACTGGTGCTTCTCGCGCGGGGAATAACCGTTGCCATATTTCTCGCAAGCGTTCCCACACGCGTAGCAATTCCTCCACAGGATCATCATCCCTGTTATTGCCGAGAGGTCGCTCAGGGTCCATACGCCGGAATGGTACTCCGTGTGCAAGACTTGCGTCAAATGTACAATCCCGCTAATTTACGCTTTTGTTTCTTGGACTTACGAGCTCTTGATGGCTTTATATTTAAGCGAAGGTTAAGCGAAACCGGGGGGCGATTCTTGCTGCGCGGCCCCTAAAGGGGCATCTGATTTCAGACGGCTTGCGGCATCGCTAAAGCGATGCCCTGATACGAAACCAGATTGCCCATGCATTCGTGGTTCTCGCCACTTCGGCTTCGCTCAGGGCAGGCTCTTCGCAGAGTGCGCGGGGGCGCAATCCTACGCAGTCTGAACTCTCCGCATCATCTTCCTCCACTCGATCTTCTTCCAATCGATTCTGGTGCGCAGCAGGGAGAGAATCAGCATGAAGAGGAATATTTCGAGCAATCCTCGCGAAGCGCCCGAGATGGTTTGGGCTCGTTTGGGGAGGATGGAGAAACGTCCGTAGACGAATTCGATGTGGACCCAATAGACGAGTAACGAGGTCTGGCCCAGCTGAATCAGCGGGCTGAAGCCGCGAGTTGCCAGTCCCCAGCGACACCAGGCGTAAGTCAGGAAGGCAATCACTAACAAAATTCCCACGCGCGTCATCAGGAAGTTAGGACTGGTGTGCCAGTAGTCGTAAGTCGAGTAGAGATGGAAAGAAGAGTGGTCGAATTGCCGTGCTGCGAGAATTGCGATGGCTCCGACGGCGGCGAACAGCGCCAGCGTTTTCGCGGTTTGGTTGCGGGCGCGGTCGCTAAAAAGGATGAAACCAGCGGCCAGGCCGGCAAAAGCGAACGCGGCCCACGGAAAGAGCGGAAAGAGCCAGGATTGTGGAGCGCCCAGGTTGTGGCATCCGTCGATGTAGGACTCGAGCGGCCAAGGCAGCCAGGTTGGTCGCCACGTGGTGTAAAGCGGAGGAGTGAGCAGGGCAATTAAAGCAGCCGCGACGATGGCAGCGAAGACGAGCGCAGAACCGCAGCGGCTAAAGCCGGAACCGTTCCTGGTGGCTTGTGGTATGCCTGAAGGCATACCCTGATACGAACCACTTGAAGGATTGCCCTGATGCGAATCGCGGGTCCTTCCACATGCTGTTAGGGTGATTCCGCAAAGCAGGGCCATCAGAATCATAGACAGGCCGATGATGTTCAAGACGTCCACGCGCAGTAAGTCGGACCAAGGCGCCCATCCCCAGGCGATGACAAATTCCTGCAAGCGGAAGAGGAGTCCGAAGCCGAGGATTTCGGCGCCGCGGCGGAACATGATGCGGGTGATTTCGGCGGTGCTCAAGCCTTTGCGAATGAGTTTGTCGGTAACCAGGGCGAAGGAAATTCCGGCCAGGAAAAGAAAGAGCGGCGCGGGCAGCGTGCCCAGAAGCTGCGATCCTTTGAGGAAGCCGGTTTTGCGGGCATCGCCGCCCAGCCAGGAATCATAACAATGAGTCTGGAACATCAGGACGCAGGCGAGACCGCGCATCCAATCGATCCAGGCGAGGCGGGAAGCAGGAGCTGTGGTCACGGACGAGAGTGTAACCGGAATCCCACGTCTCGAAAAGCGCGAGACGTGGGGCACCCGCCTGTCTCTCTATTGCAAGGCGACGTGCTAGCATTTTTGGGGAAGGAATCCACGTGAAGCGCAGGTTGGGTATCGGCGCGGTTGCTGTGAGTCTGCTGATCGCGGGCTGCCTGTCACACTTTGCATTCGCCAAGGACGAGCCCAAGTGGATCGAGGTGCATACCACGCATTTTTCCGTGGTTACGGATGCGGGCGACAAACGCGGACGGGAAGTGGCTTTGCGCATGGAGCAGATGCGGGCGGTTTTTGGGCAACTGCTGCTGAAAGACAAGCTGAAAATGCCGGTGCCGATCACCGTCATTGCGCTCAAGAGCGACAAACAGTATGGCACAGTTGCTCCGGCGAAACAGATCACGGCGACTGGGTTTTATGTGCCGGGATCGGATCGCGTTTATATCGTGCTCAACCTTTTTGAACCCGATTCGTGGCGTGCGATAGCGCATCCGCTGGCGCATTATCTGCTGAATTACAACTATCCTCCGACCGAGGGCTGGTTTGACGAAGGGCTGGCGGAATATTTCGGGTCGATACAAATCGGCAAGCAAGTGGAGCTTGGAGGCGATCCGGAGCTGGCGCCGGAGTGGCACGAGGACATTTTTGACGACCTGAATCCAATGCAGCGCGACCCAAATGTGCGCCAGTCGCTGACGCAGCTGGCGAGTTCGCCGGTATGGCTGACGATGGTAGACCTGTTTACGATGAAACATGACGGGTCAGGCACGCGCGAGGGGACGCACAACACTCTGTACTACGCGCAATCGTGGATGGTCGTTCACTATCTCATCAACAAGAACAAGATGCCCGAGGCGGGAACTTACTTCGACCTGGTGCTGAACCACAAAGTGCCGGTCGAGAAGGCAATGGTCGAGGCATTTGACCTGTCGCCGGCGCAGATGGAAGATGCGGTGAAGACTTATTTCAAGTCGCTGAGCGGACTTGGCATTGCGCTCGATCAGGCGAAGAAGCCGGTTGCTCTTCCCGAGGACGTTCCGCAACCCGATCGTTTGGCGATTCCGTTCGATACGGACGACATCGGGATGGCAGTCAGTCCGGTTAAGGATGAGGATGCGAGAGCGGTGATTGCCGACGTGATGACTCGTATTCCGGAACATCGCGATCAGGCGCTGCACGATTTGCAACAACTGACCGAGGATCCTAAAGATAACGAGGCGGCGCATCGCGGGCTGGCTTGGGACGATATCCGGCAGAAGAAGTTCGATGCGGCGGCCGACGAACTGGAGAAGGCGACGGAGCTGAATCCTCGAGACCCATGGATTTGGTATTACCGCTCGGCGCTGAAGTATCAAAAGGCGCAAGCGACGCGGCAGGAGATGCAGGGGCTGGCGAACATGATGCAGGATCTGCGGGCGGTCGCGGATTGGTATCCGGACTTCGCCGATGCTTACAACATGCTGGGCATGGCGCGAGTGGAGGGCGGCGGAATCAACTCGGCGCTGGAAGCGCAACGGCAGGCGATCGCTCTGGCGCCGCGCAATGCGGAGTATCAGTTCAACCTGGGACAGATTTATGTTGCGGGGAAAAAGTGGGACCTGGCGCGCGAAGTCTTTACGCGGCTGAAGGCGGGAACGGATCGGGCGGCGGCGTCCGCAGCGAAGCAGCAGTTGGACGATTTGGGGACGCTGCAGAAATATGGAGTGCGTCCGCAGCGAGCCGGGGAACGCGAAGCGCCGGCGGGCGCGGCGAGCACGCCGACGGCAGGCACGAGCGCGCCTGCGGTGGCCGCCAGTTCAGCGGAAGATGAAGATACGGATACGGCGCCGAAACCTGCGCCTCCCAATCCACGCACAACCGGACCGGTTCAATTTCTGAAAGGCAAGATCGTGAGCAGCGATTGCTCGAAACCTCCCGAGGCTACGGTTACGATTTTGAGCGGCATGACGACTTACAAGATGCATACATCGGATTACAAGTCGTTGCTGATGATTGGGGAGGACCAGTTTTCCTGCGAGTGGAAGAACCGTCTGGTGTCGGTGAACTATCGGGCGGTGGGGAAAAACCAGGGAGAATTGGTTTCGCTTGAAATGCGGTGAGGGATTCTACGCTCCGGTGAAGACCGGGGTTTCGAGGTAGATGCATTCCGGTCGGGGCGCGGCCGCGCGGCGATAAAATGTTGGGGTGGGGGAATCGGATGGAGAATCCGCTTAAGCTGAAACGCATACACCACGTCGAATTCTGGGTGGGCAACGCGCGGCAGGCAGCCTATTTCTACCGCAAGGGATTCGGTTTTTCGCAGGTCGCTTACAGTGGACTGGAAACCGGCCAGCGCCAGCGAGCCTCTTATGTGATGAGCCAGGGCAAGGCGAACTTCATTCTGACCACGCCCATGACGCCCGATGATTTCGCCGCGGAGCACATCCGCAAGCATGGCGATGGCGTGCGCGATATCGCGTTGGAAGTGGAGGACGCGGACGACGCTTTTGAGGAAGCCGTTCACCGCGGAGCGCAGCCAGCCGAGGAACCGCATGACCTCGAGGATGAACACGGCACCATTCGCCGCGCCGCGGTCCACACCTATGGCGACACCATCCATTCGCTGATCTCTTATAAAGGTTACAAGGGGCCGTTTCTGCCCGGGTTCATGGCGGCGCCGCTCGCTGGCGACGACTGCGGGATTTTGCGCATTGACCATATCGTGGGGAATGTCGAACTCGGCAAAATGCAGCACTGGGCGGATTACTACACCCGAGTCTTCGGCTTCCATCGTTACATCACGTTCGACGATAAGGATATTTCGACCGAGTACAGCGCGTTGATGAGCATTGTGATGTCGGACGATTCGCATTCGGTGAAATTTCCCATCAATGAACCGGCCGCGGCGCGCAACAAGAGCCAGATTCAGGAATACATCGAAGCTTACGGAGGCGCTGGCGCGCAGCACATCGCGCTGCAGTGCAAGGATGTGATGTACACGGTAGCGAAGCTGCAGCGCAACGGACTCGATTTTCTTCGCGTTCCCGACGCGTATTACGACCTGCTGCCGTCGCGGGTCGGGCCGGTGGAGGAATCTCTGGCGGATTTGCGCTCACTGGGTATACTGGTGGACCGCGACGAAGAAGGCTACCTGCTGCAGATTTTCTCGAAGCCGGTGGAAGATCGGCCGACCGTTTTCTTCGAGGTCATCCAGCGCAAGGGCAGTCGCGGATTTGGCAAAGGGAATTTCAAAGCTCTGTTTGAATCGATCGAAATGGAACAGGCGCGACGAGGAAATCTGTAGGCATGCCTAACCCAAAAGTAAAGACTCCAGCGAAGACCGAGTTGCGTCGTCAATATCAATATCAGTATCAATCGGGATTCGGCAATGAGTTTGCCAGCGAAGCGGTGGAAGGCGTATTGCCGCGCGGGCAGAATTCTCCTCAGAAAGTGGCGCACGGGTTGTACGCGGAACAACTCAGCGGCACGGCATTCACCGCGCCGCGCACGGTCAACCGCCGGACGTGGCTGTACCGGATGCGGCCTTCGGTGGCGCACAAGCCGTTCGAGCCGATCAGCCCGGGAAGGCTGCGCAGCGCTCCGTTTGACGAGGTGCCGGCGCCTCCGAATCAGTTGCGCTGGATGCCCATTCCGATTCCCCCCTCCTCGCAGCGAACCGACTTCCTCGACGGCCTGATCACCATGGCGGGCAACGGCAACACGCACACTCATGCAGGCGTCGCGATTCACATCTACGTCGCTAACGCTTCGATGACGGAGCGTTTTTTCTACAATGCCGACGGCGAGATGTTGATTGTGCCGCAAACGGGACGGTTGCTGCTGCGCACGGAGATGGGCATTCTCGAAGCCGGCCCCGGCGAAATTGCAGTGATTCAGCGAGGAATCCGCTTCCGCGTCGAACTGCTGGAAAAAGAAGCGCGCGGATACATCTGCGAAAACTACGGCCCGCTGCTGCGTCTGCCCGATCTGGGACCGATTGGCGCAAATGGACTGGCGAATCCGCGCGACTTTTTGGGGCCGGTGGCCGCGTTTGAAGATCGAGAAGGCGACTTTCGGATTGTGACCAAGTTCCAGGGAAGGCTGTGGGCGGCGGCGATCGATCATTCGCCCCTAAACGTGGTCGCGTGGCACGGGAACTATGTGCCTTATAAATATGACCTGGCGAATTTTCAGTGCATTAACACGGTGAGCTTCGACCATCCAGACCCATCGATCTACACGGTGCTGACTTCGCCGTCCGAAATTCCGGGAACCGCAAATGTGGACTTTGCAATCTTTCCGCCGCGATGGATGGTGGCTGAGCATACTTTTCGTCCGCCCTGGTTTCATCGCAACTTCATGAACGAATTCATGGGGCTGATCCACGGGGAATATGACGCCAAGGCGGAAGGATTCGTGCCGGGCGGCGCGAGTTTGCACAACTGCATGGCGGGTCACGGACCGGACGCGGAAACGTTTGAGAAAGCGAGCAAGGCCGAACTGAAGCCGGTTTATCAAGGCGACACTCTGGCGTTCATGTTTGAGACTCGCTTTGTCTGCCAGCCGACGAAGTTCGCGCTGGAGACTTCACAGCTTGATCATCAGTACTTCGAGGTCTGGCAGGGATTGAGGAAAAAGTTTACCAGCTAATTTTGAGTTGCCATCCTGAGCGCAGCGAAGGAGCTATGCATTGGCTGGCAGCGCGGGAATACGTAGGTCCTTCGCTTCGCTCAGGATGACAGTTATTGATGTGCAATGAATTTGCAGGCCTTCCAAATGCGAAATTCCGCTGACGCGGTGGATGCTGCTGGTGTCTTGCTGCGCGACTTGATCGACTATGCGGGATTATTTCCTCCTGCTTCGCTGGCCATGGCTCCGTCAGTGGCTAACTACGACGCGTATTCGCAGTCGGATTGGGATTGGGTTCTTGGACGTTTTATCGTGCCCGTCGCGCGGCTCGGGGAATTTGAAGACGCGTTTGCTCAATTGCCGGCTCCAGCGCAGGGAACATACTTTGCGAACTGGCGGCTTTCTGCTCTTTTAGGTTCCGATCCGGTCGCGGATGTGTCTCGCATTCGTGAATTCAATGCTCGAATGGCGCGCTCCAGCACTCGCAGAATAGCTCACGTCGAATCGGTTGAGGTGAAGGTCGCGAATTCCGAAGAGGTCAAGCGGCTCTCCGGAATCATCCCGATGGAGATCGCGACCTACTTTGAGATTCCGCTATCCGGTTGCGGCGAGTGTATTGCGGCGGTGGCCGAGTGCGGACGCAGAGCCAAGATTCGGACGGGCGGCGAGACAGCCGACAAGTTTCCTGCCCCGGAGAGTGTGATCGAATTCATGCGCCTGTGTGCGGCGGCCAAGGTGCCTTTCAAGGCAACGGCGGGACTGCACCATCCGCTGCGCTCGGTGCACCGTTTCACCTACCAACCCGGGAGCCCTTCGGGGATCATGCACGGTTTTGTAAATGTCTTTCTGGCAGCCGCATTCTTGCAGGCAGGAATGGAAGCGAAACTTGCGGTGCAGGTGCTGGGCGAGCAGTCGGCGCAGGCCTTCCAATTTGATGCGGATGGAGCCGGCTGGCGCGAGCATCGGCTCAGCCGGAATGAAATCGTGGCAGCGCGGCGGGATTTTGCGGTTTCGTTTGGCTCGTGCTCGTTTATGGAACCGATTGAAGACTTACGGGCTCTGCGCCTCTTGTGAACAATCACCTATGAAACCCGTCCTCGACGAGACCCACGATTCCGGGGTGCAAAGTTGGGTTGAGCCGGCCAACTTCGCCGGCTCGGATTTCCCAATCCAGAATTTGCCCTTCGGGATTTTTCGGCGGCGCGACGGCGGCGATGCGAGAGTTGGAGTCGCAATCGGAGACCGCATTCTTGACCTCGCCGGAACAGGAAGCGAGGGCTTGCTCGCGGAGGAGAGCGTGCGGCTCGCGGCGGAAGCCTGCGCCTCCCATTCGCTGAATTCGCTGATGGCGCTTGGATCGGCTTCTCGGCGTGCTTTGCGCCGGCGTCTTCATGCTCTTTTGCGCCAGGATGCGCCCGCCTCCGAGCAGCAGGCCTCTGCGCGCCATCTGGTCGCGCAGGCTGAGGTTGAGATGCTTCTGCCCGCGGTGGTTGGCGACTACACAGATTTCTACGCATCGATTTTCCACGCAACCAATGTCGGGAAATTGTTTCGCCCGGACAATCCGCTGCTGCCGAATTACAAATACATTCCGATTGGCTATCACGGGCGAGCTTCGTCGCTGGTTACGACGGGAACGCCGGTGCGGCGGCCGTCCGGGCAGACGCGCGATGGCGACTCGGAACCCAGATTCGGGACGACGAACGCGCTCGACTACGAAGTGGAGCTTGGCTTTTTTGTGGGCGCGGGGAACCCGCTGGGAAAAACGATTCCCATCGGCGAAGCGGAAGAACATATTTTCGGCATCTGCCTGGTGAATGACTGGTCGGCGCGCGACATGCAGGCGTGGGAGTATCAGCCGCTGGGACCTTTCCTCGGAAAGAGTTTTGCGACTTCCCTTTCGCCCTGGGTGGTGACGATGGAAGCGCTGGCCCCGTTTCGCGTGCCTGCTTTTGCGCGCGCCGAAGGCGACCCGGCGCCATTGCCTTACCTTTTCGACCCGAGCGATCGGGAACAGGGCGGCCTCGATTTATGGCTGGAAGTTTCTCTCCGGTCGCCGCGGATGCGGGAAACAGGCATCGCTCCTTTAGTCTTGGGACGAAGCAACTTTCGCGATATGTACTGGACGATGGCGCAGATGCTGGCCCATCACGCGAGCAATGGCTGTAATCTGCGGGCTGGCGATTTGCTGGCCAGCGGAACCGTGTCAGGTGCGGACAAGACGGCGCGCGGCTGCCTGTTGGAGCTCACCTCGCGCGGCAAAGATCCGGTTACGCTGCCGACGGGAGAGCGGAGGAAATTTCTGGAAGATGGCGACGAAATCATCCTCCGCGGATTCTCGGAACGAGACGGGTTCCGGCGCATCGGGCTGGGGAGTTGCCGGGGGACGATTCTGCCGGCCTCCGCGGCCTGAGGATCCATTCCATTCGGTCAATTTGATGAGGGTTGCGGAATCGGAAGTCGTGGCGCAGAATTCCTAGTCGTCTAGGCGCGCCAGTTCCCAAACAAGGCGCTTGCAACACGGGCCGGGAAGAACATGCAATCGTGTTCATTACATAACAGGGGAGATTCGCACTTATGCTAAACGAGGAACGGCGCCGCGCTATTCTCGAGGTTGTAAGCCACGATGGACGGGCCCTCGTCAAAGACCTGGCGCGGCGTTTCCGTACTTCGGAAGTTACGATTCGAAAAGATTTGGAAGTCCTCAACAGCCATGGACTGTTGCATCGGACCCATGGCGGCGTGTTGCCGGTTCAGGGAGGGGCGCTCGCCGATCCTACGCTGCGGGAAAAGGAAGAGCTTCATCGCAAGGAAAAACTCCGCATCGGCACGGCTGCCGCGGGCCTGGTGCAGGATGGGCAAGTGGTAGTTTTGGATTCCGGAACCACCACCACGTGCATCGCGCGCATGCTGCGCGATCTTAAGAATGTAACCATCATCACCAATGCGGTGAACGTTGCCACCGAATTGGCCGGGGCCGCGCCCGAAGTTATCCTGACGGGCGGCATTTTGCGTAAGAATTCGTTCTCCCTGGTGGGACCGATCGCCGAGGAAACGCTGCATCGGCTGAATGCCGACATTCTGTTCCTGGGAGTCGATGGATTTGACGTGCAATACGGATTGAGCACCCCCAACATCCTTGAGGCCAAGGTCAACCGGGCCATGATCGACATCGCCAAGCGGGTGATCGCCGTATGTGATTCCAGCAAATTTGGACGAAGGAGCCTGTCGCTCATTGCTCCAACTTCGGCTGTCCATCAGATCATCACCGACTCGCAAATCCCACCCTCTGATTTGCGGGCTCTCAAGAAGGCGGGTATAGAGGTCACACTCGTGTAATGCGGGCGGCAGGACGCTTCGTGCTCGAGGCCCTGGCTATTCGTAGATTTTGATGGGCCGCACAACCCGGCTGATCGCCCCATTGGGGCTGGGTGTGTCCGGCCTCATGCCGAGGTGCATGGAGGCAAACAAGCCCAGGAGTTGCGCAAAGATCACATCGATCATCGGGCGGTAGTCGTCAGGTGCATCCTCGACGTCCAGCGAGATGGCATCATTGGAAACCGCGCGAACCCCGTCGGTCAGGAATGGACACACGGCCACCGTGCGGCCTGGCAGCCGCTTTTCTTTGAGCTCCTCGAGCAGATCGATCTCGTAAGAACGGCGGCGCTCATCGCCAGAAATGTAGGCCACAACCAGCGTGCTGCCATCGACGGCCGAAAGTGGACCGTGCCTCAAACCAAGATAGGAATCGTAAAAGGTGTAAACTCTGCCGCCGGTCAATTCCAGAACCTTTAACGCCGACTCTCGCGCCACCGCCTTGAGCGGGCCTGTTCCGAGAAAGCACACCCTGGCAAAGCTTTGCCGGGCCAGCCGTGCCGCCAAATCCGCGCCAGGCGGGATGAACTTCTCAGCTGCCACGGTAATGCGGTCCAGGATATCCGCGTAGGGCCGCGGGGAGCGAATGTGGGCTAAACACTGTCCCGCTACGACCATATTGGAAAACGAACTGGTCATGGCCAAGCCGCGGTCGTTCACCCGATCGCTCAGCACCATCGACAACACACCCGGCCGTTTTCCGAATTCGCGCACCAGGCGCGCCTGCTCATTGCACGTCACCACGATGTGGCGCACCAGCGGAAAGCGCGCGATCGCCGCCCCCAGCACTGCGACTGCCTCGGGGCTATCCCCGGAACGCGAGAATGAAATCCACAGATAACGCCGATCGGGGCGGATGACGTCTTCGGCGTTGGTCAGTAAGTCCGTGCTGGGAATCGCGGCGGCTTCACAACCCCACTCTTTCGCCAGCAGGCTTTGCACGGATTCGCCCACGTAGTCCGACGTTCCAGCTCCCACCAGAATCACCCTGGCGGGCTGCCCCGAACTGTCGCCTATGCCCGACGACTGGAGGAATGGGCCGACGTCCGCGGAGCGATCCGAGCAGATCATGCGGGTGCTTGCCCAGGTTTCAGGTTGCTGAGCAATTTCGCGCGGGGTATAAACCAGGCCGCGGCGCTTCTTTTCTTCTTCCGGCAACGCCAGAGTCGCTGCCAGTGCGTCCACCGATTTGCTTTGCGCCGTTTGGTCCATGGAGTTTCGATTTGTAATCTGAGGCAACCTTGCACTATAAATGAAGTCGGAAGTATTCGCAAGCAATCGTAACAAAAGATTCACCTTCGTCGTCGCGGGATAGTATGCGAATAGTATTCTGTGGCGTCGCAGCGTTGTTCGTTCCTCGGAGCGAAGAAACGAACCGCGCCCAAGGTCTAATAGCCCAAGGTCTAATCCATGCCCAAACTCGATATCGCAGTCGTCGGGGAGATCAATCTGGACCTGATCCTGTACGGTCTACCCGAGCAAATGCCGACGGAACGCGAGTTGCTCGCCAGCGGTTTCACCATCACGCTAGGCAGTTCCTCGGCCATCCTGGCGCATAACCTTGCCGCTCTGGGCAGCCATGTGGGATTCGTCACCAAAGTCGGCGGCGATGCTTTCGGAACCCTGGCGCTGGAACGCCTGCGGGAGCGCGGCGTGGATCTTGCGCACGTTGCCCATGGCGCCCAATCGGGCGTGACGTTGATTCTGCCGCACGGGCCGCAGCGCCACATCCTGACCTATCCGGGAACGATTTCCGAGTTGCGTTTTGAGGATCTCGATCTCGATTACCTGGCGTCCGCCCGCCACTTCCATATGTCGTCGCTATTTTTGCAGCGTGAACTGTTGCCGCGTGTGCCCGAACTTTTTCGACGGATGAAGTCCGCTGGCCTGAGCACTTCGCTCGACACCAATGACGATCCCGACGACCGCTGGGGCGGAGGCCTCGACGAGATCCTGCCGCACGTGGATATTCTGCTGCCGAATGAGCGCGAAGCGATGAAGATGTCGGGGGCGGACGACGTGGAAACCGCGCTCTCGCGGCTCGCGCAGAAGGTGGAAACCGTCGTGGTCAAGATGGGAGCCAGCGGGGCGGTCGCGATTCGGGGTGGGCGGCGAGTCACCGCGCCCGCCGTTCCGGTAACGGTTATTGATCCGGTGGGCGCGGGCGACAGCTTCGACGCCGGATTCCTCCACCAATTTCTGCACGGCGCGGATCTCAGCACCTGCCTGGCCTATGGAAACCTGTGCGGCGCATTCTCCACCACCGCCTGCGGCGGTACCGAAGCCTTCCGCGATGCTGCGCGGATGCGGGAATTTTTCCGGCAGCATGGCGGAGGAAATCAAGCGCAATAGATCTCTAAACGATTTGCAGCCGGCAGATGGCACTCCAGACGCGCTATATCGGTGGTTGGCACGGAAACAGTGCGGGCTTATCAGCGAAGACTGGTGCGTCAATGCGTGCTAACGCCTGGTTACGTAAACCATCCCGACGCCTATCTCAGCATACCTTCCGCGTTAAGGATATTGTTGGATTGCAGCCTATTCCTTGGGAAGATCGATCATGACGACTTGCGAGTTTTCGCGTAGGCGGTCGAAGACGATCTGTTTCCCGTCGGGTGTGACGTCGAAGGTCCGCATGGTGGCACGGTTTTGCAGCCGGGTGAGGGGGCGCGATTTCATGGAGGCGAGATCGAGTAGCCAGAAGTCCTGTGATGCGAGCAATCCCCCCATGTAGATCAGACTCTTGCCATCAGGCAAGAAGCGGACGCGCTCGCCCAAGCGCCGCAAGATGATCTCGGGCAATTTGACGCTGGTTCCGTCCGGGCGTACGGCCAGAAGCGGAGCGAAGGTGCGCACATTGGTACCCGCATATACGATCAGGCTTCCATCCGGCGACCAGACGGGATTGAGTGCCGTCCCGCTGGCCAAGCGAACTGGCGATCCGCCCTCCAACGGAATCTTAAAAAGCCCAGGACCGCTGGCATCGCTGCCGCTAGTGACGATCCACCTTGCATCCGGCGACCAGCTACTCGTACCCTGGACGTCAAGTCCTTCCGCAATCGGCTGGAGTTCGGCGCCGTCTGAAGAGAGGACATGCAGTTGCCGTTTCCCGTTCCGCCGCAGCACAATGGCCACACGCGCGCCATCCGGCGAAACAGCGGGCGTTTCCATTAGCGCACCATCGGCGCCCTTCCAGATTTCAGTTGCCTGTCCGTCCCGAAGGCGCCACAGTCCATCGCCCGTCCCCAGGGAAGACAAGTAAAACAGCGACGAGCCACCAAACCTGGGTGCCAGCGCACGCTCGGTCGGCACGGTAAACGGTTTTACGTCGCGTTCTTCGGCGACGCGATCAAGAATCGGAACCGTCCAAAGTCCCGCCACGGGATTGCTGATGGTGGCCACCAGCTTACGGCCGTCCGCGCTGGCTTGCACCGACGTGTATTGCTCAAGACCGATGCTCACGCGCCGCGAATCCCTGCGTTGCAAATCAAACGCCCACAGCCAAGGTCCTGAACCGTCCCCATCCCGCGACACATAGAACACTGTGTTTTTGCCGGACGGCGTGGGATACGCGATGTCTGTATTGCGTTGCGTGAGGCGCTCTGGATTCCGGCCGTCCGGGTCAATGCGCCATAAATCCATCTCTCTCGTCGCCGGCGTCCCATGCACAAAATAGATCCACCGGCCGTCAGGCGACCAAGTCGGAAAATGGTTGTGAAGTCCCGGCCGGTCACCGAATATCCGCCGCCCGTTGGCGCCAGAGCGGTCCGTTACAAACATAGGGTCGCCGTTACCGTAGGTATGATAGACAATGCGCTCGCCGTCCGGTGACCATGCCAGGTTGACGGTCTCCTCGCCGAGGAAATTACGCGGCGTACCTCCCGTCAGGGGCATCAGCCGCAGCCGCATACCGACATCGCCACCGCCGATCCAGATTTCCGAGCCATCTCCCGAAAATCCCACACTTCGTAAAGGCCCGGGTAACGGGCCCGCCTTCCCCTGTGTCAGATTAATCAGACGTCCGCTACCCACCTGGGTGAGCCATACATCGAAGGGGCCGTCATGATCGGAGATGAAAGCGACGAATCTGCCGTCCGGCGAGATCGAGGCTTCGACGCTCTCAAAGTCGGTCACGCGTGTGAAATGTGCTTTTTCGAGCGGGTTGGGCGGGGCAGCCGTCGGCCGAGCCATTTCCCAGACCGCAGTTCCCACCAGCAGTGCAGCGGCTATGACCCACGGGAGCCACGCTCGCTTTGAGTTCGACTTCGGCTGCGGTACTCCTTTCGCGGTCGACGTTCCGGTCGATGTTCCGGCCGACGTCCCGCTCAGCGATTCAATGGCAAACGCCAGATCACTCGCCGACTGGAATCGTCGCTCGACATTCTTTTCCAGGCATCGCGCAAGAATCCTTTGCAGTTCCAGCGGACCTTGCCAGCCGGTGTCGCTCAGCGCCGGTGGCTCTTCGCGCAAAACTGCGGTCATCGTTTCTGCGGACGTCTCGCGTTTGAAAGCGCGTTTGCCGGTGAGCATCTCGTACAACACTGCACCGAAACTGAAAATGTCCGATCGCGAGTCGATCGGCTCGCCCCGCACCTGCTCCGGCGACATGTAGCCTACGGTGCCCATCACCATACCCGGCAAAGTCGCCGGGTTCGTTAGCGTCACTGCAGGTTCGTGGTTTTCCTCCGGCCTGACCAGCTTCGCCAGCCCGAAATCCAGCACTTTGATCCGTCCGTCACGAGTCACAAATATGTTTTCCGGTTTCAGATCCCGGTGCACGATTCCTTTCTCGTGTGCGGCCGCGAGTCCCTGCGCGATGCCGAGCGCGTATTCGATCGCGCGCCGCACCGGCAGCCGCCCGGATACGAGCTTCTCCCGCAGCGTTTGTCCTTCAAGGAATTCGCTGACCAGAAACGGCGCACCGTCGTGCTCACCAATGTCATGGATTCCCAGAATGTTCGGATGGTTCAGCGTCGCGATCGTGCGCGCTTCCTGTTCGAAACGCCGCAGCCGGTCGGCGTCGTTAGCCAGCTCCTCTGGCAGAACTTTGATCGCGACATCGCGCCCGAGCCGCGTGTCGCGTGCGCGGTACACCTCGCCCATGCCGCCCGCTCCTACTGGCGATACGATCTCGTACGGCCCGAGTTTGGTGCCCGCGGTAAGCGCCATCGATGCGCGCAATTATAGCCCGTAAGCATTGCAGAGGATGCGATTGCGGATGGTTGGTCGGCAATCCGGAAGTTGAAGTTACTGAACCGCCACCGGTGGACAACCGCTCAACTGGTGTTAAATCGCGTCTCTGACAATGTCGGCGGTGTCAAGCAAATTTGAGGCGTACCTCACCCTGCACTCGGGAGAAGAGCGCCATTTCGCTCTAGCTGAAGAAGTGCCGTTCCAACCCAGGCTCGCATCGTAATCGTTTTCAGGTCAGGAACTCGGTCCGACCCAGCCGTCTCTTCGGTCCGCAACTGCGATCATGATTACTCATTCAGACTCCCCGCGAAGGGGAGCGGGATGCCCAATCAATTTCTCGGTGTTCTACATCACACCATCGCGATTTCCGGGCTGTCCCGCGTGCGAACCGAACTTGACCAACTCCTCGTAATCCAATCCCTGGCGCCACATCCAGTACAAGCGAATCGCCAGTCGACGCGCCATCGCCACTTTCGCCGTCTTCCGTCCCCGTCGCATCATCAGACGGAAGTACTGGCTGCGCCATTGCGGCACGCTGCGCACCGTGACCTGAGCCGCCTCCACCAGTAGAAAGCGCAACATCGAACTCCCCTGTTTGGTGATGTGACCCAAGCGTCGCCGGTTGCCGCTCGATTTTTCCAGCGGCACCAGTCCGAGGTAACTCGCAATCTGCTTCCCGCACTGAAAGCGCTCCACGTTGCCGATGATCAGCACGAATGCCAGTGCCGTCAGAGCACCCACACCCGGATGCGTCCTCAGCCGCTGTGCTTCGGGTCGCTTCTCCGCTTCTTGCTCGATCGCCTGGCTTAACTCCGCAATCGTCGGGCTCAGTCGATCCAGCAACTCCAGCAGATCACTCCGCCGTCGGCTGGCCCAGGGTGCCAACTGGAATGATTCCAGTTGCTGCCTCCCGCCGGCCCGCCACAGCCGCTTCTTACAGCGCAGCCCTTCATTGATCGCCACCGCCTGCAGTTGGTTCATGACTCGTGTCCGCGCTTGTACCAGGCGGTGTCGATGCCACAGCAGTTGCCGCAAATCCCGGTTGTCCCAACTCGGCACCCAGATCCGCGGGAAGTCATCCTTCAGCATGAGCTTCAGAATGTGTTGCGCATCTTGCCGGTCCGTCTTCTGCTTGCGCGCTCGTTTGCTCTGGATCTCCGCCGCGTCCCCAATCCACAACTCCAACTGCAGCTCCGCCAGCAGCCGTTCGAACCAGCGCGCGTGTCCGCTGGCTTCCATGCCCACTCGCACCTTCATGCCCTGGGCCGCGAGATCGCGGTAAAACTTCTCCGCCTCCTCGCGATGCATCAGTCGCTTCTCCTGGAACTCTCCGCTGTCCGTATCTAACCACGCGATCTGCTGAAACTCGGGGTGGAAATCTACTCCTATAATGATCATCGTTCGGCTCCTTTCTCCCGAGCCTGTTGGTTGGCTTCAGCACCACCAACTTTACCCGGGAATGGGGGCCGACATTGTCATGGAATCAATTGCACTCATCGTGGTCCCTTTATTCCGGGCCATACTAAGCTAAGTTGTTGATTTATAAATACATTACAACGAACTCCTTATTTCTCAAAGACTTGGCGGCTGCGAAGCGCCAAGTCTTTGATTCCCAAAGACCGCATTCAGGGGAGTCTCGGCCTCCTCTGCCCTGCGGCTTCGTCGAACTCCCATTCCTAACTGGATTACAATTCCCGCATGGAGAAGCCTCCCGGAAAGGATCCTCTCGTTTCCCTCGCGCGCTATTCCGAGATTGGGTTCATGATTCCGGCGGCGATTTTGCTGGGGTTCTTTCTGGGCAAGCTGGCGGATTACTGGCTGCATACGAAGTGGCTCTATTTGATCGGACTGCTGTTTGGCGCAGTGGTGGGGTTTTGGCAGATGATCCGCATGGCTTTGGGCGCCTTCAAGAAAGATGCGAAGTGAATGAGCGCGAGCATTTCGATGGGAGCGCGGAAACTCCGGCAGCGGAGAGCCTCGATCGGCGCGCAATCGATCAGCACACCATCGATGATCTCTCAATGTATGAGCGCATCATTCCTCGCGTGCTGCGCAACCTGCTGGTGGCGAGCGTTCTGCTGCTGGGACCGGCTTGGTGGTTTTACCGCTGGGCGGGAGCGATTGGGTTTGCCTTTGGAGCGGCGGTTTCCTACGCTAATTTCCGCTCGCTGACGCGCGGCGTCGAAGGCCTTGCCGACCGTATCGTCAACCGCAACAGCCGGGAGAAAGGCGGCAGAATCATCTGGCGCTTCCTCGTGCGCTACGGGTTGGTCGGAGCCGCTGCCTATGCTATATTCAAGAGTTCTTCGCTGGCGTTTCACGGCTTTCTGTGGGGCTTGTGTGTGCCGGTGGCGGCCCTGATGGCCGAGGCGGTTTGGGAAGGGTGCTTGGCCTTCCGGCGGACTTCGTAAGTGTGTGCGAAACTGCAGATCCCTCGCTTTGCTCGGGATGACAAATTCTAAATAGATATTGAAGTCTATCAATGGAACAACTGGCTTTTACCGCACTCCTGAATCGTCTGTTTGGCGCGCCGGTGCTGGCGTTGCTCGAGGCGCTGCACGTTCATCCCAAGCATCCGGCGACTCCGATCACGAACGCCTTCGCGATGGAACTGCTGGTGGTAATGCTGCTGACGATCTTCTTTGTTGCCGTGCGCTCAAGGCTTTCGGTGGAGCGTCCGGGCGGGTTGCAGCAGACGATGGAGGGGATTCACGGTTTCATCGAGAATCTGGCCCAGGAAATCATCGGCAATCATTCGGAGAGATTTGTTCCGTACCTGACCACCCTGGGACTGTTTATTTTGACGTGCAATCTGATTGGGCTTGTGCCGGGGCTGGAATCGCCGACGACCGTAGTAACCGTACCCCTTGGGGGCGCCCTTTTGACCTGGTTCTACTACCACTATTCCGGCATACGCGAGCACGGCGTGTTCGGATACCTGAAACATTTCCTTGGACCGCAGGAGGGCATACCTCTGTGGGCGCGCATTATCGTGCTGATCCTGCTGCCCCCGATCGAACTATTCAGCCACTTGGCGCGCATTTTATCGCTGAGCGTTCGTCTTTACGCGAACATGTACGCCGGCGAAATGGTGACGCTGGTATTCTTCTCGCTGGTGCCAATAGGCGTTCCGATCATCTTCGAGGGTTTGCACATCTTCGTGGCGTTCATTCAGACGTACATCTTCGTGCTGCTTCCTACCGTGTACCTGGGTGAGGCAATGTCGCACGAGCACTAAAATCAGTACCCAGTAGCCAGTACTCAGTGATTTTTCTGGGTACTGGGTACTGGTAACTGGCAACTGACCTTCAGCGTGAGGGCGCTGGCGTACTCGCACGGCGTCAACCACCCACTGGGGGCAATTCATAAAAGGAGAAACAAAATGCGGAGAATGATGATGTTGTTGTTCGTGATGATGATGTTCATGGTCCTGGCGGTTCCGGCGTTCGCGCAAACCGGCGCGGGAGCGGCGGGCGGGACCAACTGGGTGGCCATCACTTCTGGTTTCGCGATCGCCATCGCATCCGGGTTGGCGGCGCAGGGCCAGGGCAAAGCCGCGTCGGCCGCATGCGAAGCGCTCGGCCGCAATCCGGCAGCCCGCGCGGGCATTCAGGTGGCGCTGATTCTTGGCCTCGCGTTTATCGAGTCGCTGGTGCTGTTCGCGCTGGTGATTATTTTCGTTAAAGTCGTGTAAGGCGCCTGGAGTTAGCGGGACCCACTCATCGACGCGATGAGTGGGACGTCCGTTCGAACATTTCCAAGCATGTCATCCTATCGGGAGAGATCTAACGGAGAGGCCTTATCCTCCCGTTGTCGATCCGTTCGTAGTACTCCTGGTTCGTTAGATCCGGGCGAAGAGGATACTGAATGGTTCGTCCGGGGGATTTCATCATCCCAGCCTGGAACATCAGATAGGTCACAAGGGCGAACCCAGCGGGGAACAGGGCCAACGGCCAAGTCTCCCACAAAACGGACGGTACCCGCCCTTGCAGCATGGCGGGCACTTTTTTGGATACTGGGACCCACCAAATTGCCCACGCGATCGGGGTGAGCAGGGACACCGCTATGGCAACCATCGCCAACCGCCATGCCGTCACCGCCGGAAACGATCCTTTGAACTTCATCGCTCTCCCTGTTAGACCAACATAATTGACCATCACCTCTTAGATATTCTGAAGGCGATACGAGTTGCCAGGAATCGGGTGTGGTTGAGTGACGAATGCGGCTAAACGCGGCAAGCCGCTTTCTCTCAATTGCTGTCGTGAAGTGGTGTCGGGTGCCCGAGGGGTTACTGAGGCCCAGTCATCGCAAGGTGCGCGATGAGTGCGGCACCCGTTCTTTCCTGGTGGACCGGTTTCCTTGCGGGCTGAGTTCTGACTGCTGAGAGCTTTTTCTAGGTTTTGCGTTCGCCGTCCCAGTCGATGGAGCGATTGTTGGGCGCTTTTTCCAGGGCCTCAACCAGGACGCGGCGGAGGCGGTAGCGGCTGTCGAGGTCCATGCTGACGAACTCGAAGCCGATTTCGTTGACGCGGGCGCGGCGGAGAAGAACCTCGCCGCGGATTTTCTTAACGCCCAGAGAGATTTCAACGTGGGCTTCAGAGCCGACGCGGAGATTGTCGCTGCGCGTGCCCATGCCACCGCCCAGGCTCATCTCGCGCATGACAACGTTCGACTTTCCCCAGGAACTGGAAAGAGTGGCGGAGTAAGTGCGGGGCAAGACGATGCGTTCGTAGCGCCGCTGGCGAACCCAGGGACAGCCGGGGCCGGGATCGAGCGGAGCAATGGCGATCTCGGCGGCATCGAGGCCGCTATCGGCGAGCGCCTGGGTGCCGTAGCGGGGATCAATCTTGGAGAGCGCCTGAATAGCGGCGATTCTCAATTCGCGGTGCTGATTGTAGCCAAATAGTTTCTTGTCGTCGAGGATGGTGCGCAGAGTGGGAACCGCCTCGACCTCGCGTAAACGGCCGAGCGACTCGATGGCTTTCAGTTGCACAAACGGGGGACGGTTGTGAGCTTCACCCGCTGTTGCCAGTGCGATCAAACTGGAACTGGCGCTGCGGTCCTGGCTCATGCCGATCTCGTCGATGGCCTCGGGCAAGATGAGGGAGTCGAGCAATTCGAGCAGTTCGAGCAGGGTGCGGCCGCGGTCAGGGGCGGCGCCGTAGGCGATCTGGCGAACAATGATGTCCTGATAGAAGCGATTGAACTCGCCCATGCGCGAGGGCAGCAACTCGATCAGCGTGGCGACGGCGAGGCGGCTCAAGAGGCCGACGGCAGAGGCAGCCTGGCGGGGCTGGGCGGTGCGCAGAATGTCGCGCAGATCGTCAATGCCGGGTTGTCCGAGTTCGTCGGCGAGTTCGACAATGCGGTCGCATTCGATGCGTTTCTGCGAGCGGAAGAAACGGTCGGCCAGGTGTTCGACGGAAACTTTGGGAAGCTGTTGCAGGACGCTGACCAGGTCCTCGGATACTTGATCGGCGTTGATGGCTTCTTCGATCATCTCGGGCAGCCGGTTTTCGATGCCGACGCGGGAGCGGAGATCCTGCACCAGGGCGGGCCGTTGCCGGCCTACTCGTTCGAGCGAGTTGCAGAGTTCGGCGACGGCTTTGTACTTCTTGCGGGAGCACGCCTCCTGTCCGAAGCGCGCGAGGGCGGCGCTCAGCAGGCTCTGGATCTCGGAATCGCTTTCCTTACCCAGTCTCTCGCCGATCATGGCGAGGGCATTGGGCATGACTTCATCGGGAGCGGTGGCATAGAGGTCGGCGATTTGAGCCAGGCCAATGGCCGTCTTGCGGCGGGGCTCGGCTTCTTTGGCATCGAGGCCGTTGCAGTAATTGGCGAGAATCTTAGAGGCAATCTCGTTGTCGCCGCGCTCAAAAAGGATTTCCAGAAACTGGCGAATATTGCGAGGCGGCACGCAGGCGGCTTCGTTGGAGAGCAGAACGCTTTTCTTGCCGGCCTCGGGAATCTCAGCCCAGAACATACGGTCGAGAATGTCGGCGTGAGAATCGACCAGAATGCCGGCCTTGGATAGCTTCTCCTCCTGGACGCGCAGAATCTGGCGGAGCGTATCCATCTGCCGGCTCATGTGCTCCATCATGTCGTGGACGGCGTTGACCTTGACATCGCCGCGCTGGTAGCGGTCGAGAGCGAATTTGATGGCCATGCTCTCGGCCGCCTTCATCAGAAGCGGGGTGTCCTTGTTTTCGTCGTCGTCGTTCTGAGAAGTTTGCTTGGCCAGACTTTCGAGCAACTGGGCGAGATTGACCTTGGCGCCTTCGGGAGCCTTGACGAGTTCGACCTGGAGTTTCTCCGGAGAAGCGTCGGGCTCCTGCATCTTCTGGCCAAAATGGGTGAGCAGGCGAATGGTCTCGATGACTTCCTCTTCCTGCAAGGGAACGACGCCGCCGGACCAAGTTCCGGAAGATGTTCCGGACGATGTTCCAGACGATGATCCGCCCGAGCCCGATCCGCCCGAGCCCGAGCCTGAGCCGCCGGGAATAGGAACGGTGGGAACACTGCCCAGGGGCGCCCCGCCGGGTGCGCCGGAACCGCCGCTGCTCGCTCCCTGGGCGGCGGCGATCAACTGCAGAAGCTTCTGCGGATCGTTGAGCCACGCTTTGGCTTCGGGCCCAAGAGCCTGAGCGGCGAGTTGGGCAGCCATGGAAATCTCGCCGGTGGCGGGATCGGCGGCGACGAACTTGACTTCATTGATGCGGATGGAAGAGTTCTTGTTATCGCCGATGCTTTCCTTAAGCTGTTTGGCGAAATCCTGAGCTTTGGAACCGCCCATGGCAAAGGCGCGGACCAAGCGGGTAAAGTCTTCGAGCGTGACCTTGTTGGAGAACAGGATGCTGGAGAGACCGGCGGCGGTGAGCAATTGCGCGAAGCTGCGCTCGGCCTGGCCGGTTTCGAGCGGGATGCCGTCGAGCAGGAGCTTGTTGTCGGAAACACCAAGCAGAAAACCAGTGTCACCGCTCTTGGGCAGCGCTTGTTGGAGCTCGTTCCAGGCGGTCTGGAACTGGCCTTCCGTGCGCTTGTGGTTCACTCCGTACAGCCGGGTGTACTTGATCAGAATATTGAGGCTGTGGAGGAAAGACCGGGCGGACGCGCTGCGGTCAGCATCGATTTGAGCGACGTTGGCGATAAACAGGCTCCTCTCGTTAAGAGAGTGTCAGTAACTAAGATTAAGCGCGAAAGTGACCCGATGCACGATTACGGAGGTAATTGAACGAAGGAGAGGGTGAAACGGATGGCGTCACCGAGGGACAGGTCCTTTGGGATGCCGGCGCGCTACACTGGAGCCAGTACCCAGTACCCAGTACCCAGTACCCAGATGAAGATTCGCGTGCTCTTTTTTGGATTATTGAAGGACCTGGCCGGACGGCCTTCGGAGACCGTTGAGCTGCCGGAAGGGGCGCGGGCGCGGGACGTCATTTCCCATTGTGCGCGACAGGCTCCGCGGTTGGAAGCCATGGCGCCTTCGCTGGCGATTTCAGTGAATCAGGAGTATTCGGGGACGGATCGCGTGCTGCGGGAGGGCGATGAAGTCGGGCTGTTGCCGCCGGTGAGTGGGGGGTCGGCGGATGGCGACGAAGTGCGGGGTGAAGTTCGGATCGTGCGCGAGCGGATTGATACGGAAGCCGTAGTCAGGCGACTGAAGCGGCCGGCGGATGGCGCGGCAGTGATTTTTGACGGCGTGGTACGGGACAACACCCGCGGACGGCGCACACGCTATCTCGACTATGAAGCCTATGAGGCGATGGCGCTGAAGCAGATGGAATCGCTGGCGGCGGAGGCGCGGGCGCGCTTTGGAGTGCGGGGAGCGTCGATCGTCCACCGGCTGGGGCGTCTGGAGATTGGGGAGACAAGCGTGCTGATCGTGGTGGCAGCGGCGCACCGGGGCGCGGCGTTTGAGGCCTGCCGGTGGATCATTGACACGCTGAAGAAGACAGTGCCGATCTGGAAGAAAGAATACTTTGAAGATGGAGCGGTATGGGCCGACGGGGAGGCGTTTCCCGAAGAAATCCGGTCGCCGGGAGGCACGGCGGGCGAGCAGCCTGCATCCAAATGACTGAAGCTCATATGAAGTTCACCCGACGGGTCTTATTTATCTTCGTCCCGCTCTCGATCATCTGGGCCACCACCGGGTTGCTGGCGGAAGAGCCGGAAACCACGATCAAGGTCGACGTGAAGCTGGTGAACGTGTTCGTGACGGTCACGGATGCGCGCGGGGCTCCGGTGGCGAACCTGCAAAAAGAAAATTTTCTGCTCAAGGAAGACGGGAAAGAGCAGAAGATCGCGATCTTCGACAAGGAATCAGCGCTGCCGCTGTCGATTGTGCTCTCGGTGGACACGAGCCTGAGCACAAGAAAAGATCTGCCGCTGGAGCTGACGTCGGCGCGCAAGTTCGCGCACACGATTGTGCGGCCGGAGGACGGACTCGCAGTGTACAAGTTCAGCGAAGAAGTGAGCCAGATGGTGCCGTTCACATCCGACTTGAAGAAGATCGATGCCGGCATCGACCGGGTGCATAATGGCTCGGCGACGGCGCTTTACGATGCGATTTTTCTGGGAGCGCAGGCGCTGAGCCGGCGGCAGGGAAGAAAAGTGATGGTGGTGATCACCGACGGCGGGGATACGGTGAGCCAGGTGGACTACAAAGAGGCGCTGCGGGCGGCGCAGGAGTCGGAAGCGATTATTTATAGCATCATCATCGTGCCCATCGAGGCGGACGCGGGACGGGACACGGGAGGCGAACACGCGCTGATCCAGATCTCGGCGGATACGGGCGGGAAATACTACTACGCCACGTCGGCGGTGCAATTGGACGAAGCGTTCCGGAAGATCAGCGAAGAACTGCGGACGCAGTATCTGTTGGCCTACTATCCCTCCGAGCGCTATTCGAATTCGGAATTCCGTCGGCTGCGGGTGGACCTGACGAACGCGCCAGCCGGAGGCCCTTATCAGTCGCACTACCGGGCGGGGTACTACACGCGGAAGGGAACATTCTGAGAACGGGGCAAGCCCGTCTCTACAGGATCATCGTTCTGACTGCAAGGGCATACAGCGCCACGGGGAAGTGGGCGCATCTAGTAAACTGTTTTATTCGATTTCAGTGGAAACTATAAGACCTTAGACGCGGAATCGCTTCCCGGTTCTACTTGAGGCTCTGCTCCCAGGAGAGTGGCACTTTGTTTGATCGTTCTGGCTTGATCGTCCGTCGTTCTCTGTTCATTTACCTTGGTCCATTGCTCTTGGTTGCACTCACGGTTCCGTTGTGGGGGCAGGAAGAGACTCCGGAAAATCCGACAGCCGGCACCATTCAAGGTACGGTGCGGGATGACAGCGGCAATCCCGTGGAGGGCGCGAAGGTTTTGTACAGTTCGACCGCCACCGATACCAAGGGCTTAACGCGCACCGGCAAAGACGGAATGTATCTTTCCGAACCGGTGCCGCCGGGCGCTTACGTGGTGCGGGTGGAAGGCCGGGACATGCTGCCGGTCGAGACCAGCGTAACGGTGGTGGTGGGAGCGCCGGCGACGGCGGATTTCAAGACGGAATGGATCAATCCCGGGCCGGTGCAGTTGGAGAGCAAATTCGATGGCGAGGTCGCCGACCGGTTGCCGATTGACGGGCGAAACTATCTGAATGCGGGACAGCTTGAGCCGGGTGTGCAAGCGGTGGATGGAAGGATTTTCGATCCGGGCAAGAGCGGGACCCAGTCGCTCTCGATCAATAGCCAAGTGGGACGCACTACGCACTACGACGTGGATGAAGTCGAGACCATGGATGAGACCAAGGGCGCGTCCACGTTGAACCTGCCGGCGGAAGCCGTGCGTGAAGTGATCGTGTCGCGGGTCACGCCGGAATTGTTTCAGTCGCTGAACGCGACTGGAGCGGTGCGGGTTACGACGCGCTCGGGCGGAGATGAATGGCACGGCAATCTGTTTGGGAATCTGGAGGACCGGATCGCGGGAATGGCCGGGTTCCCAGCAGGGAATCCGAAATACAGCCGGCAGCAGTATGGATTTGGTGCGGGCGGCGCGGTGATCAAGGACAAGGCCTTTCTATTCGTTGGTGGCGAACGCAGCAAACAGGATGGCGTTTTGCCGATCATGCTCGGGTTCCCGGCGGTCAACGGGGTCAGCCTGCAGAATGCTTATTTTCGCGAGAACATGCTGACGGCGCGGCTCGATTACAACCTTAGCGACGACATGAAAGGGTTCGCCCGGCTCAGCTATGACAACGCAAACGAGATTGGGCCGCCGGACGGCCAGTCGAATTTCCGCAATCAATTGAACGTTCCGGCGGCGGTTTTCGGGCTGGATTGGAACCGGGGACGGTTTGTGCACAGCGCGCGCTTCGGCTATCAGAAGATGGTCGACGCGATCAATCCGGCGTTGGCCGATTCGACAATCCTGGCGGGGGCGCCTCTGCTCCACGTGCAGATTGGATCCTATGGGCTGGGGCCAAGCGTGGCGGGTCCGCGGCAGACGATTCAGCGCGACATTTTTGGCCGCTACGACAGCAGCACAGTTTACAAAGCGAAGCACACGGTACGCTTCGGAGGAGCGATTCATCGCATCGCGCAGGGCGATTTTTATGCGCCGGGAAATTATGCGTCGGTGACCAGTTCGAACGGGTTGGATGTGATCAATACGATTAGCGGCAACCCGAGCGCGCTGCCCGGAGGGGTGGACAATCCGCTGAACTATCCGGTGGGCACGATTACGATTTTCAACGGCCTGGGAAATTTCAGCGAGAACTCGGCCTTTAACCGGTCAACGGGCGGCCACTTCGACACGCGCCTGGAGGGCTACCTGGGCGACACGTTCAGCCTGTTTCCGAACCTGAATATCAGCTTTGGCGTGAACTATGTGCGCGACAGCGGGCGCACGGACAGCGACTTGCCGGGGGCGCCATGTTCGGCGATCAACACAACCATCGTGAAGAGCCCGCCGTGCACGAGTGGTTTCATTCTCGATCAATTCGGTCTGTATCCGAACAGCGCCATTTTGGGTGAGCACCATGCGCTCGGCCAGAGCGTGAACCAGCCGGAATGGAATTTTGCTCCACAGGTAGGTGTGGCGTGGGATCCGGGACACAATGGGCGGATGGTGGTGCGGGCGAGCGGCGGATTGTTCTACGACAATTTTCTGCTGCAGAATGCGTATCAGGATCGCATCAACCGTTTGTCGAACGGGCAATATAACCGCAGCCTGACGCTCTGTCCGGCGGGAGCGGTGCTGTTTCCGAATGCGCCGTCGGGTATGAACAATGGCGTTATTAGTGAGAGCAATGGCGTTGTGAGTGCGGTGGACGGGCTCGATATCGCGACGCAGATTTGCGGGGCGCCGATCGGCTCTACAGCGACGGGAACTTCGGGTCCGGTGCTCGTGTCACAAGCGATTCAGGATCTGCAGTCGCAGTTCGTGGCGGCGCAGTCGGGGGTGACGGGCGGGCAGCCGAATGTTTACTCGCTGACGAACAGCGTGGCGAATTTTGGAGGCCTGCTGGCGCCCAATTTCCGGACGCCGCGCGTGCTGCACATGGACTTCGGCATTCAGAAACAGATTGGGGAGCGTGCCATGTTCTCCATCGACTATATGCGCGAGATCGGCACGCAATTTCCGATGGGGATTGACACCAACCACGTGGGAGACTCGAGCTTGCTGACGGACGGTTACAGTCTGGATCCCTCCCAAAATACCTATCAGGCGGAACTGGACGCGATCAATGCGACGCTGTCGGCTAACCCGTTGTCGGTTAAGGCGGGATGCCCGGCGTCGCCGGCGTTGTTCGCGGGCATCAGTTCGCAGGCTGCGGTGACCTGCTATATGAATGCGGTACCGGGCGCGACCATCACCGATTTCGCGCGCCAGGGTCTGGATTCGTCGAACGCGTTCTGCGGACCGTTTCCGTGCTCCGTCTTAGGGAAGCAACAGGCGTCCTTCGGCGGGATCAACCCGGCGGTGGGCTCGAACATCATGTACTTTCCCGGCGGGCAATCGAAGTACGAAGGCGTGCATCTGGCCTACAACACAAGCGTAAGAAACCAAACGGGGCGCGTGCGCCAGATGGATGTGGCGTTGGCGTATACGCTCTCCCGCTATCGCACCAACCTGGCGGAGCCGAACGGCAGCGGCGGAGACTATTCGGTCATGAACGTGGCGGAAGATTACAACCGGCCGCACCAAGCGTGGGGAGCCTCAGGACTGGACCGCACGCACCAGTTTACGTTCATGCCGACGGCGGAGTTGCCGCACGGGCTGCGCCTTTCGATGATCGCTCGCGTGGCGTCGCCGCTTCCCTTGAGCACTTATGTTCCGCAGCAGGATGGGGGCGGAGTGGCGGGAGAAATCTTCCGCAGCGATATTTCCGGCGACGGCACTGTGGGCGATCTTTTGCCGGAAACATTTCTTGGAAGCACGGGAAAATACTCGATCAATGACTTGACCAAAGCCATCGCGTATTACAACCTCCACTTCGGCGGGAAGTTGACGCCGGCTGGTGCAGCGCTGGCCAACGCCGGTCTGTTTACCGGGCAGCAACTGGTGTTGCTGGGCGCTGATTCGCCCGTGATTCAAGGGCTGCCGGGGCACTATGCGGCAGCGACCTGGCTGAAGACGATCGACTTGCGGCTGAGTTGGCCGTTCCGGATTGGGGAGCGGGTGAAACTGGAGCCGAACGCCTCCTTCTTTAACGTTTTCAACTTTGCTAACTTCGGCGGCGCGGGGAACCAGTTGAGCGGCGTGCTGAACGGGGCGCCGGGCAGTTCGCTGAACAACGCGAGTTCGGCGGGATACTGCGGCTCCTCAACCACCTTCTGCACCTCGAGGTTGGACCGGGTGTTGGCCGGTTCGGGCACTTACGCGAACGGGGCTCCGCGGCAAATGGAGTTTGGAGTACGGATCACGTTCTAGATTGGAGCTGGCGCCGCCGGAATTGCAGGCTGAAATGGCTGACTGGGCTCCGGCGAGATCGCTGGGAGACATGGTCCTGTGCCCAAGTATTTTCGCGATGCTTCTCGTGCCGCTGCTGAGCGGTTCGGCATGGGCGCAAGCGGCCGGGGTTCCGCCGGCGCCTCCACCTGCTCTGCGCGCCGCTGTCCCGCTGCTGTGCACCGAGAACAATCGCGCTGCCCGCACGCAAGTCCGCGGCACTGGGGTCATTGCCGATTCCGGGGGCACGTTGCTTACGGCCGCGCACGTCATTCTCCAGGCCCACTTCGGCTGTACGCTAAGTGTGATGGTTCCGGATCAGGAATGGATCCACACTGTGCGATTACGCGCCTTCCTGGTGGGAAATTGCCGCTTGAACCAGCCACTGGATCTGGCGGTGTGCCGCGTCCATCCGGCAGAAGATAGCCGGGACTGGGGCTATCTGCGTGCGGCTCGGATCCGGCTGCGTCCCGCGACGACTGGAGAAGCGGTGTGGGTTACGGCTTTCACCGGTTGGGGCTTGCTGCCGCTGACTCGCAGCGGGCATATCACAGGGCGCGAGGACTACCAGCGCCCAGACGGCTGCCGTTGCGACTTCGCCACCGACATCACGGCGGTCGAGGGCATGAGCGGCAGCCCGGTCATCTCCAGTGAGGGAGAAGTTCTGGGAATTCTTACAGTGGCGGGGAAAGGAAAATTCCGCGGCCTTTCATTCGGGGTCAGTTTTGAGGATGCAAGAAGCTTTCTGGCGGCTGAGGGCGTGATGGCCTGGAGCGGGAGCGGTGGATAACCAGCCACGGTAAGCAATTTGGCGGCGAACTCCGGTGCAGGCCGGGCGAGCGCAAGGCGCCGGGCAGGTTGGTCCCATTTGCGTTTTCCCGGCTCGGCAATGATAATCACTAGCTTGCCGTAATTTTGTGCAGGTTCTGGTGTGAAGCAGGCCGATCAGGAGAGTGCGTCGTTCCTGGTCTGGCCGCGGTCAGGACCTGGTTGCTGGCTTGGTCTCTAGATTCGTTCGGTTTGTGTCATATTTTGCGGCCCCGGGAGGCGCAATAAAGGAACATGAGAAAATTCGTCCATATCGCTCTGGCAGCTCTTTTTCTGCTCGGCATAGCTTCCGCTCAGGGCATTCCAGTTGATGTATCCGCCGGCTATTCTCACCTCAGCTATAACCAGCCCTTCAGCTCGCAAACGCCCTCGGACCAGCTGGAGCTGAATGGCTGGGATTTTTCCGCCGCTATCGGCCGATTCCATCATCTCTCGATTGAGGCCAACATCAGCGGCCACACGCTGAGCAACTGCGCCGGCGTTTACAACGCGACCTGCAATAATGTCTCCTACATGTTTGGGCCGCGCTACACATATGGGGATCACTCCAGCCGGCTCACGGTTTTTGTACACGGCCTCTTCGGTCAAGACCGCGCGAACCTTCTTAGCGACGCGCCACCCGCTACCGTTTCGGATACTTCGATGGCGTTTGGCGGAGGTGGGGGAATTGATTATTGGTTCACCCGTCACATCGGAATACAGGCGGGACCTTTCGATTACATATACAGCAATCACTTTAACAGCAGCGGCGCTACCGGTGAAGGCGGCCTCCGCGCCGCCGGCGGAATCGCTTTTCGCTTTGGCGGTAATCTTGCTCCGCGTGAGCCCAAGGCGGCGAAGGAACCCGAGGCTAAGTCGGAATCTCATCGCTCCTGGATTCGACCCTGGCATAAGACCACGACTGAACCTTCGGAGACGCAACCCGCGAGTCAACCCGCGCCCCAGGTCGCCCGTAAGGCGGCTCCGGCAGCGGCGAGTGTGCCGGCAACGGTGCCGAGCCACGGGATGGAGATCCGTTCGCTCGGCCTTGTGACGGGACCTCAGGAATTCGACGGAGCGAAGATTCTGTCGATCGAGCCGGGAAGCGTCGCGGAGATGGCGTCCCTGCACGTCGGCGATCTAATCAAGGCAGTGGATGGCAAAGCAGTGCGGACGCCGATGGAGTTGGCCGCTGAGCTCTATGACAAGACCGGGAAAGTTCGCATCGGCATTCAGCGCGGCGACTTTGCGACGGAGACGGTTATCTTGCTGGGCGTTCACTGAGTGCTGCCGCGGAGGGCGGAGTCCAGGGAAAGAAACAGGAAGGAACTGGCGCGCCCGGAGAGATTCGAACTTGAGCCGATTTGCGGGCGTGAGCGAAGCGGGAGCCCGCAGGCGAAATCCCGAGCGGAGCGAGGGATCTCAGGGACAGCAAAGCCTAAGGGGAAAACTGGCGCGCCCGGAGAGATTCGAACTCCCGACCTACAGCTCCGGAGGCTGCCGCTCTATCCAGCTGAGCTACGGGCGCGTATTGCAAGTGTACATCGTGGGCGGGAAGTGTCTCAATGGTCGGGAGCGGACGGCCAACCCCTGAAGGGGCATTCAATTTGGAGACTTTTCGGCATCGCTGAAGCGATGCCCTGATACGAACCCTTCAAGCGCCACCCCTCAGCAGCCGCCGACTTTCCAGAAGCGTTCAGCTTGGTAGTCGAGGGTGAGCAGGCGATTGCGTGGGTCGTGACGCTTGCCGCAGTTGGGACAGGGGATGAAACTGCGGAGGTGCATTCCACGGCGGTCGTAATCCTCAGAGACGGCAAAGGTCGCGCCGCAACTGCAGGGGATTAGGAACATTTGAGGGTTTTTCTTGTCTGCTGCTGTGTCCTTCGGCGTGCCTCGCTTCATCATCACGAATCCAAAATTGCTGTAGCCGTCGACAGCTGCCGAGCTTCGCTCGGCCTGGACGGGCGAGGCGCCCGTCCCCACACGAGCATTTCGGTGATCAGCTCTCTACCGTTGCCAGCGAACCCTTCTTGCGCTTGTTCGATGGCAGAATCTTCTTGCGCAGGCGCAGAGATTTCGGCGTGACCTCAACGAACTCATCGTCGGCGATAAATTCGATGGCCTGTTCGAGATTGAGATTGCGGTAGGGAACCAGGCGGATGGCTTCGTCGGAAGTTGAGGCGCGCATGTTGGTCAGTTTTTTCTCGCGCACAATGTTGACGTCGAGATCGGTATCTTTCGCGTTCTCGCCGACGATCATACCTTCGTAGACGTCCACGCCGGGACCGGCGAAAAGCACGCCGCGCTCCTGCAGATTGTAGAGAGCGTAGGAGGTGGTAAGCCCGGGCCGGTCGGCGATCAGTGCGCCGGTCGGGCGATGCGGGATTTCGCCTTGCCACTCGATGTATCCGTCGAACAGCGCGTTCATGACGATGGTGCCGCGCGTGTCGGTGAGCAGCGTGCTGCGCAGTCCAATCAATCCGCGGCTCGGCACGCGAAATTCCAGGCGGACACGGCCATAGCCGTGATTATGCATGTTAGCGACCTCGCCTTTGCGCGAGCCGACATGCTCCATGACCACGCCGACGAATTCTTCAGGGATATCGACGGTGAGATGCTCGACCGGCTCCATCAGCCTGCCATCTTCTTGGTTACGCTTGGTGACGATCTCGGGCTTGCCGACCATCAGTTCGTAACCTTCGCGGCGCATCATCTCGATCAGGATGGAAAGCTGCAACTCGCCGCGGCCCAGCACCTTGAACGAATCGGTCGAGCCCGTCTCTTCCATGCGCAGGGAGACATTGGTGAGCAGTTCTTTCTCCAGGCGTTCGCGCAGGTTGCGCGACGTCACGTAAGTGCCTTCGCGCCCGCAAAACGGAGAGGTGTTGATGGTGAACAGCATGGCAATCGTCGGCTCGTCGATGACGATGGGCGGGAGCGGGGCGGGGTTCTCAGCGTCGGTAATAGTTTCGCCAATGGTGATGCCTTCGACGCCGGCGACCGCAATGATGTCGCCCAGCGAGGTTTCCGTGATGTCGGTGCGCTTGAGTCCGGAGAAGCTGAAGAGCTTGGTGATTTTTGTCTTGTGAAAGGAGCCGTCGCGCTTGGCGATGGCCACGTCTTCGCCGGTCTTCATGGTCCCAGAAAAGACGCGGGCAATGGCGAGGCGTCCGAGGTAATCGCTGTAATCGAGATTCGCGACCAGAATCTGCAGCGGGCCGTTCGCGTCTCCTTGCGGTGCGGGAATGGTATCGACGATGGCATCAAATAGCGGACGCAGATCCTCTCCGTGGGCTCCCTGATGCACGGCGGCGGTTCCTGTCTTGGCATTGGTGTAGAGGACGGGAAAGTCGAGTTGCTCTTCCTTGGCGTCGAGATCGATAAAGAGGTCGTAAACTTCGTTGAGAACTTCCTGCGGACGGGCGTCGGGACGGTCGATCTTGTTGATGACGAGGATCGGCTTCAGGTTGGCTTCCAGCGCCTTGCTGAGGACGTAACGAGTCTGCGGAAGCGGGCCTTCGCTGGCGTCGACCAAGAGCATGACGCCGTCGACCATCTTTAGGGCGCGCTCCACTTCGCCGCCAAAATCGGAGTGGCCGGGCGTGTCCACAATATTGATTTTTACGCCGGCGTAGAACACGGCTGTGTTCTTGGCGAGGATGGTGATGCCGCGCTCGCGTTCCAGATCGTTCGAGTCCATGACGCGCTCGGCCACGGTCTCGTTGTCGCGGAAGGTGCCGCTCTGCCGAAGCATGGCGTCAACCAGCGTGGTCTTGCCGTGATCCACGTGGGCAATAATAGCGATGTTGCGAATACTCGGATTCAGGCTGAAAACTCCTCGGTTTGCAGATTCGGGCTGACTACTACTTTACTATGGCCGCAGGGTTGCAGGTCCAGCGACTGTGTGGACCATGAGGGAAGAGCGGCCCTATAGAGTCTGTAGGAGAACTCGGTAGTCCCTCCGGGGTTGGATTTTCATTCTCCCCTCGGGTGGCGCTCAGAATGTCGGCGGAGTGTTGACCCACAGCAGCCAGGTCTCGCTGCGGCCAGGGTTTTTCCAGTGATGCGGCATGGCGCTCTCAAAATAGAAGCTGTCACCCCGCTTGAGGTGGTATTCCTCGCCGTCGAGAGCGATCTGCAGTTCTCCGCGCAGCACGAAGAGGAACTCCTCGCCTTCGTGGGCGTACGACTCGCCGCTGCCGGCCTCGGGAGCGATGCGGAACAAGTGCGGCTCCATGACCTTGTTGCCCCAGGCAAGCAACTCCATGCGCACGCCGGGACCGGCGTCGAGTACTTTGCGCTTGGGCGGGCGCACCAATCGGGTATCTATTTCCGTGGCATCGAAAAAATCGAGAATGTTGGTGCGATAGTAACGTGCCAGGCGGCGCAGGGTGCCGACGGAGGCGCTCATCTGCGAGCGTTCGAGGGCGCTGAGGAAGCCAGTGGAAATTTCCGCGGCGGCGGCGACTTCGGCGAGACTTAGGCCGCGCTGCGTGCGCAAGCGGCGCAGTCGAGGGCCAATCGCAGCCGTGGCGCGGTGGGCGGAATGTTTGATGGTTCCCGAGCGCTTCAGCATCTGCACGATGGCGACCGCGTTCAGTCCGCGCACTTTGCGCAGATAGCGCGCTTTTTTCAGCAGGCGCACGTCGTCGTGGGTGTAAAGACGGTACCGGCTCTGGGTACGCTGGGGACGCATCAGCCCAAGGTTCTCCCATCCCCGGATCGCCGACGGAGAAATCCCCACGGCACGGGCTACGTCGCCGATTTTGAGATAAACTTGGCCGTCGCTTGACATGATCTCCGGATGCCCCGCTGGTTGCGCCACCGGGCAACGCACTTTTCCGCTTGACAGAGGGCCGCGAAACCAATAACCTTGCGCGATTATAGCAAGGTTTGGGTCACCCGCAAGTTGAATTCGGACCCAAACAAATTGCCCTCAAGAACTGGAGGACCCGTCATGCCGTCGTCAAAACTGTCCCGAATATCCTGTTGGCTCGTCGTCCTGAGCCTGTGCCTGATCTGTTCCACGCTCCTGTCCGCGCAAGGCAGCGGCGGACGCATCCTCGGCCGGGTCAGCGACCAGAGTGGCGCTCTCCTGTCGGGCTTGAAAGTGACCGCCACCAACGAGGCCACGGGCGCCACCCACCAAACTCAGACCAATGCGACCGGCGACTACTCCTTCCCCGCAATTCCGGTGGGCACCTACACGCTCACCTTTGACATGGCGGGATTCAAGACCAACATCAGCAAAGGCATCACGGTAGAGATCAACCAGGTGGTGACCTTCAACTGCACCATGCAGATCGGCCAAGCCAAAGAACTGGTTGAAGTCACTACGGAAGCGCCGCTCGTGGATACCACGACGACCCAACTCGGTGCGGTAGTGAACAATCGCTCGGTGAACGAACTGCCTTTGAACGCGCGCGACACTTACCAGTTCCTGCAGTTGCAGCCGGGTGTGCAATCGCAGTTGGGCTCGAGCGGCAGCACGTTTTACGGCAGTGACGCGGCAGGTTCGGTATCGGTCAATGGCGGCCGGGGAAGGTCCAACAATTTCAGCGTCAACGGCGGCGACGCCAACGACCAGTTTGTGAACGCGGCGGCGGTGCAGCCGTCGCCCGACGCAATTGCGGAATTCCGCGTCATTACTAATACGTTCGACGCCGAATATGGACGGAACTCGGGGGCTGTGGTCAATGTCGTGACCCAATCCGGCACCAACGCGATTCACGGCGACGTTTATGAGTATTTCCGCAACAAGGTTCTCAACGCCCAGGGCTATTTCAACACTGTGAACCCCCAGTTCAACCAGAATCAGTTTGGCGGCACGTTCGGCGCCCCGATCAAGAAGGACCGGACGTTCTTCTTTGGATCCTATGAAGGGCGGCGCATCCGGCAGGGTCAGCCCAGTGACCTGGTGCAGTTGCCGACACTGCAGGAGGCCACCGGAGATTTTAGTGCCAATGGCCCGTTTGGCGGCGGCATCAGCGATCAGTTTGTGGCCGATGCGCTTAACGCCCGGACTAACGCCTGGACGAATCCTACGACGCCGATGACGTGTGCGCAGGCGATTGCGGGGATTTCTGGTAGTACCCCGGCAGCTGCAGGCGTGGCTTGGGCAAGCGTCTTTCCCACCGCCCAGATTCCCCTCGCGTGCATGGATCCAGTGGCACAGAACCTCCTTCAGTATCTGCCCGCGGCAAACCTGCCGGGCGGCGTATACCAGGGAGTACCGACCGAATCGGACGATCAGGACCAGTTCACGGTTCGCGTGGATCACAAAATTAACGACCGTCAGAACCTGAGTGTTTACTACTACTTCACCGACGAAAGGACTCTTTCGCCGTTCTATAACTTTCAGGCTTCGGGGGCAAACGTCCCCGGATACGGCGCGATCGTAAACCAGCGTTATCAGCAATGGAATCCGAGCCACACCTGGAGCCTGAGCAATGCGCTGGTCAATGAATTCCACGCCACCTACTTGCGGGAAGGGCAGTTGACCTTCCAGCACCCGCAGAGTACGGGCGCCGTGACGAGTTTCTGCACGGGTGCGGCAGCCACTTATTGCTTCACTGGCGTGTCCGACTCTTCGGTGATCAATACCGCGATTGCTAACAACGGTACCCCTGCGAGCGGTCTGGGTGGGGCTGGGATCTACACTGGCTTGCCGTCGGATCATACGGGATTACCGTTCATTGATGTCGCTGGTGGTTTCAACATCGGCAACGGCTGGGAAGGCGAATTGCCGCAGGTAGGGAATTCGTTTCAGTTCTCGGATAATCTCAGCTGGGTGAAGGGCAGTCACACCATGAAGTTTGGAGTGGATGCCCGGCGATCCCGCTTTGACCAAACTTTGTATTACAACGTCAGCGGCAACTTCACATTCGACAGTAGCAGCAATAACGCCATAGACTCCACCGACAATTACCCCGGTTATTTCCTGGGGCTGGCGGACACTTATTCGCAAGGCTCAGCACAACGCGAGGGCGTTCGCAACACCGGTCTGTACCTGTTTGCGCAGGACAGCTGGAAGATCAAGTCGAACCTGACTTTCAACTACGGATTGCGTTGGGAGCTGGACACTCCGCTGACCGACAGCCTTGGGCATGTGCAAACCTTCCGTCCGGGCGAAAACAGCACGATGTATCCCTGCACCATTCAAAATGCGGATGCCACAGGTGCCTTATCGGCGCTGACCTATTGTCCTACCGGGCTGGTGGTCCCCGGCGATCCGGGGGTTCCCCCAGGCATGACCTCAACTTATTACAAGGCGTTTGCGCCGCGCGTGGGCCTTTCCTACAGCCCTAACTTCACCGGCGGGTTCCTGGGCAAACTGTTTGGCAGCAACGGCAAGACCAGCATCCGGACGGGATGGGGGCTTTTCTACAACCCGATGGAACAACTGGTGCTGGAGCAATTCGGCGCTGAACCGCCCTTCGGCAGCAGCCCCAGTTTCTACGATACTTTTTTTAATACCCCCTTTGTGGCACAGTCAGATAGCGTGGCCCATAACGGATTCGACGGTATTCTGACTCCGCCGAAGGGGATGGATCCGAATTGGGCCAATTACACTCCCATCCTCATGTACGGCGACTTCCAACCTCACCTGCGCACGCAGTACACGGCGCAGTACAACTTTAGCGTCCAGCGCGAGATCGCCAAGGAACTTCTGTTGCAGATCAATTATGTAGGGTCGCAGGGGCATCGCTTGCTGGCCTCGCACGACATCAATCCTTCGACTCCGCAAACTTGCCTGGATCTAGCCAATATCGCGACAGCCAACCCAAATTACGTCCTTGCGGGTAACGGCGGTTCGCCAACGACATGTGGTCCGACCATTGAGGACGCTCCTTTCTTCATCCCTGGAGGAACGGTTCTGCCTAATGCGTTGCACTTGCCCTACGCGCAAAACAACGCTGTACTGCCGGCGGGCTATACGGTTGGGCCCAGCGGTATAACCCTGGTTGGATTGCGGCCTTACTCCTCACCGAACTGCAATCCGATGACGGGTGCTAACTGTCCGGGGGATGGAGTTCCGGTGTTTACCGATATCTTCGCAGAAGACACGATTGCGGATTCGGCTTACAACTCGCTGCAAACCATGCTGGAAAAGCGTTTCTCACATGGCGTGCAATTCCAGGCGGCATATACCTTTAGTAAGTCGCTCGACTGGGCATCGAGCTTCGAGGAGACTCTCAACCCGTTTGACTACAAGAAGAGCCGTGCGCTCTCGTTGTTTAACTCGGCGCAACGGTTTGTCATTAACTATGTCTGGGACATTCCTATGCCCAAGTATCAGGGGATCAAAGGCAAGATTCTCGACGACTGGGAATTCTCCGGTATCACGCAGTTCCAGAGCGGGTTTCCCATTCGCCTGCAGACGCAAGATGACAACGAGTTGATTGGCAGCCTGTTCTTCTTTGGCACCGGGGCGCCGCAGATGACGGGCACTGTGCCGCAACTGCAGAATCCGAAAGCTCTGCAGACGATCAATGGCGCAACGGGGCACTTTTACTTAACTCCCGGGCAGTTCGCCGATCCTACCCTGGGCACATTTGCCACCACGCCGCGCTCGATCTGTTGTGGTCCCGGGCAGAACGAGTGGGACATCACGTTGTCGAAGAAATTTTCGCTTACCGAGGCCCGTTACTTCCAGTTCCGTGCGGATATTTTCAATCTGTTCAACAAAACTCAATTTGTCAACCCGGACGGCAACTTCTCGGACTCGACGTTCGGGCAGGTGCTGTCAGCGCGCGATCCGCGTCTGGTACAATTTGCTTTGAAGTTCTACTTCTAGCACGTTCCCCGGGCGGTTTCGGCCGCCCGGGCCTAATCTAATGGCCGTTCCTGGCCTGAGTCTTAATGGAGAATCCCGATGTACCCCGCATTGCAAAAAGAGCTCGAACACTACGAGCGCCGCACTCCTAAGTCCGCCGAGGCGCATAAGAAGAACCTGAAGCGCCTGCCCCTGGGCGTGGCCAGCAATTATCGCGCCTACGACCCGTATCCGCTTTTTGTTGCCGAGGCCGCGGGCAGCAAGTTCCGCGATCTCGACGGCAACGAATACATCGACCACAATCTATGTTTCGGCACGCTCATGGCAGGCCACTCGCATCCGGCGGTGATCAAGGCCGTCGAGGGCCGCCTGCACAAGGGCACCGTTTACGGTATGCCGCATAACATGGAGTGGGAACTGGCGGAAGAGATTTGCACGCGCTTTCCCGTCGAGATGTGCCGCTTCGGCAACAGCGGCACGGAAGCCACCATGCATAGCGTTCGTCTGGCCCGCGCCGCTACGGCGCGCGACAAGATCATCAAATTTGAAGGCTGCTACCACGGCCTGCATGATGCTGCGCTGGTGAGTGTGAAGCCGCACCCGCCCGCCGACGATTTCGGCGATATCAAGAATCCGAAAGCGGTGTCGGGCGGAGCAGGCGTGCCGAAGGCGAGCCTCGCCAACGTTCTGGTGGCTACGTTCAATGACCTGGAGACGGTGGAACGCCGGTTCCGGGAGAATCCGAATGAGATTGCGGCCATCATCCTCGAACCGATCATGATGAACGTTGGCATATGCATGCCACAGAAAGGATTCCTCGAGGGCCTGCGCGAACTTTGCGATAAGCACGGCGCGCTGCTGATCTTCGACGAAGTCAAGACGGGCGCGAAACTGTGCTGGAGCGGGGCGTCCGAATATTTCGGCGTGATGCCCGACATGATCTGTCTGGCGAAGTCAATCGGCGGAGGGTTCCCGCTGGCGGCCTTTGGTACGCACAAGCGAGTGATGAAACTAATCTCGGACCACAAGGTTTTCCACGGCGGTACTTACAACACGAATCCGATTTCGATGGCCGCGGGCATTGCAACGTTCCGCGAAGTGCTTACTCGCGCGAACTACGCGCACATCGACAAACTTAGTAACAAGCTGGTGGATGGATATAAGAGAACCATAGCGAAAGTGGGCTTGCAGGGGTACATTGCGAGCGCTGGAGCGAACGGTGTGCTGATGTTGTATCCGAAGGAGATTCGCAACTACCGCGACTGGCTGCCGATTGACCAGGACTTGTGGCGGCACTACTGGTTTGGCATGGCGAATCGAAGCGTCTTGTGCCAGCCCTACTGGTGGGATGAGCAGTGGACGATCTCCGTGCAGCACACCGAGGCGGACATCGACAAGCACCTGGCGGCATTTGCCGACGTGGCCCCGGCGCTCGCCGTCGCGCAACAGGAGCGACTGGGAGCAGTAGCCACACACTAAGTAAGAAATCGGGTCATCTCACCATCGGGTCATCGGGCTATCTGAAACCGGTCACCCGATCAGCCGATGACCCGATCATCCGATTCTTCTATGTCCACCATCGACGACAATCAGCCGCACCTGAAGCGCGTCCTCGGACGCTTTGATTTGGTGTTACTGTTTGTCGTCGCCGTATTCAACCTCAACGTTGTCCCCAGTATCGCCGCTAACGGGGGCGTGACCGTCTGGCTGTGGATCATTTCGCTGCTGCTGTTTTTCTGGCCGCAGGGGATCGCGGTGATCGAACTCGCGCAGCGCTATCCCGGCGAAGGTGGTGTGTATTTGTGGGCGAAGGAAGTGTTTGGCGATGCTCATGGTTTTCTCTCCGGCTGGTGTTACTGGACGAATAACATGCTGTATGTTCCGACGGTGATGCTGTACTTCGTCGGAGTAACTGTGTTTGCGATGGGCCCGGGCCACGCCGCGCTGGCCGACAACAAGAATTTCGCGATGGCCGCTTCTGTATCGCTGCTGTTGCTGCTGACGGTCATGAACATTGTTGGGCTGGGAGTCGGGAAATGGCTCAACAATGTGGGCGCCATTGGAACGTTTATCGCCGCAGCGGTCCTGATCGGCTTGGGATTCACGGTCTGGTCGCGCTTTGGCACGACCGTAACCGGCGCTGACTTTCGGATTCCAGCGGACCCCAGATTCGTTTTGAATTCGTTCGGCGTGATTTGCTTCGGCCTAGTCGGACTGGAACTGGCTTCGGTGATGGGCGACGAAATCCGGGATCCACAAAAAACTTTGCCGGGCGCGGTGGCGTGGGGTGGCTTGATTTCCGGCTTGCTTTATATCGGGGCGACGCTGACGTTGCTGGTTGCGGTGGGCAAAAACGACATCAGCGTGCTGCAGGGCATTGTGCAGGCGGTCAGCCATATGGCCGGCAAAGTGGGCGTGGGATGGATTATTACGCCGTTTGCGGTAATGCTGAGTCTTTCGATCGCCGGGATTGGCTCGGCGTGGATGGGTGGTTCGGCGCGCATTCCGTTTGTCGCCGGCCTCGATTCCTACATGCCTGCATGGCTCGGCAAAGTTCATCCCAAATATAGAACGCCGCATGCGGCGCTGATCGTGCAGGCGGTGGTGTCGCTGGTGTTGATTGTCATCAATTTTTATGCTTCGGGCGGCGTGCAGGAAGCTTTCCAGACCATGCTGTCACTGGCGGTCGTTTTGCAACTGGTGCCGTTTCTGTATGTGTTTGCCGCGCTGCTGAAGTTTGGTTTCGGTGGCGACTTGTCCGGGCGCTACAGCCGCGGGACGCTGATGGTTTCTGGATTTTGTGGCTTTGTAACTACGGCGCTGGGAATCGCCTTGGCGTTTTTTCCGGCAAAGCAGATTACCTCGGTCTGGAGATACGAAGCGAAGATGTTTGGATTTACATTGTTTTTCCTGGTGCTGGCCGCATTTTTCTTTTTCGTGTACGGGCGGCTGAAGGCGCCGAAAGCAGCCGCAATCGTGCTGTAGGGCAGGACGCTCTCGTTATCCGCGCGGGCGAAGTGTGGCGACTACAGAGATATTGAATTGAGAGGAGGCTTGCTATGCCAAGCGGAGTCAAGTCAGAGGTTCGCACTTATCAGATGTACATCAATGGCGAGTGGGTGGACAGCGCGTCGAACAAGACGACTGCCGTCCTCGATCCTTCCACGGAAGAGGTGATCGCGCAAGTGCCGGCGGGAAACGTGGAAGACGTAAACCGGGCGGTGGCCGCGGCCAGGGCCGCTTTTGATACGGGTCCATGGGCATCATCCACGCCGCAGGAGCGCGGCCGGATCCTGTTTCGTCTATCGGAAAAAATTCGAGAGAACGCGGGCAAGCTGGCGGAAATCGAATCGCGCAACTGCGGCAAGCCGATCGTCGAGGCGGAATACGACATCAACGACGTCGCCACCTGCTTTGAATATTATGCCGGGATGGCCACGAAGGTTCTGGGAACGGTCAATCCGGTTCCGGACAACGCCGTCAGTCTGACCATGAAAGAACCGATGGGCGTGGCCGGCATGATTACGCCGTGGAACTATCCGCTGCTGATGGCGACCTGGAAGATGGCACCGGCGCTGGCTGCGGGATGCACTTGCATTTTGAAACCGCCCGGGGTCACGCCGCTCACCGCTTTGGAACTGACGAAGTGGCTCCCGGAAGTGGGCCTGCCGCCGGGCGTGTTGAACGTCGTCACCGGCTCGGGATCGGTCTGCGGCACCGCGCTGGTGAAGCATCCCGATGTAAACAAGATCGCATTCACCGGCAGTAATTCTGTCGGTAAGACCATCATCAAGGATGCGGCGGATACGTTGAAGCGGGTCACCATGGAGTTGGGCGGCAAGTCCCCCAACGTCTTTTTCGCCGATGCCGACTTCGAGAATGCGATTGACGGCGCGCTCTTTGGCGTCTTCATCAATCAGGGAGAAGTGTGTTCGGCGGGCAGCCGCATCCTGGTCGAACGATCCATCTACAAGAAGTTTGTCGAGGCCATGACGGAAAAGGCGAAGCGAATCCGGTTGGGTCCGCCGCTCGAGCGCGAAACCAAGATGGGACCGATGGTGAACAAGGATCAGTACGACACGGTCCGGTCTTATCAGGAAATTGGAAAGAAAGAAGCCAAAATGTCGATTGGTGGCGGGCGGGCGGAGAAGTTCGCCAAGGGCTACTATATCGAACCCACCATTTTCTATGACGTGGACAACAGCGCCCGTATTTCCCAAGAAGAAATCTTTGGCCCGGTGGCGGTTGTGATTCCGTTTAATGATGAGAAGGACGCGATCCGGATCGCCAACGATACCCCCTTCGGCTTGGCTGGAGCAGTTTGGACACGCGATATCTTCAAGGCCTTCCGCACCGTCAAGGCGATGCGCGCCGGCATCATCTGGATCAACCACATGCAGCCGACTTATGTGGAAGCTCCCTGGGGCGGCTACAAGCAGTCGGGCTACGGCCGTGAGTTGGGGCCGTGGGGCATCGAAGAGTATCTGGAAAACAAGCAAGTGCACATTAACCTGAATGAGCAACCGATCGGATGGTACTGAAAACCAGTGATCAGTGGATAGTGGTTGGTAACGCAACTAACCACTATCCACTAACAACGAAGGAAGGCTATGTCTACCATTCAACTGCGCACACCCATTCCCGGCCCGCGTTCACAAGCCCTCATGGAGCGCCGCAAGGCTGCCGTTGTGCAGGGGGTCTATCACGCCACGCCAGTGTTTATTGCCAAGGCTGAAGGAGCGGTCGTCGAGGACGTTGACGGCAACCGCCTGATTGATTTTGCCGGGGGCATCGGTTGCCTCAACACTGGACATCGCCCGCCGACGGTGATCGACGCGGTGCGCCGGCAACTCGATCGCTTCCTGCACACCAGCATCAACGTGCTGCCCTACGAAGGCTATATCGCTGTTTGCGAGAAGCTGAATGCGCTGGTGCCGGGTAAGGGACCGAAGAAGACCGTGCTGGTGAACACGGGCGCGGAAGCGGTCGAGAACGCCATCAAGATCGCGCGCTGTTATACGAAACGGCCTGCGATCATCTGCTTCGAAGATGCATTCCACGGCCGCACTTATATGTCAATGGCCGCGACCAGCAAGACGCATCCGTACAAAGCCGGATTCGAGCCGTTTCCGAGTGATGTGTATCGCATTCCGTACGCGTACTGCTTCCGCTGCTCGTTTTCGAAGACGTATCCGTCGTGCGATGTGCACTGCGCGCGGCACATCGAAGACACGTTCAAGCGGGTAGTGGCAGCCGAATCGGTGGCGGCTGTGATCGTTGAACCGATCCTCGGTGAAGGCGGATTCGTTACGCCGCCGGCGGAATTCTATCCCACGCTCGACGCGATTTGCCGCAAACATGGCATTCTGATGATTGCCGACGAAGTGCAAACTGGATTCGCGCGCACGGGCGCGATGTTTGCCTGTGAGCGGCTGGGACTCGAACCCGATCTGGTCACGACGGCCAAATCACTGACTGGAGGCTTGCCCATGGCTGCGGTCACGGGGCGCGCCGACATTATGGATGCGCCCGGCCCCGGCCAGCTTGGCGGCACGTTTGCAGGAAATCCCCTGGCCTGCGCAGCGGCGCTGGCCGTGTTCGACATCATCGAAAAAGATAACCTCTGCGCGCGCGCCAACGTTTTGGGCGAGCGGTTCCGGAAGCGTGCGGCGAAGTGGCAAGCGCAATGGGAGTTGGTCGGCGAGGTGCGCGGACTTGGCGCCATGCAGGCGCTCGAACTGGTACGCTCGAAGACAACCCGCCAGCCCGCTGACGAAGAGACCAAACAAGTGTCACAATACTGTTACGAACACGGTCTGGTAACGATCACCGCAGGATCATACAGCAACGTGATTCGCCTGCTGATGCCGTTGGTGACTACCGACGTGCAGATGGACGAAGCCATGGACGTGCTCGAAGCCGGGCTGGCTCACGTCGCCGAAAAGAAAGGCCTGTTGACGGCGCAGCTTACGTAGGGAAACTGCCCTACGTTGTTCTTTATTCTTCGCGATTGCGAAAGGCAGTATCCCCATGTCAACTGTAGCTGCACCTCCCGCCAGTAAGATTCCTCAATTCATCAATGGCCAGTGGATCGGATCGCAGGCCTCCGAGTGGCAAGACGTCATTAATCCCGCGACGGCTGAGGTTCTTGGCAGCGTTCCGATTTCCGGTGCGGCTGAAGTTACGCGTGCCATTGATGCAGCGCAGGCTGCTTATCCGGAATGGCGGCGCACTCCCGCCGAAGACCGCATCCAGCCGCTGTTCAAGCTCAAAGTGCTGCTCGAAGAGCACCTCGACGATCTCGCTCGCATCATTACTCAGGAAAATGGCAAGACGTTTACGGAAGCAAAGGCGGAAATGCGGCGGGCCATCGAAAACGTTGAAGTGGCATGCGGCATTCCCATGATGATGCAGGGCCACCATCTGGAAGATGTGGCGCGCGGTATTGATGAGACGATGATCCGCCAGCCGCTGGGCGTGGTGGCGGCGATTGCGCCGTTTAATTTTCCGGGCATGATTCCGTTCTGGTTCCTGCCTTACGCGATGGCTTGCGGAAACACGCTGATCATCAAGCCCTCAGAACGCGTGCCGCTGACCATGAAGCTCGCCTTCGAGTTGCTGGAGAAGACAGGGATTCCGAAGGGTGTGGTGAACCTGGTGAATGGCGGCAAGGTTGCCGTCGATACGCTGCTCGATCATCCGGCGGTGCGGGCCATCAGCTTTGTCGGTTCGACGCCGGTTGCCCGCTACATTTATGCGCGGGCGGGTGCGAATGGCAAGCGCGCGCAATGCCAGGGCGGGGCGAAGAATTACGTCATCGTTTTGCCCGACGCCGACATGCAAATGGCGACGCAGATCATTTCTGACAGCGCCTTCGGATGCGCGGGACAACGATGTCTTGCCGTCTCGGTTGCGGTGACGGTGGGAGAAGCGCAGAAGACTTTCCGCGATTCGATCAGCGAAGCTGCGGCGAACCTGCGCGTGGGCAATGGACTCGACGAGGGCGTGCAGATGGGGCCGGTGATCACGCGCCAGAGCAAAGAGCGGGTGCAGAATCTGATTGGCACCGGCGCGCGGGACGGAGCGAAAGTCGTGGTCGATGGCCGCAATCCCAAGATCGCGAAGCATGAAGCTGGAAATTTTGTGAAACCTACCGTGCTCGACGGTGTCCCTGCCAGCAGTGAACTGACGAACACAGAAATTTTTGGTCCGGTGCTGAGCCTGGTTCATGCCAGCGGAATCGACGAGGCCATGGAAATGGTGGCCCGCAGCCCGTTTGGCAACCAGGCATCATTGTTCACGTCGAGCGGGTCGGCGGCGCGGCGCTTCCGCTATGAAATTCCCGCGGGAAATATCGGGATCAACATTGGCGTAGCCGCGCCCATGGCGTACTTTCCCTTCAGCGGCTGGAAAGACAGTTTCTTCGGAATCCTGCACGCTCAGGGACGCGATGCGATCGAGTTCTACACCGAGAAGAAAGTTGTCGTCGAGCGCTGGGCGAAGGAGCACTCGCGCAAGTTCTGAGCTTCATTGAAGTGGTCGCTATGAGAGGCCTCACCACAGAGTCACAGAGACACAGAGAAAACGAAGAACAGCGCGATCCCCGAACCAGTGCGATCATCGAAGCGGCCATTGAGGTGCACCGGCACTTGGGCCCTGGGTTGCTGGAGTCCGCTTATGAAGAGTGTCTGTGCCACGAGTTGCATTTGTGCGGGCTGGCCTTCGAACGTCAGGTTGACCTACCAGTCTCATACAAAGGTCTCAAGCTCGATTGCGGGTACCGGATCGATTTGATTGTCAATCAAGAAATTGTTTTGGAACTGAAAGCAATCGAGAGAATTCTGCCAGTCCATCAGGCCCAGTTGCTTACATACATGAAACTATCGGGAATGAGCGTCGGCCTCCTGATTAACTTCAATGCGCCACTACTGAGCCAAGGAATTATAAGAAGAGTTTTGTAGGTTTTCTCTGAGTCTCTGTGACTCTGTGGTGAATACGAGTTGGAAAGAGGGAACAATGACGACGGTTGCAACGAATCCCACTATGACTGGCCAAGAGATTGTCGAACTCACCAAGAGACACACACTGTTTGAGTGGTCAGCGCAATCCAAAGTTGATCCCATTCCCGTGGCGCGCGCTAAGGGCATTTATTTCTGGACGCCGGAAGGGAAGCGCTTCATCGACTTTAACAGCCAACTGATGTCGGTGAACATAGGGCACGGTGATGAACGCGTCATTCGGGCTATTACCGAGCAGGCATCGGTGCTGGCCTACGCCAATCCTTTTATGGCTACGGAACCGCGGGCGCGGCTGGGGGCGAAGCTGGCGGAGATCACTCCGGGCGATATTGACACCTTCTTCTTTACGAACGGCGGCGCGGAAGCCAACGAGAACGCCATCAAGATCGCGCGCTTTTTCACCGGCCGGCACAAGATCATGGCGCGTTATCGCTCGTATCACGGCGCCACGGCCGGCGCCATCAGCCTTACGGGCGATCCTCGCCGATGGGCGGCCGAGCCTGGGATTCCAGGCGTGGTGCGCGTGCTCGATCCTTATCACGGCATCGAGCGCGGATGGGAGTCGGCGGAGAGTTCGCTGGCTATGATCGAGGAAATTGTCCAGCTGGAGGGCCCGCAGACGATTGCCGCGTTCATTCTGGAGACGGTGGTCGGGACGAACGGCATTCTCGTGCCACCCGATGGTTATATGGAAGGCGTGCGGAAGCTGTGCGATAAGTATGGGATTCTGATGATCGCCGATGAAGTTATGGCTGGCTTTGGCCGTACTGGTAAGTGGTTTGCGATCGATCATTGGAATGTTGTTCCCGATCTGATTTGCATGGCCAAGGGACTTACTTCAAGTTATATTCCGCTGGGCGCGGTTGGCATGCGGCGACATATAGCAAAGCACTTCGACGACAAGGTGTTCTATGGGGGACTTACTTACAACAGTCATCCTATGGGATGCGCGACAGCGCTCGCAACCATTCGTGTTTACGAAGAAGACAATCTCATCGAGAATGCGCGCAAGATGGGTGCGGTCATGGAAGACATCGGCGCCGAGTTGCAGAGGAAGCATCCGTCGGTTGGAGCCGTCCGTTCGATCGGGCTGTTCGGCATTGTCGAACTCATCCGTAGCCGCAAGACGAAGCAACCCATGGCTCCCTTCAACGGCACGTCGGAGGAAATGGCCGCACTCGGCAGGTTCTTCCGGGAGAACGGGCTCTATACCCTGGTTCGCTGGAATACCTTCTACACTAATCCTCCGCTGTGCATCAACGAGCAGCAACTGCGGGAAGCTTTCGCGATCATCGACAAGGGGCTGGAGATCACGGATAAGGCGGTGAAGGACTAGCGCCAGCTACGCTGCTGGCCGTCGTACGGAGAAACGATCAAGGGCTCGTGATGCGCTTTGGCAGCGTGCTCATTGATGGCGGTGGCAGCCTGGGTGCGAAGGTTGCCGGCCTTGGCGTCGAAATCCAGCGTGCTGACACTGTGTTCGCAGTGCGTGCACGTGAACTTCATGCCGTTCTTGATACGCTCGATTCGGTAGGCTTTCACTGACTGAATTGTAGCCCCTTGCCAGCTGGGGTGAGTCACGCGATGGTGAGGCAGCGAAAGTAACTCCATAGCGGCTCCGCAGTCGGCCCGGCGGCGTACAGTTGCCGAGCTACGCTCGGCTTGGACGGGCGAGGGCGCCCGTCCCCACACGAGCAAAACCGCCCCTATTTTGCGAGTCGGTTGTACTTCTTCAGGACCTCACGCAGACGGTCGTGGGGCAGGGCTATGACAGTATGGTCGTTTATGCCGGTCATGGTTTCGGCGGCGACCATGGCGTTCACTACGGCTTCTTCGGTGGCCTGGACAGTGGCGAGAAACAGAGGATCGAGGCTGTCGTTGGGCAACATTCTCAGCTCATGGATCCCCTTGGTCGACGCGGCTCCCGGATTCGCGGTGGAGAAAGCTACGAAAATGTCGCCGGAGCCGTCGCCGGAGAAACTGCCGTCGCGGCCGAGGCCGAGAGAGGCTTTGCGGGCGAGGCGCCGCAATTGCGTGGGGATGAGCGGCGCATCGGTGGCGACAACGATGATGATCGAACCGACGTCATCTTTCCAGACCGTGTGCTCGGGAATCTCGCGTCCTACGGGAACTCCGGCGATGCGCAACTGGTCGCGTTCCCCGTAGTTGCATTGCACGAGCACGCCCACCGTGTAGCCGCCTGCTTTGGCATCGAGCACGCGCGAAGCGGTTCCGATTCCACCCTTGAATTCGTTGCAAATCATGCCGGTTCCGCCGCCGACATTGCCTTCTTCGACCGGGCCGCCGTGCGCGGAATCGAGCGCGTGGAAAGCGTCTTCGGGTTTCACGTGGAACCCATTAATGTCGTTGAGATAGCCGTCCCAGGTTTCGGCAACCACGGGCAAGGACCACCAGTAGCCTTCCATGTCGGGCTCGCCGCGCTTCACTTTCCAGGCAATGACGGCATCGCGCACGACGCCGACGCTGTGCGTGTTGGTGATCATGATGGGGCCGTTGAGGAAGCCGGAATCTTCGAGCCAGGTTGTGCCCGTCATCTCGCCGTTGCCGTTCAGCGTGAACCAGGCGCCGAAGACGGAGTCGTTCGCGTCTTTTCCGCGCGGATGGATGGCGGTAACGCCAGTGCGGACCGGGCCTTCTCCGACTTTGAGTCTGCCGCTGCCGGAGATGAGCGTGGTGTGTCCGACTTCTACGCCTTTGACGTCGGTGATCGCATTGTACTGGCCGGGAATGCCATCGAAGGGCACGCCGAGATCGCGGGCGCGGAGCTTGGCTTGGGCGAAAGAGAGAGTACTGGTAAGAAGAACGCAGAGAAGCATCCGGAATGGGGTCATAGGTTGGTGTTCGATTAGGTGTCGGCGGCAGTATAAAGCATCACAGGGTTGATTTAGAATCCTGCTGGAGCGTTTCAGCGATGGATTTTGCGGTCAGGAGATGACATGCAGAACTGGAAGCGGGCGGTGATTGCAGGATCGGTGGGAGCGGCGACGATGTTGCTGATGAAAGGGAAGCGTCCGGCAGCGGTGCTGGTGGGAGGGGTGGGATTGGCAGTGCTGGCGTCCGAGTATCCTGATCAGTTTGGAAAAATCCGCGAAGAGCTGCCTTCGTATGTTCGGCAGGGAACGAAGTTTCTGGATCTGGCGATGAAGATCGGCGGCAGGATTGAGGAGTTGGTGGAAAGGCGCGCGGCGCGGGCGTTTGAGGAGTTGGGAGAATACTAGCTGTTCGCTATTCGTCGTTCGCTGTTCGCAAGTGCAGGGCACGGCTATTGGCGAATACCTAACGACGAACAGCGTTACTCGATTCCCAGTTGTTTGCGGGCTTCGGGGCTCAGGCGGTCGGGGGTCCAGGGCGGATTCCACACCACATTGACGTTGGCGTTGCGGACGCCAGGGAGTTGCTCGACGCGGGACTTGACCTGCGCGCTGATGTTGACGTGCTCGGGGCAGCCTTGCGCGGTAAGCGTCATGTCAACGGTGACGTCCTGTTGACCTTCGGGCACTTCGTCGAGGCGGATGTCATAGATCAGTCCGAGATCGACGATGTTGACGGGAATTTCGGGATCGTAGCACTGCTTGAGTGCGTTCAGAACGTCGTCCTGGGCGATGGGCATGGATTTCCTTTACGGCTCGGCGGATGCTGGAAATTGGAATCCTAGGCGCTTCCTCATATTCTAACTGATCATGGCCATCGATTCGGAGTTTCAGAAGAAACTGCAAGTCTTCTTGGTGGCCGCCATCGTCCTCGCTGGCGGGCGTGCGGCGTACATCGTGTACGAGCGGCACGAGGCCAGGAAAGACGACGCTAGGCCCAAGCAGGAAACTCTGCTGAAGGCGGACTACTACGTTACGCCGAAGAAGTTGCATCCTTACGATTTGAAATCGGCGCGTCAGTTGACCGAGCAGCCGGTGTGGGTGAAGGTCGGTTATCAACTCACGTACTATCCCTATGATCGCGAGCGGCACAAAGCGGATTTCGGGCATGAGGCGGGAACGTTGCTGCCTCTGCAGAAGCTTGCGATTCAGGATGTGGTGACCGGTGTTTCTCCGCTGGCTCCGGGAATCAAGCAGGTGCTGGCCTGCTTTTTGCTCGAGGACAAGGGCTACGCGGTCCCGATTGGAGCGGAAAAAGGCGCCGACTTCAGGATTTACTCCGACGACATTTTCTTCATCGAAGATCCACACGATTTGTACAAGCACTGGCCCGCCGAGGTCTGGAAGAAAATTGATGCTCACGCAGTACAAGCCGGGATGAGCGAGTTACAAGCCAGCTTCGCGATCGGACTGGGCATTCCGCAAGGTTCGGGCGGTTATGGTTCGCGAACTTTGCATTATCCGAATGGCGGAAAGCCGCTGGATATCAGGTTTGAAAACGACGCGGCGGTTGAGATCAATCCCGGCTCATAAGCTACAATTCCGGTCATGAAACGAGCGCTCGGCGTTGTTGCCTCCATTTTCTTTTTCTTTTTCAGCTCTTCCTCGGGTTTCGCTGTGTCACGCACCCTGCGCGTCGACTATTACCACACCGGAAACTCGCGTGAGGAATGGTTCAGCCAGGATCGGATCGTGCTTGAGCCGCTGGAGTGGCCCGGAAATCCGAACAAGGCGATCGACGATAGCCAGCTGGGAAACTACCTGTTTGAAGTGCGGGAGCGGGGCAGCGGGAAGTTGGTGTACTCGCGCGGATTCAATTCCGTGTTTGGAGAGTGGAAGACGACGGAAGAGGCACTGCACGCAAACCGGACATTTTCCGAGTCGCTGCGCTTTCCGTGTCCTGAGGCGCCGGTGGACGTGTTGCTGAAAGAGCGTGCTGGGAGCGGTTTTCAAGAGGTCTGGAAGACGGTGGTCGATCCGAAAGACAAGTTCGTCGATCAGTCGCGGCCACCCTCACCGGGGCCGTTGCTGGAATTGCAGAAAATGGGCGATCCGGCGACCAAGGTGGATCTGCTCGTACTGGGCGACGGCTACACCGCAGCCGAACGTCCGAAGTTTGAGAAAGACGCGCGGCGATTCATGGAGGCGCTGTTCTCTACATCGCCGTTTCGCGAGCACCAGAAAGATTTTGACGTGTGGGGACTGTGTCCGGCGGCGGAGGAGTCGGGCGTGTCGCGGCCTTCGAGCGGGATTTACCGGCGGTCGCCGGTGGGCGCGACCTACGACACGTTCGGCACCGAGCGCTATGTGTTGACCACGGAGAACCGTGCGTTGCGGGATGTGGCGTCGTTCGCGCCGTATGAGTTCATCGAAATTCTGGTGAACGGGCAAACGTACGGCGGCGGCGGAATCTTCAATCAGTACGCGACAGTCGCGATCGACAATCTGTGGGCGGGATACGTGGGCGTGCACGAGTTTGGGCACCAGTTCGCCGGGCTGGCGGATGAATATTACGCGTCGGATGTGGCCTATCTTCCTCCAGAAAAGAAGACGGAACCGTGGGAGCCGAATGTGACCGCGCTGCTCGATCCGGCAAATTTGAAGTGGAAGGATCTGGTGGCGGCGGGGACGCCAGTGCCTACACCTTGGGATCAAGAGGAGTTCGATCGCTTCGAGCGGGACATTCAGCGGCAGCGGAAAGAGCTGCGGGCGGCGGGGAAGGCGGAGGCGGAGATCGATGAACTTTTCCGCAAACAGCGCGAGAAGGAAGATGCCATGCTCGGGTCGCAAAAGTACGCCGGGAAGGTCGGAGCGTTCGAGGGTGCAAACTATGTGGCTAAAGGGTATTACCGTCCGCAGCTGGATTGCATCATGTTCACTCGACACAAGACGTTTTGCGCGGTGTGCCGGCGCGCGATTGAGCGGGTGATTGGGATGTATGCGGGCTGAAGGTCGGGTCCACCGCCGAGACGCCGAGGGCGCCGAGAAAGGCTTTAGGGGGCGCTTAAGCGCGCGCGAACGAACTCTATGACTTCTGGGGTCACGTAGTTTGGCGGGCGGATCTCAAACATAGGGCGACCGATGACGGGTTTCAGCGAGACTCGCTCCCAGGCTGGGCCTGCGGAATCTTGAACGGAGTGCAGCAGAACCGTGTCGGCGCGGTCGAGAAAAGTCTGCGCGGACGCTTTGAAGTCCGCTGTCTGCGGGTCGAGCAAGGTCAGATAGAGGTCCGGTTTCACGAAGCGCAGGATGCTGTTCGACTCGATGATTACATTTTCGGCCGAGGCGAGGATCTTGCGGATGCGGGGCATGGCTTCGGCGAGACGCCCTTGTTGGGTGCGGACCCACCAGGAGTGCTCGGCTCCGGCGACCAGGAAGCGCGAAGTGTCAGATTCGCCGGAACGGTCCTTTTCTTCCGACACAGCCCAGGAATGATCAGCGGTGGCGCAGTCGCAGGCTTCGCCGTTGGCGGAGCAGACGCCGTGTCCATATTGCGTAATTTTTAGAGCGGTCCAATGGAAGCTGGGCAGAGCAGCGATGAGGCCGGCGACGACGCTGGTTTTGCCGACGCTGCGGGAGTGTCCGCCGATGACGAGGATGGGCATGAGAAGGCAGTTTTGGCTTTTGGCCACTAGCTCCTGGCTTCTTGCGCTGAGACGCGGCGAGCCGCGTCTCTACCGAAATATTCAATTCTGACGCTCAGCGGTCCTTCTTCGCCGATCGCGACAGGAACGCCAATTCCTTAAGATACTCCCGGATGGGACGGGCGGGGGTTCCCCAGAACACGACTCCCTTGCCACGAATCACCTTCTTTGTCGGGATGCCGCTTTGCGCACCCAGGATCGCACCTTCCTCGATGCGCACATGGTCAGCGATGCCCACTTGTCCGCCGATGATTACGTTATCTTCGACGACAGCGCTGCCGGAAAGTCCGGTTTGAGCGGCGATTACCACGTTTTCCCCGATCTGGACGTTGTGACCGACGTGCACGAGGTTGTCGATCTTTGTGCCGCGACGAATCCTGGTTTCGTCGAGCGCGCCGCGGGCGACCGTTGAGTTGGCGCCGATTTCTACATCATCTTCGATCACCAGGCGGCCGATTTGGGGGGATTGCTCGTAGCGTCCGGTTTGGGAGTCGCGGACGTAGCCAAAACCCTCACTGCCGAGTACGGCGCCAGCTTGAGCGATGACGCGATGGCCGAGAGTTGTGCGTGCGTACACGGTGACGTTGGCATCGAGGCGGCAATGGCTTCCAATGGCTACATTCTCGCCGATCACCGATCCGGAGCCAATCGTAGTTTCATCGCCAATCCTGACGTGTTCGCCGAGAATCGCGCGTGGGCCGATGGCCACGTTCTTTCCCATCTCAACGGAAGAGGGAACGATAGCAGAGGGATGAATTCCGCGATCGCGGTCGGGGTCGCGTAGCAGTCGCGCGGCTCGGGCAAACGCGAGACGTGGCTGCGGAGAAATCAGAAAGGCCTTGTTGGCGCTGGCGGCGAAGCTTCCGGCCGCGAATTCTCCGACAATGACGGCGGCAGCGGACGAGCGGAGGGCAGCATCGAGATACTGGACGTCTTCCACGAAGACCAGGCTCTCGCTCGTGGCGGATTGCAGGCTAGAGACGCTGGTCACGCTGATAGAGCTGTCTCCGAGAAGATGGCAGCCGAGCTTCTCGGCGAGATCGCGCAAGGTTTGCTTCATGGCTCCCTATTGTCGCTTTCCGGGGCGGGTGTGTACAACGCCGGCTCCTTTGCCACACGCGGCAGGAGCCGAGCTTCGCTCGGCTAGGACGGGCGAGGCGCCCGTCCCCACACAACCACGCTAGTTCAATACAGCGGCGGCTCGCCTGGCGGCCTGGTCTTCCATCGGCGATGGACCCACAGCCACTGATCGGGATAGCGGCGGATGAAGTCCTCGATGACGCGAGTGAACTTCGCAGTGTTGGCGACTATGTCGGCTTCGTTATCGTTGGTGCGGATTAACTCTACGGCGGGATCGAAGCGCAGGATGTACTTGCCCAGTTTCGAATCCCACACCGTAAAGCCGGGGACTACGGCGGCGCCGGTGCGCAGGGCAATGCGGGCAAGGCCACTGGCGGTGCAGGCCGGGATGCCAAAGAAGTCGACGAACACGCCTTGCGGCGGGGTCATGTTGGTATCCATGAGAATGCCGACCGTCTCGCCGGCGCGCATGGCAGAGAGCAGGCCGCGAACGAAGTCGTCTTTGTCGACGGTTCGGTTGCCGTGCATGGTGCGGTAGCCCTGGATTAAAGCGTCGAGGTAGGGGTTGTCGAGGGAGCGCATCACGATGGACAACGGATGTCCCTGCAACGAGTGGGCGAAGGCGGAGAGTTCCCAGGCTCCGAGATGTCCGGTGAGAAACAGAACGCCTTTGCCGCGAGCGTAGGCACGCTCGAAGTTTTCAAATCCGTCATAGACGACGACGCGAGAAACATTTTCCCGGGTGTAGCGGGGGAAGAGGCAGACTTCGGCAAGCTGGCGTCCGAGGGAGATGAATTCGCCGCGAACCAGGCGGCGACGCTCGCGCGGTGACATTTCGGGAAAGGCGAGAGCCAGGTTGCGCAGGGCGACCCGGCGCAGACGCCGGTGAACCGCATAGACGGTTAGCCCGAGTGTGATCGCGATGGCACGCGCCAAGGGACGAGGGAGCAAGCCCAGGAGCTTGATCCAAGGCCAGACTACCGCGTACTCAAGGCGTTTTCGCAGAGGCAGTACCCAGTACCCGGTTCTCAGACTCCAGTCGTCAGCAGCGAATTGCAGGCTGAGTGCTGGATACTGAATACTGGGTACTTCATTTTGCAGCCTGCTGGGCCCACTTGGCCAGCGTGCTCAAAAAGGGGTAGGCGGTTTTGGGAGCTTCGATTTCTCCCGTGAGCGAGGTCTTGAAGGGCACCAAGCGGCCGTAGAATTCGCGGGTGCTGCCCTTATCCTGCTTGATGACGGCGCCGGAGAGTTCGAGTCCCGCAAACAGACCTCGGGATCGCGAGTAGGTTAGAACTTCGGCACGCATCTTCCAATCGGTATCGGCGGCAGCGTGCCGTCCGACGGGGCCGGCGGCGGCGCTGGCATCGGCCCCGAGTTTGAACTGGCTGGAGAGCAGGTTTTTCATACCGTTCTTGTTCATGATCAGCATGACGACGTCGGTGGCCTGGCCGCCGATCTGCAAGCCGAAGCTGCCGCCGCCAATGGTGAAGAAAGCCGGCGCGCTCCAGCCTTTTTCCGTGCGGCAACTGGCGACGCCTTTGCCATAACGGCCACCGAAGATGAATCCTCCATTGAGCAGTGACGGAACCACTGCCACGCATTCGGCCGATGCAAGAATTTCTTCAGGGATGCGCTGATCGGGGGCGCCTTGAATTTCATCGAGCACGGTGCCCGCGGCTTCGACGCGCCCGGAAGCCTTGGTGTTGGACTCGGCGGCCTTGGATTCGTCTTCGGAAGTGGCGGAAAGAATTGGTGTCAGCCAGCAAACCAGCAGCAGCAGAACGAGGGAATTTCGCATCATGCCTCACTTGGGAGATCGGTGTATGGATTCTATTGTCTCTGATTCTATTCGATGCTGGATGCGAAGCGGAGGATAACTGGGGAGTGATCAGGGTGAGTCAGGCTGCAAGGCAAAAAAAATGCGGGGTTGAAAGCGGCGACCCTAATCTCCGTTTCCAACCCCGTCTCCCAGGTTCTGTGGTAGGTGAGGCGAGTATGCGGCAGGCGCGGTAGGACGACAAGATTACCAAGGTCACTGTCCGGGGGTAACGAAAGGCGGGTATCGGCCGTCAGCCATCAGCAAAATCGGCGATCGGTTCTCACAAGCACGCACTGATGGCTGATGGCTTACTTTGCCGTTACCAGGGAATGCGTGATGGCATGGACCGATAGGGCGATGCGGTTCTGTACCCCTACTTTGCGCATCAATTTCGCTACGTGAGCCTTCACGGTGCGCTCTTCGATGCCCAGGGCGGAGCCGATTTCTTTGTTGGAGCGGCCGGCAACCAGCATCTCGAGAACTTCCTTCTCGCGGTCGGTAAAGGTGACCCGTCCGGCAGGGAAGATGCGACCCGGAGATGCACTCACGCGTTCGATAAAGGTCGAGAGAACGCGGCGCGGAGCCCACACCGAACCCTGGTGCACGATGCGGAGAGCCTGGATAAACTCGGCGGGTGAGGCGGCCTCGTCGACATAGCCTTTGGCGCCAGCCGCGATGGCTTTGAGGACGCTTTCATCGTCCATGCCGGAGCCGGTCACAATGATGCGCAGGTCGGGCCGGACGGCTTTCATGCTGGCCATAATGTCATACAGATTCTGGCCGCCGCGATTGCCGAGCAGGACCAGGTCGATGCTCTGCAACTGGCTAAGGTCGGCCAGTGAGGCAGAGACCAACTCCAGATCAGGTTCGGTATCAAAGAGCGCGCGGAATCCGACAAACCGCAACGGATCGCTCTCCACAACGGCGACGCGTATCAGCGGCTTTTTGGCGACAGCAACGGCAGCTTTCATTAAGTTTCCCTGTTAGGATTGCATCCTGATCAAGCTTGCCTGAACCCGTCAAGAATTGGAACGATTGGCGAGGGAAACAAATTACGGGGGTAACCCCCCAAAATCAGGCAGCGGAGGAGGTTGCCGTGACCCGAACGCGGATAAAGCGGTATTGTGCTGGAATCCTGGGGGTGGGTCTAATGGGAGTGGGGCTGGGGATGGCGCAGGCGTCACCTCCAACGTCAGGGCAAACGGCGGCGCCAGCGTCAGCGCCGACTTCAGTAACGTATCAGCCTAAGTTTCCGGGCGACCCGGCGCGTTCGGAATCGGAAGCGCAGGCGCTCGGCTACATGCGAACGCTGTTGCGGGCGCAGCACGAATACAAGAAACGGCATGATAAGTTCGCAGATTCGTTGGAGGAGTTGGCGGGGACGGGATCCTTTACCAAACGGATGGCGCACACCACCGACCGCGGGGATTATACGGCCAGCTTCCTGGCGCACTTTGGTCCGCACAACGACGGGTTCGTGCTCACCATGACGCCCAAACAAATGGACAGCGAACACCGCTCGTTCTACGCAGAAGACGATGGGGCTATTCACGCGGATGATCAGAAGCCCGCGGATTTGGATTCGCCAAAAGTGAAGTGAGAGGGGTGGTGTGCTTGCGTGGAGACAGCCACCCTGGGCTGTTCGGCACATCATTCTGAGCTGTCGTCCTCAGGCTTGGACGCTTCATCGTCGCGACGACCATCGTCGCGAGCGGGACGCACCGGTTTGGGCTGCACGGTGGAGATCTGATCGGCGATGCGGCGGACCGGGAGTTCGCCGCCCACGACGTTGTGTCGTCGCAGTTCCTTGACGATTTCGTCACGGTCGCGCGCGCCGTAGTCGTGGGCGAAGCGGGTCAGGGCCTCGGTCAAAATGTCGTGGTGGTGGATATTTTCCAGTCCCGGTTCCCGGGTGACATTGAGCCACAAGCGATGCAGCAGCACCACGTCTTCGTTCTTCATGGCAGGCGTGTGCGGGCCCACGCGGAAAGTGTCAACGTGGCCGTCGGTCTGAACAATCTGCAATACAAACTGCCGTTTGGGTTCAGGGATGGCTTCCCAGGCGCTGCCCACGGCGAATGCCTGCTCCTCCGAAGTCATCTTGCTGGAGAGTCCGGTGACCACGGCGGAGGAATCGAGGTTGTGCGCGGTCTGAGCGATGGCCGACCAGGAGTCGCGAGCCGGGACTACCAGAAGCGAAATCTTCTTGCCAAAACTTTCGGCGACCGAGACGGCGCGCGTGAACAGGGTCTGCTCGTAATCGCTGAACATCTGCTCGGCGGAAAGGCCGTAAGCGGCGGCTCCGAACTGGCTGATGCGGGCGGTCATGACGACGACGTCCTGTTCGTGAGTGTCGGTGCGCTCCAGCACCCACTTGAGGTGGTTCAGCGTGTTGTAGTCGCGGACCGGAACCAGCACGTTCCCCGGGCGGATGCCGACGGTTTCACGCTCCACGCTTTCCGCCTGCTGCAACTGAAACTGCTCCTTCATTTGCGCCGCCGTGTGCGCGTGCTTGCGGCGGTTCACCCGTTCGGAAAAAGTGAAGATGGCGAAGAAGACCACCGAGAATATCAGGCCGCTCACCGTGGCCACCGATTTGGTGAACAGATTCACGATCGCGGTCGCGAGCAAGACCATACCCACTGAGGCCAGTCCGATCGGGATCTCGATGCCAAAGATGTGGAAATTGGGCGGCACTTTCCAATTGCGCTCACCCTTATAGCGGTAGCGCAGCACTAGCATGGACACGGTTTTGAAAACGAAGCTCCAAACCACGCCGAAGGCGTACGCCTCGCCCAGAGTGTAGATGTTGCCCCAACTGACGATGATGGTGAAAAGCTGCAGTCCGACGATGAGGTTGATGATGCGGTAAGTCGTGCCGTACCTCTTGTGCGGACGACGGAACCAGTCGGCGAGCACGCCGTCCTCGGAGACGCGGTTCAGGACGCCATTCGAGCCCACGATAGCGGTGTTGACGGCGCCCGACAGAATCAGGAATCCGACTACGACAACGAAGGCGCGGAAGGCCAGGCGCAGCACTTGCGGACCCACCATGTTCATGGCGAGTCCGGCGATCAGGTTGTCGCTGTACACCTTCATGCGGACATCGTCGGGGATCAGCATGACGGCTAGCAAAGAGACGAGGCCGGTGAATACGAAGCTGTAAACGCCGATGACGATGGCCGTGCGCTTCAGGTTCTTGAGCTTGGGGTGTGCGAGCTCACGATAGACCTGCGCCAGAGATTCCTCTCCGCTCATGGCGAGCACGGAGTGTCCGAAGCCGATGATCAGCCCGAGAATGCCGAACAGGTGCGGCAGGCGGCTGTGTTTCCAGAAGCCGAGCGATTCGTCGGTGTAGTGGATGTTGGCGAGGGTCGGGAAGGGTGGCAGGTGGCCGCCGACTTTCAGCAGAGTGAACAGGGACCAGCCCAGCAGCATCACCACCATGACGGTTGTGATCTGCATGACCCAGAGAGCTTTTTCGCTGGACTCCTCGATGCCCTTGATGTTCTGCCACCAGAAGTAAAGCGTGACCGCCACGCCGAACACGACCGCAGTGGCATTTTCGCCAACCTGTGGCGTGCCGTGGAAGAGGTGATGAACGGCGGAGGGAATCAAGCCGTGGGCGTCGGCGATGCTGATGGAGTCGTTGATCAGGCCGGCGATGTACTGTCCCGCGGATACACCGGAGACTGGCCCGGTGAGGATGTAATCGAACATCAGGGCCGAAACGCTGAGTTTGGCGAGGGTCCCTCCCAGAGCCTCCTTGACCACGCGATAGACGCCGCCACGTACGAACATGGAGCAGCTTTCCACGTAGACGGCGCGGACCGCGAAAGCAAAAAGCATGACACCCAACACAAACCATGGGGCACTCTTGCCAATTGCTTGCTCAGCGATGCCGCCGGCGTAGAAGGCGGAAGAACCGAGGTCGTTGAGAATGACGGCGGCCGCTCGCCAGTAGGAAATGAAGGTGAGCATCACCGAGGTCGCAACCACAATGCGAACCCGGTTGTTGCCTGTAGGTGCGTTGGACGTTGACGACATGCGGCGGGAGCCCTAGTGGCTGTGTTCGTCCTCCCTATCCAACAGGGTTCCGACGTCTTCGATGCCCGTCAGCACCAGCACAACTGCGGACCCGATCCAGCCGGCGACAAACATGAATTCCAGAATTTTCACCAGAATTACGCTGAGACTCATAACCACGCTATGTTATCTGATCGGCGCGGTATTCGGCGCTGGATTTTGTTGAGCTGCAAGTCCTCAGCCTACTTCGGTTTGCTATTCTGATGCGTGCTCAAAATTGAACGAAGTGCGTGGGGACTGGTTCTGCTATCGACGGCCTTGCAGGTTGCGATCTTTCCACTGCTGGGGTGGTATGGGCTGGCCTGGATTGCCGTGGCGCCGCTGATGGTTGCGATCTTGCGGGCGCGGACTCCGGAAACTCTGCAACTGGACGGTCATCGTCAGGCGCGCTTACCTGCCACGCCGTGGCAAGGGTTCGTTTTGGGCTATGTGTCCGGCATCCTCTGGTTCGCCGGCACCTGCTACTGGATCTTCGACACCATGCGCCGCTATGGCGGTCTGCCGATCCCGGTCGCCGCCCTGACGCTGATCTTGTTCTGCATGTATGTCGGGCTTTATCACGGAATGTTCGGGCTGCTGCTGGCCCTGGTTGCGGGATCGAAGCCCGCCGGATCAAACGCGCTCGCCTCCGGAGCGTCCATTCGACGCGCGCTGGCGGCGGCTCCGTTTCTCTGGGTCGCGGTCGAACTTGCCCGTACCCGGATCACCGCGTTTCCCTGGGAGCTTCTGGGATATTCGCAGACCGGAAACTTTGCGCTCACACGGATTGCGACGCTCATCGGGGTCTACGGGCTCTCGTTTGAAATCGTGCTCGTGAACAGCGTGTTCGCGGCGGCGTTTCTGGCTCCGCGCGAAGGAGCAAAGCAGCGGCGGAAATGGCTGCTCGGGGCGGCGTGTGCCGCCGCGGTGATTCTGCAGAGCGGGCAGTTCCTGGCGCCGCCTCCGGCAGCGGCGGATCGCGCTGCGCTCTTGGTGCAGCCGAATATTCCGATTCAAGATGGGGCGATGTGGACGAGGGAATATTTTCAGGACACGCTGCGCGACCTGACCGCCGTGAGTTTGCATCCCGAGGGCGCCAAAGCAGATCAGCATTACGATTTGATTGTATGGCCCGAGTCGCCTTCGCCTTTTTACACCAATGATCCTCTGTTTCAAGATGCGGTGAGCGCGCTGGCGAGGCAGTCGGGATCCTGGGTGGTGGCGGGAGCGATTGGAATCGCGCCGGCCGTGCACAGTGGGGGAAATAGTGGCGGAGAACAAATCTTCAACTCCGCCGCGTTGGTCAATCCGCAGGGCGAGTGGGTTGGACGTTACGACAAAGTGCATCTCGTTCCCTTTGGGGAATATTTGCCCTTCCCGCGGCTGTTTGCGTTTGCCGGGGGGCTGACGAAAGAAGTGGGAGAGTTTCAGCGTGGCGCGTCGCGAACGCCACTCGACGCCGGAGGCGAGCGGCTGGGAATGTTTATCTGCTATGAATCGGTTTTTCCCGACGAAGTACGGCAGGGACCGCTCGCGGGCGCACAGGTTCTGGTGAATATCTCGAATGACGGCTGGTACGGCGACAGTGGCGCGTGGAAGCAGCACCTGCAACAGACACAAATGCGCGCCATCGAGAATGACCGGTGGCTGCTGGCGGCCACGAATACGGGGATGACGGCGGCCATCGATCCCTACGGACGAATTGTCGCCGCGACCCCGCGCAAAGTACGCACCGCGCTGGCAGCGCCTTACGCGCTGAATATGGGTACCACTTTCTATACCCGGCATGGCGATTGGTTCGCATATCTGTGTGCGATAATTTCAGCAGGCGCTCTGCTGGCGCGTTTTGTGCTTGGTCGTTAGTCGATGGTCGTTAGCCGTTAGGAAGAGCTCGCGAACGACCAACGACTAGCGACCAACGACAAGGCGAGCAAGATTAAGCCGAGTGATAAATCATGTTGGATGAACTGGAACAGCAATACACTTCTTTAAAGACCAAGGTTCACGACCTGCGGGAGTATCTTTGACGCCGGTAAGCTGCGCCAGCAGTTTGCCGAAATCGAAAAGCAGGCGTCCGATCCCAATCTGTGGTCGAATCCTGAAAGATCGCAGCAGGTGATGCGCGAACGGAAGCGCCTGGAAAGCGTGTTGTCGCTGGAAGGCGACCTGGAACGCAGGACCGGCGACATAGCGGCCTATTTCGATCTGGCCGGCGAAGGTGAAAACGTCACCGCCGATCTGCAACGCGAGTTGGATGCTCTCGGCGAACTGGTGGATCGGGTTGAAACCGAGACCCTGCTTTCGGGAGCGAATGACGGCCTGAATGCGATTGTGACCATTCATCCCGGGGCGGGCGGAACCGAGTCGCAGGACTGGGCAGAGATGCTGCTGCGCATGTATCTGCGCTGGGCCGAGCGCCAGGGATTCAAAACCGAGATGTACGACTACCAGCCCGGAGAAGAAGCCGGCATCAAGTCCGCGACATTTTCGGTGATTGGCCAGTATGCGTTCGGCTATTTGACCAGCGAGATTGGGGTGCACCGGCTGGTGCGGATTTCGCCTTTCGATCAGGCGAAGCGGCGGCACACGTCGTTTGCCAGCGTGTTCGTTTCGCCCGAGATTGACGACAGCATTGAGGTCGTCATTAAGCCCGAGGACATTCGGATTGACACTTACCGTTCGAGCGGCAAAGGTGGACAGCATGTGAACACGACCGATTCGGCAGTGCGGATCACGCACATCCCGACGGGTCTGGTGGCCAGTTGCCAGAATGAGCGCTCGCAGCATAAGAATAAGGAAAAGGCGATGAGCATGCTGCGCTCGAAACTTTACGAATTCGAACTTGAGAAGAAACGCGAGGTCACGAAAAAGATTGAGGACTCGAAACTGGATATCGATTTCGGTTCGCAGATCCGGTCATATGTGCTGCAACCTTACCGCATGATCAAGGACCACCGCACCAAACTAGAGATCGGGGATGTCGATCGCGTGATCGATGGCGATCTGCGGCCGTTGATGCAGGCGTATCTGCGGATGCGCAGAGGCGAGAAAAAATAGAGGCGAGAGAAAATCATGAGCGCGAATTCGGTTCCTCCGCCACATCTTCGCCCGCCGAAACTTGGCCCCCGCCTGCAGCGTGCGTTCCGCTATGCCGCGGAGCAACACGACGGACAGACGCGGAAGCAGTCGGCGGTGCCGTATCTCTCGCATCTGATGGCGGTGGCGTCGCTGGTGCTCGAAGCCGGGGGCGACGAGGATATGGCGATCGCCGCGCTGCTGCATGATGTGGTCGAAGATTGCGGCGGTATGCCGAGGCTGCGCGAAATCCGCAAGCACTTTGGTCCGCGGGTGGCGGAAATTGTCGAGGGCTGCACCGATTCATTCGGCGAGCCGAAGCCGGAGTGGATGGAACGGAAAAAAGACTACCTGCGCGAAGTAAAGCACGCCGATGCTGAGACGCGGCTGGTTTCGGCCTCTGACAAGCTGCACAACGTAAGAACGATTCTGGCGGATTACCGGCAGCATGGGGAAGCCATCTGGACGCGGTTCTCGGGAAAAAAGGACGGCACGCTTTGGTACTATCGCGCCTTGAGCGATGAATATCGGCGCCGTAGCCCGAATCGCATAACCAGGGAACTGGAGATTGCGGTCGCGCAATTGGAGCGGGCAGTCGGGCAGAAACCGCGGACGTCAAGAAAGTTCACGAAGAAGTTGGCGAAGAAGAAAGCCGCAGCCAGTCCCGGGAGATGAACCATGGCCCGAATGCTTGATCTGATCCGCAAATCGCAGCTTCCGTCCAACATGATGCAATTTGCGGTGCGCGGAGCTCTCGCCGTGCCGCCGGGCGAGACGATTGAGATTCTGGTCCATCTGGCGCTGCATAACAAATTGTTTGCGGAGCGGGCCCGCCTGACGCTGGCCGGCTGGGATGAAAAAGCCTGCATGGCCGCGGCTGCCGATCCCGCCACCAGCGCCGAGGTATTGGGATACTTCATTTCTCGGGAGAATTTGCGGACGAGTCTGCTGCCGGCGCTGGCCGAGAACCCATCGGTAAGCGAAGATGCGCTCGACGAGCTGGCAGTGTCGGGATCGCGCTCGATTGTGGAAGTTCTGCTGGCGAGTAAGCGCGTGAAGAGCTCTCCGCGGTTGACGCAGGCGTTGCAGTCGAATCCCAGCCTGCGTCGGAATGAGCTCGCCGAAGTTGGAAAGAAAGCGGCAGATGGGGAGACGAGTCCGGCAGCCGAACCCGTCGAGGTGGAAGTACCGGATCACGTCGTGGAAGGCATGGTCACCAAGTATCTGGAAGAGAATGCTCCGGAACTGGCAGCCGAAAAAGACAAACCGTTCCAGCCCCTGGGAATGGCGCACGATGAATTGGTGCACGGAGATGCGGGCGGCAAGGAGGCGCATCAGGTTGAGCCGCAGGCCGCCGCCGCGGGCAGTCCAGGTGTTGAAACAGTCGGGAGATTGGAGACAGCCGCAGCGGGAAAGACGGCGGCAGCCTTAGCCGCTGCTCAAGCCAAGAAGCACTTAGCTCCCGGTCAGCAGGAACGCCGCGACAGCACGCTGCAGAAGATTTCGAAGCTCGACATCAAGGGCCGGATCGCGCTGGCGATGCGCGGTAACAAAGAAGAACGCTCGATCCTGATTCGCGATTCCACCAAGCTGGTGTCGCTGGCGGTGTTGGACTCACCCAAGGTTTCCGACGCCGAGGTGGAGGCGTTTGCGCTGCAGAAAAATGTGCTGGAGGCGGTGCTGCGCGCGATTCCGATGAAACGGAAGTATGCGAAGAATTACGCCATCATGCGAAACCTGGTAACGAACCCGCGCACGCCCATCGATGTCTCGCTGGGATTGATGAAGAACCTGCTGACTCGCGACCTGAAGAATCTGTCGGACAACAAAGAAGTTTCGGATACGATCCGCAAGCTCGCGCTGCGGATGTTTAAGCAGAAGACGGAGAAGAAAGACTAGTACCCTGTACCTGGTACTCAGTCTCCAGCACCCAGAAGAGATATGGGACAGCACTTCAAAGATTTGGTGGTTTGGCAGAAAGCCATGGAAATGGTCACGGAGGTGTACGAACTCACTGGCAGTTTTCCAAAGAGAGAGGTATACAGTCTGACTGACAAAATCCGCCGCGCAGCTGTATCTGTGCCGAGCAATATTGCTGAAGGACAGGCGCATCATAATAACCGCGAATTCGCGCATTTCTTGCGCCATTCGTCAGGCTCGCTGGCTGAACTCGAAACCCAATTGAAGATCGCTGAAAATCTCGGTTATGCAGATTCAACCGCTACCGCAGAAACACTCTTGCGAGTTCATGAAGTGGGACGCATCCTGAATGGTCTAATTGGCTCCATTCGCGAGCAGATTGATTCGCGGACCTGAGGGGGCCAAAGAAACTTTGTGCCACTGGTTACTGAGTACCGGGTACTGGGTACTATTTTATGGAGCAACCCGATCCTATTTACGAATTGTTATCGCGGGCGAAAACGATTGCAGTGGTCGGATTGTCAGAGAGTCCGCTGCGGCCGAGCCACGGCGTTTCCGCCTACTTGCAGGCGGCCGGGTACAAGATTATCCCCGTGAATCCGCAGATTACCGAGGCACTGGGAGAAAAGTCGTATCCGTCGCTGCTGGAAATGCCGCTCGAAATAGCGAAGAAAATCGATCTGGTGGATGTGTTCCGGCGGCCCGAGTTCGTGGATGAGATCGTCGAGCAAGCAATCCAGTTGAAGATTCCCGCCATCTGGCTGCAGGAAGGCGTGGTCAACGAACGCGCCGCCGAGAAGGCGCGCCAGGCAGGAATGTTTGTGGTGATGGACCGCTGCGTCTTGAAAGAGCACCGGGCGAGATTCGGATAGCGAATCGCAGTTTGCGTCAAGCGTTTCCGCTCGGCCGCAATTCTGTTCCTTGCGTCCGCACCAAAATCACCGTGGCATCGTCGCGCAGCCCGGTTCCATTTGTGAATTTCCTGACATCCGCGAGCAGACCATCCGGGGTAACCTCGGGCGACTGCATCTGGGCGAGCAGTCGCTCCGCGCCGTATTCTTCGCCGGAATCGACTTCAGCCTCGGTGATTCCATCGGAATAAAACGCGATGCGCGAATTTTCGCCGAGCGTTATTTCCGTCTCCGAGAATTTGCTGGCGGAAATTCCCAGCGGCATGCCGTGCTCATGATGGATCCAACGGTGGCCGGAAGGTTCGACCAGCAGCGGCGATAGATGCCCGGCGTTGGCGATCCGCAAAAGGCAGCTTGACGGGTCGAGTTCGGCGTACACCATGGTGACGAAGCGGCCACTGGGAAAATCCTCGATCATCAGTTGGTTGAGGCGCGTCATGACTTCGGCAGGCCCCGAGCCGGTTTGCGCCAGCGAACGCAGCATACCGCGCGTGGCGGACATGAGCAGCGCCGCCGCCGTCCCCTTGCCGGAAACATCGGCCAGAACCAATCCCCAGCATCCATTTTTCAGCGGAATGAAGTCATACCAGTCGCCGCCCACTGAGCCTGCCGGAATGGACAGTCCGGAAACACAGAACCCCGGTATCAGAGGAGAGCTGCGAGGCAACAGGGCCTGCTGAATCGAGCGAGCCTCTTCGGCCTCGCGGCTCAGCCGCGCGCGCTTTTCGCGCTCATCGCCAAAGCGCCGGGCGTTGTGTACCGCGACGGCGACGTGATCGCACAGTCCCTGCAACAGACTCAGTTGACCAGGGCAGAAGGCATTTAGCTCGTGATGGGAAGCGGTGAACACTCCGACCAATTCGCCCTCGCGTTGCAGCGGGATGGCGACTTCGGAACGCGTATCCGGCTCGCAGGCCATGTAGTAGGGGTCGCGAGTGACGTCGGGGGCATAGTGCATTTTGCCAGTGACCGCAACGTGCCCCACCATGCCGGCGCCTGGCTTGAGGTGATGGCCCTTGCTGTAAACGCTGCAGCCGCGAACTCCGGCTAGTACGAATTCAGGATTTTCAGGGTCGCGGAGATACAGGTTGATTTCGACGCAGCCAAGCGACGCTGCAACTTCATCGACGATCCGCGGGACGAGTTCTTCGATGTCGAGAGTGGAGGTGATCCGCTGCGCAAATTTTTGCAGGCGTACCAGTTCTGAAAGCCTTTGAGCGGCTGTTTCAGGTGGAGGCTGGGTGGAGAAGCCGAAATCCGTAAGCGGGGTTGTGGCCACGAGGAACCCTCCTGCGAGGTCGATTGCAGCTGTCTATACGATGGCAGGAATCAGGTCCCAGATTCTCTTTTTGTTCGGCTCGATTTCGGCTGCTTGAGGCGTTTGATTTCTTCCAGCCGTTCGCGAATCCGTTTCTCCACACCTTCATTGGTGGGACGGTAGTAGACGCGGTTGCGCAGGCTTTCGGGCAGGCACTGCATGTCGGCGACCTTGGCTTCGGTGTCGTGGGCGTATTGATAGTCTTTGCCGTAGCCGAGGTCTTTCATCAGGCTGGTGGGGGCATTGCGCAGGTGCAGCGGGACGGGTTCGGCTGCGGTTTGTTCTACGTCCTGCTGCACCGCGCCGTAGGCGGTATAGAGGGCGTTCGATTTCGGCGCGACCGAAAGATAGACAACGGCTTGTGCCAGCGCCAGGTTGCCTTCGGGCATGCCGATGAAATCGACGGCGTCGCGAGCCGCCATACACAGTGCGAGCGCACTCGGTTCGGCGAGGCCGATGTCCTCGACCGCCATACGGACGACGCGGCGGGCGATGTATAGCGGATCCTCTCCCGCTTCGAGCATGCGCGCCAGCCAGTAGAGGGCGGCGTCGGGGTCGCTGTTGCGGACGGACTTGTGCAGCGCGGAGATGATGTTGTAATGCTCTTCGCCGCCTTTGTCGTAGAGCAAAACCCGCTTCTGGAGGGCTTCCTGGATGGTGGCGTCGGTAATCGCGATGGTTTCGGACGGAGACGCGGCGAGCCGCGTCTCTACAGCTAGAGCGGCGGCAACTTCTATGACGTTGTAGGCGTTGCGGGCGTCGCCGCTCGAATACGCAGCGATCTTACGAAGCGATTCGTCAGCGACCTCGAGGCGCATCTGGCCGAGACCGCGCTCGGTATCGCTGAGCGCGCGGCGCAGAAGCAGGACAATCTCATCCTCGGTCAACGGCTTCAGCACATAAACGCGGCAGCGCGAGAGCAACGCGGAGTTGATCTCAAAGGACGGATTTTCCGTGGTCGCGCCGATCAGACGGATACTGCCTTTCTCGACGTGTGGCAGGAAGGCATCCTGCTGCGCTTTGTTGAAGCGGTGAATTTCGTCGACGAAGACGATGGTGCGCGTACCGTACTGGCGGGCGCGGTCGGCATCGCTCATGACCTGCTTGATTTCCTTGATGCCGGCGAGCACGGCGGAGAACTCGATGAACTCGGCCTTGGTGATGCGGGCAATGATCTTGGCGAGGGTGGTCTTACCCGTGCCCGGAGGACCCCAGAAGATCATTGACGTAGGGTCATCGCGCTCGATCTGCACGCGCAGCGGTTTGCCCGGCCCGACCAGGTGCTCCTGACCGACGAATTCACCGAGCGTCCGCGGACGCATGCGGTCGGCAAGCGGACGCGCGCCGGGCGCTGACGGATCTTGATTCGGGATGGGGGCAAATAGGCCCATAAAAGGTCAGAGGTCAGAGGTCAGATTGCAGAGGTGAAGCCATAGGGTGCGTACCAACGATTTCCGGACCAAGGTTCTACCTCTAAAATCTGACCTCTCACCTTTGACCTGCTCTTGCAGCCTCATATAGCACGATGCTAGCAGCGACTCCGGCGTTGAGCGATTCGACTTGCGCCGCTTGCGGGATGGCCAGGGTTTCGTCCATTTCGCGCGTGAGTTCGCGGGAAAGGCCGGCGCCCTCATTGCCGATGAAGATGGCGAGCGGCAGAGTCCATGAGATCTGCGGCAGGGGAGTTCCCTGATGCGAGGAAGTTGCGAGCAGGCGAACTCCACGTGCGCGCAGAAGCGGGATCAGTTCCACCGAAGCGATCCGCAGGAACGGCAAGCGGAAGATCGAACCCGCCGAACCGCGCAGGACTTTCGAGTTGTAGGGACTGACGGTGCCTTCGGTCAAAAAGATGCCTGCCGCGCCAAAAGCTTCCGCGGAGCGCAAAATTGTGCCCAGATTACCGGGGTCCTGCAGTCCCGCGGCCACGACCAGCGGGCCGTGGCTTGAACGGTCGAGCAGATGAGCGGGAGAGAAAGCCGGGAGTTTGAGCAGGGCCGCCACACCCTGAGGCGCGTCGCTGGGCACGATCGAGTTGAAGAGTGCATTCGGCAAGACGAGGGTTTCGGTGCGAGCGCCAATCTGGGGCAGAAGCTTTTCGGCGAGAGGCCGGGCGGATTCGCTGAAGAACACGCTCTCCACATGCTGGCCGCTGCGTAGTGCTTCTTCGAGCAGTTTGACGCCCTCGACGGCACACTCACCGTGGGGAGTCAGGTCGGCGCGGCGAAATGCGAGCCTCAATTCCTTCAGCCTCTGGTTGTGGCGCCCGGCGACGGGCCGCAAACGGTCCTCCGTATTGCCAGTTCGGGCGGCCTTTACGTCCTGCTTCATAGGTTGGTTCCAAGATCAGGATGTATGGTACATTTCATTGTTTAAGCCGACAATGTTTACGCCGACGACGTTTAGGCGATCGCCGGGAAGGGATTAGAGTGCGCGCGGAAATCATTAAAATTCATGCCGAAACGCCCGAGCCTTCGTTGATCAAGTATGCCGCCGAGCAGATTCAGGCCGGGCAGGTGCTGGGTATGCCTACCGACACGTTCTATGGACTGGCGGCGGATCCGTTCAACCTGCGCGCGGTGGAGCGCGTGTATGAAATCAAGTCGCGCTTGCGGCACAAGCCCCTTTCGCTGCTGATCGAGAACGTGGACCAGGCGGAGGAATTCGCGCGTCCTTTGCCGGATGATTTCCATCTTCTGGCGCGGCGTTTCTGGCCGGGGCCGCTCACCATGATTGTGCCGGCGGCATCGCATCTGCCGCTGAAGGTAACCGCGAACACGGCGAACGTAGCGCTGCGCGTGCCGGCGGCCGAAATCCCGCTGGCGGTGGTGCGGGCGGCGAAAATTCCGATCACGGCGACTTCCGCCAACCTGAGCGGCGCCGCGGAATGCACGACCGCGGAACAGGTGCAGGAGCAGTTGCAAGGCCGCATCTCCATGATCGTGGACGGCGGAAAATCCCCTCGGACGATTTCGTCGACCATCGTGCACTTCCGGGAAGACGGGACCTGGCAGATTCTGCGCGAAGGCGCAATTCCCGCCAAGGATATTATTGAAGCGTTATCGTAAACAGGTTTCAAAGTTGCAAGGTTTCAACGTTTCAAGGTCGCAATCCTTAGATTGACACTCTGATTGACCCGCCGACGAATCTCCTTGAAACTTTGAAACCTTGAAACCTTGAAACTTGGCTCCAAATTGATGCGTCCCTGGCCGCTGTTGTTGCTGGCGGTGGTGGGAGCGCTGGTGCTGTTTTTGGGCGTTACCGGATCGCGCATCGTGGGCGCGGCCGCCGAATCGCCCGCGAAAAAAGCGGATGTGATTGTTATTTTCGGAGCTGCCGAGTATGCGGGACATCCTTCGCCGGTCTACCGGGCGAGGCTGGATCACGGTTATGAGTTGTTTCAGAAGGGAATGGCGCCGGTAGTAATCACAACCGGCGGGGCGGCGCAGGATCCGGATTTCAGCGAGGGCGGCGTTGGGCGGGACTACCTTCTGCGGCGCGGTGTTCCAGAGTCAGCTCTGATCGCGGAGACGCAGGGCTCCGATACGGCCCAGTCGGCGGCGCGGGTGGCCAACATCATGCGCGCGAACGGCATGCGCAGTTGCATTGCGGTCAGCGACGCTTACCATGTATTCCGCATTCGCGCCTTGCTGGAGCACGAAGGCGTGCAAGTGGAGTTGGCGCCCAGACCGGAGTCGCGTCCGCGCTCTTTGTGGGAGCGGTTTGAAGCGGTGATGCGCGAGGCGATGAGCTACCTGGTGTGGAAGGCGGGGATGACGTAAAGACAGCTACTGGCTTCTAGCTACTAGCTCCTGGCAATCGCTAGTAGCCAGTAGCTCGCAGCCGCCCTTCCTACCACCCCATCTTCTCTCGCAAGCTCGTGACGTGCGCCACGTGATGGCGTCCGTGCCAGGAGTAGAGTGCGAGAGTCTTTTCCAGCGATATGAGGCCCAGCTCAGGATGGCGGAAGGTCCGTTTCCATTCCGCGTCGGTGAGTTGGCGCAACATCAGCATCCAGCGCTGGTGCAGGGAATCGAGCAAGGCGAGCGATACTTCGATGGGGGCGTGCTTGGCCTCAGACAACTCGGCCCAGAGATTCTCCATGTACGGCTTGATGGTGGGTTCGTCTTCGGTGAGCGCCAGCTTGAAACGAATGTAGGAGTTCATGTGGCTGTCGGCGACGTGGTGGGCCACCTGGCGCGGTGTCCAGCCGCCATCGCGGTAAGGAGTATCCAGTTGGTGGTCCAAAAGTCCACGGAGGGCTGCGCGCAGCCAGGCAGGAGTCTGCTCGATGTCGGTCAGGTACTGCTGCTTTTGTTCCGCTGTAAGCGGGTCAGTGTAGGAAAACTTTCCAATAGGGTAGCGCGGGTCAGACATGAACTCTCCTCCGGATGAATATAGATGTTGTCGGAGTGAGACGTGGCGCAGAAAAAAGCGTGAGGACGGATCGGCCCGCGAACGACCAATGACCAGCGACTATCTCACCATGGCGAGAATGCGAACCGGCGCTGCGCCCGGCTTCTTGTTTTTTGCCGGGGCGACGATGATGAGCGAGCCGGTCGCAGGCAGCGCAGTAAAGCGCGCCGCGCCTTCCACCACATAGCTTCCGTGCAGGGCGAGTTGCCGCGCCAGGGCGCGGTCGGAGGTCAAGTTTACGGGCGTCTCGACGACAAAACCAATGGTGTAGCGAGCGTCGATGAGGAACTCAGCCGCGTCGCGGGTGATGGGAAACAGCGTGGTTATCCGATCCTTCGTGGTCAGATCATTCGTGCTCAAATCATCGGCCGGGCTGCGACGAATGGCGACCACGGCTCCTTGCGGAATCACGCCGTGATGCGATTCCCACGCCGCGATGTCGTCGAGAGAAATCTGGGGACTGCCCTCGGACGCTGGGTTCAAATCCATCACCACCAGCGGGGCGATCAGGCGTTCAGGCGGAATCTGGCCGGCGGTCCAGGTCCCGGGAATCAGCGCGGCGGGAGCAATGATGCGGGTTCTGGACTCCATAGCCTGAGTCTGGGTCGGACCCGGCGTCGCGGTTGGCCCATCGGTCAGGTCCACCACGTGGGAATAACGATTCGGCTGCGTCGAACCGGGGCGCCGGTCGGCGAACAGCAGAATGGCGAGCACGAGCCCGTAAGCGATGATGAAACTACGAATCCGCATTCATTCCTTAACTGGAAATAAGTGAGACGTAACTCCAGCCTGTATTGTTGCCCGTGGGGGTGACAACTTCAATCCTCCGGTGGACATGACCTGCCGGTGGCGTGAAATGGCCCCGGATTTCACGCAATCCAAGAACACGCGTATTCGACTGGAAAACTTTGGTTTCCGGTTCATTATTTCGGGCAAGAACGCCAAAGCGTTAGAATACAGTCAACTTATCCATATAGTTCTCCAACCGAGGATCAATGTTCGGCCGCGAAGAAAAGGTTTCCACGTTCCGGCTCACTGCCGTGCAGTACGTCATCCTGGCGATTTTCCTGGTGTTGGCCTACCGGCTGTGGCGGCTGCAGGTGATACAAAGCGATGAGTACGCTTTGATGGCGGAGAAGAACCGCGTCCGCAATGTGCCGATTCTGGCGCCGCGGGGCAAGATTCTGGACCGCGAAGGCCGAATCATTGTGGATAACTACCCCTCGTTTTCTGCGTTGCTGCTGCGCGATTCCACGCGCGATTTGAACGCTGACGCCGACGCCATCGCCAAGGGCCTGCACCTGAATGCCGACGAAGTCCGCCAGCGCATCAAGCGCTCCGCGTGGATGCCGCAGTACCAGCCGATTTTCTTGAAAGAAGACATCACGCCCGACGAGCTCGCCTTTATCGAGGCGCATAAGAACGAGCTTCCCGAGCTTGAAACCATCATGGCGCACCGCCGGCTGTATCCGCGCAACGGCTTCATGGCGCATCTGATCGGCTACGTCGGTGAAGTGACGGAAGACATGCTCAATCAGCCGCAGTTCGAGCTCTACACGCCCGGCGACGTGGTTGGCGTGAGCGGAGTCGAAAAACAGTACAACAGCATCCTGATGGGTAAGAACGGATCGCGGCGCGCGATCGTCAACAGCCACGGGCGAGAAGTTGGGCGGCTGGACGAAACTCCCGCAGTGCCAGGCAAGCAGCTCAAGCTCACCATCGACCTGGATTTGCAGATCGCGGCCGAAGAGGCCATCGAAGGGAAAAACGGCGCCATCGTTGCGATGGATCCACACAGCGGCGAAATCCTGGCGATGGTGAGCCGACCGACCTTCGATCCCAACGATTTTGCGGTGAAGATTTCACGCGAGGAGTGGGACAAGCTGGTCAATGATCCCGACAAGCCGCTGTTGAACAAAGCCATTCAAGCCCAGCTTGCGCCCGGTTCGACGTTCAAAATCATTATGGCGACCGCTGGTTGGCAGGAGGGAATTGCCCAAACCCTCCACGTAAACTGCACCGGGGGCGCCACATTCTATGGCCGGCGCTTTGGATGCTGGGTGAAGAGCGGCCACGGCGCGGTCGATCTGCCGAAGGCAATCTACCAGTCCTGCGATGTTTTCTTTTACACGCTGGCGGAAAAACTCGGCATTGATCGCATCGCAAAATACGCGACCGCTCTCGGCTTGGGGCAGAAGACTGGTATCGACCTGCCTAACGAAGTGACCGGCGTGATGCCCTCGGAAGAGTGGAAGATCCGCAACTTCAAGCAGAAGTGGTTCGCCGGGGAAACCATTTCGGTGGGCATCGGCCAGGGCGCGGTGGCAATCACTCCTGTGCAACTGATGCGGGCGGTGGCTGCCATCTCGATGGATGGCCGCATGGTAGTTCCGCACGTCATCAATCCGACCAACCTGCCGTCGGACTTTGTTGAAACCACGCACTATACGGAAGTAACAAATATTCCGATTGATCCAACGGGATGGAACACCATCACCGACGCGATGAGCCGGGTGCTGTTGCCGGGAGGCACGGCTCCCTCGGCCTACATTCCAGGAATCGACATCGCGGGTAAAACTGGGTCGGCGCAGATTGTTTCCCTGGCCTTGCGTGCGAAACATAAGAACGACGAAGAGTTCGCCCAGAACGGATGGTTTGTGGGATTCACGCCGCGGCGCAATCCGGACGTCATCGTTTGTGTGTTGTTCGAAGGCGGCGAGCACGGGAGACTGGCTGCGCGTCTGGCAACGCAGGTGATCAAGGCTTACGTGGACAAGCAGCGGCGCCAGCCTACCAAGATGGCGGCGGGCTCGGGCAAGGTGGAAGTGAGCAGCCTGTGGACCGATCCCGGCGGCGCTAACGAAGACGGCACGAATTCGGATGCGGACCATCTGCACGCAGGCCGCTTCTTTGTGGATGTCGCCCGCAAACGGGCCCCGCTGGCAGTGGTCGCACCGGGAGTGCACTGACACTTGTTCCCCTCCAAACCCAGCCCTAAGCGGATCGTTGATGGCTAATCCTGAGAGCGAGAGCTGTTCGTGATAGGTTAAATCTGCAATGAAGGCCGTTGCCACGGAAACAACCAAAGTTTTGAGCGCAAAGTCAGCGCTCAGTCTGGCAGAAAAGCCGTTGGTCGTTAGTCGTTGGCGAGGGTTGAGCGTCCGCTGAACCCACGGGCGACTAACGACCATCGACTAACGACTGTCTCCCAGGGTGGATGCTGAAAGCTCTGCTACGCCCCTAAGTCCCTGTACCACCGGCACTTCGCCGCTCTTGTTCCATGACTTCCGTAACTTTGCATTGCTGGTGCTGGGGTGTAATCTCGCCCTGAAATGTGCACATTCTCAATCGGAGTGGTGCACCGCGCAAACCGGAAGGAAGGTCGTCGCAAACGTGTCTGAAACCGCCAAGGGAACTGTTGCTGAAAGCAACCAGAATCGAAGGGGTTATACGGACGTGCAAGGCGCGCCGCGCTTTCCCATCAAACTGCCGGTGGCAGTGAAGTCGACCGACACTGGGTCTGGAATTTGGGGAAAGTCGATCGAGACCGAGAACATTTCCGCCAACGGCGTTCTCTTCCGCATGGATGCCGATGTGCCGGTAGGTTCGGCGGTCGACTTTACGATTTCTCTTCCCGCGGATGTCGTGGGCGCGAAAGCCGACGTGCAAGTGGATTGCCGCGGACGAGTGGTGCGCAGTTTTGAAGATGGCGGCCGGCGCGGAGTCGGTGTGGTCATCGATGAGTATCGTTTTGAGCGCAGGTAGCTTGAAGTAGAGACGCGGCTCGCCGCGTTTCCAGTCGGCGCGCGGGTAGGGCGCGAAAGAGGACAGATGGGCAGCACTTCGGTCAGCGTTGAGCCGGGCGACGGTCTTCATTTTGAGGACGGCAAAGGCACGATCCGCGTTATCGTGGCCGATACCCAGGCCATTTTCCGTGCCGGCCTCCGCAAGATCTTTGCTCTCGAGGATGACATCCGGGTCGTCGGCCAGGCCGAAAGCATCGAGCAAACTGTTAGCGCCATTCAAAAATTTTCCGCCGACGTTGTAATCTTCGAGGCGGCCCTGACCCCGAATCCAGCCGACGCCGTTTCCGATCTTCTCCGGCAAAATGCGAACTGCCGTTTGGTGGTCGTGCTGCAAGAGCCCGATCAGGAGATGACGCTCGATTTATTCCGGCGCGGCGCTCATGGCATCGTTTCCCGTGAAGTAGAGCCGGAAATGCTGGTGGAATGCCTGCGCAAAGTTGCCCAGGGTGAACCCTGGCTCGACAGCCGCGCGATCGGATGGGTGATGCAGGCCTACCGCACCCAAGGTTTGCGTCCGACCGGGTCGCGTCCCAAAGTTTCGCTTACCCCCAAAGAGTCGCACATCGTCTCCTGCGTTACTCAGGGGATGAAGAACAAAGAGATTGCACTGCGGGTTGGTACCACCGAACAGGTGGTTAAGAATTATCTCCGCAAAGTCTACGACAAGCTGGGAGTCGCCGACCGTCTGGAACTCGCGCTGTATTGCCTGAATCACCGCGTGATTGAGAGTGCAGGTGCGGGTCAGGCCAAGCCCCAGCCCGCCCAGCCCACCAATGGGAACGCTTCCACGGCTCCAGCAATATCCAGCGCCGCTGCCGCTGGTTCCGGATCCCACTCCTGAATCTGTTCTTCTAGTACAATCTTTCTCGCAGACAGTTCTCAGTTCTCAGTTCTCGGTGAAAGCCGTGAGTTTTCACATGGAGCGCGAGCTGACAGAGGGAACTGAGAACAGTTCCCATCCCAAGAGAGGCAATCATGAAAGGCGACGCAAAAGTCATTGCCATTCTGAACGAAGTGCTCAAAGCCGAGCTTACCGCCATCAACCAGTATTTCCTGCACGCCGAGATGTGCAAGAACTGGGGCTATGAACGCATGGCCAAGCACACCCGCAAGGAATCCATCGAAGAAATGCAGCATGCCGAAATCCTGATGGAACGCATCCTGTTGCTCGATGGCGCTCCTAATATGACCGACTATTTCAAGATCAACATCGGGCAAACCCTGAAGCAGCAACTGGAGAACGATCTGCAGCTCGAGTACGCGGCGGTGAAACGCCTGAACGACGGCATCAAGGCCAGCGTGGCTGCCGGCGACAACGGATCGCGCGAGTTGATGGAAAAGATCCTGCTCGATGAAGAACACCACATCGACTGGCTGGAAGGACAACTGCACGCGATCAAAGAGATGACGTACGAGAATTACCTCGCCCAGCAACTGCACAAGCCCGAGGAAAGCTAGCAACAGTCGCCAGTTGCCAGCCGCCGGTTCGCGGACTCGTGGGTCGCGGTCCAGAAGCCGACTGGCTGCTAGAATCAAACCGGCGCTACAGGGCGTTCGCACGGCGACGGAGAGATGGCCGAGTGGCTGAAGGCGCACGCTTGGAAAGCGTGTTTACTCGAAAGGGTAACGTGGGTTCGAATCCCACTCTCTCCGCCAGTTTATTTTCAATAGGTTACGAGGGTCGCATAGTTTTAGCGTGCAATGGCGTGCAACGTGCATCCAATGTTGCATGGCCCTCAACCTCTATCGACGCCACCGCAAGGAATGTGAAGGCTCCCACCCCGAAGATACCCGCACCGGCCAGTTTGAAGAGGGACGGCGCGGCTGGAAAAAATGCGCGTGCCTGATCCACGTATCCGGCACGCTTGGCGGGAAGTTCAGCCGCAGGCAGACCGGCACCGCCGATTGGGACGAAGCCAAGTCCATTGTTGCTTGGTTGCAACAGTCCGGCTTATGGGACGGCCAGGACAAAATTGAAGCGCCGTTAGCCCTGTCTGATACGAACCCCGAACCGGAACGGATTAGCGTCATTCGTGCAATAGCCGCGTTTACCACCGAGTTTGAGGAGCACACCGCTCCCAATACCCAACGAAACTATAAGTTCGTCTTGAAACAATTACAGGGCTTCTCGGAGGCCAGGGGTTACGCCGCAATCGATCAATGGACGCCGATTGATGTGCGGGAGTTTCGTTCGACATGGGGCGTACTGCCGAGCACCGCCGCCAAAAACATGAGCGTAGTCAAAGCGTTCTTTGAATTCTGCCACGCGAATGAATGGACGGCGCGCAACCCGGCCCGCTTGGTGAAGAACCAGCGCGGCCAGCACAACGACCCGCGCAGCGAACAGAAATTGCCGTTTTCCGATGAAGAACTCAAACGCATGTATGACGCTTGCGATACCAAATACGGAAAACGCGAGATCCAGTTTTCCAAAGCGACCAAAAAACGCAAAGAGGAGGGGCCGTATGCCCAGCATCGCACGCGATGGAAAGGGCAGGACATCGCGGATTTTATTTCGGTGTCGGTATATACCGGCTTGCGGATTTCAGACGTGAGCACGTTTCACATTGACCGGATGCGGCCAGACGGCACGATCCAGCTCAGGACCACCAAGGCGCACACGCACGTTTACACATGGGTTCCCGAATGGTTGCAGCAACGCGTACGCACACGAGCCCTTGAAGTGGGCCCGTACATTTTCGGCGAGCACAGCACCAAGGATATGAACGTCATCACCGACTTGTGGCGGCGCAAGCTGAATAAGCTTTGGGAACTGTGCGGCCCGTGGAAGGACAAGCCGACGCCGCACCGTTTCCGCCATACCTTCGCAAGAATTTTATTGGAGCGCCCCGGCGTCACCGTGCGCGACGTGGCGGAGTTGCTGGGCAATACCGAGCAGATCGTGAGGAAACATTATGCTGCATGGATTCCCGAACGTCAGGAGCGATTGACGGCGGTACTCAAAGCGGCTTTTGAGACGAAGCCGAAACCAAAGCCGAATGTTATTGCTATGCCGAAACCCGCGAAGGGGTGACAGGAGAATTTCACCATCCTATTTAGGCTCCCATCAGCAACCGCGTATGAATGCGCCGCACAGCGGATTCCGGCACGCTGTAAACCGTGTGCGCCCGCTTGCGTCCCATCCTGATTTTGATGACGCCCGGATCGTCCTTGACGAGCTTTCGCACCGTCTCCCTGCCCAAACCCCAAAGTTCCGCGAGGTCGCTAACGCGATAGTGCTTTTCGGCGAAGCTATCGTTAGCGGCCAAGTAACGCCGCTCCAGCGCAGGTGTCGCTTGGCTTGTGTTCTGGACTGATTTTTTGCCAAGTGACTCTGCGGTCATCATTGCCTTCCCACGTGAAACTATCGTCGATTCCTGTTCAAGATCAGAAGCCCAAACCTATGCCCATACCCATACCCAGATCCTGCCCTGGCTGTTGTGACCTGGCAGCCTCCTGCTGCTGCATTGGTGCAATCGCCTGCTCTGGCTTATGTGCGCTCTGGTGCGAGACATCGTGACCAAGAGCCTGCGGCAGCTTTTGGCGGTCGTTTGTGAAAATCTGTGCGTCCCACCGTCCACGCGAAACAGATACATACGCCATGCGCCTATTGAGCAGGTCTTTCGCCGCAAGCTCGGTATCCACATGGATAAGGACGCGGTCGGCGGTTTGTCCCTGACTGGAATGACTGGTGACGGCGTAGCCGTGGTCGAGATGCGGATGACGCTGAGGCTCGTAGTCCATGCTGCGCCCGTTATCGAGCTTCAGCCACATTGTTCCGTCGCGCGCGATGTTTTCCACTGTAGCCAGTTCACGGTTTGCGATCTTCAATTCATGATTGGGCGCGGTGAACTGGATTCGGTCACCAACCGAGAAAGCCTTCTCCTGCTCGCGATACACTGAAACGCCCATCTGGCGGCGCGGGTCGTAGGTCGTTTCACTCCCATCCACGCGTAGCACCGTGAGCCGATTGTTTTGCGCTTCGATGCTCTTGACGCGCGTGTATTCGCCCTTCTGGATGCCAGTCTCCCGCGAACTCCTTGAATAGCGCAGAATATCGTTGATTTGGTATTGCTGCGCCCAAGAACGATCCGCTCCGGTCATCTCCTGGCGCGGCACAAGCGTTTGGACGGAGTGCTCGTCCTTGCTCACTATGCCGCGCGACTGCAACTCGGCATGAATGCGCTGATTGATTTCCGCGCGCGACAGATTGTCCGGCGACACCACCAGCGTACTGTCCGGCGACTGCGCGTACTCGCGGGCAATGCCCGTGATGCGCTCGTCGTACCCTTTCACTTCATGTACGCGGCCCTGCCGGTCCAGGCTGTTGATAGCCGCGCCAACCTGACCACGTGCCAATTGCTCGACAGCCTGCTTCAGTTCCGGGTCCTTCTGCCGCACAATCTCTTCGAGACTCATCGTTCGCATTCCGGCTTCCTGAAGCTGTGCAAAAGGACGGCCCGCTTCGACCGCTTCATGCTGCCGCGTGTCGCCGACCAGCAAAACTCGGTCTGGCGCATGAAGCCGTTCGATGAACTCGTGTATCTGGCGCGTCGAGGCGAGCGAGGATTCGTCGAGCACATAGAACCTCTTCTGACCTGTGTCCGGCTGCTCGCCCCGCACAAGATGCCGTTGCAGAGTCGAGGTCTCGATGCCCGCCTCGGCCAGCTTCTGCGCAGCGCGTGAGGTGGGAGCAAAGCCTTCGACCCTGTAGCCTTCGGCCTCCACTCCTTCCTTGATCACCGCCAAGGTCGTTGTCTTGCCAGTACCAGCGATTCCATCCAAGCCGATGATTTTCTCCCGGCTCACGAAAATGTCATCGACCACCTCGCGCTGCGCCGGACTCAACTCCGTATGGCGGTCTTCGATTGCAATCCGCAGAGGGGGCGAAACTAGCATCGGATCGCTGTATGTGCGCTGATTCCCGCTCTGCATCCGTCCGATGATTTCTTGCTCCATGCGGACCATTTCAGCAGTGGTATAGAGCGGTGCAGCACGTCCTTCAACAGGGCCAACGGCCAGAAACTCGCCGCGCTGGAGTCGCTGCGCGAATTCTTGTCGCACTTGCTCGTAAGTTGCTTGCGCCATGCTACGACTTATCGCGGCCTGCAAGATGCTTCGCTCATCCTGCACGGCAGATCGCTCGAAGACATGATTGCGAGCATAGGTTACGGCCTGCTGCTCGGTCTTGTTCGAGTGTGGTACATGCATCTGTCTATGGTCGCGCGCCTGGGCTACAACCCGATCCGCCTGATTGCCGTATTGTGCAGCCAGTTCGCGATGCCGCTGCAGCACCTCTTCCGGGGAATGAATCGCCTTGCTGTCCCGCGTGCGATGGGCCGCAACCTGTGCCGCGCCCGCGCCTTCTCTTCCAATCTCCTGCAAGTGACGCTTGATCTGTTCTCGTCTTGGACTGGATGCATCCAGATATTCTTGCGTGTAGCCCTTGATCTCGGGCTGACCGTGTTTGCCGCGTTCGATCTCGTAGCCCAACCCGTGAAGGCGCGTGGCAAGCTCGGAACGATACACACTGGTCGCATACTGTTGCGACTGGAAAAGACTTCGCTCCTGAAGCGCCCGCGTCTGGCCGTTCTCACGCTGGGTCACATTGAAAACGACGGCATGAGTATGAAGTTGGGGCGCAGCATACCCATCTACCGGGCGGGCAGTATCATGCTCGAAGGTGGCAACGACAAACTTGGCCGTCGTCTCTGGCGCGTGGATATTGCCGATTCGCGCTTGCGTATACCGCTCCAATTCGCCAAGTGCCACGCGGACACTCTCACGGTGCGCCTGCCGTACCCGGCCGTCGCCGCCTACAAGCGCAGTCAGAGAGACGGATTTCGGCGCGGAGAATGTCGCGTCCCACCCGGCGCGATGTCCGACGCTGGTGATTTCCTTGCCGTATTCGTTCTCGTAGGTCCTTGCCGGCTGGTGCTTGACGAGCTGCGCGCTGCTATCAGGATGCTGTCCTTCGCTCAACCGTGCGAATTCTTCAGCTCCGACCGAACCCCGCAGTCTCCACTCCTGGGCAAGCCTACCCTGCCACTCGCTATGCACTTGCTCGTCACGGCTCCAGTAGTTTTGCTTCTCCGACACGAACTCTCGCGCATGGTATGTCCGCGCCTGCTCTGCCGATAATGCTTTGGAGATGGTCAACATGCGATCCAGCCATGCAACGAGCGCCCTAATATCGCGCTCCTGTTTTCTCACTTAGACTAACTAAGCCACGCGAAAGATGCTCACTGTTTTATTATTTGTTGCTGTATTATTCAAGGTCGTTCTATGTGGAAAACATATGTTTCTGTACTTATCTTACCTTTGCGCTAGTTAGTCGATTTACAATAATGACCCGACTCGGCTACGCGAAAGCACGCTCAATGGCAGTGTTCATCGAGGGTACAAAGCAAGGCCAAAACGCTGGGCATCGTTATCTATCGATGCTGCTTATTGGAAGCAGGAAAGGATGTCATTCGCGAGGCTAAGTCGAGGCAGATAGACAGAGAATACCTGACCGGGCAGAAAGGAAAGTTGGAGGCAAGTTATATCATCTTATCAAGCACACTGACGTGCGCTTTACGCGTGCGCTTGACAGTCTTCAAGGTCACTATTTGGTGTTGTGCAAATGGAACACATAAGCGCCGTCAATTGGGATCGGGTGTCTTGCGATTGGAGCGCCGATCGACTCAGTCGATCACTGTGATCTGTCCCGGCTGTCGGACTTCTTATCCTTCGTCCTTTGCCTCAGTGATCCTGGATAGTTAGGCCGCCTTTGACGGGCTTCTTCGAAAAGCTGGAAGGTGGTGTCTTCAGCTCTGGTTGCGGACTCGAATCCACCGGCTGAACTGCGGCGCGGAGTGTCGAGACAGTCGCCGTATGAGGTGTACTATCGCGGGCCGATTTCACTGCTAATAAGGATGCGATTGGCTTCGGCATTGCGATGGAATCCGGCTATAATGGACCCGTTTTGGCAGGGGGCTTCTGGATCAATTGAAGAGGCCTTTTTGCGAGCCCAATTGACCCAGATGCGGTACTGATCCGCCTTACAATTCCGCTCAAGGTCCGAAAGCGATACCAACCCTTGCAACTGGCGTATGGGACCTCAATATGAGGCCCGCCAAGTTGTCCTTACAAGGTGAGCGTCGGCGCAGTCAAAACGAAGATTGCAGCCAAGCTCTCCATCCGGCGCCAGGGACATATCCGCCGTCATTGATCTGTGTGCGTTTCTGGCCTGGAGCCGTCCTGAACAGCCATTCTACCTGGGCGTCGAACTGGGTTGGTTTTGCCTCTCTCTAAACAAGCGAGATAAGCGAACAGATAGTACCCATGAGGGGGCGGTAATTCAGGCTCATACCGTGTCACAACAACGATCATTGGAAAAGCTGCAGAACGCGGACATAGGGGCGGCAATCGACCGCCTTGAACGCCGAGGAAAGCCAAGGGGAGTTATGGTTCTTTCCGGGTGGAAAAGCGCCGGAATTGGCACGCAATCTCACCAGGAACTCGTCGGCTTTTCTCGTGCTTGATCGACTCGGCTTATGCGACATTTTGCGCAGTCTGTAACACATTGTCTGCCGTGCGCGAGCAAACAAATAGCGGCACAGGATCGAGCCTCGTGAGAAAAGCTGCTCGCCGTTTCCTGAGCGTGCTCTGTGAAGGCCGGAGACTGAACGCCGTTTTGTTGAGCTGCACGATGTAGAAAGTTCTTTGCAGGACGCGGATCGCCGCCCTGAAAGGGTTGCCCCGCTGGGGCAGAGAGAGACATTCCGAACATAGCGGGAGAGCTTTTACGGGCGCGGGGCGCGGCCTGTCAACGCCCCGGAGCGAAGCGCAGCCGCCAGGCGTTCCGCGTTTCCTGCGGAACGGGGCTTGACAGGCTGCGCCCGCGCCCGTACCCTTTTCCCGCTTCGGTATGGCTCGGCTACTGTCGCGACGAAGCCTGCTGCTGACGCGCTCCCGGTTCGTTTTTGTGAGGGTTTCTCGGACAGCGTTGCGGGCTTGCTACAAGCCTTTCACAGTCACCAAAACCGCTCATTGTCATGGTCGTATTCCATCGCGACCCTTGCTCAGAATTTGCCGCGAGAGTAGCCCTTCGGGCCTCAGTCCACTACCGGACAAGGCCCGGACACACACCGGATGCCGCGTGCGCGGCGACAATGCCTCAGATGCCGCATCCCTGCGTATCCCTTGATGGATCAACAGGTTTACGCGCGGAGCGCCCGGCGGGAACCTATTAGCTCCCGCCGTCCCGTAAGTCGCTCGTTTTCAATAAATAGCCAACGAGATACCGAGGTATCCCTGCAGCTCCCAACTGGGGATGACGTGTCGTAGCGTCAACCCGATGCCGTAGGCAGCGTGCTTGCACCACCACACTGGCGGGACAGGCAGGGCAGCCGGCATCGAATCCGGCAAGATGCA
>CAWCFQ010000005.1:0-864743 GCA_963794965.1 uncultured Acidobacteriaceae bacterium
TTAGCCGATTGCGCTGGCCGTTGCAGAACAAGAACACGTGCCCGCTCAGAGGCTCGCACGACAAACGATCACGGACGAGACCGTACAGCCCCTCGAACCCCTTGCGCATGTCGGTGACTCCCGCAGCCAGATAGATCCGTGTAGCTGGACCCAGTCCAAACACGGCTTACGCCCGCTCCAGGATGCCCACTAGGCGTTCGAACGTACTCGTATCAAAATCAGGATACACCTCGATCCGGCGCCCGCCTGGCAGCAATACGGCCAGCCCACAACTCGGTTCCTGCTGCTTCTGCGATTTCCTGGCCGCCAACTCCACCGGCACCAAACGAGCGGCCGAGGAAATTGGCTTACGCCTTCTCTTCCAACGCAGTTTCTTTAGATGGCGATCCAGAGTGCTGAAGCTCAAACCTCGACTCTGGCAAAACTCGCTCCGCCGCATACCGCTGCTCACAAACTCGGCCACCAACTGCTGAACTTCCGCACGGGTACGTCGCTTGGGCGCTAACGACTCTGTTTTTGCGGTCATCCGGACACTTCAACACAGACCGCGCGTGTCGAACAGGTGCGTTGGTCAGACGCTTACGTTTGGACGGTCCTTCACAACTTCCTCTTGGAAAGCGGGTGAGCGAGGCAACGAGAGATCTTGGGGCGGGAACATTTTCTGCGGAACCGCTGTTGCGAGGGGGAGTTACGAACGAAAACGCTGGGAAAAGGTAAAGGCTGTGACATTGGTTATGCTCTAGCCGCCAACTCCTGCGAGGGAGCCAACAGCGTGGAGACATGCACCGTCACAGCCCTTGATGCGATCACCGCTTTCGCGGTCCCAAACCCCAACTACTCCTCGCAGAGCCGTCGGTTTTTTCAGGTCTGGCTGCTCGTCGAGTTACCCCGCCGAGCTGATCACTCAGCTTACTTCGGACTGGCAAAATTTTATTTAAGCCAAGCCTTTCAGCCATCGACGCCAGCAACCCTAGAGATTTGCTCGAAGATTGTCAATGCCCGTTTTCGGTGCAATCGGCAGGTTGCGATGGATCAAGAACCGGAAGCGCAACCCATTGAATCGTTAACCCTTAATGAATGGGGGATTGAATTCTTTCTACTTTTACACAGGAACATCCACAGGTGATCGAAGGCGTTGGACAACGGCCCAAGCAGCCAGTCGTCGATCAAGCAAGCATCTTGACGCCGGAGAATACGTCGCGCATGATGGGTGCCAGCTCACTACGCAATGTCAGATCTCGTGGCTTACATCGATGGCGGCTCTCGCGGAAATCCGGGTCCGTCCGGCATTGGTGTGGTCATTGACAGCCCCACGGATGGCGCAATCAGAATCTCCAAATGGATCGGACACCAGGACAATAATGTCGCCGAGTACCTTGCTCTGCTGGAGGCGCTGCAATGTGCCTTGGGACTTAAGGCCAAGACGCTTCACGTATTTTCAGATTCCGAAGTAATGGTCAAGCAGATGAGCGGTGAGTACAGGTGCCGCAGTCCGCGGCTCTATTCCCTGAATTGGATCTGCCGGAAATTGGCCCGGTCACTCGATTTCTCGATCTCCCACGTCCGTCGTGAGCACAACACTGAGGCCAATAGTTTGGCCAGTTCGGCTGCGCGCCACGCGGAAAAATGGCACAACGGGCCGGCTCGCGGGCCGAAATAAGACCGAAAGCCGAACAGCTCCTCACCTGCGCAGAGTATCCAACAATCTCCTATCTCATTGAAGTCGTGAAGCGCCCCCGATACCCCTGGCTGTCTTGCGAACATTTCGCACAAAGTCTCGCCTCACACCTGGGGCTCATGGCACATTCGCAAACACGTTCTCAATTAGGAGGACCCCCGCCTTGTACCAAGTTTCAGCCGGAGTCCGCAGCACCCGTAATGAGGACGGCGGAATTGTCCTCGATATCGACCACGGCCAGATGTTCCGGCTGAATCCAGTCGGAGCTCTGACCCTGGATTTACTCGGGAACGGACGTCCGGAGACAGAGATCGCCAAGGAAATCGCCCATCAATACGGCATCAGTGAAGAAACAGCGGGGGCCGATGTGCGTGAGTTTCTCAAATCGCTACAAGAATACGAGCTTGTTCACACTCGGCAAGCGGAGAAGGCGTCATGAGCAGCATAGCCGTAGAGCAGAACTCCTTTACGGCTGCAGCACGGCCCGTGCCGCGGGACCTGTACCGCATTCTCCTGCTGCAGAAGAACGGAACTGAACTCCTGGTTTCTGGCGAACAGCCGCCCTTCACACTTCCTTCTGTCGAAATTCCCAGATGGGAACGGGTGGCGGAAAACGTAACTGCTGCCATCAGGAAGTGTTATGCAATTTCTGCGCACTGCCTTTTCACGCCTGAGCTCTCACGGACCTCAACAGACGGCGAGCGGCCCCTCTACCAAGTGATGGAGGCAAGAGAAGCCAGCGTTGCGGCGTCTGAGGAAACGCATTGGCTGCATGTGAATTCAGTCGCAGAGCAGTCCTTTGCGGATCGACAAGACTTTGCTGCGACGAGCGCAATGTTAAGACAGATAGCCGAATTTCAAAGAGGGGAAGCTATCGGGACGTTTGGTAGGCCGGGGTGGATCGAAGAGCTGTTCGCCTGGGCACAACGTGCAATCGGGCCGTACGGCCTTCGATTGAGTGGAGAATTCCGGCAGCTCAACGCGAGCCCGGCCTTTGCGTTGCTTCGGCTGGAAACCAACCGCACGGCAGTATGGTTTAAGGCTGTCGGGGAACCCAATCTGCGGGAGTTTCCAATATCTGTCACGCTGTCGAAGCTATTTCCCGGTTTCGTGCCTACCGTGATCGCGACTCATCCTACCTGGCACGGGTGGCTGACGACGGAGTTTCGCGGTTCGACCTTGGATGAAGTTCCAGATGCTGGTGCCTGGGAGCGGGCAGCTCAGACTCTGGCCCAACTCCAGATCGCCTCGGTGGGAAAGACTGACCAACTACTGGACGCAGGATGCAGGGATGTTCGCGCCGCGTCGCTCGTGGCATTGGTCGATCCCTTCCTGGAAGTGATGTCGCGGCTCATGGAACAACAGCAGAAAACTCCGCCTCCAGTCCTTGGCAGAGACGAACTGCGGACGCTCGGACTGCAGATCAAGGAGGCGCTGTCGGCATGGGCGCAATTGGATATCCCAGACACGCTGGGACATCTGGATTTCAATCCAGGGAACGTCTTGTGCTCCGCCGATCAATGTGTCTTTCTCGACTGGGCTGAGGCGTATGTGGGACCCGCGTTTCTGACTTTCCAGTATCTACTCGAACATCTGGGCCAGGCATCGGCTCAGCGTGAGATCGGCCCCCAGCGCCTTGTGGATCACTACACTTCGAATTGGCTTCGCCGTGTCCCACCCTCGGCGGTCGCCGCTGCCCAGCAAATGAGCCCACTTCTTGCGGTGTTCGCTTGTGCCGTGGCGAGCAACTGGACCGAAGCACTTCGCTCCCGAGACGAGCGCTTCGCGGGGTACTTGCGCAGTCTGACGCGGCGAATGCAGCGCGAGTCAGGGGTGTTGCACGCCACGCGGACGCATTCTTGTGCGGGAGCAGTGCAGTGAGTGCCCACTCCCCAAGTTCGTTGGCAGCCCAGGAGCCCCGCGAATGCTAATTCCGACTCTGACAGCATATATGGAGCTCATTCGCTTTGGCTTTCATATCAAACGCAAGAAGTTTGCTGCTCTCCATTCCGCCGTGCGCAACTGTCAGGTGTGTACGAAAACGATTCCTTGTGCCTCTGTGGCAGACCTGTGCCGGGCAGTCGATGTTGCCTGCATCTGGTATTGGAAAAAGGTGCTCTGCCTGCAACGTTCTGCGGCCGCAACTTGCTTGCTCCGGCGCCACGGAATACCAGCAGAACTCGTGATTGGTACCCAGCAGGTTCCTTTCAACGCACACGCCTGGGTAGAAGTCGATGGTCAAGTTGTCACCGATAGAGCCTACATGCACGAGATGTATGTAGTGCTCGAAAGAATCTGAACTCGATTTGCAAGGGAGCATCGTAATGAGCGCCCAGTTTGGGAGATGGAATTTTGACGGTCGCCCCGTAGATACACAGTATCTGCATGAGGTAGCCGGTCTCCTCTCTCAGTACGGGCCCGACGGCCAGAAATCCTGCGTAGCGGGCAACATCGGCCTTCTGTATTGTGCTTTTCAAGCCACGAAGGAATCTCGTCGAGAAGCGCAACCTTTCGTGACTCAATCCGGGAATGTCATTACGTGGGACGGGTTGCTCGACAATCGGGATGAACTCACGAAGGAACTCCGCCTGGCCAATTCCGATGACTGCACAGACCTCTCGATTGTTGCGGCTGCCTGGGCACGGTGGAGTACGGACACTTTTGCGAAGCTCATCGGCGATTGGGCGCTGACAATCTGGAATCCCTCACTGCAGACGCTTTTTCTTGCCAAGGATTTCATAGGTACCCGTCATCTCTATTATTGTGTCACCCGAGAGAACGTAGTCTGGAGTACGGTGCTCGATCCGCTAATCGTTCGGGCTGGACGCTCCTTCCGATTGGAAGAAGACTATGTCGCCGGCTGGCTCTCGCACTTTCCTGCTGCCCACCTGACTCCATTCGTGGGGGTTAATGCCGTTCCGCCTGCCAGCTATGTCCAAATCAAGAACGGAAATGTCCGGACAACGAAATACTGGGACTTCCGCCCTCGCCACATGATTTATCAGACGGACAGGGATTACGAAGAGCACTTTCGGGCCCTCCTCGAGACCTCGGTACTGCGACGCTTGCGCTCCGATGCTCCCATCCTCGCTGAACTTAGCGGGGGAATGGACTCCTCGTCAATCGTTTGCGTGGCGGACAAGTTGGTCGCATCTGGCTGCGCACCAATGACCAGAGTCGACACCGTGTCGTATTACGAGGATGGCGAGCCCGCTTGGGACGAGCGGCCCTATATCGCGGTGATCGAAAAAATGCGTGGGCGGGCTGGGTGCCACATCGATGTCTCCACTCACACGCTACTTAGCTATCGATACGACGCTCATTGCGCGGAACTGACGCCCGTTTCCAGAGGCGTCAGCTCGGAATCAGTCCAGCAACTCGGCAGATGTATCGCAACGAATGGAAACCGGGTTCTTTTGTCCGGGCTTGCTGGAGACGAGGTTCTGGGCGGTGCGCCAAGTTTTATCCCACAACTCGCGGATTTGCTTGCGGCAGGCCGATTGGTGGCCCTCACCAAACAACTGAGAGCCTGGGCGCTCAGTAATAGAACAACGGTGATCGCTCTCCTGGTTGAGGTCGCGCGCACCTTCCTGCCGACAGGTTTGATCGGCACTTTCAGAGACGCGAACCCGGCACCGTGGATAGACACCAAATTCGTCGCCGCGCATCGGGCAGCCTTTTCCCGCTACCAAGCCCCATTTTCTTTGTTTTGCGCCAAGCCAAGCTTCCAGGAAAGACTGGAGACCTTGGACGCACTGCGACGTCAGGTTGCCTCCGGCGTGCAAACACCCCCGATACTCTATGAAAAGAGATACCCCTATCTGGATCGGGACCTCGTGGAATTCCTTTTCGCCGTCCCCCCGGAGCAACTTCAACGGCCGGGCCAGCGGCGATCTCTGATGCGCCGCGCTCTGGTCGGCATCGTTCCAGAGGAATTTCTGAACCGGAAGCGGAAGGCTTTCATTGCCAGACAGCCGTTGTTGGACATCATGTCTCACTGGTCTGCTTATTCCGCACTCACAGAAGATTCGATCCTGGCCGATCTAGGCTTCATTGACCGCCGCCGACTGCTCGACTCGCTAGAGCGCGCCAAGGCAGGGAACATCATCCCGCTTCCGCTCCTGGCGCGCGCCGTGGTCCTCGAGAAGTGGCTGTGCCACATACGACCGCTTGGGTTTGTCAGCTCGCTGCTGAATTGCCATCCGCCGAATCGCGCATCTGCCCCGGCGGTCCCCGAGCATTCAATCTCAGCTGAGACACTCGCCAACGAAAGGAGGTGATACTCGTGAAATACAGAACGCCTGAAATCGTTGCAGTCGTGAACGCTACGATGGCCATCGAAGGCATCAAGCCTGGTCAGGTCGCGGATAACAACCATCCGACAACCCCGCCCAAATCAAGCGGAGCTTACCTCTCGGATGAATAACGAAGGCCTGGGTGTTCGTGGCACCGTACACCCAGGCTTCCCTGTTCAACCGTCCGTCATGCTGCAGTCGGAGTCCCGGCGTCGTGCCTACGTCCTGAACGCGAAGCATTACTCGTCCGTGCCGGAGAGCCAGGATTGATATTCGCCCTCAGCAGCGATGCACCGGCGAAACTGCCAACTGCCGAAACAGCCCAACACGAAAGGAGGTGATTCGAATGGAATACAGAAAGCCTGAAATTGTCGCAGTCGAAGAAGCCACGCTAGCGATCGAAGGCATGAAGCCCGGCCTAGTCGCGGACAGCAACCACCCGACGACGCCGCCCCAATCAAGCGGAGCTTACCTGTCCGATGAGTAAACGGACAACCGGGGTGTCTCAGTATCGGGCACCCCGACCTGTTCCGATTCCCTCGAAGCCGTCATGTCGGTCGTAATTCAGGCTGCTTGCATCCTTAGTTTATGTGAGGGATTTGCTTTCGCATTTTTTCCCAGCGCCGATATTGCTCGTCCTTCGCCGGATCGGGATCGGATCTGCCTTGGAGCCAGTAGTCAAACCAGTCGACATTTCCTCCCTCGGACACGAGCCGCTCCCAGGGTTTCACTAGCAGATGTGTCCCGAACGGAATCCATACCAGTTCAACGGGTTTTTCTCGGAACGAGAGCCCAGAAAACCATTCCCAGCCACCGAGAAGAGAACCGTAGGCATATTCCTCGATCCGAACCGGGGCTGAGACCTTGTCAAGGTTGAAGCCAGGAGAGTTTTTCAGCCAAAGTTCCAACGACCGACCGGAGGGCAACCCTCCGTTGACCCCAACCGAATCCACACCTTGGAAGAGCACGTAGTTGACGTATCCTCCTTCGAAACCGTCCGCCAGGGTTGCCGCGGCGAAATGATACTTGGAGTGGGTCAGGGTGTAGCCAACCTTAAATGCGGTGCGGCTAAAACCGATGATGCCCACCCGGTCACGGTCGATGATTTCACGCCGATCCAGTTCGTCAATCGCTCCTTCATACGCAGCCATCGCCCTTGGACCTTCTTCAGGAGTGCCCGTAACACTCGTGTTTTGCGCAGGCTGGGCAGAGCGGCCTACCTGCAAAACGGCGATTCCCCTTGCCGCCAGAGGCTGTGCCGCAAATGCGCTAGTGAACGGACCATCGATCCAGAATCTGTCCTTGTCGAAGCCGTGTGTCTGTATGACGAGTGGATATCTTGTACCCGCCTTGTAGTCGGGAGGAAAGTAGAGCCCCCCCACCATTTCACGTCCATCCGTGGCTTTCCATCGAACCTCCTCCACTTTGCCAAAAGAGAGCTCCTTGAATTGGGGGTTCAGATCGAGCAATAGCGTTTTTCGGTTCTGCTCGACGTTCACCAGATACAGACGAGGAGGAGTATTGAGATTTTCTTCGAGAACTACCTTGGGGAGCGTGTTCGTTTCCGCATTCTTTTGGTCTGGTGTTTCGCGCCACACCGGCCCTTGCTTGGCGAATGAAATGGCCGTGTCACCCTCTGGCGTTTTCAAAAACAGCCTCCCGGTCGCACTGTTCCATTCCCCGACGATGAGGCCGCGACTCGTAATAGGTACTGTAGGGTAACGACAGCAGTTCAGTTCATAGAGGAGGTTGCCCATGACCGCTAAACCGAAATCGTTGCGACCTCGCTCAGCGAAGCCTGACCTTCCAAGCAACGCCGAGGAACGTATCCGCCGACGCGCCTATCAGTTGTATGAGGAGCGCGGCAGGGTTGACGGCTTCGCCTTGGACGACTGGCTCCAAGCGGAAGGCGAGAATCTCGGAGCGCAGAAACGGAAGGCGAAAGCAGCGAGAGGTCTCAGTGCTGACGGCGATTAAGCTCTTGCACACGGTGATTTGGGCATTTCTGGCGGCGAGCATTCTGGTCTTGCCCGTCGCGGGCGTGTTGCGCCGATTCCGTTGGGCTGCAATCCTCACCGTGATTGTTCTGTTGGAGTGCGGGCTGCTGGCTGCTAATGGAGGCAGATGCCCTCTGTCCGATTTGGCAGCCCGACACACCGACGAGCGAGCAAGCAACTTCGACATCTACCTCCCGAAGTGGCTCGCCAGCCACAACAAATGAATCTTCGGAACGCTGTTCGTCGTCAACGAATTGATAGTGCTGTGGTGTTGGCTGAAGCGAGCACGATTGTCATCGGCCAACGACGGCGGCACACTGTGATGCAAGTGGTGAAGGCGGGTGTGCTTTATTTCGCGCTGGTGTTCGGAGCGGGCTTCGTGCTTGGAGCCATTCGCACGCTGTGGGTTGTCTCTCACGTCGGCACAAGAACAGCCGAACTGATGGAGATGCCCATCATGCTCGCGGTCACCATTGTGGCGGCTCGCTGGACAGTTCTGCGACTGTCGGTGCCAATGATGTGGTCTGCCCGACTTGAGATGGGTTGCATGGCGTTAGTTCTCATGCTCATCGCGGAGTTCGGGTTCGTGCTCTGGATTCGGGGTCTCTCAATCAAGGAGTATTTCGCCACGCGAGACCCTGTTTCGGGAGCAGCCTACTACTTGCTACTCATCGTGTTTGCCATCATGCCGCTTCTGGTGTCCAGAGCATGAGGGGCTGCAAACGAAATCCTCTATACTCTCCCTGAGTCCCCAACCACCAAACAGAAAAGTGGTTCGGTCAGATTCCACGTCCCCGAAATCAATCCGTAACTTTTGGAGGGCACCATGTTGCCACGCACACTTTTTCTTAGCAGGCTGATCGGGCTGTACTGCATTCTCGTCGCGCTATCCATGATGACTCGCAAGCAAGCCACCGTGGAGACCGTGACCGCCCTTCTTCAGAGCCCATCGATGATTTTGATCGTCGGCATAATCACGCTCGCGGCTGGGCTAGCGATGGTTCTTGTTCACAATATCTGGTCGGGCGGTGCGCTCGCGGTTGTTGTCACTCTCGTCGGCTGGATAACGCTCATCAAGAGCCTATTCTTCTTATTCATGCCGCCTGAGATGGAAACGAGACTTTTTCTTCAGCAGCTTCACTACGAGCAACTTTTCTACTTGTACGGAGCTATTTCGCTCGTCCTCGGCGCGTATCTGACCTACAACGGATTCACGTCGAGGTCAGATTAGCCAGCATCTCTCCTGCGATACCATTGAGCCTGACGAATCCGTTGGTCAGAATGGTGGACATAGGCGTGGCAGAAATTGACATCGACCGAAATGCACCCATTTGGGAATCTGCCGAAATTCGCATCTCGGCTCCGCTGGAGACCATCTGGGCAGTTCTGACCGATTTTGCTAATTGGCCTAAATGGAACAAGACCGTAACCAGAATGAGTGTCAACGGCCCTGTGACAGCGGGCACGGAGTTCCGCTGGAAGGACGGGGGAGCAAACATTGTTTCGACCATTCAGGAGGTGAGTCCGAAAACTCGAATCGTGTGGACGGGGCGTACCTTCGGAATGAAAGCGATTCATGTCTGGTCATTCCGTCCTGAAAACGATGGGGTTGTAGTCAAGACAGAGGAGTCCTTTGCCGGAGTGCTTCCGCGTATCCTCAAATCTCAAATGCGGCGACTGCTGAAGAAGTCACTTGAGGAAGGGCTCTCATCTTTGAAAAGTGAATGTGAAGCACAGAAGCAGAATGCTGCGTCAGTCTGAACGCTAAGACGCCCTCTCCACCCGCCGCTCGATAACGCTCATCGCGCCGATCCGATTCAGTTCTTGGCAAAGCATCGTCAGCTTTTCGCGGCGGTAATGAAATTCGCGGAGTTGAAAAGGTGTCAAAGGTGCTGGCTGTCCGAATGTCTCGATTTGAACGTCAATGAGCACACGAACTTCATCCTTGATGGCAGTGGCTAGGGTTGTCATCATAGGAGCCTCCGGTAATCAGTCTAGCCGAGAGAGGTTCATTCGGCACCCCGCATTGCTCTGGTCTGGGTGCCATTTCTGTGGAAAAGTAGCCTCGATTCGGAAAGGCTGAGGTAGGCTTGGTGAGCGAGCGGGTTCATGAAAAAGAGAACTCAACGGTGGTCGGGCATTCTGAGCACTGCCTACCCGGCGCAAGCCACACCCAGAAGATCATCGTTAAGCCGTGTGCCGGAAAACGGCGCGCACGGTTTGAAAGGGGATGCGAATGGAAACAGGTCAGCCTAGCTGACACTGCGCCATCATCTACCAATGAAACGTACGGCCCTTGCCCTCGCCTGCTTGCTCGTCACAGCTGTCGCCGCCGGTCAGTCATTCTCCGTCACCTTTTCGACTGAAAGAAGCGCGCAGCCGTTGGACGGACGGCTACTGCTGCTACTCTCCACCGATCCCAGTCAAGAACCGCGGATGCAGATCGATGACACCCCGCGTTCACAGCTCGTCTTTGGCCTGACGGTGGACGGATGGCAACCTGGCCAACCGGCATTGGTGGATGCGAGCGCCTCGGGCTACCCCATCCATAGCCTCAAAGACCTTCCGGCAGGCGAGTACACCGTGCAGGCCGTGCTCAACAAGTACGAGACCTTTCATCGGGCGGACGGAAAAACCGTGAAGCTGCACATGGATCAAGGCGAGGGCCAGCACTGGAACATCTCGCCGGGCAACCTCTACTCAAAGCCGCAGAAGATCACAGTAAAGCCGGGCAGCGCGCCCATCCAGCTGGCGCTGACCGAAGTAATTCCGCCCATCCCGCCAAAGGCCGACACCAAATACATCCGCCACATCCGCATTCATAGCCAGTTGCTGACTAAGTTCTGGGGGCGTTCCATGGAGTTGAGCGCGATTGTGCTGGTTCCTGAAGGCTTCGACGACCACCCCAACGCCCGCTTTCCGCTGATCATTTTTCACGATCACTTTGTGGACGATTTCGAGGATTTCCGCACCACGCCGCCGGACCCGGACCTGAAGCCCGACTACAGCGAACGCTTCCACATCGCGGGCTACAACCGCATCCAGCAACAGGAGGCGTACAAGTTCTACCAGCAGTGGACCGCGCCGGACTTTCCTCGCGTGCTGATCGTCAAAATCCAGCACGCCAACCCTTACTATGACGACTCCTACGCAGTGAACTCGGCCAACGTGGGACCCTACGGCGACGCCATTGAGACCGAGCTGATCCCGGCCATCGAAAAGCAATTCCACGCCATCGGCCGGGCGTGGGCGCGCTTCATGTACGGCGGATCAACCGGCGGCTGGGAGGCGCTGGCCGTGCAAGTCTTTTACCCCGATCACTACAACGGAGCCTTCGCCGCCTGCCCCGATCCCATCGACTTCCACGTCTACACCAACATCGATCTCTACAGCGATAAGAACGCTTTTTTTCTTGAGGGTGCGCACAAGCGCGTGGCACAGCCGGCTATGCGCGACTACCTGGGTCACACCCTCATCACCACCGAAGAGAACAATGCCTACGAACTAGCGCTTGGCGATCACGGCCGCAGCGGCGAACAGTACGATATCTGGCAGGCGGTTTACGGGCCGGTGGGCGCGAACGGCTATCCCCAGCCCATCTTCGACAAGGTGACCGGCGAGATTGACCACAGCGTCGCTGAGTATTGGCGCCAGCACTACGACCTGGAGGCGATTCTCGAACGCGACTGGGCAAAGCTGGGTCCACAACTCGCCGGAAAGATCCACATCTATGTCGGATCCGACGACACGTACTTCCTGAATGATGCCGTCTACCGCATGGAGGACTTTCTGAACTCCACCACCAACCCACCCTACGGCGGCGAAGTAACCTACGGCCCACGTGCCGAGCACTGCTGGAACGGTGATCCCACACAGCCGAATTACCTCTCGCGCCTCCACTACAACACGCAATACTTGCCGAAGATTCTGGAACGCATCCAGAAGAGCGCACCCAAGGGAGCGGACTTGACGAGCTGGAGATACTGATATAGGTGTTTTGTCTAGCGCGAACTTCTCCAAGACCCATAAGGCGGCGAGTGCGCGGGCACTGCCACAAATGTGGTTTGGTCGTTACGAGCGAGACCGTCCGCCTGGTGGAAATGACCCACTTGTGCAATTGACGCACACTCAAGAATCGCGATAACGTCCAAGCAGTGTCATTCGCCAGTCGTCTCGGCCAAGCTGCTAAGACTGGTTGCCTCCAGGAGAATCTGTGGTCTCCAGAACCATCCGCTCCAGGACTGTGCAGAAACTTGCAATCTGCCTTGTTCTGACCCTGACCGCGAAGGCTGCTCTGGCCGCCTCCGGATTTACCCCTCAACGTCGCATCGGATACACCACGGGCGATCAATGGGAACCGACGCTGGCGACAGACGCTCACGATCACGTCTACATTCTCTTTCCTCAGTATGGCCCGGTGGCTCAATGTCCGGCGTGCACCGCGCCCACCATGGTCCTGCTGACCAGCAACGACAACGGTCTTTCCTGGGAGCCGCCGCGGCCCCTGTTGACTTTATCGTCCGGACAATTTGATGCCCAGATCAAAGTCGACCCCGTTGATCAGCAAACTCTTTATGCATCGTGGATGCAGGGCAGGCACGATATCGTCGTGGCGCGGTCGCAGGATTTTGGCCGCTCCTGGTATTTTTCCATGGCTGAACATTCTCCAGAAGTCGACATCGACAAGCCGGTGCTGGCCGTTCGCGGCCCCAATGTCTACGTGAGCTTCAACCACGAGCAGACGCTCGCAGTAGCGGCTTCGCATGACTACGGGCGGAGTTTTTCCTCCACTGTACTGAATCCTGGTGCTGAGCCGGGTTGGTCGCTGGCTGCAGGCGCAACTGTGGATCCCGTCGGCAACGTCTATTTTTCCTGGACAGCCTACCCGCGAACAAATGTTTTTACGCAACCGGTGGAGGTGTTTGTTAGCCGATCCGCGGACGGCGGCCGGAACTGGAGCACGACGCCGATAGACGTTTCGAGCGCAGCGCCAGCTTGCTCGGCCGAGGTCTGTTCCGCTGGCTTTCTGGCCTCCCAGATGGCTCTGGCTTCCGATGACGCTGGAGTCATCTATGCCTTGTGGAACTCCGGCTCGGTCATAGGTGGGCCCCAGCGCATTTATTTCTCCTCTTCCACGAACGAAGGGCAAAACTGGTCAGCGAGGGTTGACGTCTCAAACGCCTCGTTTGGGGTGGAGCACTGTTTTCCGACGATCACCGCCGGCACCGCGGGCGACGTCCGCATCGCATGGATGGACACGAGAGCAATGGATACGCAAAACCATCCTCTTTGGAATACCTATTATCGAGCTTCCACCAACGGCGGGGCCACCTGGTCGCCGGAATCGCAGCTCTCTGGCCCAGTGCGAGGATACGATTACATCCTGCCCAACGGTTTCCTCTTCCCGTTCGGCAACTTGTTTTCCATCGGCATCGATAACCTCGGTGCCACGCATGCGGTGTGGGGCGAAGGGCGCAATTACTGGTTGCCAGGTTCAATCTGGTACACGCGCGGGCGCTAAACTCGTGACATTAGCATCGTCGCCGCGTTGCCAGCCACGGCTCTACGATCAAAATGTAGGAAACACAAGAAACCATTGGTTCACTAGCGACCATAGCTGGCAGGATGAGATGTCGCCCGGTTTCCCTTGGGCGGCTTTTGTATTGCATCACGGCGCTGATCAATGATGATCCCTGCCCCTGCGGCTCCGGCAAGAAATACAAGCGTTTGCTGCGGCGGAGCGACGGTGAACAGAGCGCCCTGTGTCGATCAGTCCGCCATCTCGTAAGCGATACCAGACCAATGAGTTACGGCAACTTTCCGCTTCAGAAGTTTCCGCATCTCGGCGGTGGATCTGAGTTCCCGGTATCCCCTCGGGTGGTGCGGATCATCAACGCGCCGAACACCAGGCTGCAACTGGCGTGCCTAGTGCGTGGGTTCCCGGCCGCAGCAGCGGACTGATCTATGGATGGGACAGCATTCATTGCGACGAAGTTTCATGGCGTTCCTCCGGTGGTGAGAAGTCGAACTTCAGCTAATCTCTAAGGGGAATTGTCTGTGCTTGCCGCAAAGAGCCGCGGACCGTTTGGTTGTGGCACTTGCGTTTCCGCCTTTCGCGATCGCGCCCAAGGTAGACTCGGACGAGCCAACGGCGCTCGCCTCGCGCGATGATCTGACCAACTTTGCGGGACATAGATGTTCCTCCTTTCTCCGAAATGAGGCACGCTTCCGGCGTTTGCCAGAGGGCGGGTTGTCAGCTATTCAGAAAGGAGGCTGCCCGACCTTGTGTATTCAATCACTTAGAGAGACCATGGCGGGCGAAGAATCGAAGCTTGCTTACGTCCATATATGGACGTACAATACTCCTTAAATGGAGGGATAAAATATGCCTACAGGAGCAGCGGCTACTCTGCAAGGGCCGATCGCGGGATTCTCTTGGGACGTTCCAGTCGATCTCTCAAAGAAAGAGCTTCAAGCTCGTCTGAGTCCGTCGGCCATCAGGGGATTCTTCAAGCTCACACGCTCCTGGAAGCTACGGGACGAGGATGCCCGGCAGCTCTTGGGGGGAATTTCAAATGGAGCTTTCTATCATCTCAAGGGGGGCAAAACAAAGAAGCTCGACCAGGACCAGCTCACGCGAGTTTCTCTAGCCCTGGGGATATTCAAAGCCTTGAACATCCTGTACAGCGAACGGTTAGCCGACGCGTGGATCTCCTTGCCGAACACCAATCCGATATTCGGAGGAGAAACGCCGCTGACGTATATGACGAAGGGTGGCGTTCCCGCGATGCTGCGGGTGCGTCAGCTAGTCGACGCACGTAGAGGCGGTCGTTGAAGCTGCCCGGCACGACGGCCCTGCGACGGGACGATACACATCGCCTCATTCCGACCAAATACATTGGCGAGGGCCAGAGCGTCTTGGCCCGCCTGACCGTAGACGATGAAGATCTGGATCGCCTACTCGAGCTTGAGGGTGCCACCAACGATCGATTGCTCGGTGAAGCGGGTCTCCTGCCCGGCATCAGTGTTCATGAACTGGTATTTGGCATATCCTACGCGCACATCGTTAACGCTGCCTTCGCTCACGCACACTCTATGGGCAGCCGATTCAATCTTGCAGATCGCGGCGCGTGGTACGCAGCCTTCGCACTGGAAACCTCTCAGGCTGAAGTGGCTTTTCACAAAGCCCAGGAATTGGAGGAAATCAATTGGCAGGACGAGGAAGTGGTGACCTATGCTGATTATCTTGCTGACTTCCGAGCTGATTTCCATGACATCCGAGGTGAGAGCGAATTTGCGAAGTGCCTCGACCCGGGGAGCTACCAGAATTCGCAACGCCTGGCGCGAGAACTGCTAAAAGAGGGTTCTCCTGGTATTGTCTATCCGAGCGTTCGTCACAAGGGTGGCACGTGCTTGGCGTGTTTCCGACCTGCACTGGTTATCAATGTTCGGAGGGGACCAACCGTTGCCCTCACGTTCAAGAACGCCATGCTGGCCCGCACAACGGTAGAGGAAGGCTGAAATGCAACTCAGCGGTCTGCCGACGCGCGGCTTGAGCACACCTCTGATACACAAAGGAAAATTGAAGCTCGAAAATGGCATGGGGTTGTGCTGTTTGGCAGTCAGCCTACCTGCGGTAGGCTTGGATCAAGAAGAAACTATCTCACGAAGAAATCGCACACCGTCGGCACACAAGAAATCTTGTACAGCCCCCAGATCGACGACCTCTGACTCACCGACAGTCAGCCAGGCCAGTCACCTGACCCTCGAACACGGTCTTCCAGATTTAGCACACCTCTCGCACACAAACCCAACCGCAACGAGCCGGCGTCAGGCTTGCGGAAAGGCAAAACGAGTTTTTCGGGTTTGTTGTGTCGCGCGGCCGCATGTTCTGGTGGTCGATAATTCGAAGCCTTCGTTCGCACTTCCCACAAGCCCGTTTATGGATCCTCATCCAAGGTGGTTAGAGACATCGGGAACCGCCCCAACAAGCCGATGCGCGATTGCCAGTACGGACTCGATCAGCAAATCGAAGTCGGATCGAACGCTTCTGTGGTTCGTGTTCGCTACGCGTAACGCGAAACGTCCCTGAACTCTCGCATTCGATGGCACCGCTGTTCCAGACTCCTGGAGCTGAACCAAAATGTCTGCGTTCAGCGCATCCAATTCAGCATCGGTCATCTGCGGCGAACGGAAGCGAAAGCAGACCACGTTCATGTCAGCTGGCGCCAGCAGTTCCAACTCTGGCTCCTCCCCGATTCTGGAAGCAAGGTATTGAGAGTCTTCGATGTTGCCTTCGATCGCCGCGCCCAGTTTTTCGGTTCCGTATACCGACAGGTTCATCCACACGCGCAGTGCGCGAAATCCGCGAGAGAGCTGAATGCCGCGCGAGGCAAACTCGGTAGGTTTTACCGCAATCCCACCCGTGAAAGTTTCGAGATAGGAAGGCGCGAAAGAGAAAGCCTCCTCGTGGATCTGGCCGTCACGAACCAGCACCGCGCCGGTCTCATACTGCATATAACCCCATTTATGAAGGTCGAATGCCAAGGAGTCGGCCCGTTCGAGACCATCGGCTAGGTGGCGATACTTCGATGAGAGCTTCGCCAAGGCGCCAAATGCCCCGTCTACGTGGAACCAGACGCCTTCGGATCGGGCGAGATCTGCCAAGGCATGCAAGTTGTCGGTCGCGCCGGTTGTCACCGTCCCTGCGTTGCCGAGAATGCAGACTGGACGATATCCCCGACTTCTGTCTTCGCGAATCATTCTCGCAAGGTCGTCGATTCTGATCCGCTCATGGTCATCCACTGGTGCCTTGCGAAAGCCATTCGACCCCAGGCCGAGAAAATCACAGGATCGTTCCGCCCAGCCGTGTGTCGCAACCGACCCGTAGATGACCAGCTGACCTTGCGCATGAGAAGCGATGCCCTCTTTTCGAATGTTCGTGCCCGCCAAGCTATTACGTGCCGTGGCTACGCCGATGAGGTTCGCCACGGTTCCACCGCTGACGAGCAGTCCGCTCGTGCCAGTGGGGAAGTCAAGCATCTCACTTAACCATGCAATTACCTGGCGCTCCACCAGCGTTGCCGCCTGGTCGTAGCCCGAGACATGGCAATTCATGGCGGACCCAAGGAGATCGGCGAGAAGACCAACTGGGGTCCCCGTACCCATCACCCATCCCCAAAAACGTGGGTGGATGTTGCCGGTTGGATAACGGAGAATGTATTCCTTGAAGTCGCGGTATACATCCGCGAGAGGGGCGCCCTTCCGCGGCAATGCCGATTTCAGAAAAGTGCGCGCCTCGGTGGAAGGGCTTTGCCAAGCCGGCCGGTCCCGGACGGTTTGAAGATAATCGATCATATCGTCCATCATTTGGTGTCCCAACACGCGGAACTGATCCCAGTCTTCCGGGTCGAGTGACCTATCTTCTGCCGACCTATCCTCATCCGATCTCAGCTTGTTCAGCATCGTGAATTTTCTCCTTACCTAATGGGTTGCTCCCATGGGCTCTCAGATTTCGCCCACGGCGTCGGCGCACTCAGCCAATCGGTTCAATTCAGCGACCAGAGCGATCCATTTTGTTCTGCCAAAACGCCCGATCAGATGATCCTGTATCCGATCCCAGCCCTTACCGGCCTTTGCAAGAACCCGCCCTCCTTTGTGAGTGATTGTTGCGCTACGGAAGCGGGCGTCGGCTCCATCTGCTAGTTCGAGCCACCCGTCACGAATCATGGGCACGAGCGCTCTGTATAGCGAAGTGCGATCCATTTCCAACTCGTCTGCGACGCGAGCAAGTGGCTCTCCGTGGCGACGGGAAATGCACCTCATCACCGCCAACTGGGTGACATTGATTCCGGAGCCTGCCAGAGCACCGTCATATCTTCGAGCCAGAACGCGAGACAGCTTCTTGACAGTCGTGCAGAAGCAAGGAATCGACTTTGGCTTATGTGATGTGTACACATCACTACGGTATCATATGTTAGTGTGAACTCTATACGGGTCCCGAAGTTCCGCTTCGAGGAGATCATCCCTTGATTTCCGCTAAGCCCGTTTCTGGCCAATCAAGAAACATTGATAGTTCGGTAGCCACAAGCGCGTCGCTTCCGGATCCTCGGTGATTCGTCCAGGATTGTCCGAGGCATCCAACGATAGCGATACTGGCTGAGCGTCTGCCACTCCGGTGCGCAGTCCAGGACATCAGCCGGATCCCATCACCGTAGCCTGTATTCTAGAATTGCATGATTCCATATAACTCCTGGGCGGATTTGCGTCCGCGGCAACTGCCGCAACTGCTTGGTGTAATGCCTGGTGTGGTCGGTGTCTGTCGTTTGTGAGTGGATGGTTCTGGGGGATGCCGTTCCCAATCGGGTGACGGACGCCTGTCAGTGCGTAAAGCTCCGAAAAGAAATCTGGCTTCGGCTATGGCTGGGACTGGGGGCCTTCGCTCCAGAAGGAATCATGGCTGTCGAAATTGCGACCAATCCGGAGTTCAAACCCGGCAAGCCTCAGCCCCTCGGAATTGCGGCTGGGGCTGCTAAGAGCACCGTGTGGGACTCCACCGCGGACGGCCGCCGTTTTCTAGTGGCGGCGCCCAAGAGCAATAAACCGGAGCCCTACACGGTGATACTGAACCGGCAGGCTGGCATGAAGAAATGAGTCCTGGAACTCTGCGGCCATGTTCCAAGGGCTCGACCGCATCTAGCACCCATGCCACTGTAGATGAGGCCTGTAGCCCCGGATTTGCGGATCGTGGGCGGATGACGGGCAACTCTGAAGTTATGGGCTAAAACTGACTCACGCCGGGTCAGAAGTCCTCTTGGGGGACACAGCGTCTCAAATCTCCCCCAAGCCCGTTTTTTGGACCGCATGCCAGGTCTCCGAGCAGACAAACCATCGACGTGGGCTCCGGTGGGGTTCCTAGGAGCAGTGCCCAGGTCGGCGATGATGCCTATTTGGATCAAAACATCGCCTTCAGTGGCGTGTTCACCCCGGTACTGGCGAAACACTCGAAGTCGTTCTCGCTCGTCGATTGTATCTCGGTTGGTGTTGGTCGAATGCAGCGCAACTTCTAAGCTGATTTCAGGGGACCCGCGGGAAGAGCGGTGGAAACAGGTCTGAGAACATCTCCCTCCCTCCCTCCCACACGCTTCACCTCCGCTTTTCCAAATCCGGATGTCGATCGCGTCAATAAAGTACTTGACTAAGTCAACGAATCGGTCGATTGTGTAGTTGTGGCCAGCGTTCCGATCAGTCCTTCGGTTACTGAGCAGCGCGCCCTGTCCATGCGCCGGTTTAATCGCTTCTATACCCGACAAATCGGGCTTCTTGATAAAGGTTTGCTGAACAGCCCGTTCTCGCTGACGGAAGCGCGCACCCTCTACGAACTGGCACATCACGAGCAGTCGACGGCGGTCGAACTGTGCAAAGAGCTCGGTTTGGACGCCGGGTACTTGAGTCGCATCCTGCGCAAGTTTGAGAAGAAACGCCTGATTGAGAGGAAGGCATCCCCCAAGGACGCCCGCCAGAGCCTGCTGAGCCTGGCCAAAAAGGGCAGGAACGTTTTCAAGCTACTGGAAGCCCGATCGACCGACCAGGCTAGCGCAATCATGGGTAAGCTGCCGCCGGCCCAGCAGGAAGATTTGGTGGGCGCCATGCAAACGATCGAGTCCATACTGGTTCCCAGTATTGCGGGAAAAAAGAGTGCGGAACGAACTTATGTCCTACGGCCGCGCAAACCTGGGGATATGGGTTGGGTCGTATACCGCCATGGAGTTCTCTATTCCCAGGAATACAGATACGACGAGAGGTTCGAGGCTCTGGTCGCGGGGATCGTGGCCGAGTTTATAGAGAATTACAATCCGGTCCGCGAGCGTTGCTGGATGGCGGAGAGCAACGGCCAGATCGTCGGCTCGGTTTTCCTGGTGGAGAAATCGAAAACGGTCGCAAAGCTGCGTTTGCTTCTGGTCGAGCCTTCGGCGCGAGGAATGGGAATTGGCAAACATTTGGTCGCAGAGTGCATCCGCTTTGCTCGGGAAGCAGGCTATAAGACGATGATGCTCTGGACGCAGAGCGAGCTCACCGCGGCACGCAAAATCTATCAGCAAGCAGGTTTTCAGCTTGTAGCCGAGGAACCGCACCAGAGTTGGGGTCGTGAGAATCTCGTCGCCGAAACTTGGAGACTGAAGCTCTGAATGTTCCAACTCGGCACCCTTGGCGTCTCGAAGCATAGGAAAATCATCTGCGCTGGGGGCATGGCCGGAGTCCTGATCGTCACTTTCCACAAGCCCGTTTGGGGACAGCATACTCCACTTAAAGAGATGAAAAGATCCCAACGGATTGGGAAGTCTATCGCTTGTTTCCAGGTGCTCCCGGCGTCAGTTCGCCCCTGACCTCAGCCTCTATTCGGTCGGCCGCCTCTTGTTGTTCTTGGAGAGCTTTCGCCGCAGTGACATCCGGCTCCGGAAGTGGCACATCCGAGGGTACGGGGCCCGCATCGGGCGCTTTCGGCATACCGCCCGTCCCCTGTTTCTTTGCCAGTTCGGCCAAACCGTTGGCGAGTTGTTCCTGAAAGTGGTTATACATTTCCTGCAAATCGTCCACTTTAACGGCCACAGTCCGTCCGGTCTCGCAATCTGACTTCTTGCTCGCCGCGACGCTGGCCTTCACCGTCTGGTCTGCATCCGGAGTATCCGTGAGGCGCACGATTACGTCACCTGCCGTCAGCGCACACTCCTGCCCGTTCGCCACTACATTAACATCGGAATCCACCAGATGGGTGCGGTGTGCCGGATCTAACGCCGGGGGAACTTCGCCACTGGCGGGTGCCGCTACTCTGCCGACGCTACCTTGCCCCGCCGCCTGCTGCGCGGCCAACTGCGTTTTCACTTCCTCGGCAATCGCCCGCTTGACTTCAGGGGTCAGCGTCGCCGTATTCGAGGCTGGCGCAGCAACTGCACCTCCTCCGCTTACGTGGGCATCCGCCGACGTGGCGTCCGCATTTGCCTCCGCCCGCGCCGTATACTCGGCTTTTAGGTTCGAGGCAAGCAGATCGTCAGTCAGCCAGAAGTACGGCGCAGCATACGCGGGATAAGGATTAAACCACCCGCCGTAGAAGCCCCACCACGGCGCTCCTCCCCAACCCCAGGCCCCAACGCTCCAGTAGACCGCTGCCGGCCACGCACTGGAGGCCCATGCATAAAACGCCGGGTGGTACCAATAGCTTGGGTAATAGCTATAGTAAAGGTGGCCGCCGTAGTAGTAGCCGCGATAGACCCTGACCCTATAGTGCCCGTGGTCATAGAACGTGCGCGAGTAATAGGCATGCCCGCCGCGCATCGCATAGGCACGCTGCACGTAGCCGCCACGCCCCGTGGTCAGAATTATCGCTCCGTTATGTTCACTTACAACCGTGCGGCCACCACGGACACCGTGCTCAATATGCATTCCGCCGCGGTCGATGGAACGCACCGACCCGTCCGGACGGATGCTCACGTGCCCGCCGCCTCTGAGAGAGACATTCCTGCCTGGCGGAGTATGGCCGCTGGCTCCATGAGTGCTAGCCGTGCCCACGCCGCGATTGCCGCCCTTCACTCGGGTTCCACCCTGCCCGGCTCCGCCCGGGCCGTCAGGCGTTTTGGGCTTTGGGCTCGTGTTGGGGGAAGCTGGAGGCTCTTCTTGTTGCGCGATCACAAAGCCCGGCCGAGCACATAAAGAAACCCAGACCAGTACCTGTAGGGCTGATATCAGAAGATGCGGACTGTTCCTCTGTGGTCTATTGCAATCTTCCATCATATGCAGTCCACCCTTCTGATCAGCGAGACTCTACCAGCAAGTGGACGAAGACCAAACTCACCGGCGCGATGAAGTCCAAGTACCTCCCGACGTTGGCGAATGCGACGTATGCGGCTAGAAGCGGCAAAACGAAGGCCAACAAAAGCTTTACCCGCATGGCCTTTCCTGTAGCCGACCTGAACAAAACATAAAGCAAAAGCGCGATTCCCAGGTCTATCAGAACCGCGAACTTTTCAGGCACGGCGGGCCTGAAGTTCCCGCTCAATAACGCCTCCACGTAATTTCCGTGAAGATATAGGCCCGGCACAGGACCAAGCGGACTGACATGCTCATCGGCTGCGGGGCCGCGTGAATTGCCGAATTCGTGCCATGTACTACCGATAATCACCACACGATTGCGGCACATTCCTAGCGCCTGCTTGTCTCCTTGCAGGAGCTGCTTCGCCGTTACGCGGTCCCATGCGGATTTTCTTAGAAAACCGCCATAGACGAATTCGTTGTCGGCTATTGCTTCGGCTATGACCGGTTGGTCCTTAGTTCGGGGATGCAGGTGGGCAGCCTCTTCATACGAGTCGACAATTTTCACCGCAAATGAGTCCAACGAAACTTTGGACTTCTTGTCCAGTCCCCAGGCCGTCATATCGAGCGGAATCTGCCGGGGGTCAATCGGAAGATTGATGTGCCCGAGGCGCGTACCGGGGGGCAGTTCGTCATCTCTAAAGATATTCGGCTCCCGCTCCCACTCTCCCTTGTCGTTGGGAACAAGGCCAATGGTCAAAACTACGGGCTTGTTGCTTCCGGTGATTTTCCGTATAACGTCGAGCAAATGTTTGTTGTCGTGATCACGGATCTTGTCGTCACCGGGCACCGGCGACGGGCTCTTGAGCTGTATGTCGAATGCCACTACCAAAGCCCCTTGTTCCGCCGCGAGTAGACCTACGTCGGCGAGGACCGCGCGGTTCGTTGGTAGAACGCCGGATAGCGGGGGCGACCAGAATGAGTCGTCGTCTATTTGAACAAGCGTCACCCAGTTCACTCTTTGCTGGCGCCAGTCCAGGCTCGAGAGGAGTTGGTGAAACTTGAGTTGCGCCGTCAGAAGAAACGGGAACTCCTGCTCAAGCCATTGAAACTTGTAGGCCCATAGCAGGGTTAACAAAAGGACCACAATCGTCTGCCAACGGCAGAGATCCTTTAACGCGGAAGTAACGCTTTCCTTGTTCATGCCCGCTGTACAACGCTCTCGTCATGAGGTAAGCGGGGGCAACTGTGATCGGACATAAATGTCCCCGGCAACCTCGGATGAATGCCCGTTCGCGCAACCGACAAACGCTGGTTGTTTCCGGGGAAATGGAAGCAACTTACTGCGGAATCTTCCCCTTCGGCCCTGATTCAGTCAAGCAAGAAACACGTCAAATAGTACCAGCCAATACGATTGCCGGCCAGAAGTCCTCTTCGGGGAAGTTTGAAAAATCCTCGCTCCCTGGGTGGCAAGGCGGCGATTAGGGAATGATCACGTCCTTTATCGCAACCTATCCAACGTCCCGCATAATTTCTCAGAAGGGCTGCTGCTGAACTTCTGATCCAGCTCGCTCTCCGTGGTTCAACTTCCGGATTGCCCGTTGTCTTCTCAGACAAACCGAGTTAACGAATTTAGGGCATGCTTCCTTCAGAGTAAACACGTACTGTTTACCAGGAAATCGCCGACTCGTTCATTCCCAGTGGTCAACCGGAGAACTTAGGGCTCAGCACTCGCAGATGACTGCTATCCGAGTCGTCCCGCCCGGAATAGGTTGGGGGAAAGAAGCGATGACGTCGAACTCCTCTCCCCCTCGAATCTCGCGTGTGCGAATTTCTTCGTACTTCTGCCAGCGAAGCAACTCAGCGGTAACCGAGTCGAGCAGTCGGCCTCGCTGTTGCGGGTCAGGAGAAGGGAGATTAACGTTCAAAGGCCTCTTACGCCACTGACCCTTCGACGGCAAGATCACAAAGCTTTCGCTTTATCAACCGAACCAACTCTTTGCCACAAGCTCGAACGGTTTCCACCCCTGGCGACGCAATGAGTAGAATTCGTCGGCCGAGTGCAAACGCCTGTCCTAACTCAAGAAGCACCCACGGTGACTGTTGTCCCTTGGGAAGAACACCTATTACAAGGTCGGCTTCTGCTATCCGTCGTTGGATTTCGGAAGCCCAATCTGTACCGACAGATAGCTCTTCTGGAACAAAGGGGCGAATTCCTCGGCTCAAAAGAGAATTCCGCAGCACCTGCAGAGGTATGCCGTGTGGCGCTGCCACGAAGCATGTTTTGACAGCACGTTTTTTTGGGGCCATTGCCAACCCGGCGCTACGGTTGATAGGTCACCGTGTTGCACGTCAAATGCGGGAACACGAATTTCTTGTCGTTGATCACCATGACCATCAGGATCGTCTGGGTATAGGCGAGATACTTTTGCTTCCCCTTCATCAACAGCCAATATTCCGCCGCATATTCGGTGACTTCCGAAACGCGTTGTTCGAACGCGATGTTCGTCACCACGCCGGTCCCGTTTTGAAGAGGCGCCGTGGTCACCCGCCAATGCACGAATGAATCCGGCTTGATGATCGCGACGGCCTGCTGCAACGGCAGATTGGGATTTAATGTCAGGTCCGGGTGAGGATTTTGGAAGTTGGTGAGAGTGTTTGCCACCGTGCCGTAAACCGCATCCGCATCCAGGACGGACGTGGACGGGGGGATGGGCTTGTCGAAACGGAAGGCCGTGGGAAACGGCGACAGCCCATCCGGAATTATTGGGCTTCCGGGAATCTGTTCCACGCCGTTCCAGGGGCCGCCCTGACCAGACGCGTTGGGGATCGTGTCGAAGCTGCCCAATGCCAAAATCGAATTGCCGTGAGGAATCGAAATCTGTTTGGCGATCAAGACGTCGTTTGGTTGCTGAACCGACGGAGGAACCAGAGCCGAGGCGGGCGGCGGCGGAATCGGAGGCGTGAATTTACCGCTACCCGGAGGATTTTCCGTGTAGGGACCGGGACTTTGCTCATACCGAGGAAGCCAAAGCCAAGCGCCGTTCTCTACGTGGACCACGTCGCCGTCCGGTGAACCGGTTCGCGGTCCTTGCGGACCTTCGGCGAATTTGATTTGTTGTTCGTAAAAAATCGCCCGCGCGTCTTGGTTGACTTCGCCCCCCCGGTTGGGCGCACGCGCGGCGATCGCCAAAGTGGTCGTGGCGTTGTCGCCGTTGAAATGCAGTCTCTCGTGGTACTTGAAGTTCTTCAGAATGTAGCCGAGGGGACTGGATACGCCGCCGAGGCCGTTCTTCTGCGGCAATGGCATAATGTTGTAGGACAGCGGATTGGTCGGCCCACCAACCGGATTTCCGCTGGAGTCCTTGCCAAAATCTGCGTTAGCCCAATTCCCTATGAGTTGCTGTTGAAAGAAATTCAAAATAGCTATTGGAGCGGCGCTAGGCATCTTGGGTCCTCCTCAGTCGAAATTTCCATTTTGGCTTCCGGTGTTCGCAAATTCTACATTCAACCCAGTCGCTCGGACGCGTTCACTAACAGGATTTAATACTTTCACAGCCTGCCACTCGCCTGAAACGCCATCTCTGCCCCGCAGGGTAGTAGCCACCACACTGGCTGGTAATAAGACAAGGTCCCACCGCGGGGGCAGGAGGGGTACTCATGTTAATACCTCGCTAGTGATTTCGGAGTCGGACTTCGTAACTGCTAGGGACCCAAGCTGTCTAGGTTTCTGGTCTAGTTTCCAATAGCTCGGAAAAGGTCTGGGGAGAGAACTTTTCCATAGATCAAGCCGACAGTGCCGTGCAAAAACCGTCACATTATCGGGCCGGCAAAGAATAGTGCCAACGCAAATTGATATATGTTACAAATTACGAACCTCGATCTCGCGAGGTGTTCCAATTGTGCAAGAGCAAGGAAAACGGATGGTTATGACAATAATCAGCTTAAGCGATATATCTGCGCTTTGTTGCTTGTATAAAGCTTGAATACAAGCGCCTCCTAGATTGCGCAATTGTGGAAGCTTTTTGTTCCGATTTCGTAACAAGGAGTGTGTACTCCACCTAACCTGAGTGGGCACGAGGTTAGTGGTTTGTTTGGCGTATGTTGCAGGCGAGTATAACCATTTTAAGAATCGACTCCCTTTTGTGTTTGTTCTGTTCGATAAATTCTGTTATCGGAATTTATGAATGATAAAGGACGTTATCAGTCGCTTAGAAGTTGGCGGTAGGAAGGAGGCCGGTGATCGATCCGCGTCCTGTCGAGCGTCCTGGGGATCCAAGGCGTGTGTTTAGACACACACTCGGCACACTCTAGCCACGGTTGGGTAGTATCAACGACTGCCCGGACGGATAAGCAGTTTCAGTTCTTTTGCAAGCGACTCGAGATCTGGGAAGAGGTAATCGGCACGGTAGCCCAGCAGTCGGAGTTCGCGGCGAAGAGTGGATACACACTTGGCGGGCACGGTGAACCGCCGCAACCATTTGTGGGAATCTGCGAGCAGGTTCAATGGCGTGGAAGACGAATGCACCGTAAAAGCCCCTTGCTGCATCTGCATGCGAGAATCTGCTTCGACCGCCATTTCGGCAACAATTTTGTTGGTCGTGTCATTGCCCTTCTTGGCAGGTCTTAAGAGAGGGCGCAACGACTTTGCTGAGAGAGGATATAGTAATGGCGCGAAGCCCTGTGATTCATTCAAGGCTGCAGGAGCCAGGGCCCAGACGCGGACGTCACCAACAGCTTCAGATTCACCTGATTGTTCTACAGCAAAATACGCTGCGACGAGCGGCGAGAAGGACCAATCGAGCAGACGCGTCGGGAGTCGATAGTGCTGCATTAGGGATAGCCAACCGGCCAAGTCAGATTCTGACGGGCAGCGTGCATGGCGAGTCCCTGCCCGGCAGTAGAACTCGTTGTAGAAACGCTGCTCATGCTGTAGAGAGTACCCTTCTCGCTTGCCGGAGGGAATTAGATCGTGATTGGTTTTCGTCACGCCACGAAACCACCATCGGAGACCGCCCGTTTCTGGTACGAGATCACCTGTCACTTTGCTTATGTCGCCGACTGTTTGTACTGGCATCATTTCAATCAAGGAAGGAACTCCTGTTGTCCTCTTCAAAGATGCTCGCCGTGATTCATCATCGGTTTTTCGCAGATCAGACCCGAAGCGGTCCAACACCGACCAGAGCCATTCTCCTACTGTACTCTCCGCCTTCAACGCTGTTCGCGTAACGCTCGCAGCAGATCGCGTCCATCGCTGGGTGTTTTAAGGGCTAAGCTGCAACGAGTATGATGGTGCCTCCCGTTATTGTGAATAATAACGTCTTCGGTCACTTAATCACAACCGAGCAGAGTGCAAACAAAGCATCTCGCGCTTGGCAACATCTCACTGAGGCCGGAGTGGCGGATCGGGTGGAAATTCGACAAGGCGACGCTTTCCAGACACTCGGGTGGCGAGTTCTATATCTGTGAGATGGCTTCCCGCACCCCGGACTGCTAGTGCGCCGGCACCGGCTGAGGACTCGCCTGCGGAGCCGCTGTGCCGGGACTTGAGAACTTTACCTTCGGAGCTTCGCGCGATCCTGCCGAAGCTTCGAAGTAAGCTTCGTTCGGTTTGAATCCTGCGATTCCCGCGAAAAGGTTGTTCGGGAACTGCTGGACGTAAGTGTTGTAGTCGCGCAGAGTGTCGTTGTAGCGTTTGCGCTCGACCGCAATGCGATTCTCCGTGCCCGCGAGTTCATCCTGCAGGCGAAGGAAATTCTCGTTGGACTTCAACTGAGGATAGTTCTCGACAATCAGCAGCAGTCGCCCGAGAGCTCCATCGAGCTGACCGTTGGCCGCTATTTTCTCTTGCGGCGAGCCCGCGGAAAGCAGGGCAGAACGCGCCTTCGCGATATCGCCGAACACCGTTACTTCCTGTTGCGCGTAGCCCTTCACCGTCTCCACCAGGTTTGGGATCAGGTCGGCGCGGCGTTGCAGCACAATGTCGACTTGCGACCAGGCTGCCTTGACTGCCTCGTTCTTACTGACCAGCGTATTCCTCACGCTTACGTATTGGCCAAACACAAGCAATACGATTACGACTATAACGACGACCGCGATCAGTGCCTTGCTCATGAGATTCTCCTGAAAAGCAATACCCACAAACTCTACGATCAGCCGACGGTACCCGAGTCCAGCATTTTATCAACTGCTGCGGTCAGCTGCTCCAGGGCTGCCAGATATCGTGAAAAAACATCCGCCACCTCGAACTGTTTGCGTTCTGACTTCCGCTCTCTCACGTCCAGCACTTGCAGGATGCCCGAGGCATCAAACCCGATCTGTTTGGATAATGTTTGCACCGCCTCGCGCTTCCCAACCGGAGCGTCGTGACCCAGCACGATAAGGGCGTGCCGGAAAAGCGTTGCGAACGAAGAGACCGATCGAACCAGCAACTCCCACAGGCGTGAGTCGTTGCCCGAGGCCAGCAGCAGGTGCTGGCGGAGCAGCGCAAGTTTTTCTCGCAATTCGTATTCCACCTGCACGCGGTGCAGGTTCGCCGGAATCAACAGACCCTGCAGAATGTCTTCGCCGAAGACCACGCGGTGGTGCTGTCGCATATCCAGGAACTCAATCGTAAAGACATCGGCAGAGCGCTCGATCTCATCACGGGTCATGAACAGGGGTGGCGGCTGCTTCTGCGCGTTCCACCATTTCACGGCAGGCGCCAGAGCCTGCAAGGTCGCGAATGAGCTGTCGCGAATCACACAGAACAGATTCAGATTGGAAAATTCGGGATGAAAATCTCCCGCTACCGCCGATCCGAACAGGATCACGCTCTCGAGGTTCGCTCCAGCCACTGCTCGCAGCCGGCTGACAAAGTCATTAATTTGTTTTTCTGGAACCATTGCGCCCTCACTCACTACCAACTGCTGCTGGCCCCGCCGCCACCGGAACTACCACCCCCGAATCCGCCAAAACCACCGCCACCACCAAATCCGCCACCACCCCAGCCGCCGCTTCTCGATCCGCCGCCACCAAATATCCCGGAAAAAATTATCCAGAACAAAATGCCGCGCAAGGGCGTAAAGAGGACGATCAAGATGACGATGACAATTCCTACAATCGCACCGATCGACAAGCCGCCCGGCTGATTATCGGGCTCAACCGGAGCCTCCGGCTGTAGGTTCGTAAGCTGAATACCAGCATCATCGGCAATAACCTTTGCAACGCGCGAGGTGACCAGCAGCAGAGCTTGGTTGTAGTCGCCCGCGCGCATGAGCGGGACTGCTTCCCGCTGAAATGCACCCACCTTCCCATCGGGCAAAATAGGCTCCAGCCCATAGCCCACCTCAATGCGGGCGCGATGGTCGTCAATGGCATATAGGATCAGTACTCCGCGGTTAGTGGACTTGCTTCCGATTCCCCACTGGTGAAAAAGATCGACCGCGTAACTTTCTATGTCGGAGCCATCGAGTGACCGGACGGTCACTACCGCGATTTGGGCATGCGCTTTTTCGTCGATCTGGCGGCAGATATCGTCCATCTGCGCGATGGTGTTCTGATCCAGAAGATGGGCAAAATCGTTGACGTAGTCGGTAGCTTTGAGCTGGGCGACTGGTTCGGCGTACGCTGCCAGAACCAGCATCAGCGTACCGGCCACTAGGCCTAGCCACCATCTTGCGCGTGAAATCATCCGGTGCAAAATTGTACAGGACACTGTGGCAATGGAAGAACTAGCCCGGCAGAAGGGCCACTACCAGCCGACCACAAAGGTGGAGAAGCGGCGGCTGGGATCTTTCTCAGTTGGCGATTACGCTCTTTGAGAATTGGACGCCGCCAGAGGAACCCGGAAATTGTTTTCGAGCCAGAAGTCGGCTCGGGGGAAACGTGCTGGCCAGCCCAGAGTTCCGCGAAGCCCGTTTGCACTAGCGTTTGTGGATAGTACGCGTCCGCACCCCTGAAATTCCCGAGCCGACCTGAACCCCTTCGGGCAGGCAAATCCCAGCAGAAGGGGCTACCTGAGAAGCGTCCGAACCCGCGTTTCTAGCTTGGGGCATGGAGCTTCTTCAGTAGCCAAGCCATGTTCTGTCCCAGAACCTTCATTGTCCGAATGCCCTCCTCGTCTTTCTCCACATCGCCGGGCTCATAACCGATGCCGATGTTCCAATAAGACGATCCCGCCACGATCATTTCGCTGATCAGGAAAAAGTGGTTCAGGGCGTCAAAAGCATGCATGGCGCCCGCCCGGCGCACCGCCACCACGCCCGCGCCAACTTTATGGCGAAACATGCCGCTGTTCGCCTTGGAAACCAAACAGGCACGATCCATCAACGCCTTGATCTCCGGGGAAACATCGGCAACGTAGGTCGGCGAACCTAGCAGTATCCCGTCCGCCGCGTCCATTTTCTCAATACAGACGTTCCCCATATCGTTTTCTTGCGAGCAGCGGCGGTTCTTCCTCGTTGAACACTTGCGGCAGGCAAGGCAGCCATGGATTTCGGCACCACCCAGTTCCACTAGTTCGGTTTCAATGCCTTCCTTTTTGAGTTCGCTCAGAGTGTAGCCGAGCAGAATTGCTGTATTCCCGCCTCTGCGAGCACTACCGTTGAACGCAACAACCTTCATGTCAGCTCCGTTTCGCAAGATCAAGTTAATGAACGCCCCCTATTCTCTCGCAGTCGAGCAGCCGAAGCTACGTAGTTCTATGCTCAGTTCCCGGGGGCCAACGCGGCTGCGCCACACGTAGTAAAAAGCACGGATAATATCTTATATTCTGCTGCAGGTTGACAATGGTAACGGACAAGCCTAGCATCGAAATTGAGCAGCTCCCTCTTCTTGCTCGTTCAGGTCCTCTGAACTAAGTCAGTCCATCTGAAGTTCTTCCTCTTAGCTTTCCCCCGAAGGAGGAATTGCGTTATGACACTATTGACCCGTTGGGAACCTTTCCGTGAGTTTTCCACCATGCAAGACCGCATGAACCGCCTGAATCGTCTTTTCCGTGAGTCGTATAGCCCCGAAGGCCCGGAAGAGGCGTTGACGACCACCAGTTTCGCACCGCCGGTAGACATCTACGAAGACGAGCACAACATTACGCTGAAGATGGAAGTCCCGGGCATCGACGAAAAAGACATTGATGTGCGCATCGAGAGCAACACCCTCACCGTCCATGGCGAGCGCAAGATCGAGAAGGAAGAGAAAGAGGAGAACTTCCGTCGCGTCGAGCGGCAGTACGGAAGCTTCACCCGGTCGTTCACGCTGCCCAATTCCGTCGATCCGGGGCAAGTGAGCGCCAACTATGACAAGGGCGTGCTGAAGATCAACCTCGCCAAGAAGGCGGAAGCCAAGCCCAAGCAGATCAAGGTGAATGTTGGCAGCGAGAAGACCCTCGAAGCCAAGGTTCACAGCAAGGCGGCGTAGAACCCGCCGCAAGTGAGAAAAATGGGAGGCGACTTACATCGCCTCCCCCTCATAGTAGTTTGGACTGCTACCTGTCCGGGAGTGGGTTATGAGCACTGGCATCTTAGGATCACCGTACAAGATAGTTTGGCGCCAATTTTACAAAGCTGCGCTCTTTGAGTTGGACGCCAACAAAGTTTCAGACCGAATTGTTGAAGCGGAAACGGCACTTGTGACACGTGCTCGTGAACTGTTTCACTCAGCAGGAGACAATATCGAAGAAGAGCAGGCTGTGGATGACGCGATGTACGCCTTGCATGCCCTTCGGAACGCGTTGAAGTGTAGGGCGAATGCGAAAAACATCTCTCAAGACTTAGCCGCTTGAAGTATAGGAAAATCAAAATCTTGTGTTCGGCGCGAACGAGTCGTTGTGGCTGCTTGCCGTGTTTGCGGCGAGCATCGCTGCTCTCCATCAAAGTTCGAAGAGCTTCGGCCGCAGCGGGTGCCCCTGTAAATTAATGTTCTGAGTGCTCGGCAAGCAAGCAGTAATCCAGATGGGCACCGAGTTGATCAGTACCGAGAAGTCTTAGTGCAAGTCCGCATCTGGGACATCTCAGAAGTCTGGCGCCGACTGACCGACATCCATGTGAGTCTTCTATCAAGGGAAAACACGGGTGGCCGGGCGCGCTCGCGAGAGCGCGCACTCTTCGGATGCAGAACCGCTCAGCTCACGTTTTGCCTCTCGGCGGTGGTTCCTGCTTTCGCAGAACCAGACATCCATTCGCTGCCTCGGGTCCACGGGGACCCTCGCAGAAGATTGAGTGTGTGTTCTCTGCCAGTCCCGAAACAGTCAGAAGGGAGCCTCGGGAGTTTCATCTCCGTCGCTCAGTCAGTCAATGGCGGGACCTTGCAGTCTGCGCGCTGTGTGATCCTGGTACTTTTTTCGTTGGCCTGCTTTTTAAGCCGCGGCGTCTCTGCAATCTGCGGGCACGAAATCCCGTTGTCCTCGATCCACGGCGAGCAGATACGCGACCATCTTGCGCGCTACCGCAAGCGTCGCTCGATTACCGTTCTCTCCGAGGACAATAAGAAGTTCGACCTGATCTTCAAAGAAAACGTCGCCTATGCCTTTCGCCGCAACGCGCTCGGAGTGAAACCCTTCGGTCTTACCACCGATGTGGCGCCTGGTTGCGGGCGTTTCGCCTGGCCGCAGTCCGGCGACGCGCAGGGCAAGGTCGTCCTGAGTCACGAAGAGCTTTCGCTGTTGTTGGGTGGGATCGACCTGACCAAAACCAAGCACAAGCGTTGGTACCGGAAGGCCCCGCCAGAGGGACATGCTGCCGCCTGAGTTGCTTGAACGATTTGAGCGACTCTGGTAAATCAATAACCCATTGTGAGTGCGCCTCCCATTCCTTCCGCACCAGCCGATCTGGAACTCATCGCACAACTGAAGAGCAAGCTACAGTATGCGGAGCTGAGGATCCGGGTACTGGAAGAGGGTCTGCGGCTGATGCGGATCGAGAAGTATGGTGCGGGCGGAGAAAAACTTTCGCAGGCGCAAATGCAATTGGTCGAGCTTGCGCCTGTCGTCAGCGAAATGACCGAGCAGGCGGAGAGCGAGCACGCGCAAGTGCATCGCTCGACCAAGAAAACTGTCAAGCATCCGGGTCGCCAGGAGTTGCCGGCGAATCTTCCTCGCGTTGAGCGGATTCTGCCCTGCGCATTAGATCAGCGCGTATGCAAACGCTGCGGAAAAGAAACAGTGGTGATCGGCTACGAGGAGAGTTCCCAACTGGACGTGGAACCGGCGAGGTATTTTGTGCTGGTCACGAAACGAGAGAAGCGGGCTTGCCGGTCGTGTGAGGATCTCGGCGTCGTCTCAGCGCCCCTGCCGCCACGAATCATCGAGAAGTGTCTGGCGAGTGACCGGATCATCATTGACACGATCGTCGGCAAATATTGCAATCACACACCCCTTCATCGGCAGAGCGTGATTCTGGAAAGGGACCTCGGCTTGGACGTCAGCCGCGCAACGCTGGACGGCTGGGTCCTCAAAGTCGGCGAGTTGCTGATCCCGATGGTCGCGGCAATGAGGCGAGAATTGATCAGCGGAAGTTACATTCAGGCGGATGAAACCCCGGTCGATGTGCAGACACGCGACGGCCGAGGTAAGAACCACCAAGCGTACCTTTGGCAATACAGTCGCCCCGGAGGAAGCGTGGTGTTCGACTTCCGCTTGGGTCGCGGACGAGATGGGCCGAAGCGGTTCCTGGGACAGTTCGAAGGCATTCTCCAAACTGACGGCTATGCAGGGTATGACCAAATCGGCGGGCCGAGAATGGTACATGCCGCTTGTTGGTCTCATGCAAGAAGACAGTTTTTCGAAGCGGTGCAGCTAAATCCCCGAGATCCGGTTGCAACCCCGATTGTGGCTCAGATGGACGAACTGTTTGCCGTCGATGCGGAAGCTCGCCACAAAACGCTGACTACTGCGGCGCGCCAGATCCGGCGTCAGGAAATAGCGAGACCTCTTCTCGATGATATTCGCAGCAAGATCGAGGCAGCGCAATCTGCTGCTTTGCCTTCCAGCGCACTTAGCAAGGCTTGCCAGTACGCGATCGCACTGTGGAAGAAGCTCACCCGCTTCTTGGAGTATCCCGAATTGGAGCTAAGTACCAACTTGGCGGAGAATTCCATGCGTCCGGTTGCTCTTGGTCGAAAGAATTGGTTGCATATCGGCAGCCCACAAGCGGGACCTAAGGTCGCGGCGATTCTCTCGATCGTGGAAAGCTGCCGCAGGTTGAAACTCCCGGTACGCGACTATTTGGCCGGGGTTCTCCCCGGTCTTGCCGATCTCCCGATCCGGCGCCTCCCAGAACTTACCCCCACTGCCTGGGTCAGGCAGTGTTTGTGAAACCGCGGCAGTCAGCTCAGAAGTTTTCCAGCAGCATCACGTCGTCTACGAACATTCTCTTCGTGAACGCCAGACGTTTTCCATCCGGGGAGGGCACGATGGACGTGATGACCCCCGCAGGGATCTCCTGCAGGACTTTCAGGTTGCCATTCGCGTCGATGGAGACAAGAGCATCCGGGGAGTGATCTGACGAAGCATATACAAACCAGCTTTTCCCGTCGGCAGCCCAGCCGATTTGCGTTGCCCGATCCCATTTCCAGTCACGAACCGGAAGTACTGTAACCCTTCGGTCTGGCAGATTCACTACTCGGATCTCGCCCTTACCTTCTGTCGCTTGATCCACGATTGCAACCCTGGCCCCATCGGGCGATAGACCTCAGCTAGGATAGTCGGATTGATATCCATCAATGCGAGCCACTTCCTCGCCTTTGCCTTTCAGTGGGTCAAGATGGAAAAACCTCAATTGTCCGTCCTCGAGCTCTGCGACCACGCAAGAGGACGATGGCGAGGAACCGCAGGCATAGGTGTAATTGCCCATCATGAGAGTAGTGCGTGCGCCTCCCTGTTCGGGCGTGCTCATCAGACGAATGGTAGTGTCGCGAGGATCGTGAGAATCGGGCGTCGCCGCCGCCGTGTATAGGAGTGTTCCCTGGGCACTCAGTTTAGGCGATAAGTGATTTTCCGACCCTGCAACCAGAGTCTCCGGTGTTTGGGCATCAATCTCTTGCCTCAAGATGACCCACCTGCCGTTCCGTTTGGAGTCAAAGACGATGCCTTTGCTGTCTTTGGTCCAGTCTGTGACTACGTTGAACCAATCGTCCGCCGTGAAGCGGTGCGGAGTAAGTGTTTTGTTCCCAGTTGCGAGATCGCCGACGTAGATCCCGTTCTCGGCATGCTCTTTAATTACAATCAGGCGCTTCCCGTCGGCACTCGCCTGAGGATTTTGCGCTTCAAAATTCTTCCAGCCAGCCAACCGCGTCGCATCACCACTTGGTTTTCCGTTGGCCGGGTCTGCAATCCGTGCCCAGAGATTCGACTCGTTGGTCCCGGAAGTAATCGAGTATAGGATGCGTCCGTCTGGCAACCATGCAAGGCCAGAGTCTCTAGTCACACCGTACAGTTTTGGGTCGGATAACACCACGGTTCGTGCGCCGCCAGCCAGATCGCAGGTCTCGATGGTGAGGTCTGGCTTCGCGAATGTACCGCGCTCTCGGATATAGGCGAGACGCTGCCCGCTTGGCGACCAGACGAAGCTGGATAAATTATCAGCATCGCCTGCCGGGACGGGGATCGGGCGCGGTTCTTCGCCGTCCCCTCCCATCAGCCATAACTCATGCGGGGCCTTCAAGAACGCAATGTGCGATCCGTCGGGCGACACCGCCGCGATTTCCGTTCGACTACCCCACAACTTTCGCAGGCTGAAGTCCCACGTTGACATTTTCCATAGATCCCCAGCGTGTCCGCTCATCAGCAGATGGTTTCCATCCGGGAACCAATCCAAAGGAGCGTAGTCGCTGGGTAACGGCACCTCGCGAATTTCCCCACTGTCGATCGCCAGCAGATACAGATTCTTGGAAAGGGAGTCGCTATAGGCAAGATATTTGCCATCGCGGGAGATGGTCTCGGAATTTATTCTGTTCTCTGGAGGATTGGCTGTCAGTTGCCTCTCGACCAGTTCGTGCTTTGGTTCAGGACGCCGCGGCGCACGAAAGCGAACGACGAGCACAACAACAATAACCGCCGCCAACACGGCGGCAACGGTCGCGATCAGCGGCCAACTTCGGGAAATTGGCGAACTTAGTCGTCCATTCTCTTCATTAGTAGTAATGACACTCGTCTCGCCCGTGTGTTTCGGAGAAATGAGGCTGCTGGTGTCGCGATGCAATTGTTTCAGGTCGGCGCACATCTCCACTGCGGTTTGGTAGCGAGCTTCACGGTCCTTCTCCAGCGCCTTGTTGATGATCTCTTCCAGCTTGGGTGGAAGCGCGGGATTCAACTCCCGCACCGGGACAGGTGTATGATTCAAAATCGCCTCGTGCAGCGCAGCCGCCGTGTCCCCGTTGAATGCCTGCTTCCCCGTCGCCATCTCATAGATCACTGAGCCAAAAGAAAATAGATCGGTGCGGGCATCCAGTTTCTCGCCGCGCACTTGCTCCGGCGACATGTAGGGTACCGTGCCCATGGCCACACCGGTCAGCGAGAGACTAAGATCGTGGCCCGTTGCGGACTGCGTTTCCTGGTGTGGGAGGTTTTCGTGGTCGCCTGCATACGTCAGCTTCGCTAAGCCAAAGTCCAGAATTTTGGCTTCGTCCCGATTTGTGATGAAGATGTTCGCCGGCTTGATGTCCCGATGGATGATGCCTTTTTCGTGCGCGGCGGCCAGACCGTCCCCGATCTGAATCGCCAGGTTCAACAATTCGTCGGTTGCAAACCGGACTGCCTGCGCGGCGATCCGGTCTCGCAGGGTTTGCCCCTCCAACAAGGGCATGGCGATGAAGGGCCGGCCTTCGTGCTCGCCGAATTCGTAGATAGTGCAGATGTTGGGGTGGTCGAGCGCGGATGCGGCTCGCGCTTCGCGCTCAAAACGCTCTAAAACCTTCGCGTTGTTTCCCAGTTCTTCCGGCAGAAATTTCAAGGCTACGCGGCGGCCAAGCTTTAGGTCTTCCGCCTTGTAAACCACTCCCATGCCGCCACCACCCAGCACCTCGAGCACGCGGTAGTGAGAGACTTTCTTGCCGATCAGAATTGAAGTGGATGGTTCCGGCACTGGAGGCGCAGCCCCATCGAGTGGTGGGCTGGTCGGGCCCACGTCCATTCGCTCCACTCGCACCATCAGACGATAGCCACGCCGCGCCACCGTTTCAATGTATTGCGGATCCTCGGCCGAATCTCCCAATGCTTGCCGCAGCTTCTTGATCGCCGTATGAATGCTGTGGTCGAACTCGACCACAGTATCGTTAGGCCAAAGCTTCCTTTGGATTTCCTCGCGGGTGACCAAACCGCCCGAACTCTCCACCAACATCAACAGAATCTGGAAGGGTTGTTCTTGAAGACGAACTTTCCGATCTCCACTTTGTAGTTCGCCCGCCTTCAAGTCGAGCTCGAAGGCTCCGACCCGGACACGGTTTGGGAACGCGGCTTCCACTGGAGACCACCCTAGCGCGGCAGTTTACCATCCGGGCGCGACGGTAGACAGGCGTTTTCAGCAGGGTTTGTTCCCGGCTCCAGTGGTCTGCGAGGAGCTGGATCCGGATTACTCTCCTTCGTTTCAGTCAGTTAGCCAGTTCAGTCCCAGTTCAGCGCCAAGTCAGTGCCGGTGCATTGCAGTCTAGAGCGGCTCAATGCAGAGTCGCGTGGCTGGGGCGCGACCCCATGGAACAAGCGACGTGAAACAAAGCCAAATCAAACTTCAAACCAAAGGAGACAGTTTATGAAGAAATGCAAACCAGTGTTGCGTGGGGTCAAGAAAGAGATTCCAGAGCAAAGGGTGGAACAAAACATGAAACCTCGACGATGGTTGTCAATGACCGTAGTGTGTCTATTCGCCGCGCTGGCGATTACAGCTCAAACCTCTGCCCAAACCATCACCACGTTCGACGCTCCGGGCGCGGGGACGGGAGTCATTGACGGCTACGGCGAAGGCACCTCTCCCGTCGGCATCAATTTGTATGGCGTGATCGCGGGATACTACATTGACTCGAACTACGTGTTTCACGGCTTTCTGCGCGCTCCCGACGGCACATTCACCACGTTCGACGCTCCGGGCGTAGGCACACAATCAGGCGTGGGCACCGAACCCTACGGCCTCAACCTGGAGGGGGCGATCACGGGATACTACTGTGACGCGAGCTACGTCTGTCACGGCTTTCTGCGCGCTCCCGACGGCACATTCACCACGTTCGACGCTCCGGGCGCAGGCACAGGTTTTCTTCAGGGCACTCAGGCCCAGAGCATCAACGATTTCGGGGAGATCGAGGGACAGTACATTGACTCGAACAACGTGCAGCACGGATTCCTGCGCTCTGCGACTGGACATTTCACGCGGGTCGACCCTAAGGGGTCGACGGGCACGTTCACCAACATTTTCTCTGGCCTTAACGATTTCGGGGCGATGAATGGGTGGTACGTTGACTCGAACGGCGTGAATCATGGCTTCGTGCGCGCTGCCAACGGAACTGTCACCCCGGTCAACGTTAAGGGCGCGGGCACAGGCTCTGGCCAGGGCACCTACGCCTATAGCATCAACAATTTCGGGGTGAACGCGGGAGTGTACACGGACTCGAACAACGTGAATCACGGCTTCGTTATTACCGCGACGGGCGTGATCACCAAGTTCGACGTTACGGGCGCTGGCACGGGCTCCGGCCAGGGCACCTTTTCCTATAATATCAACGATCTTGGGGCGATTACAGGATACTACGCTGACGCGAGTAACCTGGGTCACGGCTTCGTGCGCGCCCCCGCGGGGACTATCACTATGTTCGATGTACCGGGCGCGGGCACAGGCTCCGGTCAGGGTACTTACCCCTATTCGAACAACCTGGAGGGGGCGATTACGGGATCGTACGTCGACTCGACCGGGGTTTATCACGGCTTCGTGCGCCAGTAAGCGAGAGCGCCAGCCGACCTTGGCTTCGCATCGAAAGCGCAGAGTGGCGAGTTCGAAGCGCGTGACTCGCCACTCTGCAAGTACAAACCATGATCGCTGAATCAGAAACGAGTCAAGAAAGACTCTGACCATCGGACTAAGTTGTCGAAAGAAGGAGAATTCACCATGAAATCCAGAATCAGCTTTTTAGGTGCGCTGACACTCGGTCAGCACCTCAACAGATTTGCAATCGCCACAATCTTAGCCTGGATTATTCAAGAAGTCTCTAGCCAAAAAAGAAAGGATGCTCTAAAAGGAATGATGAACACTGGGTTTCGGCACCCAGCATCCCCTTTCGGAGCATCCATCGCTTGATACAAAGTGTTTTACCACAACTCAGCTTCTCCTTCTATCGACATCGACCCATCCACGCCGATTTTTCCGGCGGGCAGATCACCAGTGATGCCGGTCTGTTGCCGTTACGCTCCTTCGATCAGCGTCATCATCTGACCCGCGATTGGGCCGCTCTGCTCAGCGACCCGCGACAACGCGATCGCGTCCTTCATGACTCGCAGACCTTGCTGCGGCAACGCATCTATCAGATCGTCGCCGGCTACGAAGACGCCAACGACGCCGACCGTTTGCGCCACGATCCCATGTTGCAGATCGTCGCCGATCAAAAGCTGGGCGACGCGCTGGGCTCGCAACCCACGCTCAGCCGCTGGGAGAACGCGCCTTCCGCCCGCGATCTGGTGCGCCTGAGCGACCTCTGGTGCGAGCAGTTTATCCGCCTCTGCGGCGAGCAAGTCCGCCAGCGCGGCGAGATCCTGCTCGACCTCGACTCCACCGACGATCCCACTCACGGCCAGCAGCAACTCAGCTTCTTCAACGGCGCGTACGGCCAGCACATGTACCACCCCATGCTCATCTTCGAGCGCCACACTGGATGTTTGCTGGCGGCGCGGCTACGTCCGGGAAACGCTTCCAGTCATGCCCGCATCGTACCCATGTTGGTGCGCCTGGTGCCCCGCCTGGAGGCCGCCTTTCCCGGCGTGAAGATCAAACTGCGCGGCGACGCCGGGTTCGCTTTTCCCGTGCTCTATAAGTTCTGTGAGTTCTTCCACATCGAGTACGCCATCGGCATCCCCGCCAACTGCGTCTTCCAACAACGCGCCCAACCGCGGCAACAGCAATTAAAACGGCGCTATCGCCGTAGGCAAGTGCCACAGCGCAGTTTCTCCAGCTTCCGTCACCGCGCCCGCAGCTGGCCGCGCCAGCGCCGCATCTGCTACAAGGCCGAGCACACCGCTGCCGGAACCAACCTGCGCTTCGTCGTTACCAACTGCGCCGGCCGTGCCTCGCAGGTCTTCGCGTTCTACAACGACCGCGGCGAGTGCGAGAACCGCATCGAGGAATTCAAAAACGGCTTCCGCGCCGACCGCCTGAGCTGCCATCGCTTTCTGGCCAACGCCTTTCGCCTGTTGCTGCACGCCGCCGCTTACAACCTGGTCAACTTCTTTCGTCAGCAGTTGCCGCAGGCCTGGCGTTCGGCCCAGATCGAAACGCTGCGCGCTCAACTGTTCAAAATCGGCGCCCGCATCCGCCAGACCGCTCGCTGTATCCGCGTTCACCTCGCCAGCGGCTGGCCCTTTCAAACTCTTTTCCGCCACGCGGCGCTAGCTTTCCGCTCCGGCTAATCCTTTCTCAGCGGTCTTCGAATTTTCGTTCCCCTTACAGTCTGGCGGAGCCTTGCCCGAAAACAAGCCCGCATCACATTCCCCGCGATTCATCAGGCCCTCACGTTGCTCTGCAAGCCTCCCCATGCCTCTCAACCTATAAACAAGAGTGGCGCAAATAGAAAACCTCAACGCTCATGAATTAAGCAGGTTAGCCGGAGTGGTTTTATTGGCCGTGGCACGGCCAGCCGAGGCTCAAGTCGTGTACACACCCACCAACATCACAATTACTGAGGGCAAATACAAGCTCGACCTTAACAACGATGGAGTCACTGACTTCACCATCGCTGTGAGCATCGGGGCGAACAAAGAACCCCCGTGCCAGAACTTCCACTATACCGTTCAGGAGACGCCATCCTCGGACAACGGGGCCGAGAGCTCACCCTACCCCGCAGAGCTAGTAACGGGAGACCAGATAGGGCCGAGCCAAACCTTCTATGCAGGCCGGGGAATTCTGCTGTCCTTGCATAGATCATGCAAAACCCACTGGAAAGGTAACTGGGTTTTCGGTCAACCTGGCTATCTCGGACTGAGCTTTCAGCTTGAGGGGAATACCTACTACGGATGGGCGCAGCTGAATATTACGTCGAACGGGACCACGCTGACGGGCTACGCCTACGAAAGCACGCCCGGTATGCCAATCAACGCTGGCCAAACAGAATGAGAACGCAGCACCTTGAAAACAATCATCGTCGCTGAGTCAGCGGACGGATCGACCAAGCCCAGCTAGAAAAGGAGGGTCGCCATGAGAACCAGATTCGCAATTGCTGCAATTTTGGCCGAGGGATTATTGGCGCTGGCATGGCCAGCCGAGGCCCAAATCGTCTACACACCCACCAACATCACAATTGAACTGTGTTGCTCCACTCGCTGCCACGACCCATCCCCACTCACGTGGGGTTGATCGCTGCGGTTGTCTTCATAGCACACACGGCAGTGCTCGAACAGGTGGGTTGGTCGAACGCTTACTCCACATCAAGCTCAACGCGAGGCACGTCCTAGATGGGACGGCCCGTATCTGATCTGGTGCTATGCTTTTTTCGTGTATCAATCTCTCAAGTCACTAGTCCCCAACGTAGAGGATCTGCTGGCGCTCGAAGTGGAAGAGGCCGGTGGCGTTCTGCTCATGCACCTCAACAGCTACGAAGGCGCGGGCGGGACTTCGGGGGCCGTCCAGTACGGTCGGGTCAACCGGTACAACTTTTTCTTAAGTCTGCGCAATGAGTCCGGCTATTCCAGTCGACAGAACGAAGTCGAACATGTCCTGATGGAGGCGTGGGGCTGGTTGGAAAGTGAAGGCTTCTTGGTTCGGGACGGCTCCACCAATGACAGCTTCTTTCTTTCGAGGCGCGCCCAACAGCTGAAATCGCGAGGGGATGTCGACGCGTATCGCAAGGGAAGCCTGCTTCCGAAAGGCCAGCTTCACGAGTTGATCGCAGCTAAAGTTTATCCTGCCTTCCTGCGCGGGGAGTACGACACGGCGGTATTCCAGGCCTTCCGTGAAGTCGAGATAGCTGTCCGCGGCGCTGGGAGCTTCAGGGCCGAGGATTACGGATCGGATTTGATGCGGGATGCGTTCCGGCCCGTCAATCGCCCCGAGAAACCCGTCGCTAAGCCCGGCCCCCTGACTGACGCTACGCTGCCCGTCGCTGAACAGGAGGGGATGGCGAACCTGTTTGCGGGCGCGATCGCGCTGTATAAGAATCCGCAGAGTCATCGGTACGTGCCGACGGAACCGATTGACGCGGCGGAAGTGATCGTCTTCGCCAGTCACCTGCTTCGAATGGTCGATCGACTCAGCAGTGGTGCGAAAGCCTCTTGAATGCAGTTTTTGGGAAAGCAGGGCCATTTTTCGGAGACAAGAAACGAGGGTCCGGTATTCTCAATGCAGTGGTTGAGAGTCGCAGTCGAACATGGAGACGCCACTTCCCCTCGAAGAACTGCTGAACAGGGAAATCCCCAGCAAGCTCTGGCACTATACGTCGGTAAGGGGTTTCCACGGCATCGTAACGAGTAAGACAATTTTCGCGACGGATATTCGATTCCTCAACGATGCCCCGCCAGCCCAATCCATGGCCGATGAGCCAAGCCATGAACGTGCGGGAAATAGCATCCCCAAATAGGAAACTGAGGCTGATGATTCCCATCACTGTGCCGTAGCGGTGATAGGAAAACCATCGCGAGGAAATTTTTACCATGCCTCCCCAGCCGAGTGACTGAACCAGGCGATTGCCAATCCAGGCCAGGCTAAACAATGGCAGCCCGCCCGCCAGCGCAAACAGCAGAGTGAAGGCCGTGGAGCCGATCATGCCGCCGAGGAAATTCCGTTTGCCCCCAAGAAAATCAGCGATGGCGCCGGCGGGAAACTTGCCCGCCGCATACGCCATCACTCCCAGGGAAGCGATCGCACCCAGCCGTATGCGCACGAAGCCGGGAGCCAGGCCGCGCGCGACTAGCTCATCCGCGATCAACGGCAGCGCCACGGAAAAATCCGACCGGCAAAGATAATATCCGGAGTAGCCGACGAGCATGAGCCCGACAGTCAGCACCTGCCAGCGAAATAACCGGCCCGGTTTCGTGGTCGTCGTTGCGCGAGGATGGGTTCCGCGATGCGCAGGCGAAGAGATCATGGCCGCTCGCCTGCGTGCAGCCGAGCCTCAATCTCATCGACGACTTTATCGAAATCAGTCAAGGTGTCGATCGCGTAGTGCGCGCCGGCCGCCAGCAGTTTGCCGCGCGCATCTTGCAGGCGCTTTGATCGTTCTGATTCCGTCCAGTCCTGCCACGCTTCTTTCGTCACTCCAATCATGTTGCCAGTCTGTGCCACCGCGACTGTCCATGTGCCGGCATTCAAGCCTTCCTGAATGTCACTGATCGTGTCGCCCACCTTCACGATTGCTTCGAGCGGCCAGACCTTCATGCGAACGGCGCTCTCATAAATCATCCAGGGAAGAGGACGGCCGGCTCCTACATCGTCGGGACAGAGCGCACAATCCGGCGCGTAGCCGAGAGTGGCGGCGTGACTCAGCAGAATTTCCAACATGGGCCGGGTGTAGCCTGTCGTGCTTCCAATCTTGAGACCGCGATCGCGCGAGCGCCGCACCGCCTCGACAACACCCGGAATCGGCGCTGAATATTGGGACAGGCACTCCATCTGCCGAGGAAGGAAATCGGCAAACAGACGTTCCACGTCCGACTCGCCTGGGACGTGCCGATGCTGCTCTTCCCAGGCCGCACGTATCCTTGGATAACCGAGAAGAGTACGAATGTGATCCTTCTTGAGAACGCCCATGTCGCGGCGCGCTTCGTCTTCACTAATCAGAATTCCTCGATTGGCAAAGACCTGTTGCAGCACGCGGACGGGGGCCAGGCTGCCATAATCCACCGTGGTCCCTGCCCAATCCAAAATCACGGCCTGAAGGGGTCCGGTGTATGTCTTGCGATTCACAATCCGCCTTCCAAATGATTGGTTCCGCTAGCCATTATAGAGTTGCAGATCATCTCCATCGCGAGCGGCTCACCAAATCGATCTCAGACCGATTCTCTACTTGATTCTCCTGGGCTCTGGCTTCTGATCATTGCTTTCATCGCAATCGCCGCCGCCACTAGCGCGGCCGAAGCGGCATTCGCGACTACCACGGCCATGGCTTGCAGCATGATTCCGTAAATGAGCCACATCATCAGGCCCGCCAGGTAAATTGACAGCATGGAATAGGAAAGGCCTGCGCCGCCCTGCCTTCGAATCTTCGCCAGTTGAGGAATGAATGACAAGGTCGTGCATGCCGCCGCGAAGTATCCTATGAAATTGGTGAGGCTTGACGGAATTGACATTTCTTGTCTCCCATTAGAAAACGGTTGCGCTCAACTCTACGGCCGTACCAGACCTCTCCGGCCCCATCTCTTCCAGATGAACCCATTTGGATTTGCAGTTACCTGTCGGCGACGGTGCGACTGTGGCTTCGTGGCTAGACTCGAGGCCAAACGAAAGCCTCTTGCAGCCAGTTGCGAGACTGCATGGATAACAGACGCTTGCAGGCCAACAGCGGATGTCGAAGGAAAGGCGGCCCCGGGGAGCGTCTCCTCGGCGCCTTTGGTGATTCGACTGAGCGCCTCGTAGAGGTCAAAGAACGACGATGCTACGACTTCCCAGCGGTACAGTTGAGCAGTTGCCAGCGCCTTCTTGGTCTTTTCAACCGCGAGTTGAGGATTTGCGGTAACTTCCTGGATGGCTCCTGCAAAACTCGTGACATCGCTGTTCACGGTCCACGCGTTCTCCAGATTCGCGTAAGAGGAGACGCCGCCCGTATTCGGAGCGACGAGCGGAAGCCCCGAAGCCATAGCCTCTAATGGTGCGATGCCAAAGGGCTCATGCGGATTGGGATGCACAAACACATCGCAGTTTGCGTAAAGATCGGCCAATACATTCCTGTCTTTTATGTGCCCCAGAAACAAAGCTCGTCCCGGAATATCCCGGAAGCACTTTTGCTCCCACTGGATGCGCTCCATGCCGTCTCCCACGACCAACAACCGGTAGTCGCGTTCGGAATCCTGAGCGAGGCGAGCCAACAGGGCAAACAATAGAGGCAGGTTCTTCTCTGGCACAACACGGCCTGCGTAGAGAAGAAGAATGCTCTTTTCACATACACCAAAATTCTGCAGCAGGCGGCGCCGCAGTCCGAGGCACCTGCGCTGCGGAGACAGATGCGCCAAGTCCACTCCCATCGGGCGAATCCAGGTGCCTCTGGGCACCAACTGCCCCTGCGAAGCAGGCCTCAGTTCCGCCGCGGTGTATTCCGAGTTGGCGATGTGATGATCGAAGAAGGGAAAGTAAAGCCATTGCATGTAGCAGGAACAGAACTTTCGAGACAACAGAGGAGTTCCAAGATACGCCCTGACGTTATCGTCCATGCGCTCCTGGCTGAGCCCAACCACAATCGGGCGGAAGTCCACTGCAGGCATAAGTCGCAAGCGCAGCAATGCACCGAGATAATTCAAGGTGTACTTGTCGCTGATTTCCACCAGGTCCGGACGTTCCGAAATAAGAATCTCTTGCACTTTGCTTCCCGGAAAAAGGAATTGCGAAGGATAGATCGCCCGGTAATCTGAATTGAGCGGCGCGGGCGGTGCTTGAACGTGGTAGATCCTGCCGAACTCGCCGGTTTCTTCGACCCAGTCCCGCTCGGCTGGGACCACCAGCCGAATCGGCTGACCTCGGCGATTGGCTTCCGCAATCAAGGCTCGATAAAAGGTTGCGATGCCCCCAGAGTTCTCATGCCACGAATTCGTCAAGTGCATTGTCTTCACTGGCTCGCCTGCCTTTCGTTGAAGCACATCACAAGACTTGATCCCACTTTTGAAGTTTGGCGGAATAAGATTTTGATTTTCTCGCCACCTTGCGTGGCAGAACCGCAAGAAATCCGAAGAACAATCGCGGCAAGCGGCGAAGATCTCCTCCGAATCCGCCTGCTTCCCGGCCAACCAGCAAAGTTCCTCGGCGCATCGCGTACCAATTGAACAAGGCGGAAAGAGCGCTCACAGCCAAAGAAATAATCGCGGCCACGCGGAGGTGCGGCGTCCCCCGGAACCAATGCAGTAAATACTCCAGTACTTGAAAGGCAACGGGTAGCGCCAGGGTCAGAAAGATGCCCGTTAACCACCGTGGTTCGGCGTCCTTCAGAATTTGTACAATTGCGCCGTAAAATCCCGCACTCAAAACGCAGAAAACTGACTCGGTAAACAAGGCCGCGATGGCAGCCTCCCATCCCCGTTGCACCGCAGCTATACAGAAGATAGGCCCGCGCAAAATCGTGCTCAACAACGCCGATTTCCAATTCCAGAGCAGCAATAGCTGCTGCGGACGCCGCAAAAGCCCGAACAGCAGATCGACAAACCGCGGCGCGTTGGGGAAGGGGCCGGTCTGGAGCGATGCGGAATTGTTTGTCATCGACTAGTTGGAGTATAGGAGCAACTTCTGTGGAGCCATGATTAATTGGTTGTTAAAAGAAACAAATTCACACACAAATGTTTTAAACGTAACTTTTCCTTAATGAATTTGTGACACTTTCTGCACAGCATCGTTCGTTAACTGGGAAGTCAATAAGGAGGCGATTTGCAACGCAAAGTAACCTGCCTTTGGAAAGAACCCAGAGTGCCCGATGCTTACCACACGGGCGTTTCCTTGCACAGTCACACCAACCATTCGAAAGAAGGTCTGTATTTCATCGTGGAGTACGCTGCTCGCCACGCCGTGCTGCGGCGTGCCCTGGCGGCGGAGGAAAGACGAGCCATCCGTGAGCAGTCGACCAGGGTGGATTTCCTGAAATCGTACTGGACACCGCCCCTCCCGCCACTGGCTGCGTTTGAGCTAGAAAAGAATCAGATCGAGCGCGAGCTCGGACTTGCCAGCATGGTCTCGATCACCGACCACGACACTATCGAAGCTCCCATGTTGCTTCGTGTGGTTCCGGAAGCGCGCCGAGTTCCGGTGTCGGTGGAATGGACGGTCCCCTACAAGGATGCCACGTTCCATCTCGGGGTGCATAACCTTCCCAGCGGCACCGGGGAATCGCTCATGCAACGCCTCCGCGAATTCACGCTGCAACCGGTGGATCAGAAGCTGAAGGAATTGCTGGAGTCTCTGCATGAGAATCCGGACATCCTGATTGTCTTGAACCATCCCATGTGGGACCTGGCCGGCATCGGCCGAGAGCGGCACGAGTGCACTCTCCGAGCCATGCTTTGCGAGCAAGGTGAGTATCTGGATGCTCTGGAGTTGAGTGGTATTCGGAGCTGGGAAGAGAACCGGGCGGTGCTGCAACTGTCGGAAGCATGCAATCAGTTGGTGATATCCGGCGGCGACCGGCATGGCTGCGAACCGAACGCCGCGCTGAATCTGACCGATGCTGAGAGCTTCACCGAATTTGTCCACGAGGTGCGGAAAGAACGCTGCAGTCACATTCTGTTCATGCCGCAATACGATGAGCCATACACGCTCCGCGTTTTGCAGACTCTGCTCGAAGTCATCCGTGAATATCCCGACGATTCGAACGGAGCGCGGCACTGGGACGAGCGCGTCTTTCATCCCGATCATGCTGGAGTGATTCGCCCGCTGTCTGCCCTTTGGCAGAAACCGCCGTTTTACATACGGCACTTTTTCTCAGCCGTGCGCCTTTTGGAAATGGCGCCAGTCCGATGGGCTTTGCGCTCGGCCCTCACCCGGCCACAGCAGCAGCAACCGTCCTTTGCGCTTGGCGGTCGCCAGGAGGTTGCGCAATGACGGTGGCCGATCGGGCTTTGCGAGTGGCGTTCTTCCCCGACTGTTACGACGAAATCGACGGCGTGGCGAATACCAGTCGTCAGTTCGAGTCGTTTGCGTCGCGCCGCAAGCTGCCGTTTCTCACCGTTCACGGAGGAATCAAAGACGAGATTCAGAGAGTGGGTTCAACCTTGCGTGTCACTCGCCAACGAAGTCGATTTGGGTTTCGTCTCGACAAGAAGCACGACTTCGACCTGGTCTTTTGGCGTCATCTGACAGCGCTGGAATCGGTGGTGCGCGAGTTCGACCCGGATATTTTGCACATCACGGGCCCGAGCGACGTGGGACAGCTCGGCGTTGCGATCGCGCACCGCCTGCGTATTCCGCTGGCGGCTTCGTGGCACACCAATGTGCATCAGTACGCGGAACAGCGGGCCGCGGCGCTGCTGTTCTTTCTTCCGGGAGCCTTGCGAGAGCGCTTGGGCGCGGCGATCCGGCAGGGCAGCCTGCTGGCGACGCTTCGCTTCTACCACATTGCCCAGGTGCTGTTTGCTCCGAATCAGGAACTCATCGATGTGATCGAGAAAGGGACGGGCAAGCCGGTTTATCCCATGCATCGCGGAGTCGATACAGAGTTGTTTGATCCCCGGCGAAGAGACCGAACCGATGACACCTTTGTGATCGGATTTGTCGGCCGGTTGACCGTCGAAAAGAACATTCGGGATCTGGTCGAATTGGAGCAAAAGCTGATTCAGGCCGGTCTGACGAATTTTCGCTTCCTGATCGTAGGCCAGGGTGCGGAGGAGCCTTGGCTACGGTCCAATATGCAGAAGGCCGATTTCACGGGCGTTCTGAGGGGAGAAGCATTGGCGCGTGCATACGCCAACATGGATGTTTTTGCCTTTCCATCAAAGACAGATACTTGCGGAAACGTGGTGCTTGAGGCCTTGGCCTCCGGCGTCCCCGCAGTAGTCTCAGACAGCGGAGGCCCGCGATTCATCGTTCGGCCAGGCGAAACCGGATTTGTGGCGAGAAATCTTGGGGAATTTTGCGCCGCTATCCAGAATCTCGCCTTGCGGCCCGCGCAACGAGAGAACATGCGCGCCGCGGCCCGGACACATGCTATGACAGCATCGTGGGACGCAGTTTTTCAGTCGGTGTATGCGGGATATGAGCACGGCCTCAGGGCAGGTGCCGGAGCCGGAAAGAGAATCCGCATGCGGCCTCAGGCTGGGATGGCAATCGGCAACCTCGGCTAGCTGTTAGAATTTCAACGTTCCCGCTGGCACGCGATAGAGGCCATGGCAACGGACTTTCAAACTCGGATCGGGAGTGTTCTGGGATTATTTTGCTGCCTTGCAGGTCTCGGGATCGCGGCACAGGCGCAGTTGTCCGAGCGGTCCGTCGCTCCCTCCCAGGCGGCTCCGCTGTCGTCGGAACAAATAGTACAGAATCTCGAAGAAAGAAACGCTCAACGTGCCGCTGCCCTGGACGGGTTTGTGAGCACACGCATCTATCGCATGCAGTACCGCGGATTCCCCAGCGATCGCGACGCCGAGATGGCGGTCAACGTGACCTACCATGCTCCCGATGTGAAGCAGTTCAGCATAGTCTCGGAGAAGGGTTCGAAGTTCATCATCGACCACGTTTTCAAGAGACTGCTGGAAGGCGAAAAAGAGGCAGCGAATGAAGAGAACCGGCGCCGGACAGCGCTGAGCCGGGAAAACTACAATTTCTCTCTAGTTGGGTACGAAGGCTCTCCCGAGGGAGGGCGATACGTCTTCGACTTGGTACCCAAGACCAAGAACAAGTTTCTCTATCATGGAAGAATCTGGGTCGATGCCAAGGACTTCGCCGTGGTGCGGATCGAAGGAGAGCCTGGGAAGAATCCGTCTTTCTGGATCAAGAAGACAGCAATCGCGCACCAATACGTTAAGGTCAATGAGTTTTGGCTCCCGGCGGAAAACCACACGGAAAGCATCATAAGGCTGGGAGGGCGAGCGATCCTCTCCATCGAATACAGGGATTACAAAATCATGGGAGCAACCCCGCCGATCCAAGCTGAGAGCATGCGCCGGGACCTAGTGGCATCCCAAACCTCTGAATTTCGATGATGAAGCATCCGAAACATTGGTCGGGGAGAGAGGCTAGCCCGTCATCCGCCCAGAATCGCTGGCGAACGTTTAGTTAGATTTCTGAGGACGTGACGACAGTCACGGTTTGAAGACGACACCTGCCAGCGGTGGCGCAGCTTGGGGCAAAGCTTGGCGAAAGTCTTTGTCTTTGCCGAGGAACTCAGCTACCGTCGCGGCTATTTCGGCTTGCGTGACCGCATTCGTATTCGCGCGTTCGCCCAACGCCTCCGTATCTGGGCCCATGATGGCGATCCAGATGTTCTCAGATCCTTTTTGGTCCACACCGTGTTCTTTCCATTCTTCCAGCCCACTGCCTCGGCCATGATCGGTAGTGATGATGAAAGTCGTTTGGTCGCGATATTCAGGCATCGCCTCCATCGTTTCCCATAGTTGCCGCACGAATTCATCAACCTGGTGCGCACTCTCAAGCACCAAGTCATAGCGTCCCGAATGAGCCCAATTATCGGTTTCTCCGTAACCAACAAAGAGCAGGCGCGGATGGGCGGACTTCACATAGTCGAGCAGCGGAACTTGCAGAAAGGAATCCCAAACGTCCTCGTCGTCGAGCTTTGTCGTTGTCTGGTACAGCTCATTCAGCAGCAGTTGCCTGGGCGTGAGCTTACCTTTTTCGGGCAGATCCCATCCCGACTGCATCACCAATTGGCTGCGGGGTTCATTGAAAATGTTCTTGAAAACATCCCAGGTCGCGTACACCGCAACTTGCCCCTGGAGCTCGGGGAAGTGATTAAGCCACTCAAAGACTGTCGTGTTTGGATTGGGTCCAAATTCATTGCTGTTGATGCGCGCATCGGGGCGCCCGGTCAGCATCTCGTTGTATCCCGGATAGGAGAACGCCAAGCCGTTGGTGACGCGTGCGATGCTGCCCTTGTTCTGGTTGCCGAAAATCTGTCCTCGCTTGGCTACGACGCCCCAGAGAAACGGAAAGAGCATCTTCCGGCGTTCTGCCGGATCCTCATTCCAAAACTCGTGGCGCAATTGTTCAGGGGTGGCCCAAATGCCGCCGTTTTTCTCATTCAGCAAATTGGGATCGGCGCCGGTGAAAACTTCCTGCCATCGCACACCATCGCTCACGATGAGAACAACGTTTCGAGTCTTGAGTTGCGCCCAGGCTGATGGGGCCGCAAAAACAAAAGATAAAACCACGACCACAAGAAACCGCAATTTACGCTTCAATCGTCCTCCGCAGTCGTCGTTGCTTTTAAAAGCATCCACTTTAGAAGCTGTAGCGCAAGCCAAATTGCATCACGCGCGGCTTGGTCAGCGTTTGCGTAAAGTCTCCGAGGGTCGTCCCATAGAGCAGGTACTGGTTCAACGTGCCCACGTCAAAGCGGACCGCGTTCGTCACATTGAACACGTCCCAGGAGAAGCGCAGTCCTTGAGACTCCGTCAGCTTCCACGCCTTCGCCAGGCTCATATCCACGCCAAAATACCCTGGGCCGCGCAGATTGTTGCGCTGGCCGGACTCTCCCGGATAGGCATAGCGAAATGCGCCAGACGCAGCGGGCCCGGCGCTAAACACGTTGGGCACACCGTCTGCAATCGAGCCTCCGGTCTTCGGCGCCTGTCCAACGAGCACAGCCCTGCCGTCCTGCTCGTAGTTCGTGCCAAATGCATAAGTCGAGATGCTGAAAGGATAACCGCTGGTCCAGCGAGTTAGACCCGAAAATTGCCAGCCTCCAAAGAGCGAATCTTCAGCCTTATTCCATTCCGCTCCAAACCGCTTGCCGTGTCCGAGCGGCAGATCGTAGACCCAGTTGGCGTTGAGCTGGTGAGTGGTATCGTAATCGGACGGTCCGTAGAGTCCCTTTGTCGCCCACGAATTGATCACTTGGCCGCTGTATGCGACTGCGCTTGCGCTTCCTGGTCCAGTGCCGTTTTCGTACTCATTGATGCGTTCAGCGTTCGAGTTTTCATCCAGCGACTTCGAGAACGTGTAATTCAAATCGAATTCCAGCCCTCCCACGTGGCGTCGTAACATGGCCTGAAGAGCGTTGTAGTTGCTGGTGCCAGTGGTGCGCCAACTGTAGAGAGAGGAGAACTGGTCGTCCCAAAACGCGTACGGCCCGAGTGTGGAACAAGCCGGGAAACAAGTGCCTCCGTTAAAAGTCGCATCCAGCGACTCCAGGGCGTACGTATAATTCGGGGCTTCGTAGTAGTAAAAATCATAGATATTCTGCGTGGCCGTGGGGTTCGCCGGGATACCTGGCGCCGATCCCGTCTCACCGTTTACACCCGCCGCGCCCGGAAAGAAATTCTGCCAGAACGGTATGTTCGGCACGCTGCTCTCCGGCGTATTTGCGTTTATTAGCTTTGCCAACTGTGTCGCCGCCTGGAAGTACGTCATTCCGGACTGTGGGTCTTTCATGTTGACGGGCTCCGCCAGGTCAACTTCCTGCAGCAAACGCCGGCTAAAGCGGCCCACATAGGAAAGCTCGAACACAAACTGGCGGGGTAACTCGCGCGTAACTGAGAAGTCCACCACGTGCGAGTAGGGCGTCTTCATCGTGTTGTCGATTCCCCAGCCCAGGGCGAAGTTGCCGTTAGCGCCCATGCCCGGAGGCGTGGAGGGAAAGCCGCCCGCGGGTTGCGGAGACAGTTCGGGCGTCTCGGGGCATTGATTCACCGGTACGATGTTCGGAATGGTAGTTAAGCTTACGAATCTCGCTGCGCAGTCGGTGGTGAGCACGCCCGAAGGATTTTCCAGATAGGTGGTCAATCCGAACGATCCCTCGCGGTCAAAACTGTTGACCACTCCTTCGCCAAAATGGTCGAAGTAGACTCCATAACCTCCGCGGATTGACAACTTGCCGCCGCTCGATGCCGGCGAATAGGCAAAGGCAAAGCGCGGGGCGAAGTCCTTGTAATCGGGATTCCAATAAGGAGCCTGGCCGTTCGCCTTTCCGCTGAGAGCGAATGAAATGGTTGGCCGATACACTTCGCCCAGGTTCATGGCAGCCGTTCTGCCGTTGAAAAACGACGCCAGGCTTGGAGTGGGCGAGACCTGGTTCCCACTGGTCTCGTACGGCGTCTGCAGCAGCGTGTAACGCAGACCAAACGTGAGCTGAAGATTCTTCTTCACGCGCCACGCGTCCTGCAAATAGAACTCGGCTTCGTTATTTTTAAAATGGCGCGGTACCAGCGCAGCTGGAGCCAGGAACTGGCCCTGTTTATTCTGGTTATAGATTGCCTCAATTGAGCCCAGGATCCCGGTAACATCGGTGATCGCGGCATCATACGCGTAGCCAAAACTCTGATCTACGGGCGGCAAAGCCGGATCAGCATCGGGATCGAGGTTCTGAAGGGTTCCTGCTACCCCACCTCCAGCAAGCCAGGTGGGATGCGACGATGCGGTGATAATGTTCTGCGCATTGGAATACCGATTATTGTTCACGATGCGCCAGTTCCCGCCAAATTGCAGCGTGTGTTGGCCGCGCGTCCAGGTCACGTCATCCACAAACTGATTCACCGGAACATTGACATTGATAGTGGGATCAAACGATACCTGGCTCGTCAGATTCCAGAAGCTGACATTGGGAAACGGATTCGGCCCAAATTGTCCCAGGCCCTGGCGCACGAAGCCGTAACGGAAATTATTGATGACGGTGTTGCTGAGGATCGCAGTGTATCCGACGGCGATCCCTTTGCTATTGTTCTGCACAATCTGACTGGGAGAACCGCCGGGAAACTCAGGAGCATCGAGGGTGCGATCGTTTTGCAGATTTCCCCGCAGAAAAAAGCGATGGTTCCCGTTTCTGGTCAGGTTGTAATCCAACTTTGCCAGGTAGGTATTCAGGCCGGTCGGCTGAGGAGCAGCGAACGTGTATCCCAGAATGTTCAACCCATCCGAGCCAAACGACACGTTGGTATTGGGCATCGGGAATGCGGGAATGGCAGCTCCATTCGGCAGCATCTCTTGTCCATTCCACAAATTCAAGACTGCTTGGCTCACACCGTTTCCATTCGGGCAAGTGCCGCTGCTCAAACAACCCAGATCCATGCTTTGGATAACCGTTGGCGACAAGCTTTCTACGGTGACTCCGTCCTGCTCCAGGTAACTCACAATCCCCTGGCGCAAATTCGCGCTAGGCACCGCTTGCGTCGTCTGCACCGCCTCACGCGAACGTTGCCCTTCGTAGTTGGCGAAAAAGAACAGCCGGTCCTTGAGGATCGGGCCTCCGACGGCGGCGCCGAAAGTGTTGCGAATCAGTTCCCCCGGCTTGTTCGGCAAACCGCTGCTCAGTTCCGCCTGCTTGTTGAACCAGTCGTTCGCAGCGCCAGCCAACGTACGGTCATATTCGTAGGCGGAGCCATGGAATTGATTCGTGCCGCTCTTCGTCACCAGCGAAACCTGCGCTCCCGAAGAGCGGCCGGAATCCGCGTCGGCGTTGGTCGTGGTGACGCGGAATTCTTCCAGCGAGTCCATGGGGATGCGCAGCGCACCCGTGAACGCCTGCCCTAGCAACTGATCGTTGTTGTCGAGACCATCCACGGTGACGTTGGTCTGGTCGCTGCGTGCGCCGTTGACCGCTCCGCCACGAGAATCAGCACCCGTATTCACCTGGTTGCCAACGTAAGTTACGCCGGCCTGCAGACTCAGGAGCTCCACGGCATTCCTGCCCTCCGATGGAAGCGACTCAATCTGCCGCGAATCGAAGGCATTCCCCAGCGTCGCATCGACCGTATTGACGGCCGGCGTCTCGCCGAGAACATCGACGGTAGTTTCGGTCCTGCCCACCTTCAGCACAAAATCGACCGTGGCCGGAGTATTGACCAGCAGGACGATACCTTCCTTGCGGACGGTCTCAAAACCCGCTGCCGTCGCTGTGAGGTTGTAGGTACCCGGAGGGACCTGAAGCAGACGGTAATCGCCACGCCCACTCGAGGAAGTAGTTCGGCTGAAGCCAACCGCGGCATTGGCAAGCGTTATCTGCGCACCGCTAACCACGGCTCCAGCGGGATCGGAGACGACACCGCGCAGAGACGTTGTCGACACCTGTGCCATTGCGCTTGCGACGAGCAGGACCGCCAGTAGGAACAACAGAATGATTCGCTTCAGAAATGCGCACCTGCGTGCGCAGGGGACCGGGCAATAAGATCGTTTTGTCATCGCACTATGGCACAGCGAAAAGCGGATTGAACAGATCGAGGAGCAAGACTAGTGAACCGACGTTAATGACAGATGAATGACAGATGAAAACGGCTAGAGTCATAATCGAGAGTCATATCGGGGCTGCACAATAATCGAACATGCGCGAGTTCGGGGCGAGTAGTCGGCAAACAGGAAGTAATCCGAGCTGCCAACTGGTAGGCACTCACCTCAATTGGTGATAAATCCCGACCTCTAACAATGTCGGCGGTGTCAGGCAGTCTTTGAGCGCACGACGGCATGCACCCCAAGAAGGACTCTTTCGTCCTTAGAACATCACGCAATGACGAGTGCCGGCGGTCAAACAGATATCCCCAGGACGCCTGAGCGCTGCGATCTGTACCTCAAGCGCCGGCATCAGCCCGAGCGAGACGTTCGAAAAAGGCGCAGCCACCATGGGCAGGTGTGCGGGAGTGAAGTCCGACTCGCTGCCCAAAGTGGCTGTCTGAACGGCGCTAACCAATCGTTAATGCGCTGTCGCTGAGAATACATCCATCTCCACCAGCAATGATGCCGCCTGCAAGCTGAGCTTGAGGGCGGTTCGGGGGTCCAACGCCACGCCGTGGAACTCGGCTCCATCCAACAAGGGCTCGATTTGAGCCACAAGAGCATCACGCTCAGCCGTCAGTTTAGTCAACTTGTTCTCATACGAGGTATATTTCGAGTCGTCGCTGGTGCTGCCCGATGCAAGCGCCACCGTCGAAACGTGCAGCGTGCCCTGCCCAAAAGCGCCAACCGGGGCGGTAATCTGCTTGTAGGCGGAGGCGAGGAGCTCGAACGCCAAGCGGTTCGACTGCAGGGTTGGGGGCAGGACCGCTGGTGCAAGGTCCTCGGACAGCACCCGGCCGTCACTGACGTAATCGTCGGTCAGACCCGTCAGCAGCAACATGGTTGGACGAATGTCGGTTTCGTCGGTCCAGGTGAAGTTGTCCTTGCCAGCATTCTTAACTCCAGGTCCTACCATTCCGACCCAGGTCGTGTTGATCTCCGGCGCCACGCCGCCGTGGTTATAGGCGTAGCCCGAATACTGCTGGACAAGCGGCCCTTGTCCCTGAAAATACCAATCGGTGTTGGCGAACATCACGAAAGTAGGCGTTCGGGCGGGATCGCCGGTAATCATGTGCAGCGCATTCAGCCCCGCGTTGTCCACCAGGTAAAGGGTGAGTTGATCGGTGTTGCCGGTGATCGGGTTAACCCCTGTAAGCTGCGCCGTTGCGCGTTCCAACTGGCGCGCAAAGGTCGGGCCGATCGATGGGTTATAGGGATCGATGGTAACCGCCGGCGCCATGTCGTAGTGGTAATCGAAGATGGCAGTAGCGGACACACCGCTGGTGGCCGAGCTGGAGCTGGGAATCAAGGCCGGGAACTGCTGCTGGTACAACTGGGCAAGGTCGCCCTCGACTTCTCCGACGCTGCTCGTGCCGTTGCTGTAGGTATAGGTGCAAGGAACGGTCACGCCGTTGCACCCGGTTGGGGCGGCGGGACCTCCGACAAAGTGATCCTGCTCATCGGCGCTGATGACGAACAGCGTGTTGCTGCTGTCGATGCCATCCGCTGCCAGGCGAGCGAAAAACTTGCCGAAGGCATCGTTATAGGCCTTCAGTTGGTCAGTATAGGGCTGTTCGCCGGGGCCGTATGACAAGTATGTGGCGTATGTGCATAAGGCCTCAAATTCGGGAGTGGTTGGGTGGCAGTCGTGGGCATCGGAGATGTAGGTGAAGACAATGGGGATGCCGTTTTCGAGCATCGTCGCATCGTAGGCTAGCGCCTGGGCGGGCGAGATGCCGCTGAAGCCTGGGAAGCCGGTGATGGGGTTTCCGTCGAGGTCGTTGAGACCACCGGGAGCAATGACCGGCACAACGTACTTGTGGCCATACAGAGCCATGTAGCCGCTATACCCGCCCGGCTCGTCGGGAAGCACGTCCGGCTCTCCGTTGTTCGCTGTCGAACAGAGGGAGCTGTTCTGGGCGCAGTGGACGGAGATGCCTTCAAAGTCAGCCGTTGCCTGGGTGGGATTGCTTTTAGCCTCGGTGTACTGCGGCGAGGGGTCTCCGAAAACCTTGATGATGTCCCCGGATATGTTCTCCAGTTCCATGTTGGCGATCGAGACGGCGCCCACGTTGCAGCCCGCGCGAGTGTAGGGGACCCAAGGCGCAGGAGCGTTCAGACCCGCGGGCGTGATCATGCTGAAGGCCGTGTCCTCGCTCGTCGAGGTGTAAACCTGGTCGGTCCAGTAGGTGAAGGAGCTGGGGAAATTGTCCCAATAATAGTGACCCGGCGGGTTCTCGGCGACGAAGCTGTTGGCCACTGCCTGGCCGTGGCGATCCGGGTAGACGCCCGTCTCAGAAGTCAGGATGTCGTCCGCGGTGTGCGAGATAAGCGGGGTGTGGTGATTCGTAAACAGAGTTCCATTGCCGGTCAGGAAGTTGTACAGATTGGGCATCTGTTCCAGATCGGAAGGAACATTCGGGTTATCGCGCTCCAAGTGCAGGTTGTCGAACTGGATATAGACAATGTGGCTGATGTTGCCGCCGGGAGAGTTCAAGGGGCAGCCGGTCAACTGCGCGGCGGCGGTGCCGCACATCACGACCGAAATGAACAACGCCAAGACGATGCGGCTTACTCCAACCGCAGAATGAACTTCAAAGGAACGCCCGGTAGGGAACGACGTTACGGCGATTCTCTCGAGTTTCAAAGGACACCTCTCACATTGGGGTTAGTGGGGTTGAAAATGCGGTTAAATGCCGCCGGAATCATGGCACAGCAATGTTAAGGGGATTTTAAGCGGGCGTTAATTCTACAAGAAGATAGTGGCCGAATTGGAGAAATTTTCCACAGCAGTGAGACGAATTCAGCCACTCCCTACGAAAGGAAGTTGCTTTTGCGGATTTCATCCGAGCGATTATTCTCTGTCTCTCTCTTCTCCTTCCTTCTCTTTGACTGAAAGGAGCTCCAGTTCGAAGATGAGCGTGGCGTTGGGCGGGATCATCTGGCCGGCACCCTGCTGCCCATACGCCAGATGGGCGGGAACGAAAAGCTGCCACTTCGATCCGGCCGGCATCATCAGAAGCGCTTGGGTCCAGCCTTTGATCACTCCCCGGACCGGGAAAGTGGCGGGTCCGTTGTGCTTGGCGGAACTGTCGAACTCGGTGCCGTCGAGCAGGGTTCCACGATAATTGCAAACGACTTTTTCATCGATTTCAGGCTTCTCTCCCTTGCCTTCCTTGAGAATCTTGTATTGCAATCCGCTCGGCAAGGTGACCACACCTTCCTTAAGTCTTATTCTCAGCGAGAAATTTCTCACCTTCTTTTAGCATCGCCTGGGCTTCTTCCTCGCGCAGCGCGGCTTGCTTTTTCTTGTATTCCTCTTGCGCGTTGGCGAGAATGGCGTGCATTTCGTCCTCGGTCAGGGTGGTCCTTGCGCCGTTGAACGATTCCGCAAGTCCCTTGGCGAAGATAGCCGGATCCAGATCGAGGGCCTGTTTGCGGAAGCCGGCGCCCATCTGCATGCCCAGGGCATAACTGAATTTTTCCTTTTCGGTTTTGAGCTCCGAAGCGTCCTGCGCGGCGACGCTCAACGTCAGGAATGCGACTGCGAGGGCTAGTATCCATTTTCTTTGGAAGAGTTCAATCCAGCAGGAGGAGACGGAGGCGTGCTGATCGACGTTTGCCATGGCGGCAGAAGTTTACACCAATTCTGCGCAACGGATTGTTAACGGGATATAAAACGGGATTTTAACCGCGGAGATTGCAGAGGTCGCGGAGTCTTTGGAGGCGGTTCTTTCCTTTCGAACCGCTGCCATCTTCTAGCCAGCGTAGTGAAAGTTCAGATCTTCCCGATTGGTGAGATCGCCAGTGGGTGTTGAAAAACTCTTTTCAGGGGATTTCGCCAACGAAATTCGCTCGTAAGTTATTGAACGTTCGTTCGTCGTAAGCGCTGAAATTGCCTGCTAACATCAATCATGTGGAACTCAGCGAAAACTCAGCGTAAAGTGCTGGCCGTGAAAAGTGCGGACAAGATACTGTTGTTTGCCCTCTTGTGCCCGTCGCTGACCCACTGGTCCCGAACCAGATTCAAGCCCCTATTGAAATCCGTAGAATTCTCGTGCTTCCAACTGATTGCTCTTGAACCGAAGAATCAGTCCGCGAAGAAGGTTCCAGGAGAATCCAGCCCTACTTCCTAAATCATTCAATGTTTCTCCATCCGGGATCCTCGTCTGGGCACGAATTCGGCAACGGACACTCGTAGATACGAAGAACTGGATGTATCTCCCAGGCCGATGCGCGCCAGCATCGGCCGCTATCGGCATTTGATTGGGCGCAATCATCTTCAGGCCTTAGGTGTTCACTATCGAACAGTAATTGCCCCACAAGCTTCACATGTTTCCCCACTAGGCTCCGCAGACGTTCGAGTGACCATTGCGGATGATATTGGAGCCGATAGTGCGGGGTTATCTCAGCAATCAATTCGTTGCCTTGCAAATTGCCTGCCCCATATCCGTCTGCAATAGGCTTATCCGCAATGCTCACCATGATGTCGACAGAATCGCCGTCCTTCAGCTGGCAATTCGCGCTTTCGGCACCTGAACGCCGAGCTGAAGCCAAATAGCCGGTAACAGCCCAAATCTGGCCTTCGCCCATACTGCGAAGCTCTTGTTCATTTGGCTCGTGGTTATCCCTTGTGATTGTCGGCAAGCGGCGTTCAAGCACAACCAAGTCATGTATGTGCACTGTTCGCACCGCTCCGGCATTCGCTGGTGGCAACTTATTTTTCATGGTGTTCAAGAATGCATCGTAACGTCCGCTCGCGCTACATCCGGCCGGGTACAACGTGTGGCACGATTTTGCATCCTTAACGGACTGATCGCACTGCACAGCAGCCACTAATCCTGTTACCGTGTTTTCCACGTTCCCAAGTCGCGCGCGGATCTGTTCAATCTCTGTTATGAGAGGCCTCGACTTCTCAACGACATCGGCGACTTCCTTTGCACTATTTGTCGCATCAGCTTTGCTAGAGCTAATTGCGGCTAACGCGTCACGTTTGCTGCTTGTGATTGTGGCGATTGCATCGCCGCTTGTCTTCTCTACTTTTCGCTTTGCATCTTGAAAGCTTGATATCCCGAAATATGCAAGAATGGCTAACAACAAAGTCGTGGGAATACCGACCCATTTCGTGATCTCCTTTAGGCGCTCGATTACGCCATCAGTGATCTCGATCTCAAGGATCTTTTGTTGTCGGCCGCGCCAGTCATCAATTGCAGTATCGATTTCGTGCCGCGCAGCTTCCCGTGCGTTGACGATGACCTTGGCATTTTCATCCCTGAGCGCTAGTCCACATTTCCCGCAGAACTTGTTGGCGCCGGGATTAGTTCTGTCGCAACGACTGCACGTGATTCCTTGTTCTTCGCTCTTGGACAAAGAAGACCAATAGAAAACTTTCGCACTGGTCGAGTGGTAGTGGACTGCCGATTTCGCGCGTTGTGCTTAGTTATGGGATCGCCAACCGGTGCCATCCCTCTATTCAACTCGATTCAAGCAACAATCGAGATTGTACATCCACTGAGCGGGCGAACGCTGGGAGTGCTCGAAACAAATGCCGAGCGGTCTTATTAAAGGGGGCGCGACCTCGCGTTCGTGGACAAGGCGGGGACCCTACCACGAACCTCGGCGCCTCGCAGGGCATTGAGGTTTACGGGGGTTCCGGAATATTGAGTCCTCCGGAGACAGGCACACGTCCGGCGCACTAAGTATCAGCATTAAGCTGAGTTTTCAATGGCGTGCCACGCCCGTTGACTGACCGGCCGTCAGCCGCCGACTCTGGTTGATCCTTTTTCTCCGTTGCACCACCAGTGTGTTGCTTGGATATTGTCTGGATGATCATCCCTCCACGCTCCTCCCATTCCTTTGGGATTCTTATGGTCCGGCACGATGTCGTTATAGTCGGTGAACTCTCTCTCGCAGATTGGGCATATTCCATTCTGCTCAACAATTTTCCGGTTCATCAGTTTCCGCATCTCGGCCGGTGACCGGAGTTCCCGATATCCCCGCGGATGATGCGGATCTTCGACACGCTGTACTCCCAGCCTTATCAGTCGAGGCCTTTGCGAAAGAAGTTCCCGGCCACAGCACGTGAGCGAATGGTGTACCGGGCAGTATTGGTTGTGACGGAGCCTCATGGCGTCCCTCCTGAGTGAAGCTCAATAGAATCCGACCTGGATGGTGATCCTGATGGGATCGAGGTCTAACCGAACCAGAAATCCCATTTATAGCCACACCGGCGTCAATTGATGGGTCCGAAGCAGCCGAGAGCCGTAGCCGTCTCGGGCCGTGGGCGAACGGGGTTTGCTGAACTCCAGTTCTCGGACCGCGCCCCATCATTGCCATATCCCGGCTCGGTGAGACTCGGCAAGTTCGCTCCCCATGCTCAAGAAAACGTGACGCCCAGAGACAGTAATCCGCCAAAGTGGAAAAACGGATTGTCCGGATTCTGGAACAACAGGCATTTTCCTCGCGCCACACTGGCACTTTCGCCTAATAATCCAGTTGCCTGAGAAACGACAGGCCCGATTGGCGTAAACGGCAAGCACCACGAAAGGAGAGAAATGGCCACATCAGCACAGATCGGGCAGGCGGGGGAGGCGGCGGTGGTTACCGCATTGAAGAAGGAAGGCTGGAGCATCACCAACTGGAACACACAGGTACCTGGGTCTACCGATATTGAAGCGTCCTCTGGCAAGAAAAAGCTTCTTGTACAAGTGAAGTCGGCGATCACTCCTGATTCGCCTGCCTCCCTTTCCAGCGACGAGGAGCGGAACATCAAATCAAGGGCAGTCAAGTGGTGCCGACGCATACGAGGCCCGCGTAACATTGGATCGGAGCCTGGCGGCGACCAGCCTAGATTGGCGGAAGCTGGGATAATCTGCAGAGTCAGACGACCCTCCCCGCACAACGCAACCAGGGAAAGAGTGCCAATTATCGATTTTTGCTTCCGTACGTTTGCTCCCGACCGCCTGCCCGTCGCGGGGATCGGATCACATATCGACGGGCTGTTCGACGGTTCGGGGCTTGGATGTTTTGGAATGACCACGAGTCTAGCCTTGGGCGACGTCGCCATTGATCAGTGGTGCGAGCGATCGACTAGGGCGGCCCGGGTGACTAGGGAGATTTGCACATGATTTCCGCAACCCAGCTCTACGATTACGTTCAATGCCCGCACAAGGTGTTCATGGATGCGTTCGGTGACCCCGCCAAGAAAGACGACACGTCTCCCTTCGTCGAGTTGTTATGGGAACAAGGTCTCATACATGAGAACACTATTGCCGCGCAACTCAATATCACGGCAAACCTCAAATCGATCGACGCCGCAAATCGCGAGCGAGAGACTCTCGCAGCAGCTGCCCGTCATGAGCACCTCATATACGGTGGGCGCCTAACCACCGGGGATTCGGTTGGCGAGCCAGATCTGTTGGAATGTACCGACCTCGGATATGTGCCTGGCGACATCAAGTCCGGTGCGGGCACTGAGGGAGACGAAGACGGAGGTAAGCTCAAAAGGCACTATGCCTTCCAGCTTGCGCATTATGTGGCTATCCTGGAGCAACTCGGCCTTAGTCGTCGAGATCGTGCGGCATACGTTATTGATCGAGAAGGCAAGCGTGTTCCCTACGCGCTCATGGACCCGCAAGGCGTACGCAACACAGAAACTTGGTGGGACAGCTATCAGAAAGCCCTATCCGCGATCCGCTCAATTCTTGAACGATCAAGTTCATCGAGCCCAGCCATGTCTGGCGCGTCGTGCAAACTCTGCCACTGGCACTCACACTGCAGAGCTGTTCTGGTGGCAACAAACGACTTGACGCTGATTGCAGAATTGGGACGAACGAAGCGAGATGTCATTAGTGCCGTCATTCCTACAGTTCAAGCATTTGCAGAATGCGATCCCGAGTCCTATGTCCAAAAGAAGAAAACCATTTTCCCTGGAATAGGTCCCGACACTCTGCGCAAATTCCACGCACGAGCTCGACTGCTCACAGATCCAGATGCGGCGCCCTATCTTACCGAGGCGGTGAATTTTCCAGTTGCGCAAAAGGAAGTCTATTTTGATATCGAGAATGATCCAATGCATGGCGTCGTATACCTACACGGCTTCGTAGAAAGGATGTACGGACAGCCGGATACGGCACAATTCATGCCTTATTTTGCCGAAGGAAACGAACCGACCCACGAGGAGGCGGCATTCCAAAGGGCGTGGAACTACTTGACATCACGAATTCGGGACTCGACGATCTACTACTATTCCAAGCATGAAAGGACAGAGTACAAGAAGCTTGCAGAAAAGTACCCGGCAGTATGCTCGGTCAGCGACGTTGATGCCCTCTTTGCCCTACCGGCGATGATCGATCTCTATTTTGACGTCGTCAAGAAAGCAACGGAGTGGCCGCTTTACGACCAATCGATAAAGACCCTTGCACAATACCTTGGATTTCACTGGCGGGATCCGGACCCTTCAGGTGCAGCATCCATCGAGTGGTATAACCGCTGGCTCGAATCCCGCGATCCGGCAATCAGGCAGCGCATACTCGACTACAACCAAGACGACTGCCTTGCAACGGGTGTTGTGGTGGACGGAATCCGTAACTTACCGGTACAGGCGTGATGGTTCAGCCGTGCGCATCGCTGGCGTAATGAGCAAGCGCAGAGCTCGATCATTCATTGGTGGTGATCTCCCTTCAGACGCTGTTGGGATACCCGTTCACCGTCGGCGGCCGGACAGCGCTCGAACTGCAGGGATTTGGGCATTATCTGACCTCTCGCGATCACCAACGCGAAATCCACCTCTATGGGACCGGCAAACCGCCGGGATGGGTCTTCAAGCTGGAGCTGCAAAGCCGGTTCGTTTTTCACAATGCGGAGAAGCTCTTCAAAAGCGACCCAGGGCGAGGGAGCCGCAAGAAAACATTCAATCACGCCGGCAACGATCTCGTGAAAAGCAGCTATACACGGCAGCCCTGGGGGCAATGGGAATGGCCGCTGACCATGTCTTCGCCGGAGCGTGCGATACTCGAATTGCTCGACGAGGTTCCGGAGCGCGAGACGTTTCATCAGGCGGATGTCCTGGTGGAGGGACTGCGCAATCTCAGCCCGCGGCGGGTCCAAACGCTGCTTGTCGCCTGTCGCAGCGTAAAAGTGAAGCGGCTGTTCCTGTGGTTTGCCGAGCGGCACCAGCATGCCTGGCTGGAGAAAGTGGACCGGAAAGATATCGACCTTGGGCGCGGAAAACGGATGCTCGTGCGCGGCGGCAAGCTGGACCTGACCTACAACATCACGGTGCCGGAGTCCATCAATGCCGGTGGCTGAGGCCTATCGAAAGCAGGTAGCGCTGCTGATCAAAACTGTGCCGCTCGTTGCCGCGGAAACCGCCTTCGCGCTCAAAGGCGGAACGGCAATCAACCTGTTCCTGCGAGGGGCGTCCTACTGGCGTAGCCTAATGCTTGGGCCATCGCCCACGGAACAGAGGTGCAGACCTCGGGCCCCTCCTGTCTTGATTGACAGCGGCCCGAGATTCGATCAGCAAATGCCTCTTCAGCCACCGCGTCCGCTCACGCGGACGCTTCCAATCCTAGAAGGAGAACTTCAACTCCAGCTGCATGATGCGGTGCCCGAACTTGTTGGTCATGATGCCGGCGGTGCTGACGTTTGTCGGCAGTGCGCCAACACTATCGTAGTTGAGAGTCATCGCTGGATCACTAGCTCCGGCTCCCAGGAACGGATTGACGTTGGTGAATCCGTAGAGCGGATGATTCAGGAAGTTAAAAGCCTCCGCCCGGAATTGCAGGCTTTTCGCCTCGCGCATCTTGAAGTTCTTGAAAAGCGTCAAGTCGCTGTCAAAGAACATGGGACCGTGGATGTACGGAATCCGATAGCTTCCGTTGTTACCCGGTGTTGGCGACTGGAAACACGCGGCGTTGAAGAGCTGGTGCGCCGCGAGGTGTGCGGTGGGATCGCAGATTACGAGGGGCACAGCTTGTTCGTCGGGCGTGCCCACGATGTAGCGGCCGGCTTCGTTGTCGCCGCTGTTTAACAACGAGCCGCCCAACGGACACTCCCCAGAAGAGAGGCAGGTGGTTGCGTTATAGTTATTCCCACCCATGGTGATGAAGTAGCCCCCCGGACCGGTTTGTACGAAACTGCTGGGGTAAGTGTACATCGGCTCGCCGCTGTCAAGCTCGGTGATCCCGCTCAACTGCCAGCCGTCGAGCACTCCGTTCAGGACCCGATTGTTGCCGAGGTAGTCCTTACTTACCGACGGGAGATAGAAGTTGTAAGAGACTTTGAGCGCTTGCGTATGGTCCCAGGGCAGCGGCCCGTAGGTGCGGCTCAAGTCGAACGAGTCGGCGGAGTTGTTGCCCAACACCTTGCTGAAGGTGTAAGTGACCCAGTAGTTGATTCGGCCCTTGGCGCGCGACGCGGTTAGCTGAAACGAATTGTAGTTGGATTTCAGCTCGTGAGCCGCCGGATAGATGCCGGCGACATTAGGATAGGGTCGATAAGGATTGTACTGTTCCATCCACTGTCCGGGCCATTGTTGGCCTGTTTCCGTGCCTTGTGGGACCGCGTTCGTATCGGGCCAGCCGACCAAGTAACTGCTGCGATTGCCGACGTAGGCGAGGGAGACCAGCGTGCCGCCTGGAACCTGCTGCTGGACGGTGAAGTTGTAGGAGTAAGTGCGGGGCATCTTGCTGTCAGTCGCCGATGCGACGTTCAACCAAGGCAAAGCCGCGCTCTGGCTGTAGCCGGCGAGCTGGTTCAGATACAGGCCCGCGCTCGGCGAGAAGTAATTGAACAATTGCAAGGGAGGATCCTCCACCAGCTTAAAGCCGGCCGTGACGCCTTCATCGCGGAAGAAGTTGGTGCCGAATCCGCCGCGCATTACCGTTTTACCCTTGCCGAAAACATCCCAGGCAAAACCCACCGAAGGCGCAAGTTGGAACCCCACGGGCTTGTACCCAGACGAGGGCACGCTGGGGTCAATGGCATGGGTTTCGATGCCGGTGTAGGCCGCGATGCCGGCGGTGGGGACATACTTAGAGGGATCGAAAATTGCTATGTCGCCTTGTTTGTTGTACCACCATCCCAAGTGATTCACCCGGGTGCCGTAGTTCAGCGTGAGCCGGTGGCCGATCTTCCAATCGTCAAGCGCATAGAAATCGTACTCGTTGGCGGCAAAATCCAGCAGTACCGTCGGCGTTCCCTGCGAAAACATGGAAACATGGCCCAGGAGCAGGTCGGCATAGGCATTGCCGGTCAATGATCCCCACGATGCCAGAGTGATCGCGCCCTGATCGAGATAGGTGTTGTCGCCGGTCCGTTGCGTCCAAGTCTCGTGGCTCCAATAGAATCCTGCCTTGAGCAAATGGGAGCGAAGCACCTTGGAGACATTCTCCGAGAGCGTGTAGGTCCACTTGGGGGCGTTCTGATTGGGGATAACGCCACCTTCATCGAAGAAGTCGCCGACGTCGTTCGACTCCACGTCGCTCCCAACATTGGGAATAATGCCCAGTCCGTTGTTATAGACGCCATAGTAGGGGTAACCCAGTTTCGAGGCGGAAACCCCATTAAAGTTGGTCAGGTAGTTTCGGTAAATCAGGTAAGTGGCCGTGAAGTTGGCTTCGTTGGTCAGGCTCGACGAGAAGGCGTGCGTCCAATTCGTGGCCACAGAATGCGAACTGTTTGCCCCAACCACATCGCCCGGGTAAGGGTTCTGCGGCCAGTATTGCCACAGCCCGTAGGGGAAGGGTATGGTCTCGCCTTCGTGGTTATAACGAACCGAAAGGTGATCGTTCGCGGTAGCGGCGTAGTCGATTTTCAACAACTGTTGCGCACGCGGTTGCTGGTTGACGATATCGGTGAGGTAGTTGTACGGATTGTTCGGAGTGGGCGTTGCATTGGGTAGCTGGTACAGATTCATTAGCACCTGTCCGCCCGAGTCAATCCAGGAAGTGTTAAGCATTCCCGCGCCGGAACAGAAGGCCAGGGTCTGCCACGTAGCGGTGGGGCAGGGCTGGACCCCGGTGATCCCGCCCAGACTTGAAAGGCCGGGATCGCTGAAGTTGCCCAAGCGCATGTCAGCCGTTGGTACCACGGTCCTGTGCACTCCAAGGTCCACGCCCTGGCGCATCCATTCGAATCCGGCAAAAAAGAACAGCTTGTCGCGATGTTTGTTGAAGTCGGTTCCGGGGATGATCACCGGTCCGCCAATGTTGAACCCGGGGTATTGATACCGGCTCGCGGGCCGGGGCAGATCGAAATAGTTATTCTGCCAGTCATTGGCGTTCATGCTGCCGTCGCGAATCGTGTAATAAGCCTCGCCATGAAAGTCCTTGGTACCGGACTTGGTCACGGTTTCCATCACCATCGGGCCGTTCGGATTCTCCGCGGAGTAACTGGCGGTTTCGATCTTGACCTCTTGGATCATCTCGAAATTCGGCGTCACGGCGGCGCCGCCGTTGAATCCTGGGTCGACCACATTTCCGCCATCGCTGACCACTGCCAGCTGATCGAATCGGGTTCCGTTCACCGTGTAGGCGCCCGCCCCGGTGTTAAATGTGGTGGTCTCGGGGTCGTACACGCCGTTCCAGCCGCCGCTGTTGGCTGTGCCGGGCAGAATCTTCAAAAGTTCTATGGCGTTGCGGCCGATGATGGCGAGGTTGTCCAGTTGCTTCGCAGTGATCGTGTAGGAGACATCGCCGGAACTCTCGGGGATAATCTGCGCCGGCGCTGCGGTCACCTCGACGGTCGCCGCGTTTCCTGCCACTTTCAGCGCGATCTGCCTCAGGTCAATCTGGTCGTTGATATGAAGCGGGATGCCAGTTTGCGTAAACGCCGCGAAGCCTTTGGCCTCGACCTTCACGTCGTAGGTCCCTGCGGGAATGCCGATGAAGGAAAAGAATCCACTGCTGTTCGCAACTGTTTCCCGGCTTGTATTCGTTGCTGTCTGCGTCAACGTCACCTTAGCGCCAGACACTACAGCTCCGGACTGATCGTAAACGGTGCCGGTGACAGTGCACGTTCCGCTGCCTTGCGCAAGAGCGGTGGCTGCCCACAGCAACAAAGTTGTGAAAAGGAGACCAGCTAATAATTGCTTCATCCATGTGTGACTCATATTCCACCTCGAAGCGTCGCGGCTCGCTTATGAACGAGGGAGTTGGACACAGGAGTCCGCTCCTGACTCGCCGCTTGAAATCTACTCTCAGTTGGTGGGTTGCGAATCCTACTAAAGTCGGATTGGAGAAAACTTTTCGGGAGTCGGGTATCGAGGGAGACACGGGCGCGAAAATACCAAAAGGCGGAGTATTCCTTCCAATTAGTGTAGGTAGCCGTAGAGACCCGTCGTTTATCGAGAAAAGCAAACTGCGACTCCCCAATTTGCTGGCAATCCAACTTTAGGAGGATTACGCCGCCTGGCTCAGGTGCTAGATTTTTGGGGCAAGGATTGCCATGAATACCGAATTCTGGGGAGGCAACCTGGGTCGTACGCTCAACGCACACCTGCTGACAATCGCCTTTGTTATGGTCATGACTGTTCTAGTGCAGGAAGTTTTCGCGCAAGACCAGACGCCCGCGCTACCGGTAGTGATCCAAGCGCGGACTGCCGCTGCGCCGCCGCAAGCGCTTCCGTTCCCTGCGGGCGGACGGTCGCCAGATGGCCACACGCTCTCGGTCAATGACCGCTATCTCATGCGCGATGGAAAACCGTGGTTTCCAGTAATGGGGGAGTTCCACTATTCCCGTTATCCCGAGAGCCAGTGGGAAAAAGAGATTCTGAAAATGAAGGCGGGAGGGATTCAGATCGTCTCGACTTACATTTTCTGGATCCACCACGAGGAGATCGAAGGACAGTTCGACTGGTCGGGACAGCGCGATCTGCGCCGTTTTGTGGAACTGTGCGGACGGCATGGGATGTACGTGTGGATTCGCGTGGGGCCCTGGGATCACGGCGAAGCGCGCAATGGAGGGCTTCCGGATTGGCTGATTCAGAAGACTGCGACGCGCGAGAACAATCCCGTTTACCTTGGTTACGTGCGGCGCTTCTACGGTGAAATCTCCAAACAGGTGCAGGGACTCTTTTGGAAGGACGGCGGTCCGATCATTGGTGTTCAGTTGGAGAACGAATACAACGCCCGCGGACCGGGAAAAGGAGCCGAGCACATCCTTGAGTTAAGGCAGTTGGCGCGCGACGTCGGGCTCGATGCTCCTTTTTATACCGTCACGGGATGGGACAACGCAGTTATTCCATCGCGAGATTTCCTCCCCGTTTTCAGCGGCTATGCCGACGGTTTCTGGTGGCGCAGCTTAGGGGATCTGCCACCGACTCCGAACTATTTCTTTACGCGAACCCGCTGCGAGGAAAATGTCGGAGATGATCTTCACTCCAAGCATCCTGACATCGATGCCGTAGACGCGCGCTATCCATATCTGACCGCCGAGATGGGGGGCGGCATGGAAACGGCGTATCATCGTCGGCCGCTACTGAGCGCGGACGACACTGCGGCGATGGAGGTTGTGAAGCTGGGATCGGGCGTGGTGCTGTATGGCTACTACATGTTTCATGGCGGCACGAATCCGGATGGCAAGAAAACGACATTGCAGGAGTCGCAGGCTACGGGCTATCTGAATGACTTGCCGGTGAAGTCGTATGACTTCCAGGCCCCCCTCGGCGAGTTTGGCCAGATGCACCCCTCCTACCGCGTTCTTAAGACGTTACACCTGTTCCTGGCTGATTTCGGCACAAGTCTTGCCCCCATGCCCTCCTATTTTCCTGAGCGCATGCCCGAAAGCAAGCAGGACACGTCAATCCCACGCGTAGCGGCACGGCTGGAAAACGATCACGGTTTCATCTTCCTCAACAATCACGAACGGGCTCACCGTCTGCCGGAATGGAAGAATTTTCAAGTCGAGCTCCAGCTCAAATCGGGCGTTTTGCAGGTACCTCGTAATCCGGTCAATATCCCCAGTGACGCGTACACCATCTGGCCGGTGAATCTCGACATCGGCGGGACGATGCTTCGCTATGCGACCGCGCAGCTTCTGTGCAAATTAGACGATCCGCAAACATACGTGTTCTTCGTGTGGCCCGGGATTTCGCCGGAGTTTGCATTCGAAGAAAAAGATGGTGCCTCGATCGAAAGTTTGGGCGGACAGGTCAGGAGAGAGGGAGGAATCGCTTACGTTGACCGGATCAAGCCAGGGACACAGATTGCGATGCGGGTTCGCAGTCGCAATGGCGGCAGCGTGAATGTTCTGGTGCTATCGCGCGATCAGGCTTTGAATGCCTGGAAGACAACGATTGCAGGGAAAGAGCGAGTGATCCTTTCTCCGGCGGACTTGTATTTTGATCGCGATCGGATTCACGCATGGGCGCAGGATCCTGCACATCTAAAGGTCGGGTTCCTGCCGGCTTTGGGTGCGACCCCTTCTGGTCCCATCCGCGATGAAGATGATGGTGTTTTTCAGGTGTATCGCGCACACGTTGAGCCGACGTCGAGCGTAGCCAAAGTCCAGATGCTGCGGGAGGTGAGCGCCGATCCGCCCGTCAGGATGGGGAAAGAAGTTGCCATGGCTCCTCAGGATTCTGCTTTTGACTCGGCGGCAAGCTGGACGATTGCCGTACCGCCAGTGGAACCCGGCGCGATTTCTGGGGAATTTCTACGGATCGCCTACGAAGGGGATGTGGCGCGTCTGTACGTGGACGGAAAGCTGCTCACCGACAATTTTTATAATGGCACGCCGTGGCTGATCGGATTGGATCGAATTCCCAGCCAGCAATGGGACAAGCTGGAATTGAAGATCCTGCCGCTGCGGGAGCATGCGCCGATTTATCTTCCCGAAAAAGCCTGGCCCGCTTTTCCGGCGGGCGGTTCTGTGGCTCGGGTGAACGATGTGCAGGTTCTGGCAGAATACGAAGTGGTGGTGGACGCGAAACCCTGAGGATACAAACCTGAGAGGAGAAGCTTGCCGATTGACAATGTCGAGAATTGCACGCGCCGTCCTATGCCTGGCCGGGTTGCTCTGCTCGGGCCTTGACCTTGCGGCATCCGACTACGCGATCGGCGCCGACGTGTCATTCCTGCGCGCCGCGGAGAACAGCGGCACGGTCTTCAAAGACTCAGGTCAAGCGAAAGCGGGCCTGGCGATCTTGAAGGATCACGGGTATACGTGGGTGCGCCTCCGCCTTTTTCATACACCCACGGACCTGCCCAATAATCTCGATTACACAATCGCTTCCGCGAGGGCCGCAAAGGAACTGGGCTTTCATCTTCTGCTCGATTTTCACTACTCGGATACGTGGGCGGATCCAGAAAAACAATACACTCCGAAGGTTTGGGAAGGGTTGTCACATGCGCAGTTAAGAAGCGCAGTGTTCGAGTACTCAAAGGCGACCATCGCGGCCTTCAAGGCCGCAGGCGTTCTTCCAGACATGGTGCAGATCGGCAATGAAGTCATCCATGGCATGTTGTGGCCCGACGGCCGTCTGCCTGGGCACTGGGACAATTTTGCGGATTTGATTCAGGCCGGCATCGCGGGCGTGGAGGCGGGAGCGGGCGACGGTCCGCGGCCGCGAATCATGATCCACGTTGATCGCGGTGGGGACCGGACAGGCACCCGGAACTTCTTTGACAAGCTGAATTCCTACCATGTGAAATACGACGTGATTGGGCAGTCCTATTATCCGTGGTGGCACGGTAGCCTAAACGACCTTCGGGAAAACATGGTCTTCATGGCGCTCGAATATAGGAAGGACATCATTGTGGTGGAGACGGCGTACCACTGGCAGCCGTCAGAATACACAAAAAAGCCGGGACCATTCCCGGAAACGCCGGATGGCCAGCGCCAATTTCTGGAAGAAGTAAACAAGGTTGTGCAGCAAACACCGAACGGTTTGGGCAAGGGCATATTCTGGTGGGAGCCGGCGGCTACCGGGCCACTGGGCAGCCGCAGTTTCTTCGACGACGATGGCAACGCGCAGCCGGTAGTTCGGGCTTTCGACAGCCTGACTCGATTCTGATCCGTCCGGGGAGAACGCGGCCTTCAGCCCATGCCGCAAAGTAAAAAAGTGCGGGTTTCAACCCACAGAGAATTCGGTCTACACTTCTTGTGGAACCTGTCCGCTCCATGCTTTCAAGAACTATCCCGGCCGGAGTTCGCACGCAGATTCGCAGCGTAGTGTGCACTGTGATGCTCGCGCTCTGCGCTTCCTTACTCTTGGCGTCCGCTGCGGCTCGTCCCCTGCTGGCCTACACGGAACGCACCTGGCAGATGCAGGATGGCCTACCAGAACAAATAGTCCAGGCGTTCGCGCAGACGAAGGATCGCTATCTTTGGATCGGGACCACGGGCGGTGTGCTGCGTTTTGACGGGGCCCGCTTTTCCCTCTACAACCGCGAGAACACGCCCGCGTTCAGCGATAACAACATCTTTTGTTTGATGGTTTCTCAGGACAACACCCTATGGATCGGAACCGAAGGCGGCGGACTGATCCAGTACCGCGATGGTGCGTTCCGTTCCTTCTCCAGCAAAGACGGACTCACCAATAGCTTTGTCAGATCGGTGTACCAGGACAGCGTCGGGCAGATTTGGATCGGAACGGATAACGGTCTGTTTCAGTTGCACGGGGAACGACTTGAGCGCATTGACGATTCCAGGACCGTGCCTTTGCTGGCGGTTCACGCCATCTACGAGGATCGAGAAGGCGGGCTGTGGGTGGGGGGCTCCCGGTTGGTGCGCCTCAAAGGCGATTCGGTTGTCGAATACCACTTGCAGGGAGAAGCCAGTCAGAGTCGGGTTAAGTCAATTATCGAAACAGCGGATAGAAGCATTTGGGTGGGAACGGTTTCGGGGCTGCACCGAAAGGTGTTCGCTCAAACAGGGACTGCACGCTTCGAAAAGGTGCGTGAGGTCGGCGGCACAGTCCGCTTCTTGCGCCAGACTTCCGACGGCGCATTATGGATCGGAACGATTGGGCACGGGCTCTACATTTATCACGATGGCAGCTTCTCAAAGATGACGGCGCCGGAACGGCTTCCGAGCAACACCGTCCTGAACCTGTTCGAGGATGTCGAGCAGAACATCTGGGTCGGAACTCAGGCCGGGATGCTGAGGTTGAGCCACACGCCGGTTCGAACGGTTGCGCTGCCGGATGCGTCGGACTCCGACGCTGAGACGGTGTACGAGGACAAAGGCGGCGACGTCTGGATTGCAGCAGCTGACTTGTTTCGCTATCGCGACGGGAAAGCCACCCCGTACCGGTTTCCGGGTATTTCCGGGGTCAGGGTCCGGAACGTCTTCCGCGATCGCGAGGGAGCACTCTGGGTGGGGACGGAGGGCCGTGGGGCGTACCGCCAGGTGGGCGGGCGACTCTTTCACTACACGACCAAGGAAGGATTGGTGAACAACTTTGTCCGCGCCTTCCTGGAAAGCCGCGACGGCAGCGTATGGATCGCTACCGATGAAGGAGTGAGTCGCTGGCACGCCGGCACGATCAAGAATTTTCAGATGTCAGACGGGCTTTGCTACTTCAGCACGCGCTCTTTGCTCGAAGACCGAAACGGCGATCTCTGGATCGGCACGGACGGAGGCGTGAGCCGATTGCATGGCGACCGATTCGAGAGCGACGTCGTCACGACTGCCCTGCAGCACGAAAAAATTTGGGCCATTCACGAGGACCCTGACGGAGGGTTGTGGATTGGAACTCGAGCCGGCGGCTTGTACCGCTGGCGAGGTGGGCGACTCACCCACTACACGATTGCGCAAGGCCTCGCCAGCAACAGCATCTACGAACTCGTGGAGGATCAGCGCGGAACCCTTTGGATCAGCGGCCCGAATGGAATCTCCGCAGTCAATCGTCACGAGCTTGATGCGGTCGCCGAACAGCGCGAGCGGCGCGTGAACCTGACGCTCTACGGCATTTCCGAAGGACTGGGAACTATCCAGATGTGCGGAGGGGAGAAGCCCGCCGGTCTTCTTACGACGCGCGGAGAAGTCTGGTTCCCGAGCAGCAAGGGGCCGGTCCGCATGAGCATTGACGAACCCAAGCCTTCCGAGCAGGCGCCGGTCGTGATCGACGAGGCAGTGGCGGACGGACTGCAGATTTCGCCCGCAGGTGGGATTTCGCTCGGTCCGGATACGAAAAAACTGGAACTGCACTACGGCGTAGTGCTCTTGCGGTCGCAGGAACGCGTGGAGTTCCGCTACCGGCTGGACGGATTTGACAAGGACTGGAGCGAAGCCTCCTCCGACCGCGTCGCCTACTACACGAATCTTCCCGCGGGACGCTATCGGTTCCGGGTCGCGGCCTTCGAGATGAACAATCCGGAACAGATCGCCGACGCTTCGCTTGAAATCGCGCAGCGCCCGCATTTTTATAGGACCGCGTGGTTCCTTAGCTGCTGCATCCTTGCGCTGGCAGGAGCCGCTTGGGCAATTCATGAATTCCGCGTTCGCCAACTGGCAGCGCGCTTCCATGCAGTACTCGGGGAGCGCAACCGGCTAGCGAGGGAGATGCACGACACGCTCATCCAGGGATGCGCGAGTGTGTCGGCGCTCTTGGAGGCTCATTCCAGTCTTGGTCCGGCGGAGGCGGATGCCCAGCGAGACCTGCTGGACTGTGCGCGGACACAATTGCGAACGACCATCGATGAGGCGCGGGAAGCGGTGTGGAATTTGCGCCAGAAGTCACCGGCGGTCGAAGACCTCGGCACGCTACTCCGCCGCCTGACGGAGCAGGTCAGCCAGGAATTCGCGGTGAATGTGGACTCGCACATCTCTGGCAAGCCCTTCGATTTTGAGCAGGCCACCATCCATGAACTGCTCATGGTGGTGCGCGAAGCCATCTATAACGCGATCCGCCACGGCCGTGCGAGCAAGGTACAGGTCGAAGTTCACTTTGATGCTACTCAATGCCAGGTAATGATTCGCGACGATGGAACCGGATTTGATCCCGAGTCGGTGTTCTCCTCGGCGGGGCACTACGGCCTGGTCGGCATGAAGGAAAGGATCACGCGGGTGGGGGGCACATTGACGTTGAACAGCCAGCCGGGCAAAGGCACGGAAGTCACATTCCACATTCCACGCGGCACTTTGGTTCCCTCCGATGACATGGAGGTGAAGTTGTGAGCACCCCGGAAAAGATTAAAGTGATGGTGGTGGACGACCATCCTCTAATGCGCGTCGGGGTAGCTGCCATCATCAATGCGCGACCTAACATGATAGTGGTTGCCCAAACCGGCACGGGGGAAGAAGCCGTCGCCCTGTTTCACGAGCACAAGCCCGACATTACGCTGATGGATCTCCGGCTGCCGAAGATGAGCGGTGTGGATGCGATCATTGCGATCCGTGCGCGCTATCCGGAATCACGGTTCGTTGTCCTGACTACATACGAAGGAGATGAAGACATCCACCGGGCATTCGAGGCTGGAGCGCGAGGCTATGTGATCAAGGGGATGCCGTATCAAACTCTGATCGACGCGTTGCTGCGCGTTCATTTGGGAGGCCGCTTTCTTCCGCCGCCCGTGGTGCGGGCTCTGGAATCGCGCATGCCGGATTGCGACCTGAGCCCGCGGGAGCAGGAAGTGCTGCAGCTCCTGGTGAACGGCAAATCAAACAAGGAAATCGCCAGCGAGTTGGGAATCACCAATGCCACCGTCAAGTGTCATGTAAGCACGATTCTGATGCGGCTGAATGTGAGCGACCGCACCCAGGCTGTGGTCGCGGCGCTGCAGAGAGGTTTGGTCCACCTGTAAGCAGGAGCGGGTGACATAATCGTCATGGATCGGCGCAAGTTTCTCGAAACCACCGGCGCAGTTATTGCGGGCGCTGCGCTGAGCGGAATTTCCGTCGCAGACACACTGGCGTTCGAGAGCGAGGCCCGGAATTCGCTCGCCCGGCTGGTTTTGCCCATCAACCAGAATTGGCGATTCAGCCCGCGCGTGGTGGATGGCTTTCAAACGCGCGAGTTCGACGATTCCGGTTTCGAGCAAGTCACCATTCCCCATAGCAATAAGAAACTTCCCTGGCACAGCTTCGATGAGAAGTCGTACCACTTTGTTTCAGCCTACCGGCGCCGCGTCAAGCTTCCACCCGAAACCAGAGGCAAGCGCGTCTTCGTGGATTTTGAAGGCGTGATGACCGCCTCTACCGTGTGGATTAACGGACACAAGCTTGGCGAATACAAGGGTGGATATACGCCGTTCTCGTTCGAACTAACCCCGCATCTCGATTGGGACGGCGACAACCTGCTGGCAGTGGCAGTGGATTCCAATGAGCGGCCGGATATTCCACCGTTTGGAGACGTGATCGACTATTTGACATTCGGAGGCATCTACCGGGAAGTTGCGTTGCGCGTAGTGCCCGCAACCTTCATCGAGAATATCTTCGCGAAGCCACGAGATGTTCTCAGCGACCATCCTGGAGTCGATATTGAGTGCTTTGTCAGCACTCTTGAGAATAATCAAGGGCCATTGTCGTTGGAAGCCGAGCTGAGATATGGCAGCCAGGTTATTGCTCGCGCCGAGCAGCCGATTCCAGCAGCAGATATCACGACTGAGCCGGTTGCGCACTCTCTCCGCATGGACAAACTCCCCAACATAAAGCTGTGGGACCTAAAACAGCCGAATCTCTACACGGTCGTTGTGCGTATCCTCAGAGGCGCGCAACTCGTCGATGAAGATACGCGCCGCTTCGGCTTTCGCGAAGCGTCCTTTACTGAAGAGGGTTTCAAGCTGAATGGGGAAGTCGTCAAATTACGCGGTTTGAACCGCCATCAGACGTTTCCCTTTGTCGGGCAGGCGATGCCGCGACGAGTTCAGCGGCGGGACGCGATCATCTTGAAGAAGGAATTGAGGTGCAACCTCGTGCGCACCTCACATTATCCGCAATCCCGACACTTCCTGGACTGCTGCGACGAAATTGGCTTGCTCGTACTCGAGGAGATCCCTGGCTGGCAACATATTGGAGATGAGGTCTGGAAATCGCTAGCGGTGGACAACGTGCGGCGAATGATCCGGCGTGATTGGAATCATCCCGCAATCGTTCTTTGGGGCGTGCGGATCAATGAATCCAAGGACGACCACGATTTCTACACGCGGACAAACGCACTGGCCCATGCTCTCGATCCGACTCGTCAGACTGGCGGCATTCGCTACTTCCAGCATTCGGAGTTCCTGGAGGATGTGTTCACCATGAACGATTTCGGCTTCCCGCTGAAGGCGCCGAATCATCCCCGGTATCTGAACACCGAGTTCGTAGGCCACACCTTTGACACAAAATCCTTCGACAACAACGGACGGCTGACCGAACACACGCTCCGGCACGCCCGCATTCACAACCTGATTGCGGGGAATGCGCAATATGCAGGAGGAATCGGCTGGTGCGCCTTCGACTACAACACACACGCCGATTTCGGGTCGGGCGATCGCGTCTGCTATCACGGAGTCAGCGATATTTTTCGTGAACCAAAACCCGCCGCGGGCTTCTACAAATCGCAATGCGAACCCGATGAGGAGCTCGTTCTCGAACCAGCGTTTCACTGGTCAGCCAGCGACGAATACAACTGGTACAAGAAAGTAGTCGTATGCTCCAACTGCGACCATCTCAAGTTCTACGTGGGCAACCGGCTTGTAGCCGAGGCGGATCCGAACCGTGCGGAATTCGGGAACCTCCGCTATCCACCGTTCTTCACCGATCTTTCTAAGGTGGATGACTGGACGGGTGATCTCCGCATCGAAGGCTACATTGCCGGCACGCAGGTCGTTTCGAAATCCTACTCCGGCAAAGCGATTGACCAGAAGTTTGAACTCCGCGCCGATGACGATCTGCTAAGAGCTGACCGGGCCGACGCGACACGTGTCGTGTTCCGCGTCACCGATGAATATGGTGCAGTGCGTCCGTACGCGACGGCGGCAATTGTCCTGAGGCTGGAAGGACCAGCCGAGTTGATCGGGGATAATCCCTTCGCCTTGATTGGAGGAGTGGGAGCTGTCTGGATCCGGGCAAAGCAGCAGGCCGGCACCGTTGTCCTGCACGCCAAACACCCGACCTTGGGAGCTCAGGATCTGAAAATTCAGATCAGTGCTGCAGCCATGGAATCTGCGTAAGACTCAGCTTAGTTTCCCGGTCCTTTGCCAAGAACACACTGGGCGTCATTATTGAAGTCAAAAAGGAAGTTCCGGTAAAATTCTGGGCGTTTCGCGTGCAAAAAACAAAATAAGGAAATCCGCTATGAAGGGATGAAAGATGAAAGCGTTGAGTATTCTTCCTCTGCGTCGCATGGCCGCAGTCCTGGTGCTGCTCCTGGGCGCGACCCTCTGCGGACTGGGGCAAGAACAGCAACCGAGCCAAGCTCCGGCGGCCCCCGCAACGCCGGCATCTCTCACACAACCGTCCCAACCGTTCACCGTCTTGAGGCGAACAGATTAGCGACGAGCGCGCCAAGTTGATTCTGTATGCAGCCTTTGTCCACGGCGAACTGGAAGCTCCCCGGATTGCTTGAGGACGCTTGTCATTCTTCGGAGGAACTTCTTCGAATACCTGCTGCATCGGTTCGAAGTTCCGCTGGATTCGGTCCACACCTACCGCAAGCGTATCGATCACGTTGAAGCTCTTGCTGTGCTTGGCTAAGACCGGGGTAAACACGCCCGTGACAATATTTCCGAATTCTGGATGCCTTGGGGTTCAACTCCCTCGAAACCATCCGTCCAGAACCTTGTTCGAAAGCCCACTTCATGTGAAGGGCATGTATTTGGTAGCTTGCGAGGGATTCGGAAAGCCTCGCAGGTCCTTTGCAAACCCGCTCGCAGGACTGATCGTGAACTCTCGATTACGGGAATAACGGTCGAAATGCAGGTTCGGGTCCCTGAGCCGAGTGGGCGGGTTGCCTTCCGGAACCGAACCCCTTAAGGTACCGGACGGAACCGCTGTTACCACTCGCGAAGTGGAATCAAGGGTGGGAAGCATATTTTGTCGACGTACCTCGGTTCAGGGAGTCGCTTGCCTGCCGACCGCTGAGCGACGATGTCGCCACACCTTTTCGCGGTTTCCGCAGATCTTCATGTCGCACCAGCGTCGGCTCTGATTACGGCTCCGATCCATGAACAACCAGCCACAGTTGCCGGCGGCACACTCCCGGACTCTGGCCAGGTCTCCCGAAACCAGCAAATCAACCCCAGATTTTGCGATCGGCCAAAGCAGCGTCATCGGAGAACCGCGGCTTCGTTGGTCCAGACGCCATTCGAACCCGCTCCCTCCTCCGATCAGATGCATGTGTGAGCACGCCTCTTGGGCATAGGAGCCAAGCAGGAGGAGGTCTCGCCCCGAAGGGCGATCGCCGCCAGCGATGGCTGAGAACACGCGGTAGATGGTCTCGCGAAGCTCTACCGCCTTGCGGAACACCCTCCCTGTGGCATCAGGTTGCTTCTTGGCCGTTCGGCTCAGTTCGCCGGCTTTGCGGGCCGATACCACCCCGCTCTGGCGCGCCCACTCCGCCAATGCCGTGAAGCCGGTGAGATTATCGACTCGCTGTTTGGGAGCACACCGGCTATCCACCGTGTTGGCAAAGTCGAAACACAGGGCGCCCCCCGTCAACTCAAACCGAAAGCCACTCGCGGATGGTGCTTTGTCAACCATGCACCCATTGTAACCTGTAAACAAGCCTTGACAGGTTACAAATGAGGGAGTCCAATGGTAACCGGCAAACATGTCTATGATAGTTACGCAACAGAAGTTCTGAAACCGGAGTGCGATGAAGGAGGAACCATGATCGGCCAACTGAAGGATTGGGCCGTTGGACGGGGCTTTCGGGTTGCCTGTGGTGGCGTTCGCGTGCTCCACGAGGCTCGGGCGGAGCTGACCCGGCAACATAGCACTGGCGAATTGGACGCGAACTTCTATACGAACAATCTCGACTTTTTCAGGTACGAGAACTCGTCGGAAAGCATCGCAGATGTGAAAGCCGTTGTTGTCGTTGCTGTCCCTCGTCCCGCGCATCGATTGACTTTCGAGCTTGAAACAGGACCGTTCGAAGTAACGCTGCCACCCACGTACGTGCGCTATTCAGCGTTGTTCCAAGAAGTCCGGGACGACATCACATCGACGATTCCCGAGCTGCACGGCCACTTGGCGATACTCGCCGCTCCGCTGAAGTCGGTAGCCTGCAGGCTGGGCCTCGTCACATATGGGCGCAACAACCTCACCTACATCCCAAACTGGGGCAGCTATTTTCAACTGGCGGGGTATGTCACGGATAGGGATGTCGGTATAGCAGAGGACTGGCGCCCCAAGCCCTTATGCTTGATGCCCGAATGCGAGACCTGCGGCATTTGCACTATCGCCTGCCCGGCGGGTGCAATCGATGAGGAGAGGACCCTGGCGCGCGCGGAATTGTGCACGACCTTATTCAGCGAGCAAGCGGGCGATCTCAACCACGGCCTGTCCGCCGATTGTTTGTTCGGTTGCCTTGACTGTCAGGAGATTTGTCCTGCGAATTCGGGTCTGCTTCGGATCGAGCCGGCCGGCGTGACCTTCGACAGGCGCGAAACCGAAGCGATCCTCTGTGGGTGCGGTGCCAGAGCTTGTGACACAGAAAGCGTGACTTGCAAACTCGCGGTCCTGGGGCTGTCCGAGGAGGCACTCATCGGACGAAACCTTGCGCACTTGATTGCAGGTCGCGCGCAGGCTCAGTAGCCACGGGCCAATTGCAGGGCCTCTTCGCCTGGTACACCACATCTGCGTAGCAGCCCGGGTCAGGGGCAACCGTTCCATAGTCCGGTAAGGGAAGGGTTGCCGACGGCTCGGCAGTTATCGCATGGTGGTTCGAACCGAAGAGCTGGGTAGGGCCTTTCTACGGATATCGCGCTCGCCGCCGAGATGAGACCGCTACCACTTCTTGCTGTGTCGGTGGTTCTGGGTCATGAGAACATGGCTTCCATGGGTGCGAATGATTTGTTTGCTGAGGACTTTGGTCCATTCGATGGCCGCGTTTGGCTGAATACGGCACACCAGGGTCCGCTTCCCAGAGTTGCGGTTGAAGCGGCAAGAGCCGCAGTGGAACAAAAGGCACGACCATATCTGCTTCGGGACGGAGATTTCCTTGAAGTGCCGGGTCGGCTGCGAGCAGCGCTTGGCAAGCTAATAGGCGCGGCGCCCGAAGACATCATTCTGGGGAACAGCACAAGCTACGGGCTTGACCTGCTGGCGAACGGAATGCAGTGGCAGCGCGGAGATGAGGTTTTAGTGGTTGATGGGGATTTCCCTGCCGATATTTTCCCTTGGTTGATACTGCGCAGCCAAGGTGTGACGGTTCGTTTCCTCCAAGCACGAGCAGGTCAAGTCGACCCGCAGCAGCTTGCTCTCGAGATTTCCCCTCAAACGCGGCTGTTTTGCACCAGTTGGGTGAACTCGTTCAGTGGATACGCAATTGACGTGGACGGCCTCGGCCAGGTCTGCAGGAAGAATCACGTGATCTTCGTACTGAACGCTGCTCAGGGATTGGGTGCGCGAGTACTCGACGTCCAGAACTCACCTGTGGATGCGATGACGTGCTGCGGTTTCAAATGGCTGTGCGGGCCATATGCGACGGGCTTCTGCTGGCTGGCGCCCGCACTGCGGGAGTCACTAACGATTCGCCATGCCTATTGGCTCACCATGCAAGCCGGAAAGCCGTTGGACAAAATGTGCGACTACTCGCTGCGCAATGATCTCGGCGCGCGTGCATGGGACGTATTCTGCACAGCGAACTTCCTGAACTTCATTCCCTGGACCGCAGCAATTGAGTATTTGCTCCAAGCCGGACCGGCAAATGTAGCTGACTACGACCAACGGCTAATCACTCAACTGGTTCAAACTCTCGATGAAGACCGCTTTGAACTGATCAGCCCTCGGACGGGACCGCAGCGTTCCACGCTGGTTGTTATTCGCCCGCAGAAGGCCGAAGAAGTTGGAGCGTGGCAGGAACGCCTTTCCGGGGCAAGATTCGATATCGCGCTTCGAGAGGGCAATCTGCGTATCAGTCCTCATCTTCACAACAGCCAGGAAGACATTGCGAATCTAGTTGGAGCGCTCTCAACCTAGATACCGGGGCCTCACACGCCATCTGGTTGCGGGCGAACTCCGTCGATGCTATGTCGCCGAGACACCTCAGGCCTTTGGTGGTAACCAGTCTAGGGCAGCCTCCACATTGCTTCCGTGGGCGACAACACATCGAGAGATATGCGAGGAGCGAAGCTGGTAGAGGAGGAGGAAAGATGCTAACTGCGCTCTTTTCATTCTCAAAGGCTTACTGCAACTCTGGCCGTCGAAACCGCCGCGGGCTCATCCCAAACTCTCTCCGAAAAGCCCGATTGAAATTCGACACATCTCCAAATCCACAATCCAGCGCAATATCCAACACCTTTGCCCGTTCCGTCGCCAGCCGCATAGCTGCCTCGCGCAGCCGCACCCGCAGTAAATACTGGTGCGGCGTCACGCCCGTCAGCTGCTGAAAACTTCGCAGAAAATGATAGGGGCTCAGCCTCGCCTCGCGGGCCAAGCGACGAACCGTCAGTTCTGATTCCGGGCTCTCTTCAATGATTCGCGCGGCGCGCGTCACTCGTGCGACCACGCTGGGCACCGGGTCTCGCACATCCTGCGCGGCATCGTTTGCAAGACGCAGGGCAGATGCAGCCAAGTGAATCCCTAATTCCTCCCACGATACTTCCAAAGCACGATCATCACGTCCGGAGTTCCCCGCCAACTGCGCGCACGCCTGCGCTGCAAGTCGTGAGAGAGCACGCATGGACGGTAGTCGGAGTATACGGAAGGTACGCCCGCTTCGCCCTGCTCTCGCATCACCTGTGATTTTCTCGAAATAATCCGGCGCATAGGAAAACGATAGGCAGCGGTCCCCCGTGCCATGTTCATGACCGCATTCAAAACACTGTCCCGCGTTGCCGAGCAACAGAGAGCCCGGCGTCATCAACTCGCCCCTCCTGCCACCGTCTGCAGCGCGGTACTGGAATGTTCCCGCAAGGACGATGGCAATGGAAACCTGCGAATGTTGCTCCTCGAAAGGACGGTCTTGCGGCCCGGAGGTGCAGATCAAATCGGCCACGCTCCATCCCTCTTCCCGCGCAAGCACGCGGCCAACGGGACGGCCCCCCGCCGCACCCATTGCGGCCCGTCGGGCCACAGCCTGCTCGAGTTCGACCGCAATTTTTGCCAAGAACGCGCCTCCGGGAGGGGACTATAACTCTTTGAGCATAGCGCAAGGGTTTAGATGATTGGAGGAGATTCAACGATGACGACAATCGCGTCGACACAAAAAGAAAATTTTCATACCGTATTGGCAGCGTCCAGCCGTTCCCCTGAAATTCCCGAATCCGCCGACGTCTATGGATGGCTGATCGGCGGTTGGGAGCTGGAGGTTCTGCACTATAAAGCCGTGGATGTGTCTTCCCTCGGCATCAAAGGCGAGGTTCATTTCGGATGGGTACTCGAAGGCCGCGCCGTGCAGGACGTCTGGATCATGCCCCGCCGCACTGAGCGCACCGTTCAGACCGTGAAGGCAAACAACATGTATGGCACTACGCTTCGCGTTTGGGATCCGGCGATTCAGGCTTGGCTCATACGGTGGATCAATCCCGTGACAGGTCACCGCGAAGAGCAGATCGGACGGCGGATCGGCAACGACATCGTTCAAGTTGGCGCTCGTCCGGACGGCACGGCAACTCGTTGGAGATTCACCGAAATCACCCATGATTCCTTTCACTGGATCGGCGAATCTCTTACCCCGGACGGCAAGACCTGGAAATTGGAAGGCGAGTACCGGGCGAAACGAACGCTCGTGTGAATGAATCCAGGCCCGAGGGCGTCCGTGGGGTGATGTCCTGGCAGATACCAAGCAGCAGCATACCGATCCGAAAAAGAGAGGAAAAACAACCATGGCAAACGACAAGGCTCTTCGTCAACATCTGCTCAATATGCTCAAGGGCAGCGACGCTCATGTGGATTTAGATACAGCCACTAAAAATGTCCCGGCCAATCTGCGCGGCGAGAGGCCTACGGGCGCCGAGCATTCGCCTTGGGAAGTGCTCGAACACCTGCGCATCACCCAGTGGGACATTCTGGAGTTCTCCCGCAAGCCCAATCACAAATCGCCTGAGTTCCCAGGCGGATACTGGCCCAGCGCTCAAGTGCCTCCGAACGAAAAAGCCTGGGACCAGAGCGTGCAGGCATTTCGCAAGGATCTTGAGGCACTGTGCGAACTGGTGGCCGACGAATCGACCGATCTGCTCGCTACCGTTCCAAACGGTGATAGTCAGACGGTCCTGAGAGAGGCACTGCTCGCTGCCGATCACAACGCCTACCACTTGGGCGAACTAGTGCTTTTACGCCGTCTCCTCGGTGCCTGGCAGTAGCGTAGTGGCTCGGCTTTGCAGCAAGCAGCCAGCTTAACAGGCTGCCGAATTTGGCCCGATTCTGCCCGGAAGGCCTTCCGCCGACGATGTTTCCAAGAAGGGTCGGAGCCGGGGACATAGCCGGGGACGAACTGCCATCCTGATGGGTGATGATGTCCGAAAAGCGCGAGTCTCCGCTTTGAGCAGGTGAGAAAATCCAACCATGGAACTGCCTGATCGGGAAATATGTTATCGCGCCTTACAGACCCGAGATGTGCGTTTCGATGGACTGTTGTTCGTCGGAGTTACTTCCACCGGGGTGTATTGTCGGCCTGTCTGTCCAGCCCGAACCCCGAAGTTCCAGTACTGCCGCTTCTTTGGCTCCGCCGCAGCGGCGCAGGAAGCAGGATTTCGCCCGTGCTTGCGTTGCCGGCCCGAGACCGCTCCGGACTTAGCTTCATGGCGCGGAACTTCGAATACCGTTTCCCGGGCATTAGCTCTTATCGCCGATGGGGCCCTGGATAGTGAAGAGGCAAACGTTGCGAGGTTGTCAGAGCGTCTTGGTGTAGGAGAGCGCCAACTCCGGCGATTATTCCTAAAGCATCTCGGAGCCTCGCCCATCGCTGTGGCACAGACTCGGCGCGTGCTCTTTGCCAAGCAGCTCATTCATGAGACGCGAATGCCCATGACCGAAGTTGCGTTGGCAGCGGGATTTGGCAGCGTACGCCGTTTTAACGAAATGTTTCGGGAAATGTTTCATCGCCCGCCGAGCGCCTTGCGACGGGAAGACTCCGCAGGTTCGGCTCACGCCGAAGCGGGTGTAACGCTGCGTCTCCGTTACCGACCGCCCTATGACTGGGATTCCATGATTGCCTATCTGGAGGCGCGTGCGATCCCAAGCGTTGAAGTCGTTGAGAACGGACGTTATCAACGCACGGTTGAGATTGATGGCTCTATCGGCTCGGTTCGAGTTGTTCGTCTGCTACAGCAGCAGAGCCTGAGCGTTGCGATCCGATTTCCCGACGTTCGCTCTCTGCCTGGAATTGTCACCAGAGTGCGCCGGCTGTTCGACATTGGCGCAGACATTGAGACGATTGATGAGCATCTCTGTCGCGATCCGCTGCTTGCACCGCTCGTGGCGCAGCGTCCTGGGCTGCGTGCGCCGGGCGGATGGGATGGCTTCGAATTGGCGGTGCGAGCGATTCTCGGCCAACAGGTGAGCGTTACTGCGGCTCGCCGTCTTGCGGGACAACTGGTTGCACGCCATGGCAAGGCTGTGCCGGTTGGTTATGTCAGTCATCCTGGCTTGTCGCACGTATTTCCTGCAGCGGAAACCCTTGCCGCGGCAGAATCTATTGGACTCGGCATGCCTGACGCGCGGCAAGCGTCGTTGAAGGCCTTGGCGGAGGCTGCGCTGGCTGACCCAAATCTATTTCGCCCGTTTGGAACTATCGAAGAAGCGATTGCGCGATTCCGTTCGATCCGCGGCGTCGGTGAGTGGACAGCACAATACATTGCATTACGTGCTCTTCGCGAGATGGACGCCTTTCCCGCTTCCGACGTCGGTCTGCTTCGTGGTGCGAGCTTGATCGATGGGGTACAGGCAAATCCGGGCAGCCTTCTCAAACGCGCTGAACTATGGCGGCCCTGGCGTGCCTACGCAGCGCAGCATCTCTGGGCTGCCCAGGGCGCCGTAATCCCGAGCAGGAGTAGTGCATGACTGAAGTCTTGCAGTTGTTGTCGAATCGAATCCATACGCCCATCGGCGAGATGGTGATTGTTGCGGATCGCGAAGGAAATTTGCGTGCCACGGATTGGACGGACCACGAAGCGCGTATGCACCGGCTCCTACGTCTCCACTACGGCGAGAACGGGTTCCGGCTTGAATCCGCTAGCAATCCGAATGGTCTAACCGATGCAGTCAGCAGGTACTTTGCAGGAGAACTCGATGTGATCGACGCTTTGCCGGTCGAAACAGGCGGTACGTTGTTTCAGCGCGAGGTGTGGCGTGCGCTGCGAGAAATTCCCTGTGGCACCACCGTTTCTTACACGCAGCTTGCTGAGCAAATCGGCCGGCCTGCCGCAGTTCGTGCTGTCGGTCTTGCCAATGGCTCAAATCCGGTTGGGGTTGTCATCCCCTGTCACCGGGTGATCGGATCTGACGGATCGCTCACTGGCTACGGTGGAGGTATCAAGCGCAAGCGTTGGCTTCTGGAGCACGAACAACAAATGCATTAATACCAAGATGCGTTTCAGGCGTTATAAACCTGTCGGCACAGAGGAGACAAGCAGAGGAGAAAAAATGACGAGCAAAATTTGTCTTGCTGAGAAGCTGTCTCAAATAACGGACTACTGGAAACCGCGGATTCTTGGCGAGTTGAACGGCCAGGAACTTAAGCTCGCTAAGCTTCGTGGAACGTTCGTCTGGCATCATCACGAAGACGCGGACGAATTGTTGTTGTGCCTGTCCGGACGGTTGCGAATCGAGTTCCGGGATAGTTCCGTCGAGCTTGGGCCCGGGGAGTTATACATCGTTCCCGCAGGGATTGAACATCGCACCTCGGCAGACGACGAAGCTCACGTCATGGTTTTCGAACCAATCGGTACCCGCAACACGGGTAACGTAGAAGACCCAAAGTTCACGACGGCCGATGTCCCGATCTAGAGTTGTACAGGATGTGCAAAGTTGTTTGCGGTTCTCTTAACCGAATCTGAGGAACTGACCAATGCAACTTGCCGCCAGCCCTAGCGCACCCAGTGCCGTAGCGATGCCCAAGGTCGCCTCGGGAACTAGACTCTTGTCCATCGACATATTCCGCGGGCTCATCATGGTTTGGATGGCACTTGACCACACGCGCGACTTCTTCACCAACGTTCGCTTTGAACCGGAGGACATTAATCTCACCTGGCCAGCACTTTTTTTCACGCGCTGGATAACCCACTTCTGCGCGCCCATGTTCTTCTTTCTTGCCGGTACTGGCGCGTTCCTCTATTGCAACCATACAGGATCCGTCGGGAAGGTCTCGCGCTATCTCTGGACCCGCGGAATCTGGCTCGTCATTCTGGAATGGACGATCATTGAGTTCGCCTGGACCTTCGTTCCCTGGACATTCGGCGGCGTGGTCTGGTCACTGGGCATCAGTATGGTCATACTGGCAGCCCTCGTGTGGTTGCCGGAATGGGCGATCCTCACATTTGGTCTTACGCTGGTCGGGCTGCACGATCTGTTCGACGCTGTCAAATCCGAGCAACTGGGTTCCCACGGCTGGCTATGGGTGTTGCTGCACCGTCGCGGAGTGGTACCTGACATCAACTTCTTCGTGTTGTTCCCTCTCATTCCCTGGGTCGGTGTCATGGCGTCCGGCTACGTGTTCGGGAGGGTCATGGTCAAAGCACCGGCGGTTCGACAGCGAATTCTGCTGTATCTCGGCTCAACATTAACGCTGGCTTTTGTCGTTCTTCGCGGATTCAACGCATACGGAAATCCAACGGGCGGGGTAGCCGCGAGCACTCCCGGGGAGTGGCATCTACTCCCGGCAACTTCCATGACGATCGTCTACTTCCTTGACGTCGAGAAATACCCCCCTTCCTTGCAGTTCTTGCTCATGACCGTTGGACCTTCTCTCCTGTTGCTTTGGTGGTTGGACCGTTTTGGGCACAAGCCGTTTACATGGAAGCTTACTAATCCCCTCCTGATCTTCGGACGCGTGCCGATGTTCTTCTACATACTACATCTCTACGTAATTCACCTGCTCGCAATTGGCGCGGCGTATATCTTCCGCCAGCCCGTGAATTGGCTCTGGCACGGCACTTTCTGGATGAACCGTATCCCCGACGACTACGGCCACAACCTCCCGTTTGTTTACGTGATCTGGCTCATGGCCGTCGTGATGCTCTACTTCCCGTGTCGCTGGTTCGCGGACTTGAAGCAGCGACGAAAAGACTGGTGGCTAAGTTATCTGTAAAGATGGAAGGGTTGCTCCGAGCATCGGCGCCGACAATTGAGCTGCGAAGGATGTTCTGTTGTGATCAAAAAGCAGAATCGAAGAAGAAAACTCTCTGACGCCACCAGAATCTCGCATGTCGCTGTGGAGTTTCGTCCGCTGACGACCAAAAACTGGCCGGACATTGAGGAACTTTTGGGGCCGTGTGGCGGATGGGGAGGCTGCTGGTGTATGTGGTGGCGCCTTGGCCGCGCCGCGTTTCAAGAAGATAAGGGCGATCGAAACAGGCGGGCTCTTCGCCGAATCGTCGCTTCGAAGAAAGCCGTGGGGGTGCTCGCCTACTTGGGCGGCAAACCTGTGGGTTGGTGTGCTGTTGCGCCGCGCGAGGTGTACACCCGTCTGGCAAATACTCGCGTGCTTAAGCCCGTGGATGCTCAGCCGGTCTGGTCTGTCTCGTGCTTTTTTGTGAAGCCTGAATACCGTCGCGCCGGCTTAAGCGTCGCACTACTCAGAGCCGCCGTGGATTACGCTATCCAAAATGGCGCCAAGATCATCGAAGGGTATCCTCAAGACACCCACAAGAACCTCCCCGATGCATTCGCTTGGACTGGTCTTCTCCCTACGTTTTGCCAAGCCGGGTTCGAGGAAGTAGCAAGAAGGTCGCCACGTAGGCCGATTATGAGAAAAGATGTCAGCGCGTAAGGAGACCGCGATGACATCTAGCTTGCCAGGCGTCAAGGAGGCGGGCTGGCCGGCAGCGATCCAAACCTTAGAACGACTGTGAGAACCGAGTCTCCAGGAACTCCCCTAATTTCGCTGTCGCCTTGAATTGCGGGATCGGTTCCAGTTCCTTGAATGCCGACGTGAACGCATTGGACAAGCTCCAGATCGTTCTGGCCCGGAATTCCTCGTATTTCGGTTCAAAGTACAGATCGTGAACCGTACGGGCGAGGTGTTTGGGAGCTTCCAGTTTGCCCTCCACAAAGGCCTCGTAGATTACCACCTTCGCGGTCACGTCCGTTAGTTCGCTCCTCTGCCAAGTCTCCACCTGCTTGCGCATGGGCTCAAAGTTTCGCTGCATGCGGTCAACGCCAACCGAGATGCAGTCGATGAGCGAGAAAGACTTTGAGTGCTTGGCTAAGACCGGGGTAAAGTCTCCGCTGAAAGCCAAGTGGCCTTTGCTGGCTGGAGATTTGGCGGTTCGTTCCAGATTCCAGAAGTGTGCCGAGACTGTGCCGCTTGGTTCGAATTCCTACACGCTAAACAGCTTGTTTTCAGTTGTGCTGACAAGTGCTTCCGTGCGGGCCTGGTTCGGGGCAAGTCGTTGATCACCAGTCTAGTTGCAGCTTGAGGCCCCGTTACACCGAATAATCGGCCGTCAGTCGTCGATTCCGGTGGGGTTCAGTCCAATGCTGTCAGGAGAAGTCAGGCGTCACATCCCCAAGGCACAATCCTAGTGAAGCCAACCCGGAATACGATTCAACAAAGCAACCACTATCTTGGAATCAGATATGATCCAGGAATGCTCTCGTCTAGCGTTGCTAGGACCGCGCCCTTCGCGCTCGCAAGTTTGCTCAAGTGACCGTCGGTAATTTGCTTAGGCGCTCTGACCCAACCGGGAAGATGGGAAACATCGTGTTCGTCTGGAATGAATGTGAGGCGAGAGGTGCGGCCCTCCTTAAGACGCAGCAACAGTGCGCGCGCTTGAGCGACGGTGAATCCATAGGCCGGGGCTTGGGCTAGCACACGCAGAAATCCGAGCTCGGTGATCGAGCAACTCGCCAACTGCGGTGAATTACTCGATTGGACCCAGGAAGCAACGCGAGCGTGGAATTCGTGATTAATGAACCCGAGGGCGACCAGAGCATTCACATCGAGCAAATAGATCATGGGAAGTTTGCCAAGATCTCTTCAACTTCCTTGCTGCTTAACGTCGGCGCGTTTGGGCCCGCGCTTAGAGCCGGTAGTCCGGTAACTGGGTCTGTCACAAGTTTTGCTCGACGAGCCCGTTTCTTGCGCGGCGTCAATACGATACTCCCATCCTCTATATTGGCATCCAGCGGATCGCCTGCACGAATATCGAGTCGGCGTCGAAGCGGCCCTGGAAGAACGACTTGTCCCTTCGTGGAAACTTTGGTCTGCATGGTAAGACAATCTTACCATCATCGTACCGATTTCGCAACGCATCATCTTTAGCGCTATTTCGGTATTTTGCTCGAGGTGACTTGAAATGACTGATCGGCCGACAGTCGTTCTCGCAGCAGCCCCTGCCTCGGGCTTCTGCACATACAGCCACTGCGAACAAAAAATACACAGGTAGTGGTAGCCGAAAGGCAGGTGGTACGGCAGGGGACCTGAGCGGAATCGAGGTCGATTACACGAGCTCGAAGCTAGGAAGTCGGAGTGCCTTTTGGTCAAACGTCAGCGTGCGAGTACATCCTACGCGCGCTCCGAGCTCTGCGATCAGCGCGTCCGCGAACGATCCGCGCCCCTGTTTTAGCGCAACCATGGCAGTGAAGACTCCCTGCTCGTTTTCGATCGCTAGAACCTCAACCTGCAGCAGGCGTTCGACAGCGGTTGCGATTTCCTGAGCTGTCAGACCATAGGCGCGATCGAGTACCCATACGGTTTCGACCATTGCCACGACGCTGACAAAGCCCGGATTCTTCGGTGTCAAACGACGTTCAAGAATCTCCGTGGCCTTGGCTGACTGTACCGGGTCGTCCTGGGTGAGATAGCGTATCAGGACGTTGGTATCGAGCCCGATCATCGGCGTCGTCGCCGCGGATTTCGACTCAAAGCACCCTCGGCAACCGCTGCGGTCATTTGTTCGGTGGTCACAGGCCGGGCATTCCGGGATTTGACCATGCCGCGTATCGCCGAAGCAGAGAGTTTCGGCAACAACACTACACTACCATCGGGATGCACGAAGAACTTAACCCGATCACCCGGCTGCAGCCCAAGATGTTCACGGATAGATTTCGGGATGGTGGCTTGGCCCTTGACGGTGATCGCGGATTCCATCTTTCGCTCCATTACATATTAACAAATGTAATACCACGACTGCAGTCTGCACGTCAAGCCGGCAATTCACCCAAAGCTCTGCACCTTAGCGGACTCGTGCCTGGTCACGGCATGGGCTTTCCCTCACCCGAAGCCTCGATGCTACTTGTAAGAATGCAGGAACACTGTTGCCTGGGATCATTCGCGTTCGAACGTGATCAGAGCCGCGCTGGCGGTCGGAAGTTCGATGATCGCAACTCCGTTCTCCAGGGACAGTGTTTCTTCCCGCGAGGCCGACCATGCCCCGCCCACGCCCACCGGTGCTCCGCCGAAGGTAGCGTCAGTGGTGTCGTCCACTCGCGGCGCATGCAAACGAAGCGAAGTTACGCGCTGCGCGCGTTGCCCTGCATCGATGGTGAGGCGAACGCCACGATCGAGGTTCTTATTGAGAGCCGCTACTTTGATTGCTCCTGTCTTGCTGCGGAGGCCATAAGCCGTCAGCAGGGGCGCACGTTCCGACGGTTCGAGCGTACTCTCCACGATCTGCCCGGCGCCGGCCTGCGCAAATAGCAGCATGCCGTAATAGATCGGCCGGGCCAGGAATCCATGTTCCTGCGTTCCCGCAATCGGGGTGTACCAGCCATAACTGCCCCCGTGAAAGTTGATCCCTGTGCCGCCCTGCGCCGCGAGCTGATACATGAGATCCGCACCCCACAGAGCGGAGGCAAAAGTATCACTCACTCCCGGCTTGCCTCCTTGATAGCAGGAGTTCGTTTCCGCCAGGCGGAAGGGCAAGCCAGACTCGTGCATCGTCGCCTTCATTCCTTCGAACTCGGCCTGCAGCCTGGGATTTGGCCGGAGCAGTCGTTCGATGGTCATCGAAGGATCGGTCGGCGGACCCTCCGCATAGTAGTGCTGCGAAAGAAATGCCGCCTCACGTTTGAATTGCTTCGCAAAGGGTACGAGCCACTCGTTGTTGTACGCTGTATCTGGTCCGGCAAACGGTGCATTGGGGACGCGCTCCCGGATCGTCTGGTAGTAGCGCTGCCATTCGCCGGCAAATTGCCTGAAATCATAGTCTGACTTGCGGATACCATTCCGATAAAAAAGATCAGGCTCGTTGCAGAGTTGAAATGCAATCAGCTTCGAACCGGCCACGTCCATCACATAGGCGGCTTCATTGGCGGCGTCCTCGGCCGTGCCCGTCCCCATGTTCAAACCATAGATCAGCTTCCAACCGCAGGCGTCGAGGAATGCCCGAAGATTGCGGATGGCAAGCGGCGTGATATTCACCGGCGCCGGCGCCTTGTGCCCAGTGTCCGGGCCGACGGCCGATCCAAATGCCATGGGATTCGCCTTGTCTGCTTTGCGCATGCTCTCGACATTAGGCGCGCTCGCCTGTTTGGCAGAATTCGGAGTCCAGTAGCAATACTCGCTGGTGTTGCCTCCAATCCGCAAAACGCCCGACCTCCCCAGCCGCCGCATAAACCCGGCGAGGTCGGTATTGTCACCGGAAAAGAAATTAGGATTACCGAGCTGCGCCGACTCGTAGCTTAGCCCGGTGAAGTCATCGTCGATCTTGTTGCCGAGCCGGTCTGTCCGGAGAGTCAGCCGAACGGAAGGGCTCGGGACGATCTCGGCAAAGCTGAGCGGACGGCGAAGAACAGCTCCAGAAGCCGCGGCAGCGAGGCGTATGAAATCTCGACGGTTCATCGCAGTGAATTCCACCACAGGTTGCGCCTGGAGGCAATTCAATGGTGCGGCAAGTGAGCTGGAATTTTTACAGCCCGAGCGATGCCGCGAGCGTAAAGGTATGGCCGGAAATGTCGCTGACGGTTATCACACCGCTCTCAATTCTAACGTCGTCAATTTTCGTGAACCCTGGCGGGGTATCGGTCCAAAACATCAGGAACTTGCAGGCGATCGTGGATTTCGCCGGAAGCCAGCGGTAGGTGAGCGTGCCGAACATGGAGTTCGTCTGAATCGCCTCTCTGCGGGGGACATCGTAAGGCTGCGTGGAAAATTCCAGCCCGCGCGCGAGTTGGCCGTCGGCGGGATAGTACTCCCAGTTCTGCACCCAGGGAAATTCTTCGTGCCGGAATACATATCCCAGCAGCTTGTTCTTTTCAGGGTGCAAGAAGGTAATGAAGGCGTGAGGGCGATCGCGAGGCATGAGGCAAGTGGTGTGATCTCCAGAAGCTTCTGGTCCGGTCGCCCGAAGATCAACCGGCGCGCCATTCGGGCGGGGCGCCAAAGGCCAGGTGAACTCTCGGGAAGGCGCCAGCCGGGGACCCGGTTCTGCGGGCACATAATCTCTGGTTCTGGCGTACGCCGCAGGCATGTCTACCACGGTCTTACCCCGTTCCAGATAGGGTGCGCCGATGGTAGCGTGCTCGGCCCAGTTCACGGGACGGTCAAACGCCAGCAGGTTTTCCAGCTCGCTTTCCAGGTAAAGAACGTTCTCCCCGTCGACCAGTTGCAGTGTGCGCGTGAACTTTTCTTGCACCAGAGGCAGCGACGCTGAGAGAGTTACCGTTAATACGTTGCCGTCTTTCGAACACCGCTGGATTTCATAGAGCCGCTGGTGAGCCTCGCCGTGCATGGGCAAGCCGGCGTCCTGCTCTTCTGGAGAACCCGGTCCAAAGCCGTCAACGCAGACGAAGTGTCCGAATCCGGGACTCCTGGGGAATACCCGGCTGCATTCCTCGCCGTGATCACGCGCGATCTGGTGCGGATTCCAGAGCGGGTTGAGGCGCGATGGATCTTCGCGGAGCGTCAGGCGAACCAGCGATGCACCGTGAATAAGTGTCACCGCTTCGATCTTGTCGTTGGCGACGACGAGCGCTGGGTAGCCTTCGAATGAAATCTGATTTTCCATCGGCTTTGTTGCCGCCCGCATCCGCGCTTTACTCTGCCGGCAACAGACTCGCCGGCCCGGTGGATTCCCGCACCACCAGTTCCGCCGCCAGCGAAATCAAGTGCGGGCAGTGGCCGCTCCCGTTCGAGATCCGCTCCAGTAGTTGCTTGGCTGCCAGTTCGCCCATCTGCCGGAGCGGTTGCCGGACGGTTGTAAGGCGGGGCCTCACGTACGAGGCCGCCTGGATATCGTCAAAGCCAACCACCGAAATATCGTCGGGCACCGTCAACCCGGCATCCCGGAACGCGCCCATCGCTCCCATGGCCGAAATATCATTGAAGGCAAACAATGCCGTAAAACGCTGCCCCGTGGCCAGCAACTTCTGTGCGTACACGTAGCCTTCCTCCGGAACCGAAGGCCCGGGATGCGCAGCGCCCCGCTGCAGCTGTAACGTTAACTCAGGCCGGATCTCAATCCCCAGGCTGGACGCAGCCCGCACGATCCCCTTCCAGCGAGATTCGGTGTCCGCGCTGTGCGGGTGTCCTTTAAAAAATGCAATCCGCTTGTGTCCGAGCCGGACCAGGTGTTCGAGCGCTCCAAAAGTCGCTTTCCGGTTATCCACGGCGATGTTCGTAACACCGCGCACCCTTTTGTGGCCCGAGATGGAAACCGCGGGCACCGGCAGCGCCTGCAGCACCGGGGTGTTGAGCAGGATGACTCCATCCACCGCACGGTCGAGCAGCATGCGTGGATATTCCTGGATCAAATCCGGTTGTCCGCGGTGGCTGGCGACAAAGTAGAAGTAGCCCTCGCGCAGCAAGTGATCTTCGATACCACCCATGATCGAAGCGGCATAACCTTCGCTGATCTCCGGCAAAAGCACGCCCACCATGAAGCCGCGCTTCAGGCTGAGCGAGCGCGCAAAGAAGTTCGGCCGATAGTCCAGCTTACGGGCTGCGCTGAGGATACGGTCCTTGGTATGGGCGGGAATCGCTTTGGCCGCCAGCGAGTTATTCATCACCACCGAAACCGTAGCCGGCGACAGCTTCAGATACTCGGCTAAGGAACGCAGGTTGACCGGCTTGGCGGCGGAAGCCGGTTGCGACCCCTGGGCGCGACCTTTTCTGGCACGAGTTTTCTTCATCCGCATAAAAGAATACCAGCCCTACAGTTTTTTGTAGGTTTCATGATTCTATCCCGGGCGGTCCAACCCCAAAAAATCTATTGACAACGGGAACCGTCCGGGCGCTTAATGTGCGCAGCTGGAATACTAAACCGCTTTTGTTACTAACTAAAGCGGTTATGTCACAGGGATATGTAATTGCGATCACAGCCAATAATTTTGTATCGCGATAATCTGCGGCGCGTGCGCTTCTCAGGACGCGGGCGTCACGGAACGCGCAAAACGGAGATTCACAAGCGGAGGCCTGAAATGAAGTCAAGAAGTATTGTTGGTCTTTTAATGCTGGTACTGTTCGCGTCTCTGCTCTGGGCGCAATCGGATCGCGCAACCATCACAGGAACCGTCAAGGACCCATCTTTGGCCGTGCTGCCCGGAGTGCAAATTCTGGTGACGAACGTGGGCACTAACGAAGTGCAGACGACAACGACGGATGCCGCTGGTTTTTACCGGGTCGGCGACCTTCCCATCGGCAATTACCAGGTCAGCTTTTCCAAGAAAGGATTCAAAACCCTGGATCGCAAGGGCATTACCCTGCTGATCAGCCAGGTCGCGGAAATCAACGCCACACTCCAGGTGGGCGAAGTCCACGAAGTGATGGAGGTCACTGGCGCGGCTCCAATCCTGCAGACTGCGGACGCCATGGTTTCCACCAACCTGACCAATCAGGCGGTGACTGAGCTTCCCCTGAATGTGCAGGGCAGCCGCAATCTTTCCACCTTCATGTTCGACTACGTGCCGGGCGTCGAGGGCTCGGACTACAGTTCACACATCAACGGCAGCATGGCGCTGACCAAGGAAGTGCAGATTGATGGCACCTCCGCCGTCTCGCAATTGGGCGGCTACATCAGCGAGTCGCAGCCCCCGATGGAAGCCATTCAGGAGTTCGAGGTTGATAGCGTTGGCATCACTGCGGATGCCGGGCGCAGCGGCGGCGGCGTATTTCGCTATGAAATGAAGTCCGGCGCCAACCAGATTCACGGCAGCCTGTTCGGCTTCCTGCACTCCACCGATCTGGATGCGTTGAGCGCAGCCAACCACCTGGCTGCGATCACTGACCCGGCAAACGCCGCGGCCTACTTGCATAAGAGCGATTCTCTGTCTGATTGGGGCGGGTCTTTTGGCGGGGCCATCGTGAAGAACAAGTTGTTCTACTACGTGTCCTTTGAACGTTACATGCAGGCCATGTGGAGTCTGGGGGCGAATTCGCGCACGGTCCCAACCGATGCCATGATGGGTCTGAACTCCGACGGCAGCGTGGCACAGTATGCCGATCTGAGTCCGATGTTGTCACCCAGCGTTCCGGTGCTGACTTATGGCGGCACTCCCGCCGTGGATAGCTGCGGCAACCCTGTTTATAAGGGAGCGATTGTCGACCCGGCCACTGCTGTCGGTGGGGCCTTTGGCTGCGTCTTTGTCAACAATCAAATTCCCACCAGCCGGATCAGCACCAAGACTGCCCAAATCCTGCAGCTCTACCATCAGTACTATCAGCCGGAATCTACGTTGACGACCAACGATGCGGGGAATGCCTACTCCCCGGATCCCTGGTTCCATAACACGCAGAGTAGCGTGAAGCTCGACTACAACCTCAGCGAGAAGCACCACATCAACGGTTCGTTCTACTACGACAACTATCCACGCATTAATGCCGATCAGGGCGGCGTGTGGTCGGCTACGGCCCCGGATGGCGGGCCGATGGCCAACTCCTACTGGCACAACACGACCGCGCCAAGCGTTCGCTTGAGCGAAGCGTATGCCATCTCGCCCACCTTGTTGAATACGGTGTACGCCACGTTCAACCGCTTCCGGAATCCCAGCATTGCGGTCTCCGAGTCGGGTAAATGGGACAGCAAGCTGGGTCTGTTGAATGGCGCAGGCAACTTCCCGCTGATCTACTTCGATTCCGGCATGTATTTCGGCGGCGCAAACTACCAGAACGGCTGGAGCTTCTCTCCCCTCGGAAGCCAGTACAACGATTACTATGCCGGCAACACCTTCATCTACAGCGATCAACTGGCTTGGAGCCATGGCCGCCACAATCTGAAGTTTGGTACCGAATTCCGTGCCATGCAGTTCAACTACCATACGGATGTAGGGACGTTCACCGGCGGATATCCCATCATCTTTGATCCGACCAACACAGCCCCCAACTGGTACGATTTCAACGCCTACGATCAGGTCGGCAACGCTTTCGCCAGCTTCCTGCTGGGCGATGTCTACAATGCGGAGAATAACAACCCTGATAATGAGTACGGACGGCGCAAGGCCTTCTCGCTTTATGCCAGCGATGACATCAGGGTGAATCGGAGGCTCACGCTCGACCTGAGCCTGCGTTGGGATTACAACAATCCCTACAAGGAGAAGTACGGCCACTGGTCCAACTTTGAACTCAACGACCTCAATCCAGTCACCGGGGAAATGGGCCAGTATGAGTACCTGACCAGCGGCAGCCAGTCGTTCGAAAAGCGGCAAGACTGGTTTAACTTTTCTCCCCACATCGGCGCCGCGTATAAGTTGGACGACAAGACCGTCGTGCGGGGCAACTTCGGCATCTTCTTCACCCCTCTGAACCTGAACACCTGGGGCGGCATTCCCTATCAGCAAGCCGGCAACGTTGGCTTCCACCCCGTCACCCAGGAAGGCAACTTCAATTGGGATGCCGGGTATAATCCTGTGTCCACACAGGTAAAGACGCCGGAGTACACACAGGCTGACGTTGTCAGCGTCGATCCGCGCGCGCTTACCCCGGGCAACACGCAGCAGTACAGCTTGGGCGTGCAGCGTGAGCTGGACAAGGCAACCAGGGTGGAAGCGAACTGGATTCAGAGTCACAGCTACCACTTGCAAAGCGGAATATTCCAGACTAATCAACCGACCGTAGCCAACATGCAGAACTATGTTCTGAATGGACAGTTTCCATCCACATACAACGGATACTGGAATGGCATCGGTCCGGCCTGGTCGGGGATTACCCCCTATCCTCAGGCCGAGGCGGGCTACGGTCCGTTGCTCTCGGTGGGAGTACCAGAGGGCAACTCCAACTACAAGAGCTTCCAAGTCAGTGTGACCCGGCGTGCCGGGCATGGACTCTCACTGCTGGGCAGCTATAACTGGTCACGCGCACACGGCGACGTCGACTCCGGGTTTGAGGAACTGTGGTGGACCGGTTCGCTGCAGAACACTTACGACCTGAAGAACGAGGCCAAGGACATTTCCGATTTTGACATGACGCATATCGTCAAGGGATACATCATCTATGAGCTTCCCTTTGGTCATGGCAAGATGCTCTTCTCCGGTGTCAGCCATGTGGCCGACCAGATTATCGGTGGCTGGAGCTTAAATGGCAACTTCCACTACAACACGGGAACCCCAATTCAGGTGCACTCAACCAATAGCTATCCGGGCTTCAACGCGGTGTATGTCAACCTGGTTCCGGGATGCCAGCTTACCAATGGCAGCCCCGCCCTGTTCAAGCAGTGGCTGAATACCAGTTGTTTCCAGAACCCAGCCGCAGCTCAACTGGGCAATGGGGGGAACTTCCAGGCAGGGGCCAGAAATCCGGGCTTGGCAACCGAGGACCTTGGACTGCACAAGAGCGTGGCCATGGGCCCAGACGGCCGGTACCATCTCACCCTTCGGATGGAGTTCTTCAACGTGTTCAACCGTCATCAACTGGGTGGTCCCGACACCAATATGTCGGATGCCACTTTCGGTCAGATCATCAGCATGGGTTCCCTCGGCGGACGCGTTGGCCAGTTCGGCGCGCGTTTCACCTTCTGATCCAACCTTCTTCACTGGGCAGCCGTTCACCGGCTGCCCAGATTGGTTCGATAATGTTCGCCCGCGTGCCGTGCCTCGCGCGGCTGCGGACCAAGGAGGTTGCCTCATGAAAAAGAATCGACGAATCTCTCCGTTCCAATTTCAATCCGGGTTACGGATTCTCTGGATTCTGGCTATCGCCTGCCTGGCGATCCAAAGCATTGCCAACGCTCAGACGTGGAATCTTGCGTGGAGTGATGAATTTAATGGCACCACCATCGACACCACCAAATGGGGGTTCGACTACGGCAACCTCAACGTCAACGATGAGCTGGAATATTACTGCGGGCCGGTCGGTGATCCCAACAACCAATCCCCCTGCAACAGCCAAAATCCCAATGTTTATCTCGATGGCAGCGGACACCTGGTCATCCAGGCTTTCGAGGTGAGCACTAATACCGCGCCCTACAGCAATAGCTGGACCTCGGCCCGGATGAAGACTGCCAATCTCGCGACATTTCAGTATGGACGCCTTGAATCCAGCATGCAGCTTCCCACCGGCGCCGGACTCTGGCCAGCCTTCTGGGCGCTGGGCACGAACATAGGCACCGTAGGCTGGCCCGACTGCGGTGAGCAGGACTACATGGAGAACGTTCCCGCTTCTGCCGGCCAAGGCCCCACGATCATCAGTTCCACCCTGCACGGGCCAACTTATTACGGCGCAAACGGACTGGGAGAGAAGTACACATTCCCGAATGGCGAACGGGTGGACACGGCGTATCACGCCTATGGCGCGATCTGGTCTCCGTTCATGGTCCAGTTTTATGTCGATGACCCGACCAATATCTTCTTTGTGAGAACCGCGAGCGACGTGCCCGGCGGGACCAGCCAGTGGGCATTCAACCACCCGTTCTCTCTGCTTTTGAATCTGGCGGTCGGGGGCACCGGGAGCTGGCCGGGCCCTCCGGACAACACCACACCGAACCCAGCCACCATGCTGGTTGACTATGTGCGGCAGTACACCGCGTCTCCAGTGACGCCTCCAAGTCTGGGGAATCCGGCGGCGATCACGGTTAAGGCCGGGGCGACTAGCGGAAACACCAGCACGGTGAATCTGAGCTCCGCCAGCGATATCGGCCGCGTGTATCTCTCCTGTGCTACGAACGCGCCGCAGGCCAGTTGTGCCATCACCAGCAGTGATACCCTCGACATCTACACCGTGGATTTCAGCAAAAGCCTGACACCAACAGTGACCGTCGCGATTACCACCACTGCAAATGCCGCACAAGCCGGTTTCTTTGGCGGCTTGCGGGCGACCGCGGCTGCCAGCCTCGTGATCCTGGTGATTATTCTGGTATCGCTTCTCACACAGGGCCGCCGTATGCGGGTTGGAGCCGGCCTGAGCGGCTTGCTTCTCGCCATTGTGCTGGTCCCAAATTGCGGCGGAGGCAGCAGCGGAGGAGGAGGCGGTGGCGGTACAACTCCGGGTAACTACTCAATTACTGTAAGTGCTTACACCGTGAGCAATACCAGCGGCACGGCCGATGCAACGGCGAGCATCGCATTAACGGTGAACTAGAAGCTCCGGCCGGGATCGGTATGGCGACGAACAAGCTGCTGAACGACGTGAGGATCGTGTGAGCACAACAATAGAAAAGATACCGTTGGCGGACCGGATTTCCCTCAAGGAAAAGGTCGGATACTCCCTGGGTGACGCGTCGTCGAACCTGTACTGGAAGACGTTCGAGTTCTACCTGATGATCTTTTACACCGACGTCTTCGGCATCTCGGCCGCGGCCGTCGGCACGATGCTGCTCATCACGCGCCTTGCCGACGCCGTCGCCGATCCCGTGATGGGATCGATCGCCGATCGAACGAAGACGCGCTGGGGACACTTCCGGCCCTATATCCTGTGGTTCGCGCTCCCGCTGGCCGTGGCGGGCGTGTTGACCTTCACCACTCCTAACCTCGCTGGCGGCGCCAAGCTCGTCTATGCCTACATCACGTACTGCCTGTTGATGTTCCTCTACACGGCGGTGAACATTCCCTACACCGCGCTCATGGGCGTCCTAACGCCGAACTCGCTGGAACGTACCTCCATCTCTTCGATCCGCTTCATCGGCGCCTTTACGGCTGGCGTCTTCGTTCAGTACTTTACCTTGCGATTCGTCAAGCTCTTCGGTCACGGCAACGACGCGCGCGGCTGGCAACTGACCATGGTGTTGTACGGCATTCTGGCGGTTCTAATGCTGGTGCTCTGTTTTGCCAGCACCCGCGAACGGGTCGCACCGCCTCCACAACAAAAGTCGGACCTCAAACGCGATCTCGCCGATCTTTTCACCAGCCGGGCCTGGCTGGTTCTGGTCGGTGTGCTGCTGTTGATCCTGGCTGCGTTCGTGATCAAGGGATCCGCCTCGGCATACTACTTCAAGTACTTCGTCAAGCGGGAAGACCTGCTGGGACTGTTTCTGGTGTCGAACGGCTTGGCGTTCCTGGCAGCCGTCTCGACGGCAACGTACCTGGCAAAGTGGTTCGGGAAAAAGCCGCTCTTCATGATGGCCATCGGAATCGGCGGCCTTGTGATTGCTGGCTTCTGGCTGCCGGGGCCGTCAGACATCAGGTTCATGTTCGCGCTCCAGATCGTCTCCAGCTTCGTGATCGGGTTCAACTCGCCGCTGGTCTTTGCCATGTTCGCGGATACGGCCGACGACGCCGAATGGCGCACCGGCCGCCGCACGACGGGGCTCGTCTTCGCCTCCGCCATCTTCAGCACCAAGGCCGGTGTGGCCATTGGTGCCTGGATGTTCGGCCTCGTCTTCAACTATTTCGGCTACGTCGCGAACGTGGCGCAGACGGCCCGCTCGCTGCACGGGATCATCCTGTCGATGAGCTGGATCCCATGTTCCCTGATGCTGCTCGCCACCGCCCTCATGCAGCTTTATCCCCTCGACGAGGCGCTGATGGTGAAAATTGAGGCGGACCTGAAGGCGCGGCGCGGAGAGATCGAGTCATGAAGAAAACCTTGTTTTGCGTCCTCGTCTTGCTGTCTTCGGCGCTGGCGGCCGATCTGACCGTACAGAAATGGCACGGCAATGCTGTCTGTTATTCCGGCTACCGCGCGGGCCAAAATCCGCAACTCAACCGGTACCCCACGCAAGCGCAGATTCTCGAAGATCTCAAGATCCTGCAGAGCAATTGGAAACTCATCCGTCTCTACGGGTCTGATCAGCATTCCCAGGACGTGTTGGAGGTCATCCGGCGGGAGAAGATCGGGCTCAAGGTAATGCTGGGCATCTGGCTTGACGGCCGGCCCGGCAGGGAAAGCGAGAACGCCACGCAGATCGCCACAGGCATCCGGCTGGCGAACCAGTACAAGGATATCGTTGACGCGGTGAGCGTTGGCAACGAGATCCTGGTCTCTTGGTCCGACCACAAGTTGACCGAAGAGCGGGCGATCGAGTACGTCCAGCAGGTGAAGAAGGCGGTGAGTTGCCCGGTCACGGTGGCCGACGACGTACTTTATTGGCGGCAACCAGAGGCAAAACTGGCCAACGTCGTTGATTTCATCACCATGCACGCCTATCCGATGTGGGGCCACGAGGACATCGATACGGCCATGCCCTCGACGATCCGGCACTACGAAAGCGTGCGCAATGCTCACCCGGGGAAGACGGTCGTGCTGGGTGAGGCGGGCTGGGCCACTTACACGACCAGCGAACAGAACGCTTCTCGCGCCGGTGACGAGAAGAAGCAGAAGCGCTACTACGAGGAATTAGCCGCCTGGGCCAAGACCAACGATGTGACGGTTTTCTTCTTTGAGGCGTTTGACGAGCCTTGGAAGGGGAACGGCACCGAGGGCCACTGGGGCCTGTTCAGCGAGGGCCGCAAAGCCAAGCTGGCCATGCGGGCTCTCTATCCGGACCTGATGCCCGAGGGCCCGACCTCGCCAGGGTACGAACCGGCGCCGTCCACCAAGGAGAGCCGATGAGCGAGGCTTTCATCCGCGAGGCGGTCTTGAAGCGCTGCCCGCCCAAAGTGGAAGGCGGCCACGTCGACATCGCAGGCGAGACCTTCTACCGTATCGTCAACTACGACGCGATGCCGCCGTTCCTGATGAGCCTGGTCAGCGACTCGGATCACTGGATATTCGTCTCGACCACCGGCGCTCTCACGGCCGGTCGCCGCGACCCCGACCACGCTCTTTTCCCCTACTCCACCGACGACCGCATACACGACAGCCAGGGCCAGACCGGCAGCAAGACCATCCTCCTGGTCACCCACGGCGAGCAAAGAACGCCGTGGGAGCCTTTTTCGCAGCGTTATGAAGGCTTGTACCGCATCACGCGCAGCCTGTCCAAGAGCGTCTACAGCAACAAGCTTATCTTCGAAGAAATCAACCATGACCTGGGGCTGTCGTTTTCCTGCGCATGGATGACCAGCGACCGCTTCGGTTTCGTGCGGCGCGCCGCCTTGGTCAACCTGGCAGCGGAAAGCATCGAAGTTGAGCTTTTGGATGGCATCCAGAACCTTCTGCCCAGCGGCCTCACGCGCCGATTCCAGATGGAGTACAGCACGCTGGCGGACGGGTACAAGGAGAGCGAACTCGAGTCCGCCACCGGCCTGGGCCTGTTCAAGCTCAGTTCGATTCCGGCTGACCGGCCTGAGCCGAGCGAAGCGCTGCGCGCGACCACCGTGTGGTCTGAGGGCATCCAATGCGCGCGACGGCTTCTGTGTTCAGCACAGCTTGACCGCTTCCGGCAGGGCCTTCCCGTGGAAGAGGAAACACTGATCCGTGGCAGGCGCGGCGCATATTTCATCAATACCAGCCTGGCGCTTCCTGCGGGCGGCCGCAAAGAGTGGAGCATGGTGGCCGAGGTCGATCAGGATGCGGCGCGCGTCGCGGGCATTTTGCAGCTCCTCAAGTCTGGGACCAACCTGCGCGCGCAGCTCGACGAAGACATCGAGCGCGGCACGCGGAACCTGGTTCGAATCGTGGCCGGCGTCGACGGTCTCCAACTTACCGGCGACGATCTCAACACCTGGCGGCATTTCTCGAACGCGCTGTTCAACACCATGCGCGGTGGAATCCCCAACTGCGGCTACTGCGTTTCCCAGCCGGATTTCAAGGCGTTCATCGCGAGGGCGAACCGCGAGGTGGCCGGAAGGCAGGCATCGTTTCTCGACGCGCTGCCGCCAACGCTGCTTCACGGCCGTCTCCTGGCGATGGCGCGCGAGCAGCAGGACCCGGATCTCGAGCGCCTGACCCATGAGTACCTGCCGCTGACCTTCAGCCGCCGCCACGGCGACCCGAGTCGCCCCTGGAACATTTTCGCCATCGAAGTGAAGGGAGAGCACGGCGAGAGGATCCTCAATTATCAGGGCAACTGGCGCGACATCTTCCAGAACTGGGAAGCACTCGCGCTCTCGTTCCCCGGTTACGTCGAAAGCATGATCTTCAAGTTCGCCGATGCTTCCACCGCCGACGGCTACAACCCGTACCGCATCATGCGCGATGGCTTCGATTGGGAGGTCCTCGACCCGCACGACTCCTGGTCTTACATCGGGTACTGGGGCGATCACCAGGTCGTCTACTTCTTGAAGCTGCTTGAGGTCTCAGCGCGTTACCATCCATGCGCTCTGCCCAGCCTACTCGCGCGCCGCGTCTTCACGTACGCCAACGTTCCCTACCGCATCAAGCCGTATGACCAGCTCCTTGAAGATCCGCGCAACACCATCGCCTTCGACGCCGCCCTCGACCACGAGATCCGCCAGCGCGCGGCCGCGATGGGAGCGGACGGCAAAGCCCTGCCGGGCGTGGACGGCGCGCCCTACCGCGTGAACCTGACCGAGAAGCTGCTGGTTCTGGCGCTGGCCCGGCTCTTCAACTACATTCCGGAGGCCGGCCTGTGGATGAACACGCAGCGGCCGGAGTGGAACGACGCCAATAACGCGCTGGTCGGCTACGGCGTCTCGATGGTGACTCTCTGCTACCTGCGCCGTTTCCTGTCGTTTTCTCGCGACCTCTTCGCCGCCGCCAGGACACCCGCGATCGAGGTTTCTGCGGAGGTTGCCAGCGCTTTTCATCGGGTGGCCGAGGTGCTGGAGCAATTCGCGACCCCGCTCGACGGCCCCATCTCGGATCGCGACCGCAAAGCCGTCCTCGCTTCCCTGGGCGCTGCCGGCAGCGAATACAGGGCCGGGCTCTACGCCAAGGGGTTTTCAGGAAAGCAAACGCCGCTCACGGTCGCCGAGTTGGGCGCTTTCTGCGATGTGGCGCTCCGGCACATCAATCACTCGATTCGCGCCAACCGCCGCAGTGACGGCCTCTATCACGCCTACAACCTGATGAAGCACGCGGACGGAGGGATTGTGATTCGCCGCCTTTACGAAATGCTCGAAGGGCAGGTGGCGGTACTCAGCTCCGGCGCGCTCTCCGCCGGCGAATCGGCTGTGTTGCTCGATGCGCTTCGGAGCAGCAACCTCTACCGCGCCGACCAGAACAGCTACCTCTTGTATCCCGACCGCAAGCTCCCCGGCTTCTTCGAAAAGAACAACATTCCCGCGGCGGCCCTGGCCAAGTCGAAAACGCTGGCCGAGATGATCGAGCGCGGCGACCGGCGCCTCGTGGTTCAGGACTTGAACGGTGTGGCTCACTTCAATGCGGCTTTCCGCAACGGTGCGTTGCTTAAGGAGGCGCTCGCTCCGCTCGGCCTGCCAGACCAGGAGAGTGCGCAGATCGTCGCGTTGTATGAGGAGGTCTTCGATCACCAGTCCTTCACCGGCCGCTCCGGCACGTTCTATAAGTATGAGGGGCTAGGGTGCATCTACTGGCACATGGTTTCGAAGCTCCTGCTCGCGGTTCAGGAGGTGATGGACCGCGCCGCGCGCGCCGGTGAGGATGCCGCGCTGGTCGAGCGCCTGCGAAGCCAGTATGTCGAGATCCGTGATGGCCTCGGCGTCCACAAACCGCCGGAGGTCCACGGCGCCATGCCTACTGATCCTTATTCCCACACGCCGGGTTTCGCGGGAGTGCAGCAGCCCGGCATGACCGGACAGGTGAAAGAAGATCTCATCTCCAGGCTCGGCGAGATGGGCGTCGCGGTCGAAGGTGGACGGCTTGGTTTTCACGCTCACCTCGTGAACCGCGGCGAGTTCCTGAAGGAAGCGAGGACATTCCGCTTCTACGATCTCGATGGCCGGGAGCGCAGCCTCGACCTCGCGCCCGGCACGCTCGTGTTTACCACTTGCCAGGTGCCCGTGGTGGCTCACCAATCAGGGCCGCGGCGAATCGAGATCACTCCCGCCGAGGGTTCCCGCCGCACCGTCGAAGGCCTCAGTCTTGACGCCGACACCAGCGCCGCCGTCTTCGAGCGGACGGGGGCGGTGCGGCAGTTGGATGTGTTTTTCGGCTTCGATGGCGGTATTAAGTTTGATCGTTGAAGATCTGCTTACGCGGCCTTCTCACAAACAATTCAGATATGTCATCAACCGCGTACTTCCTCTAACATACACCTCCATCCGGCTCTCCCTCCGCTGCATCTCCCGTGCGTTCATACCGGCTGGTGTCGTCGGCCACCGATTGATTTTTCATTGCACACCCCCTTCTAGTTTGCTGTTAATTCGCGGCTCCTCGCCGATGGTCGAAGGGATTCGTGCCTCTTTTGCGGCGGGCAAATGGGTGAGTCCTGGTCGGCAATCCAGAAGTAATCGCGCGATCAGGATCTCGAAATCATGGACCGGTTATTGGACCCAAACGGCGGCGGCTTCGATGGCTCCGGTTTACGAAGGGGTGGGTTGGTACACCGTGGGTATACAAATACGCGAATATTTAAACTGGCCTTCGGTTTCTTGGGCAAGCCAGGAACGGTTATGGCACGAAAAACTAATGATGGCTCGACATAACAGACTAATTATGATACACCGTAATAGACTAACAAATGCACAACACATTAAACTAATCGCCGCAGGACAGCAAAAACTAACGAGGATAGACCCCCATGGCTTCACCTTCTGAAAAACTGGCTCAGTCCCTGGAAATCCTCCACGGGCTTCAGAATGCCAACGGCGCCGCCGCCATCCGGGCGAAAGACATGACGCGCACCCACCGGGAGCGCCTCCTGACAAACGGCTTTCTGCAGGAGGTGATAAAGGGATGGTACATCCCCAGCCGCCCGGACGAGGTAAAGGGGGAGAGCACCGCGTGGTACGCATCGTTCTGGCGGTTCGCTGCCGTTTATCTGGAAACGCGCTTTGGCCGGAACTGGTCCCTGTCGCCGGAGCAGTCGCTCTCCCTGCACGGTGGGAACTGGACCGTTCCCCGGCAGCTCGTCGTCCGATCCTCCAAAGGCAAGAACAACCTGACCAAACTGCCGCACGGAACATCCTTGCTGGACCTGCGGGCCGCGCTGCCAAAACCGGCTGACCGGGACGAGAAAGACGGGCTGCGGATTTTTTCGCTCGAATCGGCGCTTATCGAGTGCTCTCCGCAATATTTTTCAAGTCATGCGACCGACGCGCGCGCGGCCATGGCCACGGTCAGCGATGCATCCGGCGTGCTGGCGAAACTGCTGAACGGCGGCCACAGCACGATTGCCGGCCGCCTTGCCGGCGCCTTCCGCAATAGCGGACGCGACCGCATCGCGGATGATATTACGAAGACCATGACTGCCGCTGGTTACGACGTGCGTGAAACCGATCCCTTTACGGACAAGCCGTCACTCGCTTTGCCCGCCCGCGAAACCTCGCCTTATGTGAATCGGATACGGCTGTTGTGGCAGAAGATGCGTGAACCCGTCATCGGCAGATTTCCGAAGGCGCCAGGGTTGCCGCGCAATATCGGCGCTTACATGAAACGCGTCGACGATGCTTACGTGACCGATGCCTATCATTCACTGTCGATCGAGGGTTATCGCGTCAGCCGTGAACTGATTGAACGCGTCCGGAGCAACACGTGGAATCCGGAAACGAATGAACAGGACCGGGGACAGCGGGATGCCATGGCCGCGCTCGGGTATTGGCAGGCATATCAGGCCGTTCAAAAAAGCATGCAAAGGGTCCTGAACGGCGAAAATCCCGGCTCGGCCGCGGATGAAGATCACGGAACGTGGTATCGGGAAATGTTCGGCCCCAGCGTGACGGCCGGCTTGCTAAAGCCCGCTGACCTTGCCGGCTATCGCAACTGCCAGGTCTATATTCGCCGCTCCATGCACGTCCCACTCAACCGCGAGGCGGTCAGGGATGCCATGCCTGCTTTCTTCGATCTGCTGCGCAAGGAAAAGGACGCGGCAGTGCGGGTTGTGCTCGGGCATTTCGTATTCGTCTACATCCATCCTTATATGGACGGGAACGGCCGTATGGGACGCTTTCTGATGAATCTCATGATGGCATCGGGCGGGTATCCGTGGACAGTGATACCCGTCGGGGACCGCAAGATTTACATGGAGGCTCTCGAAAAGGCCAGTGTAGGCGAGGATATTGTTCCCTTTGCGGATTTCCTGGCTGGCCTCGTCAACAAAGGACTCGCCGGCGAACCGCTGCCGGCAGTACCGAAGCATGAATCATGAAAGGCTTCGGTGAGAAGGAGGATGTCGTCGGATGGCTGTCATACCAAAATTAGACGAAGCCGAATTGGTGCGGATCATCAACGCGCCGAACACCAGGCCCTAATTGGCGCACATGATGCATTGGTTCCCGGCCGCAGCACCGGACTGATCTATGGATGGGGCAGTATTCATTACGGCGGAGTTTCATGGCGTTCCTCCGGTGGTGAGAAGTCGAACTTCAGCTAATCTCTAAGGGGAATTGTCTGTGCTTGCCGCAAAGAGCCGCGGACCGTTTGGTTGTGGTACTTGCGTTTCCGCGTTTCGCGATCGCGGCCACGTAGACTCGGACGAGCCAACGGCGCTCGCCTCGCGCGAGGATCTGGCCAACTTTGCGAGACACAGATGTTCCTCCTTTCTCGGAAGCAGACATGCTTCCGGGCGATTTGCACGCTCAAGTTTTCCTGGAAAAACGCGTTTTGCTGGCTGACACCGAGGGAAGACAGTTTATCCCGGCGCTCTCCGGTTTGCCCGTGATCCAGGCGCAATCGCGAGAATCGCCGCCCATCGACTCCGAAGGGGGTCCCTCCTACGCGTAAAGACCGCTCTGGCGGCGACAGTGCTTTCGCCGTGCAACGTTGCGATGAGGGTCGAGCCATGAGAGGCATCCCGCGGAAGCGGAGGGAGTATTATGCGGATAACTATATGAAGTTAACAACGGAGTGGAGCCATGCCCGAGTCCATTGACTGGCCGCCGCTGCATCCGCCGCGGCGGCGGCGGCGCCGCTTCCTCCTCATTATGGCCGTCCTTGTCGGCATCGTCTTCGGCGGGCGGAGCGCGTTGTCGTATTACGTGGACGTGCTCTGGTTCGGGTCGCTGGGCTACGGGGATGTATTCTGGAAAACACTGAGCCTTGAGTGGGGAATCTTCGCGGCTTTTGCAGCGGCCACATTTCTCATTCTGTACGGATCGTTCCTGGCCCTGAAGCGGGCGCATCTCCCCGAATTGCCGAGTGGCCACACGATTTTCATCGGCGGCCAGCCGCTGAAGCTGCCGGTTGAGCCCGTGCTGCGCCTGATCGCGCTCGGCCTTTTGCTGGTCATTGCGGCTGCCACTGGCGCCGGCATGGTGGTGGAGTGGCCGACGCTCGCGCTTTTCTGGTACGCACCCCGCACCACTGGTAGCGTCAGCGTGTTTGACCCGATTTTTGGCAAGTCGCTGAACTTCTTTCTTTTCACGTTGCCCGCGTGGCAGTTGATCGCCGGCTGGCTGCTTACGCTGGCTGTGATTGCTTGTATGCTCGCCGCTTTCTTCATCCTCATCACGGGCGGAAGCCGTGTGCTTTCCGGGCATCTCAGCCGCTACGTTGCATTACCTTGGCGCGGGCTCTCCATCGCGTTTGCGTTCCTGTTGCTGATCGTCGCGATGCGTGTGTATATCAGCCGGTTCGAGCTATTGCTCGACGATCATACGATTTTCGGGGGTGTGACCTACACGGACGCGCACATTAGGGTCACGGGGCTGCTCATCGTCTGCGCGGCGCTGGTTCTGGGTGCGCTGATCGCCGTCATCAACGCAGTGCGGGCGCCACGCGGGCGCTGGCTGATCGCGGCGGTCTTTCCGGCGGCGGTCTGTTATGTCGCCCTGCAAGGGGTCGCCTGGTACGTCAGCAGTTTTATCGTCAAACCGAACGAACTGGTTCGGGAGAAGCCCTACATTGTCTACAACACCGAGTTGACGCGGCAGGCCTACGGATTGAACCGGGTCACGCAGCGAGAGTTTCCCGCGGAGACGACGGTCGAGGCGACTGATCCGGCAAACAATCAAGCTACGCTGCAGAACATCCGGCTCTGGGATTGGCATGCACTCCAGGACACGCTGCGCCAGATTCAGGAAATCCGAACCTACTACGACTTTCCCGACATCGATATTGATCGATATGACATTGACGGCACGACTCGCGAGGTGATGCTCGCGGCGCGCGAGCTGAACGTCGACAAGCTTCCGGAGAGCAGCCGCAACTGGATTAACGACAAGCTGATCTACACGCACGGCTACGGCATCACCATGAATCCGGTCAATGGATTTACGCCGGAAGGGCTGCCCACGCTGCTGCTGAGCAATATGCCTGTCCAGAGCACGGTGCGTGGTCTAAGCGTGACGCGGCCGGAGATTTATTTCGGCGAGATGACCAATACCGACGTCTACGTGAAGACGCGGCAGAAGGAATTCAACTACCCGCAAGGCGCGAGCAACAGCCTTACTTCATACGAGGGAAACGGGGGCATCGTGCTCGGCGGTTTCCTGCGCCGCATCATGATCGCGTTCGACCGAGACGACCTGGCGAAGCTGCCGTTCAGCGATGACGTGACGAAGGACAGCCGGCTGCTGATGCGGCGCAACCTGCGCGATCGTGTATCGGCATTGGCGCCGTTTCTCACCTACGAGCCCGATCCGTACATCGTGCTCGGGGACGATGGGCGGCTGTCGTGGATCATGGATGCGTTCACGCTTTCCGACAGCTATCCGTACTCGAGCCATTATCGTCTCGACAACAATCCGATTAACTACATGCGGAATAGCGTTAAGGTGGTCATCGACGCCTACGATGGCACGACCACGTTTTACGTGTTCGATACGGAGGATCCGATCATCGCAGCCTACCGCAGCATTTTTCCCAGTCTGTTCAAGGACGCGGCCCTGATGCCAGCTGGGTTACGCAAGCACGTGCGCTATCCGGAGTTGTTGCTCAAGCTGCAGGCGGAAGTGTATGGGCTGTATCACATGACGGATCCGGAAGCTTTCTACAATCGTGAGGATCTGTGGACGGTTGCCACCGAAGTCGGCATGGGCGTGGGCGGTGGGCAAGAGACGCAGGCGATGCAGCCGAATTTCGTGCTGATGAAACTGCCGGGCGAAAAAGGTGAGGAGTTCGTGGAGATTCTTCCCTTCACGCCGTCGAACCGGAACAATCTGATTGGCTGGATTGCCGGGCGCAGCGACGGGGCACAGTACGGTACGTCGGTGGTATACGACTTTCCCAAAACCAAGCTGGTCGACGGACCGCTGCAAATCGAGGCGCGAATCGACCAGAACGCGCAGCTTTCCGGACAACTGACGCTGTGGAATCAGCAAGGCTCGCACGTGCGGCGCGGGGCCCTGCTGGTGATTCCTTCCGGGCGCGCGCTGTTGTATGCGGAGCCGATTTACCTGCAGGCGGAACGGAGTCCGATGCCGGAGTTGCGCCTGGTCGTGCTCGCACTGCAAGATCAGCTGGCGTACGGGCCGACCTTCGAGTCGGCAATGGCGGCGCTTTTTGGCGGAGCGGTCTCGTCGATGAGCGCAGCGGCTGTCCCGGCGGAGCCGGTGCGAGGCGCACCGGCATCTGCTGCGACGACCCAACCCGCAGCGGATCTCGACGCGCTCATCGCGGAAGCCGCCAAGGACCTTGCCGACTACCAGCGCCTGACGGCGGAAGGCAAGCTCGGCGAGGCTGGACAGAAGCTTGAACAGTTGAAGCGCGCGCTCGACAAACTGAACACGCGTCAAAGATAGTACTGCTGCGGTGTTGCGCTCCGGGCTCTCGAATGAACAACCGACCTAGTTTTACGGTTCGTCGCGATAGAGGCTGATTTGCGGCGTGGCGCCTTCCATCAGCTTTGCGCGAAACATCCCTGGAGTGTTGAAGTTCCAGGCTAGCTGACCGTCGGGCGTAAGCGCGATGACGCCTCCGTCGCCATGGATCGCGGAGAGATCCTTTTGCACGACCTCGTCGCCGGCCGCCTGCAAAGTCATGCCCTTGTACTGCACGAGAGCGCAGATGGTGCGCGCCACGGTGAGCCGGATGAAATACTCGCCCGTGCCCGTTGCCGAGACGGCACACGACTGGTTCGAAGCGTAGGTCCCCGCGCCGATGATGGGGGAGTCGCCGACTCGGTTCCAGCGCTTGGCCGTGGTGCCACCGGTCGAGGTACCGGCCGCAATGTTGCCACGGCGGTCGAGAGCAACGACACCGACCGTGCCGTACTTGTGCATGTCAGTCCTTTCCAAGGCGGCGATGGGCTTGGCCGGAGGCGCGGGCGCACCCTCGGGGCGTGGAGGAATCGGCGAGCCGTCCTTTTCGAGCTCACGGACAAGCTGCTGCCAGCGGCGCTCGGTGAAGAAGAAGCTGGGCGGCACCTGTTCGAGGTGCACGTGCGCGGCAAAGTCATCGGCGCCGGAGCCGATCAGCATGACGTGGGGCGACTGCTCCATGACCGCGCGGGCGAGCGAGATGGGGTGGCGCGTGCGCTGCACGTCGGCAACCGAGCCGGCCCGCATCGTCTCCCCATCCATGATCGCCGCATCGAGCTGGTTAGTGCCGTCCGCCGCGAAAACCGCGCCACGTCCGGCGTTGAACGACGGATTATCTTCGAGCAGCTTAAGGGCGGCTTCGACAGCATCGAGCGCAGAACCTCCTTGATCGAGCACGTTGGCGGCGGCGGTGAGCGCTTCCTTGAGGCCGGCACGGTAGGTGGCCTCGGCTTCGGGAGTCATGGAGGAGCGCTCGATGCCTCCGGCGCCGCCGTGCAGCACCAGCGCCCACTTGTGCTGTGCGGAGGCGGGCTGCGGAAAAGCCGCGGGAGCACTCTGGGCCAGGGCTGCGCAGGACAAGGCGCAGGCAAGACCAACGGAGGCGAGCGAGAGTTTGCGAGTCAGCAAGTTCATAAAACTCCTTGGGGCGGTATGACGCGGGGCCCGATGATTGACTCAGGCGAAAAGGGCGGCTTCGGGGCGTCCAGCCTCCGCCGCACTATTTCCGGTACACGACGCCATTCTTCATGACGAAGCTGACGCGCTGGAGCACGGAGATGTCCCGCAGCGGATCGCCGGGGACCGCGATCACATCGGCGTAGAAGCCGGGCTTGAGCTGGCCTATTACGTCCTGCCGTCCGAGGAGACGCGCACCATTCAACAGGCTGGCGCGGAGCACATCGGCGGCGGGCATTCCGTACTTCACCATCAACTCAAACTCGCGCGCCTGGGTGCCGTGCTGAAATGGGCCGACGTCAGAACCCACCGCCATAGGGACGCCTGCTGCGAGTTGCTTACGAAACTCGGAGGCATGAAAGGCCTGCATCGCCCGCTCATGTTCGGCTATGGCGGGCGAGTCGGCATGGGCAGCGAAATACTCGGCGATGGCAAAGGTGGGCACGGCATAGATCTGCTTCTCGCGCATGATGCGCATGGTTTCGGGGCTGAGCTGGTCGGCGTGATCGATGGAGGCGACGCCTGCCTGGGCCGCGTAGAGAGCTCCGGGCTCCCCGGTGCAATGGACGCCCACGCGCTTGCCCACGCGCGCCGTTTCCTGGACGGCGGCTTCGAGCTGGGTCTCGGTGTACTGGTAGGGCGTGGTGAATTTGCCATCGGCGAAGTGGTCAGCACCGGTTTGATAAATCTTCATGAAGTCCGCGCCCTCCTTGAGCTGCTGCCGTATCACGGAGACCAGTTCGCCGGTATTGTTGGCGTAGGTGGCATTGGATGAGATGTGCTCGGCGGGATTGAAGTGGATTGCGTCTTCATGGCCCCCGAGAATGCTGATGGCGTTGCCGCTGACGCTCATGCGCGGGCCGAGAATCAGTCCGGAGTCGATGGCGTTGCGCACGGCGGAGTCCGCCGAGCCCGCACCTTCGGTTCCCATGTCACGCTCGGCAGTGAAGCCCGCCATCAGATCGTCGCGGGCCGCGATTTCAGCGAGGATCGTACGCTCGGGTACGGATTCGACGACGGTCTGAAGGTCCTCGGCTCCAGGATGGAGGAAAAGATGGACGTGGACGTCGATGAGCCCGGGCATCAGAGTTGCCGCGCCCAGATCGATCACCGTGGCGCCCCCGGGATGGGCGACCGAGGAACCAGCTTCAACAATGCGATTGCCGCGCACGAGCACCTCGCCGGGGCTGACGAGGGTGCCATGTTCCACATCGAAGATGTGGGCGGCATGGAGCACGATGGTATCGCTAGCAGGAATGGCGGCGGGAGATTGAGCCTGGAGTGCATATACAGTGGCGAGAGCCAGGATGAAGACGAACGCAGTGGCGGCGGAGCGCAGGGATCGGAACATGCGCCAAATACTAGCACGCTGGCCGTCAGCCCATCCTCGCTCGTAGTGCAACGGCTCAATGCGATCGAGGCAGGGGGTAGCAGTCAAAGATGACCGAGATGCCTGCATGCAGCAAAACACGATGTCCATGGCGATTCCTGTGAGGCCGCCGCTGCGCCCCAAAATGCGGCTTTAGCGAGGAATCTGGAAGAGGACCGTTGGGAAGAGCGCGTCTCAATGGTCATGAGAGAGAAGATCCAGCACAACATCTAGGTACGACAAAAGATCATTGCCGGTCGGTGAGCGCTGGTACAACGGACATCCCGTAGGTGTGTACGAAACGGATTGGCATGCTCTGTATCCCTGGATGAGAAGCTTGGCTTTGACTGATGGTCCCACAGAAGTCGCACCACAAGACGTGATATCGCTCACGCCCCCAGCGCGGTGGGCTGCGTGATTCTAAACGAGTGGTCGGCAAACCTCACCTTACCTGACTATGGAAGGTTTCGCCGTTATCCAGGGAAACGTCCAAGAGGATGCGAAGCTCAGCGCTCTTGAGGTGTACCGATTATGGCATTCTCGACTTCAGCTTGATCATCTCGCCATCCACAGCAAACCTGCCGTATCCGTGATGGTGGATGGTCTTCGGATTCTCTTGCGCCGGATCAATCCAAGCCTTGAGCACTTCAAGGATGAAGAGATTGTACTTGTTGACCAGACGGGTATCGGCCACCTTGCATTCGAGATTGGCGAAACACTCGGCCACCAGTGGCGGCGCCACGCGCTCGGCGAGCGCCGGCGTCAGACCGAATCTCTCGAACTTCTCTACGTCCCGGCCCGAGCAGTTGCCGACTTCCACGACGTTGGGCGCCAGTTCCAGCGCCGGAATAGCGATCACGCACTCTTTCGTCGCTCGCAATGCGGCAAAGCTGTGATTGGCGCTGCTGACGACACAGGCCACCAGCGGCGGTTCAAACTCGACCATCATATGCCAGGACATCGTCATGACGTTGGCGCGGCCCTCGCGGGCGGTCGTCAGCAGAACCACCGGACCCGGTTCGAGCAACTGATAGACTTTCGACAGTGGCAGATCTTTCATCACGGTCACGGCTCCTGTAACCCCTCTGCGGGCGCGGTCTATTGTAGTTGCGCCTCCTTGCCGCAGGGTGGGTCGTTCACGATGAGCAGTCATTGATTTCACTTCCCTTACCCGATGAAGCGGACAACGCCGATCTGGCGGTCAAGTATTTGAATGCCTCCTTCGAGGATTCCTCCGCGCAGGGAGCAGGCTACTTTTTCGGATAGCCAACAGATTGCGCCAGCAGAATCTTCTGGTTTGGCCCCAACTTCATGATCTTGGCTAGCGCGGCGCGATCCACAGAGCCCCGGACGACCGTTGCCAATCCCTCCGAGGCGCAGAACAGATAGACATTCTCACCGATGAAACCTGCATCGGCAGCAGTGAAAAAGTCTGCCTCACTCCCCGCTTGTCCCGTCTTGCTGAGATCGGCGACATAGACGAGGTTCACAGGTGCAGCGGCGACAAAGGCTTGCAATCCAGTGGCGGCGCGTACATCTTGCGCCAGGATCGGGTCAAGACGGTTTGCTTTTGCGTTGTACAGAAACAAGCCATCGCCGATAGCAACGTAGATGTCAATTTCTTGCCAGTTCATCGCCGAAGGCGCGGTACGTCCTCCATCCGGACGGTTAATGCCGAACGCAGCCCAAAGGAGGTTGGCTAACATCTGCATGGGCAGCCTCTCGGGGCTAAACTCCCGTCGAGTTTTTCGTTCCTTAAGCGCCTGCATGAGCGGACGGCCACCCTCGGTCTGTGCCGTTGGCAGTTGAATCGGTTTCAAATCCTGGGCTTGGATGGCGATGCTGACAACAAGAGGGAGTAGTAAAGCCGATTTGCGCATAAAGATCCTCAGTAAGAGATGCTCTCCGGGTCCGGCCGAAGATCGTCGGCGAGGAGGAAGCCAAGTATCGCAGCCATGACAGGATTGTAAGACGCTTTAACGCGCTCGGAGTGAAACCCTTCGGTCTTACCATCAACTGTCTACAAGTAACCTGCATCTCAACCGTCACTGCCATACCGCCCAAAAATATCACCGGCTTCCCGCTCCCGCAAACCACGTGCCACCCAGGCGAGGATTCTGCCGTAACGTCACCCACAGCGGAGTATGATCGGGTCAGATGTCGATACCGGTTGCTCTAGCCGCTGCGAAGCGCAAACGCGGAAACCCCAACTGGGGGCGTCCCATTCCGCTTGCTCTCGCTTTCCCTACTGAATTCGAGCTGCGGGTCAGGCAACTGCACCTTGCGCCAGGGACGTATACCTCTTCGCGTGAGCTCCACGCCTGGTGTGAGCAAAACAGGAACCGGCTCTATGTCCCAGAATGGCTGCTTGAGGAGTGGGGCATCACCGTAGATCTCCTCTTCGGCGCCGTCGCGCGTGACCCACACCACGCAAAATCCGCATCCCGAAGCTCCTGAAAGATCCGTGACCTAACCAAGCAGAACTTGGGACCCCAACCGAAACCCACATTCGAAAAGGCGAGTGCCTTGAGGGCATGACTCTCTTCAGCACGTCACGTGGAGGATCGCGTTCGTCTCCTCGTCGCCTCGCTCCAGCGTTTCGATGGCTTGGGGCGTCGGAAGAACGACCAATTCGACGTTGCGGCGCTTCGCCTCCCGTTTCACTTCCTCCATCACCGGCAACCCTCGGTACGCTCCGGTGCCGACGACGAGCCGGGAGCAGTTCCAGGGGATGTCTTCTTCAACGGACAGCGGCGTATGCCCGAAACTGCCGCGGAATTCCTTGGAGGGCGCTTTCTGGCGTTTGCGGATCTTCCCGTGGTCGATAATCACGTCATGCTCATAGGTGCTTCCGTCAATCTGTATGGAGCCAAAGGAGAAACTGCCGAATTTCATCTCGACCTCCAAGGCGCGAAGGTTTGGATTCTTTTCAAGCGCACTTCTTGGCCGCGATAGCGGAGAAGACGGACCAGAGCTGCTCGACGTCATGACTACCACAGGACGGGCAGGTCGTCCCCCTTTCCTCGCTGTCGACGAGGGCCAGGATCCTCGAGAAAGTTTTCTTGCAGGTGCGGCAGAAGAATTCGTAGTGAGGCATATTGCCTCCAGGTGGAAGGCCGGATGGAAGAAATTGTAGGCCTCGGCAGCCCCCGGTTCAAACCGAAAGCATCCGGCAAACTCCATGGCTGGTTTGCGGGCTACGCGCAGCTATCGTGCAACCGGAATGAAACCCGCCGCCAAAGCAAGTGTCCCCATTCATTAGTAATAGGCGTCAGCCCCAAGCCACGCGACACGCCCACCAATGCGCCAAGTCACTCCAATCCTCCCCGAATAGGAGTAGAAGAAGATCAGGCCGGGAGTCGTCCGAAAGACAGCTCAACCCCAGCGCAAACCGTGTGGGCGTGAGCGCGGCGTCTCCCGGCAAAGATCTCGACAAAAGCCTTCGGCACTCGCGCGCCGACACGGGCGCTGCACACCCACTCGATGCCTCGGATCTATGCTCATCTTGTCAGATGTTCCGGAAAGGAGAGTTGCAATGAAGATTAAGAGTTTTCTCCTCGTCCTGATATTCGCTCTGACGCCCGTGATGTGGACGCAGGAAAAACCCGCACAAACACCTCCCCCCGGTGGGAGCCAGGCGCAGGACGAGCATCGCCACAAAATGATGGAGATGCATGAACAAGAGATGGAGACCATGAAGGCCGACGTGGAGAAGATGAAGGCTTCTCTCGCCCAGATGAAGGCTAACCTTCTCACGATCAGGGATACGAACGAGATGGCACGCTGGCGGAACAACGTGGATATGTGGGAAACGGTGGTTACCCACATGGACCGAATGCAAAAGAACATGGAGTCAATGGGACCCGGCATGATGCACGGCCACGGCATGGGCGGCCCGCCTCCTACTCCGCCCGCCGAAAAGAAACCCCAGTAATTGCTGAAACGAAAAACAGCCTTTGCGTTTCTCACGCGCGAAGGCTCTTCCATTCATATACGCTCGCCAAAGCCAGGCCTTCATTCGCCGCTAGCGGCGAGTTTTTTGGCCAAAGGCCGGTACCCCATTCATTAGTAATAGGCGTCCGCAAGAAGGCAGGTCAGCCGGATTGGCGATCAGTGCGCCAACAAGCTGAAGTGAAGACCCAAATAGTACGGCCACAACACAATCGCGAGAACACCCTTCCAAAAAACCAGGTGTAGGAACCCAATCGTGAAGAGCCATGCGGCGACCCACACGCTCCCCATGAACGTATGCTGCTCGATTCTTATTTTCTCCATATCCTCTCCGCGGGTTATGCCGTTACCTCACGACCGTGGCCGGGCCGGGGTCAGTGGATCAGTTGAGACACTAGTTTCTGGCTCCCTTGGACATTTAGGGAAGGAATCGCCAGCGAACACTGGAAACAGCACCTAGTTTTGGATTGCGCTTTGCGAAGGAAGTTGCACCCGCACCATTCGCAGTATTTGGCATCCAGAATCATCGCGCCCACGGGGACCCTGTGGGACTCATAGTCACGCAGTCCCTGCCAGTGTGCAAAGGGATTGCTCCGGCCCGGCGCTGCCGAGGTATGAGGCCGCAGTCTGATAGCCACAAATTCCCCCGCCCGCAAGTATATTCGTGCTTCGTAACCGCGCACAGCTTCTGGAGGAAAGAACGGCTCCCCCGCATCTTTTTCGAGGTTCTCTCAAACCGGCCGTGTTCGGTTTTCGTAACACAATCAATAAAAGTTGCAAAAGCCACCCAAGCTGGGTCTATATATGCCGGGTTCTGGCTGTCCCGGTTCTTCACATAATACTGAGCGAAGTTGTGGAGCTGTCGAATGCGCTTCGTGTTGATCCTCACCCGTTGGGAGGTCGCCGTGTTGGTGGGTGGCCTTTTCGTGAGACGCCGTCTGCCTCAGATGGGACGCGCAGGCCGCGCAGCCCTGCCCGCAACGCAGGGTCTCAAGCCGGTCAAGCGTCGAGGCCCTGAACTGGACCGGTTGCAGTGCAGCATCGCAGGATTGCGCCTTTTTCTTCTTGGGGGACGGACACAATTTTGCTGACGCCTTCCGGTGCGGCAGGCTGCATCCGCGATCACGATGATCCAGCTTAGAACCATGGACTGGGGTGTTTCCAAATCTTGCGATGGAGGAACTAAGGCATGCCGCCTGGCTTGGACAAACTCAAACACATCGTTGTTCTGATGATGGAGAACCGGTCGTTTGACCACATGCTGGGCTCAGTCAAGGCGGTGAATCCGCAAATCGACGGCATCACCAATCAGGACCCGTACAGCAATCCGGATACAAACGGGAACTTGGTTAAGCCGCAGCCCCTGGCACAGTTTCAAGGCCAGCTCGATCCTGACCCAGACCACCATTTTCCCGCGGTTGATCTGCAGATCTTCGGCGGGAACACGAGTCCGAATCGCGTGGCGAATATGCAGGGGTTCGTGAAGAGCTACTTCAACCAGCAACGCGATGTGGGGCATTCGCAGAAAATCATGTACTACTTCAAACAAAGCGACCTGCCAGTGTTAACGACTCTGGCGCTGGAATTTGCTGTGTTCAATCGGTGGTTCGCCTCAATTCCTGGGCCAACGATCTGCAACCGCGCATTCGCCCACTACGGAACCTCGTTCGGCCGTGTGGATATGAACCTGCTATATGTGAACGAACCGTTCCAAAGCATTTACGACCGCCTGATTAACGCCACTCCGAAGCACACGTCCAAGCTGTACTACTACGACACCACCAGTTCGACCATGGAGATCACGAATCTGCTGCAGAACCAGCCGGAGCTCTTCGGCACCTACCAGCAATTTCTGGATGACTGCCAAGCCGGAGACCTGCCGGACTATGCCTTTGTCGAGCCGAACTATAGCGACCACGATTCCGACAGTGGAGAAGAAGTGGCGAGCGATCAGCATCCGGACCACAATGTGCAGGCGGGGGAATTGTTCATCGCGTCTATCTATCAGGCGATCAAGAACAACCCCGCCGTGTGGGAGAGCACGGCATTGCTGATCGTTTATGACGAACACGGGGGAATCTATGACCACGTACCACCGCCGGCTTGCACTCCGGATCAGTTCACAGCCTCGGCAAACGATACGGGTACGGGGATGCCGTTTGCTTTCGACCGGCTTGGAGTCCGCGTGCCGGCAGTTCTGGTCTCGCCGTGGATTCAACAAGGCACGGTTGTCAACCGTGTGTTCGATCACGCATCGATTCCCGCGACGATCACCAAGTTCTTCCTGGGGGACTACTCGCCGCGGTCGCCGCGAGAGATCAGCGCCGAGGTATTTATCGAGCCGAACGTGCCGCCGGTCGATCCGGCGCGCAACCTGTTGTCGCTCGGTGTGATGCGGGCGGATTGCCCTGATTTTGACGTGTGAGCGACGCGTAGCAACGCGGTGCGGTAACCCGCACGAAAGGAGTGACCGAGATGACGCTCATTGCTGTACCCAGGCCGCCGAAGAGTGCTCATAACCCGGACCGGGCAGTTTCATCGCTGCTGAAGTGGCAAATCGAGCATCTGCACCAAGCGGAAAAGAGACTTCCTTTGCGGTACCACAGCGAGGTCTATGTCAACGCGATCAAGACAGAAGGCGAAGCGGCCAGGTACATCCACAACGTCACCGAGGCGATCCACACGGCGCATGAAGACGAAGCAGCGCAGCGACTCCGGCGTGCGCTCAGGCGCAAGCGTGGCCGGAAGACATAGTGGCAAATTGGTTCGAGGAGGCAGTATGCGTTGGCGTGCGGCGGTAGTAGTACTGTGGCTAGCGTCCACCTTCGCGTTGGCTCAGGAGAGCATGCTGCAGGCGGAATTCCGCCGCGAGGGCGAGCGTATGGCCGATGCCTGCAGGGACTTCAGCATCAAAGCGGTGCCGGGGTGTGCGATTGAGTTATTTACGGACCATCCGCTGCACATTGCAGCCGGCAGCATGCCGCCACAAAACGGATTCGGTCTGGGAGCGGCGTTCGTCGCTGACAAGAACACGAAGAACTGGCGGTTGAGCTGGGACGTGGACGCGGTGGGAGCGACCAGCGGATCGTGGCGCGCAGGAGCGTACATGAAGTTAGTGCACACGCCCGTAGAGACGATTCACGTGATTGTGCCGACGACGCCGGGCTCCGGTGAGCAGCCTGCGAAGCCGAAAAGGCCCGAGGTAAGAGTTCACCCGTACACTGTCTTCAACCTGTACGCGCAATCGATTTCGCTGAACAAGTTGAATTTCTTCGGGCTGGGCAATGACACATCGCTGGGCGGGGCATCGGTGTTTGGCATGAGCCAAACGATCGTCGGAGCCAGCGCGATCAAGCCCGTGTTTGAGTGGCCTGCAATCAGAAGGCTGAATCTCGCACTGCTGGGCGAAGTCAACGGACGCTTGGTAAATATCCAGGGGGAGAACGGGCAATCCGTGCCATCGATTCAGACCTTGTATACGAACACGACGGCGCCGGGCTTGAGCAGCCAGCCGGGTTTCGTTCAACTGGGAGAGGGATTGCGGGTCAAGCCAGTGATCGGCGACCACCTTGAACTGAACTACCTGGGCAGCTTCCAGCAGTTTCTTGCGCCATCGAGTTCGCAGAATTCGTTCTTGCGGTGGACGCTGGATCTGAATCACACGTTCTATTTGTATGGCTATACCGAGTCGGCGCCGAAGAGTACGGATGCGAATGGTCCCGACTCGTGCGCGCCAGCCGGAGAGAAATGTCCTGAGGTTTCGCGCTCCCGCAATCTGAACGGATCAATTGGCGTGCGCCTGCTGCTGTCGGAGTCGATTACTTCGGCGACCAGCGCAGTCCCATTCTATTTTCAGCAGACGCTGGGCGGCGAGGACATCAATAGCGCACTGGCGCTCGCCAGCTATCAGGACTACCGCTTTCGCGCACCCAATCTTTTGCTCTTGCAGGAAAGTCTCGAACACTCGATCTGGGGCCCGTTCGGGCTGAAGTTCATGACGGATCAGGGACGGGTTGCGCTGACGCGAGGCGATGTGGGATTCAGTCATCTTAAGCACAGTTTCGCCGCTGGGCTGACGCTGCGGGCTGGCGGCTTTCCCATGGTCTACCTTATGTTTGCCTGGGGTGGACCCGAGGGGCATCACAACATCTTCAACATGAACCCGTCGCTGCTTGGAGGATCAGCACGACCGCTACTGGACTGAGCGAACCGGAGAAGCTGCCATGTCTCCCTAAACACAAGAATTTCCCCCGCTATTTAGGAACCGAATGAAAGACAGGGTTTACCAGAAGCGGGTCCAGATTACAGCTAGTGTCCCTACTTGTTGCGGTTGAGAGTTCGCTTCGAAAACGAGAACCGGCCGATGATAAAGTCCTGTCGGTTCGGTACACTCGCACCCGTTCTCTCAACCGTCTCTCAGTCTTGGGGAGGCAAACATGAGTTCCATCGCGGTTAAAGAAGTTCTCGAGCAAGAACTCTCGCAAATTGAATCTGCCCGCAACCTGCGCCTGGGAAAAGATCCCGAACGGCCTGCCGCGCAGAGAAGTTTGATCGGCCTCGCTTTCTCGGGCGGCGGTATCCGCAGCGCAACCTTTAATCTCGGTGTTTTGCAGGCTCTGGCGCAAGCTCAACTCTTGCGCACGTTCGACTACGTTTCCACTGTCTCGGGAGGCGGTTACATCGGTAGCTGGCTAATGGGCTGGATGCATCATCAGAGGATTGGGGTCAACGAGGTGGAAGATCGTCTCTCCTCTCGTAAGTATTCACCTGCCAACGCAGCCGATCCAGCCGAGCTGCACTTCCTGCGCAACTACAGCAATTACCTCACGCCGCGAAAAGGGCTACTGGGCGCCGACTTCTGGGCGTTCACGGCTACCTACCTGCGCAACACCATTCTGAACCAGGTCATTCTGATTCTCCTGCTTCTCTCTGTTCTCCTGCTGCCGCGCGCGCTTGTGTACCTCCCCAACCGGCTCGAAGCCCTGGAAAACTTCACCCAGCATGCCCTTCCGGCACAGGGCACTGCCCTTGTTCTGGCATTTCTTCTGGTTGCCTCCGCCGTGACCTTTATGGGTCTGAACCTGCTCTGGGTCGACCCGCGGACAACCAAGAAATGCCCCTGGTATGCGAAGCAGTGGGCGATTCAGTTGGTGATCGTTATCCCCCTGATCGTGTCCGCCGCATTGGTCAGCTACGGCATTGGCTATTACTTGGACTATGGAATCCTCGACGATCCCTTGTGGGATCCCCCGGCTCTGGGCATGATTCTTTATCTCGGCTTATGGGCGGGCGCTTTCCTGATGCGCAGGCTGGTTCGGGCGAAACGCGTCATTTCCGGGACGTCTGGGCCGAGCGCAGGGCTTGTCCTCATCACGGCTGCCGTGACGGGCGCTCTGGTTGGCTATTTTTTTATTCCCTTCGGGAAGTTTCTGTCCCCGCCACCGCCTCCTCTCGATGACTACTTCAATTGGCACATCTTTGCCTTCGGTACTCCCTGCTTCGTGTTAATCATGTTGCTGGCTGGTACCTTGCATATCGGGTTGATGGGCCGCGGCATGAGCGACGGCCACCGCGAGTGGTGGGCACGGCTGGCGGGCTGGCTGATGATTTACAGCACCTGCTGGCTCACGCTTTTCCTGATGGCGGTCTATATCCCGGTCGGCCTTGCCAGGCTCTGGGCTGCGCATGTCCCGAAGATCTTCACGACCGGCACCTTGTTGTGGCTGGTCTCGACTGTGTATGGCGTCCTGTTTGGGAAAAGTCCGGATACAGGCGTGAGAAATCCGGCAGCGCCCATCCCGAAAAAGTTGCTGGGCTACGTGGCCCGGCTGACCCCCTATATCTTCGTTATTGGACTCCTCGTGGCACTTTCGGTTCTTGCTGCCAATGTTGCTCTCGTCCTTACCCGCGATTCAAATCCCATGAGCCAGCTGCCGTTTGCCTTCAGCGGACCTGCCGTACTCATCACGTGCCTGGCGCTGTTCGCTGCCGCCTTCCTTCTTTCCTGGCGCATCAACATCAACGAGTTCTCCATCCACCACGCCTACCGTAACCGCTTGGTCCGCTGCTACCTGGGAGCATCGGTGCCGGGTCGAAATGCGCAGCCCTTCACCGGCTTTTCCGAGGCCGACGATTTGCCGCTGGGAGAGCTGCAGATCCCTGCTGGCTCAAACGAGCCGAAAGATGCGCGCCCTTTGCCCATCCTGAACACCAGCCTGAACGTGGTGCGCGGCAAGGAACTGGCACTGCAAACCCGCAAAGCCCGCTCCTTCGCTTTCACTCCGCTTTACGCTGGATTCACCCGCGAGATCATTGGTGGAACGGAATGGCAATCCGCGTACGCGGCGACGAAGGATTCCGGTTCGAGGCAACCGGGTTGTGAACGCGGTATCAGCCTGGGAACCGCCGTGGCGATTTCCGGCGCCGCCGCCAGCCCCAATATGGGCTTCTATTCCCAGCCGGCGCTGGCTTTTCTAATGACTCTGTTCGACGTCCGCCTGGGCTGGTGGATTGCCAACCCTGCCCACCCGGAAAACTGGCCGGTGGGCGGCCCTCGCGTTGGTTTTTTCTGGCTGTTGCGCGAACTGCTTGGTTCGACCAACGACCAAAGCGGGTTTGTCTATCTTTCCGATGGCGGCCACTTTGAAAACCTTGCCATTTACGAACTGGTTCGCCGCGGTTGCAAGTTGATTGTCGTCGGCGACGCCTCTTGCGACCCTGCCTCAGGCTTTGGCGACCTGCACAACGTGATTGAGCGCTGCCGCACGGATTTCGGCGTCGAAATTGCGCTCGACCCGGGTGAAACGAGGCGGCAAAACGGCCTGGCACAGAGCCACTTTGCCGTGGGCAGGATCCATTACTCCAGTTCGCACGCGGACGACGGAGTCATTATCTATCTGAAGCCCACTCTGGTGGCCGGCGACCCCGCCGATGTCCTGGGCTACAGCGCGACGAATCCAAGTTTCCCTGACGACACCACCGCGAACCAGTGGTTTGACGAAGCGCATTTTGAGAATTACCGCGCCCTGGGGAAAGTGACTGGCAGCGCCGCCGAGAGTGCGATCCGGGAAGCAATTGACGGGTTGATGAAGCAGAGGCGCCCGCCCGAGACCTCGGCAGCCTGAATAATGACGGAAGCAGATTGCGGTCCGAATGGTTGCCGCGATGCACCCCATGGTGGGCGGCTTGCTGCATTCTGGCGGAACACTTTTCGCGCACTGCTTACAAGACGGTGAGCAATTTTTGCGCAGTTTCAGAGAATGGAGGACTGCTGGAATGTCAGTCGGATAGTGGGAGATTGATCGCAGCCACAACCTTTAATTGGCGTCACCCAAAAATGCTGTCACGACGAGAGCACCAGAACTCCGAGTGTTTGGCTAGTACCGGCGTGAAGACACCGGGGACAATGCTTCCGAATATCGACGTGAGTCCCACCATTCGACCGGGAGGGCGGCTGGAGGCTTAGTCGAGCGCCTTGTGGAACCGCAGGATGGCGATGGAGAGCAGGCTGATTCCCAAGGTGCCCATGGCGAGCATCTGGGGCCAGAGGATCTCCATACCAACACCTTTCAGATACGTGCCGCGGAGCACGACCAGAAAATAGCGTAGCGGGCTCAGGTAGGTGAGATATTGCAGCCACTGCGGCATGGTGCTGATGGGGAATCCGAAGCCAGAGAAGGTGATGGCGGGCATAATGAAGAAGAAGGAGGTCACCATCGCTTGTTGCTGGGTAGAAGAGACGGTCGAGATCAACAGGCCAACACCCAACATGCACAGCAAGAAAAGAATCGCGCCCGCGAGCAACACCAGAATCTGACCACGAAATGGAACCTGGAACCACAGTGTTCCTACGGTGCCAATTAGCGAAACATCGAAGAGGCCGATCAGAAAGAAGGGCAGCGTCTTGCCGAGGATAAACTCGGCCGGACGAATGGGCGTCACCATGATCTGCTCGAGAGTGCCGATCTCGCGTTCGCGAACCACGGCAAAAGCCGTCAGAGTGACCACGAGCACGAGAGTAAGACTGCCGATAATTCCGGGCACGAAAAACCAGCGGCTCCTTAGGTCGGGGTTATACCAGGGCCGCTGCTCGAGCTGCACCGAGGGGATTTCCTCGATCATTTGCGGTGAGATACGGTAGATGCGGTCTTGCTGGGAGTCCTGGGAGAAGCCGACTGCGATCTGCGTGACATAGCCCGAAGCGATTAGGGCGGTGTTCGAATTGGTCGCGTCGACGATCACTTGCAGCGGCGCGGTCTGACCTTTACGCAGGTTCTGGGCGAAACCGGCATTGATCTCGATACCGACGGTGGCTTTTCCTTGGTCGATGAGATCGCCAATCTGACGGTAGTCCGTCAGTTGGTGTTGCACGTCGAAATATGGGCTCGAAGTAAAACGAGAGATGAGTTCGCGACTCTCCTGGCTGTGGTCGAGATCGAGCACAACCGTTGGAACGTGATAAATCTCGAAAGTGGCGGCGTATCCGAAGACCAGCATCTGGATGATCGGCGGGCCGAACAGCACGAAACGGGTGCGCTTGTCGCGGAAGACCTGGATGAACTCTTTGATCAACATTTGTTTCAGGCGCGCCAGCATAGCCCATCGTCTCCTTACGCCAGCCTCTTGTGGAATGCGCGGGTGGCGAGCACTGCCAGCACGAGTGTGAATACGGCCAGGGGAACCAGGTCGGAATAGAGCAAAGCCGTGGGTGTCCCCTTGAGAAAGATCTTCTTCAACACCGAGACGTAGTAGCGCGCTGGCAGGATGCGAGTGATCCACTGCAGCACTAGGGGCATTTGCTCAATCGCATAGAGAAATCCGGACAACAGAAAAGCCGGAAGGAAAGTGATGAGCAGCGCGATCTGACTCGCCGCGAGCTGACTTCCAGCGATCACGGAGATGAAGAATCCGAGCGAAAGCACGACCACCATGAACATGGCGGAGCTCACGAGCAGGGTCAGAAAAGAACCTCGGAAGGGAACTTGGAACCAGTAGATGGCGATCAGGGCGCAGATGATAACGTCGAACATTCCGATGATGAAATAGGGCACCAGCTTTCCTAGCATGACTTCAGCCGGCGTGACCGGAGTTGAAATCAACTGCTCCATGGTGCCGCGTTCCCATTCGCGCGCTATCGTGAGCGAAGTGAGGAACGCTCCGATTACCGACATGACCAGAGCAAGCACGCCGGGAACAATGAATGCACTGCTCTCCAGATCCTCGTTGTACCAGGTGCGCGTTTCAACACTGACGGGAGCAGGCTGGACAAGTTTGCCGCGGGTGCGAAGCCACTCGAGTTGGATGTCCGACGAATAGCCTTGAACAACGGCTTGCGAGTAGCCAATGAGAACGTTAGCGGTGTTGTCATCGCTACCATCGACGAGCGCCTGTACCTGGGCAGGGCGGCCGTCGTGCAGACGCTGAGAGAAATCCCACGGAATAACAATCCCGATTTTGGCGTGGCCGTCGTCCAGCGAGCGTGCCAGCGCCGGATAATCGTTCACAACCCGCACCACGTCAAAGTACTCGGTGGCCTGGAAGCGCTTCAACAGGTCCTGGCTCTGCTGGCTGCCGTCGCGGTCATACACATAAACGGGCAGACCTTTGAGATCGAGATTGACACCGTAACCGAACAAGAGGACCAGAATCACCGGCATGATCACGACAATGATCAGACTGCGCGAGTCGCGGAGGATCTGGACGACCTCTTTCCGGGCCACGGCCAGAAAGCGAGTGAAGCTCATGCTTTCCATTCCTTTCCCGAACCGCTCGCAGTTGTAAGAGAAACAAAAACGTCTTCCAGGCTGGGATGTATCTTCTCGACACGGCCAACCATGATGCTGCGATCCGACAGATACTTCTTAACTTGCGGGATCGCAGCGGTAGCATCCCGTACAACCAAGTGCAGAGCGTTGCCGAAAACCGCAGCGTCGATCACATCCGGAGCGGACTGCAGAGCTTCCACCGCACTGCCAAGCGGCTCGCACTCGACCACGAGCAGTTCGCCTTTCATCGATTTCTGCTTCAGTTCGGAAGGCGTGCCTAGGGCGACGATTTGTCCGCGAAAGATGAGCGCGAGACGGTTGCAGTATTCCGCCTCTTCCATGTAATGCGTGGTTACGAAGACGGTCACGCCCTCCTCGGCCATATGGTGAATAAGATCCCAGAACTGGCGCCGCGAGATAGGGTCGACGCCGGAAGTGGGCTCATCGAGAAAGATGACGGGCGGTTTGTGCAACACCGCGCAGCCCAGGGCGAGACGTTGCTTCCACCCGCCGGGAAGCGTAGCGGTAATCAGATTCTCCTGGCCCTTGAGGTTCGCCATCCCCAGCGCCCATTCGATTCGTTCTCTGAGTTGGTTTGCGGGCACGCTATAGAGACCAGCAAACAGGCGTATGTTTTCGATCACCTTAAGATCGTTGTAGAGAGAGAACTTCTGCGACATGTAACCGATATTCTGGCGCACGGATTCGGGTTCACGGCCTACGTCGTATCCTGCAACCTGCGCCCCGCCGGATGTGGGAGTCAGCAGGCCGCAAAGCATGCGGATGGTGGTGGACTTGCCGGCACCGTTCGGTCCAAGAAAACCAAACACTTCGCCTTTGCGGATCTCGAGATTGATGCGATCGACAGCGACAAAATCGCCGAACCGCTTGACCAGAGACTCCATGACGACAGAATTGTTGATCTCAGGCATGGACTGACGCTCCACTGCTAACCGCATCGACGAAGAGGTCCTCGATCGAGGGAACGACTTGTTGAATGGTGCCGAATGGAACATGCGCGCTGTTCAACCGGGCCTCGAATTCAGGGATGCGGCGGGCTGCATCGTCAACCACAACGTGCAGGCCGTCGCCGGTCAGCACCAGACTGGAGATTCCGGCAGCATTCTCAAGTTGACTGCGCAATTGTCGTGGTTCGGACGACGTCACGGACAAGACGCCTTTGCCCAGCTTGGCCTTGAGATTCGCAGGCGTGTCACAAAAGAGCAGCTTCCCCTGGTGGAGTAAGGCGACGCGATGACAGCGCTCCGCTTCGTCCAGGTAAGCTGTCGAGGTGAGGATCGCCACGCCCTCCGCGACGAGGTCATACAGGATGCGCCAGAAATCGCGGCGTGAAACGGGATCGACGCCGGTGGTCGGCTCGTCCAGCAGGATCACCTTGGGCCGGTGAATGAGCGCGCATACCAGGCCTAGTTTCTGCTTCATGCCGCCGGAAAGCTTTCCGGCGAGGCGCTTGCGGAATTCTTTCATGCCGGCTGCCTGTAATAGTTGTGTGGAACGCTCTTCGCGCTCCGCCTTTCTCACTCCGAACAGGTCAGCGTAGAAGCGGATGTTTTCATCGACCGTGAGGTCTTCATAAAGTCCGAAGCGCTGCGGCATATAGCTGAGGTGGAGCTTAGCGCCTTCAGGATCGTGAACGACGTTGAAGCCGGCGACACTGGCGGTCCCTTCATCGGGCGGCATGATGCCCGCGAGCATGCGGAGCGTCGTCGTCTTCCCGGCGCCGTCGGGACCTACCAAGCCAAAAATTTCGCCGGAGCGCACGTCAAAGCTCAAGTGATCGACCGCACGCACGTCGGGAAAATTCTTCGTAAGTTCCTCGGCGTCAATTGCGGATTTGGGTTGCTCCGTCATTGCCTATTGCTTCTGCGGCCTGGCTTCCCGTTGGTCCTCTCTTGGACCGGTTGCGGCGAGATCGATGTGAGCGTCCGCCGGCATGCCCGGTTTGAGTTCGTGACTGGGATTGTCGATGTCGATCTTGATGCGATAGACGAGGGTGACGCGTTCTTTGTAGGTCTGAACGCTTTTGGGCGTAAATTCGGCGCTTGAGGAGATGAATGAGACGCGTCCGCGGTACTGCTTGCCGGGATAGGTATCGGTGGTGACGGTTGCTTCCTGGCCCCAGCGGATACGGCCCAGATCGGTTTCGGCGATATACGCGCGCAACCAGATGTGATCGAGGTCGGCGAGAGTGACGACCGGAGTACTGGGAACGACAACCTCTCCGAGTTCAGCCTGGCGCACGGTGATCACACCGTTGGAGGGCGCGCTGAGGGTTGTGTAGTCCAGGTTGACTCGCGATAGACCCAAATTGGCGTGGGCCTCCCTGAGGTTGGCGCGAGCGATCACGATATCTTCTTTGCGGCTCCCCTCGACGGCTTCGTTATAACGCTGCTCAGCGGCCCGGAACGTTGCTTGCGCACGTTTCAGGGCAGTATCGGCGAGGTCGCGGTCCTGGGCAGAGACTTCATCTTTGCTGAAGAGGCGTTGAGCGCGGTCGTAGTCGAGCTTCTTTTCCTCTAGATCGGCTTGTGCATCGAGCGTGGTTTGCTGCGATGCCTTCACTTCTTGCTCGCGAGTTCCAGCGAGCGTCAGCGCGAGGTTCGATTCGCGCACGTGAACCGTGGCCTCGTCGATCTGAACCTTCTGCCTGTAATCGGCGTCATCGAGACGCGCGAGCAAGGCGCCTCGTTCAACCGATTGGCCTTCCTCGACCGGCAGATCGACGATGCGTCCCTGGACCTTGAAGCTCACCAGGCTTTCGTGCGCTTCGATATTGCCCGAGAGCGTGAGTTGATTCTCGGGTCCGGACTTCTTGGTCAGAAGCGGGTAATAATAAACGCCGGCAGCGATCGCCGCAGCCAGCAGGATCAGAACAGGTATACGTCGCTTCATAGCTTCAAACCTCGCGGGCCGCGAAAGTTAGCTCCATGACCATGGATCACAGCTTGGTCGACAAACTGCTTACGGATTGCCTAGATACTGTCCAATGTTCTTCTCCGTGTCACCAACGGCCCGCGCCAGGGCGAATTTCGCATCAGAATGGCTGGAGACGGCAAGAATGTAGTTTTCCTGTGCGCGGGCAAGTTCGTCCTGGGCGGTGACCACTTCAACGTTATTGGTCGTACCCGACTGGAAACGATCCTGTGCGAGTTCGAGTTCACGCTGCGCCAGATCCTGCCCCTCTTTGGCGACAGCGACCTGTTCCGCCGCGGACTCGAGATTTAGCAGCGCATCGTGAATGTCCTCTTCGATGCCGCGGCGCAAATCGGCGATTTGATCGTCGATGCGCTTAACACGGCTGGCAAGTTCCTCCGCCTCGCCGCGGCGGTCGCGATCAAATACCGTAAAGTCGATCTGGCCTTGGATGACGCCTATGCCCTGCACGCCTCCAATGCTGCGGCCCAGTCCGCCATAGTTCCCGTTAATGCTGAGCTTCGGATAGTAGCGGGCACGGCTGGCGCGTTGCTGTTCGACCAACCCCAGGCGCTGGGTGGCAAGCGATAAGTAGTCGGGGCGCGTGAGCAGTGCCGAAGGCACAAGACTCTCGGCCTGAAGTGGCTCCAAGGGCTGATAGCGGAGCGACTCGGCGAGTTCCAAAGGCGTGCTCGGCCTCATGCCCAGGTTGCGTGCCAGGGCGAGCAGCGATTGTTTGTATTGGTTCTGCGCAATCAGCAGAGCCTGCTCGTCATTCGCGAACTGTACCCGCGAGCGCAGTACGTCCACACCCGTTGCCGTCCCGGCATCGTGCTTATCTTTTGCCAGTTTGTACAAGACATCTGAATCCGTCACCCGGGATTGGGCGGCATCGGCGCGGGCCTCGGCAGACTGGGCGTTGAGATAGAGGCTGGCAACGGCACGAATGATGAGATCGCGCGCATCCTGGTAATCCATTTTGCTGGCATCCAGGGCACGTTCGCTGGCTTTCCAGCCGCGATAACTCTGAAGATCGACAATATTCTGATCCGCATAGAAGCGAAAATCGTAATTGGAAAACGGTCCGATGACGGCCGGGAAACCAGGGGCCGTGATCCCGAAAGCGCTCAGGGAGCGGTTCTGATAGTTGGCGTAGCTTTGCGCCCGCACTCGAGGAAGCAGCGCGGCCGATAAGCGGCGCATGCGAGTGCCCTCGGCTTCCTCGACCCGGGTGTCGGCGACGAGCACGTTGAGGTTGGCCTGGAGCGCCTTTTGAATGGCATCTCGTAACGTGAGGCGGTAGGGCGTTAGTTCCTGAGCTGTGCCGAGCGCGCCAAAGATGGGCATCGCTAGCAACGAGATGACGATAGTACGAAGATGGCAGTTCATCGCTTTTGCTCTTGACCGGAGATGGCGATTGCCCTCCAGAAATGTTTAAAGCTTTCTTCGATCCGAACTTCGAGCGCAGGCTGACCCTGCAGCGACCAAAGCAGGAGTGTGCCCAGAAACGCCTGCTGGAACTGAAGCGCAACCTTCTCTTTTTTCAAATGAGGGTCGATTGCTCCGCGCTTTTGCCCTGCGGCTACAATCTGGGCGAGCATCTTGCGTCCCTCAGACATGTTGCCTTCGATCAAGCGACGAACCTTCTCACTTGCCAGAAAGGAAGAGATCAGGGTACGGGCAAGGTCGGGACTGCGCCCCGGTTCCTCCCCGACGCGAAGGAACAGACGATGCAACACGAAATAAATGGTCTGTTTGCCAGATTCGGCCAGCGTCATGGCTTCTCTGACCTTGCCCAGTTGAATCTCCGCCATCACGCCCAACACGTGATCTTTACTCTCGAAATAGTTGAAGAATGTGCCCTTGCCCACATCAGCGGATTCCGTGATGTCCTCGACCGTGACATTGGGAAAGCCGCGCTCGGCGAAAAGCTGGAGAGCACAGCGGAATAGGCGCAAACGTGTTTCGGCCGCGCGGCGTTGCCGCCGCCCCAGGCCTTTCAAGTGCGGGAGATTTTCGGAAGCAAGGACTTCGACGACTGCAGCGGTTTCAGATTTGTGACCGTTACTCATTAGAGACTATTAACCATTGACGACCAATAGTCAGAATGATGATCCGAAGAACGCCATTTGTCAAGGGGCCAGATTCGAGATTCGTTGGAAAGGGAGGCGGCCGACCGGTACCGCCCCTTCAGACTAGGAAACGATTGTGAGAATTGGGTTTCCAGGAACTCTCCCAGTTTCGCCTTGAATTGTGCGGGATAGGATCAAGTTCTTTGAATGCCGAAGTGACCTTTCGAAGCGCTTCCTCAGCATAGTGTGTTCTTCCAGTTCTGGTGACGGAAATACCGCGCAGTTGCTGATGAGAGCGCCAAACGGCGTTCCCCTTAACTCATTGATCTGTTTTACGGCTTTCTGCTAGTCAGTCCTACAGTCCCATCTCAGTCAATCCTGGGTGATCATCAGGGCGACGGCCCAACGGCCAGTGAAACAACCGGTCTTGTTCCCTGATAGGAAGGTCATTGATGCTCGCATAACGGAATCTCATCAGACCGCCGGGCTCGAACTCCCAGTTCTCATTCCCGTAGGACCGATACCATTGCCCGGAATCGTCGCGTGATTCATACGCGAATCGAACCGCGATCCTGTTCCCGTCGAAAGACCACAACTCCTTGATAAGGCGATACTCCAACTCTTGGGACCATTTCCGCGTGAGAAACGCGACGACTTCTTCTCGACCTTTGAGAAACTCCGAGCGGTTGCGCCAGTAACAATCCTCCGCGTAGCCGCCTGCTACTTGCTTTGGATCGCGCGTATTCCATTTGTCCTCGACAACACGGACTTTCAGAATCGCCGTCTCTTTTGAGAAGGGTGGTACGAGGCTGGCAATCGTTATCGGCTGCGCATTCATAACACTTCCTTTCGTCTGTACCCCTTGATCAACGAGGTCTGGAAATCCGGTTGTCTGGTTGAGCCCTGGAGCGTTGACCCGAATGGCAAGCCGGATTGCTGCCGCAATCGTTAAGCGACGCCAATCTGGGGCTGAATCCCCGCTCGGCCAATCGATCGAATCCAACTCTGCCATCCAATCTTTGATGGATTGCCGGGCTTGCTCAGAACCAAACAGTTCCCGTACCGCGCGTGCGTATGCGGCCAATTCCTTCTCCGCATCCGGCAGAAGCTCGACGGAGAGTTCAACGCAGCTCGGTTTCGTTCCTTGCGTGAGAGATTTCAACCGAACCCCAAGGACTTGGATTGCGACCAAGATATTCATGACGGAATCGCAATGTGCCAGCCTGTTAAACCTCGCCATTCTGCGGTAGCGACGGCTTGATGTCGATGACAGGAGTGCCATCGATGACTTCGAGCGATTTCACGCGGACGCGGCACGGTGGCTGAATCTCAAGGATACGAACAGCATGCAACCCTATCGGGTTTGGACGGTCCGGCGAACGAGCAGCAAAGACTCCTCGAACTGGCACATTCGGATTCCCACGCGGATGAACACTCAAGGTGTCCCGGCGGGCTTCATGAAGCCACGTTAGGATCAACACCGATTGTCCCCCCGTTAGCCCTTCCAAAGCGGAGGCGAACTCAGGAGCAACCTCGATCCACGCGTCAGGCGCTCCCTCATGAGCCTGTTTAGGACACTGGTCGCGGGACTTCAGGGGTGATCGTACTCTTCCAATCAGCTTCAGTTCAGGAGATTCCATGATATTAGCCATGCCAGTCGTAGTTTTCCCGTCTCCGCCGGGAAGAATGGGAATAGTGCAGATCGTCTTCATCTTCGTGTTGCCGACGTTCTTGATCTGGTGCAGCTCGTTCGGCAACACGTAAACGAAATCGCCTGCGCGCAGGCGCGTCTCCTCGCCGCTGCCATCCACAATCGCAGGCTCCCCTTCGAGGAAATAGAATTCATGTTCCTCGGGATGGGCGTGCATCGAAGTGTGGCCGCCCGGCTCGAACTCCATAAGCCGCATGGCGTAGCGGGGGCATCCGTCATCTTTGGTCAGGGCAAATTTCGCCGTCATACCCACGAATCCCTCCTTGTCGATCTTCGTGCCGGAGACTTCAGAAGCATGTTTACAAATCACGGTTTTCTCCTGTTGATTCTTCGGGTCTTCTTCGATCTCGTGGACCCTCTTGCGGCGCAAAGTTAATGCCGGAACGCCGTCGCCCGCTGTGATCTTACAAGCGTTGTTGGTGAACCCTGCCGGTCACTCAAGGTGCGGATACCAGATGTCGTGAATCAGCAGGTCATCCTTGATGTCGCGCGGCTGGTGCCACACGCCCTTGGGAATACGCAAAAAGGTGCCCGGCGTCAGGGGCAAATCTCCGAGGCCATCGATCCACATGCTGGCGTTTCCCCGGATCACATAGAGAATGTCGTCGGAGCGTTCATGCCGATGTCTCGGCGGTTGCGAGCCCGCCGGCAGATGGACCAACGCACAGGTAAGGCCGGCTTTGTCTTTCCGATGGGAAAGTAAATATGCCACTTGAATCCCAGGCATCTGTGGATGCGGCTCCCACGCTGTATCGCCGGGTCGAATCAATTTGAAGTCTTGCAATTCGCAATTCTCCTAAAGCGCTTCTTGCGGACGGCAGCGATGCGCGGCCCGCGGCACGTTGACCAAAGACCCGATGCTGTAGTACGCTACATACTGTATTAAGCAGTATACTGTATAAGACAGTATAGATGTCAAGAAAAAAATGAGACAACAATCCCGGCATCTGCCCGCGTTCATTCTCCTGCTGGTTGCGGAGAAGCCCTCTCATGGCGGAGCAATCCAGACATCGCTGCAAACCAAGCTTCCGTCGCTGAAAGCCGATTCGGGGGCAATCTATCGTGCCCTGCAGCAGTTGGAGAAAGAGGGGGAGCTAGCTGCCGAATGGAACACGTCTAAACCGGGTCCTCCGCGGAAGGTTTATCGGATCACGCCCGCCGGGCGGAAGCGGCTGGAGTTTTGGCGCGAGGATGTGGAGATGCGCCTGCGCAACCTGACGTACTTCGTGCAAAGTTATGAACGCTTGCTGGGGAAGCAATCGGGTCAACCGCCTGCACGCAAGCAGCTACGTGAGAGCAGACGGAACGAGATTGCCTAGCCGTTGACTGCAACGAGTTTGTCGTATTCTTACGAAAGTAGGGGGCAGGTCAGACGTTAACCGGCAACAGAGACAAAATCGTCACTCTGCAAATTGACCAGCAATGATGGCAGCCGCAGGCTCGCGCATACCCTGCAGGGACTCTTGCACTCAAGGCCGCGCATAGTCGACCTAGTGCTGCAAGGTGAAAGAATGGCTAATCGGCCGTAATCGGCTCATCCTTGTTGGCGACCCAGGGACTGTCATCGTGCGACACGCTTCCGGCACACGATCTGCTGCTAGCGAACAACGGAACAACGGCCGTCAAGAACTAGCCCCTACCGCACCTTCATGGAACAAGTGTCCAGTTTTCGATGACCAATTTCGGGACTCGTCCGAACTCTCGCGTATTGTTCGTAACTAGCGTCAAACCCAGGCTGCGGGCGTGCGCTGCAATGAATAGGTCGTTTGCCCCGATCATCGTGCCGAGCGTCTTTAGGCCGGCGCGAATCTTGGCGTAATGCAGAGATGCTGTGTCGGGAAAATCGAGAACCTCGACGTAACCCAGAAAGGCACTCAGCGCCGATTCATCCTGCCGTCGTCGGGGAGACACTTCGACCCCGAACAGTAGTTCCGACTTCGTAATTACAGAGATGCACACGTCGCTCACGGGGACTTTCTGTAGGCGCTTCAAAACCGCATCATTCGAGCGCTTCATGATGTAGGAACAAGTGTCTGTGTCCAGCATATAGCGCGGCATTACGGCTCACGCTCTTGCACAGGTAGATCTTCGATACCCTCCATGAAACCTGCTGAGGCAACGGGCCCCTCCGCAAGGTAGGATGTCCAATCAAATGGTCGAGGGGACAGAACTACCTCGCTCCCTTCTCTCCGTATAAAGACTTCCTGCGTCCTGAATTGAAACTCCTTGGGCAAGCGGACGGCTTGACTTCGGTTATTCATGAAGACTTTCGCTTTGCGCTGCATGTGTGCTCCTCCCGATGCGGGGAACGCTTCCGGCATATACATCAGTATATGCCATCTCTTGCCTATGTCGCTACTCTTCTCTGCCCAGCAAATACCTGACGGCTGATCGGCCGTGAGCTGGAACGGCAGCTTACGGCTATGTCATCGCCGGATCTTTTTCGGAACTTTTAACAGAAGCGGGGGACAGCAGGAGGAAGAGGAGGAGCCGCAGCAGGAACAGAAGGAAGTGAGGAGCTAATGTCGATATCGATCTTGATTTGACGTCCATGTTGGTGCGGCGGTGGTAGTGGCGGCGGCGTGCGAGAGATGGTCGAGCGGTATGAACGGGACGCTCTCGAGTAGGAAAATCAGACTCCACGGAGCGCTAGCTGGCACGGGTCCGAGCGCACCCACTAACTGTAGGCGTCTTGCTTATCAAAGGGGCCGCATAGGGGCCGCATGCCGGGCATCTTCTCCAGAGGAATTCATGACTTTGTAACCACTTGAAAACAATGGGGTATGTTTTAAGTCTGTTGGACGTCGTTATATCCTGTGTTTAAATAGTTCCCTGAAAGGCAACAATGAGTGCATCTGGTATCATGATATTTTGTACTTGAAATGTTTCTCCTAAGGGAACGAAATGATCAAGAACTATCATTCCAGCAAAACACTCGGTCGGCAGACTTCGCGGCTCTTTGTGGAGCTCAACGAACGAGGGAAAACCACGTTCAGCCTTCGCGACGTGGAACAGATCACGAAGCTCCGAGGGTCTTCCGCCCGTTCGCTCATTCTCAAAGCCGAGAAGCGGGGGCTCATCACCCGTCTACGCCCCGGGCTCTACACCCTGGTGCCGTTTGAGCTCGGACGCGCCACCGAATATATTGGCGACCCCTACGTCATCGCAAAGGAATTGTGCGGCGGCCATGGCTACTTTCTGTCCCACGCTTCGGCCATGGAGCTGCTCCGCATGGTCACCCAACCACAACTCACAATTTATGTGAGCACGTCGGTTCGCAAACCACCATGTACCATTCATGGCTACGAATATCGCTTCGTCACCGTGAAGCCTAGCCACTTTTTCGGTCTCACCGAGGTCTGGATCACAAAGCAGCAAGCGATCAAGGTCAGCGACCGGGAGCGAACCATCCTCGATGGACTACGGCAACCCGAATATGCCGGCGGCATCCCCGAGGTTGCCAAGGCCCTCTGGATCAGCCGGAGCGAACTCAAGCTCGACCGCCTTCTCGACTATGCCCACCGTTTGCGGAGTGGCGCGCTCACACGCCGGCTCGGATTCCTGCTTGAGCTCTATAAAGTCGCTCCGCCGGCGAAGCTCGAGCGTCTGCATCGGGAACTGACTCCAACCTACGACCGGCTCGATCCTACTTTGCCGAAGTCCGGCCGCTTCGAGGCGCGCTGGCGCCTGCAACTGAATGTCGACAAGTCCGAGCTTGAGGCTATTCCACACACATGATCCCGCAACGAAATCTCTCGCTGCTTGCAAACCGTCTGCACAGGGAGCACGGAGGGCGCCGCATTCCCGAGTCCGTGCTCGAGCGCGATTACTGCCTCGCCTGGTTTCTGGTTGGCCTGAGCCAGAGCCGACTCGGTCAGCTTCTTATCTTCAAGGGTGGCACCGCACTCAAGCGCTGCCATTTTGGCAACTACCGGTTTTCCGAAGACCTCGATTTCACGCTGGCGCGCGGGGCGGAGTTCGCGGAAATTCGCGAAGGACTGGAAGAGGTTTTCGAGCGCGTTGCCCAGGCCTCGGGAATCGGTTTCGCTTTCGACCGAGAAGACCGCCAGAACCATGTCAACAGTTACACTTTCTATCTCAACTACCAAGGACCTCTCCCGAATCCAAACACCGTCAAAGTGGACATCACCATCTCTGAGGTTCTTTTGTTTCCGGTCGAACAGCGTCCGGTCCTACGCGCCTATCCGGAATTCGAAGACCTGCCCGAAGACTGTCCGGTCGCGGTCTACAGTCTGAACGAAATCGCGAGCGAGAAGGTCGTCGCTCTTTCCGATACGGCGCGGAATGAACCGCGGGATCTCTATGATCTCTGGTTCCTGACGGTCGAGGCCGGGGTGGACCTTTCGCAGCTGGTTGAGGCGATTACCGAAAAACTTCGCTTCCGACAGAAAAATATCGCCGGCCTTGAAAATCGCATTCTCAAAAAAGAGCAGCGACTGAAGGCGCTTTGGACCCGCCGACTCGGTCATCAGATCGAGGCGCTTCCTGAGTTCGACGCAGTCTTTCGCGCGGTGCGCCGCGAGCTTCGTCAGGCAGGTTTTGCGGGCTGACGGTCGATCGGCACGAGCTCATCACAAGAATTCCGGAGCCCTGAGTCTGGCAAACAACTGGCACACGGATTGGCCGAGAGCTCTGCAAAAACCACGCTTTCGACTCATGGAATGTCAGTAGGATGCGGCGCATAACCCCTGGATAGATGCCCCGAGAGAATTTCGAAGCGCATTACGAACTGCATTCGATAGTACTATTCAATGTCAAATCGTCCGACAGAATCCAGAAAAATGACAATCGTTATTGAGGCCGAATCGGTATCCGCAAGCCGACTCAGGTCAACTGCATGATCTGAAGATCGTCGTGCGTGCTCACGATGCCGAGCATATTGCCGCCGCCGTCCGCCAAGAAGTAACCGCGGACTTCCTGCGTCAGCGGTCGCCCCAAAACTCTCCCGTGAAATGCGCGCGCATGATGCGCGGCACAGACGCTTTTGCTCCCGGCTTCAAGTTCCCGTGGTCGTCCGTGATGTCCCATCCCGAGTTGGCAATGTAAAAGAAATCGTTGCCGACCATGACCCCATGGGTCGGGTCAAGCATGTCGGTTGCCCGCTCAATGATCGTCTCCGACTGTATCTTCGTGAGCGTCGTATCCAGCGAGAAGGCAACGACGCGCTCCGGGGCGGTTCCGTTCTGCACCGCGATTAACGTCCCACGATCGAAATACATGCCGTCAATGCCGTTGAGCGCAAATCTCTCCGCCATCGAAAGCCATCGCACCTGCTTGGTGGCAATCTCCAGCACTCCGATCCCGCGAGCATAGTCAGGCACGAAGATGTGTTTCCCATCGGGATACATGGCAGGAGTCTGCGGCGAGATGAAGTCGCCGTTGTCCAGACGTTCCAACGCCGCACCTTTCGCCGGCAAGCGATAAACGCCTCCGCCTTCCCCATCGCTGACAATAACGTCGCCGTCCGTGGTCAGCGTCATGTCGCCCAACGCACTCCCGTTCGGCCCCTCAACCCGGCGCAACAGCTTACCGGTTTTCAAGTCATAGCAAAGCACCGCTGACCGGCCCCAGTCCGCCTCGGGCGCAAGGCTGAAGCCCTGCATTGCAACCTCAGTGGCCCATACCACTTCGGCTGAGGGATCGATTTTGATTGCCAGCATAGGCCAGTTGTCGGGCGCTCTGGCAAAATCACTGCTGGTTCCCTTGTCGTCCGCCGCGATGATCTTCTTTTCCCGAACGCTGGTAATGAAGAACCGCTTGCTGTGCGGATCGTAGTCAACATCTTCTGCCAATAGGTCGGAATCGGATAGCGCAAAGGCCGTTACCGCCAGAGAAATCGGACTGCAGTTTGCCTTCATTCCGTTGCGGATGCTTGCCGACCCTTCTCCCTTGGTGAGTTGAGCGAATTCCGCCGACGTGTCCAGCAGATCGGTGGATTGCCCCATGCGGACGAACCGCTGCAGTTCGTCAAAGGCCGCCTTGAGGTCGCCGGCGTGCACCTGTGCTCGCGCCACCTCCAGCAGAGAGTCGGGCGATCCATTCAGCAGTTCTTTCAGGCCTTTCGCGCTTGCCAGACCAGAGCGCCAATCGCGATTAGCACGTGATTCCTTCAACTTCGCCTGGAGATCTTCAAGCTGCTGCTGCGCAGTGGGCGGCTGCTTCGCCTCAGGCGCCGGCGCTACAACGAGCAAACCTAACATCAGAATCAGCCTTGGGCTGCGTAAAAGCATTGTCATCCTCCGAAGACTAGACTTTTCCCTTTACTTCGCCGCCGGCAGTTGCCCGATCACTTTGTCCTGATCGTCCAGCAAACGGAGCGCAGGCGCTCCGTCCTTGCCGACTTCCAGTACGAGCCGGTCCCGGCCTTGGCTGTCCTTCATCTTCAGTTCGACTGCACCGCTGTCAGTGCGATAAATGGAAAGCCGCTGCTGGCCTGTGCCCCTTGTTCGCAGAAACTTATCGATCTCTGCGTCACGTTGTACCGACGGAAGATCATTGGATTGCTCCATGAGTGTCATCAACTCCTGGATCGAATATTCAGGCCGGTCGATAAACCGCAGGCCAACGCTTCGTGTGCTTCCATCCTGCTGTGCATCCAACGCAAAAACCTGGTCCTGTTCGTAGCGGTCGAAGCTCAGGTGCCCGAAACTGTTTTCCTTGCCGTCCTTGCTCTTTTCGCCACCAAAATAAGTCCGCCGTTCTCCGTGCCTTCATCGTTATAGAAGGTCATGCCGGCGGTTTTTCGATTTGGGTGGGGATATTCCTTGCCCTTGATGATGATCCCCGGAGCCTGTGATCTGTTGGAAATGATCATGCGAACTGTGCCGTCCGGTTCGACAAGATTCAAACGCTGCACATCGATTTCCTTGAACTTGAGGCTGGTTTTCGAGAGGATGCAAAACCCGCACAAAACGGTGACGACAAGTACGACGGTCAGAACGCCTGAGTAGACCATCAGAAAGCGCTCGCTTCCCAAAAGACGTTTCATTCCACCCTCCAGACTAGAGAAACGCGCCTTGGCCCTTAATTGAGATTGGCTCAAAGCACAAGGAACGATTATAGGCGTCGCGACTTCGTAGTTGATTCATATGACGCGAGCCGAGCCGCTCTCCACCGAATACCGTTTGGGCGATGCGGAGCTAGTTATCCACCTGCTCATTCGTTTGGACTTCGCAGCACTTCCAGTGCACGTGTCATTGCACGATCATTGCCTGACCGAACATCCTCGACTGTGCGCTCGATCCGTATGTCCGGCGAGATTCCAACGCTCTCAAACCGATTTCCGTCTGGGAAAGACACTCGGGTGACCGCGGTGTTCAACATCATTCCGTTATCGAACGTGAGGAAGTAGGTATCAGAATAAGAACCATATGTCGTCTCTCCGATGAGAGTCGCCCTGTGACTATCCTTGAAGGGCATGACGAAGTCCTCACAAGCCGAGGCGCAGCCCCCATCAATCAGGATGACGAGTCGTCCCACGTAAATTCCTGATTCGGTGCCACGGAACGGTGTCGCATTGCTGCCCGCACTAATCAATTCGGAGTTGCATTAAGTTATTCGCGTTCCATTACTGGATTCAATCTTGCCAATGCGATAGGCGTATTCACAGCCTGTCGGGCCATGCGCTGTCCCAATGCAGTAAGCCGATACATATGCCGTGGCTTTTGGTTTTCCTCGTGTTGCCACCTGCTTTGCATCCAGCCGCATTCCTTCAATCGAATCAGAATCGGGTAAAGAGACCCTGACTTCAGTTTTGTCTCGCGGCTCAGATCATAGCCGTAGCGCCATTCGCCGGCAGATTGCAACAACGCTGCCAATACGAGAAGCGTTGCCGTTGTCAGTCGCATATCTTATATTCTACATATGTAGAAGGGCGTGTCAAGCGGGAATGAATCTTTCATTGTGATTTCGTGCATGTGCCGCGTCCAGATCAACAGTGAATCTGCCGCGTCCGACGTTCCCCGATAACTGTGCCCGCCACCCTTAACGACCAGGCGCAAGTTGTTCGCATGCGCGAACTGCACCGTTGCGGCAACGTGATAAGCGTTCTTGCCCGCTACCGCGAATACGCTCGGCTTTGTGAACCAGGCATCGACCCATCCCAGAGTTTGTGTTAGGCCGGTCTGGTCACCAACAAAATAGGGATTGTTTATATTGGCGATAAGGTTCTTGCAGGCAGCGCTGTCCGTGTCTTTTATGCATGCTTCGATGGGAAATTCCACCGGGATCAGGTTGCCGTCGACTTCGTCGCTGAGCCGTTTCCATGCCGCCTGCGAAGGCCAGTCCGCATCAGACGGGCGCCGTCGGCGAAAACTCTTGCTGGCAACAAGTGGACGCGGCCAGAGTGGTAGCAGTGCGGTCAGCCCAGATCTCTGCAGGAAAGTTCTTCGGGTCATGCTGCTGGAATCCTCAGTCGCGCTTCAACACTCTACAGCGTCTATTGTGACATTCACGCAGCACTCTATCGCAGTGCTTTGTGTACGCGTGGTCATCCCGCTCCATGAGACCCTCCGCACCCGTTCAGGCGGTATGGTGACACCGAAGAATCGCTTCGTGATTGGTGGAAAGGACGCGACACGGGCGGCACTTAGAGTCGCCTTTGGAATCTTCGAGTGCCAGCAACCAAGTCGTCGACTAATCGGGATTTGCCTTGATTTTGAGTGCGTGCATTAACCACGACGCACGGTCAGATTTTGACTTCGCGTCGTTGAACTCGTGGCTGGTGAAGTACCATTTCTGTTCCTTCGGCCCACTGACTGCGTTGAAATACTCATCGGCTGACCTCCGGCTAATGTACATGTCATGCTCTGCCCACTGGAAGTAGATCTTCGCCGGGCCTGTGTTCGCCGCGAATCTTTCTGGTTCGACAGGTGCCAGCACCGCCGCTTCTTTGTCGAACTCCGCCTTCGGCGTTGTGGCGCGCTGGACCTGCTGGTAGAAGCTGTCGTCGTCCCAGTCGGGGGGCACCTTCGGGAGTCCGCCCATCAACACGAACACCTTAATCCGCTTCTCTGCCGCGGCTAACGGCGCGCCCCAGGTTGCGCCGAGCGAATGCCCGACGTACCCAATCCGGGCACCGTCAACGTCTTTGCGCGAGACCAGCACATCCACCGCACGGCGTAGATCGACGACCATCTGAATGTAACCGTCGCGTTCGGACTCGGCCTCTTTGCCTTTCGCCGGCGGTGGCACATCCGGTCGCCAATAAGGCGCGTCAATCATGATGCCGATTGCGCCGCATTGTGCCATGTCCACCGCTTCGGACAGAAACTCCCCCTTGTTTCCCTGGCCCCAATGCATGTAGACAACGCCTGCGAAAGGTTCCTTGCGCGACGGAACGACCAGATACCCCGGGACGCGCCCGCCTTTTGGCGAATCGTAGGAAACTTCAAATACGGTAACGCCGGTAACCGGCGTTTCTGATCTGCCGATCGTGAGATTCAGCGGCTTCGTCGCGTCATACGCGAAGACTTTGCTGGCATCGGCCGCGGCGAGCCGCTGGGCCGCTACCGGAACGCAAACCGCCAGGACGCTTGCCAATATTGAGAAAGTAGCTCTCATTTATCTGTGGCCTGCCTCGCTCATCGCGTTAACGCCTAAGGCTCATTATTGCTATCACAAACGCATTCGATCTCTCAAGGCTGATTCTGCTCTTTTCGCGTGTCATAGGAGCGCTCCGTTGATAAATGAGCTGCGCTCGGATGCTGATTTTAAGGGGCATCCAGATCTCAAGTTCGTCCATCTTTGCATGCTTCACAAATTCTGCTGTCGTCGGGTAGAAATATCCACCCGGCCCCACGAGACTGGGAACGAGAGCCCGTTGAGTAATCGGCCCTCAGTCGACCTCAGAACACGATGTTACGGACGATGAGCCAGTGCCCGGCGCTGTCTTTGTGCCACACCGTAAGATACGGCCCGCCACCCTTGCTTTGGCCGCCATCCTTTTGCATAAGGATCAGCGACCCGTGCCCCCATTCGTAGACAAGGTCGGGCGTGGCCGCCACCTCGCCGTCGCTCACGATGTCACCACCGACGACAGCGGCGACAGCGGCGAGGCGGGAGCGGTAGAGTTCCGCGATCGCGTCATGCCCTCGGACTGCCTCTCCCTTGGCGGTCACGAACAGGGCATCCTGCGAGTACGGGGCCACGATGGCGGCCACGTCGCCGCGCTTCATCGCCGGCAACCACTGCGTGTTCGCCTCTCGGATTGCGGTCGCGGCCGCCGCGCTGATCGGCGGCGGGCCGCCCGCTGTGATCGTAGTCACGAGCGCCGTGCTAGCGAGGATCGCAATGCCCCACCTGGCGTAGGATCGCGGTGTACTCAACATTCGGGTTATCACGTACGTTAGTCGCATCTGAGCAGCCTCCTATTTCTGCGTCATTCCGAGAGTGAGTCTCCGGCAGTTGTTGTGCTTGTGGCGTCAACTCGCTGTGAGCCCTGTAAGCTGACTTGAGTTTTGTCTCGCGGCTCAGATCATAGCCGTAGCGCCATTCGCCGGCAGATTGCAACAACGCTATACGAAAAGTGTTGGCGTTGTCAGTCGCATATCGCATATTCTACATACCGGGCATGATCTCGCACGCCTGGTCGGACATCCTCAACGTAATCCCCATCCGCTTCCCGTGAAGGCCGCCACCGGGGAAATGGAGTCGGAGTCTTGAGTCGGGTTAACCGATGGCTAACTAAGGGAGACGAGTGCCGCCCTCGGCAAGGCTCGCATAGTCAATTCACGACGGATTTTCATGTGTGCCTGCCACCTTCGGCGTTCTCCGCCTCCATTGTGTGCTGTTCCATTCCATATTGTCGGAGACCGCTTCGGCAATCGCTACTCCCCACTTAGAGCCCACCAACGCCAACGCAAGATCGATCCCAGCGCTTACACCAGCGCAAGTCGCAATGGTTCCTTCGATGATCCAGCGCTCATTTTCCCGAACAGAAATACTGCTGTATTCGCGCAACATGTCGAAGGCAGAATGGTGAGTCGTCGCCGGGCGGTTATCCAACACACCCGCCGCCGCAAGAATCAGTGCGCCAGTACACACCGATGCTACCATGCTTGTCTGAGCACGGACGAGCTGCAAGATTCGAGGGTTTGCTCGTGCATGGGTCCGCGCGCCCAGGCCACCGGGCACAATGAGAATCGCCGGATGAGGCAGGTTGTCGAAAGAGCAGTCTGGAATGATCTTCAGGCCGTTGCGGGCCCGCACCGGCTTGCCATCTTCGGAGGTAATCGTAACCTGACAATCCGCGCCCAGCCGCGCTGCTGTGCCGAACACTTCGAGCGGACCGACAAAATCGAGTTCCTCAACATCTTCGAACACGAGAATTCCGATCATCTCCATGAATACCTCCAAACTAGACAGCCATCGCCTTAATACCCGCGCGGGCACGCAGTGGCTGAGGCAGAAGCAAGGGCGTAAACGCAATCCATCGTCGGAGTCGGAACCCCGCTCTGATCGCAGGGCGGGCGGATCCACTGTGGTTCTGCGCCCTTTAGGTTCAGCGTAGCTCGGCAGAAGAGCCAATTACTTTGTCAAACGGTTCGGCGCGCCCGCCTAGGTATTTTTCCAGGAACACGTCGATTCTCGCAATCGAATCGATCGAATTTTCGGGACGGTTGAAACCGTGTCCCTCATCGGGATAGACGACGTATGTAACCGGAATGTTTCTCGCGCGCAATGCGGCCACCATCATTGCGCTGTTCTTCTCGCTTACTCGAGGATCGTTTGCCCCTTGTTCTATAAGCACTGGCACCTTTACCTTGTCAGCATCATAAAGCGGGGAGAGCCTGCGATTTAGCGTTTCATCATGCTCGACGTCGCCTACTCTCCGAATCCACCCGGCCTTGCTCGCATGCCGCCAAGTACTCATGCTGCCCAGCAACGTCTTCAGGTCGGACGGTCCAACTATATCAACGGCACACACATACAGGTCAGGAGTAGTAGTCACCCCGCGCAAGGCGGCATAGCCTCCTCCTGAACCGCCAAGAATTGCGATTCGGCGCGGATCGGCAATACCCTCCTTGATTGCCCAAAGTACGGCGTCAGTAATGTCATCCTGCGTCTTGAGTCCCCATTCGTGATTGCTTGCGTTCAAGAACGCGCTACCGAATCCAGTCGAACCTCTGTAATTTACTTGGAGTGCGGCATAGCCTCGGTTGGCAAGGAACTGAGCTGTCGGCTCATATCCCCAATCATCTCGAGCCCATGGCCCCCCGTGGGGGTAGACAACCATTGGCAGATTCTTCCGCTCCAGGCCAACAGGGACGGTGAGATAGCTCACCAGCGTAAGACCATCTCGGGACTTGATCTCAACGGGAATTTGCTTGGCGAGCTTATAGTTGGCAAGCTCGGGAAAATCTGAAAAAAGAAATGTTTTGGTCTTCTTCACGCGATCGTACAACCAGAACTCTTGTGGACCATCGTCAACGATTTGTGCGAATAGCCATTTTGAGTCGGCATCGTCGCGACTTACCAGGCGAAAAAAACCCTCCGCGTTGTTCTCAACGATCTCGAAATCGTGCTTCACTTCTGGGTCAACGAATTGCCAGGAGAATTTGCCATACTCGAACGCTACCGCCTCGGGAATATGGCGCACGGTGTTGAACATGATGAGCGGGTGCATGTCGATCAGGAACAGATCGAATTGATCGTTTGCAACGTCGCAGCAATCCTGCTGGGCGAGTATACGAAGTTGCTCTCCCGAGCTCGTGTCGATCTCCGCGAGCCGCGTCTGGTCAGAGTTCTTGCCGGAAACAACATACAGAGTTCGTCCACTCGGCGAGAAACCGGCAATTAGCGTTCCGCCTTCGACTTGACCCGGTATGCGCGATTCTTCAAAAGGAAAGTCGACCAAGGGCCTCCAACTGCTCTCTTTGGTATCCCGAATCCTCACAATCGTTTTCAAGCTGACGGGATCGAACGCGGTCGCTGCCCGGATTTCAAAGTCGGGATCGACAGTCCAGCTCAGCACGTCTCCCGGATTCGTCGTGTCTAGGATCACCGCGCCTGTTTTCAAGTTAATGCGATACATGTCGAAGGTTTGTGGATTTCTGAGGTTCAATCCCACTAGAATTTCATCCGGGCATCGAGGGCTTGTTATAAGATTCTGGGCCTTGACGCCAATGAAGGGTGTCAAATCACGAATCTGGCCTGATTTCAAGTCCAGACTAAAGATATGATAGTTTTCATCTCCGGCCGAGTCCTGCTCGTAAAGGATGTGTTGTGAATCCGCGGCCCAATGGTAAAGCGCGACTTCCCTCTGGAGATTATGTGTCACTTGTCGCGCATCGTCTCTGCCAATGGTTTGCACGAAGACGTGCAAAACTCCTTTGTCGCCCTCGGCCATGTAAGACAGTCGCGTACCGTCGGGCGAGATCTGCGGCATCATGCGAGCAGGATTGCCGAACAAAACCTTGCGCGGAATTAAGGGCGGAAGCTGTGCAGAGACGTGGAGCGGGTTAAGGAACAATTGACATAAGAACAAGAATCCTAGAGCTGTGAAACTCCCGCAGGTTCGCATTGCCAGCCGCCCAGCGAACGAGCGAAATTGTCGGATTATACGACTCATCACTGATCCTCTTTCCTGTTCGTCATCTAGGGTTATCAGGCAGAGTTTTTTCGGTGACAACCTCGTTACCAACGGAGCTCGGCCATGATGGCTCCGTAGATCTCCATTCCTCGCCAAAGGTTCCCAATTCGCACATTCTCGTTCGGAGAATGTTGGTTATCGTCGAAGTTGACCATCGGCACGACGATCACTGGCAGTTTCAAATTCTCGAAAATGTACATCGGCAGGCTCCCCCCTGAAATCGGCAATTTGACGGCAGGCTCGCCGGCTGCTGTGTCCACGATTCGCATCAATGCCTGCGAAACAGGCAATTCCATGGGGGTCTCGGTTGCCGGATATCCTTTCTCTTGGTCTACACGTGCGATGCGTGGGAACCGTACTCTTTCCTGTTCGGTCGGCTCGCGGTCGAGCACGACATAACCCTGCTTACGGATATGCGCGATCAAATGCGCAACTTGTTGCCCAGGCTGTATGTTTTTCACGAGACGCATATCCAACGAAGCTGTTGCTTGGTCCGGAATAATTGTCTTGCTCTGCTCGCCGTTCCAGCCACTTGTAAAACCATCGATGTTGAGAGATGGTTGCGCAATAAGTTGGAGCAGGCTCTCCCCGCCGCCGTCGGGCTGTGCCAGGCCGAACTCCCTCAACAACTCGGAATCGTAGGCCGGGGCATTGTGGATTGCCTGTTGCTCCGCTTTTCCAAGTGGTGCGACTCCGTCGTAGAAGCCCTTGATCAGCACTCGGCCTTCGTCATTTTTCATACTGGCGAGCAACTGTGCCAGCCTCATGGCGGGATTCGGAGCCCAATTTCCATAGTGGCCGCTGTGCAAAGGCCGGATGGGACCGTACACTGTGATTTTCACGGATACAACACCGCGGTTCCCAAAAACTATCTGTGGGCGTCCACTTTGGTGCGCTGGACCGTCCGCGGAAATTAGCAGGTCGCCAGCCAGCAAGTCCTGGTGCGCGTCCAAGGTTTCTTCAAGATGAGTCGAGCCTGCTTCTTCCTCGCCATCAAGCACCACCTTCACGCTTACTGCCAGCGGGATCTTCTTCGCTCGTAAGGCATCGAGCGCACTCAAGATCACGACGATGGGAGACTTGTCGTCCGCCGCGGAGCGTGCGTAGATTCGCCAATCATCCTGATAAGTGATGGCCTCCTCAGGAAAGGGGATCAATTGGCCGCCGGCCTCGATTGAATCTGTACGCAAAGCAGGCACGAAGGGTTTGGTGCCCGTCCAGCCGGATGACTCCACGGGCTGCCCATCATAGTGGCAGTAGAAAATCACGGTTCGCGTTGCATTGGGTGAATTCAAAATGCCGACTACCACAGGCCCGCGCCCCTGGATCGGCAGTAATTGTGTGCGGAATCCGCGTTGCTTGAGCATTCCGACAAGCAGAGCTGCATTCCGTTGAATGTTCGCCACGTCGTTTGCCGTGTTAGGGATGGCCAGTAGGTCGTTGACCTCACGAATGATTTTATGTTCGTTGGCCCGTCGATACTCACGCACCTGTGCGACAACGTTTTCAGTCGAAACAGAACCTGAAACTTGAGGTCCGGGACGTGGGTTTAGACAAGCACCGGACTCGACCAGCACTGAACATAGCAATATCCGCAGTCCAATCCAGAGAATTGACTCGGTTGTCGGCAAACTGTGCATGTGTTCTTACGGTCTCAACAGAAGGCTATCGGATGGTTACTGGATTTGTACAATGGATTATTATTATCTAGTATTATTGATGCTATGAATATAGAGTCGGTTGACCTGAACCTGTTTGTCGTTTTTGACGCATTGATGACCGAGCGCAGCGTTACGAGGGCGGCTGCGAAGGTCGGCCTCAGCCAACCTGCTTTGAGCAACGCCTTGGCACGCCTCCGCGTCAATTTCGACGATGACCTCTTTTTCAGAGTGCGGAAAAACATGCTTCCGACCCCACGCGCTCTGGAATTGGCGCCAGACATTGAAGCTGCTCTCAAACATCTTCGGTCCGCAGTGTCGCGACCGGAATTCCAGGCGAAAACTTCGATCGCTGCATTCAGGCTTGCAACCACCGATGAGATGGAGCTTTTCTTGCTCCCAGGGCTAGTGAAGCGAATGGAAGCAACTGCTCCCTGCGTTTCCATCAATTGCAGGCGATTGCAGAGTCTGTATCGGCTTCCAGATGCCGATCTACAATCCGGCACGTTAGATTTCGCTATCGGCGCGTTCGCTCAAACCCCATCCGTGGAAACAAACTTAATGTTTCACGAGCTCTTTGAAGAACAATTTGTCTGTATCGCTCGTGTTGGTCATCCTTATGTGAAGAGAAGACTGAGCCTGAGCCAATTTCGCAAGCTCAATCACGCCGTTACTTTCTACCCTGGACTGGGGCCTGGCCTTGTTGACCGGATACTTGCTGAGCGCGGGTACAAGCGACAGGACACGATATCGCTTCCTCATTTTCTTTCTGTGCCGTTTGTTGTCGCGCGGTCAAATCTAATTGCAACCGGTCCCGAAGTGGTTGCCAGGAAAATGAGCGCTTCGTTGCCCCTGCAAGTACTTAAATGCCCCCTGACCGTCCCGCGCTTACCTATAAGTCTCGTATGGCATAGCCGGACTCAAGAAAGCTCCTCTCATAAGTGGTTTCGAGATTTAGTCATCCATGCTTGCCACGAGGCTATGCGACGAAATTGAAATCTCGACACAGATTGTTTGTGTGTAGATGAATTTTCAGACTGCGAAAGCACGCAACTTCTTCACATCTTCGGTCAAAATCGATTGGCAGTCCTGGACGGCCAATCCCGTTGGCCGGTTTTGAAGTGATAACCGTTGGCCGCTTTTGAAGTGATCGCCGAGGGGGAACGGGCCAAAGTCCGAAATGCCCAAGGCCGGGTCAAGAGGCGCAAAACTAGCCGGGATGGGTATGGTCAGGGCAGTGAAAGTGTTTACGCCAACGTTCTGAGGCGAGCCGACATGGAATTGCGTAATCGGAGTGACTGACGTCAAGCGTTGAACAGTATATAGGTTGAAGTCGTCGGTATAGTCGAATACGGAGAATGGGGTGCCCGTGCGCGCGGTAATGATGCCCACCACCGACCAGCCTCCCAATGCCTGCGTAGCGGCGCCCCTTCCGCTCTTGAACCATGGAGTCTCCCAGATTGGAGAGACCACGATGCGCTGCCGGACATCATAGTCCGAGCTACCCCAATCCAGTTGTGGATGGAACGGATCGGTATAGCCAAGACTGCCAATGTACCCGGATCCACCCTGCAAGCTATCGGAGAAGGTCGAGCTTATGTCATCCAACGAGTGCGCCCAGGTGTAGTTCGCGACCAGACTTAAACCAGTGTTGTGGAGGTTTTGCGTCTGGAATTTGAGGTTTAAAGAATTGTAGCTGCTGCCACCCATGCTGCCACACATGTTGACATTCGAATACTGATCGTTTGGCCGGTTGAGGCACGAAGAAGGGCAATCGGGAGACTGTGAAAATGTCAGGGGGTCTCCGAGATAGAACTGGCCGCCTCCGAGCTGACTCATGTTTTCCATGTCATAGAGGTGTACCCCATGAGCGCCCGTTTAGCTCCGGAAACAGTTCTCCGAAAGACTGCAGAGGATGTCCCATGATTCTGCGTCCCGAAGGAGGCCCGCGGAACCATTGGGTCAGTTTTCAACTGGAAGGCGTGAAGAGCAATCGTCTGGCCTTGAATGCGCGGGTACGAGCCACAGCCGGAGACCTGGTGCAACTGGGCGAAGTCCTCAGCGGCGGAAGCTACCTGTCACAGCACGATCTGCGTATACACTTTGGGCTGGGCAGCCATGAGCGTCTCGATCAGGTTGAAGTCTTGTGGCCGGGTGGGAGAAAGGAAACGCTTACCAATCTGGCTGCCGACAGGTTTTATGAGGTGCGCGAAGGGCAAGGAGTCGTCTCCAGCAAACTGCCCGAGCACCGCATCAGGCTCCCCTAAAGCGTGCAGAAAGGTGCATGAGCACGGTGCGGTGACGCAAGCACCGTGTGGATGCTCCTGTCTCAGAACCACTTAAGCGTTGAGTGCCCCAGCATTCGTCACACTCTTGCTGTGATGGCGGTCATTGTGTTTTTGTTGATTTTCGATCATTCTCGGCCGCCATGACATCTGTCAGCCGGATTCAATTCAAACGTTTTATCAATGACGCAATTGCACATCGCCATTGGCTTACCAGCGAAAGCTCAAGAATCGTCTCGACCACCGACCATTGTGATAGCGATCGTCGGGCAATCAGCGGTGCGATAAGGGAACTGGATGAACTTATTTGCCGGTGTTGTGTCGAAGCCGAAGAATTCCAGTAGGCAGCAGGGATTTCCATTTTGCCAGCCCCGGTACAACGCCGCGGCTCTCGACTGGCGGGACGAAGCTGGGCGCAGGCAGGGGATGCTTGCTTAAATTCCCACACTTAACTTCGAGCCCCAGTTCCCTTCACCGAATTGGCTGACATTCTCAGATATTGAGCGGCGGGAACTGGAACTTCGTGGAGCACACCGATAGCGACTCGCGTAGGCTCCGTCTTGGGGAGCAGAGCGCAGGTTTGCACAACGATACTCTCGGGATCAGGCACAAGGCTGTGTAACCAAAGCGATTTTAGCCGGCGGCATGCAGCCGGCCAAGGGTTTTCGATCATTCAAACGTAGTCAGACCAGGCCCAGAGTGGACTGCTGTTGAAGAATCGGGCGGGGCTCAGGCAGTTGCTACATGACGTGATGGAGGGTAGGACTGCCTACAGACCAGTCCTCGTTTACGCAGACTATCAGCGCTGGGATGGAAGGGGAGCCAAGAGGAGCAGGGTTGGAGGGATCTGGCCCTGATTCGGAGAAAAGTTATGGCTGGCCTCGCCGGTCTTCTCTAACAGCGACAAGGACTGAGATCGCGTTGCGGACGTTGCCGCTACTCATCAGGCGGATCGGTTGTTGCCTTGATCGGCTTGACGCACGCGCCGGGCCAGCATGTCGTATATCGTCGCCCGACTGACACCGAGAACTTCCGCCGCCCGGGCTTTGTTTCCGTCGACCAGTTTCAGAACATATTCCAAGTGGCGTGCTTGTACTTCTTCTAGCGTCATGAAGCCGGTACGCTTGTCCGGCTTGGTCAACTGCACGCGTACCGCCTCGGGCAAGTCCAAATCAGAGACAAACTTGCCCTGAGCCATCATGCAAGCGTTCCCGATCACGTTTTCCAGTTCCCGCACATTTCCCGGCCACCGATGCCGGGCCAGTAAAATTTGGGCGCGTCGCGAAATCCCGTTCAGTTTCTTGCCGTATTTGGTCGAGAAATATTGCAAGAAGTGCCGCTCCAACAACGGCAGGTCTTCCTTTCGGTCGGCCAGAGCTGGGAGTTGGATTTCAATCATGGATAGTCTGTAAAACAGGTCTTCCCGGAACTGCCCTTTGGATGCAAGTTCTCGGACATCGCGGTTAGTGGCAGCAATCACATGAACATCAACTGTTGTGGTGACGGGTGATCCAACCCGCTGCAGCTCTTGACTTTGAAGGATACGGAGCAACTTGGCTTGGGCCGCGGACGATAATTCACCGATCTCATCCAGAAATAGGGTGCTGCGGTTAGCGTATTCAAACAGACCTGCTCGATCATGGGTTGAACCCGTGAAAGCTCCCTTTACATGCCCAAAGAGTTGACTTTCCAGCAGAGTTTCTGCCAACGCCGAACAGTTGCAAACCACGAATTTTTCGCGGGAACGAGGGCTGAGGTTGTGAAGCGCCCTGGCGATCAGCTCTTTCCCGGTTCCGGTGGGTCCCGTTATCAGCACTGTCTGAAACAAAGGGGCAACGCGACGAACCCTTGAAAATACTTCCAGCATTTTTGGACTTCGACCCACCATTCCCTGAAACTGATAGGCTTCCAGCAGTTCGTCGTCGATTTGCTGGGTACGCCGTCGCGTTTCAGCCTGTGCAATGAGGCCCGAAACCAATTGGCGCACTTTGGAGGGCTCTAACGGCTTAGTGAACAAGTCACTGGCTCCTCTTGCAACCGCTGCTTGAGCCTCGGCCTGGGTCCAGCGATCGGCCATAAGCACCACTTCGAGCGTGGAATCGCCCGCAAACAGGTCGTGCAAAGGCACTTCCCCATCAAAGAACTCTGAATCCAGGAGGACCATTTGGGGGAGGAACTCGCGATAGGAACTTACGCCGTCGGCCCAGTCGCCTGCCCTCAAAAGCGCTACGGGCAAGCCCAAGAGTGCGCGATTAACGTCTGCCGCCACTCCAACATCACGATCAATCACCAATACGGAATAGACAACGTCAGACATAAACGAAATGGCTAAGTGATATTTGTCTCGAACCCACTCCCGACAACGGTAATGGTATATGCCTCCTGTTCCACCAGGACTGGCGGCGAATCTCCTGTTACGAAAACCGAACGGACGCCTCCGGAGTCTGCCTGCCTGGTGCGACGGGCGGTGTCAGCCGGGACCGAGGCGGAGGGGACTGCACCGGTGAAAATATCAAAAGACGCGGCTCGGTTCAGACGGGTCACCCCGGTGTTGGCATGGGCTTTACCGCCCCTCTCTTGAGTTGAAATCAAGGAAGCGGGTAGCAGTTTACTTGAACCGCGGGAACATCGATACGATGTTTCTCTTGCAACGCGCGCTCTATTCCGGGAAAGCTGCACAGCCAGTGAGGCCGCTTGACGCACTACGGGCGAGCGGATACTATCTGGCCGGAAACCGCAGCTAGCGGCAACCGCGGTGGTACCATGGAGCGAGTTGACCGACTCCGCCGTGAATTCTCTCCCAGCCACACCTCTACGTTTGGTTGGAGGATGAGTGCGACTCTTTTCTGCCTCGCCTTTGTCATCTGTGCCGTAGCAGTACTAGCGGCAAGGCTCCACAACTTTGACATTTCATCCTTGCTCTTGGGTGTCGCCTTGGCCACGTTCTGCGTCGTCGCCTTTTTCCTTTCTAGATTCTTGTCGGAAGCGCGCGAACAGGAAAGGCGGGCAGCAAGCGCACTCGACACTACGGAAACCTCTCTTCTGGAAAGTGAAGAGCGGTTCCGGCAGATGGCCGACAACATCCAGGAGATCTTCTGGATGATCGATGCAGAAAACAAGAAGACTCTTTATGTGAATTCAGCCTACGAGACCATCACCGGACGCTCCCGCGCAGCATTCAACGATAACCCGCTCTCCTACGAGGAGATCATCCATCCTGATGACCGCGAACAGGTGCTCCTCAAGCTTGAAGCGGCCACCCAGAGCGGAGACTTTGACGAACGGTTCAGGATCGTTTTGCCAAGTGGCGAAGAACGCTGGGTATGGGTGCGGGGATTCCCGGTGCGGGATGACCAAGGCAAGATCCGCCGGCTTGTCGGAACTGCACTCGACATCACGACGCAGAAACATGCAGAGGAGGAAGTCGCAAGGAACTTATCGTTGGCCGAGTCCGCTTGGTCCGAGGCGGACGCACTGCGCAAAGCGACGCTGGCGCTGACTGAAGACCTCAGGATGAACAGTGTCTTGGATACTTTGCTTCAGTCTCTCCTGGAACTCGTCCCCTACGAGTCCGCGCAGATCTTGCTTCTCGAATCCGACTCTCGCTTGTTCGTGGCGCGGGAAGCTCCTCGCCCCGATGCCGCGAAACCGGCTGTGAAATATCCGTCGACCCTCAACGCAACCGACTTCCCGCTTCTACAGCGGGTAGCGGCAAATCAAAGCGGTCTCGTGCTCTCAGATACGAAGCAGGAAGAGGAATGGCGCCCTCTTAAAGGCCTCGGTCCTCTGCGCTCCTGGCTTTGCGTCCCGTTAGTAGCCTCGCAGCACACACTGGGGCTGCTCTCCCTGGGCCACTCCGCTCCTGACAGCTTTACCCACGAACATCTACGGCTGGCTAAGTCACTCGCCATTCCGGCGGCAGCCGCGATCCAGAATGCCCGTCTCTACGAGTGCGCCAAAATCTATGGTGCGGAACTCGAAAAACGGACTTCTGATCTCCAAGAAGCACACAGCGCACTTCAACGTTTTCAGAGCGGTCGTCTTTCCTAGACGATTGCCAACATCCAGTGCTTCCTCGGGCGTCCAGTACGCTTCGGTCTCTCCTCTTGCTCCTGAGCCTGGAGTTGTTGTCAATTTCGGACCATGAGCGATAAGACCTCTCCCATGGCCCAACCGAGTGCCTCGCGGCCCGGTCGATCCGTGGCGATTCTCCGCCGCACCCATAGCCGGGCACCGCGTGGCCGGAATCACGACCAGAAAAAAGAAATAATGACGAGAATGACGACTCCTGGTTAAGGATATATCCCTTCCTTCCGGTCAACTGTGGGGAAGGTATCCCGAACCACGACGCCCAGCCGATGCAGCGGTCGTGGACCTCTTTGGAGGACGTTGCTATGTCCAGCCCTCGACTCATTGCCCGTCTTGATCAGGATCGTCGCACCCATGACCTTGACCGCACCCTCGCTCATCCTGCCATCGACTCTCACCGCTAGGTCGTTGGTGCAGTATGAGCAGTCCTGAAGTTCTCCTTTGGTGGGACAGAGACGTCGATCGCGCCGGGAGATCCATTCGACCCGACGTGCGAGCCGCTGCGCACGAAATCTGGGGTTGCGCCTCCAGGCGGGCGCAATCCCTCATCTCCGACGGCAGCCAGGCTGCGGAGGTGATGGAGAACACCGTCGCCCAGGTGTCACGCTACCTTGATCGCGGCGGGGTCATGGTTTTCTCGCGGGAGATCGATGGCCTCCTGATGATCGCATTCCGGAGAGCCCTATATCGCCGGGCAGCCAAGTTCAAGAGACTCGAAACATTGGGTGGAACGGGAGAGCTGTCCAACCGGGCTGTGGATCGGACGTGGGTGCGCCAAGTCCACGCGCACTTGGAATTCGAACAAATTGTGCGGTTGCTCAGCGAAAGAAGCCGGACAATCTTGGCTTTGCGCTGCGCCGGCTATACCTGGAAGGAGTCGGCGAAGTTGCTTGGAGCATCAGTCACTGCCGTGCGCAGTGCTTTCTGGAGGGACGTGGCCCGAGTGAAGAGTGGACTAAAGAACCATCGCTCGGCGGTGTCTGAGGACCAGACTGACGGCCACCAGGAGATTGCTTCGACCGAAAATCCACAGTGCTAGTCAAGCCGTCGTTGCAAAGCCCTCATCGTACTGTTCGTCATCTATGTCTAAGTGCGGCGATGTGCTCATCTGCTCTTCGTACGCGGCCCTTTCCTTCTTGCTTTCCCTCACCGGCAGTAGTTCGGCATGACTGGGCGGAAACACAAAGTCTTTAACAAAGTTAAGCCTCTCAATATTCAGCCTTCGTCCCACAACCTCTCTGCTGTGTGCCTTGCAGAATTCAGAGAAGTCATCTGCATCAATGATCTCCCTTTGCAGCTTGCCGGTCTGCACGACACGACACTTCAACCAGCCGAGCGTAATCCATCGCTGGACCTCCACAGCTCGAATATGCAGCGCCTCCGCAAGCGTGGATTTGGTGAACCAGTCCTGACCCATCCTCGCGTTTGCACCGAGCCGGTACAGCATGGAGCGGATGGAACCCGGCGACCGGCGCATCGCTATGGCAACTTCTGGCAAGGGTTGTGCGGCGATCAAGTCCAACAATCTCTGCCGTGTGCGTTCCGGCCATCGGCAATACGCACGTTTACCGTTAACACCTGACTGGCGCGCAAAACGCCGGCAGGCATCTCTCGGGTTACCGGAGACTTTTACCAACTTCGCGACCAGCACTCGAAGCTCGCGGCCAGACTCTTGCTCACGCGGCTGTGCCCGCTGGCTATTCAAGTAAGTTCTCACCAGCTCCCTGGCTTCTTTTGTCCAGCGGAAGGTGCGGCGCTTCCTGCCAGCGTTTTCCTCGTTCATAATGCGAATGCTCCCGGCTGAGACTCGGGGGGCCCCCTTGCCTATATATGGCTGCGCCGAGGGAAAGTATCGCGTTCGTGAAAACAGTTCTTTGTCAGATTCACGAATTCAGATAGCTTTCCGTCGCCGGAAGGCCGTATAAGAAAGGCAGGTGACGTAGTTGGTCACAATCGAGACCATGCGTGCTAGAAAATCACGAGATGGGCCTACCGTGGGCCGGAACGAGGAATTGGACGAACTGATTGCCGCATTTGATCGCCTAGTACACGATGAGCACCCCAACCCAGAACGAGTCGCTTGTCCAGAATCGGCCACCCTAGCAAGGCTGGCCACGGAGTCAGGTCCTTTGGGAACCGACGCCGTTCTCGACCATGTTCGCCAGTGTGCCGCCTGCCTCGACGAACTCAGAGATCTTCGGCTGGCAAGGAAACCGCCGCTGCAAAGGAGCTGAAAAGGTCAGTGCTACAGATCGGCGCTGACTTCAAATCCAGGTATGGGAAGGGATGGACGGCCGCCATCGCCCCGCAGCCTAGAACGGCTGGGAGAACCTCGTCTCCAGGAATTCACCCAGCTTTGCTGCAGCCTTGAATTGTGGGACGGGATCCAGTTCCTTGAATGCCGACGTGAACGCATTGGAGAGACTCCAGATCGTCCGCGGCCGGAATTCCTCGTACTTCGCCTCGAAGTACAGGTCATGCACGGTGCGGACAAGGTGTTTCGGAGCTTCCAGCCTGCCCTCCACAAACGCCTCGTAGATGACCACCTTGGCGGTGACGTCCGTCAACTCACTTTTCTGCCAGGCTTCCACCTGCATCTCGATCATTATTTACCGTATTTACCGTCGTCCTAGAGTTATGCTAGTTGTTCTCTTAACCCTCCACACGCGACTGCAAATGCCATTCCATTACGTGATCACGAAGAATGCCATGGCGCACCCGAAACTCAGGATCACAAGCATCCTCGCGTGCTTGTTAATGGTCCTGCCCGTTCGATCAGGGCAATTTCCTCGCACAAACACCGAGCGAATGAGAGTGCTCCCTCCGCTCGTGCTATGGGCCTGGGAGAGGCCGGAGGACCTGCGATTCATCAATCCACAACACACGGCGGTTGCATTCCTAGCCGGTACGATCCACATTCACGGCGATGAAGTTGCCATCCGCCCCCGTTTCCAATCTCTTCTTGTTCCCGATCGCGCCAAGCTCGTCGCGGTGATTCGCATTGAGGCCGACCGGGACGCCGCGTTCGACCGCAGTCAGATCGAACAAACGGCCACTGCGATTGCTCAGCAAGTTTTGCTGCCGCGCGTGGTTGCAGTCCAGATAGATTTTGACGCCACTCGTTCTGAGCGAGAGTTCTACCGCGGACTTCTTCTCGAACTTCGTCAACGGCTGGGGCCTAGCGTGCCGATCTCGATCACAGCACTCGCATCCTGGTGTCTCGATGATGACTGGATTTCGTCGTTGCCGATAGACGAAGCAGTACCCATGTTGTTCCGGATGGGCGCTGGCACGAACGAAGTGGTCGGGCAGTTAACCTCAGGCCGCGATTTTCGCCCCGTAATCTGCCGAGGGAGTCTCGGCGTGTCCACCGATGAGCGCTGGATGTCACTGCCCGCTGGACGACGACTCTATGTTTTCCATCCCCGACCTTGGACGAAGCAAACGGAATTGGCATTTCTATGGGAGGTGCGTCAATGGCGCTAAGGTCTCTAAGGCATGTGCTCGTGCTTCTCGGTGCCCTGATATTGCTGGTTACCCCGAGCGCCATGTATAGCTGCGGGCCCTTTCTTGAGTCCGCAATTTTCGCGTTTGATGACCGCCCCGATGGCCCGGCGGAGAACTTCGCGGCTGGTAGGCTTGGGATCGTTCGCCCGGAGTTCCGTCAAGCTTACTTGGTAGTCGCCTATCGTTATTTGTCCGGGCTGAAACTGAGCAACCAACAGCAGAAAGCGGCACTTGATGTCTGGGGCCGTAACGTCGTTCCTGAACACCCCGGCGAGGACGAGGCCATTGCTGGCTGGAGCAAGGCGAGAAATAAGATTCCGAATCTGCCCGCGGCGCCGCCAATCTTACCCGACGCCGTTGTGTCAGAAGATCAGCCCTACTTCCGATATGTCAACTGCCCGGTAGACGCTTTTCAGAATGCGATCCGGACGCTGGACGACCGCACCGCGAAGTTTGGCCCTGTGACTGAAAAGCTGCGCGACTGGGTTTCCGGTCAGGACCAAGTCTTCGCCAATTGCGGAGGAGAGGTACACGTCATTCCCGCAGTTCTGAATTCCGGCGATCCCCTACTCCGAGCGGATCGCGTTTATCAGATCGCTGCGGCCCACTTCTACGCGCGGGATTTCGACGAGGCTACGGCAGAATTCGATACCATCGCACAAGACCGATCTTCACCTTGGGCCGGCGTCAGCTCTTACTTAGCGGCCCGCGCCTTGATCCGCAAAGCCAATCTTGTTCACAAAGAGAATGAGCCATTCGACCGTACCGCCATGTCGGACGCGCAAAAGCGCCTGGAAACGATCGGTGCCGATCCACAAGCGAGCTCAATTCACGATGCGGCCATTAAGCTGCTCAATTTTGTGCGCTTACGAACGGAGCCGGAAAAACGAGTAGCAGAATTGGATCGTATGATCGTACAGCCGGAGTTAGGGAAGAATTTCAAGCAGGATCTCTGGGATTATGCCGTGTTGCTGTCGCATGGTGAGCAAGGCGAAGACCCCAGCGAATGGCTACAGACCTTCCACAACCTCCGGAGCAACTATCCTCCACTCCTCCTGCCGCAAGCTGCCAAAGATTGCCTCGCCCGATGGCAAGAAACGAAATCGCTGCCTTGGCTGATTGCGGCTCTTGCTGCCAGCGATTCGCATACTCGCAATTTCCAGTCGCTGCTGGCTGCTGCCCGCGCGATACCTAGATCTTCGTCGGGCTATCTGACGGTTCGTTATTACGCACTCCGTTTGATGATTGCTTCGGGAGAATCGGACGCCGCGCGCAAAGAGCTCGATGTCATGCTCAAGAACGAGGAACCGGATCTCCCGCTTGGATCGCGCAATCTCCTGAATGAGCAGCGCCTGAAGGTCACAAGCAGCCTTGAAGACTTTCTTCAGCATGCTCCGGAAACACCGGTTCCGTCGGAAGTTGACTTCAATACCGGGGAGGAGGTTCCTGCTGAATCAACAGAAAGCCAGACCAGCGCGCCTCTATTCAATCACTATGCAGCCGAAGTTCTGGTGAAGCGTCTGCCGCTCGCTGTTTTGATCCAGGCAGTGGAGTCGCCCGCTCTCCCAAAACATCTTCGCCGGGAATTGGCCCGCACCACGTGGGTGCGTTCGGTTCTCATCGATGACATTAACTCCGCTGGAAGGCTGCAATCTGCCCTACAGGAACTCGACACGCCGCTTTGGAAAACGATGGAGCCTCTTCGTTCAGCGACGGATACCGTTGAAAAACACTTTGCTGCTGTCTTCATAATCCTCAACAATCCGGGCATGAAACCGTCCGTCCGGGAAAGCTCGCTGCGCACTGCAACGCTAGGCGAGTTGGATAACTACCGCGACAACTGGTGGTGCACCAACATGAATGCCGGGCCGAATTGGGGCCAGAGCTATGAGGAATATAACAAGGACGTCAACCTGGAATTCGTGGACCGCGATCCAAACTTTCCCTTTCCGGGATGGTTGACAGATACTCAAAGAGCGGCAGCAACTTCAGAGTGGGAGAAACTGTCAACAAGCGGCACTGCGCCCAACTACTTGACGAATCAAGTCCTCGCCTATGCCAAGCAGCATCCTCAAGATCCCCGCGTTCCCCAGGCCTTGCATCTGGCAATCCGCTCGACCCGCTTCGGATGCACCAATGCCGAGACCAACAAGCTTTCAAAGACCGCCTTCGACTTTTTGCACCAGCGCTATCCTCAAAGTGAGTGGACGGTAAAGACGAAGTACTACTACTAGCGCAACTCTGATCGATTTCGGGCCGCCGCAAAGATATTGTGGCAGCCTTTTAAAGGAGCTTCTGTGAAGCGCATGACTGGAGCCTTAGCTTACCGTTGTTGAGCGTCCATCGGCAGCGCGGTCGGCCGACGCTGCCCGAAGGCTAGAACGACTGTGAGAACCGAGCTTCCAGAAACTCTCCCAATTTGGCTGTCGCCCTGAATTGAGGAATGGGATCCAGTTCCTTGAATACCGAAGTGAATGCATTCGAGAGACTCCAGATCGTCCGCGGTCTGAAGTCCTCGTACTTTGGCTCGAAGTACAGGTCATGCACGGTGCGAGCGAGGTGTTTCGGCGCCTCGAGTTTGCCCTCGACGAATGCCTCGTAGATGACCACCTTTGCAGTCACGTCGGTGAGTTCACTTTTCTGCCAGGCCTCCACCTGTTTTCTCATCGGCTCAAAGTTGCGCTGCATTCGGTCGACGCCAACCGAGATGCAGTCGATGAGCGAAAACGACTTCGAGTGTTTCGCGAGCACGGGAGCAAACACTCCTGGGACAATGCTTCCGTATTGACGGAGTCCCATACCCTACGGGTCCCAGTTACCGATCTGCCGCATTTCCGACGAGCACATGCATCGTCCACCGCCGCATACGGCTCTTGCCCCACCGGCTGGCTTGCTTTACAATTAGGCTTCGTAGACTGACCGGTCAGTCTAGAGTAACGTTCCCGCAGTCAAGAGTCATTATGCCGCGACGAGCTGAGCTCAGCGAAGACCGCAAGAACGAGATCCTCGACGCCGCGCTCGAGGTCTTCGGGGAGCTCGGCTTGCAAGAAGCCAGCGTGGACGATGTGGTCGAACGTTCTGGCCTCAGTAAGGGAACGCTCTACTGGTATTTCAAGAGCAAGGACAGGCTGATCGGCGCCTTGATGAAACGGTTCTTTGCCCAAGAGTTGGGCAAGGTTCGGAAAGTGCAACAGGGACCGGGTTCGGTGCGCGACCGGCTTCTGCGCTACAGCCGAGAGGTTGAAGCCGTTGTGAAGCGCATGCCACGCGCACTCACGCTGGAGTTCTATGCAGTGGCGGTGCGGCAACAATGGGTGCGCAAGTTCCTGGGTGAGCTCTACGTCCGCTACTGCGGTGAGTTAGCGCAACTGATTCGTGAGGGGATCGAACGTGGCGAATTCCGCAACACGGATGCTGACCAGTTGGCAGCCGCCGTTACTGGCCTCTGTGAGGGATTGATTCTTCTCTGGGCACTCGAGCCAAACGCGTTTCCGTTTGAGAAGTTCTTTGAAGCTTCGCTTCGTACCTTGCTCGACGGAATCGCAGCCAGACCATAAAGACGGACGGGAGTATGAAGACCAAATTCGTTTTGGCATTCGGTGCTCCTCTTCAACGGTCCAATATCTTCCTGCCCTGCCGCCTTTTCCTTTTTCTTGTCGCAGTCCCGTTTGCCGCTCGCTCCGTTGTTGCCCAATCTCTCGATGCGCGGGCGATGGTCCATCGAACCGAGCAGGGGCTGCGTGCCAAGACGGAACAAGGCACTGTTAGCATGACCGTGCACACCCCTGATTGGCAGCGCACTCTGGAGATGAATTACTGGGGAGTGAATCCGGACAAGACGTTCATCCGGGTCACCGGTCCGGCAAAGGAAGCGGGAACCAGCACTCTGCGGATCGGGAGCAACATGTGGAACTATCTTCCTTCGGTCGAACGCGTGATCAAGATTCCACCCTCTCTCATGCTGCAATCCTGGATGGGAAGCGATTTCACCAACGATGACTTGGTGCGGGAAAGCAGCCTGGAGAAAGACTACGATCACAAGCTCGACGGAGAAGTGACACAAGACGGTGATCCCTGCTATCGCGTCATTTCCACGCCCAAGCCCAACGCTCCAGTGGTTTGGGGGCACCTGGTGCTTTTCGTCCGGAAACAGGATTTCCTGCCTCGCAGGGAGGAGTATTACGACGAGAAGGGCAGGCTCCAGAAGGTGCTCACTTTCGAAGACTTTCGACAGATGAGCGGCCGTCTGTACCCGGCGCGCTGGAAGATGGACTCGGTCACCAAGCCAGGGCACGAAACTGTGTTGGTTTACGGCAAGCTGATATTCGACCGACCGATTCCCGCGTCCGTGTTTACTCAGGAGAACCTGCAGCAGCCGTTCTAGAAATCGAGGAGAAATGCTTTTCTTCAGCATGGCATGGCGGAATGTGTGGCGAAATCGCCGCCGTTCTGTGCTCACCGTTGCGGCGATCGCTCTGGGACTCGCGTTCAACATCTTCATGCGCGGCATCGGCGACGGCTTTCACGAGCAGATGGTGGACAATTCGGTTCGCGCCGAGATCGGTCACATTCAAATTCATGCCTCCGGCTATCACGATGATCCCGGACTAAACAGAACCCTGCCCGACCTAGCCAGAGTAATGCAGGTGATTCGCTCCTTGCCGGACCTGCGCGGCTATTCTCTTCGGGTTCTAGGCGGTGGCTTGGCGAGCACGGCGGACAACTCAAGCGGCGTGGAGATTCTGGGTGTCGATCCGGCGCAGGAGCGTACCGTGACCAGCATTCAGCGCGCCATCGTGCAGGGACAGTACTTGGCCGAGGGCATGCAACGTCCCATTCTGCTGGGCGACCGTCTGGCCTCGCGCTTGAAGGTCTCGCTTGGCGACAAGGTGGTGCTGATGGTGCAGGCTGCGGACGGCTCGATGGGCGCACAACTGTTTCGAGTCGCCGGCATCTTCCGCTCTGGCGCTCCGGAGATGGACGAAGGTGTCGTCTTCATTCTGCGCTTCGACGCGCAGAACCTCTTCGCCCTGGGGAACCGCGTGACCGAAGCAGCTTTGCTGCTGGGTTCGTCGCGGCAGGTTCCACCCGCTCTGGCAAAGCTCAAGAAGGATCTTAGCGGCGCGCCAGTTGAGATTCTGCCCTGGTGGCAGGTGCAGCCCTTTCTGCAGCAATTCATTCAGATCGATGACGCGTTCTTCTACATCATCGTGCTGATTTTCTTCATCGTGATCTCGATCGGCATCCTGAACACGATCATGATGTCCATCTTCGAACGCGTGCGCGAATTCGGCGTGATGATGGCGCTGGGGACCAAACCGGAGCAGATCGTAAAACTTGTCGTGGAGGAAGCTTTTGGACTGGGCGTGGTCGGAGTTGCCATCGGAAGCTTGCTGGGCTCGGCATTCACTCTTTACTACGCGAGGCAGGGGATCAATCTCTCGTCGTTCAGCGCGGGCGCTGCGGCGCTGGGCATCACGTCGAGCCGCGTGTACTCGCAACTGACGGCTGCCAATCTCGTTTATTCCAATCTGGCGGTGCTGGTGGTGGTCGTTCTGGTGGCGCTCTACCCTGCGGCGTACGCCGCGCGGCTGCAACCGGTGGAGGCGATCCGCCATGTCTGAACTCAGCGGCGCGCTCGTCGAGGTCCAGCACGTTTCGAAGATCTATCGCGATCACGTGGAAGTGCGCGCGTTGCGCGACGTGACTCTTCAATTGGAAGCGGGAGCGTTCGCCGCAGTCGTTGGGCCTTCCGGTTCCGGCAAAAGCACGCTGCTTCACTTGATGGGCGCACTCGACCGGCCGGACCAGGGCGACATTCGCATTGCGGGCATTGATCTTGCGGCGACACCATCCGATCAGCTTGCCGAGTTTCGTCTGCATCGCATCGGGTTTGTTTTTCAAGCGTTCAACTTGTTGCCCGTGCTTAGCGTGGAGGAGAACCTGGAGTTTGTGGCGGCGCTGCAAGGCAAAACCAAACCGCAGCGCCGGCAAAGGGCTGCGGAACTCCTTCGGGCCGTGGGAATGGAAGACATCGGTGACAAACGTCCCAACGAACTGAGCGGCGGCCAACAGCAACGGGTGGCGGTGCTGCGCGCCATCATGACCGAGCCGGCAATCGTGCTCGCTGACGAGCCAACGGCCAATCTTGATTCGGTCAACGCCTCCATCCTGCTCGACATGATGGAGCGCATGAACCGCGAAAAGGGCATCACCTTCCTTTTCTCCACGCACGATCCCCAGGTCATGGAACGCGCCCGCCGCCTCATCCGCCTGAAGGACGGCGCGGTGATTGCGGATGAGATCGTGCAGTGAAAGTCGGGACCAGCTTTCGCATGAAGCGGATCACACTGCTGGTGAGTTTGTTGGCAGCGAGCGTCACCCTCAATGCCCAGGCTGCCCCTGATTCCTCCAATTTTCAGTATCGTTTCAGTGGCTACTTTCGAAATCTTCTGACAGCCTCTCACTCCTTCTTTACCGGCGACGCCTACGGCGACGACCTGAATCGCCTGCGCCTCAGCTTCGACGGTAGTTGGCGGCACTCGCTGTTGGTTCACGTCGATTACGACAACGAACTTCATTTCGGAAATCTGATCAGCGAGCCGGACTTCGATCTGGTTCGTCAGCGCCAGGACAGCTCCTACTTCGACCTGCTCCACGTATGGCTGGACCAAAAGCACGTCTACTGGGACACGTCACTCTACCGCGGCTATCTCACGATGCGCCACGGCAATGCGGAACTGACAGTGGGCCGACAACGCATCGCATGGGGAACTGCTCACTTCTGGAGTCCGACGGATGTATTCAATCCGATCAGCCCGCTGCAAATCGAGGCTGATGAGCGGCAAGGCGTGGATGCCGCACAACTCTCTGTGCGCCTTCCCGACAGCTTCCGCTGGTCGCTGGTGTACGCCCCACAAGATGGAATCAACCGTTCGACCGAAGCTACGCGCATCGCCAGGACTATCCACAACTTCGATGTGGCCGCTCTTGGCGGACGCTTCGCCCAGGACTGGTTGGCAGGGGGCAATTTCGCTGGGCAGTGGCGTGGGGCTGGGCTGCGCGGCGAGCTGACCTACACTTGGCGAGGGAATGGGAGTTCCCTGCAGTCCAATGCTCTGCGCTGGACCTTCGGCTCGGATTACGCCATCAACAACAAATGGTACGTGCTAGGCGAATACTTCTATAACCAAGGACAACCGGCGGGCTTTACCCCGGGCCAGCCTTTCGATCCCTCAGTTCTCCTCCGCTATACAAATCAGATCCTCACCCTTCAACGCCACTTTATCTCTATTGGCGCTCGCTATTCCATTACGCCATTGTTGAACTTGCAGACATATGCGGTAGTCGAACCTGCAGGACCGAGCGTCTTTTTCATGCCAGTAGCCAGCTACAACCTGACCACAAACACGGACTTGAGCGCCGGTGCCCAGTTGTTCGCCTCGTCGCCATCCGGTGAGTTCAATCGGGTGCCCAACCTCTTCTATCTCGAATTCACGGTGCACTTCTAACCGAAGCAGCAGGCCCTCTGAAAACACCATGAAAGGTACCATTTGGGACAGGGCGGTCGGCCGGCGCCGCCCCACGAGCTAGAACGACTGTGAGAACCGAGCTTCCAGAAACTCTCCCAATTTGGCTGTCGCCTTGAATTGCGGGATCGGTTCCAGTTCCTTGAACGCCGAGGTGAACGCGTTCGAAAGACTCCAAATCGTCCTGGACCGAAACTCGTCATACTTCGGTTCGAAGTAGAGATCATGCACCGTGCGAGCGAGGTGCTTCGGAGCTTCGAGTTTACCTTCGACGAATGCCTCGTAGATCACAACCTTTGCCGTGACGTCCGTGAGTTCACTTCTCTGCCAGGCCTCCACCTGTTTTCGCATAGGCTCAAAGTTTCGCTGCATTCGATCCACTCCGACCGCGATGCAGTCGATGAGCGAGAAAGACTTCGAGTGTTTGGCGAGCACCGGCGTAAACACACCGGGAACAATGTTTCCAAGTGGAGGGTGATCCCTCAACATGAGGCTTCGAGGATTCATCGGACGCATCCCGATCCTGGGATTTGAAAGGGGACTTCGATTCAGCTAGTTTCCAGTAGCCCACCTCAACTACAGATCAGACGGAAGGAGGAGTGATCTCGCTATCTGCTCACGCGCGAACTGTGATCAAATGCGGTCAAGTCCACTCTCCACCGCGGCGCTGGATTCCGTCCGCGCAACGGCGTTGGCCGGCTGCACCACTCGTCCCAAAACAGGCGGCCGTCTCCCGCAAAGAGGTTGGATACGCCGTGGGAGCGGGTTCCAAGCATTCACATCCGAGGTCTTGGCTCATTTCTCAAACGTTCTGTAGCGATGACGCTACTGGTCCAGGCATACACTTCCTCCTGTCGCAGCGGGCTTTGGGTGCACGGAATCCCGGGTCGCCGGTGGGTACGCCAGAACTAACCCCGAGCCGCGGGTTTCCGGACGGAGATCACCGACGCGGTATACCGGTCTCCACGGAGCAAAGAGACGCTGTATTCGATCGCGATATCCTGGTCGTCGTAGGTGGTCTCCTTAATAATGAGCAGGGGACTGCCAGGTTCGGCTTCGAGGCTGCGAGCCTCTTCCTCCCCGGCGTTCATGGCGCCGATTACCTCTTCCGCCCTCTGCAACTTGCGCCGGTAGGCGTGCTCAAAAATGTAATACAGGGATTGTTTCTCCAGATCCTGCTTGTCAATTCCTGCAAAAATACGCGCCGGAAGGTAGCTGGTGACCACCGCCACAGGTTCGCCGTTCACGAAGCGAAGCCGCCGGACACGATACACGCGCTCACCTGGAGTGAGCTTCAGGGCTTGAGCGACTTCAAGCTCGGGCTCTTCAATCTCGATGCTCAAAAGGCGAGCCGAAGGCACCAGCCCTCGCCGTTTCATCTCTTCGCTGAAGCCGCGCAGTTGCTGGAAGTTCCACGGCACGCGTCCGGAACCAATCACCGGCCGCTTTCCTCTGGCGATCACTAGCAAACCTTCGGAACGCAGTTTTTGAAAAGCTTGCCGCACCGGCATCTTGCTGATTCCCAGAGTACGGGCAATTTCCCCTTCGGAGCAGAAGATCTGTCCCGGCTTCAACTTGTTTTTCTTGATCAGAGTCCGCACTTGATCCACGATCTGCTCGTAGTACGGCACAAAGCTGGTGTTGTCTACCACCAACCCCAGTCCCGGAGCCCTCAATACTCGATCACCACTGCTCAGCATAGTCACATTCCCAACCTTGATTTAAACATAATATACAATGTATATATGATAGTTGCAACTTTGATCTTTCGATGCTCCGATCAGGCCCGGTAGAATCAATGCAACACATTGATATTAAATAAGATAATAACAATAAATGCCCCGTGTTTGTCCTTGGCTATCTCGATAGCTCTAAATTTTATCTTGACAACATTTATACATATCAGGTTTATCATGTGTCCAATCAAAAAAGTTGGACGAGAAGTTGGACCAGAGGAGGTTCGGTCAGCCATGACGCGGAATAATTCCATACAGAGACACTTGCACGACTTGCTATTAGCGGTGGCGGCTTTCGTCATCTTTGCTGCTTCCGGTGGCTTGCTGGTTCAAGCCCAGGTGGAATCCGGCAAGATCGTCGGCACGGTCAAGGATGCGTCCGGCGCTGTCATCTCGGGGGCCTCCGTGACGGTCACTGAGACCCAGACCAACGCGGTCCGCAAAACTGCCACTGACACCCAGGGAGAATTCGTCGCCACCGAACTGAAGCCTGGCACCTACGTCGTGATGGCGGAACGGGAAGGCTTCAAGACCGCGGTTCAAACAGCCTTCAAACTCGACGTTAATCAGGTTGTACGTGTGGACCTGACCCTGGTCGTCGGTTCCCACAACGAACAGGTGACGGTCACAGCCGCCGAGCCGCAGGTCGAATCAGAAACCTCTTCGATCGGGCAGGTGATCGATGAGAGCCGGGTTCACCAGCTTCCGCTCAACGGACGTAATTTCATGACACTGGCGTATCTGAGCCCTGGCGTCAACATAGGGCCTGCCAGCACTGGCAGCACCGGGAACGTGCAGCAGGGCGATATTCCTGAGGACGAGCGTGGCAACGGCTCGATTCAGGTGAATGGCCTGTGGGCAACTAACAATAATTACCTGTTAAACGGATTCGACAACAACGAGCAACAGATTGGTTTCGAGCTTATCGAGCCTCCCATTGATGCCATCCAGGAATTCAAAGTTCAAACCAACAACTTCGGCGCGGATATTGGCAAGGGTGGCGCGGTCGTCAACGTTTTGACCAAGGCAGGTACCAACCGCTTCCACGGCAGCGCATTCGAGTTTCTTCGTAATTCCTTCATGGATGCAAAGAACGCTTTCGACGATCCCACCCAGCCCATCCCGCCCTTCAAACGCAATGAATTTGGAGGCTCATTCGGTGGTCCGATCATTCGAGACCGCACGTTCTTCTTTGTTGATTATCAGGGACGGCGCATCCGTACCTCCGAAACCTATCTTTCTCCCGTGCCCGATCCGGCCGAGGTTGGCGGAAACTTTTCCGATCTTTTGACCGGCAGCTCCCCCACGATTATTGTTGACCCCGTGACAGGCAATCAATTCATGGGAAATGACAATGCGAGTCCGAATGTGATTCCTTCCTGTCCCAGCCCTGTCCCTAACGGAGCGTGTCTGGACTCCGCTGCGCTCAATGTCGTCGCGCTCTTTCCGGCACCGACACCCGGTCTGGCCAATAACGTTTTTCGGTACAATCCAGTCAACCAGAACAATCAGGACTCGTTCGACGTTCGCATCGATCACCAGATAACTTCAAGAAATAGCTTTTTTGGCATCTTCAGTTACGGCAATGTCCAGGATCACAATCCCGACCCGTTTCCGGGAATCGCCGGCGGCGGTTCATTCACCGGCAACATCAACAACAAAGCGCTGCTGGCGGGTCTCAGCGATGTACATGTGTTTTCTCCCAGCAAGATCAACGAACTGAAGATCGGCTACACGCGCTACGTGGTCGACGCCGTTCCCTTCTTTGAAGGGCAGCAGCTCGCAGCCCAATTGGGGATTCCCGGAATCAATGATCCGAGTAACCCCCTCACCGGCGGCCTGCCCAACATCCAGATCAGCGGTTTAAATCCTTTGGGCAACGGTGACTGGTTCCCTGAAATTCTGCACGAGAATAATTATCAGTTGCTGGATTCCTTCACCTACATCCACGGTCATCATTCCTTCAAGATGGGAGGTGACCTGCGCCGCCGCCTGCACGGTTTCTTCCAGGTTCAGAATACTCGTGGAGACTTCTTCTACACCGGGCAATTCACCAGTTCCGATCCCAGCACTTATACCGTTCCGTTGGCCGACTTTCTCATCGGGTACACGCAGAGTCTTTTCCGCGACGCACAAACCGGGACTTACGGCATGCGCTGGTGGGAGTTCGGCACCTATCTGATGGACGATTACCGCGTTTCTTCCAAGCTCACGCTCAACCTTGGGGTGCGGTATGACATATACACACCCATGGTCGAAGAGCACAATCGCCTGGCCAACTTCAACTTTCAAACCGGACTGTTCGTTGCACCCGGAGTTACGCCCGGCACAAGTCCCTCCGGCAACGTCGCCACCAACTGGAAGAACCTCTCTCCGCGCATCGGATTTGCCTACACATTGGGCGCTGACAATAAAACGGTGGTTCGCGGCGGCTACGGAATTTTTTACGATATGCAAGCCGACCAGAACGACACCGAACTGGCCTACAATGACTTGCCCGGCGTCTATGGCAGCCAATCCTCCACTGCGTCTCTGGGCACATACCCCTTAACCCCGGTCATGTATCTTTCTCAGGGTCTGTCTCCCATTATTTTCTCAAGCATCACGAACCCCACTGGCCGCGCCAGCGCCGCTTACTTCCACAATCCCACGACCTACATCGAGGAATGGAACCTGAACATCGAGCGACAACTCATGAAGGACATGGTGCTCCAGATCGGATACGAAGGCACCCGCGGAGTGCATCTGACCTACCTGAGAAATCTCAACCAGGCAACGCAGCCACTTGACTCGAACTTTTCCGACTCCTCCGGAAACGAAGGACGGCCCTACGAGTCCACTGTTCCCAACATCGCCGCCATCCGCACCGAGGGCCACGACATCAGCCTGATCAATCACGGCTTGCAAGTGCGTTTTGAAAAGCGGTCCTCCCATGGCTGGAGCATGCTCAATAGTTACACCTATCAGCACACTATCGGTCAGGCCACTGAAAGCGAGACGCCCAACTCTGACGGTGAACCGCAAGATACTTACAACATGCGCGCCGAGCGCGGAAACATTACCCCCGACTTTCGGCACCAGTTCACTTCGGCGTGGTCCTATGAAATACCATTCGGCCCCGGAAAGCGCTTCTTCACGGGCTCGGGCCCCATGCGCTGGCTCGCCGGAGGCTGGCAGTTGAACGGAATTATTTCGCTCTACTCTGGCCAGGCGTTCACCCCCTATTTGTCGTACGATCCAACCAATACCGGTTCTGGAGGTCCGCGGCCTGATCGGATTGGCAATCCTTATGATTTCTCCAACTCGCCTTGCGGACCTCAGCAGAGCGTCAACTGCTGGTACAATCCCGCGGCCTTCGCCGTGCCCCCGCTTGCTCCGGGGCAGTCTTTCGCGACCATGTTCGGGAACGCGGGCCGCGGCAGCCTCCGTGGACCGGCCTTCTACGATACCGACTTCTCCATCTTCAAAGACTTCAAATTGAAAGAGAGCAGCCAACTGGAACTGCGGGGCGAGATTTTCAATCTCTTCAATACGCCGCAGTATGCGCTCCCCAATAACCTGGTTGACACTCCAAACGCTGGACAGATTCTGAGTACGCTGCATGAGTCCCGGCAGATCCAGGTATCGGTTAATATTTCGTTTTAGCAGCTTGCTAGAGCCGGTTCGAAAACAGTTCCTGATTTCGCGAGGTGCAGCTACACTTTGCCGCGAGTGAGCTACAGGAGGCTTGAACGCATGCAGTGCAGGATATCTCGACGATTTTCGATCGCTTTGCTCGCACTCTTCCTCGCGCTCGTTTCGCCGTTCATTTTCGCAGGCGAAAGTTCTCAAGGGAGCGGGGCCGCTGAATCCGCGAAACGCCTGCCCCCTGTCCACCTCGATGGCCAGTACTTTGTCCGCGACAGCAAGCGCTTCCTGCCCGTCGGCGCGCACTGGGTTCCGGCAAAAGCCGCCATGCAGTGGCCCCTGCAATGGGATCCGAAAGACATTGAGGCCGACTTCGCCAAGATGCACGAGCTCGGCTACAGCATTGTGCGCCTCGACATGTTGTGGGCTTGGTTCGAGCCTCGGCCCGGAGACTACAATCCGGTTGCCTTTCAACAGCTCGATTACCTGGTTTCCCTCGCGCACAAATATCAGATTTATCTCCATCCCAGCCTGTTCATCGGCGGCGAAGTTGGCGAGGCCTATTGGGATGTGTCCTGGCGACATGGCCGCCATCCCCATTCCGATCCCGAAATGCTGCGCCTCGAAACCAATCTCGCCGCCGAATTCGGCCGTCATTACGCGAACGAGACCGCGATCATCGCCTGGGACCTGACCGACGAGCCTCCGTTCTGGATCGTGGGCGGGCAGACAACTGATCCAATGGCCATCAACTGGACTCGGCTGATCGTTGACGGCATTCGTCAATACGACAAGCTGCATCCCATCGTCGTCGGAACCAGCGGCCAGGAAATCGACCACGGCCCCTTTAGAGCCGACGATATTGCCCAGTTCGTAGATTTCTTCAGCGTCCATCCATTCACGCTCTACGCTCCTGACCTATTCCCGGACGCTTTGCTCTCAGTTCGCGGAACCTATGGCGCAGCCTTTGAGCTCGCTCTTTCTCAAGGCGCGGGGCATCCCGTCATGATCCACGAGATGGGTGCGTCAACCGCGCAATTTTCCCCCGAGCGAGTTGCCGCCTACGATCGCGCGCAGATCTACTCTGGTCTTGGCGCAGGCAGCATCGGCGTCGATCTCTGGTGCTACACCGATGCTTCTCCCGAACAGTTTCACAAAGCGCCTTATCTTCGTACGCCCCAGGAGACTGGCTGGGGAATGACCACGTGGGACCGTCAAGACAAGCCGCTCGCCAAAGAGTTCACGAAGTTCTCCCAGGTCGTCAGCCAGCTCGACCTCACCGGCGTCTCGCCCGCTCCGGCAGACATCGGCATCGTGATCCCCGACGAATGGTCCAAGCCTCACGGAGATTTTTCTCATCTCGGCTTAACCGGTCCGGAGATGGTTCCGTACGTCTCTATGTCCGACCCGGATGCCATTCCTGGGCGTCCGCAGCTCGACGTCAGCGCTACGAATCGGTGGCTGATGGGTTCCGCCCTGACCACTTTCATCCTCGCCCGCCGCGCGGGGCTGAAAGCTGACTTTCCGCGCGAGTATGCAGACTGGGCAAAGCGGCCTATGCTCTTCATGCCCTCCCCGATTACCAGTACCGGCGATACCAACCTGGCGCACGTGCATTCGGACTTCTATGAGAAAGCCAGAAAGTACGTCGAAAACGGAGGCTTGCTGTACGCATCGGTTGCCTCCGATGGCGCAGTCCCGGAGATGGCGTCCCTGTTCGGTGCGCGCCTGGTGGACCGTGCGGTGAACTCGGAAGTCACGCTGAAATTCGTCGTGCCATTTGGCGATTTCAAGCCGGGCGAAACTCTCCACTACACGGTTCCCACCGCCACGGTTGAGTCCTGGGGCACTCTTCTGGAGGTCACCAACGGCAAGATCATCGCGGTCGATCAGGATGGTCATCCCGCTCTCGTGGCCAACACGCTCGGCTCCGGCAAAACTCTGCTGTGCGCCTACCCGCTTGAGCACTACCTTGCCAATGTGCCGGCGGTTTTCGACAAGCCTGAGGACACGTACCGGGTCTACGCGGCCTTTCGCGACTGGGCTGGCGTGAAGCCCGTCTTTCGCGCAGATCGGCCCACCGTTGAAGTCTCAGCGCTGAACGGCGAGCATCGCGGCTACGCCGTCGTGGTCAATCACAGCGATCAAGCGGAGCATGTGAAGATTTCCACCACGCTGCCCGCGCACGCGGTCACTAGGATTTCGCCTGAGGGCTCCACGCCAATACCCATGGAAGGATCAGGCTGGAGAATGGATCTCGGACCCTACGAGGGAGCCATTGTGGAGTGGAAACAGTGATGCGAGAGCACAGCGTGTACGCCGGGATGGGACAATGATCGCTGCGGTTGATATTGGCGGAACCAAGATCGCGGTCGGCCTCGTTGATTTCGATGGTCGCGTGCTATTGCGTCTTGAGTCGCCGACGGCGCCTCACAACGGTTACGCCAACGCCCTTGATCGGATGGTCAAGATGTTGCGGGATGCGTCTGCCCGCGCTGGTGCGGAAATCAGCGGCATTGGCATCGGTTCGACCGGACCCGTAGATCCTTTTACGGGCGAGTTCGGCGACGTCAATTTTTTCCCCAACTGGCGGGGCCAGAATCCGGTCAGAGATCTGGAACGTATCTTCCACGTCTCCGTCGCCATGGAGAACGACGGGGACGCAGCCGCTTTGGGGGAAGCAGGCTGGGGCGCCGGCAGGGATAAATCCCGCCTTATATATGTCACGGTAGGAACCGGCATTGGCACAGGCATTATCCTCGACGGCAAGGTTTATCGTGGAGTCGAACAGGCTCACCCCGAAATTGGACACCACGTTATCGACCCGTCCGGCCCTCTATGCGATTGCGGCTTCCACGGCTGCTGGGAGTCGCTGGCCGCCGGTCCGGCAATGGTCGCATGGCTCAAAAGCAATGCGCCACCCGACTATTCTCACCGAGGGGAACTGACCGCGAAGAGAATTTGCGAATTGGCGCAGCAGGGCGACGCCTGGGCGAGACGCGCCGTGGAGCACGAAAGCCTTTACCTCGGTCTCGGCCTGGCCAATCTGGTCACCATGCTTGTTCCCGAACTCATCGTGCTCGGCGGCAGCGTCATGAAGAGTGCCGCCTTGTTTCTGGATGGAGTCCGCAAAGTGATCGCATCCAGTTGCCGCTTTGTGCCTTTTCAGAAAACACAATTGGCCCTGGCCTCGCTGGGCGAAGACACAAACCTGATTGGAGCGGCTAGAGTCTGGCACTACCGCTGCGACCCGGAGGTGAGGACCCGTGCTATCTGATTTTTCCGTGATCGAAGGGGAATATCTTCGCGACATCCTCGACCAACCCCGCGCGCTCGATGAAACGCTAGCCGTGTTGGAGGTCTCGAAGACTCTGCATCAGCTCGCGGTCCGCCTCCAGGCAGGCAAGTTCAAGACGGTTGTTCTTACCGGCATGGGTTCTTCTTTCCATGCCCTCCATCCCCTCCATATCGAGCTGATCAACCACGGCTTGACCGCCATGATGGTGGAAACTTCGGAACTCTTGTACTACAGGAACCGCCTCTTCGATCCCAAGACACTGATCGTCGCGGTTTCTCAATCCGGGCAGAGCGCAGAAGTTGTTCGCCTGCTGGAAATCAATCGTAGCAAGTCGTCTGTCATCGCAATTACCAATACACCCCACAGCCCCTTGGCGGAGCAAGCTGACGCCACCATCCTGACTCAAGCAGGCAAGGAGTTTTCAGTTTCGTGCAAGACCTACGTCACGGCTTTGATGGCTCTGCAGTGGCTTGGTGATGTCGTGTGCGAGCGCGACTTGCGACGTACCCGGCAGGAACTAAAAGCTGTCTGCCCAGCGGTTCGAGATTACCTGGCTAACTGGAAAACCCATGTCCAAGACCTGGCGCAGATGCTGAAAGGCATTCGACATCTGTTCCTCGTCGGCCGCGGGGCCTCGCTCGCTGCGGTTGGAACCGGCGCTCTGATCGTTAAAGAGTCCGACCACTTTCACGCGGAGGGGATGAGCAGCGCGGCCTTTCGCCACGGCCCCTTGGAAATGCTCAGCGACGAGACTTTCGTCCTCGTCTTTTCGGGCGAACATAAGACTCGCAACCTGAACCAGCGCCTCTTCGAGGATGTTCGCCAGCAACAGGGCCGGGCGGAGTTGGTAGGCGAAGGCGCCGCATCCCCGTCCTGCGCTCTGCCCACGGCATCCCGGTCCATGCATCCGATGCTGGAGATCCTGCCCGTGCAGATGGTCACCTTGGCTCTAGCTGCGCAGGAGGGACGTGAACCGGGCCGTTTTGAGCTGGCCTCAAAAGTGACCACGAAGGAATAGCAGGAAATGTCAAGCTCCATGCCAAGAAACCGATACATGGTCGCCATCGTCTTCTTGACGTTCTTCGTAATGTCATTGCTTACCAATATTCTTGGCCCGATCGTGCCCGACATCATCAACAGCTTCAGAGTGAGCCTCGCGGCGGCGGCTTTCTTGCCCTTCTCTTTCTTTATCGCCTATGGAGTGATGTCGATTCCTGCTGGTTTTCTGGTGGAACGCTTTGGAGAAAAGCCCGTCATGATCGCGGCGTTTCTGGCGGGTACGGCGGGCTCGCTGAGTTTTGCCCTGCACCCGAGTTATCGGGTGGCGGTGGTCTCTCTATTCGTGATGGGATCGGGAATGGCCACGCTGCAGACCGCGATCAATCCGCTGTTGCGGGTTTCCGGAGGCGAGGAGCATTTCGCATTTAATTCTGCTTTCGCCCAATTGATCTTCGGCACGGCCTCCTTTTTGAGTCCCTACATGTATTCGTATCTGGTCTTGAACCTGGGCAACGAGCACGCCAGAAATCAACTGCTCGAAGTCCTGCGCAGGCTAACGCCCCCGGCGCTTCCCTGGGCTTCCATGTACTGGATCTTCGCCGTGTTCACGCTGATGATGATTGGGGTTCTTATCTTCAGCCGCTTTCCCCGCGTGGAACGCGCTGCCGACGAACAGGCCGGCTCTCTGGAGATGTACAGCAGCCTCTTCCACAAGCCGATGGTCTGGGCCTTCTTCCTTTGCGTCTTCGCCTACGTGGGCTCGGAGCAGGGTACGGCGGATTGGATTTCCAAATTTCTTTCCCAATACCACGGCTACGATCCGCACACCACCGGCGCAACGGCGGTTTCTTGGTTCTGGGGCCTGCTCACAACGGGCTGCTTTATCGGTATGTTGCTTTTGAAGATCTTCGACAGCCGCTACGTCCTGATCGCCACTTGTCTGGGAGCGCTTTTGTGCCTGACTGCCGCACTGTTCGGGCCAGCGAGAGTTTCTGTCATTGCTTTCCCGGGGATTGGTCTTTTCGCATCCGTGATGTGGCCCATCCTGGTTTCCCTCGGGCTCAATTCAGTGTCAGAGCATCATGGCTCCTTCGCAGGAATCCTGAGCACTGGAATAATGGGTGGGGCCGTCGTGCCCGTCATCATTGGACGGATCGGCGATCACTTCGGCCTGCGTGCAGGAGTCGCATTCCTCTATGTCACGTTCGCGTGCGTTCTGAGTGTTGGCTTCTGGGCCAAGCCACTCATTACCAACGCGACCGTCAGTTTCAAGAAAGCCGAAGTTCAGCCTACTGGCTAGACACGTTTAGTAGAGGAGAACTGATGCACGCGTTGCACCGGACTTTCTGTTATGCGCTTCTAGTTCTGATTGTCACCGGGTATGTTTCCGGGCAGACGGGAACGGAAACCAGACAGATCAAATCGATCCCCTATTTGAAATTGACGGAGCCACGGCATGTGATGCCTGACGCGCAACCCTGGGAGGGCGACCAGTATCCTCACACGCTGAGCGTTCTCGAACTCAAGCGAGGCGGATTCCGCTACTGGGGATGGTACGGGCTGAACGAAGGAAGAGGGGTTGGGCTTGCCCGAAGTAATGATCTGGTGAGCTGGACCAAGTACGAACAGAATCCCTTGTGGGTGAACGCGCGCTGGCCTTCGGCCCTGGCTAAAGCAGACCCAAAGCACAGAGACACACTCTATTTCGCCATCACTCGAGAATATGACACGCCCAGCAGCCACATCGTACTGGCTTCCTCGCAAGACGGCATTCATTTGAAGGAAGAAAAGGTCCTGGTGCAAGGGGTTCCCAACCAGCGCAACCAAAATCCAAATCTTTTTTGTGATCCACGCTCACGGCGCTTCTACCTGACGTTTTATCGTGGTAACGATCACGACCACTTCGAGATCATCAGCAAAAGCGCGGCTGGCGTCTTAGACCTGGATAAAGCGCCGGAGAAAGTGTTGTTGCGCTCGACTGAAACAATCGCCGCGCCAACGTTGCTCTACGTTAAGAACGCAGGAAATGCGAGCGGGCACAAGGGAGCCTACTATCTCGCAACTGAAATCTACCCGCACCGCTACACCGACGACCCCGAGGGGGAATGGCAGGTCAAGGTCTTTGTCGCGGACTCTCCCGACGGCGACTTCCGGCCAGTAGAGGGAGATCCGATTGTGCGCGGTCAGAGGGCCTGCCTCTTCCAGCACATCTTTCATGGCCGTTTCTACGGTTATGACTGTCACCTGGATACTGCAACCGATCGCTGGACGCTTGAGGAGACCGAAGCTCCGCTGCCATGAGCGTAGGCTGCGCAATCGGGACGAAATTGGGGAAAATCAGGGAGGGCTGATATAGGAATTGCATCGGCTCGAAGTTCCTCTGAATCCGTTGGACACCTACCGCTAGTGTGTCGATCACGTTGAACCTCTTAGTGTGCTTCGCTAGGACGGGAGTGAACACGCCTGGAACAATGCGACAATATTCTCGATTTGACGCGATTTGGTGAACCCTTTGACTCGAAGCTTCCGCTTTCCGAAATGCCATCTTGTAGCACGAGACGATTCAGGCGAGCTTGTTACCCAGGCACGTAAGAAAGGGCTTCTCGTCGGCCCTAAACGATGATGGAGCATAATGTCACGGGAGTGGATAACGTGTGCTGGGACATTACTGCCCGAAAATCACCTCCAGGAGTCTTGGAGGGGATACTCTTAGCGAGGCCGGTGCCCACCTTAAGCGTTACCCTGTGTTGCGTGACTCCATTGGCATGGCGCACTAATCCCGAGAGAAGGCCAGATAAACAGGGCCTACCCAATTCCGACTGCTGGAATCGTCATCGACAGTTTTGGAGCAGTCTCTTTAGGGCGAATGCTCGGTTGGTCGTCTATTCAGCGATGCGTGAGCGAATTCCTCTTTCCCACTAACAAAAGCGGTCGAGCAGACCTGCGAAGTGTGGACGTCTCCGCCATTGTCCGTGAGTTGATTCCTGCTCACTCGCCTTCGCTATCTTTTCTCCAGCGAACACTAGACGAAGACCAGTCGCTTCGCTTGATCTTCGCGGTGCCTAATGTTTCGAGCAGTCGAGGGGGCAAAATGGTGGTTAGGTAAGGTACAGGTTGGGTGCTGACAACGCGGATCGCGGTTGGAAATTGCACGGCTGTGTTCAGGAATCGGAGATCTCGACGAGCAGACTGAAAAGGTCGAGCCGAGTCGCCCGGGTACTCAATCCGAAGCGGCAGTCAAAGCTACGCGCTGGTCAACCGGTCAACCGGAACGAACTGTCTCGTGTCATGGCCTGTGTAAATCTGCCGGGGACGAGCGATCTTCTGGTCGCCGTTGGTGGGCATCTCCTGCCATTGCGCCAGCCAACCTGCGGTCCTTGGGATTGCGAATAGCACCGTGAACATCTCCGGCTTGAATCCCATGGCCTGGTGGATGATCCCGGAATAGCAATCCACGTTGGGATAGAGTTTGCGATCAACGAAGTATTTGTCTTCGAGGGCAATCTGCTCCAGCTTGAGCGCAATGCCGAGTCTTGGGTTGCGTCCGGTCACCCGGAAGACTCGCTCGGCAGTCCACCAATCGTCCAGACTAGCTTAGACCGAACGAACACAACGGCGCAGCGGAAGGGCTGCCTCAAGGCGAGATAATCACCTTCACCTGGCTGGGCGCGGCGACAACTCCCGAGGGCGCGTTGGCGTTGACGCCGTTTTGGCCGGTGACCGCTGTGAGGAACACACAGCGTTGGCCTTCGACTATGACCTTCATGCTGCCTTGCTTGAATGTCACTTTGCCCATGTTGATTCCGGAGACGACACCGCCGGCGCTGCCGGCTTCGTCTCCCGAAGAGCGTGGGATTTCGGACTTGATCGTGACCACGGGTTTACCGGAGAATTTCACCTTGGTCGAAGTCTTGCTTGCCTGATTCAACATGCCGACATTCGGATAGGGGATCGGAACCGGCGGGCCGGGCGGCGCCGGAGTCTTGCACACATCCGGCATGCCGAAGCACAAGCCGCCTTGTTTCGTGGAGGCTGGAAATATCGCTGGCATTGTGCGCCTCGTTTCTATCCAAGATGAATTTTCTCGGCCCTGATCTTGTAATCTTCGTCCGATTTCACGAATGCACGCCTGGCTTTGAAGAAATAGGTTGAGTCGACCAGTGTTCTTATCCGTCCCGCCTTTGTCTGGGCGAGTTGTTCGATCGTGCGGAAGGCGTTCTTGGCTCGTTCTGTCAGGGTTTGGAAGACGGCTTCGAACCTGTCACTGACGACTTTCGCTTCCTTGTAGTGGGCCTGCAAACGGGTGCCGGACAGATTGGTCTGGGACAGTTGAATATCTCCCCGCTCGCCGGAAACGCGCACCGAGTCGCCCTGAATCACAACACCACGCGCCGAGGAGAGAACGATGTTCCCATCCTTGGTGACGAATTCGAGGTCACCGTGATCGACATGAATGCGGGCTCGACGCTTTGCCTCGTCGTATTCGAAGAGAAGTTCGTTGCGTCCGGAGAATACTCGGAGAGTCTGCGCTTCCGGCGAAGCGGCAACCGTGGCGTAGGCGCCGCCCTGCGTGACAAGCCGATTGGGCAACAAGGTCCCCAAAACGCCGATGACATACAGGTCGCGGGGAGTCTCCCCGACGACGAGGACTTCATCCCCGACACTGAGAAGAACCTCCGCTGCCATGGCGATTCGAGCCCACACTCCGAGGTCATCGTCACTGCCGGCAAGTCGCAGGCGGAGCCGATGTCCCGCGCTATCCACCTCGAGAATCTCAGCGGGGCCGAGAATCCTCGTCTCGCAGCTGAATTGTTCCATCACGGATGATGCCATGGCGTTCCTCCAAAATCCTTGCAATACTGCTCAGACGTCGTCTGGCGGAGCGGGAGGCTGCCAGTCCTCCGCTTCGGCGCGGTCTTTGTCGGTATATTGCGCGTTCTTCAAATTGGCGCCATGCCAAACTGCGCCGCGGTCATCTGCCCGGTGTAGCGTCGCCTGCATAAGGTTTGCATCGGTGAAGTCTGCGTTCAACAGGCTGGCGTGTGAGAAATCCGTATAAGGCAACTTGGCATCGCGAAAGATAGCACCGTCGCACGCGGCGGAGACAAAACGCGCTCGATCGGCGTGGGCGGCAGTGAAATTGGCCTGTGTGAGCACGGCTTTCTCGAACTGCGCGCAGCTTACGTCAGCTCCGGACAAGTCCGATCCGGCAAGATTGCATTGCGAAAAATCTGCGGCCTGGCAAAACGCTTCTTTCATGGTGCAACCAGCAAGGTCCGCGCCGGCAAAGCTGACTTGCGTGCAATTGCAACAGTCGAGGTTCGCGCGCTTCAGGTTTGCGCCGGTCATTTCTGAATCCGTGAAATCGCAGCCCGTGAGATCGAGGCCCTGAAACACCGTCTTATTGAGAGCACACAAGGTGAACCGATTCGCGCCCAGCGCGGCGGAAGTGAAATCGATTCCGTCAAGGTCGGCATTCTCCATCTGAGCGGAGCGGAAGTTGCTCCCCTTGATCGTGCAACCCGACATTGTGCAGTACCCCAAGCTGGACGTGGAGAAGTTGGCGCCGCTCAGGTCTGCGTTGGCCAGAATCACGTTGTCGAGCCGCGCATGGGACAGATCCGCATTTTGCAGAGATGCTTCCGAGAAATCTGTGTCTATCAAGCTGCAGCCGGTGAATTTGGCGCCGACGAGTTTTGCGCCCGCGAAGTCCGAGGATTGCATTTCCATGCCGCTGAAATCGGCCTGATCGAGCTCGCACGCGCGGAACCCGGAGTTCTCAATCGAGGCTTGCTTGAAGCAGGTCTGCTTCAGATTGCAGTTGGAGAAAACAGCTTCTTTCAAATTGCAGGCGGAGAAGTCCGCAGCCCTGAAATCAGACTCTGCGATATTCGCGCCTTCAAGTTCGGTCCCGGACAGTTTGCACTCCGAAAAGTCCGCTTTCGCGAACTTCGCTGCATTCAACTTGGTGTTGCACAGATTTCCTTTGCGGAGGTTCGTGGCCTCAATTTCTGCTGCGTTCAGGTCGGCGCCGGCAAAGTCGCTGCCAGGGAAATTCGAATCGGCAAACTTCGCGCCACGCGCTTTTGCCTGCTGGAACTGACATCCCGGGCCTTCGGTCCTAATGAACTCTGCTTCGCTCAGGTCGCCCTGGGAGAAGTCGCAGCCCGGCATCCGACAATCTACGAACACGCAACGCGGAGCATCTTTCGGGAAGTTGGTCGCCGTGGATAGATCGGCGGACGCAATCCTCGTTCGATCTAACTGGATACTAGCAAAGTCGCACTCGCCGAGCCCGACGTTTTCAAGCACGGCTCCAGAAAGTACAGCACGAGCGAATTTAGACGCGCTGCACGGGCTATCTTTGATCTTCGCGTTGTGAAGCTGCGCTTGCGTGAAATCTACCCCCTTCAGCGAACACTCTTCGATCTCGGCGTTTGAGAGATTCACGTTAGCGAAGCAGGCTCCGTCCAATCCCACATGACTGAAGTGCGCACCCGCCACATCGGCTCCTGAAAAATCGGTCGCCGCGAGATTGCATTCTCCCTGCCTAAAATCGTTCAGTGATATCCCCAGGTCTTCGAGGCCCAAGTTAAGCTCGCTCAGATCCACCCATGAGAGGTCTTGCTCCATGAGTGCGAGGACTCGAGGCGAAGGCTTAATCGCCTGCGGAGTCGACAACATCAACTTGGTTGCGATCGTCGCTCCAGTCAAGCTGGCACCGGTGAATCTCGCGCCTTGGCAGGAAACATTCGTCAGATCGGCGGCTGAAAGATCGGCATCTGTCAGGTCCGCGCCGGCGAGATCGACTTCATTCATCCGGCAAAGCGTCAGGCTGGCGTTGCGCAGGTTTGCTCCTTTGAGGCAGGTATTCACAATCCAGGCGGAGTCGAGCCTTGCGCCATGGAGCTCGGCTGCGGTCAAATCCAAGCCGAAGAGTCGAACTCCGGCGAGCGATTCGCCAGCTTGGACTTTCTCGAGCACCTGTTCCCGCGACAGGATGGCGCTGGCATTCAACAGGTCGGCGATGTTTTCAGAATCCATTGTTTGTCAGCCCAGCTTGGTCATCTTCAGGTTCGCGTCTTCGAGATTGGTCAGCTCGAGGCACGCGTCGAGGAACTCAGCTCCGTACAGATTCGAACCGTGCAGATCCGCTCCAGTCAGGTCGGCCTTTTCCAGCGTACCTTCGAAGAGATTCATTTGAACCAATTTCGCGTTCGCGAGATTAGCGTTCCTGAAGCGGCCGAACTTCACGTCGGAGGCGTAGAAGTTCGCTCCCTCCAGCAACGCCTTGGTGAAATTGGCGGCTTCCATGCGTGAATACGAGAAATCGGCGCCGGACATATGCGCACCTTCCCAGCAAGATTCAGGCGCCGTCGCTTTCACGAAGCACCCTTGAGAGAAATCGCAGCCTTCGGAAGCACGCAGTCCCGAGAGATTGGCATCACGGAAGATGACAGCCGGTCCGGACGCCGACTCGAAGTTGGCGTCGGTTAGGTCTGCACCCTGAAAATTGGTGTTACCCAGCCGCGACCTCGAGAAATCAGCGGCGGGGAGCGAGACCTTCTTCATGCTTGCGCCGCAGAGATCGGCCTCCGTGAAAATGGCGTCTCGACCAGTGGCCCCATCCAAAATCGCCTGGGCCATCTTTGCTCTTTCGAAGACAGCAGAGTTCATCGCCGCCTTCCTCAGATTCGATCCCGCGAGTACGGCCTCGGTGGCGTCACCTTCGTTCAGGGCCGCCCCCGTGAGGTTGCACTTGGATAGATTTGCCTGCGCGAGGGTGGCACGGTTCAAAGCCGCGCCCGCGAGATCGGCGCCTTCGAGGTTTGCTCCGGTCAGGTTCGAGTCGTCCAACGATGCCCGCTGAAGACAAACGCCCGCGAGGATTGCCTCCGAGAAGTCGACTCCGTTCAGTTGGAGATCGGACAGGTTGAGTCCCCGCAGGTCCTCTCCGGCAAATGATTCCCCACGCTGGGCCCTCTCTTGGACGATCTCGCGCGTCGGCTTGACAGGCGGAGTTGAGTTCTCCGCAACGGCGGCTTTCCCTGTCTCAGCGGGTGATACCCCGAGTTCTTTGGCAATTCGTTGCTTATATTTCTTGGCCTCCGCGATCAAAGAATCAAGATTCTCGGGGTCGATGCCCATCTTCGGCATGAGAGCGCCCAACATAAGCCAGAACTGCGACAACTCGTGACTGGCGGGCGTAGTGGCGCCACCGAAATCAAGCTCTTTGATGAAACGGAGCTGTTCTGCCTTTGCCTTCTCGCTCAGTGGCGGGAGATCGTTGGCATCCATTCCCAGGTTCTTAAGGGAGTCCGAGATGTGCGACTGAAGCTTCTGCTGTTCAGCCTTCATCGTCTTGGCAGGGTCTCGGTGGGTCAGGAGCTCGAGGACCCGAGATCGTTCCTGGGCCATTCGAGTGCGTGCTTCGGGGGGCAATTCATTGAGATCGATACCTGCCTTAGCCAGAAGAGCGGACGTCTGCGCCTCAATCTGTTTCTTAAGTTCTTCTGTTTCACTCTGCTTGCTTGCGCGGCCGGCTTTGGCCTCGGGCTGGGCGGCCGTCGCCGGCTCCTCGGCAGGGGACGCGGGCGCTTCTTCGCTTTCACTTTTCCACTTACGTCTCTCTGCGGCCATGCAGGCCAGGAACTGCTGATGGCAATCGCTGATCGAATCTGCGGAAACTTGCAGCTCCTCGGTCTTGATGAAGACGTGCCGGATGTCTTCGTGTTCTTCGGAGGAGGTCTCCACCCAACCCCGCCAAACCAGTACCAGCTTCTCCGCTTCCATGTCCACCCATAAGGTATCGAGGTTCATCGGGGCTTCGCTGAAACCACCGGCATCCGCCGGATCAGCGGACTTGCTGACAAAACACCGGACGCGCAATCCCGGCAGACAAGCTTCATACTGAGGATGGTTCGGATGCAGATTTTCGAAATACAGCCGCTCATCTCCCCGCAGATATCCCTGCGCCTGCATCTCGGGAGGAGCGGCGTTGAAGTAGAGCCAGTCGAAATCTTCCGGGAACCAGGGCCAGCGCTGCTTCACGTATGAGCTTTTGTAGGTGCCCATCTTCTCGCGCCGCTGCTCCCAGTTGCGGCTGAAAGGCCCAAAGCCGGCGGGTTCCGGATGGGCACGGGGCGAGTCGATCAACTTGATCGGATCTTCGAGATTGGGCAGCGGGAGCACCGCAGCCCCGCTCTCGTCCGAAGTTTTGGCAAATCCTCTGCCGACGGGATTCTCGCCAAAGCCCTCGCCGCCGTAGCTTCTTTCATACCGCAAGTCCATCACGTGGAACGGCGCAGGATCTGTGGAATTGCGGAAGCCGAGAACATTCCTCTTCCACAACCGGTCTCCAAACACGGCAATGGAAAGAGGCTTGTCGCCTACCTGGAAAGTCGTCATGCAGGATGATGCAGGCTTGCCTCCCGGCGTATAACACTTCCCAACTAGCAGTAAGTCTGCGTGAGGTTTGAAATACGAGAAGTCGGACTCGTAGCGGAGCGAACCCACTGCGTCCGGGTCGTCAGGGTAGTACTCGTCGCCGGTGGGGTAGAGTTGTTCGGCCGCGGGAGTTGCCTTCTGCCCCGGTGCTAGGCTGAATGTCCCCTTAACGATCAACGTCAGGGATTGGCCGGGGAAGTTCATCCGCCCCGGGGTGGACGCGAAGGTGAACGCCGCGCTGTTCAGTATTTCCACGATTTCCTCAGCGTTACCACTTCACTTGCAGGTTGGGCCACTTTATTTCCGTACGCCTGATCGGGGAGAAACCGCGATCCGTCAGCTTTACGCCAACCGACTTTGTTTGTATCTGGACGTTGCCGTCAGTGATCATGTTGATGTCTCTGTTTGCCTCGTTCTTCTTTAGATAGATACCGGCCTTCACCTGGCCATCGGATCTCGATTCGATGGCCACCTCGTCATCGGCCAGGACCACTGTGGCGCATTGCCCGGTGTCTTTCCCGGACATGGTCACGACTCTGTTCCTGTAATGTGTTGGATCGACCTGTTTACCAATCGAATGGATTTCGATCTCCCCGCTTCTAAGTATCTCGATCTTGGCCGCTGGATATGGCTGTTCGACAACTTCCGCAAGCATCTCTTTGGTAAGAGCCTTCTTTACGCCAAAGCAGGCTCCCAGAATCGCGCTGAGTCCGAGGAATACGGACGAGGAGATGACGAGGTTTCTTCTCTTGGTACCGTGCGCCGGGTCCGCAGCCAGCCCAGTGCTAACTATGGCCGCGGCCGCAACTGCGGCTAAAAGTGTCTTGTCTTTCCAATCAAAAGAGGGCTCGATTGCCCCCGTCTTCGTTCCCACGGTCAAACTGATCTTCTTTTCGTTCGCAGTGATGATGGAGGTGTTATCGGTCTGGTTGGAAGGGACCTTGTCGGCGCCCCCGATCAGGCATAACGTTTTCTTGGCGCTCATAATGTTGTCTGTCTGGGAATGGCAGCCGACAGCGTCCTTGCCAAAATGGAATTTGGGGCCGACGGAATATCCCACCTTATATCCCGCATCGATCTCATGGGTCCCTCCAATGTTCACGTCGTTCTTGAGGGCCACGCGAATGTCGGTCAGAATTCCGGAATGAAAGTGGGCCGCGGGGCCAAAAAAGAACGAATAGAGGCCGCCCACTCCCCAGTCGTAGCGATTGCCAACATTCGCATCGGACTTATCTTCTTCGGTATAGAAATGTCCGCCGTCCTTGCCAAGCTCCAGCGTCGAGTTGTGATTGGGACTATGCAAACGGATGTGCTCTTCGCCGAAGGTGGCGTCCATCACAATCTCATTTCCGTAGTTGTCGCGAATCACGCTCGTGGCCGGGTTTGTACTGGTGACCGGACTCTTTGCGTTCGGATTGGGAACAGCGGCGGAGATTACCGGACGATCGACATCGCCATCGATGAATGTCAGCAACACCTCCGCTCCCTTGTGCATTGGAAAGTGAACCCCGTGGTCCTGCCCGGAATACGGTTCGGCCAGGCGCACCGGGCACGAGGCTTTGCCGCCGTTTCTGGTGACCCTGTCAAACGGCAGAATCACCTTGTAGCGTCCCTGGTCGTCGAGTTCGGCGGTGTTGCCGTCTCCAGCCGCGTCAATCTTGGCATTCATCGCTCCAGTGATCCGAGGCCGCGGAGTCTTGCGCTCCGGCCGAAACTGTGCCTCAGATGGAATGCAAGTAAAACTGCAAGAGTAGCCGGGCTGAGATTCCTGCTCTTCATCTCCTAGCCCGGACAGCAACATTCCGGTTGCCAGTCCGTGGTGTTCGACTTCCGTGATGAGGAATTTCCGGTTGCTGCTGAGGCGATAGTGACCGGCCAACTCAAACAGAAAACCGGGCGCAAGCCGCGGCGACGTCGCTTGTCCGTGATACAGGGTGCCCCGGCAGCGAAATTCGTCCGCTCTGACGCTCGCGAGGTTCTTTCCGTGGCTATCATCGAAAAGCTCGCCGTAGATGTAAACCTCCCCGCGCCCGCTAGCCGTGTCCACATCGGCCTCAGCCTTCACTTCGGTCGCGGGTTTGAAATAGTCGCGGTCCTTCATGATGACTTTCTTCGGCAGCACTCGTTGTCGGCACACGAAGCCAGTGACGACCTCATCTTCCTCGGGGACCAGTCCCGTTGCCGGCGTGTAAGGTAGCAGCGATAGCCCGGAGATTTTTTCATGCGCGCTCGAATTGTCGGTGATGACCAGCTTCTCGCCGTTTAGCGTCTGCTCGAAGAAGTAGTAGATGCCTTCGCGCTCCATCCAGCGCGAGATGAAATCGAGATTGCTCTCCGCGTATTGGCAGACGTACTCCCAGGTGGGATAGCTTCGGGTGAGTTTAAGTTCATAGTCCGCGCTGCTGAGGCCCGACTGCTTCAGAACTTCATCCAGGATTTGAGGCACGCTCTTTCCTAGGAACAAGCCGTTCTCGCGATACAGGCCGAGGTACCAGAGCTTTGGCACCAGCGCCGCACGATAAAAGGCGCGCTGGTTGGCCTCGTGGAGCTGCTCAAAGGACGCCAGCACCCCGCTAATGGGGACGGGCTCTCCCCCGCGGAGAATGATCAGGGTCGCGGGACTGCTCAAGACTGCCTTGAGGTCGATATCAGGATCGGTGGCGCTCAGCGTGATGGAGAATTCATACGGCTGGGAAATTGCCTCCCTGCCGCTGAACTTCACCACCTCAAACACTCCTTCTCCCAGAGCTTTCGAGGAGAAGCTGAAGTTCTTTCTCTCGACATAGGTCTGCATAGGTTCCTCACGAGACTTCGTGGCTAGTCGGCCACCAGTGCCGGCTTGCTGGCTTCCGTCGCCTGATTCTTTTCCATAAACCGCAATGCAAAATCGCCGTGCTCGTCGATCGCGATTTCCATCTTCTCGGGCAGATTCCCCTCCGCCATTTTCTGGAGAATCTCGCTGGAGATTGTGGGCAGTAACGTTCCCTGCATCATGTGATCGATGTTGCGCGCGCCGGTTTCGACTTCGGTGCAGCGGCGCGCGATCTGCTCCACAACCTGCGGCGGATATTCCAGAACGATGGCGTGATTGTCCAGCAGGCGTTTCCGGAGTTGACCGAGCTTCAGTTCGACGATCGCCTTCATCGCGTCTTCCGCAATTGGATAGAACGGGATGATCGTCATTCGTGCCAGTAGGGCCGGTTTGAAGTGCCGGCTCAAGAGTGGCCGGATGGCCGCGATGACCTCTTCCACCGAGGGCCTGGGTTGCTGGGCGCCCATGGCGGTGATGAGATCGGTGGCCAGATTGCTGGTCATAATGATGACGGTGTTCTTGAAGTCGATGGGCCGACCCTCGCCGTCACTCAGCATCCCCTTGTCGAATACTTGATAGAAGAGGTTGAGCACCTCCGAGTCTGCTTTTTCGACCTCGTCCATCAGCACGACTGAGTAAGGACGCTGGCGCACGGCCTCGGTGAGAACGCCTCCCTCGCCGAAACCGACGTAGCCCGGAGGGGAGCCGATCAGCCGTGAGACGGTGTGCTTTTCCTGGAATTCCGACATGTTGATTGTGACGGTGAAGCGTTCTCCGCCGAACAGCGTGTCCGCCAGGGTCAGGGCCGCTTCGGTCTTGCCGACGCCGCTGGGTCCAACAAAGAGAAAAACGCCGATGGGAGTGGAAGGATTCGAGAGACCTGCTTTGGCGGCGCGGATGCCGCGGGCCAGCATCTCCAGCGCGTGATCTTGACCCTTAATGCGTTCGCCCATCCGTGCCTGGAGATTCAGGACGGTACGGGCTTCGTCCTTGATCATCTTGCCGACGGGGATTCCGGTCCAATCGGCGACGACCTTGGCGATGACGTCAGGATTCACGTCGAGGCTGATCAGCGAATTGCCGCAGCGAACTTTTTCCAGCTCCACTGCGGCCTGCTGGAGTTCCGCCTTTAGGCTGGCGGAATCATGTGCCGTCTTGGCTTCTTCGATTCGCTCCCGCAGGCCGACGACACGTTCTGCCGCGTCGCGTTCGCTTTTCCACCGCGCCTCGAGTTTTTGGCACTCCTCTTTTTTAGAGGCAATTCGCTTTTCCAACTGTGCGATTCGGTCAGCACCGATCTCAACCCCCGCCTTGGAATCTCGCTCCAACGCCTCGCGCTCGCGTTCAAGCACGCGAATGCCGACCATTGTGAATTCGAGTTCGTCGGGACGGCTGTTCAGACCGATCTTCACCCGCGCTGCCGCCGTGTCGAGCAGGTCGACCGCTTTGTCCGGAAGTTGCCGTCCGGAGATATAGCGGCTTGAAAGGTGTGACGCGGCCACGATGGCTTCATCGAGGATGTGGACTTTGTGCGATTGCTCGTATTTCTCCCGCAGTCCGCGCAGGATGGTGACGGCATCGTCTGCCGACGGCTCCTGAAGCACCACCGGCTGGAAGCGCCGCGCCAACGCGGCATCTTTTTCAAAGTACTTCTTGTATTCCGACCAGGTGGTGGCGGCAATGGTCCGCAGTTCACCACGGGCCAACGCCGGCTTCAGGAGGTTGGCGGCGTCGCCGCCTCCAACGGCGCCGCCCGCGCCGATGAGCGTATGGGCCTCATCAATAAACAAGATGATGGGCTTAGGCGATGCCTTGACTTCCGCAATTACGGACTTGAGGCGATTCTCAAATTCGCCGCGCACTCCGGCGCCAGCTTGAAGCAGACCCAAGTCCAAGCTGATGAGTCGCACATCTTTGAGGACAGGCGGCACATCGTCTTGCACAATGCGAAGCGCGAGCCCTTCGACCACGGCGGTCTTTCCCACGCCTGCTTCTCCGACCACGATGGGGTTGTTCTTGCGGCGCCGGGCGAGGATGTCAATCATCTGGCGAATCTCGCGGTCCCTCCCGAGCACGGGATCGATTTCGCCCGCGTGGGCGCGCGCGGTGAAGTCAATGGTGAACTTGCCCAGGGCGGTATCCGCCGCCGAAGCAGCAGCGGATGCGGCTTTTTCCTCGGGCGTAGTGTCTTCCGAGGAGCTGGCGGTGATTTCGAAGAATCGCCGCTGCAATTCTTCGAGCCGGATCGACTCCAGCAACTGCAATCCTTCTCCGGCAAAATACCGGCCGAGGTTGCGCACCAGAGCGGCAAGGAGCACTCCGGAACGGATCTCTGTGAGATTGAGATCGACCGACGCGATCAGCCAGCTCTCTTCGATCCAATCCAGCAGTCGCGGCGAGAACACCGGCCGACCGCTGTTGCCGGATTTCAGGCCTTCTAATATCCGTTGCAGGCTTTTCTGCATTCGGGCCGAATCGATTTCGAAGTGACGCAAGATGGCGGGGACGTCGGCGGTCGAGTCCTCGAGGAACTGCGCCAGCACATGTTCGACGCACACTTCGTAGTGGCCTCGCGAGACACACTGGCCGGCCGCGGTCTCCAGCGACCGGGTGCAAGAGCGGTTCAGACGGCGGAAGAGCGACTTGGTATTCGCCGCAATCATGTGCCTCCTTCTGGCGTGATGAGCACGCCGTTTTCGTCAAGCGCTTACAAGACCATCGTTTCTTGCCTGGTGTGTGCCGGAGTCTCCGAGAAGAGCCACGTGTTCCAGCCCAGCCGCGGAGTGGTTCGGGAGGGTGCATCGGATGTCAGCTGCAAACCAGGCAGGCCCTGCACGCGGAAACCGATGTCGAAGTCCAGTGGGTCCTTGACGAAGAAATCCACGACACGCCGCAACAGCGCGTAATTGTTCTGGTCGGGCAGGAAGTCGAGCATGCGGTCATACTCCAGCGGCCCCAGCCAGATGCGGAAGCTGGTCATGCGGCCGAAAACACGCTCTCCTAGACTGCAATCCACGCCCAGGTGACAGTTGCTCTGGCCGAGTCGCGCGACTTGTTCCTCGCGGATCGGAACCCAACGTCCGGTGCACTGCTCCACTTTCACCGGCAAGCCATCAAAGTAATCAGAGAGGATTCGCTCCAGGTCCGCAGCGGAGTGCGGCTGATGTTGAAACATTCCGGCGAAGTGAAGGAGACGCCACGAATCGGAAATTCCTGCCGCACGCATCAGGGCCGGCGAGCCTAGGCATAGGAACGCAAACAGCCGCGGCGTGACCGCGTTGTCTCTCTCATACTCGAATTCGATGGGATAGCGATACTTGCACCAGCAGCGGTACAACAGCGAGATCAGGCGATGGTGAAAGATGTCGAGAAAGTCGCGAACGCGCCCGCGTTCGGGATCGTCCCAGAGCACTTCCTCGCCGTAAGAAATTGGAAGCGGAGAGGTCGAGCCATACAACCCAAGAAAGGACGTGGTGACGCGCATCCGTGCGGGCGAATCCTGAGAACCGTAAAGCGGCTCGACAGCAACCACATCGACCGCTGGGAACCCTAGGGACGGGTCGGGGCGAAAGCGCACACCCTCGACTTCGGCAGGGCCGGAGCCGCCGACTCGCGCCTGGGAGCGTCGCTCCAGCAGCCGGACCAGCTGAAAAAACGAAAAGTCCCGGCCCCTGGCAGCCAGCGTTCCAGCTAAACGATTGTGATTCGTCCTATCCTGGGCGGCCAATCGAACGTTTCTCCTTTGGCGTTTCCTTTCACGATGAGGCGGCTGAAAGAGTTGACGGTGACCTGCTGCGCCAGAAACTCATCGAGGATGGAAGCGAAAAGCACCATGTCTCCGTCGTTGTTGAAACATTTCTCTTCCAGCGTGATGTGTGTGGTTGTCCCCTGAATAGGAACGCCACGAAACAAAAGATGCTCGGGAACGCGCTGCACACCCACAATGCCTTCCAGGCGGAGATGGTTGGCCTTTCCTGCCTGACGGCTCTGGAGCGACGGGAAGTTGTACAGCTCGAGCACGTCGCGCATGGCGGCAGGGCTGGCGAGCGAAACCGAACTCAGGCCGAGGTGAGAGATCAGCCGCCAGTAGAGGTCGCCTTCGAGCGGCGGGCGGATGCCCGGCGTGACTCGGGTGATGTTCTGAAAGCGCGCGACCGCCGGGGTTTTTTCCGTAACCACCTGGAGATCGCCGACCCGCAGCTTCTCGCACAGGACTCGATTGGTACAGGTCAGCTGAAAGACGACCGTTTCCGTGGGAGGCAGGGCCACGTTCTGGTCAGCATCGACAAAAGAAACGTAGATATCGGTTCCATCGTGCGCGACCGCGTCGCGCATCCGGGGATGGTAGAAAGCTCTCTTGCCGCCGTTCTTTCCATTGCCGAAGCGGAAAGAATAAAAGGGCTCGTACTCGACCTCCTGCGCCGTGCCTTGTAGCCAGCCGGATGCGCCGTCAATTGAATAAATCTCATAGTGGTGAGGATGGGATCCGGCCGGCAGGACTCGATATTCCGTCCGGTTGTGGTCCACGCGGATGGGCTCCGATTCCGTGGTAACGAGGTTCACGACCGGCGTGCAATAGAGCCGAACGTTTTCCGAAGAAACGTTCAGCGCGGGATCAAGAGCGCGCGAGAAAATGAAATCAATTCCAAAAATCTTGCCCTGGAGCTTCAGCGATTCGAGGCCGGACACTTCAAAGAAGAAAAACTTCTCAGGGAACACGAAATACTCCTGAAGCACGCGATAGATTGCCGAAGCGTGCTTCGGATACGGCAGGAGCGATTCGTCGTCACCGAATCCCGTGAATTGCACTGACGCAGAGTTCAGATAGACATCATCTGCCCGCTGACCGGAATCGCCTGTGACTCTGACCTTCGCGAGATGACGCCGCAACCAGAGATAAAGAGTCTCCGCGGGATTTCCAGAAAGAAAGAAGCGCAGCTTCCCGGTCTCCGGCCATGAGACCGAACACCCGGGTTCAACCGCAAAACGCAGCTGCAATTCCGGCTTCCCGCCCAGCGGAACCTGGAGTGCCACGGACTCGATGTGGAACGGGTGCAAATCCACGTCGAGACAGGTCTGGAACCGGCACGAAGTTCCGTCCACCGGGATAGAGGCAATCTCTGTTCCCCTCGGCACGCGATACGGCTTCCGCACCATTCCGCGAATCGGCTGCCACTCGATCAGCGAAATCGGCGGAATCGGCCGCAGGTAATGCGGCATCAGCAGACTGACGAGTGCATGGGTGATTTCCGGAAACTCGTCGTCGAGCTTCTGGCGGATCCTGCCGGTGAGAAAAGCGAATCCCTCCAGCAGACGCTCGACGTCCGGGTCCGTACCGCCCTCGGCCAGAAAATGGGCAACCTCCGGGTGCGCACGAGAGAACTCGTGTCCCATCTGACGGAGAAAGGTCAGCTCATCCTGATAGTACTTGTTGAAACTCACTGGGCCCTTCTATGAACTCGATCGTTCAACCTGCTCGCGTCCAGCGCGAGACCGGACCGCGCACCTCGGAGCGCGCGCGGTCGGGGCTGGATTGCTGATCGAGTTCCTGTCCCACCGCAATCACGGCATTGCCGGACGGATTCACGGTAGTGTTGAAGTACACGGGAATCTGATCCCGTTCGGTCACGATCTGACCAGTGATGCCGAAGTGCAGGTTCAGGTCGTTGCCTGCCGACAAGTGGGTGACACGGACACGATGCAATCGCGGTTCGAACCTCTCAATGGTGCTCTTGATCGCGCGGCAGACTCGGTCCAGGGTTTCGGGAGAGCCCTCGGCACAGTCGGTGATGTCGGGCATCCCGTACTCCGGCTGAATGAGCGCTTCCCCCTGCCGGGTGTTCAACAGCTTTTGCAGATTGCGCATGACGGAATCCACTACGCGGCGCGGGTCCTTACGGACGGTGCGCTGTCCCTGGGGATCCGGGTCCGCCAGTCGCTCAAGAAGAGTTCGATCGCATCCCACGGATCACCCCTATTTCGGCGTGCTCCAATCGTCCTCAGACTCCACTCCATCCTTCACTGCCCGCCAGACGATGCGGCGATAGGTGAATGACACCTCTTCCATGTCGCCGAGGTGCGACATGGCCGGGTCCTGGCAATTCTTCTTGAACGCCTTGATGGAAACGATGATGGCGTCTTCCATGGTGGTGGAGAAGTAGCATTCCTCCTGTCCCTTCTCATTGATTACGTACCACTGGAGCTCCACCGCCTTCATGTGCTCGCCGCTGGTGAGCGCCATATAAAGAAGAGGAGACGAGCGGTCCACCAGCTTTAGGATGGTCAGCGGGTGATGGACCCGTTTCCCAGTGGCGAGGCCGGTCTGCGTATCACGAGGAATGCTGACTTCGTGGTCCACCGCCTGCACCAGAATGGTGTCCTCTCTGCCTTTCTGTCTGCACGATCCAATGATCGGTCCCTGCCGTTCCCCGACCAGGGTGAGATACGCCGGTAACGCCATGATGCCTCCTTGCCGCAATGAAAGAAAAGTTGTTCCGGCGCGGGTGTTTCACGCCGGGATGATCGCGATCTACTACTTCTTGTCGAGCTTCCCAACCAGCGAGAGCGTGAAGAACGCGCCCATGTACTTGAAGTGCGGACGCACCTTCATATCCACGCGATACCAGCCGGGTTCTCCCTGTACATCGCTGACGGTGATCTCCGCTTTGCGCAGCGGGCGTCGGCCGCGGACGGCCGGGTCCACGATGTCCTGGTCGGCAACGTACTGGCGAATCCAGGTGTTCAACTCACGTTCAAGGTCGACGCGCTCTTTCCACGTCCCAATCTGCTCGCGCTGGAGCACCTTGCCGGCGCTGTGGTGACCCTGATCGCAGCGCTCGAACGCAGCGGAAAAACGCTGATCTGCACAACCGGTTCAGGCATTGTTGTCGATTCCGCGGATGGCGAGTATGCCGGTTCTGTCGTCTACGCAGAGGACACCTACTTCGAGCCGGTCCCGTTCCGCCGGCCCCGCGTAGCAATGAACCGCCTGGTTCGCGAGGCAGCCATCGATAAGGGCATCCGGTCCGTCGTGATCTGCCCTCCCATGATCTATGGAAAGGGGCGGGGCTTACAGCCGGACAGCGATCAACTCCCGAAAATCATTGCACTTTCCAAACAGGCGGGCGCAGGCGTCTATTTCGGAAAAGGCCTCAATCGTTACTCGAATGTCCACATCGACGACCTCGTCGAACTGTACCTCCTCGCGCTGGAAAAGGCTCCGGGAGGCTCGTTCTTTTTCGCGGAAAACGGCCATGCATCCTTCAAGGAAATTGCGGAGATGGTCAGCCGCTCTCTTGGGTTTGGCGGCAAAACCGTCAGCCTGAGTGTAGAGGATTTGGTGCGGCAATACGGCGATGCCGGTCGCTACGGCGCGGCCTCCAACAGCCTGGTCAGCGCGGTCAACGCGCGGCGGCTCGGCTGGTCCCCCAAATCGCCTTCTCTTGCCGAATATTTCGCGAGCCTACGGTGACGCCGAGGTTCGTGCAATGGACGGGAATGGGTGCGCAGGCATGGGAAGAGGGAAACGGATTCGGATGGTGATGAAGGAAGCAGAACTGATCGAAGACAGCAAATGAAAGCGCAAGTTTAAGCAAAGGAGAACATCGCAAGAATAAGGAGAAGATCATGGCATATCAAAGCATTAATCCGTTGAACGGTGAATTACTGCAAAGGTTCGACCAGCATACCGATGCGCAGATGGAAAGCGCGCTGGCCAAGGCTGACAGCACCTTTCAACACGTATGGTCCAAGGCAAGTTTCCGGGATCGTGCCAAGATCGTGGGCCGGGCCGCGTCTCTGATGTTGGAGCGGAAAGAGAGTCTGGCTCGCCTTGCCGCCATCGAAATGGGGAAGAGGATCTCGGAAGGCCGCGATGAAGTGGAGATGAGCGCGGCGATTCTCAAATACTTTGCCGACCACGCGGAGTCCTTCCTCGCGCCGCAGCCCATTGACACGCCGATGGGTGACGCGCACCTGGAATTTTCTCCGCTTGGGGTGTTGGTTGGAGTTCAACCGTGGAACTTCCCCTACTACCAGCTGGCACGTTTTGCCGCTCCGAACCTGATGGCCGGCAACGTCCTACTGGTCAAGCATTCGTCAGGCGTGCCCCAATGCGCTCTCGCCTTTCAGCAACTTTTCACGGATGCGGGAGCGCCCTGCGGCGCCTACACCAATCTCTTTGTGTCAAGCGATCAGGTGGGGAGGTTGCTGGATGATCCGCGTACCAAGGGCGTGGCTCTTACCGGATCTGAGCAGGCGGGTGAATCGCTGGCATCCCGCGCCGGCAAGAACCTGAAGAGATCGACGATGGAGCTGGGTGGAAGCGATGCGTTCATCGTGTTGGAGGATTGCGATCTTGAGTTCGCCGTCAAGATGGCCGTCCTGGGCCGCATCGGCAATGTAGGGCAAACCTGCATTGGCGCGAAACGTTTTATCGTGGTGGGGCCACGGGCCGAGCAGTTCCTCAACGCGTTTCGTGACGCGTTAGCGCAACTGAAGCCAGGCGACCCATTGGATGAGAGCACTACGCTGGCTCCACTGGCCTCCGAGGCCGCGCTGGACCTCTTGCTCAAGCAGGTTCGCGAAGCTGTTGCTCATGGCGCGCGAGTATTCGCGGGAGGCGATCGCATCGGCCATCAGGGAGCATTTATGCAGCCGACGATCCTCACCAATGTCACGTCCGACAATCCTGCCTTCCGGCAGGAGTTCTTTGGTCCGGTTGCTCTCTTTTTCCCGGCAAAGGATGAGGAGGAAGCGGTTGCCTTAGCCAACGATTCTCCCTTTGGCTTGGGCGGCTCGGTCTATACGTCCGACGTCGAGCACGGCAAGCGAGTCGCCAGTCGTCTCGATACCGGGATGGTCTTTGTCAACTATCCCTTTATCAGCGCCCCAGACCTGCCATTTGGTGGAATCAAGCGGTCGGGATATGGCAAGGAACTTTCCAGTCTCGGCATCCAGGAGTTTGTGAACAAGAAATTGGTTTGCGTGGCTACATCGGCCTCGCTCACCGTTTAATAGCGCCGCTTGACGGCCCATACGACAACGTAAACCCAACCGCATTTCTGAAGGACTTCGGGCTGAATTGAGCCCAATTGCGCTTAGAAGAATCGTCGGAAGCTTGCCAATTCCGAGGTGGTGAAATGAAAAACAAAGTGGTGGAGAAGACCTGAATAACTTCTCCTTGATCAATACGCAAGGAATAGAAGCATAAGTCCGGGAACAGTCGAAGCTGCTCTCGCCCAATCTCGTCGCTATTTGTAATAGAACATTATGACGAGCCAACCCTGGGGTTGGTTCGAGAAAGAAGCAACTATGACATCCTTGTTCCAGCCGTTCTCTCTCAAGGGCGTTACTCTCAAGAATCGTATCGCCGTGTCGCCAATGTGCCAATATTCCGCCAATGACGGTGTCGTCAATGAATGGCACCAAGTCCATCTCGCCGGCCTCGCGCGTGGCGGTTCGGGGCTTGTGATCGCCGAAGCCACCGCGGTTTCTCCGGAAGGGCGGATTACTCCAGGCTGTGCGGGCCTGTGGAATGACACCCAAGCCGAGGCCTTTGCGCGAGTGGTTCGCGCTATCAAGGCTGCGGGAGCGGTGCCGGGCATTCAGATCGGTCATGCCGGTCGCAAAGCAAGCGCCAATCGCCCGTGGGAGGGCGACGACCATATCCCCGAGGGCGATCCCCGCGGCTGGGAAACGATCGGGCCTTCCGCCATCGCGTTTGGCGCCAATCTCCCACGGGTACCGCGCGCGATGACCAAAGCCGATATCGACCGGGTTCGTGAGGATTTTGTTTCTGCGGCCAAGCGCGCTGTCGCGGCGGGGTTCGAGTGGCTGGTCCTGCATTTTGCGCATGGCTACCTGGCACAGAACTTCCTTTCCGATCAGTCCAACCACCGCCAGGACGAATATGGGGGCAGTTTTGAGAACCGCAGCCGTTTCCTGATTGAGACCTTGGCAGCAGTTCGGAAGGTGTGGCCGGATCATCTTCCTCTAACCGCGCGCCTTGGCGTGATCGAGTTTGACGGCCGGGACCAAGAGACCCTTGATCAATCAATCGAACTGATCAAGCGCTTCAAAACAATAGGACTCGATTTCATCGACGTAGGCATTGGATTCTCGACGCCTGCGGCCCGAATTCCCTGGGGGCCTGCCTTCCTGGCTCCTGTCGCAGCACGAGTTCGCCAAGAAACTGGCCTGCCGACAGCAACGAGTTGGTTTATCAGCGAGCCGGCACAGGCTGATGGCCTCATTCGCGATGGCAAGGTCGACGTGGTAATGCTGGGCCGTCCCCTGCTGGCAAACCCTCATTGGCCCTATCGTGCAGCCCGCGAGCTAAGCGTGGACCGAGCCGCCTGGGTTCTTCCCGCGCCTTACGCCCATTGGCTGGATCGCTATCGCACCGCTTGATCGCTGAGACATAAGCGAGTCGGCCATCCAGCTTAGCCACGAAAGGAGCGAGAATTGCAATGCCGGAAATACGTATCATCGCGCGGGCGACTGCCCGCCAAGGAAAAGAAGAGGAATTAAAGCAAGCCCTGCAAGCAGTCTTAGCCCCGACTCATGCAGAGCCGGGATGCAAGGTGTATGAGCTGTATGCATCGGATGCTCCTGGGCGTTTCTATTTTTACGAATTGTGGAAAGACAAGGACGCTCTCGATAAACATGCAGCGAGTCCACATTTTCAGAAGCTCACGAAGACAATCGTCGGGCTGCTGGACGGGGAACTGGAAGTTAATTTCGTTCAACAGGTTGAGTAGAGTCGTCGGGTACCGGAAAGGCATAAAAGGAGGCTCAAAATGGCGAATCTAGCCATCGCAAAGGAACAAGGGGTACAGGGAACGCTGTCACCACGGCAGGTCGCCGAAGCGTGGTTCTCAAGCCTGGAACAGGGCAACTTGCAAAACGCTCAGGCTCTGTTGGATGAGAACGTTGTGTGGGAAAACATTCCATCGACGCCGGGCGTCAGCGATTTGGCGCCATGGCTGGGAACTTACCATGGTGTGCCGGCAGCCATGAAGAGTATCGAGGTTTGGGCGAAGCATGCGCGCTTGCTGTCGTTCAAGCTGCTGCGGTTGATAGTGGATGGTCCCGAAGCAGTCGGCATTGTGCATGAACACGGCCAGATTTTGGCCAACAACAACGAGTACGACGTTTATGTAGCCGAGAACATCAGGATTGAAGGCGGCAAGATCACGCGCTATCGGGTCTATTGGGACGTCTCACCGATAATTAAGGCCCTCCGAAGCCTTTAGCCAGCGACGAGGGCCGAACTCAAACAGAATTGTCCGTCAGAAGGCAGGATCGACTCTTTATGAACTTACAACTAGACAGCAAGACTGCATTGGTTACAGGAAGCACTGCTGGCATCGGTTTCGCAATCGCGCAAACATTAGCCAACGAAGGTGCGTCGGTCATAGTCAATGGACGAGCCAACAACAGAGTGGATGCCGCAATAAAGAAGATTCGCAACTCGGGCGCGCACGGAGAATTGCAGGGGATTGTTGCCGATCTTGGAACCGCCGACGGAACTCGCTGCGTGATCGACCGCTTTCCTCAACTCGACATTCTGGTCAACAACTTGGGAATCTACGAACCCAAGCCGTTCGAGCAAATCAGCGATGACGATTGGCAGCGCTTCTTCGAGGTAAATGTATTGAGCGGTGTGCGTCTAAGCCGGCACTATCTCACTGGCATGAAAGAACGCAACTCGGGACGCATTGTATTCATCTCCAGCGAGAGCGCGGTTCAGATTCCCACCGAGATGATCCACTACGGGATGACAAAGACCGCACAACTCGCCATCTCGCGCGGACTCGCGGAGACGACGGCGGGAACGAACGTAACGGTAAACACGGTGCTGGCAGGGCCCACAGCATCGGAAGGTATTAACGACTTTGTCCGCCGATTGGCTCAAGACCAGAAGACAGACGTGGCCACGGTGGAGAAGGAGATCTTTCGCCGCGTGCGTCCTACGTCTCTGCTAAAACGTTTCGCAACACCAGAGGAAGTCGCGGCACTGGTGGTCTTCGTCTGCAGTCCATTGTCTTCGGCGACCAATGGCGCGGCCCTACGGGCTGACGGGGGCGTCGTCCGATCGATTCTCTAACGCTTTCCACGATCTGTTCGAGCGCCGCCGTGTGAAGGTCACCGGCGCGGAGCCAGGGATCTTCGCACAACGTGCGCTGGGTCTCTTGGCACTCCGAATGGGAAGGGCGGTCCGGTCGGTACCGCCCCGCCGTTAGAACGACTGGGAGAAGCGGGTTTCCAGAAACTCTCCCAACTTCGCCGTCGCTTTGAACTGTGGGATGGGATCCAGTTCCTTGAATGCCGACGTGAACGCGTTGGAGAGACTCCAGATGGTTCGCGGCTGGAATTCCTCGTACTTCGTCTCGAAGTAGAGATCGTGCACGGTGCGGGCGAGGTGTTTGGGAGCTTCCAGTCTGCCCTCGACGAATGCCTCGTAGATGACCACCTTGGCAGTGACGTCCGTCAACTCGCTTTTCTGCCAAGATTCCACCTGCTTTCGCATCGGCTCAAAGTTTCGCTGCATTCGGTCAACGCCCACCGAGATGCAGTCGATGAGGGAGAACGACTTGGAGTGTTTAGCAAGGACGGGCGTAAAATCCCCGGCGAACGCCATGTTCGAGCACACGAACACACGATAGCCACAGGTCATCGCCAAACGCATGCTCTTGTCGTAGGAGTTTCGCAAACCGATGGAGAAACGGCACCCTGCCATCTCGGTCTCGAGATCGAGAACCCCAAAGGCTTTCATGCCGTCCGGCGAGACTGCGTACTCATCGTGCACGACGCCGATGTGGCGAAACCCGAGCGTCTCGACCAGAGCTTGCACGATCTCGTGATGCGGGACCGGGCGGTGAGTTTCCGTTGCCGCTGGCGTCGGCACCAGTGCTAGTTCTTCGCGGCCAATAGTTCGGCCACCATAGCCAATCAACGTACTAGTTTCTGACATACTTGTTTCCTCCTTGGTGGTGTTAAATTGGATTTGTGAAGGTGAGAAAAATGGGAGGCATCGGGAATCCCAAGAGATGCGCTTCGCGGGGATGTATCGCGCGGTGACGAACCCTTAAAGCAAGCATGAGTTCGGCACCCAATAAATCGCAGACCCGGCGTGGTACTCGAATTCCGTGCGAGATTCCGATTACTCTCACCAGTCCGGATCCGATTCACCCGTTCTCGGAGCCGTGTCTCGCAATCCTCGTGAACCCGCAGGGATGTGCAGTACGGTCCCGTCGTCCGCTAGAGATAGGAGCCGCACTTCGGTTGGAGGGTCTTCCCGCGAGGGCTAACGTCACCGCGCGGGTAGTGAACTCTATCTCGATTGGAGAGTATGAGAAGTTTTGGCTGCTGGGATTGGCGCTTGATGAGCCGGGCAATGTATGGGGCGTCAAAACCCCACCTGAAGACTGGGCGCGATAAGCTGTCGACAAAACCAATGGGCGTTGCTTAATGGCGTCAACTTAGGCTGAACAACGACGCCTGTTCCGGGACAACTGGCCTCCCGCGCCGCCTTCTACCTGACAACGATTCCGGTCGTCGCCCGAAGACGACAATGGGACCCGTGTCGATGGCTCCTTCGACAAGCCCAGCGGGGTTATACTGCGTGCCCAGCAGAATGTCCGGCGGTGCGGGGGAAGCGGCATCATTGCTGCAACCAGACGTCGTTGGAAACAGCTTTTGATGTTCTGTGCTGAGGGCTCTCCAAACCGAGTCGGCAGTATCGCCGATGCCGTTTCTCTCCACCAATTCCCGCGCCATCGCGGAGAGCATGTCATCGTCTTCATCGAGGCTTTGCAATCCTTCGCCGGCGAACTTGCCTTCCATGGTGAGAGCCACGAGCAGCTTCTTCCCCATGAGGCGCAAACACGATGTTTGCATGGTCCCTTCCGAGCATAGAAACTTCACGCGCACCGGCCGCCGTTGCCCGATCCTCCACAACCGGCGGCTCGCCTGCCGCAAAGTGTGCAGCGAATACCCCGACTCGTAGAAAATGATGGTCGGAAAGTCCAGCAGATCCAGACCTGTCTCCACAAGTTTGGGATAGCAGATCACGACCTGGACTCCGTCTTTGACTTGTCTGGCGTACCAAGCTTCGCGTTTGGACGTATCCACGCTCGCGCGCAACACGGCTGGGCGCAGCCCTTCGTTACTCAGAATTCGTTGCAGTCGGGCGGTGACGTCGTGCTTCTGCGTGTACACGGCAAAGACTTGGCAGCGCCGCCCTTCGGCGAGTTCTTTCCTGATCTCTTCGATCAGCCTGCGTTCCTTGGAATAGATGCGGTCCTCCGGAAGGTCGCGGGGTTCAGCAATTACAAATCTCACCCTGCGCTTGAGTTCAGGATCGAACTCAGTTCCGTACAACGTCCCGATCCCGTATGGGTGGTCGGGATACAACAAGAGAGTGTTCAGCATCGTGCTCAGAACCGACCGGTTGCCCCTGTGAGCTTTCAACGCCTTCCGCATGTCTTCTTCGAGCTCGCGGTACGCTTCCTGCATGGGAGCGTCCATCGGCACGCTGAGATAGGTTTCCTCGTATGGCGGTAATTCCCCCGAGATATCTTCCAGAAACACAAAGGCGCATAACTGCATGAGGAACTCGCCGAACAACAGCGGTGATGCTCCGGGCTTGCGCCGGACCGTGCTTGTCGATTTCGCCTTGGAGCACGCGTTGTTAGCAGGTTCGACCTTGGTGATGGTCTCGAGGACTCCATAGTCTTGGATGAAGGAACTGCGGCCCGTCGTGCCCCACTCGTAGCCATGCTCCTTCATCCTTTTCGCTTCGAGACGGAACAGCGTGTTGAACAGATCATCCGCATAGCCGCCCAGCAGCGTGCCGGTCAACCGGCAGCCAAGTGCTCGAATGTGAAGGGCGATGGAACAGGATGCACCGCGCGTCATCATCGGCCGATGGGGTTTCCGTAGGGAGAGGAAAACAAAGCGGGAAGAGCATTGGGGCCGCACACTTCGCAGGTATTTCACAATGGCATTTCCCACCTCGGCGGTTAGTGGGTATTCCTGAATTCGCTTGTTCTTCAGACGCCGCACGCGGATCTTTTCATTGGCCCAGTCCAGGTCATCCAATGTCAGAGCGCAAACCTCCCCTATGCGCAGACCGTACACCGCCAGAAGCAGAATGATTGCACGGTCGCGAATATGGCTCGGACGCTCTGTGTTGAGATTGGCAATCAAACGCTGGATCTGTTCCCAACTTGGGCCTTCCGGAAGTCCGGCCATTGAATAGATGCTTGGGCTCTGTATGGTCTCCGCCAATCCAGGTATGCACCATTCGCGCTGGCTTGCGTAGCGGAAAAAGGCCCGCAGCGACTGAGCATATGCCTTGACTGTTGATTTCTTCCACCCGCGTGCCTTGTTCTGAATAAAGTAAGCGGCGATAGTCGGGGGAGATATCTGCTTCAGAGAAATGCCCTGGTTACCGAGCCACTCGAAGAAAAGGTGCAATGCTCCTGCGCGCGTGGAAAGAGTTTGGTCCGTATATCCTCTATCATCTCGGAGCTCTTTGAGAAAGCTGTCGAGTTCTGGCTTGAACTGGGGATTGCGGTCCGGATCACGCCACTTGCCCAGGAAGCGAAACCAATTCTTGGCGACATAGACGACTCTCTTCGTTGCGGTCTCACGCGTTTCGGTCGTGGAACTCGGCGCGCAAGCCTTTGCGACCCAGTTCTTGGCCGCCCGGAGGATCTGGCCTTCCGTTATCGGACTTGCTTGCCGTATGTTCACCCGCTCCGCAATGGCGAGCAACAACTTGTTAACGTTTCGGAGCGTGCGCAAATCATGGCCCCGCTCGTTCAAATCACAGAGAAAAGTACGCCGCTCTTCGGCAAAGCGGCCCGTCCTGTAAATCCATACCCAATTACTGCGTTTCACCAACTGGTTAAACATTTGGCTGACTCCTTGGAGTGAAGTTGAAATCAGCCAAGTATGCAAGTTATGTGGCCATCGGCCCACGCAGAGATTCGAAGGCGAGGTGCTTCTGTGAAACACGACAACATAACCGACATCTACACATATATGAGATTATGTGGTCGACCACATAAGCGCATGTAGTCGTAGATGGTGGACAGTTCAGGCATGGAAGTTCCTCTGGTACGGGGAGGGATTTGCGGAAAAGAACGAGAGAGCAAGAAAAGGGAGAAGATGGAAGATGCGTGATGCGAAAGGCTAGTTGGCCGGCAGGAAGAGATCCTGCAGGCTCAAGGCCGGCCAGCGGATCGAACCAGTTTCAACCGGAAGACTGATCGCTCCACTCTCCACACCCCAACCGAGCCAGGAAAGAAACTGCTCCTTCTCACCTTTGACCAGCACCGGGGCACATCCGATGCCCAGAGCAGGGATGATCGCCTTATGCGTTTCCAGTTCGCCCACAAACCAGTCAGCCCAGTCCGGCATTCCGGGGATCCCTTGAATATGGGCGAGAGAGGCCCAGATGAATTCGTTTTCTGAGCTGGCCAGCAGAGTTCGTCCCGAACTTGCCGATACGTTGCTGGAAGCGAGCTCCTCCGACAACGCGATCAGGTGACGCAGGGGTTTCTTGCGCCCGGCAAGCTGCACCGAGCCTTTGAAGCATTGCGGGTTTCGTTCAAGACATACTCGAATCGGCTGTACACCTGGCCCTTCCACCATGAACCTGTCTCCCAGGGAGATCGCCGCGCTGACGGCCGCAACCTGCGTGTCGCCACCGATGACGGAAATGAGATGGGCCTTGGCCTGCCTCGGCGGATCGGGCAACACTTCCCCGATAAAGCGGTCAAGGCGCAGCTTGATGCTGGTCATAGTTTTTTCCGTGCTCTTCACGTAGGTCAGCCAGCCGAATCGAAGGTGAGCATTTTTCATTCGGCCTCCTTCTTTTCGTGAGTGAGAACCTGGGTCTTTCCATTGGCAAAGACCAGGGTCAGTTCATGCGAGAACCGTTCCCGGTCATGCAGGATTTTGGTTTCGCCTTCTTCCTCCTCTTCCCAATGGTCCGTAAATTTCACGGAACGCCAGTGGGCAATGTGCCGGTCATCGCCTTCTCCAAATGCGCCGTTGAGCATTCCCGCGGTACAGAGGAGACCGACATGCCCGCCATGCAGCGGCGTAAGCGGCCGGCCTTTGATGTCATTCACCTTGGGCAGAAGCACACGCCCCGCCTGACGATATGCGGCCGATCCCAGCAACAGGTCCTCTACTTCATCTAGTGGGATGCCCATGTTGGTCAGTACTGCCGGCTCGGAGGCTGGAACCTCGTACTGAACTTCAGGATTTTCGCTTAGAGGCTCAAGCTCGGCCTTCGTTGCCAGCCCTTCGAGGAAACGCACCCCATCCAACAAGACGGCATCAGAAACCTTGGAGTGCCGTTTGCGGCGTGTTGCAAGAACCACGATCTGCTTGTATTCGAGGCAAGCGGGCGCGGTGAGTCGGAAGACGCGCAAATCGGTGAAATGTTCGCTCAACAACCTCGCGCATTTCGCCAATCGCAGCTGCGGAATCACGAATAGCAGCATGCCCCCAGCTTTGAGCCAGCGATAGGTGTGTTCCAGGAAGACCAATTCCAGTCTCTGATTGTTGCTCTCTCCGGATTCCCAATCGTACGGAGGGTTCAGGTAGAGCAGGGACACCGCTTCCGGTGGGCACCGGACATCCATGGCGTTAGCCTGCAAAGTCTCGATTCCCAAGGCTCGTGCTTGTTCGGCCCGATTGGCGTCGATCTCAATGCCATAGCGATGAGCGGTTATGCCATGAAGCAACCGCGTGAACGCTAGGCCGTCTCCAACGCACGGATCAAGTGCGGAGAATTCCGAAGCGAACACAAGGCAATGCTTCAGCCTCTCGGCTTCCGGCACGGGCAAGGGGAAAAATCCCAGCTTGGTTTTTCCATATGGTCTCATCGTGCCATCCCATTGAGCGCCTGTGCGACGAGGTCGCCAATTCCATCGGAATCAGGTATCTCGCTCACGACGATGAAGGAGCAGAAACCGTTCACAGGGATCGGCCGCTCATCTTCGATTCGGTAAGGTGCCAGCGCGCATAGACTCTCCACTTCCATTTACTAAACTCTACCGTTCGTGGAATTAGGTGTCAGCAAGGCATCGCTGGGTGACCCAAGTGGACGAACTAGAGGTCGTCCCTCGGGGTCTAAGTCCAGGGATTGAGAACCGCTTTAAGCACTGTAAAATCCAAAACGTTGCGGGTTACCAGAGTCAGGTGATGACATTCTGCTGTTGCTGCGAGAAATGCGTCCATTACGCCTATCGGACGTCCCGCTGCGTCGTTGCGCGACACCGTTTTGCCCCAGGCTTCTGCCACGTTGGCGTCGACGGACAATATTCTGCCCTCGAACCTGAGCGGCAATTCGTGTCCTAGCCACTCCTCTAGCCGGCGCCGGCGCGCTCCAGCCGCCAGGCGTTCCACGCCGTAGCGGAGCTCTGCTAGTGTGATGACACTTATGAAAACTCGATCTTCATCGGTGGATTCCATCCAGCCGATGAGACCGGGATTGGGTCGCGGCTTGACCCATTCTGAAACCGTATTCGTGTCCAGCAGAAAACTCATAGCTTAATCTTCCGAGGCCGTTCTTTGAGCCGACGGACCTTCAGTCCCGATCCCCGTAGCGGAGATGCTGCAAAAAAATCTGCCAGGTTGCCAACGCGTTGTGTCTTTCGTTGCCATTCCTCCGCCCCGACGACCACAGCAGCGGTGCGGCCCTTGCGGGTAATAGTTTGCGGCCCCTCGGACATCGCTCGGTCGATGATTTCACTGAATTTTGCCTTGGCTTCGACTACGGTCCACCTTTGCGTACCCATTAGCGCATTCCCCCAGTCCATAAGGTCATCATGGTCATTATAGTCATTAAGTGAGCTGCAGCGCAATAACGAACTCGTACACCAGGGTGACGACAAATCCCCCCATACAATCCAGCCTAACTTCCTCGCGCACCGCCGAATCCAATTCGCGCAAGAATGAAAGCCATGGTTCCGGAATGCTTTTATTCGGATGCATAGGCAAGGTGTTCTCCCTTCATGTCGGTCAGGAGATTCCAGTGTGCCGCGGCTGGCGAGCGATGTTCTCGCAGCCATGCCTGCTCAGCTTGGCGAGGCCTGGGTGCGCAACCTGGTCGCAGCGATGTGCTGTTTCGGACTGTCGGGATTGTTGCGCTTAGGAGAGTTCTGGATTCAACACGGAACGGCGGGAGTGCGCTAGGAAGGAGTTACGAGATGCTGCTATCTGGCTGGCCGGTATGCTGGATGCTCGGCTGCTGACGGTCTGTAGTGCCGGACGGTCCTGCGCCTCTCCAGGTGGCGTTTGGGAACGGAGCGCGGATTCTCGCAGCGCGGTTAACGCCTCCATCAAGCCGCGATTCCTGCTTGTGGCCTCCTCCACCTGAGCATTTGCTCGCGAGAGGCTGTGCTCATACTGTGCAAGCGTCTCCGCGGCGGTCCACTCCCCGCCGGTTTGCACTCTGTGCTGGTACACAATGATGACGAACAGGCACGCCAGCAGCCCTAGTGCAACCAAGTTCGACCAGAAGTAGCCCTTCCTCATGGTTTCTTCGAGCAGCATTTTGCGGCCCTCATCAAGACACTGCCCGTAGTCTTTGTCGGCAGGATTGATTTGCTTCAGGGCGAAATCGACGAAGCCATCCTTTTGCCTTGGAGACTGCGCTTGAGCGGCAGGGTCGTAGCCCGAACGGCGCGCCTGGGCGAAGCAAAGCAATGGCAGCATGGCCAAGAAGAGGCCGGCAACGGCAATCCGGGATGGACGGCTCACATCCATGTCAAACGGCCAGTGCGCGCGGCCAAGCGGCCATTGCGACGGACAACTTCGGGGTCTTTGAAGCGCAGGTTTGCGCCTTCAATGTGAGAAACTGCGTGGAGCCTGGGATAAATTCTCGGCTCAAGTCCCGGAAACCGGTATTGGCGCGGCACTCGGACATGCAGATGAGAATGGAGCGTCCCGAGCCGGTTCTCGGTCATCAGGATTTCCATCTGGCCGACGGGCAGGTTCTTGATGTGCTCATCCTGCGCCCGGGTGTCCTTGATGTCGGTTTCACTGCCGAATCCAACGGGCTCGTACTTGTCTTCAAACACCCCGGTGCGCTGGACGGTCAGGGTGCGCCGCTTCTGCGGAACGCGCGCCGATGCTTTCAGGAAATACTGCGCCGTCTCCTCATCTTTCGTGCGCAATAGCATGTTCGTATTCGGCGCCGAGGACACGTCATCTCTGAAGCCGCGGCCCACGGTCAGAAGCTGTGGCAGCGCCTGCAGGGCGAACAGGAACGCGGTGTTGGTGCCGCGCGCCGTCTGCAGGATCTGGGCAAAGTTGGAATAAGCAATCGACGCCGACTATGACAATGCACTGGAGGATCTTCTGAAGTTGCAATGGGAACTGCGTCAGGACGGAATTGAAGCGGCGCTCGAAAAGTCCCGTCGCGGTGCTCACCTCTGGATCTTCGCGGACAAGCCATTGCTTGCAAGACACTGCCGGATCTACATCTACAACCTCGCCCGTCGCTTGAAAGTACCGGTAAAAGGGGGTTCTGGTCTGGCGGAAGGAATCGAGGTATTTCCGCGCCAGGATCAACTCGGCCCTGACGAGTTCGGCAATGCTATTCGGGGGCCGCTCGGAATCCATCGTGCTACCGAAAGGCGCTACTGGTTCTATGGTGCAGATTACCGACTCGATGCGCAGATGGAGTACCTGGAGCGCCTGCGGAAGATCACAGGGACCGAAATGGACGGGTTCATTCATGGACTCGAAATGCCGGAAGAATTTCGCCCTAAGCCACGAGTGGAGTTGTCGCCATACGATCCCACGCGCCCACAGTTCCGCATTCTCGATCACGTTCGGCCAGCATGCCAGCGTGCCGGGAACTACTGGGCACGTTGTCCTTCATGCGCGGACCATGGGCGTGATCGCAGCGGCGACAATTTGGCCATTTCAGTTGCGGATTCGCGCAAGTACAAGTGCTGGGCGGGATGTACCAAGGAAATGATACGTACCGCCTTGGGTCACCCGATTCGAGTCAGGAGGTTGGTTGAATATGGAATCTCAGCTCACGGCGCACAATAGGCGGGTGGAGACCGAAATCCTGGCACGGCAGGGACTGCGGCTCCCAGCGATCACGTTGAAGTGTCTGCGAACTGCCGGTATCTACTGCCAGCCTTCGGTATCAATCGAGCATCAGCACCTGGCAAAGAAGTACGTGCTTCGGGGAGTCGAGTCAGGCGGGGCGGTCGCGGAGGTGGGCGCGTACACGAGCTTCGTGAATGAACGCGGTAACACGTTGCCCTGGCTTCAGCGCGTGAGCGACAGCCCTACAGCAAGCGACCTGCCTAGGATTGATGAGGTTCTTGCCGACCCCGCCGCCTCTTTTTGGCTTAAAACGGCGCTGCGATCCGCTTTGTGTCGCGACCCCGTAGATGCCGCCCACGATTCGGAGATCCCGGCACGACTGCTGGAAGAAAGGTGCGACAAAATCCTGTCTGGGAGTTGACTACATTTGTTTCGCTCATCCTGCCAGTCTTTCCGAGTCGGCCGTCTCGGCTTCACGAGTTGTTCTGCCCCTGCGCACGGGTGCATTGTCGAGATCGTAACGCAGTCCACAAAATCCAGAAATCTATTGTCCCTTATAATGTGCCGTCCAGAACTCGGGCAGCTCTCGTGGCCGCACAACCCGGAACCACTTTGCCGCGCGAGTGATTGACGCTGGAAGTCGCTGGAGATGCGAAATCCCGGCCCAACAAAGGTCGATCAGCGCAATCACTCGCGGGACAATCGGGGCTGTAGAAAGTGCGCACCATGCGGTCCACCATTTTGCTATGCTGCACTGTCCATGGTAGACTAAACTAATCGACCTTAGTTTATGAAGGGTGTTATGAAAACAGTGAATATTCACGAGGCGAAAACGCAGCTCTCGAAACTCATCGAAGAGGCGTCCAAAGGTGAGTCGTTCGTCATTGCTAAGGCCGGCAAACCGGTCGTAAGGGTCACTGCCCTGAGCGCTCCAACCGGTGCTCAAGTACGGCGGCTCGGCTTCATGGCCGGGCAGATTTCTGTCCCGGACGACTTTGACCAAATGGGTAAGGAAGAGATCGAGCGAATGTTCGACGGTGGTGCATGAAACTTCTGCTGGATACACATCTCCTCCTGTGGGCTGCCGGTGAACCCCGCCGGCTCCCGAAACAAGCTCGAAACCTGATCGACAATCCGGAAAACGAGCTTCTCTTTAGTGCTGCCAGTTTATGGGAAGTGGCAATTAAACGAGGGTTGGGCAGAGATGATTTTAAGGTAGATGCGCGGCTGCTCCGCCGGGGTCTCTTGGACAACGGGTACAGCGAGTTGCCGATCATCAGCGACCATGTCGTTGCCATCGACAGCTTGCCGCTGATTCATAAGGATCCTTTCGACAGAATCTTAGTGGCGCAGGCGACAGTCGAGGGTGTAACGCTGCTGACCATGGACGCCTTGGTGTCGCAGTACCCAGGTCCTATCAGGACAGTATAGAAATCCAGACTGCTGGTCTGGTGATAATGGTGGGGTGCTAATCGAAGAGGCGAATATGGGCCTTCCTGAAAATAAAGGTAGAAGTACTCGACCGGAGCGATCCAAGATCGTCGACGGGCCGCTACTAAAGGATAGGCCAGTATCTTTTAATAGCGAGAACTGCTATTAAAGGATGGTCGACGCCTCAACGGGAAGCCGTCCTCCTACTCGCGTGCTCTTTCGCCCCTCGTTTTTCTAGCGCCCGCCCTTGTCCCGCCAGCCCCACGCCTATCACCAGAATGCCCAGCGCGTAAACCAACAATGTTCTGTGACGGAGGAAGTCACCGTATGACCGGACCAAATGGCCATGCACCCGATAATAGTGCGCCCACGTCTACGCTACCGGCAGTCGCCTCAGGCGTGACAGCGCTCCCACAGTTCTCACCGGAGAAAGTCAAGGAACTGGTAGCGGCGCTGGAAGTACCCTTTGATCCCTCGCAGATCGAATGGCGGGTAACGAACACCACGAAGAACGGCCAGCCCATCCGGGGCCAAGTCGTTCCATATGCCAACCAGAGAGCGTATACCGACCGGCTGAATGCCCTGTTCACACCGGCTGGGTGGACGCGCAAATACGCGATCCACACCAGCGCGAGTTTTGAACGGAGCAAGGACCAGAAGATTGCGGCGAAAGTGTTGGTCACATGCGGACTCACCATCTTTGGCTTGGGTTCACACTCAGCTACGGGAGAAGAGTGGGCCGATGACGACAATGCGGGCACGAGTGCCGAGGCCCAAGCATTCAAGCGGGCCTGCTCTTGTTTTGGGCTCGGCCGTTATCTGTATCACTTCACAGGAGTATGGGTTGATCTCGACGAGCGAAAGAGACCCAAGAACATTCCCCGGCTGTTCGGCTGGGCAGCTCCCCAGGGCTGGCGGGAGGGCTTGAGACCGGGCCAGGAAGCGAAAAGCACATCGTCCAGCGGGGTCCCAGGTGGAAATGCCAACCCACAAGTCACACCACAGGGGCGAAATGTAAACGCCGAAGATGCAACCGCGCTCGTCCGCCAGATCGAAGCGATGGCGGAACCGCTCGGCTGGCGGCTGTATCGCGGGCTGCTGAGGACAGGTGCAAGAGTCTGGAATCCAGCAGAGATTCGCGACGCGGATGTTCTGCGAAAGGTGTTGGCGCAAATGAAGGCGGCGGAACGGGGATTGCGACGCCTGGAGGCTGCTTTGGATAAAGTCGGTCCCGAAGCTCTGGTTCCCATTCTGCGCTCCTTGCGGCTCAGTTCGCTCCATCAAGTCGGCAGCCTGGAGACTCTCAAGACAGTGGTGCTCGCAGCTGAGCGAGCAGAGGAAAACACCCGCTGAGTTGGACAACCTTGTTGACAGCCTTCACAACTCTTTGCGTTAAGAGGATAGATAATTGTCTACAAATAACTGACCCTCATTCTTAAAGGAATGAGTTCCCGGCCTCAAAGGCATTGCAAAATATACGTTCCTATTGGATATTTAGCATATGTGGATACCCCGCGACGTTGAACCTCGCCTACAACGCTCCGCCCGGACCCGCCCCGTCGTGGTGCTGACCGGTGCCCGTCAAACCGGCAAGACTTCTACTCTTCTACGGCTGTTTCCGAACCACGAATTCGTGTCCCTCGACCTACCAACGGAAGCCGAACAGGCCGAAAAAGAGCCCAAAGGCTTCCTTCACCGCTACCCCCCGCCGGTGATCGTCGATGAAGTGCAATACGCGCCGGGCTTATTCCGGCACCTCAAGGCGGCCGTTGATGCCAACCGGACTCGCAATGGGCAGTTCTTGCTCACCGGCTCACAGAAGTTTACGTTGATGAAGAGTGTTTCGGAATCGCTTGCCGGCCGGGCCGAAATCCTGGAACTCGAAACGCTGTCCTTGGCGGAGATCCGGGCTGCGCTGCCGGAAACCGTGATCGAGAGCGTCATCGTGCGGGGCGGCTTTCCCGAACTATACGCAAACCCGAGTATTGACCACGTGGCCTTCTACAACTCTTATCTGGCCACTTATCTGGAACGCGACGTCCGGTCGCTTGCCAACGTGGGCAGCTTGCGCGATTTCGAGCGGTTTCTGCGCGCTTGCGCGCTCCGATCCGCAAATTTGTTGAACAAGGCTGATCTGGCCCGAGATGTTGGCATCTCTCCCACCACGGCTAACCATTGGCTGTCGACGATGGAGGCTTCCGGGCAGGTTGTGCTGCTTGAGCCTTGGTTCTCGAACCGCACCAAGTCTATCGTCAAGAGTCCGAAAGTCTACTTGGCGGATACGGGTCTCCTTTGTGGGTTGCTGAACATCCGCTCGGAGGAGACCCTACGTCAGGCACCGGCAGCCGGGGCAATCTGGGAGACGTTCGTCTTTGCCCAATTGCGAGCTCGCGAGCGCCGTGCGGGACGCGTGGGGAGCCTGTTCTTCTGGCGAGACCGCAGCCGTGAGGTGGACTTTGTGGTGGACATCGGCGGCCATCTGGAACTGTTCGAAGCGAAGTGGACGGAAGTGCCAACCGCCAGCGATGCAGTGAACCTGGATTTCGTACGCAACGTAGTAGGCGAGTCGCGAATTGCCAGCGGCGCGGTCATCTGCCGCACGCCCAATGGTTATCCGCTAGGGAACGGATTCCGGGCTCTGCCTACGACCGACTTGGGCTAGCTTGCAACCGCTTGCGGTAACGCTTTCAAGGCGTTGCCCCTGTTGACGTTGCTCTCAGGAAGCAGGAATGACAAAATCCTCGCCGAAGCACGACTTTGCCGCGGAACTCAGTGCACTTGGATATCAGAGGTTCTCCTATCTTAAACGCATGATGAGACGGAACCCTGCTGAGGTGTTGCTTGGCGCGCTAAATGAGCCAGACCTTGATGCCCGAGTTGCCGAGGGGTTGCCGTGGTTGGTTATGACCTACGTTGATATGGACTGGGATTGGCTGGTTCGCAACGCCAAGGTACGCGATGGGCAAAACCGATTGGGATTCACTGTCTCTCTGGTGGGCGACGTTGCAGGGGGCAAGAACGACATGGAGCGGGCGAGAGAGCTACGACAATATTTGGAAGTTTTGGAGGGTACGCGGCTCGCGTGCGAAGATACGTTCTGCCACAACTCCATGACCCAATCGTCATGCGTTCCAACAACCCTGCGAAGTGCACGACCGCGAGCACTACTTGGCCAGCCCCGTACAGTGGCAGGAGAACGTTCCCGACCCAGTTCACTAGCGTTAAGACTGAGATCCAGTAGCGGTCTGGGTTGTTCCAGGATGCTTGGTTGCTGAAGGACTCCATGGCACGCAAGAGCCCGGAGCACATCAGAGAAGCCAGTGCTGCGTAACCGAGATGCGAGTACGGGTGCGCCTTGCTGAAGCGGTAAATCGCGGCGGTGGCGAACAAACCGGCCATGGTCGGCATGATGACGTTGCCCAGCCAGTTCGTCAGGTTGAGCAGCCCGTTTGAAAGATTCACAGGATCACCTCCAATCCTCATCAGCCGGCCATGGCCTGGACCAGCTTCCAGATAGCCGAAACACTCAAGAAAGCAAGACCCGATCCAACCAGCGGCATGAATGGCCGATGGCGCGCGTAATTGAAAATCGCTCCCACTATCGCCAATCCTGCCGCTTCCGGCAGGATCGTCCCAGCGAGAAAATTCCAGGCCGCGGTCAGCATGTCCGTGGTTGCGAACTGTGACCCGCTATTCCAACTCTGAAAGAGCTGGACTGTGCCGGACGCTGACAGCAGAAAAATGGCGGAGACGATGGACCCGAGCGGGCTGTACCCCTCAGCCGCATCGAGCGCCGCTTTCAGCACGCAGAAAGCGGCGAGCACGGGAGTCAGCCGGGCAACCACGATGTTCGAAACGAAACCGCTGAAGCTCGTCTGCAAGCTCGCGACCCACGAACTGCTGATGCCTCCGCCTTGCGCAGGCATGGCGATTCCCTGCGCCGCAAACCAGGAGAGCAATTGCGGAAGCGTCAAGAGAATTACCGACCAGAGGGCCCATCTCTGGAACCTTCCGCCCGCCTGGAAGTTCACGCCGCCTTCCTGCCGCAATGCGATCCCAGCCAGCACCATCGTGCAGATAGCGGCCGGAACTGCCATGTCGAATAGCAGTGTCAACAGATCGACGATGATTTGGGGCAGCGTCATTGCCTAAGCACTCCGCAGTGAGCGTTCTTACTGCACGCCCGCCGTACCGTTCTGAATCCAGAACTCGATCAGGCGAGTGAGGCCTGAGATCACTAGCAGTCCGGCCGCTGTCACCGCCCACCGCATGACACCGCGTCCCTGGGAATAGGAGACGACTGCCATGACCACCGCCAGCGCCGCTCCGACAGGAGAAATCACATTGCCGACCCAGTTCACGAGATTGAGAACCGTTCCTTCGGGTTGGGCCGCGGTTTGACCCTGAACCGCCTGCCCTGTGGCAGGCTGCGTTCCCAGGTTCTGTGCGTGAGACACCAACGGATACAACTGGAATGAACAAATCGCGAGGATATAGACGAGAGCGAGGCGAAGGCCGGTGTTTCTCCAATCTGACAATTTCATATGCTCCTCTCCTGCGGTTGCGTTGCGATCGCGCGTGAGTTTGATTTCCGCGTTGCAGGCGAGAACATATGGGCATTTCAGATTTCGGGCAAATTGGGACGACCGCTTGGAACGGTTTTTCAGAACCGTGTCGCACACCTGCAGCTTGCAGAACAGCGACTCGACTCTTCGAGAACGTTGTGATGCCACTGATTTCAAAGGCTGGGGTTCGCCGTGCAGTCGATCGTGCGCGTGGGGCGGAAGAATGATGAGATGAACAAATATTTGAGTTTGGTGCATCTCACAAGCAGAATTGGATCTCAATCAAGCGGTTCGGATGAGTCCACTTCATGGTTCCTCAAATGCCCAAAACTTGACCTTGATCCGCCGGGCACCAAGTCGGTCTCCGGTCGTCTGACACTTATTGCGGCGGCACCGTGTTCTGCAATGAGGCTCAACTTCCGGGCCGGCAATCACTTGCCCGGGACACCTCAGCTGAGGCTTCCCACAAGCCCGTTTCGGGCCAACTTCCGAGTAGCCGACCATCCACAAGAGGCCATTCTCCGCATTCATGGGCCTCATCGAGCAACGCCTTAATCTTAATTTGACGACAAGATTCGGATAGCAGAAGCTGCCTAACGTCCGATATCGTCCGTTCATGCATAGGACCATTGAACCGACCATTCTTTATTTCGGAACCCCCGTAGCTCTCATCAGCACGTTGAACCCAGACGGATCGCCGAACCTAGCGCCGATGTCCTCAGCATGGTGGTTGGGATGGAGTTGCATGCTTGGGCTGGGCCAAATGAGCCAGACTTCCGACAACCTCATTCGCACGCGCGAATGTGTGATCAATCTGCCTTCGCAAGACCTGGTCACGCAGGTTGATCGCCTTGCGCTCACTACTGGAAAAGATCCCGTGCCAGAAAGGAAACGCCAGTGGGGATATCGCTACGAACCGGACAAATTCAGGACTGCCGGGTTCACTACGATGGAATCGGAAGTGGTTAGGCCACCGCGCGTGCGCGAGTGCCCGGTGCAGATGGAGGGGGTAGTGCACGATGTCCGTCCCTTCGGTAAGAACGTTAATGCCAATGTGTTCGAGGTACATATCATGAAGCTGCACGTCGACGACAGTCTCCTGGTGGACAACGAACCACGCCCCTACATTGACCCAGTGAGTTGGCGTCCGCTAATCATGAGCTTCTGCCGCTTTTTCGGACTCGGAGGCGAGGTGCACTCGTCGCGTCTGGCCGAATCAGATTTCATGAAGATTGTAGCGCGAGGACTGCCATCGCAATCGCCGGTCTCATCCGATGTGCAGAAATAGAAATACTCCCCGATCCAACAATTGCAGGTGTTGCACCGTGCTGAGATGACTAGCGGATAACGGACAACCCGGAAGTTATGCCCCGGAACAAGCTTTCAATGACGCGGGCCAGAAGTCGGCTTCCGGGAAGTTGGACATTGCGTTGGCGCTGGGCGCCGACTGCGGGCGAGTCACGGTCGACTCGGGAGCTACGTTGCGGGGAGCACGCCTGAAGGCGTAGCCGACAGACGCTCCCGCCGAACCTTCCTAGCCGAGAACCACTCGTCTACTGCGCTGGTTGGTTGCTTGCGGACGGTTGGTTCAGCTCTTGCTGCAACTGCAACAGTTGGCGCAGTTGTTCAGCGTTGGCGGAGTTGAATGTTGGAACGCTCCGCGCACTTGGTTGCAGGGAAGTCTGATTGGTCTTGGGCGTCTGCTCGAGGACCACGTAGATCGGAGTATCCGCCGAAATCGTCACCACGATGTGCTGGGTGATTGCTAATCGAGAAACCTCCTCATCTACAGCCTCGCCAACGTTGTTGCTGACGCGCTCGCGCATTAGGTCCGACTCGCTCAGCGGCTGGTTTAGACTGCCTTGTCCCACCAACATCGAGCCAGCCTGACCAATTCCTGACAGCGATCTGACCAGGACGTTCTTTCCCGTGTTCTTCCCCTCAACTTTTCCTTTCAGCGGCCGCAAGTCCAAATCCGTGGCGGCGGCTTCGATGGGAACGACTGCACCATCCGGCATCAGCAGAGAATCGAACTGGATGTCAACGTAACCTGAACGATCTCCGTTCCGGATGTGGCCAACCGTTTTTGCTCCCGCAGGGACGATAATTTCTCCGTCCCGCTCATAGTTGTACTCGATCACCGCCAGGACCGGCGTTCGCACTGCCGTGCTGGCCGCTGATTCCAGGCGTGCACGCAATCGCGTACCCGTGGCCAGGCCCAATCCCAGTTCTGGTGCTGGATCATTGATTTCGCGGGCCTGAGCACTACCCGAGTTGGCAGAGACGTTTCGCACGTAGATTAGCGAAGACTTCTCCATGGCCTCGCGCTCTGCTTTGCCCAAGTCTGGAGTCTCGGCACCGGCGCCGGTGCCCGAGCCTGGCTGATAGGGCGGCGCTTGCCAGGGCTGCTGGTCTCCGAAAGGCGGTATCGACCCCAGAGTTCCCGCTCCGGTCGCCACCGTCCTTCCCGCGGCCGGCTTGGTTGCGGTTCGTTGTAGATCTCGTTCGTTCAGGAAGCCTTCGTGAGCTTCTTTTGTGACGGGCCGGCCAGAATCGGTGATCGGAAATAGGCTCTTGTCGTTGCTCGCGGTGCCGCTCTCCGAGGCCAGGTCTTCTGTACCAGTGGCGCCACAACTCTTCACTTTCTGTGGCGCGCCCCGATGGGGCATAGACGTAGCAACGAAGATCAGCAGTGCGACGACGATCGCTCCCGCCCCGATGATTACAAAGCGATTCTGTTGGATCTGCTGCTTCGCTCTCTGTTTTGCTCTGGTTGCGAGCCCAGGCAGTGGCGCGGTTCCGTCCGCAAGAAGTGACTCGTTGTTGCGAGCTTCATTTTCCTCTAGCTCCTGAGTGACTGCAGCATTGCCGTTGTCATTGTGTCCGTTTGGATGAATCACTTTGCACCTCCCGAGACCGGAGCCACAAACGCAATCGGCGCCAGGACCGGACGGTCAACCTCTTCAGCTTGGGCAACCGCGAGCAAGAGCCGTTCCCGGGATTCCTTGAAGGTAGGCCGGTCGAACACAACGATGCCATCGGCTCTGGCGCCAGGCGCGAGTCTACGCGAGGTAATCCAGTAGTCCTTGATCGCGACCGGCTCGGCCTTGATCGCTTTTCGATGCTTGTCTTTCGATGCCCCCGCAAGCTGCACTTGCGGCGGCAGTACTTCAATGGTCCGTGCAGAAGAGTTCAGAATGGCGAACGGCACGGCCATCTGTTGCTCTTTCTCTATCGCCTGTCCTACGGCAACCTGCAGTTGCTTGCCTTCCCAATGTGGATTCTCAATCCGTTCCGCCCTCAGCAAGTCCTGCTCTTGTCTGCCAGGCTTCTCCGGGGCAGGGCTGCTTGGCTGATTTTCCGTGACAACGTTCTTTGTTTCGCCAACCACAAACACGGGATGAGTCGACGCAATCAGAAAGCTGCGCGGGCGCTCACAGTTGAGGACATAGTCCACGGGCTCACTACGGTCTGACTTGCCTTGGCTCACCAGGCTCAGCGAGATCTCATGGCCTCCTCTGGTGGTAATCAGGGCATTGGTTTGCGCAGGTTTTACGCTGGTTGCTTTGAAAAACACCAACTGCGGCTCGGCTTCGGAGTGGTCGGCCTTAAAGGTTCCCGGATCTCCCAGTACGACCGAACTCACCTCCTCCAGGACCCGCACCGAACTGACGTATCCTGGCTGCAAGTGCAAGACCACAACTTGTTCTGGGTCAACATTCAAGCTCACGATTCGTGCCTGTGGAAGATCGGACTGCGCTGAAGCTATATGCAGCAGCAGGAGACCGGCCGTTGTCAGATGCACCAAACTCAAACAAATTTTCATCTCACATCTCTTTCCGAACTGGTGTTCGTAGTTCTTGGTTTAATTCCGGCTTGGCGGAGGTAAGTTGTTCTAATTCTTGCCACGTAGGCAATTACGTCGGGATTTCGGTAGCCGAGGTCCCGTCTGCCGATTACGTCTTCGCCAGCGTAGTAAGCGGCAGCCACTAGCCTGAGATCGTCATGAAATTGTTGCATGAGCCATGCGAGGTATCGCACGCCCCCTGAAACGTTTTGGTCGACATTGCAGCGGTCTCTTACTCCGAGTCGCTGAGCGGTTTGGGGCATTAACTGCATTAGTCCTGTAGCGCCTTTGGGAGAGACCGCGCATGTTTGCCAGTGCGACTCGCGTTCGACAATGGCGTGTACCAAGGCGACGGGCACCCGATAATGTTGGGCGTAGGCTACGATGTAGTATTCGGTTTCGAGCCGTGGCTGTGGTTTGGGCGTTTGCGCCCAGCAGATCAAGATTGAAGAAAGCACTTGCACCAAGATGAGTGCTGGCTTCATGCGGCGCTCCTTCGCAGAGCCTCGGCGCTGTACTGCTGCGCGTCAAAGATCAAGCTGGCAAACCCATCCCGCAAGAGCAGCTTGCGTCGATCAGCCTCGGTTTTAGCCAGCAACGGCAGGAGAATGTCTCTCATCTCCGGCGTAATTTGTTCACTTCCCAGAACTTTGAGTGCCTGGGCGAGATCCAGAATTTCCGAGACCGAGGGCGGTTTCTCCATGCTCCACCCGCGCAAAGCCTTGGCGAGCCCCGCCATACCGGCATGGAATTCGTGTGTGGAATCAGGCGTTCTCAGCGCAACAATCTCTGCTTCTCGCTCGCCGGTGGGGTGTTCAACACGAAGGTAAAAGCTACGCCGGCGCAGGGGATCGCCGATGCGCCTCTCTTCATTCGATGTCAACACAACGAACGGAATGCTCCTGGCTTTTATGGTGCCCAGCTTCGGAATGCTCAACTGCCACACGCTCAGCAATTCCAGCAACAAGGCCTCAAAAGCGTGGTCCACCTTGTCCAGTTCGTCGATCAGCAGGACACAGGGCCTTTCACACTGCAACGCGCGCAGAAGCGGCCCAGCACCGAAGAACTGCTGGCTGTGCAACTCCGTCCGCAGGGATTCCCAATCAACATTGACGGACTTGGACTTCAATTCGACGCAAAGCTTCTGCAGCGGCTCATCAAACTTGCCGATGGCTTTCTCCTCGTTGATGCCTTCGTAGCACTGCAGGCGTTCGACGGTGGTGTCCGCTGCGTCTGCAACTGCATACGCCAGTTGAGTCTTACCGCTGCCCGCAGGGCCTTCCAGCAGCAACGGCTTCTGGAGTCTCGCCGCCAGGTAAACCGTCGTCGTGGCTACCGAATCGGCAATGTAGCCGCTTGCGCGAAGGCCTCCTTCGAGTTCTTGAAGAGACGAAAACACTCGCTCCTCCTCCACCTAGGACCATGCTAATTCCGGTCCTGAGCGTGAAGAAGCTAAGCCCAAATGAAATTTCGGTCAAATCGCGTCGAGTTTCGTGGGGTTTTGACCGAAATCGACACTCGGTGTAGAACCGAATCTCCGCGGCGGTTAGGAGTTGACTATGGCGAACTCGGCTTATCGGTTCGGTCTGGCAAGCGACAGCGTCGCTGGAATGGCAAAGATACTGCAAACCCTGGAATCCAAGGAGCACGCTTTAAAGGCTGGAGAATTGGCCAAATTGCTCGGCGTGACGCGGCAACACATTTACAAAATGGCAGCCGCCAGCGTCATTCCTTCCTTTCGCATAGGCGCGGCGGTGCGATTTGACCCGAAGCAGGTCGCGGAATGGCTCACGCGGAGGATGCCGCAGACGGTTACCCCCGCTAGCCTAAGCAGGCTTGCTGTTTGACCATCTTTGCAAGCCGTTAGCTCCCGGCGTCGAACGTATTCAGTCAGGTCCCTTCCGTGGGACCTTGACCATTTCAAGAATCCATACATTGTGTCCCCAGGGCAATTGTGCAACGACCTGTTGCACAAATAGAGCCATACGAGTTCCCGATTGACGGACAAAGCGGTGCGCACCTGCGCGCTGCGGATTCGCTCCTTCAGTTCCTGCAAGAACGCGTCATACCGATCCGGCAGCTCAGGATGTTTTCGCTTCATGATAGAAAACCAGCATAGCCTAAGAGCCAGATTCAATTGCACCTGTCAGGCAACGTACCCTGCCAGGGCTCCTGCGTTCACTTTTGCCAAAGCATCTTTCGATTGCACCCCCTTCAGATAAACCATGGTCGATTGGATGTCGCGATGGCCCAGCCACGTCTGAAGCGTGCGGATGTCCACACCGTGCCGCAGGTGTTCGGTGGCAAATGTGTGGCGGAACTTGTGCAGGAAGAAGTGGTGGCAGTACGGCCCTTCAGCGCACTTGTTGCCGTGTTTCGTAAAGCACTGTCCACAGTTCAACTTCGCCCGGTGAGCGACCCGCTTCACGATCGCATCATTCTCGCTGTTGGGATTTCCACGTTTGTTGGGAAACACCAATTGCGCCGGTAAGGCATTGCGTGTCTCTTTCAATCGCTGCAACTGGTCGATGAGAACTGACGGCAACGGTACAACTCGTTCCTCCCAGTTCTTCGGCCGAAAGTCCCACAGCGCCTTGGCGGTGACCCGAACTTGGCTGTGGCGGAAGTCGAGATCGCGCCAGCAAACATGCTGCGCCTCCTGATCGCGAAATCCAGAGGCCAGCATAAATTTCAGAAAGATCGCCTCATCGCCGATGGCGTGAGTGAGCATCGACTGGATTTCTTCCGGCTCGTAAATTGGCCGGATGGTTTCAACATATTTCGGCCAGTCGCACGAAGAGATCAGGCCGCATTTCCCGTGCCGTTTGAAAAGCTGCAGCACGACGACCAGTTTGTCGTAGACGGTGCGGTGGCCAAGTCCCCGTTCGTAGCACCGTGTCATGAAGGCCAGGATGTCTTCGCGTGCCACCTGGTCCACGGAGTCTTTTTCATAGGACGGGACGAGCAGTTTCTTCAGGGTGTAGCGGTAGCTGATATAGGTCCGGTGACTGCGCTGGGCTTCGACCATCGCGAGGTACCGGTCGACGGCTGCCGCGAGCGTGACGCCGTTTGTATTGATCGTGGCCGGTTGCGCCGGGCGCGACATCACCCCGGCTTTGAGAGCCTCGACTTCGATGGCCTTAAGCCGGGCGGCTTCGGCCACGGTCGCGAAGTCACGGACGGCCTTGCGGTGACGCTTGCCGTGCTCGTACCACTCGAGGTAATAGCTGCCCTCGCGGTGGTGTTCGTCGCGGCCCGCAATCAGGACATGGTCGCGAAAGATCCTGCCGTTGCGCTCGACGACGTTGGCGAAGCGCCATGCGTCCCCCGCCTTGACGTATTTGAGGATCTTGACCCGATGAGTGTAGCGCTTTGCCTTTCCCGGCATATTCCATCCTCCCTCTCGAGGGGATGGAAGTTAGTCCGGATCGTGAATTCGGGCAAACGCGGAAACGGGATGGAGGGAGTGGAAGGAGTTGACGGAATGGACAGCGACTGAACCGACAGGAAGAACGACAGGAAGCAGGTTAAAGCGATGAAAACAAATAACATCGGAGAAATGGCAGCGTTCTAACCAACTGAACTACGTCCCCACTGTGTGTTCTTTCCTGTTCAGTCTCATGACATCCTTTACAAAATGTCTCTGGACATCCTTTACACTCCGGCGCGAGCGCAGCGAGCGCTGGAGCGTAGGCTTCGATGGTATGGAAGACGATGGATGTTCGAGAACAGCGAGTAAGTTTTGTCGTGACAGCGAATCGGGGCGAGAGGTCGTTCACTGCCGTATGCCAGGAGTTCGGGATTTCGCGTCCGACTGGCTACCTGTGGTTGTCACGCTATCGACAGGCGGGACTGGCCGGGATTGCGGAGCGTAGCCGGCGTCCGGCGAGGAGTCCGGATCGAACCGCGGCCGAAGTGGAAGAGCAAGTGGTGGGGCTGCGGGCGCGCTATCCGGACTGGGGTGCGCGCAAGCTGCAGGTGCTGTTGCGGCAGCAGCGTGGCCTGGAGGTAGCGCGCAGCACGATCCATCGCATTCTGTTGCGGCAGGGGCTGGTCCAGGACCCCGACCGTCATGGCGCGGCGTCGCAGCGGTTTGAGCGCAGTACGCCCAATGAGTTATGGCAGATGGATTTCAAAGGTCCGCTCTGCCCCGCCGAGCGGGTAGGGCCGCTGTCGGTACTGGACGATCACAGTCGTTACCTGGTGGTTTTGCAGAAGGTGGCGGACAACCGTGGCGAACTGGTGCGGGAGCATTTGCAGGGGGCATTCCAGCACTGCGGTGTACCGGAGGGGATGCTGATGGACCACGGGATTCCGTGGTGGAGTGGGCAGGCGCCGCAGGGTTTTACGAAACTGTCGCTGTGGCTGATGAAGCAAGGCATCGCGCTGCACTGGGGGCGGATACGTCATCCGCAAACCCAAGGCAAGGTGGAGCGCTTTCATGGGGAGTTGCAACGGGCTTTGCAGTGCCGGCCACCGCGCGGGGACCTGCAGAGTTGGTTGGATGAGTTTCGCTGGGAACACAACCACGTGCGACCCCACGAAGCGCTGGGCATGCAAACTCCGGTCACGCGCTGGCGGCGCAGCGAACGCCGATACGATGCGAACCCGCCCGCGTGGGAGTATCCGACGGGCTCGTGGGTGCTGAAGGTGGACAGCGATGGAAAAATCAAGCTGAAGGGAGAACACTGGCTGATCAGCCGGGCTCTGAGCGGGGAGCAGATCCGGCTGGTCAGGATGGAACCGCGGGTTCTGGTGTACTACTGCCGAACCCTGGTGCGGGAACTCGACCTCGGCAGCCAGCGATCGACGATCGTCGATCACTGGCTGCCAGACGAATCTTCCCACCCAGAACTGTAAAGGATCTCCCGGGACACTTTGTAAACCATGTCGTGGGACTAGACATTCTTTCCGTTATTGGAAACCCGCGTATTTACTGGCTTTCCTCAGGTTCAATCGATTCACCTGCGTCGCCCGCGTCAACCCCATAGAACCAAATTCCGAGGTTAATGGGCACCATGGCCACCAGGCGAAGCACCGTCAAAAACCTGTTCTGCAGGCAAAGAGCGACCCAGAGCAGCTGTCCCTGCCCCGTGAATGAATTGTAGCAGAGTTCGGGCGGTGAAGACTTTCATAGTCCACGCCGCAAACGCTGACCACCATTGCTAGATCACCGCTCTTGGCGACGAAGGACGTGTCATTCCAGAAGCCTTATAGGTCGATGGGGCCGACATCGCGATTCGCTTTGTGGATTGAATCAGACGCATCGACCTCTCCGGTCTTGCGAGCAATGTCTGGGCGGGAACCCTTCCTCAGCGGATCAGGGTCGTAATAGATAGTGTTGTTCCGGCATTTCTCGTAATCTCTCTGCCGCAAGCTCTGGTGTCATGTCGCGCTGGGGTGATGCCAGTAGCTCATAACCCACCATGAACTTCTTGATGGTAGCGGAGCGCAACAACGGGGGAAAAAAGTGAGCGTGAAAATGCCACTCCGGATGTTCGCCTCCGTCCGTCGGACGCTGGTGAAAACCCATCGAATAGGGAAACAAGGTCTGAAACAGATTGTCATAGCGGGTCGTCAGACGTTTAAGAATATCCGCCAGACCGGTACGCTCTCCCGCAGCCAATGCTTCGATATCGGCAGCATGCCGCTTGCTGAGCAGCAAGGTTTCGAACGGCCAAGTCGCCCAAAAAGGTACGAGGGCAAGAAAAGATTCATTCTGACAGACGATACGCTCTTGCGCTGCCAGTTCCAGCGCCAAATAGTCGCACAGAAGGCAACTGCGATGTTCCCGCTGATATTCTTCGAGTGATTGCTGCTCCTTCCGCGGCTCGTTGGGAACGGTTTGCGTGGCCCAGATTTGCCCATGCGGATGAGGATTGCTGCACCCCATCATGGCTCCGCGGTTTTCGAAAATCTGAACGTGGTTGACAGAGGGAAGGGCACCAAGACTTCGATACTGCTCCGCCCACACTTCGATGACGCTGTTGATTTCGCTCCGTGCCATCTGTGCCAGCGTCAAATCGTGACGTGGCGAGAAGCAGACTACGCGACAAATGCCGCTCTCGACGGTTGCGACCAGCAGATTCTTACTGTCATCATGGACCGTCAGGTTCGGCAGACCAGGTTGCAGAGCGGCGAAATCGTTATCAAAAACAAACGTGGCGGCATACGCCGGATTGCGCATGCCGCCGACACGCGGATTCCCCGGACAAAGATAGCAGTTCGGGTCGTAGGAGGATGGCGCGTCGGCGCGCTTCTCGGTCTGCCCTTGCCAGGGCCGCTCCGTGCGATTGGGTGAAACCAGAATCCAGTCCCGCGTCAGCGGATTGTAGCGGCGATGCGATTTCCCTTGCAGCTTGTGCAGTTCCATCCCCTTCAGCCCTTTATCCATTTGAATGCCGCTGGAAGCAATTTCATATAATTTCTAAACGGAGGTGTTATTTATTACGAGCCGTTGAGCTCAATGCCCGCGCCATCGGCCGCACAGCAGATGTAGACAGCGGGCTTAGTTCCTGTCGCTTGCCGGTAGCGATCCGAGATTTGATCGGCAAACGCTTCAGCATCGGTCGCCTCCACCAGATTGATCGTGGACCCACCAAATCCGCCTCCGGTCATGCGCCCGCCATAATAGCCCGGGAGGCTTTCGGCGGCCTCGACCATGATGTCCAGTTCGCGGCAACTAACTTCGTACAGGTCACGAAGACTGCGGTGAGATTCGCGCATCCGCTCACCAAAACCAATCAAATCGCCGGCACGGAGAAGGCGAGCGCCATCGCGCACCCGTTCATCTTCTTCCACCACATGACGGCATCGCCTGAAGATCTTCTCGGGAACATCCTTTTCGTGCTGGACCAATCGCGCAATCGAGAGATCGCGGAGAGCGCGAATCTCCGGATACCACTTTCCGAAGATTCTTACCCCTTCCTCGCACTCCTCGCGGCGGCGGTTGTATTCCCCGCTGGCGTGCTCGTGCTTGACCATGGTATTGCAAACTACCATCCGAGCTCTATCGGGAATAGGAATGAGCTCAAACTCGAGCGAACGGCAGTCGAGCAGGAGAGCGTGTCCCGCCTTCCCGAAGCAGGATACAAACTGATCCATAATGCCGACGTGGGCACCGATAAAAGTGTTTTCGCTACGCTGGCAGAGCTTGGCCACGTCGGCCAACGGAACCACGGCGCCATTCAAGCTGATGAGCGCGAGCGCGCTGGCGACTTCAAGCGCCGCCGAAGAGCTGAGCCCTGCCCCAATCGGCACCTCGCCCCGCACCAATAGATTTGCGCCCTTCGAGGGATGTCCGGTCGGCTGCAAAACAGTCGCGATTCCCAGCACATAATCGCACCAAGATCCGGTTCTGCTCTGGGGCAGATGATCCAGATCGAATGTGAAATGTCCTGGAAATTGCTCGGATCGGATCACCAGTTGGCGGTCCGGTCGCGGCGAGATGGCCACGCGAGTGCAAAGACCGATGGCACTCGGCATCACAAAACCATCGTTGTAGTCGGTATGTTCGCCGATTAAATTGACACGACCAGGCGCCCTGAAAATAACCGGCGGCGCGCCGAACAACTCCGCAAATTGCCGTGCCAACCCCTTCGACTCGATCACAGTCTCGATTCACTCTTGCAGATCAACTGAGGCTGTTGCAACGAAGCTGTAAGCGATTGTAATCGAAGGGAGCACCCGCGTGAGTTCAGATGCTGTTAACCTGCTGATCGTCGCTGGAGTATGGAGGTGCAGGCACAACTGGATGCGCACCGCTGCGCTTGATCTAGCGCGGGGCAACGCTCTGCATCAGATCCGCAACCACTTCCGCCGCAGTGTAGGTCGAGGCGCCCGGCCGCAAGAAGCGCGCGATTCTGGTCAAGTCGTTCCCGGAAGTGACCATACCATCTTCAATCAGCTTGCCGTTTCGCGCCTGGGGATGTCCGATGTTCGCCATGAGGGCATTGCAGAGGCATTTCCTCCCCACTGTATTCTCTGCTTTGCCTCCCTTCGCAAGATGGACGGTCACGGGCTCCGCCGAGCAGCGGTAGTCGATGGTGCCCATCGGCGTCTTGTAGGCCTCCCTCAAATAGCCCAGATCACAGATCCGCGGCCGGTCGGAGTAGACCTCCGGCTGCGAAAGAGTGCCTTCCAGTTGCGCAACCTTGAATGGAAAACTAGTCGGCGAGGCCACTGTGTCGGTAAACACACGAGCTTCCCCCGAGACGGCTTTGGCCAAAAGCGCTTGCTTGTAGTCCGCTCTCAGCGCCGATTCCGCGCAGAATGCAAAGGCAGTCCCAACTTGTACCCCTGCGGCCCCAGCGGCCAAAGCCTGTGCCACCTTCTCAGGACGGCCAAATCCTCCCGCCAGCCAGAACGGGATGCCCAAGGCGCGGATTTTTTCCAGATCGACAATATCGCGTTCGCCGTAGATCGCTTCTCCCGCTTCGTCCAACTGGAGCTTGCCGCGAGGCGGCGCGTTGTGGCCTCCGGCGGTCCACCCCTCGATCACGAATCCATCCACCGCGCCATCCGCCTTCTTCAGCATGGTGATCGCTAGGGTATTGGAAGCGATGATGGCGAGGAACTTGGGCCGGGGCAGTGGCGGAAGGTCACGCCCCAGGAACTTCTTGGGCGTGAAGACCATGGTGCGGTCGTCACCCTCCTCTGCCCCCGTGACCTGCAGGAGATAGCTGGCCGGTTCATGATTGGCGAAACGATCGAGGACTCCGGGAATCTTGAGCGGCACGCCGGCCCCCATCAGAACGTAGCCCACGCCCGCCAGCATGGCGCCGTAAATCGAAGGCAAATGCGGGAGTTGAATTTTTTCCAGGTAATTGATTCCGACAGGATTCTCGTGGCCTTCCCGCGCCAGAAAAACTTCCACAAAATTAGCTGCGACGCAAAGCTCCTGGAGTTCGATAGGAGTGTCCTTGGAATGGCTTGGCAAGGACTTATAGGGGGTTCTTTCCGTCTTCCCGCCGGGGATGTAATAAGTCTGCCAAATACCCTCAGCAATCTCGGGAATCGGAAAATGATCAAGACCGCGGCGCATGTGGCCGCCGGGATCACCGTCTTGCAAGCGCCGGGCGAGAATCGAATCCAGGGCGGTTCCAGAAACCACGCCGAGTTGGCCGAGTTTGGAAACTGCCTGCGCCAGCCGCCAACTGGAAACGCCGGCGCCCATTCCGCCCTGAATAATGGTAGGAAGATTGCTCATAATCGAACCACGCAAACTATTTATTGTGTCAAGAATGCGGGATTCGAATTGTCTGAGTTCTGTAATAGTTCTCGAGACGGCGTGTATTTGGGATGGCTGTGGATGCTTTGCGCAATCAAGTCAGCCGGCAGTTCGGTCCCGCCACCGCTCAGGCCAGTCCACCGCCGTCGACAACAAGGTGGGCGCCGGTAATCCACGTTGACATCTCACTCACGAGAAACAGGACTGCATTGGCGACATCGACGGGAGTTCCGACACGGTTCAGCGGCCGGCTGGCGGCCTCCTTCATAAACTGTTCCGGATTTTCCCCAAGCTGACGGCACTCACTCGCCAGCATCGGAGTGTCAATGTCGCCCGGGCACACGCAGTTAACCCGGATGTTGTCTTTGCCATGGTCAATCGCCATGGCGCGAGTCAGGTTCAGCAGTCCACCCTTTGCCGCGCAGTAGGAAGCCGCCTTCGGTCCTCCCTTCAACGCCCAACCTGAACCAGTATTGACAATCGCTCCCCCACCATTGCGAACCATATGTGGAATCACCTCACGCGACAGCAGGTAGACGCTTTTCAGGGTCACATCCAGGACTGCGTCCCACTCTTCTTCTTCCAATGCCAAGACATCTTTCCGGAGGACGATACCGGCATTGTTGCAGAGGATGTCAATCCGGCCATAGCCAGCAATCGTTCGCTTCACCGCCTCTCGGCAATCGGAGCGCAAGCGAACGTCGCACGGGATCGCCAAAGCCGTCCCCCCGTCCCGCTGGATTTCGGAGACGATCTCCATCCCACCTTCAACGTTCTTGTCGAGAACGGCAACCGCGCTTCCCATTTCCGCCAGGCGGACCGCGATCTCCCGGCCGATTCCCGATGCAGCTCCTGTCACCATGGCAACTTTGCCTTCGAGCGATAGCAGCTGTCCTGCTCTCTTGCGGAGATCCGTCACGTCCATGGTGATCCACCTCGGTACAAAACATAGTTCCCGCTTACCTCAACGCCTCCAGAGCGCGCTCCATCGCGCTGAGGGTCAGCTTAACGTCTTCGGCGCTATGGGCAGCGGTCACAATCGAGTGCAGCGTCGCAGCGGGACTGGTATACACCCCGTATTCAAACAACTTCAGAGACAACCTCTGATAGCTCTTTCGGTCGACATACTCGCAGAATTCCCGGTAGTCGCGAATACGCGCGCGCTCGGTAAACATGATTTGAAACATCGGGCCAACCCGCTGAACGATCGCGCGTGTCCCCTTACGGCGGAAAAGTTCGCTCATCCCGGCCGCGAATTGGTCGGCTAGTTCCCGGATTTGGCTAAACAACGCGCCGCCGTTTCGAGTCAGCTTGCGCAAACTTGCGCGTGCTGCATGCAACCCGATTCGTGATGCGTTGTGAGTGCCGTAATGCAGGACGCCTCCGCTGGCCAACGCGCCCATCACCTCGGCGCGGCCGGCAAAGGCAGCAACTGGGAGCCCGCAGCCCAGCGCCTTGCCGAACGTAACAACGTCAGGGGAGAGCCGATAGTATTCCTGGCAACCGCCTGCTGCAATGCGGAACCCGGTCACGGTTTCGTCGAGAATGAAGAGAATGCCGTGTTGGCGGGCCAGTTTCTGCAGGCCCTCCATGTATCCTTCGTCCGGCGGAATCACCCCCATATTCGCCATCACGCCTTCGGTGATGATCGCCGCTATTTGTCCGGGATGGTTCTGGATGGCACGCTCCAGACCAATAAGATCATTCCAGGGAACGACGATGGTGTCATCCAGGGCATGGCGGTTAAGGCCGGAGCTGTCGGCAATCATGACCGGATCGCTGCGCAACCCGACCGCCGAAACTGGCAAAGGGTTCGAAGCTACCAGAACATCGTCGTACCAGCCGTGATAGTGCCCCTCGAACTTCAGGATCTTCGGTCTACCGGTGTAGCCGCGCGCCAGCCGCAGTACTGCCATTACCGTTTCCGTTCCCGTATTCGCAAATCGGACCACTTCGGCATTGGGCACAATCTGCTGCAGCAATTCGGCAACTTCAAGTTCAATTTCGGTTGCGGTCGCGAAATGAGCGCCGCTGGCAGCGCCTTCAGCGATCGCCTGCGTCACCTCCGGATCGGCATGCCCCAGAGGCAACGCGCCGAATCCCATCATCCAATCGATGTACTCGTTTCCATCCACATCGTATAAACGAGATCCCTGCCCGCGCTGCATAAAGATCGGATACTCGCCATAGTTCGCCGGTCCACGCGAGGGAGAGCTTCCGCCCTCGATCAGTACGCGATTCGAGCGCTGATACAGGTGTTTCGATTGTTCCGTACAGAAAGACGCCGTGACCTTCGTCCCCAAGTTCCCTCCTCGACTTCCCTCTTCAACACGCGCGTCCGGCCCGCCAAAAGCGTCGAATCTATGTCGCCCCGTTTCAGTGCTGGCTGATACTCGCGCGCATGCCCGAGTCTAGCATTACGGAAAGAGCTTCAAGTGCATGAAGAAACTTGGGGGGCATTGCCGGACGGGTACTTCAGCCTTGGCGGGCGAAAGCCCTTCGGGTTGAGTCCACGAAAGCAAGAATCGCGGTCGAGGGTTCGTTCTTGCGCCAGGCAACGTGCACGTCGATTGTGGCCCCCGGTTCATTCAGCGGCACGGCGCTGACCTTCGGGCCTGACACCGGATGGCTTACAACCGCACCCACCGTGAGGTAGATTCCCTTACCGGAGGTCACCAGAATAATCCCCGCCTCTTCATGGGGATCGGTCCGCGTAGCGATGACCTTGGGGACGATTCCCGCCTGACGGTACAACTCCAGTCCCTTGTCATAAACCCCGCTGGAAACGCTCCGGTCAAACAGGAGGAGCGGTTCGTTGGCTATATCTCTTAGTCGTAACTCGGAACGTTTTGCCAGAGGATGCTCTCTGGGCAAGACGACGAAAAACCTTTCTTCAAAAAGAACCTTCGACTCGAGGTTCGCCAAATCAATCGGCGGGCGCAGGAAGCCAACATCGATTTTCAATTCCCGAAGCGCTTCATTCTGGCGTGTGGACACGACGTCCTGGCACTGGATTTCAGTTCCAGGGAAACGTTTCAGGTGTTCGGACACCGCCTGATTAACTTTCTCGCCAAGTCCCGAGGCAATTCCGATCTTCACCAGACCGGTTTCTCCCCTTTGAGCGAGTCGAGCAGCATCGACGGCATGTTCTGCCTGGGCGAGCAGTTTCCTCGCCTCTTCCAGAAAGACCTCGCCCGCATTCGTCAGTTCGACGCGGCGCTTGTTGCGCACGAAGAGCTGAACACCGGTTTCCTCTTCCAGTTGATGAATCTGCTGGCTCAAAGGCGGCTGTGCCATATGCAGCCGCCGCGCGGCTCGGCTGAAGTTCAGTTCTTCAGCGACGGCGACAAAATAGCGAAGGTGGCGAAATTCCACACACGAATTCTAATATGTGCAGCGTATTAAGGTTCAACGAAAGATGTATTAGACAATCCAGCCGTGCCCCGGATATGCTGCCCCGCAACTTTACAAACTTCTAGTAGAGTTCTATCGCCTTGCATATTCTTGGGGATGTCTTGAATTCACCCGCAAAGAAACCTGTTGCTCCCATGCGCCTGGTGACCTATCTTCAGCTCACGCGCAATACTTGTCCGAATCCAACATGCCTCCAAAGGAGGTTGTTATGACGATCCAAGCCTGGTTCTGTACTTCCCATAGGTTCATGAGGCGGCTCGCGGTGCCGATTCTCGCCTCCTGTCTGGCCCTCTCCATCCCCGTAATGGCCCAGACCAGCACCGGCCGGATCATTGGAACAGTGAGCGACCAGCAAGGCGCTGCGCTCGCCGGTGCTCACGTAACGGTGACCAATAGCGGCACCAACATCCACTGGACGACGACCACGAACGCCGATGGTGCGTACCAGGTTCTTGACCTTCCCATCGGCACCTATTTCGTCTCGGTCGAGCTTGCGGGATTCGCCAAGGCCACCACCACCCCGCGAGAACTGACGATCAATCAGTCTTTGCGCATCGACGTACCCATGAAGGTTGGCGGAGCCCATGAGGTCATCGAAGTCACATCGGATCAGGTGCAGGTTGAAACCGTGAATCCCACGGTAGGAGGAACGGTCACCGGCGCGCCCATTCAGGATCTGCCGCTCAACGGCCGCGATGTGCTGGACCTGGCATTGACTCAACCCGGCGTCACCCCGGCCCAACCCCTCCCCTTGGGTGCAGCTGCGGGCGTTCCTTCCGGCGAATTCGAGGTGGCTGGAGGTCGCGACAACGCGGTCACTTACCTGCTGGACGGCGGAGACAACACGTCGGTGACCTACGGCGTTCCGGTGGTAAATCCGAACCCGGACACGATCGCAGAATTTCGCATTCTCTCCAACAACTACACCGCCGAGTATGGACGCAGCGCCGGCGGCGTGGTGAGCATGGTCACCAAGTCGGGGACAAACCAGCTTCACGGAAGCGTTTTCGATTACCTCCGCAACGATGCGCTGAATGCCAACACGTACTTCAATAATGAAGCCAGCCAAGCCCGTCCGGTGCTGAAGCGCAATCAGTTTGGGGGAACCGTCGGAGGGCCGATCATAAAGGACCGCGCCTTCTTCTTCTTCGGCTATCAGGGCCAACGCCAGCACAGCATCACGGTGGGCAGTCAACTGACGGTCTACACTCCGGCCGAATTGAACGGGGATTTCTCACAATCCGCGAACGGGGGGCCTGATCCGAGAGTGGCAGCGTTTCTGCAGGGCCATCCGTACTTCGTACCGGCGGGCGGCAGCGCCAGCAACGCCATCATCGATCCTGCAAAGATCGATCCGGTTGCTAAGGCCTACATCAGCAACAACCTGATCCCAGAAAGCAGCAGCGGCATTCTGACTCCGAACGGGGCAGCCTACGACAACCGCGACGAGTACAACCTGAAGCTCGACTACAACGCCAGCGAAAAAGACCACTTCACGCTAACGGTCGCAAAGTTCCACAATCCCCAGGGGTATCCGTTTCTGCAGGGTGGTGCTCCAAATGTTCCTGGGTTCCCCGGACTCGACGAATTCAACAATTATTTTGGTGGCATCGGCTACACCAGAAGCTTTTCCCCAGCGGTGCTGAATGAATTCCACATCACCGCGCAACGAGATGACAATCGGCTCAATTTTCCCGGCAAAACACTGCCCGGGCCTTCCGGCTTGGGGGCCGCCATCACGCCGGATCAGACTACGGGTCCTCCGCAGATTCTGCTCTACAACAGCGGCCCGCAGATCGGCTTCAATCTCAATGGCCCGGCCGACTACGCCGATACGACCTACTTATTTGCCGACACATTTACCTGGACGCGCGGCCGCCACACACTGAAGGCGGGCGGCTCTCTGGGCATCGTCCAGAACAACGCCTACTTTGCTTATGCGGTCGATGGGCAATATTCGTTCTATGGCGGGACTACAGGATATGACCTAGCGGACTTCCTCCTGGGATTGCCCGACCTGTTCGACCAATATCCCAAGGGTTTGAGCGCTGTCCGCAGTCATCAGTATGGCGCCTTCGTGCAGGATGAGTGGCGAGTGACGAAGCGTCTGGTACTGACTTTGGGAGCGCGCTACGAGTACGCCACACCGAAATCGGATCCCGAGAACCGCAACTACATGATCGTCCCCGGCAAGCAATCCGTGAGATTTCCCAATGCACCGCTCGGGCTTGTGTTTCCCGGAGACCCGGGTGCGCCGAGCCATGGCGTAAACTTCCCCGATCGCATCGACTGGGCGCCGCGCTTCGGCTTCGCCTGGGATCCTAGGGGTAACGGGAAAACCAGCATCCGTGGCGGAGGCGGCGTTTTCTACGATGTGCTGCTGGCCCAGGATAACCAGTATCAGAACGGCACACCCCCGTTCTTCTCAGCCGCGTACTTCTGTTCTTTTCCTGCTGGCGTATTCTGCGGGGGCACGTCAGATCCCGGTCCTGGCCCCTATACGTTCTTGTCTGATCCTTACGGGACAGCAGGCGTAACCAATCCCTTTCCCTCGAAACCACCGGCATCGAATCTTAACTTCCTGAACGCGGGCTTCCTGCCGTTCGGGCCGCCCAGCGTTTTTATCGATCCGCATCTGCGGACACCTTATATCTATCAGTACAACCTCAGTATTCAACAACAACTGGGGAACGGTCTGATTGGAGAACTGGGATATGTGGGCAACGCTTCCCACAAGCTGGTTGCAGAATACGACTCTGATCCGTTCATTCCGGGGACTACAAACCGCCCCCTGAACCTGCAACCGGGTATTTCAAATGGCCCGCCCTACACCTACAGCACCATGCTCTCGACGTTCGCCAATCTGGTGAATGCCAGCTACAACGGCCTACTCGCCAGCTTGACGAAGAACATGGGCGACTGGCACTCCGTCGGGAATACGTTCTTCACCGTGTCCTATACCTGGTCCCATAACATCAACAATGCCGATGGATTTTCTCGCAACAGCAGCGCCGTTCCCGCTTACAACCATTCCTTGACCAGGGCCTCTGGGGACTCGGACATCCGTCAACGCTTTGTTCTCAGCGGAGGCTGGGAATTGCCGTTCGCTCATGCGTGGTCCGGCGGGCCGAAGCGGTTGACCTCGGGATGGACTTTGTATCCGATTCTGACAGCTCAGACGGGTGTACCCATGGATGTGCTTGCCGGGCTTGCCGTGGACCCTGGAACGCTTACAACCCCTGGAACGCCTGGCCCGTCTGGTGCGGGCGACCAGAATGTCGTCCGTCCAAACTGGGCCGGTGGGTCGCCACACTCTCTCGATCCCCATCAGGTCCAGACGTTCACGGTGAATGGTTCACCCATCACGGGACATTTCGCATTCGATCCCAGCGGGCTCTCGACTCCCGCTTGTTATGCGAGTTCCGCGCCCCCCGGCACTCCGGGTGGATGTCCCGCGCCGACCTACGGAACTTTGGGGAGGAATTTCTTCCGGGGCCCTGGTCGCGTGAATCTGGACCTTTCCCTGGAAAAGAACACTCGGCTTACCGAGCGTGTGCAAATGATATTCCGCGCCGAGTTCTTCAACATTCTCAATCACACCGAATGGCAGAGCCCGGTGGCGTCAGCTCCGATCACCTCGCCTCAGCTCGGCCAGATAACTCAAACCTTCGATCCGCGGATTGGTCAGGTTGCGTTGCGTTTTACTTTCTGAGATTTGTATCAGGGTATGCCTTTAGGCATACCGTAAGTGCCGCGTCGCGAATGCGCCTTTAGGCGCCGGCTTGCGGTCGCTGGAGTTTCACCACAGGCCGCTAACACTGTGCTGTATCGAAGCACTAACGGAGGACGGAAATGCGAGTACGGGTCCTGGGTTATACCTTTCTTGTAACGCTTGCCGTGTTTTGTTTGGCGTCGGTTTCATGGGGACAAGGCACCGACAAGGCAGAACGCGTGTTGTTCAATGCCAAAGTATTCACGGGCGTTCCCGATCATCCTTACGCCGAAGCTGTCGCCCTTCGCGGTGACAAGATCGTAGCGGTCGGCAGCCTGGCCGAGGTCCTTCCCAACGTCGACAAAAATGCCGCACGAGTTGACCTGCAAGGAAAGTTCCTGCTGCCCGGTCTCATCGACAGCCACGCTCATCCCATCTATGGCGGTCTCGCCCTGATCTCCGTGGATGTGGACAACGAGGTGGCCTCCATGGACGCGCTGGTCGGCATTGCCGCCGATGCGAAGAAGAGCGGCAAGGGCATGCGTGGCGATGTCCTGTTCATCAGCGGGATGCCTTTGGTTTACTGGTCCAAAACGGACGAACTGAATGCCAGCTTCAGCAGTGGAGTTTACGCTGACGTGCCGGTGTTTCTGCGCGGATCCGACGGGCACACCGGCTGGGCTAATCGCGCTCTGCTCCGCCGGTCTGGTGTCACTAAGGATTTTCTAAGTCATCTCTCGCCGACGGAGCGGGCGTACTACGGAATTGATTCCACCGGCAATCCGAATGGTTTTACCGTCGATGTCGGCCGGGAGAAGATCGAAGCCGTGATCCCGGAGCCCTCCCCCGAGCAGTACATCGAGGGCGGTCGAGCGGCCGTCAAGTATATGCACAGCCTGGGGATCACGGCCTGGCTCGATGCCATGGCCGACCCGCCTGTCCTAGCCGCTTATAAGAAGTTGGCCCAGCGGGGAGAGCTCACTGTCCACGTGGCGGCGTTTCCGAAGGTCAATCCTCTTAACGAGCCGGCAAAAGAGCTGGAAGCCGTGCAAAAGATCAGGCAGGAATACGCCAACATTCCGAATCTGACTATTCCGGGCATTAAGGTATTTGCCGACGGTGTGATGGAGTATCCATCGCAGACGGCGGCCATGACTAAGCCTTATCGAAACTCGGGTAAGTCCGGAGACTTACTGTTCGATCCGGCACGCTTTGCCGAGTTAGCCACGCTGGCCGATAAACAAGGGCTCATCGTGCATGTCCATGCCCTGGGCGATCGGGCGGTGAAGGAAGCGCTCAACGGAATCGCAGCAGCAAGAAAAGCCAATGGAAACAGCGGCTTGCCCGACGCGCTAACCCATCTTCAGGTAGTCGATCCCGAGGATTTCCCCCGTTTCCGGCAGTTGGGCGTCATCGCGGCGTTCCAGTTGTTCTGGGCGACCGCGGAACCGGACACGATTGAACTGATCAAGCCGTACCTCGACCCGGACTTGTACCGTTGGCAGTATCCGGCCCGCTCGATTCTCGATGCCGGCGGCACCATCTCGGGGGCCAGTGACTGGTTCGTTTCCAGTCCCAATGTGTTTTGGGCGATCTACCAGGCCGAAACCCGCAAGGGACCGGAAGGTGTGCTCGATGCCTCTCAATGCGTGCCACGCGAAGCGATGTTTTACGCCTACACCCGAAATTCGGCGCGCGCGATGAACCAGCAGGACAAAATCGGATCGCTCGCGCCGGGTATGCAAGCGGATCTTGTGCTGGTCGATCGTGACGTTCTGACGGTTACACCCGAGGAAATGCGAGATACCAAGGTTTTGTGGACCATGGTTGGAGGCGTCACGGTTTATCGGGCGCAACCTTAGCAAGTTTTCCTCGCGGAAACCCTGGGTTCAGCGCCTTGGCGGCCTCGCTGTACTCAGTCTTCCACTAGCCAGTTGTACTGGGCCGCGGTCAGCGGCACTACGCTCAATCGTCCTTGCCTCACCAGCGGAGATTCCGCAAACGCCGCCTGCTTCTTGATTTCGGCCAGCGACCTCGGCTTGGCAATCGGCTTCCCCGCCTTGATCTTCACCTGTGGATTCCTAGGATCGGTCGTATCCACGGCTGCGACAGACGCCGTCCCTACCGCGCTCTTTTCCTCCCCCGTGTGGTAAATCACCAACCGTTCTCCCGGCTTCATTTCGCGCAAATGCTTCACGGCCGCGGGGTTCGTCACCCCATCCCAAATCGTCGTCTTCTCACGCTCAAGATCCGCGAAGGAGTACACCGTGGGTTCAGTCTTCAGAAGGTAGTCCATGGGCAGGTATTGTAAACACAAATACAAATTGCAGAAGGAAAAATCAGATCGTGAGGTAATCCTGCCGCAAGCTGATCATTCAAGGTGCGACGCTCGTCAACGCGCTTCTGCCACCACGTAGACGTACCGCAACACCTGGCTGCCCGAGTTCATCACGTCATGCTCGGTTTCTGGCGGACAATAGACGGCTGTGTTGGCCTTGACTGGCAACTTCGAGCCGTCCTTGAAAAGCATCTCACCCGATCCTTCCAGAACCACGAGCAGTTCTTCGTGGTGTGCGGTGCTGTGCTTGCCTACCGACTTTCCAGGACCCAGCACGATATACCCGGACTTCATGCCCACGCTCTCCGGTGGCCCCGTCAACACACTCAGTTCTTTCGCGGAACCGCCCAGCGCGACCACCTTCGCTCGGGGATGTTGTTGGACCATCTGCCCCGCCAAGAATGCGGTCAAAGCGAGTGTGAACACTACGACCGTGACGATTCGGCCATGGCCGACAAACAAAGCATCGATCTGCATAGATACACCGCTCCTACAAACTCCCCGCACGATAGGATCGTCCGGAGAAATCAGGGCCAGGCGACGAGGCCGCCCGCCCAAAATGCTACAACTGCCCCATGGGCTATGGGAAGGCGAACCTTCCGAGTCCACAGTCTTCTTCCCCTTCTATGCACCGCTCCGTTTGATTTGTTACCGGGGACACTTCCCTTCCGCGCTGGTTTCGCCAACAATAGAAGCTTCCAGTGACTGAAACCTCTGTCAACCCGGGCGCAATCACCATGGCCAAGGCCATCGAGCGCTACTTTGACGGGGCGCTTTATCTGCTCGTGCTCAGTGGCTTTGTCACTTTGGCCTCGACCGGACGGCTGGATCTGCCGGCCGTGGTTCTGGTGGGGCTGGCGCTGGCGTTCCGCGGATACCAACTTCTGACGCGGCTCGAGTTTACCATTCCAGAGCGCTGGACCACCCTCCTGACGCTGATTTACGTGTTGGTCTACGGCGTCGACTACTTTCTTCTTTCCCGGACCTTTCTGGCGGCGAGCGTTCATCTTGTGCTCTTCTTGATTGTCGTCCGTCTATTTTCGTTGCAGCGGACACGCGACCACTACCTGCTGGCGGCGCTTTCGTTTCTGATGGTGCTGGCATCTGCCGTGCTCACCGTCGGCAGCGTATTCCTGTTTTCGTTTGCGGGCTTCCTGCTGATCGCAGTCATAACGTTTGTTCTGATGGAAATGCGGCACTCGGTCGCTTCCGAGCAGAAGCACGCACAAGATCCGCGCGTTGCCTCCCTTGGCATCGTCTCTCCAACCCGGCGCATGGCCCAGGGGCTGTTGGCGATTGCTCCGGCGCTCATGCTGATGATCCTCGCCGGAAGTTTCCTGATCTTCTTCTTTCTACCCCGCGTGTCCTCACGTTTCCTGACCGCCTATACTCCAACCAGCGATGTCTCCACGGGCTTCACCGATCGTGTGCAACTGGGCCGCATCGGCCAGATTCAGCAGTCCAGCGCAGTCGTTATGCATATCGAGATTGAGCACGATGTGCAGGGCGCTTACGATTTGAAGTGGCGAGGAGTTGCGCTGAGTACCTTTGACGGCAGAACCTGGTCGAATTCGTATACGCAAACCCCGCTGCGACCGGCCCTGGATGGAAGCTACCGGCTGGCGCCTTTGATGGAAGCGCGCGACGCATCGGCGACCGCAGGCCGATCGATTCGTTATCGCGTCCTGATGGAGCCGATTGGAACCAACGTCTTCTTTCTGGCAGAGAAGCCGCAGAGTCTGACGGGACATTTCCGGCAGCTGAGTGTGGATGCCGGAGAAGCCGTCTACGACCTCGATCTGGACCACCCGATCAATCGCTACGACGCGGAATCGCAACTACCCGAAATCGACAGCGACGAGCTTCGTCTGGCGACGAACACCGTGCCTGAGGGCATGGAGCAGTACTTGAAACCTGGGCCGCTTGATGTTCGCATTTCGAAACTAGCGGAGGAAATCACTGCGTCGGCTCCCAGCAACTATGACAAGGCCGTCGCGCTGGAGCAGTATCTATCCACGCACTACAGGTACACGCTGGAACTGCCCGGCAGTGTGCCGCGGGACCCGTTGGCCAATTTCCTGTTCGAGAGGAAAAAAGGCCACTGCGAGTATTTTGCCAGTTCGATGGCGGTCATGCTGCGCTCTTTGCGCATCCCATCGCGAATTGTGACCGGCTTTCGCGGAGGAGAATTCAACGACCTCACCGGCCAGTATGTGGTCCGGGCCAGTGACGCCCATTCATGGGTTGAGGCTTACTTTCCCGGGTCGGGTTGGATCAGCTTTGATCCGACTCCGGCCGGAGCTGCGCCTGCGCGGTCCGGTTGGTCCCGGATGGAACTCTATGTGGACGCGGCCGCATCGTTTTGGCGCGAATGGATTATCAACTACGACGTGAGCCATCAGCGCACGTTAGGAAAAGATGCGGCCACCAGCGGCCGGCAATTTCTTGACGAGGTTCGCCAGTGGCTCAGGCGGCAGCATCGCGCCATGCTGCGGTCGGCGCGACACGCGCACGAACACATCACCAAATTTCCTGCGCGGTGGCTGGGAGGCCTGATTGGGTTTGCGGCGCTTCTGATAACGCTGTTCAATCTTGGGCGTCTGGTCAGTGGACTGCGTGCCCGTAGTCTGCGGGCGCATCCGGAGCGTGCCCCGCGCGAGTCCGCCGCGCTTTGGTATGAACGGATGATAAGCCGCATGGCAAGGCTAGGCTGGTGCAAGTCGCCGTCGCAAACACCCCTGGATTTCGTCGATGCCATTCAGGAGGTGGAGCTGCAGACGAAGGTTGCCAGGTTCACGCGCGCTTACGAATCGGCACGTTTCGGGAGTTCGGTCGAGGATGCTCAAAGACTGCCCGAACTTTTCAAGGACGTCACGGCCTGGGACACCGTGGATTCCAGAACAGCATCAAACCGCGCGACCGTTGGCTAGCCGGGATGGGAAATTCGGAATAAGGTATGCTGCGCGTTGAGCTGTAAACCGGTGATCGGAACCTGATGCCAAGAAAAACGACAGCAAGAAAACCTACCGTTGCCATCGTCGGAGCCGGTAGGCTGGCCACTCTTCTGGCTGTGGCACTGCACGAAGCCGGTTTCACGCTTACCGAGATCGTCGCGCGGGATTCCCCTCGATCCGAGCGGCACGCGCGCGCGCTCGCGGCGAAGGTCGGCGCGCAGGCAGTCACCGCCCGTTCTGCCGCGCTGGACGCCACCTTGCTGTGGTTGTGCGTTCCGGACGGTGAGATCCGCGGTGCAGCTTCGGCTCTGGCGGCTCATCTGGCTGCGGGCGCGATTGCTAACCACAAGGGCAGCGTGCAGGAAAGGGCTCGTTTCGCTTTCCACTCCAGCGGAGCCCAACTCAGCCGGGAACTGGAACCGCTGCGCAAGGCAGGCGCTGCGATCGCGTCTGTCCATCCGTTGATGACGTTCGTTGCCGGAGCGCATCCATCTTTGACGGGCGTGCCTTTCGCTCTGGAGGGTGATGACGCGGCTACACGAGTCGCACGGCGGATCGTCGGCGAACTCGGCGGCGAGAGTTTTTCACTGCCTGAGCGGCGCAAAGCGGCATACCACGCATGGGCCACTCTGACTTCGCCGTTGCTGCTGGCATTTCTGGTGACGCTCGAAGAAGCGGCTCGGGTCGCCGGACTCACGCGTCGGGATGCACGCCGCAAGAACCTGCCCATCATCAGGCAAACTTTGGCGAACTATTCGCGCCTTGGTCCGGCGCGGTCCTTTAGCGGACCGCTGGTTCGTGGAGACGCTGAGACCGTGGCGAAACATCTGGCAGCGCTGAAGCAGCATCCCCAAACACGCGAGGTTTATGTGGCGCTGGCGCGAGCCGCGCTCCATGGACTGCCGGTGAAGAATCGGGATGAACTGCGGCGATTGCTGCGGGCCACGGAAAAGGCTGCGGCTGGCTGCGATTAGCGAGTCGATGAGGCTGGTGGCGGGCTCTGGGAGGGTTGAACCGGAGTAATCGCCGGAAACTGAGCAGGTCGCGAAATAATCTGCTGCGCAGTGGGAAGCGCAGAGGAATCCCAGCCCCCGCCGAGTGCCTCGATCAATTGCACACTATCCACGATCTGCTCGATCCGCAGGTTCACCGCTGTCTGCTGATTGCTGAAGAGCGTTGTCTGGGCGGTAATGACGTTGAGATAGGGATCGATGCCAAGTCGGTAGCGATCCGTGGCCAGGTTGAGGCTTCGTTGCGCGGACGCTATCGCCGTGTCTTGTTCGTGAATTTCCTTGGAAAGAACGCGCAGGGCGGAAAGATTATCCTCGACCTGCTCAAACGCGGTCAGGACCGCGTTGCGATAGTTGGCGACCGTCTGATCGTATTGCGCGCGATATTGTTCGACGGTGGCGCGACGCAGGCCGCCATCGTAGATCAACTCGGAAATAGAGGGACCGACCGACCAGAGCCGACTGGGCCAGGTTAACCAACTGGAACCGGATGTGGATTGAAACCCGAAAGACGCGCCCAAAGTCACCGTCGGAAAATAAGCGGCTCTGGCGACGCCGATTTGGGCATTGGCCTGGGCCATCAGGCGCTCGGATGCGGCGATGTCTGGACGTCGCTCCAACAGTTGCGACGGAACGCCAAACGGAATGGCGGGCGGTGGAGTTTTCAAGGGCTCGACGACGATCGAGAAAGACGAAGCAGGCTGACCGACGAGAAGTGCAATCGCATGCTCGTATTGCGACCGCAGAATGCCAATATTAGTGTCTAGCGCGCGGGTGGCTTCCAGCTGAGTTTCGGCCTGCGCGACGGCTTCGTCGGAGTCGATGCCGGTTTCATACAAAGCCTTGGTCAGTTTCAGGGATTCCTCATAGGCCACCACGGTCGAATCCAGCAGTTGTTTGAGAGCGTCTTGGCCGCGCAGTTGGAAGTAATCGACCGCTAGCTCCGCCTGCGCGGTCAGACGGGTGTTTTCGAGGTCGGCGGCGCTGGCTTGCGCGTTGGCAACGTTGGCGCGAACGGTATTGCGCACGCGGCCCCACAAGTCGGGCGTCCAGGAAGCATCGAAGGGCAAGGAGTATTCGGTGAAGGTTGCCCCGGAAACTGCGCTGGGCGCAGTGCCCGAAGAAGAGGGCTGGTGCTGGCGAGTGATGCTTACGCCACCGGTCACAGTCGGGAAGTATTGCGCGCGAGCCTCGCGCACCAGGGCACGCGCTGCCATGAAGTTGGCGAACGCAGCGGCGACGTTTTGGTTCGAGATGTTGACTTGCTCTTCGAGCGTGTTGAGTTGCGAATCGCCGAGAATCTCCCACCACTTGCCATGCAGAGCGCTGTCCTGTGGTTGCGCTACCTTCCAGCCATCCATTTTCTTGAGATCGTCGGGAGTGACCTCTTTGTAAGCGCCCGGCGCCTGCACCGGAGGACGATTGTATTTCGGACCGACAACGCAGCCCTGCAAGAGGAGAGTGCCGCAGAGAAGCGCGCTCGCGGCGCGCATTTTATTCGTTGCCTTCATTGCTGACTCGGACTCCTTTTGGGTTCGCGTAGCGCATAAGAATTTGTCATCCGAAGGACTCGATTTGTCTTTGCGCTTCGAGCTTTCCGTGAGCGCGCAGCCAGTTGACTCGCAAGCGGTCCAAGGAGAGATAAACGACCGGCGTGGTGTAGAGCGTGAGCATCTGGCTCAGAATAAGGCCGCCGATAATCGTGATGCCGAGAGGATTGCGAAGCTCCGACCCCGTGCCTCGGCCGAGAGCCAGAGGCAAAGCGCCAAAAAGGGCAGCCATGGTGGTCATGAGAATGGGCCGAAAGCGCAGGATGCAAGCCTGGAAGATCGCGTCTCGAGGGCTCTTGCCGTCGACGCGTTCGGCGGCCAGCGCAAAGTCGATCATCAGAATAGCGTTCTTCTTGACGATACCGATTAACAGAATGACACCGATGATGGCGATAATGCTCAGGTCCTTGCGAAAGATCATGAGGGCCAGCACGGCGCCGACTCCGGCGGAGGGAAGCGTGGAAATGATGGTGAGGGGATGGAGGTAACTCTCATACAGAATACCCAGCACAATATAGACGGCCAGAAGAGCGGTGATAATGAGAAAAGGTTGCGTCGCCAGGGAAGCCTGAAAGGCCTGCAGCGTGCCGGAGAACATGCCAGTAATGGAATTGGGCATGCCGATTTTCTGTTGCATGGCGAGGATGGCCCGGGAAGCGTCGCTGAGAGCTATACCCGGGGCCAGGTTGAAGGAAATGGTTACCGAAGGGTATTGACCCTGATGATTCACCGACAGGGGAGCAGTGGACGCTTCATAATGCGCGACGGCGCTGAGGGGAACGACTTTCCCTTGCGCGGCCCGGATATACACGTCGTCCAAGTTCACGGGTGACTGCCAGTGCTTCGGTTCCACTTCGAGCACCACATGGTACTGGTTGATCGCCGTATACATGGTCGAAACCTGGGCTTGGCCGAAGGCTTCGTAGAGGGAGTTGTCGAGCATCTGCGGGGTAATGCCGAGGCGCGAAGCGGTCTTGCGGTCATAGGTAAGCATGGCCTGAAGACCGCTGTTCTGCTGGTCGGTATTGACGTCGGTGAGCATCCGCAACTTGCGCATCTGCTGGAGAAGCACCGGGCCCCACTTTACGAGTTCCTGCACATTGTCGCTCTGGATGGTGTACTGATATTGCGCACTGCTTCCCCGTCCGCCGATGCGGAGGTCCTGTGCGGCTTGCACAAAGGTATTGGCACCCGGGACAGACAGGAGTTTAGGGCGCAGACGGTCAACGATCTGGCTGGAGGTTGCGTCTCGTTGATCAAAAGGTTTCAGACCCAGGAAGATGAAACCGCCATTGGTGGCGCCACCACCGCCCGTGAATGCCATGGCGTTGGCGATGCCTGGGTCGGTTTTGACCACTTGGACGATGCGTGCCGTAGCCTTCTGCATGGCCTGGAAGGAGATGTCCTGCGAGCCCTGGATGCCGCCGAAAACGATGCCGTTATCCTGCTGCGGAAAGAATCCTTTGGGAACGATCCAGAAAAGGTAGAGGTTGAGCGCAATGGTGAGTCCGAGAACGGCCAGCGTCAGGTGGGAGTGTTCGAGGACCCAGCCCAAGCTGCGCTCGTAGAGGCCAAGGACGATATTGAATGCGCGCTCGCTGGCGCGGAACAATCTGCCGTGCTCCTCATCGCGCTGATGGCGGAGCAGGCGAGAACACATCATCGGTGTCGTGGTTAGAGAAATGCCCAGGGATACCAGGATGGCGACCGAGAGGGTGACGGCGAACTCGCGGAAGAGCCGGCCTACAATACCACCCATCATCAGAATAGGAATGAAGACTGCAACCAGAGACATGCTGATGGACAACACGGTAAAGCCAATTTCGCGGGCGCCCTTGAGCGCCGCTTGCATGGGCGGCATGCCCTGCTCGAGATAGCGAGTGATATTTTCGATGACCACAATCGCATCGTCCACCACAAAGCCCGTCGAAATCGTGAGCGCCATGAGCGAGAGATTATCGATGCTGTAGTGACACAGGTACATCACGCCAAACGTGCCGATTAAGGAGGCGGGGACGGCGACGGCGGGAATCAAGGTGGCGCGGACGCTGCGCAGGAAGAGAAACACCACCAGAATGACCAGGGAAATTGAGATCATGAGGCTGCGCTCGACGTCGCGAACGGAAGCGCGGATGGTTTGAGTGCGGTCGATCACGATTTGCGTGTCGATGGCGGAAGGGATAGACGCCTTGAGCGCCGGAAGCGCATCGCGGATGCGATCCACGGTCTCGATGATATTGGCGCCCGGCTGGCGGTAAATGATGATGAGGACAGATGGCTTGCCATTAACGAACCCGGCTGCGCGTACGTTCTCCGTGGAATCCTGGACATTGGCGACATCCGACAACTTGACGGCGGCGCCATTGTGGTAGCCGACCACCAGGGGCATGTAGTTCACCGCCTTGAGAAGCTGGTCGTTGGTTACGATGTCCGCGGTAGTTGTGCCATCCACAATTTGCCCCTTGGGACTGTTGGCATTCTGCCGGCTTAGCATAGAGGCAACGTCCTGCAAGCCGAGGCCGTAACCGTTGAGTTGCGTCGGATTCACATCCACGCGCACTGCCGGCAGCGAACTGCCGCCCACACTCACTTGCCCGACGCCCTGAATCTGGGAAAGACGCTGCTGCATGATGGTGGAGGCTGCGTCGTAAAGCGCTCCGCGGTCGTACACCGGTGAGGTAAGCGCAAGGATCATGATGGGAGAATCCGCCGGGTTGACCTTGCGATAGGTGGGGTTGCCGGGGAGGTTCGAGGGCAAGTAACTGCGCGCGGCATTGATCGCAGCCTGCACGTCGCGCGCGGCTCCATTGATATCCCGATTCAAATCGAACTGCATCGTGACGCTGGTCGTGCCGAGATTGCTGGACGACGTCATCTCCGTGATGCCGGCGATCCTTCCGAACTGGCGCTCCAGGGGAGTAGCGACAGAAGATGCCATGATCTCCGGACTAGCTCCCGGCAAACTCGCGCCGACAGAAATCGTGGGAAAATCAACTTGCGGCAACGGCGAGACCGGCAACTCCCGAAAGGCCACAGCGCCTGCCAGGGCAATGGCCGCGGTCAGGAGAGTGGTCGCTACGGGCCGCCGAATAAATGGAGAAGAGAGATTCATTCGAAATTCATCCGCATCAATCCGCTGGCACAGCCTCCGGTCCGGTTTCCGGCGCGCGGCGCGAAGAAAAACGCTGCGCGAGCCGGTCGAAGAAGATGTAAATGACTGGAGTCGTGTAGAGCGTAAGCACCTGGCTCAGGAGCAATCCGCCCACCATGGAGACGCCCAGGGGGCGGCGAAGCTCCGAGCCAATTCCGGTGCCGAGGGCAAGGGGCAAGCCGGCCAGCAACGCGGCCATGGTGGTCATCATGATGGGACGGAAACGCAGCAGGCATGCTTCGTAAATAGCGTCTTCCGGCTTCTTGCCCTCTTTGCGCTCAGCTTCCAGCGCGAAGTCGATCATCATAATGCCGTTCTTCTTGACGATACCAATTAACAGAATGATTCCGATGAGGGCGACTACGCTGAGTTCCTGGCCGCAAATCAACAACGCCAGGATCGCACCTACTCCGGCGGAGGGCAGCGTCGACAAGATGGTGACGGGATGTATATAGCTTTCGTAAAGAACGCCGAGCACGATATAAACCACGATCAGGGCGGCAAGAATCAAAAGCGGTTCGTTCGACAAGGAAGCTTGAAACGATGCGGCAGTCCCCTGAAACGCGCTCTGCACGCTGAGCGGCATTCCGATTTCCTGTTGGGCCTTATCGATGGCTTTGGTGGCTTCACCCAGCGAAGCGTCAGGCGCCAGGTTGAAAGAGACGGTGACGACGGGAAATTGTCCCTGGTGGTTGACCGACAGCGGGCTGCTCTTCATCTCGAAATGAGTGAAGGCGCTGAGTGGCACCGCAGCGCCATTGACGGAAGTCACAGCACTGGGGTTGGCGGAGCCCGAACTGGCAAGGGTGTTGGGGGAAGCGGAAGGACTGGGCGCAGCGGAGGAAGCGGAATTGCCGGAAGCCGTCGTCGCCGTGACCGTCTGTGTGCCGGAAGAGCCAGTGGTGAGTGCCGTTGAAGCCAAAGCCGAACGAACATAGATGTCCTGCAACTTCGAAGGGTTCTTCTGAAACTCGGGTTGCGTTTCAAGCACGATGTGGTACTGATTCAGCTGCGTGTACAGGGTCGAAACTTGCCGCTGCCCGAACGCATCGTAGAGCGTTTGATCGATTGCCTGCGGCGTAATGCCCATGCGGGAAGCGGTCACCCGGTCGATGACGAGGGAGGCGGCCAGACCCGACGTTTGCTGGTCGGTGGCCAGGTCGCGCAGTTCCGGAATCGTTTTCAGTTTGGCCATGAGCTTGGCCGTCCAGTAATTCAGTTCGTTCTGATTGGGATCTTCAAGGGTGTACTGATATTGCGTGCGGCTTACGCGATCTTCGACGGTGAGGTCCTGCACCGGCTGCATGTAGAGCGTGATGCCATCGATCTTTTCCAGATTGGGTTGCAGACGCCGGATGACATCCGAAGCGTTGATCTTGCGCTCCTCCAGGGGCTTCAAATTGATTTGGATGCGCCCGCTGTTCAAGGTCGTGTTGGTGCCGTCCACGCCAATGAAGGAAGAGAGACTCTCTACCGCAGGATCCTGCAAGATCAGATGGGCGAGCTGCTGCTGCTTTTCCGCCATGGCGGCGAACGAGATGGACTGACCGGCTTCCGAAATGCCCTGAATGATGCCGGTATCCTGGACCGGGAAGAAACCCTTCGGGACGATGATGTAGAGAACGATGGTGAGCACCAGCGTGCCGGCGGCCACAAGAAGTGTAGCGGTTTGGCGTTTCAACACCCACTGCAAGGTTCTCCCGTAGAAGGCGATGATGCTTTCGAAGGCCTGCTCCGAAGCCGCGTAGAAACGGCTCTGCTTTCGTCCGTGCGTGCTTTTCAATATGCGCGAACACATCATGGGGGTGAGGGTTAGCGAAACCACAGCGGACACGAGGATAGTCACGCTCAAGGTGATGGCGAACTCACGGAAAAGCCGGCCAACGATGTCGCCCATGAAGAGCAGAGGAATCAACACGGCAATCAAAGAGATGGTCAGCGATACGATGGTAAAACCGATCTGCTCCGAGCCCTTGAGGGCCGCTTCCAACGGCGGATCTCCCTCTTCGATGAAGCGAATGATGTTCTCGATCATGACGATGGCGTCATCGACGACGAAGCCGGTGGAAATCGTGAGGGCCATCAGCGTGAGGTTGTTTAAGCTGAAGCCCGCGAGATACATCACTCCGAACGTGCCCACAATGGAGAGAGGAACGGCAACGCTGGGAATCGTGGTGGCGGAAACGTTGCGCAAGAACAGAAAAATGACCAAGATCACCAGCGCCACGGTGAGCATGAGTTCGAACTCAACGTCTTTGACGGAGGCCCGGATGGTGGTGGTGCGGTCGGTCAATACATCCACTTGCACGGCGGCGGGGAGATTGCTCTTGAGAAGGGGAAGCAGCTTCTTAATGCGGTCGACCGCCTTAATAATGTTCTCGCCGGGCTGGCGCTGAATGTTGACGATGACCGCGGGAGTCTCGTTCATCCAAGCCGCTTGACGATTGTTTTCCACGTCATTGTCGATGATGGCCACGTCCGAGAGCTTTACCGGCGACCCGTTGTGGTAGGCAATGATGACCTGCGCGAATTCCGGGGCGGTGAGGAGTTGGTCGTTCGATTGAATCTGGTAGTCCTGTTGCGGGCCGTCGAAATTGCCCAGCGCCTGGTCGAGACTGGTTGACTGCAGGGCGGTGCGCACGTCTTCGAGGTTGATGCCGTACGAGGAAAGCGCTGTGGGATTTACGCGCACCCGGACGGCCGGCTTTTGGCCCCCACTAATGCTGACTAGTCCCACGCCGGGCAGCTGAGAGATTTTTTGCGCGAAGCGCGTATCGGCGAGATCTTCGACCTGCGACAGGGGAATCGATTTGGAAGAAAGTGCCAGGGTCAGAATTGGCGTGTCTGCCGGATTCGTTTTGCTATAAATCGGCGGAACCGGCAGATCGGAAGGCAGATAGGTCTGGGCGGCGTTGATGGCGGCCTGCACTTCCTGTTCGGCGACGTCGATGTTCAGTTCGAGGGAAAACTGCAAAACAATGATGGAGCTCCCGTCGGAACTCGTGGAAGTCATCTGATTGAGGCCCGGGACCTGACCGAACTGCCGCTCCAGAGGTGCGGTGACCGCCGAGGCCATCACATCGGGACTAGCGCCGGGATAAAAGGTAACGATCTGAATGGTCGGGTAGTCGACCTCGGGCAGTGCAGAAACAGGCAGTTGGAGATAGGCCACGAAGCCCGCTAGCAGGATGGCTGCCATCAATAGCGACGTCGCTACCGGTCGCAAAATGAATGGGCGAGAGGGACTCACTGATGCGAGGCTCCGTTCTTACCGCCGCCGGTGCCTCCATTAGAGGCCCCGGAGGTAGCGGATTGATTCACGTTATTCTGGCCGGTTTGAGACTGCTGGCCGGAGGCTCCGCTCGCTTTCGCGGGGGTGCGGACGGTGACTTTCGCCCCATCCAGAAGCTTGTCGAAACCATTCACCGCAACCACTTCCTGCGGTTCAAGACCTTGCACGGCAGTCACGGATCCATCCGTAGTGCCGGGCGTAATCGTCCGCATGGAGGCCGTCTGGTCGCTCTTAATCACGTAAACAAAAGCGCCCTGGGCGTTGCGCTGAATCGCCGGAGTAGGAATCAAAGTCGCGTTGTGTTGCGTGTCGACGAGGAGCTTGACATTCACGAACTGGCTGGGAAAGAGCGCGTTATCCTTGTTGTCGAAGATGGCTTTGAGCTTCAAAGTTCCGGTGGTCGGGTCAATAACATTATCGAGAGTCAGCAGCACTCCGGATGCCAATTTCGTGCTTCCTTCACGGTCAAAAGCGTCCACCGTCAGTTTCTTTCCCTTGCGCAATTGCTGCTGAATCTGGGACAGGGAATCCTCAGCGACACTGAAGATCACGGTGATGGGCTGAAGCTGCGTGATCACCACCAGGACCGTAGTGCTATTCGCCTGCACGATATTTCCCGGATCAACCAGCCGTAGGCCCACACGTCCCGCTATGGGTGCGGTGATATGCGTGTAGACCAGATTGACCTTGGCATTCGCCAGTTGGCCTTCGTCGTTTTTCACCGTGCCTTCATCCTGCAGCACGACTTGCTCCTGATCGTCATATTGCTGCTTGGCGATGGCGTTGCGACTCAAGGCTTCCTTGTAGCGTTCCAAATCGATTTTGGCCTCCGTCAAAACCGCCTGATCGTGCGCTAGTTGTCCCTCGGCTTGCGTTAATGCCGCCTGATAAGGGCGCGGGTCGATCTCGATGAGCGGGTCACCCTTCTGTACCATTTGCCCTTCGCGATAGTAGACCTGTGTAATCTCCCCCTGTACCCGGCTGGTCACCATGTCCGTATACACCGGCGTTACCGTGCCTAATGCGTTCAGGTAAATGCCGATGTCGCCCTGGTGCGCGGCCGCCGTCGATACCATAACAGGCCGGATTGCCGCGTTACCGCCGGCTTTCGCTGCGGAGTCGGACCCTCCCCGTCGCCACGCCACCAAGCCGACCACAGCGGCTGCCACGATCAGCCAAATCCACCAGCGGCTCTTGTGAGTGGTTGAATTCTCGGTTATTTGCTGCTCGGATTCCCTGGAAACAGCTGTCTCTGATCGTTGTTCCGTCACTTGCACTCCTCAAGTAATAGATGAGGGAAAAGAACTCTCATGTATGGCTTTCACGTGAATCTTATCATCTATCCCGTACCCATTCGACGTGTGGCGAAGGCAAATCGAGCCGAGTTTTTTGTGAAGAATTGTCAACGCTTCTGGCCAGTTCGCGCACGGTTATAATTCAAACCGTGACTGCGGTCCACAACAACCAAACCGGCCCCTGGCTCCGGCGAATCGCGCTGAGATCGTTCTTGGCTGGGGTGGGCCTGCTGGGAATCGCGTATGCTGCGGATTATGGCGTGTTTCGATATCGTCTGGCGACGAGGCGCCAGCCCTTTGGGAGCGTAACCGTCGAACACTACTACGAAGTTGCGCACAAAGACGGGAAAGCCGAACTTATTTTCGATCCACCGGTACAGAAAACCTGCGTGCACAGCCTTTTCCCACACTCCGGCGATCCTCCGTGCTGGTTTCTCAACCGGCACGTTGAGCAGAAGACCGATCTATAACGATTCATCGGCAGAGCCGCCTGCTTCAGGCTCTTCTCGCTAGGGAGAAACGCTGCAACATCCTAAGTACTGTGCCATCGTTGGTTGGCGTCCCCGATGGGATTTGAACCCATGTTACCGCCGTGAAAGCACGATGTCCGGACGTAAGTTACTGAAACGACGCAACGCGGATGGCTACCAAAAGCGTTTTCAGTAAGGGTTGGGAACGACTCGTGGATCATAAATGGATCAAGAAATGCTGTCCTCCGCGCGACCCTACCAACCCACCGGCTTGGGTAAATACAGACCCTCCGCCCCCTTGGCGAGAGAAGGCATGATTATCGGCCACGCCTGCCTGAAGCCAGAAGCGTACACCGCCGTCGAACACAGCTCTGCCTTAGCGCGCGGCCAAGACCCGACCCGCAGCACATGGCCAATCTGATCGGCGTCTTTGTGTTCGGCTCAAGATAGCTCCTCTGCTGATCCTTCATCCGGACGCGGTGGTTCAGACTCGCTCCTGGCGTAATCTGTCGCCAATCCGTTGTTAGCCGCTCGTGCTTCTGGCATCTCAATTCTGCGGAATGCCTCGTCTTGTGACCAGATAAACTGCAAAGCTCCCCAACCAATGACCACCTTCGTAATGCTTGCCAGTCACCGCTGCAAGTCCGGCACGCTTATGTTCCTCCGCGGCCACAGTGATCATCGGCAGCCGGTTGTCCCCTTTGGGCAAGCCCGCAGCGATGCCCTCCAGCATCCATGCACGACTCAGGTTCAGCCCATCCAAATGCGCCAGCTTGGGATCGCTGGGATCAGGGGAAACCACTGGCTGTAACCAAGGAACTCTTCGTCTGGACTGAGAAATCTGAGGCAGAAAAATTCGGAGCCAGCGAGCAAACTCACCGCTCGGCAGCACACGCCGCATCACGTCTGCTTCACCTAGACAGGGTGAAAGGAAATCCTCGCCGGAGGGCTCGTAAGCAAGCGGACAGTCTATGTCGCCTAAATAGAAATGCCGGGCTCTCGATTCCACCAGATCGGCAAATTTGGTATCTCCCTCGGAGCGTGCGTAGTCCAGCATCAAGCCGAGAGCGAAGGCGGTTTGCGAATGCTCTCCGATTCGCACTGGATGGGAGAGCTTGGGTAGCCATTCCTTCAGGCGTTCCAATGCAGCCTGCTCGACCGGACGCAGGTTCACAACCATATCGCGGGCCTGAGGATCGTCCCACTCGTGCAATTCCGCAACCAACTGAAGCAACCAGGCCAACCCATAGGGACGTTCGAAGCTGGCGCGTCCCTCAGCCCGCAGATACGCGGATTCTCGAGCGATGTTCTCTGCGGTCAAGCTTTGCCGTAGCGCATCCCGTGCAGACGGAACGAAAGCAGCTTGGGGGAAAGTCCTGACTAGCCGCACCAGCAGCCAATGTCCATGCACCGAAGAATGCCAGTCGTAGCAGCCGTAGAAGGCGGGCGTAAGTTTCCGGGGCGGGGCCACGTCTGCATCGCTATTCAAGCTGTGACTAATCTTGTTCGGATATTCCTTGTGCACGCACGCGAGTGCAAGGTTCGCAAACCGCTCAGCCGCGTTGCTGTCAAACATATTCGGCGTTCCAGTGATCTGAGCACCAGTCTCGGTGATATTGAAGAGCAAGAACAACATGCAGGCTACGCATTTCATTTCCGATACTCTAAACGATTGCCCGCTTGGAATTTAGCAGAATCGGGTCTTGGAAGTGGGTGTGGCTGCGTCTCCGCAGAATGCACAGACTCGCTGTATACAGATAAATCCCGAGAGCTTAACGTCGGGCGCCAAATATCCCTTTCGCACGGGCTCCTCTCTTGTCAGGTCCGTGCTCAAGTATTTCTTGTTATCGTCCGGAAATACTGTCACCAGAACTGCATCTGGTCCAAGCTGCTCTTGCACGATCAGAGCGGCCAGGAAGTTACAGCCAGAAGAGATGCCGACGGCAAGTCCCAGCGTCGACGCCAGCTTCTGCGCCATGACGATGGAATCGCCGTCAGCGACTGGGATTACTTCATCCAGCGTTGATAGATCCACAAGCGCGGGAATAAATTCGTCGGAAATGCCTTGGATGCGGTGTTTGCCCATCTTGTGGCCGGTTGATAGCGTCGGCGATTCAGCCGGTTCCACCGGATAAGCTTTGAGGTTTGCATTACGACTGCGGAGGAATCGAGCCACTCCCATCACCGTCCCCCCGGTACCGACGCCGGCGACGAAAGCGTCGGGCTGGAGCCCGGCACTTTCCAATTGGGCCCATATTTCTGGACCGGTCGTTGTCTCGTGCGCTTCTGTGTTGGCCTCGTTCGAGAACTGGCGGGGCAGAAACACATTGGGTCGACTTCGGGCGAATTCTTCCGACATCCGAATACTGCCGAGGAAGCCGCCTTGTTCTTTGCTGACCGGAACGATTTGGGCGCCGTAGGCGCGAATCAGATCTTTGCGTTCGTGACTCATCCAGTCTGGCATAAAGATGGTGACCGGATGACCGAGGGCACGCCCAAGAGCCGCAAAAGCGATTCCCGTATTACCGCTGGTAGCCTCCGTGATGGTGTCGCCGGGGTGAAGCATCCCGCTCGCATAGGCTTTCTTCAGAATGTGCAGGGCCATGCGGTCCTTAATGCTGCCCGTCAGACTCAGCTGCTCACACTTCGCATAGATGGTTCTCCGGTGTCCTGCATAAGTAAATTCAATGCCCAGAAGTGGCGTGTTTCCAATCAAGCCAGCAAGCTCCGTTAGCCTCTTGGCGGCCGAAGCTTCCCCGCTGTGTTTCGATGCGCTGGTCAACAGTTCGGACATCTCTGGATCCTTTCTAGTTTGACTCTGCTCGCTGGACGACGATCAAGCTCTCGACCTTCGGCTCATCAGATCTTCAATTTCACTCGCCTCAATCGGAATGCTGGCCGTCAGGTCGAGCGGTTCGTCTTCGCCAACCAGAATGTCGTTCTCTAAGCGAATGCCAAAGCCTTCCTCAGGGATGTAGATACCGGGCTCAACGGTCAACACCCAGCCAGGAGCGAACGGGTGGCTCGCGAACGAAACGTCATGAACATCAAGGCCAAGCGGATGGCCTAGACCGTGCATGAAGTATTTCTTGAGTGCCCTGTTATCCGGATCCTGCTTCTTCAAATCACGTTGTTTCAGCAGGCCCAATTCCAGAAGTTCCTGCTCAACGACCGTCTCGGCTTCTTTCTGCCAGTCACGATGGAGTTTGCCTTTTACGGTGGCCTTGGTCATTGTCCGCAAAACACGAAGAACAGCATCGTAGACCTGCCTCTGTCTCCGGCTGAATCTCCCGCCCACAGGGATGGTCCGGGTCACGTCGGAGTTGTAGTTGGCATACCTTGCCGCCACATCCAGTAGCAACAACTCGCCCTTACGCAGTGGCCGGTTATTCTGCGTGTAGTGCAGAACGCATGAGTTGGCTCCCCCGGCGATGATGGGTGGATACGCGAAGCCTGCACCGTTTCGAATGAACTCGTGTGCGAATTCGGCTTCCACCTCACCTTCGTTCATTCCAGGCTTGACTTCGCGCAATACCCGCATCAACCCCTTGCGGGTGATATCACCGGCCTGGCGAATGAGCTCGATTTCTGGCTGGGATTTAACTGCTCGCAATTGGTGCAGGACGCGGGCAAGGCGATTGTACTGGTGAAGCGGGTACATCGACACCGTTTGCTGGACGAACCGGGCGTCCCGCGAGGCGAGTTCCAGTGCCGCGCTTGGGTGCTCATTGCTGTTCAAGTAGACATGTTCCGCTTCGCACATCAGCTTGCGGAATATGGCAGGGAACTCGTGGAGCCATCGCACCCTTTGGATGCCCGAGATCCGCTGGGCCTCTTCCTTCGAGAGCTTGGCGCCTTCCCACGTCGTGAGATGCGGGTTGGGTTCTATCAGGAAGAGAACCTCGCGAAGCTTCTCGTCTTGCGCGTCGGGCGCGAGGAGCAGGATCGTCTGTTCCTGTACGATCCCAGTGAGATAAAACAAGTCGGGGCTCGGGCATATCGGCAAAACGCCATCCGCACTGGTGGGCAGGATGTCGTTCGCATTGACGACCGCCAGGGAGTTTTCCTGCAAGTGTTCTCTCAACCGCTTCCGGTTTTCGACAAACAGCCGTGATGAGATTGCTCGGTGTCGCATATTTCGTTCGCTCAATGAGAATCCCGCATCAGGTCAGCTGCTCGGCCTCTTGCGGGCGAACAACACTCACAGACCCCAAGTCGAGCGCTCTGAGTTCGTTTTCGATTTTTGCGGCATCGCCGGCCGCTACAACGACGAACGATCCGGGATCAAGATACCTGGCAACGCGCTGAACATCCGCCAGGGTGGTCGCAGCGATTTCTTCGACCGCGTTCCGATACTCGTCGCGCTCCAAGCTGTGAACAAACAAGTCACCGACGGACGCGGCGCTGCCCATAATCGTCTGAAATCGAGAGGCCAGGGACCGAGTGTAGTACTCCTTGGCGATCGCCAGTTCTTCAGCCGTCGCAGGTGTCTCGCGTAGCCTGCCGACCTCACCAAGAACTTCGGCAACTGCTGCCGCCGTGGCATCGGTCCGAACTGCCGCCGAGACGGTAAACGGCCCCAGGCTGCGGCGGTACGAGAAGCGCGACCTCGATCCATACGTGTAACCGTGAACCTCACGGAGATTCGTATTGATCCGGCTGGAGAACATGCCGCCCAGCAGCGTGTTCATGAGTTCGGTAGCAACATAGTCAGGATGGCTGCGAGCGACCCCTATCTGCCCCATAACGAGTTGCGTCTGCGGTGAGGCGGGGCGATCCAAGATCACAATGCGCCGGGATCCGTTTGCTCTTGCTTCAGGGGGATTCGAATCCCGCGGGCTCCCAGACCAATTGCCGAAGTGCTTCTCCACCAGCGGTCGCAGTTCGGCTTCGGTTGTATCGCCAACAACGACGATTGCCGCACTTCCTGGCGTGTAGGCAGAGGAGTGGAACCGCGACAGATCTTCGCGGCCGATCTTCTTATTGGACTCCTCGGTACCAATCTCAAGATAGCCGTAAGGATGTTCATGCCCGTAAAGCTGGGACGCGAGCTCCTGGTCGGCGACCATACCGGGGTTGTCGCGCAGTTGCGTGATACTGGTTAGCCGTTCCCGGCGGAGGCGCTCAACTTCCTCTGGCTCTAATGCCGGATTTCGGACGATATCGGCCAGAAGTTCAAAGGCACGGTCCGCGTGCTTCTTCAGCACCTGAAGGCCGACCGTTGAACAGTCGCTGTTCGACTGCACAGACACATGGGTTCCCAAGCGCTCAATCTCATTGGAAAGCTGACCCTGGGACCGCTTCGATGTACCGCGCAAAAACATGTCGGCAGTAAAAGAGGCTAATCCGGGCAAGTCTGCGGGGTTCGCTCCACTTCCAGAGAGCGTGACCAGGCTTGCAGCTACAGCCGGAACGTGATGCTGTTCTAGCCATAGGACCTTCAACCCATTGTCGAGCGCGAACGATTTGGGTTCAGGCACATCCGGCAAGCCGCAATGTCGCGCTTTGGGGGGGAGGCTGCGCCATGCTGTGTCGGTTTGGCTTTGAGCATGTGCGACATCGAATTCAATGTCGCTCCTCTTCGGCACATCATTCAGAACCTTGGGTCCCGGCACGCCAACGACAGTGATGCTGGTATCCTCGGTCAACTGGCACGCGATGTGCTGGACGTCTGCGGGTGTTACTGCATCGTAGCGCGCCAGATCTTGGGTGACGTAATCCGGGGAGCCCAGGTAGTGGTTGTAGGTATTCAAGCGATCGGCGACGCCGCTCATCCCGCCTGACTGTTCCAGTGCAAGTACAAACTGGGTCTCAATCGAATTCTTCGCACGCTCCAGTTCCTCTGACGTTGGCCCTTTCGACTGCAACTCAGCTAACTCATTCTGGAGTGCTTTCTCCAGATCCTCGATTGCAACTCCAGGTTTGGCCGTCGCAACCAGCATGAACACTGAGCCCAGCATCATCGACTGCAGGTAAGCGCCTGCATCCTGGGCGATCTGCTTTTCGTACACCAACCTCTGGTAGAGTCGGCTGGCTCTCCCCCCACCCAAAATGTGGGCCAGCACATCAGCTTCTGCGTCACCAAGACGAAAGATGGGAGCTGTCAACCAGGCTTTGTTCACTTGAGGTAATTCGACCCTGTCAGTGAGGGTCACCCTCCGGGGCGAGTCAATGGGTGCAGTCTTGACATCGACCTTCGGGACCGCTCGACCGGCTGGAATCGGTCCAAAGTATTTTTCGATCAGACGCCTCGCTTCGGCGGAGTCAAAGTCTCCAACGAGGGCTAGGCTCGCATTGTTCGGGGCGTAGTACTGTCGGCAGAATTCGCGAACATCCTCCAGTCGCACCGCCTCGATGTCCGCGTGGGAGCCGATGATCGAGGCATGATACGGATGACCCGCAGGAAAGAGCTGGCGGAACAATTCCTCTTGCACCAGCTTGTAGGGAGCATTCTCGCCTTGGCGTCGTTCGTTGCGGACCACGTCGCGTTGATTCGCGAGATTGCGCGCGGTCAGCGTGTCGAGCAGGAATGCCATGCGATCACTCTCAAACCACAACCCCAGTTCAAGCTGATCTGCCGGCAGAGTCTCGAAGTAGTTGGTGCGATCGAACCCCGTCGTGCCGTTGATCTGTGTCGCGCCGGCGGTTTCGAGCACTTTGATCGGCTGGCCCCCGACGTGCCTGGAACCCTGGAACATCATGTGTTCGAACAGGTGAGCGAATCCGGTTCGACCGGGCCTCTCATTAGCCGGACCAACGTGATACCACAGGTTCAGGGCCACAATCGGCAGTCGATGATCTTCACTCAGGATCACTTCGAGTCCGTTGTCGAGCTTGTATTTCTCGAAATTGATTTTGATTGCTTCTGCGGCAGGTGCGGCCGGAACCGTTTGTTCAATCACACCCATAATGGATCCTTGTCCCTTCTCGGCTATATAGAAACATCTTTCTAGGCTTCAGCAAGATTCGCGTGTTGCGGCGTTGCAACCTGTTCTTCAAGGAACTTCCCCGCCTCTAGTGCCGCCATGCATCCGGAACCTGCGGCGGTGATGGCTTGGCGGTAGCGGCGGTCCTGCACATCTCCGCATGCGAACACTCCCGGCACTCGCGTGAAGACATTTTTCTGCGTCACCAGGTAGCCATCGGCATCGGTTTCGAGTTGGCCTTCGAACATCCTGGCGTTCGGAATGTGGCCGATCCCAAGAAACATTGCGCTGGTCGGAAAATGCCAGCTTTCGCCGCTCTTCAGAGGCGCAGGCGCAGGGCGGTGACTTCTTTCTTACTGGCATCGAGAACGTCCTCTACCACGGTGTCGGTTAGAAATGCGATCTTCGGATTCGCGCGGGCGCGGTCGTGCATGATTTTCGAAGCGCGAAACTGCTCGCGACGATGGATGAGCGTCACCTTGCTGGCGAAGCGCGTCAGGAATGTGGCTTCTTCCATGGCGGAGTCGCCGCCACCGATCACCGCGATTTCCTTGCCCGAAAAAAAGAAGCCATCGCACGTAGCGCAGGAGGAAACACCGTGGCCGATCAGCGCCTGCTCGTTCGGCAAGCCGAGCCAGCGTGCCGACGCGCCGCTAGCGATGATGAGCGTGCGGGTATGAATAGTCTCTTTACCGACGTTCAACTCGAACGGATGTTTGCTTAGATCGGCTTTGACCACGTGGCCCATGCGATAGTCGGCGCCGAACCGCTCGGCCTGTTTGCGCATGTTCTCGATCAGTTCCGGCCCCTGGATGCCTTCGGGGAAACCGGGAAAGTTTTCCACCAGCGTTGTCATCGACAATTGTCCGCCCGGTTCATGGCCTTCGATCACCAGCGGTTTCAGATCGGCTCTTGCAGCATAGATCGCAGCGGTGTGCCCTGCGCATCCGGAACCTATGATGATGACACGGCGAACATTATCCATATCAGTCAGGCTTGCTCAGATACTGAAATTGGTGCTCGCACCGTGACCTTCACCGGTGGCTTACAGGAATTCTCGCTACATTCCTGGTAAGAAATCTCCAGTAGCAGTTCGTGTGCGCCGACCTCGATGTTTGCTTCGACATGAACGGGGATCATGAAGACCGCAGTGCCCGCGTAAAACTCCATCTGCATCTCGAAATTCTCATCCCAAACATATTCAGGCTTCGGGCCAGTAATCGGACCTGCCAGTCGAAAAGGTTTGCCGGGCAGCAGCATGATCGCAGTAGCGGTAGGGCCGCCCGGAGGCTGTGAAATTGAGTACACGTGCCAGCCACTGGCGATTCTTGCCGCCAACTGCACGCTGAATCTTTCTCCGGCGGTCACGCGCCGGGGGATTTCCATAATGTTCCACGTAACAGCAGCCGTATCATTCACGAGACCGCACTCCGTTGGCAGCCAGCATCCAGTCCACAAGATCAGTTTTCAAGGATCTGATGGGCGTTACACGTTCGCGTCAGGGATCAATTCCTCCACGCGCCAGGTGAACTCCTCGAGAAGTTCCTTGGTGGCTCCAAGCTTCTCAAACGCTTTTCTTCCGTCGATGTCCAGGAACCACGTCGTTGGAAATCCTCCAACCTTTGCCTTCGTCAAGTAGTCGCCTTCCAACAGAACTGGAAAGTTGTAGTTCTTCTTGGCCATGAACGCTTTGATCTTTTCAGGTGTGTCGTTGGCGTCAATCGTCAGCACCGCGATTCTCGAATTGCCTTTGTACTTTTCAACAAACTGCTGGAACTCCGGCATTTCCTGCACGCAATAACCACACCACACTCCCCAGAAGTTGATGACCACAACCTTGCCCTTGAGTTCGTCGGAAGAGACGGTTTCGCCGTCCAGGGTTTTTAATTTGAACGGCGGAATCGGCTGCGCATCGGCAATTCGCTCTTTCAAAGTCGCGCTCTTCCGGCGGTCGCGCTCGCTCTCGCCGACGGAGGCCATGTACGCATCGAGCCCCTCCGCGCTGCCGTGCTTGCGGAGATAGCATTCTTTGTACACTGCAATCGCTGGATGTTCCGTAAACCACTCCACCGACATGGCTCGTGACAGGTACTCCTCCGCCTTGGTGTAATCACTCTTTGCAATGCAAAGCTGTGCCAGGTGCACCCTCGGCATCAGACCCTCCCGGCCGTCCACAAACCTCCCGGGGCCCCATGGGCTGCAGTCCATGTCCAACAGCTTTTCGGTGGCGGTCAGTCTAAGTTCGGCATCTTCCAGACGGCCTAGTTGCAAGTAAATCAATCCCAAAACGTCTTGCCACGCGGCAAAACCCAGCCAGAATCCTTTCAGGCTGAACGCCTTCATCTTCGGGAGCCCATGCCGCCATACCAAGCTGTTCACCTTGGCTTCATTCACTAGCCGTTCCACGTGTTCGGAAGCGACCCTTTCCAACTCAGGAAGATTTGCTTTGCGGTCTGCCAACCGTTGTATGAATGTCAGGGCCTGCTCTGGTGGAACTAAACGAAAAACCTGAACCACTTGTTCGGTGCTGAGGCAGTCAGCGATTCGATCCAATATCCGGATCGCCTCGTTTTCTGTTTCCGGTCCGCGGGGGTTGGGCCGCGTGAGAAACTCGATCAACTTCACGGCCATCTCTTTCTTGTTTTCGGGCGTCGCCTCTTGAACATCGAAGCCGCCGATCAGCCCTTTCAAAACCGCGTACTCGCTGGCTTTCAACTTCGGATATCGCTGCACGATCAAGTCAACGATTGCCTGTGCTCGTGGTTCGGACAATTTCACCAATTTGTCAAAAAGCCTATCCACGTAGTCTTCGCTCGGCTCCCGGCTCTCTAGCATCCCTCGGCCAGCGCTCTCGATAGCATTGGCCTTTCCCCCGTCGTCGAGATCTGCGAGGTTGGGTACCACGAAGTAGAAATATTCGATTTGCAATTGCTCAGACAGCAGGAGGGCGCCGCTTTGCTCAATCAGTTCGGCTGCTTCCTTATGCTGTTTTCTCGCCGCGAGATCCTTGACTTTTCCGGACACTGCCATGACATTGGCAGGTTCCATTTGCAGCGCGCGATCATAGAGCGCCGCGGCGGCATCACTGGGGGACCTTTGCTCTTTAACAGGCCGCAAGTTCCGGATCGAGTCCGCCAGAACCGCCAGCCCTTGTGCCGACACCTCAAACTTCTCCCGGTGCCGATCAAGAAATGCCGTGAACAATTTCCGGTCATCTTCCGTTTCCACTTGTCCGATCATTCCCCTGGCGCAGAGCAGAAGGATGTCCTCCCGTGAGTCTTTCGCGATGGCCTTCTCTGCCAGCCAGATCGCCTGCTCAACGTCCGATTCGAAGAAAGTGCGGGCTGCCAAAGTCCACGGATCGTGAGGGGCCTCGCGCTGCATGCTATCCAAGTGCGACAAGGCTGCAAAAAACGGATCGCCCGCCGCGGAATGCGCTTGCGCCAGAAACCATGCGCGGCTCTCCAGTGTTCCCTTGCTGGCCGCGAGGAGAGCCTCGCCATCTCGTTTGAAGACGGAGGAATCGTTACCGTAAAACAACGAACGAAGCTGTTGCTCCGGAGATGATTGGGCAGCGTCTGCTGCGGGCCGCGCCGTCTCTATAAGGCCTTGCATGAGTTCTCCTTCCCAGACATCGAGAGCTGAATTAACGCGAATACCGACAGGGTGGAACCTGAAAACGCTGGTTGGCTAAACAGCGGGCGGAGCTCTCGCCACAAATCACAGTGAATGGCGAGCACCTCCTGCTCTGTATACACGGGAGCGTCCGAACTTGTGCCAACCTTCAATAAAAAAGAGTTGCTTTGGCGAACAACGTGCCTCGACGGGTGGCTACGAGGGCAGTCTTAGTCCGCCATTCCTTCCCCTGGTCTCAGATTGAGGATCCCGGTTAGGTCAGTTGGCTCCACCTCGGCCTTGCCATCTCCCTTCGCCGGATTCAATCCCCGCTCGATCGGCTTGAGCTTCCACCTGCCACCCGCACTCATTTCCAGAATGGTGTCGTGGTGCTCGTACAGCGTCACCCGATGAGCCACGCTCACGTAACTGCAACCCATCTCCTGCAGCAGTTTGTAGAGAAGACGTTCGCCCACAATGTCGAGTGAACTGGTGGCTTCGTCGAGAATCATCAGTTCCGGCTTGCGCAGCAGAGCACGAGCAAACGCCAGCCGTTGTTGCTCCCCGGGCGAGAGGACGTTCCTCCAGTCCAGCACAACTGCCAAACCGCCCACACGCTCCTCGAGATCACCCAAGACGACTTGCCGCATCACCTCGCGCACGGCCTCATCCGTGTAGCGGTCTTCTGTAGCTGGGTAAGTTACCTGCTCGCGGAGAGTTCCCAGGCTCATGTACGGACGCTGCGGAAGGAACATCATCTTCTCGCGTGGCGGCAGGCGCAGGGTTCCCGAACCGCGGGTCCACAGGCCGGCAAAACCCCGCAGCAGCGAGCTCTTCCCAATTCCATTGATGCCGGTCACCAGCAGCCGTCCGTGCGGCCCCAGGTCGAAACTAAGGTCGGACACCAAAACCCGCTCGCCCTTGGGAGTTTCCAGCGTGAAGTTCTCGGCGGCCAGGCGGTCCGAGGCGATGACCTGAATCCGGCTTTCCGCATCCACTCGCTTGCGTTCGTTTCCGACGCAAGCGTCCCGCAGCCCATGGAGACGCGCGATCATGGCGCCCAGAAAGGCGAACACAAAGGATTGCTGACCTACGAATCCAAAAGCAGACCCCAGTTGCGACCACGCATTCTGGGCCTGTGGAAATGCTCCCAGGCTCAACGTGCCCCGCAAAACCAACGGCGCGATGAGGAGATTCGGCACCAGGATCTGCAGTCCAAACGTAAAGGTGAAAAAAAACGAAAGTGCGGCATCCCACCAGACCGTCTTGATTGCGTTGTCAATCACCAACTCCTGCCGGTGATTCAGCTCCCGCTGTTCGACCGCTTCACCTTTCAGAAACGCGATCGATTCTGAATTCACGCGGACGTTGACCAGCGCAAAGCGAAAATCGCCCTCAAGACGGCGAGCCGTATAGCCCAGAATCATGATCGGCTTGCTGAAAAGCAACTGGACCAACGACGTCACGATGTAGTAGGCAGCGCAAGCCGGCACCAGATACCAGGCGAAATGCCAGAGGACGTATCCAAAGACGACAAGGTTCGAGATGCTCCGTACTAATCCGAAGAAGACAATCGAGGGCAACATCAAGAACTGCTGAACGTCAGCCGCAATACGTTCGTCGGGGTTGTCGATCGTACGCTCCCGGTTCAGTACGTAGTGGCTGGCATCCTGCAAGTACTCAGCAACGAAGCGCTTGGTGAGCCACAATTGCCAGCGTTTCAGCAGGATGCTGTAGGGCAGATCAAACACGACCCCAATCAGACTGGAGGCAATCTGCACGCCCAGACTTGCCAGGATCACTTTGTAAAAAGTGGCGGCATCGTGCTTCGACAGCGAGTTCAACTGTTCCCCGGCATACCTCGCAGTCGCCGCGGAGAACAAAGACGCACTGAAGGAGGACGCCGTGTATAGGGCCACGATGATGTAGCCCGGCCAGGCTCCGGGCCGTGTCCAGAAGGGGGTGGTCAGTTCCCAAAACTGACGCAGCAGGGCGAAACTGAGCCGGGGCGTTCCCCGCTCCCGCGCCAGGCGGAAGTTCTCGGTGATTTTCGCGAAATCAAAGCCCTTGCCGCCGCCGTCAAATTGCAAGATTCACTCCACGCTTTCCTGGTCAGGCTCTCCGGGCGAGCGAGCTTTAGCTCCGCCCAGCGCCCGGTCACGCTTGCCCATGCTGCAACAGGCCCTTCACTAGCCGGTCTGCCACCGCCAGGTCGCGAGACCCGCTGAAATGCGGTTGCGCAACCACGCGGCCGCGCTGATCGATCAGGAAGTTCGCGCCTCGCCCGAGCGAATGCGTCCAGCCGTCCGGCGCATGCACCAGCTTGAAGCCATAGCCCAGGTTGCGGACCAGTGCCTTGGCGTCGTCGGCTCCCGCGGGCCAATTGTTGATAACCAGGACTTCAAAACCGCGGCGCGCATAGCGCTTACGCAGCTTGTCGATGTGGGGAAACTCCCCACTGCAGGGCGCTCAACCTGGATTCCAGACATTCACCAGCAGGGGATACCCGCGATACGCACTGGCTTTGATCGTGCGCCCTCGCGGGCCAGGCACCTCGAACTCCGCGACGACACTATCCGCGGCCAGCCGGTGTTGCCAGGCATCGGCCTCGACTTGCCGCCGCTGCTTGCCCAGCTTCGCACCCAGCCGCACCGCGGCCGCCAGCATCTCATCGCTCATCAGCAGCCGCGCGTGCGAAATCAATCCGTCGTAGGCGCGTTGCGGCTCGCCCGCGGCGGCCAGCACTATCGCTTGCAGCAGCGCCAGCAGCACGCGATCGTTGTCGTCTACCCCGAAATAGGGCACTTCCGGGGCGCTGATCTGCTCGACTGCGGCCATCGCGGCTTTAGCCTTGCCACGCTTGAGCAGGCGATCACAATCTGCCAGGGCTACGAAAAACTTCGTGCGAGCGACGGCCAGATCCCGAACATGGAGGGGCATCTCCTGGCCTTTGGCGCTTCGCCGCTCCGCGGCTTTCAGCCACGCCACAGCTAGCTTGGCGGCGCTACCCGGATTCACCAATGCGATCTGCCAGCACAGCGCGGACAACGTTTGGAAAGAGCCTGGCCCGCTCTTGTCTACCGCTACGGCCCTCCGCAGCAGCTTCAGCCGCGCGGCTGGGGAGGACGCGTCCTCCGCCAATTTGTGCAGAAAATATGAACTGTATCCGGAGCGAGGAAATCGCCGGATGAATCCCTCCATCCCTCGTCTGTTCCCCGCCGGCCTCGCCGAGCAATTCAGCAGCGCCGCGTGCATAGCCTCACTCTTTGGATCGGCAGCGAGCCCTTTGCGGTAGATGTCCGCCGCACCGCGGAAATCGGCGCGGGCAAGGAACGGCTTGGCCAGAAGATGATAGACCGTATCGCACTTCGGATAGTCCGTGGCCATACGCCACGCCTCCGCTGCGCGTTTTTTGGCGTGGGGGTTTTGCATGATCGTGCAGATAAGTTCAAACAACTCATCCTGGCTCGCGGGTTTCGCCGCCGTTTGCGTGGCCGTGCCCTCTTCCGCGGACGACTTCTCCGCCTCAGCTTCACCCGCGATCACTTCGATCGGGACGCGCAGTTGCTTCGTTTCGGGAACCAGGCAGGTGTGCTCGTCGCAGAGCTGGTAATGAATCTCGACGACGACTTGATGAGCGCCCAGCGCAACGTCGGCGGCTGCGAGCACGTGGAAGTCAAAGATCACCTTGCCGACGTGATACTCGATCTCCATCCCAAACTCCGGCGCGAACACTTTGACCGGCGCCGGCCAGGAAGAGATGCGCGGCCAGCGCAGCGTGAACGCTTGCCCCGCCGGAAGCGTGATGCTAGTGGGAGTGGGGCCTCCGGGCGCCTGCGCGACCGAATAGAGGTGATAGCCGGACGCGATCTCCGCCTGTGCGCGAACTTGAAACGTCCCTTTAGCGGCGACCCGCGTTGGCGAAGCCACCGCCGTCCAGCGCACCGGCTCCTGTCCGAGTGCCTCATCCTTCACGGTGTTCGAAGGGTGGGATTCCACCTCATCCTCCTGCGGCGGTATTGCGGTCTGGCTCATCTGGTTCCCCTTTTTCGGGCGGCAAGGGAGTGGGATTCCACGTCATCCTCCAGCCCTGCACGCGCCTCACAAGACATCCGCCGACCCGAACACACTTTCCCCCGGGCACACTGGTGCCTTTGACTCTGTATACCCGCGAAAACGGCGGTTTGTGCCAACCCGGGCGGGATTATTTTGCGGGGCATTCCTGGGCCCTGCACGGATTGCTTGCCGCACGCCAAAGAAAACGCTTGGGAGCCTCGCGGCTCCCAGCAGGGTTAGGGTTGGGTTGCTGGTTGTTGGGTTGTTGGTTGTTAGAACGTAAGCCTGAGCGTCAACTGGCCGGAGCGATTGCCGCCGGGCGCATAAAGCGGGCTCTGGCTGCCCAAGCCCACGTTCAGGGTCGACCCGCTACCGCCGCCTGTGTTATACACCTTCCCGAAGGAGGCGTCCGGGAGCCAATTGCCGCTGGCGGCGGTGCACGTGGCCGCAGTATTTGAGAAGCACTCTCCCAGGTTTGTAGTTGGCGCACCGCTTCCGCCAAACATCGGGTGGTTAAAGAGGTTGAAATACTCCGCGCGGAAGTCCAGCTTCACCCTCTCCGTGATATTGAACCGCCGGCGCAGAGCCATATCCGTCTGCAAAATGCCGTAGGGGCTCCGGATGGAGTTTCTCAAACCAAGCGCAGATGAGCCGTCCGCGGAAACTGAGAAAGCAGCCGGATTCAGAGCTTTGCCAGCGGGCTCCGTGGCATCGTGTATCCAGATCGGCTGTCCTGGAACGTCCGCTGCAATCGCGTTAACGAATCCGAGGACTGGGTCAGTTTCCTGTACGACGATGGTCAGCGGAGGAGCTGACTGTGCCTGCAGGATGCCATCCAAAGCCCATCCGCCAAATGCTGCCTTCCCGGCTTTGCCTCCCCATGCAGGTTTGGGAGTCTCATAGGAAACCATACCCTTGAAGGTCTGATGGAAGTCGAAATCGGAAGGGGTCAGGGGCGGCGGCTTCAGGGCGCTGATGCCGGTGAAGGAGGCGCCTAGGGCTGTGTAGTCGTTGGAGACCGTATCGTTGGAATGGGAGTAGCTGTACGAAACCATCGCCTGAAGGCCATGGCTCATGCGTCGCATGAACTGCACCTGCAGGGCGTTGTAACGCGAGCTGCCGGAATTGAGGGTAGCGGTATCCAAAATTCCGTAGTCCTGCGGCGGAAGCTGAACTAGTGCTGCATACAGCAGATTGTGGGCGTATGCGCCCACGTAAGTCACCGTAAGTGTCTGAGCTTTGCCAAGCTCACGCTCAACTGCGACATTCCATTGGTAGGTCAGCGGCAGCTTGAGGTTCGGATCCACCGACGTTAAGTTCTTGAAGGCGGAGCCCGCTAGCTGACTGACATCCGTCGTAAGCGTCAGCGGTTGATAGGCGGGATTGGTGAAGTCATTGACATTCACCCCAAAGAACACCTTCTCGCCAAAGTATGGGAGTTGTGAGAACGCACCGCTTACCATTGTACCGTAGCCAAGATCATAGAAGAGGCCGAAACCAGCGCGCAGAGTGGTCTTGGAATTCATCTGGTAGGCGGCGCCGATACGCGGAGCAAACGCCCCGTAGTAGGTGTTCCACAAGGGCTTCTGGACCAGCGCAAGCGGATTGCTGTTAAAGATCCCGTCCAGAGTATAGAGCGGCTTGCCCGCAGTATTCGAAACTGGCGGAGTATTGATGTCCCAGCGCAGGCCATAAGTCAGCGTCAAGTGGGGTCTTACCCTCCACGTGTCTTGCCCGAAGAATGACCAGTTGTCGTCGTGTATGGTGAGCGGGACCCCGGTGATATTAAAGGCTAAATCCATGTATCCGCCGAGAAACGAAGCCCACGAGAACGGTAGGCCGGCTACCTCGGTGCCAGGGTCCTCGAAGGGAGTGATGCGCCGGTAGTCCACACCGAACTTGAGCTGATGAGCGCCCACGGTCTTCGAGAGGGTATCCACAAAGTTGAGCTGGTGCTGGGTCTGCCCATAAAAGCTTCCCAGTGCATAATCCGCGCTGAGACCGGGGAACAAGAAGTCGTAGCGGAGGGTTCCTTTAAATCCGGGTGGCGTCACTTCTGAGGCAGAAGGAGCAACCGCGCCGTAATTCGCCGCTAAGGCGTACGTTCCGCCGGAGACCTGCCGGCTCCAGTTCCCCCGGAAGTCATTCACCAGGGTCGGCGTGATGGTTGCAGTTACGCCCAGGGTCGCCGTATCGGTATTCGCATAAGTGATAAAGTTCGAACTCAGTCCCTGGAGACTATCGCTATTGGACGGCGTGTGGGAGTAGCGCGCAAACAGATTGATCTTGTTTGTGAGCTTCTGGTCCAGTCGCAGGCTGTAGGCGTTGAAGCTCGATGGGTTCGAGTATCCAGCGTTGAGCTCTCGCAGGCACGGATTCGTGACGTTGTCGCAAGTCGGGTCGAACAACGCCCCGGTCGCCGTCGGCGTGGCGTTTATGATTGGCTCCCAGGCCGAGTTGGCCGCGGTAACCGCCGCCTTGGCGTCGGAGGAAAAGAAATAACCCTCTAGGCTATTGGGCTCGCGTAGCCGCAGGCCTTCGTAGGAGAAGAAGAAAAAGGTGCGGTCCTTCCAGAGCGGCCCGCTGACGGTGCCGCCAAAATCGTTCTGGCGCAGCGGCGGCTTTGCTTCCGCCGGAATGGGATTCCCGAAAATATCCTGGGAAGGCCCAGCATTGTTGAAGTAGTTGCGGGCGTCGAAGACATCGTTCCGCAGATACTCGGACGCCGTGCCGTGCCACCGATTGGTGCCGCTCTTGGTGGCAATAGCAATCTGGGCGCCCGGGGAGCGGCCGAATTCGGGCGCATACGATGAGGTCTGAATGCGAAATTCCTGCATGGCATCCACCGAAACCATTCCGTTGGTGCCCCCGCCGCTGGTCAACGCCGGGCTCGTGCCGCCCAGAGTCGAGGCGACACCGCCGCTGGGAGTACCTCCGAAATTGGCGCTCACGCCGTCAATGGTGAAGTAGTTGGTGTCGGTGCGCTGGCCGTTGGTGGAAAACTGCCCCAGGCCATAAAAGTCGGCAGAAGTGATGACCACGCCGGGGGTCATGTAGATGAGCGATTGGAAACTGCGCCCGTTCAGCGGCATATTTTCCACGAACTGCGAGTCCACCACGGTACTCACCGAAGCGTCCTGGGTATTGACTTTATTGACATCGCCGGTCACGGTCACCGACTCGCCGACCACACCCAGTTGCAACTTGAAATTGCGGCTCAGAGCGTCCTGTACGTTGACCGTCAAGTCGGTCAGTACGATTTGCCGAAACCCTTGCTTCTCTACCACCATCCGGTACTGCCCAGGACGGACAACCGGGAAGACATAAAGACCGGTTTCGTTCGAGGGCGTGGCGGCGGTGATCCCGGTATTCACATTGGTCAGCTTGACCTGGGCGCCCGTCACTGCGGCGCCGGTGGGATCGGTGATGGTTCCTGAGACGGTGGCAAGTTCAGACTGGCCGAACGATGGAATGCACAAGGACAGAACCAGCGTCACCAGCAGGAGCACGTGGAATTTTGGGGAAGAGCCAGGCAGGGCCATGAGAGATTCTCCTGCTCCGGTATTCACCGGGGTTTGTTCATTCGTCCCACCTGGCCAAGAAAGTTATGAAAAAAATAGTTGAGGCAGAAGGTTGCCCTCCTGCCTCGGTCTCGTGGCTCAGACTTGCTGCCCCTCTAGCTGGCGTTTATGGGTGGTTGGCGGGCGTTCCCAGGAACGCATTCAACAGCTTCTTCCCCCTCGGCTTATCGCCCGGCTTTTCATTCGGCTCCAGCGTCACATAGACCGAATCGATCTGCGCCAGCACCTTGGTATCGCTGAACCTGAACACCCAACGGCCCTGCGCCGGGTCATCGTTATGCAACGCGCCGAGTGCGCGAGGCGTGTGCGGATCGCCCTCTCTGTGTCCCCAGGCGTAGAAGGTCTGCCGGCCCTTGGTATTCGACAGGTCGTAGGCGTAGAAGATCAGTGATTTGCCTTCGGTGTAGAACACGCGGCCAAAGGGCTTGCGCACTCCTCCGTTCTCCACGTCCGCCACATCGATGATGTGAAGATTGCGCGAGCCGATCACGTCGCGCATCTCGCTCCCCGAGGCTGCGGCCATCAGCTCACGATCTCGCTCGGCCGCGGCCGTCTGGTCCGCCAGTTGGTTCTCCAGGTCGCGGAGATGATAATTCGCTGCCACCAGGTCGGCGTCCTTGGACGCCTGCGCATCGGTCAGGCTGTGCAACTGGGCGTCTAGTGCCGTCGCGGCGTTGCGGCTCTCATCGGCAGCCGCTTTGAGCTGCGCGAATTCGCTGGCATCGCGATTCCTGGCATCCTGAACACTGGCAATTTTCTGCGCCACTTCCTTCAGTTCGTTTTTGAGCCGCGTCTTCTCCAGATCCGAGGCAGCCAACCTCTGCTCAAGGTCGGCGTTTGCGCGCTTCGCAACCAGCAATGCAGAGCTATCAATCACGGGCTCGGACGATTTATTCGCAACCGCGACCGGAGGAGCGGCAGTAGTGGGAGCCGCACTGGCAACAACTGCTGGTTGGGAGACGGTCGAAGAATGTCGGAAAGAACCAACTCCGAATCCCACAGCACTACCGACCACGAGCATGGCCACGGCCCAAACCGGCGGCTGAGAAATGAATGGTCCAAACCGCAAACCCCCGATCCTCTTTGGCCGTTCTGAGATTTCCTTGCGAACGGGCTTCGAAAATTCTGCTCCGGCATTCCGCAAGTTGCAAAGGATCTTCTGCCGAAGCGCCGATTGCGGGTCGTACACTTCGGGCTCAAGCTTCTGTGCCTGGGATAGCCACACAGAATTGATGTCCACAAAGTCGGTCTGCAATTCCTTGCAGAAATCACATTCCCGCAGATGTGCATGAAGTTCGGTCAGCTCGGCCGGCGAAATCTGGCCAACCGCTGCCGAGGCGCACAGCTCCTCATATCGACTGTGCTCTTGCATCTTTTACCTCCCACTGGCTTGCAGATCGCGCTTTCTCTGGTTTTGGTTGAGGCAGGGGCGCCGCCAAGCAATCACGCAGTTTCAGCATTCCCCGATAGTAATGATGCTTCGCGTTAGCGACGGTCTCGCCTGTACGAACCGCCAACTCATCAAAGGTCAAACCCTCAAACGCAATCAACTCGATGGCCGTTCTCTGAGAGGGGTCCAATGTCGCCAGGACTTCACGCACCAAGCGTGCTGTTTCCCCAGAATTCAGCCGCAGCACCGAGGCCGCAGAGGGCGAGAACTGTGTAACGTCCTCCTCATCCACCTCCACTTGGTTATAGAATTGTCGCCGTTGCAGATGGTATCGGCGGTTAATGCTCCGCGTGTAGGCAAGCTGCAACAGCCACACTTTAAGTGTTCCCCTGGCGGGGTTGAAAAGTTCCATCTTCTGAAAAAATTCCAGGAAGACAATCTGGACGACGTCTTCGGCTTCGCTTTCATGGTGCACGATTTTCTGGGCGACACTCCACACCAGCCGCTGATACCGGTCCACAATGACGGCAAGAGCGTCATGATGACCGGCACGCAGGTGCGTCATCAGTTCTTCATCTGATAACGACTGCAATTGCCGATATGTCAGCCCGCGTAACTCGTTGAGCAAGACGGTCTCTCCGAGGCGGCCCAACTGTCCCCAGCCTCTTCTATATGGGTGAAAGTACCACAAAACAGGGGTTCCGAAGCTATGACGTGGATCACAAATATTTCTTTTCCTAGCTGGGACGAAGTCTGGATTGCCGTTGTATATATAGAAATAGGCCTATGAAGAGCCCGCTCCGCACATGCCCATGAACCCAGAAACCGAGGTGCGAGGCCTGATCTTCAACATCATGCGGTTCTCCATCCATGATGGTCCCGGCATTCGCACCACCGTCTTTCTCAAGGGTTGTCCTCTGCGGTGCTGGTGGTGTCATAACCCGGAAAGCCAATCCGCCCGGCCCGAGATTTTGTATTTCGAGGACCGGTGCCTGCAGTGCGGAGACTGCATTCGTTCGTGCCCGAATTGCGCCCTCGAACTGAATGAACACGTGATGGTGCACGAGGACAGGTGCCAGCGCTGCGGACAATGTAGCGAGACTTGCGTCGCAGTTGCCCGGGAACTTGCTGGGCGGTGGATGTCCATCGGCGAAGTAGTGAAAGCGGTGGAGTGCGACCGCGTCTTCTTCGAGGAATCGCAGGGTGGGGTCACCGTCTCCGGCGGTGAGCCTTTACAGCAGGCACAGTTCGCCGAGATTCTGTTGGCGGCCTGCCAGCAACGCGGGATTCACACTACGCTCGATACTTGTGGGTACGGCTCACGGGACATGCTGGTGAAAATCGCTCCACATGTGGATCTTTTTCTGTACGACCTCAAGATCGCTGATCCAGATAAGCATCGCGCGTTTACCGGACGATCGAATGACTTGATCCTGGAAAACCTTGGTTGGCTCGCTCAACAACGCAAGCAGGTGATTGTGCGTGTGCCTGTGATTCCGGGCATGAATGACGACGACGAGAACCTCGCCGGGATCGCACAGATCGCCGGCGGCCTTGGTTTGGACCGGATCGATCTCCTCCCCTATCACCACATAGCTATGGACAAGTACAGACGCCTGCACCAGGACTATCGCCTGAATGCCGTGCTCCCGCCTTCTGCGGAGCAGATGCAGGCAATCGCTGCACGCCTCACCGACCGAGGATTTGGCGTGCGTATCGGAGGTTGAGTATGGGGGTTAAGTATGAATGACAGAGTCGCGAGGCTGCGTCAGGAAACGCTGGAGACCAAGCCGTGGCTGTCCATCGAACGGGCGGCCCTCATAACCAAGTTCTACCAACAGGACCAGAGCAAATCCGCTCCGGTACGCCGCGCACGCGCGCTGTCATATCTGATGGAACACAAGACTATCTATCTGGGAGCCGACGAGTTGATTGTGGGCGAACGCGGGCCGGCGCCCAAGGGCACGCCTTCGTTTCCCGAACTCTGCTGCCACTCGCTGGAGGATCTGGAGGTTCTGGACACGCGAGAGAAGATTTCGTACCGGGTTGAAGCGCACGCGAAACAGATTCAGCGGGATGAAGTGATTCCTCACTGGCGTGGCCGTTCTATCCGAGACCATATCTTCGCCGAGATGACGCCGGAGTGGAAAGCTGCGTATGAAGCGGGCATCTACACCGAATTCATGGAGCAGCGCGCTCCCGGCCACACCGTTCTGGGAGATGTCATTTATCGCAAGGGACTCGCGGAGCTAAAAACCGAGGGGGAATCGGCCATCGCAAAGCTGGATTTCCTGAACGATCCCGCCGCGTACGACCGGCGCGAGGAGCTGCGGGCAATGATGATCGCCGCCGATGCGGTGATCCGCTTCGCCGAGCGTCATGCGGAACTAGCGGAGCAGATGGCGCTGGCGGAAGTGAATGCCCAGCGCAAGGCGGAACTGGAGCGCATTGCGACCGTATGCCACTGGGTACCGGCGCATGCTCCGCGCAACTTCTGGGAGGCTTTGCAGGCGTACTGGTTCGTGCATTTGGGCGTCGTCACGGAGTTGAACACCTGGGACTCGTTCTCTCCCGGCCGCCTCGATCAGCACCTCTATCCTTTCTATGAGCGCGAAGTCGCGGCGGGCGCACTAACTCGCGACGAAGCCCGCGCGTTGCTGGAGTGCCTCTGGGTGAAGTTCAACAACCAGCCTGCACCGCCCAAAGTGGGAGTAACCGCGGCCGAGAGCGGCACCTACACCGATTTCGCCAACATTAATAATGGTGGAGTGAAGAGCGATGGCTCGGACGGCGTTAATGACGTCACTTATCTCATTCTCGATGTCATTGACGAAATGCGGTTGTTGCAGCCTTCCTCGAACCTGCAGCTGAGCCGAAAGAACCCGGACCGGTTTCTCAAGCGCGGGTTGGAAATCGTGCGGCAAGGCTGGGGGCAACCTTCGATCTTCAACGCCGACATGGTGGTAGAAGAACTGTTGCGGCAGGGCAAATCGCTGGAAGACGCGCGTGCCGGCGGAATCTCGGGCTGTGTCGAGACGGGCGCCTTTGGAAAAGAAGCATACATCCTGACCGGCTATTTCAATCTGCCGAAGGTGCTGGAAATCACTCTCAACAACGGCGTTGATCCGCGGAGCGGAAAGAGAATTGGGATCGAGACCGGCGACCCGCAGACCTTTGCCACCTTTGATGACTTATTCGAGGCTTTCCGGCGACAGGTTCACCATTTCGTCGATATCAAGGTGGAGGGCAACAACGTTATCGAGCGCCTCTACGCGGAAGAGATGCCCGCGCCGTTTCTCTCCCTTCTGGTGGGTGACTGCATTGCGAAAGGTAAGGACTATAACGATGGAGGGCCGCGTTACAACTCCACCTACATCATGGGGGTTGCCCCCGGTACGTGCACCGACAGCCTGGCAGCCATCAAGAAGCATGTGTTCGATGACCAACGGCTGAGCATGGATGAACTCCTTCGAGCGCTGACGGCCAACTTTGACGGAGAGGAGCGCACCCGGCTACTGCTGTGGAACCGCACTCCGAAGTATGGAAATGACGATGAATATGCCGACCAGATCCTGCGCCAGGTCTTCGATGCGTTTTATGGCGCGGTGAATGGCCGTCCCAATACCAAGGGCGGCTTCTACCGCGTGAACTACCTGTCAACAACTTGTCACGTATATTTCGGCTCGGTCACAGGCGCGACGCCGGATGGGCGCAAAGCTTGGGACGCGCTCTCCGACGGCATATCGCCGGCGCAGGGTGCCGACCACCATGGTCCCACGGCTGTTTTGCTTTCCGCAGCCAAGTTCGACCATGCCCGAACCGGCGGCACGCTGCTGAATCAAAAGTTCACGCCGCAAGTGCTACAAAGCGAAGAAGGACTCACCAAGCTGGCCCATCTGGTCCGCTCGTACTTTCGCATGGACGGCCATCATATCCAGTTCAACGTGGTGACCGCAGCCACGCTGCGCGCGGCACAAGCCAATCCCGAAAAGTATCGTGACCTGATTGTGCGGGTTGCCGGCTACAGCGACTACTTCTGCGACCTGACCAGCGCTCTCCAGAACGAGATTATTGCGCGGACCGAGCACGAAACCTTCGCGCCGGTAGAATCTGCCATCGTATCCACGACAGCTTAAGTACGTGGATACAAGCAATGCTGAAGACTTAGTTCAGCCGCCTGCACGACCATCAGGACAATGGGGCGAAGCGCGCCTGGAAAAAGCGCAAGTACTTCGGCTCGTACACCATTCGCAAGCCCTTTACCGTTGACCGCTCCGAGTAGACGGCCGCGACCGATTCAGCGACCACGTCCATGTGGGCCTGGGTGTAGACACGCCGGGGAATCGTCAGGCGAACCAGTTCGAGCCGGGGTTTGTTCTCCGCGCCCGTCTCGCGATTTCGTCCTGCTGAGACGATGCCGCGTTCCATAGAACGTACGCCGGAGTCAAGATAGATGGCGGACGCCAAGGCCTGCGCCGGATAGTGTTCCTGCGGAATCTGCGGCAGAAATGCTTTGGCGTCGAGAAAGACGCCATGACCACCGATGGGCACGACGATGGGAACGGCGGCGTCCATCAGTTTCTTGCCTAGGTACTCCACCTGCCCGATACGTGCACGCATGTGTTCATCCTGCACCGACTCCTCAATTCCAGCGGCCAAGGCCTCCATGTCCCGTCCAGCCATTCCGCCGTAAGTGTGAAGGCCCTCGTAGACAACGGCGAGATTGCTGGCATCGTCGTAGACGCTCTGCTCGTTAACGGCGAGGAATCCGCCGATATTCACCAGCGCATCCTTCTTTGCGCTCATCGTGCAACCGTCGGTCTGGTCGCACATTTCCCGCAAAATCGACGCGATGGACCGGTCGCCGTACCCTTCCTCGCGTTGCTGGATGAAGTAGGCATTTTCGATGGCGCGAGCCGCATCGAGAATGACGCGGATACCATGCTTGGAACAAAGCGCTTTGACTTCCTTGAGATTCCGGAGCGAGATTGGTTGGCCGCCCGCCATGTTGACGGTGGCCGCAACGCTGATGTACGGAATCTTTTCCGCGCCATATTTCCTGATGACCTCGGCGAGTTTCTCCAGGTCAACGTCACCTTTGAAAGGATGCGTGCTGCTCGGATCGTGCGCTTCATCCACGATGACATCGACGAAAGTTCCGCCCGCCAGTTCCTGATGCAGCCGCGTGGTTGTGAAATACATGTTTCCCGGAACGACATCGCCCGGCTTAATGAGGACCTTGGAAATCAGGTTTTCCGCGCCGCGTCCCTGGTGCGTGGGAACTACGAACTTGTATCCGTAGTGGGCCTGCACCACCTCCTCCAGCCGGTAAAAGCTCTTGCTTCCGGCATAGGATTCGTCGCCCACCATCATGCTCGCCCACTGGCGGTCGCTCATGGCCGACGTCCCAGAGTCGGTCAACAGATCGATATAGACATCATCCGACCTTAGGAGGAATGTGTTGTACCCCGCTGCTTCCAATGCGCGCTGGCGTTCTTCGTGGGTGGTGATCTTTACCGCCTCCACGACTTTGATCTTGAATGGCTCGGCCCAACTTCTGCGTACAGTAAGCATGACGACGCTCCTCAATGAAAATATGAGGCAGGATATTGCCCCAATGCGGCCATTTCAATTTCGAAACCAACAAAGAATGCAATCTGGATGTTAGAATCAAAGGCGTTACGCTGTAGATATATGTGATTCAAAGGAATTATGCGAAAGAAGCGTAAGTCTCTTGACACCATTGACTGGAAGATACTGAGCGAACTTCAGGCCGATGCCAGGGTTTCCACCGCCGAGTTGGGGCGCCGCATTTCGCTGTCGCCTCCGGCGATCGTAGAGCGCACTCAGAAACTCCTCGATCACGGCGTCATTTCCGGGTTTCACGCCAGCGTCAACTGCTCTTCCGTTGGACTTCCCATCACCGCGATGATTCGGATGAGCGTGGTGGGAGACATCCTGCCCCGGCTTTCCATCCTCTTACAGTCCCTGCCCGAGGTGGTGGAGTGCTACCGGGGGACAGGTTCGGATTCATTCATCATGAAGGTGTGCGTGGAGTCGGTCGAGCATCTCGAACACCTGATCGACCGCCTCACTCCGTTTGGAATGACCTCAACCTCAATTGTTTTGTCGACGGTGGTGGCGCACCGCACCATTGATCCAACCATGCTCGATTGGCGGCCTCGTTTGAAGTCCGGAGGAGCGCGCAAGCGCTGAAATAACGTTTCCGGGGGGATCAGACCCATTGCCCCGCGATCTTGCGAAGACGCGGACCCCGATATCCCACCCCGCTGCTTCGTTGATGTAGGTGCCTGTACACTAGTCGTTGTCCAGTAAGCTCACCGGATGTCGATGTGAAAACCAGTTTTTTCGAACTATTCAAAATCGGGATCGGACCGTCGAGTTCTCATACCGTCGGACCGATGCGCGCCGCCAGAGAGTTCGTCCTCCAACTGCATCAGGAAGCGCAGTGGCGTGAGGTCTTAAATGTGCGCGTAGAACTGTACGGATCCCTCGCCCTGACCGGCAAGGGACACGGCACCGATCGAGCCATCATTCTCGGGCTGATGGGCGAACAGCCCGATCAAGTCGATCCCGCATCCATCGAGCACAAGCAAAATGAAGTGCGCCGTTCGGGAGCGCTAATGCTGAATGGCAGCCACCTGATCGAGTTTGATGAGACTCGCGACATCATTTTCCACCTCGACAAGACCCTGCCGGCCCACTCGAATGCCATGCGCTTTACGGCGCTGAACTCGGGCGGAAACGCGATTGCCTCGGACATCTACTACTCCGTCGGCGGCGGGTTTATCCAGAAGGAAGGCGATGACCTATCCCCGAAAGTGACTCGGCCGGAGGTTCCTTTCCCTTTCTCCAGTGCCGACGAACTTCTCCGAATCGGAGAGGAGCGCGGGCTTGCCATCTGGCAGATCGCGTTGGCAAATGAGGCGTCATGGAAGCCTGAGAGCGAAGTTCGGGCGTACGTGGCCCGTGTCTGGAAAGCGATGGAAGAATGCCTTGATCGCGGTCTGAGGACAGAAGGTATCCTTCCTGGCGGACTTAAGGTGAGGCGCAGAGCTCCGGCGTTGTTTCAAAAGCTCAGCGGTCAGAGCAATACCGATCCGCTCGCTCCCATGGACTGGGTGAATGCTTTCGCCATGGCAGTGAACGAAGAAAATGCCGCCGGTGCGCGAGTCGTAACTGCACCCACCAATGGCGCCGCCGGCATCATCCCCGCCGTCGGTCATTACTACCGGCAGTTTGTCCCCGAATCTTCCGAGGGCGGAATTTTTCAGTATCTGCTGACCGCAGGCGCTATCGGTATCCTCTACAAAGAGAACGCATCAATCTCAGGGGCGGAAGTCGGTTGTCAGGGCGAAGTGGGCGTTGCCTGCTCGATGGCGGCAGGAGGCTTGGTTGCTGCGCTCGGCGGCGACAATCAGCAGATCGAGTACGCGGCAGAGATCGGCATGGAGCACAACCTCGGCATGACGTGCGATCCAATCGGAGGGCTGGTGCAGATTCCCTGCATCGAACGCAATGCTATGGGTGCTGTGAAGGCCATCAATGCCTGCCGAATCGCCATGCGTGAAACGGGGGATCACAAAGTTTCCCTGGATCAAGTTATCAAAACCATGTACCAGACCGGTTTGGATATGAAAACTCACTACAAGGAAACGTCGCTCGGCGGCCTCGCTCTGAACCTGATCGAATGCTGAACTGAGGGGATTTCGCCCTAAGTCATCCCAGCCAGTGCTGTTCAAGAGCGCGGCGCCGGGATTGCCGTTTTCGAACTGACAACTCAGGCGGACAGCCACAATTCCATTTGCTTCGGTGGCAGGCGCTGGGGCGCATATTTGCGGAGGAACGACCGGGCGAACTCGTTTGCCAATCGTGAATTATCGCCGGTTCTAATAATCACACACGTTTGGAAACACAATGACGTATCAGAAAGTGGCTTTACCACTACACCTTCCAAACGAATTCCAAGGGCCGTAGGTTTGGTCAGGATGGCCACGCCAGCCTGCTCAGATACCAAGTGAACCGCCTGTTGAGCCGTGATAATGTCGTGCGCGTGTTTCGGAGCGATTCCCTCACGTCGTGCAGCGTCCATAATCGCGTCATGAACGACGGGGTGAACTCGTCGCGCCAACAGAATCCAGTCATCTTTTGCTAAGTCTTGGAGCCCGATGTGTTCCTTTTGGGCAACCTCGTGGGTCTGTGGGAGAACTGCATAGAGCGGAGTCAGAGCGAATGGCACGGCCGTGATCTTGGTGTCCTCCGGCGGTGCCGTCACCAGAGCGAGATTCAGCTCGCCGGCCAGGACGCTTCGGACCAACTCGATTGAGAATTGACTCATCAGTCGAATGCGGAGCTTGGGGTACACGGGGAGACGAATTGCAAGAATGGCTGAAACCCAGGCTTGATCGGCGTAGGGCGAGTGTCCGATCATCAAAACGTTGTCTGGTTCATCATGGGCGACACGAGCAAGATGAACAGCCCGCTCCATGTGCGAGAGCGCCGAGCGAGCCTCTTCGACGAAGACACGTCCTGCGTCAGTGAGCTCCACAATCTTTTTATTGTCGCGAGTGAACAGGTGAAGTCTATAGTGTTCTTCGATCTCAGCGATCTGTTTGCTGAGCGTAGATTGGGTGATGTGCAATCGGTAGGCGGCCCGAGTAAAGCTCAACTCCTCGGCCAAAGCATTGACGGCCTGCAGGTGACGCACTTCAACGTTGGGGAACACTTCTCAAAGTCCCTTTCGCCAAACGGCAGACATCGATAATTGCCCTACATCTAGTGAAGGAACCGGCAGGAGAGAAAAAGTATCAAAAAGATTTTTTTATTTCTGGGCGCCGCTGGCCAGACCCGTTGGGCCGCAATTCCGCCGTCGTGACACTATGGACTCCGGTCGAGGCGAGAGGTGCACCGGGCCTTGACATCAGCTCATGTCAGATGTCAAGCTCTTGGCACTTTCTGGCCTTAGCAGTAAGGATTAAGAGGAGAAGCCTGTCCGATGTCCAGCCGCGAATTGGGCCCTGAATGGGTTCTTTCCGCTTTCCTTCAGAATACTGAAGCGCGGGGCCAGGATGACGTCAGCGAATTGGCAATCGTTGCGTGCCGTCTGTGGCCGCGGATTCAGGCGCACGCGCGCAAAGAGCTGGCAAACAAAACGTCCGATGACACGATGGTTTTGGCCACGGGTGTGTGGGAGTCGGTACTGCGATCCGTCGCGAAAACGATGCGTCGGTCAAATGGAAAAGACCGACCAATACTGAACCTGGAGTCCTATCTCTTCGGAGCCTTTCACCATCGCTTTAATCGCGCCCTGAGGCGGGAACGCAGAAGACGAGAGATGGTCGAATATTTTCCGCTGGGCCGCGATCTTGAGCGGTTGCGCCAGGCCCATGATTCGAGGGCGGTGGAGGATCTGGATCGTTCGATTCAGGTCAAACAAACAATCGAGAGCATGGATGACTGGACACGTACGGTCTGGATGGCACGTCAGGCTGGCTATTCCTGGAAAGAAATCGCAGAATATCTGCGTCTGACCGAGCCGCAAGCTAAACTTCGATTCCGTTACGCACTCGGGCGGCTCCGCGCCCGATTTGGCAGTGCGGCGTGAGGTTCGAGAGCGGGGCTAGGCCCAGCGCACGGCTCGCGGTAAACTTGGCCGTTGGTTTTGAAGCAAGGTTGGTGAGAGGCAAATTCTGATCGAACAAGGCTATTCCGTCGAAGAAGAGAAGCGCATCTTGGATGTGCTGGCGCGGGGTTTATCGCGCGAGTTTCCAAACCCAGAGCGCGTTGGGTGCCCCGACTCGTCCATCCTGAGAGGCATTGCTTTCCACAAATTGCCGCTGTCGCAAGCGGCGCCTTGGTTCGGTCACCTCAGCGCCTGTAGCCCGTGCTTTCAGGATTTCAACAATTTCCGTAGACAGGCGGGCCAACGGCGTCGAATGCAGGTCTGGCTTGCCGCTGCTGCGGTTCTGCTTTTTGCGTTCGGCGGATTGTTGTGGGTGCGAAGTCGGCCATCGGGGCAAACTGCGGCAGTTGTGGTCCTCGACCTGCGTGGCCGCGCTACGGCGCGCGGAGAAAGCACGTCCGAGACTAGTCAGCCGTCATTAGAGGTTCCTCGTAACGCAAGGAATCTGAACTTGGAGTTGCCAATCGGAAGCAACGAGGGGGCGTACGATGTAGCGCTCATCAATCCGAACGGCGCTGAGCTTTTCCGTACAAGTGCCATGGCTAAACTCGAAGATCACATTGTGGTCCTGAGGGTTGACGTCAATCTCGCTGGCATCTCTCCGGGTTCGTATTTCCTCGGCTTGCGCCAGCCAGGCGTGGAATGGATGCGATTTCCTATTCGCGTGCTCTGAAGCCACAACCCGGCAACGGTCAGAATCTCTGGTGGAGAACGCCGTCATGATTTACGACGAGCACGATTTTCACAAAAAAAGTTCTTGGGATTTCGCAGTATAATATTTGTAATCGTGAGCCGCTCTTCGTCCTCGGAGGTCTGCCATGTACATTCTCGTTCCCTGGAAGCCAGTCGTTCTCGTGTGGGGATTGCTGAGCGCGATGATATTTGTCGGTTTCGTTGCATCGTCGGTGCTTGAAGGAAACAACCCCTTCGCGCCAGGTGCGACCATCACGCAGCGCGCAGCCGCGAAAGCGGGTGTTGCGCGAGCGGGGCAACAACCTAAGCACTCTCAAAAACCGCTTGCAGCCAGTACAATCTGAGATATTCCGATCTGTGATGTTCTATGGAGGTTGACCCATCAAGATCAATATCTTCAAGTGGGCGGCGTTGTTTATAGCAGCCATTGTGTCGATTTCAGTACTGTGTTTCGGCAAGTCACTGCGCGTGATTGTCCCGCAGACTGTAGGCGGGGTGCAATGCTATGACGATGGCCTGTGCATTGACAGCAAGGAAAGGCTGGCGGAAGCCCGAGCTTTGTATTCCGCTGCCGCCGCTAGAGTCACGCAGCAGGTCGGTGCTTTTCACTCGCAACCCAAAATTGTCTTTTGCTCGTCTGCCGAATGCCTCGATGGATTTGGCTTGGGGTCGCGAGCGGCTTTCTCAGTTGGAAATTTCGGTGTAGCCGTGGCTCCGCGTGGGTGGAAAGAGTTCTACATCGCACATGAGCTCATACACGTCCGCCAAGCCGAAGAATTTGGCAACATTGCCATGCTGTACAAACCCAAGTGGATGATTGAAGGCATGGCCTACTCCTTGAGCGGCGACCCGCGGCATCCCCTAACCGAACCATTCGAGAGTTGGCGTGCAAGGTTCGAGGTCTGGAACAAATCCCTTCACGGTGACCAATTCTGGCAGGCCGCGAACAAGGCCGAATGAAACAGCAGTATAGGCGACTGACGATGGTTACCCGCTCACAACGGGGACAACGTCCCTTGACGTGACTGGCCTCCAAACTGCTGCCCTTGGACTTGGGTTCCGGGAAGGTTTTCCTGCCGGGCCTGCACTGTTTCGGTCGTATCACGGGCAACCCGGAAGTAATGCGTCCTGGAATTGGTCGCGATAAACGCCCAAGTGTCTACAATAAGGTAAGCGAGATTTGTGACTGCGGCAGAGCCGTTCCGCGATCACAGAGCTTTAGCCACGTCGATTGCGGTTCCGAGTTGGGTGTCTCTTCCTTGCTTCAATGCTTCCCGCGAGAGTTCAATAGAAAACTTCGGCGCAATGCCATTGTTCTCCAGCATCCGTCCTTGCCACGTCAGGTAGGCGGCAACCGGGAGGCCAAGAATGTATCCGTGGCCAACCTTGTATGCGCTGCCACTGAGTAGACGACCGGGCGTTTTCGTTCCCACGATGGTTGCCAGATTGTTTTCCTCCGCAAACGCTGAGACCATCTCGCCGGCACTGGCGGTGTGCTCGTTTACTAGCAGCACGACTCGATCGTGGAATCGTCGCTGGCCGAGTCCTTCGGTGACCACGAGGATAGATTTTTCAACGAAGGCATATCGGGCCGCTAACCATAAGAGAGTCGCCTTGTGGGACGGAATCCGTCCGAATCGGGTCAGTTCCTCACGACGATAACCGCGCTCGCGACGTTTCCGCGTGAGACTATAGCCAACCTCAAGTTTTCCGGGTGTCAAATAGCTCATGAGGCGTAGCCCGCCGATTCCTCCGCCAGTGTTCCCGCGCAGGTCCACAATCAGGCGGCCGCAGCCATTCAGAGACGCGATTCCGCGGTCGATGTCCTTGGCAACGTCGATTCCCACCACTCCGGGGAACATGGCGACTTTGAGTAGGCCGATCTCGTCGGTGATTTTCTCAGCGTGTACCGGGTCTGGCGCGGTGACGGGGTGTTTCTTTGACTTCGGCACGGGTAATTGAAGTCTGAGCCGCTCTTGGCCTCCGTGGAGTTTTTCGACCGTCAAGTCAACCGTTTCTCCGACTGAGAACGTCAAATCTTCGGGAGGCCGAATCTCCCGTCCATCGCGCTCCAGCAATAAATCCCCAGGCCTAATCCCCGCGGAGTACGCTGGGCCACCTTGGTGAACATCCTGAAACATCCAGCGTTCACCCCCGTTGATGGCGATGCACTGCATGGTGGCATTGATCGCGTGCCGAGCCGGTATGTTTCGCATACCGGCATGTCGGAAGCCGGTATGGCTGGTCTTGAGCTCGGCCACTAGCCTCTGAACTTCCTTCTCGAATGCCTCCGCTTCGGTACATGCAAGAATTTGGTCCCGTCGGCTTTGAGCAAGCGCGTTCCAATCCACTCCATTCATGGCAGGATTGAAATGCTTGGTTTCCACCAAGCGGCAGACCTTGTCGAAAATCTTCGTGCGCTCTTCGAGAGTCAAATTCATTGCTGTTTAATCCCAATTGGTGTGGAAGCCTCTCCAACGGCGATGAAAGCTGCCCAATAGAACGGACTCACCTTGTCGCCATATTTTGCCAACAGATCCAGCTTCGCGTCTCTGAGCGCCGAGCTGGTGTCCTCGCCCTGGCCCAGCCGCTGGTAGAAGCGATCCATCAGCGCACTCGCGAACGTGTCGTCGGCGCTCCACAAGCTCGCAACAACTGATTTTGAACCGGCTACCAAGAACGCTTCCACCAGATTACTGACGCCTTCTTGCCCCTGCAGTTTGCCCACGCCTGTGTCGCACGCGGATATCGAATATGAAGGTGAGCGGCGTGTATTTCTGTGCATTTTGCAGCAGAAAATTGGCCAAATAGGACTTCCCACTGCCTGTCATCCCGAGGATCAGCGTGTGGGCGACCTCGCCGTTATGCAGGTTGAGGAAGTACGGTGTGCTGTTGTCGGTTTCGAGCACGGCCAGGTACTCGGTGCCGAGATGGGCGTTCGTCTTCTCGCCCGGAAGGATCGTAAAGAGAAACGACAGGTCGGCGTAATTCGTGTTCAGCAGATACAGCTTGCGGAGGTTCAACGCATAGTTGCCCGGCACGATGGCGAAGTAAGCGTTGAGTTGGTTGTAGGTCTCCGAAAACAGGCTGCCGTCGGCGTTGGTGAAGATGCCAGTGAATTCGGCCCCGAGCTGGTCCAATTCGGATTTTGAGCGGCCGTAGAGGATGATCGTGAGCGAGAGGTCGCCGAGCGATTGCCCGTCACCCAGAGCGCGCAGGCAGTCGCCGAGATTCTCAATGTCGGCCTGTTTCGACTCGTCCACCAGCACATCGCGAGGGTTTGTCTTCGTCGAGTCGTTGCCCATCTGCGAGACAAATCCGGTTTTCGACATATTGAAGTGGCGGCGGCGCTTGTTGACTTCCTTGCGTGCCTTGTCCGCCGCGAGCGGCGTCCATTCCGTAACGACATAGAAGTTGGTCGGGATCTTCAGCAGCGCATCGAGCGCCAATGGCCGCGTCTCGGTGATCGCCTCTTTCATCGTGAGCACCCGAACGATGTGATCGCCGACGCGCAGATGGTTCCGCTCGGCTTCGATATTGGAGTTCACGACCTGATAGTCGAGGAACTGCGTGGACTGCGGGTTGCCCGCAACGCGCCAGTCGTCGAAGTTCAGCAACCGGCGGAAAAACCTGAATTGCCCTTGCCTGTCCAAGACCTCGATTTGCATGAAGTCCGCGAGCTGCCGAGCGAATGCCTGCACGCGCTGGTCAAGGCAGGCAACATCACGCTCGATCTGGCTGCGCAGCAGAGTTTTCATGTTGTCGTTCGTGAACTGCGCTTTCAGTTCGCCGATGGCCCCGGCAGGATCGCGAAAGAGTTGGCTGAACGCAGCGCCCACTCCGGTTTTCGACCGCGAGCCTTCGAGCAGAATGCAGTAAAAGATTTCCACCTGATAAAGATGGTCGCGTTTCGCTTCAAAGAACTTCCGTCGTTGCTCAATCGCCGCTTCCACAATCGGGTCGTCATATTTGGCGAACGGTACGTCGGGTCGATTCGATTTGAAGAGATACTGGTAAACATGGAAGCCTGGGCCGAAGGCTTTCAGAGCGGCTTCCAGCCGCTTCACCGCATACTCCTGCTCCGCGCGGTCGAGGCTTTCGTAGTCCACGCCGGGAACACTGAGCACCATGCCCACATCGCCGCCCTTGGTAAGAAAGGCCGTCTCATTCCAGAAGCCGTACAAATTGATGTGGTCGTTGAGACACGCGCTCTCTTTCCACGGCTTGATGACCTTATCGACTCGCAGCATCACAGTACCTCTACGCGGGGGATGAGCTGCTTGGCCGCGTCATAGCGCAGCTTGTAGCGTTCGGATCTCGCAAGGATGCGGAGGAATGCCGGATCGCTGTTCGTCACCCAATGCCCGAAGGCAAAACCGCCGATGAACACGGCGATCCCCGCCATGATGGAATTGAAAAGATTGAAGGCCCCCACCGCGCCCACGCAGACGAAGTAGAACAAAGTGCGCTCCACGCCCAGGTAGGTGAGAGGCTTATGCAGGCTCTTGAACACCCGATTTGTTCGATGTTTTTGTGTTTTGTCTGCCATAAGCCCCCCTCGCCTAACAAAGCGTGTTGGTGAAATGGGTCGTAGGTAGCTGGGAAGGGCGCTAAACGCCCCAGAGCCAACTCAGGACATTCACCGCGAGAACGGCAATGCCCGTTCCGGCGGCAACGCCGGCGAGCGCCTTCTTAGCGCCAGGTTCGCCGTGCGCGAAGCCGTAGCCGCCGATCACGATGGCAACCAAACTGGCAACCTTCGCAATGGTGCCGGTGAACAGGCTTTGGATGGCGGTAAAGCCGGTGTCGAACGGTGAGTTCTGTGCCAGCGCGGCCACAGGCGTGACAAGAAGCAGGGTGAGCAGAGCGGTAGTTGAACGCGCCCACTTCGACAAAAGGAAGGTTTGGATTCGGCGGATAAGACGGACTTGGAACCAACGTGATGACATCTGCGCCTCCAGGAGCAGCTAAAATCTGCTGCGCGTGACGCCAAAGTAACCGCACTCAATTTGGCTGTCCAATGAAGTTTCGGAAGTCTGTTATTCCGTGGAGGACTAATAGCTTGTCGTGATTGTGCTTTGGCGGGTGAACTCGCAGTCGAGACAGAGAGAAAGAATTTCTATGCTCCGATGAACAAAAGACATATCCAAGGTCATTTCGTTAACTCTTCGCTCACCCACACCCCCTCTGAATGCCGCGCTGGAATGCTCTGAATGGCATTGGAAGCCGCGGAACAGAGCCGAGACAAAGGCCAGGCACCACCGCTGTATCAAGATTCTTTGACGCTTCCCGGGATTTTTGTCGTTTCCGCAAGTTCCGCTATTTCATCAAGCTACACTTCCCCGAAGCCGCCCGGTCAACGAGAATCTGACGGAACGCACCCGTTTCGAAAAGCTATTAGTCGCAGAAGGAATAACAGACTTCCGAAATTTCATTAGACAGGGCGGCAGAAATGGGTCACGTTGGTCAGTATCGCCGGTCGGGTACAAACGTGACCAGTTGCGGAGGGCAGCGGTCGCCTTCGGATCGCCGTGTCCGGCTTCGAGATTGGATATGTCAGCATCATCGAGGATGCAGAATCTAAGCCGAGCCACTCGCCAAACTCTCTCGGAGGCGGCCTATGCCTGACCTTTTTTCCAAACCAGCCCACCATGCCGCAAACGGTGATGTGCTTTTCGAACAACTCCTAGACACAGATGAGGCAGCAGCTCTCTTGAAAATTCATCCCAAGACTCTCCAACAAATGGCCCGTAGCGGACAGATTGTGGGCGTGCGGATCGGAAAGCTCTGGCGTTTTCGTGCCTCCGTTTTGAACGATTGGCTTGAACGCAAAATGGCCAGCTGAGTCGATGAATTGAATTGGGGCGGTCTCGACAACAGACCATAGCTGGGCTACTCTCGTTCCAGCCATCCGTGTTGCCTCAACCGAAATGGAGGAAGTGAATGAGGCGCACGAGTTATCAAAAAGGCAGTCTAAGACTGGCGGATCGCAAAAAAGGAAAGGTTTGGGAATTCCTATGGAGAGAGGTTCAGCTGGACGGCACGATCCGGCGAAAACACATCGTCATTGGAACGCAGGAAGACTTGCCGACCGAGTCTTCCGCCCAAGCTACCGTAGATGCAATCCGCTTGGAGATCAACCAACAAACCCCTCAAAGGCTCATCAAAAGCATCAGTTTCGAGACGCTTGTAAATCATTATCGCCAACACGAGTTGCCGGACATTTTCAACAAGACGAAACCGGCACCCGATGCGGGGGACGAAGATCGCAAATCGTACTCGACGCAGGTGACCTACGAGGGCTATTTGAAGAAGTGGATCCTTCCGCGGTGGCGCGCGTGCCGGTTGACGGACGTCAAGGCGACCGAGGTGGAGAAATGGCTCAAGAGTCTCTGTTTTCCGAAAACGGGTGTTCCGCTAGCGCGGGGCAGCAGGGCGAAGATCAGAAACATCATGAGCGCACTCTGTTCCCACGCGATCCGATGGGAATGGACGGAGAAGAATCCAATCACGAGCGTTCGCCAGAGCGCGAAACGGCAGAAAGCACCCGATGTTCTGACACCGGAAGAGATCATGGCATTTCTCAAGGAACTGCCCGATCCACTCCGCACGATGATCGAGTTGGACGCTTTTACCGGGTTGCGCCGAGGAGAACTGATCGGGCTTCGCTGGCAGGACGTGGATTTCGAAAACCTCATCTTGCACATCCGTCGATCGGTAGTGGCGATGGTGGAAGGTGCACCGAAAACGGAAGCTTCTCTGAAAGACGTTCCGCTGGATGCGCAAACGGCCGAGGCGCTTTTGGCCTGGAGACACCTTTCTCCGCACGCAGGTCCAAGCGATTGGGTATTCGCCTCGCCGCACATGAAAGGCCGACAGCCCTACTGGCCCGGAACGTTGTGGCGATATTACGGCAAGCCGGCTTTGCAGCGTGCCAAGGTAACGAAGCAAGTTTCGTATCACACCTTTCGGCACACTTTGGGGACGCTGTTGAACGCGAACGGCGAGAATCCCAAGGTCGTACAGGAACTGCTGCGCCATGCGAGTCTGAAAGTCACGACCGACGTTTACATGCAGGCAGTCGGTCCACAGAAGCGCGAGGCGCAGAGCAATTTGGTCAAACTGGTGCGGAAGGGCGCGGTTTTGGAACTCAAGCCGACCTAAGTGGATCAAATTGGATCATGAAGCAAAACGGCGATTTCGTGGAAGTCTTTCATTTTGTTGGCGTCCCCGGCGGGATTTGAACCCGCGTTACCGCCGTGAAAGGGCGCTGATTGGCTGTATCACGTTGTAATTACAAGGCAGCGGTCGCACTGCAATGCCGTGTAAGGAACCACTGAGAACACGAAAGAACGGGTTTTGGTTGTACCGTTCTTGTACCGCGAGTTTTGACCCAAAACTCTCGAACAAGGTGATCTACGATGTCGGGAACGAAGCGCAAAGACGATTTCGAGCCCTACTGGCAAGATGAGAAGGACTGGCTCTGCATCGTCGAATTCTTGCCCACCGATAATCCAGAGGCTCGGCTTTTTGCCGCCGACATCATTGGGCACCTGGTCGGCTATGCAAATCTCACGAACACACGCTCACTGGCACTCCTCGGCGATCCAGACGCGAGCGCTTACGAGCTTCTATTTTCCTTTTCGTCTCCTGAGGACAAAAACGAGTTCCTGAACTTGGTCCGTTCAAATGAGGAGATGGGGAAAGACTACATAGTTGAGCTCACGCCGCCTACCACTGAAGAAGTTAGGAATGCTCGTCCACTCGGAACGGTCCTACCCCAGGATGCCCTCACACATGTCATGCTGATTGCAGCGAGCCTGTGCGCGGGTACAGAAGATGATCGCGCTGTGTCGTAAGGCCGGCGCACAATCGCTTCGGAACACCTTGGAAACGGGTGGACTCGGCTGAGCGATGGTCGACAGACTCAGAAGACACGACTCACCCGTACATATTGTTCTTGGCATCGGACAGGTCAGATAGCTTCCGATTGGCCGAAGATACGCACACAATCGCGTTAGCAGTTCAACAGTAAACTTCAGGGCAAACACTCCATTGACTGATTTAATCCGCAGTGGGTTTGCCGCTTTCACTACGATAGATGGAATGCCGACCGTGCCCGCTTCCTTGCGGATCGGCTTGGGTGCCAAATGGAAGAACTCTGAAGGCGCCCGTCAAGTCCCGCTACCTAATGGGGTGACGCTTGCCGGCACCTGGAGCTTTTCGCCGCCGATTTGCCCACTCCCATTCTGGAAGCCAGTTTCTGCCGCATCTTCCTTCACATCGGTATTCCGACATTCTTCCGCCGCATTGTGGACAGACCAGGTTGAGAATTGACGAGAGGATGCGTACGTTCAATTCGCCCGGTGGTGCGTCAATGGTGATCATGTTCGAAGTCTCCCCGAGAACCAGAGAGGGGCAGAAACGGGGGCAGAATGACGGAGGTATTGCCGCGCGGGTTTTGTGCGCTTTGTGACGCTCCGAACTGGTTGGCTGCGGAGTCCGTTCATGCGTCTCGTGCTGCCCCCTCGCTCAGCATGGGGCAAGCAATCTCGATGCCACCGTCAATCGCGAACAAAAGCCGCTAACGAAGCTGGTTGCGACCAAGCCAGATTTCCATCGGGTGTACACATGGGCAAGCAATGGGCATGCGTGCCCACATTCGGGCGCGGTCTGGCGCATCAGGAACTCAGAAGGCGCAGCCGCCCCCTGATAAGGTCACCCGCCAAGATGGGGCGCTACTGATGCGACAAAAAGGCAAACGAAAATGGGGAATCTTACCGCCCAGGTCCGCAAAATCAACAACTCAACAATCACGTGAACGAAGGAGCAACGATTCTGTTTGGAAGGTGAAATGCCTAGAAGAGGTCGGAGAGGAGCGCTTGTCCGCACAAAGGAGAGTAGAACCGCAATGCGAATCGCATTCATCGCAGTAACAGCTCTCATCCTGCTGGGCACGGGTGCCGCGGCGCAGGAAATCAGCATTGACTACAGCAAGGCAGACTTCGCGCACTTCAAAACATATGCCTGGGCGAGCGGCCATCGTGTGGCGGACGAACCCCTGAACCAGATAATCGTCAGCTCGATCGACGGGCAACTGTCGGCCAAAGGACTGACGAAGGTCAGCCCCGGAGAGAATCCAGATGTACTGGTCTCCTATGGCGTTGTCTTCGACCGCGACATTCGCGGCATGGGTTTCAGGGAAGGTTTGCGGAACCTGCGTTGGAGGAGCGGTTCCCATGATGTTCTGATGGGCATGCTTGTGGTTAATCTCGTAGACTCGGGTACCCGTGCGATGGTGTGGCGCGGCATGGCGAGCGGCAAGGTCGACGCGAACGCCAGCCCTGAAAAACACGACAAGAAGATCTACGAAGTTGTTCAGAAGATCTTCCGCAGCTACCCGCCCAAGGAATAGAGACGAGTCGAAGAAAGTCAGAGAAATGTGTTGCTACAACGCTAGAACTTAGAACTGCAGCTTGAGCGCGAGTTGGATCGAGCGGGGGCCGCCGATCTGATACAGGGGATTCAAGCCACCATTCGCACCGCCGGTGCCGAGACTGTTCGCCAACGTTTTCGTCGAGTATCCAAACAGAGGACTGGTTAGAGAATTATTGGGAGAGCCGAAATTCGGATGGTTGAAGAGGTTAAAGAACTCGCCCCGGAAACGGAGGTTTAGTTTTTCGGTTAGGTTGAATTGTCGCTGCAGGGCAATGTCGACCTGAGATGCTGAGAAGCCGCGAAGGTAATTGCGCGAGAAGTTCCCCTGCTCGCCTGTCGGGGGCGTCATGAAAGCGGCACTGTTGAAGATTTTGCCACCAGGGTACTGGGAACCGTAGAGTTCGATCGGCACCCCAGGAATGAGATTCGGGCGAGGATAGAAAACGGTACCAGCAGCGATGACGAGTCCGCTAGTGAGGTCCACGGGCGGAGCTGTCCTTGCCAAAAGGAACGTATCCATGGACCATCCACCCAGGGTGGCACGTGCGAAGCTATTCCATTGCGGCGTGGGCACAGCGTAGGTCACGCCAGCGGTAAATGCGTGCCGGATATCGAAGTCCGAGGTGGCCCGATCTACGTTTGGATTGGCAATAAGGGGCGGCGTATTCAAGTAAGTCGCGAAGGCATCGGTCGAGGCAATGTCAATCGAGTGCGACCAAGTGTACGAAGCCAAAGCCTGCAGGCCCCGTGACAAGCGCCTCTCGAACTTGACTTGCAGCGCATCGTAGTCTGATGTGGCCGAATTGTCGGTTATATTCACCTGCTGAAAGTCTTGGTTGGGATTAAAGAGATTGTTGACTCGCAGCAAGTCACGACCTGCTGCGCCTACGTACGTCAGTGAGAGACTCTGCTTCGCCCCGATTGACTGCTCCAGTGCGACATTCCATTGGTAGGTATGCGGAGTAGATAGGTTAGGTTCGGCTACAAGAATGGCTGAGACCGGGGGATTGGTTGTGAGAGGCGGAGGAGCAGAGTTCGCCCCGCTAAGGGGAAACGGAACCAACGATAATGACTTTGTGGCTTGGTACGGGAAATAGCTGGAGACGCCGCCGAGCGAGCCATATCCGAGATCGTAAAACATACCGAAACCCGCGCGAAGGATTGAAGCCCAATTCTGCTTCTCCCCGAACCGGTACGCTATTCCAATTCTTGGCGCTACGTTTCCATAACTCGTGTCGTAAAGTGAAGTACCGCGGGGTGCCAACGCCATTGTTGCCGGATCATTTAGGCCTGTCACAGTAAACGGCTGGTTTTGTAGGTTCTTGCCCTTCAATGCCGGGTTCAGGTCCCATCTCAAACCGTAAGTTAATGTCAACCGCGCCGTGACTTTCCATGTGTCCTGACCGTAGAGCGAGAGGTTCCGGGCAAGCAGTGTGTTGGCTTGCAGATTGTGTAGAAAAGCGCCGAGAGCTGTGTCCGAAAGAGCTCCGCCGGGAGTCGTTGACATGCCTTTGAACTCCGCGAATTGGGCGTAGGTGACGGGACTGCTGAAAGGTGAAAGCCAGCGATAATCGACACCAAACTTCAATTGATGGCTGCCCTCCGCAATTGAGACATTGTCAATCAGATTGACTTGGCGTTGCTCATCGGTCCCGTATTTCCCCTGTGCATATTCCCCTGCACCGAGGATGACGAATTCAAAGAGCGCATTCGTCGATGAGTATCCGGACGAAAACAAAACAGAATCCGGAAGTGGCACGGCCCCGCCAAAGTCATCGAGGGAGTACTTCGTGCCAACTCGCTGGTTGCTGTAATTTGCCCTGAATTCATTGCTCATGTCTGGCCGGATTAGCTGTGTCGACCCAAGCGTGAAGGTTTGTATGAAGGACGAAACTGATTCTTTCGTGCTGAGGGCCGTGTTCGGGGCAGCAAACGGTCCGCGCTGCTTCAGGTCGGACGGCGAGTAGTTGTAACGGCCGAACAGAGTGACCTTGGCATTAATCGTTTGATCCACCCGAATGCTGAATGCGTCCACCGAAGACGGGTTGGAATAGGTTGCATCGAACTGCGCCAATCCCGCGCCGAGATCAGCCCCGTTTGCGATCGGATAAGCATTCAAGTAAGGCAGGATTGACAAACCCGCCGCTTGCGCTTGCTGTCGCGATGGAGTGCTCGGCACTACGGTTTCCTGCGTTGACGGCAACCGCAACCGGAGTCCTTCATAAGAAACGAAGAAGAACGTCTTGTCCTTGATAATCGGGCCACCGAATACACCGCCGAAATCGTTCTGGCGCTCCGCCGGTTTCGGCAGACCAAGGTGATTTGCAAACCAGTCGTTGGCATCAAGGTCGCTGTTTCTGAAGTACTCGAATAGCGTGCCATGAAACGCATTTGTACCCGAGCGAGTGACGACCGCCAGCTGCGCGCCCGGAGTGCGTCCGAACTCGGGAGCGAACGACGAGGTCTGGATACGAAATTCCTGCATGGCATCCACGGAGACCAGGCTATTTGTTCCGCCGGCCACGCTCAGCGCCGGTAACGCTCCTCCGGCAGTTTGCACCAATGGGCCATAGCCTGTGACACCGAAATTAGCGCTGACGCCATCGACGGTGAAGTAATTCGCGTCGGCACGTTGACCATTTACGCTGAATTGTCCCTGGTCGTCGAAAGCAGTCTGGGTCACGACCACACCAGGTGTGAGCATGATCAGCGTCTGAACCGTGCGGCCATTGAGTGGGATATTATCGACGAAGTGCTGGTCCACGACGGTACTCACCGTAGCGTCCGTCGTGTTTGCATTCAGGGTGGTGGCTTCGACAGTGATCGTCTCCGAAGCAGGGCCGAGGGCGAGCTTGAAATCCTGCGCGAGATTGTCCTGCACGTTGATGGTGATTCCAGTTAGGCGGACGACCTTGAATCCGCTTTTTTCAACTTCGATCCGGTAATGGCCCGGCCGCACTCCAGCGAAGCTGTAAAGGCCGCCGTTTCCAGTCGTAACCTCGCTTTGGAGGCCGCGATCTATGTCAATCAGGCGAAGGGTAGCGTTGACGACAACAGCTCCGGTCGGATCAGTGACAGAGCCGTGGATAGTGCCGGTTTCAGTCTGCGCATCGGCAGGCGAGAAAATTCCCGCGGCAAGGAAGAAAAGAACTAGGAGAACGGCTAAACGAACGACGCAACTCATGACCGCCCCCGAAGTAGCATTTGTGAAACACCAATGATAGTCCCGGGAGCAAGTTTCCGAGTGTTAAATTTCCCGATTCAAGCTTCAGACGGAGAGGGTCACAGAACTGCGCTGACTGGACTAAGATGTATTTCCATGGGCAAGCCGCGCATGCATGCGGTCTTATCGTTCGCCACCCTGCTGGCGTGCTGCGCTTGCGCCTTCGCGTTAGATCCCTCGCTCGACATCAGCCAGTACGCGCATAGCTCGTGGAGGATTCGCGACGGATTCACAAGGGGTTACATTAGTTCCATCGCACAAACACAAGATGGCTACTTGTGGCTGGGTACTCAATTCGGACTGGTGCGCTTCGATGGTGTACGCGCTATTCCCTGGCAACCGCCGGCGGGCCAGCAACTACCTAGCGAGTACATCCGACACCTGCTGGTTGCCCATGACGGAACACTTTGGATCGGTACCGTTAGCGGACTGACGAACTGGAAAGACGGCAAACTCGCAAATTACCCGAAAACCGCCGGAATCACGGTCCAGCACCTCTTGGAGGATCACGAGGGCACGATTTGGATGGCAGGCGAGGTGATCGGGCAATCGCCGGTCCAGCCGAGGGTCTGTGCAATTCAGCGAGAGCAAGTGCGATGTTGGGGAGAAGAAACCTTCCCAAAACGCATTGACGCGCTCTATGAGGACAGCAAGCACAACCTGTGGGTGTGCGGACCCGAGGATCTTTGGCGATGGAAGCCAAGTACCGTGCAACATTTCGATGTTTCGAGAGATGTAGGCCGACTTGCCAGCGTGACTGAAGCAGAGAACGGGGCGTTCATACTGGGAATGCCCAACGGCCTGGGACAGCTCGTAGAAGGGAAAGTACAGAAGTACCCGGTTCCCGGCATCAAGTTCTCGTTCACACCTCTTCGTTTCTTGCATGCTAGCGACGGCAGTCTGTGGATGACAACCCTCGGAAGCGGCGTGATCCGACTTCGCCACGGAAGGGCAGATTGGTTTTCGGAGAAAGATGGGCTGACCAGCAATACCGTTTTAAGCATCTTCGAAGATCGCGAAGGCAACATTTGGATAGCAACTTCTGCCGGGCTCGATCGCTTCCGGGATTACGCTGTGCCGACGATCTCGGAAAGCCAGGGGCTAGCAGACGCCTTTTCGAATGCGGTACTGGCCGCGAGAGATGGCGGCCTCTGGGCGGCCTCCTTCAGCGGGGTCACCCGTTTCAAAAACGGGGAGGTGACGGTCTACCGCAGGGCCCAGCAAGCAATGCCTGGCTCACATTCGCAAGGAGTACAACCCTCGACAAACACCAGGGTACGGTCGATAAGCGACAGCGGATTACTGCAATCCACAGACTCTCTCTTCGAAGATCGTGAAGGAGAAGTGTGGGTGACCTCCAGAGCAGGCGTCGTCCGATGGGACGGCAAACGGTTCTCCCGCTTGCCTAACGTTCCGGGCGGAAGCGTATACGGGGTCGCCGAGGATTCTCGGCACACTGTGTGGCTCAACAATGAACAGCATGGGTTGATCCACGTCAGGCATGATGGTGAAGTGGAAGCGATTCCCTGGTCGCGACTAGGACATAACGATGTCGGCTTGAGCATGGCAGTGGATCCGTCCCATCAAAGTTTGTGGCTCGGATTTGCGCACGGGGGCATTGTGAACTGGAAAGATGGCGAAGTTCGCGCTTCCTACGCTTCCAAAGACGGATTGGGAAGTGGAATGGTGAGGCAACTTCGGTTTGGAACGCGAGGAACATTGTGGGCTGCCACTCAAAGCGGCCTAAGTCGCATCAAGGACGGTGGCGTCACCACGCTTGGCAGCAAGAACGGATTGCCATGTGACACGGTGCATTGGTCGGTAGAAGACAATGACCACAATATTTGGCTGTACATGCCCTGCGGGTTGTTACGTATTGCGCGGCCTGAATTGGACGCGTGGGTCGCCGATCCGAAGCGCAAGGTGCACCACACTATTTACGACATCACCGACGGGGTCCCACTTGCAATGAGTAACGGCGGCTTTGGACCGAACGTGTCTAAGGCACCGGATGGGAGAATTTGGTTCCCAAGTTTCTACGGTATCAGCGTAATCGATCCGCATAACCTTCACGAGAACAAACTGCCGCCGCCGGTACACATCGAGCAGATCATTGCCGATGACAAGCCCTACGATGCCACGAACGGCTTGAGCCTGCCGCCACACGTTCGCTACCTGGCAATCGATTACACGGCGCTGAGCCTGGTGGCGCCGGAGAAGGTGCGCTTCCGTTACAAGCTGGAGGGCGAAGACAAGGACTGGAGAGAAGTCATCAACGATCGCCACGTGCAGTACACGAACCTTCCGCCGAAGCATTACAGGTTTCGCGTCCTTGCCTGCAATAACAGGGGTGTCTGGAACGAAGAGGGTGCGGCGCTGGATTTCGTGATCCCTCCGGCTTGGTACCAGACCAACTGGTTCCGTGCGGCTTGCGTGGCGGCGTTTCTGGCGATGATCTGGGGAATACATGAACTGCGGGTGCGGCAACTGGCGGCGCAATTCAACATGCGTCTGGAGGAGCGGGTAGCCGAACGCACACGGGTTGCTCGCGACCTCCACGACACGCTCTTGCAGAGCGTTCAGGCACTCTTGCCAAGTCTTCAGGCCGGCATCAACATGTTAGCCGCACGCCCGGCTGACGCTCGTAAAGTGCTTGAAGCTACTGCGGATCATGCGTCTCAAGCTATCGCCGAGGGCCGGGATGCGGTGCAAGGCTTGCGCATGTCGACGGTCGAGAAGAATGATCTTGCAGTAGCCATTCGGACGGTTGGGGAAGAACTCGCTTCTGCTGCGAGCACTCAGCCCTCGCCCAACTTCAACGTGGTTGTGGAAGGAGCATCTCGCAATCTACATCCGATCCTGCGCGACGAAGTCTACCGGCTTGCGACAGAGGCGCTGCGCAATGCCTTCCGCCATGCGGCGGCGCAAAACATCGAAGTCGAAATCCGTTATGACGAAAAATATTTTCGGCTCCGCGTGCGGGATGACGGGAAAGGGATTCCCTTCGACGTGCTCGGAGGAGACGGCCGTGAAGGGCATTATGGCTTGCCGGGCATGAGGGAACGAGCGAAACTTGTAGGCGGCAAGCTAGCCATCTGGACTGAAATGGATGGTGGTACAGAAATCGAGCTCAGTATTCCAGGAGCGAGAGCGTACGTAAAATCCACGCGGCCTTTCTGGTACTTTGGAAAGCGGTCCGCGACAGATACAAATGAGAAGGAACCGATAGAGCGTGAGTGAGAGGTCAGCTCAAATCCGGATTCTTGCAGTTGACGATCATGTTCTCGTACGCCAGGGCATATCTGTACTCATCAGCACTGAACCTGATTTCACTCTGGTTGCCGAGGCTTCGAACGGTCGCGAGGCGATCAAACAGTTCCGTGTGCATCTTCCGGATGTCACGATTATGGACCTGCAAATGCCGGAAATGAACGGCCTCGATGCCATCACCGCGATTCGGGGAGAGTTTCCCGATGCGAAAATCATCGTATTGACGACCTACAAGGGTGATGTACAGATTCTTCGCGCCCTCAAAGCAGGAGCACGAGGTTACCTGCTCAAAAATACGATTCACAAGGAACTCCTAGACACAATCCGAGCGGTTCATGCCGGGAAAAAGGCTCTTTCTCCCGAAGCGTCGTACGAAATCGCCGAGCATGCGACGGATGACGCCCTGACACCGGCAGAAATCAACGTGCTCCGCTTGATCGCTGCCGGAAATGCCAATAAGCAGATCGCCGATCAGCTCTCGATCACCGAGGAAACCGTCAAGGGGCGAGTCAAGAACATCCTTTCCAAATTGGGCGCCAGCGACCGAACCCATGCGGCCATGATCGGGTTGAAGCGCGGGATTATTGAACTTTAGTTTGCCCGAAGTAACGTCCTGGCCCAAATTTTCAAACCCTAAAGAGTGATGATTTAACTCTTTTTGGGCTTCCGATGCGATCTCAGAACAACAGAGAATAGCAATGTAGTGCGGAAAGGTGCGTCCTTGCGGCGCCTATATTCAACATTCGCTGGCGGCTGGCCCGGCACGGGGCTGCTCCTGATGCGTGCGGTTGCGGGCTCCGCGCTGGTCGTACGCGCAGGCTTGACCTTGCGGAGCGACCCACCACCGATGAATGTGACGATTCCCGCCATCCTCTTGCTGGGAGCGGGAATCCTGTTAATCGCAGGCTTATGGACACCCATCGCCGGAGCCTCGGTAGCCCTCATTGAAGTCTGGAAGATGCTCATGCTACCCGGCGACAAGCCGCTTTGGCTGATGTTGGCGACCGCCGGTGCCGCCCTGGCAATGTTAGGACCCGGCCTATGGTCCATCGATGCTCGCCTTTATGGCTGGAAGCGCCTCGAAGCCACACCTCGCAAGAAGAATTCTGGCCTCCCTAAGAACAGTCCAAAAGACTAGATTCCTTTCGCCCAAAAGTAGGATGTCCGTTGCCTCCCAAAGAGTTTGCACATTCCTCGATATAGGGTTTCCGAAATTCGAACCGAGTTGCACAATGGCTCACGAGTTCAAGCCAAGAAGGTTGAACAAGGAGCACCAACATGACAAACGTGATTGAGTTCTACGTTCCAGTTCGCTTCCGAAAGGCCGTGAAGTGGGTGCCTCAGCAGCAGCGCGGCCGGGTCCTCGAATTTCCGGTGGCGCAAAAGCGAACTGCCTGACATCCGGGAACCAGAAAACAAACTGCAAACATCAGGAGGAGACTATGGGCGCGGCCGTTGCTTTCGCAGACCTCGGAGACTTCAGAGCAACCAGTTTTCCCAACGTGAGCAGGCGCGAAGCCGATCGGTTTTATTTCGACCCAGAAATCAGCTCTGAGGACTGCTTCGAAGGCATTGTTGGAAAGAGCCCAGCGCTTCGAAGAGTCCTGGAGCATGTTGCCATTGTTGCGCCGACGGATTCCACCGTCCTGCTTCATGGTGAGACGGGGACGGGGAAAGAGCTGGTCGCACGCGCCATTCACAATTTGAGCTCCCGCCGTGATCGTCCTTATGTGCGTATGAACTGCGCTGCCATCCCTTCGGGACTGCTCGAGAGCGAGCTGTTCGGGCACGAGCGGGGCGCTTTCACCGGTGCACTGATGCAACGAAAAGGGCGATTCGAGCTGGCAGACAGAGGCACGCTCTTTCTGGATGAGATCGGCGACATCAGCCTGGAGCTGCAGCCGAAACTGTTGCGCGCAGTTCAGGAGCAGGAGTTCGAGCGGTTGGGAAGTGCCGCAACGATCCAGGTGAATGTGCGCATCATCGCCGCAACCCACCGTGATCTTCGGGCCATGATTCAGGAGGAGAAGTTCCGTGAGGATCTTTTTTACCGTTTCAACGTTTTCCCGATTGAGATTCCTCCTCTGCGCGAGCGGCGCGAGGATATTCCGCTGCTGGTAAGTTTCTTTGTTTCGAAATTCGCAGCACGTATGCGGAAGCAGATTTCATCGATATCAAGGCAAGCCCTGGACGTGCTGACGAACTGCCCGTGGAAAGGCAACATTCGTGAATTGGCGAATTTCATCGAGCGGGCTGTTATCGTTACGCGCGGTGAGGAACTGGAGGTCCCGATGGCCGCCCTTCCCACCTCTTCCGACGTCGTTGTAGCTATCAGCTCACCCTCTAGTTTCAGACAAGCGGAATCCAACGTGATCATCGATGCATTGCGAGCTGCGGCGGGGCGGATCGCGGGCAAAGGGGGCGCCGCCGAACGGCTCGGATTGAAACGTACGACCCTCCAGAACAAAATTCGCCGCCTAGGCATTACGAAAGTTCAATATCAGAACTAGCCAATCTCGAACATCTGTATCCAATGGGATGAAAAGGAATTCGATATGTCGTTTGAAGCAGTCTGGGGATTCGACCCCGACAAGGTGATTCAAGCTGTGGGTTTGCCGCCGTCCGAGATAGAAACGGACAAATTCACCTATAGCGCAGAGGAGCAGCGAGCTGCGCGCATACCGTCTGATCTGCACGCGCAGGTTTATGAGCTCCGCCGAATGTATCGATTGTGATGCAGTTGGTCGAAAATTTCCTCACGTAGCCCACCGATGTACTCCCCTAGGCGGCCATTTCGATAGATGGCCGCCCCTCCTCATCCCAAGCCCGAAGCAGATCCAGACTCTAAGTTCAGGTTTCAAAGCCAAATGCCGAATACTTGCGGTAGCGATCTACTTGGTTTCGAAGGCGGTAGGGGGCCTTGTGCTGTTGGCGGTCGGCGCGGCGGCCACAGTCTTCGCGTTCTGACGGAACGTCCTGAGCATGACCTCGCGGGCCGCGTTCTGCTCTTGGCTGGCGGACGTGCTCGATAGCCCAAAAAGCTAACCCTCCGGAGCTCACAGATTCTTTGTTAGAAGTCATCCCTGATGTCTTCTAACAAATTCTCGGCAGTTGCTCACCACTGAGCATGTCGACGACGCGATTGCCACCGATTCGGCTCTGCAACACAACCAAGCCGCACGGCGACTCTTCTACTTTGCCAACGGCGACCGCGCCCTGCGACACCGGAACGTTCTTGAGAACTTCGAGCGCCGCCTCGGTTTGCACGGATGGGACAAAGGCGGCAAAGCGACCCTCATTCGCAACATAGAGCGGATCAAGGCCGAGGATCTCGCACGCACCCTCGACCGTCTCTTCCACGGGCATGAGCGTCTCTTCCAGCTTGATGCAGACGCCGCGGGCGGAGGCGATCTCGTTCAGTGTCGTGGCCAAACCGCCGCGGGTAAGGTCGCGCAGGCAGTGCACGTCGATTCCCGCATTCAGCAAGGCCTCGACCGCAGGCCAGACGTTGGCACTATCGCTGAGAATCGGCGATTCAAACTCCAGTCCCTGGCGCACAGAAAGGATGGCAATGCCGTGGCGGCCAAGGTCTCCGCTGACGATGACTGCATCACCGACTTGCACGGATGCCGGGCCGATAGCGGTCTTGACGTTCGCCTCGATCACGCCGATGCCCGAGGTGTTGACGAAAAGGCCGTCCCCTTTGCCCTTGTCGACGACCTTCGTATCACCAGTAACCAGTTGCACCTTCGCCTGCGCCGCCGCTTCCTGCATCGATGTGACTACGGTGCGCAGCGTGTCCATCAACAGGCCCTCTTCAAGAATGAATCCTGCGCTCAGGTAGAGCGGGCGCGCCCCACACATCGCCAGATCGTTGACCGTCCCATGAATCGCGAGATCGCCGATATTGCCGCCGGGAAACATCAGCGGCTGCACGACGAACGAATCAGTCGTGAACGCGAGCCGCGAACCATTGAGGGACAGAGTTGCCCCGTCATGGCGCTGTTCGAGCGCGGGATTGGCGAAGGCCGGCAGGAAAATTTTCTCGATCAACTGGTGAGTCAGCCGTCCGCCGCCGCCGTGCGCCAGAACGATTCGGTCGTCAGCGACTCTGGGTAACGGGCAGCTCAGGTTGAACGAGTTCGTGGTTTTGACGTTTGCCATAGTGATAATAGGCCGCGCACGCGCCTTCGGAAGAAACCATCGGCGCGCCCAGCGGATTCTCCGGCGTGCACTTGACTGCGAATGCGGGGCACTCGTGCGGCTTCTTGATCCCCTGCAAGATCAACCCGCTGATACACTCCGGCGACTCGCGCACAGGTTCTCCCGACGAGGGAAAGCGCCGGTCGGCATCGTACTTCTGGAAGCGTCCGCGCAATTGAAATCCGCTGGAGGGAATCTCGCCCAGTCCGCGCCACTGCCGCGAAGTCACTTCAAACACCTCAGCGATGCGTTCCTGCGCGGGACGATTCCCTTCCCGCCGCACTGCGCGGCTGTATTGGTTTTCAACCTCGCGCCGGCCCTCTTGCAACTGGCTCACCGTCATGTGAATGCCTTCGAGAATGTCGAGCGGCTCGAAGCCGGTAACCACGATCGGAACTTTGTAACGCTCCGCAATCGGCAGATATTCGTGGTAGCCCATGATGGTGCAAACATGACCCGCCGCAAGAAACCCCTGCACGACGCAGTTTTGCGATGACAGCAGCGCCTCCATCGCGGGCGGCACCAGCACATGCGAAACCAGAATGGAGAAGTTCTCCACGCCGTCGTGATCGGCCTGCCACACCGACATTGCATTGGCAGGCGCCGTAGTCTCGAAGCCCACGGCAAAGAACACCACCTGCCGGTCAGGATGCGACTTCGCGAGCCTGAGCGCATCGAGCGGCGAATACACGATGCGAACATCCGCGCCTTCGGCTTTGGAATCAAACAGGCTCTTCGAGGAGCCCGGCACGCGCAGCATGTCGCCGAAGGAGCAGAAGATCACTTCCGGTCGCCCCGAGATCGACACCGCCTTGTCGATCAGTTCCAGCGGCGTGACGCACACGGGGCAGCCGGGGCCGTGCACCAGCGTAATTTCGCGAGGCAGCAGATCTTCGAGCCCACTCTTGACGATGGTGTGCGTCTGCCCGCCGCAGACTTCCATGATCGTCCAGGGCCGCGTTACCTGGCGGCGAATGGCCTGCGCCAGCTGTTCGGCTGCTTTCGGATCGCGATATTCACTGAGAAACTTCACCCAACTCCTCGTTCAGCGTCCCGAGCTCTTCGAGGTACTTAAAGACTCGATGCGCCTCTACTTCATCGACGACGCTGATGGCGAATCCTACGTGTACCAGCACATAGTTTCCGACTTGCGCCTCGGGAGTGTAGGCCAGGTTGATCTCTTTTCGAATGCCGCCGAAATCGACCTTGGCGCGACGAAAAGCGATGTCGCCTTCCTCCATCACTTCGACAATCCGGCCCGGCACTGCGAGACACACAAAAGACTCTCCTGCGGCTCAGCGTCGGTGGCTAAACCCGCAATCTGATGCCGCGCTCTTACTGCGCCATCACAACCTGGCCCAAAGCGATGCCTCCATCGTTGGGCGGAACCTGATGATGCGTGAACACCTCAAAGCCTCGCGATTCAAGAACCCCCGCAGCCCGTTCTGTCAGATAGCGGTTTTGAAACACTCCGCCGCTGAGCACCACTTGCTCCAACCGGACCTGCGTCGCAACCTCCACAATCCAAGCCACCAGCGCGTTGTGGAATCGCGCCGCGATAAGAGGTATGCCCCTTCCTGCGCGCATGTCCGCCACCACGGCCTGAATCAGAGGACCCCAATCTCCACTTGTTAAAGGATACGCCTCTCCCGTCTGCAAGCCGCGAATTTCATTTTCCAGCAGCATAGCCGCCTGTCCCTCAAAGCGGTTCTGCCTCGCCAGTCCGGTGATGCAGGCCACAGCATCAAACAGCCTGCCAACGCTGGTAGTTGGAACCACGTTGATGCCGCGTTCAAGCATAGGCCGGATTTTAGGATCGGTCGCCTCCGGGCCAAAGACCTCAAACATCAGGCTCGCAGCCGAACGCCAGCCTTCGCGCACCGCGGCGTCACCCCCGGGCAACCCGAAAGAACGCAAATGCGCAATCCTTTCGAACTGGTTCCGTTCCGCGCGAAAGAATTCTCCGCCCCAAATGGCGCCATCCAGGCCGTATCCGGTGCCATCCCAAGAAACTCCCAAGTATGGTCCTTCCACATCGTTCTCCGCCGCGCAGGCTGCCACGTGAGCCTGATGATGCTGCACCTTGATGACGGGAAGCCCTGACTCCTCTGCCCATCCCGTCGATGCGTAATCGGGATGCATGTCGCAGACCACCGCCTCCGGTGTGAAGCTGTACAGGCGGCATAGATCAGCGATCGCCTTCTCGAACCCTCCCCGCGCCTCCGGGGTCTCCAGATCGCCGATATGCTGGCTGAGAAAAACGTCGTGGTCGACACCAATGGCTACCGTGTTCTTCAGATGACCACCCACCGCCAGCACGGGCGGCACCTTATGGCGCACACGAACTCCCCGCGGCGCATATCCACGAGCGCGGCGCAGGATGCCGGCGCGCCCCCGCGTGAGCCGCACCACCGAATCGTCACAAGCCCGCACGATGGGACGGTTGTGCATCAGAAATCGATCAGCGATCCCCGCCAGTCGTGCGCGGGCTTCGTCGTTGCCAGTCGCAATCGGCTCGTCGCTGCGATTGCCGCTGGTGGCGATCAAGGGGAACCGGCACTCCCGCATCAGCAAGTGATGCAGCGGCGAGTACGGCAGCATCACTCCCAGGTAGGGAGAACAGTGGGCGACATTCCAAGCTACGTCCGCGCCCGGTTTCGGTTGGAGCAGGACGATCGGCGCGGCGAGGGACTCTAGAAGCTCCACTTCGGCGGGCGAAATCTCACAATACTCTCGCGCCACCTCCAGCGATGGCATCATGAGCGCGAATGGTTTTTCCTCGCGATGCTTGCGTTCCCGCAGCCGCGCCACAGCCACCTCATTGCGCGCATCGACCAGCAATTGAAATCCGCCAATGCCCTTGAGCGCGACAATCTGCCCCTCGAGCAAGGCTTCAGCCACATCTTCAATCGTGCCCTCCAGCTTCGGGCCGCATTCCGGACACGCATTCGGCTGCGCATGAAACCGTCGATCGAACGGATCTTCGAATTCCTTTTTGCACAGTGGACAGAAGACAAACTCGCGCATCGTCGTGTTCGGCCGGTCGTAGGGAATATCGACGACGATGGTGTAGCGCGGTCCGCAGTTCGTGCAATTGGTGAACGGATAATGAAAGCGGCGATCGGCAGGATCGAACAGTTCTTCACGACACTGAGGACAGGTCGCGAGATCAGGCAGCACGTTTACGGTTTTCGCCGACTCGTGATCGCTGGCGAGAATCTCAAAGCGTGTCGCGCCTTCGGTTGCGATCCACGCCGACTCCCGCACATTCACGACCGAGGCCGCGGGCTTTTCTCGTTCGAGTCTCTCAGCGAACTCTTCGAGAGCCTCGGTCTGCCCTTCCACTTCGACGACCAGCCCAGCCGACGAGTTCAACACCCAGCCCGCGAGCGCCATCTCAGTGGCCAGTCGGTACACAAGAGGACGGAAGCCAACTCCCTGCACCGCTCCGCCCAGCGTAATCCTCAGGCGCTGCAGAGCGTCTTTTCCGGCGACCGTCATGCTTGGCTCATTTCCCGTGGGGCTGCTCTGCGCACGCCAAGAAAGTCGATGAACTCTTTCATTCCAAAACCCGTCTTCGCAGATACTCGCAGTACTTGCATCCCTGGACGGACCGCCTGGATATTTGCCAGCGCTGTGGGTTCATCAAAGTCCACAGCCTGCGACAGATCCATCTTGGTTAGCACAGCAACATCGGCGCTGTTGAAAATAGTGGGATACTTCAGGGGCTTATCTTCTCCTTCCGTAACGGATGTGAGTACCAGGCGCACGTTTTCGCCCAAGTCATAGGACGAGGGACATACCAGATTGCCAACGTTTTCAATAAAGAGAAAATCCAACTGGGCGAGATCCCACGTCTGCAGCGCATTCCGCACCATGGCGGCTTCCAGATGACACAGCGTGCCAGTAGTGATCTGCTTGACGGGCGCGCCGCTACGGGCTAATCGTTGCGCGTCGTTCTCTGTCGCCAGGTCGCCAACCAGTGCGGCAACACGGTAATCGGGCCGTAGCAGGGTCAGGATCTTCTCCAGAAAAGCGGTCTTTCCTGAGCCCGGACTCGACACGAGGCTCACGACGAAGACGTTGGACCTGCGAAACTCGTCCCGAAGTTCCCGGGCGACTACATCGTTCTGCTTCAAAATGTTTTTTCGGACTTCCACCAGACGTGGCTCCTGCGTCATGACTCGACCTCCAGAGAAACCAATTCCAACTCCTTCCCGCGCAAGATCTGTGATGCGGGAGCGCTGCATACCGAACAACAGAACCGCTGCATCGAGTCAACCGTGCGCTCTGCGCGACATTGCGGACAATAGATCACAATGGGCACATCCTCAATAATAAGTTGAGAGCCTTGCAGCGGCGTATCGTTGATGGCCATCTCGTAAGACGAGAGCAACGCATCCTTAAACACGCCGGAAAGTGGTCCAACCTTGATGTGCAGCGCAATCACGCGTCCCCGAACGCGCTCCGCCTCTTGGCGTGCCAGATCGACGAGGCTCATCGCAATGGATAGCTCGTGCATTGGAGTCTTCAGGTCATCGCTTCCATAGTGTTGAATCCGCAATACTGCCAAGGCAGCCTCCAGGCTGACTCTGCCGTCCTCGGGAGGAACCGCGTGGCCGGCAAGACGTCTTTCAGACCGGAATTGCAAATCGCGCGCGTATGTCCACCGCACACTTTCATGATTCGATAGTGGCGAATCGGATCAGCACGGCGGCGTATTTCCTCGGCAGCCTTGGTAATGACTTCTGGTTCGCGGAACTCGTCGCGTAATTTCATGACTGCTCTTCCAGGCTATACCCTCTGACTTCTTGCATAGCAGCTTCCGGTTCTTCCAACGTGCGAACTGTCCGCATCCGATCGAGCGCGTCGTCCTCGCTGATCTTGCTCATGGCGAACCCAACATGGATCAGCACCCAATCCCCTGCAACCGGAGGATTATGTCGCAAAAACCCCAGGTCCACGTTGCGGCGTACGCCAACCACTTCGACCACCGCCGTGTTGGGCTGGTCCGGAGAGATGTCAACGATTCTTCCGGGAATTGCCAGGCACATTCAAATGCTCGTTGCAATTCTGAATCCACAAACCGGTGATTCGATAGGGCGCACCGCTCAGGACAGTTGAGTAGCAAGAAGGCTGGCCCGGTCACACTCTGACGAAGTTCGCTGCAGCAGTGGGTCGAATTCGCCCCGTGACCGTATGCCCAACGTAGGGCATTGCCCCCCAATCGGCACCGCAAGTCAGTACTGCTAGTAGAGGCGAGTTCGTCAGTCTGTCACTGGACACCGATCTTGGTATTGCTAATTGCATTAAATATAGGCCACTAGCATGACATGCTGCGACTGCGGCGGTCATACCGGCCGCGCTCCTGTCAGGCAGACTTTGGTACGGCTCGTGCAGTGCTCTTGGACAAGAGCTTGTGTCGAGCGAAACGGCACGCCAGCTCAAACGTAATAACTTTCTTGCAGGAGAACATATGAACTTATCAATTCGACATCTCTTAATGGCAGGAGTAGCGCTGGCAGTCGTCGTAGTTGGCACTGCTACCCGGTCAGACGCACAAGCGCTCGGGTGGGAGGGCGAAACCGGCGTGTTCGTCACGCCCCTCGCCTACACTGCGGCCTCCGAGACTGAGAAAATCCATCCTGTTGTTGGCTACCACTACCTAAACGCCGGTTCGGTCATCGGCGACTTCCACGAGGCTTCGATCACAGTTGGCTTCCTGAAGCGTTTCGAAATGGGCTATACGCACGAGTTTCATACCCAGGGTGATGACAAGAGCTTGAGCCCGCTGTGGCAGAACGGCTTTGAGATTTTCCACGGCAAGGCAATGCTGATTCCGGAAAACTACACTGGGAGAAAATGGATTCCGACGATCTCGGTCGGCTTCATGGCTCGGCAGAACGTGCGCAACGTCGGCAACTTGAAATTCACTTCCGACGGCGGTATCAGCGCAACCGATTCCGGCAAGTCCAACGGCGACGTCTACATGGTTGCCTCCAAGCAGATCTCCCAGTGGAAGCGGCTTCCAATCATTCTGACCGGAGGCGTACGCGGTACGAATGCCGTACTGTGGGGCATGGGCGGAAACGCGCCCGATTGGAAAGCGCGAGCCTTCGGCTCGGTCGCCATACCGTTCAAACTGCCGGGAGGAAACTCGATCATTTTCGCCTCAGAAGCTGCTCAGCAGCCACATCACCCGGTCAACTTCCCCAACCTGAACATTCCGACCACATTGACGTATGCCGCGAGGTTCATACCCGCGAAGTACCACTTCAATCTCGACGTCGGGGTAGCGCAGATCGCGGGCAACGTGGCGCCGGGAACGAACCTGAAGGCTCGTCACCAGGTCGGCGCGCAAATCTCGTGGGCGTTCTGACGAGAAATGTGCCGGGCTTAGCAAGTTTTAGGGTACACAGCCCGGCACCGTTTCTCCCTGCGCAGTTCAGGCACGACATCGGGCGAATGGACGGTGCCGGGGCGCTGGAGTGAGTAGATTGACATCGAGTTCATATGGTCCTTGAACGGATTACCAAGGCTTCGCGGAACACCCCCACGAATCCGCTGGCCGATGACTTTGATGTCTTGACGGTCCGGAGGGACTTCCCCGCACTTCATCAAACCGTACATGGCCATCCGCTCGTGTACCTGGACAACGCAGCAACGACGCAGAAACCCCGATGTGTTATCGAAAGCCTCCGCCACTATTACGAAGCTGATTGCGCCAACATTCACCGGGGTATTCATGAACTGAGCGAGCGAGCAACGACAGCATATGAGGACGCGCGCAGTAAGGTGCGGCAGTTCATCAATGCCGGCAAGCATGAGGAAGTTGTTTTTGTTCGCGGGACTACCGAAGCAATTAACCTTGTGGCCGCTACATGGGGTCGGAAGAACGTTCACGAAGGCGATGAAATCATCGTCTCGACACTCGACCATCACTCCAACATCGTGCCGTGGCAGATGTTGTGCGAGGAAACAGGAGCGGTTCTCAGGTGGATTCCAATTGATAACCGGGGCGAGTTGCTGCTGGATGAATACGAAAAACTGCTCGGACCGCGCACCAGGATGGTGGCGGTTACACACGTTTCGAACACGCTTGGGACGATCACCCCGGTTCGCCGAATCATCGAGATGGCACACCAAGTCGGCGCGGTTGCGCTGGTCGATGGTGCTCAAGCAGCGCCGCACTTGCGCATCGACGTTCGGGCACTGGATGCCGATTTTTATGCGTTCTCCGGACATAAGGTGTTCGGACCCACCGGGATTGGAGTCCTGTACGGCAAATGGGGGCTTTTGAAAACCATGCCTCCGTACCAAAGCGGCGGCGGCATGATCCGCAGCGTCACTTGTGAAAAGACCACCTATCTCGATCCACCCTTCAAGTTCGAAGGTGGCACTCCGAACATCGCCGGTGCCATCGGTCTCGGCGCAGCGCTTGATTACGTCAGAGAAATCGGAATCGACGAGATCGCCGCGTATGAGCACCGTTTGTTAGTTCACGGAATGTCTGCGCTTTCTTCAGTTCGCGGGCTCCGCATCATCGGAACACCTGCCGAAAAAGCCGCTGTGCTCTCCTTTGTGATCGGTAATATCGATTCGGCCGATATCGGAACGATCTTGGATTTGCAGGGCATCGCGGTTCGCACTGGTTACCACTGTGCCCAGCCGGTCATGGCCCGGTTCGGACTGTCGGGGACAGTTCGCGCCTCATTTGCCTTCTACAACACCCTGACAGAGATCGACGCCGTGGCTGATCGTCTTGGGCGAATCGCAAGAATGTTTCAGTGAGGTCTGCGTCAGCCGCCAATCGCGCTCATCGGCCGCGGAGGAGGTACGAACTGGGGGGCCCCGATCGCGTGGCCTTGCCATTTTGCCTGCACGCAGTCGAACATTGCTGCTTCGATGGCGGCATCATTGTCGGACAGCAGCAAGGGCCGCAGGTCGGTCTCTTCGACGGCGAAAAGGCAGTAGCGCAACTTTCCGTCCGCAGTCAATCGAAGGCGGTTGCAGTCGCCACAAAACGGTTTCGTTACCGACGCAATGAATCCAACCCTGCCTTTTCCATCGACGAACCGAAATTCGGCGGCAGGCGTACCCAGTTCCGCTCGCGTGATTGGAATCAGCGGTCCGATTTCGCTTTCAAGGATGGCGCGCATTTCGTCGGCCGAAAGCACGTCATTCGCTTTCCAGAGCCCCTGAGAATCCAAAGGCATGAACTCGATGAAGCGCACCTGCATACCCAACTCGCGCCCAAAGTTCGCCAGGGCAACGATGTCATGTTCTGAGCGTCCCTTCACGGCAACGGCGTTGATCTTGATCGGTCCGTAACCTAAATCGCTCGCCACGCGCAGTCCCTGCATGACCGCATCGAAAGCGTCGCGTCGGGTAATGAGCCTGTAGGTCTCGCGATCCATACTGTCAAGGTGCACATTGATGCGGCGCAGTCCCGCGTCATAGAGTTCCTGCGCCCGATCCGCGAGCAAGACGCCATTGGTGGTCAGCGCAATACTCTCAACACCGTCAATGCGCATGAGACGACGGATAAGGGTGCTCAGGTCTTTTCGAACGAGCGGCTCACCGCCCGTCAGGCGGATCTTACGCAGGCCCAGGTTTACCCCGACTCGAACCAGCCTTTCGATTTCGTCCACGGACAGCAGCGCGGTGCGCGGGGTAAACGCCCTACCTGCTTCCGGCATGCAGTAGTAGCAGCGTATGTCGCACGTGTCTGTAACGCTGACTCGCAACTTGTCGTGTACACGACCGAACCTGTCGACGAGTTGTTTCCCGGATGACATTCAGATTCCAATCCAGCGCGCCACCAGGCTGCGAGCTAATGCTGGATCGTCTGTGCCCTTGACGATCGCCCGCCCATCTTCGAACAACGTAAGTGCGTACGGGGGCACCTCCAGCCGGAGCAACTGATCTTTTACCTGCACGGTGCCAAGCACGCCTAGACGCGAAGCGAGCGCGCCGAAATCGGGCCGGCGATCGAACGCCGGGCGGACCTGTACCGCATTGCGGCCGCATAGACTTACGGCCTGCTGCCGTCGTGAGCTCAAAAAGTCGAATTGTCCCAGAGCGCAGCACGGGCAGCCTTCGCTGCGAGAGACTGCGATCGCGTCGAGGCTGAAATGCCATGCATCAGCCACAAACAGCGCCGTCGGTGCCGAGTGTTTGTCAGTGAGAAATTGCAGGGCGATCGATGTCTGGATCGATGCTGCAAGCACCGCTGCCGGTCCGATAATGCCCGATGTATCGCATGTCCGCACCGACCCCGGCCCCGGCAACTGCCGGTGCAGGCAGCGGAAGCACGCAGTCTTTCCCGGAACGATTAGCCGGGCCATGACCGTTGAAGATACGCAGCTCGCATAAATCCATGGCACGTTGTTTTTTGTGCAGGCATCGTTCAGCAAGTAACGGCCTTCGAGATTGTCAAGGCCATCCAGGACGAGGTCAATGTCTTGCAACAAGTCGAAGACATTATCAATTCCAATATCCGCGACCACGGGGTCGATCTCTATGTCTGAATTGATCGCGGCAAGGTGTCTCGCGGCGGCAATGGCCTTGGGAGCGGATTCGTGAGCATCGGATTCATCGAACAGCAATTGCCGCTGCAGATTTGATAATTCGACCAGGTCCCGGTCCACGAAGCGAATAAATCCGACTCCTGCCCTGGCCAGCAAATTGGCGGTGTTGCTTCCCAACCCTCCACATCCGGCAATCAGCACACGAGCGCGTCGTACGTGCTCCTGACCGTTCGGGCCAATGGGAGCGAACAATTCCTGGCGCGAGTACCGGCTAGCGCTTGTCATGGCACACTTCGCCTATTTCATTGCAAACGATCTTCCACCGCTAACACGTGACCAAACCCCATTCGCGAACTGCACTTGGGGGCGTGTTATCCGTCCTTTGGCGAATGCCTGTCGGGTCAGGTCGCCACTAGCGCGTTCAGATCGTCGCCATAATCACTACCCGCATTGAGGCACGCGCCCACAGGCGGGCAGCGCCCCAATGGGCTTGCGCCGTGATCTATTTTCTCCACGTGACCAGGCCAACCCACCCTGCGGTCCGTTCTGTCCGATAACCCGTTTCCCTTCAAAGCATAAGAGCCCTGCTGCAATCGCTGGGTGAAGGGCGTTTAGCTCCGTTGCGCGACATGTTCTCCAGCGTGAACTTTGGTTACGGAATTGCCTTTTCGAAGGGCATGAAAGTCCTAATGATTCATCCCGAAAAATGCACCGGCTGCCAGAACTGCATGCTTGCTTGCAGCCTTCATCATGAAGGGCAATTCCGGATGGCAGCCTCGCGAATTCACGTTTACACCTGGGAGCGGGAAGGGATTTCGGTTCCCATGATGTGCCAGCAGTGCGATACAGCGGCTTGTATGAAGGTTTGTCCTACGGCGGCGCTCCACCGCACACCTGGGGAGTTGCTGGTCGACTTCAGCCAGAACAAGTGCATCGGCTGCCACATGTGCACCATCGCATGCCCATTCGGCAACATGGTGTATGACGCCATCGCCGCAGCCCCGCTGAAGTGCGACACCTGCGGCGGTGACCCCAGCTGTGCGCGGTACTGCCCCACGCAAGCCCTCGAGTGGGTAGACGACAACATCTCGACGCGAGATCGCAAAAAGAATTACGCATCCAAGTTCAAGATCGCGTTTGCGGAGGGTGGACTATGAATGGCTGGATCGGGACCATACTTCGCATTGATCTGACAACGGGAGCAGTCAAAAAAGAGCCCCTTATAAAGAATGATGCCATCTTGTTTCTCGGCGCCCGTGGCCTTGCGACCAAGATTTTCACCGACGAGGTTCCGGCTACCGTGGATCCTTTGTCCCCGGAGAACAAGTTGATATTTGCGCCGGGGCCGTTTACCGGAACGCTGGCGCCTTCGGCAGGCCGCTACCACGTGGTTGCGAAGAGCCCGCTAACCAACGCCATCGCCGGGGCCAATTCCGGCGGCGTCTTTGGCGCTGCGGTGAAGTACGCGGGCTATGACGCGATCGTGTTCGAGGGCAAGGCGGAGAAACCGGTTTATGTCTGGATCAAGGATGGCCGGGTGGAAATCCGGGACGCTGCGCATCTTTGGGGGAAGTGGGTTCCCGACACAACCGATATCGTGCGCAGCGAGACGGACGAGGACGCCTCGGTGGCTTGCATCGGTCCGGCCGGCGAGAAGCTGGTTCTGTTCGCTTCTATCCAGAATGAGATGCACCGTGCTGCCGGACGCGGAGGCGTCGGCGCGGTCATGGGCTCGAAGAATCTGAAAGCGATTGCTGTCCGTGGGACTGGCGGCGTGCGGGTCGCTGACGTGAAAGCTCTGGAAGCAGCCGTATGGACAGCCCGAGCCAAATTAGCGGCTCACCCCGTCGCCCAGGGCCTGAACAAGCATGGCACCGACATCCTGGTCAACATTCTGAACGAGACTGGATGTCTGCCCACTCGCAACTACCAGGACGGCCACTTCCCGCAGGCTGACAAAGTCGGTGGCGAATCGCTTACCAAGGAACTTCTCACCCGAAAGAAGGGGTGCTTCGCATGTGTCATCAGCTGCGGGCGTGTGACCCGCGTCAGCAATCCAAAGTTCGCCGGAGAAGGGGAAGGTCCGGAGTACGAAGCAGCGTGGGGCTACGGGCCAGACTGCGGCATTGACAATCTGGAAGCGGCTACCAAGGCCAACCATCTCTGCAATGAACTCGGTCTGGATTCCATCTCCGCGCCGGCGACCATTGCCTGCGCCATCGACATGGCGGAATCCGGCCTGCTGCCGGCAAAAGATTTCGACGGCCTGGATATTCGCTGGGGAAATGCCGAGCTGATCGTCGAGCTGACCAAGCGGATCGCGCTGCGCCAGGGAATCGGCGACAAGCTTGCGCTCGGTTCCTACCGCTTCGCTGAGATGTACGGCCATCCGGAATATTCGATGACCTCGAAGAAGCAGGAGATCCCGGCCTATGACGCTCGCGGCATTCAGGGGATTGGTCTCGAATACGCCACCTGCAATCGTGGCGGCTGCCACGTCAAGGGCTACACCATCGCGGTTGAAGTACTGGCCAGCGGCAACGTACGGATGGATCCCCGCGAGATCAAAGGCAAGCCTGCCCTCGTAAAGGCGTTTCAGGACATGACTGCAGCCGTCGACGCATCGGGCGGCTGCATCTTTGGCACCTTCGGAATGGTCGCCGATGACTACGCGGCGATGCTAAGCGCGTTAACCGGCGTCCATTACAGCGCTGCCGATTATGTCCAGGCTGGCGAAAGAATCTGGAACCTCGAGCGGAAATTCAATCTCGAGGCCGGGTTTACGGCGAAAGATGACTCGCTGCCCGAGCGCTTACTGAAAAGCCCGATCAAGACAGGTCCATCGAAAGGCTTGGTCAGCCGCTTGCCCGAAATGCTGCCGGAGTATTACAGCGTGCGTGGTTGGAATGATCAGGGCGTGCCATCGCCGGAGAAGTTGGGTGAGCTGCAATTGGCTTGAACAGGGCTGCGGATTAGGAGCGAAGCAAATGACGGTTAAATACTTTGGCGATATCAGGCCGCTCACGGGTATCAAGGAGGAAGGGTGGCCTGATCCTCACACCGACGTCCGCTCCCTGCTGAACGCCTTGGGCGAAAAGCACGCCGCCCTTCAAAAACGGCTGTTCGAAGGAGATCAACTCAGCAGCACCATCATCATTTTGGTCAATGGCAGGAGTGTTGACTACCTCAAGGGCATAGAAACACCGCTGCAGCCGGATGACATTGTAGACGTCTTCCCGGTCGAAGGCGGTGGCTAGCCTTGCGCACTGAATTCGAAACAACAAACGTTGAACTCAGGAGGCTCGATTGAGTGCGGTAACTCTAGTCGTGTTGCCAATGGCAATCCTCGTGGCGGGAGTCCTGCTCCAGTGCCTGCTGGCAAGCGTGCTCACCACACGAGCGAAGGGTTGGCTTGCATTTGCCAGCGGCTTGGGTTCGTTTGCTGCAATAGTTGGGATCTGGCCAACAATTCTGGCCGGCAAGGTTATTGACTTCAACTTGGCCCATTGGGATGGGCCTGCACAGTTGGCCTTCCATGTGGACGGTCTGAGTTTTCTTTTCGCAGTGATGGGAGCGGGTATCGGAACCGCAGTCCTCTTCTATGCGGTCGCGTACATGGAGGAAGAGAAGGGCACCACCCGCTTTTATTGCCTGGTTCTACTCTTTATAACCGGTCTCCTTAATCTTGTGTATACGTCCGACCTATTCCTCCTCTACATGAGTTGGGAACTTGTCGGATTGTGCTCCTTTCTCCTGGTCGGGTTCTGGTACACCAATCCGGATTCGGCGTACGGCGCACGCAAGGTATTTACCATCACCCACCTTGCCGGCTACGGTCTGCTCGCGGCCGTCATCCTCTTATATGTAAGAACCGGTTCCACGCGCTGGACGGATCCCCATGTACAAGGCGCGTTCACCACCGCGATTTTTGCCCTGATGCTGATTTCGGCTTTAGCGAAATCGGTGCAGTTCCCGCTGCATACCTGGATCCCGTTTGCGATGTATGCGCCTACGCCGGTGAGTGCGTTGCTGCATGCGGCGGTCTACGTCAAATGTGGCGTATATCTGATGGCTCGGATGCACTCGTTCGGCTCCTGGCCGGCATCCTGGAGCCTTGCACTTGCATGGATAGGAAGCATCACGCTGCTCGTCGGCGCGCTCTTCGGCCTGGCGCAGCAGGATCTGAAACGCCTGCTGGCATACAGCACAGTGAGTCAGATCGGGTACATGATGCTGGGACTCGGATTGGGAACTCCTTTGGCCATCGCAGCCGGCCTCCTGCACTGCCTCAATCACGGACTTTTCAAGGCCAGCCTTTTTCTTTGCGCCGGCTCCGTGCAGCATGCCTGTGGCACGCGCGATATGGACCGGCTCGGAGGTTTGGGTCGCCGCATGCCGCGAACCATGATCCTGTGGCTGATCGGGGCCGGCAGCATCACCGGTGTTCCGCTACTGAATGGCTTTGTCAGCAAATGGCTCTTGTTCAATGCTGCATTGCAAGCCCATCAGCCGATCTTGGCGCTCGTTCCATGGATCGCAAGTATTTTTACCATTTTCTATTTCTTGAAAGCGACCAGTGGCGTGTTTCTGGGCGACGAAGGTCCAGCCGTGGAGCATGCTCACGAAGTTCCCTGGACGATGAGCGCCGGGATCGGTGTGCTGGCCGGGGGTTGCATCCTGTTAGGTATCGCGCCCCAACTCGCTATCAGATACCTCATCAACCCGGCGCTGCCCGCGCTCGGAAGCATGCCGCTCGGTGGCATCAGTTGGTTAGGATTCGCAGCCGGTCAGGGCCAGTGGTACGCGACTGGTGGACTTGTGTTGAGCGTTCTGGCGTTGGGATTTGGGCTACTTATTTATTTGCTGCCCTCGCGTGGACGCAGACTGGCAGCAGCGAGCGGGCCTTCCACTGTCTTTACCGGTGGCGAACCGCTCAGCGCACAAGGTCACTTGCACGCCAGCGACTTCTCGCAAGTCGTGACGTCAAGCCTCACCTCTGTTTACCGAATCCTGGACGTCGATCGTATCTGGCTTGGGCTTTGGCATGCGACGGGGCGGTTGGCGTCGGCCTTGGCCCGGCCGCTCAGCAGTCTTGAACGTCACCCAGGAGCTTATCTGGCTGGCGCGGGAAGCTTGGCCGGGTTCTTCGCATTGTTTCTCTTGCCCCGCACCTCCGCGGTGCAGCAGGTGGCTGATCCGCCTCTGACCCCGTTGGCGATCGCCTTGTTCCTTTCGCTTGCCGGGTTGCTGCTCGCTTGCTGGGCGTCGCAAAGTTTGAGGCGATGGACAATGCCGCTCGCAATCGCCGGCATCACTGCATGCGCGGGTGTCCTGGCTTCGGGCACGATCGAGCGTTCCATCCTTCTTGAAACCGCGTCTGCTATCGCGCTGCTGATGGTGTGGAGGACGGGCAAGCCGCCCGCCTGGCAGGCATACATGGCCGCGGTGGTGATCTCGGCTGTGGGAATGGTGGGCGGCGCCATTGCTGCCGAACACGGGCATGAGCAACTCGCGAGGGCGCTACTGCTTCCCGGCATCGTGACCAAGCTGGGTTTGTTTCCGCTCTGGTTTTGGCTGCCTTTGCTTGCCGAATCTGCGCCCGCAGTTGTGGCAGGACTCGTGATAGCGATCATCGACGTCGCAGCCTTCGCCGAGGTAGTCACCTTGCGCACCGTTGCGCCGGAATTGTTCAGTCCTGCTTTGCCGTGGTTGGCAGTTGGAGTTATATCGGCCGCAGGCGGCGCGTTGTTTGCACTGGCTCAACGAAATCTCAAGCGCTTGCTTGCCTTCTCCACAGTAACCGACATGGGGCTGATGATCGTCGCTCTGGTTATCGGAGGGGCTTGGGGCATTGAGGGCGCAATCCTCGGCGCAGCTGCTCACGCGATTGCCAAGGCGTTGCTGTTTGCCAGCGTATCGGGTCCCGAGGCTGAGGGCGCCGCCATGGTGAATCCGCGTGGGCTCGCGTCCCAACATCCGCTGCCGTGCGTCGGATTCGTTGTGGGCGCACTGGCTGTTCTCGGTGTCCCGTTCACCGTGGGGTATCCGGGCCACTGGCGAATCTTCTCCACGGTTGCAGCCAACGTGCCTCTGTTCGTGATTCTTGCGGGAAGCGCGATGCTCAACGTGGCCACGTACGGCCGCGCGATTGCTCTTTTCTGGTGGGGCTCCGAAATTCCGGCCCCGTGCGAGCGCCGATACAGCAGAGTCGCCCTGGGCGCATCCATCGTGCTGCTCACACTGGCCGCCTTGATCGCAGGAATCTGGCCACGCGTACTGGGAGGCCTTGCGTGAAAGATTACGGTTTCCTCTACAGGCTGGTCGAGCGCGCTCGAGAGCGCTCTGCATTCCTGTTCCATTTCAACGCGGGAGCTTGCAACGGCTGCGACATCGAGCTGATCTCCTGCTTGACGCCCAGGTATGACGTGGAGCAGTACGGAATCAAGCTGGAGGGAAGCCCGCGTCACGCGGATGTATTCGTGGTTTCGGGCCCGATCACTCGTGCCACACGAGCGCCCTTGGAAGAGGTCTATAAGCAGTTGCCCGATCCCAAAGTCGTGGTCGCCATTGGCAGTTGCCCGGCCACCGGAAACGTCTTCTGCGGCAGCCCGATGATTGAAGGCCCGCTTAATCAAATTATTCCAGTTGATATCTACGTTCCGGGTTGTCCGCCGCGGCCCATGGCTATTGTTGAGGGTATTGCGGCTGCAATTCACAAGCTGGCTGGCCGGCATTCCGCAGCGTCAGGAGAACAGGGATGAACCTCGCACAAGCAGTAGCTGCGCTGCTGATCTTTCCGGGCCTGCTGTATGCCCTCCCGATGGGGTGGCTGATGCTCGGCACCGAACGCAAATTGCGGGCGAGGTTTCAAGGAAGAATCGGGCCTCCGGTAACGCAGCCGTTCTACGATGTGGTTAAGCTGGCAGCAAAGTGGCCCTTGCCCCGTGCAGCGGGCGAGCGCGCCTTGTTGGCTTTTTTCCCACTGCTCTCGATCGGCGCCATGATCGGCGCGGCTGCCTTGCTCCCGGTGTTTCGCGGTGAATCCGGCTTCGCGGGGGACATCATTCTGCTGGTCGGCTTGCTCGAGATCCCTCCGGTTTGTATGGTGCTGGCAGGGTATGCATCGCGATCGATTTATGGCGAAGTTGGTGCGAATCGCGAAGCCGCGCTGGATATATCTTGCAATATACCTTTCTTTACGGCGTTGATCGCGATGGCGGCAAGTGCAAATAGCCTGCACACAAGCGCGATTGCCTTCGCGACTCCCTGGCAGGTACGGCTTTTGGCGGTGCTCGCAATTCTGATCTGCCTGCCGGTAAAGCTGCGTTTGAATCCATTTTCAATCTCGAATGCAGAACAGGAAGTGCTCGCAGGGCCACTGTGCGAAGCGGACGGGCGACTGCTGGCGCTCTGGGAATTATGCGAAGCGCTGGAATGGGTCGTTTTGATCGGCTTTGTGGTGACGATTGGCATTCCAAGCCGGAGTGGCCAGTGGTGGATCGATGCCATCATCTTCGCTGCCTGCTCGCTCGGCCTCGTGCTCCTGTTGACTCTAGTGGCTTCGGCGACGGCGCGTCTGAAACTTCGGCAGGCGACACGGTTGCTCTGGCGGTGCTCGTTTGTGCTCGCCGCGATATCCCTGTGCGCGGCCTTCCTGGTCCGAGGAAACTGAGATGTTTGACATTCTTCACATTATCGGCAAGAACATCAGCGAGAAGCCCGAGACGATCCGGCTGCCGCACAGCCCCCCTCCACCGGCGGGCTTCCGCGGGATGGTACTTCTTGATCCGCAACGCTGCATCGGTTGCGGGATGTGCGCCTATGTATGCGTTAGTGAATCGGTGACCGGCGCTAGCGATGAAGCCCAGTACCACTGGCAATACGAGCCCGGGCGCTGCACCTTTTGCGCGCGTTGCGTCGACCGTTGCCCTGCAGACGCGCTCCGAATGGCAGTTGAGTCGCCGCCGGTTTACTCGCGCCCAGGCGAACTGGATGCCAGGCACACGGTGCCGTTTCCACCGTGCCAAGCTTGCGGCAAGCCGACGCGGCCTACGCCCGAAACCATGAAGGACTGGGTTGCCGAAGACATTCACGAGGGAGCCCGGCATCTTTACGGGCTTTGCGATCGGTGCAAGAGACTGCACTACCAGACCGCATTGAAATCCATGCTGAGCGGCACTCCGAAGGAGGAACTGCCATGACGAGCCAGGAATGGCGACAGCGTGCCGGCGGCAACTGGATGCCGGCGAATCTGGGCGAGATCCGCTCCATTGCCCAAAGCATGCTCGAGCGTGGAGCGCGGTTCGAGGCATTCGTGGTCACCCAGACCAAAGCGGGCGAGTTGCGGTTGATTTGGCATTGGGACCTGAAAGGCAAGCTCTTCTCCGTTGAAAGCACGGCGGCGGTAGGTACGCCTCTGCCCAGCATTGTGGATATCTATTGCGGAGCCGACTGGGCTGAGCGGGAAGCTCGCGATTACTACGGGGTGACCTTCGAAGGTCGCGTATCGACACCGCCGCTCATGCTGCGCGAAACCGACGCGCCAGGCGTGCTGTTGCGTTCGGAAGGAGGTCCCCGATGAGCTACCGCATTCCTCTCGGGCCGTACCACGTTGCGCTCGACGAGCCGTACAAGATCGAAGTTGATTGCGAGGGCGAAACCATCACGGATGCGCACGTCAAAGTGGGATTTAATTTCCGCGGCATCGAGTGGCTCGCGCAACGCAAGAACATTACCAGATGTATCGCCTTGATGGAGCGTGTCTGCGGCATCTGCTCGAACGTGCACTCCATGACTTTTTGCATGGGCCTGGAACAGATTGGGGCGATCGAAGTGCCGAAACGCGCGCAGTACATCCGAATGGTGGTCGCCGAACTTGAGCGCCTGCACTCGCACTTACTCTGGGCGGGCGTGGCGGCGGAGATCGTCGGCTTCCAAACCGCCTTTATGGAAGTGTTCCGCTTCCGCGAGCGAGTGATGGATTTGTTGGAAGTGATCTCGGGAAACCGGGTGAACTACTCGATGAACTGCATTGGCGGTGTCAATCGCGACATTACCGATCCAGAGTCCCTTGCGGCTGGAGCACGAGAAATTCGCGATACGGTCAATCGGGTCCTGATCCCGTTCTTCACGGCGGACCGCACGATCTCCGCACGATGTGCCGGAGTCGGTGTTCTGTCGCAGGCCGACGCGGTCCGGTGGGGCGTAGTTGGTCCAGTCGCACGCGCATCCGGTGTTGACACGGATCTGCGCCGCGATTGCGCGTACCTGGCCTACGATCAGATCGACTTTGCCGTCCCTATTCGAACAGAAGGAGACGTTTTGGCGAGGGTGGTAGTACGCGCACAAGAGATCGTGGAAAGCTGCAACATCATCGAGCAAGCCCTGGCCCAGATGCCGTCCGGCAGCCTCAATGCTGGCGATATCTATGCCGTGCCGCCTGGCGACGCCGTGGTGCGCGTCGAAGCGCCGAGGGGCGAAGTTTTCTACTACGTTGAAAGCGACGGCAGCGACGTTCCGAGTCGGGTGAAAGTCCGGACACCGACGTTCGCAAACATTCCCTCTGTGATGGCTATGGTCAAGGGAAACGAGTTCGCGGACATGCCCCTGATCCAGGCTGCACTCGACCCGTGCTATTCGTGCACGGACCGGTGAACGCTGAGCGATAATGTCCTCGATGCCTCCGAGTTGAAGACGTTGAGAAAAGAACGAGGCAAACGAGGAGCACGAACATGAAACTTAGAACCATCGCAATCGTGTTGTTGGCCCTTCTGGCGTCTTCCACAGCGCTGGCGCAAGACCGCCTGCGGATGTCGACGACTACCTCAACAGAAAACTCAGGCTTGTTGAAAGTGCTGCTCCCGCCATTCGAGAAGCAATGTAATTGTCATGTCGACGTCATCTCGGTCGGTACAGGCAAGGCGCTCAAACTGGGCGAAACGGGCGACGTCGATGTCGTGCTGGTACACGCGCGCAAACTGGAGGACAAGTTCGTCGCTGACGGTTACGGCGTCAACAGGCGCGATGTTATGTACAACGATTTCGTCATCATCGGCCCGGCGTCCGACCCTGCACATGTGAAAGGCGCTAAGACGTCGGCCGAAGCGTTCAAGCGCATTGCCGACAGCAAATCTACCTTCATCTCCCGAGGCGACGAGTCCGGCACGCACCAGAAGGAAAAAGAAATCTGGGCAGAAGTTGGTCTTACACCACAGGACAAGTGGTACCGGTCGGCAGGCCAGGGCATGGGAGAAGTAATCACGATGGCTACCGAGCAGCGCGCCTACACACTCTCAGATCGCGGAACCTACAACGCCTTCCGGCACGGAAAGACTGACCTCTCTGTTGTGTTCGAAGGTGAAAAGGGTCTGTTCAATCCCTATGGTGTAATCGCCGTCAATCCGAAGAAATTTCCGCATGCGAAATACGACCTGGCCATGAAGTTCGTTGACTTCATCACCGGTCCGGATGGGCAGAAGATCATTGCGAATTACAAGGTCGAAGGTGACCCGATCTTCTTTGTCTATAAGAAGGAGTAATGGTGGCATCGTTCGCGCAATCAATCGCAGATGCATTCTCGTTGATCTTTTCGGCTAACCGGGAAGTGTATTCGGCGGTGTGGACTTCAGTAAGCACGGCTGCGTGGTCCACCGTGATTGCGTCATTGTTCGGACTCCCGATCGGGATGGCGATCGGCTTGTCCGACTTTCCACTGAAACGACTAGTCGTGATCCTGCTGAACAGCCTGATGGCGATGCCCACGGTAGTCCTTGGCCTTCTGGTATTCGGCCTGTTGAGCCGCCAGGGTGTTCTGGGCAGCCTCGGCCTGCTCTTCACGCCCAAGGCCATCATCGTCGGGCAATCACTGCTGGCCATTCCGATCATTGCGAATTACGCGCTGAGCGCGGTGCGTGCCGCGGACGTACGCATCCTGCCGACGGCGCTGACGTTGGGCGCCAGCACCGTGCAGAGCTTTAATCAACTTACGAATGAGATACGCTTCGGCATCATGGCCGCCGTGATCGCAGGGTTTGGGCGAGTGATCTCCGAGGTGGGCGTCGCCATGATGCTCGGCGGCAACATCCGTTGGTACACCCGAACTATGACAACCGCCATCGCCCTTGAAACCAGCAAAGGCGAATTTGCGTTTGGTTTGGCCCTGGGGATCGTGCTGATGTTGATTTCCTTCAGTATCAATGTCGGCTTGAGCTTTATGCAGGAAGAACATCAGCCATGAGGATACCTTTCTACCAACTCGCGGGCGTTGAGGCACGTTACCGAGACAAATCCGCGCTATTGGTGGACGAACTTGCGCTGCGTGGAGGTCAACTGAACGTCGTCGCGGGCTTGAACGGGTCCGGCAAGAGCACACTCCTGAACGTGCTGGCATTTCTCATGCAACCGACTCAAGGGGTGGTGAAGTTCTCCGGAAAACGGGTCCGCTGGGACCGAGCGCAGTTACGAGAGCTCAGGCAATCCGTGACACTGGTACATCAGGACCCGTTCTTGTTCCGGGGATCGGTGGCCTCAAATGTTTCTTATGGAGCGAAAGCCAGGGGAATCAGCGGCCACGCATTGCAGGGACGCGTACGGGAATCCCTCGAACTAGTCGGACTGTCTGGCTTCGAAGCCAGAAATGCGAATCAGCTGTCGGGAGGCGAAGCACGCCGGGTCGCGCTTGCCCGCGCTCTGGCTTGCGATCCAAAAGTGATATTGCTCGACGAGCCGCTTGCTTATGTCGATGAGTTGAGCACCAGGATCATCGAGACCCTGCTTGTTACATTGGTCGACCGCGGAGTTCTGGTGGTTGTGTCCAGTCACGATCCGACTTTGGGTGTACGCCTGAACGCAAGAACAATCCGGCTTCGACAGGGCAGGCTGGTCGAGGATTCCGAACCGAAGGAAAGCTATGCCGTTGAATCACCAGAAAGCGGTGTCTACGCCATCCTTTGAAGAGGCGGTGCGTCTGATCCTGGACGCTGTCTCGCCACAGGGCCCTGAAAGCGTACCGTTGCTTGATTCACTTGGCCGGGTCAGTGCCGCGGACGTGTCGGCGCCCTGGAGCACACCCCGTTACGACAACTCGGCCATGGATGGCTTTGCCGTTCGTGCGGCCGACTGCGAACCCGGTGCGACATTGCCAATTGCTGGCTACATGCCTGCCGGCGCGACGCCCCACCTAGCTATCGGCGACGGCGTCGCGATTAAGATCATGACCGGAGCGCCGATCCCCGGCAATTGCGATGCCGTCGTTCCTTTCGAAGCGTCGGAGGAAATAAATGGAGCTGTGCGCCTGAAGAAACCGGTCGCTCCGCGGCAGCACGTCCGCTTTAGAGGAGAGGACATCAGCGCCGGTGACACGATCCTCGGCCAAGGCGACATCATTCGGCCGGTGCATATTGGAGTGTTGGCATCGTTCGGCAAGAAAGACATCGTCGTTTACAGGCGGCCAAAGGTCGCGGTTTTGTCTACGGGTGATGAGCTAGTCGAGAATCCCGAGGACCTCGTTCCCGGCAAGGTATTGGACAGCAACCGCTGGGCGATCGCTGCATCGGTGCGCGAATGCGGCGCCATTCCCGTCATGCTTGGTATCGCGCGTGACGATGCGCAAAGTCATCGCGACAAGCTGCAAGAAGGGCTTCACGCCGACGTCCTCATCACTACTGCTGGTGTGTCAGCCGGCGACCGCGATCTGGTTCGCGACATACTTGCCGAACTTGATGTGCGGCCGATTTTTCGAGGAGTCCGCGTCAAACCGGGATCGCCCACCTGCTTCGGGCTGCGCGGGAGTACAAAGGTATTCAGCCTACCCGGGAACCCAGTGGCAAGCCTCATTGCGTTTGAAGAGTTCGTTAAGCCAGCATTATTAAAGATGATGGGACATCAGCGCGTACTGAATCCATTTCTGCCGGCGATTCTCGCCTCTGATGTTCGCAAAAGTCCGGGGCATGCGAAACTGCTGCGCGTCAGATTAGAACAACGCGAGGGTATGTTATGGGTCTGGAGCGCAGGAAAGCAAGACACGGGCGTGCAGAAGACTCTCTTGCGAGCCGATGCCCTGGCGCTCCTGCCGGAGGGCCGCGTTTCGTTCGCTACCGGGGAAAGCGTTAGTGTGCAAATGCTGAACGCTGGGTTGGCCGAGGTAATGGAGGCAGTTATCCGTTGCACCGCACCGACTTCCAGCTACAGTGCTACGGAGATCGGCGCAGCCCGCTCTTTATGACAAAAGCGGGTGAAGATTGATTGTGCCTGGTGACCGCGAAACAACTCGGACTTGGATGTTGGGGTTGACGGCTCTGCGTGTATACAAGCTGCTCGCACGTACTGTTCATCTCATCGCCATAGCAGGTTTGGTGGGAGGCCACATGTTCGGCGCACCACTTGCGTCGCTGCGGCTGTTGCTCTATCTGTCAATTATCACCGGCGTGGCCATGTGTGCCCTCGAGGCTTATCCTAATCGGCGCTTCTTTTACGAAGGATGGGCCCTACTGCTCTGGTTGAAACTCGTGGTGCTAATGTTGGTCCCAGTGTTTTGGAACGCTCGCAGACCCATCTTGATCGTAGCGCTTGTAATCGCGTCTCTCGGTTCGCACATGCCACGTGCGCTGCGGCATTGGACGCCATTTCATTGATGTCCACGATTCAAGACGTTCAGGCAGCCTGAGAAAAAAGTACTATGAGTGACACTGTTACGAGCAGTCACAGGAGTTCACATGTTGCAGAGAAGGCTTCACGCCGCGACCATGGTCCTCATTGTTTGCAGTGAGAATTGCACTCGGGCAGGCAGGCACTGCCAATTTGACGGGGATCGTTTCCGAAAGTTCTCCCAGCTTGTACGGTCACTTGGATTTTTGAGCCGGTATTCTGCAAGAGCAAGTCGCAACTGACCGGAGGAGGTCTGCTGGGCGCGGTTAGAGGAGGTCTGCACACGGTCGAGCAAGGTCTCGGTAACCCTATTTCCGCAATCTATTAACGAGAGGCCGCAACGATTCGGGGAGCCTGCGATAATCTTTCGAACTTACCAACGCCGGTTCGATTGGCGCGGGACCGTTTTCTTTTAGCATCGCGGTTCCGGTTGGACCCAGCAAAAGCTGAAGAAATTTGATCGCGTTTTCCCGGTTCGGAGCGTCGTTCAGCAGCGTAATTCCCCATGCCACCCGGGTGCCGCGGACAGCTACAGTCTGGGCGCTCCGCGAGGTTCCCAGGCCGGGCAGAACCACCACCGCGTTCTTCGCGTAATATGAATCTTTGGTCGGGTCCGAGAGGTTGATCTCGTTGGGCAAGTCTACGTACCGGAAGTCCGGATTGGTACTCGCCATCATCTGGGCACTGTGCTCATAGATAAGCTGGAAATCATATTTCTTGCCCAGTGCCGGAGCCGGGGGAACAGAACGATCCGCGCCGGGGATCACGATGTGCTCCATCAAATTGTTGGAGAGGTTCGGAATATTGTAATAGTTCTCCGCGAGCTGAAAGATCATGTAGGAGCGGTAAGCGCCGGGATCGAGAAACGGATTGCCGCCGCCAATGGCGACGCCGGGCATGGTCAGAATCTCATACCACTTTGCTGACGCCTTGGGAATCGAGTCGGGGGGATGGAACGCAACGCTTTCGTCCGCACCGATGGGCGGCAGTTTCTTCTCCGCCACGGAGCTCGCCGAATACGCCAGCACCATCTTTCCCCGTGCAAAGACGATGTTGAAATTCGCATAGCCGGCGGGCTTCATAAAGAGATCGATATCGGAATAATCGGCCGGTGCGTAGAGGTCGCACGCCTGGCCTCCGGCGGTGATCTGGCGCCCGGCGTCCACGCTGCCCATCGCGCTATCCTTCACCTCAATACCGGTCTGGCAGGTGAAGGCCGCCTCCAGAGGTTTGAAAGCGCGAGTGAGGCTGCCGGCTCGGTAGATGATCAACTGCTTGCCGGCGAGCGGCACGCAGCTTTGAGTCGGCCCACTCTGGGCCTGCCCGTAGGCGGCTGACATCAGCGAGAGCGTGAGCAAAACGAATGCACATCCAGCCGTGTCGGATGCCAACCATGCGTTTCTCGAAACATTTCTTAACATAGGGGCTCTTTCATCCTGGAGGACACAACCGATCAGACGCCAAGAAAGCCGCGACGCAAGCTCTCCGTGGATAGAAACAATCAGACGCCATCCGGTGGAGGCATGGCGTCTGATTTCCGTTTGGTTAAAAGTCGTACTTCATCGATGTCTGGATCAGCCGGGGCTCGCCCACGTGTCCCAGATAGCTGCCGGTGCTGACTCCCACCAGACTGCCCGGGTTGATCGTCGACCAGTAGTGCACATCCGTGACGTTGTTGGCCGTGATCCTCCAAGTAGCCCAATTTCCCAGAATCTTGTGGGTGTAGCGCAGACCCACATCAAAGTTGTTGTACTGCGGCGCGTACGAGCTGTTAATGTCGTCGATCGCGCGGCGTCCCACATGCTGCCAGTCGAAGTTGAAGTACAAGCCGGTCATCCTGGGGATGCGATACTCTGCAAGAATGTTGGACTTGTAGTCGGGAATGCCCACGAACGTCTTGTTGTTGGTGGCGGCAACACCCGTGTCCGTCAGCTTGGGGTTCAGCACGGTGATGCCAGCCACAAGCATCAGGCTATTGGTTACCCTTCCCTGGAGCTGGGCCTCCGCTCCGTAGTTGATCTGATTGCCTACGATCTCGTTGATCACGCAGTTTGTGTATCCGGACGGAAGGGTGGGGGGGCAATCGGCAGGGGGAGCGGGTTCAGTATTTTCGAACGGCCTCTCAATGCGGAACAGAGCGGTCGAGAAGTTGATCCTGGGCAACACCAGCTTGTAGCCAACCTCTCCTTCCAGGTCGCGATACGGCGCGAGAGCCTTGGCGGAGTTAACCACATAATTGGGCACGGCGCTTACTACAGGCGTATCGGGCGCCTGCAGGCTGTCGGCAAAAGTTCCGTAGACGGTCATGTTCTCGCGGGGCTTATAGATGATGCTTCCGGAGGAGCTGATGCCGTGGGCTTCAAAATTGAGCCCCTTGGCGTTTGCCAGCACTGAACAGCTAGTCGCCGTACAGGTAGGCGAGAGCGAGTAGTTGCTGGTCCAGGTCCAATCCTCGCTGGCAGCGCCGCGCAACAGCCAATGCGGGGTCAGCGTGATGGTATCGGCCAGGCTGAACCCCTGCTGATGGATAATGTTGTTAACGTAGATGCCGTTCGCATCGTTGGTCTTGCTGAACGAGGGAAGACCAGCCAAAGGCGCAACATCAATCAAAGGATTAGCGATGCTGGGCGCGCAAACAGGATTAGCATTGGGGCCCGCTGCCAAAGTCTGGGCTTCCGGGCAGAGGGGCGTTGCGTGCAAGGGATAGTCGACCGGTAGTTTGCCGCTAGGAACTTCGGCATTCCATGTCGCAAACCGGTAGCCGGTGCTGCCGATCACCACATCGTGGCGAAGGCCCCACGTCTTGAAGTTGCCGGTCAGGTAGGCCAAGTCGCTCTTCACCTGGAAGCGCGGGGACAAGGTGTTCTGGAAGGTGTTTTCGAGATACGTCTGGTAGTCTCCCTTGTTGTCAGTCAGCTGGTTGACCACCTCGCTGATGTCGCGATTGGCAATCTGGTGCAACACTCCGGCGTTCAGCTGCCAGTTGCGGCCGAAGTCCTGCTTCACCCGTACTTCGCCGATCTGGTTATCCATCTCCACGCCCGCAAATCCCTGCCCGTAACCCTGACGCGTCGGATCGGGTGCATTCTGCGGTATCAAGATACTCTTCGACCCAGGTACGGATGGTGCCGTCGTCGTCGGCGCATAGATAAACCAACCGGGGTACCCAAACTGATACAGGTTGTAGTAGCTGAAGTTCCCCTCGATGGTGGTATGCGATGTGGGGTGCGCATCCAGCGCCACGGCGGCCAGCTGGCGACGCAGCTGGCTGTTGTTAACATAGCCGTCGCCATCGGCAATCACAAAGTTCGTGCGATAGCCGAACATCTTGTTAGGACCAACGCGGCCGCCCAGATCAAGATGGGCCGTGCCTACCGTGGCGCTCTCATAGTCCAGCTCCAGTTCGCGGAACTGTTCCTCGGTGGGGCGCTTGGTCACAAAGTTGAACAGGCCCGAGGGCTGGGTTGGGCCATACATCGCGCCGCCCAAGCCGGTGAAGAGCTCGAGCTGCTCGTACTCCTCAAGCGCCGAGGGCGTGGTGACCGCAAATCCCATCCCGTCCTTGCGGTCGTTCTGCATGTTAGTTCCCTGCATGCCGCGGGCCTCAGGACGCAGAATCTCCGGTCCCTGCTGCTCGCGAAACGAGATCAGAGGCATGTACTTGGCGATTTCCTTGAAGCTTCTCGACTGCGTGTCGTCGATCAGTTGGCGCGGAATCACGTACACCGAGTAGGGAAGGTTCACAATCGGCACCGTTCCCAGCGGTCCGCCCGGCGCTACTTTGTCAACGCGGTAGGCATTCTGGCTGTCAGCCGCGACGTTGACCGACACCGCATTTCCGGCCGGCACAAGCACCAAATCGGCATTGATGCTCTGGCCCTCGGCCACGCTGAGTTGGCTGCTCGCGCTGTGCTTAAAACCCTGTGCATCGGCCTCAACCACATAGCTGCCCGCCGGTAGAGACGGAAACGAATACGCGCCCTGGCTATCAGTGTCGGCTTCGGTTTTAGCTTTGCTCACTGAATTGGTGACAGTCACATGTGCGCCGGCAACCGCCGCCTGATCGGAGTCCTTCACGACTCCCGAAATTTGACCTGTGCTTGTGGTGGTTTGCGCAAGGGAGGAGAGTGCAGGAAACGTAAGCAGCAAAAGGACAGGCAGGGACTTCTTTATCCTTGTTGGCCAATTTCTTCCTTCCATCCAAAGCTCCTCGAGCATGTCCTGTACTGGCCGGCTCAACGAAATCCGATCAGATGAATCTCAGCCGTTCAAAATTAGAGACGATTCGATAAGGTATGTCAACTTTGTGCGACATCGTATGTCGACGCGTGTGGAGCATTCTGTTTCGCACACTACATCTGGGGGCAATCAGTATCCTCCTCGGTGGGCACGTGTTCAATGCTCCCGTGGACCAACTGCGCCCCACTCTATGTTGGGCGATTGGAAGCGGGGTTGGAATGGCGGTTGTTGAAACCTATCCCTCACCATGATCACTGCTGCAGGGCTGGGGAATTCTGCTGATGCTGAAGCTGCTGTTGCTCTGCACCGTGCCGTTTGCGTGGAACGATCGCGTTCCGATTCTGCTGGTGGTCTTGGCGATGGCTTCCGTTGGATCGCACATGGGCAAGAGACTGCGTCACTCTTCACCAGTGTTCCGCAACACCTATGACAATCAACTCGCAGCGAAGCGTGCTAATCAGGAATGAAGCCCGACTGCTCAGCCGCTTCCCCGTTAATAGCAATGTCTGTGCTTGCGACAGAGCGTGTTGCTGCCGGGAGCGCGCGATTTTGACCTTCCATTGCGGGTATCTACGGAAACAGCCCTCGTGTACAGGTTCCACAGGCTTTGAATAATGGTATTGTTTGCTAGCATTCAAGTCCCCTCGCCAGAAACTACTAGCGTCGGCGCTCCTGCCTTCTGAATCGTTACGATGCGTCCGGCGTCGCTTTCCGGATGCGCGGTCTCGTTCCGCAGCATCTTCACGGCATGTGGTATAACCTGCAGAATCGCCTCGAGATTCTCAACTGCCGCTTTCTTGCTGCCTGGCAAATTTACAATCAGGGTCTCGCGGCGGATTCCGGCTACGGCGCGCGACAGCCACGCGTTCGGTGTTTTCGCGGAGGAAGCGGCGCGCATCGCCTCGGCCAAACCCGGCAACTCACGATCAAGCACTTTGCGCGTGGCCTCCGGAGTCACGTCGCGCACATCCGGTCCGGTGCCGCCGGCGGTCAGGATGATGTCCACTCGGCGCTCGCTGAAGTCCTTAATCGCTTCTGCAATCTCGGATTCGCTATCCGGGACAAGCTTGGTCCACGCAATGCGCGCATCGAGTTCGCTGGTTAGCAAGGCGGCCACCGCTGGGCCGGCGGTATCGATCGTTTGTCCAGCCGAGCAGCGGTCGGAAACAGTTATGACTGCCGCCTGCAGTGTCGAGCGGTCAACACGATGAACGATCTCCACCGGCATTCCGGCAGTGACTTCGCCTGCCTCAACGACACGCGCAAACAAGCCGGTGCGCGGCATGATGCAGTCCCCGGTCGTGTAATAGATCGCGCAACGCGTGTGACAGACTTTTCCGACCTGCGTCAATTCCAACAATACCGGTCCCACTCGCAGCTGCGAGCCAACGCCGAGTTCATCCGTGTTTACACCGTCGATCACGAGGTTTTCGCCGAACGCACCCGGCTTCAGCCTGAGGCCCTTAGCGCGCATGAACTCGATGTCGGCATGCGCCAGAAGGCTGACCTGACGATGCCATTCTCCGGCATGCGCATCAGCTTCCATGCCATAGTCAAGCAGGAGGCTCGCAGAAGGAATTTCGTGCTTGGCGATGCCTTTCTTGCTCGAAATGCAAACGTGCAATAGCGTCCCGTTTCCCACGATTCTCCTCCCTATCCCGTCGAGGAACACGGGCTTGTGGCTCGTATAGACTCGAGCGAATTGCAGATCCGTACTAGCATCCGCACTTCGACTGCCAGATGTGAGTACTTCTAAGTGGGGTTAAAATGGGCGCTGTGTCAGTCAGGGGTGACCCAACGCAGGCAGTCATAAGGACCGTGACCGAATGTGGGCAGATGAGGTAGGGTCGGCGCCAATGGTGATTCTATGAGGTCGGGAGGGCGATATGAAGTTCCTAGTGCTATGGCATTTCGAGTTGAACCGGCTCGGCCCGGAGGTCGTCCGGCCTGTAACGCAGATGCCGGATTATGCCAAGAAGCTCGGAGATAAGCTGGAATGCCGCTATCACGTGATAGGCAGTCACGGAGGCGCGTGGATATACGATGTCACTTCGAATGAAGAGCTAGACCGGTTGTTGGCCATGTCTCCGGTCTACAACTACGCAAGCTATCAAGTGCTGGCCCTGGCGGAAATGGAAGATCCCAGAACAGTAATGGGCAAGGCCGATTAGCAGACGTAGACGTACCACGTTTGCACATCAAGTCCAGGCCTATCATTCGACCCGCGATCTCAGGCGTGTTCTGCATGCTGTGGTATTCGAGTGTGATGACCTACCGCAGCCACTTCGCGTGTAATGGGCGATATGGAAGCAGCTGCAATTCACTGGATTCGGGTCGAAAAGCGCGCCTGTGGTGATCGCCTTTCAACGGCGAGGACCTCCAGGTAATCGAGGGAATTTGCTGCGCCAACAGAAATTCGATCCGCAAGATCCCCTGCCGGTTTTCACTGTGGATGATCCTCTGGCGCAGGCCTCTCGTAAGCACGAACAATCGCAACGGCATGCAGCGCAACCTGCGCGAGGGCCAGGTGCAGCAATGGAACCTGACGCTCCAGTATCTCCTCACGAAAAATACATTGCTCGAAGCCGCATATCATGGCTCGAAGAGCCCGCACCTGATGAGCTCTCTCGACTACAACGAGACCAATCCATTCTCGCCTCAGCCTCCCGATTGTGAGCTCACTTATCCGTACCCGCAGCTGGGTACCGTAAATATCTATGAGTCGCGCGCGGCGCAGCCGACGTTGCGATGGCCAATCGCATCGATGACATTGATACTGCCATCGCGGGCAACCTTGGTTCCCTCTGGCTCAACCGGCGCGGTGGCCGCGGGCGCATTCTGCGGGCTGGGCTGACTGCTCGTCTTGTCGGCGCCCGCGAAGCAGACCAATGGAACTTACGTGCAGCCAAGCAACGCTGCCGTTAAGGCGAACGCCGGCAATTTCACAAGTCGGTGATGAATCCCAGCACATCCCTTTTCCACTTGAACCTACCCGCCTACGTGAAGGGCATGTATCTCGCCAAAAGCTGCGCTGTCGTAGCTTGCATTTCAGCAAGCGTATGAAGCTAAGTACGATTGCCGCAGGCTGCCCGCACTCCGGCACTGCCCCTGAAAGGTCACGACGGATAAGATCCACCGTAAGATCCGTTTGCTAAGTCTTTTGCCATCAGGGCGCGGCATTCCTTCTCATTTGCCCTTCGCGTGCACACAGGGGTGCCTGGAGAAGCGGCGCCAGCTGTACCGGCCCGCAGTAAAGGAGGCGGGCATGTTCATTGTGTCTGATGTTCCTTCTCATATTTGCCATCACCTATCTTCGCGAACACGAAGAGAGGCTGGCCAGCCAGCGTGTCCCTGCCACCGCCTCGTCCGCAGACCAAGGTTGAACTGGGATTTGAGATATCTATGAACTATTGGCTTTCACCCCGCGCACACCTGCACGGCTACGCAGAAGGCCGAGACTCAGCACGCGTGGGCATTAATACTTTTACGGCGGCCGTAAGGGTATTTGCGGGAATCGCCCTGTTGACAGGCATCCTGACGGCGCAAGAGAGAGTGAACGCAGCGGGCGTTCGTTCCCAGTTCAACATTCAAGCGCAGACCGCGTGCGAAACCGAGATGCTGCGTGAAATGGGCGCGCGGGAAGTCTTCTCGGGCAAGGGCTACGAGGTGCTGGCCGACGTCGCGAGGGCGTACGGCCGGGCAATTCCGCACATGTATATTCTCCCCGGAAGTCTCAACATGCGCTATATCGCGGCCAGCACTGCCGTAGACGGGCGAGGCAAGATTGTCGTCGGGCAGCAGGCGATCGAGCTGTTCGATGCGTTTTCCCTCAAAGGCTTTCTGGGTCACGAGATGGCGCATCTTGTTAGCGACAGCGTGGCGCAGGGATGCAACGATTACATCCTCCGCGATCCGCAGATGGAAGCCGAAGCCGACGCATTGGCGGCGCGAACGCTCGGAACGGGACCGGTCAAGGCGTTCTTGCAGCGGGCGCTGGTACTCACACAAGGCCAGAACTGGGATGCCAGACGGCGACTCGAAGCGCTGCAATGATTTCAATAAACCAAAAGAGCAGGGGCACCATAGCGGTGTTACCGTTCAGCCTCCGCGCGGTATTGAACCGGTTGTACTTGGTAGAACCTGAAGACAGCGAAGATTGTCGTATGCTTCTTTCATCACCACACACCGCCGCTGCGGACCAGGGTCATCCGCACACCATAAGTCTGAAACTGCGCGACATGAACCAACTCTTCAATTCGATGGACCCTTCTCCATTCATTGAAAAGGATCTCGACGACGACGCGGAAGAATTCATCGTAAGCTGGGCCCAAGAATTCCCCCATAGCGCTCCGGTCAAATTGCGCATTTACTTGGACCAGTGGCCGGCCGAAGACCCCAAAGAACTGATCAGGACAGCGGTCCACAATCACTTTGCCCATGGTGCCCAAATTACTAACCTGGAGTTCAAGCGGCTCTTGCGGCAAGGCCGCACCAGTCTTTTCATCGGACTGCTGTTTTTGGCCGTGTGCCTACTTCTCAGCAAGATGTTGTTAGGTCGTGAAGCGGGCACTTGGGCTGCCATAGTGCGGGAGAGCCTTACGATTGCCGGATGGGTCGCCATGTGGCGACCGATGCAGATCTATCTTTACGATTGGTGGCCTCTCCTGCGACGAAGTCGGACTTATGCCAAGCTGAGCCAAATGCCCGTGGAACTAGTCCAAAAAGGCAAGAGCTGAGTAAACTCTCAGTGGAATACAGTCCCGGAACTGGAGCGGAGGAATGAGCTATCCCATGAAAAAGCAGCTGGTGTTATTTCTGGCAATCAGCTTGGGCTTAACCGCATGCTCTGTCGGGACAGTTTCCTCGAACGTGCAGAAAGGAACGGTTGAAGAGCAGAACTTGGGCACACCGGAGTCTCTCAGCGCTGCGGGGGAGCAGGAGTTGCGGGCCATCGTGGCTAGCGGGAGATTAGCTGATCTGCAGTGGCCCAATTTTTCGGAAAACAGCGCGGCGGTGAAGGAATTCTACGCTGAGTCAGGCGACCGGCTGGGATGGAGCCGTGGCGGGAAGCCGACGCCACAGGCCATAGAGACGATCGGAATCTTGGAGAAGGCAGATCAAAAGGGACTCGACAGTAGAGACTATGACGGCGTGAAGTGGCCGGAGCGGTTGAAAGCTTTGCAAATCCCAGGCGGGGCGACGGAATCGGCGCTGGTGAAATTTGATGTGGCGCTGACCGTGTCTGCGATTCGTTATGGTACCGACCTGCACTTGGGAAAGGTGGATCCCAAAATCTTGCACAAGGATTTCGACCCCGGACGCGAAAAACATAATGCGGGAGAATTCCTTTGGAAAAGCGTGGTGGGGGCGCGGAGCGTGAAAGATGCGGTGGACCCGATCGAACCGCCGTACCCGGGTTACCAGCGGACACTGGTGGCGCTTCAGAAGTATATGCAGATGGCAAAGGAGGAAGTGCCCGATCCCCTGCCGCAGGTGAAAAAGCCGATCGCGCCCGGACAAGAATACCAAGGCACAGGAAAACTTGTGCGCAGGCTGCAATTTCTGGGAGATCTACCGGCTGCGCTGCAGGTGCCGGAGAATTCGCAATCATATTCCGGCGATGTGGTCGAGGGCGTGAAACGGTTTCAGACGCGACATGGGTTGGAAGCGTCGGGCAAGCTTGGACCACAAACCATCACGGAGCTGAACCGGCCGATGAGTGAGCGCGTGGAAGCGCTTCGGCTAACCCTGGAGCGCTGGCGGTGGATACCAGACAACTTCACACAGCCGCCAATCCTCGTGAATATTCCGGAATTTGTTCTGCGAGCTTTCGACTCGCTCGACGCGCCGGGGAGGCCGGCGCTGATGATGCGGGTAGTGGTGGGGCGCGCCCTGCGGACGCAGACACCAGTGCTTGAACAAGACATGAAGTATCTGATTTTCTGGCCATACTGGAATGTGCCACCGAGCATTTTGCGCGCGGAGATCATCCCGAAGATCACGAAGGATCCGGCGTATATTCAGAAAAACAATTTTGAAGTGGCGACGCATTCCGGGCAAGTGGTAACCGATGGAGTGGTGAGCGAAGAGGTGCTGGCACAGCTGCGCACGGGGAAGCTGATGGTGCGGCAGAAACCGGGACCGAAGAACGCGCTGGGCCTGATCAAGTTTATCTTTCCCAACGATCAGAACGTTTACTTACACTCGACGCCGTCCCAGTCGCTCTTCAGCGAGAGTCGGCGCGATTTCAGCCATGGCTGCATTCGCGTAGAGGATCCCAAGGCTTTGGCGGAATGGGTGTTGCGAAATAATCCGGGATGGACGCGAGAACGGATTGAAGCGGCGTTTAAGGCAGAAAAGGAACAACAGGTAAATCTGGCACACGAGATTCCCGTGTTGATCGTCTATGGCACGGCGATTGCCAAGGAGAATGGCGAGGTATTCTTCTTCGAAGATATCTACGGGTACGACAAAGCAATGGGAAAGCTGTTTCAGCAGGCCTACGCGTCAAAAAATTGAAGCGCGCCGCGATTTGTTTTCCACTTCCGGAAGCTATTCAGCGTTTGTGTGGGAGGAGGAGCAGCCGTAACACCACTTGCGGACGCGGCCCGTATCGACATGAACGAAGGCCGAGCGCGGGTAATAGCCGACGCCGCCCCGACCGAGCGCAAGCGAAGCATTGTACAGCGTCAAGGTGTCAATTCCTGGGATGCGGATGTCAATCGCGTGAGCCTGCATGTGCTGGCTGTTCTTGGCGACTCCAGGAGAGCGCGCACGAAGGAATTCATTGCTCGAGAGATTGCGATACCCACAGATGATGTCGATCTCCGCATCCGGACGACTCACGGCGGCAGCGAGATCGGAAAGAATGTCGAAAACATGAGGATCATAGTGCTTTACTTGGCCGGTACGATGGTCGCGTAGAAAACGATCAAGCTGCTCTTCCGCCTCCGGAAGATAACGATCGCCGCGACGATAAACGATGTCAATGTGCTCCCCAGTATGCGTGTGATAAAGGCGAAGATGATGCTCCTGCAAGGCGGAGGAATCGGCAGCGCGGCTGGAACTGCTGACAATGACAGGTGCAAAGATAAAGAGGCCGGAAAGAAACAAAAGTACGACAATAGTCTTCAAGAAGCAAAACCTCCAAACGAGAAAACTGTGGAACAAGAAAGAGAATTGGCGAGTTCGTATTAGTCTACAGGAAAAATCGTGAAAAGAATCCCGGGATTCGAAGGTTCGCGCGCGGTCCAGTCCTTGTAGGAGTGCGAATTTGCACTCCGCCCTTTCTTTAATTGAACGCAATCCCTCGCTGTCAAGGAGCCATTTGACCAGCAAATCTCAGGCGGTCGTGCCGCTCGCCGCCTGGTGCGGTTCACGCATCGGGACTATCACTTCGACCTGCGCGCTGATTGTTGATCTTGTGTATCGACAGATTCGTTCTATACGACCGGAAATTCAGTCTGGATTTCCCCCAGACTAGCAGCTAGATCCGGCTTATGGAAAACTTGGGTATGACGAAACGTTGATTTATGATTGTCAAACGAGAAAACAATATCCCAGTGCTCGGGCCGTGTGAACACTGTAATGCCCAGTTCGCGGCGCATCCGGAGAGTATGGGTAAAGCTACTGGTGCACACACCGACAGCCAAAGACAAGTCATTGCGCACTCGTGCAAGCCTCCCGACCAAAGCGATTGCGCTCTGGGGGCCGCGGGAGGCAAATAGCGCCCTCAGGGTGGGACTTCGCAGTCTTTTCACAAGCTCTACGTCTCGGATGAGCGTTGCAAGGCGGAAGCGGTCACGGACTGACACGAAAGATGCTTCGTCATCGTGTCACGGAACCCAACGATTTCCGATCCTCTTTTAGACAGAGAGTAGACGTTTCTCCCCTAAGCTGTTGGTTTGGCGTCCCCGGCGGGATTTGAACCCGCGTTTGCGCCGTGAAAGGGCGCTGAAACGCTGGATCACGTTGTAATTACAAGGCAGCGGTCGCACTGCAACGCCCTGTAAGGAGCAGCTAGAAACGCCAAGGCACAGACTTTACTTGTACCGTCCTTGTACCGCGGAGGTTTTGTACCAAGGACTACGAAAACTGGGGGAACTGTCGATCTCGAGAGCAAAGCGCAAAAATGATTTCGAGCCGCAAGTATGTCCTCCCGGTTTTGATGTGACGGCCTGTGCTCACTCTCTAGCCCGATATTTCTCGGGAATTCCTTATTCATCAGCGTACCCGGCGCCGTCCACCCCCCTACCACACTCGCCTCCAACTAGTCGGCGAAAAACCGTCAATCGTGAAGGTTAACGCGTTGAATGAGAGCCTCGAAGCGAGATTCGTGACGAAGCTTGTCCGAGAGTGGATCCACGCTGATCCATGCCATCCGGCAACATCGCAACCAATGAGCCTGGTGCAGACTTTCGAGAGCATGCTCTAGTTGGCCTAGGCCAGCGAGGATGGTGCTTATGAAATATGGCGAGACGTATCTTTGGGACGCGCTAAGCTCCAATTGGTTGAGAATGTCAATGGCCTCATGCACTTGCCGGCAAGAAGCATAAGTAGCGTCCCCGGGTTCCGTCCCCGGGTTCCTATACGGCGGGGATTTCGCATGAGTCCAGGGTAAGGACTAGTCGGTAGTTGCCCCCTGTCCGAGTGGACCGTGACACGGGCGGTGACGTTCGGTTCTCAGACTCGTTCGCACCATCCCGCCGGTGCTTGTCTTTAGGGAACGCCCGCGAAAATAGTTTTCCGAATTGTAAGCAGCTCACGCCTCGCGGGCATGTTCCTGTCTGTTACGCCAGCCCAATTCGGTGCAGGAAGTCCTGAAAGCGGGAATCGGAACGGAAGGAGTCAAAGGCAGGCTCAGTCTGTACCCAGTAAAGCAAGAAGACAGAACGTTGCTGGTAAGCCTTCTCCAGACTGGCAAGCATTGCATCGGTCCCGCCGAGCCGAGCTTCGACCACTGCCAGTTCAAAGGGATCTGTCCAAGAGCTTGAGGCGAGGGATTTTTGTCGGCTTAGCCAATAAGCGCGCGCTCCCTGAGCGGAAAATTCCTGCCGCACAGCCGCAAACTCCTGTTTTGCCCGCTGGGGATCTTCTCCGGAAGCGATCGCCTCCTTTTCTCTAACGTCAATCGCTCTGGCGAAGTCCCCCTTTTGCTCATAAGCAGCTGTTAAGAACCAATTCAGGAGCCCGTCGTTCGGATCGGTCTTCAGGCCCTGGGCCGCCTCCTCAACGAGCCGGTCGTATTGATGAGAGGTGAGAAGGGGCGTCATTGCCAGCGAGTTTACAACGGAAGAAAAGGGGTCTAGCTCTTTTGCATGTCGCATCTCCGCCAAAGACTCGTCAGTACGCTTCCTCTGCGCCAAGTACATTCCGTACCAGAGGTGAGCGGTGGCATTGTTTGGATTGAGTTCAATCGCGCGCTGGAACTCTCTTTCCGCGCCGGGGAGGTCCCAGTAACGAGCGTACTTGACCCATGCCAGGGCGTGATGGGCCATACCGAGATTAGGGTCAATCTCCAGAGCTTTGGTCGCTGCCGCCTCCGCCTTCTGCAAGGCTTCCTGCGGCGGAAGGATATATAAGCCCGCTGCCCACCCGTAGGACTCGGCCAGGCCCGCGTAAGCTGGGGCAAAAGTCGGGTCCGATTGAATCGCCTGGTTGAAGTACTCGAACGCTTTCTGCAGACTATCGGGAGTTAGTTTGGCAGAAAAGTAAAGTCCCTTCAGGTATGCGTCGTATGCTTCAGGAGTTATAGCCCGCTGGATTGTATTGAGTCGTGCTTTTTCGCCTGGGCTTAGCTTTGCCTTGACCTCATCGGTTACGGAGCGGGCCACATCATTCTGGAGGCGGATTACGTCGGAGACGTCGCCTTCGTAACTCTTGGCCCAGAGCTCGCGGTCGGTCGCGGCCTGCACCAGCTGTGCCGTGATGCGTACCCGGTTTCCTTCCCGCAACACCGATCCTTCCACTACCGCGTCGACGTGCAGGGTGCTGGCGATTTCCGACAATGGCTTACGAGTGGCTTTGAACGGCATCACCGAGGTGCGCGAAATAACGCGCACGTCGTTGAGGCCCGCCAGCTGAGTGATCAGTTCGTCGGTCATGCCGTCGGCAAAGTACTCCTGCTCGGGATTACCAGAAACATTTTCCAGCGGTAATACAGCCAGGGATCGGATTTGACCGGTCCTGGAAGCAGACCCGAAGCCATGACGGATGTCGCGCGGATTCCAAATCCAGAGAAGGCTCACCGCCAAAAAAGACACTGCAGCCACGAGAGCGGCCTTCCAGCTGAAGACCGGTGCGGAGCGGGCGCTGGCGTTCGCCCGAGTTGCGGGCACCGTTGCGGGTGCTTCGGCAATCGCCGCGAGCGCAAATGCTACGTCCCGGACCGACTGGAATCGATCACTTGGATTCTTTTCCAACGAGCGCCGGACAATCCCGCTGAGAACTGGGGGAATGCTCTGATTGTCGGCAGTCAACTCGGGTGGATCGCGGGTCAGGATGGCGCTGATGGTGTCAGCAGTGGTTGCGCCCCGAAATGCTCGTCGACCGGAGAGCATCTCGTAGATGACCGCGCCCAACGAGAAGATATCAGTCCGTTGGTCGAGCGCCTGGCCGCGCACTTGTTCCGGAGACATGTAACCAACCGTCCCCATTATCTTGGTGGATGCAGTCTGAGTCGCAGTCGTAGTCGTGAGGGTTGCGGAAAGCACGTTCTCCGGAAGCAGCTTGGCTAGACCGAAGTCCAGGATTTTGACCTGGCCATCTTTCGTCAAGAACAGGTTTTCAGGTTTCAAGTCGCGATGGACGATTCCCTTGTCATGGGCAGCGGCCAATCCGAGGGCAATGTGCGACGAAACTTCGATGGCCTTGCGAACCGGCAGCGGACCTTTCTGCAAGCACGCACGCAAGGTCTCGCCTTCTAGTAGTTCGGAGACAACATACGGCGTTCCGTATTCCCACGTGCCAACGTCGTAGATGGAGACGATATTCGGATGATTCAATGCGGCGGCCGAGCGCGCCTCCTGCTCGAAGCGCCGCAGCCGGTCTGGATCGCCGGCAAATGCTTGCGGAAGGATCTTGATCGCCACGTCGCGACCGAGTCGAGGGTCGTGAGCACGATAGACCTCTCCCATCCCGCCCGCTCCAATCTTCTCTAGAATTCGGTAGTGCGAGATGGTGGTTCCCGTTGGAAGGGGAATCGGGCCGCCTGCTTCGACTTCCTCCTTGGTAAGAAGCTGAGCGGCTACTTCCAGCGCCGGCGACTCGATGAAGTCCGTAGCTTTTTCCTGACAGGCGAGGAGTGACTCCACTTCGTGGCGAAGTGGTTCATCATCTTTGCAGGCTTGTTCGAGAAAGGGCGCTCGATCGCTCTCTTCGCGTTCGAGGGCCGAGTGGTAAAGCTGCTCGACGCGTCGCCAACGCTCATGCTCCATCGGCCTCACTCTTGGTCTCACCTTTACTCAGCTCGCGGAGGAGCCACACTTTGGCCAGCTTCCAATCGCGCATCACGGTCTCGACAGAAACATTCAGAACTTGCGCCGTTTCTTCCACGCTCAGTCCACCAAAAAACCGCAACTCCACAACCCGGCTCTTGCGTTCGTCCATGACGGCCAATGCATTCAAAGCGTCGTCGAGGGCTACAATCCCGGCGGCGCGCTCATGCCCGCCAAACAGTGCTTCGTCAAATGTCACATGGATCGCATTTCCCCCTCTCTTAATAAAGCGGCGAGAACGCGCGAAATCTGTCAGCACGCGCCGCATTAAGTTTGCGCAGATGCCAAAAAAGTGGTTCCGGTTCTGCCAATTCATCCCCTGAAAGTCAACTAGGCGGACATAAACTTCGTTGATCAGGGCGGTGGTTTGGAGAGTGTGGCCGGACCGCTCGCGAGCCATGTAGAGGTGTGCGGTTCGGCGCAGTTCCCGATAGACCAGAGGGACGAGCTTTTCCAGCGCGTCTTGGTCTCCTGCATTCCAGGCCGTGAGCAGTCCGGTAACGTCGTCGTCCGCGCCTTCTGCCATGTAAGCCTCTGTCGACGACTTAAGAGTCAGCGGGTCAAAAGGTTATCACAGAGCCCAGCATCGACCAATGTTGAATTGCGATTCCGGTTATCTACCGTTGCAGTTCTTCGGACGATTTCGCGCTTTAGAACGGTAAGAGCGGGTGTTGGAAGCGATCCGAGCCTCAGGTTGGCATGGCCATCCCGGAATTTGACTTGGCCCCGCTTCATCGAGCACCCAACCCAGCTTTTCAATTCAAGGAGGACACCATGCAAATCCATAGGATCGGCAAAATCGTTTCGTTGTTTGCGGCATTGGCGATGTTAGCCGTGCCGGCTTTTAGCCAGGCAGCCAAGCTCTGCTCTTCAGTAGGCGGGACGTTCGTGACTGACTTGGCCGTGGTTGACCAGTCCACTACGCTCGGTAGCGCGACGGGCGATCTGAAGGGTGCGGTGACGGCCGCAATCTTGAACGTTTCCCAGAATCCAGACGGGACCGTTTCCTTCACCGTTCAACATCACCTGGTCACCGACGCGGGCGACACGATCTCCTTTGCTCAAGCAACGGCAGTCACGATGCCTTTGACGCAGAGTTTGTTTGCCGTATTGGACTACCCCGTACACATCAACGGCGGCACAGGCAAGTACGCCAAAGCGACCGGGGACCTGAACAGCATCGGGGAAGTGGACTTGAGCACTGGTCGAAGTGTGTTCCGCTATTTCGGAAAGGTGTGCTTGGCGCAGGGCGGCAATTTCTGAGTCTTCCCCAAGAAAGGTTGAACAAAGAGCGCAGGAAAAAATCCACCTGGAGAGTAACAACATGACCCGCTTTTGCCCACTTCGCCCAATCCGGATCGCTTTCTGGTGTCTATTGCTGGTCGCCCTGGCCGCCCAACCCCTTTTAGCGCAGGCACCGCCCAGCGCCGACACTTTTGTCAGCAGCAGTACGGCCAAGACCAACTATGGGTCGTCCATTGCTCTAGTTGTCTGTCAGGGCAGCACCAGCTACGTGCGGTTCAACCTCGCTGGCATTCCGGCTGGGTCCAGTATTTCGAAGGCCACGCTACGCCTCTACGTGGACGCAGTCGCCAAGAACGGCACATTCGACGTCTACCAACTCAACAGCAGTTGGTCCGAGAACACACTCACCTACAACACGCCGCCACCACCGCTCGGCACCTCGGTCACGAACGGAACTGGTGTGTCCATCACGACCGCGAGCTGGAATCAATTTCTGTTGATTGACGTCACCGCGCTGGCGCAGGGCTGGGTGAACGGAACGATTCCGAATAACGGCGTGGCCCTGGCGCTGACCAGCGGATCGAGCGGCAGTTTCTCGTTTGACTCGAAGGAAAGCTTGCTGACGGGCAATGGGCCCGAGTTGGAGATCGCCTTCACCAGCAGCACGGGACCACAAGGACCGCCGGGACCAGTAGGGCCAGCGGGACCGCAAGGTCCACAGGGCACAACCGGAGCAGTCGGCCCGACGGGAGCAACCGGCTCACAAGGCGCAACCGGACTGCAGGGTGCACAAGGCCCACTCGGACCGATGGGACTGACCGGCGCACAAGGCCTGCAAGGAGTCGCTGGCCCGCAAGGCGCGGCTGGAACTGGGTTCAACTTCCGTGCGGCATTCGACAACACGGCCAGCTATGCGGCTTATGACGTCGTCAGCTACAACGGATCAAGTTACAACGCGAAAACCGCGACCAATCCCGGCGATCCGACGCCCGATGTGAACCCCAATTGGAGTTTGATGGCACAGGAGGGCGCGGCGGGGCCGGCGGGTGCACAGGGCGCAGTCGGGCCGCAGGGAATACAGGGCCCCATGGGGTTTCAGGGACCGCAAGGGCCTCCGGGAGTAGCGCCGCCTAACACGGCTGTTACCAATGCCTCGAACACTTTTGCCGCCAGTCAGACGGTCAATGGAAACTTGATCCTCGGAGCGGGCGGGGCGGTTCAGTTTGCCGACGGGACCACGCAGAATACCGCGGCCTCCGGTGGAAGCGGCACCTGTTCGTCATTCGAGATCACCAGTTCGTCGCCCTTGGTGCCCGCTGGCTACGTGGCTGCAAGCATGGTAACGGCCGGCAATGTCTGGTTCTCCATGGCGCCCATGCCAACCGCCCGAGAGGGTTTGGCGGCGGCGACGGTGAATGGCAAGATCTACGCGATTGGGGGACAGAGCGGCAGCGGCAGCGGCCTTTTTCTCAATACAGTCGAGGTGTACGACCCGTCTGCCAACACCTGGAGCACGGCGGCGCCCATGCCGACCGCCCGATCTGGTTTGGCGGTGGCGGCGGTGAATGGCGAGATCTACGCGATTGGGGGATCCGGCTTCAGCGGTTATCTCAATACAGTCGAGGTGTACGACCCGTCTTCCAACACCTGGAGCACGGGGGCGCCCATGCCGACCGCCCGATATCAATTGGCGGCGGCGGCCGCGAATGGCGAGATCTACGCGATTGGGGGAAGCGGCAGCAGCGCTTATTTCAATACAGTAGAGGTGTACAACCCGTCTTCCAACACCTGGAGCACGGCGCCGCCCATGCCGACCGCCCGACAACAATTGGCGGCGGCGGTAGTGAATGGCTACGTCTACGCGATTGGGGGACAGAACGGCGGTTTTCTCAATACAGTAGAGGTGTACAACCCGGACCTGCATGTCGAGGCCTGGAGCACGTTTCCGCCCATGCCGACCGCCCGATATGGTTTGGCGGCGGCAGTGGTGAATGGGAAGATCTACGCGATTGGGGGAGGAGGCAGCGCCGGTTATCTCAATGTAGTAGAGGTGTACGACCCGTCTGCCAACGCCTGGAGCACGGCGGCTCCCATGCAGGCCGCCCGGAAGAGCTTGGCAGCCACTGATAACAACGGCCTGGTCTACGCCATTGGTGGCTTCTCAGACAGCTACTTGAATACCGTCGAGCAGTATTCCCCTGCCGTAACCCTGTACACGTTCCTTAAGAACTGAGTACCCCGCCGCTGAGGCCTTGGGGGCTGGCGACGGCGGCGCCACCCTTCGCGCTTTTCGAAAGCGGGGATATCGAAGTCACGCCGCTGCGCTTGAGTGAGTGGAAGGAAATTCTGGAGGAGGAGCATTATGCCGTCGGGAGGCTGGCCCACGCTTGCACCACTACGACTGAGGCGTCCCACTCGTCGTGGTTTTCGACGAGGGGAACTCGGGGACAGACGGGACGTTTCCCATACTCTTGGGGAAGAACTGGGAAACGCGGGTGGCCCATCCTGGGGGGGAACTCCCGAGGGTTTGGGGAGGACGGTTGCGTTGAGTACTGAGAGTTGCTTGATTCAAATTCAAATGCGAAATTGCTTTTCAACCACAAACAGACAAACACACTCTTAAGGAGACCAATCATGAAAAAAAGTATCTGGTTGCTCATGGCATGCACGCTGTTGGCAGCTTCGGCGGCAGCGCAGAATAAGTGCACGTTTCAGACTACCCACGCACGCTACGCCACCACCTGCCAAGGCTTCGTGTCCACCGCCGCGGGCGCTCCCCTGGCTCCATTCTCATTGCTGGGGACCTGTAAGGGCGATGCGAATGGTTTTTTCAAGTGTACCGGAACCCAGAGCTTCGCCGGTACCGTAGTCCCGGCGGTCGATGAAGGACAATCCATTGTTCACTCTAACTGCACCGGCCAGATCACCTACAACCAGGGCACTCCACAGGAACTCGACATCAACTTCCTCATCCTGGACGACGGCAGGGAACTTCGCGGCATGTTGCAGAATGCGGGAAGCGCGGTCCAGTGCGACCTTATCAGAATGGACCCGGCTAAGCACCACAACTAAGGCTGATGAGATAACGGTGGCGGCTGCACGAGTTCCAGGATATCACTTGGGATTTTCGGCAGAGTATCAATGGGCTGGCTGACCCACGCATGCACCACAACGACAGGCTGCCCCACTCGTCGTGGTTTTCGACGGGTGGGGATTACCGCTGATGACATCGGGCCAAACCTGCACCTGACGCTCAGCTTTCTTACGGGAAGGTGTAGTGCTAACTGTCGAAACATCGCAATTTCAATCATGATCCAGGTTGTTGGTGAAAATTGCCTGATTACAACGGTTAAGGCCACACATAATGCAACCATCGACGTTTGTCCTTGTACACGGCGCATGGCAGTCAAACGGTACCTGGGACCTGTTGGCGCCCTTACTCGAAAAGCACGGCCATCGGGTGATAAGGCCGGTCCTCAGTGGCCTTGGCACCGACCAAAGCCGTTTGTCTCCCGACATTACGCTACAGCAGCATGTAGAGGACGTTTCGGTCGAGTTGTTAAGGTCCTCGGAGCGAGCGATCCTTGTCGGCCACAGTTATGCAGGCATGATCATCAGCGGCGTGGTTGAGAGGAATCCAGCTCAGGTGCGGCGATTGGTTTTCCTGGATGCATTCATTCCGGAGGATGGGCAGAGTGTACTGGACCTTCTTCCGCCTGAAATTGGCGCCTACTTCCGCAACGTGGCGCGAGATCATGGAGACGGCTGGCGGTTACCTGGCGGAGAGGGACAACTTGATCTTTGGGGACTAAAGCCCGGCGAGGCACGTGATTTCGTGCGCGCGAGGTTGTGTGATTTCAGTCTGCGCTGCTTTGAAGAGCCTCTCCGTCTTCCGGCCAATCGGAAGGCCGGCATTCCAGCCACGTTCGTGGCCAGCGTTGCCGAAGAATATCCGGCGAGGCCGTTCTTCGCGCCATTTGCTGAAAAGGCTCGCGCTTCAGGCTGGGAGGTTGCCGAACTGAAGACTGGCCACGACTGCCATGTCGAACGTCCCGGCGAGGTCGCGAACATTTTGCTGTCAGCCGTGCTGTCTCAATGAGTAAGCATCCTGTTGATCGCAGCTGTCTGTTTCCAGTTGCTCATTCTTGCTTGTTAGCGTTCAGCGCTGTGTTCTTCCGCGCTATCGATTGCCTTGCAGATCAGTCGAAACAGCAGGACATCACCGCAGGAAAGCGATACCAGAACGTTAGGTCTGAAAAGACCTCCTAGACCGCCCGTTAATCCAGGCCAGCGCCAACTTCTCACAACCGATGATCAACTGGCGTCTGCCAATTTGTGCCTATATTGTGCCTATACAACAGGGCGCGGGCTGAGACCTTTTGTTCCGCCCGTTAAGGAGCAGCCATGCAAAAAGGAAGCCTCATTCGCTCTTCGCGTCGTCAAGGACCCGATGTTTGGGAGTACCGCTGGCGAGAAGCTTGTTCCGGGCAAACGAGAAAGCACCGGAGAATCGTCATCGGGACGCTCAATACCTTCAAAGATGAATCGGCAGCACTGAAGGCGATCGCGGCTTTGCGGAGAGACATCAATATTAATGACCGCCGAATAAGGACAAAGCCGTTGAGATTCGCAGAACTGGTAGAACACTATCGGCAGAAGGAACTCGCCACCGACAACGAATGGAAGACCTTGTCGACCAGAGTCACCTACGAAGGCTATTTGAGAAAGTGGATCGTGCCGAGGTGGGGAGTGACCAATCTCAGCGCGATCAGGGCAGTCGAGGTTGAGCTGTGGCTCCGGACGCTTCCACTCGCCCGAGCTAGTCGCGCCAAGATTCGGAATCTGATGAGCGTGCTGTTTAACCACGCGAGACGACACGACTTCACAGACCACAATCCCATCACTCTCGTCCGCCAAAGTGCAAAGCGGCGCACTGTGCCAGAAGTGCTCCTGCCTTCCGAAATCAACCGACTCGCTCACAGTTTGCGCAATAGAGAGAAGACTCTTGTTCTCTTGGCTGCGGGTACGGGGCTTCGTATGAGCGAACTGTTCGGTCTAAAGTGGCAAGACGTCGACTTCGCGGGAAAGCAGGTTAGCGTCCTGAGATCCATCGTTAAACAATCAGTCGGTCCGTGCAAAACAGAAGCGTCCCAAAAGCCGGTCCCCCTCGATTCACGTTTGGTTCGCACTCTTCGTACTTGGCGTCGCTCTGCGCGATTCCGTCAACCGACGGACTGGGTTTTCGCCAGTTCAGTCCGCCAGGGGAAGTTCCCATTCTGGGGACAGGCCCTCTTACGACATTACATCCGGCCGGCAGCGGTGAAGGTGGGCATCACCAAACGAATCGGCTGGCATACCTTTCGACATTCGTATTCGACATTGCTGAAGGCGAGTGGAGCAGACATTAAGGTCATGCAGGAACTGCTTCGGCATGCGTCCATACGCGTGACCCTCGACACGTACACTCAGGCTGTTACACCAGCGAAGCGAGCGGCTCAAACCGCGGTCGTCACACAGTTCTTTCCTAGCGCGAAGACCGCTTACGAACCGCACCGAAATTAGGGATGTGAATTGCTACGAAAACCTGTGCCTTTTTGTGCCTACGAGTTTTCCAGCGAATGGCTGGAAGTTATTGATTTTATTTGGCGTCCCCGACGGGATTTGAACCCGTGTTACCGCCGTGAAAGCTGATCTATTGGATCACGTAGTAATTACAAGGCAGCGGTCGCACTGCAATGCCCTGTAAGGAACCAATGAGAACACGAAAGAACAGGTTTTGGTTGTACCGTTCTTGTACCGCGCGTTTTGAGCGGAAACTCCGAGAACCGGGGGCTTGGTTCAAGACGAGAACTCAGGCTGACAGCCAAAATTCCATTTGTTTTGGTGGCATGCGCTGGGGTGCATATCTGCGGAGGAAGGAGCGGCCGAACTCGTTCGCCAATCTCGAATCATCGTCGGCTCTCATAATCAAGCATGTTTCGAAAGACAACAATGGATCCGACAGCGGCCTTATAACCACACCTTCAGCGCTGAGGCCCACTGACGTAGGCTTGGTCACGATTGCCACTCCAACGTGCTGAGATACCAGGTGAATTGCTTCTTGGGCGGTAAGGATATCGTGCGCGTGCTTCGGAGCGATGCCCTGACGTTGTGCCGCGTCCATGATTGCATCACGAACGACGGGATGAGATCGCCGAGCAAACAGAATCCATTCGTCTTTTGCCAAATCTTGGAAAGCAATGTCTTCCTTTTGAGCAGCTGCGTGGGTCTGCGGGAGTGCAGCATAGAGACGAGTCTGAGCGAATGCCGCAGTCGTGATCCGAGGACTTTCCGGCGGTGACGTCACCAAGGCCAGATTCAAGTCGCCTGCCATCACGCGCCGGACCAACTCGCTTGAGAACTCGCTAATGAGCTGAATGCGGAGTTTAGGGTACATGGGCAGACGGATTGCGAGAATGGACGAAATCCAGGCGTGGTCGGCGTCGGGCGAGTGCCCAATGGTCAAAATGCTATCGCTCCCCTCGCGAGAAGCATGAACGGCCCGGTCTATGTGCCAGAGTGCCAGACGAGCCTCTTCGATGAAGATGCGGCCTACTTCGGTGAGTTCTACATTCTTCTTGTTCGTGCGAATGAATAAGTGAAATCTGTGCATCGCTTCGACCTCATTTATCTGTTTGCTGAATCCAGATTGGGTGATGTGCAATCTGTCGGCGGCCCGAGTGAAGTTCAGTTCTTCGGCCAAGACAATGACGGCGTGCAGGTGACGTACTTCAACCCTGGGGAACACTTCTCTGGCCCCTTTCCTAACCGGCAGAGATTGGTCACTGCCCTACATCTAGTCAAGGAACCGGCAACCCGGAAAAAGTATCAAGAAAGAGTTATTTTTCCCAATGGGCGAAACGGGCCACTGGACAGGGAGAATGCTTGACACTGACTAGTCGGCATGACACGATTTGACTCTGGCCATCTAATTTGTGAGTCGGGTTGAGGCCCTCTCAGATGTCCAGCCGCGAGTTGAGCCCGGAATGGGTTCTTTCGAGTTTTATCCCCCCTATCGCGGCGCCCCAGCACGAGATAAGCGAACTGATAGTTGTCGCGCGGCGCCTGTGGCCACACGTTCAGGCTCACGCGCATAGAGAACAGCCGGGGAAAAGCTCTGACGAAGCGTTAGATTTTGCTTCTGAGGTCTGGGAGGGAGTGTTGCGCTCGGTCGCGAAAACGATTCAGCGGTCCAACGGGAGAAACTGGCGAATTAAGAACATGGAAGCGTATCTCTTCGGTGCTTTCCATCATCGGTTCAATCGCGCTCTAAAGAAGGAGCGCAGAAGAATACAGACGATACATCATCTTCCTTCGAGTCGTGATCTGGAGCGCTTGCGACAGGCCCACGATTCAAAGGCATTGCGCGATCTGGAGCAATCGATCCAGCTCAAAGAGGCCGTTCGGAACATGGATGAGTGGACCCGCAAGGTCTGGGCTGCTCGACAGTACGGATATTCGTGGAAGGAAATCGCAACACAACTGGGCCTGACCGAACCCCAGGTAAAACTTCGATTTCGGTATGCAATCGGTAAACTCCGTGCTCGACTGGGCGGCGCTATGTGATTGTTGCGGCGCTAGGGTGGTTTGCATTGATTGGTCGCGTTAAACTTGGCTTTTCTTTTGTGAGACGACTTCAACCGGAAGCAGGCAAGTTCTGAAGGCACAAGAAGAATTCAACGGCGACGAAAAGCGGATGTTGGATCTACTGGGGAGAGGTTTATCCCGAGATTTTCCGAACCCGCAACGTGTTGGGTGCCCCGACTCTGCGGTGCTCCGAGGAATAGCCGTTCACAAAGTGCCACTATCAGAAGCGGATCGTTGGCTCGATCATTTCAGCTCCTGCAGCCCGTGCTTTCGAGAGTTCACACAATTTCGTAAACAGGCAGTGGATCGGCGGCGTACTCAGATTTGGCTAGCTGCTGCGGCAGTTTTCATTCTTGCTGTGGCAGGATGGTTCTGGGTGCGAACTCGGCCGCCGGTGCAAACTGCCGTGATTGTGCTTCTCGATTTGCGTGAGCGTGCGACAGTTCGGGGAGAAAACCCACCCGAGATCAGTCGGCTGCCATTAGAGGTTCCTCGTAACGCAAAGACTCTGAGCTTGGAGTTGCCAATCGGGAGCAACGAAGGGGCGTACGATGTAGCGCTGCTCAATGCGAGTGGCGCTGAACTTGTCCGCACGAGTGCCACGGCTAAACTCGAAGATCACATCGTGGTCCTAAAAGCTGATGTCGATCTCGCCGGCGTCTCTCCGGGTTCGTATTTCCTCGGTTTGCGCCAGCCAGGCTTGGAATGGATGCGATTCCCTATTCGCGTGCTCTGAACCGGGAGGCGTGACCGGCATGTCAAAGAAACTAACACCGGAGCAAAAACAGCATCGTCGCGAAGTCAGGGAGCAGCGCAAGGAAGACAAGGCAAACGCGCGACTAGCCAAGAAGAGGGGAACGGTCGAGGAATTGTTTGACAGGGTCAACGAGCGGATAAAGAACACGGAGGGCGAATGAACCTGACTGATCTGCTTCGCAAGAATGACATCGACCCCAAGCAGGTACTTGTCTTCCGCCATCGCCCGACCGAACCCGCACTTAATCGGGCTTTGCCGTTGCTGGCGTCGGAGAGACCGGACCTGTTCAACGCCTACCAGCAGACCCAAGGCAAGACGCTGGAAAAGGTGATGGCGGGCGGCAAGGCGCGATATATCGCCTCGTTCATCGGACACGAAGCGGGAAAGGCTCTGTTCATCGGGCTGTATTCGATTGCTGGATCGAAGCCACTGACAGCTAGGCAGTTTTGGCAGGCTCCGGCTCATATTGAGCTAAAAGAATTCGGCATGACCGGCCTCGACCCCGAGGAAGAGTCGAGATCGTCTGTCCTCTTCTTCGACCTCGGGTTAACTGACTTCCGCGCCGACTGGAAAGGCAAGTTGGTAGTTGGCTGGCCCCCACCCGAGCGTGCCTGGTGGCGCTGGGGTGATCGCAACGATTTCCCGGTGCTCGCGATCACCGAAGACAGCGCACTCGATCCGACCGTGAAGCCGTGGAACGAAATTGCCCTGCGATGGAAGGAGCTAAGCGTGCTGCCGACCCGCTATAAGTCCGTACTGTTGCAGTGGCGCGGTATCTACTACATCTTCGATGAGTCGGATCACAAAGGCTATGTCGGCTCTGCCTACGGAGAGAAGAACCTGTTTGGTCGGTGGTCGAACTACGAGGCTACCGGAGACGGAGGAAACACGCTACTGCGAAAGCGCGACCCAAAGAATTTTCAGTTTACGATTTTGGAGCTGGTCTCGCCAGCAGCCGATCCCACCGACGTGATCCGACTGGAGGCCAACTGGAAAGACAGGCTACACACGCGGTCACCGCACGGGCTGAACGAAAACTGAGGAGACCACGATCATTCTCGCTGAAGGCGCAACTCAACAATGTTCAGAATCTCTGGCGGAGAACACCTCTACGGTCACGACGAGCACGATATTTACGAAAAGATGCCTGACGTGTTTCGCAGTATAATAGCTTGTAATGGTGAGCCGCTTTTCGTCCCCGGAGGTTCTGGCATGTACATTCTCGTTCCCTGGAAGCCAGTCGTTCTCGTGTGGGGACTGCTGAGCGCGATGATATTCTTTGGTTTCGTCGCATCGTCGGTGCTTGAAGGAAAGGACCCCTTCGCGCCAGGTGCGACCATCACGCAGCCTCCGGCCGTGAAAGCCGGTGCTGCGCAAGCGGGGCAACAACCTAAGCAGTCCCACAAAGCGGCTCGGACTCCGAGTCAGTGAAACCTCGGAGATCTCTTCCTGACGATTTCTTTGCTGAGCCTTTTCGGTCACGTCCTCGCGTGGTTTACCTTGCCCAATATTTTCTCCAGCTTTTGCTTCAGCACGACCTCGGCGGGAGAGCGTCCTTGGCGTCCGAGCCATGAGACAAAGTCCTTCATTTTGACTTCGTGCTTTACGGGAGGCTGCTGGACAAGAACGGTCACCGTTGCGAACCCCTGACCGATCTCTCCTACCCAGTTGTCCTGCTGCAACGCGGCGAGAGCCGTGGCGATCGCTTCAAAGAGAGTCTCCGCAGTGACCTCTATGGAGTGCTCAACGTCTCGGATATCCTTTACCGCAACTGTGCACGTTCGAAGAACCACGTGCAAAAGCGTAGCAGATTCGCCTTTTGTTCGCCAGTCTTTCCACCTTCAGGCTCCTTAGTTTCCTGAGAAAATCGACAGCAGGGGCGAACTTTTTTTGGAAAGACTGGGGACAGGCCGGACGTTCACCAATCTCCATTCGTTCGAAAAACTGGGGAACGTTCCGTCTGTTTTCCTCGATAAGAAATCGTTTGATACGCTTGCGGGGTGCCTATCTGCGCTTTTTGTCCTGCGACATCAAATCTCACTGGGGAGCATATTTGGCCCGCGTGGCTGACCAAACTCCTGCCAAAAACCCATTATAGGAACGAACTTGAAGACGGAGAGGCAAAGAACATATGGACCACCACAAAAATTGATCAAACGGCCAATGTCGTCTGTAAAACGTGTAATGAAACGTGGATGAGTGACCTTGAGGGTCGAGCCAAAACCCTGCTCAGCGATGTCATCCTCGATGGCAAACAAACAAGCTTCGCGGGCGTTGACCTCAACTTTCTGGCCGCTTATGCTTTCGAGAAATCGGTCGTTGCGAACTATCAGACACTTCGCATCCTCGGAGAACCTATTTCAACCCGAGCACAACGCGAACGGTTTAGGACATCTCTTGCTATCCCGGCCAACGTTCGTATTTGGATTTCTTCATTTCAAGGACAGTCTCGTTACTCCGGCAGATCGAATCCCCGTTACGCGAAATCAACGAACGATCCTCCTCCCCTGAACGACCTAGACGTTTTCACGCATACCTATGTCATCGGCCATCTTGTCTTCCAGGTCCTTTCGAGCCGATTCAACAGCATTTTGAATCGTGGTCGCTGGGTCGAACTGCCGGAACAAGATCACTATTGGAATCCGGCGAGTCAGCAGATCTGGCCCGTCCAACGAGACACCATTACCTGGCCTACAAAGTATCTCGGACCAAATACCATAGAACCATTTGTTGATCGATGGTTTGGACGTATACCCGTAACGCTAATCACTGGACCACAGGTATTCTAAGCATTGACGGCGGATGTAAGGTCTGTCCCCGGTTTCCACGCAATCACACAAAGCCCAAACATTGGCCTTGATCTACGGCGGCGCGGAAGTGTCCAATGATTCTTAAGCCGCTTACCTTACGGCGGCCGTCCAAGAGGTAGGTCGTGACAATCATCGCTGGTTTCAGGTGCCAAGGCGGTATCGTAGTGTGCTCCGATACACAGGAAACCTCCGGAACTGCAAAGAGAAGCGTGGCGAAGCTCCAATGTTTTCAGGGGCCAGTAGTAAGCCAAGACAGGCAAGGGATGGTTAATGCCGACCTTGCCCTTGCAATCTGTGGGGCAGGTGATGGTCCATTTATAGACAAGATCGCAAGTCAAGCGTGGGACGCTGTCCGACACGTCTCAGACATTTGGGAAGCATCCGAACGCGTTGAATCAATGATCAAGGAAACTCACCGAGAATTCGGACAGATTTATCAAACCGGTGCGTGTCCTCAAGTCGATCTCATTTACGGGATAACTAAGAGCGGCGATAGTAGGCTCTTTCAGGCCATAGGTCCGGTGGTCAACGAAACGGCGTATGCATCAAACGGGATCGGCTACTACCTCGCTGACTTCCTGACAACCAGGATGCGAGGAGACGGTTGGCTAACCATACGGCAAACGATCATCTTGGCGGCTTATATTCTGCTTCAAGCCAAGGAGCACGTTGAGGGATGTGGCGGGGACAGTCACATCGCAGTTCTGCGTGAATCTGAATCAAGCGGGATGGTGGATTTTCGCCTCATCCAACATCTGACTGAATATCTGAAATCCGCTGATCACTGCACGGGCGAGATGCTGCTTACAGCCGCAGATTTCTCCATATCGGAGTCCGATGCCTCAGATGGACTATCGAACTCGATGGATCTCCTCAAGTTCATGAGAGCCCAGGAAATCAAGCGATTAGAGGAGCACCGAGAATCCGACCGGAATCTCTTTTTTTCGCTGGGAGGCCCCAAAAGAGAAGAAGACGACCTCGGCCTACCGATTGAAGCCAAGCAATCAGGCGTTCAAACCTCAGACAACGAAGCCGGGAGAGAAGAAGTGTAATTGTGAGTCAAACGGCCCCAGGGTTCTTAACAAAATTGGCAGTGTGCTTTGCAATCGCCAAAATCCGACCTATCTTCGTCGCGACGAGAAGAGAACTCTTTTCAAGGTAGCTATGGATTGTACCGACCAAAAGCGGCTCTGAGCCCCAGACTAAACTCTTTGGATCTTCCGAACCTACCCACACTCCGCATCCGCTAAACCCAAAAGGCGCGATATTCTCTGACGATAGGCTGTACTTGAGCAGGAAATCCTTGTCTGGCGAAAGCGAGAACGACAACTTTTTCCATTCCTCAGCATTCAGTTTGGTGTCATAGTGGCAGGCGCCGTGTGCACAGCCAAGAAAATGGAATGCTCTCTCGCCGACAGTCCCCAGTGGGAGCGAATTTGCTACCGGGAAGCCAAAGTAAATTAGAGACAAGCCGTCAAGCTCTTCTTCGGGCCACTTGGCGAGTTGCCACGACTTATTGAGCAAATAAAACTCATTGGGCTCTGGCAATTGAAAATCAGACGGAATTTTGATGGCTGCGAGATCAGCACTGGGATCTGTGATGATGGTCTCAATTGGGAATTTTTCGCCTGCCGTTAATCGGCCGACCTCCGACGGAGAGAGGTTCTTAGCTGCCTTCTCGATGATCGGTGCAGGGGGTCTGCACCAAAACCGGATGTTTTGAACATCAGCGTCCTTGATGACGTGTTCAGCCGTGATGACTAGATGATATTCGTCAATCGCGACCAGAGTTCCCGTCCCGACGCAGGTGTTGTCATTCGCGGCGATTCCCACCGTATGGCAGGCTATTCGCTCGACAAGCGCAAGGCGCTGCTGCGCGTTGATAACTGAGCCTGTTGACACAGAAAACTCCAACCTGTTCCATTGTCACATACGGTTCCGTCTGTCCCCGGTTTTTCCTGAGTTTTCCCTGGGAAAGCGGACAGGGCTAGAACGATTCTTTGAGGAAATTTCTTATAGTCAGTGCGTCCACGATCTGCAGGAGCTTTGAGGTCATGTACGCGCGGGTCTGCAATCCAAACATCATAGGGCAGGGTGTCCATATAGGTCCGGACTGCCTCGACCGCTGACACCAAACGGCTGCGCCGCTGAACCCATGAGGCTTCATGTTTAGATCCCTGGGTGGTTCGTAATGAACAAGCACGTCGCGGTCTGGATCGTAGGATAGCCTAGGCAATGACGTTGATGTGTGACTCGCAATCGTTACTGGAAGGATGATCGGTTGAGCTACGAGTTGCCTTATGGAAGCATTCGATATCTTCCTCTCCGAAATCGCATATTGCTGGTCTTTTGGGAAACCATGCAGAATCAGGGACCCTTTACTTCTTACCGTTCGACTTCTCTTGAGCTGCTTGGGAAGCTCGCAAAATTGCATTCGAGGATTGGTTAGCAGATCAGAGCGGAGAACAATGGCAGCCAAGTCGTTCTTCTTGTCCCGGACAATAGTCTCGATTGGCAACGCCACTCGTTGAACCACCTTCGCTGGCTTGCCCATTCCTTCCCAGTTGAGAGCGTCATCGACTCTCAACAAAAATGCGAGACGATTAGGCTGGGTATCTCCTATAACGTGCTCAGCCGTGAGGATCAGACTGTGACCTTTCCAGGTGCAGGCGGTACCGCTCCCGACTGCATCAGCCCTAAGTCTCTGTTCGTAGCTAACGTCCGCGTCTATGGCGACGATGCCTAACGAGTACCACGTAATACGTTCGACGAATGCCTTGAACTTCACATCCATCTCGCCCTTTGGGTGCTCGCTCACGATCTTTCGTCGGATTCGGCGCATACGTGGAATTCTACAGATCGCAACAAACGCGGCCCAGCAATTACAAGAAACCCTAAGCCGCCTCGCGAGAAACCCGCGCTCCGGTTGCTGCCGCGCCAGGGCGAGCGCCTTCTCATACGGAGCACGCGCCTCGGGGATCTGCCTATCCCCAAGTTTTCCGTCCCCATTTTCCGCTGTAGACTAGAGCTGTAATGAATGAGGAAATCAGGCTAGACGATATCGTGAACTGGTATTCGGAGCATCTGAGGGACAAGCATCCAAAGAACCTGGCGCGTTTCGAAGCAGATCGAAAGAGGGATTACGAAGTAGCGGTTGCGGAAGCCGTTACGTTCCATGTGCTCACCTACCGGAACGTCCATCCGGAAGTTCACGAGGAGGCCGGTACTGGAGGCGCGGATTTCATGTGCTGGGCCTCGATGAATCCGTTCGCCAAGCGGGCTCGACAGAATGAATTCGTAGTCGAAGCTACTGCGATAAGTCAGGAGGCAGTTACTCGGCGTTCCGGGATACCGACCGAAATAACGGGCCCCGGCGGCGGTGCCATCGGACTTCTAACGCGGAATTTCTGGCGTAAAGCCGGCAGCAAGATTGATCAGCTAAAGCGCCATCCGATGCCTCGTGTCCTTTCAATCGTCTCAAGTCACGTGGGCGCATCGGTCCTCATAAATTCCGCAACAGCGTTCTGGGCCTTCACCTCCGAAGAGTTCTTCAGGCATGAAATCGGTAAAGCTGACGCGGACCCCAACCGCTATGCAGATCTTAAGAATTCGGTGTTCCTGGAACTCACGGCAGACGAGAAGATTGTGCCACGTAGGAAAGAGATATCGGCGATTCTTTTGATCGCGGTCGATGGTGCTGCCAGCACTGTATTTGGCATGCTCCATCCAGAGCCTGAATATCCGTTTAACATTGAGTTCCTGCCGGATGTTCCCTTCCTTCACGTGGCCAATTGGCCCGCTCCAGACAATCGGCTTCGTTTCCTGTGGGCAGTTGCTCATCCATCTGGATTGAACGTGAGGCACTATCAGCTCGCGCGGCAGCTCGTTCGCAATCGATCATCGGCATAAAAACCGGAAAACTGCAAAATCAGCGACAAACCGCAAAGTCCTACAATCTCTCTGCAACCTCGATTCCGGTTTCGAGTTGAGTATCTCTGCCATCCTTTAGCGCGTCACGAGAGAGTTCTACCTGAAACTTCGGCGCAATGCCATTGTTCTCCAGCATCCGTCCTTGCCACGTCAGGTAGGCGGCAACCGGGAGGCCAAGAATGTATCCGTGGCCAACCTTGTATGCGCTGCCACTGAGTAGACGACCAGGCGTTTTCGTTCCCACGATGGTAGCCAGATTATTTTCCTCCGCAAACGCCGACACCATCTCGCCGGCGCTCGCGGTATGTTCGTTTACCAGGAGCACGACTCGACCGTGGAATCGTCGCTGGCCGAGTCCTTCGGTGACCACGAGGATCGATTTTTCAACGAACGCGTATCGGGCTGCTAACCATAGGAGAGTCGCTTTGTGGGACGGAATTCGTCCGAATCGAGTCAGTTCTTCACGACGATAACCACGCTCGCGACGTTTCCGCGTGAGACTGTAACCAACCTCAAGCTTTCCGGGTGTCAAATAGCTCATCAGGCGTAGTCCGCCAATTCCTCCGCCGGTGTTTCCTCGAAGATCCACGATGAGCCGGTTACAACCGTCCAGAAACTCAATAGCACGATCAATATCTTTCGCAACGTCAATCCCAATCACGCCAGGGAACATGGCGACTTTGAGCAGGCCAATTTCATCGGTCAACCTTTCGGCGTGGACGGCTTCGGGCGCGGTGACCGGATGCGTCTTTGACTTGGGCATCGGCAATTGGACTTTAACCGTCTGCTGTCCTCCCTGGAGCTTCTCGATGAGTAGGCTGGCCGATTCTCCGACCGAAAACGTCAGATCGTCCGGAGGTCGAATGTCCCGCTCACCATTGCCGAGCAACAAATCTCCAGGCCGTATCCCCGCAGAGTAGGCTGGGCCTCCTTTGTGCACATCCTGAAACATCCAGCGTTCATTCCCGTTCACAGCGATGCGCTGCATGGTTGCATTGATGGCGTGCCGAGCCGGGATGTTTCGCATTCCGGCATGTCGGAAACCGGTGTGGCTAGTTTTGAGCTCGGCCACGAGGCTCTGAACTTCCTTCTCGAATGTCTCCGAGTCGGCGCGTGCGAGAATTTGGTCCCGACGGTTCTTAGCCAGCGCGTTCCAATCCACTCCATTCAAAGAAGGATTGAAGTGCTTGGTTTCCACCAAGCGACAGACCTTGTCGAAAATCTTTGTGCGCTCTTCGAGAGTCAAGTTCATTGCTGTTTGATCCCAATCGGTGCGGCTGTCTCCCCGACGGCGACGAATGCTGCCCAATAGAATGGGCTCACCTGCTCACCATACTTTGCCAGCAAGTCCAACTTCGCGTCTCTGAGAGCCGAACCTGTGTCCTCGCCGCGGCCCAGTCGCAAGTAGAAGCGCTCCATCAGCGCACTCGCGAAAGTGTCGTCGGCGCTCCATAAACTTGCGACGACCGATTTCGAACCTGCTACCAAAAACGCTTCCACTAGACTGCTAACGCCCTCTTGTCCCTGTAGTTTGCCCACGCCAGTATCGCAAGCGGATAGCGTAGTCAGTTCGGCATTCAGTCGCAATCTGATGATCTCCCGTACTTGAAGCAGTCCGTCATCACCAGATTTCGGGTCTGTCCCCAAAACCAGCGCGGAGCGCTCGGGATACTGCGTATCTACGAACCCGTGGACCGCCAGGTGCAACACGCGAAACTGGTCAAGTGGCTCCTTCTTGAATGCAGTTTCCGTGGCGTCCTTACCCAGCAAGATTACAGCGTCCGGTCCAACAATTTTACCGATTTCCTCAACCTCTTTCCGAGTTTGAGGAAGATCTTGAAGCCGCATCCCGGACAGGTCTGCCATGCCACGAAGAACCCGTCCGCGGACGGTATTTGGAGCCGGAATTCTCCTGCCCGCTCCGCCTTGATTCTCGTAGGCAACATCACCTACACCGAGAAACGGACTCGCCGCTCTTTCGTTCTTCCTCGCTCTACGCAAGACATCAAGGATGGTTCCGGATGGCACGTAACTTATCACGCGAGACTTCAACAGATACTCGCCCTGGTTATCGCGCAGTGCCTCAAACGGAAGAAGGTTCAACGCCCCATCCGGCGCAACGATAAGTCTTGTTGCTGACTTCTCTTCGGGGATCGGCTCCAGGAGCGCTCGGAACAGACGTCCCGAGGTTTCTACCCCTGAGCCCTTTGCGCGTACCTCATCGACAAATTGCTCCGCTAGTTTTTCGACTTCCTTGCGCCCAATCGGCAGCGCTTGAACGTGCGCGCCCCGGCGCGTCACTGAGATACAGAAGGAAATGGGATCATCCAGCACGTACTCTAGGAGCACTTCATCTGGATGCAGGTCGTTCTCCACATTCGTCAACGCCGCTGGCTGCACGGGAAGTCTTCGGTTGGGAACATCATCTCTGGTCCACGCCAGACCCAGGCGTCGCTCGTATTCAACGAGGTTGTCCAGCAATTGTTCTCGTTCAGGTGCGCTGTTGGTCTGCATGAGTCTGGATTGGAGACCCGCAACATCGCCTTCCAGCGCGGCTGTCTGATCTGATTCCGTTGCGGGCAGCGGCTTTCGATCTTTAAGAGCCCATGCGAGAGTTCGGCCTCGAACGCGTTCGAGAACTGCGAACGCTCCGGGCGCGTCACCATTCGCGGTGACAAGTTCGAAGTGTCGAAGGTAGGTCTCGCTCATCGCTGCAGCAACGGAACTGTTCCAATATGGCTCATCGACGCTGATGAGCATTCCCTCAATCACATCTTCCGCCTGTTCGTAGAGAGCGTTCGCTTCGGCAAAGTGTCCACGACGCGCTTTCAAATCGGCGAGCATCGTCAGGTTGCGAGGCACGTAATAACGATCACCGACCCGCTGGCTTGCAGCCAGACCCTGAGTGGCACGCGCGTCCGCAGCTGCAAGATCTCCGGCATCACGATAAACTTGCGCCAGTTCGAACATGGCGTCGGCTTCCATCCGGTAGAACTGGGCTTGGGTCGCGAATTGACCGGCATCTTCCAAATACTTCACCGCTTGTTGTCGGTCACCTTTCTGTGCCGCTAGTTTTCCGAGAAGAATCAGCAATTGCGCCTCATGTCCCCGCTTCTCTTGTGATCGCGCTTTGGTGAGCGCATTCTCAAGTACCACCTTCGCCTCGTCGGTTCTGCCGAGCGAGACCAGGGCTTGAGCTTTTCCTTCATAACCCATGAATGGAAGTCCACAGTCAGGATCAGCCTCCGCCAGCTTGATGGCTCTTTCGAAGAATTTCAGCGCTTCCGCGTGGCGATTGACTTCTTCGAAGCCTCTGCCCAGCAATTCTAGGAAGCGCACTTGGCCAGCGGTGTCACCGTTTGCCATGGTGGAAAGGAGCGCACCTCCCAGAAGTCTGGCCGCCCGTCCGGGATTCCCTTCTAGGAAACCGATCAGACCCAATTCGCCAGATGCCCTCGTCACCCATTGATCCTCGCCCAAACTCTTTGCAATGTCCTGCGCTTCTAGCCAGTCGCGCTTTGAAGCTCGATAGTCAATTTCGATGTCTGTGTAGCCCTTTGCGATCAGGCACCAAAGCCGAAGTTTCTTGTCACTCTGGACGATGGGATTCTGGAGTTGTTCGTTCAAGAAACGTGAAAGGTCAACGAACGACATAGTTTCGGCTTCTGATCTAAGGCGGCCCACCGTGGCATGAAGCTCGTTCCGCGTGTTGCCGCGCTCTGAGAACAGCTTCTCGGCTCTGGCATAGAGCGGCGCCGCTGCGGGTCCGTTATTTAGAAAATAGAAACGATCCGCGGCTTTGAGCAATACCTGAGGGTCTGCCGACTCTTGCACATCAGCGGAGGTGAGGCGAATCCTAGTTGCCTCTCGACGGTATGCGGTGACGACGTAGTACGAGGCAGTAGTGAGGACTACCACCACGGCGGTAGCAAGTCCCGCTCGTACTGAGACACGTCTGCCCATACGAAATCCACACAGATGTGGAATCTACGATGTGGTCGCGACGAGGCGGTGCAAGACGATGGCGATTGCGGACTAAAACCCGAAACCTTCCAGATAGTTTCTCAGTTTGCGAATAAAAAATAAAGTGGGTGGACCCCCGAAACCGCTCGTCCACTGAGCGTTTTGACAGCGGTAAGGCCGTATAAATCCGAGGGCAGCTGATGCTCCTTGGTGCGTTCGTCGAAACTGGAGACGAAGGTTCGCTGGATGCTCCCGGACCCGCAGTGCCGGTAAAGCTTGCGGCATGAACAAGAAAAGCGGTTGACCGGCCGCTGATTCGCCGAGCGACAGTCAGCAGGACGCGCGGTATGGCTGGAAAGCTATACTTCTCATGATTATGGGCGGCTATGAAGAAGATGAGGGCTTTGCCTCAAGCGGACCTGCGGAAGGATACTCCGTCTGCGCACGATGCTTTGACGACAAGTACATCGAGGAGTTCATCGAATCGACCGTCGACTCGCAAGAGTGCGACTTCTGCGGACGAAAGAGCAGGATCAAGAACATAGCTGCCCCTTTGGATGGTGTAGTGGACTTCATCCTCGAAGCGGTAGACAGGGAATATGAAAGGGCCGTCGAGGCTCTTGGCTTTGAGAGCGCCGAAGGCGGCTATCAAGGAGCACACTGGGACAGCACCGACATGATAGAGCAAATTGGGTTGGATCTTCCCAACGACGACGGCAGGCTGCTGGAAATTCTCGTCGATTGCTTCGGCGACGAACCTTGGTGCGATAGGAATCCATACGCGCAACGGGAGGATGAGCGGCTCGTTTCGAGTTGGGAACGTTTCTGCGAGTTCATTAAATATAAGAGGCGCTATTTCTTTTTCCAGCAGGAAGAAGAGGAAATACTCGCGCCGGGAGAGTATCTTTCTCCGGCGGAACTTCTCGGATTCATCGGCAAAACCGTTGAAGATCTCGGGCTGGTAAAGCTCGTACCTGCGGACGCCCTCATTTATAGGGCGAGGCAGTATAAGGCTGGGCAAAGATTGCATACCCCCTACCACTTCGCTCCGCCTCCGGTCGAACTCTCGTTATCTTCCAATAGGATGAGTCCAGCCGGTGTTGTTATGTTCTACGGCAGTGACGATGCGAGGACCGCCGTTTTGGAAATCGACGACGACCCGAAGCGAGGAATTGCCGTGGGTATCTTCCGAACCTCGCGAGAGATGAAGCTGCTCGACCTCACAAAGCTCCCACGACGTCTTGGGTTTTTCGAGCGCCAACCGGACTCAAGCGAACTCAACCGATACACGATCGCGTTCCTCCATAGCTTCGTCAAGAGCGTGTCCGCCAAGGTCGAGTCAGGAAGCCGTGAGCATATCGACTATGTACCGACCCAGGTTGTTACGGAATGGTTTAGAACGGTGTTCCGGTATGGTGGCGCGATCCTTGATGGGATTATTTATCCGAGTACGCAGAACCCCGGCGGGCATTCGCTGGTCCTTTTCGCGACGAGATACAGCGTGATCTTGAGTCCATCTGAAATCAAAGAGGCTGCTATTGCTGAAAAGATCGAGGAGTGGCTGGTTCGGAGCTATCACGAAGAATCGTGGCTGAAGCTAGTTCGACGCCGGGATGTTCGCATACCCTATTGAAGCATCTAGCGTGGTAGGCTCACCCCATGCGCGCCTACAAATTCCTCGACGAGAAGTTTGGAATCAAAAGTCTGCAAGAAAAACGCCTGAAGATATCTGTCCTGGACGATCTTAACGACCCATTCGAGTTGCTGCCTTATGAGATGAGCGATAGGAACAAGCGCTCCGCGCTTAACGCAACGCGCAGGCAAATGGCAAGTAATCGTGGCCTTCTATGCTTCAGCGCCACGTGGAAAGATCCAGTTTTGTGGGCCCATTATGCTGACAAGCACAAAGGGCTGTGCCTCGCGTTCGACGTGCGGAAGGAGACATGCAAGGCTGTTAATTATCAGAAACGGAGACTAAAGCTTCCGGTGAAGCCGTCGGTACCCGATGCCGAGGCGCTTATCTTCACGAAATACGTCAATTGGCAATATGAGCAGGAGCTACGGATCTGGGCCGCGCTCAATACCTGCGAGAACGGCCTTTATTTCGCTGATTTCGGGCCGACATTAAGACTGGAAAGGGTTATCGCCGGGGCACGGTGCTCGTTATCTGAGCGGCAGATCGTGGCAGCGATAGGTCCTCTTTCGGAAGACGTAATAATTTTGAAAGCTCGTGCCGGATTTAAGGAATTTGAGATCGTAAAAGATCAGCTTGGATTCAGAAGTTAAGCAGCAAAATTGATGCGTAGGTATCCAGCTACCCGCTGGGAATCACGACCAAAGACCTGCGCAACTGTCATTCGCGCTCTTCTTGATAGTAATTGCGTATCACATCGAAGTCGTCTGTAGCACTGTCGCAAAGCTCGGTTCCCACTCTCGCGATCTGCGGGCTGAATTCAAGGGCGAAATCGGTTTTGTCCTGGAAGCGGATACAGATGTAAAGGGTTCCGTCTTCGATGTAATGGTGAATCCAATCCACGACCTTGCCGTAGATCTCAGGGTATCTATTGCGCAGTCTCTGGTGCTTATCCCTGACCCGCTCATCTAGTTTTCTCCGTTCCTCGGCGGTGATCGCAGTTACAGTTGGCCTCTGTCGTAATGGTCGTGGACTGGTACTCATCGCAGGCTCCTTTGCTCGCTGCCTTTAATGCCAGTCATCTTTACGTGCGGATGCTGACCAAGCGGAATCGTTTCAATGAGGGGCTGATCCTCGCGCAGTCTTTGAGCCAGTCTTTGCTGGCCAGTATTTCCGTCCGCAAGAAGTCGATGGCGGCACCCTTGGCTTCCCGGTTATGCAGCAGTTCGATGGGTCCGATCAGGTCGATGCGCACTCTGCCGTACCGCACTTCCTTGCCTTTGCGAATTATTCTTCCCTGTCTTTTGGCAATGTTGCTCATGCTCGCTTTTTCCGGAGCCCCTTAAGGGCGACTCCCTTTATGATTCCCATCATCTGCGTGATTGAGCGGCGCGATCTCTCAGTCAGAGGAGACCAGTCAGCCCAATGTATGAATGCCTCGCATTCGTGGATCACCGCATGAAGGGCTTCGCGCTCAGGCGGCGTGTCTCTCTTTTGTTTATTGCTGCGCTGCATCGTCATTTCCTTGCGACTCGCCTCATGACCGGTCGAGTCTTCAACTGTCTCCATCTCACAATGTTCCCACCCTTCACAGTGGAAAGCTCGGGATCAATGGAGAACGCAATGCTCGCTTTGAACCGAAAACTCACTAGAGTACTGTCATCAAACTCGATGGTCAGTGCGGTATAGTCTTCATCGTTCACGAATCGTACTTGGCGGATCGCTTTACCAATCAAGGCCGGGTACTCAACGCCCTCGCCTCTCGCTTTCGCGGTCTTTTGTTTCAACGTTCCTCCTTCAACCGAACCGGAGTCGGAATCCCTCCAGGATGGGGGACATTCCCGCGCGTTCGCGGAGCAGCTTTCCCACATCAAGCTCAACCCCATGGAGGAATTCTGTCACGCCACGAATGGCCAATTGGCTGTTGCCGAGTTCCCTCGGTCCGAGCACTTCGATGTGCAGGCTGTTAAACGTGATTAGCTGCTTTGACTCCTGTTCCTGTTTCATTTATTCAATCCTTCGGTCGCCAAACTGGAGCATCGTCGGGAATCAATCCGATCTTACGCACGAGCCTATGATCCCCGGTCTTGCAATCGAACAGCTCCAGTTTTCCAGTGAGGCGGGTGTCCATTGAGATCGTTAGTTCTGTCTTATCCTCAAATTCCAGGGAGATGTAACGGCATTCCAGTTCATTCGAGATGCTCACGGCCTCAAGCACTTTGCCTTTAATACCGTCGCTGAATGTGTCTAGGTTTAATTGTCGCTTATGTTCTTTCTGCTTCCGGTTCGCCATGCCGCAGCTCCGGTACCAAATATACCACGTCCTAAATAGGACGTGTTCTTTTTAGGGCGTGCAGTTTAGAAAAAGGAATCATGCGGGATGAATCCCAGTTTTTCAAAGGCTTGGGTGCACGAATCAAACGTTTACGTGAAGAGGCTGGTGAAAGCCAGGAGGACATGCTTTCGCACGGATATTCAGTGCGATATTGGCAGAAGGTCGAAGCCGGAAAGCCGATAACGTTGCGCACACTGCTTCGTATTTGCCGCATATTTTCAACGCCAATGTGTGATGTTGTCCGGGGTCTGGACGGAAGCTCCACGAGGCGTTCACGAACATCTAGGTAGGGGAGTTCGCGATCTGCTTGCCCTGCCATTTCGATATTCGAAACGCAGTGGCGCTTATCCTTATCGGGGTCACAGTGATATTTTCCCACCTGGACGGCCTTCGGTTTTGCCATAACTCTTGCTCCCCAAACGTGCCCCGTCGCGCCGGCGCTTCGGTTCACGCTCGATTGGAGCCTACCGCGAACTGGTAGCCCAGTGATGAAATTTAAATTTCGTGGTCCGAATACCGACCAGTCCGCCCTATGTGTCGGCCGCAAGTCAATGAAATCGAAAGAGAACAGCCTGAGATTGTCAGCAAAGGGCATTGCACGAACGGTTCTTACGGTGGCCGGAATTTGGGACAAGTTGGGGCATTATGGCTCTATGCACCAACGAAAGCCCGAAAAAGCCTTTACAATGTGGAGGCAAGCTGAGGGGGTAGTAGCCGCCCGTCGTAGCGCAGCATAGCTCCGGGCGGCTCTTTGCGTTTAGCATCCGATGTGACTGACGTGTGCGGCGGGTTGATCGGCTCTCCTGCTGCTCTCATGTAACCGAAACAGTGATGAGAGATGTACTGTCGGGCCGCTATCCTCCCCACGCGGGGAAGTTTCAGCGTGCAGGGAGAAACATCGACACCTCAAAGTGCGATTCGAAGAGTCGCGCTTTGACACCGCTGACGCCTTGTCACTGACACAAAAAATGCGGGGCGCTCGGAACGCCCCGCCAGAGCCCCGCAACGCTTAGGCCACAGACTTGGATTTTGGTTTTGGTTTGACTTTTGGCTGTTTACTGCGCTTCGCAGCGAACTCTGCCGCGACTGTTTTCTCTACTTTCTCGACATCTACCCGGAAGCGCTTGGCAGCATCCATGAGCAGGTCTTGCGATACGTCTCCCCGTTGATAAGCCGAGTCGAGCAGACTGATTTCGAGCAGCAGTCGTGACAGCGCTGCTTCGTCGTAGGTGATGATCTTCTTCATCAACACTTCCTGCGGCGGTTTGGTAGTTTTGGCAGTATCGACCTTCTGCCGCTTCGCCAAGACCGGGACTTGGTTGTAGGACAAATGGCCGATGGTGTATTGCGCGACCGTGAGCAAGTCGGCTTTCTTCAACGGCGCTGCCACGCGCTCTAACACCTTGGCCAAGACGCAATGGCGAATGGTGATGGCCTGTTTGCTTTTTTCGATGCGCTTGCGTTCCTCAGCCCGTTCCTTGGCAACTTGCTCAGGTGAGGGTGTATCGGGATGATGAACCCGGCACGAGGGATCGGCGCAGACCTTAACCAGTTCTCCGCGCCGCCCGCCGTCCATCACCACGCCTTCGGTCATCTTCTGGCATGGTTTCTGGTAAGCAGCGACTTTGGAACCTGTCCCGTTGGTTTTGGCCTTCTTGATTTCAAGCTCCACGTAACGGTTCTTTCCCAGCGGAGCGCCTTCGCGGGTGCTCCAAGCGGAGGAAATCTGCACCAGTTGAGGTTTGGTTTCGAGTGCCTTCGACACATGCGCGTCGATCTTGGCACGGAAACATTGTGGATCGGTACAAGAGTCCTTGCGCACATCGGCAAAGAGCAGCTTGTTATATCCGGTTCGTTTGGCACAATTGCTGCACGAACCCGCCGCCGGAACGAGGGCTTCGTCCTGCTTATCGAATGGGGCAGACGCGAGTTGTAGCAGGATGTTGGACTCAATCCATGCAGCAAGTTCGCGCACGGGGATGAGCACTTGGCTGTTACCGTCGGTCGTCCACATGCCGCGAAACGCCGCGTTGAAAGCTTCCTGCTGCTGCGAGTCCGGCAATTTGGCGATCAAGAGTGCGTGGCCGATGGCAATTGTGTCTTTCAGGAACGCCTCGGCCACGGATGGAATCAAGTCCGCCAGCTTGATGCGCCCTTGCACATAAGCCTCGCTCTTACCCGCTCGGGCCGCGATGCTGGCGATGGTGTAGGTGGGTTCCAGGAGTTGCAGAAGTGACTTGAAACCGAGAGATTCTTCAAGCGGGTGGATGTCCTCGCGTTGCAGGTTTTCAACTACCTGGGCCTCGATGGACTCCGCATCCGTCAGTTTGACCACGCGGACGGGAACTAATACGAGTTCCGCCAGTTTCGCCGCTCTTAGGCGGCGTGCTCCGGCCACAACTTCGTACTTGCTTTCCTCCAGTTCGCGCACCAGAAGTGGCGCGAGAATCCCTTGCGCTTTCATGCTGGCGGCTAGTTCTTCAAGGTTCTTTTCATCAAATCGCTTGCGCGGGTTGGTGGCGGACTCCACCAGTATGCTGATGGGAACGCTGCGATATTCGTTGCTGTTTGCGGTGTTCTGCGAGTCTTGCATGGCTATTCTCCTTTTCATTGTGTTTGCTCCTTTGGTTGTGGTTGAAACGTGGCTGTCACAGCTTGGGCGTGACGACCTGCACCCGTTGTTCTTGAGTTAGGGATTTGTGTTGGTTAAGCGGCGATCGCCGCTGGCTCGGGGGCAATGCCCCCGAGAATCACAGCAGCGGTCTGTTGAACGGCTTCCAAGCTCTCGCGCAGAAGATCGCCGTCTCCATGCCAGAGCTGGATGTAATCGGCGGACGCGGTTCCGGTCTCAAGCCCGATTGCTTGGCAGACCACGAAGGCTACGGCTTCGGCCTCGGTCTCGCGGACTTGCTTGGTTGTCAGGGTACGACGGTCGCCCCGGTGCAACATCTCGTGGGCGATCTCGTGCGTTAGCGTGGAAAATTCCTCGGCGGGCTGCATCCCCGAAAGGAGTGTGATCTTCCCACCATAAGACAGGCCCTTCGCGGGAGCAATTCTCTCGGAGAAATTAAGCTCGACGCTTTGCGATTCCACGAACTTGAACAGACGTTCGCGGTATCCGCTCACGTCACCGTTTACTTCGGTGAGCGTGGGAAGTTCTTTGCCTTCGGTCTGAGTGATGTCGAACACATACACGCCCCGGAAACCGTACAACGTGCGCTGAGTCTCCTTGGCATCCGTATTCGGTTCCGCATTCTCATCTTTATTGCGTCTGTTGCCGACCATTGGGGCGAGGATGAAAATGCCCTTTTCGCCACGCCGGACGAAGCGGCCAAGCGAGTTCCAAGTGCGGAGCCCTGCAACGTTGGTGGCATCGGGTTTCTGCCTCGCAATCAGCATGATGTTGCCGAAGCTGTAGTTGCGAAACTTGGCCATCGCTCCGAGATACTGCCTGAGCACTGTGCTCTGCCCGGCCTCCAGTGATTGCACGAGGTAATTGACTGCTTCTTTGGTCTTGAGGTTGACTTCTTCTAATTTCATGTTTTTTCCCTTTCTGCCGGTATCGGCTTGTTTTTTTCTTCACTAGAGCGACAGCGGGAAAAAACAAGCCGATGCTGGTGAAAGGGACAGAACGGAGGCCGAAGGAGGGTGGCAGGGCGTGAGTGAAAGCGCGGTTCGTGCCAAACGCGGTTGGGGTTAGTTTGGCGCGAAACCGGCGCAGTCCGAAACGCCCGTCCGAGCCGCGGCCAAGCGGCGTCCACCCGGCAGAGGACGCAGTGGGAAAAGATGGCGTAGCCTTCTGTTTGAGATGGCTAGAGGCTTGGCTATGGGAGGGCCGTGTTCCCTGCGCCGCACGGTCAGATTCCCATGATTGTCGAGGGCAACCGGCAATGGGATCGCAGATACTCAGAGAACGCTTCGGAGTCGGTATACTGCTAAGTTCTTTTGTCCCCGTGTGTGATGGTGTAGTGTGGTTAGCAATCCACAATAGGCTGTCGCGACATGGCTACGGGTCTGATGCCTGAGCGCACGGGAGCAGGATTAAAGGATACCCATTATGGATCATCAGCTGTAAAATGATGCCTGTGACTACGGCGAACGATTGGCGAAAGTCCTTTGGCATCGAAGATGCCGGACCGAGGTCTTTTTTCGCCAATAAAGCGGAGCTGAACGCGCCGGGAACGGACGCTTCGCAAAGTCACATCTTGCGCCGCGCCTTTGACCTGCTGAAGCTTGATGGGGTTTTCTGTACCGGGAATACTCCGCTCGTTTACTTTAAGCTGGTAAAGCGAATAGAGACTGCGGAAGTCGCCAGCCTTCATCGAACGTTTTGGAACCACGGCGGCGCACCCATTCTCGTACTTATCGCGCCGGAGCAGGTTCACGTTTACTCCGGTCTCGTGCGGCCCCTCGCGCAAACAGACCCTAACGGAACCATCCCAGCCTTTGTGGACACTCTGGATTGGGCGTCGGTTGCCATCCGGGAGTTTCTGCCGACTGTCGAATCCGGTGAGTTTTTCCACCGGCATTCAAAGTCATTCGACCCGGCACTCCGTGTTGACCGGGTGTTACTGGATAATCTCCAGGCGACCAGAGGAAAACTCGTCGCCATCTCACCGGGTCGTATCGATAGCAGGGTTCTGGATGCCTTGCTCTGTCGGCTCGTGTTCGCGTGCTACCTCTTCGACCGTGGTGTTGTCGGTCAAACCTATTTGAAGGGGGTCGGCTTGCGAAACGCAGGTCACTTGCGGGACGTACTCGGCCTACAACCGAGGGCGAAAGCCAAGAAGTACCTCTACGACCTGTTCCGCAAACTTGGTAAAGATTTCAACGGCGACCTGTTCAGCGACAACCTTGACGCAGAGGCCAGACTGGTTTCCGCCTCGTACATCGATCCTTTGGATGATTTCTTTCGTGCGACAGATATTCAAAGCGGTCAGAGTTCATTCTGGCCGTATGACTTTGCGGCAATCCCAATCGAAGCTATCAGCGCGATTTACGAACGGTTCTTGAAAGGGTCTGACAAGCTCGAAGGTGCATTCTACACGCCGCGATTTCTCGCCGAACTTGTCCTCGATGTGGCACTGAGCAATTCGCCCTCGTTGCTTGGCCGCCGGTGCCTCGACCCCGCATGTGGTTCGGGTATTTTTCTCGTCGGTTTGTTTAACCGCATGGCTGAAGAGTGGATGCAGGCGAACCCCGAGGCTAGAAATGACCGACGGGCGAGAGAACTCAGAAAAGTTCTTTGCAGTCTTTACGGAGTGGACATCAATCCCACGGCGTGCAGGATCACCGCGTTCAGCCTTTACTTGGCTTATCTGGATCAACTTTCCCCACGAGACATTCAGGAATTGCAAGAAAAGGGTCACAAGTTACCGAGGTTGGTTCATTACACGGATAACGGCAGAGGGAAGGTCGAAGGCAATATTTGGTGCGGAGATTTCTTTGCCGACCATCCCGACTATCCGATTGATGCTGATCTGGTCGTCGGTAATCCACCTTGGGGCAGCATCGCGGTGAAGGGGACGCCCGCTGCCAAATGGTGTGCCAACCCCAATCATCAGTACCCAATCCCCGACAAGCAGATCTCGGCGGCCTTCATTTGGAAAGCGGCGCATCACGTCGCGGACAGCGGGAAAATTTGCCTAGTGCTGCCTCACGGCACCATCTTCAATCACAGCACGACTGCTCTGGAATTCCAGCGGAGCTTCTTCAAGCGGCACGCGGTAGACCTCGTTCTCAATCTTGTGGATTACCAATTCTTTCTATTCGAGGAAGCTCGCCATCCGGCAATTGTGGTCACCTACCGGAAGGAAGCGCCTGAAAATCGACAGCGTTCCATCGAATACTGGGGGCCGAAGACCGATTGGTTGGTCACACGCGCCGAGGTTATCGCTGTCATGCCAGAGGACCGCTGCACTTTCAGCACCGGAGATGTGCTGGATGATCTTGAGGGGACTGACGCGCCTCAAATCTGGAAGCAACGATATTGGGCAACGGCTAGGGACCGACGGCTGATTGATCGATTGTCGCTTTATCCCCGCTTACGCGATCGGGTCCGGCAAACGAGAGAGAAGGATTCGCTCAAACGGTGGCTGATCGCCGAAGGGTTTCAGCCGGTCGGCAAGAGTGACGATGCGAAAAAGGCGACGACGCTTAAACTGCCTTCACGACTTTTCATAGAGGCAACTTCGTCGAAGCTTGACCTGTTCTTGCTTCCTGAAGACTGCACTAAGCTAGCTTCGGCTGCTGTTACTGTTAGAAACCGTTCCAACAAGGGTACGGAAGTGTTTCAAGCTCCGCACGTGCTCGTAGCCCAAGGATTCACGAGCACAGCCTTTGCCGATTTTGATGTCTCGTTTCAACACTCTCTGCGAGGCATCACTGGACCGAAGGAGGATCGCGAACTGCTCGTTTTCGTTGCGGCTTATTTGCGATCTTCCCTCGCAAGATACTTTCTTTTCGAGACTTCTTCCAACTGGGGAGTGAGCCGACAAAAGATTCACGTTGAAGAATTGCTCCGTTTGCCGCTGCCGCTCCCGGAAGGGCTTCCCAGCCCGGAACGATCCTGGGAGATCGTGAAAGAAGTAAACCGGATCGTCGATACGGCAACAGTAGACGCAGGCAAAGAATTTGTTGATCGTGAGGATATCGTTCGGGTCGCTAGCGCCTCCATTGAAAGTTTAATGAACGAGTATTTCGATATCCTTCCCGTCGAAAAAATCTTGATCGACGATACCGTGCGGGTGATCATTCCGAGCGTTCGGCCAACTAGGGCGAAGCCGAGCATTCCCACAACTAACCCGAGCACAAATGAGCAGCAGAACCAGTACGTACAACGGCTTTGTGACACCCTAAATGGATGGGCACAGACGGGCGCGTACACCGTTCGAGGGCAGGCAACCGTTTCGGCGACACTTGGGATTGGACTTGCAGTCCTGCAAAAGCTTCGCTCGGGGGAGATAGCATCCGAACCAACAGAAGATTTCAGCGATTTATTGACGGCGCTGGAACGCCTCCGCAAAGCCACGTCGCAAACACTCAACACTATCGAACTGATTCGCGGGGCGAAGGTATTTGATCGGGACCGGCTATATCTGGTGAAGCCGATTGGTCAGCGATTCTGGACAGAGACGGCAGCCTTGAACGACGCTGACGAAATTGCGGGCACTATCCTCATGCGCACGGGGCAGGGGGTGGCGTGAGCATTATCGGCGCTCCCACGGAATGGGCGGATTTGATCGATACGATGGTGCCTGACATTCTCAGGCTGGTCGTAGCGACGTGGGAAGCAATGCCCTCGCCGGGGGCGGACGCTAAGGAAGACGACATTACGATTACGCTATGTCGCGCCCTCAGACAAAACCGCACCGCTCGTAGCTTGATGTTTCAAATTCACACGCAGTTGGTCGAGCTGGAACCGGCAATAGGGGGAGAACTCGGTCGCCAGGACATCGTATTTGTTCCCCCTATCGCGCGAGAAGACATTTATTTCTGCATGGAAAGCAAGCGCTTGAACGTCGTCAAAGACGGCAAGCGGCGGGCGTATGCGTCGGAGTATGTCACGCACGGCATGTTGAGGTTCGTCACCGGCCAATATTCCAAGGCGGTTCGACATGGCGGAATGATTGGATATGTGCTTGATGGGAATGTCTCGGAGGCCATGACCAACGTCGAAGCGAACATTCAAACGCACCATGTCGTTTTGTGCATGGCTGCGCCGGGAACACTACAATCCTCGGCTGTCCTACCCAGCGATGGTCGGGCGCGAGAGACGCATCACCAGCGGACGCACGAGACAACTCTTTTCCGCATCCATCACCTTTTCATGGCAGCACACTGACGGTCCAGGAGCGCGCCCATGCCGACACGCGCGTAGTTCTTGTCCGGGGGTGGTAACAGATTCTCGGCGAATTGACACGGAAGAGTCGTGAGTCAGCAGCGAAAGGTGGTCGCACTCGTCGAGGTCGGGGCCAAAACATCCAACTACGTCTTCAAGATCGCGGGTAACGATTCGGAAGTCTTGACGGGGATTATCCAGCATTGAAAATATTTTGATAGTCGCCCGGCAACCGGCAAGTCTCCCATTTCTGCCACCCGATACCTGCTTTCCGGTTCAATGTGTATTGAAATCGTTGTATGGCGTCTGCAAAACTACGGACACATAGATTTCCAGCAGAGCCTGCCGCAATGGATCAGTCTCTTCGACATAGCGCAAATTCATTTTGCGGATCCGTTGTTTTGCTGCGGTGAAGGCAGCAGCAAACTCGGGTAGCTCCACGAGCGCTGCCCGTGATCCTTCCGCAGTGTAGCTTGCGACCAACTTCCCTGTGATCTCGCGCGCGAGCCGAAATGCAAATACAGCCTGGTTATGTTGTGCGGCTGGAGTGGAATGCTGCCTCAGCCGATTTCGAAGGTGTCTTGTTCTACCAGCGTATAGATGTCTGCCATTCTCGCTAAACAGATAAATACAAGCGCTTGGTATCGGAAGGCGCAGGTTCTCGATATTCATAGGCTCCATCGAGACAAGACGCTCGAATGAACCGTGCAAGGATTCGACGTATAGCCTGAATGCCTCGTGCAAGGTTTGCCTCTGCCTATTGGATTCTCGTGCCCCGTTAGGTTATGTCCTCGGCAACGTTTTAAACAACAACTGTTTTGGGACAGAGACAGGCTACACGTTCAAGTCTCGATGCTCATCCAGCAGACCAGTCTCACTTCTGATTCTTCAATAGGCGGTAGAGGCTCAGGCGCTCGAAAAGGCTCTAGCCCTAACCGTTTAACTGCTTCCACGATCGCCCTTGACGTCTCGGTTCCGTTGGCCGGCTCAGCAGCTTCGCGGATTTGTTTCTCGATGCGCGTGCCCCACGGAGCTTCAATCGATTCGATGAGAGCGTTGATTTCGTCCTGATTAAGATCGGGAGGCGGATACTTCCGGAGGTGATCGGCTGCGGCCTTCAGGGCCGGTCGGACCTTCGGTTGCAAGTTCGCCGGGTCCGTAGCTAAGGCCCATTCGGTAAAGATGTCATGGCGCGCCGTTTGCCAGGCACTGTAGGCGTCCATTGGCACGCCGTTCATGGGTAGACGTTGAGTGTTTTCGGTGCAGGTTATCAGTCGAAGGCAGCCAAGCGTGTCGCGCACGATCGCGCTACCACCGGCAGGGACAAACCGCAGAAAGAGTCGTTCTCCGACATAAGCGCAGAAAAACTGGCCTGCCCTGTCTCCTCTCCTGAATCCAGACCCGCTACCCCACGGGAGCTGCTTGATCTGATCGCCGTATTTCTCCAGGCCCTTTCGCAACTCTTGACGATATTCCTCGCCCGTGTGCGCTGAAGGGTCCTCGCCGCCGTTGATTAGAATGGTCGCGTCCTCGCGTCTCAGGCGTTCAATCTCGGCGCGCTCATCCGCGAATACAACCTCATTCGTGGCCGCGCCGGGAATGACTTCGCTCTCCACACCAACGCTCGCGGCGGCCTGCGCCAGTTTGTTTCGAATCTTAGCTTCGAGTTCCAGCAGTGCTTCGAGGCGAACGTCGGGGAAGAAGCACCGCATGAACACATCTTTGTGCGGGCTGCCGATCCGGTCAATTCGACCGTGCCGCTGAACTAGACGCATTGGGTTCCAGGGTAGGTCATAGTTGATGATGTTGTGGCACTGCTGAAGGTTCATGCCCTCTGACAGTACGTCCGTTGTGACAAGGATGTCATAGAGATCGTCGCGGCGGCCCGCCGGAGCTTCCGATGACTCGGGCACGAATCCAAAGATCGCGGCCTCTCGGGAAATGCCGCCGTGGGCTTCCTCACCAATAACATAGGCCAGCCGTCCACGATACGGGGCAAGTGTCAGGTCAGAGGCAAACACGCCTTCGAGATATTCGTGAATCCATTCGACCGTGTCTGCGAAGAATGAAAAGACGATGAGTTTGCGCTTGTTCTGCTTATCCTTGTCATCGAGTCCATCAGCTTCCGCACTCTTGAGAATCTCGATCAACTGTTCAGCGAGTGCAGCCAACTTCGGGTCGGTCGCCCTGGTCACCTTTCCTGCTCGCTCTGCGAAACTGTGGAGCAAGTCGCGGTCTTTGATCACATCTTCGCGGAGTCGCGGCAGATCATGGCGCGCCGCGTTCGTAGCGATACCGGCACTCAGTAACTTCTCTAAGATCTCATCGTTGTCGGTCTGCTCCCACTCTTCAATTCCTTCAGCGGTGAGAATTACTCCTTGTTCCAAGCCTTTCAAGAAGGTGTCACAGGAGTCGGCCATCCTCTGCGCGGTCCGCGAAAAGGCATAGGCCGAAGATTCGAACCGCTTGAGCAGGCCAGAGCGAAGCAGGCCAGCCAAGGCAGCCTCTTGCAAGTTGGGCTGTGCCGCACCGATCAGATAATTGCTTGGTTCATAGCGCGCGAGCGTGAGTTTCGGCTGCCCTGAAACTGGCGCAATCGCTTCCTGAAATTCTTGGAAAAATCCCGGTAGCACTTCATCAAGCGAATAGTTGACTGCTTTTACGTGCGGCTCTGGGAAACGAATCGGAATCTCAGTGCCGTCTGGTCCCTTCACTCGATCATTCGGATAGAACCGCTGCACGAAATGTCGGGTTCGACGCACCGTGGTGGCGTCCAGAACGTCGAACAGAAGATCTGGCTTCAAGTCGTTCGGGTCAATCCGCATCGCGTCTGCAAAACGATCTTTGAGGGAGCGGATGCCAAGATCAGCAAAGGCGGCATCCTGCCGTGCGAAGTAGGTGAGCAGGTAGTATAAGTCCCACAGCGAATTGTTGACCGGAGTGGCCGACATCAAGACCAGCTTCTTCTGCGGTTTGCCAAGTAGGAGCTTGCGCAGAGCACGGGCGCGGCTGGTGTCGGGATTCCGAAACGCCTGCGCCTCATCCACAACGATCAGGGCGTAGTCATTCGGCGACTGTTTCAGATAGTGGCCGGACCCCACCCCCAGTTGAGATTCATTCGCTAGTTCTTCATACGAGATCGTCTCGACGTAGAGTTGGTGACGATCTTGGAATCTTTCCCAGGTTCCATCTCGTAGGGCTGCGGGTGCAATCAGCAAAGCTCTTTGTCGGTTGCTCTCGATGACGCGGCGGAGGATTTCGCCGCCCACGAAAGTCTTGCCCAGACCTACTCCATCGCTGATGAGAACGCCGTTGTAAACATTCAGGATTCGGAAGGCTCGGTTAATGCCGTCGGTCTGGAATGTCGTGAGGCGAATGCGTTCGCCTTCCTCTCGCTTTTCTTCTTCCAATTCGTTTTTGTAGCGCTCCCACAAAACACGGAGGAAGATGAGATACGGCGGGTATGCTTCATAGCGAGCTTCATAGACTTTCGCTAGGTCAAAAAGAACCGCTTCGGCCCACAGAGACTCGAACCAACGCCTGACCTTTTCTACTGGAGTAGGATCATAGCGACCAAGATTCAGTTCAAGATTGCTGGTCAGGCCCGCCGCGGTAAAGTTGGAGGAACCCACGACTACGCCCTCGTTGTCCGTGGCAAAGAGGTATGCCTTGCCATGCATGAAGGTTTTCTCGTAGCGGCGTACCTCAATCTTTCCTGACGCGAGAAAACCGAGTAGCCGCTGAACCGACTTATCGACCACTGGCGCGAAGTCCATCAAGTTGCGGTCACGTTCCAAGCCTTCTTGCTGGCGGGCCAACTCCCTACGCACAAGCTTTTCCTCAAAACGTGGGCCGAACGGGTCACCCGGCATACGAACCGGTTTCACTGGCGGCGGGACTGGCTCCGCTCCAAGCAAGAGGCGCACGCTCTTGAGACGTTCGAGTCGGTCTGCAATTAAGGCGAAGCCTTCGGGGTTAAAGTAGCCTGTCGCAACACACAATTCAGTCGGTTGGGCATAGGTCTTGTCCAGCCAATCCAGGTGAGCGCAGAGCGCTTGAACCAGTTTGACTTCGCGGTTGTCCACGAACTCTGGCTTGTTGGGGACTTCAGAAGCTTGCGGCTTTAGAGACGGGTCTGCCATTTTGTGAAATGAACCAACGTTGGTTCTAATCGTTCTTCGTATTCCCAGCCTTCGTGGAAGGTCTCAAAAATGTGACGCAGTTGCGGCTCAGTTAGTCCATACAGGTGAGCTACGACTGCGTCGAGTTCATAAATCATATCGTTTTTCTCATCATCTTTGGGCTTTCTGCAGTGCACCCCGACGGCTTTCGCCCATTTTGCAAACCGCTTGTCGAGTGAGGCGAGTTGACCCGCAAGGGAAACCGTCCGCTGCCAGAGAGGACTTTTGTCGATCCGGTCGTGGGATTGGGAAGGGCTCTAAGATATGAAAGTTGAGGCCGACCTCTACAAAGCGGCGAGCATACCAGTCAAGGGGGATAGAGGCTAGTACTCCCAGGACGTAGGCTTCGTCCTTTTGGTCACCCCGTGGCCACAGCAGGTAGGGACCCTTATTTGTAATGAATACATCTGGTGGAAGCAGTGCAACTCGGACCGTCCTACTATCAGTGGCTCTCGTTATGTCCCGGAAAGCAATGCGTGCGTGGAGGCAAGGCAACGTGTCGGGGTCTTTTATCCAGTCGGAAGTGAACTCGCTAAACGCTGAGCGAGCGAGCTTCGCAGAACGCAAGCGGCTCTTTTGCAACTCGCGAAGAACCTTTTCTGGTTCTGCCCAGGCGTAATATGAACCGGTGTCTGGCTCCCAGATGTCGAATGACTCGCCCTTGAATATGGGCCAGAATCCCTCTGGTTGTTCGTCGGTAAACTTCATGAGTGGCTTGTCGTTCGTCGCGTGTAGCTCAGCGTGAGCTCTTGCTCTCCAGCTATTGCCATCCTTAAGATCGAAGCGTGGTTGTTTTCTTAGTTGAACAAAGACGATAGCCGATTCGTCAGAAGGAAGGAGTGGCAGTGCAGCCGTGTCGGACCAAGAGATTACATCCTTCACTAGGAAGCGACTTGGAGGCTTATTCACTCCCGCCATGAATCGACTTTGGCTAGAGAAGGGCCCGCGGATGGGTAGAGTTGCGTCGGCGGTAGGAACAGCCTTTCGCCAGGAGGCCAAGACGATGGTGTACTGGGGATGAACATCGTTAAAAATCCATTGGTGACGGTTTACAAGCTGAGTCAGATCTTCAATTTGGGCCCTCCCGTAGATGGCTAACCGAAATTCGGTACTGCCTTTGGCTGCGAACGCGGACCTTGGCAAAACTACTGCTACGCGTCCTCCATCGGGACGAACCAAGGTCCAAAACCGCCACGAGGCAGCCTTGTAAACATCGGGGTCACCGGTTCCCATACCGGGATAAGGGCCGTGTACCAACAGTTCTCGCAGGAGTTTTGCCTGAGCAACCTCATTCTCATATTCCTTTACCAGGTCGGGGCGCTCTTTTCGGAGCTGCTTTTTGGCGGACTCCTGTTCCTTTTGCTTCAGAGAATGAAACCCAGGGTTGTGGCGTGTCCAAAACCGATCTTCTTCTACGGTTGCTTCTTCCCAAGGAGGGTTGCCAAGAATCAGATCGAACCCAGGTCTGTTTCTGAGAAAAACCTCAGGAAACGCAATCGGAAAATGAAATGACGGTATCGCAGCAAGGGTCTTAAGCGATCTGATATGCAGCGAGGAACCATCGAGAGAAGTAAGGTCCTCTTGCCAATGGGAAGCTTCCTGGAAGACAACCTGTCGAACAGAATCGTTGATGCGTGCCGCCGACAAAATGTCAAACAGCGCGTGGGCTGCCTTCACCGCTTCGCGGGCTTCGCGCACGGCGGCGCGGGCTCGCTGTATCTCTGCGGCGGATGCGTCCGAGAGACGAGCCAGTTTGGTGAGCCCGGCCGCTGCGCTGCCAATTAACTTGTCAGCGGAGTACCCAAATAGCGAGCCAGCAATCTCCCGCAGCCACTCATTCGCTTCGTCAATCGTGGCAATACCTACTAAGGAATTGCCGACAACAAGATTGTGGTCTAAGAAAGAAAGCGGCAGACCTGGAACGAATGTGTGAATCCAAATAGCTAGGCGCGCGAGTTCGACCGCTATGGGATTGAGGTCAACCCCGTAAATACATCGGCGCGCTATCTGTCTGCGCAGGAGTTGGGTGTCCTCAATCCCTATGTCACTGCCGGACACTCTTACTGCCAGCAGAGCGGTCTCGCGCAGCCTTCTCAATTCTTCGGCTACGTCGGGCAACGGACGCTGCGCCAGATAGGACGACAACACCCGTTCAATGCGATCTACGGCTGCCACAAGAAAGTGACCTGATCCCATGGCGATGTCGGCCACGCGAAAATCAAAGAAGGACTCGGCGGCCTCTCTCTCAGTCATACTGGCCAGGCGCTCTATGTGCTCCTTCAATGCCGGTTCGATTCCGTAGTCCAACAGGTGCTCAACAGCAAAGTGCTTCGTAAAGAAGGAGCCAGTGCTTTTCCTTGCGCCGGATGTGTTGTGGAGAAACGGGTGCCCCTTGGGCACGACAACCTCTTCTTTGAGTTTGGCCGGACGGTATCGCTCCTCTTTGTCCTTGGTCTCTGTGGTGAGGTCAGTGTCCGCGACAGCCAGTTCGTTTTCTAACAGCCCTTCATAGATCGTTCCGAACTCCCGAACGCCGAGGCTCCGAAAATCAACTGGACCTGGGCCTTCGGGTGTTCGATCTACGAGCAGCGCAGCCAGGACTGGTCCGAAAACACGATCAGGAACCCGCAACTCTGCAATGGCGGCGCCAATCTTGGATACGGCGGCATCGCTCGAAAACAGACCTCCGTTGTACTGTGGAACTCCCCATTCGGGGTTTCCGTGATCTACCGCCCGAAACAAGCGCTCCACTTCTTCCCAATGAGAGGTATTGGTGTCACCGAATTGCTTGTCTTCCCGCAGTAGCTTTGTGAGGTCATTTGCTTTTTGTTTGAGAGATCGAGCTCGGTAGAGGTCGTTGCTCTTGTACGGGAGAAGCTCTTTGTCCTCTGCATAGGCTATGAACAGAAGTCTGAACAGAACAATGAGCGTCATCTGGTAGGTCTCGACCAGATCGGAGGCAGTCGGCCGCTGCAGCTTGCGTGCAACTATCAAGCCCTGCGCAAGAGCCGGGATAACCTCAGCGTAGATGCGGTCCCGAAGTCTAGTCCCGAGATCTGCCGCGTAGCGGGAAGAATTGTCGAGAATTTCTCTGACTGAGCCGACCTTACCGAGACCCGTAGCCGAGAAAAGAAGCCAGAGGTATCCCGCGAGTTCTTCAGGTAGTAAATCCAAGTGAATTTCAACGAAGGTTTCTGACCTGCCGCGCTGGCCCGTGCCCACGCCAGTTTTTACTGGATAGAGGCGAAGAACAGACCCGGCCAGCACAACGACATATTCAAGGTTCTCCGCTTCTGCTTTTGCCAGAGCGTAGGAAATCGGGGACGTATTGGAGAATCGAACGCTCGCAACGTCAGGAGATTCATTCCTTTCCAGCAGAATCGCCAAAGCGATACGCGACTCTGCCGCCCGTAGGATGAGCGCTTGTCCGGGGAGTGACTCGACAGCAAACCCGAGCGCATGGAGAAGTTCTCTATCACGCCGACCAAGGAGACCCTTCGCTTTTTCGGTCGCAGCCTTCCAGTCGGCTCGATTAGGGACACCCGCCGTGAGCTCGTGACTTGCGAAGAATCCTTGGTTGCGCAGCCCAGAGGTCGGCTGCTCAAGCTCCGGTAGAGCAGAGGTTAAGAAACGGAGGGCGGCGTGCCGATCGGGCTCCTCCAACGCGGTGGAGCAGATACGTTCCGCTCGTCCCAGTTCTATGTCCGGGTAAGCTGGGGGCTGTTCTCCCGCAGGCCCGCATAGAGCTGCCTTCGAGTCATACAGGGCAACGACAACCAGAGGGGTGGCCCTACCGCCAAGACGGGCCTTCCAGGCGGCTCGAAGGGCCCCAACGGTGGGACGGGTACCGGTCTCAAAGACGGCTACTTCGACGGCATTTGGGCCTTTTCCAAGGTACAACGCGGCAGGCTTCAAATCGCCCGCGTCTGCTAGCGTGAAGGGCCGGCGCTCGTACTGCTCTAGGATCGCCATTTGGAAAGTGATCCTTGAAGGATATTGTGCTTGCTATCATTGGACAAGTGCTAGGAGGGAGGCTACATGTTTCCTTTTGAGTGTGCGGTGACTCGGTGATCCAAGAGAAAAATGATCGAACCTGTTGGGTGCAGGTCTTTTCTCCTAGAACTTGGCAGGAATTTCTCGACGCCGGGGGGAATGTCACCGGCTTCCGCGACAATCGTTGGGGCCACATGCGGCACTTGAATCATGGTGACTATCTTCTGTGCTACTTGAGCGGGGTAGGAACCTGGATTGGGATTCTAGAGATTCAATCCAAGCCATACCTAGACACGTCTCCGATCTGGAAAGATGATCTTTATCCTTGTCGTGTAGAAGTGCGAATCGTAGCGTCTCTGCGACCACAAACAGCGGTGCCCATTAGGGAGTTGCGTGACCGGCTGAGCATCTTTCGTAAGAAAAACTGGGGCATCCATTTGATGTCGTCTCCGACGAAATGGACCGCAGCGGATGCAGGTGTGGTGGTTGCCGCTGTTTTGAAAGCTGCAGAATCTGTGACACGGAAGGGATGAAAGAAAATGGTTGTCATCTTCGTCATGGCGTTTCCTCCGTCTTAAATGGTTGGGACCGTCAGAGCCCTATCCCAATTCCCTCGGCGACGAATGAAGTTTGACTGATTTCGAGGGCGGAGGTTTTCGAGACATCGGCTCCAAGCTGCGGGGCGAGTTTTGCCATGTCGTCGGTGAAGAGCGTGGCCTCGTGACTGGCTCGGGAGATGGAGACGTAGCCGAAGCGGGAGTTGAGCAGGTCCGGGTGGACGCTCGTATCAGCGTGAACGAGGACGCGTTCCGCGGTCAGGCCCTGGGAGCTGTGACTGGTGACGGCGTAGCCGTGGTCAAAATGACGATGATCTCCGGCATTAAATTCGGTCTGGCGGTTGTTGTCGAGGCGCACGGAAACCTCGCCATTCGGCGCAATTGACTCGATTACGCCAAGGTCGCGATTGGCAACGCCGAGCGATTTGTCGGGGGCGGTGAACTGGACGCGGTCGCCTACGGAGAACTGGCGGTCGATCTCCCGATAGACGCTGACACCGGTGAGACGGCGGGGATCATAGGTGGAAAGTTCTCTATTCGCTTTCTCGACCGTGAGCTGGTTTGCGGCCGGGTTAATAGCGACGACCGATGCGTAGGCGGCCGCTTCGATTCCGATAGCTTTACTGCCACGCGTGTAGCGAACTACGTCGTCGATCTCGTAGTGGCTCGCCCAAGATCGTTCGGCTCCGGTCATGTCCTGACGCTGAACCAGGACACGGAAAGTGTGATCCTCCGGGTCAACGGTTCCGATGGCTTGCAATTCCTGGCGAACCGCTACGTTCAACTGGCGGCGGGAAGCATTGTCGGGTGAGAGGATGAGCGTGTTCGCGGGCGATTCGACGAAGCTCTTGGCGATAGCGCGGACACGCTCTTCTCTGTTGGGAATTTCTTTCACCCGGCCCTGCTGTTGGAGTGCGTCGAGCGCAGCGGAGACTTGGCCCGTCGCCAGCATTTCCACGGCGGATTTCAGAGCCGGATCTTGCTGGCGAACGATCTCATCGAGCTTGGCCGTGTGCATTCCGGCTTCCTGGAGTTGCTCGAAAGGGCGGCCCGCTTCGACGCCCTGATGCTGGCGGATGTCGCCGATCAGAAGCACGCGGTCCTCGGGAGCAAGCCGCGAAAGGAACACGCGGATCTGGTTGGTGCTGGCGAGGCTTGATTCATCGACGAAGTAGAAGTGCTTTTCCTTTTGTAGGTCTGGATTCGCAGTGCGGGTGAGGAAGCCTTGCAAGGTTCCAGCCTCGATACCTGCCTCATTCAGTTGGCGCGCGGCGCGGGAGGTCGGGGCGAAACCCTCGACGTTATAGCCCTGCCTTTCCGCGGCGCTGCGGAGGACGGTGAGGGTGGTTGTCTTGCCCGCGCCCGCAAAGCCTTGGATTCCTTGGACGCGGTCCGGCGAGCTGAGAACATCCTCGACCACGCTCTTTTGTGCCCGGTTGAGATGCGGGTGCTGGTCGGCAACGGTGATGGCCTGCGGGCGCGAAAGAACCGGCTCGACATGGTTTTGGCCCTCACGCATCCGGCGGAGAATCTCATGTTCCGCAGCAATAGTTTTGGCGGTGGTGAATTGACGGCCCGGAACGCCCCGAGGCCGGTCAACCACTTGGAATTCCCCAGAAGCCAAGCGGGCCTCAAGATTGGCCCGGACCTGGGTATGGGTAACCTCACCCATTCCGCGACGTAGCCCGTCGCGGATCAGAGCACGTTCATCGACAACCGCCTCGCGCTCGAAGTTCTTGTCGCGAGAAAAGGTGAGAGATTCTCGAACACGCTCGAACGAGTTGACCGGCTCCTCTTGATGTTGCGAACGTTCACGCGCGGCCCGTACAACAGCCTCCGCCTGGTGTCCAAAGTCTGCCGCCAGCTTCCGGTGCGCGGCCATTATTTCTCCAGGTGAATGAATGTCCTTGCGATCCCGCGTCGAATGCGCAGCGATCTCGGCCGCTTCCTTCCCCGAGCGGCCTGTGCGTTCGAGGTACTCACGAATCTGTTGGCTGCGGGGACTGGATGCGTCGAGATACTCTTGCGTGTAGCCCTTGATCTCCGGCGCGCCACTCCGCCCTGTCGTAATTTCGTAACCGAATTGGCGTAGTTTGTAGGTCAACTCGGATTGATAAATGGCAGTGGCGAACTGCTGCGATGCGAAGAGGCTCTGCGGCTGAATCGCGCGAGGCTGGCTATTGTCGCGCTCTGTGACGTTGAAAACGACCGCGTGGGTATGCAGTTGGGGTGCGACATAGCCATCGACCGGGCGGGCGGTATCGTGCTCGAACTTGGCGGCGATAAACTTACCCGTGGTCTCAGGCGGATGATTGCCGCCGATGCGGGCTTGCGTGTAGTGTTCGAGCTGGTCGAGGGCAACGCGGACGCTCTCCCGGTGCGCTTCGCGGACACGTTCATCGCCGCCGACAAGCGCGGTGAGCGAGACAGATTTGGGAGCGGAAAAGGTCGCATCCCATCCGGCTCGGTGCTCCATTGTCTTGATGATCTTGCCGTCGGCATCCTGATATTCATACGACGCTCGTTGTCGCACAATCTGCTCTCCGGTCCGTGGATGTTGGCCTTGGCTGAGTTTCGCGAAGTCCTCGGCAGAGACCGCCCCGGCAAGGCCGAACTGTCCGGCTAGACGCCCTTGCCACTCCCCCGCGATGACGCCGCGGTGCGACCAATAGTTCTGCTCCTTTGCAGTGAACTCCTTCTGGTGGTAGCTCTGCGCCTGGCCTGCGGAAAGGGGCTTCGAGATGGTCAGCATGGGAGTTCCTTAACCCCGAAGATTGAGGCTTTGTTGGCTGTTGTCGTCCACTCCGACAGCGGGCTCCTGCTGCTGTCGCTCCGTCACTGCGCCCGACGATGTTCGCTGCGGCGGTGTGGGCGTTTTTGGTTCCGGCCTCAATTCAAGTGGACTTTGGGGCTTAGCCGCTCCTATGTTTTTGGGATCGTATGGGAGCGTGTCCTCGGGCGTGTCGCGGAGATCGAATTCAGTGGCGACAACCGGCATATCCAAGTACGGGAACGAGAACCGAGTTACGTAGTTCTCGAACTTCATATAGGCGTGGAGATCCGCGAGTCCGGAGATTTCAGACTCCATCACCAGCGGTTCAATCTGTCGGTCCAGCGCGAAGTTCCGCCCAGCGCGGGAACCGTCGAAGTGGGTCTCGCGTAGCCGTTCGATCTCGACCTTTCCAATGAACTTACTGACCCACTCGCCAGCGGTCGGCTCCTTTGTCTTCAGCCAAATGCTGGTAGCCGGTTGAGACAGCATGACCTCAGCCAGGTGGCCGTAAAGGTATTCGAGCTGAGCCTTGCCCTGGAAACCGAGAATCACCGGGTTCCTGCTCTTCCGGTTTTCCGTAATGGCGGTATGAAGCTGTGGCAGTTTCTGCAGACTCGCCAACTCATCGATCACGAACCATGCGCGCTTTTGGCCCTCCTTCGGTTCGTTTAGGAGGCGCAAGACGAGCAGGTCGATCCATAGGCTCTGGAGCGGACGAAGTGCCTCACGTTCAGCTGGCAGCGACGTGATGAAGATCCAGCCCTGCCGGGTCTCGGCCCATTCCGTAGCTGACCACTCCCCATTGCCCTCGCCTTTTTTCGGCAGGAGACGAAGGCTGTCGGCGACTAGTCCAAGCGAGCCAAGAACACCGGCTCGTTGTTGGTGCGCCTTCGGGTCGATCAGGTGAGCATGCTCCGTCCCTTTCAGCCTTCGGTCGATCTCCTCCGGGTCGGACATCCACTTGACCAACTCCTCTGGAGTTGGGCCGTAGGCCATAAGGAATGCGAAAATCTTCTGTGGAGACTCGATGAAAAACTCACCCTTCTTGTCCTGTGGCGATTGGAACAGGGAAACCGCGAGAGCCTTCGCCTCGGATCGACGGCGCAGTTCCTCCGCTGGTCCCCAATAGGGGCAACGTTTATCGAGCGGATTCAGGATCACATCGCCATTCTTCGGGTCGTAAAAGCGCTGTACGAACTCCCGCGCTGGGTCGTAGACGATCGCTGAATCGCCACGATGTTTTATCTGTCGGAGGATCTGTAGCATGATCGTCGTCTTGCCCGCACCGGTATCTCCGACGATCTGCATGTGTTGCGCCTCGGCCCGTTCCGGTATGCGTATCATTGGCTTCATCCCGTCGGTCTTGATGCCTATTCCATCTCCTCCGACCCTGGTGTTGAACTCCTTCGGCGTCATCATCTCAGGGCCTTTCAGTCGTCGTCCGTACCTCAGCTCTTTGCGTCGGCGGATGTCCTTACCGATAGCAAACGGGATCTGGATGACCAGTGACAACAGTCCGAAAAGCAGTGGGAGCTTGTAGAGGTCCAAGAAGCCGTTGCCGCCGTAGACCGCGCGCTTGAGGTAGGCACTCAAGGTCGCATCGATATAGCTCTGATTTGGTCCCTCATAAAGGAGAGCATAGCCGCGCCGCAAGGCGAGTTGCGAGAGTGCAAGCGGGATGGGTTTGCCGCCCGGTTCTGGTGTCTCGCCGTCTGTCACGTCGGCGTCCGTTGCCAATCGTGGTGCAATTCCGCGAGCGCCAACCATGACCATCCGGTAATTGTCTCTGCGGCTCGCTCCGATTGCTCCGGCGACACTCGACCGGATGTAGGTCGGCGTGTAGAAACGTTGCAGCAAGCTGGTGCCAAAGGTGAATCGGCAATAAAGGAACAGCCCGGTCAGAACGACCGCCACGAACACCGCCCCATAGGTATAGATCGGGCCGTGCGGCGGCCAGATGATCGTTTCTTTGCGTCCCCACTTTGTCATCGTCATTGCCTATTTCCTTCCTGAAGAATTAACCAACTTGCTGGCGAGTTGGTGTTTCGTATTGCTGATTTCATCGAGCAGTTTGTCGAACGCCTCCGGCGTGAGTCTTTGGCCCGAGGCCAGAGGCCGCAACACGTTTACCAGGAGCAAGCGAACCCCAAGAATCTCAGCCAGCGACGGATCGATGGACGATCCTCCGCGCATCTCCCGGAGGATCACATCGCGGATCCATTCCCCGCGCGCAAGTCCCCGCAACTTGGCAAACTCAGTGACCGTGCCCCGCTCTTCTTTCGTTAGCTTCGCCGTCACGGGGAAGATGCGATTGCGGGTGTGATCACTGTGAGAAATCGTGTCTGGCTTGGCTTTCAAAATTGCCATGTTCCCTCGCATTTCACAGGTGCACCCAAGTGCACCGGAAATTGCTATGTTCTTGAAAGCGCTGTAGGTGCACCGTGGTGCACCTGCACGACCCTTTCAGGGGTGGAGTGTCGAAGCGTCAACCCGGTGCGTAAGCACCGAATCACCGATGGCAGTACCAATGCACATTGGAGGTCACGATGCTGTAGCACCGAACCGGCAAGATGTAGCGAATGAAAGAGTCGTACGGCGAAGGCCTAGCCAGCCACGCCGGCTCCGAGTCTTGCGGGCACGGTCGTAAGGCCGGATACGAAGCGTAGACAGGAGGAACTACGGGCCAGGTTATTGAGCCGCGAAATACCCCAAACTTCAGGACGCCGACGCCCTGACACAACGCGGAAGGCAACATCCTGCCAAGCGCCATCGCGAGCTTGGTTGGAGTCCTGCGCGGTCTGTGACCCTGGCACGTGGGGACACATCTTGCACGGTAGTTGAGAGATCCCGGGTTCTCCCGAAGGCCAGCGTTTTCGGGACGCATCGGGAAGTCCAAGGACAGAAGACGATGACGAACGAACACGGGAAGTCGGACAGACCCATAGTACCGGGGAAGTCTCCGAACAAAACCAGAACACCGGCGGCGGAGGAGATGGAGGGAAGGGGTCTGGCCAAGGGGAACCTGAGCCAGCAAAACGCGTTCCGGACTCAGAGCCGGGTCGACGCGCCCAGTGCGCTGGCGCAGGTACGACAAACGGCAACATTGAACAAGGATGTAAAGTTCACCGCTCTGTTGCATCACATCTACCGGATCGACACTCTGCGGTTTGCCTACTTCCAATTGAAGAGGCATGCGGCGGCCGGTGTAGACGGGGAGACGTGGCAGCACTACGGCGAGACCCTTGAGCAAAATCTCCAGGACCTCTCCCATAGGCTGAAGCGCGGAGCGTACCGGGCGAAGCCGGTGCGTAGGGTGTACATTCCCAAGGCGGACGGGCGGCAGCGACCGCTCGGCGTCACGGCGCTCGAAGACAAGCTTGTTCAGCGAGCGACGGTGGAAGTGCTCAACTCCATCTACGAAACCGACTTCCTCGGCTTCTCTTATGGGTTCCGGCCAGGACGCAACCAGCATAAGGCGCTGGACGCCCTGTTCTGTGGACTCCATCAGCGACGTGTGAACTGGGTGCTGGACCTGGACGTGCGCAGCTTTTTCGACCGGCTGTCGCACACATGGCTGGTCCGGTTTCTCCAGCATCGGATAGCGGACCGGCGCGTCGTGCGGCTCATCCAGAAATGGCTGAACGCAGGCGTGCTGGAAAAGGGAACGCGAACGTTTGTAGATGCGGGCTCGCCGCAGGGCGGAAGTGCATCGCCATTGCTGGCGAACATCTACCTTCATTACGTCTTTGATCTCTGGGTTCAGGCATGGCGGAAGAAGCGGGCGCACGGCGATGTAATCGTGGTGCGCTACGCCGATGACATCGTGGTTGGATTCGAGCACAAGGACGAGGCCGAACGGTTCTGGGCGGAACTGAGCGAACGAATGCTGAAGTTCCAACTGGAACTGCACCCGGAAAAGACGCGACTCTTCGAGTTCGGACGCCACGCGGCGGCGAACCGAAAGCGCCTCGGTCTGGGCAAGCCGGAGACCTTCGATTTTCTCGGCTTCAAGCACATCTGCGGAAAGACGAAAAAGGGACGGTTTCTGGTGCTTCGGCAGACGGTTCGCAAGCGCATGCAGGCCAAACTGCAGCAGGTGAAAATCGAGTTGCGGCGACGCATGCATGACCCTGTTCCTGAAGTCGGTGGGTGGTTGAAGTCCGTTGTGAGTGGGCATTTCCGTTACTTCGGAGTACCGGGCAACGGACATGCTCTGGCTCACTTTCGTTTCACCGTGAGCAACCTCTGGTACCACGTCTTGCGACGACGGAGCCAGAAAGGTCGCATTCTGTGGGAGCGAATGAATCGGCTCATCCGCCGCTGGCTGCCTCCGGCCCATATCTGCCATCCTTATCCCTCGCGCCGTCTGCGCGTCACCACCTGAGGCAAGAGCCGTATGCGGGAAATCCGCCCGTACGGATCTGTGCGGGGGGTACGGCGAAAGCCGTATCCCTACCGCGACAAAATTCTTCCGGTGCGAAGCACCGTTCTTGCTCCGACACAAAATTGAATGCAGGATCACGCCTTCACTGCCCGCACAGAAGGCGTTGACTCCACCCCTGCTACAAGCTTCTTCGTAGGCTCCTCCGCTGCACCATTACTTGGAGCTTTACGAACGCGCAATGTGGAGGCAACCTGTTTGGCCTGTGGCGTCTTCAGGAAGTCCTGGAAGTCACGGTCTTTCGAGAAGACATAGTTGAGCGCCTTGTCCACAACATCATCCGCGGATGCGTGGACGAAAGCGGCGTACTGATCGACCTGCTCGGCGGTGGACTCATCGAGCCGAACGGAAGCACTGATGTGGTGGGTTTGGTTGATTTCAAGTAGCGGCATTGTTGTTCTCCTTATATGTGGTGGAATCAAGCAATCTTTCTGCGGGCAATCATTCTTTGGGCAGTCTGTGCAATCTCCCGCGCACGAGCGCGGCAGAGTGCGATCGGAATCTCAAAGCGGCGACGAACTTCAAGGAGCGTCACAACGTCGGCTGTCGCAACGCCTTCGATGAGCCAAAGTCGGGCCGACGCAACGTCAACCGTCCTCTGAGCGTAATAAAGAGGATTGGGCTTATCGGCGCGGCGGGAAGCCAGCTTCCGCGTGAGCTTCGCGGCGTCTTTGCCACTGGCAAGCTCATGCAGAACCCATGCCCAATCGTGTTCGGAATTGGTGTGGTTCGAGGGACGCTTTCGCACTGTGATTGCACGGGACGGAAGAAGGGCGTCGGCGGCTAGAATGTCCAACCGGAAATCATCCGAATTCCAGGTGGAATCTCCGGGGTATTCGACCGTCACTGCATACGCGGGATCGTACTTACAATTCAGGAATCCGGGCAGACGGAGAACACGGTTGCAGTCGGTACAAGCGGGATCGCCGCCAAAGGTAATGGCGAGTAGTTTCAGGGCGCTTTCTTGTTGTTCGAGAGTGAAGCCGTCAACTCGCCAAAGGATCTGGTATTTACCGAGCGATGTCGAGAGGACTGCATTCGGCGGGGGAACCGCATCGGAAGCCCGGAGCGAAGTGAGGCGGGCCTCTCCGTCGGTATCCAAATCCAGGTAGAGATGGCGTACTGCAACGATGCATTCTTTGGTACGTGTGCGGCTGTCCGAACGAAGCGGATTGGCAGCTACGTAGACATTCGCGCCAGCGGCGTTCTCATGGGCGAGCCAGGCGAGGTAACGAGGGGCGAGCACGGTCTCCAATTGGACGATTCTCTGAGTTGTTACGCTGGGGACTTCACGCCGTAGGAGGAGAGCAATGGTCTCCGCAGAAGAAAAGCAACGGGTCAGGAAGTCAGCAGCTGTGGCGGTGGCATTCTGAGTATTAAGCTGTGGCATGTTTCACCTCGAAGACTGGCTCGATCAGGAAACGCTTGGCGTCCCGGTCGTATCCACGAAGTGCCAGCACTTCGCGGACGATGCGGCGCCCTGGCTGCCGCTCAACATGAACGACAAAATCGACGGCTTCCCCGATCTCGGCTTCGGTATCGGAGAAAGTGGTTTGCGCATGGTTGCGCATGACTAAATTGGCGAAACGGCGGAGCGCTTTCTCCGCGGAGTTGGCATGAATTGTCGCTAGCGAACCCGCATGGCCGGTGTTGAAGGAATCGAGCAGGGTGCGCGCCTCGATTCCGCGCACTTCGCCGAGAATGATCCGGTCCGGTCTCCAGCGAAGGGCCGATTTCAAAAGATCATCGAAAGAGATGCTGGCCTTGAACGTGTCGGTCTGGCATTCGGCCGGCACAATGTTCGGCTTCTGGATGTGAAGCTCGGAGGTATCTTCGATGACCACGATGCGATCATGATCCGGAATGAAGTCAGCCAATATCCGCAAAAGCGTGGTCTTGCCGGTCCCCGTCCCACCGCTGATGAGCAGGGTCTTTCCGCTGCGGATTTGTTCCCCCAAGAAGTCCGCAAGTGGCCGTGTCAGCGTGCCACGATCGATCAGGTCATCTATCGTGTAATGCCGGCTGGTGAACTTTCTGATTGTCAGAGCAGGTGCCGGGCGCACAACCGGAGGAATCACTGCCGCTAGCCGGCTTCCGTCTGGGAGCTGCGCGTGTAACAAAGGATTGTCCTCGTCTAGCTTTTTGCCGAGTTGATTGGCGATGACTTCGAGGCCGGTGCGGAGCTGGCCAGCGTTGAACGAAATGGTTGCTTCCTGGCGCATGATCCCATCGCGTTCGTACCACCATGAGGCATCGGGATTGCCCATGATCTCGCTGATGCTGTCGTCCATCAGCAGGGGCTCTATCGGGCGAAGGAATGGAAGGATCAACTCGAAACTCATAGTGGGACCTCAGAGCGATGGAAGCCTAGCGGTTAGCCAGGCTTCCGAGAGTGAAGAGCAAAGATCTATGCGGCCGTTTCCTCCTGCGGCATATTCTCGTGCTGCGGATCTTCCGGCTGGTCGTCCGGGGCCGCCTTTTCAGCGCGATCCAGCTTCAGGATCGAGGCGACCCGAATCTCCCAGACGCGCCGCTTCGTGTCCGTCTTCTTGCTGTCGTATTCCCGGCTGCGCAGTTCGCCTTCCACTTGGATATGTGCACCCTTGGTGAGCGTTTTGGCGAACTCCGAGAGCTTGCCGAAGACGACGCAACGATGCCATTCGGTGTGCGAGATGTACTTGCCATCCTTCTTGTAGGAGGACTTGGTTGCCAGCGAAAGAGTGGTGACGCTGAAGTCCGGGCTGTTGGTGCGAGCTTCTGCGTTGCTGCCGAGGAAGCCGATGAGGGTTACTTTGTTCTGGTACATAATTGTCTCCGTTTGTTGAATTTCCCGATCTTGATCGGGGCACCAAAAAGCGAGTGGGCCATGCTCCCAAGTGCCGAAGCTCTGCATTTGCGGAGGGTCCGGAGAAATCTGTTCGGCGTTCTTTCCGAATAAGATTTGGAGGGAAACCGTAACCCGCAGGGCGGCGCAGCCGAAGCAGAAGAGCAAGCTGCCGCAGGGCGCATGAAAAGCCCCGAAGCGGTGCCCGAACAAAGGCGGGATACATAACGGCAGACACTCTTCAGAGCAAAGTTTTCATCAGGACACTGGCTGCGGAAGGCCACCGCGATTACCGCTCGCTCCGAGCTGGCATGTCGGTCGCAAGAAGGGTGTAGCTCGCCACCTCCGTTAAATCTCGGAAGGCTCTTGTTCGCCCTCTCCACCATGCTCAGGAACACGTGTGGCAGGCCAGCCGGATTGGCAGCAGAAATGGACATCGTTTAGTCTCTGGGATTCTCTAAGTATCCTTAGCTGAACGCCTGGTCGGCCCGGAAACGCACGATGGTCAGACCGAGGGGGTTCACGGCGAGCTCATTGTTCTTCACGTTCTCGCGAAAGACATAGGTGACGCTGGCTGTCCATCGCTCCCGCTTGAGTTCGCTATGATCGGCGGGGTTGGTGTAAACCTTCTCGAACTCGATGCGCGCCGAATACGGAGACTGTCGGAGGTCGTCAAGGATGACGTTCTTGATCTCGACATCGACATACGGCAAGGTACTGTCCTTGACGTAGTTCTGAATGCTGCTGTCCTTGCGCTCCTGGTCGATTACGGCGCGTTGCACATTGCCATTGAGGAAGTAAAGCGACTGCGTTTGATCACGTTCGATGGTGAATCGATTGCGGCTGAAATACAGTTCCGCCCAGCGGGTGAGGTAATACTTGTTCTCCGCCTCCTGCGGGCGGTACTGGAAGTTGCGATAGTCGATCGCTTCGGCGTGGCCTACGTCGTTGATCCGCACAATCATTGGGTGCATGTTGGCTAGCGCTGTCTGGCTCTTGTAGGTGAGTCCAGCCAGGCTGACACACACAACCGCGAGCACGAGAATGGTCACCTTCAAGTAGGTATTCATCACCAGCGGGTCGCCGTACTGCTCCAGGTAACGGTCTGCGGCTCGGGTGATTTCCGGGGTGGCTTTCGTTTCGACGCTAATCGTTTCTGGGTTCATTTCGCCCTCGTTCTCCCTGACGTGATTACATCGCGGCCCGTAACGCCATCATGGCCACGCCCAAACCCCCACCGTGTCCGCCGGTACCGCCGCTGAATAAGCTGTGCGTCATGGTCGGAATCTTGAAAAGGATGTAGATGTTGACCAGTACCAGAAGAACAAGAAGCGGCAAGGTCTGGACGATTGTGGAAGGGTCCGACACGCTCTGGCCAAGTTGGACGTAGTAGTTCGTCAGAACATGAGACAGAACATTCAGCGTGGCTGCCGCGACAACCTTGTAAAAGCTGAATCCGAGATAAGCTTTGAGCCATCCCCAGAACAACCAATCGAGCTTGTCGAAGACAAGGAACGGAATAAAGATCGGCCCGAGCAATCCGATGATCGTTGCCGCAATTGCGCCGTAGGCCACGATTGCAGACACAATTGCGGCCAATAGCGCTAACAGGAATTGCACCGCAAAATACACGATCGCGTAGTAGGGCGACATCATGGTATTCAGCAGGCCCGGTCCTGTCTTGGAAGATGCAGCATTGATCTCGTTCAGCATGGTGTTGGAACCATCTGATCCAATCAGGTTCACAAGATTGATAGTGCCGCCGTCGATGAAGCCCTTGAGGGAAAAGCCAAGTCCGGGGATGGAACTGTCGTAATAGTTCACCATCACATAAGCGAAGGTAAGCAGCATGAAGAGGTTCAGGAACCTCCCCATGCTGAACCCGGCCTCGCCGTGGGCCGATGCGAGTGCTTCTTGCACACCGAACCAAACCAATACGATGGTTGCCAACGCTATGACGATGTGAATCCCCATTGCGGTAATGGAGGGCGCCACCGTGGCTGCAAGCGACTGGCACGCCTGAGCGATAAACTGGAAGAGACTCATATTTCATCCCCTTGTGTTTGCTCCCTACTCAGTACGCCTGTGTAAGGAGATTCCCCGACCCGCTGCTGGTGGTGGTGATGTTGGCGTTGTAATAGTTTTCGTATCCTGCCGAGTCACGAAATGCCGATTTCATCGCGTCCTGCTGCTGTTTTTGGGCAACGATTTGCTGCAGGGCAAGATTGGCATTGATCTGGTTTGCGTCCTGCTGGGTGCGGAGTTGCAACAGCAAGGCCTGGTTGATGCGCTGCAATGTTGCCATGACGGTCTGTTGGGAGGCGTCCTGGGTTTGCGTCGCGGCTTCAAGATTGGCGATGTCGGTTTGTCTTGAGGTCTGATTCGCCCTGATGGTCCCGAGAGCCTGCAAGTTGTTGGTCATTACGGAGTCGTTGATGTCAACGGTGGCTCCCTGTGCGGCAATCTGCAACTGCCCAGCAACACTGGCAGTGCTGTAGCCAGGGATTACGTTGGCGGTAGTCGGCACGCTCACTTGCTGGTAAGAGGCTGCGGCTCCCTTTCCCGTATTCGCCGAATTGAGCCATCCCATCGAATTCCCATAGGTGTTCGATATCTGCTGTAGCAGTAGCAAGTCGGAAGTGGGAGACAGAAATCGCGAATAGAGCATTCTGGGCGCGAGGATCATCTGGTGCACGAGGTTGTACTGCTGCTTGGCGACGTTGTAGGCTTGCAGCGCCGTGGTAGCAATCTTGACGGTGTTGGTAAAGATTTGCTGGCCCTGCTCGATTTGTTGGAATTGGTTGGAGATGGATTGTTCTTCGTGTTCGATCTGGGTAATGGCGTGGACCGACTGCGTAGGATCGTAGACGATACCGGAACCGAATTGTGCGTGTGCAGCGGGTTGCATTGCCGCAGTGAGGCCGATAGAGAGTGCGGTAACGATTAGCTTCTTCACTTTCTTGTCCTTTCGTCTGCGGTTGGTGTGGCAGGCTCTCACAGCAATACCGCGCTACTGCTGTGCGGCAATAATTTCCTTCTGAATCTGTGCGAGGCGGTCTGCTTCTGGCTTACACCGCGCGTCTCGTTCTTTCTTCTTGGCTTCCAGGGCCGCTATCTGCTCCGGAGTCAGCTTTTCTCCTGTCAGAAGTGCTGATGATCCGGCGGTCACTGGATCAATGCAGTCCTTGGCATAGGCCGGGTATTCGGCGTTGTATTGATCCTGCAACTGTTTCACCTTTGCGGCTTTGCTCTGACAGCCGGCAAGGGTGAGAGTCCACAGAACGAAGAGGGAAAGAGCAATTTTTCGCATCGGAAGCCTCCTTAAAAAGTCTGTGGAATAGTGTGGTTCGAGTACGCAGGAAGAAGCAAGTCCTGCGTGAAATAGACTTTCACGCGATGTCCTTCCCGAATCGTGATCGTGGGCGGTATCTGAATGAAGCGGTCAAGGATAGTGGCCGCAGACTGGGAAACACTTCCTGCAGCCCCGTTGGTGAACGCCTGGGAGCCGCTTGTGGTAATAGTGCCGCCACCCTGCGTGATTTGGCTCGCTCCGGCTACCACACCCAAAGCGATCGAGGTGCCGAAGATCTGAAGGTAGTGATTATTGACCTTGTCTTTTAGCCCTTGCTCCCCGATCTGATCGAGACCCTGAAACTGGTCGAGATCGACGGAGTAACCGTCTGGCATGATGAGGCGGTGAAAAACAACGGCCATTCGCCGCTGTTGGCCGAAGCCTGCCGCTCCAATCTTCTTTGCTTCGCCCAAGACAACCGTTCCTTCGGGAATGATGACGTGTTGATGGTCATGCGAGTACAACGGATTTGAGACAAGAACCTTGACCGGCCCCACGGCGTCCCCATCTAGGCGGTTCATCAGAACGGCGTCGAGCACTGAGCCTTCATAAATCAGATAGGGTTGGCCGGTCGCTGAATCGACATTGGCCTCCAGCGGGCGTTTATAGCCTCCGGGCGTGTCTTCCTGTTTTCTTTCAGCTTCTGGAGCAGCGAGACTACTGTTTGCCTGCCGGTCGGCAGGGCCATACTGGGCGGGCATCGCCTGGCCTTGCTGTTGTTGCGGCTGTACGGCGGAGCCGGAGTACACAAGGTTGGAGGCGAAACGTGAGTTGTCCGCACGTTCACGCTCTTTCGCGGCGATTAGCTGCGCCTGCTGTTGTACGGGCGTTAGTTGCATCTGCATGTCGCCCTGCTGCAATTGAGAGCAGGGCTGGCCCGGAACACAGGGGGCAGCAACGCCGGTCGGGCCATAGGCCGCGGCGGCGGTTCGCTGCGCGGGCGTCGCAGACGCAAGCGCCGGATCTCCCATCGCAGCAGCGGCCATTGTTGCCTGCTGCTCTTTCTGACGTTCGGCCTGAATCTGGTTCTTCAACTCCTGCACGTTGCTGTCGGTGTTGTCCTGTAACATCGGTTGCGGCGGCTGGCCTTTCGCGCTCGCCTGTTGTGCAGGCGTCTTCTTGCCGGATGAACTGAAGAGCGCTGCCACAATCACGAGCAGTGCCGCACCTAGATAAACGAAGGTCTTGAGGTTTTTCTGCAAGACTCCTTTTGGCAGCCCCAGGTTTCGGCGCAACGCGGGTTCGGCTTGCGGCTCGGTCTGCGCGTCGGTGTGGGGAGTAAAGATGTTTTCGGTCATGGCGGCTATCCCTTGCGCGTGAATTCCATTTTCTTTTTGCCCAGCTCTACGTATCCGCTGTCCATGATCTTCGGGATGATGTACGTCCCTTCCCGGAGGTCGTAGGTGACGAGGTTTGGCTTGCCGTCTTTCATCTCGTACACGCTGAACTTTTCAGGGGCATTCGTCTTGATGTAGGTGAACTTGTCGTCATGGTAGATCGACTGGATATCGAAGGGAGCTTCGTTCGCCTTGTAGACATAATCGAACTTGAGCTGCGTCGGATAAGCGCTCTTGTACTCATCGACTGCCTGTTCTACGTGTGACTGAAGAGCGGCAAGCTGCTGCCGTGACTGTTCGAGTTGGGCGGCGGGCACAAACTGTGCGGGACCACTCGCAGCCACAATGGCGGAACGGTCGGCAGGTTCGACGATCACTTTTAGGTCAGGACTGGTGGCAGGGGTGGAGCCCGAGATGTCTTGGAGTGTGAAACTGTAGATGTTCCCCTTGTCGGTGATGAGGTTCAAGTTGGAGCTGATGCCTTGCTTCGCCGGATGCACAAAGCAGAAGTTGCCAACCACATCCACAATCCAGAAGTCCTTATCGCCAGTGGCGGCTTCCATAATCTTCTCGGTCGTGGGCAACTCGATCAGGGTTGTGTATTTGACCTTAGCGCGGATTGGAACGATATCCTGGGAGTGATACTGCACTGTGCGCGCGGAATCTTGCGCTACGAGGCCGATGGAAGAAACGATCAACAGACAATTGACAATGAATTTCAGCTGGCTCACAGCATTTCTCCTTTGTGGTTTTTTGTAGGGGTTGATCCGGCCAGCGTGCGCGGCTGGCATGGGTAGTCTTGGGCCAGATGACGAAGCCCGTCCGCAATACCGAAGCGATTGAAGTAATCCTGCTTCTTCAAGTTGTCGCGGGTGTTGTTGGTTGCCATCCAGTGCGAAACCGAATCGACGTTCAAATGCACTTTCTTTGAGGTCTGGGCCTTGCGAATGAGCATCTGGCCGGGTGGAACTAGGTTCCCGATGAGGTCAAGTTCTGTGTCGTTCAGATGAAACGCCTCGCGGTAAACTTCGCGGTTCATCTCCGGATTGGCCAGGAAGATCTTCGTGGGGCAACTCTCGGCCACAATCGCCAACATCCCCGATTCCTCCAGTTCTTTGATGGATTGCGTAGCCAGGATCATGGCGGCGTTGTGCTTGCGCCAAGTCTTCTGCGCCTGCACTACATAGTTGCGGATCGTCTCGTTCTTGATGAACAGCCATGCCTCATCGAGCAGGAAGGTTTTGAAGGTGGCGAGCCTTTTTGGATCTGCAATCTCGTTCGACGCGCGGTGCAACACGTAAAACAACAGTGGTTCCAAAACTTCCGGCGCGTCATTCCATCCGTGGAAGTTGAAAGTCTGAAAGCGGGAGAACGAGAGGGTGTCCTCAGCGTTGTCAAACAGGAACCCGTACTGCCCGCCGCGGGTCCAGCGGTGCAGGCGTTCCTTCAACTCGCCAATGATGTTGCAAAAGTTCGAGATCGTGCGTTGGCTCGGCTCCAGCACGTAGATGCGCTCGATCGCGTCCCACAGCCGCCGTTCTTCTTTGAAGTCCAGCCGATACCGTTGTTCGTTGCCCTCAATGAGCACGCGGAAGAAGCTGAAGAGAAATTGCAGGTTCTCTTTGGTCTGAGGCAGTGAGAATGGGTTGATGGTGAAGTCTCGCGCTTCCTGGCCAACATTGAGGTACGACCCGCCGAAGATCGTCGTAAGCGACTGGAAGCTGCCGCCGATATCGAAGATGAAGGTCAGCGGAGCGTACTTCTGCGCGTTTTGCAAAAGGAAATTGCAAAAATACGATTTCCCACTACCCGTCATCCCAAGGATCAGCGTGTGGGCGACCTCGCCGTTATGAAGGTTCAGAAAGTACGGTGTGCTATTGTCGGTTTCCAGGACAGCCAGGTACTCGGTGCCGAGATGGGCGTTCGTCTTTTCGCCCGGAAGGATCGTGAACAGAAAAGACAGGTCGGCGTAGTTCGTATTGAGTAGATACAGCCTGCGCAGGTTGAGCGCGTAGTTGCCGGGTACGGCGGCGAAGTACGCGTTGAGCTGGTTGTAGGTCTCAGAGAACAAATTGCCGTCGGCGTTGGTGAAAATGCCGCTAAACTCGGCCCCAAGTTGCTCCAACTCGGCTTTTGAGCGGCCGTAGAGGACAATCGTGAGCGAAAACTCGCCGAGCGATTGACCGTCGCCCAGAGCCCGCAGGCAGTCGCCAAGATTTTCGATGTCGGCCTGCTTCGACTCGTCCACCAGCACGTCGCGAGGGTTCGTCTTCGTCGTGTCGTTGCCCATCTGCGAGACAAACCCGGTTTTCGACATATTGAAGTGGCGGCGCCGCTTGTTGACTTCCTTGCGCGCTTTGTCCGCCGCGAGCGGCGTCCATTCCGTAATGACTCGGAAGTTGGCCGGGATCTTCAGCAACGCATCGAGCGCGAGTGGGCGCGTCTCGGTGATGGCCTCTTTCATCGTCAGCACGCGGACGATGTGATCTCCCACGCGCAGATGGTCGCGTTCGGCTTCGATGTTCGAGTTGACGACTTGATAGTCGAGAAACTGCGTGGACTGTGGCTTGCCCGCAACGCGCCAGTCGTCGTAATTCAGCAAGCGGCGGAAAAAGCTGAACTGGCGCTGTTGATTCAGGATCTCGATTTGCATGAAATCTGCAAGCTGCCGAGCGAATGCCTGGACGCTCTGGTCGAGCCGTCGAACATCGTGCTCAATATGCGTGCGCAACAGGGTCTTCATGCTGTCGTTGGTGAACTGCGATTTGAGTTCCGCAATCGCGCCCTCTGGATCGCGTAACAGGCGAGCTAGCGCCGTGCCGACGCCGGTCTTCGACCGGGCGCCTTCGAGCAGGATGCAGTAGAAAAGTTCAACCTGATAGAGATGGTCCCGCTTCGCTTCAAAGAACTTCCGTCGCTGGTCAATAGCCGCTTCGACAATGGGGTCGTCATATGTTGCGAACGGTATGTCGGGGCGGTTCGATTTGAAGAGATATTGGTAAACATGGCAGCCTGGGCCAAAGGCTTTCAGCGCCGCCTCCAACCGCTTCACCGCATACTCCTGCTCCAAGCGGTCAAGACTTTCGTAGTCCACGCCGGGAACGCTGAGAATCATGCCGATATCACCGCTCTTGGTAAGGAAGGCCGTCTCGTTCCAGAAGCCGTAGAGGTTGATGTGGTCGTTGAGAGCCGCACTCTCTTTCCAGGGCTTGATGACTTTATCGAGACGCAGCATCACACTACCTCCACGCGGGGAACTTGCTGCTTCGCGGCGTCATAACGCAGCTTGTAGCGTTCGGACTTTGCGAGGATGCGGAGGAATGCCGGATCGCTGTTCGTTACCCAATGGCCGAAGGCAAAGCCGCCTATGAAGACGGCGATACCTGCCAGGATGGAATTGAAGAGATTGAAGGCCCCCACCGCGCCGACGCAGACGAAGTAGAAGAGAGTGCGTTCCACACCCAAGTACGTAAGAGGCTTGTGCAGACTCTTGAAGACTCGATTTGTGCGATGCGACTGCTGTTGCCTTTCTGGCATAAATCCCTCATCCAAACGCGGCTTGAAGTTGCCCCTGACAGGTGCTATACGCCCCAAAGCCAACTCAGGACATTCACGGCGAGAACAGCAATGCCCGTTCCGGCGGCGACACCGGCTAACGCCTTTTTTGCACCGGGTTCGCCGTGCGCGAAGCCGTAGCCTCCAATCACGATTGCCACCAGACTTGCGACCTTTGCAATGGTGCCGGTGAAAAGGCTCTGGATGGCGGTAAAGCCAGTGTCGAACGGTGAACCTTGCGCCATCGCTCCCACGGGCGTAACCAGAAGTAGGGTGAGAAAAGCGGCGGCAGTAAGCGCTGACTTCGACCGAGTAACGAGCTGGGTCTGGCGGACGAGCTTGACTGAAGACCAATGTGGCATTTGCACCTCCCGCAGCAAGTCAAATCGGCTGCTTGTGGCGCAAACGTAACCTGACTCAATCGTGATGTCCAACAACTTCTCGTCCGCGTGATATTCCTGGGAGGAATAACAGCCGAACATTGAGTCGCTGAGCGAGCACAACGTACCGCTAGGCGACACTTTGCGAGAAGAATCTTTACTCAGAAAACGATGATTGGCAAATGCGACTTTGACATCAGCGTATGTTAGGAGGCCCCAAGACGCCGTTGCGGTAGAGAATCCCGCAAGAAATCATTGAAGGAAGCCGCAAGTAATTCACGACGAGCCGTCCAAAACTCCGGAGCGCGGTCGATACCCCACAGACTATCGTCTTCCGGGATGCATTGGCTCTTGAGCACTCGCGGTGTGATTCGCTTGAGGTACACCTCTGGCCCTGTCTGCCCGATCGATTTGTTGACGTCACCCACTATGAACGCGATATTGGCCACATTGTCCGCGTTTGATCGAGAGCCCTCAGGGAACTGCGCGCGCGGTAGGATGTGATGGCGATCTACGGCTTTCTGCAGTAGAACTTTGCCTCCGGTGTAGAAGTCTAGAATGCCGCGGTTCATACAGGCGACGTAGACAGCAAGTAGCCCACTCCGGTCTGCGAGTGCTCCAGAGAAGTCGCCAGATTCCGCCACGAGGGAGGTGCGGACTTGTCGCAAATTCTTGAGCAATCCACTAATTGGGTCGGGTTCGCGGCAGGCTTTAAGATCCTGATCGAGTGCCGTCTCGCTTGAGCCGCTATAGCGATGGAGGAGGGTGGCTAGAGCTAACCACGCGACTAGTTCGTTGGAATCACGTTGGCGCGGTGATCTCGTAGCGCATAGCGCGATGATCGGAACGATTAGGGATCCAGACCAAAGAATATCCATGTTCACGAGCCCCAGCTCACTCCTAATGATTCCTAGAGCTTGCTCTGTGCCTCGCTTTGTTTCTTTCCAAGCTGAAAGGACCTCGCGTTTCTCCAGTTCGTGCAAAGGTGTTCGATTCCGGCCGTCCGGTTTTGCAACGAACGCACACGCGCGAAAAAGGTGCATTATGTTGAGTCTGTTGAACCCTTGTTGCCTAAGACTCTCAAGGAACGGCGCAACTTCGTCTGCAATGAATCCGGAATGTCTTGCCGCGACGTTCGCGCTTTCGATGTCTTCCTTCTTGAGCCTGACACCGAGCGTGTTGATGCGCTCAAAAGCGCTTACAGCGTCTTTGAAGGTGTGGTCCACCATGCGAACCAGAGGAACTTCATAGTCCAAGATGCGTCGAACTCTTTCAAAAGATGCCTCACGCTTGTCAGCATTGCTTCCGCCATCGAGGTTCCTTCTCAGCTGACGGTAGAGTTCATCGTCCCACAGCTCCGCCACGCGAACCCAATTTCGATCATTGCGGGTCGCAGCATTCGCAAGACGGAACTTGTCTTCTCGGGGATTGAATACGACTTCGATACCCTCGTCGCCACTCAATGTCCGGGCCAGCGTAATCACCCGCTGCTGGCCGTCGATGAGCCAATTCATTAGTGACGCGCGAGTTGGCCGTGGATCTCTGCGACGCGCGCGGGTTTCCTCGGTACTCTGCCACAGAAGCAGGGAGGAAATCGGAAAACCACGATAGAGGGAGTCAACTAGCCAGGGAGCTTTACTCCTTTTCCAGACGTACTCCCGCTGGAATTCTGGAATAACAACACGGCCCATCCGATAGTCGTCGATGAGTTGTTTGATCTTGACGTTCTGGTGCTCCAGATGAGGTTCCGCCATAACTGGCAGTGCTCCTTCGAAGAATTGGGCAAAAAGTGCTACCGTCTACCTTTTCTTTGGCTGACCGATCTTGCCCTGATGGGCAGCCTGCAATCACGCAAGCACACAATTGCGGGGGGAATTGTCATTATAGGCCACTTATGATTCCATGAATCCCTCTTTGCGTGGCGGACCACCCAGGATTGGGTGGGAGAGCCCGACCGCTGGCGAATGACGCCATAGCGCATTCCGCCCGGAATTCAGGCTTACGGGTGCGTACCTAAGTCTGGTCTACGGCGAATGGCCTACGAAAGCTCCTTGGAACGGAAGACCGAGTCTGGCTCGTAGCGCGTACTCATTTTACGCAAACTTGTGCACAAGTGCCTGCCGCTGAAATAGATGAGGCTGTCGTGCCTGCTTGACTCAGCACGTCTGCAATGACCGCTCGCATCCGCGAAACGATTTGCTCAAACATAAGTTGAAGTGACGAATCGGCCTGGTGCTCTCTGATATTCCCGCGAGGAATATCACGCGGACGAGAAGTTGTTGGACAGAACGGCAGAAATCGAGCAAATTGGCTAGCACCGTCCTTCCGCGCGAACTCAACGAAGCGGACGGACCGCAGTTGTGGACAAGGATGTTTTTATGTCAACCCAGCCCAATCTGATCACCACAAGTGAGCGGTCACACTCGCTTCGAGAGGTGCCCGTCAGTCAGCAATACGCTGCTCGCTTTCTCAACATGCACCCGAAAACTGTACTCCGCAAGGCTCGTGAAGGGTCACTTCCGGCTCATCCGGTCGGGTCCGATCGGAAGCGCTGGCATTTTTATCTCTCAGAGTTGGATGATTGGCTTCGGTCGCAGGTAATTGCAGTCCGTCGTGCGCGTCACAACATCGCCTCGGGTGTAGCGTCAGATAAGTGAGTACAGGGATCGAATTCGTTCCCGTCGCGTGCAAGATTGCGCGGGATCACGATCTGCGGGGCCGGCCCAGCCTGTTGATTAACAGGAACTGCGGGAAATGACATTTGCCGTGAACTAGACTCCGTGACGCCCACTGAGGTAAATTCGGACTGCGACCGCTGCCAGAATTCAAGGGAGCAATGAATGCTGGCGCGTTATCAGAATGGGTGTCTCCAAACAATAACTCGTAAAGATGGGGTAGAGAGATGGCAGTTTCGCTGGCTTCATAAAAGCGCGGACGGCGTTTCACGCGAGCGCAAGAAGACCATCGGACCGGTCAAGGACTATCCCGAAAACAGCAAGAAGCTGCAGGATTTGTTAGCTGGACTGCGGCTAAATATCAACACCGATGGCCCGACAGAGTTGACGTCGATCTCAATGACTGAAGCTGTGGAGCACTACAAAATTCATGAACTTGCTGATTGCGGACGGGACGGCAAAGCATATTCGACCCGCAACCGAAAGACGCAGGTTCTGAACCGTTGGGTGATTCCTCATTGGGGAAAACTCGAACTCCGGGCCATCAAGACCGTTGCGGTGGAGCAATGGCTTAAATCGCTTGTCACAAGCAAGTTCGGTAAACGCAAACTTCTTGCAGGTGGCACGAAAGAAAAAATCCGTGACGCGATGGGCAGCGTTTTCAATCATTCGATACGGTGGGAGTTCACTGACCGTAATCCAATCGCAGGTGCAGGCAAGGGTTCTGGTGTTCGTGTTTCTGCGAAACGTGAGCGAACACCCGACATTCTCGAAGTTGAAGAGATGCATCTGTTGCTGGGAGTCTTAGGAATTCGGGAGAAGGCCATGGTGTTTCTTGACATGCCGTCGGGACTACGCCGTGGCGAACTTGCTGGGCTGAAATGGGAGGATTTCGATTTCAAGAATCTCCATGTAAGCGTGACTCGGTCACTCGTTGACCAGCACGTCGGCCCGGTCAAAACGGAGGCGTCCAGAAAGCTGATGCCGATTGACGAGTATGTCGCTCATGATCTGTTGGCCTGGTATGACGTGACACCATACAAAAAGCCGTCCGATTATGTATGGGCCACCAACGCCAACCGCGCTGGAGCCAAGCGTGGAAAACAACCAGTCTGGCTGAGTGCGGTAATGCGCGACTACATTCAACCCGCAGCTCGGAAACTGGGTATCAACAAGAAGATGTCGTGGCATACATTTCGCCACACATTTTCTACGTTGCTTAAGGGCAACGGGGAAGATGTCAAGGTTGTACAGGAGCTGTTGCGGCACTCAACAGCAAAGATGACGTTGGACACCTACACTCAAGCGCTGAGTCCGCAGAAGCGAGCGGCCCAAAGCAGGGTGGTCGGCATGATCCGCTCGAAACCAAGTTGTACCGTCGTTGTACCGCGAGTTTCTGGAGAAATCCCGGTAACTCACTGATTAGATTTGGCGTCCCCGACGGGATTTGAACCCGTGTTACCGCCGTGAAAGGGCGATGTCCTAGGCCAGGCTAGACGACGGGGACCACTGAAGAATCAAGCAGTTGCCATTCTACCATCCGCAGGCCCGGTAATCCTGCACTATCACACCCTACCGAACATGCACTTTATGTCCCCACGCCGGAAGAAATCCTGATGGAGCAACAGTTCGCGGCTTGGCGGGTGGACCGCGACGAATCTATGGCTGCGGCTGGTGCAGAAGCTTCGAGCGGTCAATCACCCATTGCGGAAATACTGGAACTCCCTGCGGAGGCTTGCCTTGCGTGATCGCCCAGTGGTCGAGCCAGCTTGTTCCTTCTTCTCCGACGTATGTGTCGGGCAGGCCATACGCTGGATCGCCGAGGGCCTCACCCAAGGTGATGAAAGAATAGCCTCTCTTGCGCATGAGTTCGATCAGTTCACCGATATGGTCCGCCTCCAGTTGGTTGGCGTGCAGCAGCAAAATTTGTTTCGGCTCGTAGCCAATCAGCTGCTTCGAAAGCTGCTCGTAGTAGGCAAACACCTGGTCGCTGTAGGAGAGATAGCTGCTTACCAGTTCCTGCTGCAGCGCGTTATCGCCGCGTTGTTTGGCATCTTCGTAGACCCCGGCGTACATCCAGTCCCACGCGTCCAAGGTCACGGGAGCAATCCGGTAACCTCGGGCGGTCAGAAAGGCTTCGGCGTCGCGCCGTGTCTCGAGATCGCGGCCGGCGTCCAGGAACGGATGCCGGAAGTATCTGAGCTTCATGTTGTGCTCGGCGAGCAGCAACCGGGTGACGTTCTCGCCTTGAATAACATCGTCTTCCCAAGCCTTCAAGCCCGCCTGGTTGAGCGACATGTGGGTGAAGGTATGATTGCCCAGTTCGAAACCGTAGTCGAGCCACATCCGGAGAGCCTTGATCCGCTCGTCAACCTCTCCGAACTTGTAGAGCTTCCTTTCGTTAACGAACCCGACCACCGGAACCTTCTGGTCGCGGAGCGTGCCCAGCAACTTTGAAGTCATCTCGCTGATCGTAGCCGCGGACGTCGAGTTGGAGGTTGCGGCGGGCAAGTCGTCAATCGTGATGGCTACCTGGCGATCGGGCGGTGTCGCTGCCCTCGAACTCAGAGCGGCGGCGATGATGCAGAACGTACAAAGGATTACAGAAGAAGCGCGCGACTGTTTCATAAATTTCCTCCTCAGGCCAGTGATAAGCCGGGGGAAGGGGTATTAGAACATGAACGGCGGTCGCTTTCTGGGAAAGTGAGTGCGTGAATGCTATGATTCGCGCCAAGAAGAAATCGCCAAGAAGAAATCATGGTACTGCGAATGTCTGCTGGAAGAGTGCTCCGTGGAACCGCCGCCATCATTTTCGTTTGTTTGATCTCGCTGCCTGGAGCGATTTGGGCTCAGGCGGCACCAACGGGACTCCCGTTTGCCACGGTTCACGTGGATGCGGCACCCGGCCATGTGATCAATTCGTTCGATCCCGATAGCGCATTGGGCAGTTCGATTGACGTCTTGTCCCGGCTCGACATTGACAGGGTTTATACGCCCCACATTATCCAGGAATCTCTCTCGGCCGGGTGGGGCCCGATCACTTATCGCAATAACACCGAACTTCGCATGGCAGCGTGGCATTGGACTGAGAATGGGACCTGGAGCGATGCTGCGCACCGCAGTGGGTACTTTACCGGCAGCACCGAACTGAAAGAGCCCATCCGATACATCCTTGCCTATGCCCTGCCCCACCGCGGTTTTGCAACCAGCGGCGACCGTCCCGTGCCGGGTCCGAACCTCTCGTACTGGAAGAGCAATCCGTATCTCACCAGCAAGTTTACCGGCGAAAGCGACGCGCTGCATCCGCAGTGGGTGGTGGTGGACCTGAAGGCCGAAAAGCCGGTGAGCGCCGCGCGTATTGTCTGGGCAAGCCCCTACGCCACGAGGTATCAGGTGGAATACTGGGTGGGCGCGGACGCGCTCGATTTCGACAAAGGGCCAAAGGGTGAATGGAAGGTCTTTCCTTCCGGGAAAATGAACAATGCCCAGGGTGGCACGAGCACTTTGAAACTCACCGACACGCCCGTCTCCACGCGGTTTGTGCGTATTCTGATGACAGAATCTTCGAACACCTGCGACGAGCATGGATCGGCTGACCTACGCAACTGCGTTGGTTATGCCATCCAGCAGATTGCTGTGGGCACAGTTGACGGGGACGGAGCCTTTGCGGAGGCGGCAAAAGATCCTCTCGAAAAGCTGACTACGTTTTGCGTTTCGTCCATTGATCCATGGCACTCGGCGGAGGACGTGAACGATACAGGAAATTACCAGCACAGCGGCTTCGACCTTTTCTTTACCAGCGGCCTCGCCAACAACCTTCCGGCAATGATTCCGGTAACCTTGCTTTACGGCACTCCCGAAGATGCCGCGGCACAGATCGCCTACATCGAGAAGCGCGGTTACCGCATCGGGTACATCGAAATGGGCGAAGAACCCGATGGCAAGAACACGATGCCAGAGGATTACGCTGCCCTCTACCTGCAATGGGCCTCAGCCATTCACAAGGTCGATGCCAAACTCAAGCTGGGCGGCCCGATCTTCGAGGGCGTAAACGAAGACATCCACGTGTGGCCCGATGCACAGGGTCGGACATCCTGGATGGGTCGATTCGTGGATTATCTCAAGTCGCACGGGCGGCTCTCCGACCTGGCATTTGTGTCATTCGAGCATTATCCGTTCGAGCCCTGCACCATCACCTGGAAAACTCTTTACACCGAACCGCAACTGATGAAGCACATCCTGCAGGTATGGAGGGAGGATGGGGTTCCGAAGGACGTGCCGCTCATGGTGACCGAGAACCATCTCGCCGCCCAGCTCACCGGGCCCATGAGCACGATCTTTGCCGCCTTGTGGCTGGCCGACAATGTCGGATCGTTTTTTGAAGGCGGCGGCGCAGCCTTCTATCACTCGCCCATTCAGCCTCAGGGCATTCAGAACAGTTGCCTCGGCTGGGCCTCGTGGTCGAACTTTGTCTCCAACGAGCGCTATGAGATGAAGGGATATACCTCGCCCTATTTTGCCGCTCACATGATCAACCTGGAATGGGTGCAACACCGGTCGGGCGTGCATTCCATGTTTAAATCGTCAACCGACATCAAAGATGACGAAGGCAACCTGCTGGTTACGACTTATGCGCTGCATCGCCCGGACGGTAACTGGTCGTTAATGCTGGTGAATCGCGACGAGACCAACTCGCACACCGTGCGCGTGGCGTTTGAAGATTCCAGGGGCAAGCAGACCGCCTCTTTTTCAGGGCCAGTCACGTTCGTGACTTTCGGCAGCGAGCAGTATGTCTGGATCAACGATGGCGTAAACAGCCATCCCGATCCGGACCATCCGCCGCTGGCCACGACGCTGACGGCAGACGCTGGCACCACGTTTACTCTTCCGAAAGCCTCCATCACGGTGCTGCGCGGCAAGGCGGCGGGTAGCAAGGATTAATGCCGCGACCGCATCATTGTGCTTCCAATGATTGGCAGATAAACGGAAACTCCGCCGGCCTACTGTTGTGTTGTGCCCTTTACTACAAGCGCAAATGGAAGTTCCTCGCCCGAGTCAAGTTTCATGCTGGCAGAGAAAATCCAGTGGTCCTGATCGTCCTTGGAAACTGAAGGTGCGGTTACGGCGCTATCCGCCGGAACTAAACTCAGCGGACCGGGATGTTTCGTTCCCGTTGCGCTTTCGCTCAAAGCCATCAATTCCTGAAACTTGAAAGTGGCATTGGGATTGGTATCTGACGCAGCCGGAATGAGAAGGAGAAAATCGCGGGTGGGAGCTGCGCCAAGGTGATTGCCGTCATTGGGCATCAACGCGTAACGGAGCGTGTAGTAACCCGCGGGAATCTTCTGCCCCCGAAAATCAGCTGCGGCTTGCGGAAAATGCATGACACCGACCAGAACGGACTCAGCCAGCTGCGGGTAGGTGACACCCTCCGCATCTTTTTTTGTTTGTGCAGGGACGCTCTTGCGCATCCACAGCTCGCAATTGGGCTCCCCGCCATCGAGCGTCAAGCGATATCCCTTGGAATCGAGCATATGCCGTACACCTTCAGAAACCGCGTTTTGGGTTAATGGCCCGACCGTCTCGACCTTACCATTCTGGGCGGCACAGACCAGCGATAGCGCGAAGATGAAGCCGACCGTAAACGATGGTGTTGCAAGCTTGCGCACTTTTTGCACCTCTAATTTGCTTGGTTCTTACTGGCGAATGTGCCTATAAAGGCGCTGCGCTTGCCATGAAAATCCCAAGAGACACCGAGCGCTGGCCCACGGTAAGTATCGGTGAGAGCCACTGCCGGCATGGAATGAGACAACTGAGTCAGTGGTGGGTAAAAGGTAACTTCATTTCCACACACATGGTCCTGGTCACTGATAGAACGTGTCTGCACCGCCGCAAAGCGGCCCGCCCTAAGCATCGCGGCGCCGTGGTGTTCTGCGTTTACCACCAATTCCATTTGCGTGGCTATCACCTGCTCGACATTTTTCAGCAGGTCGCCGCCCATATGTTTGGCAAAACTCACCAATGCCGTCCGTTGCTGTGCGCTGGCCAGGTCGTCGACGAGCAACACCGCTTTCGCCGGGAAGGGATTCTCATACGGATCCCCCAGGGTACCGTTCGCGCGAACTGCCGCAGCTACGGTCAGACCTTGCAACCGCACACCATTCCAACTCCCACTCCGCACATGCCAAGCCAGGATCGCTTCATTCCCCACCAGATTAACCTCGCCATTGGCAAAACACTGACCCGTGTAAACGTCGGCGCTGCGAGTCTCCAGGTAATCGCCGCGAATTTCTTGCGCTGCCAGCGAAACGGAAAGGCAAGCGACCAGAGAAAGCAGAATCATCGAAAGCTGAAATCGCATACGAAACTCCTCAGGCTTAACAGTCAAATTCACCCACACTTACCCGTACCGTGACAGGCTCGGCTTTTCGAATTGCAGTTTCCGGGTTCTGCCAACGCGCCATCCGGACCGATACATGTCTGAGTATGGATGCACCAGAACAGTCCATCGTTGCAAGGCGGCACGCTGGGATCGGGTTCGGTGAGAATAAACTGGCCTTTCCAGCGCAGCGCCGGGCATAGGTTCGGATGATGGATGTTGAAGCGATCCGATTCCAGCCTTTCCGGAATCATGAGACACCTCCCGATGCGGCCTTGAAGATCGCACGTTTCAGCGCCACACGCGCGAGTTGGACTTTGTAGGCGTTATGGCTGAGTGGCTTCGCGTTCGTCAGGGCGGCCTCGACCGCCCTTTGCACCGTATCTTTGTTAATCGGCTGGCCCGCCAGGGCCCGCTCCGCTTCCGGCGAAGGCCAGGGCACGGGTGCGACATATCCCATCACGATACGGGCCGATTGAACGTTGGATCCGCGCATCTTCAAGGCGACGCCGGCTACTGCTAGCGGCCAATCGAATGCATCCTTCTGGCGGATTTCATAGTGTGCGGCTCTTACTTCCGGCGCAGGCGGGATCACCACTTCCGTGACAATTTCGTTCGGTCGCAGATCATGTTCACGTTCGCCTTCACTCTTCGGAATCACGAAGAATTTTCCCAGCGGAAGTTCGCGTCTCCCTTTCGGCCCTTCCAGCCGGATCTTCGCGCCATAGGCGATCAGAATGGGAACAAGGGTGGAGGGGCTGACAAACTTGGCAGGGCCGTCATTGGCGAGAATGGCATGGTAGCGGTTTTCGCCTTCTGCAACCAGTTCCTTGCCAGTCTGGCTTTTCGGCAAAAGGCCAAATCCGTTGCGGAAGTACCAGCAGCGCGGACGCTGGCACAGATTGCCTCCCAGCGTAGCCAGGTTGCGAATTTGCGGGCTCGCGGCTTCGAGCAGAGCCTCAGCCAGCGCCGGGTAATCTTGTCTTACGGTGGCGTCATCGGCGAGATCGCCCAAAGTAGTCAACGCACCGATGCGCAATCCTTGTGCGTTGGAGGAAACCCCGTGGAGATCATGGATTCCCTTAATATTGATCAACCGTTTGGGCGCGAGCACATCATCTTTCATCAACGTGAGCAAATCGGTCCCGCCCGCAAGGATTTCGGCCTTACCCCAGCTTGCGCCCAACAGGCTGATGGCTTGGGTTCGGGTATTTGGGCTGACATATTCAAAAGGTCGCATCAGGCACCTGCCTTCTGTTCCAGCGCAGCCAGGACATGGTCCGGCGTGAGCGGAAGAAACGGCACACGCACTCCGATCGCATTGGCAACGGCGTTAGAGATCGCTGCACCGGGCGAGATCACTGGAGGCTCACCCAGTCCGATCACGCCGCGTTCGTCGTAACCCTTGCCCGTCATCATGTGCACGACCAGTTCGGGGATATCGCTGAGACCGGCAAGACGGTAGAACCCCATATCCGCATTCAGCATCCGGCCGGTACTCGGGTCCATGACTTTCTCTTCGTACAGCGAATAGCTGATGCCCATGATCAAGGCGCCATAGCACTGGGTTTCGGCGGTCTTAAGGTCAATGACCAACCCACAGTCTTGGACAGCGACCATCTTCTTGACCTTGACGACGCCAGTATCAGCATCGACCTCCACTTCCGCCATCTGCACGCCACCGACGCCGCTATTGGTGAGATCGGGCGGTTTGCTCTTATCCGGATTCTTACCGCGTATGGTGAGCGGCATTACCCCCAGCTTGGAACAAGCTTCTTTCCAATTGAGAGATCGGCTGGAGTCGCCCTTGACGCTGACCTTCCCATTCACACATTCCAACTGATCGGGCTGGGTGTTAAGCGCGGGCGCAACCTTGGCGAACAGCGCGTCACGCGCATCCGCGGCTGCACGGCGAGTGGAAGAACTGACGCCGCCGATGGTAGTCGAGCCACCCGAGCCGCCGGAAGGCGGATAGGTCGTGTCGCCGATCTGAAGCTGAATCGCGTCCATGGGAATGCCCAAAGTTTCGGAAGCAACGATAAGGATGCAAGTGCGTGTTCCCGTGCCCAGATCCTGGGTGCCCAGTTTGATGTCGACCGATCCGTCTGGATGGATGGTCAAATCGCAGTCACTCGCATGGCCACGTCCTCCCCAGGTATGAAAGGACAATCCGACACCGCGCGCCACGTCCCCAGATGCGATTTGCCTCCGCGGATGCCATTTCTGTTTCCAGTCCATCAGCTCGGAAGCGATGGCCAGCTCTTCGCGATAAGTATTTTCGCGCTGCTTGGTCAGGTTAAGGTTCTTGCCGAAGAATTCCACCGGATCCATGTTCAGCTTAGCCGCCAGATCGTCCAGAGCGCACATGGTAAGGACGGCAGCCTGCGGATGATTAGGTGCGCGCCAGGCGCGCGCAGGACCGATGTTGTTGCGGATCGCGATGTGTTCCTGTCGTTGGTTCGGAATGTTGAAGACGTAAGGAATGGGAGGCATGCCGCCGCCTCCGGGACCGCCTGTGCCCCAGGAGTTGGACTGCCAAGCAACCACCGTACCGTCCTTCGTTGCGCCCACTTTCACACGAGCGTATGCCGAAGGCCGAGCTCCGGCAACTTCGAGTTCCGCATCGCGCTCCAGCATGATACGAACCGGCTTGCCGCCCGCCTTCTTGGAGATTTCGGCGGTAAAGATTCCCCAGCGATCAGGGGAAAACTTGCTGCCAAAGCCTCCCCCAATGTGGTCCTGATGAACCCGAATGTTGGTGGCTGGAATCATCAACGGTTCTGCCATCTGGCCGGGAATGCCGGAAACATTCTGCGTGGAAATGTGAGTGAACAAGTGATTCTTGTCGGTCCACTCGGAAATCGATCCGTGACTCTCGAGACAGCAATGAGTAATAACCGGAATACCGTAGAGCCCTTCGGAAACAACCGCGGCTTCGGCAAAAGCCTTTTCGGGATCGCCCGTCGTCTGCGCGGCGGCTTTCTGGTAATTCGATGGCAGCTTGCTCGCCGCTTCGGGATGAACCGCGGCTGTCCGCAGGGCAGCGAGCACAGCGTCTGAGGCGCCATCCTCCTTGAGCTCCTTCAGGCTGTCTTCGGTGGGTTTTTCTGAAATTCCATACCGTTGGATCTCGCTGACCATCTGGGCGGCGGGCACCTGGTTATCCAGCATGTCATCGAGAGCGTCCATGCTGAGCGGACCTTCTTCCTGCACGCTGCCCTTGGGAGGCTCGGCATCGCTAACCAGATGTTTTAGTTGCTGGTACTCGACCTTAATTGCGCGAATGGCATCCTCCGCCGTGGGTTCGTCGACGGCGGCCACAGCAACAACCTCATCTCCCGCCCAATGGATGGTCGCGCCCCGCCCCTGCACGATGTGAACCGCCTTCACTCCGGGCATTTTCTCTGCCGCACTCGTGTCGATGCTTACGATCTTGGCGTGCGCATAGGGACAACGCAGCACCTTGCCATAGAGCATGCCAGGCCGGTAGACATCATAGGTGTACTTTGCCTGCCCTGAAACTTTGGCGGGAGCATCGACGCGACTGACGCGCGTGCCGATCAACGTTCGGTGTTGAGCATCGGGCCATGCATAATCCGGCATAGGTCAGGCTCCTTTCTGCGCGACTTGCGCGATCGCTTTGCGGATTCCGGCATAGGTCCCACAGCGGCACAGGTTGCCGCTGAGACCTCGGCGAATGTCTTCGGGCGTAGGGTGAGGATGTTGGTCGAGAAATGCTTTGCAGGCAACGACAAATCCGGGAGTGCAGAAACCGCACTGTGAAGCGTCACTGTCCACAAACGCCTGCTGAATGGGGTGCAACTTACCGTCTCGCGTCAGCGATTCGACGGTGGTGATGGCTTTGTGCTGGGCTTCGATGGCGAGCATGGCGCAGGCATAGACAGGTTTGTTGTCCACCAGCACAGTACAGGCGCCACATTCTGCGCGGTCGCAGACGCGCTTGGCCCCGGTGAGTTCGAACTCATCGCGCAAGGCGTCTAACAAAGTGACCCGGGGTTCGAGATTCGCCTTATAGTTCTTGCCGTTGATGGCGAATTCCATGGGGACCTTGCCGGGTCCATAGACCGCGACTTCCTGGCCCGCAGCCTTGAGTACACGAGGGCCTGCGACCAGAGGCACACTGACGGAGATTCCGGAGATTTTGAGGAAGTCGCGCCGGGAGACGCCGGGGCTCTCCGGATTGTCATTGGGGGGTTTCTGATTCCAGTCTGCATCGCGCATTTCGTAACCTCCGCAGTTCAGAACTCGCGGTCAGCGATCAGTTCAACGTTTCCCGCGGACGATGGTGAGGCACGCCGCCGCCAGATTGTACATCGGGTTCTCCCCACCGGTAAGCGTGGACTTAACGGGCGGGCTGCTCGGATCAGCGTGGCCCTTTTTGCGATCAGGATGCCACAGGTACTGGGCTTTGCCAAATGTGATCATGGTGACCGGACCGGAGAAAGAATCCCCGCGATTGGTTTCGGCGTTGTGAAACACAATCTTGACGAGCGACCACTGACCGTTTGGACGCTCGAGAGCGTAGGCCGTCACCAGCACGTGCCCGTTATTATCCAACAATCCGCAGTGCTCGCGCCATCGGGCTGCTGATCGTTTTCCGATGTCATTTACTACTTCAAAGACGAGCGCAGTTCCGGCGAGATGCGCGTGAAGACCATCCAAGAAAGCTCGATCACCATCATAGACCGCTGCTTGCGATTTAGAATACCTCCATGGCCGATTCGCTTTACTTGAGCCTGTGGTTTCCAAGCTTTGAAGAGTCCGAGATTCTGCCGCGAACCATCAGCGTGTTGCGACAAATTCCGTTTTCTCCGGCGCGGAACGGCGTAACCTACGCGGCAATCCAGCCGGTCTCATGGAGCGAGCCGACCATTCTGGAGCGCCGCTTCCATCCTGGCATTCCGCCGGAAGACGCCGCGGAAGTGGTCGCGGAACTTCTCCACGACGACTACGCCTACATTTTCGAGGCCTATTGGGATTTGTGGACTCCTCCCGAGGCGGTGGAGAAATGGGTGTTGCAGCCCTCCCTGGTGCGTGTGGTCGCGCACGGAATGGAATTTGAAGAGCGTGCCGCGGAAGAAGCTGGACACATTCAAATTGATTTCGGTTTGGACGTACCATTCCTGCACGAAGAAATCGAGTTAACATCCGAGGCGGAGCGGAACGTGCGCAGCAACGTGTACAAATTGGTGGAGTTTACCGCCAGGATGGAAAAGAATGTGGGGGCAACGGGACGCTTGCTGTGGTCCGAGTCCGAGGAAAATCTGGCGCAGAAGCTGATCGCCCGGCTGCAAAGAGTGCAGTGATTCTGTTCCAAACAAAAAGGGCATCGAAACCAGAATGATCCGGTCTCGACGCCCTTCGACATTTATTTCGTTCGTCCAGCGTCGCTTTGCAACTTTTCGCTGGCTGCAGCCTGGGCCGCCGCTAGCCGCGCCGTGAGCACGCGGAACGGCGAGCAGGAAACGTAGTTGAGGCCGGTCTGGTAGCAGAACTCCACCGACGATGGTTCGCCGCCGTGCTCGCCGCAGATTCCAACCTTCAGGTTCGGACGCGTCTTGCGTCCTCGTTCAGTCGCCATCTTGACTAACTGGCCTACGCCTTCGCGGTCCAGAACGGCAAACGGATCCTGCTTGATGATTCCATCCGCCAGGTAAGTGGGCAGGATTTTATTGACATCGTCGCGCGAGAAGCCCCACGTCGTTTGCGTGAGATCGTTGGTCCCGAAGGAGAAGAACTGCGCTTCCTTCGCAATCTCATCGGCGACCAGGGCGGCACGCGGCAGCTCGATCATGGTGCCAACCATGTACTCCACCGTGCGTCCTTTTTCTTTGAAGACCTCTTTCGCCACTCGGTTTACAATCGCCGCCTGGTTCGCCATTTCATTCAGGGTCGCGGTCAGCGGGATCATTACTTCCGGGAACACCTTGACACCGTCTTTCGCCACGGCGACAGCCGCTTCGAAGATAGCGCGCGCCTGCATCTCGGTAATTTCGGGATAGGTGATACCGAGACGGCACCCGCGATGCCCGAGCATGGGGTTGAACTCGTGTAGTTGTTCTACGCGAGCCAGGAGCGACGGCAACAGCGTCTTGAGATTGCCCGCCTTGGCACCGTAGTCCTTGTACTTTGCAGCAACCTCTTTCTTCTGCTTCGGGCTGAGGCGCGACAGCGTCGCGATGTCGACCATCAGCTCCTCGCGGCGCGGCAGGAATTCGTGCAGGGGTGGATCGAGCGTGCGGATGGTTACGGGGAATCCATCCATAGCCTTGAATACGCCTTCAAAATCCTTGCGCTGCATGGGCAGTAATTTCTTGAGCGCTGAGCGGCGATCTTTCTCGTTGTCGGCAAGAATCATGGCGCGCATGTGAGGAATTTTCTTCTCGCCGAAGAACATGTGCTCGGTGCGGCAAAGCCCGATGCCCTCCGCTCCAAACGCGCGCGCCTGAATGGCGTCACGGGGAATATCCGCATTTGCGCGCACTTTCATCGTGCGGTACGGGTCTGCCCAGTCCATGAATTTCTGCAATTCAGGATCGTCAGGTGAAGGATCGAGCGTGTTCAACTTGCCCTTGATGACGCGTCCCGTGGTGCCGTCGAGCGAGATCCAGTCACCGGCTTTGAAAGTCTGACCTTTGACGCGCATTTCGCGCGCTTTTTCGTCGACGTCAACATCGCCCGCTCCGGCTACACAGCACTTGCCCATGCCGCGCGTGACTACCGCGGCATGGCTGGTCATGCCGCCGCGCGAAGTCAGAATACCTTTGGCGACTTCCATGCCGTGAATATCCTCCGGCGTGGTTTCACCGCGCACCAGAATGACGGGAACATTTTTCCCGTGTCCCGCTTTTTCGACGGCTTCGTCTGCGGTAAAGACGATCTGCCCCACCGCGGCGCCCGGAGATGCCGGCAGGCCTTTCGCCAACACTTCGACCTTCGTCCCCTTTTCGTCGAGACGCGGAACCAGGAAGTCATACAACTGGTTGGGATCGACGCGGAAAATGGCTTCTTCCTTCGTGATGAGCCCTTCATCCACCATCTGCAACGCGACCCGAACTGCGGCCAGTCCCGTGCGCTTGCCATTGCGTGTCTGCAGCATGTAAAGCTTGCGGTCCTGAATCGTGAACTCGAAGTCCTGCATGTCCTTGTAATGTTTTTCCAGACGCGTCGTGATGTCGCGCAGCTGGTTGTAAGCATCGGGCATGATCTTTTCGAGTTCGAGGATTGGAACTGGAGTGCGCACGCCCGAAACCACGTCCTCGCCCTGCGCGTTCAACAGGAATTCTCCATAGAACTCCTTGGTCCCGTTCGCCGGATTGCGCGTGAAGCCGACGCCGGTGGCGCTGGTATCTCCGAGGTTGCCGAAGACCATCGCTTGAACGTTTACAGCGGTGCCGAGCATGTCATCGATATTGTTGATGCGGCGGTAGGTCTTTGCGCGATCGTTCTGCCAGGACCGGAACACGGCATCTCGCGCCATGACCAGCTGTTCGGTCGCGTCCTGCGGGAAGTCGCGCTTGGCGTGCTTCTTGACGGCTTTCTTGTATTCCGCGATCACTTCTTGCAATGCCTTGGCATCAAGACCGGTGTCGAACTTGGTCTTTTTTTGTTTCTTCTTGGCATCGAAAATTTCCTCGAATACCGATTTCTCGATGTCGAGCACGACGTTGCCGAACATCTGAATCAACCGGCGATAGGAGTCATAAGCAAACCGCGGATTGTTCGAGCGCTTGGCCAGCGCTTCCACGCTCTGGTCGTTCAAGCCAAGGTTGAGGATCGTGTCCATCATGCCGGGCATGGAAAACTTTGCGCCCGAACGCACGCTCACCAGCAAGGGGTTCTCGCCTTTGCCCAACTTCTGCCCTTGCAGGCTCTCGAGCTTGGCCAGTGCTTCTTCCATCTGCTGGTCCACTTCTTTCGACACCGCGTTATGGCGCATGTATTCGCGGCACGCCTCGGTCTGAATCGTGAAGCCCGGAGGCACGGGGAGCCCGGCGTTAGTCATCTCCGCCAGTCCGGCGCCCTTGCCGCCGAGAACGTCTTTCATCTTGCCGTTGCCATCGGCCTTGCCGCCGCCGAAGAAGTAGACATATTTTGTGGTCGCGGGTTTCGTAACTTCGTGTTTCGCTTCAATGATGCCGGTATCAGGGAGAGTTGTCGTTGCCATGTCGGTCCTCTTTTCTATTCTATTATTTCGTAGATTCTTTGCCTTCGGTCACAATCTCGGAAAAGTCCGCGATCGTGGAGAATTCCTTGACTACGGTCTGCAATAGAGCTAGACGATTGGCGCGGAGATGCTCGTCGTCCACCATGACCATGACCTTGTCGAAGAACTTGTCGATCGCCGGACGCAGCTTCGCAATCTCCAGCAGCGCTCCTTCAAAATCGCGCTCCGTCCGCCGCTTCTCGACCTTCGCCGCCGTCTGCGGGACCATCGCGGCCAGTTCCTTTTCGGAGTCTTCGCGAAGCCCAGCAGGATTAACTCGTAGCGCGATAACCTTCGTTGTTTCAGCCGCTTGGCGAAGAATATTCTTCATCCGCTTGAAGGCGACCGAAATCGATTCAAAATCCGCCGAGCCCCGCACTTTGCTCACCGCTTCAGCGCGAGCAACCGCATCCACCACATCGTCGGAACCAACCGCAAGCACGGCGCTGACGACGTCGTACGCGTAGCCCCGCGCATCCTTCAAGTAGAACTCAAGCCGCTCTCGGAAAAAGCCGCGCACCGATTCGGCGTACGCGGCATTGGAAAACTTCTTCTCCGCCTCGGAACCTTGATAGCGAATGCGCGCATCGGCCATGATCTCCGAGAGATGCAACGGCAGCTTATGCTCGGCGATCGTCTTCACAATGCCGTTGGCCTGGCGGCGCAGCGCGAACGGATCCTTCGATCCGCTGGGGATGAGACCGAGAGCGAACATTCCGGCGATTGAGTCCGCCTTATCGGCGATCGAGAGAACCGCGCCCTCCACCGTCGCCGGAGCGCTGTCTTCCATGGACTCTGGCTTGTAGTGATCGTAAATGGCCCGCGAAATCTCCGTCTGCACGTCGGGCCTCATGCCTTCATCAAGCGGTTGCACGCGCGCATAAAGGCCGCCGACAATTCCCTGCAGCTCCGTGAATTCCTTGACCAGTTCCGTGGTCAGATCGGTTTTGGCGAGCAGCGCAGCTTTATGGATGATGCCGGGTCGAACGGCTATGCCATTCTGCTTCACCGTCTCCGCTAGCCAACTGGCCATGCGTTGCACCCGCATTGTCTTGTCGTAATAGCTGCCGAGGTCTTTCTGGAACGTAACGTGGCGCAGCAAATCGACACGCTGGCGGAGGGTTTGCTTCTGGTCCGTCTGCCAGAAGAACCGCGCATCGTTGAAGCGTGCGCGCAAAACGCGCTCGTTGCCGTGCCGGATTAAGCCCAAGCCGTCGGGGTCGGTGTCCGTGTTTAGCACCGCCAGGAAGTGAGCGAGTAGTTTTCCGTTCGCACCTTCGACGGCGAAATATTTCTGGTGGTCGCGCATCACCGTGACCAGCACCTCTTCCGGCAGAGTAAGAAACTCGGGATCGAAGCTGCCCAGGATGACGGAAGGAAATTCCGTCAGATTGACAACGGTCGCAACCAGCGGCTTGTCTTCGCGCCACCGTGCTCCGGGGATGGTGCGAGTCGCAGCGTCGAGCGCTTTGCGAATCACCTGCTCACGTTCGGCAGCGCCAAGCACCTTGGCGGCGCGCAGCGCTTCGACATAGGCGCTGGGCTTGGCGATGGCGACGGTTTCGCTGCCGGTCTCGTCAAAAATGATGCGATGTCCGCGGGAAGTCTTACCCGCAGGAATGCCAAACAACTCCAGCGGCACAACCTGCTCATCCAGCATTGCCACCAGCCAGCGCACGGGACGAACGAACACTTCCCCGCGCTTCCGCCAATACATACTCTTCGGCCAGTAGAGCGTAGAGATTTCCTTGGGTAGCGTTTCGGCGAGAATGTCGGCGGCGGTACGGCCTTTGCGCGTGACCGTGGCCGCCAGGTATTCGCCCTTGGGAGTGCTGATTTTCTCCAGCTTGCCAACATCCACGCCGACCTTCTTGGCAAATTCGTGCGCGGCCCGAGTCGGCTGCCCATCCTTATATGCGACCTGGGCGGACGGCCCGTTCACCTGCTCGGTAATGTCCGGCTGCGAGGCGGGGATGCCGAAAGCGAGAACCGCCAGCCGTCGCGGCGTATCGAGGTGTGAAATCGCTCCCGCCGGTCGAAGACGTTCGCGCTGCAACAGCGTGTGCAACCGTTCGCGCAGCTCGAGCGAAGCCGCATCGATCATCCGCGCCGGGATTTCTTCGCATCCGATTTCGAGTAAAAAGTCAGGCATACTTCACTTTTTGTCATCCTGAGCGCAAATTCACGTAGCCACCGGAGCCAGTTTGCCCTTTTTCTTCTTCGTTCCGGGCGTCGCAGCCTGCTCACCGCTCTGCGTTTTTTTTTGCGTCGGGTACTGCTGGTCCATCCAGGCCTTGGCGATTCCCACGGCGAGCGCCCGCACCCGGGCGATTACGCCCACGCGCTCAGTCACCGAAATCGCGCCCCGAGCATCCAGAATGTTGAAGTAGTGCGAGCACTTCAGGCACAGATCGTAGGCACCGAGCAGGGGAAAACGCGCCTTCTCGCGGACAACACCATTGCCATTGCCATCGCCTTCGCTCTTGTCCTTACTCAAGGCAGCGTAGCCATCAATCAGCCGCTTGCACTCCGCCTCGCATAGTTCGAAATGCTTCCACGTGCTCTGCACGTCCGCCGCTTCGAAGTTGTAAACCGAGAACTGCTGCTCGTCGGCAAGCCGCACTTCTCTGTACTTCACTTCCCTGCCCGTGTCGGGATCGCGCGCCCAAACAATGTCGTAAATCGAATCGACGTCTTCGAGGAAAGCGCACAACCGTTCTAACCCGTAGGTAAGTTCAACGGAGATGGGATCGAGGTCCGCGCCGCCACACTGCTGGAAGTAGGTGAACTGCGTGATCTCAAGCCCATCCAGCATCACCTGCCACCCGATGCCCCAGGCGCCTAGCGTAGGAGACTCCCAGTTATCTTCTTCAAACTTGATATCGTGCTGCCGCAGATCGATGCCGATCGCCCCGAGCGATTCAAGGTAGAGATCCTGCACGTTCTGCGGCGGCGGCTTCAGAATCACCTGCAACTGCAAGTGTTTGAACAACCGGTTAGGATTCTCCCCGTAGCGCCCATCCGCCGGACGCCGCGAAGGCTGCACATAAGCCACCTTATAAGGATTCGGACCAAGCACGCGCAAGAATGTTTCGGGGGCCATGGTCCCGGCGCCAACCTCGACGTCGTAAGGCTGTTGAATGACCGCTCCGCGCGCCGCAAAAAAAGCTTGCAGCTTGAGGATGAGCTCCTGGAACGTCAGCGAATTGGATTTGGATGAATTCACGTGATCAAAATAAGCCGCTGGCTTCTAGCAACTGGCTTCCAGCAAGCAGATCCGTTGTTCGAGCGTAGCCAGAAGCCAGTAGCTAGCAGCTGATCTTCTCCAGCATTGCCGCCGTCACCAGTTTCTTCTCGATGTGCCGCTCCAGAATCTGGAGAAGAAACTTGCGCAGGTCCGCGCACACCGCTTTCGGCCAGTCGATTTCCGCAAATTCGGAAACGCGCGAGCGCAGCATCTGCGCCGCGATCTTTCGCGATTCGGACGACAACTCCGAGGACGCTAAGCGCTTGTCATCGGCGCAAACCAAGCCGTCTGCGAGCGCGTGATAGAACGCCCGGCTGCCGCCGCCGCTGTCATCGCGGCTGTCATCAAACGCCCGTCCGCAGACCGCGCACTCCGAAAACTCCGGCAGAAATCCCATGAGCCGCGTCATCCACAGCTCAAAGTAGGTAAGCGGCATCCACACGGCTGGGCCGCGCAGCTCCTGCAAAACCGCCAGACTCAGCCGGAATACTGCATCGCTCGCCTCGCGGTCGGGCATTAACTCGTCGAGCAACTCGGCAACGTGTGCCAACGCCGCCGCCCGCGGATAACCGACTTCGCTGGCGAGTGGCGAGTCAATCACGTCACAGGAATCAAGCCGCGCCAGTTCCTGCCCCTCGCGGTCGTCGTAAAACACCCTCACGTAGGTGAGCGGCTCTAGCGCTCCTCCAAAGCGGCGTCGAGACTTCATCGCCGCCCGAGCCACGCCGCGAACTTTCCCTTCCATGCGGGTGAAGAGCGTGACTAGCAGGTCCGACTCACGCAACGGATACGTGCGCAGAACGATCGCTTCCGACTCCTTCAGCGCCATGGAAGGTCTACAGGTTAAGCAATGATTGTAATGGAGAAGACCGCTTTTGGCTGCTAGCTCCCGGCTTCTGGCTGTCCGCTCCTCGCCCGTTAATCGCAAAGGCTTAAAGCTAGAAGCCAATAGCTGGAAGCCAGAAGCTGCCCTACCGCCCGAAGTACTTCGCATTCCGCTCGGTATACTCTTTCCACTTTTCCGGCAGGTCGTCGAGGGCAAAGATGGCCGAGACCGGACACACCGGGACGCAGGCGCCACAGTCGATGCATTCCACGGGATCGATGTACAACATCTCTTCCGTTGCGTACTTGTCGGAGTCCTTCTTGGGGTGAATGCAATCCACCGGACAGGCGTCAACACAGGCGGTGTCTTTGGTTCCGATGCAGGGCTCGGCAATTACGTAGGCCATAGAATCTGATGCTCCTCGGCGCAGGGAGTGTGCTTGACTTCACGATTTTAGCAAGAACGCAGCTATCGGTACAGGTAGCGCCAATCAGCAGTAATTTTCCAGGGTCGAGAGGTGCATAAACTTTCAATCGGCGGGAACCGCAATCGCCTGTCCTTCACCACCCGATTGCGATAACGCTTCTCCTGCCTCTATCACCGGCACCGGCATGGCGGAAATCCTCGCCGGCGCGCCGCGCCATGCACCCGCCTTGAACCCTTCCCTCACCAGCTTGAAGATGGTTCGCCGATTCTGCGCAATCACCTTCACCCACGCCATCTTCCCCAGCATCGGGAAATAGATGCCGCGGAAACAAATCCGCGCCAGGAAGATGTTGACGCGATAACCTAGCGGCTGATCGTTCATCGCTTCGACCGCTGCCGCCAGCGCCTCCGGACTGTACGCCTGCTCCCAGCCGTGATTCACTTCGGCGTGAGCTTCTTCAATCGTCATCTTCAACGGCGTGTGCGCCATGGCAAATGGAATGAACTCCTGCCAGTGCTTGACTCGCGTCAACCGCCCAGCCCTTTCGAGGCGCTTGTACAGCGGCGTTGCGGGGAGAGGAGTTAACAGACCAAAAATCGGCAGCCCCGGCGGCCAGGTCCGAACTTGCTCCAGCGTCCGCTCGGCGACTCCGACGGTGTCATTGTCCATGCCAAAAATAAATGACGTGATGGCGTACACATTGCGTGCCGCCAGCCGCTCCAGCACCGCCGCATACTCACCCGGCTTATTGAATCCCTTGTTCACGTCTTTCAGATTGGCCGGATCGATGGATTCCATCCCAATAAAAATCCACTTCCCTCCAGAATCCGCGATCAGGTCGACAAGTTCTTCGTCGCGCAACAAATTGGCGGAGATCTGCGCTACCCAATGCACCTGCGCTTTGGCGGCAATGATGTCGCGCAGCAGCGACTTCGTCCGCTTGATGTTGATGGCGAAATTATCGTCGATGAAGAAAACCGCCATCTGCCCCTTCTCACTGCGGGCGCGCGCCTTCAGCAACAGCAGTTCATTCACCACGCTCTCGTTGGTGCGGAAACGAATCGAGTCTCCGAAAAATCCGGTCACCGTGCAGAACTCGCAGCCGTAAGGGCAGCCTCGTCCGGATTCGACCGGAATTATGCGAAACGACCCCCAGCCTTCTCCAATCTTCTGCAGCATCGAGGTCACGGCTTTCGGCACCAGATTGAACTGCTTAAGATCGATCGACTGCCACGGAATCACCGGATAATCCTTTAGCGACGGCTTGCTTTCCTGGCCAAAGGCATCGACGGGTGCATACACGTCTTTGAGCTGACCCCGAGCGGCATCGTTAACAATTTGCGGCCAAGTCGCGTCGGCCTCTCCCAGAGCAACCGCGTCGGCGTGGCGTGGTCCCCCATCGCGACCGAGCGCCTCGTCGGCCATCTCCGTCACGTGCGGTCCGCCCATCACCACCGGAACTCCCGTAGCCCGAACCGCGTCCGCCATGCGATACGCCTTGGCGATCATGCGCGTCATAGCCCCGATGCCGACCAACCCAATATTGTTGTCGCGCACAAACTGCGCGATTCCCGCTTCATCCATGGGTTGCGCGTTGCCATCCACCAGCAACACCTCATGCCCCGGTGGCGTAAGCGCTTGCAGCAGAAACATCCATAGATGCGGCATGAAATTGCGCGTGACACCGTTGTCGGGGTTATACAGCAAAATCTTCATAGGGATTTAGCGATTCTGCAAAGCGAGGCTTTGCGACGTGCTCGGTTGATAAGGAGAATCGGTGGCGCCAGAACTGCAGATTCCTCTGACGCTTAACAAGTTGGAGATTATAATGACCCCGCCGTGCAGTATACAGTAGGTTGCAATACTTTTAGAGAGCACTTGTGTTGATAGAAGGTTACTTCCGTGGGTGCCGTCCCTAATTGGGAATCAGGACACGACGCTCGGGCTGGAAGGTTCGTACTCGACAATGTACCCCGCCACCGCGCTCGCCGCCACGGTCAGCGGCGACGCCAGGTACATTTGCCCCGGCCCGCTGCGTCCAGGAAAATTTCGGTTCTGCGCGCTGATCACCACCTGATCGGGACGCGTGGACACTCCCGGCCCTGCATTGATGCACGCGCCGCAACTAGGCTCGATCACGTGTGCGCCCGCTCTTTCGAAAATCTCAATGTAGCCTCGGCGCTTCGAGTACTCGCGAGTTTCCTGTGAGCCGAATTGGATCCAGAACTCGACATTCTGCGAAACCCGCCTGCCCTGTTTCAGCGCATAGGCGAGAACCGCAGCATACATGTCCATATCTTCATTCTTCCCCGCCGTACAGGTTCCGCCATAGGCGATCTCGATCGGAACGCGAGCACGGAGTTCGCGGATGTACTTGCCGTTGCCCGGATCGCCCGGAGCAGCGACCATGGGCGTGATCTCCGCCGCATCGAGTTCGATCAATTGCGCGTACTCGGCGTCCGGATCGCTGTGCAAGCCTTCGATCATCCTCTCGATCTCGGCGGGCCTCATGCCCCGCCGCTCGACCAGAAACTCAACCACCTTTTCATCCGGAGCGACGATCCCGGTGAAACCTCCAATTTCGGCCGCCATATTCGTCATGGTGGCGCGCTCGTCCACCGAGAGCGCCTCCACCGCTTCCCCCGCATACTCCATCACTTTCGCCAGCGCCTTGCCACTGCGCACGTAATCGAGCGAAAGAATCTTCAGGATGAAATCTTTCGCCGTGACGTTCGCATGACGCTTGCCCCGAATGACGATCTTCACCGACTCCGGCACCTTGACGCGAACGTCTTTCGTAATCCAGGAGTTGAATACGTCGGTGGTCCCGATGCCGAATGCAATGCACCCAATTGCGCCGACGTGCGGCGTGTGCGAATCCGATCCCACGTTCACCTGCCCCGGCAGCGCATATGTCTCCAGCATCACCGAATGGCAAATGCCCTCCGAGCCCTTCCGGTCAGCCAGTTCGCCATGCAGCTTGATTCCCTGCTGCTTGGCAAAATCCTCCTGCTTCAGCTTGAGTTGCGTGGCCAAGTCGAGCAGTCCGAGTTTCTTCTTCTCCTCGGAGAGCACTTCGTCGAGAAAAGTGAGGTGGTCGCGGAAAAAGCGGATGCTCGCAGCGTCATTCACCGGAACATCCTTGCCCACATATTGCTCGTAGAAAATCGAAGCCATGGGCGTGACGTATTCATGGCTGAAACGCAGATCGACGGAAATGAATCCAGTATCGCCGGGCTTAACCGCTGCAACGCCGATCTTGCCTTCGGGAGTAACCATGTGCCGCGAAAAGATCTTCTCGGCGACGGTCATCACTCGTGTACGGCGGACACTCTTGTCCGCCGCCTTGATCGGCGGCAGAAAAACTTTCCCCTGCATCCGCGCCAAATTAAAGGGAAACAAGCCCCCATACTCGATGACTTGTCTTGTGATCTCATCTTCTCCAGCGGTGAACTCGCTGAGCGCGATCTCTTCCCCGGCGCGAATCCGGTCGATCAAAGAAAAGTTGGTGGAAGTCAGCAGCCCAAGGTTCTGGCAGTTCTGCTTGTAGATGCGCTCAATACTCTCCGCAATCGCGACTTGAATCCCGGCGCACATCTCCGCGTAAGGCGACTGCTCCCGACTCGATCCTTTGCCGCGACGCTTGCCGCTCACTGAACAGACGAAGCCGCCTTTCTTCACATTGCCACGGCCAATAGGCAGCGTATCGCCGCACCGCAAACCAACGTAAGGAATCTCGCCCAGCGTTCGATCAAAGTAGAAGCAGTAGTGCGCCGGTGTAATCTCGTCAGTAGAAATGTCGTCGCGAAGTTTGGGATTGTTGGCCGGATTCACGCGATCCCACGGCAGGTCCCAACCCGCAAGTTGCTTCCTGATCAACTCAGGGTCTTCGGTGAGAAACAGAATGCGCCCCCGCAGACGCACCTTGCCCGGACGCTTGTCGATCTTGCGTTCAAGAAGAGACGAACCCACGCGAATAATTGTACCGCTACAACTTCCGATCGTCCGCGTAGGCAACCGGACTGGGCAACTCTTCCAACCCTCGGCCTGCGAAGATCTCCTGAAACTCATGTAAGAGCGCGTCGTGTACCAGGCCATTCGACGCCAGTGTCTCGCGGCTTGCAATCTGGAACGCGGCCCCCGAAAAGTCCGTGACTTTCCCGCCAGCCTCTTCCACCATCAGCACGCCCGCCGCCGTATCCCATGGATTGAGGTTAAATTCCCAGAAGCCGTCGAACCGCCCCGACGCAACATTGCACAGATCCAGCGCGGCCGACCCCGCCCGCCTCACCCCATGGGTGCGTAACGTGAGCTGGTGATAGAAATAAATATTCGGATTCTTATGCCGCTTATGGCTGGGAAAACCGGTCGCGATCAGGCACTCGCCCAATTTTGCCGTAGACGATACGTGGATCGCTGTGCCGTTCAATCGAGCACCGCTGCCTAGTTCAGAGGAGAACATCTCGTCGCGAGTCGGATCATAGATCACTCCGGCGATGCGTTGTCCCCGGCGCTCCACCGCAAGCGAAACGCAAAACACCGGAAAGCCGTGGGCAAAATTCGTCGTGCCATCGAGCGGATCTACGTACCACTTATACTCGCCACCGGTTTCGATCCGCGCTCCCTCTTCTCCCATCACGTCATGAGTCGGAAATTGCTTGCGAATCCTTTCCAGAATCAGAGCTTCCGATTTGCGATCGGCCACCGTGACCAAATCCACGTCGCCCTTATATTCGATTTTCACATGCTGCCGAAAATATTCCATGAGCAGACTGCCCGCTTCACGAGCCATAGCCTGCATCGGAGAAATCAAATCCAAAGATTGGGGGGATGTCATGCGCCGCCTAGACTTTCGATTTCAAGGTTAAGCAAGAGGCACTAGGTGCTGGGTACTGAGTACCGGCTACTTCTTCTTGTTATCTTCCGCGATATAAACAATTTCATGTTTGAAAATGAACAGATTCGGACCATCTTCACGCGTCACGCGCACCATGTTCTTGTCGTAGTATTCAATCCAGCCGCGGACCACTTCGCCGTCGGCCAGTTTCAAGCTCACAATCTTCTGTTTGTCCCCCAGCGACTTCAGATAGGCCGCTTCTTCAAACGTCTCGTCCGGCGGCGGAGTGCGCTTCTTGCTAAAGTTGGGACTTCCTGGCGATAACGGCATGTCGTCATTTTACAACGTCAAGCCACAGGCTCAGGTTTTCTTCCTAGAGATCAACCGCTGCTTTGAATTGTCATCCTGAGCGAAGCGAAGGACCTGCTCCTGGCGGCGAACAGCAGGTCCTACCCCTTCGACAAGCTCAGGGTCAGGATGACAAAACGATCAGGTATCTAGATCTGGTAATCGATATCTTCCATGATCCGCTGCATGGATTCGGAAAGCGGCTCGCTTCCGCCCGTGCCCTCCAGTTCACGCACTCGCTCGGCTAACCGGTTCACCTCAGACGCAACTGCGGCCAAGGCCTCGGAAAGCGGATCGTTGATCTGCTTGGGGTCGGTGATCACCACGCGCTTGCCTTCCCGAAAAACGATGTGTCCCGGCACGCCCACCACGGTGGAATCATCAGGCACATTGCGCAGCACAACCGATCCGGCGCCAATTCGGCAATTGCTTCCCACCGTGATGTTGCCGAGAATCTTCGCGCCTCCGCCGACCACTACGTTGTCGAGAAGCGTTGGATGCCGCTTCCCATGTTCCTTGCCGGTTCCACCGAGCGTCACACCTTGATACAGCGTGACATCCTCGCCGACAATGGCAGTCTCGCCAATCACCACACCCATGCCATGATCGATAAACAAGCGCCGGCCGATCTGCGCCCCGGGATGGATCTCGATGCCGGTAAGCCAGCGCGCTACTTGCGAAAGCCAGCGTGCCAGCAGAAAGAACTTGTGGTTCCAGAACCAGTGATTCATGCGATAGAACCACACCGCATGCAGGCCGGAGTAGCAGAGATAAACTTCCAGGCGCGATTTCGCCGCGGGATCGCGCTCCAGCACGGTGGCAACGTCTTCGCTGATTAACGACAGCAGATGCGGCATGTATCAGGCCGGAACTTGCGACGTCGGGATCTGCAACGCTTGGTTCCGCAGTCCTTCGAAGAGGATACTACTCAGGTAGCGCTCGCCGAACGAAGGCAGCACCACAACGATCAGTTTCCCCTCATTTTCAGGACGCCGCGCCACCTGCAAAGCCGCGACCACCGCCGCTCCCGAAGAGATGCCGACCAGCAACCCCTCTTCGAGCGGCATCCGCCGGGCCATGCTGATGGCCTCATCGTTGGTCACAGTGATGACCTCGTCAATGTAATCCCGGCGCAGGATGCTCGGAACAAAACCGGCGCCGATTCCCTGAATCTTGTGCGGGGCAGGCGCTCCGCCGGAAAGGACCGGGCTGTCGGCCGGTTCCACGGCCACGGCCTTGAACGACGGCTTCTTCGCTTTGATGTATTCGGAAACGCCGGTGATGGTTCCGCCTGTGCCAACGCCGGAGACGAGAAAATCGACGCGCCCGTCGGTGTCTTCCCAAATTTCGGGGCCGGTAGTTTCGAAGTGAATCTTTGGATTTGCCGGGTTGTCAAATTGCTGCAGCATGTAGGCGTCAGGAGTCGTGGCCAGCAATTCCTCGGCCTTCAGAATCGCTCCCTTCATTCCCCGCGGCCCGGGCGTAAGAACGATTTCAGCGCCCAAAGCCAGCAGCAGCACGCGCCGCTCCAGACTCATGGTCTCGGGCATGGTGAGGATGAGCTTGTAGCCTTTTACGGCCGCCACAAAGGCGAGAGCGATACCCGTGTTGCCGCTGGTCGGCTCGATCAGAACAGTTTTCCCGGGCTGAATCCGGCCGACGCGCTCGGCATCAGCAATCATGCTCACCCCGATGCGATCTTTTACGCTGCCCAGAGGGTTCTGGCTTTCCAGCTTCGCCACAACTTCGGCAACCGCGCCCTCCGTGACCCGGTTGAGCCGCACCAGCGGCGTGCGGCCAATCAGCTCTGTCACATCTTTTGCGATTTTCATAGAGTTTCGATTCTGGAATGTGCCGGTTGGATTCAGTATCCCTAATGCGGTTTTCGCCGTCCCACCCGCGCCAGAATGCGCCGCACTTTCTTAGGAGAAATCGACAGCCGCGCCGCCACTCGGGACACTTTTCGCCCTTCGCGTTCCCAGACGCGTGCGATCACTATCTCCGCAAATTCGTCGCTGATTTGCCGGAACGTCTTCTCGCCCACCGCCCCCTGCGACCACGCCTTCAGCGCCGGATGCACACTTCCCTTGCGAAGAATCTTCGCGCCCAGAGTCTGCATATCCTGCCACATGTTGTGGTCGGGTTGATTCGCCCCGCAGGAAGCCCGAGCCAAGTCATACGACTCCCGAGCCGCTTCCGGATTGTCAAAGAACGAATTGCACTGCGTCAATCCTTGCCACAGATGCGCATTTGCAAGCAGCAGATGATGCTGCGTGTGCTTCGCCAGATCAATCGCCTCTCGGCTGAACTCGAGTGCGCGGCGCGCATGGCTTCCCGGATCGGCGCCCTCGCCGATCTCTTCTTCCACCTTCGCATTTTCAATCATGCATTCCAGGATGCGCGCCCGACCCATCAAAATGTAATCCTGCTTCTCTCCAGCTAGCTCATACGCCGAGGCCGCTTCTTCCTCGGCGCGCTGAAAATCTCCGCTATCGAGGTGGATGTACGCCGCGTTCAGGTAAACCGTGCCCGTTCCGTGATGGTTCGGGCGCTGCTGGTAGATGGCCCGGGCGGCGTCCAGATGCTCTATCGCTTCGCGACGTAGCTCCGCCAATCGGCTGCGATAGTCAGGACTGGTTCCCCTTGCCTTGCCTTCGCGGCTTGCCGGCGTTTTCCGCCGCCGCTGGGCGTCGCGGTCGATTCTTTTCTGCAATTGCAGCGCGATGCCGCGCTTAGCCAGTGCCATATTGGCCAGTGATCGCGCCAGGTTCGGATGCCGCGGGTCCCGCTGACCATAATGGTGAATGGCGCTTTCGAAAAACTCAACCGCTTTGTCGAAACGGCCTTCCCGGCGCGCCATTCGCCCGTAAAAGGATTGAATGTTGCCCAGCGTCACGTAGTCATCGGTCTCGCGCAATGTGTTTTCAGCCGCCTGCGAGATGCGGACCGCTTCTTTCCATTTGCCCTGCTGAAACAAAAGCCAGCTCTCGAGCACTTGCATCACTGCCGCCATGCGCAAGTGTCCCAACGCAAGCGCAAGGTCTCTTCCCTTACCGGTGTAGATCAGGGCTTCATCGTAGTCGCCTTTTCTCCGCAAGCAGCGACCCTTCCAGAAATAAACAATGGCCAGCAGGAATCGGTCGTCCAGTTCTTCTCCCAGGCTCAGGACGAAGTCAAAATGGTCAATAGCCGTTTCCACCGCTTCCTCCACCATGGCAGCCATGCCCTCGGCCATGCGCAGGCAGATGTAGTCGGCGATCGAAAGCTTCGACCGCGATCCTGGTTCCAAGTGTTCAAAGCGTCGCAGAAGTTCCGGGAGGGGCGGGCCGCTGAATCCGATATCCGTCCATATCGCAAGCTGCGCCAACAGGCGGGCGGCATTTTCCTGAGAGGGATCGAGCTTGGCAATCAGGTCCTGGTGAGATTGAAGACACGCAATCCCGCGCTCGATTTCGCGCGCGACAACATGCTCTTGTAGTTGCGCGAGAAAGCCTGCGTCAATCGCCGCGGGGTCAAGCGGGGGGTTGGCGGGAGTTCTGCGTACGCCCATGCCTTGACGTTCTAATCCAATAATTCATAACTGGCAAGCGTCAGAAACTCCGCAAATTCATGGTTCGTCGTCAGCTCTTCGAGGACTTGCGCCGCCTGCCGCAGCTTTTCGTCGTTGTTATTGTCGCTGCGCAACTCGGCCGCCCGCTGATGAATAATCTCTTTCACCAAGCCTTCCGTCACCGGCTTGCCACCCTTAAGATGCGCGCCGTGCCTCACCCATTGCCACACCTGGGCGCGGCAGATTTCCGCGGTCGCCGCATCCTCCATCAGGTTGTAAATCGGGACGCACCCCGATCCCTGCAGCCACGAATGCAGGTACTGTAATCCTACGTCGATATTCCAACGCAACCCTTCTTCTGTGATATCGCCCTTGGGCACTGCGAGCAGGTCTTGCGCATGCACTGTCCGGTTGGCGCGCTTCGCAGAAATCTGATTTGGTTCCGGCATGTACTTATCGAAAATTTCCTTGGCCACAGGAACCAGCCCTGGATGCGCCACCCAAGTACCGTCATGCCCGGCATGCACTTCGCGAAGTTTGTCGCGCCGCACTTTCTCCAGCGCCTGTTCGTTGGCCGCTGCATCGTTCCGAATCGGAATCTGCGCTGCCATTCCACCCATGGCGTGAATGCCGCGCCGGTGGCAGGTTTGAATCAGCAATTCGACGTAGGAGCTCAGGAAATGCCGTTCCATCGTGACCAGCGACCGATCCGGCAGCACGAATTCCGGATGCGCGCGAAACTTCTTGATGAAACTGAAAATGTAGTCCCAGCGCCCGCAATTCAGCCCCGCTGAATGTTCGCGCAATTCGTAAAGAATCTCGTCCATCTCGAAGGCCGCCAGAATGGTCTCGACCAAAACAGTCGCCCGAATCGATCCGCGAGGAATCCGCAACTCGTCCTGGGAAAAACAGAACATGTCATTCCACAGCCGCGCCTCCAGATGGCTCTCCAGCTTCGGCAAGTAGAAATAAGGGCCAGTGCCTTTGCTGAGCAAGACGGCAGCGTTATGAAAAAAGAACAGTCCAAAATCAAACAGCGACGCCGAGATCGGCTTCCCTTCCACCAAAAAGTGCCGCTCGTCCAGATGCCAGCCTCGCGGCCGCACCACCAGCGTGGCCAGATTCGACCCAAGCTGATATTGCTTTCCCTCCGGACTCACATACCTGATCGTCCCCCGAATCGCGTCCTGTAGATTCTGTTGGCCCTCGATATTGTTGCTCCAGGTCGGCGAATTCGAGTCCTCGAAGTCGGCCATGAAAACATTGGCGCCTGAGTTCAATGCATTGATGATCATCTTGCGATCAACCGGCCCGGTAATTTCCACGCGGCGATCGAGCAAATCCTTCGGGATCGGCGCAACTTTCCACTCGCTTTGGCGGATTCCGGCCGTCTCCGGCAGAAAATCCGGGAACTTCCCGTGGTCGATCTCCTGCTGCACGATTCGCCGCCGCGCCAGCAATTCCTGCCGCCGTGGCTCGAACCGAGCCGCCAGTTTCAACAGGAAGGCGCGCGCTTCCGAGGTTAGGATGCCGGATTCGGCCGGGGTTTGGATTTGGCTCTCAACCGAATCGTTCTCAACAAAAGTCGTGTTCATGGATGGCAGCATAAGCTCTTTGCCCCCCACGATTCCTGCGCACTAGGTCATTTTGTCCTAGTGGGCCCGGGCGGACAGCGTGGTTTGTCTGGAAACGCAATCGGAGGTCTACTGCCCCTGGACGCAGGATCCAACGCGGACCCATGGAGGCGGAAGGTGTTGACTAGCGCGGAAAGACAGAAAAGCACGGTAACAATGTTCGACCAGCAAGTCGCGGCTGCCGAGGAATGGTTCGCGAACCCCAGATTCGACGGGATCGTCCGTCTCTACTCTCCGCGCCAGGTAGCCGAGCAGCAGGGCACGCTTTCCGGCGACTACACCGTAGCTCGACAAGCCGCTGAGGGGTTCTACGCGCGGCTGCGCGAGCTTTTCGAACAGCGTCGCCAGATCACCACCTTTGGTCCCTATTCGCCGGGTCAGGCCGTGATGATGAAGCGGATTGGGATGGAAGGCATTTACCTGGGCGGCTGGGCAACCTCCGCCAAGGGATCGGTGGCAGAGGATCCCGGCCCCGATTTGGCCAGCTATCCGCTTAGCCAGGTGCCGGACGAGGCCGCCGGATTGGTGCGGGCCCTCCTCACCGCGGACAAGAACCAACACTTCGCCCGCATGCGGATGACCGAAGAACAGCGCGAGTCGACGCCGGTCGTCGATTTTCGCCCGTTCATTATCGCCGACGCCGACACCGGTCACGGCGGAGACGCCCACGTGCGCAATCTGATCCGCCGCTTTGTCGAAATCGGAGTTCCGGGCTACCACATCGAAGATCAAAAGCCAGGAGCGAAAAAATGCGGCCACCAGGGTGGTAAGGTCCTCGTGTCCGGGGATGAGCAGATCAAACGCCTCAACGCTGCCCGCCTTCAACTCGACATCATGCGGGTCCCGGGCATCATTGTGGCTCGGACCGATGCCGAGTCCGCGACCTTCCTTGAGAATCGGACTGACGAGCGCGACCAGCCCTTCATTCTTGGCGCCACCAACGTCGACTTGCCCAGCTACAAGGCGGGCTATCTGGCCATCTTGCGGAACCTCTTCGAACTGGGCGTGGAAGAGGTCCGCGGACACCTGCTTTTCGCCATGTCCGAGCCCGAGTACGCGGCGGCCTTCGATTGGCTGGAGCGGGCTGGGCTCATGTCGATGATCGCGAAGAGCGCTCCGGCTCTCCGGGAGATGCCGGCCAGCGAGTTCGACGCGGCCCTCGAAAAGATCGACACCCGGTATGTGGAAGCCTGGCAGGCGCAGGCCGGGATGAAGACTTATGGTCTGGCGGTGGCCGAGGTGCTGGAGTTCCGCGCCGCCGAAGGCGAGCGTTTCGACATGACCGTCGAGGAATGGCTGGCGTTCTCCAAGCAGGCTTCTTTCTACGAGGCACGCGAGCGCGCCAAATCGATGGGCGTTCACGTGATCTGGGATTGCGAGCTGCCCAAGACTCCCGAAGGCTTCTATCAGATCCAGGGCGGGATCGATTACGCCATTGCCAAGTCGCTGGCGGTGGCGCCCTTCGCCGACATCCTGTGGATGGAGACTAAAACGGCAGATCTCGAGGATGCCGCGAAGTTTGCCCACGCCATCCATGCCCAGTATCCCGACAAGATGCTGGCATACAACCTCTCACCGTCGTTCAGTTGGGACACTACGGGAATGAACGACGAGCAGATGAAACGCTTCCCCGAGGAGCTCGGAAAACTCGGCTTCGTCTTCAACTTCATCACCTACGGTGGCCACCAGATCGACGGCTTGGCTGCCGAGGAGTTCGCGACCGCTTTGAAGCAGGACGGGATGCTGGCCCTGGCGCGCTTGCAGCGCAAGTTTAGACTGCTGGAGTCTCCGTATCGCACGCCCCAGACCCTGGTCGGAGGGCCCCGCCTCGACGCCGCCTTAATGGCTTCGTCGGGACGCACCGCCGCGACCAAGGCGATGGGCAAGGGATCAACCCAGTTTCAGCACCTGGTTCAAACCGAGGTCCCCACCAAGCTGCTGGAAGAATGGCTCGCCGAGTGGAGCGAGCAAAACGACCATGCGGCAAAGATTCGAGTCCGCCTGCGCCCACACACGGCGGGCTCGGATCTGTTGGAGCTGAGTGTGCTCAACGAGCCCACCGGAGAGAAACTCGCCAATGTGGTCTTCGCCTATATCCAGGATCGGCACGGACGCGGCATTCTCTCGATTCGCGACCAGAACACGCTCGTGCCCGTTCGCAAGAAACGCCTGATGACGATCACTCAACTGTTCATGATCCACCGCTACAATGCCAGCTCAGTGCACTACGTCACCCCGACCGAGGATAACGAATTACAGACGCAAAGGATGAAGAGCGTAGGGATTTTCTCGGAGGTACACACCGAGATTGGCCAAATCATCGTCGCGCAAGTCAGCAAGGAACGCGTCGCCGAACTGCTCCAGCCTGACCGGGTACTGCTCTTGGAGATGATCCGCAAGACAACGCCCGCGTTTCAAAACCAGATAGCCGGCGTCGAGACCTGCGACGAACTGATGCCGTCAGGAGACTAGGAAGGGTTTTGATTTTGTTTTGATGGGGCGCGGCTTCAGCCGCGCTGTTCAGGGCCAATCTGTGACTTTGTGGTGAAATTGTTTGTTCAGCCGGCAGCACTCAGGCGGGCTGGGCTGCTTTTGACCGTTCGCGCTTGCCTTCGCGAAGTTGCGCGGCCGTAAAGGAGCAGCCGCAAGTGCTGCATCTCCAACTCGTGAATGCGCTGCTCACCAGGCTTGGCCCATCAGCGTTCGTTTGCGGCTGGTTCACGCGCACTGCCAGAACCAGCTCACCGCCGCACTGCGAACATTCACGTTTCTGCATAGCGAAAACCTAATACTGGAACGTTACGCGCTAACTCGTACCGACACTAACTCTGGATTGCAGTGCGAATTCTGCATGGACTTAACCGCATCTTCCGCTGTAAATCTGCCCATCACCAGGGCCAGCTTACGGTTGGTTGTCGTCTGGATGGGAAGCCGATCAATCCGCAGCACATATTGAGGGGCATGAGCTCCGCCGCGGTTCACCTTCACAACAAACTTGATGTTTTTCATGGTTCCTTTCTGTTCTATCGATCTAACAAGAAAGATCTGACAAAAATAAGACGACGAACAGAAAAAGAGGCGACCTGGAACCCGGCTCTCTGTTCTCCCGCTTACGATTCATAATCGAAAACCAGGCAACACGTACTGCCAGCATAAACCCCGATCAGCTTGGGTTTGGCGTCGGAAAGATCCCCAGCGGATCAACGATCGTTATGACTCGGACTTCGCCTCAGAGCATCGAAGAGGAGGCAACTTTTAGATAGGCTTACCGCCTTCAGAGGACCTGAAGCAGTAAGTAAAGGTTACTTGCTCAATATCCATGCTAGGCTTATGCGTCGGCATTGTCAAGGAACCCAGTGCGCAAAGGTTGGCAGCCCGGCAGGGATTCGAACCCCGATACGCAGCTCCAGAGGCTGCAGTCCTACCGTTGAACGACCGGGCTGTACTTAAGAATTCTAAATCATTTTCCAGGGACTGCAAAACGACGCACTGCCAAGCAGCACGCTTTCGCCCGCACACGCGTACCGCACGACACTCGCGGTAAAATCCTTGGCAGTAGTCCGAGGAGTCGCAATGACAACCACCAGCAGCGGAACTTTCCCGGGAACTTTCTCAGAACCGTCAGTGGAGACCGATTACGCCGAGATGGCGCGCCGTCCCCTCGAGGCCGAACAGTGCGCGCTCATCGTCGTCGACATCCAGGAGAAATTGCTGCCGCCTATCTGGGAAAAAGAACGCTTGGTGCGCAATGCCCAGCTGCTGATTCGCCTGGCGGGCATCCTCAAGATTCCGGCACTGGTGACGATTCAATACGCCAAGGGCTTGGGCAACACGGTGCCGGAGATTGCGTCCATGCTGCCCGATAGTCCGCCCATCGACAAGCTGACGTTCTCCTGCTTCGGCAGCGACGCGTTCTGCTCCTTGCTGAAGCGTTTGCCGGGTCAACGAACGACCGTATTGCTGTGCGGCATGGAAACACATATCTGCGTAATGCAGACTGCGCTGGGAGCGCTGCGGGAGGGTTATCTGGTGCACGTAGCTTCGGATGCGGTCAGCTCGCGCACAGAATTAAACTGGCGGATCGGCCTCGACCGCATGCGCGCCGCCGGAGTCATTCTCTCCTCCACCGAAATGATGATCTACGAACTGCTGCGGTCGTCGGGCGCGCCCGCGTTTCGAGAACTGCTGCCCTATTTAAAGGGCTGAGAGCGTGGTTTGTCGGTGGCCGTTAGTCGTTGGTCGTTGGCAAACCCGCGAACGACTAACGACCATCGACCAACGACTGATCTTGCCGACACTAATCGCCTGACACCTCTTTTTGTTTCACCCGCACCACCGTGATCTTCGAGAATCCCTCCTCAAACGTCGGAGCCTTCAACTTTCCTGCCATCTTCCGCATGATGTCTTCCGGAACCACCCGCCCACGCCGCTGGTGACGTTCCAGGCAAACTTCCAGCGGCACGTCGAAGAACACGCCCTGCACTTCATACCCATAGTCCTTAGCCAGCTTGATCCAGCTTTGGCGATCGTGCGGCGTTAGGTTGGTCGCATCCACGTAATTCATCGGACGCCGGGCAATCAGCCGGGCCTTCAGCATCGATCGCAAATTGGAGAACACCAGATCCTGAAAACGCTGCTCCTGCGCGTCATCGAAAAGAAGTTCCCGCAGCAGATCGCTCGAAAGCGGACGAATGTTGTGCCGTTTGAACCATGAACTCTTGCCCGATCCCGGCAATCCAATCGCCAGGACCACCGTTCCCTTGCTGGCGCGGACGGGAGCAGGCGCAACTTCAGCCGGCGGCTTCGCCGCAACCGCTGCTTGCGGGGCAGATGCCTCCGCGGCCGATGATTCTGCCTCGGATGCTTCTCCCGTGGATAGTTCGCCTGCAACTGCGGGCGCCGGCGTAGCCACCGTCGGTCGCGGACGCGATCCACCACGACCTCCACGGCCGCGACGTCGCCGAGACGCTCGCGGTCTCGCCTCACCTGCCGCAGGCGCCACCTCTGGCGCCGCGACCGGTTCGGGCGCGGGCTCCGGCATCGGCTCCGGTCTCGACGGACGCGACTCGACCACAGGAGCCTCGGCTGGAGCTTCAACCGGCGCGGCAGGCTCATCCTCATAGAACCTCGGCTGCAACGGCTCCGGTGCCTTGGATGCTTCTTTGCTGGAGCTGTCTCCGGGCTTCTTGCGACGCTTTAAACGCTGGCTCATCCATTTACGCATATAGCAGCTTGTAGCACACCCGTGCATGTCGGAGCAATCATCGGGATCGGGCCATCGGTTGATGTGACCATCGGGCCACCGAAAGTTCAAGGCTTTTGAACTTAGATGATCCGATGACCCAATCACCCGATCACCCGATTGATTACAATGGCCCACAGGGTCAATCCATGAATCCAACCCATACCGCAACTCTTCAACTTCCCGCCGTGCCGCTGACGCTGGAAGGCTACGCCACGCTGCATCAGATGATGCGCTTCCGCTGGACCGCATGGCGCTCCCTCGCCGAGAACACGCGCCGCGAGATCGCGGCCGAAGCTGCCAGCCTGCTGGGCGAGATGGAAACGAAAGCCGATGGCCAATCTGCGCTGTTCTCGTTGCTCGGGCACAAAGGCGACCTGATGCTGGTCCACTTCCGCGAAACCTTCGACCAGCTCAATCAGGCGGAACTCGACCTGGCGCGGCTCAGGCTCAGCGACTTCCTGGAACCCACGACTTCCTACCTGTCGGTGATCGAGCTGGGGCTGTATGAGTCATCGCTGAAGACCTACAAGGCACTCGCCGATCGCGGCGTGGAACCGCACTCGGAGGAATGGAAAAAGTCTATCCGGGAAACCATCGCGCGCCAGAAAGAGGCCATGAAGCCGCGCCTCTTTCCGGCGATGCCACCAAATCGCTACATCTGTTTTTATCCCATGGATCGCCGTCGCGGCGAAGAAAAGAACTGGTACACGCTCCCCATGGAAGAACGCCAGCGCCAGATGAATGAACACGGACTGGTCGGCCGCCGCTATGCCGGAGAGGTGAAACAGATCATCACGGGCTCCATAGGCTTTGATGACTGGGAGTGGGGAGTCGACCTCTTCGCCGACGATCCCCTTGTTTTCAAGAAGCTGATCTACGAGATGCGCTTCGACCACGTCAGCGCCGTGTACGCGCTCTTCGGAAGTTTTTATATCGGATTGCGCTGCCCGGCCAACCGCCTGCACGATTTGCTGGAAGGAGATTTGCCGGAGCAGGCATAGTCCTTCAACCGCTAGAGGCACGACGGTCCACGAAGGAAAACCAGGGTTCCCCTGTGAACCTCTGTGAACTCTGTGGTAAAGAACTGCATGAACCACAGAGTTCACAGAGGTTCACAGGGGAAATCCGAACGATTCAACCTCTCCGGAAACGAAATTCGTGCCGTTTCATATCCACCCGCATCCCGCGGAAAGTCACGCCTTCCATATGCAGGCGAAATCTTTGCTCCGCGGCATCTTCCCCGCTCAGCCTAATGGCGCCGCCAGCACCGACTACGCGGTGCCACGGCAATCCCGGAACCTGCTGCAGGATCCGCACCACTTGACGCGCGGCTCCGGGCCAGCCCGCAGCCTTGGCGATCGCTCCGTAACTCGACACCGTTCCCGAAGGCAAGGCGCGAATCGAACGCACGACGCTGGCGCGCCGGTCGTCCATGCTCATCCCGCGCGCTTTCCCCGCCCTGGACTGCGCTTTCCGATTCACAGATCGACCCAGCGAACAGCGCTCTTCGCGAACGACGAACGACCAACGACCAATGACCATCGCCGCCTAGTCATGCTAAATTAGATGCACCAATACAAAAATTTACATGCGCCGGTAAAACCTGGGATTACGATAAATGCATCCCATGTGTTTATTCACCACCAAAACTGCCTTTTGGAGAATACTATGTTTCGCTTGTTGAAAGCCCTGCCCCTGACGTTGGCCATCGCGGCCTTGAGCTTGTTTACCAGTTGCGGCTCAGGCAACAATACGCAGATTCGCATATTCAATGCCATCCCCGATGCTCAGGGGACTTTGGATGTCTATCTCAACGGAACCGGAAACAAGATCACCGGCTCCACCCCCATCCAATTCGGCACTATCTTCCCGCTGACCAATTCCTCCTCCGCCGCCTACGCCAGCGAACCGGAGGGTAGCGACACGATTACGGCTTATGTAAGCGGCACCACCCTTAACCCAGTCAACAACGGTACTTTCAACTACAGCTCCTCGACGCAGTACACGGTGATCTTGCAGGGCTTTGCGCGTGCGAACAACACCCCAGACGTTCTAACCGACAACAACACCGCGCCGACGACGAACACTTTGGAGTACCGTGTCATCAATTCTTCGCCCAGTTCGCCCAGCGTAGGCGTGGATGTTTATATCTTCCCGACTACCAGCCAGCAGCCTGCCAGCCCTCAGATCCCTGCCCTAACCTTCGAGCAGGCCGTCTACGTACAGTCCCTTCCGTATACGGCGACAAGTGGCTATACCATCGTCGTCACTCCGCACGAAAGCACCACCCCAATAATTGACGTGACCGAAACCCCGGCCAACGGATCGATTACTACACTGGTCATCGTGGACGTAGCCGGCGGCGGATCCGTGAGTCAGTTTCCGATACCGATTACTGACCTCCAGTAACCGCGGACGAGCTACCTGGGTCAACCATGAGGTCTGGCTGCATGTACAGAAAAAGGAACCGGGCTTCGATCGAGGCCCGGCGAGTCGCTCCAACCGGCAGTTGACAAAGCTTCCCGCTCGCCGCCAAACTGCTCTGGGAGAAAGAAAATAAAAAGATGTCTTGCTGGTTGAAATCCCTGTCCCTTCTGTTGGCGCTCGCCGCTCTGCTCCTGTTGACCGTGGGCTGTGGCTCCAGCGGCCAATCGCAGATTCGCATTATCAATGCCATCCCCGACGGTCAGCCAGCCGACATCTATATCAATGGAAGCAGGATCATTGAAAACTTTACCTTCGGCCAGGTTTACCCGCGTCCCACCACCCCGGTAACGTACCTGCCGGTTGCAACGGGCACGGCCTCGATCCAGGCTTATCCGCCCGCCCAAACCACCAACCCTGTATCCCCAACGGGTTCCGCAACCTTTGCCGGTGCAACCCAGTACACGGTGCTGGCGGCAGGATTGGAACTTACTGACTACCCACCCGTGCTGCTTACCGACGACAACACGCCGCCGGCGGCGGGCACGGTGGAACTCCGCGTCATTAACGCGTCCGTCAACTCACCCACCCACGGCGTGGATGTTTATATCGTCCCCCCCGGTTCGGACATCACAAATTACGAAGCGCAAATTTTTGGCCTGAACTACACCCAGGCAAGCAACTACCAACCCATTACCTTTGCAGCCGGAGGTTATGCGGTGGTCTTCACTGCCAACAAAAGCAAGGAGATAATCTTCAGCTGGCCGCCCGCTCCTAACGCCTTCGTTCCCAACTCCGGGTCGATTACCACCCTTGTGCTCATGGACAACCAAGGCGGCAATAGCGGGATGTCGTACACTCCGCTGGTATTGAACGACCTCAATTAATCGGCTCGCTAAGCCGCACCTCTCTTGAACGACTTCGCCGCCGCCTCTTCATCGTCAAACACTTCAAAAACAGTAAGCAGCTTGGTGATCTGGAGCAGGTTGCCCACGTGCTGGCTAAGACTCGCCAGTTTCACCGCGCCGCCCGCGCTGCGCGCACTCGTGTAAAGCGAGACCAGGGTTCCCAGCCCGCCGCTATCCATGTAATTCACCTCGCGCAGATTCAGCACTACATTCGGGCTCTGGGCCAGCAGGTCCTTGACGTTGCTGCGCAATCTGGCCGATTCCTCGCCAAACATAAGCCGGCCGCTGCAATCCACCACCAGGACGCCGTGCGTCGATCGTGTGCTCATTTTCAGTTGCATAGCCGCCTCCCCTTCAATCTCCGCAGTAGAACTTAACGCATGAGCCTACCCCGCCTGCCGAAGCCATGCAACCTCCGACTGTAGAGACGGGGCTTGCCCCGTCTCACTCCGAGTCCGCGGCCGGGCAAGCTCCTCGCACGCCAGCCTGTATAATCAAGCATTCCGATGAGCTATCAGGTCCTGGCGCGCAAATACCGGCCGCAGAGATTTTCCGACGTCATCGGCCAGGAACACGTCACCCGCACCCTGCAAAACGCCATCGCGCAGGAGCGCATCGCCCACGGTTACATCTTCAGCGGACATCGCGGCATCGGCAAGACGACGGTCGCCCGCATCCTGGCGATGGCGCTCAACTGCCGCTCTTCGGATAAGCCGGTGGCCGAGCCCTGCGGCGTGTGCGATTCCTGCACCGAGATTCGCAACGGCAACGCGGTTGACGTGATCGAAATTGACGCCGCCACCAATCGCGGCATTGACGAGATCCGCGAATTGCGCGAGGCCGCACGCTACCGTCCGGCGCGCGACCGCTTCAAAATCTACATTCTCGACGAGGCCCACCAGATCACCGACGCGGCCTTCAATGCGCTGCTCAAGACGCTGGAAGAGCCTCCCGGCCACGTCATCTTCATGATGGCTACCACGCAGCCCGAAGATATTCCCCAGACCATCCGCTCGCGCTGCCAACATTTCAGTTATCGCGCCATGAAGTTCGACGACATCATGGGTCAACTTCGCGACATTGTGGCGAAAGAGAAGATCTCCGCCGACGAAGACGCCCTGGCCCTGCTGGCCGAAGCGGGCGATGGCTCGATGCGCGATGCGCTCTCCATCCTCGACCAGGCCATCGCCTCGACCGCCGATCGCCTGACTGCCGAATCCGTCCGCAGCCTCATCGGCTCCGCTCCGGCAGCCGCGCTGGAAACAGTCATGCAGGCGGTCGCGGAAAGTTCGACCGAAAGAATACTCGTGCTGGTTGACGAGCTGATTGGCGAAGGCCACAGCCCCACGCATTTCGCGCGCCAGTTGGTGCGCTTTCTGCGCAACGTCACTGTGGCCAAGATCGCAGGCAAAGATTCGGCGCTGCTGCAGATTTCCTCCGATGAGCGTGCCCGCGTCAGCCGCATTGCCGATCTGTTCACCGAAGAGGACCTGGCCCGCCATCTGCAGATCATGCTGCGCACCCACGGAGAACTCGGATATCGCCAGGAACAGCGCTTCCACCTCGAACTAGGGTTGCTGAAAATGTCGCACGCGCAGCGCCTGCTGCCGATCGAGCAACTGCTCAGCGATGCGGCGCCTGTTGCTACGACCGCGGCGCGGCCAGCCACGGTTCCGCGCTTGACGGCGGAAGGCCGCCGTCCGGATTTTGCAGCTCCCTCGCGCTCAAATTCCATTTCCCCGTTCGCCGCCGACTCCGCGCGCAAAAGCACGCCCAAAGCCGAATCCGCTGTTGGAACGAGCGGATCAACCGCCAACGTAGTCATCATGGGGTCGGCCGCACCCGCCGTTGCAGAGATCTCTCCCGACCCGCGTCCTGAATCGGCGATCACGGTAGAGACGGGGCTTGCCCCGTCTCAAGCCACCCCCGACTCCTTGCGCGATGCCGTTCTCAACGCGCTGGCCAATCAGCCCATGCTCGTTTCCATTTTGCAGAACGCGCAGTGGACGCTGGCAGGAAATTCGCTGATCGCAAAAGCAGCCGCCTCAACCACGATGATCGAAATGTCATTCACCGCCGAAGCGCGCCGCATCTCGAGCGCCGCCGCCAGTGGCCGAGCCGGAAGGCCGATCAGAATGCAGGTCGAGCCCGATGGAGCGCCGCAAGCGGCGCCCGCGCCACGCCGGGCATCGAACGGAAGTGCACGCAGCCGAGCCGAACAAGACCCGATCGTGCAACGAATGCAGGAAAAATTCGGAGCAGAAATCCGCACCGTGATCGATTATCGGGAGAAAGGGTAAGACATCGGGTGATCGGGCCATCGGGTCATCGGGCGATCGAAATTCGAAGGCAAGTGCACCGCGAACTCAGATCGCCCGATGGCCCGATCATCCGATGACCCGATTGGTTTTCATATGTCCGGATTCAATTTGCAGGAACTGATGTCCCAAGCCAAGCAGCAGTACGAGACGCTGCAGAAAAAGATGGAGCAGACCGTGGTCGAGGCCTCGTCCGGCGGCGGTACGGTTACCGTCAAAATGGATGGCCGCAAGCAATTGCGCAGCATAGTGATCGATCCCGAAGCAGTAAAGTCCGGCGATGTCGAGATGCTGCAGGATCTCGTGATGGCCGCGCTGAACGAAGCCAGCCGCAAGGTCGACAAGGAAATGCAGTCCAGCGTAGGCGGAATGCTCGGCGGACTGGGAGGAATGTTGTAAAGCATCGGGTGATCGGATCATCGGGTCATCGGATGATCGAAAGTCAAAGGCAAATGCGTTTGCCCTTCAGATCACCCGATGGCCCGATCACTCGATGGCCCGATTGGTTTCCCTATGTCAAAGTTTGCCGAACCCATGGCTCGCCTCATCGACGAATTAAAGAAGCTGCCGGGAATCGGCAACAAGACCGCCCAGCGCCTCGCCTTTCACATTCTGCGTTCGAGCGAGGATGACGCCGAAGCTCTCGCCTCCGCCGTTCGCGACGTCAAGGCCAAGCTGCGTTTGTGCTCCGTCTGCAACAACATCACCGACGTCGATCCCTGCGTTTACTGCAGCAGTCCCACCCGCAATCAGAAGCTCGTCTGCGTGGTGGAGGAACCGACCAACATCGCCGCTGTCGAAAAGACGCGGCATTTTAACGGCGTCTACCACGTGCTCCACGGCTCCATTTCGCCATTGCACGGCGTGGGGCCCGAACAGTTGCGCATTGCAAATTTGATGACCCGGGTTGGCCGCGGCGAAATCGAAGAAGTCATCCTCGCCACCAATCCCACGGTCGAGGGCGAAGCCACCGCCACCTATCTCGCTCAGCAACTGAAGCGGCAAGGACTCCGCGTCACCCGCATTGCCATGGGCATTCCCGTAGGCAGCGACATCGAATACACCGACGAAGTCACCATGCTCAAAGCCATGGAAGGCCGGCGGGAGATGTAGGGTTTGCCCGGCCCTGGCAAACGAGGTTCCACACACTGGCCCGTACCCTTCGAAGCGGTTACCAAAGGGCACTACCTGAAGGACGTGCCTCCTCGTTATAATGGACGCAACTCCAACATTTCCTTCGAGGGATCGACCTATGGGCCGTGTCTTCGGGTTTGCGCAACGAGTCGTTTTCTGTGCCGCCACGGTGCTGATGGTGACGGGCACGTGTGTGCGCGATATGTCCGCGCAAGACACGCTCCCAATTCCCGCTTCGTCCACGCCGCGTTTGGGAGGCCCGCAGGATTGGAGCAACCGGCATGTCATCTACACCCGCAACGGCTCGTTTGAGGACATGCTGAAGCTCCGCGACGATCCTCGCTTCATGCATAGCATTCTTCTGCATTACATGAGGGAGCACGGCAACCGCAGCGGACTGTCGGCAAATTCCGGGTTGAACGAAGCTGGGTTGGAGGAAAACAGTTTGAGCCAAGACACCTCCGGCGCCGATACGCAAGAGTTAGAGAGGATAGTCCCGTGGGACCCAATCAGATTCCACCCCATTCGACCCTCCAGAAACAAAAACTCGAAGGTTGACTGGTCCGTCTCCCTCGGGCCGACCGCTGGCATGGCGATCGGCGAAAGCCCGGCAGTATATACCTATAGCTATACAACGCCCAGTTGCAGCACCCTCACCGCCGCGCCCCCCGTCATTGGCGACTTTATCGTGTACACGATTAACGCGGCTCCGTCGACGGCCGTGCCGGGGCAAGCCAACCTGGTCGGGTTGACGAATCTCTACACCGCCGGCGACGGCACCGGATATTGCGCTGGAACCGGTCCCTCGTTTCTATTTTCTTATGCGATCGGGACGGGCGCCTCTCCGCTGTCTCCAGTACTTTCGCTCGATGGGACCAGGGTTGCCTGGATCGAAAACCGGACTGCCACCGATTCTTACTTGCACATTACGATATGGGTTGCCAACCAGGGCACCGGTGCCACGGACCCGGTTGCCCCGAACGGCACGTCGTTTTCCAATGGGGCCTGCACTCCCGCTGGAGATTCCTGCGACTATGCCATCGAATACACCAACGCGGCGTACACTGGATGCCCCACTGCATATAAAGCCGGTAACGGCCATTCCGACCTCTACGTTGACTATCCCAGCGACACAGGTTTCATCAGCGCCAACAACGGACTTCTTTACCATATTAAGAATATCTTCAGCACTACAACGAACCCTAGCATCGACTTCTGTATCCCCGTAAATGCGGCTTTCGAAACTGCACCTAGTTCGGCCATGAGTGGCCCGGTTTATGATCCTCTGCTCAACGAGGTCTTCATCACCGATTCCGAGAAGATCTATGCCTATACGGTGAATGCGGCATCCTTCACGGCCGCGACCACGCCGTCCTACACGTTTGCGAGTAGCTACAATTACCAGACCGGTCCGGGACCACTGCTGGACGCGTTTAACGGTTATCTCTACGTATTTTCCACCGACGACACGGCCGGTGGGACTTCCGTGACGCAGATACCCACCAGCCTGGGTTCTGGTGTCCGGGTTGCGCTCGGGGGCAGAAGTACGAATGCCAACCACATTCTGTTCTACGGTGCCTTCGATAACAACTACTACAACAACGGGCCGAAAAGCGCTGCGTCCACCCTATACAGTTGCGGCACTGACTCGACGACAACAGCGCAGGATCTCTTCGCGATTAGCTTCAACGCCTCTACCGGGGTGGTGAACACGACGCCCGCCATGTCCTCCAACACAAATGTCAACCTAGGTGGGCATGTCAACGGACTTTGCTCTCCGATCACCGAGTTTTTTGATGGGACCACGGACCGAATTTTCGTCGGAATGGGAATGCCGGGCGCTACGACTGGATCCAACGTAGTGACGATGTGGAATGTCACCAACCAACTCACCAACACCAGCGGCACCGGTGGCAGCATGCCCACATACAAGGCTGATGCCACGGGCTACCAGGGCGGCACAAGTGGCATCTCCGCAGACAACAACGCCAGCGGAACCCCCCAGGCGCAGAGCATCTACTTTTCGACCGAGGCTGTCGGTGCCGCTTCTACTGCCGTTCCCGGGGCAGGTTACAACGTAAACGGCATCTATACTGACAATACGACTTTCTCGATCACCGGCGGATTGGATGGCGATGGCAATGCGTATTCGTCCAACCTGCTTGGCACTTCGGTAGCCTGGAACGGTACCACGTTTACGCTCGGGCCGGCGAACAATCCGGACGCCTGGTCGAATACCACGATTACACTTCCGGCGGGCCAGTTCAGCACGCTGGTAATTCTGGCAGCGGCAGTAAATGTCACCGAGGACGGCACTACGCAGACGTTCACGGTAAATTACACTGACAATTCAACCACGACGCTCACCCAGAATTTCAGCGACTGGTACAATCCGCTGGGCTTCAACGGAGAATCGATCGTCAAGAGCATGGCCTACCGCGACACCTACACTGGTGGGAAGGACGACCGGACATTCGACCTATACGGTTACTCGTTTGCCATTAACCCAAACAAGACCGTGAGCAGCATCACCTTGCCCGCCACCAGGGATGTGGTTGTTCTTGCCGCCGCCTTGTCCACCAACTGCGGGGGCACAGACTATTGCGCCGTCAAGCTGACGCAGACCGGGCTGAAGTAGCGAGCGGAGCGGCTGCATTGGAGTTGAAACGAATTCAGCGATGCCGTGAACGCGGACTGGCTAGGAATTCTTAGGGTTGATTTTGCAGGATGTTCCGTGGCTATGAGCTTTTCCGCAGCTCAACGCCTGCGTCTCAAACACACGCTCGAAGCGGAATGCGGGTCTTGTGTAGGGTCTCTTGGACTGCTTTTTCGGAGTCCGTCGCTTGTCTTCAAATTCCACCGGATTCCCATTCGTCATTAAGCACTCACCCCGAAAACGCAGATTCCTCCCCGGCGAACAGAACTCCCTCCGCTGCCGGGGATTATACAGTATCGTGGCCTTAGCCGAAAGATTGCAGTAGGCGCTCGCCGGAGTTAAGGATTTGCCGAAAAGAGGTGTGCAACATTTTGAAACACTCCAGCGTGAGCGATCATGGAACGGCTGGTCCAGCCGAGCGAACCCATCTGCAAGCCATCTTTATTTTGTTTAATTTACAAGAACGATCCAAGCAATTATGCGGAATCCAACACTGGCCCGCCACTTGCTCCTTCTACAACGTCTGTATCCTCGCTCCGTTTGAAGCCTTGGTTGGCGCGAGATGGATAAGCGGCCGCGAACCGCGACCGCCCAGGTCTCCGAGCCAGCCGGCGCCAGGCTGCGATGTAACCGCATCTCAACCGACGCTTCCGAAACCGGGCCCCACCGCCCGGTTTCATTTTTTGCCCTTGCTCGTAGAGACGGGGTTTGCCCCGTCTCAGTCGCCAGTGGTTGTCAGCAGGAATCCGTTAGCTTCCTCTTCCCGAGCCACCAACCCTTCCGGCAGCCGGCCCCGGTTGTACTCGGCCATGCGGTTTTTCCACTTGAGGAAATCGGTGATGCTCTCGGGTTCAATGCGGATTTCCACCCGCCGCAAACTCGCCAGCAGAAGATTCATCTCGTTCTCAAACCCGACCTCGGAACGCAGGTTCTTCGCGGACGTCTTCACCCGCTCGATCTCGCGCCCGCACACCTCCAGCAGCCCCCAGCCCGAGGGAAGTTCCTCGATTCGTATCAAACCTCGGGGCGCCAGATAATACCGCTCACAGCCGACGCCGATCTCCGGCTTCTGCCGAAAGGGCTTGTCGCGATCGGCCAGGAAATCCGCGCGCGACACCTTGCTCTCGATCAGCACCGAATGGCACGCCTTTTTCCAGCCAATCGCGTCCGGCATTTCGCCACTGACGCAGGCCTGCTCGCTGAGCACCACTCCGCAGCGATAACGCCGCAGCCACCTAACCGCCATTGCAACTAACTTTGCATGAGTCACAGATAGAGCTTGGAAGCAGAACGCCGTCTTGAAAAGTGTCAGGGTAGCTTCTAGCTTCTAGCTTCCAGCTTCTGGCTTCCTATTTCGGCTTGCAGAAAATCCACAAATGCGCACATCACCGTGGAAGAGCGGCCCTTCAGGGCCGCGTAAGCGTGCTCGTTCCCAGCATCGGCTTTAGCCGCTGAAGGCGACTACGGCTGCCTCCGGCCGAACTCCGCAATGTCCGCACCAGCACCGGCCGGCGCAGCACCGTTTCCAGTAAATGTCGCGCGGCGGCGACCTTTTCCGCCGAACGGTCCAGCGCCGAGTATCCCGCTACCCGCACCACCACAAAGCGGTCCTGCAAACTAACCTCAAGCCGCGGAGGGTTCGCACTCTCTCGGCCGTTGCGCTTGTCGAGTGCGATGGCCAGACGCAAAATGCCGGACAGCTGCATCGCCATCGGCCGATCCGCAAATTCCAGCAGTTGCATGGTCTTGCCCTGCGGACGTGGCAACGGCCCGCGGTGATAGCGCGCCACCACCGCGGCCATTTCCAGTTCTCGCGCGCTCCAACCCAGCGGACGCGCCATCCCGCGAATCATCCGGTACGAAGCCTTCTGGTGATTTTCCGCGCCCTTGGCTTTGCCGACTTCGTGCATGAGCGCCGCTGCCTGCAACACCGCTCGCCCGTCGTGATCGAGCGGAACATGGTCCTCCGCAAGCAGCTCGGTCGACTCCGGCTTCTTCGTCACCAGTCCCGCATCCTTCAACCCGTCATACAAAAGAAGCGCCAACTGGGTTACGCGCTCGGAATGCGCAAAATCGGGATCCTGATATCCGGCCCATACCCGAAGACGGCTCATTGCCGCCGCGCGCAATTGCGGGCCAGAGGGCAACTCCGCGCGCCAGACGCGCCATAGCGAATGGCGTCCCACCATCTTCTCGCGATAGCGGTCGATTCTCTTAGCGCGCTCCTGGTTCAACTTCTCCCGCCAGTGGTCGCGGATTGCCACGTCCGGGAATGGGGCGATCTCGATCGCCATGGCCCACAGCACGTCCAGATCGTGGACCTCTCCCAACAAGTCCTGCAGTTCTTTCAGGTCGTCGCCCCATAACGCGTGCTGGCGCGGCAGAAAATTCTCCACCGTGTAACGGAAGCGTTTGATGCCGATGCGCAGCGCGTGCCAGCTGACTTGCGAGCGCGTCCGCAGAGCGCGCTTATGCAGATCGTGAGCGGCAGTCCACTTCTCCAGCGCCAGATGCAGATAGACCACGCTCCCCGGACGCACCCGCGATGCACGCTGCGGCATAGTTCTCGCCCACTGCCGCCATTGCTTGCGGTCAAACTGATTCAGATCTTTGAAGGCCAGTTGCTTGCATTCAGCCTCGCGCGCATGCACGTGATCAAGCAGTTTGACGACCACCGGATCGCCGGGACTGTCGGCATCCCTCAGCTTCTCGATCCACTCCAACATGACCTGCATGTCGCGCAGGTCGCCGAGCGCCTGGAAAAGTTTCTTCCCCGCCTTCTTCATGTCCTTCCATGAAGAATCAGGATCGATCGCCATCAATCCATCGGACAGAGACCGGCAGCGCCGCAGCGCAACTCGAAGATCGTGTACCGGGTCGGCCTCGAAACCCAGGGCCGCGCGATCGCACTCCACCTGCACACGCTCCATCCAGGCGCGCAGCCCAAGCTTAGGCTTCTGGCTCGCAGGCTTTGGACTGGGTTTCAGAACTGGGCTGGCTCCCACCGTGGCTCCTTATGGTTGACCGGAACCATTGTCGCCTCTTTGGGCGGAATCTTCTAGGGCAGGGCAGCTCTCAGCTCTCAGCTCTCAGCTCTCAGTAACCCAAGCCAATTTGTCATCCTGAGCAGAGCAGGGACTTCACGAAGTGAAGTCTCTGCGGCGTCGAAGGACCTCTCGGACGCGTCAGGGGATGGGATACCCCTCCCCCTTTTTCCGGTCTTTTGGAATCAAAGACTTAGGGCGACGCCCCAGCCAGGTCTTTGGGTTTAAAGGACTTGCTGGTAAAGTCTTTAAGAACCAAAGAGTTACAAGATCCATTCGCTTCGCTCAGGATTTCGGCAGCGGGCTCCCGCTTCGCTCACGCCCGCTAAACGCCTCAACTTAAGTTGTCAAAGAGCGCTGAAAATTGGTTTGGGGCAGTTTTGAGGTCCGTCTCGGTCGGCGAATGACACCCTCAGAACTGCCCCAATCAGATTTCTATCGTGACGCGCGACGGCGTCTTAAGTCAATGGATTTCGATCACAGAGAGACGCGCAAGGATAGGAACGCCCTGGCTTTATCTATGGGCAACTGTCTTACGTGCTCAGCACTTTCTCGCGCTCTTCGGCATCCTGGAGCTGCTGGAGAGGCGACTTGGGCAACGCGAACTCCAGCACCTCGTCGATGGTTTTCACGTAGTGAGGGGTTAGTCCCAGCAACTGCTCGGGGGTCAGATCTTCCTCGACGTTGGTTTTGTTGTCGCCGGGCAGAATCACGTCGTGTACCCCGGCGCGTTTGGCGGCCAGCACTTTTTCCTTGATGCCGCCCACCGGCAGCACGTTTCCGCTCAGCGTGATTTCACCGGTCATGGCGGTCAGCGGACGAACCTGCTTGCCCGACAACAACGACACCAGCGCGGTCACGATGGTGACGCCCGCCGAAGGACCGTCTTTGGGGATCGCTCCCGCGGGCACGTGAATGTGGATGTCGTGGTTGGCGAAAAATTCCTCGTCGATGCCCAATTGCTTGGCGTTCGAACGCACCCAGCTCAACCCGGCCTGCATAGACTCGCGCATCACGTCCTGAATCTGGCCGGTGATGGTGAGTCCGCCCTTGCCTTTCATCTGGTTGGCTTCGACGAACAACACGTCGCCGCCGGATGGCGTCCACGCTAAACCGACGACCACGCCGGCGCGTTTGGTGCGTTCGGCAATTTCGCCTTCGCTGCGGATCTTGATGCCGCCCAGGAAGGCTTGCACAACCTCCGGGGTGATGACCAGCTTTTCGCTCTTCCCTTCCGCGATGCGGCGCGCCTGCTTGCGGCAGATGGTGCCTATGGTGCGTTCCAGGTTGCGTACTCCTGCCTCGCGCGTGTAGTGACGAATAATGTAGCTGACTGCCTCTTCCGGAAATTCGATCTGCTCTTTCGTGATTCCGTTTTCCTCGATCTGCCGCGGAATGAGGTACTGGAAGGCAATGTGAACTTTTTCTTCCTCGGTGTAGCCCTGCAATTCGATGATTTCCATGCGGTCGCGCAAGGGCTCGGCGATAGGATCGAGCATGTTCGCCGTGGTGATGAACAACACCTTGGAGAGATCGAACGTCACGTCCAGATAGTTGTCGCGGAAAGTCGCGTTCTGCTCCGGATCGAGGGCTTCGAGCAGCGCCGACGCGGGATCGCCACGGAAATCGCGGCCCACCTTGTCAATTTCATCGAGCATGAAAACCGGGTCTTTGGTCTCGGCGCGGCGGATGCCCTGAATGATCTGCCCCGGCAAAGCTCCGATGTAGGTACGGCGATGGCCGCGAATTTCGGCTTCGTCGTGCACTCCGCCGAGCGACAGGCGGGTGAACTTGCGTCCCAGCGCGCGGGCAATGGATTTGCCGAGCGAGGTTTTGCCTACACCCGGAGGTCCGACGAAACACAGAATCGGCCCCTTCATGTTGGGCTTCAAGCGCCGCACTGACAGGTAGTCGAGGATGCGGTCTTTCACTTTCTGCAGGTCGTAGTGGTCGGTGTCGAGAATCTCTTTCGCCTTCGGGATTTCAATTTCTCCTCCCGAAGTCTTCGCCCAGGGCAGGATCGCCAGCCACTCGATGTAGTTGCGGGTGACCGAGTAATCCGCCGCCATCGGCGACATGCGCGACAGGCGGCCCAGTTCCTTCAGCGCTTCTTTCTTTACATCGTCGGGCATGCCCGCAGATTCGATTTTTTGCTTCAGATCTTCGGTGTCGCGCTGGCCTTCATCCTGCTCGCCCAGCTCTTTCTGAATCGCCTTCATCTGCTCGCGCAGGTAGTACTCGCGCTGTGTCTGCTGCACCCGGTCCTGCACTTCCGACTGGATCTTGTTGCGCAGTTGCTGCACTTCGAGCTCTTTGGCGAGGTGCTGATTGATTTTTTCCAAGCGCACCCGCACGTCGGTCGTTTCCAGCGTCTCCTGCTTGTCAGCCGTAGAGAGCGAGGGCAGCGACGAGGCGATAAAGTCCACCAGCCGTCCCGGCTCCTCGATGTTCATCGCCACCGTCGAAAGCTCGTCAGAGAGCGTCGGCGAACCGGCCACGATCTGTTGGAACAAGGTCAGCACGTTGCGCTGCAGCGCTTCCACCTCGGAATCCTTGGGCGGAATCGTCTCCGGAATGGTGGTCACCTGGGCGCGCATGAAAGGCGAAAGCTGCGCGAAAGCCGCCAGCCGTACCCGCTCCAGTCCCTCCGCAAAGACAAACAGGCTCTGGTTGGGCATTTTAACGACTTTATGCACCACCGCCAGGGTGCCGATGGAGTACAGGTCGGTCGGCTGCGGCGCATCCACGCGCGCCTCGCGCTGCGCCACCACTACGATGGTCTTGTCCTCGCCCAGCGAATTAATCAGTTGCACCGAGCTTTCCCGACCCACGGTCAGAGGCAACACTGCGTGGGGAAACAGGACGGTGTCGCGCACCGGCAAAATCGGCAGCGAGCGCTCGCTGGTCTCGAAAGAGATATGTTCAGAGGAATTCAGATCGCTCATGCTTGTCCTTGAGTGACTTTCACTCAACCCTTGGATGAATTTAACCGGCAAAAAGATGCAAGTCTCTTGCTAGGTTGTTGGATTCTAGACCTTTTCTGGTCTTTTGCAAGACTCAGAAGGTACTTTGGCCCCACTCCGGTAACCCAAGCTTGGGGGGACATGCCTTTCCTCCGGCACGTCCCCTCGGCACACGTCATCAAATCAGCTTAGCGGTCAAGTTGGCGATCCAGGCCTCCAACTAAAACACGTGCTTGGCGCGGTCGCCTTTGAACACCAGTTCCTGCAGAACGCGCTCGTTCGCCGCATTCAAGATGAAAGTCTTCTCACTCTTATCGGCCTTCGCGCTCAAGGGAACCAGTGTGCACTTGGCGCGGACTTCAACCGGCTTCTTCGTGCCTAGCTGCGTGAACACCATGATGTGGTTCGAGCCTTCCATCACGTGACGGATCTGGTAGTCCCCCTTCGGCAACAGTGTGTCCGCAACCCTGACCTGCTCTGAAAAATTCACTTTATAGCTATCCTGGATTCCCATCTGATTCTCGGCGGCCGAAACCGCGCCCAGCATAAACACACAGATCAAGATAAGAATCCCGGCAAAGATATTGCGCATATAAGCCCTCCTTAGGCCTTGGGCCAGAACGGCCCACTTTCAGGCTAGAACGAAGCCGCGGTTCCCGCAGTGCACCGCCTCACATCAGGTTGTGACGAAAGAACACGGTGGAAAAAGTCCCCTGGCACGTGCCGCCTAAGACTTGCTTTCCGGATAAATCCCCAGCACCTTCACCAGATCTGAGATCTCCCCTAAATGCCGCAGAGCGTTGCGCGAAGCTTCATCGTCGCCGCGAAGCAGATCCACAAAAAACACGTATTCCCACGGACGCCCGCGCATGGGCCGCGACTCGATCTTGCTCAAGCTGATATCGCGCAGCGCGAACACGCTGAGCGCTTTGAACAACGCACCCGGAATGTTCTTCACGCTGAAGGCCAGCGAAGTCTTGTCCGCATTCCGCGCCGCCCGCGGCTTTCCCCGGCGAATCAGAAAGAAGCGCGTAAAGTTCTTCTTGTCATCCTCAATTCCGGCCTTGAGAATCTTCCCCCCATACACATCGGAGGCCCTGCGGCTGGCAATTCCCGCCGCATCGCGCAAGTCCTCCGCGACAACGTGCTTCACGCTTCCCGCCGTGTCGTAGAACGGCACCGGCTCCAGCTTAGGATTCTTAGCAAAGAGGTCGCGACACTGGTCAAGCGCGACAGGATGAGAGAACACTCGCCGGACCTCTCGAAGCTTGGCGCCCGGCGGCGCGATCAGATTGTGCACGATGCGCAGGCGAAACTCGCGCACGATGTGAACATCGCGGCCGAGCAACAAATCGAAATGTTCGGCAACCGAACCGGCCAGCGAGTTCTCGATCGGGATCACCGCACCGTCCACGGTTCCTCGCTGCACGCGATCAAAAACCTCGAGCGACCGCGCGCATGGGACGACCGATGCCCGCGGCAACATGGCCTCGGCGGCCTCGTGGCTGAAAGAACCAAGTTCTCCCTGGATCGCAATCCTCATCAAACCCCTTTCTGTAGAGACGGGGCTGGGCCCGTCTCCTGCCGCAGAGTGAGACGGGGCAAGCCCCGTCTCTACGGGAAATTCTCCTCGAACTCATCCCACCGGCGATTGCGCCAGTTCCTTCGCCATCACCAGCGCATCCATGCGGTTCGAATAGTAGCCGCGGACCGTCTTTTCGACGAAATACCCTTCGTGCTTGTAGAAGCGGATCGCGGCCTCATTATTGACCGGCGTCTCCAACGCCACGGAGACCGCTCCCGCCCGCGCCAAGTGCTGTTCCGCCGCTCGCATCAAAGCCGAGCCGACGCCCGTCCGCCGGGCCTTCGCGACCACATCGATGGTGATGATGTGTCCAGTCTTGCGGCCAGTCTCCGCAATGATAAAGCCGAGAATGCCGCGACCCTCTTCGCCTTCGCCTTGGGCGACCAGAGTAAACGATCCCGGCCGGCTCATATAGAAGACCATCTCCGGCCGTGAGTACGCCAAATGCGGATCAAAGCAGGCTTGGTCGATCCGCCACAGCGTTTCAAAATCGGCTGACTCGAATTGCCGGATGCGAAAGCGCACGCCGCCATTGTAGCGGGTGAGTGGCAAGCCGCCCACTCATTCGGAACGAACGCGAACGAGTGGTGGCGCTCCACATTTTTCCGTTTCCGCCCCTTGCGCAGTTGCATCCATTAGAAGTAGGATTTCTGCCAAGAGGCACCGTGGGGCGTTTCATTCTCATTGACGCGGTCGTGGCGCTCACACTCTCTTTTCTGTGGTATGCCTGGTTTGTCCGTTACAACCGGCGTCGGGCAGCCGGCGTGCTGCAATGGGTGCAGGCGGCATGCCTGGGAAAAGGCCGCATCATGGATTTGCGCTGGCAGGCCAGCAGTTCGCGGCTGAAAGCCACCCTGAATTTTTCTTCGCGCTGGTTTGAGGACGCCCGTCTGACGATTCGCCTCTTGCCCCGCCCGCTTCCGGTGCAGTGGGCGCTAAGCCGCTGGCGACAGCAGCAGGAAACGCTCACGTTCGAAGCCGACATGGGGTTTCCCCCCGGCTTCCATCTCGATGTAATCCGTCATCGCTGGGCGGGCCACACGGGAGGCAGAAGTTCGGGGCCGAAAATGCCGTCCGGCGCTCGCCCCTGGACCATCCACCACCCTGGCCCTGTCATTCTGACCACCAAAGAAGAGTGGCCAGCCGAACTCAGCCCAGTGGTCAATGCGCTGGCCTCCTGGCGCGAGAAGGATTTCGTCGGGGTCCGCTTCAACTCCACCTCGCCGCACTTCACCGCCACGGTAGGGCTAGAAAACCTCTCGGATCAAAAGTCGGCCGCTGCGTTGCTCGGCCTTTTCCGCGAACTGGCCGCTAGTTCCTCCGCCAGGCAACACTAATGCGGCAACGTCCAAATTGGACATGCGTGAGGATTGAGCGTAGGGTTGAAAGTGAGCGAGCAGTTCCTCTCCTCTTTCAGGTCCCCTGAGCTAAGTCAGTTCATCTGAAGTACCTTCCTCTTAGTCAGCAGCACACAGAAGGTTCCCTAATGAACGATCCCAAGACTCACCAACAACCGAAGGCAAAGATTGTCGTCGGCCCGAAAAGCTCACCTGGCGAGGTGACGATAATGGCAGACACGGTCCCCTCACAAGACAGGATCAGAGTGCGGGCTTACGAGCTGTATCAAAACCGTGGCGGTGAACCCGGCCGAGACGAACAGGACTGGCTCTGCGCCGAGCAGGAGATTCTCAAACCGAAGCGGTAAAGGAACTACATCCAGCGCCGCCCGTTGTCCACTGGAAGGCTGGAGGGATAGCGATGAACTGCTCGATCTGCAACGATCTGGAACGAACTCTTGAATTCAGGCGCAGCCAGTACCTCGAAGCCCGTTCGGCTGCATATTATCGGGTCAGTACGGAGCTTGCCGCCCACAAGAACGTCGATATGGAGCGCGCCAAGAGCGACTTCGAAGAGCATCAATTGGTATGCATCTTCGCCGCTCAAGCGAAACAGTCTGGGCCAAGGGCCTGCGGAATCGAAGCGCCTGCCCGGAGTCTGGGCTATTATCCCCTGCTTCTGCTGCCACGCTCTGCCGGGTCGCCCACAATCACCCACCGCGGCACTCCGCCTACGATCGCTCCGATGAGCAGGGCTCCCAGGAAGGTATATCCTCCCTCGATCCACAGCAGGTCGGGCGCTGCACGCGACGTAACCACCATCAGTGCGGCGAAGATTGCCAGCCAAAGCGCAGCCGACACTTCGATGCCATGGGTGAACGTGCGTGGACCCAGCCACCGCAGCAGTCCGGCCACACCGTAGGCGAACAGGATGCAGGCACCTACGCTCAGCAGATGCGGAGCCAGCATTCGCGCCAACGCTTGCGTCTGTGGATCGCTCAATCCAATCGCCATCGCCCATCGTGGCCGGAACAAGTACTGGGAGTGCCAAGCCATGCCCAGCACCCACGCCGCCGCGCCCGCCAGCAGCACGGGCAAATGCACGACTCTTCGCGTTCGCCACGGAACCTGATTCAGGGAAGACGCTGGCTTGACTTGCAATGCATCCGGAATGCACTCCTGCCCGCACTGGGCGCGCTCCGGCCAGCGTGTGCAATCGGCCAAGCGCAGTTTCGGAGGCCCGGCCAGGCTGGTCCAGGCGGCCCGCAAGGCGTTGAACCGCACCGATACCGGCGCATGCGTCTCCGGACAGTCCACCGTCCGCCCCTCGCTATATGTGTGGAAAGTCTGTTCGGCCCAGAGCGCGGGCAGCAACAGGATTAGACAAGCTCCAACCAGGAAGAGGAACAACCCGAACAGCAGCACCATGACGTGCCTCCTTTCCTCGCACGAAGGATTCGTGCCAGGCGGAAGGCATCCGACGAGCATCGGATGCTGCCATCAACTTAGTCGCGCCGCGACCGGCGCGCCGTGATGATAATCACAGCAGCATGTGACCGCGCACCCAGAATCCGGACCCCGCGATCGGATGCCTACGCTCGGAACCGAGGTTGTGAGTGTAAATGGGGATTTTTCACCAATCACCCACAACAGCGCTGTTCTGCTGGTCGCAACGTCGACGTAATGGAAGGGCGGTCTCATTGACGCGAACGATTACTTAGCCTGCCTAGCCCGTGGATCGGCGAGTTCTTCACAGGTTCCTTAGGGCACGGTGAAGGCCCCACTCGTACTGATGTATTGCAGCGAGACGGGCGGACTAAGAACCTCGAATACCGACTGCTGCAAAGAATTGAATTGCAGAGGCGTGCCTGCGGTGGAGTAAAGGGCCCAAAATTCCAGCCCGCCACTGGGCGGAGCGGGGGCAAACCCAGTCAGCGTGGAAAGGTCGGGTACCGTAAACGTCGTGTTCGTGCCCAGCCATGTCTTCGTGACATAGGTATAGGTGTTGTAGACCGTGGAGTTCGTCTGGAACTGGGTCCATGACGAATTGACCACAGTTCCTGCAACCGTGAAGCCGCCGGCAATCGCATTGAATGTCGGAAAGGCGGCAGCCATCGGCGGGGTAAGCGAACTTGAAGGCGAAGGTAGCGTCGCCGTCACCGCGCTTGCGGTGTTGGAAGATACCCACGCAACCACCGACTCAGACGGAGCAGTAAGATTTGCACCCGCCTGGATAAGGTAGAAATCTCCTGATTGGCTTTGACTGCTAGGGACAGTGGGGTAGGTCGATTGCGGGACTCCATTGAATGGCCCGGGAAGAATCGCCGACAAGTCGCCAGCCGTGTTGTATGTGGTGGAAAAACCGCTGCTACTTGCACCGGAGGGCACGTTTGTTATGCTGACCGGCGCAGACCCTAACTCGTCTGCCGCTGTCATTGGCGGAAACGCGATGGAGGTGGAACTGGTTACGTTGACCCCGCGCTGAATCTGAATACCGAGTGCGCCGTTTTGACCGATTGCCACCAGCGCAACGTCAAACGTCCCGGTCGGAACGCCGGAAAGACTTTGTACTCCGGATGTTGCGTACAGTTGATCATTCCAGTAGCCTTCAAATAACAGCGTTGACTGGGCACCGGGAATCGCCGAGACATCAAACGTCGCACTTATGTTGCCGGACAGCGAGGGACACGCTAACGAGGGAGAGGTCGTGTCCGTTGTCGTCGCTTGGATGATCGATTCGTTCGAATAGGGATATACCGCAACAAAGGTAGGACATATATAGGCGAAACCGTAGGCACTGGTTCCAGAGGGCAACGTGAATGAAACGCTAGACCCGGAGAGCGCGAGCGCCTTAAACGTGCCGGTCGTGCCAGACTGGTACGCGACGGCGCTGGGCATCGTCGCCCCGGCAAACGAAGCGGTGACGGTGGTTCCCGTCTCGCCACTGTTCATGCTGCTGCCGCAGCCGACGAGACTGCATAGCAAGATTAGACCTAGAATGGCTTTCATACGTGTGTTCCAAAGTCGGGATTCAATGGAGCAAGTGTACGGCGTTGTCCGCTGCTTGTCTTGCGCGAACCCAGGTACGATCCGCAAGGCATCCCGCTGTCCACAACCTTCATGATTGCGGTGGGATTGTATTTGAGTCTCGTTAGTTGACGTAACCAGGCGATTGCGCTCAGGACCCACTCAACGAGTGCTATGGCGATATTTCAACAATAATCAGTGGCGTCCCGTCCCCTACGCCGGCTCCGCCACAAACCGATAGCCCACGCCCCGTACCGTCTGCAGGTGCTTCGGCTGCGACGGATCCTCTTCCATGTAGCGCCGCAATCGCACGATAAAATTGTCGATGGCGCGGGTGTCGGTATCCTCGCGCAATCCCCACACATCTTCGAGAATGGACTTGCGCGAAACCACGCGGCCCGCGCTGCGCACCAGATAGCGGAGCAGCTCGGCCTCCATCACCGTCAGGTGGATGGTATTTCCCAGCGTGCGCAGTTCCAGTTCCGCAAAGTCAATCGACTTGCCGCAAAAACTGAAGGTATCGCCGACAGAATCGCCCCGCTCGCCCACCCGTGCGGTCCCGGTCGTCCCAGCGCCCAGCGGACCGGCGTTTTTCGTCCCGGCAGTTTTCATCCCGGCGTCTTTCATCCCGGCGTCTTTCATCCAGGCTGTGCGCCGCAGCAGGCTGTCCAGGCGCGCGATCAGAATCGCCAGCTCGAACGGCTTGGGCAGGTAATCATCCGCCCCCGACGCGAATCCCTCCAGCACATCCTCGGGACGCCCGCGCGCCGTCAGCATCAGAATGGGCACATAATTTTTCTTCGCGCGCAGCAAGGCCGCAACCTCGAAACCGCTCTTGCCCGGGAGCATCACGTCGAGCAGCACTACGTCGAAGCGTTCCTTTTTTTCGACCAGCCTCTCCAGAGCTGTCTCGCCATCCGCCGCAACTTCTACGGCGTGTCCTTCGGCCTGCAGGTTGAAGCGCAGGCCCTGCGCCAGATGCGCTTCATCCTCCACCACCAGGACGCGGCTCATGGCAGCGCCTCTTTCCGGGGCAAGTCTTTTCTGGGTAAGTCTTTCCTGGGTAACTCTTTTCTGGGTAATTCCAAGGTGACGGTCGTTCCCTTGCCTGTCCCTTCGCTCTCGGCGAATACCCGGCCGCCGTGATTACGCACGATAGAACGAACGATAAACAATCCCAGTCCCGTGCCTTTCACCCGGGGACGCCCGCGCCGGCGGACGCGATAAAAGCGCTTGAAAACACGCTTGAGTTCGTCCTGTGGAATCCCCACGCCGCGATCGCGCACGCGCAGCACCAGAAGCTCTTCGTCCGGCGCCTCCAGTTCGACTGCGATGTGAACACCGTCGGGCGAGTACTTGACGGCGTTGTCGAGCAGGTTGGTGACCACCGTGTGCAGCTCGTCGGGATCACCCAGCAAGCGCGCGCTGCCGGATGGCGGCAGAGATTCGCGATAGTCGAGATTCTCGGGCAGCAGGTGGTGCCGCGCACGCGCCAGTTCGACACACTCGCGCACCAGGGTGTTGAACTCCACCGGGATGCGCTGGCCGGACGCCTTCTTTTGGGCGATGGCGCCCGCCTTCAGCACCTGTTCCACGGTGACCATGAGGCGCTCGGTGTCGACCAGCATCAAGTCGTAGAACTCGCGGCGGCGGGCTTCATCGACTTCGCGGCGTTGGAGGGTTTCGAGATACAGACGGATGGAGGCGATCGGGGTTTTGAGTTCGTGGGTGATGGCATTGATGAAACTGTCGTGCTGCTCGTTGCGGCGAATCTCGCGGACCAAAAAGATCGTATTCAGGACGAGTCCGGTGATGATGGCGCCGAAAAAGATGATGCCGAGGAAGACTTTAATGCCTTCGCGCCAGTTGAGGATGATCCAGCCGCTGCCGACCGCAAAGGCGACCGCGGCCAGGCATACGCCGAAGGTCAGAAAGAACGCAATCGCTTTGCGCCGGCTCGAAATCCGCACAGGAAGATTGTAGCGGGGCGGGGGGCAGGTGTCAGGTCTTAGGGGTTAGGGTCGGGAGGCCTTCAGAGGCTGTTGGTGCAGCGGGGAGGATATTTCAACAACAACGTCTAGCTTTGCGCTGTGGCTGTTGATCGTCACCGCACATCAAAACATATCACTGACATTAGGCCCAAGTTTGTGTTGCACCAGCCCGTGTCGCCTCTACGCGTAACTGGCGAGAAAACAGTCTGGCAGGAATCATTGCATGCGGAAGGGTTCAGGTGTACATTGGCTCTCGCTCAGAGGCCCAAGGAACCCAATCTTAGAATTCCCAAGGAGGATACGCGATGAGGAAGCTACTCTTGTTTGGACTGCTGATTGCGCTGGTAGTTCCCGTTCCAGCCATCGCACAGAATGCCTTCGACGGCACGTGGAAGTTTAATCTCACCGACGCGCAATTCCCCAAGAAACCCGATGTTTATCTGCTGCAAGACGGGATGTATCACTGCAAGACCTGTGTGCCCCCGATTGATGTAAAAGCGGATGGCCACGACCAACCGGTCAAGGGACACCCTTACTTCGATAGCGTCAGTATCAAGGTCGTGGATGATCGGACCTTTGAGGAGGTCGACAAGAAGAACGGGAAGACGGTCACCACCTCTAAGACCGTACTGTCTCAGGACGGGAAGACGGCCAATTTCGAGTTCACCGATAGTAGCAACACGAACGCCGACCCGATCACCGGTAAGGGAACCATAACACAAATGGCAAAGGGCCCTGCGGGTTCGCATGCATTGTCCGGCTCATGGGTGACCTCGAAGTTGGAGACCCTCTCCGATAACGGGCTCCTGGTTACGTTCAAGGTGGAAGGCGGTAGCCTGAGCATGACCAGCCCAACCGGGCAGTCCTATGTTGGGAAACTGGATGGCACGGAGGCGCCCTACAAGGGTGATCCCGGGATCACTAGCGTCTCCGTGAAAAGCATGGGCAAGAACACGATAGAGGAAACCGACAAGCGCGACGGGAAAGTGATCAGCGTCGCGCGTATGACAGTGGGTTCCGACGGCAAAACCATGACCATCAAGATCGAGGATAAGTTGCACGGATCCAACAGCCAGTTTACGGCGACCAAACAATAGGCTGACCCAATGCGGCAAGGCAACAATGTCTTGCCGCACTGTTAACGCTCGCAGCGGTTGACGAGATCAAGGCGATCAAACTAAGAAGGCTCCCGACGCCGACCAACCCGGCCAGTTCCGAGAGCCCTTCCTGAGACCTGACACCTAAGACCTGAGACCTGCTCTTCTAGTCGTTGCCCGCTGCCGCGGCCAGCACCGCTGCCGCTTTCACATCCCGCACCAGAGCCGGCTTCGGCGGCAGGTTATCGAGTGCAACCTTGTACACGTGCCGCGCCAATCCGAGTTTCTTCAAAGCCCAGATGCAATACCAGTTGGTGTCGATTTCATACCACGCCAGGCCGTGACGGGCGGAAACCGGGTGGGCATGATGATTGTTATGCCAGCCTTCGCCGAACGTGAAGATGGCCACCAGGAAATTGTTGGTCGAGAGATCTTTGGTGGCGAAGCGCCGCGTTCCCCAGATGTGGGTCACGGAGTTCACCATCCAGGTGGAATGCAACCCGACCACCACGCGCGCGAACACTCCCCACAGCAGCCAGGGCAATCCGCCAATGGCGTAAAGAATGACACCCACAATAATGTTTGAGGTGTAGTGATACTTGGTCAGCCAGACGTGAACTTTATCTTTGGTCAGGTCGGGGACGTAACGGGCCAGGGTCGTAGTGTCGTGATGCATCGACTTGCCCATCAGGATCCATCCCATGTGCGACCACCACTTGCCATCGATGGGCGAGTGCGGATCGCCCTGCTCATCGGAAAACTGATGATGAATCCGGTGGGTCGCCACCCAGAAAATCGGACCACCTTCGAGCGCCAGCGTCGCGCACCAGGTCAGGAAGTACTCCACCCACTTTGGCGTCTTATAGCCACGATGCGTCAGCAGCCGGTGGTAGCTCATCCCGATCCCGAGGCTGCCCGAAATCCACCACAAGAAACAGGCGACGAAGAATGCTTTCCAGGTAAAGAAAAATAGCGCTGCGATGGCGCCGAGATGGAACACGCCCATGGCAATCGCCGTGCCCCAGTTGAATCCGTCACGGTTAGCCCGCTCTTTGCGGTCGCTGCCTTCTCCTGCGAAGCTCATGGTCTGGCTCACAGCTTCGCTTATGGTCTCGCGCACTTTCTGACTCATTAGTTTTGTCTCCCCACACCCGTTTGACTGAAGTCTGCGTAAGACAATAGCAAGAGTGGCGCGAAATGCCGTGTAATACTTCTGTAATCCTCGCGGATGGAAGGGGTTACGAGAGTAATCACCACAGAGTCACAGAGCCACAGAGAAAAGCGAATCTTTGGTTTTTCCGGTTCCAGGTTTTCTCCGTGGCTCTGTGACTCTGTGGTGAAAAAGGTGGTTCCTGGCTCTTAACCTGTTAGTGCACGTTGGCGTGCGGTGGAGTATCGTTAGCAGTTCAACCCGTGTTTCCGAACAGGAGGTGTGTGTTGAAGAAAGCCCTATTCGTTCTCCTAGCGTTATTCGTTTTTATATTCGTCTTATGGGCACAGCAGGACCAGAAGGCCCAGCAGCCGGCCCAAGCGCCCGCACCGGAATCCAAACCCGCCACCGACGATGCCGCCAAGGCAAATCCCGTCAAACCGACTCCGGAATCGATCGCCAAGGGCAAGAAGGTGTACGTCATCGACTGCGAGATGTGTCATGGAAAAGACGGCGATGGCAAGGGCGACATGGCGTCGGACATCAAGAACGTTGCCGATTTCACCAATCCCGACACGCTGAAAAACCGCACCGACGGCGACCTCTTCCACGTGATCCGGCATGGCAAGGGCGATATGCCCCCCGAAGGCGACCGCGCCAAGGATAACGACATCTGGAACCTGGTGAACTACGTTCGTTCGTTCGCGAAGAAGTAGCAAGACAGGTTTCAAGGTTTCAGAGTTTCAAGGTTTCAGGGAACTCGCCCTAACCTTGAAACTCGCTTCTAGACGGCGTGGTTATTTGGATGTCGCTTTCACTTCCACGCCCGCCCATTTTTCCAGCAAAGTGAGCGTCGCCGCGTAGTCCAGATCCTGCTGTCCTTCCTCGGCCGCCACGTCGTACACCTCTTCCACCGCTTCCAGTCCGGGCAGGCGCACCCGCGATTCCTTGGCGGCATCAAGCGCCAGGCGAATATCTTTCAACATCAGCCGCAGCGGAAAATTGGGCGAGAAGTCACGCTTCAGAATAAACGGGGCTTTGTACTCGACCACTCCCGACCGCACCATGGACGCTAGTATCAGCGGGAGAAGCTTTTCCACGTCCACGCCCAGCTTGGCCGCCAGCGTAAGCGCTTCGGCGAAGCCTTCATAGATGAGCGCGATCTGCAGATTCATCACCAGCTTCGTGGCTTGTCCTTTGCTGGTCTCGCCCATGTGGAAGACCTGCTTTCCCATGGCCTGAAAAAGTGGCTGCAAGCGAGCCAGCGCGGCGTCGTCTCCGCCCACCATAAAGATCAGGCTGCCCGCTTCGGCGGCAATCTTCGAGCCGGTCATCGGAGCGTCCACATAGTCAACGCCCCGTCCTTTCACCCGCTCCGCAAAGCGCCGCGTGGCCGACGGAGAAATCGTGCTCGAGTCGGCGATTATCATGCCCGCAGCCAGCGACGGCTCTACGCCCTCGGGGCCAAACAGCACGCCTTCGACTGCCTTCGTGTCGGAGAGGCACATCCACACCACTTCCACGCCCTGCGCCGCATCCGCCGGAGAAGCCGCAGTGCGTGCACCCTCCACGTCTTTATCCTTGCCGCCGGTCCGATTCCACACTGCAACCTCGTGTCCGGCTTTGACCAGGTTCGCGGCCATCGACCGTCCCATAATTCCCATGCCCAGAAAAGCGACGCGCATCTCGGTTGGTTCCTCCCATCGTGTTTCGAGTGATCCTTGATTAGATATGAGCGGCGAAGTGACGGTCAAGGAAATCAGCTGAGAAAAAGACGTGGAGAAGATCATGGAAACGGCAAGAATGCCGTGGGGTAAAGAATCACACTTTTTCTTCTCTTGGAGAGCTATCCAAAGATTCAGCACTTCCGTGCGTCGCCGCCTCCGTCCCGAGCATCAAAACACACTAGAACCCTGCGCCAACAAAGCTGATAATAAGTAAACAGACCGCATTGCCGCGGACTGAATCTTACTGGTCGAAGCGATGTTCAAGTCCTCATTGAAAAGTTCCGCATTGCGCAAGCGAGCCACTCAGTTCACGCGCCTGGTGCGGCACTCCGCGGTTACGCCGCGCACCGGCAAAACTCACAAGCCGCAACTGGTTTCGAACGGCGAGTTGGGCGTCACCTTCATCGGACACTCCAGCTTCTTTCTGCAAATAGGCGGACAGAACGTCGTCATTGATCCCAACTTCGCGCGCTGGCTGTTCGTTCTCAAGCGCCTGCGTCAACCGGGATTGAACCTGCGCGACCTGCCTGCCACGGATGTTGTGCTGGTGACGCACGCGCACTTCGATCACCTGCATCGCCAGTCGCTGCGCGCGATCGCGCGCCAAACTCGCCGGCAGACCGGAACCGCGCCCATCCTCGTCGTCCCTCATCATTTGTTCGACTTGGTCGACGATCTGGGCTTCGAAGAAATTGTCGAACTGGAGTGGTGGAACAATTATCGCCATGGCAGGCTTGATATCACCCACGTTCCCTCGCGCCATTGGGGAGCGCGCATCCTCAAGGATTCGCACCGCGGCTATGGCGGATATGTGCTGCGCAGCGGCAAGCACTCCGTGTACCACGCTGGCGATACCGCCTATTTCACCGGCTTCCGCGACATTGGACGCCGCTTGTCGCCCGAACTCGCGCTGCTGCCCATCGGCGCCTACAATCCGCCGCAGTTCCGCAACGTCCACACTAGCCCCGCCGACGCCACTCAGGCGTTTCTCGATCTGAAGGCCCGTTGGATGGTGCCCATGCATTATGGAACCTTTCGCCTCTCGCATGAACCTCTGGAAGAGCCGCTCCAGTTGCTGGAACGCGCGGCGCGGAAGGCCGGCGTGAAAGACAAAGTGGTGGTGCTCGAAGAAGGCGTGACCCGCTTTTTCTGAAACCTCTTCGCCCGAAAACCTGGTTGTATTACCATGGAGTGCACCCGAGGTTTTCGATGAAATTTGGCGTCATAATTTTCCCCGGATCGAATTGCGATCACGATGCTTTCTGGACCGCCAAGCAGGTGGCGAAGCAGGAGACAACGCTGCTGTGGCACGACTCACACGACCTCGAAAATTGCGACGTGGTGATTGTGCCGGGAGGCTTCGCTTACGGCGACTATCTGCGCACCGGGGCGATTGCGAAGTTCTCGCCAGTGATGGAGTCGGTACGCAAATTCGCCGCCGGAGGCGGACTGGTGCTCGGCATCTGTAACGGCTTCCAGATTTTGTGTGAGTCGGGATTGCTGCCCGGGGCTCTGATGCGCAACATCGGCCTAAAGTATGTCTGCAAGCCGGTACAGGTGAGAGTGGAAAACAACGAGACGCCGTTTACCAACGCCTGCCGCAAAGGCGAAGTGTTGACCATCCCCATCGGCCACATGGAAGGCAATTATTTTTGCGACGAGACGACACTCGCCGAACTGAAGCGCGATCATCGCATCGTTTTCCGCTATTCGAACCCGCAAGGCGAAATCACGCCGGAAGCCAATCCCAACGGGTCGCTCGAAAATATAGCCGGAATCTGCAGCCCCGGACGGAATGTGCTCGGCATGATGCCGCATCCTGAGCGCGCCGCGGAACCGGAACTTGGCGGCACGGATGGATGCAAGATCTTTGAGTCGCTGGCGGAGGCGATGCAGTTGAAGTAGAAGAAGGTTTCAAGGTTTCAAGGTTTCAAGGTTTCAAAGTTTCAAGGTTTCAAGGTTTCAAGGTTCAGTGTTGATCTTCAGCTTTTCACTTTGAAACCTTGAAACTCTGAAACTTTGAAACCTGGCTCTAATACGCCCAACGCAGCAGTGTCGCTCCCACCGTAAATCCGGCGCCGACCGACGCCAGCAGCACCAGGCTTCCCTTCTTCAATTTGCCTTCCTGGCGCGCGGTTTCCATGGCTAGCGGAATCGTACCCGCGGTGGTGTTGCCGTACTGCTCGATGTTGATGATCACGGCTTCGGGACGCATCTTCAACCGGTCGGCGGTCGCGGTGATGATGCGCTTGTTCGCCTGATGCGGGATGAAGGCGTCGATCTCGCTGCCCTTGACGTGGTTGCGCTCGAGAATTTCTTCGCAGAGCGCAGCCATCTTGCGCACCGCGAACTTGAAGACCGCTGCTCCATCCTGATGGACAAAGTGCATCTTCTGGTCGACGGTCTCGCGCGTCGATGGATTCAGGCTTCCGCCACCAGGCATGTACAGCGCGGATCCGCCCGATCCATCCACCTCGTGCAGAAAGTCAATCAGTCCGACCGAGTCGTCTTCCGCCGGTTCGAGCAGGACCGCTCCCGCTCCATCGCCAAAGATGACGCATGTGGCGCGGTCGGTGTAGTCGATGATTGACGACATCACGTCGGCGCCGATCACCAGCACTTTCTTGTGGGTCCCGGTAGCGACGAACTGCGCGCCAGCTTGCAACGCGTAAACAAAAGCGGAACAGGCAGCCGAAACATCGAATCCCCAGATATTTTTCGCGCCCAGCTTGTGTTGGACGAGACAAGCGGTCGAGGGGAAAAACATGTCGGGCGTAACCGTTCCCACGACAATCGCATCCAGATCGGACGGGCCGATGCCGCGCTCGGCGAGGGCTTTCTTCGCCGCCTCGACCGCAAGATCGCTGGTCGCAACCCCTTTATCCACGAGATGGCGCTCGCGGATGCCGACGCGCTCCATGATCCACTGATCGTTGGTGTCGACAAGCTTTTCGAGGTCGGCGTTGGTGAGAAGGCGGGGTGGAACGTAGGTGCCGAGAGCGCTGATCTTAACGCGCTGAAGCTGGGTCAATGAGGTCTCCTGGAATAAAAAGTGCGATGCAAAAGGAACTGACTATTTTCAACGATGAAGGCGAGAATGTAAAACCAGGTCTCAGGTCTCAGGTGTTAGGTCTTAGGAAACCGCGCCAGTGATTAGCCTGATTTTGTTTTTCCTAAGACCTAAGACCTGAGACCTAAGACCTGCCTACTTCAGTCTCGCCGCCAGTTCTCCGAACAGAGGCAATTCAAAGCGTTCGCCCTCCCATGCCTTGAGCGTCAAAACGATCCAGAAGAACAACATGGCCAGCGACGCCAGAATTCCAAATATGAGAAAAAGCATGGCGGCAGCGACATTCGAAAGCAGGAGTGCGGCAACGGTTAAGACGAAAAACGCTCCCCAGAGCAACACGCTTTGCCAAGCATGGAAGCGGACAAAGCGGCTCTTGCGAAATGCCGGTAGAAGCAAAATCACTGCGGCAGGGACGAAAGTGAAATAGGCGATCGCTGCAGCCGCGCGATCCGAGGGAGGAAGTGGCGTCATCGACCATCCACATCCCGGACAGAAGGCCGCGTTCGCGGGCATCACGGTCCCACAATGAGGGCATTTCCGGGAGGCTTGCGCCGGGCTCGCCGGAGCGCTTTCCGGAGCATTTTCCGGACTATTCGCCGGATCATTCGCCGGAATATTCCCTGGGCTAGACAATTCGGCGTCCATTGGTCTTCTTGCGGCAGGATTCACAAACACCATAAATCTGGAAGGTGTGGCGAGTGGTAACGTAGCGGTGCTTGCGCCCGATCTCCTGCTCGATTTCTCCGACTTTCTCCGAGAAAAATTCGACCGAAGCGCCGCACTCGGTGCATACCATGTGGTGATGACTGCGGCGGTTGTACTGATGTTCATAGCGCGCGATGCCGTCATGGAAGGCGACTTCGCTGGCCAGGCCACACCCCGCCAAAAGCTTCAGCGTCCGATAGACCGTGGTGAAGCCGATGCGCGGGTCGGTCTTCTTGACCAGGCGATGCAATTCATCGGTCGAAAGATGTTCGCGAGTTTCCAGGAAGGTTCGCAGGATCGCGCTGCGTTGTTCGGTCTGCTTGAGCCCGACACGTTTGAGATGCTGCAGGAAAATCCCCTCAGCTTCGCGGATGTTCTCGCGCGAGATGGTGGGCTGATCGTCGATTCGTTTCTGCAGCATGTTGGACGGCACGAGAACTCGAAGTGGCAATTCGTCGCCGAGGGTCGCATTCATGATACTGGGCGATTGCGGGTTACGCCAACCAACTCGTCCAGGCTTGGTGCGGTCAGGGTTAGTGGCTTGGAGCTCCTTGAGTCATCCCTTCTTCCTTGCCTGTGTTCTCCTAAATTACCAACCAACTGGCAATGGTCGGGTACCCCCTCCCCCTCACCCGGTCTTTTGGAATCATAGGGTTAAGTGAAATTCCCGCCAAGTCTTTGGATTTAAATGGCTTGCTTGTAAAGTCTTTATAAACCAATAGCTTACATGCTCCTCCCCAATCAGATCTCTATGGTCAATCGTTGCGCACCACGAGAGCCTAAGTCAATGGATTTCGATCAGGGGTGGTCGTCATCGAGAAATTGCACCCTGGAGAGTGCGGAGCGCGCGCCCACACATTCGCAAGAAACGGGAACGGGTGGTCAGCCGGCCATTCGCTCACCATGGTTCATGGGTGAAATCGGGATGTTTCGACAACTACCCAGCACTACGAGCGAAACTCTCACAGATGGTGTCTAATGCTTATTGTGAACAGATTTGTCGCCGGCATCGTTTGCGGCGTGTTGACGGGCGCGTTCCTTGTCAGCAGCAGCCCTCTGTGGGGCTCCCCTCGGAAGAGGCAAGGGCATGTTGAAGGTATTTTAGTAGATGAGCGCGGCAAGCCTGTCGGTAATGCAAGGGTAATAGCCTATCCTGCAGACCGGGGCTTCACATACGCGCAAAATTCCAGTACCGACGCGAACGGCACCTTCTCAATCGGCGACCTAGGATGGGGCAAGTATGCCATCGCTGCCGAAAAAGAGAGTGAAAATTATGCCAGCACGTTCGACGTTTTTTATTCTGGTAGTACGCGGCCTCCAGTTGTTGAGCTCTCGCGCACTCATCCCACAGCGCACGTCGAACTAAGATTTCCGTCAAAGGCGGGTGTACTCATTCTTTCCCTGACTGATTCCCGCGTCGGGAAAGTTTTGTTCGGTTGTGCCCAGTTAGAGCGCGCTTCCGACAGCAGCGCATGGACGCGATTTGTTTTGAACGACACGAATCGGCGCATCTTGATTCCAGCGGATACTGATGTTCGGTTGCGGGTCTGGTCCGCAGGTTATTTGCCGTGGAGTTCGTCGGGAAGCAAAGACACCGTTCCGGTGGAAGTACTCCGGCTGACGGCTGATGAACAAAAAGTCCTCACCATTCCTCTAGCTCCCGACCCAGCTAATCGGAGCGAAGACGACATTTTGAAAGAAGCTCGTGAAATGGCGGAAACCGGCTGCGGTTGGCCAGAACGCGTTAACTGACGAAAACAGCGTTTACACTCAGAAACCCGGTCCCAAGGGTGCCGGGGTTCTCTGGCGGGCTTCTCTGCCGTTTTCTGTTTGACCGGAGTCCGAGCGAGATAAGACGCCACAAGCGCCTTATCTCGTTCTCGTCTAAACCGAATCGCGCTCTAGCGGTGCCCCCCGCCATGCGTACCACCCCGATATCCGGGGAGGGCGTGTTCAGCCTTCCCTTCATGGGCAGCGGTGCCCACGTGGCCTCGCCCATCCCGCGCCTCGTTTGCCTGAAAGTGGTTGAAGCGCTCCGCCCCGCGCTCCGGCAGCGGTCCAACGTAACCGTGATGAGGATCAAAGCGGTTGTCGACATGGCCGAAAAAGCCGTGAGGGCCGTGAAACCAGGGGCCAGCTCCAATAAACAGCCCGCCAACAAACCAATCGGGCCCATAGTAGCCGTACGGAGCACAGTCATATGGGGCATAGTCGAAGTACCCGTACGGACACACGGGAGCCACTCCGATGTTTATGCCGACGGCAACCTGGGCTGGCGCCACAGGTGTACACCATAAAAGCGCAGCTGCAAGAGCTGCGAAAGCAAGCACATTGACTTTGAACATGATCGCTCCTTGATTCGTTCAGACTTTCAACCTGGACAACTGTGGGCCAGCATAATACCGAGGCTCAATAACGGCAAGTTCGTCCTTGGGAAGGGATCGCGACTTGCTCCCGGTTGGGCAATTCGCGGAAGTGACTGTTGTTACCGGGCAGTTGCGCTCGAAATCCCCGCGATGGGGTCTGTGCGTAATTGCGACGGGAAACCGACGCTCCATTTTCCGCCATGCTCCCTTAAAGCCTACTCACCCGTTACAATCAGGCAGACGAGGAACCCTATAGCCATGATGAACTCCATTCGAATCCGCAACAGAAAGGTTATGCTGTCATTCATGAGTACCGTAATCGCTGCCGGAACCATTGCGCTCGGTTCCATCAACCCCGCACTTGCTGCCGACAACTTTGGCCCTTCGAATCCGTTCTTCGCGCCCAGTACGCTGCCCTTGCAGGCTCCGCCCTTCGACAAGATCAAGGACGAAGACTTTCAGCCCGCGATCGAGGCTGGCATGGCGCAGCAGCAGGCCGAAATCCTGGCCATCGCCAACAATCCCGAGGCACCCACCTTCGACAACACCATCGTCGCCCTGGAAAAGAGCGGCCAGTTACTCACTCGCGTCTCGGAGGTTTTCGACGGAGTCACGGGCGCAAATACCAACGATACCCTGCAGAAGGTTAGGACCATCGAGGCCCCCAAACTCGCTGCCCAGCTGGACTTCATCTACCTCAACACGAAACTCTTCGCGCGCGTCGCCGCGATTTACAAGCAACGCGACACGCTCAAGCTCGATCCCGAATCTATGCGTCTGGTCGAGTATGACTACAAAAAGTTCGTACACGCCGGCGCCAACCTCTCGGAAGCCGACAAGACTGAACTCAAGAAGCTTAACGAAGAGGAGTCTTCACTTTCGGACACGTTCCTTAACAAACTCCTCGCCGCCACCAAGGAGGGCGCATTCGTCACCACCGACAAAACCGCGCTCGCCGGCCTCTCCGAGGCTCGCATCGCGGCCGCTCGGCAGGCCGCCGCGGACCGCCAGCTCGATGCCTTCGTCATCGCACTTCAGAACACCACCCAGCAGCCCGATCTAGCCTCACTCACCAACCGTGGCACCCGTCAGACCATCTTCGAGCGCTCGTGGAACCGCACCGAACGCGGCAACGCCAATGACACTCGCGACACCATCGCCCGTCTCGCTCAACTCCGCGCGCAGAAGGCCAAGCTGCTCGGCTTTTCGAACTACGCCGCGTGGCAGCTTGAAGACCAGATGGCCAAGACACTCCCAGCCGCGCTGCAGTTTATGGACGCGATTGTGCCCGCCGCAACCGCCAAGGCCGCGAGCGAAGCGAAAGATAACCAGGCCGTGATCGACGCCCAGAAGGGTGGCTTCCAACTCCAGCCCTGGGACTGGAACTTTTATGCCGAGCAGGTTCGCAAAGCTCGCTACGACCTCGACGATGCGCAGGTGAAGCCGTACTTCGAAATCAACAACGTGCTGCAGAATGGCGTCTTCTACGCTGCCAATCAGCTCTATGGACTCACCTTCAAAGAGCGGCACGACCTTCCCGTCTACCAGCCGGATGTGCGGGTGTTCGATGTGTTCGACGCCAACGGCAAGCAACTCGCGCTCTTCTACTGCGACTACTTCAAGCGCGACAACAAGAACGGCGGAGCCTGGATGTCGAACTTCGTCGATCAGTCACACTTGCTGGGAAAACTCCCGGTCGTCTACAACGTCGCGAATTTCTCCAAGCCGGCCGAGGGCGAGCCCGCCCTGATCAGCTTCACCGACGTGATTACCATGTTCCACGAGTTTGGACACGGCTTACATGGCATGTTCGCCGACACCGAGTACCCGACCCTTTCCGGTACGGCGACGGCGCGCGACTTCGTCGAATTTCCCTCGCAGTTCAACGAGCATTGGGCCAGCGATCCCGTGGTTTTTGCCCATTACGCGAAGCACTACAAAACCGGTGCTCCCATGCCCCAGGAACTCGTAGCGCGGCTAAGGAAATCCGACACTTTCAACAAGGGCTACGATATGACAGAACTTCTGGCTGCGGCCGAGCTCGACATGCAGTGGCACTCGCTTCCGTCCACGGCCCCGCTGCAGAACCCCGATGAGTTCCAGAAGCAGGCGCTCGATAAGACTCACCTCAATGTCAGCTACGTGCCACCGCGCTATCGCTCTTCCTACTTCGCCCACATCTGGGGAAACGACGGCTATAGCGCCGGCTACTACGCCTATCTCTGGACGCAAATGCTCGCCGACGACGCCTTCCAGTGGTTCGTTGAACATGGCGGGCTGACGCGGGCGAACGGCGACCGCTTCCGTCAGATGATCCTCTCTCGCGGTAACACTCAGGACCTCGGAAAAATGTACGAGGCCTGGCGTGGTGCGCCACCCAACACGAAGGCGATGTTGAAGTATCGGGGCCTGGAGGAATCGCCAGCGGCAAAATAGGGACATTGTGAGGATTCCCTTGGCGGCACGGAGCCATGGTGGCGACGGTTGGGCCCACGGGCAGTTCGCTGCGCCATCCAAAATCACGGGCTGAGCAGAGAAGGGTGTAGGGGTCCCTTCGGCTTCGCTCAGGGCAGGCACTTCGGCTCCGCAGGGACTTCACTTCGTGAAGTCCCTGCTCCGCTCAGGATGACAGTTGGGTTTACGCATGCTCTGGGCGCTGCTCTGCTGCGCGGTTGTCACAGGCATCACGCGCCCCTACAATCGTGAGAATGTCGGTCACTGCCACACTACCCGAAATCCGGCGGCGCCATCCTGCGCTCCGCATCCTGTACTACGCCATTTGTCTTTTGCTGGTGGCACTCATCGCCGGTGTCTGGTGGCTTTACGGAATTGCCCACTCGGCGGTGCCTACACTGGATGGCAGCGTCTCCGTGCCGGGGATCTCGTCCAAGGTGCGCATCGTGCGCGATGAGCATGGTGTGCCTACGATTGAGGCGGCCACGCTCGAAGACTTGTTTTTTGCCCAGGGGTACGTAACCGCGCAAGATCGGCTGTGGCAGATGGACATCCTGCGGCGCGCCGCGGCCGGAGAACTTTCGGAAGTGATCGGCGAGGACACGGTGAAGATGGACCGCGCGGAGCGAATTCTGGGGCTGCGGGTTGCGGCCGAAGCGGCGGAGAAAAATATCTCGGCACGCGATCGGGCTTATTTTGAGGCTTACGCACGCGGAGTGAATGCGTTTCTGGAATCGCATCGCGACCGGCTTTCGCTCGAATTCCGCCTGCTGAAGTACACGCCGCGGCCCTGGACGGTGACCGATTCCGTGCTGGTGGGGGCGCGCATGGTGCAGGATTTGAATCACTACAGCTACAAGCGTGCGCTTGAGCGCGAGAAAATTCTCGCTAAGCTGGGACCGGAACTGACGGCGGACCTGTACGTGAATTCTTCCTGGCGGGACCGTCCGCCGGGCGATGTGCGGCGGCTAGAAGACCAGCCCGCGGTCAAGGGCAGCGATGACGATGAGGACGACGAAGAAGAGGTTGATCCGGAGGGTGGAAACAGCCGGCTGATCTCTGCGCTGGCCTCGGGGCACATCGCCCAGGGACCAGAAATTATGGGTGAGAACTCGGTCGTCCCTCCGGGACTTGCATCATTTATTCCAAGGTTCCCAGCGCTGAAGCGCTGGGCTAAGGTCGGTCGCCCCTCCGGGGCTGGGTACATCTCCGGAACTGAATACCCCTCCGGGGCTAGGCACTCCCTCGGCTCTGAATTCCCCTCCGGGGCTGAATATTCGTCGAGCGGATTCCTCTCGCAGGCTGAATCCTCCGATGATTCTTTCCGGGCGGGGTCGAACGACTGGGTGGTTTCTGGGCAGCATACGGTTTCGGGAAGGCCGCTGCTGTCGAACGATATGCACCTCGACCACCAGATGCCGAACCTGTGGTTTGCGGCGCACCTGAAAACGACTAGCAGCAACTTCGACGTTGCGGGAGTTACGCTGCCGGGAGTTCCGTTCGTCATTGTCGGCCACAATCAGCGCATCGGCTGGGGATTCACCAACGTTGGGCCAACGGTGGAAGACGACTTCATCGAGGAGTTCAATGCGCAGGGACAGTACAAAACTCCGGCGGGATGGGTGGAAGCGCAGCACCGGCAGGAGACGATCCACGTCAAAGGCAAGCCCGATGTGACGCTCGAGGTGGTATCCACGCGCCATGGGCCGATCATCACTGAATTGATTCCGGGCGAAACGCGCAAGATTGCCTTACGTTGGACTCTGCAGGACGGCGTGGGACAGGTGTTTTTCGACGTGGACTCGGCGCAGAATTGGGATGAATTTCGCCAGGCCTTCTCGAACTTCGGCGCGCCGGGACAAAATGTGATGTATGCGGATGTGGATGGTCACATCGGTTATCAGGCGACAGGGCGGGTGCCGATACGGGCGGCGGGCGATGGCAGCCTGCCGGTAAATGGCAGCGACGACGCGCACGAGTGGAAAGGCTGGGTTCCTTTCGACGAGATGCCGCATGTTTATGATCCGCCATCGGGAATTCTGGCGACTGCCAACGGGCGCATTACGCCGACGGGCTACAAGTATTCGATCAGCACAGAATGGGATGCGCCGTGGCGGACGGATCGCATTTATCGGGTGCTGGAATCGGGAAAGAAATTTGCGCCCGCGGATATGCTGGCGTTGCAGATGGATGTCGCTTCGACCTACGACCGGTTTTGTGCCGACAAGTTCGTGTATGCGGTGGATCACGCCGCGAATGCCTCCGACCGGGCGAAGCGCGCGGTCGACATTCTGCGGGACTGGGATGGACGGATGTCGGCGGATGCAGCGGCCCCGGCAATTGAGACCAAGGCTCGTCAGGAGTTGGCACGATTGCTGCTGGAGCCAAAGCTGGGCGCAGCGGCGGATCGCCCAAGTGCAGACACAGCTTCGGGCACGCTCAGTTGGAAGAGCTATCGCTGGGGTATGTCTTCGGTCTGGCTGGAGAACGTGCTCAGCAAGCAGCCGGCGCGCTGGCTGCCGCCGGGATATTCAGATTACGGAAGCCTGCTGACGGCTGCGGTGGAGAACGCGGTGAAGCAGACGGCGGTTCCTGCCGACCTCAGTCGATGGAAGTGGGGGAAGAATAATCCAGTTGAAATCAAACATCCCGTGCTCAGTCAGCTTCCGTTAATTGGGCACTTCACGGGGCCGGGATTGCATCCGATGAGCGGGAGTGGACAAACGGTGAAGCAGGTGGGCCGGAAGTTTGGGCCTTCCGAACGGCTGACGTGGAACTTTGCGAACTTTGACGAAAGCACGTTGAACCTGGTGACGGGAGAGAGTGGGATATTCCTTAGTCCGTACTACATGGACCAGTGGGCGGCGTGGTACGGAGGGTCGACCTTCGCGTTTCCGTTCTCACCGGCAGCGGTCGGGCAACACCGGGCGCATGACATGACGCTGGAGCCAAAGTAGGCTGTAGTTTTTGCAAAACCCACCATTGTCATCCTGAGCGCAGCGAAGGACCTATGCATTGGGGCGCATACAAATGCATAGGTCCTTCGCTGCGCTCAGGATGACAACTCTAATTTACCGACCTTAGAAATCCACCGTCTTGACGTCGATGAACTGGCCGATCATGTTAGTGATCTGACCGGGGTTATACGGGTCGTTCGGGTTATATTCCAAGGCATCGATGGTGACGTCGTAAACGCTGAGCGAAAAGTTCTGGATGACGTAGACTACGGTGCGCGTAGGGATGGGCTGGATGCCGGTCACGTCTCCATTTGCGGGAGGAACTAAGACGCCACCCGGCAGAACGCTCCCCACCGTGATGGCCGGCAGGGTGTTGTAGATGGAAAGGCAGCCGCGGGTCTCGGTGGCAGTGGAGATCTCGGCGCAGGTGCGGGCGCCGATGAAAAGCTGTCCGTTGGCGCCGAGCGCAATTCGGTTGTGATAGCCGTCGGTGATAACGATCCCGGAATTCGTCACCGTCATGGTTGACAGGTCAACGATGGTGAGCAGTCCGCAGGTGGTGGCTGCAGTCGTCTGGCCGGTACAGGGCTGCGACGGCGCTCCTCCAGAATATGGCGTGCCCGCTACATACATGGTCGAACCATTTACCAGAGCCACGCTGCCGGCTGGCAGGTCCAGAGTGCCGATACACGGTGGATTTCCGCCGGGAGTGCAGACGACAGCAGACGGGCCTGCCGTGTTCGTCGTCAAATCGAGAGTCTGAATGCTGGCTTGGGTGCCGCCGCACTCGGCACCGCAGTTCAACACGTAGGCGGTCGTATCGTCGCTGGTGAAGAAAGCCGCCACCGGCCGATCGAAACCACTGACCAAAGTGAACGCGCTGCTCCCGGGTATCCCTATATTCGACGGCGTGATCACCGCCACCGCATCGGAGTTATCGCTGAAGCCAAGAATCCGGTTGCCACTATTATCGATGGAGAGATAGTGAACCGAAGGAACCTCGACCTCTCCTGTGATCGTACCGCTGTTAAGCGCGATGGCGTCCATGATTCCGGGAGATTGTCCCACCACCTGAGCAGTCGGGATGGCAACATAGACGGCGGAGCTGTCCGGCGAAACCACGAAGCTCTCAGTCATGCCGGGCAAGGTCAACTTATTGGCAGCGGTTTCGGCGGCGTTGTTGAGGAGGCTGAGCTGGTTGTCGGAAAATTGCGTGCCATTACCGCTGAAGACCACGGTCTGGGCGCGGTTGGGCGTGACCACCATCATTCCCGGAGTATTGCCGACGGAAATCGGGGAGGTGACGGGGCGCACATCGTTGATGGCGTCGACGACGAAGATGCCTGCGACTCCGCTTCCCGAGCTGACGCTATTGGTGACGAAGGCGCGGTACTTGATGCCGCTGCCTGGCGTACTGCCGGAGGGAGTGCTGGCTCCGCAGCTCAGCCACATCAGACTGCCGGGGAGCAGGAATAGCAGCAGAATCAGTGCTTTTTTCAAACCTGGGACTCCAACCTCATGCCGGATAATCACTTGGATGCAAGAACAAGGATTATAGCAAAGGAAGAAATGCCAAGTTTCAGGGTTTCAAGGTTTCAGAGTTTCAAGGTTTCAAAGTTCATGGGCAGGAGTTCTACTTTGAAACCTTGCAACTCTGAAACCTTGAAACCTTCGCCCCGGATGCGCAGACCTCCTCGCATCTTGTATCCTCAAAGAGATGGCGCAGAACCTCATGGAACGCCTGCAGCAATCGCCTGTGCTCTGCGACGGAGCCATGGGGACGCTTCTCTATGCCAAGGGCATTTTTATCAACCGCTGCTACGACGAACTGAACCTGTCGCAGCCGGAGTTGATCCGCGGCGTGCACCACGATTATCTGCAGGCCGGGGCGGAGATTATCGAAACCAATACTTTCGGCGCCAACAGCTTTCGGCTGGCGCGGCACAGCCTGGCGGATCGGGTGCGCGACATCAACGTGGCCGGCGCTCACGTGGCTCGGGAAGCGGCCAAGAGTTTCGATGTTTGGGTGGCCGGATCGATTGGCCCGCTTGGTATTCGCATTGAACCGCTGGGTAAGACTTCGCTGGAAGAGGCCCGCGCGGCGTTTCGCGAACAGGTCGCGGCCCTCATCGAAGGCGGCGTGGATTTACTAATGCTGGAGACCTTCGGCTACGTGGAAGAATTACACCAAGCCGTGCTGGCTTGCCGCGATGTGAATGCCAAGGTTCCCATCGTCGCCCATGTCACGATTGACGAAGACGGGAACTGCCTGGATGGCTCTGACCCCGAAGCTTTCGCCGCCCGGCTGACGGAATGGAACGTGGACGTACTCGGCATCAACTGCAGCGTGGGCCCGGTCGCCATGCTGGACGCGATCGAGCGGGTGCGAGCCGCCACTTCCCTGCCCCTGGCCGCGCAGCCAAACGCCGGCATGCCGCGTTCGGTCGAAGGACGGAATATCTATCTCTGCTCGCCGGAATATATGGCGAGCTATGCGCGAAAATTCGTGGCGGCCGGGGTACAGCTGATCGGGGGATGCTGCGGTACCACGCCGGATCATATACGCGCCATGAAAGCGGCCTTGCGGGTGCGCGGGGGGCGCGGCAAGACTACCGTTGCCGAAACGATTCATCCCGGCGCGGCGACCGCCGCTCCGGCGAGCATTCCCATCGCGGAACGCTCGAAACTCGGTGCGAAGATTGCGGCCGGGGAATTTGTAACCATGGTCGAGATCGTGCCGCCCAAGGGCATCGACATTCGAAAAGAGGTTGAAGGCGCGAAGTTCGTCAAATCGGTCGGCGTAGACGCGGTGAATATTCCGGACAGCCCGCGGGCCTCGGCGCGCATGAGCAACCAGGCGTTGTCGCTGCTGATGCAGCAGGCAGTTGGCATTGAAGCCGTCCTGCACTACACCTGTCGCGATAGAAACGTGCTCGGCATCCAGTCGGACCTGCTGGGGGCAGCGGCTACCGGGATCCGCAACCTCATCTGCATCACGGGAGACCCCCCGAAGATGGGGAACTATCCCGATGCTACAGCGGTATTTGACGTAGATGCAATCGGATTGGTGAATATCGTCCACAACCTGAACCGGGGACTCGACCTGGGTGGGAACCCGATCGGAGTCGGAACCAGCTTCGTCATCGGGGTAGGTGCAAATCCTGGGCTGCCCAACCTTGACGAGGAGATCAAGCGCTTCGAATATAAGGTGGAAGCGGGCGCCGAATACGTGGTGACGCAGCCGGTTTTCGACCTGAGCCTGCTGGAGAAATTCCTGAGGCGGATCGAACACTGTCGCATTCCGGTGGTGGCCGGAATTTGGCCGCTGGTAAGTGTGCGCAACGCCGAGTTCATGAAGAACGAGCTAAGGGTTTCGGTGCCGGATGAGATCCTGAACCGGATGAGCAAGGCCGCGAGTCCGGAGGCGGCTCGCGAGGAAGGCGTAGCGATCGCTCGCGAAATGCTGAGGGCGGTGCGCGAGCGGGTGCAGGGCGCTCAGATCAGCGCTCCCCAGGGCCGATATAGCTCCGCGATAGATGTTCTGGAGGCACTCGGCTCGAAGCGGCCGACTTCTGTGTAGTTTTGAAACACCGGTACCTAGGAAATCCACAGGATTAGAAAATTTTGCTGGACATTTCCTACCTGGAACGGCATTACAATAGAGTGCAGGAGCAATTGGATTGGTGAAGTTTGAGGAATGCCTCGAGCGTCTGGAGAAGATTGTCCAGGAACTGGAGAAAGGGGAGGTTCCCCTGGAGAAGTGCCTGACGCTATTTGAAGAAGGCATGCAACTTTCCGCAACCTGCAGGAAGCAGTTGGAGGAAGCGGAAGGGAAAGTCGAGATTCTGTTAAAACAGAACGGGAAGCTGCAAACTGAACCGTTCGAGCCCCCGGCCGAGAAAGCGTTGCGCAAGTAACGCTATCGCGACTCGGAACTGATAACGCCTGTGGTGGCAGATTGCTGTCGCAGGCAAGGCCGCCGCACAATCGCGGTGACGTCAGGGGGTAGTATGGAACCACTCTGTGTAGTCCTTTACCAGAATGACCCCAGAACTGCACAAACTCTGGCGGTCAGTCTATCCCAGCATTTTGATTCCGTTCATTTGGCTCGCACGTACCAGGAAGTCCGCCCCGCAGTTGCCCGGCATCAGGCCGAGGCGGTGGTGCTGGATCTGGAAACATCGGGCCCGTGCGAAGTCGAGAGTTTGCATCGTGAATTCCCCAGCCTTTGCATCGTGGGAACCCATCGGCTGGCCGATGACAAACTGTGGACCGAGGCACTGAATCTGGGCGCGTCCGACATCTGTGAACCGCGCAATCAAGATGTAGTGAGCTGCTTGTTGCGCGGGATGACGCACCATGTGGCCGCCTGATTATGTGCCGTAGAGATGGGGCTGGTCCCGTCTCTTGGTCTCGAAAAGGAGACGTGGCAGGCCGCGTCTCTACGGATTGCGAGACTTTTTGGTTGACGGGACGTGTGTGCGCGTCCCTTTTTATTTCCGCGAAGCCTGCTTGTTATACTGCGATGTCATGCTGAAACCAGTTTTGGAGCAGGGACGCGATGCCGCCGACGCCGCCCTCGAACAACTCTTACCCCCGTCCACTCAACATCCATCCTCCATCCATCAGGCCATGCGCCACAGCGTGTTTGCGGGTGGCAAACGCCTGCGGCCCATCCTCTGCATGGAAGCCGGACGCATGATCGCGGCAGTATCGATCGCCAATTCAGACGACAGTTCGCAAACCGGCTCGCTGCCCGCCGGCATCGAGCAAGTGGGGGCGGCGCTCGAAATGCTGCACACCTATTCGCTGATCCACGACGATCTGCCCGCGCTCGACAACGACGACTTGCGGCGCGGGCGGCCCACCTGTCACAAGGCCTTCGGTGAGGCCATCGCCATTCTTGCCGGAGACGCACTGCAGACGCAGGCCTATGAAGTGCTGGCGCAGATCGCTTGCCCGGCCGAAGCACGGGTCGCCATCATCCGGGAAATCGCACATGCCACTGGCACCATCGATGGCATGATCGGCGGCCAGGTCGTTGACCTCGAAGCCGAGCACAAGAAACCCGACCTTGCCACTCTCGAATACATTCACCGTTCGAAGACCGCGGCGCTCATCACTGCCAGCGTGGTCAGTGGAGGAATGTATGCCGGGGCAACCGCGGCGGATATCGGCCGACTCCGGACTTATGGGCAATCGATCGGTCTGGCGTTCCAGATCGTGGACGACGTGCTCGACCTGACCCAGACCTCCGAGCAACTGGGGAAAACCGCGGGCAAGGACGCGGCGGCAGAGAAGACAACCTATCCGGCATTATTTGGAATCGAGGAATCGATCCGCAAGGCCGACGCGCTGGTCGACCAGGCCTGCGCCGAACTGGACCAATACGGCGAGGCCGCGTCGACGCTAAAGGAGCTCGCTCGCTACCTGGTCGAGCGCAAGAAATAGTTGAGTTAAGGGGCCAAACAGAACCGTGCGAGGAGGGCGAAAGATCCTCGAATGGGAAACTTTCTTGCAAGAAGGCGTCTGTTGTTCATCGTCATTACGGGGATTTTTTCACTTTTCGTCGCGTACCTCCTCCTGCACACCGGAAAAAACCCTGTCGCTCCGGCGGTTCCCATCGTTTCTGGCTGTAAGAAATTGGGACCCGGAATGAGAAGGATTGAGGTTGGGCCGGTTAAACTTCACTTCGATGCTCCAGTAGAACGCTTCACGGTCAAGTGCGGTGTTCCCGACAGGCCTGTAGGACCCTACGGCGGCTGTACCGTTCAACCCAAAAATAGTGCATCTCTCCTGAATATCTCGTGGGACCCGGAAGCGAGCATGAAAGGCATGCAGCCGCATCTCGATCCGGCGCTCGTTTATTCCGGCCCGGTTGTGAATCGAAAGGTCCTTGATGATGACGGAAACACGGCCGGCGAAGACTCCTGGGGATACTGGGGCAACGGAGAATTTTGGCGGCGCGTTCAGCTTCGGGGATCGGTTGTCGCCAGATACGGCTCTGTCAACGAAAAGGATATTGCCAGTTATGGCTCCGCTCCTGAGAAGGATGCCAAACTATTCGACCAAGTTATCAGTTCAGCCTGTCTCTTGTCCGCTCCAGGTTCATGAACTGTAAAACAATCATTGGCATGATCGCGTTTCTCAGAAGAGAGCTACCCTTGCGTGCCCTTGAATCTCCGTCCCTCCGGCGGTACAGTAAATACGCTCTCGCGTTCTCCCGCCCTTCTTCTTCCTCACCAGCAACTTGCGCGAAATAGCTGCAGTACGTGTGCAACTAAAGGCGGTGTGTGGATAAGACCCACCATATGTGGTGTTTTATTACTTGACCCGTCCCCGTATTCGCCGTTAGAGTTGGTCCAATGCAGGGATGGTGTTCCCGGTTCATGGGGGACGGCATCCTACGATGCGACAGCGAGGAACCTGGGTAGTCAATAGCCGGTTCCCCGCGATTTGCAGCGCACACCAGCCAGCGTAAACCGAGTCCGCGGACCACCGTGTCCGCTCACCAAGGAGTGACTTTGCTCAAACTCAAGAAGCTGCAAATCCTGGGATTCAAGTCGTTCTGCGATCGCACCGAACTGAAGTTCCATGGCGAAGGCATCGCCGCCATCATCGGGCCGAACGGCTGCGGCAAGTCGAACATCGCCGACGCGATCTCCTGGGTGCTCGGGGAGCAGTCGGCGAAGACATTGCGCGGCTCGCGCATGGAAGACGTGATCTTCTCCGGTACGCGCGACCGCAACCCCACCGGCATGGCCGAAGTATCCCTGACTTTGATCGATCCCGAAGTTTACGCGGGGCCGGATACGAACGCGCCTACCGAGATCGAGATTCAAGACGACCTGCCAGAAGAAAATTGGGATGAAGCGGAAACCCGCGCGCAGGCTGCCGCAGAAACGGAACGAGCCGTCGAGGAAGCTCAGCCGGGACAAATAAAGACGGAGGAAGTGGAAGGCGAGATCGCGGCGCAAGCTCCGGCAGCGTCAGCGAACGAATCTTCTGCTGATGCCGCCGCGCCGTCCGGACCGCTGGTCGTTCTGAAAATCCGCCGCCGCAAATTTAATCAGCAGCAACACCACGCCGGAGAAATTTCGGTGACGCGCCGCTTGTTCCGCAGCGGCGACAGCGAATACCTGCTCAATGGAAAACTATGCCGCCTGCGCGACATCCAGGAACTATTCATGGGGACGGGTCTTGGCCCGGAGTCGTACGCGCTGATCGAGCAAGGACGCATCGGTCAGATTCTGAGCAGCCGCCCGACGGACCGCCGCGCCATCATTGAAGAAGCGGCCGGGATCACCAAATTCAAGACGAGGAAGCGTCTCGCCGAAGCACGGCTGGAAGACGCCAAGACGAATCTGAACCGTGTGAACGACATTTTTGAAGAAGTCACGCGGCAGATGAACTCGCTCAAGCGCCAGGCCAGCAAAGCCGAGCGCTATGCCAGGCTGCGCGATGAGATGCGCGCCAAGCTGCGCGTCGTGCTCGCCAGCAAGTTCACCCAAATGGACCACGAGAGCGTGACTCTCGATGCCCAGATTCATCAGTTGGGCGAGGAAATTCGCCAGCAATCCGAGAGCGTGCAGCAGTCCGAAGCCGAGCATTCCGAGCGCACCCAGCGCGGATATGAGATTGAGACCGAGACGCGGCAAAATCGCGACCGTCTCAGCCAGATCGCAATCGAAGGCGATCGCGGGAAAGCGCGCATCCGAACCAACGAAGAGCGCTGCGCGGAACTGATGGTTCGCACCGCGTCCGCGGAAGCAGAACTGGCGCAGGCCCAGAGCCGGCTCACAGCACTTGAGGGAGAACGGGATGGTCACCAGCAGCTGCTGGACTCAGCGGCGGCCGATCTAGCAGCGGCCCAGCAGGAGCTGAGGTTGAGCCAGCAGGAAACGGCCTGCGCAGCGACAAATCTCGCGATGCTCGAACAGGAGCAGGAATCGCATCGCGCGGCGATACTGGAGGCGGTCGGCGGAGCTTCCCATCTCCGCAATCAGCTCACGCAATCCGAGGAGCGGTTGGCGGGCATCGGCCGCGAGGAGCACCGTCTGCGAGCCGAGATCGCAACTGCTTCGTCGCAAGCGGAAACCTTCGGCGGACAACGCGGCCAAATTGCTTTGGAATTCGAAAGCGTTTCGCAACGCGCCAGCGGCCTGGCCGCCGAGATTGCGAACCTGCGTGAAGCCCTCGACAGCAAGCGTTCAGCCGAGAGCGACACCAAGAAGCAACTCGACTCCATCCGCTCGGAATACGCTACGGCGCTGGGCAAGAAGGGATCGCTCGAAGCGGTGATTGCCGAGCACGGTTATTCCACGGAGTCGGTGCGGCGGCTGTTTCAATCGGGCGCGCTGCAGGGAGGCAACGCTCCCGCTGGCGTGCTTGCCGATTTCCTCGAAGTCGAGCCGCGCTATGAGCGAGTGGTCGAAGACTTTCTGCGCGATGAACTGAATTTCGTCGTCGTCAAATCGTGGGATGCCGCCGACGAAGGCCTGCGCCTGCTGCGTTCGGACGTCGACGGGCGCGCGACATTCCTGGTCCATCCTGAGGACTCGCAGGCCAAGTTTTCGTTCGTAGCAGACGAAAGCCATCACTATGCTCCGCTCAACGATACGGTCCTTCCGCTGAAGAACTCGATTCGGGTGCTGAACGGATTCGGCAAGTCCCTTGAAGTAATTCTGCCCAAACTGGGCAACGGATACATCGTGCAAGATCCAGCAATGGCGCGCGATCTCGCGCTTTCCAGTCCGGACGCGTTTTTCCTCGCTCAGAACGGGGAATGCTTCCACAACGTGACCGTGACCGGGGGCAGGCAACGGAGCGAGGGGCCGCTCTCGATGAAGCGCGAGTTGCGGGATGTGCTGCGCCTGCTCGAAGAGCTGGAGCGCGCCCTCCGCGAGAAGGAAATCCTGGCGCTCACTCTGGGACGCGAAATCAAGGAGCACACTTCCCTGCTCGATCGCCTGGAAGAAGAAAAGCGCGAGGCCGAGAAACAGGCGATGACTTCCGGACACCTGCTGCGGCAATTGGACGGAGAGATGTCGCGAGTGCGCGAACGGATGGGGATCAGCGAGCGCGAACTGCAACGGCTGGCGGCGGAACGGCAGGAGCAGGAAAGCTTGATCGCCTTGCGCCAGGCAGATTTGAGCGCGATCGAACAAGCGCGCGCGCAATTCGAAATGCAGCTTGCCGCCGGACAAGACCGCCTTGCCGCTCTCCGTGGCCAGCGCGACGCTGCCGCTGAAGCCACCTCGCAGCGGGCGGCTCGCGTGGCCACTCTCGAAGAACGTCATCGTTCGGCTACGACGCTGCTGCAGCGCATTGAAACGCTGGTTTCCGAAATGCGGGAGCGGGCCGGCGCTCTGCACGCGCAAATGGAATCGGGGAGCGCCGAAATCGCGCAACGGCAAAACGAAAACGTGCAACTGGCCGAGCAACTGGTGCAGTTCGAAGCCGAGCGCAATGCCGGAGAAGCTCGCGAAGGCCTGCTGCAACTCGAGTCCGAGCAAGTGCGGGCGCGCCTCGCTGAAATTGACGAACTTCTGCGCAGCACGCGTCTGCAACTGGATCTCGCTCGTGACCGTCGCGGCGCGCTATCGGCCGCGGCTGCCAAGCTGCAATCCGACCTGCAACACTTGGCCGATACCTGCCTCAACGAACTGGGCATGGAGCGCGCCGTCCTGATGGCGGACACGACGCTTCCGATGCTCACCGGCGAGGAGCTTGCCGCCGAAGATCAGGCGCACCGTGAAATGCGCGCCCGCCTCGACGCCATGGGTCCGGTCAACATGATGGCTCTCGAAGAGTACAAGGAAACGGCGGAGCGCCACCAATTTCTCGCGACGCAGAGAAAAGATCTGATCGAGGCGATCGAAAACACCGCAGCTACCATTCGCGAAATCGATCAAGTCTCGCGGCAGAAATTTGAAGAGGCCTTCAACAAGATCAACGAGAACTTCCAGGGCACGTTCCGCAAGCTGTTCGGGGGCGGACACGGCTTCATGCGGCTGACCGACCTGGAAAACAGCGCGGAGAGCGGCATTGACGTGGTGGCATCGCCTCCGGGCAAGAAGCTGCAGAACGTGCTGCTGCTTTCCGGCGGCGAAAAGGCACTCACCGCGCTCGCGCTGCTGGTCGGCATCTTCCAGTACACACCCAGCCCGTTCTGCATTCTCGACGAAGTCGATGCTCCGCTCGACGAAGCCAACATTGCGCGCTTCACCGAACTGGTGCGCGAGATGAGTGTGCAGACCCAGTTCATCCTGATCACCCACAGCAAACGCACCATGAGCATCGCCCCCGTGCTTTATGGCGTGACCATGCAGGAGCCCGGCGTGTCGAAACTGGTGTCGGTCAGATTTGGGGCGGCATGATCACGTATACAACTGATGTATAATGTGTACATTATGTCTGCGTCTTCGGTTCTCACTCTCCGGCTGGATGCCAAACTCAAGAACAAGCTCGACCGTTTGTCGAAATCGATGAACCGGAGCCGCTCGTTCGTCGCCGCTCAAGCAATCCAGGAATATGTCTCCGTCAACGAATGGCAGATCAATGAAATCAAGAAAGGCCTGGCCGAGGCCGACGCAGGCGACTTCGCCACCGACGAGGAAATGCGGCAGACGATCAGGCGCTTGACGCGACGTGCGCGTTAACTGGCTGCGAGCGGCACGCGCGAACCTGATTGCCGTGTCCGAGTGCATCTTCCAGGACAATCCCGATGCTGCTGCCAGGACCGTGGCCGCAATCGTAAGAGCGGTCGAAGCTCTGGAACATTTCCCGGCTCTCGGTCGTCCCGGCCGGATATCCGGCACTCGCGAATTAGTCGTCTCGGGAACGCCGTACATCGTTCCTTATCGCGTGCGCGCCGATGTGGTGCAGCTGATCCGTGTCTTCCATGCCGCCCGCAAATGGCCCAGCCGGTTTTGAGCCATCGCAGCGAGCAATAACTTCCTGCGCTTCATTCTTGACGGATAAGCCTTTTCTTGCTTGCCCACGATGAATACTCGCTGCCCTTTTTTCCAGAGCCTTCCTCAGTTTTTCCACATCTCATCTCCTCGAAAACCAGCCATGGACAAGGCTTTTCGCTTACACTGGAACTGTCAACCCTTTTCGCTGCAAGCAACGCCGCCGCAAAACAGCGGGTGTGATCGTAATCGTTGACAAATCTCCCACGACAGTTAGAATACGCAAAGTTTTCTTACCGGTGAATTTGCTGATGAGCCCCCAGATTTTAGATAGCGTCCTGCTGCGAACGGACTACCCGGAATTGGAGTTGCACGCCAGCGGCAAGGTCCGCGACGTCTATAACCTCGATGGTGACCACCTCCTCTTCGTGGCCACCGACCGCATTTCGGCTTTCGACTACGTGCTGGCGACCGGCATTCCGCACAAGGGGAGGGTCCTGACCCAGATCTCGCTGTTCTGGTTCGACTTTCTCAAGGACATCGTCCCCAACCATTTGGTCACGGCCGATGTGGGCCGTTACCCGGCGGCGATTCGTCAGCATGCCGATGAACTGCGCGGCCGTTCCATGATGGTCATGCGCGCCGAGATGTTTCCGGTCGAGTGCGTTGCGCGCGGCTACCTTTCCGGCTCGGGATGGAAAGAGTACAAAGCTACGGGCTCAGTCTGCGGCGTCAAGCTGCCTCCCGGTTTGAAGGAATCCGACCAACTGCCGGAGCCTCTGTTCACTCCGGCCACCAAGGCCAGCACCGGACACGACATTAACATTTCGTTTGAAGAAATGTGCAAGCTGGTCGATCCCGAATTCAGCCGCCAACTTCGAGACATCACGCTGCGGCTCTACAAGAAGGCCGCGGATTACGCGCGGCAGCGCGGCATCATCATTGCTGACACCAAGTTTGAATTTGGGCGAACCGCCCAGGGCATCACCTTGGCGGATGAAGTGCTCACACCGGATTCCTCGCGCTTCTGGCCGGCCGACACCTATCAACCGGGCAAGGCGCAGGATTCCTACGACAAGCAGTATGTAAGGAATTACCTCGAAGAAATTCGCTGGAACAAACAACCGCCCGCCCCCGCCCTCCCCCAAGAAGTTGCGCTGCGGACAAGCGAAAAGTACCTCGAGGCGTATCGCCAGTTGACGGGACGCAAGTTGGAGATTTAGCCGGCATGCGCTCGGATCATTGAACGTCGTTCTTGAATCATGGGCATTGCGGACTGGATCATCCTCGGCTTTCTGGTTTTGTCTGTGGCCGGAGCGGCTAGCGAAGGATTCTTTCATGAAGCGTTCAAGCTGGCGGGCTTGGTCGTGGGATACTTGCTGGCGGCCTGGCAGTATCATCGTCTGGCGGAATGGTTCGGGCCGCATTTGAAGTCGCCGTGGTTAGGTGAGATTGCTGGTTTCCTGATCGTGTTTTTCGCGATCCTGCTGCTTGCCGGCTTTGCCGGACGGATCGCGCGCTGGGTGATGAAGAAAGCCGGTCTGAGCACGTTGGACCGGGTGTTGGGAGCGGTCCTGGGTTTGTTGAAGGGCGTCTTGGTGGTGGCGGTTGTGCTCACTGCCATGGCCGCTTTTGCGCCGGCTACGAAATGGCTGGCGGGATCTCAGTTGGCTCCATATTTTCTGGTAGGCGGGAGGGCAGCGGTCTGGCTCGCACCGTCGGAACTGCGCCACCGCTTCTACCAGGGCTTGGACTACATGCGGCAAGCGCACTCCACGACGGACAAGCTTCAGCCGCAATCGCCCGGGCCGTCGAAATAGCGATTAGAACTGGCCTGAAGGCTTAGGGCCAATGGAGTTCGGGCTTAGCCCCTGCAAGATTTTTGGAATTGCAAAGGTGCGGAAACGAGGCAAGGTGAAAGATCAATTGGAAGCACTCATTCTTCAAATGTACAAAAGCAACATTCTTTATTCGGAAGCAGTCCGTGAATTTAAGAAGCACTTTATCATGACCGTGCTCGAAGAAAACCGCGGCAATCAGTGCAAGGCAGCCCGGCAATTGGGCATGCACCGGAACACGCTCAGCCGGACTATGCAGGAGCTCAAGATTGATGTGCGTCCGTTACGCGCCGGCGCCAAGCGTCCGCCGCGCAGCGCGCGCCCGGTCACACTGGAGAGAAAGCAAGCACGGTAGTTCAGGTCTTAGGTGTCAGGTGTCAGGTGTCAGGTCTTAGGTCTTAGGAAAACATCTCCTGGGAAAGTCTCGAACAAAAAAGGGCGGCCCTGATTGGGCCACCCTTTTCTTTTTCTTCCCAGATCTTCCAGCCTAGGGGTCTCCCTAAGACTTGAGACCTGACACCTGAGACCTTACCTCATTGTGCCGCGGGCTTCCTGTGAACAGGCTTAGCCGGCTTCGGCACCGATTTCACCAGGAAGGCCCCGTCGCTCATGGTCATCACGAACGGCTTCGCCACGTAGGAAACCGGTGTTCCTGCGAACTGGAAGTCCGTATCCTCTTTTGGCATCTGCTTCGGTGGAATCGCCGCTGACATGGTCAGATCGATGTCGGCACGCTTCGCTTCGATATCGTCCTCGCTGCCGGCCAGTGCCAGTTTGGTGGGGGCCTCGACGCTCTTGCCGTGCTCGGTAATTTTGCTGGGTGGCTCGATACTGATGATATGGGCCACCATCTGCAATGGCTTTCCTTTCAGAACGGTCCACACCTTGTCGGCATCTTCAGGCGTGCCCTCGGAAAGCACCAGTTGCCACTCCGCGAAGCTCATCTCCTCCACTTTCTTGCTCTTCACCAGATCCGCAGCCTGCTGAGCAGGAGTTGGTGGCACGTACTTGGTGATGGTGAAATCGGCCGGGGGTAGCGTGGTCGCGGCGGCCGTCTTCGCAAGCAGATCGCTCCATCCATCCTCGCTGCCGTGATACTTGGTGTATTTGCTCAGGCCGAACTTCGCGATCTGAGCCTTGCCAGTGCCCTGCGCCAGACTGGAAGCGCGCGCGATGAAGAAGAGTCCATCCACGTCTTTTTCCGTGGGTCCGGCCGTGAGATAAGCTAGCGCCAGCGGATAAACGTCGCGCAAGTTGGCCGGCTCGGCATTGACCGACGCGCGCAGGAACTGCTGGGCCTTGGCATAGTCCTTGGCCTGATACGCACCCATGCCGGCCGAACCATTGAAGATTACGGCGGTCTGCGTTTTCAGCTTGTCCCAGTCCGCCGCTGAGGTGCCATCCGGCTTGGGAGCCGTCTGCAGACACGCCAGGCCCTTTTCACCGGCCTGGCCCGCTTCGGCAAGGTTCTGCGGCCCCTGGCCCGCTTCCGCCATCGCCCGCTTGGTGTAGGCCAGCAGCGCCAGCGCCCGGATATTGCAAGGGTTCGCCAGCAAGACCTTTTGCGCCGTGTCCAGCGTCTTGGCCTGATTGCCGGTCTGCTGGTAAGCGCCCATCAAAAGCTCGAGCGCATCTTCCTTCATCACGCTGTTGGGATACTGCGTCAAGAACGCTTCCAAGCCGCTGACCTTGGCGGCGGCGTCCGTTTGCTGCACGGCGCCCACGTAGGCGTTATATTCGGCTGGGTCTTTGATTTCTTTTTTCTGGGGCGCTGCCGGAGCGGGCGTCGGATTCTTCGGCTGCGCGGGTTGGGCTGACGCGGGTGTGGTTTGAGCGAAGGCGGCAACCGCAGTTACCAGCAGCATCGCGAGAACAATCTTCTTCATTCCGGTGGCTCCTTAATTCTTTAGGGAAGATGGAGTTTGACATCTTGCCCGATTGCACTCAAGCCTGGTGCCGGGCTTGCACCATGAACCAATCTTGCATTATCACTCACACCGACTGGTCCCGAAAATCATGAGCCGCATCTAAGACGCACCGCAGCTTAACATTATTCCGGTGAGCGGATTATAAGGATGTAACCGCCCTAAGGCAAGCGGCTTGCGCGTTTCCACCCTGGCCGTTCAGGGTGCCCCTCGGTACTAACCAGTAAATAGCCCAAAAGACCATGCAGCGCACCGGGACGATCCCGCCGTAACTGAGAACCGCAAACCGGGCACTGAGAACTGTCTTTAGTCCTTGAACAGGTTGTCAAACGCCGCGCGCGCGTCATTCGGACGCGGACTGCCTTTGCTGGAGGTTTCCTTCTCGACCATGACGCGGATGGAATAGAGCGAGCAGTCGTTGCGTTTGTCTTTGGGAGAGATTCTGACCGGAATCGGTTGATTGCATTCGAAGCGGCTCGATGGGTCGAAGTGTTCGCACTGTTTGCAGGCGTGCAGCTCGAACCCGCACTTCGGGCACTGCCCGAGAGCATCCGAGAGATTCTGGAGCAACGCGCCGCATTCGGCACAGCGAGAAACGGTCCGCGTTCCCGGCATGTTGATCGGCCGCGGCCCAAAGGTATTCTCTTTCTTCGGGGCCGCTGGCCGCTCGAACTCCTTCTTCGGGCCACTGCCCGCACCGGAATCCTGGTATCCGTGTTGCCGATACTTGCGGTCGGACAAACCATGCCTCCTGAAAAACGCCTCATTGTCCGCCTTTGCCGCGCCCGGCACAAGCGATTCTTTGCTGTCACGGATCAACTTTGCTGTGGAAAACCTGCTCTGGTTTGGCTTGCCGGCCGGGACGCCGTGAATTGTCTTTCACATATCAGGGTGCTACCATCCGAGATAGAGCAAGCTTGAGGAGGCAGTTATGGCGGATCGTGAAGGCAACGGCTTCTTGTGGTTCCTGGCGGGGCTCGGTGTCGGAGCTGTAGTCGGTGTGTTGTACGCGCCACGCTCCGGCGATGAAACCCGCGATGTCATTCGCGCCAAGGCGCAGGAGGGCAGTGAACGAGCGCGTGCGCATGCCCGTCGGGCGCGCGAACAGGCGAGTGAATGGATGGATCGGGGACGCGAAGTGCTCAACCAGCAGAAGGAACAGTTCCGTTCCGCCTACGAGGCCGGCCGTCAGGCCTATAACGAGACAACCGCAGCCGGGGTGGAACCGCCCAAGAATCTTTAGCCGACTGCGCAAAAGCAGCAGGAGCAGCCATGGATGACAACCTCCTAAGAATTTTTATTGCGGTCACTGCGTCGGCGGTCGTTTTACAGATGCTAATTCTGTTCGGCCTCTACCTCGCAATCCGCAAGAGCACGGCGAAGATGGAAGCCCTGGCCACCGAAGTGACGAGCAAGGCCTTGCCCACGATGGAGACGGTGCAGAGCATGCTGGTGGAAATCCGCCCCAAGCTCGACGTCATGACCGTCAACCTCTCGGAGTCGAGCACCCTGGTGCGCAACCAACTGGCCCGCATTGACGCCACGCTCACCGATGCCCTCGATCGCACCCGGCTGCAAGTCATCCGCGCGGATGAACTGCTGAACCGGACGATGGATAAAGTGGAGGAGACCAGTGAAGTCGTGCACAAAACCGTGATCTCTCCGCTGCGCCAGGTGAATGGACTGATGAGCGCGATCAGCACCGGAGTCGAAGTCTTCCTCGGCCAGAGACGGCGTCAGCCGAAAAACGGCGCGGGGGTTCCGCAGGACGAGATGTTCATTTAGTTCTTGTGTGGTGACGGGGCTCAGCCCCGTCCACACAATTCTTCATTCTTCGCCACCGCCCTGCACCCGCTCGCTTCTCACATCAGGCACGTAGATGGAGTGGACGTTTTGCTCCGCCGCCAGCTTCTGGAACGTAACGATATCCGAATTCCGCACCTGCTCCCAAGCCGCCAGTGATTCATCGGTCTGCTTTTTCAGCTTGTCGAATTCCTGGTACTGAGCCTCGGTGGGAGCGGAATCGGCGAATCCCGCCACTCCCATGGCAAGAAACGCCAGCTTGGCGTCGATCCCCGGAGCGTAGGCGAGAGAATCTTCGCTGGCGCTGATTCTAAAGTTAATCAGCGGATCGCGAACCGCAATCAGCCTGGCATCCAGCGCACTGGCACCATCGAACAATGCTTTCGTGGACGCGCCCGGCGCCAGGCGTTTCTTGAGCCCGTCCAACTGCTCGCGGACGTCCTGTATCTGGTTTACCGCGTGGTAGACGCGATTCAACTGCTCGCGCACGTCCATCTCTAGTTTGAACTGCTTCTCCAGATCGCTCTCGGAAGTGGTGACTCGCGGGTCAATTTTCAGTTGGAAAGGAGCCGTCAAGCTCTTGCCATTGGCGGTGAGGCGTACCTGATAGTTGCCGGGCAGCGCCAGTGGCCCTTTCGCGCCGTCATTGTATTCCCACAAGAAATAGCCGGGGACGCGGCTTGCTTCTTCGTAATGCAGATCCCAGACGAAACGGTTCAGACCGTCTTCAAGCTTGATCTGCTTTTCCGGCTTCTTGTCCTCGGGGTCGAGTGGTTCCTCGAGCGGCTCGGTTTTGCTGCTGGAGTACTGGCGGATTACACTGCCCGCCGCGTCCAGGATTTCAATCTTCACTTCCTGCTGCGGCGCCTTTTTGAAGTAGAAATAAATCACCGCGCCGTTGGGTGGATTCTTTCCGGCAAAAGCCAAATGCGCCGGGGCATCTCCGCTGTGCACGCGATACGCCGTCGCAGGCTGGTAGAGATGCATGTCCTCGGAAGCAACTGAATCGGCGAACTGGCGCAGCGGAGAGACGTCATCCAGGATCCAGAACGAGCGCCCGTGCGTCGCCACCACCAGATCATCGTCTTTAATGACCAGGTCGTGGACCGGCGTGATCGGCAGGTTGATTTGCAGCGAGCGCCAGTGAGCTCCGTCGTCAAAAGAGACAAAAACGCCGCGCTCGGTTCCAGCATAGAGCAGACCTTTCTTCTTCGGGTCCTCGCGGACCGCGCGCACAAAAACTCCGTCCGGGATTCCGGTGGTGATACGGCTCCAGGTCGCTCCGTAATCGGCCGTTTTGTAGATGTAGGGCGCAAGATCGTCGTTCTGATGGCGGTCAACTGCGACGTATGCCGTACCGGCATCATGTGGAGACGCTTCAATCAGACTGATGCGGCTCCATTCCGCAAGATCTTTGGGCGTTACGTTCGTCCAATTCTTCCCTTCATCGCGCGTGATCTGGACCAAGCCGTCGTCGGTGCCCACCCAGATCAGGCCTTTGGCCAGGGGCGAGGGAGCAATCGAGAAAACGGTGTCGTAATATTCGGTACCCGTATCGTCAATCGTGATCGGGCCGCCGGAAGGCTGCTGTTTCGATTTGTCGTTGCGCGTCAGGTCGCCACTGATCGCCTCCCAGTGCGTTCCGCTGTCGCTGGTTTTGAAAACGCGCTCGCCTCCGTAATAAATCGTGTTCGGATCCTGCGGAGAGATCACGATCGGCGCCGTCCACTGAAAACGATGATCGAGCGGGGCCGCGCCGCGCGCATCGCTGAGTTCCGGCCACACGGCAATGCTCCTGACCTGGTTGGTGCGCCGATCGAAGCGCGTGATGTTGCCCTGATAGTCGCCGGCATACACAATGTTCGGGTCGGTTGGATTGGGGGCAATGTAGCCTGCCTCCCCGCCACCCACCGGATACCAATTGTCGCGGCCAATCGCGCCGTCATCGCTGCGGCTGGCAATCGCCACGGTGGAATTATCCTGCTGCGAGCCGTACACGTAGTAGGGCGTGCGCGTGTCGGTGATGACGTGGTAAAACTGCGCGGTTGGCTGGTTGTCCTCGCGCGTCCATGACTTGCCGCCGTCAAGACTGACGGTAACTCCGCCGTCGTCCGAGGCGATCATGCGCTTCGTGTTCTTGGGATCGATCCACAGCCCGTGATTGTCGCCGTGCAGAACTTTGATCTTGTTGAAGGTGCGCCCACCGTCGGTGGATTTGAAGAACTCCACATCCGCTATGTAGAGAGTATTCGCATCCTGCGGATCGGCGATCACGTGCATGTAGTACCACGGCCGCTGAAACAGGCCGTGGCTGCCGTTCACGAGATCCCAAGTGTCGCCGCCGTCGTCGGAGCGGTATAGACCACCGTCCTTAGCTTCGATCAACGCATACACGCGTTCGGAGTTGGCCGCTACGGCCAGTCCGATGCGCCCGTAGGGGCCCTTCGGAAGCCCGTGCTCCTGCAGTTGCTTCCAGGAGGCGCCGCCATCGGTTGAGCGATACACGCCGCTGCCCGGCCCGCCGCTCGAGAGCGTCCATGGAGTTCGCCGAGTCTCCCACAGCGAGGCGAACAAAATGTTGGGATTTTGCGGATCGAAAACTACATCGATGGCGCCCGTGTTTTCGTCTTTGTAGAGAACCTTGTCCCAGGTCCTGCCGCCATCGGTCGTTCTGAACACACCTCGTTCCGTATTCGGACCATAGGGATGGCCCAGCGCGGCCACAAAAACGATATCGGGATTGCGCGGGTTCACGATTACTTTGCCGATGGCGCGCGAATCTTTCAGGCCAATGCTCTTCCAGGACTTTCCCGCGTCCACTGACTTCCAAACGCCGTCGCCCTGCGAGATGTTTCCGCGAATGCAAGCTTCGCCCGTGCCCACATAAACCACGTTAGGGTCGGAGACGGAAACGGCAACGCTGCCGATCGAAGGCGCTCCATCCTTGTCAAAAACGGGGAACCAGGTGTTGGCGCCGTCAGTCGATTTCCAGATGCCGCCGCCGGTCGCACCGAAGTAGTAGGTCGAGGGGTCGCCGGGGATTCCGGTTGCCGTCAGCGAGCGGCCGCCACGAAAGGGACCGATCGAGCGGTATTTCATTCCCCTGAACAATGGGTCGCCCAGTTTCTCCTCATCCTTGTCCTTGTCCTTGTCGTCTTTCGCCGATGGCGCGGATGCGGCAGGAGCGCTCTTTTGCGCGCTATCTGACTTGCAGTTCCGATCTTTTTGCTGGGAGAAAGTGAATGTACCCGATAAGAGGACGAACAACGCGAGCATGGCGACGCGCACATGCAGTCTTTGGATCATGAACTGGATCATGAATCGAATGGCCCCGAGAAGGAATTTGTTGCGGTTCAATCTTAATGCCAGAGCGCAAAAGGCACAAACGACCAGCCTTAAGGCCGGTGTCCGCAGATCTACCCTCACAGCGACGTACCCGCGTAGTCAACACAATGAACGACGAAACCCTGCTTGAATTGTGCCTCCCCCGCCTAGAATGTTTCAAACATTTGTTCGACTTCTTGTTTGAAACAGAATGTGTTCAACATGCAGCGACAGTTTACCTCGAACGACGTGATCGCCCTGACCGGAATCAGCGCCCGTCAACTGCAGTGGTGGGATGAACGGGGCATCGTGGCGCCCGGCCGCCAGGGGCACCGCCGCATCTATACCTGGGACGAGCTGATCACTGTCGCAGTGATCTGCCAGCTTCGACGGCGGGGCTTCTCGCTGCAACGCATGCGCAAGGTGATCGGGTTCCTGCAACAGGAATTCGGCACCAGCCTGGCCGCGACGGTCAGCGCGTCTTCCGAACATCACCTTCTTACCGACGGCACTCATCTTTATCTGCGCACCTCGGCTCGGCAGGTCGTGGACCTACTGAAGAATGCCCGGCAGCCGATGTTCGATATATGCCTGAGCGACGAAGTTCGCCGGGTTCGAGGAGAAATTCAGTCGCGCAAGAAGTCCGCGAGTTCGGAACGGGGCGTGCCTTTACGCCGGGGTCGAAGGGCGTAATGCAGTTGGCTTAGCTCACAGGCCTTAAGACGAGCCTAAACGGAAGCGGGGGGAGGCACATGATGATCGGTGAATTGAGCATTATCAATGAGTGGATTCCCGAGCAGATGGAACCCGGCACCGTGTTCGTATTGGAGAATGCTGGCGAAGTGGGAGAGAAAGAAGACCCCTATTGGGCGGTGCTCTCCTGCCCGTCGTGCGGCACGCTGGGCCTGATTACGCGCAAACAGATGGCTGGCTTACTGCCGACGATCTGCGGCTCCTCGCAATGTTCGGCGCAGTTCTTCATTAAGGACGAAGAGATCACGCCGCGGAAACCATTCTGATTTAAGGGCCCTGGCAGGGACTGGGTTGTGCTGGCTTGTCGGCGCGTTCAAGGCTCAGCGACCCGCAAACAAATCCTCCACTGACAACTCAATGTCACGGAGAACTGAGCGCAGGAGACCGGGACCAATGGTTTCGCCAGAATGCACCGGCACTGTGGTCACTCTTCCATCGGGATGCTTGAGGAAGACGTGGCTACCTCAGGTTCGCACAACCTCAAAACCAATTTTTTCGAGAAGACGTACGAGTTCCTTGCCCTTCAGCCTCGGAAGGCGAGTCATACAGAAATCTGTTGGATACCGACGAGTTCAAGCGACGGGGCGGCTTGATTGTCCTCCAGGCAAAGCTGAATAACTTCCCGCACTCGTTTCATCAGAGTGTCCAGGTTTTTCGCCTGGGTGTGGCAACCTCGCAAGGCAGGCACGGTCGCGACGTAGTAGTCTTCTTCATCGCGTTCGATAACGACCGTGAATTTTCGCTGAGGTTTCATGGGGTGATTCTAGCACGGCAAGAAAATCCTTTTGCAAATCCAGAGCTGCGTGACCACCGGCATCTGACGAGCTGCGCTCGGCTTGGACGGCCGAGGGCGGCCGTCCCTACGCAACTTCAGACGGGGCACAGCCCCGTCACTACAGCAGCATCTACTTTCTTGGAATTGCGAACTTCACCGGGACCTGCTCCACAATCTCGATATCAAACCCTTCCAGCGCGGCCACCCTTCGCGGGTGGTTGGTCAACAATCGAATGCGCTTCAAATTCAGATCGAAAAGGATCTGCGCTCCTAGTCCGATTTCGCGATGAATCTTGCGCTCGCTTTCGGGAAGCGACGGCAATCGTCGTTCGCGATGGAAGGTCAGGAACGACTGGTCCCCAATTTTTTCTGCCATGAAACCCTTGGACGTCTGGTGCAGGTAGATCAAGGCGCCCCGATCCTCCTCGGCAATCATCTTCAGCGAAGCTTCCAGCGTCTGATGGCAATCGCATCCGGTGGCGCCAAACACGTCGCCCAGCAGGCAGTGTGCGTGCATGCGGACCAGGACCGGTTCGGAGGAATCGTTAATGTCTCCTCGAATCAATGCCATGTGGGATTCGCCGCCGCCCACTTCGCTCTCGTAGGCAATCAGGCGAAATTGTCCATGGTTGGTTTCGACGATGGCCTCGCCCACACGATGCACGTAGCGCTCGTGCTGCATCCGGTAGCGGATCAGTTCCGCCACCGTGAGCATTTTCATTTCGTGCTGGCGGCAGAACTCGATCAGGTCGGGCACGCGCGCCATGGTGCCGTCGTCTTTCATGATTTCGCAAATGATCCCCGCCGGAACCATGCCGGCCAGCCTGGCCAGATCCACGGACGCTTCGGTCTGACCGGCGCGCACCAGGACTCCGCCCTTGCGCGCTCGCAGCGGAAACATATGGCCGGGCCGGGCCAGATCCGATGGGCGCGTCGCGGGATTGATTGCCACTTGGATGGTATGGGCGCGGTCATGCGCTGAAATTCCGGTGGTGACGCCGTCACGCGCGTCAATCGCCTCGCAAAAAGCAGTCCCGTACTGCGATGTGTTCTCGCTGGTCATGGGACCGATGCGGAGGTGATCGAGGCGCTCTTCGGTCATCGCCAGACACACCAAGCCGCGTCCATGCTTGGCCATGAAGTTAATGGCTTCGGGAGTGACTTTTTCCGCAGCCAAGGTAAGATCGCCTTCATTCTCGCGATCCTCGTCGTCAACCACAATGATCATTCGCCCCGCGCGGATCTCTTCGATCGCGGTGGGGACGTCGGTAAAGGGTGAATGAGGAGTCATAGACGGCTGCTTCCCTCAGGGGCTAAAGCCCAATCAAAAATGGGGTGGTTACCGCAGCGCTGAAGCGCTGCGCCACCCAAAATCAAGCTCACGCAGCGTTTAAATTGCTCCGGTTCGCAGGAGCCGGTTTGCTCTCCGTACGTTCGCTCGGCACACCAGGAAATAGGTTCTTCAGGGCCCGAACCACCATTCGCATCACAACCATGATCGCGGCCAGAAAGGCGGCGACGACCAGAGAGGCCGCAATCGGGTGCTGGGTGGCAAGCCACGTCAGGAACACGGCGAGCGCATCTTCTCCCGCGCTGAGCGCGAAATTCGAAACTGGCTCCGGCGACGGAGTCACGGCTGCGCGCGCTGCCGTCTTGCCGCCGTGGGCCGCCAGGGCAATCGCCCCACCCGCCAGCGCCGCCAGCAACTGCTTTTCCGGAGAAAGCTGAGACGTCGCGCCATAGGCGATCAAGGCCGCGACCGGAACCCGCACAAAAGTATGCAGGGCGTTCCAGATCAAATCGAAAGCCGGGATCTTGTCGGCGAAAAACTCGACGGCAAAAAGCACGCCCGAGGCCGCTATCACCCACCAACTGGCCAGCAGATGCAACCCGGAAGGCAAATTGACCAGGCCGGCGTGGGCGAGCAGTCCGAGGGTGGCCACCGTGGCATAGACGTTGAGTCCGGCGGCGAAGCTTACGGCTACGATCAGACCTGCCAGTTCAGAGCCACCGAGTTCTGGGCCGCCAAACTTCATGCCTGCCAGCATATTCCCGCAACCTCGCCAATAGGGCGTACGAAATACAGTGTAAAACAGGAAAGGGTCGCCAACGGCGACCCTCCCAGAAAACGTGGTTCAGAAAGACCAGTTCCTTGCAGTTACAGAGTGGATTCGATTTCAAAACCCCAAGCTTCCAGCAAGGGCTCGGGGATGTACTTGGAATTCTTGTTGCGGCGCGCCCATTCCCGCAGCCGTGTGGAGCGCAAATACTGGTCTGGGGAGAGCTTATACTCGTGCACAACCTGCTCGAATTCCGTGATGGTGGGCGTAACCGGGCCGATGGGCTCAGGCTTGCCCCAATTGGGGTTTCCGCGTCGCTTAGCCATGAAAAATATACCCTCTTGTGAGTAGTAGAATAAGGACTTCTTCTGTTAAGTCTCCTATCGTTTGATTCCAAAAATTGCCCAGGGGATTCACTGCAAAAAACAAAATAACCGGTAGATTCCAGCCCCCTCGGCCTCTATGGAAGCTATTGATAATAATAGGTTTTCGTCGGTTAGTCAATAGAAAAATTGGGGCCTCTACAACTTTTTGTATATCCCCTTTGTGCACAGCCACTTGCGGTTTGCCGCGGTTTGAGCACACAGCGCCGGCCTGCCAGGCAATGGGGCCTGGATAGAGCATCTCATGGAACCGCGATCAACCGCCGATAACGATGAGGGAGTCGCCCGGAGAAACGCCCTGGTGTGAGTCCGGCGTGACTGGAGTAACCGGAAGGCTGGGCCATTGCGTTGATCATGGAATCTCACAGACTTATAGTGCGAACAGGGAGTGTTCCGGTCACCCGATTGGGGGCTGGCGGCCTCGACTGAGTGCCCGCGAAGGCGTCTTCGCAGGGCATTCGCTATAAATCGCCCCAGCCGAGCTGGGGCGGGCGCAAGAACCGATCTGAAGCATGATTCGAAGTATGAACTTGAAGTCTCTACTGCTGAGTTCCGACGAAAAAACGGTGCGCATCCTGCGCCGCGTCCTCGGCGACTTGGAAATTGACGTCGAGCACTGCTACCACGCGGACGACGCCATTTGCCGGATCACTCGTCAGCGTTTCGAAGCCATCATCGCAGATGCGACGAATCGAGAGGACGCGGGCAACGTATTGCGCGCTGCCAAAGCCGCTCCCGTCAACAAGCGAGCCCTCACGATCGTGCTGGTGGAATCTCCTGTGGGACTCAAGGGTGGCTTCGAATTGGGCGCCCATTTCGTCCTCCATAAACCGCTCGCGGTCGAGCGCGCCAAAGGCAGCTTCCGCGCGGTTCGCGCCCTGATGAAGCGGGAACGGCGTCTGCAACTGCGGGTCGAGGTGCAAATTCCAGTCGAGTGTATCGGCTCGGGCCGGTACAGCGCCAAGACTATCGACCTCTGCGAAGGCGGCATGGCGATCCAGTTTTCTGGACGCGTCAAGAAAGAAAATTCGCTCCACTTTTCGCTCGAATTGCCGGACATGGAGAAGCTCGAAATCGATGGCGAGTTGGCATGGGAGGGCTACCAAAATCGTGCCGGCGTCCGCTTCACCAACACCACCGACGAGCAGCGCAACCTCCTTCGGAAGTGGTTAGGCGCCAACCTGCCTGAGCCTGAGCAAGACGACCCGCCCGTGAATTGCCGGCTCACCGACCTCAGCCTTGGTGGTTGCTACCTCACCACCAGTTCACCGTTCCCTAGGCGCACGCGGGTCATCCTTAAGATTAAGAGCGGCGACCTCGAGGTCCGGGCCGGAGGAGTCGTGCTGGTCGCGCATCCAGAATTCGGAATGGGAGTGGAGTTTCTCCAAACCACGACCGAGCAACGGCACCAGGTTCTCCGCATGATCACGACTCTGCGCGCCAACGGAGATAAATCTCCCCAGCTTCAGGTCGAACCTGACGGATTGGAAACATCGTCGGACGAGGGTGTGGACACGTTCCTGTCTTCCGCAGCCGAAGGCTCCGGAAGTGAGGACACTCTCGTTGACCTGTTCCGAAACCAGTTTCAGGTGCCGGTAGAAACCTTCCTGGAGCAGATGCGCGAACAGCGCCAGTCGCTGGACTCGCATTCAAGCTGAGTGCATCAGGTGTCAGGAAACAGTTCTCAGCTCTCAGTTCTCAGTTCCTCGCCTTTTCCTCTTCGCTTTTAGCAGCTCGCGAAACCCCTTGGGAATTGAGCTAAAGGCTAAGTGCTAATGGCTAACGGCTGGTTCTGCTTCGGGAATCAGTTCGCTCACTGTCCCTTGCTGCAGCAAGTACGCTCCCGGTCCCTGTTGTCCGCGAATCGAACGGCAGAAGTCGGCCACAACGAATCCCGCTTTCACGGCCTCGCGGAACGCCCACCGCGTTGCGGCGCGCCACTCTCGCGCGAGTTCCATGTCGGCACGCTCGACCTCCAGAATGTCGCCGGGAATTTCAATGCTCACGCGCTGCCGGGCAAGCGACTCGGCCAGATCGGCCCGTCCCGGCCTCCCGCTGGGATCAAAGCGTACCAGCGGAGCCAGCAGGCGCAGGGCATCGAGCGTTTCGGCTCTCGCATTCTTACCCGCCAGCCGGTCACGCACCCGCCGTGAATTCAGGATCCAGCGTACCCATAGCCGGTCGGTTCCATTCCGATGCAGGATGCTGGATGTTTCCGGCCCGTAGAAGTCCACCTTGTAAGTATCGGAGACCACGCCCAACTTCGAAAAGTTGAAGTGGGCGTTGCGACTTTGCAGCGGATCGTAAGTCCACGTCATCTCGTGAACACCCATGGCCATGGCCCGCTCGCGCTGCGCCTGCTTTAGTCGCGAGCCCAGATCGAGATGCCGGTAAGCATCGAGCACGGCCAGCATGTGCGAGTGAATCGTTGTCTGCCCGTGCTCGCGGCCGAGGAATCCAAACGCGAACCCGACCAGCTTGTCCCTATCCTTGTCCTTGTCTTTATCAAAGGCCCCGACGAAAATATTGCCCGACGCCTTGAGGGCAATGGCCACGGTGAGGGGCAAAGTGTCATCGTTCGCCATCCCCCAGACTTCTCTCTCCACCGCCTTCAACTGGCCGAGGTCGTCGATGCTCTTGAGGTCGCGAATTACGATTTGCTGCGCGGCGGCGTGGGACATCATGGTTGGTCCTTCATACGGTTCGAGTTCGGTTCCCAAGCCATGGCAATTTCCGCGCAGAACTCCGGCGCTGAGGAAACTCATCGTGTACAGCACCGTTTGCATCATTGTCAACAGCAATCGAATTCAGCCACGTACCCTGAATTCTTCAATCGCCATTCCAGCCGGCGGACCATTCCATGCATCTTAATCTAATGCTACCCTCGAACCCGGAGAGGAACACTGCCGTGAAACCGATTACCAAGCTTCTGCTTTTGATGGCCTTGATCGTGCTGGGAAACTCCCTAGTGCTGGCTGCCGAGCGCGGCGCCCTGGTGCGCGAGGCCATCATCTACATCTCTCCTGACACAACCTCGAACAAGCTCGGCCAGGCCGAACGCGGGCGGGAACTGGTACTCCTCGAGAAAAGCCGCAACTGGCTGCACGTGGAAGCCATGCTCGGCTTTGCGCAAACTCCCGACCCGGCTTTTGTTGAGGACGAAGACGTCGAGGGCAAGACACTCAGCGGCTGGGTTCTCGATACCGGCGTGGTCTGGGCGTCGACTGCCAACGGCGACCGCATCCTGTTCGGAGCTGCCGTCGATTCCGAGGACGAGGCCAGCCGCCGCCACGGACGCCGGGGCGCGGCCCAGGACGCTTTACGCCTCTATCGCCGCGTCTTTGAGTTGTTCCCCACCGCGCCCTTGGCCGGCGAGGCCCTCTACCGAGCCGCCGACATCAAGTGGCAGATCGACAAAGCAGACATGCAATCCCGGCCTTCCGCGCGCGAGCGCGATCCCAACCTTCGCCATGGCATGGACGAGCAGTCCATGAAGCTGGTGATGAAGAAATTTCCGGACAGCAAGTGGGCCCAACTCGCCGCCTTCCACCTGATCGACAACAAACTCTGTGGCGACTGGCAGGGCTCTTCCAAATGTCCCGACAAGGAAGCCGACATTTACGAGAAATACGTAAAGGAACACCCCGAATCTCCGGCCGCTCCCGAAGCGCTGTACAACGCCGCTTCTCGCCGGGCCGCGCTGATCGAGATCTATAAGACGGAAGAAGAAACCAAGAAGTCCGAGCAAGCGAAGAGCCAGGCCATTGCGCTCGCCCAGCAGCTAATCACCCACTATCCGCAAAGCGATTGGTCGTCCCGCGGACAAACCTTGCTCTTCCTGGTGCAGCAGGGAGTGCCGACTTACGGGAACGCGGTGCAGTAGTAGTCCCTGGCGAATGCTCGTGCCAAGCCACACCACTCATGAATTGTCATCCTGAGCGAAGCGAAGGACCTGCTGTTCGCAGCAAGAAAGCAGGTCCTTCGCTTCGCTCAGGATGACAAAATAAAATTGAGGCCGGCCCTTCGCACCCATCATCAACGTCAGGAATGAGCAGCAGGCGCTTCTCCCAGTTTTCCCTCGCGATAAGCGCGCACGTAGTTCTTGCAGTGCGCATCACGGCCCAGCAGGGCTTCGGTGGCAATGATGTTCATCATCAATTGCTGGTCGCGAGGATCGAGGATTGCGGCATCCAGTCCGTGTGCCATGAGCAAGAGTAGGAAGGTCTCGTTCAGCAGCTTGCGCACCGGTAGGCCAAAGGAAACATTGCTGACGCCGGCGCTGATGTGAACTCCCGGATACCTCGCCAGAATCTTGCCGACGCTTGCCATCAGGTTCTTGCCATGTGGACCGGTAGCCAAAGGCATCACACAAGGGTCGACGTAGATATCGTCCAAGACAAAACCCTCCGCGGTGAGGCGATCGATCAGGCGGCTGGCGGTGGCCACTCGATCCTCCACACCGTTGGGCATTCCGCCTTCCGATAGGCAGAGGGCGATGACTTTGGGACGGTGTTCCTTAAGCACGGGCAGCATTTTCCAGCGGGCGGGTTCGTCGCTGATCGAGTTGACCATCGGCCTCTGCTTGCAGCGAGGAAGCGCTTGCATCAAGGCTTGCGGGTCAGCGCTGTCCAGGCAGAGGGGAATGTCCACCTCCCCTTGCACCAGGTCGACCAGCCAACTCAGCAGTTCCACTTCCTGTTGCGGAAGTCCTCCGTTCACATCCAGCATGTGGGCGCCGGCGCTGGCTTGCTTTCGCGCCAGGTCCCGGAAGAACTCCTCATCCCGCTTTTCGGCGGCCTCGCCGACTTTCTTCCGCGTGCAGTTGATGAGTTCTCCGATGATCAACATGGTTTCGTCTCCTTAGCGTGGTCCTTCTCAATGGGATTCCCGAGATCAACTCTTTTGCAGAGGTTATCCAGCCCGGCAAAGCGGTTGGCCAACGCATTCGTGCGGTCCAGGCACCAGTCTCGCGGAGGAACCAGCACATGGGCAAACTTCCTGGGGTCGTCGCCCATGACCCGGGTGCCTTGGTAGACGACGTTCCAGATGCAGGGCAGGTCGGGACGCGCCTCACAGGTTCCGTCCACGCGAGAGCCTCCGCACGGACCATTGCGCAATTCCTTGTAGCACCCCTGCATCGAACACCCGGCATAGTTGAGATGGTCCTGGATGCAGTCTCCACAACTGACGCAGCCCAAAGTTGCCTTCCGGTAAACAGTCGCAGGCTCGAGCAGCCAGTACCACAAGCCATGCCGCCAGGAATTGTTCTTGCCGGAGCGGTTCTTAGCATTCAATTTCGTCGCGAAGAGTCGCGCGCCGAACGTGCCCTCTTTAATAAAGTGCCGGTGCACCCTTTCGGAGAAGCGCTGCACCCATGAGGGGTGATGCTTGACGCTCGAGACCTGATAGGCGGATTCGCTGTCACTGAGGCCGTCGCCACCCTGGGGCAGAAGGTAGAACTCGTTTGGGTAGGGAAACACGAGTTCATCGAGCCGGCCGTGCCAGTCCTTCCCGATCGCGGCCGCGCCTTCCAGGATGGTCATGAAATCCTTGTGCGTGAGTCCGAATCCGCCAATGTGGGCGCCGGCAAAGCCGAGGTCTTTCACTGCGGCCACCATCAGCGCGGCGCGCTCCAGCCTCTGCGGTTTTTTTTCTCCCTCCAGGCGTTGAATGAGTTCGTCCGGAATTACGCAGCCCGCCACCTCGCCCGTCTTCATCAACTGCGCCACCTTCGCGGTAGGCACATAGACGTTCGCCAGCACCGGTACATGGCCCAATCCCTCCCGAACCATGTACTGCTTCAACTCGTAAAGCTTGCGCAGGTTGTAGCCGAGTTGCGTAATGATGTACTGCGCACCCGCGGCAACTTTCAGCTGCAGCTTGTAAAACTGCATCATGAGATCGGGTTCGCGGACCTTGAAGGGGTTCGCCACTGCGCCGATGAAGAAATCGAAAGGCGTGGTGCGCGCAGTTTTCGGCCCCACGTTGTATTCCAGACCGCCGCGCAGAGCTTGAAGCAGCCAAAGAATGAGCACGGAATCCACGTCGTAGACCGGCTTCGCCTTACCGGCGAATCCTTCCTTCTGCGCGTCGCCGGTCAGGGCGAGGATGTTCTCCACACCCAGGCGCGCCAGCGCGTGAATTCGTGCTTCCAGCAAGGAACGGTTTCCGTCTTTGCCCGTCAGGTGCGCGATCGGGGTGAGCTTGTGTTCAAGAACAAAGGCCACAAAAGCCTCCGGCGGAAGCGCCGGATTGCCTCCGGGAAGGTCCGTCAGGCTGATGGCGTCGACCCCATGCCCCTCGGACGCTTCTTTCACAAAGACTTCAGCTTCCACCGCACTGTGATCGCGCCCCAGAACGAGTTCGGCCGTGCACACAAATTCGCCTTGCTCAAGCATCGATCGAAAGCGGTTCGGGTTCTGCCTGCTTCCGCCTGTGCTCATGGGCATGCCTGTTTCTAGTGATTCCATTGGAGCATCGTTACTGACGTTAGGGCTGTGATGTGAATCACGGAATTCGCAAGCGAGGTAAGTTTGGTAAGCTGTTATGACTTGCGGACAACCACCGCAACCACAGAAAGATGCGCCCAGCCGCGTCTCTACATTAGTTTTGGAGAGAACACTTGAACGAATATCTTTTGTCCGTGTTGTTGGGAATTGTCGAAGGCCTGACGGAGTTTCTGCCCGTCAGCTCCAGCGCTCACCTCCGGCTTTCCGAGGCCCTGTTGCACGTGCCGCTCTCGAGCGGCTACTGGAAGATGTACTCGATCGTCATTCAACTAGGCGCCATCCTGGTTTTGCCCATCTATTTCCGGAGCCACATCGCCAAGCTCTTTTCCACATTTCCCGAAGGCGAAAAGAAGGACTGTACGATTCTCACTCACCCCTTGAGTCTGGTCATGATCGCGTTTGTAGTGACCGCTGGTCCTTCCTACATGCTGACCAAAGTGATCGGCAAGAACCTTGAGAGCCTCTACGTGATGGGCGCATCGCTTTTGATCGGAGGCATCGTGATGTGGATCATCGACGCCATGAAAGCGCCCTGGGAAAAGGCCGGGCCTGGCGCCGCCGGTTCTCCTCTTCACACCTGGAAAATGGACGACATCCACGGCGGCCAAGCCATTTGGATCGGCGCCTGCCAGATTCTTTCCGCCGTCTTCCCCGGCACCTCGCGCTCCATGTCCACGATTGCGGCCGGACAACTGGTGGGAATGTCGCGCGCGGCCGCGCTCGAGTTTTCGTTCTTCCTCTCCATGCCGACCATGGCGATGGCCACGCTCTACACGCTCTACAAATCTATTCACGGCGGCAAAGATGAAAATCCCATCGGCGTGGCCCAAATCACTTCTCACGAATGGGTCATCCTCGCCATCGGCTTCGTCGTTTCGTTCATCGTCGCCTATGGCGCAGTAGCCTGGTTTATGGGCTATGTCCGCAAGCGTGGTTTCGCACCGTTTGCCGTGTATCGCATCATCATCGGAATTGCAGTGCTGGCCTGGGCCGCGGGAATGATTGGCCGCTAAATTCTTATGTACGATCGATCAATTAAACCAGCGTTGGGTATTGGGGGGATAAAGCATCAAAGCTAAATGAAGGGCGGCACAAGCGGGCAGCGGATGCTCGGTCTGTCGTTCGCCCGCAACTTATTCATGCCCCTCCGATTCAAATCCGGACTCATAGCCTTGGTCTTGGCGTTGGCCGCCCTCGGTTGCGCGCGGCCCTGCTTAGGGCAAACCCCTCAGCCGATGCCCTTACCCGCTGGGGACCAACCCGATCAGCAAATGCGGGGAAGCATCAGCGGCACGGTGGTCGATGAAAGTGGAGCCGTCGTCGCCGGAGCCCGGGTAAGACTTACACGGGAAGGTCAATCTCCCAGCCAAGAGATGCTGTCGGGCACCGACGGACAATTCTCCTTTGCCAACATCGCTCCCGGCCCCTTCCAGCTCACAATCACGTCGGCGGGATTCGCGACGCAAACATCCTCCGGAGTCCTGCATCCGGGACAGACCTACGTTCTTCTTAACACCGCGTTGGCAGTGGCGACTGCTGTCACTGACGTTCAGGTAGAACTCACACAGACCGAAGTGGCGGAAGAGGAGATCAAGATTGAAGAGAAGCAGCGCGTGCTCGGCATCGTTCCAAATTTCTATGTCAGCTATGTCAAAGACGCAGCTCCCCTCAATTCGAAGCAAAAGTTCAAGCTTGCCTGGAAAACGGTGGTGGATCCATTCACCGTTCTAGTCGTGGGGGGCGCCGCGGGAGTTGAGCAGGCGCAAAATCACTTCAGCGGATATGGACAAGGCGCACAAGGTTATGGCAAGCGTTTCGGCGCCGGCTATGCCGACACAGTTGTGGGCACGTACATCGGCGGCGCCATACTGCCATCGCTGCTGAAACAAGACCCGCGTTATTTCTACAAGGGAAGCGGCAGCAAGGCATCACGGTTTCTTTATGCGATCGGCAATTCCGTGATCTGCAAGGGCGACAATGGACGTTGGCAGGCGAATTACTCGAATATCCTCGGCAACCTGGCCGCGGGCGGTTTTTCGAATCTCTACTATCCGGCGCAGGATCGCAACGGCGCCGGATTAACCTTCGAAAACGGGGCGATCGGGATTGGCGTAACCGCCGCCGTCAATATCTTGCAAGAGTTTGTCGTTCGGAAGTTCACGCCGAAGTTGCCTGGCAGATCCTCTAACAATGATCCGGCCAAACCGTAAGTACGATTCGGCAAGAACTCATATGGTGCGCGAAAAATCGCGTTTAGGCTCATGGATTGGGTTGTGAGTGATCGATTATGCCAACTATCTTGTAAAGCGTCCCCGAATGGCGTCTAATCTCGTGAGACGGGCATTCCGAACCGATTTCCCGAAAGTAGCACTTCCCAACAAACTTTATGCGGCCCGACAATGCCTAATAGTCCGCTCGGGGACTTCAAACTGGAAATCCTGCATGTAGCGTCGGCCAGTCGGCTACCTAAAATGAAGACCCCGAATAGATTAAAGGCGAACTTACGGGGGATGTTATGAGCAGAGTTCCGTCCGACCCAGAGCATTTAGGTTCTTTTTTCAGCGCAGTTCTTGCGATCGTTGCTCTGTTTGCGGCTGGCTTCGCGACGGCTTGTGGAGGCGCAAGGTCGACTCCAGTGTTGAGCGGGAACACCCAAGTCACGGTAGCGCTGACGAGCACGGCCAATGACCAGTTGAGCGAGTTCAACCTGGTACTCAACACCCTGACTTTGACGAGCAAGTCGGACAAGATGGTCAGTTTGCTGTCGACGCCACAGGGATTCGAGTTCACTCATCTTAATGGCCAGCTTGCGCCGGGTTTCACGATCACCGTTCCGCAGGATATTTACACTTCCGCCACCGCAACGGTTGGAGGAGCTGAGTTCGCTTGTGCCACGTACGTCCCGGATTCCGGCCTGACCACGTCAACCTATAACTACGGCTACACCCCAGATTCCAACGTAACCGTGAATTTGCCGTCACCGATCACCATTACCGGATCAAACATGGGCCTGGCGATTGATTTGCAGGTTTTGCAGTCCGCAACATTTCCCAGCACCTGCTGGGTTCCGGACGCCTCGTGGTCGATCACGCCTGCGTTTAATGTCACTCCCTTTGTGATTTCATCGCAGCCGACCAACCCAGAAAACGGCAAAGTGGTCGCGCTCGACGGAGAAATCACGGCCATTGCACCGTCAGGCAACAGCTTCACGTTGGCTGTCGCGGAGGGCGACGCTCTGGCCGACAATGTCACCGTCAGCACGGGCGACAACACGGTGTACCAGGGGATCGGGAATTTTTCTGCGCTGACGGTAGGAACGTTTGTGGACATGGATGGCGCACTTCAGCCGGATAGTTCAGTCTCGGCATCGCGAATCGCAGTCGAGAATTCGTCCGCCGTCGATGTCGTGGCGGGACCGGTTCTATATGTGAGCGAGGTCGAGCCCGCGCTGCTGATCATGGGACGCGACCAGCAGGGCAGCGATTTTTCCAACTCCTATTTCATCGGCGGACTCTTCTACAGTTTCGACAGCGCCACTTTTCAAATTTCCGGCCAGCTTACGAATCTGCAGAATCTGCCGTTCGTGCCCAGCTTCACTGGTTCAAATATGGTTCCCGGACAGAATGTCTATTTGTCTTCGCCGCTGCTGACCGACCAGTCCAATCCCTACACAGAGCTGTATGCGATCACGCTCATACCGCAAGTCATCAACGGAACCGTAGTGGGGTCCGCCGCGAGCGGCAACTTTACCGACTACACGGTATCGCTCGCGCCTTATGACCTTTTTCCAAACATGGCCGGACAGCCGGGCCAGGCTATACTGCTGACCAATCCAAGTCAGGTCGAGGTCTACGTCGACAGCAGCACGCAAATGTTAAACAGCCAGCCTCTGGCGGAGGGCGGAACGTTCCGCTTTTATGGGCTGGTGTTCAATGACAACGGCACGCTACGGATGGACTGCGCCCAGGTGAACGATGGCGTGGCCCAGACGCAGTCGCAGGGCTCGCGGCGAAGTCATTTGACAAGAGGCGTGACCCAGGTTCGCCACCAGAGAATCGGCCGATCGTCGCAAATCACCACCGTGATCACGCGCCAGCCGCAGCCTTGACGACTGCGCGAGGCGGATGTGGGACGACGCGGGAGGCGGATCGTAACTATCGCAATATCGCCGTAGCGCTCACTACCCTTACGAGTTCGCCCGTACCCAACTCGCCACTCCGCGCCCTTTCCCGCATTGTAGGAACTTCTGATTCTTGTCATACTTGTAGTGCTCTGGCCACGATACGGGGTTGTAGGTATCATTTACCTAACGCCGTCGCTGCCAAATGACATCTTTCACGAAGGTTTTTACGCCTACCAGGAACCGGCGTCTGAACGAGCTCGTCGGCATCCTGTTGTGCGTCTCCGCACTCCTCCTTTTCCTCGCGCTGGCGTCTTATTCGCCGCTCGATCCCTCGCTGAACAGCGCCTCCAGCCTCACCAAATCGCACGCTGCCCGCAACTGGATCGGCATCTTCGGAGCCTATCTTTCCGACCTCATCCTGCAGATCTGGGGAGTCGGATCGTTCCTCCTTCCCATTTTCATGACCATGCTGGGCGCGCGCTGGTTTCGCTCGCGAGCGGTGCAGTCGCCGGTCGCCAAGACTCTTGGCGGCATCTGGCTGCTCGTGTTTGTGCCTGCGCTACTCGCCATCCTGCCCGGACACTTCCGCTGGATGGGCGCGATTCCGATTGAAGGACTGGCCGGACGCATCGTCGGGGATGTCTTGATCCGCTACCTTAACGTTGCGGGCGCATACATTGTCTGCACAACAGTTCTGGCCGTTGCGCTCTACCTCACTACCGCTTTCTCATTCACCGCCATTGAACTTTGGGCGCCCACCCGCTTCGCCTTCGTTCTGGCGCTGAGGGATCGTTTCAAAGACTGGCAGCACGAACGCGCGCGCAAGCGTCAGCAAAAGGAGCTGGAAAAACGCCGCGCTGAGAAGCCGACGGTCACGGCACAACTGGTGCCGGCGCGACCCGCGACGCCACGCCCCGAACCGGAACAGAAGAGCGGTCAGGAAATTCCCGGCGTGCAGTCCGCAGCTCCAGTTCCGCGCACCGGCATCGAGCGCATGATGGCGGAGGAAAGCCCTGGCGATGCCGCTGCCCCGCAGTCACAAAGCGCACCCGCCGCTTCTGACGTCGAAGTCCAAGTCAGTGACCGCGCCGACACCGAGCACCGGCCGAAGACGACCCTCCCCAAGATCGCTGGCAGTTACAAGCTCCCTCCGTCGAGCCTGCTGCACCGTCCCGATGAGCAGCAATCCGTCAACGAAGAAGAACTCAAAGTCGTTGCCCAGGTTCTGACGGCGAAGTACGCGGAGTTCGAAGTCTTCGGCCAAGTCACGCAGATCAATCCCGGCCCGGTCGTCACCACCTTCGAATTCAAACCCGAAGCCGGGATCAAGTACAGCCGCATTGTCGGCCTCACCGACGATCTCTGCCTCGCGCTGCGCGCCGAAAGCATCCTCGTCGAACGCATGCCGGGCAAGAGCACCGTGGGCGTTCAGGTGCCAAACCGCGAGCGCGAAATCATCTGGCTGCGCGAGAACATCGAATCGGCGGAATTCCTCGGCTCGAAATCCAAGCTCACCGTCGCCATGGGCAAAGACATCAACGGACGCATCGCTACCGCGGACTTGGTTGGCATGCCGCACTTGCTCATCGCCGGCTCGACCGGCACGGGTAAGAGCGTGGCCATCAACGCCATGATCATGTCGATTCTCTACAAATCGACACCCGAGGAAGTGCGGCTGGTGCTGGTGGACCCGAAGCGCCTCGAACTCGGCAACTACGAAGGCGTTCCGCACCTCTACACGCCCATCATCACCGAGCCCAAACTTGCCGCTAATGCGCTGCGCAATGCCGTCCGCGAAATGGAGCGCCGGCTTAAACTGCTGGCCGCCAAGGGCGTCCGCAACATTGACACCTACAACCGCCTGTTCGACGACACTCCCAGCCTGTTCGGCGAGCAAACGGCATCCGAGGAAGGGCCTATTCCAAAGATCGTCATCATCATCGACGAGTTGGCCGACCTGATGATGCTCGATGGCCACAACGTGGAAGAATCCATAACCCGGCTCGCACAAATGGCCCGCGCCGTGGGCATTCATCTCGTGCTCGCCACGCAACGGCCTTCGGTGGATGTCATTACTGGGCTGATTAAGGCAAACTTCCCGGCGCGCGTCTCGTTCCGCGTTGCGACTAAAGTCGACTCGCGCACGATTCTTGACGCCAATGGCGCCGAATCGCTCCTCGGACGCGGCGACATGCTCTATCTGCCCGCCGGTTCGGCGCGGGTTCATCGCCTGCACGCTCCGTATGTAACCGAAAAGGAAATCGCCGCCGTGGTGGAATTCTGGAAGGCGCAGGGCCAAGCGCAATACCAGGAGAAATTCCTCGAAGCGCCCAAAGAAGATCAGGAATCGCCAGGCGGCGCGGGCGACGATTCCGGAGAAGTTTCCGCCGACGACAACGATCCGCTTTTCAACGACGCCGTCCGCCTGGTGATCGAGTTCGGCAAAGCCTCCACTTCCCTGCTCCAGCGCCGCCTGCGCATCGGCTACGGACGCGCCGCTCACCTCATCGACCTCATGGAGCGCGATGGCATCGTAGGCGCCGCCGACGGACCCAAACCCCGCGAAGTGTTGAAGCGGCCCCATTGGATTTCGGAAATCGAAGAATCGATGCGGTAACGCGCACTCACCACAGAGACACAGAGTCACAGAGAAAACCCAGTACATTTCAAGAACCTCGGATTCTCTCTGTGACTCTGTGTCTCTGTGGTGAAGAATCAGGCGGTCACTTCTGAGCAGACGGGCCGCTGGTCAGCCCCTTCAAGGCAAGCACTGCAAGTACTGCCACCGCCAGCAGCATGGCTCCCCACAAAACCCACTTATGCCGCTCGGACCATGGACGCTCGTCGGGACGGCCCGTGTAATCGGGATTCTGACTCTCAACTCCGATCACGGCCTGAGCCGCATCCGCCTCCTTGTGGAAGAACCGGGCATAGTCATAGACGGGCGCGTATAATCTTTCGTCGCCGTAGTAGATCTTGATCGCGGTTTTGCCCGCCGGATCGAAATAAATCCTCCGTTCCAGAGATTGCGGCTCGACCATCTCCACGGTCAGGGGTGTGTTATCGGCGTTGTCAATGTCGATCCGGATCTGATGCTCCTTACCGTTATTACTGCAGAAATTGAGCGCGAGATCTTCCGTCACCACTTCCCTGCCGCCGCTTTTCATGCGAATCCGACTGATATCTCCGCCACAAAGTTGCGTTCCCTGCGCATCGCTCAGGCTAAGAACGCGACGGAAGTTGACGACGCCCGCCGGAATTGTGAACAGGATGCGTGCTACCGGAACGCCGGGATCGAGATCGCAGGCGATTCGGGTTATGCGTCCGACTTGCTCGGGAGCGTGGCAGCGGCCGGCGGAAATCCACGTGGCCTGTGCCCCACGCTGCACGGACGTGCTAGCGCCAGTAATATCGCGGGGAGCAATGGCGGGCGTAATGCTGACGTGCAGATAGCGAAACGTTGCCAGCGGTATGCGAAGCGCGAAGTGATTGCCCAGACCCTCGCGCGAAAAATCATACAGAGTTGATGTCGAAAGTTTGCGGCCAACGCTTCCGCCAAGGGCATCGCGCCCATCCGCCGTAGCCGAGGCCACGAAGTTAGTGGCTTTCAGGCGAAGCTGTACCTGGTTATACTCGGCCCCGCCTCCCACATCGAGATCGAACTCGGTGCGTCCATTGCGAACGCCGAGATTCAGGATGCGCGCTTCCCGCTCCAAGGTCGAAGACGACGCTAGTTCTTCGCTGAGCGCGTAAGGAACCTGCGCGGCGCCATCATAGAGGCGCACGTCCGAGAGATCGGCGCGGGCGCGCTCCCAGATTGCGGCATCGACGACCAGATAGTTCTGCTTGCCAGGCTGCGAGATCGCGACGTTGCGCGTATACCGCAAATACTCGCGTACCGGGGCGACAGCGTTAGATTGGGCCAACGCGCAGGCACAGAGGGCAAGAACCACCAGCCTTTTGATCAACTCCGTCCGCCTCCTTGTTGACGCTTACCTTGCGCAGACGACAGTTTCAGCCAATCCTTCTGGTACACGAACGACACCGCCAGCAAGAGCACGCCAAGGATCATGAAACTCAGGATGCGGTAACCGCGGTCGAGCTGGGAAACGTCATAAATAAAGACCTTCACGATCGTGGCGGCAATCAGAAACAGCGCCTGCCAGCGGAAAAACGCCGACTTGCGCCAGAAGCCGATCGCCATGAGCAGCGCACCGTACGCCATCCACAAGGCGGAATAGGTGAAGTCTTCGGAGATCCGGAGCCGGTGCTGGTTCGCAACGGCTGCGGCCCTCGCCTGCCAGGGTGTAAATCGGGGCAGACTGGGATACATCTGCCGCGAGTAGTAATCCCCGATCTCGCGGCTCAGCCCGACCAGCGCCAGCGCATTCAGGGCCAACACGGCAATTGCGGCCAGTTGACGGTCGAATTCGCCGTCGTACTTCACGCTGTTCTTCACTCCGAACCAGGCCAGCAGCGCCAGCACCGCCATGGCGAGGAGATACGTCGCCATCCGTGAATTCAGCAGCAAGGTGTCAACTTGGAAGTTGTCGAACGCCAGGAGCCGCACCACTCCGAGAGCGAGCGCCGCGGCGGCCAGATAATGCAAAAAGCGCGCGCCGATCCGGTCCGCGACCCAGAGCAGCACTCCGGCTTCGACCAGCCAGCCCACGGTAATCCAGTGCCCGTCGAGCCTGATCGGAATGGCAATGGTGATCAAGGCGACAGCCAGCGCCAGATGCAGCAAGCGCAGCGCCTCCGCATTTGCCGGCTCTTGACGGCTGATGATGCGGCTCAGCCCGATGTGCACGGCCGCCAGAGCGAGCGCAAACCAAGCCATGGCCAGCTTATCGATCTCCTCGACCATGGCGTAGGCTTGGAGAAAATACACGCCGGTGTTGATGAAAATCAGCGCGGCCGGCAAGAATGGCAGGGAAACGGCCCCTTCTGGAGCCTTCGACACCAACGGTGCCACGGCAAAGATCGCGAAGAAGATGGTGGCGAAAGTAAAGGTGACCGTGAATTCGCTGCGGTGGTAGTACTCCGCATACCACGCGATGTAGAGCACCTCCGTGCCGGCGTAACTAAGAGCGAGCAATCGCCGCCACGGCTTGAAGGCGACAAGCGCCACCGACGCAGCACAGAGCAGCGCTACATACGAGAACAGTTGTATTTCGCGGTTCTGTCCGGTTGAGAGCAACAACGGCGTCGCGAAACCGCCGGTCAGGGCGATGGCAGCCAGAATCTCGGCATCCTGCTTGATGGCCAGCATTGCCGTCGAAGCGGTCACGATCACCATGGCCAGGAACGCCACCCCGCTCGGAATCAGCCCATACACCTGGAACGCCGCCCACAAGGAGAGATACAACACTCCCACGCCCACCGCCTTCAGCGAGTAAGAGAATATTTTGTAACCGCGCGCGCGGAAACTCTCGCTCCAGACAATGACAGCGATCCCGGCCAGCAATCCGATGGAGACGCGTCCCGTGGGACCAATCCAGTTATTGTCGAAGGCAAACTTGAGGAAGTACGACACCCCGATCAGCACCGCCGAGATGCCGATACGGTTCAACCAGTGGGAACCGATGCGGGATTCGAGGTCGCCCTCGGGCGCGGCCGTGGCAAATTGCGGAGTCGAGACCGGCGGCGCCGGTGGTGTGCTCACTAGCGGATAGGGCGGAGGCGGAGGTAGTGGTGGAGGCGGAGCGGGGGATGGATGAATTTCGGTTCTCAGCGGCGGCTCTGGCGTAATCCCCTCGTTCGCCAGTTGGCGCTCCAACCGTTCAACGCGGGTGGCGAGGTCACGAACCAGCGCACGTAAGGATTGCAGGTCGCTCTCTTGTGGGTTCACGGTTGCTCTAGCAGGGAAAAATCTCATCCACTATAAGTGAAGCCATAGGCGATTGCACCCTATTATTTGTTTCGGCAACCGTGTCTCCCCTGTGTTCCTCTGTGTTCCCTGTGGTGATCGCCTTTGTGTTTAAGATAGACCCATGAAATTCCACACGGAACATCTGACCCTGCACACGAAAACCAAGCGCGCCTATGTTCACCTGACCCCGCAGGTAGAGAGCGCGCTGAAAAAGTCCGGAATCAAAGACGGCATGATCCTGGTCTCCGCCATGCACATCACCGCCGGAGTCTACGTCAACGACAACGAGAGCGGTCTCATCCGAGACATTGACCAGTGGCTGGAAACGCTGGCGCCATTCCGGCAGGATTACCAGCATCACCGGACCGGCGAAGACAACGGAGACGCGCACCTCAAATCGCTGATCATTCACCACGAAGTCATCGTGCCAGTCACCAACGGGAGACTCGACTTCGGTCCCTGGCAGCAGATTTTCTACGCGGAATTCGACGGCCAGCGCGACAAGAGAGTGATCATTAAAGTGATGGGAGAATAGGCGACTTGGTTTATCCTCAAAGCGCCGAAACAAGGTTAGTAGCTAGCAGCCAGTAGCTAGCAGCCAGTAGCCAACAACCGGAGTCCGACACCCATGACCGAAGAACTCAACGAACTGCACGAGCACGCCGAACATGCCCGGGAGCATCCCGATCTCGCGCCCATTACGCTCACCATGGCGGTGCTGGCCGTCCTGGTGGCCACCGTGTCGCTGCTCGGCCATCGGACGCATACTGAAGAAATCATTTTGCAGAACAAGGTCACCGACCAGTGGGCGTATTACCAAGCCAAGAACATTCGCCGCCACACCGACGAATTGTTCGCCGATCTCACGACCATCGTTGCCAGCAAGGATGCGGAAGCCGCCGCCAAGCTGAACGAAAAATACCGGGCCGAAGCCGACCGCTATAAAGACGAACAGAAGGAACTCGACGCCAAGGCCCGCGAACTGGAAAAAGAAGCTGAACTTACTCGCCGCAAGGCAGATCGTTTCGATCTGGGCGAAGTCTTCCTCGAGATCGCCCTGGTGATCACCTCGATCACGCTGCTCTCCGGCCGCCGAATATTCTGGCACCTCGGCCTGTTGTTGGCGACTGCAGGCATAGTTCTCTCTGCCTCCGCCTGGATCGTGCGCTAACCGGACGCGGAGAGGTCAAACCTGCCCAGGTCGCGCTCATCGGCCAAGTCGACACGGCAGCGGCCACAATGTAGAATTTGTTCGCGAGAACATTCGCGATAGCAATCATAAGTTGACGATTCTCGAAACTGCCTGACGCGCCTTGGATACCGCGCCCGAATCCATCAAGGGACGCCGCGGGCTGGCAGTGGAAGACGGTCCCACGCTCACTCACGAAATCCTTACCGTCTTTACCGCAAGCAGGAAGCCCCTGCCGAGAGAGGTGACGAAGCAATGACCCCGAGTGATTTTCTCTCCATCAAGGATTTTTCGCCCCAGCAGATTCATCATTTCCTTGACCTCGCCCGCCACATTAAGGCGCGCCCCCCTTATTATGCGCAGAAGCTAAAAGGCAAAACCCTGGCCCTGATCTTCGAGAAGCCTTCGCTGCGCACCCGGGTCAGCTTTGATGTCGGCATCCAACAACTGGGAGGGTTTTCCATCTACCTGTCGCCCGCAGAGATCAACCTCGGTAAGCGCGAGTCGGTCTATGACGTGGCTAAGAATCTCGAGCGCATGGTGCAGGGCATCATGATCCGTACCTTTGCGCACGAGATCGTGGAGCAAATGGCCGAATACGCCAGCATTCCGATTATCAACGGGCTGACGGACTACAGCCATCCCTGCCAGGCCATGGCTGACTATATGACCATCCTGGAGATCAAGGGGAAGGTGGCGGGCCTGAAAGTCGCCTACATCGGCGACGGAAACAACGTGGCTCATTCCCTGATGTTCGCTGGTGCGCAATTGGGCGCTCATGTTTGGGTGGCGACTCCGCCCGATTATGAGCCCAAAGCCGATGCCATCAAGTGGGCCCAGGAGCGTGGCGCGCAGACGGGCGGCACTTGCACCATCACTACCGATCCCGGCGCGGCCGCCTTGGCCGCCGACGTCATCTACACCGACGTCTGGGCCAGCATGGGACAGGAAGCCGAGGCCGAGAAACGCCGCAAGATATTCTTGCCTTACCAGGTGAATGGCTCTCTTTTCGGGCTCGCCAAGCACGACGCCTTGTTCCTCCACTGCCTGCCCGCCCACCGCGGCGATGAGGTCACCAATGAAGTGATCGATTCTCCACAGTCGGTCGTGTTCCAGGAGGCCGAGAACCGTTTGCACGCGCAGAAGGCAATTATGCTGGAGTTGATGGAGCACGCGAGCCTCACCGCTCCGGGTGTTTCCGCCGCCGAAGCCGTGCGCGTGTGAAGAGAGTAAGTCGAGAGGAGCAACAAGATTGTAGCGTTCGCTGACTCCGAACGACTAACGACTAACGACCGACGACCCACTACCATGAAGACCATGCTGATTGCCGTAGGCGGCAACTCCCTGATTCGCGCCGGCGAAAAGGGGACGGTCAACGAGCAACTGGCCAATGCCCGTCGCACCGCCGCAGCCATTATCGGCCTCATCCGCCGCGACTATCGGCTGGTCGTTACTCACGGCAACGGTCCTCAAGTGGGCGCGGCTTTACTCCGATCGGAATCCGCTTCCAACCAAGTGCCCGCTCACACGCTGGACGTTTGCGGCGCTTCTACCCAAGGCGAGATTGGGTACTTGCTCTCCCAGGCACTGAACGACGAACTTGCAGCCGCTGGTCTGCGGGTGCCCGTGGTGAGCGTGGTTACGCAAACCGTCGTCTCCCAGGAAGATCCGGCGATGCAGCACCCGACCAAACCAGTCGGCCCTTTTTACTCTCGCGCCGATGCCGAGGAACGCCGGCGTCTGTTGGGATGGCAAATCGTCGAGGATGCGGCTCGCGGCTATCGCCGGGTCGTGCCCTCGCCCGAGCCCATCGAGATCGTCGAGTTGGAAGTGATTCGCGACCTGGTTAACAATGGCGTGCTGGTGGTTGCTTGCGGAGGTGGTGGCATCCCAGTCGTTCGTTCCAACGGAGGTGTAAAGGGAGTTGAAGCGGTGATCGACAAGGATCGCGCTTCGGCTCTACTGGCTACCCAACTCGGCGCTGACGTTTTCGCCATATCCACCGACACCGATTACGTCTACCTCGATTACAAGAAGCCAACGCAGCGGCCACTAAAGTTAGTAACTGCCAGCGAGATGGAAGCGTATTACAAGGCCGGACATTTTCCGCCGGGCAACATGGGGCCGAAGGTCGAGTCCGTGCTTCGCTTCCTGCGCGGCGGGGGGAAAGAAGCAGTCATCACTACCTACGACCATCTCTGCGACGCAGTTGACGGCACCGCTGGCACTCGCATCGTTTCCGATCCCGGCGGTGCTCGGGCCGCGACCGGTAGCTCCTCTGAAGTTTCCTCTGGACTCACAACGAGAGGACGGACCCTATGAAACTGAAACACGTGGTTGAGTCGCAGCAATTCACCGTCCCCCTGTTAATGGAGCTCTTTGTCCGCGCCCGCGGCATGGAGCGGCTGGTAGCCCGCGGAGGCTCGCTCGATTACCAGAACCGGATCATGGCGACCGTGTTCTACGCGCCTTCGACGCGCACGCGCTTTTCCTTCGAAGCGGCCATGCATCGTCTGGGAGGCCGCGTGCTTTCGACCGAGCAGGCTCGCGTGTTCTCCTCCGAGGTTGAAGGCGAGCAGGTCGAGGATTCCATCCGCGTCATTGCCAGCTATAGCGACGTCATCGTCATTCGCCACAATGAAGAAGGCGGCGCCAAGCGTGCGGCCCAGGTTTCCCCGGTTCCCGTGATCAACGCTGGCGATGGCACCGGAGGCCAGCATCCCACGCAGGCTCTGCTCGATCTTTACACCATCTACCGCGAGCGTCCTCTGGATGGTTTGAGTGTGGCCATCATCGGCGAACTGGATAAGGGACGCACCGCCCGCTCGCTCGCCTACCTGCTGGCGAAATTCGATCGGGTAAAGATCTTTTTTGTCAGCCCGCCCGAACTCCAGATGAAGCCCGATATTCTGGAGTACCTGGACGAACATGACGTCCACTACGAACTGGAGTCCGACCTCGACCGTGTCATCGGCGAAGTCGACGTGGTCTATCAGACTCGCGTCAGACCTGAGCGCGTAACCGACATCAAGAGCCTGAAGCGGTTTGCGATTAATTCGGAAGTCCTGCAACGTATGAAGCCGGATGCCATGATCCTGCATCCGCTGCCGCGCACGGTCGAACTCGACAAGACCGTCGACGATGATCCCCGAGCTCTCTACTTTCGCCAGGCCGTCAACGGCCTGTACGTCCGCATGGCGCTGCTCACCATGTTGCTGGAGAAAGACTAGGGTAGCGCCGGCATCTTGCCGGGTGGCCGGGTGCCCCACTCATTCGCGTTCTGTGCGAATGAGTGGGCTTTGGACTCTACCAAAACTCTCGACAGAACGAGGCTTGATCTCGAGTGTCCATTCCTGAAACTTCACTCGGACCGGTCCCGTCTCGCCATGCAAGTAAGCCCGAAAACTGCTCCATGCCCATTGTTCCGGGCGCTCGACCAGTCCCCGCTTTACCGGATTTCGATGCATGTACTTTACTTTCTCGATTTCTTTCCGTGCGCTCCACACGTTGAAATCGTAGAAACGTTTCTGCCAGACCGGTAGTCGTGGCACTCCCTCCGAAATGTTCCTTTCCTCGGCGTGGACCTGTCTCGAGAATCGCTCTTTGATGACCTTCATCACCACCGACGGATCGCCCATCTCGGGCTCAGTGATGAGCAGGTGAAAGTGCTCGGGCATGACGACGTATCCATGGACAACAAAGCGATACTTGCGGCGCGTCTGTTCGAGGATGGTTGTAAATCGATCGCGACGTTCAGGTAAGCCCAGGATGGGTTGCCGCCGGTAGCAACCGCAGGTGATGAAGTGCAGATGGTTCGCGCCGTAGTAGCGATGAAGCTTTCGGGTCACAGCCAAGGGTATGGCGAAACGGACTTCGTGGCTGTGACCACGCTCTCAGTCAGATTGTGACGAAAGCCCACACATCGCCGGGTGCCCCACACATCGCGTATTTTGCGATGTGTGGGTTTGTGCGTCGCCGGAATATTCCGAGATCACTTATGATCCTCCGCGTACAGATACTCTCTGTACCGGTCTTACTATAAACTACGAGTGACTCGGCACTCGCAGCACCCACACATTCGCAAACAACGCGAATGTGTGGGGCACCCGGCCCGGTGTGTAATATGGTTATACCGTTCGGAACTTCTTCAGCCGAGGCAGAAGGGAAGGTAGGCCGTGAAGGAAACAGTTCCACGCATACAGTCGGTTGGTGAGGCCCTTAGCAAAGTACGAGCGACATATTCGTCCGCCGAGAAGAGGGTATCTAGGGCCTTTGGACAAGGAATTATTAGGAGTGTTGTACGCTACATCTTGTCTGCCCCCCCTACGCTAAACAAAAGCGACGTCTTAGAGGAATTGGAGCGGCTGGATGGCGTTGCCGGACATGGGATGTCCGCTGGCCAACTGCATGACTCTCTCGCTCGCATCGGTGGGATGTTGGGCGGCGGCGCGGCAGCTGAAGCAAGTCGAGACTCAGAACGGGCTATTGGCCGTCTGGAACGGCAACTTCGCGACCTTCGGACGTTGGTTACTTCGCCAACCGACATCGAAAGAAGATTCGGAACGCTTCAAGAACAACTTGAAACACTACGAGAGGAGATCGCGGACTCCCAGCCAATCGGGACGGAAAAGCAGGAAGATGCGCTGCAGAAATTCCTCGATGCCAAAAAACGCGCCTTTATCATCATGCCGTTCCAGCGGGATTTTGAAAATGTTTGGCTTGGCGGAATCAAACCCGCATGTACTGAATCACATTGTGCAGCATTACGCGTCGATGAGGTAAATCTCTCTTCTCTAATCACAGCAGACATAGAGAAATACTCCTCGATGTCTGACGTTGTCGTGGTCGACATCACGGGGAACAACCCCAATGTCATGTTCGAGCTAGGTTGGTCATTGGCTAAGGATAAGAAGCCCATCGTCATCTGCCAAGGGGAGCACACCGGCAAGGTTGCTTTTGACGTTCGAGGGATTCGGCACATTTCCTACGAGAACTCCTGGCTCGGCGTCGAGCAGCTGAAGAGGAAGCTGAAGGAATTCATTGCCGCGACGGAGCAGCAGGGAGGCAAGAAAACTGCAAAGAAGAAGTCGACCAAGGGTGGCTCTATGGCAGGGCCCGGCGGCGACACTAAGGAATAGACTCACGCAACGAGGCGTTAGATGCCACGGGTGGCCCGCGCCTCGCGGTTTTCGAGACGTGGGACGACGCGCGATTCTAACTCCCGCCATCCGACCCCTGATTTTTCATCACAATTCATCCGTGCTCGAAATCCATTGACTTAAGACCCGTCGCGCCCGACGATAAAGATCTGATTGGAGCAGCTTGAGGCGTTTAGCGGGCGTGAGCGAAGCGGGGAGCCCGCTGCCGAAATCCTGAGCGAAGCGAAGGATCCCCTCGAAACTGCCCCAAACCCATTTTCAGCGCTCTTTGACAATACAACTTGAGGCGTTTAGCGGGCGTGAGCGGAGCGGGAGCCCGCTGCCGAAATCCTCACCCTGAGCCCAGCCGAAGCGGGATGGATCCCGTAAGTTATTGGTTTATAAAGACTTTAACCAGCAAGTCCTTTAAACTCAAAGACCTGGCGGGAGCTCCCTCCTAAGTCTTTGATTCCAAGAGACCGGGGGTAGGGGGGACCACCCTCGAACCTTAGCCACCAGCATTGATCGGAGCCGACGGAACTTATCGATCCAGTCGCTATCGCTATCCTTGCGCCTACCGCTTCCCGATCACTTTCTTGATGCGCTCAAAGGCCCAGTCAATTTCTTCGCGCGTAATGACCAACGGCGGCGCGATCCGGATTACGTGGTCGTGCGTTTCTTTGCAGAGGAGGCCTTCTTCTTTCAGCGCCTCACAGTACGGACGCGCCGGACTGTGCAGTTCGATGCCAATCCAGAGGCCGCGGCCGCGCACTTCTTTAAGGTCCGGGCTGCGCAGCGTGCGCAGTTTCTCCAGGAAGTAGCCGCCCAGTTCCGCCGAGCGCTCGGGCAGTCTTTCTTCGGTCAACACGTCGAGCGCCGCGCGCGCCACGGCGCAGGCCAGCGGATTGCCTCCGAAGGTGCTGCCGTGGTCGCCGGGATGGAACACGCCCAGAATTTCCTTGGACGCGAGCACCGCAGAGACGGGATAGAAGCCGCCGGCAAGCGCTTTGCCAATGATGACGGCGTCGGGCCGAATGCCCTCATGCATGTAGGCGAACAGCTTGCCGGTGCGGCCGAGGCCGGACTGAATCTCGTCGGCAATCAGGAGCACGCGATTTTGCCGGCAGATGGCCGCCACCTCTTTCAGGAATCCGGCGGGCGGAATCACAATGCCAGCTTCTCCCTGGATCGGCTCGACCAGGAAGGCACAGGTGTTGGGAGTAATCGCGGCGCGCAACGCTGCCGCATCGCCGTAGGGAATAACTTTGAACCCAGGGGTGAACGGGCCGAAGCCGTCGCGGTACTGCTCATCGGTCGAGAAGCTGATAATGGTTACGGTGCGTCCATGAAAATTGTTGGCGCAGACAATAATCTCGGCTTTATTGTCCGGAATGCCCTTGACCTTGTGCCCCCACTTGCGGGCGGCCTTGACCGCAGTCTCGACTGCTTCAGCGCCGGAGTTCATGGGCAGCGCCATATCGAAGCCGGCAAGTTCATGCAGTTGCTCGAGGAGCAACGGCAGTTGGTCGTTGCGGAAAGCGCGCGAAGTGAGCGTGACTTTGTGCGCCTGCTCCACCAGTGCGTTGAGAATCCTGGGGTGGCAATGGCCCTGGTTCACCGCGGAATAAGCGGCCAGGCAATCGAGATACTTTTTGCCTTCGACATCATAAGCCCAGCAACCTTGGGCGCGGTCAATGACGACGTCGAGCGGGTGGTAGTTATGAGATCCGTATTGCTCTTCAAGCTGAATGAATTCCTGGGTCTGGTTCTTTTCTTCGGTGATGGGCATGTGGGTTCTCTTCTCTTCTCCTTACATATTTTAAGCTTTAGGGGTCAGTTTGGGGTGGTCGGGAGTCGGCACTCCCGCAGCAGGTCCACTTCGCTTGCTTTCGACAAATTTCCATTCCGGGAATGATGTCTCATTATTTCCTTTTGGTAGCCAACTGGCCTGTGATTCGCATCACACGCGACGCGGTTGGTAATGACGGCCGATTATCCGTCAGGTGCGCCTGATCTCCGTCAGCACAACTCAGTACAGGGTAATCGCGGTCAAGTCTTCGCCCGCTAACTCCCTGCGACTACAGGTTAGAAACTTCTAATGGATCTGCCAACTCTTCGGCCTCTCGCGTGCTGTTGCTTGAATACTCTCTGGCCGAAGCTTCACAGAAGAGAAGACTGGACCCAGCCCATGCTCCATAAATGCGCGAACCCCTCATGCACGGCTCCCTTCCGTTCCCTTCGCGAAGGCAAGCTGTTCCTTGCCGAAACTTTTCCTTCCGACCCCAACGTCAGTTTCGACGGTAACCGGCGGAAGGTGCGCCGGCGCGAGCACTTCTGGCTCTGCGATGTATGCTCCGCCCAGTTCACGCTCCGTTTTGACGCCAACCTCGGGATGTTAACCGTCCCCCTGAGCAACCGCGCAGCTTCGCGCTTTCTCACTCGCGCCGCTGCTGTGGCTTGATTGTCAAGAAGGCCCGTGATGGATTACGCGATCAGAAAACGCACCCCTTGCTCGGTATGCGGCCTCGACACCTTCCGCCACAGCGGATGGTTCCTGGTTGTAGAAAACCGCTGGCTTGACCGTCTCAGGATCCTGTGCTGGCATCCTGCGCTCGCCACACAGAAAGACGTGCAGAGCGTCTGTTGCGGACAGCATCTCAAAACGCTCCTCACTTACTGGCTGACCCAGGCCAGCCTCCGCCTTCCACCGGCACACCGTCTTTCCCCGCCCAGGGGCAGCGACTGGAATCTGACCGATGTCAATCTCGGCCCTGGTTCGGTGGGTCGCCTGGTCGGCGAATTAGCGGTTCATCGCGAGTCTTTTTCCCGCGTATGGTCAGGTTCCCCCGCAGCCCTCGAATGCATCCTCGACGCCCTCGTCACCCTCGGAGCTGAAGACAAACCCCACGCACTGGAGTTCCAGCTCTCCGACCCACCCAAGTCCTGGTACGGACTATCCCTCCAATAAAGCGCCGGCGGAGTCTAGCTCTGCCGGCGCTCCCGCCACACTCGCCAATCTTTCTCCATCGCATCGGCCATGGCCTGCGCCGCTCCCACCAACCAGTTCCCTTTTCGTTTGCGTAAATCTTTCAGGATCGCTTTTCTCTTCTCTTCCGTCCCCAAGTGAATATTCGCCGTTTCTATCCCCATTGCTTCCAGCAGCCGGCACTCCCCCCGGCTGGTTCGGAGCGCATCCAGTTCAATACGCGAGCAATGCGGCGACAGCCGCCGCACGATCCAGTGCCCTCGCATCTGCACATAGGGATCGGGACAGCGCACCGCCCGCCGGAGGATCGCCCCGTAGAAAATCTCCGCCGGCGCTGGCTTCGGATTCAGACAATACAACGCCGATGGCAACAGCGCCTTCGCTTCCCGCGCCACGCGTCCGCCTTTCCACTCCGCAATCCCCACCAGCCGCACTCGTCCCAGGCTTCCAAGGCCTGCCACTCGCCGCGCCAGCCGGTAGGACATGCCGGGCTCGGGCAGGAGATGCTCGATCGCCTCGCGCGCGCTTTCGGGTATTTCTCCCTTCGCCGCCGGAAGACGATCCATTTTTTGCCAAAACACTACCGGATCTCGCAACTTGCTCTCCGCGATCGCCCGCAGCCATTCATGACTCTCACCCAAGACAAACGGACGCCCTCCCTCGGCCATCCCCAGTTCGTATCCCGCCAGAATCGCCGCCGCCGACTCTTTCGGCTTCATCGTCAGATGCTCTTCGCGAGCAGCTACCAGCGCGCTGGTCGCCAGCCGCACCAGGTCCATGGTGTAGGGATACACACAGGCTTCATCAAAATCGTTGACTCCCCACACCAGCCGTCCATCGGTGTCTCGCCAGGTGCCGAAGTTCTCCACGTGCAGATCGCCCACCGACAAAAGATGCGGGACTCGGTCCAGGTCCGCACACACTTCCGGCCACACCTGCACCCAGCGGTAAAATGTAGCCCGGAAGAAGGGGAAAAAGGCCGACGCCATCTGCTCGTGCTTGAAGCGCAGATCGGGCCCCACAATTCGGATGTGCTGCCCCAGCCATTCCTCAAACTTGTTTGTCGCCTTAACAATGTTCATGGTCGGCTTTCATAATCGGCTAACAATAAGAAGGTAGAGGTACGCTGTCAAGACAGATGGAACCTCACACGCTCTCCTGTTATGATGTGCGGCGTCCATGCTGCACGATTCCTGGCCACCGGCAGCTGCCGAGCTGCGCTCGGCCGGACAGCCGAGGGCGGCTGTCCCTACGCGAGTCGCTACGGCGCTGGCGATCCTCGTGTTCGCAATCCCCGCGACGGTTTGCGCGCTCCCCGCCCCGAAAACTGCTCCCACGCTGCGCCCCGTCCGCATGGTCCAGCAATCCATCCCTATGCCCGACGGCATCCACCTTTCCGCCACTCTTTACATGCCCGGCGATGCCAAGGGCGGCGAAAAATTTCCCGCTCTCCTCGAATATCTTCCCTATCGCAAGGACGACGCCACGGCCGCCCGCGATTATCCGATTCATGCCTGGTTCGCCGCCCGCGGATACGTCAGCGTGCGCGTCGATATCCGCGGCTTCGGGACGAGCGAAGGCACGCCCACCGACCGTGAATATTCCGAGCAGGAACAACTTGACGGCGAGCAAGTCATCGCCTGGCTGGCCGCTCAACCCTGGTCGTCCGGCAAAGTAGGAATGTTCGGTATTTCGTGGGGAGGCTTCAACTCCATTCAGATGGCCATGCGCCATCCGCCCGCGCTCAAGGCCATCCTGGCGGTCGATGCCACCGAGCAACTCTTTCACGACGACATCCATTACATCGACGGCATGATGCACTTCGACGAGTTCGAGCTCAACATGGACCTCGCTCCTTCGATGACCGGCGCACCGGACTACTCGCTGGACGAAAAAGTTCTTGGTCCGCGCTTTGAATCCGAGCCCTGGTCCCTGCTCTACCTCAAACATCAGCGCGACGGCGAGTTCTGGCGCGCCCCCGTGCGCCCGCTCAGCGAAATTAAAGTTCCTTGTTTCCTCATCGGAGGCCTGCTGGACGGCTACCGCGATTCCATCCCGCGCATGTTCGAGCAAGTCAAAGCACCGCTGAAGGCTATTGTGGGTCCGTGGAACCACACCTTCCCCCACGACGCCGAGCCCGGCCCGCAAATCGAATGGCGGGATCAAGCCCTGCGCTGGTGGGATTACTGGCTCAAGAACCGCAATACCGGAATCATGGAAGAGCCGCCGCTCTCCATTTATATGCAAGACTGGCACCTGCCCGATCCTCACCTGAAAACTGTGCCGGGAAGGTGGCGCGGTGAAGTTGGCTGGCCCCCAAGGAACGTGAAGAACGCGACGCTCTATCTCTACGATACTCACGCCCTTTACACCGAAGCCGCCAAGCCCGCCGTCCACGAGCTCCGCTATGTTCCCTCCGTTGGGGTTGAGGCCGGATTCTGGTGGGGAGAGTTGCTGACCGACCCGCGCCCGGTCGATGCCTACAGCCTCAGCTACGACTCCGCTCCGCTCAAGACGGACCTCACCATCCTGGGACATCCTCACGCGATGCTGCAGGCAAGTTCCTCCGCTCCGCAGGCCGACTGGTTCGCCCGTCTCTCCGACGTAGCTCCCGACGGCACCGTCACCCAAGTCACCGGAGCCGGACTCAACGGCGCGCAGCGCGACAATGCTTCCGATCCCAAAGACTTAGTGCCCAATCAGATCTACCCGCTCGATATCGAAATGCACCTTGCCACCTGGACTTTCCCCAAGGGCCATCGCATTCGCCTGGCGGTTTCAAACGCGTTGTGGCCCATGGTATGGCCAACTCCGTTTGCAATGACAACCACCTTGCAACTGGGCGGCGACGCCGGATCACGGCTGGTGCTGCCGCTCGTGCCACCGTCTATGTTCGCGCCTCCGCAGTTCGCGCCCCCGGAGCTCTCGGAAGCGCGCACCGACTTTCAATCCGTAGGCTTCCCCTGGCCCGGCGATTGGAAAACCGAGCGCGACGAACTCAATGGAAAAACAAAAGTGACGTGGACGGGAAAATCCGAAGAGATTTACCCCTGGGGGAAAGAAACGGACTTCGAAGGCCTGGTCTACGTTGCTGATGACAATCGTCCGGAAGCCAGTTCCGTCCAAGCCGAAGCCGAGATCGTGATGGCCCTGAAGCCACAAACCTTAACCTGGCAAGGCCACCTCACCTTAACCAGCGACGGCCAGAACTTCTACTACAAATACACCCGCCAACTATTCAAAGACGGCCTGCAGATCAAGCAGAAGACCTGGCAGGAAACCGTCGCTCGCGACCACCAGTAAAATTCCGGCGCTTGCTTCGCCAGTGCGAGAAGCGCATTCGCCCTGGTACCTCGGTTATCTTCTATTCCTTTTGGATTGTGAGTAGGCTAGCAGCGAGGTTAACATGCGACGCCGTGCGGCAGCCGCACTCCTGGCGCTACTTTCGGGAGCGGTCGCCTTCTCCCCATCCTCGGCTGCTGCCCAAAATTCTTCCGCTCAAGTACAGCCGGAAGGAAAACGGAAGATCGTGAACCGGGTGGACCCAGTGTATCCCGACCTGGCCCGCAAGATGCAAATCCGTGGGATGGTCAAAGTGGAAGTCTCAGTTGCGCCCAACGGAAAAGTGAAGACGACTCGGGTGATGGGCGGCAACCCCTTGTTGGCAAAAGTCGCGGTTGATGCCATAGAACAATGGAAATGGACACCGGCTCCACAGGAAACCCAAGAACTTATCGAACTCAGTTTTTATCCCGAATAACAGCACCCAATCCCTTCGACGCTCGTGTCAACTCACCGCTCTCAATCAGAGTCTCTTGAGCGCCGTTTTCGCACTTTATGCCAAAAGCGAATTCGTCCTGTTACTTCGGTTACCTACCATCCGTGCTAGCTTGCAATTAGGCTAGCTGCGTGAAGGAGTTATTCATGCGACGCCCCGTTGCAGCCGTGCTCCTGGCACTTTCTTGTGGAGTGATCACCTTGGGAATGACGGTTTTCTCCCCATCGTTTTCTCTTGCTCAAGAACCGTCGGAAACACAGCGCAAGATAGTGAGCAGAGTGGTCCCGGAATATCCCGAACTAGCCCGCAAAATGCAAATCACTGGAACCGTCAGGGTGGAAGCGACAGTTGCACCCAACGGAAAGGTGAAGTACACCGAAGTGCGTGGTGGCAGCCCTGTACTGGTAAAAGCCGCGGTCGATGCTATAGAGAAGTGGAGATGGGCGGCGGCGGCGCAGGAAAGCAAGGAACTCATAGAACTCAATTTCCATCCCTAACCGTCCGTGGTGCAAGTGGGATTCGGTATCAGGTGTGTGTCCCACTCCTCGCGCTTTTCGAGGAGCGGGACTTTTGTTCTGCGCCTTCCCGATCTCTGCGATGAGAAGCTAGTGTGCGCAAGCCGCCTCTCCGGCGGACTTGTAAACTTTCCCTTCCTTCATCACAAACTCGACCCGCTCCAGCAAACTGATATCCTTCAGCGGATCCCCGCTCACGGCAATCAAATCGGCATACTTCCCCGCCTTGATCGAGCCCACCTCGCTGGCATGGCCGAGCAGGTCGGCCGCATTGGAAGTCGCTGCCTGAATCGCCTGCATGGGCGTCATCCCGTACTTCACCATGAAGGCAAACTGCTTGCCGCTGGTTCCGTAAGCGCATACGCCCGCATCGGTGCCAAATGCCATCTTCACGCCCGCGCGCACCGCTTTGCCGAAATTCTCGCGCTGGATTCGCCCGAGATCCGCATCGTGCTGCAGGAAATCCGCCGGTGTCTGCCCCGTCTTCGCTCCGGCCTGGATACATTCTTCGTCATAAATATCCATAACCAGATACGTCCCATGCTGCTTCGCGAGAGCGATGAGATCGTCATCCAGCATCTCCGCGTGTTCCACCGAAGCCGCACCGGCCAGGATCGCATTCCGGATTCCCTGCGCCGCATGAGCATGGACGGCAACCCGCAACCCAAAGTGGCTGGCTTCATCCACTCCCGCCTGTAACTCCTCTTCGGTAAACTCCACCGACCCCGGATTACTCCCATGCGTCAGCACCGCTCCGGTTGACAACATCTTGATCAAGTCCACTCCGTCGTGCGCCAGCAACCGCACCTTCTGCCGAACTTCCCACGGGCTGTTCGCCTCGCCGTAATGCAGGTCCCACGGCAATTGAATATCCGGAGCCTGACCCGTCATTGCTCCTGCCCCGCCGGTAATTGTGATGTAGGCCCCCGCCACAAACATTCGCGGACCGATGACATCTCCCCGCGCAATCGCATCGCGCAGCGCGACATCGTTCAACGCCCGGTAAGTCCCCACGTCACGCACCGTCGTGAACCCCGAGAGCAGCATCGCCCGTGCATTCGGAACCGACTCCAGCGCGATCTGCGATGCCGTCTTGCGCAGCACATTAAACGGCTCGGCGTCACTCTGCCCATCCGCAACGTGGGTATGACAATCAATCAGTCCCGGCAACACTGTCTTGTCCGAAAGATCGATCGTCTTCGCATCGACCGGAAGCGACAGTTCTTTTCCGACCGCCTGAACCTTGCCGTCCTTAATCAGGATCACCTGATTCGTAAGCACGGTCCCCGAATCCGGATCAATGAGTCGGCCTGCCTTCACCACGGCGACCTGAGCCGGAGCCACCTTGCAAAGCGTCAGCACGGCCACCATGAGCAAAGTTTTTTTCAAAGGATCCTCCCCTAGAATCAACCGAACCCGAGGGCCGCTAGGGCAGAGTGAGAACTCGGTCGTCCCTCCGGGACTTGAATCATTTCTGACACTTTCCCAGCGCTTAAGCGCTGGGCTAAGTTCGGCCGCCCCTTCGGGGCTAAGAACTCACTTGCTGCAGGCTGAAGCAACCTGTCCCAACCCGTTCTTCAAATCCGCCGCCAGCAACTGATGAAACAACTGTTCGCCCGCTTCACGCCGCACGGAAAGCCGGCCCGCTCCATACGCCCGCGACTTCAACCCTCGCTGCACCGCCTCGCAAATCCCCAAATCTTCATCCTGCACCCTATTCCCCACCGCGACACTCGACTCGTTGTAAGCTCGCGCCGCGTCGCTCACGTCGCTAAAGTAGAAATCAAAAATTACGCGGCAATGATCCACATCAATCGGAATCACCAGATTCGTATCCAGATAACCTTCGTAGCAATTGAACATGAAATTCGGGTGCAGCCAGAAATACCAGGCCCGGTCGCCCTTTCGCGTCGTACCCGTGGCGGCGTCCTCATCTGAGCTCACCATCGGACTCGACTGCAGGCAGTACCGGTCCTCGTTCTCGATCGTGTACTGCTTATAATCCAACACCGAACTAAGTCCCTTATGCAAATGCGGAACGTGATAGCCCCCATCCAGATAGTTATCGACAAACACTTTCCAGTTGCAGTGGATGTCATAACTCTTACTCGTGAAGTAGTGCAGCTTACTCAACCCCAGCGGCGCGGCGCGCTTCACCAATCCACCCAGAAACTCCGCCAGCGGAGCTGCTTCGTCATCCAAATTCACAAATACAAACTTCTCCCACGTCTCTACCTTCACCGGAACCAGCCCGTTGTCCTTGCGTTCGAAGTTCTTCACTCCATCGAAGTCCGGCATTCCCTTGAGCGTCCCATCCAGGCCGTAATTCCATCCGTGATACGGACAATGCAAAATCGAGGCCTGCCCACAAAGCTCCGTCACCACCGCAGCCGCATGGTGGCGGCACACGTTGTAGAAGGCCCGCAAAATGCCATCGTTGCCGCGTACTGCCACCAGCGGCTCGCCCGCCACCGTCGCGGTCACAAACTGTCCCGGCTTTTCCACCTGATCCACTCGCCCCATGACCTGCCAGGTCCGCGAGAACGTCGTCTGCCGTTCCAGTTCCGCAATCCGCGCATCCACGTACCAGGGGGCAGGAATCGTCGAGGCTTCCGTCAGCGGCGCTGTCGCGTCATAACTTGCCAGAATCTGCTCGACGGACATTCCGTTCTTCTTGCCATTCATCATGCTTTCTTCCCTCTAACTTGTACTTTTTCGGATCCAATCGCCCGCCGCAACAATTCCACAAACTGCTCGATCCGGGCTTCTTTCTCCTCTGGAACCGGTCCCGACTTCCGGAATAATCCGGGATCTAACTCCTCCGTAAGCAGTGCATCCTGAAACCGGTCCATCGTCCACTCCAAGATCGACCCGATCATATCCACATCCAGATCCGCCCGTAACTCTCCCTGTTTAACTCCAAAACTGACAAACTCGCCCCAACCGTAAGGGTCCTCGGTCACCAGGAAGCGGTTGATCTCGCGCCGCAGGGCTAGATCCGTTCCATAATTGCCCACCAGATAAATTCGGTATGACGACCAGTTATCCCTCACCATGTGCTCGGTACGTCCCAGCCAGTACCGCAGCACGTCAAAAAATCCCCGCTCCAGCACCGCCGCCGGAGCTTCCATATATTTCGGAAATGACTGCACCGCTTTCTTGTACGCCTCGAAAAATAATCCGTCCTTGCTCTTGAAGTGCTGAAACACCGATCCCTTGGCAATTCCCAATTGCGCCGCGACATCTTCCACCCGCGCCGCGCTATATCCACGTTCGGCAAAATGTCGAATCGCTACCTCCACAATCCGTGCCCGCTTCGCTTCCGAGCGTGGACGCGGCTTCCCGTCCCGCCTCATCTGCGTCGGTTTCGCCAGACTGTTCGCTATTCCTTCCATGGCCCAACTCCTCCCAGGTTCTTTGACCTTCGGTCAACGAACGATACAGCACGGACAAAGTATTTTTCAATGGCTTTTTCCACGGCGTTTCGTTACTTTCTTCCCCCGGGGTATTTTCTCGTTTTGACCATAGGTCAGCCACATGTCGAGCCACGCCAACTCGGTTTATGACGCCGTCATCATTGGCGCCGGCCACAACGGGCTGACCGCGGCCGCATATCTCGCCCGCGCCGGATACTCCACCCTTGTTCTGGAACGCCGCGACATCGTCGGCGGATGCTGCGTCACTGAAGAGATCTCTCCCGGCTGCCGCGCTTCCACCACTTCCTACATCGCCAGCATGCTTCGCCCGGAAGTGATCCGCGACCTTCATCTCGCCGATCACGGACTCCGCATGGTCCCATGCGATCCAGCGCTCCAGGTTCCGTTCCCTGACGGCCAGCTCGTCTCCTGGTGGTCTAAGCGCGATCAGGTGGTCGAAGAACTGCGTAAGATTTCGACTAAGGACGCCGAGACTTTCGTTCGCATTGACGATCGCCTCAAGAGATTGGCCCGCTATCTGCAGCCGTTCTTTCTTGAGCCGCCGCCCGAACCCGGCACCCAATCTTTTGACGGATGGGCTGACCTGTTCCGCGCCGGCAAGCGCTTTCGCGGAATCTCCTTTACGGAAATGTCGCAGCTCGTTTCATTTCTGACCGGCAGCCTCGGCGACTTCCTCGACCGCAACTACGAATCCGAAAAAGTAAAGACTCTGTTTCTGGCCAACAACGTTTACGGCAAACATGGAGGCCCCTACCAGTCCGGCACAGCACTCGGCCTACTGTTCCACTTACTCAGCGGCGGCGAACACGAAGAACAAGGCTTCTATGGCCACGTTATGGGCGGCATGGGCGCGATCACGGGCGCCATGGCCAAAGCGGCGCGAGCCTTCGGAGCCGAAATCCGCACCAGCGCGCCCGTTCAGCAGATCGATTCACGCGATGGAAGAGTGCGAGCCGTAGTCCTCGAAGACGGCACGGAAATCCGAGCTCGCGTCGTGCTCTCGAACGCCGATCCCAAACGTACGTTCCTCGGCATGGTACCGGAACGAGATCTGCCCGCCGATTTCGTTCACGCCATTCGGGGCATCAAAATGGACGGTCCCTGCGCCAAGGTCAACATGGTGCTGGCGAAAGAGCCGCGCTTCACGGGCACACCGGCGAGTTACGACCCGCAACAGCGCTCGCTTTTCACCCTGGTTCCCTCGCTCGAATTCGCCGAGCGCTGCTACGACATTGCCAAGTTTGGAGAAATCCCCGAGCAACTCTGGGTCGATTGCGTGATCGCTTCGAACGCCGACCCATCTCTCGCGCCCCCGGGCAAGCACATCATGACCTGCTTCGTGCAGTACGTTCCCTACAAACTCCGCCAGGGCACCTGGGATGAAAATCGCGATCTGCTGGGCGACCGCGTAGTGAAAAAGATCGCCGAATACGCACCCAATGTTCCCACTGCAATCGTCGCCCGCCAGGTCCTCACTCCGCTCGATCTGGAACGAACCTACGGGCTTACCGAAGGCAACATCTTCCATGGCGATTTAAATCTGGAGCAATTATTTTTCAATCGTCCCGTCGCCGGATGGTCGCAGTACCGTACTCCCGTCGCCGGTCTCTACCTCTGCGGCGCCGGAGCCCATCCCGGCGGTGGCGTTACCGGAGCCCCCGGTCACAATGCGGCTCACCAGGTTCTGCGCGATTTGAGGAAAGGGAAGTTCAAGGAGGCCGTCGCATGAGCAACGGCATCCCAAAGACCGCCGACTTCATCATCCTCGGCGCTGGCGTTATGGGAGCTTCCATCGCCTTCCATCTGGCGCGCCGCAACGCCGGGCACATAACCGTTCTCGACAAAGACCACGCTGGAAGCGGCGCCAGCGGACGCTCCTCGGCTTTGGTTCGCATGCATTACAGCTTCCCGCCTGAGGTTCAACTCGCCCTGATCAGCCTGAAGGTCTTTCAGCACTGGCGCGACATCGTCGGCGAGCCCGGTGAATTTCGCAAAACCGGATTCGTCCGCATTGTTCACCCCGGCGAATCGGAAGCGCTGAAACAAAATGTAGCGATGCAAAAGAAGCTTGGGGCAAACGTCGAGCTCATCGATCGCCATCAACTTCAACAACTCGAGCCTGACTGGCAAGTGGACGACGTGGAATTGGCTGCCTATGAACCTGACTCCGGTTACGGCGACGGCAACGTTGTCGCTAATGATTTCCTGAGCCGTGCCCGGGATTCAGGCGTGACCTATCTCTCGAAAACTTGCGCCACCGGTTTCCTAGTCGAAGGCGGACACATCCGCGGCGTCGAAACCGATCACGGCGAAATCCACGCCCCCGTGATCATCGCCGCGACCGGCCCTTGGACGCGTCCCCTGTTCCAATCCACCGGCTTTGATCCGCCCATCGAAACCGAATTTCACCAGGTGGCCATCCTCAAGAATGCGCCGACCATGAAGCCAGGCGCGGCGTGCATCGACTCCGTCACCGCAACTTACTTCCGCTCCGATGGCAGCGATAAATTCCTGGCCGGAGACTTCTACGGCAAGCGCCCCATGGATCCCGATAACTTCCCTCAGCGCGCCTCCGAAACCGACCTGGAAGAAATCATCGACCGAGCCGCGCGCCGTCTCCCCAAACTTGAAAATGCCGAGGTCATGCGCGGCGTAACTGGCGTGTACGATGTAACTCCCGACTCGCGCCCAATGCTCGGCCCCGTCCCCGACATCGAAGGCTTACACTTCTGCGCGGGTTTTTCCGGCATGGGCTTTAAAATTTCCCCAGCCGTAGGTTTGGTAATGTCTGAACTGATTCTCGATGGCAAAGCAAGTACGGTGGACATAACTCCGTTCCGCCCTACGCGATTTCAGGAGGGTCAACCGATCAAAGCAGATTTCGAGTACAAAGATGACTAGCTGAAAGTGACAATATTGCCGAGCTTCGCTCGGCTGGACCCTTCGACTTCGCTCAGGGCAGGCTCGCGAGACGCCCGTCCCCACACGTTCTCTTAGACACACGTTCTCTTAGAAAGGAGATTCCGATGTCCGAAACCGCACAACAATACACCCAGCGCATCCTGGCGAACGCCGAGGGACAAGACCCGATCAAGGTCCAATCCGCCACCCCAAAGAAATTGGCCCGCCTCATCAAAGGAGTGTCGACCGCCAAGCTGCGCAAGCGTCCCGCACCCGAGAAGTGGTCTGTCGCCGAAATCCTGGCCCACCTCGCCGATGTCGAAATCGTCATCGGATGGCGCATGCGCTCCATTCTCGGAGCTCCCGGAACTCCCGTCCAGGCCTATGACCAGAACGCCTGGGTCATTGCCGGACACTACGAAAAACGCGACCTCCGCGAATCCATCGAACTGCATCGCGTCGTGCGCGAAGCCAATCTGTCGCTCCTGAAATCGCTTTCTCCCGATCAATGGAAGCTTTACGGTCAGCATTCCGAACGCGGCCAGGAGTCCATCGAGCACATCGTGCGCATGATTGCCGGACACGATATCAACCACATCAAACAGATCGAGCGCATTCTGACCCCGACCAAGTGACCGTATTCCACAAGGAGCACTTATGCCCAAGCAAGGTATTCTCGAACGCCTGAAGCAAGGCACCGTTCTGGGAGACGGCGGCTACTTACTCGAACTCGAAAAACGCGGATGGGTTCGCCCCGGTCCCTTCACTCCGGAAGTGGCCATCGTCTATCCGGACGCTCTGCGCGAACTCCACATCGAATTCCGCGAAGCGGGAGCCGAAGTCCTTCAGGCACTAACCTTCTACGCCAGCCGCGACAAACTGGCCACGGTTGGCCTCGAAGACCGCGTCGAAGATATCAACCGCAATGCAGTTCGCGTCGCTAGAGAAGTGGCGGGCGACCAATGCCTGGTCGCCGGCAATTTAAGCCTGACCTGGATGTATGAGCCGAACAGCCCCTCGGCCTCCGACCGCGTTCGGCAAACTTTTGACGAACAACTGAAGGTTCAGTGCGAAGAAGGCGTTGACTTCATTATTGGCGAGACTTTTTCGTGGCTGGGCGAAGCGTTGCTGTGCGTGGAGCGCGCGAAGAAGACCGGACTCCCCGTCATGGTCACCATCTGCTTCGAAAACAAAGATGAAACCGCCGAAGGCACCAACGCCGCTACCGCGGCCAAAACGCTGTTCGACGCCGGCGCCGACATCGTAGGCATGAACTGTCTCCGCCCACCGCAACATATCCTCGGTCCCATGGAACAAATGCGGAAAGCCGTGGACGGCTATTTAGCATGCCAGCCCGTAGCCTATAACACGCCGAAAGACAAGCCCGACTTCACCAGCCTCCCCGAATTTCCCTACGCCCTCGACCCACTGCAACTAACTCGCAAACAAATGGGAGTCTACGCGCTGCGAGCCAAGGAAATCGGCATCAACTACATCGGGTCCTGCTGTGGATCGGTGGCCATGCATGTAAGAGAGATGGCGAGAGTGCTCGGCAAGCTACCCGCCGAAAGCCGCATCTGGAAAAAAGGCGGGGCCAAGCCGATGTCGGCCTACGAATACTACGACCATGATAATGTCAGCGTGAAATGAAATAACAGTGGAGGGGTGATCGAACGGCAGCGACGCTTGACTCCGTATACCCCCAAGAATAGCCTGATTCCAATGATCTCCTGAACGACCGGTCGAAGGGGGCGCCATGAATTGCTCAGCCGCGTGGTTGTTTCTCCTCGCTGCCCCGCTGTTGCAAGCCTCGGAAAACCCCGGAATCAAAATGACGATACAGTACGGTCAAGGGGCATATCCCAGCAAGCACACCATCTACAGGCAGGGAGACCGCAAGCGAACGGAATATCAAAATTCTTTTGGCATGAAGAAAGCAGACGGGTCACTGCAACCGGTCTACGGCCCGCACATTGCTTCCATTACACGATGTGACCTCGGACAGTCCTTCGAACTGAATCTCGACGCCCACGAATACAGCTCGGCTCCCTATCCGCCCAAACCGTTTACCCAGGAAGAACTCAAGGCGCGCGGATTAGACAAGCCAGTGACGTATGCGGCGGATCAACCGACCGTGCGAGTAGAGACAACGACCACCGACACTGGCGAGCGCAAGGAAATCTTCGGACACGTCGCCCGCCACGTAATCACGACCAGAAAGCACACTCCGCTCGAAGGCGCCCGCTCCGGCCCACAAGAAAGCGTCACTGACGGCTGGTACATCGATTTCAGCCAACGACTCCCGTGCGACCGGAAGCTTCCTGAAACCGGGCAGGCTCACTCGTACCTGCGAGCGGGCGGCGGGAACCAGCCTATCGATCGACCCGAATTCGTCACGATTGGAGAACCGGAACGAGGGTTTGCCCTGAATTCCCTGACGACGATAAAAGGTACCTACACGCGACCCGACGGGACCATCAAGCAGATGAACTCGAAGATGGAAATGCAGGTGACTGAGTTCGACGAAGGTCCCCTCGATGCGGCGCTCTTCGAGATTCCTCCAGGCTTCAAACACGTGGACCACATCGAGCGCAACCCGGCGACGATGGCATATTCCAGCCAACCAAAGAGCCTCTGGCAGCGAGTCAAGGCCAGCGTGGCGGGCTTTTTCAACCGCTAAGCAGCGAACTACGGTTCTGCCAGTTCTTGTTGTAGCGAATTCGTTAACGGCTGCACAACGTGCTTCTTGGCGCGGGTCGTTGTGATCAGAACGACGCTGACCAGCACCAGCAGCGTTCCGAGCAGGGTTCTTGGGCCGACCGTCTCGCCGCCAAGAAAATATCCGACGATCACTGCCACGACCGGATTGACGTAAGCGTAGGTGCCAACTTTCGTCGGCGATTCATGATGGATGAGCCAGACGTAGGCGGTGAAACCCACGATGGAGCCGGCCACGATGAGGTAGGCGAGCGCGAACCAGGCGCCGCGGGAGACTGCCTGAATATGAAATCCGTGGAACTCTCCGAAAATTGCCGCCGCCAGGGCGAGCAGAATCCCCCCAGCTAGCATCTGCGCTCCCGAACTCATGGCCTTTGATGCGGGCAGGGGAAGCTTGCGAGTAAGAGTCGAGGCAATCGACCAACTCATTGCCGCCACCACCAAGGCAACCGCGCCGGCACCATCGATAGGGGCTTCGCCAAAACTCGCCGACCGGCTAACAAGAACGGCCACACCACCCATCCCTACCAGAAGAGCCAGGACAAGCCGGACCGTAAGCCGCTGGGTGCGCAGAAAGAGGATCTCCGAAAGCGACATGAACACCGGGATGGTCGCGAGCATTACCGCGGCAATTCCGGAAGGCACGCGTTGTTCCGCCCAGAACAGCAGACCGTAATCGAGCACGAAAATACAGACTGCCAGGAGCGAGGCGGCGACCCACTCGCGGCGTGATGGCGAGGGAGTGCCTTTCAGACGCAGCCATGCGAAGAGCACAACTCCAGCAATGAAGAAACGCATGCTGGCGAGAAGAAGTGGCGGGACCTCACGCACACCGACGCGTATGGCCAGAAAGGTCGAGCCCCAGACGAAATAAATGATGGAAAACGCCAGCACGGTCTTCCATGCTGGAGGACGGGCCGTGGGTTCCATGGAAAATAGATTGTGGAAAGGGCTGCAAGGACGCAGACATTTTCAGTCATGCGCGGGTCAGCCGGGCACTCGGCTGGCTCCGCTGCTCCACTCCACGACGAACCCTTCCTTGACACCGGCGGGACCCTTGCGCACGTTGCAAAGGCGGGAAGGCGTCACGTCGGACCCCACGAGTAATTGACCACGACCTCCGTGGTGACTGCGACGGGTTTGCCGTTCAGGAGATATGGCCGGTACTTCCACTGGCGAACGGCTGTGACCGCCGAGGTCGCCAGCTCGATTGGACCTTCGAGGAGTTCGAGATTCACCACATCTCCCGTCTTACTAATAACTGCTTGCATTCGAACCGCGCCTCGGATCTGATTCTCTCGTGCCTCGGCCGGGTAGATGGGCTGTACCCTTCTGAGCAGCAAACCAGCGGACGCCCTCCGGGAAATGCGGATTTGCGTCGGAGTCTTTGACGGCTCCGCCTGTTCTACCGGCGGCCAGGGAACAATCGCATAAATCGTCGATGCAGCCTCATCAACCGACTCCCACAAGGAACCCTCAATCTGCCACAACAACAGATAGTTCCCTGCCGGCGAACAGATCACGGCCCGATCACTGGTGCCCAAGCGATACTCGAAGCTGGCACGAGAAAACTCGTGTCCCGCGACCGTATATTCATTCACTTCACCTTTCCGCGTTGCGCTTTTGCTAGCGCGAAGGGTGGTCGCCAACGTGTCCAGATACTGCCTGCAGTTCTCTGTGTTGGCTTGCGCCGAACGAGCCACCTTCAGCACGATGAGAGAGGAGTCTGCTCGCAACTCAGTTACGTCCTGGGGAATATGCACCGCGGCGAGTAGAAGATTGGCCTTCTCGGACCGCTTTCCGGATGCGAGCTTGTTGCGAATGAGATCGGTTTCAAGCACCCACTCCGAAGGCAGGGGATAGGAGAGTTGGAAGTATTCGTTCGTGTAAGTATGATCCAGAAAGAATCCGTCGCTCTTGATGTCAGCGCCCGGTGAACCGGACTCCATCTGCGGCTTTACAGCATTAGAGCTGACGCCCGGTCGCGTACCGGAAACCGCTACCGACGGTTGTGCTGTGCTCGGTTTGGGCTCTTGAAACTTTGCAATGTCCAGTTTCACATCCCCATTGATGTAACCCGTCACTTCTGCGCCTTTCGGTATGGTAATGTCTTTGCCATGCATGTATAGGAAGAACGGAGCAGCCGGGAAGAATACCAGTCCGCTCGCTACAATTCCCGCTGTCATGGCACCGAGATGGCTACCGCCGCTGCCGCCCCGCACCGCACGCAACCCAGCCTTCTGACTGTCGAGCAGTCTCACGCAATCGACTTCGATTTCGAGCTTGCCTCCCCGCGCCAATTTTCTCGTTCGCTGAGCTTTTCTGACTGTCCCGAAGGCAAACGCCCCTTTGGGAATCACCAGCGTTCCATTGACGCTGATGTCCTGCATCACTTCGAAGTCGACCGTATCGCCCACGTGCGAGTCTGCCGAAGAAATTGTGCGATTCAATCGGAGTCTCACCGGAGTTGTATCTTCAAGAACAAATCCCTTCGCTGACGTGAAATTCGATGGCTCGGCGGGGCGTTCCTGCGCCGTTGGGCTCGTTATCTGTTTGTCGGGAGTCGGACCGGAACCACTCGAACTGTTTACTTGCCCTGTCGCAGCAATGAAAAGGGACAAAATGACGACACCTGCCAATAGCGCGCTCCTCATCGGAACCTTCCAGTTCTTACTACCGTCGGCGTTTCTTGCAACTCCCTCACGAACTCCCAATCCAAATGCCCACCGCAAACACCAGCACTCCGCCCACTACCACCTGAAACGCGGCCGAGAGCAGCGGAGTATCCATATAGCGGTTTCGAATCCAGGCAATCGTGGCTAACTCAGCGGCCACGATAATCACCGCGGCAAGAAACGCCACGTGGAAGTCGGCCAGCAAGAACGGAAGTGTATGTCCAATCCCGCCCGCTGCCGTCATCAATCCCGTCACCGTACCGCGCAGCATCGGACGCCCGCGCCCGGTCATCGATCCGTCATCCGACAGCGCCTCGGCAAATGCCATCGAGATTCCCGCTCCGATCGATGCCGCCAGTCCCACCAGAAACGCGTCATGGCTATTTCTGGTGGCGAACGCCGCCGCGAACACCGGAGCCAGGGTTGACACCGACCCATCCATCAGCCCCGCCAGCCCCGGCTGTACGATCTGCAACACAAACAAGCGCCGCTGCGCTTCGTCCTCCGACTTCTTAGTCGCCTGCGGAATGCTCTCCGACATCGCCTCGGCCGCCACCTGGTGTTTGCGCTCGACCTCTTCCAGATCGCCCAGCAGCTTCCGGATTCCTGCATCCGTCACATGCCCAATCGCCTTCTGATAAAACTGGCGCGTTTCCAGTTCCATGATCTCGGCCTGCTTGCGCACGTTCTCAATCTTCAAAGGACGCGTCAGCCAGAATGGCTTGCGCTGCACAAACCCCTTCACATCCTGCCGCCGGATCAGCGGAATATGCTCGCCAAAGCGCTGCCGATAAGTGGCAATCAGCGACGCACGGTGTTCCGACTCCTCCGCGCCCATGTCATCGAAAAGCTTGGCCGTCGCCGGATAGGTCTCGCGCAGCCCGTCGGCAAAATCGGCATACACCCGGCCATCTTCTTCTTCCAGAGAAACCGCCAGCGCCAGAATTTCGCGCTCCGTCAAATCCTTGAAGTTTCGCGCCATGCCGACAAGTGTACTGGTTCTGGATTCGGTTTCAAGATTGCGGTTTAGATACCGCCCCCGGCAACTCTTGCCGCCGCCATCGCTGCAGATTTTGCCCGCCCGCCTCGGTTCGCACCATCTCGCTGCACGCTGTGGCTCGCAACTGTCACAAAGTGCACCAACGTTCCTTCCGCGCCAGGCCCGTGGCAATGGAATCGAGCATGCTCTCAAACCATCAGGTTCACTCAGAGCTTCGCCGGCAGACAGCACTAAGCCGTCGCTAGCGAATTCCCGGGCGAACGCTTCTTCAACTCTTGCAGCGAGGTACATCCATGTCGATCTCCGCGATTCCCAGCAACACCTTCATGCCATACCAGCCCGCTGGTACCACTTCCACTGCTACGCCCAACCCCATCACGCAAGCCTTCAACCAGCTTGCATCCGATCTTCAGTCCGGCAATCTCGCCGCCGCCCAAAAGGATTACTCCACCCTGCAGCAGGATCTTCAGACCCAAAGCGGCAAGGGCCACCACCTGCACAATCACCACATCCACGCCGGTGGGTCCGGCGACTCAAGCAGCCAGAATCCATTGCTCCAGGATCTCAATGAGCTCGGCCAGAGCCTTACGTCCGGCAACCTTAGCGGCGCACAACAGGCCTACTCCACGCTGCAGCAGGAGTTCCAACAGTTCGCCTTCGGCGGCGGAGCTCTCTCTACCGAATCGCCTATCTCGGTACAAGCCTAAGCAGGCCCTGTAGCGCAGACAGTGCTGGCCACGAACAGAAAAACAGCCATCCGCCGTCAGCAAAGACTACCTGACGGCGGATGGCCGATGTTGCTGTGACCGCAAAACCTCTTAGCGCTCGGCGCGGATCGCCTCGATCGCGTCGTGCAGCTCGTGCTCGGCCGCTTTCAGATGCTCTTCCGCCTTGGCGCCATGCCCAGCCATATCGTAGTGGTTGGCGGCTCGGGCGTGATCCATTTCATGAATTGCTTCCACCACGTGATTATGAACCGCGTCCAGATCGTGCCAGTCATGCACCCGATCGGCAACCGCGATCCCGCCAACAAATGATAGACATCCAGTAACAACAGCAACTGCAATCGCTTTCTTCATAGTTTTTCCTCTCAAAGGTTTCCTCTCAAGGTTGTGGATTAGTTTTTCCCGGACACGCACGGACAACCGCCATTTTCCCCGACCGCTAACCTTCTGTCAAAACCAAACAACTGCATCTTAGTGTAACCACAGGTTCCTGTGGCGCAGGTGCCCTCGGCCACGGCCTTGGACCTTGCCTTGATCTCTGTGTCGGAACCGGCGTGATGGGGGTCACAGCCTGATGTCCGCCCCTTCCAGTAGAGTGAAGTGAGGTATGGGCGGATTTTCCATTCTCACCAACCGCAAACGCGCCATTGTTGCCCTGGTGCATTCCGTAGTGTTCCTGCTGATTGCGGTACGGCAGATGGTCGCCGCCAATCCCGTCGCCGGCATCTGGGTAGTGTCCACGGTTTCCCGAGGCACGTGGATTCTCTGCGGGATCTTTACCGTCGTCTCCGCCATTCTTTTGTGGCTGCTCGTGATTTCCGGCGGGTGGATGGAAAAAATCTATTTCGGACTGTGCACGGTCAGCGCCTCGTCGGGCCTGGTCCGAACCGCCGCTGGCGACCAGGCATTTCACGCCGGCCTCTACATCCGGGTGGTGATGCTGGCCAGTGCGGTTCTGGTGGGAATGCTGATCGTCCGAACGCACTCCCGCGCCGACTCCCGCGTGAAGTCCCGAGTCGAGCCGGAGTACGCCGAAGAAAATTCCTAATCGTTGCTCTTACCCCGAACTGGCGCTCCTCCTGAAAGAGGCACGCAAGTTAGTTCGCGAGAAGCCTACATAGGCGAATCGGAGTTGTAGGTATCGGCGACGGCCTTCCAGCTCCCATCGGCCTGCTTGGTGTAAACCGTCAGATACTTTCCCTTGTCCGTCATGGGCTTCTTGGTCTTCGGATTGGTCATGGTCATGGTGTAGGTGCCCTGCGAATAGACCATGTCTCCACCCTTGGAGGCCATCGCCCGCGTGGACTGGAAAGTCATTGCAAAATTGGGATCGGCAAAGTACGGCGCCAACGCCGTTTTGATGGCCGCCTTCCCATTCAGTATCCCGGCCCCGGGGTATAGCCCGGAGGCGTCTTCCGCAAAGTAGCTGACAAACTTGTCGGCGTCTTTGGTAGCAACGTCTTTAATCCAGGCCGCCTCGACGTCCTTGACCGCTTGCACATCGGCAGCGCGCGTGTCGGGAGGTGGTGGTGCGGGGGCGTTTGCGCAGGCGACTCCCAGTACGGCGAGCGCCAGGCACAGAACCAGCGAAGTGGTACGTGGCATGTTCTCTCTCCTTGGGAATTAAATCTGTAAATAAAATCGAGACCAGTATAGTCGAACTCTCACGCTAAGATGCAAGGCGCCTGTGCGTTTCGGATTCAGTCACGCAGAGAGGTGGGCCTGGCCCAGCAGCCTCCGCCTTTCGGCGGTGAACTTCACACCACAAAATACTTAGCCTCCGGATGATGCACCACGATTGCCGATGTACTCTGCTCCGGCTCCAGCAGGAAGCCCGAGGTCAGGCGCACGCCTACGTTCTCTTCCGGCTTGAGCAGGGCGAAGAGTTTGGTCTGATCCTCCAGGTGCGGACACGCGGGATAGCCGAAGGAATAGCGCGAGCCACGATATTTCTGATGGAAGAGATCGCGAATGCGGGGCGAGTCCTCGGCGGCTATGCCTAACTCTTCGCGCATCTTCTTATGATGGAATTCGGCCAGCGCCTCGGCTGTCTCCACGCTTAGGCCGTGGAGATAGAGATAGCGCGTGTATTCTCCGCCTTCGAAGAGGCGCTGCGTCTCTACCGACGCCTTGGGACCGATGGTCACCAGCGACAGGCCAATTACATCCATTTTGCCGGAGGACGGGGCGGCGAAGAAATCGGAGATGCAGAGACGACGGCCTTCTTTCTGGCGGGGGAAGGTGAAACGGAGGAGTTCGCGTGACGCCGAGCTGCACTCGGCTGGACGGCCGGGGGCGGCCGTCCCTACGCAAGCATCGGGGTCGTATACTACAACATCATTGCCGTCGCCTTGGGCTGGAAAATATCCGTAGACTACTTGCGGCTCGAACCATCCTGTTGCTAAGACATCCTGTTCCAGCTTCTTTTTGATGGGACGGTACTTTTCCTCGACTAGCCTGGCGTAATCTTCCTGCGACGCGGTCTTGAGCTGCCACTGGTTCTTGAATAACGCCGTGTCGTTGATGTAATGGAAAATCTCGCGCAGATCATAGTTCTTGACTACGCGCACACCCCAGAACGGAGGCTCGGGAATATTCGGGGCATCGGTCACGACCGGGCTGCGTTCCGCGAACACCGGACCGATCTCTTCATCCACGGCTGCGGCTTTCGCGTAGTCCTTAACTGTCTTGCCCTCCTGCAGACGCGCATCGCGCTTGCCGTCTTCTGACGCCAGGTCTTCCATGACGTGCAGGCCGGCGAAGGCATCTTCTCCGTAGAAGACGGCATTCGAATACTCGCGGCGCAGGTCGTCTTCCACATACTTGCGGGTCAGTGCCGCGCCTCCGCAGATCACCGGATAGGCCAGCTTCTGACGTTCCAGTTCCTGGATCACGTACTTCATCTCGAGCGTTGATTTCACCAGCAGGCCACTCAGGCCGATGGCGTCGGCCTGGTGCTGCTGCGCCGAGTGGATGATGGCGTCGCCCGCCTGCTTGATGCCCAGGTTCACCACCTTGTAGCCGTTGTTGGACAAGATGATGTCGACCAGATTCTTCCCTATATCGTGAACATCGCCCTTCACGGTGGCGAGCACGATCGTGCCTTTCTGCTGCGAGCCGGCTTTTTTCTCCATCTTCGGCTCAAGATAGGCGACGGCGGCCTTCATCACTCCCGCGGAATCGAGCACCGACGGCAACTGCATCTTGCGCGCACCGAACAGATCGCCCACCGTCTTCATGCCATCCAGCAGGACAGTGTTGATCAGGTCCAGCGGCTTATACTCGACGAGCGCTTCGTCCAGCAACTCCTCTAGGGTGCGCTTCGTCTTGCCCTCGCCCACCGATTTCTCGCCGTTGATGATGGCGTACTTCAGCTTGTCATCGATCGAGAGGGTTTCGACGTGCGCCGTGGATTGCGCCTGCGCCTTGCCTTTCATGCCGGCAAAATGCTGCATATAGGTCTGCAGCGGATCGCCGTTGGAGCGGTCCTGGTAAATCAGCTTGCGCGCCAGTTCCACTTCTTCGGCGGGAATTTTGTACAGCGGATAAATCTTGGTGTAATTGACGATGGCAACGTCGAGCCCGTTTTCTACCGCCTCATGCAGAAACACGGAGTTCAGAACGCGGCGCGGATAGGCGTCGAGGCCGAAGCTGATGTTGCTGACGCCCAGCACCGTCTTCACTTCCGGCAGTTCGTCGTGGATGCGCTTCACCGCCTTCAGGGTTTCGATGCCGGCGGAGCGGTATTCTTCCTGGCCCGTCGAAATCGGGAGCGTCAAAGTGTCGAAGAGCAGGTCCACCGGACGAATGCCGTACTTCTGCGTGGCCAGATCGAAGATGCGGTGCGCGATTGCTACTTTCTTGTCGGCGGTGAGCGCCATGCCCTCTTCATCGATGGTGAGCGCAATCACTCCCGCGCCGTAGCGCTTCGCCATCGGCAACACTTTCGAGGTACGCTTCTCGCCGTCTTCGAGATTGATGGAATTGATGATGGCTTTGCCGGGAATGCGTTTCAGCGCCTCTTCCACCACATCGGCTTCGGTGCTGTCGATCAGGATCGGCGCGGGCACACGAGTCGCGATTTTTTCGAGGATGGCGGAGATGTAGTCTTTCTCATCCTCGCCCACGATGGCGCAGCACAGGTCGAACATGTGCGAGCCTTCGTTGGCCAACTTCTTCGCCAGCCTGAGAATATCGTCATACTTCCTGGCCTGCACCAGTTTGCGAAAATGATCGACCCGAGTGGTGGTATTCATCTCCTCCGCAACGATTAGAGGTTTCGGCTCCAGATCAAGGGGGACGGAGGTAAAAGCGCTGGACGCCGCACTTACCGGCTTGACATCGCGCTTCGCCGGTTCTACGCCGGTGACTGCGTCTACCACGGCTTGCAGATGTTCGGGAGTGGTGCCGCAACATCCGCCTACGATTCTTACGCCGTAATCCTGCACGAAATGCTTGTGATAGTCGGCAAGATCCTTGGGCGCGAGTTTGTAGACCGCGTGTCCGCCAACATTCTGCGGCAGTCCCGCATTCGGCAGCACAGAAATGTGCTTGGTGGAGTTCAGACCGAGATAGCGGACCGCCTCATTCATCTCCGCCGGACCCGTGGCGCAGTTCAGACCGATAATGTCCACGTCGTACGGTTCGAGCGCAGTGAGCGCCGCGCCGATTTCGGTTCCGAGCAGCATGGTGCCGGATTCCTGCAGCGTGACCTGCACCGTAACTGGCAGACGCTTGCCTGCTTTGCGCATGACCTCGAACACGGCTACCGTGGCAATCTTGGCCTGCAACAGATCCTGGCAAGTCTCGATCAGGAGCACATCTACGCCGCCCTCAATCAACGCCGATGCCTGCTCTTCATAAGACTCCAGCATCGCGTCCCAACGGATGTGTCCCAGCGACGGCAGTTTCGTCGTGGGACCTATCGATCCGGCTACGAAGCGCGGTTTGTCCTTAGTCGAAAATTGTTGCGCCACTTCCCTGGCTAGTTGCGCCGCCTTCAAGTTGATTTCACGAACCTTATCGCGCAAATCGAACTCGCCGAGAACGAGGCTGGTCCCGCCGAACGTATTCGTTTCCACAACGTCGCAACCCACGCGAAGGAAGTCGGCATGAATGTCGCGAATGATGTCGGGACGGCTTAGTACCAGAACTTCGCTGCAGTTCTCCTTGCCCCAGAAATCGTCCAGGGTGGGGTTGCGCTTCTGGATGTTCGTCCCCATGGCGCCGTCGTAAACGACGACGCGTTCCTTTACGAGTTGGAGAAAGTTGGACATTGGTTCTCGGTCGTTCGCTGTTCGTCGTTCGCTATTCGCTGTTCAGTTAAATCGCGACTAGCGAACAGCGAACGACGAACAGCCTTCTATACAGCAACGCCGGTCCTTGTGGGACCGGCGTGTGGTTGAAAATCTTGAAATTCTCTAATCCCCCGTCACGCCCGCGTCCGTTTCCGATTGCGCAAACACCTGATTGGCTCCCATATGTGCCGGAGCCGGCGCCAGCATCTGCTCTTTGCGGTAAATCAGATTGCTGGCATTGAAGCTTGCCAGCTCAAAACCGTGGCCGTGGGTAATCGCATCGGTCGGACAAGCCTCCACACAATAGCCGCAAAATATGCATCGATTGTAGTCGATGTTGTAGACCTGAGCGTAGCGTTCGGCGCCTGAAACTCTTTTCTCAGCGGTGTTTTCCGCGGCCTCTATGTAGATGCAATTGGCGGGACAGGCGGCGGCACAGAGGAAACAGGCGACACACTTTTCCAGTCCGTTTTCGTCGCGCTGCAGCACGTGCATGCCGCGAAAACGTTCTTGAAACTTCGCACCTTTCAGGGGGCCGTCGCCGTCGGGATAATTCTCGACGATGGAGGGCTGAAACATCTCCTTCAGGGTGATGGTCATCCCCTGGGCGATGGCTCCGACATTTTTGATCACGGACATGTTTTGACATTATAGCGGATGTTGGGCGGAGGGGAAGCTTGCGGCGGCCGTGGATCGTGGTGCAGTTTCCGAATAGCGCGTTTCGACTCAACCTGCAGCACCGGCCTAGGCGCGGGCCACGGCTAGCACAAGATCGCCGCAAGCATTTGGATATGGGACAATTCGCGCGCGTGGATCGGAAACTGACGCCTTTCCTGGCTACGAAGGACGGGGCCACTTTCGAGGACGTGGAAATCTTCTTCTAATGGTTGAGACTCTACTTGTGCGCTCGATCGCGCCGGCGCAAGAGTGGCGTTTCAATTTATGGCCAGCCGTGGTTTACGCTTGTCCCGTTTCATTTTCTTCGTCATTTTCTCCGCAGCTTTGGTTTTTGTTTTCGGCGGCGTCTTCAGCGGCGTCTTTTTCCCTGCCGCTTTCGGTCAAGAGCCGGGCAATCCAACCCCGCACTTATCTTCTTCTGAGAAGGGCAGCGAAGCGCGCGCCGGAGATCGTCCTTACCTGCGGGACAATTTGACCTGGAACTGGAACCAGCGGGGACGGAGTGTGCCGGGAGCGGAATCGGCGGCGAGGCTGCGGTTTCGGGCTTATCAACAAAAAATGGCTATGCGAGCGCAGCGCGCGGCTGCGAATGCGGCTTCAACGCCTTCGACTGCTCCGTTCTCCTCACCCCCACTCACTTCGTCTTCGAGTTCAACCGTGTGGGCTCCTCTTGGACCGGCTCCGCTGGCTTCCGATGCTACGGGCGATGGGATGCAAGATTACAACTGGGTCTCCGGACGCGCCACTGCGGTAGTGCTTGATCCGGCGGACACTAGCGGAAACACGGTGCTGCTGGGCGGCGCGTATGGCGGGCTTTGGAAATCGACGAACGCAGGCAGTCTGAATTCCAATCCTGCTTCGGTTACATGGCAAGCATTGATCGACGACCAGGCAACGCTGGCGGTGGGCGCGATTGCTTTGCAACCTGGCAACAGCAACGTCATTCTGGTTGGAACCGGCGAGACCAACAATTCGGGTGATTCTTATTACGGGCTGGGAATTCTGCGTTCCACGAATGGTGGCTCGAGTTGGGGTCAGATCCAGAGCGCGGCAAGCGGGCAATCGTTTCTGGGAATTGGGTTCAGCAAGATCGCTTTCGGGAGCACGGCGAATCCCGCTGCCATCCCCGTGGTCGCGGCGACGGCCGGGGACAACGGCTTGTGCCTTGGCGAGGAAGCGGCGACGGCGGGAAACAGCGGTTCGTGCCTGGGCCCGCAGGAGGATGGAAATTCACCCGTGCGCGGACTTTACGACTCGCAGGATGGGGGAGTGACGTGGAACCGCGTCACGCTCACGGATGGCGCGATTCCCTCGTCGGCTACGGCAGTGATTTACAACCCGCTCCAGGGAGCGAGCGGGACCTTCTACGCATTTATCCGGCGACACGGGCTGTACTCGTCAACCGACGGGCAGAATTTTACGCGGCTGGCTGCGCAGCCGACCGCGGGTCTGGTCTCGGCGAACTGCCCGGCGGGTTCGAACGCGACAAGCTGCCTGATTTATCGCGGCGAGTTTGCGCTGGTGCCGGGGCGTAACGAGATGTATGTGTGGGTGGTTGATGTACAGCCGGACGACAATGGAAATCCGGCACCAGTGGACGAGGGCATCTGGCAATCATTGAACGGCGGAGCGACTTGGACGCAGATTCCGGATAACGGCATCACGAACTGCGGGGATAGCGCATTTGGTCCGGATAACAGCGGCTGCGGGGTGGAGCAGGGTTGGTACAACCTGGCGTTGGCGGCGATCCCCGACGCGTCGGGAACGGATGTTTATGCGGGCGCGGTCAATCTTTACAAGTGCACGCTGGAGGGAGGCACGACCTGCACGCAAGGCGACTGGATCAACCTAACGCACGTGTATGGGTGCAACCCAGGTCCGCTGGGGGCGCCGGCGCATGTGCATCCGGATCAGCACGGGATTGCGTTCATGGTGGCCAGTGGCAAAACGCCGGGCTACTTCGCCCATGATGGTGGAATCAGCCGGACGCTGGATGGCTATGCCGGATTGAGCACGGGAAGTTGTGCGGGGACGAATCAGTTTGACAGCCTGAGCCAGAGCCTGGGCTCGATGACGGAATTTGTTTCCTTCTCGACCCACCCCACCAGCCCGGACATTTTGTTGGGGGGGGCGCAGGATAACGGCTCCCCTAAAACCAGCGGCGCTACCGGCAGCAGCACCTGGCAGAATGCGCTGGGCGGGAACGGCGGATTCAATGCCATCAATCCTCAGAACCCTGCCGAGTGGTTTGCCGCGAATCCCTACGTCACCATCATGAAGTGTGAGTCGGTAACCGGAACGGGAACCGATTGTAACGACAACACATTTTTCCAGGTCGTCGGATCGAGCGATCTAGGCGGAGACGAGGGAGCTTTCGACACTCCGTACATTCTGGATCCGCAGAACACTGGTGAGTTGCTGGTGGGGACCTGCCGGGTATGGCGGATCAGCACGAGCGGAACGGCTCCACTGCAACTGAGCAATGACTTCGACACGTTGGGTACGGGCGTGTGCACGGGTGACGAAATCAATCTGGTGAATGCGCTGGCCGCGGGCGGTCCCAAGGACACGAACAACAATTCGACGGTGGTGTATGCGGTGACGAACGGATATGGGCCGCTGAGCGGGTTGCCCGGCGGCGAGGTTTGGGTTACGACGAATGCCGGCGTCAGCCTGATGACGAATGTGACGCAGAATGCAAGCCAGAATGTGAACCCTAACGGCTATGCGATTTCGTCGGTCGCGATGGATTCGTCCGATGCGACTGGCAATACGGCATATGTCGGGATCATGGGATTCAGCACGCCGGGGTTTCCCACCTCGCACGTGTGGAAGACCGCGAATGCTGGCATGAGTTGGACGGATTGGACCGGAACCGGGTTGCCGGACGCTCCCGTGAACGCGTTGCTGGTGGATTCACGAGCGGGGGTGGTTTATGCGGGAACCGACGTCGGCGTTTTTGTCAGTCCGACGACGACGGCGAGTTGGACGGAAGTTGGTCCGGCGCCGGGAATGGGGGCGTCGGGGTTTCTGCCGGACGCTCCGGTAACGGCGCTGCAACTTTTCAATCCAGACGCGGGCACGAAAACGTTGCTGGCATCGACTTACGGGCGGGGCATCTGGAGTTTCGCGCTCGTGACGTCGCCAGACTACACGAATGGGATTTCCGATTCGCCGCAAACGGTGTTTCCTACACAGACGGCCACGTTCCATGGCACGGTGGCGGCGAAAAATGGATACGCCAGTCCGGTGAATTTGAGTTGCACTGGCACGGTTCCGGCGGCCTGCACGCTGCAGCCTACGCAGATCACGTTTTCGGAGAATCCGACTGCGACGTACACGGTGACGGCAGGCGGAAGTGTGGGCGATTACAGTTTCAACGCGCATGCGGTGGGGACGGACGATAACGCGATTACGCACGACGCGCCGATAACGCTCCACGTTGTGGACTTTAACTTGACGGCGCCCAGTCCGAATGCAATAAGCGTGGCGGCAGGAGGAACGTCGGGGGCGAGCACGTTCCAGGTGACGGCGTCGGGAAGTTTTGCGGGGACGGTCACGCTCAGTTGCTCGGCGGGGCTGCCGGCGGGAACGGCTTGCGTGTTCTCGCCATCGAGTTCGGTGAATCCGATTTCTTCGTTACCGGTGACGGTTACGTTGACAGTGACAGCGGTGGCCGGGACTCCGGCTGGCGGTCCGGCGACGGTGACGATTTCGGCAATGACGGCGGGAGCGCCTTCGGCTAAGACGCAGACCTTTGGGCTGACGGTGACGGCGCCGGCGCCGGATTTCGCGATTGCGCTGACGGCGACTCCGAATACGACGGTGGCCAATCAGAACGTGACGTGGAATGGGACACTGACGGCAGCGAACGGATATAGCGGAAGCGTGACCTTGACGTGCACAGCGGGAGCTCCGGGGACATGCGCGAGCACGCCTTCGACGCTGACGCCGACCGCCGGAGGTGCTGCATTTACGGTGAGCCTGGGCAATGCGACGGCAGGGACATTTAGTTTTACGATTCAGGGAACCGATGGGACGCTGACTCATGCCACGGCGACGGAGACGCTGACGGTGGGAACCGATGTTACGTGGACGGACACGGGCAGCGCTACGGTTACGGTGGCGGCGGGGCAGAGCGCGAGCTATACGTTTTCGGCAGTTCCGGCGGGAGGTGCAGCATTTAGCTCGACGGTGAGTTTTGCGTGCACGGGCTTGCCCGCGTTGACTAGTTGCGGGTTTAGTCCGGCGACGATCGCGGCGGGGGCGGGGACGACGGCGGTGACGTTGACGATTGCGACTACGGGGCCGAACGCGGCGACCAGGGCCGTGCTGCGCACGGCTTGGACGGGCGGGGACGCCCGTCCCCACACGGGCAAACCTTGGACGGCCGGCGGCGGCCACCCCTACGCGTTCATGTTGGTGGTGATGGTTGGAATTGTAGGGCTGGGGACAAAGAGACGCGGCAAGCCGCGTCTCTACGGAGGGATCGCGGTTATTGGCTTAGGGCTGGGATTGATGGCGCTGATTTCTTGCGGCGGGGTCGCAGGTGGCGGCGGTGGTGGTGGCGGAGGAGGAACACCTCCCGGAACGTCGCAGATTACGGTGACGGCGACGGCTGTGGGTGGAGCGGCGCACGGGGATGTGGTGACGCTGATTGTGCAGTAGGGCGCGATTCACCGCCGAGACGCGGAGAGCGCCGAGAAAAACTTCTTATTGGGGGCGCGGATTTACTTCTGCGCCTTCTTTCTTTGTGGCACCGGTTCATGTGTCACATTGGCTTGTTCTTACGTCACGGTGACGGGGCGCAGTGGTGAGGTAGGATCATCCTCGGTGAGGCTGAGGTGCTTTGCATGGCTTGGAGCCTTCGGCTTCGCTCAGGGCAGGCTCGCGAGGGCGCGCCAGTCCCCACAACCCAGTCAAAGGCCGCGGACAAGAGTGTCCGCGCTACACGAGAAACCCATGACTTATGACATTGCGGTGGTAGGCGGGGGGATTGTTGGGCTTTCGTTTGCTATGCAGGCGATGGAGAAATTTCCCCGGCTGCGGTTGGTGGTTCTGGAGAAAGAAGCGGGCGTGGCCCGGCATCAGACGGGACACAACAGCGGAGTGATCCACAGCGGGGTTTATTACAAAGCGGGATCGCTGAAGGCGCGGCTGTGTGTGGCGGGAGCGCGCGAGATGGTGGAGTTCTGCTCGCAGCATGGGATTCCGCATGAGGTGTGCGGAAAATTGATTGTGGCTACGAACGCGGAGGAAGCGGCGCGGTTGGACGATCTCCTCGCGCGCGGCGTGGCCAATGGGCTTGCGGGTTTGCGGCTGCTGGAACGCGAGGCGATGCTCGAGATCGAGCCGCACGTAGGCGGAGTGCGGGCGCTGCACGTGCCGGCGACGGGAATCACCGATTATGCGGCGGTGACGGCGAAGTATGCGGAGATCGCGACGGGACGCGGGGCGGAAGTTCGGACGAGCGCCGGAGTGGTGGGATTCGAGCGGACTTCGGACGCAAACCAAGATGGAGTGGTGGTACGGACACGCGCTGGAGATTTTTCAGCGCGGTATGTGGTGAACTGCGCGGGCCTGTATAGCGATCGAGTGGCGCGGATGGCGGGAGACGATCCGGGGATGTTGCTGGTGCCGTTTCGCGGGGAATATTACGATCTGGCGGCGGCGCGGAAGGAGTTGGTGCGGGCGCTGATTTATCCGGTGCCCGATCCGCAGTATCCGTTTCTCGGAGTGCACTTCACGCGCCGGATTCAGGGGAATGTGGATGCAGGGCCGAATGCGGTGCTGGCGTTCCGGCGCGAGGGATACCGGTGGAGGGATTTCGATTTGGGCGAGACGATGGAAGTGTTCCTGGATGCAGGATTTCGGACGATGGCGCGGCAGCACTGGAGAAATGGACTAGGGGAGTTTCGACGGTCATTGCGCAAGCGGGAGTTTGTGCGGTCCTGCCAGCGGCTGGTGCCCGAGGTGCGGATGGAGGATATGACTCCGGGGGGGTCGGGAGTGCGGGCGCAGGCGGTGGGGGCGGATGGCGCGCTGGTCGATGATTTCCGGTTTGCGGGGAGGGAGCGGTTCTTGCATGTGCTGAATGTGCCGTCTCCGGCGGCGACAGCGTCGTTGCCGATTGGACGGGAGATACTGAAGATGGTGCCGGCGGAAATTGTGGGGTAGCAGCAGGTTTCAAGGTTTCAGAGTTTCAAGGTTTCAAGGGAAAAGTGCGTGTCGTCGAGGGTTTCACTTTGAAACTCTGAAACCTTGAAACTTTGAAACCTTGCTTCGTGTAATCTGAGGACTTCTCATTACATCGGGTTGGGAGAATTCGCATGTCTCAGAGTTTGAGTTCGAAGAAAAAAGTGGCGGTGTTGGGCGCGGGAAAGATCGGGTCGATTCTGCTGCAATCTTTTTTGCGCGATGGCTTGTTGTCGCCGGGGCAGACCTGGGCGACGGTGGCGCATCCGGACCGGGCGCGGTTGCTCAAGGACAAGTTGAAGGTACACGCGGGCACCGACAACCTGGAGGCGGTGAAGGACGCGGATATCATTTTCCTCTGCGTGAAGCCGCAGGTGGTGGCGGACGTGGCACGGGAGATCCGCGCGCATTTGAGTGCGAAGCAATTGGTGATTTCGGTGGCGGCTTCGGTTCCCACGGAGATGATTGAGCGGGCGCTGGAGACAGAAGTTGCGGTGGTCCGGGCGATGCCGAATACTCCCTGCGTGCTGGGCGCGGGCATGACGGCGCTGTGCAAGGGGAAATTTGCGACCAGGCAGCATCTGGAAATAGCGACCACATTTTTCGATGCGGTAGGGCGCACCGTGGTCGTGGACGAGAAACACATGGATGCCGTCACAGGGTTGTCGGCGAGTGGGCCAGCCTACATCTACATCATTCTGGAGTCGCTGGCGGAGGCGGGCGTGAAGGTCGGGTTGCCACGTGATGTGGCTACACTTTTGGCGGCTCAAACGACAATGGGCGCGGCGCGGGTGGTGCTGGAGACCGGGGATCATCCGGCGCTGCTGAAGGATGCGGTGACGACTCCGGCAGGATGCACGATTGACGGCATCATGGAACTCGAAGAGGGCAAGCTGCGCGTGACCTTGATCAAGGCGGTGGTGAAAGCGGTGCAGCGAGCTAAGGAATTGGCGTTCTCGTAGAGCGGGAGAGTGTCGCCCTGCGCAGGAGGTTACCTCGGCCACCTGCAGCCAGTTACTTCCGACACTTTCCGCCCCTCAGCGCATGACTATAGATTGAAAGGGAAAGGCGATATTTCCCCCCATGCGTCGAATCGGCATTTTAATTGTTGCGGCAGCACTGGCTGCCGGTGTGTTCACGTGTCTCAACAGGGCTCAAGCGGAGGGCCGCGCCGGACGAAGAGCGGTCGACAAAGTGGCTCCGGTGTATCCGGAACTAGCGAAGCGTAACCGAATTCGCGGTGTGGTGAAGGTGGAAGTTGTGGTTCGGGAAAATGGGAGTGTTAAGTCCGCGAAGGTGTTGGGCGGAAGCCCGCTGCTGATCGACTCGGCCGCTGACGCGGTCCGCAAGTGGAAGTTTGAGCCTGCATCCCAGGAAACCACTGAAGTAGTGCAAGTCGAATTCGCGGAATAACCGCAAGTCGTAAGCGTTCGAACCTCAACAGGCTTCGCCCGCCGCTGTCCAATCTACGAAAAGCGCGAGAAGTGTCCCTCCTTTTCTTTGACCCACGCACCGTCATACGGGCGTGGGTCGTTTTATGTCGGCCTTACTCGCCTGTCCCCGTCAGCCTGATTGTCTGTGTCGCTCCGGAGCTATTCGTCAGCCTAAAGGCCTTAATGCGCTGATAGCGCCAACACGCGGCAAATGCGATGCGCAGGGTCGATGATCGATCAGTTGGGGAGAACGAAGGTGAGAGTCACATCGGTCTGGAACTGGGCGGGATGGTCGTGTCGGCGGTAGGGTTGGTAGCGCCAGGTGCGAACGGCTTCGGTGGCGGCGGCGGCGAGCATGGGGTCTCCGCTTAGCGTCTGGATGTTCGAAACCGAGCCGTCCTCTGCGATTTGGACTTCAAGAACTACATTGCCCGCGCGGCGGGCGGCGATGGCTTCGGGAGGGTAGTGGGGCTCGGTGCGGCTGAGGAGGCGGGTTTCGGCTTGCGCCGGAGAGAGCCAAACGCTTTGGAATGGAGCGATCTTCGTCGTCGACGACGCCTCCACGATCGCATCGTTAGATTGCCTGGAGGCATCGGGCGTTGCTGACCGATGTTCGGTCCGGTCGGGCGTGGCGGGAGCAGGTTTCATGCGGAAGATGACTTTGCCTTTTTCGTAGACGACCAGTTCATCCGAAGCGGGCGCAGCGGGCTTGGCTTTTGTCGCTGCGGATTTGGTCGCGGCAGCGGATTTTGTTGATAGGTCCGGCGTCGAACTGGGTCGGGGAGGAGCGGTCTGGGTATGGGATGCGCTCGGACGCGGCCATCCGATGCGGGAGCCGATGAGGAAGCTGACGGCGAGAGCGGCGAGAATGGCTAGAGTTCCCAGGACCAGGGTCCAGGCTTGGTAGGGAGGACGGTGAACGGGCACTGAACTGGCGGACGTGCCGAACTTGGAGGGAACGGGCTTCGGCACAACGAGATCTGGCAGCGGAATCTCCGGCGCAACGATCGGGGCGGGCTTCTGCTGGCTGAGTTCGGTGGCGGCTCGGCGAATGCGAGTGCACTCCTCGGCGAAACCTTCCAGCAGTTTCTGGTCGGAGTTCGAGAAGGCGGTGGGAGAGGTCGAAAAGGCTTCGAGGACTCCGTCGACCTGGGCATTGCTGTCGTTGCTGCCAAAGACGCGGTCAAAGACAGGAACGATGAGGATGGAGCGGATGCCGAGGCGCTGGGGAATGGCGGGGTCGACGCGCGGGTCGAACTTGGTTTCGGCGGACATCTGAGGTTGACGGGTTTGCAGACAGGCGCCGGAAAGGCCGTCGCGGGTGTTGAGGGGGACGCCGAGATCTGGAGCCAGGTCTCCGGTAGCGGCACGGCAGACCATTTCCTCTCCGCGAATGAGGGCGAGGGCAGCGGCGCTGGCGCCGGTGGCTTGGGCGGCACGGACTACGAGTTCGTTGAGAACTAAATCCAGAGCGAGGTCGGGCGGAAAACCGGCGAGCAGGTACTGCTCGAGGGCACCGGTCAGGTCAAGATGCGAATCGTCAGCGCGGAACTCGGACCTCGACATGGGGTGCGGGAACATGATTTGTTCCGCCCGCCTGCGGTGATGCGGGGGAACGCAGGCTCAGAGCGAGTTTCCCGCGAATTGGGAGGGAAGTCAATTGTGGAGAGAGTTGGGTTTCTCAGCGAATCAGGTACTTCCATACCGCAACGACCGCAACAATAACTATCCCAACCAGATAAGCCCAGCCTCGTCCCTTTTGGAGTTTTCCCTGATCTATCATGAAATACCTCCCCTGGACCATCATGACATAGGCGGGCTCGTAGAGCGAGAGTGCCGAAATTGGGCAATCGGGTAATTTCGCAATTCTGCAATTTGGGGTGGGGAGTGACGCGGGCGGGGTCGCCCGCGTCCACACTGGCGAAAACTACTGGCCGGTTTCGGTGAAGACGGCGGGGCTGGCGATTCCGGCGGCGGTGGCATTGATGGTGATGGTTCCGGGAGACGAAGGCAGCGTATAGAACTGGGTTGCGGTTCCATCAGTGCCGGTTACGCCGGGATTTGAGTTGGAGAAAATGCCTCCGGCGCCGCCGTCGTCAAAGGTAACGCTGACGCCGGAAACCGGATTGCCATACTGGTCGGCGACGAACACGGTGAGAGCCAAGGGCAATTGTGTTCCAGCGGTGGCGGTCTGATTATTGCCGCTGGTGATGGCGATGCTGGCGGCGGGGCCGGCCACCGAGTACTCGACGAACGAGATGTTCTTGAGACCGGCGGAACTGCCGGTAACCGTAATCTTGGAGACGGTGGTAGGCAACTGCAGAGTAGTATCCGCCAGGCCAGTGACGCCGGTGATCGCGGAAAGCGGATTGGGAACGGCGCCATTTTTGGCTGTGAAGGTGACGGTCACGCCAGAGACGCCGTTCTTGTAAGCGTCCTCCGCCTCGGCGATGAGGGGCTTGGGGAGATTGGAACCGGCGGCACCTGTCTGCGTCCCCCCTCCGTAGGCAATGATCTTTGCAGCCGGGCCGGGCGTAGCGGCCGCTGTGGTGGTGACAGTACTAGCGCCGATCGCAGAGACGGTCAGGGTGTAAGTGCCAGATTTTTGCGGAAGGGTGTAGAAAACCGGTGTGGTGTTGCCGTTGGAGTCGGTGACAGCGGAGGCAGAACTGAACGAGCCCCCTTTGCCGCCGTCACTGAAATTGACGGTGGCGCCGACATCGGGTTGTCCGGTGTAAGGGTTGACGACATTTACCTGAATGGGAACCGGAAGCTGGGTGGCCACGGTAGCGGTCTGGGAATTGCCGCTAGTAAAGGTGGTGGCGTCAAACAAAGCGTAGGCCTCGAGACTATTTTGGGTGGCGACATAGACCTTGCCGTTGACCACGGTCTGGGTGGCAAAGTGGCCTATGGCCGACAAAGTGTCACGACCGTTGGGAGCCTGCCCGGTACCATAAAGAAGTTGGAGAGAAACGGCGTCAAACGCCAAAAGTTGAGGGAAGTCGATGACCCACAGAATTCCGCTACTGTTGCCATTGGCGGAAATAGATGGAGAGTGGCCGCCGCCGACATATTTTGCGGAAGTCTCGACGGGAGTACCGAGCAATCCGGCCGACAATGGGAAAGCCAGGATGGGAGAACCATTGGGGGCGAAGTACACGGTGCTGTTCCAGTAGGCCGGAGAACTCATCAGGACGTCTATGGGATTATTGGGGTTCTGTGGGACGAGAACGACTTCCTGAAGGACACCACTGTCGTTCGCGGAGTACATACCCATGTTGTCGCGATCGAGAACGAAGGCGACGCCGTACTTGCCGCTGGCGACGAGTTCATGGGGATAGGGGCCGTTTTGATCGGGGAGGACGATGGGGCCAGAGGAACTCACGTCAAAATCGTTGACATTGAGGAAGGCGACGTTCCACGGGGTGAAATAATCGGCGAGCGTGTCATCGGGAGCAAGTTTCAAGACGCTATTGCAGTAGGTCTGGCCACCGGTTGGAACATCGAAGCCGTGGGCTCCGGTTTCAGCGGTGCTGACGAAGATGTTGCCGGCTTCATCGGCGGCGAGGCCGTTGCCGGTGTGCCAGATGGAAGTTAGTCCGTAGTCGGGCGAAGTGTTGAAGACCCCGAGCTGCGTCAGACTGGCTTCGTCGTAGGCAAGCACCCAACCGCTGTTGGAGTCGTTGCAGGCGTTCGAGCCGAAGCCCAGGTAAAGGACACCATTGAGCAACAAAAGGCCGGGGCGGTTCTTCTGGTGGAGGCTGTTGAAATTGGTGACGTGTCCCTTAAGGCTGGTGCTTTGGGCGATGATCTGGACGGGGCTGCCCGGCTGATCGTTGCCCGTGGTGATGTCGAGCGCGTGGAGATTGTGCTCGACAGTGCCGTTGACAACGGTCTTGGCCACTAGATACATGGTGGGATTGGGTGTTGTGTTGGGGTCGATCACCGGTGTTCCAACGATGCCTTCCTGGTTGAAACCCTGCGCGTTTCCACAGGGCAGCGTCTTGTTGCTGACCTGGGCAGTGGTGATTCCCTGAGCAGGGTTGGTGAAGTTAACCCACCAGAGCTGGGCGCCGTTATCGGCATCAATCGCGTAGACCGAATCGGCCTGGGTAACGAGATAAACCACGTTATGTAGGCCCTGACCGGGAATGTTCACGTTGGGCACGTAGAGGGGCTGGGCCATCACGACATAGTCGACGGGAGCACTGAAGAGCTTGCCGAAGCTATTCTTGTTGACGTTGGCGGGCGTGAGCAAAGTTTCACTGGTGCTGGCGCCGTCGCGGGCGACATCACCACGGCTGGTCAAGAAGGATTGCTGCGCGAACGAAGACGACAGAAAGGCAATGCAGACGACGAGCAGCGTCAGGCAAAGCTGGCGGGCCAGTGTCGCACACGAAAATATCGAATGACCAGCGAACCGTGACGCATCGGAAACAGCTTTCCCAACGTGGTGTGACAAAAAGTGGCGCATCGCCTTTGTTCCTTCCTGGATAGAACTGCCTGGACCCCGCCCTGTTCAATAGCACTTAAAATACCGTGGGAGATCTTAAAGGAAACCACGAACTGAATGGAACTGCGATAGTTGTCGGGTTTTATACACCTCAAGGCAGTGGCATCACCATACCACTTTCGTGGCAGCCGCAAAGTCTTGCACACCTTGCGCGCATTCTTGAGCTGCTGAGAGTATGGGCCCTTGCGGATACCGCCGGGCGCGCGACCTGCATGGTGAACCGGGCGCTCCCGACCTTATAGAGGTCGAAGCCGGCGAACGGTGGCTAGAAGGTAGCGCTGAGGCGCATGGCCATGCTCCGAGACGGCCCGATAGCGTTCCCGGAGAAAAGACCGCCGAAATCGATGACGTCAAGAATGTTGGTAAGGTTCTGTCCGTCGATCTGAAAGCGCATATTCATATGGTCCGACTTATAAACGTCCGCGCCCATCGAGGCGTTGACCTGAAAAGCGGGATAGATGCGTCCGCGGGCAAAGTTGATGCGATCCACAACGGCCTGCCCGTATGTCTGGGCTGGCCCTCCCGGTCCGTAGATGCATTGTTGAAGAGTCAGACTTGGGTCGCACTCAAATTCGAAGGGTAGCCCGGTATCATATTGAATTCCACCCGCGACCCAAAGGCGCGGTTTGACTTGATACCGGAGGCGCCCGCGAACCGTGTTTCGCTGGTCCTGCGAATCCGGAAAATGGCCACCGGTCGGTATTCCCTGCGCCTCATCACCCAAGAATAAGCCGCCCGTCACCGGATACCACGCTTGGCCGACGGTATAGGAGTAACTCAGGAATCCCGAAAAACGGTGCCAGTCGGGAAGATCAATTTTTGCCTCAGCGCCATAGATCACGGCCTTTAGGAAGGCGATCGGGAAGCTGATGGCCGTATTTTCGATCTGATCGTCGTCCGCATAGTTGGCCACTAACCGCCGGAAATAGTTGACGTCAACCTTCGTCTTTTCATAGAAGACCTTGGTCAAACCCGCCTCGTAATAATTTCCTTCCGAGGGTTCGACTGGCAGCCGGAGAAAACTCGTGGGGTCGATGGATTCAACTTGGACGGAATTCGAAAGCAGGATGTTCTCAAAGGACGGAGTCTGGAAGACTCTGTCATACGAGAAATGCAACAGAAGGTCGGCCGAGGGGAAATAGCGCGAAATCGAAAAGCGCGGATCGACCGCTTGACGATTCAGCAAGAGCTGGTAATGATCCCATCGCAGCCCGGCATTGATGGTCCAGTTTTTCAGACGGATCTGGTCTTGTACGAATACGGATTGCTCCAGGTCGGGCCGACTCCCGAGAAAGGAAAAATCGATTGGAGTGTCCGGGTCAAACTGAGTTGGATCGGTAATGTGGTAGCGGAAATTTTCGTTCAGAAATAGGTTGTCGGACTCGAAGCCAAATTTCCATTCGTTCTGGCCACGATTAATGGTTGCGCTTCCCTTGAAGTACGCTTCGCGGAAGAAATTCTGCTGGAAGACCTCGATGGGAGTCGAATCCGGGTTGGAGTTGAAGCCAATCTCGTTGTCCCGGACCATGGTCCGAAAATCGGTGACTGCATTGGACGAGAATGTATGCTGGTAAGAGCCGATTCCCATCGTCTCAATGTTATCGGCCGTTTGCAGCTGGCCGTTGGCTTCCTGCACCTGCTCGTTCGGAATGTCATAGCGTGACAGCTCGTGACGAACGATGAATCGCACGCGATCTTTGGGCGTTAAGTCGCGCTCGTAGTTGACCGAAAAATCACCGAGCGTCCCCGTGTTCGTATAGTTTTGCGGAACCACCGGATTTAGATAGTGCTCCGTCATGCTGCCGCTGGCACTGGCGCCGACCGTATTCTTGCCCCAGACATACTGCCCTTGCGCGGAAGCGCCGGCCGTATCAAAACTTCCGCCGGAGAGCACTACCTGGCCATGAAAACCCGGCTGCGAATCCTGCAGCGTGTTTACCTCGACTACGCCCCCCATTTTTCTGCCATATTCCGCTGGAATGCCTGCGGTATAGATGCTCAGCGATTGCACGTCGTCCGCGTCAATCGCCGGTCCGAAGCTGGGCGAGCGATTGTCGGTCAACGGGATGCCATCGACCACAAACTGCGTCTGATATTCTGACCCCCGCGGATGCAGGACGGCGTTGCCCTCATAGAGCCAGCCCGGCTGCGAATTCACCAAATCCTGCAAGGAACGGCCCGGAATCGAGCTCAGGCGGTTCTGGATTTGGCCGGAGCCAATCTGATTGACGGCGCCCGCCTGATCGGGATTGATCAGTGTTTTGTCCGCACTCACGGTTACCGACTGATTCACCGGAGGCAGCGCGAGTTGGACTGTGTATTCGGTTGGAATTGAAGAATGAATATCGACCGATTCGGATATCTCCGCAAAACCAGGCTGCTTGATTTCAAGCCGATAGATGCCGTAAGGCAGGCGTTGCACGTCCAGGCGGCCCTGATCGCTGGTCGCCAGAGTGCTTCGATACTGGTTCGCCTGGCTGACGATCTGAACCGTGGTTCTAACGCCAAGACCGTCCGGATCGATTACTTTGAGACGCAGCTCGCCGCTATTGCTCTGGCAGAAGAGCGGCATCGCGCAAACGAACAAAATAGCAGCAAATCTGGTCATGAAGAGTCGGCCTTTGTAGTTTAGTTGTTCTCCGGGGAAGGTCGACAGGCGTTTCCCTCTGCGATGGTTACCTCGGGATTCTCCAAGGTCGGCGGGTTAGACTGTTCGGACAGTGATGGCGGTCACGGTTTCTTTGTGAGATTCGAATTCCCATTCCTGAGTCCGGCGGCTCCGCGAAGAGGATGAAGAGGCTGTCAGGACTGGAAAGGCTGCTACAGTTAGGATGACGCACTCCGACGAGCCGGAGGTGCACACGAAAAATTCACGGAGAGAAGGCTCGCTATGCGCATCGCGGTGGTCGGTTCCGGGTATGTGGGGTTGGTGACGGGGGCGTGCTTTGCGGATCTGGGGCACGAAATTGTCCTGGTCGATAACGATGAGAAAAGAATCACGGCGCTGAGGAATGGCGAGGTGCCGATTCACGAGCGATTCCTGCCCGAATTGCTGGCGCGCCACCGGGGAGGGCGCATCAGGTTTTCCGGTGACTTGCAGGCGGCCACGCGGGAGAGCGAGGCGGTCTTCATCGCGGTGGGAACACCTCCGACCGAGAACGGGGACGCGGATATGTCCTACGTGGAGTCGGTGGCTCGGGAAATCGCGGGGGGTGTGGACGGGTACAAGGTGGTGGTGGAGAAGAGCACAGTTCCGGTCTATACAAGCCAGTGGATCCGCACCATCATCATGCGAAATGGGGCCGATCCGGCGCACTTCGATGTGGCCTCGAATCCGGAATTTCTGCGGGAAGGGACGGCGGTTGCGGATTTTCTCTATCCCGACCGCATTGTGGTGGGAGTCGAGAGCGAGCGAGCCGCGGAGGTCATGCGCCAGCTCTACGGGCCGCTGACCAGCGGATGGTATTACGGGCGGGGGGATGCGATTCCGCGTCCGGAAGCGGCCTCGGGTAAAGCGCCGCCGCGGTTGATCGTCACCAGCACGAAGAGCGCGGAACTGATCAAACACGCTTCCAATGCATTTCTGGCGATGAAGATTTCCTTCATCAATGCGGTGGCATCGATCTGCGAATCGGTGGGAGCAAATGTGGAACAGGTGTGCGACGGGATCGGGACGGATTCGCGAATCGGACCGCGATTCATGAATCCGGGGATCGGCTATGGAGGCTCGTGCTTTCCGAAAGACCTGATGGCGTTCCGCGCGGTCGCCAAGGAAAGCGGATACGACTTCCGCCTGCTGGAAGAAGTGATCCGCATTAATGAAGACCAGCGGCACCGGTTCCTGCGCAAGGTGCGGAGCGTGCTTTGGACGTTCCGCGGCAAGCGACTGGGCGTGCTGGGACTGGCCTTCAAGGGCGGGACCGACGATATTCGGGAATCACCGGCGATGCTGCTGGTGCAGGAACTGTTGCGCGAGGGCTGTCGCGTCTGCGCTTACGATCCAGCGGCAATGGAACACGCCCAGGAAGTGCTGAAGTCGGGAGTGGAGTGGGCATCGGACGCGTACGAGGCGGCGACGGGCGCGGACGCGTTGCTGATTCTGACGGAGTGGGAAGAGTTCGCGGCGCTGGATCTGGAGCGTCTGCGCACGCTGGTAAAGTATCCGATCGTGCTGGATGGGCGGAATCTGTATGATCCAGCGGTGATGGTGGAGCACGGATTCTCTTATTACAGTGTGGGGCGTCCGCCGGCGTTAACGGAGGAGTTGCCGGGGACCCGTACACAGAAAAAGGAGCGCGCCTGAAGTCGTTAAAACGCAAATCATGAAGATGCCACGTGCGCTGGTGACTGGGGGAGCAGGCTTTCTAGGATCGCATTTGTGCGATGGCCTGCTGGGCGAGGGCTATCAGGTGGTGGCGGCGGACAATCTGCTGACGGGGTGCCTCGCGAACCTCGAGCATTTGCGGAACGACTCGCGGTTTGAATTTGTGCAGAAGGATGTTTGCTATCCCGGCGAGTGGGGCGCGCTGGATTATGTGTTTCACTTCGCCAGTCCGGCGAGCCCGGTGGACTACGCCGAACACGGGATTGAAACGCTGCGAGTCGGATCCTATGGGACGTTTGAAGCGCTGGAAACGGCGCGGCGATGCGGCGCGAAATTCATGATGGCGTCAACGTCGGAGTGCTACGGGGATCCGATGGTGCATCCACAGACGGAGACTTACTGGGGGAATGTGAATCCAATCGGGCCGCGATCGGTCTACGACGAAGCGAAGCGCTTTTCGGAAGCCGTGACCATGGCCTATCGCCGTTACCACCAGGTAGACACCCGGATTGTGCGTATCTTCAACACCTACGGACCGCGGATGCAGCTCCACGACGGGCGGGTGATTCCGAATTTTATGTGGCAGGCGCTACGGGGGGAAAACCTTACGGTGTATGGCGATGGCAGCCAGACGCGCAGCTTTTGCTATGTGAGCGATGAGGTGGAGGGAATTCTCCGGTTGGCGCAATCCGCAGAGCATGGACCGGTGAATATTGGGAATCCGACGGAATTCACGATTCTGGAGTGCGCGCGGAAAGTGATTGCGACGACGGCGTCGGCGAGCCAGATCAAGTTCGAAGCGCTGCCGCAGGACGATCCGAAACAGCGCCGTCCGGATATTTCGAAAGCGAAGCGGCTGCTCGGATGGGAACCGAAAGTGGAGTTGGAGAGCGGGCTGAAGCTTTCGCTGGAATATTTCCGCCGGGCGGCGGCGGAGAGGGCGTCCCAGGCTTAGCGGAATTGTTTGTCGAGCGAGGGACCGGCAGCGAGAATCGCGAGCAGGCGCATAACTTCTTCGCGCTCGACGGAATCGCGGAACATGAAGCGCACGCCCATGCCGAAACCGGGATGGGTGGCAAGCACCTGGCCTCGAATTCTCAATTTCGTATCGGCGGTGCGGACCAGAATCTCCACCCCAGATTCCGCGGGGAATGGAGATGGCATTTCGACGTAGCACCCACCCTCGCTGATATCGGACAAGGTGCAGTGATTGGGGACGCTGATACCGAGACGGTAGATTTCCGCTGAGAGTTTGCAGGCGAAACGATGCTCTCCGCGGCGGTTGCCGGCATTGGAAACCAGGAGGGCTTCTTTTGTTTCGGCCGTTTTCTCGCGCTGGGGACTGGGGCTTGCCGACGGCGGGGCGGCCGGTTGGCCACTACTATGCTGCAGCCAAGTCTGGATCAGGCGGCGCGAAGACTGAGGCACGTCGATGAAACGAATGCCGACGCGGCCGCTCGAATCCTGCCAGGCAACCTCCCCCGACAAGCGGACCAGTTGGTGCTGCCCGGGAAGGGCAAACTCGAAATAAACCTTGCATGCTGGCGGAATTCGGCTGCTGGTTTGGAGCGCAGTTCCGCCGTCGCTGAGGTCGGTCAAAGCGGCGCTCAGTTCGGGCGCTCCGGGACAGGCAACGTTGGCCGTCGAACTGACGGGCTTCCGGGGAGTGCGGCGGCGCTCGCGGCGCATGAGGCCGCGGGCGGCGCGCAGGCTGATGCGGGTGCGTTCGGAAGAAAGCGGGCGATAGAGGACAAAATTGGCGCCGAGCCCAAACACGGGGCGGGCGTTGAAAGCGCCATCGACAATCGCAATCAGCATGCTGCCGCGGTTCTTGGAGGACTGGCGCAAACGCGCCAGGAATGCCTCGGAACTCTGGTCGGCGCGATAGTCGAGGACGATAGCGTCGAAGTGCTGGCTGTCGACCAGTTCCAGCCCGCGAGAAATCGAAGGCGTGTGCTCGGCCGCCATCCCCAGTTCTGACAGGATGAGTGCGAGTAGGCTGACCGAGTCCTGATCCGGGCACACCACAAGGGCGCGTAGGTCCATAACGCAAATGGTAAGAGAGGGCGGGTACCCACGACAAGTTACCTGTGTCACGACCAAGAATCAGTCATGACTTTTATTCTCACTTCCGCCTTCCGGTTGCTCGCTTCGCAGTTTCCTTCCATCTTATGAAAACGCCAGCAGATGAGGGGCAGACAACACGATCGTAACTCTCCTCGAATTACCTTACTAAGAATCACTGTACGAAGGACCAGTGTACCCCGGTACGTTGACCTGCCCCAGGAGAGTTCCTAACATCGAGTGAGCCAAAGCGGTGTCCGGGCGGCGATCCACAATGGGTCGCCGGAGACCTCAGGCTGGCCAATTCCAATTCCATTTCCGCGAATTGGTATTGCAGATTTTGTTGCACCGAGTGAGGGCCGCGGTCAGGGCGAATGCTTATGAGAAGTCTGAACAGGAATGCGAGGCATCAGGCGAGCGGCTTCAGCTTGATCGAATTGTTGACGGTGGTGGGGATCACCCTTTTGCTGGCAGGGATTGCGACCGTCGGTTTGACCCCGCTGCTAAGGCAGCAGCACATCACCGAGGCGTATAACACGACGCTGGCGGCAATGCGCCTGGCCCGGGACAACGCGGTGTCACAGCGAACATCGTACTCGGTGACCTTTGCTAATGCGGTCTCGCCGAGTCCTTACCCCACGATCACGGTGACGCCCATGGTGGCTGGATTTCAGGGCGATCTGAATACGTATGTCTATCAACTCCCGACGGATGTGTCGTTCCTCGCGCTGCCAGGGCTGCCCACGACCTCCACGACGGTTCCAGACGGCTATGGATCGGGGGCGACGGCCATCGATTTTGGGTGGACGATCAACGGGGTCGGCACCGGAGGACAGGCAACGATTTACTTCTGCCCGGATGGTTCGTCGCAGAGGTCGCCGAACACGAACAACGACGGTAGTTGTCCGGGAACCTGGGATGGAGGCGTGGTGTACCTGGCGCGTCAGGGAGATCTGATGAGTTCGCGGGCTATCACGCTATGGGGCGGGACGGGGCGCATTCGCGGATGGCGGCTCTACGCCTTGAACGGAGGAGGCTATCAATGGCAACGGCAATGATGGAACGCGGCGTGAGGGCTCACGCGCGAACCCATGAGGAGACCGGATTTTCGCTAATCGAAGTCATGCTCTCGATTGTCATCCTGACAACGGGACTGGTGAGCCTGCTCGGTGTTTTCGGGCTGGCCATGGCTTCGACGCAAACTACCCAGCAGGACATGATCGCCAAGCAACTGGCGAACGAGGCGTACGAGAGTATCGTGACCGCGCGCAACACGTCGCAGATTGACTGGGACGAGATCCAGAATAACGCAGGTACGCAGTATTGCACGGATCTCCCCTCGCCCTGTGGCATCTTCATTGGCAGCGCCGGGGTTGCGCAATTTCAACCGATCTATAACGCAGGAGCGGACGGAATCTTTGGGACGGCGGATGACGCGAACGCGGGCGAGGAAACTTTACGAGAACCGGGGCCCGATGGGACGTACGGGGATGTGGACGATATCCAGCTCCCCTTGACTACGTTTCAGCGCGCGATCCAGATTGCGCCGGTGTTCGACGTGAACGGCAACTTAGAGCCTTCGGTGCGAAGCGTGACGATCACCATGCAATACCAGACTCCGCGGTCGAAAGCGATGAAGACCTACGTTCTGAATTCGTTCATTTCGGAGTACCAGTGAAGAGGAGCTATGAGCGATCAATCGACAAAACGCGAGCGCGGATTCAGCCTGATGGAAATGACGGTGGCCATGGGGCTGGGCACGCTGGTGCTGGGCTTTGCGCTGCAGCTTTATAGCCAAGGCGTGAGCGCGACCTGGACGGTCTCGCAGCGGGCAGAGCTGCAACAAGATTTCCGGGCCGCCTCCGACATGCTGACCAAGGACCTGAGCCTGGCGGGCTCGGGTCTGGGCAACGGCACGAACATCCCCCTGCCCTCCGGGACCGCTCCGGTGTATGGATGCGATCAAACGCCAAAGTGTTACCTCGGCAGCACCAACCTGGTCTCGGGGAAGTATCCCTTGAATGGTGCAACGCCAACTCTTTACGGTCTGATGCCGGGATACAATCTGGGGCCGACCCTCGCCAGCAATCCGTCAGCCACCGATGTGGTGACGGTGGCATACGCCGACACTTCGTTCAATTTGACCTGCTACCAAGCGACGATCTCGGCGTTGGGCAAGGTGACCTTCGCGCCAGCTAGCCCGCCGGCTTGGCCGGTAGGCTGTTTGCCGAATGGCGTGGCCGCGCCGCAAGCCGTGAACGATACCATGCTGGGGCTGACGCCTGGCGATCTGGTCTTCTTCCCCGCATGGAACATGGTGGGCGAAGTCACGGCGGGCACGATTACGACGGGTACAGTCACCGTCAGCGGAACCAACTACCCCACGTACATCGTTCCCTTCGCCAACGGCGATGCCCTGAATATGAACCAGACACCCGCCGGCGCCACCGCCGGCCTGAACACCGAGGCGCTGAGCGCCAGTGGATCAAACCCAGTGCGCCTTCTGGTGGTCACCTATTACATCGACAACACGGTCAGCCCGGCACGACTGATGCGACAGATCAGTGGACACAGTCCGATGCCGGTAGCCGACGGCATCGCTTACATGAAGTTCAGCTATGACCTCTTTAACGACGCCACCAATTTGCCGGCAGTGAACCAGCCCAATCCCGGCTCTGGCGATGCCAACGATACGGCGTCGGATGGGCTCAACCCCACCGCCATCACCAAGATCAACATTCTGCACATGGCAATGGATAGCACTCTGCACGGCGCGAAGGGTTATCAGGGATTGGATTTAGAAACATCGGTAAGCGCTCGGGATCTGACGTACACCGACGCATATCCAATTGGTCACTAGCAACCAGTGACGGCGAAGGCGAGTACGGCGAGGGAGAACGAAACCATGGGGAGCAAGGCAATGGGGAGTGACACCAAGGAGAGTTACGGTATGAAGAGCGCGAAACTGCACACCAAAGGATTCACGCTGATTGCGTCGTTGTTGATGGTGTTGCTGCTGTCGGGGATCGCCATCGGGTTGATGATGATGGTCAACACTGAAGGCAAAGTGGGCGGAAGCGACCTGCAGAATAACGCCTCCTTTCGCAGCGCCGAGGGTGGCATCGAGAAAATGACCGCTGACCTGTCCACAACGTTCAAGAATGCACAGGCCCCCTCTGCCAGCGACATCTGCAACGTGGGTCTTCCTGCCACCAATGGACCGGCGATCGCGGGAATCACCTGGAAAGACTATCAGGTGCAGCCAGCGCCGGGTTTGCTGGGAGCGGCTTGCCCGACCCAGCTCCAGTTTCAGACTTATTTGCAGACTAACAAGGACTGGGGAACCGTCCTGTCCGGGCCGAACCAGGGTTTGTATGCGCAGATCATCCCCATTAGCATGCAGGCGACGGCGATGTTTCCGGGCGGGCAGGAAGTGAGCATGATCCGGAGCGCGCGGGTGGCGTTGGTTCCGGTGTTCCAGTTTGGCGTGTTCTCGGAGAGCGATCTCTCCTTTTTCCCCGGTCCCGCGATGACCTTCGCAGGACCCGTACACACCAATGGGGATTTATACCTTGCCGGCGATAACTCCGTGACCTTTCAGGGCCAGCTGTCGGCATACGGCAACGTGGTCCGCACCGTGTTGGCCAATGGAAATGGAACAAACGCCAACGGCTATACCGGCACGATATATGTTCCGACCGCCAATATCACCAGCGCTTGCAACCCAACCACGTCGAATTGTACGGCAATGTCTGCCATCACCGCCGCTTCCTACGGTGACGGCAGCGTGCAGGGTGCGGGGGGCAACCCGCCGGCATCGGCGTATAACGGCGCCAACGCCTGGAACGCATTTTCCAAGACCACCACCAACCACGAGATCATCAATGCGAACTATGGAAGCACGGTGAACCCGGGGACGGGCGCCACGCAGCTTTCGATGCCCTTCGTCAACGGAACTACCCACCCGTACGAAATTATTCGCCTGCCAGCGGTAGGCGAGGACCCCACCTCGGCGCTGGGCCAGTCGCGCGAGTATAACCTGGCGCAGATTCACGTGCTGCTGAGCGACGATCCAAATGCTCTGCCCTACTCAGCGGGGTATGCGAATGGAGCAGCCGATCCGCAAAACGTTCGGCTGGCAAACCTAACCCAAGCGCAGCTCACGGCACAGGGAGTTACCGCCCCCCCCGCCGCCGGCGCCAACCCCTGGGGAATCGCGATAACAGGGACCAATTTGCCTCCGGCAGCGACGTTCGGAACGCCGACAGCCAACAACACCTTTAACCTGTATTTCGCAGCTGCGTCCAACGTAAGGCCGTCCGCCTGCACGAGTTCGACCGCGTGCACCATGGACTGGCCCTACGCTCCCCTGACACCGTCGCAGACCTGGTTTAATCAGTTTCCCGCGACGCAGGGACTTCAGCCGGCCAACCCCGCACCAGGGGCAGTCGGAGCGGCAGACGCCCCAGCCTTCCAGATTCCGGCGACGGCTGCTCTCGCCAGTGCGCTGAAACTCGGCGTGTGTCCGCCCTACAGCACAACCACGTTTAATTCAATAGGCGGCACTTTGCCTACTGGCTGCCCGAACGACACGTCAGCGCCTCCCTATCCGTATTACGCGGTGCCCAATGCGAACTCGACCGCGGCCACCGATACGACGAGCACGTCGGCTTGGAGCCTGATTGATGGCTATTTGCGCGTGGAATACAAGGACGCATCGGGTGCTTGGCACCCGGTAACCAATGAATGGCTGGGACTGGGATTTGCGCGGGGCTTGACTCCGCCGACCGCCCCTCAAACCAACCCGATCACTCCGAATGCAATCCTGTTGCTGCAGGAGCCGGCGGATCGCAATGCAACTGGCACTTGGCCTACTACCGCCCAGATCGACGGCGTCGCCCCGGCCTGCACTGCGTACGGGGCGGGGACTGCGCCCAATAGGAGCTGCACAACGTGGAGCGGAACCGTGCCGTTGTTGACGGCGGACCTGGCAGCGACAGCGGCCAATATATCAAAGGATGCGGCAGGCATATCAGCGGATTGGGCGTTTGGCCTTACCCCTGCGAACCCGCCCGCGACGACGCCGCAGAGCCTCACCCAGTACAACTGGTATCCCATCAACTTCTACGATGCTCGCGAAGGTGAGAATCGCGACTTCACGCAGGCGGCGACCGATGACAGTTGTACCGTCGCCGGGGTGATGAACGCCGTCGAAATCGATGTGGGCAACCTGAAGAAATGGCTGACAGGAGCGATCGCCGGTAGCGGCGCGGGTGTGGATTTCCTCGCCCAGAATGGCTACGTGCTGTATTTCTCGGACCGCCGGGGCATGCTGTTAAACCCGCATCCGCCGCTGGGAGGCGGAGCGGCAAAAGCCGGCGACTCGGGCATGGAAGACGTGATCAACCACTCCAGTGCGGTGGGCACGCCAGACGGAGTGCTGGACACCCCGGGCGGCACCAATTCTCCCGAGGACGACAATCAGAACGGCTATTTGGACAACTACGGCCCGCTGAACATGGGAATGGGATTCTGGAACGCCGGCACGCCCGCCCTGAACCTGAATAAGGCCATCAACTCTTCGGCCAACCCCGATCCCTTCGGTACGGCTGCGCCCAGCGCCCGGATTACGGATTGCATCGACACCGCGGGCAAGAACTGGGTCAGCGGGGCGCGGCACGTTTTGCGGCTGGTGGATGGTTCGCTGGGCAACGTACCGGTGCGAACCGACGCGGCTGCGACTGTGGATAGCCCCGGCGGATTCACCGTGGCATCGGAGAACCCGGTGTACATCCTGGGCGACTACAACAGCAACGCGGCCGACTCGGCGGGTTGGGCCGGCGACACCACCGCGTTTGCGGGCGATGTGGCAGGACACTCGGCCGCTGCGGTAATTGCCGACACCGTCACTCTCCTCTCGAACACCTGGTCGGACATGACGAGCATGCAAACGGGCGATGTTACCAACTCCGGAAACCGGACAACCACCACAGCTACCTCTTACCGGCTGGCAATTTCAGCCGGGAAGAACAGGACCTTCCCCTATGCGAACACGACGTCCTGGAATGTCACGGCAAAGGACACTGGCACCGACGGAGGTGTGCATAACTTCCTGCGCTACCTGGAAACCTGGAATACCACCTTGTTTTACAAGGGCTCGCTGGTGAGTCTGTACTACTCTACCTACAATACCGGGTTTTATAAGTGCTGTAACACGGTATATAACCCGCCAACGCGAGCCTATTATTTCGACTTGGACTTTACCAGTCCGGGAGGCCTGCCGCCCGGAACACCGTTGTTCCGCGACGTGGAGACCCTGGGCTACCGCGAGCTATTTACGACCCGGACCTACTAAACGCGCGGTCAACCAGTTTCATCCAACCCCCGATCCGCAAGGATCGGGGGTTTTCTTGTTGGCGCCTGAAGGTGTTATCCTCACTTTCTTCGGTTAGCATTCGCGCAGGGAATGGTGGGATCAATCTTCCAAGATCTCTGCCACGCCCGTCCATCCTTTGACACGCATCCAAATGGTTGTACGGGTCAGCTTGTGATTTAGAATCAACCAGCAACCCACGCTGGCTCCAGGATCAGGTTTCGGACCCTGAGTTGCTCTTTGGACTGATGCACAGCTCTCTCCATGGCCATTAAGCTGAAAATCCCGAGCTCTCGAAATAACAGCCAAAGCGGCAAAAGCCGCGGAACCAGGCGCGGGCTGGCCCGTGATCCCATCGTGCGGCTGGCCCTGCTCGGCTTTCTCTCGGTGTCGCTAGTGGTGCTCGGCTTTTTTGCCTACTGGTATGTGAAGTATGACCGGATCATCGAGCAGCGCTTCCGCGGTCCGGTGTTCGCCAGTTCGGCCAAGATTTTCGCTGCCCCGCACGTGGTGAGGGTCGGAACCAGGTTGACCGTTTCTGAAATTGCGGCGGAACTGCGTCATGCCGGCTATTCCGAAAAAGACGACGAATCCCCGCTGGGCAGCTATCGTCTGCATGGCAGCTCGATTGAAGTTCTGCCCGGTCCCGAGTCTTATCACAGCCCCGAACCGGCCACCATTACGGTTGCGGACGGAGTGGTTTCGGCCATCAACAGCCACTCTGCCGGAGAACTGGAGGCCTATGAACTCGAGCCCCAGATGCTGACCTCGCTGTTCGACGCCGAGCAGCGCTCCAAGCGGCAACTGGTGAAGTATGACGACATTCCCAAGGTCGTGGTGGAAGCGGTGACCGCCATCGAAGACCGCCGCTTCTTCCAGCACAGTGGAGTCAACTTCATGCGGCTGGCTGAGGCCGCCTGGATCGACTTCACCCATCAGCGCCATCAACAGGGCGGTTCGACGATCACCATGCAGCTTTCACGGGCATTTTTTCTAAGCCCGGAGAAAACCTTCAAGCGCAAGCTGATCGAAATGTTGATCGCAGTGGAGTTGGAGCAGAAGTTTTCCAAGCAACAGATTTTCGAGTTCTACGCCAACCGCGTCGATTTAGGACAGCGGGGGTCGTTCACCATCTCGGGCCTGGCTGAAGGCTCTCGGTCGTATTTCAATAAAGACCTGAAAGACATCACCCTGCCGGAAGCAGCGCTGCTCGCCGGATTGATTCAGGCGCCCAGTTATCTTTCTCCCTATCGCCACCCCGAACGAGCCTTGGAACGGCGCAATGTCGTGATCGAATCGATGGTGGAGACCCACGACATCACACGCGCGGAAGCCGATAAAGCCAAGGCAGCGCCGCTGAAGCTGGCCCCACCGAACGTTGAGGCCAGCGATGCGCCGTACTTCGTGGACATGGTTCGCGACATCGTCGTCAGCAGACTGAACGAGCACGAGGTCAACGAACAGGAATATCGCATCTACACCACGCTCGACCCTGACCTGCAAAAGGCGGCCGCGCAGGCCGTCGAAACCGGCATCAAGCTGGTGGACGACCAAGTCACGAAGATGCGCACAAAAAAGGTCAAGGTCGGGAAGAAGTTCGAAACCACCATCGCCCCCGGCCCGCAGGCACAGGTGGCGCTGGTCGCCATGGACCCTCACACCGGGGAAATCAAGGCGCTGGTCGGCGGACGAAACTACGGAGCGAGCCAACTGAATCACGCGCTCGCCAAGCGTCCCACCGGCTCCATCTTCAAACCGTTTGTGTATGCCGCCGCCATGAATACGGCGCTTGACGGATCGACCACCGTGATCACTCCGGCTTCGATTGTTTCCGATCAGCCTTCGACGTTCTCCTACGGCGATCAGATTTATGAGCCGCGCAACTACAAAGAGGAGTATCACGGCGACGTCACGCTGCGCTACGCACTGGCGCTTTCGCTCAACAACGCGACTGTAAAAGTGGCGGAAGAAGTGGGTTACGACAAAGTGGCGGATCTGGCGCGGTCCGCCGGCATCACCTCGGTGAAAGCCACACCGGCGATGGCGATCGGCGCCTACGACGCCACTCCTGTAGACATGACGGCCGCTTACACCAGCTTCGCCAATGGCGGCGTGCGGCTTTCGCCTGTCTTCGTAAATTCGGTGCGCAACTCGAAGGGCGACGTCATCATCAACTTCGGGACCGAGAAGAAGCAGGTTCTCGATCCCCGCATCGCTTTCGTCATGACCAACCTGCTGGAAGGTGTCATGAACTTCGGCACCGCTGCCGGCGTACGCTCCCGTGGATTCACCGCTCCCGCGGCGGGAAAAACCGGCACTTCGCACGACGGATGGTTCGCCGGCTACACCAGCAATCTGCTCTGCATCGTCTGGGTGGGATACGACGATTACAGCGACATCCACCTGGAAGGCGCGCATACCGCCGCCCCCATTTGGGCGGAGTTCATGAAGAAGGCGATTGCGCTGCCGCGCTATTCGGACGTGAGGCCCTTCACCCAGCCCGAAGGCGTGGTGGATGTGGAGCTCGACAAAATCACTAACCGGTTGGCGACGCCATCGTGCCCCGACACTTACACGATTGCCTTCGTGGCCGGCACCGAGCCTCGCGATACCTGCGACCAGAAGGGCGGGGTGCAGGGGTTTTTCTCTCGTATATTCGGCGGAAATTCCGAAAAAGCGCTGCCTCCCCCCACCGCTACCGGGAACCAGCGTCCCGCCGCCGGTGTCCAATCTTCATCAGAGGAAGAGGCGCGGAAAAAGAAGAGCTTTTTCGGCAAGATTGTTGACGTGTTCAAGGGAGACAGCGGCTCCCAAAAACCAAATGACAAAACCACGCCCGCGCCGTCTAAGAGTAGTGACAGCGGCACACCGCCGCAGTAAGTGGGAGCAAGAACAGCCGATTATCGCGGCCTTAAACTTGCTGGGGACCTGACGGCGTGCGCGGAAATGGCATGAAACTCTGAAGTTTTTGTATGTCCGGCCGGGGGTGAATATGCTTTCCTGGATCCGCATCAGCTCCGTACTGCTTTTCTTCTGCGCCCTTCTGGTTCTCCCCTTGCAGGGTCAAAGCACCGAGCAGTTGCAAGTCGGCCCGCCACCGCTCCATCGCGCCGAACCGCCCGCTCCCGGGGCGACGCCCGAGGAACTCGAACAACGTGGCGACGAACTGCGCACGGATAAAGACTTTCTGGACGCGATCGATTACTACCGCGTCGCTCTGAAAGGCGCGCCGGGCAGCGCCTCTGTGTACAACAAAATCGGCATCTGCCAACTCATGATGCAGCGCTACAAAGATGCGAAGAAGAGTTTTGAACGCGCCATAAAAGCCGACCGTAAACACGCCGACGCCTACAACAATCTTGGCGTCATTGAATACCAGGAGCGCAGCTACAACGCGGCCATCCGGAACTATCAGAAAGCGATCTCGTTGCGGGACGATGCCGCCTCCTACTACAGCAATATGGGCGCGGCCTACTTCGGCAAGAAACAGTTCGACAAAGCCATACAAAGCTATTCCAAGGCCATGGAACTTGATCCCGACATTTTCGAGCGCACCTCGCGCGGCGGAGTCCTGGCGCAGCTTCCTTCTCCCGAAGACCGTGCCCGGTACGATTATGTTCTCGCCAAGCTGTACGCCAGAAGTGGCGCGCCCGAGCGTTCGTTGCATTATCTGAAGAAGGCGATGGAAGACGGCTATAAGGACATCAAGGACGTATACAAGGATAACGAATTCAGCACGTTGCGCAAAGATCCTCGCTTCGCGGAACTGATGGCGACGAAGACGTTGGCTCTTCCCGATTAGATGCCGACAACTTAATGGCAGCACACGAGTTAGCGGCGTAAGCAGGGAAATCCCTGAAATAATCGAAACATTCCGGGCGAAACTGGGTTCTAAGGATCACTGCTCCTGAAAACAAACAGGGTGAGTAGGGAGAACGAAACCCACCGGTTGCTAACCCGAGCACGCCCCAAGCAAGCAACCGGTGGGTGGAGATTAGCTGCTGGCTTCCAGCTATCAGTTTCTCTCCGAAATATATTCCTCTACCACCTTCTTCCATTTGCCTTGCGCTTTGAGGATGTATTCGACCGCGTCGCGGGCGGCGCCGTCTCCCCCAGCGTGCAACGTAACCCAGTGGGCTTCGGCTTTGACCTCGGGACGCGCGTTTTTCACCGCAATCGCCAGGCCGCACTTGCGCATGGCCGGCAAATCGATCACGTCGTCGCCAACGAATGCCGCCTCGGCAGCGGTGATCCCATCTTTTTCGAGAATCTGCGCAAATACTGACGCCTTGTCTTGAATACCCTGGTACACGTGATCAATCTTCAGATCACGCGCGCGCAGGGCGACGGTTTCCGAGATGCGCTTGGTGATGATCCCAGTCTTGATTCCCGCCAGGCGCGCGAGCGAAATGGCAGTGCCGTCGTGGGCGTGGAAGCCCTTGGCTTCAATCAGGCTGGCGTTGGAGAGGCTGACGCCGCCCTGTCCCTCTGGCCGAGAAAAACTCTGCGCGGACTTTTCGAGAATGCTTTGCTGAGTGCCAGATTGCGTGACTGCGGGCGCGGGGAAAATCCAGATTTTGCCGTCCGTAAGAACGCCGTCAACATCGAAGAGAATGAGTTTAATCTTGCGGGCGCGCGCGGTAGCAGAGGGTTTAGGCATTGACAAAATTCTAGCAGGCTGCCGGTCGGCATTCACGGGCGCGTTATCCATGACACTGGGAAATGGCGTCCGAGTTTTTCGAAGTCACGGTCGGAAGTAACGAGTGTGGCCTGCTGTTGGGTAGCGAGGGCTGCGGCGATGCAATCGACATACGGAATCTTGTGGACAGCCTTGAGTTCGCCGGCCTTCATGGCCTGTGCCAGATCAACGGGCACAATTTCAATTGGGAGGCGCGAAAGGCTTGCGGTGGTTCGTCGCGCCGTTTCTTCGCCACGCCTCTGCCACAGAAGGTAGAACACCTCGCCCCAGTTCAGCACTGAAATGAATAGCGAACTGTCCTGCTGACGCGCCGACTGTAGCAGACTCTCCACCCTTCGCCACCCCGGCCCTGCTTCGATGAGGTCCAATACCGCGTTGGCGTCGAGGACGTATTTCTTCATCGTTTCTCGATTCGGTGATCGCGCTCACGGGCCTCCACCAGTGAATCCTCGCCCTTGCAACAACCGACAAGGCTGCGGATGAACTCCTCGGTCACCGGTTGCGATCCTTCGTTCTTGGCTTCATCCGGGAGCGTCTTGCCTTCGTACCGAACATCAAATCCTCGATCCTTCAAAATCTTGATGGCTTGGTGTGAGTTGGTGGGATCATTCGGAGGCACTCCCGCCGCTTCCAGAACAAGCGGCCTCGCTGGCAGTTCCCGCCCCTCTACAATGACGCTCCACTTCGGCATCTGCCGACTCCAGCGAAATCTTCTGGCCGTCGCGGCTATTTCTTCCCTCGTGAGCGCAGAAACTCTGGTACTTGGCATTTCGACTCCTCTAGTGAATTATTCATATTCATCATATCCAAATTCATACTCATCGTCAAACCTGACATTTGCCTGCCCTTTTCAGGGCGAACATTTTACGAAACTACAAATTCCCGCTACAATCACTCCCATGCCGTCCGCAGTCTCTCCTTCGCTCGCCTGGGCTCATCCGCTGGTGCAGGAGTGGTTTACCGCGCGCTTCTCCACGCCAACCGAACCGCAGGAGCAGGGCTGGCCGCACATCCTCGCCGGCCACACTACGTTGATCTCGGCTCCAACCGGATCGGGCAAAACGCTGGCTGCTTTCCTTGCGTGCATTGACCGGCTGGTCCACAAGGCGCTGGCGGGCGAACTGCGCGACCGCACCGAAGTTCTCTACATTTCCCCGCTCAAGGCGCTCGGCAACGACATCCAGAAAAATCTCGAAATTCCCCTCGGCGAAATTCTCCAGATGGCCGGCGATCGCGGGATGCTGATGCCGGAGATCCGCACGGCCGTGCGTACGGGCGACACTCTGATGAAAGACCGGCGCCTCATGTTGAAGCGCCCGCCGCACATCCTGGTCACCACGCCTGAGTCGCTCTACATTCTGCTAACGGCGGAGAAGAGCCGTGCCATTTTGCGCGATGTCGAGACCGTGATTGTGGACGAAATTCACGCCGTGGCCGATGACAAGCGCGGCGTGCATCTGGCGCTTTCGCTGGAACGACTGGAAGCGCTGACTGAGCGCCCGCCGGTGCGCATCGGACTTTCGGCGACGCAGAAGCCGATTGAAGAAGTCGCGCATTTCCTCGCGGGCAGCGGCAGGCCCGATCCCGTGATCGTCAACGTCGGACATAAGCGCGCGCTCGATCTTGGCGTCGAGGTTCCGGCTTCCGAACTTGGTCCGGTCGCTTCGAACGAGATGTGGGATGAGATTTACGAGCGCATCGTGCAATTGGTCAAAGCGCACCGCTCGACGCTGGTTTTCGTCAACACGCGGCGGCTGGCCGAGCGCATCTCCCATCACCTGGGCGAGCGCCTCGGTGAAGAAAATGTGGCGGCGCATCACGGAAGTCTGTCGCGCAAGTTGCGGCTCGAGGCGGAGCGCAAGCTGAAAGAAGGCCAGGTGAAGGTGCTGATCGCAACCGCATCGCTCGAACTTGGCATCGACGTTGGGACAGTGGATCTGGTGTGTCACATCGGTTCGCCGCGTTCGATTGCAGTTGCTTTGCAGCGCGTGGGACGGTCGGGCCACTGGCGCGGTGCGGTACCCAAAGGACGATTCTTTGTCACCACGCGCGACGACCTGGCCGAATGCGCCGTGTTGGTGCGCGCGATTCGCCGGGGCGAGCTCGACCGGCTGATTTTTCCGGAAGCTTCGCTGGATGTGCTGGCGCAGCAGATTGTGGCATGCTGTGCGGCCTCCGGCAGCGCCGCGACGGCTAACAAATTGGGCGATAAGAATAATGACGGATGGGATGAAGACGAGTTATTTGCGTTGGTAAAGCGGGCCTATCCCTATCGCAATCTTACGCGTGAGACGTTCGATGCCGTGTTGATGATGCTTTCCGAAGGCATCGCTTCGCAACGCGGGCGCTACGGCGCTTACCTGCATCACGACCGAATTAACCGCAAGCTGCGGGCGCGGCGGGGCGCGCGGCTGGCGGCGATTACCAGCGGCGGCGCGATTCCCGACAATGCCCTGTTCACGGTGGTCGCCGAACCTGACGGCGGCGTGGTGGGAACTGTCGATGAAGACTTCGCGGTCGAGAGCATGGCCGGAGAGGTCATGTTGCTGGGGAATACGTCGTGGAGGATTCGCCGGATCGAAGGCAAGTCGTCGCGCATCCTGGTGGAAAACGCGCAGGGCGCTCCGCCCGGCATACCGTTCTGGCGTGGGGAAGCTCCGGCGCGCACAGCCGAGCTTTCAGAACAGTTGGGCGAGTTGCGCAAAGAAATCAGCGACCGCCTGCCCGGCGTGGCGCCCATGGAAGGCTGGCGGAACTTGCCGGTGGTTGCGGAAGCCGTGAGCTGGCTGGGAGAAGAATGCGGACTCGACCAGTCCGGGGCCGAGCAACTGATCCAGTACATTCTCGAAGGCCGCGCGGTGTTGGGTGAGGTGCCGACACAGGCGACCATCATCGCCGAGAGATTCTTCGACGAGGGCGGCGGGATGCAGTTGATCATCCACGCGCCCTTCGGTGGCCGCATCAACAAAGCCTGGGGACTGGCCTTGCGCAAGCGCTTCTGCCGCGGCTTCAATTTCGAACTGCAGGCGGCAGCCACGGACAATGGCTTGAACATCGCGCTCGCCGAGCAGCATAGCTTTCCACTGGCCGATGTTTTTCAGTTCCTGCATTCCGAGAGCATGGCGCCCATCCTGGAGCAGGCTGCGCTGGCGTCGCCGATCTTTCAGACGCGCTGGCGGTGGGATGCGACGCGCGCCCTGGCTCTGCTGCGCTTTCAGGGCGGCAAGAAAGTTCCGCCGCAGATTCAGCGCATTCGCTCCGACGACCTGCTGGCTTCGGTGTTCCCCGATGTGGCCGCGTGCTTTGAAAACATCGAAGGCGACATCAAGATTCCCGACCATCCGCTGGTGAGCGAGGTCATGAAAGACGTACTCACCGAGGCGCTGGATATCGAGGGGCTCCGCGAAGTATTGCGCGGCATCGAGGAGGGACGGATTCGCTGCCTGGCGGTGGATACTCCGGTGCCATCGCAATTCTCGCATGAAATTCTCAATGCGAATCCCTACGCCTACCTGGATGATGCGCCGCTCGAAGAGCGCCGGGCGCGCGCGGTCGAGATGCGCCGGGTGTTGCCCGCATCGGTGCTGGAAGAAGTCGGCGCGCTCGATCCCGCAGCCATCGCACAGGTGCAGCAGGAGGCGTGGCCGGATGTGCGCGACGCGGATGAACTGCATGATGTGCTGCATACGCTGGTGGCAGTGCCCGCAAGCTCTCAGCTATCAACTCTCGGCTCTCACGAGAACCACTCGCGGCTTACAACCAACTGGAACGCATTCTTCGACCGTCTGCAGTCGGAGAACCGCGCCTTCGTGGCGGAGGCTGCGGGCACCGAGTATTGGGTAGCCGCAGAACGGATCGAATGGTTCCGCGCCATGCATCCTGTAGAGACGGGGCTTGCCCCGTATCCCGCGGCAAGTCACGCCTCTATTCCGGCCCCTGACGACGCCGTGCTCGTCACGGTGCAGGGATGGATGGCACATCTCGGTCCCAGCACAGCTTCAGAAATTGGCGCACTGCTGGGACTGCCGGCTTCCGAAATTGAGAAAGCTCTGCTCCGCATCGAGGCAAGTGGAGCGATTCTGCGCGGCAATTTCCGGCGCGCCGATTCGCGCCCGGCAACTTCCGTTGCGCACGAACCCGAAACCGAGTGGTGCGAGCGGCGTTTGCTGGCTCGCATTCATCGCCTGACGGTTGCCACTTTGCGCCAGCAAATCGAGCCGGTGACGGCTGCGCAATTCATGCGTTGGCTGTTGCGCTGGCAGCACCTAGCTCCAGGCACGCAAGTGCGGGGTGAGCATGGGACGCTGGAGGTAATCCGGCAGTTGCAGGGGTTTGAAATTCCGGCAAGCGCTTGGGAGCGCTTTGTGCTCGGCCGCAGAATCTCGGACTACGACCCGGCGCACCTCGATCAGTTGTGCCTGACAGGAGTCGTGGGATGGGGCCGCCTGTCACCGCATCCGGCGACTCTGGAAGCAACGGAAGACGGTGAGAACCGGCGGCGAGTGATTCCGACTCGCGTCGCTCCGATTGCATTTTTTGTGCGCGAAGATGCGGATTGGCTGCGCACGCGCCATCCCGGTGCGGAAAACTCCGCTACCTCGTTCCTGAGCCCGGTGGCGCAGGCGGTGCTCGAACTCTTGAAGCAACGAGGTGCGCTGTTCTTCCCCGACATGGTGCGGGCAACGGGACGGCTCAAAGCGGAAATCGAAACCGGACTGTGGGAACTGGTCGCGGCCGGCCTGGTGACCGCTGACGGATTCGAGAACCTGCGCACGCTGGTGACCCCGAAAAGCGCCTCTGGCAGCGGCCTGGCAAGAATGCGCCGTCCCCGCCATGCGCCCGGACGCTGGTCGCTGTTGCAGACCGAAGGGGCCGAGCGCGACCGCAGCGTCGAGTCCTGCTGCTGGATGTTGTTGCGGCGCTATGGCGTGGTCTTCCGCGACCTGCTGGTGCGGGAAACGAATCTGCCGCGCTGGCGCGAATTGCAGATCGGCTACCGGCGTTTGGAAGATCGCGGCGAAGTGCGCGGCGGGCGCTTCGTCGATGGATTTCTGGGAGAGCAGTTCGCGCTACCGGTGGCCGTGGAATCGTTGCGCGCCCACCGCAGACTGCCGCAGAATGCAAATGCGGAACGCGTCGTCATCGCCGCCGCCGATCCGCTGAACCTGGTAGGGATCGTTGTTCCCGGCGAGCGGATACCGGCGATCTCGGGGAAGAGCGTGACGTTTCGCGACGGCGTGTGGGAAGCGGAGGGACCGCTGCTGGCTTCTGGCTTTTAGCGTCTGGCCCCACCCCACGTTGGTCGGGTCACGGCAAATTCAGTTTCAGCAGCACCTGCGGATTCAGATACACGCCTTGCCAGCGCACGGCGAGATGCAGGTGCGGTCCGGTGGCGCGGCCCGTGCCACCGCTCAGTCCGATGGGCTGACCTTTGCCCACATCGTCGCCTTCTTTTACGAGAAATTCCGACAGATGCAGATAGAGCGTCAGCAACCCCTGCCCGTGGTCGATCACCACCCAATTCCCTTCGAAGAACATCGGCCGGGCCAGGATGACGCGTCCGCTATTCACGGCTGCGACCGAGGTTCCACTGGGCACGCGGAAATCGAGGCCCTGATGCGTGCTCTGTACCGAACCGTTGAAGACGCGCTCGACTCCAAACACGTCGGAGATTTCGGCGTTCACCGGAGGCGTGAATGAGCCTCTCCATTCGCGCTCGGCACTGACGGTTTTAAAAATTTCGGCTTTGGTTTCCTTGTCCTGTGCGATCTGGCGCTGCTCTTCGGGGCTGGGCACGGTGTATTGTCCGGGAACCGTCACCGGCACAAGCACGCGTGGATAGCGATGGCGTTGCACGCGAATTTTCTTTTCGAACGACATCGCCTGTCCAGCCTCAGTTTCGGCGTGGAGTTCGAGCGGATAGGCTCCCGGCTTGGTTTCCTGGCCCGCTCCGGCGAGCGCAAACCATGACTTGTGACTCACGTCGAAGCTGAATGCGATCTCGTGGCCCAACCAGTTGCCTGAAAGTGTCCGGGCCGGCTTCGGCGTGGTAACGCGGAACAGCACCGGGCTGCCATTGACCAGGCGGGCGGGCTGGATGATGACCGTCCAATGGGCGGTTGCCGCCGATGAGTTTGCAGAGAGAGAGAGCAGGATGAATGCAATGAGACCAACAGGATGGAAGAAGCGTTCGCGCATCGAGAGTTCAGGCTAGCATTTCAAGAGAAGAACATACATACTGCGCCCATGATCCTACTGTTGCTGTTCGGGATGCTGGCGGCGGAAGGCCCGGCGACCAAGGCGGATCAGGTAATTGTCGTGAAGAACCAACGCACTCTGATTTTGCTTTCGCATGAAAAGGTTCTGCGCACCTACAAAGTGGCTCTCGGGCGCACGCCGGTTGGCGCCAAGGAGCAAGAAGGAGATCACAAGACTCCGGAGGGCCGCTATATCCTCGACCGCCGCAACGCCGCGAGCCGCTTTTACAAGTCGATTCATATTTCCTATCCGAATGAGCAGGACAAGCAGAGGGCCGCGCAGCACGGGGTCTCTGCGGGCGGCGACATCATGATTCACGGACTCCCGAACGGTTTCGGATGGTTGGGCGCCGCTCATCGCACGCTGGACTGGACGGACGGGTGTGTCGCGGTCACGAACGCGGAGATGGACGAGATCTGGGAACTCGTGCCGGACGGGACGCCCATCGAAATCCGGCCGTAATGATTCTTGTAAGGGCTGAAACCCGCATTTCCTGCGGCTCCGGGCGGCACGGCTGAAGCCGCGCTTCCCGGAACCATCCATGAAAAAGCCTTCCCAATCCTTATTTTTTCTTGTTGTCTTTGGGTGGTGGAGCTTGCTTTTGTGGTTGTGGCTTTGCCGGTTGGGGCTTGGCTTGCCAGTTCTTATACTTCGTTTCTTCGTCGCGCGCCTGACTCTCGCTCTTGGGCTGTACCGGCGGCGCAGGCCGGGCTTGTGGATGCGACCATCCTTGTTGCGGACTGGGCTGCGCACTCGGTTGCGGCGCAGGTTGCGGACGCGTCTCGTCATTGGTATACAACACCGGAGCGCGCGCAGGTTGCGCTCTCCCCGCTTGCGGCTGGGACGACGGCTGAACTGGACGCCCCACTGGAGTCGGAGCCGCTCGGTTGATCGGTACTTCTGGACGATTCACCGGCTGCGTGACCGGGCGATTCACCGGAGCTACGGGACGGACGAGGAGCTTGTCCTGCCGTTGCGCAAAGGGCACGGGCGGTTGCACTGGCGCGTGCTGCGCCACAACTTGGCGGTTGACGATGGCTCTGGGAGGAGCAACCGTGGTCGGCTTCCCTGCCCCCATCACACTGCCGCGGACTGGCTCGACGCCGCTCATGTGGCTGATCGGTGCCCGTGCGATTTCGCTTGGCGGCACCGCTACTACGTTGCGGGCCACCGGACGCGCATTCACAAAGGTGTCGCGCGACACGGCAGTCACACTCGCTTGGTTAACATAAGTGATGCGATTCACCGTCGTGTTGTTGATGTTGGTCGTGGTGTACATGTTGTAGACGTTCGTCACCTTGGTTATGTTCACGACCGTGTTAGTAACATTGACCTGGTTCACGTAAGTGCGGCTTACGCGATAGGCAGGGACAAACACTTCCCCTGGCCCGAGCGGAAACCACGCCACGCCCACGCCTCCGCCAAACGCGGAGAAGTGGAACCCTCCTCCTCCGCCGACGAAAGCGACGAGCGCAGGAGCGTAAACAGGATGCACGGCGACCGGCCCGGGCACCCACGCCCACCTGGGGCCAATCTGCACCCAACGGCCGTAATGGAAGGGAGCGAATCCCCAAGGCGCATCATCAACCCAGGTCCACCCCCAGGGAGCGACCCAGACCCAATGACCAAAGCGATACGGCGCCCAGCCCACCGCAACATTCGTGGGATACCACACCGGACCGTAATTGCCGGCGTACGACCAGTTTCCGCTGTCGTCGAGATCTTCGTACCCGGTCATCTCCGGCGACACGTAGTTGGCCGATTGGGATTGATCTTCACGATGATCGCGATCGAAAGCCCAGCTCGTGAAGTCGTCGGGCGAGGGGAGCGTGTCGATGTCGTAATTGAGCCGCTGGTCCTGGTCTCCAGAGAAACTTGCCTGCTGGTTGGCGATGATGGTGTAGTTGTTGCCGCCGCCGACGGCTTCGCCGCGGCCCTGGTACACATCAACAACGGTGGTCTGACCGTCGGGATGAACATCCACGCGATATTCGCCGGTGCGTTGCACTGTGAACGCGAGATTGGGAGTGTCGATTTCGACGGTGTCTCCGTCGTCGAGATGATGGACGCGCATCAGCACCGAACCCTGCGCCAGCCGCAATTGCAAGACGCGGTCGTCCAGTTCAAGGAAGGTCAGACTGGACTCGCTGCCCAGACGGATCGCCGTGGAGCCCACGTGCAATTCCGCTCGCGAGTCTTTATCAGCCCACAAATTATCGCCCGTGGTCAACGGACGATTGGGTACAGCATCAACCCAGTCGCCCTCACCGCCGGGCTGAAAAGAAACCGAACCTTGCGCGAGGTCCATGCGGGCAACGCGTGCCGGGGGATCGTTTTCCTGGTTCGAGCTGTCATCCTGGGCCCAGCTGCGGGCCGGTAATAGGCATAAGCAAAGAATGAGAACTGCACAGAACGGCCATATCCAAGCTTTTTGGCGGTTCATTCGAGCGCCTCCATAATGAAAAACTGCCCACGTACATTAAACACCAAGGGGCGTCCTATGTTGCGGTGGGGTAGCCAAAGAAGTCAGGGTCGGAGACGGGAACAGTTGCCGAGAGATTTGGTGGACCTGGTCGGGATCGAACCGACGACCTCTTCCATGCCATTTAGCCCGTATTAAGAAATCCAACAACTTACAGCGCCCAGAGGACCGTCTTTTGGGTTTTTGTACCCGCAACACAGGTAAGCATCACAGGTAAGACGCGCAGGTTAGCGCCGTCGCACCGCGCCCTAAAACCACCCGCTCTGCCGCAGAGATGCCGGAGGAGGCACGATCAGAGTCGGTGGGGACCCGTATCAGTCGCGACGAACCCGAACTTTGTACCGTAGAAGTCGGAGACCAGCTTTTGCAACGCAAAAGTACCTAATGATGACAGGCGCGCCAACAAACTGGCTCTTAGCGTTTCTTCGTCAAAGAAGCTTCGATGGAGCGGCAACATCTGGGTGAGGTCTGCGAACGATTCTGGCAGGTTGGCATTCGGCGGCAAATAGAACCAGTGCAAAATATCGTTCGCTCGAAGATCTCGAAGCTTCTCCTCCGTGCGCTGCGCCTCTATCAAGTCGTCAACCGCTATCACTGGAGCAACCAGAAAGTGCTTACGGTTATGTTTGTCGATGTCGCAGCTGCGGCTGACAATCATAACCGTGATTTTCTTGCAGGCGGCTAATATGTGCTCTCCCTCGGTCATCGTCCAGACATCAACTACATCCTTTGCCGCCCGGCCAATAAGCTCGTTTGGCAGTGTGCGAAGTATCTCTGCAACAGGTCTTCCCTTCGCGGTATACCGAGGCCGCAGGATGCCCCAAACGTCCTGCCTTGCAGCGGGTTGGAAAGTAGGTAGAGAAGGGAAAGGAAAGTTTCTGAGTACATCTCCTTGGTAGTAGTTCCGGAGATCAGGAGTAGCGTCGTACCAAGTGTCGGCGGTTATCACTCTGAGCTACAGCCTAGAGAATGGGCTTCTGGAACGCACATCCGTTTCGACGAGATCATCCGGTGCAAAGTCATGGTCCCTGAGTTCGCTTGCAAATTGACGATAATCTGCATCACCCGCCAATGGAACGACGACGCCACATTGCTCCGCTTTCAGTTTTGCCAAGAACCTTTGAGAGTGCTCAGGAGCACCAATGAAGAACAGGTCGTATGGTATCGCTACACGACTTCCGGGAGTTCGATCCTTGTTCGGAATCGTCCACGTTGGTTCTTGGTGGGTCAGATCAACCAACTGCCCCGCAGTTCTCGACCCATAATTCGCTACCGTCTCCCTCAAAGCCTGTAATTCCGACTGCGAAAAAACCGCTGGGTCATAACTCTGTCTCGCTTCAAACCGGGGATGCTTGCTGAACACACTCTTCTTGACGCGTAGCACCTTTGCGAACATGTTGGCATCTGAATCTTCGAGTGCTGGGATCTCGAGGCTTTCGATGGCCGCGCCCATTTCGTTCAGCGCGAATGACGGAACAGGTCCGTAGTCCATGCACCAATACACATCCCCGAGGATCGGTGCACCGTGGTTCAAAAGGTGCGATTTGTCGGCAAAGTAGAGCAGCTTTGCGGCTTTCAACTTGGTCAACTCTGGGACGCCTGAGTCCGAGAAGAAAGCGATGGCATGAACTAGCTTGTCAAGCCTGAACTCAAAAGTGATTTCGAACATGTTGCCTCCCAGCCAAGGCAATGTGTCGACAGCGGCAGACTCCCAACCTGAACCAAACGGGAGATTCTATTGATCGCTACGGATTGTGCCTCAAAACCCTTTATTATAACAGCCAAAAGTGGCCGAGCCTCCAACCGTGGTAACCCTCCATGACACGGCCGACGACCCTAGAGGGTCAGAAATCTTTTCCCTTTACTTCTCTCCCGAAGCAGGTAGAGTACGCCGAGTTGTTTACTACTTGTGCAACAGGAGGGCGAACATGGCAAACAAGAAGACTCGCAAGGTGCGTTCGGCTGTTAAGGCGCGTCCCAAAGCAAAGGCTCGGAAGAATCCGAAGTCGGCTGCGACTCAGCCGCTGCCCAAGAGCGTTGTCAGCCAGAATCGCTCAGAAGGACTCCGGCTGTTCAAACTCGCGGGCCGTCCGACCAAGGAACAGTTCATCCGCGTCTACGGCGAGAATGGCCCGAAGATGACGTGGGACCAGCGAGAAGCTGCCGGGATTCCTGCGGAGAAATTCCAAGTTGCACTGGCAAAAGCAGGAAAGTGAGCGGGATCAAATTCAGCCCCGGCTCTATCGTGGCTACTCCGGGTGCTCTCGCGGCATTAGAGGCATCCGGAGATGATCCCATGGCGTATCTGGTCCGACATATCGCCGGGGACTGGGGAGAAGTAGACGAGCACGACCGTCGCGAGAACGAACTCAGTCTAATTCACGGGTTTCGGCTTCTCTCGGCTTACACCCTTAACAGTGGGACCAAAATCTGGGTCATCACGGAAGCGGACCGCAGCGTGACGACGGTTCTGCTGCCCGAGGAATATTGAGATGACGGCCCCGACGTTAGGCTGGCCCCCCACCGATTTTTCCATCGGACCACCAACTAAAACCACCCGCTCTGCCGCTCAGATGCCGAGAGAGGCAGGATCGTAGTCGGCGGGAGCCGTAACCAATGGGCCCGGGCTGGGCGGAGGTCAATGCGTATCGGTCAGGAGAAGAGAATACCAAGAATTTGGATAGTCGCGATGCTAGCCCTGCCTAGCTCCGCGAAATCATGAGGAACGCAAGATCACTGTTCTACGTGAAGCCGCGACGTCCTTCGGGTGGATCATCACGAAGAGACTGTACTGGTTGCTAAAGCACTCCACCACACAGGGTTTGCAGAAGCCTCTCAGGTCCGACAAATCGATTTCACCCTGACTGCCGTTGTTAAGGATTTTGCCAAGGTCGTGATCCGGGTTTATGAATGGATCATTGAAAGGGTCCCCAAACTGCAAAATGAAGGGACTGCTCGGAATGGAATGAGTGATAAAGAAAGATGTACCACCATCGGTGTTCGTCCGGGTTGTTGGTTTCAGAACCAGGAGCAGACACGGACGGTGATTTCTTTCTACAAAGCGACGAAGCGACGAATGGCAGGATGCGTCATATCTTTCTGACAGGTGTAGAGCGCTCCCGACCGAAAGCCCGTAGTCGCGAGCCTCATTCTCAAAGCGATCACACTGGAACAGAATTTCCGCAGCACCATAGTTTGCTTCAGACTCGAAAAGCGTGTCGCAACTCAGATTCAAGGTCAGATTGTCGTCCTCCGTGTATTCGACGTGTTGCCAGGGCACAATGCGATGAATCACTTCGTGATAGGTAACAAAAGTCTTTCGCGAATCATGCAACTGTGGGTCCACGTAGATCCGCTTGGTCCTTCTGTCTAAGAAACCGAGGACCTTCTTCATCGCCTTGTAAAGAAACCCAGACGCTTTCTCGGAAAAGGACTGCTCGTATTCATCTAGGTCCAATTCTCCCGTTTCAACCAAATGCTTACAGGCGAGAATTTGAGACTTCGGAGTCGGGAGTTGTCTTCCCACCTCAGCAGCTCGCAAGAGTTTCTGGACCTCGGCGGTGACCGCGTCGGCGGATGGAGGCACTGCGAGTTTGGGTGGGGCTCTCATTCCTCAGCGGTTCTTTTTTCTCCTCATAAACTCGATGAAATCCATCACCTCTTCGGTTTCTTGGCTGGTTAGATCTAGCGCGTTGAAAGCTACTGAGGTGCTCGTGCGCGACGCCTGCCGGCTGGTGGAAGGAACTACGAATCCTGCGAGCTTCATCAGGTCGGGATAGGAGGCCCCGTAAACCACGGACAGTTCATACAAAATATTCGGTGACGGCTCTTTTACGCCGCCGTTCTCAAGCTGATAGAGATAACTGTTTGAAACTTTCTTCTTCGTTTTTTCCTCGACGTCCCTCAGGGTCCATCCTTTGAGCGACCTCAGCCTGGACAACTCCTGGCCAAGTGTGGACATGCAACAACCTCCTGTTTAGCTTTTCTAGTCAGCAGTTTAGCGCTTAAGCTTGTAATCGTCAATGCTGTGTGTGCTTTGAAGCAGACATTGTGCTTGACACATTAAGCAGAGTTTCCCATAATGGAATTGGCTCCTAGGAGGGGCCTTTTGATGAATGCGAAAAACAGCACGCAGGCGGAGATCGGCGGGGAGCACGGCCAACACCACCACAAGAAGCAGGTCGATGTGACGGTGGATGGCAAAACGCACCACGTGCCTGAGGGTACATACGTGGTTTCGGAGTTCAAGAAACTCGTCGGTGTGGACCCGTCAAAAGAGCTGGACGAAGTTGTACACGGCGAACTCAAGCCTCTGGACGATAACCAGACGATCCACATTAAGGGGGGTGAGGTTTTCATTAGCCACGCCCGCCAGGGAGGTTCGTCGTAATGCCGCGACCGGCAGACGAAATGGATGACTTGAGGCGCATGTGCCCTGGCGCACAGGAAATGCCCGAAGCCGGGATTGAATACATTTCTCTGCCTGGGCTAAAGCATCTCTGTGCGCCTGGAACTCTCGATGCGCTGCTCTGTCCGCAGCAGCACGGAGGCTATGCTACACGTTTGTTCCTGTCCGCACCGATCGCAGGAAAAGGGAACAACTGGTCGACACACGTGATATTGAGTCGGACCTGGCACACGTGGTCCTGGAATCATGTGCCAGCCAATCAGCGTCTGGCAGAGATATTAGCGCAGCATCTCAGGGCCCTACGATGAAGGTGGCCTTCAAGATCACGAGAAGCCTGCTCGGCCGCGTGTACGGTGATCTATGCCGGTCCCATCCATTTGCAACTGAGCGAGTGGGATTTCTCTCTTGCAGAGTGGGCGGACTGAAGCCCGCAGGCTGGGTCGTTCTCGCACACGATTTTCATTCCGTGTCCGATAATGACTACCTTAACGATCGCGGAGTGGGTGCAATGATGGGCCCAGCGGCTATAAGAAAGGCCATGCAGGTTGCCCTCAGTAGTGAAGTCTGCATGTTTCATGTTCACATCCACGGGCACCGAGGCCGCCCGTGGTTCAGTGGAATAGACCTCCGCGAAACCGCGAAATTCATTCCTGACTTTTGGCATGTCCGCCCACACATGGTTCACGGGGCAATCGTACTGAGTTTGGACTGCATGGCCGGACTGTGCTGGCATCCACTGGTATCTGCTCCTCTTCGCGTGTCCGAGTTTTCAGTAGTCGGAACACCGATGTCCGTTGTTCGGGAGCTGGGATGAGAGAACGATATAAACGCCAAAGTTTCCTCGGTCCCGATAGCGAAAAGGTATTTGCGGACTGCACTGCCTGCCTAGTGGGTCTCGGCGGCGGCGGTTCTCATTTGGCGCAGCAATTGGCTCACCTTGGGCTCGGAAACTTCCGGTTGATCGACCCAGACTCGGTCGAAGAATCTAACCTCAATCGGCTAGTCGGAGCAACAGCCGAAGACGCAGCCAAGAGCTCTCGAAAAACCATTGTTGCGGAGCGGCTAATTACAAATGTAAATCCACACGCCCGCGTGGAGGCCACGAGCAAGAAATGGCAGGAGTGCCATCAACTGCTGCGCGACTGTGACGTCATCTTCGGTTGCGTTGACGCTTATCGGGACAGACATGAGCTTGAGATTACGGCGAGGCGATATCTGATCCCCTACATTGATATCGGAATGGACGTCCATTCGATTGGAAATGAATTCTCCGTTTCAGGGCAAGTGATTCTGTCCATGCCTGGGGCACTTTGCATGAGGTGTCTTGGGTTCTCAGGGATGATTTGCTGGCTAAAGAGGCAGAGAACTACGGAGTGGCAGGAGATCGGCCTCAGGTGGTCTGGGCGAATGGAGTTCTTGCGTCTATCGCAGTGGGGGTATTTATTCAACTTCTCACGCCGTGGCACGCCACACAGTCTCCGTCCGTCTACTTGGAGTATGACGGCAACGCTCAGACTGTGGGTATCAGTCGTCGGCTCGAATACATGGAAGGCCGGAAATGTTGCCATTTCTCCCACCTCCATGACCTGGGGGATCCATTTTGGGTTCCCGAGAAAATCGGTTAGCCTCTTCCGGGCACCCAGCCCAAGGACGGAATCGCTCGTCGCCGCTGCGGTTCAGTGGGCAGAGCGGATCATGCGGAAGATTGACAGCAACCTTGGTGGGAAATGAAGAGTTTGTTCCTGTCGCCAGCAACTGCCATGGGCTAGCTAAGTTTATGCGAAGCTCTGATTAACCGTCAGGAATGTTCTGAATGGACCCTTTCGTTCCAATCTTGTGTTTTACGTCCAGGTAAAAGCGATTCGATCCGAAGAGGCGATGCTGCACTTTAATGATGGCGTCCTCCAGATCAGCCTCACTCTCATAGTCCACGCGACGATATGCTTGGTCCGCGAGCCAGATGACCGACATTCTTCAAACTCCCTTCCATTTTCGGCCATTGCCGAGGGTCATTGTTGATCCAAACAGGTCTGATTGCCGCTCGCATCGGTCATGATCGATTTGCAGAGGGGTGCCTGTTGCTGCACAGCGGGTTTAGCAACTACGGGTTTTGCCGGTGCCAAAACAGGGATGGGTTTCACAACTGCCGCTTGTGGCTGCACCGCAGGGGCAGAGTCTGGAGCAGGTGGCGGGTCACCAGCCGTGGCGTCATCGGCTTTGCCGCAAACCTGTGCTTCCACACTGGCGGACAGTTTGCCCATTCCACACAACGACGTTGTGTTGGTCTTGGCAACTGCCGGGGTAAACCCACCAAACGTCAAGAACTCTTTTCCCGGTTTGTCGGGATTCGGGAGCCAAAACTCGCAATGATGCTGTGAGTGCTTCATGTCACACTTAGCCGCGAATAGCACTTTGTCACCTTCGTGAAGGTTGTCCATGAACCACGCCTTGTGCATGGTCGGTGAATTGCCACCGCTCATCATGCCGACCAACATCGTGCCAGCGAGGGACGTCGGGGCTTCAATTGCGTAAACTCCGTCCTCGGTAGTGACAGTGTGGATGTTGTGGGCCGCGCTGTAGGCTGAGCAACCGCCGCCCGAGCAGTTGGCGTAGGAGCCGTCCGAAACCTGTCCCGTTCCTGTGAAGGTGCCAACCTTGTATTCCGCGCTGTGATCTTTCTCCTTCGCCTGTGCAAAGACGACAAACGCCAGCAGCAATAGTCCGAGCTTCTTCATATGTAACCCCCATCTATCAGTGGACTATCGCCAACATCTACCCGCAAGTTACGGATGTAATTTAGGATCTTCAATAGCGATTCATTCTATTGCCAGACGAATGGACGGTAACTCGTTGTGAGTGACGATCGTTCCTATCTACTTTGAATGGACCACACGTAGACTAAAATTGAGCAGCCGCATAATGGATTACTCCAGCGCCCAGAGGACCGTCTTTTGGGTTTTTGTACTCGTAACGCAGGTAAGGATCACAGGTAAAGTGTGCAGGTTAGCGCCATCGCCCTCGGGTCTAAAACCACCCTCTGCCGCTCAGATGCGGAGAGAGGCGCGATCAGGGTCGGTGGGACCCCGTTAACCAGTGCAGAAGCGGTGATCCGTAGAGAAGGCGTTCAGTCGGCCAGCTTATGCCTGATCATGCCTTTTGTGTCAGTCGGGACAGCGGGCAAACCGAGAATCCAGTCAAGATATTCTGGATCTTCGCGTGCCAGAGCACCGCTCTTCTCACTGCATCAGCGTTTAGGTATCGAGGGTTCCCTGAAAGCGGCCTCAATGTCCGTTACAAACACTCCATTGAGTTCACAAATGAAGGCAACGTACTTCTCGTTTGGAGAGAACACCGGTGAGTAGCAGTTTTCCAGACCTGACGTCCACAGTGTTTTGTTCTGGCTTCCTCTTGAAATGACAAAAGAAGTCGAAACGTCTTCTTGGTGTTGTGTTAGCTGCACTTTGATACCTGACTTGGATATCGCCTCACGAGGATTGGTGCGCGATTTACTTTTCCATTTATCAACTTGTGCGACGGTCGCAACGGAGCGCAGTTCGTCGCTGACTGCGCCAATTTCTTCGCCGTGCCACTTCGCAGAGCCAAGTGCTGTGATAGCCCAAGTATCAAGCTTGTACCATTTGCCTTCAACGTCGACAACGACAAACCGTGAATCGGGCGACCACAACGGCATCTCGTCCACGGCCTGAGATTGGAACAGGAGTATGGTGTGTACTCCTAATTTGCTCATCGCAGTACCAAGCCGGTCTGACCCCGGTGGATAAGGAGTAGAGCGGTTAGTTTGACGGGCAAGCGCTAGCAAACTCAGAAGCGAAGCGGCCACAATTGTGCGAATCAGTTTCCTGTTGACGCTACGCATTGACAATCTCTTCCACATATTCTCTATTTTCAGTCGTTCCCCTCAGAACGCTCTTACCGCTCGCCGTTTTTCTGAGTTAATCGACCACGTAGTTCATTGCCCTTCCACGAACCATTAGAAAAGATCCCAGATGCTAGGCCACCCCGCGGGCCCGTACGCTGGTGCAGGAGGGTTGGGGTTCGTGCCTCCCTGGTTAGAGTTATCGGATTGGGGGTTGGAATTACCACCACTGGGAGAAGGCCACCAGGAGGACCAACTCTGGAAAAAACTCTCCCATTGGTTCCTCACCGTTGCGTCGTTCCATAGAGCCACGTGCGAGCCAATCGGGCCGATGTTTGTATGAACACCATAATTCATCGCCCCTGGAGCCACTCGACCCAGCGGCCCGCCTCCCCACTCCCCGGCCTGCTGCGCACGGTCAGTTACCGTAAACACATTGAGCCAATGTCTAATCTCTCCTAAATCTGGGGTATAGTCTCTCCGCAACGGTACCCCGAGCGAAATAAGATTGTCGATTGGATGTGTTAAACCATTTGTAGCTAATAGCGCAACGTTGCCTCCATGGCTGGACGTGATGATATTGAGCTTTTCGCCCGGCTTGAATTGGTAATTATTTACGATGTTCCTGAGATATTGGGCGGCGGACCTTCTCGCCTGATCTGAATTGGCAAAACTCCATGATAGGATGGCCGCGTCTTCATGGAATATGCGGCTCATCTCCTGCACCAGCGGTTTGTCAGCGGTCCAATCATTAGCGTTATCCGCCCACGTGCCTGGTATAACAATTGTCAGCCGCCCAGTTGGGTCGGTAGAACTCAGCGGGCTGTTGCCCACATACGCATAGCGGTTCCAGCTCTGTGGGTTGCCGGAATCGACTGCGTCTAGCCCCGCTGGATCGGGCGAAAGCCACCGTCCCTGGGACGAACGATACTGGCGGTCTGGGAAGTAATAAGTCGTGTTCGCCATATTAGAGTCATTTTGTTGGCCCGTGAAGTTCCTCGGGTATCCCTGATTGTAGGCGTACGATTCTCCGAAAGGAGCGTGTGCGCCGGTCTGTGAGATCGTGCCGCCGGTAGAAGAGACAAATGCACGGACTGTACCCAGCCAGTCACCAAGTTGGAGACCAGTAGCGCCTCCATCTTCGCTCGCGAATGACCCACCGGGAAATGGATATTCTGAATAGTACGCCGTCTGAGCCGTCGCCGAGAGCTTGAAATTCCCAAACGTCACGTACGAGTTTTCGTAAGCCCCGTTGACCTCCGACTCCACCTTGTGACCAAAAGCATCGTAGACAAATGACCACGTTTGGCCGCTGCCTTCCGAATACGCTGTCGTCAACGGTTTGCCTTCCGCATCCCACGTGTACTTGTTAAAGGTATCATTGAGGATATTCCCATCGGCATCGTAGCTTGTTCCACCTAGCGAATACCGATTCGTGCTGGTTGTGTAGCCCGGCATCCAGGATATTCCTGTGCCACCGCTTGGAACCTGCTTGGTGATGTTGCCGAAGGCGTCATAGGTGAAGTTCTGCGCCCACACATTCGTCGTGCCATTCATGCAGTTCACGCTGGCGGCCCGCCTGAGATCATCGGCACTGTAGGTACACGCTTGCGCGTCAGCGGAGTTCAACGGGTCAGTGACGACCAATTGTTGCAGACTTCCATTTGGATTCCAGGTCAGTGCCCCCGAGACCGTTTCATTATTCATTGTCGCGCTGTAGTTCGTCATGCGCAACGTGTTCGGGTCGTATTGATATGTGATCGGGTAGCAGGTCGACCCCGCACAACTGGTCATGATCTGCGTGGGCTGATCCCCGACTGGCTGACCACTCGCGGTATTATATGCAATGCTGGCCGCGTTGCTGCCACCATTGGATATCGCATACGGACGTCCTTTCCCGTCCGGCGTAACTTGGTACTTAGGCTCGGTCAGGAACGGCCCGAATGTTTGCATCAAGCCGTTTGCCCAGTAAGTCATGGGAATATTGTAATAACCACCGGAATTTGGCGTGGATTCGTAGAATGCGGACAACTCTCCACGTACATCATAACTGAATCCTTCATCGGTCACTTTGCTGCACGTTGGGCAAGTTGCAGTGTAAGCCTCCGCCATCCTACCTTTCGCGTTTTGCATCGTCGCTCCGGCAACAATCGCAGCATCCCAGACGAAGTACCGGTTTGTTATAGCGTTCGGCCCAGTGTAAGTTGTGCTCAGCATCCTTTGTACGCCGTCATACGTGTAACAAGTCACGTTGCCGGCACTATCGACACGTTTGACCAGGTCTCCCTTGTAAGTCCCAGGACAGCCTCCGGTCGAATCCGAATCGTATGTGTAAGTCGTGATTCCCGGGCCCCATTCTGGATTTGTTTCCGATATCAGCCGATTCAAGTTGTCGTACGCAAACGTACGCGTCTGCGTACCACCAATTGCGCCGGGCTGCGCGTTCTGCTTAACTGTGAGGAGATTGTCGGCAGCGTCATAGGTATATTTGGTCAACAGTCCGGTTTCAGAATTTGGCTGGCCGCAAGAGCCAGCCCCGCTCCCAGTGGCGGAAGTCACTTCGCAAACCGACGTCAACCGACCGAGCCCATCGTATTCCATTTGACGTTGTTTTAAATTCTCGGTGGCAGGCTGTGTGACCTGCGGTCCTATCGTCACCAACACGTCCCTTCCCAAATAGCTGTAGGTCGTCGTGCCCCCCCCACCATCTGTTTCGACAAGCGGTCGGTCAAGAGCGTCATGCGTTGACGTTGTTGCTGGCGTAGAACAACCGCTCCCCTTGGTCGAAGCGCAAGGTAATGTGACCGAAGTTACTATCCCCGTAGAATCCCATGTGAATCCCGATTGCTTAGTATCCCACACGCCCCCTGGACCTTCAATTACCTGGGTATACAAGGGTCTGCCCAAAGAGTCAGACGTGTCAAAGGTATCAAAGTCAGAAGATCCTCCGTTGAAACTCATTTGTGATTCAAGTGTCGTCGGCGTGTAGCTAAAGTTTACAGTGGAACCGCTCTCATCAGTCGATGAAGTAGGGCGCCACAATGGGTCATTATAAGTGGCAGAAGATGGATTTCCGTTAGGATCGGTAATGGACGTGATTACTGCCCCCTTGCAGCCAGAATCCCACTGAAGGTTCTCAGACAAAGAAGTCACTGTCGGCACAGGCCAAACAGTAACCTGAGTCGGCATACCCTCGTTGCAGCTGCCGTACGACAATGATGTCAGATTCTGGTTTTCATCTGTGATGGTAGATACTGTGCCGTTTGAATTGTACACATATGACTTCGTCAAGTAGCTACCACCGCTGATAGAGCCGCTAGCCCATACAGACTTTGATATAAGGTTGCCCTTTGTGTCATAGGTGTAGTAAGTATTCTCAATAGGCACACCTGCCCCGTTCTGTAACTGTTCCTGACAAGGAACGTTGTTTACGCCCCAAACGGAGTTTGCAATCAGAACGCAAGCTGAGCCGTTCCATGAATACCCGTAGTTGTACATGAGGTGCTGCCGTGTAGGTACGGTCGCGCCGTAGTCGTAGTAGGTTTCCCCGGTGACGTTTTGGTACGCGTCATATGTCTTAGTGGTACGGTTCCACCCTGACGGTCCGAATTCTGTGTAAATATCCACTTGCTTGATAGGATACGTGGGCGGCGTGGAAAATGGAGCTGTAGAGCACGCGGCTGCGCTAGAAGCACCCACACCGTTATAGCACATTACAGACAGTTTCAGCACGGTGCCATTCCCTTGTTTCCAGGTGGTCCGGGCCAAGAACCAAGGTGTTTGTGAGTCGTATTGCCCAGGAGGTGGCGTGTCGGTCGGTATTGCTTGAGTAAATTGGTACGCAGTCCTGTTGTTGGCCGGTGCGGGACCGACTACAGTGGTTACCCCGGTGGTTGGAGTTCTTGTATAAGTAGTGGTACCACTGACGTCTGTTCTTGTTAACGAGCTGGGGGTCCCATCGCCATTGTAACAGTATGCAGTATAATAATTACAATAGCCACCTGCTTTCCCAATTACCGGCCCATAAGTGTAGTTAACTACGCCGCCGTTCGGATATGTAACCTGAGATATTCTCCCTGTAACAGTCCCCGACACGGCACTTTCGTACAAAAAATGGTAAGACGAGCCGTCCGCTAGCCTGCTTAATTCATGAGCGTTGAGGTTTTCTATTTGCGCCACTCTTGTTTATAGGTTGAGAGGCATGGGGAGGCTTGCAGAGCAACGTGAGGGCCTGATGAATCGCGGGGAATGTGATGCGGGCTTGTTTTCGGGCAAGGCTCCGCCAGACTGTAAGGGGAACGAAAATTCGAAGACCGCTGAGAAAGGATTAGCCGGAGCGGAAAGCTAGCGCCGCGTGGCGGAAAAGAGTTTGAAAGGGCCAGCCGCTGGCGAGGTGAACGCGGATACAGCGAGCGGTCTGGCGGATGCGGGCGCCGATTTTGAACAGTTGAGCGCGCAGCGTTTCGATCTGGGCCGAACGCCAGGCCTGCGGCAACTGCTGACGAAAGAAGTTGACCAGGTTGTAAGCGGCGGCGTGCAGCAACAGGCGAAAGGCGTTGGCCAGAAAGCGATGGCAGCTCAGGCGGTCGGCGCGGAAGCCGTTTTTGAATTCCTCGATGCGGTTCTCGCACTCGCCGCGGTCGTTGTAGAACGCGAAGACCTGCGAGGCACGGCCGGCGCAGTTGGTAACGACGAAGCGCAGGTTGGTTCCGGCAGCGGTGTGCTCGGCCTTGTAGCAGATGCGGCGCTGGCGCGGCCAGCTGCGGGCGCGGTGACGGAAGCTGGAGAAACTGCGCTGTGGCACTTGCCTACGGCGATAGCGCCGTTTTAATTGCTGTTGCCGCGGTTGGGCGCGTTGTTGGAAGACGCAGTTGGCGGGGATGCCGATGGCGTACTCGATGTGGAAGAACTCACAGAACTTATAGAGCACGGGAAAAGCGAACCCGGCGTCGCCGCGCAGTTTGATCTTCACGCCGGGAAAGGCGGCCTCCAGGCGGGGCACCAGGCGCACCAACATGGGTACGATGCGGGCATGACTGGAAGCGTTTCCCGGACGTAGCCGCGCCGCCAGCAAACATCCAGTGTGGCGCTCGAAGATGAGCATGGGGTGGTACATGTGCTGGCCGTACGCGCCGTTGAAGAAGCTGAGTTGCTGCTGGCCGTGAGTGGGATCGTCGGTGGAGTCGAGGTCGAGCAGGATCTCGCCGCGCTGGCGGACTTGCTCGCCGCAGAGGCGGATAAACTGCTCGCACCAGAGGTCGCTCAGGCGCACCAGATCGCGGGCGGAAGGCGCGTTCTCCCAGCGGCTGAGCGTGGGTTGCGAGCCCAGCGCGTCGCCCAGCTTTTGATCGGCGACGATCTGCAACATGGGATCGTGGCGCAAACGGTCGGCGTCGTTGGCGTCTTCGTAGCCGGCGACGATCTGATAGATGCGTTGCCGCAGCAAGGTCTGCGAGTCATGAAGGACGCGATCGCGTTGTCGCGGGTCGCTGAGCAGAGCGGCCCAATCGCGGGTCAGATGATGACGCTGATCGAAGGAGCGTAACGGCAACAGACCGGCATCACTGGTGATCTGCCCGCCGGAAAAATCGGCGTGGATGGGTCGATGTCGATAGAAGGAGAAGCTGAGTTGTGGTAAAACACTTTGTATCAAGCGATGGATGCTCCGAAAGGGGATGCTGGGTGCCGAAACCCAGTGTTCATCATTCCTTTTAGAGCATCCTTTCTTTTTTGGCTAGAGACTTCTTGAATAATCCAGGCTAGGGTGATGGTGTCTATTAAGGAAGTATTGTACGGAGGTGGGTTGGAGCTAGCAGTCACTACATCAGGCCATTCCGGCTCAACAACATAGCTATAGCCATCCCAAAACTTTTGGGCAAACGCCGTCTGTATGCTATAGCTTTTGCATATTAGTGTCACAGAAGCGGTGCCCGAAGAGGTTGGGTACGCATATGTCTCCGATGCCTGCCCTTGCGCACACGGTCCTGCCGGTCCTGCGGGACCAGTAAATCCAGTAACAGCCGGGGGCCCCGCAATAACCACAGGAGAAATCGTTAGTTCTGACGTCCCTATCGTGTCCGTGAAAGTGAAAGGTCCCGCTGGATTGATGCCGTACGCAGGAAGGCTCGACTGCGATGGGGTGGATATTTGTATCAACCGAGGGCCTTCAAAACTGTTAACATCGTATACTGGACTACCGTTGATGTAGTTCGTCAACCCCCAGCCAAGGTACCAAAAGTTGTTGGAGTCGTTGGAGTCGTATACATAGGCTATGCCCGGATATATGACGGTTCCACTGGATGTTACTACTGAAGGATAACCGAGATTATTAGAATATGTGCCATTCAAGTTCTCCATATTCGATGGAGCGATTATATTGTACGTGTATCCGCTGCCATCTGTCGCTTGGATGGAAGCAGTAGTAGGCCATCCCAAATTGTTGCATCCGGGGTAATTATGACCTCCTTGATAGAGATAGTACCCCCAAACTACGGGTACCGCTCCAAATGTTTGGCTGCTAGGAATGGGGTGTACGTTGCCCGACGGATCTTGATATGCGAGAAACTGTAATCCATTACAACCGGGGTCGGGAGCTATTAAATACAGGCCGTATATTTGAGCAGCGTCAGGCGCCCACCCCCAAACCGAAGCATTGGGTTGCCAACAGGGGGCATCAGAATACACAACACACGGCCCAGGGTACCAAAAGTTGCTGTTATAATGCAGCCCAAAAGAAAACGGTAGTCCAACTCCCGCCTTATCCACGAATGGGATGTCGAGGTGGATATTAAGCGTGTCTAGAGATATTTCATTAGTTTGGGGTTCAAACGGCTGAACGCCGTTAGCACTGCTTGGGTTTTGGGCGACAGCGCCAGCAGCCATGAAAAGAATAAGTACAGCTAAGGTAAACGACTTGAAGGCGAAGGACCTGAGCATTTGTATGCCCCCTTTGAAGATTTAAACCAAAGCACTGCGCACAAAGAAAGATTTCTGGAACTGGGGTGGTGAACGTGAGTAGCGTTTATAGTGTCACGGGTCACCAAATGGAAATTGCGAAACGGCTTCTTCATGGGGAGCAGTCCCCACGGGATGCCATCCGTACAAGCACGGGTGCTCCGCGGCCCCGCGCTTTCGACGCAACGCAGTCCGTGTATGCCATGTAGGGCCTTAAGATTGCTTAAAGGGCTTCAAAAATGTTCGCGATTACTCTGCCCGAGTGCTATGCATATGCGGCAGCCGTATCGTTCATCGTGAGAAAGAAAACTACTCTAACGGGTTTCGTGTGAGGTCCCTGACCGTATCAGAATCGAGCGGCAAAACCCTGCCATTAGTGTTCCTGTCACGTTTTCCGAACAGCAATGCTCTAGCAGGCTGCGGAAAAACTCGATTTGAAGCGGACGCAGCACCACGAAACACTCTTGTTTCCACAGCACAACCTGATAAGAAGAAGGCATGCGTGGAAAAGACGAGCAGCAGTTGGATGTGTTCAGCTACGTAAGCCCGGAGCAGCGAGTGCCGCAGGACCACCCCTTGCGTCCTCTTCGTGCCATGACCGATGAAGCCCTGCGGAATTTGCAACCACGATTCCACAAGCTGTACGCGAAAACGGGGCGGCCGTCGATTGCGCCGGAGAAGTTGTTGCGGGCGCTCCTGCTGCAAGCGCTGTACTCGGTGCGCAGCGAACGGCTGTTGATGGAACAGCTCGACTACAACCTGCTGTTCCGCTGGTTCGTGGGCTTGAACATGGACGACGCCATCTGGGATGTGACCGTGTTCACCAAGAACCGCGAGCGGCTTCTCGATGGGGACATTGCCGAAGCCTTCTTCCAAGCCGTGCTGCAGCAGGCGCGGGAGCGGAGTCTGCTCTCGGACGAGCACTTCACGGTGGATGGAACGCTGCTGGAAGCGTGGGCGAGTGTGAAGAGTTATCAGCGCAAGGATGCGAAGAACGCGGTTCCGCCGGACGATCCGGGCAATGCGACGGTGGACTTCCACGGGGAGAAGCGGTCGAACCAGACGCACGCATCGAAGACGGACCCGGATGCGAAGATGGCGCGCAAAGGCAAGGGCAAGGAAGCGAAGCTGAGTTACAACGGGAATCTGCTGGTGGAGAACCGCCACGGACTGATCGTCAACAGCGAGGTGTTCGAGGCCAACGGAACGGCGGAGCGCGACGCGGCGCTGGTGATGCTGGAACAGATTCCAGGAACGAAGCAGGTGACGGTGGGCGGCGACAAGGGATACGACACGGCGGATTTCGTGGCCGAGTGCCGAAATCTAAAGGTCACGCCGCATGTGGCCCAGAACCTGGAGCGGCCGGGTGGGAGCGCCATTGATGCTCGTACGACGCAACACGCCGGATATGCCATCAGTCAGAGGAAAAGGAAGCGCATTGAAGAGTGTTTCGGATGGCTGAAGACGATCGCGCTGTTGCGGAAGGTTCGGCATCGTGGAATCTTGAAGGTGGGATGGGTCTTCACCTTCGCGGCCGCGGCCTACAACTTAGTCCGTATGAGGAATCTGGCGATGCAAGCAACGTAAACCGAGGTCGCAGTGTGCTCGCAGGCCCGAAAATGAATCCGCGGGACACCAGCGGATGCAGCCAGAACCCTTCCCAAATCACAAAATCACTGAGGCTGGAGAGAATCTAAGTCGCGGAGTCCATTTTTCAGCAGCCTGCTAGGGCTCTTAGCTGTCATCGCAGCCGACTTCCCACTCATAGTGCGTAATACACGGATAATGACTACAAATGATGTTACGAAAATCATCGACGCCCCGCAACACGTATTGCTAAATAGGTTCGTACTCGCAGCGGAGGTCTATGAACATCAAGAAACAGCGCAAGATGGCTGGGAGATTGAGCCAAATAGAGCTGGCCCAACGCAGCGGGGTGTCCCGGTTTCGAATCTCCTTGGCTGAGACAGGCCACATTAGGTTACGCATGGAGGAACAGGCTGCAATCGAGCGGGCCCTCGCAGGAGAAGTTCAGCGCCTCGCGACTAGGTTTAGGAAGCCGAGAGCTCAGTGATTGAGGAGGCGCAGAGGGCCTCTTCCTTAGCAATTCGTCCACGGTGGTCCCGGAACATTGCACGCCAGAAACACTGGCCTTCCGCCAGCAATGACTGCGACGATATCACGTCGAAAGTTTGGATGAATTGCCACCGGCGCCACCGCAGGATCCTCGGCGATTAGTTGCGCGAGTTGGCATCAGTCGTGAGTTTGTGGCCAGACACTTCGGGAGCACAAGAATCCGATAGCCGGACAAATTCTAAGTTCAGTCTAGTAGGAGTTTAGAAAGGCCACGCCATGTCTCAAGGAAAACATGAAAGCACGAAACGGCTGGAGATGGCGATCATCGCCATTCTCCGAGAGCAGCACCCCGCCACCGTGCGCTATCCGCACTATGCCCTACTCAGCTTCAATGATGCTTTGGTCCGCGAGGTCCACCAGAACACACGAACCTGTTATCAGCGCGTGAGCAAGATCGCCACTGATCTGCGCCACGAGGGCCGCATTCCTTGGGAGTGGATCGTCGATCAGAGCCGCCCCACATATACACCCAATGTTTGGCAAAACCCGAAAGAGTTTGGCGAGACGATCAGATGCGCTTACCGCAAGGATTATTGGCAGGATCAGCCAGCGTTAGTCGAGGTCTGGTCGGAAAAGAACACGGTGTCGGGTGTGATCCGCCCAGTCACCGACGAGCTGGGGATTACGGTGCGCGTCGGTCGCGGCTTTGACTCAACCACCGGCGTTCACAACATCGCCATGCACTTCCGCCAAGTCGAGAAGCCAAAGCACGTTTTTTATGTCGGCGACCATGATCCTGACGGGATTGGCATCGAGGAGAGCTTCCGCCAACGGGTTCTGAAACTGGGTAGTGGGCCGTTCACCATGAAGCGGCTGGCCATCAACGTCAGCGATATTAAGAGATTCAATCTGCCACCCATGCGGATCAAGCGCTTCGGCGCCGACCATAAGAAAGCTGGTTTGCCGAAGTCGTCGCGGGCCAAAGCCTTCCTCAGAAAGTACCGCGACGAAACCGTCGAGTTGGACGCTTTGCCGCCCGATGTTCTGCGCCGCCGCGTGAAACGGGCAATTAAAGAACTGATTGACTGGCGGCGATGGAATCTCGCCATAAATGCGGAGGAAGCTGAGCTTGAGAGTATCGAGGATTTTGTCAGCAAGTGGCCTGGCAACGGCCAGCCAACGGAAGGGGTCTGAGATATCCGAAAAGTCCGGGGCATGTAATTGCAGCGGATTAGAAATCCAAAGCGTCGATGAAAACGCAAGCGGGGCAAGGCTTTTAGAGGGGCTATGACTAAACAATGTCCGGAACCCGATGAACGAGAGCAACCCGAGCCGGAGCTGTTCTTTCGCTCGGAGGAAGCTGACCGACTTCGAAGAGTGACGGAATGGTTCGCTGTAGCACGCGGCGAAGCGCCGACGGCAAATTTGCCGTCGGAGCCAAGCGGAATTTAATGACTTTCTCGCACCAATTCGTCGAGAAACAACAAAGGCGTCGAGCGTGGCTACCCGGCGCCTTCAAATCCTATCGTCAGGGACAGAATAGCACGGCTGGAGTTACTGGCAAAACAAAATCATCAGCCATGCCCGAACGGAACGTGCTCACATCGTGTAACCGTCCGCGTCCGCTAACAACCTGTGATGCAAGACAGTCCACAAGGCCAAACCATTGTTCCTGGCGCAAGCCAGTCTTTCCAGGCTACGAGCTCCTAGTTGATGGAGACGACATTCGTAAGAATGCTGCCCCGGCGCGTCCTGGTCCCTTAGCAGAAATAAAGAATGGTGGAGCACTCTCTGTGTTGCCGCAGAGACTTTATGGGCTGGACGCTGTGACTGATGACATAGCGTTACTTTAAGCATTCGAGTTTGGGAGAGGAAGGTGCAGATCCACCCCCTCTCCCCCACACCCCTCGCAATGCTTTTAGGGGAGCCGGGCTATGCTCGAAAGATTCTTGAAGAATGACCACGACGAAGAAAGAACGGCTGCAAGCGCACAAGCGACGCGGCGAAAAAAAACGGCGCAAGCGCATGGCGTCGAAGTTCATTCCAGACGAGCCGTGGGGCGGACTGTTTACGCATCCGGCTTATCTCTGGCAAGCAAGGACAGCGCGGGCAAAAAAAGGGGCTGGGAATGATGACGGGGACGCAGGCAAAACGACAACGGCACGCTGAGACGCCGTGCCAAAAGGCAGACCCGAACGACCGCAAGATTACCTGTGGTTCGCCGCGCGGCCACATCGGACCTTGCCAGTGGGCGAGGGCGCGGCAGATTGACTGGAAAGCGATGGCAGCTAATGACCGGGACGACGTGTCTGCAAAACAGTGGGGCGAGATCACAGGCAGGCAATGAAGAAGCGCAACAACAATTCGGCGAGACGGCTGCTGCGCTTGCAGCCAGCGAGCGAGTACCTGTCGATCTCTCCGGCAATGCTGCGCGCGCTCTGCCAGCGCGGAGAAATCCCGGTCATCCGGCTTGCAGAGACCGGCCACGCGCCTTGGTTGATCGACCGCGTCGATCTCGACGGATGGATTGAGCGCGTCAAAACGCGGTTGGAGTAAAGAGGATGGGCACAAAAGAGGCACGCGCGCTCCGAAGCCAGCGTGAACACTGGCGATTCAAGGGGGCATTGGATGCTGTATCCAAGTAGCCCTGAAGGGGTTTGAGACAGCTATAAAAAAAGGCACGATTATTCACTTGGCATAAACGGAGAGAAATGACAGATTCAACAAACCGTGACAGGCTCAAGATTGTAAGTGCTGCGACATGGCAGTTTAGTTATCTTTGCAGTTTGGTTTGCGCTGAATCCAATGCACGGGTTGGCCTACGGTCAGGTCAGCAGCATCGACCCGCCCACCCACGTCAGGCTCTGGACTGTACTTGATGACGAGGTCAACCAATCGAATCGCCATTCTCGCGTCAGCTTGCTCGGGCTCCCATCTCTTAGCGAGTCTAGTGGTAATGCGTTGCTCTTTCTTGGCGCGGGGACTGGTGTTATTCAAGAATTCTATAAATGTGGAGTATCCGGAACCGATGGCAGTAAATGCCATTTTGTCTGGCAGATGCCCAGTGGATATCATTGGCGTCAGGAATTTGGTGGTGTTACCGTCGCGTCTAAAGGCCGTATAAGCGATGTTGGGCTCTGGCGCTTCCAATGTGATAAAGGTGCCGTCAACGAAGAGTTGATCCTGTTTCATCGTGACAAATTCTTCCGGGCGGATATGCGCGGTGACGTTGTTGAAAATGAGAGTCGCCCACTCGTTGGCAATCTCCATGACAAAAGAATGGGTAAGCTCAGTAGTCCTTTCAGCTTGCAAGACGAGCGCGAGCGCTGTTCTGGCTTGCTCGGTTGCATCCCAACCGACGATCCCGTGAGTAATATCGAACGATCTGCCGGAAGTAGCGAACAGGAATTTGTTATTGAGTGCCGCAATTTTACAGCCGTCATCGCGGTAAGAACCATCTTCTTCACTCATCCGACTGTCAGCGGCAATAACGATCTTGTGCTTCGATTCTCCCAAGACGATTATCGTGCTGGATTTGACTTGGGCAAATGCCGACGTAGTAGCGAGCAGCAACAGCATCAGTCTCAAGACGAATTCGAAGTTCGGCTTTATTCTGACGGGATCGCGTTGGCAACATTTGCGCCAGATAGGAAACTCTAGGTGTTTTATGGGCATAGAATTTCCTCCGATTTAGGCTTGGTCCGTGGTTCGAACTTCTAGGTCTGACACTGTAGGGGAAGCCGAGGATTGTACCAAAGGGAAGTGCTCGGGCGCTGTGACTATTTATCGTTGCGCGGGATAACTTATCCAAGTCTCCGCTCAAAAGGCGCTCCCATCGCGGTTTTCACGCACGCTCGTACCAAACTATGCCCGACAGAAAGGAATTTCTGTGAAAAGCGCGCCAGAAAAGAGTAAAATTAAAGCGTGGCAGGACGGTGTAATCAGCACCGCGCCTGCCACTGACCACACTCCTGAAAAAGGCAGGAACATGGCTCCCACCATTATCTCCCGTTCCGGGATCGCCGCAAATTCTGCTCTCGATTCAGGCTCGTGTGTTCAATCCATGAAGGGAGCGAACACCATGAAGGAAAACAACACAACGCCACGGCCGCGCGGCAGTGGCTCGATCTACCAGAACGGATCCATCGTTTGGTGGATCAAATTTTATTAGCGGGGCATAGCGCACCGCGAGAGCGCCCGCTCATCCGACCGAAAAGTCGCAGAGCGCTTGCTTAAGCGCCGTCTCGCCGAAGTCGAAACGCGAGTCTATACTCCGAGCACCAACGTCAGAATCGACAAGCTCATCACCGATCTGCTCGCCGAATACCGCCAGCAGCGCAGAAAGTCCATCCTGACGGTTGAGTGGCGCTGGAAGAATCATCTCCAACCATTCTTCACCAAGTTTCGAGCCGACAATCTCGACACGAATCAGGTGCAACGCTATTGCAGCGCGCGCGAAACTGAGGGAGCAAGCGGCCCGACGATCAATCGGGAGTTGGCTGTTCTCAAGCGTGCGTTTCATTTGGCGATGCGGCGCACTCCACCGAAAGTCAGAGCGTGTCCGGTGATGCCGTCCTACAAAGAAAGCGAGGCGCGCACCGGCTTCCTCGAAGACGCGCAGTATGCGCCGCTGGCGAGGGAATGCAGCAAGGAAGGCTTGTGGCTTCGTGCGCTGCTCACGGTGGCGTATTCCTTGGGCTTCCGCAAGGGTGAGCTGCTCGGCTTGCGCGTGCGCCAGGTCGATCTGCTCGATCGCACGATCCGACTAGAAGCAGGCACGACAAAGAACGGTCAGTCGAGAATCGCACCAATGACCGATGAAGTCGCAACGCTGCTGACAGCGTGCATCATCGGCAAGCAACCCGACGATTTCGTCTTCACCAGAGAGAATGGCAAACCAGTCAAAGGCTTGCGCAAAGTCTGGAAGACGGTCTGCACTCGCGCTGGCGTTCCCGATCTGCTGTTCCATGATCTGCGCCGGTCAGGAGTGCGAAATCTGCTGAGAGTCGGTGTGCAGCAAAAGGTGGCGCAGGAGATCAGCGGGCACAAAACAGCCAGCGTTTTTCAGCGCTACAACATCGTCAACGAAGTGGACATCCGGGAAGCCGGTCGGCTGCTGAACGAGAAGCAAAAATCCAACGCGCCCGAGTTTGGGCAGAGTTTGGGCATAGTAGCCGAAAACAGCACCAAAAACGAAGCAGCGGCCCACCTGAATTTCACCGCTGCTGCGCGAGCTAATTGATGAGCAGTGAATGGGTTGGGTTGGTGCCCGGAGACGGAATCGAACCGTCACGTCCTGTTACGGACCCGGGATTTTAAGTCCCGTGCGTCTGCCAGTTTCGCCATCCGGGCAATACGGTGCAACTACTGAATTCTATGATAATCGCTCCGAAACTCTTAACCTTGTACCTTTCCATACAACTTCTCGCCAGCTTCAGGGTTCCATAATATGTAGGGGTGTGATTACCGGGAGGATATCTTGAACGTATCACGTTGGTTTCGTAAAGCAATGGATTCCAGGTTGGCGGCGAGAACCGCTTTTTTGTCCCTGGTAGCAGTGTTCTTTGTGGCGGGCGCCGCAGTATTGGCTTGCGCCCAGACGGGCGCTATGAGTCCTTATCAGGGCGAAGCGGACGGCGTCAGCGCCGGCGGAAACTGGTTGGAGTTCCACTCCACCGACAAGATGACGGGCGCGAAGAGAGTGCGCTTTCAACTTCAATCGAACAACTATTTCAAGGAGGACGCGGAATACAAGCCCAGAGTGAATCTGGTTTGCGATAATGGCAAGCTCAAGTGGGCCGACTTCAATCCCGGAGTCCGGCTGGCTCCGCCGACCCGCCCCGGCTGGTGGTATCAGCCCCAGTTGAGAGTGGAGGTCCGCGTCGACGATACCCACTACTTCAAGTTCTGGAACTGGGAGCGCGGCCGCTTCCTTTCCATGGACAAAGGCACCGTCCGGGGCACGATCGGCGCCCAGGTTTTTAACGTGGAGCTCCCCACGCGGAGCGGCCGGCAGATCGCGGAATTTTCTCCCGCCGGACTGAATCTGGACCGCATCAAAGAAGCCTGCGATTTGACGCCGAAAAAACCGAGCAAGGACTAGGGCTGTCGTCAAGGACTTCGCAAGTCCCAGGAGGCGCGGCGAAGGTGAACAAGGCATTTGCGCTTGTCCTGTTGCTTGGGCTCTTTGCGACCGTACGATCCTCGAAAGCCCAGGAGCAAGCCTCGAGATTTGAGGCGTACGGCGGTTACTACTACGTGCGCTTCAATGTAAATGCCAGTGCCGCCGGCGGCGCACCCTCGGAAACCTTCAACGGCAACGGCGGTGGTGTCCAGCTCCAGTACAACGCTACTAACTGGCTCGGCGTGGTGGGAGATATGGCCGGCTATGGCGCGACCGCCACTACAAACGGCGCATTGGTCGGAGGAGCCTTTAGCTATCTTCTCGGGCCCAGAGTGAATTTCAGGCACGGCAAGGTTGCGCCGTTCGTTCAGACCCTCGTCGGAGGCATTTGGACAACCGCCGGGATTGGCCGCTCAGGGTCGGAAAATAATTTTGCGATGACGGCGGGTGGCGGCCTTGATTTCAAAGTGTCGAAGCACCTCTCCATTCGCCCCATCGAGGCCGAGTACTTCATGACCAAAATCCCCGATGGCCTCAACAACCGCCAGGACAATTTGCGGTTAGGCGCCGGAATCGTTGTGCTGCTGGGACGAAAGTAGCTGCAGCACAATTTGATCGCCGACTTTTCTCCCCCGGAGAATTTTAGATAGGCACTCTCCCCAGGGCCACGATGAACTGGATGCCGTCAACGTGCCTGCCCTGGAGTCGTTCGTCATTGGTGACAAACAGATCCACGTTTGCGCTGGCGGCGCAAGCCAACTGAATGGCGTCGGGCGCCTTCAGTGATCTCTCCGATCGAAGCGCCGCATATACCTTGGCCGCTTTCACATCGAAGGCAATCATGGTCGCGGCGGTTGTAATTGCGCGTTCGTACTTTCTGCAGAGTTCAGCGTTACTCCGCTCGGTGGGTTTCACAAGAATCTCGCCCAGTGTGAGTGTGGATGTCAACAGTTGATCGCCCCGGTCGAGCATCTTGGAACGAAGCTGCACCACGGCTTTGGAGAGCGCCCCATAGTCCTCAAACAGATAAATGAAGAGGTTGGTGTCCCAGAAAACGCGGCTCATTCCCAACCCTCGCGCAAGCGACGTACATAGTCGTCCGCGTGCTCGTCAGCCCAAAGACCTTTTCCAGAGCCACGGAGAGCCAAGAGGGGATCGTCTTCGACGGCGCGCTCGGCGGCCTTGGCGCACCAATCGTGATACCGCGAGAGAGTTCCCCGCAACCAGTTTTCGGGCAGATCTTCCGGCTTAGGCGAAATCTTCCCGCCTTCCCGTTGCGGATGATAAGCATCCCCTGGCCGAAACAGACGGCGGCGTCCAGGTGATGTCTCGAGAAGCATCCGATAGCGTCCCGGGTTCGGAGGCCGATTGGCGACGCAATGCTGCACGACGTGAACATAGAACCCCGGCCGCAGCGGTCCCATCAATCTGAGTTCCTTCGCAGTTGCTGCGAATTCCATTATTTCTTCGATGGAAAAATCCAGCCGCTCCGGGTGCTGCTGGTGCAGCATGAGCGTCGCGACCCAAACTTCGTCGGCTACTTTAATGGCTGGCGCAGTAGGGGTCGGCTTGGTCGTCGTTGTCGCTGGCATTCGCTGTCTCCTCTAGTACGATAATACATTATTACTTGGTATTTTGTAATTGTCAATAATAAATTGTCTCCTGTTGAGGCCAACCATGCAGCTGCCGATCCCTAGCCGCTCGATTTCTTGATTGTTCCCCTCCTGCATCCCCAGCCCTCCCCGCGAATCCAATGAGTGGTATGGTGGGATTCGCATGAAGATTGGCATCACCTGTTATCCGACCTACGGCGGCAGCGGAGTTGTCGCTACCGAACTGGGCCTCGAGCTGGCGCGCCGCGGCCATGAGATTCATTTCATCTCCTATTCGCAGCCCATTCGCCTGACCGGGCCGGAACCGAACATTCACTATCACGAGGTCGAGGTCACGCGTTATCCGCTGTTTGAATATCCGCCATACGACCTCGCGCTGGCGACGCGCATGGCTGAGGTCTCGCAGCTTTACGAACTCGATCTGCTGCACGTGCATTATGCGATTCCGCACTCGGTGAGCGCGATGCTGGCCAAGCAGATGCTGGCGGCGACCCCGCCGCGCCGCCATCTGCCCTTTGTCACCACCCTGCACGGCACCGACATCACACTGGTTGGGCTCGACCGCTCCTATCTTCCGATTACCCGTTTTTCCATCGAGCAGAGCGACGGAGTGACCGCCATTTCTCAGTATCTGCGCAACCGTACGCTTAGGATTTTCGACATCAAGAACCACATCGAGGTCATCCCGAATTTCGTGAATTGCGACGAGTATCTGCGCAAGCCGGAATGGATGGAAAAGCGCACCGAATATGCCCGGAACGACGAGCGGCTGCTGGTGCACCTTTCCAACTTCCGCCCAGTGAAACGCGTGCTGGATGTGATCGAAATCTTCGACCGGGTGCGCAAGAGTATCCCCTCCAAGCTGTTGATGATTGGCGACGGCCCGGATCGTTCCCAGGCGGAGTGGCTGGCGATGCAGAAAGGCATTCACGAGCACGTGCTGTTTCTCGGAAAACAGGATCAGATCCGGGAAAAACTGGCTATTTCAGACGTGATGTTGATGCCAAGCGAGCTGGAAACCTTCGGGCTCGCGGCCCTCGAAGGCATGGCCTGCGAGGTCGTCCCCATTGCCACCCGCTCCGGCGGAGTGCCGGAATTGATCGAGCATGGTGTGACCGGATTTTTGGCTGATGTCGGCGATGTGGAGACCATGGCGCGTTACGCCATTGAACTGCTCGGTGATGAATCCGCCCTGCGCGCCATGGGGAAACGGGCGCGGGCCGCCGCGCAGGAAAGATTCTGTGCCAGCAAAATCATTCCGCTTTACGAAGATTTTTACCGAAAGGTGCTGGAGCGGTCATCGCAGTTGGCGCAGCCGTCATTAGCTCTTCGGGGTTAGGCAGAATGGGCAGGCGCAACCGGATCAGCGTGCCGCCGCCTTCGCGGCTCTCCACCTTCATCCTGGCAGTATCTCCGTACAGCACCTTGAGCCGCTCGGCAACGTTGGCCATGCCGATGCCGATGCCGCCAAAGCCTTCGGATTGCTCGGCCAATTGCGCCGCTTCCATGCCCACACCGTCGTCTTCCACTTCCACTACCAGCCGTGACTTGATCAGGCGGCTGCGCAGCGTGATGCTGCCGCCTTCGACTTTCGGAGCGAGTCCGTGCTTGATGCAATTTTCCACCAGCGGCTGCAGCAACATGCTGGGAACCATAGCTTCGAGAGACGCCGGATCGAGATCCTTGACGACCTTGAGCTTGTCGCGCCCAAAGCGCACGACTTCAATGTCCAGATAATTGTCGATAAATTCCACTTCCTCGCGCAGCGGAACGAAGGAATCCGTACTGTGCAACAGGCGGCGCAGGATGGTAGCGAGTTTCTGGATCATGGCGCGCGCCGTGTCCGGGTCCACGCGCACCAGTGACGAAATGGAATTCAGCGTGTTGAACAGGAAGTGCGGGTTGATCTGATTCTGCAACGCCGCCATGCGCGCCTGCAGCAGCAACCGCTCCTGCTCTTCCAGTTTGGCCTGGATGCGCACGCTGTTGAAGATCTTCAGTTCCGTACCCACCACCATGACCACGGTCAGGTAGATGGCGCTCTCCACCAGATAAGCGTTCAGAGTCGCCGGGCCGCTCGTCCACAGGCCGGGGCTTTCCAGGCTGAAGATAGCGTTCGGCCAGAAGTGCCAGATTTCCGTCTGCAAGAAACGCAAGCCGACAATGGTGGCAAAGAAATATATCTGCCAATCGAACACGCGCGGCCGTGGCAGATTGCGGCGAATCATACGATAGAGGGTGAGGTCGATGAAGGGCGAAAACGACCAGATATCTTCCTGTTCGGGCGCGAAGCGGCGCAGCCACCCGGCAACGATTCCGGCAAAAACATTGAACGGCATGGCGGCCCATTCGCCGTGCAGCGCCGCGGGCAGCGACATCAGCGCCCCGCCCAGGCCGCCCGACAGGCGCCCGCCGATCACGCCCAACAGGATGGCAGTTTCAAGGGAAAGGTCGCCGGAGAGGAAGCTCTTGACGTTGAATCGTATCCAGACGCCGATGGCGATCGGGATGCCCATCGCCAGTGCCAGATAAATCTTGTGGCGCGTCTCGCGGTGCTCGCGGAAAATCAGGTTCTTGAATTCTTTGGAGCGCACCAGCGCGCTAGACAAGGCCGCGGCCACGCCCAGCTTGAGCATCAGATATACGAGAATCAGCCGCGGTTCGAGCATGGCGTGAAATTCTGCGTCGTAGAGTAGCGCCGCCGTCCCGGCGGGCGTCCCCGCCCGCCGCGCCGAGGGCGAGACGCCCTCGGGACAGCCGGCAAGATGCCGGCGCTACCCTGTCATACGCTCACAGCACTGGATCAGGCTCCGATTGTACCCGCTGCCTGCCGCAAAAGCTGCTCCAGGTTGATCTTCGAACCTGCCGGAACTCCGCCCTGGGCGAAATCGCGGCTGCCGCCGCCGCGGCCTCCGACTGACGACAACACTTGTTTCAGCAACGCGCCCATGTCAGCGGAGCCGCCGGGAGCCTGCGCAAAAACCATCCCCATCGGATCCACCGCGCTCGCCACCAGCGCGATGGCGGGTGTACCCGCTCGCGTCACCTTCTGGGCAAAGAGCTTGGCGAAACTGATATCGCGATCGAAAAAGACGCGCACGATGATCTTGCGTCCCTTGGCCTCAGACGCCGCATCCAGAGCCGACAAGGCCATGGACTCCGCAAGCTGATCGAGCGCATCGTCTTTTTGCTTACGCAAGAGCTTGCTCTCTTCGGAGTTCTTGCGGATCTGGTCGGGCACGTCCCAAAGCTGCGCCGAGAATAGTGCAGCCGCCTCGCTGAGGGCGCTATAGTCACGCCGCGCCATGTGAACCGCGCGATTGCCGCAGACAAACTCCACGCGCGTTCCCTGCCGCACCTTCTCCGTTTTTCGCAGCAGAATCGAACCGATCTGCCCGCTTGAACCAACATGAGTTCCGCCGCACGCCGAGAGATCGAAATCCGCAACCTCGATGAGCCGCAGTTCGTCGCGCTCCGCGGGAGGTAGTTTGCGCAGCCCAAGCTTCTCCGCCTCGGCGCGCGAAACATAGCGCACCCGCACCGGCCGGTCCTCAAACACAATCTGATTCGCCCGCTTTTCGGCCCCAACAATCTGCTCGGGAGTCACCGACGGCACGGCCAGATCAATCGAGCAATAGGCTTCATTCGTACCCATGTGGAACGAGACGGTCGGCATCTGATAAAGCTCGACAAAAGCTGCCGAGAGAACATGCTGTCCAGTGTGTTGCTGCATGTGGTCGCGGCGGCGTTCGGGATCGATGCTGCCATGCACCGCGGCGCCTGCCAGCGGCAACCTCGGCGGCGCTTCCAGGTAGTGGACGATCCTGCCGTCTTCGGCGTCCGCAACTTCGGCGACTCGCAGCCGCTCGGCCCCGCCGTCGCCACCGTTGACCGTCAGCCATCCCGTGTCGTGAACCTGCCCGCCGCTGGTGGGATAGAACGCAGTTTCCCGCAGGATGAGAGCCGGACGCGCCTGCTCGGCCGAGGGAGGTGTAACGGCCTCGACCACGGAGTCGAATTCATGGATTTCAGAGCTGTCGTAGTAAAGACGCTTGGTCATGATGAAAACAGTGCGGCGGGCAGGTAAGAGTCAGGCACCGGCGAACCACTGCACACGAAAGAGCCCGTTACCGTTGCTTCCTTCCGGACCTGGCGGGGTTGGCGGGAAAACGTCGCGCGGAACCGATGCCTGACTCTTTATCTTAGCAAGAGATCGCCGAAAACAGGAATGGACCTAGCGGCATGGTAGTGGGCTGTTTTCAATTTCAGTGTGGCTTTGTGACGATGAGCGGCAATAGATACATGATCGAAAGCAGAACTAGGAACACACCAAAAACCCGAAACATAACCGTCATGATCTTGGTATTCCGCGCCCGCCACTCGGGAGTTGGCGGCGGGTTGATGTTGGGATGCCGTTCACGCAGACCAGTGGTCCAAGCGTTGTAACGTATGGAAAGGGGCGCAGCCCAGAAGATTAGAGCCAGTCCCATGACGGCATATCCCGCACCCAGAATCCAATTCATGTTGCCGCTCCTTGCATCTTAGCCTCCAATAATCCCACCAATTCCTCGGAACTCCAAACGTGATCCATCCCCCCACGCTCGGTCCTTCGACTATCATTAAGTCACGCTATGGCCGAATCAGAGTGCCCCAAATACAAAGACTTGAAAGATCGTGAGATCCGCGCTCACGCCGCCTGGACTTCTTTTCTATACCGCAACGAAGTCAAGCCGAGGCTTTCGGAGAAGGCGAAGCGCAAGCATCAGAAGGAAGAAATGGAAGCGTACCAGCAAGCTCACAAGACGCGCCTGGCTCATGCAAAGACCTGTCCCATCTGCACTCCAAGCCTGTAAGCCCTCAGTCACTGGAACAACTCGTAGTGCGTCACCGTGGGTTCGAATTCCAGCAGGTATTTCTCATCTTCCGGGTAGTACTTGGCGACCTCGATATCCGGGCCGGCAAAGGCCGCAATTGCGTCGCGCGATTCCCAAAAGGAAAGCGTGATGAAATGTGCTACGTCACCGTCCATCCTGCGTAGCACCCATGCCCCCTTATTGCCAGTGGTCGCCCGGTAGGCTGGGATTCCGGACTTGAAGAGATATTCGAGATAGGTTTCCGCATCACTCGCCCGCGTTTTACCGTGCCAGATTCGGGCCACCATATGCCCTCCTTACCAGGGTCATCGCCGACTCGCCTCAGCGCACGACCAGCACCTCACGAATGGCATCGCGCGCCAGGAAAAACTTGATCGAAGCGAAATCGTGGAAAAGATTTTCAATGTGCCGGTTGGCGAACACTCGTTGCAAGCGGGGGGATTTCTTTTCGGTCGCGGGTTGTCCGGGAGGTGCGAACTTCACCTCTTGCATCTCCAGCATTTCGGTGCCGGTCACGTGATAGCGATAGCAGATCGAATCCGGGCCGGCATCGCGGGTGTGAAAGAACGCCAGCAGGAACCCTCCCGGCTTCAGCACCGACCACAAACGATCAATGATCGGTTTCACTAGGCTCTCTTCCATGTAATCCGGAAGATTCCAGCACAGTACCACGTCGAACTGAGCGTTCTCGTAGACCAGGTTCTCTTCCAGAAATCTCTTGCTGTCCAGAACTGGCTTGCCGGCGCTGTCCTGAACGCGGAACCCGGGATCGAGGGACGACCAGAGCAGGTCTTCGCTGTAAATCTTGTGTCCTTTGCCGGTGAAAAATCGGATGTTGCTGGCCGAGGTCGAGCCCAGGTCGAGCACGCACAACCCTTCTTCGCAATTCAGCAGCCGCGAAATTTCCCCCATGCCGCTCGACCGGCGAGTCAGTTTCTGCGGGATTGCGGGACCTGCGGTCTGTTTCGAAGAACTCCGAAAGAATTTCATTAGGTTGTCAGAAACAGATGCCATACGCTCGACCGGCGCGCTTCCCTACGCAGACGCCTTTCCGGGCTCTTTCTGAATATCCACCTTCCCTCTCAGGAACGCGCCCTCTTCGATGGCAATGCGCTGCGCGGTCACGTCGCCGGTGACCACCGCCGTCTTTCGCAGGTCCACGCGATCGGAGACGTTCACGGCCCCATCCAACTTACCCTGAATCACGATGGCTTTCGCGCTGACGTCGGCCTTCACAATTCCGTTGGGGCCAACCGTCAGGCTGTTGTTGCGCAACTCAATCTTGCCTTCGACGTGGCCATCCACGTACAAATCTTCTGAACCCGACAGCTCTCCCTTGATGACCACCGACTTGCCAATCAGGGCGAACTCTCTGGTTTGCGAAGCTTCCATGCTGGGCCTCCATCTTCCTCGCGCTCTGCTCGCCGCGAATTCACCGATTGTAAATCATCGGCTCGGTTCCGGTGCGGGTTGGGAAATCATTCTCCGTCACGAACTTACAGTTGCGGCGCCGATGCATCCTGCGGTTTGCTACCATCGTTATGTGGAATCAACCTTCTCAGTCTAATCATGGCCGTCGTCGACTCCCGTTCGCTCAACTCCATCGCCCGCCGCATCGCACAAACCAGCGCGTGGATGCTACTGCTCACCGCGCCCGGTTTCGCCGGACAGCCAGCGGCCGTTTCTCCCTCTCAGGATCCGGCGGCATTAGTCCGCAAAGCGGTGCAAAACGAAATTAAGTCGGCCAATGACGACACCGCCCGCTTTCTGTTTCGCGGCACCAGGACGACGCCTAAGGGCTCAACGACAAAGCTCTACGTCGAGACCAAGGGGGCTACCGCCGGACTGGTAATCGCCTACAACGGCAAACCTCTGACTCCCGAACAACGCCGGGACGAAGAGGCGCGAGTAGAACGCTTCGTCAACAATCCGGAAGAATTGAAAAAGAAACGCGAACAGGAGCGCGAAAGCGCCGAGCGCACTCTGCGCATCGTGCGCGCACTGCCCGATGCCTTCTTATATGAGTACGCCGGAGAAGAAACGGGATCGGAAGGCATTGGCCGTACCGGCGACCCTCTGGTCAAGTTGCGGTTCCGTCCCAATCCCCGCTACCAACCCCCCTCGCATGTGGAAGAAGTTTTGGCTGGAATGCAGGGCTACGTGCTGATTGACGCCGTCGGTTACCGCCTTGCCAGCATTGACGGCACCCTCTTCAAGGAGGTCAGCTTCGGCTGGGGGATTCTCGGACACCTCGATCACGGCGGCCGCTTTGTGGTTCATCAGCAGGAGGTGGGCGACAATCTCTGGGAAATCTCAAGCATGAGCTTGAGCTTCACCGGAAAAATCCTGCTGCTGAAAAATCTCTCCATTATCTCGACCGAAGTTTTCAGCGGCTTCAAGCAGGTCCCGTCAGACCTGACCTTCGCCCAGGCTCTGGAACTGCTGAAAAAGGAGGAATCGGCGGCGGCTGGAAATTCTGCGGGTAGCAAACTCGCCCACAAGTGACGAAGAGCGCCAACGGTCCATCCCTTTTATAGCTTGTCATCCTGAGCGAAGCGAAGGACCTATGCAGTTTGCCTGCGCCAGCAGAATGCAGAGGTCCTTCGCTTGGCTCAGGATGACAAACTATGGTGAACCGAGAACTCAGCGATGGATTCCCGCTTTCGCCATGCGCTCTCAGCCTTTCCCGCCACGAAACGTTTCTTCGCGCACGGTGAACTTCTTTACCAGGTCATCGCATACCCGGTAGCCCGTCCCCGGCGCGTCGCTGATGGCAATCGTGCCATCGGCGCGGACTTCCACTTCGGGTTCGATGATGTCCTGTTTCCAATATCGCTTCGAGGCCGACACGTCTCCGGGCAAACGGAAATTCCCGAGCGTCGACAACGCGATGTTGTGCGCCCGTCCCACTCCCGATTCCAACATGCCGCCGCACCACACGGGCACGTTGTGCTGCGCGGCGACGTCGTGGATCTTCTTGGCCTCGCCGAAGCCGCCCACACGGCCCACCTTGATGTTGAGGATCCGGCAGGCCCCGATTTCCAGCGCAAAATCGGCGTCGCGCGCATTCAGAATCGATTCGTCCAGGCAAATCGCCGTCCGGATGGCTTTCTGCAGCCGCGCGTGAAGATAGATTTCATCGTTCCACAACGGCTGCTCGATCATGAGCAGGTTGAAGGCGTCGAACTTGCGCAGGTGCTCGACTTCGTCGAGCGTGTAGGCGGAATTCGCATCCACGCTGAGAACGATATCCGCCCAGCGGGCGCGAATCTTCTCCAGCACATTCAGGTCCCATCCCGGCTTCACCTTGATCTTGATCCGCTGGTATCCCGCCGCCAGCTCAGTTTCGATCTTCTGCAGAAGTTGTTCCGGCGAGTCTTGAATGCCAATCGAAACCCCGCAAGCGATCTCGCGCCGGGTTCCTCCCAGCAATTTCCAGAGCGGCTGCTGCTTCTGCCGTGCTTCCGCATCCCACACCGCATTTTCAAGCGCCGCTTTCGACATGCGGTGCCCCCGGACCCTGGCAAAGCGAGCGGCACAATCGCGCCCGGAATCCAACTCGCCCTCGAGCAGCAGCGGCGCCAGATAATGCTTGATCGTGGGCCACGCGGTTTCGATCCATTCCGAACTGTAATACGGATCTTCCCCGGCGACGCACTCGCCCCATCCGCGCACGCCCTCGGCTTCGACGCTCACCAGCAGGATCTTCCGGCTGTACACGCGGCCAAAGCTCGTTTCAAAAAAATGCACGAGCGGCATATGAAGTTCACGGAGAGTTATTGATTCGATTTTCATAATCATTTGCTTGGTCAGTTTGAATGCATCCTCGCCTCCGCTTCCGACGGCTGCGCTCGATTGTAGCGAACAGTGTAGGGACACTGTGAAGGTAGAACAGAAATGCTGCTCTCTACAAATCCGCGGTCTTCATTCCAGTCAGCGGCGTCGGCCCAGATACTAAACTCCCGCCCATTCACGTCATATCGAAGCTGATACTCGCCTTTATAAAGCGCAAATACGGGCGGAGTATAGACTGTACGAGTCACTATGCGGCTGCTTATTATCTTGCACGGCGCTTCGGACCAAGAGTGGGACCAAAAGTCGGGCCAAGATTTGGTCTGACCGCCTCTGTTGTTCAGATACGCGACTGCGCCGAGAATCGTTAGCAACGCCGCAATGCCAATCGCTTTTTTCATGCGTCAAACTGCCGCGACCAAGTATCGTTCAAGAAACAAGTCCCCCTTCAATACCGCCAGCCCTCTTCCCACTTTCCCAGCAGAAACCGGCCATTCCCGCGTTCGTCGCGCTCATAGCCGAGCACGCTCAGTCCTTCGGCAAACGCCTGCTGGAACCGCTCGCGATTGCTTCCCTGCACCGCCAACGCCTGCGTGCGCGTCGCCGCCGCGGCTTTCCAAGTATAGATTTCCGCTGGCACGTCGATGCGCGCGCGACATTCGAACTTCGCGCACGGGGCATCCGCCAGAACGGCCAAGACCCGCTTGGACTTCATCCACCACTCCGCCACCAGCCGATCCGTGGGCAAACCACCCTGCAACGGAGACGACGTGATCCCATATTGGTTCACGCTATAACGCCGTGCGATGGCGCCCAGCTTCTCGATATTCAAGTACGCGTTCTTGATCTCCAGCGGATCGAACGTCCATTCCATCAGTTCGATGCCCCGAGCCAGCGCGTCTTCACGCTGATAGAGCTTCATGCGCCTGCCCAGGCCCGCATTACGATATTGCTCGTGGACGGCCAGCATGTGCGAGTACAGGAAGCATCGCCCGTTCCGCATTCCCGGGATGGCGAGCGCGAAGCTGACCAGTTTCCCATGGTCGAAGGCCCCAACCACCTGGCCGCCGATCTTCGAGGCCACAACGAACACCCGCACCGGAACCAGTTCCGCATCCGAAAATTTCCACACCTCTCTTTGCAGCGCAAAACAGGCCTGCATCTCGGCCAGCGCTTCGCACTTGCGAATGGTTACCGCGCCGCTCGTTTTTCCGCCCGGCGCGTTTCCGGAGGGCGTTCCAGTGCCTGCTCCGGTCATGCCTTTTTTTCCTCTTGCTTCGCCTGTTGCCATAGCGTTTCCAGTTCGTCCATCGACGCCTGCTCTGGCGTTCGCCCGCTCGAGCGCAGACGTTCCTCCATCCACTGAAACCGGCGCTTGAATTTACGATTCGTCTTGCGCAGCGCCGACTCCGGATCGAGCGTCAGATAGCGTGCAATGTTCACCATGACGAAGAACAGATCTCCCACTTCATCTTCCAGGCGCTCGCGCAGTTCGGGCGAAACCCGCGGCCGTCCCGATCCGGCAATTCCCTTCCCGGCCGATTGGTCTTTGAACGGAGCCTCCGGCACAGCCTTCAACTCCTCGCGCAGCTCGGCTGCTTCTTCTTCGAGTTTAGCGAACAGGCCTTCGATCTCCGTCCAGTCAAATCCCACGCGCGCCGCGCGCGAGCTAAGCTTGTAAGCCTCCATCAGCGATGGCATTTTCGACGAAACACCGGCCAGCACGGACTGCGTGGGATCATCGTGCTCGAAATTTTCGCCGGTCCGCGCCGCCAGCCGCTTCTTCTTTTCTTCTGCCTTGAGTGCTTCCCAGTTGCGCAGCACTTCGGCGGGAGTGTCCGCTTTGACGTCGCCAAACACGTGCGGATGCCGGTCCACCAGCTTGGTCGAAAGCCGGTCCAGCACGTCATCTACTGAGAAGTGGCCTTCCTCGCTCGCCATCTGCGAATAGAACAGCACCTGCAACAGCAGGTCGCCCAATTCGCCGGTCAGTTCCGGCCAATCGCGATTGTCAATGGCTTCGAGGACTTCGTAAGTCTCTTCCAGCGTGTAGGGCTTGATGGTGTCGAAAGTCTGTTCGCGGTCCCAGGGGCATCCCCCCGGAGCCCGCAACCGCGCCATGATCTGAACCGCTCGCTCGAATCGTTCGCCTGTGGTAGACATCCTGTTCAATGTAAACGAGGAGAATTGCAGGAGCAATGGCGGTGATCCAAGTGTGGGAATGGTGCCTGTGTGGGAACGGGCGCCTCGCCCGTCCAGGCCGAGCGAAGCTCGGCAGGCTAGCGCAGCGAACGCACCAGCAACTCCGTCTCATCCGAGACAATCGCATCCACGCCCCACCCCGCGAACTCACGCATGCGCTCGGCGTGATTCACCGTCCAGACCATGATTCTCTTCCCTGCCGCATGCGCCGTTTCGACCAATTCCCGATCCGCCAGTTCGAACTGCGGAATCACCCACTCCGCTGGAGTATGACGCCAGCCGCGCAGCTGATCTGTTGTTTCGCAAAGGAACCCCAGCGGAATCGCCGGGTCGAGATCATGGATTGCCGCGAGCACGTCAGGAAGAAACGACGAAACCACGTATCCCTTTTGCGGCGAAAACTCGCGTAGCTCGGTGAGCAACAGCAGCTCCAGCCCCGTAACTTTCAACTCAATATCGAGAAACGCCCGGCCGGCAAATTGCCGTAGAACCTTTTCCAGAGTAGGCAGCGCCAGTCTTTTCGCCGCCGCGTGCTGAATCCGCATTCCGCCAACCGCCGCGTCGTGACAGATCACGGCCAAGCCGTCGGCAGAAAGCCGCACGTCAAACTCAAATCCATCGCAGCCATGCTGCAAACAGAGCTCGAACGACGCCAAAGTATTTTCAGGAATGTGACGCGAAGCCCGCGCCCCGCGATGTCCAAGAAGCAAAGGTTTAGTCATTCAAGGTTTGCATTTCTCGGCGTACTCGGCGTCTCGGCGGTGAGAAGGTTCTCAGTCCAAATCGAAATCCCGGATCGGCTTTCCCGTGTCCGGCGTCTCTTTGGCCTTCTTGATGGCCTCCTGGAATTTCTTCTCCAGCAGTTCCGAGGCGTGCTTTTGCGCTTCCATCGATTGGCGGAAGATCGAATCGCGCCGGCTGTCCTGCTCTTTCATGGCGCGCGCCGCTTCTTCCATATCGTTGAAGGTTTTCGGCTTGACCGGCGCCGTGTGCGCGATGACGTTGCGCGTGGCCGCGTCGATTTTCATGACCGCGCCGCAGCAGGGGCAGGTCACGTCAAAACTCGGCTCACGAGATTGGGATTCGCGTTTCACCACAGGCGATCATACCGCAATCTTCGTTAGGGTGGGTCAGGGTTAGGGTGGGCCAGGTCAGCGCGGTGTGAGGCGAATGGGCAGAATGTGGAACAGGTACAGCATCTCCCATCCCAGCAGCACCAGCGACACCACCACCACCAGGACCGCCAGAATCTCACCAAAACTCAAACCACTTTTTCCCTGTTCGAAATGGCGCGCCCCCAGACTCAAAATGTTCAGCGTGGCAAAGCCGAACACCAACGCCCAAAGAATGTTGTAAATTTCGTCGCGCGTCGATCGCAGCAGGAACATCGCGGGCAGAACCGCGACCGCCAGCGCGTGCAGCGAACGTCCGGAAACCTCTGCCCAGCCGTGGCCTTGCCCGATCGCAAGAAATAGCGATGCGCAACTTCGGGGTGCGCCAGCGAGGGGCCGAGGCAGTCTCATGCGGAAATTGATAGTACCGTGTTTGCCTCCCGAAAGTCAGCCAAAACCATGCAAAAACGCACCTGGTTAGTTCATGCGGTTGATTTTCTCAGAATGGTCACAGAGGATAGTACCCGGGATAGTATCCGAGAACCTACGCGATGATCGTCAACTTCGCCGAGCGGGCGCATAACCACAACTTCGAACTGGACCCGGTCATCCGGTCCCTACTGGATACCGATTTCTACAAACTGCTGATGCTCCAGTTCATCTGGAAGCATTACCCGAAAACCCGCGTGTCGTTCTCCCTGCTCAACCGCTCCACCTCGGTGCGCCTGGCCGACATGTTTTCGCGCGAGGAGCTTCTGCACCAGATGGAGCACGTTCGCGGCCTCCGTTTTCGACGATCGGAACTGGTCTGGCTTGCCGGCAACACGTTCTATGGCCGCAGCGGAATTTTTGAACCTGCGTTTCTGGAATGGCTGGAGCGCGATTTCCGATTGTCAGACTATGAACTATCGGTCAAGGATGGCCAGTTCGATCTCACCTTCGACGGACTTTGGGCCGAAACCACGATGTGGGAGCTCTATGTGCTCTCCATCCTCGACGAGCTCAAGACGCGGGCAGGGCTGAAAAAGCTGCGCGAGTTCGGCCTCGACATCCTCTACGCCCGGGCCAAAACCAAGCTCTGGCACAAGATCGAGCGCCTGCGCGGCGTCCCCGGCCTGGCCGTGGCCGACTTCGGAACTCGCCGCCGCCACAGCTTCCTCTGGCAGGAATATGTGGTCAACGCCATGAAGTCGAATCTGAACAGCGCCTTTACCGGAACCTCCAACGCTTTCCTCGCCCATAAGCACGATCTCGAAGCCATCGGAACCAACGCGCATGAGATTCCCATGGTCCTCGCGGCGCTCGCGCCGAATAATAATGACGACGACGAGGCCCTGAAAGCGTCGCAATACGCGGTCCTCGAGTTGTGGCAGGCGACCTACCATGGCGCTCTGCGCATCATGTTGCCGGATACGTTTGGCACAACGCAATTTCTCCAGCACGCCCCCGACTGGGCGGCCGACTGGACCGGCCAGCGCGTCGACAGCAAAGATCCCTACATTGCCGGCGACGAGTATATTCAGTGGCTGCAGGCGCGCGGCAAGAATCCGCAGGAGAAGCGTCTGATCGCTTCCGATTCCCTCGACGTGGATGACATTCTAGGCCTGCACGCCTATTTTGGCGGAACGCTGGGTCTTGGCGTCAATATAAAGGACTTCAGCAGCGCCGCCGATTTCCACGATCCGAAAAAGTGGACCCCCGGCCGCCGCATTCGTTTCAGCGCCGGTTGGGGCACTTTGCTGACCAACGATTTCCGCGGCTGCGACCCAGCCGGCGGCAGCGACTTTGATCCCGTCAGCCTGATCTGCAAGGTATCCACCGTCGAAGGCAAGCCCGCCGTGAAGCTCTCCGACAACTACGCCAAAGCCCTCGGCACGCCGGAAGAAATCGAACGCTACCGCCGCCTGTTCGGCACCGCCGGAATGAGCAACCTTCCCGTGATCACGTGAGAACTTGTGGCAGGCATCGCAAGTTCCTGCCATAAATCAGCATTGTCGTGGGTGTAATCGGGCATTACGCCATCTGAGAGCGGCCATGTTAGACTCTGTGCCCAAACAGTATGCCTTTCACCTACGTCGTTTACGCTGAGCACAGGCTGGTAATCAGCACTGGGTCGGATCGTGTGGCGTGGCAGGAAATCAAAGCCCGCCAGGACCAAACCAAGACCGATCCCGGCTTCAATCCAGAGTTCGATCAAATCGTCGATTTGCGGGCGGTTACCGCTTTCGATATGACCAGTGACCAGGCCAGGGTTCTGGCACACCGTACCATCTTCTCCCCCACATCGAAACGCGCTTTTGTTGCGGCCAGTCCGGCCGTCTTCGGTGTGGGACGCATGTGGGAAATCTTTACTGAAACCTCGGATAATCCGTCGCAAATCCGTGTGTTCTACGACCTTCCCTCCGCCTTGAAATGGCTCAATCTGGAGAGCCTTCCGCAATAGCCGCCGCTAACGGGTCAAAGCGCTCAAACCCCGTCGCCGGGGTCAAGGAGTGAGATCGCGATTTATCAACAGTTATCGAACAAACTTTTCTGTCCGATTCGCTGAAGGCTTCAATGCTCTGAGTCCCTCTTCCACCGTGTTCACCGCATCCTCAGTGCCAGCCATCGCTTCGCAGGGTTCGTCAATGTTGGTGCTTGCTCCCGAAAACAACAGAATGCGTTGACCGGGATTCAGCAGGTAGATTGCTGAGTTGTGGGCCGTTATCTCCGGACCTTGGACTTCAGTGTTTACCCAGACGTTGTCGAGTGGTCTTCCAGCTTTACCTTTCAAGACACGCAGCAATCGAAAACTCGCGAGGCGGTACGGACCGAACTCGCTCTTGCTGATCGTCGGGCTAACGTTCCTAACTTGCACCAGCAGAATATCCTCTGTGTCGCGTGCCCTGTGCGGGAGAATTGTGATCGGGCACTGGTCGGGGCCATTCATACGCTCAAGAGCTGCTTGCCTAATTTTCAGCCGGTCTCCCTCTGCTTCAGGCAGCACTTGATTTGCCGTCTCGCATCCTTTCAACGACCATAGGCACCGCAGGTGAAGGTTAAACGCGTGCTGTAGAAGTTCAACCGGAGCATTCCGTGTGAAATACACGTAAGTTCGCAGGGCAGGCCACTTGAAGTAGTGGGACACTTCGTAGTCAGGGCTCTCGTCAACTTCCCAGTCTAGCGGTCCACGATCCCGCCCCTTTCTGGATGAAGCCGCTACTAGTAAAACTCCGGGCACTGGGTAGGCGCGAGGCGTTGAAAGCATCAAACGGTAGCCAAAACCAGAGACTGTGCCAGAACTGAAATTTACATACCCACTGAATGTCCAATATCGCACGCCCAACCAGTGAACGAGAGAAATGAGAGTTGCACTATCGTTAACGTGTTCCAGCGTCCAGAGGGAAAATTTTGAGTTTGGTATTTCGACGGAAACATATTCGTCGCCGGTGCGGTCGTAATCCTTATTTTTGGAACTGACGACGGCGAGGCGGGGTATCCGCGAGAGAGCTTCGGATTTGGATGTTGTTCCAATTCGTAGGGTGGAAAGACCGGATGCAATTTCGACAACGTGTCTTTCGAAGAGCAGCGCTTCTACTCGCAGCTCCATAGCGAGAACAATGATAATCGCGACGCAACAGAGGTAGATTCGAACTGCCCAACGCGAAGTGAGTCGTCGCCACAACCATGCAGTGACCGGGAACAATTGGTGGAACCTCACGAAAATGCTGACTCCACAGCAAGTGTAGCGGTTTCCATCTGTCCCGGACGGTGACTGACGTAATCAGGCGATAGCGCTCAAAACCCCTGCCAAGCCTCTGCCGGACGGCGACCCCATCCCACCAGATGGTGTGCAGGTTCAAGTCTTGCCTCTCAGAATTCAGGGAACCGCCCAGCCCGAACGGCCTGTGACGGTAATGCTCAGAATGGTTTTCCTGTCTGCCCGGCCCTTAAGCCGTTCCGGTGTTCGCCAGCGCTTCCACCGCTTCCCAGGTTGTGCCAAAGGTCACAAAGCAATCTTTCACTTTGGTGATTTCCATGATCTTGCGCACCCGCGGCTTCAGTCCGGTCAGCACCAGGCATCGTCCCGTTTTCTGATGCGACACGCACGCCGTCACCAGCGAACCCAAGCCCACCGAATCAATGTAAGGGACATCCGACAAATCCAGAATCATCGTCTCCGCGCTCTCATGACTCACCGCCCGCTCGAATTGCGGCGCGGTTTCGATCGTGATCGGCCCGCTCAGCAAAAGAATCCGCTGATCGTCCGCCACTCCTTCGTAGCGCTCGACGGTAAGTTCCTGCAATCCCATGGCAGCCGATTGTAGGACACCGGACTCTCCCTGTCACTGCCGCAATGTTAATTTTTTTCCTCGCTTTTCCGGTCGCTTTTTCGACTCCCCCCTTTCGACTCCCGGCACCGGCACTTCACTGCGGTTTCTTGTCGTCCCCGTGATTCTCGTAGATCGAATACTGCCCGGCCGGATGTTTGAGCTTCACCGTAATTTCCATCTCCGGCTTGTTGATCTCGTAGTCTTCTCCAAAGGTCTGGAAATGTGGCGCCAGCACCTGCACTCGCAGTGGACCATACGGAATTCCGTCAACATTCGCCTTCCCGTCCGGGTCAGTCTTCAACTCCATCTCTCCCTGCGTTTGCTTTCCCTTGCGTTTCACCGGATGCAGCACCACCTCCGCATTCCTCACCGGCTTCCCGTCGGAGTCGCGCACCACTACAAACCGCAAACTCGACGTCGGCCCCTCGTCATCCTGAGCCCAAACCGGCCCAGCCATGAAGAGCAAGAGCACCACCGTTACCGCCATCAAGAAACGTCTCTTCCCAAGCAATCTCACGAGGACCTCCGCTATCACGAGTCACTATTCACTGGCCACTGACCACTGTCCACTATCCACCGGTTATTGCGGTTTCTGCCCCGCCGTTTTGTCGTCCCCGGTCTTTTTTGCGTCCCCTTGATTCCCATACACCGAGTACTGTCCCCTTGGGCGCTTCAACTTCACCTGAATCTCCATCTCCGGCTTGTCGATCTGGTAGTCTTCCCCAAAAGTCTGGAACCCCGGGGCCAGCACCTGCACCCGCAGCGGACCGTACGGAATCCCGTCAATGTTCGTACGGCCGTCGTTGTCCGTCTTCAGCTCCAACCCGCCGCGCGCCTGCTTGCCCTTCCGATTCACTGGATGCAGCACCACCGCCGCATTCCTCACCGGCTTGCCGTTGTAGTCTTTCACCACCACAAACCGCAAATCCGACATCGGCCCCTCATCCTCCTGAGCCCGCGCCAACCCGACCATGCCCATCCCGACCACGGCCGTCACCGCAATCCCGATTAAAACGCGCTTCTTCATAGTCGTTCATTCTAGAACCGCGCATTCAAACACGCCACTGAGCATGGCTGCCCCAAGATGAACGCCAAGCGGCATTGCGCCCATCTCCTGGTCTGGTGCGTTTCGTCACGGCAAGCTTTTTTCCAAAGGCGCACAATACCAAGTCCATGATTACGGAAAGCTACTCTGTTCTGAGCAGGGCCCTGCGCAAAAAGACGGATTGGACCGATTCTCGACCGCTCGCCTTTGACAGGCTTGGCATCGACGTCTACAAGCTTCTTTATCATTCCCGGAATTCGCGCCATCTCGTAGGCGCTTCCGCCTATCACTGCGCAGAACACGGTGTCTCTTTTGCCAGCGAGTTCGACGGCGGCCCCGGCGACGGCGACATCGAGCCCAACAATTGCTTTCGCTATCCTCTGCTTCGCGAGCGGCAGACCGTCGGCGAGTTCGCCCGCCATCGCCACGCCATCATTCTGCTGCATGGCCTGAATGAAGGCAGCTTCTCGAAGTACATCCCGTGGGCCCGCCAGCTCTGGAACAAAACGGGTGCGCCCGTCATTCTGTTTCCCCTGACCTTTCACATGAACCGGGTTCTGCCCGCGTGGGCGTCGCTGCAAACTGAAATCTTCCAGCGCCGCAGCCCGCTCCCCGAGAACGACTCCGCTCACCGCTACAACGCCATCATCAGCGAGCGCCTGGATACGCGTCCGGCGCGCTTTTTCTGGGGAGCGGTCCAAACTTATCTCGACCTGGTCGATCTGGTCCGCGAAATCCGAACCGGACGCCATCCTCATTTCGCGCCCGACGCGCGCGTCGATCTCGTGGGCTATTCCGCCGGCGGCTATTTCACCCTCTTCCTGCTCATGGACGACCGCGAACAGCTTTTCAGCGATAGCCGTGGCGTCGTCTTCGCCTCCGGCGTCCCGCTCCGCGAACTGGACTTGGCGTCGCCTTTAATCCTCGACCTGACCGCACAAGTAGCGCTGATGAAGCTCTTCGTCAAACATGTCGACCCGCCCGCCAGCGCCCGCATGCAGCACTGGTTCGAGCACCACGGCGAAGGCCGTTGGATGAGAGCCTTCTGCGGACCCAAGCATCCGCGGGAAAAACTGGAGCGGCGCTTTCGGGAACTGGCTCCCAGGCTGATGGGCATCGCCAACACCAACGATGAAGTCGTTCCCGTCGGCTCCATGCTCAACATGTTGCAAGGCGTGAAGCGCGATACCGGCGTGCCCGTGCTGGAGCTGGAAATGGGCGTGCACGAGAATCCGTTCTCCGTTCCCAGCTACAGGAAAGAACGGCCGGGCCGCGAATTGATCACTGAATTCTTCGATGAAGCGCTGTACGGCAACGTCTTTCGCCAGTTCATCGGCGCCATCGCGAACCATCTCTGCCAGCCCGCCCGCTCGGCGCGATGCCATGAGCGGGAAGGCGTTGCGGAAGCCGCACCTATGCTCCCACCAGGTTCTTCAGCGCCGGGTGGTTGTGGATAATCAAGGTCGAGCCCTTCAGTTCCGCCATTTCGTTTCGCCTGAATTCCGACAGCAGACGAGTGATGGTTTCGCGGCTGGTCCCGATCAGTTGTGAGATTTCCTCGTGCGTCATCGCCAGCCGGACGCGCACCTTTCCATGGCTGACTTGGCCAACGGCAGCGGTCTCGAGCAAGAATCGGGCAAACCTTTCCGTCACCGAATGTGACAATCCGATCGTGCGCACCACGCCGTAGGAATCGGAGCAGTCTCGGGCAAGATGCTGGTTGGCGTGGAGAGAGGCATCAGCATGCTCCTGGAGGAAGCGCAGCATGTCATCACGCCCTACGAAGTTCAGTTGGCAGGGCTGCATGGTTTCAACCGTCAACTCGTAGCGCCCGCCGGTAATCACTGCGTGCAAGCCCAGAACTTCGCCGGCGGTCGCGATTCGCACAATCAACGTTTTGCCGTCGCGCGAAGTGGTTGAGAGCTTGGCGCGCCCCTGGCAAAGAATGAAAATTCCACAGGGACATTGTCCCTCCACCAGAACCACCGAATGTTCGGGAAAAACCGCAGCATGTTTTATTTTGTTGAAAGCCTCAATCGAGTCCGGGGAGAGATCGCAGAAAAAATTGCGGCAACGCAGATGACAGGTGAGACAGCTTTCAACGCAGCTCAAGCCAGACGTGCCCATGGGCGCTCCTCCATCTCCTCGCAGAAAGGTGTGCGCCGGGTTGGCGAGCAACGAATGAAGATTGAAAGCAGTTAATATTTGAATCTCGTGGCTGGCCAGATCGCCGCTTGCGGAAGGTGACAGCCGAGCATTGCACGCCGGCTGCCACGCCCGATCGTTCCATTTCGGGTCTAAGACTCAATGCTTGCAGCGTTCTCCCGCCAGCGTTGCCCAGGACTCCGCCGGAGGGCTGGCAAGGCTGCCGACGGTTGGGCGATGCTGGCACCGTGGAACCCCGCCCTCGGCAAACAATGTTAACGATGGGGCAGACGCCAACAGGGTCTCCTACTGCACGGCCAGCGTAACCGGAATGTTGTTCACTGTATTGCCCTCGAACGCGTACACGGAGTTGTAATCGCTTCAACTCGGTCGTGCGTGGCGGAGTATACGCCCGAGCCATTCCTGCCGTCAGTGCGTATAGGGGGGCGACAATCCAGGTTAGACTCCGCGTGGAATCCGATCCTTGGAACGGCACGTCGACGATTTGTAAGCATTGTCTATGATATTGATTATATGATACTTATACAAATATGGCGCCTGGCGCTTGACACCCACCCGCTCATATTTCTATAATTAGCACTCGTGAGCGTCAAGTGCTAACAGTCCCGGTTCCGGGCCCATTCTGAATTCGATTCAACCCTGATTCACCACTCTCGAAAGGAGTACGCAACTATGGCAACCAAATTTACCCCGCTGCATGACCGCATCCTGGTCCGTCGGGTAGAAGAAGCCGAAACCACCCGCGGCGGGATCATTATTCCCGACTCCGCCAAAGACAAGCCGCAGGAGGGCGAAGTCATCGCCACCGGTAAAGGCAAGATCAACGAAGAAGGCAAGGTTCGTCCGCTCGATGTGAAGGATGGCGACCGCATTCTGTTCGGCAAGTATTCCGGCACCGAGATCAAGATTGATGGTGAGGATTTCATCATCATGCGCGAAGAAGAAGTACTGGGCGTGCTCTCGGGCGCGACCAAGAAGGAAACCGCCGGATCGCGCAAGTGACGCCGTTTAGCGGGCGTCTGAGCCCGCTGGCGTCATCCTGAGCGCGCTGTTTGCGCGAAGGATCTCGCAATTGCTGTTTGCTAGCAGCTAGTAGCGAGCAGCCAACAATTTCGCAGGCACCGCCTGCATCAAAAATTAAATTTAGGAGCAAACAGTTATGGCAAAGCAAATTGTTCACGGAGAAGAGTCGCGACAGGCGATTCTCCGCGGCGTCAACCTGCTGGCTGACGCTGTGAAGGTTACTCTTGGCCCCAAGGGCCGCAACGTTGTCATCGAAAAGAAATTCGGTTCTCCCACCATCACCAAAGACGGCGTCACCGTGGCCAAGGAAATCGAATTGAAAGACGGCCTCGAGAACATGGGCGCCCAGATGGTCCGCGAGGTCGCCAGCAAGACCAGCGACGTAGCCGGCGATGGCACCACCACCGCCACCGTTCTTGCCCAGGCAATCTATCGCGAGGGCGTGAAGACCGTGGCTGCTGGCGCCAATCCGATGGCGATGAAGCGCGGCATCGAGAAGGCCGTCACTCTGATCACCGGCAAGCTCGACAAGGAAGGCAATCACGAGAAGGGCGAACTCGATAAATTCAGCAAGCCTGTCACCGGCGAAATGATTGCCCAGGTGGGCACCATCTCGGCCAACAACGACGAGACCATCGGCAAGATCATTGCCGAAGCTATGAAGAAGGTCGGCAAGGATGGCGTCATCACGGTAGAAGAGTCGAAGACGCTGGAGACGCAGCTGGACGTGGTCGAGGGCATGCAGTTCGATCGCGGCTATCTGTCTCCCTACTTCGTCACCGATCCGGAACGCATGGAGTCGGTGCAGGAGAACGCCTACATTCTCATCCACGAAAAGAAAATCAGCTCGATGAAAGACCTGCTGCCGCTGCTCGAGCAGATCGCCAAGAGCAGCAAGCCGCTCCTGATCATCGCTGAAGACGTGGAAGGCGAAGCGCTCGCCACTCTGGTCGTCAACAAGCTGCGTGGCACGCTGCAAGTCTCGGCCGTCAAGGCTCCGGGCTTCGGCGATCGCCGCAAGGCCATGCTGCAGGACATCGCAATTCTGACCGGCGGCAAGGCCATCACCGAAGATCTGGGCATCAAGCTGGAGAACGTCCAGGTTGCCGATCTAGGACAGGCCAAGAAGATCACCATCGACAAGGACAACACCACCATCGTCGAAGGCAAAGGCAAGCCCGGAGACGTGCAGGGCCGCGTGAAAGAAATTCGCAGCCAGATCGACAAGACCACCAGCGACTACGACCGCGAGAAGCTGCAGGAGCGGTTGGCGAAGCTGGTCGGTGGCGTGGCGGTGATCAAAGTGGGAGCCGCTACCGAAACCGAAATGAAAGAGAAGAAGGCGCGCGTGGAAGACGCCATGCATGCTACCCGCGCTGCGGTCGAGGAAGGAATTGTCCCCGGCGGCGGCGTGGCTCTGGCGCGTTGCATTCCCGCGCTCGACAAGCTGAAGCTGGAAGGCGACGAGCAGATCGGTCTCAACATTGTGAAGCGCGCTCTGACCGAGCCGCTGCGCATGATCGCCGAGAACGCCGGCGAAGAGGGCGCAGTAGTGTTGGGCAAGATCGTGGACTCGAAGGACATCAACTTCGGCTACAACGCGCAGAGCGGCGAGTATGAGGACCTGGTCAAAGCAGGCGTGCTCGATCCAACCAAGGTAGTGCGCACCGCATTGACCAACGCCGGTTCGATCGCGTCGCTAATGCTGACCACCGAAGCCCTGGTAGCGGAGATTCCGGAAAAGAAGGAAGCTCCCATGCCCGGCGGCCACGGCGGCGGTATGGACGGAATGTACTAAGAAAATGGAGAGACGGGCGCCCTCGCCCGTCCACCACGAACCAGTAGGGTGCCCGCAGCCGCGAGCTTCGAGCTGCGAGCTAGAACCATGTGGGGACGGGCATTCCTGCCCGTCCAGGCCCGGCGAAGCTCGGCAGTGTAGCGCGGGCGCCCTCGCCCGCGAACGCCGACAGCAATCAAAAGCCCCGCTCGCAAGAGCGGGGCTTTTCATGAAATCCCCTGACTAATGACTAACCGATGGTTGTCCAACTACTGCTTGTGGCACGCTTGCTTCTTCGTGAATAATTTTTTTCACAAGTTTGCGCTCAATATAAAGCTCTCTTCCATCGCGTCTGACCACTATTTCTTTCGCCGACATCGAGAGAATCTCGCCGAACAGTGCGGTCCCGTCCCGGAGTTCGACCATATCTTTGTCCACGCCACTCGAGTTTGCGGAAACACGCTCTACCAGAAATATCTTCTTGATCTGATTTCGATCCAGAGTTTTGACCTTACCGTCCGACTGAAACACTGCGTCGCGAAGCGTCATGGAAATTAAATCTCCCGTAATGGTCGTGCCGTCGCGAAGCTCAACTGTATCCTGAGAGAGGCCGCCCAGTTCCAGAGAGATGCTGCCGCCCGGCAACTCATCCGCGCCCACATCAAGCTGCGTGCTGCCCGGCGCATAGCCCTCCTTGTGAAACTCGATCGTATGCGAACCGATGGTAAAGTCATACATCTTGGGCGTAACGCCTGCATCTTCGCCATCGACGGAGAAGCTGGCTCCGGGGGGAACCGATCTCACACCCAGCAGGATCGTCTTGCCGGCGATCAGCGAAACCTTCGCGGGTGTACCGGCGGCCGAGAATTGCACTTGCGACTTAGCGGTGCGGTAAGGTGCAATCGCATCCAGTTGCAAACGAGCCTTTCCGATCTTGACTCCATTAGCGTCGAGGATATTGACCGTGAAAATCGAGCGCGGCATGGATTGGTCGGATAGGTTCTGTGCCGTCACGTCCGATGAGTAAATCCCCGTTCCCTCCACCAACCCGACCCGCGCAAAACCGCCAAAAACCAGCCTGAGCATGGGCTTAACTGCATCGGGCCACTGCACGGTAACCGGAGGAGAGACTTGAGAATTGAGCTGCGGAACATGGACTGCGAGCAGTAGCACGCACCAGCCAAACAGTGTTCGCATGGCAGTAAGTAGTAACATACCATCGCATTTCCGCACAATTGTTTGCCTTTGGCAGGTTGCCGGTTGCCCATCCTAGCACCCACACATTCCCGCCTTTTGCGTTGAGCAGCGGTACAATAGCGGCTCTTGGCGCGTCCGCAGGAGGCGTGATGGCGAGCGCAAAACTTTTTTCAGGCGTGAATCGCGATTCCATTCTGGACTCGGTGCGAACCACTTTCGCGGCGATTGCTGCATTGCTGCTGGCCCGGATGTTGAAGTTGCCCGAATATTATTGGGCTCCAATCTCCGCAATTGTGGTTGCGCAATCCACGATTCCTCCGAGAACGCTGGGATGGCAACGCTTAGTCGGAACAGCGCTCGGAGCACTGCTGGGCGCGGCGATCGCTACCTACTTCGGTCGGAGTGCGCTGGTCTACGCAGTCGGGATTTTCTTGTGCGGAATGCTGGCGTGGTTCCTGCGTCTCGGCAGCGCTTACCGGTTTGCCGCCATTACGTTGAGTATTATTTTGCTCATCAACCGCGGACTCCCTCCTCGGATTGCTGCGTGGCATCGCTTTCTGGAAGTATCGTTGGGAATCGCAGTGGCGCTGGTGATAACCACAGTGTGGCCATTGACAAAGAAAACGGCGCACCATCACATTAGTCCGCGATAAGTGTTCAGCCATTGTTCGCGCACGGCTTCCCAAGTGTAGTTTCTGGATTCATCGCGGGCGTTTTGCGCCAGGCGAGCGGCCCGCGCAGGGTCACGTAACAGGCGAATGACGTTCGCTGCCAGTGCTTTTTCATCGCCTACAGGTGAGAGCAATCCAGTGCGTTCGTGCTTGACCAGATATGGCATGCACTCCGGCGAAGTAGTAACGACGGGAGTGCCCGACGCGAAGGCTTCGATAACCGAAAGCGGCATGTTGTCGAGCCACGAGGCGTTGATGAAAATATCAGCTTGCTCGTAATATTTGCTGATTTCCCGATACGGCGCTACGCCGGTGAAGTTGACGCCGGAGAGGTTCAAGTCCGCAACCAGCTTGCGGATATCGCCTTCGAGCGGACCGTTGCCGACCAGGTCGAGTTGCGCCTCGGGATATTCCTTTCTAACTTCGGCAAACGCGCGGACGACAACATCCACGCTGTAGTACGTGGAGAAACCTCGGGTGCAAACCAGGTGCGGGCGCAGCGGAATGCGTTCGCGATAGCGGAACTGCGCGAGATCTACGATGTTCGGCACGGCCGATGCGGGAAGTCCGAATGCGCGGAGAACATCGACCAGGTAGCCGGACGGAACGACTATCTTATCCACGCGAGAGAGAACAAACTTGGCCGAACGGAAACGCTGCAGGTGGTCGCGGGCTTCGCCGCTGTGGTAGTTGATCAGCGTCTTACCGCCCCGCAGTTTAGCGAACAGCCACGCAGGTGCGGGAGCGAGCAGAAACGACCAGTAGGACGCGGAGAAAATATGCGCGACATCCACTTCTTTCAGGCCACGCCAGAGATGCCAGAAGTAGATGGGCTCGCGCAGAATTGTGCGCAGGCCGGGAATGCGTTCCGCCCAGGCAAGAACGCGAGGCAGGGGCGGATCGACGGCCAGGAAGCTGATGGCGATATCGGGATCGTTCTGCCAGTGCCGCAAGAGCAAGTCGGCCTGGACGGATTGGCCGCCCACGTAACGCAGGCTGGGCGCAACGATCGAGACTCGTGGACGCGGCGCCTGTCGCTTCTGAACGGAATCGCTCATGCGGCAGAACTCTTTCCGCGCTTTTTCTCGAGAAGCTTGACATAGAGTTCCGCGTAACGCTGGCGCACGCGATCGAGGCTGAAGTTATCCTGCGCGAACTGCCGGGCGTTGTGTCCCAATTGCTGCCGCAGTGCCGAGTCGGCGAGAAGTTTCTGGACTGCATCGGCAAAGCTGGTTTCGTTGCCCGCGGGAATCAAGGCTCCGCGCTCGGGGCTGAGCAGCTCAGAATTACCGCCGACATTGTAGGCGACCACGGGCAAACCAGCGGCCATGGCTTCGAGAATGACATTGGACAAGCTTTCGGAATCCGATGGATTGACCGCGACGTCCAGCGAAGCGAGAACGGCAGACATATCCTGCCGATCGCCGAGAAAGATGGCGGAAGCTCCGAGGCCGAGGCTCGCCGCTTCGTGCTCCAATTCCTGGCGCAGCGGGCCATCGCCGACCAGAACAAACTCAGCTTGGGGAATCTGCTTGCGAACCTGAGCGGCGATGCGCAGAAATCCGGAGTGATTCTTGTAACGATGATTCATGCGCGCGACCATGCCGACGCGGACAACGCCGGGAAGTTTCGGCAGAGCTGCCGGTGCAGCGCTGAAAGCCTCGTCCGGAAGAGCGTTTCCGATGACTGCGATCTTGTCGCGTGAGAGGCCAGCGGCGAGAAGGCGATCGGCGGCGGCTTGCGAGTTGCATACGACGTTGTCGCACCAGCGAAAAGCCGTGGCCTGAGCGCGGAACTGCGCCGGTGTCATCAAGTCTCCCAATTGGCGATGGCTTCCGATGACTACGGGCACGCGGGCCAGTTTGGCGGCGGGAATCAGCGTGAGGTTGGCGTAGAAATCGAAAGCGTGAGCGATCTGCACCCGATGCTGCCGCAGATGGCGGCTGAGGTTGAGGCGGGTACGCAGCGACTGCCATCCGAAGAGGCTGCCGCCGAGGGGGAATTGCGGAACGGCGGGAAAGTAGTGGGCGAGCGGGCCACGGCGGCTGACGCATCCGAGATGAGTTTCGAATTGCGGGCGGATGAGATTCTGCGCGAGCACAGTGAACTGGCGCTCCGATCCTCCCGTTTCAAAAGTATTGACCATGAGAAACAGGGAGATCGGCCGAGCGGAAAGAGTGGAAGGATCGGCGGACACCCGATCACCCTCCCACCGGTGCGGAGGCTAGCGCGGCGGGATTGGGCGCCTGGCGGCGAGAGTCGGCGACCACGGGGAGAGAGAACAGGCCGGCGGGCTTGATGTATTTTTCGAGGAAGTTGCGATGCCAGAGCTCGAACATCAGCAAACGCCAGATGCGCGCGGTATTGGTGCGGCCGCGGAGGAGGTGGTCGTCCATCACTTTCCGAACACCATCGGCGGCAAAATAACCGCGATCGAGAGTGCGGGGTTCGAGCAGGATCATCAGCATGTCTTTCAGCTCGTTGCCCATCCAATGGACGAGCGGGAGGGCGAATCCCTGCTTGGGGCGATCCAGCACTTCGCGAGGCACGCCGACGCGCTCGGCGAGTTTTCTAAGAATATATTTTTGCTGAGGGCCGCGCAGTTTCCATTGGGGCGGCAGGCCGGCAACCCATTCGACAAAAACATGGTCGAGCATGGGGACACGAACCTCGAGCGAGTTCAACATGCTCATGCGGTCGACCTTGGTGAGGATGTCGCCGACCAGATAGGTCTTGGCGTCAACATAGAGGAGTTGTTCGACGGGATCCTTGGTGGGCGCCTGGGCAAAGTAACGGCGCAGAGCGTTGCCGGGATCGTCGCTGCGATTGAGGATCTGGCGAAAATCGGGTGAGAGCAGCGAAGTATCGCGCTCGAAAGTGGGCAGGAAGGACAGGCGGTCGACGTAGCGTTCCTGCCAGGGCAGTGAAACGTTGTAGCTGAAGCCGCGGCCCGGCATGTGGTTGGGCAAACGCGGGAAGACCTGGTCGCGGTAGAACTTGCGCGCCCATCCGGGAATATGTTCGAAGAAGCCATGGCCGGCGTGAATGCGGTAGCGATCGTAACCGGCAAACATCTCATCGCCGCCATCGCCGGAAAGAGCCACGGTGACGTGCTGGCGAGCCATCTGCGAGACGTAATAAGTAGGCAGCATGGAAGAGTCGCCGAACGGCTCTTCGAGCGAACTGGTGAGATGCTCGACGGTCTGGACCACGTCGGGCTCAAGGATCATCTCGTGGTGATCGGTGTTGAACTTGTTGGCCACGATGCGGGCGTAGTGGGCTTCGTTGAAATCGTCTTTCTTGAAACCGATGGAAAAAGTCTTGACCGGTCCGGAACTGGCGCGGGCCATCAGGGCAACTACTGTGGAGGAATCGGTGCCGCCGCTGAGGAAAGCGCCAAGCGGCACATCAGAGATCAAGCGGATTCTCGTCGCCTCCAGCAGATGTTGTTCTAATTCCTCCAGACATTCTGCTTCGCTCTTGGGCGCGTGCGTGTTGTATTCGGGGATATCCCAGTATTGGCGGATGCTGACCTTGCCGTCTTGAAATTCGAGCAAATGTCCCGGCGGCAGCTTGTGAATCCCGGTAAACGCGGTAATGGGATCGGGGACGTATCCGTAGTAAAGGTATTCGAGCAGGGCTTGGGAATTGACTTCGGCAAGTTCGGGAACGACGGCCAGGATCGATTTGATTTCGGACGCGAAGTAGAGGTTCCCTTTGTGGAGCGCGTAGTGCAGCGGCTTCTTGCCCAAGCGATCGCGGGCGAGGACTAACTTGCGCTCGGTCTTGTCGTAGATGGCGAGGGCGAACATGCCGCGCAGTTTCTTGACGCAATCGGCGCCCATTTCTTCGTAGAGATGAATGATGACTTCGGTGTCGGTGTGGGTGTAGAAGCGGTGGCCGCAGCTTTCGAGCTCGGGGCGGAGTTCGGGAAAGTTGTAAATCTCGCCGTTGTAAACGATCCAGGCGCTGCGGTCTTCATTGAAAACGGGCTGATGGCCACCGGAGAGGTCGATGATGGAGAGGCGGCGCATGCCGAGGCCAGCGCCGTCGGCGACGTGCAGTCCCTCATCGTCGGGGCCGCGGTAGACGATCTGCTGGCACATGTGGTGCACGACCGCTTCGGTAATGTTGCTCTCGCGAGTTGCGCTCACCACTCCGGCAATGCCACACATGGTCTTGCGATCTATCCTTTCTGTTCGACGGCGAGAGCCGTGGATTTCTCCGCCGACAGCGGCCCGGCAAATCGTTTGAAGCGATAGTCGCGGTAGTCGCCGGGATTGCCGTCGCGGCCATCGCAGGCGGCGAGCAGGATGTTGGTCATTTCGCGCGCGGCAACAAAGTGCAAGGTTTCTTTTCTGGCGGCGGCACCGCCGACCAGGTCGGCGAGAAATTTGCGGAAGCTGTCACCGATCACGGCGTCTTGCTGGGTCGGGTCCATGCTATGGCAATGCAGCTTGATGAACAGCCAGTCGGGGCGGCCGAGCACGCGGACTTGCGCCTGCTTCCAGAGAGAGAAACGTCTTATGGTCGGGGGCCTCGATCCGGTCAGGGAGCCGTTGTCGAAAGCGGGCCGGGCAGAACGTAAGGTGCGCTGGAGGTCGGTGACGAGCGGGCCTTGCACGATGAGAGGAAAACTCCTGGGCGCGCGGCCTACGGCCAAGTCGCGGCCCTTGCGGTGCGGCGCAGCCTGATCGAGCGGAAGGCCACATTCGTAGACGGAATTAATTTTTTCCGTCTGAGCCGGATGCCAGTAGGAGGTGGGCAGGGTCAGGTCGGCGTAGCAGCCGGTCTCGGCCAGGATCTGCATTTCCGAATCGACGCCGCACTGGCGCCCACCGGCGGAGTTGGCGAGCGCGAAATTTCCGTGCACAAAAGCGTAGCGAGGAAGAGTGGACCCTTCCTCGACGGCGAGGCAGCGATGGCGGAGGGCCAGCCGGTCGCGGAATTCCACGAGCAACTGGCGAGTGTTTTCGGCGGTGTCGGGATGCGGAACTCCGTGGTGCAGATGGATCTCGACTTCTCCCCAACCAGCGTGGCAGTGATCGGCGAGCATCTCAAGTAAGCCTTCGTCGTACTGCTCGGCGGGATAGAAGTAGGTGTGGAGCAGCGGGTGGCCATCGTGGTCACGCCAGCCATCGACGATTTTGGGATATTCGCGCGCCCACGATTCCAGCCGGCGCTCCTGCTCGGAACGCGGGACACGCTTCTGGCCGTCTTCGGGAACGATGGCCGGTTCGAAATGATCGGCAAGAGCAAGGATCACGTGCACAGGGCCGCGGGCAGGCGAATGCAGGGCGCGCCAAGTCGCGGACGGCAAGACTTTTCCGGCGTAGGCGAGTTGTTGTTTGAGACGCATGGCGTTTTTCGATGCCCAGCCCCTGAAAGGGCATCGAATTTCGACGAACTTACGGTATCGCTTCAGCGATACCCTGATACGAATCCCACATCTTCCGCGACCGGCTAGACTTTTTTCGCCGGTTTACGGCCGCGGACCGCGATAGAGATGTCGCCCACGTGCATGTCTTCCATGCCCATCGCTTCATACCATTTAAACACCTGCTCATAGGTGTGCTTGGACTGATACTTCGGAGAATACCAGTCGAAGGTGTCGAGCATGCGGGCTTCCGGATCTTTCTCGCGGTTCACAGGAAACACATGATGAATAACACCCGCGGCTGGACGGCCTACCAGGGGCACGTAGCTCAGTCCTTGTTGCAAGTTGTAGAAGAAGGGCACGGCAACCCTGAGGATGCGGTGCAGAGTCTCGGGCTTCATCTTGTGGGTATAGCGGCGCCAGAAATCGCTGAAGCGGTGCCACTTATTGTATCCGCTGTAGAGCCAGACGGCGAGGAGACCACCGGGCTTCAGATATTTATCCAGCATTTTGACGGCGGCTTCGCAATCCGGCGTGTGGTGGAGCACGCCGATGCTATAGATGATGTCGAAGCTCTCGGGCGCGAAGGGCAGGGCGAAGACATCGGCCTGGAAAGCGACGAAGTCGCGGGTGGCGAGATTCTGCGCGGCAACTTCGGCGGCGGCGCTCAAATCAACGCCAACCACGCGCGCGCCCCAGCGGGTAGCGACCTCGGCGAAGCGTCCCATGCCGCAGCCGACGTCGAGGACCAGTTTGCCCTCGAGCTCTTCGGGTCGGAGGGCGGTCTTCATCAGGAAGTTCCGTTCGGATTCGCGGATCTCATCGTGGTCGAGCTGAGTCTTGCGATAACGGTGCCACTGAAAACCGAAACTGGCGGCGTAGTGCTGGGCGTCAACAAAGCGTGCGATGCCCTGCAGGTTGGGATAGACACGCTTGCAGGCCGGACAGAGGAAACCTCCAGCCTGGTCGCTTTCGAGCTTCGAGCCGCAACTCAGGCAACACAAGATTGCCTGCAAGTCAGCGGACAGGGGAGACTGCGCCGGTGGTTCCGCGATCAACATAAACCTCCAAAAAGTGACGTGGCTTTTTCCGTGGCGGGAGAGGCGCCGTACCGGATGCTTGTTGTTCTTTGACGGTATGTAACAACGTTGCCGTGAACGCCACGGCAAAATAGGGGAAGAACTGGTAGGCTTCGGGCGCAAACAGCGCACCCACCACGAAGCCGACCATGGAACTTTGCAAGGCTCCGACGAACAAAACAATGTCGGGATCGAGATTCTTGGTTTGTCTCAGGACCTTCAGATTCTTAAAACCTCGCCAGAAAAACATGAGGAAAAGAATCAGAACGGCGATGCCGCCTTCCGCCGCGATCTGGAGATAGGTCATGTGCACGTCGTGCCAGATCCCCGAGTAGTTGGGGAAGTTGTGCAGGCCAATGCCAAAGATGGGATAGGTTTCCATGGCATCGACGGCGCGCAGCATGAGGTACTTGCGATCCTCGTAGGATCCGTAGGCGGACCGGTCGGTGGTGCTGTTGCCCGACAAGGCGGCAAAACGATCGTAGAGTTTTCCGCCGAAAGCGCCCATCACCACCATGGCGATTAGGCCCGCAGCCACGATCAGGTAAAAGCGCCTTCCCTTGATGCCGAAGAAGTAGAGCGCAACACTGAAGGAGATGACGAGGTCGATGAAACCGGCGCGGGATGCGGTCATAAAAATGGCGACCGCCATCACCAGCATGCCGGAAAGCCAAAGCAACTTGATGCCAGCATTCCTAGCGGTGACCATGAAGGCCAGCGCAAACGGCAGCGATAACACGATGGCGAAGGCAAGATCGTTGGGGTTGGAATAGATGCCACCCAGCACACCTTCGAGGCGGGGCATGCTGTGGCCCTTGGCGATGGCGACGGCACAGACGACCACCACCGAAATTGTCTGGATAAAGATGATTCGCCGCAAGCGGTCGAAGGTGGTAATCAGCAGGAAAACCAGCACCCATGCGATGTAGACCTTGGAAAAATCAATGGTGTGGTTAACCGCGCCTCCCTTCCAGACCGGAGACAGAAATCCTCCCACGTAGAAAAGGCCGATCATAATCAGGAGGAGTCTTGCCTCGCTGGGCAAGTCCTTCATGGTGCGTTTGGTTTTGCCCAGGCTGTTGAACAGGCCCCAGATGGCCAGGATGGCGGTGATCTTGGCGAGCGGGAAATACTTGAGACCGGGAACCCAATCTTCCGGCCGGGCGCAATAGACCACGAAGAAACCACTGAGCCAGAAGAACGCGCTCTTGGTCGGGTCCGAAGCCCGGAAGGACGTGCGCCGTCCAGTAGCGTCCGCCAGTATCACGTTGCCGTCATCAGAGATAGCCACAAAATCCTCTTATTCTCTCAAGCTTTCTTTTCTGCCAAGCGCGGCGGAAGCGCGCGCAGTGCAACAGATTTCTCTGCAGCTACCGACTGCAAGATTTCACTAAAGCGCTCCCCGATCGCCGGCCAGTCATAGCGGGCGGCGGTGTCGGCGGCGGCCTTTTGATAACGCCGGCTCAGCTCCGGATCGCGCAACAGTGCGACCACGGCCTGGGCGAAGGAGCGGGCATCGTCGGCCAGCAGGATGTCGTGGCCGTGATGCACGTCCAATCCTTCAGCGCCGACGGTGGTGGAGACGACGGCTTTTCCGGCCGCCATGGCCTCGTAGATTTTCAGACGCGTTCCGCCGCCGATGCGCAGGGGCACGATGACGACGTCGGACTGGTGCAGATGCTCGACCACCGAGGGCACGCGGCCGGTCACCTCGATCGAGGCATCGATCGACGCCCACTTTTGAACGCGGCGGTCAGGATTGCGGCCGACGATGCGGAATCGCGCCTGGGGTATTTTGGCCTTGATCGAGGGCCAGATTTCCGCGCAAAAATATTCGACGCCGTCGACGTTGGGCTCCCAATCCATGGCGCCAACGAAGCTGATGAGGGGCGCGGAAGCAGGGAGCGGTTTCGCCCGGCATGCCGCCGGATCAGGACGATACTCGGCGAGATCGACGCCGGTAGGAACAACGGTAACGCGGTCCCCGTCCACCCACTGCATCATGAGCGCGCGATCGTTTTCGGAGACGGCAATCACATGGTGGAACTTGCAGACCGCGGCGCGCTCGTAGCGGAACATTTTCCGGAATTCCATGCGGTACATCATTCGTTTTGCCGGATTGTCGGCAGTGGCGGCGTGGCGGCGCCAGATTTCACTTTCCACATTGTGCTGGAAAAGAACGCTGGGGAGGTTGAGTCTTCCGGGAAAGTTGACCGCCGCATCGAGGAAGTCACAAACGGCGACGTCGAAACGCTGCTCGCGGAACCAGGTTCGGAGCTGCTTCTGCACTTTGACGTCAGCGAAGCGGCTGACCGCATACGGAGGCCGGGCGCCGAGATGGGCCAGAAAATCGAGGCCGCGCGCCGCACCGGAGAGTTCGCGCTTGCCGGTTGAAACGGCCACCGCACCGGGCAACTGTCGCTGCAACTCGCGCTCGTAGTCGGGGTCGGGCGCACCTCCATAGTACGAGTAAAACGTGAGATTGTGGCGCGTCGACAGATATCGCAAGACGTGGTAGGCGCGGATGTTGCCGCCGTTCTGCACGGGGAGGAGTTTATCGGCTTTGACCCAGAGAATTTTCATGGCAGTTCAACGAATCCACACTGCCTTTCTGCCGGTGACAAAGTTGATGAAAGCAACCATGGCGGCGGAATTGAGAACCACGAAAGTGCGGGCGGGATCGGCAACGCGCGAGAGCGGGCCGAATTTGGCTCCCGCCAGCGCGGCCAGGCTCAGCGCGTAAAACGCGAGCTGCGCCCCGAGCGCGGCGCGATAGACCGGTTGGGGCAGGAACGCGGAGGCGATGAGAAGCGCCAGCAACGCAAAGGGCACGACCAGGCGCGAGAGCTTGTGGCTTACGAATTCAAAGCGAATGGCGTTTTCGGAGCGCAACAGCCATGGAGCAAGCTGGAGAAGCTGATAGTTGCCGCTCAGGGTGCGAACCTTGCGGGAAAATTCACGGCCTTCGCCCAAGTCGGGCGAGTCCCAGGCGCGGGCGCGGGAGTCGAAGATGACGCGGAATCCCTTACGCACGATCTGCATGGGCAACAGGACGTCATCGAGGATGGCGCCCTCGGGCAGGGGCGAAGCATCCAGCAAGCTGCGGCGTACGCAGTAAATGGCGCCGGTAGCACCCGCGACCGAACCGGAGGCGGACTCCAGTTCGCGCACCTTCTTTTCGATGCGCCAATACAACCCCATTCCCTTCCCGGTTTCTCCGCTGGCGGGATCGCCGAGCATCAATTCGCCGCTGGTGGCGCCGACTTCGGGGTCGGCGAAATTCTCGATCAGCAAGCGCAGGGCGCCGGCTTCGATCTGCTGACGGGCGTCGGTAAAGAGCAACACTTCCCCGGTTGCCAGTTGGATCGCATCATTGAGACCAGCAGCTTTGCCCTGGGATACGGGCTTGATCAAACTTTGCACTCGAGTTGGGGGCCCGGAATCGCGGGCGAAATCGGCGAGGAGGGCGGGCGTGCGATCGCTGGAACCGTCGGAGACGACGACCACGTTGAGCTTTGTCTGGGGATAGTCGAGCGTGATCAGGTTGTTGAGCTTGCGAGCGATGGTCGCTTCTTCATTGCGCACGACCATTACGGCGGTGACCGCGGGTGCAGCGGGGTTCTCGACAAAACCGCGGCGAACCGGACGCGGCGACCATCGGCTGCGCAACCACAACCACGCGGGGTAGCCGAGGTAGGAGTAGCCGACGAACGCGGCCGCGAGCCAGAAGACGTATTTCATCTTCATTCCGATTGCGCTCATTATTATTGTGCACCCCGGCGCAACAAAACCGTCTTCACCGTCTGGAATACGATCAGCAGATCCAGACCAATCGAAGCGTTCTTGATGTAGAACAGGTCGTATTGAAGTTTCTCGCGGGCATCATCGACGGTGCTGCCGTACTTGTACTTGATCTGCGCCCATCCGGTGACGCCCGGCCGGACCATGTGGCGCACGCCGTAATAGGGAATCTCCTTGGAGAGCCACTCGACGAATTCCGGACGCTCGGGACGTGGGCCGACAAATGCCATATCGCCTCTGAGCACACACCACAACTGGGGAATCTCGTCGAGGCGCGAAGAGCGGAGAAGCTTGCCGACGCGGGTAACGCGGGGATCGTTGTTGTCCGCCCACTGCGCACCGTTGGCGGCTTCGGCATCCTGGCGCATGGTACGAAACTTCACCACCTGGAACAGGCGTCCGCCCTTACCAACCCGGGTCTGGGTATAGAACACGGGCCCGCGGGAATCGAGGCGGATGGCCAGGATAATCAACGGAAGCAAAGGCAGAGCTAAGATGAGTCCAAGCAGCGAGATGACGATGGAAAGCCCGCGGCGAATCAGGGTGAAGGCAGTGCTGCGGCGGAACCCCTCACCAAACACCAGCCAGCTGGGATAGAGGTTCTCGACTTCAATCTTGCCCGACATTTTTTCGAGGTAGGTAGTGGCTTCCTCGATTTTGACTCCCTCCATGCGCAGTTGAAGCAACTCCTGCATGGGGATGGTGCCGCGACGATCGGGAGTGGCCACGATGACGCGATGGACTTTCTGTCTGTGGACGGCTTCCATGAGGTGGGCCGCCATGGAGTCGCGGGTTACCCCACCTTCCATCTTGCCCGTCCAGCTGGCAATCTCGACGCCGAGTTCGGGATTCTGGCGCAGGCCCTGCACCAGGCGCTGGGCGCGCTCGCCGGTACCCAGAACGTAGACGCGCTCGACCAGAATCGGCAACTGGACCAGCCAGGTAAAGCCCAATCGCCATCCGAACAGGGCGACCGTGAGGATAATCAGCCCAATCTCCGAAGCGCCGTTCCGGACAACCGCCGAAGGACCGTGTCCCAACAAGAGATCGGGCTGTATGTAGGCGACGCCCGCAAGAATAAACGCCAATACCGCGGGAACCATGAGCAGGCGGAAATAAAGCTCCCCTTTGGTATTGAGGCGCGCGGTGTCGTACAGGTCGAACCCATGCGAACACAGCAAGACCAGCGCTGTAACTCCCAGGATCTTGTAAAAACCGCCGTCGTTGCGGAGCGCATAGCCGCTGTCTTCGCGAAGCACGAGCACTGCCCCGAGCAGGAACGAGGTCCAGACAATCAGGGCCTCTCCGATCAGCAGGATCAGAGTACGGATTGGGTAATAGACGTTAAAGAGCCGGATCAACTGGGCCTCGGTTCGTCTTCATCGTAAAATCTCAGGCCAGGCTGCTGACCGCCTCGCCATAGTAGTACTTCGATCGGGCAAGCTTTCCGGAGGGGGCTCCGTTCAGCACCACTCCCAGCAGCAGCTTGTCCGGGAACTCTTCGCGGGCACGCCGAGCCAAATCGGAAGGGGTCATATTGGAGCGCACGACCATGAGGATGCCGTCGCAGGCGCCGGCCACCAGGGTGGCATCCGACACGGGGATGACGGGCGACGTGTCCATAATGATCCAGTCAAACAAAGGCTCGACGCGCTGCAGGAACAGCTTCAAGCGGCCGTTGGCAAGCAATTCGGGGGCGCTGCCAACCATGCGGCCGGCGGGCATGAAGAACAGGTTTTCCATGGGGCCGCGTTGCAGGGCGGCAAACTCGTCGCATTCGCCCAACAGGTAGTCGGCCAATCCGGGTGACTGGGGTGCTCCGAGGTGGCGGTGCATGCCAGGGTTGCGCAGATCGCCGTCGATCACCAGGGCGCGGCGCCCGTGCTGCCGCACGATGACCTGGGCCAGATTGGCAGCCACGAAAGACTTGCCTTCCTTGGGAAGCGCGCTGGTGACCATCAGACGTTTGAGCGGCATCTTCTCGCGGATCTGGTAGAGGCGGTTGCGCAGCGTGCGGAACTCTTCCGCCCCGACCCGGCTGTCGTCTTCCTCGAAGAAAAGCATGGTGCGCGGATCGGGAGTCCATGCGGTTTGGGGGCAGCGGGCGACCAGCGATTCGTAATTCAACCCGGAGACCATGGTGGGCATGACGGCGGCCGAGATCGGCAAGGGCTGCACGTTTTCGCGTTGGGCTTCGTTCCGCACTTCTTGGTCGAATTGCGGCTGATCGAAGGCGGGCTCGACGTGCGTCCCCGTGGAGGTTGCTCGTTCCTGCTCGGCGCGTTTCAAAGCGTCATGGATGCGGCTCATAGTTTCCTTTCCTTGGGGAGATTCTGTTGTTCGGATTGGCGCAGACGGTCGGCCAGGGTTGCCAGGGTGCGCAAAGCTTCGACCAGATCAAATTTTTCGGAGGGCGGAACCGGCGCGGTCATGGCTGCGGCGGCGTTGCCATCGCTGAGATCGAAATCACGGGCGACGGCGTCGGCGACTTCGGCTGACACGGTCTTCTTCTGATCGACGAAGGCGCTGACCAGGCAGTGTTCGCAGAGCAGATTGATGATGCGCGGAATGCCCAGCGAGTAACGAAAAATGGCGACCGTGGCGTCGGGTTCGAAAATCGGATCGCCGCTGGCCCCGGCGATGCGAAGGCGCTGGGTTATATAGGACTTGGTTTCCTCAAGATTAAAAGGATGAGTCTTGGCGCGCAGGGTCAAGCGCTGACGCAACTGGCGCAACTGGGGCTGCTTCAATCGCTGTTCGAGTTCCGGCTGCCCGACCAGAACGATCTGCAGCAGCTTTTCGGTGAAGGTCTCGAGATTGGTCATCATGCGGATCTCTTCGAGAACTTCGTCGGACAAGTTCTGAGCCTCATCAATGACCAGCACCGCCGTTTCGCCGGCGCGATAACGGTCGAGCAGCCAGTTATACAGACGCTGCAGGAGTTGGCTCTTCGACATGCCATCGCAGGGAACACCAAAATCGGCCATCATGAAATCGAGCAGTTGGGGCACGTCCATGCGCGAGTTGAAGATGAAGGCGGTAGCCACCTGCTGCAGGCGCAGCCATTCCATCAATTTGTTGATCAGCGTCGTTTTGCCGGTACCCACCTCGCCGGTCAGCAACACGAAGCCCTTGCGGCTTTGTATGCCGTAAGTAAGGCAGGCCAGCGCCTCTTCGGTGTGCCGCGTGAGAAACAGGTAACGCGGGTCCGGATTGACGTTGAACGGGTTGGCGCGGAGTCCAAAAAAATCTTTGTACATGGCTGGCGCTAGACCTCGACGTTCTCGTGATCTTTATCTTTGGGGGAGCCGGAATTCCCCCGACCCCAGAAACGGCGCCGTCCGTTGCCATTGCCGGAACCGTCGGCATCCTTCTCGTCCTCACCCAGCCAGGGCACGGAAATCAGGAGGGGCAGATCCATGATGGCGGCAGCATCCTTTTCGGTTCGGATCGACCTATCGCTAAACTCCAGAAAGACGGCAATGAGGGCGCCGAGCGCCAGACCGACACCCAGGCCGCCGGCGGCGAAAATCGGGCGGTTGGGGAAACTGGGAGAATCAGGCAGGCCAGCCGAGGCCAGAATATGCATCTGTTCGCCTTCCTGCTGGTTCTCCATGTTGGTGCCCAGTTCGGCGGAGCTTTTCTTGGCCAGCAGATCCTTGTAGAAGCCCTGGGCGTTATCGTTGTCGCGGGTGAGCAGCTTATATTGCTCCTCGACGGTCGGGCTCATGGCGGTACGGCTCTGGTAGAGGTTGATCTGGCTTTGCAGCCTCTTCTGGTCGAGGGCGGATTGCTCGATCACCGCCTGGTACTGGTGAATCTGCAGACGGAGCTGGCGAATTTCAGGCGGTTCCGACGCGCTGGCCTTGTCGTTGTTGTCAGTGGAGCTGGCGCCTGCGGCTGCGTTGTTAACCTCTTTCAGTTTCTTCTCCACCTCGGCGATGTCGGCCTTGGTCTTGATCACGTCGGGGTGATCGGGGGTGTAGCGCGCCTGCAAGTCCAGCAATTGCGCCTGCAGTTGGTTTAATTGCGCTTCGAGCGTCTGCGGATTGGTACTGGACTGCGCACTCTTCCAGGCGGCAATCTGCTGCGCCAGCATGCTTTCGGTATAGGCCTTATCCTGTTGGGCGCGGCTCAAAGTCTGGGTGGTGGCATCGAGTTGCGAGTTCAGCGACATCAACATGCGCATGTTGTTGTCCACGTCAGTGGGCAGCTGACCCATGTATTGCTTTTTGAAGGCAGCGAGCTTGGCATCCTGATCGTCAAGCGCGCGCTTCGCCTCTTCGACCTGGCGGCTGAGAAAGTCGGTGGTGCTGCCCGCGATCGTGGCACGTTCGCGCAGGTTTTCATCCAGGATCAGCGAGGTCATAGCATTGCAGATTTTTTGGGCGCGCTCTGCGTTGCTGTCGGTGTAGGTGACGTTGAAGCCGGGTACCGGCTCGTCGGTAAGTGAGGACTTCTTCTTCTTGGCGCCAGCGATTCCCGCGGCAGCGCTCATCGACGTTATCACCGGCTCCACCGACATATTCTGCTGAATGTCAGAGATGAGCTTGCCTTCTTCCTCAGGCTTGACGAGCGCGAGGCTCTGAATCACGGGACGCAGGCGGCTGGGGCTCACGACCTCTTGACTGAGGGTCTGGACGCGCTGGGTAAAATCGGAAGTGATGACCGGCATGACGTAATTGTCGGGCACCTTCTGGCCTTCCACCAGCACGGTGGACGTGGAGGTATATTTCGGCGGGAAGACATACGATACCAGGAAGCCCCCCAGTGGGGCGATCAGGGCGGGGATCAAAATAACCTTAAGGCGCCGCCGCAGCATCGCCAGATAATCGTCCATCGTCAGTTCGCGATTTTCACTCATAACAGTTCACCAATCCGGCCGCTGGAAGCGGCCAAAAGCTATTCGATCCGAGTCGGCGTAGGGTGCCATTCCACCCCAATGGCGCCGACGTGCCGCTGCGCAGTATCGCCGCAGGAGCCACTCAGGCAAACCCGATTATCGAAGCCCAACTCGCTGAAGCGATACACCGCAAAGAAGTCGTAGGTACGCCCGAAGTGCTTGCGGAGGATGGCTCCGGCCGAGCCTTCGTCATAGCTGTTCGCACCCTGGACCCCAAGTAGTGAATTCTGGAGTGCCGTGTTATGGGAGTAGCTCAGATCGGCATAGAGTGTCCACGTGCGTCCCAGGGGGCTGATATACAAGAGCCGAGCGGCCTGGGTGTTGGCACCTTCGAAGAAGCCCGATCCTGCCGAAGTGAATTTTTCGTAGCTTGCACCCAGCGTCGAATGCGCGAACTTGTACGTCAGCAGGGCCCGTGCGCTGAGCGACCAACGGTCGAGGTAACCACCCTCTTCCAGCAGGGTGTACTCGGGACCGGCCCCCGCCGTGAAACTCATCCGGCCGCTGATGCGGTAGCTCCAGCGCAGATTGAAGATGTGGTTATAAAACTGGCCGCCAGTAACTTGCGGAAACTGGAACAACTGATAAGCGTAAACCGCGCCGATTTGCTGGCGAGCGTTAACCAGATGGGAGTACCCGCCCTCAAGCGTGAGTTCGTCGCTGTTGATGAGCTGATCCGTGGGATCAAAGAAATGAGCGTCGCTGAATCCGCCGGCCACGGTGATAGCGGAGCGCGGACTGATGGCCTGAACCGCATCCAGAATCGCCGTATTCGCGAGCCGGGGAATGTTGCCTACCGAGCCGAACGCACCGCTGCCGAACAGGTGACCGCCGGGCAAACTACCCAGCCCTCCGGTGCCGCCTCCGGTGGCGAGGCCCAAGCCCGGAACGCCGCCAAAGGTGCCGGAGGCAAAGGAACCGTCGGGCACGTAGGTAAAGCTGTCGCGCAGCGTCGCCTGACCGGTTCGCCAGCGCGTAACGGCTTCCAGGCCGGCGGCTTGCAGTTGCCTCACTTCATAAGGACTGCTGTAAAATGCGCCGCCTCCCAGGTACTCGAGAAGCAGATCGCTCTTGGGCCAGAATTGCTGAAGGTCCAAAGCTCCGAGAACGCGGGTGATCGATTCCAAGCCGGAAGAGCCGAATTGGTTGGCCCCGTTGGTGTCCGCCGATTCGCTCACCTGCAAAGCGGGCGACACGAAGCTGCGGGTGGCGGTACGCAGTTCGAGCCCCGGTTCGTCCAGACCCGATACTGGCGGGTTCTCCGGATTCAGCACCGGCGCAGTCTGGCCGAAGGCCGGCGCCGGAGCAGGAGCGGGCTGCGACTGAGAACTACTCTGGGCGGCCACGCAGACACTCATGCCGAGTACCAGCAGCGCCCACCGGATTGTTCGCATTTTTGCCATGCTTTTCACCCGCAGTTCCGCTAACAAAACCACCTCTCCATTACGGGACAACAATGGTGTCCCCAGGCTGCAAGGGATAATTCTGTTCGATGTGCTCGCCTTTAACCAGCTTGCGATAGTCCACCGGCAGTTTCTGCTGTTTGCCGTTTTCCGTGCGCAGGACGTAAATACGTTTGGTGTTGGCAAACTGGTTTAATCCCGCGCTCGACAATGCTTGCAGAACGGTCATATTGGGGAGCATCGGTGTGGCGCCGGCGTGCAAAACTTCGCCGACCAGGAAAATCCGTTTGCTATTGATCGAGGTCACGATCACGGTGACGCGGGGGTCGGCGATGTACTTTTTCAGCTTCTCCGTCACCGACTCGGTCAACTGCTTGGGGGTCAGGCCGGAGGCCTGCACATCGTCGAGCAAAGGAAGAGAGATTTTGCCATCGGGACGCACCGGCAAAGTCGCCGTAAGATCGGCCTCCCTCCACACGGCAACGTGGAGCACATCCTCGGGGCCGATGACATACTCGGGTCCGGCTGAGCTGGCGGCAGCGGGGGACGCTGATGGCTCAGAGGTGGTTTTGTCGGGAGCGGCGGCCTTGTCGGAAGCGGGACTGGGGGCGGGCTGGGCGGGCGCATTCTGAGCCAACGCCATGCTGCTGAACAATACCAGCGCCGCAGCCATCGCTTGCCATGTCAATTTCATATCGATTCCTCTCAGCTCTGGTTTCAAAGTTTCAGGGTTTCAATGTTTAAGTGCTGCGCCCGCCACTTTCGCGGTTCTATTGTCCGTGAAACTCTTGCTCCCTCGTTCTTTGAAACCTTGAAACTTTGCAACCTTGAAACCTTGCGTTTATGACCCATACTGCTCATATCCGATCTGCTTCAGCTTGTAGAGAAGCGCTTTGTAGCTGATCTGCAATTCCTGTGCGGCCCGGCGGCGGTTCCAGCGGGTTCGAGTCAAGACCTGGAGGATGATTTCCCTCTCAGCTTCGCGGGAGGCGGCGCGCGCGGCATCTTTCAAAGAAATTTTCTCGCCGTTGCCGCCGCGATCGACCCGCCGCAAAAGAGAACGTAAGCCTCCCATCGCCAGGGTTTCATCGCCGAGCGCGACGATGGCTCGAGCGGCATCTTTCAGTTCGCGAATGTTTCCCGGCCAGTTGTATTCCACAAAGAAGCTTTGGGTCACGGGACTGAGCACCGGAACGGCCCGGCAAAAATCACGGGCAGCGGCCGCCAGAAACCAGTCGCGGAGAACGGGAATATCTTCCTTGCGCTGGCGCAAAGGAGGCATCCGTAAACAAACTCCGCTGATGCCATAATAGAGGTCTTCACGGAACTTGCCGGCCTTGACCTCGGGCTCTAACTCGCGCGAGGTTCCGCAGATATACCGAGGCACCCGGCGCTGGTCTTCTCCACTGCCATTGCCATGCAAACCAATCTGGCGAACCAGTTCTCTCTGGGCCGCCGCCGTAAGGTCTCCCACTTCCTGAAGATAGACGGTTCCACCTTGACCGTCGGCCGCTGCCAGAGTTTCTTCGCTGGCCTCGGAACTCTGATAGGCGCGGAAGGGTTCCGCAGCCCGGGCGGAAAGCACGTGGATACGCGCCGCCGCTGCTGCCTTGCCGGAACCGTGCTCCGCCACCACCAGCACGGGAACATCGTTCTGAGATAGCTCGCGGATCACCGCCTCAACGGTGCGCATGCCGACGCTGACGCTTTCCAGCCAGACACGACCTTCGCCGTTCTGCGGTGCGCCTGACGCGGCCGGGATTTCGGTTCTGTCTTCGGTCCTGTTGAAGTCCATACTTTTGCGCTTTTACCGTACGGCGGCCAAGACAGTGGGGAGACGTCTCGGGCAGATGACTACCAGTCTAGAGCACACCCGCTGCCAATCCGGTCAACCTGGTTGCCCGTCGCCCGAACAATATATCCTTATGTTTCAATGGCTTGCAAATATAACCCGGGATTGCGACGCGATCCATACGTTACCACATTGCGGATAAATGGGAAATTTATTACCCACATCACCGGGCAATTGATGGGGCATTACTTCCCACCTGTTCGGGCGATAAAGGTCTAACCCGCCGCTGCCAGGAGATATTCCGCAATTTCCGCCCTGCCTAAGATGGAGGTTCAGTTGCGGCTTTTGCTTTGCGCAACCACCCGCTTTCGCATATTCTCAGATGCACGCACGCGTCATATGGGTAATGCTATCCAGGTAGCACCGCCTCCCTCAAGAAAGAAGGAGCGTCCGCCTTCCCGCATGCTCCATTGGCAGGCAGTGGCGCTGCTGCTCCTGATCGTCTGGCTTTACGGCTCCATACTCGCTCGCCTCTTCCTGCAGTGGGTCGGACCGCACAGTGATCCGAACTTCCAACACGGGATCTTCGTCCCCCTCTTTGCTTTGTTTGTTCTCTGGCAGGACCGCAAGCGACTGACCGCAATTGCGCCCACCCCATCCTGGGCTGGACTTCCGCTCGTGTGGCTAAGCATGCTGGTGCTGGTTCTGGGAGTGCTGGGCGCGGACATTTTCCTGCCGCGAGTGTCGCTGCTGATCCTGCTGGCCGGTCTAATCATTCTGTTTCAAGGATGGACGTTCTTTCGTGCCGTCCTGTTTCCCTGGGCGTTTCTGATTCTGATGATCCCCATCCCAGCCCTGATCATGAACCGGATCACGTTTCCGCTTCAGTTGCTGGCCGCAAAGCTGTCTGCTGCGCTGCTGGAACTGGTGATGGTCGTGCACCGGGAAGGAAATGATCTCTGGCTTGCTTCGGGGCCCCTGGATGTCGCGGAAGCATGCAGCGGAATCCGCTCGCTTCTGACCCTGGTCACGCTGGCCATCATTTACGGATACCTGATGGAGGCTCGGAAGTGGGTGCGAGTGGTGCTGGTACTCTCAGCGTTGCCGATCGCAGTGGTGGCGAACAGCGCTCGCGTTTTTGGCACCGGGCTGCTGATGGAGTACGGGTTTGCGAATGAAGCAGAGGGCGTTCCGCATGCCATCTCGGGATTGCTGGTCTTCGCGGTGGCATTGATCATGCTGTTCGCTGTGCACCGCGTGATCTCGTTTATTTGGAAGGGCAGCCCGGTTGCGCCGCGTAACCTCGTGCATCAGGAAGAACAGCTCGGCGAGGGATTGCGCGTGAGGGCGGGGCCTTTTCGTTTTGCAACGGTGGCTGTGCCTATGTTGGCTACGGCAATCGGCCTCCAGGCCCATTCGAACCGAGAGATTATTAAGCATGTGAGCTCCTTTCCCTACCAGATTGGTGCTTGGACAGGAAGCGACATCCCTATCAGCCAACAAGAACTTGACATCCTCGGACCGGGCGAGTATCTGGAGCGCGACTATGAAAACACAAGCCAGCCGGAACCATCGATCAATCTCTACATCCCATTCTTTCCTACGCAGAAGGCGGGCGATACTATCCATTCGCCGGATCATTGCCTGTTGGGTGCGGGATGGTTTCCGCTTTCGCGGGAGAGGATTCAGCTTCGGCGTCCGGATGGGTCTTCGGTCCCTGTCAACCGCTACGTGGTCTCAAAGATGGGGGAGCGGCAATTAGTGCTGTACTGGTTTCAAGCGCATGGCCGCGTGGTAGCCAGCGAGTGGGCGGCCAAGTATTATCTGATCTCCGATTCGATTCGCATGAATCGCAGCGACGGCGGGATGGTGCGCTTGATGACGCCGATGCTTGAGGGCGAATCGGCCGATGCTGCGCAGGCGCGCATGATGAAGCTGGGCTCGCAGTTGCTGCCGCTGCTCGACCGCTACATACCACGGTGATTGCTATAGCACCCTTTATAGATTGTCATCCCGAACGAAGTGAGGGATCTGCAGTTCGCGGCAAAATGCAGATCCCTCACTTCGTTCGGGATGACAATTCCAATCGAGAGTTGAACGCGGGAGCCCACCTTCGCTATGAGTGCTTAGGCGTGAATGCGGATCTCCTCAGACTTCTGCTTCTGCATCTGGGCGAAGGCTTGCGGCAGGAAGCGCACCAAGTCGGTCGCCACCATGCAATTTTCGCCAACAGACTCGCTGGCCAGATCCCCCGCGAGTCCATGAAGATAGACGGCGAGAGCGGTTGCCTGGAGCGCATGCTGCGGATGTTGCGCGATCATGCCGGCTATCATCCCGGTGAGAACGTCTCCCGTGCCGCCAGTCGCCATGCCGGGATTGCCGGTGGGATTCACCCAGACGGCACCATCAGGCGCTGCGATCAGGGTGCGGTGTCCCTTGAGCACGACGATCAACTCATGCTCGCGGGCGAAGTTTCGTGCGACTTCCAGGCGGTTCGCTTGAATTTCCGGAATGCTCAAGCCGGTCAAGCGTGACATTTCTCCCGGATGAGGAGTGATGACGAGGGTTCGTCCGCGGCCGTTCAACTTGTGAGCCACTCTTTCGAAGGCGTTGAGCGCGTCGGCATCCGCAACGATGGGCGTATCGCCAGCCGTGCGGGTCACGATCTCGTACACGAATTTGGCGGTTTGCGCATTGCGCGAGATACCGGGACCAATGGCGAGCGTCTTGCGTTTGAGCAGCGCGTCGAGACCTGATCCGAGAGCCTGCAATGAGATCGTGCCCTGTTTAGTTTCGGCCAGCGGCTCGGTCATCAGTTCAGGATGAAACCCCGCTACGGTTGCGAGCACGGAGGCTGGCGTGACGACGGTCGCAAGACCGGCGCCCGCGCGCAGCGCGGAAAATCCTGCCATCGCCGCCGCGCCTGCTTTGCCGAGCGATCCGCCGATCACCAGCACGTGTCCGTAGCTGCCTTTGTTGGCGTCACGCGCTCGTGGTGCGAGCAAGGGAGCGAAGTCGGAAGGAGTGCTCAGATGCAGTCCAAGCTGCGAGACAATGGCATCCGGCGGAGAACCGATGGGCGCAATCACGGTTGTCCCCATCGTCATTGCCGCGAAAACGTGCGCCGGACGCGGCGCCGTGAAGGTCACGATGGCATCGGCACGGGCTTCGTCCCGTGTACCACTGGCGGGCTGCATGGCATCGGCATCGGCGCCGGAGGGGATGTCCACGGCAACAATCGGAGCCGTCGCTCGGTTCATCCTGGCAATCGCCGCGGCATAGAGGGCGCTGACTGGCGGACGAAAACCGGTGCCGAGGATGGCGTCCACGATCACGTCGGCGGCGAAGATTTCCGCCGCTTCCGATGAATCGAGCCCACTGGCCTCGCGCACAATCAAAGGCGCAATTTTCAGGGGATGGAACGTTTGCAGCATGTTCTGAAACATGACCGCCGCATCGCCGCGAAGCTCTTCGGGATCGGACAAGAGCAGAACGCGCACCGCTCTACCCGCTTCGACCAGCTGGCGGGCCACGACGAATCCGTCGCCGCCGTTGTTGCCTTTGCCGCAGAGAATGCCGACACGCTCCGCTTGCGGGTAATCGGAGAGGACGAAACGGGCCACGGCCGAGCCGGCGTTCTCCATCAAAGTGAGGGACGGTACTCCGAAGCGCTCCGAGGTGGTGCGATCGATCTGGCGCATTTCCGCCGCGCTCACGATTTTCATGATTTGAACTCGGATGGTTTGGACCCAGATAATTCGGACCCAGTTGTCTGTTCCAGCTCGCGCAGTTGTTGCGGCTCGCCCATGGCAATCAGAAAATCACCGGCTTCGATGCGATCGTCGGGCGCGGGGTTGAAGCGCATGCCCGCCTCGCGTTTGATGGCAAGGATGATGACGCCACGGTCTTGGCGAATGCGCGAATTTTCGATGGTCTTACCGGCAAACGGACTGCGCGGAGTGATTGGCACTTCACCGATCTCGAGATCCATGCCGAGATGGGTGGTGGCGGTGTCGAGGAAGCTGACCACGTGCGGACGCAGGAAGGAATGGGCGATCCGCTGTCCGGCAAAAACATACGGCGACACGACAGAATCGGCGCCCGCGCTGCGCAGGTGCTTCTCCGCCCCGTCTTCACTGGCGCGGGCAATGATGCGCAACTTTGGATTCAGACTGCGGGCGGTAAGCACGATATAGAGGTTGGTGGCGTCGGTGGTGGTGGCAGCCACCAGGCCGCCGGCGCGCTCGATCTGGGCGTCGCGCAAAGTCTGTTCCTGGGTGGCGTCACCGATGAGCATGAGCCAGTTCTCGCTGGCGAATTTCTGCGCCTTGGACTCGTTGCTTTCAATGATCACGAACTGAGCGGGCCGGCGGGCCAACTCGCGGGCCGCACTGCGGCCGACGCGTCCGGCGCCGCAGATGATGTAGTGACCGGTGAGACGACCTATGTCACGCTCCATGCGGCGCCTTCCAAAGAAGTTCTGCAGCTCGAATTCTAACAAAGCCTGGGTCAGAGATCCGATGGCCAGAAACACCAGCGAAACTCCACCCAGAATGATAAAGACATTGAACACGCGCCCGGCGTGCGACAGGGGATGTACTTCCTGATATCCAATGGTGGTCAGCGTGGTGATGACCATATAAAAACCATCGAACCACGACCATCCCTCTATGTAGTGGAAACCAGTCGTGCCGAGGCCAACCACGAAGGCCAGCGCGACCGCGAGGAATTTGAGATTGCGGAAAGTCCTCATGAGTCCATTGTTCCGACGTTACGACATTCCGGTGCCGAACGAGACGGGTGATCCAGTTTCCTGTGCGACAAGTGAGTATAGCTCTGGCTGTGGTTGAGTACAGTAACGATAACTCTGCAGCATCTACAACCGGGCGCAGGTGGCTTTGTTCCTGCGTTCTTCTGGCAGTGACGAGTTGCACTCTCCCGTTTTTGCGAGCATGATGTTCATCGCAAGAATGCCGCTACGCGGCGTACGAGATCGGCGAGGCTGAAAGCGAGGTAGAACCCACCATGAACTCCAAGAGCAAATTTGCCCTCGGTGTACTCACGGCTTTGGCTATGTTGGGGCTTACGTTTTTGGTTCCAAGAGGAAGTGCGCTGCGAGACGCTCAGTTGGTTCTGTTTCCGGTGACCGTGGGGGTATGGGCGATTTTCGTTTTGTTGTTCGTGAAATTGAAATAGGAATGCAGACACGATTGCCGACCGCAAAGCTACTCCAGCTTCCGCATTGCGGTGAGTGACGTAGCCAGTGCCATTTCACGATATTTCTGTGGAGTGTTTATCGAGCTCTGGTAAGAACCTTTCCCGGAGTTTATGGGTGGGAGTATTTCTGCCTTAGCCGCCCTTTGTAGGGGTTCGACGACTGGCTGGTCGTTCCCACACCTTTGCCGCCCGATCCGAAGTTGATCGGCGGATTGGCCTTGGTTTTGGCCGGTTTCATTGGGGGCGTCCTTCCCGGCGTCCTCTGGCTGGCAGATCGAATCGCCGCGGAGGACCTGGCGGTCTGATGTTCCAGGTTTTTCAAGTTGTTGGCGGAGGCAGACGTCGTTGCCGCACCCGTCTGGCCGATGGGCACGCTGCTTCTGGGAGCCTTTTCTGTGTGCGAAGGCTTAACCTTGAATGTGTCGTTTTGCTGTGCCAGTCCGCTCACGCTGATACCCGCCAGTGCGACCGCAACCGCCAATGGAAACCTCATCTTTGATCCTCTACTCTTCGAGACTTTGGGCTGCTTAGCCATTAAGATGCACGCACCCTGCCATCCGGCGCTCACTTCCCGTATATGCTAAACCCGCTACTGCGGGAAAGCACGCGCGAGAATTGTAAGTGGGCAAACGGGTTAGTCGGGGCAGCGGCCCGCGGCAACGCGGGCGGTCATCGGCAGGATTTGGCAATGTGCAAACTTCTGCACATTGCTGGTGATATTGCCCTCGAGTTCCTTTCGCGGGACAATTTTCGCCGGAAAAGGCTAGATGCGGCAAGCCGCGCCTTTACCGATAAGCGACGAGTACGTCGGCAATTCGTTCGCCCGCGTGGCCGTCCCAAAGAGGAGGGATGGTTCCCTTTTTCGCCTGGCCGGCGAGGATTCGGGAAAGTTCAACGCGCAGTTTATCGGGATCGCGTCCGACGAGAACATTTGTTCCCAGAGAAATCGTGATCGGACGCTCGGTGTTCTCGCGCAGGGTCAGGCAGGGGATGCCGAGGTAGGTGGTCTCTTCCTGAATGCCGCCGGAATCGGTGATGACCACGGTGGCGCGCGACTGCAGACCAAGAAACTCCACATAGGACACCGGGTCAAGAACCTGGAGCTGGCCGGCGTGCAGGCCGAAATCGGCAATGCGTTTGCTGGTGCGCGGGTGAGCGGGAAATACGACGGAAAGATCCTGGCTGACCTCCAGCAAGGACTGGAGAATGCGCTTCAGAATCGCGCCGTCGTCGACATTGGCTGGTCGATGCAAGGTGACCAAGGCATAGCGCTGGGATTGAGGTAGACAAAATCCGTTTAGGCTCTGACGCCGCGCCGCGGGCAGAAGCTTCACCAGAGAATCGATCATCACGTTGCCGACGCGGAAGATCTTTTCGGCGGGGATTCCCTCTTTCTTAAGATTGACATCCGCATCCTCGGACGGCGTAAACAGCAGATCGGCGAGCTGATCGGTTACCAGCCGGTTGATTTCCTCGGGCATGGTGCGGTCGAAGGAACGGAGGCCGGCTTCGACGTGGCCGACGCGCACTGCGAGCTTGGCGCAGACCAGGGCGGCAGCAACGGTGGAGTTGACGTCGCCGTAGACCAGCACCAGGTCGGGCTTGCGCTCGAGCAGCACCGGCTCGAAACGAGTCATGATCTCGGCGGTCTGGCGGGCGTGCGTCCCGGAGCCTACCGCCAGGTTCACATCCGGAGCTGGGATGCCGAGTTGTTCGAAGAATACGTCCGACATATTCGCGTCGTAGTGCTGGCCGGTGTGAACCAGGGTTTGAACGATGTGCTCGCGCGTCCTGAGCGCGTTCATCACGGGCGCCACCTTCATGAAATTCGGACGAGCGCCTACGACGTGGAAGACGTTCACTGCTTCTCCTTCGTGCCACGACAATTATGCCCGACTCCCGCCGGCAACGGCCGACCTGGGAACGATTTTGCGGAATGCTACCGGGTTCGGTCGCCGGTCAAGGCTGCTCGTTTGACAATGTTCCCTGCCTCCACGTAATTTCGAATTTTGGTAGTGGGTCGTGGAGGCAGAATGAAAGTCCGCTTAATTTCTATACAAACAGTTGTGGTCTGTTTCGTGCTGTGCTCGATCGCTCTGGGGCAAGATCTGGCTTCTTTCGAGAAGCGCACCACGGTGAAGAAGCTCGCCAACGGGCTCACCATCATCCTCTGTGAGCGGCCGGAAGCTCCGGTGTTTTCGTTCTTCACCCACGTCGATGTGGGCTCGGTGCAGGATCCGATGGGCAAGACGGGCCTGGCGCACATGTTCGAACATATGGCGTTCAAGGGCACGGACACGATTGGGACGCGCGACTATGCGGACGAGAAAGTTGCCCTGGCGAAAGTCGAAGAGGCTTACGCCGCTTACCTTGCCGAGCGCGACAAGCCGGTGGACCGCGACGAACAGAAACTCAAGCAGCTCGAACAGAATTGGAAAGACGCGGTTGCGGCGGCGGACAAGTTCTCGACTCCTTATAACAACGAGTTCGGCAAGATTGTGGAAGGTGAAGGCGGCGAGGATATGAACGCCGAGACCAGTTACGATGAGACGCAATACTTCTACTCATTCCCCATCAACCGGCTGGAATTGTGGGCCTATCTTGAATCGGAGCGCTTTCTGCATCCCGTGATGCGGCAGTTTTACAAAGAACGCAATGTCGTGATCGAAGAACGGAGGATGCGGGTTGACAGCGATCCCCAGGGGCGACTCTTCGAGCAATTCACGGAGGAAGCATTCGCGGCCCATCCTTATCACCGGCCGACGATCGGATGGATCTCGGACCTGAATTCTTTTTCGGCGACCGACGCGCAACATTTCTTCGACAAGTATTACGTGCCCTCGAACATGGTGGTCACCGTGGTTGGAGATTTGAAAGCTTCGGAAGCGATGCCGATTATCGAAAAATACTTCTCGCGAATTCCGGCTCGTCCCAAGCCCGACACGGCGACCACCGCCGAGCCGCCGCAGAATTCCGAGCGGATCGTCGTGCTGCACGAGCAGTCGCAGCCGCTTTATCTCGAAGGCTATCACCGTCCCGATTACCGCAGCCCGGATGACCAGGTCTACGACGCGATCACCGACCTGATGTCGAATGGACGCACCTCACGGCTATACCGCGCGCTGGTCCGCGACAAACAGATCGCATCGGACGCGGAAGGATTTAGCGGGTATCCGGGAAATAAATATCCGCAGCTGTTCGCGTTTTACGCCTCCCCGATACCCGGCCACAAGCCGCAGGAGATGGCCGACGCGATTCATGCGGAGATTGAGCGGCTGAAGAAAGAGGATATCTCCGATGAAGAATTGAAAATGATCAAGACGCGAGCCAAGGCTAACCTGATCCGCTCGCTCGGATCGAATGAGGGGCTGGCCTCCGAGCTGGGGCTGTATCAGGCGCGCTATGACGACTGGCGGGAACTGTTCCGCTCGGTGGATCGGATCGAAAAAGTTACCAAGGCCGACATACGGCGGGTCGCGAATCAGACGTTTACGCCCGACAACCGGACCGTGGGGATCATCGAATTTGCGCCTCCGCCACCGGGAACTGGTGCAGCTCGGCAGGGAGGTGGACAGTGAAGCGCATCTTTCTTTCCTTCTTCGCGCTGGTTGTTTTCATCGGATTCTTCGGCGGCAACCGGCAACTGTGGGCGCAGACGCAGCCCTGGCAACAGATACCGATTCCGAAGTTGCCCGAGTTCCATCCGCCGCAGCCGAAGCGCATCGAGTTGCCGAATGGCATGGTGGTATTTCTACAGGAAGATCACGAATTGCCGACCATTGACGGCACGGCCCGCATTCGCGGCGGTAAACGCTCGGTCCCGGCGAGCAAGACGGGGCTGATCGACATTTACGGCGAGGTGTGGCGCACCGGCGGCACCAAGTCCCAGACTGGCGATCAGCTGGACGACTATCTGGAGCAGCGCGCTGCCAAGGTTGAAACCGACGGAGGCATGGACTCGACGACGGTGAGCTGGTCGTGTCTGAAAGAAGATTTCGATGACGTGTTTCGCGTGTTCGTGGAGGTGCTGAGGAATCCGGAGTTCCGCGCCGACAAAATTGGAATTGCGCAGAAAGGCGCGTATGACAGCATCTCGCGACGCAACGACGATCCCTCGCAGATCGCGGGACGGGAAGCGGCGAAGCTGGCGTACGGGTCGAAGAGTCCGTACGCGCGGGTTGCAGAGTACCGAACCGTGGCGGCGATCACGCGTCAGGATTTGATCGAGTGGCACGGCAAGTACGTACACCCCAACAACATCATCCTCGGCGTAGTCGGCGACTTTGACTCGGCGAAGATGGAAGCTCGACTGCGCGAGGCCTTCGCGGCCTGGCCCAAGGGGCAGGCGGTAAGCGATCCGGAGATCAAGCCGGAACCCGCGAAACCGGGGTATTACGAGATCGACAAAACCGACGTGAATCAAAGCAACATTCAAATGGTTGCGCTGGGCATTACGCGCAAGAATCCCGATTTCTATGCGGTTTCGGTGTTCAACGAAGCTTTCGGAGGAGGATTTTCGTCGCGGCTGTTTAACGACATTCGAACCACCAAGGGACTCGCTTATGGGGTCGGCGGCGGCGTGGGTGCGGGCTGGGATCATCCTGCGATGTTGCGGCTGATGGTGCTCACCAAGAGCAAGTCCACCATCGAATCCATTCAGGCGCTCGATGAGGAGCTCGCTGAGCTTCCCAAACGTCCCATCAACGACGAGGAGATCAACCGCGCCAAAGACTCGATTCTGAATTCTTTTGTCTTCCAGTTCGATTCACCGGCGAAGGTTTTGCAGGAAAAAATGGCCTACGAGTTTCATGGTTATCCGCTGGATTTTCTGGAGAACTTTCAAAAAGGAATAGAAAAAGTTACGAAAGAAGATGTCGCGCGGGTCGCGGCAAAGTACATTCACCGCGAGCAGATGGCTGTGCTGGTGGTAGGCAATACCGGCGAATTCGATAAGCCGCTGTCATCGCTCGGGGCGGTGAACAAACTGGATATTACGATTCCGGCGCCGCCGCCGGGGCTGATGCCGGAACAGGGTGACCATCCTTGAAGCTAGAGCGAACGAAGCGAGTGGGCTTGCCAAGCTTGTAAGGTTATTGAATTGTGTCGCTATGAAGCTAAGGCCGCGCCAGCATCTGCCCCATCCCAACTGTGGGATCGCCCCGCGTATCGCCGACGCCGGGTCGAGAAGGGGCGGAATCGTTCGCGCTGCTGAGCTGGCCCTTTGCCTGCTGTGGACCGTTCCCAGCCTGCTTGCGCAAGCTCCACCGATGCCAGCGCCCACGTCTCATCAAGCGCAGCCTCGCCGAGCCGTTCCCGGCAAAGAGTCCGCCAAAACGGTGGCGCCGGCGGCGGCGATCCAATTTGAGAACGTCATCGAACAATCGAAGATCAAGTTCAAACTCAGGAACAGCGTCAGTCCCCAGCACTACACTTTTGAAACCATGCTTGGCGGAGTCGCGGTCTTTGACTACAACAACGACGGCTTGCTCGACATCTTCTTTACTAATGGCGCGGCCATTCCGTCGCTGGAAAAGAGCGATCCCAGTTACGCTAACCGGCTCTTTCGCAACAATGGGGACGGAACCTTCACCGATGTAACCGAGAAAGCCGGCCTGCAGGGCATCGGCTATTCAATGGGAGTAGCCGCCGGCGACTACGACAATGATGGATTTGTCGATCTTTACGTGACCGGCGTCAATCGCAACCAGCTTTTCCATAACAATGGGGACGGAACCTTCACCGACGTCACCGAGAAGGCGGGGGTCAGCGGTGTCATCCCCAAGCTCGGCAAGGCATGGTCGGTAGCGGCGGGATGGTTCGATTACAACAACGATGGGCTGCTCGACCTTTTTGTGCTGAACTACCTCAATTACAACATCAAAACGGCAGCTTCCTGCGTTCAGCAAGGACTTCCGGTCTACTGCTCGCCGCTCGATTTTATGGGAATGCCGAACATTCTTTATCGCAACAACGGCGACGGCACTTTTACCGACGTTTCCGAACAGTCCCACATTTCCCAGTATGTGGGCAAAGGGATGGGTCTAGCGTTTGCCGACTATGACAACGACGGGTTTACCGACATCTTCGTCTCTAACGACACCTTCGAGAATTATCTTCTGCACAACAACGGAGATGGAACCTTTACCAATGTCGCGCTGCTCGCCGGGGTGGCGTACAACACATTCGGCAAAGTTATAGCCGGCATGGGCGCGGATTTTCGGGATATTGACAACGATGGGAGACCGGACATTTTTGAAACTGCAATGTTCGGGGAAGGCTTTCCTCTTTTTAAGAATCTTGGGGATGGTCAATTTCAGGATGTCACCGCCGCGGCCGGACTGAGCGCCCTGACCAGCCGCTCCACCGCCTGGGGAGTGGGGATTTTCGATTTCGACAACGACGGGAACAAGGATCTGTTCACCGCCAACTCCGATATTTTTGACAATTCCATGGAGCTGGCCCATCGGCCCTTTCCGCTTCCCAACCGAGTGTTTCGCAACAAAGGCAACCTGGCCTTCGAGGATGTGAGTGCAAAGGCTGGAGCATCTTTTCAGGTTCCCGCTGCGCATCGCGGCGCGGCTTTTGGCGACCTGAACAACGACGGCAAAATCGATGTTGTGGTGACCGTTCTGAACGGCCCGCCGGAGATATGGATGAACCGGTCGAATAATCGAAATCACTGGATCATTCTGAAACTGGTCGGCGTCAAATCGAACCGCGACGGTCTGGGAACCAAAGTCAAGGTAATAACTTCTCTGGGCACGCAGTACAACCAGGCGACCACCGCATGCAGCTACAACTCTTCGAGCGATAAGCGCGTCCACTTCGGGCTGGGCTCGGCCAGCGTCATAGAAAGCATTGAACTCGCGTGGCCGAGCGGCATCAAGCAGATTTTGAAAAACGTCAAAGCAGATCAGATCCTCACCGTGACGGAGAGCGCGAGCGCGCCCTGAGCTGTACTTGTCGTTCTTTTGATTTCTATTTCTGCGCGAGATTGGCCGCCAAACGCTGCGCCAGCTCCGTTTGCCCATTGCGTTGCAGAAGGTCGATCAGATCTTTCATGAAGTCGGGTTTGTTTCTTCCATACGCCGCCGCCGTTTCGGCGGTCAAGCTGGCATCCGACACTTTGCCGAGGTGGAAGTAAGAATCGCAAAGCATGTAGAGCAACTCCGGAGTCATAGTCCTCGATTTCGCCAGTAATTCCGCCGCTTCGGGCCAGCGTTCCTGGTGGTAGCGGACCTCACCCATCTCGGCAATTGCGGTCTGATAGTTGGGGTCGTTGGCGAGCTCCGCCTTAAACTCATTCTCAGCCCCACTCAGGTCGCCCAGTTTCATCGCCAGCATCCCCTCATAGGTATGAGCTCCCCGAACGGTGCGCTGGATTTCCAGCGCATGATGAAGACAGCGCAGGCCATCTTCCTTTTCTCCCATGGTGAGATAGAGTTTCCCAACGAACACATACGCATCCGCTAAAGTGGCAGACGTTCCCTGGAAGCGTTTCCGATACAACTGCAACGCATCCTCTTCGCGACGCTCGGCCAGTAATTGAAACGCCGGAGCCTGGATAGGGGCTTCGCTTCCTTCGCGCTCCACGGCACGGACGAACGTCATCTGTTCCATCATCAACTGGTGCAGCGCCGCCTCATGCTGCGCGTCCGCCGTCCTGCCCATCCCGGCATACGCTCGTGAGAGGTAGTAATGCGCCAAGAGCCGCGTGGGAGCCAACCGCAACACCGTTTGCAAATTATCGACGGCGGCCGGATAGTTTTTCAGTTCCAGTTCGCATTGGCCAAGCCCGAACAACGCATCCACGTCGTCGGGTTTGAGGGCGAGGACGCCTTCAAAGGCGTGCTTGGCCTCCTGCCATTTGGCAAGCTTCACATCCGCGGCAGCCAGCAGCTGCAGGGCGGGCACATCGTTGGGCTGGGATCGAACCGCGCGCGCGGCATACTGCGAGGCCCCGGCAAGGTCCATCAATTTCAGGTCCGTCACCGCAATGTCATAATCAATCTGCGGTAACTTAGCATCCGAGCGCTGCGCCTTGAGCAGCCACCGCAGCCCGGCCTCGCATTCTCCCTTGACGCACAGCAGTTCTCCGTACTTCTGCCACACCGATTGATTGTCGGGCTCGGCCTTCAGACTTTTCCGGATGGCGACGAGCGCCAGATCGTCCTGCCCATTGAGGTGATAGGCCTGGGCAAGATAAAACTGTGCGTCTCCGTCGCCGGGAAGAATCCGTATGCAGTGTTCCAGCAGCTTGATGGCTTCTTCCTTTTGGCCAGCATTCAGTTTGTAGGTGCCCACTAACAGCAAGAGATCGGGGTCGTTGGGCGCGAACTTGAGAGCCTCTTCATAGGCGGCAGCCGCCTCGGAGGTGTGGCCCGCCTGCTCCAGCAACATGCCCTTCAGCTTGATGGCCGGCGCGAAATCCGGATGCTGCTCGAGCAAGCGGAGGACAAGATTCATTGCTCCCTGCCGGTCGCCGTGCGCGGCGAGGCTGAGCGCCGTGTCGACCTGCCGCATCAGCGGAGACTCGGCAGGATGGCCCGTCTTCTGCGCAGCGACTGCACCGGCAACCAGCAGCACCGCCAAAAGCAGCACCGCACGGAGACGATTCGCAGGCCAGACGGCAGACCTCTGGCGCCCAGCACGAAGTGCATGCGAGGATCGTGCTGCGACCGTGAATTTCATCCTCGCAGTGTAACGCCAGCAGAATTCAAAGGGAATTCGCGGTCGAACCACTCAGTGACTAACGCGGAGCTGGAGGCGTCACATCCGCGAGGCAAGTTCGGCCCCTGTAACGGAAGCTTCACCCAATCTTCATTGGCCTGTAATAAGCCTGTAACAATTTCCGACTATTATCACCGGTCGTAGTCCACCACCCCAATGTATTTCCACCCAATGTCGCATGGCCGATCACGGTTGTGGGACGAAAAAATCAAGGAGGACCGTACATGTCCCTAAAATCTAGAAATGACTCTCGAAATAAGTCTCGGATCAATTATCTGCGTCCGCTCGCCGTCCTGGCAGTGGCAGCGGCTCTGAGCGTTTCGGCGTTCGGGCAGTCTCAAGAGTTCCCGACGTACGCACCCGGCGAGAACACGAGCGCGACCACCGGCCCGACCTACTCGCAGCCCTTGCCCAACCCGTGGGTCGTCAGCGACGGCACAATCATTACCCCCGCCGGCACCCAGGTCTACCTCGGCACCACGACCCGCGCCAAGGCCATCGCGCTGAACCCCACTGGCAATCACACCGCCGCCGTCCTACAAATGGAGGCTCCACAGGCCGTCACGGTCTTCAACACCACAACCGGCGCCATCCTGCAGACCTATGTACCGGATGTCGGGGGCAAACAGGATCCAGACGGCAGCACCACCGGCATCGCCTATTCGCCGGACGGCAAGTACTTGCTGTTCAGCCAGGACGGTTATAACGGCCCGGGCTACGTGGGCTACGTTGGCATCGCCAGCGTCAATCCGACGACGGGCTTGCTGTCAGACTACGCCCGCGTCAGCGTTCCGATCGACATCAACTGGGCTCTCCTGGCACAGGCACCGCCAGATAACCCATTCGAGGGCGCTTATCTGACCACCGTCACTTGCTTCCCGAACAGCCCCGGGGGGACCAGTGGCAGCTTTAATATCCCCTGCAGTTACCCCTATGCGATTTTCTCATATGAAACATTCACTTCCTATCCCATGGGCATCGCGGTCTCGCCGGATGCCAAGACCGCTTACGTCGTATTAGACGACAACGATACGCTGACCAAGATCGACCTGACCGCGGCTACACCGGTGGAGGGTCCGGAGGTCCGCGTCGGCAACGTCCCGCACAGCGTCGTGATTTCGCCGGATGGCACCACCGCCTACGTCTCGAACGAGGCCGGACGGATTGCTACCGCGCGCGACTTCCAGGAATACTCGAACGGCACCCCAGTCGTCGCCCAATATCCGACGGGCTCCACGGCCACGGGTACGGTTTCCGTGGTGAACCTGTCAACGTTTACGGTCAGCGGCAGCATCAACGTCGGGCTGCACCCAACGGGTATGGCCTTCTGGGGCAAGTCCCTGTTGGTCGCCAACACCTATGATGACACCCTCTCCGTGATCGACACGTCCATCAACCGAGTGGTACGGACAATCGACCTCGGGCTGCCGATCGGCGTGCCCGGCGAAGGCCAACCCGCTTATGGCGCTGGACCGAACTCGATCGCTGTCGATGCCGCGAACAATATCGCCTACGTCGCGCTTTACAACGCCAACGCGATCGCGGTGGTTAACCTCAACGGCTTCGGGCCGACCGCCGTGCACGGCATGATCCCGGTCGCTTATGCGCCAGCCTCGGTTGTGCTGGACACTGCAGACAATGCGCTGCTCGTTGCCAATGACAAGGGCATCGGCACCACGGGCTACGGGGTGGCGCCTCCTCCAACGAATACGTACGAAAATTCGTACGCCAAATACTACGGCGTGCATGACTTCAACACCCACCAGGACCTCGGCACCGTCAGCATCGTTCCCATTCCGAACCGCACGACTCTGGAGGCGATGACGCACCAGGTTTTCCAAAACAACCACTGGGATCTGGCGGAGAATATCTTCAGTGCCTCCGGCGGCAACCGGTTTGCCAGGCCGGTCGCAATCCCGAACAAGATCGGCGATCCCTCGCTGATCAAGCACGTGTTCCTGATCATCCGTGAAAACCGCACCTACGATCAGATGCTGGGCGATGTGACCGAGGGCAATGGCGACGCCTCGCTGGCAGTCTTTGGCGACAACTCGACCTACGCCGAATACCCCCACGTAACGCCCAACGCGCACACGCTGATACAACGCTTCCCACTTCTGGACAACTTCTACGACCCGAGCCGCCAATCGGCCGACGGTCACAACTGGATCGTGCAGGCCATGGCGCCTTACTCCGACGACGTCCAGTCGCCGGACTGGATCCGCGACTATCCCTCCAACGGCGGCGATGCGATTGCTTATCAGAAGAAGGGCTTCCTGTGGGACCAGGCTGTAAAGGCTGGGGTCTCGTTCAAGAACTACGGCGAATTCATCGAGTACAACACGTTCACCGTGCCAGGCTGTACTGAGAGTAACTTAACGCAAGCAAACGACTATAATGGCGCCGGCACACCCATTCCATTACCGTTTCTTGTTTCGGACAGCTGCGAGCCGACCTGGGCCCAGTTCTACAACGACACATTGTTGTACGAGGCTGGCCTGGAGCCGCAGCTCCAGTACTACAACGCGATCGGCTCGGTCTCCCCGCTCCCGAACCTGATGAGCCACACGGTCCAGAACTTCCCGCAGTTCGATCTGGGCATCCCCGACCAGTACCGCGTGGATGTCTGGAAGCAGGACTTCCAGAATGACGTCAACAAGGGCAGGGTACCCCAGTTGGAGTTGATCTGGATCATGAGCGACCATACCACCGGCCCGCCGAACCCGACAGCCGAAGAGGCCGATAACGACCTGGCCATTGGGCGCGTTGTCGACTACATCAGCCACAGCAACGTGTGGTCTACATCGGCGATCTTCATCGAGGAAGACGACGCGCAGAACGGCGTCGACCACGTCGACGGTCACCGCAGCCCGGGCTATGTCATCAGCCCCTACGTCCCGCAGCAGGTGAACCCCGACGGCACCGGAGCCGGGGTAACCGAGGAAGGCACCTTCTACACGCAGGTCAACATGACGCGCACGATCGAGCAGATCCTCGGTGTGCCGCCTATGAATCAGAACGACCTCAAGGCCTCGCCCATGAGGACGCTCTTCGTCGACCATCCGCCCAAGGATAACTTCCTGCCGTGGACGCACGTGGCGAACGGGGTCCCGCTGTGTTACGGCGTTGCCAATTATTTGGACCCCAACGGCAACCCTTGCCCCTCCGCCGTAAACGCAGCCGTGCAGGATAGCCCTGCAGTCAAAGCTCTGCGGGCTGGTTGGCTCAAAATGAAGGCGGAGGTCTTCGCCCCCAAATATCACACCCCCGACTCCTTAGACCCGGACACCGTCAGCCACTACGACTGGTACGATGCCACCGGGTATAAGGTCCCCTACCCCGGCGAGAAGACGGTTCGTCCGGCGAGCGACTTCAACAAAGCAGCACGCACCACCGTTGACTTGGACGACTAAAACTTGTTCTAACCATAATGACCCTCTCCCCGACGACCGGGGAGAGGGTTTTTTGTTCACGCTGCAAAGCCCACCCACCCGGACCCAGCAGCCATTTGACAAGAGTTTGGAATCGAGGTATTGTAGGCGAACAAATGGCGAAACTACGCCGACGCCTATGGTTTCTCTCACGTTGCTCCCAGACGCCGCGTCTCGCCACGAATGCCAACCGAAGCTGGTCGGCATCGCGCGGCTGGCGGCTGCGGGTGAGTCGCTGCGCGAGGGGCACAACGTCGAGTACTTCACGCTGGGGACGCGATCGCTTCTCAACCGGGTGGTGAGCGCCCGCCGGCTTCCCTTTACCTGGGCCATCAATCCTTATCGCGGATGCGAGTTTGCCTGCAAATACTGCTACGCGCGCTATACGCATGAGTTCATGGAACTGCACGACAGCCTGGAGTTCGAACGAAAGATCTTCATCAAGCAGCACGCCGCTGCGGTCCTGCGATCGGAATTGAAGAAGGTGAAACGCGGAGAGGAGATTGCGATTGGCACGGCTACGGATCCGTATCAGCCGGCGGAGCGACGGTTTGAGGTCACTCGCGCCATTCTGGAAGAGCTGGCAAGACATTCGGGTCTGGAAATTGGAATTGTGACCAAGTCAAACCTGGTCACGCGCGACGCGGAGATCCTGCGGCGGGTCGGCGAGCATAACCGGATCTTCGTGAATGTGACCGTGACCACGGTGGATGCGGACCTGGCGCGCAAGCTGGAGCCGCGGGCGCCGCGTCCCGATCTGCGGCTGGAGGCGGTTCGGCAGTTGAATCTTGCGTGCGTGGATGCGGGGGTGATCTGCGCTCCGGTGCTGCCGGAGATTACGGACCGGCCGGGCGACCTGGAGGCGTTGGTGAAAGCCGCCAGTGAAGCGGGCGCGAAGTATATCTTCGCCAATCCGCTTTTCCTGAAACCTTGCTCGGCAGCGGTCTTCATGCCGTTTCTGGCGGAGCATTTCCCTGCTCTGGTGGACAACTATAAGAAGCGCTATGAGAGTCGCGCATTTCTGCCGAAGGGATACGCGCAGCGGTTGTCGCAGCTGATGGCGCGACTGCGGGAGAAGTATCGGATTGGCGCGAAATATGCGCGGCGAAGCCAGCGGGTGCACCTCGTTGAACAGGCGAATCACCAATTAGATCTATTCTGATTAGATCTATTCTGAAAAATCCTGCGCGGGAGGGGTTCGCGTTCGCGGCATCCCACTCATCGCAACGAACGCGATGAGTAGGGCACCCGACCAACGCCAGAGATTCACCGGAAAACGAGAAAGACGATCCGCCAAGGCAACCGACTGAACTGCCCTATAATGATGGGTCTGCCATGGCCTCGCCTGTGTCCAATGTTCCCAAGCGATCCGGATTCAAGAACGATGCCCGCAATTTCTGGCATCGGGTAAGCGAGGGGCTGGCGCTGAACCAGCTCTGGTCGCAGTTTGCCAAGGACGCGCGCTCGAGCTACCGGCTGTACTCCGCGGGGCTGGACAATCTGCCGTCGGAGCCACGCAGATTACGGCGGGTCTGGCAGAGGGCGAAGGCGCTGTTCTGGGCAGTCCTGGAAAAGCTCTCGCCGGCGCGGCGCGTGCTGCTGCTGCTGGCTCTGGTTCTGCTGTTCTTTCCTACCGGCGGGGCGACTTACACCAACGGCCATAATCGTATCGAAATCAATGGAATGGATTTGCACTTTTGGGGCGGGATGCTGATGTTCGTTGTCCTGCTGCTGGAGCTGGCGGATCGCGTGGTGATGAAGCGCGACCTGGAGATCGCCAAGGATATTCAGACGTGGTTGTTGCCGGGCGCGCCGCTGCAGATTCCGGGATACCAGATTGCTTACGCGACGCGTCCGGCAAACACGGTAGCGGGCGACTACTACGACGTGATCCTGAGGCCGGGCCGGAGTTTGAGCCAAGACCGCATTCTGTTTGTGGTGGCCGATGTAGCGGGAAAAAGTATTCCGGCGGCGATGCTGATGGCGACCTTCCAGGCTAGTCTGCGCACATTGTCGTCTAGCGGTGAACCTCTGGCGGAATTGGTGGCCGGCGTCAACCGCTATTCCTGCTCGAACACTATGGGCGGAGTTCGCTTCACCACCGCCTTCTTTGCCGAACTGGATTCGGAGACCGGAGACTTGGCTTATGTCAACGCGGGGCACAACACTCCCATTCTGCGGAAGGCTTCGGGCGCGCTGGAACGGCTGGAGACGGGAGGCATTCCGGTAGGAATATTTGCGGACGCAGCTTACCAGGTGGGGACGGCTCGCCTGGAACACGGCGACTGGCTGGTGATTGTTACCGATGGAGTGGTCGAAGCGGTCAATACGAAGGATGTGGAATACGGCGAACCGGAATTGATACGGCTGGTCGATCGCGAGTCCGGGTCGGCTCCCGCGGAAATGCTCCGCAGCCTGATGGCCGGATTGGATCAGTTCGTAGGCAACACTCCGCAGCACGATGACATCACTTGTTTGCTGTTGAAGCGAGGCTGAGTTCTACCGCCGAGACGCCGAGTGCGCCGAGACGAATCTAAGAGAAGTCAATACCCTGCACCGTCGAAGCTATCGTCACTTGGAATCGCTTCACGATCTGAGCAGTCCACATTTGGATTCTTGTGCTCTGTTGTTTTTCCCCCTTGATTTTTCTCGGCGTCCTCGGCGTCTCGGCGGTGAGCTAGGGCATCAGTTCCCGGTACATCTGATGGAAGGCGTGGACGCCTTTTTCCTGCTTCACGCTGTAGCGGCCGCTGTGATAGCTACGGGAGTGCAGATTTTTCTGGACGATCTCGCAGATTTTGACATCTTCGGCCTGAATCTCGTCGCTGAAGGCCAAAGCTTTGCTGGCCGCTTCGCTCCCCAGGTCCTTCTCCGGCAAGTACCATTCAAAAATTGCCAGCGTACGCTCGGGCCCGAGCGGCAGGATGATGTTAAGCGAGACGTTATCGGGATAGCAGTTCAGCATCCAATTCGGAAAGATCCAGAAATAATCGGCAGTGAGGTCATTGCCGGCCTGCGGGTAGAGGCGCGGGGCGGAGTCTCCGGGCTGCGCGCCGCGGATCGGGGTCCACTGGCGGACGTAGTGGGCATGAGGCTCGACGGTGTAGGCGCCGTAATTGATCTCGCGATTGAGCGCCGGGTGCACGCTCGGCACGTGGTAGCCCTCAAGATAGTTGTCAATGTAGGTCTTCCAGTTGCAGTTCATTTCGTAGCTACGGCGCTCGGAAAATTTCGTGCTCGTGAAATCGAACTTTCCGGCATGGACGGGCAGGTCGCCCAGGCACTCGCGCAGGGGGAGAGCCTCGGCGTCGAGATTGACGAAGATAAGGTTGAACCATTCCTCGAGGCGAACGGGGACGAGGCCGAAGTCTTTAGGATCGAAATCCTGCACGCCATCGAATTCGGGGGTGAGGAGCAGAGCGCCGTCGAGACGGTACGTCCAGCCATGGTAGCCGCAGCGGAAGAGTTTGCGGTTGCCGCAGCCGGAGGCGGGGTTACCGGCGCGATGGCGGCAAACGTTATGAAAGCATCGGAGAATGCCGTCATCGCCACGGGCAATGAGAAGCGGTTCTCCGAGGAGGTCGAAAGTGAAGTAGTCGCCGGGGCCGACGGCCTGGTGAGCGTGCCCGACCACCTGCCAGGTCGAGGCAAAGAGCCTGGTCTTCTCGTCCTCAAAGATTTCAGGACTGAAATAGAGGGATGCGGGCAGAGTGGAAGCGCGAGCAATGTCGCGATCGGCATTCAGAGGAAGGTTCGGCATGGGAGCGTTCCGGCGAGCGTCATTCTACCGCCGATCACCGAGGCCGCCGAGAAAAAGCGATTGATTTCTCTTGGCGTACTCGGTACCTCGATGGTGAAGATGCTGCCAACGCAAAAAACTGAGGCGAGTGCTGCCAAAATGCAGGAGCGGTATCTGACCGGGCATTTGAACTGAGAATGGAGATGGAGATCAGGGCTGACTGGCAAAATTTGTCAATCTGAGTCCCGGAAAGTGTCATACTGAGGGAGTCAAGAGGTAATCAGGGGTGACCATTCCACGCAACTCTGTTGAAAATGCTAAGTTTACCCCAGAAGGACGCATGACTTCCGTTACTTGGGACTCTGGCCCTCGGAGTGCGATAGTACAAGCGAGTTTGACCCCCAACAACAATCCAAATTGGAGACGAGGACAATTTAAATGCGGAAACAAAAAGGCTTCTCACTGATCGAACTGCTGATCGTGGTGGCGATCATCCTGATCATCGCCGCTATCGCGATCCCGAACCTGCTGCGCGCCCGTATTGCCGCCAATGAGTCGGCTGCGGCCAGCGGCATTCGCACCATTAACACTGCCAATGTTTCGTACGTGTCCAGCTATCCTACGACTGGATACTCTCCGACTCTGCTTGCCCTTGGGCCGGGCGGCGCGGCTGCCATCTGTCCGAATCCTCCGGTAGCTGCCACCGCTTGTCTGATTGACGGATCGCTGTCAGTCGCAGACCAGGTTGTGAAGGCTGGTTATTTGTATGCCTATGCTGTTGTGCCCAACAACAACATCAACACAAACTACGAGGTCGCCGCTAACCCGGCATCTTTCAACTCGACCGGCGTCAAGTCGTTCTGCTCGTTCGAGGACGCAGTGGTACGCTCGCCGCAGCCTCCCACGCTAGCCGGCATTGGGGCGGCCGCCTGCATTGGCTCGGTTCCACCGATCCAGTAAGCGTCAAAGGTCACAGAGTTACCCGCAAGGGTACAAGCCAGGAGCATCGGATGGCGACATCCGATGCTCCTTTTGTTGTTTGCGAAACGATATTTGCGCAGTTCCGGGCGTCCGAAGCTTGCCCTGGCCATCGCGGACGAGATACGCACTTAAAGACCTTACCGCCGAGACGCCGAGGCCGCCGAGAAAAGCGATTGAGTCTTTCTCAGCGCACTCGGCGTCTTGGCGGTGAAAGCTTCTGCGAGCGCAAGACGAACCGACCGCCGTTCCCTGAATCGGAGAAGGAAGATGAAGATGGATGAATATGGATCAAGATGGGAACCAGGGCAACTGTCAAAGTTTGTCAATGTGTGTCTCGAATTGTCAAAATCTGTCAATGCGGATCTGGAAAAGGTGTCATACTGGGAGGGCAAGAGGTAATTATAGGTGACCCTCCCGCAGAACTCCGCTGAAAACACTGAGTTTACACCAGAAGGACACTGCCTTTTCGTCCAATGTGGCCACTGGCCCTCAGAATGCCCCGGTACAAGCGAGTTGGTCATCAAGCCAATCGCAATCGGAGACGAGGACAATTTAAATGCGGAAAAATAAAGGTTTCTCACTGATCGAACTGCTGATCGTGGTGGCGATCATCCTGATCATCGCCGCTATCGCTATCCCGAACCTGCTGCGCGCCCGTATTGCCGCCAATGAGTCGGCTGCGGCCAGCGGAATTCGCACCATTAACACTGCCAATGTTTCATACGTGTCGAGTTATCCTACGACTGGATACTCGCCCACTCTGCTGGCCCTTGGACCCGGCGGCGCTGCTGCCATCTGTCCGGTTCCTCCGGTAGCTGCAACGGCCTGCCTGATTGACGGATCGCTGTCAGTGGCAAACCAGGTTGTGAAGGCTGGTTATTTGTATGCCTATGCTGTTGTGCCCAACAACAACATCAACACAAACTACGAGGTCGCCGCTAACCCGGCATCTTTCAACTCGACCGGCGTCAAGTCGTTCTGCTCGTTCGAGGACGCAGTGGTACGCTCGCCGCAGCCTCCCACGCTAGCCGGCATTGGGGCGGCCGCCTGCATTGGCTCGGTTCCACCGATCCAGTAAGCGTCAAAGGTCACAGAGTTACCCGCAAGGGTACAAGCCAGGAGCATCGGATGGCGACATCCGATGCTCCTTTGTTGTTTGCGAAACAATATTTGCGCAGCTCCGGGCGTCCGAAATTGCCTTGAGCAAAGGACGGTATTTGGCAAACCAAGTGCAGCCGGCGTGGAAGCTCCCCCACACGAGGTACCCCACGTCACTTTAGTAATCGCAGGAATAGTCTGAAAGCGCGATATGCTTGGGTACGTAAAATGCAGTAGAAATGGTAAGGAGTGAGTCGGAATGCGTCATCGGATGCGCCAACAGGGCTTCTCATTGATCGAGCTGCTGATCGTGGTCGCCATTATTTTGATTATTGCCGCGATTGCAATTCCGAACCTGCTGCGCGCGCGAATGGCGGCAAATCAGTCATCGGCGGCCGCTGCGGTGCGAACCATCACGACGGCTGAGATTTCCTATTTCAGCAGCTTCCCGACGATCGGATACGCGGTCCAAATCCAGGACCTGGGCAAGACCGCACCTTGCACGCCTGCTCCAACTACCGCATGCCTGCTGGACAACTCTATCGCAAACGCGGTACCAGGCTCGGCGGGGCACAGCGGATACCAGTTCCTGGCAACGGGAATCGGCAACGGGACAATCAACGGCGATTTCGTAGCCGGCGCCACGCCGTTAGCCGCCGACGCGACTGGAGACGAGGATTTCTGTACGGTGACCGACGGGACGCTGCGAAGCCAACAGACGGCGGGTGGCCTGCCACCCAGCGACCTCGCGACTTGTCAAGCCTACCCAATAGCTCACTAAGGGTCCTGGAACAAACCTTACCTCGGCGTTTTGCAGAGCTCTAACAGGCTGCGGAAAAACTCGATATTGCGCTTGATTTGGGGTGGCGCAGCGCTTCAGCGCTGCGATAACTGGCTCATTTTCTGCACCGGCCTTAGCCGCTGGGGTGACACTGCGGCGTGGAAAATACTTTTTCCGCAACCTGCCAAGATTGCCGGCGTCGTCCCGGGCATCTCCAGCGGCCCTCCGCGGTGCAGACACTTCCGTAATTGCGGTCACCGGGAGCGGCAACTATTTTCGCGATTCCTTCGAATATAATTTTCTGGGTTAGATGTCACTCCCATGTCCGCTATTGAAATCCTTGGTTTGGAAAAGACATATAGTGTTGGCTTCTGGCGCAAGCGCCCGAAGTGCGCGCTGCGGCCGCTGAACCTCGCGGTCGAGAACGGCGAAATCTTTGGCTTTCTTGGTCCCAATGGGGCGGGAAAGACCACGACTTTGAAGCTGCTGATGGGCTTGGTCCTGCCTACCAGCGGAAGCGCGCGGATTCTGGGCATGGAACTCGACGATCCGCGCATGAAGGCGCAAATTGGATTCCTTCCCGAGCAGCCATATTTCTACGACTATCTGACCGCGCGCGAACTGCTGAAATATTACGGGCAGTTGTCTGGAGTGGAGGCCAGTCGGTTGGCGGGAAAAGTGGAGGAAATGCTGGAACGTGTCAGCTTGCGAGACGCCGCGGATGTGCAATTGCGAAAATTTTCCAAGGGCATGCTGCAGCGAGCGGGCATTGCGCAGGCCATCCTGCACGATCCGAAAGTGGTTTTTCTGGATGAGCCCATGTCGGGACTGGATCCGATGGGCCGCCGCGAGGTCCGCGACCTGATCGAAGAACTCAGGCGGCAAGGCAAAACCGTATTCTTCTCGACCCATATCCTTTCTGACGCTGAGGCGTTGTGTGACCGGGTCGCGGTCATCCACCAGGGTGAACTGCGCGGCGTGGGCCACGTGGCCGAACTGACGTCGTCGGTCGCAGGCAAGGTGGAGCTGATCTGGAACGGAAGGGTGGTTCCCGCCGGACTCACCGGTCTGGGAGCCGAGTGCCACGTGATTGGGGAGACGATCCGCGCGGTCCTGGCCGAAACACAGCAGGAGGCGGCACTGGAAATCCTGCGGCGAGAACGGCTGCGGCTGATCTCGCTGACACCGGTGCGCACCTCACTGGAAGAGTACTACCTGCAAAAAGTGAGCCCGGAAGCCATACCGGCGGTGGGGGCAAGATGAATCGAATAACCCACATCGCCGCCAACACTTTCCGCGAAGCGGTGCGCGACCGCGTTCTCTACAACCTGATCGCCTTCGCCCTGCTGCTTTCCGGGGCCGCAATTCTGGTGGGACAAATCTCGATCGCCATCGAGCGGCTGGTGGTGGTGAACCTGGGTCTGACCGCAGTGTCGCTGTTCGGCGTGGTCATTGCCATCTTCATCGGCATCGGCCTGGTCTCGAAAGAGATGGAGAAACGCACGCTCTACACCGTGCTGTCGCGTCCGGTGCGGCGTTGGGAATTCATCGTCGGCAAGTTCTTCGGACTTACCGGAACGCTGGTGGTGAATACGTTCTGCATGGCCATTGGAGTATTCGCGGCGCTGCTCTATGTGGCGCACAAGTTCCAGTCTTCCGATGCCTGGATCCTGGTCGCGTTGTTCTTCATTGTGTTGCAGTTTCTGATTTTGTGTTCGCTCGCGCTGCTGTTCTCGTCCTTCTCTTCCCCGCTGCTGTCGGCCGTGTTTACCTTCTCGCTGTTTGTGATCGGCAGCTTTGCCGAGGATCTGCGCGGGTTCGCCGGGATGTCGCATGGGCTTACGCGATGGCTGGCGACGGCTGCGGCCTACCTGGTGCCGAACTTTTCGACGCTGAACGTGATCACGCAAGTGGCCCATGAACAACCCATTCCTGCACATCTGATTGCCTACAATACGGCCTACGCGCTCACCTACTCAGCGATGGCAATCTGCGGCGCGGTGCTGATTTTCGAGCGCAGGAACCTGAAATGACAATGACCGGCTCGCGGAAGGTCACGGCGGTTGCCAGCCTCCTGCTGCTGATTTCGCTGGCCGGATCCATTCTGCTTTTGCGGCGGCTCGACCAGATGCGGACTCACGCCACGCTGGAAGAGGTGCTTTATTTCAACTCGCCGAAGTGGATCAAACGCCTGAGCCTGGGCTATAACGGGTTGCTCGCCGATATCTACTGGACGCGCACGGTGCAGTATTTTGGCATTCGGCACGCGATGCGAGCCACGGACTACAACCTGCTGTCCCCGCTGTTAGAGATCACGACGGCACTCGACCCCAAGCTGATCGTGGCCTACGAATTCGGAGCGAACTTCCTGGGATCGAAGCCGCCCCTGGGTGCAGGCCAGCCTGAAAAGGCGATCGCTCTGCTCGAGAGTGGCATCCGGAACAACCCCGACGACTGGAAACTGTATTTCAACCTTGGGTTCTTTTACTACATAGACCTGAAGGACTACGCGCACGCGGCCGAGGCCTTCGAGCGTGGGACCAAAGTGCCGAAAGCGCATCCGTTCCTGCGTATTATGGCGGCCAAGATGGCGCAGCATGCGGGCGAAATCGGAACGGCACGCATACTCTGGCAGGCTACCTATGCCACCACGAAGGAAGATTTGATCAAGCAAAACGCCATCGCGCACCTGCGGGCCCTGGACGTCGATGAGGGTGTGGCGGAACTGGAAAAAATCGTCGCCGCCTACTCCGAGAAGACCGGGCGGCTGCCGTCGAGCTTCAACCAGTTGATTGGAGCCGGGATGCTGCGAGGCGTGCCGCTGGATCCGGATCGTAAGCCGTACAAGCTTATGGCCGACGGCCGCATCGAGTTGCGCAACCCTGAGGACTTTCCGTTCGCCGAGAAGGGGCTGCCCCCCGGATACAATCCGGGGCCGCCAAAGTTCCACTAGGGAGCCATTAGCTTTTGGCTAAAGGCCAATGGTCAAGAGCAAACAGCGACTTTCCCGTTTTGTTAGCATCCCTACGTGTCTTCTAGTTTTCCCCGACAACTTTGGTCCTCATTCAGTCGCTGGTGGCGCATACAGGCGCAAGAGAAGGGCGCTGCCGCCGCAACTTCCCAGCTAGCGAGTATTCTGTGGACGTTTGCGCGCGAGTCGACGCCCGAGCGCCGGCGGCAGCGTTATGGCGATATGGAGTACGACTGGGAAAATCGCGTCAATACGACCAGCGGCACGGTGGGCTGGCGGGCGCGATTGCTGGGATTGTTTCACTCTCCTTATCAGCCAACCGAGCCGGCTCTGTTTCGGGAGATGATGGCAAGCCTGCCCATCGAGTTCGATCAATTCACCTTCGTCGATCTTGGTTCGGGCAAGGGACGGACGTTGCTGATGGCCTCGGAGTATCCGTTCAAAAGGATTGTGGGAGTGGAATTGATTCCGGAACTGCATCGCGCGGCGGAGCAAAACATACGCGAATATCGAAGTGCCACGCAGCGCTGTTCGCAGATTGAAGCGGTCTCGACCGATGCTTGCGAGTTTGTGCTTCCTGATGCGCCGCTGGTCTTGTACTTGTTCAATCCGCTGCCCCGCGCGGGATTCGAGCGGGTGCTTCGAAATCTTGAGCAGTCTTTGGAGCAATCGCCGAGGCCCGTTTGGATCGTCTATCACAACCCGGCGATGGACAGTGTCCTTGGAGCGTCGCAGGCTCTGGTGAGAGTCGGCGGAACGGAGCAGTACTCGGTGTTCACAGAAAAGAAATATGCCGCAGGTAAAATCAGGGATTGAGGAATCTATCCGGCGTGAGAAATGGATTATTTTGCGGGCTGTTGTTGGTGGCCGTCACACTGCCATGCCTCACCCGATCGGCTAGGGCGCAGGATGTTCGTCAGTTGGCGCGGGCGGTCGATAACCATTACAACCACCTGCGCAGTTTGCAGTCGGACTTCACCGAAATCTATCGAGGCGAAGGCGCGGAGCGCGTGGAATCGGGCACCTTATGGCTGAAAAAGCCGCGCAAGATGCGGTGGGAATACCGTTCTCCGAAAGAGAAGCTGTTCATCAGCGACGGCGAGGCGGTGTGGTTCTACCTGCCGGGCGAACGGCAACTCAGAAAAACGACGCTCCAAAAGCTGAATGACTGGCGCTCGCCGCTGGCATTCTTGCTCGGCAAGACCAAGCTGGAGAATGAATTACGAGGACTTTCGAAGATCCCGGACCAATCGCCTCTGGGCGCCGGAAACACGTTGCTGCGAGGAGTTCCGCAGGGCGCCGTTATGCAGAGCGCGGCCGGCCAGGTTAACGAGGTACAACTGGAGATCACTCCCTCTGACCAGATTGTCCGCATCGTATTACTGGAGGCGGACGGGGCAACGACGGAGTTCCGCTTTGCGGGCTGGAAGGAGAATCCGGAGTTGAACGATAGCCGGTTTCAATTTACCCCTCCCCCGGGAGTGGAAACGGTGGAAGGAGAATGGGGACCCTAGGGCTTCGGTTACTTGCGTACCGCGCCCCTGGACAGTTCCGGTAACCTCTTTAAGAACAGAATGTTAGACTTGGTTTGAGAAGCGAGACAGCAGGCGCTCGAAGCCAGATTCCGCAGCAGCAGACGAGATCGAATGGCACAATTCCTGGTCAAAGTCGCCGACGAACAGGGCCACCTGCGGCAGCAGGTGGAGCACGGGTATTCCGAAGCCGAGGTCCACGACCGCTTCACGCAGCAGGGATACCTGGTGTACTGGGTCAAACCCCGAACCATCCTCAGCCGGGGAGGACTCGGACAACGCGGCAAGCTGCGACAGTCTACGTTCTTAATCTTCAACCAGCAGTTTCTGACGCTGATTAAGGCCGGACTGCCGATTCTGACGGCGCTTGATCTTCTGATCAAGCGGCAGCGCGACAAATCCCTGTTACGGCTGCTCCAAGACGTGCGCGAGCGGGTCAAGGGGGGCGAGTTGCTCTCCGATGCGTTCGCCGCGCAGCAGGTATTTCCGAAGATGTACACGACCACGCTGATGGCGGGAGAGAAGAGCGGCAGCATGGAAGAGGTTCTGGGCCGCTATATCGCCTATCAGCGGATGGTGCAGACTTTCCGTAAGAAGCTGCTGGTGTCGTTGGTGTACCCGGCGCTGCTGGTCACGATGGTGACGGTGATGCTGATTTTTCTGATCACCTACGTGGTGCCAAAGTTTGCCGACTTGTTCAACAACCTGGGAGCGCAGTTGCCGGTGATGACGGTGTTCATGCTGTCGATCGGGCTGAACGCGCAGAAATATGCGTGGATCGTGCTGCTGGTCGCTGCGGCAGCGATCGTTCTGCTGTTGCAATGGAAGCAGAGCGATCGAGGGGCGGAACGCATTGACCGGTTTCTGTTGTCGCTGCCCCTGATCGGGGAAATCCGGCTGAAGTACCAGGTAGCGAACTTCTCGCGCATTCTGGCGACTCTGCTGCAGGGCGGGCTGCCTTTGGTGCCGGCGATGGAAACGGCCGGCGCATCGATGAGCAGCCGGCAAATGTTAAACGGCATCACCGCTGCGGCGGAGCGGGTGAGAGAAGGGCAGAGCCTGGCGCATAGCCTGGAGGCACAGAAGCTGTTTCCCGACCTGGCGGTGGAAATGCTGGAAGTCGGCGAATCGACCGGTGCGCTGCCGGCCATGCTCAGTTCGGTGGCGGAGTTTTACGAAGAGGATGTGCAGACGGCTCTGAGCGCGGCCATGGCGTTGATTGAGCCGATCATCCTGGTCATCATGGCAGTCTTTGTCGGCGGCATTCTGATTTCCCTGTATATGCCGATCTTCACCCTGGGAGCGGGGGTGCACTAGAGGCAAGGTTTCAAGGTTTCAAGGTTTCAAGGTTGAAACCTGGCTCTATAAGAAGCTGTAGACTGGAATGGGCATGGCGGATAAGAAAACAACGGTAGTGGTAACGGGCGGGAATGGCGGCAAACTGGCGCCGGAACCGGCGTCGGTACCCGACGAACTGGAACGGGCGCGGGATATCGCGCGGCGCTATCGTTGCGAATTCATCGATCTGAGCGACTTCCAGTTGCATCACGATCTGTTTGAGAAGATCCCCGTGCACCTGATGTTCCGCTATAACTTCGTGCCTCTGGACGAGACCGCGGACGGGCGCCTGGCGATTGCGATTGCCGACCCCAGCCAGTTGATGATGATCGACGAAATCAGCCTGCTGCTGGGCAAGCGGATCGTCACCAAAGTTTCGACCCTCAAGCAGATCTCCGACATCCTGAAGAAGACCGAACAGTCCAAGCGCGTGCTCGAAGACGCGAGCGAGGGATTCACGCTCGACGTGATCCGCGAGGACGAAGCCGGAAACGACGAGACCATTTCGATCGACAAATTGACGGCAACGGCGGGCACCGACATGAGCCCGATCATCCGTCTGGTCGATACCACGATTTTCACGGCGCTGCAACGGCGGGCGAGCGACATTCACATCGAAACCCGCGACGACTCGGTGGTCATCAAGTTTCGTATTGACGGCGTGCTCACCAACGCCATGCCGCCCATCGGCAAAGAGCACCACTCGACCATCATTTCGCGCATCAAGGTGATGAGCGAGCTCGATATTTCCGAGCGCCGCGTGCCTCAGGACGGCCGCTTCCGCGTAAAGTACCTCGGGCGTGCCATCGACTTCCGGGTTTCGATCATGCCCTCGATCCACGGCGAGGATGCCGTGCTCCGCGTGCTCGACAAGGAGTCGATGAGCGAGAAGTTCAAGAAGCTCACGCTCGACGTGGTCGGGTTCGACGACGGCGATCTGCGCCGCTTTCGCCGCTATATCAAGGAACCGTACGGCATGGTGCTGGTCACCGGGCCGACGGGCAGCGGCAAAACCACCACCTTGTACGCCGCCGTCAACGAGATCAAGACCGACGAAGACAAGATCATCACCATTGAAGACCCGGTGGAGTATCAAATCCGCGGGATTACGCAGATTCCGGTCAACGAAAAAAAGGGGCTGACTTTCGCCCGCGGTCTGCGTTCCATCCTGCGCCACGACCCGGACAAGATCATGGTGGGCGAAATTCGCGACAACGAAACGGCGCAGATCGCCATCCAATCGGCGCTGACGGGGCACCTCGTGTTCACCACCGTCCACGCCAATAACGTGGTCGACGTGCTGGGGCGCTTCCTGAACATGGGAGTCGAGCCCTACAACTTCGTGTCGGCGCTGAACTGCATTCTGGCGCAACGACTGGTGCGGGTGATCTGCGATTCCTGCCGGACGGCCGTGCATTATCCGAATGACGTGCTCGAAGCCAGCGGCCTCGACCCGCTGCAGTGGTCGCAGGTTCCTTTGTACGAGGGGCAGGGGTGCATCGAGTGCGCGGGCACGGGGTTCCGGGGACGAACCGCAATTCATGAGCTTCTGGATTTGACCGACCGTATTCGCGAGATGATTCTGGAGAAAAGGCCAACGTCGGAAATCCGGAAAGCGGCCCGTGAAGAGGGCATGCGCTTCCTCCGCGAATCGGCGCTGGACAAGGTGCGCGGCGGATTTACCACTCTGAAGGAGATCAACAAGGTCACCTTTATTGAGACCATGCGCTGAGGTGGGTTACCGCTGCTGATGGCCGGCCGTCCAGTCCCGGCACCCGCAGAGGTAACTACTCACCTGCTGAAAGTGCGGGATATCATCAAATTGCAGCAATGATTAGTTCTTCCAAACACGTTCGCCGTCCAACGCTCGCCTGCGAAATTGCAGCCGACCGCGTGCTGGCAGGGCGCGCCGCCGACACGGGACGGATGGTGGCCATGGCCTCGGCGCGCGAACTGGCGCCGGGCACGGTGGTACCCGATTTGATGGAAGCGAATCTGCGCGACGGGACAGCGGTCCGGCAAGCGATTGAAAGCGCGCTCGGCGGGGTCGGCGCGCGGTCCCGCGACGTGATCGCGATTCTTCCCGACACCTCGGTGCGCGTCGTCCTGCTGGATTTCGAAACCCTTCCGGCCAAGCACGACGAGGCCGAAGCGGTGGTCCGTTTCCGGCTGAAAAAGTCGTTGCCTTTTGATCCCAGTGATGCTCGCATCTCCTATCACGCGCAGTCGACGGGTAAAGGAATGCGGGCGGTGGCGGCGGTGGTGCTGAACACGGTTCTTGAGGAATATGAGTCGGCGTTTCGCGACGCCGGCTATAACCCTGGGATGGTGATGCCGTCGATGCTGGCCGCGCTCGGAGCCGCGGACGCGGAACGGCCCACCCTGGTGGTCAAGGTGGACGCGCGCACCATCAGCATCGCGATTCTCGATCAGGAGCAACTGCTGCTGTTCCGCACGCTCGAAAATGTGCGCGGCGTGACCATCACCGGCGATCAACTGGCGGAAGAAGTCTATCCCTCGGTGGTGTTTTTCCAGGACACCTACAACCTGAACATTGAGCGTGTCTATGTAGCGGGGCTGCCGGAAACGGGAGGCGCCGCGCCGGCGCTGAAGAGCCAGTCGGGCGCGCAGGTTGAGGAACTGGTGGCCGCGTCGCAGATCGGCTCCACGACGGGGGCGATTCCGCGCTGGCGCATGGCGGGAGTAGTGGGAGCACTAATTTCGTAAAGCGCTTCTGGCTCCTGGCTTCTGGCTCCTAGCTAAGATCCAGGGACCAAAAGCCAGAAGCCAGAAGCCAGAAGCTAATATGCGTTTGGATATCAATCTCGCGACCCGGCCCTATGAAGACGCCCGTGAATTCTGGGTGCGTTGGGGATTGGGTGTGGGCCTGCTGGCCGCGTTGACGCTGGTTCTGCTGCTGTTCGCGGTGCGGGGCTGGAGCAACGCCGGAAGAGATCGTCACAACATTACACAACTGCAGCAACAGATCGATGAGCTCAACAAAGAGCGCGCCGAAGATCAGGCCGTACTCGACATGCCCCTCAACCGCAGCACCCGGGACCAGTCGCAGTTCTTGAACGGACTGATTCAACGCAAAGCATTTTCCTGGACGCGCGTGTTCGAAGATCTGGAACCGGTCATGCCCCCGAATCTGCATGTGGTCTCGCTGCGGCCGGAGTTGAATGAGCAGAACCAGATGCAACTGGACATGCATGTGGCAGCCGACACGCGCGCCGCGGCCGTAGAACTGGTCCATCGCCTGGAAGGCTCGAAGCATTTCCAGGGGGCGGAGCTGGTTTCTGAAGGCGAGAGTGCGCAGCCGGGAGCGGGTGTGGCCGCTTCGGTGGTCTCGATTTATGTTCCGGGCTCGAGCGACAGGAGCAACCAGTAATGCCGGACTTAGGGAACTCGCGGCGCAAGCTGAAGATTGCGATTGGGGCGATGCTGGCGATCGATGTGGTTGCGCTGGCAGTTCTGTTCTCGCCGCTGGTGGGTTCGGCGGATTCACGGGCTCTGCAATTGAGCCAACTGAAACTCGAATTGCAAAGGAAGACCCACGAAGTCGAACCCCTGCGCGGCATGGACAAGAAGATCGTGCTGGCTAAGGGTCAGATCAGCGGGTTTTATAAAGACCGTTTTGCCGCCAAGGATTCCGATCTGGTCAACGAACTGGGTAAGCTGGCGTCGGAGAATGGGGTTCGGATTCAAACCGCGAAATACACGAAGGAGGAAGCCGAAAGCTCCGGCGTTATTCCGGTGGCCATCGAAGGAAGTTTTTCCGGAGACTACCTCCAACTGGTGCGGTTCATTAATGCGCTGGAAAGGTCGAAGCTGTTTTTCATTGTGCAGAGCGTGGGACTGGCGGGCGAAGGCGCGGGACCGGTCAAGCTGGAAATCAAGTTGCACAGTTATCTGCGGTCGGGTGCCTGAGTGAAACTGGGAATCAAAAATCGGAAGCAAATCATCTTTCTGGCTGGGTTGGGCGGTGTCGCACTGCTGCTACTGGGCCGCGCTCTCTGGCCCTCGCCGCCGGCAGCGGCCCCGGCAGCAGAACCAGCCACTGTAGCCGCGGCCCGTTCCGGCGTGCGGCACACGGCGTCCGGAAAAGCGGAGCCCGCGCTTGAGCCGCGGCTGGATCCCACGCTCGACCTGAACCTGCTCCGCCAAAGCGAGGAAACGAAGTACGCGGGCAACGGAAGAAATATCTTTGTCGCGGGTTCCGTGGCGATCGAGACGCCCGTGAAGAACGGTTCTGCGGGCAAAGGCAAAGATAAAGAGGATGCCGGCCTTCGCCCCCTCCCGGCAATTCCTCTGCCGCCGCCCATCACGCTCAAGTTCTTTGGCTTTGCTAACCAGCCCGGGGAGACAAAGAAAGTATTCCTGTCCCAGGGCGACGATATTTTTATCGCCGCCGAGGGCGACATTGTCGACCGGCGCTATCGCGTCCTGCACATTTCGCCGACCACGGTGGACGTGGAAGATGTGATCAACAACAACCGGCAGAGCCTGCCCTTAACGCGCGGGTAGGCACCATCGCTGATTTGTAATTGGTGGTTTGTAATTGAAGGTGAGTGACCGGGTATGCGACATCGTCGTTTGAGATCGTCAAATTACCAGATTACAAATCACAAATTACAAATTTCCCAGCGCGGCTACCTCATGATCACGTTGATCTTGGCCCTGGCGATGATCACAATTGCGCTGCTCACCGTGTTGCCCGATATCAAGCTGCAGATCCGCCGCGATCGTGAAGAGGAGTTGCGGCATCGGGGCACGGAGTACATGCGCGCAATTCAACACTTCTACAAGAAGTTCCAACGGTATCCCACGCGCGTCGAGGAGTTGGAAAACATCAACAACCTCCGTTTCCTGCGCAAGCGATTTACCGATCCGATCAACCGCGACCCCGTCACCGGCAAAGAGCGAGACTTCAAATTTCTGCATCAAGCCGACATCAGCCTCAACAACGGGCCGCTGTTGGGGCAAATACCTGGCGGGCAGCAGCCGGGCGGCTTGCAACCGGGCGGACTGCAACCGGCAAGCAGCACGGGCGCGCAGAATCAGGCGAGCGGCGATTCCGGCAACTCTTCTTCCGGCAACCCTTCGGACGCGGGGGAGAATCCGAATTCGCCGGGATCACCTTCGGCTTCCAATCCAAGCTCCAATTCCGGTTCCGGCTTCAACGGACCAACATTCGGCGGAGGGCCGATCCTCGGGGTTGCCAGCACGAGCAAAGAGAAGACCATCCGCGTGTTCTACAACAAGAACCATTACAACGACTGGCTCTTCATCTATGTGCCACTGTTGGACCAAGGCGGCCTGCTGAAGGGTCCGGTGAACACTGCGCCGACTTCTTTAAACCTAAACGGCCCTGTCAATCCGGGGCAACCTGGCGGTCTCTCCGGGCAGGGACTCGCGCCGAACGTCGGCCAACCATCCCAAAGCTCTTCGGCGCCACCTGCTCAACAGCTCCCGCCACAGATGCCGCCCGACCAATAGACTTTCTTATCCCGGAGTATTCCACCAACAGAAAAGCCCCGCATCGAGAGCGGGGCTTGACGTGAAACCGAAAACACTTCAACGCTGAAGCTTAAACATTAAACGAGGAACCGCAGCCGCAGGTGCTCTTCACATTCGGGTTGTCGAACTTGAATCCGGCGCCCTCAAGGGTCTCGACGTAATCGACATGCGCTCCGCCAAGATACATGAGGGAAGTGGCATCCACGTAAACTTTCAAACCGTCAAAGTCGAAAACCTTGTCCATCATGCCAGCGCCATTCTCAAACGCCATGGAGTATTGAAAGCCGGAGCAACCGCCGCCGACCACGGATAACCGCAATCCTGACGGAACCGGGTTCTGTGCAGCCATGATCTCTTTGACCTTGGCAATCGCGGCTGGGGTCAGGACCGGGGCCGAGGTTTTGGGTTGTATACCGGGTGCGGAAGTAGTTGCCATCTGTTTTATCTCCTTGTACTTAGCCATTATAACAAAGGCTGCGGCCCGCTCGGCAAGGCTTTTCAGGACCCGCCCTGCTTCCCGAATCTGCAACTTAGATGCTCGGGCCAGGCAAGAAGTCGCAACCCCCTCTTGCCAAATGGGGCTATAATCGTGCCCAGTAGGAGCTGGTTCTCGACCGCCGGCGGATGCCAGATTAGTTTTAGTTTTCGCTGGGGCTTCAGGCGGCAACTTCGGGGATTGGCTCGATCTCAGCTCCGAGGTGGCGTATGTCTCCTATGTACGGGCTGCTTGTCGCGTGGGGTATTCTGACGGGGGTCCTCATCATCCTCCTGATCTATCGCAGCACCCTCACCATGCACGAGGACGATTCGATCTTCCTCCATGAAACCGAATCCCAGATGCACAAAGATCAAACGGAAGTGATCTCCAAGATGCAGAAGATCACACCGATCGTCAAGGTGCTCGGCGCCTTGTCGGGGGCTATGATCCTGGTCATTGCGGGATTGTTCATCTATCAGGGGTTGAATAGCGCCACCACGCTGCAGTAGCCGGGAAGCTCGCGGTTCTCGGGAATCCTTGTCCAACCCGGCTCGGGGAGGACTTCGCAAGCGTCGCGCCGGAGCGTTGCTGCTCGCCGGCTCGCGAGCTTTCTCCTGCTCGACAAAATCCGTGACCAGAATTATGAAGGCGCAGCTCCCCACTGCGATTGTCGGAGGCGGTCCGGCCGGCGCTCTGGCAGGCGCTCAGTTGGCGGCGGAGGGCCGGGACATTGTTCTCTTTGACGAAAAGCTTGCCTGGGAAAAGCCCTGCGGCGGCGGACTCACCCACAAAGCTTTGCGGCAGTATCCGTTTCTTGCCAACGTCGAGAGCGCAAGCAATCTGGTTGAAAGTAATCAGGTCAACCAGTGCGAACTGATCAGCCCATCGGGGCAGCGGGTGCGCTTCCACATGCGGCACCCAGTCGCGATCTTCTCGCGCCTGGCGCTGAATGCATTGTTGCTGGAGCGGGCCCGGCGCAGCGGTGTTGATGTGCGGCAGGAACGCGTGACGCGGATTGCGCGAGCCGATAACGACTGGCTGCTGGTCACGCCTCGGCAGGAATACCGGGCGTCTTATCTGATTCTCGCAGCAGGCGCTCGCAATCCGTTTCGCTCACAGTTGCTCTCGCCGATTTCTGCGAACGATCTGATGGTCACCGCAGGCTACTTCATCCCTGGCCGCACCTCTCTAATGCAGATCCAGTTTCTGAAAGGGATCACCGGCTACATCTGGGTTTTCCCTCGTTTGGATCATGTTTCCGCCGGGATCGCGGGCAAGATGGGCGAAACCTCTACTGCCGAGTTGCGCCGCTTATTGGAGTGTTGGCTCGAAGAACACGGCTTTCCGTTGGATGGTGCCCGTTTCTATTCGCACATTCTTCCGTCCTTTCGCCCCCAGACGTTCGAAGCCCTGGAAGTCTGCGGGGATGGCTGGGCCATGATCGGTGACAGCGCGGGCCTGGTGGACCCAATTACTGGAGAGGGTCTCTACTACGCACTTCGATCGGCGGAGTTGTGCGTCAACACGCTATTGTCCGAACGGTCTTCCGGCTATCAGGCCCTGCTGGAAGAAGAGGTGCTGGCCGAGTTGAAATTGGCGGCGCGCGTTTCCGAGCGCTTCTACCATGGACAAATCTTCGGCGACAGCGTTCTGGAACGGATGGTGTATCTGACCGCGCAAAGCGCGAGCTTCCGCGAGCTGATGAGCGACCTGTTTGCCGGGATTCAGGGCTACCGCGATCTGCGCTCCCGGCTGTACCGGATTCTGCCCTCGGTCACCGCCGAGGGATTGACTGGAACGCTACGCAGTCAATGGAACAGCACTGGCCAGAAGCAGGTCCTTCCCCTTCGACGAGATCAGGGTCAGGATGACAAACTTTCCTGCTAGGCAGCTTTTTCCCTCATCCCTTCGATATCATCGAGCAGCACCTTCTCGTGGCCTTGCGGATTTACTTTCTCGTACACCTTGCGGATCACGCCCTTCGGATCGACCACGAAGCTGGTGCGCTCCCAGAACTTCATCCCTTTCCATTCCGCCTGGCTGATGCCGAGCGACTTCATCAGGCTGGCATCGGTATCGGCGAGCAAGTCGATGGTAAAGGCGAACTTGTTGCAGAAGTTCTTATGCGAGGCAACGTCGTCGGCACTTACGCCAACGACTTTGATCCCAGCCGCGTCAAAATCGGCTTTGGTCGCCGTGAACGACTTGCCCTGGATTGTGCAGCCAGGCGTGTCGTCTTTCGGATAGAAATAAACCACAAGCCAGTGTCCGGCAAAGTCGGAGAGCTTGGTGGTTTTGCCATCCTGGTTGGGAAGCGAAAAATTCGGAAAAGGATTGCCAGCAGCGAGCATGAATAGAGTCCTTTCTGAGGCTTTGTCTGCAATTTCGCGAATGCGGCGAGTACGGGTGCGACTCGGGCTCTTGGCCGTTAGCTCTTAGCCTTTAGCCAAATCCGACTTCGGCCGAGCCAAAAGCTAAGAGCCAATAGCCAAGAGCTGCTGTTAAGCCGCCTGCATCGCTTTCCTGGCGCGTTCTTCCATCTCTTTCGGGGACACGTCTTCCTTGTGAGTCGCAATGCCCCAGAGATGTCCGAACGGGTCCTGGATAAAGCCGGAGCGATCTCCGTAGAACTGGTCCGCGACCGGCTTCAGGATTTTCGCCCCCTCCGCGGCCGCTTTGGCGACGACTTTGTCGCAATCGGGGAGGTACACATACAGGCTCACCGGAGACGCTCCAATGCTCTCGGCGCTGCGGTAGCCCATCTTAGGATTTTCGTCGGCCAGCATGATGCGCGAGTCGCCAATCTGCAGTTCAGCATGGCCCACCCGGCCGTCAGGACCATCCATGCGCTCGACTACAGTGGCTCCGAAGACGCTCTTGTAATATTCGATGGCTTTCGCCGCGCCCTTGATGATGAGGTACGGCGTAATGGTGTTGTATCCCTTGGGAATGTAATGGACTTTTTTCATGATTCTTCTCCTCGCGGTGTTTCCGCTCAGGTTACGCTCATCTTCCACTTAAAGACGATGAGGTTGAGGGTTGAGGTTACGACGCGCACGCGAGCCCCCACGGCCCACGCTTCCGTTAATGAGAACATAAGTTGGCCCGCGGCTCAAGCCGAACTTCGATGGCGCGGCGTGTCGTTAGGAAAGACCTGCTGGGAAGCGTCGTCCAAATTTCTGCTTGGGGGGAACTACGCTAACTCGTTGATTTCTAAACACCTTACGTGTAAGTCCTTATTTCTCAAAGACCTGGCAGTCGAATTCGCCAAGCCTTTGATTCCAAAAGACCGCTTAGAAGGGGGTCTCCAGTACTAGCCAGTAAACAGCTCTGCGGCAAGTTCTATTCAATTCCCAACTCCTTGGCTAGGACTTTCCAATTACCATCCACCAGCGCCCGCGTCTTTGCGTCCATCACAATCTCGTCCGGCCACGGACGACTGAAGCCCTCGGTTGACCACTTGCGCGTGGCGTCTATGCCCATCTTCGATCCGTAGTTCGCCAGGCGCGCAGCATGGTCGAGCGAATCGACGGGACCCATGGTGAACTGGATGTCGCGCTCGGGGTCGATGTTGTTCAGCACCTTCAACGCGACATCGGCCACATCCTGCACGTCCACGTCTTCATCGGCCACGATGATGCACTTGGTGAACATCGCCTGCCCCAGTGACCAGATGGCGTTCATCACTTTGCGCGCTTGTCCGGGATAGGACTTGCGAATGGAGACCAGCATCAGGTTGTGGAACACGCCTTCGATCGGCAGGTTGATATCCACCAGTTCGGGGATGGTCAGCTTCATCAGCGGCAGGAAGATGCGCTCGACGGCTTTGCCCATCCAGGCATCTTCCTGCGGCGGCTTGCCTACTACGGTGGTCGCGTAGATTGGGTCTTTTCGGTGGGTCACGCAGGTGACGTGGAAGACAGGGTATTCGTCTTCGAGGGAGTAAAAGCCAGTGTGATCGCCGAATGGGCCTTCGGTGCGGAGCTCGTCCAGATTAACGTAGCCTTCCAGGATGATCTCGGCATTGGCGGGGACTTCCAGGTCGACGGTTTCGCACTTTACTAGCTCGACCGGCTTCTGCCGTAGGAATCCGGCGATGATGTACTCTTCGACGTCGGGCGGAGCCGGCACGATGGCGGAAAACGTCGGCGCGGGGTCAGTGCCTATGGCTACGGCTACTTCCATTTTTCCAGCGGGACGGTCGCCGGGGGCTAACGTCGATCCTCCCGATGACCTGGCCATGATGTCTACCGCTGCACGGGCGGAGGCGCCCGTCCCTCCATCATTCGGAACACCCTTTCGCATGTGGTCGCGGTAATGTTCGGCGGCTACTTTCTGTCGTTGCCAATGCATGCCGGTGGTGCGTTCGTCGTAGATCTGCATGCGATACATGCCTACGTTGCGCTTGCCGGTTTTCGGATCGCGCGTGACCACGCAGGGCAGCGTGATGAAGCGTCCGGCATCTTTGGGCCAGCATTGCAGGATGGGGAAATCGAGCAACGAGAAATTGTCGCGTTGGATTACTTCTTTACAGGGACCGCTGGCGACGGTCTTGGGAAAGAACTTGCCCATCTCGGCGAGCATGGGCAGCATCTTCACTTTGTCGAGGAAGCCTTGCGGAGACTTGACGTCCATGAAACCGCGGATGCGCTCGGCGACTTCGTCTAGCGCATCGACTTCGAGCGCTAGCCGCATACGGCGAGCGGAACCGAACTGGTTGATGAGAAGTTGCGCGCCGGGATAGCCCTTGACGTTCTCGAACAGCAAAGCCTTGCCGCCGATTGTTCCCTGCTGGTCCTTACTTTTCGAAACTCGGTCGGCAATCTCGGTGATCTCCAGAATTGGGTCCGCTTCGGAGCGGATGCGTTTCAGTTCGCCGGCTCGGTCGAGCGCTTGGATCCAGTCCCGCAGATCGTCGTAGGCCAAAATCCCTCCTGCAATGACAGACGATTATATGACGGCGCTGACTTAAACCTTTAACCACAGGGAACACGGGGGATCACAGGGGAAACCTGGTCACACTTCCACATTTCGCGCTCTGCGACTAGGATATGGAAAATCAATTTTTGCAGCATCCATAGTTCACCGAGGAAGTTTACCGAGGGGGTCAATGATCCGTTTTAAAGTAAACGGGAAAGAGAAGACGTTCGACGGCGATCCTGACATGCCGCTGCTTTGGTATTTGCGCGACGTGGCGGAGCTGACGGGAACGAAGTTTGGCTGCGGCATGTCATTGTGCGGCGCCTGCACCGTGCATCAGAATGGCGCGGCGATCCGCTCCTGCGTCACTCCCATGCAGGAAGTCAGCGGCACCGAGATTACTACGATAGAAGGCATCGCGCCCATGCATCCCGTGCAGAAGGCGTGGATCGAGATTCGGGTGCCACAATGCGGCTACTGCCAGACCGGCCAGATCATGCAGGCGATCGCGCTGCTGAAAGAGAACAAGAGTCCGAGCGACCAGGAGATTGACACGGCCATGACCGGCAATCTCTGCCGCTGCGGCACTTATCAGCGGATTCGGGCAGCCATCCATCAGGCGGCGAAGGAGATGGCATGAAGCTCATTGAGAATGTCAGCCGGCGCGGCTTTTTGCATGGCGCTTTAGCAAGCGGTGTGTTTGTGCTGAGCGCACGCTTTGTTCCCAAGCCGCTATGGGCGGCGGAAGGCGAATCGGCCGCGCCTCCGTTTGAACCTAGTCTGTGGATGTCGATTGCATCGGATGGAACCGTGACCATCGTCGCCCATCGTTCGGAGATGGGATGCGGCAGCCGCACGGCCTTGCCGCTCGTGGTCGCCGACGAACTTGACGCCGACTGGTCAAAGGTCAGGATTGAGCAGGCGATTGGCGATCCGAGATACGGTGAGCAGGATACCGACGGGTCGCACTCGGTTCGCAGCAACTTCGACCTGATGCGGCAGGTGGGCGCTACGGGACGCATGATGCTGATCACGGCCGCCGCGGCGCAGTGGGGCGTTTCTCCGAAGGATTGCACGACCGAGCCTCACTTTGTCGTGCATCGTGCCAGCGGCCGCAAGCTGGGTTACGGCGAAGTTGCCGCAGCCGCGGCTAAGTTGCCGGTTCCGAAAAAAGAAGACGTGCGGCTCAAAGCGCGCTCCGAATGGCGCTACATCGGCAAGGAAAGTAATTCTCTGTTCGACCTTCCCGACATCGTCACCGGCAAAGCGATCTTTGGCATGGACGCAACCATGCCGGGAATGGTCTATGCATCGGTTGAGCATCCGCCCGTGCTAGGACAGAAGATCAAGTCGTACGATGACAAGGCCGCGCTCAAAGTGCCCGGAGTTCAGAAGACGCTGACCATCGAGACTTTCAAGCCGCCGCACATGTTCCAGCCTTTGGGTGGAGTCGCCGTGATTGCCGACAATACCTATGCGGCATTCAAGGGACGCGAGAGCCTGAAGATCGAATGGGACAGCAGTCCGCACTCGGCGTACAACTCGGGGCCGTTCCGCAAGACGCTGGAAGCCACTTCGCGGCAGCCGGGCAAAGTGGTGCGCAACGTCGGCGATGTGGAGGCCGCATTTGCCCACAGTGCAAAAACCGGCGGAAAGATCATAGAGGCCGAGTACTACACTCCGCATCTGGCACACGTTTCCATGGAGCCTCCGGTGGCCGTTGCCGAGTATCGCGACGGAAAAGTGCTGGCCTGGGCTCCGACGCAGAATCCACAGGCTGTGCAAGAGACTATTGCCGGCGTGCTCGGCATCAAGAAGGAAGATGTGATTTGCCATGTCACGCTGCTCGGCGGCGGCTTCGGACGCAAGTCGAAACCTGACCAGGTTGCAGAAGCGGCTGTTCTGTCGAAACAACTCGGCAAGCCGGTCAAGGTTGTCTGGAGCCGGGAAGACGATATTCACTTCGATTTTTTTCACTCTGTCGCTGCCATGTACATGAAGGCCGCAGTTGGACCGGATGGCAAGCCGACGGCTTGGCTGCAGCGCACCGTGTATCCGCCCATCGGTTCGACTTTCGACACGGCGGCCAGATACGCCGACGACGAGATGGGCCTGGGATGGAACAACCTTCCTTTCGATATTCCGAATCACCGCGCCGAAAATGGCCCGGCCGACTTCCACGTGCGGATCGGATGGCTGCGCAGTGTGGCCAACATCTATCATGCGTTCGCGATTCACTCCTTCGCCGACGAACTGGCGCACAACGCCGGCAAAGATTCGGTTCAGTATCTGCTCGACCTGATCGGCCCGGCACGCATCGTCAAACTTGACCTCACCGGGGAAGAAGCGGAAGACGACAAACGCTACCCCTTAGAGACTGCCCGCTTGCGGCGTGTGGTCGAGATCGCAGCCGAGAAATCGAACTGGGGCAAGAAGCCAATGGGCAAGGGGCGCGGCATGGGAATTGCGGCTCACCGCAGCTTTTTGACTTATGTTGCAACCGTGGTTGAAGTGGAAGTTGACAGCCGGGGACAGGTGCACATTCCAAATGTGTGGACCGCGGTGGATGCGGGCACGATCGTCAGCCCTGACAATATTCGCAACCAATTCGAGGGCGCGGCAGTGTTCGGAACCAGCCTGGCGCTGTTCGGCGAGATTACAGCTACCAACGGAGCCATCGATCAAAGCAATTTCGACAATTATCAGATCGCGGGCATGAACCGCGCTCCACGGAAGGTCGAAGTACACATTGTGGAGAGCGAAGCTCTGCCGGCTGGCGTTGGCGAACCCGGAGTGCCGCCTTTTGCGCCGGCTCTGTGTAACGCGGTATTTGCAGCTACGGGCAGGCGGGTGCGCGAACTTCCGCTGTCGAAGACGAAACTGGTGTAACAGGTTGTAATCCTTTGCATGTAGGGTGGAGCTGGAGACGCGGCAAGCCGCGTCTCTACGGGAAAATCTGCCATGAGAAAGTTGCTGGCGCTACTTCTTCTGCTCACGGGAACATTCGCTACCGCGCAGGAGATCGTCGTGGCTGCGGCAGCGGATATGAGCGCCGCTCTTCCGCAACTCGCCGCCGCCTACACGAAGGGGACCGGGCAAACCGTGAAGCTCTCATTCGGATCGTCCGGCAATCTTGCCAATCAGATACGAAACGGGGCGCCGTTCGATGTCTTCTTTTCCGCCGATGAAGAATATCCTCAACAATTGATCGCCGAGGGAATGGCATCCAAAGATACCCTTTACCGTTATGCGGTTGGCCGGTTGGTACTTTGGGTCCCGAGCGACTCGCCGCTGGACCTGTCGAAGCTTGGCATGAAGGCTCTGCTCGACCCGTCGGTGAAGAAGATTTCGATTGCGAATCCCGCGCACGCGCCGTACGGGCGCGCAGCCGAGGCCGCGCTGCGGCACTTTGGAATTTACGATCAGGTCGCCAGCCGGCTTGTGCTGGGAGAGAACGTGTCGCAGGCGGCACAGTTCGTCGAATCGGGCAACGCTCAGGCAGGACTGGTTGCGCTCTCGCATGCACTCGCACCCGCGATGAAAGACAAGGGCCGTTATTGGACGGTTCCGCTCGACGCTTATCCCACGCTGAACCAGGCGGCCGTCGTGCTTTCGCGATCCAAACAGCAGGATGCTGCCCGCAAATTTCTGGGATTTTTGCGCAGCCCCGAAGCCAGTTCTCTGCTCAGCAGTTACGGGTTCAGCGTCCCAGGGGGGACGCATTGACATGGAGAAACATTGAAATGAACTGGGAGGCGTTCTGGTTGACGGTGCGTCTGGCGGCCATCGTCTCGACGCTGCTGATCGCCATCGGAATTCCCATCGCCTACTGGCTGACTTACTCGCGCTGGCGCTGGAAATTTCTGGTCGAGGCTACGGTCGCGCTGCCCATCGTTCTGCCGCCGACTGTGCTCGGCTTCTATGTCCTGGTGGCGCTCGGATCGCGGAGCCCGCTCGGCCGCTGGTGGGAGTCGCTCACCGGCCACAGTTTGGCCTTCACCTTTGAGGGCCTGGCGATCGGGTCCTTGTTATACAGCCTGCCCTTCGCCGTGCAACCGTTCGCGGCAAGTTTCGGCGCGGTCGACGCGAGTCTGCTTCGCGCCTCCGCATCGCTTGGCCATTCGCCGGTGCAGACCTTTCGCCGTATCGTGCTTCCCCTCTCCAAAGCCGGACTGGTCACGGGATTTGCCCTCAGCTTCGCGCACACGCTGGGCGAATTTGGAGTGGTGCTCATGGTGGGAGGCAACATTCCGGGCGTGACGCGCACCATCTCGATTGATATTTACGATCAGGTGCAAACCGCAAATTATTCCAGCGCGAACCAGACGGCGCTGGTGCTGCTCGTCATCTCGTTTGTCGTGTTGTCGATCGTGTATGGCTTGAGCCGGCGTCCATGGGCGGTTGGTCCATGGCGGTGAATACGGTTCCGGCGCCACCATCATTGCCACAGGCAATCTCCTCCGAACTTGAAGTCCGTATCCGCAAACGCTTTTTGAATCCCGAGGGCAATTTCAATCTGAATGTCCACTTCCGCGCGCTGGCCGGTTTCACGATTCTGTTTGGCGCTTCAGGCGCGGGAAAAACTACGCTGCTCGATTGCATTGCAGGACTGACGGATCCGGACGACGGGCGTATTGCAGTGGGCGGTGAAGACCTCTACGACTCGGAAAAGAAGCGAAACGTCGCCGCGTGGAAACGGTGCATCGGGTACGTACATCAGGACCTGGCGTTGTTTCCTCACCTGACTGCTGGGGAGAACGTCGCTTACGGTCTCCGCGCGCTCAGCGCGGCCGAGCGAATGACGCGCAGTCGCGAGATCCTTACGGCGTTCCGCATTGCCCACTTGCGCGACCGGCGGCCGGCGCAGATCTCTGGCGGCGAGCGCCAGCGGGTCGCCCTGGCGCGCACGCTGGTGACCGAACCGCGCGCATTGCTGCTCGACGAGCCACTGGCCGCGCTTGACCGTCCAACAAAGTCTTCTTTGGTGAGCGATCTGCGGCGATGGAACCAGCATCATCGTGTGCCGATTCTTTTCGTCACCCACAATAGCGAGGAAGTCTTTGCCCTTGGCGACGAGGTCATTGTGCTGGACGGGGGAATCATTGTGGCGCAAGGGCGGCCGCATGAAGTTATGCGCGTGCCGCGACTGGAAACCGTCGCCAACTTGTCCGGATTCGAAAACATCTTTAACGCCACGGTGCTGGCATTGCACGAAGACCGCGGAACGATGACTTGCCAACTGGGTAACGGCAAAGTGGACTTGGAAACGCCGCTGGTTCGAGCCGATGTTGGCTCGCGTCTGCGTGTGGGCGTTCGCGCCGGCGATCTGCTGCTGGCCACGGAAAAACCACATGGGTTGAGTGCTCGTAATGTATTGCCGGGAACTATCCAGCGACTGGAGCAGAGAGACGTGATTATCGCAGCGATGGTGGATTGCGGCGGCACGGAGTTCGAGGTGCACTTGACGCTGGCGGCGCGCGACGCTCTGCAACTTGGCCCCGGCAAGAACGTTTGGGTAGTGGTCAAGACGCATTCTTGCCATCTGATGGGGATGTGAGGGCGATGGCGGCAGAACTCTTGGATGCCAGAGTTCGGCCCATCGGCGTCACACAAAAAGGCATTCTTACATCCGGGGTTTATTTCTGGGCGGGCATTTTGAACACCACACCGCCTTTCATTACGAAGACGACGTTTTCCATGGTTTGGATGTCGGTCAGCGGGTCGCCGGTGACAGCAACCACGTCAGCATACTTTCCGGTTTCCAGGGTGCCGATCTGGTCTGACATGCCGAGAAGCTCAGAGGCCCGCACGGTGGCAGCCTGGATGGCTTCCAGCGGCTTCATTCCGCCCCGAACCAGCGCGCCGAATTCTTTGGAGACGACATCAGGATCGTCGTCTACGCCATAGGCGATCTTCAGGTGATGTTTCAAGGCGAGGGCAAAAGCGGTCTGCTGATAGCTAAGGATCTTTTTCCCTTTTTCGACTGAGACTGGATCGGCGCCGAGCGCCGCACCAACTTCGACGCCGTGCTGGAACGTGTAGAGTGTGGGCACCAGCCACGTGCCTTTTTGCTCCATCAGCGTGGCGCCCTCTTCATCGAGCATGGTGCCGTGCTCGATGGAATCGACACCGGCCCGTGCTGCCGCCTTGATGCCCTCCGTACCCTCAGCATGAGCCATGACTTTCTTGCGAGCGCGGTGTGCGATCTCGACCGCCATGGCCATCTGTCTCTCGCTAAGCTCCTGCACGTTGAAGTCGCTCGTCGTGTCCGTGACACCGCCGGTGGCCATCAACTTGATCCAGTCGGCGCCATACTTGATATCGCGGCGCACGGCGTCACCGATTTCGTCCACACTGTCGGCAAGGTTGGGACGCCGCGCCAATGCCTGGTCGGGGGCAAGCGAATCGGCATCACCGTGGCCGCCGGTGACAGAAATAAAGTTGCCCGCCGAGACAATTCTTGGCCCCTGCACCAACCCTTGATTAATGCTGTTGCGGAGCGCGAGTTGTCCATAGGCAAGGTCCGACTCGCCGGCGTCGCGCAAGGTGGTGAATCCGTGGGCCAGCCAGATCTGCAGGTTGTGCAAGCCCCACAGCGTCTTTTGTGGAGAAGACATCCGCAGCTCTGCGGTGGGTGATTGATCCTTGGGATTGCCGAGGATGTGATCGTGGCAGTCGATTAGACCGGGCAGCAGAGTGGCATTTCCCAGGTCGATTACTTTGGCGCCGGGCGCAAGGTCGCTAGTAATGCTTGACGCAGGTCCGACCTGGCGAATGCGATCTCCTTCGATCAAAATCGCTTGGTCCGCCAGCACCCGCCCGTCACGTACGTCGAGCAAGTGTGCGGCACGGATGATCGTGATCTGTTTGGCGGCGTTCGAAATCGCCGGATGAGTCTGCGCCGTCGCAGGCGCCACGAAGAGAGACGCCAAAACACAGACAACTGCGGCCGACTGTAATCTTGCCACGTTAACACCTCCAATGGTGAAGCAGTGAATGACGTATGCTGAACAATTCTAGTGTGCAGGCAAAAGCACGTGCAAATAGCAACCTGGTTCCGCTTGGACGGAACGCAGCCCGTCACCACCCGAAAAGCCTCACCGCTCCACCGCTATCACGGCGATCCACTGGCCGTTTCGTTCTTTGTGATAGCTGATCGTTCCGCCTAGGCGTTGAGCAATATCTTCGGGCAACAAGTCGCGATGGTAGCCGAAGAATTTTTCCTTGATGCGCTGCCATGCATCCCAATTTTCGAAGAGCGGATGCGGAGGCTGATACTTTGTGGAGAACACCAGAGCGACGTCAAAGTGGCCGCGAGCCTTTGCGGCCACGTCGATCTGCGAGGCGGAGAAGTCCTCGATGCGCGCGACGTGGAAAGGCTGATTGACGTAGCCGAGCCATGGGCGGGTGAGTTCGTCCGACGCTGGCCAGGCAGTGAGAACGCGCTGGCCGGGATAGCGCATCGCCAGGAAGCGGCTGGCTTCCGCGTGCATCACGATGTAGTCGCGATAGGCCAGATTGTCTTCAAGGGTGAAGCCGTAAGGCGGATTGCTGAACAGGCCCGCGACAAAGGCAATCGCAACCGTTCCTACAATCAACCTCCAATAGCGCACGCGGCGCCACAGAGTCGAAACCAGCGCCAGAATTACCAGCGGGACGACCGGCAACATGTAGCGAGCCAGCACCGCTCCGCCTACGGCCGACATAAAGGCGAGGTAGGCGAGCACCACGAAAAGAAATGCGGATTGAATCCAGAACGGAATTCGTGGGCGGACTCCCTCGTTCGTGCTTTGTGGCGGACGAAACATCGCCAGCAATGCTGCCAGCGTGAGCAGATAGAGGCCGAAATATCCAAAGAGTTGCCAAAGCCGCATTCCGAGGGCCAGCGGGATGCGCAGAGGATTGAGCGTGGCGGCAACGTTGTAACGAAAGAATTCGGGGTTGCCCAGCAGGAAGCCCGTCTTCGCGTAGTGGTAGGCATACCAGCCGACCAGGGGCACGACGGGAAGCAAGAGATGAAACCAGTGCGTTCGTCTGCCTTCGGGTGGAAGAATTTGTTGCCAGCGCGGGCGAATTAAATAACCGAGCAGTTGCCAGCTCAACAGCGCCAGCGGAGCCAGGATTGCGGTCTCCTTCGCCAGAGCCGCCAGCGAAAACCAGAGCACCTGCTTCCATGGACGATCCTCTATATAGGCGGCGAGTGCCCAGAAGGTAAATCCAGCGGCGGGCCAATCGACTTGCGCCAGGGAACTCTGCGTGAAGCACACGGGATACAACGCCAGCAGCGCGGTTGTTGCCCACGCCACCTGCAGATTGGCGGCAATTCGCGAAAGCCGAAACAGCCCTAATAACGAGAATGCCGACAGCGCCAACATAGCGGTGCGCGTGACCAGCGGGGAGTACCCAAAGACCCGCCAGGCCAGCGCCAGCCAAGCCATTACCAGCGGAGGGTGCGCATTCGAGGGCGTGGACTGTGGAATGAGCGTACCCGTCAGAAACAGATCACGCGCGGCTGGAATGTAATAGCCGGCTTCATCCCAGAAATAAGGAAGGCGCAGAAGGGGAGCATGCAGGAGCATCAATCCGGCAAAAAACAGCGCGAACAGGAGAAACTGCTCTGCCCATGCGGAATACGCCGGTTGAGATTTTGTTTTCAGATCGGAGGGCGCCGCCGGCCACGCAGCCATCGTTGAACCGAGCCTCGTTGAACGGCTAATCGTTGAATGGCTTATCAGTGAACGGGCCCGCCTGGGGCTCGGGGATCAAGTTTGATCTCGCCAAACGCGACCTCGTAGTTCGACACGTTCTGCTGCAAGAGCGCCATCAGCGCCTTGGCCTGTTGCGGGCTGAGATAAATGCCCTGAAAGTTTCGCAGTTCCACCTGCGTCTCCGAGCTTTGCTGCATGGTCCCGAAAACCAGGAAGAAATCCCACACATTCACCCGGATCTGCACGCTGTTGGAGTAAGTCTCGCGGTAATCGGGAGTTTGCACGAACTTCACATTCGGTTGGTTCGGCGTGTTCATATCCCGCAGTGTAACGCCTCGGCGGAGCCCAGAGCAAAAAGCAAACGCTGCCGGCATCAATCCTGCACGCGTTCACAAAAGGCACAGACGCGCTGCAGGGCCGAGATTCCGGTCAAAGTGATTTCGGGCGCGAGGTAATCCGGACGCACGGGCTCGACGTGCATCAAGTCAGTGCTCAAGTACTTCTTGTTGTCGTCCGCGAAGACCGTAGACACCACGGCATCCGGGCCAAGTTCTTCCTGCACCTGCAGAGCGGCCAGGAAGTTGCACCCTGAGGAAATGCCCACGGCCAAGCCGAGGCTGGAAGCCAGCTTCTGTGCCATCAAGATCGAGTCTCCGTCGGACACGGCGATGACCGGGTCCAGGAGACTGAGATCGATGAGCGCCGGAATAAATTCATCCGAGATCCCCTGAATGCGATGCTTGCCCACCTTATGCCCGGTAGACATGGTCGGGGATTCGGATGGCTCGACGGGATGAATCCTGATGTCGGGGTTCCGGGCGTGCAGGTAGCGACCCACTCCCATCACGGTTCCACCGGTGCCAACTCCAGCCACAAAGGCGTCTGGGCAAAGTCCCGCTGACTCCAGTTGGGCCCAGATTTCAGGGCCAGTGGTTGTTTCGTGCGCCTCGATGTTGGCGTTGTTGGAAAACTGGCAGGGCAGGAAAACATCGGAGCGGCTCGCCGCGAACTCTTCCGACATGCGGATACTGCCCAGAAAGCCACCCTGCGCCGCGCTGACGAGGACGATTTCGGCGCCGTAGCTGCGGATCAAGCCCTGGCGCTCGTGGCTCATCCAATCGGGCATGAAGATCTTAACCGGATGCCCGAGCGCGCGACCGATGGCGGCAAACGAGATGCCGGTGTTGCCGCTGGTGGCTTCCGCAATCGTGTCGCCCGGCCGAATTCGTCCGGTCGCGTAGGCTTGCTTCAGAATGTGCAGCGCCATCCGGTCCTTGATGCTGCCAGTGAGGTTCAGTTGTTCCGATTTGGCATAGATGGTCCGGGGCCGCGCCCGGTACTCGAAGTGGATGCCAAGCAGTGGGGTATTTCCAACCAGACAACTCACGGCATCAAATCTCTGCGCTGATGAATCCATAGTGTTCGAGGCCAACTTTACTACGTCTTAAACACTATAATCTCTGCGCTTGGACTGGCCAAATGCGGAACAAATTCGGAAACGCCGACATGAGAGTGGAAGGTCAACGCGAAGCAGACTAAATCCCGGCAGCCCGGCACAAAACTGGGCGCAGTAACCAAAGCCCCAGTCAATGCCACGCAAGTTATTGGTGCGAAAGGGGGGACTCGAACCCCCATGGGTTTCCCCGCCAGATCCTAAGTCTGGTGCGTCTGCCAATTCCGCCACTTTCGCACGGGCTGAATTCTCCTAAGTCTAGATGCGAAGCTGCACTGATTGCAACGCCGGCTGCATCACCCTTACCATGTCGAGCACACCTTCCACCGGGGTTTGCGAAGCCTTCGAGCGGGTGAGATCATCTACTACCAAACAGCGTGAGACATGCCCCGACTGACGCCCATCTCGACGCGGCCCTTCGGCCACAACGGCGCCTCGCTCCCGCCCCGCACCGGTGGCGGGGACGACGGCCGCGGGCGCGACGGTGGCGACAGCTTGCCTGACTCCATTCCGAATTATGGCGAGCGCTTGCGCCGTGCCCGCCTGGGACTAGCCGTCGCTCTGACGCCCGTCTTCATGCTTTTCATTTCTTTCACGGCGGTTTATGTCATTCGGCGCGGATTTCTAAGTCTCGATTCAAGCGGCACGGCTTACATCCGAACCTGGGTTCCGGTTGAACTGCCCTGGATGCTATTGTTGGCCAACACGGCTGTCCTGATCGCGAGCAGTGTTACGATCGATTTGGCGCGCCGCGACATCACGCGACGAGCCGCACTTGCGCCGGTCGAATCGATTCCTGGCATCTCGCTCGGCGACGAGAGCCACTTCCCTTGGCTCGGCGTAACCACTGTTCTCGGGCTCCTGTTTCTTGGCGGTCAGCTTCTTGTTTGGAGCAAGCTATCCGCCAGCGGTTTTCACCTCGCCGGCGGCACCAGCAGTTCCTTCGTTTACATTCTTACCGCCATGCACGGGCTGCATCTTTCCGGCGGCGTACTTGCGCTTTTGTGCGCCCACGGCGCGGCGGTTCTGCATCGTCCTATCGAAAGCCGCCGCATTGTGGTTGACATTACGTCGTGGTACTGGCATTCGATGACGGGACTGTGGATTTACATCCTGGTGCTGTTCTCATTTGCGGCGCAGTAGGGCAGTCGTTGGTCGTTAGTCGATTGTCGCTCGCAAACCGCGCTTCGCGGGCGTAGGTTGCAACGCGGCTTGCAAATCGGCAATCAAGTCTTCCGTGTCTTCAATACCGACTGAGTATCGGATGAGGGCTTCGGGGATGCCACTGGCTTTGCGCTCCTCGGGCGTGGACTCCACGTGGCTGGTGGTGGCAGGAGGGCCAGCGATGGTTTCGACCGCTCCCAGGTTCGCGGCAAGATGGGCGTAGCGCAGGCGGGGAAGCAGCTTCTTGACGGCCGCGAAGCCTCCCTTCAGAACGAAGCTGAGGACGCCACCAAACCCGGTCATCTGGCGGCGCGCGATGGCATGATTTTCGTGCGACTCCAGGCCGGGATAAAACACGGCCTCGACCTGGGGATGCGCTTCTAAGAAACGGGCGATCTTGAGCGCGCTTTGGTTCTGCTGGCGAATGCGGAGGTGCAAGGTTTTCATTCCGCGCAGCAACAGGTAGGCCGCCATGGGGTCGAGGCAGGCTCCGGTAATTTCGCGGAAGTGGTAAATGCGGCTCACCAGATCGCGACGGCCACAGACGATTCCGCCGAGAGCATCGGCGTGTCCGCCTAGAAACTTGGTGGCGCTGTGAATGACCAGGTCGGCGCCTAGTTTTAGCGGCTGCTGATTGATCGGTGTGGCAAAAGTATTATCGACGACGACCAGCGCGCCGTGGCGATGTGCCGCCGCGGCCAGGCGAGCGAGGTCGATGACTTTGTTGGTCGGGTTGGTCGGGCTCTCTAAGTACAGGATCTTACAGCCGCGGGCGATGGCGGACTCAATTGCCTGGTGGTCGGTGGTAGCGCAGAGGGTCACTCCGATCTGAAACCTGGGCAGAAATTCGATGAAAAGTTTGTTGGTGCCTCCGTAGGTGTCGTTCACCGATACCAGCCTGTCGCCGGGCGACAGCAGCGTGAACAGGGTATTGCTGATGGCTGCCATGCCGCTGGCAAAGCTGGTTGCGGCTTCAGCGCCCTCCAGAGTTCTCACTTTCTCCTCGAACGCGGCCACGGTGGGATTCGTGTTACGGCCGTAAATGTGGCCGGGCTTCTTGCCTTGCGCCACCTTCAGCCATTCGTCAACATCCTGGTAGCCGAACGAAACACTATGCGCGACCGGGAGCTGGGTTGAGCCCATCCAGTGAACGGACTGCTCTCCTGCCCAGACCGCGAGGGTTCCGAGGCCTGGCCGCGTTTGGTTAGTCTTTTGCGACCTCGCATTCTTTTTCATCTTGCGCAAGTGTCTCACATGCGGTCATTGGCGGGCACGCTTGCCCAGCGCGGGGGAATTCCGTCACGCGCGCCGCGTGCGTCTTAAATGCTGGGGTCCTTCGACTCCGCAGGACCTTCACTTCGTGAAGTCCCTGCTTCGCTCAGGATGACCAACGCCGCTTTATAATAGAAAGATTCGGTTGCGCGTTTTGATCCGTCTGTAGTGCCAGGGGAAGATGTCGACAGAAAGCATTGTGGTTCGCGGGGCCCGGGTTCATAACCTCAAGAATATCGATTTTGAGATTGAGCACAACACTCTGACGGTTGTTACCGGCGTCTCTGGTTCGGGCAAATCGTCGCTTGCTTTCGACACCATCTACGCTGAGGGGCAGCGCCGCTACGTGGAGTCGTTGTCGGCATATGCCCGGCAGTTTCTGGAGCGGATTGAAAAGCCTGACGTTGACTTGATCGACGGCATCGCGCCCGCGGTGGCTATCAAGCAAAAGAACTCTACTCGCAATCCGCGCTCCACTGTCGCCACCGCTACCGAAATCTTCGATTACCTGCGCCTGCTCTTTGCCCGCATCGGACGAACTTACTGCCTGCTCTGCGGTCAGGAAGTGAAAAAAGACACGGTGGACGAAGTCGCCGATCGGCTGCTGGCTTTGGGCGAGGGCACTCGGCTGAATGTGTTCTTTCCGATTCAGGCGCACATTTCTGCGCCGATGGCGGAAGAAAAGGGAGCCAGGAAGTCTCGCGCGAAGAAAAAACCGGCCAAGCCCACTCTGCCTTCCGATACCAGCTTCAACTCGATTTCGGACGAGATGAGGGCGCGGTTGTTCGATCTCCGCAAGCGAGGCTTCAACCGGCTCTTTCAGAACGGCCGTATTTTCGAGTTCTCGACTCCGGAATCGCTGCTGGACATCAACTTTGTCGAACCGGTTTTTGGGCTGGTGGATCGGCTGGTTGTCTCCGCCGAACAGCGCTCACGCCTCGTCGATGCCATTGAGATCGGCTATCGCGAAGCGGGCGAGGTCATCTTTGAGACCGCTGCGCGCGATGGCGAAACTGCTCAGCGGCTGCATTTTTCCCAGCGCTTCGAGTGCAAGAACGACGGCAGCCGCTACGACGAGCCCGAGCCGCGCCTGTTTTCATTCAACAATCCTTACGGGGCTTGCCCGCGCTGCCAGGGTTTCGGCAACACCATTGACATTGATCTTGACCTGGTCATCCCCGACCAAGGCAAGACCTTGAACGAGGGCGCGATTGAGCCCTGGACGAAGCCGAAATACAGGCCGCTGTTCGCGGACTTGAAGCGCTTCGCGCGGCAAGCGGAAATTCCGCTGGATGTGCCCTGGTATGAACTGGACGCCTCGCAGCAGAAGATGATTGTCGACGGTGTCCGCGGTTTTGGCGGCGTTCGTGGCTTCTTCCAGTATCTGGAGCGCAAGAAGTACAAGCTGCACGTCCGCGTTTTTCTCAGCCGCTATCGCGGATACTCGCTGTGCTCCACTTGCGGCGGTACTCGCCTTCGGGCGGAAGCTCGCCAGGTAAAGATCAATGGCAAGAACATCTGCCAGGTGTGCAGTATGACGGTCGAAGGGGCGGCCCGCTTCTTCGATCAACTCACGCTCTCAACTGAGCAGGCCGCAATTGCCGACCGGTTGCTGATCGAACTTCGGGAACGGCTGCGTTTCCTCAACGAAGTTGGCCTTGAGTATCTGACGCTTGACCGTCTTGCCTCGACGCTCTCGGGCGGCGAAGCGCAGCGCATTCAGCTGGCGACATCTCTTGGTTCGCGCCTGGTCGGCACGCTGTATGTGCTCGACGAGCCTTCCATTGGCTTGCACAGCCGCGATACCCACCGGCTCATCAAGATCCTGCACGACTTGCGCGATCTGGGGAACACGATCCTGGTGGTCGAGCATGATCCCGACATCATGCGCGCCGCCGACCGCATTCTCGACCTTGGGCCGGGCGCGGGAGAAAATGGAGGAAAAGTCGTCGGGGCGGGCACCTACAACGAGATCATCAAAATGCCGCATTCGCTCACCGGACGTTACCTCGCCGATGAACTTCGCATCCAGATTCCAGCGCGACGCCGCCAACCGGGGTCGCACAAACTCCGCATCACTGGCGCGCGCGCACACAACCTGAAGCACATCGATCTTGAGATCCCCCTCGGCATGTTGGTGGCGATTACGGGCGTCTCGGGCTCGGGGAAATCCTCGCTGCTGCATGACGTCCTCTATCAGGCGTTGGCCATGGCCAAGCGGCAGACGAATGGCAGCGCTTCCGGCGCAATTTTGTGGGACAGCATCGAAGGCGACGCGTTTCTCGACGAGGTCGTTCTGGTCGATCAATCGCCCATCGGACGCACTCCGCGCTCGAATCCGGTCACGTATATCAAGGCATTCGACATCATCCGCGAACTGTTTGCCTCCCTGCCGGAGGCGCAGAAGCGCGGCTTCCCTGCCGGACACTTTTCCTTTAACGTGCCCGGCGGGCGCTGCGACAACTGCCAGGGTGACGGCACGGTCACCGTCGAGATGCAATTTCTGGCCGACGTGGAGCTGATCTGCGACGAATGCAAGGGCACGCGCTATAAGCCGCAGGTGCTCGAAATCCACTACAAAGGTAAGAACATTCACGAGGTGCTGGACCTCACCATTCGGGAAGCGCTCAAGTTCTTTGCCGATGTTCCACGGCTTACGGAAAAATTGCGCGTGCTCGACGAAGTGGGGCTTGGCTACCTGCGGCTGGGCCAGTCGGCTACCACGCTCTCGGGAGGCGAAGCACAGCGCATGAAGCTGGCGGCGCACCTTCAGCCCGGAACTCGGCAGCCGGGAACTCGCCCGGTCAGCCGCGCGGGAGAAGGCGGCGACGCGCCCAAACGCAAGCGCCACATGCTTTACATTTTCGATGAGCCTACGACCGGTTTGCACTTCGACGATGTCGGCAAACTACTTTCCGCCTTTCGCCGTCTAATGGATGCGGGAGGGTCCATTATCGTCATCGAACACAATCTCGAAGTAATCAAGACGGCGGATTGGGTTATCGATCTTGGTCCGGAAGGCGGAGATCGGGGCGGCAACGTGGTCGGCTTCGGCCCGCCGGAGGCAATTGCGGAGCTGGAAAGCTCTTACACTGGACAGTATCTGAAGCAGATGTTGAATGGAAACGGCGTACGCAATGCAGGAAGCTAAAGTGACGAAGAGATGGGTCGTCCCTCCGGGACTTGCACCATTCTCCACACGTTCCCCAGCGCTGAAGCGCTGGGCTAAGGTGGATTGCCCCTCCGGGGCTAGAGATTCCCACGCATGAGAAGAACGGTTGCCAACACAATGCTGCTCGTTGTTCTAACCGCATGCGCCCTCGCGCAGACCCACACTACCGTCCGGCATTATAAGGAACGCATCGATGACACACCCCCGGAGATCGCACAGGCGGAAGATGCCATTCAGAAAAACGATTTCGCGGGCGCGGAAGCGCTGCTGAAAAAGGCGATCGATAAAGATCCCAACAATTATCAGGCATGGTTCGATCTCGGATTCGTCCTGAACCGACTTGGCCGCGCCGACGAGTCTATTGCCGCGTATCGCAAGTCGGTCGCAGCCAAGCCGGACGTTTTTGAATCGAACCTTAATCTGGGCTTGATGCTCGTTCGCGCCAATAATCCCGACGCCGAGCAATTCCTGCGCGCCGCCACCGCCCTGAAACCCACAGCTCACATCGAAGAAGGACAGGCTCGCGCCTGGCTCGCGCTCGCGCACCTGCTGGAAAATAAGAAGCCGGAAGACGCGTTCCAGGCTTATCGCAAAGCCTCCGAGCTCACGCCTAAGGATCCCGAGCCCCATCTTTCCGCGGGGCTGCTGCACGAGCGGCAAAAGGAATTCTCGGATGCCGAGGCGGAATACAAACAAGTACTGATGCTTGGTCCGCACTCTACCGAAGCTGCAATCGGTCTCACCAACATCTATATGAAATCGGCTCGGCTCGGCGACGCTGAGCCCCTGCTGCGCCGGCTGGCTGCGGAGCGCCCCGAGGAGGCCGGCATCCACCTGCAACTGGGGCGCGTCCTTGTGGCCGAGGGCAAGAAGGACGACGCCGTCGCGGAACTCCAGACCGCGCTGAAGCTCGCCCCGTCAGAGAGTGATGCCCAGCGTGAACTTGCCGAGTTGTATTCGAGTGCGGGAAAGAATGATCTCGCGGAGAGCGCATATCGCGCTCTGGTCGTCGCGCAGCCGAAAGACGCGGAATTGCATCGCGGACTGGGGCATGCTCTGCTGCTGCAGAAGAAATTTCCAGAGGCGGAACAGGAATTCCTGATCGCGGTCCGACTGAAGCGCGATTGGCCCGATATCTATGTCGATCTGGCCTTTGCGGCTAGCGAGAACAAGAACTACGAACTCGCGATCCGAGCCCTCAATGGGCGCGCCATGTTAAATGCGGAGATGCCTCCGATCTGCTTTTTTCTTCGTGCTTCCGCTTATGACCACTTGCACGACTACAAACAGGCTGCGCTCGATTATCATCACTTTCTGGGTGTTGCTAACGGGAAGTATCCTGATCAGGAGTGGCAGGCTACCCACCGCCTGATCGCTATTGAACCGAAGAAGCGTTGACTGCCATGCGCCGACTTGCCTTGTATCTGCTTTTCTTCGCGCTTGCCTCCGCCTATGGCGCGGCCAAGGACCCTGTAGACGAACTCAAGTCGCACTTCGAAAGCGCGCGTCCCGAAGACCGTCCCGATCTCGGTATCGAGATCGCCCGGCATCAGCTTCGCAATGCGGACAAGCTCTACACCGAGGGAAAGGTCGACCAGGCCCGTGCTGCGGTCGCGGACGTCGTCGCGTATTCCGAAAAGGCGCGAGATGCGGCCCTGCAAACCAAGAAGCACCTCAAGAATGTCGAGATCGAGGCGCGGAAAATGGCGGAGAAGCTGCGCGACATCAAGCGCACTCTCGCTTTCGAGGACCAGCCTCCGGTGGAACAGGCCGTTCGCCGCCTCGAAGACATCCGCACCGTCCTGCTCAATGAAATGTTCTCCAAGGACAAGAAGGAGAAAAAGTGATACCGGGTAAGCGCTGGCGCTGCGCGCTCGGACTGGGGGTGGTGCTTGCGCTCCCGCTCGTCTTGCCAGTATGCTCTCCAGCCGGCTCGCAGCTTTGGGCGCAGCAAGGGCGCCGCGACCCGCTCAATCCGCTGGAAATCGATCAGCTTCGCGACGCCATGCTCGACCCCGACCAGCGCTTGAAGCTTTACGTGCAGTTTTCGCGGGACCGCATGACTAAGCTTGAGCAAATGCGCAGCGATCCCAAGACCACCGATCGCGCCCGCCAGACCCATGACATGCTGGAAGATTTTCTCGCCGTCTATGACGAACTGAACGACAACATCGACATGTACGTTGGCCGCAAGGACGATATCCGCAAGCCCCTGAAAATTGTCATCGAGGCCGACACCGAATTTCAGGCCAGGCTGCGCGCCATCAAGAACGCGGCGAACACCAGTACCGCCGAAGCCAGCCAGTACGAATTTATGCTGACCGACGCGCTCGACACCGTAGATTCCAGCGCCGACGACCACCGCAAAACCGTCGCCCAGGTCGAGGAATACATGAAGAGAAAAAAGAAGCAGAAATAGGGCGAAACCGTCCGCGGCAAACTTCTTTACCGCAGGGGACACAGCGGAACACAGGGGAAAGCATAGGAGTTCCCCCGCGTTCCTCTGTGTCCCCTGTGGCTGGCTTTTTGCCTTTCGGCGACATCAGGCACGATAAGCCGTGCTACTCTTCCCTCAACGTGTCCCTAAAGCTTGCCGAAATCTTTCACGAGGCCTATCGCGAACTTCGTCCGCGCATGTCCGCGCCGCCTTTGCACATTCGTTTCTATCCATTCGTTTCCATCAACAACACCATTCGTCTCCGCCAGGGGGAGCTCTACATCCGTCTCTCCGATCTGCTCGAAGGCGCACCCGAAGCTGTGTTGCACTCGATCGCCCACATTCTGCTGGCCAAGCTCTATCGCCAGCCGGTGGATCGCACCCACAACGCCCGTTATCGGCGCTATGTCGCTGGCCACGATGTGGCCGCCAAAGCGCGCCTCGTCCGGCAGATGCGCGGACGCAAACACATTCGCTCCGCCAGCGGACACCACTACCGTCTGGAAGAAATTTTCGACGACCTCAACCGGCGCTTTTTTCACGGACTCATGGGACGTCCGCAACTTACCTGGAGCCAGAACCACGCCCGCAGCAGCCTCGGGCACTATGACCCGGCCCATAACGCCATCGTCATCAGCCGCGTCTTCGACCACCCACGCGTGCCGCGCTATGCCGTCGAGTACATCCTTTTTCACGAGATGCTGCACTTGAAGCATCCTGTGAAACTGCGAGGGAGCCGGAGGTGCGTGCATTCGAAAGAGTTTCTGGCGGAAGAGAAGTCGTTTCCTGACCTGGAGCAGGCGCGTAAGTTCCTGCACATGGTGTAGACCCGCGAAATGCCGTTCAATGCCCCATTTCCCCGTGTGATGCAAATCACATCCATCCGTGATGGACTGCGTTGACCGCTTGCGGCTCCAACCCGTATTCTATTGATATTGAAATTGAAATTCATTTTCATTTAGAAAGCGGCCTTTTCCCCCATGCTTGAGGCCTTCCTCATCACGCTTCGCCAGGGCGCTGAAGCCGCGCTCATCGTCGGCGTCCCCCTGGCATATCTGACTAAAGATCGGCCGCGACGATCCACGCAAATGCGGCGACGCCGTGCCCGCAGGACCGATGGCGCGGGTCCGCATGGAGACCGAAAGCGAGTGGGACCAGAAATGCCCGAACTATGTGTCGCGCTCACCGATCTTGAAGTGGGCGAGGCCGCAACGATCGACCATATCTCGCTGCCAGCAGCCGAGCAGCAATTTTTGATGCGTGTCGGTTTTGTTCCGGGCGTGCAGGTCGGGTTTTCTCGCCGGGCGCCTTTGGGCGACCCGAGCATCTATTCGGTAGACGGCACCGAGATTGCTCTGCGGGCGGAGACCGCATGCCACATCATGGTCAAGCGAGGGGGGACTGCGCCATTGGGTGACTTGCGGTGACGCCGATTTTGAATGGCCGATGTGGGTGCGACACTCCTACCGAGCCCTTGTTCACCATCGGTGAAAAAGTTCCGGAGGTCCCGGGCCGTGAAATCCGCACGGTGGCGCTGATCGGCCCACCCAATTCCGGGAAGTCGACACTCTTCAATCGTCTGACCCGCCTTCGTCAAAAGGTCGGCAATTACCCGGGCGTGACGGTGGAGCAACGTGTGGGTCTGCTGGCGGGCAGCGGACACGAAATCAGGATCGTCGATCTGCCGGGTGTGTACAGCCTGACGCCTTATTCCGACGATGAACGCGTCGCCGTAGACGTGCTGACCGGTCAAATGGACGGCTTGCCTGCCCCGGATGCGGTCCTGCTGGTACTGGATGTAACCCATCTTTCCCGGCAACTGGTATTGGCAAAACCAGTGATCGATTTAGGACTGCCTACACTCGTGCTCCTGAATATGGCGGATATTTTTGCCAAGGGAGGCGGATCGCTCGACGTTCTCAAACTCGCCGAGGAACTGGGTGCGCCGGTTGCCATGGTGAGTGCAACGCTGGGAACGGGGTTAGACACTGTGGATCGCTTCCTGCGGCAGGAACACGATCAGCGTCCCGACGCATTGCTGCCGGTCCTCCAGGATCTTCCCCAGTGCCGGAAGTGGGCCAGCCAGGTGGGCAGCCGCATCGATTACCAGCGGCATCTTCCCAGCGTATGGAGCCGCCGGCTGGACGACATATTCCTGCATAAGCTGTGGGGGCCGTTCATTTTTGTGATCGTCGTAGGCGCCGTTTTCCAAACCGTGTTTGGACTCGGCCAGCCCATGAGCACAGCTTTTCAGGACCTGCTCACAAAGCTTGGGCAGCAAGCAGCGCCCTTGATTCCCGCTGGTCTGGTCCGATCGCTTCTTCTGGATGGACTCTGGAAGGGTGTCAGTGCCGTGCTGGTATTCCTGCCCCAGATTCTACTGCTGTTCTTTTTTATAGGACTGCTGGAAGATTCCGGCTACCTGGCGCGCGCGGCGCTGATTGCGGACCGCACCATGCGCGGCGTGGGACTGAACGGGAAGGCATTCATTCCGCTTCTATCGGCCTATGCGTGCGCGGTGCCGGCCATCATGGCGACGCGCACCATCGAAAACAAGCGCGACCGGATCGCGACGATTCTGATCGCTCCTTTCATGACCTGTTCGGCCCGCTTGCCCATCTACACATTGCTGATTGCGGCCTTTATTCCCAATCGCCCGGTCGTCGGCGTACTGCTCAGCGCGCGAGCTTGTGCCATGCTTTCGCTGTACCTGCTGGGATTTCTTGCAGCCATAGTGACGGCGAAGGTCCTTAAGTCGTCAGTGCTCAGGTCAGCTGCTGCTCCTTTCGTGCTAGAGCTTCCCGAGTACCGGTGGCCGACCTGGCAGTCGATTGGTCTTCGCTTGCTGGACCGCGGGCGAGTCTTCCTGCGGCAGGCGGGCACGGTCATTCTGGCGGTCTCTCTGCTGGTTTGGGTCTTGACCAATCTTCCGCTGCACCACGGCAGCGTTCCGCAACTGGAGCAAAGCGCGATCGCTTATCTCGGGCATGGAATTGAACCGATCATCCGGCCGCTCGGCTTCAATTGGAAAATCGGGGTCGGCCTGCTGACATCCGTGATCGCGCGTGAAGTAATCGTTGGGACCCTGGGGACGATTTATGGAACCGATCCGGCGACGCACTCCATGACACTGCAGAATGCGCTACAGCAAGATCTCACCTTCGCCGGGGCGATGGCGCTGCTGGTCTTCTTTGCGTTTGCCATGCAGTGCACGTCGACGCTAGCCGTGGTGCGCCGCGAGACCAATAGCTGGAAATGGCCCGTCGTCCAGTTTGTTTATATGACGATAGTTGCGTACACTGCCGCGTTCACGGTTAACCAGGCCCTTTCGACACTCCTCAAATAACCAGTTGTGAATTGTCATCCTGAGCGAAGCGAAGGACCTGCTCTTGATTCGGTGAGCCTACTTTTTTCCGAAGAACTTCCCAAATCCCAACCGAACCTGCACCGTATTCACGCCCGGATTCGGCACGGTCAGGCCGGCATTCGAAATGTGCATGTAACGGACATCCAACGACCACGCATGATCTCTCAGAAAATACATCCCGAACGCCGCGCCCGAGGTGAAATTCACCGTCGAAGTTCCGTACGGCACTTCGTGCGTTGTGAACAGCGTTCCTCCATTCAACTCGAGGTACGGAGCAACGTGTCCGCGCGTGGCAAAAATCCATTTAAACCCGACCGGATTCACTCCTCCTCCGTAGGCAGTGTTTGCCCGCTGGAACACGACAAAGGCCGGCACCGCGTCCACCGCGAGCTCGAATCGTCCGTTGAGGAAGCCTGGACCATGCGGAGCCGTCAGGATCCATCCATAGCGGACTCCAGCGTTCCATACGTTCGTATCCTTCGTTCCGCCCGGAACCGAGTGGCCGCCGCCAGTCCAAACCTGAAGCTCATGACCGCCTTCCTCCAGGCGATCCTGGGCGACCGCAACATAAGCCGCCAGAAATAGAATCAGAACGAATGTCAAAAGAAGAGAGATCGCACGCCAGATGGATCGTGTCATAAGTAAGGTCAAAATGGATGACCAAGGCCGAAGACGAACGATACGCGAACCCTGCCGCGGAAACAAATCCAGTTCCTACAGCCCCAGCCCGCCATCCACCGCCAGCACCTGCCCGGTAATAAACTGCGGAGCTGTGGCAAAGAACATCACCGCCGCCGCGATTTCGGCCGCCGTCCCGTTGCGTTGCATCGGGGTCTGCTTCGCCATCTTCTTCATGAATGAGGCCGCCGCCGCCTCTCCCAACTCAATCATCCCTGGGGCCACCGCATTCACTGCAATCTCTGGCGCCAGCGCCTTCGCCATCACCTTGGTCAGCATGTGTACGGCTGCCTTTGACGAACAATAGTGCGCGTGCTCCGCCCAGGGACGCAGCCCGCCCAGCGAACCCATATTGATGATGCGGCCCCGGCGCTTTCTCAAATGCGGCAGCGCCTCGCGCGACACCAGAAACGGCCCGCGCGCGTTGGAAGCAAAGATTGCATCCCACTGTGCGACCGTGAGCTTCTCAAATTCGACGGTTTCGTAATTTGCGGCGTTATTCACCAGCACGTCGATTCCGCCCAGTTCCCTTGCCACCTCCTTCACCATCTCGCGAACGCTCTTCTCATCCGTCACATCGCAGCGCACCGCCAGCGCCTCCACACCATGGAGGGCCAATTCTTCTATAAGTTCCCGCGCCTCGCGCCCCGACTCGCGATACGTAATCGCGACGTCGGCGCCCTTTTCGGTTGCGGCCAAGGCAATGGCGCGCCCCAGCCGTTTCGCCGCACCCGTTACCAGGAGCGTTTTGCCAGAAAGCGGCTGTGTATTCGTCGTCATCGTTCCGAGCGCCGTCATTCCGAAATTCTACGCCCTTCCGTGTCTTGGAAACCCTGCACCGAAACTGCTACACTCCCTCGAATGACGCAGCCTCGCGAGGTCGTGGTTTATTCCCGCAAGGGATGTCATCTCTGCGAAATCGTCAAGGAGAGCCTCGCCAAACTGCACAAGCGGGGCGGCTTCACCTGGCGTGAAATCGACGTTGACTCCGACGCCGAAATCCGCCGCCTCTATAACGACGAAGTCCCCGTGGTCTTCATCAACGGTCGCAAGGCCTTCAAATATCACATGGATGAACAGGAATTCCTGCGCAAACTGAGCGCTTAACCTTCGCTGGATTTGCAGTGCTGCGGTCTGATTTTGAACTTCCACACTCTCCCGTTACAATTTCCCCCGATGCTTCGCACCCAGCTCTACGCCGATCCCGCCGGACGTTTCGTCCACGATGTTGTTCTCCAGGGCTGCCAACGGAATCCCAGTAAAACAGCGTTGGTTGACACTTCCTGCGATCGGCGTTTCACTTTCGCCGAATATGGCAGCCTGGTCGAATCGCTCGCGCGCGGCCTCATTTCCGCCGGACTCGCTCCCGGAGAAATCGTTGCCATCTTTCTGCCTAACTCCTGGGAATTCGCCATCACTTATCACGCGGCCACGCTTACCGGAGGCATCCCCACGCTGCTCAATCCCTCCTACCGCGAGCGCGAGATTCGCTATCAACTGGAAAACTCCGGTGCAGCCTTCCTCATCACCGATGCTCCGCTTCTGGAGAACGTGAATCTTGCGGGACTTCCCGCGCTGCGCCGCGTCTTCACCACTCGGCAGGAGCGCGCAGGTTGCGAATACTTTGCTGATCTGCTGCGGGCGGCGTTCGGTAAAACGTCCGCCAAATTCCCGGAACCAACCGAGGACTCGCGTCAAGCCCTGGCCGCCCTTCCCTACTCCAGCGGCACCACCGGACTGCCCAAGGGCGTCATGCTCTCGCACTACAACCTGGTCGCGAATGTCTATCAGATGCTCGGCCCGAACGCCGAGCCGCTCACCGCCAATGACGTCATGCTGTGCTTCCTGCCGCTCTACCACATCTACGGACTCACCGTAGCGCTGACTCTTTCCCTGACCGCCGGTTTGACCCTGGTTCTGATGCCGCGCTTCGATGTACAAAAGCTGTGCGCGCTGCTGCTTCGCGAAGGCGTCACCATGATGCCGGTGGTCCCGCCCGCGATCAACGCCATGTGCCAGGCTGCGGAAGCCGGCATCTTCCCCAAGAACCACACCGTCCGCTGGATCAAGTCGGGCGCGGCGCCGCTTGCTCCCGAGCTCGCTCGTCGCCTTTCCGGTCTCACTGGCATCATCGTCAACCAGGGATACGGCATGACCGAAGCTTCTCCCGTGACCCACATTGGCTTTTGCGAGCCGCCGGAGATGAATCGTCCTGCCTCCATCGGACACCCGCTGGCGCTCACAGAATGCCGCGTCGTCGACGTTACCAATCTAAGGGATGTCGCTACGGACGAGCCCGGCGAACTCGTCATGCGCGGGCCGCAGATCATGCTCGGATATTGGAAAGAGCCGCAGGCCACGGCCGCCGCTCTCCGCGATGGCTGGTATTTCTCCGGAGATATTGTGCGCTGCGACGCCGACGGCTTCTACTACGTCCTTGACCGCAGCAAAGAGATGATCAAGTACAAAGGATTCCCGGTCGCCCCCGCCGAAGTCGAATCCGTGCTTCTCGAACATTCCACCGTCCGCGACTGCGGCGTGGTCTCGAAACCCGACCTCGAAGCCGGAGAAATCCCCTGCGCCTTTGTTGTGCTCCGCGAAGGCTTTACGCCTTCGGAGGCGCTCGCCAAACAGCTCCGCGATTTCGTCGCCGACCGCCTCGCCCACCACAAGCAGCCCCGGGAAATTCATTTCGTTGACGCCGTGCCGCGGACGCCGTCCGGTAAAGTTCTCCGCCGGGAGCTGCGCAAGATTCTTTCTTGATTATCGTTTGGTAGCGGGGCTACGCCCCGCCGGACGGGGCAAAGCCCCGTCCCCACACAAGACCTCGTGCCCCTTCCCGCGGTGTAAAATCTTCTCATCCCCATGACGATTGCCGCCTTCGTCGCCAAATCCGCGTTTCGCAACAAGCGGCGCAGTCTGCTGACGGTCGCCAGCATTGCTTTTTCTCTGCTCCTGCTTTGCATTATGCTCTGCGTCTGGCGGAGCTTCTACATTGACAAGGGAGCCCCGGATTCTGCGCTGCGCATCATGACGCGTCATAAGGTGTCGCTCGCTAACTTTCTTCCCATTTACTATCGCGACAAGATTCGCTCCATTCCCGGCGTGGTGCACGTAGTTCCGATGACCTGGTTCGGTGGCACGTATAAAGACGACAAGCCGGAGAATTATTTCGCCCAGTTCGCCACCGACCCCGACGAATACTTTGACGTCGCCGCCGACAAAATCATGCCCGCCGACCAGCTCGCCGCCTGGAAGCGAGACCGCGCGGGTTGCGTCGCCGACGCCGACCTTGTCCAAAAACACCACTGGAAGATCGGCGACCACATCATCCTGCAAGGCACCATTTTCCCTGCCAATCTCGATCTGACCCTGCGTGGCATCTACACCATTGACCCGCCCAACAGCGCGCTCTACTTCCACACCAAGTATCTGGAAGAATCCGTCGACTGGTTCAAAGACACCGCCGGCTTTTACTTCACTCGCGTCGACACGCCCGAACACATGCCGCAGGCTGCTCGCGCCATCGATGACATGTTTCACTCCACTCCGGTTCCCACCAAAAGCGAGAGCGAGCAGGCATTTAAGCTCGACTTTATCAACACTCTGGGAAGCGTCAAGGCATTCATCCTCAGCATTTGCGGAGCCGTCGTCTTCACCACGCTGCTGGTCTGCGCCAACACCATGGCCATGTCGATCCGCGAACGCACGCGCGAAGTCGCCGTCCTGCGCACCCTCGGCTTCACTCAAGGAAGCATCCTCAAGCTGTTGCTGAGCGAAGCGATCACTATTTCCCTGATGGGCGGGACCGTCGGCGTTTTGCTTGGAACCGTGATCATCAAGACGCTGTCTCGCCCTGGGATTGGCATGCCGGTCTCGATGCATATGACGCCGCTTACTGCCCTCGTCGTCATGATGGTGGCTGCTTTGGTCGGACTGATCAGCGGCGTCGTCCCTTCCTACCGCGCCTCCAACCTCGGCATTGTCGATGCCCTGCGCTACATCGGCTGATGTCATCTGAAAATCCCCAAAGTGCTAAACTCGCTTCGCATGCGGACGGATCTCCTTCCCCTTTGCGACCAGCACTACCGCACCATGGAGCCCGCAGTAGCTCCCTACACCGCCGATTTTTCCATCGAGTTCTTTCGCTGCACCGACAAGTTCTGCCATCGCTGCTTCGGCGAGCGCGTCGGCTACACCACACCGCGGCGCGGAGACACGCCGGTGCTCACCCCCAACCAGCCGGTCTGCGAGCGCCACGGACGCCCCATGTTCATCATCAGCCTCGACCGCCAGCGCAACCACGTGACTTACGCGTGCTCGGAATCCGATTGCAGCGAACGGGTGGTAAGGACGTAATTGGGCGGTGGAATTCCTTCTTCCTTGCGAGGCGCGCCAACAAGATTTAATAATGAGATGAGAATTCCAATGAATCCTTCTATCAAGAAAAGCTTTTTCGTTCTTGCCGTCCCGGTGCTGGCGTTGATATCCGTTTCCGGCGTTCTTGCGTGGCAGGCAAGCTCGATACCCGCTTCAAGGCTGATGAGCCCGGAAGAGCTGGTCAAAATTCTTCAATCCACCAAGGGCGAAAAGCCACTCATGATCCAGGTGGGATCCCACGTTCTTTACGAACAGGCCCATATCCCGGGTTCTGAGTACATCGGCCCCGCTTCCTACGAGAGCGGCTTACAGCAGCTGCGTCAACGGGTGCAGTCGCTGCCCCGGCGCAAGTTCATCGTTATTTATTGCGGATGTTGCCCATGGAACCATTGTCCGAATGTCAAGCCAGCCGACGATGCATTGCGCGCGCTGGGTTTTACCAACGTGAAAGTGCTCTATATTCCCGACAATTTTGGCGCGGACTGGGTGAATCAGGGCTATCCCGTTGCCAGGGGAGAATAGAGCCGCGTGGTTCTTCGATCATGGACAATCCATTGGACAAAAAAGTACTGATCGGGATCGCGGTGATCACCGCGGCTATCGCGCTTTATCTCCTGAATCCGTATCGCACCGTGCCCGTGGGCGACAGGGTTACTAATGTCGCCCAGCATCCTTTGGCTCCGGAGTTCTCGCTTCCCGCGTTGGCCGGACAAACAACCGGACAAACGGTCGATCTCTCCGCCTACCGCGGCAAAGTAGTTCTCCTCGACTTCTGGGCAACCTGGTGTGACCCTTGCCGGGACGAGATTCCGCATTTCGTGGAATTGCAAAACAGATATGGGGACCAGGGCTTCGAGATCATTGGCATCGCCATGGACGACGAGCCTGCTCCAGTCCGCGAGTTCTACCAGCGTTTCAAAATCAACTACCCGGTTGCCATGGGCAATGCAAAAACCGGTGAGCTATACGGGGGAGTGCTGGGCTTGCCGATCGCTTTCCTCATCGGCCGCGATGGCCGGATCGAAGCCAAATACATTGGCGCCACGGGTAGTTCGGTTCTTGAACGCGAGATCCAAGCTCTTCTCGAACGTCGATGAACTTCCCCACATGATTTGATGCTAAGATGCTGGCTTAATTATCTCGAGGTGTCACCGTCGTTTTCCAGGCTTCCAATCGGGTATGAGTGATCCCAAGGTTCCGAACACATCGGATTCGGAGAGCCCCACTCTAGTCCCTCAGGGGAACACAAAACTGGAGTCCGCCCCTCCGTCTCCAGATTCGGAGGCGCAAACCCTGCTGGATGGGGGCAGAGGCATATCGAGCGCATCCGATGCCCCGACAATTCCACCGGCTAGCAAGCCGGCTGCCTCGGATGCTCCCACGCTGCTCGACGCTCGCAAGCCGAGTGGCCCGCCGCCACCACCCAGACCCCCCGGCTCGGGCTGGCAGCTTCCGGCTTTGCTTCCTGGCATGATCCTGGCCGGACGCTACGAAATCCTGCAAACCATCGGTGAAGGCGGCATGGGCGCGGTTTACAAGGCCAAGGACCGCGAACTCGATCGCTTCGTCGCCTTGAAAGTCATCCGGCCTGAACTGGCTTCGGACCCCTCGATCCTAGCCCGTTTTAAGAAAGAGTTGCTGCTGGCTCACCAGGTCACGCACCGCAACGTGATCCGCATTTACGACCTCGGCGAAGGCGAGGGCGTGAAGTTCATCACCATGGAGTTTATCGAGGGCAAGGATCTGCGGTCCCTCATCCGAGAGAAAAAGAAATTTGCTCCAGAGGAAGCGGTAGACGTCATTCAGCAGGTGTGCCAGGCCCTGCATGCGGCGCACAGCGTCGGGGTGATTCACCGGGACCTCAAACCGCAAAACATCATGCAGGACGCGACGGGCCGAATCCTGGTGATGGATTTCGGGTTGGCCCGCACCCTGGAAGGCGACGGGATGACCCAAACGGGTGCGCTCGTCGGCACCATGGAGTACATGTCGCCGGAGCAGGCTCTGGGCAAAGATCTGGATCAACGTTCGGACATCTTCGCACTGGGTCTGATCTTGTACGAAATGCTGACGGGCAAAGGGCCCTTTCAAGCCGAGAGCGCCCTTGCCAGCCTCATCAAACGGACTCAGGAACGGGCGGTTCCAGTGTCGGATATTGACGGCCAGATTCCCGGCGCGTTGAGCGGGATCGTAAGCAAGTGCCTGGAACGCGATTTGAACGAGAGGTATCAGAGTGCATCGGCGATTCTGGTGGACTTGGACACCTGGAAAGACAAGCGAGCCGCAGGCACAATCCATCTCGACGCTAACGTCAAACCATGGGGCCAGACTCTTCCGTGGCCGCTCATTACTGGCGTTGTGACCGTCCTCGTGCTGGCGATTACCGGCTTCCTGCTGCGCGGGAAGCTGTTGGGCCCGGGCACGAAGACGCCGGCCGCGCCCGCGGTCTCGCTGGCCATTCTGCCTTTCCGCAACGCATCCGGCGATCCAAACCTGGATTGGATTGGCCCCAGTCTTGCCGATATGTTGAGCACGGATGTGGGCCAGTCCGCTCGTCTGCGCACCGTGAGCCCGAACAGTCTGCACCAGATATTCACCGACCTGCGCATTTCCTCCGCCACCGTGCTCGATCCGGCCACCATCCGCCGTGTAGCTGATTTCAGCAAAGCCGACCGCGTGCTTTGGGGGCAGTACGCCAAGTTCGGAGATCAGATCCGCATCGATGCCACCCTGCAAGACATCAAGAACGACCAAACCGTTCCGCTGAAAATCGATGTGCCCAGTGAAAAAGAGATTCCCGGCGCGGTCGATCGCCTGGCGGACTCCATCCGTCAGAAACTTGCGCTGCCGGAGGATGTGCTTAAGGAGCTGAAGGCCAGCTCCTTCCAACCCACTTCGAAATCGCTGGCTGCGTTGCGCGACTACAACCAGGGCATCGGGTTGCAACGGGACGGGAGGAGTCTGGACGCGCAGAAGCAATTCGAGGCCGCGACCAAGGAGGACCCCACCTTCGCGCTGGCATTTTCCAGACTGGCACAGACCTACAGCAGTTTGGGTTATGACAGCGAAGCGGAGCAGTCTGCCAGGAAAGCCGTGGAGCTGAGCCAGGATCTCCCGGAGGCGGAGAAGTACTTGATTTCTGCCATTCGTTACGAGGCAACCAAGAACTATTCGGAAGCCATCAAGGCCTACGAAGCCCTAGCCAAGGCTTCGCCCGATAATTCTGACGTGCAATCGGCGCTCGCTGGCTTATACCAGGATTCTGGCGATCTCGTGAAAGCCCGCGAATATTACCAGAAGCTCTTGTCCTCCAACCCCAAGGACGTAGCCGCCAGTATTAACCTCGGGCGCATCGACATCAAGAGCGGCGATTCCCAAGGCAGTTTCGATCCCTTGAACCGAGCCTATAGCCTGGCTGCTCAAGTGGACAACCAGGAACAAAAGGCCACCAGTCTGCACCTCATGGCCGTAGCTTACAGGAATTTGAGCAAGCCTGAGGAAGTTCTGCGCAACGAACAAGAGGCAATCACAATCTGGCGCCACATCGGCCAGAAGCGTGGATTGGCCTTCAGCCTGAACGTGATGGCCGGAGCCCAGGCTTCGCTCGGCAAAAGCAAAGATGCTCTGTCCAACTTCCAGGAGGCTCTGCAGATTCGGCGTGAGATTGGCGACAAGCGCGGCCTAGCCGACACTCTGATCGATATGGGCAATTTCTCCGACGACCGCGGCGACCACGATCAGGCGCTCAAGATGGACAAGGAAGCCTTGGCGTTGGAGCGCGACATCGGCAATGAAAGCATGCAGGCCATCTGCCTGAACAACATCGGGACCGCGTATTCGGAAAAGGGCCAGTATGAGGATTCTCTCACCTATTATCAGCAAGCGCTACAGCTGCGCGAAAAATCGAAAGTGCCGCAGGACATCGTGGATGCTGTCCACAATCTCGGCGAGACTTCAGCCGAAATGGGCCAGTACGATCAGGCTATTTCGTATTACCTGCGGGCGTTGGATTTGCGGCGCACCATGGACGACCCGCGGGGTTCGGCCATTGAGTCTTACAGCCTGGGCACGCTGTTTGATTACCAGGGGCGGTTTGGGGCAGCCATCAACTCTAGGCAGGAAGCCCTCAAGACTTTCCGCGACATCAAGGACAGGACCTCCTGGATGGCCAAGGTGCTGGGTGGATCCGCAAAGGCGCTCATCCTCGCGGGACGCGGAGACGAGGCGAAGAGTTACCTGGACGAGGCACTCAGCCTCGCGCGGGAGCTGAAGAATGATGGCATGGCAGCGGAAACATTGGGATTCCAGGGGGATGCGTATTTCTACCGCGGAGATTTTAAATCGGCGCATGCCTCGTATGCAGAAGCACTTCAGGCCGCCACACGCAGCAAAGAACCGGACACAGTTCTGATTGCGAAAGCTAATCTGGCCAAGGTCCAAGTTCAGGAAAAACGCACACAGGAAGCCATTTCCAGCCTCCGGCAGTTGGTTCACCAGGCGAACGACCTCGGGTTGAAGTACATCTCGGTCGAGTGCTCCACATTCCTGGCGGAAGCCATGATGCAAAAGCATGACTACGCCCATGCGCGCCAAGAACTGGAGCGTGCCCTGCTGCTCTCGGACAAGCTCGGAATGCAGCCACTGAGCGCCCGGGCGCATTATCTGCTGGCCACGATCGCGCTAGATTCCGGTAACCGCAGTGACGCGCAGGATCATTATCGCGAGACGCTCCGCCTGCTGGATGCGATGAAGAAGGACCCCGGGGCAGAGAAGCTACTGCAGCGCTCGGACTTCAAGGCCATCTACGACGAGTCCACCCGCGGGACAGCAGCAGCCAAGAGCTAGACCAGGCTCACAAATGGTTTTGTGCAAGGGACAGGTTGAGCAGGGGACTTCCACCCCAAGCTGTCGAGCATGTTCGGCACACTCGGAAAAAGGGGTGCCGCTTCGCGGCACCCCTTGGTTATTGACTGCGCACAGCCCCGCAGTCAGTTCCTTGCCTGCTACTTGACGGTGTACACAACCGCATTCAGGTTCTGGTTCCCGCCGGAGTCGATTGCCGTCACCACGAACGTGTGCAACCCTTTTGTGGAAGTATTGACGGTGCCGGTACATGCCAGCCCGCCTGTGTTGCCTGGTCCCACGACCGGCGTATAACTGCAGGAGGTCTGAGTGCCCGTAGATTGCGTGCATGCTGTCCCCGTCAGAGACGGGGCCATCGTCAGATACGGACCGGTCGTGCTGGTCAGAGGCTGCGATGTAGACGGATTGCTGCAGGTGTAGTTCGCCGTGACCGTTTGGTTTAGGTTGTAAGTCGTGGAGGTCGGAGAGCTGATCCTAATACCCGGCCAGATCTCACCCGGCGTGTCGTAGGTTGCCGTCCAACAGGAACCGGTGCTGCCGCTATTGCCGTTGGTGTGACCATTATCTATATAGAAGGAGGCGACCTGGTTGCTCTGGAACAGTGGGCCGCTCGAGGGCGGTGTGCACGGCAACAGAGGATTGGGACCCACACCCTTGAGAAAACCAGGGAACGGGTTGAGAAGGAGGTCAACCCCCGGGTAGGTGAAGAATGGGTTTTCGGATTGCAAGAACTGGAAGTCGGTACCAAGCGTTGCGAAGAAATTCTGTTCGGCGGCCGAGCCGCACGTTCCGCCCGGAGAATCAGGACACGTAACTGCGAACATAACGGCCGCATCCATACCCGAATTTTCAGCGTTTTCGTAGACAAAGCAACGAGCGGGCCAGAAGTTCACCTGCACGAGGGCATCGCAAGCTGCTTGAGTCATCAGTATCGGCTGGACCTGGATTACCGGCGTTGGGTAGGATTGCGTCAGCTGCCCCGTGAAGTCGTAGGCAGTGACTCCGGAGGCGTTGGGGAAGGAAAGGACGGCTGGCGCGTTTAGCGAAACCACCGCGGTTTGAGATCCTGGCGTGAATGTCCAGCTCAGGATGTCCTGGTTGTCATCCCCACCGCCGGTTGCCGCCGTGAACCCCACGTAGGCGTTGCCACTGGTCAAACCGATCGTGGTCAAGTCGAACAACGCGCCGCCGCTGGGATTCGCCACGGTTTTAGGAAACAAGTCAACGCCATCCAGGATCACATCCAGCAGTGTAGTGCTGGGGCCGGAGTAGTTAATCGTCACCGTATGGACGTTTCCGTCCGCCATGTTGATCGGGGGGTTCAGTTGGGTAAGATCGTTAAACGCAATACTGCAACTCTGGTCTACGCTGTTCGCGCCAGTCCCCCCGCAGTTTTGAATCGTGACATCGTTGTTGCTCGGGTCAACACCGGTTCCGTTATTGTAGGTATTGAACTCTACCGCCAGACTGTTCGTGATGCCACCGGTAGCAGGCGCGCAACCGCTGGAACTGTCACCGAATCCGATCCCGCAGCCGTCAGGACCCAAGGCATTGAGTGCCCCCGGTGCTGGCGAACTTGGGGAATTTTGAATCACGAACGCGATGCCGTCCGCATTGCCGTCTCCCCCTGGGGTGGTGCCGCTCAGCTGAAACGTAAAGCTGGTGGAAAACGCAGCGGCGACCGGCTGCGCAGTGTTGTACCAAGCAGACCCCGCTGTAAAGAACGCATTCGGGGTAAGCCGCAGCACCGTCCCTGTTCCTGAGACTGCCGTGTAGAAACCTGGATACCCCGCGTCTGCGCCGTTGTTGTTCGGCGTCAGGCATGCTTGGTTCGCGACGTTCGAGAAATCTGGACTATAGTTGGGAGAAGTGGGACAACTTTGCGCCCAAGCGGCTGTGCTACCCGCAACAAGCACCAGGGCCGTGATCGCGGCCACCATGATCAATCTCGTGATTCGTAATTTCATAATTCTCCTCTTAACGCTTGATTGCGCGTGGACACAGTGATCGAAGGTTCGTTCTGGCTCTTTAGGAACGCGTCGCCAGTAGTCCAGTCGGTTCCGGAAGCTATGTTTACGTTTTGGTCCGCCTGCGACATCTGGGCGACCGTGAAGGACCGGCACATGCAAACCGCCAGGCACAAAATCTCGAGCGCAATGGCGAGGCGCATCAAATCTCCGGCAGCACTTGATTCCTATTCTTGTAAAACCCAAAAAAATGGAGAGGGCGCGACAGGGGAGAGAGTCGACGCGCCAAACCTGGTGACACATCTTACCCCACAGAAAGCCAAAAGCAACAAGAATTTTTTTCGCCGATGCGCCCACTTGCTCGGAAGGACGGGCGGGACGGGCGGTTTCGAGCCTGCCCCGAGGTCATGCCGGAGGTGAAAAACTTTTCCTATTTGTATAGCTCTTCCGGACGGGTGAGGATACCCGTCCTCGCGCGTGCCTAGAAGCGGTGGACGACACCCAAACCCACGTAGTAGTTGTGTTGCCGGCTTCTCCCGGTATCAACGTTCAGGTCGGGAGCTCCCGAGTAGAAGTCGCGCGCTTCGAGGCGTGCGCCCCAACTGTGCCACATCCACACGTCCAGTCCAGCTCCGAACTGGATGACGCCCGTATTGCTGCCGGTAGGCCCAGGGTTCGGGCCGTACCATATGAGATTAGAGGATTGCCGCAAACGGCCATAGCCTCCGCCTGCGCTGACCCACGGAGTAACAGAATCGCCGGAGAAAATGTTCAGACGTACGGAAGGGGTCAGAAACAGCGCCCCGAAGTGCTTAGGAATCTGGTCGTATTGATAGTGCAGGGCCATCCCCGGAACGATCGCTACGGGCAACTCCGCACTCAGTCCAAAAATCCTGCGGGTCATGAGCAAGCGGCCATAATTGGCCGTGAAGCTTCCCGACGAATTTCCGAAACTAATCGGGAGACCGGTACTCGGCACGGTCTGCGTGCTGACGAAAGTTAGCCCCGACGTGATAGAAAGCTGATTGACTTGCGCCCCAGCGCTGGAAACAAGCAATAAAACTGGCACAACTAAAACTGCGAGACGTTTAGCCAACATCTCTCCTCCGAAGTATTGAGGACTGTAGTTTTGTTTGAACAAGATTAGCACGGGCTGCGCCGAATGGCGGAAAACATCAGGTGCCCTCTCTGGTGCTCGAGGTCCCCGTGGCCGTCGCGGTGGAAGGAAGGCATGTAAAGTCCCACCGATCCTCACACTCTTGCAGGTCCACAGCATTAACATGGATTTCGATCCGCGATGGCAGCTTTGGCTGGCCCTGAACTAACTTGGGGCATTTCACGACGATGCTGTGGCAGAAGGCCCATTCGAAGGTCCATAATGATAGGCAGAGGTTCCCGAGCCGGTTTGCATATGCCTCTCAACCTATTTTCGTTCAGTCAGTTACGTGGACGTTGCAACTCGCAACAGGGTCTCCGTGATACGGCAACTTTCGTGCACACGAACCCTCCGGAGGTCGTGTGAGATTGCTCCCCCACTGCATCCGGTTCCCTAAGAAGGTGGCAAGTCACAGCCGCCGCATTCGTGGTACTGAGGTCCTGTTTTTTGCCCTGATCGCGCTCCTGATTCCGCGCGCCACTGCTGCGGTTCACCCTGTTCCGCTGGATCCGAAGACCGACAGCGCCAAGTGTCTGGAGTGTCACGAAGACAAGTCGAAGGGTAAGTTCGTCCACTCCGCCATCGCGATGGGCTGCCTGAGCTGTCACGAGGTGCGGGTCAACCGAGATACCACCCGCGTAAAACTGATCACCACCGTCCCCTACAAAGTCTGCCTGACGTGCCACAGCGACAAAGACGCCACGCAGATCAAGGGCCGGGTGCATCAGCCGGCGATTCGCGAGTGCCTGACCTGCCACGATCCGCATACTTCTGCCAACAAGTTCCAGTTACTGAAGGCGACCTCCGGCGAGAAAAAAGACAATCTCTGCCTCACCTGCCACACTCAGGGAACGAATGTTCCCGAGAAGGGCAGCCGCCACGCCGCACTGGACGGGGGTTGCGACACTTGCCACATCACGCACAAGACGGGTGAACGAGGCAAGCGCGAATTTGATTTCCACCTGACCAAGGACGCTCCCGCGCTGTGCGTCGATTGTCACGATGTGAAGGACTCTGACCTCGTGAAGGCACACCAGGGCCAGCCGTTCGGGACGGCCGATTGCCTCACCTGCCACGATCCGCACCAGTCGAGATTGCCCAAGTTGATGCAAGCGTTCGTACACGATCCTTTTGCGTCGAAGTCGTGCGATATCTGCCACCAGCCCGCCAAAGACGGCAAGGTTGTCCTGACGCAGGCCACGGCCAAGGAGATATGCGTCACTTGCCACTCCGACAAGGCTGAGCAGATCGAGAAGGCGAAAGTACAGCATCCGGGTGCGGCCGGTGATTGCACCGACTGCCACAACCCGCACGCCGGTCGCTCGCCAGCGTTCCCCAAGCCGGACGCGGTTGCGGTATGCCTCGCTTGTCACAGCGATCAAGAGGAAGAGGGCAAGAAGTTGCACGTGCACCAGCCAGCCTTCGAGCAGGGATGCGCCATCTGCCATGATCCACACGGTAACGACAACGATCATCTGCTGCGGGTTAATAAGCCCAATCCGCTGTGCCTGGAGTGCCACGGCCCCAACGCCAACCCGAAGCCACTGGAGAGCGAACACGTACTCACCATCTTCGACGGCAAGGTAAAATTGCCGGAAGACTACTTCAGAAGGGTGCCCATTCTGCCGCTGGAATACGGTGCGGGCCATCCGGTGGCAAAACACCCGGTCCAGGACCTGGTGGATCCAAACGATCTGACCAAGGTTTTGACGCCCATGAACTGCCTCACCTGCCATCAGCCGCACGCTTCGGCGCAGCCCGGCCTGCTGGTCAAGGATCAGGCGAATAACGAGGCGTTTTGCAGGACTTGTCACAAGGGCGGGACGATGGGAGCAGTACCAGTAAAAGGAGGGATGTAGCGATGTCTGAGGTGCAGCAGAAGCCGATGCGCAAAGGAATGACAGCAGCGCTGCTGCTGCTTATGCTGGCCTTGACTTGGGCCGCGCCGGTAGCCCTCTATGGCGACAAAAAAAAGAAGAAAACGGATGATACGCCCACGACACCGGTCGCTCCGGTGAAAATTCCGGACTTCTCGAACGTGGTATTCCCGGCCCCGCCCGCCATAACGCGGGTCAAGTATCTGGATTATTTCTCCGCCGAGAAGCCAGAGACTGTCCAGCCGCTCAAGCAGAAGAAGAAGAGATCCTGGATGGATCGCATGGCCGGGACTTCGGCGGAGGTCGACAAGAACAACGGGCAAAAGCCACGCTTTCAGCTCATGGCGCCTTACGGGCTGGCCGTCGATTCGAAGGGCCGGCTCTATGTAGCGGACACCAAGGTTGGCGCCATTTTCATCTTCAACACCGAGAATAACAACGTTGAACTCATCAAACATGGCGTAAATGCGAAGTTTGGATCCATCTATGGCTTGGCCATGGATGACAACGACAACCTGTTTGTTTCTGACGCCGAACTCCGTCACGTGCTGGTGTTCGATGCGAACCACAAACTGCAAGCCGGCTTCGGCGACGGCATATTGCAAGATCCCAACGGCTTGGCCATTGACCTCGAAAACCGTTTCATCTATGTGGCCGATACGGAACTCGACCAGGTGCTGGTCTTCGACGCCGACACCTACAAGCTCTTGCGCAGGATCGGAACCACCGGGAAGCATCACACCCTGACCAGCCCGGGAGACTTCTCCAAGCCCACCAATGTTGCGGTGGATAATGACGGCAACCTCTATGTGACCGACACCTGGAACGACCGGGTCGAGGAGTTTGACGCCGATGGCGTCTTCATCCGCGCCTTTGGCAAAAACGGCGATGGTCCGGGCGACTTTGCGCGGCCCAAGGGCATTGCCATCGATTGCGACGGGCACGTCTGGGTGGCGGACGCGATGTTAAATCGGGTTCAGATTTTCACTCCAGAAGGCCGTTTGCTCATGGGCATGGGAAGCTTCGGGATTTTTCCGGGGCAGTTCCAAGCATTGACCGGCCTCACTATCGACAAGCAGAATCGCGTCTTCACTTCCGAGCAATTGCTGGGACGGACACAAATGTTTCGCTACACCACCAATGACGAAGCCAGAGCCGAGTTGGCGCGGCGGCAGGCGGAAAATGAAAAGAGGTCACAGGACCGGCTAGCGCCAAAGGCGGTGGACGCGCAGACCGGCAGTGCGCAGGCGGGCAACGTGCCTCCGACCACCCAGGTGCCAGCGGCCCAGGCTCCATCTGCCCAGGCTCCGGCCACTCAGCCCCCGGCAGCCAGCCAACCGCCAGCCCCGAACCCGTTCCAGGTCATGAAGCAGTCAGGTGTGCCGGTACCGCCGCCGTCTGACAAGAGCCCGCCAGCCCCGCCGCCGAACCATTGACAATTTCCCCAGAATGATCGGGTCGTCTCACCAATCGGCTCATCGGCAAGCAAAGCGTTTGACTTTCGATTCGCGGCGACCCGCTCACCCGGTCGCCCGACCCCCGGGGATCGGGCGGTTTGGACCTCCCACCTCTGCTACTGCTTGCGTCATTTCACCAGTTAGGTGCGGGAGAAGGCACAATACCCGGCAGAAGGCGGTTTGCTGAAATTCGCAACACCCGTCGCCTGATGCGGAACCCCTTCTGTGACAATAATCTACAGTTCAAGCAGGAATTACTATATCCGAGGAACTACGGTGAGGCTCGTGCACATGCGTAGGTGGATATGGTCGCAGAGTTCCAAACTCGATCTACCAAGAGTTCTGCGGAGCAGTCGAGCCGCGTACTGGTTTTGGCTTCCTTCAGGCAGCCAGAAGCACTACCTCGAGGCAGTAGAAATTCGCACTACGCAGTACGCAATACAAAAAGATGTGCACATTTTATGGAGGTTTTATCAATGAAGAAACTAGCGCTAGCAGTTCTGTTTGTCGCCCTGGTCGGCACGCTGGCCATGGCGCAAATTACCGGCACCGCGACCGGCAATTTGAATTACGTCCCGACAAGTGACGTCATGGGCGCGCACGAAAACGGCGGCCGTGGCTGCGCGGGCTGTCACGCTCCGCACAGCGGCGGACGCGGCTCAGGCGGCAACATCATCACCGGCAGTTCAACTCAAGCTAATTATGGTCTCACTCCAGCAGGCATCGCAGAAGGCGACACCGGCCTGTGGGGCACCGACCCGAACCCGATCGAAACCGGTTACGCCGGTGGCACCATCACCTTTGCCGGTTCTTATCCGGTTACGCTGGCTAGCTTGACCTGGTCCAGTGGCTCTCTGTTCACGGGCGTCGTCACCTGCTTGAGTTGCCATGACGGCAACGTCTCCAAGGGCGCCATGATGAGCGGCTATTCCTACGAGCAATCGTGGGGACTGCTGAACTTCGCTAACAGCGCCGGTTCCAATGGAGCCAAACAGGTTGCTCTGTACGGCACCGCGCCGATCCCGACACTGCTCGGCAACGACGGTGGCACGCTCGGCGACTACTCCAACGATCACCCGATCGGCCCGAAGGCGAACCTCGGCGCAGTTGCCGCGGCCGCTCTGGCCAACGGTCTATCCGTAACCGTCAGCGGAACCAAGGCGACCTACACCGTCGCTACCGGCACCACCTTTGGCAATTTCGTTGCGTCGTATGGCATCCCGGCGATCAGCGCGTTGGCCATCACCTCTGGCGATACCGCTAATACCGACCCATATGTCGTTTGCACCACCTGCCACGACCAGCACGTGCAGAACGTCTACTCGCAACTCGCCCACGGCGCAGCCCCGATCTTCGGCGGCACCGTGCCAGCGGCTGCGAAGATCTTCTACGTGAAGGGCCCCTACAACCCGGCCGCTCCTTATGACCCGTGGCACGTTCCGTCCACCATGCGGTTCTGCCAGCAGTGCCACTTCAGTATGTCGAGTGAGTACTACGGCGCCACCACCATCGGGACCGCGTTCTAGGCTGTTTGCTTGATTGGGGGAGAGGCAACTCTCCCCCTTGTTTTCTTGGGCTTGTCTTCACCAATCGGGTCATAGGAAGTCGAGGCATTTGGCTTTCGACGCCCGGCCACACCAGTCATCTGTCCCCCGGCGCCCTTGAAAGCCGCTCAATCCCTACGGCGTTACTTGGGGCATTTCACCAGTTAAGTGAGGGAGAAAGCTCATTTCCCTCCGAAAACCCGAGGGATAATTTTCATGCCCCTGTTCGCTTAGCAAATAACTGATTTATATGCAACAAGTTACAGCCCAGAAAGAAACCGTCACACGCCCAGACTACTGGTGAGGCTCGTGCACAAGCATGGATGAATGTTCCTAATTGTGGGGGAAGCATGAAGTTTTCATTCTTTGCGGCCGTGCTGGGAGCGGCCCTGTTTTCAACGTTAGCGCCGGCGCAAGTCGCGTCTCACGCCCCGACGATGCCGGTCACGACCGCGGCCAATGCTGCGGTGCCCGCCAGCGCGGCTCCGAGTTCCAGCATGCAAGTTACCGGCAAGCCGGTGGCGCGAGTCAACGGAGCTGTGCTCACCGACCGCGACCTGTTGCGCGAGATGCTGGCGATGTTTCCCTACGCCCGCCAGCACAGTGGATTTCCAAAATCCCAGGAGGCGGAGATTCGCAAGGGCGCGTTGCAGATGATCGAGTACGAGGAGTTGGTCTACCAGGAAGCGGAACGCCGGAAAATGACGATTCCGGCGGCGCGCCTGGACAAGGCCGAGGGAGAGTTCCGCAGCCAGTTTCAGAGCGAAGAAGACTTCAATGAGTACCTGAAAACCGAGATGAACGGTTCCCGGCAACAGTTCCGCCAGCAGATTCGCCGCTCCCTGCTGATTGAAGCACTGCTGAAGATAGAGGTCGGGGACAAATCCAAGGTTTCCCTGACGGAAGCCCACGCCTACTATGACAAGAATCCGAAGCTGTTTCATCACGGCGAGCTTTTCGAATTCCAGACTATTTCCATCATGCCGCCGGAAACTGCCAGCCCCGAAGAGAAGCAGCAGGCCAAAAAGCGGGCCGAAGACGCCCTGAAGCAGGCCAAAGCCACCAGGAGCTTCCAGGAGTTCGGGTTGCTGGCGGAAAAGGTCTCGGAAGATGACTATCGCGTGAACATGGGCGATCACAAGCTGGTAGACCGCAAAGAACTGCCGGCAGAGATCGTGAAACCGGCGCTGGCCATGCAACCGGGGCAGGTGAGCGATCTGATCCAGATTGGCAGCTTTTATTTCTTCTTTCGCCTGAATGCCCACATACCGGAGGGCCAGGTGGCATTTGAAGAAGTGCAGGATCGCCTGATCAAGGATCTGCAGAAGACCAAGTACGAGAAGGCGCGCGCCGATTTGGACAAGCGGTTGCGCGAGCATGCGAAGGTGGAAGAAGTTTAGACATCCGCTACCAGAAGCGGAGAGAAGACGCGGGGAGAAGAGGCTGAAATTGGGGGGTAGGCAGAGAACGTGCGCCGTCGCTATCAAATTCGGCTTTACGCATTTTCCCTGCTGTTCTGGGCGCTGCCGGCATCGGCACAGATCGAGTACGACGATGTAAGAATGGGCATGGGCGCCAACGTCAGCGCGGGGTACAACGGCGACTTCGGCGACCTGAGTGGGTCGGACCACGGATTAGGGATAGGCGGCAGTGGCACTCTGTCGGGTTCTTATTACAACCCAAACTTCCTCAGCTTTAGCGTGCAACCATACTATAACCGCTCGCAGAGCGACTCCGGCGCAGGGCAGCTCTTCGACACCAGTGGCTACAACGGGAATGTTTCTCTTTTCCAGGGAAGCAACTTTCCGGGGAGCATCAGCTTCAACCAAATCTGGGATAGCACGGGAGCGTATGGCATTCCTGGCACAACCGGGTTGACTTCGAAGAATAACAACAACACCTTCGCTATCGGATGGAATGAACGGGTGCCCGGTGCTCCATCCCTCTCGGTTTCCTACGCCCGTGGGTCCGGATCAGGTTCCGTGCTCGGCAGCGATGAGCAGAACGAGGTCACATCGGACACCTTTGGGCTTCGTAGCGCCTACCGGATCAAGGGGTGGACTTTGGGCGCGGGTTTCAGTCACATGTCCAGTGATGCAAATAGCTCCGGGCTCGCGGAAGGCATCGAAGCGGAGACCACACACGACTCAGACAATTCTTTTTCATTCGGTACCGGGCATACGCTTCCCTTCCTGCATGGTGGTTTTGGAGTCGGTTATACCAGGTCAGATTACAATTCCACTTTTGGGGGGGCGTTAGGTGGGACGAGTACCGGCACAACCGACAATCTCGACGGAAACCTGAGCCTCCAGGCCTGGCGGTTTCCCATCAATGCAACCGCGGTCTATACAGACAACCTGGAGGGCAATTTCGAAGAGCAACAACTCAGCACCGGAGGAACGGCCCTGCAGACCACTCTCACCCCTGAAACGCGCTCGCTGCTGCTGAACGCGAGTACGTCATATAACATCATGCGCCATGTAGCGGCCAACGGCTTTGTAAACCGCCAGGAAATGTATATTGGCGGACTGAGTTACGGTCTGACGCAAGCCGGGGGAAGCCTCAATTTTGGCTTTGAAAACCGTTGGAAGGGCTTGACCGCGACCATCGGGGCAAGTGACACCGCAAACCAGGAGGGCAACGAGGGGGCCGGGCTAATCTCTAACGTGAATTACAGGGGAAACGTTGGCCATTGGGAGTTCGGAGGGAATTTCGGTTACTACCAGAACGTTCAGACCATGTACGCGGTATACCAGACGTCCAGTATAAGCTACGGCGGCAGCCTCGCTCGCAGGTTTGCCCACGGCTTCAACTGGAGCCTTACAGGCGGTGGCGGGCGTACCGCCTTTGTACACGTAGCTGGTAGCGGAAGCCAAGCGGAGAGCGTCAGCACCAGCTTAAACTGGGGCGGATACACGCTAGGGGGCAGCTATTCGCAATCGAACGGAACTTCAGTTGTCACTCCGACAGGCCTGGTTCCGGTGCCGTCGCCAGTCGTCTCCAACAATTTGGTGACTTACAGCGGCCGGGGCTACGGTTTCGGCGCGGGCGGGTCTCCGATACGGGGACTGTCGGTCAGCGTATCTTACAGCCAGTCGAACAGCAACATTTCGGGCTCGACCTCCGAGGGCGTGTTGGCCAGCATTAACAATACTGCGTTGACCAGCGGTATGTTAACCTACCAGTTTAGGAAAGTGTATTTCAATGCGACGGTTATTCAGTTCCGGCAGGGCATTAGCTCGTCGGGTGCTGCCCCGAGTACTGTGACTTCCTATTATTTCGGGGTTTCCAGGTGGTTCAAAGTATTCTAGGCCGGGGACAGAACGGTGTGAAGGGGGCGTGCATTCTCCTTCTACTGCTAACCCCGCTTTGGGCGACCAAGAAGAAAGAAACACCCACCCTGTTCCATCCCCCCGATCTGCTGCTGGAAGGCGGCCGAAAACTCACCTATGAGCGCAGCTTCAGCACAGAAAAAGAAGTGCGGGGGAAGCCCGGCTTCTGGACCAAGGTCTTGGACGTCGCGGCCGGGGAGCCCGAATACCGGGAAATGATCCGCCCCTATAGTATCGCTGTCGATTCGCACGGGAGAGCCATCATCACCGATCCCGGCGCGAGGGGCGTTCACATTTTTGACTTCGAGCAGCACAAGTACAAATTCATCCAGCGCGCAGAGAAAGACAAGGATCCGATGCTGGCGCCCCAGTGCATTGCTGTCGACGCCGAGGACAATTTCTACGTCACAGATTCCGAGTCGGGGAAGATCTTTGTCTTCGACGCGAGTGGGAAGTTCCACCATGCACTTGGCAGCCTGAAGGGTGGAGAAGGCTACTTCAAGCGTCCTACCGGGATCGCGGTGGACTCCGCGGCTCAGAAAATCTACGTCACCGACACGCTGCGGGATAAGATTTTCGTCCTGGATATGCAGGGTCAGGTGATGCAAACCATCGGGAAGCGCGGCACAGGCAACGGCGAATTCAATTTCCCGACAGAACTGCGCCTTGACGATAGCGGTCTGATGGTAGTGGACACCATGAACTTCCGTGTTCAGCTTATGGACCGCGACGGTTCTTTTCAGGGTACCATCGGCCAAGTTGGAGATTCTGTCGGCAGCATATTTCGGCCGAAGGGAATTGGATTCGATTCAGAAGGGCATTTGTACATTGTCGACGGGCTATGGGGCGTCGTGCAGGTCTTCGACCGGCAAGGACAATTGCTCTACTACTTCGGCGGAAAAGGCCAAGGGCCTAGTGAGTTTCAGTTGCCGACGGGTCTATTCATCGATCATAACGACCGTGTTTTCGTCGTGGATTCTTTTAACCGGCGGGTTCAGGTGTTTCACTATTACGGGCTGCCGAAGCAGGCGAGAGGAGCAACTCCTTGAAAAGGTTTGCTCTCTTCTCCGCCCTGATGATTGCGACGACCCTTGCGACCGAAGCGCAGGTCCCCACAACAAACGTAATCGGCATTCATGATATGGGGCCAGGGGGCCAGTCACCGATTAAAGGGGGCCTGACCACATGCGAGTACTGTCACGCCCCTCACTCCGGGTTGCACTTGGTTCAGCCTCTCTGGAGCCAGAAACTGTCGGTCGTGACCAATTACACGCTCTATGCAGATCCGACCATGGTGAACACGGTACAGGAGCCTCCGCTCGGTTCAGCAAGTAATCTTTGCCTCAGCTGCCACGATGGTACGGTTGCACCCGGGGAGACAACGCCCTATGGCACCGTCAAGATGAGTGGCTCTATGAATAGCCAGGACGTGTTTGGAGCGAACTTGCAAGGCGTCCATCCCTTTAATTTCAAGCTGCCCTTGCAAAGCGCACCCGACCTGCTGCCCAGCCTGGTTTCGCACGGCGTGACGGGTAACCCGGCAGTGAAGTTGATTAGCGGCAACGTGCAATGTACGACTTGTCACGAACCACACGTCCAAGTGATTGACCCGGTTGCCCAGGACTTCCTGGTGATGAACAACGCGAATTCAGCGTTGTGCCTCGCCTGCCATGTGTCGGCTCCAAACCAGACGGCCGAAACGAGCGGCCGTAACTTTCGTGCCATGATCGGAGAAAGCGCATCATCGCGCACGTCAAGCAGTAAGTTTAACCCGTTTACGTCCTGGCTCCGGAGCGCGCACGGGCAGGTTTCCTACAAAGTGTCCAAGACCGCAAACCTTGGACCTTACGGCAACACGAGACAGAATGGCTGCCTGTCGTGCCATGCACCCCATAAGGCTCCGGGCGCGGCCTCATTACTTACTGGACCGGCTCAGCCCGTCCCGAACATGGACACGACGACTCAGAACTGTATCTCCTGCCACAACGGCGGCTCCAACATCTCGCCGGCGATCCCCAATGTCTTTGCCGAGTTTGCCAAGATTGGGCACCCTTTCCCGACAGGACACAACCAGCACAGCGCGAACGAGAGTGAAGTACTGAACAAGAATCGGCACGCAACCTGTGTTGACTGCCATGATCCGCATGCATCAAGCCAGACGGCTTCTTTCGCATTGACAAGCATTCGTGGCTCCCAATACGGGGCGATCGGGATTAACGCTTCGGACGGTACCAGTGTTGTGAGCCCTGCGGCAAATCAATTCGAGACCTGCCTCCGTTGTCACGGAACAAGTGCAGGCAAGCAAATTTTATCTATTTACGGCTACCTGCCGACGCGGATAGTTACAGTCGGAGACCCGCTGAACGTAATCCTGCAGTTCAACGCCACTACGAAGTCGAGCCACCCTGTGATGCATGATAGTAATAGTCCATTCCCGCAGCCCAGCCTGCTGAAATTCATGTGGAATCTGGACGGACGTACTCAAGGACGCGCCATCAATACGCATATTCTCTGTACCGACTGCCACAACAGTGACGACAACCGCGAATTCGGTGGTAGCGGACCGAACGGACCGCATGGTTCTCGCTTCTCCCATATCTTGGAACGGCGCTACGAGTTTAGTCAGGTGGTTCCAGGGTTCCCGCCCGCCGCCGGACCGGGAACGACTATCCGAAACCTTCTTCCTCCGGTCGTCGACCCCGCAGCGGACGGCCCCTATTCGCTGTGCGCCAAGTGTCACAACCTCTCCAATATCATGTCCAATGCCAGCTTTAGTCAGCATGCTCTCCACATCAACGCCGGATTCTCTTGCTCCGTCTGTCACACCGCACATGGAATCGGTGGATCGTCTGCAAGTATTTCCGGCGAGCGCCTGGTGAATTTCGACTTGGGCGTCGTGGCTGAAAACGACAGCACCAAAGGACCCATTTCCTATTCGCGCGCCGCGGGTACCTGCACTCTCAAGTGCCACAATGTCGATCACAATGCCAATGGCACAGTTACATCTCCCGGGAAGGGGAAAGGGGCGGGAAAGAACACACGTTGAGAGGAATACTAGATGCGGCGCGGGAAGCACGCTGCGGGTAGCTCAGGCCGGGACAGACCGGAAACCGCTTAAAATGGGCATGCCGAACGAAATCATTCAGCACAATCTTGCAGGGTGCACGGTGGGTAAGGTCTTGGACAGTCCCCCACTGCGTATATTTGCTTTATCGCTGTTGCTGACAGCGGCGCCAGTGTGCGCCGCTTTCTCTATTACAGCTTTCTGGAACGGCGATATTTGGTGGCATCTGCGTACGGGACTTTGGATCCTTCAGAACCACGGCATCCCCCGCAGCGGTTTGTTCTCGCAATATATTGATCGGCCCTGGGTAGCCTCCAGTTGGGGATTCGATCTATTGACGGCTGGGGCCTACAAGCTGCTGGGTTTGAGAGCGTTCACCGCTTTGCTCATGGTTTTCAAAATGGCGCTGGCCGCAGTGACCTTTCTGTTGGCGTGCGGTTGGCGCGGAAGCTTCTGGTACGCCGTTCTGCTTTCTGCCCTCGCCCAGTATGTGATCGTTGATTTGCAGCCGCTCCCTATCCTCTTTTCCATTTTGTTCTTTGGCGTTGAGCTGTTCCTTTTACTGCAAAGCCGCCGGTGCAATGATGTGCGCCCTCTCTATTGGTTGCCCTTACTGTTTTTCTTCTGGGCTAACCTGCACGGACAGTTCTTGAACGGACTGCTCTTGCTGGGCTTATACCTGGCGGCCGAGGTGACGGAATTCCTGTTGCACTTTTCCGGAGCAAGCTCGTTTTCGGCGCCCGCCCACTCTCTGGCGAAGGTTTCCACGATTGCCGGGCTTTCGGTTATCGCAACATTGCTGACACCCTACTCGTTTCAGCTCTTCCCGAGCGTGTTCCAGACTGCCTACGGCAAGGTGCGGTTTGAGGATTTCCAGGAGATGCAGGCGTCGGCCTTCCGGCAGCCGCAGCATTTTGTGTTCTTGCTGCTGGTCATGGCGGCATTTCTTGCGCTCGGGCGGCAGCGCTCGCGGGATCTATTCAAACTCGGCGTCATGGGTATCTTCGTAATGCTTGCTTTCCGAGTCCAACGAGATGTGTGGTGCGTAGTTCTTCCGGCGATTGCTGTAATCGCCGGCGCTTTGGCGGACTGGCAACATGAACCGCGAAAGAGCAGCCATATTTGGAAACAAGGATGGAAATGGGAAAGATCGCTGGTTGCAGTCTTCGTTGCGGCGGTGTTTCTGGCGGCGGTCGCCCGCATCCCCAGCAACACGGCGCTGATGAACCAAGCTAGTCGAGTCTTCCCCGTGAAAGCCTGCGATTTCATCCGGGCGAATCAGCTTCCGGGGCCTCTGTTCAACGCGTATTCCTGGGGCGGTTTCCTGATCTGGTATCTGCCCGAATATCCGGTCTCGATTGACGGCCGGTTGAGTCTATACGGCGACGAAATCAACGAGAGATATTTCAAAGTGACCAACGGTACTCAGCGTCTCGAAACGGATCCGAGTTTCACCGGTGCCCGCACAATCCTGCTGGAGCGGGATTCTGGCATGTTGAAAGCGCTGACGACGCTGCCGGCGTTGCGTGAGCAATTCCGGACGGCCTATCAGGACGAGGTGGCTACGGTTCTGGTACGCCAGTGAAAACGCGTGCGGAATCTGTCGCGTAAAGTTCTTTCCCGCTGCCTTCGTCTTCCCCGTCGCTACTTGCGAACAAACACCACGGAAAGTGGATCCTGATAGACCAAGCGGAATCGTGAATCAATGGTCAGGAGTTTTGCCAGCGGGAGTTTCTGGGGCAGCAGCACCAGTCCGGCTTCATTCAGGTACGGATCCGAGGTGTACGAGTCCCCTTGAGAGCTCTTATAGGTGATCAGGTCGAGTTCATCCCCATACAGATCGTTTCGCCCATCGACCACCACCGGGTATTGTGGCAGGTACCAGATCAGGAAGCCGCCCCAGTCAAGATGATTGTAGAGAGGCCCTGAAAACGAGTTGCGGCGCACAAAATTGACGGCATCCACTGGATACTCTCGGCTGACGTCCCGGTCCAGGTCGCGGGTATTAAAGCCAGTGTTGCGCGCAGTCAGCCACAGCAACATCGCCAGGACGGCCCCGGCACCAGCCAGCTCCGGAAGCTTCAGCGCCGGTGTGTGCGCACTTTCCCCGGCACGCGGGCCGGCAATATCGGCAACAAACATCGCGGCGCAGATACCCAGAAACCACGCATCGCGCTCGGTGCGGAAGGCAACAACGCTGGCAACGACCAGCAGGGAAAGCTTGAACAGGTCCAGTTTCTTCGGCCATCCCACGGCGAAAAATGCGCCCGCCGTTAACAACAACAGCGCATAATGGGTAAAGAACTTGAAGTCGAAGGCCGACAATTCCTGAATCATAAAATAGGGCACGTGCGAGTTCGAATAGGCCGCGACCACGTGATACAAGTGATAGGTGTACGGTCCAATGAAAGTAGCGGCGAAGCAGGCCAACAAAATCCCAATCAGCCCGGAAAGAGGAAGCGTGGGCGGCTGAAGGAAATCAAATCGGATTCCAACCCAACTCGGCAGTCGTTGAAGCAGGTTGACTCCCATGAACAGCCCCACCACGGCCAGTCCATAGACGAACTGGATGTGGATGTTGGCCCAGAGGACAAAGATTACGGGCAACCACCATAACAACTGCATCCTCCCCGACCGCTGCGCCTCCAGGAGAAAAGTAAGCACGATCGTGAACAGGATCATCGTGACAAACACCGGCCGCGGCATAAGACTAAACAAGAAAGCGAGGCTACCGATGAGCGCAAGAATCCACGCTATCCAGAACCGTCCGCAAAGGCGGTGGAGCATCCAGAAAAGCACGAAGGTGACCGCCACGGTCAGCAAAACTCCGAACATCGCAAGTCCAACCAGCCCGAACCACGCGTACGCCCGCGACAGCAGCACTTCATAACCCCAACTATAGGCAATCCAGGGATGGGCTCCGGCTGTGCGGGAGAAAATTCCTACATAGGGAACGGCATGGTGTTCAACGATCCAATCGCCCACTTTGAGATGCCACCACAGATCCGGGTCGCGCACCGTGGTTCTGGACTCGAAGACAATCGCTGCCATTAGGGTCAACAAGGACAAAAGCGCAAGCAGTTGTAACGCGCGTAGCCTCAATAAACTGAACACTTCCCGGAGCGCGCTCATTGTTTTGGAACACCTCCATGCCTGACGACCATCACACTCCTGACGTCTGCGCGCCGGTCTCCGCTAGCGGTAATTGCCAGCCACGGCCGGGCCACAGAGAAACGCTCTGACATGATCATTGGCAGCCACCGGGTGCCGACTCCAAACCCAGGATGACGGCTGCCACCACACGGGGTCCAGGTCCTCCACTATGAATGCATCGATGCCATACTCTTGGCACGTGGCGTCTAAATAACTGCCGTCCGGAAACGAAAATAAACCGGCTAGCTTCCGCACGCGCGGGGCACAGAGGGCGGGGTCACCGCCAAAACTTGTGCCACATCCCGCATCACCCGCGGCCGCGTCATGACCGGAATATAGCTGGTGCAGGATGATGAACTCTCTTAACGGATTGCTCTGCAGGACTGCCGAAGAGGGCAGTTGCGCATCGAGAACTTCGTAGGCTGACCGCAACGCATATGCCCGTTTGCCGGACTGCGGGTCCTTATCCACCCAGCTTTGTCCCTGAATAACCCCGCGATCAACGAGGACCGGATTGATGCGCAACATGAGCACCTCGTACATAGTTCCCAGCATGCCTAGAATCAATAGTGTCGCGAGCGTCCAGCGAGCCCACCGAGGCAGCGAGGGTCTTGGCGCAACGCTGGAACGAGGAAACCACCAATCATGAATGATCGTCGCCCCCCACAGCAGCAGAATCAGCTGCGCCAAAAGGAAGCATCTCCAACCTAAGTCGTTACTGTCGATGGTACTCGAACGCAGGAAAGTGCCAATCAGGAAGCTCGTCGCGACCAGCGTCCAGGCAGCCAGTTCATTGCTGCTGGCCTTGACCCTACCACTGGTAAGGTACCGCAGGCGCAGAACGCCGACGGCAAGAAAAAATCCGAGTTCAAGCCCATAGTTGATCGGCAGGAAGATCGCATTGCCTATTCCCAGCGCGAATTTTGTTGGGAACTGGATTCCAATTCGCTTGGCGAAATAGATTCCGAACGGAAACGGGCGCAGCGCAAATTCCACAAAAGCCGCGCCGCTGCCAGGAGCGCGGAGACCAACAAGGTAGGGGAGCGCCCAGAGCATCGCCACCGCGCCCGCGCCCACGAACATGGCTAATTCCAGCCAGCCCTTCCGCGTGATCAACGCCACCAGCCAAAGGGCCACGGCGACTACGAAGGTGAACGTAATGTAAACCGACATGCCTGCCGAGCTGGCAAAGGCCATACCCGCCACGATTACCGGTCCGATCGCCCACCTGCGATGGACGTCGGCCTGGTGCCGCAGCAACAAAAATGCAATGAAACATGCGATCAACGCGCCGAGGTGGTGCGGCACCCACAGCATGGCGTCAGCCCAGGAAGTGATTTGTGCGTCGTTCCACCACTCCATATCTGCCATCCAGAACTGACGCGCAAGCCCAAAGTACAAATTCGGAAGGATATCCAGGCCGGTGACCGAGAGCAGGCAAATCGCGATCAAAGTTTTTCGCTCGATGTCCGTTTGGACTCGCACCAGGAACTTGAGGCCGAGGGCAATCATGCAAATCAGGCCCAGTCCGCACCAGACCACGCCGGAATACACCACGTATCGCGGCGAAAGATGGAAGATCTTCATGGGCAGGCTGCAAAACAGCAACCACAAGTAGTGATAGCGCAAAGGCGCCGCCGCATTGGCAAAGAAAGGATTGGTTGGGGGGACATGGCGGGCGATCGCGACCGTTAGGGCGGTGCGCACGGAATGGTCATAAGCGGCAATTGGCGGATAGAGCCGGTCCCCGATTTGCAGATCAACCATCGACCCAATGGCCACTACAACCCACGTCGCCATCAGGCCCAGAGCAACCCAGATGTATTTTGAAAATGTGCATTTTGAAACCGGCCGCAACTTCGCCAGCCGGACTTCCCTGGCCAAAAGTAGCACGCAAGCAACGAACACTACGAAGTAGAAGGCCCATAGCCCAGGTTCAAAGAACCGCGCCAGCAAATACGAAAGCATCGGGCATATGGCGATCGTGAGTGGGACTGCGAGAATCAGCTGCAGAACCGGACGCCGCTGCCGGAATTCGAAGAGGTCGAACACCCATCCCAAGACATACCCTGGGGCAAACATGAACGGGAGCAGCGCGAGGCATGCCTTGAGGATCCCCAGCGTGTCGGCCACTGTGAAATTTCGCATGGAATTCGGTCAGTTCTGAACTTGCGCCGGTGCTTGCCCCACCCTTGGGCGAACCCGGCGGAGGATGAAATATGTGTCCCTTCGGAACGCAATACGTTTGTAGAGATAGTAGCCGTCAGAAAAGTGCACTACCTCATAACCTTGGGCATTGAATTGCGGAATGATCAGTTGCAGCATCTCGTCTGGATCATTGGTATAAGCAACCACATACTCGGGATTCACTCGATGCAATTCGTCCACATTGACGGTGAGGCCATACAAGGGCAAGCCATGATGAAAGTAGGCGGTCGGCGTGTTGGCGAGGATATTGTGGTCGAAATAGGCCTGTACTCCCGCCATCCCATAGGAAAATCCGATTATAGATCCGCGATCAGCACCGACCGCCTTCAAATACTTTGCCGCGTCTTCGGCGCCGCTGTAGGGATAGAGATATTCGTGGCGAATGACCACGACAGCGTCCCAAATGTTGACAGCGCAAAGGCAGAGGAGCAAAAAAACCATGCCGTACGTGGCCCAGCGATCGCGAACGCCGAAGCTGTGAAGCTCTTGCTTATCTGGCCAGGCAATCCACAGAGCAGTTATCACCGCTATGAACAAAGTCCCGTGGTGGTGCGGATACCCTTGCACGAATGAATACAAAGCAATTAACGCTACGACCGGCAGCACGAAGATGAGGAATCTGCGGCGCATCCAGCACCACGCTCCGACGAGCGCGACGAACAAAACCGAAGGCACCAGGTAATCAAAAAAAGCGCCGGAAATAAAGGCGGTCAATTGTGTAGTGGCGATTTGCAACTGTACACCTGCAGGCAACCGTGCAGTTTGTTGGTTCCTAAGAAAGACATCGACATCCGGCGTAGGCTTTAGGATGACGAAGAGGAACAGAAAAGTCAGCGCCATCACGGCAACGCAAATCTGGTACCGCGTCCTTACTCTCTTTTCCAGCGTGCTCCACGAGCGCAGCGCTTCGATCAGATACGCCAGGCCGAAACAGACAGCGAGAGCACTACCATGTACAGTTAAGTTCGCCAGCAACACCAACACCAGAGTCATTCGTTCGGGATGCCGGATGTCCTTGAAGAGGACGGCGGCAGCGAAGGCTAGCAAGGGCAGAAACGTGTACTGCCGGGCGATCACCGCGTACTGGTAGACCATCACGTAGGTGAATGCCAGCGGCCAGCGGACAATCCGTGGAAACGGCGCTTTGAAGATCAGTAACGCGACTCCGGCGGTTGCGCCGGCCATGCCAATATAGCCGATCGCGCCATACTTCGCGTGGAACACGTGTTGCGCCAACCACAGGATCGTGTGCCACAGGCCGGGAGACCCTTCATAACGCAGTTCATGAAACCAGATGGTGCGCAAATCGAGATCGCGCGCAATCAGCCACGACTGGGCCTCGTCTCCCCACTTTTCGTGATATCTGATGGTGAAACTGACCACTACTATCCACAGGCCAAGCACGCCGAAATCACCGATTCGCCACCAGTTCAACGAAGAAGCGACAGAGGACGGGGCAGAAAAACATGGCACAACCGCGCCGGAAACCGGAGCAGGTAAAGTCGCATCAGCGGGCGCCAGTTGCGCCGCCGGGGAAAACACTTGTATCGAGACTGGAGAAACCCATTGCTTGTGACCATCCGATTTGTCCATCGGGTATTGTCTCCATCCGCCCCTAAGAACCGATGGCCTCTTCTGCGACTGCACAGTCATCCGGCATTGCGTCGTCGACCCCAGGAGCATACTCCGGCTCGAAATAGCGCTTGAGGCGCAAAATTCTTTTCTCGAAGAACTCATAACTCAGTGCCGAAACGATAAATGTCACGGCGGCGAGCAAAACAATGTATGCGCACTCGGTGAACACGGCTTCTCTTTCGGTGCTGACACCCCTAACCAGTTTGGGATACACGAAAATTGCTGCCGCACCAATAATCGGGACATGGAATACATAGATCCCGTAACTGTAGATGCCAATCGGACCAAGGAGCCGCGATTTGAGAAACTTCTGCATCCAAGTGCTCTCGGCCTCCGTGTATGCGGCAAGAAGAACCAGCGCCCCGAACCCTAGCGCGAGCAGCGAATACCCACCGCATTCCGCGAGCACTTGGGTTGCCTCGTCAAGTGTGTGCGGGACGGTAGACCGGTTGTAGATCAGCAAACCCGCGCGCACTGGGAAGAACAGCATTCCGGAGAACATGAGCACGAATGAGCCAAGGCCCAGGCTCGCGACCCACGGGAGCCACTTACGCACTTTTACCATGCGCTCAGGATCGCGGAAAAAAAATGCACAGAGCGCTCCGATAAAGAGCTCGTCTAGTCTGCTGATAGTGGCAACTGAGATGGCCATCTGTGCGCCGCTGTGCGCAACCCAGGCCAGACGAATCAGCGCCGCCAGCGCCGCAACTGCGCTGGCGACCCAGGGAATGGCGCGAGGGCGAACCACCCAGATGACGAGGGGCCAGACGAAATAGAACTGTTCCTCGACGGCAAGCGACCAGAAGTGCGCAAGGTAGCCGACGTAATGCGGTCCCCAGTTCTGCTTCCACAGTCCAAGCCAGTTCGTTAGATAGCAGAAGTAGAGCCAGCGATCTTGTGCTACTGGAAGCCCGGCCGTGACTTCGGGAGAATTGAGCAGACCTCCCGCGACAAGTACGGTGGTCAGGACGAGATAGTAAAGGGGGAATATCCGCAGAATGCGACGGGTGTAGAACCCAGCGAAGTAGTTGCTCGCCTCCCGTGTATCGAGCAGAATCCCGGTGATGAGAAATCCGGAGAGCACGAAGAAAAGGTCCACTCCCATCCAGCCCAAGCCAGCGTACATTCTGATAAGAAAGCTAAGCAGGTTCACCGACGGAATGTGATTCTGCACGTGAACGAGGAAAACAAGGATGATTGCGATCGCGCGCAGTCCATCGAGTGATTGGAGTTTGCGGCCGACAATGGAGGTTGGAACACGGACCGACATGTGGAAAAACCTCCACCAACGTCTGTAGGGGAAGTGGTGATAGTAATCGCGCCCTCAGGCTACGGCAATGGCTTTGCCGGGGTCCCCGGTTTGACGCCCGCGTGTTTCTTCGCCTGCGTAATCAGTTCCAGAACCTTGTCTTTGCCCTCATAGTTCGGATTCGTGTCCAATAACTTCTGCCACGTGGCCACAGCTTTGTTGATATCCATCTTGCCCTGCCACTCGACGATGCCCAGGTTGAACAACGTATTGGCCTTGTTCGGTTCGTAAGAGAGCGATTTCTGGAACTCTGCAATGGCGGTATCGGCGTTGCCGGTATACCAGTAGGCGGTCGCCATGTCGGTACGAACGCCGGTGTTGGCTGGCTCGATCTTCAGCGCACGCTGATAGTATTCGATGGCTGTCGGGAACTGCTGCGCATCGTAATACACGTTCCCAATGTTGGCCAGAAGTCCGGCGTTGTTGGGATCGGTCTTGAGCTTCTCGACCAACGGTCCGGCTTGCGTGTCGGCCATCTGCTGCATCTGAGCCGGAGTTGGAGCCTGGGGGCCAGCGTTTGCATTGCCGAGAGCTGGCACGGATGCGCTCGCCGTCTCCGCCGGAGCGGCCGCCGGACTCTGGGATCCACGGATGAACCAGCCGCCCGCGATTCCCACAAGCAGGCAGATAACCGCCAGCACGTAAGCCTGCACGCTTGTCCATTGTTCAATGGAGCTAGAAGTTGCTTGATTTGTATCCGTCATTTGCTAAGTACTCCTTTGGATCTCGTTTGCCAGCGAAGCCGCTGCGAGCGGCGTTTCTCCATCCATCATGGCGCGAGCCAGGGCGCTAGCTCTTGCCCTGCATCTGCACATCGGCCATCAGTTTCTGCACTGTCGCTTTGCGCTCGGGGCTCAATCCCGGATTCGACTTCAGCAGCTCCTGCCATGCTGCCAATGCTCCCTTGCTATCCTGTTTTCCCTGCCACTTGATCATGCCGAGGTTGAACAGCGCGTTGGCATTCTTTGGGTCATATTGCAGCGACTGCTGGAGTTGGCCGATTGCCCCGTCCACATCGCCGTTGTAATACATGCACGATGCCATTTCGGTACGAGTAGCTACGTTTTTGGGATCAACATCCAATTCCTTGCCGAAGTAACCAGCCGCTTCCTTGAACTGATGAGTAGACAGGTAAATCTTCGCGATCTGATCGAGCAACTCGGCATTGTTCGGATCGCCCTTCAATTGTTCGAGCAGCGGCGCTGCCTTCTTGTCGGCCATCTGTTTCATCTGATCGAGTGTGGGCATCTGGCCGCCCATTCCGCCCATACCAGGAGGGGCGGCGGGCTGGGCAGTGACCACAGGCTGCGGGGGCGCCGCCGGGGACTGCGATCCGCGAAACAGGTATCCAATCGCCAGCCCAACCACCAGACTGATTACCGCCATCGCATACACCTGCTTAACTTGCCAAACGGATCCGCCCGTTGTCGGCTCGACTACTTCATTCGGCATTCGTTATTTTCTCCTTATGATCTGTGCATCTCTCCTATCGAGCAGCACAAGAAAATTCCAGTAATTCAAGGCACTCCACATGCCACATTGTAGTCCGGGAAAATCAGTTCCTATCCGGCCTGCTTCCAGCGCGTTGCGGGGAGGCATTCCTTCGATTGTGTCGAATGAAATCGGCCATACGCGTCTTTTTCCTCAGGCCCCGCGGAATTTTCCGGTATAGTGTTGATCCAAAAACATCTCCACCCTTCCTACCTTACAGTCACGAGTAGGGGAGAACAGCACGCTCTATCACAGGCAAATGTGACGTGGATCACACTGCAGAAGCTGGCAAGCTTCCCCTCCGGCGCCATGCTCGTCGACAAGAATTTCGTCGCCAAGAATAATGAGACGAGTCAGTCTGCCACCGAGCGGCACTCCATCTGCCGATGCCAACGACTGAACAATGACTGAAATATGATGGAATCTGTTGAACTCGCAGTGCGATACTCGCCTGAGGTTGCTCTGATTCATAAGTAGCTATCTTAACTATGGGATTTCCTGCTCAGAAGGCCTATACCGTTGTCGGGTCGATTTTTATTCTGTTGGTGCTGCTCAGCGCTTTGTGCGCCGGCTTGCACACAGTTGCCGACTACGACATGGGCTGGCACCTTGCGACTGGACGCTATGTAGTTCAGCACCACCAGATTCCCCGTACCGATGTTCTGTCATTTACTTCAGCGGGAAAACCGTGGGCTTATCCCCCGTTTGCGGGGGTGCTGCTTTACCTGACGTACTGCGGATTTGGCTATTCCGGTCTGAGTTGGTTTTGTGCTCTGGCATGCCTGGCGGTGGTCGCCTATCTTGTTCGCCGGGGAGATATCGGCAGCGCGGTCCTGGCGATGCTTGCGGTTCAATCGATTGCCGCCCGGACAGCTCCGCGCGCCGACCTCTTCAGTACAGTCTTCTTCGCGTTCTTTCTTGGCGAACTCTGGGCCTACCACCGGGGAATGCGTTCCCGGCCCTGGCTGCTGCCGGTAATCATGCTGTTCTGGGTCAATTTCCACCCCGGTTTCATCGCGGGACTCGGGACTATCGGGGCCTACCTGCTGATTGAGGTCTCGGATTTGCTGTTTGCAGAGCGACGTCAGGCCGTACTTTTGCGGTTACGAAGAGTATGGCCCTGGCTTGTGGCGTGCGGGGCTGCCACGTTGGCGAATCCGTGGGGCCCAAGAATTTATATTGCTTCACTCACCTTATCCGGGCTCGCAGCTCCAACCCAGGGAAGACTCAATAGCAACAGTTTTATCGGCGAGTTCCAAGGCGTGCCAATTTCGCGCTCTTTACTGTACCGGCTCGTCGACCTTAGGCACATGGAGAATGGCTTCACGTGGTTGCTTTTGATCGCGGTCATTCTGGTCGCGCTTTTTCTCTGGAAACGGCAGCCCGGGGGTGCGGTCATTACGCTGATTGCGCTCTATTTTGGGGTGGCTCACGCGCGCTACATGGGCCTGTTTGTCATAACCGTCGCCACTCTTGGCGGCCCCTTGCTGAGTGAACTCTTCGCCGCCCGTAGCAGCTCAACCGCCGCGACCGGGGAAACTGCTCGGCTGCTAGTTCACGTGCCACAGGAAATCGCCATCTTCGTAACGCTTCTTTTCTGTGGCGTCGCGCTCCTGCATATTTCCGATTTTATTTCCAGCCGCACGTACGTAGTTTTCAACTCGGATTGGAGGTTTGGCGCAGGAGAATCGTCCTGGTTCCCAGATCGTGCCGCGGCTTTCATCCGGCGCGAACAGTTGCCGGGAAACATTTTCGAAGAGTATGCGTTGGGTGGTTATGCGGCCTGGGCCCTCGGCCCGCAATATCCCGATTTCATCGATGGACGCGGCGATCGGCTCAGCCCCGATCTTGTCGTCGAGCAGCGCAAACTCTACCGTGAGAGCCCGGACTCGCAGTTGTGGCAGTCGGAAGCTGACCGCTGGAATCTGAACGTTCTGCTGCTCGCGACCTCCGGATTCCGCGGGATGCAGAAGATGGATCCATTCGCATTCTGTCAGAGTACAACGTGGCGTCCGGTTTACATGGATGATGTCTCGCTGGTATTTCTGCGCAACACGCCACAGAATCGGCCTTGGATCGGCCGCTTGCAGATTGACTGCCGGACGCAGCAGCTTACTCCGCCTGCGGCCGCTCCGCGTCCGGCGTCTTACGATTTCTATCTGGATTCCGGAGCGCTGTTCTTCGAATTGCACCGCGACCAGGAATCGGAGCAGTCGCTGCGCCGTGCTTCCGCGCTCTATCCCGAAGATCCGAATGCCCATCTATTGCTGGCGTCATTGTTTCAGCATCAGCAGCGTTACCGCGAAGCGGAGCAGGAGTATCGCACTTCACTTGCACTCAACCAAAACAGCGGGGCCCTGTACTCTCTTGGATTGCTCTACGCCAACCAGGGCCGAAACGTCGAGGCGGTCGAAGCCATAGAGGCCGCCGCGCAAGAATCTACCGAGCCGCTCGATATGTACATGACTCTCGGGAAACTCGAGATTGGACTTAATCATCCCGAGCAGGCCCTGGTTGCGTTTGCCGAGGCGAGAAAACACAGCCCGTTTCGCAACGGCGGCGAATCGCTTGCCCCTGAACTCTACGCCCAGATTGCCGAAGGAAACTCCGAAGCACATAGGCTTCTCGGACACCTTACCGAAGCGATCACGTTCCAACAGGAAGCTGCCCGGACAACTCCCCTGGTCGTGAGCCGCTGGAACAAGCTTGCAGACCTTTACGAAGCGACTGGTCAGATGCATCTCGCTGCCGAGGCCCGGCAACGCGCTGCCGGGTTACAAGGCTCCAACGCTAATCGTTGAGATACAATCGAAATGCCCCATCATGAGCAGTGTCCCCCGGCGCAGCGAATTAAAAGATGGTTTGAACGGAGCCACAAACCCCGCATGTGAGTCAGGTCTTTCCCGCTCCACGAAGAGGGGGACACTCATAGCTGGCGCGATGGTTCCCGCCCTTGTCACATTCTTCTTTCTCATGCTCTTCTGGAATCGCTTCCTTGGGCTGAGGTCAGGTGATGGTGGCTTCTCCGGCGGTATATTTTTTCTAAAAGGATTGCTGCCGTATCGAGACTACTACTGCCCGACCCCTCCTCTTTTCCTGTTTCGCTGTGCCTCGGTGCTTGCCGTCTTCGGAAAGCTCCCCATCATGATCAGGGGCTTCGGTGTTGTTGAGCGAGTCATTCTTTCGTTACTTTTATATGGCTGGCTAGTCCGTTGTTTTAGGGTTAAGGATGCAGCCTTGGCCGCTCTCGTCACCATCGTGGTTTCGACAGGCGACTATGCGGACCCTGTAAGTTCCTATAACCACTTCACGATTATGCTTGCAATCGCCAGTGGCCTAGCGGCGAGTTATGCCATCGATGAAGGCCGAACCAGGCGTGTTCTGGTGACAATCGGAGGGCTAACCGGAATTCTCTCGCAGTTGTGTTTCGACTCGAAGCAAACAATTGGGCTCGGTGTGACCGTTGCAATCCCGGTCGTAGTGGTTCTCTGCCTGATGAGGCTGGAGGGACTCCATAAAGCAACCCAGTTTCTAACTGGATTTGCCGCAGGTTGGCTGTTCGCTGCAGGAGTCTTACTTAGCTGGATGGCGCACTTTGGCATCCTTCGACCCTTCCTGAAGCAGGCTTTCATTGAGGGCCCAGCAGCCAAGTTATCGCACCGCGGGGACTTCGTGGTGCATACATTTCTGACGCTGAAAGTATACTGGTGGGCGGCATTGATTGCATTGGCTGTGCTGGCGATCTGTTGGGGACCTTTGCGCAGATCCGAAGAAGAAGAAACAAGAGATACGCACACGAACTCGCTCAAGGGAGTTCTGCTGGCGTTATTGCTTGGGCTAGGTACCATCGTGGCCTCGTCCATGGTAGTCCTGCCATGGTACTCCCCGATATTCCAAACCTACTGGCCGCAGCTGCCTGGAAAACCAGCAATCTATGCTTCGTTCATTGGAAGTGGTCTGCTTCTGCTGTATTATTCATGGCAATTCCTAATCGGAAACTTGTCGAGACGGCAATCCCAGTTTGCCCTTCTTGCATCCATCGCTTTCACTGTCGCCTTCATGACTTCGCTTTCCTTCCCTGCATTTGAAGCCATGACAATCCCTGGGCTAGCGCTGATTCTAGCCCTGCTGTTGAATGATTTCGAAGGCTGGCGGCGATTGGCTGTTTATGCAGTTTGCGTAGTGCTCTTGTTCTGCGAAACCCAATTCAAGGAAAAACTGCCGTACGACTTTGCGAGTTGGATCGAGCCTCCGGTGAAGGACGCGACCATGGCATCATCGTTGCCCCAGTTGCGGGGATTCTTACTTCCACCGAACACCGTCGATTTCGTCGACTCGACCGTTCGCATTATCAGGGAATACTCCACCCCAAAGGACACAATCTTCGTTTATCCAGAACTTGGATTCTTCTATGGTGCGACGGAACGAATGCCCGCCACATTCTCTGCCTCGCATAACATCGACACTGTTTCGGATTCGTTCGCGAAACAGGAGGCTGAGAGGCTTCTCCGAGCACAGCCAGCGGTGCTGATATACGGGCCTCGACCCGGCCAGTTGGCATTGGAAGAAGCATTTTGGCGCAATGGGAAGCCCAGCGGTCAACGCGATCTCATCGCTGCGGTCGAAACCTTGGCGCGGGAATACAAACTCGTGCGAACGTTTGAATTGTATCCGTTAGGGAATCCCGTCTATGTCTTCGTTCGACCCTGACATGCCCGATGTGCTGCACCGGCCAGTCCTAGCATAATCAGAAAGAGGCCAACCGAAGGCCTCAGCCCTTTCTCTTGAAAATGCGGATTTCTAAGCCAGGACGGCTACGTTCGCGGGCCTCAGCGCCCCAGAAATAGCGCGATTCCAGATCCGTCCGTTCGATCACATCGGCTTCAGCGAGGCCGTTGGAATATCGCGGCCCCGGCCCCGGATTGGCTAGTTCGACCACACCGATGTCTTCAAAGCCGTTTGCAACGTACTGTTCCATCCAAGGGCTCAAGTTGGCAAGTTGAGGGGACCCAGGACTAAACAGCCAAGAACCCCAGATACTGACGAAGACCACATACGCGGGCCGATTGACCTCGACTTCCTGCATCATTTGCTTCTGCATGGCAGGCCAGTAAGCCTGGTCTTCCATCAGGCTGTAGGTGTAGATATAGCCGCTGGACGAATGGCGATGCGCGTAAAAGTAAATCTCTGGCTCCGAACCAAACACCATGATGGTGTCGGTCGGCACGGTATGCTGGCGCAGATACTCGCCGATTGCCACCGCTTCTGGAAACGGATGTGCGGCGTAGCATAAACGGCATGCTTGGATCGGAGTCAGTTCGAAGTAGAAGCCGGCGTTGCGGTGAATCGCAAGACCCCACGCGGCGACAAACGCTATCACTGGAAAGACTCGAAGCCAGCGCGAAGTGAAATTTCGAGTGAGCAAACGGACGGCAGAAGTGACGGCAACCGCGATCAAAATGGCAACCGCGGGCATCATCAGGACAAAATAGTGGGGCCGGAAATAAAGACCGGGGCACACGGCGGCGCAAGAAAACACGAGCAGCCCGAAGATAAAAGCGGCATGGCGACGGACAGTGGAATCCCAGAACACCAGGCACACGCCCAACAGAGCGAGAGCCCAAAGCCATGGAGTGAAGCGCAATATGTAAGAGAAGGTATTCGTCAGCTCTCCCCATCCCACCAGAAAGGGCACGCTGGTGACGTATTGGCGCGCGTAGGAAAAGGTCCAGAACCAAAAATTATGAAGGACCCCATCCCGGTAGAGTAGGGCGCACGTCAGTGCGAACGGCAGCGCTCCCGCGAGCAGGAAGACACCCATTTTCTTTGCCCAAGGCACCCATTCGCGCTTATTCCTCGGCCGACATTGAACGGCCAGATAGAAAAAGGCAAATGCGCCCAGCAAAATTCCGGGCTGCTTCATCAGGAAGGCTATGCCAAACGCCAGGCCAGTCCATAAGAAATACACTGTGCGTCCAGTCTCTTCGGCTTCTAAGAGCAGGATGAGCCCTATGAGCACCGCCAACACGACAAAGTGAGTGGCGTGTGCCGCAAATCCAAGGACGCTTTGGTGCGTGGAGAGTAAGGCGTAACTCGCGCCCGCTATGGCCCCGGCCAGCGCACCAAAGAGGCGCGCCGTGACCACATAGAGCAGGATTACGGAGACCGCGTTGATGAGCAGGAGTCCAAGGTGGATTCCGCGGGCTGTCTGCCCAAACATTGCGAGGATCGCGGCATAAGCTGCATAGGTCCCTGGCAACTTCATGTTGTAAGCCAATTCGTAGGGAGGAATGCCCTGCAGCATGAGTTGTCCCGCATAGGCGTACTCACCCTCATCTCGCTCCAGAGGCATGTCTAACAAGCGCCAGCGGATTGCTCCAAAGAAAACGACGACGAACAATAGCGCGACAAAATGCCAGCAAAAGAGGGATCGCCAGGGCTGGCCGACGTTTTTTCCCGCAGACGAAACTGCGGAGATCTCTTCTTCCATTTTGACCTCGCTATTTCTGTCATCGACCTGCGGGTTTCAGGTCACTCACCGGGATTCAATTGTGACGGTGTTTGCCCGGCAACCCGACAGGGCTTTTCATCTCTAACGAACCCACTGCGCCCTCAGCAGGAAGTAGTGCTCGGGGGGGGCCGGGCCAAATGTGAATGGCAACGGACCCCAGTAGGACGAGTAGAAGCCTGCACCCAACTCCCAGCTTATCGTTGTTGCCAAAGACGGATTGGCAAATTCCAGCACTGCTTCCTGTTGGAAATGCACATCTTGCGGAAGACCGGCGATTTCAACATTATTGTCCGGCACGACTACGTGGTCGCCTGGACGAATCGGGAAGTTCTGAGCGTCCACCGGCCGGCCCCCTAGTTGCTCCATGTAGTACTGAAAGCCCCAATGGCCTTCATACCAGAGCGTTCCACCTTCGTTGCTGGTCTGCCGCTGGACGGCATGGGCAGCCTCGCGCGCCAAGTTGGCCAGACGCGTGTCGGCGCTGGCAAGCCAGATCGACAGAAAGCCAGACACCATCAGCGCACCAACAGCTTGCACTATCAGACTTCGAGTCCACCTGTTGTGTCTGGTTTCTAGCCGTCGCACGGTCAGTATTCCCGCGGCCGGAATCACTGAAAGCACCGATCGGGCGTTGACCGTGTAGTTTAGGAGGCTGGCGAAGGCGAATGTGCCCATGACCCAGAGCCCAAGCAGCAGCGACTCCGGGCTTCGGCTGTTCCAATAGTCGGTAATCGCCAAAGCCAGGGTGAAAAGGCCACCTGCTATAAAGAAAGCTAACTGGCTACCCACCAGACCCCAGTGGGCGCGCAGTGCATTGAAGGCCAGCTCCCCACCGATCCGCAACCCTGAGTTTACCCACCCAAGCATCAGCGCGGAGGCGGCCAGAATGCTGCCGGCAGCAACCACGCTTGTGGTCCTTCGAGACCACGCAAGAGGAGACAAGGCAAGCACGGAAAGTGCGCAGCCTCCAGTGAAACTGAGGCCGACCAATGTCCTCGACAACCGGGAAGCTTGCCCGAAGGCTTGCTGTCCACTCGCAAAATCAGCGGCGCTCGCGAGCAGACCTTGTCCATACAGCGCGTGCGTCCAGAACTCATAGCCCGCCAGTGCGCCGACGGGAATCAGCAGATACCATACCCAATTTCCAAAACGCCGTACGCGCGCAAAGGAATAGACCGCCAGTAGCAGAATCAGCGACGCCCCGAAATACTTCGTCAGAGCGCTCGCCGCAATTAAGAGTCCGGCCCCCACCAGATACCAAGCTTTTCTCGGCTGCAGGCCTTCTATCCACAGAATCACCGCCCACACCCATAGTGCCACCATCATTGTGTCGCACATGACACTACACGCTGACACGAGGATCCCGGGCGTCAGAACAGTCGCCAAGGCAGCCAGAAGCGGAAAGTGCGTAAGATGCTTCGCCAAGCGGTAGGTTCCGAGAACGAGGGCCAGAGCAGGCACGAGGAATGCGAGGTGAAATGCACGCTCGGACCATCCTGCAAGTTGGCCAACGGCCGCTCCGTAGTAACAAGCCAGGGGGGGGTTCTTGGTGACGTCCGCCATCCGTTCCCAGGTGGTGTTCCAGATGAGGCTGAAGCCGTAAGGGTCGAGAGGATGTCGACTAATCTGGCGTGCTGCCAAAACAAATAGCGTGTCATCGACGTGAAACGCACGCCCTGAAAATGGCAGAAGACACCCAATCGTCAATAGTCCCAGGAACGCGTATGAACAAGAAGATGACCACCGTCCGACGAGGGGTCGGTTGGACTTCACGACCTGAGGATCGTTCGAGGCTTCGGGATCACCTTTGTCGTCCCGGGTGAGCAGATTGAGCACGGAGCTCCTTGCGGGCTTTGGCGGGCTTGACCGCTCTGTGTAGGCTCACAAAAGTTAGAAGGTGAGTTTCCAACGGAACAAATACTAACACAGACTTCAAACTTTGAACCGATTCTGAGCACCCGGCCGAAATCGCTAAACTGAGTGAGGGATTGGGGCTATGATGCGGCTTGGATCAAACCACAATGCCGGGCAATAGGCGCGGCTTAACGGTTTTTGTTGTTCTTTTGATTCAACGCCCGTTGGCGCAGCTGCAACGCAGCGTCGTTATTGGGATCGATCCGCAACGCCGCCGCAGATTCGATCTCCGCATCATCGTAATCACCGGAGTCCAACAATATCTGGCCAGAATTGATCAAGCATGAAAGCACCATGTCCTTGCGGTCAGTAAATTTGGCTGCGAGCTGATACTGTTCCAGGGCGGCTCGGAATTGACGCCGACTCAACAGGATTTCTGCCATATGGTAATGACAGAATGCGAAGTTCGGACGTAATACGCACGCTTCCTTGTAGTGCGGAAAGGCTTCATCAAACCGGCCGGCGGAAACCAGCGCATCCGCAAGACCTTCTTCGAGTGAAGGGTCCGGTTGGTCCGCTGCAATACGCGCGTGTGTAAATAACGCCACGCCGTTCTGCCAGTACGGCAGATACCGGGCAGTGGCAGCCGCAAATGCTGTAATCAGGCAAACTGCAGCCAACGCTGCTACCACCCGAGGAATGGCCGCCGCAGTGACAACATCGCTCAGGCCCCATGCGATGATGATGAAAAGACCTATGCAAGGAATGTAAGCGTAGCGATCGGCCATGGCTTGGCGGCCGACCTGAACAATTCCGATGACTGGAATTAGCGTTACAACAAACAGAAACCACCCCATTGCCAGGTAGCGAGAGCGGTGAAAGTACAGCACTGCCATCGTGATCGCAACCAATAGAACTGCCGCCGCCATGACGTCAGCCCACGGTAAAGAGTGCTCCGGGTGCGGGTAAAAAACGGCCAGCTTGGCGGGCCAAACTGTCTTCCCAACGTAGGCAATGTAGGACACCACGGCATTTTCCAGACGCACCGAGAGCGGCAGTATAGATATCTCTGCCACAGTGCCGCCCGACCGCTGCGCAACCATGGTTATGGCGGAACTCGCTGCGCTCATCAAGAACAGGGGCAGCTTCTCCACCCACAACCGCACCCACCTGCGTCGCCATGGGAGATCCTCGTACCTCTCCAACGGCCAGTAGTCGAGAAGCAGCAGGACCACCGGGAGACTCACTGCCATCGGCTTAGACATCAGCGCCAGCCCAAAGGCGACGACGACGACCATGTACTTCTTCCAGCCCGGCCGCCGAACATACCCGCCATAGGCGGCAATCGTCAGCAAGGAAAACAGCGTACACAGCAGACTTTTTCTTTCCGCCACCCAGGCCACGGTTTCCACATTCAGCGGGTGCACGGCGAACAGGGCAGCCACGAGTACACTGTGCCACACCGCGCCGGTCGCCCTTTGCAGCAGCCAGAACAACAGCAGAACGTTGGCGGCATGCAGGACGACGTTGACGAAGTGCGGAGGTCCGGAATTCAGGCCAAACAGTTGACAATCCGCCATGTGGGAGAGCCACGTAAGCGGATGCCAGTTCGCCTCATGGAAGCCAAAAGCCCAGGCTACATTGGTTAGACTCAAACCGGTGCTTACGTGAATGTTCTCGGTGACATATGGGCCGTCGTCAAAATCAAGGAACTCATGATGCGTGACGCGTCCATACAACAGCAGAGTGGCAAGCACCAGGAGTACGCCCAAGAGGATCGGTTTTTGCAGCAAATCGTCAGTCAATCGCTCAACAAAAGGAACACTCACTGGGTGACCTGCACCGTGCAGAAGTTGCTATCGTAGTAGCTGTGCGAGGTGTTGGCAGCCACTTAGCGATTTTTGTTGCTCTTTTGATTCAACGCTCGTTGGCGCAGTTGCAACGCAGCGTCGTTATTGGGATCGATCCGCAACGCCGCCGCAGATTCGATCTCCGCATCATCGTAATCACCGGAGTCCAACAATATCTGGCCAGAATTGATCAAGCATGAGAGTACCATGTCCTTCCTGTCGGTAAAACCCGCTGCGAGCTGGTACTGTTCCAGCGCGGCTCGGAACTGACGTCGACTCAACAGGATTTCTGCCATGTAGTAATGACAGAATGCGAAGTTCGGACGTAATACGCACGCTTCCTTGTAGTGCGGAAAGGCTTCATCAAACCGGCCGGCGGAAACCAGCGCATCCGCAAGATCCTCTTCGAGCATAGGATCCGGTCGCCAGGCAACCATGCGCGCGTGGGTGAACAGATCCACGCCGTTCTGCCAGTACGGCAGATACCGGGTAGTGGCAGCCGCAAATGCTGTAATCAGGCAAACCGCAACCACCGCTGGCACCACCCGAGGAATGGCCGCCGCAGTAACAACGTCGCTCAGGCCCCATGCAATGATCACAAAAATGCCGATGCAGGGAATGTAAGCGTAGCGGTCGGCCATGGCTTGGCTGCCGACCTGAACAATTCCGATTACCGGAATCAGCGTTACAACAAAGAGAAACCAGCCCATCACCAGGTAGCGAGAGCGGTGAAAGTACAGCACTGCCATCGTGATCGCAACCAATAGAACTGCCGCCGCCATGACGTCAGCCCACGGCAAAGAGTGCTCCGGGTGCGGGTAAAAGACGGCCAGCTTGCTGGGCCAAAATGTCTTCCCAACGTAGGCCACGTAGGACACCACGGCATTTTCCAGACGCACGGAGAGCGGCAGTGCAAATGTCAATACCATAGCACCGCTAGAACGCTGTGCGACTATGGTCACGACGGAACTCGCTGCGCTCATCAAGAACAGGGGCAGCTTCTCCACCCACAACCGCACCCACCTGCGTCGCCATGGGAGATCCTCGTACCTCTCCAACGGCCAGTAGTCGAGAAGCAGCAGGACCACCGGGAGACTCACTGCCATCGGCTTAGACATCAGCGCCAGCCCAAAGGCGACGACGACGACCATGTACTTCTTCCAGCCCGGCCGCCGAACATACCCGCCATAGGCGGCAATCGTCAGCAAGGAAAACAGCGTACACAGCAGACTTTTTCTTTCCGCCACCCAGGCCACGGTTTCCACATTCAGCGGGTGCACGGCGAACAGCGCGGCCACAAGAAAACTGCGCCACACCGCGCCGGTGGCCCTTTGCAGCAGCCAGAACAAGAGCAGAACGTTGGCGGCATGCAGTACAACGTTGACGAAGTGAGGAGGTCCGGAATTCAGGCCAAACAGTTGACAATCCGCCATGTGGGAGAGCCACGTCAGCGGATGCCAGTTCGCCTCGTGGAAGCCAAAAGCCCAAACCACATTGTCGCGAGTCAAACCGGTGCTTACGTGAACGTTCTCGGTGACATATGGGCCGTCATCAAGATCGAGGAACTCATGATGCACAACCTGGCCATACAACAGCACCGTGAGGAGCACGAGGAGTGCGCCCAACAGGATCGGTTCTTGCAGCAAATCGCCAATTCTCACCTGTTTGATTTTTCTCATGCAGAAGTTGCTATCCAACTCCGAAGTCTGGCGCAATTATGCCGCCCTCGGTCTGAACGTGCAATCCGCTTGCGCTGAGGCCATTACACTTGGATTAGTTGTAATTCTCCGGCAACATCCTCAGATGGTAGCCGTGGGGCACGCAGGAACCTGCAGCGAGCGTTTCCCCACCCAGGCGCTACCTCTTGCCCTGCGTCTGGACGTAGGCCATCAGCTTCTGCACCTCGGCTTTGCGCTCTGCGCTCAATTGCGGATTTGAATTCAGCAACTCCTGCCAGGCTGCCAACGCTCCCTTGCCGTCCTGTTTTCCGTCCCACTTGATCTTGCCTAGGTTGAATAGCGAGTTGGCATCCTTGGGCTTATAGTGCAACGACTGTTGCAGTTGGCTGATGGCCCCGTCCACATCGCCGTCGTAATACATGCACGAGGCCATCTCGGTGCGAACGGCAACATTGTTTGGATCTAACCGCAATACTCTGTCGAAGTACGTGGCTGCTTCCTTGAACTGATGCGTAGACAGGTAAGTCTTTGCGATCTGATCCAGCAACTCGGCATTATCCGGATCGCTCTTCAGCCTTTCGAGCAGCGGCGCTGTTTGCTCGTCGGACATCTGTTGATAGTAGTTGGGTGGGGCATGCGCAGGATCTTCGCGGTTTTCGCTGCTCTTTTGATTGAATGCCTGTTGACGCAGTTGCAACGCAGTGCTGTTATTGGGATCGATTCGCAACGCCGCCGCGAATCTTATCTCCGCAGTTTTGTAATCGCCGAGCTCTAACAGAATTTGACCAGAGTTGATCAGGCATGAGAGCGTCAAGTCCTCCTTGTCGGTAAGCTTCTCTGCGAGCTGATACTGTTCGAGCGCGGATGGGAGTTGGCGTCGATCAAAGAGGACCTCAGCCATGTAGTAATGGCAATATGCGAAATCCGGACGTAGTACACATGCTTCTTGTAAGTGCGGAAAGGCTTCATCCAACCGGCCGGCGGCAAACATGGCCTCTGCAAGATCCTCTTCGAGCATAGAATCCGGTCGCCAGGCAACCTTGCGCGCGTGTGTGAACAGATCGACCCCGTTCTGCCAGTACGGCAGATACCGGGTAGTAGCAACCGCATATGCCGCGATTAGGAACAACGCAGCGATCGCTGGTACAGCCCGGGGAATCGCACCCGCAGTGACAACATCGCTCAGGCCCCATGCGATGATGATGAAAAGACCTATGCAAGGAATGTAAGCGTAGCGGTCGGCCATCGCTTGCCGGCCGACCTGAACAATTCCGATTACCGGAATCAGGGTTACAACAAAGAGAAACCAGCCCATCGCTAGGTAGCGAGAGCGGTGAAAGTACAACACTGCCATCGTGATCGCTGCCAATAGAACTGCCGCTGCGATGACGTCAGCCCACGTCAAAGAGTGCTCCGGGTGCGGGTAAAAGACGGCCAGCTTGCTGGGCCAAACTGTCTTCCCAACGTAGGCCACGTAGGACACCACGGCATTTTCCACACGCACCGAGAGCGGCAATAGGGACTCCACTGCTATAGCCCCGCCAGACCGCTGCGCGACCATGGTTATGGCGGAACTCGCTGCGCTCATCAGGAACAGGGGCAGCTTCTCCACCAACAACCGCACCCACCTGCGCCGCGATGGAATATCCTCGTATCTTTCCAACGGCCAGTAGTCGAGAAGCAGCAAGACCAGCGGGAGACTCACTGCCATCGGCTTGGACATCAGCGCCAACGCAAAGGCAGCGACGACGACCAGGTACTTCTTCCAGCCCGGCCGCCGAACGTACCCCCCATAGGCGGCTATCGTAAGTAAGGAAAACAGCGTGCACAGCAGACTTTTTCTTTCCGCCACCCAGGCCACCGTTTCCACGTTCAGCGGGTGCACGGCGAACAGGGCAGCCACGAGTACACTGTGCCACACCGCGCCGGTCGCCCTTTGCAGCAGCCAGAACAACAGCAGAACGTTGGCGGCATGCAGCACGACATTGACCAAGTGCGGAGGTCCGGGATTCAGGCCAAACAGTTGACAATCCGCCATGTGGGAGAGCCACGTGAGCGGATGCCAATTCCCCGTGTGGAAACTGGTAAAAGCCCAAACCGCATCGCCGAAATTCAAACCGGTGCGGACATGAATGTTCTTGGTGACGTATTCGCTGTCATCAAACTCGAGGAACTCATGATGCACGACCCGTCCATACAACAGCAGAGTGGCAAGCACGAGGAGCGCGCCCAGCAGAATCGGCTTCTGGCGCAAATCGCCAATCAGTCTCTCCCAGGGGGAGACACTCACCTGTTTGATTTTTCTCATGCAGAAGCTGCTATCCAACTCCGAAGTCTGGCGCAATTATGCCGCCCGTCGATCTGAACGTGCAACACCAACACCGTAGCCCTGACTATCACGGCAGTGAACTCAACATGGAGCCTCAGGATTGCTCTCCACTAGAATATGAATGGATGCTACTGCCTCGAACCGAAATTGATCACGATTGCACTAGGATCGGGTCTCGAACCCTGAGGATTTACATGAATGTCGTCCCGCCAGGAGTAACTGAACCGAACCGCGCTCTCCAGTCCAACTGAGAAAAATGGTACTCCGTTGATACCGATTGGAATGCCTGTGATGTAAAAGGTGGCGTTTGGCCGCGGGGAGGGCTGAACCCGGTCTATAGCCGCTAGCACGCTACGCGATCCCACAGAGGCAAGACGCCAGGCACTGATATTGTGTTGAACGGCAACCAATGACAGCAGACTGATTGCCAAGGCCCAACTGAGACAAACTTTCGGATTCCTGAACATCTGCCCGAGAAGCACAGCGATCAGAATCGCGATCCCAATGGAACCAAGATATAAGGTTCTCGAATAAACCAACCCCGGATCCGGCTCCCGGAAGTAAAAGTGCGCTGGGAGGGGTGCGACAAACACCCAAATCAGGCAAAACCAAATGATGCGTCTGCAAGCAAAATTCGGTTTTGCAAGCAGACAGAGTGTCAGAAATACTGCGGCCGTCGCCCCGGCGGCTAAGGTCAAAAATCGGTCGTGCGTGTGAATCCACCAGTTATATCCAAACAGGATTTCTCCAGGTGCGCGTACGAAAACACCTATGAGAGATTGCATTTCGATGAGCCGTATGACTGGCGTACCCGATTCCTCGGCGCGGTATCCTCCAATCCCGCCCAGTATGCAGAACCTTAGGAGAAACATCAGCATCGGAGCTGCGACGTAACCGAGCAGTGGCGCAAACCTCTTCGCGGACCGCGGTCGCTTAGCGTGCTCATTCCGCGGTATCAATTCGAGTGCCAACCACAAGACGGGGACTACACATGCACTTTCCTTCGAGAGGACGGCGAGCACAAACAGGAGAATTGCTATCCCGTAGGAACGGAATTGGCCCGTTCTCCGGAAGCGCGCGGCGAATACCAGGGACCACATGCCCAATGTGGTTGCAAGCTGATCGAACCTGCATGCGATCCATGTGATGGCCTGAACGTTGACTGGAAGAACAGCAAGAACTAGCGACGCCGCCACACAAATTTCGTTTCTGAGTCCAATCTCTTTGCAAAAGAAGAAGACCGCCGCGATGCATAGCAGATGAAGCAAGATATTCGTGAGGTGGTACCCGGGAGCCCAGTTGTGCCAAAGTCGATAATCCAGAAATAGACTGAGAAACCCGAGCGGGCGATAGAAAATGTAGTTAACTCCGTCGAACTGCCCTTTTGTTACCTGTGGCCATATCGCCGTCATGAACGGATGTCGGACCAGGTCAAGATGAACAAAATCGTCGTTTATGAAGAAGAGCGGAACTGTAGCGCCATACGCCAGGATTCCTGCAACAAGTGCAACCAGTAAACCGGACGATCCCTTTGATTCCGGCGCGACCAAGTCCGGACGTTCATCTCCCACCTGCTTGGGGCGAGGCAACTGGCGGAGTAATGTCAGAGCGAAGAAGACGACCGCGATGTTTCGGAATAGATTGAAAAGCCGCACAGGATCGCCAGTTCGACTAAAACTTAACGGGCACAGCAGTGCGGACAGCAGCACGGTCGCGCAAATCGCGAGATAGAGATTGCGCGACGCAATTACGCGAAACCAAGGCTGAGAACCCGGTGCAGGTGTCGCAGGCGAAATCGAACTCTCCATGTCTTCTTCAGGGACGTGTTGATTCGTATGCACCTCGCAATCGGTTCTAGTCTGCCAACAGCTGCCGCACGACCGCGATATCTTTGTAGAGATCTTGAGTCATGCGGGCGGCTTTGGACTGCGCTGCACTGGCTGCATCTGCCTGCCCGCCGATCTCGAGGGCCTGCGCCAGAAGCAGATACCCCACCGGCGACGGCTGAAGTTCGACGGACCGTTCATAATCCTTTGTGGCTTCCATGATGTCGCCCGCTCTCTGTGCCAGCAAGCCCAGTCCGCGATAGGCCGACGAATAGTCCGGTTGCTGGTTAAGAGTTGCTTCGAAGTCCCGTTTAGCGTCGTCATATTGCTTCAGGGAGTAGTGCGCATATCCGCTGTAGGCTAGCGCTGTGGCTAGCAAAGAGGGGATCCTGGTGAGTTGAACGACTGTGGCATAGCCAACGATAGCGGCCTGATAGTTACCCTGCATCTGCTCATAGGTCGCGATGTTGAGCGTGGACAACGGGTCGTCGGGCCGTAACGATCGTGCCTTCAGAAAGTGCGGCAATGCTTCCTCCACCCTGCCTTGTGCTATCAGCGCGGTGGCAAGGCCATCTTCGGCGAGGAAGTTTGCTTCCGTGATTTGGAGGGTGTGGGACCAGAGGGTGACATTGTCGCTCCAAAAACTGACCTGCCGATGAAGCCCGACTCCCATTGCCAGCAGGATTGCGGCAGTGCCGGCCGCCGCCGCCACCGTGGGAACGTGCCAACGTTTTATTAGATCCGCCGCGCCCCAGCAGACGATTACGAAAATTCCCAGCAGCGGGATATAGGCGTAACGGTCAGCCATGGCGTGAACGCCAATCTGCACCACTCCGATCATTGGCACCAGCGTTCCCAAAAACCAAAACCACCCTACAAAGATGGGGCGGCGCCGCCGATAGATCACAGCCAGGGCGGTGACGACGGTGATTGCGAGTGCTGAGAGCACGGCCACGGGGACGCTGACCGCGAACCCTGGATGCGGATACACGAGCGCCAGATTGGCCGGCCAGAAAGCCTTTCCGAGATACTTGACATATCCGATCGCCGCCGTTGCCAGACGTACCCAGAGCGGGAACTTCGATCGGATGGCGTCCGTCTCCAGCATATAATTGAAGGCCGCTCCCCCTGTATTCAGGGTAATGACCGCGCTCACCGCCGACAGCGCGAACCAAGGCAACTTCTCCCAGATCAACTTCCAGAAAGAGGATCCGCGGACGGATGCGACTGCCAGTTCGACGCCAACTTCTTTCGGCGGCCCAAGACGGCACAAGGGCCAGTAATCCAGCAGCAGAAGAGCAAATGGGAACGTAATCACCTGCACCTTGCTCATCAGTGCCAAAACATAGGCCAGCGTGACTGCCAGGTAGCGTCCGGCACCGGGCCGACGCGCGTACCAGCCATACGCCGCCAGTGCGAGGAGAAAGAAAAGCATGCTGAGGACATTCTTGCGTTCCGCAATCCATGCCACCGACTCCACATTGATGGGGTGCAGAGCAAACAGCGCGGCGACCATCAGGCTCCGCCAAACCAAGCCCGTAGCACTCTCCAAAATCAGGAACAGGAGCACCGCGTTGGCCGCGTGGAGAAATATGTTGATGGTATGGTAGCCCGCCGGGTTCAAGCCGAGCACCTGGCTGTCGAGCGCATACGAGAGCCAGGTCATCGGGTGCCAGTCCAAAGCTTTAGGGGTGCGAAAACACCAAACGACCGTGTTCCAGGTGAGTCCGGCACGAACCTGGGGATTGTCGGTAACGTAAACGGGGTCGTCGAAGTTAAGAAATGGAGCGCGGCTGACCGGGCTGTAGAGCGCAAGAGTTCCCAGAGCAAGCAGCAGGCATAAAATCAATCTCCGCTTTTGCGGAGATTGAAAAATGGACTCAGCCGGGTGCCGGTCGGGCTTCTGCTCCGTCGAATACATCGATTTCATTGAGCCTGTCCGTCCGTTCTAGCGCCTCGTGCAGCAGCGCGAGGGGGTGGCCGCTAGCGGTGAATGCTGGCCGCAGTCGTACCACACCGAAACGCTCTGACAAAGTCGTTGGCGACTATCGGCTGCTGACTCCAAATCCAGGATGACCGATCCCGCCACACGTCGTCTGAATTCTCCACTACAACGGCATCGATGCCATACTCGCGGCAAGTAGCGTCTAAATTGCTGCGATCAGGAAGATCGAATAAACCTGCGAGCTTTTCTACGCGCAGAGCACAAATGTCAGGGTCGCCGCCAAAGGCCGACCCACATTCGGAACCGCCAGCGGCAGTGTCATGACCGGAATATAGCGTGTGTAGAATCTGGTCCTCCCGGGCTGGATTGCTCTGCAAGACTGCCGAAGAAGGCAGTTGCAGATTGAGAAGCTCGTATGCCGTCCGCAGCGCATAAGCCCGTTTGCCGTACTGCTGGTCCTGATCAGTCCAGCTTTCTCCCCGAATCGCCCCTCGATCCGAGAGTACCGGGAACATGCGCAGCATGAACACTTCGTAGGTGGTTCCCAGTACGCCTAGAATCAACAGTGTTGCGAGCATCCCGCGAACCCACGGGCGCGGCGCGGTCTCTCGCGCGACGCCGTGAAACCACCAATCGTGAACGACCGTTGCTCCCCATAGCAGGAGGATCAGTTGCGCCGGGAGGAAACATCTCCATCCCAGGTCATTACTGCCAAGGGTACTGGAACGCAGGAACGTGCCGATCAGGAAACTGGTTACGACTAGCGTCCAGGCAGCCAGTTCGTTGGCGCTGGCCTCAACTCGGCCCCGCACAACCTGCTGCAGGCGCAGAGCCCCGACGGCGAGAAAGAATCCGAGTTCAAGCACATAGTTGATGGGCAGAAAAATCAAGTTGGCAACGGTCACTGCGGATTGAGTCTGGAGGTTGAAGCCGATTTGTTCGGCGAAATCCATCCCTAGTGTGAACGGCCGCACTTCGAATGCCACAAATGCATCACCGCCGGCGGGACCGCGTAGGCCCAACAGGTAGGATAGTGCCCAAAGCAGCGCGACCGCACCCGCGCCCACGAACATCGTTGCCTCCAGCCAGTCCTTCCGCTTGGTCAACACCAGCAGCCAAAGGGCGACCGCGACTACAAAAGTGAACGTAACGTAAACGGACATGCCCGCCGCACTGGCAAAAGCCATCCCCGCGACGATTACCGGCGCAGTGGCCCACTTGCGATGGATGTCGGCCTGGTGACGCAGCAACAAAAATGCAACAAAGCATGCGACCAACGCAGCGACATGGTGCGGCACCCACAGCAAGGAGCCAACCCAGGAGGTGATCTGCGCGTCGTTCCACCATTCCATATCGCTCAGCCATGAGTGTGCGGCCACCCCGAGATAGAGGGTCGGTAAAATGTCCAGGCCCGTGACCGAGAGCAGGCCAACCGCGAGCAAAGTCTTTCGCTCGATCCCCGTTTCGACTCGCGCCATGAACTTGAGGCCGAGCGCGATCGTGCAGATCAGGCCCACTCCGCACCAAACGACGCCGGAAAACACCACGTATCGCGGCGCCAAATCAAACACCTTCATAGGCAGGCTGCAAAACAGCAACCACAAGTAGTGATAGCGCAAAGGCACGGCTGCATTGGCAAAGAAAGGATTGTTCGGGGGGAAATGCCGCGCGATCGCAGCCGTCATGGCGGTGTGTACGGAATGGTCATAAGCAACAATTGGCGGATAGAGTTTGTCCCCGATTTGCAGATCTACCATTGACCCAACAGCAGCCACTGCCCAGAGTGCCATCAAGCCCAGAGCAACCCAGATGTATTTTGAAGATGTGTATTGTGACACTGGACGCTGCGCTCGCCGAACCTCCTTTGCCAAGAGCACCACGGAGGCAACGAACATACCGATATGGAACACCCAAAGCCCCGGTTCTAGAGATCGCGCCAGCAGATACGAAAGCATCGGGCAAATCGCGATTGTGAGTGGAACGGCGAGAATCAGCCGCAGAATCGGACGCCGCTGCCGGAATTCAAAGAGGTCGAGTGCCCATCCCAAGACATACCCGGGGGCGAACATGAATGGGAGTAGAGCGAGGCTTGCCTTGAGGGTCCCGAGCGTGTCCACCACCGTGAAATTTCGCATGCAGTTCGGAGAAGTTCTGAGCTTGTTCTTCCCGGCTAACGATCTTCTGCTACGGCGCCAGCTTGGCCGGTTTCTACGCCGGTAGGGACGTTTAAGCGTGACAGCCCCGCTGCCGGACCGGTCCCGATTGGAATTCGGCTTTCTACATCCGCTGCTTTCTCGCCCGCTGCGCCCGCCTCGTGGTATTCGGCATCCTGGTTCACGGCCCAGACATCATACTTGCGCTCGCCCGCCAGAATGTTCTTTGCGGTTAGCATCGCGGTCATCATGGCGTGGTCCTGATTGTTGTACTTATGCATGCCATTGCGGCCAACCAGGTGAAGGGTGGGATAGCTTTCCTCGACCGCTCTTCGAATCGTGCCGACGTGCTGTTGGTAAGAGTCGTCATAAACCGGATACGCCTTTGGCTGGCGGATGACGCAGCCATCGACTACATCCGCACTGGCCGCGAGATTTACCTGTTGGATTTCGCGTTTGGCCAGTTCGATCAGCTCACCGTCACTCGCGGTCCACAAGCCATCCCCCTCGAAGCAGAAATATTCCAGGCCATAAGAGCAATAGCCGGCCTTGGGAACCATCTCAGGCGACCACGACTTGTAATTTTGCACGCGCCCGACCTGCACGCTGGGATCGTGGATGTAAATCCAGTTGTCGGAGAAACGCCCGCGGTCATGCACGATCAGTCCGACAGTCAGGAAATCGCGATACCGCAAAGAGCGCGCCGCCTGGAGAGCGGCTTCGGGAAGCTGCGGTTCGATCCGCGCCACCAGTTCCTGGATCGGCATGGACGAAACCAGATGTTCGGCACGATATTCTTCGGAGTCGCCGTTGGCATTGCGGGTAGTCACGATCCAGAGATTGCTGCTGGCGTCGAAGCGACAGCCAACGACTCGGCGACCCAGCTTCACTTCGCCGCCAAGCTGGCGAACTTTTTCTGTACACGCCTCCCACATCATTCCCGGCCCCAGTCGCGGATACCGGAACGTGTCGATCAAAGTCTTCACAACCTGCTTGCGGTCCCTGGATTTACCTGTACCGAAAAGGGCGTGCTTGATGGTCGAACCGAGCGATAGCCCCTTAATCCGTTGCGCCGCCCAGTCCGCGGAGATCTCGTTGCAGCTCATCCCCCACACCTTCTCGGTGTAGGTCTTGAAAAAGATTCGGAACAGCCGCTTGCCGAACTGGTTGGATACCCAGTCTTCAAAGGTTTTCGGGTCGCGAATCGGGTGGAGGCGGGCGGCCGCAAACGAGAGCATGCAGCGCACCGACTCGATGAGTCCGAGCTTCGACAGAGCCTCGAATGGTTTCAGCGGATAGGTAAAGAACTGGCCACGGTAGTAAATGCGCGACGACCGGGGACGATCGAGCATGTCGCCACCGGCAATCTCGGTCCAAAGATCTTCGACCTCGCGCGACTTGGAAAAAAACCGATGCCCGCCGATATCGAAGCGGAAGTTCTTATAGTTGACCGTGCGGGAGATTCCGCCAACGTATTGGGGGTCGCTCTCCAGGACGACAACTGAGGCGCGTTGCTTCGACAACTCGTAAGCGGCAGTCAGGCCCGCCGGTCCCGCGCCGACAATCACTGCCTTGAAAATCATTGATTCCATGGGCTTGCACGGCAATCGCGATGCCAACTCAGCATAGGGTCTAAGCGCAATATTGGCAAGGACTTGCGCCACCAAGTCGGCCGCGATGGCGAGCCGGCAAAGGGGTAAAACGCGCCCTTTGGTGAGCAGAAAGCCCCGACTCGAAACCGCTATCCATAAGAGAACCGTTTCCGGTTATAGTCGTAACTGAATGAAATCAAAGCTGCAAGTGCCGAACTCCAGGCGAGCTGCAATTTTGGCGACCCTGATGCACCCCGGGTTGGATTATCCTTGTGCAGTCTGCCCGGAGCTTGCCCCGGGGAGCTAGCACCAGCATCTGCCAGGAGATTCTCGTGAAAGTAGTTGTGTTGTGCGGAGGGCTCGGTACCCGCCTGCGCGAGGAAACCGAATTCCGGCCGAAACCGATGGTCGAAATTGGCGGTCGACCCATCCTCTGGCACATCATGAAGCTCTATGCCCACAGTGGCTTCCGCGAGTTTGTCCTGTGCCTGGGATATCGCGGCAACATGATTAAAGAGTACTTCCTGAACTACGAGGCAATGAACAACGACTTCACCATCTGCCTCGGCCGCCAGTCGCAGATCCAATTCAACAACCTACACGGCGAACAGGACTTCCAAGTCACCTTGGCTGACACCGGCCTGTCCACCATGACCGGTGGCCGTGTGAAACGAATCCAGAATTACATCGATGGCGACACTTTCCTTTTGACTTACGGCGATGGCGTTGCCGACCTGAACATCGCCCGGCTGCTGGAGTTCCACCGGAGCCATGGAAAACTGGCGACCGTCACTGCGGTCACGCCCAGTTCCCGTTTCGGCGTCCTGGAGATGAATAAGAACCGCGTCATGAGTTTCCTCGAAAAGCCGCGTACTGAGGGCGTTGCCAGCGCCGGATTTTTTGTCTTCAACCGGAAAGTGTTCGACTATCTCAGCGGCGACGACTGCACCCTCGAACGCGAACCCCTCGAGCAGTTGGCGCGGGAGGGAGAACTCATGGCCTACAAGCACGATGGGTTTTTCTTCGCCATGGATACGTATCGTGAATACGAGTACTTGAACCAGTTGTGGAGCGCGAACCAGGCGCCTTGGAAGGTTTGGAAAGAATAACGAAGGTTTGGAAAGAATAACAATGAAGAACGGATTCTGGCGTGACCGTGCCGTCTTTATCACCGGCGCCACAGGACTGGTGGGCGGATGGCTGACGAAACACCTGCTGGAGCAGGGCGCGTCCGTGACGGCGCTGGTACGCGACTGGGTTCCCGCCAGCACGTTTGTGCGCGACGGATTTGCGGACCGCGTCAACATTGTACGCGGCGGTCTGAGCAGTCCCTATTTGCTGGAACGGGTGCTGGGCGAGTACGAAACTGAAGTCGTCTTCCATTTAGCCGCGCAGACGATCGTTGGAATCGCTAACCGCAATCCACTTTCAACTTTCGAGAGCAACATACGCGGAACCTGGAATCTTCTGGAAGCTTGCCGGCGTTCGCCCGTGGTGAAGTCGGTCATCCTCGCTTCTTCGGACAAGGCTTACGGCGATCAGACGGTACTTCCCTATAAAGAAGATATGCCGCTGAAGGGAAAGCATCCCTACGATGTCAGCAAGTCATGCGCGGATCTGATTGCGCAGTCCTACGCCCACACGTTTGGCGTCCCCCTGGCGATTACGCGCTGCGGCAATTTTTACGGCGGGGGCGACCTGAACTGGAACCGTGTGGTGCCGGGCACGATCCGCTCTGTGATTCGAGGCGAGCGGCCCATGATTCGCTCCGACGGCAAATTCGTGCGCGACTACTTCTACGTTGAGGATGGCGCCGCCGCCTACATGCTGCTGGCGGAGCGGCTGATGCATGATTCGAAGCTCGTCGGCGCGGCCTATAACTTTTCTAACGAAGCGCAGATCAGCGTGCTTGAGCTGGTGAATACGATCCTGGTGAAAATGGGATCGAAGTTGAAGCCCGAAATTCAGAACCAGGCTTCGAATGAGATCCGCCATCAGTTCCTGAGCGCCGAGCGGGCCCGCACGGAGTTGAACTGGAAGCCGATGTTTACGTTGGATGAAGGGTTGGAAAAGACCATCGCGTGGTACCGGGAGGCGCTGAAGTAGTGTCACGAGCCGACGAGTTGCGAGCACGCGAGTTGCGAACAAATGACTTGCGCGAACGGATCCGCGCCCTGGTGGCGGAGTACTACGGTGAGGCCTTCCCTGCCCCCGAGTTCGTGCCGGGATCATCGCCTGTGCCCATTTCCGGCCGCGTCTTCGACGAAGAAGAACTGGAACTGCTGGTCGATTCCTCGCTCGATTTCTGGCTGACCACCGGTCGCTTCGCCGAGCAGTTCGAACGTGAGTTCGCCAAGTTCGTCGGCGTGCGCGAGGCGGTGCTGGTCAACTCGGGTTCGTCGGCCAACCTGCTGGCGATCGCCGCCCTGACTTCACCGAAATTAGGCGACCGGCGGCTCCGTCCTGGAGACGAAGTCATCACCCTGGCTGCGGGATTCCCGACTACGGTGAATCCCATCGTGCAGAACCGGCTGGTTCCCGTCTTCGTCGATGTTCAAATTCCCACCTTCAACGTGGATGTCAGTTGTCTCGAAGCGGCGCTATCCGGCCGCACGCGTGCCGTCATCTTTGCGCATACCTTGGGCAATCCGTTCGATCTCGATGCGGTGACAGCCTTCGCGAAAAAGCACGGCTTGTGGCTGATCGAAGACTGTTGCGACGCGCTCGGCTCGACCTATCGCGGCAAGAAAGTCGGAACCTTCGGCGATCTTGCGACCGTCAGCTTCTATCCCGCCCACCACATCACCATGGGCGAAGGCGGATGCGTCTTGACGAACCAGCCTCTGCTGCGTACGCTCGTCGAATCCTTTCGCGATTGGGGCCGGGATTGCTGGTGTGCTCCCGGCAAAGAGAACACCTGCGGCAAGCGGTTCGATTGGCAGTTAGGTGAATTGCCGCACGGGTACGATCATAAATACATTTATTCGCATATGGGCTACAACCTGAAAGCCACTGACATGCAAGCGGCTGTGGGCGTCGCGCAGTTGAAGAAACTGCCGGCATTCATCCTGGCGAGAAAGCGAAATTTTGCCTATTTGAAGGCAGGACTCAAGGACAAGAATGTCGAAGAGCAGTTCGTCTTGCCCGAGGCAACCCCCAACTCCGATCCCAGCTGGTTTGGATTCCCGCTGCTGGTACGGGAGACAGCTCCGTTCTCTCGCAACACGCTCATGGAGTTCCTGAATGGAAGAAAGATCGCTACCCGCCAGTTGTTCGGCGGCAATTTGGTCCGCCAGCCCGCCTATGCGGATCTCAACTATCGTGTGGTGGGTGACCTGAGAAACAGTGACCGCGTGATGAATCAAGCCTTCTGGCTTGGCGTCTATCCTGGCCTTACGCAGCCGATGTTAGACTACGTTCTGGAAACGATCAACGAAATCGCTACCAAAGGGGTACTTTCCGATGCCGCAAGAAAATAGCCATTCCTCCGGCCCGCTTCCCGAGATTCGATTGGGGTCAAGGGTAATCGGACCTGGAAAACCGTGCTACGTAGTCGCTGAAGTCGGAATCAACCACAATGGCGATATCGATCTGGCGAAGAAGCTTATCAACGTGGCGCTGGGCGCCGGTTGTGACGCGGTCAAATTTCAGAAGAGAACTATCGACGTCGTCTACACGGCGGAAGAACTGGCGAAGCCTCGGGAAAGCCCCTTCGGACCGACCAACGGCGATCTGAAGCGCGGCCTCGAATTCGAGATTGAGGAGTACCGCGAGATCGACCGTTACTGTCGCGAGGTCAAGATTGACTGGTTCGCGTCTTGTTGGGACGAGGCATCGGTCGATTTCATAGCTCAGTTTAAGGTTCCGTGCTTCAAAATCGCTTCTGCGTCGCTCACCGATGACAACCTGCTGCGCCATACGCGCGCGGTGGGTAAGCCGATCATATTGTCGACCGGGATGAGCACGATCCAAGAGGTCGATCACGCGGTGGAAGTTCTGGGCAAGCAGGATCTCGCCATTCTGCACGCTTGCAGTACCTATCCCGCCTACTACGAAGAATTGAACCTGCGGGTCATCGATGTGCTCAGAGATCGCTACGGCGTGCCGGTCGGTTACTCCGGCCACGAAACCGGGTTGCCCTCGAGCGTCGCGGCCGCGGTGCTCGGCGCCTGCATGATCGAGCGGCACATCACGCTCGATCGCTCCATGTGGGGTTCCGATCACGCCGCCTCGCTCGAACCGAATGGCATCACACGCCTGGTTCGAGACATCCGCTTGATCGAAAAATCGATGGGTGATGGCGTCAAGCGCGTGCTGGAGCGTGAACAACCGATCATCAAAAAGCTGCGACGCGTGGGTGCAGCATAGTGGCCAAGATCGTGCCGAAGATCGCGTCGCAGGTCGGGTCAAAGATCAAGGCCATCGCCATGGATGTCGATGGCGTGCTCACCGACGGCGGGGTGTGGTGGGGGCCAAACGGCGAAGAGTGGAGGCGCTTTCACTTTGCCGACATCATGGGCCTGTCGCTGGCGCGGAAATCGGGAATGGTAATTGCTCTGTTGTCAGGCGAGAACAGTCCGCTGGTCGACCGGCTGGCCACTAAGCTCGGCATCGGCGACGTTTTCAAGGACTGCAAGGACAAAGCCGCCGCGCTGCGCGCGTTCTCGGAACAGCACGGGTTGCGCCTCGAGGAGATTTGCTTCATTGGAGACGACGTAAACGATTTACCCGCGCTCAGTATCGCCGGCCTCAGCGCCTGCCCCGCGGATGCGCGCCCTTTGATCCGAAAACATTGCCAATTGGTCACCAAACTCGCCGGAGGTAACGGCGCCGTACGCGAGATCGTGGACATCCTGCTCGCGTCTACCAAGAGGGCAAGGCCGGTTCTCTAGGAGAGCATGAGACTCGCTGATTATGTCATGAGCTTCGTCGCCCGGCAGGGCGTGAAGCACGTCTTCCTGCTCACCGGCGGCGGGGCCATGCATTTGAACGATGCTCTCGCCCGTTGCAATGATCTGACCTTCATCTGCAATCACCACGAACAAGCCAGCGCGATCGCCGCGGAAAACTATTCGAAAGCTACGAACAATCTGGGCGTCGCCTTGGTAACGACTGGTCCGGGCGGCACCAATGCGATCACGGGCGTAGTCGGTGCTTGGCTTGATTCGACCCCCATGCTCGTCATCTCGGGGCAGGTGAAACGCGCTGACCGCATGTACCGCCCCGATGGCACGCCTCTCGGAGTGCGCCAGCGCGGTAGCCAAGAAGTGGATATTGTCTCTCTGGTCAAGCCGATCACGAAGTACGCGGTGACCATCGACGATCCGCAAAGCATTCGCTACCACTTCGAAAAGGCGGTACACCTGGCTCGTACCGGAAGACCGGGTCCGGTTTGGATCGACATTCCGATCGACGTCCAAGCAGCACCGATTGAGCCCGATGCCATGCGCAGCTTTGATCCTGCCGAATCGTCGCAGCACTCTCAGGACGACTTAGATACGCAGGTACGAGATGTCATCGCTCAGCTGAACCAGTCCGAACGGCCCTTCGTCTTCGCTGGGAACGGGGTTCGAGTTTCCGGCGCGGCTGCGGCGTTCGAGAAACTTGTGCGTCGTTTGAATGTCCCCGTAGGCCTGACATGGATGGCCATGGATTTGTTGGACGACGACGATCCTCTATTTGTCGGCCGGCCCGGAACGGTTGCATCTCGGGGCGCGAACTTCGCCCTGCAGAATGCCGATTTCGTTCTGGTGATTGGGACTCGCCTTGATCCGCCTCTGATGGGTTGGGATCCTCAGCAGTTTGCCCGCGGAGCCTACAAAACTGTCGTCGATATCGATCCGGCGGAGTTGCGTAAACTTGAAGGCGCTATTGACAATCCGATCTGCGCCGATGCTCGGACCTTTATTGATCGCATGCTGCAAGCCAACTCCGTACTCGACAAAAATAAAAATAAAGATCGCAGCCCGTGGCTCCAACGCTGCCAGGACTGGAAGGCCCGTTATCCCATCGTTTTGCCCGAACACCGCGCACCGGGACTGGTCAGCGTGTACCATCTGGCGGAGATCATCGGCCAGGAAGCAGGGCCGAACGACCGCGTCGTCTCCGGCAGCTCAGGAAGCGCCATTGAAGTTTTCCTGCTGGCCTACCGCGCGCGAAAAGGTCGCCGCGTATTTCACACCGCAGGACTGGGCGCGATGGGGTACGGTATTCCCGCAAGCATTGGTGTGTGTCTCGGCAGCGGCAAAAGGAAGACGATCTGCGTTGACGGCGATGGCGGCCTTCAGCTCAACATCCAGGAGCTGGCCACCATCGCGCACCTCCAACTGCCGATCAAACTTTTCGTTCTCAACAATCAGGGATACGCATCGATTCGGGCCAGTCAAACCAACTACTTCGGCGGGCCCAACATCGGATGCAGTCCGGAAACCGGTGTGTCGATCCCCGATTATCGTAAGGTCGCTCGTGCCTACGGGCTGAAGACAGCGGTCATCGAAGGTCAAGGGGAAGGTCAAGCGGACTTGCGTGCCGCCGTTCGCAAAGTGCTGCGCAGCCGCGGACCGGTGGTTTGCGACGTGCACGTCATTCCCGACGAGATCAGGGCTCCGCGCGTCACCTCGATCCAGCGTCCCGATGGATCGTTCCTTTCCAAGCCTCTGGAGGATCTGTGGCCCTTCCTGGATCGCGACGAGTTCGCTCAGAACATGATCGTGGAGCCGGTGAGCGAATGACGGTGACAAAAACAAAGACGGACGAGTACCTGGCGGAACTTGATCGCCTGCTCAGTGAGCCACTGAGTCGCGTGCGTGAGCGCGAGAAATCGGCCTTTGACACGCTGCTGGCGGGCTGCGGAAACCGTTTAGTGCTTTTCGGCGCGGGGAACCTGGGGCGCAAAGTTCTGCAGTGCGTTCGCAGCATTGGCGTGGAGCCGCTGGCCTTTGCCGACAACAGCCAGTCTAAATGGGGATCGAATGTGGACGGGGTTCCGGTCTTGTCCCCCAAGGATGCGGCAGCGCGGTATGGAGCGTCGGCAGCCTTCCTGGTCACCATATGGTCGCTGGGGCACTTTTACCCGGAGAGCCGAGCGCTGCTGGAAGGTATGGGATGCACCCACGTCGAGTCCACGGCATCATTACGCTGGAAGTTCGCTGACCGTTTGTTGCCAGATTTCTGCCAGGATCTGCCCCATAAAGTCTACGAACAAGCGGCCGAGGTGCGAAGAGCAGCATCCCTGTGGGCAGATGACTCCTCCCGCCGGGAATATCTGGACCACGTGAAATGGCGTGCGCTTGGCGATCAGAATGCCCTCGGACCGCCGGTCAAAGAAAAACAGTATTTCCTGGACAGCCTGTATCGGATCAATGACCGCGAAGTCTTTGTGGATTGCGGCGCCTACACTGGAGACACGGCTGAACAGGTAATCCGCAGAAATCCCGCCTTCTCCAGAATCGTCGCCATCGAGGCAGACCCGGAGAATTTCGAGCGTCTTACCAAGTGGATTGGCACCCTGGACGCGCCCGTCGCCTCGAGAATTAAGGCGTTGAATGTTGCCGTGGGCGCCAAACGCGGCAAGCTCCGCTTTCAGGCGGGCGGCGGCGATGGCGCCAAGCTTGCAGCCGACGGCAACGTCGTGGTGGAGTGCGTTCCGATTGATAGCTTGGTGACCGAAGCCGCACCCACCTTCATCAAGATGGATATCGAAGGGGCGGAGCTCGACGCGCTCGAGGGCGCGCGCCGCGCGATCCAGGCACACCTCCCGATTCTTTCCATCTGCGTTTATCACAAGCAAAATGATCTCTGGCGCATTCCGCTCTTCATCCACACGCTGGCGGAAGACTACCGTTTATTCTTACGCCCGCATGAGGTCGATGGAAAAGAAGAGGTATGCTATGCCATTCCGGCGAATCGGCTTCGGCCAGAGAGTGCGGCCTAAGCCCATATGCGAAATGCTTACTGTCCAATCTGCAGAACAGCGACCGCATTGGTGCTTCAGCTTCGGTTCGGCGAGAAAATGCAATTGCCCACGGAGGTTGAGATACGGCACTGCAGAGGAGACAATTTCCTTTTCTTAGCAAACGGTCGCCAGAGCGAGCACGACCAATATTACGCAGGCGCGACCAACGATTCCTATCACCAGGAGGTCTCAGGTGGAATCGCTCGCTCGCCGATTTCCAAACTGCAGAAAGATCATCTTGTTGCAACACTTGGAGAGTTCTTCACTACCCCAAGGAAGGTGCTGGACTTTGGCTGCGGAGGAGCCAGCCTCCTGCTCGAACTGGCCACCAGCTTCCTATCATCGGCCTTTTTCGGATTCGATCCCGGACCCGCGGCACGGAACGGAGCCGACAAAGCCAGGCAACTTGGCTTGCCCAATCTGGTTATAGCCGACCTGAATGAGAGCACCAAGCGTGGGCCTTACGACCTCGTCATCGCATCGCATGTAGTTGAGCACGTGCTTGATCTCGACTTAATCCATCTGCTCCGAGGCCTTGTGGCTGAAGGCGGACTTCTCTATGTGGAGGTTCCTGATTCGCTACATTATGAAACTCAACAACGCCTCGAATTCCTCTACTATTTCGATCGTTTGCACGTCAACCACTTTACGCCTCAGTCCTTAGCCCGACTGGTGAGCGGCTACGATTTCGGCTACATCAAGCACTTTGAATATACTTTCCCCTACCGGGATGGCGGGGAGTACCCCGCGCTCGGAATGTTGTTCAGAAAAGATGGAGCAGCCGTCGATGTGGTGTCGCCGAGCATACGCGATGGAGTGGATCGGTACACACAGCAGGAGAAAGAGCGGGCGAGAGCGGTTGCGGCGGTTCTCGGCACGTTTGAGGGCGTATTGGTCTGGGGGGCTGGCGATAATTTCTACCGGTCGGTCGGAAACGGCGGCCCGCTTTCAAGCTTGCGCAACATGGTGCTGTTGGACCGTCGGCCCCATGAGGTCATACTCGGAAACCATCGGTATCAAACCATAGACCCGCAAGATGGCATACGAAACAGCCCTTGGCCGGTGGTGGTGACCGTATCCGAGGGCAGGAAACAGATTAGCCGCCAAGTTACGGACATTGATCCCGGCAGGCGCATTATCTACATTTAGTAGGGGAAAAATGCACAGCGTCACTCGTTGCTTGATCTGCAATGGAAACTCCTTAGAGTCCCGCCGCGCACTTTTTTCGCCCTTTATCGCCAAACGAATTTGGAATCGCCGGCCCTTTCCGATTCAGCTGCTAAGATGCAAGGCTTGCAGTTTTACCTTTGCAAACCCTCGTTTCGATCCCGAAGAAGAAAAGACCCTTTACGCCGGCTATCGGGGCGCTGAGTACCAAAGGACGCGCTATGGGTGCGAGCCTTGGTACACGGAAGGATTCAACCGCAACTTGTTCTCGCCGGAAGTCTTGGCGAAGCGCCGTGGTCCACTCGCAGCAATTTTTCGCGAGCATATCCCGCGCTCGGTGAAAACAATCCTCGATTTCGGCGGTGACCGCGGAGACTTGTTCGAGGGTCTTGTCCCGGGATCGTTGACTTACCTCTATGACATCTCCGGAATCGAACCTGTGAATGGCGTCAAAGCCCTTCGCGGCTTGGACGAATGTACAGCTCTTCGGTTCGATTTGATCGCGTGCAGCAATGTGCTTGAGCACGTTGGCTCGCCGCGAAATATAGTCGGCGAGATCAACAAGATTGCGGCCCCGGATAGTCTTTACTTCATCGAGGTTCCCAGTGAATCGCCCTTTGGGGTTGCGGGGTTTGTAAAACGCTTTGCCCAGCAGTTGATCCTTATTGGCGCGCGCCCGGGTTTGGCGGCTTCGATGCTTCCATTCGGTTTCGCACGGCTGGTTCACGAGCACGTCAACTTTTTCTCTCTTGAATCCCTCACTAAACTGATGCAGGTCTCGGGTTTAGAGGTTTTAGCGGAGGGACTCTATCGAGGCGAGAGCTTCGGCTTCGGCCCATACAAACTCGCGGCAGGCAGCATGGCATGGTGCTTGGCGCGCCGTCAGGACGAGCATGACGACGCGACCTTACCCGGGCATCTTAGGGAGGGACATTAGGTGGGACAGGGCGGATGGGCGCGCGACCTAACGCGGCATATTCCCCCGGGCCAGTTCGGGCGTTACCTACTGGTGGGTGCGTGGAATACAGTGTTTGGCTATAGCACGTTCGCGCTGTTGACCGCGGTTCTGAATCCCATTGTGCCTCACAGCTACATCTGGGCTTCTCTGCTCTCCAGCCTGTTGAACATCACTGTTGCCTACTTTGGCTATAAATTGTTCGTGTTCAAGACCAAGGGCAATTACCTGCGCGAATGGATGCGCTGCGTCGCCGTGTACAGCAGTGGAATTGCGCTCGGCCTGATCGCACTCCCCGTGCTCGTATTCCTGATCCGGCATAACACTCGCTTTTTTGCCGGGGCCCCTTACATTGCCGGCGCTTTTGTGACTGTCTTCGCCGTGGTTTACAACTTTTTGGGGCATAAAAACTTTTCTTTCCGGACGCCTGCATAATGCGCATACTCATCACCGGCGGCTCGGGATTTATCGGACGAAATCTGGCGGAGCAACTTGCCTCCACGTATGAGGTGTTGGCGCCATCCTCGGCCGAACTGGATCTGCTGAACGCGCAGGCGGTGCGCGAATACCTCAGCACGCACAGGTTTGACGTGATCGTGCATGCTGCGGCTGCGCGGTCGAATCGGCGCGTGGCTGCTCCTCCGGACCTGCTCGACCGGAATTGCCGCATGTTTTTCAATCTCGTGCGCAATGAGGGACGATTCGGAAAAATGATTCACTTCGGCTCCGGCGCCGAGTATGACAAGACCGGGCTGCCGGCGAGGGTGAAGGAAGATTATTTCGATACCCGCGTTCCCAACGATCCCTACGGGTTCTCGAAGTACATCTGCGCCAAGCATATCGAGCGCTCCGAGCGACTGGTGGAACTGCGCCTGTTTGCCGTTTTCGGCCGGTACGAGGACTACACGGTGCGTTTCATTTCCAATGCCTGCTGCCGGGCGCTGAAAGGATTGCCGATTGTGCTGCGGCAGGATATCGTGTTCGATTATCTGTACATCAAAGACCTGGTCAAGCTAACGATGTGGTTCATCGAGAATAACGCCCGCCACAAGGCATACAACGTCTGTAGCGGTCGGCCCGTGGCGCTGACGGAATTGGCCCGAATGATTGCCCGGGTCTCGGGGCGTAGCCCTAATGTGTCGGTCCTGACCGAAGGCATGGGGCCCGAGTACTCGGCGGACAACTCGCGTATGCTGGCGGAAATGGGCGAATATCAGTTCTGGGATTTAGAAGCCGCGATCAGGGACCTTTATGCTTGGTATGAGCGGCGCGATGGGATCGACTTGGAATCGCTGAAGTTCGACGAGAAAGATGCGACCCATGCCTAAGACCCTGACCGTACTCACGCCCTGTTTTAACGAAGAGGCCAACGTGCGCGAGGTTTACTTGCAAGTGCGCGCTGCCATCGCCGCCGCCGGCAACTACAAGTACGAGCATATCTTTATCGACAATGCGTCCAGTGACAATACCTTGAACGAACTGAAGGCGATAGCTGCCGAGGACAGGAACGTAAAGGTAATCCGCAATACGCGCAACTTTGGCCACATCAGGTCACCCCAGCACGCGTTGTATCAGGCCAGCGGAGACGCCGTCATCGGCATCGTGGCCGACCTGCAGGATCCTCCCGAGATGATTGTTGACATGATCCGTAAGTGGGAGGAGGGATATCCGGTGGTGATCGGCGTCAAGAAGGCGAGCGACGAAAGCGGTCTGATGTTCTGGATCCGGAAGCAATACTACCGGCTGGTGAACCGTCTCTCCGGAGTGGAAACCTACGAAAACTATACCGGGTTTGGCCTGTATGACCGCAAGGTAGTGGAAGTCATAAAGAGCTTCGGCGATCCCTATCCCTACTTCCGAGGCATGATCGCGGAGGCTGGGTTCCGGCATTTCGATATTCCGTACCATCAACCAAAGCGCAGCCGCGGAATCACCAAGAACAATTTCTATTCGCTCTACGACATGGCGATGCTTGGGATCACAAACCTCTCTAAGGTGCCGCTGCGGTTGGTGACCTTTTCCGGTTTTTTGGGCGCGCTGGTTTCGGTTTTGGTGTCGCTGGCATACCTCATCTACAAACTGATCTTCTGGAGCCGCTTCTCGGTTGGCATCGCCCCATTGGTCATCGGCGTATTTTTCTTCCTGTCGATCCAAATGCTGTTTATGGGCATCATCGGGGAATATATCGGCACCATCCATACCCTGGTGCAGAAGCGGCCGCTGGTGGTTGAGCAGGAGCGGATCAATTTCGAATATGGCATGGGTGAACCGTTGCGGGACCGATTGCAGGAAGGCGAAGTCCAATCCAGCACAAGCTCGTGAAGGTCCATGCTGGGCCGGAGAGGTTCTATGAATGCTGATACGGCGCAGTCCCTGGCGGTCGCCAGGATTCGCGACTGCGCCTCGGTGATGCAGAGTCTGCTGGAGTCCAAAGCGTATTTGAGCGCAGTGGTCAAGGTAGCGGAGGCAATGACGAAGTGTCTCCGCTCCGGAAACAAGGTCCTGTTCTTTGGCAACGGCGGTAGCGCCGCGGACGCCCAGCACCTGGCCGCGGAACTGAGCGGCCGGTTCTTGAAGGAACGAGCCAGCCTCTCGGGCTGGGCGCTGACCACCAATTCTTCCGTCCTAACCGCCATCGGCAACGATTATTCCTTTGACGAAGTGTTCGCGCGCCAGATTGAGGGGATCGGCAGTCCCGGCGACGTCGCCTTTGCCATCAGCACCAGCGGAAACTCTCCCAACGTTTTGCGCGCCGTGAACGCGGCCCGCGAGAGGAAACTCGTCACCGTAGGTCTGACCGGAAAAACCGGCGGGAAGCTGCGTAGCGCGGTCGATCACTGCATCTGCATTCCCAGCGATCAGACTCCACGTATCCAGGAAGGTCACATTCTAACTGGACACATCCTTTGCGAACTCGTCGAGGAAGCGCTGTTTGGGCAGAGTTGACGCCGTGGCGCGGAACTAAGCTCGCGTTAATCTCCAACGGGTATAAATAGGCCGATCACCCTGCCGTCCTACTCCACCGTGACCACCAGGGTAGTCGTGTAATTGGCACTGCCGCTGCTACCCACCAACGTCAAGTTGTAGGTTCCTGCCGGAGTGCCCGGGTCTGTCCTCGTCGAACTGCCTCCTGAGCAGCTCGTCAGCGCCCCAAGCATGACGATCATGAGCACGGCAAACAGCATTCCTTTTCTCAACTTCTTTCTGCTCGCGCCGGAGGCCACGATGACGGCCGCAAACACGATACCAGAGGGCACCGCGTTCCACGGTTTTGGCCACGACAAGGCGGAGACCTGATGCGGGCCGGCGGTGTTCACCATCACTTTTGCAGTCACGGGCGCGTTGCCCGTAACTTGCACAGAGCTTGCCGAGCAGGAGGCCTCAAGCATGGCCGGTGGCGCCGTGCAGTTGAAGTTGACGGTCGCCATATATCCGCTTGCGGCATTGACGGTCACCGGTATGGTTCCAGTCTGGCCGGGCGACGGGATCATCGTCGGCGTAGACGACTGCGGTACTACGGTGAAGTCCGCCGCCACCACTGAAATCGTGATCTGCACCGACGGTGCCGCCAGGTAGTTCGCGTTGCCAGCCTGGTCGGCCTCCACAACAATGCTGCCCACGTCCGTGATCGTCAGCGTGCTGCCGCTCAGCGAACCCGGCCCCGAAATCAGCGTGTAGGTCACCGGCAGCCCCGAACTTGCCGTCGCCATCAGCGTGACCGGCGCGACTCCGTTGGGCAACGGCCCCGGATTCGGGAAGGTGATCGTCTGCGCCCCCGGGTTCACCGTAAAGGTCTCACTCACCGGAGTAGCGGCTGCGTAGCTGCTGTTACCGCCCTGCGTGGCCTGGACCGTGACCGACCCGGTCGCGGTGAAGGTCAGCAGCGTGCTCCCGCTCAGCGTCGCAGGCCCGGAGATCACCGTAAAGCTCACCGGAAGCCCCGACGATGCCGATGCGCTCAGCGTGAGCGGCGTGCCATAGGTTTGGGCCCCAGGATTGGGGAACGTGATCGTCTGCGCGGTCAGGAGGATGGAATTTATAGCAACTGTGCCGGATTGACTTGAAGAGTAATTGCCGTCTCCGGTGGTGTAGCTTGCAAAAACGTTATCCGTTCCTGGTGCGGTCACGCCGCTGATGGTCACGCTCGTGGAGCTGGACGCCTGCAGCAGAATCGATTGTGTGACTGCTTGATAATTTGCCGTGACCAGGTCCAGTAGCCCATCCCCATTGAAGTCGCCAGCCACAAAGCCGTCAGGACCGCCTCCCGTCGCCGGCACAGTGGACGAGGGGGTAAAGGTTCCATCGCCGTTGCCCAGCAAAATCGTCACCGTGTTGCCGTAGAAGTTCGCCGTGGCCAGGTCCAGTATTCCGTCATTATTAAAGTCTCCGGCCACAATCGCGAAGGGACCGGGCCCGGTGGCTGGCAACGGTAAGGCAGCGGGAGTAAAGGTGCCATCGCCGTTGCCCAGCAGAATTGTCACCGTGTCGTCGTAGTAGTTGGCGATGGCCAAGTCCGGAATGCCGTCCCCATTGAAGTCGCCGCCTACCATGGATTGGTCGCCGTCGCCCGTGTTGTAAGTCTGCCTCTGCGTGAAGGTTCCATCGCCGTTGCCCAGCAGAATCGTCACCACATAGTTCGACGGCGAGTTGCCGTTTGCGCTCGTCACTGCCAGGTCCGTCTTGCCGTCGCCATTGAAGTCCATGGCTACAATGCCTTGCGGGTTAATCGACCATTGCGGCACCGGCACGCTGCTCCCAACGGTGAAAGTGCCGTCGCCGTTGCCCAGCAGAATCGTCACCGCATAACTGGAGTTGTTGTTGTTGCTCACCGCCAGGTCCGGAATTCCATCTCCGTTGAAATCGCCCACCGCGATCGCCCCCGCAAAGCCCACCGCCGGACTGGCGGCGGCCATAAACGTGCCATCGCCGTTGCCCAGCAGAATCGTCACTCCATTGCTCGCGGAGTTGGCAAAGGCAATGTCCAGATTTCCGTCGCCGTTGAAATCGGCTACCACTGCCCCTTCCGGATAAGAGCCCACCGAATACGGTGCACCACCCGCTGTAACCGCTGTAAAGGTTCCGTTGCCGTTACCTAACATGATGGTTGCAGTCGCCGGAGGGTTCAAGTTGGCAACCACGTAATCCAGATTGCCGTCGTTGTTGAAATCCCCAACCGCGATTGCCTGATTATTCGAAGAGCTTGTGGCGGGTCCCGAAGTGCCAGCAAAAAGGAACCCCAATGTAGGCACGCCCGAACTCAACGGCGCCGATCCGAGCAGGGAGTCACTGTTGGTGGCATCTATAAACGAGACGCTGCCGGTGGGAGTTGCTGTGCCTCTAGCCCAGACGGTTGCGTTCAGGGAATAATTACCCGACGCACCGGTGGCGTTGATCGTGGTCGTCGTCGGCAGCGGAGCGCTGCTGACCGTCACCGTTGCCGCTGCCGATGTGCTTGTGGCGTAAGAGTTCGTCCCCTTGAACACTGCCTGGATGTTGTACGTTCCGGGACCGAAGGTCTTGTGGATGGTCGCCGTCCCCAACGCCGACCCTGACGTTATCAGCCACGCACTGCCGATGATGGCCGAGTCCTCGCAGTACGTCGCGCTGGCGTTGCAGAACAGCACCAGTCCCATGATCGTTCCCGGCGGCGTCGAGGTCACCGTCGCTGTCAGCGTCACCGCAGTGTCGGGGGGCACACTCTCGGGCGTCACAGTCAGAGTGGTGGTGGTAGCAGAGGGCTGCGCCCAGGCAGCTGTGGCTGCACTCAGAACAAGCACCACGCTCAATAGAGCCTGGATTGCAGGAAAAGTCCCTGACGCCTTCATCGACAATCTCTCTTCCAAAATCCAACGCCACGCCACTATCTTCACCTCAACAAACTACTACCGCGACGCACTACACGAACTGGGATGTCCCTTTCTAGTCTAAGTGTCTAAAACTAGACTGCTCTTGGGGGAATTTGCAAGACCAAACTGTGCCGGTCGAGCTTCAAACTTCGCGATTTCGTGCGGAATTAGACGCGCGGCGCACGGCATCCTCCGTCAGGGAAATCAGAAGGTGTAACGCAGGGAGTCGGTCACCGAGTTGGCGTGGAAATAGCGTGGCGCGGTGGGGCCGACAAACGAACCCTCGGCTGCCGAACCCTCGTTGTACTGGGAATAGTTCCAGCCCAGGTTGTAAGCGAATTTATGGCCGAGGTCCACGTTCAGATTGGCCACCGGCTGCGAGTACTTGTACTGCAATGAGCCGAGCGGCTGCAGAATGTTGAATTGCGGCGTGCTGCCGTCCACACTGGTGATGCTGTAGCCGAGGTTCGCCGTCACTCGCTTTTCGGGCCTGAACCGGATAGCGGTCATTCCGAAATGAGTGTGGTTGTCGTAGTACGAGTTGTTCAGCAGAGGATCGGACGAGAGCACCTTGGCCCCGCTGGTATTCAGAGTATTCCCACAATAATTGACCGGGCTGGTGGCGCCGGTCACGAACGGAAGCGTCACTCCGGCGGGCGGCGTGTCGTTGAAACAGATCAGGGCGTTCTGCATCACGCTGTTGAAGTTGTAGGCCAGATCCAGACCGAAGCGTTCGCGCGGCGCGAGCGACGCGGTGACGCCGTAGTTTTGGTTGTGCCCCACGTACTGGGTTAGTGCGTCGGCGTTCGAATCCTGCAGAATATTGACGGACCCGCCCAGGACCGCCCACGGCCGGGGGCTATAGGTTGTCTGGAAGCGGTAGCGCGATTCCTTGCGCGGGGCCATGCGCACGATTACGTTGTCGTAATTGCTGTGCTCCAGATCGAAATTCAGCCGCAAGGCGTGGGTGGGCCGCGCCCAGAGCCCCAGGAGCGCGGTGTACTCGTTGACCGTGAAAGTGTCCTCGCCCGTGCTTGTAAAGCCGTTTGAGGTCTCGACTCCTGAGTAAGTGTTGAACAGGTTAAAGACCCGATCGCCATAGCGGAAACCGATGCGGCCGCCTGCCTTTTTCGAGATGTCCCAGGCTAAGTCGGTCTCATCTTTCTTCCAGGTCTGATTGAAGGACGAAGCTGCCAGGGTATTGGTCGTCGTCGGCGTGGTCGCGCTCAGTGGGGTGAGCAGCGTGCACGTGGCTGCCACGGTGCAATCACTGTCGATCTCGGTGAAATTGCCAGTCTCCGGAATGCGGTAAGCCCAAAAATAGAATGTCTCAATCAGGCGCAGATGTTGGGTCAAATGCAGTGTGGCCTCGGCATTGAGCACGTTGGAAATCCGGTTCGCGCTGGCGGTGCCGGTACCGTTGAAGGCGAGCGTGTGGCTACGCGTGAGCAGACCCGCGAAATTCTCGTCTAGGGGCGTGCTCATGTTGGCGGAACTGTAGGAATAAGAAGCGACCAGGTCCAGTCGCTGGATGTTATTGCTGCGCAAACTGACCCGCTCCGTGGGCGTGGAAGTGCGAATCCGCTGGTCGCGCGAATAGCCGAAATACGCGCTGCAGGTGTTGTTGGTCAGCACGCCACTGGAATTAATCAGGCTGGTGGCAGGGGACTTCACGGCGCAGGGTTCGCTGTTCACAGTGTCGATGGACAGGCCCAATTCCACCGGAGTTCCGGTGGACAGAAGCGCCGGCGCAAACGAGGCCAGGGTGTCGTCCGTGTCTCCCTTGTAGTAATTGAAGAATTGGTCGTAGCTGATAACCGTTCGCGGCGCGGCTTTCCAGTCCAGACCAAAACGATAGGAGTTCATGGTCGTGTTCCAGTCCTGGAGAAGCAGCGCTTCCGTACCCTCGTGGATGCTGCTGTACGAAGGCCCGGTCATGTTGTTGTGCGAAAACCCCAGGCGAAAACTTACTCGAGACTGCGGCAGCAGGGTGAGGTCGACGTCACTCATGCGCCGCGTCGTATCAAACAAATGGGGCGAGTTCAGCGCCGGAATCGATGGCGTGGAGGTTGGGGGATTCAGGGGATTCGCCAGCAAGTCGAAGTCAGAGAAGCTCTGATCGCGGCGGAAACTACCTACAAGGTTGTACCACTTGTTCTTGTCGGCTCTGAGGCGCAGGGCGTTGTTGGGATCGCCTCCCCAGCCAAAGCTGTTCAGGAACAGATTATCGAACGGCACGCCCTGGTGATCCAGCGATTGCATGGAAAGCGTCTCGTCGAGGAACCGCGGACCTTGCTGCTGATTGACCAGGGTGTCGTACATATCGCCACTGCCGGTAATATCGGTGGCCCGGTAACCCAGTTCAACCGAGGAGTGAATTCGATAACCGCCGCTGGTAACGCCATCCGGCTCCCCGGACGAAGTCTGGTCAGCATCAGAAGTTTGCGCCCACAGAAAAGTTGGCGACGAAACTATCCCGACCGCGGCCAGCGCGGTGAGTAGCAGGAGTTTTCTTGGCGACGGCATCGGTTCTCCTCACTTGAAAAAGACACTGCTGAAGTTGGAGCCATGAATCTGGTTGTGACACATAGTGCAGGCCTGGTACTTCGCCGATTGATTGTGCGCGGGCCCGGCTGGCCCCACCGTCGGGAAGGTATGGCACTGCAGACACAGCATGTTCACCTGGCTCACTTTGAGCAGCCGAGGATTGGTGGAACCGTGCGGCGTGTGGCAGGCGGTGCAGCCCTCGGTCTTTACCGGCACATGTTCGTAGGCGAATGGCCCCTGTTTGTCAGCATGGCACTTGAAGCAGACCGCATCGCCGCTTGGCAGGGCCCGCAACTGACGAATGGTCCCTGTGCCATGAGGGTTGTGGCAGTCATTGCATTCGACCAGACCTTCGTTGACCCGGTGGTGAAAGGGCTTGGCGAAATCCGCCTTGGCCGAGGTATGGCACCCGTAGCACAGCTGGGGAGAACTCTGGACGAGCAGGTGCTCTTTTTCCTTGGCGTGATGGGGAGAGTGGCAGTCGAGACAGCCAACCTCGCTGCTGGAGTGAGCGGATTCCACAAAATGCGACTGCTCGCGGCCGCCTCCGTGGCAACTCAGGCAGCGCGCGCTGGTCTCCTGCCGCGTTGCATCCTTGAAGGTGAAGATCTTATTTTGGTCTCCTCCACCATCGATGTGGGCAGAACCCGGTCCATGGCAAGATTCGCAGCCTTCCGCGCCGGTCGGCTTGGCGGCGCCAAATAGGCGGTAGTGCGGCGTCGACTGCATCATGCGAGCCTGGTCCGCATGACACATTTTGCACTGTTCACTGCCCACATATTTGGCTCCGGCAGCGGGCAAGACAGGTGCAGTTTGTGGCGTGGATGTGTCGCCTTCGCTGTGCTTGTTATCTGCCGCAAACGCGGCGACCGACATCGCTAGCAGTATGAATGCCATGGTCGAGACGACACATCGTCCGCGACTTACTGGGTCCTTCATCTTTGCTCCTTAGCCAGCACACGAACTCATCGGCTCTTTCAACTCGAGACTTGATGCCCTCAAGGTCGTGCCTCAGAGCGATTGCGCCAGAGGCAGCGTAACTACGAAAAAGCGAGGCTATGTCCATACGGCGGAAAATTCCTACGGGGAGTCAACGTAGCAGGTCTCAATTTCCGTATTCGGCGACTGGAGTCAGGTGTCGCAACGGGCGCGGACACTTAGCAGGCTGCGGAAAGACTCGATATTGCGCCTGATTTTGGGTGGCGTAGCGCTTCAGCGCTGCGATAACTGGCTTTATTTTCAGCACCGGCTTTAGCCGCTGGGTTGAAACTGCGGCCTGAAAATATTTTCCGCAACTGTTAGGGAAGGCGCGGTAATCCAACAACTTAAGTAACTTGGACCCTGGTTTTGCGAAGCGCGGCCCTTAGTGGTTTTGTCCCACCAAGGTCACCTCGTTGAGGCTGTCCTCGGGGCGGGCCTCAGATTTTCGTGCGCCCGGCCGCTTTCGGAATTTTGCCTGCAGCTTGTCGAGGTATACGTAGTAAACCGGCGTGATGTAGAGGGTTATGACTTGCGAAAAGAGGAGACCGCCTACTACCGCCAGGCCCAAGCCTCGCCGCGAGTCGGCGCCCGCGCCAAAACCAACTGCGATGGGCAGCGTTCCCATCAGCGCCGCCATCGTCGTCATCATGATCGGACGGAAGCGGACCAGTGCGCCTTCGTAGATGGAGTCCTCCGGGCTCTTTCCTCCCGTGCGCTCCGCATCGAGGGCAAAGTCGATCATCATGATGGCATTCTTTTTTACGATACCGATCAGCATGATGACCCCGACAAACGAGTAGAGATTCAGCTCTTGGTGGAAGAGGTGAAGAGTCAGCAGCGCCCCAACTCCGGCGGAAGGCAAGCCGGAAAGAATCGTCAGGGGATGGATGAAGCTTTCATAGAGAATTCCAAGAATGATGTAGATCACCAGAATTGCGCCCAGCAGCAACAGGCCCATGCCGGTAAATGAGTTTTGGAAAGCTTGAGCAGTTCCCTGGAACGTGCCTTGGATGTCTCCGGGGAGCACTCGAAGCGCCTCGCGTTCGACCAGCTTTGTCGCATCGCCCAGCGCGACTCCAGGCTTCAGGTTGAAGCTGATCGTTGCCGCCGGCAACTGGCCGAGGTGATTCACCATCAGCGGGCCCACGGAAGGCACCAATTTTGCCACGGTGTCGAGCGGGACCAGTTTGCCGGCGTTGGAGCGGACGTACAGAAACGAAAGCTTGTCCGGATTGTCCTGGAATTCCGGCAGCAACTCTACGATCACGTAGTACTCATTATTGGGCGCGTAGATCGTGCTGATTTGGCGGGTACCGTACGCGGAATAAAGAGCGTCGGAAACCTGCGCCGGCGTCAATCCCAGCGCATACGCCTTATCGTGGTCGACTTCCACCGTAAGCTGCGGGTTCTTCACCTGCAGGTCGCTGGTCACATCCTGCAATTGCGGCAGCGCGCGCAGAGCATTTTCCAGCTTCGGTGCATCCTGGTAAAGCTCCGTGGTGTCGGGCGTTTGCAGCGTGTACTGATATTGTGACTTGGTCAGCGATCCGCCGATGCGGATCGTCGGCGGAACTTGCATGAACACATTCAGCCCCGGAATCTGCGATACCTTCGGACGAAGTTCCTGAATCACGTCCATCGCGCTCATGTGGTTGACGCGATCTTTCTTGTCCTTCAGCCGAAAGAAAATACGACCCTGATTGATCGGGCTGCCGATGGTGGAGAACGTGTTCATGACGCTGGGATCGGACTCGACCACATCGGCCACTTTCTGCTGCAACTGCATCATGTCCTGAAACGCAATTCCCTGTTGCGCTTCGGTAAAAGCGAAGACTAGGCCTTGATCTTCGTCGGGAATGAAGCCGGTCTTCGAAATCGTGTACAGATAAAATGTCAGCCCGAAAATCACAACAGAAGCCATGAATGTTGCGAACTTGTGTCGCAGCACGGCCTTCAGGCTGCGGTCGTAACCACGCAACCAGGCATCGAAGACCCGCTCGCCGAAATTGAAGAGGCGTCCGTGGCCTGACCGCTCCTGGTGACGGAGAAAGCGGCTGCAGAGCATCGGAGTCAGGGTCAGCGATACGAATCCCGAAACCAGAATCGCGACGCCGATGGTCACCGCGAATTCATGCAGCAAACGCCCGATGATCCCGCCCATGAACAATAGCGGAATAAAGACGGCGGCCAGCGACAGGGTCATGGAGAGAATGGTGAAGCCAATCTCGCTGGCCCCATCCCTCGCTGCCTGGAGCGGCGCTTTGCCGCTCTCCATGTGGCGGACAATGTTCTCCAGCATGACGATGGCGTCGTCCACCACGAATCCCACCGACAACGTCAGCGCCATCAGCGAAAGATTGTCGAGGCTGTAGTTCAGCAGGTACATCACCGAAAAGGTTCCGATGATGGACATGGGCAGAGCCAGCGACGGGATGATGGTGGCGGAAACGTTGCGCAGGAAGAGGAAGATCACCAGGATGACCAGAGCAATGGTCAGCAACAAGGTGAACTTCACATCGTTCACCGACGCCCGAATCGAGACCGAGCGGTCATAAAGGGTATCGACTTGGACCGCGGCCGGAATATGCTCTTCCAGCCTGGGCAGCAGCTTCCTGATGTTGTCCACCACGGCAACCGTGTTGGTCCCCGGCTGTTTTTGAATGGCCAGCACGATGGCGCGGATTCCGTTGAACCAGCTCGCGGTTTTGTCGTTCAGCACGCTGTCGCTGACCCGGCCCAGTTCGTTCAGGCGAACCGGCGAACCATTGCGATAGGCGATCGCCATGGGCCCGAACTGCGCCGCATTCATCCGCTGCCCGTTGGAGAGAATCGTGAAGGTGTGGTTTTGTCCATAGAGCGTGCCCGTGGGCAGGTTGGTGTTACCCGATTGCAGCGCGTTGGTGACATCGTCGATCCCAATCTGCCGTGAAGCCATCGCACTGGGATCGAGCTGCGCCCGCATGGCGTATTTCTGCGCTCCATACACTTGCACCTGAGCCACGCCGCCCACCATCGAGACGTTCTGGGCTATGGTGGTCTCCGCCGCCTCGTCCACATCGGAGAGCTTCATGGTCGGTGAACTCATTGCCAGATAGATGATGGGCGAATCGGCGGGATTTACTTTCTGGAAGGTCGGGGGCGTCGGCATCTCCGGAGGCAGTTGGCCTCCAGCCGCGGTGATGGCGGCCTGGACGTCTAACGCCGCGCCATCGAGGCTGCGGCTGAGGTTGAACTGAATGGTGATGCCGGTTTGCCCAAGAGAATTCGTGGACGTCATCGAATCAATGCCGGCGATGGTGGAGAATTGCTTTTCCAGTGGCGTGGCGACGGAAGAAGCCATCGTGTCCGGACTGGCGCCGGGTAGAGAAGCACTCACCAAAATTGTGGGAAAGTCCACATTGGGCAGGTCGCTGACGGGCAGCAGTTGATACGCGAAAATACCGAAGATGAGAATCGCCGCCATGACCAGCGTGGTCATGATGGGCCGATGGATGAAAAGCTCGGAGGGACTCACACCCCGCCTCCGGCAGGACTCTTCGGAGTTTCGGGCAGCGTGCTTTGCACCATTACTTTTGCGTTCGGCGCTACCCGCAACTGGCCGTTCACAATCACTTGCTCGCCGGGCTTCAGGCCATCCGAAATCAACGTCAGATTCTGATACGCCCCCGCCGTCTTCACCGGGCGCGATTCCGCCGTGCTGTCGTTTCTGACGACATACACGTATTCGCCTTGCTGTCCGTTTTGAATCGCTCGGGTGGAGACGACAACCGCATTCTTCTGGGTCGAGAGCACCAACGCCACATCCACAAACTCTCCCGGCCACAGGCGCCGGTCCTGGTTCTGGAAAGTGGCTTTGAGCTTGAACATGCCGGTCGTAGTGTCGACTCCGTTGTCAATGAAGGTCAACCGGCCCTCCGCCGGATTTTCCAATTGTCCCTTGGGAAAGGCGAGAACTTTTAGTTGTCCTGAGGAAAAGCGGCGCCGCACCCGATCCAGGTTCGCTTCGGGCACCGAGAAGGTGACGTAGATGGGAGTGACCTGGTTCAACTGCAGCAGATAGGGCGTATCGTTCGCTTTCACCATATTGCCCAGATTCATCATCAACACTCCGGTGCGGGCGTTGATCGGAGCCACGATGTCTGTGTACTGCAACTGTACGCGGGCAGCCTCGACGGCGGCTTTGTCTGCTTCCACCGCGGACGCATCGGCCTGGGCCTGGGCACGCAGCTGTTCGGCCTGTTCGTGGGAGACAATGCCCTGTTTCTCCAGTCCAGAGTAGCGCTCGGCCTGGATGCGTGAATTCTCCGCCTGCGCCTGGTCGTGCTTCATCTGGCCAATGGCCTTGTCCAGATCTGCCTGGAAAGGCCGCTTATCGAGCTGAAACAGCGGTTGGCCCTCGCGTACGTCTTCGCCTTCCTTGAAGAAGATTTTCACGATCTGACCGTTGACCTGGGACCTGATCTGCACCGTCTGGTAAGCCTCGACGTTGCCGATGGCCTGGATCTGAACTGGAATGTCGCGTTGCTCGACACTGGCCACGACCACCGGCGCCGGTGGACGCCCGCCGGAAGCGCCGGCCTGAACTTGATCCTTGTTTCCGCACCCGGATAGGAAGAGAACGGCCGTCAGAGCGCATAACACAATCGGTGACCGCAGCCGTTGGACGGCATGTTTCATGAGGGCAAACTCCCGCAAGCTAATACGCACAACATTGTATATTGACGGGCAGGATTGGTTTTGGTCAGAACTCACAGCTTCCGCTGTGGGCCGAATTCTTTCGCCGCTTCGCGGCCATGGACATGGGCTCCGCTCTACCCCTTCGCGTGGTTGAGAAGCTATTTCACGGCCGCTAAGAGGCACTCTGGAGCTACTGTGATTCATATCACATTGTTGCGTGATTATTATCACACTCGGCTGAGAGGCAGCTAATATTTCATTTCAATTCAATCACTTGCGATCTTCGCCTTTACAGGAGGTCGGCGTTCCGCATAGATTTGAGAGGCCGATAGTTGAAACAGCAGAGTGGATATGTCGCGACCTTCGTCGGAGCACTCCCAGCCCGATCCCTCCCTTTCAGCGCAGACCATGGCGGAAGTCCTGCTTTCCAGTGATCTGCTGGAGACACTTCCAGACGCCATCGTGGCGGTCGATCACGAGGGCACCATTATTCAGATCAATTCACAAACGCAAGCGCTATTTGGCTATACGCGCGACGAATTGATTGGCCAGAAAATCGAAATCCTGGTGCCGGAGAGCTATCGCCGCCAACACCACCATCATCGCAAGAACTTTGCGGAAGCACCGAAGACGCGACGGATGGGAGCGGACCTCGATCTCTCCGGCAGGCGGCGCAACGGCACGGAATTCCCGGTGGAAATCAGCCTCAGTCCAGTCACCACCGAGAATGGGATGTTCGTGCTGAGTGCAATCCGCGACATCAGTGATCGCAAGCGAATCGCCGAAGAACTCCGCCGGGCGAATGAAGAACTGCATCGCCGAACGGCCGAGCAACTTGGAGAATACCGGTCGAGGCTCGCCCTGATTATTGATTCCTCCGAAGACGCCATCATTGGCAAAGACTTGAACGGCATCATTACCAGTTGGAACAAGGGAGCCGAGCGCATCTATGGCTACACGCCGGAAGAGGCCATCCGAAAACACATATCTTTTCTAGTTCCTGGCGACCGCCCCGACGAAATTCCCGTGATTCTGGAAAAGATCGCACGCGGGGAAAGCATCGAGCATAGTGAATCGGTGCGCGTGACCAAGGACGGACGCCACCTCGACGTCTCCATTTCCGTATCTCCGTTGCGCGATGCCAGAGGCGACGTCATCGGAGCCTCCGCGATTGCGCGCGACATCACCGCCCAGAAACGCGCTGAGACACAACTCCATCAATCGCAAAAGATGGAAGCCATCGGCCGGCTGGCGGGAGGAGTGGCGCACGACTTTAACAACATCCTGGGGATTATCAATGCCTGCGCCGAGTTCCTTCGCGACGGGCTTGATTCCACAGCGGAATCATCGCTTTACGTGGAGAATATCAAGAAGGCAATCGAGCGCGGCTCGTCGTTAACTCGCCAGCTCCTGGCCTTCAGCCGGTCTTCCGCCGTCCAGCCTCGCATTCTCGATCTGAACGAGCGTTTGAAGGACGTCAGCAAGCTCCTGCGTCCGCTGATGGGAGACGACGTGGAAATTCTGGTGGTGTCCAAGTCACCCTCGGCTGTGGTCGAGGCAGATCCTGGCCAACTCGACCAGATCGTGGTGAACCTCGCCGTCAATGCGCGCGATGCTATGCCTCGGGGCGGCAAGCTTATTCTGGAAACTGGCACCGCGAAATTTGACGAGGCCTTCGCCGAGCAGCATCAATCCATGACCCCGGGAAAATACGTCCTGCTCGCGGTCAGTGATACCGGCAGCGGAATGGACGGGGCTACCGTGTCGCGCATTTTCGAGCCCTTCTTCACCACCAAAGAAATAGGCAAAGGGACCGGCTTGGGCTTGGCCACCGTCTATGGCATTGTCAAGCAGAGCGCGGGACACGTTCTCGTCTACAGTGAATTAGGACACGGAACCACGTTTAAGATTTATCTCCCCAGCGCCGATCACAAAATTGGGCTCGAGTCCAAGCTGGAAGAGGACACCGTCAGTCCGAAACGGCAGGGGGCTTCGATCCTGCTGGTGGAAGACGACGAGACCATGCGCAGCTTGACGCGGCAATCCCTCGAGGACCACGGCTATCAGGTCGCCGAGGCGGATGACGGCAAGTCCGCGCTGGAGTGGGTGCAATCTCATCCTGGCCACCCTATTGATCTCTTATTGACCGACGTAGTGATGCGCCGCATGAGCGGCCCCGAGCTGGTTGACCGTTTGGGCGCCTCTCACCCGAACCTGAAAGTTGTTTTCATGTCGGGCTACACCGGTGAACTGATCGCGGAACGAGAAGTGTTGAAGCGTGGTATCACTCTGCTCGAGAAGCCGTTTACCCGAACCGCTTTGCTGAATACGCTGCATACGGCGCTGGGATCCGCACCAGACGGCTAGCAGAACGTACTCCTTGGTCACATAACCAAAGACTTGGTGATGGAGATCACACATCGCTGTGTGAAACTACTCACTTTAAGCGACTAGAAGAGCAAACAGAGGACTTGGATGCATCCCGCAATATCGGAGTAAACAGCTTATTTTGTTTAACTTAAGAATATTCAGCGAAAGGCCGCGACAACCTGCGAGGAATGGCGACGGCCTTGCCTGTATACCGGTGAACGGAGGCAATCATGGCCACACAAGTTATAAATCATACCCAGAAACTGGCGCCAGCCGATAAGACTTTTTGCGATCTTTCTCCAGCCGTAGCCGAAGCCTTGGAACAGGAAGCACTCACCACCAGCTATCCCACCGGAGCGGTTTTGTTTGCGGAAGGGCAGACTCCGCGAGGCGTGTTCATCGTGCGTCGAGGCCGGGTGAAGCTTTCCGTTTGTGGGAGCGACGGCCGGACGCTGATTCTGCGAATCGCCGATGCCGGTTGCCCCTTGGGCGTGGCCGCTGTAGTTTCCGGATACAAATATGAAGCGACGGCCGAGACCCAGGAGCCGTGCGAGATCAGCTTCCTGCGACACAGCGATTTGTTGCGCCTCATGCGCTTGCACGGCGAACTGGCGCTGTGGGTGACCCAGCACATCGCCCAGGATTATGCCTCCACTTGCCGCGACATTCGTGACCTGATCCTTTCCGACTCGGCCAGCGAAAAGCTAGCTCGCCTGCTGGTAGGCTGGCTCGACCAGAACACCGAAGCCAGGAATCCAAGCCAAATGAAACTGGCGTTGACTCACGAAGAGATCGGGCAGATGATTGGCACCTCGCGTGAGACCGTCAGCCGCCTTTTCGCGGGCTTCAAAAAGCAACATCTCATCCAGCAAAGTGGGTCAACGCTTGTAATCCCCAACCGCATTGCGTTAGAAAACCTGATCACCGCCTAGAAGGATTGCGGGTGCTCCATCCTTGCGCGTTTTTGCGCAAGGGTGGGATTCCACAAAAGTGTCCGGCATGGGATTTTGCTTGGCTGGAAATACTTTTCTGCACCCTCCCGCGGGTTTTTCCTTACAGATCCATTTCCCCAAACTTGGTTGACCCGGCCGCGCCGACAGCCTACCATTACGCCTTCCCGGGCAGAGCCGTCCGCTCCGCAGGTAGAATCAAAGGGCAACCGCGGCGGATAGAGCCTGCCCTGAGCGAAGTCGAAGGGCGTGTCCGTCCCACACATGCTATGGAAATCGTTGGGCAGACGGTGTCCCACTACCGCGTGCTGTCGAAGCTGGGCGGCGGCGGCATGGGAGTGGTTTACGAGGCTGAGGACATCCGCCTGGGCCGTCACGTCGCGCTGAAATTCATTCCCGAACACCTGGCGCAGGATCAACGCTCGCTGGAGCGGTTTACGCGGGAAGCGCGCTCCGCGTCGCAGCTCAACCACCCCAACATCTGCACCATCCACGACATTGACGACAACGACGGGCATCCCTTCATCGTCATGGAGAAACTGGAAGGCGAGAGCCTGAAGCGGCGGATCCACGGCAAGGCTCTCGACCTGGATGACCTGCTGGACATCGCGGTGCAGATAGCCGACGCGCTGGCTGCGTCGCATGCCAAGGGGATCGTGCATCGCGACATCAAGCCAGCCAACATTTTCCTGACTCCGAATGGGCAGGTGAAGATTCTGGATTTTGGGCTGGCCAAATTGGCTAAGGATCAGAGTGTGGGAACGACCACCGACTCGTCGGTGGAAGAATCGCTGACTCAGGTGGGAGTGATTCCGGGGACGGCCGTGTATATGTCGCCCGAGCAGGCGCGGTCGGAAGATTTGGACGTGCGCAGCGACATATTTTCGTTTGGCGTGGTGCTGTTCGAAATGGCCACCGGCAAAAAGCCGTTCACCGGAGCGAATGTGGTGATGACGCTGCATGCGGTGATGAATTCGAAGCCGGCATCGCCGCGCTCGATCAATCCTGCCGTGCCAGTGGAACTCGAAGCCATCATCGGAAAAGCGATGGAGAAGGACCGCAACCAGCGCTACAAGAACGCGACCGAGATGAAGGCCGACCTGGCGAAACTGAAAAAAGGGACGGAACCGGCCTTGCGCAGCGGGCTTCGTCAGGTGACCGGGCTGCACGTGGTGAGCAGGACGTTCCAGAAGTCGAGTACGAGGCTGAACTGGATCGTCGCTGGGCTGGCGGCGTTGCTGCTCACCGTGGTAGCGGCCGTGGGAGCGTGGGTGCTCAAGCATAGGATGGCAACCGTGCCGGCGAACAATCGGACGGTCGCGGTACTGCCTCTGCAGAATATCCGCAACGATGCGGAGAGCGAGTTTCTGCGCTTTGCGCTGGCGGACGAGATTTCGAATGCGCTGACCTACGCGCATTCGCTGGAAGTCCGGCCCTCGGCTTCGACTCAGAAATACGCCAATGGAGAAGCCGACCCGGCAAAGGCCGGACGCGAGTTGGGGGTGGGCACGGTAGTGGCGGGACACTTTCTGCGTCAGGACAACACGGTGCAGGTAACCCTGGAAGCAGTGGAGGTGAAAGACAACCGTCTGATCTGGACCGGTACACTCAGTTCGCCCGCCGATAACCTGATTGCGCTGCAGAGTCAGATCGCGAAAAAGGTGCGGCAAGAACTGGTCCCTGAGCTGGGCATTGTGCGCGGAGCCGTTGAAACCAGCAGCACTCCCGCAAATCGCGAAGCCTATGACGCATATCTGCGCAGCAAAGCGTTGTCGCACGATGGCGAAGCGAACAAGGAAGCGATCGCGATGCTGGAGCGGTCGGCCGCGCTCGATCCAAAATATGCTCCGGCATGGGAAGCGCTGGGACGGCGGTATTACTTCGACGCCATTTATTCGGGCGGTGGGGCGGCAGGCTATCAGCGCTCGAACGCCGCCTACCAGCGGGCGCTTTCGCTGGAACCGGGACGGGTGAGTGCGGCTGGATTTTTGGCGACGAACGAAGTCGAGACTGGGAACCTGGACCAAGCCTACACAGACGCGCGGGCGCTGGTCCAGCGGCGGCCGGACAATGCCTTCGCGCATTATTCACTGGCCTATGTATCGCGCTATGCCGGCCTGCTCGACGAAGCACAGAGTGAGTGCGACCAGGCGTTGGCGATCGATCCGAAGAATTACAACTGGCGTTCGTGCTCGTTTGCTTTCTTTGAGCAGGGGAAATCGGCGCGGGCAATCGAGTATTTGAACGTGGATGCAGGCTCGGAATGGTCGAACGCGGTGCGAGTTTCCGTCTTGATGCGCGAAGGCAAGATGCCGGAAGCCCGGCAGGCGGCGCAGCAGATGACGGATAATTCCATGTGGATGCGTGGGCTGCTGCAGGCTTGCCTGAATCAGGCTCCGGAGACGGAGGTCCATCGACTGGCAGAAGTGGCGCAGAACGAATTATTGCCCGAGCAGGATTCGGAGTTGAAGTACTACCAGGGTACGGTGCTGGCGGCTTGTGGCGAAAAACAGATCGCATTCGCATTTCTGCGCAAAGCCGTGGCCGAGAATTACTGCGCGCGCCAGGCGTTGCAATCGGATCCACTGCTGGCGCGCGTGCGCGCGGATGCGGAGTTCCGGCAGATCGTGCAGGCGGCAGGCGAATGCCAGGAAAAATTCGCGGTCGCGCAGGGGATGAGGAAGTAAAAGCGGGACAGAAGATCGCTCACCGGCAGCGGGGTGCGGGGTCCGGCCGTGTAGCGCGGACACTCCTGTCCGCGAAAACTGTTGCCAGCGGACAAACTGGTCGGAGCCGTTTATCGAATATATTTGATGCTTTCATTGAGGAAACTCCATCAGATGGTCATGTTTCGAAGGTTGAAGAGGTTCGAGTGGGGGTTGGTGCGCAACTGGCTTGCGACTGCGATGCCGCTGCTTCTGCTGGCGGTTTCAGGCACTACATTCACAAGGGCGGAAACACTCGCAAAAACTGCCGCCGATCACTATTACGAACCGCTCCCGCAGGAAACCGGTGCGGCGGGACTGAAACTGATGCTGCGTCGCTTGCAGACGACAGCTCGGCTGATGCAGGTGGATGCGCATCCCGATGACGAAGACGGCGGCATGCTGACTCTTGAGGCGCGCGGAAAAGGCGTCTCCACGCTGCTGATGACGCTGAACCGCGGTGAAGGTGGACAGAACAAATTAGGCAGCAATCTGTTCGATGTGCTCGGTGTGGTGCGAACTCTGGAGGTGTTGGCAGCCGACCGCTACTACGGCGTGGAGCAACGTTTCTCACGAGTGGCGGATTTCGGGTATTCGAAAACTCCAGAAGAAACTTTTCAGAAGTGGCAAGGGCACGACATTGCGCTGGCGGATATTGTGCGGGTGATTCGAACCTTTCGTCCCGATGTGCTGATTGCGCGCTTCTCAGGCACGGAGCGCGATGGGCACGGGCACCACCAGGCGTCGGCGATCCTGACGAAAGAAGCATTTCGCGCCGCGGCCGATCCGAACCGTTTCCCCGAGCAGATCAAAGAAGGATTGCAACCCTGGCAGCCGAAAAAGCTGTACATCGGAAACGTATGCGGCTTCGGCGCCTCCACCTGCGACCCAGCCAATTACACGGTCAAGCTGAACACCGGCAAGGATGATTCGGTGCTGGGCGAGTCCTACGTGCAGTTTGCGATCGAGGGATTGCGGCATCAGCAATCGCAAGCGCTGGGTGGCGTCTCGATTCCCAAGGGCGATCGCTTTGCATATTACAAGCTGGTGGACTCGGTCGTAGAATCGCCGAAAGACAAAGACGGTCACGAGCAGGACTTCTTCGACGGGATTGATACCACGCTGCCGGGATTGGCGTCGCGGCTGGGAGATGAAGAGAAGAAAGTGCCGTGGCTGCAGCCGCGCCTGACGCAGATTCAGGCTGCCATCGACAAAGCGAAAGCAACGGCCGCCGAAAACGCGCATTCGCCGGTGACCTCTTTGGCCGAGGCCAGCGGCGAAACCGGTCTGTTGATCCAAGAGGTAGAAAAGTCGCAGCTCTCCGCGCAAGGGAAATCGAGCATTCTAACCGCGCTCGACGAGAAATGGAGCCAGTTGAGCAAAGCAGCCGCACTGGAATCCGGCGTGAGTCTGCATGTTGTCGTCGACGGGCCGGTTGGGGCAAGTCCTGAAACTGCCTTCATGGCGGTGCCTGGCCAGACATTCGAAGTCACAGCCACTCTGTCGGGGGCAGAGCTCCCCCCGGGTGTTCCAAGCACCAGCCTTTTGCTTCCCAAGGGTTGGGATTCCAAGATTCTTTCCAGAACCGCCGAGGGTAAGAACTCCATTACTCGCTTCAAAGTCTATGTTCCTCCCACTGCAGAATTGACACGACCCTACTGGCATCGCAACGACCCTGAAACCGAAACGGTTAATGCGATCGACGAACCGGAGTATCAGACACTTCCCTTGCCGCCTCCACCTCTGAAGGCGAGCGGCTTCCCCTATAAGCCGGGAGCAGGTTTCATCACCGCCATTTGCATGGTGAGGTACAAAGACGCTTCGGGTGAGATTGCCGAGCGACCGTTGGCGGTCGCGCCCGCCTTCTCCGTGATGCTCGATCCAGGCGAGCAAGTCGTTCCCTCCGAAGACGGGCCGACACCGGTGGTTAAGGCCGCCGTTTCCAGCAATCTGGATTCCAAGACGATGCAGAACACGTATTGGGCAGGGGATCCCGAAAAAGACGAGGGATCGCTACGGATAGGAGTTCCTGAGAATTGGCGGGTCGAGCCGGAGGAAAAGCAACTTCAGTTTCGTGAGCGCGGCGAAAGGCAGAGTGCGGATTTCACAGTGCATCCAGGGAGCCGTACAGAGGAAAGAAAAACGATTCGAGCTTCCCTGAAGAGTGGCCATCGAACCTATACCGAGGGCTATACAGTGGTCACGCGCGAAGACCTCGGCACCTTCTATTACTATCAGCCGGCAGTGCAACGCATCAGCATTGTGGATGTGAAGGTCCCGAAAGACCTGAAGCTGGGATACATCATGGGCGCGGGCGATGACATTCCGACCGTGCTCGAGCAGATCGGGATGAATGTCACAATGATTCCGGCCGACAAGCTGGCAACCGAGGACCTGAGCAAATGTCAGACCATCGTGCTGGGCATTCGCGCCTATGACACGCAGAAAGACGTGATTGCGAACAACAAGCGGCTGCTCGATTTTGTCGAGGCTGGCGGGCGTCTGGTGGTGCAGTACAACACGCTGGGATCCTTTGGTGTGCCGATCGATTTTAATTCCGGCAAATACACACCCTATCCGGCAACGCTCAGCCGGGCGCGGGTTTCGGTCGAAGAAGCTCCGGTTACAATTCTCGATCCGGCGAACCCGATCTTCCATTCTCCCAACGAAATCACGCAGAAAGATTTCGAGGGCTGGGTGCAGGAGCGCGGTCTTTATTTCATGTCGCAGTGGGACCCGAACTTTACCCCGCTGCTCGAATCGCATGATCCGGGCGAGAAAGAGCAGCAGGGCGGATTGCTGCTGGCGCACTACGGCAAGGGAACGTATATCTATACCGGATATGCGTTCTTCCGGCAATTACCGGCGGGCGTGCCGGGCGCGGTGCGGCTGTTTGTGAATCTGGTTAGTAGTCGTTAGTCGATGGTCGTTAGTCGTTGGGCCTCGCTCATCGGCATTGACGGTTGGAAGCGCTGTAATCTAACTAAAGTTGTTATCAGATTAAATTTGTCATCCTGAGCGAAGCGAGGGACCTGCTTGTGCGCTGGCGACCCCGTTCTGCAAGCGAACGACGACGCCAATGACTAACGACTAACGACCATCGACCAACGACTTATCTCATGACAACTCCACTCGAAGGCCAACTCTCCACCAAACCGCAGCTTGTCCGCGGCATCGGCCTCGGCTCCGCCACCGCGCTGAACATGATCGACATGATCGGCGTGGGGCCGTTCATTACCATCCCGCTGATCGTGTCGGCGATGGGCGGCCCGCAGGCCATGCTCGGGTGGATACTCGGCGCGGGCCTGGCGATTTGTGACGGGCTGGTGTGGGCGGAACTGGGCGCTGCCATGCCGGGGTCGGGCGGCTCGTACCGTTACCTGCTGCAGATTTACGGCCCCCAGAAACTGGGTCGGCTGGTTGCGTTTCTGTTTATCTGGCAATTGTCCTTCAGCGCTCCACTTTCGATTGCATCAGGCGCGATCGGCCTTTCGCAATACGCGGCTTTCTTCTGGCCGCATCTGGAACTGGTGTGGTCGACCCACACCTGGGCACTGCATCTTCCTCTCGTTGGAACTCTGCAACTGACTTGGGTCGCGATGCCGGCTACGTTTCTGGCGATTGCTGTCTGCGGGTTGACGGCATTTCTCTTGTATCGGCGCATCACCGCCATCGCGCGGCTTACCAAGGTGCTGTGGGTGGGCGTGATGGCCACCATCGGCTGGATCATCTTCGCCGGCTTGACGCACTTCAACGCGCATCGGGCATTTGATCTGCCTCCGGGGGCGTTTTCATTTTCACGAGACTTCTTTCACGGGCTGGGTGGGGCGATGCTGATCGCCGCTTATGACATTGGCGGGTACTACAACGTCTGTTTCCTGGGGGACGAGGTCAAGGAGCCCGGGAAAAATATTCCGCGGGCGTTGTTGTTATCCATTGTGGCCGTGGCAGGCCTTTATGTAGTAATGAACGTCAGCATTCTCGGGGTCATTCCGTGGCGGGAACTGGCGCAGGCGGGAGCGTCAAACAGCAAGCTGTACGTGGTCTCCACGCTGATGCAGCGCGTGTATGGGCACGGTGCTGCTTCGATGATTTCGGTGCTGGTAATGTGGACGGCATTTGCATCGGTATTTTCGCTCACGTTGGGCTATTCGCGAGTGCCCTACGCGGCGGCGCTTGACGGAAACTACTTTCGGGCCTTTGCGAAGGTGCATCCGGTTCACAAGTTTCCCTATGTTTCGCTGCTGGCTTTGACTGGGGTCGCGGCGCTGTTTTGTTTCCTGCGCCTGGCGGATTTGATAGCCGCGCTGATTGTGATTCGCATCGTGCTGCAATTTCTTATGCAGACCATCGGGGTCATTGTGCTTCGCGTGCGGCAACCGGATTTGCCGCGGCCGTTCCGAATGTGGCTTTATCCGGTTCCGGCGCTGGTGGCGGCGGTAAGTTTTCTCTTTATTCTGATTTCGCGCCGGGATTTTCTCCGCGAGGTTCGCTACGCCGGAGTGATTCTGGTGGTCGGGGTCGTGATCTACGCGGTGCGGTCATGGCGGCGCCGGGAGTGGCCGTTTGCGGAGCGGTCGCTGGTCGTTAGTCGCTAGTCGTCAGTCATCGTCATCCTGACCCTGAGCGCAGCCGAAGGCGAAGGACCTGCTTTCGCAGCGCGAACTGGACTTGACGCCTGCAGTAGTGAGAGATTAATCGGACACTCAACTTTACTTGGAGGCAAGATGAAAACAATCAGTGCGATCCTGGGGTCAGTGTTGGCGTTATGCAGTTTTGGCCTGGCGCAAGCGCAAACGCAAACGCAGACTCCTAAGAAAGACGAAAAGAAAACCATCAGCCAGGTACTCGACCGTGGAATCCAGATCATCGAAAGCGAATTCGTTTCCGCAGCGGAAGCCATGCCCGAAGACAAGTACGGCTTTGCGCCAACCAATGGCGAATTCAAGGGGGTTCGCACTTTTGCCCAACAAATCAAGCACGTTGCCGCCGTCAACTATCTGGTCGCGGCCTCGATTCTCGGCGAAAAGCCGCCGGTCGACACCAACGGCGAAAAGGGTCCGGATAGCGCAAAGTCGAAGGCCGAGATTCTCAGCTTCCTGAAAGATTCCTTCGCCTACGCCCACAAGGCCGTCGCAAGCATTACCGACGCGAATGCCCTGGAACCGATCCCCAATCCTTTCGGCAAGGAAAAAACCACGCGGCTCAGCTTAGGTTCCGTTTTCGCCTGGCATGGTTTCGATCACTACGGCCAAATGGTGGAATACCTGCGCATGAACGGCATCGTGCCTCCGGCCAGCCGGTAGGGAACCTATTTTCTTCCCGAGGAATGATGCTTGCGCCAGTCGGCGCCATCGCGTCCGCCGTGTTGGGCGATCTGCGTAAGGATAAGTTCGGCGGCAAGCCGGCGTTTGGTGAGGTGGGCGGCGATTCTCTGTTTCGCTTTTTTCGCTGGAACCTTCGGGTCGAGGAACACCAGCACCGAGGGGCCGGCTCCGCTGAGCGCAGCACCGAGGATGCCGGAATCTCCAGTCAGTTCCTTGAGCGCGGGAAGCAGCGGACAGAGCGGTGCGCGATAAGGCTGGTGGATGCGGTCTTCCAGCGCCGAAGGCAGCAGATCCGCGCGATCCTGTGTGAAGGCCGAGAGCAGCAGCATCGAATTCTGAATGTTGGTGACGGCGTCGGCCCGCGAGTACTGGAAGGGCAGGACGCGGCGGGCTTGCTCGGTCGAGAGCGGGGCGTCAGGCACTGCCAGCAGCAGCGGCCACTTCCCTTTCGGCTTCACTTCGACTACCTGCGCCTGCACCTGATTGGCCATGCGAGCTACCGTGAGCGCGCCCATCCAGCAGGCGGAGGCATTGTCGGGATGGTGTTCGCGCATGGAAGCTTCGCCGACGATGCGGTCATTCTTCCAACGCAGATGTCCGAAATGTACGGCCAGCGCGATCCCGGCCAGGCGGGCGGCAGCCGACGATCCACACCCTCGGCCGATGGGAATTTCGTTTTCGATGTGGATGCGCAAGGGCGCGATCTTGCGATTCTCCGACTCGAGCACCTCGCAATAGGTGGTGACGATCAGGTGATTCTCCATGCGGGCGCAGATCGCGGCGTCGCGGCCTTCGGCGGTGACGAAGAAGTCGGGGGCGCGTTCAGCGCGCACGCGCAGATGGAAATCAAGGGCCAGGGCAGCCGCGTCAAAAGCCGGGCCCAGATTGGCCGAGGTCGCCGGCAGCACCAGGCGCAACGAACGATCTAACGAAGTGGGACGTGACGGCATAGATTAGAAAGCAAACTCCTCGGCGGCCTAACTTGGCGACCTAACAAGGCTGCGGAAAAACTCGGGCTTCGTATCAGGGCATCGCTTCAGCGATGCCGTAAGATTTCCGAAATCAATGCCCCTTTAGGGGCTGGGCGTCGACATCGGATTTCCCCGCAGCCAATCAAGCCCTACCATAAACGACAGAAATGAAAGGTCTTAGCCGGTCCGTCTCAGGCGGAATCCCTTACCATCGGCGCTACCATTTGAACTGATTGAACTGAGTTTTATACACGAATTTGCAGCGAACTGCTACGAATTTCTGCGGAATTGTGCCTCGGACACCCCAACGTCTCGACCTTATTTCGCCTTTACACAGCCAATTTTTCCTCGATACTGGGCCTCGGTCGCTTCGGTTGCATGGGTTCTGAGTACAATTTGTTTCTGCATCCGGCGTAGATCGGAGTATCGAAACCACTTGCATAGCTCGAACTCCAGTACGTCACCAGTTCGAGGACTTACGATGTATTCGCCCCACGGACTTGTAGCCGCCGTATTCGGGAAGTCACATGATGCGTTAAATGAATAGTAGTCAGGGATGAACGGTTCGCCCTCTTTATCCATAGACTCAATTTGGCAATAATGCGACAACGATGGAAATCCTTGATGGCGCAGGACTATCTTAACCAAGGACCTAGCTTCAGCGACGCTAATCGTCGTCTCTTGAGAATTAGCAGTTCTCAGAGCAAGGCAGGTTAAGGCAACTGCAATCAGCTGGCCTGCAGCGTTCATTTTCGCTTCTACCTCCTTTCGGTCTCGGGCGAATTTCTCTCGGCCGCATCGAGGGTGGCAATAACGGCCCCCAGATCGGCATCGAGCACAAGCGGGGCGCGCTGCAGATATTTCGCTTGCGCGGCCTCGGGCTCTTCCGGTTTGCCAACAAATAAATCGCCGCGATGGAACTGGATGGTGAAGTCAGGATCTTTGAGCTGATGGCCAGTCAGGATCAGCACAACCGCCTCTCCCGCTTTGACGAATCCGCTCCGCCGCAGCTTTTTGAGTCCCGCCAGCGTGACCGCCGAGGCCGGTTCGCAACCGATGCCATCGGCGCCGATTTCGGCTTTGGCCATCGCGATTTCAATTTCCGAGACCTGTTCAACCTCGCCGCCGGTTGCCTGAAGCACGCGCAGCGCTTTCTTCCACGATGCCGGATTGCCGATGCGTATGGCGGTCGCGAGCGTGTCGGCGGTCATGGGTTCCAGCTTCTTCCCGCCGAACTCGCGCACCGAGCGGTAGAACGGATTCGCGCCTTGCGCCTGAATAATGGAAAGCTTCGGCAGGCGCGAGATCAGTTTGAGCTCGCGCATTTCGACGAGCGCCTTGCCGATCGCCGAACTATTTCCGAGGTTGCCTCCGGGGACGATGATGTGGTCCGGCGGCTCCCACGCCATTTGCTCCATAAGTTCGATGGCGGCGGTTTTCTGCCCTTCGATGCGATAGGGATTCACCGAATTCAGCAAGTAGACCGGCTTCCGGCGGACGAGCTCATTCAGGATGCGGACACATCCGTCGAAATCGGTGCGCAGTTGGCAGGTAAGGGCTCCGTAGTCGAGCGCTTGCGAGAGCTTGCCCCAGGAAATTTTGCCTTCCGGGATCAGCACCAGGCTGTGCATGTTGCCGCGCGCCGCGTACGCGGCCATGGATGCGGAAGTGTTGCCAGTGGAGGCGCACGCCACCCAGCGAAACTTGGCTTGGTGCGCGGACGAGGCGGCAAAGGTCATGCCCGTATCTTTGAACGAAGCCGTCGGGTTCATGCCCTGATGCTTGGCGAGCAGATTCTCGACCCCGGTCGCGCGCGCGCACCGTGGCAGGCGGTAGAGCGGCGTGTTGCCTTCACACAGGGTAATGGCATGCTCTGCCGGAATGTGGGGAAGCATTTCGCGGAACCGCCAGACTCCGCTTTGGTCAAGTGGATCATGTGAGCTGCGGCGGCCCAGCCAGAGAGACATCAGCGCGGCCGCATCAAACGAATCGGAAGTCCATCCGGGGAAAAGGAATTCCAGCAGATCACCGCAAGCAGTACAGCGGAAGTCCTGTCCAGCGGAATCGGGGCAAGCGCCACAGGAAATGCAGCGCAGTTTGGCAGTAGTTTCCGTATTTTGAACGATCGGCACTTCGCCTTATCACCAGACGAGCACAGGTAAAGATAGATACATCATACGGGTTGACCGCACAGATCGCAGAGTACGCAGAGGTTTTGTTGGTCTTTCCCTTTGAATTTCTCCGCGATCTCTGCGTACTCCGCGGTTAAATTTTTGTCACCGCAAGTAAGCGTCACTCTTATTGATCCAGTCGGCGCGGGGCGGATGGAAAATGTCGAGGTCGACGGTATCCGCGAGCGCCTCGGCCCAGTGCGGCATGTTGGGAGGAATGGTCAGCACCTCGCCCGCATTCACCACAATTTCTCGGCCGTCGATCCCGAATTTCAGCGCGCCTTCCAGGATGTAGGTGATCTGTTCGTTATGATGGCTGTGTTCGGGCACAATGCACCACTTCTTGAGCAGGACGCGGGCCAGCATGACATTTTGGCCAACCACAAAGTGGCGGCCCAGCAAGGGATTCAGGGTCTCGACCTCGACCGAACTCCACGGGATATGGCGCAACTCGGCCTTCGGAGGCTTGCCTTTCAGCACGGTGGCTTGGAGGGCGACTTTCCTGGCTGCGTGCGCGGCTCTTGTCGTCTTGCCGGTCGCCGATGCTTTTCCCGGAGGCGGTTTCAGTTTCTTGTTTTTCATGAAGGTGGCTCAATGAAAGGATATTACAGGCGCCAAGCCGTGTCTTGGGGGACGCGTCATGGGTAGCGGGTCAGTTTGGGCTGCGCGGAGCCTGTACGTTACCTAGAGCGGCGCTTTCGAAGAATCAGGACAATTGCCGCCGAAGGAATAGCCCCGGCCAGGAACCACGAAACGACACCTAAGACCGCCCAAGCACTGTACTCGGACGAATCGGCTCCGAGCCAAACCGGAGACCAGTAAAGGCAATACGCAAAAGCAAACGGCACGATCACAACCCACAGCTTGCGCAAAGTCACCGGGCACACGATGCATAATAGCCAAACGACACCCGCCGAAAGGATGGCTACCAGAATTGCTCCAGAGCCGAGGGACAATGACTCGACAAATGTCTTCATTTCGCTGCGTGGATCATACTACGAAGTCAAACTGACGCGCTGCCCTCCCATGCCGGCCGAGGCTTGCGCCTTGCCGTGGCTGGATGGCGCGGGTAATCTTGAGAAGGTCCAGGTTTATGAGCAGGGACTCTCGTATGAAAAAGCATGAATTTCGTCAGGAAACCGAGGCCGTCCGCGGCGGCACCAGCCTCCACAAGAAGAACGGACCGCTTTCCACACCGATCTATCAGACTTCTACCTTCGAAGTCACCGACATGCAGGAGCAGCTGCGCGTCACTCCTACCGACAGCTTCTACACGCGCTACGGCAATCCCACTCACACGGTTGCCGAGAATGCCATCGCCGAACTGGAGGGCACGGATGCGGCGCTGCTCTTTTCTTCCGGCATGGCCGCGATCACCACGTCGATCCTTTCCCTGGTGAAGGCGGGAGACCACATCGTCGCGCAGCGCGATATTTACGGCGGCGTGATCAAGTTTCTCTCGCAGTGGCTGCCGAAGCTCGGCGTCGAAACTACATTTGTCGACACCAACGACATCGAGCAGCACGAGCGCGCCATACGGCCCAACACCAGGCTCCTGCACATCGAATCGCCCACGAATCCAAACGTGCGGGTCGTTGATCTGGAGAAAATTGCGGCGCTGGCGCGCAAGCACGGCCTGATCTCGACCATCGATTCGACCTTTGCCACGCCCATCAATTGCCGTCCGGCGGAGTGGGGCATCGATCTGGTGTTGCATTCCGGAACAAAATATTTTGGCGGACATTCCGACATTATTTGCGGCATTGCTACCGGGCGTAGCGATTTGATCGATCAGATCCATCACACGCGCACCACGCTGGGTTGCTGCATGGATCCGCACGCGGCGTTTCTGCTGCTGCGCGGCATCAAGACGCTGGCCGTCCGCGTCGAGCGCCAGAACGCGAGCGCGCTGCGCATTGCCGAGTTTCTGAGCCAGCATCCCAAGGTGGCGCGGGTGCACTATCCAATGCTGAAGGGGCATCCCGACTATGCCATCGCGAAGAAGCAGATGGCGGGCGCGGGCGGCGTTCTGAGCTTTGAGGTGGAAGGCAGCGGCCCCGACGCTTGCCATGTGGCCGAGGCCCTGAATCTGTTTACTCTGGCGCCCAGCCTTGGCGGAGTCGATTCGCTGGTGACCATCCCGGCGCTGACCTCGCACGCCATGATCGCTCCCGAGATGCGGAAGAAGATGGGCGTGACCGAGCAGATGATCCGCCTGTCCGTGGGCCTTGAGCACGTCGAGGATCTGATCGCCGATCTGGAGAAGGGATTGGCCGTGCTGAACCGCACGCGGAAAGAGGCGCTGGTGGCGGACTAGGGACGCGCTGGTCGTTCGTCGCAGCGGTTTGAAAGCTGAGTTTCAAACAAAAAATCCTGGCTCACTCGGAGCCAGGATTTTCTACCTGCGCGATGGTTTCAGCTAGAAGATAAACTTCAATGCTAATTGTAAAATGCGCGGGTTGTGGGCGACCGTAGGACGCAGGAATGTGGAACTGGGAGTGTTGGCGCAGCTTGGGTCTCCGGCGTTTCCGTCGTTTCCATAGCAACCAACCGAGTTGGTATACCCGGTGTACGAACCATTCCCCCCAGCCGAACCCGCATTCCCTGAAATGTAGCCCCACTCAGTATGGTTGAAAACGTTGAATGCCTCTGTGCGGAATTCGAGCGCCATCCGCTCCTTGATGGCAAAATGTTTGTACATCGCCATGTCGAAGTTGATGATATGTGGGTTCCGCGCATCATTTCGCGGCGTATCCCCGTAGGTAAGCCCCTGGGGCGCGGCAAACGCCGTCGGATTCACCAACAGCGGACCAGATGGGTTCGCAGTATACCCCGCTGGAATTGCGTCCTTATTCGGGTCACCTACGAGATCCGGACGCGACCCTGTACCAACTGTGTTGCCGACGCCGGCATTATCAGCGGGAACAGCCAAAAGACCGTTAGGGCTGGTGCCGCCTCCGTTGGTAACACTAAAGGGCGCTCCGGTCTCAAACGAAGTAATACCGGAGTATTGCCAGCCGCCAAGAAGCGAATGGGTCAGTCCACCGCCCTTAAAGAACGGCAAATCGTAGATATAGCTTGCCGTGAAAACATGCCGCTGGTCGAAGTTGGAGCTGGCCCGGTTGATCCCGAAGTTGTAAGAATCGACAAAAGCCGTGTCCGCAGCAGACGAAGCATCGTCAATGGAGTGGCTGTAGGTGTACGAAAGGCTCATCTGAAGCGCGCCCACCGTTTTCCGCGCCGACATCTCCAGTCCGTTATACGAGGACGAAGCTGCGTTGAACCTCGCGTGTATGCCGCCAAACCCGGGATACGGACGGAAGAAATCCGCATTGCCGCCGCATGCAACGAACATGTTGACGCCAACACCCGATTGATCCCCTGGCACCATGTCAGGATTGAAACCAGGGATCTGAACCCCGCTCGGTGTATACCCGGTTGCGCAGTCGTTGACCCCGATGGCCTCGCCCGGCTTGTACGGATTCGTGAGTCCCTGCTCTGCCACCGACTTAAGCTGGTTGATGTCAGCCTGATTTCCTAAATGAGTGCCCTTACTTCCCACATAGGAGATGATGCCCACTATATGGGCCGGCAATTGATGCTCGACGTCGAAATGGAATTGCTGTACGTAAGGCCAAATCTGCTGATTTGGAAGCGAGATGATCCCACTCTCTGGGTATTGTGCGCCAAGGCTTGCTCCAACTTGCGAATAGCCAGATTGCACGATCTGGCCGCTGCTGTTATACGTCGTCCCGATTGGACTCTGTAATGGATTCTGCACGCCCGGCGGCGAGCCTTCCAACTGGGTGGCGACTGCTTCGTTTCCGTTGGTGTGTTCGAAGAAAATTCCGTAGCCGCCGCGAATCGCCCATTTCCCGTCCCCAAATGGATCGTAGGCGAAACCAAGACGCGGGGCGGGATTGAACAAATGTCCCTGGGCGCAGCCGGTTGGGATTCCGCCTTTCCCGCACTCCACCAGTCCGTTGTATTGGTTGCCGATCACCGTACCAAAAAGTGGACCAGGCGTAGTATTAATCGAAGATCCCCCCGCTACATATTTTTGCGGATCAAAGCTATAACCAATTCCTCCACCCGGCACATCCAATCGGTCGTAGATCGTGCCAAACAAACTGATCCGCAGGCCGAGGTTGAGGGTCAGTCGCGGCGTGATGCGCCAGTCGTCCTGGAAGTACGGCTCAAAGATTTTGTACCGCAGATAATACTTGGGCTGGCTGCTCGACTGCGTGAAGCTATAGACGTTTCCCGACAGAAAATCGGCAAAAGGGTTCCCGGTCGAACTGGTAAGGGCGGTGCTGAACGTGGCCACCCCCTGTGGGTTTTGGTTTCCTTGCGGAATCTCATTCTTCTGCGAAGCCACGAAATATCCGCCCATCGTCAGGTTATGCTTGCCAACGATCTTGGAGACGTTGTCGCGGTACGTATAACTCGGGTTAGAATTCACCGGCCCGTTGGGCACATAACCCATGTCTAAGCCGGTTCCATAGGGGTATTGATTGCCTCCCTGCAGTATGACCCCCGGTATCTTGCCTCCGCCAAAACCATTCTGGAACAGACCTAGGTTGTATCCCGCCGGCCGCTGCCATGGTCCTACATTCTGCATCACGATGTGGTTCGCCGAGTAACCGGCAACAAACTCGTTCAGAAGGTTTGGGGTAATCGTCGTAGTGAGGTGGGCCACCAAACTTGTTGTGGGTGATGAGTAAGCGTCCTGAATGGACGGATAACTTGTGGCATCGGTCCACAAGGGAACTGGACTGATCGAGTTCCAGGAATCGTGAATGTAGCGGACATTGGCATGCCACTTTGAACTGATATTTTGGTCGATCTTGAACAGTTCTTCCCTGAAGTTAGTCGGGCTCGGAAAACCTTGGTTGTAAACCGCATACCCGGGAGAAGTAACCGAAGTGGGGTATGGGAACAGCGCCAACAGGGGTAGCGCACCCGCGCTGCCTGCGGTCCCGCCAGATGAGCTATCGATGGGAACAAGGTTGTTGGGGAACGCGGTTCCAGTAGCAGGGTTGATTGGGCAGTCCACCCCTGGACAGAGCGCGCTAAAGTCGCCGAAGGCGGCTTGCGTCCCCGTGCAACCGGCGCCGCTAGAAGGAGTGGTCAAGCCGCGCTCTTCGCAGGTGGGAACCTGAGAGTAGAACGTCTCGCCCGGCACGCGATCACGCCGCCATTCCTGCGAATAGAAGAAGAAAGTCTTATTCTTGCCATCGTAAAGGTGCGGGATGGTCACCGGGCCACCGACCGTAAAGCCAAAATCGTTCTTCTTATAGGGCTCGACCGTCGGCGAGAAGTAATTGCGGGCATTGAAGTCGTCATTCCGGACATACTCAAACACATCACCATGAAACTTGTTGGTGCCGGACTTGGTCTCAACCTCGACGGTTCCCGAACTGTTTCTGCCATACTGCGCGCCATAGTTCGAGCTCATGACGCGGACTTCGGCGATCGAGTCCAGGCTCGGATAAGACAGCAACGTGGTGTTGCTGCCATCGTCCATGTTGTTGCCGCCGTCGATCTCCCAGTTGTTGTATTCCGTGCGCCCGCCATTGACGCTATAGGCGACGGTCGACAGACCCTGGCCAGGTTCGTCCTCACCCGACTGGTTGGTCGCACCGGGAGACAGCGCGAGCAACTGCGTGAAGTTGCGTCCGTTGAGCTGGAGTTGGCTGATCTGCTTTCCCGTTACGGTTCCGGTGAGGTCGGAGGACTGAGTCTCGACCTGAGTCAACGTCTCCCCCTGCACTTCAATCACAGTGCTGGCGTCACCGACGGCGAGCGTAGCGTCTACCCTGGCTTTCTGGCCCACACGCAATACGACGCCGTTGCCTTTAAAGGTCTTGAAACCCTTCATGGTGATGGCGAGATTGTAAGTGCCGCCCGGGAGACCCGCTTCCGCATAATCGCCGTCGGCGTTGGTCCTGGTGTCACGCTGAATGCCGCCGGCGGCGCCGCTGATTTTGACTTCGGCGCCTTGAATCACGGCTCCAGTGTTGTCACGCACGGTCCCGGTGATCGTGCCGGTGTCCTGGGCGTACACCAAGGCCGCCGAAAGCACTAACATTGCTACCGCGATCCTACCCAGCCGATGAATTCTCATATCCCACTCCCTCTCGCCGATTCGACGCACAACCTCTCAAACCGTCAAAATCCTTTATTAAAACGTATCAATACTGCGTCAGGTCTGGCGCTCTGTCAAGAGAAATTGCAAGTTTGTGCCCACTCCCTATTTCAGGCTGCGGGTGGACTCGCGCACCATCAATTCCGGGACAATTTGGCGGTGAATGGTGTGGAACGGTTTCTTTTCCAGGCCAGCGTTGATGGCCTCGAGCACAATGGTGGCCGCTGCCGTTCCCATCACTTCCATGGGCTGGCGCACCGTGGTCAGCGCGGGAGAATAGATGGCAGCCGTCGCGACGTCATCAAAACCCACCACCGAACATTGGTCGGGAACCCGAATACTCGCTTTGGCAAGCGCGCGAATGGCGCCGAAAGCCGTCATGTCGTCGAAGGCCATCAGCGCGGTGAAGGGATGGCGGCGGCGCAGCAGTTCCTCCGTTAATTTGTATCCTTGTTCAAAACTTGAGAATGGATCTCCAGATTCTGGTAGGTCGACGATCAGCCGCGAGTCGAGTTCGAGGTCGCGTTCGCGGGCCAGGGTCCGCACGCCACGCCACCGAGGCTCGGTGTCAGACAACTGGCGCGGGCCGCGGATGAACGCGATTTTGCGATGGCCGAGCGAATGGAGATGTTCGAGGGCGGCGTGCGCGCCGGCGGCATTGTCAACGAGCACGGAGCTGATTTCGTCGTTCTTGAGTTCACGGCCCACGGTTGCGGTCGGAATATTGTTCTTCTCCAGATCGGCCAGGACGTTGATGTCCACAAACAGCCAGTTGGCCAGCACGACCAGGCCCTCAATGCGGCGGTCGAGCAGCATTTCCAGATAGCGCTCGAAGCGGCTGCGCTCGTTGTGGACATCGGTGAGGATGGGAAGATACGACGACTGGAAGAGCGTGTTCTCAATGCCGCGCAGCACCAGCGTGCAGTAAGGGTCGGTCATGTCGAAAACCATGACGCCCACGGTGTGGCTGCGCCGGCCCCGCAGCGAGCGCGCAAACAGATTAGGACGGTAGCCGAGATGCTGGGCGGCGCGATGGATTTTTTCTTTGGTAGTGTCGGGAATGTAACGCGCCAGCGGAGCGTTGTTCAGGACGATGGAAACCGTGGCCGAAGAAAATCCGCTGCGCTCGGCCACATCGCGGATCGTGACCGCGGTCGACTGTGAGCGTTTGCGCGAGGGCTCGGGTTTTCCGCGGGACTTCGACGACGAACCATTTCGCGTCGGCTTCGAATCGGCAGATTCCATGGATGCCTTGTGCTTTGCCCTCTTGATGGCGGACACTACAGGACGATGAATCGAGTGTCAAGCATCCGTGTGTCTGTTGCGGTTCTGCTATTGCTTTTTCTTGCAACCGCGCCAATGAAAACGAATACGATCAGCGCGCAGAACACCGCAAAAACGGTGCCTGGAGCGGCGTCCGATCCGCAAAAGGTGTTTGCCGCCGGAGAAGCCTCTTTGCGCGCGGGCAAGCTGGATGAAGCCGAGCGCGCGTTCCGGCAGGTGCTCGCGATCGACCCGGGCGTGGCTGGCGCCTACGCCAATCTCGGCGTGATTCATATGCGCCGCAAACAATGGCCGCAGGCTCTCGAAATGCTGCGCAAAGCCGAGAAGCTGGCCCCTGACCTGCCGGGGATCCGGCTGAACGTCGGGCTCGTCTATTTCCGCCAGAGCGATTTCAAGCGGGCCATCCGCCCCTTTGAGTCGGTCGTCAAGCAGTCGCCTGATTCCTATCAAGCCCGCTATCTGCTGGGCCTTTGCTACTTCTTCAACGATCGCTGGACCGATGCGATCGGCGCGCTCGAACCGTTATGGGGAAAGGCGTCAGACCAGCTCAATTATCTCTACGTGCTCGAGCACGCGGCCGACAAGGCCAAGGACTCGGCTCTGGAGGAAAAAGCGGCTGCACGGCTGGTGGAGGTGGGCGAGGGTTCTCCCGAGTTTCATTTGCTCATGGGCAAGGGCCATCTGAATCGCGAAGAGTATGACGACGCCATCAAGGAACTGGAAGCAGCGGCCGAGGGTGATCCAAAGCTGCCCTTCGTGCACTTCAATCTCGGCATGGCCTATGTCAACAAGCAGGATTACGACCAGGCGCGCCAGGAGTTTCACAAGGACATCGCGCTCGAGCCCGATGTGCCCTTCGCTTACGAGCAACTGGGAAGCCTGGAATCGATTGTCGGCAACGAGGATGAGGCGGCGAAGAATTATCGCAGCGCGCTGCAGCTCGATCCGCAGCGGATCGCCTCGCTCATGGGACTGGCGAAAATCGACGAACACCAGCAGCATTATGCGGCGGCGCTGCAGGAATTGGATCAGGTGATTCGCCTCGACAGCGCACACGCCAGCGCGCTCTATCTGCGCGGGCAGGTCCTGGTCCACATGGGACGCGACCAAGAAGGCCGGGAGCAGTTGGCGTCGGCCACGAAGATGTTGAACGACCAGCGCGCGGCGCGGCACAAACAGCTGGAAGGAGAGACCGTGCCCAGTCCGGAACTGGCGCGCGAGCCGCAGTAGCCGACCGCCCCGGTTGTGAGCGCTGACGCCTGGCCTCGCCGACTACTCAGCCTTTGGGTCGTTTTGTCGAGGTTTTTCGCGGTAGACTCGGTTCAAGACGTTCCTGATGAAGACTCTGTCCCCTAAACCGCGAGCGGCTTACAGGGGTATGCGGTACCTGCCCTTTCCTCGGTCGAGAAAGGGCTTTCTATTCGTTATCTCGGCCGAGGTAGTGCTTGTTGGCTGCTTCTCGTTTCCGCATGCGTGGTCCCTCCAATTGCAGGCACCGTCCTCTGCGTCAACACAACCAGGAACGCCTGCCGTGGCTCCCAAGTCGTCCACCATTCTCATTACCACGCGGCTAAAGGACGGAACGCCGACAGGACTCTCTACAGCGGACATCGAGATTAGAGTAGATGGAAAACCCGCGACCGTGCAGGAGGTGCAACGGGCAGCCGGAGCCCCACTGAACTACTGCCTCCTTTTCGACGGTAGCCGTTCTGAGCGTGACCGTTTCAAGTTGCAACAACACGAAGCGATTGAGCTTCTCTCAAAGATTCCCGAAGGTGATCACGGCATGCTCGTCGACTTTGGCGACGAATACTATCTTGACGAGAATTGGACCAATCATCCGCTGAAACTTGCGAATACGATTGCTTCTCAGGTGCCAGATCAAATAGGAACAGCCTTGTACGATGCGGTGGTCGCTAGTGCTGACTACATGTCGAAGAGCAGTCCCGATCCGGGTCCACGTGTCATGTTCATTTTCTCCCACAGCGAAGACAACGAAAGTGCTTCGAGGCAGGATAGGGCCGTGCAATTTGTGCTGAAAGCGGGAATCAGAATCTATGTGATCGGACAACGCAAAAACAATCCCGAGGCCAGTAAAACCCTGAGGCAGTTAGCGGAAAGAACTGGTGGAAAGGCATATTTCCCGGAACAAAAAGATGCTGGTAAGGCCATTGCTGATATCGCCGATGATTTGACTAACCTTTTCGCCGTGAAGTTCACGCTGCCGGGCCAGAAGAAGGATGGTCGACTCCACAAGCTGGAAGTCAAATGCATCAAGGAGGACGTTTCGCTCGTGGCCCCTGATCGTTACTACGCGCCTCAGCCCTGAGTTTCCCTGACTCCTCATGGGCGATTCGCTGTCGTAATATCCCGATTTCACTCATGACTCCGAGGGCGGGGTTCTGAGTGTAAACGCCTGTGGGTGTTGAAAAAGTCCCGCCCAAGAGAAGACTGGGACCACGACCACTGCGAAGGCTGTTGGGCCAAGTTTCAGGGAATCCGGTTCGTCAGAAGTGCTGACGGAGGGATATGTCACGGAGGACGGCAGTCGTTGGATATGTCCAGAGTGTTTTCGTGACTTGCAGGAAGAGATGGGGTGGAAGCTGGCGAAACGACTCGTGTAACGGGTTCTGAGTGAAATCGCCTGTTCCTCGTGAAATACTACAAACCATGGCTGTGCGGTTCACAATCGACGTAAATCAGAGACTTGTTGTTTTAACCTATTATGGTGAGGCTTCGGATGCCGATTTGTCTCAAATTGCATCTCTGATTCGTTCCCACCCCGACTTCGACCCGAGCTTTTCAGAAATTGTCGATTTGAGCGGCATCACCGCTGGTACTTTCTCAACCTCCGCACTTGCCAACCTGGAAAGGCAGGCAAGCATTTTCAATCTCACGTCGCTGCACGCGATTATCGCTCCGCAGACTCACATGTTTGGTCTCGCCCGTATGGTTCAAGTGCTCGGGGAGGAGACGAGGCCAGACCTTATGGTAGTGAAAACCATGGATGAAGCCCGTAAATTTCTAAGGCTTGACAAAACCGGCTGAGGCTTCAACTGTCGAGAAATCCCATTTACACTCACAACCCGGCCCTGTGGGGTTCTGAGTGAAATCGCCTGGTTTCGCCAGTTGAGCAGCATCGGTATACTTCAGAAATGCTTTTGCGCCGCACCATTGCGATGCAGCCATTATCCTTGCTGCCCTTTTCGCAATCACCATCTCTAAGCTCTCGGGCGGCAACACCGCCAGAATCATGCAGGTGGTGCTCTATGTTTTCATCGTGCTTATGGTCGTCGGTTTCATTTGGTGGAAATATGGCAAGAGATGAAGTTGTAGGACGGTTTGCGACGCACAACATCGTAGTTGGTGCAATCGCCTGATTACAACAGTTGAGGATGTCCTTCGTGCTGTCGGGTAGGCGATAATGGACGCCGTGCCCCTCAAGCTCACATCGCGGTTCAATTACCAGAATCTTCATCGCGGCCTGACAGCACTTCTGTACCGTCACGACCCGATGGGTTTAGCCGCCGCTGGCTGTCCGAAGGACGATACGAACCCGAGGTCAGTACCATCATCCCGCGCCTGAAGGATGCCAAGAGCCCAGAGGACGTGCGGCGGATCGTCCATGAGGAGTTTCTACACTGGTTTGATGGGGAAGAAACGGCGGGCCCCGAATCCGCATACAGCGGCATAGCCCAAGACATTTGGGCCACTTTCATGGAACAGCAGTAATCGGTTGTGAGTGTAATCGCCTGTTTTCAACAACTGTTGAGAAACCAGTGTATCTGACATAAATTCGACACAGAGGCGTCCGGCCATGTCATGGTTCATAAGAGTCTTGAAGAAACCAGTGTTCATTTTCGTCGTTGTTCTTCCAGTTGCTCTAATCGCTGAGTTTTTAGTCCTTGAAGGTTTTCTCGGCATTAGTTTCCCCTCAGATCGTGGTTCTGCGGTCTCCAGCTACGAGATTCGGGAGAAGGGGACAGACGTGCATTTCATCACACGGAACAAGCGATTCAGTATTGTCGATCAATGGACTCATCAGGGGTCTGCACGTGAGGAACTCGTCTTACGCGAGTCGTTTGTGACTGATCGGCAAGACGGAATTGAAGGCGATAGATCGACAGTGAAGGTAGACGCTTTCTACGGCAACGCTGTCAGGTGGAGCTTCGAAGAAGCTGGCGAGACGGGACAGGCCCTCGATTTTCTGGTATACGAAGTCACAAAGTTCGGTTGTTGCGCAGCTCCGAATACATACACTTACTTTTCCCTACGGGACGGCAGCAAACTCCGCACCACTGATTCGAAGTTGAGTTCGGGCGAACTGGAAGCGCTTGAGAAACCTCTTGCGACTAATTGGTGAAAAATCCCCATTACACTCATCGACAACCCATAGTTGACGTAAACAAGGGACGCTACTCATCGCCTAACGCGATGCGGTCCTGTCTGGCTCCGGGCTTCCCATAGCGCTTTACGACATACGAACCTTTCGGAGCACGGAACTTCTTCAGAACCGGCGATACCGCCGCGAACAATCGCTCTGCGCTAGGACCATACATGTAGACGGTGCAGACTCCGCCCCCATACTCATCACCGTCAAACTCGCCCGTAGACGACCGCTTGATTGCGTCAGACAGTTGGTCTTCCAGTGCGGTAATGCGCTGCCGCTCCTCGGCGCTGCCCATGTCCCCCGAATTCAGTTTGATTGTCGCAATCACGGCCTGTTCTTCGGCAGCATTGACCGCCCGAAGAGTCCCGAATACGCGCAACGCTCCTAGCACCAGCAGGGCTACTACGAACACAAACAGAACGAGTGACCTGGCCTTCATGGCTGCAAAGCGTACCAGTGAGGGGAATGGTGGCGCAAGGAGGCTGGGATTGTCAGTTGGCGTAACATCGCATCTCTGACAATGTCGGCGGTGTCAAGCAAATTCAGAACATACTTCACCGTGCACTCGGAGGAGAGCGCCATTTCGCTCTAGTTGAAGAACTGCCGTTCCAACCCAGGCTCGCATCGTAATCGTTTCCAGGTCAGGAACTCGGTCCGACCCAGCCGTCTCTTCGGTCCGCAATTGCGATCATGATTACTAATTCAGACTCCCCGTGAAGGGGAGCGGGATGCCCAATCAATTTACTCGATGTTCTGCTGCACACCATCGCGATGTTCGGGCTGTCCCGCGTGCGAACCGAACTTGACCAGTTCCTCGTAATCCAATCCTTGGCGCCACATCCAGTACAGACGAACTGCTAAGCGGCGGGCCATCGCCACTTTCGCCGTCTTCCGCCCTCTGCGCATCATCAGACGGAAGTAGTGGCTGCGCCATTCCGGCACGCTCCGCACCGTGACCTGAGCCGCCTCTGACAATGTCGGCGGTGTCAAGCAAATTCAGAACATACTTCACCGTGCACTCGGAGGAGAGCGCCATTTCGCTCTAGTTGAAGAACTGCCGTTCCAACCCAGGCTCGCATCGTAATCGTTTCCAGGTCAGGAACTCGGTCCGACCCAGCCGTCTCTTCGGTCCGCAATTGCGATCATGATTACTAATTCAGACTCCCCGTGAAGGGGAGCGGGATGCCCAATCAATTTACTCGATGTTCTGCTGCACACCATCGCGATGTTCGGGCTGTCCCGCGTGCGAACCGAACTTGACCAGTTCCTCGTAATCCAATCCTTGGCGCCACATCCAGTACAGACGAACTGCTAAGCGGCGGGCCATCGCCACTTTCGCCGTCTTCCGCCCTCTGCGCATCATCAGACGGAAGTAGTGGCTGCGCCATTCCGGCACGCTCCGCACCGTGACCTGAGCCGCCTCCACCAGCAGAAAGCGCAACATCGAACTTCCTTGTTTGGTGATGTGACCCAGCCGCCGCCGATTTCCGCTCGATTTTTCCAACGGCACCAGTCCCAGATAACTCGCAATCTGTTTCCCGCATTGAAAGCGTCCAACGTCGCCGATGATCAGCACGAACGCCAGCGCCGTCAATGCGCCCACACCCGGATGCGTCCGCAGTCGCTGCGCTTCGGACCGCTTCTCTGCTTCGTGCTCGATCGCCTGGCTCAACTCCGCGATCGTCGGGCTCAGTCCATCCAGCAACTCCAGCAGATCACTCCGGCGTCGGCTCGCCCATGGTCCCAACGGGAACGATTCCAGTTGCTGCCGACCGCCGGCCCGCCACAGTCGCTTCTTGCAGCGCAGCCCTTCATTGATCGCCACCGCCTGCAACTGGTTCATGATTCGAGTCCGTGCTTGCACCAGGCGGTGCCGATGCCACAGCAGTTGCCGCAGATCCCGATTCTCCCAGCTCGGCACCCAGATCCGTGGAAAGTCATCCTTCAGCATCAGCTTCAGAATGTGCTGCGCATCTTGTCGATCTGTCTTCTGTTTGCGTGCTCGTTTGCTCTGGATCTCCGACGCATCCCCGATCCACAACTCAACCTGCAACTCTGCCAGCAACCGTTCGAACCAGCGACCGAATCCGCTGGCTTCCATGCCCACACGCACTTTCTGACCCGCAGCCGCCAGCGTACGGTAGAAACTCTCCGCCTCCTCGCGATGCATGAGTCGCTTTTCCTGGAACTCTCCGCTGTCGGCATCTAACCACGCGATCTGCTGAAACTCGGGGTGGAAATCAACTCCTATAATGATCATGTTCGGCTCCTTTCTCCCGAGCCTGTTGGTTGGCTTAGCACCACCAACTTTACCCGGGAATGGGAGCCGACATTGTCATGGAATCATTTACACTCACAACCGGGGTTCTGGGTGTAAACGCCCGGTTACAACAACTATCGGTAAACAGCTGGGTATTAGGCGGAACTTTTCCCGTACTGCCCCTTCGCGTTCTCTGCCTTGCGTTCCTTCAGAGACGGGAACATCGGGGTCCCTGTTCGTCAGGTACTTGCTGGCGTGCGAACGATCTCTACCGAGCACTTGGCATGGCGAGCGACGAATTCGGCCACGCTGCCCAGCAAGAAACGCTTAATGCCTCTCTGTCCATGCGAACCAACCACGATCAGATCGGCACCCCACTCGGCTGCGGAATCGATGATTCTCTCTCTGATGTCACCTACCTCGACGGCGGCGTCCACCTTGAATCCTGCGGTACGCAGTTCCTTCGTAATTCGCTCGACCAGTTCACGGGCTGGCTTTTTCTGATCTTCCAACTCGGGAGCATAACCTGCTGCCATTTGCGGGGGAGCCGGGGTAATCGGCTGCAACACATGCAAAACCCGGATCTCCGTATGCTCAGTCCGAAACTGCGTGACAATAGCCTGTAACATATCCCCGGAGATCTTCGAATCGTCAATTCCTATTAGGATTTTCATGACTCCTCGTCCTCAAGAAGCAATTAGGGTATCCACCGCCAACCCGTCCGACATGACCGCCAATGATCCGGTTTTTGGTGCTCATCGCGAGCTCAAGAACTGACGGCCAGGCCTGTCAACGGCAAAGTTCCTACATAGGTTCCAACGCTGGTTGCATGACTCTGAGACGGTTCACAACAGACTCGAGAAGCTTCTCCCTCCTACGAAGTGCCAGCTTAAATTCGCGATGGTCCGTATGTGAGATCTCTCTCAGCAGTGCAAGATGCCTTTCACCAAGAATCTCCAACAAAAGCTCCCACTCCTCTATGGTTAACGTGAGTTCCATAACTCCTCCTATAGTGTTCGCGCGACCATGGCAGATCGCTGGACCATGCGTCCGCAACAATCAGAGAATTTGAGCGATTCGCCTCAGGGGGTGCTGCGTCTCAACGAGCGGGAACTGCTCTTCGGAAAGGCGGCTGTAATTAATGAAAACACAAATGAGCGCGTCGTGTCAGTGAGAGCGGTCACATCTTGATGTACCGTAATGGCGCCAATGGCCGCAGCCCAAGGCAAGATTGTCAGTTGGCGAAAATCGCGATTACACTCATCTACCTTCAGTCAAAAGGGGGCTGACCCACCTCTTGCTGAGGCTGCCTCACCCTTGCGCTTTTTGCAAGAGCCTGCCCTGAGCGGAGTCGAAGAGGTGGCAACACAACACCTACGACGCGCCGGGGAACCGGACTTCGAAGACGAAATATCTAAACGGGGTAACCTCGAACTATGGTTGTAGTAACTCAGGAGTTATATTCCCACCGAAATGTGTTAACCACAAAGCCAGCTTGACAACCCGTGCCTTCACTTTTTAGAGTCGCAACTCGCTGTAAATCAATAACTTAATTTTCCCCTTTTCGCGATTTTGGTCGCAAACTTCGCTTCACAGAAAAATATTTTTAGCGAATAGAAAGGGAATAAACCGCCTGTCGCGGAAAAATTTCTCGCCCCGCGTCCCACTTTTCAAAATAGCCCGACTTCAACCTGCGGAGGCCAGCTCCCTCCCAATAAAAAACCCTCTCGACCGAAGCGAGAGGGTTTACGAACTGGTTGGAGAACTTTATACCGCACGCACGACGTTTCCCGCCTGGAACCCCTTGGGGCCCTTAAGCAGATCGAACTCGACCGTCTCGCCTTCGTTCAGCGAGCGATAGCCGTTCTCCTGGATGGCCGAGAAATGCACGAACACGTCCTCACCCGTGGAGCGCTGGATGAATCCGTATCCCTTCGCCCCGTTGAACCACTTCACAGTACCCTTCTCTCTCACAAAGAAACTCCTTTCGCCTTATCGCTAAGAATTATTCTCCCGTCGCTTGTCTACCCTTGGGGTACCGGAAAACAGCCACCGGACAACCGCTACCGGATATCCCCTCGAAGCGACGGAAAGAATCTATTGCTGGCGTCGCCGCGCGCGGGCGACACCGCACCAACAGAAACGGCTCCCCGCAATTTCGTCGGTCGGTTGCCCGCGACGAAGTACGGAGGAGCCGCGAAAACGAAGGCGCGATATCGGACTGCTGGCACAGAAACGTCGACCCTGCTATGCACTCGCCAACCCGGTCTGGCTGGCGAAGCACCCGATGATAGCAGGAAGATTCCAGTTGGCAAGAGCTAAGTTGCAGACTTAGTCGTCCCTGAGATGCGGTGTGACTTCGAGTCGTTTATGGGTTGAGGAATTACTTATCCGCATGGTGGAGGACGAAAGACTGGAGGAGGAAAAACGCACGATTCGCGATATATTCCCAACGTGTTCACCTTGGTCCGCGAACATCGAGGCTTCTTTCTGGGAGCCACACTGGCCGCCCTGGCATTGCGACTATTTTTCTTCGTCTATTTTCCGGCGGTCACGGACGACTCGCGCATCTACGCCGACCTCGCCAGCAACTGGCTGCAACACGGCATCTACGGCCAGACGCAGACCATTCAGCAGGTAACGCAGATTGTGCCCAGCGACACGCGCCTGCCGGGATATCCGATATTTCTGGCTAAGATCTTCTGGCTATTTGGAACAGGCAACTTCAAACCAGTCCTGCTGGCGCAGATTCTGCTCGACTTGCTCACCTGCTTGATTGTCGCCGACCTCGCCCGCCGTGCGGTCTCTGAACGCGCGGCGAGAATCGCTTTTGTGCTGACGGCGCTGTGTCCATTCCTCGCCAACTATGCCTCCGCCGCGCTCACCGAAACTTTGGAAATCTTCTTCACCGCGCTCGCTCTCGATGGCGCGGCTGCGGCTCTGGGCCGGATACAGCAGGCTGGCGGAGGGATGGGCGTTTACAGGCTCTGGGCCGGGACCGGCGCGGCGATTGCCGCCTGCATCCTGCTGCGTCCGGATGGCGGCATCCTGCTGGCGGCGGTCGCGCTTTATCTGGCGGTGGCAGCTTGGAAGTGTCTCTCCATCAAGAAGAATACGGCGGAGTTTCTGGTCGCTGGAGTTATCCTCGTGGTAGTTGCGCTCGCGCCACTCGTTCCCTGGACGATTCGTAATTTCCGCACGCTCCATCATTTCCAGCCGCTGGCGCCCCGCTACGCCACCGAGAAGGATGAGCAGGTGGCTCGAGGTTTCAACCGTTGGGTAAAGACTTGGATCGTAGACTACGCGTCGGTAGAAGAGATCTATTGGAGTGTCCCTGGCAACGAGATTGACCCGCAGAAATTGCCGGCGCGGGCCCTTGATAGCCCGAGGAAAGACAACCCGGCGGAAAGTGACGCGACGCTGGCCGTCATCGCGGACTACAACCGTTCGCAGGAAATGACGCCGGATCTGGATGCGCGCTTCGGCAAACTCGCCGCCGACCGCATTCACGCACGTCCGGTTCGCTACTATGTTGTGCTGCCCTTGCTGCGCGTCGCCGACATGTGGCTGCGCCCGCGAACCGAGATTCTGCCTCCCGACGTGCGCTGGTGGGAATTCAACGATGATACGAAGGAGTCGGTCCTGGCCGTAAGCTTCGGCTTGCTGAATCTGGCCTACGTGGTGTTAGCCCTGCTGGCGCTGGTTCGGAGGCCGTCAGGAATTCGTTGGGCCGGATTGCTGATCTTGTTCGTGCTGGTGCGCTCGGCATTTCTGGGTACGGTGGAAAATCCGGAACCTCGCTACACCCTGGAGTGCTACCCGGTGGTGATCGTCTGCGCAGCAGCCTTTCTGGCGCGCGACCGAGCAGCGGCGGCAATCTGAATCGCGATTCTAGAATCCCGATTGCTGTGGGCAGAATTCACAAAGACAGGAGTGACGCTGAGTCATAGGCCACTGACCCCATCTCTTTTAGACTTGTTTTCTTGGAAGACAACGTGCAATATTTGTGCCCAACTTTTTAGTGAGGGCCCAATGAAGACCTTCTGCTTCCCCAGAATTGGTCTACCGATCGTCGTTTGCCTCGTTTTCTGTCTAACGTTCCTGGCCGCGAACCGAGCCGTTGCCCAACAAGCGACGGCGCAAATCATGGGAACCGTCAAGGATCCCTCCGGCGCGGTGGTCGCCGCCGCAAAGGTCTCCCTCAGGAACACCGGCACCAACATCACGCACAGTGCTACCACGAACAAGGGTGGTGACTACCTGTTCACGCTGGTGCCCATCGGAGCCTACGAGCTCACGGTTGAGCAACAGGGTTTTGAGAAGTACGTGCGCAGGGGGATCACGCTGGAGATCAATCAGAACGCGCGGCTCGACATCTCGTTGCGGGTGGGCGCCACCAGCCAGGTGGTGGAAGTGGAAGGCAATGTCACACAGGTGGATACGGTCAGCGCCACCCTGGGCAAAGTAGAGACCACGCAGCGTATTCAAGATCTGCCGCTGGCGCAGCGAGACACGATGCAACTGGGCCTGCTGCAGGCCGGCACATTCGCCCCCGACCAAGACGACGGTTCGGGCAATCCGTTTTCGGTAAGCGGGCAACGCTCCGAGTCGATGACGTTCTTGCTCGATGGCGCCGATAACAACGACTTCCTCGGCAACAATATGGTCGTGGATCTCAACCCCGACGCGGTGGCCGAGTTCAAGATTTTGACCAACAATTACGAAGCAGAGTATGGGCGCACTTCGGGCGGAATCGTCAATCAAGAGATCAAGTCCGGTACGAACGCGATTCACGGCGACTTGTTCGATTATTTTCGCAATACCGCTCTGGATGCCTCCGACTTTTTCCTGGGGCAGGCTCCGATTTTTAGATACAACATGTTCGGCGGAACCATCGGCTTGCCGATCAAGAAAGACAAGATGTTTTTCTTTGCCTCTTATCAGGGTGCGCGGCGGCGCCTGGGGCAGAATCCGGGGCTCTTGACGGTGTTGACGAAGCAAGAACGAACCGGCGATTTTAGCGATATATCAACCCCGCTGATTGATCCCACAGGCGCGAACCCGTGCGGCTGTTTTCCCAACAACCAGGTGCCGGTGGATACGGTAATGGCGAACTATATCAATGATTTTCTGCCAATGCCGAACTACGGGACCAACGGTTTCGTGGAAGATCCGGTCGCGAGCCTGCAACAGGATCAGTTTGCTTTCCGCTACGACTACAACATATCCAGCAAGGATACGCTGTCGGCGTTTTACACCTTTGACGACGAGCCGAGCGTTTGGCCGTTCGAGGTCTTGAAGGGCGCCTCCACCGGAGGAGACGTACCTGTGGGGTCGGGTTTTACCGATGCAGATCGTTTTCAAGCCGGATCGATTAGCTGGACCCGCACCATTTCTCCCACCTTGCTGAACGAACTGCGATTCTCGACCAATCGGGTCGCGACCTTTGACGCGGTACCGGCGGATAAGACTTCGCCGTCAGCGCTGGGATTCACTACCGTAATCCCTGACGACCCGGCAGGCACAGCGCCGCCTGAAATTTCGGTTAGCGGGGCATTCAACCTGGGGCCTTCGCCGCAAGGTCCAACCAAGGTTCACGACGTTACTTTTCAGTATCAAGATACTTTTTCCTGGACACGGGGCCGGCATGCTCTCAAGTTTGGAGGCGATATCCGGTGGATACGGAACAACTTTCATTACGATTTTTACAATAACGGATCGTTCGACTTCGGGACTTACTACACGAACACGGGCAACGCTTTAGCCGATTTTGTCGGCGGGTTCACTGACAACTATTACCAGTTTTCCAGCGCGATCTATGGAATCCGAACCCATCAGCTGGATTTCTTTGCCCAAGATGCGTGGAAAATAACCAAGAATCTGACTCTCGATTATGGGTTGCGATACGAATACAACTCGCCGCAAGAGGACCCGCGGAACGAGATTCAAGGCTGGTTCCCGGGGCAGCAATCGACACTTTATCCTGCTTCGCCGGCCGATTTTTTGTACGCGGGCGATCCGGGAACTCCGAATCGTGGGTTGGTTTACCCCGACTACAGGAATTTTGCGCCACGGTTTGGTTTTTCATGGGATATGTTAGGTAACACCAAACTGGTAATGCGCGGCGGGATTGGGATTTTCTATGATATCGAAGACGGAGCGCTGAACCTCCAGTTTGGAGGTCAGGCCCCATTTGGTTATGTGGCCAACAACTATCCGTGCTTCACAACGCCAGCTCAGGTGGCCCTCGGTAACGGAGCGGGATGTCTGCTTCCCGTGAACGGTTCTTACTCGGCCGACCCTTTCCAGACCGCGAACACTGGCTACTCCGACCCCTATCCGTTCGTCGCTTCGGGAAACTATGGGAGTTTCTTTATCCCTGCGATCCCATTTGCATATGTCGTGTCGCCGCACTTCCGGACTCCTTATGCGGAGAACTTCAACTACGGGTTCCAATACCAACTTACTAACGATACATTTGTGGAGGCGGTGTACGTCGGCAGTCTGAGCAGGAAAGCCATCTCCAGCACGAACTTGAATTTCCCTGAAATCAATGGCAATATTCAGTGTGACGCTCTACCTTCTTGCAGCTTGTTGGCGCAATACCAAGCAGCGGTCACGTCCAGCTCCCCGCCCCTAAATATAGTTAATTACATCTCCCCCGATTGCGCGCGCCCGCTGGCAAATTGCGATGCGAATTTCGGCCCTCAAGGCGCGACTCAGATTGAGACCGACGTGAGCGAGGGTAGTTCGTCGAGCAACCAGCTGCAGGTTACGGTGGACCGGAGAATGAATCATGGTCTCGGATTCAGAGTTGCTTATACGTTGGCGAAGACAATCGACGTAACTTCGGGCTTTCGGTCCCGCTCTGGAACGCTGACAAATCCCCTGGACCCGAGGTTCGATCGCGGATTGGCGGATTTTGACGCGCGGCAGCGCTTGGTATTAAGCCCGCTGTGGCAAATCCCCATCGGGGAACACGGGAGCAGACTCAGGCAGAACATTCTGGGGGGATGGGCGGTCTCTACCATTACTTCGTTCCAGTCGGGGAACCCGTTCACACTTTACTCGAGCAACGGAGCCAGCGAATCGAACGAAGGACTGGACCGGCCGGATGTAGTTGGGCCCGTACAGGTCTTCAAGAACCCCAGGCAAATACGGACGTTCAGCCCAAGCGCGGATGGTATCCATGGGAGCTGTTTGCAGGGCACCACGACGGGATTTTTCCTGATCGATCCAACGAACCTGGTTTGTTCGGTGGGGCCACCCGTGGGACAGCCATTCGTTTCGGGTATTGGCCTGACTCAGGGAGGAGTGCCGCTGTTTACTTACGGCAACATGGGGCGAAACGTGTTGCGGGGACCGGGGATTAATAATTGGGACATCTCGATCCTGAAGAACTTTAAGCTCACGGAAAGCAAATCGCTCCAGTTTCAATCGAATTTCTTCAACGCCTTTAACCATACACAGTTCTATGGACCGACTTTAAATGGCGGAGCAATCGGTGGCAGCGGTTTGTTCGGACAGGTTTCAAGCGACAGTACACCCTCCCAGTCCCCGTATTATCGGGGGCCACGCGTCATGCAGTTTGCTTTGAAATTTTACTTCTAGCTGAGCGGCGAGTCGGTCATGCGGAAACGGGTGCGGACGTGTTCGGAGAGTAGTTCGATGGCCCCGCGATTAGCCACAGGATCGGCCTTCGCCAGGTATTTCATGGCCTCCACCAGCATCTTCTGACCATCCACATAGCGAGGGTCGGAGGTGCGCTCACGCCTCTTGCGAGACAGGTCCGGAGGAACGGTGATGGTAAATACTTTGGCCATGCGAACTCCCACTTGCGGCGGGTTCTTTGCAGTATATCGTCCCGGCCAGTCTTTTTCAGCTTGATTCTGTTGGTTCGGATTTCGCTGGAATGTTACAGAAGAGCTACCCTTGCGGGGAGACGAACTTGGTCCTTCCGGTCGTTTTCAACTTAAATACGCTCTCCGGAAGCTTATCTTTCATCTGAATCTCAGAATACTTCGCCAGCCGCCAGTCGCCGCTGGGCTCAAACAATTGTTGCTGCACCGAAATTCCGCGCACCGGGTCGATCCAGAGCCAGATGCGCGCAATATTGTTGCGAAAACGCTCGGACTTCGGAATCAATTCCAGTTTCGCGGCTGCAATGCCGCTGACGGTCTCCGACCCTAGAAACCTGACTTCGTAGGACTTGAGCAGGCCGTGGCCGCTGCCGCCAAAGCCTAGCACCAGAAAACTCTCCACGTCAGCGCGATTTTTGCCCGCGCTGTATTCGTTCACTTGATCGATCTTCGGCTGGTACACCTGAACTTTGCCGCCGCTGTAGATAACGTACTTCTTGTCGGGTTCGGCAAAGTCGGCTGCCATCTGGATTTCGCCGGCTTCACGCCGGAAATAAATCTTGCCATTCTCCGTCTCAGTTTCGTCGATGACCTTCTGATATTGGTCCCACACCACGCTGGCTTCGACGGTCCGGAAATTTCGGGCGGCCTCATCCATTCGGGTGAGCACGTGCTCGAGCCCGGCGGAGTCAGCGTTCTGCGCCCATGCAGCCGTCAATAGCCAGCCGACAGCCACAGTCCCGAGAACAAGCCTTTGGAACGCAACTCTCATGATTGATATCGATGAAGATGAACTTTGAAACCTTGCTCCTCTACTCTTTTTCCACCCAGACTTTGTAACTCTGCAGATGTCCGGAGGCGTCTTTGACGGTTTCGACATTGGTAATGCTGACCGCTCCGGAGATGGGCTCGATGATCTGCTCCAACTGCCGGCGAACATCGCCGCCCGCGGACGTATTCACTGCCGAAGCCTGGATCTGATAGATCAGCTCGCCCTTTTCGCCGGGAACCACCACCACGCCGGTAAGATGCGGGATGCGCTCGACCGGCTTGTCTTTGAAGTTGATGAAGTGCGGCGAAACAAAAACAAAAAGGAGAATCAGCGTGACCATGATGTCGTAGTGCAGGCTGCCCCGTTCATACGACCAGAGAATGTATCCGCGAATTGTCCGCCAGATCGCGCCCATGGGAGAGACGCCGCTTGCAAGCGCCGTCGCGGCTGTTTCGGGTTGCTGCCAGTTTATTGGGGAATTCATGGGATAGCAAATCTCCGATTACGCGAGACGCGGCAAGCCGCGTCTCTATGAGACACTTGCTGGAATGCGATCGGTGCCCATGTAGGGCTGCAGCGCCTCCGGGATGCGCACGCTGCCGTCGGCTTGCTGATAGTTTTCCAGAATGGCAACCCAGGTGCGTCCTACCGCTAAAGCGCTGCCGTTCAATGTGTGCAGAAATTCCGTCTTGTTCTTGCCCTCAGGACGGTACCGGATATTCGCCCGCCGAGCCTGAAAACTTTCGAAGTTCGAGCACGAAGAAATCTCGCGAAACAGATTTTGGCCCGGCAACCAGACTTCGATGTCATAAGTCTTAGCCGAAGAGAAGCCTATATCCGCGGTGCAGAGCGTGACCACACGGTAGTGCAGGCCGAGTTTCTGCAGCACGGTCTCGGCATTGCGGGTCAGCTTCTCCAGTTCATCGTACGAAGTCTCGGGACGCGAGAACTTCACCAGTTCCACTTTTTGAAACTGGTGCTGGCGGATAATTCCGCGAACATCCTTGCCGTACGATCCGGCTTCGCTCCGAAAACAGGGCGTGTACGCGGTCAGGCAGACGGGCAAGCGCGCGGCGTCCAGCACTTCGTCGCGATAGAGATTCGTGACCGGCACTTCGGCGGTCGGAATCAGCCAGAGATCCTTTTCGCCGTGGGGCACACGAAACAGGTCCTGGGCAAATTTCGGGAGCTGGCCCGTGCCATACATCGACTCGGAATTCACCAGGTACGGCGGAAGCACCTCGGTGTATCCCTGCTCCCGGGTGTGCAAATCGAGCATGAAGTTGGCGAGCGCCCGCTCCAGGCGCGCGCCCAGCGCCCAGTAGACAGCGAAACGAGCGCCCGACAATTTGGCGGCGCGCTCCAGGTCGAGTACCCCCAGCGCTTCGCCGAGTTCCCAGTGCGGTTTGGGCTTGAAGTCGAAATGCGGCGGCGTGCCCCAGCGGCGCGCTTCGACGTTGTCCACTTCGCTCTTCCCCACCGGCACGCTGGCGTGAGGCATATTCGGAATAGAAGTCAGGATTTCGCGCAGGCGCGCTTCCTGTTCGGTGGCCTTTTTTTCGGAATCCGCAATCTGCTCGCGCAGGTCTTTCGTTTCGTTAATCCGCGCGGACGCGTCCTGCCCGCTTTTCTTGAGTTTGGCAATCTCCTCGGAAGCCCGGTTGCGGCGCGCCTGCAGTGTTTCCGCCGCAGTGATGGCCTGCCGGCGCTCGCCATCGATGGCGCGGAAGTCTTTCAACACTTCCGCCGGATTCATTCCGCGCTGCCGGAGTTTTTCTTCCACCAGAGCCAGGTTGTCGCGTACAAAGTTCAGATCAAGCATTCTGCATTAACTTTAGCTGAAAAGTGCGATTCCGTGCACGCCGACGGCCCGATCTCTAACCACCGAGGACGCGGAGCGCGCAGAGAAGACGGCAACACATTTACGAATTGTCATCCTGACCCTGAGCGCAGCCGAAGGGGAGGGAACTGCATTCTGCGGCGAACTGCAGATCCCTCGCTTCGCTCGGGATGACAAAAGCTAGTGGGGCTGCCATCTTTTGTGCGGTAAACTAGCTCGCGATGAGACTCCCCCGTTCCCTGCTCGTAACGCTGGTGCTGCTCTGCTTGTTCCCGGCTGGGTTCGCGTCCGCCTACAACGCGCGCCCCAAGCTGGTGGTCGTCATCGTGATTGACCAGTTTCGCGGCGATTATCTGGAACGCTATCGCGACCAGTTTGGCGACGGCGGTTTCCGTGTGTTTCTCGATCGCGGCGCTTATTTCACCGACTGCAACTACGATTACGCCAACACCCGCACTGCTCCCGGACACGCTACGCTGTTCACCGGCAGTTACACCAGCGGGCACGGCATCGTTTCGAACGAATGGTGGGACCCGCAGAAAAAGAAGCGCGTGACGTCGGTCGAAGACGACACCCAAAAACTTGTTGGCCACACGGGTGTAGGGGCGTCGCCACACAACCTCATGAGCGACACGCTCGGCGACGAGTTGAAACTGGCCACGGGCGGCAAAGCGCGAGTGTTTGCTATCTCGCTGAAGGATCGCGCGGCCGTGCTCCCCGCGGGGTTTTCCGGAGATGCCGCCTACTGGATCGATCCCAAAAGCGGCGACTGGATCACCTCCACCTACTACCGTGCGGATCTTCCCGAGTGGGTGCGTAATTTCAATGGCAGCCATCGCGCGGAAAAATACTGGAACCGCGGGTGGAAAGACAGTGATGGAACCGTGCTCGGCTCAACCGCGCCGCGCAATTCCAAAGACAAAGACGGCACGCCTGCTGGCTTCTACGAGGTGGTCGGCTCCACTCCCTTCGCCAACGATTACCAGTTGGAATTCGCCAAGGAACTGGTTTTGTACGAGAAGCTGGGAGCAGGTTCGGCGACCGATCTGCTGGTGATCAGCCTCTCGGCCAACGATATTCTCGGCCACCAGGTCGGGCCCGACTCTCCGCAAATGCGCAGCATGGCGCTCGAGCTCGACCGATCACTGGCGGAGTTCTTCGGCTTCCTCGGTCATCAGATTGGGATGGCCAACGTGTGGATGGCGCTCTCCGCCGATCACGGCATTGCGCCGCTCCCGGATTTCGCAAAGACGCTTCGCCTGCCCGCCGCCAATCTCGATGCGAAAGCGCTGCGCGACCAGATCAATTCCCTGCTCTCGAAAAAATACGGCAAGAAAGGCGACTACGTACTCGAACTCGATTACCCGCTCGCCTGGCTGGACGCAGACGCGTTTGCTGGTCTTTCGTCTGGACATCGGGAATCGGATGCCGAAGCCGACGCCGGCGAAGCCATGAAGCAAGTGGGATTGGCCGGGTACTTTACCAAGTCACAACTGGCCCGCGGAGAAACTTCGGCCACGGAAATCGGACGCCGCTACTCGCACAGCTACTCGCCCGAAGGGGGATGGTATGTGATGGGGGTGCCCGTTCCATTCAGCGTCGGAACCACGAAGGGTACCGATCACGCGACGCCTTTCTCATACGATACGCATGTGCCGCTCGCCCTCTACGGCCTGGCTTTTCAGCCGGGGATTTACCGGACGCACGCCGAACCGGTCGATCTGGCGGTCACCCTTGCTTCGTTGCTCGGAATCAACGCACCCGCGCAAGCCACGGGACGAGTTCTGACCGAGGCATTGCAGCCGCAGACGCTGCGTCATTCCGCGACCGTGCCTGCCACATCGCCCGCAGTTCAGCCCGTTGCACCGCCTGGGGGAACCCAATGACGCCCATCGGCCATCCGGATTTGAGCGTAAGCTTCGCCGGCATCGACCTGAAGAACCCGATCATCGCCGCTTCCGGCACGTTCGGCTATGGCATCGAATTCGAAGACATCGTGCATCTGGACCGGCTCGGCGGATTAGTCGTTAAAGGTCTCTCCAAAGAACCCATGACCGGCAACCCGCCGCCGCGCCTGTTTGAGACTGCGGCAGGAATGCTGAATGCCATTGGCCTGCAGAATATCGGCGCGCCCGCATTCCTCACCGAAAAACTCCCCGCGTTGCGCGAGAAAAAAAATGTGGTCGTGTTCGCCAACGTCTTCGGCTACACCCGCACCGATTACGAGGAGACAATTGAGATTCTGAATCAGGGCGAGGGGATTGCGGCTTACGAAATCAACGTATCCTGCCCGAACACGGCGCAGGGCGGCATCCAGTTCGGCAGCGATCCGCTTTTGCTCGACGAAGTGGTGCGGACGGCCAAGCGCGTGGCCGCCCGGCCGATTATCGTCAAACTGTCACCCAACGTCACCTCGATCGCGCAGATGGCGTACGTGGCGCAGGAAGCGGGCGCCGACGCCGTCTCCCTGGTGAATACGTTCCTGGCCATGGCCATTGACGCGGAAACGCGCCGCCCCAGAATTGCCAACGTAACCGCCGGCCTTTCCGGTCCGGCCATCAAACCCATCGCACTGCGCATGGTTTATGACGCCGCTCACGCGGTGAAAATTCCGGTGCTCGGTATGGGCGGAATTACCTCCGCGACTGACATCGTGGAATTCATGCTGGCAGGAGCTAGCGCAGTGCAAGTAGGAACCGCAAGTTACTTCGACCCGGTGGCAACTGAGACGCTGGTGGAAGACCTGAACAGTTATTGCCGCGAACATCGCATCGCGCGCCTCAGAGAGCTTACGGGTGGGTTGCTGACCGACTGATAAATAACTCTTGTCATCCTGAGCGAAGCGAAGGACCTATGTATTGTGCCGCCAAAATGCATAGGTCCTTCGCTTCGCTCAGGATGACAAGGTTATTCGGCAGTCCGCTTCTATCGTCCGCTGGCGTGCCAGATTGATCCTGGCGACTGATAGTTCAGTCCTTCGCCCCAGACCACGTGCGTGTCTCCATGGTTGTCGATGGCAAGCGAGAAATAATCGCCGAAGGGAAAACGGAACCCTTCCTTACTTATGTAGCGATATCCCGGCACGTAGCCTGAGACCCGAATCTCTTCTCCCCAGGTGGCTCCGCCGTTGCTCGAACTTCGATAGTAAGTGTTCCAGTAGGGGTATTTGCGCGAAGTATTGCGCGAATCCATCCACGCGATGCGCACGTCGCCGGTGCTTCCGGCCACGATCGCCGGGAAAGCATGTTCCACTCCCGGTTCGGCGTAGGAAACACCGACGCGCGGCAGCCAGTTTTCGCCGCCGTCAGTGGATGACGAAAAATAAATCCGCTGCGGCCCCAGGGGCGTGTTGCCCGCGTTCCAGAGCGCGTAAAGAGTTCCGGCGGCGTCTGAGGTCAAAGCGATCTGCGCGCCCAGGTAGCCCTCTCCACATTCCTCGCTCTGGCAGCCGGGCGCCGCCGCGGAACCGTCGAGCAGAGTCGTGCTCCAGGCCTCGCCCGCATCCGACGACTTGGCCACATACAGATTCACCGAGCCGCGCGCTCCTCCCGCCTTGGAGTAGGAAGCCCAGGCGAGATACACATTCCCGGAGGGATCGATCGTGGCCGCGCCCAGCAGCGACCATCCCGGACGGCTTTCAGCATTCACCCGCGACGATGTGAAGCTGCGCCCTCCATCCTGCGAGGCTGCCACCCACACTTCTTCTTCATGATTGAAGGCCACGTAAACGCTCGGGCCGCGCACCGCCAGCGCCGGTTTATCCAGTTGCACGTCACTGCGGACCGCCATCGTAAAAGCCCACGTGGCGCCCGAGTCCACCGACTTGGCGAGCATGACCGCGCGTTTCCCGTTCTGCAGCCACGCCGCATACACGGTGCGCCGGTCCGCGGGGTCGACGGCAATCTGAGCGTCAAACTGGCCCGCACCCGTTTCGAGCATCACATGCGGAGTCTGCCAGGTTTTGCCGTTGTCGTTGCTCGTTACCAGCAGCATGGTCGGAATGCGGCAGCCCTTGCAATCGGGCACGCTTCCGTAGTGCGGATACAGAACGTAGATTCGTCCCGAGCCATCGGCCGCCACGGCTGGTTCCCACTGGTCGCCGGTGGTCAGGCCCACCCGCTTCTGCCCGGAAAATTGCGGCGCCGACGCCCAAGCCACGCTGGCCAGCGCCAACAGCACGACCACGAGTTTCGGAGCTACGAGCTTGGAAGAAGCAGAGCGCATGTAAATCAGGGGGGAGGGATGAACTAGACCCTGATCTTGAACTTTACCCCGAAGCCGGTCGCCGGTCAAACACACCGATGCACTACACCCTCGGGATGCCCTAACCAGCGGTCAGCAAGATGGGCATCCCGGAAGTAACCACCAAAGTGTGCTCAAAATGGGCCGAAAGCGCGTGGTCGCTGGTCCGCACGGTCCAGCCGTCTTTGTCCGTAAACACCCGGCCTGAACCACTGGAAATGATCGGTTCCACGGTAATGACGAGGCCCTCATTCATGATCTGGCTGGCCTGCGGGTCGGGGTAGTTGGGGACGCGCGGCAACTCGTGGATGGTGCGCCCGATCCCGTGTCCCCCTAATTCTCGGATGACCGCGAACCCGGACTTGCGCACCTCGCGCTCTACGATCTTTCCAATCTCCAACACGCGGAATCCAGCGCGGGCCGCCAGCATGGCCTTGTGGAAGGCGCGCTCCGCGCAGGCCATCAGTCGCTCAGCCTGCGGACTCACGTGGCTCACCGGCACGGTGATGGCGGCGTCGGCCATGTAGCCGTCCTTTTCCACGGTTACATCAAGCTTCACCAGATCACCTGCCTCGAGTTTGCGGTCGCCCGGGATTCCGTGAACTGCCTCATCGTTCAAGCTGATGCAACTCGCGCCCGGAAACTGGTACACCATCGACGGAGCGGAACGGGCACCGTTCTCCTGCATAACGCGCGCGCCAATGTCATCCAGATAGCGAGTGGTGACGCCCGGTCGCACTTCCGCCTTCATCGCATCCAGCACCATGCGGACAATTCGGCCAGCGGCTCTCAGAGAAACGAGTTCCTGCTCATCCTGGATGCCCAAGGATCAACTCCCTTCATGACAGGATCATGCATAAAAGCTACCGCATCAACGGGCATTTGGGATAGGTAGAGTGCAAATGTCCGTTACTCACAATCTTCACAAAACTTTACGGGCGAACGGAAGATACTAAACAACATGTCGTCTGATTTCGGGTTCGATTCATCAGAGCATCTCGCGCGAATCGCCTCCGCACTCTTACAATGGACCGCAAGTGCGAGATCAGACCTCAGTATTCAACCTCGTTCGGATAGGAGACGTTATGCGTAGAATCACTAGAATTGGAATTGCTGGCATCATTGCCATGATGGCGCTGCTGACTGTCCCAATCGCAGCGGCGAAAAAGGTGGCAGACCCGCCCGCAGCTCCGATCCCCATTCAAATTTTCACGGCCAAGAAGGTGTTTATTTCCAACAGTGAAAGCACTGCGGATATCATATTCGGAGTGCCGAACCTGACTTACAACGTACTCTATGAGCACATGCGGAGTCTGGGAAAGTATGAGCTGGTACCGGCTCCAGCTGACGCCGATTTGATCTTCAACATCAATTTTGTCGTCTTGTTAAATCCGCAGCTTCGCTTGGTAGTCCTCGATCCCAAGACACATGTTGTGCTTTGGACATTCGCCCAGCAAGTGCAACCATGGATGAGGCAATCGACAGGTCGCAAGAACTTCGATCAAGCGATGGCCAATCTTGTGGACGACGTGAGGACGTTGACCACCCCGCCTGCAGCCAAGCCCGATGCTCCCGCTCCCAGCCAATGAGATCGCCCGACCGATGGGACCCGGCTGGAGGGGCGAGGGTGCCCGTCTCTTCACCGCGTGACTCATTACCCCGGTCACAGACAGAGTGGCAGGCGTCCTCACGATCCCGTGAGTTTCACCCGAATTTCTTCCGGCAGGCGCTCGCGGATCTCCGGCGGCAGCCGGTCATGCACGCGTCGCGCTCCGAGCTTGGCCGCGTCCACCACCGCCATGGGCGCGGGAGTTGCCACGGCCACGATCAGCCAGATCAACGCTGACAGCGCAAAGCCCGCCAGCGCGCCCACCTCCAGCCAGAACGCGTGGTGCGGCCCAAAATACCGGATCAAGGCAAACGCCAGCAGAAACACCACTCCCGATGCCGAAGCCATCACGATCAGCGAAATGTCGACGATGCGATGCAGTTTCTGGCGGCTGCGGCAACGCTCGCAATCGGCGAAATGCAGCTCGTAGTCCCCGCGCATCTCCGGAGCCAGGCCGGAAATATCATAGCGCCATCCCGCAAGGATTTTCCCCACGATCGGTTCCACACATTCGCTCATAAGCGGCTATAACCGGATCGGTTCCAGAACTTCCGCCTGGGAGGCCAGCAGCACACGATTGCGCCACAGCCCCTGACGGCCGCCGAGCGCCTGTTCTGCCGCTGCCCGCGCGATTTCGGGATGGTTGTTCTGTTCCGACAAATGGGCCAAAATTAAGTATTCGGCTCCTCCATCATAATCGCCGGAGAAGAATTCCGCGAGCGACTCATTCGACAAATGCCCCACCCGGCTCATCACCCGCTGCTTTACCGACCATGGATACGACCCCGACCGCAGCATCTCCAGATCGTGATTCGATTCGATGACCAGCACGCTGCAACCCCGCAAATGGTCGCGCACGCTCGCCGGCATGTAGCCGAGATCGGTGGCAAAACCAATCTTGACGCCTTCCGCGCGAAACGTGAAGCCCACTGGATCGGCGGCGTCGTGCGGAATGGTGAAAGGCATGACTTCGATGTCGCCCACCCGAAATCCGCGCCCGGCGGAGAAATGTTCGGATTTCGGCAGTTCGGGAATCGCGCCCTGGTCGTCATTATTGTCGCGTACCGCCCGGCTCCAGGCATCATGGGTCGGCGCGGTCAGGAAAACAGGCACGTTCAATTTGGTCGCCAGGCGCTCGAGGCCGGCAACATGGTCGGAGTGCTCGTGGGTGATGAGGATCGCGGAAATTTCTTCGACGCGCTCGCCAAGCGCACGTAGCCGCTTATAAGTTTCGCGGCCCGACAGACCCGCATCCACCAGGATGCGCGTTGCAGTCGTCGCCACCAGCGCACAGTTCCCACGACTGCCGCTGGCCAGCACCGAAACCGACACTCCCATAGCGGTAGCTTACCCCTACAGGCTGTGGAAACGGGAACAGTTTTTCAGGAGCCGGTACCTTTGGGGGGAACTCCCCAATCGAGCAGTGGCTCAATTTGGGACGCCTTTAACACCCTTGCTTGCGGCTATAATGTCGCGAACGGATGGCTCTCACCCCTGGCACGAAACTCGGGCCTTATGAAATCCTCGCTCCACTAGGCGCTGGCGGAATGGGAGAAGTGTATCGCGCGCGCGACACGCGCCTGGGGCGCGATGTCGCTTTAAAAATCCTTCCCGAGTCTTTCGCCCGGGAAGCGGACCGCTTGCGTCGCTTTGAGCAGGAGGCGCGGGCAGTGGCCGCGCTGAACCATCCCAATATTCTCGCCGTGTTTGATATCGGCCGGCATAACGACAGTCAGAACAACGAGGGTCAGCAGAGCGGCTCGCCCTTTCTGGTCTCCGAACTGCTGGAAGGCGAAAGTCTGCGCGCGGTGCTGGATCGCGGGCCGCTGCCCCAGCGTAAGACGATCGAGTATGGAGTGCAGATCGCGCACGGACTGGCCGCCGCGCACGAAAAGGGGATCGTCCACCGCGACCTGAAGCCTGAGAACGTTTTCGTCACCAAAGACGAGCGCATCAAGATCCTGGATTTTGGCCTGGCGAAGTTCGCCCAGAATCTGAACCCGGAACCAGACGGCCTCACCCTCACCAGTTCAAACACGGCAGCGGGCGTGGTCATGGGTACGGCGAGCTACATGGCGCCGGAGCAGGTGCGTGGCGAGGTTGCCGATGCTCGCACTGACATCTTCTCGTTTGGGGCCATGCTCTACGAAATGCTATCCGGGGAGCGCGCTTTCCGCCGCGACACTGCGGCCGAAACCATGACCGCGGTTTTGAAGGACGACCCGCCGGAGTTATCGGGTTCAGCTCGCGTGGTCTCTCCTACGCTCGAACGAATTGTGCAGCGCTGCCTGGAGAAGAATCCGGAACAACGCTTCCAGTCGGCACGAGATCTGTCGTTTGCTCTGAGCGCGCTCTCGGGCACTGAGACGAGCGGTGTTGCGCGTGCCGTAGCCGCGCCGCGCCGGCTGCCGCTCCAGTTATGGCTCTCCGTGGCGCTGGCGCTGGTGGCCGTCGCCGCGGCGACGTGGTTTGTGGCGCGGCGTCCTGCGCCTACGACTCGCCTGCAGTTCGCCCTTGCGGTTCCGGAAGAAATGAGCGTGAGCCACATGGCACTTTCGCGCGACGGCACCATGCTCGTGTTTGTGTCGCCGGATGAAAAATCGGCATTGCCCATGCTTTTTGTGCAGCGCGTGGGCTCGCCCAACGTTGTGCCTCTGCCGGGAACGGAAGGCGCGAGTTTTCCCTTCTGGTCGCCAGATCGTGCCTACGTTGGATTTTTTGCCAACGGCAAACTGCAGAAAATCGCAGTGTCAGGCGGCACGCCGCAAGTGCTGGCCAGCGTTCTGGCGGGGCGGGGCGGTAGCTGGGGGAGCCGCGACGTCATCATCTACAGTCCCGACGCTGCCAGCGCCGTGTGGCGCGTCAATGCCGATGGCAGCGGCGCGGCTGCCGTCACCCAGGGTTTCCTCAACGATAGCCAAGGCCTCCAAACCCACCGTTGGCCTGTCTTTCTTCCCGACGGCAATCATTTCTTAATGTGGGCGGACAACTTTGGCAACTCCAAGGACGACCGTAGCAGCGGCATCTACGTCAGCTCTCTCGATGGCGAGGAGAAGCGTCTGGTGATCCCCTGCCATTCGAGCTTCGACTACGACTCCCACCATTTGTTTTACGCGGATGATCAGCGGCAGTTAGCGAGCGTTGACTTTGATCCCTCCACCGCCAAGGTTTCGGGCCGCACCACTGCCATCGCCAATGTCGTCGGTTTTCAACCCGCCACCTACTGGGCGGCTCTCGCGGCCGGCGGAAAGGGCACGGTAATTTTCAACACCGGCGTCGGAGCCGCCCAGTCCGTTCTGACCTGGATGGACCGGTCGGGCAAGGAATTGGGTCGAATCGGCGATCCAGCTATCATCGCCAACCCGACCCTTTCGCCCGATGACAACCGCGTCGCAGTAGACATTAGCGACGTGAAAAGCAGTAGCGTCGATGTCTGGCTCATGAGCACAAACGGCGCCGGCAATTCCCGCTTCACCTTCGAGCCTGTGGAACAGGTCGTCGGCGTCTGGTCGCGGGACGGCGGCACGGTTGCCTACCGCGCAGTTTTCAAGGAGGGCTCATCGGTATTCGCCAAGCGGGCCAGTGGCCAGGAGCGGGAAAAGCTCCTGCTGCGGAGCCAAGCCACGGATGACCTTCTTCCCAACTCCTGGTCGCCGGACGGCCACCAGATTCTTTGTACCAATCAAGCTACGCCCCGCACCTATCTTGCACTATTGCCGGCCGCCGGAGGAGCAGCAGTTCCATTGCTGAACACCAAGGCCAACGAAGCCAACGGACAGATCTCCCCGGACGGAAAGTGGGTGGCCTATGCCTCGGATGAGTTCGGGACCTGGGAGATTTACGTTACCTCGTTCCCCGGCGCTGCCGGAAAATGGCAGGTATCTCGCGGCGGCGGCAGCGAACCGCGCTGGCGCGGAGACGGCAAGGAGATTTTCTATATCGCGCCCAGCGGCATGTTGATGGCTGTGTCCGTCAGCAACCAAAGTGTTTTTGCGACCGGCACGCCCACGCCTCTCTTCCAGATTCACGGCCGCGCCCCGATTTCCTCCACCGACATTTTTACATACGACGTGGCCAAGGACGGCAAACGCTTCCTCGTAAATCGTTACGTCAAACCAGAACACGTCGCGCCGTTGACCATCTTGCTGGACGCACCGTCCGGTAGTTGATCGTTCTAGGGCGAGCTCGCTGTGCGAGGCACAAAGCAGTCCCCGACTACTTCCCGGCGAACAGGTTGTCCACTACGCTCCGCCCGATCGCTCCCCCGTAGGCGCCAGCGATCCCCGGCAGGAACGCCAGAAAGGACTCGGAGATCTGGGCCCGGTCCGGCTTTTGGGCAAGGAAGAAGTACGCCAGCCACTCCACCACGGGCACGCACACTCCCACGATCAGCACCCAGCGCCAGGGCCGTCGCGGGCTCAGAATTCCGAGCAGGGTGTTCGCCGCGAGCACCACCAAGGCCGTCAGCAGCAAGTCACTGACTTTGATGTCCAACCACCCGGCCGCCGCTCCCAACATCGCCGCCAGGAAATAATAGAACCGGTCGCCGCCCGATTTCCCTTTAGGAAGAACTTCGTTCGTGCTTATCGTCATATCTCCAGCTTACGGATAGGTGTAAAAGCCGCGACCGCTCTTGCGCCCCAGCCAGCCCGCATCCACCATCTTGATCAGCAGCGGACAAGGCCGGTACTTCGGATCCCCCAGTCCTTCCTGCATCACCCGCATGATGTCGAGGCATACATCCAACCCGATAAAGTCGGCCAACGTCAGCGGCCCCATCGGATGCGCCATGCCCAGCTTGAACACTTCATCCACCGCCTCGGCCGTGGCGACGCCCTCCATTACGGCATACATGGCCTCATTCAGCAGCGGCATCAGCACCCGGTTCGACACAAATCCGGGAGCGTCATTCACCTCCACCGGCGTCTTTTCCAGCTTTATGGCCAGTTCGCGCGCCGTCTCAAACGTGGCTTGTGAAGTTGCCAAGCCTCGAATCAACTCGACCAGTTTCATCACTGGCACCGGATTAAAGAAGTGCATGCCGATGACCTTATCGGCGCGCCCGGTCAGCGCCGCAATTTTCGTGATCGAAATCGAAGACGTGTTCGTGGCCAGAATTACTTCCGGCTTCATGATGTGATCCAGATCGCGGAAAATCTCGGCTTTGATCTCAAACTTCTCTGTCGCCGCCTCGATCACAAGATCGCAACCGGCCAGTTTCGCCCGCTCGATCACCGTGGCAATCCTCGCCAGCGTGGAGGTTTTGTCGCCGGCCGTAATTTTGTTCTTCGCTACTTCGCGATCAAGGTTCTTCGCAATCGTCTGGAGTCCGCGATCCAGAAATCGCTGCTCCAGATCGCACAGCACCACGTTGAATCCGCACCGCGCCAACACGTGGGCGATCCCATTGCCCATGGTGCCCGCCCCTATCACTCCCACCCGCTGAATGGCCATGATTGCCTCGCTCACGATTGCTTGAGACGCAATCGCCGAGAAAAGAAGGAAACTGGAAAGTGTAGCAGAGACCTACAGTGCCGGCTTGGAAGAGTCTGACCGTGCTACCACACTAGTTTCACTTATTACAAGCTGGTTGTGAACCTGCTCAATTTGCTCGAGGAGCGACTCTCGCAATGCCCTCAGTGTGGGCGCAAAAAAAGGCCTGCCAAGGTTGGCAGGCCTCGAAATGCGGACAACAAGTCAGACAGCAGTAGTGTTAGTCGGGTGTACAACCACCGGAAAGCGCGCAGCCCTCGGTGTAGAACCAGAGACTCTCCAGCCCTTGTTCTCCCGTGGCCCCGTCATACACACCTTCAATGTATTGGCTGTCAGTATCATCGACCATGCTGATGTTGTGGTTGGTCGCGGCCTGGGTACCGGGATAGAAAGCCTTGACCGAGTCAAAAGCCACGTCATCGTTGAAGAAGTCGTAGATGGTGTTGGCCAGCGGAAGCGGGTAGCCATCGCCATCGCAGCAGGGACGCTCGACGATATACTCCGCGCTGGCCCCCACCAACCCAGGCCCTGTGACATAGGGCAGTTCCACTTCTGCGTACGTTAGGAGGGTAATGTCTTCAACAAAGACAAGCTGCTCATCGGTGCCGGGATAGCCGAAGCTTACAACATAGATATCGTCGCCCGGATTGACGTAGAACACTCCAATGATCGAGTAGCTCGGGAACCACTCCACCCAGGCTTCGTAGAGAGTGTCGCCGGAGCAGTCGGCTGCGGATAAGCTGCCACCCTGCACCAGGCTGTCATACGAGAAGAAGCCGCCGATGCCGTTCCAGCTTACTTCATAAAACGGCCCCGTGATCCCGTTTCCGCAGGCGCCGAACGGAGGCTGGGCAACGGGCACGTTGAAGATGGAAACCACTTCTTCGAAGGAGGTCTTGGCTTTCCATTTCTTGTTTGTGTTGACCGATGCTACGCCGCTCCAGTTATAGGAGCCATTGCTGGTCTGAGTCGCGGACAGCTTCGACGGCTTGAAATTCGTGCTGGAGAAGGACTTCACATCCAGTTTGCCGGACGCGCGATGCTTCGCCGCTCCCATTGCCCGCTGCCAAAGCATGAACTCTTTTGGCGCCGACGCCTGGTCCGGTCGTGGAGGCAGGCCGTACATGGCCAGCTCGCGGTCGGTTGCCTTCAGGGCATCAAAGCCTGCCGGCGGGCCCACAGCGATTCTGACTCCCTTAACGTTCGTGTCTTCCATGGCCGCCGAAGCGCGGACGGCCCTCAGGTCATCGCTCTCGGCTAACGCCAAGGATGCGAGGCTCACTACCAACATCAAAATCGTCACTGTCACCACGAATTTCTTCATTTTTTACCCTCCCAAAAAAGCCTGGTATTCCTGGTTGAAGTTGGCTCCGCGCGGCGCGGAGGTCTTGGACTCGCGGGATAAACAAGACAGCTATGGGTCTGACAAAATCTGCCAACAAGCACGCCTGCGGCAGGTCAATCCCACATCAGTTACCTGCTTCTTGGCAAACTCCCGACGACGTGATTATTAGTTGGGGAAGGAATATTCAGCGGACTGCGACCACACGTCTGCCATTATGTCTAGTTCGCGAGCGGTGTCAAGAGAAATCGCAACGGCGGACGAGATTCTTAACGGGATTTTCTTCTGGCGTTCTTCTGGCGCACCGGGCAATGCGATAGAGTGCAAAACTTTTCAGTATGCGGTGAAAGTTTCACCGTTGGGCTGGGGAGGCTTTGGGAAGGGCACAATCTCGAGCTCCTAATGGGGCATCCGTTCTCTACAACTTACGGTATCGCTAAAGCGATACCCTGACACCAACCCGAGGTCGCCAGAGTGCGGGCCTTTGACTCCTCAGGGCCGTATCTCTGCTACTTTTCTTTCGCCACGTGCAGCCGGGTTTCCGCGCGCTGCAAAGCGTCTTCCGCGCGGGTGTAATCAATCTTCGGATCGTTACTCTTCAGGCGCTCCTCGGCGCGATCTTTGGCTTTTTGCGCGCGTTCGACGTCAATTTCCTGCGGGCGCTCGGCCGCTTCCGCCAGAATCGTAACTTTGTCGGGCAGCACCTCCGCAAACCCCCACGCTACTGACAGGGTATGCGCGGCTCCGCTCGCCCGGTAAGTGATCACACCGACGCCCAGCTCCGTAATCAACGGGGCGTGCCCGGGAAGAATCCCCAGATACCCGCTCAGTCCCGGGATCTGCGCCTCTTCCGCCGCATCCTTCACCACCAGTTTGGCGGGAGTAACGATTTCGAGTTGGAAAGTATTGGTCATTGTCGTTGGTCGTTAGTCGTTAGTCGTTAGGTAAAACTGTTAGCCGTTGGGTTTACCAACGACCAGCGACAAACGACCGATCCTACGCTGCTGTCCCCTTCATCTTCTCCGCTGTCTCCTGCACTTCGTCAATCGTTCCCTTCATGTAGAAGGCCTGCTCCGGGATGTCGTCGTACTTTCCTTCCACGAGGCCGCGGAAGCCTTTCACCGTGTCGGCAATCTTTACGTAGCGTCCGGGAGTGCCAGTGAACTGCTCGGCCACAAAGAACGGTTGGGAGAGGAACTTCTGGATCTTGCGCGCCCGCGCCACCGTCACCTTCTGGTCCTCGCTCAGTTCGTCGATGCCCAGAATGGCAATGATGTCCTGAAGGTCTTTGTAGGTCTGGAGCGTCTTTTTCACCATCTGTGCCACATCGTAATGATCCTGCCCGACAATCCGCGGATCAAGAATGCGCGAAGTGGAAGCGAGCGGATCGACGGCGGGATAAATTCCAATTTCCGTCAGAGCGCGCGAAAGCACGGTCGTGGCATCCAGGTGGGCAAATGTGGTCGCCGGTGCGGGATCGGTCAAGTCGTCCGCCGGTACGTAAATCGCCTGCACCGAGGTTACTGACCCTTTCTTAGTCGAAGTAATGCGTTCTTGTAACTCTCCCATCTCAGTAGCTAAGTTGGGCTGATAACCTACGGCACTGGGCATGCGGCCCAAGAGAGCGGAAACTTCGGATCCGGCTTGGGTGAAACGGAATATGTTGTCGATGAAGAGGAGGGTGTCGGAACCTTCTTCGTCACGGAAATATTCGGCCACGGTCAGAGCGGTGAGGGCAACGCGAAGACGCGCGCCGGGGGGCTCGGTCATCTGGCCGTAGATCAACGCGGCTTTAGACTCGGCAGGAACGCCGGGCTTGATGACTCCCGACTCGGTCATCTCCAGCCAGAGGTCATTGCCTTCACGGGTGCGCTCACCCACGCCCGCGAACACGGAAAATCCGCCGTGCTGCTTGGCCACGTTGTTGATGAGTTCCATGATGACGACGGTTTTGCCGACGCCGGCGCCGCCGAAGAGGCCGATCTTTCCGCCTTTCAGGAAGGGCTGAATCAGGTCAACCACTTTCACGCCGGTCTCGAACATTTCCGCCGTGGTCGACTGTTCATCGAAGGCGGGCGCGAGACGGTGAATGGGCATTCTCTTGGCAAAGTCAATTGGGCCCAGGTTGTCCACGGGTTGGCCGATGACGTTCATCACGCGGCCTAATGTACCGCGGCCCACCGGGGCGGAGATCGGTCCACCCTGGTCAATGGCTTTCATGCCGCGCACCATGCCGTCGGTGGCTTCCATGGCGACGCAGCGCACCCGGCCTTCGCCGAGATGCTGCTGCACTTCGAGAATGACGTCGATGGGGGCAGGCACGGTAAAGCCGTCGCTGACCACGCGCAGCGCCTGATAGACGGGAGGCATCGAGCCTTCGATGAACTGGACGTCGACGGCAGGGCCGGCGATTTGGATTACGTTTCCGATGTTTTCTGACATAAGACCTCAGCTGCTAGCCACTAGCTTCTGGCTACTGGCAATCAAGATTTGCTCTCACTTCAAGCGGTTGCTAGCGGCTAGTAGCCAGCAGCTAGCAGCGTTGTTACTGCGCTGCCGCTCCACTGACGATCTCGATAATTTCCTTCGTGATCTTGGCCTGGCGCGCGCGATTCATGACCAGCGTGAGCGAATCGATCATATCGCTGGCGTTGTTGGTGGCCGCATCCATGGCCGTCATACGGGCGGCGTGCTCCGCGGCTACGGACTCGAGCAGCGCATGGAAAACCTGGATGCCGAGGTACTTCGGCAGAATGCCCTCGAACAATTGCTCGGGCTTTTGCTCGTAGATGTAATCCACGGGCAAAGCCGCGAATCTTGCGGCCGCCTCATCGACGGCGCTGGTGTCCAGTGGACGCAAACCGACGTGGGCCGACTTCGCCGCTTCGATTCGCTGCTTGCGTTCCTCTTCCGAAGCCTCTTCCGCCATGTGAATCTCGACTTCGCCAATCTCCTTCATGGGCAGCAGGCGCTCGGCCACCAGGCGTTGCGCGATGACCGACTTGAATTCGTTGAACAGAAGGTAGACGCCGTCAATCTCACCGCGGCAGTAGCGGGCAATCACGCTCTCGCTCAGAGTGGCCGCAAAAGTGTGTTCGACCTTGCCGAGAACTCCAACATGCTCGCCTGCGATCTGCACGCGGCCAGCGCGGGGCGGCGGTTGCTGGGCTTCTTCACCCGGCTGAACGGGTCGCGCCTCTGGGGCCATCGGATAGCGCCGCCGCATGAAGTCGCGGCCCTTGCGCCCGATGCATTCCAAGTCAATATTCTGCTGCGGTTTGGACTCGATGAATTTCGAAGCCATCTTCAGGATGTTGGTGTTGAAAGCCCCGGCCAGGCCTTTATCTCCGGTCACGAGGATGAGCAGGATGTTGTTTTCCGGACGCTCGGCGAGCAGGGGATGACGCGGCAGTCCGGTAGCCGGATCGTAGATATCGGCCCGCGAGACCAGCGATTTGAGAACGTTCGTGAGCATCTGCGAATAGGGACGCGCGGCCAGCGCGCCTTCTTGCGCGCGGCGCAACTTCGCCGCCGAGACCGTCTTCATCGCCTTGGTGATCTGCCGCGTGTTGACCACGCTGCGGATACGACGCCGAATGTCAAGAACGTTTGCCATAAATCGCTACTGGCTCCTAGCTTCTAGCTGCTAGCGAGCAAAACCTCAACCCTCGATAGAAACACTGATGTTTGGGTTGCTAGAAGCTAGGAGCTAGCAGCTAGCAGCCGGTCTACTTCGCTACCGCTTGCTTCGAATCCACGAACTGCTGTTTTGCTTCTTGAATTACTCTGGACATCTCTGCTTTCAGGTTGTCGTCCAGGATTTTCTTTTCCGCGATAGTGTTGAGCAGACCTGGATTCGTGGTTTCCACGTACTTGTACAGATCTTTCTCGAAGTCGCGAACGTCAGCTACGGGCATGTCGTCCAGCACGCCGCTGGTTCCGGCGAAGATGATCAGAATCTGTTTCGCGAATGGCAGGGGCGAGAACTGGCCTTGCTTCAGGAGCTCCACCAGACGCTGCCCGCGATTGAGCTGCTGCTGTGTGGCTTTGTCGAGATCGCTGCCGAACTGGGCAAAGGCCGCGAGTTCGCGGTACTGGGCCAGTTCGAGCTTCAGCGTTCCAGCGACCTGCCGCATGGCTTTGATCTGCGCGCTGCCGCCCACGCGGCTTACCGACAGTCCTACGTTCACGGCTGGACGGACGCCCTGGTTGAAGAGGTCGGTTTCCAGATAGATCTGGCCATCGGTGATCGAAATCACGTTGGTCGGAATGTAGGCCGAAACGTCTCCCGCCTGAGTTTCGATTACGGGAAGCGCGGTGAGCGATCCTCCACCGTTCTTGTCGCTCAGCTTGGCGGCACGCTCTAACAAACGCGAGTGAAGATAGAACACGTCTCCGGGATAAGCTTCACGGCCGGGCGGACGGCGGAGCAGGAGCGAAATCTCGCGATAGGAGGCGGCGTGTTTGGAAAGATCGTCGTAGATACAGAGAGCGTGGCGTCCGGAATCGCGGAAAAACTCGCCCATGGCGCAGGCCGCGTAGGGAGAGATGTACTGCATGGGAGCGGGTTCGGAAGCCGACGCGGCAACCACGATGGTGTATTCCATGGCGCCCGCATCTTCGAGAATCTTCACCACCTGCGCAATCGACGAGCGCTTCTGACCGATGGCGTTATAGATGCAGATCAAGTTGTTGCCCTTGCTGTTGATGATGGTGTCGAGGGCAACGGCGGTCTTTCCGGTCTGGCGATCTCCGATGATCAGTTCGCGCTGTCCGCGGCCGATCGGGATCATGGAGTCGATGGCCTTCAATCCCGTGGCCATGGGTTCGCGCACCGGCTGGCGGGCGACGACGCCGGGAGCCAGGCGCTCGATGGGAATGAATTTATCGGTGGCAATCGGGCCCTTGTCGTCAATCGGCACGCCCAGCGAGTTCACGACGCGGCCGATCAGGGCGTCGCCCACAGGCACGCTCATAATGCGGCCGGTGCGCTTGACTTCGTCGCCTTCCTTGATGTCGGTGTATTCGCCGAGGATAACCACGCCCACCTGATCTTCTTCGAGGTTCATGGCGATGCCGGCGATGCCGTGCGGGAAGCTGAGCAGTTCTCCCGCCATGACCTTATCGAGGCCGTAGACACGGGCGATGCCGTCACCGAGGGTGATGATGGTGCCGACTTCGTCGACCGCGATTTTCGATTCGTAGTTCTCGATCTGCTCGCGGATTAATTGAGTAATTTCGTCTGCTTTGATTTGTGCCATAAAATCAGCTCTTAGCTTCTTGCTCCTGGCTTCTGGCTTCTAGCTCTCTCGCGATTTACGCGTCCTCCGGGTTCAAGCCGGAAGCTAGCAGCTAGAAGCCAGAAGTGGTTCTCTAGCTCTCCACCAGTTGCTCCCTGATTCTTTCTAACTGGCCTTTCACGGAACCGTCGTAGATGGTGCTGCCTACCTGCACTACTGCTCCCCCGAGCAACGACGCATCTTGTTGGTAGATCGCCCGGACCTTTTTACCCGTCATTTTTGTGATCTCGGCTTCCAGCATTTGCTTTTCCGGGCCGCTCAGTTGACGCGCGCTGTTGACTTGCGCTTCCGCGAAACCTTGGCGGTCGTTCAATTCCTGCTCCGTCTGTTTCAGGATTTCGCTGAACAGGGGCAGTCTTCGGTTATCGGTGAGCACGGCCACGAAATTCCGCACCTGCCGAGTCGTGCCCAGTCGCGCGGCGATGGCATCGAGCACGGCCCGTTTCCGGTCTCCCGGAATGGACGGATTTTCCATGACTCGGCGCAACTGATCGTTTTGATCGAGCAGAGCCTCGATTCCATGCAACTCCCGCAACACGCGGTCGGAGTCGAGGTTGTTCTTCGCGGTCATGACTACATCGGCGAAGGCGCGGGCGTAGGTGCCGACTACGGATGCCATGGCTACCGGCCGTCCTTCCCGCCGTCTTTCGGCGCGAGGTTGGTGGCGAAGTTGCGGACCAGAACCTGATCGGTATTGGCATCGACGTTGATCTGCTGGCGAGCGAGGGCGATGGCCAAACCGGCGGTGTGCGTGGTCAATTCACGGCGGGCCTGTTTGGCGGCAGCCGCGATTTCCTGCTCGGCGGCGAGCACGACTTTACGAACATCTTCTTCGGCAGCTTGCTGGATGCGAATTTCCTCGGTGTCGCCTTCTTTCTCCGCGGCCGCTTGCATGCGCCCGATTTCGACATCCAACTGGCGCAGACGATTCTCGATCTCGGCCAAACGGCGATTCGCATCCTGACTGGCGGCGCGCGCCTCTTCCAGGGCACGCTGGATGGTTGTGTTCCGGTCGCGCAAAATGCCGGGCACGAACTTGCGCGCGGCCCAGAACACGATGACGACAATGATGGCAAAATTCAGAGAGAGAGCCAGCATATACGCCTGGTGCACACTCAGACCCGTTATGCGCGCCAGCCATCGGATTGGGGCGGCGTGCTTGAGATTTGCGTTCTCTTCTTCTTCGTCGGCTCCAGTAGCCTCGCGGGTCTCCTTGGTCAACTCTCCGTCGATCGTCTTTTGGGCTGGAGGGGGCTGATTGGCTTCTTTTGCGGGCTCTGCAGATGGGAACTGGGAAGACTGCGGCGCGGATTGCTGCTGTGCGTAAGCCGCCGGCACGAAGACCAGCAGCGCCAGCGTGAGCAGCGCATGGATTAACGCAGATCTGTTGTGACTACAGAACCGTCCCCGCCCGATCTCTTGCATCCTTCCCATTTTCATTGGCCACCCGCCTGACTGGGCGATGCCATGGGACGTAGCACGGTGCGCACGATATCGCTGGCGAGTCGGGCCACGTCCGATTGCAGCTTCGACATGGCTTGCTGCTTATCCTGGTCGATGGCCGCTTGCGCCTGCTTGACCTGTTCCTGGGCCCGGGTACGGGCTTGATTCACGGCCTGGGTGCGAGACTGGGTAGCCTGCTGACGGCGAGCTTCCTGGTTCTTGAAAACCTTCTGGCGGGCTTCGCGGAGGCGTTGCTCGTAGTCGGCTGTGCGCGCCTCGGCGGCAGCGATATCGGCGCGCGCCTTTTCCAGGGCACCCTGGGTTCGGCTGCGCCGTTCGGCAAGCACGGCGGTGAGCGGGCGATAGACCAGGAAAGTGTAGAGAATGTAAAGCGTCCCCAGCAGGATGACCGTGGGCACGGCTCCGAGCAGTAATCCGCCTAGTTGTCGGAGTGTCTGGTCCATTTTCTGATGATCGAGCCGACGACCGAATCCTTGATGACCCTGCTGGCTGATTCCGTTGGAAGAAGAGCCGCTTTAAAACCAATAAAAATAACATTTTGGCGAGGAAAGTGTCAATGATTAGAGGGTATTTTGCCGGGAATTTGCCCGGAATGGGACTACTTGGAGCTTCCAGAAGTTGACGCTTGACAATCGAACCGGAGGGTCTACGATGTAGGTATCACCTCCGATCCCAGTCCGGATCGAATGGGCCGATAGCCAAGGAAACGTCACCGCTTCTTGGCTGGCGGCCCATTTTAAATTTCAGGGCAGAGTTACGGTCGCGCGTCCGCGGGCTGTAGCAGGGCGGCAATCCGCTCGAGCACCAGCATCATACTCAGGCTGGGATCGATGGCGGCATCCACTTCGTGATGGTGAGCACCGGCATGCATGACCAAAACCTTCGTTCCTTCGTGGGCCTTCTTGACCATGTAAGGAAGGTGATGACGATCATCTTTGGACAAGGTGGCGCCGAGGATTACCAGGTCAAAGGCATCGCGGCGCAGGGCTTCCTGAACGCTCTGGCGGCTGAGGGCAGTGGTCACGCAATGTCCGGCATGGCGCATGGCGACCGCTTGGGCGGCGAGAGTGGCTTCGTCGGACTCGGCGTAAAGAATCTTGATGGTGGATTGGGGAGCGGTTTTCTGAGCAGTCGCGGACAAGGGCCCTCCTGGAACTCAATGCGAGCTTACCAAGTGGGGACGAGCCTTCCGAGATCACGGAAGGCCAGGGCCGGGCGGGAGAAACTACTGGCGGAGAGAGTGGGATTCGAACCCTGCCCCGCCCAATGGCTTCCATAACTTGTAGAAACTACATTGCCACGGATGCCAAATTTACCACACTCGCCGCGCACCCTTGCACGCTATTGCACGCTGGCGCTAGACGATTTTAGGATAGTTGAGAACTGCTGGATTGGTTTTCAGGTGCTCCACTTTCGTGAGATTGTTCGCCATGCGGCGATTACCTTTGTCACAGAGCGCAGGCAGCGCAGGCTTGTGAGGATTGACAAAAACACCACGTTTAGGCGATCATAGGGGTGATTCCGGTGATGTGCTCATCTGCACTCACGCGGAAGGGATCGAGTGGGGGTGGGGTTTTAATTCGTGTCTCGCTAGCGAATTGATGATCTCACAGAGTTCAAACCCTGCAAAGATCAAGGCGAGCATATAAGTTTCTAAGGTTGATTGAGAACGATCAATCACCGAAGGGCCGCGATAGCGGCCCTTTTAGTTTAAGATTGCCACGTGGCCCCTCTCAACTTCGACGACTCGAAGCAGTTGCTTGTCAGCGTTGTAGAAAGGCTATACGCCCAACGTCATAGCCCCGTGCCTGGAGCGTTGGTTAAGGCACAACTCCTAACCGAAGCAGCCTCCAACGCCGCAACGTTTAGTGAACAAGAGCTGGGTGCCAAAACCTTCCTAGAATTTGTTAAGAGGGTTCCTGAAGTTGCCGTTCAAATTCGCATTGGCAGCGATGTGCTTCTGGCTCCGGCTACGGCTGCGGATACCCTCTCTGCTTATGCGCGACCGCTGCCTAGATTGCGTCGTGATTTCTGGCGAGCGTTCATAGAGTTTCCCATCCCTAATACTGTCCGCCTTTATGATCCTATCGAAGACAAAATCTTCTATGAGAACACTCCGACCACACGGAACGGGATCACGATTGAGCCTGTCTCACGCGAGACTCAGATTGCGTGGCGACGGACTTTCTCTGAGGAGCAGCCGGAAAACGTCAAAGGTTCGCTTTTGGCGCCTCTTGATGGGATAGGCACCGCCGTCTTTAATGAATTTGCGAGGAGATTGCGGGAGAATCCATTCGTCATGCACGCATGGAACCGTTATCTCCAAAAGCAAATAACCGATTACGTGGCGACATGGGCAGCAGCCAACGGAGTTTCTGAAGATCGTTGGTGCAGCGGCACTTCTCGGAGCGATGATCGCCCTTCGAGAGAAGCATTGCTGACAAAAGGTTACAGTATTGGACAGCGCTCAGAACTTTACAATTTCCTCGACAACCTCCCTATTGAAGATCTTCTCCAGCTTCGCGTTCCGCTAGAGTGGGTGCTGAGAGTCATGCGAGACAAGAAATGAAGCTTCACCTCTTCGGCCTGCCCCTGAGCCTTCACCGCAGGCTCAAAGAAGAATCATCCGAATGGCATGAGGCTTTACCGGCAGGCCATGTCTTTAGGGCAACGCCGATTAATTCAAATTCAATGGGACCGTTTTCGGAGTCCGAACTCTGCGAGCTGATTGATGCTGTCGGGGACGGCTTCACGCACATCGTTATCCCAGCGAATCGGGATTGGGCGGAAATCTCGCGACGCCTCCGATTCGATTGCCGTATCCATCTCGCTCGGCTACGCCAACCGCTTAAAGACCTCTCATGGCCGATTCTTCAGGAAAATCTCCACGGCATCGTAAGCATGGACCAGCTTTGGCTTGAGAAACTGTCCCCGAAAGATGTGAGACATGCTCTGCTCTTGCCACCTACAGTGTTTGCCACCAACGCGAGAACCGCAGAATATTGGCGTCACTGCGATGTTTATGCCATAGAACGTTTTGCAAGCGCTGAGGAATTGCTGTCTGAGGTTGAACGGCAACATCGGCGTCCTGATGGGCAGGGCAACCGATCATGGCTCGATAGCCGTAACCGACGTTATAAAATTGACCTTTCCAAGCATGCCCGCTCTGAGCAGGATCGCGCCCAGCGTAAGTCCTTTCGGTTCTGTTGGGAAGTACCGCCGGGTTTTCACTATGATGTCACGCATGATACGAACAGAACTTTCAAGATCGTCATCGATGGCCGACTTGAGACGCTCTTGCATTGCAATATCACGCCCTGGGGAAACATACGGCGGGGGTAGGGAAAGGCTGGCGAAACTAACTATTAGATCGCGCGATAGAGCGTGGCTCAGAGATCAGGCTGATCCGTGCCGGTAGCCGCTCGTGTCGCGCACATGGAATCCGGCCTCCTCGTAGAACCGATGCGCAGCTTCAGGCCGGGGCATATCGCTTGATCGAGATGCTCCGTGCTTGCACTCGCGTTTTCGCCACGTCATAGGCGAGCTGCATCCGGAGAAGGTGATCCATGTCCGGGCCGAACGCCTTTTCGATGCGCAGGGCCATTTCCGGCGTCAGCGCGGCCTTGCCGTGCAGAAGATCGGAGAGCGTAGCGCGGCGCACCTTCAAAATCTCCGCCGCCTTCGACACGGTGAGGCCGAGAGCTTCGATGATTTCGGTTCTTATCAGGTCGCCCGGATGGGGCGGGTTCTTCATAGGCATTTCGGCCTCCTAGTGGTAGTCGATCAGGTCAATATCGCTGGCGGTGTTTGTCTGTTCGTCGTAGTGGAAAACTAACCGCCAGTTTCCCGTGACAGTCAGGCTCCATGAGCCTTTCAGGGGGCCTTTAAGAGGATGCAGCTTCCAGCCAGGGAACCGACCGAGCTGCTCCAACATCTCGGCGGTTTCGAGGGCGAACAGAAGCTTCCGCAGCTTGTCGGCCATCGCGGACGGCACCCCCTTGGCGTTTCCGTCCTCATGGAGCTGCCTTAGCCCTCTGTGCCGAAAGCGGACAAGTTGCATGTTATCCCTTCACTATTCCAGTATGTACGGTTATGCCGTACACGTCAAGCGGTTTATTGTGGAAGGGAAAACCCGCACAGAATCTCCGCAATTGACTACAGGTAGCGGGCCTGCAAGTACAAGGGGGATAGCCACGCGAACGTGCAGACGCCGATTCAGGGAGAACGGCTCAGTCGGTCAGCCGCTACAAGGGTTCAGTTCTCCAGTGAAGAACTTTCTGAGACCGACTGCAGTTCGCGAAAAATGTCCGCGTGGTGCTGGCCAAGGTAGCGGGCAACACGGGCATTGCCGAGCAACTTCGCGAGGTAGCCGCGCGCTAGGACCAAATTAAGGACCTGATTTCCATGAGATTCCTCAATCAGCCCTAAATCGCGCTGCAAGACTTCCATCTCTTTTTCCATCTTCGCGACCTGTTCCGGGGTCAGGCCCTCGACTACTTTGTGTTTGTCAGGATCGACAAGCATGTCGGAGCGGGTAGCTGCCAGAAGAGCCTTTGTATAGGGCACCGAGAAGTTCCCCGTCGCCACCAACAGGTCGGCCACCTCAATCTGGCGCATTGGTTTTAGCTTTCGTAGAAAGGAGAATGCTCCTAACGACACATGTTTATTCTTGAGGATCTCGATGGCCTCCTTGCAGATACCATTCAACAGGTCTCGCTTCTGTCGGATGATAGCCACATCCACTTTCAGCACCTTGGCGATCCGTTCTTCCGAGACGCCGTGCCGAATCGCTTTCAGGATCATATTGTGTTCCTGAATTGTGGCCATTCGGTTTACACGCCGATTGTACGTGTAGGTTTCATCGTCAGTCGCGATTAGGCAGCGCGCATGAGTCTCGCCGATCTGCCTCAGGACCTCAAGCCGCACGTGGCCATCCAGCAATAAATACGTGTCTGACTGGCCGTTGTGTGGGAACACGATCAGGGGCTCAATGATGCCGACTTCGCGCACGGAAGAAAGGACTTGCTGGTACTTTTGGCTGGACCGCATGACAGGGTTTACTTGCTTGAGTGGCAAGATGTGTGTGATCGGCACCACCACCCCCTGGGGATTAAACGCGATGGAAACCTGCTTAGCCATATTCAAGCCCTTTCGGTGATCTGAATCCTTTCTGCAAGGTAAGCGGGTAGCGACTCCAGTCCTTCAGCACGCAACAACGTGATGAAGTTCTCATCACGGAGGAGATTTCTTAGCGCGGATACGATGAACAGCAACCGGTGCTCCGTCAGCTGCGACTTCTTCACCAGGAGTTTTTGTCGGTCGGCTTCTTGACGATAAACACGAACCAGCGACTCTGCTGACTGCAAGCCGTTATTTCTACGTCGGACACCTGGGGTCGCACGTTTGCCATTGGCTTTGCGCAGTTCTATGATGCGGCGAACGGTGAGCAGTTTGCGGCCCCGTAGAGTCTGATCTTCGTAGGCCTGGCAGAGGGCTCGCTGAATGCCGTCCTCGTCCGCGTTCGCGATCTGCATCGCCACCGACAACGGTATCCGGCCTTTGTCGACGGCATGGAGAAGACGTTCTTCGCCGTTTTTCAACAGATGTGCGATTCCCACAACATAACTCTTCGCCACATCAATTTTTTTGGCAATCTCAGTTGTGTTATAACCTCGCGACTTCAGGCTGTCGATCTCCCGGAGCAACTCCAGTGGACGGATTTGGCGCCTGGCAATGTTTTCTACCAGGCTCATTAAGAAACATTCCTCCCTTGATGCTTCCTTCACAATTGCGGGAATCTCAACTTGGCCGAGGGCCATGAAGGCCTCAAGGCGACCTTGGCCGCACACCAAATCGTATGGTTTACCATCTAGGGGCTCGATCCGACGAGCGACGGTAATGGGCCTTTTGAGACCGAGGCTGGAAATATTGGCCACGATGCCTTGGAAAGCCACCTTGTTCCGGCTTCGCGGATTGAGGACATTTATTTGATCTATGGGGATCATCTGAACGGTCGGAGCGGCATCATTCATGCGGCCCCCGGTATCCGTGCGCGCTCGGCCATGCCAAAAAAGAAATCGAGGGTGACAAAACGATACGTATCCAAACTTACTGCGTTGTCTTCGGCGAGCAATAGTTTTTCAAAAGTCATGTCGAGACTTGGCAGGAGATAGTAGTCTAGCGGGCTCTGGTTGTCGGCGGCCATTCGGACTGCAACGGTGATGTCTGGGTTCAAACCGGCATCGATGCGAATTAACCATCGAAATGCTCCTGAGTCTCTTTGGCGGCATCGGGCGATAACGACAGCTGCGGTGAATTCGTCATTCACCACCAACAAATCACTGGTAGGGTCACTACTCACAGCGCCTCCGAGTTGGCGAATATTGTCAATGACATCAGCAATGATCTTCGGATACATCAGGCGCAGTTGACGGTTTGTTTCGATGAACTCGTAGTCGCGTTCGGGAGCGTACCCGATCAACCCTATGCCCGGATCAGGCTGCTAAACCGGCTGCGATAGACCGTACTGGACGCGATGCCGTGAGTCTCGTCGATCAGAAGACCAGAGAGACGGCCCGTGCGCTCCAGCAACCTGCGAAGTTGGTCCAGTAGTTCGTCATTGGTGTATCTGCGACTGCGTTCGCGAATGATGGTCTGCGCCCTTGTGAACAGGTCTGCTGAAACAATGGACTCGAATGCCGCATCGCTACGAATCCACATC